>NZ_LMKM01000038.1 GCF_001421515.1 Pedobacter sp. Leaf216 | reverse complement strand
GTCTATGTAAATAGATGGCAATTACTTGAGCCGTATGAGCTGGAAACTCTCACGTACGGTTCTTAGAGGAGAAGGCGGGAGCAATTCCGCTGACTTACTCGACTGTGATCTCGGGCAGATTGCCTATTACCATTTCCTGTTGGGAAAGCAGCAGGGGCGGCTCGAGGGCTATGCCTTCCATGTCATCAACCTCAACTGCGTGGAAATGAGCCGCAGGCTCAACGTGCTTCGGGCAGACTATATCCTTACCCTGGCCGATGCCTCGGAAACCGCGGAAGCTTTGCTGGAGGCACTTAAAAAAGGGGACAAGTCTTCAGGTAGCGACCAGTTCTTTACCCAGAGTGCGGTGAATTTTCTGGCGGCCTGTATTTATTTTTTCTCGCGGTATGAATCCGGACGCTACTCGACCCTGCCGCATGTGCTCGCCTTTCTGAATGCCCCGTATGAGCAGATATTTGCTACTTTGACCTCGAATCCAGAACTGGATTCCCTGCTCTCCCCATTTATGACCGCCTACCGGGCAAAGGCTTTCGATCAGCTCGAAGGTCAGGTCGGCACGCTCAAGATCTTTATTTCCAGACTGGCCACAAAGGAAACGTTCTGGGTTTTCTCGGGCGATGATTTTCCGCTCAAGATCAGCAGCAGGTCTTCTCCCTCGATGCTGATACTGGCCAATGACCCCAACACCCAGAACATCAATTCGGCCTGTTACTCAGTGGTACTCAACCGGCTGACCAGGTTGATCAACTCAAAGGACAACCTGCCCAGCGCACTGGTGCTTGATGAACTGCCGACGCTTTATGTCCACCGGATCGAGAACCTGATCGCCACAGCCCGGTCGAACCGTGTGGCAGTGCTCATGGGGCTTCAGGAGCTTCCCCAGTTCCAGCAGCAATATGGAAAAGAAACCGCTACAACCATCTGCGCGGTAGTGGGCAATGTCCTTTCCGGATCGGTCAGGAACAAGGAAACACTGGACTGGCTGGAAAAACTCTTTGGCAAGGTAAAGCAGGTCAGCGAAAGCCTGTCCCTTGACCGCGGAAAGGCTTCTGTTTCTTTGAGCGAGCGGCTGGAATACCTTATCCCATCAGGCAAGATCGCATCGCTAAAGGCCGGGGAACTGGTGGGCATGCTGGCAGGGGATATACCAGAAACCTTTAACGGTGAATTTCAGCCTTCGGCCATCAACTGCAGGGTCAATCTGGACCTGGATGCGATCTCTGCAGAAACGTCCGCATATCCTGCCATGCCGATCTATTATGACTTCAAGGGCAAAAAGGATGAAATCCTTTTCGAAAACTTTAAACGCATCAATGCTGAGGTATCCAGGATCATCTCAAGATTCCCCGTAGGCTGAAAGGCCTTGCCATCATACATCAAATCTTTAAACTTTAAAAAGCCAAGCTTATGCAACATTATTCAGGAATGCTTGTCCTGGCCCATGGCCGGACGGCGGAAGATAAATTAAGAATTGGGATGATCAGCAGCATCGATGCCGCCCAGGGGCGGGCAAAGATCGCTTTTGGTGATTTTTCGAGCGCCAACCTTCCCGCGCCCGATATCCTGGTCTTGAAAGATAAAAACCAGCTCTACAGGGATCTGCTCACCTCGGCATCTGTGATGGAAACAGCCGATTTTAAAGCAGTTTTCAAAGTCAGTATGCTGCAGGACCGGCCTGGCAGTGCTGCGCTGATGGAAGCTTTGGAGCTGCTCAAAGACAGACCGGGTGCCCTGCAGCTGGCAACTGTGAGTCTGCAGGAAAAGATAAACAGCTCCCTTGAGCTTCACAACGGAGCAGAAAGGGGGAAGTCGAGATGAAAAAGCGGATTTTGTTTTTGGTCCTGATCAGCGCGTTTGCACAGCATTACGCCGCCTTTGGCCAAGCGTATGCTTTTCCGGTCTTTCCCCTCATCACAACAAGCCATTTTGGGTTTCGGCGACATCCAATTACCGGGGAAGGTGGATTTCACGATGGGGTAGACCTTAGGGCAAAGGGCTGCGAGGTAAGGTCGGTGTTCAACGGGCTGGTCAGCGCCAGCGGTTATCACCGTTACCTGGGCAATTTTGTATCGGTTTCCAGAGGGGAACTTAAAGCTACCTATGGTCATCTTTCTGCTTCTTTGGTTGTCCCCGGATCCAAGGTGCTGGCCGGAGAAGTGATCGGGATGTCCGGCAGTACCGGAAGGACTACAGCCGAACACCTGCACTTCTCCTTAAGCTACCGTTCCCGTCAGATCAATCCACTGAAGTTTCTTTTTTTTCTACAGTCCTCCAAGGACACCAAACTGATCACGCCATGATAACAGACTACGAGAAACACCTGATCTCCCTTGAGGGAATATTGCAGGCGATACCGCTTGAGGGATGGACAACCCTCAGCCCGGAACAGGCCGAAATCTACGGCACCAGCGTTTGTGATGAATTGCCGACATGGGAAGGAGGGGAAGATGGATAAGCCACAAGTCCCCTTATATGTTCAGGTCGCCCAGCGGCTGATCGAACAGCTCAAGGCAGGAACCTCTCCATGGCAAAAGCCATGGAACGGCGGAGCGCCTCCCGGATTCTCAATGCCCTATAATCAGCAGAGCGGCCAACGCTACAAGGGCATCAACGCGATGAACCTTTTGCTCACTGGACGGAGTGATCCCAGGTGGCTCACCTTTAAGCAGGCCGAGGCGGCAGGTTTCAGGGTCATGCACAAAGAAAAGGGAAGCTTGATACAGTTCGTGAAAACCCATGAACTCATCAGTCTGCGTGATGACCGTGGAAAACCCCTTTATGATGATCTGGGAAACCTGTTGAGGGAAAAAGTAGCCCTAAACAGGCCCATTGTGAGCAATGCCTGGGTTTTCAATGCCGAACAGATCAGCGGCCTTCCGCCGCTTGCTGTAAATAATCGGAAAATAGACTGGGACCCCACCGAACGCGCCGAAGAGCTTATCCGACACAGCGGTGCGCAGATCGAGCATAAGTTCATCGACCGCGCATTCTACCACATCCGCTATGATGTGATCACGATGCCCGATAGGAGCCAGTTTTCCTCATCGCAAGGATATTACGCCACCCTGCTGCATGAACTTGCACACTGGACCGGGCATCCCACACGGCTTGAACGGGAAACCCTGATGACCAGTGGAATAGAAGCCTATGCCAAGGAGGAACTCCGGGCGGAGATTGCATCTATGCTGCTGGGCGATGAGCTGCAGATTGCCCACGATCCCTCCCAGCATGCCGCCTATATAGAAAGCTGGGTATCGATACTCGAAAATACGCCCGTGGAAATCCATGCTGCGGCAATGGATGCGGAAAAAATATTTTCTTTTCTGCGGGATATTGAGCTAAAGGCGCAAAAAGACATCACCATGGCGGATGAAGCTGCAATTGCTCCGGGGCCGGTTGCGGGTTTAAACTACCTCTCTACCGGAGATGAGATCAGCTATAAGCATAATCTTTACCGCATTCAAGGACACTTGAAGCAGGGCAGGCTACATGTGCAACAGCAGCCTTCAGGTCTGCAGTTCACCCTTTCAAAATCCGATCAGCTCTACCGCTCACTGCTTGATGTCAAGCTCAGCGGCCTGCTTAAAAATCCTGCAGCGATAACTGCCTCCAGCAGTGCGCCGGACTGGGATGCAGGAACAGGAAAAATAAACAAACGCTAAATCACAAATCATGAAAACATTATTCAACGCCGGTGAGCTGCCTACTTCCCAACTGGAAAAGCTGGGCATATATCACCAGGGTCAGCTTCTTCTAGACCCCCATAATATCCGGGCCCTGCTTTCAGGCCGAAGGACCGAACTGCTTTCCCTGCGGGGCATCCATTGGGAAAATTTCAACATCGAGCGCTTAGATGCCAAGCTTTCCCTTTTCAGAAATGACCTGGGGGAAGCGGAGGTTCTGATCCACCCGATCTACAAAGAGGTAAGGAAACACCCCTTGCTTAGCGAAGAGGAAATGACCAGGCTTGCCGCTGGTGAATGCGACTATATCGGCAAGAGCATACAAAAAGAAGAAGGGCATTATTCAATGCTGAACATTGAATATGATCCGCAGACCAAAGAATTCATCACCTACGATGTCTCGAAGGTCCAGTCCCCGGATCTAATCAACGGGATGCTGCTCTCTCCCGAAGAAAAATCCGCATTCAGCAGGGGTGAACTTTTGACCCTGAGCGACGGTACCCAGCTCCGGCACCGCGCCTCGGAGCCTCTGGGACTGCTTTCCGACCGGAAAGCACTGATCCTGTCGGTACTGCTGGACGGTGGAATTTCTTATCTGCTGCTCCGTGGGATCAGGTCTTTGAATCAAAGGGAGGCCCAAATAGATTATGCCACCCCGGCATTTAACAGCGCATACCGGGATATGGAAGGACAGGGATCGGTAAAACAGGAAAAATATGTTCTTCCGCAAAATCTTTTCAATCCTGCCCCGGAGCGCTCAAAGGGCATCTCAAGATAATCTTTCCTTTCTTTTTAATGCAAACCAGTGATAAAAAAATAAGTTATGAATCAGAACAATCTGGAATACCTTCAAAAAAGCCTGGACTATCTGGGTTTTGGAACAAAATTAAACGACGTACTGGAATCTGCCATTTACCGGCAGCTGGAAAAATTCTCCCTGGGGATCAACCAACGCTATATTCCAGGGGAATTCAGGTCTGATCCCGGAAAAGGGGTCGACCAGCTGCACTTTGACCTCAATTTTTCAAAGGCCAGGGATTCGGATGTTTATTTTCTCAACAGCTATGATGCTACACTCACACGCTACAATGATACCCCGCCGGTCTCACAGCGCTTTGATCTCGAAAGGGACAACAGAATGACCGCGCTCCAGAGCTACAAGCTACTCTGCGGTCTCTCCCTGCAAAAAGACATTTATGTGAAAAATACCTCTGGCACAACTACTGCCGACCGCGAGAAGGTAGCGGTATGGTTCAGGCTGGATTTATCGGTCAGCGGTAATAACGGTAACCATCCGCTTAATAAATTTTTTCCGGGCTATGGTTTTGATCTGGAAAAGACCATCGACAGATATCCGTTCAACGGCCTTGATGAGCTGGAAAAAAAGGACGCCGTTACCAGGGCCTTGCGCTATGGTAATCTGGTGGAGCTCTCTCTTGAGCTCAACGGTAAGCAGCAGGCCGTATACGTTGCTGCAAATCCCAGGCTTAAAACCCTTGACATCTATACAAAAGATATGCAGCAACTTTGGGACAACCAGATCTTTTCTACCGGGCAGAACCAAGAGCAAAAGGCCGGACGGGCATTTGAAGGTGTCCTGCCTCCCCCTCAGGTGGCCCGCCAGTTTCCATGGAAACAGCAAGGGGATGAAAACGGGCCAAAGATCGGAAGGTGAATCCTTCCGGTCTGATCCTGCAGTACCACCCTTATCAATACCGCAAGGGGTTTGCATGATAATGGCAAATTAACGCTCTGAGGATTATAGAAGTGAAGTGCCTGCGGGAATTTCATAGGCTGGCCTTCCCGGTTCAAAGATCCTGGTAAATTCACTGCCTTGGGTACTCATTTTATCTCCTAGAATCCTGATCCAGTTTCCTTCACGCAAGCCCACAACTTTTACGCTGTTCTGGGTTAAAAATTCATTGATCCTGGTTTCTCTGGTTTCACCATTATGCTTTAAATCCGGATGGGGATCGAGGTAATGCGGGTTGATGTTGAAGGGAACAAGTCCCATACAGTCAAAAGAAGGTGGGTAAACAATGGGCATATCGTTTGTGGTTTTCATGTTGACCCCACCAATATTGCTCCCTGCGCTGCAACCCAAATAGGGTTTTCCATTTTGGATATTTTCACTCAAAGAAGTCATTAATCCGAGTTCGTGCAATGTTTTTACCAATAGAAATGTGTTTCCGCCACCGGTAAAAAAGCCCTTTGCTTTATGAACAGCCTCAACAGGATCGGCAGATTCATGTAAACCTTTAACGCTGATGTTTAAGCTAGCAAAAAAATCACGGGCTTTAGCGGTATAGCCCTCGTGCGAAATACCACCCGGCCTGGCATAAGGTATAAACACAATTTCATCTATCCCTTCAAATAAGGTAATGATTTCCTGTTTCAGGTATTCCAGGTAATTTCCGCCATAAAGGGTGGAAGTGGAGGCCAGTATCACATTCATTTCAGTAAACTTCAGGTGCAAAATTATTGTGTCGCTGCAAAGTTAACAACACAGAGGTATTTAACTAAGATTCACCGGTAAATTTAAATGGTAACTAAGCCAGCATTTTCAGACCCCCGTCAGCCGCTCTGTTTCTTATCCGGCTTAAAGTTTCCAGGCGCATACCCAAATAACTGGCCAGATAACGTTGGGGCACTCTGTCCAAATCAAAAGCTGTGCTTTCCAGCTTCAGGTACCGGCCCAATGCATTTGGTATCCGGGCCAGATTAGACCGCTCAGCTGCCTGGTAGCGTTGGGTTTCCAATAACTTTCTGGCAATAACATTCCATTCAGGATAACTGGAAGAAGAGAAATCCGTAACCGAATAAGGAATCCGCACCAGGTAGGAGTGCTCAAGGGCCTGAAGATATTCTACCGAATGGTTAGTTTTTTGATTGGGATGGCGGATGGCCTCTATAATCTGGTTTTCGAAACCGAACCAGGTACTGATGTCCTTTTTGCGGTCTTTAATAAATCCCCTGACCACACCGTGAAGCAAAAAATACATTGCATTGTTGGCATCTATCGGCGAGAGGATGTGTTTATGCTTTTTTACCGAAACAACCTGGCAGGAAGCTTCATAATGTGCAATAAAATCTTGGGATAGCGGATGAAGTTTTTCCAGATAACTGAAAAATGGTTTCATAAGAATACGGCTGTCAGTACCTGTTAGCATTACTTTTATTTAGGATGGAGACCAGTTAATCAGTGCTTTTTTAAATGATTGATGGATCACCCTGAAAGCACTTTTCAAATGTATCGGCTATCTTTTATAAAAGATAAAGCAGGAGGAAGATTGGTCTCTAATGATTGAACCGTTAGAGCAAAAAGCAGCTAAATGGGTTTCTGAGCACTCAATTCCTGAGAAAAATAACTTGTAGGCATAACACCTTTTTCCTTTTTAAAAGCATTGTAAAATGTAGCCTGGTTTTTAAAGCCCGATTCCTGTGCAATTGCTTCGATGGTAATTTTATCGGCAAGTACAGGGTATTGTGTTAAAAAATTTGCTACCCGGTAGCCGTTTATCCAGTCGCGGAAATTTTTGCCAATGTGGTTATTGATTACGAAAGAGCATTGGTGAACAGGAATATTGATGCGGGCAGCCAGGTCTATGATCTGTAAATCATGGTTTAGATAAAGACTGTTTTCTTCCATTTCTTTTTTGATCAGCTCAGCGTACAAAGAAATTTGCGTTTCCGAAAGGTTAAACTTTTTAGTGGATAGCCTGAGGGCTTTTGCTTTCAGGTCCGATATCGCAAAATCTTCCGGTGCACTCATTTCGTCTGAGACGACCTTTTCCCTCCATTCCTGCTTATTCCAGTCTATGGCCACGAGCAGAAAACCATAAAAAATGCTGGGTTTGTGCAGTGCATATAAAAGAATGAGCAGCAGCGCTGTGCAGTTGATTACCATAAAGGCAGCATTCTCCATCGGAACTCCAATGTTTCTCAATAAAATCGGCAATAGGCCAAGGAGCTGAAAAAATGTGGCTACTTTAAGTAAAAATATAGCCCAATACTGCGCGGTATTGCTCACTTCACCTGAGCTGATGATCCTGGATCTGATCACAGCCAACCAGGTTAATCCAAGATAGGCTATGGTTAATACAGGCCTGAAAAAATAGTGTATATAAGAAGGAAACAGGCCACTCTTGGCGGTCAGCGACAGATAGCCTTCAGCGTGAAGTTCACTGGTGATGCGGTTCCAGTCAATGGGGGCCAAACCAGGCCAGGGAAGAATATGGATGATAGCCAGTACAGCAGGGATAAAATGAAAAAGATCTCTTTTGGTTAAGATTGGTTTTTTGGAAAGAAAACTGGTGATGTAAAGGTAAAAGCAGGCAGGCGCGGCAAAATACAGCGGCGTGAAAAACTGGAAAAAAATAGAAAGCGGTGCTGAATTTCCGGTTGTAATAAACAGTGAGTTAAGGACTTGGCCAAAACGTGAAAATAATAAAACAGACAATAATATATTCTGCCTTCTATTCCCATTTTTAGCAAAAAATAAATGGATGGAAATTAAAAGCAGGAAAAAACAGGTGGTTGCGGAGAGGAAGTTAACAAACTGCATATATAATTAAAGCAAGGTATGGCTTTAATGTCAACTAATTGGGATAATGTCTGATTTTTAAGATAAATATCAAATGAAATTTATCAATCCTTTCTCAGCTGCTTTAAAAAAAAGTTAATTTTACTTTTTGGTATGAGAGAAATTAAGAAAAACTACCTCATGCGTAAGAATTTATCGTTTACCTAGCCGTTAAAATTATTAGATGCCACTGCTTTTAGATATGGTTAAAAATAAATTAAGGCACTTGCTTTACACATTTATACTTTACAGATTCGGATTTGGAAACCGGGTATCAAAAAGTGTATGGGAAAAACAGTTTAAAGGGGAAGATTGGGATTATCTGTACAGCGATGCAGAGAAAGACCATTACCTGACGATAGCAGGTCTTATTAAAGAGCACGGTTTGGGCAGCATTTTGGATGTTGGCTGTGGTCAGGGGGTACTTTACCACTACCTTAAATTGAAATTAGGCACCCTAAATTACTTTGGAATAGATATTTCGGCCAGTGCAGTAAGCAAAGCAAAACATTCGTTCCCTGAAGCTGGCTTTAAACAATTAGACTTTGAGTATGGGAAACTGGACGGAAAATTTGATGTAATCATTTTTAACGAAACGCTGTATTATTTCAACAGGCCGTTAAACACCATTCAAAAATGTATTGATCAGAATTTAAACAGGGGAGGATATTTTATCATTTCCATGTGCGATTACACAGGTCATGAGGTAATATGGCAGAAACTGAATCAGCGTTTCAATTTTATTTCTTTTGAAGAAATTAAAAACGATAATAATCAAAAATGGAAAGTGGGGCTTTTTAAGGCTTAATCAACTTGTAAAGCGAAAGCAGCGGATCGAGTAGATTGCGCATCAGTTGATAGCTTTGGCTCAGTTTGTAAGCGATAGATTTGGCAGTATCCGCTTGGTGTATGCCTATTCTGCGCAGGGCTAAATTATTTTGCCTGGGTTGATAAATGGAGAGGCCATATTGATAAGCACATTGTTTCAACAATAATCGGTACCGCTTCGGAACCTCCCCGTAGGGATAGGTAAAGGTGTAAATTTGTTTATTGAGCAGTGCCTCAAGGTATTGTTTAGATGCCGAGATTTCTTCTGTAAATTCTGTTTCATTAATTTCGCTCGCCCTTAAATGGTGTTGGCCATGGCTTGCTATTTCCATGCCCTGGCTGCTTAAATACTGTAATTGTTCAGCATCCATCAAAGCGACCTTGGCAAAACCTTGTTCTGTTACATCCCACATGTTAAACCCACCAATTTGCGCGGTAGGAATAGAAAAAACAGCTTTCATTTTCCGTTTAATTAACTCAGGGACAGCATAATCAAAAAGTGTAGCCGGGCAATCATCAAAGCTAATGACAACTAATTTTTGATGAGAAGCAGCGTTTCCTGTACTAATCGCATCGAAAGTGGTGGTAATCAGATTTTTTTGCTCAATGAGATCAAGAAGGAGGTTAAACTGTCGGGTGCTGATGCTCCAATTACTGATTCCTTTTCCAGGCAAATCAACAATATGGTGAAGCATAATAATCGGAATAGCCATGTATTAAAGAATTTTCCGCTCCTTAATATTAACTGCCGGGTTACCCTGGTTGATGGTGTAAGCTTCAAGATCTTTTGTGGCCATGCTGCCCATGGTCAATACCGAATGGCTTTTGACCCTCAATCCAGGTCCAACTATAGCACCCGCTCCAATCCACGCGCCTTCCTCTATGGTAATGGGCTTTGTAATTAAATCGAAGCTTGTTTTACTGAAATCATGGTTTCCCGTTATTAACATGGCCTGCTGCGAGATACAACAGTTTTCGGCAATATGGACGAAATCTAAATTTTCGATGTAACAGTCGGCCAGCCAGCTGTAATTACCAATGGTAAGCTTCCATGGGTATTTAATGTGGATTCCGGGCTTAATCCTTACCTCTTTCCCAATTTTTGCGCCAAAAAGCCTTAAGATAAAAACAAGTAATGCACTAAATGGTACCATTCTGCTTTTAAAAAAGAAAACATCCGTAAAATACCATAAAAACTGTTTTATGGTCGAAGCGCCAATTTTGAAGTTGCCTGTATTAAAGTTTTTATGGAGCTGAGTCTTGTTCAAATTGAATTAATCTTGTGTTGGCTCTTCTACGGCTACGGCTTCTATATTTCCCTTGCCTTTAGTGTTTTTTTTGATCCAGAGGTATAACATTACAAAAATGCAGATGTATACAATCACATTAAAAATTTCGTGGTGGTAGGTGAAATTTTGGCGCTGGGATTCGAAGAAGCCAAGCAGCACACCCAAGCCGGCAATGCGGCAAATGTTCAAAATATAAATGGTTACCAATCCAATTGCGAGCATTTTAAGGGTCGATTTCCAGGGCGCAGGGAAAGCCAGTACAAAAGCAGCTAAAAAACTCATCACACCAAGGCCGAGGCACGAGTAATTAATCCGGAGGTATGGGCCTGCTACAACCATTACATCAGAATCATTGTAAATGGCATAAAATCCAAAAGCCTTAATAATCCAAACCGCAGGTACAATCAAGGCCGTTTTTAAGCCCTGGATATAGTTTAAATGCTGCGCAAAATAAGCATTGTAAAATCTTGCACCCTCGTTCATTACGCTATTCATAAAGAGGTTGCCCTGACTAAATAAAATATACAATACGAACAGTGCAATTACAAACTTAATTGCTTTTTTATCTGCTTGTTTCTTGGCCTGTTTAATCTGGATTTCGTTCATATGCTTATTGCAATTCGGTATAAAGGTATGGTTTTTCTTTTTTTGATTAATTATTAACCTTGCTGATCATCAGTCTAGTAATCTGTTAATTTTTTTATCCACCAGTTTCCTGAACCAGAGTCCTTGCAGGTAATGAAACTTTCTGGCGGTTTTATTATCCAGCATGCCCAATTGGAACACCATCCGGTAACTGTAATATAAATAAGGGCGTAAACCGAGCGGTAACTTCCACCAAAGCCTTTTTAACCAGGCTTTTTTTTCATCCGGATTGCCCCATAAATTTGGTTTCAAGGTTTGAATCCGTAAGTTCCGCATCCTTTCAACCTCTTCCTGGGCAATAAGGTCGCTATATTTTTCATGTTTTTGCAGCCAGAAATTGATGTCGTTTTCTTTGAGGTTTTCCTCTAGCAAATGCCCGTTCTTCCAGGTAACAGTTTTACCAGGGGCAATAAAACGATGGTCCATATTCTCATTCAGGTCCGAATAACCGATCCCCGTTCTGAACATTTTCAACAGATAAAGCGGGTAGTAGCCACCATAGCGGATCCAGCTTCCCTGAAAATAGTTTTTGCGGTTAAAATAAATCCCGTTAATGTTTTCATAATCTGCATCCCTAAACTGTATAAGTTGCGCAAAAAGTGCCGGGGTTACAACCTGGTCAGCATCCAGTCCGATGGTCCAGGGAGTGGTAATATTGAAGTTTTTCAAAGCAAAATCCCATTGTTTGGGATGGTTGATAAAAGCATGCTCTTTAATTTCCGCACCGTAGGTTTTGGCAATGTTTAAAGTTTCATCCCTGCTTCCGCTATCCAGAATAAATATTTTCGCCTGTAAATCTTTAATCGATTCCAGCAAGCGGGGCAGATGAACTTCCTCGTTAAAGGTTAAAATAATAATACTGAATTCGCTGTTCATCAAACCACCTGATCGTAAAGTTTCAAATACCGTTTGGCCAAAACCTGGTCGTCAAAATCTTTGTTGATCATTTCTGTTGCCATTTGGCGGATCTTGTGCCGGGTTTGGTGATCTTCATACGATCTTAATAACGTTGCTTTAATGTCAATAGCTTCCAAAGCTGATACCCATCCCAGTTGCCGATCGATAACATAATCTGATAAGCCAACCTGGTTTGAAATTAAAACAGGCGTTCCAACACTCAAACTTTCGATTACCACATTGGCGAAATTTTCATTAAAAGAAGTTAAAACCAGTAAGTCATGTTTGGCCATTAATTCGTATTTGTTATGGTTATCCACCTGCCCAATCCAATTAATACGCTGATGGAGATTTAAATTTTGGGCTTTTAATTTCAAGCTTTCCAGGTATGCTGCTTTCCCCGAACCTGCAATGGTTAACTGCCAGTTTATCTCCAGTAAGGAAAGTGCTTCGAAAAGCAATTCAAGTCCCTTTTTTTCTTCAATACGTGAAAGAAAAATTAAACGGAAAACCGGCGGATTATCGTTTGCTATGGCTAACTGTGAACCGAAAACCGGCTTTTGTATATTTACTAAATTAGGAATCACAGTAATGCTTTTTGGGCTAACAATCTCGAGTATATCCTTTTTTTCCTGCTCGCTCGTGGCGTGGATATGGCAGTATTGCAAGAGTTTTTTCCCTAGCAATTGATGCAGGAATTTTTTAAAAGATGAATTGCGGTTGGTTTGGGTATAGGAGGTTAACATTCCCCTTGGAGAGAGTACAACAGGTATTTTATACCATTTTGCTAGCCAACAACTCAAAACCGAAACCAGATTCCACCAGGCGTGGATGTGGATAATGAGACTGGCGTTAGGAGTTTGATCTTTGTTTATTTTAATACTGCTGTCGCTCTTAACTAAGCTTGCATTCAGCTTGATATGTTGTCGAAGGGCTCGCCTTAAACCCCACAATAATCCAGGCGAAAAATGACTATGATCTTTAGTCCACCGTTTAAAATAGGTTACTTTTACCCCTTCAACCAAAACAGGTTTGCCTATGCTTACTACGAGTTCTTCATTACCATTGGCGTTTGTCGTAAGTACTTCTAACGCTGGGCATTTATCATACTGAGCGTAATCGAAGTTTTTTTGTTGAACAACTTCGCTTAACGTTTCACACAATTTACCCACACTTTGTATTGGTCCGCCATAAATAAAGGCGGGTTTATAGGAGGCAGTGATCTGGATGATTTTCAAATTAAATTTTAATCTGTTGTAAAAATCTTTTTAACGCGAAACGGCGGATCAATTCGTAAATGAGTAAGTACATCAATAACCCACCGATGAGTTTATTCAATGCCGATTCAAATAGATAAATTAAAATAAACAAGGGTATAATCATCGCAGTACCAATTAATTTATCAGGGCTGCTGGTCATTACATATTTATAAACCAAGCCTATTAACAGCCCATAGCCAAATAAGCTGATAAACATTCCTGGTACACCAAAATCGATATAGTTTTCTGTCATGTAACCTAAACTAATGGATGTTCCCTGTTCAGTTCCGGCTACCATCATACCTGAATATTTCCGCGTCGTTTCAGAATCGTCAATAGCGGCTTTATTTGGGAAGAAAATACGGGGCTGAAGTACCCTCCCTACTGCGTCGCCCCACAACCTGCCATGTGTGTGCGGAATGACCCTGGGTACATAGTCGATTGTTGCAGAGAAGAAATCAATATAGGATAAACGGTCAACGGTTTGTTTGAAACCTGAGTTGATGGCATTATTATCGACTTTTTTAACCAGTTCACCAAGTTTGGATAGTGATTCTCCTGTCGACCTCACAACATTTTGATTGAGCTGTCCACCTGATAAATAGTTCCGGTATTCTGGTTTCACGTATTGCCAGATAATCATCATATAAATTAGTGCAACTGTAATTGCAGCTAAGGGCAATACTTGTTTAAATTTCAAATCTTTGCTATAAATCACAACAATCCCACCGAATACAACCAAGAAATAATCTTTAAAACTAGAAAAGAATCCAGTTAAACTCATTACTACTTCGGCAACCGCAATAATGGTAAATAACTTGAATTGCTTGGTATAGAGACAGCTCAACATGAAAATAAAAAAAACCATCCATTTAAAATCGGCCAACTTCGAGATCGGTTGTTGTAAACCACCAAATCTAAATGAACTGTCTGAGATGAATGGGTATACAAGACTTATTATGATATATATGGGTACAATTTTTCTGGAATCATACGATAAGGCTAAATTCGCATAATCTAGTCCTTTAAGTTCGTATTTCCTAATAATGAAAAAGATGCCTATTCCAACAAAAATAAGCCCGATATTACTATAAAAGAATGCTTCCTGAATATGCTGATAATTGTCAAAAACCTCTGTAAATGAAAGACCTTCAAAATTTGCATAAAACACCTTAATATTGATAGAGGCCCATTGAAGCATAGTACCTAAAAACAAAAAGGGAGATTCATCCTCTTTCCAAAGCAGCGGCATTAAAATAAAAGGGATAATAACTGCTGTAGTTGTCTCTAATGGATTTTTAGAAGTTGCTGCATAAATAAGGAAAAGAAATAATAATATTTTACCAGATTGACCTATTTTCTTAAACTTATCCATGCTTAGCTGTACAGTATGTTATTATATATAAACATGTCCATTTTAATCAATCGTGGAAATCCATTAAAGATTCATCTGGTGGATAGCAAATATATTGCTTTCTTTAATTTAAGTAGAGTGTAAGGTTTTTTAACTGCTTTTTTAAAGATTTCTAATGCTTTATGCAATTTTTTCATCTTGTAGAGCAGTTTATTTGTTTTGGTTGGCACCTTCTTTATCCAACTGATTTATTATAATTCCACATTGACGATCGAAGTTCCATGAAGAAATTATTTCTATTGATTTCCTGCCAAATTGTTCCAAAGTTATATTTCTTTCAAATTTAAGGAGCTTGTTTGTCAAATCGGGCAGATTTTCTGATTTGAATACAAACCCATTCTCCTTATCAATAATTAAATCTTTTGCACATCCAACTTTGTCCGAAACCAATACTGCCTTCCCCGCTGCCATCGCTTCATTCACAGTTAATCCCCAGGTTTCTGCAGGCCCTTTTGAAGGTAGGCAAAATAAATCGCAAGCTTGGTAAATCACCGGCATTGTAAGCTGGTTTTGAAAATCCATAAAATGAATTCTTTCATTACGGTTGTCACCCTGAGTTTGCCGAAGGGCTGTATTTTTAAGTTTTTCTTCCAACTCACCATTTCCTACAAAAAGAAGGTGGGTATTGGAATGATTTAAATTAAGAAAGCCTTCCAGTAAAATTAGAGGATTTTTTTTCTCCTCGAACTTTCCGGCATATAAAATTAATATTTCATTTTGAGTAATACCCAGATGTTCGCGCAATTTCACTACCTCCTCTTGTCTGCTTTGTCCAAATCGGTCATTATCTACGGCATGTGGAGCATGGATCAGTTTATAATTTGCCACCCCCATAGCTTTAAAATATGCCTTATTGGCTGTTCCTACATAAAACGCGGTATCAATATGGCTATAAACCCAGGTTAAAAAAAATCTTCTGCTCAAATTCTTTAACCCTGGTCGATCATCCAACAAAGTAGAATCCCCCCTAAACCATACAGGTATTTTTCCTTTAAAATGCCTCATTACAGTTAAATGGCTCTGATAAGCCCAGCCATAAACCAGTATGGCTGCAGGTTCAAATTGGCCAATTAACGTTATTAAATCTGGATTTTTAATTCCGGCAAAGTGATTATAACCTGGCTTTTTTGCCAGGTTTTTTACAAAAGTATAATTATAGCCCTCCAATAAAGGGATGTCCCATTCTATAGTCTTGCCAAAACCAGCATCGTAATTCAGCCCATCTATTTTACCGGCCGTATAAAACACCATTAATGAACATTGTTTACCTAACAACTCAAATACCTTACTATAGTATTGAATAGGATGCGAAATAACGATGGCCAGCTTTTTCAAATGGTTTTTTTATAATCTAAATTATCCGTCGGCTAAATCTGTGATAACAGATGCTTCGTCTGATGATTTTCAATGCTTAGATCAAATAAATCACATTGTCTTTTGGTAGTCGCTCTTGCCCGGTATTGCTCAAATTCCGTCCAATCAGTTTCTGGCTTGGCTAAAGTATGATCCGCAACACCTTTTAAAAAAATATAAATGGTTTCCATTGCCGTTTTATAATTTAATATATCCGCAACGTAGCCCGCCCTGCAATCTATAAGGGATTGTGCCGCACTGCTTTCCAAATTAAAAATGGCTAAGATTGGCTTCTCCGTCATAATATAGGGATATATTTTTGAGGCTGTATATGCTGGTTTTTCATGGCCGGGTATAAAAAGTGCATCAGCACTTTGCAGGTTAAAAATACTTTCATAAAAAGATATTCTGTCGGTTTGTTCTGTTACATAATCTCCTACACCTAATTTCTCTGCTACGCTATAAAGTGTTTTTTCGCCACTCCCTAAAGGGGCATAACTGGTGCCAATAAAATGAAATCTCAGTTTCTGAAAGTTCTCGAAATCTTTTTTTAATCCAATTTTAAACCCTTTAAGCAATTGCATTACTGCTTTTTGCATATCAAAGCCCCCTCTGCCAACATATACAATATGCTTAAATGCAGGGCTGTTATCATAAGCAAGTTTAAGTTCATTTTTATGATTTGCCGCAATTTCAAGATCTTGCCTAAATCCTCCAAAAGTGATAGTGGCAGTGGGCAGTTTTGCAAGATGAGGATATCTTTTAATAAGATCATCAATATATGCATCCGATACTGACATTATACCATCAACATCTTTCATTGCCACAGGTTCTAAATATTTATCCAAACGGTAGGAGAACCAATATTTTTTTGGCCTTTTGTATTTAGGTTTATCTTCGTAGTAGTTGGTAAACCAGGGGTCTTGCATATCAATAATGTACGGTATGCCAAATTTCTTTTTCCAATAAGGTCCTAAAGCACATACAGGAAACTGAGTCGTAGAAAAAAAGATAAGATCAAACTTTTCTTTTCTTAGTAAACGGTTAACATAACTTTTATAAAACCAAAGCGACCTTAAAGCAATACTGCCTAAACCAAATTTATAAGTCAGCTTTTTAGGTAGGGCACTAACCCTGTGAATTTTGATGTGTGCAGGAACGGAATCATTTAAAAGGTAATCGAAAACAGCATCCGTATATTGTTCTCCAACGCATACAATTTCTGCACTCCAATCAAAATCCTGGTAAAATGGTAAGCTCATCCTTACCCGTTGCATATCTGCAGCATTTGAAGGGACAAAATATGGGGAGATGATTAAGACTTTTTTCAAGGCTGATTATAATAAATTTTTATTTATCGCTTTATGGATGTGTTTCTCTATAACAAAGCATAATATTAAAGTTGCAGTTAGTGCTACAAAAATTTTCATGTAAATAAAGCCTGGAATAGCGTAACATACTAACATTAAAATAGGGTAAGCGCATCTCTCATGTAGCTCTGAAAAAGGATGTAAATTTAAACAAATTTCTATTACGCAATTTTTCTCTTGCCTCCGACCAGTCAACAACATCATCCACGATATCATAAAATCCATGCTGTGATACCGGAAGATCATTATTTTCTATTTTTTGGATAAGTAAGGGGAGTCTAGCATAAAATCCGCTGCTTCTGTAAGGTGGATGTAAAGACCAAATTCCTTCTGCTGAACCTAAAAAATCTACCCGTTTTAGATTTTTCTTTTGCATAAGATTGGAAATTAAATGCTCCGGCAAATCAGCTGTTGGGTTTCCTGCTAAAATTGCTTTAAGCTGGTCTTTTAAACAGGGCCTTCTAATCCGAAGTTTATATTGATGGAGAGATGATTTTTTAATCATGAAAATACGGGTGCTAAATCCGGATAACTGAAATTTATAGGGCTCATCCTGAAATTTTTCGATAATATGTTGTCCAATCAAAATTTCATTTTTTGCAGGTGGACCAGGCAGTGGTGATACTGATAAAATATCATTCTGTTCAGCCAATAGTGTGGCTGCTTTGCTAATCCACAATGTATCCTTCCCTCCTAAAAATATATCAGCATCAAGATGGAAAATAAGATCATTGCTGCAATTATACATGCCAAAGAAGTAACAGTAAAATGGTCCACCTCTAAAGTCTTTTTCTGGGATATATCCATGTAAAAAGAAATATTTGGCTACTTTCTTCTTCATTTCTTCTGTGTAATCCACATAAATAATACGGACAGTGTATTGCTTTGCAACTATTTCTAAAAGTGATTTAAGTTTTGCTTCATTTTCCTCCCACCCTAAAGAAAATCTACCCTTACTTGGTTTCGATTCGATAGTAAGTAAAATTTCGTCTACCTGGCCGGCCAAAATTTTAAGTTGGTGCGGTAAAACAAATTTAGCTAGTTGGTAATCGCCAGGTGAAAGATTGATCTGTAAACTAACTTTTTGTTTACTATAAGGCATTTTCGATAATTGTTAAGAGGTGATCAGCCTGGTTTTTCCAGTCATAATAATTTGCCATAGTATTTATTCGTGTATTAAGCGCCTCGTTGTTCCTTAAATTTACCAGCCATTCTTCCAGTTCAGAATAATTTATATTGCTAAAGTCGATAATAATTCCTGGCTTAAATTCACGAAAAACTTCTTGTTGTCCTAAGGTATTGGATGCTATAACCGGTAAACCGCACTGTATATATTGAAAAAATTTATTGGTAATGGTGTACTCACGATTTTTTGGTTGATGTAACTCTATAGCTAATCCAACATCAAACTTTGAGAGCATGTGACACATTTGGTTTGCAGGTACAGTTGCATGAAAAATTAACCTTATTCTTTTTTCGGCGATACTATTGAGTAAATATTTAAACCCTTCATCAATGTCACCAATCAAGTGTATCTCAAGCGGTAGATTTATTTTTTTTAGTATAGAAATAATTTCTTCCAACCCTCTGCCCGGCCCAATATTTAGAGAGAACCAAACCAGCTTTAGAGTTCTGTCATTTTTACCCTCATTATTTATTAAATCTCTATCCAAATCAAAAGAATTGTACAAGACCTCAGGTAAAGGGCTATGGTAATAATCAGCCAAATGCTTTGCTAGAGATTTGGATGTGGTAGTACAATATTTGCCTTTTGTTAAGGCAGTTTTTTCCAAACTTTTTAAAAGCTTTATAGGCCGGAACGTTCTCGCTTTGTCAGATAAATCTTCCGAATGCCAGTCTTCAAGATCAAAACCTACATTTAATCCTTTTTTGATCAATCTTTTACCAACATATAGCGGTAGTTCTTGATGGCAGATATACAAATCAGCGTTTATCAGTTTGCTGATTCTAATATACCTTAATGGGGCATATCCTAAAGCAAAACAAGTTTCAATACCAAAATATTTTACACCAAGTGTTCCAATTCTCTTTAACAGGCGATCACAAAATGATGTCAGATTTTTCTTTGATAAATCAGAAACAGGAGTAATTATGATCGGTTGGCCCTTCAATAACGTTTCATCCTCTGCAGCTATTAATTTTGAATAGATTGAATTTAAGATTTGAACTTTATAACCCGCCTGTGCGAGTGCAACGGCCTCTTTTACCACACGAGGATTTCGACTAAGGTGAGTATGGGTAATGATGCAAATTTTAAACATTATAACCTTTGCGTTATTTCATAAGCAAAAAAGGTACTGAACACTTCGTTTTCGGTATATAGGTGTCTTATCATAATCAGTGCGTTTTATAAGATTCCAATAGAAAATCGAAATGTTTAGACAACAGTTTGGGAGACCTAACAATTTTATAGCATGATAGTGGTGATTTTATCCAGGTCAACATGTAGCGCATTATTTCAAAGATGTTTGCTCTAGTAATTAAAAGTCTTGCACTCTTTAGCGATAATCCTGTATGCATAAGTGTGGTGATATATGGTTTATTGCCATATCTTGCTTTTAACCATAATTCATCGGCTAAATTTATACGTGTCTGTGATTCAATACATTCAAATATTGAGGATATTAGTAGAACCTGATACGAGCCCCAAATAAGTGGATTTTTTGACCTGACTGTTTTTATCGTTTCAGAAAAATTTACCAACGGTTCATTTATTAAAAGAATAGGGTGTGGTATTAGGCGTTCCCTAAAATGTTCGGTAACATCAACTGGTAAATCTTCTGGAGTAAGCCAGTTTGTGAAGGAACCGGTTTTCCAAAGCATAGAACTATTACATATTTTAGCACTACCGCATTTATCGGCCAATATATAATCAAATACATCCCAATCCTGAGTATTGTTCCAAACGGTATCACCCGTATTTATCCATTCACCGTTATTATTTTCAATCCATATATTTTCATTTGATACAGCAAGCTGGATGTTTGGAGAATTTGAAATCGAAGTAATCATTTTTAGTAAGAAATCATTTTCCCACCAATTATCATCTTCTAAAATACTGGCATAACTTTCATCGATCTTTGTTGAAAACGCATAATTAAAGTTTATTGTAGCTCCTCTTTTAATACATGGAAGCGAAAGAAAAATCCTGTTGTCTTTATAACCGCTAATAATGGATTCTACCTCATGATCTGATGGATCATCATTAATTACTTCCGCTATCCAATTTGTATAGGATTGATTAATCAGCGAATCTAACGCACGCTTTAAGAGTACTGGGCGTCTATGCGTAATTACAAAAATCTTTACTCTATTATTCAAAGATTTAATAGTGCTTTTATTCTTTTGGTTATTTTCCAACCAAAAACTTTATTTAAAACAAGGGTAATTCCACCAGAGTCAGGTTTTAGAGACGATCCTCCAATGTTTGCAACAAGATTCTCAATTTTTTTAACCAATAAAGGATTATGGGGATAAATTTCAAATATGCAGCTTTGCAGCATATTGGCACAGCTATCTCGAATGCCGCTTTGTATACCATAAGCTTTTATGGCATGTTGTGTGGAAAGATATACAGACCTATAAAGCGATTGATAAGCGGCGTCTCCCTTTTTTTCTGATAATCCATTTATACCTGATCGATAAAAAAGAATCGCTGCAGGGTTCATTATTATGTGATCTACGTTAAGAAAAATTCTGGTGAAGAATTCCAGATCATCATTGAGGCTTAATTCTTCGTTCCACAGCCCAGCTTTTATAAGCACAGATTTGTGCAGCATTATACGACCAGGGGTTGTCATTGGATTGCAGTTCTTCCAGTATGATAGAATCCATTGTTTAAAGTCTAATTTAATATCAGGGGTAAATTCTTCTTTAAAGTTTTCGATGGTATTATGATAAAACCTGCCCCATCCCGAAACAGCTATAACATTGGTTCTATAATTAATGCAATTAAATTGAAGTTCGATAAAATCATTTGGTATTATATCATCACCATCAAAAAACACGATATATTCTCCATTGGATTTTTGATAAGCAATGTTTCTGGCAGCAGCAGCCCCAGATTTACCAATTGAAAAAACATTAATCCTATGATCGTTGATTTTACTTATCTCCTTCAATGTATTATCTTCAGACCCATCATTTACAATGATTATTTCCAAATGCTGATAAGATTGGTTGCATAAAGATTGTAATGTTTCCCCTATATATGGGCCACAATTATGAGCGGGAATACATATAGAAATTAATGGTACCATCTATTATTTTATGCCATGCTTTTTTTTCAATTTCTCGAAAATAGAAGTGCTGGAATACTGCTTGTTTTTATCATATTGATAATTTTTCCATACCTCATTCCATAAATGAAGGGTATAAGAGTTTTTTGTAGTCCTTCTACCTGGCATAGTTTGCGGTTTAAATATCGGCCTGATCAACTCTTTTGCTCTGCTTATTGCAGTTCGATCATCCAAAACTAACTCTCCAACATTTTTCCAATTTATTGGATTGAAGAAATCGTATTCCAAGGCATTTTCTGCTATTTTTAACTCCTTTACCGCTTCTTGAAATAAAAATGGACCTGCTAAACCAAAGTCCATGTTCTGGAGGTCTATCTTATTAATTTTATCAAGGCAATAGTCGAAAAAAAAGTGATTAACCGGGGCTTTGAAGATGCAATTATTGACTATCGAACCATATTCCCCTTCATTGCTTGTGCAAAAAATCAGGTCATTCTGCAAATCCAGATACTTAAGGCAAACAATGTCCATATCAACCCACCATCCTCCATGTTTCTGTATTAATAATAACCGGAATACATCAGCAAAGCCAGATACTGACCCTTTCGCCCATCCATCTTTATACCTAAAAATAGATTCCTCTTTGATTATAGTATTTGCATCATAAATATGAGTGCCCGACGGAATATTCTTGATATCGTGATAGGTGTATAAATGAAATTCATGCCCGTGATCTAAAAAAGATTGGATGCACAATTTTTCAACATTCGAAAGTTGTTCCCCAATCCATAAAGATTGAACATGTTTTGGTATTATAATTTTTTCCATGCTATTGTGAAGTATGCAATTTTGGATAAATCAACATAATGATGTAGTATTCCTTCTTTTTGGTTTACTTTATCAGGAATTGGATTTACAATATATTCTTCTTTGTTTAATACAACTGACTTTGTTTCTCCTATGATCATCGATGTTAATGCTTGTTCGAGGTAATAGGAGGTTTTCTCTGCCTTTTCAAGTTCAATTATCCAATTTTCTAACCTGACCCAATTGATGGTCGAACTTTTAAGCCCTATTACACCAACATTTACCATTGGAGGTATTTTTGAGCCACTTAATGTCTCCATCAAATTGATTGAATATCCATAAGACTGTGTACAATCCTGCATATAAATGGGGGATTGGGGATGTTTAAACCAGTCTAATATGTCATTAGCCTTTCCCCAGAATAACATATCTGAATCAATTACAAGCTTCCACTCATCATGGTTCGAAATAGAATGTATATCAGTTATTTTTTTTATGTGAGGGTATACATGCCTTTTATGATGAAGCACAGGGAATTCTCTTTCTGGTAACACACTATCTAAATTTTTTTTGATTTGATAAGAATCTATTATGACGACGTTTTTTGACCGATTATTAATAGTTTTAATAAGTTTTTTATTAAAAGTTCCATCATCTACTAATGTAAAACTAAATGCACCAGGATGATGTTTAGCTACAGATGCCATACAAAATAGCGTTTGGTAGAGGTATTTTTTACCGGTTAGAAAATAAATCGGAAAGCCTTTAGGGTTCGCAATTATTACCGGTATAACTTTAACAGCATTCATCATCCTGTAACGGTTATATTCCATTTTCCAGTAGTTCAGCAATCCTCCATAATGATTATACATTTTCAATTTCGCTTTCGGATACCGATAAAGAATATCTATTATTTTTTGTGTGAACATAAATATCTAAGTGAGAAAGAATGCGTCACGCCAAAACAGATGTCGTACGTTGCTGGTATAATGTCTTCCGATTAACTTCTTTTTAGTAGGAGTTAAAGATTGATTGTCTTCATGAAAATTTCCTATTATATTTTGATCCCATAAAATCCCGAGTGAATTGCTTGCCATTTCTGCAAAAATCGTTTGTTCAGATAAAAAGTCATAATTGGGGTGGATCGCATTTAAGGCAAATTCAATGTTATACTTCTCATAGAGGTTTAAACCATGCGCATAAACCATTCCGGCATTAAAGCTGCCATATTTTACGAGGTTACTTCCAAAAAAGCTTAACAACCTTTCGTCATAGGCCGCTTTCCAATCTGCGGATCCTCCACATGATGTTTCTTCTATATCTTTTGGCCAAAAAGGTAGAAAATCATTAAAAAACAGGATATCACTATCAATCCAAACTACAGGTTTGCTTTCAGCATGGTGCAAAATTATAGCTAGTTTTTTTCCGAATGCGTTTAGTTTGGCATATTGGCCAATTGCTTCTCTTCCTCTTTCTAAGTGATAGTTGCAACTTTTCTCCCAATTATCAATACTAATTTTACCCTTCCAAAATTTTAATCGCTTGGCTATTTTATCTTCCGAAATTGTTCCATCAGAGATAATAATAAGGGCAGGGAGCCTAGACCATTTTTTGCTGATTGTTAGCAAGCAGATACAAACCATGTTGATATGTGCTTTACCTGTCATCATAACAATAACGTTTTCAGATGGCTCAGAATATCGAGTTTTATAAGGCCTAAACTTTAATAAAAACTGATATATTATTGGTATTCTGTAGGCTAGAGAATTTTTTATGTTGTTTATCATTCTGCTAAACCATCAAAAATTCCACAGGCTCCCCGCCATTTAATATAATTTGTTTTACTTTTCCATGCGCTATAAACAAACCATGCCTTAATTTTTCTTGGCAAAAGTGTATATCTTGGAATTTTGTTCCAAGGACAAATTTGATGTGATGCCAGAAGAATAACCCACGACTTGCTACTTTCATTCGTTAATTTAGCTATATAGTTAGAGGTTGTTCGAGATGGAGGAATCATGTGTTTTAATTCAAGATTTGGGAAATACCCAACATGCCAGCCCAATTTTAATACTTCTATCACAATATCATTATCTCCTCCCGAGCTCAAATTATTACCAGTCCTGTCGAGAATAGCATGTTGTTTTTCGCGATATGATTTTAATGCGTCTTTGCGTAAAATCATTCCGGCTCCAACCGGTGATGCTTTTGGATAAGTATTATTCCATTGGGCAATTATTGTTTCCATGCCAAGATCTCTTACTGCCAACAAATCATAAAAATCTTTTAGCCACGGCTCAGGAGCGGTATCAAATGCCGGAAGGATTTTACCGCCTGCAGCACCTAAATTTAAATTTGAGTTGAAAATGGCAAGAGCGTTTTCCAGATAGTTGCTTCTAAGGAGATTATCATCGTCAACCATTACAATAAGTTCACCGCTTGAAGCGTTAAATCCTGCTAAACGCGCGTGAGTAAGTCCTTGAATAGGCTCTCTTATAATTTTATAATTCACACATGAAGCACAAGCAATAGTTATTTCATGATCCGAATTATTATCAACAATTATTAATTCCCATTGGTTATTTGGCAAAGTTTGTTGTTCAATATGTTTAATCGTTAAATCGAGCTTTTCTTGATTAGGATTATATGTAGGAATAATTATACTAATGAAGTTAATCATTTCTAAAACCAATAGTTTTTGCTGGTACACCTACTGCAATTGCATAAGGAGGCAAATCTTTAGTAACAACTGCCCCTGCACCAATAATACATCCGTCTCCGATATTTACATTTCCTAAAATTTTAACACCGGCACCAATCCATACATCATTGCCAATTTTTACCGGCAATAAAACATCACCTAATGAGCGGATTAATGTATTTTTTGGTGGGATATTATGATTGGAACTTACAATAGTAGTGTGCATGGCAATTAACACATTTTCCCCAATTTCAACCTTACCATGGCCATATATTACGGTGTACTCACCTACATAAGAATTTCTTCCGATATTAATTTCTCCGCCATACGCTTTTAATACCGTCCCTTTTGACAGTTCGCAGCTTTCTCCAATATTAACATCTCCTTTTTTAATAGAAAATCCTCTTGAAATAGAAACATATCGGCCAATTGAAACTGAATCCGGTATACTAACTCCGCATATACCAAAATAGATCCTGTTTAGGAGTGATATTAACTTTATCAGATAAACTTGCATAACGTTTCTCTTAAATAATTAACTCCTGTTTTTTGATTTTCTGGATTCATGAAATCAACATTAATAATGGAGTGTTCAAAACCTAACATTGAAGAAATCCTACTGTAACACGGTTGAAAGCTTTTATCATTAGGTAATATTTCAAGTATTTTTGTTCCACTATTACAAAAAATAATATTACTTAAACCTGCACCGTGGGGAGAAATTACATGAGTGGATTTTTGTAATAAATCTATCGTTTCATCTGGTGTGAGCTTGTTAAGATCGATCCTTTCTATTTTTGGAAAGTCCATTAAAATATCTTCTTCCCATTTGATATGTCGTTCTTTTAATCCCTCTCTTGTTATCCAAATAATAACATTATTAGTAAATTTTTCAGCCGGAGTTACTTGTTTGATGTTAAATAAAGCTAATAATGAATTAATGCACCATTTGGATATTTGTTGATCATGAATCAATCGGTTTGTAAAAATTAATTGGTCGCATTCTATATGATCAGTATTCATTACCCAAATCACCTTATCAATATCAATGTTTGCTTTTTTTAGCCAACCTAACTTCCAATCCGTTTTTGGGCCGTTAAGTAAGATAAAGCTTGAAAGCTCAATGATTTCATGGCAATAATGAAGTTTTGGAAGTGATTCAAGAAAGAAATGATAAAAACCACCATCGGCTCCATTGGTTAAACATGAAAGTACAATGCCCTCTAATTTTTTTTTGGGTGGATAATTAATAACATTTGTAAATGGCGAATGATAAAGCCTAATGGTCCACTCTTTAGCTGATTCTTCAATAAAAGCTCTTTTCTTTCTATCATAAACCAGGCCATTATTACTTAAAATTGTACCAGATAGTAGTTTATAAAGTATTCTATCTGGCTCTTTATAAACTCCTTTTAGCTCATATCGGTTTATATTGCTCACAGTTCTTAAAATGGGGGGGGCATTCACAAACGATGGGCAATTTGGATACACTATCATTTTTCCGGTTTCAATCTTTAATACCATGGATTTTCTCTCCGGCACATCGATCTCTTCGCCTTTTTTATCAGGATATAGATTTAAGAAAGATTTTATCCTATAAGGATGATTAGTGAATAGAAATATTATTATTTTTTTTAAAATTTTCACTAACCAATTAAATTTTTATCCTTTTAATTAAGATCAACAACAATTTAGATGGAATCAACTTGTTTAAAAGATATAATGCATAAATTTTTTCTGTTCTAATATGGAGTTGATAAACCTTTTTTAGACTTAAAATTTTTTGAAGTTTGTAAAAATTTCCTGATTTGATAAACACATTTTGTACTTTTTTAATTTCCGATTCGACTACAGACATGTTTAAATACTTATTGTAATCTCTAATGTAGGTTTCAAGAAAGTTAAGTCTGCAATCCCAACACCAGATCTGATCATTGCTCAGACCTTTATTGTGTCTGATAGAGATAGCTATTGTGCAATTAATATGTGCAAATGTATTGCCTGCAATTGCTAACCTGATGTGAATGTCTGCATCTTCCCAACAATGTAGTCTTTCATTAAATCCATTAATATTGAGGAAAGCGTTTTTATTGTATACTGTATTTATGATACCTAAAGGATTTGAAAGAAAGTAATTGGTAGGATCTTCTGCAAGTTTTGCTTGGTTGTACCTCCACTCGATTACAACTTTCTTACTGTTTTCATCTACCCAATCCGAATTGCCGAATATAACGTCTGCTTTGGTACCTGTAATTGCTTTATTAATTTCATAGATGAACGATTTGTCAAATTTATCATCTACATCATGAAAATGGATATAGTTACTGTTTGAAGCCCTTGCAAGTACATTTCTAGCAAAGCCTACGCCTTTATTAAACGCCGATGAGAAATATTTATATCCAGATTTTTTTAGTAAACTTAATGAATTATCTGTGCTCCCGTCATTGTAAAAAATAACTTCATCGAATTTTAATTCTTGATTTTTAAGATGCTCGCAAAACTCAATAATGTATTTTTCGCCATTAAATACAGGAATTAGTAGAGAAATTGTTGGCGAGCTATGCATTTCAAATTTGAATTACCATTGTGGCAATGGTCTAATGTGTAATTATTTATGCTTTATCAAAGCAGAATCTACGTAAATGTCGTTGAGAAATGTATCTGCAATAAGAAAATAACTATTTTCATGGAGTATACTTCTTATCATTTCATTTTTCCTTAAGAAACCGTCTTTATCTGCATAAAGGTTCTCGACACAGATTATTTTAGGCTTTGTAGCCTGAAAATCATAACTTCCAAGCACATCTTCATCTAATCCTTCAACATCTAAAGAGAGAAGGTCGGGAAATTTACCGTTACAATAATTCTGAATGATATTAGAAAGTTTTAAGCAAGTGATGTTTATGGTTTTTTTTATGGGGTAACCTTTAGATGCTAATTCCTCTGCTTGTTTTTTTAAGAAGGTATTAAGTTCAGGCTGCTCCATGATATAAAAATCCAAATTTTCGGAATTTGATGCTGTTATCCCAATATTGAGATTTTGATCTTCAGGCCTGAATTGTTTAAAAGCGTTTATCAAATCTGGATTAGCTTCTATATTTATTCCACGACATCCAAATTTATAAAACAATGCAGTATTACTTAGATGGAAGGGGTGGTGGGCACCAATGTCAATATAACTAGGTTTATCAATCCCCAAGTACTCCCTAAAAATTGATTTTATTATTAAATCCTCACCATATTGAGAATAAGATATTCTTTTAAATTTATGATTTGGTTCAAAGATATTGATTAATTTCCTCAGAAAATTTTTCATCATTTAGCTATAATTTGTTTCCAATCTTTTGGAATGATATTTTTTGGATATTCTTTTTTAATGTTAAAACCTAACCAATATTTAGGGCAAAGTATTTTTTTTGTTGCTTTAGGGTTTAAATAGGCTGCCCACCAGGCAAAGGAACTGTTAGAAACTATGCAGATATCAGCATTCATCATGATCTGAAAATCAATAATGAGTTCGTTGTTGTGAAATTCAGCATTTTCCAGATAGCCAAATTCGGATTTAACAAATTCAATGTCATCACTAATAAACATAAGTTTATAATGATGCAAATTCTCAATTGCTGCAAAACAGTTTTTATAATAATCGAGTGGTAGGGTTAAATTGTTACTACCAAGATTTTCAAGCCACCAGTTATCCAAGTTTAAGTAATCTCCTCTCCTTAAATGAATTGCTATCGTTTTATGCTCAGAAAAAAAATTTCCATATTGGTTACTAAAAACTTGCTTGTACTCTTTTCTAACTTTTATAAATGAGTCTATATCATTTTTTAATTGATTAAAGAAGGTTTCTGATTGAAAATATCCTACATATATTTCATTGTCTCGGGCTATATTATTGCGTGTTAAACTATAATTTTGAAGTGGCTTTCTCAAGTATCCTTTCTTGATCTTCAAAATGATTTTGTAGAGTAGGTTGAGGTTTGGATTGTAATGTGGTAGCTCGAAATAATCTGGTAATGTAAAACGTTCTATTTTTTCACTGATGAAGTATTTTGAATTTAATGTTTTTGAAAGTGAAATTATGAAGGCGTATTGAAATAACTGATTACCCAATCTACACTGTATTGAAATACCAATCATAAATACTTATTTATCTTGATCCAAATTCTGTGAAAGAAATACCTGATCTTCCAATGTGCTACTGATCCGTGAGCATCAGGACTACATATTAATTCATGATCTCTAGCCCAATTTTCTCCCATTCCAGGATTATGTGTTTTTGCTTCCTGGTGAACATGAGCAACAGCTAACGGCTCTTTTATTATTTTTTTCTTTTTACCTTTCAACATCCTAAGCCACAATTCATAATCTAAAGAGCACACTAATTCTTCCCATATAGGCTGGTGTATTTTAGATAACCAAAAAGTAGAAGGTTGCTGTAAAGTTGGCATTCTGATAAACGTATCGATTAAAGGAAGAGTCTTATTCAGACTGATTTCATTTTTTTCCCGATCAAAACTTTGTGAATAGCCATATACACATTCAGCATTTGTAAACATAAATTTACTTATCACTTTATAGAAAGTATTTTCTAAATAATAATCATCACTATTTATCCAAGCGTAATAAGTTCCGGAAGCCAGGCTAAAACCTTTGTTTATAGCATGTCCCTGCCCGTTATCTTTTTTGATCTCAAAAAAGCTGATCCAGTCAGCATATTTTTCAATTATGCTTTTTGTATTGTCTGTACTTCCTCCATCAATAATTATATATTCAAGGTTTGGATAGTTTTGTAGTAATACGGACCTTATGGTTTGCTCAATAAATTTTTCTTGATTATATGATGGCGTTACAATAGTTAATTTTGGCCAGGATGAATTTTTATCATAAATTTCTGGTTTTACCTGAACATACCACGGCCAACCCACTTGCAAAGAATTGGGTTTTGGTAGATTTTGCAACAAGTCACCATCAGGGTTAAAAATTGTGGATAACGGGTATTTAACACCATCATTTAAATATGCATTCCTATAATCCTCAAGGCTAGGTAGTTTTATCTTCAATCCTTTAATTTATTTTTTGAGCAATAACGACATAGTTCATGGTATTGCTGTGATCCGTAACTCGATTATCCATGTATTCAAAAAGAATATTGATTAATTTTATAACTCTGAAAATCCGGGCAATAAATTTAATGATTTTACCTTTGATGCCTCTAATGTTGTATATAGTAGGGTAGATGGCATGTAGTAAAGCTTGCCCTGCAAGAGCCCACTTACCGCCACTTGCACAAACTGATGTTACTTTAAATCCGGCTTGCTCGAGCATATGTTGAAAACCATATTTTGTAAATCTAAAAAAGTCATAAGGCTCCTCATGTAACGGCCAGTACATTGGCCCACTAATTATTAAATATCCATTATTTTTTAATAATCGGTAAGCCTCGCTTATCAAACCATGAGGATCTTCTACATGTTCGATTGTTTGGGTACTGATTATCGTTTCGAAAAGATCATCATTTAGTGGTATCTTATTGGCAGAACAAATTAAATCAACAGCATTATTATCTGATTGTATGATATCGCATCCCAGATAACTTTTTACACGACCTTCAATAAACTGTTTATAAGGCTTATTGCCACAACCAATGTCAAGCAGATTGCCTTTTGCGTAAGATTGAAGTGCTTTAAATAATTCTTTATGATAAAAATTATAATGAAGATAAAGCGAATGATTACGATTTATATTTAAATCATTTAACCTTCCTATCTGTCTATCAATCATTGGTGATGTTTAAAATTTTGATGAATTTATTCTCTTCAATAGGGCGCTCAATACAGAAAAATTGAGTATCCGTTGTTCCGCGTAGCAAAGCAATAAGCTCATCCGTATCGCTGTATGTAGTCACTCCAGGAGCGTTGTAATAACTCCTTGATGCTGAATTATTTGCAAGTATGGGTAGTCCGCAAAGTAATAATTCTGTAATGCGGGTAAGAGCACCAGAACTTGGCTCCTGATGAATAAGCGCATAATCTGCTTCCTCTATTGTTGAAGCCAATTCTTCAAAGCTTAAAGTCCCTAAAACTGAGATGTTTGTTCCGAATGTAGTTACTTCCAATAATTCTGAACCGAATCCCGCAACTTTCACATCAACAAAACTTAAATCGGCTAGGACATCTATTATTTCCAAATAACCTTTAAGGGTTGGTGGATTATGAAATGTACCTAATAACAAGAGTTTTTTTTTGCCTGTGGAGTTATTCTTCTTTTTTGATCTCTTCTTATTTATATTAAGAAAATGATCAGTTAAATCTTTCGGAGGAAAATAGGGGAGGTAATGAGGCGCTAACCCATAAAGGGAAAGCAGCCAATTTTCCTCTCTCGAAATAGTAAATACCTTATTTGCCAATCTTAAAAAATTTATTTCTTCGTTAAACCAGATTGGGGATTTTTTTTTTGAAAATTCGCTCACATTACCATTAACAAGCGATTCGATATTGTGTGGTATTGCTATAAAAGGAATCTTATATTTATATAGAATTTCTGCCAGTAACAAGTAATAACCAGATGTAGATTCCCAGATAAATAGCTCGGGTTTACAATCCTTAATAAAATATTCAAATTTTAGGAGGTAGCGTCCTATAGCGTAGTTTGTTTTAAAACCTTTGCCTAAGTTTTTGAAAATCAATCCTCCTTTGATAAAAGATTTGATATGATTTGCAGCAGGTTCGTATTTGTCGAAATCCACTTCTTCAAATACTATTCCAGCAGCATTTAAGAGCTCATTAATTTGTGCTGTACGTTTGTTTCCTCCATGGCCGAAAATATCAGCTTTAAAATGTGAGTGCTTATAAACCTTAATCATTGTAATGAAGTTCCTCTTTTAACACCTCTAAATATTGAAGTCCAAATTTAATATCAGGCTCTAAATGATTTCCCTCAGCCCATTCATTCCACGATTTTATAAATATTATTCTTTTTTGGGGATCATTATTTTCGATCTGCTTTATATTTTCTTTTAAATGTTTTCTAAATAATTGAGGAGTAGATCCTCTCAAGATAAAACCATTTAAGCCACTTCTTGGCGAATTGTCCCAGTTTGGAATAACACAAGGATAAGACTCAAAGGATTTGTTTTCACTTCTACTCAAAAAATCTACTGCATCTGCATAGTTATACAGATGCATTGGTTTTTTAAGCAATTTGTGAAATCGATAGATTATGCCCATTTTATACAACTGATTTCTAATCTTTTTATAGAAATAGTTTTTATTGTTGCCAATTTGATGCTGTAAACTCCCGAGTAAATTTAAATTTACAGCATCACAACCGTTTAATTCAGGATTCCAACTTTCATCTGATGTATTGGCAACGATGTACAATCCTTTAAGATTGTTAGCAATAGCCAAGCTCCTGAAAATATTGGTGAAATCGATGATATCGGGGATTTTATCAGGTGAATAGATATAGAATAATGGTTTATCATCAACTCTGATATACCGTTTATCTTGGAAAGCTTTTAATAAATAATTGAAATGATTGATGTAATCTTGTCTTCCGGGATAAGTTTGTTCAATTAATATTTCTGATGGATTACCATGCCAAATGCCCGACCAACTCTCATTTGCCCAACCCAAGCAAAATGGAAAATCGGGAGTGTCAGCGGCCAAAACTTCTTCGAAAGGGCGTTGCAACAGTCTTTTACCGTTTCCGAACCAATAGTGCCAATAACAAAAACCCTCAATACCATATTTTTTTGCGAGTGATGCCTGTGCTATCCTCGATTCGTTTAATCTTAGGTCGTAAAATCCTAAATCAGCGGGGATATGAGGCTGATAATGTCCCTTAAATAGAGGCTTTGCTTTTGCAACGTTAGTCCATTCTGTAAACCCTTTTCCCCACCATAAATCATTTTCTGGAATAGGGTGATATTGAGGTAGGTAAAACGCGATAGCCCTAACTTTATCTATACCTTTTCCCATTTTTTTTCCTTTATTTTTTCTAAAAAGGTTGCCATAGCCCATTTTACAAATGGAATGTTTTCGTATTGGTTGGTATTATATTCCGGAAATAAATCTGGTGCAATATCATTCCTAATAAAAAAAGCATTGAAGCCATATTTTTCAACTCCTATAAGCTTGTAACCTTTTGTAGATGCTAACTTTATAAAGGCATTTAATGATCCACCGCAATAAATGCCGAAGCCATCAATAAATTCTGTTTTAAAATCATCTTCATATGGTACGGTTAAGGCATCAGTTGTTCCAAATATGCATTGAATTTCTACCACAACAACTCGGGGTTTTATATCTGTAATGTTTTTCCAAATCCAATAATCCATCCCATCCATATCAATAGACAGTAAATCTATTTCACCTGTATAATTGTGCTGTGCAATAAGCCCATTAACATTAGCTCTCGTGATCCATGCATTAACGAATGTTGGTGGTAATGTAAACGTATCTGGATGAACGCGATAAAATTCTTTTCCTTTCTCCACAGTTTCGGCATTTCCATCAAATAGAAGACCTTCCCACCCATGATTAATAATAAGATTGGCAGCATTACACTCAATACCATCGGATGCACAAAGTTCAACTACTCTTTTATTTGTAGTTCCAATAACAGAAAAAATAAAAAGCAGAATTCCATCTTCCGAGTTCTGTGAATATTTTCTAAAACCAACTTCTGTGAAATCATATTTAGCTATTTCATTTTTGCTTAGTGCTTTGTATTGGTTTTTCAAGATCATTTGAGCGGTTTGTTCCCCGGCAAGCATTCGTTCGGTATTTGTTAAAGATTGGTTAAGCTCTCCACTAAATCTTTTTAAAATCCTGCTTATAAATGATGAAATGATTTTCTTCATGAATTATCTGGTGATTAAAGTTTTAACCTATTCTTTATTTTTTTTAAAAACCGAATTGCAAAAGGAACACTAATTTCTATGGCGTTTTCTCTATGTAAGTGATGTTTAGCCATTACCAGTCCGAAATTAGCATCCAAGAGGTGTTGACTCCTCATCATGCTGTTATCATGCAGCCTGATTAATGTTCTGGTATCAGCCTCGTAGTGGTAATGAAATAAATAGTCGCCTTGTATACACCTTAGGTGCAAATCCCAATCTTCTAAAGCAGTTAAATCATTGTCGAATAAACCTATGTTTTCAAATAAAGCTGCAGGATACAAAGAAGCAGATATAACAAATGGGTTTCTAAATTTTATTAACTCTTTTTGACTGGCTAATCCATCTTCGAATTTTAATTCTACATGACCAATAAAATGGTTTCTGCCTAGTATTTTTAATATTTTAGGTGACGAGTTTTCGAAATAACGCATCCCTGAATAAATAATTATCCGCTCATTATTTTTGAAGTTTTTATATAACTCAAGCCCTTTTGATAACTTATTTTTTTCAATTAAATCATCGGCGTCCAACAATTGAATGAATTCACCTTTTGCAATTGATATTCCTAGATTCCTTGCAGCAGATAATCCTTTGTTAATTTGAAATTTGTAATTAAATCTTTTGTCTTTATTTACGTAGTCCAAAGCTACATCTTCAGTATCATCACCCGAACCATCATTTATAATAATGCATTCCCAATTTTGGTAACTTTGCCTAAGTACACTATCTAAACTCATTTTTAAATATTTACCTTGGTTATAACAAGGGATAATTATCGAAATAAGTTTCATCAGATTAAATGGAATATTAATTTTTTATGTAATTTATAACCAAGTGAACCAAGGTTAAATATCTTAAGAAGTTGATATTTAAAGTTATTTTGATTTTGTGTTACAATAACCGCTAAAAATTCCTTGTATGCATAATAGTCTGCTATCGTTTCTAACTTCCTTCTATACCAAACCTTTAAATAGTCATTGAAAAGCTGTTTATATGATTTACCAACATTTCTGTATAAGTCGTAAATAACATCTATGCTAGCGTCAATTGCAAGTTTATCCTGATGAGTTGTTGATTTTGAGTGTACTCTATAAAAGGCTAATACCTGATTTAAGGATTTAAACTCAACTCCCTTTAATAGTAATTTTAACCAAAGTTCAAAATCTTCGCTTATTCCCCTATCACTAAAAAGCCCAACTTCAAAAAGGGTTTCTCGTTTAACCAAAACTGTTAATAAAGGAATCCGGTTATATAATAGGAATGACTCTACACCGTTAATTCCTTGGTATCTTGCATTTACTACACCAAATGTTTGATTTTTAATCACCGGTTTGCCATCTGATAAATCATCATATTGAATGTAAGCATCTGAGAAAACAAGTTCACACTTGGATTGATGAAGAAAGTCAACCATAATTGCCAGTTTGTCCACTTTCCAAAGATCATCAGCATCGAGAAATGCTATAATATTGCCTGTGGAATGTTTAATTCCCAAATTTCTGGCAATTCCTTGCTTCATATTGGTTTGATAAAATGTTTTAATTCTTTTATCTAGTGCGATAAAATCAGAGATGATTTCTGAGGTATTATCTATTGAACCATCATCTATAATTATCAATTCCCAATCTGAGTAGGATTGCTTAATCACGGAATAAATTGATTCGCCAAGGAATTTTTCACCGTTATAAACGGGCATAATGATAGAAACTTCAGGCAATTTTTTTAAAAAAAATGGTATTCTGTGTTTTCGCAACCATATTATAGCCGACATTATTCAGATAGGTAGATAATTCGCTGTTATAAGATTTCATAACATCGGCAAATAAATCTTCTACTAGAATGAGATTAGGACGGAATTTTAACCAGTCATTCGATCGGAGAACTTTTAAATCCAGTCCCTCAACATCAATAGATAAAAAATCAATCTCGTTTGCTCCTAATTTTGATAAGTTTTGTTCGAGGACTGTTGCAAGTCTGGTGGTTTTAAGTGAAATTTTATCCAATAGTTTAACCGTTGGATAGGTTAAAAAAACAGCAACATTTTTAGTGTCAAAAGTATTCAGTTCAGGGCTGCTAAACATATAATAATCAAGATTCGCTACCTCATCAGAAATAGGTTGTTCTATATTAATATCATAAGGTCTTGTCTTGTTAAATTGTGCCATAGAGCCTGGCATAGCATCGATATTGATTCCACGCCATCCCATTCGGTAAAAATAATAAGTATTACTCAGTGATGAGGGATGATGAGCACCAACATCGACATAAATACCATAATGTTTTTTGCCTATTATCCTCTCTATTAAACGATCTTCGCCTTCTTGTGAAAATGTTAATATACCCGAATTTTCAGATTGTGTAATAATTCTACGTTTTATAAATCTTGGAATAATTCGAACTAAATAATTTAGCATCAATTCTTTCAGCTCCATTTTCCTTTAATTAAGAATGCTACTTTTGAAGTTTGATGTCCAATGCTTCCTGTTTGATAAAAATTGCCGGATTCAATAACTAATTCCCCCAAAGGCTCTAGTGGCATATCTGCAATAATATTATCGGCTTTTAAAAGTCCTCTGATAAAGTATGTTCTATTGCTTAGATAGTTATCTGCTAATTCGAAGAAAACCTCATTTAATCCTTTTTTCAGGTTAAAAATTTTATCTTGATAGCTACTGTAAATAACAGATAGCATATTTTCATCTTCATCGTGGATTGAAAATCCAATGTCAATATTTTGAATGTCAGATTTAGCATTTAAAATAAATTTAAGAACTATTGTTTCACCACTCAGCATTACAGATTTGGGCTCACAATAATTATTAAGAATATCAAAATCATAAAATTGTACCACCCCTGAACCTTCTCTTTTGGAACTAAGGCTGACTTTTGCCAAGCGTTCTTTGTTTGAATGGTAATAATGCTCAATCACACGATGAGTAAGATCTGACATTTCTATATTTCCTTTATTTAAAAGTATACTGGAACTGCACAATTTTTTTATGGCGGTCATGTTATGACTTACAAATAGCACCGTTCTTCCTTCACCCTTACTCACTTCGCTCATTTTACCCAAGCATTTTTTTTGGAAATCAGCATCTCCAACTGCCAATACTTCATCCACAATTAAAATTTCGCTTTCTAAATGCGCAGCCACAGCAAAGGCCAGCCGTACATACATTCCTGAACTATACCTTTTAACTGGTGTGTCCAAATAACGTTCAATACCGGCAAAATCAACAATTTCTTCAAGTTTACGTTGGATTTCTCTTTTGCGCATCCCTAAAATGGCTCCATTTAAAAAAATGTTTTCTCTGCCTGAAAGTTCTGGATGAAAACCAGTTCCAACCTCCAAGAGACTTGCTATTCTGCCATTTCCTGATATTCTACCAGTTGTAGGGGTAGTAACCTTACTTAATATTTTTAACAGTGTACTTTTTCCTGCACCGTTTTTACCGATAATACCAACCGCATCACCCTTCTTTACCTCAAAACTTATATCTTTTAAGCTCCATACCACATTGCTATGGCTTTTTGTATTTTGATCATTATTTTCGCCGATAATTAATAAAGGATCTTCTTTTCCTCTAATGCGTGCATACCAACGCTCTAGATCACGACTGAGTGTACCGCTACCAATTTGCCCAAGTTGATAAGCCTTACTTAAACCTTCGACGCTGATTGCGATATCTTTCATTATAAAATATTAGGTTTTAGACGTTTTTTCAAGTTAAGAAAATATCTTTCGAAACCATAGTAGGATAATAAAGCAGCGATAATAGAAATTAAAATATTAAATGGAAATGCAGCTCGCGGTAACACGTTTGGATAAAAGTTAATTGGAATTATAAAAAGCTGTTGCCAGATGTATAAGCTGTATGAAATAATGCCTAACTTAACCATTAAAGGATTATTTAAAATTTTGAATGTTAATCCCTTTGTATTAATAATTGTAGCCAGAAGCAGATAAGCTATAGCTGTGTCTGAAACTATATGTCCTAGCGGTAATAATAATTTACCAAACATTCCTCTATGAGTGCAATAATAGATAAAGAAAATTAAAATTATCGCTGCTAAATATAGATATCCTTTTAACCAATACTTCTCAAAGGAATTAAAGACTCCTCTGAAACATAAGATAGAAAGCAGTGACCCTAAAAATATTGCATCTGCACCATTAAAGAAAGGCCCCAATGTTTCTATGTAAAAACCGGCTTTATACCATAATATCCGCAAAAATTGTGTCAAAACAATTATCAGTAAAGTACACCACCAAATTCTATTCTTTAAAAAATAAATCATGATTGGCCATAAAACATAAAATTGTTCTTCCACTGATAGTGACCAAGTGTGCCCACAAAGCCATGGAAGATTAAACATGATAAAATTAGTGTAATAAAATAGCATTCCTAGAAACTGGACGTTTGTTATATTCAGTTGATAGTGAGAAGATACCATGAAAACTGTAATGGTATACAAATACAACACTGGGAAAATTCTAAGGGCCCGTTTAGCTAAAAAGTGTATTAAAATTATTTTTCCTGTTGAAATAAGCTCTTTCAATAGCAAACTGGTTATCAAAAACCCACTTAATATAAAAAAAATCCTCACTCCAAGATCCGGATATATAAAGGTTTCTAAAAATTTATAGCCGATTGAATTTTCTTGAATGCTTAGTTTAGCATGTCCTAAAATTACCATCAATATTGCTACTGCTCTCCAGCCATCGAGCGATGGAAGATAAGTCTTGTCTAAAAATTCTGGAGTAGTTAAATTTGAATTTAACTTTACTATAATTAATTTTAAATTATTTGAAGTAAGAAAGGGCATTATTTAATTTCTAAACCGTATCAACAAAATTCCGTTCAACTTTATTAAAAATCACAATTCCAAAAGCGAGTAGCCCCAATGTAACCACTGTCGCATACCCTAAACTTGCCCAGCTAAAACTGCCTTCGCCCAAAAAACCAAACCTAAAGGTTTCTAAAATAGGCGTCATTGGGTTATATTTAATAATCCAGGCATATTTGGGGTATTTAGTAAGCGCAACAGATAATGGGTAGATTACGGTGGTAGCATACATTAACAATTGCACGCCAAATCCGACGAGAAATGCCAGATCGCGGTATTTAGTAGTCATGGCTGAGATGATCATCCCTGTGCCCAAACCCAATAAGGCCATTAAAATTACCACAACAGGAATTAGTGATATAGCCCATGAAGGATGAAAATTTGCACCGGATAAATAGTAATAGCCGGACATGATCAGAAAGAGAACCATCTGTACACCAAAACGCACCAGATTACTTACCACAATACTCAAAGGCATAATTAATCTGGGGAAATATACTTTCCCGAAAATACCTGCATTATCTCTGAAAACTGTAGAGGTTTTGGTTAAACAGTCCGAAAAGTAATTCCATGCAGTGATACCGGCCATGTAAAAAAGTGGTTTTGGAAGTCCATCAGTAGAGATACCCGCAAGATTTCCAAAGATAAAAGTGAAGATGACAGTCGTAAATAAAGGTTGAATGAAAAACCATAACGGACCTAAAATAGTCTGTTTATAGAAGGAAACAAAATCGCGCCTAACCAAAAGCCAAAGCAGATCGCGATAGGCCCATATCTCGTTAAGTTTTAAATCGAATAAAGAAGCTTTAGCCTCAATAGTCCAGCCGTGCTCTTCGTTATGCATACTTTTTTTCGTTCATTGGCCTATGCTGAAATAACAAATCAGCAACCTTTTTTCTATATTGTGTGTATCCAAATGTTTCAAAACAAAGCTTTTGGATTGCTTTTGCATCATGTTTTTCTTTTTGCAATGCGCTAATCACCTCTTTACCAATTTCGGATGTATTACATGCATCCACAAGGATACCCAGTTTTCCATCCATTAACGCATCTGTGCTACCATCAGCATTCCCTCCGATAACGGCACAGCCATGCGCCGCAGCTTCTATAAATACAAGCCCGAAACCCTCTGCTTTGCTCGGCATTGCAAATACATCTGCCAATTGATAGTATAAGTTTAGTTCCTCATCAGACACAAAACCCGTAAGTATGACGTTTTTTTCAAGTTTAGCTTCAATAATGAGCGAATTGATCCGTGCCAATTCGATTTGATCAGCTTTTCCAACAAGTAAATAAACCAAATCCGGATAATGCTGAAGAACCTGTTTCATGCAGCCAATTACCGAATCGTAACCTTTATATTGTTCGGATGAAGATAAACGGCAGATGCTCAACAATACTTTTTGAGTGCTTTTAATCCCATGTTTTTTAAGGAGTGTATCTGGTTTTAATGCTGGCTCAATTATTTTAAAATAGGGATCCAAACAATTGTTCAGTACTTTAATCTGAGTACCCGAAATGCCGTGCTGCCTAATAATCTGCGTAGCTGTATACCGGCTTACCGACCAGATCTCTATGCTTTTAAGCATTTTTTTTTTCCAATCGGCCAATGAATGCCATAGCTCTATACCGTGGGCAAAAAGAATAACCCTGACTGCTGGCTTCAACTTTTTAATGACTTTAGCAAAGATTAATAAATGCACATGACTTAAAACCACCACATCTGCTTTTAATCCCTGTTTAAGGGTAGCCAAGCCAAAAGCTGCTTTTCTGCCAGAGTAGCCTTTAAATGAGCTTGATGATACATAAGCAAAATCAGCCTGGTCATCGTACATCGACAATACATTATAAGATTTTATCTCAGCTCTTGCCATCAAATCATCAAGTGTTTTTGCAAAAGTTTTACTTACTTTTTCTATCCCTCCAGTTAAACTGAAGGTATGTAAGGTTAAAAATAAAACTTTTACGCTTTTCAAATTCGTTTTTACTAACGCCTAAATACATGGTATAGTGACATTGCCTTGCTCCAGTGTAAATTACCCTGTCTAAAATCATTTACCATTTTCGCTGCAAACTGATTTTCACTGGTTTTAATTAAACCTAAAAATTGTTCGTCTTTCCTTAACCAATGTTGAAATGGGAAAGTAAACCCCATTTTATTTCGATCCCAGATTAACCGGGGGAGTATGGAAGAAAAAGTATTGATCAAAAATGATTTTGGCCGTTTGCCTTCAAACTTTATTTTCGAATTGATAGTATTTAGCGTTTCAAGCAAATCCCGATCTAAAAAAGGTACGCGAACCTCCACACCATGTTGCATACTCATTGCGTCGGTATCCTTAAGTAACTGATTTTGCATGTATAAGTTACATTCCAACCAGCTGGCCCTGTCACCATCCTTTAACTCCGGTTTTACAGTGCCAATGTTAGCCTGTTGCAGTACGCCATTTACCATTTCGATGGAACACGATAACAATTTTGCAATTTCATCAGGCGTAAATATGCCCCTTAAGAAAAGATACTCACCAACCGTATTTTGATAACTTAAATAATAAATCCTTTTCAGGGCTGCCGTTTTTAAATGAATGCTTTTCCGAAGAACCGATCTGGGTACCTTTTTCAGCAACTTTACCAATCCCATGCGCTTAAAAGAAGGGTAACCTCCAAATAATTCATCAGTACCAATGCCAGAAAGAACAGCCTTTAAACCACTCTCCTTTGCGAAGTAATTGACAAACCACGAATTAATCCCATCAGCAGTGGGTTGATCCATGGCTTTAAGCGCAGTAGGGAAATGTTTATTGAAGAGGGTAGGAGTAATGGTATACTCCGAATGATTTCCATGCATTTTCTGCACAATGGCATCCTGGTAAACTTTCTCAGAAAATTCAGCTTCTTCGAAATTGATTGATACCGTGTTGATTGGATTGACATTTAGTGTATTCTGCATTTGAATTTGATCGGCAAGCAAACTCAAAATACTACTGTCTATACCTCCACTCAAAAATACACCGATTTTGGCGTCTGCTAGCAGATGCCTTTTAACAGCGGTATTTAAACTTTTTTGTACAGCAATTTTAGCCTCATTGCGATCAAAAATATTCGCGATCGCTTGTTGTTTAACATAGCTTATGATTTGAAAAGTATCTGTTTGATGTTGCCAGATCAGATAATTTCCTTTAGGCAGCATTTGCACTTCGTTAAAAGTGGTATATGGCTCTGGTAAATGCCCGAAAGCCAGGAAATATATTTTCCAATTTGGATCTTCGGTATACGCATAATCAGTACGCGAGAAAGCTTTAACTTCCGATGAGAAAACCAGATGTTTCGCGTTTGCATAAAAATAAAGAGGTTTAATGCCTGAATGATCTCTAACAAGAAAACTGAGCTGTTTAACAGCATCATACAAACAAAAAGCGAACATTCCTTTAAATTTACTGAAGCTTTCAACTCCCCAGGCCGCATAGCCAGCTAAAATTACTTCGGTATCACATTCGGTTTTAAACTGAAAGCCTGATTTTTGAAGTTCTTTCTTAAGTTCTAGATAATTGTATATCTCGCCATTAAAAGAAACGACTAATTTACCCTGTTGGTAATGCATAGGCTGATGCCCGTTTGGAGATAAATCCAGGAGGGCCAAACGTCTATGCCCCATTACAATCCCATCACTTCTATTGGCATAAAATCCTTCACCATCGGGACCGCCATGAGCCATTATCGTACACATGCCTTTTACTTCCTGCTCAAGTATATTGATCGGTTTATTCCGGTCGATTATGCCTGCTATTCTACACATTTATTTTAACCTTCCATCTTTGCCCGGACACAGCTTCGCCCTCTCAGTCACATTTTTATTTTAAAATTGACTGACATTTTAATAATGTATTTTCCCACTCACCAATCCAGCTAAACAGATTTATACTTGTTTAGCTTTTTTCTGTTCGCATGCAGTTCACTAAACGGCGCACTTGCTCACATCTTACTTCTCTTTAGCTTCAAACTGGTTCCACAAACGCAACAGATGTATTAATCTCAATAGCGTAGCCCATATTTTGTAAACGTAAAATGATACGTTGTTTATTTTGTATTGATACCAATTCGGCCATAATTCCTTTAAACGGACCTGCTTTAATTAGCACCCGTTCACCAGGTTTAATGTCATATTCAAAAACCTCAAGATCTGCATCAGTCGCAAGCAGAAGTTTAAGGTCGTTAATTTGTTGTTCGGGTATATACGCGATTTGGCTGGAGAAATAAATGAACCTTGCAATGCCGTTGGTCATCAAAACTTCAGCATATTCTTTTGCAGAAATATACACAAACAGGTAGGATTTAATTAAGGCCTCCTCAACTATTTTTTTACGGTCGCTCCATTGTTTAACCGTTTTTTTAAGCGGTAAATAAGCTGGAATGCCTTTTCTGGTCAATTCATCAAATGCCTTTTTTTCTGCTCTCGAACGCGTGTAAACCGGATACCACCTGTAATTTTGATCAATCATTAAGCTTAATCTTTATAAAAATCCTTGCTCACTTCAACATTTCAATCATACCACCCTATTGGTAGATATCAATTAACCTTTTCCACACCAATTAACCATGAACTATTGATCAATGAATGGCATTGTTTAACCAATTGATCTTATTTCCTTTTCCAAAACATCCACCATTTTCGTTTCTCCTCATCATAATAGCCAGAGCCAGAATAACCAGAGTAATCAGAATAATAGTAAGTGCTGTTTCCACCTCCACGACTGTAATCAGTAGTATAATAATTCGAATAAAGCGCATCGTCGCCAAAAGCATTAAGTACAATAGCTAGATTGTTAAGGCCATACTCCCTGGATAGCCTCTCAGGGATGCTTGCAGCCCTTTGTTGTGACACACCTGAACGGATCACAAATAAATTCACATCAGATTGTCGGATGAGGGGAATAGCATCTGATACCAAACCAACGGGTGCAGTATCAACCAGTACGTAATCATATTCTTTTTCTAAATTTCGAAGTAAATTTTGCATAAAAACTGTGTGCAATAGTTCAGACGGATTAGGTGGAACAGGTCCTGAGGGAATAAAGTCTATACGGTGAATTTCATCGTGGATCAACACATCTTCAAGTTGATGCTGCCCGGAGAGTACCGAACTTAAGCCTTTTTTATTATCAACATCGAAAGCCTTGTGTAGTCTGGATTTACGTAAATCCGCAGCAATTAATATTACTTTCTTATCGATTAGCGCTAAAGTGCCGGCAAGGTTCAGAGTAACAAATGATTTTCCTTCTCCTGAGATTTCTGAGGTAACGCAAATTATTTTACTTTGTTTATGACTGGCCAAAAAGCTTAGGTTAGTTCTTACAGAACGGACAGATTCGGCAAAAACTGATTTGGGCTTGGCAATCGACAATGCTTGCCGATTGTCCTGATCTATAAAATCAGGAAATTTACGTATAACACCAATGATTGGCGTTTTTGTCAAGCCCTCAACGGCCTCTTTATCATAGATGTAGGGATTTAAGAAGCGCACTAATAAAATTAAGCCCATTCCTACCCCCGTACCTAGTAATATAGCGAATGTATATACCTTATTTGAATCGGATGCAATAGAAAAATAAGAAGGGTAGGCAAAATTAACAATAGCAGCTCCTGCAACAATGGCTGCCGCATTCATCTCTGCCTCTAATTTCTTCTCCGATAAATAGGAACGGACTTTGTTATTCACTTCAAAATTAGTACTCAATTTAACAAAGTTTTGTTCTTTTAAAGGTATAGTACTAATGCTTTGGTTTACTCCTGAAATTTGGTTGTCAATGTAACGAAGCGTTTGCTCATTGCCTTCCCGCATCAGCCGGATATTATTTCTAATTCCTGATTTGATATTCGAAATCTGTTGTTCAATTTGTTTAACTGGTTGCGAATCTGATGTAAATTGGCTAAGCTTAATTTCACGGTTAGTCAAAAGGGTATTTAACTGCATCACCAATGAACCCAGGCCCGAATTCAGTTCTCCCTCTAAGTCAAGGCCAATTTCAACCTTAGTTCGGTTGTTGTTAACCTGGTCCTCCAGTTGTTTTATACCAAGGAGTTTAATGTTAAGTTCGGTTTTTTGTTTTTCGAAATCGGCAAGTTTACTTACAGTCATTGAAGTTGAAGTACCCAAATCCACAATCTTGTTCTGCGTTTTGTAATTTGCAAGGGTACTTCCTGATTTTCCTGCTTCGGTATTAATAAAACCCAACTGACTGTCGATAAATTCAACCGTTTGCTTTGCAGATCGCTGCCGTTGAATCAAGTCGTAACGAACATATTCCTTCATAATAGCATTAAGCATATCTGCAGCAAATACTGGGTTGCCATCCGTTAAACTTAAGCTCATTACATTGGTAAAACGAGCTGCTTCCGCCACATTTACACTCATGGCCCTGCCAACAAAATCCTCCTTGGTATTAAATTTAAAGCTGTAATTTCCGTTTGGAATTTCCGATCGGATCCGGAACTGCATATTCCCTAAGTTTATTACTTCTCCGTATTTATGCGGAACTAATTGAGCCTTTTGATTATTTGGGTCACCGATTTTGAAGGTGTTTTTATCTAAAGCCTCAACAACATATAATCCTTTACTAAAATTGACTGAATCCTGTTTAATGATCTCGATCTGAAATGGAATATTTGGGTAAAGTTCTGTTGTCCTGATTCTTCCTTTAAGGTAATAAGAGATTTTATAATCAAGATTAGCAATGGCATTTAACATTACTTCGTTACTCCTGATGACAAAACTTTCTGCCTGAATTTTATCCGTATAGTTATAAACCTGCGTAGGCATCTGGTTATTGGTGCTTACGCTCGGGTTGCTGTCTTGTAATTTCAATGAAGCATAGGTTTGATATACCGGTATAGTATACAATACCTTAATTTTAGCAATAACCAAAGCAATAGCTATACAGCCGGCAATCCAATACCATCTACTCCAAAAAACACGGAATATTTTATAAAAATCAATTTGCTGGCTAACGGCCTTTGCTTCTAAATTCTGTTCTTTTTCCATTAACGTGTTAGCGCGAAAATTAATGTTGCAAGGTTAATCACCACCAATAGAGGCTGTACAATATTATTATAGCTTTGTAAACGTTCGCTTAAGGCTTGCCCTTTGGTTTGCTGGATAACAATAATATCGTTATTTTGAAGTACCAGTTTCTTACTAGCCAGGCTATTGATATCGTTTAAATTAACATAGATAATTTCGGGATGGCTGCGATCACCCCTAATAATTTTTAAACTTTTGGGGTCTGCCGTTTTGGTAATCCCACCAGCTTCTCCTATTATTTCAATGAGATCTGTATTGTCTTTTTCGAGGTAAAAATTTCCTTGTCTTCCAAATTCACCCAGTAAGGTAACCTTCAAATTCACTACAGTTAATTCAATTATCGGATCTTTGAGCAATTTACTTTTATAAATATTCTGTATTTTGATGGCTGCTTCTCTTCTTGTTAAGCCGATGACTTCTACTCTGCCTACCGCTGGTAAATTAACCATACCATCAGGCTCTACCGCATAAGCCAATACATTCTGAGCGGAGCCACTTTGGTTACTGTTGGAGTTTGCTGAGCCTGAAACTCCTGCGCTATTACCATTTGTTGCTCCAAATTCCGGATTCTGCACATTCCGGATGGCCAGTTGATCATTAACTTTAATTTTATAATAAATATCACTAAGCCCTTGATCATTTACCACATAAACCTGCTTAATCGTATCTGTAACAATATCTGTTGGCGCATTGAATAAGCTATGTTGCTTGCGTACAGAACAACTCGATAAGATTGAACTTAAAATAACAACGCATAGTAGTAGCAGAGGTAAGTATTTCTTTTGGGACATAATTTTAAAGATACGTTTATGCGATTAAACTTCCACATATCTGCTACAAAAATACGTTTTCTATTGGCTAAAAAAAAAGCATAATCTGTTATCTTATTACCATAAGAGACCTGTCCCGCTATAATACATTGATTATGAATAGAATATTAATGCTGCTGTATTTTTCTTAAGATGTATCTGATAATCAAATCGATAACAGGTGTATGATTTGTATTGTTAAAAAAAATAATGCGCTTGCGAATTATCAAGATTAATTGTTTTGTCGTATTTATAATACGGTATTCGCAGAGTATTAGTTTTTATTACTATCTAATGAAAAAGCAGCTCTGTGCCATTGTTTTCTTTCTCCTTATTTTTTCATCGTTTGCTTCTGCTCAATGGGCAGCAAGTTCGGATGGAAACTGCTTGTATGATGTTTTTGGAAACCTGGTGCCCAACAGTTGTCAAACAGATATTAAATGCAAATATAAAGACACTGGCACCAGCAGAAAAAACTGCTTTGGCGTGCCAACGCCATTCGGCTGCTTTGGCTTTGAGTACACTGAAAAACTGTTTATTACAGAATGTCCTTTAGATGACTTGGTTAATCCCTTATACATTATTTTGGGAACTATAGTATTTTTAAATCTGCGAAATCGCAAGCATCTCTAAATAGATAGACTATATGAGATACATTGAATTTTAGCTTAAAAATATCTTTGTCGGCAACTCCTGTTAATAACGATGTCTTTACTTTCTGAATATTATTTGTTTAATAAACATTTAATCAGGTTTGTACTATACTCATAGTTAAGTACATAAATCAAATTTTTTGTATGATTTACCATATTTATTGGTATTCTTACAAGTGTGTGCTAACTTTGTGCGACAATAGTTTATCCCTTGGTCCCGCTTATGAAAACAGTTAATTGCTTATTATGTATATTATTTTGCGTGTTTTTAAGTAGTATCACTAAAGCTCAAGGCACATATACTGGTTGCTACTTACCTTCCACCAATAAGGTTTATACAAGAGAACCATATCCGCCGTATTTTCTGCCAGTATCAGGCGCTGTCTCCCTTAGTCCGAGTTACTGTTATTGGACTCCAACTTCTGGCCCTGCTACTTGCACAGTTTGCACTGTTAGCATTACGCAAACTTGTGATGCCTCTGGTAATAACTGTGTTTTTACAAGTTGCAATGGTGCACAGGTGGGCATTAGAGGAACTTTCACAATGATATACTGTTCCCTAGACGAAAATATTTTATTGCTTTTACTTACTAGTGGGGCTGTTGCTTTATCTATTATCTATAAAGAAAAATTAAGCAGTAACTAAATATTGTTTCCAATAATAGCGCCAATACTTAAATATTAAAATTATCAATTCGATTTTCTCGATGACAATTGTCAAGCGTTTTGCTCGCCAATGTTCATTGCCTTTACCCGCTTTTCTGGGTTTTATTGCATTTCAGCGTATTTTTTTATAATTTTTATGATTTGGTAGATATGTCATATCTGCCTCATATTCATTTCGTTCATTTATTATTTTTTTCTTTTTTGCTTAGTTTTGTAATATTAATCTTACGATTATTTGGGGTGTGTGTTCGGTTTTATACTGTCGCTGCTTCAGGATTTAGTTGTCTATTATCATAAACAAAAAGATTGCCGCATAACATCTCCATTCATGGGAGTTACGTATGTGCACCCATTAGTACCAAACAATAATGTCGAAATATCTCTCTTTAACTGTCTCGTCAGCAGTTTTATTTTTCTCGTTTATATCACCATCATTTAGTCAAGTTACCGGACGTGGCTGTAATTTAGGTAGTAATGTAGCAACACAATTTTTAGGCACGGCCACTTACAATGGAGACATTACCCAAAGTGTTCGGCTTTACAGATCTAGTCCATTAGTACCCATAATTACAGGTAACGGATACAGCGGCTATAGATGCGGCTATATAAATGTGTATCCGGCAGGCACCAGGTATGTATCTGCTACAAACTCCAACGTCTCCTATAACGCAGCAAATGAAATTACAGGAACCTCCAATACAAGGTGCGCAACTTCATCTTCTTATACCGCAAACTTTACGAGCGGCAATGGTAATGAAGGAACTGAGATTGATTATAGGTACAACGATCCCGCATATTATGCTGATGCGGATCCAAATTATCCATGTTCAGCGCAGCTTAATAATCTACCTATTGATGATTATCTTTCATTGTTATTATTTCCAATAGGAGCCTGTAGTTTTTTGTTTATTCGAAAAAGAGCAAGCAGTCTTTATTAACATCATAATTAAAAAATATTCCTTATAGTTTTGGCAAGTGTACGATTTTATAGATAGTTACTGGGTATCGCATTATACATTTACTTCTTTTTTTGAACAAAACGAACAATAAATAGGGTATCCAGTATGCGTAAGTTTGTGTTGAACCACCCCGGATTCGACCATGAAATGCTTGCAGATAATCTTTCTTATCATCTTTATTTGTTTCGCAAAGCCATCTTTTGCTGCAGAGGGCTGTCTGGTAGGAAATACTGTTTACCCAAATTTTGCAGGTTATAGTACTGTTAATTTAATTCCCCTTTCTTTAGGTACAAAAACTTTTTATATTACTTCTCCATATTCAACTGCGTATGGCACTTGCCCAGGTTGGGTAAATATTAATAGTAGCGGTGGTTCTTGTATTTATGGGAATCCAACTTTGGGTGCAAACCTTGGGGGGCTCCAGATCGCGATTTGTGTAGCTTGTCCAACTGGTACCCTTGTCGATTATACCTTTGTAAATTGCAACCTCGACGATTACTCATGGCCACTCGCCACTGCCGCAGGTATTTTTGGCATATTCATCATAAGGAGAAGAAATAAATTTTAGCACCCTTCCAATTTACTTTACACCTACTAATTGTATTGCTATATTTACCCAGGTTTGCTTTACACAATAAAGTCAGATTGTCCCTTTGGTAAATATGAAAATTTCACTCATCACGGTTGTATATAATGGCGAAACATTCTTGCAGGATTGTTTTGATTCAGTAAAAGCACAAACTTATCCCGATCTGGAATATTTGGTGATAGATGGAGCATCTACAGATAGTACGATAAACATTATTCAAGAAAACAGCAAACACATAAATTATTTTGTTTCAGAGAAAGATAAAGGATTATACGATGCCATTAATAAAGGTATTGAACAAGCAACAGGAGATGTCGTTGGAATCTTAAATGCAGATGATAAATTGGCCAGCTCTGAAATCTTGAGCGCAGTTGCCAAAGCTTTTATCGAAAATCCGGGGATTGATGGAATATATGGAGACCTTAACTATGTTCATCCGCATACCAATCAGATCATTAGAAAGTGGAGATCGAAACAAGCCAGTCAACAGCATATAAAAGAAGGCTGGATGCCCGCACACCCCACCTTGTACTTAAAAAAAGAGTTGTTTAAAAATTATGGTAATTACGCCTTAGATCTTCGTACAACAGCAGATTACGACCTCATTTTGCGCTACTTTTACCAACATAAAATCAAAGCACTACATTTGCCGCTTTTAATGGTTTCCATGCGTACCGGCGGACTCAGCAATCGATCAATACAAAACAGGATAGCTGCATTTATCGATGATTATAAAGCCTTAAAAAGAAATAAAGTACCCAATCCATTATTAGTTGTGCTTAAAAAAAAGTTCAGTAAGCTGAGTCAGCTTTAGTACAAAATCATCTTTTGCACCTGTCGCCTGATTTCAATATTTTAGAAAAGTACCCCATTTGATTTATATCATGGTAAAGAATTTTTAGGCCTATTTTGTTATCATTACAATAGTTATATTTGCTGGCAAGTCCCCGATATTTTGTTTGAACCGATACTGAATACTTATTCCGGCTATTTCTGTATTGCCATTTTTATATTGGCTTTTTCCATTGTGGTTATAAGTGTTCCAAGCATTATCTATACCTCGCTTAAATACCGCCTTTTTGATAAAAACGATCTTTACCGTAAAACCCACAAACGCAACATTTCCCGTTTGGGCGGACTGGCCATTGTAGGAAGCTTTACCGTAAGCATTTTACTTTTTTCAGCTGTTATTAATTTTAAAGAAGCCAATTTTCTTATTGCATCATGCATTATACTTTCAGCGCTTGGCTTAAAAGACGATGTATATGGCACCAATACCAGCACCAAATTTATTTTACAGATTGTAGTCGCTTTTATACTGGTCGTTTTTGGGGCTTTCAGGCTAACCAGCCTATATGGTGTATTGGGTATTTGGGATATGATGCCGCTTTGGGGCGGACTGTTTTCAATCGCGCTCATCATTTTCATTAATAATGCATTTAACCTGATCGATGGCATAGATGGTCTGGCGGCTGGAATAGGGATTTTTTCCAGCTTTGCTTTCGGTATTTTATTCCTGCTGATGGGACAGATACCCTATGCATTTATCGGTTTCGCACTTGCAGGCGCAATTGGCGGATTTTTAAAATACAACTGGTTTCCCGCTAAAATATTTATGGGCGATACCGGAGCGTTAATTATCGGCCTCATTTCTGCCGCATTGGCCATTAAGTTTATCGAGCTTAATAAATTTACAGGCAATAATGATCCAGCTTTCTACTCAGCCCCCGCAATAGCAGTAGCCCTACTCATTGTACCCATCTTCGATTCATTAAGGGTATTTACCATCAGAATCCTCAGAGGCAGATCTCCGTTTAAAGGCGACCGTAACCACATCCATCACCGTTTGGAAAATCTGGGTATAAAACCCAACTGGATTGTGCTCGCCACGTTCGGTTTCAACATCCTTATTGTTGCGGCAACACTTACATTGCAAAAACTTGGTAATTTTGTGCTCATCCTGATGATTATCGGCATTTGCATCCTCTTTAACAGTTTAGTAACCCTATCTTTGCTAAAAAAGAAAAAAGGATAAACTTCCCATTTCAAAATAAGCCTTTGGTTTGGCAAATCATGCTGGTTTTTTCATTTTAATCATCCCATTTCCATCTTATAGATTCATCTCTTCCCTTTCATAAATAAATACTAATTTTGCGCTCAAATTTTATATGTAATGAGGCTGGCAATAAATGGTTTTGGTAGAATAGGAAGAACATTTTTACGCTTGGCATTGGCTGAGGGATTCGAAGTTGTAGCGGTTAACGATCTGGCAGATGCAAAAACGATGGCTCATTTATTTAAATACGATACGGTGCATGGCGTTTTTGCCGGAAAAGTTTCTGCCAAACCCGATTCGCTTGTTATTGATGAACTCTCCATCCCCGTATTTTCAATCAAAGCAGCTGATGAATTGCCGTGGTCGGCCTTAAGGGTTGATGTGGTAATTGATTGTACGGGCAAAAACCTCACCAGCGAAGCAGCACAAAAACACATTACCGCCGGTGCAAAACAAGTCCTCATATCTGCCCCTGCAGCTGATGATATACCTATGGTGGTACTGGGCGTTAACGATGATCAGATTGATCTGAAAAGCCAGATACTATCAAATGCCAGTTGCACCACCAACAACATTGCACCAATGATCAAAATCCTGAACGATAATTGGGGAGTGGAAGAAGGATATATCACAACAATCCACTCGATGACGGGCGATCAGAGCCTGCACGATGCCAACCATAAAGACCTGCGTAGGGCAAGGGCAGCCTCTTCATCCATTATTCCAACCACAACAGGAGCAGCAAAGGCCATTACACATATTTTCCCCGAATTAGATGGGCGCTTAGGTGGAGCAGGTATCAGAGTTCCGGTATTGAACGGATCATTAACAGATTTTACCTGTTTGCTAAAGAAAAAAACCACCATCGAAGAAATTAACGCCGCCTTTAAATATGCGGCAGAAAACGAATTGAAAAATCTCATCGAGTACACAGAAGATCCTATCGTTTCTGTAGATATCATTGATAATCCACATTCATGTATCTTCGATTCTTTGTTAACTTCAATTGTTGGCGATCTGGTTAAAGTAGTTGGCTGGTACGACAATGAGTTTGGGTACAGTAGCCGCTTGATCGATGTAGTAAAAAAAATAGAGCAGCTTACAGCAGTAAAAAATGATAAATTGTTAAATTTTTCTGGATTATAATCTATCAGCCAACGTATACCATCATACTAACTGGTTATCATTTGCTTTATCATTGTCCATATTAACCCTAATCAAAAGTATTGATTTAGTATACTTGAAGCATAGCCCAAGCGTAGATAAAGCGTAGTTATAGTATAGTTAAGCAATTAAAGAAAGATTTAATTGTTTGTCGACTTTAATGCCCAATACACCAAAACGGGTTGAAAAAATAAGCGCATAAGCCTTTTTTTATTAGTATTGAGCCCGAAAGCACTTCTTTTATGGGTAAATTGTGAAACATTACCAGGAAATACCCCAACAAATAATCCTGCAGCAATTTTTCCGATGGTTTGTTCATGTTTTTTCGGTGCCAGTACAAGTGCGGTACCCAATGCAATTTCTACCAAACCAGAATAAACAACGGTATCATCTTTTTTTAACGGAACCCAATCCGGTACCTGTGCCTGAAAAGCTTTACGCGCAAAAGTTAAATGCCCAATTCCGGCGGTTATTAAACCTGCACCCAATAAAAGTCTGGCAACTGTTTTTATATTTTCTTCTCTCATACTTAAAAATTAATAATAATCTTCTCTCTTCAACATATCACAGTGTTGATCTGTTTTGAACATCCCCTTATTCGCGCTCATTTTTTTTTACTATAACATAGAACCTTCCCTTGTATCACTCCTAATACAAATTTCTTAAAACCTGTAGGGGGATACTGATTTTTTTTTGCAATAAAATATTACCTTTGTTGATAATGCTCCAATATCCCTATCCCAAAAATGAGAAAGAAAGACTGGCATCCCTTGCAGGATACCACCTTATGGATAGCGGTGAGGAAAAAGAATTTGATGAAATTGCAACAATTGCCTCAGCCATATGCGGCATCCCGATTTCGCTGATCACTTTTATTGATGAAAAGCGGCAATGGTTTAAATCCCACATTGGAACAGATTTTACTGAAAACCTCCGCGAACTTTCTTTCTGCACCCATGCCATAGGCTCGGGAGAGGAGATTATGATTGTTGAAGACGCCCGGCTTGATGAACGTTTTGCTGAAAACCCAATGGTTACAGGGCCAACAAAGCTGGTATATTATGCAGGCGTACCACTTATAAATGAAGAAGGTTATGCCCTGGGTACAATTTGCGTACTCGACCAAAAACAGCATAAATTAACAGCTGAACAGATTGCAGCCTTAAAATCACTCGGCCGGCAGGTGGTAGATAAAATCGAACTTAAGCGGACAATTACCAAACTTCAGGCAGCTAACCAGGAATTAACAAATTCCAACTTGCTTATTCAAAAATTTGCATCGATGGCAGCGCACGACATTAAAAATCCTTTAACCAATATGCTGCTCACCTCGCAGCTGTTAAAAAGAGGGATGGAAAAAAATGAAGATCAGCGTTCACTTAAATTAATCGAAGTAAATATATCATCAGCAAATGCCCTGCTATCATTGGTAGATGAAATGCTCGATTATTCCAGATCACCCTCGCAGCTCATTGCAAAGAAACAGAAAATCAGGCTTAAAGCACTTTTCGAAAGAATACATATATTACTTAGCGCACCGGAAAATTTTGCTATAGAGTTTCATTCCCAACTCGAGGAGATTCACTATTCCAGCATTGCTCTGGAGCAAATACTCTTAAACCTGATCAGTAATGCCGTCCGTTATAACGATAAGGCAAATGGCTGGGTAAAGGTGATCCTCAGTGAACATCAGGATTGTTATCAGCTTATCGTAGAAGACAATGGAATCGGTATTGCCCGGGAGTACCACCACAAAATATTTGATAACAATTTTACCCTCGAGCTTGCCGACCGGTATGAGAAAAAAGGAACAGGTATAGGGCTTTCTACTGTAAAAGATCTCATCACTGCATTACAGGGAAACATTTCGCTAACTTCAACCCCGGGCGAAGGCACAGCATTTTTGCTAACGCTTAAAAAATAATCCCGATTTTATTCTCAATGCCATAGTTATAGTAACATAAATACTATAGATTTTGTGGTCTATATCCTGTTCATTAAATTTAGCCACCATAACATTTGCCGAAAAACAATTATCGACCATGAAGAAATTCATTATACCTATAACGGCATTAACCATCATGCTTTTAACAACGGCCTTCTCTTGCTTTTGTCAGCAAAAAAAGAACGGACAGAAATCGAGCAAGCCTAATGTTATCGTAATCCTTACAGATGACATGGGCTTTAGTGATGTGGGAGCATTCGGAGGTAAATTTGTTCCGACACCAAATATAGACCGCATTGCAAAAAACGGACTCAAACTAGCCCAATATTATAGCGCAGCACCTATCTGTTCGCCATCGAGAGTTGGAATGATTACAGGCATGTATCCAGGGAGGTGGAATTTTACAACCTATCTGGATAACCAAAAACACAACAGAGAGGCTGAACAGGCCGATTTTCTCGACCCTAAAGCCCCAACAATAGCTAAATTTTTTAAAAATGCAGGTTACGCAACAGGGCACTTTGGCAAATGGCACATGGGCGGCGGCAGAGATGTTAAAAATGCACCAGGTTTTGAGCAATATGGTTTTGATGCCCATGCCAGTACCTACGAAAGCCCCGATCCTGATCCCGTGCTTACCGCAACAGATTGGATCTGGTCTGAAAAAGACAGTATCAAACGCTGGGACCGCACCAGGTATTTTGTAGATAAAACCCTCGATTTCCTTTTGAAGCATAAAGATCAGCCCTGTTTCATCAACCTTTGGCCCGATGATGTGCATACCCCCTGGGTACCGAGAAAAGAAACCGAATACACAGGTCAGTATCCGATGAACCCTCAGGAAGAGGCTGCCTTTAAGTTGGTGCTCAAAGAATACGATAAGCAGATCGGCAGGCTGTTAGATGGCCTAAAGCAGATGGGAGAAGATCAGAATACCATCGTGATTTTTACCAGTGATAACGGTCCGTTACCCAGTTTTAAAGGCAGCAGGGCAGAAGGCCTGCGGGGATCAAAGCTCTCACTTTATGAAGGTGGTACCAGAATGCCATTCATCATCAGTTGGCCCGGTCATATCGCTAAAGGTAAAACAGATGAAAGTTCGGCTGTAAATTCACTCGATCTTTTGCCTTCACTCGCTAAAATGGCCAGTGTTTCCATACCTGCAAGTTACAATGGAGATGGAGTGGACAGAAGCGGGGTGTTTTTAGGGAAACCCTCAGCAAGAGGAAAAGAAATGTTCTGGGAATATGGACGCAACGATATCGCCTTTAAATATCCAAAGCCGGTAGATAAAAGTCCGAACCTTGCCATACGGTCTGAGGAATGGAAATTATTAATGAATAGCAACGGAACTGATATCCAACTGTACAATATCCTTAAAGATAAAAAAGAAACCACTAACCTTGCCTTGGGCCAGGCAAAGATTACCAGGGAGTTAAAAGAGAAGTTGCTCAACTGGTGGGAATCCCTGCCAAAACTAGCTCCCGCTGGTCCCTAGAGAAAAAATGATATGAATTTCTCGTCAAAACCACTATGATTGCAAAATAAGTTTCTACTAAGCATGCTTTTTTTGGTGTAGGCGAGCAAATAATAAATTGCAAATCAACCGGCAAGCCGGAGATTTTGATTGCTGATCCAAACCTTTTCCTGTTTTGTTGGTTTTATCAGCCAATACCTGACCAGATTTTGCTATTGCTGAACCTTTCTTTGTAGGTTTTTCTCAGTTGCTGGCAGGAGTAGAAAAGAACTCAACGTGTAAACAGAACTGGCTTGGAAACACAAGAAACACAAATCAAACAAAGGAAGTCTTTTCTTCCAAAACTGCTATTAATTCTCTCCTTGGCTGTGCTTCTTTGTACAGAAGGATACTTCGGGTGGAGGTTGCATGAACTTTCAGACCAGCAGGAACGCATCAAAGAAGACTATTCCGATATCAATAACATCACTTACGGACTGTTTTCTGTACAGCGGTGGAAAGATAATGTTTCCCGGATTGTGCACCATCAGGTCGGGAATCTGAAAATGACCAAAAAGCAAAAAAAGGTATTGCAATCAGAGGTGCAACAGGTATTGCTTGCCCTGATCGATAAGGCAGAGGCGCTGGTAAATAAACCCAAGAAAACAATCAGTGGAAAGATCCAGAAATTTGCAATCCGTAATTTTGTAAACTCCGATAGTATCCGTGCACAGGTGCCAGGTTTTGCCAAAAAAATCATTGCAGAAGTAGATAACCCCAAAAACAAAAAGCAGTTGAGCAAAATGGCGATGGGCGAATTTAATCAGCTGGCCAAGGAAGAAAAACTCGACAGCGCATTTGTTGCAAACGAAGTTTCAGTAAAGGCCATGTATGGTAAATATAAGGTATCAACAACCGATGAACTAAATGAAAAACTGGTTCAGATCCTTTCCGATATCCGTACCAAAACATACCGCTATTCTTTTGGCATGCTGGCTTGTGTGGTGCTGGTGCTAGGTTTTTGGTGGGGCTTGCGCAAAAGAAGAGACCTCCATACCACGCTTTTTGTAATGTCGCTGCTGTTTGCATTTATCCTTTTGGGGGTAGGCCTAACTGCATCAATGATCGAGGTTGATGCCAGAATCCGTTCGCTGGATTTTGTGCTCCTGGGCGAGCATGTTAGGTTTAAAGATCAGGTGCTGTTTTTTCAAAGCAAAAGTATTATGGATGTAGTGAGGGTACTCATCGGTCAGCCCGGGATTGATTCGATTCTGGTAGGCGTATTGATATTGGTTTTCAGCATTCTATTTCCCGTTGTAAAGTTAAGTTCTACAGGAGTGCATCTTTTGGGCAGCAAACGTCTTGCAGAAAACAAAATCGTTAAATATTTCGCGTTTCAATCTGGTAAGTGGAGCATGGCCGATGTAATTGTTATTGCAATTTTAATGGCCTATATTGGTTTAAATGGCCTGTTGGAAGGGCAATTGCAGGCACTCAATATCAAAAACGACTCGTTAACCATCCTCACCACCAACAATACCGCACTGCAACCCGGTTACATTATCTTCATCAGTTTTGTGCTATATGGCCTCATTCTCTCTACGATATTGAAGTTTATTACCCCACATGATGCCCATTAACCCATTTATTACAGCTGATTGATTAAATTATTTATGGAAACTACAAATAATAACACTCAAAATATCCATACCAAAAAAAACTGGTTAGCCCCGCTTGCATTAATTGTGGGTTTAAGTATCCTTTTGATAGGAGAAGGCTATTTTGGTTACCGATTTCACCAATTATCTTACGAGCAGAAACGGATAAAAGAAGATTACAGCTTATCCAATAATATCACATTCGGAATTTTTTCGGTTGACAAATGGGGTGATAAGATTTCTGCAGTGGTAGACAGAAGGGTTAAAGGCTTTAATTTAACCGCCGGGCAGAAAAAAGACATGCGCAAGGAGGTAGAAAAAGAATTGCACGGCTTGGTAAACAAAGCAGTATCAGAAGTTACCAAACCGCAGAAAACCCTTGGTGGTAAATTGAAAAAACTTGCTTTCAACAGTTTTGTTGATGTGGATGAGCTTCATGCCCAGGTACCTTCCTTTGCCAAAACCATCGTTGCTAAAATTACCAGCCCTACCAGTTTAAAAAGGCTCAAAGGCGTAGCCGCAAGTAAAATAGACGAATTGGAAGGGCAGACTTACGATAGCACCGATACCACCATTACTACTGTGGAGCGTAATATTTATCGTAAATACCATGTAAACAGTGCCAGTGCATATGATAAATTGATTAATTCAAGACTATCAGAAATCAAAAAAGAAACCCTTGAGTGCGCAGAAGGTATGCTAGGCTGTGTTGCCATTGCGCTGGTACTGTGGTTGTTTTTAAGAAAACGCGTGCAGTTGCATGTTCCCTTGTTCGTGATGTCGTTGCTATTTGCCATTATTTTGCTTACTGTGGGTGTTACTTCACCAATTATAGAGGTAGATGCACGGATCAAAACACTGGAGTTTGCGCTGCTCGGTGATAAAATAGCCTTTACCAACCAGGTGCTGTTTTTCCAGAGCAAAAGCATATTGGGCATTATCGGAACGCTGATCGAACAACCCAAACCCGATGCCGTGTTGGTTGGTGCCTTGCTGCTTCTTTTTGTAGTGATCCTGCCATTGCTCCGCATTATAGCCAGGGGCGTGCATGTATCATGCGGGCATCTCTTCGGTAGTAGAAAAGTATTGCGGTTTCTTGCTTTCGATCTTGGTAAATGGGACATGGCCGATGTAATGGTAGTCGGTATCGCCATGACATATATAGGTTTGAACGGAATATTGAAGAGCCAGTTATCCGGATTGAATATGGAAAATGATACCCTAAAAACGGTAACCGCAAATAATTCGGCACTGCAGCTTGGTTTTTTTGTGTTCGTGGCTTATGTAGTGTATGCAACCATACTTTCTTTTATATTAAAGCGGATTGATGAACAGAATGGCCCTTGCGAGTAAAACTTAAGAGGTCATCGGTTATTAAATTTTTTGCATAAATGGGGCTCAAAGCTATTTGCAAAGTGCATTTTACTTATTGCGTAGAATCTTTCTGACTATGGTCACACTTTTTCATACCAAAACCTGTGAAAATCAGTTTTAACCCACTAGCGCATATATCATTCTAAATTTTCATCATCGGCAATTTATCTCCAAAATGTTAGCACTTTTTGAGCGATATTATTATCGGGTTTCAATTGCTTTATTAACTTTGCAAACGTTTGCAGTGCATGCTATTGCAGTATCTTACATTGATACATTTGCCAATTGATACTAAAAATATGGTCAAATTTATTCTTCCGGAAGAAGTACTCCCTTTAAGAAGCCTGGTTTTGCGCAATGGCAAACCCTTTAAGGAATGTGTTTTTGAAGGAGATACTGCCTATGACACCTTTCATCTTGGCTTTTTAAAAGATGGAGAAATAAAATCGATAGCCACCTTTATGCGCAACGATTTTTTTCCTGAAGAAGGAGAAGGCTATCAGCTTAGGGGAATGGCCACACATCCCGATGCGGGAGGAAAAGGCTACGGAGCAGCATTGGTAACCTTTGCCATCGAATACCTGAAAGAGTACAATACCGACTATTTATGGTGCAATGCCCGCTCAACAGCTGCAGCTTTTTATAAAAAAATCGGTTTTACCACCGAATCCCCGGAATTCGATATCCCCGGAATCGGGTTCCACTATGAAATGAAATTAAACTTAAATCAAAAATAATAACATGAATACTATTGACCAGTTTGACTTTAAAGATAAAAAAGCATTAATCAGGGTAGATTTCAACGTGCCTTTGGATAATGAATTTAAAATTACAGATGATAAAAGGATCAGAGCGGCATTACCTACCATTTCTAAAATTTTAAAAGATGGTGGTGCAGTGATTTTAATGTCGCACTTAGGTCGCCCAAAAGATGGACCAACTGATAAATATTCTTTAAAACACATTTTGGCTGATTTATCCTCACTTGTTGGTGTTGAAGTTAAATTTGCTGACGATTGTATAGGTGAAAGTGCAGTAAAACAAGCCGCAGATTTAAAAGCAGGTGAAGTTTTATTATTGGAAAATCTTCGTTTTTATAAAGAAGAAGAAAAAGGCGATGTTGCATTTGCAGAGAAATTATCAAAATTGGGCGATGTTTATGTAAACGATGCCTTTGGTACTGCGCACCGTGCACATGCTTCTACTTCAATTATCGCTCGGTTCTTCCCTGATGCCAAATACTTCGGTTACCTAATGGCTTCAGAAGTGGAAAATGCAGAAAAGATACTGAACCACGCAGAAAGGCCTTTCACAGCGATTATGGGTGGTGCCAAAGTATCGGATAAAATTCTTTTGATTGAGAAATTATTGGACAAGGTAGACAACCTGATTATCGGTGGCGGTATGGCATATACCTTTGCCAAAGCACAGGGCGGCGAAATAGGTACCTCATTATTAGAAGCTGATAAGCAGGAACTTTCTTTAGAACTGATTGAAAAAGCAAGAGCAAAAGGCGTTAACCTTATTTTGCCAGTTGATACCGTAATTGCAGATAAATTTGCAAACGATGCTGATAAAAAAGATGTAACCTCAGGCCAGATCCCTGCAGATTGGATGGGATTGGATATCGGTCCAAAATCAGTTGAACTGTTCCAGGATGTGATCAAAAACTCAAAAACATTATTATGGAACGGCCCAATGGGTGTGTTTGAAATGGAAAGTTTTCAGGTAGGTACCAAAGCAGTTGCAGAAGCAGTGGTAGCCGCTACTAAAAACAATGGTGCATTCTCATTAATTGGCGGTGGTGATTCTGCCGCGGCCATCGCAAAATTCGGCATGGAAGATGAGGTAAGTTATGTATCAACAGGCGGTGGTGCTTTACTCGAATATATGGAAGGTAAAGAGTTGCCAGGCGTAAAAGCCATTAATGGATAGTAAATAAAATTTCAAATTTAAATGGCTTTGCAGATTAACTCTGCAAGGCCATTTTTATATACCATCTACAAATTAATCTCTTGATTACAGATTTGTTGCTAAGGGAAATTAGTTCTAACTTAAGGCGTTAATTTTAAGCTGAGTTATTTCTAATATGAAAATTAAATCATTACAATCCTGATTCACCTATGAGAAAAAAAATATTTTTAGCTGGTTTAGGTTGTCTGCTCGTTGCAGTCATCCCCACAAAAACCTTTGCTGCAATAAAAGCAGATCGCGTTCATCTGCCTGCAGCACCCAAAGAACTGATCGGCCGTTGGGATATTACTGTTGACATCAACGGAAAACCGGCTCCGGCCTGGTTAGAAGTTAAACTTTCCGGTGTGAAAACATTGGTAGGTTATTTCGTATCAACAGCAGGAAGTGCGCGCCCGGTAGCTGAAGTGAAATTTATGGATGGAAAGTTTAAATTCGAAATCCCACCACAATGGGAGGGAGGTAACTCAAATCTTGTCATCAATGGATCATTGACCAATAACGGTATAGAAGGCATTATGCTCGATTGCAATGGTAAACAATACAACTGGAAAGGCGTAAAAGCACCGTACCTGAAAAGAACGACTCCGCCTGCATGGGGCAAAGCAATCACCTTATTTAATGGTAAAGACCTATCTGGTTGGAAAACCAATGGACCAAACCAATGGGTAATAAAAAATGGTATTTTAACCAGTCCAAAAGCAGGATCAAATCTCATCACAGAGCAGAAATACAATGATTTTAAACTTCATGTCGAATTTAAGTACGCTGAGGGGGGAAACAGTGGCATCTATTTAAGGGGGCGGTATGAGGTACAAATTGAAGACAGTAAGAAGGATGCCCATCCCAATAACGTATTGTTCGGCGGTGTTTATGGATTTCTAGCCCCTAACGAAATGGCCACGCTCGGTCCCGATCAATGGCAAAGTTACGATATTACCCTTGTTGGCCGCCTGGTAACCGTAGTTGCCAATGGCAAAACAATCATCAGTAATCAGGAAATCCCAGGTATTACTGGAGGTGCCTTGGATAGCAATGAAGCAGAAGCCGGGCCTATTTATCTTCAGGGGGATCATACCCCGATCGAATACCGTAAAATCGTAATTACGCCTGCAAAATAATTAGTTGTATTGATTAGCGAAGAAGAACTTAATTTGTTATTTCGAGCTTGTGGGGAAGTGTTGCAGATATTAAACAACACATCTACAGGCTCGACTATAAAGCGAGATTTTGATGTGATGAATATCCCTTTCATACATTAAAAACTATCCATCAACTCATTCAATATCAACGTCTTTACCTTTTTTGGTTTCAGTGCGAAAGGGCGGAGCCTGATAATTGTTAGGCAAATAATCCTGCGGTATCGTCGTTGCATTTCCGTCTCTGAGTGCTTTATAATGTGGCGACATGATTTCCACCCTGGCCTCATTAAATTTATCCTGAATATTGGCATGAAGCCCTGAATAAATTACCGCCTGTTTATTTGGTGATTTTGTATAGGCATTTAAACGGTAGCTAACATAATAATCGTCAAGGCTGGTTTGGAGTACATAAGGCAACGGTTCAGCTTCAATAAGCGGAGTGGCAAGCGCCGCATCTATTAGCAGTTGATGTACCTGTCTCCAGGGAACATCATAACCAATGGTAACTGTAGTATTTACAATAAGTCCCTTGTCGGCAGCTTCTATGCTAAAATTTACGGTATGGTTACTCATTACGGTGGAGTTCGGTATTGATACGATTTCGTTCTGAATGGTACGTACACGGGTCACCAATAATGTTTTTTCAGTAATATCACCCGTAACATCACCAATTTTTACACGATCGCCGATTTTGAATGCCCGCATATAAGTGAGCACAAGCCCCGCAACCACATTCCCCAGTGCACCTGCCGATCCAAAAGTAAAAAGTACGCCCATAAATACTGATACTCCTTTGAAAACACCTGAATCAGAGCCTGGCAAATACGGGAAAATAACAATAAGCATAAAAGCTAAAATCAACACCCTGATGATCTGGTAGGTCGGATTTGCCCAATCCTTATAAAAGCCTGGAATAGTGAGTTTTCCACGCTCAATTTCTACTTTGATAAAGTGTACAAAACGGATCACATAGCGAAAAACCACCAACAGCACCAGTATCGTCATCAGATCGGGGATATAATTCCATACGGAAATTCCGATTTTCTTTAGCGGACTGAGAATGTAACCCAGTAGATTCACGGAAAGATCGCGGGTGAAGGGAAAAATACCGAACAAAACAGGAAAAGCTAAATAAATGACAATCAGGATGACAGCAAACCGGACAATCTTTAAAATCAATGTAATAACATGTTGCTGATGCGCAGCATCCAATAGCTCGTAATTTTTAATCCTGATCCCTTTCCCTGAAAATCTTTCTATGGAAAGAATTTTTTTTGACAGCTTTTTAAAGAGTTTGTTAATCAGGTAAATGAGTGTAATCACCACAACAATAACCAATATGGTGAGTAAAATTTCTTCAAGAATAACCCGCCAGCTATTGTCTTTTCTATATTGTTGTACTGCTGATGATACTTTTTTTCTAATCCCGTTCGCGTAAATGGTAAGATCGGTTCTTGCCCATAACGCATCCTGCTCGGTAATGGATAATAAGAGGTTGCGGCCATAAAGTAAATCGGTAGATTGTTCGGCAGAACTTAATCTGAGCGAATCCATCGAAAACTCCGGGGCATCTCCAATACGTTCCAGCCTTTCCACAACAGCCCGCGCGCGGTCGAGAGCACTGAAACTTCCAAGTTTGGCATAAACGTAATAAAGCGTATCTGAATGAAAAATAACCGGAACACCTTTAATAATAGCCCGGAGCGAATCTATTTGATGTTGCTGGCGTGAACGGTGTACCGAATCCTTTTTCTTCAATAAAGAAAGTTCCGAAAGCAATGCGGCCCGCTCAGATTTTTCAGAAGCACCCAAAGTATTCACGCGTCTTTCAAGTTCAGACCGTTTTAACGAATCAGAAAGGCGTTCGGCAGATAATTGACTCACCCTATCCAAATCATTATCCAGTCTTTTTATGGCTGAACTGTCAGGCTTTGTTCGAGCGCTGTCCTGTTGTGCGGAAGAAGTAAAAGATTGGATGCAAAATAGCGAAACAAGGAAGATGAAAATTCTGGACATAATTTATGGGATTAACCTAAAGTAATAAAATTTACCAATAATTAAAATCCAATGCTTACACTTTTATCCCTATGATCGGTAACCACATGAACAAAAGAAATGGTGCGGATTCTTATACCACCCGCGATCCCGGTATAAAGATTAATGAAAGTTTCTTCCTCCGTTTTTAATTCATCACACTATATGCTTCGTTTGTATTGTTGAAGTTATTCAGCATAAGGCAATTCTGTGTATTAAAAACTAAAAGCAGCAATAGTGGCTAACAAAAAAGACAATATAAATGAAGGATTCCAATTGAATTCGATTTCGGAAAGGACAATTCTTCCCTTGCTTCATTTTTAATTTTCAACCAGTTTTCTGAATAAAAACTGGGCAGATTTCTCACCGATTAATCACTGTAAATCAGCAATTTTTAGTTAAAATATAGAATTTCGAAGAAAAATGGGACAGCCTGACACTTTAATCCGAAATATTTTTAATCCGTTAATTATCAGTGATTAATGTGTTTCTATGTATGCTGAATGGGATATTCTATCTATCTTACCTCACCCAAAATGTAACAAAAAGGATGTGGAAAACTTTTTTGTGGTAAAAAGTGGTAAAAAGTGGTAGAACTATTTACTTTTACACTAGATAAAAAGTGTAGATACCACTATGACCCAACTTTTAGGAGAATTCGATTGTAAACTTGACGCAAAGGGCCGCCTTATGGTACCTGCTGCGCTTAAGAAACAATTGCCTAATGCTGAGAATGATGGGCTCATTATTAACCGTGGTTTTGAGAAAAACCTGGTTATCTATCCTAAAAATGTTTGGGATGCGGTTGTGGCCGATCTTGCCAAACTTAATATCTACGATCAGGAAAACCGTGCATTTGTAAGGGCATTTACCCGCGGCGCAACCGAACTTTCCCTTGATGCTGCCGGTCGTGTGCTTTTGCCGAAATCATTGGTAGAATACGCAGGCATCGGAAGTGATCTTGTTTTGGCTTGTCAGCTGGACCGTATAGAAGTGTGGGACAAAAAATCTTACGAAGATATTTTTGATGATGTACCTGCAAATTTTGCAAACCTGGCCCAAAAAGTAATGGGCGATAAGAAGGGAGGCGCAGATGGAGAATAATTACCACGTGCCGGTAATGTTGCAGCCTTGTATCGATGGTTTAAATATTGACCCTGAAGGCGTGTATGTTGATGTTACCTTTGGTGGTGGCGGGCACTCCAGAGAGATTTTGAAACATTTAGGCCCGAAAGGCCGGTTAATTGCTTTTGATCAGGATCCTGATGCACAGGCGAATATCCCTGCTGATGAACGTTTCATTTTTATCGATCAGAACTTTGGTTTTCTTAAAAATAACCTCCGTTTAAAAGGTTTCAAACAAGTTGATGGAATTCTTGCCGATCTTGGCGTTTCCTCTCATCAGTTTGATGTGCCACAGCGTGGTTTTTCCATCCGCCATAATGCCGATCTGGATATGCGTATGGATCAGCACCGCAATTTAACCGCTGCCGAAATTCTAAATACCTATACTGAAGATAAGCTGCATAAAATTTTCGGAATTTATGGAGAGGTGAAAAATGCAAAGTCTTTAGCGCGTGCCATTGTTACCGCACGTTTGGAGCAGCCATTTACCGATATCAATAGTTTAAAAACTGCTATTGCCGGTTACATCCCAAAAGGAAAAGAAAATAAATATTTAGCGCAGGTTTTTCAGGCCTTGCGTATAGAAGTGAATGCTGAAATTCAGGTGCTTGAAGATTTTTTACTGCAGGCTGCCGATGTTTTAAAGCCCGGAGGTCATTTGGTGGTGATGTCTTACCACTCGTTGGAAGATAGACCGGTAAAAAACTTTATGGCAAAAGGCAAATTTCAGGGCGAGGTAGAAAAAGACTTCTTCGGAAATCAACAAAAGCCCTTTAATGTAATTACACGCAAAGCGATTATTGCCACTGATGAGGAAATTGCCCAAAACAACAGGGCACGTAGTGCGAAACTAAGAATTGCCGAAAAGATATGAACAGGTTCAGGGAAGAGATAGAAGAAGAGGAGATAGGGCCTGAACCGGAGCTAAAGGCGGCGCCCAAAAGGCCAAAAACTGCTGAAGAAAAAATGGATAGTAATTCCTTTATCAGCAAGCTTTTTAATGATGGATTGGTAAGTAAGGAGGCGGCAACTGATGCTTTGCCTTATTTGTGTTTTTTGGCCCTATTAGGCATGGTTTACATTGCCAACAGCCACTTTGCGGTAAACAATGTTCGCCGTATTGATAAATTAAATAAAGAAGTAAAAGAATTAAGATGGGAGTATAAATCGCTAAAGGCCGACCTGATGTTTAAAAGCAAATTGACAGAGGTTGCCAAAAAGGTAGATACCCTTGGAATAAAAGAACTGATTGAACCACCAAAAAAAATAATTGTTAAAAGCGATGAATATTAGAGCAAACATCTTGCTTCGTGTATATCTGGCATTTGGCTTAATTGTGCTTTTTGCTTTCGCGGTGTTTTTACGCCTCGGTCAGGTGCAGTTTGTGCAAGGAAAAAAATGGAAGGCAATGGCCGATAGCCTTTCTACACGCTATGTGAACGTAGAGGCCACCCGTGGGAATATTTATTCTAACGACGGGAGTTTATTGGCTACCTCTATACCGGAATATGAACTTCGTATGGATATGTTTGCTGGTGGTATTGCTGAGGATAAAGTATTCAACGAAAAAGTAGACTCGCTGGGTTTTAAACTTTCGCAGCTATTCCAGGATAAAACAGCTAAAGAATATGCCCGTTATCTGCGTAAAGGCCGTCAGGATAGTGCCCGTTATTTATTGATCCACCGTAAAGTGGGCTATGCTGATCTTAAAACCATCAGGAGTTTTCCTTTATATAACATCGGTAAGTTCAGTGGTGGTTTAATCGCGGTTCAACAGAACAAACGGATTCTTCCTTTTCAGGCTTTGGCCGCCCGTACCATCGGTTACAAAAACGAAAATGTTAAAAACGGTGTAGGTTTAGAAGGTGCGTATAAAGAATACATTAACGGTGAAACCGGAAAGAGATTAATGCAGCGTATTGCCGGGGGTGTTTATATTCCGGTGAACGAAGAGGCCGAGGTGGCACCAAAAGATGGGGCAGATATTATTTCGACCATTGATGTGAACATGCAGGATCTGGCACAGAGTGCATTGGAAAAACAGCTGATCAAATCACAGGCCGATCATGGCACGGTAATATTGATGGAAGTGGCAACCGGAGAGATCCGCGCGGTAGCCAATTTCTCTAAAGTGGAAGAAGGCGTATATAAAGAGAAGTTTAATTATGCTATTGCCGGTAACCAGGATCCTGGATCAACTTTTAAACTTGCCTCTTACATGGCACTTTTAGAAGATAAGCTTATCGATACCAATACGATGATCGGAACGGGTTACTACCAGATCCCTGGAAAGCTGATTACAGATTCTCACCCGAAAATTGAAACCGTTACGGCGAAAAAAGCCTTTGAAACTTCTTCAAATGCTGCAATTGCAAAGCTGATCAATATGCATTATGGCAACGATCCGATAAAATTTACCGATCACCTGTATGATTGGCATTTGAACCAGAAAATGGATTTACAGATTCCTGGAGAGGCAATGCCGGTGGTAAAAAATCCTAAAACCAACAGAAGCTGGAATAAAAACATGACCCTGCCGCAAATGGCTTATGGTTATGAAATGCAGTTAACACCATTAAAGATGCTTACCATGTACAACGCGGTTGCAAATAACGGAAAAATGGTAGCGCCAATTTTTGTAAAAGAGATCAGAAGACTGGGTAACCCAATTGAACAGTTTAAAGCCAGGGTGATCAATGATAAAATCTGTTCAGATGTTACTTTAAGCAAAATCAAAAAAATGCTTGAAGGAGTGGTAACTGAAGGAAGTGGAAAGCAGGTGGTTTACAATCCCTTATATCCAATTGCTGGTAAAACCGGAACTGCGCAGGTAGCTGATGCAAACAAAGGATATAAAGCCAATAAACAATATCAGGCATCTTTTGTGGGCTATTTTCCTGCAAATAAGCCTAAATATTCTTTGATCGTGGTAATCAACGATCCAAAAGGGGCTTATTATGGTGCTACGGTGTCCGGTCCGGTTTTTAGAGAAATTGCCGACCGCATTTACGCAAGCGATATGCAGATGTATAACGATATGCCAACCCGTTTGGTAGGCAATACAGGTAATCCGCCTACAAAAGCAGGGCAAAGTAAAGCCACTCAGAAAGTGTATAAGGCATTTGGTTTTAAACCGCTTTTTGCTTCGAAATCTGAGTATTACAATATTATAGATACCAGTGCAGGTACAATTTTTCAGGAGAACAACGAGCGTAAAGGAGTAATGCCAAACGTAGCCGGCATGGGACTTAAAGATGCGTTATACCTTCTGGGCAATGCAGGATTAAAAACCAAAGTTCTGGGTTCTGGAAAAGTAATCAGTCAATCCATAATTGCCGGAACAAAGGTGGGTAAAGGTTTGGGCGTACAAATAGAGTTGAATTAAGGCAGAAGGTAGTAAAGTTTAAAGGTTTAGTACCCGATAATTACTACAAGCTAATAAAGGAATAAAAAATGCAATTACAGGATTTACTTTACGGCATAACGATTAAAGAATTGGTTGGAAAAACCGATAGGGAAATCAATGCGCTTAATTTCGATTCGCGTAAAGTAGGTAAGGATGATGTTTTTTTTGCGATAGTAGGCACTGCAGTCGATGGGCACCTGTTCATCGAACAGACCATTGCACAGGGCGCGGCAGTGATTGTTTGCGAAAATTTACCAGAGGGTCATGATTTTACAATTACCTATATTAAAGTAGAAAATACTGCGGTGGCTTTGGGTATCATGGCCGGAAATTATTTTGGAAATCCATCTGCTGATTTAAAGCTGATCGGTATAACCGGAACAAATGGCAAAACAACTATTGCAACAATTCTTTTCAAACTGTTTAAGGATTTAGGTTATAAAACAGGCCTTTTATCAACGGTAGAAAATTACATCAATGATACTGTTGTTGCCGCTACACATACTACACCAAATCCAATTGCCTTAAACCAGCTTTTAAGAGAAATGGTTGATGCAGGCTGCGATTATTGTTTTATGGAAGTAAGTTCGCATGCGGTTTCTCAACACAGAATTGAAGGGCTGACTTTTGCAGGCGGCGTATTTTCGAATCTGACGCATGATCATTTGGATTTCCATAAAACCTTTGATGCCTATTTAAAAGCTAAAAAGGCATTTTTTGATGGTTTGCCTAAATCTGCCTTCGCACTCACCAATATCGATGATAAAAATGGTATGGTGATGTTGCAGAACACAAAAGCGTATAAAAAAACCTATGCACTTAAACAACTGGCAGATTTTAAAGCGAAAATTATCGAAAACCAGTTCAGCGGATTGCATTTGGATATTGATAACGAAGACGTATACTTCAAACTGGTGGGTTCTTTTAACGCCTATAACCTTTTGGCAGTTTATGGAACAGCAGTTTTACTGGAACAGGACAAGCTAAAGGTATTGACATTGTTAAGCCGTTTATCAGGTGCCGAAGGAAGATTTGATTATATCACCTCAGCAGATAAAATTATAGGTATTGTAGATTATGCGCATACTCCTGATGCTGTTCAGAATGTTTTGAGCACTATTGCCAACATCCGAAAAGGCACTGAACAGGTAATTACGGTAATTGGGTGTGGCGGAGACAGGGATAAAACCAAACGCCCGATAATGGCTCAGGTGGCTTGCGATTGGAGCGATAAAGTAATTCTTACCTCTGATAATCCACGTACCGAAGATCCGCAAACGATTATTAATGAAATGGAAGAAGGCGTTTCACCAACGAACAAACGCAAAACCCTCTCCATTTTAGATAGAAAAGAAGCAATAAAAACGGCCTGCCATTTGGCAAAACCAGGTGACATTATTTTAATTGCCGGCAAAGGACACGAGAAATACCAGGAAATTAATGGGGTAAGGAACCATTTCGATGATAAGGAAATTTTACTTGAACAATTAAAACCAATCAGCTAATGTTATATTTATTATTCGAATACCTGCATAAGCATTACGATATACCTGGTTTAAGGTTGTTTCAGTACATCACCTTCCGCGCATCTATTTCCATTATTTTATCATTGGTAATTACCACTGTTTACGGCCGTAGATTGATTGATTATCTGCATAAAAAACAAGTTGGTGAAATTGTAAGAAATTTAGGTTTAGAGGGGCAAATGCAAAAGCAAGGCACACCTACAATGGGTGGTATTATTATTCTGCTGGGCATCCTTATTCCAACATTACTATTTGCCAATATTTCCAATATATATGTGATTTTAATGATCATCACCACAGTATGGATGGGTGCTGTTGGTTTCCTGGATGATTACATTAAAGTTTTCAAAAAGAACAAAGAAGGTTTAGCAGGCCGTTTTAAAGTGGTTGGCCAGGTAGGTTTGGGCCTGATTGTAGGCTGTACGATGTATTTTCACCCAAATATTGTGGTAAGAGAAACCGTGCAGGATGATGTAAAAAATACTTCCTCCGCACCGATGGTGTTACGGCAGAAGGGTGAAACTTTTTATTATACGCAGGATGTAAAATCAACCAAAACCAACATGCCTTTTTATAAGAACAATGAGTTCGATTATGCAAAGGTGCTTAAGTTTTTGGGTGGCGATTATCAAAAATATGCCTTTTTCATCTTTCTTATCGTAACGGTATTTATTATTACCGCCGTATCAAACGGTGCAAATATCACCGATGGTATCGATGGTTTGGCTACAGGTACATCTGCGGTGATCGGGATTACGCTTGGTATTTTGGCTTATGTATCTGGTAATACCATTATGGCCGATTACCTCAACATCATGTACATACCCAACTCCGCAGAGCTGATGATTTTTGCAGGTGCATTTGTAGGGTCTTGTGTTGGTTTCCTCTGGTACAATTCATATCCTGCACAGATTTTTATGGGCGATACCGGAAGTTTGGCCATTGGCGGGATCATCGCTTCATTTGCTATTATGATCCGCAAAGAATTGATAATCCCGATTTTATGCGGAATATTTCTGGTAGAACTCGTTTCGGTAATTATGCAGGTATCGTATTTTAAGTATACCAAAAAGAAGTTTGGCGAAGGGCGAAGGATTTTTCTAATGTCACCATTACACCACCATTACCAGAAAAAAGGATACCATGAGGCCAAAATTGTAACACGGTTCTGGATTATCGGGATTATGCTTGCAATTATGACCATTGTAACATTGAAACTAAGATAGCCGAAAATATAGCGTAAAAAATAAATTAAAAATAATGAGCACAAATAATATCACATCAAGCAATACTAAGTCAGCGATGACCGGGCAGCGCCGTGTGGTAATTTTGGGGGCCGGCGAAAGTGGGGTTGGTGCAGCAAAACTGGCTCAGGCCAAAGGTTTTGATGTTTTTGTGTCCGATTTCGGAATCATTGCCGATAAATATAAAGCGGCTTTAGAAAAACTTGTTATCACATTCGAATCTGAGCAGCATACCGAAGCACTGATTTTAAATGCTGATGAAGTGATCAAAAGTCCTGGCATTCCACCTACAGCGCCAATTATTAAAAAACTGGTTGCAAAAGGAATTCCTGTTGTATCCGAAATAGAATTTGCCAAAAGATATACTGCTGCTAAAACCATCTGCATTACGGGTTCAAACGGTAAATCGACCACCAGCTTATTAACCTATCACATTCTTAAAAATGCAGGTTTAAACGTAGGCCTGGCCGGTAACATCGGCCAGAGTTTTGCTGCTCAGGTAGCTACAGAAGATTATGAATATTATGTACTTGAGATTTCGAGCTTTATGCTTGATGACATGTTCGAATTTAAGGCAGATATCGCTGTTTTATTAAACATTACACCCGATCATTTAGACCGGTACGAATACAAGCTGGAGAATTATGCGGCATCAAAAATGCGCATTGTTCAAAACCAGACCGCAGATGATATTTTTATTTACTGCGCAGATGACCAAGAGAGCCTGAAGGCCATGGCAATTGCCAGGCCATCGGCCAAAACCTATCCTTTTTCAATTGTAAAAAAAGTTGAACTGGGCGCGTATTTAGAAGAAACTACTATCCATATCCTTACAGAACCTAATAACCCACTAACCATGACGATTTCAGATTTAGCCCTACAAGGCAAGCACAACATTTACAATTCTATGGCGTCAGGCATTGTAGCTAAAGTTTTAGAGTTGAGAAATGAGACCATTCGCGAAAGCATGGGCAATTTCAAAAATATTGAGCATAGGTTAGAGCATGTGGCCAAAATTTCAGGCATTGATTTCATAAACGACAGCAAGGCCACAAACGTAAACTCCACATGGTATGCTTTGGAGAGCATGACAAGCGATGTGGTACTCATCATGGGCGGTGTAGATAAAGGGAACGATTATAATATGCTTAAAGACCTTGTAAAAAGTAAGGTGAAAGCCATTGTTTGTCTAGGTAAAGACAATAAGCGCATCCATGATGCATTCGAAGATGATGTTGAGGTAATTGTAAACACTTTTTCAGCAGATGAGGCCGCGCAGATTGCTTTCCATCTGGCCAAGCGTGGAGATGCGGTACTGCTTTCTCCTGCATGTGCAAGTTTCGATCTGTTTAAAAATTACGAGGACCGCGGCAATCAGTTTAAGGCGGCAGTTAGAGAATTATAAAAGGAGGCTGAATATATGTTCCAAGCACTACTTAATAAAACAAAAGGCGATAGATGGATCTGGTTGATCATCATCCTGCTTTCGCTTATATCGGTAATGGCAGTGTACAGTGCGACAGGTACCTTGGCATATAAAAAAGGTGAGGCGGTAGAAAAACTTTTGCTCACCAAGCATTTGATTTTTGTGCTGATGGGTATCGGGATGATTTATATCGCACACTTACTTGATTACCGATATTATGCCGGAATTTCCAAAGTGCTGATGATTGTGACTATTCCGCTGCTGTTTTACACGCTAATATTCGGTACCAATTTGAACGATGCTTCCAGGTGGGTAAAAATACCGGTGATCGGACTTACTTTCCAGACTTCCGATTTGGCAAAACTGGCATTGATTACCTTTTTAGCACGTATGCTCACTAAAAAGCAGGAAAACATTAAAAATGTTAAAGAGTCATTTATACCGATTATGGGTTCGGTTTGCGTGGTGTTTGTTTTAATTGCACTCGCCAACCTATCTACAGCTTTAATGCTTTTTGGTGTGAGTATATTGCTGTTGATCATAGGTAGGATCAGTATTAAACAGATTGCCATTGTTTGTGCAGGTGGATTCGTCCTGTTGCTGTTCGTGTTCTTTTTGGGACCGCGGAGAAAAACTTACATGTCACGTATCAATACCTTTATGCATCCGGAGATGCAGCATTCAGATAAAACTTTCCAGGCCGACCAGGCAAAAATTGCCCTGGCCACTGGTGGTGTTTTTGGTAAAGGACCAGGTAATAGTACGCAGCGCAACTTCCTGCCACACCCTTATTCCGATTTTATTTTCGCCATTATTATTGAAGAATGGGGAACCCTGGGAGGAATTGTAATTATGGTGCTTTACCTGGTGCTTTTATACCGATGTATCAAGATCGTAACCCGGGCGCCCAAGGCCTTCGGCGCGCTATTGGCTGCCGGACTAAGTTTTAGTTTAACGATACAGGCTTTTGCCAATATGGCCGTAGCAGTTGGTTTGGGGCCTGTAACAGGGGTTCCGCTTCCATTGGTAAGCATGGGTGGTACATCAATGATTTTTACCAGCGTTGCCTTCGGTATTATTTTAAGCGTAAGCCGCGATGTTGAAGAGAATGCAAGCGCATCAATAAAAGAAGAAAAAGAAAAAGTAAAAAATAAAGTTATCGTCGGAGAAATCCCGGCAATAGCGTAAACAAAAACTCAGCCTTCTTAAAAGCGGGTGGAAGATATAAAAGGATTAAAATGAATAATTCCCCAAAAATTATCATATCAGGTGGTGGCACCGGCGGGCACATTTTTCCCGCCGTAGCCATAGCCAATGCGCTTAAGCGCTTGGTGCCGGCCTGTGAAATTTTGTTTGTGGGTGCTACAGGCCGTATGGAGATGGAAAAAGTTCCGGCGGCCGGATATAAAATAATAGGTTTGAATATCAGTGGAATGCAGCGTGGTTCAATTGTTAAAAACCTAGCGCTACCGTTCAAGGTGATCGGAAGTGTGCGCAGGGCCATGCAGATCATCAGTGACTTTAAACCAGATGCAGTTGTGGGAGTAGGTGGTTATGCGTCAGGGCCATTATTGTATGCTGCCTCTCTAAAAGGAATTCCATACCTCATTCAGGAACAGAATTCTTACGCAGGGGTTACCAATAAATGGCTGGGTAGAAAAGCTTCTAAAATATGTGTGGCTTTTGATCATATGGATCAGTTTTTTCCAGCTGACCGGATTTTAAAAACAGGAAATCCAGTCCGTCAGGAAGTAATTGATATTAAAGGTAAACACTACCAGGGCGCAGAACTTTTAAAGCTCGATCCGTTAAAAAAGACCATTATGGTTACAGGAGGAAGTTTGGGCGCTGGCACACTGAACAAGGCAATAGAAAAACACCTGCCCGAAATTTTAGCGCAGGATGTACAGGTCATCTGGCAGACGGGTAAATATTACTATAAGGGAATAATTGAAAGATTGGGCCTGGAATACCATCCCAATGTGAGGATACTTGAATTTTTAAATAAAATGGACCTGGCTTATGCCGCTGCAGATGTAATTATCAGCAGGGCAGGGGCAGGAACGATAGCAGAACTTTGCTTGATTAAAAAGCCGGTAATTCTGGTTCCTTCTCCAAATGTGGCAGAAGATCATCAAACCAAAAACGCGATGGCCTTAGTCAAAAATGGAGCTGCGATCTTAATTAACGACCGTTCTGCAGAAGATACGCTTGTTAAAGAAGCATTATCATTGTTAAATAATAAAGAACAAAGCGCAAAGCTTGTTGAAAATATAGGAAAAATGGCACTTCCAAAAGCAGACGAGATTATTGCCGGCGAAGTGTTGAAATTAATAAAGCGGAAAGACTAAAGTAAAAAGACCAAAGTCTGAAGGCAAAAATAGATAAAGAATAAAAATAAATAACATAACTGGAGTATAGAAAGGAAGCTTTAAGCTTTAGTCTTTCAACTTTCAGCTTAAAACGGTAGAAAGGCAGCTTTAAGCTTTGGTCTTTTTACTTTTAGCTTAAAAAAAATGGAATTAAGTAAAATAAATAGGGTTTTCTTTGTAGGTATCGGTGGTATCGGCATGAGTGCTATTGCCCGTTATTTTGCTAAACGAGGTCAGGTGGTGTGTGGTTACGATAAAACCAGGACTAAGCTAACTGAGAATTTGGAAGGTGAGGGTATTGTGATTACCTATCTTGATGAAACCGATTCACTGCCAGCTGCATTTCTGGATAATCATGAAGAAACACTGATTGTTTACACTCCTGCCATTCCGAAAGATTCAAAAATTTTAAATCATTTTATAGATAAATCCTTCACACTTAAAAAACGCTCAGAAGTGCTGGGCATCATCAGTAAAGGGATGTTATGTATTGCTATTGCGGGTACACATGGCAAAACAACAACCTCATCAATCGTTGCCCATATTTTAAAGGATACCGGCTACGATTGCACAGCTTTTCTTGGGGGCATCACCAGTAACTACAACAGCAATGTGCTTTTTGGAGATAATAATTTGGTGGTAGTGGAAGCCGATGAGTACGACCGATCCTTCCTGACGCTTCACCCTGATGTAGCTGTGGTAACCTCAATGGATGCCGATCATTTGGATATTTATGGTGATAAAAGCCATCTCGAAGAATCGTTCAGGTTATTTGCAGGTCAACTTAAGGCAGAAGGTACGCTATATGCCCACGAAGGCTTGCCACTTGAAAACAGTATAAGTTACGCGGCAAGTTCAACGGCCACAGCAAGGTCTGAGAACCTGAGAGTGGAAGGATCTAAATTTGTTTTTGATTATGCTGATGGCTCACATCAGATAAACGATATCAGTTTAATGCTTCCAGGTAAGCACAATGTAGAAAACACAACAGTTGCCATTGCCATTGCTTTGCAGCTGGGGATAGATGCTGATAAAATAAAGCAGGCTATAGCAAATTTTAAGGGTGTTAAACGCCGATTTGAGTACGTTGTTAACAATGGTAATCAGATTTATATTGATGATTATGCACATCACCCTGAAGAATTAAAGGCCTGTTTCAACGCGGTTAGAACTTTATATCCTGGTAAGAAACTGACTGTCATTTTTCAGCCGCACCTCTTTACGCGGACTAGGGATTTTGCCGATGAATTCGCAAAAGTTTTAAGCACAGCTGATGAACTGATGCTTTTGGAGATTTATCCTGCCAGGGAATTGCCGCTGGAAGGTATTAATTCGCAGTTTTTGTTGGATAAGATTACCCTTTCGGAAAAAAAAATATGTGGAAAAGATTTTGTGGTTCAGCATGTTAAGGAGACAAAACCTGAATTAATTTTAACTGTTGGTGCCGGAGATATCGATACGATTATTGAGCCACTTAAAAATATATTGAATAATGCTTAAACGGATAAACTGGAGCGCAATTTTTACCGGCTTTGCCTGGCTGATCAGCCTGGCAGGAGTGGTGGTGCTTTTAAGTTTCATCAACGTTAAGAAGCAGACCGTTAAATGCACTGATGTTAAAATCTTAATTCCCGGTGCCGATAACTTTATAGAGCGCGAAGAAATAGATGCCATTTTAAAAGAAGATCAAGGGATACTTTTAGGCCGGAATCTCGAAAATATCAATATTCATAAAATTGAGAAGAAACTTCAGTCAAACCCTTACATCGGTTTCGCAAAAGTTTATGTCGATATGGATGGCGTACTGCATATTGAAGTAAAGCAAAGGCAGCCCATTCTGCGTATCCTAAATGATAACGGACAGGATTTTTACATTGATAATGATGGATTAAAAATGCCCATTTCATCAAATTTCACTGCGAATGTGCTCGTAGCAACAGGAAACATTGCCGAAGTTTTTGGCAGTAGAGTAGATACTCTACACACTCAGCTTGCAAGGGATTTATATAAAACGGCACAATACATTAAAAAAGATACCCTTTGGGATGCACAGATAGAACAGATTGTGGTAGATCAGAAAAGCGATATAGAACTCATTCCAAGAGTGGGTAACCAACGTATTGTTTTGGGTAATGCCGATTCGCTCGAAAAGAAAATGAAAAACCTGTTGCTGTTTTATAAAAAAGCAATGCCGCAGGTAGGTTGGGATACTTATAAAACCATAAATATTAAATACACCAACCAGATTGTCTGCGAAAAAAGAGATTCTTCAGCTTTAGCAAAAAAAGCAAAAACATTTTCTGCCGCTGATAGTTTGAGGATACAGCGAAGTGTTGCCGATTCATTAATCAATAGCACAATAGTTGCTGCTATGGACGACAGGCCCGAAGCAGATCCGGCAGTAAAAGAAGAACCAAAAAAGGTTGAGGCACCAAAGGCTGCGCCAAAAAAAGTAGAAGTCAAAAAAGTAGAACCAAAAAAAGCCGAACCTAAAAAGGTAGAGCCTAAAAAAACTGTAGCAGTTAAAACAGAAATAAAAAAACCTGCAACAACACCAGCAACCAAACCAAAGGAAACAAAGCCTGCGGATAAAAAAGAAAAACCGAAGCAAACGGTAGCAACACAGCCAAAGACGGCAAAATCCCAGGCTCAATTGAAAAAAGAGAAGGAAGCAAGAGAGAAAGAGATCAAAGCCCTGGAAAAACAGTATAAAACTCAGCAAAATTAACGAATATGGACAAGGCAAAATTTACCAGTCAGTCGCCCATTGTAGTAGGATTGGATATCGGTACTACAAAAATTTGTGTTATCGTTGGTCGTAGAACACAACACGGTAAGATAGAAATCTTAGGAATAGGCAAGGCAGAATCAGCGGGGGTAACACGTGGAGTGGTTTCTAACATTCAAAAAACCGTGCAGGGTATTGCTCAAGCAGTTGAAGTAGCAAGCGGACAATCCAATGTAGAAATACAGGTGGTAAATGTGGGTATTGCTGGTCAGCACATCAAAAGCTTACAGCACAGAGGAATTTTAACAAGAAGAGAATTAAACAACGAAATCGGCAAAAAAGATATCGATAAGTTGATTGATGATATGTTTAAACTGGTAATGCCACCGGGTGAGGAAATCATCCATGTATTGCCACAGGAATTTACCATCGATAACGAGCCGGGAATCAAAGATCCGATTGGTATGGCAGGAGTACGCCTTGAAGCCAACTTTCATATCATCTCCGGTCAGGTTACCGCAGTAAAAAATATCATCAAATGTGTAAACAATGCAGGTTTACAAACTCAGGATTTAATACTTGAGCCATTGGCTTCTTCCGAATCGGTGTTGAGCGAGGAAGAAAAAGAAGCTGGTATTGCATTGGTTGATATTGGTGGTGGTACTACAGATATTGCCATTTTCCACGAAGGCATTATCCGACATACAGCAGTAATTCCTTTTGGTGGCAACAGTGTTACCGAAGATATCAGAGAAGGTTGTTCAGTGATGCGCAACCAGGCAGAGTTATTGAAAACGCGTTTCGGTTCTGCACTTGCTGAGGAGAATAAAGAAAACGAAATCATTTGCGTTCCAGGTCTTCGTGGCCGCGAACCGAAAGAGATTTCAGTTAAAAACCTTGCCTATGTAATCCAGGCCCGTATGGAAGAAATTATTGAGCATGTGTATTACGAAATCAAATCATCGGGCTATGAGAAAAAACTGATCGGTGGTATTGTAATTACCGGTGGTGGTGCTTTATTGAAACACTTATCTCAGGCGGTAGAATATGTAACCGGTTTAGATTGCCGTATCGGTTATCCCAATGAGCATTTATCTAAATACGAAGATATGCCTAAAACCATTTACGATGATCTTAAAAGTCCGATGTACGCAACCAGTGTTGGCTTATTGATTAAAGGAATTCAAAAAGCTGAAGAGCTGATTGAAGAAATGAAACAACCAGGCGTTTTTGTAGAAAAACCAAAAACAGCTAAAGAAAAAGAAAAACGCGGACCAGGTTTGTTCGATAAATTACTTGCAAAGACAAGAACTTTCATTCAGGATGATATGAATGTAAGTGATGAGGATTACTTGAAAAGCTAACTATTTTTCCACAAAAGAAGAGTTTTCCACATTATCAACAGTTGTGGAAAACGTCTGTTGAAAAAGTGTTAATATTACATTGAGTAATGAACAGAATTTAAGAATTATTAAACAACTGATTCATAAAGATATGCAGTTCGAAATGTTAAAAGATAAGTCTTCAATCATCAAGGTAATTGGTGTTGGAGGCGGTGGCGGCAACGCAGTGAACCATATGTACCTTTCTGGTATTACTGGTGTGGATTTTATTATTTGTAATACAGATGCCCAAGCTTTGGAATCTAGCCCGATACCCAACAAGGTACAATTGGGTGCGAGTTTAACCGAAGGAATGGGTGCAGGTTCTATTCCTGAGGTTGGTAAAAACTCAGCTATAGAAAATATAGATGATATTAAAGCAATGTTAGGCAGCACAACCAAAATGCTCTTTATTACAGCAGGTATGGGTGGTGGAACCGGAACAGGTGCTTCTCCCATCATTGCGAAAGCCGCTAAAGAGCTTGATATTTTAACTGTTGCCATTATTACAACCCCATTTTCTTTCGAAGGGAAGAGGCGTAAGCTGCAGGCCGACGAAGGTATGGAGGAGTTAAAAAAATATGTAGATTCTTACCTGGTAATCTCCAATGATCGCCTGCGTGAAATATTCGGAAACCTAACCCTTGGTTCAGCATTCGGTCAGGCAGATGATATTTTAACTACTGCTGCAAAAGGTATTGCAGAGATCATAACAGTACCAGGTTATATCAACGTGGATTTTAAAGATGTGCGTACCGTAATGAAAGATAGCGGCGTTGCAATAATGGGTAGCTTTGCCGCTGAGGGCGAAGATCGTGCATTGCAGGCCGTAGAAGGTGCTTTGGCTTCACCGTTATTGAAAGATAACGAAATTGAAGGCGCACGTTATATTTTATTGAATATCAGTTCGGGTTTACGTGAAGTAACCATGGATGAAGTATCAATCATTACAGATTACATTCAGGAAAAGGCAGGTTTATCTGCTGATCTGATCTGGGGTAACTGTACAGATGAATCGTTAAGCGATAAATTATCAGTAACCATTATCGCTACAGGTTTCCAAACATCAGAAGAGCGCGTACACGAAGAAAAAAATAAAAAGAAAATATCACTTTTAACACCAGAGGAAGCGCCGCTAGTTCGTCCCGTTGAACCAGTAAACTCTTTTATTCAACCTAAAGCAGTACCGTCTTACGAGCCTGTTTTAAAAACAAAAGAAGAAGTTTCTCAGGCAGATCTTTTTGGTGGTATGTTCAATAAATCTGAACCGCAAAAAGTTCAGGAGCCAGATAACAACGTGGTTCGCCATACCTTGATGGAGGAAGAGCCTCAGGTAGAACAGGCACCGGAAACAGGATTTGAATTTGAAGTGAAATTAGCTGAAACGAATTTTGTTTTCGAAACACCTGCCGCTCAAATGCCGCCAATGCCAGAGCCTGAGCCAGAAATCGAAATGCCGGTTGCTGGTTTGGATGATGACAAAAGCGATGAATCAATGGAAGAGCAATTGAAAAAATCCAAAGAACGTATTTTGCGTCTAAAGGATTTAAGCATGAAATTGCGTACTACCAATGGTTTACAGGAACTGGAGAACGAGCCGGCTTACAAACGTAAACAAATGCAGTTGCAACAAGTTCAGCATTCTTCTGAATCCCAGGTTAGCCGCTTTACTTTAAGCAACGATCAGGACGGCGGTACAGAAATCAGACCGAACAATTCTTTCCTGCACGATAATGTTGACTAAAGTAAACCAAATATAATTTTAAAGCCCCGATACCAAATCGGGGCTTTTTTGGCATAAAATTAGCACGTTAAAAGCCATAATTAACACCTGTAGACGAATAGGTTGATTTTAAGACGAATAAAGCTTAAATTCGCAAAATTTTTATTATAAAAAACACATATTACATTGGATATATTTGATAAGATAGCAAAGCACATGGGGCCACTTGGGCAACACCAGAAATGGTCTCATGGGTATTTCTCATTTCCAAAATTAGAGGGAGAAATTGCACCTCACATGCAGTTTCGTGGAAAAGAGCATTTGGTTTGGAGTTTAAACAACTATTTAGGTTTAGCCAATCACCCGGAAGTTAGAAAAGCAGACGAAGAAGCTGCTGCACGTTTCGGTATGGCCTACCCAATGGGTGCCCGTATGATGAGCGGTAACTCCAATTATCACGAGCAGTTGGAACAGGAACTTGCAGAATTTGTAGGTAAACCTGATGCATTTTTATTAAACTATGGCTATCAGGGCATGGTATCAATTATCGATACTTTGGTTGATAGAAACGATGTAGTGGTCTATGATGCAGAATCTCATGCCTGTATTGTGGATGGATTACGTTTGCATATGGGTAAACGCTTTGTTTACAAACATAACGATATAGAAAGTGCCCGCAAACAGTTAGAGCGTGCAACCAAACTGGTAGAAGAAACCGGCGGAGGCATTTTATTAATTACCGAAGGTGTTTTCGGCATGAGCGGTGCACAAGGTAAACTAAAAGAGATTGTTGAGCTTAAAAAAGATTTCAATTTCCGTATTTTGGTTGATGATGCCCACGGTTTCGGTACAATGGGTAAAACTGGTGCAGGTACACACGAAGCTCAGGATTGCATTGAAGGAATTGATGTTTATTTCGGAACCTTTGCAAAATCTATGGCAGGTATTGGTGCATTTGTAGCATCAACCGAACAAATTACCAATTTCTTAAGGTATAACATGCGTTCTCAAACCTTCGCCAAAGCATTACCTATGCCAATGGTAATCGGTTTATTAAAACGTTTGGAACTGCTGAAAAGCCAACCTGAGTTAAAAGATAAACTTTGGGAAATTGCGATGACCTTGCAAAAAGGCCTTCGCGAACGTGGTTTCGATTTAGGGGTAACAGATTCTGTAGTAACACCGGTTTTCTTAAAAGGAGAACTTTCTGATGCCACAGCAATTACTTACGATCTGCGTGAAAATTATAGTATTTTCTGTTCAATCGTGGTTTATCCTGTAATTCCCAAAGGAATGATCGAATTGCGTTTAATTCCTACAGCTGTCCATACTTTGGAAGATGTTCAACGTACGTTGGATGCTTTTAGTGAAGTAGCAGAAAAATTGGGAAACGGCTATTATAAAGAGAATCTTTTCGCAACCGTTTAAGATCAATTAAAATTTTACAAAGCCCTTTAAATCAGTTTAAAGGGCTTTTTTATTTACGTTTTTTTGGTATAATGCTTTATTTCAGTCTGTTATGTATGTTTTTTCAGTTAAAGTATGTTTATAAGTACATCAATTGTGGAAAAAAACGATTTAGCAGGTAGCTTTTTATTCCCTTAAAAATTTTTTTATTTCCTCAAACACTTTAAATTAGAGTAGATAATTAAAAAACTAAAACCTTAAAGAACCATAGGAGTAATTAAAAATGAAAAAATTCGAAGAAGTAAAAAGTTTAGTGACAGCTTTGGAAGCTGATGCAGACAAATTTTATAACAAAGGTAACAGCGCAGCTGGAACCCGTATACGTAAAGGTATGCAGGATTTGAAAAATTTAGCTCAGGCCATCCGTTTAGAAGTTCAGGAAACTAAAAACAAAGCTTAAACAATAAAGATATTAACAATACGGAGCCTCAGGATATTTCTGGGGCTTTTTTTGCGGTTATAATTACTGTTTCACAAATTGTAATACGTAAAATATATAGCACAAATTACCATTCATTACGTAAATTTGCTAGCTTCTACTGTTACAGCATTTATACGATAAATCTGCTGTTGACATTTTTCGACTGATCAAAGATTAGTTAAGGTTTACAAGATTAAAAGGTGCAACGTGTTGGAAAATCTGGAATACATTAATGCAGACAGCCAGGATATTGAGCACGTGCTCAATGTTATGAATACGGTGCATCCGATTGACAATGAATTGGCCGGAGAATTTAAAAAACATCTTTTAAAGCTGAAAATCAAAAAAGATCAGATTCTTTTTAAAGAGAATGAGGTATGCCAATACATGTACTACATTGTAAAAGGTGCATTGATGGGCTGCACTACCCATAACAAGCAAAAAATTACCACTTATATCTCTGTAGAAAATGATTTTGTAAGTTCCATATCCGGCCTGCACGGATCGGCGCACTCTCAGGAATATGCTGTAGCTGTGGAAGATTCCGAACTATTGGCCATGCACAACGGCGAACTCAACCGTCTTTTTAAACATCACTTCGAACTTAATTACATTTTCAGGGTAGTATTGGAGAAATACTATAAAGATGCTCAGCAGCGGGCGCACATTATCAGGGTGGGGAATGCTAAAGAAAGGTATTTATATTTCGCGCAAACCAATCCAAACTATCTAGACCGGCTTCCTGCCGAAATAGTAGCGTCATTGCTTAACATTAAACCCTCGACATTATCAGCCATAAAAAAGAACTATGCTGTCCCGAAAAAGCAGAGCCTTGAGCTTGAAAAATACGGTAAGCAGTTCGAAAACTATGTGGTCAACAATCAATCTTTCAGAAATAAGGGGATCAGGCTGAATACGCTCGCTGAAGACCTGGGGTTAAGCAGCCATAAACTCTCCACAGTTTTAAACTGTTATTTTAACCAAAGTTTTATTGATTACATCAATCAGCAGCGTGTGAATTGGATCAAAGATAGTCTCCGGAATCAAGACATTATACAGAGTTTTACACTTGAGGCTCTTGCCTACAGTGCAGGCTTTTCTTCCCGTAGTGCCTTTTATAATTCTTTTAAAAAAATTGTCGGAATGAGTCCGCTGGAATATGCGAAAAAGCTTCGGTCTGTTAAAACGTTACCTTAACGTTTTTGTTACGAAACAACATCAGAAAGATGTTTTAGATCGTATAATTGTATTGATTTATAATACAGGACAAATTTATTTTCTGATTCCATCTTATATAAGGTATGTTTAGTTAATTTAAGATGTTAAACATAACTGTGATTTAAAACGCGCTCAAATGGTTGAATTGATTGAAGATATAAAAATGATGCGTTCAGCAGATTGGGAAGCGGTAAGGGCAATCTATCAGGAAGGAATCGATACAGGAACAGCAAGCTTTAGAATACCGGAAATTTCGTGGAAGGACTGGGATTCATCGCACCTTAAAAAATGCAGGTTTGTAGCTTATCAGGATGAGCAAATTGTAGGTTGGAGCGCACTTTTGCCTGTGTCTGCCAATTATGATATGGATGGAGTGGGAGAAATCGAGGTATATGTTAAGCAAGGTTACAAAGGCCGGGGGATCGGTTCATTATTATTGGGTGCATTAGTGAATGAAAGTGAAAAAAACGGAATGTGGATGCTCCAGGCAGGAATATTCCTGCAGAATTCTGCGCTATTGAAAATTTATGAGAAAGCTGGCTTTAGGGTCGTAGGCTATAGAGAGAAAATAGGTAAGGCCAATGGCGTATGGCAGGATAACCTGTTGGTTGAAAGAAGAAATAAATTGATTGCATGATAAAAAAAAGGGCTTCGAAATGTATTGGAAGCCCCTTTTTGCTAGTATCTCAATAGCTGATAATCATCTGCATTTTTCCCTTTTTCGAACCGTACAAGTTTTTCATTGCGGAAGAAGAAAAATTTGAAATCAGTAGAGGCATGATAAGTGCTGTAAATTCTGGTTCCATCTTCATTAGCAGCCACCAATTCGGGCTTGTTTTTCTTTTTAAAATCAGATTCCGACATCCCCATCGTAAAAGTAGGTTCGAAGCCAACAAAGGCCCTACAGCTCAGCATAACCAATGCCAGGCCGATTAACAATAATTTTTTCATATGTGTGTTTATTTGTGTGTATGAATGCCAATTCAATAATGATGCCTTTAATATTCCTAAAAATTGTAAAGATTAGGGATTTTAGAGGTGATCTATAATCTACTGATTATCAGTATTTTTATTTCCGTAATTTTTTATTTACACAAAAAAAACAGATTGCCATCATTCGCTTTTCAGCAAAATCAAACAATCTGTTCGAAGAATTTAAATATATGAAGTGATTTAAGCCACTACACTCAGTTTTTCCATTTCTGCGATAATCGATTTCTCCAATGATGACGAAGCTTTAACCAATGGCAATCTTACTGTGTCTCCACAAATTCCCAAATGTTTTAATGCTGCTTTAATACCGGCCGGGTTACCTTCTGCAAAGGCCAAACGCGTAAACTCGATTAAACTTAAATGCGCCGGAACTGCACTTTTGAAATCGCCGGCTAAACACTGTTTAACCATATCGGACAGTTGTTTCGGTAATGCGTTACCGATCACCGATATCAGCCCTGATGCACCTAAAGCAACCATTGGTAAAGTAATCGGATCGTCGCCAGAGATTAAAAGAAAATCCTGAGGCTTATCTCTCATAATCTGGTTAAACTGATCAAAACTACCCGAAGCTTCTTTTGTAGCAATGATGTTTTTGAAATCATGTGCCAGCCTGCACGTGGTCTCCGGACTCATGTTACTGCCTGTACGGCCAGGTACGTTATATAAAATCAAATCTAAAGGAGAAATTTCAGCCAGATATTTGTAGTGCTGATAAATTCCTTCCTGCGTAGGTTTATTATAATAAGGGCTAACCGATAAAATGGCACTGTAACCAGCTCCATCGAATGATTTGATATCTTCGGCAACCGCCAAAGTATTATTGCCACCGATTCCGGCAACCAAAGGTAATCTGTTATTGTTAATTTCAGCAGTATAGGCCCACACCTTCTTCTTCTCGTCTTTGGTCATTGTGGCGGTTTCGCCGGTTGTACCTAAAGAAACGAGGTAATCTATCCCTCCGTCTACCATGTGATTGATCAGGTTTTTTAAGCCATTGTAATCAACTGATCCATCTTTGTTGAAAGGCGTAACCAATGCTACACCAGTACCCTGAAATTTGTTCATTTTTAATTTATAATTATTGAATCTGAATTATTGAATGATAGGATTCTGGAACATTCAACAACTCAGTCATTCTCTCACTTTATTTTATCATTTCTAAAAGCTCAGCATCACTAATAATCGGAACATTCAATTTGTTTGCTTTTTCCAATTTCGATGGCCCCATGTTATCACCCGCAACCAGGTAATCAAGCTTGCCCGAAATACCGCTCAGCATCTTGCCACCGTTTGCTTCAATCATATCTTTCAGCTCATCGCGGCTAAAGTTTTCAAAAACGCCCGAAATTACGAATGTTTTTCCAATAAGTCTATCACTATCAAGCGTAATTACTTTTTCTTCAATTTCAAACTGTAATCCTGCTGATTTTAATAATTCTACCTGCTGTAAGTGCTCCGGTTTTCCAAAATATTCAACAATGCTCTCTGCAATCCGTTGCCCGATTTCATCAATAGCTATCAATTCCTCTACAGTTGCTTTAGCAAGATTATCAATATTTTTAACTCCGGCAGCTGTTTTTTTAGCAACTGTTTCGCCAACATAACGTATTCCAAGTCCGAAGAGGACTTTTTCAAAAGGCATTTGCTTTGATTTTTCAATCCCTGCAAGCATGTTTTCTATTGAACGTTCACCGAAACGATCGAGAGTTTTTAACTGATCCGATTTTTGATATAAAGTATATAAATCGCTGATGTGGTTAACTAAACCATGCTTGTAAAAAGTTTCGATGGTTTCGTCGCCAAGTCCATCAATATTCATAGCTTTGCGCGAAATAAAATGTTGTATTTTTCCCACAATCTGCGGCGGACAACCTTCATCATTCAGGCAATAATGTACCGCTTCGCCTTCTTTTCTAACCAGTTCGGTACCACATTCAGGGCAATTGTGTAAATAATGCACTTTTGCTGCACCGGGCAAACGTTTATCAAGATTTACTTTGATAATTTTAGGAATAATTTCTCCACCTTTCTCCACATATACTGTATCCCCTTCGTGCAGATCCAAACGTTCAATTTCATTGGCATTGTGCAAGGTGGCCCGTTTAACCGTTGTGCCAGCCAGTAATACCGGTTTTAAATTGGCAACCGGTGTTACCGCACCCGTCCGGCCAACCTGGTATGTTACTTTTTCCAATACCGTTTCCACCTCGGCAGCCTTGTATTTATATGAGATTGCCCAGCGTGGCGATTTGGAAGTAAAGCCTAATTCCTGTTGCTGGGCATAACTGTTAACTTTAATTACAATGCCATCAATGTCGTAACTCAATTTAAAACGCTCATCTTCCCAGTGGTGAATGAACTCCAAAACTGCATCAATGTCTGAAACCAGTTTGTTGTGCTCACATACATGAAAACCCCATTCTTTTACGGCATTTAAGCTTTCCCAATGGGTTTTAAATTCATTTTTATCGGTATACAGGAAATAAATAAATCCATCCAACGGGCGTTTGGCTACTTCCTTACTGTCTTGCATTTTTATTGTTCCGGAGGCAAAATTCCGCGGGTTTGCGTATTGAATTTCGCCCAGTTCTTCGCGGGCAGCGTTTAAACGTAAAAAGGCCGCTTTATGCATAAATATCTCGCCGCGGATTTCGAAATGATCGGGTGCCACATCAGATTTAATTTGATGGGGAATAGTATGGATGGTTTTAACGTTATTGGTTACATCATCCCCTTTTGTGCCATCCCCACGGGTTACTGCCCTTAACAGTTTGCCGTTTTCGTAAGTAAGGCTGATGGATAGACCATCAAACTTAAGTTCGCATACATACTGGAAATTATCACCGATTGCTTTGCGGATGCGTTCGTCAAAATCGCGCAGATCTTGCTCGTTGTAGGTATTCCCCAACGATAACATCGGGTATTTATGGTTTACTGTAATGAAGTTTTTGGTAATATCGCCCCCTACGCGCTGGGTAGGCGAATTCGGGTCGGCAAAATCCGGGTTTGCTTTCTCCAGTTCGGCCAGGTGTTTTAATTTTTTATCAAATTCATAATCACCGATGGTAGGCATGGCCAGCACATAATAGTTATAATTGTGCTGGTTTAATTCGGCCACCAGGGCATCCATTTCTTGTTTTATTGCAGTAAGCGACATAAGACAAATATAGAAAAATGAAGAATCGGTTTTTATGACGGTGAGAAATAAATCCTGAGGATAAATTGATTTAACTAAACATTATAGCTGTTAAAGGCTGTATTTAATAAAAGAATGGTTGAATACACTTAACTGATAATGATCAAGAATATTATCTTAGTTTTTCTTCAATATCTTTAAAAATGTCCATAAAATCTTTTTCCAATGCTGTTTTAAATATCGCAAGTTCAAAAGTGAGTACCTCGAGCTGTTTTTCGTTGAGCGTTTCAGGCCACAAACGCATACAGATCCGGTTTAAAGCGTAGCTGATGTTTTCGAGCTTTTGATAGCTTAAAAGATATTTGCTGCCAATAAACTTTTCGAGGAAATTGAAAAAAATCTCAGGGTTTTTTAAATTGCAATGCTCGAGGAAATCACTTAACGATTCCTTTTTAACCGCATTTAACTTCTCATAAAAATCGTTTACCTGGATCAGGTTGCGTTCTACAAGTAAATGATCCAGTAAAAGTTCCAAACCGATATGTGCAAGAAAAGATGGACGTACCGGTGTATTTTCCACTATAGGTTTAATGAGCTGTTTAAGCACTGAGGTTTTTTCGAGGAAGAAATCAGAAGAATGGAAAAAAAGATCAACTGCAAGGTGCCTTTTCCAGCCAAGAAGTAAATGCTCTTCATCTGGATTGCCCTTAAATAAAAATTCATTTTTTTGAGGATACAGATTGGCCTCTTTCGCGGCATTTTTAATCAGATCAGGCAAAACCGTTCCCATTACCACATTGGCATTACTGTTTGCCCGGTCGAAGTAATAATGGGATAAAAAGTTCATGCTGCAAGTTAATGTTTTCTGTCAGGTTGTAAAACCCGAAGTGGAAATATTGTACATAAATCAATATTGTTTTGCAGGCGAATAATGTATAGCTTTAATTGTACCTAATCTGATGCATCATGCCTAATGCTAAAACTTACAGGATATTATCGCTCGATGGAGGAGGCTCCTGGGCACTTATCCAGGTAAAATGCCTGCGTAAACTCTTCGCCGAAACTTTTAACAATCCCGATCCAACCGGTCATGAAGTGCTGGCGCAGTTCGATCTGGTATCGGCAAACAGTGGTGGCAGTCTGGTTGCAGCCGCCATGGCCGAAAACCTTAAGCTTTCTGAAATAGAAAAGATATTTGATGATGAAAAACTAAGGAGCAAAGTATTCTCAAGATTAAGTTTTTTTGAAAAAAGTTTACTGGCGAGCGTCGCGCGGATTTTTAAAATTGGTGCAAAATACGCCACCAAAAGGAAACATGCTGCCCTAAAGGAGATTTTGCCGGGAATTGCCCAAATAGACATGATGGATATTCCGGCACATGTGGCTATAAACGGTGCGGTGAAAACCCAGTTTCTGATCATCGGATATGATTATTACCGCAACAGGGCCGAGCTGTTCAGGTCTGATTGCAGTAGTATGGCTTCCACATCCGTGATTGAAAGAAAACTTCAGAACCTGGAGCCAAAGGCTTCAACACCGTCAGATTGTTTGGTAAGTCTGGTTGATGCAATACATGCTTCCAGCACTGCCCCGGTGAATTATTTTAACGAGCCGGCTACCTTTTTAGTAAACAATAAGCCCAAATATTATTGGGATGGGGGAGTTACCGGTAATAATAATCCTGTTCTTGTTGCCGTTACCGAAGCAATCTGCAACAGGGTGCAATATGGAATCGAAAATGTACAGGTGCTTTCCATCGGTACAGGAACTGTTTCACAGTTGCAATATGACGAAGAAATCCCCGTAAAATATGAAGAACTTAAGGCCAAACACGAAGCGCCAGGTTTGATTAAAGATATTCAGAAAATGGGAACAAGTATATTAAACGACCCACCCGATACCGCGGCTTTTGTAGCTTACATGATTCTTAATCCCGATATGCCGGCAAAACCTGTTGATTTTATCCGCATGAACCCGGCGCTACGACCGATTTTAAAAGATGATGCCGGCGGTAAATACTGGGATCTTCCTGCAGGGATAGACAAAGATGATTATGTAACACTAAATTCGATGGATATGGATGCGGTGGAAGACGGTGAAGTTTCACTGATCAAAAAACTATGTGATAACTGGTTAAACGGTGGCGGGGTTCCGAATCAATCTATCAGGAGTAATGCCAGCTTAAATTGCCTCATTGGGCATGCCGATTTTGAAACAGCCAATACGGATTTTAAGAACTGGTTTACAAAACCAACAAATTTGCTTTAAACTAAGCTAAAATTTTATCTTTGCACGCACATTATTAAAGTGTTTGTACAATGACGAATTTTGTTGAAGAGTTAAGATGGCGTGGCATGCTGCATGATATTATGCCGAATACTGAAGAAAAGTTAAACGAAGGTATGACTTCTGGTTATATCGGTTTCGACCCTACAGCAGATTCGTTGCACGTTGGGCACTTAACTCAGATCATGACCCTGATTCATTTTCAAAATGCCGGGCACAAACCGTTTGCTTTGGTTGGTGGTGCTACAGGTATGGTAGGCGATCCATCTGGAAAATCTGATGAGCGTAATCTGCAAACACCGGAAATGATTGAGCATAACCTGAAAGGGATGAAAAAGCAACTGGCCAAATTCTTAAAATTTGAAGAAGGTGGTAATGGCGCGGTAATGGTGAACAATGCCGATTGGTTTAAGGATATGAATCTTTTTACCTTTATCAGGGATGTAGGTAAACACATTACCGTTAATTACATGATGGCGAAAGATAGTGTTAAAAGACGTTTGGAAGGCGATTCCGGACTTTCCTTTACCGAATTCTGCTACCAGTTAATTCAAGGGTATGATTTTTATCATTTATGGAAAAATGAAAACTGTTTGGTACAAATGGGTGGATCCGATCAATGGGGGAACATTGTTACCGGAACAGAATTGATCAGAAGAAAAGATGCAGGAACCGCTTATGCCATTACTACACAGTTAATTAAAAAAGCCGATGGAACCAAATTCGGTAAAACCGAAAGCGGCGCAGTTTGGTTAGATCCGGAGAAAACATCTCCCTATAAATTTTACCAGTTTTGGTTAAACGCATCAGATGACGACGTGAAAAAATGGATCCGTATTTTTACGTTGAAAAATAAGCAAGAAATAGAGGCCTTGGAAAAAGAACATGATGCGGCCCCGCACCTGCGCATTCTTCAAAAAGCTTTGGCTGAAGATATTACCGTTAAAACACACTCAGCAGAAGCTTTGGTAACTGCCATTAAAACTTCTGAATTTTTGTTCGGAAACGGATCACTGGAGTTTTTAACAGGCTTACCTGATAAAGAAGTACTCGATATTTTTGATGGCATACCACAGTACAGAATTTTAATTGAAGAACTTGGTGCCGGTATTGATGCCGCAACCTTGCTTGCCGAAAAATCTGCTATTTTCCCATCAAAAGGAGAGGCGAAAAAAACCATTCAGGGTGGCGGTGTTTCTGTAAATAAAGAAAAGGTTGCTGAAATGGCACAGGTTTTTACTGCAGATCACCTCATTAACGATAAATTCATAGTGGTACAAAAAGGCAAGAAAAACTATTTTCTTCTCATCGCTGAATAAAATTCTCAAACCCGATAATTAAGGATTAATATCTGTTTATCGGGCTTGAAAATTACTTTAAATAAAAAAGCCACTTTAAGGTGGCTAAGATGAGGGAGTTAATAAATACGGCACTACTTGAATAGGTAAAACTTGTTAAAACACTTGTAGCATTTGTATCGTTTAATTGATACCCAGGGCATAAGTGTTTTAAAGATAAAACCTCTCGGCACCCGATAAGTCTCAAAATTTTTGCATTTTGGACAGGGTGGACAGGTTTTAGCCATTGTTAAGTCCTTAGGAGATGTCATATTAAGCCTTAGTTTGTAGGGAAATCAAATTTACATAAAATAACAGCTAAGTTTATTATCAAAAAACTACCTTTTTGTTTATTTAATCTACTAATTTCCCCAAAATTGCTGATTTTAACTATAAATATTCTTAAAAGGGTTTTAAGCAACGTGCCGTTTTTATAATTTATTCATTCTGTAAGAATTAACAGACGCAATTTGAGCACTTTTTCTAAGCATTCCCCTTATTGCAAAAACAAGCTCTTTTTGCAGGCACTAAAATCCTGATCCCTGCCAACAAGTAATTTCCATCTTGTTTCTTGAGAGTGAGCATATATTTTGTGGAAACTCCAGGCTGATTATCTCATTTAGCATAGCGTTATTAAGGTGGTTTTACAAAGCCTGAAAATCCGCTCAAAACGATTGCTATTAAATTCTTCATCATATTAATGCAATTATGTTGCAAATAAAGCGTTAAATATTTTAAATGCAACTATATTGCTTTTATATTTGATTGCTAAAATTATTCAATGAAATTACGGAGTTACAAGATCAACCTGGATCGGATTGGCATCACTGCCTCAACACTTTGCGCCATACATTGCGCTGCATTACCATTTTTAATCACCGTTTTGCCCATGTGGGGCATAGGATTTTTGGCCAACGAGGCTGTAGAAGTTACTATGATTGCGGTTTCGTTAATCCTGGGCATATGGAGCTTGAGCGGTGCATATCGAAAGCAGCACCACCGCATTGCGCCGCTTGTAGTACTTGTTTTAGGTTTTGCCTGTATTGCTTTCGGCCATTTATCAGGGGTTGAACTGCTCGAGCCAATAATGATCCCACTTGGAGGTTTTACAATTGCAATCGCTCATTTCATCAATCTGCGGATGCTTAAATCCTGCCCGATAAACCATCAATTTTAAATCATCCTTAACCATCAACATGATCAAGAATTATAAAATCTTTTTTATTCCTGCACTGCTGTTCATCACAATGTTAAATCCCGCTTGTAAACACGGCACCAACGATGGGATTGAACTTTATCGGCGTTATGCGATTAAAAACATCATTAGTAAGAAAATTAAAAAAGCAGCACACCATGATTAATATCCAATCATTAACGCATGTATATGAAAAGGGGAGGAAGATAAATTTTCCTGATTGGGAGGTTGCAGATATGGAGCAATGGCTTTTACTTGGTGCATCGGGCAGTGGGAAAAGTACTTTATTGAACATAATTTCTGGCCTGTTGAAACCTACGGAAGGCCAAATTTTGATTAACAATACCGAATTATATGAGTTATCTGCAAAAAGGATGGACCGTTTTAGGGGAAAGCATATTGGAATTGTCTTTCAGCGGCCGCACCTCATCCGATCTCTTGATGTGCTCGATAACCTTGAGCTTGCCGCAGTGATGGCCGGTTTAAAAATCGATCATGAACGTAATCTTGCAGTTTTAAATGATCTTGGTATCGCCGATCTGGCCAGAAAATATCCCGATCAACTAAGTCAGGGGCAATTACAGAGGGTTTCAGTAGCCCGGGCATTGGTAAACAGACCGGATCTGTTGGTTGCCGACGAACCAACATCAAGTTTGGACGATGAAAATGCTGCTCAGGTAATTCAGATGCTCACCTCACAGGCAAAAGAAAACGGAGCTGCATTAATTATTGCCACGCACGATCAAAGGGTTAGTGAACACTTTACTAAAACCTATCTGCTCTAATGAATATTTTTAAAATCAGCTACAAAAATCTCGCAAGGAATAAACTGACTACCATACTTAACATTGTTCTGGTGGCCTTTGGTGTGGCCATTCTCTCCATTCTTTTTTTAGCTTCTGATCAGATCAGCAATAAACTGGAAAAAAATGCCAAAGATATTGATCTTGTTGTAGGCGCAAAGGGCAGTCCTTTACAATTAATCCTGAGCAGTATTTACCATATCGATTATCCTACAGGAAATATTCCGGCAAAAGATGCTTACAGATTAGCACATCACCCGATGGTTAAACGGGCCGTTCCGTTGGCTTTGGGTGATAACTTTAACGGGTTTAGGATTGTAGGCACAGATAGCGCTTTTGTCAATCTTTACGGTTTGTCAGTGCAAAAAGGAGTTTTTTGGCAAAAAGATCTGGAGGTAACCATAGGAAGTACAGTCGCTTCAACTTCGAATTTAAAAATTGGAGATACTTTTTTCGGCGCACATGGTTTAACGGGCAACGGCGATATCCACAAACAACATGCTTACCTGGTAAAAGGCATATTGAAACCGCAGGGAAACTTAACCGATAACCTGATACTGACCAATATTGGCAGCGTGTATAAAATGCATGAAGAAAAACATGGTGAAATCGATCTTCATCCAAACCTGCCGGATAAAAAAGAGATAAATGATAAACAGATTACGGCACTTTTGATCCAGTATAAATCCCCGATGTCTGTTGTCCTCTTTCCCCGCATGGTTAATCAAAGCACCAATATGCAGGCAGCATCACCGGCGATGGAAAGTGCAAGGTTATTTTCACTTATCGGAGTTGGAATTGACACCCTAAAATGGTTCGCCATATTGATAATGGGCATTGCAGCATTGAGTATTTTCATCAGTTTATATAATGCAATGAAAGAAAGAAAATACGATTTGGCAATCATGCGCTGTTTGGGAGCATCAAAGGTAAAGCTGTTTTTCCTGGTGCTGTTCGAAGGTATTTTAATAACCTTTATTGGAGCTTGTTTTGGCTTACTGGCAGGACACTTGGCGTTGGAGGTAATCGGAACATTCCAGGAATCATCACAGGCAAAATTAACCGGGCTTACCATAATTCGGCAGGAAGGGTATTTAATTTGGATCGGTTTGCTTATCGGTGCAGTGGCATCGCTTATACCCGCCATGCAAATTTATAAGGTTGATATTGCCGAAACTTTAACAAAAGACCGTTAATACAATGAAGACATTAGCTTTATCAACTGCTTTATATCTAAGTGTAAACGTAGTGGCAGCGCAGGTTAAGGTGCATACCGATATGCGCACGCCTACCTGGAATATAATCGGGTTACGGTATGATGCAGAGATTTCACCCGGGAAATGGGGAAGTGTTTTTCCGCCGGCATTAAAAGCGCTAAACAACAAAGTGATTGAACTGCCAGGCTACATCATTCCTGTAAAGGTGGGCGCAAAGTTTAAGGAGTTTATGTTTTCTATTGTGCCTGTTGCATCTTGCCCGTACTGCGGCGCAGGCGACATACCATCAATGGTACAGGTAAAAATGTTGTCTGCAATTCCGATTACCGAAAAACCGGTTAAGCTCAAAGGAAAGTTTGTGATTAATGATTCTGGTGATGACAGAAGTGAATTTTTTTTGCTAGATGCGAAGCAGTTATAATGAGAAAAATTATTTTATTTTTATTTTGTTTAGCCTCTTATAAAGCAGTTGCGCAGGTAAACGTTCATACCGACATGCGTACACCAACCTGGAACCTGATCGGATTAAAATACGATAAACAGGTAAAACCCCTGGTTTGGCAACCGGTTTTCCCACCTGCACTAAAAGCGATCAACAATAAAATCATTGAGCTTCCAGGATACATCATTCCCACTAAAGTTGGCAGTAGTTTTAACGAATTTCTGTTTTCTATTGTTCCCGTTGCCTCCTGCCCATACTGTGGTTCAGGCGATATTCCCTCCATGATAGAGGTTAAAACATTAAAGCCGCTTGCCTGGACGGAAGATCCGGTTATCCTAAAGGGGAAATTTATCATAAACGATTCTGGAGATAGCCGATCGGTCTTTTTTTTATTAGATGCTGCTAAAAAATGAAAAATTTGCTTGTTATTTTCTTTATGCTATGGAGCAATGTAGTGCTGTCACAAATGCAAAAACATAATCCCAGCGATCAGTTGCGATCTTTGAACTGGGATGTAATCGGTTCGGTTAAGTTTGAACTTACTGCCAGGAATGAACTTTTGCCTTTATTTTCTGAATCCATTAAACGTTTTGAAAACAGAGAATTTGAGCTCACAGGTTATCTCATTCCAATTAAGAGCGGACAGAAACAACAGAAATTCCTGCTGGCCACTTTGCCGGTTAATCAATGTTATTTTTGTGGACAGAACGGCATTCCGGTAATGATCATGATCGAGATGGAAAATGCTATACCCTATAACGAAAAACCGATCCATGTAAAAGGAATTTTGAAATTGGAACAAAAAGATGCGGGTTATGCCCCGCCGATAAGCATCAAAAATGCCAAAATCATTAATTAATTGTTTATTTTTGTATGGCTATGGAAAATAATACAGAGCGTTTCGAAAAACTTTTGGTTAAAAACGGACTCAAAAGAACCACTCCCCGTTTACAGGTACTGGAGATCTTGAGCGGAAGAGACTCTGCAACCTCTCAACCTTATTTGGAGCAGGTGATGGGCAAAGATGCAGACCGTGTTACTTTGTACCGTGTTTTACAGGCTTTTGAAGAAAAGGGCATAATCCATAAAGTTTTGGATCAGCAGGGAACTGCCAATTATGCCATCTGCTCTGATGGTTGCAGTGCGCATGAGCACCATGATGAACATGTTCACTTTAACTGTGATAACTGCCATAAAATTTATTGCCTCGATACCGTAAAAATCCCTGCTTTAAAAGTTCCTTCGGGCTTTAAAGTAGAACATTTAAACCTTATTGCTACCGGTATTTGCGCCAGTTGCGCTGATAAGGTAAACTAAATACTTACTGTACCAACAGGTTGCATCCCCTGATATCGGCATTATCAAATCTGCCCAATACTTCAAAGCTTTGATCAGGGTTTATCCGCCCCAAATCCTGCGCAGCAATAAAAGAGCATGAATTAACGTTGGCAAGGTCTATCACGTTGATTCCTCCGGTTCTCCCTAGATTGATTAAGCTTAAAGGATCATTGGTATCACGTATCAGAATTTTCATCCACGATGGGCAGTTGAAAACTCCTTCACCCAAAGAATAAGCTTGAGAAAGCAGTTCAGTCATCCCATATTCGCTGTGAATGGCGTTCACGCCGAATCCATTAGTCAATTGCTGATGCAACTCTTCGCGTACCATTTCTTTACGTTTTCCCTTCATTCCTCCGGTTTCCATTACAATCAGCCCGGGGAAATCGATATCGTATTGCGCTATAAAATCAAGTAAAGCATAAGTAACTCCTATCAATACTGTTTTTTGGTTTTGGGATTTGAGTTTGAGCAGGGTTTGCAGCAGATCATCATGGTTATACAAAAAATAACCGCTTTGTGGATGGTTACTCTTTTCGATGAGATCATTCACCATGTAAATCAACGATGAGCCCGAACGTTGCTGGTAGGATGGCAGCAGTGCCAGAAAGCAATATTCGGTTACAGGCCCATAAAACGTAGTAAATGCCTGCAAATAACTTTGCTCATACAAGCGTACATCGGTAACGTGGTGACTGCTTTGTACCATGCCGGTTGTACCCGAACTGCTGAAAGTGACTTCAATTGGATTGGTATTGCTTAAAACCTGGTGACTTTTAAAAAAGCTTATTGGCAAAAACGGAATTTGCTCAACTTTGGTTATTTCTTCAGCATCAATTCCCAGATGAAAAATATATTCGCGGTATACATTACAGTTTTGCGCCTGTAAGTTAAAAATTTTTAAAGCCAGTGTATTAAACTCATCCTGGTCATTTATCGAAAATATTTCTTCAGCTGTTATATTCACGCTGCAAAAGTACAAAGCATTATGCTATTTTTTCGTCAGTTTTTTTTGCCAGCATAGCCATACGGAAATGGTAACCACAATAGCCACTTATTCCGGCAACCAAACCACTTAAAAACCCGGTAACCAGTAAAAGCAACCACCATATTTTTATGCCCGTCATTACCGCTACGCGGCCTGCTAAAACATTATCGTTAGGTAAACTTTTAAATAAGGCATAACCGATCCACAGCAAAAAAATTGCAAGAAATGATTGCCAGAAAGCTATTTTGCCTGTTTTACCAATGATGCCACAGGTAGCAAAGGAAATTACAATGATGATCCACCAGGGGGCGATCATTTGCAGGAGAAAACAGATTACTGCTATAACAATGAAAACCATTTTTGCTTATTTAGATATTTTTAAACGAGAAATAATTGTGCCCGATTTATCATCAGCACTCTGCATGTAAAACAGGTCGTAAAGTTTGCCATTGGCCCAGGTATCGATCATATTGTCATAAAATTTACTTCCCGGATTACCAGATTGGCCTCCAGGATAAACGCCATGCCCCTTTGGTGTTTTACCAAGTTCGATTACCATTCGCCATGATGGGCCATTGGTTTCGCTTAAGGCATTTATAGTGGATTTAGCACCGCCAATTTGCAATACTTTTGATCCAAAACCGGGAATTTTAGCCAGGTGTGGTACATTGCTCTGTTTTACGTTTGCCCAGTCCCAATCTTTGTTTATCGGTCCAAAACGCTTTTCCAAACTGTCGCAGCTATATTTAAAAGCTTCATTTACCAGGTCAGTCAATGTTTCTTTTTTAGGAGTATTGATGTTATCGTACCAGGATGCATTGGGTTCTTTTAAAATCATTTCAACGGTACGGTCGCGGGATGGATAACGCATCGGGATTCCCTTAACCACAAATTCATCAGCCCAAATGTCATATGTCAGCCTTTTGGTCCATATCTCGAACACGCTGGCTGCAATTTCATTTGCATTGTAACGTTTGTTCCACTTGTTCAGGTAAGCCAGAGCTTCCTTTTGGGTGGCATTTAATTGCTCGTTGTTTAATAGCGGTATTAAAGCAGGCACAAGATTTTGTGCCATGATGCTATAGTTATCGGTCTGCATCAGGCGGATACTGTCTAAGGTAGCCTTGTTCATGGCCGATAGGCGGTCGTTGATCCGCTTACCACGTTCATAAGGAGAAAACTCCCAATTAATGTAATAAGGATAGGTGGTATCAGTGGACGATTGGTTGGCTGAGCTGACAAAACCACGAGGTGGATTTTTGACCGTTGGGTTCTGCGCATTCGGAATCCATCCATGCCAATCATATGCCGGATCTGTGCCATCTAGAATAAATTTACCCTGATCTTTCCATTTCAGCGGAAACTTGCCATTTGGCGTAATGGCGATATCATTGTCTACACTTGCAAAAACAAAGTTCTGCGCAGGTGCAGTGTAAAAAGTTAAAGCCTTGCGGTAATCGTTGTAATTTTTCCCACGGTTAAGGTAGTAGAAAGTCATCAATTCGTTTGATTCTTCATGAGCGATCCACCTTAAGGCATCACCAACAGGAACATTATCTGCCCTGCCATATTTTGGTTTCTGGAAATAAACCACCGGACCATGATGGGTATAATAAACCGTATCTATCTCATCCTTTCCACCGCGGATTTTAATGGTTTCCAACCGTTTTGTAGTTGCTTTCCATTGGTTATTGTACCAGTATTGGTTATGCGAAGAATCTTTGAACTTAATTTGGTAAAAATCTAATACATCGGCAGCAACGTTGGTTACGCCCCAGGCTATTTTTTGGTTAAAGCCAATAATTACGCCAGGTGCGCCGGGCAAGGAAACGCCATACGTATTTACGCCAGGTGCATGTAGCTGGATCTGGTACCAGATGGAAGGAAGTGTTAAATCCAAATGCGGGTCGTTTGCTAAAATCGGATAACCAGACGCAGTTTTTGATCCTGATAAAGCCCAGTTGTTACTCCCGATACCTTCAACTTTTTCTTTGGTTTTTACCTCGCCGGTTTGTGCCGCTGTAAAACTTTGCGGTGTTTTAGGTATTGGCAAAGGCGAGAAATTCCATTTTGTGCCTACCGGGATAATAGGGTCTTCACGGAAGGGGTAATCTGGAAAAAGATCTTTGGTCACTTCCGGGCCGAATTTCTTCAGGATATTGGTCATGTAAAATTCATCTGAGCCCATTGCCAATACAGCCGACATCTGTTTAAGCAACAAAGCGCATTTCACCGGCGTCCAATCTTCAGGCTTAAAATCGAGTATTTTATATTCCAGTGGATAGTTGGCTTTCGATAGGGTTTTAATATAGGCGTTAATCCCTTCGGTATAGGCCAGTATCATTTCTTTTGCCTTTGGATCGGCCATCATACCCTTCAACGAGTTTTCTGCGCCGTAAACCATGCCCATCCTGCGCTGGTAACGGTCAACCTCAATAGCCTTATCGCCAACCACCTCGCTAATTCTTCCTGCTGCAAAACGGGTCTGGAAATCCATCTGCCAAAGCCGGTGCATGGCCGTAACATAACCTTGCGCCAGGTATAGATCGTGATCATTCTGTGCAAAAATATGCGGAATCATTCTGTCATCGAAAACGATTTCAATTTTATCTATGGCCCCGGTTATTTTCGCTTTATGGTTAAACATAAAATGATTATTCTCTGCATTTTGCCAAAAACCCATAAAAGGATTTAGGAATTTTAACAGTGGAGGCGTACTACCTAATTTGGTATTAAATAAAAAAGCTAATGCTATCGGAATAATGACGCAGAACAGGGCTTTAATTTTATTCATCATGGTTAGCTAACAAGTCAGTTTACTAAGATAGGGCAAAATGACGGTTTATGTTTGATGCAAAATACAACAAACTGTATATCAATCCAAAATTATAATTTGAACAGAAAATTATTATGCTGACATAATTTGTATTATTCAAAAAAAGAATTTAAGTTTATATAACTAATAATACAAACAACCGAATTAACCAATCATCCCTAACCAAAATTAACATTCGTTTATGAGCAGAATTTTAACACAGATCTTCTTTGTGTTGTTGCTGATGTGCACAATTAATATTGCTGCGCAGGCACAAAGCATTACGGTGAGCGGAACCGTGAAAGATAAGCAATCGAAAGAGGGATTAGCAGGCGTAAGTTTGACGATCAAAGGCCAATCTGGCGGAACCGCCTCTACAGCAAATGGGAGTTTCACATTTACAACTACGGCCAAGGTGCCCTTCACTTTGGTGGCCTCTTACGTAGGTTATGGTTCTGTAGAACAGCAGGTGAATGGAAGTACGTCTGGTATCAGCCTGGAGCTGGAAACAGCAGTTGTATTGGGTGGAGATGTGGTTGTATCGGCTTCGCGTACGCCTGAGCGTATTTTAGAATCACCGGTTTCTATCGAACGGATGAGCGCAGCTTCAATCAGAGAAATCGCAGCACCATCTTTTTACGATGCCTTAAACAATATGAAAGGTGTGGAAAGCAGCATGCAGAGTTTAACTTTTAAATCAATCAATACCCGCGGTTTTAATTCAAATGGCAATACCCGTTTTAATCAATATATCGATGGGATGGATAACCAGGCTCCTGGATTAAACTTCTCTGTAGGCAATATTGTTGGGATTACCGAACTTGATGTAGATAATGTTGAACTTTTACCTGGAGCTTCATCAGCACTTTATGGTGCAGGTGGTATCAATGGTACATTGTTAATGACTTCAAAAGATCCCTTCAAATATCCCGGGGCAAGTTTTCAGTATAAAACCGGTGTAAATCATGTTAATGATGATAATAGTGCGGTAGAGCCATTTAATCAGTTAGATGTGCGTATGGCAAAATCATGGAACAATAAATTTGGCGTAAAAGCTGCGTTTTCATTTTTGCAGGCCAAAGATTGGTTCGGAAATAATTATTCAAATTTCGATCGCATATCGAGAAGCGTGAAAGGTGGCGATAGAAGCAGCGATCCAAATTACGATGGGGTTAACGTTTATGGAGATGAAGTAAGTCAGAATATGCGCAACGTGGCCTTAAGCGTTCAAAACGCAACCATTGCAGGCATCAATACAGGTTCTGGCGGTTTAATACCGAATATCAAATCAACACTCGACGGTACTTTTGGGGCCGCCATCCCCAATGCGGCCCAACAGGCCGGATTTTTGGCAGGTTTGCCAGCCGGATTACGTCCGGCAGTGCAGAATTACCTCCCTTTTTATGTGGGTTTAAAAGCCGGACTTATTCCCGATCAGAATATTTCGAGAACAGGTTATAATGAAGAAAACCTAGTTGATTACAATACCAAATCATTGAAAGCATCGGGTGCTCTTTATTATAACATAAGTAATACCGTGCAGGCCGTAGCACAGGCTAACTGGGGCACCGGAACCTCTGTTTATACCGGGTCTGACCGTTATTCTTTGCGGAATTTTAATATTGGCCAGTATAAACTTGAGGTAAAAGGGGAGGATTTTTTTGTGAAAGCCTATACCACACAGGAAAGATCGGGTGATTCTTACATTTCTTCTATCCTGGGTAGTTATGTCAATGAGATATCTAAGCCATCAACAACCTGGTTTCCGCAATATATTGGAAATTATGTGGGCGCTAGAGCAGCCGGACAAAATGATGCTGCTGCACAGGCATTTGCCAGAAGTGTTGCCGATCAGGGACGTTTTGTGCCTGGAAGTCCGCAATTTGAGGTGGCAAAAGATAAAGTAATGCACACAACCATCAGTGCAACCAGTATCAATTCTACCGATCCCTCGAAAAGTGTTTATGGAGCTAAATTTGACGACAAATCAAATCTTTATCATTACGAAGGCATGTACAACTTTACCAATTTATTTGATAAAGTGGTCGAATTTCAAGTTGGCGCATCTTACCGTTTATATGATTTGAATTCAGCAGGAACAATTTTTAACGATTTAACAAATTCCATTGATATTAAAGAATATGGTGCATTCGGCCAGATCGGGAAAAAATTCTTTAACGGTAAGGTTAAATTAACATTTGCAGGCCGCTATGATAAAAGCCAGAATTTTGAAGGCAGGTTTACGCCAAGGATAACCGGAGTTTTTACGGTAGCTAAAAATAACAATATCAGGGTTTCTTACCAAACAGGTTACCGTAATCCAACCACACAAAACCAATATATAGATTTATCTGTTGGTGGCGGTTCACAAAGGCTGATCGGAGGTTTGCCTGAAATTATATTCGATAAATACCATTTTGATACCAACAAACCCTATACTGATGTAAGTTACCGGGCATTTTTAGCTTCGGCAGCTGCAACAGGTACCCCGAATCCAGCGTTGTTGCAACAGTATAATTTTGATGCAAAGGGTGTCCGTCCCGAAAGCGTACAATCCTACGAGTTAGGTTATAAAGGCCTGCTTCTTCCTAATTTATTGGTAGATGCCTATGGTTATTACAACATTTATAAAGATTTCATCACCGCCGTGGATGTATATCAGAATGTGGGTGGTAGCTTTGTTAAATTTGGTGTGCCGGTTAATGCTGCGGGTAAAGTAACCTCTTATGGTGCAGCGTTGGGTTTAGATTATATCATGGGCAAGTATACCATTAGCGGTAACGTTTCTTATAACGAAATCGGCGATCTTCCGGTAAATTACATCAACGATTTCAACACCCCAAAAATCCGTTATAATTTGGGATTGGGAAACAAGGAAATTATCAAAAATTTTGGTTTCAACATTTCCTACCGTTGGCAGGATCAATTTTACTGGAATTCTTCTTTCACCTCCGGTCAGGTACCAGCCTACTCTTCTTTAGATGCTCAGGTAAGTTTAAGAATTCCTTCCGTTCAATCGGTAATTAAACTGGGTGGTTCCAATGTGTTGAATAAATATTACCTCACCTCGTACGGCAACCCTATGGCGGGGGCTATTTATTATTTGGGAATTGCCTTTAATCCATAACAGTTTTTATACACTGCTACAGGCCCTCTCTACTTTCATAACAGATAGAGAGGGCTTTTTATTTTTTTAGCCAGTTTGTTTTACAATTTTAGATTTGCTGTTAAATCATGAAAATAGCGTGGCGACCAGATCTCAAGAGCTTTCGTATCTCTGATGAAGCGTGATATGTCTGCCTTAACAAAGTCCGGCTTGAGGATATCGATCTTGGCGGCCAATAACGTGCATCAGTAGGATGATAAGTATCCAACCAATTTTTTATCATATCGTTTCGATCATTTTGATTAGCATTTTTAAACTATTTCTTTTAGGTGCATTTTCAACCCAGTTTTTGATAGCCTGTACATCTAATGCTGCAAGGTCACTTTCTTCCATCCGAAGATTATTTAATGTATAATCCCTTGCTGCCGCTACGCTACGCAGATTTATACCAGCAGTTGTGACGATTTTATCGCATAAAGCTTTTTCCGGGCTGGCGACCATTGCAATCTGATTTTCAGATAAATTCAGCATTGTTATGCCAAATGAATAGTAAGGTAAAGGGAGATTGGTATAAGTAAATAATCCAATGTTGGTTTCAAATTTTCTTGAAGCTTTTGTGGTCATTGATGTAATCGCAAAAACTTTTTCCGGGATTAATCCATAGTGAGAAAGTGCACTTTCCATTGAAAGATAGCTTGGCCCAAGGATATGATTGGCCAATAGCGGGTTTTCAGGTCTCTCCGCTCCGATAGATTTGCCTACAATGTACAGCCCTTTCTTTATAGGTTCAATTAGCCCTTCATTTTTTAACGACAATATTTTATCATTAGGCCTTTTATAACCCTTTAGCAAAGCCACCAAAAGTTGATGAGTTAATGGCTGCTTGGATTGGGATACTAGAACTGATTGAAGATTCATATTGTAAAAATTTAATAAGATAAACGGTTATTTGCCGTTTATCCTGTTTTAAAATTACAACTTCATCAGATTTCAGCCTAATTTCATTCATCAAAAAAAGCATTAAAATGATAGTTAGTGTAAAACTTACACTATTAAATGCATCTTTTCAAAAAAAGCTACAGCCCTTTTATAAAATATTTGTATTATAGTACTTTCTTAAGCACATCCCAGTTTAAGAGTAACGAATTTTAAATTTTGAATAAATAAGGATGGAAGCGCAAAACGACAAACCTATCGAAACCAGTGATCTGATCGAAAAGGAACAAGAAATACAGCATTTAAACAACCCGGTTGATATATCGGTAAAACCTATAGTTAAACAATACCTTGGGGCAGTTAAAAAAGTAAAAAAAGAAGGTAACCGCTTTTATTTTTCCGATGGCGATGCCAGGGTAGAGGTAAGGGTCGTAAGCGACGATATAATACGTGTCCGCCTTGCACCGCATGGTGTTTTCCTCGATGATTTTTCATATGCAGTGCCAGAAGTAGATCAAAAAGTTTCTGTTTTTAAAATGCAGGAGCATGAAGATCACTATACCATTTCTACCCACGCAGTAACCTGTAAAATAGAAAAAGCAAACTTTCATGTCTCCTTTTCTGATAACATTACAAATGTGGTAATGGTAGATGAAGCCAACTCCATGCACTGGGAAGAAAATGTGGATTTTGGAGGCTATTACATTTATGCAACCAAAAAATGTCACCCCGAAGAGAACTTTTTCGGTCTGGGAGATAAGTCGGGCAATTTTAACCTCCGTGGCCGTCGGTTCGAAAACTGGAACACCGATGCCTATTCATTCGGCTGGAACCAGGATCCGCTTTACCGTACAATACCTTTCTATATCGGCTTGCATAACCAGGCTGCTTATGGCATTTTCTTTGATAACACCTTTAAATCTTATTTCGATTTTGGTGCAGAAGATGTAAATAAAACAAGTTTCTGGGCCGATGGTGGCGAATTGCAATACTATTATATCCATGGCCCGCACATTATGGATGTGGTTAAGCGTTATGCAACCCTTACAGGTACGCACCCAATGCCTCCAAAATGGACTTTAGGGTATCAGCAATGCCGCTGGAGTTATTATCCTGAAACAAAGGTTAAAGAAATAGCCAAACAGTTCCGCGAACGTAAAATTCCATGCGATGCCATTTATCTTGATATCGATTATATGGATGGTTACCGCTGTTTTACCTGGAACAAAAAATACTTTCCCGATCCCCGCAGAATGATCAAAGAACTTTCTGATGATGGTTTTAAAACCGTGGTGATGATTGATCCGGGAATTAAAGTTGATGATGATTACTGGGTTTTTAAAGAAGGTAAAGAGAAAAGATTTTTCTGTCGCCGCAGCGACGATTATTATATGGAAGGGCATGTTTGGCCTGGCCGCTGCCAATTCCCTGATTTTACCAACCCGAAAGTACGCACCTGGTGGGGCAATCTCTACAAAGAACTGGTAGATATGGGCGTTGCGGGCTTCTGGAATGATATGAACGAACCAGCAGTTTTTGGTTCAGGCACTTTCCCTAATGATGTACGCCATAATTATGACGGTTACCGTGGCTCGCACCGTAAAGCACATAATGTTTATGGTATGCAGATGGTACGTTCTACCTATGAAGGCCTTAAAAAACTGATGCGCAATAAACGTCCGTTTACCATCACGCGCGCAGGATATGCAGGTATGCAACGTTATGCCAGTGTATGGACAGGTGATAACATTGCCACCTGGGAACATTTAAAAATCGGAAATATCCAATGCCAGCGCCTATCCGTTTCAGGAGTTCCTTTTTGTGGAACAGATATAGGTGGTTTTAGTGGCGAGCCGGATGGTGAATTATTTACCCGTTGGATTCAATTGGGTACATTCTCACCCTTTATGCGCGCGCACTCCGCTGGTGATACCGCCGAACGCGAACCATGGAGCTTTGGCGAATTTTTTGAAGACATTAACCGTAAATTTATCGAATTAAGGTATCGTTTAATGCCTTATCTGTATTCGGTTTTCTGGGAACATCACCGTTATGGTTTTCCAATTTTAAGGCCCTTGGTAATGCTTGAGCAGGAAAATATCAGCAATAGCTTCCGTCAGGATGAATTCTGTTATGGTGATAAACTGTTAATTTGCCCGGTTTTGGAGCAAGGTGCCATATCAAGAAAAGTTTATCTTCCAAAAGGAACCTGGTATAACTTCTGGACCAACGAAATTCTTGAGGGCGGTAATGAATATACCGTAGATGCAAAGATAGACAGCATGCCGATGTTTGTACGTGCAGGAACCGTATTGCCGGAATATCCGGTAATGCAGTATGTTGATGAAAAATCGATCACCGAAGTTACCTTAAACATCTATCATAGTGATTATGAGGTAAACTCCTACATGTACGAAGATCATGGAGATACCTTCGCTTATGAACAGGATATTTATCTGGAAAAGAAATTTACTGTAAAAGGCGATACACAATCCATTAAAGTAAATCAGCGTAACGAAGGATTATATACACCAAACTACGAATTTTATGTTTGTAATGTAATCGGTGTAAAATTCCAGGTGAAAAAGATTGTTGTTGATAATAAAGAAGTTACCGACTTCTATACCGACGATAACAACATTCTGCATTTTAAATGCAATAAAAACTTTACCGATATACAGCTTCTAAGTCTGTAACATTTAGCCCCAAATACTGTTTAGTGTTTGGGGCTTCATCTATCTAGCCAATATCTATGTCAGCAGCAAAAAAAGTTCCTGCAAAAAAAGCAGCGTTACCGAAAATTGATAAAAAGAAATCCGTTTGGGTACACAGTTTATTTACCGATTACGACATTGATCTTTTCCTGGTAGGAAAACATTTTAGGCTTTACGAAAAAATGGGTTCCCACTTAATTTCTGTTGATGGCGTGGCGGGTACTTATTTTTCAGTGTGGGCACCCAATGCAATTCACGTCAACGTAGTGGGTGATTTTAACGACTGGAGCAATACTGCGCACCCCTTAAACAAACGGTGGGATAAGTCGGGTGTTTGGGAAGGATTTATCCCTAACATATCAAAAGGGGAGGTTTATAAATATTTTATCAAAGGATTTGATGAATCAGAACATTTAAAAGGCGATCCTTATGCCAGAAGATGGGAACATCCGCCACAAACGGCATCAATTGTTTGGGATACTGATTATTCCTGGAAAGATAAGTCATGGCTTAACAAAAGAGCCAAAATTAATGCATTGGATCAACCAATCTCTGTTTATGAAATACATTTAGGTTCCTGGGAGCGCGATCCGGGTAATCCTGAGCGGGTGTTGAACTGCAGAGAGGTAGCAGGCAGGCTTGTGCCTTACGTAAAAGAAATGGGTTTTACACACGTAGAACTGATGCCTGTAATGGAGTTCCCGTATTTTCCAAGCTGGGGATATCAGATTACGGGCTATTTTGGCGCAAGCTCACGTTATGGCTCTCCACAGGATCTGATGTACCTCATTGATGAACTCCACAAAGCCAACATTGCCGTAATTTTAGATTGGGTGCCTTCTCATTTCCCTGGCGACAGGCATGGTTTGTATGAATTTGATGGCACACATTTATACGAGCATGCGGATATGCGCAAAGGATTTCACCCGGATTGGAAATCGTACATTTTCAATTACGACAGAAACGAAGTACGCTCCTTTTTAATTAGCAATGCCTTGTTTTGGATCGACCAATACCATGCAGATGGCTTGAGGGTGGATGCAGTGGCATCTATGTTATACTTTAACTTTTCGAGAGAAGACGGTGATGCAGCCACTAATGAATACGGTGGAAGTGAGAACTTTGGTGCAATAAAGTTTCTGCAGGATCTTAATGTTGCCGTTTATGGAAATTACGATGGCGTGCAAACCATTGCCGAAGAAAGCAGCACCTATCCCGGAGTAACCCATCCTGTACATGCGGGTGGTTTGGGCTTTGGGATGAAATGGATGATGGGCTGGATGAATGATACCCTGAAATATTTTAAGGTAGAAACGCTCGGTAGAAAGCACCACCACCATCAGTTGAGCTTTAGCATGACCTACGCCTTTACCGAAAACTTTATGTTGCCGTTTTCCCATGATGAGGTTGTTCATGGAAAATCTCCTATGCTATATAAAATGCCTGGTGATGATTGGCAGAAATTTGCAAACCTTAGGGCGCTTTACGGCTATATGTTTACCCATCCAGGGGCGAAGCTGCTGTTTATGGGAAACGAGTTCGGCGAAACTAATGAGTGGAATTTTACTCAATCGCTGGATTGGCATTTACTGCAATACCCGCCTCATAAAGGCATGCAGGAAACCGTTAAAGCCTTAAACTTTTTGTATAGGAAAGAGCCTGCGCTATATCATTTCAACTTTAGTTATGAAGGCTTTCAATGGCTGGATGCAGATAATGCAAATGAATCGGTGTTTACCTATATGCGCAAAGGTCCAAAAGCAAAAGATACCTTGGTTGTTGCGGTAAACCTTACACCGGTGGTACGCGAGAATTATAAGATTGGTGTACCTTTCAAAACCAGATGGACAGAAATATTTAATACAGATGATATCGTGTATTATGGAGGCGGTATTAACAACAGGGGAGAGCTTACTCCCGATTTAAAAGAATATAACGGGCAAGAGTACTCAATAACTGTCGATTTGCCGCCTTTGGCTGTAACAATATTTAAGAGTAAATAAAGTAGAGTACTTTATATTGCACCAAAACATCATCCAGATGTATAGTTTTGGCGCGATATAACTTTTTATATTGCGCCAAAACTATACTTTAATACATACTTTTGGCGTGATATAGCTTTTTATATTACGCCAAAAATCAATTTTTTACTACCTTTGCTGCTGTAAATTAAATGTTTATGCAACAGGTTGTAGGAAGAACTGCAGAAAAATTGCTGCTTAAAAAGATTGAGAAATCCGGCGAAAGTGAACTCATTGCTGTATATGGCCGTAGGCGGGTAGGGAAGACCTACTTAATCAGGAATGGATTTACAAAAGAAATTGCATTTGAATTTTCAGGCATTCATCATGCAACATTAGATCAGCAGCTGGAAAATTTCAGTGTGGCACTTACCAAAGTAACCGGTGGTTTCCCATTAGCTAAACCGCAGAGTTGGATTGCAGCTTTTGAAATGCTGATCCAATACCTCACTCCCCTGGTGAAAAAAGAACGAACAGTCGTTTTTATAGATGAATTTCCTTGGATTAATACGCCCCGGTCGGGATTTATGCCTGCCTTCGAAAATTTTTGGAACAGTTGGGCGTCCAAAGAGAAAAAACTTATTATAGTAATTTGTGGTTCAGCCGCTTCCTGGATGATCAATAAAGTGATTAACAACCGTGGAGGATTGCACAACCGGGTAACCAAAAGAATCAGACTCCTTCCGTTTACGGTAGGCGAAACAGCAGCATACCTTAAACATAGAAAAATAAAACTCGATAAATACCAGCTCCTACAGGTATATATGGCAATGGGAGGGATCCCGCAGTACCTAAAAGAAATTGAACCCGGCGAGAGTGTCGTCCAAATCATCGACAGGTTATTTTTTACAAAAGATGGGCTACTCCTTGAAGAATTTAAAAACCTCTACCATTCGCTATTCGATAAGGCAGAGAACCATATTGATATTGTCCAGGCACTGGCAAAAAAAGGCAAAGGGTTAACACGAACCGAAATTATTGATGCCTGCAAGCTAAGCAGTGGGGGCTATGCTACACAGTTACTTGCAGAACTTGCTGAATCTGGCTTTATTACACCTTATGTTCCGTTTGGTAAAAGCAGTAAGGATGCATTGTACAAGTTGACTGATGAATATTCGATATTTTACCTCAAATTTATTAATGGTAGTAAAGCGATGGGTGCCGGAACGTGGTTAAAATTTTATTCAGGTACCTCATGGAGAAGCTGGAGCGGCTTTGCTTTTGAAAGTATTTGCATGAAACATATTCCACAGATCAAAAAAGCAATAGGAATAGATAATGTCTATGCGGAAATAGCTGTCTGGCGTTATTTACCTAAAACCAAAACAGAGCAAGGCGCACAGATTGATCTGCTTATTGATCGAAATGACTCTTGTATAAATATATGTGAAGTTAAATTCGCTCTAGCACCTTTCGAAATCACCAAATCTTATGAAAAAGAATTAAATAATAAATTAAAGGTGTTTCAATACCAGACCAAAACAAGAAAAGCATTATTTCTGACCATGATAACCACCTATGGTGTTGCAAATAGCGATCGTTACCCAGGTTTAGTACAAAAAGAAATTACAATGGATGTGCTGTTTTCCGATTAACCCGGCCAGTTAAAATAAGAAAAGCCTCCCATTGCTGGAAAGCTTTCTTAAACTCTGGAGTGGAAGCTTCCAGAGAGGGTGCAAAGATACAATAAGTCTTTTCTCCTGCAAGTATTATCTGCTAAATATTTTTCCCTTCTTTCCTATAATACTTTACAAATAAGATCATTTTAAATCCTTTCCTTGAGCGGTAAAATACCGCTGGCATTTTCATGTTTAAATATAAATTGAGGGTTTGTTGATAAATATCAATAAAACAGAGGTTTACAGGCTGCAAATGGCCTTAATGAATAAAGTGAACGGATAATCTGATGTTTGCCCGCTGTACTTTTGTATCAACGAGCAAACAAACTATTTTTTACTTCTATTATCCCGAACCCACAATTGAAAAGACGCTCTTGTCTATCCTTCCTGGTGTTTGCGCTTTTTTTTATGCCTGCTTATTTATATGCGCAGTGCGAAAATACAGCACGGACTTATGCAAACTTTCAAGGATCATACCTTGATGGATTGGATTTGGGTATCCTTGGCTCCTTATATGGCAAGGTTACTGATCCATCTAATGCAGTGAACGGACAGGTTAAAGATGCTTCAACTTTATCTGTAGATATCGGGCTTTTAGGCCTCACAGGATCAGCAACCCAATTTTTAGAATTTACCACCGATGGTACCAATACCACCAAGCGTACTATAGCTGCAAACACACCGGTTACATTGAAGTTGGCACTGCCGAAAGAATTATTGGGGTTGGTAAGCAGTTTTGAAATCGGGAGTTTTACCAATCTGCACACCGTACCTGCAAATAATTATCCTGGTTTGGGATTGGGTAATGCAGCTGGCTACGATGCAACACGAAATCCGGTTTATACCTCGGCAAATATTGCGGGCGTAATAGGAGGTGGTGGTGAGATCGAAATTACCGTAACCCCTACACAAGCTTTTAACGGGATTTATATCAAAATTTCAGGGGCAGTGGCATCTACAGCCTTATCGATGAAAGTTTTTCATGCCTATATCATGGAACTCAGCACAGGATCAATTAATTGCGATGAGGCCATAGATGTGCTCTCTGGCGTAAAACCAACACCTTTAGGCGGTATCGCAAACTTAACGGGTAGTGTAACTGATCCATTTAATGCCATTGATTCAGACCCCAATAGTTTTGCATTGATTGATGTTGGTGCATCTGTGTTAAATCAGGTTTACCTGACAACCATTTTCAATAAGCCCTCACAGCCTGCAGATTCGGTTACCATCATCCTCGAGAACCCAGGGGGTGGGCTTTTGGATTTAAGTCTTTTAACCGGCTTTACCATACAGCCTTATTTAAATGGTGTTGTAGCCGGACCAGCATTTCAAAATACGGGTACATTTTTAAACCTGAAGCTTTTACCCGGTTCAACTAGTAAATATGCGCTCACTTTTTTGGTAACAAATGTTTACGACCGTTTGGAAATTACCATGGGCGGAATTACAGGGGCCTTTAGCCGTTTGAGGATTTACGATATCAAACGCAAGCTGGCAAAACCGCGGACATTGGTCGATCCTTCAACAACAGATGAAAAAACGGTATGTCAGGGGCAAACTGCTAGCTTTTCAGTTCAAAATGCACAAGCCTGTACCGAATATAAATGGTATGATGCCCAAACGGGAGGTAATTTAGTGTATACTGGTTTAATTTTTACCCCTCCAGCTACTCTTCCCGCCGGAGATTACAATTACTATGTTCAGGCCAGTCGAACGTATTGTGTTACCGCAGTTTCCGAACGTTTGAGGGTAAAGCTTAAAGTGAACCCCTTACCAACGCTTGCTGTACCAGGTGCAATAATTTGTAGCGGATCATCTGCCACGCTTGCTATAGCTAATCCTGATGCAGCATTTACGTATAACTGGTACAATTTACAAACAGGTGGTACATTACTTAAAACCGGTACTACTTTTATAACGCCAGCTTTAACGGCCACAACAAATTATTATGTAGAGGCAGTAAATACAATTACGCTTTGTAAAAATGCAGGAGGTGCACAGGCTGTAGAAGTAAAAGTAAAGCAATATGCTCCCGTGCCAGCAATTGTTGGTGTGGCAACCATGTGCGGGGGAACAACCGCAACCTTTACAAATGCCTATCCAAACGGAACCTGGAGCACCAGCGATGCTGCTGTTGCAACAGTAGATGCCGCGGGGAAAGTAACAGCAATTGCCAGTGGTAATGCCACCATTAGTTACAACCTTGCAGATGATGCTACGTATTGCGGCAAAAAAGTAGATTTTATTGTTACTGTAAACCCTCAACCCAATTTAACGTTAGGCCCTGATCCTGGCATTTGTGAAGGGCTTATGAGTACAAAAGTTGCTTATGCCAACCCTGTATTCAATCCAATAACTTATAGCATTTCCTGGGCTGGCGGTTTACTCCCTGCTGTTTCCAGCCAAACTTTGCCACCTGCCGAAATCACAATAAATATTCCTTCAACAACCCCTGTTGCAGTTTATCAGGGCGTGCTAACCATTAAAAATGCCAATGGCTGCGAGCGTGCAATCCCTTTCAATTTTAGGGTAAAACTCGTGCCGCATAAACCAACTGTAGCGATTAATTAAAAAGAAAATAAATCATTCATCCCTAAAAAATCAAACCATGACAAAAAAATCTACAAAACACCATTTAAGGATCTTTGTATTCTTGATGTTCCTATTGCCCTTGGGTGCCTTGGCCCAAACAACACCCAACGTATACCTGTGTGGAACCGGTACTTTAAAACTTACCCCAACATTTACCGGGTACACCCCAGTTGCTAATGATAAAATAGTCTGGACTGTTGATGGGACAGTACAAGCACCTGTAAGCTATGCTACAGCTACTGATGCTATTTTTAATGTGCCTGCAACGCTAGCAACAGGCACCCACACTTATTCTGTTCAGGTTGTACCAGCGGATATAAATCTTTGTCCTAGTGATGCATCAGATAATACTGTTGTTGAAAAATTGCCTCCACCAGCAATTGCTGTAAATGCACCTGGAAGCGTTTATTGTACAGATCAAACTGCAAGCACAGTAATTACTGCAAGTAAAGATCCAGCATTGACGTTGCCAACCGGCGTATCGCTAGTTTACACATGGGCAGCAACCAAAGCAGGTGTTGCAGTAACCGATCTTACCACCCTGGGTGCGCAATCGGGAACAAATAATGAACTTTTTACTTTGAAAGCCGGGGTTACTCCTGATGCTTACGTATTTACTGCCGAAGGTAAGTATTCGGTAGGCACCGCTGTTATTGTACCATCTACCAGCTGTACCGCAACTGCAAGTAAAGCCATTACCGTTACTGTTAAACCTGGTAAAGCAACTATTGCTGTAGCCCCATAAAGGATTCAAAAGGGTAGGTTTAACAATCATGAGGTTTAATAAGTTAGGCATCACTGTGTTAGGTATGCTGCTGTTTCCTGCAGCGGCATGCTTTGCGCAATCTAACAGTGCCAATACCCTAAACCTCAAACCCGGTGTTACTGTTAAACTAAGGGCCAATGGAACGGGTGCCACATCTTACCAGTGGTTCAAAAATGGCGATGCAATTGCAGGTGCCACCGCGCAGGATTATGTGGTAAATTCAGCTGGGAAATACACCGTAATTACCTTTAGTTTGGGTGGCTGTAGTTCTGATCTTTCAGAGGAGATGGAAGTGATTATGGAAGCACAACTTTCAGCTGATGTTTCTATCATTAAAAGATCCGAAAGCAGACCGGTGATCAATACAGAGGTATTTAAATACAATTTGCTGGTACGTAATAATGGACTGGGCATGGCCACCAATGTTCGTGTAAAAGATGATCTTCCCGAAAACCTGACATTTGTCAGTTTGGATCCAACTGTTGTGGGTACTGCAAGTTATAACAACCAGACAAAAACAGTTTCATGGGGCATACCATCGCTTGCAAATGGCAGTTTTGTAGAACTCGTTATTAATGTTAGGGCAATGAAACCCGGTAACATCATAAATAGCGCAACGGTAACCATTAATGAAACTGATCCTGATCCATCAAACAATACATCCATTGATACAAAAGAAATTACAGGATTAAAGATTCCCAATGTTTTTACGCCAAACGGAGATGGAAAAAATGAAACCTTTTTTATCGAAAGCCTCGATCGGTTCAGCGAAAACCAACTTACCATTATTAACCGGTGGGGAAGCACCGTTTATGAGAAAGCTGGCTATCTTAATGATTGGGCAGCGAATGGTTTAGTAGATGGAACCTATTTCTATGTGCTTAAAGTAAAAACTGAAACAGCAAAATGGCAGGAATTTAAAGGTTATGTAACCGTAATGAGGTAAACGCAAGTTAAAAGGTGAGGATATGAAAAAGATAATTTTAACGGCATTTTTTAATTTACTTGTTTTGTGCCTTTTTGCACAGCAGAATGCGCAATTCGGGCAGTATATATTCAATGGCCTATACATCAACCCCGCATATGCAGGTTATAAGGAAGAACTTTATATGCAGGCATTTGTACGGGCACAGTGGACAGGGATTCAAGGTGCGCCACAAACATTGTCAATATCTGTCGATGAAGCCGTTAAAGATGAAAGTTTAGGTCTTGGCCTGTTGGTATCAAAAGATAAGATCGGGGCCCAAAGTTCACTTAACTTATCCGGTAATTTTGCTTACCGCATTAAGCTCGATCGCACTGAAACCAATGTACTGGCCTTTGGCGTAGGATTGGGCATCATGCAAATGGGATTGAACGGAAGTTTGTTAGATCCTACTGAAACTGGAGATAACAGAATTCCTACAGGTTATGAAAGCAGACTGGTTCCTGATATCAGGGCTGGGGTTCATTATTCCAACGAAAAGTTTTTTATAGGTTTCTCCGCTAATAATCTCTTAAGTCAGTACCTGCCTGTTTTTAGAGATAACAATCTGCTTAGCATTACTTCGAAACCGCATTTTTACCTTTCGGCCGGGATGGTATTCCCGGTAAACAATGATTTTATGTTCAAATCAGCTTTTTTGATTAAAGATGACCTTAACGGGCCTACATCTTTGGATTTGAATGCTTTTTTAATGATAAAACAAAAATTATGGCTTGGCGGTGTATACAGAACATCAGTTAAACTTTACCCGAAACCAGAATTACAGAGCGATATACGGGCAAGGAGTGCTATCGGACTGATTACAGAATTTTTTGTCCGCGAAAACCTTCGCATCGGTTATGGTTACGATTACAGTTTAAACAAATTAGGCAATTATGATTACGGATCACATGAAATCTCTATCGGCTACTACCTTCAAACGGCAAAAAGCCGGAGGCCTAAATGTTATTTTTAACACCAAACGCTGAACATTGGTTATAGAAAAGAAATATAAATAATACTTATTACAGATAGTGCTTTTTGGAATACTCTATTTAGTTGTTTGATTATTAGATGGTTTACTAAACAAATGATGCCTCAGCATGTTAAACCCTTATTATCAGTTTATCATGTATGTATCAATGAATCGTATTGAAGATCAAAACCAAAATGAGGGCCTACAGGTATGGCTGTCTGATCAGGAAATACTTTTCAGGAGTTTGAGAAATCAAGATAGTACTTCTTTCAAAATACTTTATTCACAATATTCGGCGGCCATTTACGGATCAATTATCAGAAAGATAAATGATGAGGAAACAGCAAAAACAATTCTAATTCAGACTTTTGCGGAAGTTTTCTCCGGTTTTTCGTGATTTGATGAGAAGAAGCTTAGGGTTTTTACATGGATTAATCAGATTGCGCTTAAAAATATCAAACAAATCGCTTGATAACGTGCTTTTAACAGCACAATTGTCTCAATAATCGACTTTATTTTAATGTTTCAACAGAATTCGCTATAATTAGGGGTCTAAAGTCTATCCCTGTTTGTATGCTTGAATCGCGAAAGCAATTTCTGGTTAATGCTGTATTGAATTATTTCAGCACTTTATGTTCGATAACGCCTGGATTTATCCAGGAAATGGAAAAAAATGTAAAACCACTGCTAGTCAAAAAAAACAAATACATTTTATCCCCGATTGACAACAATGATTATGTTTTTTTTGTGGCAACAGGTATCGTCAGAGGTTTTATTAAAGATGACGACAAAGAAATTACCACATGGATTAGTTTAGGAAACGAATTTGTTGGTGCCATTCAGCATCCGGAAGAAAATATTCAACCATCTATAGAGTATTTACAAGCATTGGAAAATTCAGAATTGGTTGCAATTCCTAACCTGCTGATTGATAAGCTTTACGAAAACTACCACGAAACCAACATTATAGGTAGAAAAATTTTAGCACTTCAATACCATGCCGCTTCTGAGCGCGCCATTATAGCCCGGATTCCGTCGGCAGAAAGGCGATATGAGAAATTTTTGGAAATGAATCATTTTGATGTTTCTAAAGTTCCGCTCCGCTGTATTGCGAGCTATCTTGGTATGCGTTTAGAAACATTGAGCCGCATCCGCAGTAAGCTGGTTAAAGAAATGGCTTGATGTTAATGCACTGTAAATAAGTAAAACCTATGTTTACATAGTATTATACATATTTACATATTGATTTACAAGATGAAATTTGATGTCTTAATTACATCATTTGTATTTAGATTTGGGTAAGTAAAAATTAAATCAACGGGACGATTTAGATTAAACTTTTAGCCTCTCTATTAAGGGAGGCTTCTTTATTTAGGCCAACCGGCCATTTTTAGGTTTATTACAATAAGTTTTATTATATTTAAATATGGAACTCTTACTTGGATTTTTAATGATAATATTATCCATCCCATGGAAAAAACTTGGGAAGTGGTTGGAAATTGAAAAATAATACTCAGTCAGGTATGAATGGACCGCTCTGGGATAGCCTGGAGCAATTAAATTCAATCAGCCATTGGGAGATATCCTTTTTCGTTCAGTTTTGACTGTGAAAAGTGTTGAACAGCAGATTTAACTGAAATAGCAGTGCTGGAGTATAAAAAAATCATGTACCTGGCAGCAATCGTATATGGAAGCTGCGGTGGTTGGTGAAGATTTAACATTTTTATGCTTTTAAATTCAAATCTTCATCAAATCTTAATCTTTCTATAGTAATATTGTTCCCTATAAGGGGTGAGAGCCTTATATCAACTTCATAGTTGAGAGCGTTAATTTAGATAGAGGGTGTAGCCAGTGGCTACGCCCTTTTTTTATGGGTAAAATTATTAAAGCTAGGTTTTTGAATGCCATCATTATAATATTGGCCGATGAAACCCTTGCTCGAAGTTTCCATGCCATTTGATGGTTTGGTAATTTTAAGGCCGATATTTATATGGATTTTAGAAAAAAAGATCCTATACGGAATAGCTGTTGTAATAAGATTTGAATTTTTAAGAAGCTGAAGTAAAAAGCTGAATAGACTTAAGTGTTATGATAGTAAATTCAGAAAAAATGATTGAAAGATAAATATTATGAAAGCTCGGGAAGGAAATCCAAATTTTAAGTATAAGGAAGGGTAGTTCATGATTTGGGATACAAATACCATTAAAATAAGAAAAGAGACAATCTATCCAGACTTGTCTCTTTTTTCTAACCAAATATAAACCTGTTATGAGCCAGGCTTTGTCTTTAATCTTCCATCTAAACCGGGGTTTCTCAGGAAAATGATTTATCTTTTTTATTGGTGATAAACATCGTTCCGTTTATTACTCTACAAATATAGTAAAAAATTTGATAGTGTAAAAAATACACTAAGAAAATTTTAAGTATTTTTTTTGTCATTTTTTATTTACCGATCTTTTTCTTGAAGATATTGGGGTTTAAAACGACTGTATTGCAAATATAAGGCAAAAATATGTTAACTAATTGTTAAATATTGTCAAATTATGATATGATATAGTCAAATACTATCAATTTTTGGTTTAAAAATGATTTTTATCAATTTTTAAGGTGCTTTTATAACCTAATTTAATTTTTTATGTGTTTTTCAGTGATCTTTTTGATTAAAAAATATTTTTAATGGCCTTAATAAAATATTTTTTATAGGTGAAAAACATCTTCAAAACAAAAAGGCAACATTATTTGATTAATGTTGCCTTTTAATTGAATAAAAAAGCGCTTAGCGCTTTTTTATATTATAAACTTGCGTAATATTCTACGAATTTAGCTAATGCAGAAGAATATCCCCACTCATTGTCGTACCAAGATACAACTTTAACGAAATTATCATTTAATGAGATACCTGCTTTTGCATCGAAGATAGAAGCGTGATCATCACCGATGAAATCAGATGATACAACTTCATCTTCAGTATAAGCCAATACACCTTTTAATTCACCTTCAGAAGCAGCTTTCATAGCAGCTTTGATTTGCTCGTAAGTAGCTGGTTTTTCTAAACGTGCAGTTAAATCAACTACAGAAACGTCAGCAACAGGAACACGGAAAGACATACCAGTTAATTTACCTTTTAATTCAGGTAAAACCATGCCTACTGCTTTTGCAGCACCTGTAGATGAAGGGATGATGTTAGAGAAACCACCACGTCCACCTCTCCAATCTTTAGCAGAAGGACCATCAACTGTTTTTTGAGTTGCTGTTACTGCGTGGATTGTGCTCATTAAACCTTCAACAATACCAAAGTTATCGTTTAATACTTTAGCAATTGGTGCTAAACAGTTTGTGGTACAAGATGCATTCGAAACAATAGTTTGATCTGCAGTTAATTTATGGTGGTTAACGCCCATTACATAAGTAGGGATATCGCCATCTTTAGCCGGAGCAGAGAAAACAACTTTTTTAGCACCCGCAGCGATGTGTTTTTCAGCATCAGCACGTGTTAAAAATAAACCTGTAGATTCAATTACAACTTCAACACCTACGGCATCCCATTTTAAATCAGCAGGATTTCTTTCTGCAGTTACACGGATAGTTTTACCGTTAACAACTAAGTTACCATCAACAACTTCGATAGTACCGTCAAATTTACCGTGGGTAGTATCATATTTCAACATGTATGCCATATAATCTGGCTCGATCAAATCGTTAATCGCTACAATATCCAATCCTCTTTTTAATGCGGCTCTGAAAACCAAGCGGCCGATACGGCCAAAGCCGTTTATTCCAATTTTGCTCATTGTTTTGTTAATTAATGTAATGTTTTAATAAATTTTGTATTGGTTCTTTAATAATGCTTTTAATTTTTATATCGTATCTCTCAGCCACAAACCTTAAGCGGTCTTCGAGCTCAGCAGCAACCTTGCCTACAACATGTATTTCGCGGTCGTTATATTTTTCTGCCATCGGAAGAACATAAGTTTCCATGTATTTTTCAAATCCTTGATCAATCAGCCCACGGATGTATTCGTGTTTGCTGTTTTGGGTAATGAAATCGAAAAAGGAGGTTAGAAATATATTGGCCTGAGGCTTATTGTAAATGCGTTCTAATATTTGTGGACGGTCTAAATTGTGCGTCAACAAAAACTTGGTTTCAATATCTTTCGGCATTTTAAGGCTTAAAAATTCTTTAAGCAAAATTTTTCCGAAGTAATTTGAAGAGCCTTCATCGCCTAAAATATAGCCCAAGCCAAAGTTATTGTTCACTGGCTTTTTACCATCAAAGTAAGCGCAGTGTGCACCGCTGCCCAACATCCCTACAATACCGGGTCGATCGTAACAGGCAGCTTTAGCAGCTCCGAAAAGATCATTTTCTACAACAATTTTACTGTATTTAAAAAATGAAGCCAATGTTTTAGATAGCTCTTCTTTTCTATCTGCTGATGATGCTCCGGCTGCAAAAAAATAAATTTTCTTAATATTTTCTGCATTGTTGACCAGGGCAACTTTTTTATTTAAGATTTGTAAGATCGTTTTAGGATCAACAAAGCAGGGGTTTAAGCCGGTAGTATTGCAGTGTGCAACAACCTGTCCATTTTGGGTTATTTTCCAGAATGCTGTTTTTGATCCGCTATAAACAACTGCTACCATATTATATTGAAAGTACTTCTGTCATTTCCATTAAATCAGGCTCGAGTTTAAAAGAATGAGCGGTTAAAGCCTCTCTTATGCTGGTTAATTTTATTTCATTTCCTTTTAAACCAACCATTTGCTCCGTTTCGCCCGCAATTAACGCATTTACTGCCGCAAATCCTAAACGGCTGCCTAAAATCCTGTCGAAACTGCTCGGACTACCGCCCCGTTGCAGGTGGCCAAGTATGGTTACTTTGGTATCATAATGATCAAAAGTTTCCTTTACCCTTTTGGCAATGTCGTATGCACCGCCCTGTTTATGGCCTTCGGCTACAATAACAATACTCGACGATTTTTTTGTTGCTGCACCGAGCGCAAGCTTTTCAATCAGTTCGGTTACACTGGTTTCCTTTTCAGGCAATAACACTGCTTCGGCACCGCTGGCAATCGAACTTCTCAATGCAATACATCCAGAATCGCGGCCCATTACCTCTATAAAAAACAGGCGGTCGTGCGCATCGGCAGTATCTCTGATTTTGTCGATGGCTTCGATTACTGTATTTATCGCCGTATCGTAACCTAATGTAAAATCTGATCCTACCAAATCGTTATCAATTGTGCCCGGTATACCGATTACCTTAACTCCAAAAGTTTCCGAAAAACGCTTTGCTCCGGTGAACGTTCCATCACCACCGATTACCACTAATCCGTCGATACCGTTTTTCTTTAAATTATTATATGCAATCTGTTGACCTTCGTCTGTTTTAAACTCTAAACAGCGTGCTGTTTTTAATATGGTGCCGCCCAAGTGTAAAATGTTACTTACAGAACGGGCGTCCATAGGTTTTATGTTGTCGGTAATTAAACCCTGGTAGCCTTGCATTACCCCGAACATATTAATGCCATGGTAAATTCCGGTACGAACAACAGCTCTGATTGCGGCATTCATTCCTGGGGCATCGCCTCCAGAAGTTAGTACAGCTATATTTTTTATATTTGGCTCCATCTTTATAATACGAATATAGTGTGTATTTTTTACACTAAGTAATTTATTTTATTTTTTTTACTTAATATTGAAAGTCATACCTTTATCTGCTTAAAATAACTAAATTTTACTTTGGAACAAATTTTACCCCACTTAGATTCTGTATTCTCTATAGATTGCGTTTTGTTTGGATTTGATGGTAAGGAATTAAAAATCTTGCTCATTGAAAGGAATGAAGAACCGTTTAAAGATTGGTGGGCACTGCCCGGTAATATAGTTGGTCCTGATGAGAGTTTAGATCAGTCTGCCTCACGCATTTTATACGAACTTACCGGCTTACGCGGTATTTACATGGAGCAATATTATGCTTTTGGCGATCCGCACAGGCACCCTCAGGGTAGGGTAATTACTTTGGCTTACTATGCACTGATCCGTTTAGGTGGTGATAAAGAACTGCGCCCGATCAGTACTTATGCAAAACGCGCCAATTGGCTGCCTATAACCGATCTGCCTAAACTGGCTTTCGATCACCAGAAAATTTACGATAAAGGTTTAGAAAAAATCAAAAGGCGGATTAAACATCAGCCCATCGCTTTTGAACTTCTGCCAGAAAAGTTTACCTTGACCCAATTGCAGCATGTATATGAATTGGTACTTGGTAAAAAACTTGATAAAAGAAATTTCAGAAAGAAGATTGTAAGTTTTGGCGTATTAAAAGAGCTGGATGAAAAACAGAAAGGGGTTTCTTATCGTGCCGCTACTTTGTACCGCTTTGATAAACGTAAATACGCAAAGCTTTTTGGTAAGGAAATTTCGTTTTAGCGGGCTGAGAAGTGAGATCTGTGAACTGGGATTTGAAATCGCAGTGCAATGAAAGACCAAGCAAACGGCATTTTATAAATATAAAAATCCCCGGTTTTAAATTTAAAACCGGGGATTTTTTGTGTAATCTGAGTTCAGATCAATTAGGGATTCAGCATTGGAAACTCCAAACTGAAACTATGCCTTAGGCGCTAGCTCAAGATGATAATGAACCAGATCATCTATAGGTGAGCGGATAATTTTACCCACACCCATTTCGTAACGGTCGGCTACAATACTTAAAATATCACGGAAACTATAACCTACAGAACCCACACAGTTTAATTTATGGTCTTTGTAGTTTGGATAGTGGATTACCAAGGCTTCGAAAAATGCTGTAAAGGCATAATCAATGGTTGCAAAAGCATAATCTTCGTAGTTATCTTTAAAGTCGTATAAGAATTTACTAAAGCTTGCGCAGAAACGGTTCGGCAATGGCTTGTTGTAAATGTTATCAAAAATATCCTCGTTGGTTAAAGCGTAATTGTCGTAAAAAGCCTCACGTAAACCTTTTGGCATGTAACCTTTCATGTAATCGCTTAAAATACGTTTACCGATATACGAACCGCTACCTTCATCACCCAGGAAGTAACCCAATGAATCGATATTCATGGTAATTTCAGATCCATCGTACAAACATGAGTTGGTTCCTGTACCTAATATAGCAGCAAATCCTGGCTCGTTTCCAAGAAGTGCCCTAGAAGAGGCAAGTAAATCATGACCTACAAATATGGTTGCATTGGTAAAAATCTGTTGCATGGCATCAGCCACAATTTTTACGTTTGCAGGTGTAGAACAACCGGCGCCGTAGTAATAAACTGCTGTTAATTTCTCTCTTTCCAAGTGGTCTGGAAGAGTCTCATTCAAAGACTTTACAATGTACTCTCCTTTTGAAAAATATGGATTGTAACCTTCGGTGTTAAAGTAAATTTTTCTGCCGGCCTCGTTAATCAAACACCAATTTGTTTTGGTAGATCCACCGTCTGCAATTACTATCATTTTATTTATTTTTGGTTTTAGCACGATAAAAGTATAAAAACTCTTATATTTTGTATCCTTTTTTTTAATAATTTTTTAACAATTTGTTGTTGTGGGATTTTAAGTGTGTAAAAAATACACTATATAGGGTGTTTAATCCGCGAAAAACCTTAAAATTATACCAGAAAAGGCATTGGTCTTTTTTTTAAACGTCAGCAATATTTTACAACAAGATAGCATAATGAACAACAGATTTTTAGATTTCAGGAGTGATACGGTAACCAGGCCAACCGCCGGAATGTTGGAGGCCATGATGAATGCAAAAGTGGGAGATGATGTTTTTGGGGAAGACGAAACCGTGCATGCACTGGAAACAAAACTCGCTGCTACCTTTAATATGGAAGCCGGATTATTTTGTCCTTCCGGAACGATGACCAACCAGATAGCCATTAAGTGTTTTACCCAGCCGATGGATGAGGTAATCTGCGATCAGACTGCCCACGTTTACCGTTACGAAATCGGAGGTATTGCCTATCACTCGGCAGCATCGGTCAGGCTGTTGCATGGCGAACGCGGTATTTTAACTCCGGAGCTGATTGAGCCTGAAATTAATGAAGACAATATTCATTACCCTAATTCCAGTTTGGTGGTTTTAGAAAATACGGTAAATAAGGGTGGCGGAAGCTGTTATACATTGGCTCAGATTGCGCCGATTCATCACTTATGTAATATAAAGGGATTAAAGCTACATCTGGATGGTGCACGCATTTTTAATGCTTTAGTTGCAACCGGAGACCAGGCCTTTGAATATGGAAAGTATTTTAATGGTATTTCAGTATGTTTATCTAAAGGACTGGGCGCACCGGTAGGATCAGTTTTACTTGGTAATAAGGAAATGATCCATAAAGCGCGGAAAATCAGGAAAGCTTTTGGTGGGGGCATGCGCCAGGCAGGGTTTTTAGCAGCTGCAGGCATTTATGCACTCGATAATCATGTAACGCGTTTAAAGGATGATCATACCCATGCAAAAGCCTTGGCCAATGCATTAAGCTCGGCAAAATATGTAAAATCGGTAATGCCTGTTGAAACCAATATTGTCATTTTTGAAGTGGAAAAAGGTTCAGCAGAAAAAATTGTACACCAGTTGAAAGAGAAGGGCCTGCATTGCAATACCACGAGTGCCAGTACCGTCCGCCTGGTAACACACCTGGATCTCAGTGCCGAAATGATCGATCAGGCTATTGAAATAATATTACATTTGTAGGTGCAGTCGGAAGCCGGCAAACGGGAGTCCGATTTTTATTCAATAGTTTTATAGTTTATGGTCAATAGTCAGATGGCTCATCGCTCAATCTGAATATATATAAAGTCTAACCAAAATGCCTGATTCCTCCAAACCTCTAGCTCCAATTTCAAAACTGCTCATCGCTAACCGTGGTGAAATTGCTTTGCGCATTATGCGTTCTGCAAAGGAAATGGGAATAAAAACCGTAGCTGTTTTTTCTGAAGCCGACCGGAATGCACTTCATGTTCGTTATGCGGATGAAGCAGTTTTTATCGGACCAGCACCTTCCAATCAAAGTTATCTGGTTGGTGAAAAAATTATCGATGCCTGCAAACTAACAGGTGCCCAAGCCATTCATCCTGGTTATGGTTTTTTATCTGAAAATGCAGGTTTTGCACAAAAAGTTGCTGATGCAGGGTTGATTTTGGTCGGTCCATCTCCGCAGGCCATGGAAACGATGGGTAATAAATTATCTGCAAAGGCAGCGGCATTAAAATACAACATCCCCATGGTGCCGGGAACGGAAGAGGCCATTGAGGATGTTAATGAAGCAAAACAACGCGCTATCGAAGTTGGCTTTCCCATTTTAATTAAAGCTGCTGCTGGCGGTGGTGGCAAGGGGATGCGTATAGTAGAGCGAGCGGAAGATTTTGAAGAGCAGATGCAGCTTGCCATTAGTGAGGCTACTTCAGCCTTTGGTGATGGCGCGGTTTTTATCGAACGCTATGTTACCTCGCCAAGGCACATCGAAATACAGGTATTGGGCGATACCCATGGCAATATTGTTCATCTTTTTGAACGGGAATGTTCCGTGCAACGCCGTCATCAGAAAGTGGTGGAAGAAGCACCCTCATCTATTTTAACTGAAGAAATAAGGCAGCAGATGGGTAAATGTGCTGTAGATGTGGCCCGTTCGGTAAACTACACCGGAGCAGGTACAGTAGAATTCATTCTGGATGAAAACCTGGATTTCTTTTTCCTGGAAATGAATACCCGCTTACAGGTGGAGCACCCGGTAACGGAGCTGATTACAGGTATTGATCTGGTAAAAGAGCAGATTAAAATCGCTTCGGGCGAAAAATTGAGTTTTTCTCAGGAAGATTTAAAAATAAGTGGTCATGCGGTTGAACTCAGGGTTTATGCAGAAGATCCGGCGAATAATTTCCTTCCCGATATCGGTACCCTGCAAACCTATAATACACCTAAAGGCAATGGCGTAAGGGTTGATGATGGCTTTGAGCAGGGCATGGAAATTCCGATTTATTATGATCCGATGATCGCCAAACTGATTACTTATGGTAAAAGCAGGGAAGAGGCCATTGACCGTATGGTTAGGGCCATTGAAGAATATGATATTACCGGGATAGAAACTACCTTGGGTTTTGGTAAATTTGTAATGCAGCACGAAGTATTTAAAGGTGGCAACTTTGATACCCATTTTGTAGGGAAATACTTTAAAGCTGAAAATTTGAAGGTACAGGATGAAACAGAAGCACTGATCGCTGCGTTGATCGCTGCACAACTTTTTAGTAAACAAGCGGTTACGGTAGGAAGTGACGTGGTTAAAAAAACTTCAGACTGGAGAAAAAATAGATTGAAATATTAACAAATAGATTTAGCGCGATCGTCATTATCAACTTGATTGCGAATCGCAATACCTCGGTAGGATTTGTATTGAGGATTAAGATTCCCGCCTGCGCGGGAATGACGATGAAAAAAAATACATTATAAATGTTCACAGGAATTATAGAAACACTTGGCGAGGTTACCGCCATTAAAAACGATCACACAAACATTCATTTTACCATTTCATCATCCATCAGCCATGAGCTGAAAATAGACCAGAGCGTTGCGCATAACGGAGTTTGTTTAACTGTTGTGGCATTAAATGATGGAACACATACTGTTACGGCAATAGATGAAACGCTAAACAAAACCAATTTAGATGCTTTAAAAGTAGGCAGCAAGGTTAATCTGGAGCGCTGTATGCAGATGAATGCACGTTTGGACGGACACATTGTGCAGGGCCATGTAGACCAGACTGCGGTTTGTATCAAACGCGAAGAACTGGATGGCAGCTGGGAATACCGTTTTAAGTACGATGCTTCTGCCGGAAACGTAACCGTGGAGAAAGGATCGGCCTGCGTAAACGGAATCAGCCTAACGGTTGTAAATTCGGCAGATGATGAATTTTCAGTATTCATTATTCCTTACACTTTTGAACATACCAATTTACAGGAAGTTGAAGTTGGCGATACTGTAAATTTAGAGTTCGATATCATTGGGAAATATGTAGCCCGTTTAATGAACCGCTAACATTATTTTTAATTCATTTTTATTTATTAACGGATTGTTAATTAGTTTTTTAAGTACTTATTGGCGTAGATGTAACGCTTAATTTTTCATGACAGTGCAGGATGGTTGAGCGGATAATATTTCTCAATATCGTGGTGTTAAGACTAAAAATTAACGCTAACCATTTATGAACAAGATTTTCCGTCACTCATTTGCAGTGCTAAACACTGCATTTTTGTTGTTATTTACCACACAAATATTTGCGCAGAAAATTTCAGTAAGAGATTTAACTGTTGAGCATTTAGTAAATCCTTTTAGTATTGATAATCCAAAACCCAGGTTTAGCTGGAAGATCAACTCGGATATCAAAAATACCAAACAGAATAATTACGAAATAAGACTGGGTACCTCAGCAAAAATTGATCGGGTTTTATGGAAAGCAACCGTTAATAACGATCAATCCGTGCTTGTTGCCTACAATGGCCCTGCACTTTCCTCAAAAACCAGGTATTACTGGCAGGTAAGGGTAAAAGATAATCATGGAAATACATCTGCATGGTCTCCGGTTCAGTATTTCCAAACAGGCTTAAAACCTGAGGACTGGAGCGCAAAATGGATTTCGGTAGAAGGAAGGGATACTGCTATGGCCAGTCCGCTTTTTAGAAAAGAAATTACGCTCAAAAAAGAAATTAAATCTGCAGTGGCATATATTACTGCAAAAGGTTTATATGAGGCCCACATCAACGGGACGCGTGTGGGAAATGCATATTTTGCACCAGGATGGACGAGCTATAAAGACCACATTCAGTACCAGGTTTACGATATTAAAAAATCATTGAAAAAAGGTGGGAACGTAATTGGTGTTTCGCTTGGCGATGGATGGTACAAAGGCCGGATCGGTTTTGCCAACCAAAAACAGTTTTATGGCGATACCAGGGCTTTATTGTTACAGCTTGAAGTAGAATATAACGACGGAAGCAAAGAGACCTTTATCACCGATAACAGTTGGAAAACCGCTTACGGGCCAATACGTTCATCAAACATATATGATGGAGAAACCTATGATGCAAGATTGGAAATTGCGGGTTGGAATACTTACGGTTTCAAAGAAAATGCCAGCTGGAAACCAGTTCAGGAAATAGCCAGCGGACCGGAGAAACTGATCGGAATGAGTGGGCCGCAAGTAAGTAAACATGAAGAATTTAAGGCCTTGAAAATATTCAAAACCCCACTTGGAGAAACTGTTGTTGATTTTGGGCAGAATTTGGTAGGCTGGGTGATGTTGAAAGCAAAAGGTGCTGCCGGGACAAAAATTTCCATCAGTCATGCAGAAGTATTAACCAAAGAAGGCAATTTTTACACCACCAACCTCAGATCGGCCAAACAGCAGAATAACTATATTTTAAAGGGTGAAACCGAACAGGTATTCGAGCCACATTTTTCATTTCAGGGATTTAGGTATGTTAAAATTGAAGGCTATCCGGGCGAACTTAAACTCGAAAACCTCACCGCTGTGGCTGTTTATTCTGATATGAAAACCAGCGGAAAATTTAGCACTTCCAATGCACTTTTAAACCAGCTGCAACACAACATTTCATGGGGGCAGAAGGGTAATTTTGTAGATGTACCAACAGATTGCCCTCAAAGGGACGAACGTTTGGGCTGGACGGGTGATGCGCAGGCCTTTGCAACAACGGCCGCTTACAATATGGATGTATCGGGCTTTTTTACCAAATGGTTGAAAGATGTTTCTGCGGATCAGCTTCCTAGCGGGAGTGTACCTTTTGTGGTACCCAATGTGCTAAATCAAAGTGATGCCGGATCGGCCGGCTGGGCAGATGTAGCCACGATTATCCCCTGGGATATGTATATAGCTTATGGTGATAAAGGCATACTGGAAACGCAATATGGCAGCATGAAAAAGTGGGTCGATTATATCACATCAGTATCAAAAAACAACCTTTGGAATACAGGATCCCACTTTGGAGACTGGTTGTTTTACCGCCCTAATGATGATAACGACGGCCGTGCTGCTGTTACCGATAAATACATGATCGCTCAAACTTTTTATGCACACTCTACACAATTGTTGCTAAATGCTGCAAAAGTTTTGGGCAAAGCTGATGATGTGGCCAAATACACTACACTGCTCGAACAGATAAAAGCCGCTTATATCAAAGAAAATATGACCCCGAGCGGTAAATTGATTTCGAATACGCAAACGGCCTATGTTTTAGCTTTACAGTTTGATATGCTGCCCGAAAATCTGCGTGCGCAGGCTGCTCAAAGGTTGGTAGATAACGTGAGAGATTACGGAAACCACTTAACAACAGGTTTTTTGGGCACCCCATACCTATGCCATGTATTAAGCCGCTTCGGGCATGAAAGTGTTGCATATGATCTTTTAATGCAGGAAAGTTACCCTTCATGGCTTTACCCTGTAAAAATGGGGGCCACCACCATTTGGGAACGATGGGATGGCATCAAACAAGATGGATCTTTTCAGACGGCAGATATGAATAGTTTTAACCACTATGCATATGGTGCTATTGGCGATTGGATGTATAAAAATATTGCCGGCATTAATCCCGTAGCAGATCAACCGGGCTATAAATCGGTTGTTATTGCGCCCCGGCCAGGTGGAAAATTAACAGCTGCATCTGCCGAACTGGAAACTGTTTATGGTACTGTTAAATCATCATGGACAATTGCCGAAGGCCTTTTTAAGCTTGATGTAACGATTCCGCCTAATGCCTCCGCAACCGTAGTTTTGCCAAAAAGCGATAAAAAAGAACAGATTGGCTCTGGCAGCTATCATTTTGAATATAAATATTAATCGCTTAATATTGCGGCTTCACAGAAAGTTGTATCAACATATAAATTTGTCTCCTTTAGCCTGTCGAAGGACTTGCTTAAATGCATGATCAGGCGTTCCGACAGGCTAAAGGGGAGACAGATTAATTGAATTGTGATGCACTTTCCATCAGATGCAGTAAAAATTAAATGTACAGTAAAGAAGAATCAGCCCGTTTACGTCAACAATTTTGGATCAGTTTCGGACAATACATGAAACCTGTTCCTTCTGCAAGTGGTTCTACTGTAAATTGGACAAATTACAAAACAGGGGTGAAGAACATCTTTTTTAAAATGGATGTCGACAATAAAAAGGCTTTTATCAGCATTCAACTTTCGCATTCAGATGCCGATATCAGGCACCTCATATTTGAACAGTTCGAAGAATTTAAACTACTGTTTACCAATACGGTTGGCGAAGAATGGGATTGGATAAGAGATGCCGACGATGATTTTGGTAAAACAGTATCTCAGATTTCCATCAGCATTACCGGGGTGAGCATATTTAACCAACAGCACTGGCCGCAACTGATTTCCTTTTTTAAGCCCAGGATGATTGCACTTGATGAATTTTGGGATAATGTGAAACCTGTTTTCGAGGATCTGGTTTAATCAGTCAGGTTTAATTGTGCTATCCTATCTTTGGTAAACTTGATTTCTTCCTTATCATCCGTTAAACTCGGTTTGCTTTTTAAATAAAGATTATAATATTTAAGGGCGTTTTTACCTTGTTTTAACCGGGTATCGTAAAATACTGCAAGGCGGTAATATAAGGTAGCGTTCACTTTAAATTGCAGCCCTTTTTTATAAGCTCCGTTTGCGAGCGTCAGTTGATTGTTTTCTTCATAAACCAGCCCTAAAAGTGAATAGTAACTGGAGGTATTTGGCGAAATAGCCTCATCAATTGTTTTTTTGGTATAATTAGCTGCCAGAGGATAATTTTTTATTGCCCGGTAACTGAGTGAGGTATAATATAAAGTGGCCTCATTTTGCATAGCGGTTGCTTCCAGTAATTTAAACAGATCAATTGCTTTCTGATATTGTTTGGTGTAATAATAAGCCTTTGCTACATCTTTTATTACCCCCGCATCGGCACCATCTTTTAATAATTTTTCTCCTGCGGCTATTACCTCAGCGTATTTTTTTAACTGATTGGCAATGGGCAGTTTTGTACGTTGCAATACCAGGTTATCGCTGTCTCCCTTAATGGCAATATCAAGTACACTGTAAGCCTTTTCATATTCCTGATAGTTGGAAAGTACCTCTGCAAGGTCGGTTGCTACATCACCTTCAATTGGATTGATCTGGTTTGCTTTTAAAAGATATATGCGTTTTATCGAATCATCTTTTGGCGAACTGTACAGATTGGCCATTAGTTTGTGTACATTAAAGTTATTGGTATCAATTTTCAGAATTTCTCCATAATAGCGCCTGGCCTTTTCGGTATTTCCCCTCTTTGTACTGATGTTGCCGAGACTGAAAAGAACGGGAAGATTTTGTGATTGAAGTGTATAGGCCCTGGTGTAAAATTTTTCTGCCTCAACAGTGTTACCTCCCATTAAAAAGCAATACCCCATCTGATTAAGGATTTTGATATCAGTTATATTTTCACCATAAATCTCTTTTAGATACTGCCCAGCTTCGGCATAACGTTGATTTTGATAAAATTCAAATAGTTTTTCCTTATCTACCACAGCGGCCGTTTGTGCGAAAGTTACTTGATGCAAGCAAACAAAAATCAATAAATAGCAAAGTCTTTTCATCATAATTAATTATTAAACTAATTTATTAGTTGTTTTTGGCAATTCCAAATCTATCTGTTAAAAAAATGCGGTGTAAAACAAAATGAGTGGCTGTGGGTTTATAAGAAATAGTTGAACTAAAAAATAAGACCTATGAACACTTTAAAGAAGTTTGAATTAATGGAGAAGATTGTGCGTGAATTGGAAGATTTACAAAACTCTCAACAGGCACTTATTCAGAAAATTGGAAAAATCGAAGTTGATAATATTGAACTTGGTGATGGCCGTTTAGAAAAAGACCTACCAGATATACATCAAAATTTAGCTGATAACTTAGATACTATTTCAGGAATTTTAGATTACTTTGCAGGTAAAACACAAAACTTTGGTGATAAAAACAATGTTGACGCCTTAAAAGAACAGGAAGCGATCAACAATGCCACCAGCTAAAATTAAACGCATATGAAATTTTTATCTTTAACCGTTGCCTTTTTGCTTGTTGGCCTATTTGCCAGCGCACAGGTATTGCCATCATTCCAGCTGGGCATTAAAGCTGGTGCAAATTTTTCGAAATTTGATAGTGAAAACACTTTTAACAGTAACAACCGTACAGGTTTTTACGGTGGCTTATGGGCCAGGGTTGGAGCGGCAGGTGTTTACTTCCAGCCAGAACTTTATGTTTCAGGTAAGAAAGCAGATTTGGTAAGTGATGCAACGGGAGAAGTAAATAAAGTTCGTTTTACAAGTTTGGATGTTCCTTTATTGGTAGGTACTAAATTTGGTGCCGCTGGTATTGGTCTTCGATTAAACACCGGACCAATGTTTTCCTTAATATTGGATGAAAACCAAAGTTTCGGTCAGGCTGCTGGAAATGTTTTCAGAGCCGACTTTAAAAACCAGGCTTTGGCCTGGCAGTTCGGTGCAGGCTTGGATCTTAAAAAGTTGAGCTTTGATGCACGTTACGAACTTGGTTTATCAAAAATTAATAAAGCCGGTTATCCTGGTACCAAGTTAAACTTGTTTACAGTTGGCTTAGGTTATAGGATTTTGTAAGCTTACTTGTCAAAGATTTAAAAGGTGTTCATGTAATAATGAACACCTTTTTTTGTGCCCAACATTTGAATTAAATAAGTTTTGGCAATAAAATTTGCATTTTAAAAATAGATGTTTACATTTGTATCGTAAACGATATAATCGTTTACGATTTTAAAAATAGACATAATATGAAAACGTTGTATGAAACTAGTGCTACTGTAACCGGTGGACGTAATGGAAAAATAACAAGTGAAAATGGTGTGTTGGAATTGGAAGTTAGAATGCCAAAAGAATTAGGCGGAAGCGAACAAGGCTATACCAACCCCGAACAGCTTTTTGCTGCGGGCTATGCCGCCTGTTTTGATAGTGCGCTCAATTTAATTATGGGCCAGGCAAAAGTTAAACCTGAAGAACCCTCTAGCGTTAAAGCAAATGTTTCGCTCCACTCCAATGGGCAGGGAGGCTTTGCACTTGGTGTATCCCTACAGGTGCATATACCAGGAGTTGAAGCAGCGCAAGCCCAGGAACTGGTAGAAAAAGCCCACACAATCTGTCCATACTCAAATGCCACACGCGGCAACGTTGATGTGAAGCTGGAAGTAATTTAATCGAATTAAAATAGAATCGTTATTGCTTACCCTGCAATAACGATTTTTTAATGATTAAATTCGTGATTGGAAATTTCAGTTAAAAATTATTTACTTAGCTGGATACTTTTTTGTGATTAGTAAAGAAAGTTGTGATGGAAATAAATGATGCGATTAAACTGGAAAATCAACTGTGTTTCCCGCTGTATGCTGCTTCCAGGTTGGTTACCAAATGTTATCAGCCAGTGCTGGATAGTTTTGGAATTACCTATCCGCAGTATCTTGTGTTAATGGTGCTTTGGGAAACTGATTCGGTTAGCTTAACCACACTTTCACAGAAACTGATGCTTCAATCCAATACCTTAACGCCTTTGCTTAAGCGCATGCAGGAAACAGGACTGGTTGAACGCGTGAGGTCATTAAAAGATGAAAGAAGTATTGTAATATCACTTACTGAAAAAGGACATGCTTTAAAAGAAAAGGCTCCTGTGTTGCGTGCTCAGCTGTCAGATAATCTCGGTATAAGCCATGATGAAATTAATCAGTTAAAAAACCTTCTTGATAAATTGATTCTGAATCTGAACAAATAAATGCTTTTGCAACCCTTGTTTACTGAGCGAATTAGTGCTCTTTTTCCGGTTCAACCTCGGTAAGTTCGTATGCAAATGATCCGTTTTTTGGTATAATCGGCGTAGCCCTGCCTACACTTAAGGCTTTTATAAACGATGCTCCGAAATAAAATATCAGTGAGGAGTAAAACACGAAAAGCATAATTACGATTATGGAGCCTGCTGATCCATAAATGTTACTGATGTTGCTCAATGGCAAAAGAATCCTTAAAATATACTTACCCGCGGTAAATAAACAACCTGTTAACAATCCACCCGAAATGGCTGCACGCCAGGTTGGCCTTCCGTTGGTTAAATAACGGAATAATATTGTAAACCAAGTAGTTACAATCACCACAAATACCAACTGGTTGATAATGGAGGTAAGCACTAAGCCGAAAGATGGTGATCCGTTTTTTAAATATGCACCGATAAAGGCCTGCACGCTATCGGCCAGTAAACCAATAAAAAACAATATTCCGGCCAAAAGGATAATGGTAACCGAAATCGCCCTGGATTTAAGCGTATTGATAATCCCTTTTTTATCTTTTTGACCGATGTTCCAAATCTGTTCGAGTGAATTTTTAATTACATTGAATAATGTTGTTGCAACGAAAAGGAAAAATATAAAACTGAACAGCGTAACATACCAGGCCTGATCGGCCCCCCTGATATTTCTAAGCGTGGTTCTGATCTGCAAAATACTTTCGTTATCCAGTATGCTGGCCAAACGCTCAAACAGATGCGTAGCCAGCAGCCTTCTGTCGGTAAACATTCCGAAAAGCCTGATCAGGATAATTAAAATAGGGGGAAGGGCAAAATTGGTAAAAAACGCAGTTGCACCTGCCAGCCGTAAAGGGTCATTCTGTTGAAATAAACTAAATGCATTTCTTACGGTGGAGAAAAAAAAGCTAAGGTTTTCTTTTATGGATGGCATTACTTCTGCGTTAAACTCAAAAGGCCGAAAATAGTAAAAATACTTCGTTCAGCCTTTTTGATTGTAATTTTCTAATTCGTTTTGGTAAAAACAAGCAGTGTTTTATCACCGTTAAGCAGGTAAAGCTTATTGTCTGTTACTTTTGCATTGTTTACCTGGTTTAATGCATGTAAGTACGAACGCTCGGCCGCATCGGTTTCCTGACAGAACATTTTAGTACCGAAAACATTTTTAACCATTATTTTATGATCGGCAATTTCGGCATGCCCGCCATAATTATTACAAAAAGATTTTCCGCTTATTTTAAGGCTATCGGCAAAGTTTAAGGTTGCTTTTGATGAGTTTGGTAGCGTTAAGCCCGGCAGCTCAGTTAATTCCCATTTGGTATTGGTAAAGGATGCTGGATCTAATTTTTCTTTACAAGAACTAAATAGTAAGATCAGCATTCCGCAGAAGATAAGGTGTTTCATAACGATGGTTTTAATAATTTTCCTTTAACCATCAAAAACTAAACCATAAAAAGCAAGAATCAGCTTTAATCGCGCTAAACTGGGTTTGAAATCTTCATCCAATGGTGCGGTATGCCGTGGTAATCAAAAATATTAATGCGCTTTAAACCCGTTTTTTCTAAAACATGGATTGATCCTCGGTTACCAGTATCTGCAATGCCAATAATTTCATCAAGCATTAATACCTCAAATCCATAATTTCTGGTTGCCATTGCGGTTTCCGTGGCGTATCCTTTTCCCCAGTACTTTTTGCTGAACCGATAGCCAAGATCGTAATAATTAGTGTGGTTATTATTGGTTTCCTTAACCAGTTTCAGGCCGCACCAGCCTGTAAAATTTCCTGTTTCTTTTTCAATTACTGCCCATCGGCCGATGCCATTTTCAACATATTGTTTTCTGATAAATGCTATATCTGCTTTGCTCTGCTCAATGGATTTTACAGGATTGTTACCGAGGTAAAGCTGTACCTCATGGTCGCTGTCCATTTCAAACATGCCATCCGCATCTTCAGTAACCAATTCACGCAAAATTAAACGCGCTGTTTCTATATAGATTTTCATTTATCTAAGGACTTTCACAATCAAAGTTAAGGTAATTTACAAAATGAGCTTTTTTTTACGATTGGAAAGCCACGGGAGCAACCGGTCTTCTTTTTAAAATGAGTGCAGCTAAAAGCGATACCACTATACCCACAGGTAAAATTTCCATATAGGTAAATAATACAACCATTACAGGGTTTTTGTATAACTGCTGATTAGCGGCCAGCTCTTTTGTCTGCTTTGCAATTTCAGCTGCTGAGGCGCCATTGGTTTTGGCTTCTCTCAAGGCCTGCGCTACATATCTGTCCATAAAATCTGGCATAAATACATAAAAATCAATTAACCAAACCACAACATATATGGTAGAGGCAATTAAGCTGATAAAAAGCCCGATTTTAAAAGCCTTACCAAAGCTGATTGAGCCGTGATTGTATTTATCGCGGTAGTTTTTGATGCCCACAAAAATAAATGAGAATGCCAGCACCATAGAGGAATAGCCAATAAGCATGCTGTGCTCAAGGTTAGGATCACCATAGCATCTAGCCATAGAAAGTACCATTAAAACTGATACGATAAATCCTGCAATGAGCCCGAATACGATTACGTTCTTTTTCATATTTCTATAAATTTTTTAAAGTTTGTACCGCAAAGTTGGTTGGAACATTCTTTTTATCCTTCATACTTAAGGGTGATTTTTCTGAAATTCATCTAATTTAGCCCCAAAGTATGAGTCGGTTAAGGAATAATATGTAATCTTTTCGCCGTTTCTATGGCTTGTGTTCGGCGTTTAACCTCAAGTTTTTCGAAAAGCCTTGCATTATGCGTTTTTATGGTATTAAGCGAAACAAATAATTTTAAGGCAATTTCCTGGTTACTTAAGCCTGTGGACATGAGCTGCAAAACTTCTAGTTCCCTTTTGCTAATGTTTAACCTGGCAAGTGCGTTTTCATTGAGGGTAAAAATTTCCGGCTTTTGTGTAAAAACTTCTTTTTCGATCAGGATGGTTTTCGGTTTGGTTAATTTAAGTGCCAGCCAGATCCCTAAAGCAGTAAAAATAACGGCTATCGAACCTGCATAAATTTCGAAAGCATGGCTGATGATAATTAGGCGAAATTCGAGCCATTTTAATAGAAATAACAATAAAGCCAGAAACAAACCGTATAAGATTATACTTTTATTCCTGGTTAGAAAATTTGAAGGGTTCGCCATTGTTTATCTCTCAAATCAAAAATAAGTAATTTAGCGATAAGTCGGGAGTTGAGTTTGTTTAAACTATGGATTTTGAAAGCAACGGGAAATCCTATGTACATCCCGTCTTTCCAATGCAGTTGTTTACAGTTTATCGGCAAGTAATTTTATGGTGACTTTGATTATAAGGAAGCAATAAAGATTATAAATTAGCAAAAAATATATAAATAAACATACCTATGAAAATTACGCTTTATGCACTCTTCCTTTCCGTTGTTTTATTCGGTTGTGGCAGTTCAGAAAAAACCTACAAAGCAAAAGCATTTGCTGCCACTGAAGATTTTAACGTTTTTCCTAAATCGAAAAAGAACATTCTTACCATTGTAAAAACAGATTCAGGTGCCTCAGCTGCTGCCGATCGTTTCGCCATTCAATACAAAGATACAACCATTACCATTGATGATGCACCAAGTGCACCCGCAAAGAAATTTATCCTTGCCTCTTTTATCAATACCCAAAAAACAGCGGCATTGGTACAGGTTGCCAATAATGCCGGTAAAATGGCGCCATTTTATATCATTACAGTTAAAGATGGCGTAACTGAAGTGGTGAGTTTAAATAAGGCATCAAAAGGTGCTGAAGATAAAAAATATACCAATGGCCTTGAAGAATTAACACGGAGTAATATTCTGATCAACAATGATTTTTTTATTACAACGATAAACTCAAGGGTATATCCTGTAAAAAGACAAAACCCGGACGAACGGATCCAGGGGAAGTTTTTTATGTACTCGAAGGATAAAACAACTTTGGTTTTTTTAACCGCTAATTCTTTATACCAGGTTAATACCGCTACAGGTGAAAGTTTTAACCTGCCTTTGCCTGCCGATTTAATTAATGCGCCTGAAACCCTGGTTGGAAATATTCAAAATGGATATACCTGGGTGGCTAATGCAAATGGCACATCGTTTTTAAAGAAAAATGCAGATGACGACCGTATTGTAGACATTAAAGAATTTAAGCATTAATATAGAATAGTTTATTTAAGAAAAATGAGCGCATTTTGTGCTCATTTTTTTTTCTTGTACGTTTGAACCCAGTGTTTTAAAAATTTAATTCATCAACATTGTTATACCATCGTCCTAAACGTTAGGTTTACCCTTGGCTGATTTACTTTTTTAGTACGAGGCAAACGGTGCAGCCAGTTTGTTTGTGTTTCATCCTTCATTACCAGTAAACTTCCATTTTCCAAAAATAAAGCAACCGTTTCTTTGGTCTGTTTGTGTTTGAATAAAAATCTTCTTTCGGCACCGAAACTTAAAGATGCAATAGCCGAATCTTTAGCCAATGCTTTTTCGTCATCACTGTGGTAGGCCATTCCTTCATCACCATTGTGGTATAAGTTGAGTAAACAGGAATTAAATGTAGTGCCGGTTTGCGCTTCCGAGAGTTTTTTTAATTCCAGCAGTTCTTTTGTCCAGGGGAGGGCCAATTTCGATTTATTGGAGTAAGTATACGAATACGATTCATCGCCATACCAGGCTACTTTTCTTTTGGTGATGATGTGTTTACCCATAATAAAAGCTTCATCATTTTTCCACTCGATGGTATTCATCAGGATATTGAAATAATGGTCAGCTTCTGATAAGGTGAATAATTTTCCATAATAATTTACGGTTCCGCCGTAAGGTAGCAGGTTCTTATTGGTATCTATTGTGGTGCTGAATAAATCCATTGTGTTTAGGCTATTGTTCCTCATATTTGCTTGTTGGCTTGTGCTGCTTCCCATCCTATTATAGCCGTTTTTCGATCTGTACCCCAATGATAACCCCCTAAAGCACCGCTCGATTGAATTACCCGATGGCAGGGAATAAGAAAAGCTACCGGATTATCGCCTATTGCAGTTCCAACAGCTCTTGATGCATTTTGGTTTTGTAATTGTTTGGCAATGTTACCATAGGTGGCCAATTTACCCATTGGTATTTTTAGCAAAGCTTCCCAAACTTTTAACTGAAAATCGGTCCCTTTTAAATGTAGCTTAACCTGGTGCAGTTTGCTCCAATCGTGACTGAAAATATATAAAGCGTTCTGTTGCTCCTTATCCAATAACTGTTGGTAAAGGGCTGATGGAAACTGCTTTTGCAAATTGGTAAACGCAATATTTTCATCTTCATAAAATGCGATATGACAGATTCCTTTAGGTGTACTTGCTACTATAATGTTTCCGAACGGACTTTCTGCGAAACTGTAGTTAATATGGAGATTTTCGCCACCATTTTTATATTCTCCGGGCGTCATGCCTTCAATATTTACAAAAAGATCGTGTAAACGGCTGGTTCCTGATAATCCGGTTTCGAGGGCGGTATCAAATAAACTCTGGTTACTTTTTAACATTTCTTTGGCATAACCGATACTGATGTATTGCAAAAAACGTTTGGGTGTGGTACCGGCCCATTCACTAAATAACCTTTGAAAATGAAAAGGACTTAAATTTACCTGTTCTGCAATTTCTTCCAGGCCGGGTTGTGTTTTAAAGTTGGCCCTGATGTAACTGATGGCCTCGGCTATCCTGTTGAAATTAATTTCTTCCTGTGCTTTCATGGTCTTAAAAAAAATATAACCAAAAGTAGTCGGTAGTGATGGGGCAACCTACCCGAAACTTGCTGTGTTTAATTTTAATCTAGGTATTAATTAATTTCTTTGCCAATGCTAAATCGGTAGATTGGTTTAGATTAATAGAGAAAAAATATGCAAGTTGCCACTGCTGGGTTTTCTCTGCCTGTTTATTGGTTACGGTATCCCATGGAGGATAAATTCTGATTCCTCTTTTTCCGCCCACGCCATTTTTCGTGATAATTCTTTGTTGTGCCAATGTGTTCTTCGGGAAAATAAACTGACCGAAGTTGTGCTCGCTTATTGCAGTGATGATCATCAGGTCAAAATCATCCTGTTCATCAAAAGGAATAGTAATCCCAGCCTTATTCCGTTTCCATATGGTTACAAACTGCCCGGTTTTAGTAGGGGTGATTTTTGAAACACGGTAGATAATTTTTAAACTGTTTAATTCGAAGCTGCAGGCTGAATATTCCTGACTTTCACTTTCCATTTTTAGGTTAATGATTTGATAACCTAAGGGATCGTATATCAAATCAGCAGCAGTTTTTAGCAAAGGAGGCAAATGTAAAATCGGACTTTTATTTATTGACATGTTTATTCAAAATTTGGATGGGTGGCTGCTGATCAAAATTAAGTTTTTAATTGTGGATGGTAGCATTTTTACTCGACCTGGTGTGGTAATCATAGTACAAACACATGAAATAGCTGCTGTAAGAACGTAATAAATTTTGACCATTAAGAGAGTTATATGAACTACCTCACATTAACCTTATTTACGAGATTTGTGCAAAATAATTAACCTTATTGTTCCTCAATAATAGATTTACCTTTTGATCTGTCGCCCGATGTCCACTGCCAGGTTTCATGAAGTCTGATTTTGCCATTCGGCAAATGTTCTGGTACCGACTGGCAAATTCCGGTCATTAATTCTCCTTTATTATTTACCTGGTGATACCTCATTTCGATATTGCCATGCTCATCCACAAGACCGATTAAATGTCCAGAGACAATTTTTCCACCAGTATATCCGGCAGTAAGAATATTTCCTGTCTGTTGGTAGGTAAAAACAGTTTCATCTGAAGTTTCGCCGTTTTCGGTATTGCTAACGGGTTTGAAAACTTTGTTGTTGTAATTTATCATAAGCTGTTAAATGTAAACATCTGGAGCTTAAATAAAAAATACCGCAATTTTTGTTCTGTAATTCGAACCAATTAAGCTAACCAAAGTTTTTCTTCTCTTTTTACCAACAGATACCGCTCATCATTTAAAAAAAGGTACCCATATTCTTAACAGAAAATATAGACATTTCCATTCTGAGCCGTATAGCTATAAGTATGGTAATCAAAATTAAAGCCAGCAGCAATTAATTCTTTTCGTGTAACCTTTGCCTTACCACTGGGGTTAAGTTGCATCAGTATATTGCGGTTCTTTTTTAAAATGCTGTTAATCCGTTTGAGAACAAGATCGTCTTTAATCTTTAAATGATTGTTGTAATTGTTGCGACAAGAATCATTGCAAAATTTTTTATCCGTTCTCCCTTTTACGAGGGTTCCGCAATCTAAACATAAACGTTCCATAATAATTTCTTTTTATTATGGGATGATGTTCTAAATTATAAAATAAAATGGTTGAAAGAAAAAAAATAAAAAACCTTATTAGAGGTCATACGAGCGGTTTATCCGAATATAAACGTTTATAAACGACTATAAATATTTACAATCCGACTAATTTCTGAATCTACTTGCACTTTTGTCCTGTCGGTTATCGATTATGATGACTGTTCGTTAAACATTAAGAAACTTATAAAAATTCAAGATTATGGAAAGTGCAGCTAACAAAGTAGTATTAAGTGGATTTGCAGGGGCAGATGCCGATGTTAAAATTGTTGGAGATTACAAAATTGCCAAAGTTAACATGGCTGTAAATGAATCGTACAAAGACGCTAATGGCGTTGAAATTAAAAAAGTGAATTGGTTTACCCTAACATTTTGGAATGCGAAAGCTGAACTGGCCAACCAAATTAAGAAAGGTACCGGTTTGACTATTGAGGGTAGATTGGAAGCAGTTTCGTACGATGGTAAGGATGGCAAAAGACATTATAATACTGATATCGTTGTCAACGACCTTGTGATCAGAGCGAACGAAAAAGTTGCTGCATTTTAGCATCACTGATTCCCACCATATAACAATAGTTATTGGTGGGAATTTTTATTGTTAAAGTTTTATAGCCAGGCCAGTATAAAAATTGATTCCTGCCGCTGGATTAAAATATCTTCCGTTTGCAGCATTTAAGTCATTACCCAGGCTATAATTAGCATTGAGTAAATTATTTACCCCCGCATATAATTCGAAATGGATTTTACTCAGCTTTACATTACGGATGCCGGCTTTTGCTTCTACAAGGTGGTATCTTTTGGCAAAAACAGTATTTGCATCATTTAATGGTATGGTAGAAGTGTAATTGTGCTGCAGGAAAAGGTAACATTCTTTTGGAAAGTTAAATTCCAAACTGTTAATTGAAATATTTGCCGGAACACCAGTCAGTTTATTGCCGCTATAAGTTGTATTACCGCTTACAAAATCTTTAAATCTGAAATGACTAAAAGTATAATTGCTTTTAAATTGTAACCCGCTTAAAAAAGAAGCAGGGTTTCTGATAATCCAAATGGCTGTTTCAATTTCAATGCCTCTTTGCTTTGTTCCGCCGGCATTGATAAAATATTCTGTATCATTTTGGTTTAGCCTTCTTACAATTGCATCCTGAAGCTGGTAGCTGAATAGGTTTGCATTGGCATAAAAGCGGTTGTTTTTTGTTTTGTAACGCAAGCCGAGTTCGTAATTCCAGCCAGATTCTGCCTGCAAATTATTGTTGATGTTATTATCTGATGACCTTACCTCTGCGATAGTGGGTGGCGAATAGCCTCTACTTACTGAAGCCCTTGCAGAAAAATCGTTCGTTATTAAATAAGATAGCGCAACCTTTGGCATAAATTGTGGATCAAATTTCCGTTGTTGTGAAGCGATCACTACAGGAAAATAACTTTCGTATTTATACTTGTAGAAATTAAGACTTGATGCAAGTTCAATCAGCAACTTTCTGTTGATATCGAAGTTTAATCTTAAATAAGCAAAATCCTGGCTTGCTTTTAAACGATCAGAAGCTTGCATGGAAGTTGCTTCACCACCGTTGTTGTTAAAATTATTGATTTCGCTTTTGGTTGCTGAACTTTCTAACCCAACTTGTGCATTAAATTTAAAATCGTCATATTCCTTTTCATAATCTAAAAATGTACGCAAGCCCAATGTACTTTCATAACGTTTTTCATAATTGGTGATAAAAGGATTTTTGAAATCGGTATATGATGTAAAGAGCGCAATAACATGTTTAAAATGAGGATTGATCTGATAAGAATTGGATAGCCCGCCGAAAATAGTTTTATTATAAATGGCTGCCTGTTGTGCAATGGCACCAGGTAGTGTGGCTGTTGCAGGACGTGCCAATTTAGGATCTTGTTCCAATTGAGCAGCAGTTAAGCCTCCCGGTGTGTGATATCCAAGGTCACTATAAAATGCAAAGGCTTTTAAACTTCCGGCAGTACTATAATTCCACTGGTGTGCCGTTTGGAAATACTTTCTATCCATGGCACTATTCTGGCGGAAACCATCACTTTTTTGATAACCCTCTGTAAAATTAAAGCTGTAATTTTTAAATTGATGATTGATAGCGGCCGTTTGGTGGAAAAGTCCGTATGAACCAGCTATGGCAGAAACACTGATTTCATTTCTTTCAAAATTTGGTGGACTAATTAAAACGGCACCTCCTGTATTTGCTCCAAATGTACTGGCCTCCGGTCCTTTGTAGATTTCTATGTTGCCGATGGCGGCCATATCCAACGCATTTAAATAAGTGTTACCACCAGCATCGGTTAAAGGAAAATCATCGATATAGATTTTAATATTCCTGATGCCAAAAGGCGAACGTAATAAGCTTCCACGAAGCGATAAGCGGTAACTGCCTGGTGAACGTTCTTCCATTCTTACACCTGAAATGGAATTCAGTGTACTCACCAGTGAACTGCTCTGTTGATTTCTGATTGCGCTGCTGTCGATCAGATTCACCGCAGATACCGATCTTAACAGGGGTTGGTGATTGTAATAACCTTTTACTGTAATCTCGCTAAGCTTTTTTACTGAATCGGGTTTGATGGTTTGTGCTAAGCAGCTAACAGAAAATAGGGTAAATAATAGGGTAAGGTTCGGTTTCAAGAGGATAAGAATTGGAAGTTTAGCCACAGATTTGGCAGATAAATTTAACGTATTCTGTGAATCTGTGGCTATTGTATTAATTATTTTGCAGCAACTCTCCAAATTACGCCGCTAACATCGTCGGCAACCAATAAAGCGCCATCGGGTGTTAGGGTAACGCCAACCGGACGGCCATATACATCGGCCTTATCAACATCTGCTACAAAGCCAGTTAAAAAATCTTCAGGTTTACCTGCTGGTTTTCCATCTTTAAAAGGCACGAAAGCAACTTTGTAACCTGAAATTGCCGACCTGTTCCATGAGCCGTGCTGACCTATAAATGCTCCTCCCTGGTATTTTTGAGGAAATTTTGTGTCTTTATAAAACGCCAATCCTAATGATGCAGTATGGGCACCAACTGCTACATCGGGTGCTATTGCTTTTTTAACCATCTCCGGGTTTTTACCTTTTAAACGAGGGTCTTCATTCTGACCATAATATGAAAATGGCCATCCATAAAAAGCACCTTGTTTTACACTGGTAATGTAATCGGGTACAAGGTCGTCGCCCAATCCATCGCGTTCATTAACTGCTGTCCAAAGTACCTTGCTTGAAGGTGCCCAATCTATTCCGACAGGATTTCTCAAACCGCTGGCGTAAATTTTTTCTCCACTTCCATCAGGATTTATTTCCAGGATATTCGCTCTTCGAACTTCATTTTCCATTCCATTTTCACCAACATTACTGCCCGAACCTACAGTAACATATATTTTGCTTTGATCTGCATTTGCAATCAGATTTCTTGTCCAATGGTTGTTATAACCTCCCGCAGGCAAACTTAAAATCTTTTTCCCTGTAGCGGTAATCTTGGTGTCACCCGTTTTATATGGGTACTGCCATAAACCATCTGTATTGGCTACATAAAATGAGTTGCCAATAATCAGCATTCCGAAAGGTTGATTGAGGCCATTTAAAAATGTAGTAACCGTTTCTGGTTTGCCATCTTTGTTATCATCGCGGTAAAGTAAAATGGTATTGGCACTTTTTCCTGGAACTTCAGATTTAGCTTTACCTGATACCGTATTTGCAATGCTTTCAGTAGTGCTCCTTTCCGAATTTGAAAGTGCAACCAGGACATCGCCATTTGGGGCAATATAGGTATTGCGCGGACTTTTGATATTGGAAGCAAATTTGGTTACCACAAATCCTTCTGGAGCGATAGGCGTTTTACCTTCGGGCCAGCCAATTACTTTACTAAACTTGCTTTTTGCCGCATTGGTATCGGGCGCTGGTAAATTAATTGCGCCTGTTTTAGTTGTAAGCGTGGTATCTTCTCCCTGTTTTTGCGAATTCGACTTCGATTGGCAACCGAAAATTACTGCGGTTGAGAGCATTGAGGCGTAAAAAATCTTATTTTTCATATTAACCGGTTTTGATTAAATTAATCTTCGAAAAATATAACATGAAAATCAATTAGATGTTTTCAGTCAGGCCATAATTGCTACAACCATAAAAAATAAGAGTAACGTACCCTAACCTGACTTGCTTAAAGTTGTATTTTGATTCATGTTGATTTGGAAACGGTTAGTGAAACCAAATTACGGCACAACAAAACATTTAGTAGGGTTTTTTAAACCACTTTAGATTGTTATAGAAAAAATACGTTATCTGGTTTACTTCACCAGATTTTCAAGCAGTTTTTTTTCGATATCCTTCGCGTTTAAAAGCAGCGCAGAAAATTGCGGATCTGATTTTACCAATAAAAATTTGCCGTTAGGAAGGATAATTGCGGAAGTACCACATGAGGTGTTTTCTTTGAACAACAGTTTTTTTAAAAAGCCGGAGTCGGTTTCTATTTCCAGGCCTTTTGATTTTATGGGACTGAAACTTTCGCCTACTTCACGGTATTGGTAAATGGCAACTTTAGGTCTGGCTTCTGCCTTTTCGAGGATGTTTTTTTGGAATGTCCACCTTACATTATTTAAAAATTCTGCATTCTGATAACTTAAATCCTTCCAGCAGTCATCCCTGTTGAAGTCATATTTGATGATGATTGTATCTTTAAGCGTTAATCTTTGATTCTCTTTCAGGTAAAAATGGAGAGAATCTACTTGTGCATCTGTTAATGTTCCGGCTTGATAACGTTTATCTTCATCCACATAAAGCTTAGGTGAGCAGCTGTAGATCAACACTGAAAGTGAAAGCAGGATAAATAATTGCAGCTGTGTTTTGGTAGTAGATTTCATTTTGGGAGCATTAATGTCAAACTTTCCTGACCGGAGTGAGCACCGGCCAGGAAAATTCTTAATGATAAATTTAGAACTAAATATTTAAGCTTAAAAATTTAATCAAATATTTGTCGCACTAAATCTGCTATCCGTTTAATATTTTGGCTTTTTCGGCATCAAATTCTTCCTGCGATAATATTCCGGCATCCAATAGTTCTTTCAAATCCAAAAGGGCTTGCTTTTTTGCTGATATGTCATTTTTTATGGGCAGAACTTCATTTTCTACGGGTACCGTTTTTAAAGGTGCATGCAGATCGCCTTTTGGCCCTGCGTTTAACAACAGTTCTGTAATTTCGTTAAAACCTTTGATGTTTGAATAATCGATTGTTTTTTGTTCTTTCACGTTAACGATGCCTGGATCTGCTAATTGTTCGAGCAGAAATTTTACGGCATCCTTTTTCCCATTGGCTGCGGCATAATGTAGCGCAGTATTGCCACTTTCATCCTGAATGTTCACATTTGCACCTTTTTCAATCAACATTTTCAGCATACTCAAATGGCCGCTTTTTGCTGCTACATGCAACATGCTTTCGCCGCCGTAACTGTAACTGTTTTCAAAAGAAAAACTTGCTGAAATGGATATGTTATTTGCGGTTTCTACCCATTCAAGATACGAATACATCGAATCATCTTTGCCCGAAAGTGGTTTTGCGTAATTTACATCAACCCCGTTGGCTAAAAATAAATCGACGATTTCTTTCTGATTATTGGCACAGGCATACCAAATTGGCGAAAGGCCATCTTTAGAAGAAACAAATACATCTGCACCTTTTTCTACCAATATTTTGGTAAGCATCCTGTTGGCATCGTAACAGGCAAGTAATAATGCCGATTCGCCCGCGTGGTTAATGTGGTTAATGTTGGCACCTTTGTCCAGAATGAGCTCTACCATTGGTGTGTTTTTGGATTTTACGGCAAAAATTAATGGAGAATCGCCATGTTTGTTAGTGGTATTAATATTGGCGCCAAATTCCAGTAGCTTTTGCACAATTTCTTTGTTTCTCCATGCTGAGGCGACAAGTAATGGTGTTTCTGCTTCATTATTTTCGCCATCAACCTCAAGCCCTTTGTTAAGCAGTTTTTCAAGTACTTCTATCTGTCCGCTTTGCGCCGTTAAATGCAAAAGGCTATTTCCCTTTAAGTCTTTAATGTTAACCCTGGCGCCTTTATCAATTAAATAAATTGCCGTTTGTTTCTGTTTTTGTAAACAGGCAAAATATAAAGGTGTTTCCCCGGCATGGTCTTCATAATCCAGGTCGGCTCCACGGTCGATTAAAATTTGCACAAGATCTAAATAACCGCGATGGGCCGCATAATGGAGTGCGGTTCTGCCTTTTTCGTCTGTATAACCAATTTCTACTTCTCCATTTGCCAGTAAAAGTTCGGCAATTTTTCGCTTACCGCTTTCGCAGGCAATTATAAATGACATCGACATATATTAAGATTGTTTCATGAGCAGTTCAACAGTTTTTATTTTCAGGTTATCATCAGATGCAAGCATTAAAGCCGTTTCATCCTTGTCGTTTGATAAAGTAACATCCGCACCGTTTTCAATCAGGAGCTTTACTTTCCGGTACGTTTCCCTGGCTTTTTCCGCTTCGTAATTTACATTATAGGCGCAAACTTTATGCAGTAGCGTATTGCCCTGGTCATCCCTTCTATTTACATCTACCCGGCCGGTTTCCAATAAAGCTTGCAATACATCTGCGTGTTTTTCGGCAATTAAGTCTAATGGTGTTTTATCTGCGCTGTACCACTTACTGGTTTGGTATAAATCTGCACCATCCTCAACTAGTTTTTTTAGAAAATGAATACTGCTTTCACTGTTCGCTATCATCCTTGTATATTCGAACAGCAGGCTTACTCCATTTTTATTGATCTGGTCGAAATTCGGTGAAGCGGAATTTCGGAGCATATCATAAATATTTTCGCTTTGCGAATGGGCAACCGCATAAAAGAAAGCAGAATTACCATCGTTATCGGTATGGTTAGGATCGGCACCATTTTCGAGCAAATGTTCAATTAAATTTTTCTTGTTAAATTTTATAGCCGCAATCAGTGGTGTTTCCTGTACCACATTGCCTTCATTAATGTCTACACCTTCATTAATCAGGATATCAATATAACCTTTTAGTAGATCGGTGATTTGTTCATCACTAAGGTTGTACCTGCGAATGCTGCTTTTCACTACCTGATGGATATAATTTTCTTCTGCATTATTTTTAAAACCTGCACTACAACCCGCATTGATTGCCGCTTTAATTACAGCTAAACTTACACCATTTTCGAGGAGATAGCCTAATAAAGTTTTGGCATTTACTTCATCATTTAAGTTATCGAAATGCGTAATAAAATCGTTAAAAAATGTGATATGATCTTCGTTATCACCCAGATTGCGGACAATACTCTGGAAAACACTTTTGTCAAAATTATCGAATTCGTAGATGTCGGTTTCGATGGTTTTATCTTTCACCATCATGTTGAGGATTTCGTATTGTTTCTCTCTTAAGAGGTTATCCAAAATAGATGATTTTTGATATTCTTGGATATTTTTAGGGAGCTTTTCGCCGTTTTGCATCAGTGTTTTCGCCTCTTCGAATTTGCGGGCGTTTAACAGCTGATCTAGGGTAGGTTCGGTCATTTCAAGTAAAAAATTTAAAATAGATAGATATATAAGCTTTTGATCCTACAAAAGTTTAGCCAAAATATGAAGCGGGTAAGGTCTGTTTATGCTGAAAACTTCGCGCCATAGGCGGCAACAGATAATAAAGTCATGAAAGTTTCGCGCCATGGGCAGCGGCAGATCATGAGGGTCATGAAAGCTCCCTGCCGTGGGCAGCGACAGATCATGAGGGTCAGGAAAGCTTCCTGCCATGGGCAGCGACAAATCATGAGGGTCATGAAAGCTTCCTGCCATGGGCAGCTAAAAATCATATTAATGAATCAATTTTTGTTGTAATCACAATAGGATATGATCTTTTCTTGTTTTTTGTAAGCAATTGTGGTATTCCATCGGTTAGTTTCTATGTGGATCATTTTTCTGTTACTATCCTTATCATAAATAACATTGTGATGTTCCTTAATTCATTCGATTATTTTATCTTTAGGCGATTTTAAAAATACCGGTTTGCAAACTTTAAAACCGGTTGAATAGTTAACCTTAATAAGCAAAATCAATATAATATGTCAAATACATCAAAAATTATCTACACCAAAACCGATGAGGCGCCAATGTTGGCAACCTATTCACTTTTACCTATCGTACAAGCTTTTACCGCATCAGCTGGTATTGATGTAGAAACCAGAGATATTTCTTTAGCAGGAAGAATTTTGGCAAACTTTCCTGAGTATTTAAAAGACGATCAAAAAATTGGTGACGCTTTGGGAGAGCTTGGTGCATTGGCTACCACTCCGGAAGCAAACATTATTAAATTACCAAATATCTCGGCTTCCATTCCACAATTGGTTGGTGCCATTACAGAATTACAAGCACAGGGTTTTGCTATTCCAAATTATCCTGATAATGCGCAGAGCGAAGAAGAAAAAGCAATTAAAACTAAATATGCAAAGGTTTTAGGCTCGGCTGTAAACCCTGTTTTACGTGAGGGTAACTCAGACCGTAGAGCACCTAAAGCGGTTAAAAATTACGCTAAACAAAACCCACATTCAATGGGTAAATGGTCGGCTGATTCGAAAACGAAAGTGGCCAGTATGACTGAAGGAGATTTTTATGGTTCAGAAAAATCTACAACAGTTGCAGAAGCAGGTCAGTTTAAAATTGAGTTTGTAGGTGAAGATGGTACGGTAACCGAATTAAAAGGTTTATCGCCATTAAAAGCAGGAGAGGTGATTGATAGCTCTGCATTGAGTTTATCGGCATTAAAAACTTTTGTAACAAAAGAAATTGCTGAAGCAAAAGCTGAAGGCGTTTTATTATCTGCACACTTAAAGGCTACGATGATGAAAGTTTCTGATCCAATAATTTTCGGAGCCATTGTAGAAGTTTACTTTGCAGATGTTTTTGCTAAATATGCTGATCTGTTCGCAGCACTCAACATTGATACCCGTAACGGCTTAGGTGATGTTTATGCAAAAATTGCCGGTAACGAAAAACAGGCAGAAGTTGAAGCTGCTTTAGCGCAGGCTATTGCAAACGGACCGGCTTTAGCGATGGTAAACTCTGATAAGGGAATTACCAACCTGCATGTACCAAGTGATGTGATTGTTGATGCATCTATGCCGGCAATGATCCGTACCTCGGGCCAGATGTGGAACAAAGAAGGTAAAGCGCAGGATACCATCGCCTTAATTCCAGACCGTTCTTACGCTGGTGTTTATACCGCAACCATTGATGATTGTAAAGCGCATGGTGCTTTTGATGTAACCACAATAGGATCGGTGCCAAATGTTGGTTTAATGGCCCAGAAAGCTGAAGAATATGGTTCGCATGATAAAACTTTTCAGGCAGCTGGTTCAGGAACAATCCGTGTAACTGATGCTGATGGTAAAGTATTTTTTGATCAAAAGGTAGAAAAAGGCGATATTTTCCGCATGTGCCAAACCAAAGATGCTCCAATTCAGGATTGGGTTAAACTGGCTGTTAACAGGGCACGTTTATCTGAAACTCCGGCCGTTTTCTGGTTAGATGAAAATAGAGCGCACGACAGAGAAATCATCACTAAAGTAAATACTTACTTAAAAGATCATGATACTACTGGTTTGGATATCCGTATTCTGGCACCGATAGAAGCTACCAAATTTACTTTGGAGCGTATCCGCAAAGGTTTGGATACCATTTCGGTTACAGGTAACGTACTGCGTGATTATTTGACAGATTTATTTCCGATTTTAGAGTTGGGAACATCTGCTAAAATGCTTTCTATTGTTCCTTTAATGAATGGCGGTGGTTTGTTTGAAACCGGTGCCGGTGGTTCTGCCCCAAAACATATAGAGCAGTTTATTGAAGAAGGTTATTTACGCTGGGATTCATTAGGAGAATTCCTTGCCCTTCAGGCTTCTTTAGAGCACTTGTCTCAAACACAAAATAATGCAAAAGCGCAGGTATTGGCCGATGCTTTAGATGAGGCTAATGCAAAATTCTTGGCAACAGATAAATCTCCGGGCAGAAAGTTAGGTACTATCGATAACCGTGGTTCTCATTTCTATTTGGCTTTATACTGGGCTGAAGCATTAGCAGCACAAACCAAGGATGCTGATTTACAAGCTAGATTTGCGCCATTGGCTAAAACGCTATTGGAAAACGAAGCAAAAATCAATGAAGAATTAATCGGTTCGCAAGGTAAACCTCAAAACATTGGCGGTTATTACAACCCTAATGATGAATTGGCAAGCAAGGCAATGCGCCCTAGTGAAACCTTAAATACTTCTTTGGCTAGTTTATAAGCTGAGTTGTCAACTTTAATATGCTTCTGGCATGGAAGCTGACAACTCTTGAAATATTTAGCGTCCTGATTTAAAAATCAGGGCGCTTTTCTTATGATGGGTTTTTCAGCTTTAATAGCTATTTGTTATAGAGTTGATTGCATTTGGAAAGCGGATACAGAAGCATTTGGGTTGCAGCAGTTCTGCTCCCGCTTCTGCTCCCGATGAATAATCGGGTTTAGGTGGATTGGCCCAGAAGGTACTATTTGCGTTGACGTATCCCTCGGTCTGTTTCCCCATAAACCGATAGCAGAATGATATACTTTCAAGATAGTAATTTTTAGACGCTTTGCTGCGTGAGGGATAGCAACGGAAAGCCCACAGCCCTCCCGACATTAAATTGGGATTCATCAGGCGAGGACTTGGAGTGTATAGCCCGACCCTTGCGCAGCTTGGGACACGCCAAATGATATTAACAATTAAAAATCTATCCGTCTGAACTGAATAAAGTATTTCAAAAACAATCTAAAACCTCCACAGCCAGATCAAGATCGACAAGTTTCATTTAGCATTCACCTTAATTTTAGTATTGTTAATTGCCAAACAAACCTTATCTGAATCCTTTTGTTATATCACTATAAATTAAAGGAGATATATATCATGGAAATTAACGAGAATAAAGGATCGCAGGATAAAATACACAGCACTACAGAAAACAGCGAAATAAATAAGGAAAACCTTTCTTACGATGAGAATAAACAGAGTTACGAACTTGATGTGAAAGGTACGGATGAAGATTACGATCATCCGATGGGATATGAAACGGTAGCAGCTGGTGCCAAAGATGACGATTCTACTTATGATGAAGCCAACCCTTACATTGGTGATGAATACGCACGCGATGAAGAAGTTGCTGAAGATAATTTAGAGGAGTTGGGTATGCATGTGGATAATGGTGAAAGTGTAAAATTAAGTCCTGAAGATGAAATTCTTGCCCGCACACCTGAAGATAACCGCGATGATTTGGATGAGGAAGGTTATCCTATTAACGATACCCCTGAAATTAACTAGGCATATCGATATTTAAACTAAATTCTCTTAGGAATTAAAGTGAGCACGCAAAATTGACTACGGATTAATATCTAGATTAAACCTTCTGCGCAATTCATCAAGCTTAGGGTTTTTATTTACCAGGTAGTCGTACTTTTCGCGATTACCGTAAAGCCTGTTTTCAATTTTGCGTTCCATTAGTTTGTAAGTAACTTCTACACCGAAATTGCGGAGTTCATTCCTCAGGAAATTTAACAGCTCTACCGATTCTTGCTGCACAAGGTGTTCCTGGGTTTTGCTTTCAACAGAAATTTCGATCAGTTCGGGGTTTAAAAGCGTTGGGGCAAAATTATTTAAAATGGTAAAAAGATTAATCCGATCGGTAGCCTTCATCTTTTGGGTAAAGGCATTCCAAACTTCCAGTAAACGGTCGTAACTGAATGGTTCTCTGGCATCGCCGGTAACTTTTTTAGGTCCGTCATCATCATCGCCCTGGGCTACACGTTCCAGATCATTTAATGAAGGAATAAGTGTGCTTATCGCATTTGCCTTTGGGATATTAATGCTAATGGAGGTGGCAGATGGTGGAGGACTAACCCTTGGTGTTTCTTTCGCTTTATCTGCTATAGCAATGCTGGCTGAAACCGGATTTTTAGCTATTGGAATAGGCGTAGAAGCAATGGTTTCGCTTTCTGCTTTTGGCTTTGGTGTTTCAACCTGCCCGGCTACGACATTAGTTTTTTTTTTATCCTGATCTCCGTCAGTTGCTGTGTTACTCGTATTTAAAGGTTGTTGTGCTAAATTGACGACAGACCGGATATGGCACATTTTAATTAATGCCAGTTCTACCTGTAAACGTTGGTTTTTAGAATTTTTATAATTTAAATCGCAGGTATTGGCCAGGTTTAAGGCAGTTAAAAGGAACGAAAGTTCTGTTTGCCGGCACTGATCGAGATATTTTTGCTTAATATTTTCGCTAACTTCTAAAAGTTTAATGGTTGATGCATCTTTACCTACCAATAAATTACGGAAGTGAGAAGCCAGGCCATTAATAAAATTATTTCCATCAAAACCGTTGTTCAGAATCTCATCAAACAAAAGTAAGGTTTGGCTAACTTCTGCTGCGGTTAAATAAGAGGTAAGTTTAAAAAAGTAATCGTAATCAAGAATGTTCAGGTTATCGATTACTGCCTTATAAGTAATATTCTTATTGGCATAACTGGCAATCTGATCAAACATCGAAAGTGCATCACGCAAACCGCCATCTGCTTTTTGAGCAATGATATGTAAACCATCACTTTCAAATGCGATATTTTCGCGCTGGGCAATGGTTGATAGGTGATTGGCAATATCTTCTACCTGAATACGGTTGAAATCAAAAATCTGACAACGCGATAAAATAGTCGGCAGGATTTTATGTTTCTCCGTAGTAGCCAGGATAAAAATGGCATAAGAAGGCGGTTCTTCCAAAGTTTTCAGAAAGGCATTAAATGCACTTTGCGATAACATGTGAACCTCGTCAATAATATAGATTTTATATTTCCCCGCTTGTGGCGGTATACGTACCTGTTCAATTAAACTACGGATATCATCAACAGAGTTGTTTGATGCCGCATCTAATTCGTGCACATTGAAAGAATGTCCGTTCTGGAAAGAAAGACAGTTGTCGCATTGGCCGCAGGCTTCCATTTCTGCTGTAGGGTTGGTACAGTTTATGGTTTTTGCCAGGATACGGGCACAGGTTGTTTTACCCACACCACGCGGACCGCAAAATAAAAATGCCTGCGCAAGCTGATTGTTTTTGATGGCATTTTTCAGCGTACCTGTAATATGCTGCTGGCCAACTACGGTTTCGAAGGTGGCTGGGCGGTATTTACGGGCAGAAACAATAAAATTTTCCATCGCCACGAAAATAGGAAAAATTTAGGTGTTGCAAGATTGAAAAGTTGGAATGTGGAAAAGTTGGAATACTTAAATGATTTACAAAAGATTGCGTAACATTCAAGGCTAAAATTAATCTAACCATAAAACTTTATAAATGAGAATATTAATTTTTATTAGCGCAATGTTGTTGTCTTTTTCGGGCACTTTGATGGCACAGGTTGACACCATAAATGCTCAAAACCATAAACTGGTGATGAGCAATCTGAAAGAAGGAAAAAACAGCTACCTGGTTTATATGGCTGATTCTTTAGAAACCAAACGTACTGTTGGAGATTTATGGGAAAGAACAATTGCTTTTAAAAAGAGAGATAAAAATGAAGTTGTAGAATTTGGTTGGAAATGGCTTCATGGTGATTCACTTTTGGCCACAATAACCAATATCTGTGATAAAAAAACGCTTGCACCAATTTATCATTATGCCAATTATAAACGCAGGGGTATTTATGCCTACGATTATAAAACTGGCATGATGCAGCCATCTGATACCGTGAAAAATAATGATGCAATTAAGAAAGGGCCTGTTAAATTGGATATTCCGATCATTTCGTGGGAGCAGGATTTAGAAACTTATGCGTTATTGCCAATTAAAAAAGTTGGCCAGCAATTTGATATTTCCTTTTTTGATCCCAACGAAAAATCAGCAACCTACCATCGCTATGTAGTAACTGGTAAGGATAATTTAAAATTGAATGCAGATGCATCAGTTAATTGCTGGCTGCTTAAAATCAATTACAGTAAAGACAGTTATGCTATTTTCTGGCTAACCGAAAAATCGAAAGAGGTGATTAAAATGAAAGAATATTACAAGGGTAACTACCGTATAAAGGTTAAGCAATACTGATCCTTTTAATAATGCAAGTTATAAAACTGTTTATAGCTTGCATCAAATGCATCAAAACTCCCGTAAGTAAGTGCTATCGCTTTTTCGGTATCATAACCCTGTGAAGTTAGCTTGATGATGTTTTTTAATGCTGCAGTTCTTTTATTTTTAACAAAATAATAGATCATACTGTAAGCGGTATTGTAGTTGTCATCAATCCCATGCCCGTAAAAAGCACCATCATAAATCCTGAAAAACGTTTTTAACCGCTCGGTATCCTTATAATCTAAACCCGACTTTATACTTTTGATCCGGTTGCTCTGCGGGTAAGAATATAAATTTCCTTCACTGTCAAAATCCAGGGTTTCAAAAAACTCGGCCAGTCCTTCATTTAACCATTTAGGTGCTTTTTGATAATTATACTGGAAAATACTATGACTGGCTTCATGCAATGCCACTGGGATAAAATCGCCACTCTTCATAATAAAGGCCTGGTTTATTGCCGGAATATAAAAACCAGTGGTTGACGGTGCATTGTACTTGCTTTTTTCTACACGGTAATCCTTTGATTTTCCATAAAGATTTATTTTAACCGGTACCGAGATATTTTCTCTGGTTTCGAAAATTTCGTTGCAGAACATCCGCTCGTAAGCGATCAGTTTTTCAATTTTCTTCTGTTCCGAATCACTTATTTTGCAGTTTACCAGATTGATTTCTACATATTGGGCATGTAACGTTATGCCGATTAGATTAGATATTAACAATAAAACGAGCGTTTTCATATTTTGTTTATTTGATTACTGATTTTAATTCATGTCTGTATTCTGATGCACTTTTGCCTGTAAATTCCTTAAACAATTTATTAAAATGGCTAAAATTGTTAAAACCGCTCTCATAAGATATATTTGCAATGCTAATGGGTTTTTCAGCCAGAAGTTTAGAAGCATGCACCACACGGTACTCGTTTACAAAATGCGTAAAGGTTTTTTTGGTAATTTTTTTAAAATAGCGGCAAAATGATGGCACTGTCATGCTCGACATTTCTGCAACGTGCTGTAAACTGATCTGGTCTTGAAAATGATCTTTTACATAATTGAAAATCATATTAATGCGGTCATTATCCTGCACCTGCATTTCCATGGAGAACCCATCGGCATTTAAAATTTTATAGTCTTTGGCGTTTTCAAGTTCCTTTAATACACTCAGCAGCGTTAAAAGCCTTTCAAATGGAGCTTGGTCGTCCATCAATTCAATTTTATCGCCAACCGCACTTTTGGTACCGCTGCCAAAAGCAATGCCCGCCTTTGATTTGTCAAACAATTCCTGAATTCCCTTAATTTCTTGCAGTCCTAAAAAAGCGGAACCCAAAAAATCAGGTTTCATCTGGATTACGGTTTCGTTTTTGTTCCCGGTATTGGTATCGGTAAAACCACAATGAGGAAGGTTGCTGCCGATTAAAATCAGGTCACCCTCTGTATAGTATGAAACATGGCTACCGATCTGCCGCTTCCCGGCGCCGCCGTTCACAAAAACCATTTCTATTTCGGGATGGTAATGCCAGAGATGCGCCATGTTGTTGGCATTCTCTACATATTTAGAATAGTAGAACGAACTTCCGAAAGAAGGCTCTACCACTTCGAAACTTGGCTTCATTGTTTTATAATTTATCTTACTAAAATAAGGAAAAAATATGCTTCATTCTAATTTATGGCAAAATAGTGGTGTATTGCGGGTAATATAGCATAGAAAGTGGAAAATATGCAATCATCTATATTTCAGTTGCCTCTATACCTTAGTACCATCATATAATGATTAACTCTTTAAAAATATTGGTTATGAAAAAGTTCTTAAAAATCGGTTTAATAGCAGCGTTATTTTTTACTGCTACGGGTGTTCACGCTAACGATGATAATTTTACTTTAAAAGTAAAAGGTGAAAAAGATAAATATATCCGTTTTTCTGTAGATAAAGCAGAGGATGTAAATTTATCACTTATTGGTTCAGATGAAGAAGTTCTGTTTGAAGAAAAGATTCATGCTTCGGCTGCTTCAAGCAAAATTTATGATTTAAATGCGCTTCCTGACGGAAACTACGTGCTTAAAGTAGAGTCGGATGTAAAATTGGCCAAATATACAGTAACGATTAAAAATGGTGAGGCAATTGTATCTGAGCCAAAATTATCAAATATCTTTAAACCTGTTTACACTCAAAATGATCAGGTGATTACGCTTAACCTGGATAACCTGGATAAAAACCCGATTGAAGTTAAAGTATACAACGAGTACAATGATGAGGTTTACAACGAAGTGTTTAAAGACAAATCACAGTTGACCAAAAAATTCAATATCAGTAAAACAGATTCAAAAGAATTAACCTTTGTGGTTAAGTTTAAAGATGAAAGTTTTGTTAAAACGATTCAAACTTATTAAATAATACAGCTAATTGATGTTGGGAGATTGTCGGATAGATAGTCTCCCTTTTTTTATTTAAGGTGGTTGAATCTAAGATTTGAGACATTGTATATTAACATATCTCACCTGCGATTCTTTAATTTACCTATTCGCTTAGGTTTATCTCTCATCATTCCTGGCCAATAGTATTTCTTTCGGTATAAAATCTTATTAATCATTTGATTTTAAGAAATATATTGTTACTTTTGCATCCCCGTAATATACCTCGGGATTAAAAAATTAAAAACATAATTTATAACAATGAATCAGTACGAAACTGTTATCGTTCTAACCCCTTTGTTATCAGAAGAAGTTGCTAAAGAGGCATTAGCCAAATATAAAGCAGTTCTTGTTGATAATGGAGCCGAAATTGTCCAAGAGGATAATTGGGGTTTGAGAAAATTAGCGTATCCAATTGAGAAAAAATCAAACGGATTCTTCAGCTTAACTGAATACAAATCTTCAGGTGAGTTGATCGCAAAATTAGAGCTTGAATTAAAACGCGATGAGCGTGTGTTACGTTTCTTAACCATCCGTTTAGACAAACACGCTATTGCTTACAATGAGAAAAAGCGTAGTGGTGCTTTTAACAAAAAAACTAAGGAGGTTGCAGCGTAATGGCAAGAGAACAAATACAATACGTAACCGCCCCTAAAGTAGAGGATAACCGTAAAAAATATTGCCGTTTCAAGAAAAACGGAATTAAATACATCGATTACAAGGATGCAAATTTCTTGTTGAAATTTATTAACGATCAAGGTAAATTATTACCACGCCGTTTAACTGGTACTTCGTTAAAATTCCAACGTAAAGTGGCTCAGGCAGTTAAACGTGCCCGTCATATCGGTTTGTTACCTTTCGTTGCTGATCAATTAAAATAGGAGGCTAGAGATATGGAAATTATTTTAAAACAAGATATTAAAGGCCTTGGCGAGAAAGATGATGTAGTTACAGTAAAGCCAGGTTATGGCCGTAACTATTTAATCCCTCAAGGATTTGGAGCATTGGCTACTTCTTCTGCTAAAAAAGTTTTAGCAGAAAACTTAAAGCAAGCTGCTTTCAAACAAGATAAAATTAAGAAAGATGCTGAAGGTGTTGCTGAGCGTTTAACTGATGTTAAACTTTCTATCGGTGCTAAAGCTGGCGAAAGCGGAAAAATCTTTGGAGCGGTTAATACCATCCAGATTGCTGAAGCATTAAAAGCACAAGGCTTTGATGTAGACCGTCGTCGTATTACTTTCGAAACTGAACCAAAATTTGTTGGCGAATATGTTGCTAACTTAAACTTACACAAAGAAGTTAAAGTTCAGGTTCCTTTCGAAGTAATTGCTGAATAAGCATTCTTTAACGAATCAATTAAAAGTCCCGATGCAAATCGGGACTTTTTTTATGATCTAATCAATAGATTTTAGGATGATGTTATAGGCTTTGTTCTGTAGTTTATTCAAGAGGTATCGTAAACGCCATAATCTGTGTTTTGTAACAAAGTCAGGGCATATTTTAACAAATCTTGTAACAAAGTCAGGGCATATTTGCTTTAATCTTGTAACAAAGTCAGGGCATTTGATGTTGAGTTGATAGAATTTACAAAACTTAAGTCAATATTAAATTGATGCAGTAATGAAAACAATAACCTGCGGAAATAATAAATCCCCGCAAGTTCAATGAATAAGCTGTATAGAAAATTATCCTTCAGTTAGCCTTTAGGCGTTGTTGGCCTGATTTCTACCTTACTAGGCAATGTTCGGGCTGGCATAGCCAATAAATCAACAATAAGTTTGCCCATATCCTCCGGCTGAATTTTCCAGGCGTCATTTTCTGAATCGGGTTGATGATCATTGAAATGGCTTGCTACCGAACCCGGCATAATTGTGCTTACCTTTACACCATATTTCCTTAAATCAAGCATCACCGATTGGGTAAAACCTGTTAAACCAAACTTACTGGCATTGTAGGCCGATCCACCGGCAAAAAAGTTTGTTCCTGCCAAGCTTGAAATGGTAAAGATATGTCCGTTTGTTCTTTTAATTTCATCAACCGTAGCCTTGATGCTGTAAAAAACACCTGTTAGGTTCGTATCAATGGTTTCCTTCCATAAATCAATACTTAATTCATCAATAGGCGCAAAATGACCTATTCCAGCATTGGCGATGAGTACATCTAACTGGCCCCATTTTTCCAGAATTAGGTTAACTGCTTCCTGCTGAGAAGTGAAATTGGCAACATCTGCCTCAATGGCCAATACATCGCCATGAGCTACAAGATGAGATGCGGCTTCATTTGCGCTTGCAATTGTTCTGCTGGTTATGGCTACCTTGTAACCGTTTTTTAGGAGGGCTTCGGCAATACCAAAACCGATTCCCTTACTTCCTCCTGTAATTAGTGCAACTTTCATGCTCTTGTAACGTATGATATCGAAAAATGTTTAATTAGATTTTTTGTTGCCCTGTTGAGGAAGTTCCATAATCTGGATATCCTTAAAATCGACAGGCTGACCTTCACTTTGCAAGGCAATGAAACCCTGCTTAAGCGCTTTACCATCAATCTTTATTTTAGGATCGTAACGGTTGGCCACACCTCCGCCAATTTGAGGTTTGCTGTATTGTAAAACAGTATCTCCGTTGATAATGTGTGTAACCAGCGAATCGCCCATAACAATTAGCTCTGCTGATACCCACTGATCGCCATCGTAGGTTTTGGATTTTGAATCAAGGCAATGGCCGTCGTATAATTTACCCTGATAAAAAATATCAGTTCCAGGTGAGCACATGTTTCCGGTAGGGCGGGGCCTTCCATCACTCAAACCTCCTAAAAACTGCATTTCAATCGAAATTGGCCAATCCTGCTCCTTGGGCATTGTTTTTGGATCTTGGGAGTGGAACATTAGCCCACTGTTGCGTAAAGTATAACTTGGGGCACCTTTTTGCAGTTCGCCAACAAAACGGTATTTTAATTTGAGGTGATAATAAGAAAATGGTGTTTTATAATAAAGATGGCCGAACTGATCATTAAAATCACCGTATTGATCATAACGAACCTGTATTATTCCGTTTTCCACCCTAAAAGTATTTCCAAAATTTACGTTGTAATCGTGGTGGTGAATTTTCACATTCCAGTCTTTAATGTCTTTTCCGTTAAAAAGTGTTATCCATTTTTCTGATCTGTTGGTGATATTTTTGCTTGTACTGCAGCTCCATAAAGTAACAGCAAGAATGAGGTAAAATAGTTTTTTCATTTGGTTGATTTTTTTTTGGGGTCAGTTTGAAAATCTGAATCACAAAATACATAAACAAAGTGATTTTAACTTGTATTATAGGTTTACAACGATAATTTTGCAGGAGCGTTTTATTTCTGGTTGCTTTAAATATTTTTTTTATCATTCACCGCTCCGGTACTTCCCATCTTCCGCCGCTTTAATTACCTTTGCCACATGGCGAAAACCCGGACAAGCAAAACCAAAAATAAGACAAAACATCCCCTCCTTAAAAGGATTACCAACATTGCCACAAAGGTATTTTTATATTTTTTGCTGGTTTCTGTATTTTGGGTAATTGCGTTGCGTTTTATCAATCCGCCAATTACGCTTTTAATGGTATTGCGAAACATTGAGCGCAAGGCTGACGGAAAGCCGTTTAAAACTGAAAAAAAGTGGGTAAAGTTTGATGATATGTCTGATAACATGAAACGGGCAGCGGTATCAGCAGAAGATCAACTCTTTTTAAAGCATATTGGTTTTGATATGAAGGCCATCGAAAAAGCTTTCGCCAGTAACGCAAAAGGTAAAAAGGTAAAGGGTGGAAGTACTATTTCACAACAAACTGCTAAAAATGTTTTTTTATGGCCTGGCAGATCATGGATCAGGAAAGGATTTGAAGCCTATTTTACGCTATTGATCGAGATTTTTTGGAGTAAAGAAAGAATTTTAGAGGTTTACTTAAATGTTATCGAGATGGGCGATGGCATTTACGGTGCCGAGGCTGCTGCACAGGAGTATTATGGTAAATCGTGTACCAAATTAACCAAAAAGCAAGCTGCATTAATCGCTTCCTGTTTTCCAAACCCAAGAAGGTGGACACCAAAGAATGCAACTCCGTACATCAGGCACCGCCAGTATTTAATTCTTAGAAATATGAACAGGCTCGGGCCGCTTGATTTTTAATGATTAAATTGTGAATCAGTGAATAATTGATTAATCGTGGTCTTTATTCCATCTGATCTTTATTCCGCCCTTATCATCGTCAACAGCTTTTAAATGCAGTACGATACCACGCATACGGGCTTCCCGTTTTTCTGCTTTGGTCAGATTTTCATCTCCTTTAGGGTTTCTCAGCGGAATATCCATGGCTACGTTTGTACCCACGCCAAGCGCATATGTACCTTTTACATTAAAATTTAATGCGCTGGAATTTACGAGCATCGGACTGATTTCTACTTTATCGCCTTTAATAGTGAGTGTTCCATCCAGGTTTTTAATTTCAACATTTGATAAATTCCGGTTTGCAAAAGCAAACTTTCCAACTTTAACCATTGGATCAAAATTTACCAGTGCTGCATTGTTAAGATTGAAAACCACTTTGCCATTGATTGATCTGGGAAGAATTTTTCCGGTATGGGATATTTTGCCGGAAATGTTAACCAGCGAGGACAGGTAACCTTTTAAATTTTTGTTTGTAATGGTATTCTGTCCGAAATTATCAAAGGAATAGAAGAAGTCTTTAACGCTCACATGGCTGATCTTTGAATTGATCTTAAAACTATTTGAGGCAGCTTCCTGCATAATATTCCCGTCTAAAGATAGTTGTCCGCCAGCATGGGCCACACTTATCTTATTAAAGAATATGCCGCCACCACGTAAAGAGATGTCTGCATCGAGGTTTTTAGCCAGGAAATTATTGTAAATGGCTTTATCGACCGTTAAACGGATATTCATTTTCGAAACTTCGAGCACATTGCTCAGTTCCTTGGAAACTACTTTTTTATTTCCACCTGACTGTGTTTTTTTTGCAGTTCTTGGACCTAAAAAAGGTAAAAATTCTTTCAGGTACAATTGTGGACTCGACATTTTCAGGTTAACCAATATTTTTTCAGGTGCAGTGTAGTAAAGGTTGGCAAAATTGGCAATACTACAGCTTACATTCAGCTCGCTTTTGCCAAGCTGGAAATGCCCGTTCTGTATTGATAAATCATTTTGGTTGAAATTGATATTCAGGGCACTTTTTACCAAATGGAGCTTTCTGGGAATATACAATATATCAGCATCTGCAATTGCTATTTTTCCTGAAACAACAGGCTTTGTAAACCTGAAATTATCAATATCGGCTTTGCAATATAACCTTAGGTTTGCGGTTCCGTTTTTAAATTCAAAGTCATTCGTACCCAATGAATTGTTGAGGTTCGATAACGGAAACTGTGAAGTAACCAATCCGGTAGCAATTGGTCGCGAGAGGTTATTAACGGTAAAAGTATCGATTTTGAGCGGTGCATTAAAGTATTTTGCGGTAAGCCTGTGGAACTTAATGGAGGAGTTTTCATCCCCGATAACACCACCAACGGTATCCCGGTTGGTAAAAGATCCATCAAAATTACAGTCTGTTAATTTACCCGCCGGAATTGAAACGATATTGTTCCGCACTGTTATCCCTACCTTAATCAAAGGATCGCCATATTTCCCTGAACCGTCATCAACAATATTGCCTCGGATGTTTACCGGTTTTTCGATTCCGAATTTCAACAATTTAGAAGAAATATTAGGGGATAAAAGTAAAGCAACGTCTTTGAACAATATATCATCCACAGCGATGCTGATGGCGAATGCAGACTTGTCAAGTTCAATTTTAGCACCGATTTTGAAAGGATGGTTGTCTATATTCAGTATTTCAGGGCTCAATATAACAGCATCCAAATCGCGACTGTAATGTGCCTTGAGCATTCCGCTTAAGGTTTTATCTTTCAAAAAGCTTCCCTTTCGTGTATTAAAGGCGAAACTATTTACCTTAGTGGCCAGTTTAATTTTACCTGTCCAGCCGCTATCCGGATACTCCATTCTACCCTGGATCTGATCGATGTTGAAATTAAAGAGTTTGAAGCGTTTTTTGTTATCCAATACCAGGTTTACTTTATTAAAATCTATTTTCTTGATTTCCAGTGCAGATGATTTGGAGGTAGATTTCTCTGCTGTTTTGGGTTTACTTTTAAAAATACTGGTATTGCTGTACCCTGTAGTATCAGTGTAGATGTATATATCCGCATTGTTGATGGCAATCTGTTGAATGTTAATGTTGCCTACAATAAGCGAAAGTACATTTAAGGATACATCTATATCCTGCGCTTTCAATAGGTCGTGCTTATGTTGTGCCCATAAACTGTCTCTCAATAAAACCCCGTTTAATGATACCGAAACTCCCGGAAAACTTTTCAAAAGCGTGGGTTCCATACTCGTTGCGGTAATCTTTCCGTTCAGGTTTTTGTTCAGCTGGGATAGGATGGAGGCGAGTACTTCCTTTTTATTTCTGCTAATGTAAAATGCGCCTGCCAACCAGGTCAATATAATCAGGATAACAAAAACCGATAGGATTTTTAAAGAGATTTTGAGCCAGCGCTTCATACACATTAGTTGAGTTAACCAATATAATGTTTTTTGCGCGCTAATTGTTTGGTGCTGAACTAAAAATAATCTGCATTAGCACTATACGTTTTACGATTGGTTAGCCCAAGAGGCTTTCAAGATCAGGATGGTATTGCGAGGTTAAAAACTGGGTAATGGTAAAATCGGCCAATCGGTGCTTGTAAAAGGGATCTTCCATCAGAATTTTTTTTAATGCATCTTCATCTTTAGCGAGGGCTAAGATTATGCCACCGGTCCGTGGCACTTTGCGGCCGGAAGCCACAAAAATGTTTTTATCATAATACTTCTTTAAATACTGCACATGGGCTTTCATGTGTTCATCCAGCTCTTCAAGTGGAACGATATATTTAAGGTCTACAATGAACATAATTATTAAAGTAGATGTGCAAAAACAGTAGCATGCCAGCTGTTTCGAAATGGAACTTCCCACTTGCTTTCAAGTTCTGCCAAATTTTGAACCATATTGTTAAATACAATTGTTTCTGGAGTAACCTGTTTAATATTCACCAAGGTTTCAAAATCTTCTTTGCTGTTTACCACAACCTCTCCATTTACTTTATAAGCCATATTGAAACGGTTAAAAAGATCGACATGATATTCCTGCTCAATTTCTTTGATCAACTTTACGGAGCTATCGATAGAGCAACCGGTAACACCGGCCTTGCTTTCGTCAACAATCAGGATAATAAAAAAACCATAACGGATTTCTGCTTTAGCCAGCAGTTCATTACCATGCGCCTTCCATTGGTTGGTAAAAGATGATAACTTGTTTATGATCTCATTTTCTTCGGTTGAAGTAAACTTTCGATCGCTTTGGTATATCCAAACTCTTGATTGTGGAGAAAAACTCATGTACAAATTTATGATTTTAATTAAATTGGTGTGTTTAAAACGCCAACCTGATGAAAAAGTTTACACTCTGCTTGAAAATATCCCTTATTTCGGCTTTTTGTGTGTTTTTATGTGCTTTTTCCGATCCGGCATCTATGGAGCAATACACCAGTTTTCTGCAAAAATCATTTACCGATCACTACGATACCAGTCAGGAAAATAGCCAGGTTAAACGTTATGAACTTAATGTTACCAACAATGGGTTCTGCCGTTATAAGCGTTATTTTAATAACGGTAAAACTGAATATTTCGCGTTCAAGCTCGCTAAGTTTAAAGATATGGATTATTATGGGACAACAAATTCAGGTAAACTGTATATCCGTACCAAAGGAGATGATGTGATTGTGCAGACCTATAAAGATAGGGGAGGCGATGTAGATTCGATGGCTACGCAGATCATTATACCGGTAAAAAATATGGAAGCAGAAGAATTGAACCAGATTCGTAATAACCTGGAAAATATTACGAAGCTACCGCCGGCTGAAGTGTCTAAAGCAGAAGTAAAATCTGATGATTAATTGCGGCTTATCGTCCTCTCGACTGTGGCCATCGCCTAATGGAGATTCTTCGACTACCTTCCACTCCGCTCAAAACGATGAAACCATAGAGAAATTTTCGTGAAATTATTTACAACCCATTTGCCCTTGCGGTAATTTCTGCAATATCCAGTACCTTAACTTCCTGCTCCTTATCTTTTAATTTGATACCGTCGCTCAGCATGGTCATGCAAAATGGGCATCCTGCTGCAATAAACTGTGGATTGGTTTCCAAAGCTTCATCGATACGTTCAACATTGATATCTTTTTTTCCTTTTTCCGGTTCTTTAAACATTTGTGCGCCACCTGCACCACAGCATAAGCCATTGCTTTTGCAACGTTTCATTTCTACAAGCTGTGCATCCAAAACTTCCAGGGCTTTGCGTGGAGCTTCATAAATCCCGTTCCCGCGACCTAAATAACATGGATCGTGATAGGTGATTTTTTTACCTTTGAAGCTTTCGCCACCCTCGGCTTTAAGCTTTCCTTCGTTAATTAAATCCTGTATCAACTGCGTATGATGAATCACCTCGTAGGAGCCACCTAAGCCAGGATATTCATTTTTGATGGTGTTGAAACAATGCGGACAGCCGGTTACTATTTTTTTAATGTTATAGGCATTCAAAACCTCAATATTGGTCATGGCCTGCATCTGGAAAAGAAATTCGTTCCCTGCTCTTTTCGCCGGATCGCCAGTACAGCTCTCCTCGGTTCCTAAAACAGCGTATTTTATACCTACATGATGAAGGATTTTACAAATGTCGCGGGTAATTTTCTGTGCCCGTTCATCGTAACTTCCTGCACATCCAACCCAAAATAATATTTCCGGTTCTTCACCTGCGGCCATTAATTCGGCCATTGTAGGTACTTTAAATTCCATTGTTGTATTATCTAGTATCAGGTTCAAGCCTGATGTAATTATTATTTTAATTCAATGCCAACTGAAAACTGTTTTTGTTAATTTTCCTGTGCCCAGTTAAAGCGGTCGGCCGGTGAGTATTTCCAGGGTGCCTGGTTATTTTCTATATTCCCCAACATGGCATTAATGCTTGCAGGTGCCTGCGATTCTTCCATCACTGCAAAGCGGCGAAGCTCCATTATAATTTGTAAAGGATCTATATTTACCGGGCAGGCTTCTACGCATGCATTACAGCTGGTACAAGCCCATATTTCCTCTCTGCTGATGTAATCGTCCAATAAAGATTTTCCATCCTGATGTTCAGTCCCGTGTTTGTCAATGTTTTTGCCAACTTCTGTAATGCGGTCGCGGGTATCCATCATGATTTTCCTTGGCGATAAAAGTTTGCCAGTGATGTTTGCAGGGCATACAGATGTACATCTACCACATTCGGTACAGGTATAAGCATTCATTAAATTTACCCAACTTAAATCGGTTACATCCTTTGCACCGAATTTACCAGGCTCAGTTTCTGCCGGAACAAAAGATGGATCGAGCATCGCTTTTACCTCATTGGTAACTGAAGCCATATTGGTAAATTCACCTTTAGGTTCCAAATTGGAAAAATACGTATTTGGGAAAGCGAACAGGATGTGAAAATGTTTGGAGTAGGGAAGATAGTTTAAGAATGCTAAAATTCCGATGATGTGAAACCACCAACAGCTGCGTTCCACAATGATCAATGCACTTTCAGTTGAAGGCAGGATGTTCATCAAATACTGACTCACCGGGAATGCACCTGCGCTAATATAATGGCTGGCTCCCAGGAGTTGCAGTTTGGCATCTGCGGCATTCATGAGCAAAAATGCACTCATTAATAAAATCTCAGTAATTAAAATGTAATTAGCATCCGATTTTGGCCAGCTTTTCATCTCTACACCACTAAAGCGCTTAAGTTTAATGACATTTCTGCGGATCAGGAAAATAACGCAGGAAACCCAAACGGTAAAGGCAAGTATTTCGAACGAACCGATTAAAAAGTTATATAAACTGCCTAATCCATTAAAAATGCGGTGTGTGCCAAAAAGTCCATCGATCATAATTTCGAGCACTTCAAGGTTAATGATTACAAAGCCGATGTAAACAAAAAAGTGTAGAAAAGCAGGGATGGGGCGCACTACCATTTTTGATTGTCCAAAGGCTACACGAAGCATTGTCATTAGCCTTTTTTGTGGCTGATCATTGCGATCGACCGGTTTGCCTAAGCGGATATTGCGAATTATTTTACGCAGGTTTACTGTAAACAGCGCAATTGCTGCAAGTGTAAGTACTAGAAAGAGGATCTGTGCCACCATGCAATATTAGATTGTTTACGCTAAATTAGGATATTAATCTAAATAAATTACTATGCATGCATAAAAAAATATATAAAATTATTTGTTTGTACTCATTCTAAGCATTGTTTAAGGCATATTTTTAGCATGATAAAAAATTAATTAATTGATAATCAGTATAAGAATGAAATAATTGAAAAAAAGTTTTGCTTTTGAAAAAAGAACACTACATTTGCAATCCCAAACGGATGGTGCCATAGCTCAGTCGGTAGAGCAAAGGACTGAAAATCCTTGTGTCCCTGGTTCGAATCCAGGTGGCACCACTTCCAAAAGCCTTACAGAAATGTAAGGCTTTTTTGGTTTATTGGCTTTTTTAAGATTATAGTGTTCAAAACAGGGATCAAGCGGAAAAGTTGGGGGTAATCGAATAATTTGTTTCTTTTGTAGTTAATAGTAATTACAAATTCCCTTGAATCCAGCCGAACAAACCCTTATNGGGATCAAGCGGAAAAGTTGGGGGTAATCGAATAATTTGTTTCTTTTGTAGTTAATAGTAATTACAAATTCCCTTGAATCCAGCCGAACAAACCCTTATCAGTTTTTTATTACCAGAAGGCATTCTGGATTATTTCGAAATACTCAAAGTCGAAAAAGAGTCGAAAGAGCTTCAGATCTWTCTKGAAGAGAAGAATATAGCTCCCTCTGGTTACGGGATAACTGAGCTCGAATCAAAGGGCTTTCTTCCAGAAGTTTCCATTCAGGATTTTCCTATTCGTGGGCAAAAAGTTGCCTTACGTATCAAGAGA
>NZ_LMKM01000037.1 GCF_001421515.1 Pedobacter sp. Leaf216 | reverse complement strand
CGAAGTTATTCTAACAAACCGCCGTATACCGAACGGTACGTACGGTGGTGTGAGGAGACAGCAGGGAAACTAATTCCCTGCTTCTTACTCGATTAAAAATGGAAAACTACGTTCAAAAACTTGGCATAAAACTGTGGGCAGAAGAAGATCGGCCCCGAGAAAAACTTCTGCTGCACGGCCGAAGGCATTTAACCGATGCCGAGCTGATTGCAATTTTAATCGGCTCGGGAAGTAAAAATGAAACAGCTGTAGATTTAAGTAAGAAAATTTTAGCTTTTTACGACAATAGTTTAGCCAAGCTTGGTCGGGCATCCATTCAGGAGCTCTCAAAATTTAAAGGGATTGGTGAAGCTAAAGCCTTAACCATTATCGCTGCCTTAGAGCTTGGCTTAAGGCGAAAAGATATTACCGAAGAGATCATTACTCAGGTTACAACCTCTAATGATGTGTATAAATACCTGCATCAAACCTTTGCCAATCTTAATCATGAAGAATTCTGGATTTTGTTGCTCAATAGATCCAACCGGATTATCGGGAAATTTTTAATCAGTAAAGGCGGACAAGCCGGAACAGTTGCTGATCCAAAAATTATCTTTAAAACCGCTTTAGAAAATAATGCAGCAAATATTGTATTGGCACATAACCACCCTTCTGGTAATGTAAGGCCGAGCGAAAGCGACGATATATTAACCAGGAATATGGTTTCTTCCGGAAATCTCCTTAGTATGTTTGTGGTAGATCACCTCATTTTTGCCAACAACCGCTATTATAGTTATAAAGATGAAGATTTAATTTAAAGATATTTCCTTGTTAAAGGGTAATTAAGCTTAAATTGTTATAATCGCACTTTATTTACGCTACCAATTGTGGTATGTCAAAATTATAGTTAATATGAATACTTTAAAAATTATCCCAGTTTTTCTTTTACTAACTGTAATGGCCTTCGCTCAAAAAACGAATGTGCCAATCAATATTATAACTTACAATATCCGCTTAAATGTGGCCTCAGATGGTATTAATGCCTGGCCAAACCGAAAAGACAATGTAAAAGCATTAGTGAAATTTCATGATGCCGACATCCTCTGTGTACAGGAAGCTTTGCCTGAGCAGTTTGACGCTTTATTGGAAAATTCAAATTTTGATGTGGTGGGCGTTGGTCGCGATGATGGTAAAAGAAAAGGAGAATTCTCCGCAGTGTATTTTGATAAAGATAGGTTCGTTAAAAAAGACGGTGGCACTTTTTGGCTTTCCGAAACGCCTAACGTGCCTTCTAAAGGGTGGGATGCGGCACTAAACCGCGTGTGTAGCTGGGTTAAACTGTACGATAAATTAAATAAGAAAGCGTTTATTGTGTTTAATACCCATTACGATCATATGGGCGTGCAGGCCAGGATAGAATCGGCAAAATTGCTTAAAAGGAAAATACAGGAAATTGCGCCAACCTTACCCGTTGTTTTTACTGGCGATTTAAACGTAACTCCAGAAACTGAAGCCATTGCAACAATTAAATCTTTTCTTACTGATGCAAAAGAGGTTTCTGTAGAACCTCCATATGGGCCTGCCGGCACGTTTAATGGTTTTCATTTCGATAGTGATTTGAAGGATAGAATCGACTATATATTTGTAAATAAAGGATTTAAAGTGCAAAAGTTTGCCGTACTTACAGATAGTAAGGATAAAAGATATTATTCAGATCATTTGCCTGTTTATTGTAAGCTCTTCTTTTAATAAATGGTATTAACAGCACTATCATTATTTCCTTTTAAGTTCGAACTTTTCGGTAATGAGTACCATTATCATTATATTTTCGAAACACTTGCCTTTATTGTTGGCGTTAGGCTTTATTATTTCTATAAAAAAGGAATTGTAGATCCAATATCCGATGAAAACAGGTTATGGATTATGCTTGGAGCCATGCTTGGGGCATTAATCGGATCAAGGGTGGTTGCCGTGCTCGAAACGCCCGAAGTTATCCATCACCTTACTTTTTCAATCCTTTATCAAAGTAAAACCATTATTGGTGGTTTGTTGGGAGGCCTTTTCGGTGTAGAACTGATTAAAAAGATAATCGGTGTTGATATAGCTTCAGGAGATATTTATGTTATTCCCATTTTGGTTGCGTTGATTATTGGCAGAATTGGTTGCTTTTCTATGGGGATCGACGAACCAACCTATGGAATTCCCACTCATTTTTTTATGGGCATGGATTTGGGCGACGGCATCCTCAGGCACCCGATAATGCTCTATGAAATGATTTATCTTGTGCTGTTAATTTTTCTTTTCAACAGGTTAAAAAAGGTCGAAATGATTAACGGAGATCACTTTAAGCTGCTCATGGTACTCTATTTCCTGTTTCGTTTTTTAATAGAATTTATTAAACCTTACCAATCATTATTTTTAAATTTAAGCAGTATTCATTGGTCTGCATTGTTTATTTTTATGTATTATTATAAATTCATTATCAGAATTTCGAAACGGATTATACATCAGCAGTAAGCAATATGGCCAATACCAGAGATTATATATACTACGATTACACCAAAAGTCTTTGTCCAGAATGCTTACAGCTTTGCGATGCCAAAATTGTTTTTCAGGATGCAAAAGTATTTATGCTGAAAAACTGCAGAACCCACGGCGATAGCAAAGTGATGATTGCCGATGATGTAGATTATTATAAGCAGATCAGAAATTACAATAAGCAATCCGAAATGCCACTTAAATTTAATACCAAAGTGCATTATGGTTGTCCGTACGATTGTGGTTTATGTACCGATCATGAGCAGCATTCCTGTTTAACCGTTATCGAAGTAACAGATCGCTGTAACCTTGCATGCCCAACCTGTTATGCCATGTCATCTCCAAGTTATGGCAGGCACCGCACGCTTGAAGAGATTGAACGCATGATGGATGTTGTAGTGGCCAATGAGGGCGAGCCGGATGTGGTTCAGCTTTCAGGAGGAGAGCCAACTGTTCATCCCGAATTTTTTAAGATCCTTGATCTTGCCAAAACCAAACCCATCAAACATTTAATGGTAAATACCAATGGGATCAGAATTGCGAAAGACATTAACTTCGTTGAGAAATTAGCCACTTACATGCCCGATTTCGAAATATATCTCCAGTTTGATAGTTTTAGTGCCGAAGTATTAACCAAGCTAAGAGGTGAGGATCTAACTGAGGTAAGGAGAAAAGCCATCGATCATTTAAACCAATTCAATGTATCAACAACACTGGTGGTTACCTTGCAAAACGGTTTAAACGACCACGAAATTGGCGATATACTGGATTACGCACTAAAGCAGAAATGTGTGCGTGGCGTTACTTTTCAGCCTACACAAGTAGCAGGTAGAAATGATGATTATAACGATCAGCAGGGAAGGATTACCCTTACAGAGGTACGAAGAAAAATTTATGAGCAGTACCCCACTTTTACCCCACAGGATTTAATTCCGGTGCCTTGCAACCCTGATGCGCTCTGCATGGCTTACGCTTTAAAAATTGGTGATGAAGTAATTCCGATGACACATTTGATCAATCCGGAAGATTTATTGAACAATTCAAAAAATACCATTGTTTTCGAACATGATGAAAAACTGAAAGAACACATGCTGAATCTTTTTAGCACAGGCGTTTCGGTAGATTGTGCAGAAGATACTTTTGGCGAGCTGATGTGCTGTTTGCCAAGAGTAAAATCGGATAATTTGAGTTATGATAATTTATTCCGCATTATCATTATGAATTTTATGGATCCTTTGGATTTTGATGTACGTGCAGTTAAAAAATCCTGTGTGCACATTGTAAGCGATAAATACAAAATAGTTCCATTTGAAACCATGAATATTTTTTATCGCGATAATAAAATAGATTTAATCAGGGAAAAATTAAATATGAATTGATATGGGTGGTTTGTTCGGCTTATTTGTAATTTATTGTTTAACCGCAATTGTTCTTTTTATTGTTGGCATTATCCAGATCATCGTAAAATCATCAAGAAATGAGCCTGTAAAAGCCGGATTAAAGTTAATTATCATCTCAGTGATTATGGTGGTAATCGGTTTTGGGGCCTGTGCCGTATTGCTTGCCAACAGTTAATATCCAGCTTAAGTATTATGGGAATTTTTATCGTTTATTGGGTAGTTGCTGTGTTGCTTTTTGTGGTTGGTATCATCCAGATCATCATTAAGGCAGTAAAAAATCAGCCGGTTAAACCAGGCCTTAAACTGGTAATTGCCTCCGTAATTATGTTGGTTATTGGTGCAGGGGCATGCGCAGTCATTCTTTCCAATCTGCATATTAACCATTAATCATTTATATTGTGTGCCTGAATCAGGGTTTTAGTCATCGTAAGTCTCCAATCTCCTGTCTGGAATCTCAAATCTCAATAATTTAGCTTTCTCCTTTAAGCTTTAAATAATATCTTTGCATTTTATAAATCCAGATTGAAGATTACAGGCCTTCCAAGTCTCAAATCTCCTGTCTGGAATCTCAAATCTCATTAAATGAAAATATCATATAACTGGTTAAAACAATTCGTACAAATTGATAAAACACCTCAGGAGCTTTCATTAATCCTTACCAATGTAGGTTTGGAAGTAGAAAGTGTAGAAAAAGTGCAGCCTGTAGTAGGCGGCCTTGAGGGTTTGGTAATCGGCGAAGTTTTAACCTGTGTGCAGCATCCCAATGCCGATCGTTTGCGCATTACCACCGTAAATGTTGGCGGTAACGAAAATCTTCAGATTGTTTGTGGTGCACCAAACGTAGGCGCTGGTCAGAAAGTGGTGGTAGCCACCGTTGGTACAACTGTTTATCCTTTGGAAGGCGAACCTTTTAAAATTAAAGAATCAAAAATCAGGGGAGAACTTTCGCAGGGCATGATCTGTGCCGAAGATGAAATTGGTTTAGGTAAATCTCACGATGGCATTATGATCCTTGCTGAAGATACTGAGGTAGGTATCCGTGCAAAAGATCATTTTAAAATGGATGATGATTATGTTTTTGAAATTGGCTTAACACCTAACCGTGCCGATGCGGCTTCGCATTTAGGTGTGGCGAGAGATTTAGCAGCTTATTTCAGAAGCGAATATGAAATGCCGGATCTATCTGCTTTCAAAACAGACAACGAAAATCTTGTTATTCCGGTAGAGGTAGAAGATTTAGCCGCTTGTCCGCGTTATAGTAGTGTTACAATTTCTGGAGTTACAGTTAAAGAATCACCAGAGTGGTTAAAAGATAAATTGAAAGTTATCGGTTTACGCCCGATTAATAATGTGGTTGATATTACCAATTATCTATTACATGGTTTAGGCCAGCCGCTACATGCTTTCGACGCCGATAAAATTGCCGGCGGAAAAGTACTCGTAAAAAAAGTTGCCGAAGGCACACCTTTTATAACAATTGATGGTGTTGAGCGTAAGTTAAGTGCCGATGATTTAATGATCTGCAATACTGAAGCACCAATGTGTATTGCAGGTGTTTTTGGTGGTAAATCTTCAGGAGTTGATGACAATACAAAAAATATTTTTTTAGAAAGTGCATATTTCAATTCAGTTTCTGTACGTAAAACTTCTAAAAGGCATGGCTTAAAAACCGATGCTTCTTTCCGTTACGAACGTGGTACCGATCCTGAAATTACGGTTACAGCATTAAAATATGCCGCATTATTAATTAAAGAACTTGCTGGTGGCGAAATTTCATCTTCAATTTCTGATATCTACCCAAGCCACATCAAGCCGTTTGAGTTTGAGGTAAGTTACACCAACATTAATAAATTAATCGGCGCAAATATCCCTTCAGCAGAAATTAAACACATCATTACTGCTTTGGGTATTTCGGCAAACAATACCTCAGATGATACCCTGGCCTTAAGAGTACCATCATTTAAAGTTGATGTTACCCGTGAGTGTGATATTACAGAAGAAGTATTGCGTATTTACGGCTATAACAATATCGAAATTCCGGCAAAGGTAAATGCATCACTTTCATACAGTACCAAGCCCGAAAAAGAAAATACACACAATGTAATTGCCGATATGCTAACTGCTAACGGTTATGCAGAAATTATGTGTAACTCTTTAACCAAATCTACCTACTCTAAAAATTTAGATGAGGCTGTATTTATTTTAAATCCTTTAAGCAGCGATTTAAATGTAATGCGCCAAAATTTATTGATGCCTGCTTTAGAAAGTGTTGCTTATAATCAAAACCGTAAAAATGCTGATGTTAAATTTTATGAGTTCGGTAAAACCTACCATTTAATTAATGAGAAGTATGTAGAGCGCCCCAGGTTAATGTTGTTAATTTCTGGTGCAAAGCAAAGCGAGCAGTGGAACCATAATACCAAATCATCTACTTTTTACAATTTAAAGTCGGCTGTAGATGCGATCATTTCCCGTTTGGGCATTGCAAGCTACCAGACTGATACTTTAAATGATGAAAATTTTGCATATGGCATTAAATATTTCCGTGGAGATAAAACGCTGGTGAGTTTCGGAGCTGCATCAAAAGCCGACCGTAAGGTGGCCGATGTAAATGCCGAAGTTTTTTATGCAGATTTTGACTGGGCTGCTCTGTTGGATATTGTGAAGAAAAACAGAATCATAAATAAAGAAGTTTCAAAATACCCGCAGGTACGTCGTGATCTTTCTTTGTTGATAGATCAAAACGTAACGTTTGATACTTTGAAAGGAATTGCTTTTAAAACTGACAAAAAACTAATTAAAGAGGTTGGTGTATTTGATGTATATGTTGGCGATAAACTACCTGAAGGTAAAAAATCATATGCCTTAAATTTCATTTTGCAGGATGAGGAACAAACCTTAACCGATAAGCAGATTGAAAATACAATGCAAAAGCTAATTGCCAATTTAACGGCACAAGCTGGTGCAGAAATTAGGAAATAAAATATAAATTCGTATTTTTAGAAATAAATTCATGACTTCTGTTGCAGATCAATTAGATAAAGTATTACAAAAAACGGCTCGGGTAATTGAGTTATGTAATGCGCTACAGGAAGAAAATGATTTATTAAAGCTTGAAAATCAATCGTTAAAAGTTGCACTTGATACGGCTAAAGGCAAAAATGTAGAACTCGACGAAAAACTGAGGGTTACAAAATTGGCAAAAAGTATTGAGGGAACAAGTGAAAAGTCGCTTGATATTAAACAAAAAATTAACGATTTTGTGCGTGAGATTGATAAAAGTATTGCATTATTAAAAAAATAAATGATGCAAAGAAATCAGAAACTAAGCTAAACAATGGGAGAAATCTCGATTAAAATAACCATTTCCGACCGTATTTATCCGTTAAAGGTGAATATGGAAGAGGAAGAAATTGTGAGACGGGCAGCAAAAATGATCAATGAGCGCATAAAAGATTACCAGGATAATTATGCGGTTAGAGATAAGCAGGACCTTCTTTCTATGGCAGTTTTGCATTATGCAACCGCCGTATTAAGAACAGAAAATAAAGTACAAAACCAGGATACTGCTGTTGCTGATAAAGTTGAAGAATTGGATGTTTTACTCAATAATTTCTTTTCAAAATAAGGTTCGTTCTTTCGGCAATTCGTCACTCTGAACTCGTTTCAGAGACTAAATTTATAAGATCCTGAAATATGTTCGGGATGACGGGGCCAATATTTAGCATAAAAACATAGCCGCAGCTAGTTTTTGAGTTTCAAATTTTATAAAACTTAACACTTCAATATCTATAGGGTTAAGAGGGCGTATTTCATCTGCTATGGCACCTGAAAATGGCTTAAACCCTAATTATGCTTAGTTGAGGTTTAAAATGTATGAGACTTTAAAAATTAGTTGCGGTTTTTTTTTTACTTAAAAAACAAAATGGAAATAGTTGAAATATTAGGATACGTATTTGCCGTTATAGCGGGTATTGCTATCGGAGTAGTGGTAGGAAGATTCCTCCTGCGCAACTTGCTTAAACAGCAGGAAGTTGCTGCACAGAACAAAGTGAAAAAGATTTTAAAAGATGCAGAGAACAATGCAGAAATTTTAAAAAAGAATAAACTTTTAGAAGCAAAAGAGAAGTTTTTGCAAATGAAAGCTGAGCATGAGCAAGAAGTGAATGCTAAAAACAACAACATTAACCAACGCGAAAATACCATGAAGCAGAAAGAGCAATCGGTAAATCAGCGCATGGAAAATTTTAATAAAAAAGAGCAGGAACTCGATAAACAAAAAGTTAACCTCGAAAAACAAACTGAAATTGCCGTTAAAAAGCAAGAAGAAGTTGAGGTACTAAAAAATCAGCATTTAACACAATTGGAAACCATTGCAGGTTTATCAGCAGATGAAGCTAAAAACCAATTGGTAGAAAACCTGAAAGAAGTTGCCCGTACACAGGCAATGATCCAGATAAAGGATATTGTAGACGAAGCAAAACTTACCGCAAGTAAAGAAGCTAAAAAAGTGGTTATCCAAACCATTCAACGTACCGCTACCGAAGCTGCTATTGAAAACTCAGTATCCATTTTCCATATCGAAAGTGACGAGATAAAAGGACGCGTTATTGGTAGAGAAGGTAGAAATATCCGTGCTTTAGAGGCAGCTACCGGCATTGAGATTATTGTAGACGATACACCGGAAGCTATTATTTTATCAGGTTTTGATCCTGTAAGAAGAGAAATTGCACGTTTGGCCTTACACCGTTTGGTAACCGACGGACGTATCCACCCGGCACGTATTGAAGAGATTGTTGCCAAAACCAAAAAACAGATCGAAGATGAAATCGTTGAAATTGGTGAGCGTACTGTAATCGATTTAGGTATCCATGGTTTGCATCCTGAGCTGATCCGTATGGTTGGCCGTATGCGTTACCGTTCATCTTATGGTCAAAATTTGTTACATCACTCGCGCGAGGTTGCAAATTTCTGTGCTACAATGGCTGCCGAATTAGGTTTAAATGCCAAAATGGCCAAACGCGCAGGTTTATTACACGATATAGGTAAAGTGCCTGATGATAATCCCGAATTGCCACACGCAATTTTAGGGATGCAACTGGCCGAAAAATATAAAGAACATCCTGAAATTTGTAATGCAATTGGTGCCCACCACGATGAAATTGAGATGACTTCAATGATTTCTCCAATTATTCAGGCATGTGATGCGATCTCTGGTGCCCGTCCGGGTGCACGCCGTGAGGTGGTAGAAAGTTATATTAAACGCCTGAAAGATTTAGAAGAACTGGCCTTATCTTATCCAGGTGTGGAGAAAACATTTGCTATCCAGGCAGGTAGAGAATTACGCGTGATTGTAGAAAGCGAACGCATTACTGATGCACAGGCAGAACTTTTAGCTGCAGATATTTCTACCCGTATCCAAACCGAAATGACTTACCCTGGTCAGATCAAGGTTACGGTAATCAGAGAAACCCGTTCAGTAGCATTTGCTAAATAAGTTAATCGTCATCCTGAACTCGTTTCAGGATGTATTTATAGAAAAGATGCTGACCACGAAGTAGCTATCTGACCTTAAAACCATAAAAACTGCTGATAAAATAAATTCAGCATGACGAACGGTTTAATAAACAAAGTATTAAGCGATGGATATTCCATCGCTTTTTTTTATTTTTACATAATGAGCAAGCAATCCATAACAATAGAACCGAAACGGCCTGTAGATGTACTTTTTGATAAGTATGCCGAAAGTCACCAAAATCCAACCAACAAACTGGTGCATTGGATCTGTGTTCCATTAATTGTATTTAGCTTATTGGGGTTAATCTGGCAGATTCCTTTTCCGCACCTTGGCTTTCTGGGTAGCTATAACGGTTTTTTTAACTGGGCATCTTTCCTGCTGGCATTTAGCCTTTATTATTACTTTACTTTATCACCTGTACTGTTTTTTATGATGATTTGGGTGGTAGGCCTGATGAGTTACATCATTGTTAAAATTGAACAGGCCGTTGGTTTAGGGAGTGGAACTGCTTATGCCATTTATGCTGCAATATTTGTGGCTGCCTGGGCAGGTCAGTTTATAGGGCATAAAATTGAAGGAAAAAAGCCATCTTTTCTTGATGATGTTAAATTCTTGTTAATAGGCCCGATCTGGTTATTGCACTTCATTTGCAAAAAAACAGGTATCAGGTACTGAGTTAAAAAAGTTGTTAACCTGTAATTAACCTTAAGGTAAAGTAACATTAATTAATACCTAATCTACAGTTAACACTGTGGTAATACTTTTGCCCTTATCAAATAAAGGCAAATTGGATTTACAAAACTCTTTTAAAAGAGCGGCACTTACAGTGTTCGCTTTAACGATCAGCATACTTTCGTATGCGCAAACTGGAAAAATTTCTGGAACAGTTACCGATAAAAAAACGGGCGAGACCTTAATCGGGGTAACGGTTAAAATTAAAGGTACAACTAAGGGTGTATCTACTGATGTTGACGGAAAGTACGTTTTACAGGCTATGGCTAACGGGAAACATACACTCGAATTTTCTTATGTAGGATATCAAAGTAAAGAAGTATCTGATATAGAAGTTAAATCGCCATCAGTTACAAATTTAAATGTAGTGCTTACTGAAGCAAGTGGGCAAAATCTCAGCGAAGTTGTTGTAAAAGCGAGCTTTAAACAAGAATCAGTTAACTCTTTATATGCTCAACAAAAAAATAGCGCATTAATTTCTGACGGTATTTCCAGCGATCAGATTAAAAAGTCTCCTGATAGAAATACTTCTGATGTTTTAAAAAGAGTAAGCGGTGCAACCATTCAGGATAATAAATTTGTTATTGTTAGGGGACTAAGTGATCGGTATAATACTGCTACGCTCGATAATTCTACTCTACCAAGCACTGAAGCTAATAAAAAAGCATTTTCATTTGATATTGTACCATCAAATCTTGTTGATAAAATTACCATTAATAAAACAGCTACTCCTGATTTACCAGCTGATTTTGCAGGTGGAGCAGTTCAAATTGTAACCAAAGATATCCCAGATCAAAACTTCTTTTCATTTGGTGTAGGTTATGGTTACAACAGCCAATCTACTTTTAAAGATTTTCTTGGAACAAAAAAGAATGCTCTCGCTTATTTAGGTTATGAAGATGGTTCAAAACAGCTGGCAGAAAATTTCCCAACTACTGCTGCACTTGCATCTGGAAATCTTCCAAATTCTAAAAACATTGCCGCCCTAAAATCATTACCAACTGATAACGCGATTAAGACTACAACCGCATTGCCTATTCAAAACTATCAATTTAGTTTAGGTAGGGTTAAACAAGCAGAAAATGGAAATAAATTTGGAGCATTGATTTCTGCTACATATAGAAATGCACAAACAATTAATGAGGATGTTGAGCGTAATTTCTATGTATATAATTACAATGATAATCAATACAAGTTTTCTACAAACCTTGGAGCATTAGCCAATTTTGCATATAGTTTTGGAAAAAATAAAATTAGTTTTAAAAATATCTACAACAAAAACTATGATGATAATTATACAGTGAGGACTGGTACTAAGGATGGAAACTCATTAAACCAGTTTTACGCTTATGATATTATGCAGAAGTCACTATTTAAAACTACTTTAGAAGGCGATCATCAAATTGGTGAAGGAAATAACAAATTAAAGTGGACAGCTTCTTACAGTAATATTGGTAATAATCAGCCTAATCAGCTGAAAATGAACTATACTAAACCACTGTCCGCTCAAAATGATCCATCTGTTCTATATCAGGCAAATATTACCTCTTTGGGTAAAGATAATACCAGGTTATTTTCAGACTTAAATGAGGATGTATACGCTGGTGACGTAAACTTTAGTACTCCATTTAAGCTTTTTGATGCTTCAACAACAATGAAACTTGGTTTAGGTTCTCAATATCGCGACCGTACGTTTGATGCCCGTTTTATTGGTGCTGAATTAACTACCAATGATGCGGATCTGCAAACTAAAATTAGAGCACTGCCAATTACAGAAATATTTTCTCAATCTTTAATAGAATCGGGTGTTTATAAAATAGCAGAAGTAGGAGGCCCTTTGGATAGTTACAAAGCTAATTCATTTACAAATTATGGTTATGCAATGCTTGATCAGAAATTTGGAGAGAATTTTAGGGCAGTTTATGGCTTAAGAATAGAGAATTATAATGTTAAAGTATTAAATTCAATTCAAACTTATGTTGATGATACGCAATTAGATTTTCTTCCATCTTTAAATTTAACTTATAGCTTAACAAAAAAAGCAAATTTGCGTGCTTCATACTATCGTACGTTAGCGAGACCTGAGTTTAGAGAACTTTCGCTTTCTTCTTATTATGACTACGAGCAACTGGGAAATATTACAGGTAACCCAGATCTTAAAAGATCAATAATTGATAATGCAGATTTAAGGTATGAAATCTACCCTGATGCTGGTCAGTTATTTTCGGTTTCTGCATTTTATAAGCACTTTACAAATGCGATTGAGTCTTATCGTTATGATGTTGGTTCTACAACTGACGTTTCGTTCTTTAACACTCCAAAAGCCTACACTTATGGTTTGGAATTAGAAGCAAGGAAAAACCTAAACTTTATTAATGAAACCGATTTTTTCAAAAATACTACTGCTTACTTTAATTTGTCTTTGATTAAATCTAAAGTGACCAATCCCACCGATCAGGATTTTATTGATAAAACACGACCAATGGTTGGTCAATCTCCTTATGTAATCAATGCTGGCTTTCAACACAGTGCGTTAAACAACAAATTAAACTTCAATATCCTTTACAATAAAATAGGAAGAAGAATTGTACAGGCAGGTGGCATACGTTTCCCAAGTACATGGGAAAACCCAAGAGATGTGCTTGATTTCCAGGTGAGTTACAAAGTGCTTAAAACTAAAGGAGAAATTAAATTGAATGCGGGTGATATTCTAAATCAGAGAAACATAGTCTATTTCGATTATAATGGAGATAAAAAATACAACGGCAGTGTAGGTAATGGTGGAGATGAAACTTTCTCGTCTTATAAATCTGGTAGAAACATTTCATTATCATTCAATTACACTTTCTAGTCTTTAACAATAAGGTAATAGGATATTAATCCTGAAGAAAAATTAAAAAACTCTCTTTGTATATAATATTAAAAAAGAAAAAAATGAAAAACCAATTTCTGCTACTTGCATTGTCAGTAGTTTTATTTACTACCTCTTGCAAAAAGAATATAATTGTTGAGGGGCCTTCAACTGAAATACCTACAGGTTCGAATGCCAATGTTGTAGAGGTTACCGGTGAAATCTCTGCTAATACAACTTGGTCAGCAAGCAAAATTTATTTACTAAAAGGATTCGTGTTTGTAAGTGGAGGTGCTACATTAACTATCGAACCTGGAACGATAATTAAAGGTGATAAGGCTTCCAAAGGGACCTTAATCATTACTCGCGGTGCTAAAATTAACGCTACTGGTACTGTAGATAAACCAATTGTATTTACTTCAGCTTTGGCAGCTGGCGCACGTACCCATGGTGATTGGGGTGGTATAATCCTTTTAGGTAAAGCACCCGTTAACCAAGGTAATGATGTTAAAATTGAAGGTGGTTTAGTTCAACCTACAGGCAAAGATGAAAAGGCATACATTTTTTATGGAGGTACTGATGCGGCAGATAATTCTGGCACAATGAAATACGTACGTATCGAATTTGGTGGTATTGCTTATTCAGTTGATAACGAAATCAACGGTTTAACAATGGGTGGTGTTGGCTCCGGTACAACTCTTGATTATATTCAGATTTATCGTTCAGGAGATGATGCTTTTGAATGGTTTGGTGGTACAGTAAATGCGAAGCATTTATTAGCAATTGGTACTTGGGATGATGATTTTGACACGGATTTTGGTTATGCAGGTAATGTACAGTTTGCATTGGCACAACGTGTTTCAACCGTTGCCGATCAATCCCAATCAAACGGATTCGAATCAGATAACAATGGAACAGGTACCGATCAAACACCTAAAACTTCCGCAGTTTTTTCAAATGTTACTATTTTAGGCCCAATAAAAGCTGCTGGTGGTGCTTTTAATGCAAACTATTATCACGGTGCTCAAATCCGTCGTAATTCTTCAATCAGCATTTTAAATTCTGTAATTTCGGGTTTTCCAATTGGAATCTATATTGATGATACTAAAGTTGTTACCGCTGGTTCAACATCAACCAACTTTACTTCAGGCTCTGCAGTTTTTGCGAACAATTTAATGTATGGCAATAAAGCTGATATCAGTGTAAGTACTGCGGGAGCTTTAACAGATGTAACTAACTTATTAAAGTTAACAAGTACTTTCGATGGAAGTAAATATGCTAGTTCACTATTTGCTAATCCTTATATTTATGGAACGGATTTCGCAGCTAATGGTGCAGCTGGAAAAGCAGATTTTACTTATTCTGCAAACTCTGCAGCAGCAACTGGTGCTGCATTTACAAATGCAAAGGTTTCGGGATCTTTTTTTACTCAAGTAGCTTACAGAGGTGCTTTCGGTACCGAAAATTGGGCTGCAGGTTGGGCTGATGCTGATGCACAACTTTTAGCTTATACTACTCCAGGAGCAGTTAAATAATCCTTAAATTAAAGTAATAAAAAAGGTCTCGATTTCTTAAATCGAGACCTTTTTTATGGAATTTATTTCGCTTCAACCTCTTTCTTAACAATTACTTTTGCCTTTTTTATTACAACCGGTTAACCTTTTTTGTTTTTAGAGCCGCAGGTGTAGCTTGATCTTCTTTTGTAAATGGAGCTATAAAATCATCTTGAGTAACGAAAGTAACTTTTTTAGTTAATTGCTTTGTGAACTTTTCGATTCATTTTCAAAAAGATGAGCAGGCTCATTATTCTGTCTTAGGTTAAAATATGCTTTTGGCTAAACACAATATATGTTCTGAACCCATAATTATATGTTTTTGATTAAACAATATATGTTAAGAAGCTATACTTATAGGCTTCTGGCTAAACAATATATGTTCTGAAGCTATAATTATAGGTTATTGGTTAAATAATATATGTTCCTAACAGATAATTATAGGTTTTTTGTTAAATGATATATGTGCTTAACGTATAATTAGGTGTTTTTGATTTATCAATAACTGCTGTAAGCAGGTTTAATTAACTGGCACAAAAAGAAAAGTATTGGCAATAATTGAAAATCACTGCCATTACCGTTTTGTTATATATTTGTTTCGGTATTCTTTTTGTTTCTTGGGAATTGCTGCTTTAAGTCATCATAAATATCTTGCGTACCTGCAATATTTGATTTATTTGCACCTTTAACAGCGTTGTAAAAAACCAATGCTGATTCATAGGCTTCGCCACCAGCTACCATCATACAGTCATCTACCGCTCGTAAAAACTTACTTGCTTCGAGGTAAATTTCATACAGATCGGCTGCAAGTTTATAGTCTTTTTGTGTTTCGGTCACATCTAAAAAAGAGGGTACCAAATTGGGCGATTGTTTTGCGTGTGTAATTGCCCTGCCTACAAAGGCCAACGTTCTGTCTCCCATTTTTAACATGGTCTGGCGCTCATCTGCCGAAAGGTTAAAAATCAACACATCTTTAAGCGTTGTTCTTGCTTCCTGTAATTGTGCGGTAACTTTTGCCATTTGCTCGGCGGTAATTTCTGCCGAGATTTTGTTGTTTAAACTCATAGATTATATGTTATTTAATTGAAAAAATAATTTCAACCTAAACACAATTTGAAATGGCTGGTTTAATCAGGGCGGTAGCACAGAAAATTGCCACAACCTTGATTTACCTAATCAAATTGCGTATTTACCAATAAAATAAATGGGATGAGTTTTATTGCCGCTAAGGATAAGCTAAGTTTATCCGGGCAGATTATATGGTTCGTTAACGGTTTATTTAATTAACACAGCCAATATACTTATTTTTTTTGAAACAAATATTAAAAATGCGAGCGGCTCTACCCGGTAGATTTTTGAATAACGACTGTAAATTTTAGCTGTCGATTATCTACAGAAGATCAGAGGAAATTTACGATAAGCTTTTATTGAAACATTAAGCAAGCCTTGTTGGGTTACCAACAAGGCCTTTTTTATTTATTTCGCTTCAACCTCTTCCTTAACAATTACTTTTGCTTTTTTTATTACAACCGGTTTAGCTGTTTTTGCTTTTGCAGGTTCAGCACTGGTGATTTCTTCTTTTGTAAATGGAGCTATAGAATCATCTTGTATTTTGAAAGTAACTTTCTTTGCTAATTGCTTTGCAAACTTCTCAATTACCTTATCTGTTTTTTTTGCTTTGCCGTATTGATCAAGAAGATCTGTAAATGCAAGTACTAATTTGGATTCTAATTCTTTACGTAACTTTTTGCTTGTCGAATGATTTTTCGACTTCGATTTATTCTTTTTCATCTAAAATTAATGGGTATTTTCAAAGATAGAGAATCGGAAAGTTAAATTAATATTATCATTATGTTAACAGTCGGTTGCCAGCTTAACATGTAAAATATTTGTTTTAACTTATTTTAAATCAGGAAGTTTGTAGTCAGGAAAGCCTGGCTTGTCCAATTTTGATTAAAGTTTTTTTTGATTATTTATCTGCTAATTCTTCTTGGCAATAAAAGTGATAAACGAATACTGATGTAAATGTAATCTCATCAGAGATCAATCCTGAAGAAACAATAGCGAAAATAACTAAAAGTTATGGCCTGGTGCAATGGCTCCACCAAGATCTAAAGTATTTTGAAAACCCTCCAGGTATTGTAATAAATGTCGCTCGGCATTTGCATATGAGGTAAATGTAGATGCAGGTTCGTAAGCATCGGCGTCGGTTTTACTTTTATAAAAAGAATTAATTTGGAACACAAAAATATTCTCATCATTAATTGGCGACATAATTCTGGCCTTAATGGCATGGCCGTTTGCCTCAACAAAAAATTCTTTTAAAATGGTATATATTGTTGCAGACATAAAGACAAATTAAATTTAAACATCAGTTCAAAAATAAAAGTACTGTTATTAGCTGATGATTCAGCTTGTTATTGATAAGATAACATTAAATAAATATTAAATTAACATTGAATTAGCCCATAAGCCCGTTATCGCCTTATAGGTTCATAAGCATAAACTACCTGGTATTTACTGTCTTTAAGGTTGGCAGAAAGCTGTCCGATTTTTAAATTCTGCGCCTGTGGTGTAGGCTCACAATAAGAATATTTTTTGCCTTTATAAGTAATCGCCTTGCCTATAGGTGTATCAAATTGTACGGCAATGGTAAGGTGTTTAGGATACAATAAAGCGATCATGGGTAAATCGTATATTTCCTTTACCAGATAGAAAAACAGGGCCGCCCGGTCATCACAATCACTATAAGTACTTAATAAAGTTTGCTCTGGCGAGAAACGTTTTTCTTCACCGTAATTCTCACTATCATCTTCGTATAAAAAACTATAGCGGGTAAACTTCATCAAATAATCAACACCTTTTTTCTTATCCAGGTGTTTCAAATTTTCTTTTAATGTTGGAATGAGCGAACTATAGGTTTCTCTACTCAGTGGGATGTTAAAATAACTTTCAAAGTCGACTACCGGATAGTTTTTGAAAATGGTTTGTACATTTTCATTCACTTTAAGTTTAAAATGCTGTACTTTTTGTCGATAACTAAACGCGATATCTTTCTCCTGATAACTATCCGGTTTAAAATCGGGCATACGCGTTACTTTATAAGAGAAGGCGTTTTTTGCTTCCGGAACGGAAATTTTAACCGGCTTATAAGTATCAGCCTGTTTAAATAGTTTTCCATAATCGTGGTAATTTAAGCAGAGAAACTTTTTTCCGTCGACCATAAAAAAGGGGATATCACTAATATCTTCATCATTTCGCACATAAAAGATCACCTGATTATTCCCAACTGCCAGCCTGGCATCATAACCACATTTACTGAGCAAAAACCATTTATATAAGGTATACCGGAAATAATTGTTTGCTTTAGGACTGATCTCCTCAGCAGTTTTACGGATCAGCTGGTAATAAATCCAGTCATTTAAGTCGTATTTTTTCTGATATTCTTTTAATGAAGAAATAAGCGGTTCATAATCACCTGAAGAAATGCTGCTATAGAATTTCGAAACTTCGGCAGCACTAGCTGCATTTGCTGTGGGTATTACGGTTGTAGAATCCAGTTTGAAATTGAAAGTACCGTTATAAAAATCAAACGAATAGTTTTGCCCCATGGCGATGTTGCTATTCATCACCAAAAAAGCAAATAAAATAATGCTCGAAAATAATATGTAAATCCCTCGTATCAAACCACAACATATTTGGTTACATTAAATTTACTTATTATTAACGTTAAAGCAACAATTTCTTTATGTTAACAGGAGGCATAGTAACTAACCAGGAATTAACATTGAACTTTAAAAACCAACCTAATCATTTTTTAATGCGTAAAGATCTTTTCTTAAGTGTTTCAAAAGAGAAGTATTACAATCTTTGCAAGCAATCTCCTTTAAATGAATGGGTTTGCCAATACTGATTTTTAATTGATGGCCATTTTTGTTGAATAATTCTGAAATCAATTTGGCAGTTTGTAAAGACGGGTGTATGAATTTTAGCAAACTGAAAAAAATCCCGTTATTGCCATGAAAATAGACTGGAAGAATGGGTACATTGGCTTTAGAGATGATTTTTCCAACCACAGGATGCCACTCTCGGTCTGTAATCTGATTTTTTCTGAATTTATAAGAAGAAACTTCACCAGCGGGGAAAATAGCAACCGGGCTCCCGTCCTTTAAAACTTTCAAAGTTGTTTTTAATCCACTAATGCTTGATGCATCCTGAACTTTTTCGAAGGGATTGACGGCGATAATGCATTTTTCCAGGTTCGGGATTTTCTTTAATAGAAAGTTTCCCATAAACATGGTATCGGGACGGTGATTGGCTAGTGTGCTCAAAAGTGCAAGCGATTCAATTGCACCATAAGGGTGGTTTGCAATAGCTATAAATGCACCTTCTTTCGGGATGTTGGCCAAGTCTTCATCACTGATCTGAATGGTAACACCTAAAACTTTAAGGATATGGTTTGCAAATTTTTCACCTTCTAAAGTATCGGCATCTTTAATAATTCCGTTAAATTCATTAATCTTTAAAAAACGCATTAAAAAGGAAGCCAAACCAGGGATGGGAATTTTACAAATACCTGTTGCTTTTGAAAAATTTTCTTTAGAAATGACCGTCATAATGAGAATTCAAGATTGATTTCTATTCGAAAACCAACCTAATAAAAGATTATTTAGTTGAGCTAAATATAAGGGAGGGAAACATCCTGTTTTTCAAAGTCGAATGTTCATCATAGCTCATACAGAGTAGCTAAAGATAACGGAATAATATGAACAACTGCGTATTTATTCGTTAACAAATTGTATTGTAATTAATTCTATAAATAACATTTCATTAATACCAACTTAACAAGCTCACTATACTTTTGTGGCATAAATATTTGGTTAGTATTTATAAAGTTTAGGTTAGTTGATAATAAAAAACCCAGATGGATGTCTGGGTTTTTTTATTGAATGAAATTATAAGTTCTTGCCAAGTTTTTCCAGCATTTCTGGTGGAATATTGTGTGTATCTACAACTAAAAACCCATCCAGGCAATCAGAAAATTTAGGATCGATATTGAATGAAATAATCTTTGCATTAAGGTTCATATACTGCCTTAACAATACAGGGATTTTAATGTGCGAATTTTCTATGTCACCAATAATACTGTCTAAATCTTTAAAAGATTCACTACTGTCAACCAATGTATCAGTAGAAATTGGTAAAAGATCTGCTTTAAATTTATTTCTCGGTTTAACATACTTGGCCATCTCATAATCGAAATGGTTTTTTGTAATGTAATCAACAATTAAAGCTTTACTAAATTTAGAAAAATTGTTGCTGATACTTACCGGCCCGAACATATAGCGGTACTGTGGGTTATCAATCAGGTATTTTAAAATGCCTTTCCAAAGTAAAAATAAAGGAAGTGGCTTGCCCTGGTATTCTTTCCTGATCCACGATCTGCCAAGTTCTATCCCTTGGCGCAGCATAGGGTAAAACTGATCTTTCATTTTAAAGAGTTCAGAAAGGTAAAACCCACGGCGGCCCATGCTTTCTAAAATTTCGTCGCCCTTACCAATTCTGTACGCACCTACAATATTTTCTAAATCCCTATCCCAAATAAATAAATGGTTATAGTAAATATCGTAGTTGTCAAGGTCTATTTTTTTGTTTGTTCCTTCACCCACTTCGCGGAAGGTAATCTCCCGCAAGCGGCCAATTTCCCTTAAAATATTAGGAATCTTTAGTGTAGGAACAATATAAACTTCATAGTTTTTCTCCGTCCAAACCTTAAAATCCTCCAACTTTTCAACCTCACTTTTAATCAATAACCGCGAAGTTTCTTCAATAACCTCTGCAGGTTTCTTTTTAATTTTAAATAAGTTTAGTGGATTGAAGAGTTTTTTCTCCGTATCCAGTCCAATTCCTAGCGCATAAGTACGGGCCCTTAAAAAGTCCATTAACTTATTGCTGCTGTTCATGTGCGAAATTTCTGAAATCGCAATGGGCTTACCAATTCTTACCTTAATGGTGCGGCCATGTTTATTTAAAAACTCCGAAGGAAGTTTTGCCGTGCGCAAAGTAGGGTGGATGAAGCTTAAAATGTTAAAGAAAACACCATTATTACCATGAAAATAAATAGGTACAACCGGAACTTTAGCTTTGGCAATAAGCTTACCAACAACCGGATGCCACATTCTGTCGGTTACCTGCTGCGCATCCAATTTAAAAGTAGAAACCTCTCCGGCAGGAAAAATTCCTATCGGAATGCCATTTCTCAGCAAATCGAAAGTAGTTTTTAAACCACTGATGCTTGAGGAGTGCTGAACATTTTCGAAAGGGTTTACGGCAACAAAAAACTCATCCAGATTTGGGATTTTCTTTAAAATAAAGTTTACCATCACTTTTGCATCCGGCCTAACGGTGCATAAAAGTTTAACAAGAGCCAAACCTTCTACACCACCATAAGGATGGTTTGCGATGGCAATGAAAGGACCAGTTTTTGGGATGCTATTTAAATCGTCGTCATCAAATTCGATAGAAACGCCAATGGTTTCCAGTATCTTATCTACAAACTCTAAACCTTTAAAGTGTTGATTTTGAGCGAATACATCATTGATGTCATTCAGTTTCATGATCTCCATCATCAAACCCGCTAAACCTGGTACACCTAGCTTATCTATCTTTGTCGCTTTCGCAAACTCAGACGTAGTTATGATCTTCATATATAATTCTTATGGCGTTGATAAGCAAAACCTGCTCAGTTTTGCAATCCCAAAAATAAGATTTATATTTATAATACACATGTCATATCACATCAATGAGAATTTGGCTCAATAAAAATTTCGGTTTTAGCAAAGGAGAATTTAATGGCTTACTGTTTTTAGTATCCATTATTTTATTATTAAAGGCTATACCTTTATTATATAGTGCCTATAAACCTATTGAAAAAGATGATCCAAATCTGTTGAGCAGGATACAGAATATAACCTTAGCCGACGAAAAATATGCTTCTGAGATCCGCGACCGCATTGAAAATCCTGGCCGGGAAGATAACAGTAAACTTTTTAAGTTCGACCCTAATACTTTGGACGCAACAGGCTGGCAGCATTTAGGTTTATCGCCTAAACAGGCACAAGCCATAGTAAATTATACCCAAAAAGGTGGCAGATTTTACAAAGCCGAAGATTTGAAGAAAATGTATACCATTTCTCCTAAAATGTATGCAAAACTGTTGCCGTATGTAAACATTGCTAATCAGCAAGGTGATTTTTCAAAAAAGTTTACACCATTCGAAAAAAAGGAATATGTGAAAAAAGCCGCAGTTATTGTGGACATAAATCTGGCCGATTCTGCAAAATTAGATGAGATAAAAGGAATAGGGGGAGCTTTTGCAAGCAGAATTGTTAAATACCGTAATCGACTCGGCGGATTTTATAAAAAAGAGCAATTAATGGAGGTTTATGGTTTGGATGCTAATAAATATGCAGCAATAGAAAGTCAAGTTTCAATGAGTGCCATACCTTTAAAGCAAGTCAATATCAATACCGCAACTTTTAACGATTTAAAAGCAAATCCCTATTTATCGTACAAACAAATCAACGCCATTCTCCAGTATCGAAAACAACATGGTAATTATGTCGGTTCAACAGATTTAAAAAAGATCGTAATCTTAAATCAAGAGGTAATTGATAAGATTCTACCTTATATTTCCTTTTAAACGTTGATTAATTAATCTCCTAATTTGCTGTTCACAAGCTTTCCCACGATAATTAATTGAGATGTATATCTTTCAGTTTATATAATACGCATAGCCCAACAAGGTGAAAGCAATTATTCTCATCAACAAAACCCTATTATCGGTTTATTCCCCTATAGTGTGAAAAAATATAAAAAAACTTTTTCGGGTAATTTCGGGGTTTAAAATTAACCGATATACTAATTGAACCGAATACCATTTCATTCTGTAATTGCACAAATATTTTATGGTAATTAACTATGAAATAAATGTTTATAATTGCCTTCAACTAACTTAAAATATAATTTAATGAGCGTAAGCTTCGATTTTTCAGAAACAGAAACTCAGCAGAATGTGAAGGCCATGGTCCGCGATTTTGCTGAGAAAAACATTCGTCCGAATATCATGGAATGGGATGAGGCACAGCATTTCCCGATAGAACTGTTTAAGCAACTAGGAGAATTGGGTTTAATGGGCGTTTTGGTACCTGAAACGTATGGTGGCTCCGGATTGGGTTATCAGGAATATGTTGATGTAATTGTAGAAGTTGCCAGGGTTTGTGGTTCAATTGGCCTTTCGCTGGCTGCACACAACTCCTTGTGTACAGGGCATATTTTAGCATTTGCCAATGAAGAACAAAAACAGAAGTGGCTGCCAAAGCTTGCAACAGCCGAATGGATTGGTGCCTGGGGTTTAACCGAAGCCAACACGGGATCAGACGCGCTTAGAATGATGACCACTGCTGTTGAAGATGGCGACGATTATATTATAAATGGAGCAAAAAACTGGATTACCCATGGTAAAAGCGGCGATATTGCTGTAGTAATGGTACGAACAGGTGAGCAGGGGAGCTCGAAAGGGATTTCTGCCATTGTTGTTGAACGGGGTACACCTGGTTTTACAGCAGGTAAAAAAGAGAATAAACTGGGCATGAGGGCGTCGGAAACCACGGAAATGATTTTTGATAACTGCCGGGTACCTAAAGCCAATTTATTGGGAAATGTAGGTGAAGGTTTCAAACAGGCCATGAAAGTTTTGGATGGTGGAAGAATCTCGATCGCAGCATTAGCCCTGGGCATTGCCAAAGGTGCTTTTGATGCGGCAGTAGCCTATTCGAAACAACGCCAGCAGTTCGGGCAGCCTATTTCAAGCTTCCAGGGCATTAGTTTTAAACTTGCCGATATGGCTACCGAAATTGAAGCCGCTGAATTATTGATCCGCCAGGCCGCCGATTTAAAAAACAGGCATTTACCTATGACCAAAGAATCGGCAATGGCAAAATATTTTGCATCAGAAGTTTCGGTAAGAGTGGCCACCGATGCCGTACAGATATTTGGCGGTTATGGTTACACCAAAGATTTCCCGGTTGAAAAATTTTATCGCGATAGTAAATTATGTACCATAGGTGAGGGCACATCCGAAATACAGAAAATTGTAATTGCCCGAGAAATATTGCAAGGGTAGAAAGGTATAAGGTTTAGGGTTCAAGGCTAATGTCGATCACCCTAAACATTACGCCCTACACCTTCAATCTTAGAAACAACAAACCAAATATATTATGAGCAATCCGGACGGCTTAACCTCCTCCGGATTTTTTTTGTTCAATTTTCCCAAACCAACCCTTTATTGCCCTTGTTTTACTAATACTAAAGGTTAATTAAGTTTGGCGCATAACATCAGCTAATCAATTTAAACAATTAACCGATTAACGAGATGTATTAATGAACCATTGACTAATGAACTAAAATATGGCAAAGTATTCAGAAAAAGCTGGTGATAAAGTTGAAAAAACCATGCACGAAATGAAAGAGGGCAAGCTTAAAAGCGGCTCCGGTAAAAAAGTAACATCCAAAAAGCAAGCAGTTGCCATCGGATTATCAGAAGCAAGAAAAGAAGGAGCTAAGGTGCCGAAGAAAGGTTAAAACTTAAATACTAAAGCCGAAAGACCAAAGCGAATAGGCAAGGTGTGTAAACTATCTTCCCACATCTTTAAGCTTTAGTCTTTGGACTTTTCGCTTTCTGCTCATGTTCAGCTTATTGCGGTATATCTTTGGATGTTAAAATACTATCCACTACATACACACTAAATCCACGCCACGGTAGCGAATTTTTATATTCCTTATAATGTAATTCGTAAAACTTACCACTATTGGCCATCATTTTATCTGCTATTTCCTTATTTGCGATAGAAAATTCAAATTCATTATTCTGTAAAGTTCCTGTTTGTCTGGATTTTATACCGCTTTGAATCAATTTTCCTTCGTAGGTTTTAAACACATAGCCCTTTTTTACCACATAATTTAATTCGCCTGCTTTAACGCCTTCGCCAAAAACAAAGAAATAACGGTAGTAACAAATTGCAATTAATACAATAACAACTATTACTGCAATAATTGAGGTAACTTTTTTGCCTGTAGTCATAAATAATAATGTATATATAAATGTAGGTAATCAACAGATGAGTTTGCTTAATGATTTAAATTAAATTTCTTTTTTCTAAATCTTTCTAATTTTCAATCTTTTGCTTACATTTGCATCCCCGATAACAGGGGAAGAATTTAAAAACCACGAGAGGAGGTATTTCAGCGTTATGATCATTATCAACATTAAAGACGGCGAATCATTAGATAAAGCCCTTAAACGTTTCAAGAAAAAGTTTGAAAAAACTGGTGTATTGAGAGAACTACGTAGTCGCCAAGCATACGAGAAAAAATCCGTTGCTCGCCGTACTGAAATTAAACATGCTGTTTACATTCAGAACATGAATCTAGATACAACTTCATAGTTGTTTACGATATAAATATAAAAAGTCCTTCTGATTAAAATCGGAAGGACTTTTTTGTTTTAAAAGGAATCCAAAACTTTACAATAAACAATTAATTAATGATTTCTTTATATCAAAACTATTTGTAACTTCATATCAATGCCCGTAAAAAGATATTGAATGTTGCTAAAAAGTTTTATCACATATTTAACTCACGAGAAGCGCTATTCTCAACATACCATCGGCGCTTATCAAACAGATTTAGATCAGTTTGAGGCATACATCAATGATAGTTTCACGCTCAGTTTCCTTGAAGTTAAGCATACCCATCTAAGAAGTTATATGGTAGAATTGATGGAGCAGGAAGTATCCGAAAATACCATCAACCGCAAAATTTCAGCTTTAAGAAGCTTTTACAAATTTTTATTAAGAGCCGGAAAGATTGACCAAAATCCGACTGTATTAATTAAAGCCCCTAAAATTCCCAAACGGCTTCCAGTGTTTATTGATTCGCAAAAGATGGATCAATTGTTGGATTCTGAAAATTATTTCAATGAGAGTTTTCCTTCTGTACGCGATCATCTGGTAATTGAACTGCTTTTTGGTACCGGTATGCGTTTAACCGAGTTACTTCAGTTAAAAGAAACAGATATTGATGTGTATTCGGGAACAATCAAGGTATTGGGTAAAAGAAATAAGGAAAGAATTATACCCGTAAATAAACAGCTTATCAATCAGGTTGATACCTATATTAACCTAAAAAAGTTGCAAAACTTTAATAACAATTTGCTTATCTTAATCGTTACCAATGCAGGTGCGGCGGCATATCCAAAATTAATATACCGCATTGTTACCTCATACCTAAACCACATATCAACCAATGAAAAGAAAAGTCCCCACGTGCTTCGGCATAGCTATGCAACAAGTCTGCTAAATGCAGGAGCAGATTTAAATGCAATCAAAGAACTTTTGGGCCACGCAAGTTTAGCAGCAACCCAGGTTTATACCCACAATTCGATCGAAAGATTAAAAACAATTTATAAACAAGCCCATCCAAAGGCGTAAAAAAAGGAGGAAAAATGAAAATCGGAGTTCAATCAATCCACTTCAGTGCAGACAGTAAGTTGTTAGATTTTATACAGAAGAAAGCGAACAAGCTAGATCAGTTTTTCGACCAGATCATTAGCGGAGAAGTGTATTTAAAGTTAGAGAACGTAGAAGACGAGGCCAATAAAATCAGTGAGATAAAACTCATTGTACCAGGTGGTACCCTCTTTGCAAAGGAACAATGTAAATCATTTGAAGAAGCCACAGATCTGGCGATCGAATCGTTAAGAAAGCAGATCACTAAACATAAAGATAAAACGCGCGCAAAATTAAGCGAGCATAAAGCAATTTTAACCGAAAGCGAAGCTGCTGACTACTAACATAGTCTGGTTTTATAAATAAAACGGCAACATCATTCATCATGGTGTTGCCGTTTTTTTATTGAAATACATTTTCATGGTAAACATTTTCTCCATTATAATGATCAATCAAAAAAATGATTAACTAAGTAATGTTTTGAAGTTTTTTAAGAAACATATACTATTTGAATTAATCAGCTAAGTGTGTACGCATGTTTTAACCAACTAGGTAAAAGCGTAAAATAAGGGTTAAGGCTAAAAACCGATTCACATTGCTTAAAACGTATTAAAAGTTAAAAATAATAATGCATTTTTATACAATAGCAAAGGGGCTGATTATGAAGTATCTATTATTGTAAATCGCGGCTTTTGGGTTAAAACACTAAAAAAGTTCTCTATTTTTTTTCAAATTTATTTTGAAGTGAAATATAAGTGTGTATATTTGCATTCCCTTTCGGAAACGGTGTTAAGCCAATCAGAAAAGGGTTGTTCTTTAAAAAGATAAAAGTTTTAAAAAAACACGTTGATAGTATGAAAAATGAAGATTTTTCGTATCATTGCACAAAATTTAAAGCCTCCTTAGCTCAGCTGGTAGAGCAACTGACTTGTAATCAGTAGGTCATTGGTTCGATTCCGATAGGAGGCTCTTTTTATTTTAAAGTGTTAGCATTTTGAAGTAAAAAATGGGGAGATTCCAGAGCGGCCAAATGGGACAGACTGTAACTCTGTTATCGCAAGATTTCGAAGGTTCGAATCCTTCTCTCCCCACACTTTAAATGAATGACCAAATGTTTTAATGATAGAATAAATCTCTCATTCTTTCATTCAATCAATCACTAGTTTTTAAAAGCGGAAGTAGCTCAGTTGGTAGAGCGATAGCCTTCCAAGCTATAGGTCGCGAGTTCGAACCTCGTCTTCCGCTCCAATAAGATTAGAAAAGTGGGCAGTTATTGGTTACAGTTTTAATTTGGTTAAAACTAAAAGGCTGGAACTGGAAACTAAAAAGCCGACTTAGCTCAGCGGTAGAGCACTTCCTTGGTAAGGAAGAGGTCATGGGTTCAATTCCCATAGTTGGCTCAGGATAATAAAGCTTTGTTAAATCTGTTTAATATGCAGTGTAGACAAGGTTTTTTGTGTTGCATTGCATCAAAACAATAAATAAAAATTAATAAAAAGTTAACCTACTAATTAGTTATAAATAAAATGGCAAAAGAAAAATTTGACCGTAGTAAACCGCACTTAAACATCGGTACAATCGGTCACGTCGATCACGGTAAAACAACTTTAACAGCAGCTATTACAAAAGTTTTAGCTGATGCAGGTTTATCTGAGGCACGTTCATTCGATTCAATTGACTCAGCTCCTGAGGAAAAAGAAAGAGGTATTACAATTAATACTGCGCACGTTGAGTATTCAACTGCAAACCGTCACTACGCACACGTAGATTGTCCAGGTCACGCGGATTATGTTAAAAACATGGTTACAGGTGCGGCTCAAATGGATGGTGCTATTATCGTTGTTGCTGCTACTGATGGTCCAATGCCACAAACTCGTGAGCACATCCTATTGGCTCGTCAGGTTGGTGTACCTTCATTGGTTGTATTCATGAACAAAGTGGATATGGTTGATGATCCTGAATTATTAGAATTAGTAGAAATGGAAGTTCGTGAATTATTATCGTTCTACGATTTCCCTGGTGATGATATTCCTGTTATTCAAGGTTCTGCTTTAGGTGGTTTGAACGGAGATGCTAAATGGGTAGCAAAAATTATGGAATTAATGGATGCTGTTGACAGCTACATTCCAATTCCTCCACGTTTAACTGAGCTTCCATTCTTGATGCCTGTTGAAGATGTATTCTCGATCACTGGTCGTGGTACTGTAGCAACTGGTCGTATTGAGCGTGGTGTAATCAACTCTGGAGATCCGGTTGAAATCTTAGGTATGGGTGCTGAGAACTTAAAATCTACAGTAACTGGTGTTGAGATGTTCCGTAAGATCTTAGATTATGGTGAAGCAGGTGATAACGTAGGTTTATTGTTACGTGGTATTGAGAAAACTGATATCCGTCGTGGTATGGTAATCTGTAAACCAGGTTCAGTAACTCCTCACACAGATTTCAAAGCTGAGATCTATGTATTATCAAAAGCAGAAGGTGGTCGTCACACTCCATTCTTCAACAAATACCGTCCTCAATTCTATTTCCGTACCACAGATGTTACTGGTGAGATTTCACTAGCTGAAGGTACTGAGATGGTAATGCCAGGTGATAACGTTACAATCACTGTAAAGTTGATCAACGCTATCGCAATGGAAAAAGGTCTACGTTTCGCTATCCGTGAAGGTGGTAGAACAGTAGGTGCTGGTCAGGTAACTGAAATTTTAAAATAAATTTTAAATTCCGATTTATCGGAACTTAAATAAATAAGAAAAGCAAAGTGTTTGAGCACGCTTAAGCACTTTGCTTTCTAATTACGGGAATAGTTCAACGGTAGAATAGAGGTCTCCAAAACCTTTGATCAGGGTTCGAATCCTTGTTCCCGTGCTCAAATTAATGATTGAATTAGTGAATGTTTTAATGATTGAATGTTTTTTCATTCTTTCGCTCACTAACTCAATCATTTAATCATTATAATATGGCTAAAGTAGTTGAGTTTATAAAAGAATCGTACGATGAAATGACCAATAAGGTTACATGGCCTACTTGGGGTGAATTGCAGAGTTCTGCAATCCTTGTATTGGTGGCTTCTTTAATTATTGCATTGGTTATTTTTGCAATGGATAAAGGATCTACATTTGTGTTAGATACTTTTTATAAATCACTTTCTAATTAATATTTACTAATGAGCGATCTAAAGTGGTACGTTGTAAGGGCTGTTAGCGGAAAAGAGAAGAAAGTAAAACAGTACATAGATGCTGAGATCAGCCGTTTAGGTTTCTCTCATTTGGTTCCACAGGTATTAATACCAATGGAAAAATATTACCAGATGAAAGATGGTAAAAAAATTGCCAAAGAACGTAACTTTTACCCTGGTTATGTTTTAATCGAAGCTACATTAGACGGAGAGTTAGAGCACATCATTAAAGGAATTAATAGCGTTATTGGTTTCCTTGGTGATAAAGCTGGTAATCCAATTCCAATGCGCCAGGCAGAAGTTAACCGTATTTTAGGTGTGGTTGATGAAATGAGCGAACAAGGTGAAACCATGAATGTTCCTTATTATGTTGGCGAAGGCATTAAAGTAATGGACGGGCCTTTCAATGGTTTCTCTGGTATTATCGAAGAGGTAAATGAAGAGAAGAAAAAACTAAAAGTAATGGTTAAAATCTTTGGTCGTAAAACACCGCTTGAGCTTAACTACATGCAAGTGGAAAAAGAGTAAAATTTTATTTTTAAATATATAAAGCCTTAGAATTGTTTTCTAAGGCTTTTTTGTTTTAGATATTTTAGGAAATTATGATTCGTTGTTTTTTATATCTTTAAAAAAATATAATCCAAATAGCAATGAAAGGATTCGTGGTATTTTTGATTTGTATATTTTGCTTTGCTACGGTTGGTTTTAGTGCGGATCGTTATTTAATTACACCGTTAGTTGATACGGCGGTTATCCTTAAGAAAATACAAGCAGATTATTCTACTATTAATAATCGTTTAAGATTTTATAAAAAGAAAGTTAAAAACGCTTCATCAATGTCGGCAGAGGGCGGGGAGGTAATAGGTTACTACGATAAACAAACGCTAAAAAAGATCCATTGTATCTTTTATGGCGAAATGGGAAAGACGGAAGAAGATTACTATATTAATGCTAATGGTTTATATTTTCTTTTCAGAAAGGAAACATTTTATGATAAGCCGATGTACCTGAAAGATTCTAAAGTTAAAAATACGTTCGAAACCAGATATTACCTTTATGATCACAAATTGATAAAGGCTATAGTAAGGCCGAATGCTTCCATCGCATTATCAAATAATGAAATAGTTGGAAGGCATAAGGAAGTTTTGGATATGTTGAATACAAAATAAATATATTTTTCTCAAACTATTGTGGGACTGTAAGATTATCCATATCTTTGCAGTCCTTTAAGCTTTATAGGAGCTATAAGGAATTAAATGTTACATGCTTCCAATATTTAACATTGAGTTTTAAATAAACAAAAAACACAAAATGGCAAAAGAAGTCAGTGCAATGATCAAATTACAGATCAAAGGCGGAGCGGCAAATCCATCGCCACCAGTAGGACCTGCATTAGGTGCTAAAGGGGTGAACATTATGGAGTTTTGCAAACAGTACAACGCTCGTACCCAAGATAAAGCAGGTAAAGTATTGCCAGTTGTAATTACTGTTTATGCTGATAAGTCATTCGATTTCATCATCAAAACCCCTCCTGTAGCTATCCAATTAAAAGATGCTACTAAATTACAGAGTGGTTCTGCTGAGCCTAACCGTAAAAAAGTTGGATCGGTGACCTGGGACCAGATTAAAGTTATTGCTGAAGATAAAATGCCTGATTTAAATGCATTTACAATCGAATCTGCAATGAGTATGGTTGCTGGTACAGCACGCAGTATGGGAATCACCGTTTCTGGTGACGCACCCTGGAACAATTAATTAAAAAACAGTTTACAACAGTGGCGAAATTAACTAAAAATCAAAAAAAGGCACACGCTAAAATAGAAGCTGGTAAAGCTTATACTTTACAGGCTGCTGCTGCTTTGGTAAAAGAAATCACTACCACTAAATTTGACGCATCAGTTGATATTGATGTATCTTTAGGTGTTGATCCGCGTAAAGCGAATCAAATGGTACGTGGTATTGCTACTTTACCACACGGTACAGGTAAAACTGTTCGTGTTTTAGCTTTAGTAACTCCTGATAAGGAAGAAGAAGCAAAAGCAGCCGGCGCAGACTTCGTAGGTTTAGACGAATATGTGGCTAAAATTGAAGGTGGTTGGACCGATGTAGACATTATTATCACAACACCAGCTTGTATGGCAAAAGTAGGTAAATTAGGCCGCGTTTTAGGTCCAAGGAACTTAATGCCAAACCCAAAATCTGGTACAGTAACTAACGAAGTTGGTAAAGCTGTAACAGAGGTTAAAGCAGGTAAGATTGATTTTAAAGTAGACAAAAGCGGTATTATACACGCTTCAATAGGGAAAGTATCATTCCCAGCAGATAAGATTTATGAGAATGCACTTGAAATCATTCAGGTAATTTCAAAATTAAAACCATCTGCTGCTAAAGGAACTTATTTTAAGAGCATTCACGTGTCTTCTACAATGAGTCCTGGAATTGCAATTGAAACAAAATCAGTAGCGGGGATTTAATCATGAACAGAGAAGAAAAAAACGAAGTAGTTTTAGAACTACAAGGACAAATGCAAGAGTATGGCAATTTTTATATTGCTGATACTTCTAGCCTTTCTGTTGAGCAGATTAATAACATCCGTCGCAAATGTTTTGAAGGTGATATCATCATGAAAGTTGCTAAAAACTCTTTAATCCGCAAAGCGATTGAAGGTTTAGACGGCGACGCTTCTGAGATATACGATGCCCTTAAAGGTTCATCATCATTATTATTCTCAAAAACAGCAAACGCTCCGGCTAAGTTGATTAAAGCTTTGAGAAGAACATCTGATAAACCATTGCTTAAAGCAGCATTTATAGATTCATCAGTTTATGTTGGCGATGACCAATTGAATAACTTAGTAAGCTTGAAATCAAGAGAAGAGCTTATCGGAGATATCGTTGGATTATTACAATCACCAGCTAAGAATGTTATATCTGCGCTTAAATCAAGCGGAGGCAAAATTGCAGGAATTGTTAAAACTCTACAAGAGAGAGAAGGTTAACGAACACCTTAAGTTCGCAATAAAACAAAATTATTTTTACGTAAATTTTTAAAATCTTAATAAAATGGCAGATTTAAAATCGTTTGCTGAGCAATTAGTAAACTTAACCGTTAAAGAAGTTAACGAATTAGCTCAAATCTTAAAAGACGAGTATGGTATCGAGCCTGCAGCTGCTGCTGTAGTTGCTGGTCCTGCTGCTGGTGGTGATGCACCTGCTGCTGCTGCAGAAAAAACATCATTTGATGTTATCTTAAAAGAAGCTGGTGGCGCTAAATTAGCAGTTGTGAAACTTGTTAAAGACTTAACTGGCCTTGGTTTGAAAGAAGCAAAAGACTTAGTAGACGGAGCACCAAAAGAATTAAAAGCTGGTGTATCTAAAGACGAAGCTGAAGCTCTTAAAAAACAATTAGAAGAAGCTGGAGCAGTAGTTGAGATTAAGTAATCACTTAACTTAGCTAAGCTAAAAATGTATTAGACACCGACTGAAAATGTCGGTGTCTTTACCTGTTTATAAACATCTCATTTTGTTTGGTTAATGAGAATGCTTGAAACCGAAACCAAACAAATAGTTTATTCTTAAACTAAAATCTTTTAGTCCATTGGCAAAGACAGTCGAACAAAGAGTAAATTTTGCAACTAGTAAGCACATTATAGACTATCCGGATTTTCTGGATGTGCAATTGCAATCATTCAGAGAATTTTTCCAGATAGATACCACATCAGACGATCGCTCTAGCGAAGGTTTGTTTAAAGTGTTTGCTGAAAACTTTCCAATAACAGATTCAAGAAATATCTTCGTATTAGAGTTTCTTGATTATTTTGTTGATCCGCCACGTTACGATATACACGAGTGTATTGAGCGTGGATTAACCTACAATGTTCCATTAAAAGCAAAGCTTAAGCTTTCTTGTAATGATGTAGAACATGAAGATTTTGAAACCATTATCCAGGATGTGTATTTAGGTACAATCCCGTATATGACACCAAAAGGTACGTTTGTTATCAACGGTGCAGAACGTGTTATCGTTTCGCAATTACACCGTTCTCCAGGTGTGTTCTTCGGCCAAAGCCGTCACACTAATGGAACCAAATTGTATTCTGCACGTGTAATTCCTTTCAAAGGTTCATGGATCGAGTTCGCTACAGACGTTAATAACGTAATGTACGCTTACATCGATCGTAAGAAAAAATTCCCGGTTACCACTTTATTACGTGCTATCGGTTACGATTCTGATAAAGATATCTTAGAACTTTTTGATCTTGCTGACGAAGTAAAAGTTAGTAAATCTGGTTTAAAGAAATACATCGGTCGTAAACTGGCTGCAAGGGTATTGAAAAAATGGGTTGAAGATTTTGTTGATGAAGATACTGGTGAGGTAGTTTCTATCGACCGTAATGAAGTGATTCTTGAAAGAGAAACCGTTTTAGAAGACGAACACATTGATATGGTTATCGAGGCTGGCGTAAAAAGCATCATCTTATCAAAAGAAGATGGCGCAAGTCAGGCTGATTATACCATTATATATAATACATTACAGAAAGATACATCAAACTCAGAAAAAGAAGCTGTTGAAAACATCTATCGTGCTTTGCGTAACGCAGAACCACCTGATGAGGAAACTGCTCGTGGTATCATTGATCGTTTATTCTTCTCGGATAAACGTTACGATTTAGGTGATGTTGGTCGTTACCGCATCAACCGTAAATTGAAAATGAATACGCCTGATGAGGTTAAAGTATTAACAAAGGCAGATATTATTGCAATTGTGAAATACCTGATCAAGTTGATCAACTCAAAAGAAGAGGTAGATGATATCGATCACTTGTCTAACCGTCGTGTACGTACGGTAGGTGAGCAATTGTACGCACAATTTGGTGTTGGTTTAGCCCGTATGGCCAGAACAATCCGTGAGCGTATGAATATTCGCGATAACGAGGTGTTTACACCAACTGATTTGATTAACGCCCGTACGTTATCATCGGTTATCAACTCGTTCTTTGGTACTAACCAGTTATCTCAGTTTATGGATCAAACCAATCCATTGGCCGAGATTACGCACAAACGCCGTTTATCGGCTTTAGGTCCAGGTGGTTTATCACGTGAGCGTGCCGGTTTCGAGGTGCGTGACGTTCACTATACTCACTATGGTCGTTTATGTACTATTGAAACTCCAGAGGGACCGAATATTGGTTTGATTTCATCACTTTGTGTGCATGCAAAAATCAATAATCTAGGTTTCATTGAAACACCATACAAACGTGTTGAAGATGGTAAAGTAGTTGTAGATTCAGACGTGATTTACTTATCTGCAGAAGATGAAGATGGTAAAACCATCGCTCAGGCAAATGCAGAATATGATGATAAAGGTAACTTTACAACACCACGTGTTAAAGCGCGTTATGAAGGTGACTTCCCGATTATTGAGCCTGAGAAATTAGACTTAATGGACGTTGCGCCTAACCAGATTACTTCAATTGCTGCTTCGTTGATTCCGTTCTTAGAACATGATGATGCGAACAGGGCTTTGATGGGATCGAACATGCAACGCCAGGCCGTACCATTGTTACGTCCTGAAGCACCAATTGTTGGTACAGGTTTAGAAGGTCGCGTGGCACGTGACTCAAGAACTTTGATCAATGCTGAAGGTGACGGTGTTGTAGAATATGTGGATGCTAACGAAATTACCATTAAATATGAGCGTAACGAAGATGATCGTTTAGTTTCATTTGAAGGTGATAGCAAAACATATCGTTTAATTAAATTCAAAAAAACCAATCAGAATACTTGTATCAACTTAAAACCAATCGTTAAGAAAGGTCAGAAAGTTACTAAAGGACAAGTACTTTGCGAAGGTTATGCAACTCAAAACGGTGAATTGGCCTTAGGTAGAAACTTGAAAGTGGCATTCATGCCTTGGCAAGGTTTCAACTTTGAGGATGCGATTGTAATCAACGAGCGTATTGTTCGTGATGACGTTTTCACTTCATTGCATATTGAAGAGTTTGAATTAGAAGTACGTGATACTAAACGTGGAGAAGAGGAATTAACACCAGATATCCCTAACGTTTCTGAAGAGGCAACTAAAGACCTTGATGAAAATGGTATTATCCGTATTGGTGCTGATGTAAAAGAAGGTGATATTTTAATTGGTAAGATCACTCCAAAAGGAGAATCTGATCCTTCACCTGAAGAGAAATTACTACGTGCAATTTTTGGTGATAAAGCAGGTGATGTTAAAGATGCGTCTTTAAAAACTCCTCCTTCAATCCAAGGTGTGGTAATTGATACTAAATTATTCAGCCGTGCTAAGAAAACTACAAAAGCTGAAGAAAAATCGGCAATTGAGAAATTAGACAAAGGATATAACAACATTACTGAGAAATTAAAAGCAGAACTTGTTGACAAATTATTCACTATCGTAAACGGAAAAACATCTCAGGGTGTATTTAACATTTACAAAGAATTATTGGTTGCCAAAGGCGCTAAATTTACTCAGAAAATTTTAGCAGAACTTGATTATAATCACATTAGCCCTAATAAATGGACTACTGATGATGATAAAAACGAGTTAATTAAAATGTTGCTTCACAACTACGGTATCCGTGTTAACGAAGAACTTGGTGCTTACAAACGTGATAAATTCGCGATCAGTGTAGGTGATGAGCTTCCTTCAGGAATCGTACAGATGGCAAAAGTTTATGTTGCTAAAAAACGTAAATTAAAAGTAGGTGATAAAATGGCAGGTCGCCACGGTAACAAAGGTATTGTTGCACGTATTGTACGTGATGAAGATATGCCTTTCTTAGCTGATGGTAGTCCGGTTGATATTGTGTTGAACCCACTGGGTGTACCTTCACGTATGAACCTTGGTCAGATCTACGAAACTATTTTAGCTTGGGCTGGCCAGGAATTGGGTGTTAAATTTGCAACTCCGATTTTTGATGGTGCTACTCATGATGAAGTAGAAGAGTGGATTGCTAAAGCCGGCGTTCCTGCTTCAGGAAAAACTTACTTATATAATGGTTTAACAGGTGAGCGCTTCGATCAGACTACAACTGTAGGTATTATCTACATGTTGAAATTAGGTCACATGGTTGATGATAAAATGCACGCCCGTTCAATCGGACCGTACTCATTAATTACACAACAGCCATTGGGTGGTAAAGCTCAATTCGGTGGTCAGCGTTTTGGTGAGATGGAGGTTTGGGCATTAGAGGCATTTGGTGCAGCTAATATCCTTCAGGAGATCTTAACCGTTAAATCGGATGATGTAATCGGAAGGGCCAAAACTTACGAAGCCATTGTTAAAGGTGAAAACCTACCAACGCCAGGTGTACCAGAATCGTTTAACGTATTGGTACATGAGTTACGCGGTTTAGGTTTAGATATTACATTAGATTAATTAAGCCGAAAGACTAAAGACTAAAGCTCAAAGCAGCTTTGGTCTTTAAGCTTTCCGCTTTAACCTTACATAAGTATGTCTTACAAAAAGGATAATAAATTAAAAAGCAATTTCACATCAATCACGATTAGCTTATCGTCTCCAGAAATTATTTTGGAACGTTCAAGCGGTGAGGTGTTGAAACCAGAAACCATTAATTACCGTACTTACAAACCTGAACGTGATGGTTTGTTCTGTGAGCGTATTTTTGGTCCGGTAAAAGATTACGAATGTCATTGCGGTAAATACAAACGTATCCGTTATAAAGGTATTGTTTGCGATCGTTGTGGTGTTGAAGTAACTGAGAAAAAAGTACGTCGTGAGCGTATGGGACACATTGCTTTAGTGGTTCCTGTTGCACACATCTGGTACTTCCGCTCTTTACCAAACAAAATCGGTTATTTATTAGGTTTACCTACTAAAAAATTAGATTTAATTATCTACTATGAGCGTTACGTAGTTATTCAATCAGGCTTAATGGCTGAAGAAGGTATCAACTATATGGACTTCTTAACGGAAGAAGAATATTTAGATATTTTAGATAAATTACCTAAAGAAAACCAATATTTAGATGATAAAGATCCTAATAAATTCATCGCCAAAATGGGTGCTGAAGCATTAGAAGATTTATTAAAACGTATTGATTTAGATACTTTATCTTATGATTTACGTCACCAGGCTGCTAACGAAACTTCTCAACAACGTAAAAATGAGGCTTTAAAACGTCTTCAGGTTGTTGAAGCTTTCCGTGGTGCTAATACACGTATTGAGAATCGCCCTGAGTGGATGATTGTTAAAATTGTTCCGGTTATTCCACCAGAATTACGTCCTTTAGTTCCATTAGAAGGTGGCCGTTTTGCAACTTCAGATTTAAATGATTTATACCGTCGTGTAATTATCCGTAACAACCGTTTAAAACGTTTGATCGAGATTAAAGCACCAGAGGTAATTTTACGTAACGAAAAACGTATGTTGCAGGAAGCTGTAGATTCGTTATTCGATAACTCACGTAAAGTTAACGCGGTAAAAACTGAAGGTAACCGTGCTTTGAAATCGCTTTCAGATATCTTGAAAGGTAAACAAGGTCGTTTCCGTCAGAATTTATTGGGTAAACGTGTGGATTATTCAGCTCGTTCGGTAATTGTTGTAGGGCCTAGCCTTAAATTACACGAGTGCGGTATTCCTAAAGATATGGCTGCTGAACTTTACAAACCATTCATTATCCGTAAGATGATTGAGCGTGGTGTTGTAAAAACAGTTAAATCTGCTAAGAAAATCGTTGATAGAAAAGATCCGTTAGTTTGGGATATTTTAGAAAATGTATTAAAAGGTCACCCGGTATTATTAAACCGTGCACCTACCTTACACAGACTAGGTATTCAGGCTTTCCAGCCAAAATTAATTGAAGGAAAAGCAATCCAGTTACACCCGTTAGTTTGTACTGCATTCAACGCCGATTTTGATGGTGACCAGATGGCTGTGCATTTACCTTTAGGTAATGCAGCAATTTTGGAAGCCCAGGTTTTGATGCTTGCAGCACACAATATCTTAAACCCTGCTAACGGTACACCAATTACAGTACCTTCTCAGGATATGGTTTTGGGTCTTTATTATATTACTAAAGGCCGCAGAACTGATGATTCGAGAGTTGTAAAAGGACAGGATTCAAATTTCTATTCTCCGGAAGAAGTTATTATTGCTTATAACGAAAAAGAATTAGACTTGCACGCATTTATCAAAGTAAGGGTAAATGTTAAACAAGCTGACGGTTCTATCGTTAATAAATTAACTGAAACTACTGTCGGTAGGGTATTGTTTAACCAGATGGTTCCTGAAGAGGTAGGTTATATCAATGAACTATTAACCAAAAAATCTTTAAGGGATATTATTGGTGAAGTAGTGAAAATGACTGGTATGGCCCGTGCTTCACAATTCTTGGATGATATCAAAGAATTAGGTTTCAGAATGGCATTCCAGGGAGGTTTATCGTTCAACTTACAAGACGTAAACATTCCGGTAGAAAAACATACTTTATTAGAACAGGCAGCTGCTGAGGTTGAAGAGGTAAGAAACAACTATAATATGGGTTTCATTACCAACAACGAACGTTACAACCAGATTATCGATATCTGGACCCGTATCAACAACAGGTTAACTACTTTCGTTATGACTCAGTTATCTAGCGATAACCAAGGTTTTAACTCAGTTTACATGATGCTTGATTCTGGTGCACGTGGATCTAAAGAGCAGATTCGTCAGCTTTGCGGAATGCGTGGTTTGATGGCGAAACCTCAAAAATCTGGTTCAGGTGGTGATATCATTGAAAACCCGATCTTATCAAACTTTAAAGAAGGTTTATCGGTATTAGAGTACTTTATCTCTACTCACGGTGCGCGTAAAGGTTTGGCAGATACGGCGTTAAAAACAGCGGATGCGGGTTACTTAACCCGTCGTTTACATGATGTGGCGCAGGATATGATTGTTAATGATAATGACTGTGGTACTTTAAGAGGTATGTATACTACCGCTTTAAAAGATCAGGAAGATATTGTTGAGCCATTATACGACAGGATTTTAGGCCGTACTTCACTACATGATGTGTACAATCCTTTGGATAACACATTATTGGTAGGTGCTGGTGAAGATATTAACGAAGATGTTGCTAAATTGATCGAAGAATCTCCTTTAGAGGGTATCGAGATCCGTTCAGTATTAACTTGCGAATCAAAACGTGGTGTTTGTGCATTATGTTATGGCCGTAACTTGGCATCAGGTAAACGTGTTCAGAGAGGTGAGGCAGTTGGTGTAATTGCAGCACAATCAATCGGTGAGCCGGGTACACAGTTAACACTTCGTACTTTCCACGTGGGTGGTACTGCATCAAACATTGCTGCAGAATCTAACATCGTAGCTAAGTTTGATGGTGTAATCGAATTCGAAAATATCCGTACTGTTGATACTCAAACAGAAGATGGAACAGTTCAGGTAGTATTGGGCCGTTCAGGCGAGTTCAAAATTGTTGAACCAGGAACCGGACGTATCATTGTAACCAACAACATTCCTTACGGTGCATTCTTGTTCGTTAAAGAAGGTGATAAACTTTCAAAAGGTGATAAAATCTGTTCATGGGATCCGTACAACGCGGTTATTCTTTCAGAATTTGCCGGTAAAGCACAATTTGATGCAATTATTGAAGGTGTAACCTTCCGTGAAGAATCAGATGAGCAAACTGGTCACCGTGAAAAAGTGATTATCGATACACGTGATAAAACTAAAAACCCTTCTGTTCAAATTGTTGATAAGAAAGGTGAATTTATCAAAGGTTATAACATTCCGGTAGGTGCTCACGTTTCAGTTGATGAAGGTGAAGCTATCCAAACTGGTCAGATTATCGCTAAAATTCCTCGTGCAACTGGTAAAACTCGAGATATTACAGGAGGTTTGCCTCGTGTAACGGAATTATTTGAAGCACGTAACCCATCTAACCCAGCTGTAGTAACTGAGATTGATGGTGTGGTAACTTTAGGTGGCGTTAAACGTGGTAACCGTGAAATCACAATCGAATCGAAAGATGGTGAAGTTAAAAAATACCTAGTTCCATTGTCGAAACACATCCTTGTACAGGATAATGACTTTGTGAAAGCGGGTATGCCTTTATCAGATGGTTCAATTTCTCCAGCAGATATCTTATCAATTAAAGGCCCTGCAGCGGTTCAAGAATACTTAGTAAATGGTATTCAAGAGGTTTACCGTTTACAAGGTGTGAAAATTAACGATAAGCACTTTGAAGTAATTGTTCACCAGATGATGCAGAAAGTTCACATTGAAGATCCAGGTGATACTATTTTCTTAGAAAACAATGCTGTTGACCGTTGGGATTTTGCTGACGAGAACGATGCAATGTACGATAAGAAAGTTGTTGAAGATGCAGGTGATTCTACAGACTTAAAACCAGGTCAAATTGTTTCATTACGTAGATTAAGAGACGAAAATTCTCAATTGAAACGTAAGGATTTAAAACAGATCACGGTTAGAGATGCCAGACCAGCAACTGCAAGTTCTATCTTACAAGGTATTACACGTGCATCATTAGGTACTAAATCGTTCATTTCTGCGGCTTCGTTCCAGGAAACTACGAAAGTATTAAATGAGGCAGCAATTGCAGGTAAACGCGATAATATGTTAGGCTTAAAAGAAAACGTGATCGTTGGTCACTTAATCCCTTCAGGTACTGGTGTACGTGGTTACGAAAGAATCATTGTTGGTTCTCAAGAAGAATACGATAAATTATTGGCTTCAAAACAAGAAGAAGTAGAAGCTTAGTATTTTCTGATATTTATTTTAAACTCCCTCACCCTTAGTGAGGGAGTTTTTTGTTTGGAATAGATTTTGTAACTTTAATAAAAAAATAAATACATGAGTGTTTCAGAAATTCAACTTTTTCAGATCTTAAAAGCTAAGCTTGGCGAGCAGGAAGCAGAGCAGTTGGTTTCTTATGTAAAAGATGAAGTTAAATCTGAGTTTGAAAATAAGCGTGAGGTTTTGGCTACTAAAGAAGATTTAGCTAATTCAAAGGCAGATATTATAAAATGGATGTTTATATTTTGGATTGGCCAGATAGCCGTTACAATTGGATTTATTTTATTATTTATCAATAAGTAAGTCGTATTATTATTTATAATTACAGCGCCTTCAACAATAATGGGACTTTTAACTTTATGTGGAATTGTATCAATTTTGTTACAATCCATCAAACGTTTGCGTAAAGCCCGCTCTGTAATCTCTTAACCTTATACTGATCGGTTTCATTAACTTAGGTTTATGAAGTTTTTATCAGTAATATTATTGCTGGGTTTTGGCTTAACCAGTGCTGCCCAGGATGTTAGTTTGGCACTCCAAAAACCACTACGGCCAAGTAAAGAAAACATAAATAATAATTGGCAGCGCATCAGCAATTCATTAAATATTAGTTTTGCCAGCAGCAATATAAGATTTCCAAAAGAATTACTGCCGCAGATTGCAATGCAAAATTCATGGAACACCTCAGCCTGGAAGGGCGAAAAGATACATACCCAATTACTGCTTTGGACTAAAAACAATCTAGATCACATAAATATCCAGCTCTCAGATCTCAAAGATCAAACAGGAAACCACATCAAGAAAGAAAATCTTAGCGCGGGTTTAATAAAATATGTCATTACAGATGAGTTTAGAGATGGCTGTGGTTACCGCAAAGCTGCAGATTTTGATTCATCTTATGTGGCTGACCTGATCGACACAAAAAACAACAATATTACCGTTAAAGCCCAAAATACGCAACCTGTTTGGCTGAGTATAAAAATTCCTTCAAATATTCAAGTCGGAACCTATTCCGGAACAGTTAAAATTACTGCCGAAAAAGAATATAAATTACCTATTGAAATTAAGGTGATAGATAAAGTACTTCCACCGCCAAATGAGTGGAAATATGACTTAGATTTATGGCAGCACCCTGCAGCTATTGCCAGGGTGCATAATGTAAAGTTGTGGAGTAATGAACATTTCGCACTAATGAAACCCTATTATGAAATGTTGGCAAATGCCGGGCAAAAAACCATCACTGCAAGTATTGTGAACGAAGCATGGGGCCATCAAACTTATGATGATTACCCGAGTTTAATCAATTGGACTAAGAAAAAAGATGGCTCCTGGACCTATGATTATGCATTGTTTGATAAATATATCTCATTTGTAATGACTACGGGTATCAACCAGCGCATTAATTGTTATAGCATGGTTCCTTGGAAAATTGCTTTTAACTATTGGGATGAAGCTACTCAAAAAGAAGCTGTTTTTACTGATGCCATTGGTACACCTGCTTATGATGCATTTTGGAAAACCATGCTTACTGATTTTACCAAACACTTAAAAACAAAAAACTGGTTTGCTAAAACATACATTGCTATGGATGAACGCCCGATGAAAGCGATGCAAGCTGTAATAAAATTATTGAAAAGTATTGATCCAAACTGGAAAATCGCACTAGCCGGAGAGTATCATCAGGAGATAGAAAAAGATATTGATAATTATTGCATCGCATCAAAATGGGAATTCCCGGCAGAAATATTACAGAAAAGAACCAAGGAAGGTAAAATTAGCACCTGGTATACCTGTTGTACAGAGCCTTATCCCAATGCATTTAGTTTTTCGTCGCCTGCAGAACAAGTATGGATGGGCTGGTATACCGCATATAAAAATATGGATGGTTACGTAAGGTGGGCATATAACAGCTGGACAAAAAATCCTTTAACAGATACCCGTTTCACCGCTTGGCCAGCTGGAGACACTTATCAGGTTTATCCAGGACCATTATCTTCGGTAAGATTCGAAAAATTGATTGAGGGTGCCCAGGATTTCGAAAAGATTAAACAGCTTCAATCATTTTATATTAAAACCAAAAATGCAGCATCTCTAAATGAGTTGAACACAGCTTTAAAGAAATTCGAAATCAAATCTTTATCAACGATAACAGCAGATGAAACCTTACAAAACGTGAAACAATTATTAAATAAATAACTAAAATGAAACCTAATCTTTTTTTGCTCTCTTTACTTTTCTCTTTGGCTTTTTGTAAATCTATTTGCGCACAGGGTGTCGACAATATTAAGTGGTTTAACCCAATGGAGAACAGTTATCCAACATTAAAGGGGAAAGCCTGGCAAAACCCCGACAGCCTTAACTATTTTAACCGTTTACCCACTGAAGCCGAAAAAAATGTTCGTAAAGAAGTTTGGGATCTGGCCAAAAATACCGCAGGTGAGTATATAGATTTTTATACCACAGCGCAACAAATTGTAGTAAAATACCAATTGAAAGCGGGTAAAAATTTAGAAAACATGCCAACTTTAGGGGTAAGCGGATTAGATTTATATGCACAGGATTTTCAAAATAAATGGCATTGGATCAAAGCCAAATACAGCTATAAAGACACCATTACTTATGCTTATGGAAATTTCAACCAATCCGTAAAAATTAAGCGGTTCCGTTTGTATTTGCCTTTGTATAATGCCCCTAAATGGTTAAAATTAGGCGTAAATGCTAATGCAGAGCTTAAAGTTGAAGAAGCCAACGAAAAAGCACCTCTTGTATTTTACGGTACATCTATAATGCAAGGTGCAAGTGCTGGCCGCCCTGGTATGGCCTGGTTAAATATTTTGGGCAGAAAATTGGCTCAGCCCGTTATTAACCTTGGGTTTTCGGGTAACGGCCGTTTGGAAAGCCCACTGATCGATTTAATGAATCAAACAGATGCTAAGTTATTTGTGCTCGACTGTCAGCCTAATTTAACTGATAAAAAAGTTTATCCGGCTGAAGAAATTGAAAAGCGAATTACCAGTTCAGTGCAAGGTTTAAAGGCCAAACACCCCAATACGCCTATTTTATTGGTTGAACATAGCTCAGGTTTGGATCAGGTTAATTTGGATAGCGTATTAACAGGTAATTACAGTTGGACCTCTAAAGTGTTAAACAATACTTATCAAAAACTTAAGAAATCAGGAATTAAAGATCTTTATATCTTAACTGCTAAAGAAATTGGATTCACTGACGACAGCACCATTGATGGCACCCATCCTAACGATTTTGGCATGATGCAATATGCAGATGCCTACGAGAAAATAATCAACAGAATATTAGCGGTAAAAAAATAATTGATTGTACTCCGGTTAAGCTAGTAATCTAAATATAGCTAATAACTACATAACCATTTTAAACCAAATATAATTAAGCATTCAAACAAACAAATGAGAAAATTAATATTTACATCGGCCATTATGGCTTCATTTATTGCAAATGCCTTTGCACAAAGTGATGGTATAAAACCGCAAAATACCATTGCAGTTGCAGCGGATGATAGCAAAGCCACCATTATTGCAAAAGCAAGCCATGTAGTACCCACTTCAAACCAGTTAAGTGCTTTAAAAAATGAATTTATCGCGTTTATCCACATCGGACCTAATACTTTTACTAGGATGGAGTGGGGGAACGGTAAAGAAGATCCTAAAGTTTTTGACCTGAAAGAATTACATACCGACCAATGGTGTCAGTCTATGAAATCGGCAGGGATGAAAATGGTTATCATCACCGTAAAACACCATGATGGGTTTGTACTTTGGCAGAGTAGGTACACCAACCACGGTATCATGACAACAGGTTTTGAAAATGGTAAAGGTGATATTTTAAAAAATCTGTCTGCATCCTGCAAAAAGTACGGACTAAAATTGGGCATTTACTTATCTCCGGCAGATTTATATCAGATCGAAAGTCCTGAAGGCCTGTATGGTAACTTAAGTAAAGTAACAACCAGGACCATACCCCGCGAAGTGGCCGGCAGACCGTTTGCAAACAAAACTAAATTTAATTTCGAAGTTGACGACTACAACGAATATTTCTTAAACCAGCTGTTCGAAGTTTTAACAGAATATGGTAAGGTAGATGAAGTGTGGTTTGATGGCGCACACCCTAAAACCAAGGGCGGCCAAAAATATAATTATATTGCATGGAAAAAGCTGATCCATACATTGGCACCAAAAGCCGTTATTTTCGGTAAAGAAGATATCCGTTGGTGCGGAAATGAAGCTGGAGGAACCCGTGAAACAGAATGGAATGTACTTCCTTATAGCGAAAACCCGGATACTGCTACTCATTTTCCAGATTTAACAGCTAAAGATTTAGGGAGCAATAATGAACTTTACAAAGCCAAATACTTGCATTATCAACAGGCAGAAACCAATACTTCAATAAGAGAGGGTTGGTTTTACCGCGATGATGATAAACAAAAAGTGCGTAGTGCTGATGATGTTTTTGATATTTATGAACGTTCGGTAGGGGGGAACTCTACTTTTTTGCTGAATATTCCGCCCAATCGTGATGGAAAATTTTCAAAAGAAGATGTAAGCGTATTAAATGAGGTGGGGAAACGCATTAAAGAAACGTATGACAAAAATCTATTTTCGGGTGCTAAGGGATTTAAGCAAGTGCTTGATAATGATTTGAATACATGTGTTTTACTTGCTGATAAACAAAAAAGTATTGTAATTTCTACCATAAAGCCGGTTACTGTAAACCGGATTGTTGTTCAGGAAGATATTGCAAGCCATAGTGAACGCGTGGTACAACATCAATTAGACGCCTGGATTGCAAATAAATGGCAAAAAATTGCCGAAGCAAGCAATATCGGTTACAAAAGAATATTACGTTTTCCTGAAATTACGACATCGAAAATCAGATTAACCATTTTATCATCCAGGGCTAATCCTGCAATCGCGACCATTTCTGCACACTACTACCGTACCCGCCCGCCTCAATTACAGTTCAACAGAGATATAAATGGTTTAACCACCATATCGCCCAAAACACATGAATTTGGTTGGAAACCACACGGAGAAAATGCAACTGCCAACCTGAATAAAGGCATAGAAATTTATTATACTACCGATGGGAGTTTGCCTACTGCAACCGCTAAAAAATATAAAGGGCCGATACAGATTGCGAAAGGAGAAGTAAAGGCAATTGCAATAACCGATAAGGAAAAGGGTGCTTTAGCTGCTGAAACATTTGGAATAGTAAAGAAAGATTGGAAGTTACTGAATATGGATAGTGAAGATGCAAAGCATAATGCCACCATGGCCTTTGATGCCGATAAGAAAACTTACTGGCTTTCTAATTCAAGTGAAAATTTGCATTTTATTGCTATAGATTTTGGTAATATTCACAATTTAAAAGGCTTTATTTATACTCCACCAACTAATTTCGCGGATGGAATGCTTGAAAAAGGAATATTACAAACCAGTAGTGATGGTAAAAACTGGCAAGATGTTGAAACTTTTGAATTTGGTAACCTGATTAACGACCCTACGCCGAGAACACATTATTTTAAAAATAGTATAAACGCACAATATATTCGGATAAAAGCAACCGGAATAGCAGGAAATAAAAAAGCCTTAGCCATTGCCGAGCTTGATTTTGTTGAGAAATAGCAAAGCTTGATCTACCAATAATTAATTTTATTTCGAACATTATATATTAAATTCCACCATTAAGCAGCGGAATTTTTTATTTTTGAGCTATTATGGAAGAACAACAAAACGAAAATCAATTAAATATAGAGTTATCAGAAGAAATTGCTGAAGGAATTTTTTCTAACCTGGCCATCATTACCCATTCAAATACCGAATTTGTACTTGATTTTATTCGTGTGATGCCAGGAATACCAAAGGCCAAGGTAAAATCAAGAATTATTTTGACGCCAGAACATGCTAAACGCTTATTGGCGGCACTGGAAGATAACATTCAGAAATTTGAAGCTGTAAATGGAAGAATCAAAACACAGGAAGAGCCACCTTTTCCGATGGGCTTTGGTGGGCCTACTGCCCAGGCGTAAGCCAATCAAAATTCTTACAAACAAATATTTGTTTACTATGTTAGCATAGTATATATTTGTGATATAACCATTTATAAATGAAAAAAATTTTATTGAGCGCATTACTTTCTGCCCCTCTATGGGTTTTGGGGCAGGGTTTCCAGGTTAATTTACAAGGTCAGAAACAAATTGGTATGGCAGGTGCAGGTTCTGCATTGGCTTTAGATGAGGCTTCCGTATTTTACAATCCCGGTGCAGTAACTTTCTTAGAGAAAAACTCAGTTTCAGCAGGAGTAAACCCATTATTGTTTAAATCAGCTTTCAAACAAAGCGGTTCCAACATTACAGAAAATGTAAAAAACAAAGTTGCTCCACCTTTCGAATTTTATGCCGTTTGGGGTCCAAAATCTAACAAATGGAAATTAGGTTTAGGTGTTTATACACCATTTGGTGGTTTGGTAGATTGGGGTGATAACTGGTCTGGTAAGTATGCCTTAACTTCGTTAAATTTAAAAGCAATTTATTTCCAGCCAACATTGAGCGTTAAAATTACAGATCGTATTGGTATTGGTGCAGGTTTTGTTTATAACCATGGCGATGTAAATCTTCAGCGGGCATTACCGGTAAATTATCCCGACGGTCGCTCAGGCCATGTTACCTTGGATGGTACAGGTAAGGGTTATGGTTGGAATGCAGGTTTGTACATTAAAACCTTAAGCAATATATCGTTTGCGTTGGTTCACAAATCTAAAGTGATTACCAAACTTGATGGTGGAACAGCCGATTTTCAGGTGCCAGGTTCTTTAACTTCATCTTTCCCTGCCGGAAATACATTTAATGCCGAACTGCCTTTACCGGCTACCACCAGTTTGGGAGTTGGTATTCCACTTTCAAAAAGTACAGTTTTAGCATTCGATGCAAGTTGGGTACAATGGCATATTTATCAGGATTTATCTTTTGATTATGCAACAAATACCCCTTCACTGGCCGATACGAAATCAGCCCGTAATTATCGGGATGGATCTTCCTTCAAATTGGGAATTAATCACCGGGCTTCTGAAAAATTAGCATTAAGAGCTGGCGTAGGTTATGCTTTTTCTCCGGTACAGGATGGTTACGTAACTCCTGAGGCACCAGATGCCGACCGTTATATTTTAAGTGCTGGTTTAGGGTATACGCCAACCAGTCATTTCGAAGTTAATGCCTCATTCTTCTTTGAAGATGTAAAATCGCGTAAACAGAAAAACCTTGAAACAGGCTTAGATGGTACTTTTAAAACTTTGGTTTATGCACCAGGGCTTTCGTTAACTTATAAATGGTAGGAGAAATTACAAATGAAAAAATATATATTAAATAGTTTTGTAGCTGCTGCCATTCTTTTTACAGCGGCTTGTAAACCAGAAATTGAAACACCGGCGGGTACTACAGCCGGCCAAGCTAATTTTAGCAAATACATTGCCGTAGGTAATTCTTTAACCTCAGGTTTTGCTGATGGTGGATTATATTTAGAGGGACAAAAAGTAGCTTATCCAAATTTAATTGCGGCCAAAATGGCTACAGTAGGTGGTGGTAGCTTTACTTCTCCTTTTTTTACAGATGCACAAGCTAATGGTTCGGGGTATGTTGCATTAACAGCATTGGTTAACGGTACCCCAACCTTAACTCCGGTTACAGATAAATTGGCTTACATTGATGCGGCAAAGCATTTAGCCAAATACACCACTGAGATTCAAAACTTAGGTATCCCAGGCATGCGTGTCGATTTATCTTTTGACCCATCTTTAACTTTTAGTGCGGCTAATCCTTATTTCGAGCGTTTATTAACTGATGCGCAAGTTGGTAAAACGAATTACTTTCAGTACATACAGGGCAGAAACCACACCTTTTTCTCACTTTGGTTGGGCAATAATGATGTGTTAGGGTATGCTTTAAATGGAGCGGTTACCGTTAACGGAGATCCAACTACGGTTTTAACAGATAAGGTTACTTTTTCATCGCTATATGCTAATTTGGTAAATGCATTATCTGCAGGTGGGCAAAAAGGTATTGTTGGTACGATACCTGATGTAACTGCAATTCCTTATTTTAATACGGTAACGGTAGCAGCTTTATTAAATGCAGCCAAAGCAATCAATCCTGCGGCAGCAGCAATTTATATTCAAACCGGAACAGGCGCAGTTAGGGCTGCAACTGCTGAAGATTTAATCCGTTTGCCATTTCAAACAGCTGGTTTGTTTGGTCAGGGTGCTATTCCTTACGGCTTACACCCACTAAATCCAATTACCAGTAATTGGGTACTGGATAAAGATGAGGTTATAAAAGTGAAAGATTACGTAAACAGTTACAACAGCAGTATTAAATCTTTAGCTACAAGTAAAGGTTTGGCCATAGCTGATACTTATACTTATTTTAACCAGGTTAAAGTGGGAATGAATATCCAAGGTATTGGTATTAATTCTGCTTTTATTTCAGGTGGTGCTTTTTCTTTGGATGGGATACATTTAACGCCACGTGGAAATGCGGTAATTGCCAATGTATTCATTGATGCAATTAATGCAAAGTATGGTTCTACCATACCTACAGTGGATATTACACAATATAGGGGAGTAAAATTTCCTGACACGAAATAGTTAAAAAGAGGTTGTATCAATAAGATAACTTCTGAGTTGGGATCAAATTTTTGATGCAACCTCTTTTATTTGTTGCTCATTTGGGTTTCTATAAAATCAATAATTTGAGCGCCTTCATCAGGCTCAAACCATTTAATTTCTTCATCCCTTCTAAACCAGGTAAGCTGGCGTTTTGCAAAGCGGCGGGTATTTTGTTTAATAGCAGTTATTGCTTCCTCTAGCGATACTTTCCCATCAAAATAATCAAAAATTTCACTATATCCTACGGTATTTAAGGCATTAAACTGTTTAAAAGGGGTTAAAGTGGCTACTTCTTCCAATAAACCATTTTCCACCATTTTATCTACCCGCTCATTAATTCTGTTGTACAAAACAGCTCTATCGGTATTTAACCCAATTTTGATAATACTGAATGGTCTTTCCTTTTTAGTGGCCGATAACATTGAAGAAAGCTTTTGCCCTGTGGATAAAAAAACTTCCAATCCGCGGATCATCCTTTGTGGATTTTGTTGATCTACTTTTGCAAAATATTCCGGATCTACTTTGGCCAATTGCTCCTGAATAACAGCTAAACCTTCATTTTCGAATTGATTGTTTAATTTTTCCCTAATGGATAAATCAATATCCGGCATTTCATCCAAACCATTAATAAGCGCATTGATGTATAGCCCTGAACCGCCAACCATTATAGCTGTATCATGGTACTTAAAAATTTCATCGAGTATATTTAAAGCTTCCAATTCGAAATCGCCGGTGCTAAACAGTTGTTTTACCGAATGTGAATTGATAAAGTGGTGCTTGGCTGCTGCTAGTTCTACTGCATCGGGTTTGGCCGTTCCAATTTCCATTTCTTTAAAAAACTGACGCGAATCTGCTGAGATAATTTCTGTATCTAAATGTGTAGCCAGTTTAATAGCTAAAGCTGTTTTTCCAATTGCGGTAGGTCCAACAATGGCTATTAGTGTTTTTGGCTTTTTAGTAGTTTGATCTGCAGGTAACATGATTTTTTTAAAAGAAAAAGTCAGATGTAAACACCTGACTTGATATAATTAAATTATAAATTAAGCACTACGAAGCTGAACTGAATCTTAAAGTGATCGGATCAGCAACATATATGGCAAAAAAATTAATAATCATCTTTATGGCTATCATCTTCGAAGTTGTCGCTATCAGAAAACTCATCGCCAAATTCGTCGCTTTCGCTTTCATCTTCTTCATCTCTTTCTTCCTCATTAATGCCCATATCGCCCATTGCTTCTAGTTCGTCGGTATCTTCAGGAACAAAATTCATTTCATTCAAAAAATCAAATTCGCCTGCTACTGCACCAGCAGATGCGCCAGGATCGGTAATAGATGCATTGCTGCTTTCGAAAATTTTTGGTGCCTCACCACTGCTTTTGGCTAAAAATGGATATTCAATATTCGGGTCGGCATCTAAAATGATTTTTACAAGCTCCACATGAAAATCGTATGGGCGGTCGAAATTATAGATATAGTAAAATTTTTGGTGCGGATCTTCAATAAAACCACTCAATTTGGAGTTTTCCATTAAAACTACACGATCTTTTTTACGTTCGCTCGGTAAATAAGCAATTTCATCACCCTTTAACCAGTTATCGGTGCTAACATAAAAAGATGAAGATTTTTCGGCATTATAACCCGTAGATCTGTGAATAGCCTTGTGCAGGTCTTCAAATGTTTGGTTTGATTTAATGTCGATCTCTCTCACAACATCATCAAAATCTTCAAAAGTAATTCTAAATTTATAAATAGCCATTATTGTATTTTGGAACCGTAAAAATAAAGTTAATTTATATTACCGCAAACATCAAATGCCACAAAGGCACCTTAATATAGCGTAGAGGCAATTAAATTATTTATTAACAGGATTTAATCCCATTTGTTTTGCCTGAGTAAGCATAAAATTAAACGCTTCATCATAATCATTGGTAATGTGGCCTTCCAGTATGGCCTCCCTGATCGCATTTTTAATTAATCCAACTTCTTTGCCTGCATCTAAGCCAAAAGTCTCCATAATATCATTGCCCGAAATAGGAGGCTGCCAGTTGCGTATTTTGTCGCGTTCTTCTACATCTTTAAGCTTTTGTTTAACAAGCTCAAAGTTGTTTCTGTATTTCGTTTTTTTATATTCGTTTTTGGTAGTAACATCGGCGTTGCAAAGCAACATCAGGCTTTCAATCTCTTCGCCTGCATCAAAAAGCAACCGCCTCACGGCCGAATCTGTTACGGTTTCCTGTGCCAGAACAATTGGGCGTAAATGGAGCTGCACCAGTTTTTGTACATATTTCATTTTCTCATTTAAGGGAAGTTTCAGCTGTGCAAAAATCTTCGGAACCATTCTGGCTCCTCTATCTTCATGGCCGTGGAAGGTCCAGCCGTGGCCTTCTTCAAAACGTTTGGTTGCAGGTTTGGCTATATCGTGTAAAATTGCGGCCCAGCGTAACCACAAGTCTTCGGTAGCTGCACAAATATTATCCAATACTTCTAAAGTATGGTAGAAATTATCTTTATGCCCTTTTCCTTTGATGATTTCGACACCATAAAGTTGCGCCATCTGAGGAAAAATGATATGCAGTAATCCAGTATCAAAAAGGTGTTTAAAACCGATCGAAGGTTTTTTTGAGAGAATGATTTTATTCATTTCATCGGTAATCCTTTCTTTTGATACAATATTAATGCGTTGTTTTTGGGTTTTAATCGCGTTAAGGGCGGCCGGATCAATATCAAAATGAAGCTGTGAAGCGAACCGGATGGCCCGCATCATGCGCAAAGGATCATCAGAAAACGTAATTTCAGGATCAAGGGGTGTACGGATCAGTTTATTTTCTAAATCTTTAAGTCCGTTAAAGGGATCCAACAATTCGCCAAAATGATTGGTATTTAAATTAATTGCCAGTGCATTGATGGTAAAATCCCTGCGGAGTTGGTCGTCTTCCAGGGTACCGTCTTCAACAATCGGTTTTCGCGAATCTGAACGATAAGACTCTTTCCTGGCCCCTACAAATTCGACCTCCAGATCCTGATATTTGATATTAGCCGTACCGAAATTTTTAAAAACGGCCACTTTTGTGTTCAATTTCCGGCCAATTGCTTCAGCATATGCTATCCCACTGCCCACAACAACAACATCAATATCTTTCGAAGGGCGATCTAAAAATAAATCACGAACAAATCCTCCAATTACGTAAGCTTCGATATTGTGCTTATCGGCTATAGTGGATAAGGTTTTGAATATGGGATTTTGGAGGTGCAAGCCCAAATCCTTTGAAGGATACTTGCTGCTTCCTTCGTTCAAATCAGACTGCATATATAAGGGTAATTCATTTGTTCAAAATTAAGAAAAACATTTGGTGGATCAAGAAAACACAAGTTCGATACCTACAGCGGATTGGAACTTACTTTCTGATAAATTCAAATTGTCCGCTTGGAGAAAGTTTCATAATGGTTGAAGGTTTTCTACTGGTCCGGTTTTCCTGTTCAAAATCTACCACATAATCTACAGCTTCAATAATTTCAGGATCTATATCATCAAAAAATTTCGGTGAGGGTTGCCCGCTTAAATTTGCCGAAGTAGAAACAATTGGTTTTCTAAAACGCTGAATTAATGGTGTACAGAAATCATGTTTAACAATTCGAATTCCTACGCTGCCGTCGGCATTAATTACGTTTTCGGCCAGGTTTTTTGCACCAGAAAAAATAATGGTTAAAGGATTTTCTGCATATTCTATTAAATCATATGCTACATCAGGAATTTCTGCAACATAGCTTTGCAATTTGCTGTCTACATCAAGTAAAACAATCAAACTTTTTTCTGCCGGACGGTTTTTGATCTTCAATAATTTATCCACCGCTTCAGCATTGCTGGCATCGCAGCCCAGACCCCAAATGGTATCTGTTGGATAAAGGATAACCCCACCTGATTTTAGTACCTCAAAAGCTTTATTAATCTCATCTCTTAGCATTTTGCAAAGGTAATTTTTAAAAAGGAAGTTAAATAATGTTAATGTTTGCTTTTTAAATTAAACAGTCCATATTTTTATGCAAACGCTAAACAATATGAAGAAATTATTCCTTTTCGCTGTACTTATCAGTTTATCTCAATTGCTTGTTGCCCAGAAAAGGATCATCTTTCATTATCGAAACAATATAAATGTGAGCGGAAGAACAAGTTACATAAAATTGGAACAGTATTACCTGAATGGCAGGTCGTTAGAGCTGTCAATACCAAATGAGGAATTAAAATTAGAGGGGGATACTACGTACAACGGAATCAGGAGGATCACCAGCGTTAAGATCGTACTGAATGACAATGATAAACGGATACCTTTCGTATTGAAATCGCCTGATATTTCTGGCCTTATCTATGCAGAAAGGATATGGCCAAAGGCAACCTATTTAGTAGTGGATACATTAAATAATTTCAATTGGAAAATCTCTACCGAAACAAAGGAAATTAATGGCGAAACTTGCACCAAAGCCGAAACCGACTTTAGAGGACGTAAATATGTGGCATGGTCTAAAAAGGATAATTTAATGAAAATTGGACCATGGAAATTTGGAGGTTTACCGGGTATTATATTTGAAGTGAGTGATATAGACAATATATATCGTTATAGTTTGGAAAATATAGAATATGTTGATCAGTTTCCTGTAGAATTACAAATGCCAAAGGTTTACAACGATGATGAAATGATCAGTCATGGAACATTTATTTTAAAGTGGAAAGCAAATAAAAAGGATTTAGAAAAGGATAATGATGTGGTTAATTATTCTCTAACCGGATCGAGTAACATTAAACATACAGTTGCACCAATTAAAGAATTATACTGATTTTGTAAAATATTTATTCATAGACAGATAGCGTCAAAACATAATCAATTGCTAGCTGTTTAAAATATAACAATCTGAGTGTAAAAATTACAAACGATTTTCCTTTTTAAATGCCAAAATCGCTATATTTATATCAGGTTATTTTAAAAGAAACAATGCACAAAATGAGAACAGCACAAAAATTATTAATGCTTTTTACAGTCGTATTGGCATTAGCAGGATGTACAACACTCCGCACCGCATCAGATTATGATAAAAATGTCGATTTAGGCGGTTATAAAACTTACAATTTTTACGATAAAGGCATTGCTCGCGTAAAACTTAATAATTTGGATAAACGCAGATTAATGGCTGCGGTAGAATCTGAGATGAATGCCAAAGGATTTACCAAATCAGATCGTCCAGATTTGTTGGTGAATCTCGTAGTTGTGGCGAGAGAAAAAACTGATGTTTATGGTCCGGCTTACTACGGTGGTTGGGGCTGGGGCTGGGGTGGCTGGCGAGGAGGCTGGGGCGGTTGGGGTTCCAACTATGTTAACCAGTATATCGAAGGCACAATTATTATCGATTTCTTAGATCCGGCTAAAAAGATTTTATTCTGGCACGGACAAGGTTCAGGCTTTAACCTTGATAACTTCAATAAAAGAGAACAACGTTTGTATACAGGTGTTAAAGAAATTTTGGCACAATACCCACCAAACGTTACCGCTGCAAAATAAGGCTATTGCAAAAGATTTAAATAGCAATTCATTAATTGCTGAGTAACTACAGGGCTGTTGAATTTTTGAACAAATTCCAGCCCTTTTTCTTTCATTTCTTTTTGAAGTTCAGAATCGTTCAAAATTTTATTGATGGCAGTTGCCAACGCTTCAGAATCATTCGGTGATACGTATAAGCTATTTGGTCCGCCAGCTTCTTCTAAACAAGATCCTGTTGCTGCAACCACCGGAACACCCGAGTACAATGCTTCAATAATAGGGATGCCAAAACCTTCATAAAATGATGGGTAAACAAAAACATTGGCCATTTGATAAATTCCTGGTAAATCGGCAAATGGAATATTTTTTAAAAATAGAATCCGGTTTTTTAATCCAAGTTTTTCTATTTCCTGTTCAACAGTTTTAAAATAAGGGGTTTGTTTTCCTATAACCACTAATTTATAGGCTTCATCTACCTCTTTTAAGGCCTGTACAGCCAATTTTAGGTTTTTCCGTTCCTCAATGGTGCCAACATTTAAAATGTATTTTTCTGGTAATTGATAAGTGGCCTTAATTCTGCTTAAAGTTTCCTTTGGTAGTGAAATTTTAAAATTATCATCGCAACTTTGGTAAATTACCTCTATTTTTTCAGGATTAATGCCGTAGTATTCTACAATATCTTCCTTGGTTTTTTCGCTGATCGCGATAATTTTATTGGCTCTTTTACAGGCTGATTTACTTTTCCACTCGTATAATTTCCTGTCGATAAATTTATAATATTGAGGGAAACGAAGAAAGATCAGATCGTGGATGGTTACGACCGATTTAATCCTGGTATGTTGTATGGCTAGGGGGATCTCATGACTTAAGCCATGGAAAATCTGGCAGCCATCCTGATTTATATCTTTAAGGATATTTAAAGTTCTCCATAAAAAAGACCCGTTTTTAGGGAGTTTTAGTTCAATGTTTTCTTTTTCAAGAAAGGCATCAATCTGGTTGGCCTGTTTTACTTTTGGCGTATAAATGAGGTATTGATGTTGAGGAAATTGATGCGCAAGGTGCTCAATTAACGATCGGCTGTAATTTCCCAATCCTGTTAAGTTATTGGCGGCACGCTTGCCATCGAATCCAATTTTAAGCGAAAAGGTTAAAGCCGAAAAACCCAAGCTTGATTGATCAAGTTCGTTACTTTCGGCTTTTTTAGTTTCACTTTCAGCTTTCACCTTTGTGCTTTCAGCTTAAACTGCTACATTATTTTCTCTTAACGCATCGTTAAGTGATGTTTTCTTATCTGTACTTTCTTTACGTTTACCGATAATTAAAGCACAAGGTACCTGGTATTCTCCGGCAGGGAATTTTTTAGTATAACTTCCTGGAATTACTACCGAACGTGCCGGAACAACTCCTTTATATTCTACTGGTGTAGGGCCGGTAACATCAATAATTTTAGTTGATGCGGTTAGTACCACATTTGCACCTAAAACAACTTCTTTTTCAAGTTTAACACCTTCCACAACAATCGCTCTCGAACCCAGGAAACAATCATCTTCGATAATTACCGGAGCAGCTTGCACAGGCTCTAAAACACCACCAATACCCACACCACCGCTTAAGTGAACGCGTTTACCAATTTGTGCACAAGACCCTACTGTTGCCCATGTATCAACCATGGTACCTTCATCAACATAAGCACCAATGTTTACGTATGATGGCATCATGATTACACCTTTGGCTAAAAACGAACCGTAACGCGCACTTGCCATAGGCACAACACGTACACCAGTTGCTTTATAGTCGGTTTTTAAATCCATTTTATCGTGGTAAACGAAAGGGCCACTTTTAATTTCTTTCATCTCACGAATCGGGAAATACAAAATTACTGCTTTCTTTACCCATTCATTAATGCCCCAAGAGTTTAAAACTGGTTCAGCAACACGGATTTCACCTTTATCAAGGCCCATAACAACGGCTTCAATGGCTTCACAATAATTACTGTATTTTAAAAGGGTTCTATCCTCCCAAGCGGCTTCAATTAATTTCTTTAAATCTGAATACATGATGTTTTTAAATTTTACGCAAAATAAATCAATTTTTGCTTATTAAATGGTTAATTGTTTAAATTGTTTTCCCCGAAGGTTAATTGGTTAACCGTTTAAAATGATTCACTGTACATCATGCACTGAAATAGCAATTAACCAGTTTAAACAATTAACCTAATTATGTATTTTTGAACTTTATGACAGAGACAGAAAAACTTAGGATCGATAAATATTTATGGGCAATAAGGTTGTTTAAAACCCGTAGCCTTGCAACGGATGCCTGTAAAGCCGGAAGAGTGAAGTTGAAGGGGCAAAATATTAAACCTTCTGCAATTGTAAAAGTTGGCGATGTTTACCAGGTATCGAAAGGAATTGAAAAGAAAATTATCGAAGTAGTAGAACTTTCTTACAACAGAACAGATTCGCCAACTGCTTTAACGAAATACAAAGATTTAACTCCAGTTGAAGAAACACATGCTTTTAAATCGATGTTCCATTCGCCAAGTTTAAAACGCGATAGGGGAACGGGCAGGCCCACTAAAAAAGATAGAAGGGAGACTGACGATTTAATCGGGGGAATGTTTGAAGAGGAATAATTATTGCTCAGTTTTTAGTTTACGGTTTTCAGTTTCCTGCGAGCTGATTACGGCGTACTGTAGATTAAAATAACGCATCCGATAACTCATCATCGCTGTTTTTCCCAGTTTTTCGATCAATTTATAATTTGCTATTGCGCCTACTGCTGCTCCAACGAATGGAAGCATCTGTGCAAGTTTTGCCAAATCGATATAATCGCGGTATTGCTGCTGAAAGGTTAGCCAGTCAAATTCATCAATATTGGTTGGCAGTTGGTGGGCTTTATCATCCCAACCCTGCATTTTAATAAAAATATTTTTACTTTCTTCTTTACTTGAAAATGCCAGCTGAAAAATGTGCAAAATATATAAACGCTCGCGGTAGTCTTTCACATCGTATCCGTAAACTGCAGCAATATCAAAAAGCATTTTCATTTTTATACCCAGCAATAAAGGGAAATCGGCCAGGCTCATTAAAAAACCACCAGCTCCTGTAATTCCACCTTCAGTGGCACCTGTTTTTTTATACGTATCTATTTTTTGCTTTACCAGGGCTTCGCGGTGCATCAGGGTTAAATTGGTAATGGGTTTCGAAGTTGTAAATGTAGAACCAAAAAGCACTGCCTTAACCATTTGTTTTATTGCAGTTGTAATTGCATTGTGAACCTGATCGGGGATATAACTGTTAATTTTCTTCTGAACTTTATCAGTTACTTTGCTCATAAGAGAAGGTTTTTGTAAAGTTTTAAATTTCCAAAAATCCAATTCACTCGTTATCTTCTGTTCATAGGTCATAACATTTCACTGCAATAACTATTCCTTAAAACTTCATTAATAATAGAAAGTATTAAAACGGTAATTTACTATTGACCAAGTTTTTATTTTTGGACATTCGTAATTTGTGGTAGGCATTGGCAAATAATCTTTTATCTAATATTCTATCCGCATTGGCGAAGTTTCCCATAATTTAAAAGCAGCTAAGGCTTCATCTCGCATGAGCTGTATTACCGGCAAACTTCTGTTTTCCATTTTTTTATCTAACTCCTTGTAAATAAATTTATCGCTAAAGCCAATGTTTTCTGCATCTGCTTTAGTATTTGCATAATAGATTGTATCAATTTTTGCCCAATAAATAGCGCCCAGGCACATGGGGCAGGGTTCGCAACTGGTATAAATTACGCAACCGCTTAAATCGAAAGTATTCAGTTCGGTACAGGCCAGTCTTATTGCTGAAACTTCGGCATGCGCCGTTGGGTCGTTTGTTAAGGTTACCTTATTTGCTGATTTCGCGATCAGTTTGCCATTTTTTACCACAACTTCACCAAAAGGCCCTCCAATACTTTCACTTACATTTTGTACTGATAAGTCAATTGCCATTTGCATAAATTCCTGATCTTTTTTCTCCATCTTACCTGGTGTTTTTCTAAATTATAACACAAAAAAAATGCCCCGATTTATTCGGAGCATCATTTTTTAATATCTTATTGCTTACTTTTTGGTGTATTCGGCGTTTAAACCTTTAATTACATCCGAAGTAACATCTAAACTTTCATCAGCAAATAAAATTGTACTTCCTTTTGTGTATGAAAGCACCATTTTATATCCTTTTTCTTTGGCGTATGTTTTTAAGTAACCAGCAACTTTATCGTAAAGTTTTTCGGTTTCTACAGCTTGTTCGTTTTGTAATGCACCGCCAGCATTTTGTTGGTAAGTTTGTAATTCTTGTTGCTTACGAGCCAAACGCTCTTCAGTACTTTTGCGTTGGTCTGCAGCTAAAGTTGATGCAGATTGTTGGTATTGAGCAACCTCTCTTTGAAAAGCCTGACCTTTTGCCTGCATATCTGCTTGCGCATTTTTAGTTTTACCCTCAAATTTTATTTTTAAGTCTTTGTAGTATTCGTATTTGTTCAATAAAGAGTCTTGGTTTACAAATACAATTTTCTCGCTTGCAGAAACTGCTGCAGTTGCGCTATCTGTTTTTTTAATTTCAGTAGTTTTAGTGTCTTTGTTTTGGCATGCAGAAAAAGCGGTAATTAAAGTTGCTGTTGCAAATAAACCAAAGGTTTTGAAGGTTCTTTTTTCCATTATTGTTTAATAAATTTTAACAAACTTATATAAATTAGTTTTGATATGCAATTTAAAGCCAATTCGGTAGCAAAAGTCTGTAAAATCGTTAATGTTTAATTTTAGGAAAGCCCTTGCAGTATTTCATTTTAAGGTTGCACCCGCTGTTTGCTTTACTTCATGCCCGCTGCCATCGGGTTTAGGTGGCAAGGCCAGTGATGCTATCTGGGGTTGCAGGGCGGAAATAGCGAATCTCAGAATACCAAACGTTCCGATGGAACGTAAAAAAACATTCTGTTTTTTTCTACCCATGAGTCGTTCCTACGGAACGGTTTGCGATGTGGAAATTAATCCTTGGCGTCCCAGATGGAAATCTTTTTAAGTTACGCCTTGGTTATAGGTAAACATAATTTAACCACAGACAAAAAAGGATATATACACCTGCCTGGCTGTTCAGACGGGGATATAATCCGTGTTTATCTGCATACATCTGTGGTTAAAGTTCCTTAAATTTTTGACGTTGCCCAGTGCCACAATTGGTGGATAGTCCCTAAGTAACGAAGAAAATATTCTTATTTTTATGTGCCGATGAGTCGTTCCTACGGAACGGTTTGGGATGTGGAAACTAATCCTTGGCGTTCCAGATGGAAATTTTGTTAAGTTACGCCTTGGTTATAGGTAAACATAATTTATATACACCTGCCCGGCTGTTCAGACGGGGATATAATCCGTGTTTATCTGCATACATCTGTGGTTAAAGTTCCTTCAATTTTTGACGTTGCCAAGTGCCACGATTGGTGGATAGTCCCTAATGAACAAAGAAAATATTCTTATTTTTATGTGCCGATGAGTCGTTGGTACGGAACGGTTTGCGTTGTGGAAATTAATCCTTGGCGTCCCAGCGGGACATTTGGTGGGTAGCCAATTGTACAATTGGCGTTACGTTCCGTAGGAACGATTGATGGGGCTGATGAGAGATCCTTTCATTTCTGTTGGTTGTGGCCATCTAAACCCGATTGAAATGGAAAGCTCCCGATTTTTCATCGGGACTTGTAATAAAAAGCAGGACTAACACCCGTTTGAAACGCTGAATTTGCTTTTCAAACAACCTTAATAATTTCTAATGATCAGCGTAATTTTTAAAGTAACATCGAAACCCCCAATAAAAGGTAAGCTAATGCCTGTTTAAAACCTTTAATTTGCTTTTTAAAACCCTTTTAAATAACCTTAACCTACTTTATGCCTAATGCTTTAGTGTAGAGAGATTAACTCTTTTTCACACCCTAAAACTTATCCACATATTGGGTTAAATGGCAAAATTTGCGTATTTTTGATACTTATTGTTTTTAATTAAAATATGAGCGAAGAACAGGATTTAAAGTCAAATTATTCGGCAGATAATATACAGGTTTTAGAAGGTTTAGAAGCGGTGCGTAAGCGCCCTTCAATGTATATAGGTGATACTGGTGTTAAAGGTTTACACCATTTGGTTTACGAGGTTGTAGATAACTCAATTGATGAGGCTTTGGCCGGTCATGCAGATACGATCGATGTTAGAATTTTAGAAGGCAACTCCATCAGGGTTGAAGATAATGGTCGTGGTATTCCAACCGGGATCAATACAAAAGAAAATAAATCGGCATTAGAGATCGTAATGACGGTTTTGCACGCAGGTGGTAAATTTGATAAAGATACTTACAAGGTTTCCGGCGGTTTACACGGTGTGGGGGTAAGTTGCGTTAACGCCTTATCTACGCATTTGAAAGCTGAAGTTCACCGCGAAGGTAAAATTTGGGTACAGGAATATAATATCGGTAAGCCCTTATACGATGTTAAAGAAGTTGGAAAAACCGATAAACGTGGTACAATTGTAACTTTTAGCCCGGATGCAACTATTTTTACGCAAACAACCGAGTACAAATATGATACATTGGCTGGCCGTTTGCGCGAACTTGCTTTTCTGAACAAAGGAATTACCCTTACCTTAACAGATGAGCGTGAAGTTTTAGAAGACGGTAAATTTTTATCAGAAGTTTTCCATTCTGATGGTGGATTGAAAGAATTTGTTGCCTTTTTAGATGGTACAAGAGCTTCATTCTTGCCTGAACCAATTTATATCGACGGCATTAAAAATGGTGTTCCGGTTGAGCTGGCTTTTCAATATAACGACAGTTATTCAGAGAATGTTCACTCTTATGTAAATAACATTAATACCCACGAAGGTGGTACACACATAGCAGGTTTCCGCAGGGGTTTAACGCGTACCTTAAAAAGTTATGCGGATAAATCCGGTTTGTTGAAAAACCTTAAAATGGAAATTACAGGCGATGACTTTAGAGAAGGTTTAACTGCGGTAGTTTCTGTAAAAGTTCAGGAGCCTCAATTTGAAGGACAAACCAAAACCAAACTCGGTAACAGTGAGGTAATGGGTGCGGTAGATGTGGCTGTGGGCGAGGCATTAGGTGCATATTTGGAAGAAAATCCAAAAGAAGCTAAAATGATCGTTAACAAGGTAATTTTAGCTGCAACGGCACGTGCTGCGGCGCGTAAGGCACGCGAAATGGTGCAACGTAAGAGTGTAATGGGCGGTTCTGGCTTGCCGGGTAAACTTGCAGATTGCTCTGATAGCGATCCTGAAAAATGCGAAATTTACCTGGTAGAGGGTGATTCTGCGGGTGGTACCGCTAAACAAGGTCGCGATAGAAATATTCAAGCTATTTTACCTTTAAAAGGTAAAATTCTGAATGTTGAAAAAGCGATGGAGCACAAAATTTACGAAAACGACGAGATTAAAAATATGTTTACGGCAATAGGTGTGAGTATCGGTACGCCTGAAGATGATAAAGCATTAAACTTAACCAAACTGCGTTACCACAAAATCGTAATCATGACGGATGCGGATATTGATGGTTCTCACATTACCACCTTGATTTTAACTTTCTTTTACCGTTATATGAGGGCTTTAATTGAAGCGGGTTATGTTTATATCGCTTCGCCACCACTATACCAGGTTAAAAAAGGTAAAGATTTCGAATATTGCTGGAATGATGTACAACGCGATGCTGCTGTACAACGCATAAAAGGTAATGGTAAAGAAGATAGCGTACACATTCAACGTTACAAAGGTTTGGGTGAGATGAACGCAGAACAGCTTTGGGATACTACTTTAAATCCTGCTACACGTACTTTATTACAGGCTACTATTGAAAGTGCTGCAGAATGCGATCACACTTTCTCTATGTTAATGGGCGATGAAGTTGCTCCACGTAGGGAGTTTATTGAGCGTAATGCAAAATATGCAAAAATTGATGCTTAATTAAGCGGAAACATCAAGAGCTAAAGCTAAAAGCTAATATATAACCCTCTTCAAATTGAAGAGGGTTTTTTGTTGCCAGGAATTTTATTTTAATGTATAAAATTATATACATAGTTTTCTTATGTATATAAATATATTTACATTTGTTCATGGCTGTAAATAACGAATTGTTTAAAGGTACTTTACAAACTATTATTTTGAATTTATTATCTGAAAATGAAAGGATGTACGGATATGAAATTACGCAAAAGGTGAAAGCTATAACTAAAGGCGAATTATTGCTGAAAGAGGGTGCTTTATATCCTGCTTTGCATAAATTGGAGGCTGATGGATTATTAGATACTGCCACAGAGGTAGTAGGTAACCGTGTGCGTAAATACTATTCACTATCAAAAAGCGGAGAAAAAGAAGTGGTGAATAAACTTCAGGAAGCAAAAGACTTTATTGCACATTTACAAGTATTATTAAACTTAAAATCTTCTTTTTAAATGAATCTCAATCTAGAACAATTGCACCAAATTAGAGACCTTATAGCCAAGAGGGGTTTTCTAGAGGTTGATATACAGATGGAAATTTTAGATCATATCGCCTCATCAGTTGAAGAAAAAAAGATTGAGAACCCAACCCTTAATTTTGATGCTGCGGTAAACGAAACAATTCAATCATTTGGTGTCATGGGACTTAGTGCCTTTGCCGATGGCTTAACCAATTCAATTCGCGCTAAATACAGCCGTTTGTTTTGGAGATTTTTTTTCTCGGCTTTTGGATATAAATATGTGTTACTGCTTTGTTTTTCAATTTTCGGCATTTACAAAATGCAAGGCTTACTTACGGCAAATGTTTTTTATATATTTTTGGTTACTGGTCTGCTCTGTGTGTTTGGAATTTCGGTGTTTTCTACTATTAAACCTTCGCTTTATAAAAAGTTTGCGTCTTTTAAATCTGGCAATTCTTTTCTTCCTCTATTAGGCGGTACTATACTATTAACTAATTTTGCCATGAACATTGTACCAGTCGGATACACGATTTTTGCAATTAATGTACAACAATTAGTTGTGTCACTTTCTATCGTTTTATTTATACTCTATTTTAATGCTGCAATTAGAACAGCTAAGATCAGTATAATGGAAACTAAGTCCTTGATTGAGAAATATAGACTTTTATATAATTAATTTAAAAAACAAAAGCCATTCGCAACCGAATGGCTTTTTGTTACTATAAACTTTCTAAAAGGGTTTGCTCCATCCAGAGCCAACACATTCTTGATTAACTAACCATCTCGAACAATGAGATTGATTTTTCGGCTTCGATTATCTTACAAAATATAGTAGGATCCAACAGGAGCCAGTTCGGTTTGAGGTTTGTCCTCATAAATTTTATTATCGTCTAACATCTGGCAAAGATCGCGTTCAATCGTTCTGCAGATTGTTGTAGTTGGGGTATCTGTGGGTTTGTTTTCGAAAGGATCCTGTAGATGTACAGCCATTTTTTCTACCAATAAAAAGAATGCCGCAATGGCTACCACTAACGGAACTTCCATATAACCAAAGTATTCAATCAAACCAAAAGGCAACAATACAATGAATAAATGGATCGACATATTGATATACTTGCTATAGGTTACAGGGAAAACGGTATTCTTGATTCTTTCCGATCCACCCATGTGGTTACATAAACCTGTTATTGTTTTATCAATCTCTATCTGCTGGTATTTATTAATCCAGCCTTCCTGTAAAGCCTTTTTTAAATCCATGGCATGCAATTCCAGAATAGAGGCGGTTACATTTTTACGTTTTTTAATGAAAGCAATTTCTTCAGTTGAAATGTACTCTTCCAAACCTTTACGTGGATTAAAACCCCTTAACGATTGGCTCAAAGCGTAACACCAGGCAATTTGTCTTTTAATAAACCTTGCCTTAAACTCCTCTATTTCTTCTAAACCATAAGGATTTTCTACGAACGACAATATTTGGCGGGAGATGGTTCTCGAATCGTTAACTATGGCGCCCCAAAGAATCCTTGCCTCCCACCATCTATCGTATGCCTGGTTTGATCGAAATGCAAGTAAAAGTGAGATGATTGTTCCCAGTAATGCAGGTACGGCAACAGGTATGGAGATCCGTGTAACATGAAAATTTTCATATAACACCACAATTCCTATGGAGTAACCTATAACAAACAAGAGTTCTTTTTTGATCTTTCCGAATATATAAGTGAGCGGAATATTATTTCGTAACAGCATGATAGTATTATTAAATGAGATGATTAAACGTTTGCTTTCTGAAGTTTTGCTTCGTGTATTTTTGTATCAATTAAGTTTTCGCTAGCGTGTACAGTTAAGGTATTCAATTGAATTACCTCGCAGCCAGCACGTTCAGTTAAAATTTTAGGGTCGATGCTATATTTGTTGATCGGTGTAAAATTATATTCTTTTAAATAAGCAATACATTCTACATCAAAAGCTTCGATAAAATTTTTAAAGGCTGCTACCGTACTGCCGTAAAAATATTCGATACAGATGGCATTAATCTGAGGGGAGTATTTGGCCTTAACCTGGCTTAGCTGTTGATAAAATTCGTCGCTAACGTTTTCGTAATCACGGCTGCGGCGACTTAACATTAACATATCGGTAATGGAATCTGATAATTTAAACGCATGCACAAAAATGATATTTAGTGTTTCATTTTTTTGGTGTTGAACAAGCGCATCAATAATTTTAATACTCTCTAGTCTAAAATCGGTAGGAATTAATACTGTTTTCATGGCATATCTTGTTTAAATGAATTGAAACATTATTTATACAAGTTTAGCGCGATGTTATTACAGCCGAATAAGAACGAGATTAGAATGAGATTAGAGTGTACTCTTTTTTGGAATGTTGCTGAAATTTCCTAGCCATTTAAATCAGTTAATTGTATCTTGCAATCGTCCGAAATACAGTTAACCATGTTAAACCTTTCATCAATTAACCTTTTGCAGGTAATAAAACTTTAATTTCTGTGCCAATCCCTTCCTGCGATTTAATGGCAATGCTACCTCTGTGCAAGCGGATAATGTTTAAAGAAAGGGGCAAACCCACACCATAACCTTTAAAGTCGTTGGTATTTGATGCGCGGTAAAAAGGTTCAAAAATATGTTGTATATCGGTTTGTGGAATTCCGATGCCACGATCGGTTACCGCGATTGAAAGCATATTGGCATTGCCCTCAATGCTGATGCTCACCAGATTTTCATTTGAATATTTGCAGGCGTTACTTACAATGTTGCTGATGGCAAGTTTAATCAGGTTTTTATTTACCTTGAGCGAAAGCAGTTCATCATCATCGGGGAGTTTGCTAAAATCAATCTCAATTTTACTGTTTGGATGAACCTGATTAACCGATTCTTTAATTTCCCAAAGCAATTCATCCATGCGGACTTCTTCCCAAGGTTGATTTTTTCCGTTGAAACCCGATTGCGCCAAGCCCAGTAAACTGGTTAAAATATGCTCCAACCTTTCGGCTTCATCTTTAATTTTAGATAAGGCTTTCTCTTGTTTAGTTGTATCATCGATGGTTTTAAGGGCCAGCTCAACTTCGCCACTGATAATGGTTAAAGGTGTTCTCAGCTCATGAGAGGCATTGCTGATAAAATTATTTTGTGTTTCGAAAGCCGTTTCCAGCCGGTTGAGCATGTTATTAAAGGTTTGGGCCAATTGCGACATTTCATCATTTCCATTTTTAACATCAAGCCTTAAATGCAAATTTTCTGCTTTGATCTTTTTAACGCTTTTAATAATGTTCCTTAAAGGCATCAGCATGTAATTCGAAAACTTCCAGCCCACTACAAATGATAAAATAACGGAAAGGAAAAAACCGATAATAAGGATCCGCTGGAGATCTTTTAACTCCCTGAAACCAAAAGGATCATTTGCAGAAACAATAACGATGTATCCTGAATTGTGATTTCTAAAATATTTTCCTGCATAAAAGTGATTTTCTACCCGGTAACGGGCCATGTAACCTGCCTTAATGCGGTTGTAAAAGCTGGCAGGCAATTCGCGGTCAACCTTTTCAGGAGCTTTGCCCGCTTCTACAATAAATTCTTTTTCGGAAGGTAAGCGCTCCAGGTATTGGTTGCGCATTTTTGCATACACCTTATTGTTTCCATCTTCGTACAATTTTATCTGTGCGGCAATGTTAACCCGCGCTTCCAGGCGTTTGTAAAAATCTTCAAAAGCGAAGTCGTTAGAAAAATACCATACAAAACCACTTAGCAGAGAGATAATAATTGCCGATAAAATGGCAAAAAGTAAAGTGATTTTCTTGGCTATCTCCATTTATTTTTCTTTTAAAATATATCCCAAACCTACCGCTGTATGGATGAGTTTCTGATCGGAATTTTTATCTATTTTTTTGCGGAGATAGTTTACATATACATCAACAACATTGGTGCCGAGGTTAAAATCGATATCCCATACGTTTTCTAAGATATCTATTCTCGATAAAATTTTGGATTTATTTTTTGACATGTACTCCAGCAGGCGGTATTCGGTTGCGGTGAGTACAATCTCCTGTTGATCCCGTTTAACTGTTTTCGCACTTAAGTTAATCTGCAGATCGGCTATGGTGATAATCTGATCTTGTGAAACTGCGCCATGGTACCTCCTCAATAACATCCTGATCCGTGCAAAAAGCTCGGCAAATTTAAAAGGTTTGATCAGGTAATCATCCGCACCATTATCCAAACCATTTACCACATTTTCGGTAGTGCCTAAAGCGGTAAGCATAATAACGGGGGTATTTGGTTTTTTTTCTTTAATAATTTTGCACAATTCTAATCCATTTATTCCAGGCAGCATAATATCGAGGATAATCAGGTCGAACTGATTATCTAAGGCCATCTGTTTTCCAATAGCGCCATCGGGAGCAATACTTACTGTAAAACCCTCTTCGGTTAGTCCCCTCGAAATTACAGATACCACACTCGGTTCGTCTTCTACAAGTAATAAATTCATTTGTTAGCAAGTAATCTAAAAAATAGGGAATTACAAAATCTTAATTGCGGTAAGTTGATATTTAATGGTTTTTTAACGCAAAGCCGACACAATTGTTTGGAATAGGGGTATCGTTATTTCCTCTGGGGTGCAAGGGAATAAAGTGATTTTTGGACAAATTATTAATTCAATTTAAAAGATTTCTCCACTGCGGTCGAAATGATGACAGGATTAGGAATGGCGACGGTATTTAGGGAATTTATTTCATTTTTCCGTGCCTCCGTGGCAATCCTCTTAATTCTCTATTAAACGCAAGGGTTAGAAAGATTGCTTCGTCGGCTGAAAAAGCCTTCTCGCAATGACGATACTGTGGGAGAGGACTATTTCTTTTATTGTTATTTCGACTGGAATGCAAAAGAATGGAGATATCATAGGGAAATGATGTTAAGATGCAATTTGAAAAGATTTCTCCACTGCGGTCGAAATGACGACGCGACTAAAAAGCACGGTTTTCAAAGATTTCTCCACTGCGGTCAAAATGACGACGGTATTAAGGAAGGGCGACGGTATTTAATAAATTTATTTCATTTTTCCGTGTCTCCGTGGCAATCTCTACGCGCTACCTTAAATTACAAAAACAATTAAACACCTTTTTCTGATTTTTCTTTTAGTGATTTTAATCCGTCTTCAAAATCTTTGCCGATCATTTTGTCCATAAATAAGCCAAACCATTTATTTATTATTCCTTTGCTTTCTCCGCTCATGGTCCAGATTACTTTATTTCCATTGGTTTCTTTTGTGATATCGAATCGGGTATCGGCTACACTTTCCATTGGTTTAATGAATTTCAATTCCATATCTACCATTTTATTGACATCAACTTTATTGATTTTCATTTGTCCGTTGCCACTTTTTTCTCCGTTCCACTGGTAAAGGTGACCAGGGGTTGCAATAGTGCCTGTAATGGTTACTTTCGCTTGTGGATCCATTTTAGACCATACATTCCATTTGTAAAATTCATTGTAATCTGCGATGTTTTTGTAAATCACACTATCAGCAGCATTGATCACCGTAGATCTGCTCACAATATAACTTTTTGGTAAGAGGAAGCTGCCTCCAATGATAATTATTGCCAGTACGACGATAATCGCTAATAAGATTTTGAGAAATTTCATGATTAAATTTAGTTTGGTTAACTAAATTTAATAATAAAGCAGTGTAAATCAAAGAGAAACTGCTTTAAACAATTCTGATTTTCGGTGGGGCCGAATTAATCTTATAATGCATTAAATCGGCAATAGATTGTGCTTTTTGTTTAATCAACTCAGCATTCGGGCCGGTAAATAAATCATCTACGGTATTATAAAAGAGGTTTTTCCAGGTGTCGAATGCCTCAGTTTGCAAGGGAGTTTTTTCGTTCAGTGCAAAATGAGTAAGCATGGGGTTGCCTTTGTAAGTTGCCATACCGAAAAGAATACTTTCCCAAAAATCGTACATTTTAGGCAGGTGATGTTCCCAGTTTACTTTAGCAACATCGGTAAATATTGGGCCTATAGCCTTGTTAAGCGAAACATTCTGGTAAAAAGTATCCACTAAAAGAACAATATCATTCCTGTCGTTGATGTCCTTTTTCATTGCCTTTATTTATAAAGTCTTAAAATCATTTTATCATAATTTATAACGGCTTTATACTGCATTAAAATATCTCCACCGATAATGCTTATAATAGGGGGGTGGCCAAATTGCTGGTAAGTTTCGCTAACCGATTGGAGATCGAAAGCAACTGTTTCGTAGTTTTTGATCTTTAAAGAACCAATTTTGAGTTCGGGGATGGTAGCCTGAATGGTGGTTGTGGTGGTAAAAAGAGTAGCGGCGTTAATCTCATCTGATACCTGTAACGTTTCGGAGAGATGTTTTTCGATTAATGATTTATCGAATACGCTTCTTGATGCACCGGTATCTAGAACAGCAAAATGTTTTTCTTTAAAAACGATAACTTCCAGTAAAAGATGGAAACCATCATCTTGTAAATTTATAAGCTTTAAGGGAATTGAAATTGATTTCATTATTTTGTTGATGTCTATGCCCTTTCTTTTATACTTAGGGTGACAAGTATTTAAGTGCAAAAAAAAATAGCCACGGAAGCACGGAACACACGGATAACAATCTATTCCGTGCTTCTGCGTTTCCGTGGTGAAAAATAAACCGTATTAAACCAGTTTCATTTCTACCAGTACGCTATTCATGTTTCTTACGGCATCAGCACTTTTATTAAAGGCTGCCTGTTCATCATCGGTTAATTTAAAATCGATAATTTTTTCCCAACCGTTACGGCCAATAATTACAGGTACACCGAGGCAGATATCTTCCTGGCCGTATTCTCCTTCGAGTGAAACGCAACAGGTAAACAGTTTTTTCTCGTCGCGTAAAATGGCTTCAACCAATGCGGCACCTGCGGCACCGGGTGCATACCAGGCAGAGGTACCGATTAATCCGGTTAGAGTAGCACCACCAACCATGGTATCGGATGCAACTTTATCAAGTGTTTCTTTATCTAATAAATTACTTACGGGTAAACTTTGGTAAGTAGCCAAACGGGTTAAAGGAATCATGGTGGTATCGCCATGCCCACCGATTACGAAACCCTGTAAATCATTGGGATTGCAATTTAAAGCCTGAGATAAATAGAATTTAAAACGCGAGCTATCAAGTGTTCCACCCATGCCAATCAAGCGGTTTTTAGGTAATCCGAGCGATTTTAGGGCGAGGTAAGTCATGGTATCCATCGGGTTACTGATTACGATGAAAATGGCTTCTGGGGAGAATTTTAAAATATTTTCGGCAACGCCTTTTACAATGCCGGCATTAATGCCAATCAGCTCTTCCCTGGTCATTCCAGGTTTGCGTGGCAAGCCAGAAGTGATTACAACAACATCAGAACCAGCTGTTTTGCTGTAATCGCCGGTAACACCGGTAATTTTTGTGTCGAAACCCAATAAAGTTGCGGTTTGCATCATGTCGATGGCTTTACCTTCGGCAAAGCCCTCTTTAATATCTAACAGAACAAGCTCGTTTGCCAATTCTTTGCGGGCAATATTATCTGCACAAGTGGCACCAACTGCGCCTGCGCCAACAACCGTTACTTTCATATATTTTATTTTAATGGTTTGCTATCGTTAAATATTAATCGAAGGTAGAAATAAATATAAGGTTTAAAAATCCTTTTCTGAAAACTTTATCGTCATGCAATTTGATGCTTTGTTAATGCATCAATTAAGATTGTATCCAGGGCAATCGATGCTGAAACTTACACAATCGATACTGAAGCTTACGCAATTGATACTGAAGCTTACGCAATCGATACTGAAGCTTACGCAATCGATACTGAAACTTACACAATCGACACTAAAGCTTACGCAATCGATACTGAAGCTTACGCAAACGATGCTGAAACTTACGAAGTCGATAGTGAAGCGTTTGCAATAGATTCAGCAAGGGTGCAATTGATACTGGAAAGGAAGAAATCGATACTGGAAGTAAAAAAATCGATGATGAAAGGCTGGAGATAAAATTTTCCGTGTTTCAGTGGCTAAATCATTTAATAAAATAGATAGGTGCCGAAATAGCAATTTAATTAAAACCTTATTCCGTAATTGAAGTTATTCAATAAACTAAATCCATGGAAAACAAGCCCATTTCAGAAATCGATTATAAAGCCTTTGAAGGTAAATGGTATTCGTTATACTCAATTCCTACTTTAATGGATAAACATTGGAAGCAAACTACCGAAACCTATACTTTGGCTGATGATGATCATTTCGATGTGTATACTACTTACCATAAGGAGGGGAAGCCGGAGGAAAAATCGATCACTTCGAAACTGTTTTTTGATACAGAAAAACCCGATGGCGATATGAAAGCCCAGTTTTTATGGCCATTTAAAATTGGTTACTGGATTATCGAACTGGCCAACGATTATAGTTATGTTGTGGTAGGTCACCCAGACGAGAAATACCTGTTTATTATGGCAAGAGAGCCTAAAATGGAAGCCGATTTGTTGGTACATATCATCGAAAGGTGCAGACTGAAAGGGTATGAGGTTAGCGAACTGGTGAGCCAGGAGCATTAAATTGCCTCAATGCAGCGGCATATTTAAGATTGCGCTTATTCAAGTCTCGATAATATAAGTTTTTAATCCTTTTGCTTGTCGAAATACTAGTTGAAATAACTACCTCGTCCTCGTTTGTAACGAGGATGTACGAGTAAAGCGATTTCAACGCTCTTTAAGCAATTATTTTCGCATTAAAAATGCGTACTTTAATAATCCTCGTTACAAAAGAGGACTATTAAACTTAGCGTAACAAAACTTCATCTGCTCTTAAATAAGTATTAGTTGAAGTTTGTACACATCCTTTTTAAACCTCGCAGGTTTCAAAAACCTGCGAGGTTTGTTCGTCACATTTTGTTGATAAAATCCTGACAACTTCAATCCTCAAATTCCTTATTTTTGAAGAACCGTTATTATTTCTAAACGGTTAATTCTTTACCGCACACTATGTACTTAATTTTTGATACTGAAACCACGGGTTTGCCCCGCAATTACAATGCACCCATTACCGATACGGATAACTGGCCGCGTTGTATACAGATTGCCTGGCAATTGCACGATGAGATGGGGAGATTGGTTGAACATCAGGATTATCTCGTTAAACCAGAGGGATTTAACATTCCCTATGATGCAGAGCGGATTCACGGTATTTCTACTGAACTTGCTGCCGAACAAGGTATTGGTTTTGATGAAATGCTGGCTAAGTTTAATGAGGTTTTAAATAAGGCCAAGTTTATTGTAGGTCAGAATATTGGCTTTGATGTTAACATTATGGGCTGCGAATTTCACCGTTTTGGTGTTGCTAACCGCTTGGCAGAAATGCCTGTTTTAGATACGTGTACCGAAGTTACCGCGCAGTTGTTGCAATTGCCCGGAGGTAGGGGCGGTAAATTTAAATTGCCAACCTTAACCGAGCTGCATTCTTATTTGTTCGGTGTTCCTTTTAACGAGGCACACAACGCTACCGCCGATGTGGAAGCAACCACGCGTTGTTTTTTGGAGCTGGTAAAAAGAGAAGTTTTTAAGAAAGAAGAATTACAGGTTGATGTAGCATACTTTCCCCGTTTTAGAGAAGTAAATCCGGCTACTATTGAGGGTGTTGGTTTAAAACATATTAATTTAAAAGCTGCTTCGGATGAAATTCGTAAGCGTTTACAAAAAGCTGAAGGCGGAGGAATTTCCAAACAAGAACTTGCCGGGAATAAACAGGAACTTGCCGCCGCAACTTTTGTGCACTTGCATAACCATACCCAGTTTTCGGTATTGCAAAGTACCATTAGCATCCCCGATTTGATTAAAGCTACAGCAGCACAGAAAATGCCTGCCGTTGCGATGACGGATCACGCGAATATGATGGGTGCTTTCCATTTTGTAAACCAGGTTTTAAACCATAATAAAGCCGCAGAAGCAAAAAATGCCGCCGCCATTGAAGCTGGCGAACGACCTACAGAGGTGGTAATGACCCCTATTGTTGGAGTTGAGTTTTTTGTTTGTAATAACCATCTTGACAGAACCGCTAAAGACAATGGTTACCAGATGGTGTTGTTGGCTAAAAATAAAAAAGGCTATCACAATTTGGCTAAAATGTCATCTATCGCCTATACCAAGGGTTTTTATTATGTGCCCCGTATTGATAGGCAGATAATTGAGCATTATAAAGATGATATTATAGTATTATCGGGTAACCTTTCTGGTGAGATTTCGAACAAAATCTTAAACATGGGTGAAACCCAGGCCGAAGAAGCTTTAATTTGGTGGAAAAACATGTTTGGCGATGATTTCTATGTGGAAGTAATGCGCCACAATCAGGAAGATGAAAACCGTGTAAACGAATCATTAATAGCCCTGGCACGCAAACATACCGTTAAACTGGTGGCTACCAACAATACCTATTACATTAACAAAAAAGATGCGAATGCGCACGATATTTTGCTTTGTGTAAAAGACGGCGAAAAACAGGCTACACCAATTGGTCGCGGCCGGGGTTACCGTTATGGACTGCCCAATCAGGAATACTATTTCAAATCTGGTGATGAAATGAAAGCACTTTTTGCCGATTTACCAGAGGCGATTGTAAATATTCAAGAGATTGTAGATAAAATAGAAATTTATAAACTTGCCCGCGAAGTACTCTTACCTAAATTCGATATTCCTGAAGAATTTTTGGTCGAAGAAGATGAAGCCGATGGAGGAAAGCGCGGTGAGAATAAGTTTTTGCGCCACCTCACTTACGAAGGAGCAAAAAAACGTTATGGTGTTTTAACACCCGAAGTTACCGAACGTTTAGACTTCGAATTACAAACCATTGAAAAAACGGGTTATCCGGGTTACTTTTTAATTGTACAGGATTTTATTGCCGAGGCACGCCGCAGGGATGTTTCGGTGGGGCCTGGCCGGGGTTCTGCAGCCGGCTCGGTGGTTGCCTATTGTTTGTGGATTACCAATATCGATCCGATTAAGTACGATCTCCTTTTTGAGCGTTTCTTAAATCCGGATCGTGTATCCATGCCCGATATTGATATCGATTTTGATGATGAGGGCCGTGGCCGTGTGATGGAATATGTAATTAATAAATACGGTTCCAGTCAGGTTGCGCAAATCATCACATATGGTACAATGGCGGCAAAATCTTCTATCCGCGATACCGCGAGGGTATTGGATCTGCCACTTTTCGAAGCCGATAAAATTGCAAAGCTGATTCCGAACATGAAGCTCGCAAAAATCTTCAACCTGGATGAGAAAACGCTTAAAGAATCGCTTCGCCCGGATGAATACGAACGGGTGGTGGAGTTGAAAAACTTAGGCGGTTTAAAAGATTTAAGTGCCGAAACCATCCAACAGGCGCAGATTTTAGAGGGATCGTTAAGGAATACAGGAATTCATGCCTGCGGGGTAATTATTACGCCGAGTGATATTACCAATTTCGTGCCCGTATCTACCGCAAAGGATTCTGATTTATATGTTACCCAGTTTGATAACTCCGTTGTAGAGAGCGCGGGTTTATTAAAAATGGACTTTTTGGGTTTAAAAACCCTTACGCTGATAAAAGATACCGTAAAACTGGTTAAAAAACGGTTCGGTATCGATCTTGATCCTGATAATTTTCCGATCGATGATGTACTTACGTACGAACTCTTTCAGCGTGGCGAAACAATCGGTATCTTCCAGTATGAGAGTCCGGGGATGCAGAAATACATGAAGGAACTGAAGCCAACAGTTTTCGACGATTTAATTGCGATGAATGCGTTATATCGCCCAGGACCGATGGAGTACATTCCGAGTTTCGTTCGCCGTAAAAATGGTGAAGAAGAAATTAAGTACGATTTGGATGCCTGTGAAGAATATTTAAAAGAAACCTACGGAATTACCGTTTACCAGGAGCAGGTGATGCTTTTATCGCAGAAACTGGCAGGCTTTACCAAAGGTGAGGCCGACGTACTGCGTAAGGCAATGGGTAAAAAGCAAAAAGACGTACTGGATAAAATGAAACCAAAGTTTGTGAAACAAGCGGCCGAAAAAGGTCATGATGCCACAACTTTAGAAAAAATATGGAAAGATTGGGAAGCATTTGCATCCTATGCTTTCAATAAATCGCACTCCACCTGTTATGCTTGGATTGCCTATCAAACAGCCTATTTAAAAGCGCATTACCCTGCTGAGTATATGGCTGCGGTACTATCGAACAACATGAGCGATATTAAGCAGGTGGCTTTCTTTATGGAAGAATGCCGCCAGATGAGTGTTACCGTATTGGGGCCTGATGTAAACGAATCTGACCTTAAATTTTCGGTTAATGCCAAAGGCGAAGTCCGTTTTGGTATGTCGGCAGTAAAAGGTGTGGGCGAAAAAGCGGTAGAAAGTATTATAGAGGAAAGATTGAGCAATGGCCCATACAGCAACGTTTACGATTTTGCAAAACGTTCTAACACCCGTATTGTGAATAAAAAAGCATACGAGAGTTTTGTATATAGTGGCGCATTTGATGCATTTGGAGGGCATAGGGCACAATATTTCTATATCGGCCCCAATGATAAAATGAATGGTATTGAAAAGATTATTAAATATGCCAACGATTTTCAGAATAACGAAAGCACTTCGCAGGCATCATTGTTCGGTGGATCTAAAGCTGACTTAATTTTAGAACCAAGTTTGCCGGTTTCGCCAGAATGGGCTTTAATGGACAGGTTGAAGTATGAAAAAGATGCCATCGGGATTTTCCTTTCCGGCCACCCGTTGGATAATTACAAACTTGAACTTGATAAATTCTGTACACATGGCGTAAGGCAGCTGAGTATCATCAACAAAGTGCGCATGGGCGATAACAATGAAGAAGTTTTAGCTGAATTTGAGAAACTGAAAAACCGCGAGCTCTGTGTTGGAGGTTTAGTGGTTACGGCATCACAACGGATTACCAAAACAGGTAAACCCTTTGGTACTTTCGTGTTCGAAGATTATGATGATGCCAGCGAAATGGCCCTTTTCGGAGAAGACTTTTTAAAGTTTAAATCTTTTTTAACAGAGGGATACTTTTTACAGATTAGAGGAAGGGTAGGAGAGCGTTTCGGTAAAGCAGGCGATTGGGAGTTTAAAATAACAGCGATTAACCTCATGTCTGAACTGAGGGATAAACTGGCTAAAAGTTTAACGATACAGGTGCCGATTGAGCGGGTTAACGATCAACTGATGCGCGAAATTGAAGCAATATTAGCAGACAATAAGGCAAACTCCGAGCAGCAGAACTGCCATCTTAACTTCGCAATTTTTGACCGTGAAAAAGAAATTATGCTCGATTTGCCATCAAAAAACCTAAAGATAAACCCGAACAATAAGTTTTTGGAACAATTGCTCGGATTGAATGTTGTAAATTACAAATTAAACTAACGTTTGGCGCTTAGCGATATGCGTTTAGCTTGTTAACGCTAACCGCCCCACGCATACCGCTTCCTGCCTCTACCTCAGAATAATGTCAAATTGACATTGGAAATGTGTTGGCATTACAATTGAATACATATATTTGAACATAAAAAAAATAATTATGGCATTAGAAATCACAGATGCAAACTTCGAGGAGCTTGTATTAAAATCAGATAAACCCGTATTAGTAGATTTTTGGGCAGAATGGTGTGGCCCTTGTCGCATGGTTGGTCCAGTAGTAGAAGAAATCGCTAAAGAATATGATGGTAAAGCGGTAGTTGGAAAAGTAAACGTTGATAACAACCCTCAAATTTCAATGCAGTTTGGTATCCGTAACATTCCGGCTTTATTATACTTTAAAGATGGTCAGGTTGTAGATAAACAAGTTGGTGCTGTTCCAAAATCAGTATTGGCAGAAAAATTAAACAAGCAACTGGCTTAGTTTAAGCTCAAAGCAGAAACACCAAGCCCAAAGGCTTGTAACATATTTAAAACCCAGGTTCATTTGATGAATTTGGGTTTTTTATTGCAAACATAATTTTGTTTCTTTAATAAAAAACTAACAACCATGTCTATTAACTTATTTAGCAATAAAACTTTAGGTATTTTATTGGCGGGTTTGGCATTAAACAGTGCAAATATAGCACGTGTAGCTGCACAAAACCCTGTTGAAACCAATGAACCATCGGCTGATTATAAACCCGCCTTTGCCGGGCAAACCCGAATTGCAGGTGTAAAAACCAAAACCCCTTTGGATATTTCGGTTATCAACGAAAAGTTAGAGAACCCATGGGCGATATCAGTGCTTCCGAATGGTGGTTTTTTAATTACACAAAAGCAAGGTACCATGGTTATTCTTACGCCTGATGGTAAATTAAGCAAAAAGATAACCGGCTTACCAAAAGTAGATCCATCTGGGCAAGGAGGATTATTGGATGTAACCTTAGACCCTAATTTTGCAAAAAACAGAATAATTTACTGGGCTTTTTCAGAGCCACAGGAAAAAGGTTCTTTACTGGCCATTGCCAAAGGAAAACTGGCTGCTAATGAAACTACGGTAGAAAACCAAACCATTATTTACCGTGCCGGCCCTGCTTATGGCGGTAAACTTCAATATGGCTCAAGGATTGTTTTTGATAAAAACGGCAATTTATTTGTAAGTACCGGTGAGCGTTCAGGAAACGATATCAGAATCCAGGCGCAGTATTTAAATTCTTCATTAGGGAAAATCCTTCACCTTACCACTGATGGTAAAGCGGTTCCAAACGGTCCGTTTGCAGGAAAAGGAGATGCAAAACCAGAAATTTATGCTTATGGACTCCGTAATCCTGATGGTTTGGCCATAAACCCGTTAACAGGCGACTTATGGGAGGCTGAATTTGGACCAAAGGGTGGCGATGAAGTAAATATCATTAAACCAGGCAAAAACTATGGCTGGCCGATCATCACTTATGGAACTGAGTATAGCGGAAAGAAAGTTGGGGATGGAATTCAGCAAAAAGAAGGCATGGAACAACCAGTTTATTACTGGAATCCAAGTATCTCACCGGGTTGCATTGCTTTTTACAACAGCACTAAAATTGCTGAATGGAAAGGGAATTTATTTGTGGGTGGTTTAGGTGGTTCGCACATTATCCGCTTGGTAATTAAAGACGATAAGATCGTTGGAGAAGAAAGACTACTGGAAGGCAAAGGCGAACGTTTCCGCGATATGGTAGAGGGTAAAGATGGTGCACTTTATTCGGTTACCGATAACGGACATTTGTATAGAATAGCGAAGAAATAATAATATAATTTATTAAATACTAATCCCGAATTCATTTATTGAGTTCGGGATTTTTGTTTTAAATCACTTTACTTTTTTTGCAAAGGAGGGCTCATTTCTTTTATCGGGGTTTTTGGGGCCGTTTTCCGTATACAATTAATAACAACTCGTTTTAAGATGTAGTGATCGATTTAATGTTAAAAGTTTGTGGATACACAGACCTTGAAATTAGGATTATCGCTTACCTTGTAATGCGCTGGGTTTTGCGTTAGGGATTGTAAGGGTTCAGTGCCGATATTTCATCGGTACCGGAGCGAAGCGGAGCCCTGTAAAGCCCGCCCCCTTGCGCAGCTTGGGAAACGCCCTTATCAGTTTTCAGTTTTCAGTTGACAGTTTTCAGTTGACAGTTATTAGTTTGCAGTTATACTTATCGGTTTGCCCTTATCCGTTTTCAGTTAATAGTTATTAGTTTGCAGTTTATACTTATCAGTGAGCAGTTAACAATTATCAATTTTGAGTTGATAGTTTTTGGTTTGCAATTCACAATAGCCATTTCGCAGTTAAAAATTAACAACTACCAATTACCAGTTCGCCGTTTCCTGTTTTACGCTTTAATTAGGTTTTTAATACCTGAGCAGATTATTTATAAATCTTTTATTAGCTTTACCATATGCAGGCTGTAAACTACGAAAACGAAACAAGTTATGGTAATTTAGAACTGCTTGCCCAGCAAGTAGTAGAAGGTTTTATTACAGGCCTGCATAAAAGCCCTTTTCATGGTTTTTCGGTAGAGTTTGCTGAGCACCGCCAATACAATAATGGTGATAATGTTAAAAATATTGATTGGAAATTATATGCTAAAACCGATAAATTGTACAGCAAACGTTTTGAGGAGGAAACCAATCTCCGTTGCCAGTTTGTAATCGATGTTTCTTCTTCGATGTATTTCCCCGAGCCAAAAAATAACAAGCTTACTTTTGCTATAAAGGCTGCGGCATCATTAATGTACCTGCTTAAAAAACAACGCGATGCATTTGGTTTGAGCTTGTTTGCGGAAGAAATCCTTTTAAATTCGCCAGCAAAATCGACTACTGTACACCAGAAATATTTATTTACCCAGTTGGAGGAGCTGCTGCAGAAACCAAGCGTAAATGCACAAACCAACTTAAGCGAGGCCCTGCACCAGGTTGCCGAATTGATTCATAAACGCTCGCTGGTTATTATTTTTAGTGATCTTTTTAATACGCAAACCAGTATCGATAAAACCGATCAGTTTTTTGATGCGCTGCAACATTTAAAATTTAATAAACACGAAGTTGTGGTTTTTAATGTGGTAGATAAATCAAAAGAGGTTGATTTCGAATTTGAAAACCGACCTTACCAGTTTATCGATATGGAAACCGGCGAAACTATTAAAGTGCACACCAACCAGGTTAAAGACAATTACATGGCTGCGGTTACTGATTACCGCCAGCAAATTGCCTTGAAATGCGCCCAGTATAAAATCGATTTGATCGATGCCGATATACATGAAGGTTATTATCCTATTCTACAATCTTACTTAATTAAGCGGCAGAAATTAGGCTAATTTTTTTACAAAACAACCCCGAGGCCAGCAATGTTAAACTAATAACAATTCAAATTTAAAACTCCCTGATATGTTAGAAAAAGGCGCTACAGCACCAGATTTCGAATTGAATGCTACACCCGATCAAAAAATAAAACTTAAAGATTTTAAAGGTAAAAATGTAATCCTGGCTTTTTATCCTGCCGACTGGAGCCCGGTGTGCAGCGACCAGATGGCATTATATAACGAAATGTTAAAATATTTTGATAAGCACGATGCGCAGATTTTTGGTATCTCTGTAGATAGCGTATGGTGTCACCTTGCTTTTGAAGAGAATAGAAAGTTACATTTTCCACTTTTGGCCGATTTTGAACCAAAGGGAGCAGTTTCTAAAGCTTATGGCGCTTACGACGATGAACTTGGCGAAAGTAAACGTGCACTGTTTGTAATTGATAAGGAAGGTAAAATTGCATGGAGTTATTTATCTCCGATAGCGGTTAACCCTGGTGCCGATGGCATTTTGGATGCATTGGAAGAATTAAGCAAAAAATAATTATGAGCTCATTAAAACCTGAAGTAAGTAACCAGGATCACATTAAAGGTGATGATTCTGCAAGCATCACCATTGTGGAATTTGGCGATTACCAATGCCCGTATTGTGGCGATGCCTACCCGATTATAAAAGAGATTGAAGAAACTTTCGGACATCAGATTAAATTCATCTTCAGGCATTTTCCTTTGGCCAATGCACATGAGTTGGCTTTCCCTGCCGCAATAGCAGCCGAAGCAGCTGGCTTACAAGGTAAATTTTGGGAGATGCATGATGCACTTTACGAAAACCAATACCGGTTAACTGCTGATTTATTTGATGAACTGGCCGAAACAATTGGACTGGATTTGGAGCAGTTTCAGCAAGACAGTGCTTCTGCTGAAATTAAAACGAAAATAGAAGATGATTTTGACAGCGGTGTACGAAGCGGTGTAAATGGTACGCCCTCATTTTATGTAAACGGAACTAAGTTTGATGGTGGAGCAACAGATCTTTATCAGATGCTGAACGAAAGTGCCGGGTAAAATAAAATGCTTAATGGCAATAAACCTTCCTATATACGGGCTTGTTGATTTATGAGCAAGCCTTTTTTAGTCGAGCGTAAAGTTAACATTTAAAGTGTATTTGATACGAATGTCTCTGATTACATGAACCTCACAATCATCCTTTACTAAACGCTGGGAAATGATTAAATTTTCATTTGGTTTAAGGTTAATCTGCTGTTTAATATGATATTTTTTATTACAGCCCTTGGCCACATAACCATCCAAGTAGAAAGAAATATCAGTGATAACTTGTTTGGTGGTGTTTTTAATTGTGATTTTAGCAAATGTACCTAAATCGCTGTTGCGTATATATTTGATTTCTTTCACATAAACAGGTTTTCGCCTGTAAGTGGTGTCATTTAACATTGATTTTGAGGGTTCAGGTTTTTGAGCTGCCGTAATTTTTTCATGTCTTACTTTTTTGCTCATATTCTGAAATTGCATTTCAAAAGCTCCAAAACAGATAATTAATAATATTCCGAATCCTTTAGTAAGCATAATTTGAGTAGTTGTGATAACGGAAAGTTATTGCTTTTTTTTAAGATTAAACCTACTGCATATTTATGCCCTCATAGAGCCGCATTTTGCATAAAAAAACCTCATGTATTTTGCAATACATGAGGTATCAGATAAGGGTAACCGGAAAACTAAAAAACTAATTATGAGTTTTTAGAATTTAACAAAATTGAAATCGCTTCGTGTTTTGTTATTTCAAAGGTGCACTTCATTTATGAAGTTTTAGTGAAGAAAACTTTATCCATTCCCTAATGCGATACTTATGTTACAACTTAGGATAAAAAGTCTTTGTTGAGTCAGTTTGGCTTATTTTGTAGGTATAATAAAAACAATATTGGTGCTTAATCTCTTTATATGTTATCTTAAACAATCCCTGATTAAAAAATATCTTCATGAGTAAAAATGTGGCAGAACAACTGGTTGAAATGCTGGTTGAAGTTGGCGTAAAAAGAGTTTATGCCGTTACTGGAGACAGTTTAAATTATTTTAATGATGCGGTAAAAAGAAACGGTAAAATTAAATGGATCCACGTCCGTAATGAAGAAGCAGGTGCATTTGCCGCAGCAGCAGAAGCTGAACTTGATGGCATTGCTTGCTGCGCCGGAAGCTGCGGCCCGGGCCACGTTCATTTAATTAACGGCCTTTACGATGCCCACCGTTCGCATGTTCCTGTAATTGCCATTGCATCCACTATCCCAACCAGTGAGTTTGGGATGGACTTTTTTCAGGAAACCAATACCATAAAATTATTTGATGACTGCAGTTACTACAACCAGGTAGCCACAACTGCTGCACAGGCACCAAGAATGTTTCAAACCGCTGTGCAACACGCCATTCATAAAAAAGGTGTTGCCGTTTTCGGTTTGCCCGGCGATGTAGCCCAAATGGATGCTGTAGAAAGTATAACCGCCATGCAGCTGTTTAATAATAAACCGGTAATCCGTCCATCCGATATGGAGCTGAATACCCTGGCAGAATTGTTAAACAGTGAAAAGAAAATTATGCTTTATTGCGGAATAGGAGCCGCCGAAGCCCATGACGAAGTAGTAGCATTGGCAGCGAAACTAAAGGCACCTGTAGGATTTTCATTCCGTGGTAAAATGAGCATTCAATACGATAATCCTTATGAAGTTGGAATGACGGGGCTTTTAGGTCAGCCATCGGGTTACCATGCCATGCATGAAGCAGATGTTGTATTGCTTTTAGGAACCGATTTTCCTTATGTAAACTTTATGCCCGAAAAGAACAAGGTTGTGCAAATTGACGAAAAACCTGAACGATTGGGGAGAAGAGCAAAGCTTACCATGGGTTTATGTGGAAATATAAGTGATTCTGTTAGCGCATTATTGCCTCTTGTGGAAGAAAAAAAGGATGAAAGTTTCCTGAAAGCTCAGCTTGAGTTTTATCAGAAAGTAATAGAAAGACAACAGGTTTATGTTAAAGATAGGGGAGAAGAAAATAAAATTCAACCCGAATTTGTAGCTGAAACCCTAAACAGATTGGCTGCTCAGGATGCCATTTTTACCGTAGATACCGGGATGTGCTGTGTTTGGGGTGCACGTTTTATTGATGGAACCGGCGAACGCAAAATGTTAGGTTCTTTTAACCACGGTTCGATGGCGAATGCCATGCCTATGGCAATTGGCGCTGCTTTGGCGCATCCCGAAAAACAGGTTATAGCACTTTGTGGTGATGGTGGTTTATCAATGCTTTTGGGCGATCTGGCTACCATTAAACAATATAATCTTCCTATAAAACTAATTGTATTTAACAACAGGGCTTTAGGAATGGTGAAATTAGAAATGGAAGTTGATGGATTGCCTGATAATGAAACCGATATGATCAATCCGGATTTTGCATTGGTGGCGCAGGCCATGGGCTTTAAAGGAATTACAGTTTCTAAGCCTGAAGAAGTTGAAACTGCGATTAGTCATGCGCTAATTGAAGATGGACCAGTTTTGTTAAATATTATGACTAATCCCAATGCTTTAGCGATGCCACCAAAAATAGAATGGGCGCAGGTTAAAGGGATGACAGAATCGATGGCAAAGTTAATGCTTGGCGGAAAAATGAGCGAAGTTTTGGATACGATAAAATCAAATTATAAACATTTAGGGGAAGTGTTGTAGTTAGAGAAGTTTCGTCATTCCTACCCGATAGCTATCGGGTTGATTGGGAATCTTAATGCATGTTAATGTTTCATAAGCATTAAGATTCCCGCCTGCGCGGGAATGACGAGCTAAATAAAAAAACGTCATCTCGACTGAGGCGCAGCAGACCGGAGAGATCTATCTAAAAAGATTTCTCGGCTTCGTGGCACTTCGCTCGAAATGACGAAATAATATGAGGAATCCCTGTATTATAAATTTCCCCTCAATTCCTGCTCACGCTCTAAAGATTCGAATAAGGCTTTAAAGTTACCCGCGCCAAAACTTTGTGCTCCCTTGCGTTGAATAATCTCAAAGAACAGGGTAGGGCGGTCTTCTACCGGCTTGGTAAAAATTTGCAACAAGTAACCTTCCTCGTCACAATCTACCAAAATGCCCAAACTCTCCAATAAGGCTATTTCTTCATCAATTTTGCCCACACGCTGTGGCATCATATCATAATAAGCTTCAGGTGGAGCACTTAAAAATTCTACACCACGCGATTTTAGCTCTTTAACGGTTGTAACAATATCTTTGGTGGCCACGGCAATATGCTGTACACCTTCGCCCTCATAATATTCAAGGTATTCTTCAATCTGCGATTTCTTTTTACCTTCTGCAGGTTCGTTGATCGGGAATTTGGAATATCCGTTTCCGTTACTCATCACTTTGCTCATTAACGCCGAATATTCAGTATTGATTTGCTTATCATCAAAAGATAAAATATTTACAAATCCCATTACATCCTCATACCATTGTACAGCCTCGTTCATGCGGTTCCAACCTACATTACCTACACAATGGTCGATATATAAAAGACCGGCATCAGCAGGTTGATAATCGCTTTCCCATACACGGTAACCTGGCATAAAGGTTCCGTTATAATTTTTACGCTCAATAAACATGTGTACAGTTTCGCCATAAGTATAAATGCCACTCATCTTAAGCTCTCCGTTTTCATCCGTTAATGTTTGAGGAGCCAGATAGGGTTTCGCGCCACGTTTTGTGGTCTCTTCAAAGGCACTATAGGCATCGTCTACCCAAAGGGCCAATACTTTTACCCCATCGCCATGTTTTTTTACATGCTCTGCTATGGGATGATCTGATTTTAATGCTGTGGTTAAGATCAATCTGATTTTACCCTGTTGCAATACATATGATGAACGATCACGTACGCCAGTTTCTGGTCCGGCATAAGCCAGGCTTTGAAACCCAAATGCAGTTTTGTAGTAGTGGGCCGCTTGTTTAGCGTTGCCCACATAAAATTCAATATAATCAGTTCCGTTAATTGGCAGAAAATCTGGTGCTTTCGATATTTTTTCTGCGAATGTTTGTGTTTCCATTGTTGTTGTTATTTTTAAATGGTTAACCGCTTAATTGTTTAAATCGGTTAACTGTGCATGTTACTTTAAAGAGCTTAAATCTTATAATCCCGAAATCTTAATCATCCTAGCTTTACTCTACGTTAATCTGCCAGCTTTTATGGTAATTCTCATCTTCAATATCCAATGCATCTTGCGTAAGCATTAGCGGTTTAAAAGGATCGATCATAACTGCCAGCTCATCTGTTTTTTCTTTTCCGATTGATTTTTCTACGGTGCCGGGATGTGGCCCGTGAGGAATACCGCCCGGATGTAAGGTAATTTGCCCTTTAACTACACTTTTCCGACTCATAAAATCGCCATCAACATAATAAAGCACCTCATCGCTATCTACATTGCTATGGTTATATGGGGCCGGAATAGAATCTGGATGGTAATCGTATTTCCGCGGAACAAAAGAGCATACCACAAAATTGTGCCCTTCAAAAGTTTGATGAACAGGAGGTGGTTGGTGTAAACGGCCTGTTATCGGCTCAAAATCGTGTATTGAAAACGCGTATGGATAATGGTAACCATCCCAGCCTATATAATCGAAAGGATGTGTACCATAAGTATATGGATAAATAAAGCCCTGCTTTTTAATCAACACTTTAAAATCGCCATATTCATCATGCGTTTGCAGGTTTTCGGGCAATCTTAAATCGCGCTCACAATAGGGAGCATGTTCCATCAATTGGCCAAATTGATTTAAGTATCTTTTTGGCGGCCTAAGCGGACTAAAACTTTCTACAATGAACAGTCTGTTCTGCTCGTTATCGAATTCCATCTGGTAAATGGTTCCTCTGGGGATAATCAGATAATCGCCATAAGCAAATTTGATCTCGCCGAAACCTGTCTTCAATTTCCCCGAACCTTCATGGATAAAAATCATTTCATCGGCCTGGCTATTTTTGTAGAAATAATCCGTCATCGATTTTCTTGGTGCTGCCAAAACAATATGCAGATCGCTATTTACCAGAACAGCTTTTCTGCTTTTCAGAAAATCGTCTTCAGGTTTAATGTTAAAACCGATCAAACTGGTGTGCTTTAAGTGCTTTTCGCGGGCAATAGTGGGTTCTACGCTATAAGGCTCACCTAAATTTTTTACAATTGTTGGTGGGTGGCAATGGTAAACCAGCGAATATAAACTCGAAAATCCTTCGGTTGATACGAGTTCTTCTGCATAAAGATTTCCGTCAGGTTTACGAAAAACCGTGTGGCGTTTAGCTGGAATCTGCCCCAATTTATGATAAATAGGCATAATTAAATGATGTTATGGTTAGAAAAGAAAAATCCTAATGAATTAACAATTAAAACGGAAATGCGTTTCAATTAGCAAGAAAGGGTAGAGGAAATTACAGAGAATATTGAGCCATGATCAGCTTAGATAGCATCTTATAGCGACGGGCAGCTATGGCGTCGTTCACTAAGTTAATATGTAATGCTTTTAAGATCATGGTTTTAATGCTGCCAAGGTAAGTATTTTATTTAAAAGTTGAAATTTTAATTTACCTTTAATTGCATATAGCCCCGTTATTTTATGAAGTTAATTTTTACATTTTTAATTTGTATAGCCTTAAGTTATACCGTAAATGCACAACAAAGAGCCAAATACACAGTTAGGGTTGTAGATCGGAGTGGCAACGCCACAAGAGGTTCTTTTTATGCTGCTGCCGATGATGGTGTAACCATAATCAGAAACCGAAGGGATACCGTAAAACTCAGTGCCGATAGCATTAGCGCGTTGTACATTCACCGGAAAGGAATTGCAGCACCCTTAGCCATTGCCGGAGGTTTAACTTTTTTTGTATTGGCTGCCAAGAGCGATAAGTTGGTAGAATCTGTAGTGCTAATTGCTGCGGGAGTGCCTGTTGGCGTTTCAGGAGGGTTGTTGATCGGAGGATTGTTCTCCAATAAAAAAAATTACAAAGGTTTACAGGCAAAAGATTTTCCACTGATTAAATCAAACCTAAAGCAATATACCGTGTTAAAATAATACGACTAAGTTTATTTTGAATGCCCTAATTGCTTAGCTTTACCGCATATTTAACCAAATGATATATGAAACTAGTATCCTATAAAACCGAAGACAGAGAGCATCTTGGTGTGTTTGTAAGTGGACATATCTATAACTTAAATAGCTGCGATAAGCTTATTCCAGATAATATGAACGCGTTTTTGCTGGGTGGAGAGGTATTGATGGAACGGGCAAAAAAGATTGATGATCAAATAAAAGAAGGAAGTTTAACAGCTAAAGAGGAAATTTTTTATGAAATTTTAGCACCTGTTCCTCACCCTACAAGTTGCAGAGATGGATACGCTTTTAGGCAGCATGTTGCGGCCGCAAGGAGAAACAGAAAGGTTGATATGATTCCTCAGTTTGATGAGTATCCGATTTTTTATTTCACAAATCATAATGCCATTCAAGGCACAGGAGAAATCGAATGCATGCCAGATCATTTTGATAAACTCGATTTTGAACTTGAGCTTGCCGTTGTAATCGGTAAGAAGGGGAGAAACGTAAAAGCTGCAGAAGCCGATGGGTACATTGCCGGTTATATGGTAATGAACGATATGAGTGCGCGCACCTTACAAATGGAAGAAATGCTCCTGAATTTAGGCCCGGCAAAAGGAAAAGATTTCTCTACCGTAATTGGTCCGTGGCTGGTAACACCAGATGAATTGTTGCAATATAAAGTTGCACCCAAAGAAGGCCATGTGGGTAATGCATACGACCTTAAAATGACCTGCCGCGTTAATGGTATCGAAGTTTCGAAAGGAAATGCAGCAGATATGGACTGGACATTTGCCGAAATTATAGAACGTTGTGCTTATGGGGTCGATATTCTTCCAGGTGATGTAATTGGCTCCGGTACGGTAGGTACAGGCTGTTTTTTAGAATTAAACGGTACAGGTTTGCTTAACGATCCCAATTACAAAGTACAGTGGTTGCAACCAGGCGATGTGGTGGAAATGGAAATTACAGGCCTCGGCGCACTAACCAATACCATTACAAAAGCTGATACAGATTTTTCTATCTTAGGTTTGAAGAAATAATATATGCGCTCAAACAATAAGCATTGTTATCATTTATTCGTGGTTCATGGAGTCAGCTGACATCCTGATCACTCATTTAGGTAGGTTAAATTAATCCGTTGATTGTTGCAGAGCAGGTTAAAAATCTATCTTTTTTGCTTTACCGACCAAGGTTTCACAACGCTCGAAATGCCAAACTTTGGTTGTTATAATCTTCATTTAAACCACAATTTAACCTGTGTAAATATTGTTGACTTTAAATACCTCCGATCTTTCTGCTGTAGATTTACAGAATTATCTACAATACGCTATCGCTCCGCGGCCAATTTGCTTTGCCTCAACCATTGATGCTGATGGGAATATCAATTTAAGCCCCTTCAGTTTCTTTAACATGTTTAGCACAAAGCCGCCCATTTGTGTGTTTTCTCCATCCAGAAGGGTTCGCGATAATACCACCAAACATACTTTAGAAAACGTACTTCGGGTAAAAGAATGCGTAATCAATATTGTGAATTATGATATGGTACAGCAGATGAGTTTGGCCAGTACTGAGTATGCAAAAGGGGTTAATGAATTTGAAAAAGCGGGTTTTACGATGTTAAAATCTGAGATGGTACAACCACCGAGAGTGGCGGAAGCGCCGGTGCAGTTTGAGTGTGTAGTGAATGAAGTAATTTCATTGGGCAATAACCATGGTGCCGGCAATCTTGTTCTGGCAGAAATTAAGCTGATTCATATTAACGAGGATATTTTAGATAAAAATAATAGAATAGATCAGCATAAGATCGATCTGGTGGCGCGTTTAGGTGGCGATTGGTATTGTAGGGTTACAGACAATAACCTATTTAAGGTTGCAAAACCATTGGCTAAACTGGGTATAGGGGTAGATCGTTTGCCTCACTCCGTCCGTTTTTCGAAAGTATTAACCGGAAATGATTTAGGGAGGTTAGGCAATGTTGAACACTTACCCAGCGACGAGGAAATTGATCTGGTAAGCAATCACGCAGATGTTAAAGAGGTGCTGGATGCTACTATCGGCGATAGCACCAACCGCGAAAGGGAACTGCATGAGCTTGCAAAGAAGTTTCTCAATTTCGGAGATGTAGAACTTGCTTTAAAAATAGTTTTGCTTTAAATTTATTAAGGTAATCACTTAACTATGCATACAATTGTTCAGGTAGATCAGTACATCATAAACTCGGCAGAATTTGCGATTCCAATTTTGGATCATTTAAGAAACCTTATACATAAAGCCGATGCCCGGATTGAAGAAAAAATTAAGTGGGGGATGCCCTTTTTCGATTTCAAGGGAACGGTTTGCCATATGGCATCTTTTAAAAATCATTGTGCCTTTGGCTTTTGGAAAGGATCATTGATGAAAGATGAATATAGTATTTTTAAAGAACGTTCTAATGCAATGGGCTTGCTTGGTAAAATAACTTCTTTTAATGATTTACCTCCCGATGAAATTCTTATTGCTTATATCCAGCAGGCAATTCAATTAAATGAGGACAATATTAAACTGCCACCAAAACCAAAATCTACAGAGAAAAAAGAACTCATTTTGCCAGATTATTTTATAGAGGCCTTAAATGAAGCACCCCAGGCAATGGCTGTGTTCCAGAATTTCAGTTTATCCAATAAAAAAGATTATGTATTATGGCTGGAAGAGGCTAAAACCGAAGCAACCAGATTAAAAAGATTGGATACCACATTAGAATGGCTTGCCGAAGGTAAAACGAGGATGTGGAAGTATAAAAAATAACTAAAGAATACTCACAATTTTCATAAAACGGGCTTTATAATGACCATCCAGATCGGTAATTGTTACCTGGTGTGCTTTGCCCGACGATGCGTGGATAAATTTAATCCCGTTCTCATCAATTGAATAAACAATGCCAACATGACCAATTCTTCTTACTCTCGACTTACTTCCTGTAAAAATTAACACATCACCTACTTTTGCATTTTCCAAGCTCGTTTCTTTGCCTGCATAGCTAAATTCGCGCGATGAGCGTGGCACTTTGAACCCGAAATTGCTAAAAACATAACTAACAAAGCCAGAACAATCAAAGCCAACCTTTGGGTTGCTGGTGGCATAACGATAGGGAATTCCCAGCATGCTTTTGGCAAAATCGATAAGTGATGTTGAGTTTGTTGTAGAATTGTTTTCGGTAACGGTTACCTCTTTAGGAAGGGTGGCAACAAGTTTCTTTACCAACTCCTGGTACTGTGCGGGTAAGATTGTTTGGGCTTTTCCTGCCGTAGCAGACAAAATGAAAAACAAAATCGGGACTATTATTTTCTTCATATGTTGGAACCAAAGATATAAAAAATATCTAAAGTCGGTTAAAATGTTGAAAACGAGTTAAAACAAAAAAGTCTGAGATTTGTAACCCAGACTCTCATTTAAAATATTTGGCTTCGATTAAATACTTGGAAACATCGTTTGTGCTTTATCTCCGATGAGTGGAATTGGTTTCTTTTCACCTTGTATTGCAGCGATTAATCCGATAATCCACAGTACGAAAAGTCCGATCTGGACAATACGAAGGATATAATAGATACCTCCAAGGTCTGTAGCTAATATTATTGGAATAAATAATAAGCTTAACCCCCAACTTAATACAGTAGATACTAAATGAAATAAGAGAGTCTGCTTTAAGTGATACCTGCTGAGCTCGGTCTGATTATCTTTATACATTGCAAAGTAGGCTATTAACCATCCGATAAACCAAAAATAGCTTACTATCGCTGCATTTTTTCCGTTATCGACAGTTTTAAAAGGGGAGTTTGTTTCCATAGATTTTTTTAGTTTTCCGTTTAGGCTTGTAAATTACTAAAAAATATGAATATTAAGGCGTAGTAACCGCTACCGGCAAAATCTTTCCATTGAAAAACTTATGCCCTGTTTTTGCAAAATCAGCCACATATTTTCCCATTTCAAAGGCCATAACCGGACTTTGATAACCCGGAAAAGCAGCTTCTAGCATCTCAGTTTGTGCCGATCCCAATGCCAAACAGTTAATTTTGATTCCGGTTTCGGCCAATTCAAATGCCAAACATTCAGTTAAAGTGTGCAAGGCTGCTTTACTTGCAGAGTAGGCAGCAAGACCAGGGAATTTTATACTCCCCTGAAAACCGCCCATGCTGCCAATATTTACAATATGGCTTCCATTTTGCAATAGGGGTAAAACACTCTGAATCATTTTGAAATGTGAAATTACATTACTTTGGAGCATTACACCCAAATCAACTTCTGTAGTTTCTAAAAATGGTTTGTTAATCAATGCACCAGCGTTATTAATCAAAATATCAACTGTGCCTAAACGCTCTTTCAAAAATGGCAATAAGGCTGCATAATCATCATTCACAATATCAAACTCTACTGGCAAAAGGGTGCAGTCAGGATTAATGCCCTTAGCTATTTCCAACAATTTACGTAGCTTATCAGCCGAACGGGCAATAGCAACTATTTTATTTTCTTTCTGTAAGCTAAATTCTAAAGCAGTTTCGAACCCAATTCCACTACTAGCACCTGTAATTATAATGTTCATTAAAATTTTAATTTGTTGTAAAGTTAAAAGATTGGAATGTTTTAGCCTAAGATAATTCTAGCTTGAAAGAAAATTCATAATATTTTAGCAATGTTTCGTTATGCTGAACGGAATCTTCAGAATCAACAACTATTTTGCATAATACCATGAAATAATTCAGGATTACGACCGATTTTAAGCCTCATTATAGTTTTTGTTTGCAAAGAGCATTGTTGGATAAGCAATTTAATTCTCTATTCCATTCTCAATGTACTCAATCGTCAACAAGCAATTGGCTCACCGGATTTTTAATCACATGCAAGCCATCACTGATCAGTTTGGAATGGTCTAACTCCCTGCCTGCTTTAATTTCTAAATATACCTGAACTTCTTTTTCAAGTTGGTGGTAAATCTTTTTATGGTAAACAATCTCCAAAATTTCTAATGCACAAAGCCAATCTTGCCTGTGGCCGGTTTTTAATTCCGCGAAAATTTCAGAAAGCATATCCAGGTTTTCTCCACTTTCCCTAATCTCCCTTACTTTTTGGTATAAAGCATGTAGCTTTGTTGTTTTACCATCGTAGGCAATTTGATGGGTTTTCTCCCCACTGATTAAAGTAATTTCTTCATAGGCATCTTTATCAGCCGCGCCATTAAAAACCGAGATAATTTTCTCGCCTACTGCCATATCATAAATGCCCCACTCGGGTTTAAACAAAATATTTCCGTTGCTTTCTGTAACAGTACAATCTTTAAAAGCAATTAAAATCAATTTATTTTCTTTAAATAAAATATCTTTAACAAGCCCAACCACTTTAATGCCACTCTCAAATAAAAGTTCGGCTTTTTCTCCTAAAATAATACCTAAAGCCTGTAATTCTGGTGTGCTATTATCTTCTAAAGCCTTTGTGCTGTTTTTTAATTTACCAACCGGCGAAGAAAATCCATCGGCGTGGTAATCTTTTCCATGTGCAATTAGTTGTTTGCCATTAAAGGCCAATGCAGATGGACCAGTTGTTTTAATAAAAGTTACTTCATCTTTCATGCCGACACCAATATCGGTAAATATACCGCTCACCTGTAAGCCCGAGCTGTAAACTGCTGTTGCTATATTTTTGCAGGCAATGGCTTTCATAATACTTTCTGTGCCGCCCTTTCTAAAAGCCATGGTGTTGGCAAAAGTTTCTAAAACATCAATTAAATTCTGAAAAGTTTCAGTTACAAAAAGTTGTGGTTGTGGTTTGGTAATATCGTATGGATAATTAATGGTATCCATGTTATACCAAAGTTTTGTTACCTCATTCTGCATGCAGGTTGCACTTTCACCTATAGAAGAAAGTAAGCCTGCACCATAAATTTTTGGGTTTTCTAATGTGCCGATCAAACCATATTCAACCGTCCACCAATGCAAGCGGCCAAGCAATGCCATTTCAGAAGGTTCGCCCATATTATCATTAATGTAGCGGAGTTCCTTTTCTGCTTTAGCAATCTGAAATTCGTCGGCATCATTAGCTTCCTTTAAAATAGAAATCTTTCTTATGGCTTCATAAAGTTCGAAATCTTTGGCCGAAAACATGGCTTTGGCCCCGATTGAACCAAAATAACTTAGATAATTATTATAATCGGCATCAGCAATAATAGGTGCATGGCCTGCACTTTCGTGTATAATATCGGGTGCCGGAGTATATTCGATATGGTTAATCTGGCGGATATCGGCAGCAATTACCAAAACACGGTAAGCCTGGTATTCCATAAAAGCAGCTGGTGGAATAAATCCGTCAACCGTTACAGCCCCCCAACCAATTTTACCCAAATTATCATTCATGGTTTGTAAATCAGGAATGTGCTCAATACTCAAGCCAGCCCGCTGTAAACCTTTTATATATGGGTAATAAGCAACATTTTTTAGGTAACTGTAATTCTGGCGCATTACGTAACGCCATACTGCTTGATCAACCGGCGTATATTTTGCGTAATTCTGGTCAACAATAAATTGCTTCAAATGATTGGGCAATTTTGCTACCTGCGCATTATTAAAATCATTTAAATGGCTCATGGTTATTCTGAAAATAAGTTGGTCGGCAGCTAAGTTAGCTTGTTGTTTTTATCTTAACAAGTAAGCAACAGGATTAATTAACAGGTTAAAGTAATAAAGGTTTTGGGTGGTAAAAAAGAAAGATTAATGGTTAGTGAAGGAATGATGGAATTTCATCGGAGAGGTTCTGAATGCCTTTTTGCCAAATCTTTTTACTGTTCTTAGACTACGCTACCACTGACATGTTTTAGTAAAGCGGTCGTCATTGCTGAGGTACGAAGCAATCATTCATGCTAGTGAGCCTTGCCATAAAGATTGCTTCGTCGGCTGAAAAAGCCTTCTCGCAATGACGAAACTTAAATCTTCCTCGTTACAAACGAGGACGATATAGTTCTCCGTGCTTTCTGTGTCTCCGTGGCAAAACAATGCTATTGCCAAACTGAATTATTGATTTTTCTTTTCATTTTTATCCCCGATTTTTTTTACACTAAATGTAAAATAGTGTTGATACAGGTAACTGAAAAGTGCCATTGAAACAGAAACTAATATTCTCGATAAAATAGATAAAGCGGGGTAATCTCTTAAAAGCTCCAATAAAAACTTTAAAAAAACATATGTTGCAAGAATGTTGATAAACTGAAGATTTAAAAAACGAAAAAGCTGAACCCTGCCCTTTAGTTCACTGTGCGTAAATATTACATATTTATTCAGCAAAAAACTGGTTGGTATGGCAACTAAATAATCTACCAGTAGTGATGCGGTTTCTCTCTGAAGTACAATTACTCCAAAATTTACTTCCGCTGTTTTAAAAATGAAAAAGTAAGCGAAATAATAGCTTAGTATACCCAATAATAAAGTGCCACCACCTGTAGCCAAATACCTGAAATTATGTGGAGAGATATATTTTTTAAAAGGAGGGTAGAAAAAATCTATTATGGCTAAAATTGCATTACGCATTGGGGTTCAAAGTTAAATTTAAAAGCTCAAATGATCAAAAACGAGCTATCGCATATCATTATTAGCGCAAAGGTAATTTTTTATACAGAATATTATAGAAACAAAAAATGCCTCCAATTTTGGGAGACATTTTAATACCGTTATCCGTTAGTGGCTTTATGCGGCGGATCTGCATGCACCATACCTTCCATTGCTTGGTCTAAATTTAAATCCAAACCTTTTGCAATGGCCAGGCCTAAACTCATATCTGCTCTAAACCAATGGCAAAGCTGTCGGTTTACAATTTCATCCTTTTTAACACCATTTATGCCACCCATTGCGCTTACAATATTTGCAATGGTATTTTTTCTGGCTTCGGGATCCATTAAACGGAATAAGTTGCCTGGTTGCGTATAATGATCGTTTTCACCTTCAACATTTCTATTGTAACTATCGGCCAATAATGATTCTAAAGGCCAGGCGGGTTGTTTATAGCTTTCATCAACCACAATATCATCAAAACTGTTTGGAAAATAATTTGGGTTCGATCCACCGTTACCATTAACTGCCATTAAACCATCGCGCTGGTAATTATTGGTCATAAACGGACATCGGTTAACCGGAATTTGTTCGTAATTGCCACCCAAACGGTAACGTTGTGCATCCGGATAAGATAAAATCCTGCCTTGCAACATTTTATCCGGCGAGTAATAAATGCCATCCACTACGTGTGCAGGAGCAAAGGCGGCTTGCTCTACGTGCGCAAAATAATTGTCAGGATTTTCGTTCAATTCCAATTCACCCACTTCAATTAAAGGATAATCGCGGTGTGGCCAAACTTTGGTTAAATCGAATGGATTAATGTGGTAAGTTTTGGCTTCATCAAAAGGCATAATCTGCACTTTAAGTGTCCATTTCGGAAACTCACCTCTTTCTATGGCTTCAAACAGATCGCGTTGCGAATGGTCAGGATCCTGAGATTTCATGTCAACAGCTTCGTTGTTGGTGAAGTTTTGGATACCCTGTTTAGTTTTAAAGTGAAACTTCACATAAAAACGCTCATGTTTATTGTTGTAAAAAGAGAAGGTGTGACTGCCGAAACCATCCATATGGCGGTAAGAAAATGGTGTTCCCCTATCGCTCATTAAAATTAATACCTGGTGTAAGCTTTCAGGATTCAAACTCCAAAAATCCCACATCATGGTCGGGCTTTTCATATTTGTTTGCGGATCGCGTTTTTGGGTGTGGATAAAATCGCCAAATTTTTTCGGATCTTTCACAAAGAAAACGGGTGTATTGTTACCAACCAAATCCCAGTTTCCATCTTCAGTATAAAATTTAAGCGCAAAGCCACGCGGATCGCGTTCACTATCAGCCGAACCTTTTTCGCCGCCAACAGTAGAAAAACGTAAGAAAGTACGGGTTTGCTTCCCAATTTCGGAGAAGAGTTTGGCCTTTGTATATTTTGTAATGTCGTGGGTAACAGTAAAAGTTCCATAAGCACCAGATCCTTTTGCATGTACCACCCGTTCAGGTATCCGCTCACGGTTAAAATGAGCCATTTTTTCGTGTAAAATGAAATCCTGGATCAGAATCGGGCCACGTGGACCAACCGTCATGCTATCTTCGTTATTTGCGTATGGAATGCCCGATGCACTTGTTAGCTTTTTCTTTTCGCTCATCGTTTAGGGTTTGTAATCTGGTATAAAAATGGAGTAATTTTCGCAAGCAAATAAATAGTTTTTTTCTATTTTGACATAGAGAAAATTGTTGCATTTATAAAAAAATGCAACAGATAAATCTACTATAATTTATTGGTTATTAGTGTAAAATGTAGGTTGCGCAACAAAATCGATCACTGCACACCAGGAGTAAGAAGGATGCGGCTGAATGCTTACGCCAACCGTATTGAGTTTGTATTTCTGATCCAATAGGTTAAAGCGGTGACCAAGAGATGGTACACCACAATCCAACAACAAATGGCATACAATATCTAAACTGTTCGAATAACCAAAATCGATATTTTCGCTCATGGCTTTATTAGGAAAATATTTAGATAAACGCTTCGAAAATTTATCGCCATTGCTACTTTCATGTGTATCGAGGTTATTTCTGTTTAAATCCTGGGCATGGTTGCGGCTTAACGAGGTAAGTTTATCATCAGGATAAAACATCTGCAAATTTTTGATACCCCGTAAATGTTTCAATAAAGAGGTATAGTAAGAGTTGTTCCGTGTAATTTTAAGTTCATTGTAGTTTCTATATTGGCGAACTTTAGCATTGTAGTTATTAATGTAATCTTCTAAAAAGGTATAGTAAAACTTTTCTCCATCAATTCGGATGAGATTCATGTACATCACTATGTTTTTTTCTTCGTTGCTTAAGTAAGCTGCATTTGCTGCGGTATTTGCTTTACGAAATTCGGCATCTGTCCACTTTTGGGCATTGGCATGGCCTATTATAAGGAATACAAAGAGTGCTGGTAGCAGTATTTTAAACATGGGATGATTTTCATGGATAACGCCGTTTGATGCGGATTATTTTCTGTTTAACGGATTTTAGTTGGCGTTATGCCATGGGTTAAGCCTTTATTATTCAATTAGGCAAAAAAATAACTACAAATACACCAAAATACCAAGCTATTAACATTGGTGCCTTAGTGCATTCATGGTCAAAAGCTACGTTTATGATTATAAAAACATACCGCCTGAAGCTTCAATGCGTTGGGCATTGATCCATCTTGCATCTTCAGTACATAAGAATGCTATTACGCCACCAATATCATCTGGCAAGCCTACACGGCCTAAAGCGGTATTAGCAGCAATTCCTGCATTTACCTGGTCATTGTCGCGTACAACACCACCCCCAAAATCGGTTTCAATAGCTCCTGGAGCAATAATATTCGATCTGATTCCTCTTGCGCCTAATTCTTTTGCCTGGTATTTGGTTAATGTTTCCATTGCACCCTTCATAGCTGCATATGCCGCATAACCCGGAGTAGCAAAACGTGCCAAGCCGCTGGAAACGTTAATAATCCCACTTCCATCATTTAATAAGGCCAGGGCTTTTTGCGTTAAAAAGAAAGCACCCTTATAATGGATATTTACCAAAGTATCAAATTGTTCTTCGGTGGTTTCGGCAAAAGAAGCATGGATGCCGACGCCTGCATTGTTTATTAAAAAGTCGAATTTTTCTGCATTAAAAACAGTTTTTAGCACGTTTTTAACTTCAGCGAAAAAAGCATCAAAAGTAGTGCTATCGGCTACATTTAACTGTAAAGCAGCTGCATTAACGCCGAATTCTTTAATCTCTTTTACGGTTTGTTCTGCTTCTTCCTTTTTGGATTGATAGGTTATAATTACATCTATCCCTTTAGAAGCGATTTTTAAGGCTGCATTTTTTCCTAATCCGCGACTACCGCCGGTTACCAGGGCAATTTTATTTTGTGTTTCCATTTTCTTTTAATTTGTTAAACAAAATTAGATGGAAATATGCTGTAAAAATGGTGATAGCTTAAGTAAAAATGGTGAGTGCTTAAGTTTTATATGGTGATAATTTCCTTTTTTGTTGCCAAAGATTCAAAATAAGCCTCCCTATACTGTTTTGGGGTTTGGCCTGCAAAGTGTTTAAAAAACTTGGTGAAGTTGGATGGATCATAAGTTAATATCCGTGCAATTTCTGCAATGGGCATACTTACATTTTGCAACATCGATTTTGAAATTTCCATTAATCGCTCTTCGAAAAAGAAACATGGCGAATGGCCTGTAGCGGCTTTAATGGTGTTGCTTAGGTGAGTTGGATGTACATGGATTAAATCGGCAAAATCCCTTACCTCAAACATTTCAGTTGCACGGCCAGATACAATATCGTCGAGATGTTTATCTAATTCTTTTAAATAATCTGCCGCAATTTCATGTCGACGGGCAAAAAACTTCTGTGGAATATTCATATAAATGATTTTGATCGCTAAACAAATATACCATTCGGTAAAATGAATAAGAAATTACACACTGGGCATTTGCCTTTTGTGACTGAAGGATTACGGCTATTAATTTCCATTATAACAAAAGAGGATGCATTATAAAACTATTTCTCTTTAAATTATTATGTCATTTTGGGCTTGTCGAAACACTTTAAGGGTATTTAAATAGGCTTCGACAAGCTCATGATCACAAATCTTTAATGATAATGCTGCCCTTCATATTTAAGAAAATCAGCTCTTATTTTTTGCTATAGGGCATGTCAAAAGTACCGTCAGTAACAGTTACCGATGTATTGATTGTAGAATTTTCATTGGGTGCCTTAAATGAAAACGTTCCTTTAAGTTTTCCGCCAGTTTCACTCGTAATTACTAACGAGCCGCTTGTTGCCGTAAATGAACCTGTAGGACTTTGATCTTTCATATATGTTGCAGACCCATCCGTTGAAAAGTCGTAAGTGCCTACACCTTTATAACCTAAAACGCCAAGAATCATACGTTTATCACCATTTATGGTTACAATAGTAAGGAAGTTGCCAATAATGGGAGCATTGGTTGATGTTGCTTCTCCGGTAAATCCAATTGTGGTACCATCTACCTTTGCACTTAAATTATTAGTGCTATTGTTGGTTTCAGGGAGTTTAACAGGAACCAAACTGATATTAAACTGCCCTTCGGTAATGGTTTTAACTGTTAAAGTAGATACATTTTCACCTTTAAATTCAAAAGTGCCTTTAATGTATTTATCCGCTAAATAACTGGTTATTTTAATTGTTCCAGCACTACCTCCAATGTAAGCATCCTGAGCGAAGGATGTACCGGTAAGATAAGTAGCTAAATTGTAATCGGATAAACTGTAAGTGCCTACGCCTTTAAAATCGCTAATTATTAATGTAAATGCAGTAGAGCCTTTAAAACCCGAAATTTGTGCGCTTATTTTTCCGCCAGCATCATAAACCTGGGCCGTAGTTATGGTACATTGCAACAAAGTACCATCAACTTTTGCACTCATGGTTGATGTAACCCAATCTTGATGATAATCGATTTCTTTTTTGCAGGATGATGTAATTAATAGGCATACGAATGCCAATAGGGATAGTTTGAAAGGTAATTTCACGAGTGTTAATTTGTTATGGTTAATTGATAGGCTAAGATAAAGAAAACTGATGCAATTTTTGAACAAATCTTTCTCGTTGGTACCAATCGTTATAAACCAGTTCAATTTTATTTATTTCAAAGGTGTGGAAATCAATATTCCATGAGTTTTTATCAGACTAGCAACGCACTTTATTTTTTAGTTCTATTTGAAACGGATTACGTTCGGCTAAATCCATATGTGTGGCATAAAAAAAAGTCGCAGCTTAAAACCTGCGACCTCGTAAAATTTTCGTCATCTCTACTTAAACGCAGTGGAATGGAGAGATCTATCTTTAAATCTCTCGGCTTCGTTGCACTTCGCGCGAGATGACAGATTATGTTTTTTATGCCAACAAAGTTTTCCAGCTTACTGCCGAACCTATAATAATCCCTAAATCTGCGATGGCTACACGTTCTTGATCCATGCTATCGCGGTGACGGATGGTAACGGTATTATCTTCTAAACTTTGATGATCAACCGTGATACAGAAAGGAGTTCCTACCGCATCCTGACGGCGATATCGCTTACCAATTGCATCTTTTTCTTCGTAAATGCAGTTGAAATCAAACTTAAGCGCATCCATAATTTCGCGTGCTTTTTCAGGTAAGCCATCTTTTTTCGTTAAAGGAAAAACAGCTACTTTATAAGGTGCTAAAGCAGGGTGTAAACGTAATAATGTACGGCTATCCTGTTTATCATCGGTGCTTAAATCCTGTTCTTCAAAAGCATTGATCATGGTTAAGAGGAACATGCGGTCTAAACCGATTGAAGTTTCGATTACATAAGGAACGTAATTGCCATAAGGTTTACCTTCTTCATTTAAATCGTTATCGAAATACTGCATTTTTTTGCCCGAAAATTCCTGGTGTTGCGTTAAATCGAAATCAGTGCGGCTATGGATTCCTTCAACCTCTTTAAATCCGAATGGGAATTCGAATTCGATATCAGTTGCAGCATTGGCATAGTGCGCAAGTTTAACGTGATCGTGGTAACGGTATTTTTCAGGAGCAGTACCCAAAGCCTTGTGCCATTTTAAACGGGCATCTTTCCAGTATTCAAACCATTTTTTATCTTCACCTGGGCGAACAAAAAATTGCATTTCCATCTGCTCAAATTCGCGCATACGCATAATGAACTGACGTGCAATTACTTCATTTCTGAAAGCTTTACCAATTTGCGCTATACCGAAAGGAATTTTCATCCTGCCAGATTTTTGAACATTTAAAAAGTTAACAAAAATACCCTGCGCTGTTTCCGGACGAAGATAAACTTCATCACTTCCTTCTGCCATAGCACCAAATTGTGTGCTAAACATTAAGTTAAACTGCCGTACATCTGTCCAGTTTGAGGTTTTAGAAATCGGGCAGATTACTTTATAACCAACAATTAAATCTTTTAACTGTGCCAGGTTTTCTGATTTAAGTGCCAGGTTCATTTCCACCTCAAGTGCTAAACCTTTTTTAACAAATCTCCAGCTTGTTTCATCAACAAAAGGATATTTCTCATGGTCTAAAATGGTAGCCTCATCTTTAAAACTTGGAATCCATGCTGCCTGTCCTTCATCACTTAATCCTAATATTTCTTGCTGAAACTCCTCAAATTTAGCTTTGTTTTCTGCACTGAAACTGGCCAATTCTGAATATAGTTCATCAATTTTATTTTCTAATAACTGATCGGCACGGTAACGTTTTTTAGAGTCTTTATTGTCGATCATGGGATCGTTAAAACCATCAACGTGTCCGCTGGCTTTCCAAACTTTAGGATGCATAAAAATTGCAGAATCAATTCCTACAATGTTTTCGTGCATTTGCACCATGGCTTTCCACCAGTAAGTTTTAATGTTGTTTTTTAACTCGGCACCCAATTGGCCGTAATCGTAAACAGCGCTTAAGCCATCATATATTTCGCTGCTCTGAAATACAAAACCGTATTCTTTAGCGTGTGATATTACATTTTTAAATTGTTCGTCGTTATTCTTTTGAGCCATAATGCAGCAAAGATAATAAAAAGGTGCAGGGTTTAAAGGTAAAGGACTTAAGGTTTTTGATCAGTAGCAAAGTAACCTTAGGGTTTAAAGAAATGTTGTAGATCACGAGAAGACTTTTTCAGCCGACAGCCTCGCCTGGCTTTTCTTAGAAGCAATCTTACTTGTTTGCAAACCTTGTTGTAAAATGCTTACTCCAATAAAAATTAGGCTCCAAAAAGAATATTTCCCCACAAAAAAAACCGGTGCAACACAAGCTACACCGATTTATGAGGTTAATGATTAATGGTTTCTATTAAATGCTAATGTCCCTTTCCTCCTCAACATTTATTACGCCATCGATTTTTTTGATATCTGCAATTTTTTGTTCGCCGGGAACAATAACAATTACACCTATCGCATCCAGGGCTTCTATATCAGCAATGCCCGTTTTGCGCAGTTCTTTAGCCACTTGTTCCATTGCACCATGCTCTACAGATATTAACCACTTCGTTTTCATCGTATAATTTTTTCAATTGGACCAATTGGATCGAAAGGGAATTTTGGATGAATCAAAATCGGAGTTTTATCAATTGGGAATTTGATTAATCTTGTTTTTGTAGGTGCCTGTACCAATCCTGCACCAACATCTCTGCCAGGTAAAGGTAATGCTTTTGCGGTTGAAGTTAATTTACGCCAAAGGTTAATGCCCCTTAAGCCGGTAGCCTGTGCCCAGAGTGCTGCAATACCAGCAACATGTGGTGTAGCCATACTGGTACCGTTCCAGCTTGCATATTTAGTTGGTAGTTTTGTAGAAGAGTACACATTTACGCCCGGAGCAGCAATATCTACCGCACCATAAGTTGGGTATAGGCCTCCGTTAGAGAAACTTGCAACATTCATATTTACATCTACCGCACCCACAGCCATAATAGATGGGCAGTTTGCAGGGTGCATTACCTGTTTTACAATGCCTGGTCGGGCCGAATCATTTCCTGCTGCGGCAATAATTAAAGTTCCCTGGGCCAGTGCGCGTGCTGCGGCAGTTTCGAATACAGCCGAATAGCCAGTTCCGTTTACCAAACCTCTTAACGACATGCTCACCACATCACAACGGTTAGCAATTGCCCAGTTAATACCTGCAAGAATGCCCCCATCACCACCAGAACCACCATTGCTTAAAACTTTACCAATGTAAATGCTCGCCGCATAGGCTATTCCATATCTTTCTGTTGCTGATGGAGAACTTGCCGGACCGCAAGATGTACCAGTACAGTGGGTGCCATGGCCATGACCATCTTGTGTGCTTTCGCCACTGATGAAACTTTGATGAACAATTGGGCGGCCAGCAAAATCTGGATGGTTAAAATCGAAACCAGTATCCAATATTGCTAGTTTAATGCCTGCTCCATTATATGGATTGTACCTTAAAAAGGTGCTTGGTACAACATTGGTAGCTTTTAATCCCCAGGTGGCACCAACTGATTCTACTTCCGAATCCTGCTCTTCAAAATTAAAATTCTCTGTTTCTGTACCAACCAGCATATTGGTCATATGGTTTACCGCATCACGATAGCCTTCCACATAATTTTGGGTGCTTTCATCAAGCATACCGATGGCATAAACAACCCGTTCCTTTTCAACGATCATTTCGTTATCGCCTAAACTGCTGATGGAATTTTCTGCCTTGGGTTTTTCATTTACGATAGCAATGCCCAATTTATCCAACACAATACCATCAGTTTTATCAAGATCTTTGTCGGTAAAAAATTCGTTTTCAAATTCTAAAGAGCTTTTTAGGTTAAGCCCGCTGATGGTGTTGATCTGGCTGATCGAATCTGCTGTGTTCGAACCTTCTGGTAAAAGTACAAGGTATCTGCCGGTGTACTCTACTTTTTCTTCTTTTTTTAATGTTTTCGACATGGTTTTAAGGTTGTAAGTTTTGCCTACTCTATTCCGGATTTTCGGCTTCTTCCGGTTCGTGTTAAACACTTCCCAAAATTGTTAGAATAGTGGTAGAATAACCTTAGGTAAATCACTAGAAATCAGTAGTGATGGCAACAAAATAAAAAGCAGTAAAAACAGCAATAAAATATGGGGAAAACCCCATCAGTTATCCATAAAAGTTTTAGCACATTTGAGAATAAAAGTTAACTTTAATTAAAACTCAAAAATTATGGAAATGCAAAATTTACCGGTTTATGCCATTGTTTTTTTATGTGGTGCTTTAGTGCTATACCTGTTTCAAAAATTGATCAGCGCAATAGATAAAAGCGAAAGAAAATATCCCAACACCATGGATCCCAAAATTATCCATCACATGGTTGATAACTATCGAATTAACCACCTGGATGCCATTAATAAAACTTTGGGATTGGATGATGCACATTCGGTATCTTTTGATTTGAAAACACTCAAAAAATTTATTACAGATATTGAATACCAAACCAAAAAAAGAAATTCCAGTATTGGAATTGCTGCACTTGGCATCCGTTTTTATTACGCGGCTTACCCTAAAGAAGGTGAATGGGAAAATATGGCCAATGAAAAAGCAATAGGAAAGGATTATGCCCAGAAACATACGCTAATCATGATCCCTACTTTAAAAAAGAAAATTAACCAGGGAAGCAACCTTGATTACGACTTTAATCCTTTGGATGAAACAACATTTATAATAAAGGAACGCGAAAACGATCGCCCGGTAACCTTGATGGCGATGAGTTCTGATGCTGGCGATGCCCAATCGCGCCAGGTTATGGCACAAAATCACGGACAGCTTATTCCACCAGCAGAAGCTGCGGTTGAAATTTATTAAGTAATAAGAAATGAACAGCTTACAAAAACTTCTTAGCGATAGTTATCTTTGGGCAGAAGGAGTGGCTACAATCATCGCTTTCCTACATCTAAAAGGCTTAAAAGGGAAATATTGGCGCTTTTTTGTTTATTTTTTAGCTTTAGTTTTTGTCTGTGAGGCCTTTGGAAAATGGGGTGGTGTGTATATCAGCTTTTCTAAAACAAAATATTATAACTATTTCGTTATCCCTTTCCAGTTTATATTTTTTTACTGGCTTTATGCTTTTAAATCTTTAAACAATAAAAAGCTATTTTGGACTCTTTCCTTATTGTACTTACTTTCATTTATACCAAGCGAATTCTACTTTAAGGGAAGTAAAATAATCTTTTCGTTCAATTATACTTTTGGATCGTTTATTTTGATGGTTTTAGTGGTAATGGAATATTATAAGCAGATCACTTCTTCTGACATTATTAATTTTAATAAGAACAGAATGTTCTATGTTAATTTAGGAGTAACGTTGTTTTATATTGGAACGTTACCATTTTGGACATTTTATTACCTACTGGTAGAATATAAGCAGATCTGGAGTATCTATTTTTATTATTTCCTCATTTCAGGAATTGTTATGTATGCACTATTCTCAATTTCATTTATATGGGGAAAACAGAACTCTTAATTACAATTATCCTTTTCAATCTGTTTTTTGTGCTTTTTGTAGTGGCCATACTGGTGTATATCAAAAAATATAAAGAACGGAAAAGAGAGTTTCTGAATGAGATCCAAATCAGTAACGAAATACACCAAAAAGAACTTTTAACCACCCAATTGGAAATACAACAGGCTACTATGCAGCAGATTGGCCGAGAACTACACGATAATATCGGCCAAAAATTAACACTGGTAAGTTTGTACACCCAACAGCTTGTGCACGAAAATAAGGTGCCACAAGCAAGTAAAAGAATAGAACAGATTTATCAGATCATTAACTCATCGTTGCAAGATTTGAGGAGTTTGTCGAAAAATTTAACCGACGATAATATAAGTGAAAATGAAATTGTAACTTTAATACAGGAAGAAGTAAAAAACATCAATGCTTTAAGAAAATGCAAGGTAATTTTTGAACACAATGCGGATGGGATTTTCCTTGAATTTGTGAAAAAGAACGTCCTGCTGCGCATTACTCAGGAATTTCTTCAAAACAGTTTAAAGCATGCCAATTGCAACAAGATCAAGATCAAACTTTATTCGTCTGCCGAGATATTTTTAACCTTAAGCATTCAGGATGACGGGGAAGGTTTCGATTTTAGTAAATTAACTTCTGACGGAATTGGACTAAAAAACATGAAAAAAAGAGCCGAAATAATAGGAGGGAAGTTCAATTTGGAAAGTAAACCAGGTTTCGGCACCACACTTACTGTTATTTTAAACGGCCCTTCATGAAAAAAACTGTAGTTATTGTTGATGATCATATGCTGATAGCAAAGGCGCTACAAGGCATTATTGATAATTTTTCGGCTTTCGAGGTAATTTATGTCTGTGAAAATGGGAAAGAACTGATTCAAAACTTCGAAAACAAGAATAAAATCCCTGATATTGTACTTTTAGATATCAGTATGCCCATTATGGATGGATTTGAAACGGTTAGCTGGTTAACCGCACACTTTCCGGAAGTAAAAGTAATGGCGCTAAGCATGCAAGGGGAAGAAAAAAGCGTAATTAAGATGGTGAGCAATGGGGCCAAAGCTTATCTGTTAAAAAATGCTCATCCGATAGAGCTTGAAAATGCACTTACGAAATTAAATGCCAACGGTTTTTTCTATCCCGACTGGGCTTCAAAAATCATTTTTTCCAGCCTTAATAAAAGCAAGGATGTTGAAATTAAAATTTCAGACCGCGAGAAAGAATTTCTAAAGTATACCGTTACCGAGCTTAATTATAAAGAAATTGCTGATAAAATGTTCTGTAGTCCACGCACTGTAGAAAGTTACCGCGATCAGCTTTGCGAAAAACTCGAACTTAAAACACGTGTAGGATTGGCTGTTTTTGCCATCAAAAATGGATTTGCCTGAGGAATATTTTTTTAACTGAATAAAGGAGTTAACCTCGCAACATGCCAAAAATTAAGCGAAAAACCAATCTCAATACCTAATCGGTTATACCACCCCAAACAATTAACCAATTTGTTTACTTTTGATGCATGAAATTTCATCATTTACTATTTCTGGTTATGGTTGCGGTTTTTTTCTCTTGCAAGCCGAAACAAAAAAGTCATCAATATATTCACTTTAAGAACATCCAAGAATTATATCAGTTCTTAAAATGGTCGCCAGAAAACCGTTTTCCTTTAATTAGTGCACATCGCGGCGGACCAATGCCTGGTTTTCCTGAAAATTGTATCGAAACATTCGATAATGCCACTACTTATAATCCCGTTATAATCGAATTTGATATTGCTTACAGTAAAGATTCGGTAATGGTAATTATGCATGATGATAAACTCGATAGAACTTCAACAGGTAAAGGATCGATTGGCAATTATACGTATGAACAATTAAAAGCTTTTAATCTGATCGATAATAATGGCGAAGAAACTAAGTTTAAAATTCCAATTTTAGATAGTGTGCTAAGCTGGAGTAAAGGAAAAGCATTGTTAACCATCGATTTAAAGAAAGGTGTTTCATATGCCCGAGTGATCGAAAAAGTTAGGCAATATAAGGTTGAAAGCAATTCGATAATTATTACTTATACTGCAGATCAGGCGAAAGAAGTACACCAATTGGCTCCTGAAATGATGATTTCTGCATCAGTTCAAAAGAAAGCAGAATTAAAACGCTTAAATAACATGGGCATCCCAAATAATCGGATAGTGGCCTTTGTTGGTGTTTCTGCACCCGATAAAGAATTTTATAAATACCTTCATGATAAAGGCATTACCACTATTTTAGGTACTATGGGCAATATTGATAAAAGTGCAATGGCAAGCCCTGCAAAAAATGTTTATTACCATCTCATTAATAATGGTGCCGACATTTTATCGGGTGATAATTTACCACAGGCAGCAGAAGAATTGGATAAGTTTAGGTACAACAAAAAGTTAAGTTCATCGCATATTAATTAATATGTCCATTGTTGCGAAGCCCTAAGTAATCTTAAAGTGTTCACAATAGGTTACCGTTGTGGGTTTGCTTGGTGCCATGTAAGGATCATAATCCTAAACCATACTTTGCGAAAGCCTTTGTTTTATTTGCGGTTAAATATACAAATATGAGTATTTCAGTTAAAAATCTTTCTAAACATTACGATAAGCAAAAAGCAGTCGATTCAATAAGTTTTGAAGCCAGGCCAGGTCGCATTTTAGGTTTTTTAGGTCCAAATGGAGCTGGTAAATCCACTACCATGCGCATGCTTACCGGTTATTTAGAACCCACCTCTGGCGAAGCCGAAATTTCTGGTAAAAGTATCCTCTCAGAAGCCATCGAAGCGAAAAAACACATTGGTTACCTTCCAGAAAACACCCCGCTTTATGCGGATATGTATGTAAAGGAATTTCTAAACTTCGTAGGTCAAACCTATAAACTTTCCAATTTAACGATACGGATTGATGAGGTAATCAAAATGGTGGGTTTAACACCAGAACAACATAAAAAGATAGGCATGTTATCAAAAGGCTACCGCCAGCGGGTAGGGCTGGCGCAAGCCATTATCCATAATCCGGAAGTGCTTATTTTAGACGAACCCACTTCAGGCCTTGATCCTAACCAACTCGTTGATATCAGAAAGTTGATTAAAACATTAGGAACAGCTAAAACCGTTGTTATTTCTACGCACATTATGCAGGAGGTTGAAGCCATCTGCGACGATATTATCATCATTAATAAAGGTAAAATTGTGGCAAACGATTCGCTCGAAGGCCTTAAAGAAGCGCATCAGCAACAATCATTGGAAGATATCTTTAGAAAACTTACTGCTTAATACATGTTTAACCTAAAAACTATAGTTACCTCAATTGCAATTTTATTTTTCTTGCCCCTGGCATTAAAAGCCCAGAGCAATAGCACTATTGGGTTTGGCGCAGAAATCGGCCTGCCATCTGGTAATTTCTCAGGAATATCAGGCATCGGTGTTGGAGCATCAGTTAAAGCCGATTTTCCTATCGCAGAAAATTTTGCCTTAACGGTAAATGGCGGTTTTATGAATTTTTTTGGCAAAAGAAATCAAATTTTTAAAATACAGGATCTTACTTATTTACCTGTTAAAGCAGGACTGAAATATCAATTTGGCGAAAGCTTTTATGCTGAAGGCCAGGTAGGGGCTGCGCTACCCTTAAACAATGGTCAAAAAACTTTATTCGTGTGGTCGCCAGGCATTGGGAACCAGTTTAAATTATCTGGGGGCAATAAACTCGACTTTGGGATCAGGTACGAAGCGTGGACAGGTAAAAATGATGTTGTTGTCATCAATAAATCCAATACAAAAGGCTTTGTTGGCATCAGGTTTATTTATGTTTTTAATTTATAATTCTTAAATATTAATAATTGTTTTATTTCACATGTGGAATATTTTCCCCATTTCGTTGAAATAAATCCACAGTAATGAAAACCCGAATTTTCTTACTGCTTTAATCGCAAATATTATTTTATAGTTTTTTTCTGGCTTAAATGCATTGTAAAGGCTGTTTGTTGGCTATTTACTAAAGTTATAGTTCGTGATGGCACATCGCTTGCCTTACGCTTGCAATTAAACTTTAAATAATTATAATGAAAAAAACACTATTGTCTTTATTAATGGTTGCAGGATTAGGATTTGCAACTAAAGCTCAAACAATTGCAATTAAAGCTAATCCTCTCGCGCTTTTAGGGGGTACGGATTTAGTAAGTGGAGAATTTAAAATTGGTGCCAACAGTTCAGTGAGTGCTGGTTTAGGTGTAGCTGGCTATAAACTTTCTGATTCTAAATACTCCAGTATTGGTGGCGAAGCCCAATACCGTTATTATTTCCGCGAAAGCTTACATGGCTGGTATTTGGGTGCAAAAGTTGGATACCTTTCCGGAAAAGTAAAGATTGAAGATTTTAATGACGGTAAAGATTACAAAACCAATTATGGATCGTTGAATATTGGTGCAAAAGCAGGTTACCAATGGGCCTTTGATAGCGGTTTTGTGATCGATTTAAACCTTGGTGCTGCCTATTCTTCATTTAATTATGATGATAATGATGGTGCTTTTTCCACCTTAAAAGGTAGCGGTGTTTTACCAAATCTAGGTTTTGGTTTAGGCTTTTCTTTTTAACGCAAACTCACATTAAAAAATGCGCCCTGAATAGTTTCAGGGCGTTTTTTGTTTTTTATCGATGGTAACTTTCTTAAGTTTTTTAATTATTAGTGTAACTTTTTAATTTTTATGGTGTCTATTTGCTTAACTAAATAATAAGTTTAATTAACAAAAATCACATGAAAAAAGTATTACTTTCTTTATTAATTGTTGCAGGCTTTGGCTTTGCAGCATCAGCTCAAACAGAAGGAGCGGTTCAAAAATTAAGCATCGGTGCTGAGTTTGGTTTGCCAACCGAAAAAAATTCAAATGCTTTAATTGTAGGCGGTTCATTACAATATGAACATCCGGTTGCTAAATCTTTAAGTTTAACCGGTTCTGCTGGTTATTTATCTGTAATGGCTACTGGCGATGCTAAAGATTATCTAAAAGCTATAGGTGCTAAAACAAGTGTAGGTGTTGTTCCATTAAAAGCTGGTGCTAAATATTATTTTGGTGGCAACTTTTATGGTGCAGGCGAATTAGGTGCTGCAATTAGTACCGAAACCGGTGGTAGCACTTTATTTGCTGTTGCTCCAACATTAGGTGCATCATTTTCAGTTGCTGATAAATCTAGTTTGGATTTCGGTTTACGTTATGAAAACTGGTCAGGAAATGGCGGTTCTACAGGCTTTATTGGCTTACGTGCTGCTTTTGCATTTGGTTTATAATATTAATCCATAGTTTATTTTCAAAGCCTCCACTAAATTGGGGGTTTTGTTGTATATACTGATTAAAATAATTAATCATTTTTATTAACTATTAAATTAGTTTGTTTATCATTGTACCGTTTTCGCTTATAGGTGAAAACACGGAAACTAAAAACAATTCTTAAAAATCAGATGAAAACACTCGTATTATCTTTATTAACAGTTGCAGGCTTAAGCTTTGCAGCTTCAGCTCAAACTAACAAACCGGTAACTTTTGGGGTAAAAGCAGGGGTAGCTTTTCCAAATATGACCGTATCTTCAGGTAGCACCTCAATAAGTTTCGATACAAAAACATCTTTCTATGTAGGTGGAACAGCTGAGTTTGCCATATCGGATGTAGTTTCAATCCAGCCAGGTTTAAGTTTTATCGGCAAAGGAACAAAACTAAATAACGACAACTTTGCTTTCGGAACTGATGATTTTGACACTGATGAAAAAGTAACTTTGAACTTTAATTATCTGGAGTTGCCGGTAAACGTATTGGCCAATTTTAAATTGGGCAACTCTGGTAAGTTTTTTGTTGGTGCCGGACCTTATTTTGCCTACTTAATCAATGCAAATGTTAAATATGGTTCTCTTAAAGAAGACATCAAGTTTGGTGAGAATGAATCAGAATTTAAGCGTACCGATTTTGGGATTAACTTTTTGGCAGGTTATCAATTGAACAATGGTATCAATATCCATGCTGGCTACGGATTAGGATTAAGCAGTATTGCAGATACAGATCTATCGGACGAAATTACCTTTAAAAATAAAGTTTTCTCGGTGGGTTTAGGCTTTTCTTTTTAAAACTGAAAGAAAAGCTTTAATCTTCATGCAATTTTTTAAAATAAGGATTTCTGGTTGGTACTGGAAATCCTTAATTTTAAATAGATTTTTATAACCTGTATTTAATCAAAGTCCTTTTAATTTTGCAGGAATAAATGGTTAACTTCGGCGTTTTAATAGCACATGTACGCAGTTTTTAAACGCGAGTTATTCAGTTTTTCAAGTTCGATGGTTGCTTATATAACCATTGGCGTTTTTCTATTGGTTTCGGGCCTGTTACTTTGGTTTTTTCCCGATACTTCCATTCTTGATTATGGATATGCAGAATTAGATGGCTTTTTTAGCCTGGTTCCCTATCTTTTTATGTTTCTAATTCCTGCAATTACCATGCGGTCATTCGCAGAAGAGAGGCGTGAAGGCACTTATGAACTTTTAATTACCAAACCCATACAACTCTGGCAGGTAATTGCAGCAAAATACTTTGCAAGCCTGGTATTGGTGCTTTTTGCTTTAATTCCGACCTTAATTTATTATTATAGCATTTCAAAACTCGGTTTTCCGGAAGGAAATATCGATTCAGGATCGGTAATTGGCTCATACATTGGTTTATTTTTATTAGGAGCAGCATTTACTTCAATTGGTATTTTCTCTTCGTCTTTAACTAAAAACCAGGTAATTGCTTTTGTAATATGCGCTGCTCTTTGTGCATTTTCCTTTTTGGGATTCGATTACCTGAGTAAAATCGCTGCCATGCAAGCAATTGATAGCACAATTACAAATTTAGGCATCAATCAGCATTACGTTTCCATCAGTCGCGGGGTTTTAGATACCAGGGATTTAATTTACTTTATTACCTTTTCAGTGCTGTTTTTATGTTTCACCAAATTAATAATAGGAGGGAAACGATAGTGAAGCAGAAAAACAAATGTTTCAGTTTTATTATAGTGATAGCGGTGTTGGTCATTTTAAACACTGCTGGTCAATATGTTTTCCACAGGTTCGATTTTACAGCAGATAAACGGTTCACCTTAAGCGAAAAAACAAAATCGATTCTTCAAAAAAATGAAAAGCAGGTAATAATCACAGTATTTTTAGCCGGAGAGCTGCCTCCGGCATTTAAGCGGTTGCAAGCTGCCGTTTCAGATATTTTATCTGATTATCGGGCTTATGCCAAAACCAATGTAAAAGTGGTTTTTGTTGATCCGCTTGCAGGTTTGAATCAGGCAGATCAAGATACCGTGATCAATAATCTGTATGAAAGAGGAATTGAAGCGACCAATTTAAGTGTTAAAACCGAAGATGGCTTAACACAGAAACTCGTATTTCCAATGGCCATGATAGAAAGTGATGGAAAGGAATTTCCAATTAAACTTTTTCAGAATCTGGATACCCGTGGTAATTATGAAGACAATATCAACCGATCTATTGAAAACCTGGAGTATATTTTCACTTCAAGTTTGAAAAAAGTGCTTTCGGGCGATAATCCCAGGATTGGTTTTTCAGAATCTAATGGCGAACTTTCTGATTTGCAACTAGCTGATGCCATCCATACGCTTTCTGGCAGTTATTTAGTAGGTCGTATTGATTTAAACAGTATCGATAAAGCTGGATTGGATAAATTGAAAATGTTAATTATCGCAAAGCCTAAAAAGCCTTTTACTGAAGCAGAGAAGTATAAAATCAATTACTTTGTGATGAATGGTGGCAGGGTTCTTTGGAGCATAGATCAGGTGAATGCAGAATTGGATAGTTTAAGGGGCAGAAGCGGTCAAATGGCGATTAATCGTGATCTGAACCTAAATGATATGCTTTTTATGTATGGTGCAAGGATTAATTACAATATCATTGCCGATCCTGCAAACAGTGCCGAAATTCCGGTATCTACAGGTGTTGTTGGCGGGCAAAATCAAATGGAACTGGTACCATGGATTTACTATCCTGTTTTGTTGCCTGATACGGCTCAAAGTGTTGTGAAAAAGTTAGATGGCATAAAATCTGAATTTCCGAGCACAGTGGATACTATTGGAGCCAGGGGAATAAAGAAATCATATATTTTAACAACATCTGCATTTAATAAGGTTTACAATGTGCCTAAATTGTTTAGCTTGCAGATGGTTGGCGAACAGTTGGATCCAAGATCTTTCCAGAGCAAACCAGAAAATGTTGGATTAATGCTGGAAGGAAACTTCCCATCTGTTTTTGCAGGCAGGCCATTACCCGCTACAATAACACAACCTTATAGTGTACAAAGTATAGGTAAACCGGCAAAAATGATTGTAATTGGCGACGGTGATGTATTCAAAAATCAGGTATCCGAGCAAAATGGAAATCCTTTCCCATTGGGATACGACCGATATTCGCAACGTACTTTTGGAAATAAAGCTTTGTTATTGAATATAGTTGATTATTTTACCGATGATGATAACTTAATTACGCTAAGAAATAAAGAAGTGAAGATAAGGTTATTGGATAAAGCCAAAATTAAACTCGAAAAAACAAAATGGCAGTTCATAAATGTTGTGGCTCCCTTGCTATTGTTAATATTGTTTGCGATTTTTCAACATTATTACCGCAAATACAAGTACGCTAAATAATTTTTATATTTTTGAAGAAGACTAAAATGATATCATGAGATTTATTGTATCCACATCAACTCTATTAAAACACTTACAAACTGTAAATGGTGCATCAAGCAGCAGTACAGTTTTACCTATACTAGAAAATTTTCTTTTCGAAATTAAAGATGGAAACTTAACTATCTCAGCTACCGATTTACAAACCAGCATGACAACTGCTTTGGCTGTAGAATCTAAGGAAGAAGGTAAAGTGGCAGTTCCATCTAAAATTTTATTAGATACCCTTAAAACATTACCCGATCAGCCAATTGCATTCAACATTGATGACAGTACTTTCGCAATTGAGATTAGCGCAGGCGACGGTAAATATAAATTGAGTGGCGAAAACGGTGATGATTTTCCAAAAATTCCGATTGTAGAAAATGCTTCTTCAGTAAATTTACCAGCATCGGTTTTAACAGAAGCAATTACAAAAACCATTTTTGCTGTAAGTAATGATGAACTTCGTCCGGCAATGACAGGTGTTTTCTGCCAGTTATCTCCTCAGCACATCACTTTCGTGGCAACAGATGCACATAAATTGGTGCGCTACCGCCGTATGGATAGTAAAGCTGATAAAGCAACATCATTTATTTTGCCAAAAAAAGCCTTAACATTATTAAAAGCTGCATTGCCATCAACAGATATTAATGTTTCTGTTGATTATAATGCTACAAGTGCTTTCTTTAAGTTCGAAAATATAAACCTGGTGTGTCGTTTAATAGACGAGCGTTATCCCGATTATGAGGCAGTAATTCCTACAAACAACCCAAACAAATTAATTATTGATCGAAGTTTATTTTTAAATACACTTCGCAGGGTTGTAATTTTTGCAAACAAAACCACTCACCAGGTAAGGTTAAAAATTAGTGGTAGCGAATTAAATATTTCATCCGAAGATTTAGATTTTGCAAATGAAGCACATGAGCGTTTAAGCTGTCAATATGATGGTGAAGACCTTGAAATAGGCTTTAATGCTCGTTTTTTGATTGAAATGTTGAGCAATTTAAGTGGCGATGAAGTCACTTTAGAACTTTCTACACCTAATAGGGCAGGGCTTTTGATTCCTCAAACCAATGATGAAAACGAAGATGTTTTAATGTTGGTAATGCCGGTAATGTTAAACAATAGCTACTAAAACTACTAGTTTTTTAGTTTTGTATATAAAATGGCTTGGTTTTTGACCGAGCCATTCTTGTTTACCAAACTAACCAACTTATGAAAATCTATACTTCTCTCTCGAAATCATTAATTTTAATTATTTCTTTTCTGACAATTGGCTTATCAGCCTGCAAAAAACACGATCCAGACGAAGTTGTTAAAGGACAGGCCAAGGTGAAAATTGTTAACGCCTCGCAAGCTGCTGTTAACCAGGATGTATATTTAGACAATGAAAAACTAACAGCTACCGCTTTGGCTTTTGGCGAAAGCAGTGAATATGTTAAAATACCTTCAGGCAACAGAAATATTTCTTATACCGGAACAAATAGCGCAAGTACTGATACATCACTAAATTTTACGCCATCTATCACCTACACCACATTTTTAGTTACCAATAAAAAAGGCGATATGGAGGTTGTAAGTTATGAAGATAATTTGAGCAACACTGAAATTGGTAAAGCTAAAATTAAATTAATCAGTTTGAGTCCTAATTTTACAACGGGTATTAATGTAATGGTACAAGGAGGAACGCAATTCGTTAACGGTTTGGCTTTTAAAGAAGCTTCTTCTTACTTTACGGTTGATACAACTTTTAATTTAAGGTATAATGTGGTAGGTTCTGGTAACATTAAAACCATTGATAGTTCTGCTTTAGAGGCTGGCAAAATCTATACAATTTGGTTTAGTGGCACAACTGCAGCAACGTTACAGGCACATATTATTACCGATAATTAATTTTAACAAATTCATATGGTTTCTGTTATCTTTACGTTTTATTAGCATCAGTTTTACCTTATGAAAAATACAGTAGTGTTTGTTAAAACATTCTTTCTTTTTGCATGTGCCATTTTAATCAGCTCTTGTATTAAAAACAATAATTTTATTAAAGGCGATGCTAAAATTCGTTTTTTCCATGCCGCTTCTACAGATACAACGCAAAATTTTTATTTAAACGGAATTCAGATCGGAACTTCTGTAACTTATAATGCGAATACGAGTTATGTTGTAATTCCTGGAGATTCTACTTTTAAAATTACAACAAAAAATATCAATAGCGGGGTTGATGTTACTTCTCTTCCAGATCAGGCATTTAAAATTGGCCAGAATTATTCTGTTTTTTACCTTAAAGAAGCTATCGATAAGCCAGCCAAGTTAAAAATCTACCAAGATGATGTAAAGCCCGATCTTGACTCTGCTAAACTAACATTTTTAAACCTGGGCTATACCTTAGGTTCCAGTGTGGTTATAACCGACAGTACAAATGTAGCAAGCCCTAAAGAATCTACGCTGGCTTATGGTGGGATTAAAACCTTTAAAGTGAAGGTTAACAAAGCAATGAAATTTGCCTTCAAGCTATCAAGCCCTACCGCAACAAATCCGCCTCCAATAGTAACACCGCTTGATACATTTAATATTAATAAGGGTAGGGTTTACCTAATATTGCTTGATGGAGATAGAAAAGGTGAGCTTAAAAATAGGATAATATCCACCAATTAATATTTATTGCAATTTACTAGCACATAATCTCTATACTATTCATACTTTTGCCCAAAATCAGATCAATTGGAATTACTACATCAGCTTTTAGATTTTATTCTTCATATCGACGTTCATTTAGCAGAAATTGTAAACGAATACCGCACCTGGACTTACCTTATTTTATTCCTGATTATTTTTGCTGAAACTGGTTTTGTGGTAACACCATTTCTTCCGGGCGACTCTCTGCTTTTTGCAATGGGTGCTTTAATTGCAGGTGAACATGAAACTGGTTTAAATATCTGGATCATGTTGGTTATCTTAATTGTGGCCGCAATTTTAGGAAATACAGTAAATTACAAACTCGGAACGGTATTGGGGGCAGGTGTATTTAAGGAAAAAAACAAAATTTTAAAGCTGAAATATTACCATCAGTCACACGAATTTTTTGAGAAACATGGCGGTAAAGCGATTATGCTAAGTAGGTTTTTGCCAATTTTTAGAACCATTGCACCTTTTGTAGCCGGAATTGCCAAAATGCCGTTTGGGCGTTTTACTTACTATAATATCATTGGCGGTGTTGCGTGGATAGTTGCATTGCTGTTGGGAGGTTATTTATTAGGCCAGATTCCCGTAATCAAAAATAATTTTGAGCTGGTAATTATCTTCATTGCTGTTGTAACTTTTGTTCCCGCCATCTGGGCAGCAGTTAGAAGCCGTTTACAGCCTAAGAAGATTGAAGAAATTATCGAAGGAGAAAACCCTAAAGGATAATTAAAGTTCGCGGCCAATCACTGAGCCCTGTTGGTATTTCTTTTCGGTTTTTGATTCATCTTTTTTCTCATCAGGTAATAATTCTGTTTTAACGAGGTTTTTCAGTACAGGCTGGCCGGCATCAACCCATGCTGAGTACCAAAAAGATCCAATTTCCAGTATTGCAGACCGCATTTGCTTTTCTACCATGTTATTCATCCTGTCGTGATAAGCTTTTGAATATGCTTTAGAGTACTGTTTAAGTACGGCATTATTCCGCTCTGAAAAACTATATTTTTGTGCAGAAGGGTACGATGCATTCAAGTCGGCCTCGAAAGTTAATACCGTATCAACAAGGCTGTGTGTATGTTTAAGTATTTTCCAAGCTTCTTTGAGTGGGTTTTCGATATAATTTGCTTTGCCAACAACAAAATTATAATTCGTTGAAAATAATTCGGGCAAGCGGCTTTCCCAAAAGGCATGGATTCCTACCTGGTTGCTCAATTGGCCATTGTGATTGGCCGTAGTATGGAGGGGAACATGTGCATCGCCAATGTAATGACCTAAATCAGCCGAATATTTTAAGATTTTTATCGAATCGCGAGTTTTAAAAGCTTTAACCAAGCTATAATAGGTGCGCTGAATTTGCCACGGCACAATCCCATCTGCATTTAGCTTTTTCAGCCCATATTTAGCCAATGCATCATTCCATTTTTCGGGAATACTATCAATATTTTTTTCATAATTTTCTACATCCAGGTAATGCCGGGGTGCTTCCAAGGTATCTGCATACCTGCGTTTATCAGGATCTACGGCGTGTTCGGTGATGTATTTGATATTCTTTTTATAGAAACCAATCATATCACCTGGTAAAGTGAAAATGGCAAGGTTGTTTATCCTTTGGTGTGCAAAGAATCCCCACGAAGTACATAGAAAAATTGGGATGATTAACGCGGCTAAAATCGTTAATCTTTTCATATCTCTAATGTATGTATTTTTATTTTAATGCGCTTATAGTTAGTCGTTTAAAATAATGTATTTTGAGCTTTTTGTATCTATTTAATATTTTATTCACCATTTAAAAAGTTTAACATAAATGAAATCCGTTTATGCAATTCATTCTGATTTTCTTTTAATGTGGAGGTGGGTAAATAAATTCTTATTTTTATCGTAAAATTATCTATGGAATTATCCTGTCCAATATCAGCCGAAAGAGTAAATGAAAATGTAGTAAGGATAATTGCATTTATGGTTGCCCTTATTGCTCTTGCCTGTATCGCGTTTTCTAATTATTGGGCGATAGTTTTTTTACTTATTGATTTCGCATTAAGGGCTTTTTCATCAGGCAAATTCAGCCTGCTGAAAATTATAGCTTTAAAAATTTCCAATGTCTTTTCAATACCAAATAAAATGAAAGATCTGGCACCAAAAAAGTTCGCGGCAACCTTGGGCTTTGGATTTTGCCTGTTGATTACCGCGGTATCTTTATTCGATTTTTATAACTCGGCATTGATTTTTACCTCAATTATGATCGTTTTTGCTCTTTTAGAGAGCTTGTTCGCCATTTGTGTAGGCTGTTATATCTATTCCTTTTTACAGATTTTTTCTAAAAAGAAAGCGGCTTAATTTATCTCTTTAAAGCCTCGCGTACTTTTGGCGCAATTTTACTTCCAAATAATTCAATTGATTTCATTAAGGCGATATGTGATGGTCCACCTACATCCATATGTGCAGAGAAACGTGTTAATCCAAAGGTTTCTTGGATGGCAAGAATTTTATCTACCGATTCGTTTACATCGCCAATAATCAGGGCACCGCTATTGCTTCTGCCAGCATCGAATTGATTGCGCTGGTAAGGTGCCCAGCCTCTCGATTTACCGATTCTATTCATTTGTGCAGAATAAAGTGGGTAATAATAATCTGCAACTTCAGCACTGTTTTCTCCAAATAAAGCATGCATATGAACGCCAACTTCAAATTTATCCATGTCATGTCCGTAAGCTTCGTAAACCCTTTTATAATAATCAAAAAGAGGTTTGAACTGTATGGGCTGACCGCCAATAATGGCAAACATCACAGGTAAACCCAATCTGCCGGCACGTTCTACCGATTCTGGCGTGCCACCAACGGCTACCCAAATTTTTAAGTTATCGTTTACTGCCCTTGGTAATATTTCCTGGTTATTTAGTTCAGGTCTGAATTTACCTTTCCAACTGATTTTTGGTTCTTTATTTATTTTAAGCAGCAATTCTAATTTTTCTTCGTAAAGTTCATCGTAATCCTGCAAATTGTAACCAAATAGAGGAAAAGATTCGATAAAACTTCCCCGTCCAGCCATTAACTCTGCTCTTCCGTTTGAAATTAAATCTATAGTTGCAAAATTTTGGTAAAGCTTAATCGGATCTGACGAACTTAACACCGAAACCGCACTACTTAATTTGATGTTTTTGGTTACGGTAGCAGCAGCAGCTAAAATAATCTCAGGGCTCGATACAGCATAATCGGGGCGATGGTGTTCACCAATTCCATAAAAATCTAAGCCAACTTCATCCATTAATTTTATTTCTGCAATAATTTCCTGAAGTCTTTGTTGTGCGGGTTGAATTTCTCCTTTTGCATTGATCTGCAAATCGCCAAACATACCGATACCTAATTCCATAATGTTAAAATAATTTTAACAAAGGTAATTGATATACTGATATTGATTTTTGATGTATGGTAAGAAAAATGATGATTGCAATTGCCTTGCTGAACTTGTTAAAGCATTTGGAAATAGACCCTGAAATAAATTCAGGGGGACGATTAACCTTTCTGGCTATTAATTTTAACCGCAATAATCTTGCTGAACTTGTTAAAGCAACTTCTAGAAATAGACCCTGAAATAAATTCAGGGTGACGATTATTCGTTTTGACTATTATATCTAACCGCAATCGTCTTGCTGAACTTGTTAAAGCATCTTCTAGAAATAGACCCTGAAATAAATTCAGGGGGACGACTATTCGTTTTGGCAATTATATGTAATCGCAATCTTCTTACTGAACTTGTTATAGCATTTTTTGGAAATAAACCCTGAAATAAATTCAGGGGGACGACTATTCGTTTCTACTATCATATCTTACCGCAGTCGTCTTGCTGAACTTGTTACAGCATCTTTTAGAAATAGACCCTGAAATAAATTCGGGGAGACGTAAATATGTTAAAAGACGGCAACTATGAACTAATAACTATCAACTAACAACTAACAATTGCCCACTGAAAACTACTCAATCTTCTTCCCCTTCATTGCTGTGGAAATCGCTGCATCCATTACGCGCTCTGCAAAAGGACGTGTAAATTCATTAAGGTCATCAGCTTTTTTCAAAATGGTATCTTTTTCATGGGTAGCCAGAGCTGTTTTTAGTGCTTCTATATAGGAAACCGTTTCTGCAATTTCAGCTTCAGTTAAATGTTCTGCATGCTTTTTAATAAAACCTTCTGCGGTATAAACCAGTTGCTCGCCTTCACTTCTTGCTTCTATAAGCATACGTTGTTCTACATCGCTTTTTGCATGCTCAATGCTATCTAAAAGCATTTTTTCAACAGTGTCATCACTTAAGCCATAGCTTGGTGTAATTTCTATCTCTTGTTTAACGCCAGAACGTAATTCAATTGCCTGAACGGTTAAAATGCCGTCGGCATTCAACAAAAAGTTAATATCTACTTTAGGCAAACCGGCCGGCATTGCAGGAATTCCTTTTAAATCAAACTCTGCCAGTTTTCTATTTTCCCTCACCAGATCACGTTCACCCTGATAAACAGAAATTTTCATGTTTACTTGTCCATCGATAGAGGTTGTGTATTGGCGACCTGCTTTTGTAGGTACTTTACTGTTTCTGGCGATAATAACGTCCATTAAACCACCCATAGTTTCTATACCTAGAGATAATGGCGTAACATCCAACAATAAGATATCGGAGCGGTTTCCAGCCAAAACATCAGCCTGAATGGCTGCGCCAAGGGCTACTACTTCATCAGGGTTGATGTTATCCTGTGGTTTTTTACCGAAGAAATTTTCTACAGCCTGTTTTACATATGGTGTTCGGGTAGAACCTCCCACTAAAATGACTTCATCAATATCGCTTACAGATAAATCTGCATCTTTTAATGCATTTTTACAGGCAGTGATGGTTTCTTCTACCTTCGATGAAATTAACGCTTCAAAAGTTTGTTTATCAAGCGTACACCAAATATCGCCAACCTGTTCGTTATATAAATTTTGAGTTGATAAGGCTTTTTTCGCTGCCTCTGCCTGTAAACGCAAAGTTTGCATCAATATATTGTTTTGCGCAACTTCTGCTACATCAAGGTTGTTTTTTTCCAGCCAATAATTTAAAATGGCGCGGTCAAAATCATCGCCACCTAAATAAGTATTGCCGTTTGTGGCCAAAACTTCGAAAATTCCATTCTGAATCTGTAGAATAGAAACGTCAAATGTTCCTCCGCCTAAATCGTAAACTGCAATTGTTTTTTGTTGCGAAGGGTCTAATCCAATTCCATAAGCCAAACTTGCCGCAGTAGGTTCGTTCACAATGCGCATTACATCTAAACCGGCCAGCTTTCCTGCATCGCGGGTGGCCTGGCGTTGACTATCGTTAAAATAAGCTGGAACAGTAATTACGGCGCGGTTAACAGGAGTTTTTAGCGCATGTTCTGCTCTTGCTTTGAGTTCTTTCAAAATCTCTCCGGATAATTCAATCGGTGTGTAGAAACGGTCGCCGGCATGGATTTTAACCAATGCATCGCTATCATCGTCTATAATCTTGTAAGAAAAAATATCCTTGTGTTCGGCTACATCTTTATAAGAGCGGCCTAATAATCTTTTTACAGAAAAAATGGTGTTTGAAGGATCTGTTGTTAAGTATTCTTTCGCTTCATTACCTACAACGGCCTCATTTTGGCCATTAAAATATACCACCGATGGTATCAATATTCCTTTACCTGCATCGTTAATTACCTGTGGATTTTTATCTGGATTGATAAACGCCACCAAACTATTGGTTGTGCCTAAATCGATTCCAACTATAATTTCTTCCTTCTGAAACGAACCTGTAGCAAGGTTAATTGATATTTTTGCCATGGTTGCAAATTTACAATAATGTTGTAAGGTTTTAGGGTTGAAATGTTTTAATGTTGTCAAGATTGAAATTCGTTTTTCTCAAATTGAATTAGGGTTTGGAAATGAAGTGTTCGGTAATTCTTTGGTTACTGCATTCCTGCTGTCCCTTCTTCCGATTGAAGGATCGGCATCCGCACCATAAGGTTTATTTTACAAGGATTGTATTGCGCGAGTGTGAAGGTGTTTTGGTCTGTGGGTACACAAATCGAGGGATTAATAATATAATTATTTGGCCAGGAACTACCTAATCTCCACTAAAACCTCCAACCTACTTTCTATTCTTCTCTTCAATCCACAAGCTCATGTACTTTGTGCTTTGTGCAGTGTGGTGATTTAGAATTTGGCCAAAAAAATTATCCTGACGGTGTTTTATTAAACCTGAAATTAATCTTTCAACTTCTGATGTAAAATGATCAATAAAATGTTTTGCCGAATATCTTTGGTTAATAATCTGGATGCCATGTTGTTGCGCTATTTGCCAGCTATTTTTATCCTGATAAAGTTCTACGGCTTTATCTATAAATTCGTCTAAATTATCCTCAACATAACCGTTCCATTCTAAATTGCCTTTCATGGCTTCTGCACCGATAGAAGTGGTAACGGATGGTGTACCTGTCTGCATGGCATCGATAAATTTGCCTTTTACTCCTGCACCAAATTGAATGGGTGCCAACAATACCTTATGTTTGGAAATGGTTTCTTTAGCATATAGTGCTCTACCTTTGATCATAAATTTTTCGGCTTTATTAGCCAGCTGTAGAACCTTTTGAGAGGGGTATGCACCATAAATATTAAGCCTTGCTCCAGGGAGTTTTTTCCGTAGTATTGGCCATATTTTGGTTTTTAAAAACTGTACGGTATTCCAGTTCGGTTCGTGCAGGAAGTTACCTATGAAAATAAAATCAGATCGATCTTCAAACGGTATCCAGTTTTTGATGGTATCGGTATTAATTTCTTCTTCAAGAAAAGGTAGATAATAAATCAATGAGCGGTCAATTTTAAAATCTGTTGTTAAAATATCCATCTCAGTTTCTGAAATAATTAAGGATAAATCACAACGTAAAATTGACGCAACTTCTCTTTTAGCGGTATCTGAAAATAAATCTAAAGCTTGTTTTTTCTTATCGCTCAGCTCGCGGGCACTCCGCAGTAAGTGTAAATCCTCTGTATCTAAAATTCTTAGTGCATGGGGGCATTCGTGCTGTACTCTCCAGCCATACTGTTCCTCAATCATAAAACGATCGAAAAGTACGATTTCGGGATGCAGTTCTCTCAAAAATGCGTTAAAACTTTCGTTATTCAGTTCAATTTCCTGCTCAGAAACACCAATTCCATTAAAATTATAACTGAAATCGCTTTTTGATGCTGCTGACGCAAAAGTGATCTGATAATTTTTTGATAGAAATAAATTAACCAGTTGGATCATTCTTGTTCCCGCTGCCGATGAAGTGGGTTCGGGCCACACCAATCCGATTATCAATAATTTCTTAGCACCTTTATTCATGTTCCTGCAAAATAAACTCTTTTTTTCGGCTCCCACAGATAAATTTAGTTTTGCAGCGTGAAAAGTAAAATCTACATGATCTAAAAATCTGCCCGAAATATTAAACGTATCTTAAATATTCCTAATTTTGCAGCTCAACACAAAGCATTACATGTTAGGATTAAAATTATTGACAGACCCGCGTTGGGCAAATATTGCGGAATCGAATTTAGAGGAAATTTTATCTGATCATGCCTGGTGCGAACAAAAAGCAGCAACCAATGCAATTACTTTGATTACACAAAATTCTGAACATCAAGATCTTGTAGATGAGTTAACAGCGATTGCCATCGAAGAAATGCAACACTTCCAAATGGTAATAAACATTATAAAAAAACGCGGCTATACCTTAAGTAGAGAACGCAAAGATGATTATGTTGGCCGTTTGGTAAAGTTTAGCAAAAAAGATGGTAGCCGGAATATGGCATTTATTGACAGATTGTTGTTTGCCGCAATGATTGAAGCCAGAAGCTGCGAGCGTTTCAGGGTATTATCGTTAAATATAAAAGATGAGGAACTGGCCAGGTTTTATCACGAATTAATGGTATCGGAAGCTGGCCATTACACTACATTTTTAAATTTCGCCCGTAAATACAGTACAGATGTAGATGTGGATAAACGCTGGAAAGAGTGGCTGAATTTTGAAGGAGAACTGATTCAGAGTTTCGGAACTAAAGAAGCAATACACGGATAGTTAAGTTTTCGGTTTGCAGTTTTTCATCATCAACTGTTAATTGGCAACTGTTAACTCCTTTTTATGTATATTCCATAACCAGATTACAATATCCTGGTAGCTATCTATTCCCTTTTTCTGGTTGTTTAACTTTAAGAAACTGTCGAAAGCGGCATCCATGTAACCGAACATATCGCCATTGTATTTTCTCCAAAATTCTTTTTCGGTTTTAAAATCTGCTAAAACTTGTGGCAAAATTTTCGAATAAAGTATTTTATAATCGTCAGGAGATTTCATTCTGATTTCGAACAAAATATACCGCAACATTTCATAATTGGCAGAATATTGGTAATTCACATCACTACTGTTACTGGCCGTTAGGTACCCCAATAGGTTAGCTTCGTCTTCGTAGGCAATGCCAAGTTGATGTCCGATTTCGTGGCAACTTACATAAGGTTTTACAAAGTCAGGAAGATTCATATTCATATTTGCTTCGCCTGAAAGCGGGGCATAATAGCCTTCGATTCCGATTTTACTAATTATCCATGCGTTTAAAACCGACTTTAAACAAGGGTTTTGATATCGAAATAATTGATTTTTTTGCAACATGAGTGAATAAGCTTCTGACGATTTTACTTCCAGTTCCTTAATCGTATAAGCGGGGATTTTGCCTTGTTTAAGCTTTAGGTTATTGGTTTTTTGCACAAAATAATCACCCAGGAGAACCAGTTCTTTAAGATTATACTTTTCATTGCCTATGCCTAATTCTTCACTAACACTTGGTCGACTGTAATTTAAGCCCCATACAATTTTAAAAATGATATAGAGAACCAGAAAAAAGTTGAGCACTTGTAAAGGAACAAAAATCCTATCCGTCTTTTTTAGTGATTTTCGTTGCTTATAAAACCTAAAAATCTTATAAAATACAAAGCCAATAAGCAAAGCATAAATGATATCGCCGATGGCAAAAGGGAAAATGGACGATATAAATCTTAATGCTGAAGAAATATAAGGGTAAAAGCCTGTTGAATAATATTTTTGGACAAGGGTGGGGAAGAAGCCAAAGGTGAAAATTAAGATGGCAAGACCAAGTGAAATGAATAATTTGATGAGTAATCGTCGGGCTATCATTATTTATTTATAATGGCCTCTTAGTGAATGGATATGTAAGGCATCGTTTAATATCTGATAGATGATTCTGTGTTCGCGATTTATTCTTCTGGACCATAAACTGGATAAATCATGTTTTAAAGGTTCTGGTTTTCCAATCCCTTCATACGGGTCTTTCAAAATCGCAATAATTAACTGTTGAATCTTCTTCTGAATTGTTTTATTTCCAGATTTTTTCCAAAATTCGATGTCGGCTAAGGCTTCATCATAATATATAATATCCATGGTATTGAGCGCTTAATGGATTTATTTTATCATGTTTTGTACGTCACCCAAGAGCTTATTTCCATAAATCTTCTACGGCAATTTTGACACCTTTTCCCGCTTTCATTTGTTCTTGACTTCTTTTTATTTTAGCTACAAATTCTGGGTTATACGGACTTTCTTCTGTTTCAAAATCGATCTTCAAAACTTTCATAACAACTTTCAAGGCAGTAGCTTCTTCTTCGTTTTTTGGATGTGCAATTAATGTTTCCATATATAATAACTTTATATTAAAACAAATATAACAAATCTATCTGGCAAAAGTTAGGCGTTTTCCGATTTGATCAGTCGTGAATTTCCCTTTTTGATAAGCTAAATTGCCTGATACAAAAGTATGTGTAATACTCGCCTGGAAAGTATCTCCATCAAAGGGGCTCCAGCCACATTTGTAAAAATTATTAAGCTTGGTTACCGTCCATGAATCTTTTAAATCTACCAAAACTAAATCAGCCCAGTATCCTTCCCGTATAAATCCGCGTTTTTCTATATCAAAACAAATCGCTAGGTTATGTGCCGTTTTTTCAACAATTTTTTCTAAAGAAATTTTACCCTGTAAATGCATTTCCAGCAAAGCAGGCAAAGCATGCTGAACCAATGGCCCTCCTGATGGAGCCTGACTGTAAGGCTGTTGCTTTTCTGCCAATGTATGTGGCGCATGATCTGTGGCAATTACATCAATATAATTTTCTAATACACCTTTGAGCACCCCTTTTTGATCATCTTCGGTTTTCACAGCCGGGTTCCATTTAATGAAATTTCCCTTTGATGCGTAATCCTTATCGTTAAACCATAGGTGATGCACGCAAGCTTCGGCTGTAATTTTTTTATCTTTTAATGGAGTAATGTTATCAAATAAAGCAATTTCTTTTGCTGTAGAGATATGTAGAATGTGTAAACGTGTTTGATAAGTTTTAGCCAGTTCTACCGCTAATGAGGATGATTTATAACAAGCCTCAGCACTACGGATCAGTGGATGCATTTCAATTGTAAGATCCTCACCGTATTTCGCTTTAAATTCGGCAAGATTATGGCGAATAGTGGCTTCATCTTCGCAATGGGTTGCTACCAAAATCGGTGCTTTGCTAAAGATGTTTTCTAACGTTTTTTCGTTATCAACCAGCATATTTCCTGTGGATGAGCCCATGAAGACTTTAATTCCGCAAACATTTTTTGGATCCGTTTTTAGTACCTCTTCAATATTATCGTTACTGGCGCCCATATAAAATGAATAATTGGCCAGCGAAGTTTGTGCGGCAATTTCATATTTATCAGCCAGTAAATCTTGTGTTAAGGTATTGGGTACAGTATTTGGCATTTCCATAAAGGATGTAATCCCACCGGCAACGGCAGCCATACTTTCGGTAAAAATATCTGCTTTATGGGTTAAGCCCGGCTCGCGAAAATGCACCTGGTCATCAATCATTCCTGGTAAAAGGTATTGGCCTTCTGCGTTGATTTCTTGTGCATCGGCTGCAGATAAATTTTGGCCTATTTTGGTTATCAATCCATCTTTTATCAATACATCAGCAACAATTTTTTGTCCTTCATTTACAATTGTGGCAGCTTTTATCAGGTAAGTATTCATACTTTCAAAGGTAAAAATAGATTTGAGAAGTTAGATAGGAGATTTGAGAATTTTGACACGCTGGTTAAGCGGAAAGAGGTACAGAAGAGTTTTAATGTTACTGTTTTGAATGCAATAAACCGGAAAATTACTGGCATGAAGTAGAGCAGATTGTGGGGCTTGATTAAAGAAGAATTCCTGAAATTGCTTTTCTACTCATTCTTATAAAAGGAGCCCTGTTTTTGAATGTGATCGAAACCATCTGCCTAACACCTTCAAACCCTCAACCTTAATCACTATCTTTGTGCGCTATGGCAAAATCGTTCGAAGAATTTAAGTTAAACAGGCAAATTTTAAATGCAGTTGCCGATGCAGGTTACACCGTTGCCACGCCGATACAGGAAAAAGCAATTGCTCCGGTATTATCGGGACAGGATATTTTTGGTATTGCCGAAACCGGTACAGGGAAAACCGCGGCTTTTGTTTTGCCTATTTTAATGCAATTAAAATATGCTCAGGGTGACAATCCCAGGGCTTTGATTTTATCTCCAACCCGCGAATTGGCCATGCAAATTGCAGAGCAGGTAAAGTTGTTTTCTACACATACCGATCTACGTTCATTGGTAATTTTCGGTGGAATTGGTCCAAAAACGCAGAAAGAACAGATTGCTAAGGGTATCGACATTTTGATTGCTACCCCTGGAAGATTTTTGGATTTGTATTTGTCTGGCGATATCAATACCCAAAGTCTTAAATTTTTAGTGTTGGATGAAGCTGATAAAATGATGGATATGGGCTTTATTGGCTCAATTCACCGAATTTTAGAAATTGTTCCACGTAAACGCCAAAATTTGCTGTTTTCGGCAACAATGAGTGAGCTAGTACAAAAAATTGCCGGCGATTTCTTGAATAATCCACTTGTGATTGAGGCATCTGCGCAAGCAACCCCGGCTGCAAATGTAACACAGGCCTTATATTACGTTCCGAATTTTAAAACGAAAATTAACTTGCTTCAGCATTTGCTAAAGAATGACGAGGCTTTTAACCGCCTGATTATTTTTTGTAAAACCAAAACCGTTGCAGATAACATATATAGTTTTATCGAACGGAGGTATGGTGCCGATAATGTTCGCGTAATTCATGCCAATAAAGGTCAGAATACAAGAATTAACTCTATAAATAGCTTTAAAGAAGGTAATATCAGGGTTTTGGTTGCTACAGATGTTGCGAGTAGAGGGATTGATGTAAGTGATGTAAGTCACGTAATTAATTTCGATGTGCCTATCATTATTGAAGATTATGTGCACCGTATCGGGCGTACAGGTAGGGCTTTTGCCAAAGGCGATGCGATAACATTTGCTACAGATGCTGAAAAATATTATATCCGCAAAATCGAAAAACTGATCCGCCAGTATATTCCTGTTGTTGAAATTCCTGAAGGAGTTTTTATTGATGAAACCCCTTACGAAGAACGTCAACACATTGCGAAGGAAATTGATATGCAAAAACGGAAAGAAGATCCTGATTTTAAAGGTGCTTTCCATGAGAAAAAACATGCTGCTGCAATTGAAAAAAAGGTAAGGGAAAAAGCGAAAGCAAAGGCCGGAAAGCAGATTAAGAGCTTTAAAAAAGGTAAAAAATTCGATAAGAAAAAGTAATGAACCCGACGCAATTAAAATAAGTATTAATTTTCTAAATAATTATTTAAATCGTCAAAGGCTCCATCTGACAATTTAAAACAATAAATAAACACAGATGAAACTTAGGATTACACCTTTGAATATCATTAGTGCCGCAGGATTAGGGCTTGTGGTTGTAAATCTTTTATCGGATAAAAGTACAGCACCCAGACATGTAAACATGGATGGTTTTTACCTGCTTATTTTGGGCTGTTTAATTGTGGTAACATTTATAACTGATATGATTTTTCGTTTTACCTTAAAAGATTTAAAAAGAATTTGGGTGGTAGAACTGATTTTCATTGTAATTGCGGCAGTAATTATGCTGATTTTACAAAAGGTAACGTAATCAAACCGTAAAAATCGCTGTTCAATCTTTATCGGTTTAAGCAACCAATCAGAGGAATCAAATTAAATAAGCATCTTTGCATCCGGAAAAATTAACCGATCTAATTGGAGAAATCTATTGAAGCGGTGCAATCAATATTAACATGAGAAAAGCAGAAATTAAAATAACAGTTGAGTTAGACGATAACAATATGCCAGAGAATATTCTTTGGGAAAGTACCGATGCACAAACAACAGATCAGGTGCCGGTAAAATCGATGATTCTTGCCCTTTGGGATCATAATTATAAAAACTCGATGCGTATTGATCTCTGGACAAAAGATATGCCTGTTGATGAAATGAAACGTTTCTTTTACGAAACTTTGCAAACAATGGGAGATAGCTTTTTAAAAGCCACAAACGAAACTTTAATTGTTGAAGATCTGCGCGATTACTGTGCACACTTTGCCGATAAAATGGGGATTATTGAAGGACAGTAGTTTAGTCAATAGTTAATGGATAAAAAATGACAGGCATTTAGCTGAAAATTTTGAAACCATCAGCTTGTGTCAGATGTGTTAATCAATTCTAATAGTTTTCGCTTTTAGGGTTTTTGAAAAATGCAGATTAGGCTGATACACTATAGGCAATCAACTATTGCACATTAACTAATGTTGAAACAGGTAACAATTCAAACAATTTATCAATTAAGGAAGTTTTGAGATAGGCAGACCAATTTTTTACATTACCGTGGACTATCATTAACTCCAAAACAGTTGACCATTCATACAATTAACCATTATAAAAATGTTAGTATTAAATAAATTCAGGGCTTGGTTAGGCATAATATTATGCGTTATTGCTGGCTTTTGCCCAATTTTAAAGGTACCTATTAAAGGGAACTGGAATTTGTATCAATCTGATGCGCGTTTATTTCTAATTACCTATGCGATAATAGCCATTTCAGTTCTATTCCTTTTTATCAGAAGTGTTGGTGCATTTAGGTTTATGAGTTTTGTAATGGCAATATGGTATGTTTTAGCTGTTGTAGCCGTTTATTTTACCGCCAACAATTACACAAAATATAGTTTCGCCAATAAGTTGATCGGTAAAGTAGTACACTTCCAATGGGGTTGGATTGTACTTTTGGTAGGCGTTATATTTATGCTCTTTAGTGTTAAACGCGGCGAAAAAATTACAGCTTAAACTTTTTCGTGCAACTGCGAGGTTAGTTTAGCTACCTCATATCCTTTAGCTTTACATCTGGCTACTATTTCATCATGAGTTTTCTTTGGCATTGTTTGATTACGGCTCATGATGAACAAAAATTTATGATCTGGGTGGCCAACCACTACGTAAGAATAATCATCAGCCAGCTCAATAATCCAGTAATCAACCTTTATCGGCCAAATAAATTGCGCCTGTAATTCTCCTTTATCACCATCTTCTGAAGGAAACATTTTCGAACTCCTGGAGTACACCTTATCATCGCCCGGTTTTTTATAGGTAGTAAATACATTGTAATAACCATCTTTATTCAAGGTATACTTTGTGGTTGTTTCCCGGCTTCCTCTATCAAAAATTGTAGGAATAGAATATAACGAATACCATGTTCCAGAATATTTTTTTAAATCTAATTTAGCCACAGGAACATTTTTTTCCATGGGCAGGTAAGTTAAAAGAACAAGCAGGAGTGAGCAGATCGTTTTCATAATAGTAGGTTTTGCTATTATTTACGGATTTGACCCAATTTTGGTTTTAACAGTCTTAGTCTAAAGTAAAATAATCATCTGCATCTTCTTCCAGCGGGATATAAATTCTTTCCCATTCATTACCATCTACAATTTCCCAGGTATGCCCTTCTCCAGCGGTATCATTGGCAATAAGCACAATTCCTGGTTCGATAATAAAGGTTTCTCCGTTACTAACTGTAAACTTCAATTTACCTTTAAGCGTAATAACATATTGCCTCCTTGGTGCCGGATGAGGGATTTTCTCTAAAGTGGAAACATCGGTTTGGGCAAAAAAGTAATTTGCATTAATGTGCTGACGGATTGGGATCTTGCCAGTTTCAAATGCACATTTGTCGCCTTCAATATTGATTAAACGTATAGCTTTTAAGTAGTTGTTTGGCGTTCTGGCTTGGTTTGTATTCATTTGCTAAATAAGGGTTAAAATTTTAATTCTGTTTGTCCTTTTCTGGCAACTTCACTTTCATGTTGAAGCAGCCATTTTTTGCGCCATAATCCGCCTGCGTAACCAACCAGTTTGCCGTTGCTGCCAATTACCCGGTGGCAAGGTACTACTATTGCAATATTGTTTTTTCCATTTGCCGATGCAATAGCCCGGATCGCTAAAGGATGATGCGCCGAAAATTTGGCATATGAAGTGGTTTCGCCAAATGGTATGGTTAATAAGTTCTGCCAAACCTCCTGTTGAAACGCTGTTCCCGTTTGTTTCATAGGGAAATTGAAAACCTGCCGTTTGCCATTAAAATAATCATTTATTTGCATTGCAACATTCTTAGTAAGTTGGTTTTCTGCCATACCTGTAGTATCTTTTTCGGCAAAAGTAACAGCATACACAAATTCATCATCAGCAAAGATGGTTATTTTTCCAACTGGCGATTCTATAACTGATGCATAATCCATGTTTTCTATGCCTTCTGTACTTTCGTGACTAATTTCACTAGGGTTTTATCTAAAACAAAATTACAACAATACAACAATTTAAGCGCGCAATATTTATCAATAAAAGTATATTTGCGGTTATGCAATTGGCCAAAGAGGTTAAATATTTAATACATAAGGAAGTACTGTTAGAGTGGCGTTCAAAATACACCATTAACGGTGTATTGCTTTATGTGGTTTCTACTATTTTTACCTGTTACCTGTCGTTTGTTAGCCTTGGCGATAAATTAACCTGGAATGCTTTATTTTGGATTATCATGCTTTTTGCCTCCATTAACGGCGTATCGAAAAGCTTTTTGCAAGAAACTAAAGGACAGCAATTATACAGTTACATTCTGGCCAGCCCTGCTGCAGTTTTAATTTCAAAAACTGTGTACAATACCTTACTCATGCTTGTACTTACTACAATAGCATTGGGTTTCTATACCATGGTTTTCGATACATTTACACCGCCCGATATGATGATGTATTACATCGCTGTGGTATTGGGCAGTATAAGTTTTTCTACTGTATTTACCATGGTTTCGGCCATTGCTAGTAAAGCTGGTAACGGCGGAATGCTGATGGCTATTTTAAGTTTTCCGATTATTATCCCGGTATTGATCTTATTGATTAAGCTGGCGAAAAATGCTGTGGATGGCTTGCCTTGGGAGAATAGTTTTGATGAAATAGGCATGTTGCTGGTGGTAAATGTACTGATGGTGGCAACCTCTTTATTGTTATTTCCTTACCTTTGGAGAGATTAAGATGAATGATAGAATGAGAGATGAATTGAATGGTATAGTGGAAATACAGTCGCTAATTCAATCATTTAAAATTCAATAATTAAATACATGTATGAATAAAACCTGGTGGAAAATTTTAGGTTCAGTTTTAGTGGTTTATACCGCAATTGCGGGTTTATTACTTGGTGTACCGCATTTGCCAATATTAAACGAAACAATCCGTAATCTGTATTTCCATGTGCCGATGTGGTTTGCAATGATTGTCCTTTTTTCAATCTCTGTTTTTTACAGTATTAAATCGTTAAGCACTAAAAGTGAAATTGACGATATTAAGGCTGTGGAGAGTGTAAATGCAGGAATTATTTTTGGCATTCTGGGCTTAATTACGGGTGCAATCTGGGCAAAATATACCTGGGGGCAATTCTGGAGTTTTGATCCTAAACAGAATTTTGCGGCAATATCCATCTTATTATACTTTGCTTACCTTATTCTTCGCAATGCAATTGATGAAGAACAGAAAAGAGCAAAAATTTCGGCTATTTATAACATTTTTGCCTTTCCAATGATGGTGGTATTGCTTTTTGTGTTGCCACGCTTAAAAGATTCATTACACCCGGGCAATGGGGGTAACCCAGGTTTTAACAGTTACGATTTAGATAGCCGCATGCGTATGGTATTTTATCCAGCTTGTTTAGGGTGGATATTGATTGGTTACTGGGTATATACCATCCGTTTCAGAATACGTTCAATAGAAAACAAACAACAACATAATTAAAATGAAAAAGATATTTTTCTCCTTAATATTAATGATCGCCACTTTGCAACTATTTGCTCAGGATAACGGTGTAGAAATGGCCGATAGCCTGCGCAGCAATGGAAAAATCTACGTTGTTGTAATTTGTATCGTAATTATTCTTGTAGGCCTGCTTGCTTATCTTTTCGCTATTGATAAAAGATTAAAGAAAATTGAAAAAGAAAACCACAATAGCAAATAATAGGATCTTAAAGGATTATAGCTATAAATATTTTATCGTTTCAAATGGCAATAAATAAATGCGTTATTGCTGATAATTTCATAAATTTTATATTTATCTTATTGTAAAATAGGATGTTATCGATTTTTAAAGTGCTAATTAAAGATACAAGCCGGTAAAGACATAAAATACCTACATCGCAGTATTGTTTTTTGATAATTTATTGATCAAGTTTGGTTAGTTAAAAATTAAATCAACGGGACGATTTAGATTAACATTGAAAAGTGATCAACATAATTGGTCACTTTTTTTATGTCATAATTCCGCTGCCGAATTACAATATTCGTAATATTAGCCCGGTTTTATTGCTCTGTTTGTTAAGTGTTGTAATAAAAGCATGATTTAAATATTTTTTTTATAATTTTTTTAGGTTGAAATAAGCTTCAATAAAAGCGATAAAAATGGTCGTTTTTCTAATCTTTCCCAAAGCATTTATCTGCGTTTAAATAGGTGTTAGTATTGTTTTTGAACAATTTGCTACAATTGGTATAACTACTGTGGTTGCAGCAAATCAGCGTGGTGTTTGGTGTACACTAAGTCTTTTTTCATTTGGATATGTGCGGTTTTTTTAGGCAATTTTGCATCGAAAACTTATTCATATTAAAAAATAAATAATGGCTAATCTAGCAGACGAGAACAAGTTCTTTGCAGATGTTTGTAAAAACTTTGACAGTGCGGCTCAATTCACCAATCATCCGGAAGGTTTATTGAACCAGATTAAAACATGTAATAGTGTATATCGTTTCCAGTTCCCAATACGCCGCGGAAACGGTTTTGAAGTAATTGATGCCTGGCGTGTAGAGCACTCTCACCATATGAGCCCTACAAAAGGTGGTATCCGATATAGCGAAATGGTTAACGAAGATGAGGTTATGGCACTTGCAGCCTTAATGACATACAAATGTGCTATTGTTAACGTTCCATTCGGTGGTGCAAAAGGTGGGATCAAAATTAACACCAAACAATATAGCGTTGCCGAATTGGAAACGATTACCCGCCGTTATACTACAGAATTAATTAAGAAAAACTTTATCGGTCCCGGTATAGATGTTCCTGCTCCTGATTATGGATCTGGAGAACGCGAAATGAGCTGGATTGCCGATACTTATATGACCATGAACCCTGGCCAGTTGGATGCCTTAGGCTGCGTAACTGGTAAACCAATTGCTCTACATGGTATCCGTGGTCGTAAAGAAGCTACCGGCCGTGGTGTGGCTTATGCCGTACGCGAATGTGTAGAAGTTGCAGAAGATATGGCCAAAATTGGTTTTAAAGCAGGTTTAGGTGATAAAAGAGTAATTGTACAGGGTTTAGGTAATGTGGGTTACCACTCAGCTAAATTTTTGGCCGAATTTGGGGCTACAATTGTAGGCTTATGTGAGTATGAAGGCGCAATTTATAATCCCAACGGATTAAATGTTGATGAAGTTTTCGCACATCGTAAAAATACAGGCTCTATTTTAGGTTTCCCAGGTGCTACCGATTTTAAAAACTCAATGGAAGGTTTAGAGCAAGATTGTGATATTATTGTTCCGGCGGCTTTAGAAAACCAGTTTACTGAGCTTAATATCCGCAATGTTAAAGCAAAAATTATTGCTGAAGGTGCAAACGGACCAACTACACCAGAAGCTGAAGCTATTTTTACTGAAATGGGTGGAATTATTATTCCTGATATGTATTGCAATGCTGGCGGGGTTACGGTTTCTTACTTCGAATGGTTAAAAAACCTTTCTCATGTTGCTTTCGGACGTATGGAAAACCGTTATGCGGCAAATTCTAATGCAAACCTGATCAATACTTTAGAAAACCTGACTGGTAAAACGATCTTGCCTGAGCACCGTTTGATGATTGTTAAGGGTGCCTCAGAAATGGAATTGGTAAACTCTGGTTTAGAAGATACCATGATCCATTCTTATCATGAAATTCGCGAAACTTTGAAGAATAAGCCAGGCACGCAGACATTAAGAACTGCTGCTTTTGTAAATTCAATCGATAAAATTGCAGTTTCTTATATGAATTTAGGCGTTTGGCCATAATACTTAGTTTTTCATCCTGAGCTTGTTGAAGGATCAAGAACCAAATGAAAGCCTTGCAGGATTAAAACTGCAAGGCTTTTTTTATTCATTGTTAAGAGTTACGATCTAAATCTATTGCCAACTATTAAAGCTATTTCTAGCTCTTTTTATTTTGAAAATGAATGCTCCTGTATTTGATAGGAGTGGTTTAGTCCTGTTACAAAGGTCTTTTTTAGTTTTACTCATTAAAGTTGCTTTAAATCACCCTTTATCTGCAAAATTAGCCTATTTGCGTACCGGAATATCAATTGGTAAATTAAATTTGATCTGGCTGTTAATACCATTTTTAAAGGTTTTTAAAAGCTGAATTAATGCATTTGCGTCTTGATTTGAAAACAGTAATTCCGATTCCAGTTTAATTTTATCTTTTCCTGTGCTTTTTGCTTTAATTTCCAGTTGGCTAAAGTTGCTTAAGTTCTCAGCGATAAGTGGCATTGGCATTTGCTTCAACAATTTTTTAAAATCTATTTTAAAGTAAAAGAAATCTTCAGAGGATATTTTATTAAGGTCTGGTTTAATATTTGGTAAAGTACTCAACTGAATATTGCCTTCGGTACCTTTAAAATAAGTTTGATACAGTGGAATTATTGTTCTGCTGATTTTTCCGGTTGATTTATCCAGCGCACCTAAAGATTTTAGGTAATTACTTACTTCCTGATCATTTGCACTCATGTTAATAGATATAGCCGGAATTTTTTTGTCCTGAAGAATTTTTTTCTCCACCCGTTCAAAATCATCATTATATTCATAACCAACAACAGTATCTACTTGGGTAATGGTGTTGGTCCATTCAAAATCTAAGTAATCTTTGTAAAATTTCGAAAAGTTATATTTTGAAAAAATAGAAGTATTTGGTGGCTGATTGTTTTTCGATACATCAGATTTATATTTTCCGTTTAACCACATGCTTACGGTACTTTCAGGATTTAAAACGCGATGTTTTGGTTGCAGTGCAGGTTCAATCCATTTATTGGTAAATTCATTGCTGAAACTGATTTTTCCATCGGTAAAGCTAATCTTGCACAAATTGTTGCTATCCTGAAAAACTAAATGATCGGTGATGTTAATCAGGTTATTAAATTTGCTTTCACCAATTTTTACCATGTTTTTTTTATTCAGGATCTCTGTAAGTACTGTTTTAACCTGTTCTTTTTGAGGAGAAAAAGCTAAAACAGCATTTGATTTGTTGAATAAAATTGAGATGGTCGAATCTTTTGATTGAAAGAAACCTAACTCTTTTTTCATCAATGGCAGGAAAGTATTTTTCTCAATAAAGCGGTTAAAAGCCAACGTATCTGTTATTTCAAAGCTCGAAAAGAAGGTTGTTTTTGCTTTTTCTGCCAAGGTATACATATAGATATTTGCCGGAATTTTCAAGCCTGTTTTTAAATCCTCTATTTTATCCTTTATGCCTTTTTTATCCCCTCCAGTATATTGGTTGGGATGTTTTATATAACTAATTGCGATGGTTTTATATAATTCATCAACATTAATTTTTAGCAGGGCAGTGGCAGAAGTTGGGATTGATATCTTATTCGCCTGTATCTGCCGATACTTGAAAAAGCCGAAATAACAAATCAGCAGCAATATTACTATTGCTGCTGTTATTTTTAAAAATTTCATCATAGAAAAGGTTAACTTTTTAAAGGGGTTAGTCGGTTAACTACTGAAAATTGTTATTAAAACAAGCAAGTGATTACTTCGCTGCATTTTCTATTAAAGAGAACAGGTATTTCAATGCATTTTCGTGTCCGTTCGGTATTTCTGCACTGATATCTGCTGAAACCAATCTACCTTTAATCGGGTTCGATTTCATATATACATTGCCCATTTTTTCTAAAGTGCTGTTAAATTTCTTAGCCGTTTCTTCGCCGCCAATTTCCGAATCCGGTACTTTGCCCACCAGGTTTTTGGCATTAAATAAAAAGCTGAAATTGTTTTTGCTCAATAAATCTTTATGCAATTTGCTTAATTTATTGTTGCTGTATTGATTGTTGCTAATTCCCTGCATCTCTGTTAATGAGTTGCCAAAAAATACAATACCATCTTTAATCATGAAATAAATATCAATTGGGCTTTTCTTTTCCTGGAATTTGTATATGTTATTTTCAACAGTGATAAAATTCTTGTTCAGCCCGTATTTAATTGCTTTGTTAATCAATCTGGTATCTTCAGATGAGAACATGAAAAGAAAATCGGGCAGGGTTTCTTGTTTCGTTTTAACTACCTCTTTTTGCTTATAATCATCATCATATTCGTAAGTGGTATAGGTAACGTCTTTAGTATTTAAACCGTTAATTACAAACAGGGCATCGCCTTTAACAACTTTGCTTATAGCTTCTTCATCCAAAATAAGTGAGATCAGATCAGCTCCCAAATCAATTTCTTCATCCATTCTTGCTCCTAAAAAAGATCCATAGGCTTGTTTCATTAATTTAGGAAACTCTTCCAGGTAAGCTTTGGTATCAATCGAGTAACTCATAAAACCAAGTGCTTTTTCGCTGTTTACATATTTCAGGAATTTTTTGTTCAACTTCCTGTTCATGATTTTTTTATAAGCATCTGCCTGTTCCTGAACCATTTCCAACCCTGTAGAAATACGGAAACTTTTATTGTCCATAAAAAGCTTTGCATTTAAACTGCCATAACCTTTCATTAAACCAGCTTTTCCATAGGTGCCAAATTCTGGTGCTATTGAGTTGTAAACATCCTGTAAACTCGATACCCAAAGTTCTGCAATGGCTTTATTGTTTAAACTTGCGGTATAGGATTTATTGTTTTCGATAGATTCGTATGTGCCGTTAAAAATCTGATCGGCCTGAGTAGTCATCCAGATAAAGGCTAATCTTTTTTTCTTTACATCCTGCTCGGTAAGCTCTTTTTGATAATCCTGATAATGTTTTTCATCGCCGGCCTGGTTGTAGTTTGCCGCATCTGCAACATCGCCCGAAACATAAGTTGCAGCACTGTCTGTTACCATATCATCAGCCATATCAGGTGCAGTTTCATCATCAATAAAGCCATCACTTACCGGTTTTTTCTTTTTGGCAATGGGAGCTTTTTTACGGGTTTTAACTTTGATTGATTTTTTTGTTGGTTTTTTCTTTTTAGCAGTGGTTTTGGCCTTTTTATAAGGTTTTATAGTGGTAGGCTGATCAATTGTTTCCGGGTAAGCAATTGTTGCAACAGAATCTACAGTAACTACTGTACTGTCGGTTACCGTTGTGTCCCATCCATATTTTGTGTCTTTAATTCCATAACGTGCAGATTTGACAGAATCCGCAAAGAAAGAACTTTTAATGCTTCCTGTTACAAAATAAAGCATGTTGTTATTCCATTTGATTATACTCGTGCTATCTGGCAAAATCATTGTACGGATATCGCCTTGCTGAGTATACTTTTTTTCTTTGTTTTCAATCAAACTTTCAAATTTTGCAGCATCTTTAATAGGGATCAAGAAACAGTTATAGGTAATGCTATCGCTTAACTGATTGAAGTAATACATGTTTTTCTCCAGGTTGATGCCAAAATCTTCAATGCTGGTAAAATTTTTATCCAGTGACTTTGATGTTTCCGTAAGTAATTTTTTGCCAACAAAAGATTCGTTAAAGTCTTTCACAAACATGAGTTTGAAAACATTGTCGCCTTTAATAGTGGCTACTGTAAATGCATTTGAAGGGATTTTCTTGACTAAATCCTGTGCCTGCGCCAGTTGAAAGGATAAAAAGAAAGAGATGGCAATTAGAATTTTTTTCATTTAGATAGGGTTTTTCGGAAAGTGTGATTTTATTTAGACAGTTGTATCGTGTTTGATACGTTAATTTTTCCATTAATTAAATCCATGATGCTGGTTTTTAACATTACTGCTTTTTTGGATTTCGACACATTTGATGCCGGGTTAGTGCTACTTGTTACAGGAGATTCGAAACGGTAAATACTGGTATAGGTTGCGCCATTAAAAACAGCTTTGTCTTTCGCCTTTAATTTATTGAATTCGGTTTTTGCTGTACCTACAGGCTGATATTTCCTGTTAAAAGTTTTTGTGGTTTTGTTATAACTGTATGAGGATGTATTTGTAGCCTTAATTTTTTGCTGCGCAAGGATGTTTTTAGTGATATTATTGATGTTCGAAACATCTTTAAACGAAAAACTGATGGTTGCAATGTAATTGCTAAAATCACTTGTGCTCTTTACATTCGAAATGCCTTCCGATTTTTTTAAATAAGCTACAGCTTCATTAAGTTCTTGTTGTATTTTTTGTTTACTCGGTACTTTGTATCCCTGTACACTATCAAGTAGCATTACCGAAGCTACTTTGGTTTTGCTCTGGCTCAGGTTTATGGTTAATACAACATCTCCGGTTCCATCATTTTTCAAGGTAATTTCCTCAACTACTTCAAAACAGGAACTTAAAATGGGTATTAGAAAAATAAATAGCAATAGCTTATAAAACTGTTTCAAGTTCATGTTTATCCGGTTTATGTTTATTGTGGGATGTAAAAAGGAATAAAATCTGATGGGTCAAACTTAATAATTTCGAAGCTAAGTTTTATCGGATTTAAGATATTCCTTAAGATCAGTTATAAATAGATGCTTTTGTTGAAAATATTTCTGATAAAAATCAGGTAATTGTCAATATAAAGACAAGAAAAATGTAAAAGAATGCTTGCTAAGCCTATTTTTCTATCTTTGTTCCCAGCTTTTACAATACACATCATCATGAAGAAAAGTGCAATCATTGGGTTAATTACCATCGCAATTTCCGTAGGGATTTTATTTAGCTTAAACGCAAATACAGATACTTACTCTAATTTCAAACAGGCCGCTACTTCTAACAAAGAAGAGCACGTAATGGGCTATTGGGAAAAATCAAAAGGTACGTATTACGATGCGGTAAAAGATGCCAACCATTTTTCATTCCATATGAAAGATGAAAAGGGAGAAGTAAGAGAGGTAGTGTATGCAGGTACTAAGCCACAAGATTTTGAAAAGTCAGAAAAATTGGTTTTGATTGGTAAAATGGATCAGGACAAATTTTACGCATCCAAAATTTTAATGAAATGCCCTTCTAAATATAACGATAACCTGGTTGAAATCAACAAGGATGGTAAGGTTGATACTGTAGGTAAGTACGGCGAAAAAAAAATATAACTAATTTTAATGGATATTCAATTTGTAGGCGAACACCTGCTGCCGGGTAAAATCGGTCAGTTTTTTATTGTACTGGCGTTTAGTGCATCATTACTTTCAACAATCGCATACTTTTATGCCAGTCGCGAGAAGAATTTAGAAGATAAATCCTGGCGAAATTTAGGCCGTATTGGGTTCTTAATTAATTTTGCTTGTATTATTGGTATAGGAGCAATTCTATTCTACCTGGTATTAGGTCACTACAATGAGTACAGTTACATTTATTGGCACTCATCAAAACAGCTTCCAATACACTTTATTATTTCTGCTTTTTGGGAAGGACAGGAAGGTAGTTTCTTGCTTTGGGCTTTTTGGCAATCATTTTTAGGTACTCTATTAATCTGGAAAGCTAAAACCTGGGAGCGCCCTGTAATGACAGTTGTGGCCTTTTCACAGGTGTTTTTAACATCGATGCTTTTGGGTGTAGAAATTTTAGGAGAGCGCATCGGAAGTTCTCCTTTTATACTACTAAGAGATTCTCTTGATTTAAAATCAATGGCACCTGTTGTTTTTGCAAATCCTGAAAATTTCGCTAATTATTTAAAATTCATTACTGATGGGAGAGGATTAAATCCATTGTTGCAAAATTACTGGATGGTTATTCACCCGCCAACTTTGTTTTTGGGTTTTGCAAGTATGGTTGTGCCTTTTGCTTACGGAATTGCAGCTTTATGGCAAAAAAGATATAAAGAATGGATTAAACCAGCATTACCATGGACGCTTTTTGCGGTAATGGTTTTAGGTACAGGTATTATTATGGGTTCGTTTTGGGCTTATGAAGCCTTAAATTTTGGTGGTTTCTGGGCTTGGGATCCTGTAGAAAATGCCTCTTTAATTCCATGGTTAACCTTAATTGGTGCTGTACACGTAATGATTGCATATAAAAATACCGGTCATGCTTATTTTACAGCCATTGCATTGGTATTTTTAAGTTTCTTATTGGTGCTTTATGCATCGTTTTTAACCAGAAGCGGTATTTTAGGCGATACATCCGTTCACTCATTTACCGATATGGGTATGTTTGGGCACTTAATTTTATACAATGTTGTATTTGCCGTTTTAGCAGTTGTATTAATTGTAATCAGGTGGAAAGAATTGCCGATTACCACCAAAGATGAAGAAACCTATTCGCGCGAATTCTGGATGTTTATCGGAGCTTTGGTAGTAACCATTGCCTGTATTCAGGTTATTTTCTCTACCTCAGTGCCAGTATTTAATAAGGCTTTCGGTACTAAATTTACTCCTCCTATTGATGCTGTAAAGTATTACAACCAATGGCAGGCACCATTTGCGGTGTTAATTACATTAATTTCAGGTTTCTCTCAATATTTAAAATATAAAAGAACCGACCCGCGCAAATTTTATAGCAGCTTAATTTCTGCAATTGTTTTTTCAATTGTTTTAACTGCGGGTTTGGTGTATGTAGCAGAAATCTACACCAACACCATGTACATCCTGATTACTTTTAGTTGTTTATTTGCTGTACTTTCCAATGCAGCCATATTGTATCAGGCTTTTGGTGGTAAAGCCAAACTGGCCGGATCTGCAATTGCTCACATTGGTTTTGCTTTCTTAATTTTAGGTGCATTAATTTCTGCCGCTACAAATAAGCCAATTTCCATCAATGCGAATAAATTTATTCCTGTAGAAGGTTTTGAAAAAACAGAAAAGCCTGGCGAGAACATAATGTTATACAAAAACGAGCCAAAACAAATGGGTAAGTATACTGTAACCTATGTAGCCGATACCACAGTGGCACCAAATACCATTTATACGCTTAATTTTAAAGTTTTAGATAAAGAAGGTAAGGTTAAAGAAGATTTTAACTTGCATCCGCATGTTCAGGCAAATGAAAAAATGGGCTTAATTGCATCTCCTGATACCAAGCACTATTTAACTTACGATGTTTATACACACATTACGAGTGCGGCTGTTAAACAAGAATCGCATGATGACCATGAAGGGCATTCGGATGATGAAAACTATAAAGCACCTCGTATTGTAAAGGTTTCGGTAGGGGATACCATTCATACCTCAAGTGGAATAGTTACCGTTAAAGATTTAAACAGAAAGCCTACCGCAAAAGATTTAGCATTAGGCCAGGGCGATTACGCTGTTGGTTTACCTTTAGAGATTAGTGCTGCGGGTAAAATTTACAACACAGAGCCTATCTTTTTAATAAAAGGTAACAATACTTTTGATTTCGCACGTAAGGTTGATGAACTTGATCTGAAATTCCGTTTTTCGAGGGTATTACCAGATGAGAAAAAAGTGGAACTTCAGATTTTTGAAAAACCTCAGCAAGCTAAAGATTGGGTTGTTTTTAAGGCAATTGAGTTTCCATTTATCAATTTATATTGGGCAGGTACCATTGTAATGGTTGTTGGTTTCTTACTTTCAATTTTCAGAAGAAGAAAAGAGGCCAAAGTAGCATAACAACATGAAGATTGTTTTATTAGGTTCGGGTAATGTTGCCACACAATTGGCCAAGGCTTTAAAGGCTGTAGGTGAAGAGGTGGTGCAGGTTTATAGCCCTAATCTAAATCATGCACAGTTTTTAGCTAATTTAATAGAAACCAAAGCAGTAAGCGATTTAAATGATCTTGAACAGAATGCTGATTTATATATTATTTCGGTAAAAGATGATGCCATCGCCGCAGTTGCCAGATCATTAAAAAATGTAAATGGTTTAGTGGTGCACACATCAGGAACTACAGATATTAATACTTTATCCTCACTGGTGAAAAATGCGGGTGTTTTTTATCCTTTGCAAACTTTTTCTAAAGGGAAGGAAATTTCATTCGTAAATATTCCACTTTGTATTGAAGCTGGTAACGAAGATCAACTAACTGTTTTAACCAATTTAGCAAGCAAATTAAGTGCTAAAGTATATCCGTTAGATGGAGAGAAGCGAAAAGTATTACACCTGGCAGCCGTGTTTGCCTGTAATTTTCCGAACCACCTTTACACTTTAGCCAATGAAATTTTGAATCAGAATGATTTGGATTTCGAAATCATCAGACCTCTAATTGCCGAAACGGCTGATAAGGTAATGAGCAATCTGCCTGAAAATGTGCAGACGGGACCAGCAGTACGGGCTGATGAAAATACTTTAAATAAGCACATGAGCATGTTAACAAGCATGCCCGGGTTGCAGAATATTTATCAAACATTAAGCGATAGCATAAAATTAACGCTGAAATAGTATTATTACGGCTTTTGCTTATTACTTTTGCAAAATAATTATGAGCATTTTTAAACTAAAAATAAATTTTGAAGAAGCAGATCACGAATCTATTGAATTGCCAATAGCAGCGGGAGAATCTGTTTTAGATGTTTGTCTGGATAACGGAATTGAATTACAACACAACTGCGGTGGTGTTTGTGGTTGCAGTACCTGCCATGTATACGTAACAAAGGGCATGGATAATATCGAAGAGATTTCCGACAAAGAAGAAGACTTTATCGACAGAGCTGTCCGTCCGAAAATTACTTCCCGCCTGGGTTGCCAATGTGTGGTAATTAATGGCGATATTGAAGTTACCATTCCAGATCAATCAGACTTTATGGGTCACTAGGTATAGTCCCAAAGCAAAAGTCATTAGTCGGTTAGCCAATTTATAAATTTAGCCGATTACCAATTTCAACAATTAACCAACAAAACAACATGAACAACGATAAATTTGCTTTACCTTTTTACTGGAATGATTATGAAGATATTGCAATGTCTTTATATGAGAAATTCGGTGATGACTTTACAGAAGCTAAAATCTACCGTATCCGCTTTACTGAGCTTTTAGAATGGGTTTTATCCTTACCAAACTTTAAGGGTACCCGTGAGGAAAGCAGCGAAGGGCATTTAGAGCAAATTCAATCTGCCTGGGTGTACGAGTGGAGAGATAATCAGTAATTTGTTTGGAGTAATGAGTTTAGAGTTTTGATGCTCCATTAAACTTCCAACTCCAAGTTCCAAACCCCAGCTAAAGATGTTTCTCCAAAAACTAAAAGAGATCACCACTTTCATTTTTGATGTAGACGGTGTGCTTACCGATGGGTCAGTTCAGGTTACTGATAATGGTCAATCGCTACGCACATTTAACATTAAAGATGGTTATGCCATGCAATTGGCAGTTAAAAAGGGATATAACATTTGTATCATTTCTGGTGGTGATGGTATTGCAATGGGAAAACGCTTCTTCAATTTAGGGGTTACCGATGTTTTCCTTGGAACCGGAGATAAGGTAGCCATCTTTAATCAATACCTTCAGGATAAAAATATTACTGCCGGAGAAGTGCTTTATATGGGCGACGATATCCCTGATTTAAAAGTAATGAAACTGGTAGGGCTTCCAACCTGTCCGGCTGATGCCGTAGAAGAAATAAAAGCCATTTCTACATTTGTATCTCCCTATAAAGGAGGCAAAACTGCTGTTCGCGATATTATCGAAAAAGTGATGAAAGTGCAGGGCAGATGGCATGATGAAAATCCGAACGCTGCCGATTCTGGCATGTAATTTAGCTTAATTTATAATTTATTGGGTGCTGCAAAATAATTCCGTCTTAACAAAGTTATTTCGGAAGGTGTGAAACGCAGCACATTGTAATTTGCAACAGCTAAGTTACATTTTGCCATTAAACTATTGTTTTTTTTTAGACTCAAACCATCTCAATTTTCAACCAAAAACAACAAAAACAACATGAAAAAATTAATGATGATTTGCGGATTAATGCTAGGTATAGCTGGTTTTGCTAACGCGCAACAACAAGGTGGTGGACAAGGCAGAATGATGATGAAACCTGAAGACCGCGTAAAACAGTTAGACGAGAAATTAAAACTATCTGACGATCAGAAAACGAAATTAACAGCTGTTTTTACTGAGCAGGCAGAAACCATGAAAAAAATGCGCGAAGAAATGCAAGGTGGTGATAGAGATGCAATGAGAGAGAAAATGCAAAAAATGCGTGCTGATAATGATGCAAAAGTAAATGCTGTATTAACTGACGATCAGAAAAAAACTTACGAAACCTGGCAAAAAGAGCAACGTGCCGAAATGGAAAAACGTAGACAAGGTGGTGGCAACAACTAAATCTTGTTAAAATATTAAATAAGAAAGCGGCTTTAGGCCAGTCATGGTCGGAAGAAAAATCTTCCGACTTTTTTTTGTTTTGAGGAGGTTATTTTATCAAAATAAACACCTGTAAATCAGGAGATTAGCTTGTTTTTATTGATTATTATTTGTATCTTATAGACTGATAATCAATAAGATATGGCCATATTTAAGGATCACAACACCACAGTAAAACAGCTGCTTGGCTTCATTCCCGAGGCGCTTTTATCAAATTTGTCTCTTACTACCAGGATCGACCATTATGCAAAGGTTCTGCAGGGCAATAAGCTGTTCTATTTATTGCTCTATGGCATCCTGGACAATGACAGACTGAGCCAACGAACCCTGGAAGACACATTTAATGATTCTGTATTCAAGATGCTTTTCAATCTAGATGAAGATGAAACGGTACGCAGAAGTTCTATTTCTGAGCGATTGTCCAAGGTTGATCCTGACTATTTTAAGCAGATATATGATTGTATCTATGAGCAATTTTCCAGGGCATATACATCCACAGAGCGGAAGAAGAACAACCTGATCAGGGTAGATAGTTCCATGGTCAGCGAAAGTGTCGGTAAGCTCATGGAAGGGATCGATAACAAAAGTGGCAAAAAGGCGGTCAAGTATAGCATTGCCTTTGATGGTGTTTTGCCATGTTATTCAACCGTATTCACCAACCCCAGCTACGGAAACGAGGATAATGCATTGCCGGAAGTTGTAAGGGGGCATATAGGAAAGGAAGCAGGCCACCAGAATATCTATGTGATGGACAGAGGGCTGCAATCAACCAGAACGATAGCTGCTTTCAGCAAGGAGAAGATAACTTTCCTTTGCAGATCAAAGGAAAACAGGAAACTGGTTGAACTAGGCTCGTTCATTACTGAGGGAATGGAGCTCGATCTGGGTGAATCCGTACTGGTCAGCGACCGTAAGGTTCAGCTCTACACCGGTATTCCCATCAATAAAAACGGCAAAAAATATTATAGCGAAGAATTGGTGGACATCCCTTTTCGGCTTGTAGTAGTTAAGAGCAAGGGAGAAGATCAGAAGGAATATTGGCTACTGACCAATGACTTCCAACGCTCCGCGGCGGAGATTTCACAAGCATACAGAAGGCGTTGGGACATAGAAGTCTTTTTCCGATTCCTAAAACAGGAACTCAATGTCAGCCATCTTGTTTCGCTTAACAAAAATGGGATACAGGTAGTGCTGTACATGACACTGATTGTTGTAATGATGCTTTTGATGTACAAAAAAGCTAATAAAATCGGTTATAAGACTGCTAAAAGGCGTTTCGCTATGGAGGTTAGAGACCTAACAATTGCTATGATCGTTGTGCAATGTGGTGGAGATCCGGGCCTATTTTTTAAAACATAAAAAATGGCCGGAATTTCTTCCGACCATGACTGGCTTTAGGCCGCTTTTCTTATTTTAGCAAAAAAATAAAATATGCCTGTAAATTTTCCCCCTATTGTTTTAGCCTCTAAATCGCCACGCCGACAAGAACTGTTAACCCTTATGGGTTTAAATTTTAAAGTAGAATTAAAAGATGTTGATGAGAGTTATCCTGATGGTTTAAGTCCGGCAGAAATTGCAGTTTATATATCAGAGCAAAAAGCAAAGGCGTTTACCGGAGATGGTGAAATTATAATTACCGCCGATACTATTGTAGCTTTAAATGGCGAAATTTTAGGCAAACCAACCGATAGGGCACACGCACAGGAAATGCTCAAGAAACTTTCAGGCAGCAGGCATGAAGTATTTACAGGCGTAACGGTTGTTAAAGGCGATAAAAGTCATTCATTTTATGATCGTACAGAAGTGTACTGTAAAGCCGTTACCAGTGAGGAAATTGATTTCTACATCGATAATTACCAACCTTATGATAAAGCAGGCAGTTATGGTGTGCAAGATTGGTGGGGAATTGTTGTAGTAGAGCGCATTGAGGGTTCGTATACGAATGTAATGGGCTTGCCAACCGAAAAGCTTTATAACGAACTCCTTAAATTTATTTAAATCTTTTTGTGGAATATCCTACATCGTTACATCATCTAATAAAATGATCACGATGAAAAGGAGAATTAACGAAGTTACCATTGCTGAACCCTGTTTGCAAAATTGGGATGAAATGGAAAAGGGTGCAGGTTTTAATTTTTGTACAGCCTGTAGTAAAAATGTAATTGATTTTTCAGGCTATACTAATGCCGAAATCATCGGTGTATTATCCAATTCAGGTTCCTCTGTATGCGGCCGGTTGAGCCAAACTCAATTAAACCAGCTTAATTATCATTTGTCAGTTGTACCAACAACAAATAGAAACTGGATGAAATATGTTGGAGTGCTGGCTATAGGCATGAGCATTTTTGTGATGGATGCACAGGCTAAAAATATTAAAGCACCAATTGAAACTGTAAAAAGTATTAACCACAAGCACGGAGATATAAAACCGATTATACCTAAAAAAGTATTTGGTTATGTTTTTGGTGCCGATAATAAGCCTGCAGCAGGGATTAGATTAATCATTGTTGATACCAAGTTTTTTGCAACAACCGATGAAAATGGCCGGTATGAGATAAGTTTAGGTGATAAATTTAACGTTAAAAATAACCAGATAATTGTTGAAAGTATACGATATAATGGTATGCTAATACTCAATTTTTCTAAAGACAAACAGAATGACCTTAAGCTTAAAAAAGAAGAACCCATGATTATGGGACGTATGATTATTGCACCAAAGAAAAGTAAATTACATTAGTGTAAAGAAGTCACCTATAGAAATGGATATCTGTTATTATATCATACTGGCAAGTACGCCCATTTTTAAATCATATGTAGAAAGCTTCAAATGGTTTATTTTTGTTCTACCCAATATGTAATTAGTGATCAAGGCAGCAATAACAATCATATCTACCCGTAAAGGAATTATGTCTTGCATTTCGGTTCTTTCCTGATGTGTTGAATTGAGTATTTTAATTGCTGTTTCTATGTAATCATCAAAATTTAATGCTAAAGTTTTCATTGTGGCAATGTCTGCCTTTTGATTGTTTTTTCTCGTGATAAGTGCTGCAAATGTTTCAAATGCACCAGCTGAACCGATTAGTATTTTTGGTTTATATTTTTCGCAGATATCAAAAAGATCTGTCAATTGATTTTGAACATGGAACAAAATGGCATTTTTCTCTTCATCGGCCAATGGGTCGGATTTAAAGAACTGTTGCATTAAACGCGCAGCGCCAATGTTATAACTTTTCTTCCAGATTAATCTTTCGGTATCACAAAGAATAAATTCTACGCTCCCACCTCCAATATCCATAATTAACGATAGCTCAGTAACTGCACCACTTAGTTTTACACCCTGGTAAATTAATTTAGCTTCTTCATCGCCGGTAATGGTTTCGATCGTTATTCCTGCTCTAGCTTTAACCACATCTACAAATTCATTTCCATTTTTAGCACTTCTTACCGCCGAAGTAGCTGTCGCCCTTACCTCATCAACCCGGAACTCGGAGATGGTCCGGCTAAAATTTTCAAGACAGCTTATTCCTCTTTCAAAGGCTTCAGGAATGATGAGATTATCGTTAATTCTACCTTCGCCTAACTTAACGGGTACATTGGTTTTATAAAGAATTTCAAATTGCTTTCCCTCTTTTTCAGCAATAAGCAAATGGAAAGTGTTGGTGCCAAGATCGATAATAGCAATGCGCATAGTTTTTTTGGGTTTTGGAAAGCAGTAGCAGTGTTTCTTCGGAAACTGTGGTCCTGCTATCCATTAAATTTCGTTAATGTTTTTGCTAAATTAAATGAAGTGAACCGAAATACCATTGCTATCAGGTTTATTTTATTAAGGCCTGTGGTTTTTGGGGGAAATAGCATGGTGTTTATCAAGTACTATTTAGTTTCGGTCGGTGAGACACCAACCGATAGGTGAATCCGATTTATTTTCTTCATCCATCTTTTTCTAATGGTCGGTGTTTGTCCGACCAATGTATTAAGATGAAACAATCATGTAATTTGATCCTTTGATGCTGCTCATTTTCAATCGGTGAAACACCAACCGGTAGGTGAAAAATTGGCACTGGCCAGGCTACCTTAAATAGTAGCAAAAACTGTTGTTAATAAACGGGATAGCAGCGGCAGCCTCCGATTTTTATTCGGAGCTATAGCGTATAGCCCGACTGATGCCAATATAATTACTCAACTGCTTTTCAAATTACTGTTATCTTACGGGTCAAAATATTAAGCTAAGCAATCATGTAATTTCGTTTATATAGGCTGCTTAGTTCCGGTAGGTGAAACAACCGACCGATAGGTGAATATTGATATTGAGTTTTTTCTAAAGGCATTTTTGAATTCATCTATATTGCTGTTTAATACCTGCTTTGCAAATTTGGTAACCCCAAGGCAAACAATTTCTCAGATAGCTGATGTGAATTAATACAGATGCTGAAATAAATTCAGCATGACGATTGCATAAAAAAACCGATGCTTGCGACATCGGTTCTTAAATTTAATATTAATAATTACTCGAAGTATTCTTTCATTCTTTCGAAGAAACTCTTATCATTTTTACCTGGTTGAGGCTTAAAATTTGGAGATTCACGAAGTTTCTCTAAAGCACTGCGTTCGTCGCTGCTTAAAGCTTTTGGTGTCCAGATGTTGATATGGATAATTTCATCACCCCTATGGTAAGAGTTCACTTCTGGTAAACCTTTACCTTTTAAGCGCAATAATTTACCACTTTGAGTTCCTGGATCGATTTTAATTTTTGCTTTACCATCAATGGTTGGTACTTCGATGCTCATTCCTAAAGCAGCATCAACAAAGCTTAAATGCAAATCGTATACAATGTTATTGCCTTCACGTTTTAAGGTTTCATGTGGTGTTTCTTCAATTAAAATAATTAAATCACCTGGGATACCGCCATTAGGAGCTGCATTTCCTTTTCCACTCATGCTTAACTGCATGCCTTCGCTTACTCCGGCAGGGATGTTAATGGTAATTGTTTCTTCTCCACGTACCACACCGTCTCCATGGCAAACAGTACATTTCGAAGTAATCTGTTGTCCGCTACCATTACAAGTAGGGCATGTAGATGCTGTTTGCATCTGGCCCAAAATGGTATTGGTTACCCTACGCACCTGGCCGCTACCTCCGCAGGTACCACAAGTACTTACTGATGATTTATCTTTTGCGCCCGAGCCATCGCAGGTTTTACAAACGATTAATTTATTAACCTTGATTTTTTTCTCTGCGCCGTGTGCAATTTCTTCAAGGGTTAATTTAACTTTTATACGGAGGTTAGAGCCTTTGGCAACCCTACGGCCACCACGTTGCTGACCGCCGCCACCACCGCCGAAAAAGCTTTCGAAAGGATTATGGCCGCCAAATACATCGCCGAAATTGCTAAAAATATCGTCCATGTTCATGCCGCCACCGCCGTAGCCACCGCTACTTGCGCCACCAACTCCTGCATGACCATATTGATCATAACGTTGTTTTTTCTCCGGACTGCTTAATACCTCATAGGCTTCGGCGGCTTCCTTAAATTTATCTTCAGCAGCTTTATCCCCAGGGTTTTTATCCGGGTGATATTTAATCGCCATCTTGCGGTAGGCTTTCTTTATCTCATCAGCAGCTGCGCCCCTGGCTACGCCCAATACGTCGTAATAATCTCTTTTACTCATCTTCTTTATAAAATGATTGAATGATTGAGTAATGGAATAAGAGAATGTTAATTCAATTATTCAAAATTCAATTATTCAATAATTATTTCTGTATTAATGATTAAATGACTGATGGAATAAGAGAATGGCTTTTAGCATTCAACCATTCAAATTTCAATCATTCAATAATTTACTTTTTTATGCTCCAACTACAACTTTAGCAAAGCGGATTACATTATCATTTAAGGTATATCCTTTTTCAACTTCATCAATTACTTTTCCTTTTAAATCCTCAGTAGGGGCTGGGATATTGGTAATTGCCTCGTGGAAATCGGTATTAAAAGGTTGGCTGATGCTTTCTACATCTTTCAGGCCTTTCTGTGCCAGTGTGTTTTTCAGTTTTGTACTAACCAACAAAATACCTTCTTTTACCGGAGCAACATCAGCAGCAGTTTCCATTGCTTTTAACGCACGGTCGAAATCATCTAAAACTGGTAAAAGCGATACAATTACATCTTTACCAGCAGTTTGCAATAATTCTACACGTTCTTTTTGGGTACGGCGTTTATAATTGTCGAATTCTGCGTATAAACGTAAATATTTGTCGTTAAGCTGTTGAACATCTGCTTGCAATTTTTCTTCAGCAGATAATTCTGGAGCCTGCTCAGTTTCATTTGCAGAAGCATCAGTATTCTCTACATTTTCAGCAGTATTTTCTGATGTATTTTCAGGATTCATTATATTTTCTTCTTTATCGTTATTTTTCTTCTTATTAAACATAATACTAGGCTGAATTTTTTTGTGTTAATCTCAACTATTTTGCCATAAACGGAAATCAGCCAAGCTGTCAGATTTATTTGTATTTATCTGAACAGATTGGCTGATTAGCTGACGGATGTCAGAATTTTTTATACGATTTGTGCATCTTCATGCACCACACCATTTTCACATTTAATAATGCGTGAAGGGAAAGTACGGATAATGTGGTAATCGTGAGTGGCCATTAAAACCGCAGTTCCGGCCTGGCTAATTTGCTTTAAAAGGGTTACAATTTCTTCTGATGTTTCCGGATCTAAATTTCCTGTAGGTTCATCGGCAAGTATAATTTCAGGATCGTTTAGCAAAGCCCTCGCAATAACGATACGCTGTTGTTCACCTCCCGAAATTTCATGGGGCATTTTTTTAATTTTAGAACGTAAACCAACTTTGTCCAAAACATCTTTAATGCGTTCATTAATTAGTTTTTCGTCTTTCCAGCCTGTTGCTTTGAGTACGAATTCGAGGTTTTTTTCAATTGTTCTATCAGTAAGTAGTTGAAAATCCTGAAATACCACGCCTAATTTACGGCGTAAAAAAGGCACCTGACTTTCTTTTAGATTTTTAAGGTCGAAACCGGCAATATTACCATCGCCATTACCAATATGAAGGTCGCCATATAATATTTTAAGCAAACTACTCTTACCGGAGCCTGTTTGCCCGATCAGGAAAACAAATTCGTCTTTTTCGATATGTAAATTTACGTTGGAGAGGACTAAATGTTTCTGCTGAAAAACATCAACATTGCTTAAATGAATTACTGAATTGCCTGCCATATTATATTTCTAATTTTGCAATCTGCCCGTAAGGCAAATCTTTAACCATTTCCATAATGTATTCCTGCTTGTCTCCAAGTCCGAGTTTTTCCAGCGATTTATCAGGTCTATCAACCCTAAAATAAGCTAAAAGTGTAAACTTGTCATCTCTTAACTGTACGTAATCTGGAATTTTGGCTATGCCTTTAACTTTAACGATATACATTGTGTCCAAAAATAGCTATTTAAGCTGAAAGCCCAAAGGAGAAAGCTTAAAGACTAAAATACAGAAATTCAGTTTAGCTTGTTCAAAAACTCAATTGTATTTACATCATCGGCATAATCCCAAAGTTTTGGATGCTGACTTTGGCCGAAATCAAAAGTTTTAAAATTTAACGGAGATTTGGTAATCACACACTGAATGTTTTCAGATTTATCTTTCAACTTTTCTTCAACCTCCTGCAGATGCTCATATTCTTCATAAAAAAGAACAGCCAGTGGCGAGGTAAAGCTTTCATCTTCTTTTAACAATAAAAATCCGTTGTCGAAGTGCTTAGCTGCATTAACCAGGTAAATAGATTTATTGTAATCGTAATTATTATTGTATTTAAAATGGCTTATAATGGGCTGAAAGCTTTCTATACCTTCATAAAAATTAGCAATATCGTAACCTTTCGGGAAATAAAGTTTTGCTACATTTCTGCAGCCTAATCCAAAATAATCAAAAATATCGTTGCCCAGATTCTGGATGTCTTCAAAACTTTCCGAACCATCTAAAACGGCAACACTGTTTCTGTTTTTCCTGATGATGTTTGGCACTTTGCTAAAATAATAATCAAAATAGCGTGATGAATTGTTACTTCCTGTGGCAATAACGGCCTCAAAATCTTTCAAACGTTCTACATATTGGATGTGAGTATCAAAAGCGGGCTCTATTTCTATCAGTGCTGCAATTACCGCTTTAATCAATTTATCGTCAGCCGAAGAAAGTTTTATCAGGGCAATATTTCCAGTAGCCAGTACACTTAAAACATCATGCAAACCTACAAGAGGAATATTTCCTGCTAAAATTAAACCCACTTTCTTTGGGGAGTTACTAAACCTGATTGATTTGAACCAAACGGTTAAATCGGCCTCATTTAACATCTCAGCAAATGATAAAATAGATTTTTTTATATTTTCTGCGGTGAACCATGCATTGGTATTTTCAGCGCTATAAAATGCATTTCCTAGTATGTCAGTAGGGTTTGTAAGCAATGTGCCTAGTTGGTTAAACGCGGATATTGCTTTTTCTTGAGTTAATGCTGACATATTTAGAATTATTATTAAGTGATTATATATTATATTTGCATCGCAAAGGTAAACTAAGCAAAAGAATTAGACGAAAACATGGCGATTAAAATAACAGATGAGTGTATAAATTGTGGGGCTTGCGAACCGGAATGTCCTAATAACGCAATTTACGATGCCGGTACTGCATGGCGTTTTTCTGATGGTACCAATTTAAACGGTATCATTGATTTTGGTAATCAACAAATTGAGGCTGACTCAGCACAGGAAGCAGTTTCGGATGAAGTGTATTACATTGTATCCGATAAGTGTACGGAGTGTAAAGGCTTCCATGATGAGCCACAGTGTGCGGCAGTTTGTCCGGTTGATTGTTGTGTAGATGACGAAGATATCCGCGAAACAGAAGATGAATTGTTGGCTAAAAAAGCCTGGTTACACCAAGAAGGGTAGTCAAACTTAAATATTTATAAAAAAAGTCTCACCTAAAGTGAGACTTTTTTTGTTTATGGAGACTTATAGCTCAAATTTATTATGATCGATAACATAAAAATAACTCCTTGCGGAAAAGAGGACGTAAGAAAAATTGTGGATGGGATTAATCAATATAATTTGGGTAAAATTAGAATATAGAAGTCAGGGTATAGGTACCTGCATTCTAAAATATGTTGAAGATATTGCAAGAGCAAGAGGAGCATCAGTCGCTATGCTTGACACTTTTGATTTTCAAGCAGAGAAGTTCTATTTAAAAAACGGTTATGAACCAATTGGCGAAATACAAGATTTTCCTCAGGGGCACAAAAGAATATATTTTTCAAAACGGTTAACGCTTTAACTAATTATATAAGTTTACATCTGAAAAAACTATAGCCGAATATTTTAGTTTTCCCTAAACCCTAAACCCTAAACCCTAAACCCTAAACCCTAAACCCTAAACCCTAAACCCTAAACCCTAAACCCTAAACCCTAAACCTAATCAACATCACATTTATTAGGGATAATTAACACTGGGCAGGCCGATTTCCTTGCAACGTGTTCTGCAACGCTTCCCATTAAGAAGTGGTATAATCCTGTGCGGCCGTAAGTACCAATTACAATTAAATCAGATCCCCACTCATCAGATTGCTGTATAATGCCATGCGCTGCGGTATCTACTATGCTTAAATAAGTCGTGGTAATTCCTTTTCCATATTTAGTTTCCATTTCTTTAAGTAAGATATGGCTGTTTTCTTCACTATTGTCGTAAGTCTCCAAAAATACAGGTGCCAGGGTTAAATCTGGATTTACATTGGCAGGTACGGGTTCGATTATGTTAACCAATGCAACTTCTGCTCCAAATTTTTCGGCCATGTCGTAACCGGCTTTTGCCGCTTTTTCTGAACAGGTACTGTTATCAACGGCGATTAATATTTTTTTAAAATTCATGGCAAGCTGATTTAAAAGTTGATCATCATAAAAATAACAAATTTGCATGCAAAATGTTAGGCAATGGATGTATTTTATTAGTTTTACAATAGTTTCACGAGCAGATTTAAATGGAAAATCAATACGGTATTTGTAGGGTTGCTGTAGCACCCTTAAGAGCAGATGCATCAGATCAGGCAGAAATTGTTTCGCAACTTTTATTTGGCGATCATGTCGAAATTATACAGAAAGAAGATCGATGGTGGCTGATTCAGAATGGTTATGACGGTTATGAGGGCTGGATGGATTTTAGGCAATTGGCACCAATTACCCAAAATCAGTTTGCAGAAATGCATGATTGTAAGTTACTAGCCCCATTAAGTTTTAATAACGTATTAACAGCGGCTGATGGAAGTAGCTATCATTTGAGTCCGGCCAGTAACCTTCCATTTTTAAAGGATGGTTTTTGTTATGCGGGCGAAGAAAAGTTTAAATTAAATTTCGGAGCATATGATAACAGTGCTGTAAATTTTATAGATAAGGTAACTGAAACTGCTAAATTTTTTCAGAACATACCATATTTGTGGGGTGGAAGGCATTTATTTGGCCTTGATTGTTCGGGTTTTACCCAAACCGTATTTAAAATGTTGGGTATTAAGTTAAACCGAGATGCCTCACAGCAGGCTGAACAAGGCGAATTGGTTGGCTTTTTGGCAGAATGCAGGGCTGGTGATGTTGCTTTCTTCGATAACGAAGAAGGCAGAATTACTCACGTAGGTATTATGCTGAGTCCCAATGAAATTATCCATTCCTCAGCCAAAGTAAAAATAGATCCGATTGATGATCAGGGTATTTTTAATAAGGAATTAGGTAAATATTCGCATAAGCTGAGAATTATTAAACGTTTTGTGGATTAAGTTTGTGGAATGCGGTTTTGGAGGCAATGGCACACAAAAACTATTTCAGGGTATTTTTATCAAGAAAGATGTTGACTACGCAGGAGCTACAAGACAATTAAAAATAATATTTCTACTTATAAAATAAATTCAGCATGACGGAGCTTAAAATTAAAAAACTAGTTATCCATCTCCTAAACCATAATTTGCCGACCAACAATACAAAACCTTTATGCAAAGCATCATCTATGTCCCTTTTTTGCTCTTTTTGATTATATTTGTATAGATAATTAAAGCGAATATGGAGCCGAAAATAAGGAAAATGGCAATGGTGTTCAATCAGGTAAAGATGGAGGATGAAGATGCTTTGGATATTGCCTTTTGGCTTGCTCAAGCTCCAGAAGAACGGCTTAAAACTGTCGTTTCTTTAAGGAAAAGTTATTTCACCTGGTTAAACAGTTCATTTCCTGAAAAAATGGATAAGGTTATAACACATCGTAAATTATGATATTTGAGCCTGACTTTATAGAGTTTATAGAACTCTTAAATAAGCATGATGTTAAATATATGATTGTGGGCGCTCATGCTTAGCATATCATGGCAGACCCAGACATACTGGTGATTTAGACATTTGGATTAAGCCAGATCACGAAAACGCTGAAAAAATGATTGATGTATTGACTGAATTCGGTTTCGCATCACTAGGGTTTAAGAAAGATGATTTTTTAAAAGAAAACTATGTTTCACAAATTGGCTATCCACCATTAAGGATTGATATATTAAATGCAATTTCGGGTGTTGAGTTTGATGAAGCCTTCGAAAATAAAATTGATGCTGAAATTGATGGTTTAGTCACGCCTTTTATCAATGTTCAGGATTTTATTGCCAATAAGATTGCTTCTGGAAGGCTCAAAGACTTAGCTGATATAAAAGAGCTGCAGAAAAGAATAAATAAAAAGAAATCTTAAATTATTCCATCTCCCAAACCATCACCTGCCGATCATCACCTGTAGAAATTAAGTATTTGCCGTCATTGCTCCAGATGATTTTATTAATCGAATGAGTATGCCCTATACCTGCTTTTTCTAAACTTAAAATTTTATACAGTTTAAAGTTTTCTGCATCCCAAAGTTTAATGCTCTTATCCTGACTGCTCGTGGCAAAATAAGGCAGGGTAGGATGAAAGGCAATATCATAAATGGTAAACATGTGTGCCGGAACAGTTTCTCTGAGTTCGTAATTCGGCAGATCCCATATTTTTAGTTGTGCATCTCGGCTTCCTGAAATTAAATATTTGCCTGTGGGATGATAAGCCAAAGAGGTAACAGGTAATGAATGCCCCTCCAATGATTGTTTCAAGCTATAATCTGCAAGGTTGTAAATCCTGATCAAATGATCCTTGCAACCAAATGCAACTTCGCTTTCATTGGGTGCAATTGCAATGGTCCTAACGGTATCGTAAGCCACCTGGAAACGATAGATTTCTGTAAAATCTACTAATGACCACACCGCAACCGTTCCATCTTCGCCCGTGGTTAAAAGCTCGTTTTTTCCTTTTACGGTTTGTATGTTGAAAATCGGTTTAGTGTGGGCATTTACCCTGACTATTATTTTCTGATCTTTGAGATCGTAAACACTAAAAGCGCCACTCCTTTCCCCAACAAATAATTGATTGTTGTAATAATGCAGGCAATAAACTGAACTCTGCACTGGCATTTTAACCTTCACAAAAGCCATTTCATTTAACGACCACTCTACAACACCTTTATCGTTGCCTGCACTAAAAAATACACCATCTTCATCTGAGTTGGCAAGCGCATAAACAGGGTTTTGGTGTCCGGGGAAGGTATGTAGGTGTTTGAGCATTTCTTGAGGTTCATGGTTTAATGTTTAGGGTGTAGGGTTAGGCATATAGCACCTTAAACCTTACGCCTTCCACCTCAAACCTTATCTGTGTCTAGTTTCTAAATTCTTCGCAATATCCTGAATCGATAAACCTTTTTCTTTCAATAAAAATAAAAGGTGAAAAACAAGATCTGATGCTTCACCAATGAGTTCTTCTTCCGATTCGGCAAGGGCAGCGATTACGGTTTCTACACCCTCTTCACCAACTTTTTGAGCAATTTTGTTTAACCCTTTAGCACGCATTTTATTGATATACGAACCTTCAACAGGATTTTCGTATCGATCGGTAATGATGTTTTCGAGTTCGAAGATGAAATTTTGATTGAAATCTGTTTTAAAACAACTGCGGCTACCAGTATGGCAGGTTGGCCCAACGGCATCGGCCTTAATCAGAATGGTGTCGTTATCACAGTCTACAAAAAGTTCTTTAACAAACAAGAAGTTATTGCTGGTTTCACCTTTTGTCCAAAGGCGGTTTTTAGAACGCGAAAAGAAAGTTACTTTGCCTTCAGCTTGCGTTTTCTCCAATGCTTCAGCATTCATATAGCCCAGCATTAAAACCTCTAAAGTTTTATGATCCTGAATGATTACCGGGACCCCCCAGCCCCCTGAAGGGGGAGTTTTGCCAAAATCAATTTGGCTAACATCTATTTTTTTTTCAATCATTTATTATTCTATTTTATACTTTACCATATTGAGTGGTAACGTCCCCTTTAGGGGATTTAGGGGTTTATATTCTTACCGGAATATTATTCCTTTTTAATTCTTGCTTTAAATCAGGAATCAGGATTTCGCCATAATGAAATACCGAAGCTGCAAGTGCGGCATCAACATTGGCTTTTTCAAAAACCTCAGTAAAATGCTCCATACTGCCTGCTCCACCTGATGCTATAATTGGGATATTGATCATTTGGTTTACTTTGCTTAATAATCCACAATCAAAACCTGCTTTTGTACCATCATGGTCCATAGAGGTTAACAGGATTTCTCCTGCGCCTAAATCTTCTGCCTGTTTTATCCAGCTTTCAGTTTCCAGCTCGGTAATTAATCGTCCACCATTTAAGTGAACCATATTTTTACCGTCTACATGTTTAGTATCGACAGCCAAAACCACAAATTGTACTCCAAAAGTTTTAGCCAGGTCTTCAATTAGCTTTGGATTTCTAACTGCGGCCGAATTGATGCTGATTTTGTCCGCTCCTGCATTTAATAACGCTTCCGCATCCGCAATTTCGGTTATTCCACCACCAATGGTAAAAGGAATATTCAATTGCCTGGCAACTGATTTAACCATTTCAATCATCGTTTTTCGACGCTCGTGGGTAGCCGTAATATCAAGGAAAACCAATTCATCAGCACCCTGTTGTGCATATTGTGCCGCTAGTTCAACCGGATCGCCAGCATCACGTAAATCAACAAAGTTTACACCTTTTACCGTACGGCCGTCTTTAACGTCTAAACAAGGGATTATTCTTTTACTTAGCCCCCCGCCCCCTAAAGGGGGAGATGCGAATTGCTTAGCCTGTATGGCTTCTTTTATCTTTTCCAAAACTGAGTCTAAATTATTGTAAAGTTCAGTGTTTTTGAATCTCATTACCTTAATTCCAAATCCCTCGAGAACTTTTTGTCTTTCAATATCATTATTAATAACCTCCGGTAGATCATGGACGCTTCCATCTAATTCGATAATTAATTTTGCCTCATGACAGTAAAAGTCAGCGATAAAAGATGAAATAGGGTGTTGTCTTCTAAATTTTACTCCTAATTGTTTATTACTGATAACATGCCATAGTAAATTTTCAGCTTCAGTGACCTTGTTTCTTAGGCGTTTAGCATTTTCAAAAATCATATTTGATGCACCATAGAACATATTAGGTTCATTGACTTGTAAAAAATCAATATCATCCTCATTTATTTTATAAGTCATCTTTAACTATGCTATTAACTCCCCCTTTAGGGGGTTGGGGGGTTAGATACTTGATAAGGCCTTCAAATTCCACTCTTTAATTTCTTCGATGGTAATGCGTTCTTCGTAAATTGCTTTTCCAACTACTACACTTCTAATTGGGTATTTGGCCAATTCATAAATATCCTCCATAGAACTTACACCACCTGAAGCAATTAATTTGATCATTGGAGAGTGTTCAAGCAATTTTTCATATAAATCGACTGCTGCACCTCCTAATTTTCCATCTTTGCTGATATCAGTGCATAAGAAGCGGAAAAATCCTAATGAAAGACATTTATCAACGTAATCCATCAGTTTAATCGGCGAACTTTCCATCCAGCCAGAATATTTAATTACCTCATCTAAAACGTCAATTGCAATTACAATTCGGTTAGCATAATCGTCTTTTTTAGCAAAAGCCTCGCTTAACTGTGGTAAAAATTCAGGATTGGTAATGGCTTGTGTACCTACAATTACGCGGTGAATTCCGGCATCTAGTAAATTCGTTACCTGCTCAATGGTTCTGATGCCACCGCCATACTGCACTTTCATTTCAGTTTTCTTGATGATTTCGAAAAGCGTTTTTTGATTACTGAAATCACCTTTGGCTCCATTTAAATCAATAATATGGATAAAATCTGTACCATTTGAACGGTATTTTTCTATCATTTCGGGGATAGAAACATCATATTCCGTTTTTTGGTTATAGTCACCTTCACGAAGACGGACCACTTTTCCATCCAAAATATCAATAGCAGGTATTATGTACATTTTATAAGCTTAAGTTTGAAAAATTTTTTAATACTAATTCGCCGGCTTTTCCCGATTTTTCGGGGTGGAACTGAACACCGTAAAAATTATCTTTTTGTACCGCTGCCGAAAACTTTAATCCATAATCGGCAGATGCGATGTCAAAAATAGGGTTATATTCAATAAAGTACGAATGCACAAAGTAAAATTGTGTATTATCTTCAACACCTTCAAATAATGAATTGCTTTTTGGGCTTACTGCATTCCAACCCATATGTGGTATTTTGATATTCAGTAGCTTATCGAATTTTTTGGTTTTAACCGGAACAATGTTTAAAAGTGCTGCATCACCTTCTTCCGAATGTTCGGTAATCAGTTGCATGCCCACACAAATTCCAAGAACTGGTTTAGTTAGTTTTTTAATCGCTTCAACCAAACCTGTTGCCTTTAATTTTTCCATGGCAGCACCCGCATGGCCAACGCCTGGAATGATAATATGGCTATATTTTTCGAGGTCACTTTCAGTATTTACCATTCCGTAGGTCACATTTAAGCGGTCTAAAGCAGCGGTAAGGGAGAAAATGTTTCCTGCTCCGTAGTTTACTATTCCAATCATAGTTTTGTATTTCAGATTCCTTTTATTTATGAGGTTTGAAAATGAAAGTCGGCTTTTCATAGGGCCTGTAGTCCCGCTATCGCTTATAGTCCGCTCCCGATGAAAAATCGGGATGCGGGCTATTCCGCTCTATCAGGTTTATTTAACAGCGGATGGGCTTCAAACCCTCTGCCCTAAACCTTTCAGCCTTTCACCTTTTTTACAATAGTCCCTTTGTGCTCGGTAATACCATTTTCTCTGCATCGCGTTTTATAGCCATTTTAATGGCTTTTGCGAATGCTTTAAATATGGCTTCAATTTTATGGTGGTCATTATCGCCTTCTGCTTTTATGTTTAAATTGCATTTTGCAGCATCACTGAACGATTTGAAAAAATGATAAAACATCTCTGTAGGCATATCTCCAACCTTTTCGCGTTTAAATTCAGCATCCCAAACAATCCAGTTTCTTCCTCCAAAATCGATGGCTACCTGGGCCAAACAATCGTCCATTGGCAAACAAAAACCATACCTTTCGATGCCTAATTTATTGCCTAATCCTTTAGCAAAGGCTTCACCCAATGCAATACCAGTATCTTCTATGGTGTGGTGTTCGTCAATATGCAAGTCGCCTTTTGCAATTATCTCCAAATCAACACTTCCATGTCTGGCAATCTGATCAAGCATATGATCGAAAAAGTTTAAACCTGTTTCAATTTTTGCTTTTCCTGTTCCGTCCAGATCAAGGTTAATGGTAATATCTGTTTCGTTGGTTTTACGCTCATGGTGAATCTTTCTGCTTCCTGCTTTAAGCAAATTGTAGATATCTTCCCATTTCTTGGTTTCCAAAATAATTACATCTAACAGCGTTTCATGTTTATCAAGTGCTTCAGTTGAACCCAATGCATCATTCTGGCGCAGAAAAATTGCTTTAGCCCCTAAATTCTTTGCTAAAACCACATCATTTAAGCGATCGCCGATCACAAAGGAATTTTTTAAGTCGTAATCTTCGCTAAAATATTTGGTTAATAAAGCAGTACCTGGTTTGCGGGTAGGTGCATTATCTTTTGCAAAAGTTCTGTCAATCACGATTTCACTAAAATGAACACCTTCGCCAGCAAAAGTATCCAACATAAAATTATGGATCGGCCAGAAATTTTCCTCAGGATTTGAAGCAGTACCCAATCCATCCTGATTGGTAACCATTACCAGTTCGTAATCCAGCTCGGCTGCAATTTTTGATAAATAATATAATGATCGCGGATAAAATTTAAGCTTTGCAAAACTATCTACCTGTTCATCATCTGGTTCGATATTTAACGTTCCATCGCGATCTATAAATAATACTTTTTTCATTTTAAAAATTCTCTAGAACAGTTAATAGTTTGTCGTTTTCTTCTTTTGTACCCACGGTAATTCTTAAACATCCTTCACATAAAGTTACTTTAGAACGGTCGCGTACAATGATGCCCTGTTCAACTAAAGTATCATAAATTTTCAGTGCATCGGTAACTTCTGTCAGGATAAAATTAGCATCAGAAGGATATACTTTTTTAACAATATTTAATGTGGTTAATGCTTTGCTTAAACGGTCTCTTTCTGCAACAGATTCTTTAATCCAATCGTTCACCTGAGCGATATTTTTTAAGGCTTCAAAAGCTAAATCCTGCGTGGCCTGATTGATGTTGTAAGGTGGCTTAATCTTATTCAAAACATCGATCACTTTTGTTGATGAAAATGCCATGCCCAAACGTAAAGCGGCGAGCCCCCAAGCCTTGGAAAAAGTTTGCAAAACCACCAGGTTTCCGTACTCGGTTAACTCCTGGATAAACGTCTTTTGGCGGGCGTAATTTATGTACGCTTCATCTACTACAACGATGCCATTAAAGTTGGCTAAAATGGTTTCAATATCTTCGCGGTTTATCGAATTTCCGGTCGGATTATTTGGCGAACAAATGAAGATTAATTTTGTGTTTTTATCAATGGTTTCTGCAATCTTTTCCATATCCAATTGGAAGTTTGGAAGCAGGCTCACTTTACGGATTTCTACATCGTTAATGTTGGCCGAAACTTCGTACATTCCATAAGTTGGTGGCAGCACAATTACGTTATCTTTCCCTGGGTTACAGAATGCACGAAACAATAAATCTATCGCTTCATCGCTGCCGTTTCCTAAAAAAGTATTTTCAATTGGTACGCCTTTTATTTTGCTGATTGCATCTTTTAAATCGAGTTGCAAAGGATCAGGATAACGGTTATAATTTGCTGGTAGCGGCGAACCATAACTGTTCTCATTTGCATCTAAAAAAACAGATGCCTGCCCTTTAAATTCGTCCCTCGCAGTAGAGTAGGGGCGAAGGTTTTTTATATTTTCTCTTACTAAATCGTTAATGTCCATTTTTATATTTTTATTCGTCACTCTTAATTTAGTTCAGGGACTTTTTAAGTGCTGAACTAAATTTAGCACGCTGCATATTGAAGATAGTGATCTAATCTAATTTTTAAGCCTTATAGTTACTGCATTCTTGTGCGCATGTAATCCTTCTGCTTCCGCAAGAATCTCAACCGTATTGCCGATGTTTTTTAGCCCTTCCTGAGACAGGTGCTGAAAAGTTATCTTCTTTAAAAAAGCATCTGTTGATACCCCAGAATATGCTTTTGCGAAACCGCTGGTTGGTAAAGTATGGTTTGTTCCTGAGGCATAATCGCCAGCACTTTCCGGTGTAAGGTTGCCTAAAAATACAGATCCTGCATTTACAATTAATGGAATCAGGCTTTCAAAATGCTCAGTTGCTAAAATCAGATGCTCTGGAGCATACTCATTTGAAAATTTCATTGCAACATCCAGGTTTTCAGCTAAAACCGCATAAGAATTTGCTATGGCCTTAGCTGCAATTTCTTGCCGTGGTAGGATAGTGAGGTGATTTTCAATTTCTTTCAAGGTATCAACGATAATCTGATTTGAAGTAGATACCAAAATTGCCTGACTATCAACACCATGTTCAGCCTGAGCAAGTAGATCTGCAGCAACAAATGACGGATTGGCAGTTTCATCAGCGATGACCAATACTTCCGAAGGACCTGCAGGCATATCAATAGCCACCTTATTTTGAACCATTGTTTTTGCCGTTGTAACGTAACGGTTGCCAGGGCCAAAGATTTTATATACCTGAGGTACGCTTTCCGTTCCGAAAGCCATTGCAGCCACAGCCTGTGCGCCTCCAACCAGGTATATTTTATCGATTCCCAATAGCACCGCGCAGTAAGCTAAATAACAATTGGTTTTACCATCACTTTGCGGAGGAGAACATACCACAATATGTTTACAGCCGGCAATGATTGCCGGAGTAGCAAGCATTAAAAATGTGCTCGGTAAAACTGCTGTTCCTCCAGGAATGTAAAGTCCAACTTTTTCAATTGCCCTCGATTCGCGCCAGCATACAACGCCCGGCATTGTTTCAATTTTATCTTCGTTTTTTAATTGCGATTGGTGAAAAGCTTTGATGTTTTGATATGCTGTATCAATTGCTTTTTTTGCATCAGCAGGGATGGTAGATGCGATTGATTTCAATTCTTCTGCATCTAAAAACAGTTTGTCCAAATCAACCTTATCAAATGCTTTTGCGAAATTGAAAAGTGCCTGGTCACCATCTTTTTTTACCGTGCTGATGATGTCAGTTACCCGTTCTTCAACCAGTTTATCGTCTTCAATCTGCCTTGAACAAAGTTCTTCAATTTTTGATTCAGATAAATCTTTATAATTGTAGATTTTCAATGTTTTATAATTTTAAATTAACTAATAGTTAATATGAATTTAAACGATTTTACTTAATTATTTTTTCAATTGGCATTACTAAAATACCTTCGGCACCAGCAGCTTTTAAACTGTTTATTTTATCCCAGAAATCTTCTTCGGCAATTACAGAATGCACGGCTACCCAGTTTGGTTCGAACAGCGGAACAACTGTTGGGCTTTTAACACCTGGCAATAAATCCACTACTTTTTGAAGGTTATCTTTTGATACGTTTAGTACCACGTATTTGTTAGATTTTGCACTGAGTACTGAGCGGATGCGTTGAAGCAATTCTGCAACTTCAGGATTGTCGGCAATTGATTTGTTTCCGATTAAAACCGCTTCAGATTGCATTACATCTGCAAAAGGTTTTAGGCCATTGCTCTTTAATGTTCCGCCTGTAGAAACGATGTCGAAAATGGCATCACTTAAACCCAAGCCCGGACCAATTTCTACCGATCCTGAAATGGTTCTGATGTCAGATTGTATGCCTTTTTCGTTTAAGAATTTTTCGAGGATAACAGGATAAGAAGTAGCGATGGCTTTGCCGTTTAATTCTTCAAGATTTTGAATATTACTTGTGGCCTGAACTGCAATTTTTAAAGTACACTTTCCGAAGCCTAATTTTTGAAGATAATCTACTTCGGCTTTGGTTTCTACAATTACATTTTCTCCAACTATACCTAAGTCGGCAATACCGTCTTGAACATATTCTGGAATATCATCGTCGCGGAGGAAAAGAATTTCTAAGGGAAAATTGGTAACGGTTGAGATGAGTGAACTTTTGTAGTTTTCGAAAGATAAACCACAGTTTTTAAGTATTTCTACAGATTTTTCGTTTAACCTACCCGATTTTTGGATAGCGATTTTAAGTGTTTTCAAAGTATTGAATATAGAGTGAACAAGAAATTATTTTACGGAAAAAAGTTTTGAAGTACAAAACAAACATATCATATCGCCTATCGGCGATGGTGTAAATGTAAGTGATGGTTCAAAGTTAAATTCATAAATTATTTCTGCCAGTATCAATACTTTAGCTGATATGCGATGGCAAATATAGCGTTTGAAATGGGAAAACAAAAAATAATGGCACTTAATTTGCCATTATCGTGTTTTTATTGCCAACAACACTTATTTTGTATCATAAAATTAACATTTTGAAAAAGTTTCGCTTTCTAATTTTACCGTTTATTTTGTTTATTTCTGCCTGTGGATGGTTTAAAAGCCCGCCCGAGATCGGTAAAGTGTTATCTGAGCATTTTAAAAATAAAATTTACAAAGATTTCGATACTGTAGCTTATGATAGCATTTTTGTAAAGACAATGGACAGTCTTTCAGCTAAATTTGTTAATCCTAAAACGATTAAGGCTTTTTATGCCAATAATTATACACAGCCTAGGCTGGTAACTCAATTCTACATCAATGGTGAATTAGATTCGCTCGTAAACTATTTAAATCAAAGCCAGGTACACGGTTTCAACCCTAAAATTTTTAAAGGTGAAGAAATTAAAGGTTTACTGGATGAATTAACTGCCAATAAATTTAAAAAAGTTGATGAAAGTTATCCTGTAATTGCCAAACTGGAGCTGTTATCGGCAAATGCCTATTTAAATTATACCAATTACCTCAAATACGGAGTGGTTAATCCGCGTGCAATTTTTTCGCGTTATTACATCAAGGTTAAGCGTCCGGATAGCCTGGGAATGATTAATTTTTTAAACAGTAAAAGCCTGGTTGATAGCTTAAGATCTGTTCAGCCAAAATCAGCGCAATATAAAGCGTTACAATCAGCATATTTAGCGGCAAATAGCGAAGACGAAAAGCGAATTTTACTTTTAAATATGGAAAGGTTTCGCTGGAAAATGCCGGAGACAGGAGATACCTATGTGCAGGTAAATATTCCTGATTTTAGATTAACCTGGCTGGATAAAAAAGATACCGTAATTTCAATGAAAGTATGTGTAGGTGGCAAGCGAGAAAATGGATATGATGAGAAGTTAAAAGCCTTTGCAAAATCGGGCAATTTGGATGATAAACCTAAGAACCACGAAACGCCATTGTTGTTCAGTAAAATCAATTCTATTCAGGCCAATCCAATCTGGAATATTCCGGTAAGTATTGCACAAAGTGAGATCTATTGGATGGCCCGAAAAGATCCTTTTTATTTATCTAATAGTAACATCAAAGTTTACTATAAAGACAAGCTGATTGGAGAGCCGGATACAATCAATTGGAGCAAGTATTCGCGTGATAAATTACCCTTCAAATTTAAGCAAGGTTCGGGTGGTGGAAATGCCTTAGGGAAGTTCAAATTTATCTTCGATAACAGCTCTAGTATTTACCTTCACGACACCAATAATAAAAATGGATTTAACCTTACTAACCGGGCCATCAGTCATGGTTGTGTGCGCATAGAAAAACCGCTAGAATTTGCCGAACTTTTGGTAAAGGATTCTTACACTTATGATAAGCTTAGGGCAGAGGTAGATTTGCCACCGATCGATAGCACACATGTAAAATGGTATAAAAAACGGATGGCGCAAAAGGCAGATACCACCAAAGCTTTTCAACTTAAACCAGCATGGTTCGGACCGAAAAAAGCTGTGCCATTAATTATCACTTATATTACGGCCTGGGCGCAAAATGATAAGATTGAATACAGACCTGATGTTTATGGTATGGATGAAAAACTTTGGGCTGCGATGAAAAAGTATCGCTAAGAAAGCTTTATTTTGCAAAATGGAAGAGACCCCTGCATTCAATAATCAGGCTGATATCGTAAATAGTGCCATTAGATTTATAAATTCTTGGTTTAAACAATCGAAGGCCATCACCAACGAACTGAATGATTTTTTTATCCTCCCGGGTAATAAAATTATCGGCAAGGATGTAATTATTGGACGTTTAAAAGGTGTGTTCGGTCGTTCTGATGAATATGTTGGCGGTAGATATGATATTATCGATGTTAATTTTGAATTAATGAACGAAGGCAAAGGTATGGGCTTTGTTGAAGGCGTAGCTGGTTATAGAGCTGTTATCCAAAAACAATCAAAAATTATAAGCGGGCCTTTCAAACTTTACTTTGCATTATATAACGGCAGCTGGAAAATTGTAAATATTGAATTTCCGGGGTTTAGTTATTAGGTTAATAAGATCAATGCACTGAATCGTCATTGCGAGAAGGCTTTTTCAGCCGGCGAAGCAATCTTGATGTCATTACTAAAATCTATTTTGTAAGATTGCTTCGTCGTTCCTTCTCGCAATGACGATTCTTTTTATTAGAATCCATAATATATTCATCTTAGGGCTATAACTTATCAAACTTAAAGTAACATTGATAATAGTTAATAACAAAAGTTATTCGCAGTTCCATAATTTTTCTATCTTTGGTTTTTAATGAATTTCCTTTATCCGGGCTTTCTTTTCGCACTAATATCGGTTGCCATTCCGGTTATCATTCATTTATTCAATTTCAGGAAGTTTAAAAAAGTTTATTTCTCTAACGTTCAGCTTCTAAAAGAGGTAGAACAGCAAAACTCTTCCAAAGAAAAACTTAAAAACCTGTTAATACTGCTTTCGAGGGTTTTGGCTATTGTGTTTTTGGTGCTGGCATTTGCCCAACCCTATATACCAGAGCAAAATCAAAAAACAACTGCCGCTAATAATTTAGTGAGCATTTATATCGATAATTCTTACAGTATGGAAGCCATCAATAAAGATGGTAACTTGCTTGATGAAGCGAAAAGAAGAGCCAAAGAACTCATGAAAAGTTTTGGTATCAATGATCGTTTTCAACTGCTAACCAATAATTTCGAAGGAAAACACCAACGACTTTTAAATGAAGAAGAGTTTTTAAAAGCCCTTGATGATGTAAAAATCTCTGCAGCGAATAGAAACCTGCAGCAAATTCTGAACCGGCAAGCAAACATTTTGACAGGAGCAAATAACAAATACAGTTTTTTAATTTCTGATTTTCAGAAAAATATTTCAACGAATAAAAAGCTAGAAACCAAAACTGATATTCAATATTCATTTTTAAAACTGAATGCCAATACATTACCCAATGTTGCAGTTGATAGTGTTTGGGTGCTTTCGCCAAATCATCAACCCGGTGCCAATGAGCGATTGGTTGTACAGTTAAAAAATTATTCAGAAGAAGAAGCAAAAAACATCCCCTTAAAATTAAGCATCAACAACCAACAAAAAGGTTTAGGTGCTGTAAGTATTCCCGCTGGTAAAACAGTTAAAGATACCTTGAACTTTTCCGGATTATATGCAGGATGGCAAAAAGGCATCATTAGCATTAAAGATTTTCCGGTAACTTTCGATGATACCTTATCATTTAGTTTTAAAGTAGACGAAAGTTTCCCTGTATTAAGTATTAACGGGCCTGGTGCAGGCAATTACATTAAAGCACTTTTTGCCGCCGATCGTTATTACAAATTAACCGAAAATGCTGAAAGCAATGTTAATTATAGCAATTTTGCCAACTATGGATTAATTGTTTTAAATGGGCTAAAAAATCCATCAACAGGATTGGCACAACAGTTAAAAACTTTCCTTAATGCCGGTGGATCTGTGGTTCTGTTTCCTGATTTAGATGCTGATTTTCAGAATTACAATTCATTTTTAACTGCTTTATCACTTCCTGCAATTCAAACACTAAATACAACAGCAACAAAGGTTGATCAGATCGATTTGCAAAATCCGATCTTCAAAACTGTTTTTGAAGAAATTCCAAAGAATTTAGATCTGCCAACTGTTAACCGTTATTATTCTTTTGTTGAGAAAAATACCTCGAATAAGGAAGATATTATGTTATTGCCCGGCAGGAAACCTTTTTTCTCAAAATATGCTGTTGGTAACGGACAGGTTTATTTATCAGCTTCTGGCTTAAATGCCAATGAAGGAAATCTGGCCCGTCATCCGGTTTTTGTGCCTTTAATTTACCGCTTAGCCTTAAGTGGAGGAAATGAAACACCTTTATATTACAATCTGGGCAATGATAATGCCCTGGCCAGTAAGAAGATTACGTTGGGTAAAAACCAAAGTTTAAAAATTACCGCAGACCATTTCGAAGCCATTCCCGAAATCCGTCAGGCAGATGGGAAAACACTGATTTACATCGCCGATCAAATAAAAAATGCGGGTTTTTATAACCTGAAACTTGCTGATTCATTAGTTGCTGTTTATAGTTTTAACAGTGGCAGAACCGAATCTGATATGCATTATTTGAGTAAGGCAGAACTTGATCTGTTGGCAGGTAAAAGTAATTTGAAAATATTCGATACCGATAAAGATGCCATTAAATTAATTGCCGGTGCCAATAAAATCGGCCGAACTTTATGGAAACTTTGTCTAATTTTGTCGCTGATTTTTATTGCAGCAGAAATTTTGCTCATCCGATTTTTTAACAACACAAAAAAAACAATATGAATCTCCTGGTTAAAAATGTAACCATTGCCGATCCGCAAAGTAAATTTAACACTCAACAATGCGATGTTCGGGTAGATAATGGTAAAATTAAAAACATAGGTAAATTAACTGCCGATAAAAACGAAACGGTTTTTGATGCTCAAGGTGCCTTTTTAACTCCAGGTTTTTTCGATCTAAATTGCGTAGCCGGCGATCCGGGGTTCGAAACCAAGGAAGATATTCAAACCTTAACCGCTACAGCAAAGGCTGGTGGTTTTACCGGATTGGCTTTATTACCACAAACAAGCCCGGTTGTACAATCAAAATCTCAGGTAGAATATGTAATTAACAGGGCAAAAAACAACTTGGTTGATGTTTTTCCGGTAGGAGCAATAAGCCAGAACCGTGAAGCAAAAGAACTTGCCGAACTTTTTGATATGCAGCAGGCTGGTGCTGTAGCTTTTTCTGATGGTGATAGGGCCATACAGGATGACGGTTTTATGAGCCGTGCTTTGCAATATGCCAAAGGTTTCGATGCGCTTTTAATGGTTTACCCCGAAAATAAATCCATTGCAGGGAAATCGCAAATAAATGAAAGTAAAAACTCAGTGCTTTTGGGCATGAAGGGTTTACCCGCGCTTGCCGAGGAAATGCATATTGCACGCGATATTTTCCTGGCAGCTTATAACGATACTAAAATTCACATCAGCAATATTTCTACCGCAGGTGCAGTAGCATTGATCCGTAAGGCTAAAAAAGATGGGGTGCAGGTTACCTGCGATGTAACGGCGCATCACCTGGTGTTTACAGAAGAACTTTTAAGCGATTTTGATAGCAATTACAAAGTTAAGCCACCACTACGGGGAAAAGCAGATTTAAAGGCACTAATTGCCGGTTTAAAAGACGGAACCATTGATGCCATAACTTCGCAGCACCGACCAGAGGAAATTGAATTTAAAAATGTGGAGTTCGAAATTGCTCATTATGGCCTTATAGCTTTGCAAACTGTACTTCCTTTGTTAATAAAAGCAGGTTTGGATATTACTTTAATTGCTGAGAAATTGGCTATAAATCCACGTAAATTGTTAAATTTAGCTGTTCCGGTAATAGAAGAAGGAGCTGAAGCTAACTTTACCGTTTTCAATACGACAGAAAAATGGTTGTATAATGCTGCAAGTAATTATTCAAAATCGGCAAACAGTCCGTTATTGGGTACTGAACTTACAGGAAAAGTGAAGTTGGTTTATAATAACAATCAGTATTCGGAAAGTTAGTTGAAAATATTTGGCTGTCATTATCATGGATAGTTGCTGAAATAAATATTGCATGATCCACTATTGACATTAAAAAATCCTTAAATCCAAAAAATCTTAATCATGGATAACAGAGTAAAAAAAGCGCTGAGCGCAACCATTAATAAATATGCTGAGGTTTCGGCAACCAACGTAGAAGGTTTTGAGACAGAATTATTGGCTGCTTTCGAGCTAGATGTTAATTTTTTAGATAAAGCGGCTGCTTTTGATGCCGTTTTTGATGCGCATCATAAATTTGAAGAACTACGAGAAGTATTTTTCGATTTATTAATGGTAAACTTCTTTAGCAGTGATGTACAGAAACTGGAAGAAGATTACCTGGAAAGTGATGAATGGGCAAATATAGAAGAAGAGACCATTGATAGGGGAACAGAACTCTTAAACCTTCTGTTGTATATTAAAGAATGCAAGGACGAAGATTTAGATCCCGAATTGGGCGATTTCTTAAAAGAATTTTTGTTGGTGGAGGATGATGAGTTTCAGGATGAATTTGAGATTTACGAAGAACTGATCAGCAATCAGCAATTGGCCGAGAGCAGTGTGGAAGAAATTTGCAAAACGGCAGCAACGCTAAATATCAGCGAAGAAATGCAAGAATTGTTTGTTCCTTTTATGGCTTTTTTCCTTGATGTAGAAGGTAGTGCAGAAACAACTAAAGAAATAATTCAGTTTAGCCGTAACAAATCATTCGATTCTGCTACTTATATATTAATTACAACAATTAATAACTAAATTAAATTAATCATGGAACAACAGATACTTCAGGAAGAAAAGAAACCCAATGCATTGGCATTTCAAGTAGCAATTGCTTTTGCCTTTTACACTTTAGCATTAATATTCATCATGAACCTGCTTGGTGTAAGTGCACAGGTAGAAGGTACACCAATTTGGCAAAAAGTAATTTCAGTTATCCTGTCGTATGGTACTTTTATTTTGGCAATTTACTACGCTCAGAACAAGCATAAAAATGAATTGGGTGGTTTTATAACTTACGGTAGAGCATTTTCTGCCGGTTTTAAAGTAGCTGCGTATTCAGGCCTTTTTATTGGTTTATTAATGATGCTCTATTATGGCGTTATAGATAAAGGTGCGTTACAAAATATTTTGGATATTCAAATCAAAGCCGCAGGGGATAACGAACAGACACTTAAAGGGGTAAATATGATGAGCAAATATATGATCTATATGATTGCATTCGGATCTGCTATAACCTATACGCTGATTGGTTTGGTAATTAGCTTAATCACTGCCGCAGTAATAAAAAAAGATAGAGTTTAATTTCCTTATAAATTTTGAACGTGCAGGTTTTATCATTTAATTTGATGAAATTTGCACGTTTTAATTTAAACAAACCTCGCATGTTTTTTAAATTTGCGGGGTTTATGCTTAAAAAATGGATATATCAGTTGTAGTACCCTTATTTAATGAAGATGAATCTTTGCCAGAATTAACGGCCTGGATTGATAAAGTGATGACAGACAATAACTTCAGTTACGAGGTTATTTTGGTTGATGATGGCAGTACCGATAGATCTTGGGAGGTAATTGAAGAATTAAGGCTTCAAAATCCTGCCATAAAAGGCATTAAATTTAGGCGTAATTACGGTAAATCTGCAGCACTAAATGTAGGTTTTGAGGCTACACAGGGCGATGTGGTAATTACCATGGATGCTGATTTACAGGATAGTCCGGATGAAATTCCTGAATTATACCGAAGGATTAGAGAAGAAAAACTCGATATTATATCCGGTTGGAAAAAGAAACGTTACGATCCGATTACGAAAACAATCCCTACGAAATTATTTAATGCAGCTACCCGCAAAATGAGTGGCATTGAGCTGAATGATTTTAATTGTGGGTTAAAGGCTTACCGAAGCGATGTTATCAAAACCATAGAAGTATATGGCGAAATGCACCGTTATATTCCGGTAATAGCCAAATGGGCAGGATTCAGTAAAATATCAGAGCAGGTGGTAGAACACCGAGCCCGTAAATATGGCACAACAAAATTCGGTTTCAGCAGGTTTATCAATGGCTTTTTAGATTTACTTTCCATATTTTTTGTTGGTAAATTCGGTAAGCGGCCAATGCACTTTTTCGGCTCTTTGGGCGTATTGAGTTTCTTTTTAGGAATTGTAATGTCGCTTTACGTACTTATAGAAAAACAAATTTTAATCTGGAAAGGCTTACCTTATCGTGATGTAACCGATCAGCCTTTGTTTTATTTGTCACTGGTTGCCATTGTTGTAGGATCGCAGATGTTTTTAGCTGGTTTTATCGCCGAGCTATTATCACGCAACGCACCAGAAAGAAACCAGTATTTAATAGAAAAAGAAATTAAATAAGCTGAAAGACTAAAGCTTAAAGCATAAAGCGCTTTGGTCTTTAGTCTTTTAGCTTTCAGCTTAAAGACATGTTTTTCTCCATCATTATTCCCCTTTATAATCGTCCACAAGAAATAGACGAGTTATTAAATACCTTAACTAAACAAACTTATTTGCAGTTTGAAGTGCTGGTTATTGAAGATGGTTCCAAAAACGATGCGAAGGCAATTGTAGCCTCTTATGCTGATAAACTGGATATTAAATATTATTTTAAGGAAAACGCCGGACAAGGTTTCGCACGTAATTTTGGTTTTGAACGGGCCACAGGTGATTACTTTGTAATTTTCGATTCGGATTGTTTAATCCCTTCAAATTACCTCGAAACGGTTAAAAATTATTTATACGAGCATCATTTAGATGCTTATGGTGGCCCGGATGCTGCGCATGATAGTTTTACTCCTGTGCAAAAAGCAATCAGTTACGCCATGACATCACCTTTCACCACTGGTGGTATCCGCGGTAACAAGCAGCATGTAGGGCAATTTCACCCCCGTAGTTTTAACATGGGTGTATCCCGCCAGGCTTGGGAAAAGGTAGGTGGTTTTATATTAACCCGATTGGGTGAGGATATTGAGTACAGCATCCGGATTCATGAAAACGGATTTAAAATCGGCCTGATTCCAGAGGCAAAGGTTTATCATAAACGTAGGACAAGTTTTAGCCAGTTTTATACGCAATTACACTTTTTTGGAAGGGCAAGAATTAATATTTATAAACATTTTCCAAAAGAATTAAAGCTTGTACACTTTTTTCCAGCATTATTTACTTTAGGCTTTGGTTTCACTATTTTGTGTAATTTTATTTATCCACCGCTGGCATATGTTTGTAACTTCTTCTTATTGATTTACTTTATGTTGATATTTTTTCATTCATGGTCTGTAAATAAATCTTTAAAAGTTGCATTTTTGAGCATTATATCTTCATTTATCCAATTAACCGCTTATGGTTTAGGATTTATACAGGATTTATTTAAACGAGTGGTATTTAAACAACAATGATCAATTATCTAAAAGAAAGTACGTTCGCCGTTAATGATGTAATGCAAAAGGCATGGAGCATTACCAAAAAACACTATTTCTCGATTGCTACGCTATGTTTTTTAATGTTTATTACGGCAAGTGCATCAAGTTTAATGGCCTTTTTTATAAAGGACGTAAGCAAAGCGCTGAGCGTTATTATGGTAATTATTTTTGTACTGCTTTATTTTACCATCAACCTTTCGCTGTTTAAATATATTTTCCATTTAATGGATGATGAAGAAAACGATGTAAAAATTGTAGATACACTTCCAACGAGGCAACAAATTATTAGATTTTTAGTAGCCACTCTTTATTTTGTAGGTTGCATCCTTGGTGTTTACCTGGTGGTTATACTTGTAGCTTTTCCATTTATTTATACAGGAATTAATGTTGCTATTGTAAAAAATGTAGCCATTTCGGTTGGTATCATAGCTATTTTTATTACTTGGTTAAGAATTTCATTTTTCCCGTTTTTTATCATCGATAAAGGTGCAACACCATTTGATTCGATTAAATTGAGTTTAGCTACTACCAAAGGAAATTTCACTAAAATTTTATTGTTATTGGTTGTTTTAGGTGGAGGATATTTAATTTATCTATTGCTAAACTACCTGCAATGGCCGCTTGTTGCTTTCATTGTAAATATTTTAAGTTCATTTATCATTGTTCCGCTTTCCAGTGTAGCTTTAACGGTTGCATACCGTAAAATTTCGGGTGAGTATAAAGGCGATGAGCATCCGGATATTTTGCATAATATCGTTTAACCCCCTAAACCCTGAAGGGGGCGAAAATCAGATTAAAAATTTATGGAAAAAGAACAGAACCATAGAAAGGAAAAGTCCCCTTCAGCGGGGTGGGGGCTTAAAGCAGCATTAAGTAAGCCCTTTGCGGCATTTGCAGTTTGGCAGATTAACAAATGGAAGCATAATGCCGTTAATGCTCAAAATAAGATCCTGAAAAAGCTTATTGAGGAGGCCAGACATACAGCGTTTGGGAAAGATCATCATTTTTCCGATGTCAAAACCTATGATGATTTTAAAAAATATGTTCCTGTTCAGGATTATGAAGGACTAAAGCCTTACGTAGATCGTGTGGTGGCAGGAGAACCGGATGTACTATGGAAAGGGAAACCACTTTATTTTGCAAAAACATCAGGCACCACATCTGGTGTAAAATATATTCCGCTTTCGAAAGAATCGATGCCTGAACACATCAAAGCTGCCCGTAATGCCATACTAACCTATATTCATGAAACTGGCAAAGCCGATTTTGTAAACGGAAAAATGATTTTCTTACAAGGAAGCCCGGTTTTAACTGTAAAAAATGGAATTAATGTAGGCCGTTTATCAGGAATTGTAGCCCACCATGTGCCCGCTTACCTGCAAAAAAACCGATTACCTTCTTACGAAACCAATACAATTGAAGATTGGGAACAAAAAGTTGATGCCATTGTGGAGGAAACCCTCAATGAAAATATGACCTTGATTTCGGGGATTCCACCCTGGGTACAAATGTATTTTGACAAACTTTCAGAAAAATCCGGTGGAAAGAAAATTGGCGAAATATTTAAGAATTTTAGTCTTTTTATATATGGTGGGGTAAATTTTGAGCCTTACCGTGCTAAAATTGAGCAAAGTATCGGCAAAAAGATAAATGCGATAGAAACTTATCCAGCATCTGAAGGATTTATTGCTTATCAGGATTCGCAGAAAGATAAAGGCTTACTCTTGTTGGCTGATGCAGGTATTTTTTATGAGTTTGTGCCTGCCGATGAATATTATAATGATAACCCGACAAGATTATCGCTTGGAGAAGTAGAATTAGCTATCAATTACGCATTGATTTTAAATACCAATGCAGGTTTATGGGGCTACAGCATTGGCGATACAGTGAAGTTTGTTTCGAAAAATCCTTATAAAATTGTAGTAACTGGCCGGATAAAACACTTTATTTCAGCCTTTGGCGAACATGTAATTGGCGAGGAGGTTGAGCAGGCAATTTTGAGTGTTGCAAACCAGGAGCAGGTAGAAATTACAGAATTTACAGTTGCGCCTCAGGTTAATCCAGCATCTGGGCAACTTCCTTATCATGAGTGGTTTATAGAGTTTTCGTCTGCACCAAAAGATATGCTTGCGTTTAGCAAAAAAGTTGATGAGGCTTTGCAAAAGAAAAATATTTATTACTTTGACCTGATTGAAGGAAACATCCTACAGCCATTGATTATACGTACTTTGCAAAAAGATGCTTTTGTAAATTACATGAAAAGTGAGGGGAAACTAGGCGGACAAAATAAAGTGCCGCGTTTAAGTAACGATCGGAAACTGGCAGACGGGTTGGAGAAGTATATTGTTTAATTAATCTTACTCGATTCGTATCTTCACGAAACGAAATGAGAAAAATGATTACTGGAAACAAGAACCATGGCAATGAGATGTAGCGATCTTATTAAACAAATCAGATTGCTTCAGCGCGCTCAAGTTCAGCTTCGCAATGACGAAGTACAGCGAGAAGGATAGGGGCAAGTGGAAAACAAAAAAATTAGATAAAATGCTTAATTAAACTTAAGCATCATGATATTAAAAGAATTTGAAAAGAATAACAATACTTGGTTCTACAGGCAGCATAGGTACGCAAGCACTTGAAGTTGTTAGAGACCACCCTACAGTTTTTAAAGTAACGGTATTATCTGCATTAAAGAATTCGGAATTACTGATAAAACAGGCATTGGAATTTAAACCCGATGTTGTGGTAATCTGTGATGAAAGCAAATATATTGAAGTAAAAAATGCCTTATCTGCGCTAAATATTAAAGTTTTGGCTGGCGAAGCTGCTTTATCCGAAGTTGCTGCCTACCAGGAAAGCGATGTGGTATTAACCGCTTTAATGGGATCAGTAGGGCTAGAGCCAACCATTACCGCCATAAAAGCAGGAAAAGATATTGCGCTTGCCAACAAAGAAACTTTAGTGGTAGCCGGAGAATTGATAACGAAACTGGCCGTTGAGCATCAGGTTAAAATTTTACCTGTAGATTCTGAACACTCGGCGATATTTCAGTGTTTGGTTGGCGAAACGCAGAATGAAATCGAAAAAATCTATCTTACCGCTTCGGGAGGCCCATTTTTAGGTAAAAGCAAAGATTTTTTATCAACTGTAAAAAAAGAGCAGGCGTTAAAACATCCCAACTGGGTAATGGGAGCAAAAATCACGATCGATTCTGCTTCTTTAATGAACAAAGGTTTAGAGGTAATTGAGGCGAAATGGCTGTTTGATCTTGATGTAGATCAGATTGATGTAATTGTTCATCCACAATCCATTATCCATTCTATTGTGCAGTTTACCGATGGTTCGATGAAAGCACAACTCGGTGTTCCGGATATGAAACTGCCCATTCAATATGCTTTAAATTATCCCGATAGGCTAAAAAACGATTTTAAGCGTTTTAACTTCTTAGATTACCCAAATTTTAGCTTTCAAAAAGCCGACATGGAAACCTTTAGGAATTTAGAACTTGCATTTACTTCTTTACGAAAAGGGGGGAACATGCCTTGTATTTTAAACGCGGCGAATGAAATTGTTGTAGCGGCATTTTTGAATGATAAGATCGGTTTTCTGCAGATGAGTGAAGTTATTGAACAGTGTATGGCTGAAATCAGTTTCGTGGAAAAACCACAATTGAGCGATTATTTAGAAACTGACAAACATAGCCGTATCTTAGCCGGCGAATTAGTAACAAAAAATATAGTTTAACATCTAACATAAAAATTTTATAAGAAAATATGAATGGATTGATTATGGCGGGGCAGCTGCTGCTCGGATTGTCTTTATTGGTAATATTACACGAATTAGGGCATTTCTTGGCAGCCAGGGCATTTGGTATTAAAGTAGAAAAGTTTTATTTATTTTTTGATGCCTGGGGTTTCAAACTTTTCAGTTTCAAAAAAGGTGATGTTGAATATGGTGTGGGATGGTTACCACTTGGCGGTTATGTGAAAATTGCCGGAATGATTGATGAAAGTATGGATACAGAGCAAATGGCTCAACCTGCGCAACCATGGGAATTCCGCTCAAAACCGGCCTGGCAACGCTTAATCGTGATGCTTGGTGGTATTATCGTAAATGTGATAGTTGGTATTTTTATCTTTTGGATGCTGACTTTTAATATCGGACAAAATTATACAGTTAACAGTAAATTAAATGATGGTATTTCTGTTGGCGCAATCGGTAAAGAAATTGGTTTAAAAAACGGAGATAAAATTTTAGCGATTAATGGCAATAAACTGATCCGTTTTGAGGATGCGATATCAAGTAAAGTTTTATTTGATGGCGCGCAGTTAACCATTTTAAGAGGTAATCAAACACTTTATATTTCCGTTCCGGATACCATTTTAAATAAGATTTCTAAAAACGATAAAGAGAATTTTATTTCTCCGCGTTATCGGATGGAAAGTGTAGATAAAGTGAGTGCACCGGATGAGAAAGCTGATAAACCTTCGTTCTTTGATAAACTATTTGGACGGAAATTTGAAAAGCCAGTTTACCCGGCCTATGCTGCAGGCATTAAACCCGGCGATAGTATTTTATCGGTTAACGGCAAACAGATTACCTTTTTCGACCAGTTTAAAGAAGAAGTTTCTACAAATAAATTAAAACCAATTACCATTAATGCCTTGCGCAAAGGCAAAGCGATTACATTCGATCTTAAAGTAGGCAAAGATGGCACAATTGGAATTGGCCCTAATTTAAAAATGCCTGAAACTGCACACGTGGATTTCGGTTTTATCGAATCGCTCCCTGTTGGTGCAAATATGGCATGGAGTACTTTTTTAGATAACGCAAAAGGTATTGGTAAAATGATTACCGGGAAATTAAGTGCCCGTAATATCAGCAGTCCGATTGGAATTGCCAAAGTATATGGAAGTACATTTGATTGGGTTAAATTTTGGACGCTAACGGGATTAATTTCTATGGCATTGGCATTTATGAATTTATTGCCTATACCCGGGCTTGATGGGGGCCATGTGGTGTTTCTTTTAATTGAAATGGTACAACGTAAGCCTGTAAGCGAAAAAGTGTTGGAAAAGGCCCAAATCGTTGGTTTTGTAATCCTGATTTGTTTAATGGTGTTTGCTTTTGGTAATGATATTTTAAAATCTTTCGGTAAGTAAAATCAAATTGATATAATTGCCGCAGATGCACAGATTGGAATCTTCAATCTGAACATCTGCGGCTTTTTAATTTAATAAGTATCATGAGCGAAGCAGTACAACAACCTAATTATTTCGAATTTTACGATCTTCCCATACAGTTCAAACCAAACCAAAATGCTGTAAAATCAAAATTTTATGCTTTGAGCAAACAGTTTCATCCCGATTTTTATGCCAATGAAAGTGAAGAGAAGCAGCAGGAAGTACTCGATCTGTCAACTTTGAACAACAAGGCCTACCAAACACTAAGTAATGCTAAAAAGCGCTTAAAATACGTGCTTGAACTAAAGGGGATTGTAGCAACTGATGAGGCTTACCAACTTCCCCAATCTTTTTTGATGGAAATGATGGATGTAAACGAAGTTTTAATGGATTTGGAATTTGAGCCGGATGCAGAAAAGCTTGAGCAGGTAAAAAGAGATGTTGCATCAATTGAAGAAGATTTGGCAAAGGAATTAAATGATCTTATCAATCAGTTCGATAGCAACCCTGAAGCATCTGATGCATTATTACCTTCAATAAAAGATAATTTTTACCGCCAAAAATACATTGATAGGATTAGAGAGCGACTGGTGAAATAGGAGTGGATGGAAGATTTTGAATGGAAAATGGATGAGGAAGTTAGGCTGTAAAGTCAGGTAGCAAAGGTCTTAAGATAAAGCCCTGAACCTTCTACCTTCAACTTCTTTAAAACACTCAATTGTAAAATCATTTTTTAGTTTTTGTTAACCAGTGGCTTTATTATACTTTCGGAAAAACAATCAGATCAATGAATAGTTCCCTTTCTATTTTTCGTAAAGTAGCCGTAGCAGAAGGTATATCCTATTTGCTCTTGTTATTTGTAGCCATGCCTTTAAAATATTTTGCAAATTTACCTTTATATGTAAAGTATACCGGTTGGGCACACGGATTATTATTTGTGTTGTATGCAGCTACTTTAATTTTAGCCTGGCAAGAGCAAAAATGGAAGTTTGGTAAAGCCGTTCTGATCTTTTTAGCATCACTTTTGCCGTTTATACCCTTCGTGGTAGACCGCAAATTGAAAGATGAGCGACCAAAATAATTGTGCTTCAGTGAGTTAAAATTAATTAAAAATAATTTTGTGAATTAGGGTTTCGTTATCTACATTTGCAACCCCGTCCAACAAGAATGCCCGGATGGCGGAATTGGTAGACGCGCTGGTCTCAAACACCTGTGGGAAACCGTGCCGGTTCGACTCCGGCTCCGGGTACTAACCGGGCTCAAGCCCAAAACCTTAAAGGGTTGCTCGTTAAAAAGCAACCCTTTTTGCTTGACTTTCAGTATGTTATCGTTGAACGTCGGGTCAATAAAAGCGGTTCTAAACATATCGTCACCCCATACCAGATTATCTTTGAACACCCCCCTCATCAGCGTATGCTTCTGTGTAATGTTGCCTTTTTGATAAATCTCATGGAGGTTAGTTAGGTTAGGTAAAATTCGGTCAATAAGCTCATCCTCGTTTCGGATTTTAGATGGTTGATTTCCACTTAATGAATATTCAAGCATTGCCTTTTCTTCTTTGTATTTTTGAAACCAGGTTTGATAGGTCGAACTCTCTATCTCATTATTCATCAATCGTTCTTCAAGCTTGAAAATCTTTTCGTTTAGCTCATGAAGCTTTCTGATTTTATTTTGATGTTGTTCTTTCTTTAACTTCTGCGGCTCTATCAATAAGGCCTTTGCTGTTTCCCTAACAAATTGGACTTGATGGGTAGAGAAGCTTAAGCCTTTTAATACCGCTTCGATAGCGTCATGCAACTTGTTGCCTGCTAAATTATAATTCGTATGCTCTGTACAACGATAATACAAGTAATAGCTTTTACGGCCTTTAGTATATCCAGCTGTCATTCCCTTTCCACACCAACATTTAAGAATGCCCCTCAATGGAAAATCCTCCGCTGGTTGGACACGTGTTTTTCTCTTGCTTTTATTCAACATATTCTGCACCAGCCAATACTCCGCATCTGAGATTATCGGCAAATGGATAGACTTCACAAATTTCTCTGGCAGTTCCTGAAAGGGTGGGACCCTGATTAGTCCTGCGTAGACACAATTCATAAGGATCTCCTGGATAGCAGACTTGCTGGTTCTTGTAAAGCCTAACGCTTTGACATTTTTATAAATGATATATTGAGGAATGCCGATGATAAATTCCCTGAATATTCGCTCAACTATTAAAGCTTCGCCTTGATGGATCTCTATTAGGTTTTTTCTAGTTCCATCAATAATATTCCTATAACCATAAGGTGCCCTTCCGAGATAACGGCCACTTTCCTTTGCATTTCTGACGCCCTGCTTTGTACGCTTGCGAATATTAAACAATTCCTTATTGGCCATCATGTACTCAAAGGCTCGCTTAATGAATACGTCTGGATCGGAGGTGTCCAGATCAATCCTTTCATTTGTGGAAAGCACTTTGACTCCATATTTGGCTTCCAGCTCACCGATTTTCATCAACGCCTCCGGAAGGTTTCTGCTGAATCTGTCATGGTCAAGTACGATGATATAATTACATTGACCTTTGTAGTTCTTTAGGTATAGCTCCAAGGCACGATAATCAGGGCGGTCGAATGTGTAACTTGATTCCCCATTATCCTTAAACAATCCGATAATGTTTAAGTTGTTGCGTCTACAATATTCTTTTATTGATGATTCTTGATATTCTAATGATTTTGATTGATCCTTACTGCTCAATCTCATATAACCTATAGCGTTCATAATTCCTCCCTTAAAGCTATTTCTACAATAATATTTGCTATTAAAGTTAGCATTATCTTTTCTTCTTCGGTAATTTTGCTCTGCTGTTTGTTATTGTTTCTATACAAGCTACTGCCAAATGTTTTTGGTAATTCTTCAACAATAAGGATTGGTTTAAGTATATTTTTAATGTCCGTCTTTGATTTCATAATAGCTCTATTATACCCTATCGCAATAATAAACTGTGTATAAAATATTCTTACGTACTCCCTATAGGGATCCCTACGTAATTCTTTTCAAAGCAATCGATCTTTCTCTTATCCATTAATTTTTAAATCTGCAAATCTATCGCTGAGCTGCTATTTATCGTTCAAGGGTTTATAAACGGCTACGCCGCCCTTGAGCGATAAGCAGTCAGCGCAATTTCTTGGGCAGTTAAAAAATAAATGTATCGCTATGGAAACACTATCAGCATTGCTAAATGAAACTGCAGTAACCCAGTATTTGGAAGAACATTATCATGTGAGTTATGAACGTGAACTCCTTAATGAGATTTTAAAAACCATTCAACAAAATGACCTTAAACAATTGAAGTGGTTCCACCAATTTGGTGACGGCTTGAGAACCATTATCTTCAATGTCTATGCTTTTCGTTGCGGTTTAAAGTTCGGATTTGCCGAAATTGATTTTGATGAATATGGTTGGCTAACAAGACCACTATTCTTGGATCAGGAAGAATTGCGTTTCGGATTGACTGAAAGAGACCGATATGGCAGTTATAGCACCGTTACCTTAGGAAAAGGACCTAACAATAAATGGACTTATGGCATGAGCATTGCCTATGGAACAGCAGGTTCATCATCAGGAATTTGTGTTTATACCCCCATTTTTAGCTCAAGGGAAGATGCACTACATCATGCGATTCAAAAACTTAAAAATGCAATGGCTTCAAAAGTAGGAAATAAGGATACTACAAATTATAATCAAAAAATTATTTTAGCAACATTGAGGAGTATTGAAAAGATCCAGGTCGCAGAAGTGCAACTATGTTTTTTTTAATTTTTATAGTAGCTTTTAATTTATTTAATAAAATGAATATCGGAAAAACGGTCTTTAAAGAATTGTTCGGCGAAAACGTAATGGGTCATTTTGATGCATTCAACTTACTGCAGAGAGGATTAATTATCAATCTGAGTTAGAGGTCGGAAATAGGAGGTTAGTCGAATTTACATTTGCCTTTAAGAAAATTCGTAAACATTCTAACTGACGTCTAAGACATGATGTCAGTTATTAGTTTCTGGCTGAATATTTGTTGTCTAATAATTGCCTCTGGTGTAGTCCATTGGATGTGTTGTTTAAGTTACTAATTCTTTGGAACAGTTCCAAAGAATGTTGCAGTTTATTATAAATATCTGTTAAATCAATTCTTATCCTTATAGACAGTAAGATAAGAACAATAGATGTTTGTAGAATGTAATTCAGTATGCTCATAACATTATAGTTTAAGTTTAAAAAGACCTTACCAAAAGAAATTTTGGAATACCCGATCTGCGACGAAACATGCAACGAAAGGTTTTGGGGGGAACGGAAGTCAATATCAGATGATTGACCGGTAATCCTAAAAAGGTTGAGCAGGCGTCGGTTTGTTCAATGTGTAGTGCCGCACTTTTAAAGGTGATCGGCCATGGGCGGATTTGGGTATAACAGGGGTTCAAGTCCCCAAATGATTGAAGGCGGTCATTTACTGAGCAATGAATATACATTGTGCATTGGCTAGAGTGTTAACTCTGATGGATTTCTCTAGCTGATGTCCCATTAAAAATTATGATTATTGATGCTATATATACTGATGAGCTTTGGGAACGTTTTGCGGAAAAGGTAAAGAAATCTGATAAACCCAAGACATACAAGCAATTTGACAATGTTTTTGACTTTGCCAAATCGGGGAACAAAATTAGGAAACTTCTCAAGGATCCCACTCTCAATACAATTGCTAAATATTCATTTACACCGCACTTAAAAATCCTGGCCAAAACACCAAGATATAAATTTGACGAAACAATCGATGCCTATGATTTGGAAACAAAAATACGGCCCATTTCATTCCCATCACATATTGATTCCTATATCTACTCCTTTTATGCTTACGCACTAACCGAGGCCTACCAAAAATACATAAAAAAAGAAAAATTCGATAATTGCATCCTTGCTTACCGTTCTGACCTCGGAGGCGACTGCAACATTCAATTTGCTAAACGCGCTTTCGATTCTGTTAAAGAAATGGTTGCTAAGCATGGCAAATGCACGGCTATTGCTTTGGACATAACCGGTTATTTTGATAATATTGACCACAAACTTTTAAAAGAAAAATGGTGTGAGGTAATTGGTAAAAAACAACTCCCACTCGATCAGTATAAAGTATTTCGATCCCTGACAAACTATCGATATGTAGGAAAAGCTAGTTTTTTAAAACATTTTGAAATTGATATGCTAAAAGCAGATAAGTTTTTCAATTTATTAGATCTGATCTCAGATGATATTGCCGGATCAACTTATTTAGAAAAATTTGAACTGATCCGCCGTAGACAGTTGATTGTGCTTAATAAGCCCAAAGTGAACGACGATGGTTCGCTCTCTTACAGGGGTATCCCTCAGGGATCACCTATGAGTTCAGTTTTATCAAATATTTATTTAATTGAATTTGACAGGTGGCTCACCAGATTAGGTAAGCAAATGGATTTTCACTATTTCCGCTATTGCGATGACTTGCTGTTGATCTGCAAATCTGAAAATGCTGTTTATTTAAATAACGAGGTTGTCGATGAGATAAAGCGTAAGGACAAATATCATCTGACCATACAAAAGAAAAAAACCGAAGTAATCGAGTTTAGGCCAGACAGTAGTGGGAAAATTCGTTCATTTGATATCAGGGGTGAAGGTAAGAAAGCTACGACAAAAGTTAATGAACAGAAATTTTATAGAAATCTCCAATACCTTGGTTTTGAATTCAATGGAAGGAATATTTATGTTCGGCCAGCAAGCCTCTCCCGATATTTTAGAAAAGCCAAGGGGCGCGTGCTTAAAACTATGATGATGGCATATGGTAAAAAATCTAAAAAGGAAAAAATTTCTAAAAAACAACTTCACGGTCGTTATACCCATTTCGGCGATCGCAACTTCATCACTTACGCTCAGAATGCCGCTCAGGAGCAATATATAACGGCTGCAGGTATTGTTAGAAAAGGAATGAATTCAACATCGATTAAGCGACAACTTTCTGCACACTTTAGTATTCTCGAAAGAGAGATGGCAAAAACCAGCAGCGAGTTTGCTAAACAAAAGAAACGAATCGCAAAACGTTAATTTTAAATTTACCAATGCCCATACAATTGTTGTCCACTTTTTAGTATGTTTATGTGTGAAAGTAGCATATCATTTCAAATGTTCAGATATCACCGGTTTTTACGACAAGCATTTTTATGAATTGCTTTTTCGAAAGTATTTAAAAATGGAGGGCGTTAGTCTCTCTAGTAAAGTGCTGACTGGTGATCTTATTCTTGGCGACATCAGAGATGTAGATGAACGTCTGTTCGTCAACCGGCTTGTAGGTTTTCCTTTTGATACCTGGAAACGCATTTCTTATGATAATGCAAAAGTGATGCTTAGAGAAAATATCTTTATCATCTGCTTTGAAACGATAGGCAAGTCTGTTGCTCAACAAATACATACTTTCCTAAAGGACGAAGAACATTACCTCGGGGCATTCGAGATAGATCATTCCGATGAGTTGCAGTGGTATTGTTATGGGGAGTGTATTGGCCCTAAGTTTCGGATATTAAACAAGGACCTCTATATAATGGTGGATAATGATGATCCGGAAATGCGGGAATATGCTGCTGAAGAAAAAACTTTCTTTGAAGGCTTATTCTTTGCTCATGTGAAGATCGAAAACTCAAACTACAGATATAGTGTGTTTGATGACCATCATAATTACGAACATGCCAGGCGCGGGGCCGAATGGCGTAAAAGCGTTGATGCACTTTTTGCCAGTATTAGTGATGAAATTACAGGGAAACTGATTGATGTTGCTCCAGATCTTACTAATAAACTATGGGCATTGACAAGTGCATTTGACGCTGCATTAGTAGGAGAGCAGTATGCTCACGTGATGACTTCATGTAGAAGGGTTTTTGAGTATGTGACCGGTTGCTTATTTCCGGCAACTGAACAAATTATAGACGGGAGATCATTAAAGGAGGATAAATATAAGAATAGGTTAATGGCTTTTGCCACTAAACAACTGCAGAGCAAAACCAATGTCGAGATGATTGTTTCTGCCACCGCCACACTTTTCAAAGAATGGGAAAAATTATATGCACTTTTTAATAAGGGTGTTCATGATGAGACCCATAGAAGCGAATGTAGAAGGTGTATAATCCGAACGGTTTTGCTGCTTGATGATATCATTTCACTTAGGGTTGAACCGTTTCAGACTAATATTGTAAGTGATAAATGGATCAATGATCTACACGATAAATACAAATAGCTTTATTTTTAGATATACCCCTTAAATTGCTCCAGTAAATTCGGTTACTGATACATATTATTCGATAGAAGCTAATGATGATGCATATGCATAAAATTGATCGGGACTGTATACAGCGGTTGAAATACCGAGCTTCTCATAGACCAGTCTAGCCTTGTCCGCACAGCGTTTGTCAATCGTAATGAAATAGTCGCAATGAGCGGCATAAAAGCAATGCAAGGCATCGTCGATCATGTTTGCGAAACGCTCATCTTGTCTGTAGCCTTTTAGATCAGTTGTCGTAAATAGCTTCATGATTTTGTCGTAATCGAGATTGGCTGAGTCTTTAAATTTGGGTGAAGCGTGTTCCCATAGCTCGTCCCACGTGAGGTATTTAGGTTTGCCCGAAAGATTTGACTCCGCAGAACTGAATAGTTTTCGGTGGATATTCCGACCCATACTACACCACCCATTCCGAGGCATAGTGCACCAGTCATTCCGAGCCAAAGTACACCAGTTTTTGTTTGAGGTAATAAAATAT
>NZ_LMKM01000036.1 GCF_001421515.1 Pedobacter sp. Leaf216 | reverse complement strand
CGCAGTCACCCACGACACCCTTGTCTCGAGCTAACACTTCCTACTGCTAAGCGTGTTCGGGACTTGAACCCTATAGTCGATTGCCATGCCCGGCGCACGAAAATAAAAAAGGCCTTTACGGATACAGACCTTTGAACAATATTTTTATACCTCGCAGGTTTTAAAAACCTGCGAGGTACAAATGAAACTTTAAGCCAAATTTCGTCCCGCATTTACAATACCGAAAACCGTTCTTACCGCAAGTTTTTCTAAAGCATGCTGGTCTTTCTCGTTTTGATCATGCTGTAGTTTTTCTAAAGCAAAATGCTGAATCAATACCAATGGCAAAATAATTTTTTCGCGTGTAGCAATCGATTTTTTATCTACAGGATAATTCGCCATTAAAGTTGGCTGTCCGGATAGTTTTAAAAGCATCTCCTTCGCTAATTTGAATTCGTTGTGTAATTGAGTCCAAAAAGCACCAAACTCTTCATCTGCCGCCAAATGTGCTGTTATTGTGAAGTCTGATTTACTCATACTCATCATACAGTTATCTACAATGGTTTTCAAGTAATCAGAATCCTGGTAAACTTTAACTACTTTATCCCAATTGCCTGCATTTTCCTGGCTTTTCAGGGCCGTTCCCATTCCATAAAAACCGGGTACATTCTGTTTTAGCATACTCCAGGCGGTAACAAAACTAATGGCCCTTAAATCTTCAAGTTTCATTTCGCCTCCGCCATTTCTTTTTACCGGACGGCTGCTGATATTAGCTTGCGATAATAGTTTTAAAGGAGACAATTTCTCTAAATAACTTACAAATAATGGATGCTCACGGAGGTCGACAAAAGCCTTATAACTTTCTTCGGCCATTTCATCAAGCAGGGTTTTATTTTCAGGATCTAAAAGAATATTATGTTTTTCTTTCAGGCCTGATGTTAATCCGGCGTTTATCAATTGCTCAATATTAAATTCAGCACTTTCTACAGATCCGTATTGAGAACTGATGGTTTGCCCCTGAACAGTTAACTGCATGTTCTTATTGGCAATTTCCTTACCCATCGAAGCATAAAAACGGTGAGTTTTACCTCCTCCACGGGCAGGCGGCCCTCCGCGGCCATCAAAAAATGCCAATTGAATATTGTGTTTAGCAGAAACCGCTGACAATGATGTTTTACCATTAAAAATAGACCAGTTGGCCATTAAATAACCGCCATCTTTGGTACTGTCAGAATAACCAAGCATAATGTCCTGCTTGTTTCCACGGCTGGCCAAATGTGCTTTGTAAAATGGGTTGCTATAAAGCTTATCCATAATTGCTGCAGCACCTTTTAAATCATTAACGGTTTCAAAAAGTGGTACAAAATCAATTGTTAACGATTCTTTACTCCAGCCATTCCAAAGGAAAAGCTCAATTAACTGCAAAATATCACTAGCCTGCTGGCAATTGCTGATAATGAAACGGTGACAGGCTTTTTCGCCATTACGCCTTTGAATACCTTTAATTTCTTTAATTACCTCGATGGTATCTTTTGTTAACGCATCAGGTTCTGTAGCGTAAACTACGGTTGCTTCTTTAAAAGAAATAAGGTTTAATTTTTCTTCTTCAGAAAGATTATCGTAATCTGCAGGATATAATGAAGAAATGGGTTTATTTTGGCGACAGTAAGCATGAACACTTCTTAACACGCGGCTATCCTGGCGGATATCCAAAGAAGCGAAGTAATTGCCATATAAATCTATTTTGCGGATCAAATCATTAACCAGATCAACAAACAGGCCTTCATGCTCGGCCAAAAGCGTTTCTTTAATTTTATTCAGGTTATCTCTTAACTCATCAGAAATATCATGTAATTCGCAGGTTTGATCAAAAGCATTCTGATAAAGTACATCGTGTAATTTTGCAATATTTTCCTCCACACCCCTAAAAGTGATGCGGCGTTTAATCACCCTGAAATCGCGGTAGTAACAACGGAACAGGATTTGACGCAGCATTTTAGATACTTCCAGAGTAGTATCTGCATGAATATTAGGATTCCCGTCACGATCACCTCCTGGCCAGAAACCCAGCTCAAGAATTTTTTTGGTTTCAAGGTTATATTCATCCAGATTCTGATCAATTTCTTCCTGGATATTTGCCGCAGCGAAATAAAAAGTATTTTCTAAAAACCAGGCAAGGTTTAATGCTTCATCAACTGGGGTTGGCGATTTTTTATTAAAAAATGGTGTTTTACCCAATTGCTGTAAAAGCGAATTCATCGAGGTAAGGTCGTTATCTCTGATGGCTTTGGTTAAATCGGTTATAATAGCCAATACGCTCCCGGGATAAAACTGCGTTGGGTGGGCGGTTAAAACCAGGCGAAGCGAAAGTTCATCAATCAGTTTCTCAATTTTAGCTAAAACAGGTTTGTTATCTGCATTTTTCTTTAAAATAAAGGCTAAGGTACTTTGCTCATCAGTAGTATTGAGTTTGGTAAAAGAAGCATCTTCTACGGCATCAAAAAGCACCACTTGGCGCTCTATATATTGGATAAAGCGAAAAAGCAGGTCAACAATGTCTTTACGATCGGTATAACTTGTATACTTAGCAAAAAACTCTTCGATAACCTGTGCGGGTTTTTCCCCATTTGCAATACCTTCTTCACAGCTTTTAAAGAATAGCGGAAGCAATGTTCCGGTATCTTTTATTTTATAAAAAGGTAAGGTGAGAAATAAACTGTTAAATAGTTCGAATTTTGAGATGACCTCATTATTAAAAATAGATTCTCGTTGCGTAGTTAAACGAAGTTTGGGCATAGCTTATGCGATAGTTTTGTATACCGTAATACTACAAAAAATGCATAAGGTATTAAAATTCCAAGGCTTACAATTTGGATAATTGTAGAATAAATTTTAATTTTAGAATCTTATTTGGTCACTATGTGGTTAAGTAAGAACATTTGCAATGTTTAAGGGCATTGCATTGATTGTTAATTTTTTGGGTTAAAACAGCCGATGTAATAAAATACACCGGCTGTTTTTGTTTTTTGCCAATATTTAGGCAATTTCTTTGCAAATTTTAGTGTGCATCGGTCACAATGTTTGCATTCTTCTTAAATTTTTGAAGATATAGCAAAGGTATTGAGAACAACATGATCAATCCGGCAACCCAATATGCATCGTTATAAGTGAGCAACATGGTTTGTTTAATTACCGAACCTTCAATCGCTTTCATTGCCATTAATTTAGCATCCATTAATGATGAACCTTTGGCCATAAAATTATGCATTAAGCCATTTAATTTAGCGGTAAAAGTTGGATTGTAGTCGTTTATGTTGGTAAGCAGATTATTTCTGTGGAAACCCGAACGAATGTGAATCAGTGTTGTTAATGCTGCAATACCGAAAGAACCGCCCAACTGCCTGCTCATATTATTTAATCCGGAGCCTTGTCCAATTTCCGGACCTGATAAATCTTGCATGGCCAGGGTTGTTAACGGCACAAATAGTAATGCCATACCGAAACCTCTAATTACTAAAGGCCAGAAGAAATCGCCGGTTCCTGATGCAAGTGTTGATTTACTCAGCATCCAACAGAAAACGAAGAATAAAAACATTCCTCCTGTAGCCATAAACTGCGCCGGAACACCTTTTTTAAGCATGATACCGATAAAAGGCATCATTGAAATGGTACAGATACCACCTGCAATAAAAAGCTTTCCGGTTTGTAAAGGCGTAAAGCCTAAAAGGTTTTGCGCAAAAACAGGGAAAACGAATACCGAGCCGTACAATCCGAAACCTAATATAAAAGAGGTAAACATCCCGATTGAGAAACTTCGCTTTTTCATAATCCGAAGATTAACAATTGGGTACGCTGTGCTGGTTTCGCGCCAGATAAACAATAACAAACCAAATATAGAGGCCACTGCTAATGCGATAATGTAAGGTGTAGAAAACCAATCTTCGCTTTCGCCTTTTTCCAATAAGGTTTGTAAACTTCCGACCGCCACAGCCAGTAAACCAATCCCCCACCAATCAACAGGTTTTCCTTGCCCATCCTTGGGCGTCTCTCGAATAAAGGTTATGGTACAGTATGCGGCGAGTATCCCGACGGGAATATTTACATAGAAAATCCATGGCCAATCTGCTATTTCTAAAATATAACCTCCAATTGTTGGTCCTACGGTTGGTCCTACAACCGCACCTAAACCAAATAAGGCTGTTGCAATCCCCACATCTTCACGTGGCCATGTTTCAATTAAAATAGCTTGTGCTGTTGATATTAATCCGCCCCCGGCCAAGCCCTGAATAATCCTAAATAAAATAAGTTCATTCAATGAAGTGGCGTTTCCACATAAAAAAGAAACTAAGGTGAAAACGATAATAGAGGTTAAGAAATAATTTTTCCGTCCAAAACGACTGCCCAACCACCCCGACATAGGCAGGATAATTACATTCGCAACGGCGTATCCAGTGGATAACCAGGCCACATCCTCCAGGGTTGCGCCCAGGTTTCCCTGTATTTGAGGGATTGCTACGTTTACGATTGTTGTATCAATCAGCTCCAATAATGAAGCTGTGATTACCGTAAATGTAATGATCCACTTTTTTAAACCTACTTCGGCCATTTTGAAATTATTTAGTTGATACTGATGCTTTAACGCTCATTCCTGGACGTAATTTGGCCAACAGCTCTTTTGATGGATGAATTTTGATTTTCACTGGTATACGTTGTACAACCTTAACAAAGTTACCAGTGGCATTATCAGGAGGTAGTAAAGATCCTTTTGCGCCAGTAATTGGAGAGAAATTATACACTTCGCCCTGAATTTTATCGTCTGGATAGGCATCAACTTCAATTTCTACTTTAGAACCTTCTCTGATTTTTTCTAATTGCGTTTCTTTAAAGTTTGCAGTTACATAAATGCTTCCGTCGTTAACGATAGAGAATAAAGATTGACCTGCCTGAACCAATTGTCCTTTTTGAACATTCTTTTTAGAAACAATACCTGTTGCTGGCGCCTTAATATCAGTATATGATAACTGAAGTTTAGCAAAATCAATATCACTCTGGCGTTGGCTGATAACATTGCTGCTTACAGCCAATTGCGATTGTGTAGTACCAACCTGTTTAACCGCAGCATTGTATTGATCGGTTGCTGCCTGGTAAGCTGCCTGTGCAGATTCTTTTGAGGCTTTAGCCTGATCAAAAGCTTGTTGGGTAATTGATCCGTCTTTTACAAGGTTTGCATAACGGTCGTAATCTTTATTGGCCAGGTTTAATTTAACCCTTGCCGCAGCTACATTTGCTTTTGCAGTGCTGGTATTTGCCTGGGTTGCGATAATTTGCGATTGCGCTACTCCAACACCTGCACTGGCTCCTTTTTGGCCAGATTGTGCCTGCTCTAATTTAACTTTATAATCATTGTCATCAAGCTTAACTAAAACCTGACCTTCAGTTACATGTGTATTTTCTTCAAAATTAATATCCTTTACATAACCACCAACACGCGCAACAACAGGACTGATATCACCATCAATCTGAGCATCATCCGTATCTACGTGTTTGCTATAATAATTCCATTCTGTAATTCCGAAAATTACACCTATTACTAGTAAAACACCTAAAATGATGGGTACTACTATGTTCTTTTTTTTCTTTTCAGTTGTCATTGCTGTATTTATTGCGTTATTTTTCCTGTTGATTTTAATAGTGTATAGTAAGCCAAACCTGCATCTGCCTTAGCTATTTCTAAATTTATTTTTGCCTGGTATAGTAAGGTTTCTGCGTCGATACGGTCGGTTACAGAAGCTACATTGTTTTTGTATTTCGATGCCAATAATTTATCGTTTTCTGTTGCCTGAGCAATAGAGGTTTCCAATACCTGGATTTTATTCATCGCTACCTGGTAACCTTGAAAGTTTTTATTAATATCTGTTTTTACCTGATCTGATAAAATATCTTTCTGAATGGTAATTTCGCTTTGCTGAATTTTAGCTTCGCTTACTTTATTTTTATTAGTCCACAGGCTACCGATGTTCCAGGATACCGTTGCACCTAAGGTAATCGGCATTAAATATTGGTTTGCTGGTGGTATAAAATTACCACTTGGATTTATGTAATATAAGTTTGCGCCAATACCAACGGTTGGTAATGTGTTTGCTTTAATGGTTTTAATGTTAAAATCGGCAACTTTGTTTTGCACGTCAAGTTGTTTCAGCTCCTGGCGGTTAGCCATTGCCATACCGATATATTCATTTAAAGAATTAGCGCCTTTTAAGCCTAAAGTAGGATCGGTAATTTTAACTTCTGTATCTTCAGGCAAGCCTAAAAGAATATCGAGGTTGTAATTGATTACTTTGCGGTTGCTTTCGATATCCATTTGCGTTAATGTAACATTAGCTTGCTGCAGCTGGAAACGCAATACGTCATTTTTGGTAACTATACCTTGTTCGAAAAAACGTTGTGCCTGTTTAATCTGTGCTGCGATAGACTCTAAATTCTGATCAACCACTTTTCTGCTTTGCGATACCTTGTATAAAGCGTAATAGGTACTGATTACTGCATAAGTGATTTCTTCTTTACTTTTTTCGGCATCTAAACGTGCAACATCAGCCAAAAGTTTGGTTGATTCTTTAGCATATTTTAATTTACCACCTCCATACACCAACTCTTGTACTGCTGCAGTACCAACAAAAGCATCGGCTCTTTTAGGCAACTGTAAAGATGAGCCACCGCCGGGTAAAGTAAAGGTTGTGGTAGGAATTTCAGCGTGGTTGTATAAAAAGCTTGCGTTTGCTGTTGGCAACACATTGTCTTTAACAACTTCTAACTGGGCAACAGCCTGATCGATTTTGTTTTGAGAAAGTTTTAAGTTTTTACTATTGGCTATGCCAAGTTCTATTGCCTGGTTGATATTTAATTCCTTCGTACTCTGTGCAAATAAAGCAGCAGGAATTAATGATGCCGCAAGCATTAATCTAATTGATTTGGGTATCATTTTTTTGTTGTTAAATAAACTGTTGTTAGATCTTGTAAGTGAGCTATTGCCCTGTCTTTAATAATTTTTTTATCTTTCGGATTGTTGAGGTCGAAGTTTGAGCACGATATTACTTTATGTGGAGCAATAACAATATTGGTTATCGTACCCATAATGGTCGCAATTACCATCCTTACATCAACCTTGTTAAAACTACCATCTTCAATTCCATCCGTAATAATGCGGTCTATAAGCTGCATGTTATGACTCATTGCATCTTTAATCTTATCATACATTTCGGGCCTTTGGGTTAAAGAAAGTTCGCGATGCATCATTTTATGAAAAGCAGTGTTATTCAGTATCCTGTTTACATAACCCTCTATAACTCTGTGCAGTTTTTCTAATGCTGAAATCTTATCTTCATTGATGATTTTTAACTGAGATGCGAAACCTGCAATACGCTCGTTCATAATCTCTACAAAAACCCCTTCTTTTGAACCGAAATAATAATTTATCATCGCCATGTTCGCTCCAGATTCTTTGGCAATCTGGCGGGTAGAAGTTCCCTCGTACCCAGTTTCGCAAAACAGCTTTTCAGCTGCATCGAGTATGGCCTGTCTTTTATCTACTTTTTCTGTTTTCATTTCTTTTTTGACGCCACAAAATTAATCAATCGTTTGATTAATTTCCAAATGTAAACACACTTCTTTTACATTATCTTGATAAAACCCTAATTTTAAGTGAAATAATTAATCGAAGTATGAAAATAAGATCAATTTTGGTTGGAGATTTTGAAAATGATATTTAGGTTTATTTATATTACAATAGAACGTGTATATATCTACAATTAACAAATGCACATTTATATTGGCCGGAATTGATAATTAATTGGAATATTGAGGAGAATGACAAATTAAAATTTAAAATAAATATTAACTTTGCCTCCAAATAACAAAAACATGAGTGTACAAGAGAACAGCAGCAATAATTTCAACTGGTTATATTATGCTTTAGGCTTATTCTTCGGAGTTTTTACCGGAGCAGTAATTACGCAAAATTATATTTTCGCTTTATTAGGTGGTGTTTTAGGTTTGTTAACTGCAGGCTTATTTTTAAATGCTATCGTAAAAGGCAGAAAATACTAGTTTATTTTTACCGTTTACATCCCATTTTAGGATAAAAAATAATTTCATAGCAAATGAGAATTTGTGATTTTACCCATTGGTGTTGAATCATAATTACTCCATTGCCACAGAAAACAAAAATTTACAAATGAAAAATATCTTCATTGTTGTTTTCGCTCTTTTTTGTTTCAGCGCAAAGGCTCAGCAAGCCACTACTGCTGATGTAAAATTTCCTGCTGCAGATCCAAGTCCGGCAGATATTGTTTATTTCCCGCTTAATGCACCTAAAGCAAAGGCTGTAGATTTAGCAAAGCCGGTTATAAAAATTGTTTATTCGCGGCCACAGAAAAAAGGACGTGATATTTTCGGTGTTTTAGAACAGTATGGCAATGTATGGCGTTTCGGCGCCAACGAAAGTACCGAAGTGCGTTTCTACAAAAAAGTAACCATCGGTGGAAAGAAAATTAAAGCAGGTAATTATAGCTTATTCGCCATTCCGAATAAAGATACCTGGACTATAATTGTAAATAGCGAAACGGATAAGTGGGGCGCATTTACTTACGATCAATCAAAAGATATTGTTCGCGTAAATGTTCCTGTTAAAACCTTAATCAAGCCAATTGAGTATTTTTCTTTAACCTTTACCCCAAGTACTGATGGTGCTAATTTGATTATTGGTTGGGATAAAACACAGGTTGAATTGCCAATCATTTTTTAAGATAAAAAAAATTAAAATCTAAAGTCCCGGCCTAAAAGCCAGGGCTTTTTATTTTTTCAGGCATTTGAGGCCAGTTTCCTGGCTTCTCCATCATAATCGATCGCTGAAAAACCAACTACAGCCATAACTCGGTTAAAGCGGAATGTGATTAAATAAGAAGAAAGAAATATTAACGCAAAAAAGCAAACTCCAATCCTGGCAGTTTGCTTTTTTAATCATTATTAACCTAAACAGGAAAAAACTTCTACAAATTGTCCTGCAAGAGCTTCAAAATTAGTTTCATCCTGGTATAGAAAATATGCAGAAATCACTATTTATATTTTAATTTAACCTACTTCCCTATAATGGTGTAGTGTTAATTTATGGCTTAAATAACCTGATGATGGACTGGGGCACTTGAAACCTACCAGGCCCATCATTTCACGTAATGGATAACCGGTGCTTTGCAAAAGTTATTTCGCCCGGTGCATCTGCTTCATTTAATTGCTTACTGTGCACATAAAAGAATTTTGCAAACTGGCCCATTACTTCGATTAGTTGTATGCTGTAAAATTAACCTGAAATTGAACCCAGAGAATCCCCCAAAAAGGGTGATTTTAGCATTATTTTTTAGCAAAGCATTGCTATAGGCTAGATAAACCGCTTTTCTTTTGCTGTTTTTATAGCTTCTGATTTAGAATTTACATCCAGTTTAATATAGATATTTTTTACATGGCTTCTCACTGTTTCCTGATCAATAAAAAGATCGGTAGCAATTTGAGATTTCGTTTGCCCGTTTGCAATCCTATCCAATATCTCCGTTTCTCTTTTGGTTAAGGGCGAATTAAGGTTTTTTTGAAAAGATCGCATTACAATTCTGGCCACATTGGTACTCATTGCCCCGCCACCTGTACTTACTTCTTTAATTGCATCTATAATTTTTGCTGCACTCGAGTTTTTGGTGAGATAGCCCCCCGCTCCCAGGGTTAAAGCTTCGAAAACCAACTCCGGCGAATCGAAAACAGTTAAAATGATAATATTTGCCTGCGGCAGAGCTTTTTTAATAAAAGGCAAGGCTTGCAGTCCATTGGTTCCAGGCATTTGGATATCCAATAAAATCACATCCGGACGATCTGCATCAAGGTGTTTTTTAGACAAATCGTACGATGCGTAAGCATTTACAACAACAAAACCTGCTACATCATTTAACAGCGATTCGTAACCCATTCTTAAAATATCATCATCTTCAATTAAAACGATTCGTATATTTTGGCTCATTGTGATATTGGTTTTAGGTTAAGACGGATTTTAGGCTATTTTGTAACAGGAATTTTTGTCGAAATTGTAATGGTGGTTCCTTTCCCTGTAATAGAAGAAATCTGGAAGGTAGATTTTATGCGCTTACATCGGGTTTGAATGTTGTTTAGTCCCCTTCCCCGTTCTACCGATTCAAGGTCGAAACCCGCCCCATCATCGGTAGTTAAAATATTAATGGTATTGTAATCCGTTTCAATAACCATTATCAGAACCTGTGTTGCTTTGGCATGTTTAAGTACATTGTTCAGCATTTCCTTAAAAATCAGCGTTAGGTTTCTATTAAACTCCATTGATAGCTGTAGCTTTTGATATTTAACAAGTACACCCTCCATCTTAAAATCAATGCCAGTATTATGGAATAGATCTATCCCAAAATTTTTGATGTGCATTAAAATTTCAAAAAGATTATCGCTCTGCGGATCCAGGGCCCATAGAATATCTTTCGTTCCGGTATACAGCAAACCTGCATTTTCTCTAATAAGCCTGATCAGTTCTTTCTGCTCTTTCTCCGTATCATTAACTTTTTTGTCTAAAATCTCCGATAACACATTAATCCGCGTTAATTTGTTGCCTATATCATCATGAAAATCCTCCGCCGTTTGCTTTCTGATCTTTTCCTGTTCTTTTAGCTTAACTTTTTCAAATTGATATTTCTTTCGTTCCCTGGTTTTAAAAATGAGGTAAAAAATCAGCCAGATTAAAAAGATCAATACCAGAAAAGCCACGATTTTAAATAATATGGTATCGTAATATGGTGGTACAATAATAAAGCTAAACTGCCCGATGTTAGATTGCTGTCCATTTGCGATGGCATAAACCTGAAAAGTATAGCTTCCCGGCCGTACAGCCGAATATTCGATCTCGGTATTGGGTACTGGTTTACTAAAATCATTATCTATCCCCACCAGTTTGTACCGATAAAGTACACTTTCAGGATTGGTAAGGTAAACACCTTTAAAACTTATTGCAATGTGGTTTTGGCTATAATTTAATTTATAAAAACTGTTTTTTTTATTATTGATGTCTATAGAAAAATCTTTAGAGCGGTCGCTTTTATGGTAAACAATAACCTGTTGAATATGAATAAACGGACTGTTTTTATTCTCATTAGGTGCCACTATTTTACACTGTATCAACCCACTGATGGTACCCACCAAAATGCTGTTTTTATAGTTAATAATCGCATTTTGATTACACTCTACAATTAAAGGATGATCTCTGAAAACTTCATAACGCTGCTGTGTTTTATCAAACGTTAATTTGTTTATTCCACGTCCGGTTCCTGCCCATAAATTATCTTTACGATCAGTTGCAAGGCTATAAATGTCGTTAGAGTTTAAGCCATCGGCCACCACATAACGTTTAAAAGCTTTTGTTTTGAGGTTCCACGTTATAATGCCATCACCAAGGGTTGCAAAAATCAGATTATCACCATGTTTGATGATACTTAGAATGTGTATTTTATTGAGCGGTTTAAGATGGAATGTTGTATCTACTTTTTTATTTCTGATCAGGGTAATGCCATTCGAAGTGCCCAGCAATACACTATCTTTGTTTAGCGGGAATGGAAAAATACAGGATGAATACCCATCAAAGCCTGATATTCTCTCAACTTTTCCATCTTTTAAATAGGTTGATGATTTTAAACCATTGATCCATATTCCCCCATCGTTATCCTCCGCAATAGCACTGTTATCATATCTTTCAGCTTTTAATATTTGAGAAAATTTTTGTCCGTCATACTTCCAAACGCCATTCCCATAGGTAGAAATCCAAATGTTTTTTGCCTTATCTGCAAATACGAAAAATATTTTTTTATCCTTAAAAAGAGGATTGTCGATAACGGTCAAGTCTTTTCCATCGTACTTAAAAATACCTTTATTGTAGGTACCGAACCAAAGGTTTCCTTTTTTATCTGCTGCAATTCCACTTATCGGATAGCCAACATTTTTGCCTTTAAATTTATTGTAATGAATAAAGGCATCTCCTTCATACTTATAAATTCCATCACTGAAACAGGAAATCCAGATGTTATTTTCTGCATCTTTAAAAATTTCATTAACCTGGTTGTCACTAAGTCCGTTTTCACCATTAAAATTTGTAACCAATCCATTATTCCGGATCAGGTAAGCCCCTTTTTCTGAGCCAACCCAAATATTGCCCTTATCATCCTGCTCTAAAGAATAATAAGTATCAATATGAGGATTTTTAAAAAATAATTTCGTAACCCCTCTTTCCAATACATGTACTCCACTCCGGTACGTTAGCAGATAAATTTTATTTTTAACTTTTCTATCGAATAAAATCTTCGAAACTGATAATGCACTCAGTTGTTGTGGCAATTCCTGATAAATGACCCATTTGCCGTTTTGAAGTTGATAAATACCTTTGTCTGTAACCGAAGCATAAAGGTTTCCAGATTGGTCTGTGTTAATGGTATTAATGCTTTTATCCCCAATGGAATAATAAATAAGCCTTCCCTTTACTACTTTAAAAAGTTTCCGCTCGGTTATTCCCCAAATTTTACCCTGTTTATCTTTAAGTAAATGGCTAACTGGTTTACCAGAAAATAAGGAGCTTATTTTACCTTTTTTTAAAATGTTGATTCCAGCTTCTGTACCAAAATAAACCTGGTTAAGGTTATCTTCCAGGATAGCGTTTATGGAGTTGGATGATAATCCATCGGCCTTGCTGTATGGAGTAAATACCTTGCCATCAAAATTACTTACACCCCCGTAAGTACCGAGCCAAAGTGTTCTATCTTTTGCCTGATAAATTACCATCACCTGCGATTGTGGCAGGCCATCTTTCAGGTTGTAATTGGTAAAATTATAGCTTTGAGCAAATAACTTTTGGCTTAATAATAACAGTAAAGAAATTAGAAGATTTATCTTGATTATAGACAGTTTACTGTACATGTAATACAAAATAAGGATAATTACGTTCAAAAGCTATCCCCCGTTTTGGGGGATATTTTATGCATTGCCCATATACGGATCGGTTTGGGTAATTTCTCCTGTTTCTATTTTACCTGCATAACGTTGTTTAAAAATGCTATTACCTGGTTGCACGATGCTGAAATCGTACCAATTGGCATTTTTAGCCAGGTTAAAAGCAACTTTATTGGTGCTTTTAGGTTTAATGCTCACTGTTTTTATCCCTGATTTATACTTATTATCTGCAATTTGCAACGTAATTACTGCTGTACCTTTGTTTTCTATTGAAAAAATTAAGCTTCCGCTAAGTTTTTTTGTAACCAGGCCAATCTGCTCCGGATATGCCTTAACCACAATCAAAGGGTTCTTTTTATTGCCTGAAAAAGACCTGTAAAAGCCATTTGGCCCATTGATAAACAGCTCATAAGCTTCGCTGTCAAAATCTTCGATATTGATTTTGTCTTTTAACACATCGCCCGCTTTAACTGCATAGGCCCAGGTTTTACCCACAACGCCTTTAAATTTACCGATGGTATTCATATTGAAAGGTGCACCAACCGTTTCTGTTTCACTACCAAACAATGTTTTTGCTGATTGAAAAGTCAGTTCGATTTCGTTGTTTACCACATTGGCATCAACCATTAAATGGTAAGGCAGTGCGCAGGCATTTTTGGTTCCACTTTCTTGTTTAGGTGCATGCGCTGATGTTTCAGAAGAAAAGGCTTCAAACTTATTAATTTTTGCTACTTCTGTTTTATTCAAAGCAGTTGGACCAACCTGTGCCGGTTTATTTTTTGCATTACCGATATTGGTTACTACGGCATCCCTTTTTAATGGCTCAGGAGATTTAATTTCTTCTCCATTATAAGGCCTGAAAACAGAAGTTAAATCACCGCAGATGTTTCTTCTCCAATCGCTAATATTATTGCTTTTAATTGCCTTTCCTGTTTTTTTAGCGAGCCATTTCTCTACAAACATTAATGATGAGGTATGATCAAAAACCTGCGAGTTTACAAAACCTCCTTTGCTCCAGGGCGAAGCTATTACCAGTGGAACCCGGTAACCCAGGCCTATAGGACTTCCTTTTTTTGCTTCAAAATCGGTAGCATAGTTTATTCCATTAGATACTTTTCCGCTGGCGGGATCATCTGGATTTGGAACTACAAACGGGGGTTGATGATCAAAATAACCATCATTTTCATCATAGGTTAAAACGAAAATGGTTTTTTTCCAAACTTCAGGGTTCTTGGTTAAAATATCCAAAGCCTCGCTTACATACCAGGTTCCGTATAATGGCGAGCTGGTATGATCAGAAAAACGTTGAGGCGCAACCAACCAGGAAACTGCAGGTAGCTTTCCACTGTCCACATCTTTTCTGAATTGATGAAAAATATCGCCTTTCGGAATGTTTATTGTTTCAGACTGGCCCTGATCATTTTTAAAAGTAAATGGTTCTAGATCAAGGTAATCCTTTTGAGAAATATTGGTTGTAAAGGCTTTATCTATTAAGTTTTTCTCTTTTTGAGATAGTTTATCGTATTTCTCTTGAACTTCTTTGGCAGTTAAGGCAGGTTTAACGGTATTATCGCCATTTTTTCTAAAATAAGCCGATAATTTAACATTATGCCGGCTAATGTATTCTACAGGATTATCACCATAATTACCCAACCAATCATCTATTTCGCCCTCAGGGAGTTTTGACGTCCAGAGTTCATTTTGGTAAATGCGCCAATCAATGCCATTATCTTCCAGTGTTTCTTGAAAGGTTGGCCAATCTACAAATACATTATTTTGCGATTCTGCCTGGTCGTTATTTACTACAGCAATGCGGTTAGCACTCTTTTCTCCACGGATCGTTCCTGTAAAAAAGAACAGTCTGTTCGGCGTTGTTCCGGTAAGCGACGAACAAAAATGCTGATCACAAATGGTAAAGGCATCAGCCATGGCATAATAAAAGGGAATGTCGTTCCGATCATAATAGGCCAAAGTCATCGGTGATTTTACAGGCAACCATTTATCATAACGACCGCCATTACGTGCAGCCACCTGATCGTTCCATGAATGTGGCAAACCACCCTGCCAGGTAATTTTTGTTTTGTTAATGTCTACATGAAAAGGTGCATAAGTATAGCCCTGACCATCTTTTTGCAGCCAAACTTTGTTGCCATCAGGCTGAATGTGTGGGTGTGGATCATTAAAGCCTCGTACTCCTTTCATTTTACCAAACATGTGATCGAACGACCTGTTTTCCTGCATCAAAAAAACAATGTGTTCCGCATCGTAAAAGGTACTGCCCGGTTCAGGGTTAATAGACATGGCTTTTAGTACCGAACTGGGCAATGTATTGGCCATGCCCGTGGCTCCGGCAAATAAGGCCGCCTTTTTTAGAAAATCTCTCCGTGAATCCATAAATTAAACAATATAGCTTAGATAACGCAAGTTAAATTTTTCAGTTGGCAATAAGCAATTTTCAGTTGGTGTTAATTATATTCAAATCAGCAGCAAATTGCTTAGTTCAAAACCAGCAGGCAATATGCCCAACAATAAATCGCTGCAAAAAACATTTAATTGACTGTCTTTCAGTTAATTATATTAACAAATTAACCTTTATAACATCCAATTGCGGTGAAGTATACAACAAAATTATTTTTGAAAAACCCTCACATAATCAACCTTCATTGTTGCAGGAAAAATAGCATCATCTACCCCCTTTTTTCCACCCCAACCGCCGCCTACAGCTACATTTAAAATTACATGGAAATTTTGATCGAACGGCCAGTCGCCAGAACCTTTTTTGGTATTTTTAAAGCTGAGGTATTTTTGATCGTCAATAAAAAAATCAATGCGATCGGCAAACCATTCTATGGCATATATATGGTATCGGGTATATGGATTTTCTACTTTTAACGCCTTACCAACCTGGGTTTTAATTACATGGTTAAATTTTTCGGTATGTACCGTTCCGTGCACACTATCCGGTTCGTAACCCACGTGCTCCATAATATCAATTTCGCCGCTTTTTGGCCAGTCGCCATATTTCCAATCAGTCGGCAATGCCCATATTGCAGGCCATAAGCCTCTGCCCTTTGGTAACATGGCCCGAACTTCTACCCTGCCATATTTAAAATCAAATTTATTTTTGGTTACGAGCCTGGCCGAGGTATAATGGTTATTTTCTTTGTCGGCTTTTATTGCGGTGATGTTCAGATTGCCTTTTTTAACCACTGCATTCGCCGTATCGGCATCGGTGTAATATTGGAGTTCGTTATTTCCCCAGCCTTTTCCGCCAACATCGTAACTCCAGTTTTTAGCTAAAGGTAATCCTGCATTATCGAACTCATCAGCCCATTTCAGCTTCCAGCCTGCTGCTAAAGGAGTCTTTTTAAGCTCTTCAAAAGTTAATTCAGGCTCATTGGTGGTAATGTAATCAACCTGGTGTGCTAAAAGCCACTGAATTTCAGGAACAGTATTCACCGTCCAGGCGTTCACCGTTAAACCCAATTTGTGGGCATTTTCAATCCATCCATCTTTTTGGTATATGCTATAATGGTAATCAACACCCGTTAATTTATCGGCTTTCATTTGTTCCGCACTGATCTCACCTCTTAAATATGCAACTTTTGCATTTGGCAGCAGCTCCAAAACGCGTTTACAATAATCGTAGTCAAAACTAATGTACTCTGTCCATTCAACTGCTTTCAGTTTCTGAACCATTTCGATACACTTATTCGTGACTTCAATACCGCGTTCTTTGCTAATTAAAGATGGTTTGATTTCTAAAATGAGCTTCGTTGTTTTCTGTTTTTTTCCTTCCAGTAAATAGGCTTCTAACGTTGGAATTTTTTCACCATTCGTCATGGTTTTAGTCAACAAATCCGCATATTTTACTTTCTCAATGGTTAAACCCTGAAATTCAGGATCATGATTAATCACTAAAACCCCATCAACCGTCATCCATACATCGAATTCTGACCCATAGCAACCAAGTCTTACGGCTTCTTTTAAAGAAGAAATGGAGTTTTGCGGGAAATTATTTTTCTTCCACGCACCGCGGTGGGCAATTACCTGGTTTTTGTTCCAATTAAACTTTTGGGCGAAAGAAGCAGTAAAAATGAACAACATCAGTGTAGAAATAAGTACTCGTTTCATATTTAACATGATTATACAAAAAATCAAAAGTAGATTTTTATCAGAATACTCGTTTAAAATCTATGTAACCTTTGTATTAATAAAAACAAGATAATGGTTTTTAAATTAACTTAGTTATATGCAGAAAGACTATACTGAAAATGTAAATTATCACCAGTCAATATCCAATTATTTGTAAATTGATAGTGAATGATAAACATTATGAAATAAACGCGTTACCTTACTATGGTTTCTTTCAATTGATTAGAACTATTTTTACATTTACAGTGATATGGTGAGCAATAACTATAGTGAATTACTTAGAAAGATAGATGAGTTTATCCGCAAATTTTACCTGAATAAAATTTTGCGTGGTAGTATTTACGCTGCAGCCATTCTTTTAGCCTTGTATCTCATTGTTTTTTTAGCACTGTATTACCTCAATCCAACTGCTGGTTTTAAAACCTTTATCTTTTTTGCTTATCTCATCACCGGTATTTTGCTTGTAGGTTTTTTAATTGTTAAACCTTTGCTTGCAATGTTAAAGCTGGGCAAACACCTCACTTTTGACGAAGCATCGGTAATCATCGGAAATCACTTTTCCGATATTAAGGATAAATTACTCAACACCGTGCAGCTTCATCGTTTATCCGAAAACCAGCCCAATAACAATCACCTGATTATTGCTAGTATTGATCAAAAAATACTCGAACTCAAACCTGTTCCATTTTATACCGCAGTAAGCATTAATGATAACAGGAAATACTTAAAATATCTACTTGTTCCGCTTTCAATCATTTTGCTCATCGCTATTATTGCCCCAGCCATTTTACGCGAAGGCACAAACAGTTTTTTTAAATACGACGAATACATTGCACCAAAAGCGCCATTCACTTTTGCAATTCTGAATAAAAGTTTAACCGCTACCCAAGGCGATGATTTAAGTTTAAACCTTAAATTATCAGGAGATGAGCTTCCATCCGAAGTTTATGTTGAAGATGGAAAAAACACTTATAAACTCCTAAAACAGAGCATTAGTAAATTCAATTACAGCATAAAGAATATACAAGCCGATAAAAAACTTATTTTTAAAGGAGGAGGCTTCAGTTCTTCTGTATTTACTATAACGGTAAAACCCCGCCCTGAACTGTTAAACGCAACAGCAACATTAACTTATCCCGCTTATTTGGGCAAAAAACAAGAATTGATTGCCAATGTTGGTGATATGCTCTTGCCTGAAGGCACCAAGGTTACCTGGAACTTTAAAACAGGGCAAAGTACAGCACTTTTGTTTGTTTTAAATGGGAAAGAAAATACCTTAAAAGTAACCGATAATGAATCTGCTTTTAATGCAACCATTAGGAGCAATTCTAAATATAGCATTACCCCTAAAAACCAATATGTTACGCTCAGAGATTCCTTATCACACCAAATTACTGTGGTAAAAGATCAATCTCCGGCAATTGCTGTAGAAGAAAAACCAGATTCAGTTAGCAATAAAGCCCTTTATTTTAACGGACAAGTTACCGATGATTATGGATTTAGCCGCTTAAGTTTCAAATATAACATTAAAGAAAACAGGCACATTGTAGCCACTGTTACCAAAAATATAGCCATTAAAAGCAATGCAACAGAAAATTCTTTTTTCTATTTCTGGGACTTAAAAACCGCTATGGCCAAGCCGGGTCAGGAAATTGAATATTATTTCGAAGTGGCCGACAATGATGCAGTTAACGGCGCTAAAGTTACCCGATCTGAAATTAAAACATTTAAACAGCCCACAAAAAAGGAAACTGCCGAACAGGTAAGTGCCAGCAACCAGGCTTTGAAGCAAAAAATGCAATCGGCTATCCGTTTGGCAAATACAATCGAAAAAGAAAGTAAAAAAGTAGCCGAAAGCCTCATTGATAAAAAACAAATCTCTTTCGAAGATAAAAAGCAAATTGAAGCCTTATTAGACAAGCAAAAGCAGCTTGATGAAGCTGTGAAAGAAATTAAAGAACAGAATGAAAAAAATATTCAGCAACAGGACGATCAGCAACAAAACGAGGAACTTTTAGAAAAACAAAAGCAGATAAAAGATCTTTTCGACAATGTTTTGGACGAGAAAACCAAAGATCTTTTACAGAAACTGCAAAACCTGATGAATGAAAAAAATAAGGACCAAACGCAAAATGAACTTTCAAAGATGCAGTTGGATAACAAAACCCTTAAAAATGAGCTCGACAGGATTTTAGAACTCTACAAGCAGTTAGAATTTGAACAAAACCTTCAAACGGATATCGATCGCTTAAATGAACTCGCTAAAGAGCAAAAGGAACTCGCTGAGCAAACCAAAGATAGAAAGCAGGATAATGAATCGTTAAAGCAGAAACAGGATGCACTGAACAAGGAGATGAAAGACCTTAAGGAAGACCTTAAAAAGCTTGAAGAAAAAAATAAAACACTGGATAGACCAAATCCATTCGAAAATCCAGAAAAAGATGTTCAGGATATTCAAAAAGAGCAGCAGGACAGCAAAGATGCTTTAGACAAAAAAGACTCAAAAGGTGCCAGCCAGAAACAGCAAAAAGCCGGTGAGCAGATGGAAAAGTTATCTAAAAAAATGAGCGATATGCAACAGCAGGGTGAGGAAATGGAAAACAACCTGAATGCCAAAGAGTTGCGCCGCTTGTTGGAGAACTTATTAACCACTTCTTTTGATCAGGAAAAGGTAATGCTTTCCTTAAAGAAAATGACTGCAGCTGACCCCTCTTATATCAGCAATGTTCAAAAACAGCGCAGCATTAAAGATAACCTTAAAACAATTGCCGATAGTTTATACAGCCTCAGTAAACGTGTACCACAAATAGAATCGACTGTAAATGAGGAAATGAACAAAATCAATTTTAACCTTGATAAAAGTTTAGAGCGCTTAGGGGATAGAAGAACTGCAGAGGCAAACCGTTTTCAGCAGTTAACTATGACATCGGTTAACAACCTCACCTTAATGTTGAGCGAAGCACTGAGCCAACTGCAGAATATGCAAAAAAATGGCAAAGGTGGTAGTGGAAAGAAACAAAAGCAAGGCATGAAACAGCTTTCGCAGATGCAAGACCAGCTGAATAAAAGTATGCAAAAGGCCCGTGAGCAGATGCAAAAACAAGGAGGCAACCAAGGTACTGTTGGCAAAGGGCAAATGAGCCAGGAATTCGGTAAAATGGCACAGCAACAGCAAATGATCCGCCAGGCTTTAGAAAAAATTAACCGCGAAGAAAATAAGGATGGTTCAGAAAAGATGGGCAACCTCAATGAAGCCATTAAAGAAATGAAACAAACGGAAAGTGATCTGGTTAACAAACGTTTACAACAAGAAACTTTAAACCGGCAAAAAGAACTGTTAACCAAATTATTAGAAGCAGAAAAAGCAGAACGCGACCAGGAAGAAGATGCTAAACGCGAAAGTAAAGCAGCCAGGGAATTTCCGCCATCCTATCAAAAAATGGTCGATCAGTTTAAAAAACAGCAACAAAATGGTAATGATATGTTGCAAAAACTTCCACCAAGTTTAAACTATTACTATAAAAACAAAATTGCCGAATATTTGAAATCACTGAATATGGTACAATGATGTTTGGATTTACGATAGGGTTACGTAAATCGTCCCGTCATTTCGAGCGGAACAAAGTGGAGTCGAGAAATCTTTTAACCTTGCCTACAATCTTTTTAATTAAAGATCTCTCCATTCCGTTGCACTCCAGTCGAGATGACGGGAACTACTATAATATTTCTTAAATTTGCAGCAAATACCTCCTTTTATGCCAGCAATATCCTTCTTCTCTGAATCAGTAAGCTATAATCTTCCTCAAAAACTTAAAGTAAAAAAATGGATAAAAGCTTCAATTGAAAAAGAGGGATATCAACTACAAGAACTTAACTTTATTTTCTGTAGCGACGAGTATCTTTTAAGCATCAACCAACAGTATTTAAATCATGATACTTACACCGATATCATCACTTTTGATAATTCTGATGTCGAAAAACTAATTGTAAGCGATATTTTCATCAGCATTGAACGGGTTAAAGAAAATGCAAAAACTTTTAAAACACTAGAGTTTGACGAGGTTTGCCGTATAATGATTCATGGAACACTACATTTATTAGGCTATAAAGACAAAGGAAAAGCCGCCAAAACCCTTATGACTGAGAAAGAAGATGAATATCTTGCCTATCGGGCACGAATTGGCTTAGTTTAATCTCTATAAACCTTTTCAAGGATTAATAATTCTATTTTCAGTATTATCTAAAACGCTGAACTTGTTTTAGCAAAGCTCCTGCTATCTTTCCATCTCAATTATTTAATGGCGTTCGTCTAAAAGTTAACGCTGTTCGTCGACTATTACCCCCTACTGGTATAATTAAGCAATATTTTGTGCAACATTTATTGGCTACAGCAGTCTTATAACAAAAAACAACACCAAGATATAAAATTGATGATTGCAATCCAATCACCCTAGAAGATAAAGTTTAGTTTTAGTTAATGATTGAAGCAGCGGCGGAGCGATTCCAGCCGCTGTTTTCTTTTATAGATAGGTTTACTAATGATATATAAACTAAAACATCAATATTCTGCCATTTTTAACTGATACAGAAGCCCTTTACAATTTGATTATGCTGTTCCAAATATTTTATACTTACTTTTGCACTAATTTTCCTTTATAAAACCGAAATACAAAAAAATTGAGCACACTAATTGCGGCAGAAGGCTTAGGTCATGGTTATCATGACGAATGGCTATTTAAAAATTTAACCTTAGGTATTAACTCCGGTCAGCGTGTTGCGTTGGTTGGAATTAATGGTGCAGGTAAGAGTACACTTTTGAAACTATTAGCAGAAAGGTTCCCTCCGCTTGAAGGTAAAATTGTAAAAAATAAAGCTGTTAAAATTGGCTTTCTCGACCAAGAACCACAGTTTACTGAAGGTTTTTCAATCAGTGACCATATATTTTCTCTAGAAAATAAACAACAGCAGCTCATTAAAGAGTATGAGGAATTAATTGAGAATCCCAACCCGGATGAGAAAACACTTAATCGCTTATACGAAGAATTAAGTGAGCATAACGCCTGGGAATATGAGCATGAGATCAAAACCATTCTAAACAGAATGGGTATTACCCATCTTCAACAAAAAATATCTACCCTATCTGGCGGACAAAAGAAACGTTTGGCCCTGGCTAAACTTTTAATTGAAGATCCGGAAATTTTGGTGCTTGATGAGCCAACCAACCATTTGGATATTGATACCATTGAATGGTTGGAAAAATTATTAACCACGGGGCAAAAAACAATACTATTGGTTACCCACGACCGTTATTTTTTAGATAATGTTTGCAACACCATCGTTGAGTTAGATAGAGGAAAAATATTTAACTATAACGGAAACTATGCCTATTTCCTGGAAAAGAAAAGTGAAAGAGAAGCTTTAGACGCAACGGTTTTACATAAAAACCAACAGCTATTAAAGAAAGAATTGGAGTGGATGAGACGCATGCCACAGGCACGTGGAACAAAATCTAACGCCAGAATCAATGCTTTTTACGATTTAGAAGAAAAATCAAAGAAAAAGACTGATAATCAGAGTATTAACCTCCAAATGAAGATGTCGAGGCAAGGTGGGAAGATAATTGAAGTAGAACACATATCAAAAGCATTTGATGGCCGTGCTATTATAAACGATTTTAGTTACACCTTCAAAAAAGGAGACAGAATTGGTTTAGCCGGAAAGAATGGAACTGGAAAATCAACCTTGTTAAACATTATAACCAGCCAGCTTACGCCAGATTCAGGGAAAGTTGATACTGGTGAAACTACTGTGTTTGGTTATTACAAACAAGGCGGTTTAACATTCGATCCAAAAGAAAGGGTAATCGATATTGTGAAATCGGATGCGGAATATATAAAAATGGCAGATGGTTCTGTAATCACTGCTTCTGCCCTACTCACGCTTTTTCTCTTTCCTCCAAAGAAACAACATGGTATGGTTGAGAAATTAAGTGGTGGAGAAAAGAAGCGTCTGAACCTGATGAAGGTGTTGATGCAGAATCCAAATTTTTTGATTTTGGATGAGCCTACCAATGATTTAGATATTGATACTTTAAATGTTTTGGAAGAATTCTTAGAAAATTTTCCAGGTATTTTAATGTTGGTTTCACATGATAGGTACCTGCTCGATAAAATGAGCGATCAGCTATTTATTATGGAGGGCGAAGGAGTAGTTAAAATATACAATGGCAATTATTCGGAGTACCGTTTGAGTTTGGAACAACCAAAAGTTAAAACCGAAACTAAGAAAACCACTGCTCCTATTGTTGAAGTTACACCGACCAAAGCAGTAAAAAAGTTGAGTTTTAAAGAACAAAAAGAATTAGAAGATAGCGAAAAAGGTATTGCAGATTTAGAAAATAAAATCGCTTTGCTTAACGAAAATCTAACTAAAATCGATGCCGCTGACTATGTAAAAATTCAAGAAGTTTCTAGCGAGATAGAAATTCTTCAGTCAAAACTCGATGAGTTAACGCTGCGTTGGCTTGAGTTGTCATAATAAGAAAATATAATTTGAAGGTAAATTGAGTCTTGGTGTTTCACGTGGAACATGTTATTTCACCAAATAAATAACTTCATTAGAACATACGTATTCAGTTATCACTATTGAATGAATTTGTATAACAGTAGCCTTATATTATATAGTTAAATAAAGATTTATAATAATTGTTTCACGTGGAACAATTAAATATACAAAAAGAAAATGTTTGCAAAATATGATTTGATTGTTGTTGGTGCTGGTCACGCAGGCTGTGAAGCTGCCGCAGCTGCCGCCAATCTAGGATCTTCTGTTTTACTAATTACAATGAATATGGGTACTATTGCCCAGATGAGTTGTAACCCTGCCATGGGTGGTGTAGCGAAAGGACAAATTGTTCGTGAGGTTGATGCTATGGGTGGTTATTCAGGTATTATATCCGATAAATCAACCATACAATTTAGAATGCTCAATAAATCAAAAGGGCCTGCAATGTGGAGTCCGCGTGCTCAGATTGATAGGATGCGTTTTGCTGAAGAATGGAGGTTGGCATTGGAGCGTACTCCGAATGTTGATATGTGGCAGGATAGTGTTGTTGGTTTGTTAGTGAAAGACAATACCGTTTATGGTGTAAAAACATCGTTAGGAATAGAGATAGAAAGTACCGCAGTTGTACTCACCAATGGAACATTTTTAAACGGTGTAATGCACATTGGAGAAAAGAAATTTGGAGGAGGCAGAACTGCTGAAAGAGCATCGACAGGAATTACCGAACAACTGGTAGAATTAGGTATGGAGGCTGGCAGAATGAAAACAGGTACTCCCCCACGTGTTGATGGTAGAAGTTTAGATTATTCTAAAATGGAAGAGCAATGGGGAGATGAAAATCCTGGCAAATTCTCTTATACTGACACCACCGTTTCAACTGATCAACGGTGTTGCTGGATTACGTATACCAATGGAGATGTACATGAAACATTGAAAGAAGGTTTTGAAAAGTCGCCGATGTTTACGGGTAGAATTAAAGGTTTAGGCCCGAGATACTGCCCATCTATTGAAGATAAAATTAACCGTTTTGCTGAACGCGACAGACACCAAATTTTTGTTGAACCTGAAGGATGGAATACCTGTGAAATTTATGTAAATGGTTTTTCAACTTCACTTCCTGAAGATGTACAATTTAAAGCGTTAAGATTAATACCGGGTTTTGAGCAAGCAAAAATGTTCAGACCAGGTTACGCTATTGAATATGATTTCTTCCCACCTACTCAGCTATCGTTAACACTGGAAACTAAACTGATCAGCAATTTATTTTTAGCCGGGCAAATTAACGGAACAACGGGTTATGAAGAAGCGGCTTGTCAAGGTTTTATGGCAGGAATAAATGCGCATCAAAAAATTACGGATAAACATGAGCTGATTATGAAACGATCAGATAGTTATATTGGTGTTTTAATTGACGATCTTGTTACCAAAGGAACGGAAGAACCTTACCGCATGTTTACTTCACGCGCCGAACACCGCTTATTGCTACGACAAGATAATGCTGATATCCGCCTCTCTCCTATTGGCCATGAATTGGGTTTAATTTCTGATGAGCGATTAGACAAAGTAAATCAGAAAATTGCTAAAGCTGATGCTTTAGTTAAATTTACTAAAAACCAAGGTATAGAAATGGCTGATGCCAATCCGATGCTTGAAAGTTTAGGATCAAGCCCGTTGAATCAAAATGTAAAAATCCATAGCTTGGTAGGCAGACCGCATGTTGGTTTACCTGATTTGATTAAAGTGAGTAAAGCGCTTGCTGCAGCAACCCAGGATTTAGATAACGAAACAATTGAGCAGGCGGAAATAAAAATCAAATACGAAAGCTATTTCGAAAAAGAAAATGAGATTGTAGCTAAAATGCTTAAAATGGAAGACAAGGAAATTAAGTCGGATTTTGATTATAATAAATTGGTTTCTATTTCAAAAGAAGCGCGTGAAAAATTATTTAAAATAAAACCACGTACTTTAGGTCAGGCTTCACGCATTTCTGGCGTATCACCATCAGATATATCAGTTTTAATGGTATATATTAATAAGTAGTTGATTATCAGTATTTTAACAAAAATAAACAAGGCTTAAAATAAAGCGATATAAGACAGAAAAAACATTTTTTAATATTACGATTCCAAAAAGTATAAAAATTCGTCAGAACGTTTAAAATATGCCAAATTTAAAAGCTCATTATTTTAACCTTGCAAATTTAGTAGTTGTAGTTACGCTTCTCCTATTTTTCGGTTGCGCTAGTATACAAACTCCTCAGGGTGGACCAAAAGATAACAAGCCGCCGAAAGTTTTGAGTATGACTCCGAAAAATCAAACCAGAAATTTTAATGCTAAAAAAATCATTATTGAGTTTGACGAATATTTTAATATAAAAGATGAGTTTAAAGAATTCTCCATTTCTCCAGATCAGGAAAAACTTCCGGTTTTAAAGAAGCGCCAAAAAAGGCTTGAAATTGCACTTCAGGATTCCCTGGAGAAAAACACAACTTATACTTTGAACTTTGGAAAATCAATAGCCGATGTAAACGAAGGAAACGTTGTTAAAAACCTTTCGTATGTTTTTTCAACAGGGCCGGAAATTGATTCATTATCCATTAGCGGAAAAGTAATCAACTCGCTTAGCGACGAACCTGAAAAAGAAGTTACCGTATTTATTTTGCCTTTAGAAAGGGATACTATTTTTGGAAAGAAGCGTCCATCTATTTACACCACAACCGATAGTGCTGGAACTTATAAACTTAATAATTTAAGAAAAGGCACTTACAAAGTATATGCAGTAAAGGAAAGCAGCGGTGGAGGAGATAAAATATACCAGCAAATTTCTGACGAAATAGGATTTATAAAAGAACCTGTTGTTATTGATAAGAATCTAGAAAACATCAATCTTCAGATATTTAAGGAATTGGCACCAGAATTTCGTGTGTTAGATCGAAAACTGAACAATGATGGAAGTATATCAATTATCCTTAATCAGCAGCTTAAAAGCCCTAAAATTACTGTTACCGATCCTCCTGCTGTTGATGTTGGAAAGTTTGTACACTTTACAAAAAATAATGATACTGCTAAAATATGGTTAAAAGACCTGAGTTTCGACTCTGTTAAGCTAGCCATCCAGGACCAAGGTAAAGTTTTACAGACTTTGAACTTTACAAAGGGCAGAAAAGATACTTATACGAGGGATGTTACCATTGCCGATAATTTATCAGGAGGTAAGCTAAATCCATACCAGCAATTAACATTAATATTTCCATTTCCCATCACAGGCGGAGATCCGTCAAAAATAATCCTGTTGGAGGATTCTGTTAAACGAACAAATTTCGAATTGGTAAAAGACAGTGTCGATTTTCTTAAATATTACATAAAATATCCCTGGAAGAATAAAAAAAGTTACGATATAAAATTAGGTGCAGGTGCATTTACAGCTATTTTTAATGCTAAAAATAAGGACGTTAATAAAAAATTCACTCTAGAAAGCCCTGATGCTTATACCACCCTTATATACAATGTAACAGTGCCTGATACATCTAAAAGTTATGTAGTTCAGTTCCTGAATGAAAAAAAGGATATTGTTAAAGCGTTTTCTATTAGTAAAAATTCTAAGATTACTTTTTCCAAATATCCTGCTGGCAAATACATGTTAAGAGTGGTTTACGACGATAACAAAAATGGAGTCTGGGATACCGGAAGTGTAAAAGGTGGCTACCAACCTGAAAAAGTTTGGTACCTGAAAGCTTTAATGGACCTTAAGCCAAACTGGGAACGGGAAGATGCATTGGTAATACCTCCACCACCAAATAAATAAATAAATAAAAGTCGTCACCCTGAATTTATTTCAGTGTCTTTAATAGCAAATAAGATGCTGAAACAAGTTCAGCATGACGGATACTATGTGGTAAACCAGCCCGAATACATGATGTAATTATCTGGCAACTTATTTAATAAAGCCCTTTGCTCTTCAGTAATGGGCTTTATTTTTTTAGCGGGCGTACCAGCATATAAATAGCCAGTTTCGCAAATTGTATTTTCCAAAACCACCGAACCTGCAGCTATAATGCAATATTGTTCTACTATGGCGTGGTCCATTATAATGGCTCCCATCCCGATTAAAACATTATCCTGCACAGTACAACCATGCACAATAGCATTATGACCAACAGATACCCGGTTACCAATGTGTGTAGCTGCTTTTAGGTAGGTAGCATGAATTACTGCACCATCCTGTATATTAGATTCATTTCCAATCGTAATGGCGTTTACATCGCCTCTAATTACGGCATTAAACCATACCGAGCATTTATCACCAATTACCACATCACCAACGATAGTGGCATTTTCAGCAATAAAATTGTCAGCCCCAATTTGAGGATATTTATCTTTTACGGGGAGTATTAATGGCATAACATGATTTTACGTCACCCTTAATTTATTCGGGTTCTTTTTAATTATTGTATATCTAATATTGCTGAAATAATACAGCATGGTGAGATCTTATTAAAAAACAGTATCTACCAATTCTTTAGCATGCTCCGGATAATCAGTAGTATAATGTAAGCCCCTACTCTCTTTTCTTTGTATGGCAGATTTAATTACAAGATAGGCAGTTTGAATTACATTACGCAACTCGCAAAGTTTAACTGATACCTTATTCTTTTTATAAAATTCTTCAGTTTCTTGGTATATTAAAAATAATCGGCGATGTGCCCTTTCTAAACGAAAATCAGAACGCACAATACCTACATAATCGCCCATCACCTTTTGTAACTCTCTTAAATTATGGGTCACCAATACGTCTTCATTGCTTTGTGTAACTCCTTTAGAGTCCCATTCAGGAATATGGTCAGGGATAACATTATTTTTAAATTTTTCTATAGCATCCTGATAAATGCGGTGTGCAAAAACAGTAGCTTCAAGTAATGAATTGGAAGCCAATCGGTTAGCTCCATGTAAACCCGTTGAAGAGCACTCACCGCAAGCATATAGATTTTTTATTGAAGACCGTCCGTATTCATCAACCAAAATACCACCACACATATAATGAGATGCAGGTGTAACCGGAATATAATCTTTCGTCATATCTATACCAATAGATAGGCACTTAGCATATATATTAGGAAAATGCTTTAAAATATCGGCTTTCTTACGCATGGTAATATCAAGATACACAAACTCATCACCCGATTTTTTCATTTCATTATCAACAGCGCGTGCTACAATATCACGTGGTGCAAGCGATTTTCGTTCATCGTACTCATGCATAAATTCTTCTCCATTTTTACGCCTTAAAACCCCACCGAAACCTCTTACCGCTTCTGATATTAAGAACGATGGATATTCTCCCGGATGATACAAAGCTGTTGGATGGAACTGAATAAACTCCATATTCCTAACTTTTCCTTTAGCACGATAAACCATCGCCATACCATCACCTGTTGCAATAACAGGATTTGTTGTGGCAGAATACACGTGGCCGGCACCACCCGAAGCCATCACAGTCACATTTGCCACAATCTTTTCCACATCGTTAAGCTCTGTGTTAAAGGCATATATACCATAACAGTTAATATCTTCTGTACGTTTATCCACAAACTCACCAAGGTGATGCTGGGTTATTAACTCCAGCGCAAAGTAATGTGTTAATATCTCTATGTTGTTATTCTCATGAATTTCTTTTAGCAAAACCCTTTCTATCTCATATCCGGTGATGTCTTTATAGTGTAAAACACGGTGTTCTGAGTGCCCTCCTTCCTTGGCCAAATCATAAAAACCGGCATTATCCTTATCGAAATTTATACCATAGTCAATGATCTCCTGGATGCGCTGAGGCCCCTCTTTTACAACGATTTCCACAATTTTTTCGTCGCATAATCCATCCCCGGCAATCAAAGTATCATCAATATGTTTCTCAAAAGAATCACCTTTATCCACAACAACTGCAACGCCGCCCTGGGCATATTTCGTGTTCGATTCGTCTTCATTAGACTTGGTTACAATTAATACCTTGCCAAACTTGGCAGCCTTAAGTGCAAAACTTAAACCTGCTATCCCTGAACCAATTACCAGAAAATCTACTTTTCTCATTAATAAAAACATTTACTTTATCCACGATGTTAACAACTAGTTAATAAATGTTAACTCCATGTCTAAATTATCCTAACAAATAAATTTGAATGTTTAAAGCTACTCTAAAAACACAATTTGCCACAATCTTTTGCGCAATTTTTAACCAGCTTTACTTAAGTAATTAACTTTTTACCCACTTATAAACAATTAACATTCCGGTATTGATAAAATTTGAAAGGATTTTCGATAGTGCTGTAAATCAAACTTATGATATTAGATAAATGTAATCTAAATGTTAGTAAACGATTAATAACTTATCTAAACGAAAGAAATTTCTAAACTTGCCAACAATATTAACACACTAATAAACAAACAAGATTTATTTATTTAAAATAACTTATTAATTATTGAGACGTGGAAAGCTTTATCTTTGGCCAACGTCAAAATTCAAAAAAAGGAAAATTTAAAAATGAACATAGATGTCTTAGAAGAAATCAACAAAAAAGGTTTCGCAGAAGAGGAAATTGATCCTACACTCGATCTTTTTGCGGAGATCGAGAAATTGAAAAAGGAAAAGAATGCCATAATTCTTGCTCATTATTATCAAGAGCCTGACATACAGGATATTGCAGATTATATTGGCGATAGTTTAGGGCTGTCGCAAGAAGCTGCAAAAACAGATGCTGATGTGATTGTGTTTGCCGGTGTGCATTTTATGGCAGAAACAGCCAAAATTTTGTCGCCCAATAAAACAGTTTTATTGCCTGATGTAAAAGCAGGTTGCTCATTGGCAGATAGTTGCCCGCCACACCTGTTTAAAAAGTTTAAAGAAAAATATCCAGATCACCTGGTAATTACTTACGTAAACTGTACGGCCGAATTAAAAGCTTTAAGTGATATTGTTTGCACGAGTACCAATGCTGTTCAAATTGTGGAGAGTTTACCTAAAGATCAAAAAATTATTTTTGGTCCTGATCGTAATTTAGGTGCTTATGTGGCTAAAAAAACCGGGCGCGATTTAGTGCTGTGGAATGGTGCCTGTATGGTACATGAAATTTTTTCTCAGGAAAAAATTACAAAGCTTAAAGAACGCCATCCGAATGCTAAATTTATTGCGCATCCTGAATGTGAAGAAGTAGTTTTAAAGATGGCCGATTATGTAGGTTCTACTACAGGTTTGTTAAAATATACCATTACCAATCCGGCAACTGAATTTATTGTAGCTACCGAAAGTGGGATTATCCACCAGATGGAGAAAGCAAATCCTACTAAAACTTTTATTCCTGCACCGCCTAATAACAGCTGTGCCTGTAATGATTGCCCTTATATGAAAAGAAATACTTTAGAAAAACTATATTTATGTATTAAAAATGGTTTACCGGAAGTAACTGTACCTGAGCATATTATTGAAAAAGCACGTAAGCCGATTCAACGTATGCTTGATATTTCTGCAGAATTGGGCTTGTAGAAAATAAATTGTCATTGCCGGAAGGAACGAGAGCCTGCCCCAACTTTTTTGGGAAGAAATCTTAATTAGTTTGCTGGTAGCAATAGTGTAAGATTGCTTTGTAACCCGCAATGAAGAAAAAATGAGTATATGGAAAAAAACAACATTCTTAAAAGCTACTCCGGCTTATTATGGCTTTTGGCAGGTATAACTGTTGGAAGTATAGTAGGATTAATTTTTGGGAAAAGTGTTGAAAGCATAAAACCTTTGGGTGATATATTTTTAAACCTGTTGTTTACCGCTGTTATACCATTGGTATTTTTCGCCGTTTCATCCGCAATTGCGAATATCGATAGAACAAAAAAACTGGGTAGATTATTAACCATAATGGTATTGGTTTTTCTATCAACTGTTTTAATTGCCGCAATTTTGACCTTGGCAGCAACCTGGATTTTTCCGATCCACCAACAATTGGGAAATGCTGTTTTACCAGATGAACCTGAAAAAATACAGTCGTTTGGTGAGCAAATGACCCAACTTTTAACCGTAGGGGAATTTTTTGAACTAGGAAGCAGAAAAAATATGCTTGCATTGATTATTTTTTCAGTTTTGGTAGGTTTTTCTACGCTATATGCTGAAAAAGAAGGTGATGGTTTTAAAAATTTCCTCGTTTCTGGCAATGAAGTGATGAAAAAACTCATCATTTTAATTATGAAACTAGGCCCGATTGGTTTAGGTGCATATTTCGCTTATCAGGTTGGAGTTTTCGGACCACAACTCTTTGGTACTTATGCCAAAGCTTTAGGTTTATATTATGGCGTTGGGGCATTTTATTTTATCGTTTTTTTTACGCTTTATGCTTTTGTAGCGGGTGGATTTAAAGCCATAAAAGTTTTTTGGAAAAATAATATTGTACCCTCTTTAACTTCAATCGGAACCTGTAGCAGCATTGCCACTATTCCGGCAAACTTAGAAGGGACAACAAAAATGGGCGTGCCTGCGTACATCACCAATGTAACCATCCCTTTAGGATCAACATTACATAAAGATGGCTCCAGCATTAGCTCAATTATAAAAATTGCTGTAGTTTTTGCAATTTTCGGAAAAGATCTGGTTCACGTTGATACCATTATTTTGGCTTTGGGCATTACTGTTTTGGTTAGTATTGTTGAAGGTGGAATTCCGAATGGAGGTTATATTGGCGAATTATTGATGATTTCGGCATACCAATTACCACCAGAAGCCTTGCCACCGGCCATGATTATAGGTACCTTAGTAGATCCAATGGCTACCTTGTTAAATGCTACTGGTGATAACGTTGCAGCAATGTTAATTGCCAGGTTTACAGAGGGTAAAAATTGGATGCAAAATATTAAATAAATAGATTCGTCGCCCTGTCCCGATTTTACATCGGGATCAAGGTCTTATTTGTTAAGTTGCTGAAACAAGTTCAGCATGACGATAAATGAAATATAACTTATGTTTGAAAATAAAGAACGCACAGATATTAATGAATTAGGAGAGTTTGGTTTAATTAAACACCTCACCACTAATTTTAAAATTAAGAATGATTATTCGGTTAAAGGTGTTGGCGATGATGCGGCTGTTTTAGATGCTAAAGGAAAACAAATTTTAATTTCTACCGATTTATTGTTGGAAGGAATTCACTTCGATTTGGCTTATGTGCCTTTAATGCACCTGGGTTATAAAGCGGTGCAGGTAAACCTGAGTGATATTTATGCGATGAACGGAAAAGCCAGTCAAATTACTGTTTCGCTGGGTTTATCGAGTAAATTTCCATTAGAAGCTGTAGAAGAAATTTATAAAGGCATTGAACTGGCCTGTAATAAATACAACATAGATTTGATAGGTGGCGATACCTCATCAAGTAAACAAGGTTTGGTGATCAGTATTACCAGTATTGGTTATGCCGATGCGGATAAAGTTGTATATAGAAATGGCGCTCAGGAACATGATTTATTGTGTGTATCGGGTGATTTAGGAGGTGCTTATTTAGGTTTGCAAATTTTGGAGAGGGAAAAACTAATTTATCTCGAAAATCCACAGGTTCAGCCAGATTTGGAAGGTAAAGATTACATCATAGAAAGGCAGCTCAAACCAGAAGCACGGATGGATATTGTGGCACTTCTAGATGATTTAGGTATTAAACCAACCTCAATGATTGATGTTTCTGATGGTTTGGCATCTGAAATTTTACACCTGGCAGAACAATCTGATAAAGGAATAACCATTTACGAAGAGAAAATTCCTTTGGATCCTATGACTTATGAAACTGCACGTGAATTGGGGTTAGACCCAACAGTTTGTGCTTTAAGTGGTGGTGAAGATTACGAGCTATTATTTACGATCAGTCAGGAAGATTATAAAAAACTGAAACACGATGTAGATATTACGGTGATTGGCCATGTTACCGATAAAAATTCGGGCTGTAAAATGGTTTCTAAATCAGAAAAAGTACACGAGTTGAAAGCCCAGGGCTGGAATGCTTTTAATAAATAAAATTTATCAATAAAGAGTAAGTCGTCATTTCGAGCGAAGTGCAAAGTAGTCGAGAAATCTATATTAGCAGATCTCTCCATTCTCCTGCGTTTCGGTCGAGATGACGATTTTACTTTGTAAACATCATTGCTAGGAAAATATGAATTTCTTTAGCAATGACTATTTTTGCAAATGAGTCTTTAATTATGAAAATTATTTTTTAGCTCTTTTATAACGCTATCGTCATGCTGAATTTATTTCAGCATCTTTTCTGCAAGATATACCCTGATGCCGATGTAAAATAGGGACAGGGTGACGGCTCTAAGTTTAAATAATTACTCTACTCACTAATAAAAGCTAAATATTCTAGTCTTCGTTAACATCCAGATACTTCGTATCAATCTGTTTGGTGGTCTTCGCTCCCAGTTTTTTAATCTTTTCAGACGTATTGGTTAAATTTCCTGATCCTACTGAGAGTTTATTAAGCGCTTTATCATAAGCATCCTGTCCGTTTTTAATGTGTTTGCCGATATTTTCCATATCCGTAACAAAACCCACAAACTTATCGTACATACTACCGCTTAAACGGGCAATTTCCATTACGTTACGGTTTTGTCGCTCCTGTTTCCACATGCTGGCAATTGTGCGTAAAGTAGCCAATAATGTAGATGGACTCACAATAACCACTCTTCTATCCCAGGCAAAATTGAACAATTCTGCATCTTTTTGTACTGCAATACTAAAAGAAGATTCAATTGGTACGAATAACAAAACAAAATCCGGAGAATTAATTTTATATAAATCCTGGTAATTTTTAGAAGATAGTTCCTGGATGTGATTCTTAATGGAGGCCAAATGCTGTTTTACATATCCTTCGCGCTCTTCGTCGGTGTCGGCTGATACGGAACGCTCATAAGCAACCAGCGATACCTTAGCATCAACGATAAGATGTTTATCATCTGGAAGGTCAATCACCACATCGGGTTGGTATCTGCCGCCTTCGGCGGAGGTATGCGAGGCCTGAATGCGGTATTCCTGATCGCGCACCAATCCGGAGCGTTCCAAAACCTTTTCTAAAATTACTTCCCCCCAGTTTCCTTGCTTCTTACTATCGCCTTTCAACGCTTTTGTTAAATTATTGGCATCTTCCTGAATAAGTTTGCTTTGAATCTGCAACTCTGAAATAACACCTTTTAAAATATTCCTTTCGTCAGATTCGGCTTTGTAAACTTTTTCAACTTTATCTTCAAAAGCTTTAATGTTTTCTTTCAGCGGATTTAAAATGATGTCCAGATTGGTGCGGTTCTGCTCAATAAATTTCGTTGATTTTTCTTCGAGGATTTTATTAGCTATCAATTCAAAATCTTTATTCAGTTTTTCTTGTGATTGCTCGTAACTGGCCTTTTGCTCTGCAAGTTTTTCTTTCTCTGCCAGGTAAAAAGATCTTGTACTTTCGAGTTCTCGGTTGGCATCAGCCAGGCGGTCGCGTTCTGCCTGTAACTCCTCAATTAAACGTTGTTGCTCCTGCTTAAGCAATATGGTAATGTGTTCTTTTTCAGTCGATAAATTAGAAACACGCTCGTCTGCTTTGGCTAAACTGATTTTCAATGATTCATTTTCGCTTTTTGTTCTTTCAAAATCTTCTATCGAAACAATTGAAATGGCTGCCTGAGGATTCTTTAGAAATAAAAGAACCAAAACAATTAATATAACGATTAGTAAAGCAATACCGGCAATCTCCATAATGATAAAAATTTTAGCAAAAATGAAGATTTAAAATAGATATACCAAAAAATTTTAGTTATTATGAAAAAGGGATAACCGAAAAAAATTTCTATAATTGAACATTAGTATTTTATAAATGAACGCATTAACAGTCCTCATATCCTGCCCTGATCAGGTAGGTTTGGTTACCAATATCACCCGGGTGCTTGCAGCACACCAGTTTAATATTATTGCCATGCGCGAGTTTGTGGATGAGGTAAATAAATCATTTTTTACCCGCATTGCCTGTACCGGAATGCTCGAAGATGCAGAAAAATTAAAGGAAAAACTTTTAGAAAATCTTCCAAATGCCGCTGAAATAAATTTAATAGCAGAGCAAGAGAAAAGGATTGCTGTTTTAGTAACAAAAGAATACCATTGTTTAGCAGAAATATTGATCAAAAACCAATTTAAAACCTTGGGGGCTAATGTACAATGCGTTATAGGCAATTATGAAAGCTTAAGAGATTTTACCGAAAAATTAGGTATTCCATATTTTTATGTAGATCACAGCGGTAAGGATAAAAGTGTATTTGAGGCTGAAATAAAAGAAATTATTAATCAGTTTGAAGTAGATTATTTAGTACTTGCTAAGTTTATGCGGATTTTATCTGCTGATTTTGTAAAAGATTATGCAGGTAAAATTATCAATATCCACCACTCGTTTTTACCCGCTTTTATCGGTGCAAATCCTTATCGGCAAGCCTTTGAACGTGGTGTAAAAATTATCGGTGCAACAGCTCATTTTGTTACTGATAATTTGGATGAAGGACCGATTATTACACAACATACCAATCATGTTGATCATAATTTCGGGGTAAAAGAAATGATTAGGGCGGGAAAAGAAATTGAGAAAAAGGTTTTGTTAGAGGCTCTGGAACTTATTTTCGAAGATCGTGTGTTTGTGAGTGGAAATAAGACGGTTGTGTTTAAATAAAAGCATTTTGCTATGTTCCAAAAGTCGTCATTTCGAGCAGACCTGATAGCTATCGGGTGCAACGCAGTCGAGATGACGATGCTTTTTATATAGATCTTTAAAAAACCTAACTCAATGTTCTATGTGGTAAAAAACAGCTATAATTTATTCAACAATAAATTCGCCACATCCTCGCCTGTTTGCGCACCGATTGCTATTCCCATACCATTACAGCCGGTGGCACAAAATATACTGGTACGGACTTGGCTGATCGTCGGCTCCAGGGTTTTACCAAAAGCCATGATACCGCTCCAGCGATAATCGATTTCATAATTAACCTGAGGTAGAATTACATTTTTGAGTAAACTTTCCAGCGCTGCCTGAATTTGATCAGTTTGGCCAAATGAGGTTGTTTCTTCTGCTTTAAAATCAATATTTCTGCCACCACCCAATAAAATCCTGTTATTGATATTTCTAAAATAATAATAGCCTTTATCGTAATGAAACGTACCTTCTATTTTAAGGTGTTTAATCGGTTTGGTAATTAAAACCTGCCCCCGGCCCGGAACAATATCAATATCAGGCAATAAGTTTTTTATAAAGGCATTGGTGGTCATAACCAAATTTTTGCATGAAAAGGTTCCGTGGATTGTTAACAGACGCGTAAAATTTGTTTCCTCCTCAATTTTATCTACAGGGCAATTATTTAGTATAGTAATACCCAGCTGTTGTGCATATTGCAGTAGTGAGAACATCATTTTACCGCTATCAATCTGTGCTTCATATTGGTTTTCGATGAGTGTTGATGCGCCCTTTAAACCAAATAAACTGATTTTATCATCACTGCGCTTAAAAACATCCATCCCAACAATACCATTGATAATATGGTTATAATGTTCAATTTTAGATACACATGTAGTGGCCAACAAATCATCTTCGCTCTTAAATAATTCATAACCGCCTAAACATTGGTAATCAATGGTTTTATCACCCAGTAAGTTGCGCAGCTTAAGCAGCCCTTTCCATCGTCTTTCAATCAGTGTAGCAAGGCGGTCAGTATCAGCCATTTCTTCCTGCTCAATTAGTTCAGAAATGCTTCCAAAGCACGCAAAACCTGCATTTTTGGTGCTTGCCCCTGTTGGTAAAAAACCGCGTTCGAGTACTGCTATTTTTAATGAAGGCAATGAATTTTTTAGGTGTATTGCTGCATTTAAACCAACAATTCCACTACCAATTATAATGACATCAAAATTAAAAAACGATTCTTTTTCCCAGTATGAAAACGTGTTTGGCATAGCATAAATGTAAGTTTTTTAACGCTCAAATAATATAGGAACGCTTTTTGATATAGGCTAAATGAAAAACATACATAAGAAAATGGGAGTTTATTTAATATTAATCATCCCGGTATTATTGTTGAGCATGTTTGTACAATGGCGATTTAGAAATAAGTTTTCTAAGTATGCCGAAATGCAATTAAGCTCAGGTTTATCGGGCAAAGAGGTGGCAGAGCGAATGCTGCATGATAATGGGATATACGACGTGAAGGTGATGAGTACCGAAGGGCAATTAACAGATCATTACAATCCATCAGATAAAACCGTTAATTTAAGTACAGATGTATATTACAGCCGAAGCGTAGCAGCAGCAGCTGTGGCGGCACACGAATGTGGGCATGCCGTACAACAGGCAAAATCATATCATTGGCTACAGTTGAGAAGCAGCATGGTGCCGGTGGTGAGTATTTCATCCAATCTGTTACAGTGGGTTTTATTAATTGGTGTTTTGCTGATTGGCTTTACCGGAAACCCGATTGTTTTAGCAATAGGTGTGGTAGGACTGGCACTCGTAACCATATTTAGCGTAATTACCTTACCGGTAGAATTTGATGCCAGTAACCGCGCATTGGCATGGTTAAAAAATAATAACGGTGTAATGCAAACGCAGGAAGAAAATGCTCAGGCTAAAGATGCACTCTGGTGGGCAGCTATGACGTATGTAGTGGCAGCAGTTGGTGCATTAGCCAATTTATTGTATTACGCATCGATGCTTTTTGGTAGAAGCAGAGATTAGCGATATTTTAATTAGAAAAACACATGGCGGCCAGGATTATTTCTGGCCGTTTTTGTTCATTAGAGTTTACTAACTTGTTTCTAAAGAAGGTGTGATTTAACACCAAATTCCTGCTGAATTTATTTCAGCATCTTTTTAGCCAGATAGACCCTGAAATATATTCAGGGAGACGACGCTATTGGAAATTTTTATTAGGAAAACCAGTTTGTTGTATATGGGTAAGTTCCCTCTCCCGCTACTATTGGTAAAGATTTTCTACTTTTTTAAACTCAACGTCCTGCTGAATTTATTTAAGCATCTTTTTAGCCAGATAGACCCTGAAATAAATTCAGGGAGACGACGCTATTGGAAATTTTTATTAGGAAAACCAGTTTGTTGTAAATAAATAAAGTCCGCTCCGCTACTATTGGTAAAGATTTTTTACTTTTTTAAACTCAACGTCCTGCTGAATTTATTTAAGCATCTTTTTAGCCAGATAGACCCTGAAATAAATTCAGGGAGACGACGCTATTGAAAATTTTTATTAGGAAAGCCAGTTTGTGGTAAATAAATAAAGTCCGCTCCGCTACTATTGGTAAAGAATTTTACTTTTTCACACGCTAACGTCCTGCTGAATTTATTTCAGCATCTTTTTATCCAGATAGACCCTGAAATAAATTCAGGGAGACGATGCTATTGGAAATTTTTATTAGGAAAACCAGTTTGTTGTAAATGGGTAAGTTCACTCTCCCGCAGCCATTGGTAAAGATTTTATTTTTTCACACGCTAACGTCCTGCTGAATTTATTTCAGCATTTTTTTAGCCAGATAGACCCAGAAATAAGTTCAGGGAGATGACGCTAGAGATTAATATTTGTAAATTAATTCAGTTTATAAGGTGCTACCAATTGAAACTCTGGTATATCAACATCAAATTCTGAATCATCAATATCACGTTTCATAAGGTAGGTACCCTTCATGCTGCCCATATCCGTTTTTAAATTGCAGCCAGAAACATATACGTGGGTTTCGCCAGGTTGAATAACAGGTTGCAAACCTACAACACCTTCTCCTTCTACTTCTCTGCGGCTGCTGTTAGAATCGAAAATTAACCATTGACGGCGCATTAACTGTACAGCATAATCAGAAAGGTTTGAGATTTCTACGCGATAGGCAAACATAAAATGTTCGTTGGCCGGATTTGAATATTCTGGCTGGTAAAGTGTTTCTACCGAAACTTTAACCCCGTCTGTAATAGCTGTAACCATGATGATTTACGAATGTATAAAAAAACCTTTCAAAAATCAAGCCAGTACTTTAGTGGCATCATAGTCGGCAAATTTCTCTGCCACTTCTTCTAAAATACTGTAAATGTTGTTAATATCCGGCTCTGCAACCAAACGCATTCTGTAAGGTTTAAAATCTGGCAGGCCTTTAAAATAGTTTGCATAATGGCGGCGCATCTCAAAAATTCCGGTTTTAGGTCCCTTCCATTCCAGCGATTTATCCAAATGTGTACGGCAAACTTCAATTCTTTCTTCGATAGTTGGTCCGGCAAGATGTTCGCCGGTTTTAAAAAAGTGTTTTACTTCGCGGAAAATCCATGGATAGCCAATGGCAGCGCGACCAATCATAATGCCATCTATTTCATATTCCATACGCCAGTTTGCAGCTTTTTCCGGACTGTCTACATCACCATTGCCAAAAATTGGAATTTTTATCCGGGGATTGCGTTTAATTTCGCGGATGAGCGACCAATCAGCTTCGCCTTTATATAATTGTGCCCTGGTTCTGCCATGGATGGTAAGTGCTTGAATACCTACATCCTGCAATCTTTCTGCAACTTCATAAACATTTTTAGTATTATCATCCCAACCAAGGCGGGTTTTAACGGTAACAGGTAAATGAGAGGCCTTAACTACAGCATCAGTCATTTTTACCATTTTATCAATATCCTGAAGCAAGCTTGATCCCGCGCCTTTGCATACTACATTTTTTACCGGGCAGCCGTAGTTGATGTCAACAAGATCGGGCCCTGCAGCAGAAGCGATTTCTGAAGCTTCGCGCATATGTTCAATATCACCACCAAAAATCTGAATCCCGATTGGTCTTTCGTATTCGAAAATATCAAGTTTTTGAATGCTTTTAGCTGCATCACGGATTAAACCTTCCGAAGAAATAAATTCGGTATACATCATATCTGCCCCGTTTTTTTTGCATACATAACGGAAAGGCGGATCACTTACATCCTCCATTGGAGCCAACAGTAACGGGAACTCACCTAAATCTATATTTCCTATCTTAACAGACATTTTCTATCTTCAACGATTAATAAAACATACAAAGGTACAAATAATGAATTTTGTAACACCCATCCGAAAGGAAAGCCACCCACTTTTACAGATATTTTTACTTTGCCTTTACTGGGCTGCAGGAGCGGTAATCTGCACAGTATTAGGCTTTATTGTAATTGCAATGGTATACGGCACCTCCGTATTTGGTGAATTTGGGATGATTTTAAATGGTGACCCTAAGTTTATTACAGCATTAAAAATCATTCAGATTTTTAGTTCTACCGGGATGTTTATATTACCTCCTATCGTTTTAGCCTATACAGAAGGGCGAAAGCCAAGTACTTTTTATGGTTTTAATAAACCCTCTTTTCTCCTATTGATATTGGTTTTTATTATCATGATTGTGAGTATGCCTGTTATGGAATGGACAGCTGTACTGAATCAGAAAATGGTGTTGCCAGAGTTTTTGAAAGGACTCGAAAATTGGATGAAAATGAAGGAGCAGCAAGCGATGAAAATGACGATTCAGCTGATAACGGTAAGGAGTAATTGGGATTTTGTAGTCAATTTAATCATGATTGCCGCATTGCCGGCAATTGGCGAAGAACTTTTTTTTAGGGCCGGACTTCAGGGTTCGCTACAAAAAATGCTTGGCAATCATCATGTTGCAATCTGGAGTACTGCAATTATTTTTAGTGCCATTCATGTTCAGTTTTATGGTTTTGTACCGCGTATGCTTTTAGGTGCAGGCTTTGGTTATTTATATTATTATAGTGGAAGTATCTGGTATGCCATTTTAGCCCACTTTATAAATAATGCTTACGCAGTTTGTGCAGCTTTTTACATGCAGAAACACCATATGCCTTTAGATAAAGCTGACCAACCAATCGGTTTTCCGTGGTATGGCTATTTAATTAGTGCAATAATTACCATAGCTTTGTTCAAATTTTTTAAAGATAGCGCAACACGTGAGCGAAAATTGGGTTAAAGTATATACCACCAGCGATGCCTTTGCGGCAGAGGTATTAAAACAGGGGTTAACAGAGGCTGGCATCCCCGCGGTAACAATGAATAAACAGCTCTCGGCATATAATATTGGCGAAATAAATGTTTTAGTAAGTAAGGTCGATTTTGATAAAGCCATAGAATATATCGTTGAAAACGAAATTGATTAGTAAAAACATGACCTTATCCCCTACACCTTTTACCTCCTATCTTAAATGAAAACCAGGGCAATAACCGCTTTCTTTTTTACCATTGTAATGCTTGGCTCTATTTTTTTAGGGAGTTATACATTTTCTATTTTCTATCTTGTTTTAAGTGTTTTATCCTTATTCGAGTTTTATAAACTGATCAAAAATTCGGGGATCAGGCCACACCGTAACATTGGTTTAGTAGCCGGTTTCCTGATATTTTTAATGGCTGCAGGCTTACATTACCTTAAATATGATGTTAAATATTTGCTGCTGTGTATACCTTTAATTTTCTCTGTATTTATTACAGAACTTTATAAAAAGAATAAAATTCCTTTTGCCAATATCTCTTACACTTTTGTGGGCTTTGTTTATGTAACCATTCCATTTTGCTTTTTCCATGCTTTAGGGTTTTTAAAAGATTGGAATGAATATAATTTTCATTTTCCACTTGCATTTTTATTAATGCTTTGGGCAAATGATACAGGGGCTTATCTTTTTGGTGTAAAATACGGTAAAAGCAAACTGTTTGAGCGCCATTCGCCAAAGAAAAGCTGGGAAGGCTTTTTTGGAGGCATGTTTACCAGCGTTTTGGTTGCTTTTGCTTTATCGTTTTGGTTTACAGAAAATCCTGCCTGGGTTTGGGCTGGCATGGCCGTGTTAATTGCCAGTTTCGGTACTTTGGGTGATCTTGTGGAATCGATGCTCAAACGCAGCTTGGATACAAAAGATAGCGGAGGGTTATTACCAGGGCATGGTGGTTTGTTGGATCGTTTTGACGGCTTGTTACTGGCTGCTCCAGTTGTTTACGCTTATTTGTATTTAATTTTGTATTAAAGGTTTATCTATCGTCCTCGTTTTTAACGATAATGAATGAGATTCACATTTAAAATGTAGGTTTTTTTTATTAGCGATACAATCGCTATTCTCGCTAATCCTCGTTACAAACGAGGACTATTATTTGTTCCATAATCTTTAGCCGTTACTACTTAATATTCCCTTTCTTATTATCGCCCTCGTTTTTAATGAGGATGAATAAGATTCACATTTAAAATGTAGGTTTTTTTTATTAGCGATACAATCGCTATTCTCGCTAATCCTCGTTACTATTATTTGTTTCTTATGCTTTAGCCATTACTACGTAATATTCCCTTTCTACCTGGCCGGATGTTTTACTTTGAACCTGTTCTAACTTTTTAATAGAATCTTTAATTGTAAAACCTGCATTCTCTAATAAGTCTATTACGGTTTTTACCTCATATAGTGTAAATCCATAAGGGGTAAAAGGAAGGTTTTGCATAAAGGTTTTATCCGCAAAACATATAGCTAAAGTCCCTTTAGGCTTTAATACACGCTTAATTTCGTTCAGGTATTTGCTCGCATCAGGCCAAAAATAGATCGTATTAACAGTAAAAACTTTATCGAACATATAATTTTCAAATGGCAGCGTAACGCCATCGCTTAACTGAAAATGAACTTTTCCATTTGTAATATAATGCTGGTTGATCTTTTCGGCCTCAGCAATCATCGTTTCCGAAATATCGGCTCCGTAATACGTTATATTTTCTGCTTTTAATAATAATTGAGCGATATGACCGCCATTACCATGACCAATTTCTAAAACGGTTTCATTGCTTTTTAGCTGTAATGCATTAATTGCAGCATTAGTCATTCCGATGTTATTGGCATGCATCATCTCCCCTGTTTTAATGCCATGCTCACTTTCAGGGCAACTTAATTGTTTTGCAATATTTTTTAGCTCTTCTACTGAATGTTGATGTTCCATAATCAAAGCTAAAAATTAAGAATGGATGATTTTTACATCTTTTTAGATTATTTAATTACCTGAACAGGCTTTTTATTTTCATCGATGGCTACAAAAGTAAAATCGCCATGTACCGCCAATTCTCTTCCCTCGGCATACATTTGCTCAATATAAATCTCTACATTAACTTTTAAACTGGTGTTTCCTACATGATTTACCTTGCCAATAAGCTCTACAATGGTGCCCGCAGGAATTGGTTTTTTAAAATCTATTCTGTCGCTGCTTACCGTAACCATAATTTGGCGGCTGAAACGCGTTGCAGTGATAAAAGCTACCTCATCCATCAGGTGCATGGCAGTACCTCCGAAAAGGGTATCGTAATGATTGGTTGTATTAGGAAAAACGGCTTTAAAAATACTGGTTTTAGAGTTTTCTATTCTTTCTTCTAGAGTCATGGGATAAATATAGGGGCTGAAAAAAGCTTTGACAACTTTCCAATAAAGAAAGTTGTCAAAGTATAGCTTGGCCATAGAAAACAGAAATATAAAAACGCGTGTTTTCTGTGTTTCCGTGGCCAAATTTGATTAATTCGCCTGAAGATCTGCAGCCAAAACTTCTTCGGCTTTACGCATTTCTTTAGCAGCATCAACCATTTCTATTAAGGCTTTTTTAGTTTCGTCCCAACCCCGGGTTTTTAAGCCACAATCAGGGTTTACCCATAACTGTTCTGATGGAATAACAGCCTTTGCTTTTTTGAGTAACTGAACCATTTCTTCCCTTTTCGGAACCCTTGGAGAGTGAATATCGTAAACACCCGGACCAATTTCGTTTGGATATTTAAAATCGGCAAAAGCATCCAATAATTCCATTTGTGAACGTGAGGTTTCGATGGTAATAACATCGGCATCCATATCGGCTATGTTTAGGATAATATCGTTAAATTCCGAGTAACACATATGTGTATGGATCTGAGTAGCATCTTTAACGCCACTAGCCGAAATTTTAAAGGCTTTAACTGCCCAGTTCAGGTAGGTTTGCCAATCTGCTTTGCGTAAGGGTAAACCTTCCCTAATGGCTGGCTCATCAATCTGAATAATTTTTATACCAGCATTTTCAAGGTCGCAAACTTCATCGCGGATAGCAAGGGCAATTTGTGTACAAGTTTCTGATCGTGGCTGATCGTTACGCACAAACGACCATTGTAAAATCGTTACCGGGCCAGTTAACATACCTTTCATGTACTTTGAGGTAAGTGACTGAGCATAAGCGGTCCACTTTACCGTCATCGGTTCAGGTCGGGAAACATCACCAAAAATAATTGGCGGTTTTACACAGCGTGAACCATAACTTTGTACCCAGCCGTTTTTAGAAAAAGCAAAGCCATCAAGTTGCTCACCGAAGTATTCAACCATATCATTGCGCTCAAATTCGCCATGTACCAGTACATCAAGGTCTATTTCTTCCTGCCATTTTACCGCTTTTTCGGTTTCCAGAGCGATCAAATTATCATATTCCTCAACCGTAAAAGTTCCGTTTTTAAGTTTGGCTCTCCAGCTCCGTACTTCGGCTGTTTGCGGAAATGAGCCGATGGTTGTAGTGGCATAACTTGGTAAATTAAGTTCCTGCTGTTTAATTTTTCTAGCAGAAAATGGACTTAAGCGTTCAGCATCCTGCTCTTTTAATCCTAAAACACGTTGTTTAACTTCAGGATTGTGGATGATTTTAGAAACTTTACGGTTACTGATGGCAATTTTGTTTTCCTCCAATTTTTGTTGGGTAGATGCAGGGTTCTCGTTGGTAATCAGTTTTTTTAAGGTAGCAACCTCTGTAATTTTTTGTTTCGCATAGGCTAACCATTGTTTAATTTTTGCCGATAAATTTTTTTCGTTGGTTTCATTGTCTAAATCAACCGGTGAGTGGATTAAAGAGCAAGATGGGGCAATCCAGATTTTATCCAAACCTCTTTTTTCTATGGCTTGATTAATGATGGAAACAGATTTTTCGAAATCATTTTTCCAGATATTTCTTCCATCTACCAAACCTAAAGAAAGAACGGTTTCTTCTTTTAATGAAGTTAAAACATCCGTTAACTGATCTTCAGCACGTACCAGATCGATGTGTAAGATATTTATAGGTAATGAAGTTGTTAAAGCTAAATTATTGCCCAAGCCTTCAAAATAGGTAGCTAAAACAATTTTTAACCGCGGAAAAGCTTTTCTGATCTCTTTATAAACGTATTCATAAGCCTTTTTGTCTTTTTCAGTAAGGTCTAACGTTAAAAAAGGCTCATCAAACTGAACATATTCTGCATTTAAAGCATCTAAGCGTGATAAAATTTCTATATAAACCGGAAGGAGGTTTTTAATAAGATCAATTTTTTCAAAACCAGCTTCTTTTTCCTTACCTAATAAAAGGTAGGAAACAGGGCCGATCAAAACCGGCTTTGTAGTAATCCCCAGCTGTTTTGCCTCATAAAACTCATCAATAATTTTGGTCGAGAAGAGTTTAAATGGCTGGTTTTTATAAAATTCAGGTACAATGTAATGGTAATTGGTATCAAACCATTTGGTCATTTCCATTGCCACCACATCCAAGCCTTCTTTTTGATATCCCCTTGCCATGGCGAAATAAAGATCGAGTTCTTCGTTTCCTTTTTTCAGAATCACCTCGTTATACCTTTTAGGAATCGCCCCAAAAGTTAAGGAATGATCGAGCACATGATCATAAAAAGAGAAGTCGTTCGATGGAATAACATCAATTCCGGCTTCTTTTTGAAGTTTCCAGTTTTCGTGGCGAATGTTTTTGCCCACCTGAAGTACGTTTTTGTACCCAGTTTTATCTGCCCAATAATTTTCGCAGATTTTCTTTAATTCCCTTTGACTACCTATTCGCGGATAGCCTAGATTTTGCGTTAGCATCTCTTTTAAAGATTAAGTAAATAAATCGTTTAAAAGCTCAGATCAGTATTTTAATGGGTTTCTATTTATAAATAAAAAGGAAAGGTTACGGCACAGCCTGCCCGCTATCAGCAAAAAGCTTAAAGCAAGCATATAAAATTTAATTTTATTGTGTACAATCAGACCTGACCAATTACTTTATAACGCGAAAGCACCGTCAATTCAATATAGGCAGGTCTCCTGACTTATTCCCGATTTTACCGCCTTCCCATACCGGTTAAACGGCACAGTGGCATGAATGGTAAAACCGTTGTCTTTTTTATAGACAGAATTTACAGTTGCGCGACAGCTCGTGATTTGCACACGATTCCCTATTAATCCCGGGTGTATTCCGGGAACCTGTATCGGTTGATGAAAAATAAAGTTAAGAACTTACATCAAGGCAAATGTATGGATTAGGATTTAAAACTTGTAACAAATTTACAGCAAGCTGTTTTTAGCACTTTTTCTCTATTATATTTGATTACCAACTAAACTTCTTATTATGATAAAAAACTACTTTAAAGGGCTCTGTTTAGCTTTTTTAATGGTAAATGGCCTCGCTGTGTTTTCGCAGGAGGTACCCACGCCAAAATCTCATTTTGGTTTTGATATAGGCGATGATTATCAGCTCGCTAATTATACTCAAACAGAAACTTATTTTAAAAAACTTGCCGCAAACTCCAACCGCATCAAATTAGTCGATATAGGTAAAACTGAAGAAGGCAGAAGCCAGTATATGCTCATTGTTTCCTCTCCGGAAAATCTAAAAAAATTAGATCGGTATAAAGAAATTGCGCAACAGCTGGCACATGCCGAAATTACGCCGGAGCAAGCAAAATCATTGGCACAAGAAGGTAAAGCCGTGGTATGGATAGATGGTGGTTTGCATGCAAATGAAGTGGTGGGTGCGCATCAGTTAATTCAGACTATTTACGAATTTGCTTCAAGGGATGATGCTGAAACAACACGCATTCTGGATAATGTGATTATTTTGTTTACGCATGCCAACCCGGATGGGCAAGAGTTGGTGAGCAATTGGTACATGAGGGATAAAGATCCTAAAAAAAGAACTACTTCTGGATTGCCCGTTCTGTATGAAAAATATGCAGGACATGATAATAACCGCGATTTCTTTATGTTAAACCTCAAAGAAACTCAGAATATCGGCCGTCAGCTCTTTGTAGAATGGATTCCGCAGATCATGTATAACCACCACCAGGCTGGTCCGGCAGGTACAGTTGTGGCAGGCCCACCCTACCGCGACCCATTCAATTATGTTTTCGATCCAACCATATTAACCAGTTTAGATGCTGTGGGTGCTGCCATGCACAATAGAATGAATGTAGAAAATAAACCTGGCTACACCCAGCGTGGAGGATCGGTTTATTCTACCTGGTACAATGGAGGGTTAAGAACCACAACTTATTTTCACAATATGGTTGGGCTTTTAACAGAAATTATAGGTAATCCTACCCCATCTGAAATTCCCCTGGTTCCATCGCGTTTATTACCTAGTGGCGATTCACCAAACCCGATTACGCCAAGAAAATGGTATTTTAAAAATTCGATCGATTATTCAGTTTCTTTAAATTATGCTGTTTTAGGCTACGCACAGCGTTATCGGGATGAATTATTATACAACATTTACCAAATGGGCCGAAACTCAATCGAGCGTGGTAAAAAAGATACCTGGTCTTTCTCTCCTAAGAAAATTGAAGCCATTAACAATGCTGCAAAAGGTGAAAAAGGCACCTCCGTTGCAGGTGGAGATGCAGATTTTGGAGCAAGAAGGCAAATCGGTATGAAAGCTTTTGATACGGTAATGAAAGCCCCTTTAAACAGAGATCCTCATGGTTATATTTTATCTGCAGATCAACCTGATTTCAATACAGCCATCAAGTTTTTAAATGCATTGATCAGAACGGGTATTGTGGTGCAAAAAGCAACCTCATCTTTTAGTGTTGCCGGAAAAAATTATTCTGCCGGCAGTTATGTGGTTAAAACCGATCAGGCTTTCCGTCCGCATGTTTTGGACATGTTCGAACCGCAAGATCATCCAAACGATTTTAAATACGAAGGCGGTGCGCCAATTCCACCATATGATGCTGCTGGATGGACATTAGCGTATTTAATGGATGTGAAATTTGATCGGATTCTTGATGATTTCTCAGGTCCGTTTGAGAAAAATCCTTATGGACAATTATTACAGCCTGAAAATAAATTAGCCAACGGATCAAGCTATGTATTAAGTGCGGCACAGAATGATTCTTACACGGCAGTAAATGATTTATTGAGAAACAAAGTTGAGGTTTACCGCTCCACAGAAAATGGCGATTTTTATGTTTCATCAGCAGGAAAATCGGTATTGGAAAAAGTAAATGTCAAACTAAAAATTGCTGCGGCTCCAAAAAGCAAAGTTAAAATATCAACTGCCAGAATTGCCTTATGGGATACTTATGGAGGTTCTATGGCTTCGGGCTGGGTTCGCTTTTTAATGGAACAGTACCATTACAATGCAAGCGTAATTTATCCTCAGGATATCGATTCAGGCAATTTAAAATCAAAATATGATGTGATTATTTTTGTTGGTGGTGCAATCCCAGGAGTACAGGGAGGTGCCGGAAACAGAACTTTTGGCCCAAAGGCAGACGAAGTTCCAAAAGAATTCAGAAACCGTTTAGGAAGAATCACTTCCGATAAATCGATTCCTGAATTAAAGAAATTTCTGGAAGCAGGAGGAAATATTGTAACCATTGGCAGCAGTACAAATTTAGCTTATCACTTAAATCTGCCGGTGCGGAATGCAATGGTCGAAATTGTGAACGGGGAGGAAAAGAGATTGCCTGCTGAGAAGTATTATGTTCCCGGAAGTGTTTTAAATGTTGGTGTAGATACAACCTTGCCAACCAATTGGGGAATGGAAAAGGAAGCTGATGTTTATTTTGATAACAGCCCTGTTTTTAAGCTCACTGGCGACGCCATTGCTTCTGGAAAGATCAAACCATTATTGTGGTTTGAAAACGCCTCACCATTGCGCAGCGGATGGGCATGGGGGCAAGCCTATCTTCAAGATGGTGTAACGGCTTTTGAAGCAAAGGTTGGCAAAGGGAAGCTGCTTGCTTTTGGGCCTGAAATTGCTTTCAGGGCTCAAACACATGGTACGTTTAAACTGATATTTAACCAGTTGTATAAATAGTTATAATTGATTGACAAATCAAATATAAAGGTCGTCATTTCGACTGAATCGTAGTGAAATGGAGAAATCTTTGAACTGTTAAAGATTTCTCCACTGCGGTCGAAATGATGATATCTTGAGATGAAAATTTTATTAAGACACTAGGGCCACTATACTAAACGATAGTGGCTTTTTACTTTGGCTTTACTATAGTCAATTATTATCCACTTAATTTTGTGCTATGAAAGTAGAAATCTGGTCGGACGTAATGTGTCCGTTTTGCTATATTGGGAAAAGACATTTTGAACAGGCAATTGAAAAATTACCGTTCAAAAATGAAATTGAAGTAGATTGGAAAAGTTTTCAGCTCAACCCTGAGTACCACAATACCAACAATGAAACAATTTACGATTACCTTTCGAGAAGCAAAGGTATGCCCGTTGAGCAAGCCAAACAGATGACAAAACAGGTTGTTGATATGGCTGAAAATGCTGGTTTAACGATTGATTTTGATACAAATATACCTGCCAATACTTTTAACGCACATCGATTGATTCATTTGGCATCTAAACATAAACTTCAGGATTTAGCAGAAGAAAAATTGTTTGAAGCTCATTTTGTAAAAAGCAAAAATATTGGTGAAACCGACGTTTTGATTGATCTTGCCGTAGAAATTGGCTTGGATAAAGCAGAAGCCATGTCGGTTTTAAATGGAAATGAATTTGCAGAAGCTGTACGTTATGATATTTATGAAAGCCAGAACTTAGGAATTAGAGGGGTTCCTTATTTTGTTATGGACCGCAAATATGGCGTTTCCGGTGCGCAACCTGTACAGGCTTTCACAGATGCGCTTACCCAAAGTTTTACCGAATGGAAAGAAGCACAACCTAAAACTACAATAACCTCATTAAACAAAAATAATGATGCGGTTTGTGATGAGAATGGTTGTGAGATATAAATTTGTTTCCTAAAGATTAGTAGATCAAAGCAGATCTTTTTCTGTAAAGTTCCTTTAGATCTGAGTGACTTTTACATGAAAATACATAGAAAACCGTCATCTCGACTGAAGCAGCGCAATGGAGAGATCTATTCAAAACGGTCGTCTTTCCCGCGCAGGCGGGAATCTTAATGCAACCTCCGACCCTACTAAGGCATTACGATTCCCAATCAAGTTGGGAAGGACGATTCCTCTATACCTGCCACCATCACTTTTTGGTTCGGGAAGACAATAGCCCGGAATAAATGTTCGCATAAACCTATCATTCTTACTTACCGATTCTGATTTTTTAAAGGCGTTAACAGGTATTCTAAACCATTTACCCGTATTTCAAACATAGTAGCCATTAAATCGCCCAGTTTTCCTTTCGGAAAGCCCTTATCCTTATACCAAAGCAAGTAACTTTCAGGAATATTGCAGATCAGATAACCTTTATATTTTCCATAGGGCATTTGCATTTTCACTAAATCGAGCAATAAAGTAGGGTCTAACATTTTGTTTTAAAATAAGTGCTCATAATTGAAAAAACATTAATTCAGTCAACAGACTGACTCAATTAACGTTAATTCAGTCAATGAACTGACTGAATTAATGTTTTTTAATCAATCAGCTCTAAAGTTTCAATCGCTTCCTCAACGGTTTTTACATTATCGAAAGCAATCCTTAAGGTGTTTTTTACCTCTTTTAAATTACACATCCGTGGATGATTTTGTGCAAAAGTTAAAATTCTGGTAAAAGTATTTGAATCAAAATAAGCTGATTGTTTGTCGCTCAAGAAATATCCGCGCAAGCTGTTTTTCTTGAAACTGATTTTTTCAAAACCTAATTTCTTACCTAACCACTGTAACCGTACCACGCTGAGCATGGTTTTTACCTGAGGTGGAACAGGTCCGAAACGATCGGCTAAATGTTTTTCAAAAATAGCAAGCTCTGTTTCGTTATCAAGTTTAGAAAGTTCGGTATATAAATTATAACGTTCAGTTATGTTAGTAATGTAAGCATCGGGGATATACAATTCCAGATCCGTATCTACTTGCGTAAAGCCCACAAACGGCCGGGCAGGTTCATTTTCAAAAAGGCCCTTAAACTCTGCTTCTTTAAGTTCCTGAATGGCTTCATCCAGTATTTTATGGTACATCTCGAATCCGATTTCGGCAATAAAACCACTTTGCTCAGCACCAAGCAGGTTCCCGCTTCCTCGGATATCTAAATCGCGCATGGCCACATTGAAGCCACTTCCAAGATCAGAAAATTCTTCAATTGCACTTAAACGCTTCCGGGCTTCAGATGTTAGCGTAGATAATGGTGGCGAAAGTAAATAACAAAAAGCTTTTTTATTGCTCCGGCCCACCCTGCCGCGCATTTGATGCAGATCGCTCAAACCAAACATATGTGCATGGTTAATGATGATGGTATTTGCATTCGGGATATCCAAACCAGCTTCGATAATGGTAGTGGCCACTAAAACATCTTTTTCTCCATTAATGAAATCGAGCATTACATCCTCGAGTTGATCGCCATCCAATTGCCCGTGCGCAATACCAATCCTTGCTTTCGGTACCAATTTCTGGATCATTCCACCCAATTGCATCAAGTCGTTTACACGGTTATGTATAAAGAAAACCTGTCCGCCACGGTCTAACTCGAACTGAACAGCTTCCTGGATCAGTTTATCGTTAAAAACATGCAATTCGGTACTAACGGGTTGCCTGTTTGGTGGTGGCGTACTAATAATGGATAAATCTCTTGCGCCCATTAATGAAAAATGCAGCGTTCTTGGAATCGGAGTTGCTGTAAGTGTTAAAGTATCAACATTTACACGCACGGCTTTCAACCTTTCTTTTGCTGTAACGCCAAATTTCTGCTCTTCATCAATAATCATGATGCCGAGGTCTTTAAACTTTACATCCTTGCTCAGTAAACGGTGTGTGCCGATCAAAATATCAACTTTACCTGCTGCGGCCTCGGCTAGCGTATCTTTAATCTGTTTATTGGTTTTAAACCTGTTAATGTAATCTACCGTAACCGGAAAATCTTTTAAACGCGACGAAAAAGTTTTAAAATGTTGTAAAGCTAAAATTGTGGTAGGCACTAAAATAGCGGCCTGTTTGCCTTCAGCAACGGCTTTAAATGCTGCACGGACTGCAATCTCAGTTTTTCCGAAACCCACATCGCCACAAACCAAACGATCCATCGGGTGAGGCGATTCCATGTCTTTTTTTACATCCTGGGTAGCCTTTAACTGATCGGGAGTATCTTCATAAATAAAAGAAGCCTCCAGTTCGGTTTGTAAATAGCTATCTGGCGAAAATGCCGTTCCGGCCTGGGTTTTACGCAATGCATAAAGCTTAATCAGGTCTCGGGCAATATCTTTAACTTTTTTTTTAGTGGTTTTTTTTAGCTTGTCCCAGGCATCGGTACCCAGCTTATTCATCTTGGGCACACCACTATCTTTGCCGCTGTATTTGGCTATCCTGTTTAATGAGTTGATGTTTACATAAAGAAGATCGTTATCGGCATAAATCAAACGGATCATCTCCTGTGTTTTACCATTTACCTCAACCTTTTCCAGTCCGGCATATTTGCCGATCCCGTGATCGATGTGGGTAACATAATCGCCGGATTTTAATTCCCTTAAATCTTTTAGGGTAATGGCCTGACTTTTCTGATAGCCTTTTTTAAGCTTATATTTATAGTAACGGTCAAAAATCTGGTGATCAGTATAAAATGCAGTCTGAATCTGGGAATCTATAAAACCCTCGCGCAGCATGCTATTGATCGGTGTAAATTTGGCCGTTTTGTCAATGTCTTCTAAAATGGCATATAAACGTTCAACCTGTTTCGGTGAATCAGTAAAAATAAAGTTAACAATGCCTTCTTTTTCGTTTTCCTTGAGGTTATGAATTAACAGATTGAAATCTTTATTGAATGATGGCTGTGGCTTTGTTTCAAATTCAAAACGGTGATCTGTTTTATAAAAAAACTGCTTTCCGAATTCGATGATGGGAAAATCCTGAAGATGATCACCTAATAATTTCTCATCGGTAAAAGCAAATTTAGGATCAATCCATTCGGGATTTTGATTTTTATCTGCAGCAGGAAGCGCTTTCCATAGTTCGACAGCTTTTTTAAACCCGGCTTTTACAATATCCAAGGTAAACTCAACATCCTTAAACCAGAGTTGTGTATCCTGATCGATGTAATCGAGGATGCTGATATTGCTTTCGGTTAAAAATTTCGCCTGAACGTTCGGCACAATGGTAAGCGATTTTACATCGGTTACTGAAAGCTGACTTTCAATTTCAAAACTTCTGATACTTTCTACCTCATCACCGAAAAATTCGATCCGGAAAGGCAGATCAGAAGAAAAAGAAAAAATATCTACAATACCGCCGCGGATAGAAAACTGACCTGGTTCGTAAACAAAATCTCTTCTGTCAAAGTCGTAATCAATTAAAAATTCATTTATAAAATCGATACCAAGCTTAGCACCCAGGCTTATTTCCAGTGTATTCTTTTCTAAAGCCGATCGGTCGATTACTTTTTCTGCAATGGCTTCCGGATAGGAAACCACAATTTTACCATATTCAGAATCGTGGTTCAATTCATTCAATACCTCTGCACGGGCCAGTACATTAGCGGTATCTACCTGGGTAAAATCGAAAGATTTTCGGTATGAAGATGGAAACAGTAAAACCTGTTTATCCAAAACACTTTCCAGGTCGGATTGAAAATAGGCCGCTTCTTCCCTATCTGGTAAAACGAACAAAATAGGTTTGTGGAGTAAAAAATAAGAAGAAAGTGCAACAATAGCATCGGCAGAACCCACCAATCCCTTTAATTGTATCTTTGGGTTTTTGGTACTGTTTAACGCTTTGGTAAACTGGCTTACCCTATCGTCGGTTTTGTATCTGTTTATTAAATCGCGAATGTTCAAGGCACAAAAATAAGCTTATCTTTTAATATTAACCCGCAATTTGTGTAAAGGTTTTTTTAACTAATTTTGGCAGGGTTGCAGGTAAAAATCAAAAGACGAAAAAGAAATAAATTCTTTTTGTTAGATTCCATTACTCATTTGGTCGAAATATATGCCCTATTCGTCGATTAAGGGCAAAATGATGTAACAAAGGTAGTCGTATAGCCTCTAAATTGTATAAAAAGTGAAACAATGAAGCTATTATGATTTCCATTTAAATAAAAATAAATCGTAGGAACTTCATCACCAATGAAAATAAATGATCACCAATGAAATACATTAAAAGCTTTCCTATGGAACTATTTTTCTGGGTAGCAGCTTTGGTATTACTGGCAGCAGCAAATGGCCACGAGCATCATTTTACACTTTGTCCATTAGCCAATTTAGGGTTTGAGGATTGGTGTCCGGGATGTGGCATAGGCAGGTCGATCAGTCATATTTTACATGGCGAATTTACCGAAAGCTTTTCGGAGCATTGGTTTGGGTTTCCGGCACTTTTAATTATAGTTTACAGAATATACACATTGATAAAAAATAAAAAAAGATTTAAAATTTCAACCACTAATATATAGAAACCATGGATATATTTCAATCACCTCTAATGTCGTTACCAGGTATAACGCCAGAAGAATTTTCATACTTACAACAAGCTACTACCGGGTTAACGGAACAGCAGTTGCGTAATTTCTTAATGGTTTACAGCAGCAAAAGGAAAAACCCCTCAGATATGTTAATTTTCTGTTTGATCGGTTTATTTGCAGTTCCCGGCCTGCAACGATTTATCATCGGCCAGATTGGGATGGGTATTTTATACCTGGTAACCGCAGGTTTATGTTTCATCGGATCAATTATCGATGTTGTAAACCATAAAACACTTGCTTTTGAGCATAACCAGAAAATGGTTTTCGAAAGTTTGCAGATGGTTAGAATGGGCGGGTTTCAGTAAACCCCTCATTTTTAATGAGTCTTTTTTTGGGAATTATATACAGAACAGCTTTAATGTTCATCCTACCATACACTATAAGTCCGCACCCATAAAAAACCGGGTTTGCGGGCTTTTTTTTATCAGTTTAGATGAAAAAACACAATAAACTGCTAAAACCTCACACCACCACGAATAGATAGAAAGCTTGTATTTTGTGTAATTTGAATACCTACTTTCGCATATGTGCTAAGTTGTGGAACAAGGTGATAATTTAACCCAAAGTCAAATTCTCCAAAAGTTGAGCTCTTTTTTCTCCCCATATCATTTTTCAGAAAACTTTGACCTAATTTTAAATTGAAGAGTGGACTCAATTTTTTTTGATTCGCTAAAAGTTCAACATCTAAGCTAGGTGCCACTCCATTGGCATTGTTTAATTTAAGATAGCTTAAACCTATACCCATAAATAAAAAACGATTAAGAATGATACCGTTAATCAGGTTAATTTCATTTCCTCCACCTTTGTCAGTCAAGAAATCAGAGGTACTAGGTTCTACTCTCTCGTATCTTATGAGTTGCGAGCCATAATAAAGATGACCAAATTCTGCTTTGGCACTATATTTAACCTGACAATAACTATTGCAGGCTATCGAAGTAAATAATAATACTAGGAATGAAATTTTAAACAATTTTATTTTCATAAATGTGAGGGCGTTATCTAATTTAGATCACTAATTTAATTATTGAAAACATATTGCTAAGTTTAAATTTTCATTTTTAACACAAACGCCATTTTTTCTATCTTTAGAAAATGAAATTAGCTGAAATTACAAATTATCTCGAAAGCATTGCACCATTGAATTACCAGGAAGATTATGATAATTCTGGCTTAATTGTAGGCGATCCCAATATGGAAATTCGTGGCGCTTTGGTGGCTTTAGATTGTGTGGAGAAGATTGTTGATGAGGCGATTTCGACAGGTTGCAATTTGATTATTACCCACCACCCAATTGTTTTTAAGGGTTTAAAAAAGCTAAATGGTAAAAATTATGTAGAACGTGTGGTGTTAAAGGCAATCAGAAATAACATTGCACTTTACGCCATTCACACCAACCTGGATAGTATCCATACAGGTGTAAATGCAAAAATTTGTGAAAGATTAGGCCTAACAGGAACCAAAGTACTTTCGCCAAAGGCCGGGGTATTAAAGAAACTGGTTACGTATTGTCCGCAGGCCCAGGCAGAACAGTTGCGGTCTGCACTTTTTTATGCAGGTGCGGGCAACATCGGCAATTATAGCGAATGCAGTTTTAACGCTGATGGCTTTGGTACATTTAAAGGAAATGAAAATTCAGATCCTTTTGTAGGTGAAAAAGGTGTTCGCCATCGTGAAGCAGAAGTGCGCATTGAAATGGTTTACCCTACACAGGCCGAGCGTAAAATTTTGGTAGCCTTGTTTGAAAACCATCCTTACGAGGATGTGGCCTACGATATTTATAAGCTCGAAAACAAGCATGATTTAGTTGGTTCGGGCATGGTGGGCTGGCTTGAATATGATATGGATGCTTACGATTTTTTACATTTGGTAAAAGACCGCATGCAGGCTAAAGTGGTTAGGCATACCGAAATTATAGGTAAAAGGATAAAAAAAGTTGCCGTTTGTGGCGGCTCAGGAAGTTTTCTTTTAAAAGAGGCGATTGCTGCGGGGGCCGATGCTTTTATTACGGCAGATTTTAAATATCATGAGTTTTTTGATGCAGAGGAAAAACTGATCATTGCCGACATCGGACACTTTGAAACTGAACAATTTACCTCAAATTTATTGCTTGAAATTATTCAGAAAAAATTTACTAACTTTGCAATCCGTTTAACGGAGCAAAATACAAACCCCATAAATTACTTGTTTTAATGGAACAAACCGTAGAACAAAAGCTAAAGGCTTTATACGAATTACAAAATATCCACACAAAAATTGATAAGATCCGCCAGGTACGTGGTGAATTACCAATGGAAGTTGCCGATCTTGAGGATGACGTTTTAGGATTAGAAACTAGAATTGCAAAAATCAAAGGTGAACTTGATGATCTTGAGGATTCAATCGTAACCCGTAAAAATACAATTAAAGATGCGCAAGCTGCCATCAAAAGATACGATACTCAATTAAAAGAAGTTAAAAACAACCGTGAATACGATGCTTTAACTAAAGAAATTGAGATTCAAGGTTTAGATATTCAGGTATCTGAAAAGAAAATTAAAGAACATGGTTTCGAAATCACTTCTAAAACAGAAATCTATGAAGCTGCCAAAGCTGAATTAGATGGCAGAAAGAAAGATTTAGAAGTTAAAAAAGGTGAATTGGATGTAATTACTGCCGAAACTGAAAAAGAAGAGCAAGATTTACAAAAGAAAGCTGACAAAGCGGAGCCTCAAATTGATGAGCGTTTATTGGTTGCTTACAAACGTTTGCGCAAAAACGCAATTAACGGTTTGGCTGTGGTAACCATCGACCGCGATTCTTGCTCAGGTTGTTTTAACCAGATTCCGCCTCAACGCCAGTTAGATATCCGTCAACGTAAAAAAATTATCGTTTGCGAACATTGTGGTCGTATTTTGGTAGATGAAGCTTTAACTCACGAAGTAACCGAAGCTTAATCCGAATCATAAAATTATTAGAACGTCCCGATTTAATCGGGACGTTTTTTATATACGCCCATTTTTTGTGTACACAAAACAAGAGTACATTTTTAGCGTTTTAGTAAATAATTGATGTTAATGTGAAAGCCCTGTTGCTTTGTGCGCATAATTAAACCGAAATAGAATCCCGAATGAATAAAAGCTTCCGTTTTTTTGTAACCTCTGCCCTGCTCATTTCTCCTCTGTTTTCATTTGCAAACTTCGATTTTAACAGCAATTGCCTAAATGCCTATAAAAGCATCTTCGAACTGAAATTGGGCAATGCCAGGGCATATATCTCTACCGAAAAAAAGCAACATCCAAATAACTCCATCATTCCGCTTTTAGAAAATTATGTAGATTATTTTACCGTTTTAACATCGGAAAGCAAAGCTGATTTCGACCGCTTGAAAGTGAATAAATCTGCCCGTTTGGATCAAATCAGCGATGATGATAAAAATTCGCCATATTACTTATATGCACAGGCAGAAATCAATCTGCAATGGGCTTTAATAAGGGGCCGTTTTGGAGAATATTTTAATGCGGCAATGGAAGTAAAAAAAGCGAACAGCCTTTTACAGGAAAATAATAAGAAATTCCCCAACTTTCACCTTAACCTTAAAGGATTGGGTTTAATTAATGCCGTTTTAGGTAATTTACCAGATGGAGCCCTTAAAACAGCACTTTCTACTTTTGGCATAAAAGGCAATCTCCAAAATGGACTGAATATGTTCGAAAAACTTGCCGATAACCTGCCTAAATCTTCCTATGAGCCATTTTATGAAGAAGTGGTGTTTTATTATGCCTATGTATTAACTGATGTAGCGCATAGCCCCCAGGCCTATGCCAAAACCATAAAATATACCGAAAGGATTGCCGATACCAGTTTGTTAAAAAGCTATTTACAAAGTTATGTATGCATTAAGAACGGCCACAGCGAAGAGGCCATCTCCATTTTGGCCAAGCGGCCTGAAGGTGGTGTTTATCAACCTTTCCCATATTTAGATTACCTTGAAGGTATTGCGCATTTGAATAAATTGGATCTTAATGCAGCTACGTATTTTAACCGCTTTTTACAAGCAACCAAGGGCGTTAATTTTGTTAAAGACGCTTACCTGCATCTCGGCTGGATAGGACTTCTGAAGGGAGATAAGGCCGGTTATACGGCCTTTGCGGCAAAGGCTGTTAAAAATGGCTATACCTATATGGAAAAAGACAAGCAGGCCAAAAGCGAAGCTGCCGCCGGAACGCCTACGTTAGATCTTTTAAAAGCCCGGCTTTTATTTGATGGAGGCTATTTAAGCAGGGCACTGCAAACGCTCAATGATAAGAAAGCAAGTGATTATACGAATGATAGAGATAAAACAGAGTTTAATTACCGCTTGGGAAGAATTTATGATGATTTAGGTAAGGATGACCAAGCTTTAGCTGCTTATCAGGAAACCATCAATGGAGGCAGAAACCTGAAATATTATTTTGCTGCAAATGCTGCATTGCAGATGGGTAAGGTTTACGAACGGAAGAAAAATACCGCTAAAGCAAAAGAGGCTTTCAATACGGCCATAAGCATGAAAAATCATGAATTTGAAAGCAGTATTGAAAGCCAGGCAAAAGCCGGGTTAAGAAGATTGACGAATTAAAAACGGTGTACAAAAGCATTGATGTGCATCCCTGCTCCAACTGAAGCAAAAACCGCTACATCACCAGCTTTAACTTTATAACCTTCTACCTGTTCTTTTAAAACCAGATCCAACAAAGTTGGTACAGTTGCTACTGAACTGTTTCCCAACCACGAAATCGTCATCGGCACTAAATTTTCTGGTACGGTATCTTTACCATAAAGCTTAAATAAACGCTTCATAATGGCGGTATCCATTTTTCCGTTGGCCTGGTGCACAAACACAATATTTACATCATCTACAGTTAAGCCAGCTTTATCAATAGCCTTTTTAATCACCTGCGGCACCTGAATTACTGCAAACTCATAAAGTTTACGGCCATTCATTTTTAAGTAAAGGTTTCCATTGGTTTCCTCCGGATGAGCACTTTTGCCCATGATTAAAAGGTTGCCGTGATTCACCGCATGGGTTTCGGTTTTATGGGCCAGAATACCTTTCTTTTCGTCTGATTCTTCTGCTTCAAAAATTACAGCTCCGGCACCATCCGAAAAAATCATGCTATCACGGTCGTGCGGATCGATAATGCGGCTTAAGGTTTCTGCTCCAATTACCATTACCCGTTTTGCATCGCCACTTTTAATGTAATAATCAGCCTGTATCGCACCCTGAACCCATCCCGGGCATCCAAAAATGATATCGTAGGCAACACAATCAGGGTTTTGGATGCCTAATTGTTGTTTTACTTTCGCTGCTAAAGCGGGTAAAACATCTGTACGGTTACTTCCCAACGGGATATCGCCAAAATTATGGCAGAAGATAATATAATCTAAGGTTTCTTTATCGATACCGGCGTTTTCTATAGCTTTTTCTGCAGCCTTGGCACCAATATGGTTGCTTAACTGCTCGGGGCAGACGTAGCGTCTTTCAACGATCTCGGTAATTTCAGAAAACTTATTAATGATTTCTGAATTCTCCTTCTCCAATCGGTTTCCATTCTCAAAAAATGTAGAATTTAAAAATTCACTACCTGAAATAATATTCTGAGGAATATAACTTCCGGTGCCGGTAATTACCGTATTTATTGCTTTGCTCATAATTATAATACCGCATACTAAAACGGTATGTAGTATAAAACTATCAATTATATTCGATAATCGAAAATAAATTTATTTTTTTAACAGCCCACCCTGTCATTTAACCAGAAAATGAAGATACTATTTTTTAAAGAATCATTAAAGCATATTTTGAGTTTTGCCAACGATACCTATAAATTTTTAAAATACCTGAATTGCAGTTTGAATCGAAGAATAGGCCACCACTAATGGCACTTTAATTTGATGTAGATTTTGTAATAACCTGATAAGAAGCGAGGGCATATCAATTTTCAAAGAAGACTGGATAAAATTTTTAGTGATTAATATATTTCTTAACTAAAATCATCAATCAAAAACACAAAAAGCTCTTTTGGGCCATGCGCTCCTAAAACCAATGTTTTTTCAATATCGGCAGTTCTGCTGGGGCCAGTAATGTTGCTGATCATTGATGGGATTTGGTTGCCATATTTATTCTTCAACAGCTGAAAAGCATCTTTTAGGTCTAACACCAACTGACTTGTTCTCGCGATTACAATGTGGTGGTGTGGGAAAATACTGAGCCTTCTTCCGGCGGCACTCTGGTTAGTTACCATTACGCTTCCGTTGCGGGCAACAAGTGCTTCGCAAAGGGTGATACCCACCTCTGCCTGTTCGAAATCTTTATCTGTTTGGTAAAAAGGAAATTCGTATTTGCTTAAAAACTGTTGGAGTTCTGGCTCCCAGCAATATATTTTGCGCCATTTAAATTTATCGGCCAGCTGAAGGATATTCTCAAAAAAATCGATCCCATCCTCGCAGAAAATGAAATTACCCGAAATGGCAGTAAGCTGTTCGGCAAACAATACCTCCAGCTCATCTGTATTTTTTTTATACAGTTGACTTTCTTCTAAATTTGGATAAGGGTTTTCGCGTTTCTCTAATAGTGCTTTCCTTATCTTTTTTAGTATTTGTTCCTTCGCTGTCGTATTATCCTTCATTATAAAAAAAAAGCTACCCTAATGATTAACTAGGGTAGCAAATGTAATAATAGAAATTATTTATTTATGCCTCTACCGGAGTAATATGTCCGGGAGTTCCATTTTCGCCTTGATTTTCGAATAAACGTTTACCAAAAATCACTTCTAAATCATCTTTAAATAAAACTTCTTTTTCGATCAGGATATCAGCAAGTTGAATCAATTTATCTTTATTTTCTTCCAATAAATTGATTGCTCTTTGATATTGACCTTCAATCAGTGCCGAAATTTCTTTATCAATGGTTAAAGCGGTATCTTCTGAATATGGTTTAGAGAAATTATATTCATTCTGACCCGACGAATCGTAGTAAGTAATGTTTCCTAATTTATCGTTTAAGCCATAAATGGTAACCATCGCTCTTGCTTGTTTGTTCACTTTCTCCAAATCGCTAAGTGCGCCGGTAGAAATGGTATCGAACATTACTTTTTCGGCTGCTCTGCCACCCATTGTTGCACACATTTCATCAAGCATTTGGTGCGGACGAACAATCAAACGTTCTTCTGGTAAATACCAGGCTGCACCCAGGCTTTGTCCGCGTGGAACAATAGTAACCTTAACAAGCGGTGCCGCATGTTCCAACAACCAGCTTACGGTAGCATGACCAGCTTCGTGAATTGCGATGGCACGTTTTTCACTTGGGGTAATAATTTTATTTTTCTTTTCTAAACCACCAACAATTCTGTCTACAGCATCTAAGAAATCCTGTTTATCAACTGCCGATTTGTTTTTACGTGCAGCAATTAAAGCGGCCTCATTACAAACGTTGGCAATATCAGCACCCGAAAACCCTGGAGTTTGTTTGGCTAAAAATTCGGTATCTAATTCTTCTGATTTTTTAAGTGGAGTAATGTGTACTTCGAAAATCTGTTTACGTTCAATAACATCTGGTAAATCAACATAAATCTGTCTGTCAAACCTACCGGCCCTTAATAAAGCTTTATCTAAAACATCAGCACGGTTGGTTGCTGCCAAGATAATAACATGTGTATTGGTGCCGAAACCGTCCATCTCAACTAAAAGTTGATTTAAAGTGTTTTCGCGTTCATCATTACCACCCATCACGCCGTTTTTACCACGGGCACGACCAATTGCATCAATCTCATCAATGAAAATGATACAAGGCGATTTATCTTTTGCTTGTTTAAATAGATCACGCACACGTGAAGCACCTACTCCAACAAACATTTCAACAAAATCAGAACCTGATAAAGAGAAGAATGGAACCTGAGCCTCGCCTGCAACAGCTTTAGCCAATAAGGTTTTACCAGTACCCGGCGAACCGACCAATAAAGCACCTTTAGGGATTTTCCCACCTAAATCGGTATATTTTTTAGGGTTTTTAAGGAAATCTACAATTTCCATTACCTCAGTTTTAGCTTCTTCTAAACCGGCAACATCATTAAATGTAATGTTCACCTGGCTTTCTTTATCGAATAATGTAGCTTTCGATTTTCCGATGCTAAAAATCTGACCACCGCCGCCGGCTCCACCGCCCATTCTGCGCATCATAAAGATCCAGAAACCGATTAGAAGTAGTACCGGAAGAATAATGCTCAGGAACCAGCTAGCCAATGGATTGCTGCGGCTGGTTTTTTCTGCCAAAATACGTGGCTGGTTTGGAGGTAAACTTACTTGCGATTCTGCCAATTGTTTATCAAGACCGTCCATTGTACCTGCATTGAAATACACCACCGGGCTTGCATTACTGTTGTTTACATTAAAAGTGCTATTGCTTTTATAAGCATCATACAGCTTCTTTTTCTCTAAACTATCTTTCTTGATATAAACCTCTACCCGTACTAAATCATCTGATTTATAGGCAACAACTTTTTGAACGTCGCCTTTAAGCAACATTTGTTGTTCGAATTTTTGATAGGTAACTTCTTTACCACCATCGGTAGTAAATAAAAATTGTGCGGCAATAATGGCTATAATAATTGCTGCATAAACCCAAAAAATATTAAATTTCGATCCCTTTTGTGGTTTCTTGGGGATATTGGGTATTCTTTTCCCTTGTTTTTCGTTGGTATTTTGATTGTCGTTCATTTGTCTTTTTCAAAATGGTTCTAAAGGTTATGCGCTCTGATAATTTGTGCTTTCCGCATCCCCCCAAAGTTCTTCTATGCCATAAAAGTGGCGCTTTTCGGTTTTAAAAATGTGCACAACCACATCAAAATAATCTAGAATAATCCAATCTGCAGATTCGAAACCTTCTTTATGTCTTGGGTCGGCCTGGGTGGCCTTATATATTTCTTTTTCTACACTATCGGCAATAGCTTTAACCTGGGTGCCTGAGGTGGCACTTGCAATGATAAAGTAATCTGCTACTGAAGTATGAATATTTCTAAGATCTAACCGCACTATATCTTCTCCTTTTTTTTCTTGAATGCCGTGTACGGCTAACTCAGAAAGGTATGTAGAAAGGGCTACTATTTTCTTTTTTACCATTAAAATGCTTTAATTTTGGAATTACAATATTATAAATTCAACACTTGCAAAATAACACTTTTTCGACACTATTTGTTGGTCAAAATTTAATCAAATTAAAAGAGGTTGATTCTACCAATAACTTTTTAAAAGATTTGGTGTCAAAATCCGAGCCATTAGCCGAAGGGACTGTAATTATGGCAGATAATCAGTTTGCCGGTAGAGGACAGCAGGAAAGCGTTTGGCAAACGCAGGCGGGCAAAAACATTAGTACCAGTATTTATCTAAAGCCATCCTTCCTGCCGCTCGATAAACAGTTTTATCTTAATATTGCCGTTAGTTTAGCGGTTAGCGATGCTTTATTATGTTTTGTGCCGGAGGGAATAAAGGTAAAATGGCCAAACGATATGTATTACCTGGATAAAAAACTGGGTGGAATTCTCATTGAAAATACACTGACAGGTTCTTCTATTAAATCATCAGTTATTGGCATTGGGTTAAACATCAATCAAAAGGAATTTCCTGATAACATCAGCCAAAGGGCTACCTCCGTCATTCAAATTTTACAAAAAGATGTGCTTTTAATGGATATTATGGCGAAAATCTTCACGTTTCTGGAGAAATACTACTTAATTTTGAGAGCAGGGAAATATACTATTTTACAAAATGATTACCTTGCCAAGCTTTATAACTTAAATGTTTGGGCATTATATAAACAACACGGCGAGGTTTTTGAAGGGAGAATAACAGGAGTTGAAGAAAATGGCAGGTTAACTGTTGAAACTAAAGACGGATTAAAGGCTTTCAACTTTAAAGAAATTGAATTTACACACACAAAATAAACACATAATGAAAAAAATCACCCTAGTGCTTTCGATGGTTCTTTTTACCATTGCAGGTGCCTTCGCTCAGATCGAAAAACCAGTAACCTGGGCTTATTCTGCAAAGAAAATAAGTAGAACAGAAGCTGTAATTTATTTAAAAGCAACAATTGAAGATAGGTGGCACATCTATTCTCAAAATGTTAAAGATGGCGGACCGGTTAAAACTACTTTTACTTTTTCCCCATCAAAAGATTTTAGCCTGGTTGGAAAAACAATAGAACCCAAAGCGATTGTTAAGTACGAAAGCACTTTCAAAATGAATGTAAGTTATTTCGAAAAATCAGTAATTTTTCAACAAAAAGTTAAATTAAATAAGGCAACAACAGTTGTAAAAGGAGTGGTAGAGTTTATGGTTTGTAACGATAAACAGTGTCTTCCGCCAGAAGAAGTTGAGTTTAGCATTCCGGTTAAATAGTTGAACCTCAAAATATTTACAAGCAGTCCTGAATTTTCAGGACTGTTTCTTTTTAAAGTAAAATCTGCGTGCTGAGGTGGTTTAAAAAAAACCGTTTATAAAATTATTCTTAATTTCACGGTTTCAAACACACACACACTTAAACACACAAATGAAAAAGGTTTTATTATTGTTATTAATGGCCACAATGTTTATTGCATTGCCCGCTGTTAAGAGTTACGCTATTGTAACCCAAGATACCACATCAACCGCTCCTCCCGATGATATTGTTTTTACCGAGGTTGGTTCTGCACAGGATAGTGCGGCGAATCATCTTGTAAAAGACACTGTAAAAAAAGATACAACGAAGGCAACCACCTTAAAGACAACAAAAACCACTGATTCTGAAAAACTAACCCTTTGGCAAACTTTTCTTAAAGGTTTATTTGGTGGGTTTTTGGCTTTTTTAATGCCATGTATATTTCCAATGGTGCCATTAACCATTAGCTATTTTACAAAAAGAGCAGGGAGTAGAAAAAAAGGGATAGGACAAGCAATAATCTATGGTATTTCGATAATCGTTATTTACGTCGTTTTTGGATTACTGATTACTTTAATTTTCGGTTCTGGGAAATTAAATGAATTGAGTAGCAGTGGATGGTTTAATTTTGCTTTCTTTATCCTGCTCATCATATTTGCCATTTCTTTTTTCGGCGCATTTGAAATCACATTGCCAAGTTCTTTTGTAAATAAAATTGATCAAAAAGCAGATTCGAGTAAAGGTTTAGGCGGTATCTTTTTTATGGCCGCTTCTTTAGCACTGGTATCATTTTCTTGTACAGGGCCAATCATCGGAACTTTACTTGTTGAGGCTAGCTCAAAGGGAGCTGTGCTCGGCCCTGCAGTAGGAATGTTTGGCTTTGCTTTGGCTTTGGCATTACCCTTTACCTTATCTGCAATCTTCCCAGGCTTTTTAAATACGCTCCCTAAATCTGGTGGTTGGTTAAATAGTGTAAAAGTTTGCTTGGGCTTCCTAGAACTTGCGTTAGCTTTAAAATTTTTATCTGCCGCAGATTTGGTATGGCATTGGGAGTGGTTTGATAGAGAGATCTTCCTTTGTTTATGGATCGTTATTTTTACTTTAATGGGCATTTATCTGCTGGGTAAAATTAAGTTTTCTCATGATAGCGATTTACCTTTCGTATCAGTGCCCCGATTATTTTTCGCCATTTTATCATTCTCATTTGCGGTTTACATTTTACCCGGATTATGGGGGGCACCAGTAAATGTATTAAGTGGATTAGCTCCTCCTCTTAATACACAAGATTTTATTTTAGGCGGCAACACTCAGGCATCAAACAGTTCTTCCAATTTTCCTGCTTCTGTAAAATATCAGGATGTTTTACATCCTCCACATGGCTTTAATGCATTTTTTGATTTGGAAGAAGGATTAGCATTTGCAAAAAAAGTAAACAAACCAGTGATGATCGATTTTACCGGACATGCGTGTGTGAATTGCAGAAAAATGGAAGATAAAGTCTGGATAAATTCAGAAGTAGGACGTTTAATTAAAGAAGAATTTGTTTTAATACAGCTTTACGTTGATGAAACATCAGTTAAAGTGCCGTCTAATCAAGTTCATTATTCTTCTATTTTGCGCAAAAACACAGAAACTTTAGGCGCGTGGAATGCAGATTTTCAGGCAACGAAGTATAATTCTAATTCTCAGCCTTTTTATGTACTGGCTGGTCATGACCTTAATGCTTTAGTTAAACCAGAAGGAGCAATCTTTGATGCAAAAGAATATGCACTATATTTGCAAAGCGCCTTAGATATTTTCAAAGGAAAGAAACAAACAAATGAATAAGATTAAGAATATTGGTGTTTTAACCTCTGGTGGCGATTCGCCAGGCATGAACGCCGCAATTAGGGCCGTAGTTAGGGGCTCTATTTATTATGATATTGAAGTAACCGGTTTTATCCGTGGCTACGAAGGGCTGATCAATAATGATTATATCTCTATGGACCGCAAATCTGTAGCAAACATCATTCAGCGAGGTGGTACCATACTAAAAACCGCCAGAAGTGAAGCTTTTAGAACCGCAGAAGGTAGAAAAACCGCTTATGCTAACCTGAAAGCTTTAGGAATTGATGCCCTGATTGTAATAGGTGGGGATGGAACATTTACGGGTGCCAATATCTTTTCAAAGGAATTCGATTTTCCTATTGTGGGTTTGCCTGGTACGATTGATAACGATTTGGCAGGTACTGATTTTACAATTGGCTATGACTCTGCCATTAATACGGTTATTGATGCTGTAGACAGGATTAGAGATACTGCAGAATCACACGACAGGCTTTTTATTGTTGAGGTAATGGGGCGCGATTCTGGTTTAATTGCTTTAAGAAGCGGTATTGGTGTAGGTGCCGAAGCCATTATGATTCCTGAAGCAAACATGAATGCAGACGATATTTTGCACAAACTTGAACATAGCCGTAAAGATAAAGCCTCAAAAATTATTATTGTGGCCGAAGGAGATGATACCGGTGGTGCTTTTAAAGTTGGCGAAATTCTTCAAGAGAAATACCCGCATTATGATACGAAAGTGTCGGTTTTGGGGCATATCCAACGTGGAGGAAAACCAACCTGTATGGATCGCGTATTGGCCAGCAGGTTGGGTGTTGCTGCTGTAGAAGGCTTAATTAATGGCGAAAGTGGTGTAATGGCTGGTCAGATAAACCGGGAAATTGTATTTACTCCTTTCGATCATGCTATTAAACACATTAACGCTGAAAAAGTGAGCGCAAAATGGTTGAAGCTAATTGATATTCTTTCGTTTTAAGCGAAAAAAATGAATTATAAAAGAAAAGTCTTTCCCGCACCGGAAAGACTTTCTTGTTTTTGCTTAGTTTTTCGCGATAAGCAATTTCTTAATCTTCTAAAATTACAGCTGTGCCATTGGCACTTACCATTAACATGCTGCCACCGCTCCCAACGGTTTCATAATCCAAATCAACTCCAACAATTGCATTTGCGCCTAACGCTGCTGCATACTGTTGCATTTCGTTAACAGCTGTATCTTTTCCCTCTCGTAAAACGCGTTCATAGGAACTCGATCTCCCTCCTACTATATCTGTTATCCCAGCAAATAAATCCTTAAAAATATTTGCTCCAATAATCGTTTCGCCGGTAACTAAACCGATATATTTTATAATTTTTCTGCCCTCAACTGTAGGCGTTGTGGTTACTAACATAGTTTCAGTTTTTTAATTAGAACATCTTCTTTAAGAAATGTTACATTTTTTCGAATGTATTGAGAAAGATCTTTGAAAAATAAATTTATGTAATCGGGAAAGTTTTTGCATCAATATTAAAAATCAAGTTATGAGCGCATCTAAAACCTTCCTCACCCTCCTTTTACTTTTGGTTTCATTTTTTCTTCGGGCGCAAATGCCTGTATTAAAGGTACAACAGGCCGAAACCAGCGATCAAAAAGATGTGGTTAAACTTAAAAAGTTAGCCATTGATGTGCAGATTACCGGAAACATAGCCACAACGGTAATGACAATGACTTTCTACAATAACAGCAGCCGCATTTTAGAAGGCGAACTTACTTTCCCTATGCCAGAGGGTGTAAGCATAAACCGTTATGCTTTAGATATAAATGGAAAAATGCGTGAGGCGGTGCCGGTAGAAAAAGCCAAGGCAACAGAAGTTTTCGAAAGTATTGAGCGGCGCAGGGTTGATCCAGGCTTACTGGAAAAGGTGGAAGGAAATAATTTCCGTACCAGAATTTACCCATTGCCTGCTAATGGAAGTAGAACAATTATTGTGGGTTATGAGGAAGAACTGGGTTTTAGCAAAGGAAATGCTTTAAAGTATCATTTGCCTTTGGATTATAACCAAGCTATAGAAAACTTTACTTTGAAAACCACTGTGTATGAGAGTATTGTAAAGCCTGAGCTTGGTGAACAGCCCGATGGAAGTTTTGATTTAAAAGTTAACGGAAATACATATGTAGGCGAAATTAATAAAAGCAACTATAAACCAAAAAAGGGGCTCACAATTAATCTTCCAAAAAGGAATAATCTGCCAGAGGTACAAATGCAAAAAGCTTCATCTGGATATTATTTTCTTGTTAATGTTTTTCCTAAAATAGAAAGCCGCAAAAAGCAATGGGCAAACAATATTGGTTTAATCTGGGATGTATCGTTAAGTGGCCTTCAACGAGATACCGAGAAAGAAATACAATTGCTAGATTTAATGATCAGGCAAAAACAAAACTTAACAATACAATTGGGCCTGGTTAACAACGGCTTTAAATATGCAGGAACTTTCATTATCAATAACGGAAATTGGACTGAACTGAGAAACAAATTAAAAAGTTTAGTGTACGATGGCGGTACAAATTTCAGTGCGATAAATACGAGAGCTCTCCAGGCCGATGAGTATATTTTATTCAGCGACGGGCTATCCACCTTCGGTAAAAACACGGTAGCATTAAATAAACCCATTCATTGCATCAATACCGCGCTAAAGGCTGATTACAGCACTTTGAAATTCATCAGCATGAAAACTGGCGGACAATTTGTTAATCTGAATTCCATTTCTGTTGAAGATGGATTTAAACAACTGAACCAGCAAAATCTACAGTTTTTAGGAATTAAAAACGGCAGCAACGTTAGGCAAACTTATCCATCATTGAGGGTAAACGTAAACGGTCATTTTTCGCTTGCAGGTATTATGAACGAATTTAATACTGAGTTTATTCTGCAATTCGGCTTTGGAAATACGGTGGTTTCAGAACAGGCAGTCCGTTTAAACCCTACAGAACACACTTTAAGCAGTATTGATGTAAGCCGCGTTTGGGCACAAAAGAAAATTGCAGAAATGGATATCCGTTACGACGAAAATAAAGATGATATCAGTATTTTGAGTAAACAGTTTGGGATCGTTACACGGAACACCAGCCTGATTGTATTGGAAAATCTAGACGATTATATACGTTATGACATAGCACCTCCAGTTGAACTTCAACAGGCTTACAATGCTGTTTTAAAGCAACGCAGAACAGCCATTTTGGAGCGAAAGGAAGATTTGATAAATGCTGCCGCCGCCATGACAAAGGAGCTAAAAGCCTGGTGGAACACCGATTTTAGTTATAAAGAACCTGAAAAGAAAAAGGAAAGATATCCCGACCCGGGGCAAAGGGATATGATCGGAGATCCTACATTATATGGGTCTTCTGATACGAGGCCCAAAAGTAGCCGGGCTGAAGTTGCTAAAGTAGCTGAAATGGTTGTGCCTTCGCCACAGGCTATCGCTGTTTCGCTATCTCCTCCTACCGGGGCAGCGAGACGGGCCGCAAAAAGCAACCAATTAAATGAGATTGTAGTTGTTGGCTACGCAACGCAACGAAAAGCTGTGGTAACAGGGGCGGTAACCTCAGTTTCGGATAATAAAGTTTTCGAAGGTTCGGGCAATGCGCTTACAGGAAAAGTTGCCGGAGTTAATGTAACACTAAAAGATAAGGCTAAGGTACCGCAACCTCAACCAACAATTTTACTACCCGAGTTCAAAAGCGATAAAGATTATATGAAAAGTTTGGTAGGCAAGCCAGATAGTGCTTACATGGCCTATTTAAAAATAAGGCCTAAATATATCAGTACGCCTATGTTTTATTTTGATGTGGCCAACTGGTTTTATCAGCAAAAGGATAGCGTTAGGGCGCTAACCATTTTGAGTAATATTGCTGATCTTGACCTCGAAAATGCCGATTTATACAAAACCCTGGCTTATAAACTGAAACAAACGGGTAATTATAATAACGAGATTTTTATTACTCAAAAAATACTGCAGTGGCGGCCTATGGATGCGCAAAGTTACCGTGATTATGCGTTGGCCTTGGCTGATCAGGGGCAATATCAGGCTGCTTTAGATAACCTCTACAAAGTACTTACTCAAAGTTATAATAGCCAGATTGCCGATAGAGATCAGGGGATTGAAGAAATTATAATATCCGAAATAAATAACCTGATTGTAAAATATGGCAATAAACTGGATACAAAAGGAATAGATAAGCGTTTGATTCAGCCTTTGCCTGTTGATGTGCGCGTTGTACTTAACTGGAATAAAAATGATACCGATATCGATTTATGGTTAACTGACCCAACGGGCGAAAAAGGGTTTTACGGCAATTCAAAAACAAAAATTGGTGGCAGAATCAGTAACGATTTTACTTCAGGTTATGGTCCGGAGCAGTTTATGATCAAAAAAGCAATAAAGGGAAAATATAAAATTGAGGTTAATTATTATGGTGACCGGCAGATAAATATCAGCGGACCAACAACTGTAACTGCAGAAATTTATACCCGGTATGCTACAGGCAAACAGCAAAGAAAAGTTATTGTATTGCCTTTGGCATCAGGAAATAGCGGAGGTAATTTTGTTGGTGAGTTTAATTTTTAAAAGGTGATAACATCAATTAAATAATTTAATGGATCAGAGTTGTCAATTTATAGCCAGTTTGCTGGAAGGTTGACAACTCTTTTAAAAATTAGATTTCTCCATTATCCTATACGTCAATCGAAACGACGGATCTTTTTCAAATTTAAAGCAGTAAACCTGCTACTTCCTCCCAGTTGTTTACCCGTTCGAATTCGGTAACCAGTAAATTATGAGGAGAGGTAAACAATAATGGCCTGCCCGCAAAATTTACAAAGTTTTTTGTACGGTCGTCTATTATAATGTCAACGTTTACAATTTTATTTCCGCAGAACATAATGTGCTGCCAATCAATAAACGGAAAATGCTCTGCCATCCAATCATACTTATCAATTAATGAATTGCGAAATTCCATAGCTGCAGAAACAATGTAAACATCATATTTTTCTTGTAGGGCTTTAATTACCCGCTGGCTGTCTTCTATCACTTCAAGATCGCGAAAAAAGCCCGGCTCATTGATATATTCAAACCATTTCTGGTTAACATCTTGTGGTACGTGGTGATAAATTTCGTTTCCGGCATCGATTTTTAAATCAAGCGGAACATTATAATCCCGGTTATATAATTTGATAAATTTTCCAACGGCATCGGCAATCACCTCGTCCATATCAATCGCAATTCTTTTCATTTTGTAGCTGCAAATATTTTGGCGCAAATATCCTGAAAACAAAGAAATTAAACTATGTTTTTAATTTACAGTATTTTAGTTATCTTTGCAGCCCCGCAGCATGTAGCTCCGGGAACTATGTTGAATACATAAATACAAAAGAAAATGGCAACTAAAATCAGATTGCAAAGATTCGGTAAAAAAGGAAAACCTTTTTTCCACGTTGTGGTAGCAGATTCTCGCTCTCCACGTGATGGTAAATTTATTGAGCGTTTAGGTTCTTACAACCCAAACACCAATCCTGCTACCATCGAAATTAACTTCGAAAAAACTTTAGCTTGGGTTAACAGTGGTGCACAACCAACTGATACTGCTCGTGCTATCCTTTCTTACAAAGGTGTTTTATACAAAAAACACTTAGAAGGTGGTGTTAAAAAAGGAGCTTTAACTCAAGAACAGGCAGATGAAAAATTTGCAACTTGGTTAGATGCTAAAGCAGGTAAAATTTCTGGTAAATCAGAAGGTTTAGCTACTTCTAAAGCAGATGCACGCAAAGCAGCTTTAGCAGCAGAAGCAAAGAAAAAAGAAGATAAAGCAGCAGCTATCGCAGCTAAAAATGCACCAGTTGCAGAAGAAGTTGTTGAAGAAGAAGCACCAGCTGTTGAGGCTGAGGCAACTGAAGAAGCTCCTGCAGCAGAAGCTACTAAAGAAGAAGGAGCAGAATAATTTTAATTATTTTGTTTTAAAAAATAGCGTTCCGAATTTCCGGAACGCTATTTTTATTTAAAGATGATATTTACAGTTCGTCATGCTGCCCGATGTCAAATCGCAATCAGCATCTTTCATTTTATAGATCCCGAAATTATTCTGGGTGGCGATTGAATTTGAATATGAAACACGAAGAAGCATTTTACATAGGTTACGTTACAAAAACGCGGGGTTTAAAAGGAGAAGTTCAGGTCTTTTTTGAATTCGACGATTATGAGCAACTGGAGTTTGATGTCGTTTTTGCAGATATGAACGGCAAACTGGTTCCTTATTTTGTAGCATCGGCAAAATTGCAAGCCAATAAAACGGGTTATTTTAATTTTGATGATGCAGACCATATTGATAAAGTACAACCACTTTTAAAGAAAAAATTATACCTCCCGCTTTCGCAAATGCCCGAACGGGAAGAAGGAGAATTTTTCTATACCGATTTTAATGGTTATGTGGCTATTGATGAAACCCTTGGCGAACTTGGCGAAATTATTGAAGTAAACGAATACCCGCAGCAATTTGTGGCAACGGTGATGTATAAGGATACCGAAGTTTTATTCCCCTTGAATGAAGATTTTATAGTGGAATATGATGAGGATAAAAAAACACTAACCCTCGATTTACCAGAAGGTTTACTCGATATTTATTTAGCACAATAATAACTGTAGCAAAAAACTTTTTCTGTGGTTTTTCGTTCTAGCTGTAATGAGGTATCTGTTTGCTATAGTGATCGTTTTGTTATTTGCTTGTAACCGGGCTAAACGAAATGATCAAGCCGCAAACAAACGCGTTTCAAACACACGGAGTTTAACCCAAAAGGATTCCATACAAAAGGTAGCCCTGGTTGCATTAAAGGCCTTAAAAGCACAAGATTATAGTGGTTTCGCATCTTGCTTCCATCCTACCGAAGGTGTCCGTTTTTCTCCTTATGGTTTTGTAGATTTTACCCATAAACAAACCCTGGCTAAAGATTTTTTAGAAGCCATAAATAAGAACTGGATATTAACCTGGGGGCATTACGATGGCTCTGGTGCAGCAATTAAACTCAGGGTTAAACCTTACATCCAACGCTACATTTACAATGCCGATTATTTAACGGCCGAGAAAAAAGCTTACGACTCATTTATCGGAGGTGGCAACTCTATCAATAACCTTAAAGAGGTTTATCCCCAACTGCATTTTACTGAATATTATTTTAAAGGCTTTGATAAAAAGTATACAGGTTTAGACTGGAGCAGTTTAAAGTTTGTATTTAAAAAATATCAAAGTAATTATTATCTCGTTGCCGTTATACACGATCAATGGACGGCCTAGCAGCGCAAAATTCGAGTTCAGACTAAAGACTTCAGACTAAAGCCTTACCTTTGCCCCATGCGTTTCGATATTATAACAGTTCTGCCCGCTTTATTAGAAAGTCCGTTTGCTCATTCTATTCTACAGCGCGCACAAAAAAAGGGCATTGCCGAAATTGTAGTACATAATCTGCGTGATTATGCAACCAACAAACAAAAAAGTGTAGATGATTACCAGTACGGTGGTGGTAGCGGCATGGTAATGAGTATTGAGCCTTTTGCAGCCTGTATTGAAAAACTTCAGGCAGAGCGCGAATATGATGAAATTATCTTCATGAGTCCTGACGGTGTTACTTTAAATCAAACTACAGCAAACGAACTCTCTATTAAGCAGAACATCATTATTTTATGCGGGCATTATAAGGGCATAGATCAACGTATACGCGATATCTTTGTAACAAGGGAGATCTCGGTAGGTGATTATGTTTTAAGCGGTGGTGAGCTTCCTGCTGCGATTGTGGTTGATGCTGTTGTGCGTTTAATCCCTGGTGTTTTAAATGATGAAACTTCTGCCTTATCGGATAGTTTTCAGGGCGAACTGCTCGATGCACCTGTTTACACACGTCCGGCCGATTGGCGGGGACATAAGGTGCCTGATGTTTTGTTAAGCGGCCATGAGGCAAAAGTGAATGAGTGGCGGCACGATCAAGCCTTGGCGCGTACAAAAAGCCGTCGGCCTGACCTTTTGGAATAGAAGCATTTAACACATTCGAATGTGGAATTCGTAAAGATTGTGGAAAAAATTAAAATAGGTTTTTTTATATCAAAAAAAATCCCTAATATTGCAATCCGATTTTCAAGGTAAAGAAAGTTGGTTTAATAGCTTAAAATCATGGATTTAGTAAAATTTGTTGAAGAGCAGGCCATCGCGAAAAAAGATTTTCCTGCGTTCAAGTCTGGCGATACAGTGAGCGTACACTATAAAATTCGCGAAGGTAATAAAGAACGTGTTCAAATTTACCAAGGTGTTGTAATACAACGTAACAGTGCAGGTGCTAATGAAACCTTCACCGTACGTAAAATGAGCAACGGCGTTGGTGTTGAGCGTATTTTTCCTTTTAATTCTCCAAACATTGAGAAAGTAGAAGTGAATAGCTATGGTAAAGTTCGTAGAGCGAAATTGTTCTATTTACGTGCTTTAACTGGTAAAGCTGCTCGTATCAAATCTTTGAGAAAATAATATTCTTTATTATACGATATAGCCTTCACGATTAATTTCGTGGAGGTTTTTTTGTTTATACCTTTGTTACATGTTAAACTCTGCTTTTTTCGACCAAATTATTTGGGGCAACACTGTAAAAGCCTATTTCCTTTTTGGAGGCATACTTTTTTTAGGTCTGGTTTTTAAAAACATTGTTTCGAAGCTTTTAAGCAGGTTACTTTTTAAGCTTTTCAAAAACTTTTCCAATCAATCTCATAATGATGCCTTTGTAGCCCTGCTGGTAAAACCGATCGAGGTTTTTATTCTGCTAGCTACGCTGTATCTTTCCATTAATCAGCTTAAACATCCGCTGGAAGTTGCTGTTTTTCATTACAGTAAATTAATTGGTAAAGTAAAAGAATTAATTCCGGTAACGATTGGCGATTGTATTGACCGGATATTTCTTTTTGGAATTATACTCTCAGTCTTTTGGATCATTTTAAGGATAATCGATTTTATCAGTCACGTATTACTCTATAAAGCTTCACTTACCGAAAATAAAGCCGACGATCAGCTGGTGCCGTTTTTAAAAGAATTATTTAAAACGGTTGTAATTTTTATTGGCTTTTTTACGCTTCTGGGTTTTGTATTTGAGGTTAATGTTTTAACGCTGATTACCGGTTTAGGGATCGGTGGTATTGCCATTGCCCTTGCTGCTAAAGAAAGCTTGGAGAACCTGATAGGCTCTTTTACCATCTTTTTAGACAAACCTTTTACTGTTGGAGATCTTGTAAAGGTGGATGGTGTGGAAGGAACCGTTGAAAAGGTTGGTTTTAGAAGTACAAGAATCAGAACTTCGGAAAAAACGATGGCTACTATCCCTAACAGAGGTATGATCGACGGAGTTTTAGAAAATCTGTCGCTCCGGAATTCACGTAAAGTATCCTTTATAATCGGACTTACCTACGAAACCAACTCGGAATCACTTAGAAGAATTATTACCGAAATAGAAAGCTATATCAACAACCACGTAGGTACAAGTGACGATGGTAACGCTTCTTTTAAAAGTTTTGGCGATTCGGGATTAAACGTAGAGGTTAATTACTTTGTAACGGTGCTTAATTACGCAGAATTCCTCAAAATAAGGCAGGAAATCAATTTAGAAATTATGGATATTGTAATCCGTAACAAATCAGATTTTGCTTACCCTACACAACGTTTAATTAGCGATAGGCCAACTGCTGCGGTAAATAAAGAAGAAGTAGGTAATGATGCTACGGATTAAAATCTATCAGTTATGCTTGCTTAGTCTGTGTCCTTGCAGACTACAGCTTATATTATTATCTAAAATTGATGGTATTAGACGTTTTAGATAATGGATAGAAAATATTTCTTGTTTGGAAAGCAAGTGTAGCGGTGCTATTGAAGTTTGTTCCTGCTCCAGCTTCTGCCGGTTGAAATATCGGCATCTCGCTTCGATCAGGTTTATATGGGAACTTTTGTTTTTCAAATCCTTTTTGAAGGTCGATATCATATAAAAGCCGTTCCAATATGAATCGGAACGGCTTTTTAATGTGTTTATATTGTTCTACTAACTTAATGTGGCCAAGGTTGTTATGCCACCTTTAACAACCTGGTTAAGTTCTACGTTTACTTTAGTTCCAACCGGAAGAAAAACATCAACCCTCGATCCGAATTTAATAAAACCGAACTGTTCTGTTTGTATTACCTGATCTCCCTCTTTTACGTACCAAACAATCCTGCGGGCTAAAGCACCAGCAATTTGGCGGAATAATACAGGCGTACCGTTTTTGTGTTCTACTACTGTTGTGGTGCGTTCATTCTCGGTTGAAGATTTTGGGTTCCAGGCGGCAAGGTATTTACCAGGATGATATTTAAAGAATTTTACCACTCCCGAAATCGGGTTACGGTTGATGTGCACATTTACCGGTGACATAAAAATTGAAACCTGTAAACGTTTATCTTTAAAGTATTCTCCTTCTTCTGTTTCTTCAATTACCACTACTTTACCATCAGCAGGGCATACAACCAAATTTTCACCTGAAGAAAAACTGCGGGTCGGATTTCTGAAAAACTGAAGTACAATTATAAATAATGCGGCAGAAAAGATATAAATGAACCAGCGCAACCAGGTAATGTCATGGTATTTATAATCAACTATTGCGTTGATTACGAAAATAAACAGTATGCTTAATGCAATGGTGGTGTAACCTTCTTTATGTATGGTCATTGAGTTAAAAATTATTGGGCAAAGGTGCGAAAAATAAATTAATCCAATCTAAAAATTATGCACCCGTTGCTCTATAAATGTCGGTTAGGTTCCGGCCAAGGCCATTGTAATCTAAACCATATCCAACCACAAATTCGTTAGGTATTTCAAAACCAACATACTCCAGTTCTTCAATTTCGTACTTTAGTGCACTTGGTTTAAGTAAAAGTGAGCTTACTTTAACTGATGCAGGATTTTTTGCTTTAATCGTTTTTAAAATATGGGTTAGGGTTAAACCGGTATCTACAATATCTTCTACAATGATAATGTCTCTTCCTTCAATATTTTCTGGTAAACCGATCAGCTCTTTTACGTTTCCAGAGCTTGATGTTCCTTCATAAGATGCTACACGCATAAAAGCAATTTCGCAAGGCACATTAATTTCTTTAATTAAATCGGCCATAAATAAGAAACTTCCGTTTAACACACCTATAAATAACGGGCATTTACCCTCATAATCTACATTGAGTTGAATGCCCAATAAACGGATCCGTTTATTTAAAGTATCGTTTTCTAAAAATATCTCGAACTCTTTATCTTCTACTTTTATTTTGTGCATGCTGCCGTTAAATGGTTTAAATTATTGTTTGTAGAACTAGTAAACTAAAAATTTCCAACTAATTACTGTTGCGTTTTTTCCAGTTCTTTCTGTCTTCTTCGTTCTTCCCTGCGCTCCTGTCTCAATTGTTTTTTTGTTTTGGTGGTATCTGCCGGAGTAGTTACCGGTTTGCTTGCGGTATCCTTTTTAGCTCCTCCACCAAAAAGGCGTTCGAAGAAACTTTTATTTTTATCGTGTACAATTACAACAGGCAATCCATCTCCGTCATCATCAAAAGCATTGGTATCGATAACTGCAGTATCTGGAGCCAAATACCTACGTAAGCCCTCTCTTAAACGAACATTATAAAAACCATAACCAGAAGTATCGCTGGCTACTAGGCCCCTTCTTGCCATAATATTTCCCATAAACCTGAAATAATTAAACATGTAAGGTTTTAAGCTTCCATCGGCCATAAATTTATACATAGAAGCTTTTGGTTTAGGCACAATGCTGGCCAGAAACAATCCATCGCCAATGGTTAAATCAGCAGGTTGTTTTCCAAAATAATACCTTGATGCCTCTCCTATTCCATAAATGTTTTGGCCTAATTCCATAATATTGAAATAAACCTCCAACATCCGCTGTTTGCTTACCAGGTGGTTGTGCTCAATAAGCCAAACAATTAAGATCTCTTCTGCCTTGCGGGCCAGGGTTTTCTGCCGGCTTAAATAAACATTTTTAACCAGCTGCATACTGATGGTACTGCCACCGCGTTTAAATTTCTTTTCTTTAAAATTCACCGCAATAGATTTACGGATAGATTCTTCAACAAAACCATTGTGCGTAAAAAATGAAGGATCTTCTGCAGTTAATACGGCATTGATGAAGTTTTTCGAAATAGCAGATAATGGGGTAAAGTTTGGGTTAGATGGGCCAATGGTAATGTCGCGCATGGGCTTGCCGTACTCATAAGGCGTATAAACGAATGGGCTGTTTATTTTTTGTAAATTGGTTTTACCCCATTGTACAATTTTAAAGTTTACCGGAGTTAATGTAGAGCTGAACCGAACGCTATCCGGAATTTTCGTATCCAAATAAAAATTAAGGTTGTATTTAACTTTTCCTTGTACTTTTAGTCCTTCCAACGATTCGAATAAGCCTTGTGGAAACGCATCTAAAACGCCTTGTGCATCTTGTTCCTCGGCATTTAGCTTTAACTCATAAATTTTGTTTTTACCCAGTGTGTATTTAACGTAGGGATGAATCTGAGCATTTTTAAGGAATGCTGTTGAAGTGCTGTCGAGCGTAATGTAATTTGGTCCGACCAGAATATCTGCATCCAATTTTGCATGTTGTACAATAATATCATTTGAAGCAATCCGGGGTTGATTGATCAACATGTTTTTTACCGACCATGAACCAGAAATTTTATAATCATCTCCACTGTATTTTGCGTTTTTAAGTTCTGTTTGAAGGGTGTCGAAGCTTAATTTTGCGTGTAATTTATTGTTTAGGTAGGGCAATTCGAGTTTTTTTCCATCCGCATAAGCCGTAAACCGCAACTCTTTACTGCCTGGATTTACATAACCATCAACATGCCAGGTAGATTCGCCATTATTTACATTTATTGCCGATTTTAAGTCGCCACCATCTATTGTTGCCATGGTTGCAAAACTTAATTTGGCGGTATCATGATCGTTTAATTTAAAAATCATGTTCTGTACATCCATATCATCAGGTATTTTATATAAAACCTGATTTAAAATATTGCTCGCTATTTCTGATAGGTTAACCTTGCCCTTGTTTTCTGTGCTGTCCTTCTTTTTTCTTTTTAAAATGAAATCGATATTCGTGGTAGAGTCTTTAAGCACCACACTCACAAAACCATCGTTCAGTTTTACTTCTGAGAGCTTTACATTGCCAAAAATAAGAGGAAGAAGCTTTACGCCTACACTTAACTCACCAATGTTGGAGAGGGTATCGCGCTCTTTAGGAACAACAGAAATGTTCGTCATTTTTACGGTACTAAGGCCTGTAAAGCCAGCGGAGCCAATTTTAACTTCTAAGCCATAATCTTTATCGGCCTTTGCTATTGCCTTCGCCACCATTTTTTTAAGAAGTGCTTCCCTTTTGCTATACGCTACAGCACCCAAAGCGATACAAACAACTAAAAAAACACCTAAAACCCAGGCTCCGATTTTTAAATATTTTTTGGGGATCTTAATTTTTGGTATTCGCATATAGTCGTTAAAATGGTTAATTGCTTAAACGTAACAATTAAATGTTTATTTCGTGTTAAAATTACAGTTAAAAAGCCTAAATAAAAGTATTTATGGCTATGTTTTGTTAATTTTGAATTTAAATTAATACCATGCAGATTAGCCCGCAACAAGTTTTAGATGCGCTTAAAAATGTTGAAGATCCCGATCTTAAAAAAGATCTGGTTACTTTAAACATGATTAAAGATTTACAGATAACGGATAACCAGGTAAATTTTACATTAGAGCTTACTACACCAGCATGTCCTATGAAGGAGATGTTGAAAAATGCCTGTACAAATGCAATCAAACATTTTGTTTCGCAAACGGCAGAAGTAATCATCAATGTAACGTCGAGGGTTACCCAGCCAACCAATTCATCATCGTTAGATAACATCAAAAACATCATTTTGGTTTCATCTGGCAAAGGTGGCGTTGGTAAATCAACAGTGGCAAGCAATTTGGCGGTTGTATTGGCTAAAGATGGTGCTAAAGTGGGCCTAATCGATGCCGATATTTACGGGCCATCGGTACCCACGATGTTCGATCTTGTTGATGCCAAGCCTGGAGCTGAAGAAACTGCAGACGGGAAAACAAAAATTTTACCGATCGAAAAATACGGAATCAAGTTATTGTCGCTGGGTTTTTTTGCAGATCCGGGCCAACCTGTGCCATGGCGCGGACCAATGGCATCTAACGCGGTAAAGCAGTTGTTCAACGATACAAATTGGGGCGAATTGGATTATCTGATCGTAGATCTTCCACCGGGAACGGGCGATATCCACATTACCATAACTCAAAGTTTCCCTATTTCTGGCGCGGTGGTGGTTACCACACCTCAACAGGTAGCACTTGCCGATACCCACAAGGGTTTAGCTATGTTCAGGATGCCAGGAATTAATATTCCAATTTTAGGTGTTATAGAAAACATGTCGTATTTTACTCCTGCAGAATTGCCTGAGAATAAATATTATATCTTCGGAAAAGGTGGCGGTACTAAACTTGCTGAACGCTTTGATGTGCCATTTTTAGGTGAAATTCCGATTATACAAAGTATTTCGGAAGCCGGAGATAACGGAAAACCGGTTGCTTTGAACCAAAACCCTCTGTTGGATGTTATATTTGGTGATATTGCAAGTAAAATTGCACAGCAGATATCCATCAACAATGCGCAAATGGTGAATTGCTAAAAAATTACTATTTTTATAAATTAAAATATATATAATGAATTTAACAGAACAAGTAGAACAGGCATTGGAAACTATCAGGCCATATTTAAAGGCTGATGGAGGTGATGTTTCTGTTGAAGAAATTACATCAGAAGGAACGGTAAAGCTTAAGCTTTTAGGCAACTGTGGTTCTTGCCCGATGAGTTTCATGACTATGAAATCTGGTATTGAACAGGCAATTATGAAAGCCGTTCCACAGATCACTTCAGTTGTAGCCGTAAACATGGCCGAGCAGGATTAAGCTTTAACACTATTTAACAAGGAAGTTTTATTAATAAAATTACTTTTGTCTTAATGAGATATTGTATTGCCCTGATTTGCTTAATTTTTTCTGTAACCGCTTTTGCGCAACAAAAGCCGGCACAGGATAAACTCATCCAATTTTCTGGGATTATTACCGATATTGATAGTTCAAATGTGATTCCTTATGTTACCATCACCAATCTTTCTGCCAAGAGTAAAAGGGTTGGTGCTGATTATAGAGGGTATTTTACTTTTATTGTAAACCCTGGCGATACCATTTTATTTACCGCTATTGGTTACAAAAAATTTTCTACAGTAATTCCGGAAAGTACCCCTGATAGTAAGTACACCATTATGGTTAAATTAAAAGCCAATGTGATTGATTTACCATCAGTACGTGTTTTCCCTTGGGCCACAACAGAAGAATTTACCCGCGAGTTTTTATCAATGAAACTGGCGGATGATGATATGGCCATTGCCAAAAAGAACCTCTCCCGTTCCTCAATTGATGGTTTAATACAAACCTTACCGCGTGATGGGCAAGAAATCGGAAGTCAGAATTACAGGTATAATTTTGATAGGATGATCAATAAGAACATGGTGCAAACCAACCCCCTACTTAACCCTTTTGCCTGGGGCAAGCTGATGCAGCAGATCTTTGATGGCGATAAGAGCCGGACGAATTAGTCTGGGTACAGAGGTCCATTGCAAAAGATAATTATTACCTTAATTTTATTTTAGACGTATAAGAGCAATTAATAGCGACGAACCTTAAATAAAAAAGGGAAAATGTTTCCACTTTCCCTTTGATATCTTACATTAAAACTTATCTTTTCTTACTTTTATTCGGAAACTTCATTTTGTAATCCGTTTTGATATTTCCTTTCGAAATCGCATCCAGCTTGCTTTTAAGCATGGTTTTACGGAGCACACTTACTTTGTCGGTAAATAATTTACCTTCAATATGGTCGTATTCATGTTGGATTACGCGTGCTGGCATTCCGTCTACATCTTCAGTATGCTCTACCCAGTTTTCATCAAAATAAGTAATTTTGATATTAGGCTTGCGCATAATGTTTTCGCGGATATCAGGAATACTCAAACAGCCTTCGTTAAAACTCCAGGCTTCTCCGGTTTCTTCTAAAATTTCGGCGTTGATAAATACTTTTTTATAACCAGGTTTGCCATCTTCATCTTCACCGGTATCTACAATAAACAAACGGATAGGCAAGCCAATCTGAGGAGCGGCCAAACCTACACCATTTGCGTAATACATGGTGTCGAACATATCGCTGATCAATTGTTTTAGTTCTGGATAATCTTTATCAATATCGGTTCCTACCTTTTTTAAAACAGGATCGCCGTATGCTACTATTGGTAATTTCATTGTATAATATTTATGTCGTCCTTCATTACGGGTACGAAGCAGTTTTAATGCGCTGGTTGAACCAGCGATTGTTGTATTGTTGCTTTGTACCTTGCAATAACGAAAAAGTAAAGCAATGCACGAGCATTTTTTTACAAAAATAAGAATTATTCCTCTATTGGGCAGAAAGTAAAGATATTCAGGTGCTCAATATCTAATATTTCATGCACCACATCGGCCATTTCTTTGGTGGTAACTGCATTTATTTTCTCAAAAACAGTTTCTAAAGAATCTATTTTATTGTGATCGATCAGGCTTTTTGCCATCGAAATAATTAGTCCGATTCTATTTTCTTCTCCCAAGGCAATTTGCCCTATAAACTTGTTTTTTGCTTTTTGCAATTGAAGTTCATTTAAGGGATGTTCTCTAAGCCTTTTAATTTCTTTAAAAATCAGAGAAAGTGCTTTGGTCTGTTTTTCTTTATCTGTTCCAAAATAAATTGAAAAAATACCCGTATCGCTTAATGGAGAAAAATTAGATTCTATTGTGTACGCTATCCCATATTTCTCTCTAATCTGCAGGTTTAAAACCGAACTCATTCCGTTACCACCAAAATAATTGTTCAACAGCATTAAGGGTACCTTTTTCTCCTGATGGGTAGAATAAGCCTGGGTGCCCAAAATGCAGTGTGCCTGCATAATCGGTTTGTAAATGGTGGTATTGCTTTGTGATAGTACGGTTGGTTTTAACCTGGCTTTATCGGGATTATTTTCTTCAACATTGGCAAAATGTTTGCTGCCCTTGCTAACTACGCTGTTTAGGGTATAATTTCCTAAAATAGCCACTACAATTTCATTTGTTCGGTAGTTGGCTTTTCTAAAATTAATTACATCTTCGCGGGTAAAATGCTGCACCGTTTCAGTTGTGCCCAAAATGTTGTTGCCAAGTGGATGCCCTGCAAAAAGCATGTCTTCAAAATCATCGTTAATGGCTTCTTCAGGTTGATCCAGGTAAGAAGAAATCTCATCCAGGATTACACTTTTCTCTTTATCCATTTCCTCTTCGGGAAAAGTAGAGTGGAACAGAATATCGTTGAAAAGATCTAAAGTTCTATCCAGATAAGGGTTTAAAAAAGAAGCATGTATGCAGGTATATTCCTTTGTGGTATAGGCATTTAAATCAGCACCAACACTTTCTAAGCGGTTTAAAATCTGATTGGTACTGCGTTTTTCAGTTCTTTTAAAAATCAGGTGTTCGATAAAATGCGCTAAACCTGCTTTATTTTCCGGCTCATCGCGAGAGCCGGTATTTACGATAACGCAGGCGTGTGATATGGCAGAGGCCGAAGGCACATGCAATAAGCGTATACCGTTTGGCAAAGTGTGAACATTGTATTCCATTGAAGGGCAAAGATAAGGCTATTTGCTCACAATGACTCTGTATCTGGATATTGCAATTGTAAAGTGGAGATCAATTTATCTTTAGTTGGCCTTTTAAGTACCAAAAAAGCAAAATTTGCCGCAGCAAAAATCAAAAAGAACGAATTATGTGTGATAAAAAAACCAACAATGTTAAAAAGCGCACCTCCTTCCAGCATCGCTGAGCTAATGATAAATGCACTTTGATACATATTGATTTTTGTATCGACAGGTGCATTTTTATTAATTTTTGCCATTAAATTTCTATGAAAAAAGATACTTGCAGAAATCGTGATCAAACCCATGATCGGAAATATTGGGTTAAAGGGTGATGTGGTTTTAGGATTGGCATCGAAAAACATCATTTCGCGATTTAGAAAAATGGTTACCAATGCAAAAAGGAAAACCCCTGAGCATAAGGCAAGATGGATAATTTGGAGTGTTTTTAGTTTGGTGTTCATTGTGGGGTTTTAGCTTGATTTATATTTTAAAAAGGGTGGTCGTCATTCCCGCTCAGGCGGAAATGACGAACCGGGTAAAAAAATTATTTCGTTATCCCCTCCAGCGAGAACAAAAATGCCCACCGTAAGGAAACATCTTTTAAATAATCGAAACGGCCTGATGCGCCGCCATGGCCAAATTCCATATTGGTTTTAAGCAATAGTACGTTCTTATCTGTTTTTGTAGCCCTTAGTTTAGCCACCCATTTGGCAGGTTCGAAATACTGCACCTGGCTATCGTGCAGGCCTGTGGTAACCAGCATATTCGGGTAGGCCTTTTTCTCTACATTTTCGTAAGGGGAATAGCTTTTCATATAATCGTAAGCTGCTTTTTGTTTAGGATTTCCCCACTCATCAAATTCATTTGTGGTCAACGGAATGCTTTCATCCAGCATGGTATTAATTACATCTACAAAAGGAACATCAGCAATAATTCCGTTCCATAAACCAGGAGCCATATTGGCAACTGCACCCATCAATAAGCCTCCTGCGCTGCCTCCATGTGCATATAAATGACCTTTAGAAGTGTACTTTTGATCAACAAGATATTCGCCTGCAGCAATAAAATCGGTAAATGTGTTTTTCTTTTTCATCAGCTTGCCATCTTCATACCACTGTCTGCCCATTTCCTGTCCGCCACGGATATTTGCAATAGCGAAAACGAAACCACGGTTTAAAAGGCTTAATCTGGGTGAAGAGAAAGTGGCATCGGTGCTTGCTCCATAAGATCCATAAGCGTACAACAGCAATGGCGCATGTCCATTCTTTTCGAAACCCTTTTTATAAACCAGAGCAATCGGAATCTTTGTTCCATCCTTTGCCGTAGCGAAAACACGTTCTGTTGCGTAATCATTAGGATCGTAGCCACCAATAACTTCCTGTTGCTTCATTAGTTTTTTATCCTTCTTATCAAGGTCGTAATCATAAACAGAACTTGGTGTGGTTAAAGAAGTGTAAGAATAACGGAGCGTTTTACTGTTGTACTCCGGGTTTGCACCTACTCCGGCAGCATAAACAGGCTCATCAAATTTGATGTAGTAATCGCCCCCATCATTTTTAAGTACGCGGAGCTCTGTCAAGCCGTTTTTACGTTCTGATAATACCAAATGATCTTTAAATTCTTCCCCATATTCGAGTAAAACATCTTTGCGGTTTGGAATAACCTCTTTCCAGTTCTCCTTTTCTGTTTTATCCAAAGGGCATTCCATCAGGCGGAAATTTTTGGCGTTCCAATTGGTTATAATATAAAATTTATCGTCTACAGGCAAAATGTCGTATAAAACATCTTTCGATCGGCTAGAAAACACTTTAAAAGCATTTTCAGGATGATCAGCATCAATCATTCTATATTCAGCGCTTAGTGTTCCCTGTGAGCCGATGAAAATGTATCGACCGTTTTTTGATTTCATTACGCCAATATAGTTGCTGTTGTCTTTCTCCTCATAAACTACCGCATCTGTTTTGGCATCCGTACCAAGTGTGTGTTTTTTAATTTTCTCACTTAAAAGCGTAACAGGGTTTTTTGAGGTGTAAAAAAATGTTTTATTATCATTTGCCCATGCTACTGCACTTTCGGTATTGGTAATGGCATCTTTAAGTATTTCTCCTGTTTCTAAATTTTTAATGTTAATGGTGTATTGGCGGCGAGAAACCTGATCCACACCAAAAGCTAAAAGTTTATTGTCAGGACTAACACTAAAACCTGTAGCACTATAATAAGTGTGCCCTTTTGCAAGGTCGTCAACATCTAGCAAAACCTCTTCAGCAGCTGATAAACTTCCCTTTTTCCGGCAATATTTAAAGTATTGTTGTCCATCTTCGGTTCTTGTATAATAAAAATAGCCGTTCTTTAAAACAGGTACAGATTCATCTTTCTCCTTTATCCTTCCCTTCATTTCTTTAAACAGATCAGCCTGAAATTGATCTGTACTTTTCATCATTGTGTTGAGGTAAGTATTTTCGGCTTTTAAATAATTGACAACTTTTGTACTATCCGGACCTTTTTTAAAGTAATCGATCATCCAATAGTAATTATCTACTACAGTATCGCCATGTATTACTCTTTGGTGAGGAATAATTTCTGCTACAGGAGCTTTGGCATCGGGCCACTTAATCGCTTTCATTTCTTTCTTTTGGGGGTTATTGCAAGCCATAACTGTACTAAGTACAATTAGGCTGGGTAAGATACGTTTCATAGCGGTTTGATTTAGGTTCAAATGCAATTTAGTCAAATAGTTCAATAGTTTATTAGCATTAGCTCAGGAGTTCATTTGTTCCGTGTTCAGTAGTAGTGGCGGGCAGGATAACTTGTTAATTGTTTAAATCGATTATGCTGCACCAAACGCCAAGCGCTCAATCCCAAACCACCTATTACCATTTTAGCAAAAATCCATAAAGCCTATAGATAATTATCCGAAATAGAAAAATTGATGTTAAATTGCCAAATCAAAATGCTTGAAAAGAAGGATGAAATTAGGCTACAAAAAAATAGTTGTTAAAGTTGGTTCAAATGTAATTACACAAGCGAATGGTTTGCCCGATGAAGCAAGGATTAAACACCTTGTAAACCAATTGGCAGATATTAAAAAACAAGGTATTGAAGTTATTCTTGTTTCTTCGGGGGCAGTAGCATCTGGTAGAAGCCTGATTAAGGTTTCTGAAAAGCAAGATGCGGTAACTACCCGACAGTTATTGGCTGCAATTGGCCAGGTGAAATTAATTAATACCTATGCTAATTTTTTTGCCACCCATGATATTCAGTGTGCGCAGGTTTTGGTTACCAAAGAAGATTTTCGCGACCGGGCACATTATTTAAACATGAAAAACTGTTTGCAGATTTTGCTTCAAAATGAGGTAATTCCTGTTGTAAATGAAAACGATGTGGTATCTGTTACCGAGTTGATGTTTACTGATAATGATGAGCTTGCCGGATTAATTGCTTCGATGTTAAATGCTGACGCGCTGATTATCTTATCTAATGTGAATGGAATTTATAATGGCGACCCAAAAATTGAAGGATCGGCTGTTATTGAAGAAATTAATGGCTCGGTTGCTAATTTGGCATCTTTTATACAAACAGGTAAATCGCAATTTGGGCGTGGGGGCATGATTACTAAATCTACCATGGCACAAAAAGTGGCGAAACTTGGCATAACGGTTCATATTGCCAATGGAACTAAAAACGATGTGCTTACGGAATTATTAAATAATGAATTGGTGCACACTCGTTTTGTACCCGAAAAAAGTAAATCAGGCAAGAAAAAATGGATTGCTCATTCGGAAACAGCTGCAACTGGTGTTGTGAAATTAAACGATGGTGCAAAAACCGTACTAACCTCAGGAAAAGCCACCAGTTTATTGCCCGTGGGGATTATCGAAATACAAACAGATTTTTTAAAGGGCGATATTATTAAAATTGTGGATGAAAAAAATAACCTGATCGGATTGGGCATCGCAGAATATGGTTCGGATAAAGCCAGGGAACGCATTGGACAAAAGAAACAGAAAGCGCTGGTGCATTACGATTATTTTTATTCGGCTATTTAGCAGGCTCATTCGTCATCCTGAACTCGTTTCAGGATCTTATTAATAGATGCTGAAATAAATTCAGCATGACGAACCTCTAATTAAAACAAAACAATGGATTACAAACAATACTTCGAAAAAGCAAAACAAGCAAGTCGTACCTTGGTTGGCGTTGGTAAAGAAACGACAAATGCTGTTCTAACAGATCTGGCTGAGGCTTTGGTAGCCAATACAGCATCAATTCTTACTGAAAATGTAAGAGATTTAGCAAAAATGCCCATCGAAGATCCAAAATACGACAGGCTAAAGTTAAGTGCAGCGCGCATTGCTGATATTGCGAACGATCTTATAAATGTTGCAGGCTTAAACAGTCCTTTAGGTAAAATTCTTTCAGATAAAACGCTTGAAAATCAACTTCATATTCAGAAAGTTAGTGTGCCATTAGGTGTTGTAGGTGTAATTTACGAAGCCCGCCCAAATGTTACTGCCGATGTATTTTCACTCTGTTTTAAAACAGGAAACGTGGCTGTACTTAAAGGTGGAAGCGATGCAGAATTTTCAAATCTGGCGATTGCAAAAGTGATCCACGAAGTATTGGATAAACATAAAATTAATCGTGATGTATTAACACTATTGCCTGCAGAAAGGGCAGCTACTGAAGCTTTATTGAATGCAAGAGGTTTTGTTGATGTGCTGATTCCAAGAGGAAGTCAATCTTTAATTACTTATGTTCGCGAAAACAGCAAAATTCCTGTCATAGAAACCGGAGCAGGGATTGTTCACACTTATTTTGATGAATCTGGAGATTTGGAAAAAGGAAAAGCAATTATTTTTAACGCAAAAACCAGGAGGGTAAGTGTTTGTAATTCGCTTGATTGTGTGCTGATCAACCAGAACAGGTTGAACGATTTATCTGCACTTTTATCGCCGTTGGCTGATGGAAATGTTGAGCTTTATGCAGATGAAAGAAGTTATGATGCATTAAAAGCTACTTATCCTGCAGAATTGTTAAATCATGCTGCGCCGGATCATTTCGGCACAGAGTTTTTGTCGTTAAAGCTTGCCGTAAAAATAGTTGAAGATTTAAATGATGCATTAAACCACATTGCAAAATACAGCTCGAAACACAGTGAAGCAATTATATCAGAAGATGCTACTAATATTGCTCAATTTTTAAATGAAGTAGATGCCGCTGCGGTGTATGCCAATGCTTCTACCGGGTTTACAGATGGAGCACAGTTTGGCCTGGGGGCCGAAATTGGGATCAGTACGCAAAAACTTCATGCCCGTGGCCCAATGGGACTTGAAGAATTAACCAGCTACAAATGGGTGGTGAGGGGAACCGGCCAAGTAAGGGGTTAATCATTTTCATTACAAAAAAAGCACGATGGTTAATAGATTATGGTCAATGGCCGCGGAGCGATCAGCCAAAACGCTTTACAAACCAATCAGAAGATAATGGTTAATTGATTATGGTCGATAGCCTGGGAGGGATCAGCTATGAGCCAAAAAACCATGAACTATCGTCAGCCTGATTCACAATGGTCAATGGCCGCGGAGCACTCAGCTATGAGCCGAAAACCATGGTAAACCAATTAAAAGACAAATGGTAACTAGATTATTTTCAATGGCCGCCAAACCATTAGCTATGAGCCAAAAAACCATGAACTATCGTCCAGTCTAATCACAATGGTTAATAGCCGCGCAGACCATCAGCTATGGGCCGAAAACCATGGTAAACCAATTAAAAGACAAATGGTTACTAGATTATGGTCAATGGCCGCCAAACCATCAGCTATGAGCCAAAAAACCATGGACTATCAACCAAAAAACCATGAACGAGCCCATACGCAATTCGCTACAATTCAAATACTTCTCCTCTTTCGGGAACTGCAACATTAAAACCATCTTCCTGTAATGCCGATGATAAGCTTTGCAGGCTCTTATCTTCACCATGAACCAAGAATACTTTTTTGGGTTGCCCCGTTTGTTTTATTGTTTTAATTAAATCGTTATGGTCGCCATGCCCGCTAAGCAAATCCGTTTGGCGTATTGTAGCATAAACCATCATTTCGCGGTCTTTAATCCGAACAATTGGTGCGCCGCTTAATAATTTATAGCCAAGTGTTCCTTTTGCGCAATAACCAATAAACAGAATGGTGCAGTAATAATTTTGAATGTTGTAATACAGGTGATCCTGAATCCGGCCACCTTCTAACATACCTGCTGATGAAATGATGATGCATGGATCAAAATAATTGGAAACATCTTTACTCTCTTTCATGGTGTGAACATAAGCCAAATGCTCAAATTCAAATTCATCACCCATGGTTTGGTAAAAATCCTTAGCCTCCTGGTTTACCAGGTTATGGTGTTTACGGTAAACCTCTGTAGCTTGAATAGCCATAGGACTATCTACAAAGATTTGAACTGGCGGCAACAGTTTTTTGGTGAAAATTTGATTTAAAGCAAATACCAAAGATTGTGTTCTACCAATACTGAATGCAGGAATAATCAATCTACCGGGGCTTTTTATACAAGCTTCGGTAATTTCCTGTACCAATCTTTCTTCCAAAGTTTGATCTTTAGTATGCATTCTTCCGCCGTAGGTTGCTTCACTTACCAGGTAATCAACTTCGGGCAATGGTTCGGGATTAACTAAAACCGGATAATTATCTCTTCCAATATCACCGGTAAAAGCAATTTTCTTTTCCTCACCATGGTCATTTATAGTTAAAACAGCGGCAGCTGCGCCTAATAAATGCCCAACAGGAACAAAAGTTAAACTAATATCGCCGTTTATTTTAAAAGGCTTATTAAAAGCAATAGTTACAAAACGATCAATCGTATCCATCACATGTTTGTGCAGATACAAGGGTTTTGGGCCACTAAAATTGCCTCGTTTGGTTCTGGGTTTTCGACCTGCCTTTCTTAAAAAAAGTTCCACAGAATCGAATAATAATATTGAAGTTAAATCGGCTGTTGGTGGTGTACAAAGTACTTGTCCATCAAAACCCAGGCGCACCAACGTAGGTAAATTGCCGGAGTGATCAATATGGGCGTGGGTTAAAATAACCAGGTTTATACTTGCCGGATCGAATGGAAACTGTTGGTTTTCTTCCTGGTAGGTTTCTTTCTCGTAATCTAACCCACAATCTATCAGTATTTTATAATGGCCAGCCTCCAGCAAGTGCATACTGCCTGTTACTTGTTGTGCTGCGCCCCAAAACGTTAACTTCATCTTCTTATCTGTACAGTAAATTCTTTAGCCGTAAAGTAGTATAATTGATGGGATTTTTAAACAATCAGGCGTAATTTTTTAATTATAGTCTGTCGTTTTCCCTGAATTTTAGAATCCTTAAGATTTCAGTTTTGGCTTCTTCTGAAAAATGTTCTAAATCAGCTTGTGTGATTGTTTTGTCTAAAAGCATAGCAATGACCGTATCAAAAAACCAGGAATTTTTGAGACCGTCATATCTTCTGGCGATATGTTTGTCAAAATCCTTTACTGTAGTAAATATCTTATAGTAATCATCCCTATTGTCTACAGGCTGTTGCGTTTTCCATTGATCCAAAACTTCAGCGAATTCGTGCATGCCTTTTATTAATTCTCTTTGTAAAGCTACCTCAAATAATTTTCGGGCAACCTTGTTATCTGCTTTTGAAAAATCCATCTTTATCAATTGATCCTATAAAGATAAGAATGTATGATATATCCGGTCAAGCTCAAAGTCAACGAAAAGATTTTTTATCTTTGTAAAAAAACATTCAGCATGCAAGAGCCTTTTGATATCGTAATCGGACCAATAAACTATTCAGTTTTCCCTGAAGGAAATGATTCTTACACCATTTTTAAAGATGGTAAGGAATATATTCAGATTCAAAAAGATACCTCTTCAATTTGGCTAAAAATGGATTATAAAACCGAATTGCCAATTTTTGAAGAAGATGAAGAAGTTAATGCCATCGGCCAGGCCATTGAAAAGTACGTGCCTGAAGAAGATGATGAGGATATAGAAGAGTTATAGTCACAAAAAAAAGGCCCGATTTTAAAATCGGGCCTTTTGCTTTACAATGTTTTTACCTGTTGCAATTGGCTGTCCATGTTTGCCCATCTTTTGATACTAAAATATTAAGATTACTTGCATCAATACTAATACCAGTTAAACCTGAGCCTATGCTCACATAATTGTTATCGCTTTTCTTTTCAAACTTTACACCTGTAATATCAGGAATGTTGTTACCAAAGTAAAAGTTATAAGTTTCGCCAACTTTACTCACAGTTACTTTGCCATCGCTGCTGTTAATTGTTGTTTGACCGTTTCTATAAGAAACTGTTCCTTTATAGGTACCCACAAAGAAATCTTTGTCGGCCGGATCGGTATCTTTTTTACATGATACCATTACTGTTAATGCTATTAATAGCATGCTGAAAATTTGGATTGTCTTTTTCATCTCTTTCACTTTTTTTATTTTATATAGGTAATAAATGTAACTGCCTAAAGACAATCACTATGCCAAACCGTTTTGATGGAAGGGTAAATAAGGAGAGAAGACATGATAGTAGAAAATTATTTTCACTTGTAAGCATCTGTAATACAAGGCGTTGATTAGTCGCTTAAAAAGCAAAAGACGAAAATCTTTTAAAGGTCTACCTGAAATGTATGGTTATCGTTTTTGGATAATAAAACTGTTCAGTTTAATTGAATAAAGTAGACAAAAATTATTTTTTGTTTAAAATTGCAGTTATTTTTTTATCGAGGTCTAGATTTTCTTTGTCATCAAAAGAATCGCCGGTTTTGTATGGTTTATAATTTTTATCAAGGCGGTACAACTGATAATAATTGGTTCCTGTAAAACCGTAACTTATAATTACGCCATGCTTTTTATCATAGCTTGGGTTAACAATTTTATCAAAATTTTTAACTTTAGTTAAAGTATATTTTTTACGATTAATTAAATAAAGGTTATAAAAAGAGTTTCCTCCCCTTGCTCCGGTATCTTCAAAAATTAATAAATCCTTAACCCCATCATTGTTAAAATCCTCATATTTAAGGTTATCGGCTATGTGGCGCATTTCAATATTTTTTTTCCAAAATATTTTGTCGGTTTTTACTCCGGTTTTACCAAAGTACAGTATTGTGTTGCACAATTCTGAAAACGGTTCTTTTTCAGTAGTAAGGCATTGTAAAGCCAGCACATAACTTGTATTTTTAAAAGGATAAACGTATTGCCAGCTTCCTTTTGCATTTGACTGATTGAATATTTTTTGGGCAAATGAATGGCTGGTGATGAATATAAGGCATAAACAAAAGATCTTTCTCATGGAAGGTATGGTGAGCGTTAATAATAGAAATATTTGCCGTTGGCGGGGATTTTTAATTCAATTTGGCCAGGGATAAAACCATCCATTTTTGGAAGTGCTTTAAAAGGGTATTTGAAATTATAAAAACTATCTTTTGGGATCTTTGTTCCGTCATCGCAATCGCCATAGGTATAGGCGACACTCACTTGTTTGGTAGAGAAATTAATGTCGTATTTGTAATCAAAATCACAGGTATCGTAATCATCATAGGTAGAGCCGATCAGAAACCAATCGGCATTTTGATAGCGATAAACATTTTTCCAAGTACTATAATGCCTGCTGTTGTGGTTAAAGCTTTGTTCGGTTATTAGTGTATTATTTTTGATTTTTACCGAGAGATTTACCCCTGCATCAATACAGAAGCCACAATCTTTACTGCTTTTTAAAATGCTGCTATTGCTTTTCCAAAGTTTGTTTTTACCATTTATTTGTTTGCAGATGTATAACATTCTTTTAAATCCATTTTCTCCATCCGCTTTGTCAGTATCAAAAACAATTACCAATTCTTCAATGCCATCTTTATCTAAGTCGCCTTTGGTTTGGGTAACCATTTTGTAGTTTTTGGGTGGAAAAAAATCCGGCAATGTTTGACTGTTGCTTTTTAGGGAAATGATGATTAAGCTTAAAAATATAAAAGGCAATTTTTTCATAGGGGATATTTGCACGCCAATAAACTTAATGTTTATCAAGATAACAAATAAATTAAACGCTTTCTTAACAACATTTTATCCCGCCCAGCCATCTCTATCTAAACTCCGGTAATTAATTGATTCTGCAAGGTGTTCGAGTTCAACGTGCTCGCTTCCAGCCAAGTCGGCAATGGTTCGCGCAACTTTTAAAATTCTGTCGTAGGCACGGGCCGATAAGCCCAGTCGTTCCATAGCGGTTTTTAATAAAGTAGTGTCCTCGTTACTAATCTGGCATACTTTGCGCACCATTTTAGGGCTCATTTGTGCGTTATAATGCAAATCCTCCTGGTTAGCAAAGCGTAGGTCCTGAATTTCTCTCGCTTTAATTACGCGGTCGCGGATACAATCACTTTTTTCTGCACTTTGGGCGGAAGCCAATTCGTTAAAATTAACTGGCGTAACCTCAACATGAAGATCAATCCGATCTAAAAGTGGCCCAGATATTTTACTCAGGTATTTTTGCACTACGCCGGGGGCACAAACACAATCCTTTTCCGGATGGTTATAAAACCCGCACGGACAGGGGTTCATCGAGGCTACCAACATAAAGCTTGCCGGGTATTCTACTGAAAACCGTGCTCTGGCAATGGCAACTTTGCGGTCTTCCAAAGGTTGCCTCATCACTTCTAAAACGCTTCGTTTAAATTCCGGAAGTTCATCTAAAAATAATACACCGTTATGTGCAAGTGATATTTCTCCAGGCTGTGGATTTATTCCTCCACCAACTAAAGCTACATCGCTAATGGTGTGATGGGGCGAACGGTATGGGCGGATAGTCATTAAAGCATCAGCTGCCGAAAGTTTTCCGGCAACGGAGTGAATTTTTGTTGTTTCCAACGCTTCTGTTAAATTTAACGGGGGTAAAATTGTAGGTAAGCGTTTGGCTAACATGGTTTTACCGGCACCCGGCGGACCAATCAAAATTACATTATGGCCACCTGCAGCGGCAATTTCCAACGCTCGTTTTATATTTTCCTGCCCTTTAACATCAGCAAAATCATGTTCGTAATTATTGATATTTTTTAAAAACTCCTCTTTGGTATTAACCTTTACTTGTTCCAGCTGTTCTGTTTTATTAAAAAAACCTACTACCTGCGCAAGGTTTTCTACACCGTAAGCAATTAAATCGTTCACAATGCCAGCTTCACGAACATTTTGTTTGGGCAGGATAAAACCATCAAATCCATCCTGTTGGGCTTGTATAGCAATTGGTAAGGCACCTTTTATGGGCTGAATGCTTCCATCTAATGATAGCTCTCCCATAATAAAATAATTCTCCAATTCATCAGCAGGAATTTGCCCTGACGCTGCTAAAATGCCAATAGCGATTGGCAGATCGTATGATGAACCTTCTTTTTTGATATCGGCCGGAGCTAAGTTGACTACAATTTTCTGTTTGGGCATGCGAAAGCCAGAAACGTTTATTGCGCTGGCCACCCTTTGCAAACTTTCTTTAACTGCATTATCGGGCAGGCCCACCATGTAGTATTTGGTACCCGCACTAATATTCACTTCGATTGTTATGGTTAGTGCATTTACACCATAAACAGCACTCCCGTATGTTTTTACAAGCATTAAATTCTAAATAAATAAATGGAGATGTAAACTATTCGGGATGAATATTGATCACAATATAGAGATTGTTTAGCTAAGGATCAAATTTTTTTAGGTTAAGTGCCAAATACAACGTTTTCTGCTCAAATTACCAAACTAAATCAGCTTTTTCATATAAAATACCGATGTTCATGCAAAAAAAAATCCCGACCATTACTGATCGGGATTAATATCTTCACGAAGAATAAGACCTTAGGCCCTAAACTTCTCTACCCTAAACCTTTTAAACTATCTGCCAAATGGCATTTTAGGCATACCTTTCATCATTGCTGCTGCGGCTGCCGGGTTCGAAAACTGTTTCATCATTTTACGCATATCTTCAAACTGTTTAATCAGCTTGGTTACTTCTTCTACCTTGCTGCCAGATCCTTTTGCAATACGCAAGCGACGGCTTTGTTGAATGCTGTCTGGATTTTCTTTTTCAAACGGCGTCATTGAATTGATAATGGCTTCGATTGATTTAAAAGCATCGTCCTGTATATCTACATTCTTCATCATTTTACCCACACCAGGAATCATGCCCATCAAATCTTTCATGTTACCCATTTTCTTGATCTGCTGAATCTGGTTGTAGAAATCGTTGAAATCGAATTTATTCTTGCGGATTTTTTTCTGAAGTTCTGCAGCCTCTTTCTCATCGAACTGCATTTGTGCACGCTCAACAAGTGAAACCACATCACCCATACCCAAAATACGCGATGCCATACGATCTGGATAGAAAACATCAAGGGCTTCCATTTTCTCGCCGGTACCAATAAATTTAATCGGTTTATTTACTACCGATTTAATTGAAAGTGCTGCACCACCGCGGGTATCACCATCTAACTTGGTTAAAACAACACCTGTAAAATCTAATCTATCGTTAAATATCTTAGCTGTATTTACGGCATCCTGTCCCGTCATCGAATCCACTACAAACAAAATTTCGTGTGGATGGGTTTGGGCTTTAACTTCCGATATTTCGTTCATCAACGACTCGTCAATAGCCAAACGGCCGGCGGTATCGATAATGATTACATTATTTCCATTTTGTTTACCATGCTCAATACCTTCCAAGGCAATGGCAACAGGATCTTTTGATTCGCGGTTGGCATATACAGAAACCCCTACAGACGTTCCTAAAACCTCCAACTGATCTACAGCCGCAGGGCGGTACATATCGCCGGCAACCAGTAAAGGTTTTTTACCTTTACCTTTTAAATGCAGCGCCAGTTTACCCGCGAAGGTGGTTTTACCCGCACCGTTTAAACCTGCAATTAATATAATGGTAGGGTTTGCTTTGGTTTCTAACTCTGTAACCTCGCCACCCATTAAGGCCGCAAGCTCATCGTTCATTATTTTGGTAAGCAATTGCCCTGGCGAAACTGATGTTAACACATTTTGCCCTAAAGCTTTTTGCCTCACATCGTCCGTAAATGCTTTTGCTGTTTTATAGTTTACGTCGGCATCCAATAACGCTTTGCGGATTTCTTTCATGGTTTCTGCCACGTTGATTTCCGTAATGCTGCCTTGTCCTTTTAATACTTTAAATGCTCTGTCTAGCTTGTCCTGTAAATTATCAAACATCTTTTTTTAAGCTAAAAGCTTAATGCCAATGAGCAAAAAGCTACTTGTTTTTAATAAAAGGCAAATGTATTAAATTTTGCTTGTAAATCTTCGCAACTCAAAGTCAAAACTTTAGCTAGTTTACTATATTATTTAATCAGGCCGTGCAACATTTTGTTCTTTACGCAGTCTTATACCCAACTAACCTAAACCCATGAAACGCTTTATTCTCCCAATTTTAATATTTGTTTGTACTTACTGTAAAGCACAGGATATTGCTAAACAAAAGCAGTTGGATGCTAAAAGAACAATCCATATTCCTAAAATTGATGGTGTTTTAGATGATGAATGCTGGAATAATGTACCTATTGCTACAGATTTTATCGAAAATAAGCCCAACCCCGGAAAAATTGAAACTCAGGATAAACGTACTGAAATGAAGGTAATTTATGATGACGTTGCGATTTATGTTTATGCACGCATGTACGATAATCCTGATAGTGTTTCGCACGAACTGGTTTCGAGAGATAATATTGGTAACGCCGATTTTATTTCCATTATTGTTGATCCTTTTTATGATAAAATGAACGGTAACGGGTTTTTTGTTACCGCTGCGGGCGTGCAGTTTGATGCTAAATACTCACAGGTAGGTGATGAAGATGCAAACTGGAATGCTGTTTGGGAAAGTGCAGTTAAAATAGATGATAAAGGATGGACGTGTGAAATGAAAATTCCTTATTCGGCTTTGCGTTTTTCTGGTAAAGATGTGCAAAACTGGGGATTAAATTTTAGCAGGCGGATTCAGCGGCAAAACCTTCAAACTTTTTGGAATTTTGTTGATCCGAAAGTAAACGGATTTATAAATCAGGAAGGGCTTTGGATGGGAATAAAAGATGTAAAACCGCCATTGAGGTTGTCATTTTCTCCATACGTTTCGGCCTATGTTAATCATTATCCTGTTAATTTACCGGGCATAAAAAATACAACTTCGCGCTTTAACGGTGGTATGGATGTGAAGTATGGCATTAATAACAGTTTTACGCTGGATATGACATTAGTGCCCGATTTTGGTCAGGTACAATCAGATAACAGGATTTTAAACCTTACTCCTTTTGAGGTAAAATTTAATGAAAACCGACAGTTTTTTACCGAAGGAACCGAACTTTTTAACAAAGGTGATCTTTTTTATTCCAAGCGGATCGGCTCCATCCCATCTTATTATAATTATAGCGAAGTAGGAGGAGATAAGGTAGTAAAAGATCAAACGGAAGCTAAAGTGTTAAATGCCACAAAAATTTCAGGGCGTACGGCGAAAGGCCTTGGTATCGGGATTTTTAATGCCATTACCAATAGCATGCAAACGGAAGTTGAAGATGCGCAGGGAAATCTTCGTGAGGTAGAAACGCAACCCCTTACCAATTATAATATTTTGGTTTTTGATCAGTCGCTAAAAAACAATAGTTCGGCAACGTTTATTAATACCAATGTGTTAAGGCAGGGTTCGGCTTACGATGCCAATGTAACCGCTTTACTGTTTAACCTCAACAATAAAGGCAACAAATACTTTATAAATGGCGCAGGTAAAATGAGTTATTTAAAAGGTAAAGATGCGGTTACCGGATACAGTTATGGCCTAAAGTTTGGTAAACAAAGCGGAAATTTTACCTGGAGTTACTCGCAGCAATATGCCGATGATAAATTCGATCCATCTGACTTAGGCTTTTTTACCAATAACAATTTTTTAGATCAGGTGCTTGATTTCCATTACAATGTTTATAAACCCAGTAGTTGGTACAATCAGTTATTGAGCTATTTTAATGTTTTATATTCGCGGAGGGCAATGCCAGGCAGCTATCAAACTTTTTCTGTAGAAGGCGGTCCATATGTTCAATTCAAAAACTTATGGTCGGCAGAAGTAAATGGTGTTTATACCGCTGCAAGGAATGATTTCTACGAATCGAGAAACGGACATGTATATAAGGCACCCGAAAGCTATGGCTTTGCTTTATACATTAACCCCAACCGTGCCAAAGCCTATAATTTGGGCGGAAACATCCGTTATAAAGAACAAGAACTTTTTAAGGGTAAGGAATATAATTTTTACTTTTTCCAGAACCTGAGGCTAAATGATAAAATTGCCTTTGGTTTAGACCTTAGTTTTAATCCAAACTACAATTATGTAAACTGGGTAACAGCACAGGGCGATAAAGCCATTTTTTCTAAATACGACCGCAGAACGGTAGAAAACTCTTTTGATGCGAAATATACCTTTACCAATTTAATGGGCTTTACGGTTGTGTTGAGGCATTATTGGAGCGATAGGCGCAACAAAGAATTTTATTTACTTAAGCCAGATGGCAATTTAACAGATTATAAAGGACCAGCATTAACAGGTACCGATAGAAATTACAATGTATTTAACATTGATTTAATTTATACCTGGCAGTTTGCACCAGGGAGCACACTTTCAGTTTCTTATAAGGATGCCGCCGAAACTTATGATACTTACTATACGCAGCGGTACAATAAAAACCTGAGCGGGATTTTAAATGCTCCGCAGAATAACAGCCTTTCTGTTAAGGTTTTATATTATGTAGATTATCTTGATTTAAAGAAAAAAAGGAAAAAGGTTTAAGCCACAGCTTATGATAAACGGGCGGCGTGCTAAATTTATTTCAACATCTTTCTTGCCCGTAAGGCACTGAAATAAATGCAGGTGACGGTTACGTTAAAGGATTTTCGATTTAATTAACGTGCTTTCCCTGGGCTTACACCAAATTTTTTACTAAAAGCATTACTAAAGTGTTGTACGGATGAATAACCCAGTTCTTCAGATATATGCTTAATGTTTTTACTGTTATCGGCCAAAAGTTCTTTTGCACGCATTAATTTATAATCGCTTAAATAGCCAAAAACTGTATTATTGAAAATTTCTTTAAAACCATGTTTAAGTTTAAACTCATTTATTCCTGCGGTTTTAGCAAGCTCGGTTAACGATGGCGGATGGCTTGCGTTAGCCAATAAAAATTCTCTTGCATAATAAATGCGTTCTTTATCATAGGCCGATTTGATGGTTGGACTTTCTGTTTTTTTAGCCGCCAGCTCAAAAGCCTGTGCTTGTAGGGCCAAAAGCTCTAAACATTTAGATTGAAGGAACAAGAGCTTTAAGCCGCCCGTAAAATGGCAGTTTATAATGTCGCTAATACAACTGTGCATGGCTAAACTGATCGGAAGGTTTTCTGCCGAAATCTCTACCGGACGGTTATTTGTAATATTTTCTGCAAAATTCTTTAATAAAGTACTGCTTTCGCTGGTTAAATCGATAAAACGTGATCTTTCGAAATTTACCTCAAAAAATTTGTGCGGCCCACCTAATGAAAATTCCGCCGTTCCATCAAAATCAGGACTGTAGATAATATTATGCTGATTGGATTTAATATCCATGCGTTTATTGGTAAGGAAGTTTTCCATAATACCGCCGCCCATTAATGAAAAATGGAGCTCTACCATATCTGGTTCATCAAAAGATTTAATCCGCAAACGGCTTTTTTTTACCACTACATCGCCATAAACAATGTAAATACCCGAAAAAGCGATTTCCACAATCTCAGCGTCACCAAACGGAAAACTGTATTTATCCCTCCTTTCGGTTACCAATGCCTGGTTTAGGGCTAAATTATCGAACTTGTTCCCAACAACATAACATCCTTCTTCGCCATCATAAATGTTTAGGCCCATAAAATCCTTTTGATATAAATTTTAATCCTTTTGGTATAAAAAGATCCTGTTATTAGACAACTACTTTTGGGCAAAGTTACTAAACAAAAAAACATGATGCCTAAAATACCATCCTGGCTGGCCAATACAATGGAAAAAGTGATCAGCAATAAAATATACCAGGTAGAAGTTGTCGGAATTAATATGTTAAACAGCAACTTAAAGTGCGTTACGTTTAAAGGCGATTTTTTTGATGCTAACTTTATGCCCGGCAATGAAGTATTATTCAGGGTAAATGCAAACGAATACAGGCATTATACGCTTTCGGGCTTTGATGAAGCAAATGAAACCTGCGAGGTGATTTTTTACCTTAACAAACAGGGGCCAGGACATAGTTTAGCAGTTAACATTAAAAAAGGAGATCAGTTGAAACTTATTGCTGATGGAGCAAAGGTAAAATACGATGAAGAGGCGAACCAACACTTCTTTTTTGGTGATGAAACCAGCCTTGGTTTGTATGAATCGTTTGGTAAAAAAGTAATGCATGAGGATGTAGAATACTTTGGCGTTTTGGAGCTTATGGAAGAAAACCTCAGTGCTGTAAATCAGCTTAAGTTATTGATCGATACTGTGCCCGCTGATGTGAACTCCCCGGCAAAAAACGCCATCAACTGGATGGATAACATGCATCCCATCTGCTGGGAAATGTGGCGAAATGCTACATTTTATTTAACTGGCCGGGCTAAATCGGTACAAGCATTTAAAAAGTACCTCAAACAAAAAGGGGTAAGCTTTAGGCAGATTATTACCGCACCTTATTGGGAAATGGGTAAAATTGGCGGGGGATAATATTTCTACCTCGGGAAAGTAAAGCCAAAACCCAGGGCCAATGTTTGGTTGGCTTGTATTTTATTTGTACCAGTATCATCATCAAATAATAATACACCGGTTAGGCTCGTATTCATAAAACGGTTAATTTTTGCTGTTAAAGCAATGTCCAATCTATGATCTATTTTACTCGCTTTAAAATCTTTATAAGGAATAAACATGGCATATCTCGCTTTTAGATTGGTGTTGGTGAAAATATCTTTATCAAAAGCACTTACAACCTGGAAAGCCAGTTCATTTTTAAAGTTTTTTCCTTTTTCTACCGCGTAAACTTCGTTTTTATTGTCGTAAACCGCTGTATCAAGTACAAAAGTTTGTCTGGCTGTACCTGTACCAATCCTGGTAGAGAAATATTTAACCGGTTTATACTCAAAACCTATCGATTCGGTTAAATAACCTGGTGCCATAAATTTCGAGATCAGCACCTGCTGCTCGTCTCCATTGCCATCTCTGTAATACCTGAAACCTTTATCAAACTGAGATTCAAAACTTACCGAGCCGAAAAAGAACCAGCTTTTAGACAATTGAAAAGAGGCTTTATTATCCCAAAAAATACGGTCGTTGGTTTTCTTTTGCAGTTGATCTTTGTTTTTTATTTTACCGTACTGTAAAACAAGTTCACTTACATAGCTATAGCTGTTTTTATTGTATTCAGCTTTCCAGTTCACTAAGCCACCAACGGCAACAGAGTTGGTACCCCCGCCCTTCCAGTTATTGCTAAACTGCGCCTGGTTAACGTTGATGCCTATATTGGTTCTGGTTTTCCAGTAATTAATTTTGGCGTTTACAACCAAAGGCTTAATTTTTACAGGCTCAAAATTTAACGGCCCTTGTCTGCTTGGCAGCGGACTGCGTTTTAATTTAATGTTCAGGTCTTTTGTATTGATCGGGATGGTATCAATTTCCTGTGCATATAATTTTGTAGAGCAGAAACTTAGAGTCAGGATGATGGCAGCTAAACAGTTCTTCATTACCTACAAAGAAAAAGAAAAATTTTAGAGATAAAAAGCATTTAACAAAATGATTGTCGGATTGGCAATTGAATTGAATGCGAAAACAGTTGTTTCAAAACTTTTTGATCCAGCCGTACCAGTTACCATATTTAAGGTAATTTAAGTCTGCTTCATAATCATATGCCTCCTTTTCAAAAACGATGTTCCGGTAGGCTAATTCGTGTTTTTTATAGTGAAGGAGGTTAACTAAATAGTTAAGCAGGTAAGCAATGTAAAAAGGAAAAACAAGCAGTTCCAGTTGTTGGCGTAAATGGATTTTTTCGTGATTGATAATTTCAGGGTCACTTTTAAAACTTGCCGATTTTAATAAGATAAATGGAAATATGGCCATGCCTGCTGCAGGAAGCTTTTTAACAATGAGTATTGGTGCTCTCACAATTTCTCGATGGTTATTTTAGGCAGTGCAGGCAATTGCAATGCTTTCGGATTTAACCTGTAGCTTTTATAGGCATTTTTAATAAACTGATTAAATGAATAATCGGTTGCATCGAGTACAAATTGATAAGTTGGGCGGTACTGCTGCATAAAATCCGTTAGTTCATCATCTTTTATGCCTAAAACCTGCCGCACTAAATTGGCATTAAAACGATAATCGATCAAATCTTCACGGTAATCTTTTTCGAGTACTTTTTGAAGGTGGCGCGCATTTCGTCCCTGTTTGCTTAATAAGTTATAAATCGCATCTATACCAAGGCCTACCCCACCGTTGCCCAGGTTTAATAAATCTTTACTGCTGCCCTTCATGGTTTGATAGCGGTATTCCTGTACGTTTTTTTCGTAAAGTTGTTGGGGTGTTAACCTTTGCCGCTGAATCACTACATCCCGAAGTCGTATGCCAAGTGTTTTAAGTTGAAAATATATTGCCGGCTGGCCCTTAAAAACCATTGTATCAACCCCATAGCCCGATAAAGCTGCAACCAAAGTATCGCCTGGTATGGCAAAAGTGCTAAATTCACCTTTGGTGGTATTGTATAAACCATCACCCGTACGGATGTTGTAAATGTAAACCTTTGCCAGCCGTTGTTTGGTTTCTTTGTCAATAACGATTCCCTGCACGGGTTTTGTTTGTGCATAAAGCAGCACAGAGCAGCCTAAGAGGGAAATAAGTGTGAAAAGAAATTTCATCAGATTACAAAACTACAAATATCCGGCAGGCAATGTTTGTACTTAACATTATTTAACCTTAAGTAGCTGCCCCAGTTTAATAGCATCCGTACTCATTTCGTTCAGCATTTTAAGTTGATCAACAGTTAGGTTAAACCGTTTTGCAATATTATATAAGGTATCGCCTTTTACAACGGTATAAGTGCCATCAGCAAGAATTGGTTTTGCACCGGGAGGAGGTGTTTCAACAGGTGTAAATTTGGCTTTTTCCTGCGGAATATTTTGATTAATTTCAGTAAATACCCTATCCTCACGCGCAATTTTCTGCTTTTCGCTTTCTGATTGATCGTATTGATGAAGTTGATATTTCTCTATTGTATTGATCAAAAGATCAGGATATTTCGGATTGGTGGCGTAACCTGCTGTTTTTAATCCCTGCGCCCAGCTTTTATAGTCGTTTTTATCCAACTGGAAAAGAAAGCTGTAGCGTTTGCGTTTTAAAAATTCAGAATGATCCCTAAAGGATTCGCGGGCATCTTTATAAACCCTAAAACAATCATTTTTCTGGTCGTCATCGCGGAAATAGTTTTTTCCTTTCCAATCGGATGTGCATTTAATACCAAAATGATTATTGGCATATTTGGCCAGATCGCTGTTTCCACTGCCCGATTCTAAAATTCCCTGTGCTAAGGTAATACTGGCGGGGATACCGTTGGCATTCATTTCTTCTACCGCTACACCCTTAAATTCATCTATATAGCTTAAAGTATTATAGCTTTTGTACGAATTGTTATTGGCCTTATTGGCTGCTTTTTCGATCTGTTTGTTGTTTTTGGAAAATTTCCGCGAACCGCACGAGCTCAAAAAGATAAGGATTGCCGCTAAGAAAATTAAATGATTGGATGAACGCATTCTTGGTGTATATTTAATTGTTTAAATCGGTTAACTGGTTAATTGTGAGCTGTGGTATTGTAAATTGTTGGAATGAATTAAATTTCTATTGACTTAGCGCTTTGCTTAAAACTTCAACTTCTGCCCTGGCTTTAAGTTCGCTTTTTTATGCCGTTTTTCTGCATCAATTTTTTAACTGTTGTACCTTTCTTTTTTGCTATGATACTTAAGTTATCGCCCGATTTTACTGTATAAGTTGTGGTAGTTCTTCGGCTTCTTGTGCGGTGGCGAACCGGAGCTGCGTAAACCGGTTCTTCGTATCCTTCCGGTCTTTCGTCATATTGATAAAGCTCGTATTTTTTAATCAGTCCGATAACCTGACTGGACCAGCTTCTGCTGCTTGCATAACCACAGCGGCGGATTCCATAAGCCCAGCCTTTATAATCATACTGGTCATATTTTGCGAAAAGATTGTTAAAAGGCTCGCGTGTTTCCATAATTTCCACAAAATGACTGTAAGATTCATCCGCATTTAAGTAATCGCGATAAGAAGATCGGATTCCAGCATTGTTGTTCGGGCCTTTAACACCAAAATGATTATTCATTTGTTGGGCTATTTTGCTGTTACCTGCGCCAGATTCGTGTATCGCAACAGCCAAAATAATACTTGCAGGTATTTTATGGTCGCGCATTAATCCCTGCGCATATTCTACATGTTCTGCAATATATTCTTCCGTGTCTTGCGCCTTTGCAACAATTCCTGATAAAAGGAAAAGACAAAAAGTAAAGATTTTCTTCATTTCATTTTTGGTTAATAGACCATGGTTTAATAGGTAATAGCCTTGACTTATACGGCCAGGAGCAATTTACTATAGGCCAACATCAGTTCTTCCTAATCACAAACAAACCATCCCGAACAGGCAAAATCAGTTTTTCAATCCGTTCATCTGCAGCTATTTTGTCATTAAAACTAGTAATATTCCTGGTGTCTTTATCTTGTTTCTCCTGAAGTACTTTTCCACTCCACAATACATTATCCACAATGATAATCCCTCCGGGGCGAACGCGATCGAAAATTAAATCATAATAAGTGCCATTGTTTTTTTTGTCGGCATCAATAAAAACAATATCAAAACTTTCATCCAAGTGAGCAATGGTAGCAGTTGCATCGCCAAGGATGTATTTAATCTGATCATTGTAGGCAGACTTTTTAAAATTGCTCCGTACCATGTCTTCCAGTTCCTCGTTAATATCCAAAGTATACAGCAAGCCATCGCTGGATAAGCCTTCTGCTAAACATAAAGTTGCATAACCGGTAAAAGTGCCAATTTCTAAAATACGTTTGGGCGAAACCATTTTGCTGAGCATACTCAAAACCCTGCCCTGGTAGTGGCCGGATAACATGCGTGGCATTAAAACTTTAAGGTTGGTTTCGCGGTCTATCTGTTGAAGCAGTTCGCTTTCAGGCGCGCAGTAGGCAATTAATAAATCTTGTAAATCGTCGTTTATCAGGCTCATTTGTTGGTTATAAACGGTTACTTTCCATAAAATATTGTAAAATGATGGTTGCAGCGATGGTGTCTACCCTGTCTTTATCCCTTCTATCCATTTTTTTCAAACCACTTTGCATAATTGCTTCATGTGCAAGTTTGGAGGTAAAACGTTCATCAACCCAGTGCCTTGGAATATCGGGAAATGATTTTTTTAACAAGGTAGCAAAGCCCTTTACATGTTGTGCCGAATCAGATGGTGAACCATCCATTTGCTTAGGATCGCCGAGTACAAAAGCCTCAACCTGTTCATTAACCATATATTTTTTAACATATTCGATTACATCTTTCGGATGTACGGTATCCAATCCGGTTGCAATTATCTGCAAGGGATCGGTTACTGCAATACCGATGCGTTTTGTGCCATAATCAAATGCGAGGATTCTTGCCATAAATGTTAAGCGTTAGGTGTTGGCGTAAAGCGTTAACCCATCTTTTAATTTTAAAAAGTTCAAAGGTAACGTTTTTGAAATAATCGGTAAACCTCGCAGATTTTTAAACCTCCGGGGTTTGTTAATGCAATACCGGAGCTTACTTTTCTTAAACCAGATTAACTTGACTTTGGTCAAATCTCAAATCTAATATCTAACTTCTCATATCTATTTCTTATTTTGCACCAAATGCAGTTTAAAGAAATCATCGGACAGGAAAGAGTAAAGCAACAATTGGTGCAAACGGTTAAAGAAAACCGCATTAGCCATGCGCAACTGTTTTTATCGGCGGCTGGTTCGGGTGCTTTGCCTTTGGCTATTGCCTATGCGCAATACATCAACTGCCTTAACAAAGGTGAAAATGATAGCTGTGGCGAATGCTCGAGCTGCAGAAAGTACGAACGTTTAATTCACCCTGACCTTCATTTTTCCTATCCTTTTTTTGCTTCGGCAAGTGTAAAAATTGCTGTAGATGTACTTGAAGAATGGCGCAGCATGGTAATGCACGATCCTTATTTTGATATTGATATCTGGCGGTCAAAACTTGACGCAGCCAATAAACAGGCCAATATCAACATTGCAGAATGCCACGATATTATTAAAAAACTGAGCTATAAAGCTTTTGAAGCCGAAACAAAGGTTTTAATTATGTGGCTGCCCGAATATTTGGATAAAGCCGGTAATGCCCTGTTAAAATTAATTGAAGAACCACCTGCAAATACCCTGTTTATCTTAATTGCGCAAAGCCAAGACCAAATTTTAACCACTATTTTATCGCGTACGCAGATTGTTAAGATCCCGAAATTATCATCAGAAGAGGTAACCGGGTATTTATTAAACGCAAGCGGATTAACTGAGCACCAGGCCATTGATTATTCCTTTTTAGCTGATGGGAATTTAATTGAAGCAAAAGCACTGGCTGCAGATACACAAAGCGATAGCTCGGGTACATTTACAGCCTGGTTAAGAATGGGTTTTGGCAACAAAGTACCCGATTTAGTGGAGTTTACCGATGAGGCGGCAAAGTGGGGAAGAGAAAACCAAAAGAATTTTTTAAAATATGGCGTAAACTATTTGCGCGAATGCTGTTTGATTTTAAGTGGTGCCGAAGAATTGGTAAAACTGCCGCCATTAACCTTTGAAACAGCAAAAAAGCTCAGTACGCACGTACTTACACTGCCCATGGCAGAAGCCATAATTGGCGAGTTGGAAAAGGCGCATTACCACATTGAAAGAAACGCAAACCCGAAAATTCTGTTTTTAGATGTATCTTTACAATTGGTAAAAATTATCAAGTTTAAAACGCTCCCTGCGGGGACTCAATATATATACAATTAATATGGGATGTGGAAGTTGTTCAACAGGTGGTGGTTGCACCCCTAATGGATGCAAAAGTAATGGCTCATGTGGCACCGGTGGTTGCCAAACAATGGAAGTTCACGATTGGCTATCCAATTTGGATATGCCATCTAATTATAAACCTTTTCAGGTTACAGAAATTAAATTTAAAGGTTCGCGTAAGGAGTTTTTTCTTAATAACGACAATATTTATCTCGAAATTGGAGAACTTGTTGCTGTTGAGGGGCCTACGGGTGGTTTTGATGTTGGGCACGTTTCGCTAACAGGCGAATTGGTGCGCATTCAGATGAAACGCCGCAAAACTGCGCTTGATCAGGTAACCAAAAAAATATACCGCAAGGCCACAGAGGCTGATGTGGAAAAGTGGAACGCCGCCAAAGGGATGGAGTGGGAAACCATGCACAAAGCCCGTAAACTGGCGCTTGATCTTCGGTTACAGATGAAAATCAGTGATGTTGATTACCAGGCTGATAAAACCAAGGCCACATTCTTTTATACTGCTGATGGCCGTGTCGATTTTCGCGAGCTGATTAAAAAAATGGCCGAAAGTTTCCGCATCAGGATCGAAATGCGCCAGATTGGAATGCGTCAGGAAGCAGGCCGTTTAGGCGGAATCGGATCTTGCGGCCGCGAATTATGCTGCTCTACATGGTTAACCAATTTTAAAACCGTTTCTACAGCTGCTGCACGTTATCAAAACCTTTCGTTAAACACTTTAAAGCTTGCTGGCCAGTGCGGCAAATTAAAATGCTGCCTAAACTACGAGTTGGATACCTATTTAGATGCTTTAAAGGATATTCCGGATAGAATCGAAAACTTAGATACCGAAGCAGGTTATGCCCGCCACCAGAAAACAGATATTTTTAAAAAAATAATGTGGTTCAGTTACCAGGGTGACGAAAACTGGATTCCGGTTAAAGCGGCCCGTGTAAAAGAAATTATGGCCATGAACAAGGCGGGTAAAAAAGCACCAAATCTTAAAGAAGAAGCGGTTCAAATTGCTGCGCCGGTTGTGATCGAAAAATCTTTCGATTATGAGAATGTGGTTGGTCAGGATAGTTTAACCCGGTTGGATGAACGATCACGGGGTAAAAACAACCAGAACAGAAACAACAGCCAGAAAAATAGCCGCAATAATAACCAGAATAGAAGAGATAGAGTGCCTGCTGGCGATAAAAATGCCGGTCCAAATAACAGGTCTCAACAGCCTGCGCAAGGCGGACAGAAACCTCAGCAAGGGAACAAGCCACAGCCTAACGGGCCGAAACAGCCACAAAATTCTGGGCAAAAGCCTCAGCAACATGTTGTGCCTAAGCCACAGCATGTTAACGGACCTAAGCCGCAAAATATCAATAAGCAAAAACCACAGCAGCCCCAGGCACAAAAACCTGTAGTGAAAGCTGAGGGTGAGGCTGGAGCAGATGGTTTAAAACCTGAGCAAAGTAAAAATAAGAGCAGAAATAACCGTAGGAAGAACAATAACCGCCGAAATAATAACAATGGCTCAGAAAATAAACCTGCTACAGAGTAAAAAGCAATTGTTTTTGCTTGGTTTTTTATTGGTGATTTCGTTGTTTGTTGGCTGCACCACCAGTGTAATTGATAGTAATGTAGAAATTACCGATCGAAGGTGGAGCTACCGCAGGCATATTCTTACCTCGTTTGAAATTAAAGACAATACCAAAGCCTATAATATATACTTTAAACTTAGGCATACCGCTGATTATAAATATGCAAATATTTTTATTCTTGCACATTTTAAGGATGGTAAAAACACGGTAACCAGGCGGTATCAATACAAACTGGCGAAAAACGACGGTGAGTGGCTGGGCAGTGGATCGGGCAATCTATTTACCTATACCCTACCAATGCTTACTAACTATCATTTTCCTAAAAATGGCAAGTTTGAAATAGAGATTGAACAAAATATGCGTGATAATCCACTGTTGGAGGTGAGCGACGTCGGCTTAACTGTAAGTAAGTCCTCGGGAAATTAAAAAGCATCAGCCTGTGAAAATGTCGCTCTTCATATGAATCTTTTTCGGGTTGATCGAAATATTCCCATGTCTAACCGTCTACCAGCTCAATGCTGCTGAAAGAGAGTCAACTGCAAAAATAATGTAGTATATAAATATGCGGAAGGAGTTCTGAACCCAACAAGCCACAGAAACAGGAGAATAGTAACTATAAAAGATTATATTTTTGTTAGCATAGAGGTGAAAGTAGTACATAAAACAGACGAAACGGTTTAGATGGATTTTTCGCAAGTTTTCTTTTCCGGATGTCGTAAACGCAGTACTATATTCAGTTTCGTTCGTGTATTACGCTACAGTCGTTGCAATAATAGGAAAAAATAAAACAACTTTATGGCTTCAAAAAAGTTTGAAAAAACTATTGCTTATCAGCTATCTTTTTAAAATAAAGCCGAACTTTTTATAAATTACTGATGAAGTCTGAAATTCAATTTTCAAAGTAAGTTATAAATATTGCAGTAAACTTTCCAGTTTCATTCCGCGTGATCCTTTTAATAGCACCAGATGATTTTGCACAGGATTTTCTTGCAGATAGTTTTCTGCTTCGGCTGGGCTTTCGAAAAAAACGCCGTTAACATCGTTTTTAAACGTATAAAAATCTTTTCCGATAAAAATAATCTGATTCAGATCACTTTCAGCTGCCTGTTTTGCAATTAAGTCATGCTGCGCAAGAGATTCAGGCCCCAGTTCGAACATATCGCCCAAAATAGCCATTTTTTTACCTGCCGATAATACCGCAATATTTTTTAAAGCTGCCGACATGCTGCTGGGATTTGCATTGTAAAAATCGCAAATAACCGTATTATTTTCTGTTTTGGTAAGTTGCGAGCGGTTGTTTTTAGGTTGATAATTCGATAAACCATTATTTATTGCTTCAGGGCTCATGTCGAAAAAATCACCTATGCATATTGCTGCAAGAATATTTTCGAAATTATAACTTCCGGTTAAATTGGTTTTTACGGTAGATGATACATCATGATTTGTCCACTCCACTTCAATAAAAGGATCGCTGCTTTTTAATGTCCCTTTAATGGTATTGCCATTTTCAGTTCCATAATAAATTAACTTACTTAGGCCAGCAGCAGTACTCATTTCGAGTAAATAAGCATTATCCCTATTAATAAAGGTATAACCATGCGTTTCTTTTAAGTAGGCGTAAAGCTCGGCCTTTCCTTTTTTTACCCCTTCAAATCCACCAAAACCATCTAGGTGCGCCATGCCTACATTGGTAATAATGCCATGGGTTGGCTGGGCAATGGTACAAAGCAGTTCTATTTCCTTTTGGTGGTTTGCCCCCATTTCAATTACCGCAATCTGAACATCATCAGTGATGGATAATATAGACAAAGGAACGCCTATGTGGTTATTTAGGTTGCCAAAAGTCGCAAAGGTTTTATATTGCTCTGCTAAAACAGCATTTACCAGCTCTTTACTGGTTGTCTTTCCATTACTCCCAGTTAAACCGATCACCGGGATGTTTAACTGTTTGCGGTGTTGGCGTGCAAGATCCTGTAAAGCGGTCAAAACATCATTTACCAACAAAAACTGCTCGTTTACGGCATATTTTTCTTCATCTACAACGGCAAAAGCCGCACCTTTTTCAATGGCCTGGGCAGCAAACTCATTGGCGTTAAAAAGATCTCCTTTTAGGGCAAAAAAGATACAACCCGAACTGATATTTCTTGTATCGGTAGAAATAACGGGGCTTTGCAGGTAGTATTGGTATAATTTTTCAGTTGTGATCATGCTTATCGTAAAAAATATGATGTAAAATTAAGCTTTAGCAACAACAAAAAACAAAATTAGTACATTAGGTAAAATTATTTTCCTATGAAGAGACTGTTAACGTTCTGCCTAAGCTTTCTTAGTTCTGTATTATTTGTACATGCCCAGCTAAAATCTCCAGATGATTTTTTGGGCTATGAGCTTGGTTCGCACTTTACTCCTCACCATAAAGTAGCCGATTACTTTAGGCAAACTGCTGCGGCTTCTCCAAAAAACATTAAACTTATTGAGTATGGTAAAACCAATGAAGGAAGGCCTTTAATGGTTGCCATTGTTTCATCAGCGGAAAATATAACTAAGCTAGAGCAGATCAGAAATAACAATATCGTACTGTCAACAGGAACGAATAATAATAGTATCGATTTAGCAAATCAACCTGCCATTCTTTGGTTAAGCTACAATGTGCATGGGAACGAGGCAAATTCTACCGAAACCGCTATGAAGATGCTTTATACGCTTGTTTCGGGCATTAATAAGCCTGCCAATGAATGGCTAAAAAATACAGTTGTTGTTATTGATCCTTGTTTAAACCCGGATGGAAGAGACCGTTATGTTAATTACTTTAATAGTGTGGTGGGTAAAACGCCTAATTCCGATCCATCATCAAGGGAGCATATTGAACCTTGGCCAGGTGGCAGACCTAATCATTATTATTTCGATCTGAACCGTGATTGGGCCTGGCAAACACAAATAGAAAGCGTGCAAAGATTGGCTCTCTATAACCAATGGATGCCACAAGTGCATGTAGATTTTCATGAACAGGGCTATAATGAGCCTTATTATTTTGCACCTGCAGCAGAGCCCGTACACCAGGATATTACGCCTTGGCAGAAGAGCTTTCAGGTTGTGGTAGGAAAAAATAATGCAAAGTATTTTGATGCCGAAGGGTGGCAATACTTCACTAAAGAGCGTTTCGATTTGCTTTATCCCTCTTATGGCGATACCTATCCTTTATATAACGGATCAATTGGGATGACGTATGAGCAGGGCGGAATAAGGGCAGGATTATCAGTAGTAACAAATGATGGGGATACGCTTACCTTAAAAGACCGTATTGCACACCACTTTACCACAGGAATGTCGACGCTTGAAGTAACTTCCTTAAACCATCTAAAATTATTAGAAGAATATAAAAAATATTTTCAGCAAGAGCTAACCACTGCTCCAGGCATTTATAAAAGTTACATCATTAAGCCCAGCAATTTATCACGGTTGAAAAAATTGGCTGAGCTATTAACAAAAAACAAGATTGAATTTGCTTATGGAGGAGATAAAACAGGAAAAGCTTACGATTATGATACGCAAAAGGAAGAATCCTTTACGATAGGTCGTAATGATTTGATTGTAAATGTTCAGCAACCGCGTGCCGTTTTGGCGAATGTTTTATTGGAACCGCAAACATTTGTAACCGATTCTAACACATACGACATTACCGCTTGGGCCCTGCCTTATGTATATGGATTAAAAGGTTATGCAAGTAAAGAGAGCATCAGAGGTAAATTCTCATCCTTGGAAGAACCGAAAACTGTTAATAATGAGGTAGATAAACCCTTGGCATGGCTTTTTAGCTGGGGAACCAACGAAGATGCCCGCCTTTTAATTGCACTGCAAAAAGAAAATATAAAAGTGCGCCAGGCCGATCAGCCTTTTTCAGTTGGCGGTAAAGATTATCCTGCCGGAACATTGATTGTATTGCGGGCAGAAAATGAGAAATCACTTAAAGGCATAAAGGAAAAAGTGGCTTTAATTGCTAAAATGCTCGATAAACCGATTCAAGCGGTGAGCAGCGGTTTTGTAGAAAAAGGAAAGGATTTTGGATCTAATGTTTATCCGCTCCTAAAACAACCAAAAATCGCTATAGTATCTGGAATGGAAGTGTCATCTCTGGCTTTTGGCGAAGCATGGTTTTATCTGGAGCATGATTTAAACCTTTCACCGAGTATCATTAATGCAAAAGACATCAATAATTTGGATATCAATAAAGTTAATACCCTCCTATTGCCTGATGGAAGTTATAGTCCTTTTATTGGGGATGGTTTAACCGCATGGCTGAATAAAGGCGGTAAGCTTATTTTAATGGAAGATGCGATTGAAAGTGTATTGGAGAAAAAAGGCTTTGATATTAAAAAGAAAGAAGCCCCAGTAAAAAAAGATGAAAAACCGGAAGCCAATAAACTGCTTTTTAAGGATAAAGACCGTGATGACTTCGAAACAACTATACCAGGGGCAATTTATAAGATTAACCTCGATGCGAGCCATCCTTTTTCTTATGGCCTTGGTAAAGCCTATTATAGTTTAAAAACCGACCGCAAAATTTACGAACCTTTTGTTAAGGGTTGGAATGTGGGGTTAATTAACGAAAAAAGTTTAATGGCAGGTGTGGTAGGAAAAAAAGCACGGGAAGAACTAAAAGCTGGACTGCTAATTGGCGTTCAGGATTTTGGCCGGGGTGAGGTTGTTTACCTGGCTAATAATCCCCTGTTCAGAAATTTTTGGGAAGGTGGAAAAACGCTTTTTGGGAATATTCTGTTCTGTAGCTATTGATTTACAGCGTGTCAAATACTATGTTTTTAGTTTAAAAAGTAGATTATATCAGAATATCAGTTAATTAAATAGTGCCTTTATGTCTATTTAAAGTAGGTTTTGTTAAAATATGTTAAAAAACATTTGTTTCAACAAGTAGTTAATTTTACATTAGCGTACAATTAATATCATTAACTAACCTATTATTAACTATGAAAAAACTTCTACAAAGTTTGTTCGTATTGTTGCTAATTGTTACTACAGCAATGGCTCAAGATCGAACAATCACAGGTACAGTTACGGCTTTGGATGACAAACTTCCCATCCCAGGCGTTTCTGTAAAGGTTAAGGGCACTACTATTGGTGCATCTACCGACGCAAACGGAAAGTATTCACTTTCAGTTCCTGCAAATGCAACTACACTGGTCATTTCTAGCCTTGGTTTCGGCACAAAAGAAATTACTATTGGCTCATCAACTGTAATTAATGCAGTACTATCCTCCGATTCTCAACAACTTGGAGAAGTTGTGGTAACAGGTGCCTTGGGTATCAAAAGACAGGCAAAAGAAATTGGCTATTCCACTACTAATGTTAGTGCGAAAGATTTAACCCAAACCAATGTAACTAACTTGGCAAATGGTTTAACTGCGAAAGCTGCAGGCTTGCAGGTAAGTACTGTTAATAATGGTATTGATCCTCAGGTAAGGATTACATTACGTGGAGCAAGATCAATCAACGGTAATAACAATGCCTTAATAGTTCTGGATGGAGTTCCTATTCCAAACGGAACGTTAAACTCGATAAACCCAAATGATATTGAAGATGTTACTATCTTAAAAGGATCGAGTGCATCAGCACTTTATGGTTCTGAAGCTTCAAATGGTGCTTTAATTATCACTTCAAAAAGGGGTACTACAGCAAATAAACCAATTATTAAATACGGTAACTCGTTTCAGATTAATAAAGTTTCTTATTTTCCTGATATTCAAACAAAATTTGGTCCTTATGGAGGAGAAACTGTTGCAGATGGTTTCCGTGATCCGGATACTGGGTTTCCATTATTTACTGGATATGAAAATCAGTTATATGGCCCGGCATACAATGGCGCAACCTATCAGTTAGGTGCTCCTATTGCAAATGGGGAGAAAAATATGATTACTTATTCTCCTAACGAAAAAAGCCCCATTGAAGCTTTTTTCAAAACAGGATTTACCGAGCAAAATGATCTTTCTTATCAAAGTGGTGATGTAGATAACAATTTCTACTTTTCTGCTCAAAATATTTACACAAAAGGTGTAATTCCTGATGATTTGTCTAAAAGAACTTCTTTACGTGTTTCTGGTACTAAAACATCTGGTATTTTTAAATTAGATTATTCTGTTGGCTATACAAATGGTAATACGAGCACTTATGGAATTAATTATTCTACAAATGCAACTACTCAGATTTTGTATGCTAATTTATTCCAAATGCCAGCTTTTATCAATATTGCAGATTTAGCTGAAGGAGATAACAGTAAATTTTATAATCCAAATGATTACTATAGTGCCTATAATGTAAATCCTTTCTGGCAAATCAAGAATTCCAGAAGAGAAAATAAAAGTGATACTTTTTTGGGTAATATTAGCTTAAATGTAAAGCCTACAAAATGGTTTGATGCTACTTATCGCTTATCTCAAAATTTTGGTATAAATACCTTAAAATATACACGTAAAGAAGTGCAGTTTTCTGCTTATGCTGCAGGAGATCCGCTTGGTGTTAGTAATATTCCATCCCGTTATGGTGCTTCTAGGAAATCGCCAGGTTTTGTACAGGATTATACTCAATATGGTGATGGTACTACAACATATAATCCATTGAATAATCAAGGGTCATCTCGTTTACAACAGGATATTTTTGTTAAATTTAATCATACTTTCTTTGATGATTTCAAAACAGATTTATTATTGGGTAATACCATCTGGCAAACCAAAGTACGTATACAGAATGACCAGAGCGCAAACTTGTTAATTCCGGATTTTTATAATATTGGATTAATTTCAGGTGCGCCAACGGCTAATCAAAGTGAGTTCTTTGTTCGTCAAATTGGTTTTTATGCGTCCCTAAATATTGGATATAAAGATATTGCATTCTTACAGGCTACTGCCAGAAATGATGATGATTCACGTTTATCTGCAAGTAAGCGTTCATTCTTCTATCCTTCATTATCTGGATCATTCGTATTTACTAATGCTTTTGAAGCTTTAAAGGGCAATAAGATCATTTCATATGGTAAGCTTAGGGCCGCAATCAGTAAGGTTGGTCAGGTGAGTGTTCCACCATACTCAATCAATAACGTATTCTCTAGTACTCCTGGTTTTCCATACGGTGGTTTAGGTGGTTTATCGTTAGGTACAACCAATAACAACCCACTCTTAGAGCCTGAGTTTGTAAATGAAAAGGAAATTGGTATTGAGCTAGGTTTATTAAATAACAGGATTAACTTAAATGCTACCTATTATAAACAAAACAGCAAAAACCAAACATTAGGTGTTCAAACTTCAGCCTCTACAGGATTTAATACTGCAACAATTAATGCTGGTGAAATCGAAAACGATGGTTATGAATTTGAACTGAACGGAACAGTTCTTCCTGCAGGGCCGAATTCAGTTGGCTTGAAATTAGGCGGTAATTTTGGTATCTACGATTCTGAAGTTAAGTCGTTACTTCCAGGTAGTACACAATTTCAGATTAGCTCTGGTACCACTACATCTGTATATGCTGTTGTTGGTCAGCCATTCCCATCATTACTTGGAACAGATTATGCACGTGATCTTCAGGGCCGTGTAATTGTTGATGCAGGCGGTACAACTGCAGGTTATCCGCAATTGGGCTCAGGATTAACAAATTTTGGAAGAACGACTCCAAAATATGTTATGGGCTTAAATTTATCTGCTAGCTATAAGTTTATGACGCTTAGTGCAGTGGCAGAATATAAAAGTGGATTTGTAATTTTAAACTCTGTTGCTTCCACATTGGATTTCGGTGGGATATCTGCCACAAGTGCTTCAGCAGATCGTCAACGTTTTATTTATCCTAATTCAGTTATCCAAACTTCCCCTGGTGTCTACGTTCCGAATACGACAGTTCCGGTTGTTGACGGTAATTATGGTTTCTGGCAATCATCTAACTATGGCGCAGCTGCCACTCCATTTGTAACAAGCGCTGCATTTTGGAAAATTAGGGAAATTGCTTTGAATTTTAATCTAACGCAGTTTATCAACAAAACTAAAGCTATCAAAGGATTGAACTTTGCGCTAACCGGTAGAAACTTATTTATGTTTAGACCAAAAGATAACCCTTATACCGATCCTGAATATAATTTGGATACTTCTAATGCAACCGGAGTAACCAATGCAAATCAAACACCTCCTTTAAGAATTTTCGGTGCAAATCTTCAGGTAACATTTTAAATGACAATTATGAAAAAGATATTTTCCATCATAGCACTTTCTGCAATAATCGGCATTACTGGTTGTAAGAAAGACTTTTTGAGCCTGGAAGTAAACCCAAATACACCTTCTGTGGCTACCCCTCAATTTCAGCTGTCGGGAACTTTAGCTGTTTCAGCTAATTTATATAATGCCAACGTAGTAGCAACTGGTAATGGGGCGATTAGCCTTACAACAGGTGGTTATCCGGCTACAGTTGGGGTTTGGATGGGTTACTGGACACCAAGTGGTAATTATGTTCCCAATTCGGCACTCAATACAAATAACTTCACCAATACCGCTTACCAAATATTTACCCAGTTTTACCTTAACCTATCAAATTATAATGATCTTGTTAAAAAAGGAACTGCTGATCCAACATTGGTACATTTTGCTTCAATAGGCAAAATTATGAAAGCTTTTGAATTTCAGACATTGGTTGATACTTATAATAATGTTCCTTATACTGATGCCTTTAAAGCACCAGATGTTCTTTTTCCTAAATATGACTCAGGCGAATCTATTTATGATGATTTAATTAAACAACTTGATGCGGCGATAGCAGCAATAAAAGCTGCACCAACATCTGCAGTAAATCCGGGCACTTCAGATATTGTATTCAAAGGTACAATGGCCAACTGGATTAAGTTTGCTAATACAATCAAGTTAAGGTTAGCGATTAGACAATGGAATAAGTTACCAGCTAAACAGGCAGCATTAAAAACTGCTATTTTAGCCACAAGTGCTGATGGCTACGTGGATGAAACGTTCCAGGTTGCTGCAAACCCTGGCTATACTAATGATGATGCCAACAGTGGCAAACAAAGCCCGTTCTGGCTAAGTTATGGTGCTAATGCAACAGGTGCTGTTTCGCTTCCTGGTGATTATTATAAAGCTAATAATTATGCTATTACAAAATTGAAAAATACGAATGATCCCCGTTTGTCTAGATTGTATGCCCCTGCCCCTGCCCCAACAGATCCAGCAGTTCCATTTTTTGGAAATATTTATGGATCTACAGCACCAAGCAATAATCCAAAAACAAGTGGCATAGGCCCTGGTTTACTTACAGGACCCACAATGAATGCGGTGTTAATGAGTTCTGCCGAATCATTGTTTCTACAGTCTGAGGCTGCTGTTTATAGCATACTTCCCGGAAATGCACAATCCTTATATGAAAAAGGAATTACTGCGTCATTTACTGCTTTAACAGTTCCTAATGCTGCAACTGCAGCAGCTGCCTATTACGGACAGGCTATAAATAATGTAAGTTGGACGGCTTCTACAGATAAGGTTCAGGCAATTATCGTTCAAAAATGGACTGCTTTAAATGGTTATGGAAATCTTGAGGCTTACAGTGAATACAGAAGAACAGGTTTCCCGTCTGATATTCCGGTTTCTACTCAGTCTACTCAGCCAACAATTCCAAGTAGGATTTTCTATCCAGCAACAGAATTGTCTAACAACGGCGATAATGTTAAGGCTCAGGGAACAATTAATCAGTTCACATCCAAAATCTTTTGGGCTAAATAATTATAACTATGAAAACAAAATATCATTCAAAAAAAATTATTCCTGTTATCCTTTTTTCAGCGATAATAAGTTTAAGCTCATGTCTAAAATCAAAAGATACTTTTGTTGATTTTAGTAAGGTAGGAACTACTATCGAATTGCCTTTGGCGGCGTTAAATCAGGAAACAGGTGTTAAAGTGGTTGCCAAAACATACACTTCAAGTACAACTGCGACTGATTTACCAGTTGTAGTTAACATTGCCTCTCCAAAGCCATTGGATAGAGATTTAAAGGTTACTTTAGCTGTTAATGCTAATGATGCGATTGGTAAACTGAATACGGCTGTTCCTGCAGGAGGTTATATTTTGGCACCTGCAAACCTTTATTCGGTTTCTAATTTACAAGTTACAATTCCAGCTGGCCAACGAACAGCCACAGCAGTTTTTAAAATTAATTCATCATTAATTGGAGCAGCAAATACCAAATATGTATTACCTGTCTCTATTGTTTCAGCAGATGGAGAATCAATAAGTTTGTATAGTACCGTTTATTACAATCTTTTGGTAAACTAATATAATTAACAATCTTAATATTGAAGCCTTCCAGAATTATTTCTGGAGGGCTTTTTTATTTATAGGAAAAGTTAAGCAATTGTTCCCTTCATTAATGATATGTCATTCTTGTATTATAAATTAATGGATCTAATTTTTGAAGAAAAGCAACTCAACTTTTGTAAAAAATCTTATTCTATACTCCAAATAGCACTATGTAAATCTTATTCATCTCAAAAAAATCATTGTTTTATGGATAAAATTCCTTAAAATTTTCTACTAAGACTTTAGTAGATTCTGGCACGGTTTTTTCGTGAGTATTACCTAGTTAATAATCATCCAAAAGGCCTATTCTGCGTACTTAGGTGTCTTAAAATGTGAATTTTGCGTAAATAATTTGACAACTTGTGTATGATTTTCCCCAAAAAGCCTTTTTACTCATACAGTATAATTGTCAAAATAAAGTCATTATGCATTTAGGTTTTGTTAAACTTTGTTAAAATATAGCTTATCTCTACTATATTTAGCACTTCAAAAATCATTAACTAACCTATTTTCAAATTATGAAAAAACTTCTACAAAGTTTGTTCATTCTTGTGCTATGCGCATCCTCAGCATTTGCACAAGATAGAACGGTAACTGGTACAGTAACATCTCAAGAAGATGGTCTACCTGTACCAGGTGCATCAGTAAGGGTAAAAGAAATCCCAAGTTTAGGCGCTCAAACAGGCGCAAACGGAAAATTCTCACTTAGTGTTCCTAAAAATGGAAAAACATTAGTGGTAACTTTTTTAGGTTACGGAACCAAAGAGTTTGTTATTCCAGCAAACAATGTAGTTAACGCCTCTTTAAATTCTGATGTTACTTCATTAAATGAAGTTGTTGTAACTGCCGGTGGTGTTACTATCCAGCGTCGTCAGCAAGGTAACCAGTCTACTACCGTTAAAGCTGAAGAATTAACACAAGGTAAAGCATTTAACGTTGCAAGTGCCTTAACGGGTAAGGTTGCTGGATTACAGGTTAACGCAGTTAGTAGTGGTGTTAATCCAAACATCCGTTTGGTATTAAGGGGTAACCGTTCGTTATTAGGTAATAACCAAGCCTTGGTTGTGGTAGATAACGTGATTGTGCCAAGTGATATCTTAGGAAATTTAAATCCTGAGGATATTGAGAACATTGAGGTACTGAACGGTGCTGGTGCCGCCGCACTTTATGGTTCTGATGCTTCTAACGGTGCATTAATTATTCAAACTAAAAAAGGTAAAAGAGGTGCTTCAACTATAAATATTAGTCATACTACTAATGTTGAGCAGGTAAGTTTCTTACCTCAATTACAAGAGCGTTTCGGTTCTGGTACCGGTAATGATGATGTACCAAGTTATACACCATTTGAGAATCAACAGTATGGTCCTGCGTTTGATGGTGTTGTTCGTCCGATAGGTAAGCCTTTAGCTGATGGATCTATCCAATCAGTACCTTACTCATTTAACTCTGATGAGAATAAAAATGCATTTTGGGAAACTGGTGTTTCAAATCAAACCGACTTTAACTTATCCTCTGGTGATGATAAGGGAACATATTATTTTTCTGGTCAATATTTTGATCAAAAAAGTACCGTTCCAGGAGATAAGTATAATAGGTTTACCATGCGTGTTAACGGTGAAAGAGATTTAGGTAATAATGTTACCTTCGGCTTTAACTTAAATTATGTCCAAAATCGTTACGATCAATCAAGTGCTATTGCAACAGTTTATGATAATGTTTTGCAATCGCCAGGACAAATTCCTTTAACAAGATATAAGGATTATAAAAATGATCCTTTTTCTACACCGGATGGTTACTATAATGAGTATTACCAAAATCCTTACTTTGCGTTAGGAAATAATAGAAGTGCTACTCGTAATGATTATTTAACTGGTAATGCTCAATTAAAATGGAAACCAATAAAAGATTTATCTTTATTGGTTAGGGCTAACCTCTCTAACAGAGCTTTTTCAAACAAATCTACAACAGATAAATTCACTTATTCTGGATATAGGTTAGGTTTGACCCCTAATTTTTCAAATGTAGTAGGTGGTGTGAGTGATTATTCAGGTTACAATGTTCAAATTAACCCAGAGTTTCAGGCGCAATACATTAAAAAATTAAGTAAAGACTTTTCTTTGAATGTAATCGGTGGTGCTACTATGCGTCAGAACACTTACAAAAGCGTAAATGTTAATACAAATGGAGGTTTAGCACTCGCTGGATTCTATAACATATCTAACGGTTTACAAAACCCAGGTGCAGGTGAATCTAATTTCAAAGCTAGACAGATTGGCGTTTATGCAGATGCCCGTTTAGGTTTCAGAGATTATTTGTACTTACACGTAACAGGTAGAAACGACTGGAGATCTGTATTGGCTCCTGAAAGTAGATCTTTCTTTTATCCTGCTGCAGATATTTCATTCATTGCTTCGGATGCAATCCCTTTCTTAAAAAACTCAAAGATTATAGAATCTTTGAAAATTAGAGGCGGTGTTTCAAAAGTAGGTAATGTCAATTTAGGTAACAGTTCAAACTTCGGTGCTTATTCGCTATTACCAACTTTTGGTCAGGCTTATGGTTACCCTTATAATGGTATTCCGGGATTTACTTTGAGTGATCGTATTGTTTCGCCTAATATTAAACCTGAGATTACTTTAGCCTATGAGGGTGGTGTTGATTTCTCATTATTGAAATCAAGAATTACAGGTAGTTTCACTTATTATAAATCGAATACTACCGATCAAACAGTTCCAGTAAATGTTGCAAACTCAACTGGTTTCTCATCTTATTTGACTAACACAGGAGAAGTTAGCAATAGGGGGGTAGAAACAAGCCTTCGTTTTGTTCCATACAGAAATACAAGTAATGGTTTAGAAGTTACTGTTGGTGCCAACTATACTTATAACGACAACAAGGTAGTTTCTATTAGTAACGGCTTAACCCAGTTGGGATTATCTGGAACTACTACTTTAGGTGTTTATGCGGTTGAAGGATCTGCGTTCCCTGTATTAAAAGGAACAGATTACAATAGGGATCCTCAAGGAAGAATTATAGTTGATAAGTTTACAGGTTTTCCAAGTGTTACTACCGGAACTAGTATTTTGGGAAATACCGAACCAAAACATCGCTTAGGTGTTGATGCTGCGGTTACCTTTAAAGGCTTCCGATTGGCGGGCTTGTTTGAATACCGTGGTGGTTTCGTTATGGCTCAAAATTCAGGAAGTTTCGATTTCTCTGGTGCTGGTATCAGAACAACCTATTTTAACCGTGAACGTTTTGTTATCCCTAACTCGTCATATCTGGATCCTGTTACAAATACATACGTTGAAAATACTAACATTACCACGCGTACAGGTGGTGTTGATTTTTGGACAAATGGACCAACGAATACTGGTGTAGCCACAAATTATACTTATTCTGCAGCATTCTGGAAATTAAGAGAGCTTTCATTATCTTATGAACTTCCAAAATCAATTCTAGGAAGTTTGAAGTATGTTAAAGCTGCGCGTATCAGTGTTCAAGGTAGAAATTTATTCATTTGGACGCCTAAAACTAATATTTATACAGATCCTGAATATAGTGCGGCTGGTTCTGATAACAATGGTATTGGTATTACCTCTTTAGGTCAAACTCCGCCTTCACGCGTTTATGGTGCCACATTATCATTAACTTTTTAATAATACACATATGAAAAAGATATTTAACGGTTTATTCATAATCTCTTTAGCATTGGGTTTTACATCCTGCAAAAAGTATCTTGATATAAACGATAATACAAATAGCTCTACATCTTCAACTCCAGAATTGGTATTGCCACAAGCTATTGTGGGTACAGCCTCAGTTTCTCAAGCTTATAATAGTGCTTATTATTTTCCGGGAGGATTTGCTGCAAACATTTACGGTGTTGGTGGTTATGGAGCAGGTGTTACTTATGCTTATACTGCGAGTAGTTTTACCAACTTATTTAGCAGTGTTTATGACAATGCGACCGATTATCAATATGTAATTGATAACACTACAGGTAAGCCTGCATTAGCGTATTCAAATGCAATTGCACGAATAATGAAGGCATTCATTTTTTCTAAACTAGTTGATCAGTATAACGACGTACCTTATACAGATGCTTTAAAAGGAAGCTCAAACCTGACGCCAAAATATGATAAAGCTGAAGACATCTATAAAGATTTAGTTTCTCAACTTAATCTTTCCATTAAGTTAATCACTGATGGACAGGCAGTAACTACAACTACAGTTGTTGCTTCAAGCACTGATCCTTTATTTGGAAGCAAAAAGGAACAGCAAATGAATTATTGGAAAAGGTTTGCTAATACTATAAAACTACGTTTGTTAATTAAGATGGCTGGAGTACCGGCACTTTCATCTTTTGCAACTACAGAATTTGCTGCATTAAACTTGACAATTGGTTTTATCGATGACGACGCTTTGGTTCAACCTGGCTATGTAAAAGAATCTGGAAGACAGAATCCATTATATAACTCTTTGGCTTTTGCAAGTGACAATACAAGGTCTCAAAGTCAAGCTATTCCAACAACCTGGATTTTTACATTCTATAATGGAAATAAAATTTCTGATCAAGGTAGGGGCTATGCAATGTATAGAGGTTTTCCAAATACTGCAACAAACAGATTGGGTGAAGAGAATGTTGGGTCAACAGTTATCCCTCCTGCTAATTTTACCTCATGGTTTACTGGAACAGATGCAAATACACCTTATATAGGGGTTGCAAAGGGCCCTTCACAAGGCCAGCCAATAATGTTAGCAGCAGAAAGCCGTTTCCTTCAGGCGGAGGCATTTGCTCGTGGTTATTTGACTGGAAACGCACAAACTGCTTTTGATGAAGGTATTAAAGCATCCTTTAAATACATTTATCAAGATCAGAATGGAGCTCCCATTCCAAATTGGGAGTATGTATCAGAATCTAAAGCATATCAAGTTGATGAAAACCCAACAAATAGATTGGTTAATTATAACTTAGCTGCAGATTTGAATCAAAAAATCGAAGCGATAATTACCCAAAAGTACATTGCCATGAACGTAATCAATTGCGATGAGGCTTTTAACGAATTCAAAAGGACAGGTTATCCTAAGATTGTTGAGGGATCTTCAGATGGTAGATTGACATTCGCTTCAAAACAATCAGTTTCAACCAGACCTGATAAATTAATCGGAAGAATATTATATCCTCAGCAAGAATTCAATTTGAATACTAGTAATGTTCCTGCCGGAGTTACCCTATTCGGTTCACGTATTTTTTGGGACTTAAATTAATATAAAGAGATGAAAAAGTATATTATAAATCTATTGGCTATGGCGTTTTTATCAACAACGCTTACCTCTTGTCTTAAAGATGACAGCTTGGTTTTAGATCCTGCAAAGGGTCATAATGTGATTGAGTTTGCAAATCCGGCTCAAATTGCTGTAAATGGTACTCCTTCGCCTATGTATCAGTTTGCATATTCAACAGCAAGTCTTCCGACGTTGCCGATTACAGTTAGTTACTCTGGACCGGAGGCTGTGGCTCCTCAAGATATCACAGTGAAAATAACTCCTGGTACTGTTTCTAAGATCAATGAATATAATACGGCAACTTCAAGTAGTTATACTTTGTTAGGTTCGGGTAGCTATACCTTAAGTGCAACAGAAGTTGTAATTAAAGCAGGAACAAGCAAAGCAACATTTAACGTTGCATTCCGCCCATTAACATTTGAATTTACTGGTTTGCAAGTGCTTCCATTAACGATTTCATCAGTGTCATCTGGAATTATTAGTGGTAATTTTAATACAATTTTATTAAATGTAACACCAAAAAACATTTATGATGGTGTATATAAAATTACCGCCGGAAATGTTCAAAGATACACAAACCCTACTACACCAACTCAAAATGATGGGTTAAATGGTGATTTAGCTGGCAATCCCAATCTTTCTCTGCAAACAATAAACTTAACCACTGTTCAAATTTCTGGTTTGACTTGGCACGGAGGTAGTTCTGGTGTGTCTGGTATTGATAATTTACGTGCAACCATAGATCCGGCAACAAACTTGGTAACTATGAATGCTTTGGGCAATACGTCACTTAGAAATATACCAGGTACTGTAAGTAAATATGATCCAGCTACTAAAACATTCACTTTAAACTTCGAATGGAACCCAACTTCTAATAGAAGAGCGGTTACTGGATTAGTGATTAAATACGATCACGAAAGGTAATATTGATCGGCAATTTAAAAGGGGTGTGATTATAAAAATCATACCCCTTTTTTATTTAATTATGTTTATATTTAAACGACTCTTAATAAAAAAATTATGAAAACTATACTAAATTTATTATCATTAATTTTATTATTTTCTTTAATAAACCAAGTATCATTTGCGCAAAATGAACAAAAAACATCTGTTCTTTCTGATCAAACAAAAGTAGTTTACGCAATGAACGATGCAAAAAAACTAGAAGGCGTTTACTCAGTTGTTAAAGATAATGACCAGGTTTTTTTAAGAGGTGTATATAAAGACAATGCTCGCTCCGGGAATTGGTACGCATTCAATGATAACGGTAATGTGTTTCTACGCTATAATTACGATCTTAAAAAACTGCTATATCTTGATACGGTAAGTATTAACCGATTAAAAGTGGAAGTTAAGACTGATGATCCCGAAATTAAGGAGAAGGCTAGTATCCCGGTGCCAATATCATCGATAGATCAATATATTTCTTTATTAGGTACTGAATTGAAAAGAATGATTTTAAAGGAAAATAAAAGTGCCGATGGTTCCCTTGATGTTGATTTAATCACCAATATTGATAAAAATGGTAAAGCAAATTATATGGCTGCTTATGTTGTTGACGGCATCCCTGTAACTAAACGTTTAATTATAGCTGAAAAAGCATTTGATATCGATTGGATCCCTTCAACCTATAGAGGAACCAACTACGCATCTGTATTTTCAGTAAGGGCAAAAATTGATTTTGCACAAAAGCCAGGCATCAAGCAAAGGTTTATATGGGTATACTAATTTAAGGAATAATTTGATTTTGCTTTAAATATTAACCCGCCAGGAAAAATGTTTTAAAATAGAAGAAGTTACATTGTAAACAGAGAAGGAGCATAATAATGCTCCTTCTCTGTTTAATGATAATTTTTTGTCGACTGCGAATAATTTAATTCCATTATGCATTAATGTTTGAACAAAATCCTTAACTATTGAGTACTTACCTTTTTTTGCTGCATTTATGTAAGTACATTTCGATTTGCTATCAAAGCAATCCTTATGGTGAACTGAAAGTAAATTCCCAAATATTTTTAACTAAAGTATACGTTATCTTTCTCAGTCTTTTTTGGTAATTTAATTGTCATAAAAAGGCGATTAAAATTAAATTTTTGTATCATTTTGAAGACATATTGTTTTTTTCTGTAGATTGGTTTTTTTAATTCTTTAATTAATCAAACAACTAATTTAAATTCATGAAAAAACTTTTACAAAGTTTGTTCGTGCTTTTGTTTGTTGCATTTAATGCAATGGCTCAAGAGCGGACAATTACAGGAACAGTAACGTCTACAGAGGATAACATTCCCCTTCCAGGTGTTAGTGTCAAAGCGGTGGGGTCACAAGCGGTGGCAATTACCGGTGGTGATGGAAAATATTCGCTTAGAATCAGTTCTTCTGTTACTGCAATACAATTTTCTTATATCGGATTCTCAAGCAAAACAGTTAACATCACCTCTTCGAGTATTTTAAATGTTGGTTTAGCTCCCGATTCTAAAAGTCTGGCTGATGTTGTAGTTGTAGCTTACGGTACACAGAAAAAAGAATCCATTACTGGTTCTGTTTCAAGTATTAGTGCTAAAGACTTAGAAAAAAGAACTGTAACTAATATTACTGCTTCCTTACAGGGATCTGCACCAGGTATTTCAGTACTAGCATCTAACGGGCAACCAGGAAATAGTTCTGGTATCCGTATTCGTGGTTTTGGTTCTTATTCATCATCAAATAACCCGCTCATTGTTCTTGATGGCGCAGTGTATGATGGTAATATTGGCGATATCAACCAAAATGATGTTGAAAGTATTTCTGTATTGAAAGATGCATCTTCTTCAGCACTTTATGGTTCAAGGGGAGCTAATGGAGTAATTATCGTTACTACCAAAAGAGGGAAATCGGCAGAGCCAGCAATTAATGTTAACTTTAGTCAAGGATGGTCTACCCGGGGTATTCCTGAGTACGAGCGTTTAGATGCTGCTCAATATTATCCAGCGGTTTGGCAGGCAATCAAGAACAACTTGATGTTTTCAGCTTCTCCTGTGCTATCTGATGCAGCAGCTGCAACAAAAGCTTCTGCAGATGTTTTCACAAACTTGGTTTATAACCCGTTTAATGTTCCTGGGGGGCAAGTTGTAGGTACTGATGGTAAGCTTAATCCTAACGCATCTTTATTATATGATGATTTTAACTGGTATGCTCCATTAGAGCGTACTGGAAAAAGAACAGATGCAAATGTTAGCACGGCAGGGAAAAGTGATAAAACAGATTACTTCGTTTCATTAGGCTATTTAAAGGATAGTGGTTTCATTCTGAAATCAGACTTCGAACGGTTTAACGCTCGTGTAAATGTGAATACCAAACTTAGATCTTGGTTAAAAACAGGTTTGAATTTATCAGGAGCAATGTCTGATGCCAATACCGCAAGTGATGCTTCTACAGGAAACGGCTCTAGCTTTGTAAATCCATTTTCATTTGCAAGAGGAATTGGCCCAATTTATCCGGTACATGCCTTTAATGCAGCTGGAGAGCCAATCGCTAATTCGCTAACAGGTGAGCAGTGGTATGATTATGGTATCCATCCAGGTGCTGTGAATCGCCCATCAGGTGCTTCTCCAGGTAGAAACGTTGTTTATGAAACAATGCTTAATGATAATGCTTATAAAAGAAGCCAGTTAAGTGCAAGAAGTTACATTGAGGTAAAATTTCTTAAAGACTTTACCTTCACTCCAACAATTAGCATGGATTTGAGAAACAATAATGTTGATCAGTTTCAAAATCCAATTGTAGGTGATGGTGCTGGTTCTAATGGTTATAAATTCCAAAGTAATGCGGTTACTAAATCTTACACTTTTAACCAAATTTTAAGCTATAATAAAACGATTGGAAAACATGCAATTTCAGTATTAGCAGGCCACGAAAACTATTACTTTAAATACAGAATATTTCAGGCTGATAGAACAAATATGGTTGCTCGTGGTAACACTGAGTTTGCTAATTTTGTTACATCATCTAGTTCATACGGTAGAGAGGATAACGACCGTATTGAGTCTTATTTATCTAAAGTTAGCTATAGTTATGATGATAAATATTTTATAGATGGATCATTAAGACGTGATGGTTCGTCAAGATTTTCTGCAGATCAAAGATGGGGAACGTTTTTCTCAGCAGGAGCAACCTGGGCCATTAAGAAAGAAAATTTCTTAAAAGAGGTAAGCTGGTTAGATGATTTAAGACTAAAAGTTTCATACGGTCAGGTAGGTAATAATGCTTTGCTTGATGGCAATGGAAATAATAGGTACTATGGAGACAGAGCCTTTTTTGATCTAGGTTCGAATAGTAATACCGAAGGTGGGGTTTTATTGGCATCTATTGCAACGCCTAATTTAACTTGGGAAAAACAAAACACGCTAAACACAGGCGTTTCTTTTGCTTTTTTTGGAAGGAGATTATATGGTGAATTGGAATACTACAACAAACAAGTAGATGATTTAATTTTCAGTGTACCTCAACCATTATCTGCAGCGGTTACAAGTGTTTATCGCAACATTGGTGCCATGTATAACAGAGGTGTAGAGCTTCAACTGGGTGGCGACATCATTCGCGAACAGAATTTTACCTGGGGTTTAATCACCAACTGGAGCATTTTTAAGAATAAGATTACTAAGCTTCCGGCAGAAACCCCAACAATCATCAGTGGAACGAAAAAACGTGAGGTTGGCCATGGCATCTATGATTATTGGTTAAGACAATATGCTGGTGTTGATCCAAATGATGGAGCTGCATTGTATATTCCAGCTGATGGCACACTTCCTGCGAATATCCGTACGGTGAATGGTGTACAATATGTAACCAACCAATCATTTGCAAAATTTGACTATTCAGGTACAGCGATTCCAGATTTGATGGGCTCATTTGTAAATACATTCAGCTACAAAAACCTGTCGTTATCATTTATGGTAAATTACCAGGTTGGTGGCAAAGCTTACGATTCTATATATCAAGGCTTAATGAGTACAGGTTCTTATGGAGGTGCATTGCACCAGGATATTCTAAACTCTTGGACACCAGCAAATAATACTTCAAATATACCAAGAGCTGATTTTGGAGCAACCGCAAATACCAACGCAACATCAAACAGATGGTTGATTGATGCTTCTTACTGGAGCTTACGTAATGTTAACCTATCGTATAATTTGCCTAAAGCTTGGTTAAACAAAATTAAGGTACCAAGTGCCCGTGTTTTTGCAACAGGTGAGAATTTATACCTTCATTCAAAAAGAAAAGGTTTAAACCCGTCTGAATCTTTTGATGGTCTAAACAGTAATGTTTATCCACAAAGCAGAAACTTTAGTTTGGGTATTAATTTAACCTTGTAATCTTTAAAAATAGTGTAGAAAGAGATATGAAAAAGCTTTTAATATTAACCAGCTTAGTGGTAGCTTTAATCGCTCCCGGCTGTAAAAAGGAATACCTTGAAACCAAACCAACTGATCAGATTGCTTTGGAAGAGGTATTTACTTCAACAACAAATGCAAATGCAGTAATTAGTGGTATTTATGCCTATATGAATACCAGAACTACAACCACAACTTCAAATGCACAAGGTAAACCCGGTGTTGGAGGTATATTGTTGGGTATAGATTTTATGGGTGAGGATCTACATCAGGCAGCAGCTACATGGTTTACTTCAACAGGTGAAGGTAACTATGTTGCACCACGAACGGATACTCATGCTAGTAACCTTTACTACTACCGTACCTTTTACCGTATGATTAACAACGCAAATTATGTGCTTGATAATATAGACCTACCGGGTGTAACAGGTTTAGATTCGGAAAAAAGTAGATTGAAAGCAGAAGCTTTAACGATCAGGGCCTATGCTTACTCATACCTGGTGCAGTTTTATGGAACAAGGTATAATGCAGCAGCAAAACCTAATGCTCAATTGGGCGTACCTCTAGTATTAACTAGTGCTGACATTATAAAGCCACGTGCTACTGTAGAGGAAGTTTATACTCAGATTGTTGCTGATTTAGATAAGGCAATTGCTTTAAACTCTACTACCAAAACAAATAAAACACACGCTGATGTTTGGGTGGCAAGAGGCTTAAGAGCAAGGGTTGCTTTAACAATGCAAGATTATCCAAACGCAATTAAATTTGCGAAAGATGTGATTGACGGGGGTAAATACCCATTAATGAGTCAAACAGATTATGTAACAGGCTTTAATAATAATGCATTATCTGAATTTATGTGGTGCGCAATGCCTACCACTGAGCAAGGAGATACGTTTGGGTCTTTTTATGGTCAAATAGCTTATAATGCAAATACCACTTATATGCGTGGTACACCAAAAATGATCAATTCAAATTTGTACAATCAAATTCCCGTTAATGATGTAAGAAGAAAATTATGGGAGCCAGCTCCAACGGCGGCTAACTTTCCGCTTCCTACTGCAGCATTTACACGTCGTGCGTACATGAGTAGAAAGTTTTCTGTAAAAACAGTTGGCGACCCTTCATTGGGTGATACACCATGGATGAGAAGTGCAGAAATGTATCTGATTTTAGCTGAAGCTTATGCACGTAGCGGTCAGGATGCACTTGCCCAAACAGCGTTGTTTGATCTGGTTAAAGTAAGGGATCTTACAGCGGTTAAAACGGTTAAAACCGGAACAGCATTGATTGATGAAATCATGATTAACCGCAGAGTTGAGCTTTGGGGTGAAGGTTTCAGATATTTAGATTTAAAACGTTTGAACCTGCCTTTAGATAGAACCGCAGCAAATGTTCCTAATTATGTAGGTACATCAGTTGCAAATTTATTAACTATTCCTGCTGGTGATGTTAAGTTTTTGTTCTTAATTCCCCGCGATGAGTTGAATGCAAATCCTCTTATTCCACAGAGCGCACAAAACCCATAAAATAAAAAAAAAATAAAATTAATAAGGGCTGTTCTATTTGAACAGCCCTTTTTTTTTGCTTTATCATATTTATATCTTTTTTTCGTTAACGTTCATAATTTTCTGCAATGACTATAATTTTAGTGTTTGTGAGCGTTGATAATTAAGATTTTTATTGGATTGAGTTCGTAAATAGGCGTCTTTTTAAGATATGTTTGTTTTTTTTTAGATTTAATTTGATTTATTGTCGTTTTTAAATGGTGTTTTGAGATTGTTTGTGTGTATCTTTTTCTTTTAAGCTATAATTTTTGTAAAAAAGAGTTTTAAATAGTATTTTGTGTGAATCATTAACCGAACTAAATTAATTTTTTATGAAAAAACCTTCAAATGGCTCTATTGTGTGTCTTTTTTTCACGGCATTTCTCTCTTTTTACCACCAATTAATATTTAAAGTGCCCCCTAGTTCAGATACTGATCTCTCGATCGACTGCTAAAGCCTTATCACAAATTACTGTTAGAACCACCACAGTAGATTTTTTTAAGAAATATTACATTAATGAACAATTAATACACCTGATCAAATCAGATAAATAAGGTGTTAAGAAGCATTTAATGCTAAAGATAACAAAGAGGGTATTATAAGTTATTTGGCAGTCATTTAAGAACCATTATTCTTAAACAGTATTGCCCGCTTAGTATTGTAAAATTTGTATTACAATATAATAATCATATATTAACCATTATTAACTAAAACTAGACTAAATTTTTTATGAAAAAACTTCTACAAAGTTTGTTCATATTGTTGTTTATTGCCTCCCCAGCAATAGCACAAGATCGAACAATCACAGGAACAGTTACGGGTTTGGAGGATGGATTACCCCTCCCTGGAGTAAGTGTTAAAATTAAGGGTGCAACTGGCGGAACCACTACAGGTGCAAATGGCAAATATTCACTTAAAGTTGCAGGTAATACAACAACATTAGAATTTTCCTATATCGGCTTCTTGAGTCAAACCAAAACTATTGGCGGTGGTAGTATAGTAAATGTGCAGCTTAAAAGTGATTCCAAAACATTATCTGATGTTGTGGTAACAGGTTATACTACGCAATCTAAAAGAGATGTTACAGGATCAATTGCGAGTGTGAGTGGAGAAAAACTTAAAAATCAGCCGGTTCAGAGTTTCGAACAGGCATTGGCTGGTAAAGCCGCCGGTGTAAACATTATTCAACCAAATGGCGTACTGAACAATCCTCCTGTTTTCAGGGTTCGTGGTTTTAACTCTATCTCATTAAGTTCTTACCCATTGATCATTGTTGATGGTATCCCGGTATTCACAGGTGATCAATCATCTAATAGTGCCGCGGGCAATGCTTTGGGGGATATCAACCCAGCAGATATCGAATCAATTGATATACTTAAAGATGCAGCGTCTTCAGCAATTTACGGTTCAAGAGCTGCCAATGGTGTTGTAGTAATTACCACCAAAAAGGGTAAGCAAGGAACAACTAAAGTTAATTACGAGGGTTGGGTAGGAACTACAAAAGCTCAAAATCTTACCCCTTTATTAAATGCATCAGAATATGTGCTGATCAAAAATGAATCAAGGACCAATAACGGTCAGGCTCCGGCATTCTTTTTACAAAATAAATCTGATGGCTCTCAGGTGGAAACCAATTGGTATGACTATGCTTACAGAACCGCGACTTCTCAAAATCATGCGCTAAACTTCTCGGGTGCTAATGATAAAACCTCATATTATGTATCTGTTGGTTATAGTAATCAGGAAGGATTTATTATTGGTAACTCATTTGAGAGAAAAAATGGACGTGTAAATTTAGATCATAAACTGTTTAAAAACGTTACAATTGGAACTAATTTCTCATATAGTAATACTTTAAACCGTGCGCCAAATACAGGTTCACTCGCGGGACAGGCGTTTTCAACAGTAGGCTTAGGAAGGCTGGCCATTGTACTTCCTCCAAACGTAGCCGCTTACAATGAAGATGGCTCCTATAACATAAATGCTCCGGCAGGTTCGGTTGGTTTGGGTGCTAATACCATTGCATCGAATTATCCGAATGCGGCCGTATTGGTAAATGAAGATAAAAATACTTCAGAAAGCGATCGTATTATTGCTAATGCTTATGCTTCAATCCGAATTTTAAAAGGCCTAACTTTTAAGACCACCTATAGTTTAGATAATCTCAAAATTGATAATAACTCTTTTGTGAATCGTTTGCAGGGAGATGGCTTTTCTTATAATGGTGGTGCTACAAGTAACTTTGTAAAAAATAGCAGATGGAACTGGTCTAATACTTTAAATTACAGTGGTGTTTTCGGTGATCATACTTTAGGCGCATTTATAGGTGCTGAAGACCAGTATACCAAATCACTTGGTTATGGTGCAACCAGACAAGGCGTAATCGATCCCTTTATTGAGGTTTTTCAAGGTGCATTTGGTGCCATTACCCCAGCAGGGTTAGTACAGGGAGATAATGCTTTCCGTTCTTTTTTTGGTAGCATCAATTACGATTTTAAGAAGAAATATTATTTAACCGGATCTTTCAGAAGAGATGGTTATTCAGGCCTTTCAGCGGGAAATCAATATGGTAATTTCGGTGGCGCTTCCGTTGGTTATGCCATTTCTGAAGAGAATTTTTATAAAGATCTAGCCTTCAGCAAGGTATTAACTCGTATTAAATTGCATGGAAGCTATGGAGAAGTTGGAAATATAAATATTGGTAATTACCCAGCTCTATTCCTTTACAGCCCAGGATTATATGGGTCATCCTCAGCGCTGTCATTTTCACAGGCGGGTAATCCTAATTTAAGGTGGGAAACAAGTAAAAAAGCTGATATTGGAATTAATTTAGAATTTTTGGGTGGACGTTTCTCTTTGGATGTGGATTATTATCATAATGATATAGACAACCTTGTTCAAAATGCTCCTCAGGCACCTTCTAAAGGTATTCCTGACAACGCCATCACAACAAACATAGGAAGGATGTATAACAAGGGGCTTGAATTTACATTAAATTCAAAAAACTTTGATGGTGATGACTTTGGCTGGACAACGAGTTTTACTTTCAGTACTTTGAAAAATGAAGTTACTGCACTGGGAAATAACAATGCGGATGTTTTTGGAGCTACTTCTCTTGAAACTGCTAATATAACACGTGTTGGCTATCCAATTGGCTCTATTTACACCGTACCTACTGCCGGTGTGGACCCTGCAACCGGTGAACGTATTTTTGTAAATAGATTTGGGCAAAAATTGAGATTTAGTTTTGGACGTGCTACAGCTGCAAGGTATCAATATCTTGATGGGCCAAACGCTGGACAGAATGCCCCAGCAATTGATGCTGCATTAGATGCAACAATCACAGGTCAGTCAATACCAAAATGGTTTGGCGGTTTGGATAATAACTTCCGCTATAAAGCCTTTGATCTAAGTTTGGGACTAACATTCTCCGGAGGTAATAAAATTTATTATGGATCGCAAGCTGGTCTTAGAGATCAACGCTTCTGGAACAACGACAAAGGAATGTTGAATAGATGGACCACGCCAGGTCAGATTACTGATATTCCTCGTGTTGTTTATGGTGACAATACCTCAAACGGATCTGCTTTTGCACAATCACAAAACGTTTTCACCGGGAATTTTTTAAAAGTTAGAAACCTGGCCTTAGGCTATACATTGCCAAAAACACTGTTAAGTAAATATGGTGTTTCGAATGTTAGGGTGTACGCACAATCAAGTAATCTTTTGATTATATCTGGTTATCCAGGTCCGGATCCAGAGGTTTCTGTAAACGGTAACTCAACCACTACTGGAAATAGTGGTAACCTAGCTCCAGGTGTGGATAGAAACTCAGTGCCATCGGGTAGAACATTTACGTTTGGTATTAATGTTGGATTTTAAAATTAGAAATCATGAAAATTAAAATAATCAATAAAATAAAATATCTTTTTATAGCTGCTCCCTTGCTGTTTGCATCATCATGTAAAAAAGATTTCTTAACTACGGCTCCAGATACATCCTTACCAATTGAAGAGGCATTTAATAATCCGGACAGGATCCTTTCACAGGTAAATGGCATTTACGCTGGGGTAAAGAATGGCCAGTTCTATGGTGGAAGATATTTAATCTACAATGATATCCGTGGTGAGGATTTTATAGTAAATAAGCCTAATGGGGTAACAGGTTTAGACACATGGAGGTTTAACCTAGTATCAAATACTAATGAAGTAGTAAATTTATGGGGTGCAATTTATGCTGCAATTAACAGGGCAAATCTAGTTATTGAGGGCGTTAATGCTAATGCTTCCTTACTTACTCCCGCAGTAGCAAAACAATATATTGCAGAAGCTAAATTTCTGCGAGCATTTTGTTATTATAGCGCATTACAACTGTATGCCAAACCTTTTATTACAGATAATGGTGCTAGCTTAGGGGTTCCTTTAAGACTTAAAGGAGAGAAAGATTTAACTGGAAACGACTTAAAAAGAAGTACAGTTGCTGAAGTATATACACAGATTTTAAAAGATTTAAATGAAGCAGAGCCAGACTTGGCACTAACGCTACCAGCAACAGCAATATCCACTCGGGCTTCAAGAAATACAGCTATCGCATTTAAAACCAGGGTATATCTTACAATGGGAAACTTGTCTTCAGTCGTTACTGAAGGTAATAAAATTGTTAGTGCAACAACTCCATTTAAGGCAACAACAGGCACGCCTCTTCAATTAGAGGCTAATATTAGTAATATATTTGGTGGTGCCTATGTAGGTAATGCAACTGCTACTGAAGCTGCTTTATCATTCCCGATGACAGATTTAAATGCTCCAGGCACCCAGAACCAGTTGGCATATTATTACAATGTTTCTCCAAATCAGGCAGGTGGAAATGAAGAATATTTCCTAAATCCTACAGGTATTTTGGCCAATCCTGTATTCGCAACTGGTTCAACCGATGCCAGAAAGGGATTAACAACAGTTTCTGGTGCCAATACTTATTTGACTAAATTCAAAAAGCCTTCTCCTTATACAGATTATATTCCTGTAATCAGGTATGCTGAAGTATTATTGAATCTCGCTGAGGCTACCGTGGTGACAGATCCTGTAAGATCTATTGCATTATTAACAGCTGTAAGACAGCGGTCAAATCCAGGTTATGTATTTCCTGCAGCAGATTTATTGCCAGCCAATCTGAAAAACACAATCTTAACAGAAAGAAGAATCGAACTGTTAGGAGAAGGATTTAGATCTCCTGATGTCATGAGGCTAGGTGCAGGCTTTGCGGCGAAAAGTGGCACTCAGGGTTCAGCGCCAGCAATACCCTTCAACACGGCGGGTTATATTTGGCCAATTTCGGCAAATGAAGTGCAAAACAATAAATTGATTGTTCAAAATTAAAATTAATAGACCAAAAAAGGCTTGGAAATTTCCAAGCCTTTTATTCAAAAAGAAGAATTAACAAGTAATCCTACTTCTTATCCACACTATATTTTCCAGGGCCGATAAAGATCAATCCAAAAAATACAATAGCCAGTTCAATCGCATGGCTAGCACCCGCCAATCCATCGCCTTTGCCAAAATGTACCAATGATGCGATAATCATAGTAAAAATCAATAAGATTAAAGCCGGACGAAAGAACAAGCCTACGATTAAAAGAAAGCCGCCAAAGGTTTCAGTTGCTGCCGCCATAAAGCCCCAAAATATTGGCAAAAAGTTTATGCCGATTACTTTCATACTACCGCCAAGTCCGGTCCAGCCATCAGGGCCGCCAGCAAGTTTTGGGAAACCATGGATAATAAACATTATCCCTAAGCCAATACGTAATATTAACAATCCGGTATTACGGTATTTTCCTAAATTGTCTAAAATTGCCATCTTATAAATATTTAAATTGAACGTTAGTTGTTTCTACTTTTAAGTTTACCTCTGCACCTAATGTCATGCAAAGATTGTTATTAATATGTCCTGTTGGGAAATTAAAGCAAACAGGATAATCGTATTCTTTTACAATTTCCCAAATTACCTCATCAGCGGTTTGACCAAAAGAAATTTTTTCTTCTTCAATTTCATTAAATGCGCCCACAATCAGTCCTTTTAAATGACTGAGTTTGCCTGCCCGCTTTAACATGCGTAACATGCGGTCGATACTATATTCGTGCTCTCCAACATCCTCAATAAATAAAATTTTATCTTTGAAGTCCATTTCTGAGACTGAACCCTGTAACATGGCCAGTAAAGTTAAATTGCCACCGATTAAAATTCCATTTACCTCTCCTGCCCTGTTTTTAAATGTACTTTCAAATTCATAAGTCTGCTTCTGCCCAAATAAAGCGTTCTCTAAAGAAATTAATGCTTCATTGGTTGATTCATCAAATGTATAAGGCATTTGAGCGTGCAGGCATTGTGTATTGCATTGTGCAATAAGATGCGACAGGATAACAGTAATATCACTAAAGCCTACAAACCATTTTGGATTTTTGTCGAATTCGTTAAAATTTAATCCGTCAATTATGCGGATGGCACCATAACCTCCCCGACCGGAAATTATCGCTTTTATAGATGAATCATCCAGAAATCTTTGAATATCGCTGGTTCTTAAATCATCATTTCCGGCAAACTGGTGATGGCTGGCGTATACACTATCGCCAATAACGACCTCAAGTCCCCAGCTTTTTAATATTTCAATAGCATGGTTTATAGGTTTGGGTAATTTCTTTGCCGGACAAACCAGGGCAATCTTATCTCCTTTTTTTAAATATGGGGGCTGCTTAATCATCTTCAAAACACTTATCTTTGCCAAATTAATAAAAATTGTTTTGGATAATAGTAAAATAAAAAGATATACCGTAACTGCAGCACTACCGTATACCAACGGACCGGTTCATATTGGACACCTTGCCGGTGTTTACATTCCTGCAGATATTTATGCGCGTTACCTGAGGTCGAATAAACGTGATGTGAAATTCATCTGTGGATCTGACGAGAACGGGGTGCCCATTACTTTAAAGGCCAAAAGAGAAGGAATTACGCCTCAGGAAGTGGTAGATAAATACCACAGAATAATTGGCGACTCTTTTAAAGAGTTTGGTGTTTCTTTTGATATCTATCACCGTACATCTTCACAAACGCACCATCAAACAGCTGCTGATTTTTTCGAAACTTTATACGATAAAGGTGTTTTTACTGAAGAAATTACTGAGCAGTATTATGATGCTACAGCAAAGCAATTTTTAGCCGATCGTTATATTACCGGTACCTGCCCAAAATGTGGCAATGAAAATGCTTATGGCGATCAGTGCGAAAATTGCGGTTCAACTTTAAATGCTACTGATTTAATCAATCCTAAATCTACATTATCTGGCGATAAGCCAATTTTAAAAGAAACTAAAAACTGGTTTTTGCCGCTTGATAAATACGAAGAAAGGTTAAGAACTTATATCGAAAGCCACAAAGAATGGCGGCCGAATGTTTATGGGCAATGTCAGAGCTGGTTAAATGCAGGTTTGCAGCCAAGGGCGATGACGCGTGATTTAGATTGGGGCGTACGTGTTCCATTACGCGATGCAGAAGGAAAAGTGCTTTATGTATGGTTTGATGCCCCTATAGGCTATATTTCTGCAACAAAAGAGCTGTGTAATTACGCCAAGCTAGATGTATGGAACCCGAAGGCTGAGGAATATTACATCAGCAGCTATGAGAGTGATAAATGCGGTTGGGAAGAGTACTGGAAAAGCGACGAAACCAAATTGGTGCATTTTATCGGTAAAGATAATATTGTTTTCCACTGTATTATTTTCCCGGCGATGTTGATGGCTCATGGCGAATATACTCTAGCGGATAATGTACCTGCAAATGAGTTTTTAAACCTAGAGGGACAAAAAATCTCGACGTCTAAAAACTGGGCAGTTTGGCTGAATGAATATTTGAGAGAATTTGAAGGAAAACAGGATGTACTGCGTTATGTATTAACTGCAACCGCCCCTGAAACGAAGGATAATGATTTTACATGGAAAGATTTTCAGGCAAGAAATAACAATGAGCTTGTTGCAATATTGGGAAATTTCGTAAACCGTGTAGTGGTGCTTACGCATAAATATTTTGGTGGCACGGTACCAACCTGTATGCAGATAACCGATGTAGACCAGGCAGTTATTGATGAATTGGCTGGCTATCCTGCAAAAATTTCAGCATCGATTGAAAATTACCGTTTCAGAGAAGCTTTATCCGAAGTGATGAATGTTGCCCGTTTGGGAAATAAATACCTGGCAGAAACTGAGCCTTGGAAATTGATTAAAACCGACGAAGACCGGGTTAGAACGATTTTACATCTTGCGCTTCAGATTGCAGCCAATATTCAGATTTTGATTGAACCTTTTCTGCCTTTCACAGCTGAAAAATTAATGAAAATGTTGATAAACGGTGGCCATGACTGGGAAAATGCAGGTGGTGTTAACTTGTTGAAACGTGGTCATCAAATCGGTGAAGCTGTGCTCCTGTTCGATAAAATTGAAGATGCGGAGATCGACTTTCAAATTGAAAAACTTAATCAAAGCAAGGCAAGTAATGCAGCCAGTAATGTAGTTGCTGTTCCGGCAAAAGAAAACATACAGTTTGACGATTTTTCTGCGATGGATATCCGTGTAGCCACAATAATTGCAGCTGAAAAAGTTGAAAAAACCAAGAAACTATTAAAACTTACGGTAAATACGGGCATTGATGAAAGGACAGTAGTTTCTGGCATTGCTGAAGACTATAAACCTGAAGATATTATAGGTAAACAGGTAAGCATGATTGTAAACCTGGCACCAAGAGAAATCAAGGGGATTTTATCTCAAGGAATGATCTTAATGGCTGAAAATTCGGAAGGAAAACTGACTTTTGTTGCGCCTGCAGAAAAATTTCAGGAAGGTAGTCTAATCAGGTAATACTTGGTTTAACTGCAACAAAAAAGCCATTTGATGCAAATCAGATGGCTTTTTTGTGTTAAAATTACGACTCAATTTTAATTAAGGGTTCATCCGGTTGAAATAATCAGCGATTACCTCATTGTTTGCTTTTGCCCGGTCGCCGCTTGTTCCAAATGTTAATTCCGTTTTACCTTCCTTCATCTGTTCAAAAACTGATTCTACAAAATCACTAACAGCAGGATGTACATTATGGATGCCTTTACCACCTAAATCGGTATCCAAAGCTGGCGGGATCATTTCGATAACTTCAATTTTTGAATTTTTGAGGCTATGCCGTAAAGAGAGTGTAAATGAGCGCAAAAATGCTTTTGTGCCACAATAAACAGGCACTGCCGATAGCGGCACAAAAGCCAGTCCAGAGGTAACATTAATAATTGTATCCAATGAATCCAAACCTGTAAAAAGTTTTGTTAAATGGAGCGGAGCTAAAACATTAGTGGTAATTTCATCTTCAGCTTTTTGATAAAAATCATTATCGTTAATATCCATCCAATTTTGAATGCCAGCATTATTTACCAATACATTTAAGTCGCTATGATTTTCGGCAATCCAGTTATAAAGTTCAGTTCGGTTGGCTTCAGTGCTTAAATCACAAACCTTAGTAAGTACAGAGGGTAATTTTTTGGCAGCTTCTTCCAATGCCGACTCACGCCTTCCGCAAATAATTACTGTATTATTTTCCTGTATAAATCTTTCCGCTAGTCCGAAGCCTATACCACTGGCGCCTCCGGTTATAAGTATTTTATTGTTTGCTAATTTCATATTCTAAATCATTTTGTTAAAACAAAGATCAAGCTATTTTAAAGATTTATTATGGTGAGTAGTACAGTTTTTTAACCATGACTAGAGGTATATGGTTTATTGCTGAATATGGCTTTTGATAAGGCTTTTTAGCTAGACTTTTGTTAATTTTCTTTCTGTAGAGTTGTTTAAAATGAATTCTCTTGCGACAAAACTTTTGCTATATTTGCCGGAGCAAAAATAAACGGTCCCGTAGTTCAACGGATAGAATAGAAGTTTCCTAAACTTTAGATATGAGTTCGATTCTCGTCGGGACCACTTCCTTGGATTCAAACCAGAACATTGTCGCGCAAATCGTTGATTTTCAAGACTTTGTTTTGGTTTTTATAACACATTAAGACCCGTTTTCGACCATTCTGAATGGTTAATTTTAGTGAGTCGAAAATTGACTATTTTTTGTAAAATGCTGTAGGTCAGTGAATTGATTGAAATATCAAAACCAGAATTATTCCGAAATGTTCGGGTGCTGGATTATTTTGTAAGATATTGATTTACAGCTCGTTCGGCTAACGAACATCTTGATGACTCACTGGCTCAAATGTACATTTGTTTAATTTTAAATGTATCATTATGAGTTACAATTTTCATCTTTTATTCTATCTGAAAAGACCAAAAAATTTTATCAAGGGCGAGATGATGCCCATCTATTTACGGATTACTGTGAAAGGAAAACATTCGGAATATTCTGTCGGCAGGGAAATTATTCCCAGCTTCTGGTCGGCGCTTAAAGGAAAAGGCACTGGCCTGCGCGAGGAGATCCGGGAACTTAATGATTATCTGGACACGCTGGCCTCAAAAGTTCGACGGTTTCATACCACTCTTGTTGAAAAGGAAGATGTGGTGACAGCGGTAGTCTTGAGGGATCATCTTACCGGAAAGAATACCTCTAACCATAGCCTGCTGAGAGTTTATCAGAAGCACAATGACAATATGGAAAAACTGATTGGTAAAGGATACAGTTATAGCACGTTTCAAACCTATCAAAGTTCCATCAGACATGTTAAACAATTTCTTCAGCTCAAATATGAGGTTCAGGACATTAACATCAAAAAGGTGGATTTTAAATTTATCACCGATTATGAGTTATTTCTTAGAATAGATCGAGGAAATAATGCGATGTCTGCCCGGAAATATATTGTTCACCTGAAAAAAATCATGCTGTATTGCCTGGGCGCCGGGTGGATAGTCGGTAATCCATTTTTAAATTATCGCAATACTGCTAAAGCTAAGGCAAGGACTTTTCTAAATATGGAAGAGTTGGATAGAATTAAAAACAGGGAATTTCCACTTGAGCGCTTAAATATCGTTCGTGACATTTTTATTTTCAGTTGCTACACAGGCCTTTCCTATATAGATGTGAAGCAGCTTCGCCCGGATCAGATTACAAAGGGTGATGACGGTAATTTATGGATATTCATCAAACGGCAGAAAACGGAAACACCCTGTCACATCCCTTTGTTGGATGAGGCGAAAGTAATTCTTGAAAGGTATAAAAACCACAGGATATGCCGATGGAGAAAAGTGGCGTTGCCGGTGCTCACTAACCAGAGGATGAATGGGTACCTCAAAGAGATCGCAGATCTTTGTACCATCACTAAGGTTCTTACGTATCATCTTGCCAGGCACACTTTTGCGACGACTATTACGCTTTCCAATGGTGTGCCGATTGAGACGGTATCCCAGATGCTTGGCCACAATAGCTTAAAAACTACCCAGCATTATGCGAAGGTGATCGATACTAAAGTTAGTACTGAAATGTCCGCCTTACAGGAGAAACTTCTGGAACGGAATAAGGATGAAGAGGATACTGGTGATACGAAAGTTATGAAGCTATTTAGATAGATTGATATTAGTTAATACACACAGTTGCTGTTTTATGAAGAGCTTTTCCGCTGATTTGACGCATAGTATTAAGAGTTGGATCGTTGTATCTTTAAGGTCAAAAGCAAGCTAACCTTAAAATGGATGGTAATTTAAGGTTAGCTTGCTTTTCTTGTATTGTTTTAAGGCTAGCTTAGTTTATATATTGTGAGCAAGGTAGCAGGGACATCGAGCATTAGTTTGCCTGGTCAGCCAAATCAAATTGTTTGTTATTTTCATCATTTAATTTATATCTGATCGAAATAACAAGCTTTATGGAAAAAAGAGGTGTGATTTATTTCCTAGATCTGATCGATTACAAAGTTTCAACAAAGGTATTGCAAAAGATGTATAGACAAGAGGATATTAAAACTAACATGATCTATCAGTTTAATTTCTCACACGAGATGCGGATGCGGCACTTAATGCCGTGATTGGTTTTAGGTCATGTAACTAAAGATAATCAACAACTTAATCAGATAGTTGCTAAGTATGGTTCTATTTCAGATGTTATTCTTAATGTTGCTTATGATTTTTTTCTGTCACAAATATTGTCAATATTTGTGACAGAAAATATGATGATATTGTCACAAATGTTGATTAAATTTGTGACAATATAAAAGGTGTGGTCTAATGGAAAGTATAGAGAAACAAATAGAACGTTTAATAAAGAGAAGGCCAAAGGGAACTTTATTCTTTCCTGATGATTTTAGTAAATGTGGTTCATCAGAAGCTGTAAGGAAAGCTTTGGAACGGCTGACTGATAAAGAGGAGATTGTTCGCGTGGCTCAAGGCATTTATGTAAGACCCAAAGAAAGTAAATATATTGGTGCTGTTATACCATCTGTTGAAGAGATTGCCCAAGCAATTGCTAAACGTGATAAGATACGTACAGTCCCTACAGGAATATATGCTTTAAATGCTTTAGGGCTAAGTACACAAATTCCGATGAAAATCGTTTTACTTACGGATGGCTCCCCACGTGAAATAAAAATTGGGAAAAGAACAATTACTTTTAAAAAATCAACTCCAAGTAACTTATTAGCAAAAGGGAAAATCAGTCGCCTGGTTATCCAAGCTTTAAAGGAAATTGGAAATGGTAAATTAAGTGAAGAAGAAGAAAAAAAAATTCTTGTCCTTTTAAGAAAAGAGCATAAGAAAGATTTGGAACATGATATTTCTTTGGCTCCAGTATGGGTACAAAAAATAATGAAGAAAGCAATATGATTAATTTCCATGATATAGAACCAGCAGAAAAAGAAGCTATCTTTAATGCTATTAGTAATCAAACAGGAATGCCTGCTTTTGCTGTCGAAAAGGATTGGTGGGTAACGCAAACGCTTGGTATTATCTTTGAAATGGAAGTAGGAAGAGCTTTAGTATTCAAAGGGGGTACATCTTTAAGTAAGGCTTGGAAATCGATAGAACGATTTTCTGAAGATGTGGACTTAGCAATTGATAGAAAATTTCTAGGATTCACAGGAAATCTCTCGAAAAAAGAACGTACAAACCTAAGAAAGACTGCAGGAGAATATACGACAAGCGCTTTTTTTGAAGAGTTACAAGCTTGCTTTAAAGATAAAGGTTTTGATGCCGTAGAATTAAAGGTTGTTGATGCCGTTGCGAGTGATCAAGACCCTAGGATAATTGAAATTCACTATCCAAATATTATTGAAACGCCAGGATATATGCTTCCAAGAGTTCAGATTGAAATTGGTTGCCGATCCTTAATCGAACCATATTCGATAAAAGAATTTGGTTCTCTTGTAGATGAAACTTATCCAGAAGGTGAATTTGCGTCCCCTTTTATTAGTGTGCCAACCGTTGATGCGGAACGAACTTTTTTGGAGAAATTGTTTTTACTACATGAAGAGTTTAATCGGCCTGTTGAAAAAATTCGTGTCGACCGATTGAGTCGCCACATGTATGATGTTTATCATCTATCACAAAATGAGAAAATTCTATCTGCTATTGAAGACAAAAATTTATATGAGACGATTGTCGCCCATCGATATGAATATGCTAAAATTGGTGGCGTAGATTATAACAAGCATAATCCACTAACATTAGATCCTATTCCGCATGCTGATTTCATCAGAGCCTGGGAAGTCGACTATAACAAGATGAAAAGCGAAATGATTTACGAACAAAATCCACCTAGTTTTCAAGATCTGGTTGAAAATATTGAGCAGTTGAAAAAAAAGCTATCTTCGGTTTCATGGAAATTTAGTCTTGAATTTGATAGCTAAATATTTTTTTTCCTAAACTCAAAACGTGCCGCAGAACGTAAGCCATAAGGGATGGCGTATGAAAATTGCATCAAATTGTAGTGAAAACTGCAATAAGTGTATCTGTTCCTTCGCCTGTAAGAGATAGCAAATGAGGGAGCAAATCAGGGAGAAGACGGAAGGGATCCTCTAAGAGAGATGTAAAAGAAGCAGCAGAAGGAAAAGAGATAGCAAATGAGGGAGCAAAAGAGAAGGTAAATGAGGGAGCAAATCAGGGAGAAGACGGAAAGGAATCCTTTAAGAGAGATGTAAAAGAAGCAGCAGAAGGAAAAGGGATAGCAATTATAAAGGATCATACCCGAAGACACTCAACAAAATACTTGAAGCATCCAAAAACTCAAATGTAAATGTCCTTGAAAATAATATGGTTGAGTTTGAGGGCATAAGGTCCACGGTGCAACTTTGTGGACTGACTTTAGCTTATTTGGAAATCCTGTGGAGTCTGGCATTATTTGCCAGACTAGAATGAACGATTATGCACAGATACGCGTTGATCCGGCATATTCAAAATTAAGATCAATAGATACTTACCAGATTCACCAAAAATCAAAATCTTGGCTACAAAAAAGTCTCAAAGAATCAAGTGGCTTTAAGAATGTGGTGATTACCCATCATGTTCCTAGTGTGAAGTCGATACCCGAGCTTTATAGAGATCATGCCTTGTCAGCTGCATATGCTTCAAACCTTGAAGATGTGATTTTGGAGCATCAGCCTTTGTATTGGATTCATGGCCATATACACACGCCTGCCAGATATACTATTGGAAAAACTGAAATCATCTGTAATCCACATGGCTATTTGAATGAGAAGTATAATGGCTATGAGGAAGATTTGATCATTGAGATTTAGTTTAAAATGCGGCTATCGTATTACTATTCTGAAATATTAGAGGCTTAATAATAATTAGTGTTTATCAAGCTTCTCTTAAAATATTTTTCAATTCGCGACTCGCGAATATTCCTATTGCCAGAAGTTTTAAAAATAATCCTTGACCTTGAGAGTAATCTGATGTGTGTTCAATGATCAAAATTTAGTGTTGACATTACAACCTGTAGTATGTAAAATTAATGCTTTGAATCAATTCTCCTAAAAAATGCGCGCTCATTTCTCTTAAAGTAAATGCCTTTTGTTGCCAAACTCTTGGCAGTAAAGCGCCATTACTGCCGAAAATTTGTATTTCAACTAAGTCGTTTTTTGATCGAAATCTGGTGCCAATAGTAAAGAAAGCAATGTGATTAATTTCTATGATATAGAACCAGCATAAAAAGAAGCTATCTTTAATACTATTAGTAATCAAACAGGAATGCCTGCTTTGCTGTCGAAAAGGATTGGTGGGTAACTCAAACGCTTAGTAATATCTTTGAAATGGAAGTAGGAAGAGCTTTAGTATTCAAAGGGGGGGCATCTTTAAGTAAGGCTTGGAATTGATAGAACGATTTCTGAAGATGTGGCCTTCTCAATTGATAGAAAATTTCTAGTATTCACAGGAAATCTCTCGAAAAGAGAACGTACAAACCTAAGAAAGACTGCAGGAGAATGTAGACAAGTGCTTTTTTTGAAGAGTTACATGCTTGCTTTAAAGATAAAGGTTTTGATGCCGTTGCGAGTGATCAGGACCCTAGGATAATTGAGATTCACTATCCAAATATTATCGAAACACCAGGATATATGCTTCCAAGAGTTCAGATTGAAATTGGTTGCCGATCCTTAATAGAACCATATTCTATACTCAAACTAGTGACTATTTTGAAAATTCCGATCGCTTATTAATCGAATGATGTCGAGAAAATCAAAACTATATAAAGAAGCCAGTAAAGCAAAGTGTGATAGCGTAGGCTCTACCACATTCAATTCAAACCTTACATAGGTTTGTCTGCTGATGTTAAGTTTATCAGCAACTTGCTGCTGGCTCAACTGATGATTGATTCTAAGATTTCGTATAACCTGGCCTGCCTGAACTCTCATAATGATTGCGTAATAATTAAGTCAGGTAAGTATAGTTAAAAGCAGGTGCTGAGCGGAAAATAATTATATAAATAGTTAGATTTAAGGGATGAATCAGTAAAGCAGTACGCGAATTTTAACCGATGAATCCCCAAACTCCCATTTTTCCCCTTTCATATAATAGAATCCCTTTTCCGACATCAATTTGGGCCGACTCATCCAACTTTTTTGGTACCGATGTCTCATTCAATTACCTTCAATTCTTGAGCTACAAAAGGGCAATAAACATTAAGGTCTGTCCTGAACTTAGCTGCACAGGAACAAAATATGAATTCAAGCAAATCAATCTAATGATCTTTCTTTCCGCATTACCAGATACCGATTATTTCATGTGGCAACTTGAAATTCAAATCCTTAATTTCAAATCCTTCAATATCATCAAGGAAAATTACCATATTCTGATTTCCTATGACCCAGATAAAGGGATTAATCCACATTTCAAGGACCTCACGGACCAATATTCTGACGACGTCTCATTTTTTTACTATGCAGATAACAGAATAGAAAAATCCTATGTTTCAACGGTCAGACCTCACATCATCGCAAAACATTTCAAGGAACATTTGTGGCTATCGGTTGAACATATTTTCTACCATGACACAGATATTGTTTTCACCGATTCTATACCTGATTTCGACTTTTTATGCATCGGTGATACCTGGTATTTCTCCGACACCAGGTCCTATTTAGATTCAGCATATATTGATCGCTGCGCCCCCGGTTTGCTTACGGGAATGTGTGAGGTTCTCGGTTTCAAGGAGGAACTAATCAGAAAAAATGATCAAAATGCAGGTGGAGCACAGACACTTTTAAAGAACGTTGATAGTAAATTTTGGGAGAAAATTGAAATAGACTGTAACATTCTCTACCAATTCTTAACCTCCACGCAAAATAAGTATGAGCGGCTATACTATCAAAAGTATAAAAATCAAGGCCGTAAATATACCCCAATATCAAGTTGGTGTTCGGATATGTGGGTGATACTATGGAATGCTTTAGAAAGAGCAGAAGTGAAACTCCATGAAGACCTTGATTTTTGCTGGCCTTTTCATGATCAAACGGAATGGTTAAATAAAAAGATTTTCCATAATGCTGGCGTTGGACCAACAGAAGCTAAAACACTGTTTTTCAAGGGAAATTATGCAGAGACTGTACCTTACGGGAAGTACTTGGACTATGTTCAGCATAATACCTGTAGCAACAAATACGTTGATATGATCCGGCAATGTGCGCAAGATAAAATTTACCAATGCAGCGATGTAACTTTTATTATTCCCCTACGAATTGAAAGTGAAGACCGACTTGAAAATGCCTCAACCATTCTACGCTATCTGCGTAAAAATTTCAATGCAAAAATTTTAGTAGTTGAAGGAGATCGGTACAGAAAATTAACGGACTTCTTTATTCCCGAAGGAGTGGATTATGTTTTTAAAAAGGATTCAAATCCATTATTCTACCGGGAATTGTATAACAACTGGATGGTTCTAGAAGCTGGTACTACACTTGTGATCAAATACGATTGTGACGTAGTGATCCCAGCAGATCAAATCTACCGGGCCGTCATTGAAGTGAGAAAAGGAATACTTCAGGTTTGCTACCCCTATGATGGTAACTTTATTAACGTCAGAGGCGCTTTAAAGAAATATTTTGTAGAAAAACTCGATCTTGCCCCTTTACATAAATACCTGGGAGATTTTCAGACTGCCATGCCATCTTTCGGAGGATGTTGCGTACTGGACCGTCAGGCCTTTATCAACATGGGACTAGATAACCCCAGATTCGTCGGATGGGGCTTTGAAGATCAGGAAATCAATAAAAGGGCGCGCATTTTGGGTTATAACCTTGGCAGGATAAAAGGGCCTTTATTTCATCTACATCATAAGCGTGGGCTGAATTCACATTTCGCCGACGAGAAAGAGACCCTAAATAGCTACAATGAATATATAAAGGTGAGTAATATGGAGAAGGACAGACTCGAATCTTATATCCTTGAATGGGATGAAGAACTAATTTAAATGATTTATGAACAGGAACTATGAAATCTCAGCCACCTACGAACAGCTGCTTCAACGCATCAGTACGGCGCTATTACTTAATGCAAATTTTTCCAGCGACAGAAGCCTAAGTTTAGGTAAAATGGGCTCCGCAGTATTTTTATACCATTATAGTGAATATCGTGATGAACAGATTCTTTTTGATTTTGCAAATGAACTGCTTTTAGAGACAATCACAGATCTTAAAGGAAACAACATCGACTATACCGTCGGATTGACGGGAATTGGGGCTGCAATCAGATACCTGTCAGCACGAGACTTTGTTGATATTTCTGATCAAAATACCATTTTTACAGAAATTGATTTCAGGGTAGAAAAAAAATCGCTACATGTTGACTTGCACCGTGATTCTGTTGGGGTGACCCGGTATCTCCTCGAAAAAATCGACCCAATCGAGACGGAAGAGATTCAAGACATTAATCTGCTCTTGCAATTGGAGAGGATTATTCTGCACATTGAGCATGTGGGGAAAAGTGCAAAAATTCCAGATCCAATTAGTCATTTGAACATGAGAAGGATCATTGGAGAGAAGAAAGACCTGATTAATCTGATCAATTTATCCGAAGATATGTACTTAGCCGTTGGGCTGCTCAACGCTACCTTGAACAAAGGAATTTGTAAAAAGATTGCTAGCGACTATCGAGAAGTACTGCTTGCTAAAAACAACGAGAACCTTGTTCAGTTGTACGCAACCCTTAAAGATTATAGCATAGAAAAAGATTGGGTAGTATGCCTCAATCTATTGATCAAAACCTATTACATTTCTTACAGTTCCGGTATTCAAAATATTCTAGCAAACGAAGATTTCCCGGCAATGATATTAAACATGGTAAAGGATTGCAAAGATGCTGATTTCTCAATTCTGGGCGTTTCTCTGCACACCGAAACCATTTCGCTTCTTCAACATATTAATATGAGTCTAAAAAAAGGTCCTCTTGAAGAAGCGATTGACACGTATATATCTTACCTGATTTTAAATATTGGGGATGATATCATTGAAGCTGCTTATCAGCCTCAAATCAAAAACATTGGACTCGATGGCATCTCAGGTCTGGCTATGGCAATTCTTAGTAGACTAGACTACAGAAGAGCGGATTGGCATGAATTATCCTTGGCATTTTAAAAAGAGCAGTATGAAAGACACCACCATTTTATTAATCATTACTGAAAAGAAAACCGATGCTTATTTATCAAAATTCCTATCTGCAAATTCAGGAATTTTCAAAGCCTTACACTTAATAATTCTAACAAAGAAACCAGCAGCGCTCAGAGTCTCAAATAGGGGAAATATCTTTAGCCATTATATTTACTGGAGAGAAAATCCAGAAACTGCGGCCTCAAATATGACTCTTTCTAAAAGGATCTTGGATTATTTGGAATTAAATACAATACATCAACCTGATCAAGAACTGATATTTTTCATCGATGGTTTGGAGATAGCATTTATTGCACCTGAGATTCAACATCGGGCTGGAAAACTCATTAGTTTTTTTGAGCAAATAGATCAAACAGATGTAATGCATAAACGTATTTCTCCCAAATTACACGAGAAACAAAAAGATCCGGCTACAACCCCAAACTCAATACAAACACTTATATCCGCCAGTGCGCTTATTCTCTGCTCGACCCAGAAGATCAAACAAGCGTTTGAAAAGGAGTTCGCGATCTCCTCAGCAAAATTCAAACTATGGGAATATGGCCTTGACTTATCGCTCATCAGGAAGGCAGGTAAAATTGAAAATCAACATCATTTGAAGGCGATGACTATCTTTGTAAAAGGAATGAATCAGGCAGATCTGAAACGTTTGTTCTTCGCATGCGAAAAAACTTATGAACGCTTTTTCATTTTCGGACACGACATTACAGCCAAATTCCCAAACGAGCTGCATTTGAGGAAAAAATTTGTTTTTCTTGATGACCAATCCGAAGAGCAAATTCTCAAATTGGCATTATCATCTGAGCTTGTTGCCATTGATCTGACTAACTATCCAAATCAGGGATTGATATACAAATTGCATTTGCTGGGTCTTTCTATTTTAAATACCCAGCATTTCATGCATACAAAGACATCAATGAAGCATCTTAAATCAAATGATCTACTGGCCTTCGATCAGGCTCACTTATCTGAACTGTTCTCACTTACCCCTGGGAAGCAAGATTTCCATTTTCGAAACTTTTCGCATCAAAAAAGGGCCAAATTACTTCAAACCTACATCAAACAAGTTCAACTACACCCTACAACTAACTATGCATAAATTTCTCTTGTTTATTTTTTTATTTATTTCCTCCATCTGCGTGGCATGCGCGCAGATGAGCTGGCGGCAGCAAAGAAATATAATGGCTTTTGCAAAAAGCTATGGTTACGTAAGGTTTTTCCATCCTGCTGATCAGGCAAAGCAAGAATACTGGTCGGGCTTTGCTATTTATGGAGCCAAACAAATTATTGATGTACCAGATGATGAAACATTATTATTGAAACTCCGGGAACTTTTCTCCCCGATAGCCCCTACTGCAAAATTCTACACCTCGGCAAAAAAAATAAAGACAGAGATTGATTTTAAAATACCACGGGATGTGGCAAGCCCGCTAACTGTATCTTGGCAACACAAAGGATTCAATTTATACGGAAGAGATGATTTCTTCAAAAGTATCAGGCTAAACCGTCCACCATTATTACCGGAAGAAAAACGTCCGCAACCAATCCTGATTGCCAGCGCTAACGTATCAGCCTATCAGGGGAAGAAATACCGCTTGAGTATGCGGATCCGGAATCAAAACAAGTCTGATGACCGGGAATTGTCCATTTTTTATCGCAATGCACTGGAATCTCGCCCCTCCCCCGAAATACACACTAACATTTCGGCGCAATCCCTCCAACTCGAAAGGACTATTACGTCCTCGCAAGAAGAAATTGCGATAGGAATGCAATTGCTAGATGGACTAAACCTGGATGTCAAAGATCTAAAGCTGGAAATCCTTGATCGAAATAAACGCATCCCACTGGAGTTGAATAAGGATGTTGCCGCAGAGAACAAGCCTCTTACCAATACTATCATTCTCTCAGCAAAAGATACATTAGCAGCGCCACTATTTAGTCGAAAACATCATCTAGGAGATTATATCGATGAGGAAATGGTCCCAGGTATACGATGCATGGTGCCTACAGCAGTTCCAGGCGACGCCACTCGAACTTTTCCACTTGTAGCAGAGAAAGATATTTTTGCATTTCAAGCAGCAATCGCACAAGATAAAGCACATAGAAGCAATCAAGCGGGGAGTTTTTTAGAGGTACGTCTGGGTAATTTAGTGATCGCATGGAACGTACTCAGACACTCATTTCCGTACTGGCGGGATGTAGAACATCATCCCGACAGCCTTTTCAACCATTCAGCCAAGGCAGCTTTTAAGGCAATGGATTCTGATGGATTTATCAAGGTCTTGAAAGAAATGACAACAGCACTGAATGATGGACACATCATGATTGATTTCTTTGACGGTTCCCATCGCCCTGATAGCTTATCTGCTCCATTATTATTCGCACGTGCTGGAGAGCAGGTTGTGATCAAAGGGATATTGGATGATCAATTGAAATCAAAAATCGCAAATGGTGATCAGGTAATTGAAATCAATGGTCTGGGGGCAGCCCAATATATTGAAAATCAAAAGAAACTCATCTCAGGTTCACCGCAATGGAAGGACATGGCTGCACTCACAAGGCTCAGTAATGGAGATGATAAAAGTGAACTGCAACTAAAACTGAATCACCATGGAGAGGATACAACAATATTCCTGAAAAGGACAAGACCAGCAGTTCAATATCGATCAGGAAAATCATCTGACTTTGAGCGCAAAAGCGGCTGGGTTACCAGCGATATCTACTACTTTGATTTGACCAGGCGGAGTTTCAGTAAGGAAATGATCGATACCCTTAAACAGGCTAAAGCAGTAATATTTGATATGAGAGGATATCCGGTAGACGACCAAGTATTTGATATCATTAACCTGCTTCAGACAAAAAAGCAAAAGATTCATCTGTTTTCCTTTCCGGAAATTCTTTGGCCCAATATGACGAATAACCGCTACGACAGGGCTATAGCGGTTTCAAGACCAGCTGACAGACACCTATCAATAAAGGCTTACTTTTTAACTGATGCCAGTGCACAGAGTGCCTCAGAGACCTTTTTAGCACAAATACGATATTTTAAATTGGGCAAATTAATCGGTCAACCCACTTCAGGAACAAATGGAACAATCAATGTACTACTCATGCAGGGGAAATACCGGATGACCTTTTCGGGGCTTTTCACCCAAAACGGAGATGGCTCCAAACATCACGCGATCGGCATCGTTCCTGATATCCAAGTAGAACCTACCGTGGCATCCTATCAACAAAGAGAAGACAATGTACTCAAAGTAGCAATAGAGGAGGCAAAAAATGGACGCTAATCAATCAGCAATTATTCGGGATCATTTAAGTGAAGACATCCATTTATGGATGTCAGAAAAAAAGGGTCTAGCGTGTTTTGATGACAACTATTCCCTTTTTTGCGGTATAGGAGGCTGGCTGCTCTCACAAGCACTCCAAATGTTGGAAGGCCGGGATAATCAAGACGATTTAGAGGAAGCGATACAGGCCATGCTCAAACATATCGCTTCAAAGGATAGCTTATCACCTACACTCTGTGATGGTCTTGCAGGTCAGGCTTTATTTCTGATGTACCTAAAAGACAACGATATTTTATTCTACAATGAGCAAGAGTTTTTTTTTCATATCGACCAATATTTGGCTAGTTGCATGCAATACTACCTGATGGAAGGGAACTGGGATTTTCTGCATGGTGCACTGGGATTGTCAATGTATTTCCTTAAGCGAGGAAATACCACTCAAATTCGCTTGATGATTGATTATCTTGAAAAAAGTGCGGTGGAAGACCAAAACGAATTAAAGTGGCCAAGTCATCTAAGAGCGATAGACGCTAAAGCGTACGACTTCGGCCTGGCGCATGGAAACGCATCAATTTTGGGATTTTTCACACTCTGTATAGAAAACAATGTTCAGGATGATCGTTTGCAAAGACTAACGACTGGCAGCATTAATTTTTATAAAAACAACATCCAGCGTATGGAAGGAATGAGCTTTTTTCCTGGATATATTCCATTAGACGCCTATTACAACGAGAATACCTTGCAACATTCCAGACTAGGCTGGTGTTATGGCGACCTTGGCATCCTTAATATACTGCATAAATCTTCCTCTATTTTAAATCATCAAACCGATACCGCACTTTGGTTAGAGATGCTCAAAGAAACTACCATTAGAACTGCTCCTGGGAATACCCTGATTAGTGATACAGGTCTTTGTCATGGCACCTCAGGCGTCGCTTTAATTTTTGATAGAATCTACGAGCGTACAGGGGTAATAGAATTTAAACACACTAGTGAATTTTGGCTCCAAGAAACCCGCAGGCTCATTGGGGAGAATGTACTATCCATTCTTGCACTTGAGCATGAAGATAACCGCCATCTCGACTTTTTGGATGGCATTTGCGGCATCTCATCCTTCCTTACCGATCGACGACTCAAATGCAAAGAAACCAGCCCCCAAATAAGCAAATGGAGCGACATTATGTTGATCTAATAGAATACGTCAAAAAAAACACGTTTCCCTTTAAAATAAAAACTTAACTAATCCCTTCAAGCATGAAAAAAAACAAATTAACATTGGAAAAATTAACCGTCGGCTCACTAACAGAAGCTGAGGGAAAAAAAGTCATGGGTGGCAATAGTAGCGGAAGTAACCTGCTCGTTAATACGGTATGTATCTCAGCCGGTATATCTGTTTCCTAAAATGTAATGAATGGTTGTCCAGTTTGTACAACCTCGACAGTACATTAACCCAAACGACAATATGTAGCTTTTAAAATACGCAAATGTATATTTTTAGAGCGAAATTTACGAGGTTTTGCCATCAGTGATTTCTATCTTGAGCCAGTTAAAAATCTAATAACAAAATTATGAAAAAAATCAAATTGAGCTTAGACAAGCTTACCGTTGGTTCATTGACGGAAGCAGAAGAGAGAAAAATCATGGGTGGTGAAAACGAAAGCGCTGGAAGTCAACTCGTGCTTAACCATGTTTGTGTTGGTAGCACAAGCCCCGCTATCACCACAAACATTATTAATGGTTGTACAGTGACTGTTCCGCCAACTATTTCCTGTAAAACAGGGATTATGAATTCTTGTTTATAATCAACCAATACCGTTTCCCTTACTGGGGAACGGTATTAACTAAGCCTCTCCGCATTCAGATCAAATTATTAAAATTTTATGGCAGACTATTTTTATTTCCCTAGGTTTCTATTTAGAACACCGACTTTTGATCATCGATTTTTAGCTGCCAATGATCCTGCGAAAAATGATTTGATCAAAGAATCCATTTTTTTAGCGTCTCCTGAATTGCACCTAGCTATAGAAAAGGGTAGAAGCAAAGGTTTATCAGACAAACTTTCCTCTACAGTGCGAAAATATACAACCAGAATGAGCACCAGATGCACACCATTTGGAATCTTTGCGGCGTCCGGAGTAGGAAGGATCGAGAAACAAACACAATTTAATATTCCAACGCTCCCGGAAATGACAGCAGTCACCTCACTTAATTTAGGCTTTTATGCTTTTATTATTGAACAATTAAATTCAATCCGTGAGTTTACACAAAAGCAACGTTACTACACTAACACCTCGTTATATCAATTTTCAAATCAATTCAGGTACCTGGAACGTACACTCAAAAATGGAAAGTCAAACTTTGATGTAGCAAAGGTTCCGGTTACCTCCTATCTGTCTGATATCTTGACATTAGCTGCGAAAGGAACTTATATTGAGGAAATTAGCAAATATTTGATCGATGGTGGTTATGCTGAAGATTCTCAGGAAGCAGAGAGCTTCGTGGAGGAATTGATTAAGGCCCAGCTTATCGTAAGCGAGGTTGGCATTTCACTCTCTAAGCCAAACTTCATGAAATTTCTCGTTAAAAAACTTGAAGGTTTTGATCAAAGTGCCGTCCAGGATATCCGGCGGCAGTTGATCTGGATGTCAGGCGAAATCGATAAGGTTAATGCCAAAAAGGTCGGGAGCAAACTCCAAAGCATCCGCCAATTGGAAAAAAAAATTACCCTGATGACAGGCCAAAGTCAGCTTGCTGAGACCAGGTCATTGAAAACCAATTTATATATCACTGAAGCAAATATCACTTTAAATGAAGATATCCCCCGGCTCATCGCTAAGGCTCTTCCTTCCTTGATTAACCTCTGCGCCGAGCACCCAAATGGGTTAATCGCAGACTTTAGGAAAAGGTTTTTTGCGAGATATGAACACCAGGAAATCCCATTGTTGGAAGCCCTAGATCCCACCATTGGAATCGGATTCGCCTATTTTACCGAAAGCACACTAGTGGGGAACCCCTTCATTGGTCATTTTACCCGGGATGCAGAAGAAAATCCACCCCTTCCGACGCAGAACGCTTTTTTAGCAAACAAATATTGGGAGTTCCTTAAAGCTGGCGCTCCATATATCAATATCACAGATAAGGACTTCAACCGCCGTCCTGAATATGCTGACAATCTTCCCAGTACATTTATAGTAGGCACTGAAATTTTTGAAAGTGGACCATCACCATTAATCTCAATCAAAATTGCCGGAAGCACGTCAAGTGCTAACATACTCGGTCGTTTTGCCTGCGAAAATGAAGATATTCACCAACTTGCAAAAGACATTGTTGCACATGAAGAAAAATTTCTGCCCGAAGATACAGTATTTGCCGAAATAACCTATTTGCCTGAAACCGAAAACAATTCAGCCTTGATCTCTCGACCGCTCCTTCATCAGCATGAAATCGCTTACATGAACGAGCCGGCAGACAGAAATCATGCAGTCGATGCCAGTGATCTGTATCTATCCATAGACCGTAAATATGAGCTGATATTAATCTCAAAGAAAATCGGTAAAAAAATTATACCCCGGAATACCACAGCTCATCAATATGAAAACCATACCAGTCCGCTTTATTATTTCCTTTCATCGATGCAGGTACAAGAAAATACCAAGTACCGGTTTATTTTGGATTGGGGAGATTTCCGACCAATTCATCATTATTTTCCTAGGGTTTGCTACCAGGATCGGGTTATTCTCATACTAGCAAAGTGGCTCATCAGCATTGTTGATTTTTCTGGCAAAAAAGTCAACAGAGAGAGCTTACTCGAACTCCAAAAATCACGTAAAATACCCAGAAAGGTATGGTTGAAGAAAAGTTTTGATTTCAAACTGTATATCGATTTTCATGACAGGGATCTCTGCGAGATCTTATTGACAGATTTGAAGAAGGGTACAATTGTATTGGAAGAATATCTTTTCAATGAAGAAACACCTTTGGTCCAATCATCCCTTGGAGGGCATAACAATGAATGTTTTTTTAACTTCTTTAAAACTGAGCAATAAATGCAGCGTAAATTTATTTTAGGAAGTGAATGGTTATATTGTAAAATATATTGTAGTTTCTCCAAGCAGCAAGATTTGCTTCAAAGCGATGTCGCACATTTAGTAAGAGAACTCCGATTGAATGGCTGGATATCAAAATTCTTCTTTATCAGATTCAAGGACGAACAAGGATGTCACCTGCGCCTAAGATTCCATTTAATTCAAGTGGATGATTTCACAAAAGTGGTTATACTGATCCGGGATATGTTTTCCCAAGCAGTGGAAAAAAGGGAAATTTTAGATATCCAATACAGTACCTATTTCAGAGAACTCGAACGCTATGGTTCGTCGAATATCGAAGACATAGAAGAATTATTTTCAATTAATTCTTTTCAAATCCTGGATCTCATCGCAGAACACACTTCCTCGAGGGGAGATTGGCTTCGGGTTGCAGCGCTAGCCAATGATCTTTTGGATAACGCAGGGCTAAATTTTAGTCAAAGACATTCCATCTGCGAGGAACTATTTGCTTTCTATAAAAAAAAATTACAGCCATCCAGGTCTTATATGGAATTTTTGAGAACCCAACAAAGGACAAATAAAAATGATCTTCTTGAGTACCTTAGTCAGACCAGTTCAAACCTCCATAAACAAAGAGAAGTTCAACATCGGTTACTCATTCAAATCCATTCCCGATGCCAGCAGGATTGTAATGAAAATCTATACACAGGAATCATCAAAAGCCTTATTCATATGATGATGAACCGATATTTCGTCACCGATCAGAATATTGTTGAATTGGTGCTTTATTATATGCTCAGCCATCATTATCATTCCCTTTTCAAACGTAGTGCAGTACAGATTTAAATAGCCTTGAATTTGAAAAAGATCACATTTTATCAACAACATGAAAAAATGGACTGTGGCCCTACCTGCCTTAGGATCATAGCCAAATATTACGGAAAGAAAATGGAAATGCAAAGGCTGAGGGCATTATGCGGAATTAACCGGGAAGGGGTATCCTTACTGGGTATTAGCAGAGCAGCGGAGAAGATCGGCTTCCGGACCAACGGCATTCGCCTGACACTCCAGCAAATCCATGAAATCGAGCTGCCCTGCATATTGCACTGGGACCAGAATCATTTTGTTGTTCTATACAAGATAAGAAAGGGAAAGTACTATATAGCAGACCCGGCTAATGACCTCATTGTTTACAACGAGGAAGAATTCAAACAACACTGGATCAGCACGCTGCAAATGGAAGAATGGAAAGGGGTAGTGCTGATGTTATCACCATCACCAGCATTTTTCGAGCAGGAAGAAGAGGAAAAAGCCAATTTACTAGACTGGAACTATATTTTATCCTATTTATCCAGACATAAAAAAATGGTCATCCAACTGATGTTGGGGCTATTTTGTGGCAGTATTTTCCAACTCATCCTACCATTCTTATCCCAGTCAATGGTTGATATTGGCATCAGCTCAAAAAAACTTGATTTCATTGTCATTGTGATGATTGCGCAGAGCGTTTTGACCTTCAGCAGGATGTCCATCGACTTTATTCGTTCTTGGATACTGTTACACATGAGTACAAGGATTAACCTGGAAATTTTAACAGACTTTTTAATCAAATTGATGAAACTGCCCATCAGCTATTTTGAGTCCAAAATGACCGGAGACATCATGCAGCGAATTTCCGATCAGCGGCGTATCGAGTCCTTTTTGACTGGAACTACCCTGAATGTCGCTTTTTCGATGTTCAATATGGTACTCTTTTCCATCGTTTTGATTTATTACAATATTACACTTTTCCTCATACTCATCATCAGCAGCATTGTCTATAGCATCTGGGTATACGCATTCTTAAGAGTTCGCAAGAACCTGGATATCAAACGCTTTGATTTTTCATCCAAAAACCAAAGCAATATCGTACAGCTGATTTCAGGCATGCAGGAAATTAAAATGAACAATAGCGAACAACAAAAGCGCTGGGAATGGGAAAAGATTCAGGCCAGACTGTTTAAGTACAGCGTGAAAACGATGAGGATGGGACAGATTGAGATTACAGGTGCATTCTTCATCAACGAAGCTAAAAATCTTATCCTCACTTATATGGTAGTCAGGCTTGTAGTTGACGATGTACTCACACTTGGTGCGATGATTGCTGTGCAATACATTATCGGTCAGCTTAATAGCCCTATTGAACAATTGATCGGATTTATGCAGCAACTTCAGGACGCCAAGCTGTCACTGGAAAGGCTGAATGAAGTACACGCGATGAAAGATGAAGAGGATCCGGAACGTTCTTACAAAGAAGGACTTCCCGACGACCGAAGCATAAGACTCAACCAGGTCACCTTCAGCTATCCCGGAGTAGGTTTGGATCCGGTTTTATCGGAGATTAATTTGGAAATCCCGGAAGGAAAAACAACTGCTATTGTAGGCATGAGCGGAAGCGGAAAAACCACGCTATTGAAATTGATCCTCCGTTACTACCAGCCAGAAAAAGGAGAAATCAAAATTGGTCAAGAACCCCTGGATTCCATAGGCTTTAGAAGTTGGAGGAGTGAATGCGGAGTGGTTCTTCAGGACGCTTACATTTTCTCAGATTCCATAGCAAATAATATCGCCATAGGAGACGATTACCCGGACATGGAAAAGTTAAACAGAGCCATTCAGATTGCTAACATCCAGGATTTTATCACAGAGCTACCACTAGGATTAGAAACTAAGATCGGCGCAGATGGAAAAGGAATCAGTCAGGGGCAGAAACAACGCATCCAGATTGCCCGCGCAGCCTATAAAAACCCATCCTATATTTTCTTTGACGAGGCTACAAACTCTCTAGATGCTAACAATGAACAAGTAATCATGGAAAACCTGGGAGATTTTTTTATCGGAAAAACGGTTGTGGTCGTTGCGCATCGATTGAGTACGATCAAGAACGCAGACAATATTGTTGTCTTGGAGAAAGGAAAAATCTGCGAACAGGGAACCCACGAAGAGTTATTCGAGAACAGAGGGGCGTATTACAAATTAGTTAAAAATCAGTTGCATTTAGTCGAACAGCTTTAATGAATATGGAAAAGGAGAAACTGATTTACAAAAAAGTAAATAGTCAGGAATTGGAAGATGTGATATCTGCCATCCCCAGTTGGATAATCCGATGGGGGATTACCCTCATGCTTTGCATCTTGCTACTATTCATTGGATTTTCTTCTATTATCAAGTATCCGGAAATCGTGAAAGTACCTCTTAAGATAAACTCCATTAACTCCCCAAAATCCATTATGGCCAAGCACGACGGTAAACTTATCTCCATACTCGTCAAGGATAACCAATGGGTAAAAAAAGGAGATGCCTTGGGTTTTTTGGAGACTTCAGCCAACCCCGAACATATCAAATTAATGGTCGAGCAAGTAGAAAAGCTGAGAGCATATTTCTCGGGGAAAATCAAAAATTTCCCTTACTCATTCCCAAATGACTTAAATTTGGGTGAACTTCAGGACGTTTACCAAGAGCTTTATCAGCAGTACCAGGAATATCAAGCAACTGATGAGAATGGATTTTATCAGCAAAAGAAAGTCTTACTCATACGCGACCTTGCCATATCTCAAGCAAAGGAAAATTATATCAAAGAACAAGGTAAATTGCAAACACGGGAGGAAAAAAATAGGGAGCGGACCTATAAAGCCTACCAACAGCTCTATGAGAAAAAAGTGATATCAACAAACGAATTTATCGACGAGGAAAATAAATATCTTTCCTCGAAATTTCCCAAAAATAGCAATGAACTCGCAGTACTGGAAAACAACTCGATGGAAAATTCCAAACAGAAAGAAATCCTCGACGTGGAAAATACCATTTTCATTCAGAAAACTAAATTTCAACAGGCCATCAATAGATGTTTAAGCGAAATCAGGGCCTGGCAAATCAAAAACGTACTAAGCGCTCCAATCGACGGACGCGTCGTGTTCGCAGGTGTTATTCAACTCAACCAGAATGTTTTTCAAAACCAGGAAATATTTATTATTAATCCAGGTGATGAAGACTTTTTCGGTGAAATTACAATTCCCCAGTACCAAATCGGAAAAGTCAGAACAGGGCAGCAAGTCCTAATTAAGCTCCACAGTTTTCCATATGAAAAATACGGAATGGTATATGGGAAACTGGATAAAATCGCTGACGCCGCACTCCGCGACAGCATATTCTCGGCCAGAATCAGCATCAATAAAATAGTCAAAGTTGATGGAGAGCGTCCTGTCCGTCTAAAGGACGGGCTTACTGCTGATGCCGACATTATTACCGAACAGCTCACACTTCTGGAACGGTTCACTGGAAATATTATTAAAATGTTTAAGAAAAATGGTTAATCAATCCTCACTCTCCGAGCAACACTCACCAAAGCCATCTGACAGTATACCGGGAATCGTTCATCACATTCTTGGGGCGAAAACCAATGAAGTTATTGACAGATGCTTGCTTTCCTGGCGCGACCAATTGGGAAATGACTTCGAATTTAATATCTGGGATGACAGCAAACTCTCAGAATTTATCTTTCGATACTATCGCTTTGCCTACGATGCATTTATTAACGCCAGAAACCATGCCGAAGCAGCTGATATTGGTCGATATCTAGTTGTGTATCATTTTGGAGGATACTACGTCGACTGGGATGTTGAACTCTTGGACAAACAAGGCTTCATTTACCTATCCTTCAAGTATCCTACAGGTTACATGCTGTGTGACCCCTGCAACCAGACGCTCGCCTCTGAATATTTTTGCGCTAGTGCCGGAGACCCCTACCTATTAAACTTAAGCCTGGATATCGCACAACTTTACCAAAGCCGAGAAAGGGAAAACTTATTTACCCCAAGTTACTCTGGCCCTTTTAGAATGCGAGATAGCCTAGCTAAGCATCCCAATACTAATATGAAATCAATTCCAGTGAAAGAAGTATTTGCATACGACTACAGTGAAATTAGGAACCCACCTTCAGGAGAGATCACCGCACCGTTACTTCACTACTGGCTACACACCTGGATATCTTAAAAAAAAGTTATGTCAAATTTCAACGTCACTCCATCCGGAATAAGGGATGTAGGCTTTCTTTTGGAAGACGAAGCCATCGAACAAATCAAAATGTTATGCCATCAACACCTAGCCACTTTCCATCAATATCCTCAAGAAAAGTTTTCAGGACAAGGGATCGTGATGTGTGCCGGAGGAATAAAATATTATACCTGCGCCTACGTTTTAGTAAAACATTTAAGATATATTGGTTGCCACCTACCCATCGAAATCTGGCATCTTGGTAACGAAATGTCTAATGAAATGATAAACGAAATTGAACAATATGGCGTTAAATGCCGTAACTTCTACGACATTTCACCCACCCAACTCAGTGGCGTTATGCTAAAACCACTCGCCATGGTTAACAGTTCGTTCAAAGAAATCCTGTTTCTGGATGCAGATAATATTCCCTTAAAGGATCCATCTTTCCTATTCCAATCAACTGAATATACTCAAAACGGAGCCATATTCTGGCCGGATTACTGGTTAACCTCACCTGAAAATCCTATATGGAAGATCACCGAATGTGAAGAGTACCAGGTACCTGAACAAGAAAGTGGCCAGATATTAATCGATAAATCCCTTTGCTGGAAAGCGCTCAACCTTGCCCTTTTCTTTAATGAACGTGCAGACATCTTCCACAAAATGCTCTACGGTGATAAAGACACATTCAAGTTCGCGTGGATATTCCTCCAACAATCTTTCCACATGATTGTAAAACCGGTTGCCACCTGTGGATATATTAGTGATTCAGATGGTTTTACCGGAACAACCATGGTACAACACGACTTCAGCGGCCAGCCACTATTTATGCACCGGAACCTGTTGAAATGGAGCGTTACCAGGCCGGGAGAAAAGGTATGGAAAATAGTCCGGGACTTCATCCCAAATGCTCAGGAAAAGGGCTATGAATTGCGTTACAGTAAAAATGGCCATTTCTATATTAACCTGACTGGCGATATAGCAGATTATTCCTTCGAAGAACTATATCCTCAACTAGAGCAAAAGCTACTAGATATATTAAATGAATTTCGTCAAAAGCCATCTTATGCAAGATTTTTGCAATACGCACATTATCTTGACGAACGCTTCGATGTATATAATAAATTTACACTCGAGGTGTAGTCTTACTGAAAATCAGGCTATCATCAGCCAACTGTTGATCGAACATCATTTGAAGGGTATTCAGGATCTCAGGTCCTGAAACCTGTTTGCCCAGGGAAGGAATAGTAAGCACGTCAAAAGCGCTAAGGGTGGACACTAGATCCGTCACTGATATATTTGCCACATTGATCAAGTGATGTGGGATAAACTCCATCATTAATAACTCGCAGGATTCGAGTATTTTCGGCATGCCTTTCAGCGCAAAATACTCCGAACCCTCAATATCCATCACTACGATATCAAAACTTCCGTCCAAAAGAACATCTAGTGCGGCGCCCTGTACCTGGATTTCATTTGGTTTATCATAATTATACATGAAAGCGTCTTTAATGGGTTTTCGTTTACTGCCTCCAGAGTTAGCCCTATTTTGAATAAAACTGATCACGGTATCGGTATCATTCGCTGCCACATTAAAAGCCAAACAATTTTTCAATCCATTCAGTAGGATATTTTGCTGTAATAACGTAAAAGAAATTGGATTTGCCTCGATAACGGTCACCTGACCGGCAATCTTAGCTATTGGAATGCACAAGGCACCGATATGCGCGCCTACGAAAAGCACTCTGCTTGTGGGATTTACAAAAGCCGAAAGTTTCGAAAGTTCCTCTGCAGAATAAGTTCCCGAATGCCTTAGATACTGTCCTACTACAACATCTTCAGGATCAACCAAAAACTTACCCATTTGACTATCTACTAGAATAGCAGAAGAAAAGTGTCCAGCGAGTTTTTTCATAAAAGAGCCGTGCCGCGCCAACTGAAGATAACTCTCCTGATCAGCGTCCCGGTCCTCAGGCTCTTGATCTCTAAGGGCAATAATCTGGTTTAAAATATGATGAACATATTCCTGATCAGCTGCTGACCATTGGGATATAGCCTCTAGGGTGGTTTTCAATTCTTTTAACATATAATCTGAAAGGGATTAAATAGCAATTTCGCCATCGCAAAATCGAAAAACAATACCTCATTTCTCAGCAGGTTATACGAAAACTAGCATTTCGAGGACCAATTAGGTCAAATCCGGGACGAATGCTACGTCTGGTAATCCAGAGATTCTTTTTTAGTCTTTATGCTGATATTGACAAAAAAACAGTCATCAACAGCACCGAAGTTTACCAAACTATCTGCGGCTTTCACCGATTTGATACGCTGTTCTAGATTTACCAGCCCCCTATTTGAACTATGAGCCCTCGCCATTGGTGCAATCTTATTCCACGTACTGATCTCCAAACTATTCGCAGAATGAACAACAGACATTATTCCAGGAGTATCACCACCTGATAGATCACCGTGTTTATACATGTTTTCTATCAAAGTAACCAAGATCAAAGGAATAATCCTTACTTCTGCAAGGTCACCTTCTAACTGCAAGTCGAGATAAAAATTCCGCGCATGAATATTGCTGAAAATCCATATAAAACTTTTTACCTGTTCAATTTCCTCGAGTATTGGAATCTCCACATCATGATCATCAATGTCAATCGCAAAACGCATCAAATCGGCTAAATGAATCACCATATCCCCGCCAATTTCGTCCGTTTTCCGAATTCTTCTATGAATAAAGCTCAAGGCATTAAATAACAAATGAGGATTAACCTGAGCCCGCATGAATGCATTTTTGGATACCTCCAGCCGCTTTTCCATAACTTCTTGTTGAATAATACTTTCCAAGTGCGCAATACGTAATTGTGCGGCGTGTCTTTTTTCCATCCAGTAATTTTTAAAAAAAACATAGCCTGTCGATATCATGATGAAAAAAATGGAACGGTAAGTCGCACCAATGATAAACTTGTGGTCGATACCTAAGAAGTTTCCCGGAAGAGATTGGTTGTAATCTGTAAAGTAATGGTTTAAAGTACCCAGCAACAGTCCATAACATATCATTTCAGCCAAAACCAGGGGAGCTATACTTACCAAACTCCACCGTCCACGGTTCACTATCAACATTCCGAAAAAGTGTGCGTGTAGATAAAACAGGTTAATATTGAGAAAATAGTGTACGACGTAGTTTTCCATTTTTCCGAATCTACCAGAGAAAAATCCGGTAAGCACAGATTCATAGAAAATATAAACCATCCAGCATAGAAGATGAATCCGATATTCTTGGACGAACCGCTCGAAGTTTTTATTGATCACTAAAAATAAACTGTTCATAGCAGAAGTGAGTGTTTGTATCCCAGCGGTTTTACACCCCTGGCTTGACTGATTATGTTCGAAAAAAAAATATGAAGAACAACAAGAAGTTAGTTAAGAGAACAGTATTCCGTTATCTGTCTAAAACAAAAACCTATGGAGACACCACAATTGATCCAACTTTTACGTCCCTCACCTATACAGTAACAGGAGTGATCAGATAAATGACATAAGCCACGTTGCAAACTACAATTTGATACGCGGCCTCAAAACTCTGCTATTGACAATATCATGAAGATGTTGGCGGTAACTTTCGCTAATGGTAAACTTAGATCCACCGGTCATCGATAAGGTATTGCCCTCCATACTTTCAATGTGTTCCTTGGATACTACAAAACTACGATGCACCTGCACAAACAAATCCGGTCGGGCTAAAATCTCGATTGCTTCTTTAAGACTAAGGTGAGTTGTAAATTTGCGTTTCTCGGTATGGACAGTAATATAATTCAACTGACTTTCCAACGCCACAATATCTGCAAAACGTACTTTCACTAATTTCGTGTTTTCGTCTCTACTCTTGATATAGACGTAATCCTGTTTTGGCTCTAGGGCCGTAATTTCCGATTTTACCAGAATCTTCTGCAATTCCCGGAAAAATCGAGCAAAATTAAAAGGCTTTAAAAGAAACCCAGTCGCATTGACTTCAAAGGCATCCAGTGCATACTTGGAATGAGAAGTTGTAAATATAATATAGTGGACATGCGTTTTGACAAGAGAAGAAAGTTCCACTCCATTAATCACTGGCATATCCACATCCACAAACATAAGATCAATTCCCCCTTCATCCTTTACATATTGCAAGGCATCTATCGCATCGTGAAAGGTCCTCAATAATTTCAACTCCGGCATTCGATGAATATATTCGGTGATATCCTCAATCGCTGCCACATCATCGTCTACTACAATGCATCTTATACTCATTTTCTATAATTGATTAGTTAAATATTTCCCTTCACGATGATAAGCTGCTACCACCTGAGAGCGTTTTTTTAGTCCAGAGACGAATTCAAATATATCATTTTAGCCTGAAAGTCATAAAAAAAAGTCAAATCGAAATATAAAAAAAAGCCCATTTCATACATCCTAAATCGATTAAGTTTTAAATAGACCTTTTTCTTGCATGGCGCGGATAATTCACTATAACGCCAGAGGTGATGGATACTCAGGAAGATTAACCAGGTGAACCTAGATCTGGTGAGGAGATTGGATAGGGATCGGTATTCGAAATTGATGCTTTGCCTTTGTCGACTCAGTGTTCGAGGGTGCTTCCATCCAAAGGTTGTACTGTTAAAAAACAACTTCAGAAGCGGCGAAAGCCGGAAGTTGTCTGCAGACCTGAATAGTTGTATATTGCTATAAATTGTTAACAGTTCCCTGTCTGGTTACTGAAAGGGAACTCCCACTCGCTAATTTATCATGACAGAACGTTTTTTTAAATTTAGGGGGAGATTCGACTTCTCCGCACATCCATATGAGATAGGCAATCCTATATTCTCTAACAGAAAATTAGAAGATAATTTCTTTGCACTGAAGCTTTATGGCCTGCCATACGGTGAATATAAAGCATTTTATGATTTCCATTTAAACCATTATCTGCTACGGAACCCGGATGGAAGGGAAACTTTCTTCCGCAAGGTAAACCAGAGCATCCAAAGAAGAATTACTTTTTATTCAGCTAAAAACCCATTTAAATCTGAATATGAAATTCACTCTGCCAACCTGGATAAATTAGAAGCCTTCCAAGGATTCTTATATACCATTGATGAGTGGAAAGTAAACACTTCGACAGAAAAGATGCTGCGTCAAAGGGATGTGGAAATTGCGTTGCTCAAAGATGAATTAGCAGATTTACAGACTCAGCTCGATGAAATATTGCAGTATGAGGCGAGTGAAAAAATTGTAATCAACAGTGGTAATATAGCGGCATTTATGGATCTCATGCGCCAGTTTCAAAAACTGATGCTGCCAAATGGCAAAAGACTGGTGAGCACTCAGGGGCATAGTCCATGGTATAAGATGATTGCAAAGAATTTTGTTCATGGAGATAAGCCAATACCTTTGGCAACTGCACAGAATTATTTTTCTTCTGAAGACTCTTCTAAATATATTTTCATATCTGACAAGGATAGGGCTTTTGATATTGTTCCGGTTAAGCCTGTTAACCAACATTAGCGTAGTTTAAAGCGCAGTGATGCCCAAACACCTCCATTGGGCATCTGATTACATGTTTCTGTTCTCACCTTTGATGTTAAATCTCCAAATAGATAGCTTCTTGTTATGGCTAGCTGGAGAGCATTGATCATTAAATTTTAAGAGACATGAACTTAGACCTGGTTACCAAAAGTGATCTGCTTGAACTAAAAAGCGATCTGATCGAAGAGATCAAAAAAATTGTTCCGCTCCAAACGGCAATGCCTGATGAATACCTCAAAAGTTCTGAGGTCAGGAAACTGATGAAAATTTCTGCAGGTACTTTGCTGCACTTGCGGGTCAGCGGTAAACTGCCCTTTACCAAAATTGGCCGCATCGTATATTTTAGCCATGAGGATATCAGGCGGATCCTGGGTAATGGTACGCCAGAGAATGCGGTTGTCAAACGATTATTTCGGGGGGAGGCACATGGGGAGCATAAATAGAAACCTTGATTATCTCAAAGACCGGATTTACGCGGATCAAAGGCTTTCGGCGTTTCATGTGAGTCTCTTGGCTGCGCTGATTTTTGCTTCGGAAAATTCTGGGTTGACTCACCCTTTTCAGGTCAGCCGGAGCAGGCTCATGCGTTCATCCAAGATCTATTCAACCTCAACTTATCATAAGTGTATTGGTGAACTTCAGGTTTTTGGGTACATCTTTTATAGCCCATCCTATAACCCATTCCTCGGAAGCCGGGTATCTTGGAACCTGGAAAACGAGACTGTGTTAAGTTGCAATTTATCTTAAGGATCTGTGAGTATAACATAATAATCTGAGCATTTTAAAATAGTTTTTTTGAATAATTCTTATGGGAGATTTGTTGGGATCGGTCTTTCACTAAAAAACTTTGAGGGGTTATGGCAGTATGCAAAAGGTCCTTTTTCATTTCCAAAAAAAGGAGCAAGCGGTGGTTGGGCAGAGCCTCACCATCTTAGCCTTTACGCTAGCGTAAAGGCTGTTTAGAGAACCCTCCGGGGGTTCTCTTGGCCGCTGGTGGCGATAGGATTAAAGAAAAAGGAACCCTTTGCAGGGTTCGGGATATACAGATATATGCATAGTCATATAGCTGCATATCTATGGGGCAATATATACCGTAATGTATATAACAAGTTAATTAATGAACAACGAAGAGCTGAAAATGGAAACGTTAAGAACCATAAAATATAATGCACAGATCGCGGTCAAAATGGATAAGATCGCGCAAAAGCTTGGCCGCCCGAACCGGCTGGTTTTTGCGCAGATGGTGGATTACTTCTTTCGGAGTAAGAAAGATCCACTGGACATTAACGATGAGCTATTGAAGAATACACTGCTCAAACAGCACAAGGATTACATCGGTTTTATCAAGACCCAGGAAAATGACCTGCTTATTCCGATCAAAAGAGAGGTGGATCGGATGACGGGTAACCAACGTGATATCAATAACATTCTTAAAGAGTTGGAGAAAAAAAGTGGTACGCTAGCTAGTGGACAGGATGAACTTTTATCAGCTGGAAAAAACTACAGCAGCAGACTATCGAATACAGATGTAGTGCTTAAAAGCATCCTAATGAAACTATCTACCAAAGAGCAGCTTAAAAAACAGTTTCACTACATATTAGGCACTTACATCAAAAACAGGGATGCTTTTGGTACAATGACCTCGGCCAAGGAGAAAGAGGACCTGATCAGGATCGCCAAAAACCAGATTGACCTTTTATAACGATGTTCATCAATATTACGGACAATAAGGAAGCGAGTAACGAGGGCAGCAGTGGAGGATTGGTAAATTACCTGGAAAAGGAGAACCGCACGGAGGAGCTAAAGCAGCCGGAACTATGGTTCAATGGAAACCATCAGGATGTGGAGGCCTATGATGTGCGCAGGGCACTGGATGGAAACAATGCCAAGCTGGGGCGACATGAGGCGAAGTTTTTCCTGATCAACATCAGCCCAAGCCAAAAGGAACTCGAGCACTTAAGGAAATCGGTTGGGGATTCTGATATGAAAAATGTGCTGAAAGCATATACAGAGAAAGTAATGGATGAATATGCCAGGAACTTTAAACGAGCTGGGATTGCCGGCAATAAGGATTTGCTCTGGTTTGGTAAAGTGGAGCATAACCGGTATTATAGCCATAAGGATGCAGCGGTTAAAGATGGTAGCCGGAAGCGCGGAGAAAAAAAGAGTGGAAACCAGCTGCATATACAGGTAATCGTCAGCCGCAGGGATATCACCAATAAAATAAAGCTGAGCCCTATGAACAGCTCGAAAGGTAAAAATGCTGAGCACTCTAAAAAAATGGGGCAGTTTGACCGGATGGCTTTTAAGCAATGTGGGGAGCGTTTGTTTGATGAGCAGTTTGGCTTTGAGCGCAACCTCAGGGATACCCTGGCCTATGCCAATATTTTAAAGAATGGCACTTTACAGCAAAGGGAGCAGCTAGATGTTCTGCTGGAGGGTGCTGCTAAAAGTTATCAAAGTAGATCAGTAGCCAATGATCTTGCTCGTGATGTAGATAAAGGATTGTTTTCTTCTGTCGGTGATATGTTGCAGGTGACAGGTAAATCAGTTGGAGACTTTTTAGAGGTATTGATAGCGCCTGTTTATGTTCCCGATATTGCGGCTGATACTGTTGAGGAGGCTGAAAAACGGAGACGTAAAAAGTCAAGGAAGCGGGGACGAGGTATGCAACGTTGAATCCGAACGTTCGGATAGCTCAAGTTCAAAAAAAGCAAACAGACAGCTTGGTTCTCCCCTCGCACATTTTCGGCCTGCAAACCCAATTCTCTGGGCCGTCCCTTCTTTTGCTTCTGCATATACCGAAGAAAAAACCTAATTATTGTGCCAACTGAACATAGGTTGATTGTCATAATATTGTAAACACAGCAGGATTCTTACCAAAAAGTATTCGGCATTTTTGCCATTTTTCTTGTATTTGGCCCATGAATCTCTTCAAGAAGTAATAAATGTTACCTCGAAACATTAAAAAACTCACCTGGAAGTAACATAAATTCCACCTGAATTATGATTATTTCCCTACTTGCCATAAAAGGCTGAGCTTTTTCCATAATTATAAAGGTTTTAGTAACAATTAGATAAAAATTAAGGGGGTGGCTTGGGGTGGCAGTTTTTGCCACTTGACAGATATGTGATAAGGAGTTTCATTTGCATTTATGGTGTTAGAAAAAATTGTGAATTCAGGATATTTTAAAAGGATCGTGAGATGAAAATTTCTGATGTGGGTAAAGCCAACACTTTAGGCTGATGGATCTGATGGCGAGGTATATGTCATTCACATGGTCATTTATGTCGTTCGCATGGACATTTAGGTTATTCACATAATAAATTATGATATAAACAAATAAAAATCCAATATGAAGTGCATTTGAGCAGGCGAAATTGAGTAAGGGGTTGAGGTAATCATTATGGTTGATAGAGATACAGATGGTTATTGAGAAGTAGTTTTTGTTAGTGCCCTTAGGACAGGTTATATAATAATTCGACAAGGATATATAATATTTTTTGTTTTAAGGGCCTTATTTATTAGCTATTGCAAATGACTGGCAAAGGTGTTTTTTTATCCTTCGGTCATGGTGCAGGAATTTTGATGGTATGGAAAATTTAAACTTTTATTATGATTGACAACATTCAATATGATCTACTGATCGGGCAGCTCGATTGGTATGGCTATGTAAGCCCGGGCCTGCGTAAGGTGCTTCGTCCATTGTTAAAGTTGGTAGAATATCAATCTACACAGATTATCAAAAACGCAGGGGAAGCGGAAAAGTATATCTGGTTTATCCTTGATGGATATATCCGTTTTGTCAGGCCGGCACGTGGAGAATATCCAGCGAGGACGGTTAGGTTTTCTTTTCCGGGCGCTATCACCAGCGAAGGCAATCCTTTCGGTCAGTATCAAAACAGAAGTGATATTGAGGTGCTAAAGGGAAGTTTACTGGTACAGGTTGAGATTGCGGCAATTTTGAAATTAAGCGCCCGTTTTATGGAACTAAAGAAAATTGCGGATGGAATTGAAGATAATACGCATACCTGGGGTTTAATTGAATATCACTGCAGAAAGGCAAAGGGTAAAAAAGCTTTTTACGAAGAATACAGATCAGATCATCCGGACTTATTTAAAGCCTACCCGCATGAACAGATCCTTGATTATCTACTGATTTACGATAACAGTTACCTGTGAAAATGGAAAGACTCATAGATAAACTATTAAACCTGCGGACTGCGGAAAAACATCTTGTTGATTGTTTGCTGGATATTTTTGTGCCTAAGGTTTTTGAGAAAGGTTTATTGGTGAGTACTCCGGAATATTCTTTTCCGGTAATCTATTTTATCGAACATGGGCTGGTAAGGGGTTATTTTGTTTCTGGCCAGGAGCAACATACAGCCTGGATTATGGAAAGCGGTTTCTTTTTACCTTCTGCAGGTTTTTTTACCGGTGATTTATCAATCGAGTATATTGGCTTTCTTAAAGAAAGTAGAGGATTTGCGCTCAACCTCGCAAAGGCAGATGAGCTTGCCAGGAAAGAACCCCGCCTTTACCGGATGCTGCTGGAAATCTACGAAGAAAGTCTACATGCTGGTAAGGAGAGAGAGCTTATGCTGAGGATCAGCAATGCTGCAGATCGATATCTTTATTTTAAACGGCACCATCCAAAACTCATCTATCTTCCCATTCATGATATCCTGGCATCGATTCTGAACATTGAATCAAAATACCTCTACAGGATAAAGCGATTATACCGTTAAAAGTCTTAAATGGTATCTTATTCCACCTAAATCTGTCATAAAAATTTGAGTATTTGCCCTAAATTAAAGAGATTGAAATCTACCAAAATACTGTAGGGTTTGTCATCTGGATCCATCCGAACTTTAATCTGTAATCAGATAATTGTTATGGAAACGATAAAAGATACAGGAAAATATTCTGTAAAATCAAGCGGCGCGAAATTCCCAACATGTTCATATCTCAATTCTTTGGGATTGTTTCTGCTCATTTTGCTTTGGTCTTATGCCCTGTTTATAAAGCTTGCTGATTTAGCCCTGTTTCAGCGACAAATGCACCAGCAACCTTTTTCCAGTGCAGTGATATTGGTGCTGATTTATGTGGTGCCGATTCTGGAAGCCTCGACAGTCATTCTTCTGATTTTAAACCAGAGGAAACCGGGATTATTGATTTCCCTGTTGCTACTCTTTGGCTTTACCATCTATGTCATCCTGGCTTTAAGTCACTTCTTTCCCAAAATTCCATGCAGCTGCGGAGGGATGATCTCTAAGATGAGCTGGAAGACACATTTCTGGTTTGACATATTTTTCATGGTTATAAATGCTAACTGTCTTTTTGTTGAATTAAAAAAGAAAGGGGGACGCCGGGCACAGTACTGATTAATTAAATGCCCGGCAGATAAACCCGGGATGAACCATGTACTTTGCCGTTTATCCGGTCAGGCTGAAGTGCAACTATATATTTAAACTAAACTTTTTCGTCTGCTTTTTCAAAAGCAATAAAGCAGTAATTACTATGCTAAAAAGTAAAATTTTAAACCTTGCAGCCCTAATGTTGGGGTTCGGTTTAGTGTTGACACAAAGTGCCTTCACACCCGGTAAAGATTTATCGGCAGAGAAAAGGGTTAAGTATACTTTTCATTATACCGGTCCTTCTGCGATGACTGTTGGCGATGTTGAAACTGAAAGTAACTGGACTTATGACCCTGATGGACTTGAATGTCCTTCTGGTACTGACCAGGCTTGTTCTATCCGTATTGAGGATACTTATGTTAACAATCCTGGCACCCCTTCTGCTACATTAAAAGCAAGTGCAAATCTGACTGCTTCTTCAACAGCATTCGGGGCTGTAGTTACCGGATCAGCAGATGGATCTATTACAAAGTTGAACCGCGAGGCAGAGTAACCCGATCAACAGTGTGATGAACTTATCAATTAAACCAGGAGGTCTTTCGGCCCCCTGGTTTTTCTTAAAAATAGCTAAATTTTTGGCTTAATTTTGCGCGATGCCGGATTCTTCAATGATGTCTGATGGGATGGGCAATGCAAAATAAGACGAGTTTGGAGGTAAAGTAATCAGTTGGTTGTTGATCTTCCTTGAAATTACAATATTGGCCCCTTCCCGGTTATATCTTTTAAGATCAATCCATCTAAGTCCTCTCATTAGCAACTCTTTTCTTCTTTCAAGACGTATTTTTGAAAGTACATCTTCCCGGTTGGTTCCCAAGACTGGTACAAAGACTACCGATCTATTCCAGCGATTTTTTAACAGTGTATTAACATCCGAAAGAGCAGCTGTCAGTTCACCCAAGTATGCATTGCATTCAGCCCGGATCAGAAAAAGTTCGTCTGTGGCCAATCCGGTAAAAAAAACTGATGTTGCCCCTGTGTAGCTACCTTTATACTGGGGGTATCCCGAGACAAGATTAAAAAAGCCTGTTTTTCTTAGATCAGCATTGGCATAGTCTGCATATAATGTCGTGTCTATCCTTCCCCTGGTTGCAGTATGCAGAACCTGGATCTGCCCCATTTCTGCATAAAAAATTGTTTCAGGGTTAAGTTTTTTAAAAGGTATGGCCGCAGTTAGGGCTCCGATGAAAGCGTCGCCATTGTAGTCCATCAGGGTAGAATTTATTTTTAGCGCTTCATCGGAATAGAATTTTGCCTCCTGATATTTCCCCATAAATAAATATGTACGGGCCAGCAATGCATTGACAGCCCCTTTAGAGGGTCTCATCAGGTGGACCGGGTACACGGGCAAAAGTTCCAGAGCTGCTCTTAAGTCGGAAATAACCTTTTGATAACAATTACGGACACTGCTGCGGACCGATGGCACATTGAAATCGGAAGATAACCTCAGCACTATACCCAAATCTGCATCAGCGGTCGCCTCATTGTATACCTTGGCATATTGCATGGTAAGATTGAGCGTATGGAATGCCCTGTAGAATAATGCCGATCCCTTGATATTGTCCCACTGCATATTATTGGCGGAATTTCTTTCTACATTTTCCAAAAGGTCCAGGCTTAAATTCGCGTTAAAAACCGCCTGATAACCCAGGCTCCAGTCATTTGGGAAGCGCGTATCATTGGGTTGCCATCTATAAATGGCCTGGAAACTAACAGGAAGGGAATTAAACGTAGCAGGCAATAAAAAGAAATCGTCTGCCGAAGACTCGTTCATAGAGGGAGTGGTCTTTAAGTTCAGCAATTCTCCGTCATCCAGTATGCCCTGTATATCTGCCAGGGTATGCGGGGTTACCAGCTTTGCATTGGATTTAAGGTCCAGATATTTTTTGCAGCTGCCAGTCACAATAACAACAAGCAAAAGCATGATCAGTAATTTATATTTTTTCATCTTAGTATATAAGTTTAAAACGCACCCCTGATTCCAAAGAGGAAATTTTTCACAGGCTTAATTGTGTTTAAATAATCGGGATCAACATCAAGCTTTGTGGCTTTCCAGATGACGCCTAGATTCTGAATACCGGTGTATATTTCAACATTTCTTAGTGCCATGCTTTTGAATTTCAGGTCGAATTTGTAGCTTAGATTGATATAATCCAGTCTGATATTGTCTGCTTTGATAACATTGACCTCAGAGTTGGCGTAAAAACCATCCCTTGCCGTATTGACCGGATAAACGAAAGAGGGCACATTGGTTATCTGCTCATCTCCAGGCTTTTGCCATCGGAGGGCATAATCGCTATTCCCTTTTCCAAAATCCATCAACGAGCTATAAGAAAGTGCTTCCCTGCGGGCATAATACCCGATCCTGTAAGAAAGGTTGAAAGATAGACCAAACTGTTTCCAATGAAAATTATTGATCATTGATCCGTAATATAAGGGGCTTGCCGATCCCAGATAAACGATGTTGTTTCCTGTTGTGCTTCCTTCCTTTGAAATTGCGAGATAATCTATACTGGGCATTCCATTAAGATATCCCATAGGGTTACCGGCCGCATCTAGTCCGGCCCATTTGTATGCCGCGATTGCATAAAGCGGCTTTCCGATAACCGGCGTAATGCTATTCCCATTGCCAACCAATGAAAAGAGACTTGAAGATGATGAGGTATAATAACGGACTGTTTTTGAATTATTAAAGTTGAAGTAGGCATCTGTGGACCATTTAAACTGACCGGATATAAAATTCAGACTATGAACATCCGCTTCGATACCTTTGGATGCCATATCGGCGACATTGCGTACCAAAACGTTCGATCCCCCCCATGAAGTGTAGTCGTAAGGTGCCGGCCCGTAAAGATCTTTTCCTCTTTTTTGAAAATAGGATATCGAACCCGTCAGCCTTGCTCCCTTGAATTCAAATTCTGTTCCTATGCTCAACTGCGAGAGCTGCTCCCATCGTAAACTTGGATTGTTGATGCCTGAAATCCGGGTAATGGGGAGGGATGACAGGTCATTTGTTGAGTATACACCGACTGACAATGCAGTCCTCGATAGGTCAATATTGCCACTATAACCAAAACTTGCTTTCAGCCTGAGTTTTGGCAGCCAGGCTAGTTTATAAAACTCTTCCCCGGACAATAACCATCCCAGACCAGCTGACCAGAGCGGCTTGAACCGGTCATTCGTACTGGCACCAAAGATGTTGGACCCGTCTTCCCTCAGGCTTACTGAAGCTGTATATTTATCCAAAAAGGTATAGGCCAGATTCGCATATTTACTCAAAAAACGCGAGCGGGTATCACTCAGGGATATCCCTGAAGGGATTTTCTGCTGACTGCCCGAAAGAAAATTTCTATAGGCATTTACATAATCTGCATCGGTATAGGACAGAGGATCGGGGTAATATCCATATCTGGTATTGCCATTGCTTTTAGAACGCAGCTCCCTCATTTCTATACCCACAATTGCGTTAATCCTATGTTTTGCAAATGTCTTATCCAGGTTAAGCTGACCTCTTAATGTATAACTGTTCAGATCATTGACCGATTGGTTGCTAATCCCGCCTAAAGGTACGGCACGTGTGACCACTTTTGTGATGCGGTTGATCTCACTGAAAGTGTTGATCAGGTTTCTTGCTGCATAGCTGTTTTCATCGCTATAAAGCTCATTTTTGGAATATTGAAACTGGTATTGATAGGCGGCACTGACATTCAAAAAATCAAATATTTTGTAAACAAGATTTGCGTTGGCAAAAATTTCCTGGGAAGAAACCGCTGTTCCGCTATGTTTGTATTCCTCGGCCGGATAGTATTTCCAGTTCAAAAATTTTCCAATGGCAACTGTATCGGTATATTCACTTCTATAAGATGTTTGTATCACCGAAGGATTTCCATCTGCATCCCTGAAGAAAAGATATGGCAGAAGCCTGCCTCCGACGTTGATCGAATTGTAGGTCGGCCCACCTGACCTCGAATTTAGGTTCGTGAAATAAATCTTTGTGTTTAAACTTAATTTTTTGGTAATGTTCAAAGACTGCGAAAGATTTATGTTCATTTTTTTAGAACTACTTTTAGTTCCGCCTTTTAATTTGTCAAAACTTCCCGATAACAGGTATGAATAATTTTCTCCCCCTCCTCTTATCCCCAGACTATACTGAGCGGTTAATGCATGGGTGTAAAATTCATCGAGATATGATTTTCTGCTATCAATCTCTTTCAGCTGACTTAGCCCATCTTCCATCTGGACAGCGGAAACTAATCCCCTACGTTGTTTGAGCAGTAGTTCTACGGCGGGAGATAAGGCCAGATAAGGCGTGGAATTTATCCTGTCGTTATAATATCCCCTGCTGAACATATCACGTTCAAATTCTATAAAATCTGCAGAAGACATTTGCGGGACGGCATATAGGTCCGGTAGTGAAGCTATTAGTTGACTGGCCGAGAAAGTGATCTCTGTTTTTTGGTTGAATTTCCCTTTTTTACTGGTTAAAACGATAACGCCATTTCCTGCCCTCGCACCCCAAATAGATGCCGCGGCAGCATCCTTTAGAATATAGACCCCTTCAATGTCATTTGGATTGATGTTGTCTATATCCCCTTCGTAAATAAAACCGTCCAGAACTATCAGCGGGTCTAGGGGGCCGTTAAAAGTACCAGCCCCCCTAATGGAAAGCCCTGTTTTATTCATTACGTTGCTTTCACTTTTACCAATATTCATCAACAGTCCGGAAGTCTGTCCGAGCAGTCTATCCAGGATATTAGATCCTCCGCGGGCATTGAGTTTATCTGAGCTGATAACTGATACACTACCGTTTATTTCATTTGGCTTGAGTGTCTGGTATCCGGTATTTATTTCTACACTCTTTAGCTCAAATACATCCATGATCAATTCGACATTGAATTCTTCTTTTCCAGTGATAATTGCAAGGCGCTCGGTACGGTAACCGATAGCTGTAACAATGAGGGTATCCGGTAACTTTGTAATGGGTAAAGAAAACTTTCCATTCTCATCCGAATTGGCGCGCCCGTTGAGCTTAGTTGAAAGCGTTGCCTGCACTTTGACGTCTGAAAAAACAATATTTCCTTTCACCACTAAAGGTATCGCCGGCTGGGCATAGGTGCCCATGAAGGAGAATAAAAGGATAAGAATTGCCGACGATGCCAGTAAAATATCCCATTTTTTTTCATGGGTGCTGAAATTTAAGTTCCCCATGGTTATTTAACTTTAACGGTTAATTCCATTTTTTCCCCTGAGATCAGTCTGGAGATGTTAACAGAAGTCAGATCGGTGTGGTCGGTAATTGCTTTCAAAATTCCATCTGCTCCGATCCAGACGTAGTGCGGAACAATGGTAAAACCGAAGTACTGCCTGAAAACATCATTTTTAAGTACAATAGGAGTAATAAAAGCTGGATGCTGCAGCAAATACTCTCGAATAAATTTACGTTCCTTTAAATAGCCGTCCTTGCTTGAACTCGCGTTCATCATAATGACCTGTAGATCAGCATTGTTATTGCGGTGCAAGCTGTCCAGAATAGGCATATTCTGAAGGCAGGGCGAGCACCAACTTGCCCAGAAATCAATAATTATAGCTTTACCCCTAAAGTCAGATAGGGAAATAATTTGTTCTCCGTATGGAGATATAGAAATCATTTGGGCTTTACGGATTACTTCTGGAATTTTTTGACCTACTGCAATTGCAGTGGAGAGGCTCTCCTGTGCTGAGGCATAGTAGGGGGTCAAAACTAAAATCAGCAGCAAGGGGAAAAGAATGGATATTAGGAAGCGCGGGAATATTGGCCATGGCATAGCCATGACTACATATAACATTTTTATTTTCATAGAGTCTAGTTTGTCGATTTAAAAAAAATGGAATGGGAATAAAACGAGGAAACCAAGGCAGGTCATCATTAAAGAACCTATTTCTATTTAACTATTCTGGTTACCTGCCTTTGGTTTTTTCAAATCATACGGGATTCTTAGGCTTTAAAGCGTAAAGCCTATCGAAATGATAGTGGTTGCTTAAGCTCATGTTTTAAATTGACTTTATTGGTGTGTTAAAATTTAGGCAAAAACCAGCCCTTCCGCATTTTAATGTGCGGATACGGGAAACCGTATTTGTTATTAGGAAAAAGATACTTACCTTGGGATTGCGAAAAACCATCGTACTGCACCTTTGCCTAATCAGCAATAAAGGGCTGGTACCAAGCTAAATTAACCCGCGGGGACTTTGTGCGCTCTCTCTTTCACACAGCTTCCGCTCTTTTGGGCTATATTTTTACTTGGAATTCTGGCACGTATTAAGATGGAGAACAAATAACGTTCTTTAATAAGAGTTGTTGGGAATAACCATGCAGTTCCTCTTGGAGGTGCTGGTAAATGGCTGCAATTAATTTTTTCGTTTTCATAAACGGTTAATTTTATGTAAAACGATGCGTACTCAACAAAAGTAGAAGGAAGCTAAATTGGTAAAGCACCAATAAGGCGAACTTCAACGCTTTTGATAGTGGTACCGTCAAGAACCGCTCAAGCCTAAGCTTGAGTTCCCCAAAAGACTTCCATGAAGTTCGCCCTATTGAATAAGTATGCGAAGATACAAATATTCAATAGAAAGCGAACTCACGATTACTCATAGGGAAAATTGACGGTTTTCTATCATGAGTGACATCGTAAAAAGTAAGTTTTAGTCCTACTCTATTAGTCGCTGTAAATAACTGATAACAAATATAGTAAAATAATTATTTGTACCAAGTACTAAATTATAATTTTAATGCCTAGAAGGAAAAATAATATTAGTATTCAAAAAAATAGGATCAAAGAAGTAGTGAAAACATCCGGAGCATCACAGCGTTTAGTTGCTATATGGCTCGATGTTAATTATACAACGGTAAGTTCTTGGAACTCAAATGTAACTCAACCAGAGGCGGAAAATTTAAATAAGATAGGGGAGTTAGTTGAAATAGATAATAGGATGTTGTATGAGCCACAAGGGCGTGTTAACACAGGCTTTGCAGAAGCACTAGAGTCTGAACTTCAACGATTGAATAAAATTGAAGGAATTTCTTATGAAGTTGAAAAATTTGATAAAAAAAAAGGTGGGACTGTGAAGGTAAATAATCCGGAGCTGGTGAAGAGGTTGAGAAAATTTGCGGAGGCTTACAAGAAATCTTAAGATTATTTTAAAAATGGACTTAATTAAAACTTTATTATTAACCACTTTGCCCATAATTCTTACTGCTGTAATAGGCTATACCTCATGGTTGTACCAAAGGGAAAAAGAGAAAAGAATAAGTATTCAAAATCAACTTTCGGATAAAAAATATCAAGTTTACATCAAGATTATCAATTTGTTCTTTGGCCTATTTGAAGATACCATTTTGAAGAAAGAGGAAACCCAAAAAGATATTGACTCCAAAATGCTTGAGATTATTAAAGAACTTACAATTTATGGTTCGGATGGAGCTTTAAAACAGTTTAGTTATTGGAAAAGAACCTCCGGCAACGGTAATAAGACGCCGGCTCAAGGATTAAAAGATTTCGTAGATATAATAATTGCCCTTAGAAAAGATATGGGGCACCCAAGTACTAAAATAAATTATGACGATGTTTTAGGTATGATGATTACTGATTATGAAAAAAGTAAAAAAGAATTGGGATTGTAGAGATGGAATTTAAATTAGAGTACTTATATTATTCCATCTTTGCAGTTTTTATAATCATTTCTTTTCGAGCCAGAATATGAAGGTGCCTTATACTAGGCGGTGAGCAAACCATACTCACCGCACCTGTTTTAAGGATTTATTTAATGGCTTAAAAATTCATTTCTTATGGTAAGATAATTTTTGCTGTTAGGATTAGATTAGAGTATTGAAATTGTGGTTTTTACACTGTAAAGTTGCTTCATTGTGGGGCTCTTGCCATCACTCAGCGCTTTACCGATTTCGTCGTAAACTGAATAGAATTTAGCACCTTTGGCTTTTACAATTTCCCGCTGACGCTGGAAAGCCGACATGATGTTACCAGAGTCTTCCATACATTTGTTGTAGATCCCACTTACCAGCTCAAATGCGGACTGCCAACCTTCATCAGCTTCTATGTGAATGGTATCGAAGACTTCTGGATATGCAGCCTGCACTGCATGTACGGTTTCCCGCTCGAATTCAAGGTGCTCGGAATTTATATCATTTTTGTTAACGATGCAGTTAATGATATGATCCATTTTACTGCGTTGGGTAGTGGTGATGTTTTCCGATATTATCAATCCAAGTTTTTTATAGTAGTCCGCCGTCCTGCTGAAAATGATAATATTCTGCTGCAAAATCCCAAGGTCAGCGAATTTTTGCTTCGATTTTTTCGCGAGTCTGGACTTAAATTCATCCTTACTAATGCAATATTTTGCCAGTATCTTTTTAGCATTGATGCTGGACATATGGTTTTCTATTTCTTCACTTTTCGATATGTTATCCCAAAGTTCTTTGCGCTTTGAATACTCGCCAAGGTCATCGCTGGCTGAGTATTTTTTGATTAGCCCATTCATAAGTTCCATCATTTCCTTCATAAACGTTTCTAAATCGTCCTCAAGTGTTTCTTTCACCCAGATTTTTCCAAGATCAAATACTATATTGCTCCTGCTCGCATCGGTATAATCGTAAAGGACCGATATACAATACGGTACTACCGCGGAGCGTATCTGTCCTATCGCATTTTTCCCTTGTCCATATAGTTCCTCCATTCTTCGGAATATTATTACTTTCGAAATAAGCATTTCGTAGAAATTCCTGTCGATCAACGCTTTCCCTTTGCCATTCTCATCTCCGCTAAGTGCATCTATAAAGTATTTGAATACTTTGTCCCCTCCCTTTTTAACTACATAAGGCTGTTCTCCCCAAGCAGTATAGTATTTCCCCAGTTGCTCTTTTGAGAAGCGTACTTCTTTCGGGTAATCTTTTTCCGCCTTTCCCCCCATACGTACAAGGGTACTGAACTCTCCTTTTGATTTTTCAAAAAACCATTTTTTACCGCTTGGCATCATTACACTGTCTGAAAGTGATTTTATTTTTGTAAGCTGAGGGTTTCTCGACCCTAGGTCAACCGTAGAAACCTTGGTCTGTGAATTTGAAAATCGACTGATTTTTGAAATAAGTTCATCCAAGCCTTCTTCAGAAACATTTTTAGCTATATTTATTTTGGCCATTACCTTTACATTTTCTACAGAAAAACCATCTTTTCGTGTAAAAAATATGCTTGCAGTGGTCTGCCCGCCGTTAACAATCTGAAAGTCTGTAAGCGAACTTATATAAGTCTTGCCATTTTTTTCCGATGTGGTTTTTCCCGTAGACGTAATGGTTATCCCATTATTGAAAGCTATGAATTTTTCTGGGCTGAGTCTTATTGTTTCCCTTATTCCAGCATTAACACCTTTAAACTGGAGAAAAGAACGCACGTTTTTCTCGAGTAGTCTCGTACTGTATTTACGGTATAAATCCGCTAGAATCCACGCGGGAAGTACGCACAGGTAAGATTCAAAATTTTCTTCATCTGCGGCTTTGATGGCTTCAATACTATAGTTGAAATCTCTTTGAAAATCAATAACCAGTGCTTCACGTTGACCACGGGATATTTCAACTGAATGAAGGAAATTTAGATCTATCAGTCTTTTTATAATCAGCACTTTTTTAGTTATTTTTTCTCTGTTCTTATTAAAGCTGATACTGATTTCCTCGTCCTCAAAATCCAATTTTTTGGGTTGTGGACTGGTTCCCCGTGACTCCACCGTTGCAGATGCACAGATAGCAAATATTTCAACCACATCAAACTGATCAGCACCTTCGGCCGACGAAAGCATTGATACAAGTGCTCCAACGGGACTTGAAAGCTGAAGCTCATCATTTAAGTGGCCCTTTATTGCTTTATTTACAAATCTTGTTGCTCTTTTGAACTGGTTTTCGTAGTATGCTCTTATTGATATGCTCAAGTCGTCGGCTTTCGCGGAGAGATCAAGTTTGCTCTCATCCACTAGAAAAAGCTGAAGGCGTTCACCGGATTCATTCACCGCATACCCGTTTATTTTAAGATTGTCCTGATCATATATGTAGTAACTCTCGCTATAGTCTTCGCTGTCTATGAGTTTTGCATCATACATTAATGGTAGTACTTGCGATAGAAAACTATTCTGGTTTACAAACTGGTCGGAATCGGTGGACTCCTTTAATAGATTTGATCTGTATTTTAATAATTCTTTTATTTCCATGAGATTGCGTTTTCTGACAATTTGCAGCTTTCCAGCTGACTAAGACGGATACTATAGCTGACATCAAATATTCCGTCAGCAAGGTTTGAGGGGGTTAATTTTGGGAAAATTTCTGCAGCACAGTCATAAAAAGATAACTTAATCGGATTGAATTTCAAGTGGTCATATTCAGGCAGAACTATTCCAAAAATACCCTTTCGCGAAAGTGCAGCTACAAATATTCCAAGGTCACCACCATTGCTGTAAATAATTTCCCTGATTGCTGAAATAAGAGCGGAAATAGGTTTTCCCTCCAAGCCACCATTTTCTAAGAACACAATACAAAGCTCAAGCGGTTTATCCGGTATTAAATCCATCTGAAATTCGCTGGATATTCTAACCTGTGTTTTTGTATGTTCTATTGTTTTAACCTCAATACACTTTTCATCAGACTCAAAATCGTGTCTTGCATCATATGGGCCTTTCCAAGAATCTAGGATGGAGTCAATGTACCATGGTTCTGAAGCTTCCATCTGTTGTTTCAAAACAATCATCTCGCCAAAAAGTCCTTTCACTATTTCATCAGTCAGGTTTTGCGAATTCATTCCGCTAAAAAAACCGTTCCATCGATAAAAAGCATGTATGAATTCCTCTGCAAACCCTTTTGGGTCACTCATTTCAAAAATTTTCCCATAAAGAGATAGTATCAGATCATTGAAGAGATCCTCAAAAGCATGCTTAATAAGTTTGAGCACGATATGATGACTCTCGTTAAAGAATTCAATTGATAGATTTTCTTTTATGACTGATTTAAAACGAAACTGCAGACTCTTTGGAATTTCAAGAATCAGGTTCCTAGATCCTGATTTATCTAGGCCCAAATACAAATCAGGAATACATGCTGCAGATATTCTGATAGAGTTTATACCTCCTTCTGGTTTTTCCACCGAAAGTCTCAGCCACTGCTCTTCTAAGAATTCCTTTCTCATATAGTCTTATAATCTTCAGGAATTGCCAGATCAGTTTCTTCAGTATTTTCCATTTCTTCTTCGTCTTCAAAGCCATAATCCCCATGTAGATAAACACCTCCCGGATCTGGCTCTATAGGTGGGAAGCCTATTGCTGTACCAATAATCGGTATATCCAGATTGATTTGGTTTTTTGTGATAAAGTCTTTAAAGTGTCCGTCTACCTTTCCTCTCTCCTGAAGGAAAGTGTACCAAGAGTCAAAAAGATATATTACCATGAGCCCTTCCCTGGAACTCATCTTTTCACGATATACTCTTTCAGGTATTGTTTTCTTTAACGCTTCTTCCCGCGCTCTTTCTTCTGTCCAATCCCTATGCTCTTTTAACAGGACCCTAGTTATCTGATCTCTGAACTCTGCTTCCGCTAATGTTTTTTCATCATTATTTAGCAAAATGGCAAGATCAGATCCTGAAGATATAATATTTGCCGATCTTCCTGAGGCAGTAAACTTAAAATCTTCCAAAAACTGTTTTCTGTAGATATTATGTGTTCCATCCTCATTATCCTTCGGTCCTCTGCGGATGCTTAAATCAATGTCAGTGTTCAACCCGGACTCAATAGCGCTAAGTTTGCCTTTTCCGCTTCGATTGTTCGCCTGGCCTTTGATTTTTATTGCGATTGTCCATTTTGTCAAGAACTCTTTTTCATTGCACAGCTCTATGAATTTTATCATGCTCATCGCGTCCTCCACACTGAAATTCGTGCTATGCTTGAGAATGTCTGTAATTCCCACACTATCTGTCTCTGCCGTAAGAAACCCAAGCCCATTATCAGAAAAACTATGCCGTTTCACGATGTTGTATTTGAAACTTTCCCAGATCTGTTTGATCTTTTCCGGTTTAACACTGAATTCTGTCGTCTGTTCCAGCTGATCCTGATAAGACCATTTTACTTCCTTAGTGCCTTTTAGGATGGACGGTCTGGTTATTTTTAGTGTTCCCGGGTGTTTTTTTACTCTTAGGACGAAATTGGCGGGGGTTTTACCTTTTGCTTCCATTTTTTTAAACTCTATTTCCAATTCCTCAATGGCCCGAGTTGTGGAGTTGAATTTGTCCACGGAATCTTGTGTTATGAAAAGTTTGCAACAGTCAAGATAACCTGGCCTGTAGCCGAACCATCTTCCCATTTGAAGCAGTGTATCCGAGAAATTGGTGGATCGGATAAAATAATTTATTGTTAGACCCTCGAGGGTGAATCCTCTTGAAAGCCTGTTTCCACCTATTGCTATAATTTTTTTTGGCGATGCAGAAGGATACTCCAGTTTATCTTTGGTGACGTTATTTATCGCTTTAACTTCAATCTCCTTTATGATATCTGGTATATGTTTTTTTATTGCCTCAAAGCTTACAGGAGCCATAAAACGGTCTTCGTAATTTACTGGTAGATAGTTTTGTATTGATTCAGTAATTGCAGCATAGTATTTATACCAAAGACGCTCAAAATCAGCATAAACCGACTGAGGATCTGATGGGAAGTCATTGCTGATGTCACCCTCAAGTTTTGTAAGATACCTCTGAGTTAGATCTCGGGTACGGTTTTGCCATAGGGTATAACGTGAAATATGAATCAACATAGTATTATGCGGATTAAAAAGTGCCGACTGGATTATGTTTTTTTTTCGGCTTTCTCTGATTGCAGTGGCTAGGATGAAGCAAATAATACTTTCTTTTAAGGATTGCGGAAGAACGGCAGGAAAACTATCGCCGGATTTTGAACCTCTTGTGCTTTTTCTGTAATGATTATAATCTTCAAAATCAAGATAACCACCATTTTCTTCAAATGCCTCTTTGTTCCCATATGACCTTATCCCAATTAAACTGCCGTCTTCCAAAACCATGACCCTTGAGGGGAACTCCGCAATATGGTCTGAGACAACCTCAATCAAAGGTATTTTATCTTTCTGATAATCCTCAATAGCTGTCTGGAATATTTGTTTCGCTCCGATATAATTTGAAGGGGTATTAAGCAGAACAATAAAGTCATCGGGAAATAGATAATCCTCTAGTTCAAGAATTTTCTTTTCAAGGCTTCCGTCTTCACTTATAATTTTCGTATTTATAATCCATTTTGCTTCACCTGCAGGATTTCGGTCCTGAAGTACATTGGCAAAGGGGGTAGCGGTATAGCCTAGATAAGTTTTTTTGTTGAAAAGACTTAGTAGCGCACGTATGTGACCATTAATTTTTGACGCATATTCCCTGCCTTTTTTTCCTTCATTATTCAAAGAGGCATTATCCGCTTCATCATCAATGATCAGCAAGGGAATGTCATGCCTTTTCTTGTCTTCACCCATGTAATCGTGGAGCCAGATAATTAGGTTTTTAAGTACTCCGACATTCTTCTTGCAGACGAGGATGTTTGTGTGATTAAGCGAAAAATCTGCATTAACCAGATTATTATTGAAATCGGACTTTGACGAAGTTATTGATATTACCTGCTCAGTTTCATTATCACCAAGTTTTCCAAATCTGTGAATATTTCCTACTCCTTTGATCTGGTTTTTCTGGGTTTCAATATTCAGTCCTTCCCCTACCACGTCACTTTCAATCCGAAGCTGGGTCTGGCTTCTAAGATCTTCCATGATCCCTGAAAGTATAATAATGAGCCCATAACCAAGATCCACCGAACGATTTATGACAGCATTGAAGTTGCCTGTTTTTCCTGACTGAACACTTCCCACCACAAGGCCTCTTGTATAAAAAGATTCTGATGATTTGGGATTCCCCATCTTTTCGACAATTGAACGACTCGAATCCCTTACTTCCTCAATCACTTTCTCACTTCTTCCGGTTTTTGAAAGTAGTTTCAAATATCTGTCAGTATAGTTCCACTTAAAATCTGGGCCAAGGTATTCTGCGGTGAGCCAAGTTTTAAATCCTTTTTTCGTCAGGGAATGGGCTGGTTCAATAACAATAGGATTTACTGAGAGATATTCCTTTTTTGCGATCTGGAAATATTCTGCGAATGTGACATCATCCAGCTCTGCATAGCCCATAAGCCTGAAAATGACAAGGACACTCTCTTTGATCTGTGAGGGCAGAGTTTCGAAAAAATGTGTGTCAAGCCTAGCTGTGGATGCATGTTCCTTTGCTTTGCTTGCAACAACATTTTTAATGATTTCTATGTAGTTGGTGTGGGTCATTTATTTTAAGAGATTAATTAGGGATTCGGGTAAAGAACTAATGCTAAAGCCTAGGCTAGGGAGGATATCATCTTTTATACTTTCTGATGAGATTCCTGATTTTTTGAGTTCTTGGACACATTGCTCAAGCTCTTTGAAATTGATGCCGTCTTTTTCCTCTGTTCCGGTAAATTCCTTCTCCTGATGTGCATGACGGACACTGTTAATAGAGGTTTCTATCATTTTTGAAACCAGCTTGAATAAAACCGCTTGCTCTGGGTTCAGAGTGGAGCTGAGTTTGTTTATTAGTGCAAACTTAGTGTTAAGCTTTAACATTACACCTTTATTTGTTGCAATCCTTTCAAATAGCTGAGTTGGACTCTCCTTCTTTTTGCCCGTGAATTTTTTTAGCCCGCGGTTGTAAAATTCTCGCTCAGCTTCAATTTTCAGTTCTTCTATGTAATTTTCAAATGCGTTTTTGAGATCATGGGGTATTACGATATGTGATTTAGCAACATTGAGATGTAGGAGGTGATCCACGCTGTTCCCTACGTCCACCCTTAAGCGGGCGAGCTGTAACCTAGGGCCTTTTTTTATTAAACCGTTCCATCCTCCAAACAGAATAATTCTATCTGCTCGATAGATATAAATACCCTCCATATCCATCAAACCCCTGTTTTTTGTTGTCCATATTGAGAAACGCTGTTTACTTTCGTCAATACTTCTGGATGGCAGAATAAATCCTTCCATTCTGATCAGATCAGTACTAAAATGCCTTTGCTTGAATTCCATGGGCCTGAAATCCTGCTCTTGAATTGGAAATGGATTGAATGGGTTTATGTGGTTATTGTTAATCCGAATTCGGAGGGGCATTTCTTTGCGCTCCATGAATCGGTGAAATACCAAGGAGAGGTAGTCCGAGGTAACCTCAGTGATTTCGCGTTTCAATGCACTTTGTCTATTGTCATCCTCCAGATAATTCTCAAATTTATAAAGACCTCTCCACACAATGATAGTATTGGCTTTGAAGTCCTCATGAGGGTTTAGATGTCCATTACTCAGATTGCGATATTCCTTAATTATCTGGCCTATTTCCTTATCTGTATTCACCTTTAATTCCCAGACACCAGTTTTTTTCAGATGTTCGACATCCCAAGTTCTGGCTGAATAATGGTCAGTACCTTTTTTCCTCGACATTACCGTGAAACATCTCGTCTGCGAAAATGAGGCGGTTTTCATTCCCAGCCCAAAACGGCCTAGGTCAATATTTTCCCTTGTATCATCTGGTGAATTACTTGGAAACCGCATGTTTGAACGAAGTTCCTCACTATTCATGCCATTTCCATTATCCGCTAAGTAAAGCGTAAATGGTTCCATATCCATTCTTATGAGGACCTCGATTTTATCAGCTGATGCAGAAATGGAATTATCCATCAGATCAGCAAGAGCTGTCTCTAGGTTGTATCCCTGCTCAGCTATGGATTTTATCAGATGTTCTGGGTTCGGACTTACGTCCTCAAAATTCGGCTTTTCTATATTTTTTTCATTCATTTTGAGCGTTAATGATTTTTTGTTAATTAGTGTTCATTGAGAACGGCGGCTTCTATCTCCAAAAATACCCCCTTTACCACTCCAGCTATCTGATAAGCTAGGAGGGGAGGTACAGCGTTGCCCACCTGATGAAACTGTGAGGTCCTGTTCCCGCAGAAAAAATAATTATCAGGAAAGGTTTGTATTCTGGCAGCTTCTCTTACCGTGAGGCTCCTACACTGGCTCCCATCGGGATGGATATAGTAATGGCCATCTTTGGAAATGTGACTGGTCACGGTCTTTGACGCTTTGTTTTCAAGCTGGACACGGAAACGGTCTGCAAACTTCTTGTCATCAATCCCTTCCCTTACATTCATGTGTGCGGGAAGAAGTGATAGAGGGAAATCGCTGAGCTTGGGTGAGAGTCCTTTAACCTTTCCAAAACTGGCTACAAAAAGATATCGGTGAATGTCGCCGTCCATATGCGATCGGGAGGTATGGTTGAGCACACCATTAAGCCGCTCATCACTGAACCACTCTGCACGGTAGTTAATCTGTTGTAAATCGGTTGGAATAAAATCACTGCCCTTTTCAGATTCATTTGTATTGGTAAATGCACGCTTCATCTCAGCAATAATAGAGGGATCGGTTTCAGAGAGATCCTTATCGAAGACCTCTGAAATCAAGTTTCTCCATGCCTCAAAACTGTCTATGCGTTTGGATAGACCGCTTCTAAGTCGAGGCAGTGCGCCGATTACATCGTAAATATTAACCTCCTGACTAGGTTCCAGAATGCCAGGATGGATATCCAGATCTCTTCTTACCCCAAGGAGAATCACGCGGTGACGGGTTTGAGGGATTCCATAATTTTCCGTCTGAACGACAAACTGACTCGGCCTATATTGAGGATTTCCATTTTCATCAAATCCATTAGGCTCGCCGGTAAGAGAATAAATCCTATAGCCAGGACATTCTTCACCGGCCTTCACGGCCTCCGGAAAACATATAGTCGGATCGGATAGATCCTGCAAAATACGTGAGAAAATCTGATCCTCATTGGTCTTGGCAGAGAGAATTCCTTTGACATTTTCCATAACAAACACCGCGGGGCTGTGCGTAGCCAGGATCCTCAAGTACTGTTTATATAAACCAACACGCTTATCTGTGGTTTCGTTCAATACCTTTTCCTGACGGCGGGATCTCCCTACTAGTGAATAAGCCTGACAAGGTGGCCCACCTATAAGTAACCAGTTGCGCTCACCTTCTAAAACTGTCGAAATCCTCTCGTCCACCTCTTGATCAGATACAGCATTCACATCCTGTTCGTCGGGATCACCAAGCGTTCCACACCAAGCCTCATTGTGCGCATGCGCGGCTTGGTCAGGCCAGCGTCTATAAAGCTCATGAATATCAATCTCACCACGAACAAAGTCATAATACTCCTGTGGCACCTCCCCATGCGGAAACTGTCTAAAAAAACTTCTCAGCCTAAGTGTCCGATGAGCCAAGGGATCCTTTTCAATAGAGAGCGAAATACGAAAAATCCTTTCCCCCTGCTCATCCTGTAATGCAGAAAACCCTTCCCCTAGTCCTCCTGGGCCTGCAAAAATATCTATAATCGGGATTGGCATATTAACATTTAAATTTGATAAAAACCGCTAGCGAAAATCCCTAACCATTTGAAACCGATTAAGGGAATCTTCATGCGGTAATCGGAATCATAGCGATACCCCCAAATATAACAAGTGTCCTTGGCTTTTTTTTACGGAATGCCGTAAAATCTTTATGTATACTATTTAGCATTATCAAAAGATAAGATAAAAAGCAGTAAAACCTTAAGCCTAGGTCTTTGTTGTCTAGACATGGCATCCCACCTTCGTAAAAAAAAGAAAGGAACTAAAAAAGATATTAAACTGGCGCCGAGTGCGGCCAGAAGTTTCAATATGTCCCGCATTAGGGGGATAAATACAAAAGCGGAAATCAAACTGAGAAAGGCTCTTTGGTCGAAAAATGTGCGATTTAGAATCCACTCTAACACTATTCTGGGAAAACCTGATATCTATATCACTAAGTATAAACTTCTCATTTTTGTCGACGGGGATTTCTGGCATGGCTATAATTGGCAACAGAAAAAAGAGCGTATAAAAACAAATACTGAATTTTGGCAGGCAAAGATAGAGCGTAATATTAAGCGCGATGAGCAGGTTAACAGAAGTCTTTCTGAAAAGGGATTTACTGTGATGCGTTTTTGGGAACATCAAATTCAAAAAAAGCTGAGTGCTTGCATTAACCAAGTATTGCTTTATATTGAATCTGCCAAAAATGGGCGTATTCCTGATCCGGAATAGTTAAAAATAAAACCGACTTGTCGCAGATTTACTAAACCATCTAAATATAGTCGAATGCAAGAAATGGACTGATGAGTTAATACATTGAATATGCAAGTCCGGTTTAAAATTTTACCCAGCGTTCTCAAATTGAATTAAATAAATCCAATAACAATGGTTAGATGGGAATCCATTTACATGCTGAATTTGTTTAAAATCGAAAGAGTCGAATCTGACGAACATATAGGCTTCCGACTCGGGGCAAATCCACAAATGTTAAATGCATAAAGGAAAAATGCATCTCACCAATAATTATTTGCATGCATTTACAAGGGCTCAAATCGAGAGGATGCTAATCTCATTGGGCAGACATTACATGAATTTATTAAAATCAAGGGTTGGATATTCCGACCCATACTACACCACCCATTCCGAGGCATAGTGCACCAGTCATTCCGAGCCAAAGTACACCAGTTTTTGTTTGAGGTAATAAAATAT
>NZ_LMKM01000035.1 GCF_001421515.1 Pedobacter sp. Leaf216 | reverse complement strand
GCATCGGGTAATTGATCGTTTCCATGTTCAGAAATTGGCTTATGATGCAGTTCAGGAAGTTAGGATAAAGTATCGTTGGGAGGCTATCGATGCAGAAAATGAGGATATCGCAACGGCWAAAAAGAACAAAACTGCTTACCATCCAGAAGTGTTGGCTAATGGAGATACTTTAAAGCAATTGCTGGCGCGGAGCAGGTATCTTTTGTTWAAACATCCCTCAAAATGGACACGGAATCAAGAACTTAGAGCAGAGCTACTTTTCRWAAGGTATCCCAAATTAAAGAATGCATATARTATTGCCCAAAAATTGGGAGATATATTCAGRTTGTGCAAAAGTAAGGAACAGGCCTTTAAAAGATTGGCAATCTGGTATAATGAGGTCGAAGCATGCGGAATTGATTCCTTTAGGACTGTTGCCAGATCAATTCAATCGCAAATGCTTCTGCAGAATCTTTCAATGCMAAGATCAAAGCCTTTAGAGCAACATCGAGAGGTGTAAGGGATATTAAGTTCTTCTTATTCAGATTATCGAAAATATATGCCTAGAGTTTAACTCCCCCAACTTTTCCGCTTGATCCCAATAGAGCCGTACCATTTAGATTTCCAAAATCTCAAGAAGCCACCAATCGTCTTCCTGAACTTGTTTCAAGATCTTAATTAGCTAACGCTAAGCAGAATATTATCTTTTCCGCTCTAATGCATTGGTATCTATCTTGAGCCATAATACGGGCTTTAAAATGCAACATGCATATCAAACCTCTTAAGTCTATAGCTTTGCCCCAAAAAGATAAAGCTCCCCATCGCGGAGAGCTTTTATCCAACTAACAAAACATATTTTTAAATTCAGTGGGCGGTAATTTTATTTATCCCTTTTTCACCAATTTATATTCGATTACTGGTTTACCACGTGTGCCTGCATCACCAGCACCCATTGAAATAAATTTCAATTTGTAAACATTCCCAGCTGCATCCTTAATTAAATAAAAAATCTTTGTATTAACACCTGTAGCAGGTTGTGTACTTCTCCATCCTGAACCAATTACATCTCTATTCGTTAAAAATGTTTCTCCAGCAATGTTTGATTCTGAAAATGCTGAATAAGTTTTTGTATCTGTAATTGTAACAATTGCAGCAGATGTACCTACTAAATTATTAATGAAAACTAAATCAGAAAATGCATATGGTAAATAGATTGTATTACCGTTTACATCTTTTGATGTTGTCCAATACATGCTATAACCCCAAACAATATCCCAACTTGCCTTGGCAGGTTCAACTGTAACCGCTGTTCCTTTCACTAATGAAGCAAATTGAAAATTCGCATCAGTATTTTTCGTAACATCTAATGTTTTAAAAGTAGTTTCGGTTATTTTAGCATATTGTAAGGTATAACCTGCTGTGCCTTTTCTAATTATTCTAATTTTATAAAGTTCTTCATTAGCCAGAACAGTTGCAGCACCACCTTTTCTGTTGATTATATAAACTTTATTTTCAGCATCTGTTGATGAGATGGCTGCAATGGCTGTTTTATTTAAGATATTAGTTTCTCTGCCATCGTCAACTAATGAAAAATTACCCTGACCTTGACCAACTTTTAATCCATTAGGATCAAAATCGGAGATTGTTACAGCATTTAAATCTGTTTTATTGATAACTAAGGCAGAAGCACCATTACTTGAGTTGAGGATAACTTTAAAATCAGCTCCCGAATAAAAGCCTAAATCCCAACTATCACGTTCTGCTGAAGTTTGTTTATCGGCACTAAAATCAACATAAACACTATTACCAGCAGCACTTCCTGCTTCAGCACCAATTAATCCGTTAAGTGTTAAAGTACTTCCATCAGATGGCGGTACAACTATAATAGGTTCATCCGAATCTTTTTTACAAGCTGTAAATGTTATTGCTAAAAAAGCAATAGCGGTCATTGAGTTAAATTTGTTCATGTTTATTGTGATTATGTTATTATAAATTAATTATATCTAGGTTATAACTTAAGCCCAAAACGTAAGCGCGGCCATAGCTATAAGGTACAGTTGCACCACCAGTACTGTGTGCCCCGCCACTTGCTGTTGAGCTGTTGGCTAATTGTGTTATATTAAATAGATTTTTAACTCCAGCATTAATGGTTAAAGATTTAAATAGATTTTTGTTCAGCATTAAATCAGCTGTATGGAAACCGCTGATCTTTACCAGTTTAACTGTGCTGGTACTGTTTTCGGTAATAAGCTGGTAACTAGGGAGTGCGCCTGTGTATTTGTAAAACAAACTGATACTTCCGCGTAGTTTGGCAAGTGTATAAGTAATGTTCGAATTTATTTCTGTAGCCCAGGCAAATTGAGGAGTTTCTATAGTATTGTTTTCGCTTAAATCATTATACCTGCCAATGTAAGATAGCCCTAAACTAGCCTGTAGATTCTTTTTATAAGTGATAACGTTATCAAGAGTACCACCAGTGGTTTTGTATTTAGAAATATTAATTAACGTGGTTATTGAATTATCTGTTGGAGACAGGCCAAAATCAATCCTGTTTTTTACCAGGTTGTAGAAACCGGTTAAAGAAGAACGAAACTCAATATCGCGGTCGTGATTAACCACCCACACAAGCGAGCCATTAAAACTATTCGATTCTTCTGCTTTTAAATTTGGATTACCTAAAATATTATGACTGGCATCTACAAAATCATAATATAATTCTCTTAGCGCAGGTGACCGGAAACCTTTTGCATATGCTAAACGAAAATCAAGATCTTTAGTCAGGATGATTTTAGCGTTAAGTGATGGGATAATTGGAGGAGCATCATAAACTGAATTTTTGATCAACCTTATTCCTGGTCTGATATTTATCGCATCAGCCAATTTAATTTCAGCAGTAACAAATGCCGCATAATCATTAATTACAGGCGAACCCTTAATTCTCTGCCCACTGGCTGCATCTCTACTATATTCGATGCCTGGTTGAAATGAAACTGATTGACTTAAATTATAAATTGCAGTCGCCCTGAAATTAGTCGCATTAAATTTTGCAACATCCTGCGCTCCGGCGCCACTTGATAATTCTTCGGTATTATTGGCATAATCATGAATAACTGTTTTAGTTGCACGATCAAGTTTGGTGAAACCCGCAACGGCAGAAAGAAGCAGCTTATTGCTAATTTTATATTCTGATTGAAGCTGTTGTGTATAGCGATGTGTGGTATAAGTTTGAAGTAAACCTTTGTAATTGTTTGGGTTAAGCCCATTTCGTACATCAATAACTTCCTTTAGGCCATCCAAACGGTACCAAATGTTAAAATTATTATACCGGTAACCAATTTTAGTATTGGCTAATACTTGTTCCTTAGGCTTCCACCGGTTTGTAACAACATTCACTTCATCTATAGTTGCTGTTTTACTGGCCAGATTCCAGCCGCCAAAATCGTTATGCGAAAAGCCGGCCAACACACTCCAATGGTTATTCTTCCAGTTCGCGCTATAATTTTGCATGTGATTTCCTTTACCTGATAAAGCTTCATATTCCTCGCCGGCGGTTTCTTCCTGAATCCTTGCAGAAAGGTTTAGTGATTTTTTATCCGGATTTTTGGTGATGATATTAATTACTCCCGCCAGTGCATCTGCTCCATATATTACCGACATCGGTCCTTCCACAATCTCAATCCGCTCAATCGTATTGATGTCAACCTGGTTTAAACTTTCACGCGTATCCGATCGATCGGCCATAGGTATACCATCCAAAAGGATTTTAACATTTCTACCCGTCATCCCCATTAACTGTATATCAGTAGTTCCTAAGGTTAAATCATTACTAAAGCGAAAACTCAATTCAGTATTTAAAATTTGTTGCACATTGTTGGCAGCTCTAAGTTTTATCCGCTCAGCAGTGATCGTTCTAATGTTATAAACCGAATTTTTTAATGTTTGCGGTCCGTACTGCCCCGTAACCACAACATCTTTTAAATCATTTGCCTTCGTGCTATCAACTTTAATTTCCTGAGCAACAGTTACAAATCCAAAAAGCGATAAAGCAATTGATAAATATATTTTCATTTATTTAGACTAATTATAAATAATTGTGCAAATTTGTACATAATCACAAAAAGCAGATAACGCTAAACGGATAATTAATACCGCCAAACGGATTAAATCATTTATGGAATTTAAACTCTCAACATGCTCAAACGGAAATATTCTTTATCAAAAAAGCTACCCTGAAAATTTTGATAGTAATGAAGATATCGGTGAGCAGGAAACAGACCTGCGCACGGAAAATGCAGCATTAAATTTAAAAGAAAAGTGGTTTAATGGAGTCCACATGAGTATAATGGAGGTTGAAACCAATCAGAAGGAAGATTTTTTATTCGAAACTTCCAATTCGAATATTGGCTTCTTATTCTGCCTAAATGGTATAATCGATTATTATTGTAACCATCAAAAAGGTAGTAGTTTATCGCTCACCAAGGATCAACAAAATATCAATGGAGGAAAAATTACTGCAATTAATTTTAGCCTGACTGAAAACAGCAAATATTTATATCTACAATTTACAAAAACATATTTTAATCAAATAACAGGTTATCAATTCGATAACATTACATCCTTTCATAAACAGCAATCAATTTCTCCAGACATCGCTTTAATACTAAAGGATTTAATGTTCCATAACCACGAGGGAAGGGCAAAGCGCTTATTTATAGAAGCAAAAATATTTCAACTGTTGATCATTTACATGAATCAAAAGCATGAGCAGCCTAAGTTTAGCTTAAAAAAAGATGATGTGAATAAGATTATGTTGGCTAAATACCTGGTAGAACAAGATGTACAAAAGCCATACTCATTAATGGAGTTATCGCGCAAAGCCGGAATTAATGATTATAAACTTAAAAAGGGTTTTAAAGAATTAACCGGACATACCGTTTTTGGTTATTTATATAAAATCAGGATGGAAAAAGCCCATGATCTGTTGGCGAAAGAAAAAAGAACCGTAAATGAAGTGGCCTTTCTTGTAGGCTATAAAAACGCACAGCATTTTATAGTAGCTTTCAAAAAAAAGTATCAAATTTTACCCGGAATTTTAAATAAAAACTAAAAACTTAGCGCAAACGTTTGTTTCTCTAATCTTTAACCTCATTCACAATTAAATCAGATTCTACAATTGTATTGTAATAAGCCTGATTTTCGGAATTCGGACTATGAATAAGATCCAGCAAAATGTTTGCGGCTTTTTGTCCCTGTAGATAAGGATATTGCTCAACCGATGCCACAGGCGAGTTATCTAAATAACTGATAATGGGCAGATTTGCATAACTCACCACGTCAAAATCATTGATTACATTAAGCTTTTTAAAATATTTAATTAAAAAGAGCGCAACATAATCGTTAAAAGTAACAATCGCCGTAGGTTTTCTTTTATGGTTTAAAAAATGGTCGGCAGCTTCAATAGTCCCTTGTTCAGTTAAATCGCAATTTACAACTAATGAAGGATCGAACTTTAAGCGATTAAAAGTAATGGCCTGCATATATCCATCCTTACGCTCCTCGCTGGCATACAATGTAGTTGGTCCATTAATCATCCCAATACTTCTATGTCCTTTTTTAAGCAAATAATTAACGGCTTTAATGGTTGCACTTTCCAAACTACAAGCTACGTAATGAACATTTTTAAAAGGAGGGATGCGATCAAAAAATACAACAGGGATATTGAAAGAATTTAACTTTTCAAAATGATCGAACTTTGAAGTGTCTTTACTGATAGAAACCAATAAACCATCTACCCGCTGATTTTTCATCTTTTCAACAAGTTTAACCTCCTGGTCATAGTTATCATGCGATTGCGCAAAAATAACTGTATAGTTTTTCTTAATTGCTTCATCCTCTATTGCAGAAATGGCAATAGAGAAAAAATGCTCAGAAAGTTCAGGTAAAATTACGCCAATAGTGTAAGTCTTTCCTTTTTGAAATAAAATTGCAGCGTTATTTGGCTCATAGTTTAGAGACTTCGCCAGTTGTTTAATTTTCTCTCTTGTTACCGCTCCGATGCTGGGATGATCGTGCAATCCCCTGGAAACACTGGAAGGAGAAATGTTTAAAATTCTGGCTATTTCTTTAATGGTTGTTGGTTTCGATTGCATTGTAATTGCTAAACTACATTAAATTTCTTCAATATGTAATAATACAAAATTAATCAAACGTTTGCGTTGTTTTTTTTTGTCGATTCTTTCCTTCATGATGTAAATATCAATACATTCGACAAATAATCAATTCTTAACGACTGAAAAATTAGATTAGAATTTTTATAAAAATAAATTAATTCCAGCACTCGAAAATTGAATTAACATTACGATAAAACATACCCCAATGATTAACAAAATGCCCGTCCGGTTGGGAGGGGTATTTAAACAAAAAACGAGAAGTGTTCGTACCACTCCTCGCCAATTTGGGTTATTTTCCTGCATGCAGGTACAATAAGTTATCTAAGCTATATGTTTAACCCGTTTCAAAGGTATAAAATCATTTTTAATTAAATGATTATTTAAAATAGCTCCATTTGTGGTATTATCATGCCTGAATGTGTAAACATTATGAATTTCTGACTCAAGAAGAAGTAATTCATACGTCATATATACTCGCCACGCTTTATTTCTGAAATCATATTGCTACTTTGGTTGCATTAATTTTCAAAATGGCTATTATATATATCCTACTTTCCATAGTAGTGCTTTTTATCATCATCATAAATTTACCGGTTTTCGGTCGCTTACCTAAAGGTTTACGGCTGAATAAAATCCATCAAATGCCTAATTACCGTGATGGTGCTTTGCAAAACCTTTCAATTACACCTATGCAGCCTGAAGGGGTGAGTTTTTTTACAATTTTAAAAGCATTCTTTTTTCAGAAAAACCCTGGAAAATCGCCAGATAAAGCACTACCATTTATTACACCCGATATTGCCGGAAAAACCAAAAACAACAATCCTGAAATTATCTGGTTCGGACATTCATCTTACCTGATTAAGGTGGATGGATTTAGAATACTGGTTGATCCGATTTTTAGTAAAACGCCATCTCCGTTTTCTTTTATCGGTGGCAAAGCTTTTTTGGGTACAGATGTGGTAAATGCAGATCAATTTGAAAATATCGATATCCTTTTAATAACACATGACCATTACGATCATCTTGATTATCAAAGTATCCTTAAAATCGCACCTAAAGCAAAATCAATTGTTACTTCACTTGGTGTAGGAGAACATTTAGAAAAATGGGGCATTATAACCGAAAAGATCAACGAATTGGGTTGGAATCAATCCATTACTTTATTTAACAAGCTTAATTTTACGGCTGTTCCTGCAAGGCATTTTACAGGCAGGAAGTTTAAAAGAAATCAAACCCTATGGTCTGCATTTCTACTAAAAACTGCCAACTACAAACTATTTTTAGGTGGAGATTCGGGTTATGACACACATTTTGCCAAAATTGGAGAAGAATTTGGTCCGTTTGATCTCGCTTTATTGGAATGTGGGCAATATCACGAATATTGGCCATACATCCATATGTTTCCTGAACAAACCGTTCAGGCGGCGATCGATTTAAAAGCAAAGGTTTTAATGCCAGTTCACTGGGGTAAATTTAGCCTGGCCATGCACCCATGGAACGAGCCAATAAAAAGAATTGTAGAGGCCGCCTCACTGAAACAATTGCCTTTAGTTACCCCCAGATTAGGAGAAACAGTGATTCTAAATGAATATTTACCTACCGAAAACTGGTGGCTCGAACAATAAACCTAAACAATAATGGCTGTACGCTGTTTAATTTCTAAAATCGAATAGAATTATGAAAACTGATCTTGTAGAAATTTTTCAAACCATTAGGGCAAGCATACAACCATACGCAGCTATGGGTTATACAGTGCATGAAAATTCTGAAACCGGTTACGATTTATATAGTGAAAAAAATATCGAGCTGGATGGTAAGAAAATCACAGAACGATTTTTTACTGGCGTTTACATTAACGGGAGCGAGGTGGAAGTAAAAATAAATACGTCAGAATTTACTTCAAAAAATGAACAGCTGGTTGATTTTGGAGGCGATACAGCTGGCTTAAAAATTACTACACTTGATGATAACAAGTTAAAGGAAGTAGAAACGCTAATCGAAATTATCCACACGAACTTTAAAGAAAAGCAATGGATTTAATGATTTGATCGTTAAATTTGCGGCAAATAATTTCTCCATAACCTGCTGCTGATTGAATAATTTAAACGCTGAAGATAACTGGCATCATCATTTAAGCATAGCACTAGCCAATAACCAAATTGAGTGCTGCTATTTTTTAAAAGATGGATTCCATCTCTTGCAATTAAACCATCACATTATTATTCATTTGGTAAGTTTGCAAAATCCATTTTCAGCAGGAAAACTCATCCAGTTACAAGAAATTTACGCCATCAATAACATCAAGCTTGTGCATCTTTGGGAAGATCTCTGGCTCTCCAGGCCTGTTTTAGTGTTGGCACGCATTAAATCCTTACTTGGAAAAAACGTACGCATTTACGGAAGAAAAACTAAAATATTTAAAGTAACAAAGCCCGAAGCAGATGAGTTTTTAAATCAAAACCACTTGCAAGGTTCTGTAAGCAGCCGTTATAAGTTTGGCTTATTTGAAAAAGAAGAGTTGGTTGCAGTGGCCACTTTTTCAGCTTTGAGAAAAATGAATCATAGCGAAAATTACCGCTCAGCAGAGCTGATCAGATTTGCTGTTAAAGCGGGTTATTCCATAACCGGTGGATTGAGTAAATTAATATCCCATTTTTTAGAAACCTACAAACCGAATGATTTAATGACTTATGCGGACCGTGATTGGTCGGCAGGAGAGGCCTATACCAAATTGGGATTCGAACAAACTGATATTTTAGAACCTATGGTTTATTTATTGGATGAAAATTTGAAACGGCTGATAAAAAAGGATTATCAAACAGCTAGACAAGAGGTGTTTAATACAGGAAGTATAAAATTTATTCTCTGGTTTTAATGGAAAAGGCAAATCTCATCATCATTTTAGGCGCAACGGCATCAGGTAAAACCAAACTTGCTGTACAGGTAGCTGATGCACTGGATGGGGAGATAATAAGTGCCGATAGCCGCCAGGTTTTTAAGCGCATGGATATTGGAACTGGGAAAGATCTTCAGGAATATCAGATTGATCATAAAACAATTCCCCATCATCTTATTGATATTTTGGAACCAGGTGAACGCTATCATGTTGATGCTTTTAAAAATGATTTTTACAAAGCCTTCGAATCAATAACACAGCAAAATAAAATGCCAATTCTTTGTGGAGGTACTGGCATGTACATCCATAGTCTTTTGCAAAATCAAACTTTTACAGCCATTCCGGTAAATGAAGAATTAAGAAATCAATTGAATCTTTTATCCAAAGAAGAACTTATAGATCAATTGCAAAGCAATAACCACAAAAGCCTGGATAATGTTGATTTATCATCAAAAAAAAGGATGATCAGGGCACTGGAAATATCAGATTTCTTAAAATACAATCAACTCGAAATTATAGACCGACCGGTTTTAAAACCCATCGTTTTTGGATTAAAAAATGAAGTGGAAATCACCCGGGGAAAAATTTTGGCGAGATTAGATCAAAGATTCAATTCTGGTTTGATTGAGGAGGTAGAACAACTGCTTAAAGATGGAATTAGCAAAGAAATTCTGACTTTTTACGGGTTAGAATATAAATTTATTGTAAACTACCTCGATGGGGTATATACTTTAGATGAGTTAAAATTAAAACTTGGCATAGCCATTTGCCAATATGCCAAACGGCAAAATACTTTTTTCAGGAAGATGGAAAAGGACAGTGTAAACATTATTTGGCTTGATGCGGCGTCACAAACGAACCACCTAAAACACCTTGTAATAGAAAAAGTTTTAGAAAAAACGATTTAGCTATTTTTAGTCATTTTAGCGTTGGTTTATCTCCTAAATTGTTGTATAAAATAGCTTTTGGCACAGCCTTTGTAATTGTTGAGGCATAATATATTTAACTCATTAAATCATCCTTAAAAATGAAAACAATTACTAAAATTCTTGCTACTTCAGCAGCTGTAGTGGCACTTTTCTTTTCTACAAATGCTAATGCACAATCTCGTAATTTAGGAATCGGACTAAACGTTGGTGCAGGTACTTCAACTGGCTATGGTCTTGTCCTTGGTGGAGATATCAGATATCAGTTTAACGTAGATAAGCAACTATCTATACCTGTAACAGCTGGCTACAATAATTTTTCAATTAAAGATTCTTACGGAGGTGGAAGCTTTGGAGTTATTCCAGTTAAAGCAGGTGCTAAGTATTTCTTTAACGATTCTGGCGCAGGTGCCTATGGTTTAGCTGAACTAGGTGCAGGTTTTGGCACTAATAAAGGTGCAGGTACTTCATTTGTTTATTCTCCAGCAATTGGTTACGCATGGAGTAACGGCTTAGATTTAGCAGCAAAATATGAAGGTTATTCAAATAATGGTAGTATTGGTTTTGCAGGTATCCGTTTAGCTTACGGATTTAGCTTGTAATCGCTTACTCACTAAATAGTTAAAAGCCTCCTTTTAAGGGGGCTTTTTTTATTTCATAAGATTCTGAAAAAAATGAAAATTTAAAAATCCGTTTAAGATATTTTATCGTATATAACCGAAACCCTTAATTAATAACTTAAAATATCTTAAAATGAAAACAGTTACTAAACTTTTTGCAACGACATTAACAGCTCTTGCAATTTTAACCACATCTAATTTAAAAGCACAAACAATGAGTTCTACCGAGCCTATGACGACAGGAAGTGGTATGGCTTTCAAAATTGGTGTAGGTGTAAACTATGGTATATTTCCTGATAAATCTGAAATGGATTACGGTTATGGTGCTGATGTTAAACTTCAGTATGATTTGAGCCCTTACGTAGCTGTTACAGCATCTGGTGGTTATACCCGCTTAAAATGGAAAGGAAGTCCACTTAAATTCGAATTTATTCCATTATTAGGTGGTGTAAGGGTATTCCCGATCGAAAGAATGTACCTTGCTACTGAATTAGGTTCTGGTTTAGCAATTAAAGACGGTGCTAACATGAACTTTATCTACACAGGTGGTTTAGGTTACGAATGGAAAAACGGTTTAGACCTTGGCGTGAAATATGAAGGTTATGTAAACAATAGCGCTTCAGATCTTTATTTCATGAAAACAGGACAATTTAACCTGAGGTTAGCTTATAATTTTAAATTATAATTAAAAGATCATATAATATTGAAGTCTCGATGAAAATCGGGACTTTTTTGTTTATTTACCATTTTAATTGCTAATTTGAGCCGAAAACCAAATACAATGAAAAGAATATTCGGAATAGCAATACTCACCATTTTAATGGCCTGCAATCAGGTTGATAAAAAATCCACAGTAAAAGATTCCACAAAAACAGATTCATTAACTGTTAAAAATGAGGTTTCGATAAAAGACAAGCAGAAATCTGAAATATTTAGCCAATATGTAACCTTAAAAGATGCATTGGTGAAATCAGATTCAGCCGCTGCCCAAAAATCTGCTTCTCATTTACAAACCAGCTTGGCTGCCTATAAAGGTTGCGAACCTACTGCTGGTGTAGCCAGTAAAATTGCAGCCAGTAATAACCTTGTTTCACAACGAAAAGATTTTACCGTTTTAAGTGCCGATTTAATTGCTTTGTTAAAAAATGCTGAAATCGAAAAAGGCACAATTTATGTTCAACACTGCCCGATGGCAAATAAAGGTGATGGAGGAGACTGGTTATCAACAGAAAAGGAAATCAGAAATCCTTATTACGGAAATGAAATGCTGGAGTGTGGTAGGGTTGCAGAAGAGATCAAGTCAAAATAGATAGCAGAAGCCGTTAAATTAAGCATGATTGTTACGTCATTTTGACCAATTATTCATATTAATTTAACAGATTTGTTATGCATGTATATTAATTTTATATAATTTAGAAGCTATAAACACAATACAATAATATGTCAGATATTGCAGAGATTAAAGTTGATGGTAAAACAATAGAATTGCCAGTAATTACAGGAACAGAAGATGAAAAAGCCATTGATATTTCAAAATTAAGAGATCTTACGGGCTTTGTAACTTTAGATACTGGTTTTAAAAATACTGGTTCTACAAAAAGTAAAATCACTTTTTTAGATGGTGAAAAAGGCATTTTAAAATATAGAGGTTATTCTATCGAAGAACTTGCCGCAAAATCAAGTTTCTTAGAAGTAATTTACCTGATCATTTATGGTGATCTTCCTACGCAACAACAATTGGAAGATTTACAGGCTGATATCAGCAAGCACACGTTGATCCATGAGGATATGAAGAAATTTTTTGATGGTTATCCATCAAGATCTCATCCAATGGGGCAACTTGGCTCGTTAATTTTCTCTTTATCTACTTTCTATCCAGAGTGTTTAAAGCCAAATCAAACTGCAGAAGAACAGGATTTAACCATTATTAAACTTTTGGCTAAATTCCCTACCATTGTATCTTTTGTTTATAAAAAATCATTAGGTCATCCGCTTATTTATCCAAAAAATAAATATGACTATGTAACCAATTTCCTTTGGATGACATTTGGACAACGTACAGAGGATTATGATGTAAATCCGATTGTTGTTAATGCGATGAACAAATTGCTTATTCTGCATGCAGATCACGAGCAAAACTGTTCAGCATCTACAGTCCGTATTGTAGGTTCTTCTGATTGTAATTTATATGCTTCTATCGCTGCAGGTATTGCTGCACTTTGGGGGCCATTACATGGTGGTGCTAACCAGGCTGTTATCGATATGCTTGAGCTAATTAAAGCAGATGGTGGTGATACAGAAAAATGGATTGCAAAGGCAAAAGATAAAAACGATCCTTTCCGTATGATGGGCTTTGGTCATCGTGTTTACAAAAACTTCGATCCAAGAGCAAAAATCATTAAAAAGGCTTGTGACGATATTTTAGAGAATTTAGGTATCGATGATCCAATTTTAGAAATTGCTAAAAAATTAGAGGAAGCAGCTTTAACTGATCAATATTTTATCGACCGTAAATTATATCCAAACGTAGATTTCTATTCAGGTATTATATACCGTGCTTTAGGTTTCCCTTCAGAAATGTTTACTGTTCTTTTTGCGCTAGGCCGTTTACCAGGATGGATTGCACAATGGAAAGAAATGCATGAAAACAAGGAACCGATTGGTCGTCCCCGTCAGATTTATGTTGGCGAAACGGATAGAGAATTTGTTGAATTGAAAGACAGAAAATAATACTGTAAAACATATAAAAAAACCACTCGGATATTTCGAGTGGTTTTTTTGTGTGTTATTTTTTATCAAGCGACCCTTATACTGATTTTATTTCTTGCTTAATCGCGCCTTGAATAAATCCAACGGTTACATAGGTTGAATATAAGAATTTATGTTGCTACATAATAAATCAGGTTGATCATCACCATTTCTGATAATTTGAAAGCAACCGCATAAAGGATCAATATCCAGAATATTTTAAAAATTGTACTCCATGTTTTACGCTGGTAGAAGACTGTAAGTGCCTTAAACATATACCAGAATAAGTATACAGTAACTGCAATTTCAATAATATTACTCATTAAAGAACTTTCACCAAACACATGTTTCATGATGGGTTGAGTAAAAATAGACACGATAAAGTAAACCATCATGCCATGAATGGTAAAAATCAGGTGATCAAGGTAATAGATATGGTTTTTCCTGAAATTGAGCATAATAAACCACGCCAATAGTGGCATCAGCAAGAAAAATTGTTTTGGCCGGTTGTGTTCCAAAGTTTCCTGAATTACTTCCGATTTTTCGCCAATTGTTATTGCTCTCTTTTTAATTAATTTCTCATACCAACCATCTTGTTCAGAAATCGGTAATTTCTTCTGTCTGGATAAATAAGCAGCATAAGTGCTATCATTCCTTTCGATATGGATATCATTGTATTCTTCAATAATATCCGCAAGTGAGTCTGATTTTAACTTTGCATTTTCTGCATGTAATCTGCTCAGTTCTTTTTCCTGATCAGTAAAACCAAGCTTTACAAATTCTTGCTTTTTAATGGCCTCATCTATTGTAGTTGTTGCTTTAGTAGCAATCTCTTTTGAGATTCCACTCAGTTTCAATGCTTTTTTTACACTATCGCTAACATTCCGGTCCTTTTTGTTTACAATATTGACGTGGTTTTCATCCGAATCTTTTGTTACATGCTTTGGAGAATAAACCACGAGAAAGTATACAATCGATACGAAAATATACATGCTCACCGGGTTAATGTACCGGGCTCTTTTACCAGCCAGGTAATCAAGTGTAACCTGCCCAGGTTTAGTTAAAAGAGGAGAGAGGGTTTGAAAAAATTTATTGTCGAAATGAAAATAATGCGCAATACTATGGCTGATAAAGCCCCAGAAACTCTCTTTTAATTCTAAATTTGGTTGGCCACAATCACTGCAATAATGTTTCTCAACGTGCGAACCGCAGTTTAAGCAATTGTGTTCTTTTCTATACTTACCGGCTGACATGGGATAAATCGATCTTATAAATGGTTAATGGCTTCTACTTCGGCTCGCGTATGTTTGTGTTTAAATATAATTACAAAAACTATTGCAATAACCAGTACATAAATGGTAAAAGACAACCAGATGTTGTGCCAGTCTTTTACATCCAAAGCGCGGCTTAAATCTCCATTTTGTAAAACACTTATCCCTTTATCATTTAAAAATTTAAGCAGGTGCACATTGTCTGCTTCGCTTTTAACATATTTTGATAATGAACCCATATTGCTGTAATAGGTGGTAAAATATTTATTAATCATCCATCCGGATACCAAGCTACCAAATACAGCACCAAAGCCATTGGTCATCATCATAAATAAACCTTGTGCTGATGATCGATTTTTAGGCGTAGTTGATGTTTCTACAAACAAAGAACCTGAAATATTAAAGAAATCGAAAGCCATACCATATACAATACATGAAGTAATTATCATCCATAAATTGGTAGAAGGATCGCCGAATGCAAACAAGCCAAAACGCAATACCCAGGCAAACATCGCGATTGCAATTACCCATTTAATCCCAAATCTTTTTAAGAAAAATGGAATTGCTAGAATAAACAATGTCTCAGAAATCTGGGAGATGGATAAAATAATTGTAGAATATTTAATTACAAATGATTCTGCAAAAACAGGAAAAAGTTTAAATTCATCTAAAAATACATCTCCATATGCATTGGTTAATTGCAAAGCCGCACCCAAAAACATCGAAAAGATAAAAAACAATGCCATTTTGTAATCAGAAAATAATTTAAAAGATTCTAATCCGAGTTTTTGTGCAAATGTTTTTTTCTCGCTAATTAAGTTAAGTGGCTTACATGCCGGAAGTGTAAATGAATATACACCTAAAAATAAGGCACTTATGCCGGCGATATAGAATTGATTTGCACTTGCTTTATTTCCTGTTAAATTGGTAAGCCACATGGCAGCAATAAAGCCTACTGTACCCCAAACGCGAATAGGAGGAAAATTCTTAACTACATCAAAATTACCATTTTTTAAGGTTGTATAGCTAATGGAATTGCTTAATGCTATGGTTGGCATATAGAAACACATGGCTACCAGCATTACCCAAAAGAAAGTATGCGGATTTTCTACCTGAGGCAAGTAGAACATGGTAGCAGCATATAGAATATGTAAAATGGCGTAAAGTTTTTCTGCGTTAATCCATTTATCGGCAAGAATACCGGTTATGGTTGGCATAAATAACGAAGCAATACCCATTGTAGAAAAGATGATTCCGAAATCTGCACCATCCCATTGTTTGGTTCCAAACCAGTAATTTGCAATCGTAATTAACCAGGCAGCCCACACAAAGAATTGCATGAAACTCATTATAGTTAAGCGAAACTTAACGTTCATAATAATAGTTTAGTTTGATTTATTGAAAGTAAAAGCTGAATATAGAACTATTTTGAATCATAATCCAAAATGAGCCCAAATTATTTTAAACAATTTGGGCTATTTTGAGATTTGGCTTTTTATTTAGTGATTTTTAGAAAAAATCTCATTGGATTTTGTAGAAAATGTCTTTTTTAGTCAGTTTAAGAAGTTCCGCGTTTGTTAAGTTCATCTCTTAGGCGTGCAGCTTTCTCATAAGCTTCATCAGCAATGGCTTCCTGTAATTTTTGCTGAAGTTCTTCTAAGGTAAGGTCACCGTAGCCTTGTTGTTTGGTAGAGGTTGGCAAACTATCGGCTTCAGGCTCTTTGGCAATAGAATCCATATTTTCGAGAAAAAGAAAGTCATTTCCTTCAATAACGATTCCGGCGGAAGCCAAAATAAATTCGTAGGTATAAATCATGGCATTAAAGCGAACTGCCAAAGCAATTGCATCAGATGTCCGGGCATCAACTTCATGTGTATTTTTACCATCGCTACAAATCAGTTTGGCATAAAACACACCATCAACGAGGTTGTAGATAATTATTTCCTGAATATTGATATGAAAAGTATCGGCCATAGATTTAAATAAATCATGTGTTAATGGCCTACTTGGAGTCATTTTCTCAATTTCTATAGCAATGGCCTGTGCTTCAAAGGCTCCAATGATGATTGGCAACCGGCGACGTCCATTTACTTCTCCTAAAACAAGGGCATAAGCACCAGATTGAGTCTGGCTGTAAGATAAACCTACAATATCTAATTTTACTTTTTTCATATCTGTTTTTCAAACCTCGCAGGTTTAATTCTGATGATAAGTCTCTTTTTCTAACTCATTGAAGGCTATCGCCATTTTAAAACTGCGAGATTTAAAGGTTTATTTTTATCCCTTATGCGCTTTTAATGCTTCAATTAATTTTGGTACAACTTCAAAAGCATCACCAACAATACCATAATCTGCCACTTTAAAGAAAGGTGCTTCCGGATCTTTATTGATCACTACAATAACTTTTGATGAACTTACACCCGCTAAATGCTGGATTGCTCCTGAAATACCAATGGCGATATACAAATTAGGACTGATTGAAATACCTGTTTGTCCTACGTGCTCTGAATGTGGTCTCCAATCAGCATCCGAAACTGGTTTTGAACAAGCGGTAGCTGCACCCAATAAACCTGCTAATTCTTCAATCATTCCCCAGTTTTCCGGTCCTTTAAGCCCTCTGCCTGCTGATACAACTAATTCTGCATCAGGTAACGATACCTTATCAGCTGCTCTTACAATATCTTTAATAACAGTACCCAGATCTGATTGTTTAATATCAGCTGTAAAGTTCTCTATTGTTGCATCAGTTGCATTTTCTTTAACGCCAAAAGCATTTGGGTTTAAGGCAATAACTTTATTTGCAGAGGTTAATTCAGTGATGGCAAATGCTTTACCTGAAAATGCGGTTTTCTTAACTGAAAATTTACCATCATTGCTAGGCAACTCAACTGCACCATCGGCTAAACCAGCTTTAAGTTTTACTGCAATGCGTGGAGCTAAACCTTTACCAGAAAATGAATTAGATAAAACAACGATATCAGCACCTTCTTTTTCAGCTGCTGAAGCAATAACACTTGCATACGCTTGATTTACAAAAGTTTTTAATTGCTCGGTACTTACATTTAAAACGTTTGATGCACCATATTTACCTAGTTCTTTTAATTCTGTTTCTGCAACATCACCAATAGAAATAGCGGTTAAATGAGTTGATTGCTGATCGGCAATGGCTTTGGCATAAGATACTGCTTCGAAAACAGATTTCTTAAATTTGCCCTCAGCTTGTTCTACATACACTAATACTGACATATATTTTATTCCCTAGATTCCCTTATATGGGAATTTACATTAAATTAATTCGATTAACTATCTCTTTTTTAACTGAAAACTCCGGGCTGCCAACTAAATTACCTTGGCTTCGCTGTGTAATAAGCTGACTAACTGTTCGGTTTGATCGGCAGCAATAAGCTTAACAGTTCCGCGTGGGGCAGGGGTTTCATACTTGGTTACCTTGGTTACTTCTTCTATAGAAACTGCTTCTACAACGTTTAAAGGTTTTGTTCTGGCACTCATGATTCCGCGCATATTCGGAATTTTTGGCTCCGCTACACCTTCTGCACAACTGGCAACAAATTTGCCAGAAACAGTTAAAACTTCTTTACCGCCTTCAATTTCTCTTTCTATTGTTGCAACATCACCATCAATTTCTAGTTTCTTAATGATTGAAACCGATGGAATGTCTAAGAATTCGCCAACCATAGCCGCAACCTGGTTACCATTATAATCAATAGATTCGCGACCAGTTAAAATCAGGTCAAAATCTTTATCTTTTGCGTATTCTGCAATTTGTTTCGCTACAAAATAAGCATCTCTAGGTACAGCATTTACCCTTACCGCATCATCGGCACCAATTGCGAGTGCCTTCCTGATGGTTGGATCGTTAGCCGCTTCGCCAACATTAATTACCGTTACCGTTCCCTTACCACCTTCAGTTAACTCAATTGCACGTGATAAAGCGATTTCATCGTATGGATTAACAATATATTGCACTCCTGACGTATTGAATTCGGTATTATCATTAGTAAAAGTTATTTTTGTCGTCGTGTCTGGCACGTTACTGATACAAACTAATATTTTCATATGTTAATAGTGGTTTTTATTGCTATGAACGATCTAGAACTGTAATTGTTTAGTTGTTGATCGGTTCATATATGATATCATTATTATATAAGGTCTTTCTGCAAATTTAATTAAAAAAGCAAGGAATTAAAATGTCATCCACCCGTTTAAGTAAGTTATTAGAATTTTTAGAGAGTGATCCTAACGATCCATTTATACTATATGCCTTAGCTACAGAGTATAACGCTCAAAATGATAAGGAAAAAGCCTATTCTTTTTACCTTCAGTTAACTGATAAACATCCAGATTATGTTGGAACTTACTATCATTTTGGCAAATTATTGGAAAAAGACGATCAAAAAGAGAAAGCAATTGAAATTTATCAAAAGGGAATGCAGGTAGCCAGAAATAAAAGAGATATGCATTCATTTTCAGAATTGCAGGGTGCATACAATTCTGCCACAGGATTGGATTACGAAGATGATTAATTCCATTTGCAGTTATCAATTTTCAGTTTGAACCCATGCAGACCAAACCCATTGCCGCTAAAAAACAGTGGCTGTTCATTAGAAACGTAGTCTTTTTTACCTTTACTTCTTTTGGCGGTGCGCAGGCCCATTTAGCCTTGTTGCATAAATATTTTGTTCATAACACTAAGTTTATTTCTGAGGAAGAACTTTTGGAACTTAATGCCCTTGCACAAGTACTGCCAGGGCCAGCCTCTACACAAACTTTGGTGGGTATAGCCTGGAAAGTAGGGAAACTGAAACTCGCCATTATTACTTTCCTCATCTGGATTTTACCTACTGCAGCTGTTATGACTTTTGCGGCCATAAGTTATGCATTGCTCGATCAGAAGCAAAAGTTTAATGATATTTTAGAATATATCCAGCCAATTGCATTGGGGATTGTGGCTTATGGTGCCTGGAAACTAGGCAAAAAGGTTTTATCATCCCAGGTTTCTATATTTTTAGCTATAGCCTCAGTTATTGCCACTTTGGTGTTAAGAAATGCTTATGTATTTCCATTATCCATATTAATCGGGGGTATGATTTCATCTGCCATAGAAACACCAAAAGAAGAAACGGAATTAAGGGTTAAACTTTTTTCAAACATCAACCCTAAAAAACTGATTTACTTTATTGGTGCCTTGTTGTTATTTGCTTTGGTGGGTGCAATTATTAACCGTACTTCTCCTTTCAGCTTACCTATCCGTTTGCTTGAAAATTTTTACCGTAACGGAATACTTGTTTTTGGAGGCGGACAAGTACTTGTACCATTGATGTTTACAGAGTTTGTAGAAATGAAACACTATTTGCCTTCATCAGGCTTTTTATCTGGTTTCGCACTGCAACAAGCTTTGCCTGGACCTACGTTTTCATTTACCAGCTATTTAGGGGCGTTGAGCATGAAAAATTTCGGTTATGGGATGTGGGGACAGATTTTAGGAGGATTAATTGGCGTAATCGGCATCAATTTACCTGGATTGATCCTCGTTTTGTTTATTGTTCCTTTTTGGGACGATCTTAAAAAGATTTCAAGAATCCGTCATAGTCTTTCGGGAATAAATGCAGTTAGTGTTGGTTTTATTATTGCTGCATTTGTATTGTTGTTAATCCCCATGGGCTTTAACTGGGTATTTTTAGGCATTATGCTGGCAACATTTTTATTGCTTAATTTCACTAAAGTAAGTCCGCCAATTATTGTACTTGCGGGAATTTTGATTGGGTATTTGTTTTAGTATTGCTTTTTAAATTACAATATAAATAATCAAGTAGCAGTTAAGGTTAATACAGTCCGCTGGCACCGCTTTTCCTATGAAAATAGTGTCATTTCGACCGTAGTGGAGAAATCTTTAAATTTGATTTTATAGTTTGCTTCAAAGATCTCTCCATTCCGTTGCACTCCAGTCGAGATGACGATCCTTAAATTAAAGACAGACCTTTTTGACAAAATGTTAGGTTGCGCGATATCGTCATTCCCAACACGATTGGGAATCGTAATGCATGCGCTTTAAGATTCCCGCCTACGCGGGAATGACGACCGTGCTAAAGGATTATATTTATGATAATTCGATTTTAATTGCTTGCTTCAAAGATCTCTCCATTCCGTTACACTTCAGTCGAGATGACGACCCTTAAATTAAAGACAGACCTTTTTGACAAAATGTTAGGTTGCGCGATATCGTCATTCCCAACTCGATTGGGAATCGTAATGCAAGCGCTTTAAGATTCCCGCCTANTAAAGACAGACCTTTTTGACAAAATGTTAGGTTGCGCGATATCGTCATTCCCAACTCGATTGGGAATCGTAATGCAAGCGCTTTAAGATTCCCGCCTATGCGGGAATGACGACCGTGCTAATGAATTCTATCTATGGTAATTCGATTTTAATTGTTTGCTTCAAAGATCTCTCCATTCCGTTACACTCCAGTCTAGATGACGATCCTTAAATTAAAGACAGACCTTTTTGACAAAATGTTAGGTTGCGCGATATCGTCATTCCCAACTCGATTGGGAATCGTAATGCAAGCGCTTTAAGATTCCCGCCTANTAAATTAAAGACAGACCTTTTTGACAAAATGTTAGGTTGCGCGATATCGTCATTCCCAACTCGATTGGGAATCGTAATGCAAGCGCTTTAAGATTCCCGCCTACGCGGGAATGACGACCGTGCTAATGGATTCAATCTATGGTAGCGTATTCTAAGACCTTTCCATAAATCGTCATTTCGACCGTAGTGGAGAAATCTTTAAATTTGATTTTATAGTTTTCTTCAAAGATCTCTCGATTCCGTTGCACTCCAGTCGAGATGACGATTCTTAAATTGTAGAATATATCGTTAAAGTTTATTGAAGGACAATAAAGCTGAAAACTTAGTAATTATTACTAAAAAGGTGGATCATCATCGCTATAATCGTCCATTTTTGAAGGACGGATAATTACGTTACTTTGTTTTTCAAAATCTTGAGATGGATACATACCTGCTGATGGATCTGCAGCAAATGAATTCGGCGGTGCATTAAAATCATCTTCCAAATCGACGAATTTCACAAATTTACCAACGAATTTAAGTGGTACAATTCCGGTTTCACCATTACGGTGTTTTGCAATAATAACTTCACCAATACCAGCCTGCGATCTTCCTTGTTCATCTTCGGTAATACCATAGTATTCGGGGCGGTAAAGAAACAATACCATATCCGCATCCTGCTCAATGGATCCCGATTCACGTAAATCGGATAACATTGGTCGTTTCCCTTGTAAACCTGGCCTGCTCTCAACCGCACGACTTAACTGCGATAGGGCCAATACAGGAACATCAAGTTCTTTCGCAACGGATTTTAATGCCCTCGAAATACTACCAATTTCCTGCTCACGGTTACCGCCACCTTTTCCTTCGCCTTTACCATGCATCAACTGCAAGTAATCGACAATTACAAGTTGTATATCGTATTGAGACTTTAATCTCCGGCATTTTGCCCTGAATTCGAATATATTTAGTGCAGGCGTATCATCAATTAATAGGGGAGCTTCGGTTAAACGGCCTATTTTACTGTGTAATTGCTGCCATTCCCACTCCTGTAAATTTCCTTTTCTGATTTTTTCCTGCTCAATTTCTGCTTCACCGGAAATTAAACGATTCACCAACTGTACAGATGACATCTCCAGTGAGAATACTACGGTTGGTTTAGCAAAATCTACGGTTGCATTTCTTGCACACGTTAGTACGAATGCTGTTTTTCCCATCGCCGGACGAGCTGCAATAATTACCAAATCCTGCTTTTGCCATCCACCGGTAATCCGATCCAACCCAGTAAAACCTGTTGGTACACCTGTTAAACCATCTGTTTTGGTACGAAGTTCTTCCAGGGTAGCTAAAGATTGCTTAATGATATCGTCCATCTTTTGTGTATCTCTACGCAAGTTATTCTGGGCAATTTCGAAAAGACCTTTTTCTGCCTGATCCAATAAATCAAAAATATCGGTTGTGTCTTCGTAGGCATTTGTGATAATTTCGGTTGAGATCCGAATTAACTCACGCTGAATATATTTCTGAGAAATAATACGGGCGTGAAACTCAATATTGGCTGCAGAGGCAACGCGGTTTGTTAAATTTGTAATGTAATAAGCACCACCAACAATTTCCAGCGAACCTAAGGTACGAAGCTCGGCTGTTACGGTCAAAATATCAACCGGTCTCGATTTCTGAAATAAAATATGGATCGCTTCAAAAATTTTTTGGTGGGCGATATTATAAAAAACTTCTGGTTTTAAAACGTCGATTACCGCCGAAAGGGCATCTTTTTCGAGCATTAATGCGCCTAAAACAGCTTCCTCAAGGTCTAAAGCCTGAGGTGGGATTTTACCCTGTGAACTAATCGTATTGCTTAATCTGCTTTTTCTAGCAGTCATACTGTTCTTTCCGCCTTGTTCATTATCGCTACTCATGCTACAAAAGTAATTAAATTTTGACGTGGTTGTTTGAATTAGTTACTAGGTGTTTGTTAACAAATTGAAGCATAATCAGATTAAATTTTATAGGATTTTAAAAATTCAGAGAATTTTTAAACAATTAAATGTTAATAAGGATGAATATAGATTAGGGCTAAAACATTTATTTGAATACTTTTGCCTAACAATTTCAAAACATGGATAATTTTAGAAGACCGCAACGCGCAAAAGAGAATAATGAGTTTGTATTTGGCATTAGAGCCGTAATAGAAGCCGTTAAAGCAGGAAGAGATATTGAAACAATTTATCAGCAACGCGGTCTGGGTGGTGAATTATTTTTAGAACTAAAGGCACTTTTAAAAGATACTTTAATCCCTTTAAATTCAGTTCCGATTGAGAAGCTGAACCGCATGTCACAAAAAAACCATCAAGGTGTAATTGCGGTAATTTCACCTATAACATATCAAAATATTGAAGATATTGTTCCTGCTGTTTTTGAAAAAGGAGAGGTACCCCTAATTTTGGTTTTAGATAGCGTAACAGATGTCCGTAATATGGGTGCAATTGCGCGCACCGCGGTCTGTGTTGGCGTTCATGCCATTGTTGTACCCTTAAAAAATGCTGCGCAAATTAATGCTGATGCCATCAAAACCTCGGCTGGTGCTTTATTCAGTATTCCAATCTGCAGACATGCCAATCTACATAAAACCTGTTTGTTTTTACAAGAAAGTGGTTTACAGATTGTTGCATGCACAGAAAAAACAAGCGACTTTATTTATGCTCCGGATTATACCATGCCAACCGCAATTGTGATGGGATCGGAAGATGAAGGGATATCAAACGATCTTTTAAGGGTGGCAGATCACTTGGCCAAAATACCAATGGCAGGTAAAATTGAGTCGTTAAATGTTTCTGTTGCTGCTGGTGTAATTTTATACGAAGCAGTTAGACAAAGAACTGTTTAATGAAAATAATACAGTTTTTTTTATAAAAAAAGGAAGATTCGTCTTCCTGAAAAATTTCATCCTACCAGAAAACTCGTCTTCCAGAAAAATTTCATCCCCCTAAAAAACTCGTCTTCCTGAACTTGTTTCAGGATCTTTTTAAAAAAAAATAATTTGAGATCTTAAAAAAATGGTCTAAAACAAAAATGGATGATTAAACAAGGTTTAATCATCCATTTTACTTTCTAAATTATTTGCATTATATAAACTTATTTCCAAATCTGGATTTAACTTCTGCAACAAATTCTTTAACTTTTTGCTCTTCATCGCGTGGACAAATCATCAGCATATTGTTATTTTCAACTACTATATAATCATGAAGCCCCTGGAGAATAACAAGTTTATCTTTTGGTACGTTTACCATGCAATTTGATGAATCGAACATAATTACCTGCTCTGATGGAATAACCGCATTACCAACATAATCTTTTTCGGCCATTTCATAAATAGATGCCCAGGTACCTAAATCAGACCAGCCAAAATCGGAAGGTAAAACGTAAACATTTTCTGCTTTTTCCATAATTCCAAAATCTATCGAAATATTTGTGCATTGGAAATAAGCATTATTGATGAATTCTTTTTCACCGGCATTATTTAATTCAGACCTACCAACATTAAATATTTCATACATATCAGGCAGGTGTTTTTCAAAAGCATTTAAAATTGATTTTGCCGACCAAATAAATATACCGGCATTCCATAGGAAATCACCACTCTGTAAAAATGATTTTGCCAGTTCAAGGTTTGGTTTTTCTGTAAAAGTTTTAACCTTATGCAGGTCGGTATCCGTATTGAGTACGTAATCGGTATGTTGTATGTAACCATAGCCAGTATCAGGACGATTTGGTTTAATCCCCAGCGTGATTAAACAATCGTTTTTAGATGCAGCCTCTAAAGATTGTTGAATAGATTCTACAAAACCGTCAATATTGGCAATAGTATGATCAGATGGTGCAACCACAATAGTGGCATTTGGATTTAACTCCGCAATTTTTAAACTACCGTAAGCCACACAAGGTGCTGTATTCCTCATTAAAGGTTCAGCCAGAATTTGATTATCTGTTAACTGGGGTAATTGCTCCTTAATTAGATCTGAATATATCTCGTTGGTAACAATAAATATGTTTTCAGGAGGGCAGATGTTCAAAAATCTTTCGTAGGTACTTTGAATCAGCGTTTTTCCAACACCAAAAAAGTCAATAAATTGTTTTGGGTATTCTGTTCTGCTTACTGGCCAAAAGCGGCTACCTACGCCGCCAGCCATAATTAATGCATAATAATTTTTGTTCATTTTTATTTTAAAAATTACACTATGCCTTCATTAAGGAGATCGTGTAAATGGATAATGCCAAAGTAAGTATTTTGTTCTAGAACTAACAACTGTGTAATGTTATTTTGTTTAATAATGTCTAATGCTTCAACTGCCAGGGCATCAAATTGTATGCTTTTTGGTGTTCTCCCCATTATATCTTGGGCTTTTAAATCAGAAATGGAATTATTGTTTTCCAACATTCTTCTAATATCGCCATCTGTAATTATGCCCAATACTTTATTTTCGTTATCAACAACAACCACAGCACCCAAACGGTTTTTACTAATTTCTATCAATACATCTTTTACCGGAGCAGAGGGGCTTATGGATGGTTTTTCGTTAGAAAGCGCTAAATCCCTTGCTTTTAAATAAAGTTTTTTACCCAATGATCCACCTGGATGAAATTTGGCAAAATCAGATTCGTTAAATTCCCTGCACTCAAGTAAGCAGATCGCCAATGCATCGCCCATGGCCAATTGTGCAGTAGTACTTGTAGTGGGGGCTAAATTATGCGGACAAGCTTCTTTTTCGAAAGATGTATTTAAAATTAGGTCAGCCTGTTCTGCTAAAAAAGAATTTAATTCGCCAACCATTCCAATTAAAAGATTATTGGCCGTTTTTAATAAGGGAACCAACACTTTAATTTCGGGCGTGTTTCCACTTTTAGATAGGCAAATAACAATATCATCCGTCTGGATCATTCCTAAATCACCATGAATGGCATCTGCAGCATGCATAAAAATTGCCGGTGTACCTGTAGAATTAAAGGTGGCCACAATTTTTTGTGCAATTATGGCACTTTTTCCAATGCCCGTAACAATTACCCGTCCTTTGCCATGTAAAATGCTCGATACGACTTTTTCAAAATCGTGATTAATATTCTTCGCAACATTTAATATTGCCGCTGCTTCAAGCTCTAAGGTGCTTACAGCCGATTGGATAATTGATTTTTTACTTTTCAAAGAGAAAATAATTGTCTGTTAATACTTGAAATTCTTGTAAAATTATGTTATTTTGGATACAAAAATAGCATCGCATATTTTATTACACAAAATGGACGTGAAAAAGTCGTTATTTGATAACCTACAAAATTTCTTCGGGTTTGATAATTTCAAGGGTGATCAGGAGTCGATCATTACAAATATTTTAGAAGGCAATAACACTTTTGTTATTATGCCAACAGGCGGAGGGAAGTCTATTTGCTATCAGTTGCCCGCTTTAATGAGCGAGGGAACGGCAATTGTAATTTCTCCGTTAATTGCATTGATGAAAAACCAGGTAGACCAATTAAGGGCTTTTGGTGGAAATGACAGTATTGCTCATTTTCTAAATTCATCTCTAAATAAATCTGAAATTACTCAAGTAAAATCTGATCTGTTAAGCGGACAGACTAAGTTATTGTATGTTGCGCCCGAATCTTTGGCGAAGCAAGACAATATTGAATTTTTAAATCTGATTAAAATCTCTTTCGTTGCTGTTGATGAAGCACATTGTATCTCTGAATGGGGACATGATTTTAGACCGGAATACCGTAAGATTAAACAAGTTATTGCTGGTTTAGGCAACAATATTCCAATTATTGCTTTAACCGCAACTGCCACACCAAAAGTGCAGCAGGATATCATGAAAAATCTTGGAATGACGGAAGCAACTTTGTTTAAATCTTCATTTAACAGGCCAAACCTGTTTTATGAAATCCGCCCGAAAAGAGATATTACTAAAGAAATCATAAAATATATTAAGTCTAATCCGGGAAAATCGGGTATTATTTATTGCTTGAGCCGTAAAAAGGTAGAGGAAGTTGCAGAAGCACTAAATCTTAACGGAATTAGTGCATTGCCCTATCACGCCGGCTTAGATCCAAAGGTGAGGGCAGAAACCCAAGACAGGTTCTTAATGGAGGATGCGGAGGTTATAGTAGCAACTATAGCCTTTGGTATGGGCATTGATAAACCAGATGTCCGTTTCGTTATTCACCATGATGTACCGAAAAGCATGGAAGGTTATTACCAGGAAACAGGTAGGGCAGGCCGTGATGGAGGCGAAGGTGTTTGTATTGCTTTTTACGCCCAAAAGGATGTAGATAAGCTGGCAAAGTTTATGAAAGATAAACCCGTTTCTGAACGCGAAATTGGCACACAAATATTAAAAGAAGTAATCGATTACGCCGAATCCGGCGTTTGCCGACGTAAGCAAATCCTTCATTATTTCGGTGAGAATTTTAACGAAACGGGCTGTAATTGCATGTGCGATAATTGCAAAAAGCCTAAAAAACAATTTGATGCAGAAAGTCAGTTATCAACCGTTTTAAAATTTATCGAAAAATCAGGCGAAAAGTTTGATGATGCTCACTTGCTTAACGTTTTCTTGGGTTTAGAAACCGCTCAAACCATTGCCTACGAACATAGTAAAATTCCTGAATTTGGAATTGGAAAAGAAGAAGGCGAACTGATGTGGAAATCAATTATCCGCCAGGCTGTTTTAAATAATTACCTGTATAAAGATATTGATAATTACGGCTTATTAAAGTTAACAAAGCAAGGCAGAGATTTTATCGTTAATCCTTACAGCCTTAAATTCATTTTAAATGAACCGATAGAAAGCGGCACAGATGATGATGATGACGATGTAAAACAAGGTACAGGTGCCTTGGATACGCATCTGCTCTCGTTACTTAAAGATCTGCGTAAAAAAATCGCCAAACAGAAAAGTGTACCCCCATTTGTGGTATTTCAAGATCCATCTTTAGAGGAGATGTGCACGCATTACCCAATTACGATGGAAGAACTTCGTCAGATTTCTGGTGTAGGTTCGGGAAAAGCGATGAAATTCGGCAATCCCTTTCTTGAATTAATCAAAAAATATGTTGAAGATAATGATATCGAACGTCCTATTGACCTGATTATTAAAACCCAGGCGAATAAATCGCAGATGAAAGTTTCCATAATCCAAAACATAGACAGACAAATTGGTTTGGAAGATATTGCAGATTCAAAGGGCATTACTTACGAAGAAATTCTGAAAGAAGTAGAGTCTATTGTAAACTCTGGCACAAAGCTTAACCTTAACTATTTTATCGATGAAGTAATTGATGACGATCGTCAGGATGAAGTTTTTGACTATTTCAGGGCTGCAGAAAGTGATTCTATTGATGAAGCACTTAATGAACTGGGTGAAACCGACTATACCCGTGAAGAAATTCAACTGATGCGGATAAAATTCATGTCAGAACTAGGAAATTAAAAATTAGATGAGAGACATGAGAAAAACTCAAATCTCTCATCTCAAATCGTAACTATGTTAAACTACTTAGATAAATTAAAAAATACAGATTCAGGAAATTTCTTTTTAATGGCAGGTCCATGCGCGATTGAAGGCGAAGACATTGCGATGAAAATTGCTGAAAAAATTATTACCATAACTGATAAACTTCAAATTCCATATATTTTTAAAGGCTCGTACCGTAAAGCAAACAGGAGTAAAGGAAGTTCTTTTACTGGCATTGGCGATGAAAAGGCTTTACGTATCCTGGAGCGTATAGGCAGAGAATTTGGCGTACCAACGGTAACTGATATCCACGAAAGTGGCGAGGCTGCAATGGCTGCTGCTTACGTAGACGTGTTGCAGATTCCTGCATTTTTATGTCGCCAAACAGATTTATTAATTGCTGCCGCAGAAACCGGAAAAGTGGTGAATGTTAAAAAAGGGCAATTTCTATCGGCAGGTTCGATGAAATTTGCTGTAGAAAAAGTAAAAGAAGCCGGAAACAATAAGATCATCTTAACAGATCGCGGCAATACTTTTGGTTACCAGGATTTAATTGTTGATTACCGTGGTTTACCAGAAATGCAAAGTTTTGGCGTTCCGGTAGTAATGGATTGTACCCATTCTTTACAGCAACCCAATCAAAGCAGCGGCGTTACAGGTGGCAAACCTGAATTGATATCTACCATTGCCAAAGCTGCGATTGCAGTAGGAGCGGATGGCTTATTTATCGAAACACACCCTGACCCTGCAAATGCAAAATCAGATGGGGCTAACATGTTGCATTTAGATTTACTGGAAGAAACATTAACCAAGCTGATCAGAATCAGACAAGCAATACTATAATTTTGAATAACTCCAAAGTGTTTCTCACAGCCGAATGGCGCAAACTTGCTTTGGCACAGTACGCTGTACCGCAAGAAATACTTTCAAAATACCTGCCTCCGAATACAGTACTCGACGATTGGCAAGGCAAATATTATGTCAGCTTAGTCGGGTTTATGTTTCTTGATGTTAAACTGCGTGGTTTTAATATCCCCTTTCATACCAATTTTGAAGAGGTGAATCTGAGGTTTTATGTAAAGTTTAAAGAGGGGAATATCTGGAAGCGTGGAGTGGTATTTATAAAAGAAATTGTGCCTAAACCTGCAATTACTTTTGTTGCCAATACACTTTATAAAGAAAATTACCAAACATTGCCAATGAAACATCTCTGGGTTGAACAAGAGCACCAGTTGGAGGTGAATTATTATTGGAAAAATAAAAATTGGCATAACTTTTCAGTCACGGCAGATCCGGAAGCAAAGGAAATTTTAATAGACAGTGAGGAAGAATTTATTACCGAACATTATTGGGGTTACACAAAAATCGGTTTAAACCGCACCTCTGAATATGGTGTTGAGCACCCACGCTGGGAAGCTTACCCGGTGAGAGATTATACCATCAATGTTGATTTTGGTATTAATTACGGAGCGGATTTTACTTTCCTCAACCAAGCAAAACCAGATTCTGTAATGCTGGCAGAAGGTTCGGAAATAAGGGTGTTAAAAGGGAAGAAGTTTTAAGATTGTAAACTTTTTTTTCTTACTTCTAAAAATTATAAGGGCATTTAGGAGCAAAATTATATTCTATGGTAATCTCCACGCCAATTTTTAATGGCTTTTTTTATTTCGTCGGAAGATAAATTTTCTGAAACAGCTCTATCTGTCAAAGCTAAAAACTCTTCATCACTTGCAAAACGTAAAGCTAAAATCTGACTCAATTTAATACTGCCGGGAAATGGTTTTTGAGCAAGGATAAAATAACGAAGACTTTCTTCAGCACGTATTGCCCTATCTTGTGCTTTTAAAGCAAATGTTCTCGCCATAATTGCAACGATGGTTATTAATAGAAATGCAAAGAAAATTAAACCCAAAAAAGGATTTTGAGTGGTTTTACACAAATAAAGTGTAAAAATTAAAGCTAAAAAAGCCAACGGTATTGTGAAGTAATGAAATAATGGATAAAACCTTTTATGATTTTTATAATCTTGAGACATTGTTATTTTAATTAATCTTTAATATGAGTTTTCTAGTAAGGTCTTGATGTCAATCTAATCAATCCGACTTGAAACCTTCAATTCTAATTTTAAATATGTTTGTTACATTTTAGTAATCACAAATGATGTTCTACGGTTGTTTTTTCTTCCAAGTTCAGTTTTATTGTCGGCAATTGGTTTACTGGCTCCAAAACCTTTAAACGTTAGCCTTTTTCCATCAATACTATTTTTAATAAGGTATTCGTAAACTGCATTTGCACGATTAAATGATAACTTTTCATTCAGCTTATCGTCTCCAACGTTATCAGTATGCCCTTGAATTTCAATTTGAACGTTTTCATTTTGATGTAGAAATTCAATCAACAAATCCAACTCACGTATAGAAGCTGGCAAAAGGTTAAATTTATTGGTATCGAAAAAGATGTTTCTTAAGGTAACATTACCACCCTGCTTAATTTTTTCGATGTAAACCTCTACCTGATAGGGTTTATTGATATCACCGGCCTTAAGTTCAAAATTTTCAGAATAGAACATGTAACCTTCAGCATTAACATTAAACAAATAATTACTGCCAACAGGCATTACAGCGAGAAATTGACCTGTTTCGGGATCAGTATAATCGTCGAAAACTGTTTTATTGGTTTTTAAGTCAACCACCTGTACGTTACTTTCAATCGTTTTTTTACTATCCTTATCCCTTACAATTCCTTTCACGTATGAAACTTTCATAGGCTTTGCCGCCTCAGGAATGCCAAAACTGTAAATATCCTGCATGCCAAATCCACCTTTTAAATTGGAAGAAAAAAGACCATAATTTCCATCAGCACTAACCACCAAACCGCTTTCATCTTCAAAAGAATTTATCGGATAACCCATATTGATAGGTTTTTGCCATTTGCCATCAATTTCCTGCCTGCTATAATAAATGTCTTTATTTCCGAAACCTGGCCAACCGTCAGACGAGAAATACAAGGTTCTGCCATCAGCATGCATAAATGGTGTATTTTCATCGAAAGCGGTATTGATATCCGGACCTAAATTAATTGCCGGTCCCCATTTGGCATCATCTGTAATGGTGCTTTTCCAAATATCATAACCTCCGGATCCGCCGGGCCTGTTGCTGATAAAATATAAAGTTCTTCCATCTGGACTGATTGCAGGTTGCGACTCCCAAAATTCGGAATTAATGGGTTTACCAACATTGTAAGGTTCGCCCCAGTCTTTTCCTTCACGATGTGAAACATAAATATCACATCGCCCTAAACCATCTGGACGGTTACAACCTGTAAAAAACAAATATTTTCCGTCAGGTGAAATTGTTTGTGCGCCTTCATTGTAACGTGTTGTATTTATTTTAGTAGATAAAGGGGTGGCAGTTTCCCATTTATTATTTTTGAGCTGAGCGGTCCAAAAATCTTCATTTCCATTTACCTGACGGGTAAATACCATTGTTTCTCCATCAGCTGTTAATGCAGGGAAATATTCTGCATCAGCCGTATTCACGCCTTCACCTAAATTTACAGGACTGTATTTTACAGGTTTTGCAATTGCAGGAAGTGCAAAATCGCAATCCAAAAGATATTTTTTTGATTTTTTCGCCCTTTCTGAAGAAGCATCCAACGATAAAAATTCTTCAAAATGTTGCTTTGCTTTTGTATAATCCTGCGTGGCAAATTCCATTTCAGCAAGGCCATAAATTACTGCGGGAGTTACAGATTTATTGATCAGAATTGCTTTTTCATAAGCAGCTTTAGCATCAGGATATTTCTTTTGTGCTTTTTGAACATTAGCAAGTGCAATGTAAGCGCCCTGAAATAACGGATCGGCATCAACCGCGCTTTTTAAAGCCATTTCTGCCGCTGCATAATCGAGTTTTTCAATCAGCGGACCTGCTTTTTCGAAAAAAGATTGTGCTTTTTTATTGGATGAGCTTTGCCCAAAGCAATAAAAGCTCATTATGCTAAAGATGAGGAAGAGACGAAATTTCATTACATTAACATTTGGTTATAAAGCTAATGTATTATTTTTAAGGAATATTTAAAAATTTATGCGTTTGTAAAGAAATTTCCCATTTAGGATTAGCCATTACGTATTCAATAATTAAAGGTGTGATTTCTTTTGATTTAGACCATTCGGGCTGAAGATAGAGTTTACAGGTAGGCGAAACCATTGCTGCATATTCTTCTGCCCATTTAAAATCACTTTTATTAAAAACGATCACCTTTAATTCGTGTGCAAAAGGCGTAATATCTGGTCTGGGTGCTTTAAATTTCTTTGGAGATAAGCAGATCCAGTCCCAATTGCCCGATAGCGGATAAGCTCCAGAAGTTTCTATAAAAGTTAAAATACCTCTTTCTTTTAATTTACTTGTCAAATAATCCAGATTGTAGATTAAAGGTTCACCACCAGTAATTACAACAGCTTTGCCCGGAAATTTATCTGCATTTTGCACAATAACATCTGATGGGGTAAGCGGATGCATCTCAGCATCCCAGCTTTCTTTAACATCGCACCAGTGGCAACCTACATCGCAGCCCCCTAAACGGATAAAATACGCTGCTTTACCAGTATTAAATCCTTCGCCTTGTATGGTGTAAAACTCTTCCATTAAAGGAAGTAATGTGCCGTCTTCTGGTATGTCTTGTTTCATTTTTGAGGATGCAAATATCTTAAAAAAATATGGTGAAGCAGTTTCTCTTTTGAAATTTAATGTAAAGATGAAATAAGAGTGATATTTATTTGCTGTATTTTAGCAACATGAAGTGGTTTAAGGCACTAAATAATAATCAGATTCCCCATCCGGAGACTATCAAAACCATTGAAGTTGCCGGGAAGCAGATCTGTCTGATTAATAATGAAAACAAGATTATTGCAACACAATCGCATTGCCCTCATGCAGGCGGTCATTTTAGTGGTGCTTGGTGCAAAAATGGAAACTTGGTTTGCCCGATCCATCGGTACGAGTACAGTTTAAGCACAGGAAGAGGTGCAGAAGGGCAAGGAGATTATATTAATATCTACCCAACAGAATTGCGCGAAGATGGATTATATATCGGTTTTGAAGAAAGCTGGTGGAGTAAACTGTGGGGATAAATATAAAAAGCTATTGCACATTTAATTAAACACTGAGCAACTAATTGAGTAAGAATCTTTTAAAAAAATCCTGACAATTTAAAACTTCTATTTCTGAAAAATAAAAATCCTTTATGTCTTCAGTTACAATACACATACTGCCAACTGTTTTAGCGGCATAATATTCTAAACCATCCTCAAAATCATGTATTGATTTATTCTTCAAGGTATTTGAAACCCCTTCAGAAGCGTTGGGAGCAATTTTAATATATCGGCAAAGTAAATCTATTTTCTGTTTTGCAAGTTGTGCATTGTGCTTCTTTTCTGCGAAATAAAATGCAATAGCCAAACAAAGCGGAGAGGTATATACTTCAAATTTTGGGTGAGATGCTAAACTTAAAATTCTGGAGGAGTAGGTATAAAGTGGATATTCCTTATTTAATACTGAAACTAAAACATTAGCATCTAAAAAGATCTTCATATGTTATTTCTTAGATGCAAAAAATTCATCTTTCGAATCCTGACGAGTTTTTTTTGGTGATTTTTTATACTCAACTTCACCTTCAGCAACCATACTTACCCAATCTGCAATAGGATAATCCTCTAAAGATTTGTATTCTTTGGCGGTTACCTGCGTTAATAAATGCTCTATTAAACGCGATAAACTAATGTTGTTATCGGCAGCATATTTTTTTGCCTTTGCTACAACATCCTGATCAAAACTTAAAGTTAATTTGGTATCCATATTATAATGTTCTTATTCAAATTTAAACATTCTACGTGATAATAAAAAATTTCATACGTAAAAAAAGCGGTTCAATTTATTGAACCGCTTTAATATTTTTATGGGCAATGGCTTTAACTTCAAGCCCTAATGATTCTAACTTAAGAATAGATCTCTTTCCTTGCAGATGCCAGTGTATTTTTCAATAAACCCACAATGGTCATCAAACCAACTCCTCCAGGAACAGGCGTAATGTAAGAAGCCTTAGGTGCAACGTTTTCGAAATCTACATCACCATATAACTTAAATCCAGATTTCGTTTCGGTAGAAGTTTCACGGTTAATGCCTACATCAATTATAATTGCCCCGGTTTTAACCATATCAGCAGTAACAAAATTCTTTTTACCAATAGCTGCAATCACAATATCAGCCTGAAGAATTTGCTCTTTCAAATCCTTTGTACGCGAGTGGGTGAGTGTTACCGTACAATTGCCGGGATTAGCATTACGAGCCATTAAAATACTCATTGGGCTACCTACAATATTACTTCTTCCCACTACAACACAATGCTTTCCGCTTGTATCAATACCATATTCTTGCAACATCAGTAAAATGCCATAGGGCGTTGCCGGAATAAAGCATGGAAGATTGCGCATCATCCTACCTAAATTTACAGGGTGGAAACCATCCACATCTTTTCGGTGATCGATCGTTTCGGTTACTTTCTCCGGATCAATATGTTTTGGCAAAGGCAATTGAACAATTAAGCCATCCACATCATCATCCTGATTAATTTCTTCAATTTTTGCCAGCAATTCTGCTTCAGTTACTGAATTATCATAGCGGTGCAATGAAGATTTAAAACCGACTTTTTCGCAGTTTTTCATTTTACTCGCTACGTAAGTTTCACTACCGCCGTCATTACCTACTAAAATGGCAACTAAGTGTGGTTTGCGGCCACTTTTATTCAAAAATTCTGCAGCTTCTTCTGCAATCTGAACTTTAACTTTTTCTGATACGTATTTACCGTCTAATAATACCACTAAATCCCCTGAAGGGGACTTTGAATTTGTATCGCTCATATAACTTGCTTCGTTATAATTTTATAATTTAAGATTTAACTTAATAAAACTCACCAATAATTCCCCCCTTCAGGGGGCTAGGGGTTAATCTAATTTTAAAACCGCCATAAATGCACTTTGTGGAATTTCTACATTTCCAACCTGGCGCATACGTTTTTTACCTTTTTTCTGCTTTTCCAGTAATTTACGTTTACGGGAAATATCACCTCCATAACATTTGGCGGTTACATCTTTACGTAAGGCACTCAATGTTTCGCGCGCAATAACTTTCGCACCGATAGAGGCTTGTATTTTAATCTCGAACTGTTGACGAGGGATTAATTCTCTTAATTTTTCGCAAATTTTCTTTCCGAAATCGTAAGCATTGCTTCTGTGGATTAATGAGGAAAGAGCATCAACCGGCTCATCATTTATTAACATATCTAAACGAACCAAATCTGATTTACGGTAACCGATCTGATGATAATCGAATGATGCGTAGCCTTTTGAAATTGTTTTTAATTTATCATAAAAATCGAATACAATTTCGCCCATTGGCATTTCAAAAACCAACTCAACACGGTCAGATGTTAAATAGGATTGATTTACAATTGTTCCTCTTTTCTGAATACAAAGTGACATTACAGGGCCAACAAAATCGGCTTTTGTAATAATGTTGGCTTTGATAAATGGTTCTTCAACAGAATCTAATTTACTTGGATCAGGTAAATCAGATGGATTATTTACAAAAATTTCATCACCTTTAGTGGTGTGCGCAATGTAAGATACGTTGGGAACGGTAGTAATTACCGTCATGTCGAATTCGCGCTCCAAACGTTCCTGAATAATCTCCATGTGCAACATGCCCAGGAATCCGCAACGGAAACCAAAACCTAGTGCTGCAGAGCTTTCAGGTTCGAAAACGATAGATGCATCATTGAGTTGCAACTTGTGCATTGCCTCGCGAAGTTCTTCAAATTCATCAGTATCAACAGGATAAATACCTGCAAAAACCATTGGTTTTACCTCTTCAAATCCTTGTATTGCATCCAGTGACGGTCTTGCTGTAGTTGTAATTGTATCACCAACTTTTACTTCTCTGGCTTCTTTAATCCCGGAAATAATGTAACCCACATCTCCGGTTTTAACCACATTACGTGGTGCCATATCCAGTTTTAAAATACCTACTTCATCAGCTAAATATTCTTTCCCTGTATTGATAAATTTTACTTTATCACCTTTTTTAATCTCGCCATTAACAACCTTGTAGTAAGCAATAATCCCCCTAAAAGAGTTAAAAACTGAATCGAAAATCAATGCTTGTAATGGTGCTTCCGGATTGCCAACAGGTGCAGGAACGCGGTCTACAATAGCTTGGATAATATCAGGAATACCCAATCCGGTTTTACCAGATGCTGGAATAATATCTTCCCGCTTACATCCGATCAAGTCAATAATCTGGTCTTTTACTTCTTCAGGCATTGCCCCCGGTAAATCCATTTTATTTAAAATCGGAATAATTTCAAGGTCGTGCTCTAAAGCTAAATATAAGTTGGAAATCGTTTGTGCCTGAATACCTTGCGAAGCATCTACAATTAAGAGTGCCCCCTCGCAGGCAGCAATCGAACGGGAAACTTCGTAAGAAAAATCTACGTGGCCGGGTGTATCAATAAGGTTGAAATTATATTCAATATCACCAACTTTATAGTTCATTTGTATGGCATGACTTTTAATCGTTATGCCTCTCTCACGCTCTAAATCCATGTTATCGAGCAATTGTGCCTGCGCTTCGCGCTTGGAAATTGTCTCGGTGTATTCTAATAACCTATCAGCCAAAGTACTTTTACCATGGTCGATATGTGCAATAATGCAAAAATTACGTATATGCTTCATCTTTGCGCAAAGATATGTTTTTTAAGGTAATTTTTAATCTAGAAAATATTGCTGCAAAACACTTTGATTTGAAAAGCAAATACAGTGACTTTTCTGTTATCGAAGAGATGGTTTGTAAAATACATTTTGAGTGAGTACCATCCCTTGCGTGTGCTTAAAGATTGCTTCTTGCCTCGCAAAGGCGAACTTTTATGAAGTTTTTTTTATTTATTCCATAAAAAATTTAAACCATTTTTTTCTTCCATTTACCTTTTTTAAACAGGATATAAGCAGCTATTGCAATACCTGCCTCGGCGGTTGGAATGGCAATAAAAACACCTGTTGGGCCCATATCTAAAAATTTAGCTAAAAAATAAGCCAATGGAATCTGGAAAAGCCAGAATGCAAAAATATTAATTTTGGTGGGCGTCCAGGTATCACCAGCACCATTAAATGCGCTACTAAATACCATTGCGGCTCCGTAAATTACAAAACCAATGCTTAAAATTTTTAACGCTCTACTTGCTATGGCAATTACCTTTTCATCGGAAGTGAAAAACGCAGCAAAAAGATGCCCGCAGGTAAGAAAAAGTACACTTACAACTGCCATAAATATCAAAATATACTTTAAGGTTTGGAAAACTGATTTTTCAGCACGGTCTACAAGGCCTGCACCTAAATTCTGACCTACCAATGTTGCAGCTGCATTACTTAATCCCCAGGCGGGCAACATAAAAAACATCATTAGGCGCAATGCAGTTTGGTAACCTGCAGAACCTTCGTCACCACCCGTAGTAGCAACCAGCTCCGCTAAAAATACCCAGCTACAACTCGCAATCACAAACTGGAAAATAGCTGGGGCAGCAATCTTTATAATGGCTTTAATTTGTGTAAAATCAGGTACAAAATGACTGATGCGTATTTTTAATGTATTTTTTCCACTGAACAGACTATAAACCTGGTAGATAACACCAAAGCCTCGTCCGATTGTGGTGGCAATTGCAGCACCTGTTAAACCAAAAGCCGGGATAGGTCCGAAACCGTTAATAAAAATAGGGCAGAGGATGATGTTTGCAATGTTGGCAATCCATAAACTCCGCATCGCAATTGCTGCGTTGCCTGCACCACGAAAAATCCCATTGATTAGGAATAAAAGTACAATAATAATACTTCCACCCATCATTATCTGAACGAAAGTGGTGCCATGATTTGCCGTTTCAGTTGAAGCGCCCATTAGCAGTAAGATATCCTTTGCGTAAATTAATCCTAAAATGCTGATTAAAATATTTACAAAAACTGCAATCAATATGGTCTGCATGCCAGCCTTTGATGCTGCTTCTGGATTTTTTTCACCTATTCTCCGGGCAACTACCGCAGTTGCAGCCATACTTAAACCAATGGCAAGAGAGTAAATAATGGTCAAAACTGATTCTGTTAAACCAACGGTTTGTATTGCATAACTGCTATTTTCTAAATGGCCAACAAAATATAAATCAACTAATGCAAAAACTGATTCCATAGCCATTTCCAACATCATCGGAATGGCCAATAAAATAATTGCACGTTTAATACTGATTGAAGTTAAATCAACCTCATGACCTTTTAAAGATTGCAGGAGAATATCGAAAAAAGACGAAAGTTTGCCCTGTGTCTTTGTAGACTGTGACATATAATATATAATAAAGTATAATGTATAAAACCGATGATACGCATTAGGCGCACATACTTAAAATTGAAATGGGAGGGAATCCTCGGTTATTTAGAACCTCAAACGGATTGCAGATACTATCATGGCTCTGGTCTTTTTGATTCAACAAAGATAGCTAAAATTTTGAATTGTCAAGTTTTCATGACTAATTTTCAAGGGAGTGATTAAATTTTGCGACTTCTTTTTGCCACAGAAACACAGAATCCTCAGAATTATAATCTGCTTAATGAGTATTAAATACTGTAGGCTTTAATCATTTCCTCTGAAACCTTTGTTCCACGGCCTGTATTCAAATCAATTAAAACATAATCAAAAATACCATCAGATGCCACTTTGCCTGTTTTTTGGTTAATAATTTCGAATTGAACAGCGCAACCTTTATCATTCATTGTTAAAATTCCGGTCCTGATTAGCATTAAATCGTTCATCAGAAGTGGTCGTTTAAAGTTAATATCGACACGACTTACTACCCAGCCTAAGCCTTGTTTAGTAAAATATTCCCAAGGCATGCCATAAAACTTTTCCATTTGTTCGTAACGTGCAGCCAGTACATAATCCAGGTATTTGCTATTATGTACATGATTAAACATATCGATATCGTCCGGGCGGACACGTAATTCGCTTTCGAAAATACTGTATTGATTTTTTTCCAAGGGTAAATGTCTTTTTTTGCAAAAGTAAGCTTTTGATGGCTTTATATAAAGATGTATTGATGTAAAGATATATCATCTATTTTTCGTATTTTCGATATGAAATGGGAAAGCTCACTTTATATGATATTACAATTCCGCGCGAAACAATCATTGAAGAGCGTGATAGTATTTATTTGAGCGGTACCCCTGAGCAACGCTTCTTTTGCGTTTTCAACTTAACCACATTTCTGTTGCCATGAACGGCGGCAGACCATTAAAATTTCCACAAGGAAAGGATATTATAATCCGCAAACCAAACATATAATTTTTATATGTCGTTCGATAAAGGACAATCCGGAAATGCTCTTGTTATTGGAAACATTTCAGCAATTTGATGTCGTTAATTTTATCGTTAATTAAACACTTGCTTATAATTAAAAATTGCCTTATCTTTGCGCCACAATTAATTAATTTTTATTGCTTTAATATTATTCAAGAATGTATTTAAGTCCAGAGAAAAAAGCTGTAATCTTCAAAGAGCACGGCGAGGTAGAAACCAACACGGGTTCTGCAGAAGGTCAAGTAGCGTTATTTACATACCGTATTGCGCACTTAACAGAACACTTAAAGAAAAATCGTAAAGATTTCTCTACTCAGTTGTCACTTCAAAAATTGGTAGGTAAACGCCGCGGTATTTTGGCATACTTATACAAAAAAGATATTGAGCGCTATCGTGCTATCATCAAAGCTTTATCGCTTCGTGATATCATCAAACAAAAATAAGCGCAAGTTTATCACTAAAAGCCATTCTTCAGGGAATGGCTTTTTAATTCCCTGTTAATTTTTTTAACGGGTTTTATTATAGATAGGCTTTTTTAATACTATCTTCGTTTGCAAAAACAAAACATATATAAACAACGGTGTGTAGAAAGAGGAAAACACACCATAATTCTAATTAAATGAATGTAATAAAAAAATCGTTCGATTTGGGCGATGGCAGAATTGTAGAAATTGAAACTGGTAAATTGGCTAAACAGGCTGATGGTTCGGTTGTAGTAAAAATGGGTGATACGATGTTGCTTGCAACTGTAGTTTCAACTGTTGGTGCTAAACCAGGTACTGATTTTTTACCATTATCGGTTGATTATCAGGAAAAATATGCGGCTACTGGCCGTATTCCAGGTGGCTTTTTACGTCGTGAAGCTAGATTATCTGATTACGAAGTATTAATTTCACGTTTGGTAGATAGAGCTTTACGTCCAATGTTTCCAAGTGATTATCACTCTGATACACAGGTGATGATTTCTTTAATCTCTGCTGATAAAGATATTATGCCAGATTGTTTGGCAGGTTTAGCAGCTTCAGCTGCATTATCAGTATCTGATATTCCTTTCAACGGTCCGATTTCAGAAGTACGTGTTGCAAAAATTGATGGCAAATTGGTAATCAATCCATTAGCTAGCCAATTAGAGCGTGCAACTTTAGAGTTCATGGTTGCCGGATCAGCAAATGATATAGGCATGGTTGAAGGTGAGTGTGATGAAATTCAGGAAGATGAAATGGTTGAGGCTTTAAAATTTGCACACGATGCAATTAAAGTTCAATGTGCTATTCAGGTTGAATTAACTGAAGCTACAGGCAAAACCGTTAAACGTGAATATAACCACGAAGACCACGATGCTGATTTGAAAGCTAAAGTTTATGCTGATACTTATGATAAAGTTTATGCTGTAGCTAAAGCTGGTGGCAATAAAGATGTTCGTAAAGAAGGTTTTACTGCAATTATTAACGAATTCTTCGAGGCAATGCCAGAAGATACTGCAGATTTAACCAAAGCAATGGCTAAACATTATTACCATGATGTTCAATACGATGCCATCAGAAACTTATTGTTAGATGAAGGTATCCGTTTAGATGGTCGTAAAACAACTGAAATCCGTCCGATCTGGAGTGAAGTTGGTTATTTACCTGCTGCTCACGGTTCGGCTGTATTTACACGTGGCGAAACACAATCATTAACATCAGTTACTTTAGGTAGCAAAGATGATGAGCAAATGATTGATGGTGCTTTCTTTAATGGTTACAATAAATTCTTATTGCACTATAATTTCCCTGGTTTCTCAACTGGTGAGGTTAGACCAAACAGAGGTGCTGGCCGTCGCGAAATTGGCCACGGTGCTTTAGCGCAACGTTCACTTAAGAAAGTATTGCCTCAGGGCGAAGCAAATCCATATACAATCCGTATCGTTTCTGATATTTTGGAATCAAACGGTTCATCATCAATGGCAACAGTTTGTGCTGGTACATTGGCACTTATGGATGCAGGTATTAAAATCAAATCTCCAGTTTCTGGGATTGCAATGGGTTTAATTACTGATGAGAAAACTGGTAAATATGCAATTCTATCTGATATTTTAGGTGATGAAGATCACTTGGGTGATATGGACTTTAAAGTAACTGGTACTGAACACGGTATTGTTGCTTGTCAAATGGACTTAAAAATCAATGGTTTATCTTACGAAGTTTTAACAAAAGCTTTGTTACAAGCCAAAGAAGGTCGTTTACACATCTTAAACGAGATGAAGAAAACGATCAGTTCACCTAATGAGGATTACAAACCGCATGCTCCACGTATTGTTTCTTTAACTATTGAGAAAGAATTTATTGGTGCAATTATCGGCCCTGGAGGTAAAATTATTCAGGAAATGCAACGCGAAACCGGTGCTTCAATCTCTATTGAAGAAGTTGAGGGCAAAGGTATTGTAGAAGTATTTGCTGATAATAAAGCAGCTATTGATGCAGCAGTTACCCGTATCCGTAACATCGTAGCTAAGCCAGAAATTGGTGAAGTTTACCAAGGTAAGGTAAAATCAATTATGCCATTTGGCGCATTTGTTGAAGTTATGCCAGGTAAAGATGGTTTATTACACATCTCTGAAATTTCATGGGAACGTTTAGAGACTATGGATGGTGTGTTAAAAGAAGGTGATAAAATCGAGGTTAAATTATTAGACATCGATAAACAAGGTAAAATGAAACTTTCGCGCAAAGTTTTATTGCCAAGACCAGAAAAACCAGCTGCTCCGCAAGCATAAAACAGACCGGATTAGGAACTCCGAAGTCGGGAGATATAGCAAACCCTTTCAGTTTTACTGGAAGGGTTTTTTATTTTATAAATGGAATTAATTTGCGTACTTCAGCTGAATTTATTTCAGCATCTTTGTTTCTAATTTAAAAATTTTCACAGTTCTTTTGTAACTTGCAACATACTGTTATGCTGATTTGATAGCTATCGGATTTATTTCAGCATCTTACCCAATCATAAGTCCCTGAAATGAATTCAGGGTGACGGTCGTTTTAAAATGTTACTTTAATACTAAGAGATCATTAAATGAAATACATCATTGCCCCATCCATACTTTCTGCCGATTTCGGCAATTTACAACGCGATATTGAAATAATTAATCATAGTGATGCCGATTGGTTTCATGTTGATGTGATGGATGGTGTTTTTGTTCCCAATATATCCTTCGGTTTCCCTATAATGGCCGCAGTAAAAAAACATGCTATTAAACCGCTGGATGTTCATTTAATGATTGTTGAGCCAGATAAATACGTAGAGGAATTTGCCAAAGCAGGAGCGGATAGGATTACCGTGCATTACGAGGCTTGTACTCATCTGCACAGAACTATCCAGTTAATCAAAGCAACTGGATGCAAAGCGGGTGTAGCACTAAATCCGCATACTCCGGTAACTTTACTCCAGGATGTTATTGAAGATTTAGACCTGGTACTGATTATGTCAGTTAATCCGGGTTTTGGTGGCCAGGCATTCATCCACAATACTTACAAAAAAATAAAGGATTTAAAAGCATTGATTCAAGGCGTAAACGAAAACTTAATTATCGAGGTTGATGGTGGTGTTGGTTTACAAAATATTGCTACATTAGTATCCGCAGGTGCTAACGCTTTTGTAGCTGGAAATGCAATTTTCGCGACAGAAAATCCAACGGAAACCATTTCTAAAATGAAAAGCTTAACTACCACAAGCCTAAACGCATAAATTTTAAACACAGATATTAGTGCTAAAGCATGCTTTAAGCCATTTATTTTGGTTCAAATTAATCTTTTACTATATTTTGAGTAAAATAATTGTGTTTATCTGTGTTTATCTGTAGCTAATTAACCAAATCTCTACGCGTAATCCATGCTCAAATTTCGGCTAATCCTGTTCCTATTAATTGCCGGTTGCAGTTTTGCTGTTGCTCAGCCATTAGTTAGGGTTTCGGGGATAGTTTATAGTGATGAAAAATTACCCTTAGCACAAGTTACGATAATTGTTTTAGGGCAGGCACAATCAACTGTAACAGATGAATTCGGGGTTTATACGGTTTACTCCAAATCGAAAAATTTTAGCATTAAGTATTCCCTCTTAGGCTATCAGCCGCAGACATTAAAATTTAGTGAACGTTCGGGGGCAAGAATTATCAAACAAGTAAATTTGACAGCCAATATCAACGAACTAGAACAAGTAAATATTACAAATAAACAAAATCAGTTAAGCAATACTACTACGATTAACATTGCTGATGTTGCTGCAATGCCCTTGGTTTCTGGCAATTTTGAAACCATGCTCAAAACGCTTCCCGGGGTATCTACAAATAATGAATTAAGTGCTCAATATAGTGTTAGAGGTGGTAATTTCGACGAAAACTTAATTTACATCAATGATGTAGAAATCAATCGGCCGGTTTTGATCCGCAATGGGCAGCAGGAGGGATTAAGTTTCATCAATTCAGATCTGGTGAGTAAAGCTAAATTCTCTGCCGGAGGTTTTGAGGCAAAATATGGCGATAAACTTTCTTCTATTTTAGATATTAAATACGACAAACCGGATAGCAATCAAACTATTTTCAGCACAAGCCTCTTAAATACTTCATTAAGTACCAAAAAAATATTTAAAAATAGTTTTCTATTGGCTGGGTTACGCTATAAAAACAATTCCAGCGTATTAATCAAACAAGACGAGAAAGGCAGTTACAGTCCAAATTTTGCCGATGCGCAACTACTTTACCAATATGATTTTTCTTCAAAATTCAATATCAGTTTCCTGGGTAGTTTTAATCTTGGCCAATTTAAGCTGGTGCCCACCAACAGGGAAACGCAGTTCGGAACTTTAAGTACTACACTAAGGTTAAATGTTGATTATACTGGCCAGGAGATTGATGATTATCAAACGCTGGGAAGTGCGGTTACAGCTACCTATTCGCCCAAACCAAACCTCGTAATTAAGTTTATTAACAGTTATTTCAATACTATTGAGAGAGAGCGTTTCGATATTAACGGCACTTATATTTTTGACGAGATAGACAATACTTTTCCGGGAGAAAATTTTGGCGTAATCAATAAAAACAGAGGTCTTGGCAGCTATTATAACTATGGAAGAAATAGCCTTGATACGAAGATTTTTGCTTCAGAAATTAAGGTAGATCAGAATTTCGACAACCATGTTTTTTCTTGGGGTTTAAAATTTGACAATTCCAAATACAATGATCAGTTGAATGAATATAACTATACGGATTCTGCCGGTTTTATTCTTCCAAACAATTCAAAAAATATCACATTGCAAAATGTTATAAATGTCCAAAATAATTTAGACATTAAAAACTTTAGTGCTTATATACAAGATAGTTATTCCCTTTCAAATTCTGCTGATTTACAGCTTGGTGCTCGTGCTAGTTACAGTTCATTAAGTAAGCAGTTATTAATCAGTCCGAGGATGCTAATTGCCTACAGGCCGAACTCCAACAACAAAATATTAAGATTTTCAGCTGGCGTTTACAAACAGCCACCATCATACCGCACCATTCGTGATTTTTCTGGAATTTTGAATACCGATCAGAAAGCGCAAAGTTCTTACAACACCTCTTTGGGTTACGAATATGCTTTTGATGCTTTTGGTACGCGGTTAAAATTCACATCTGAGGCTTATTTTAAATATTCTGATCGTTTAATTCCTTATAAAATCGATAATTTAAGAATCAAATATCTGGCTAACGAAGTTTCCAGAGGTTATGCTTATGGTGCAGATTTCAGTATAGGAGGGGAGTTTGTTAAGGATCTGGTATCTTATTTCAGAATGTCGGTAATGCATGCCAATGAGGATATTATCGGCGATAACTATGTTCAGAGTGGTACAACAATTTATCCGGGTTATTTAAAAAGACCAACTGATCAGCGTTTAAATTTTTCCATATTTTTTCAGGATAGGTTATTGAATAGTCCCACCTATAAAGTACACCTCAATGCACTTTATGGTTCAAGATTACCCATTGGGCCATCGCAAACCCCAAGATATTTGGACAAATTTTTTATTCCATCTTATAAACGTGTAGATATTGGTTTTTCTAAAGATTTTCTGGATGATGCTGCATTGCATAAACCTAAATTTTTAGATAAAAATTTCAGCTCTGTTATTCTGTTTATTGAAGTTTTTAATATGCTTAATATCGACAATACGGTTTCTTATCTATGGCTAAAAGATGTAGATAACGTACAATATGCAATTCCTAATTATTTAACAGGCAGGCAGTTTAACTTAAAACTGATCGTGAAGTTGAAGAACAAGCCGTAGTTTTTAGATTTTGAATTTTTAAGATCTTTTATTGCGAACCATCCAGGCCGAAAAATCTATGAGTTTGGATGTGTAAATCGATAAAGCCGGGGCTATAACCTTTCAAAAATCAAAAGAAATGCAAGTTTTCTAGTTAAACGTTTTAATTGCAAAAACTTCAATAAATCCTATGAATTCCGGGCTTTTTTTAACAAAATTTAATTTTTTATGATACGATTTTATAGGCATAACTGCTTTAAAAATTTTACATTTACGGCCATAAAACATTATATAATAAGATGAAGCATAATTTTGGCGCAGGCCCTTGTATTTTACCTCAAGAAGTGTTTAAACAAGCAGCTCAGGCTGTTTTAGATTTTAACGATGGATTATCAATTTTAGAAATTTCGCATAGAACAACCGAATTTGAGGCAGTTGTTGCTGAAGCTGAGAAGTTGGTAAAGGAATTATTAAATGTGCCGTCGGGTTATTCCGTTTTATTTTTACAAGGTGGTGCAAGTTTACAGTTTGCAATGGTTCCAATGAATTTATTGGGAGACGGACAAACAGCAAGTTACTTAGATTCTGGTGTTTGGGCAACCAAAGCATTAAAAGAGGCTAAATTTGTTGGCAATGTAAACGTTGTAGCTTCTTCAAAAGATGCAAACTACACATTCATTCCAAAAGATTTCGAAATTCCGGCTGATAGTGCTTATTTCCACTATACCTCGAATAACACCATTTATGGAACTGAACTTTTTGAAGTACCAAAAACGGATGTACCTGTTGTTTGCGATATGTCATCTGATATCATGAGCCGCGTAATTGATGTTTCCCAATTTGATTTAATCTATGCAGGAGCACAAAAAAATGTAGGTCCGGCGGGTTTAACTATCGTTATTGTTAAAAATGATGCTTTAGGTAAAATTGACCGTAAAATTCCTTCAATGTTGAACTATCAATCTCATATTGATAATGATTCAATGTACAATACACCTCCTGTTTTTTCAATTTATGTGGCTTTGTTAAATCTTCGCTGGTTAAAATCTAAAGGTGGTGTTGCTGAAATTGAAAAAGAAAATAAACAGAAAGCAGAAGCACTTTACAGAGAAATTGATCGCAATCCATTATTTAAAGGAACTTGCGCAGTTGAAAACCGTTCCAGAATGAATATCTGTTTCGTAATGGAAAATGCAGAATTAGAAAAACCATTCTTGAAATATGCTGAAGAGCAAGGTATAGTGGGTATTAAAGGACACAGAAGTGTTGGCGGTTTCCGAGCATCAATGTATAATGCTTTACCGATTACCAGTGTACATGCATTAATTGATGCCATGCAACTATTTGAAGAACAACAAGCAAAAGCAAATTAATTTAAATTTTAACCACAGATAATTACTGCGATTTTTAGTCGAAGTAATCAACTAACGCTGTGCAATCATAGATAAAATGATTAAAATATTAGCAAACGATGGGATTGATCCGATCGGAAAAGAATTATTAGAGAAAGCCGGTTTTCAGGTTGATACTGAAACCGTTCCTCAAGATAAATTAGCAGAAGCTTTAAAAAACTACGACGCAATTACTGTTCGTAGTGCAACAAAAGTTAGGAAAGAGTTGATTGATGCCGTTCCAAATATTAAATTAATTGGAAGAGGTGGAGTTGGTATGGATAATATTGATGTGGAATATGCACGCAGTCAAGGTGTTAATGTGGTAAATACTCCAGCTGCATCATCATTATCAGTTGCTGAATTGGTATTTTCACACTTGTTTACAGGGATTAGATTCTTACAGGATGCTAACCGTAAAATGCCTGTAGAAGGTTCAACACAATTTAACAACCTCAAAAAAGCCTATGCCAAAGGAACTGAGCTAAGTGGTAAAACCATTGGTATTATCGGTTTCGGTCGTATCGGTCGCGCTACTGCAAAAGTGGCTTTAGGCTTAGGTATGAATGTTTTGGCTTACGATTTATATCCTTCAGAATCTGAAATTACATTAGAGTTTCAAGGCGGAAAATCAGTAAGTATTCCAATTAAAACTGTTTCGTTAGACGAGGTAATTGCAGGTAGTGATTTCTTTAGTTTGCACACCCCATTTGCGGATAAACCAATTTTAGGTGCAGAAGAATTTGCTAAAATGAAAAACGGAGTAGGTATTGTAAACTGTTCTCGTGGAGGAACAATTGATGAGCCTGCTTTAATCGAAGCTTTAAATTCTGGTAAAGTTTCTTTTGCTGGTTTAGATGTTTTCGATAACGAACCAACTCCATTGGCAGAAATTTTAACACATCCTAAAATCTCATTGACACCCCATATTGGTGCATCAACCAACGAAGCACAAGAACGTATTGGTACGGAATTGGCTACATTGATTATTGAGCATTTTAAGAAATAATAATATTTTAACCCCTCACAGGTTTTAAAACGGCGCAGCTCTTAGTGAGGCCGTTGAAAAATAAATACCTACGAATTAAACCTGTGAGGGTTTTTTAAATTAGTCCAACGCGTTTGTTGTAACCCAATACCGATAGCCTAAAATCGCTTTCTGAAAAGTAGTAAGCTTATTCGGGTCTTTTTTATACAAGCTTGGCAGAACAGCCTTGTTTATCTTTGCCAAGATTTTAAACAGTCCTTTTTTCATACCTCTGTAGTTTTCTATTGAAAAAATAAAACCCACTTGCCATTACTAAAACTAAAAAAGCAATAATATAGGTTGATAAGCCGCCTTTATTTTTTTTGTCTAAATCTTCTTTAAGCTGTGCATTTTGATCCTGCAATTTTTTAATAGTTTGCATATAACGTTCAATGCGTTCTTGCGAATGATCAGCTACCGCTACTTTTTGTTGATTTTGCAAATCCTTATAATCCATCAAGGTCTTCAGTTCCTTAAAAATATTATTATCGGTTAACACTACCTGACGGAGTATCTCATTTGAATTTTTGATATCCCTTTTTGTTTGCCAGCCAAATATGCCTGTACGTTGATTTAAACTTTCATCATATTGTCCAAATCTTGTACTCCTTTCCGTTAATAAAGAATTTACTTTTGCGCGTTGAGCTGCATAAGCAACTGTATCTTGCTGTGCAAAAGCCTGAAAACTAAAAAAGATAACCGAGAGCAGATAAAAATATTTCTTCATGTGGATATAAACGCGAAAAGGGTAGAAGTTGTTTTATTGGTTAATTGGCTCAGGAAAATGATCGTCTCGGACGGTAGCGATAGCAGAACGAATTATCTATTTAGAAAGCTTTCTCGACTATGTAGCTTAAGATCGCTATTGCATCCAATCAAATGACGGCAATTGGAGAAATTTCCTTTTTTTAATATTTTCTTTGGTTTTTTACCTTTGGGGTTTCAGCTTGTTAAGGATGAAACTCAACCCGTACAATATCACCTAAATGTAAACCCAATAATCCACTGGCTTTTCCTTTATTAATGGCAATTTCCAAATGGTTACTTATACCAAAAAGGCAAAGTTTTTCACCTTCCTGCACTTCGTTGTAATGCCAGCTCAACTGGGTGATGGTTTCACTCTTTCTAAAGTACAAAGTAAAATCCCTGTTTTTTTGAATCTTAGTAAAAAGATCTTTCGTAATGTTCGTAATTACGTTGCAAAAAGTATCTATATAAACCACACTTCCACGGATCACATCGCGCTCAATAACAGGGTGTAAAAGCATCTTCTGCTCAATCTCTGCTACAGGTAAACCTATATCTTTCAGCTTTCCGCCTTTGGCAAGATGTGTGGCTGCTTTAACGAAAATATCAACCAACGGAAAGTGTAAATATTTCAGATCCTGCATAATATTCAGCTCTACTACATCTTCTGGAATGTCATCAAATAGCAGTGAAAAAATACCATTATCGGCACCTACAAAATAATGATCCCGGTGCTTTACGGCAATATATTTAGTATTTTCGCTGTAAACAGAATCGATACCGATTAAATGTACCGTATTTTTTGGAAAGTAGGGATATGCGTTTTTTAATACGAATGCCGCGTATGAAATATTGAAAGATGGAACCTCATGGGTAATATCAACTAAATTAACATTAGGCATAAGACTCAACAGACTACCTTTAAGGGCACTCTGGTAAAAATCTTTCGAACCTAAATCTGTTGTTAAAGTAATTATCCCCATTAAAAATTCATTATTATTGCTTATTCTTGTGTACAGGCCTAAGCGTCTGCAAATATTCAAATTTTAATTAATATACCCCGATAACTTTTTAAAATACTACAGTTTGAACGAATTAAAATTAACCCTGGATACCGTAAATCCCGCTCACTTTTGGGGCCCGAATAACGAGAATTACGAAATGATTAAAGGTGCTTTCGCGAAGTTGAAACTGGTAGCGAGAGGAAGTGATGTTAAGGTTCTCGGTGATGAACAGGAACTTAAGGCTTTCGAGGATAAGTTTAACCAGCTTATTGCACACCTCGAAAAATATAGCTCACTTACCAATAATGATGTAGAATCTATACTTGGTGCAAAAGCAGCCGGTGTAGTAAAAAAAGATGTAGAACAACCTACCGGAGGCGGTGGAGAAGTTATTGTTTTTGGTACAAATGGTCTTTTAGTTAAGGCAAGAACAGCAAATCAGCGTAAAATGGTGAGCAGTATTGCCAAAAACGATATCTTATTTGCCATTGGTCCTGCCGGAACAGGAAAAACATATACCGCAGTAGCTTTAGCCGTGAGGGCTTTAAAAAACAAGGAAATTAAACGCATCATTTTAACCCGTCCGGCTGTTGAAGCAGGAGAGAACCTTGGTTTTTTACCTGGTGATTTAAAAGAAAAAATTGATCCCTATTTACGCCCGCTTTACGATGCATTGGATGATATGATCCCTGCTGAGAAATTGAAATTCTACATCGAAAACCGTACAATTGAAATTGCACCGCTTGCATTTATGCGTGGCCGTACTTTAGACAATTGCTTTGTGATTTTGGATGAAGCCCAAAACGCAACAGACATGCAGCTAAAAATGTTTTTAACACGTATGGGCCCAACCGCTAAGTTTATTGTAACTGGAGATGTTACCCAGATTGATTTACCTAAGAAACAAATGTCGGGCTTATTTAATGGTCTTAGAATTTTAGAAGATATTAAAGGTATAGATATTATCTATTTAAGTGGAGAAGATGTGGTAAGGCATAAACTGGTAAAAGATATCCTGAAAGCTTACGGTGATATTCAGTAAATGGGAAATGTAAGATGGATCATGTAAAACGGGAAAGATTGAAGTCTTTTAAAAACATCATCTATCTTACATCAATACATCTTACATCATAATTATGGAAAGTATTAATTTAGAAAATAATTTGAAGCTTTCTTTTGAAAAATTGCCTCATACCATAAGGCTGATCATTTCAAAAACTGATGAAGAATGGGTTTGTAAAAAGGAGACACTTAAAAAGCTGTTCGAATTTGTTAATATTGATCAGGCACACGTCTTTAGAGGAAGGCTTCAGTTGATTAAAATTGATGATCGTATTACAATTCAGATCAAGAATGAAAATATCAGCACCATTTCAGCGAAAACTTTTAAAGAGGTATTGAATAAATTAAAATAATCAACCCCCCGTAGCTTATTAACTGCGGGGGTTTTTAATAAATTATATCTTCGGACTTCTTACCTTGGTCTTCGGACTTTCGTACTTTTTTCCTATTTTTATCCCCTCATGAAAGCACTAAAAGAAACCCATTTTAATTTCCCAAATCAAAGTAATTTTTACAAAGGTAAAGTTCGGGATGTATATACTATAGCCGATCAATTTATGGTTATGGTAGTATCAGATCGCATTTCTGCTTTTGATGTTGTATTGCCCGAAGCCATTCCATTTAAAGGACAGGTATTAAACCAAATTGCAGCTAAATTTTTAGCAGCCACTCAAGATATCGTTCCCAACTGGGTTTTAGCTGTTCCAGATCCGATGGTTACCATTGGCCGTATTTGCGAACCATTTAAGGTAGAAATGGTTATCAGAGGTTATTTAGCCGGACATGCGTGGAGAGAATACAGTGCTGGAAAACGTTCGGTTTGCGGCGTTGCCTTACCAGATGGCTTAAAAGAAAACGACAAATTGCCTCAGCCGATTATTACCCCAACAACAAAGGCTTCAGTAGGGCATGATGAAGATATATCAAAAGAAGATATTTTGGCAAAGGGTATAGTTTCTATTACCGATTACGAGAAATTAGAAGATTATACCTATGCATTGTATCAACGTGGAACTGAGATTGCTGCAAAAAGTGGATTGATATTGGTAGACACAAAATATGAGTTTGGAGTTGCTGATGGTGTAATCTACTTGATAGATGAGATTCATACCCCGGATTCATCGCGGTATTTTTATGAAGAAGGATACCAGGATCGCCAAAATAGTAATGAGCCTCAGAAACAACTTTCGAAAGAATTTGTAAGAAAATGGCTGATAGAAAATGGTTTTCAGGGAAAAGATGGTCAGGTTGTGCCAGAAATGACACCAGAAATTGTTAATTCAATTTCAGAAAGATACATTGAACTTTACGAACAAATTGTAGGAGAAACATTTATAAAAGCTGATGCTGATGCCATTTCAAGCCGTATTGGAGCGAATGTTTTAAAGGCTTTAGAAACACTTTAAATTCGAAAGAAATTTATACATTAGTAAAATAAAGATCAGAGAGATGAAATTTTCAGTAGATAAACACGATAAATATGTAACCTTAAAGTTAGAAGAAACTAAGTTTACAAACGATAATGCACCCGGCTTAAAATCCGAATTCTATTTACTTAATGCAGAAGGATTTCAGAATATTATCGTTGATTTAAGTCATGTTACCGAGTGTAATGATGCGCAGGATTTAAGCTGCTTATTGGTTGGTGATCGACTTTGTAAATCAGCCGGAGGTTTATTTATTGTAACCGGAATTAACGACGAGCTTGCATCAATTATAGAATTATCAAACATATTCCAGTCTGTAACGTTTGTTAATACATTAGAGGAAGCAACAGATTTCATTTTTATGGATGAGTTGGAGAAAGAGTTCAGAGGCGCTAAATAACTATAGTTTACATAACATTCTAGCCTCGTAGTTTATAAAAATCTACGAGGCTTTTTATATCTTACCATGATGAAATTTGAAGTTACAATTTTAGGAAGCAGTTCTGCTACACCTGTATTCAACAGGAACCCATCGGCACAGCTGCTAAATTGTAATGAAAAATATTACCTGATTGATTGTGGGGAAGGCACACAGCAACAATTAACCAAATACAACCTAAAGGCTACCCGGATTGACTATATTTTTATCAGTCATTTACATGGCGACCATTATTTTGGATTAATCGGGTTATTATCAAGCCTGCATTTAAACGGCCGGACCAAGCCCATGCAGATATTTGGACCTAAACCGTTGTTGGAAATTCTTGAAGTTCAATTCAAATATTCCGATACCATATTGAGGTATCCAATCGAGTTTTTTCCAATCGAAGCAGATCAACCGGTACAAATTTTCGAGAATAGTGATTTAACAGTTAAAACAATTGTTTTAAATCATCGTATTCCTACCACGGGCTTCATTTTTCAGCAAAAAAAACGTCAACGTAAGCTAATTAAAGAAAAAACATACGATGTACCCGTTGCTTATTACACGGCCTTAAAAAAAGGAGTGGATGTAGAACTGCCAAATGGAGAGATCCTGCGAAGTGCAGATTATACCACAGATGCTGATCCACCGAGATGTTATGCCTACTGTTCTGATACTTTGTTTGACGAAAGTTATTTTTCTTCTATAAAAAACTGCGATACGTTATATCATGAAGCAACGTTTCTACACGAGCTTTTAGATCGAGCTAATGAAACACACCATACTACCGCTTTGCAGGCAGGAGAAGTGGCTAAAATCAACGGGGTAAAGAAATTACTCATCGGACATTTTTCTTCGCGTTATAAAACCTTACAAATGCTTTTGGAAGAAGCACAATCTGTTTTTGAGAATACGGAGTTGGCGGTTGAAGGCAGGACTTTCCAGTTATAATTTTTTACCACAAAGTTTACAGAGGAATGCACAGAGGATGGAAGGCAATTAGTCATAATGATCTTTTTGCGTGACCTAATATCGTCTTCATTCTCGCGCATGCGGGAATCCTAGTGCTTTTGATTTTTATAAAATAAATTGGCGTTTAGAGTGATACTTTTCTCCGATAATTATCCTTCGACTCCGCTACCATTAACAGGCTTCAGTAAAGCGGTCGTCACTGCCAGGTACGAAGCAATCTTTAATGTTAGTGAGCCTTGCCATAAAGATTGCTTCGTCGGCTGAAAAAGCCTTCTCGCAATGACGATTTAACTTATATTTGCTTAAGCGAAGCGGGAGATTTATTTAAACGCATTTCTTGACTACGTTTTATTCAGTATCATAAACAAATTTATCTAACAAAGTCGTCATTCTCGCGCAGGCGGGAATCCTAATGCTTTTGATTTTTATAAAACAAATTAGCATTTAGAGTAATACTTTTCTCCAATAATTATCTTTCGATTCCGCTCAGGATGGCACTTGAGAATTCCACATTTCTTAGTATTCCTGTCCTTCAAGACTGAAGCAAACGGAATTAAAAGCGCATAAAAAAAGCCTTACAATTTAAAAATGTAAGGCTTTTTCATAAATTAAAAATTTACTATTTATCTTTTTTATTTCCACCACCAAATACAGAGAAGTGAACGTAACGTTTAGGATTAGCTTTTAAATCAATCATCAACTCATCAAGATTTTTTGAAGCGTTGTTTAAATTCTGATACATTTTATCATCATTTAACAATAAACCTAAACTTCCTTTTCCATCTTTAATACCCGAAATTACACTTTGCAAATCAGCAATTGCATTGTTTGCGTTATCCAAAGTTTGTTTAAAGTTGGCGGCTGCAAATTTATCGGTAACCGTATTAATATTAGTTAAAATATCGCTTATTTTCTGATTGTTATTATTTAAGTTGGCAGTTATCCCTTCAACATTTCTAAAAATAGCTTCTATACGTTTACTTTCTGAACCAACCAAACCATCAACTTTTTTCGAAGTGGTTTCTAATGAAGCCAGTGTACCCGCGATGCTGTTAAAACTTTTATCTACATTTTTCTGGAAATTGGGATTAAGAATGGAATTCACACTGCTTAAAATAGAGTCCATTTTACCAATAATCAATTCAGCTTTCTTTTGAACTGGCTGAACCTGCTCCATTAATCCTTTTTCAACGTTTGCATTTAAGGTATAACCATCTTCAGCCATCTTTTTTGAATCGCCTAACGACATTACAATAGCTTTGCTACCTAAAAGATCAGTACCTTCTAAACGGGCAATACTATTTTCCGGAATTTCGTATTTACTGTTTACACTTAAAGTTGCAATTACAGTACCGTCCTGTTGTAATTCTAGTTTTGCAACACGGCCAATCTGGTAACCGTTAATAAGTATAGGTTTTGATACTGTTAAACCATCAACACGGGTATATTTTGCATATAATGTTGTTTCGCTTGAAAAAATGGAGTTCCCTTTTAAAAAATTATATCCAATAATCAATAAAGCAATGGCAAATGCAGCTAAAATACCTACTTTGGTTTCGTTCTTAATCTTCATGAGTGTTTTATTTTATGGCTGCAGATTTTAAAGCATTTTTAAAACCTGCTAGAGCGTAATTCTTTTTCAATGTTAAACTTTATAAATACACAAAGCTTACATTAATTGTTTGGTATCTGTTTTATATTTTCTGTAAAGGTAAAATAACTATCATTTATAATGCCACTTATTTAACCTCAATATTTTTTTTATACGTTTTTATTGCTTCAAAAATAGAATTCGCAATCTCACTTTGTCCTTTTTGCGAATTAATATACTTTTCTTCTTCAGTATTTGATATAAAACCAACTTCTGTTAATACAGCAGGCATACCACATCTTTGCAATACCAAAACCCCCTGTTCTTTAACTCCACGACTAAATCTATCGTCTCTGTTAACATAGCTGTTCTGAATTAATTTCGCGAATTTAATGCTTTTATCCCGAAAGGTATTTTTTAGCAATGATAAAAGAATGAAACTACTGGGGTTATTGGGGTCGTAACCATCGTATTTGCTTTTGTAATTCTTTTCTAATTTAATATCGGCATTCTCCCTGATGGCTGCATCCTGTTCTTTTAACCGATGGGAGCCAGCAACCAGAGTTTCTACTCCTTTAATGTGTTTATTTCCGGGCGGCATAGAATTGCAGTGCACAGATATGAAAAGATCTGCATTGGCATCATTGGCTATTTCTGCCCGCCTGTATAAATCAACATCAATATCAGTTTTACGCGTAAAAATTACTTTAATATCCGGCAATTCTTCTTTGATAATTTCACCAAGTTTTAAGGCAACTTTTAATGATATATCTTTTTCTTTTGAAAAGCTGCCGGAAGCACCTGGTTTTCTACCACCGTGACCGGGATCAATTACTATGGTTTTAATTTTGTATCCCTGGGCAAACGATTGATTGACAATGGTTAATGAAAATAAAATCAGTATAATCAGAAGTTTAATCTTCATTTATAAAATATTAGAATGAGGTTTCGGCAATGCGCCTGTAATTTTTAATTGCCTTAATGATGCCGTTCACAATTTCTTTTTGCCCATCTTCCGAATTCATGTAATCTTCGTCTTCAGGATTACTCACAAAACCAATTTCAGTTAGTACTGCCGGCATGGCTGCTCGCGCCAATACAGCAAGGCTTTTTTCCTGTACGCCACGATTAGTCCTCCCGGCATTTACATATTCTTGTTGCAACATAGAAGCAAACTTTAAACTCCTATCTCTGTTGGTTTGTTTCATTAGCGACAACATAATATCGCTTTCAGGCGTATTTGCGATAAAACCTTCATAATTTTTCTGGTAATTATCCTCTAAAAACATCGAAGCATTTTCCCTTTTAATTACCTCATCCTGTTCACCCAAGCGGCCTGTTCCTGATACAAAGGTTTCAGTTCCTCTTGTTGATGTACTTTTTGAAGTAACCGTTCTATAGACAGGAACTTTCCGTCCGCGAACTTTTTTATAATAATCCACCACTCTCGAAACACGAACCGGCATATCATTTAAGTGGATAGAGATAAATAAATCCGCTTTGGCGTTATTTGCAATATTTATACGTTCATATAAAGGAATAAAAACATCAGTTTGCCTGGTGAAAATCACTTTTATGTCTTTTAAGCTGTCTTGAAGTGCGCGGCCCAAATTTAAAGCAGTTTTTAATGCTACATCTTTTTCTTTGGAATACACGCCATGTGTTGCACCATCTTTACCACCGTGACCAGCATCGATCACAATTGTTTTGATTTTATATTCTTGCGCAAACACCTGATTATCAACTGAATTTGACAGTACTAGATAAATAATAAATGTTAAAATGGATTTAAGATACATCAATGGTATATTTTTCACTAATTTTGAACGTTTTTGATTAAACATTTGTGCAAAAATAACATTCAAATACGAATTTGAAACTTCTTAAGAGCTCTATTTTACTAATTTCTGTCATTTTATTAACACTTGTTGTTGGTAAAGCTAACGCATTTTCTCATTTTTCATTGCAACAAATCATTCAGCAAGACACAACCAAAAAGGATACTACTAAAAAGACAGGTAAAAATAATAGTAGCATTGATCAGAAAGTTGAGTACAAAGCGGACGACTCCGTTAAAATGAGTGCCGATAAAAGCATTGTTTATTTATATGGCAATGCCAGAGTTACCTATGGTGATTTTGAGCTAGATGCAAGTTATATTAAGTATGATAAAAAGCAAAATACCATATTTGCAAGAGGAATAAAAGATCCTAAAACAGGAAGATACACTGGCAGGCCGATTTTTAAATCAGGAACAGATGGTACCGCAATTGCGGATTCGATTTTTTACAATTCTGAAACAACTCGTGCGAAAGTTTATGGCGTTTTTTCTGAACAAGAGGGAGGATTCTTTTCCGGTGGACAAAGTAAAAAGCAAATAGATGATGAGCTGCACATCAAAAATGTAATGTACAGTACCTGTAATCTTCCTCACCCGCACTTTGGATTAATGATATCGAAAGGAGTGGTTACCGAAAAACAGATTATCACAGGTCCGGTTTACATGATTATTGAGGATGTACCAACAATTTTCGGGCTTCCATTTGCATTTTTTCCAAAGCCGAATAAAAGAACATCGGGCGTAATTTTACCAACTCCCGGTGAGGATGCCACCAGGGGATTTTTTCTTCAGAACGGCGGTTATTATCTCGGTTTGAACGATTATTGGGATGCCAAATTGATGGGATCTATTTATACCAATGGCTCATATGAAACGAGTGTATTAAGTAATTACACTAAACGATACAAATACAATGGTAACATCAATTTAGCTTATTCCAGCTTTAAAGATGGTTTGGAAGGTACCCAGGCATTCGCTAACCCTACAAAAAACTTTAGTATTAACTGGAGCCATAGCCAAAATGCCAATGCCAACCCCGGTACTACCTTTAGTGCAAGCGTTAGATTGGTATCAACCGCAAGCAAAGGCTACTACAAAAATACAGCAGCTGGTACTACTTATGATATTAATACCATTGCAACCAACTCAACAAGTAGTAGTATAAGTTATGCCAAATCCTATTCCAATGGAATGAACTTCTCTTTGGCGGCATCAAGTGATCAAACTTTAAGTACCAGGGCAATATCGCTCAGGTTGCCAGAGATGACTTTTAACGTGCCTACATTTAATCCGTTTAAAGCAAAAGATGCCGTGGGGGATCAAAAGTGGTATCAAAAAATTACCGTTGGTTACAGCTTACAAGGAACAAACCGGATTGATACTTTTGATAGTTTATTGTTCCAAAATGATGGTTTAAAGCGCTTAAGAAGTGGTTTTTCTCATAGTATACCTGTAAATATGTCATTTACCGCCTTAAAGTACCTAAATTTCAGTGTAGGTGGTACTTACAACGAGGTTTGGAATTTCCAGAGTGTGAATAGAAGATACACTGAATATGCTGATAATACTTTTAGCTTTAGAGAAGATACCTTAAGCGGTTTCAAAAGGGCTGGTAGTTATAGCTTATCAACCAGTTTATCAACCAAAATATACGGAAGAAGAGATTTTAATCCACAGGGGAAAATTCAGGCATTGAGGCACGTAATGACACCCAATGTTTCATTCTCTTACTCACCAGATTTTACCAAAGCAGGGTCAGGGCCTTACAGACCGGCAATAAACCAAAATGGAGATCCGATTTTAACCAATGGACTACCGCTTAAATATTCCATTTTTGACGGTATGGCTCAACCGGGCTCTTTTGGTGGGCCAAATGCCTCGATTGGCTTTGGATTAGACAATACCGTCGAATTAAAAGTGAGGAATAAAAACGACACCACAGGAACGGGTTCAAAGAAAATACCGATTATTCAAGGCTTGAGCTTTAGCGGATCTTATAATTTCCTGGCAACATCTTATAAACTATCAACCATTGGTTTTAGCGGACGATCACAGTTTACCGACAAACTGGGTATAAACTATAATGGAACATTAGATCCTTATTCTCTTGCTGCCGATACGATACCAGGTTCTACAAGAAGGATCAGGCAGGACCGTTATTTCTGGCAAAGTGGTAAATTTTTACCCCGCCTGGCCAATTTTGGATTCTCATTTGATTATAGTTTAAATCCAGAAGCTTTAAAACGTAAGAACGAAGCCAATGATAAAATGGGCGAAGCAGCCAATAAAAAAGGTTTAACCGATATTCAATCCGAACAACTGGCAGCAATCAGCCGCGATCCAAATGCATTTGTCGATTTTAATATTCCGTGGAATTTCTCATTTTCTTATAGTTTTCAATATACGAACGATGGAAATACCACAACAACTTCAAATACTTTAAACTTTAATGGCGATGTTAATTTAACCCCAAAATGGAAGGTTACTTTTAACTCAGGTTATGATTTTAAAAATAACGGTTTAACACCAATGAATCTGGCAATTTATCGCGATTTGCACTGTTGGGATATGAGTGTAAACTGGGTGCCGTACGGTGCTTACAAAAGTTACTCTGTAACCATTAAAGTTAAAGCATCGATATTGCAAGATTTGAAATTGAGTAAAAGACAAGGTTTTTACAGCACATACCAATAAATTATGCTAGCCGAAATTATTACCATTGGCGATGAGATTCTCATTGGCCAGATCGTTGATACCAACTCAGCCTGGATGGCCAAACAGTTAAATCTAATTGGTGTTTCAGTTAAACAAATCACTTCTGTTTCGGATGATGAACAACACATTATCCAAGCGCTTAGTGAGGCAGAAAAACGTGCAGATATTATTTTAATTACAGGTGGCTTAGGACCAACAAAAGACGACATCACCAAAAAAACCTTGGCGAAATATTTCAACATGGGTTTCCGAAATGATGCAGGTGCACTCGAGATGGTCCGCCAGATATTTGAAAAATACAAACGCCCGTTGTTGGATATCAATATTCAGCAAGCAGATGTTCCTGATGGTTGCGAAGTAATTGTAAATAAAAATGGAACTGCTCCTTGCATGTGGTTCGAGCAAAAAGAGAAAATTTTTGTTTCGATGCCTGGTGTTCCTTACGAGATGATGTACCTCATGGACGACGAAATTTTACCGAGAATTACCGGCAGATTTAAGCTTCCATCAATTGTTCATAAAACCATTCTTACCGCCAACATTGGAGAATCATTTCTGGCAAAGGAAATTGAAGATATTGAAGATAGTTTGCCGCCACACATCAAATTAGCCTATTTACCAAAGCTAGGTCAGGTAAGATTGCGTTTATCAGCTAAGGGCGACAATGAAGCCACCTTAAAGGCAGAAGTGGAGGATTACGCACAACAGATTATTTCAAAAGTTAATAATTTTGTGGTAATTGATGAAGATATTCCGCTCGAAAAAGCAATACTGAATATCATGAAAGCCAGAGGCTTAACTTTATCTACAGCCGAAAGTTGTACAGGAGGCTACATTGCCCATCTTATTACTCAGCATCCTGGTTGTTCTTCAGTCTATTGGGGCGGGGCTGTAGCCTATGCTTACGAATTAAAGGAATCAATCCTCGGCGTAAAAGAAAATACCTTATCTGCCTTTGGTGCTGTAAGTGAACAAACCGTGACTGAAATGGCCGAAGGTGCAATAAAACACTTTAAAACAGATTACGCAATTGCAGTAAGCGGAATAGCTGGTCCTGATGGTGGAACGGAAGATAAACCAGTGGGCACGGTGTGGATAGCCATATCTTCTAAAGATAAAACAGTGGCTAAGGTGTTTAATTTCAGCAACAAACGCATTCAAAACATCGAACGGTCTGCAGCCTCGGCATTAACCATGTTGTTAAATCTACTTAAAGAAACAGTTTAGAAAGAATAAAAACTGTATTTTTGTGGCGTTACCAAGATAAAATACTGTAATTTAATATGGCTCAATACGAACTATTGTTACCAAAAATGGGTGAAAGTGTTGCGGAAGCAACAGTGATTAAATGGGTAAAACAACCTGGTGATTCTATTGAGTTAGATGATACCATTTTAGAAATCGCCACCGATAAGGTAGATTCTGAAGTGCCTTCTCCTGTTGCTGGTAAATTGGTAAAACAGTTATTCGCAGCCGATGAGGTTGCCCAGGTTGGCGATGTAATTGCAATTATAGAAACTGAAGGTGGAGATATCTCAAAAGATGAAACTCCGGTTGTAGAAAAGCCAGTAGCAGAAGAAAAAACTGAAACAATACCTGGAATTGAACAACTTCCAATAGCAAACCAACCTGCAGCAACAACTGATTTCAGTACCTCTGAGCGCTTTTATTCTCCATTGGTTAAAAGTATAGCCGCACAGGAAAATATTTCAATTGCTGAGCTGGATGCAATTAAAGGTTCTGGTGCGGATGGGCGCTTAAATAAAGATGATCTGTTGGATTATATTGCCAGGAAAAATGGCGACGTGGTAAAAACGGCCACAGTTATAATAACGCCACCTGTTCCGCCGGTTAACGAAGTTGCAGCACATAAAACAGAAGCAACCAACCAGGCTCCGATTGCAAATAAACCATCTACAACAAGCGTTAATGGCGCTGACGAAATTATAGAGATGGATAGAATGCGTAAACTTATTGCCGATCATATGGTAATGAGTAAAACAACTTCTCCACACGTAACTTCGTTTGTAGAGGCCGATGTTACCAATATGGTATTGTGGCGCAACAAGGTTAAAAACAGCTTTGAAAAACGCGAAAACGAAAAGATAACTTTTACCCCAATATTTGTGGAGGCAGTTGCGAAGGCAATAAAGGATTTTCCGATGATTAACGTTTCTGTAAACGGAACCCAGATTATCAAAAAAGGGAATATCAATATCGGTATGGCAGCGGCTTTACCTAGTGGAAATTTAATCGTTCCGGTAATAAGAAATGCCGATCAGTTAAATCTGGTTGGTTTAACAAAAGCGGTTAACGATTTGGCAGGCAGAGCTAGAAACTCCAAGTTAAAACCAGATGAAACGCAAGGTGGTACTTTTACGTTAACCAACGTGGGTAGCTTTGGAAATGTAATGGGTACACCAATTATTAATCAACCACAGGTGGCTATTTTAGCAGTTGGTGCCATTAAAAAGAAACCAGCTGTTTTAGAAACCGAACATGGCGATGTGATTGCGATCAGGCACATGATGTTTTTGTCTTTATCGTACGATCATAGGGTAGTAGATGGTTCATTAGGTGGAATGTTTGTACGTAGAGTTGCAGATTATTTAGAAGGTTGGGACCTGAACAGGGAAATCTAGTCTGTTTGCAATTAAAAGTTGGGTTAATGCCAACAATTAAACAATTTATAAGTTTAATAATTAAGAATGTTAGCTTCAAATTTAAAATCAATCGTTTCAGATAATGTATTGCATGCCAAGTGGTTAAATACATTGTCTTATATGGAAAATGCAGGTGCAAAGAAGATTTCAGCTTCAGAGCACAAAGAGACTGTAAATCTGATTATTCTTAAACATGCTGCTGAAGAGCATCGCCATGCTTATTATTTAAAAAAGCAGATTTCGAAAATTGATGAGGCACTTTGTAAAACTTATTCCAATGCCGAATTATTATCTCCAAACCATACAAAATATTATCTGCATGCTTTAGATATTGCAGTTTGCCGTTATTTAAAGGCTGAATTTAATCTATCTGGTTACGAATTAAAATTCGCAGCCTATCTATTTGTTACTTATGCCATTGAAGTTCGTGCTGATGAATTGTATCCAATTTATCAGGCTGCTTTGGATGAAGCAAAAAGCAAAGTAAATGTAAAGTCGATTATCCTTGAAGAAGAGGGCCATTTGGAAGAAATGATGAACCAATTGGTAAGTTTTTCTGACGATTGGGAAAATCATGCGGCCGAGGTGATAAAAATCGAAAAAGCATTGTTTCAGGATTGGGTTACTGCCTTAGCTGCTGAATTGCCTGTGAGTGCTTAATCTCTCATAGTCGTTATTGCGAGAAGGTTATTTTCAGCAGACTAATTTTAGTTAAACCAATCTAATTCTTTGTTGTTTCTATATAAACACAAATATCATGGCTAAATTTTCAGAATTAATTAACGGCGATAAACCTGTTTTGGTCGATTTTTTTGCTGAATGGTGTGGTCCCTGTAAAATGATGAAACCAATTTTGGAACAATTAAAATCGCAGGTGGGTGATTCAGTTTCTATTATTAAAGTAGATATCGATAAAAATCAGCCAGCTGCATCTTCATTTAATGTTCAGAGCGTTCCCACCTTAATTCTTTTCAAAAAAGGTAAACAAGTGTGGAGGCAAAGCGGTGTTTTGCAAGCTGCACAGTTAAAACAGGTAATTGATAACCATTCCTAAACTTCTAAAACACTTTTGGGCGTTACAGCAAAAATACGTTCACTAGTTTTTGGGTAAATGTTATAAAGTCCGGTAAATAAGCTAAACGCAGGCAAAACAGCATATTCTTTACCGAAATAAAAACATGGAAATTTTAACCTTTGTTTTGCTTTTCCAACAATAGTAACTCCGGGGTGTACGTGTCCACTAATTGGGTATAATTCTTCTTCAGTACAGTTAGGTGCATCGTGGATAAAACAAAACGGACCTAAACAAAAACTTGGTTCGTGTATTTCGATATTCATTGCAGCATAATTTGCATCCGAAAGTCGATCATGATTGCCTTTTACCAATAAAAAATTAAGCTCCTGGTATTGCTTTCTCCAGTCAGAAAATTCATCAATATCCGTATTAAGTCCATGGTGAAACATGTCGCCATTGATTAACAATGTTTTAGGCTTGTAATGTTTAATCAACAAACTTAAACGTTGTAGATCAGTTTGGGCAATGGTGGCCGGTACTTGTAATCCCGCCTGACGGAAATGAGCCGATTTCCCTAAATGGAGGTCACTTATGGCTAAAAGTTGATGTTTTGGTAAAAACAAAGCCCTTTCTTTATCTAAAATCAATTCTTCACCCTGGCTTGTAATGGTCATTTATTTTAATTATTGTTTTTTTTGAGCTTTCCGAAATATTTATTCGAAAGCTTCAAATCTCTATTTAAATTTTTCAGATTCGGCTTTCATCCTTGCAATCCGTTGTTCCAATTCTTCCGAACTCATGTTTTCACGTAAGCTATCTACTTTAATTGGAAAGGATAATGGTGTAAAACTTTTTGGGTTGGTAATCACAATCGCACCATCCTGTATCCGGTTTAACGCTGCTGCCAACCTTGGCTCTTCCAGCTGCTGATAAAATACCTCATCGTAAGCCTGACGCAAAAGTAAATTTTGTTTGTCATAATCGCTAAAAACATTGAAAAACAAACCTGCCGATGACTGGAGATGTTTATTTGCGACATATTTACCAGGATAACCCTGAAACACAAGTCCGGAAATACAAGCAATATCCCTGAATTTACGTCGGGCCATCTCAGTGGAATTTATACTTAAAGTAATGTCTTCAGTTAAATTTTTTGGTGAAAAAACTTCATATGCAATTGATTCATCCATAGGGATTTCTGTTTCGCTAAGTAGTTCAAAACCATAGTCGTTCATGGCAATTGAAAAACTGATTGGTAAAAGTTTACTTAAACGATAGGCTACCAATGCTGCTAAAACCTCGTGTACCAACCGGCCTTCAAAGGGATAAGCAAATAGGTGAAAACCTTCTTTGTTATTAATCAGCTCAATTAATAACTCATCGTTTCTGGGTACATGCGAGCGTTCCTCCTGCAGAAGAAACAAAGGATAAATAACATCCAACTCTTCATCCTGGTGCGTTTTATCTAATGCTTCATTGTATTTTTTCCGCAAAACCGACCCCAGGTTAGAGGATAAGGGCAAACGGCCACCATTCCAGCTTGGCGAAACTGCATTTTTTTGCTTGCTCACCCTCACCACAACTGTCATATCTTTAACCTGGATAAATTCTAAAACCCTGCCTGCCAAACGGAAATTATCCCCGGCTTTTAAACGGGTAACAAAATATTCTTCCACCATGCCAATGTAACCGCCAGAAATGAATTTAACTTTCAGCATTGCATCACTTACAATTGTGCCGATATGCAACCTGTGCCGCATAGCCAACTGCCTGCTTTTGACTTTCCAAAGCCCGTCTTCGTCTTTTACTACCTTTTTAAATTCCGTATAGGCACTTAAACTATCACCACCTGAGGTAATAAATTGCATTACCCAGGTCCATTCTTCTGGTAAGATAAGTTTGAAAGCGTGTGTATTTTTAATTTCTTCAAATATAATTTTATCATCAAATCCATCACCTATGGCCAATGTAACCAGATATTGAACCAGGGTATCAAAAACCATAATAAAGGGCTCACGACTCTCTATATTGTTAGTTTTGGCCGCTTCTTTAATCGCAGCAGCTTCTACCAATTCCAAAGCATGAGTAGGTAGAAAATATATTTTCGAAGTTTCATGCGGGGAGTGACCAGAGCGGCCAGCCCTTTGCAAAAAACGGGCAACCCCTTTTGGCGAACCCACCTGAACAACAGTATCAACAGGCTTAAAATCTACACCTAAATCTAACGATGAGGTTGCAATAACCGCTTTAAGCTGCCCGGTATGTAACGCGTCCTCAATCCAGTTTCGAAGCTCAAAATCAATAGATCCATGGTGTATGGCAATCCTTCCGGCAAGTTCGGGTTCGATATTCAACAAATGTTGATACCACATTTCTGATTGTCCACGGGTATTGATAAAAATTAGGGTTGTTTTACTTTTCTCAATGATAGGCAGGAGTTTATAAGCGAGTTTTAAACCTAAATGGCCTGCCCATGGCAATGTTTCAATATCATCAGGTAAAATTGATTTAATTACAATTTTCTTTTCTAAATCGGCCTTTACAATGATGCGTTTAGCCTCTAAATTGGGTTCTAATACATCCAGAGCCTCATCAATGTTACCAATTGTGGCAGAAATGCCCCAAATTCTTAAAAACTGATTTTTTTCTAGTTTTTGTAAACCTTTTATCCGAGATACCGCAAGTTCTACCAGTACGCCGCGTTTACTCCCTAAAAGTTCATGCCATTCATCAGCTACAATACATTTAAGGTTTCTGAACAAAGTTGATGAACCTTTTTGTGCGAGTAATAAATGCATGCTTTCGGGGGTAATCAACAAAATTTCCGGCATCGACTTTTTCTGCTGTAATTTTTCTGACTGAGAAGTATCGCCATTACGTACACCAACATGCCAATCCAGTTCCAACTCCAATAAGGTTTCGCGCATTGCCCTTGCAATGTCTTTTGCTAAGGAGCGGAGAGGGGTAATCCAAATTAACTGTAAACGGTCTTTCGCTTTTTTATTATTCGCTTCTGATGCGTTTAATGCTTCAATAACCACTGCCAAAAATAAAGAAAAGGTTTTACCGAAACCTGTAGGTGCATTTACCAAACCACTATAACCATTAAGATAATATTGCCAGGCATCTTCCTGAAATTGAAATGGCTTACGTTTTTTAGTCTTTAGCCAGGTTTTTATCTTTTTATAACCTTTGGTTTTGGTTTGGTCCATGATTAAATACTGTTTCTTATAGTTATATTCCTCGGTCTGGGTAATCACAGACCGAAATTTTCAACTTTCGACTAATAGGTCCGTATAGACACAGGCCATGAAAAAACGAATTATAGAGTAGATTGCAGCAACTGCCTTAAATCTTCCAAAGTATTAATTTCATCGGCTTTTTTATCTTTTCTCCACCGCAATATACGTGGAAAGCGCAAAGCCAAACCTGCTTTATGCCTTTTACTTTCAGCAATTCCTTCAAATGCAATTTCAAAAACCAGTTCGGGTTTTACTGTGCGTACAGGTCCAAATTTTTCAATTGCATTTCGGGTTACGAACGAATTTACTTCTTTAATTTCTTTATCTGTTAAACCCGAGTAAGCTTTAGCAATCGTCACGAGGTTTTCGCCATCACGAACTGCAAAAGTATAATCTGTAAAGAAATTCGCCCTTCTGCCACTTCCTTTTTGTGCGTATATCATTACGGCATCAACCGTATATGGATTAATCTTCCACTTCCACCAATCGCCACGTTTTCTGCCACTATGATAATGGGAAGTTAGCTTTTTAAGCATAATTCCCTCACTATTAATTGATCTCGAAGTTTGCCTTAATTCGGCAAGTTCTTCCCAGGAACTGCATTTAATTGCAGGAGATATTATTACGGGGCTTTCAGCTAAGCCACCGATTAACTTTTCAAGTATTTTCCGTCTTTCACTCAAAGGTTCCTCTCTGGCATCTTTGGCTTCAAATTCTAAAATATCATAAACAAAAAATCCAATAGGTGCATCTTCCAGTTGTTTTTTACTAATTGTTTTACGGTTTAAACGTTGTTGTAAAGTGCTGAATGATAAAACTTGTTTATCTTGTACAGCCAATATCTCCCCATCTAAAACCACTCCATCCGGCAAAACATCAATCATAAAATGCAGTTCAGGAAACTGTTCGGTAACCAGTTCTTCGCCACGGCTCCAAATAAAAAGTTCGCCGTTTCTTTTTACAATTTGCCCCCGGATGCCGTCCCATTTCCATTCGGCCTGCCATTCTGAAACATCCCCCAGCTTTTCCGGTTCTTGCTCTAAAGCATAAGCCAGACAAAAGGGGTAAGGCCAGGAGTTATCGGTATTTACATGAATGCCGTTTATCAGTTCATTAAAGGTAATTTCGTAAGGATTCCATTTTCCCATGATGCTGTGCATTATCTGCGCGCTATCTAAACTGCTTTGCTTGGCTAATGCATTTACCAGCATTTTATTGGAAACGCCAATTCTGAAATTACCGGAGATTAATTTATTAAAGATGAAACGTTCCTGGGTTTCGAGTTTGTTCCAGGCATTTAAAATAAAATCTTTTTTTGTTTCGTCGTCTTTACCTTCCAGATTGTGCAGATCTTCTATCCATTTATGCAGCTGAAAATCTGAGGTGTTTTCGGCTGGTGGCAACAACAATGCAATGGTTTCACTTAAATCGCCAACATTCGAATAGCTTTCGGCGAATAACCATTCCGGAGTTTCGGTTATATCTATCGCCCAATACTTAAGTAATGCCGATTTAATTGGCCTTTTGGGTTTTTTACCAGTAAATAAGGCAATTACCCATACTTTATCTTTATCATCGGCATAATTGAAATAATCAACCAATGCTGCGATTTTATCGTTGGTTTTATTGCTCAGTTCGAGCTGTTGGATTAGTTTTGCAAAACGTTTCATAGTTATTTACTTTCGTTTTGATCGGCTAAATCCACTTTATTTTCTTCATCGTCTTCTTGCCCAAATTTGGTTAATACTTCAGCAGCTTCTATGCCCTCATCATTTAAAAACCGACTAAATGCAGCTGTAAAACCATGGGTAACATATACTTTTTCGGCTCCGGTTGCAGTAATGGCTTCCATTAGGCCAGGCCAGTCTGCGTGGTCGCTTAGCGCAAAACCTGCATCGGCACTTTGCCAACGGCGGTGTGCTCTTACCTGCATCCAGCCAGAACATATACCGGTAACCGGATGTGATAAATTTTTAATCCATCGGCTATCGCGCATGGCAGGTGGCACAATTACAATGCCTTTCTGCAATTCATCTTTTGTGGTTTCTGGTGTAATCCTAATAGTTTGAGGAAGATTAACACCGGCAGCAATAATTACTTCATTTAAATTCGCAATACTATTGTGTACATAAATTGGTATATCGCCAGCCAGGTTTTTAATTAAACGTTGGGCTTTGCCCAAGCTATAAGCAATTAATACGCTTGTTTTCTGCTGAGTAATGTTATCATTTACCCAACTTTTTATACCATTAAATACCATTTCCTGCTTTTGCCATTTGTAAATAGGAAGGCCAAAAGTACTTTCGGATACAAAAGAATGGCACTTAACTGGTTCAAAGGGCGTAGTAATGCCATCATCTTCAATTTTATAATCACCAGAGATCACACAAATTTCTCCTTTATATTCCAAACGCACCTGTGCTGATCCAATGATATGTCCGGCAGGAAAAAATGAAATATTAACGCCGTTTCTAATTATATTTTCACCGTATTCTAAAGTTTCTACGTTTAAATCTTCACTTATCCTGCGTTTAATTATAGGTTTGGTTAAAGTGTGGCAGAGGTAATATTTATTACCAAAGCGAACATGATCGCTATGTCCGTGGGTAGTTACAGCATAATCTACAGGCCACCAAGGGTCTACGTAAAAATCACCTTGTTTACAATAAATGCCTCTTTTAGTAAATTCGATTAATGCCATAGGTACTAAACAATAAATTTGTTGATTAGTTTTAAATCAATATCGGCTAAATACCCGATAATTTAAAATATCGGCTAATTACCCGATAAAACGGAATATCGGCTAATTACCCGATATCGACTTTGAAATATGAATAATTAGCACGATATTGTATCATGATTTGTATTATAACAGGCGATATAATAGGCTCAAGAAAGATTAAAGATAGCTGGTTATTGAGTTTAAAAAATGCTTTAAAAGTAGTTTCGGGGCAGCATGGCAAGTGGGAAATCTTTCGTGGGGATAGTTTCCAGGTTGAGGTTCTCCCAGAAGATGCAATTATAACTGTTGCTTATTTAAAAGCATGTATCAGGACAAATAAACCTGCGGATGTAAGAATGGGAATAGGTATAGGCGGCATCAAAAATAAAAGGAAAAAGCTTTCAGAATCCAGTGGAGAGGCATTTATTAACTCGGGAGCGGCATTCGACAGTTTGAAACAGGCGAAAACTAACTTAGCCATTAAAACGGATTTTCCTGATTTTGATGAAGAGATTAATATAATGATTAAACTGTCGTTAATTGCAATGGATAACTGGGGGGTGGTAGCTGCAGAAATGGTAAAACTTGCCCTGGAAAATGAAAATCTGTTACAAAGTGAATTAGCAGCTATTTCCGGAAGAACACAATCATCAGTAAGTGAAGCACTTAAACGCGCACGTTATATCGAAATTATGGATATGGATAGGCTTTACCGTAAAAAATTGAAACAAATGATTTTAAAATAATGGATATATATTTGATTAAACTGATTATTGCCCATTTAATTGGAGATTTCTTTTTGCAGCCCAGCACTTGGGTAAAAGATAAGGAAAGCAAGAAATTGAAATCAACAAAATTATACCTGCATGTGGCCATCCATGTAATTTTAATATTTCTTATTTTCTTGAGTTTTGGCGTATGGAAAGTTGCTTTATTGATCGGAGTTATCCATTTGCTTATCGATGCGCTAAAATCAATTTTTCAGACGAAAAAAAATGCACGAATACTGTTTTTTATTGACCAGGTTTTACATTTTACCTCCATAGTAGCGGTATGGCATATTTTTTACAAAGGAAGTTTAGATATCAGTTTTTTAAATGAAACCCGCACATGGGCTTTAATTTCGGGTGCAATGTTTTTAACCATGCCCACCTCAATCATCATGAAAGTGATTATCGATAAATGGATTCCGGATAATCAGCCAGATAGCCCAAAATCGTTACAGAATGCAGGTAAGTACATTGGAATATTAGAACGGGTACTTATTTTTCTTTTTATCCTTACCAATCATTTTGAGGCTGTAGGTTTTTTACTTGCAGCTAAATCAATTTTTAGATTTGGAGATTTGAAAGAAGCACACGACCTCAAATTAACAGAGTACGTATTGATTGGAACTTTGTTAAGCTTTGGAATTGCAATTGTAACTGCCATGCTTATTCAAATGTTTATTGCATAAAAAAAGCAGCCCGAAAGCTGCTTTTCAAAATATTTATCTTGCTCCTGGAGGACAGTTTTCCTTTAAAAACTTGGTATAAGTTAAGGATAAATGCTCGCTTGTTCCTTCACCTTCAGAGATACTGTGGGTGCGGTTAGGGTAACTCATCAATTGAAAAACTTTTCTGTTTTTAATCAATTCATTAATTAACATTTCGGCATTTTGATAGTGCACATTATCATCGCCAGTACCATGGATGTACAATAAATTACCCTTTAAGTTTTTAGCATAAGTAACAGGAGAGCCTTTTACATAAGCTTCTTTACTTGGAAAAGGTGTACCCATATAACGTTCCTGGTAAATATTATCGTAAGTTAACTGATTGCCAACTGCTGCAATTGCAATACCTGTTTTGTAAATTTCAGGGTATTGAAACATCAGGTTTAAAGTTGAAGAACCTCCACCGCTCCAGCCCCAAACAGCTACACGGTCTTTATCCATAAAAGCATTGGTAGCCAATAATTTTTTAGCGGCCATTGCCTGATCGCGGATATTGATTACACCAATATTTTTATAGATGCTTTTACGCCAGGTACTGCCTTTCGGAACCGGTGCACCTCTGTTATCCATCGAGATATAGATATAACCATCTTTTGCCATATCACCTGCATAAAGGAAATTTCTTCCTGCACCATAGGTATCAGATGCTGTTGCCGAAGCAGGTTCACCATAAACATAAAATACAACCGGATATTTCTTGTCAGGATTAAAATTATCAGGTTTTTTCATCCAACCGTCCATTTCAATGCCATCTTCAGTAGTTACTTTAAAAAACTCAACCTTATTTTTAGCTGCTTCTTGTTTGGCCAATTGAGTAGTAATGCTTCCGTCCATAGTAAATGGATTACCAGTTGTAAAGTTCATCCATTCTGTAATCGGTTTAACAATAGAACTATTATAAGTGTGGCGGGCAAAAGCGGCATTTGGAGAAATATCGTAACTGTGTGTACCTGGTAAAATAGAAGGGGTAACCTGCTCTAATTTTCCTTTTCCATCTAACTTGGTTTTAAAAAGATATTTCTGGGTTGCGTTTGTTGGAGAGGCAAGAAAATAAACCATGTTATTTTTAACATCAATCAGTTTTACATCAGTTACATCATAGTTTCCTTTTGTAACTAATGTTTCTTTTTTTCCGTCAATACTGATTCTGTAAAGGTGGTTCCAGCCGTCTTTATCAGATACAATTGTAAATTCTTTATTGTCGTTTAACCATTTCCATTCATCTTGCGGATCGATCCAAGCTTTGGCCTTTTCAGTATAAATTGCTTTTGCGGTGCCGCTAGCTGCATTACAGATAAAAACTGTGCTTTCATTCTGCTCTCGGTTAAGCTGTTGTAAAATAATTTCATTACTATTTGGTACCCATTGCATACGCGGGATGTAATGCTGAATATTATCCCCAGGAACAGCCAGCCAGTTTGTTTTGGCGGTTGCTACATCAACTACACCAACCTTACAAGCAGATGGGTTTTCGCCAACTTTTGGATACTCAACAGGAATCGTGTATGGATAAATAGAATCAGTATTATTGATCATTAAAAAGTTTTTGATTTTTGTTGCATCAATTTGCCAATAAGCAATCGATTTTCCGTCAGGGCTCCATCTAAAACCATCACGGCAATCAAATTCTTCTTCATAAACCCAATCGAAAGTACCGTTAATCATGCGGTCGGTACCATCTGTAGTTAAGGCTTTGGAGCCTGACGCATCAATATTTTCTACATACAAATTGTGTTTGCTAACGTAAGCCACTTTACTTCCATCCGGAGATAATTTTGCGAACATTAATGAAGAGGCCGGCTTATCTTTTCCAATCTGAGTAATTTTATTGGCTGTTAAATCTGCCAACCAATAATCACCGCGGGTATCGTAACGCCAAACTTTTTTGCTATTGGTATAAATCAAAGCTTTGGTGCCATCATCTGAGAGCTGAAAACTTCTTACCGCAATTGAATTATCCTTGCCTGCGGGTGTTAACAATGCCCTTGATATAATAGTTTTCCGATCGCTCTTAGGAAGTGTTACCGAAACAATTTCTCCACTTGCAATCTGATAGTAAGCGTTACCGTCTTTAGCCCAATTGATACTTTGAGCCTTTGCATCAGTTAATGCACAAAAAACCATGCAAATAACTGATAATCTGAATAATAAATTTTTAATCATATATAAGTTTTGGACATAAAAAAAGCTTTTCAACTTTCGGGCTAATTTAAATAAAAAGCCTGCAGTTAAAAAGCTAATAATTAGCAGTAATTGGTTAATTATTCACCGCCACCCTGCATTTTTGCTAAATCTTCCATTGTTACCACTTCGTAACCTGTTGGTACTTCTTTAGAAATTACACCAACTTTACCTTCAACAACAGATTTTAATGTTGTAGTGGTTTCTACACCTCTTTGAACCAAAGTATATTTTACCGGAAAAGCAGCTAAACCAGGGAAATAGTTTTGAGAACCTACATTTGGTAATTCGACATCTTTTGTAGCCCAAAGTTCAAGTGCAGTACCTTTTTCATCTTTAAAAGTATATTTTTCTGCGCTAAAACCACCAATAGTCTGTTTTTCGCCAGTAGCTTTAAAATCAGAATATTTCGGGATAGCACCCATTGCTTTTTCAATATCAGCTTTAGTTTGTTTAACAGCAAATTGCTTTTGAGCAACTGGCACATCAATTAAAAGTAAGCCAGTTTTTTCATTGTTATCAGAAATGATCCCGATTAAAGCCGGACCTTGTTCCATTTCAATTTTGGTTAAACCATTGTTAAATTTCATTTTCAATTCAGCAGGTGGTTCTTGTCCGCCCATTGCTGATTTTTGTTCTTCTGTTAATTTGTAAGTCAGGCCGTAGGTAATTGTACCTTCAGTCATTTTCTTTTGCGCATGGGCGATGATTGCACTACTTACCAGGATTAAAGCAACAACGCTTGTTTTGATTGATTTGAACATTTTTTATTTCTGTTTAGTTATTTACCAGTTAATTTTCTCTTTGTTTAAAAAGGAAGAGATCCCTTTCTTAAAATCGTCACTTTCCCTAACACGGGCATTAATTTGTACTGCAGTTTCAAGGCATTTTTCCAAAAGCGGATTGGCCGTTTGCGTAATGAGCTGTTTAGTAATCATTAACGAATTACTTGAGCTTCCGTTACACAAACTTAGTGCAAATTCTCTTACTTTTTGATGAATTTCGGAGGAATTTGTTACAAAATTGATCAAATTATATTTTAATGCCTGTTCGGCAGAAAAGGTTTTTCCAGTAAGCAATATTTCTTTAGCCACAGATTCGCTGACTTTCTGTTTTAAAAAGCAAGATACAATAGCCGGAACAAAACCAATTTTAACTTCGGTATAGCCAAAATTACTTTCAGGAGTTGCAAAAACAATATCGCATATTGTGGCTAAACCGCAACCGCCGGCAATAGCATGCCCTTCTACCTGAGCAATAACAACTTTAGGCAAATAATAAATGGTTGTAAAGAGTTTTTTTAAGTGATTGGAATCAGCAACATTTTCTTCGAAGGTATTGTGTTGCAACTGTTGCAGGTAAGCTAAATCTGCGCCGGCACTAAACGAATCTCCATTGGCATTTAATACAACAACTTTTACAAAGTCATCTTCTGATGCAATGATTAAGGCTTCAGTTAGTGCAGCAATGAGCTGAGGATTTAGGGCGTTTCTTTTTTCAGGTCTATTTATGGTTATTGTTGCAATTCTATCTGCAACATGATATAAAACCAGATTTTCCATGTTATTGAGTTAGTTGCACCAAATATGCTTTATTTTTCTTTAAAACATAGGCAGCCAAATGATTATTTTTCACAACTTTTTTAAAAATTTCAATCTTATAATCTTTGTTAGTGGCATCAATTAAAACATTTTTATACTTTATGCTGGCACTTAATGTTGCCAGCTTAAATTTTGTATTTCCACTGATCCACAGGGAAGAAAAATCTCCATTCCCCTCTAATTTTTTATAATTTAATGCATCATTTATTATTAATATTTTATAATCAGCAAATACAATTTGATTATTTTTTAATATAAAATTGCCCTGAATGGTATCTCTCTTCAAATCAATTAACGAAATCTTATCAACCTGTAGTTGCGACAATGCTGGTTTAACAAAAAAATCATAGTTTTTGTCTGTCTCATTTAAATCTGTAACCAAAACACAATTTCTTCCGTTAATGAACGCAGCTGCATAATTTTTTCTGAGTGAAAAGAAAATGATCTTTTGCTGATGATAAGTCTTCAAATCATCGTTTATAATTAAGGTTTGATAGCAGACAAAACAGAATAGTGATGAAAATATAAACCGTTTGTTAAACTTTGCCAGACCATAAATAAATAAACCTAAAGCTAAACTCAGCAATATAAATTCAGGGAGATCAATCCATATTGATGAAAAGGTTGCGTAGGGGAGTTCCACCTGAGTACTGAGTTTGTAAAATTAATTATCCATTCGAAAATTGGCGCTAAAAAACTAAGCCATGGTACCAGTATGGCAATTCCCAAATACATCATTAATACAAGCGGAATGGTGATAAAAAGATTTCCAAAAAGAAAATAAACAGGAAATTGATGAAAATAGTAAATGCTTAATGGAAATGTAACCAGTTGTGCAGATAATGACATGGCTGTAAAATTCCACAATTTATCTACCCATTTATTTTAAGGTAAATCAGGTTGTATATCTTAGGTTGCAAATAAATCAATCCAAAAACCGCGAGATAAGAAAGCTGAAATCCTACATCCCAAATTAGAAATGGATTATAAATCAGTTGGCAAAAAGCGGAGAAAGCCAAAATATTATAACTGTTTGTATTTTTAGATAAAACTTTTGCTGTAATTAAAATGCTGATCATAATTGCCGATCGAACAACAGAAGGAGATAAGCCCGTTAACAAAGCGTATCCCCAGATTAATGTACAGATTAATATTAATTTCAGAATTTTTAACAGGCGTTTCCTGTTCATGAAAAGAAATAGAAAATCTAAAACAACGTATATAATTGCTACATGTGCGCCCGATACAGAAAGTGCATGGATTGTTCCTGTTTTGCTATAAGCAGAAAGTGTTTCTTTATTTAAATCTGCTCGATACCCCAATATTAACGTAGAGGCTACTGCAAATGCTTCATCGCTCTTAATTAATTTTCGATACTTTCTAACTTGTTGTTCTCTTAACTTCAACGCAAATGCTATAAGCACATTACCTTTGTTTTTACCTGTTTTTATTAAATGGTTTTCATCTATAAATGCCTGATGGTAAATGTTTTGATTGGCTAACCACGCTTTAAAGTTAAATTCTGCCGGATTATAAGGCGGCTCAACTTCAGCATATTGGGTCGAAACCATAATTTCATCACCGTAATTTATCGTGAGGGGAGTTACACTGTCTAATCTTACTGCAAAAAGCAAATGGCCTGACAGTTTAATGTGTTGCTCATTTTGGTATCCTGATATTACTTCTGCCTTAAATCTTAAAATATGATTGCTTATCTGGGGCTCATCTTTAACCCAAACCCTTAAATTGGTATATTTTTTATTTGCAAAGTAATTTTCCTTTAGCGTTTCATTATTATGCAAGCAGAGTAATCCCCCTAGATTGAAAAAAAACACAAAAAATAAAATACCAAATATTCCTTTATACTGATATGCTTTAAACTTTTTGTAGGTAGAATTTATGATTATAATGCTTGCAAAGCATAATCCAGTGATAATCTGCAAAAACTGCAAACAACTTTTTGTCGCAAAAAAGTAGCATAGAACAATTCCAATTACAAACGGCAATAGAATTCTTACAAAAACATATTCAGCCTTAAACATGCTAAAACTGGTACCGCAGCTGCATTTTTAATTCTGATTTTTTATTGCCCTTAATTTCATCAAGGTAGGTGCCAACGGTTTCTACATCTTTGTAAATAAACAAGCCGTAACGAAGCCAGATATTTAATCTTTTGGCCACATTATATTTTAGGTTTAAATAAGTTCTGTATCCTTTTCCACTATACATTCCGAAACTAAAACTATATAAAACATCATCTTCATAGGCGTAAATTCGGCTATTGTAGCTCGCTGTGTTGAAATATGCCAGCCGTATATTCCCAGTAAGTTTAGAAAACATGGGAGAATAATCAACATCCTGATAAATCAGGTAACCAAATTCGCCTTTAGTATTCCCTTTTTTAAATTGTGAAAGCTCAGCACGGTTCTGGAAACTCCAGCTTTTGTTCAGTTGCCAGTTTATTTCGGCCCTGTATCCAGTCCTAATTACGTTATCCAGAAAATTTACAGGCACATCTAAATCGGTATTTTGTTGTTTTCGCTCAGTTTTGAATCTAACCAGAGCCTTAAAACCTTTAGATGGCATATATACAGCCTGTCCGAGTATTTCATAACCTTTTGAAGGTTCATCAACACGGTATTTTAACCACGGAAACCGAAAATAATCGCCGTAAAATGAAAACGCGAAGTGTTTATTCGGATTAAAATTTAAACCGGCATACAAGCCCTTTTCATTTATCGCTTCGCTGGATTCGGATACGGCTTGATTAAAGAAGCTGTGATAATCTTTAGCATAATTACGGTAAGTTAAAGCAGCAGAAAAGGACTTTGACAAACTGATAAGCACACCATTAACGTATGCAAAACCACCACCTAAACCTTTCGCACCTTCACCGTAGAGGTACAGGTTTTTATACGTGTAGTTGTAAAACAAACCCAAATTTGTTAATGATTTACCGGTAAAACTATATCGATCATAGGCGGCTGTTTGCGTAATGAAACTATTTCCATAATTACTTCGATATGCAATTGCACCGATTGCAAATTCGTTTTGAGCATATTGTACTACTGCGCCATAAATTCTTTGCGAAAGCACATTCTTATTTTTAATTTCAGACGGCGTTCGGTGCAACCCGGTTTGATTAATTGTTGACTGAACCAAATCACCCTGACCGCCGATCTTCTTTTGACTGGCATCGAGATTTCTAAAAGAAAGGAAAGGGGTAATGTCGATATTTTTAAACAGGTTTATTGTTGCGGAGGCTCCCCTAAAAAATGAATATTCATTTGTAGAGTTATAAGGCCTTAAGCCCAAATCTTTTTTAGCCACACTCGTTACATCAGGGCCCTTTCCAAAAGAAAAGCCAGACCATAATGTTAAACCCTGTCCAAATTGCAAAGTATAATCGCCCAGGATAAGTTTTTTTAGCTTACCTAATTTGAACAAAGCCAAATTTCCTGAGTAAAAATCAAAAGGTTTGCCTCCAAATTTCTCTCCAGCATCTTTATCCAAGGTGATTGCTGCTGATAAAATTGTGCTATAATTATACCTGTAACGGGCCTGAAACTTCTCGGGTGAACCCAAATATCGGTTGCCGGGTAAATCGGTAAAGCCTTTTTGTTTTTGTAGGTTTTGAGCAAAGCGCATCATGAAATCATGTTCACTATCTCTAAAAACGTTTTTTAAAGTGATTTGCTCATATTCACTGGTATTTGTTAAGGTTACGAAAGGCAATAAACTTTGAACAGTTTTGGCATCAAAGCCAGCTATACTTTGTAATTCCAATACATCAACAAATTGTCCGTTCTCTTTAACATAAGAGAAAAAATTACTGATTTGCAGTGGTGATAGAAAAATGAATGTTTTTAACTCTTCGGGAGATGTGCGATTTAAATTAATGGGATGTTTACGATACTTCGTCATCACATCAATCAGCTCACTCATGTCGTAATCTTCAGGAAGATTTTCGGCCATACTCTCCAATATATCGCGGATATCATTTTCCTGTCCATTGCTTTGTGCATAAGTTAAATTGGAGCCAGCAATTATAAAAGCAACAACCATTAGTTTAGGCCGTAATTTTAACCATGATGTTTTTAAAAAGATTTTCCAGGAATATCCTGGTTCTGATAACCGGGAGAATTCACTAATCCATTGCTTTAACCGATGAATCAGGTTATTTGGAGTGGTTGATAATAGGAAAAAAAAGACAAGCAACAATAAATACCATATTTTCATAAGCAGTAATTAAACTATTAAAGAAAATGGGGGAGATTATTGTATTACTTGTGCAAGTATACAGAAAATAATTACAAAACTACAATATAAGTATTTTTAAATATTATTTATTGTAGTATAAAGCAGCGGTTGTTTTAAAGCTCTTCGGCTAGATTTACCAGGAAACCTTTCAGTTTTTCTAACGAGTCAATAATTTTTTGATTTTCGCGTACGCCTGTCTTATTATTTTTGAGGTAATCTTTGGCACCTTTTAAAGTAAAGCCTTTTTCATCAACCAAATTGAAGATAATTTTTAAATTCTCGATATCTTCAGGAGTGAATAGACGGTTGCCTTTTTTGTTTTTTTTAGGCTGAAGAATATCGAATTCCTTTTCGTAAAAACGGATTTGGGATGCGTTTACATTAAACATTTCAGTCACTTCGCCCATGGTATAATACATCTTATTAATGTCTCTTTCTTTATACGGCATATTTTGTGCTTGATTATGAGTGTCTTATATTGATTAATTAAAGTATTCAAATGTAGCTCGATTTTTCCTTATTAACGCAATAAAATTTTAATTTTGTTCCCTCCAATAATATTGAAATGACAGCAAAAGAGATTAGACAGGCATTCCTTAGTTTTTTTGAATCGAAACAACATCATGTTGTTCCTTCCGCGCCGATTGTGGTTAAAAATGACCCAACATTAATGTTTACCAATGCAGGGATGAACCAGTTTAAAGATTTGTTTCTTGGAGAAGCTGCTATAAAATATGCCCGGGTGGTTGATACTCAACGTTGCTTACGGGTTTCGGGTAAACATAATGACTTGGAAGAAGTAGGTATTGATACTTATCACCATACCATGTTCGAAATGCTGGGCAATTGGAGTTTTGGCAATTATTTCAAAAAAGAAGCCATTGCCTGGAGCTGGGAATTATTAACTGAAGTTTATAAAATTCCAAAAGACAAGTTATATGTTACCTATTTTGAAGGTGATGAAAAAGAGGGATTGGAAAAAGATCAGGAAGCATATGATCTATGGAAACAGTATGTTGACGAAAGCCATATTTTACCAGGAAATAAAAAAGATAATTTCTGGGAAATGGGCGATACAGGACCATGCGGACCTTGTTCTGAAATCCATGTAGATTGCCGTACCGACGAGGAAAAGGCTACCGTTAATGGTGCTACACTTGTAAATGCCGATCATCCTCAGGTTATCGAAATCTGGAACAATGTATTTATGCAGTTTAACCGTTTAAAGGATGGCTCGCTGCAAAGTTTGCCTGCTAAACATGTAGATACAGGAATGGGATTTGAACGTTTGGTGCGTGTTTTACAAGAGAAAACATCAAACTACGATACAGATGTTTTTCAACCGATGATTCAGTTTATTGCAGAAAAATCTGGAATTCAATATGGTGCTGATGAGAAAACAGATATCGCAATGCGTGTAATGGCCGATCACATTCGTGCCATATCATTCGTTATTGCCGATGGTCAGTTACCCTCAAATAACAAAGCTGGTTACGTTATCCGCAGGATTTTGCGTCGCGCTGTTCGTTATGCTTATACCTTCTTAAACTTTAAGGAGCCTTTTTTAAATCAGTTGGTACCTCTATTGGCCGAGCAATTTAAAGGCGTTTTTGATGAATTGATTTCGCAACAGGATTTTGTACAGAAAGTAGTTTTGGAAGAAGAAGTGTCGTTTTTAAGAACTTTATCAACCGGAATTCAGCGTTTCGAAAAATATCAGGCTGCTAATAATCTTGTTGAAGGTAATTTTGCTTTTGAGTTATCAGATACCTTTGGTTTTCCGATCGATTTAACAGAATTAATGGCAAGAGAAAAGGGTTGGAGTGTCGATTTAGCTGGTTATGAACAAGCATTGAAAAAACAAAAAGACGATAGCCGTGCAGCAACCGCAATTGATACTGGTGATTGGATTGTTGTGAATACAGAAGATCAGAGTGAATTTGTGGGTTATGATGATTTGGAAGTAGAAACGGAGATTTTAAAATACCGTAAAGTAAAAGCCAAAGGAAAAGAGCAATATCAGATTGTTTTACGCCAAACACCTTTTTATGCAGAAAGCGGTGGCCAGGTTGGAGATACAGGCCGTTTGGAAGACCACAGCCGCCAGTTTTGGGTTGACATTACCGATACAAAAAAGGAAAATGGACTAACTGTACATTTTGCAGATATATTACCCGATAATTTGGAAGGTAAATTTTGGGCTGTTGTAGACGAAGATAAACGTGTGTTAACAGAAGATAACCATTCTGCAACACATTTACTCCAGGCTGCTTTAAAGCAGGTTTTGGGTAAGCATGTAAACCAGAAAGGCTCATTGGTTAATGCAGATTACCTCCGTTTCGATTTTTCTCACTTTGCGAAAGTAACTGACGAAGAATTGGCGCAGATTGAAGTAATTGTAAACCAAAAAATCCGCCAGAATATCAAATTAAAAGAACAGCGTAATGTTCCTTATCAAGATGCAATTGAAAGTGGCGTAACCGCTTTATTTGGCGAAAAATATGGCGATTTTGTAAGGATGATCACATTTGACGATCATTTTTCAAAAGAACTTTGCGGTGGTACCCACGTAAAAGCTACCGGACAAATCGGATCTTTCAAAATTATTTCTGAAAGTGCTGTTGCTGCCGGTGTTCGCCGTATCGAAGCCATTACTGCCGATAAAGCCGAGCAATATTTCTTGGATCAAAGAAAAGAACTTGGACATTTAAAAGCTTTATTAAACGGAAGTAAAGATTTATCAGCATCTGTTCAGACTTTGTTGGACGAAAATGCAAAACTGAAAAAAGAGATAGAAAAATCTACTTTAGAGCGTGTTAATACTTTAAAACACGAAATTGTACACCATGTTAGAGGCATTCACGGTATTAATCTGATAGCGAAACACATCGATTTACAAAGTGCTGACGCCGTTAAAAACTTAGCGTTCTCTCTTAAAGAGATGATCGATAATCTTTTCCTGGTTTTTACCACAGAAATTGAGGGCAAACCAGGAATAACGGTAATGCTTTCCGATCATCTGGTTAAAAAAGGATTAAATGCATCAAATATTGTTCGCGAACTTGGGAAAGAAATTCAGGGAGGTGGGGGCGGTCAGCCGTTTTATGCTACAGCAGGAGGTAAAAACCCAGCAGGTTTACCGATAGTTTTAGAAAAAGCGGAGCGTTTTATTCCTCACCACTAACCTAATGAACCTTAAAGTGTTAGAATAAGTTCAGCACAATGATACAGCAATAAAAAAGAGGCCCTAAAGCCTCCTTTTTATTTTAATGTCTACCATGTTTTTCACGGTGTCCTCTAGAGAATAAACTGGAATTTACTCTTCTGTCATGATACCTGTTATCTACGCGGTATGATCTATAATTATTTCTTGGCGAACTGTATCTTACTCTGTTGCCACCGCCACCGTACGAGGGACGGTAATAATTGTTGTGATGAGAATAAGTTATCCGATGAGAATTGTAATTGCGATAAGGATTATTTCCATATACCACTACCTTTCTACCTCTATGCAGATCATATCCTCTATATCTGGCTGGTAAATACCTCGATCTTGTCCATCTGTTTCCATTTAAATAAACAAATTGCCTTTGTGGAACGTAATAGTAAGATTGAACTTCTGGGAGATAGTAATAATTAACATCTTGATAACCTGCCGGAACCCAGGCAGGTTGAGCACCAATATTTACATTAATACTTACCTGAGCGTTAGATTGATTAGATGTTAAAGCCACGATACCTACAATCGCGGAGATGAGAAATAACTTTTTCATAATAATCTATTTAATTTGTGTGTACTTCAGTAATTCAAACGCTGTGCCAAAATTTCTATTGTAACAGAGATATAAAAAAAGGAGCTCCTTAACGAAACTCCTTTACCTTTTAACCTATAAACAGTAGCCTAATGTTTGTCTTTACCTTTTCCATGGCCATGTCCCTTATTTTCTTTCCCGTAGATTTTTTTTGCTTGTCCGGGAGGCATACCATGAGGGTGGCCCTTAACAACGTAATATCTACTGTCATCACTATCTCTAATAATTAACTGACCTTTATTGCCTTTGTACTTCGCATACTTTACCTTATCATTTTTAAAATTCAGGTAAGGTTTGGGCGAATTAACAACAACTTTGTATCCATTATATAAATCATAATTACCATATCTGCCCGGTAAAGAATTTGAAAAAACCCAATCATTTCCATTTAAGTAAACAAATTGTTTGCGCGGAACACTATAGTAACTTTCTACATCCGGAAGGTAATAATAATCTACATGATCATACCCGGTAGGGCCCCATAATGGTTGTGAGCCAATGTTAACATTTACATTTAACTGTGCTTTTACTTGAGTACTTAGCAATGAAACCATCATTACTACAGCAATTAAAAATAATCTTTTCATAAAAATTTAATTTGTGTGTTTTTGTTTAGTACTAAACACGTGCCAAAAAATATTAAATAAAAAGGGAGCTTCTCCCGAAACTCCCTTTTTCACAATTAGATATTATTTTTAATGACGATCATTACCTCTATTATCATTGCGGTTTCCCTCTGAGCGACTATTGCCATTATTGTTTCGTTGCGGACGGGCATTGTTTTGTGCTGGCCTTGTAACATTTCTTTCTACAATTCGGGTAGAACGGTTATTATTTCTAACTACAACAACATTATTATTTGGACGTTGATTGCAGTTTGGATGGCCTTTAACCACATAGTACTTAGCATCGCGACTATCTCTTATAATAGTTTGACGGCCACTATAATTTTTATATTTGCTATACCGCGTTGCATAAACATTGTTTCTTAAATATGGTTTTGGCTCATTAATTACCACTTTATAGGCACGATACAGATCAAAGTTTCCATATTGAGGTGGTAAGTTGTTGGCTGAAATCCAGCGGCTACCGTTAGCATAAATATACTGGCCGGATGGTACATAGTAATATGCATTTATATCAGGAAAATAATAGTAGTCTACATGGTCATATCCTGTAGGTCCCCAAACTGGTTGAGAACCGATATTGATATTTAAGCTAACTTGTGCTTTTGCATTGTTTATGCTGAATAATGAAACCATCAAAACTGCAGCAAATAAAACTAACTTTTTCATAACATTTAAATTAAAGGTTTCTTTGTGTGTATTTGCTGAGATAGACAAAACAGTTATAACCAAGTTTAATTGTAGCATGATAATTTAACATTCTTTAACGATTGCCTAACCCATTGAATAAAATGCAGAAATAATTGCAAAAAGCTTGTTTACAGATGTTTAGTTAATAATTTATACTACAGATGTTCTTAATTTGCTCGTTTTAACAATCAATCACTAAGAATTTATGATTATTTTGAATTACTCAAGAAATTGAGTAATTGCCATGGCATGAATTTTTAAAAATTTCTCCTTCAAGCCTTTTTTAACGAAAGACTAAATAATAACTATATTTGACACATTAATATTTACCACACATTAAAAACTGTGGTGATTAAACTTATAACATCACGAAGCTTTAAATGCCTTTACAAGAAACAAGCCCCCAAAATACTTTCGAACTCGTTTCAGGACTGGAAATTCACGTTCAGTTAAATACAAATACAAAAATATTTTCAGCTGATAGTGCATCTTTCGGGGCTTTGCCTAATCAAAATATATCTACTGTTTCGCTGGCCCTGCCAGGTGCATTGCCTAAATTGAACAAAGAAGTAGTGGCAAAAGCTATCCGTATCGGCTTGGCTTTAAACTGTACAATTAACCAGGTTAATCATTTCGACCGAAAAAATTATTTCTATGCTGATCTGCCTAAAGGATATCAGATTACTCAAGATAATCAACCTATCTGTGTAAATGGTTTTCTGGAACTTCAATTGGCAGATGGTTCTACAAAAAAAATAGGGATCAACCGCATTCACCTGGAAGAAGATGCAGGAAAAAGTATCCACGATCAGGATGAAAATTACTCTTTAGTTGATTTAAACCGTGCCGGGGTTCCGTTGATTGAGATTGTTACTGAGCCTGATATCCGCAGTTCGGAAGAAGCTTCTGTTTTGCTGAGTGAAATCAGAAAACTGGTAAGACACTTAAACGTAAGTGATGGCAACATGGAAGAGGGCAGTTTGCGTTGCGATGCCAATATTTCTATCCGTGCCAAGGGTACTACAACATTTGGTACACGATGTGAAGTAAAAAACCTAAACTCAATGCGTAACGTACGTAGAGCCATGGATTTTGAATTTGGCCGTCAGGTAGAAGTGATTACCAATGGAGGCCGGATTATTCAGAGCACATTAAATTTTGATGCTGATAAAGGCACCACTTCACCTATGCGTACAAAAGAGGAAGCTAACGATTACCGTTATTTCTCAGATCCGGATTTACAACCGATTCATATTTCTGATACCTGGTTAGCAGAAATTAAATCGTTGATGCCTGCATTACCAAATGAAATTTCTAAACAAATGATCTCAGAATTTGGAATAAGTAAGGCAGATGCAGCACTTTTTGCTGAGGATTTAGAACTTTTAAATTATTTTAATAATGCACAACCTCTTGTTAATCATAAAAAAAGCCTGATCAATTGGCTAATTGGCCCGATAAGAGCTGTGCTAAACGAAAAGGGAATCACCATAACAGATTTTAAGGTGAGTCCGCCGCAATTGGCAGATGCCATTAATTTGGTTGATGATAAAAAAATAACACAACAAATTGCCATTCAACAGTTGTTACCTGCTATTGAATTGCACGAAAATACAAAAGTGGCAGACTTGGCGCAGTCATTAAATCTACTTATTACCGAAAATGGAGATGAATTAAGCACTTTTATTGATGAAGTGTTAAATAAATACCCGCAACAGGTAGAAGCGTACAAGAAAGGTAAAAAGGGCGTTTTAGGTTTGTTTGTTGGTGAGGTAATGAAACTCGCCAAGGGTAAAGCAGACGCCAAAAAATTAAATGAATTAATACTTGAAAAATTGAAATAATGAGACTAAAACAATTGAGCATTATCATGCTGATCGCTATTGCTTTTACTGCATGTAAACCTAAAGATAGCTTTACCATTGATGGAACTTTCCAAAATCCCGGAACAGAAAAGAAAGTTTTTTTATACGGCATGCAGAACAGCAATATGGTTGCAATTGATTCGACTAATCTATCAGAAAAAGGAGAATTCAAATTTATCCGTAAAACACCATCTGTCGATTTCTTCAGGGTATCAGTTGGTAACCACGAATTTATGCTGATTGCAAAAAATGGCGATGACATTAAATTAGAAGCTGATTTGGCTGATAAAACTATGGCATATAAAATTTCGGGCGCAAATGAAGTAGATAAATTATCAGAGTTAAATGCCATTAGAAACAATTTTGCAAAACAAGTAGAAAAATTGCAGGCTGATTTTGAAGCCAAAGTATCAAAACAGCCGGAGAACAGGGCTGCTGTGCTTGAATCGATGAAGCCACAGTATGAATCGTATATTAATCAGTTGAATACAGAGATTATTAAATTTGCTAAAGATAACAAAGGAACGCTTGCTAGTTTCTATGCAATGAACACTTTAAGTCCGCAGGAATATGAAGCTGAATTGGTAAAATTTGCTGATGAAGTTAAAGAAGAAATTAAAGGAAATGCTACAGTAGACGCTTTTGTTAAGCAAATGGCCTTATTAAAAGCTGTACAGGTAGGCCAGGTTGCACCTGCATTTACAATCAATACGGCAGACAATAAACCCGTAAATTTATCTGATTATAAAGGTAAATACGTATTAATTGATTTTTGGGCATCATGGTGTCAGCCTTGTCGCCAGGAGAACCCTAATGTGGTTAAAGTTTACAATAAATATAAAGAAAAGAATTTCGACATTATCGGTATTTCTTTAGATACAGATAAAGCAGCCTGGTTAGGTGCAATAAAAGCCGACGGACTAACCTGGACACATGTTTCGGAATTGAAAGATTTTAATGGCGAAACGGTTAAAAAATACCAGGTGCAAGCCATACCAACTTCTTATCTTGTTGATCCTGCCGGAAAAATCGTTGCTAAAAACCTGCGTGGCGATGAACTGGAGGCATTTTTAGCTAAAACGTTACGTTAAAACAAATTCCATGTTAAACTAATTTAAGTAATTAACAATTTCTTAACTTAGGCTTAACTATATATTGCATCATAGACACTACTTTCGTAACAAATATTTAACTATGAACAACGCAGGTCAGAAAATATTAATTGTTGATGATGAACCAGATATTCTGGAGCTTATTGAATATAACCTTAAAAAAGAGGGTTATCAGGTTTTCACAGCAACCAATGGCCAGGAAGGAATTACAGTTGCGAAAAAGGTACATCCGGATTTAATTATACTGGATATTATGATGCCTAAAATGGATGGGATAGAGGCTTGCCGCTTAATGCGTGCAATACCCGAGTTCAAAAATACATTTATGGTTTTCTTAACCGCCAGAAGTGAGGAATATTCTGAAATTGCAGGTTTTAACGTTGGTGCTGATGACTACATTGCAAAGCCGATAAAACCACGTGCACTAGTTAGCCGAATCAATGCAATTTTGAGGAGAAACACCGGAACGGAAGAAATATCTGAAAACAAATTAGAGATTGGCGATTTAGTGATCGACCGTGAAGCTTATTTGGTTTTTCAAGGTGGAAATAAAGTGGTGTTGGCTAAAAAAGAATTCGAGCTTTTATACTTACTGGCTTCAAAACCAGGGAAAGTTTACACCCGTGAATCCATTCTTAAAAACATTTGGGAAGACTCGGTAGTAGTAACCAACAGAACTATTGATGTACATATCCGTAAATTAAGAGAAAAATTAGGTGAAACTTATGTATCAACCGTAAAAGGAGTAGGTTATAAGTTTGAGCTATCTTAAATAATTCTTCATTTACCAATAGACACAGATTAACACAGATCTTTTCTGATGATTAATCTGTGTTTTTTTTTGCTTTCGTAATTAGATTCTGAAACAAGTTTAGGAGTATGATACCTGTAACAAATTTGTCCAGCTGAATTCATTTTACTGACTTTCTCAAGCAAGGCCCTGAAATAAATTCAGGGTGAGGACCAGCTTAAAAAAATAAAATCGTATTTTTGCGCTTCATTAATTACAGCACAGTTTGAAGTTTCCAAATTTTAAAGACCTTATTCTTTTCGAAGACAACGATTTCATAGTTATCAATAAACCTCCTTTTTTAGCCTCACTTGATGAGCGTGGCGGATCTGGAGAAACCAATGTATTACGCCTTGCTAAACAGTATAGTGATGATGCACAGGTTTGTCACCGTTTAGATAAAGAAACATCAGGAGCTTTAATTATTGCAAAAAACCCAGAAGGATACCGCCACGCTTCCATGCAGTTTGAAAGGAGAAAGGTAAATAAAACCTATCATGCTGTTGTTGATGGACATGTAATTTTTGATCAGCTTACGGTTGATTTACCAATCTTAAACGATGGAAATAAAAATGTGACCATCGATCGGGCTGAAGGCAAGAGGGCCGAAACCATTTTTGATTCGTTAAAATACTACAAACATTATACTTTGGTAGAGTGTAAACCAATAACTGGCCGGATGCACCAAATCCGCATCCACCTGGCCACACAAAGGGCTGCTATTGTGGGTGATGACATGTACAAAGGGAAACCTGTTTTTCTTTCTTCAATTAAGAGGGGTTATAAATTAGCCAAAGGCGAAGAGGAGCAACCCATCATGAAACGTTTTGCATTACATGCCAGACACCTGGTTTTTAAGGGATTAAATGATCAGGATATTGTTATTGATGCACCATACCCAAAAGATTTTGCTACACTAATAAAGCTGTTAGATAAATTTGATGCATAAAACAAGCCTTTAAATTGGCTCTTTTCGTTGTTTTTGTTACTTTTGGCTTATTCGCTATCTATTAAAAAACAATAGAATGTACATTAGATTTGTAAATTACCTTGATCAGATTAACCTATACCGAAAATCTAAAATATCAAACCGTAATTTCTTAATTATCTTAGCTGTAATTGTTGGGATTTTAGCTGGCCTCGCAGCCGCCGCATTAAAAAGTTTAACCCATCATATCGAAGAATTCCTTCAATCAGATTGGCACTGGAAATATAAATACTACCTGTATTTTATTTTTCCGATGATCGGTATTTTCTTAACCGTACTTTACATTAAATATTTTATTCGCAAATCAAAGTTCGAAACGGGTTTAACACCTTTGCTTTATGCAATTTCAAAAAAATCGAGCAAGGTAGAAGCACACAATATTTATTCGCAGATTATTACCGCAGCCATAACAGTAGGCTTTGGTGGCTCAACAGGCTTGGAAGCTCCAATTGTTACCAGCGGGTCGGCAATTGGTTCTAATTTAGCACGTTTATTGGGGTTATCTTACCGGGAAATTACCATGTTGGTGGCATGTGGTGCTGCTGCAGGTATAGCAGGGGCTTTTAATAGTCCTGTTGCGGGAATTGTTTTTGCTATTGAAATTCTTTTGCCTGAATTTACCATCCCTGCATTTATTCCTTTATTGCTTTCGGCAGCAACCGCGGCTGTGGTGGCAAGGTTATTTTATACGCAACAACTTTTCTTTTTGGTTACAGAAGGGTGGAAGGTAAATGCATTATTTTATTATGTAATACTCGCTTGTTTTATTGGCTTATTCTCTATCTATTTTACAAAAGCCAATTATGCTGTTAAAGGGTTGTTTTATAAAATTAAACATCCTTACACAAAAGTTGTGGTGGGCGGTTTAATGCTTGGGGCATTGGTATTCCTCTTTCCAACACTATATGGCGAAGGCTACATTACCATTAAAGGTTTATTAAAGGGTGATTATCAAACGGTTATAAACAACAGTATCTTTGCTGATTACAATAACATCCCGGCATTGGTTGTATTATTTACGGTGGTAACCATTTTTATGAAATCGATAGCCACCCTGGTAACTTTAGGGGCAGGAGGTAATGGTGGTACGTTTGCACCAAGTTTAATCATGGGCGGCTTAATCGGATTTATTTTCGCTTACATTGTTAATTTATCGGGCCTGGCACAGTTAAATGTGTCTAACTTTATCGTTGCTGGTATGGCGGCTGCATTAGGCTCAATTATGCATGCGCCTTTAACGGGCATTTTTCTTATTGCAGAAATTACGGGTGGCTATATATTAATGGTTCCACTAATGATTACCACAGCCATTTCTTATGCGATTAACCGCAGCTCGCAAAAACATTCTATTTATACTAAAGCATTGGCAGATAAGGGCGAGCTCTTGTCACACGAGGATAAAGACACTACGGTTTTGAACCAAATGAAATTAAGGTATCTGATTGAGAAAAGTTATCCTCAGTTACAGATGAACGATTTGATTTCGATTAAGATGAATGAAATTTTGCAGTCGCATAAAAACATCTGTGCAGTTACTGATGAGTTGGGCGACTTTAAAGGTGTAATTTATATTGAAGAGTTATTTAACGAGATGATTAACCATCCTGATAAAGCGCATTTAATGGCTTCGCAATTGGTTCAGCCGGCACCAAATACCATTAATGAAAATGATGACCTGAAAATGGTTCTTGAAAAAATGGAACAGGATAATGTTTGGATTTTGCCAGTGTTAAATGTGCAAAACCAATATTTAGGTTTTGTATCTAAAACAGCAATTTTTAACAAATACCGTGCATTGCTGATGAGACAGAATGATTACATGGGCTAATTGTGATCCATAAATAGAGGAGAAATGTCATTAACGAAAGAAGTCAAGTTTTAAAAACTTGACTTCTTTGCTATAGTTCTATTCCAATCTTATTTAGCCAACTTTTCGATTTTGCTATATAGATGAATTATTTAAATATTTATTTCATCTAATTTTACAAAAGAAGTCAAGTTTTAAAAACTTGACTTCTTTGCTGTAGTTCAATTTCAATCTTATTATATTCTTACTCAGCTCTTTTTAAGCCAAATTTTTCAATTTTGCTGTATAAATGACTTCTTTGAATATCAATTTCATCAGCAGTTTTTGATACGTTCCAATTATTTTTTTCCAATTTAAATTTTATAAACTCACGTTCAGCGTGATCTTTATAATCCTGGAAGTTATTAAATGAATCGAAAGAAGAAGCAAGGGCTGAACCGCCCGCACCTGCAATTTGAGCACTGCTTGCCGCGCCAATATTTGTTCCACCGCCTGGGTTGGCAAATGCCCGAACATCGTTTTCTGTAATTACTTTATCACTCAAAATAATTAAACGCTCAATCATATTGTGCAACTCACGTACATTACCTGTCCATGGTAAAGCCTGCAAAGCTGCCATACCACCTTCGTTTATCTTTTTAACAGGCATTCCGTAATCACTGCAAATGCTTTCTAAAAAGTTTTGTGCAATAACAGGAATATCATCGGTACGTTCTGTTAAATGTGGCACATGGATATTAATTACATTCAACCTGTGGTACAAATCCATACGGAAATTACCATCTTCGATTTCTTTTAACAGATCTTTATTGGTTGCCGCTAAAACACGTACGTTAACTTCTATTTCCTTTTCGCCACCAACACGCGAAATTTTGTGTTCCTGCAAAGCACGCAAAACCTTTGCCTGTGCAGATAGGCTCATGTCACCAATCTCATCTAAAAATAATGTACCACCGTTGGCCAGTTCAAATTTACCGATACGCTGCTTTACGGCAGAGGTAAACGAACCTTTTTCGTGACCAAATAATTCGCTTTCAATTAATTCTGAAGGAATAGCAGCACAGTTTACTTCAATTAGAGGACTATCAGCACGGTTGGATTTTTCATGTAACCAACGTGCAACCAGTTCTTTACCACTACCATTTGCCCCGGTAATTAATACCCTGGCTTCGGTTGGTGCAACACGTTCTATAGTTTCTTTAATTTTAGAAATACTATCCGATTCACCTAATATTTCGCGGGTTTTACTCGCTTTGCGTTTTAATACTTTGGTTTCGGTAACTAAGTTTCCACGGTCTAAACCATTACGAACAGTAATCAATAAACGGTTTAAATCTGGTGGTTTGGAAATAAAATCAAAAGCTCCTTTTTTACTGGCCTCAATAGCAGTTTCTACTGTTCCATGACCGGATATCATAATAAAAGGGAGATCGGGTTTAATGATCTGTGCCTGCTCGAGCACTTCCATACCGTCCATTTTATTCATCTTGATATCGCAAAGTACCAGATCGAAATTTCCTTTTTTAATCATTTCGAGTCCATCGATACCGTTATCAGTATCTTCAACATCGTAATTTTCGTACTCCAGAATTTCGCGTAAGGTACTCCTTATCGCACGCTCATCGTCAATTATTAATAATTTAGCCATTAGAGATGTATTCTATATTTCAGATGCGAATATATTATTTTTTAATTAATGTATAGTTTTTTATACAATTATAGGCTATAAACCCTAAAACACCTTAAAGGTTTTAATAAGTGTAATCCATTTTGAATTTAGTTAAATCAGGTTTAAACTTTTTGTTTCTTTTTAATTCAAGATCATAAATTGTTCGTCCTAAATTCTTCATAAACGGAAAGCACACGGTATCATATTCGTACTTATTATCGTTATAAATACCGTCTTCATTACTTTGAACCACAGCTGTAAGGAAATATTCAATTCCGTTTTTAAAATCGACGAAATAAGCATTATCTATAATGAAACCGTAACTGTCGCCATATTTATTAAAAATTCTAATATCAGCATCAGGTTTAACCTGCGCTCTTCCGTAATACAGCATTTTAGCATAAGTAGGCCAAAATTCTTTAGCATCATATTTAGGGAAATCGCTTTCTGTGGGATATTTACTCATATAAGTATAAATGAGTTTATAATCTTCTGCGGTAAGTTTAAATCTTTCTTTAACTGGAAACGCTTCCGGAAAAATCAATTTTTGCATTAATTTTTGCTGGTCGTTAATGGCGAAAGCATTTTTGCCTGCTAAACTAAAAGGTTTATTAACCAGTTTATCTGTACTGTCCAGGTAACCCGTACCCATAACTAAATTATTTAGTTTAAGTTCATATTCTTTAGGGTCGTATTGCGCAGGCTGATTGTACACCAATTGCTGCCCGTTATAAAACTTAATTGGGTTGGTATGCTTAGCCGATTCTCCTGCATCGCCAATGGCCAAACGGTTAAGAATACGGCTATCGTTAAAACCATTTGCTTTGAGTTTTTCGTTAATTTCGGCACGGCCAATAAATTCGAATAAACGGTTAAAGGCATCATTATCACTGGTAAGCAAAATCTTTTTAATATAATGCGCTATGGAGGGAAGTTTGTTTTTCGCACTCGTATCTGCTAAAACCTTTGTTTGATTTTTATAGCCGCTATCCGTAATCATTGTACTGTTAAGCGTTAGTCCTGTACTTTTCAATCGGTTCACTTTTTCTAAAGCGAAAATTACAGCGGCGAGTTTAACGGTACTGGCGGGATAAAAGTAATGGTGCGGATTTAAATTGTAGCTAAAGGTTTTAAACGTAGCAGTATTCTTTGCATCGCGGTTAATCTGGGTATATAATACCTGGATCTGGTTATGATCTGGATGTTGAAGAATGGCAGAAAATAGTTCTGGTTTGCTTTCCATTAACTTTTTCAGAAAAACGGTATCGGTTTTTTGTGCCATAGTGTTTAAGCTGAATAACGAAAATATTAGGGTTAAAATCCTGCTCATGTTTGTAAATTTTGATTCCTAATTTAGGTTTTTCTGTTAATAGCACCATTTTCCATCATGCATTTTACATTATAACCCGTTCTAATTGACGATAACTTGGATGTTGTATATCTTACCCTATTTTCAATATTCATCGCAATTAAGCAACAAAATTTCTGCTATCCGCTCTTTTTACTACATTTGCGCTGCTTTTGGTTTCCGGCCTTACAACCGGAATTAAAAGGGAATACAGTGTAAATCTGTAACTGTCCCGCAGCTGTAAGCTCCTTAACGGATTTCCAATCAATTTGCCACTGTTCTGATACCTCGGGATGGGAAGGCAGGAAAGCCGGGAGTAAGTCAGAAGACCTGCCTTAGCATTATATTTCATAGCTTTCGGGGATTGAAGCTAAGGAGTGAGGTACTTACGGTTTTCGTATTTTCATTTCTTTTCCATCTGTTGGCTGTGGGTTAAACTCACAATCAAAATGACACAAAAACATTCTGCCTATGCGGGCACAATGCTGTTTTTTCTATGTTCTACCATTTTATGGACAGGATTTTTATGGCCTTTAAATACCTGGGCACAAACTGACAGTACAAAAAAAGCAACCCAGCTGAAAGAGGTTCAGATCAGGGAGTACCGATTAACCGAGCAAAGCAAATCGCCAACACCACTTCAGATTTTATCATCCGAAGATCTGAAAAGAATTAACAGTTTATCCGTTGCTGATGCTATCCGTTACTTTTCGGGTGTACAATTAAAAGATTATGGTGGCATAGGCGGTTTGAAAACGGTAAATGTACGAAGCCTGGGCACTAACCATACCGCAGTTTTTTTAGATGGCGTTCAGGTTGGCAACGCCCAAAACGGACAGGTAGATTTGGGAAAATTCTCACTCAGTAACCTCGATGAAATTGCCTTATATAGCGGACAAAAGCCAGAATTGCTTATTCCAGCTAAGGGGTATGCTTCTGCAAGTAGCATTTATTTAAAAACCAAAGCACCTGATTTTGAAGAAAACCAGCGCAAACAGGTTGAGCTAACTTTAAAAAGCGGTTCGTTTGGATTGATCAATCCTTCTTTAATTTACCGGTATAAGGTTAGCGAGAATTTAAGTGCAAGTATAAATACTGAATATATCCACGCTGATGGGAAATATAAATTCAGGTACACCAACGGAGTTTTTGATACCACTGCGGTAAGAAATAATGGCGATGTAGAACGTTTTCGGTTACAGGCCTTATTGTTTGGCAAATTTAAAAACGGAAAATGGCATGCTCAAGCGTATTCCTTTTTATCAGATAGGGGATTACCCGGTGCAATTGTATCCAATAGGTTTGATTTTACGCAAAGAATTTGGGACCGCGATTTCTTTATCCAGGGGAGTATGGAGAAAAAACTATCCGATAGATTCAGCATTCTTATAAATGGAAAATACGGTTACGTTTATCAGCGTTATTTAGACCCGGATTATGTAACCACCACTGGCTTTTTAGATAACCGCTTTAAAGAGCAGGAAGCTTACTTATCTTTTTCGGGGAAATATAAAATCAATTCGGTTTGGGAAGCAGCTTATGCAGCTGATTATAGCTATCAAACTTTAGATGCCAATATTTACCGTTTTCCTTATCCAAACAGGAATACCTTTTTAAATGTGTTAGGCTCATCACTAACGTTAAAAAAGCTCACTATCCAGGCAAATGTATTGAGCACCACTGTAATTGATCAGGTAAAATTATATTCTTCGGCGGGTAATAAGCAAGTTTTCAGTCCAACAGTTATGCTTTCGTGGAAGTTCTTAAATAATCAAGACATCAGAATAAGGGCATTTTATAAAGACATTTTCCGGATGCCTACTTTTAACGACCTGTATTATACGTTCATTGGCAATACGCTTTTAAATCCTGAATACACCAAACAATATGATGTTGGCATAACGTATTTTAAAAATTTTAATGATAAGCGGATAAAATTTATCGATTTCCAAACTGATGTTTATTACAACCGGATAATAGATAAAATTGTGGCACAGCCGGGTGCAAACCTGTACCGCTGGATAATGTACAATATAGGTTTGGTAAACATCCATGGTTTGGAAATTAATGCCAAAACCGCATTTGAGCCCTGTAATGCTTTAGTGGTTAATATAGCGCTTAATTACACTTATCAAAAGGCAGTTGATGTAACTTCAAAACAGGAGGAAACTTATCGAGATCAGATTCCTTACATCCCAAAAAACAGTGGTTCATTTTTAGCCCGGATAGATTACCATAACTGGCACGCCAACTACGGTTTTATCTATACCGGCTTCCGTTACAATCAAAAAGCGAACAACATTTATAATTATATGGAACCCTGGTACACCCATGATGCGGCCATTGGTTATGAATTTAAGCTGAAAAACGGAAGTATCAATATCAACGGAGAAGTAAATAACCTGCTAAACCAATATTACGACCTTATTCCAAATTTCCCTATGCCAGGTAGAAATTACAGGCTAACGTTAAATTATAAACTATGAAGCATTTAAAATTTACGATAAACATATTGTTTTTGGTGGTTTTGGCCTCCTGTAGAAAAGACCCCAAGCCTTTGCCTTCAGAAATTAGCAGGTTAGAACCAGAACCAACTTCTGCTGTGAAAGGGTTTTACCTGGTTAACGAAGGTAATATGAACATGAATAAGGCCTCGTTGGATTATATGGACCTGGTTAATGGCATTTATACCCGTAACCTATACAATCAGGTCAACCCAGAGGTTACCAAAGGTTTGGGCGATGTAGGGAATGATATTGGCCGTTATGGTAGCAAGCTTTACGTAGTGGTTAACGTATCAAATAAGGTTGAAGTGTTGAATGTAAAAACAGGAAAGAAAATCGGACAGATCAACATCACCAATTGCCGTTACATCACTTTCAATAATGGCAAAGCTTATATAAGTGCTTATTTAGGCAAAGTAGGCGATCCGAAGGCACCTAATGGAATTGTGGCCGAGATAGACACTGCGACACTCAGCATAAACCGTACAGTTGAGGTTGGCCGACAGCCAGAAGAAATGGCCATTATCGGCAGTAAATTATATGTAACAAATTCAGGTGGTTATAGTCCGCCAGATTATGAGCATACCCTGTCTGTGATTGATCTGCCCAGTTTTAATGAAATCAAGCGCATTGAGGTTGCTATAAATCTGCATCGCGTTAAAGCTGATCGTTATGGTGATTTGTATGTGACTTCACGTGGAGATTATTATAGCATCCCATCAAAGCTTTTTGTAATTGATACCCAAACCGACCAAATTAAAAAGGTATTCAATATTGCCGCTGGTAACCTGGTTATTGATGATGATTACGCATATATCTACAGCACAGAATGGAACTATGTAGTGGGTAAAAACAAAATTAGCTACAACATGATCAACGTAAAGGACGAAACAATAATGGATCGCAAATTTATTACGGATGGTACTGAAAAGGACATTAAAATCCCTTACGGAATTGCGGTTAACCCTACCAGTAAAGATGTATATGTAACAGACGCTAAAGATTATGTTACCCCCGGAAAATTACACTGTTACAGCTCAGAAGGTCGCTTAAAATGGTCGGTTACTACTGGCGATATCCCGGCCCACATTGCATTTATAAATTAAATATATACCATGAAGAATTTTTTAAAAAACCTAATTAACTGAATATGAATACAAAATTTACAATAATCTTAACACTTTTATCAGCTGTGCTATTTTCCTGTAAAAAGGAAAGCGCGGTAGAAAAAGATAACGGAGGCGATAAACCCGTTGCTAATCAATCTCCTTATTTAAGTAAAATATACGAATTTAAACAAGCTCCAGGGCAGTTTACAAATGATCTGGTTAAAACCGACATCTTAATTGGTAGTGCTGGCAATGGTCTTATTTCACTTGGTGGTTATGGGGGTTTTATCGTATTTGGTTTTGATCATAGCGTAACCAATTCAGCTGGGGCCGATCTGGGCATTTACGGTAATCCTTTAATTGGAGTGGATATGGAATTTTCTGAACCTGGCATTGTGTCTGTAATGCAGGACGTAAACAAAAATGGAATTCCGGATGATGTTTGGTATGAACTTGCAGGAAGTGAATACAATGCCTCAACCACCCTCAAAAATTATAAAATTACCTATTACAAACCTGCGAAATTAACAGATGATATCCGTTGGGCAGATAATCAGGGGAAGGAGGGATTTATATTGAAAAACCAGTTCCATACGCAAGATTATTTCCCTTCATGGGCTACTACAAATGAAATTTCTTTTACCGGAACTTTACTTAAAAACACATTAAATCCCGGAGATATCATAACCAATAAACCTTTTGCTTTTGGCTATTCAGATACCGGATCGAGCGAGTACATTACTTTGCAGGAATCATTAGGAAGGGGATATAACACCTTTGATATTGATTGGGCGGTAGATAATACAGGCAAAAAAGTAAGCCTTAGCTCAGTCGATTTTGTAAAGGTATACACTGCACAAAATAATAATGGGAATCCTTTTAGCCCTGATAATGACAATGAACGGTCGCGTTATTTGGGCGAAATCTCAACAGAATTTGGTGGGGCAGTTGATCTTAAACTTTTAAAAAAATAAATAACACAATATATTATAATGAAACAATTAAACTTTAAACAGCTTCTGATCGGGGCATTAATTTTAACCACAGGTTTATACGCTTGTAAAAAGGACACTGTAGAAAACATACAAATAGATCCGGTTGCAGGTAAATACGACAATGGCTTTTTTGTAATTGGGGAAGGATCTTACGGACAAAACGCTGGCACAGTAAGCTTTTATCGTTACGGTGATGATACCCTTAACATTAGGGCATACGAGAAAGAAAACCCGGGTAATCTGTTATCAAATGCAGCCAAAACGAGTACATTGCAGTTTGCATCAGTAATAAACGGAAGCATTTATTTAATGTGCAAGGTGAATGGCCCAATTGTAAAAATAAACGAATACACTTTAAAAGAAGAGGCCAGATATGTACAGGAAGCCAGTAACTGGAGAAGCATTATAAAGGTTGATGGAAACAGGGGATTGGTAAGTGCCAATGATGGTGTTTACCAGATTGATTTAAATACATTGGCAGTACAAAATAAACTAACTTCTGTTGGGGCTGTAAATACCGGTGATATGTGGAAAAAAGGCGATTATGTGTATCTTTTACAGAGCAATGGTGCAAAAATTGTATCCGCTAATAATTATTCACTGGTAAAAAGTTTCTCTAATATTAACCGTGGATTTGCACAAACACCAAATGGCAAAGTTTGGGCTTCTACAGGTAGCAGGTTAATCGCTATAGACAATAACCTTGATACTACAGGAGTGGCTTTACCAGTGTCAATAGGAACCTTTGGGCTGGATGCACCGACAAGAATTACCGCTTCAACAAAAGAAAATGCGGTTTTCTACCATTCAGGAAAGGCTATTTATAAATACGTTGATGGTGATAAAACATCGTTATCGCAACCGTTTATCAATATTACCGAAGATCCATTTATGGTTTACGGAGCGATCCGTTACGATAGAAATAAAGATTATGTCGTAATTAATGGAATCCAAAATTATGGCGCAGCCGCTACCGTAAACTACCTGTTGATTTACAATGCCTCTACAGGTGCGTTGGTAAAAAGAATTAAATACGGTGGTGATGGCGTTACTACCGATTTTACAAAAATATTTTTTAATGATTTGGCTATCTTCCACTAAAAAATTATAATGCCTCAATCTTAAAGGTCTGCAAAATCATCATTGCAGGCCTTTTTTTATGATGCTGGATTTCAATACTGCAAGCCCTCCTATATAAACCCGATAGTAGCGGCAGCTTCCGATTTTTTTTCATCGGAGCTTCAGCATCCTAAGAGATTAAAATACCAACAAAGCTAGTCCATGTTTTTTACGCTTTGCTCTATACTTTTTTTACTACATTTGCGCTGCTTTTGGTTTCCGGCATTACACCCGGAATTAAAAGGGAATACAGTGTAAATCTGTAACTGTCCCGCAGCTGTAAGCTCTATAACGTTTTTCAATCTATAAGTCACTGTTTCGGTATCCGTTACGGGAAGACAGAAAACCGGGAGTAAGTCAGAAGACCTGCCTTTAGCGTTTAATTTCATAGCTTTCGGGGATTGAAGCTAGGATTGAGGTACTTAACGTTTTTCGTATTTTCATTTCCTTTTCTAATCTGTTGGCTGTGGGCAAAACCACAATCAAATGAACAAACAAACAATGCTAACTGTAGCCGGTTTAGGCTTTGCACAGTTAATGATTAGCCAGGTGGCTAATGCGCAAACTCAAGACAGTTTGCAGCTTAAAGATGTTGTAATTTCTGCAACTAAAAACGATCAGAAACAATCTCAAACAGGTAAAGTTGTTACCATTATCAGTCGCGAGGTATTAGAGCGCAGCAATGGTAAATCATTGCCGGAACTAATTAGCGAACAAGCCGGAATTATTGTTGCGGGTGCAAGCAGCAATCCAGGTTTAAACAAATCAGTATTTTTCAGGGGTGCAGGAAGTGCTTATGCTGTAGTGTTAATTGATGGTATTGTACAAAACGATCCATCAGGTAACGGAGGCGCTTTCGATTTAAGGTTGATTTCCATCGATCAGATTGACCATATCGAAATTTTAAGAGGTGGCCAATCTACCATTTATGGATCTGATGCTGTTGCAGGTGTAATCAATATCATTACAAAAAAAGCTGGTCCGAAGGGAAATACCATTTACGGTGTAGCCAGTGCTGGCAGTTACGAAACTTATAAAGGAACAATTGGTTTAAACGGTGGTGTTGAAGGTTTTACTTATAACATCAACTATACCCACGCAAAAACAGATGGAATTTCTGAAGCGGCAACACCTGCAACAAGTAATGCTGCATTTGATAAAGATGGTTTTAAAACCGATGCCTTAAACGCAAATTTTGGAATTAAATTAGATAACCATTTTTCCGTAAATCCTTTTGTACGTTATTATTATGGCGATTATAAGTTTGATGGTGGTGCATTTACCGATGCAAACAACTATTCTATCCTTAAAAACTTTGCCGCAGGTACAAATGCAAAATACGAATTTGCTACAGGTAAAGTAACATTAAATTATAGTTTTGAAAGTACAAGAAACGATGCGCATAGTCAGTTTTCGAGCCTTAATGAAGGAAGGGTATCATTGTTGGATTTATTTTATAACCAAAAAATAAACAATAAACTCGATTTATTAGTAGGGATTGATAATCGCGTAATGAAATTATCATCAGCAGCAAACAAGCCCGAAACTAATATTTTTGCCGCATACGGATCATTATTTTTACATGATTTAAGTGTTTTTAATCTTGAAATTGGCGGACGTTACAATAAACACAAACAATATGGCGAAAACTATACCTACTCAATTACCCCAAGCATTAATATTATTAAAGAGATAAAATTATTCGGAACAGTTTCAACTGCATTTAAAGTGCCTACACTAAATATGCTTTTTGGTCAGTTTGGAGCCAACCTTGATTTAAAGCCGGAGAAATCACAAAATTACGAGGCAGGAGTTAACTTTAGTTTTGCTGATGATCAGTTTAGCTTACGCCTGGCAGGTTACAAACGCGATTTAACGGATGCAATTCTTTATGCTTTTCCAAATGGATACATCAATCAGGTGAGTCAGAAAACCAAAGGTTTTGAAGTAGAACCAGCAGCTAAATTCAGTGTATTTACAATTAACGGTTATTACGCATATGTAGAAGGTAATGAGTTTAACTTTGTAGATAATGCTGTTGCCAACTATCTTTTCCGCAGACCAAAGCATACTTTTGGTATCACTGCAGGTGCACAGGCCACCAGCAACTTATTTGTGAGTGCCAACTTCCGTTATTTTGGTAAACGTAAAGATGGAAATTTTGTAACCTATACCGTTGATGATTTAGCGGGTTACAAGCTATTTAATGCTTACGCAGAATATGCATTGGCTAAAAAACGAGTGAAGTTATTTTTTGATGCCAAAAACATTCTTAACGAAAAATATAACGAAATTATTGGCTACAATAGTTTAGGTTTCAACTTTAATACCGGTGTAATTTTTAATATACACTAATAAGAATTAACTTTGTACTATAAATATTAACCAAAATAAAATGTCTCATTTAAAATTTAATCCACGCACCTTAATTTTGCTGTTGATGATATTGGCCATAACGGCATTCCGTTTATTGGTAACATTCAATTCAGATGAATTAAAATTTGCTAATTTCTCATCAATAGGAGCTGTAGCTTTATTTGGAGGAGCCTATTTTAAAGATAATTTAAAAGCATTTGCCTTTCCTTTATTAAGCTTATTCTTAAGTGATTTTATTTTATCGGCCACTATATTCAGCAAATACAGCAGTGGTTTTCTTTATGAAGGCTGGTATTGGACTTATCTTGCCTTTGCCTTAATGGTGTTGGTAGGTAGAACAATGTTAAAAAATGTAACTGTTGTAAATCTGCTGGCCTCAACCCTGGTTATTGTTTTTATCCACTGGATTGTAAGCGATATCGGTGTTTGGTATAATAACCCTGCATATACGCAAGATGTAGCTGGTTTTTGGGCATGTTTGGTAAAGGCAATTCCTTTCGAAATCAGATTCCTTGAAGGAACAGTCATTTATGGCGCATTGCTTTTCGGTGCTTTTGAAGTGCTAAAGGCAAAGTACCCGGTATTGAAATTACAAACACAAGAATTGTAAAAATATTCAATATTTGGTATAACTAAATATTAAAAAACAACATAGAAATCCTCTTTTGATTCGATTCAAAAGAGGATTTTTTTTAACTTAGAACTTTCGTCGCGCTCTTCTGAACAATCCGGATCAGCATTTTATAAAGACTATAGGTTTCTGATCCTGATGTTAAACAAAACAGGATAACGCAAAAAAAATATTGATATGAAAGTTGTTTCCTTCTTACCTGCCGCTACAAAAATGATCTACGATATGGGTCTGCAGGAATATTTGCATGGCGTAACATTCGAATGCCCTAAAGAGGCTGCAGATCAGCCAAAGGTAGTACGTTGCATACTCGAAGGTAAAAACTATTCAAGTATCGAGATCGATCGGATATTTTCGGCTTCAAAAGCACAGGGTAAAAGCTTGTATTGGGTTGATGACGAATTACTGGAAAGCATTGCACCTGATGTGGTATTTACACAGGATATCTGCGAGGTATGTAATATTGATACCGTTTGTACAGAAACGGCTGTAATGAAGCTCAGTAAGCAGCCTACACTGGTACCATTATCACCCAACAACCTAAAAGATGTTTTCGAATGTGCCATAACCATTGCCAAAGCACTTGGGAAAGAAGAAGTAGCATTAAAATACCTTGCAGGCCTGCAAAATAAAACCGATTACATATTAGACCAGCTTAGGGCCAACCGCGCACCTTTAAAAAGAATTATGCTGATGGAATGGATTGAACCGATTTATAATTGCGGCCACTGGATTCCATTTCAGATTGCTGCAGCTGGTGGGGTAGATATGCTTTCCAATCCCGCAGGAGACTCTATCGTTACCCAATGGGATAAAGTAGTAAGATACAACCCGGAAGTTTTGGTAATTGCCCCTTGCGGTTTCGATCAGATCAGGAGTTTGGAAGAAATGCAATTGTTGACTTCGAAAGCCGGCTGGGATAATCTTGAAGCTGTAAAAAACAAGCAGGTATACATTGCCGATTTTGATATGTTTACTCAACCGAGCGTAGGTACATTGGTAGAAGGTATTGAAGCACTTGCATGCATGTTTCATCCCGAAATTTTTAAGGCGGACAAACACCTATCCAAAAAATTCATCAATTACAATCAATCAGTTAAAACACTAAAAACAGTGTAACCATATAAATTACAGCAATCACATTTATGAAATTAGTTGTTTTAACAGGAGCAGGGATCAGTGCCGAAAGTGGGTTAAAAACTTTTAGGGATGCTGATGGCCTTTGGGAAGGTTATAATGTATACGATGTGGCTACGCCAGAAGCCTGGGAAAGAAACCCAATACTCGTTCAGCAGTTTTATAATGAAAGGAGGAGTCAGGTTTTAGCGGCAAAACCCAATCATGCACATTATCTGCTGGCTGAACTGGAAAAAGATTTTGATGTTGAAATTATTACTCAAAATATTGATGATTTGCACGAAAGGGCAGGTTCAACCAAAGTTATCCACCTTCATGGCGTAATTACCAAATCGCAATCCGATATCAAATCTGAATTAGTATATCCCATTGAGGGAGCTGAAATTAAAATGGGCGAACTGTGCGAACTTGGTTCGCAGCTAAGGCCCCATGTAGTTTGGTTTGGCGAAGCCGTTCCAATGATCGAAGTAGCAGCCAAACTTTGCAAACAGGCCGATATATTTGTAATTATAGGTACTTCATTGGCCGTTTATCCGGCAGCAGGCCTGATAGATTTTGTACCTTCTGTTATAGATAAATACATCATTGATCCGAAAACGCCAGATGTAAAACGCTATAAAAACGTAATTAATATCGAAAAAAACGCAGTAGAAGGCGTTGCAGAACTAAAAGAAATCTTATCAGATGCCAGGTAAAAAGATTTGCATTTTTAACTGGAGCGGAGGTAAAGACAGTACTTTGGCACTTCATTATGCCCTGCAAGATCCAACTATAGAAATCCGTTACCTCATTACAACGGTTACCGAAAAATACAACAGGGTTTCCATGCACGGTGTTAGAGAAGCCCTGCTGATTAAACAGGCTGAAAGTATTGGTATTCCCTTGTACGAGATCCGCTTGGGCGAAATGCCTGATATGGAAACTTACGACAGTACAATGAAGCATCACCTCACAAGGTTTAAAGAAGAAGGCATTACGCATTCCATTTTTGGTGATATTTTTCTGGAAGATTTACGTACATACCGTGAAAATAAATTGGCAGAAATAGGAATGACCGCAATTTTCCCTTTGTGGCAAAAAAACACAAAACAATTAATTGTAGAATTCTTAAACCTGAGCTATAAAACCATCATTGTTTGCACCCAGCAAAATCTCGAAAAGTATTGTGGAAAAGTAATCAGCCTAGATTTAATTAATCAATTACCCGCCGATATTGACCCCTGCGGAGAAAACGGAGAATTTCATACTTTCGCATTTGAGGGACCAATTTTCAGGAATAAAATCGCTTTTACCATAGGTGAGAAGGTATTTAGGACTTATAATACACCAGCAAAAAAAGAAGAAAATGAAGATTCACCATGCTCGACCACAGCACTTTCCGGCTTTTGGTACATCGACCTTGAGGAATAATTTTCCATTTTCAAAACATTTTGGCATCATTTTTTCTTTAGTACAAGTAATTAACTAAATCACACATCCAATTGAAACCTGTTTAGCGAGGTTAGGTAGCTGAACAAGTGTCATTTAAAAAATTAAAAGTTATGAAAAAGATATTGGTAGTAATCGCATTAAGTTCATCAGTTTTATTTGCTTGTAACAACAAGGCAAAAGAAGAAGCTGCATTAAAGCAACAACAAGCCGAAAAGGAATTAGCAGTTAAAGCAGTAAAAGACAGTTTAAGGTTAGATAGCTTTAAAAAAGCAGAAGTAGCTAAAGTAGAACAAGAAAAAGAAGCTAAGCATCAGGCAGAATTAGCAGCAGCAAGAAGAGCAGGTGCAAATTCATCAAGATCTTATGCAAGTTCAGGTGGTAGCTCAAGTGCTGCATATGGTGGTACACAACCAACAGCTAAGAAAAAAGGATGGAGCGATGCAGCTAAAGGTGCTGTAATTGGTGGTGTTGGTGGTGCAGTTGGTGGTGCATTAATTGATAAGAAAAAAGGTAGAGGTGCTATTATCGGTGGATTAGTTGGAGCTGGTGGCGGTTATTTAATCGGTAGAGGTGAAGATAGAAAATCTGGTAGGGTACAACCTAAAAACTAATCTTTTTTAAAAGATATTAAAAGTCCTGATTTACATCAGGACTTTTTTTATGCCTAATAAAAAATGATTAATATATTTAAAGAAAAAAACGCATGACAGAAATCCCTACCATTGATAAAGGCCAGATCCAACACTTCGTAATGTTCTGGCTAAAACCTCAACTCACTAAAACTGAAATTGCAGATTTCGCCAATTTCTTCGAAAGTTTGAAACCAATTAAATACATTAAAACCATAAGTTACGGCTTGGCAGCCAATACACCTGTACGCCCGGTTACCGATAACTCATTTACCTATTCACTTACCATAACTTTTGCCAATATTGCAGATCATAATGCCTATCAGGAAGATAAAACACATTTAGATGCTGTAGAGAAGTTCTCTAAAAACTGGTATAGAGTGGTGGTGCACGATACTGTGATTTCTTAATCTTTTAACCATAGATGCGCACAGATAAAAACAGATTTATTTATGCGCATTTTTTGTATTATAAATTGACTTATAGATTTGTAAAACCATCGATAAATACGTCATGTCAACCGAAGCGGAGAAATCTTTAAACTAAACTCAATTACCATTAAGAATAATATAATATCGATAAATCCGTCATTTCGACCGTAGCGGAGAAATCTTTGATCTATACGCAACTACTTAAATTTTATTTCGATCGAATCGTCATTTCGACCGAAGCGGAGAAATCCTTGAACTACACTAAACTGTTTATTCTCAATCACTATCTGAGAAAATTTTAATTCTATCGAATCGTCATTTCGACCGTAGCGGAGAAATCCTTGAACTATACTAAACTATTTATTCTAAATCACTATTTGAGAAAATTTTATTTCGATCGAACCGTCATTCAACCGTAGCAGAGAAATCATTTAATTGGCCTAAAATCTTTCAAAATTAGGTTGAAGACTGAAATACAAATAAAACTTACCATTCAAGTCAAAACCACAAAACTTCCCATTTATTTGGCAAAAAAGCATTAGAAAATTATATTCTGTTGGATAACATATTTATCTTTATATCAATTAGTTAAATTCTTTCAATTAAACTAATTTAGACCTTACAAGTCAAATATTACCATAGAATAAGGCTAAAAGTCAGAATTTAATTCTGTAACAGCATAAAATACGCTATAAATCAATAACTTACACACTTAATCCATCAGTATTGATGCCTATTATACGCAGCAGTAAAATCAGCGCGCATGAGTTTAAACTTAGCCACTACTGTTTGTATAAACGTTTCGTCAATAATTTCGAAAACATCATTAACGCCCCCTCCACTCAAGTCTAGTTCGGCCAGTTTATAACTTTGCTCAAAAGTACCCTGCTCAAACTTGATGATAAATTTCTGGTTCATTGAAAAAATGGTAATCTTACATTCCGGGTGTGGAAGCTCTGCTACTACTCTCATTTAATTATGATTTAATTTTTTTTTTATATATTGATAGAAACCCCGTTTAATGTTCCCCAACTATCTATAATAGCAAAACGGGCAAACAGTTCTTCTTTGTACCATTGGCGTTCCCTGGTGAGTTTAATCACATCCGAGTGATCAAATGATTTGTAAGCATAATTTTTCATGCTATCCGCATCTGTCCAGATGGAAAATGTAGCCTGATCAAAAAATGGGTTTTCACCAACTCCGGCAGAAAGCACAAATCCCGGAGCATTTCTCATCGCATTTGCTGCACGTTTTATGTTTTGCCTAAATTCTTTTAACTTATTAAATTTAATGGCCGCACGGGTAATCACTGCTATTTTACCCTGATGCTGGCTTTTATTTTTTGAAATAATAAATGGCTGTTTACCTGACCATAAGCCATGACTAGCTAAAGGATCTAATAACATGGTAAAATGCTCTATTCCAAAAAACCTGAACCACTTCACTACAAAAGAATTACGGTAAAAATGATCACAATCAGCTCTATTGTCCCAGGTGGTGAGTACAGCCCAATGCCTATAATCTGGCGCAAGATCAACCTGGGCATCTTTTCCACTCCCCATTAATTTCCAAAATCTACATGTTTTTGTCAGCCATAAAGGCAACCTTAAAACAGCCATGCCGATAAATGCAAAAGGAATGGTTAAGCGATGAAATTTCGTGATGGTTAAGGCTACAATCATTAATTGAATTGATAAGGTTCAAAACTAATAATTTTAAAAATAGATTGTCGTTCAAATTTTCGTCATTAAATCACCTTTACGCATGCATTTTGCAAATCATGATTAACTTTGGCTTAAACGCATTAAATATGGCAGAAGATTTAACCATTACCCGGAACACATCAAAAGAAGAACAATACCAGTCCATCATCCCTCAAATTGAAGCACTACTGTATGGCGAAACAGATTTTATTGCAAACCTGGCAAATGTTGCTGCTGCGCTAAAAGAACAATTTAATTGGTTTTGGGTAGGCTTTTACCTGGTAAAACATGATGAACTCGTATTGGGTCCGTTTCAAGGTCCGGTGGCTTGTACACGCATTAAAAAAGGAAAAGGCGTATGCGGAACTTCGTGGGCGCAGGCAGCAACCATTGTTGTGCCTGATGTTGATGCGTTTCCCGGACATATTGCCTGTGCATCTGCTTCTAAATCAGAAATTGTTTTGCCACTCATCGTAAACAACGAAGTTATTGGCGTTTTAGATGTGGATAGTGAAGTGCTAAATAAATTCGATGATACAGATAAGGCTTATTTAGAGCAAGTTATATCAATTTTACTAAACAGATAGTTAATATTATTTTGAAGTTAAACCCTGAATATTACCACAATGAAGATGTTGTTGGCCTGGCCAAGGATCTGCTCGGAAAGGTTTTGTACACTAAAGTAGATGATGAATTAACTGCTGGAATTATTGTAGAAACCGAAGCTTATTTTGGAATACAAGATAAAGCATCTCATGCTTATGGTGGCCGACGCACAAACCGCACTGAAACCATGTACAGCAAGGGCGGAATTGCTTATGTATACCTTTGCTATGGCATGCACAACCTTTTCAACATTGTAAGTTCAAAGGAAGATGATCCCCATGCAGTACTTATTAGAGGAATTGAACCTTTAATTGGCATAGCTATTATTGAGGAAAGAAGAAATATGCCGTACACAAAAGGTGCTATTTCTGCCGGGCCTGGCTCAGCTGCAAAAGCGTTGGGAATTGACAGGACATTTAATACAAAAGACCTTAATGGGGATGAGATCTGGATAGAAGACCATGCCATAAAATATAAAGAAGAAGATATCGTTGCAAGCCCACGCGTTGGAATTGCATATGCCAAAGAACACGCTTTGCTGCCATGGCGGTTTTATGTTAAAGGTAATAAATATGTAAGTAAACCAAATAAGGCTTAATTTACAGAAACATTTTTGCGCACTTCCTGTTGTCTTTATAAAACTAAAATAAAGATGAAAAACGAGAAAAACATAGCAATCCTTAAAGAAATGGCCGAAAGTGTGAGAACATGTATGTTTACCACATTTTCTTCATCAGATGAAATGGGCAGCAGACCAATGGGAACTGCAAAAATTGAAGACGATGGCAGTTTGTGGTTTTACACAAATGAATATTCGCCTAAATCAAAAGAAATTTCAAAAGAAAATAACGTGCTGTTGGCTTACAGCGATCCATCGAATAATACATACCTTACTGTTAAAGGAAAAGCTGAGCTTGTTGATGATCAGGTTAGGAAAGAAGCATATTTCTCTCCATTTGTTAAGGCATGGTTTCCTGATGGAGTTGAAGACCCAAGGTTAATCCTGATAAAAGTTACACCAGAAGAGGCCGAATACTGGGATGCTTCATCTTCAAAAATTGTGGTATTATTCAGTATGTTAAAAGCAGTTGTTACCGGCGATACGCCAGATTTAGGCAAACACGATACAATTAAATTTTAATAATCATTAAATAAATAGAAAAGCAGGATTGGAAACAATGCCTGCTTTTTTTGTAGTTTTGAGCCAATGAATTTCGAAAATAACTTATCATTCGCGCAAACACTTGATGAAGCTGATCAGCTCCGTCATTTCAGGTCTCAATTTATATTTCCAAAGCATAACAATAAAGATTTTATTTACCTGTGTGGCAATTCTTTAGGGCTACAACCTAAAGTTTCAGCTGATGTTTTAAAAGGGCAGCTTGATAACTGGGCCAACTATGCCGTAGAAGGTTGGTTTGATGGAAATGAGCCATGGATGTTCTACCATAAGGAATTAAAAAAATTAATGGCACCTATTGTGGGTGCATTACCGGCTGAAGTTTGCCCAATGAATACCTTAACGGTAAATCTTCACCTGTTGATGGTAAGCTTTTATCAACCAAAAGGAAAACGTTTTAAAATTATTATGGAGGGGGGCGCGTTCCCTTCAGATCAGTATGCGATAGAAAGCCAGGTGAGATTTCATGGTTTCGACCCAAAAGAAGCGATTATAGAGGTTTTCCCTAAGGAAGGCGAAGAAATACTCCATACTGATGACATTTTAGCTAAAATCAAAGAAAATGCCGATGATATAGCTCTAGTGCTATTTGGCGGAATAAATTATTATACGGGCCAGTGGTACGACATGAAAACCATTACCAAAGCCGGCCATGAAATAGGTGCCATTGTGGGGTGGGATTTAGCACATGCGGCTGGAAATGTACCTGTGAAATTGCACGATTGGGATGTAGATTTTGCATGCTGGTGTTCGTACAAATACCAAAATTCAGGTCCGGGGGGCATAAGTGGTATCTTTGTTCATGAAAAGAATTTTAACAATAACAATTTAAATCGCTTTGCAGGATGGTGGGGCTACCAGGAGAACAAACGCTTTAAGATGGAAAAAGGCTTTATTCCTGAACCTGGGGCAGATGGTTGGCAAGTGAGCTGCACGCAGGTAATGCCCATGGCTTTATACCATGCCTCACTTCAACTTTTTGAACAAGCTGGATTTATTGAGCCTTTAAGAATCAAAAGTATAACTTTAACCAACTACCTTGAATTCATTATTAATGAAGTAAATAAAACATTAGGAATTACGCAGTATAAAATCATTACCCCGAAAACACCAGAAGATCGGGGTGCCCAACTTTCAATTATCGCACAGCAAGAAGGTAAACAAATTTTCGATGGCCTGATGGCAAATCATGTACTTGGCGACTGGCGCGAACCAAATGTAATCCGATTAAGTGCCGTGCCTTTATATAATTCATTTGAAGATGTTTTTCTGGCTGGCCAGGCACTGTTGAAAGTCAGTTTAGATATTTTAAAAATAAAAATTTAAAAAATGATCAACTACAACCCTAAAGACTGGAGTACATTCATTTTTCATATTCACAAAAGCGATACGTTCAGAAAACTATGGCCATTGATGCTTGCTGTAGCTATTTTTTCGGGATTGGTTGCTTTTGCCGAATTGAGTTTTTTCCAACTTTCCAAAAGCAGCTATGTAACCAATGTTGGAATGATGCATAGTTTATTGGGCTTCGTGTTGTCATTGCTACTGGTTTTTAGAACCAACACAGCTTACGACAGATGGTGGGAAGGCAGAAAGTTGCTCGGATCTTTAACCAATGTAAGCCGTAACCTTGCAATGAAGATTAAGGCACTTAAATTAACAGATGAGGATGTTAAATTTTTCGAATATGGTATTCCTAAATATGCTTTCGGTTTAAAAGAGCACCTGCGTGAAAAAGTATATTTCGGAAAAAACAGTCTTTTAATCGAAGTTGAAGAAGGAAAACATATCCCAAACCAAATTGCCGGAAGCCTGATTAACAGACTATATGGTTTATTGGAAAAGGGTGCAATTTCACAAGAACAATTCATCGTGCTATCAAGCGATTTTAACCAGTTTACGGATATTTGCGGTGCTTGTGAACGGATTAAAAATACACCAATTCCATTTTCGTACAGTGCTTTTATCAAAAAATTTATTTTCATTTATGTTGTTACGCTACCATTTGGATGGGTGTTCAGTTTAGGCTATTTCGTTATACCGATTGTTCCCTTTATTCTCTATGTATTAGCAAGTTTGGAGCTGATAGCTGAAGAAATAGAAAACCCATTCGGCTACGATGCAAACGATCTTCCAGTGGATCAGATCTGCACGAATATTGAAAAACATGTAGGGGAGATTTTGGGCTGATGATTAAAATTGCCTGGCATCCGTTATATGCACATCCGCTACCTGAAGGCCATCGTTTCCCAATGTTGAAATACGAATTGATACCTGAACAGCTTTTACATGAAGGTACGATAGATGAGCACAATTTATTCAGCTCTGAGCCGGTTACGGAAGATATCATTCTATTGACGCATAAAAAAGCCTATTGGGAGCTGTTAAGAGACTTGACACTTTCAGCAAAAGATCAGAGAAGGATCGGTTTCCCTCTGAATGCGCAATTATTGGAACGGGAATTAAGGATTACACAAGGTACAATTGATGCTGCACATTATGCACTAAACAATGGGATTGCCTTTAATGTGGCTGGAGGTACGCATCATGCGGGTAGCGATTGGGGCGAAGGTTTCTGCATGTTAAATGATCAGGCCATAGCAGCTAACTATTTATTAAATAATGGTTTATCAAGTCGGATCTTAATCATAGATTTAGATGTACACCAGGGAAATGGAACAGCAGAAATTTTTAAATCAGAGCCTAAAGTATTTACTTTTTCAATGCATGGAGATAAAAATTTTCCTTTTAGAAAAGAAATTTCCAGTCTCGACGTTGCTTTAAACGATGGTGTGCAGGATGATGAATACCTTGCCATTTTAAAAGTAAACCTCAAAAAAGCTTTTGAACGTGCCAAACCAGATTTTGTGTTTTATTTATCAGGAGTAGATGTTCTTTCTACAGATAAGTTGGGTAAGCTCGCATTAAGCAAGGCTGCCTGTAAAGAACGCGACAGGTTAGTTTTACAAGCATGTAAGGATAAAAATTTGCCGGTTGAGGTAAGTATGGGTGGTGGTTATTCTACAGAAATTAAGGATATTGTAGATGCACATTGCAACACCTATCGCCTGGCTTTTGATTTATTTACTTAGGCAATGACGCAAAAACCATAATATCCTTATCTTCGCGGCAATATGTTGGAGATTATTTATCAGGATGAGCATTTAATTGCGATTAACAAACCTCATGGATTGTTGGTGCATCAATCACCAATTGCCAGAGATGCAACAGAATTTGCCCTTCAGTTGTTAAGAGATCAGGTTGGTAAGCATGTTAGTCCGGTTCATCGTCTTGACAGAAAGACTAGCGGAATATTGTTATTTGCTTTTGATAAGCCATCTGAAATTGCTATGCATCAGCAATTTATGAATACTGAAACAAATAAAAAATACCTAGCTATTTTACGCGGTTTCGCACCTGATACTATGGATATCGATTATCCTCTTGCAAAAGAAAATGGCACCATGCAGGATGCTTTCACTTCATTTATTACCCTACAACGAGCAGAAATCCCAGTAGCTTTTGGCAAACATCCAACTTCAAGGTACTCATTAATAGAAGCCACACCAAAAACCGGTAGAATGCACCAATTGAGAAGGCATTTTAGTCATATTCTGCATCCAATTATAGGCGACAGGACACATGGCTGCAACAAGCAGAATAAATTTTTTAAAGATCAGTGGGAAATGACCACCATGTTGTTACACGCATCTGAATTGGAGTTTGCGCATCCGGTTACCAAAGAAAGAATCCATTTAAAAGCCGCTATACACGACGAATTTAAGCGGGTAATGGATTTCATGAAAATGGATTACTAACACAATTTTTACCTTCAAAATCTGTTTATATAACATCTATGATTAAATACCTACGTTTTACACTTCCAGTTTTAGCGCTTTTTGCAGCAAGTTGTTCTTCAGTTTATATGCCAAACGTTCCAAATACACCAATGTTAAGCAAACAGGGTGAATTTAGTGGTGGTGCACACATCTCTTTAAAAGGCAATGCCAGTGTCAATGGCGCTTATGCCGTTTCCAATCATATTGGTGTGCTTTTTAGTGGCTCAAGAATGAACAGTGAAAGAAAAAGTAAAGATTTCGGACACAAACTAATTGAGATTGGCGGCGGATATTTCGATACATTTGGTCCGGATAACAATCGGATTATTGAGGTTTATGCAGGTGTAGGAAAAGGATGGAGCGACATTACCTTCCGCGATTATAAAAATGATGTGCTGATTAGCAGCGAATTACAGGAAGTAGATTACAGAAAAACATTTTTACAGGTAAACTACAGCTCGAAAAAGAAAAACAACCTGCGTTTATTTGGCACAGATTTCCCGATCAATTATGGTACTGCACTCAGAATTAGCCATGTTAAAATGGATAGGTTCTTTTTAAATGGCGTTGTTCAGCCAAAAGAAGACAATATTTTCTTTGAGCCAGTTTTCTTTACCCGCATGGCGCTAAGTAAAACCTTTCAATTACAATATACCACGAGTAGCAATATCGGTTTGAAAAACCGTAAATACATGTCTGCAGGAAATTCGATCTTTACTATTGGTGTTGTGGTTAATGTTGGTGGAAAGTAATAGCTGCTGTCATTCTGAATGTTGTGAAGAATGATCAATAATGGCTTTTCAACAGACTATCACTTACAGATTGCAAAGAACTATCATCTTTCCCGCGCAGGAGAAAATCTTTAAGCTTCTTGCATTACGAATCATGTTGGGAATGACGATCACTCGATAATGATCACCGCTTAAAAACTCATTTGTTATTAAACAAATTAAAGATCAACCTTTAGTGCCCTCGTCTTGTTCTGAAACCTTAAAAACAATAGGATAGAAGCTGTTAACAAACCCAGGGTTAATCCGTACCAAATGCCATTAACACCTAAATCAAACTTAAATCCGAGTATATATCCGATAGGAATTCCTACTACCCAGTAAGCCAGAAATGTTATAAAAGTAGGAATATTTACATCACCAATACCACGCAGTACACCTAAACCTACTACTTGGGTACCATCAAACAATTGAAAAAAGCCAGCAATAATTAATAACTGCGCTGCTATTGGAATAACGGCAGCATCTTCTGTATAAATGAACGGCATAATATTGTTTGCTAAAACAAAAATTACCGCTGTACAGCACATGAACAATAAAATAACATGATAACTGGCAATTGCAGATTTACGTAAATCATCAAAATTTTTCTTTCCAAAGTTATTACCTGTTTTAATGGTAGCGGCCGATGCCACCCCACTGGCAATCATATAAGTCATAGCGGCTAAACTAATGGCTATTTGATGCGCAGCCTGCTCTACTGCTCCGATTGTGCCAATTAATACTGCAGCACCACTAAAAGCACTAATTTCGAAAGAATATTGCATTGCAACAGGCATTCCGATTTTTGCAATTTTGATGGCTCTTAGCTTATCAATAAACGTAGCTTTAAAACTGATGAGGTATTTTTTAAAATGCTTAGAGCGTAATACATAAAAACACATTACTGTAGCCATTAAAACCCTGTCGATTAATGTACTTAACCCTACGCCGCTACCCCCATAGATTTAATGCCGAACATTCCTTTTACGAAAATAATTCCCAGGATAATGTTGAGCGCATTTCCCCAAATGGAAACGAACATGGCTTGTTTGGTAAAGCCTAATCCTTCTGCAAACTGTTTAAAAGTCTGAAAAATCAACAATGGGATAATTGAAATAGATAAAAGATTTAAGTAGGGTTTTGCGTAACGTACAACTTCTGGAGTTTGATCAAGGCGATCGATCACGAAAAGTATGCCCAATTGAACCAAAATATACAGAAATATGCCTACACAGATATTAATGATTAAACTGTTGGATAAAAGTTTTCCGCATTCATCATAGTTCTGCCGTCCATTTTCTTGTGCGATAAGCGGTGTTAATCCATAGGAGATACCCAGCCCGATTACTAAAATTAGCATAAAAATACTATTAACCAACGAAACAGCTGCCAATTGAATGGTATCCGTGAAATGACCTACAATAATGCTATCGGCCATGTGTACCAGCGTATGGCCAACCTGAGATCCTACAATTGGCAAGGCCAAATGAAGGTTTTCTTTATAATAAGGTTTATACTTGGTGTAAATTTTAGAAAACATAAGATTGCAAAGGTCGCGTTTTTAATGCTGAAATTACAGCTATGTAGAAAAGTTAATGTAGAAGGGGTGGAGGTCCATTCTTAGTTTTCCAAGTATGCGTCTTGCTGAATTTATTTCAGCATCTATTTCAAAAGAACAAATCGATTTAAAGATCCTGAAACGAGTTCAGGATGACGATTATATCTTCCATTCTTAATTTTCAACGTATGTGTCTTGCTGAATTTATTTCAGCATCTATTTCAACAAATCGATTTAAAGATCCTGAAAAGAGTTCAGGAAGACGATTTTATCTTCCATTCTTAATTTTCCAAATATGCGTCTTGCTGAATTTATTTCAGCATCTATTTTAACAAATCAATTTAAAGATCCTGAAACGAGTTCAGGAGGACGATTTTATCTTCCATTCTTAGTTTTCAAAGTAGGCGTCTTGCTGAATTTATTTCAGCATCTATTTCAACAAATCGATTTAAAGATCCTGAAACGAGTTCAGGAGGACGATTATGCTGAAAGCAATTCTATTAGGCAAAGATCTTGAAACGAGTTCAGAAAAACGATTTATAAAAAATATTTTATTAAATATTTACCTCACAGCAGTAAAATATTCCTCTTTTTCTGAGGTGTGCGATTTGATCACATTGGTCAGAATTAAATTAACCAATACTTTTTGTGCCTTGCGGTAAGAACTTCGTAATAGCTTACTAAATTCTTTTAATGTGATTTTTTGATTCTGTTCCAGGTATTCGAGTAGTTTTTTCTCATTTTCTGAATAAGAAATCAGTACACCATTGCTTTTGTATTCCTGCTTAAGCACTTCAATAATAATTCTACTGGCCAAAACACTTTTATCATCAATACGGATATATGCCCACCACTTTTTCTGGTCATCAAGCGCATAATGAGGCTTTGTATCACTTTCAGGAATATTTACAACAAGCACCAATTTATCATCTACATAAATTTCTTCAAAATAAGGCTCTATAGCTGGCTTGCAAAACTGGTGTGCAGAAGTTAAAATCATGTATTTTTCTTCTTCTTCTGATTTTACACCTTTTATAGATCCATCATCGGCCACACCAATTAATAATTTCCCACCCTTATTATTGGCAAAGGCCACTAAACTTTTCGCTATTTTTTCGGTACTGGTAATGGTTTTCTTAAAATCGAGCATCACACCTTCGCCCTGCAAAATTAAACTCTTAATACTCGGCATAATCTAAAAATTAGTAAGCAACTCTAGGCGCTTCGCCCTGATGTAAGTTTCGGATATATACTTCATTCATTACAGTGGCGCAAAGCTCACCGCTTTTATTGGTAATTTCCATTGGATAAGCTTTTACAAATTTTCCAACGGTTTTTAATGCGTGTTCTGCTTCGTTCAACATCTCATCACTTACAGTGATGGTAAAATACAAAGTAGAACGGCCCGGCTTTAAATATTGTATAGAAGCACTTTTTAACCAAACACGGACTTTAAAACCCCGCCTTTGCATCAACTGATCGAATAATAGGGCGTAAAACGGATCGGTTGCGGCATAAATAGTTCCACCAAAAATAGATCCGTTATAATTCTTATTTAAAAAACTTTTACTCAGCTTAACTGTGCAGCTTCTAAATTCATTTTCAAATTTTTGAACCCAAATGCGCTGAAAAAACAAAGGAGGGTAAAGGCGCATTACCCATTTCAGGGTATTTTGAGAAATAATCATACTTACTAATATCAGAAAGTTTTGCCACCTTTTAAAGTTTTACACCGCTTGATTTGGTAATATTTTGGTAATTAAGCGTTGAATGTTATTATAGCTGGCATTCACCTTCGCGAACTAATTAACGAGTGATATTGAATTAAAATAGTCAACAAGAAGTAAAAAAATTAAAACCAAATGATTGCATTGTTGTTTGGTTGATAGATAACAATAAAAAACTATGAAAAAAATAATCTTAAGTCTTGCTTTCGCGGGTTCTCTTATGATAGCCACTTCAGCATGCAATTCGTCAAAAAATATGGCTGGTTCTTCAGACAGTACAATGACGGATTCTTCAAAAGTAATGGACAGCACAAAGACGATGACTGACACAGCATCGAAAAAAATGCCTGATACCACAACAAAAATGCCACCTGATACTACTAAAAAAAATCCTCCAATGTAGGATGATAAAAGCCACTCCAGAAATAGAGTGGCTTTTATTTTTATAAAATCTATTTCAAATATTTGGGTTATTGTGTACTTTCAGCCTTTAAACCAAATATTAAATGGATCCTCAAGCCAAAACCAACAACCGTAATGTCATTTTCTTAGTCATTGTAGCCGCTCTGGGTTACTTCGTTGACATTTACGATCTCGTTTTATTCTCTGTTGTACGTTTAAAAAGCTTTACAGATATCGGTGTTTCCGCAGAACACATGCGTACTGAAGGCGAATATGTAATCAACATGCAAATGTTCGGATTATTGATCGGAGGATTAATATGGGGCATTATTGGCGATAAATTTGGAAGAATTAAAGTGCTGTTTGGTTCAATTTTAATGTATTCTGTTGCTAATATTGCCAATGGTTTCGCAACCGATGTTCATACTTACGCCATTATCAGACTCATAGCTGGTATTGGCCTTGCAGGAGAGCTAGGTGCTGGAATTACACTGGTTACCGAAACTATGGATAAAGAAAAACGTGGTTACGGAACAATGGTTGTTGCGGGGATTGGCTTATTAGGTGCAGCAGCAGCAGCTACCATTGGCAAACATTTCACCTGGCAAACCTCTTATTTTGTGGGAGGGGGCATGGGCCTTTTATTATTGCTTTTGCGTGTAGGCACCTTCGAATCGGGCATGTTTAAACACGCCGAACAAAGTACTGAAGTTTCTAAAGGCAATTTTTTTATGCTTTTTTCTGATCGAAAACGGTTTTTAAAATATCTCGCCTGTATTTGCTTAGGTCTTCCACTTTGGTTTATTGTAGGCATTTTAGTAACCCAATCGCCAGAAATAGGAAAAGCACTTGGGGCGAAAGATTTACTTAATGCAGGTACAGGTATTATGTATACCTATTTCGGAATTGCCATTGGTGATGTGGTTTGTGGCTTTTTAGCACAGGTATTAAAGTCAAGAAAAAAAACGGTATTAATTTTCCAAAGTCTCTCTGTGGTTACCGTCATTATATACCTTACCAGCACAGGTTTAACTGAAAGCACATTTATCTTAATTTGTTTGTTTATGGGATTTGCCGTTGGCTATTGGGCAACTTTTGTAACCATCGCTGCTGAGCAGTTTGGCACAAATATCCGTTCTACCGTAACCACAACAGCTCCAAACTTTGTACGCGGGGCCTTAATTCCAATCACATTCGTATTCGAATTTTTTGTTCACCATTACAGCATAGTCTCAGCTGCATTTATCGTAATGGGTATTGTAACAGTTATTGCTATGATTTCAGTTTCTTATTTGAAAGAAAGCTTTAATAAAGATCTCAATTATTTAGAAGAATAATAGTTCCGCCATAACCAATGTCAATAAAATGTACTATCTAAACATAAATCAATATAGCTGCTTTAATAGCCTTAAATTTGTATGGAAATAGAAGGAGCCATCATGTTCAAAGAAGAAGTAGCAGCGCGTTATAAGCAAATACAGGATGAAATTTGCAGGGGATTGGAAATTGCCGATGGCAAGGGTAAATTTGAAGAGGAACTTTGGGAGCGAACCGGTGGGGGAGGCGGCCGTACGCGGATTATGCAAAAAGGAGCAATTATTGAAAAAGGTGGTGTAAATTTTTCTGCAGTTTATGGTAAACTGCCCGAATCAGTAAAAAAAGCTTTTAATGTTACTGAAGATGATTTTTTTGCAACTGGTGTTTCGATTGTAATTCATCCGAATCATCCATTGGTTCCGATTATTCACATGAACATCCGCTATTTCGAATTGAATGAAGAAACACGTTGGTTTGGTGGTGGAATAGATTTAACGCCACATTATGTGTTTGAAAATGATGCCCGCTTTTTTCACCATAAACTAAAGCAAGCTTGCGACGATTTCAGCACTGATTTTTATTCGAAATTTAAAACGCACGCCGACGATTATTTCTTTATTAAACACCGTGAAGAAACCCGTGGAATTGGTGGGATTTTTTACGACCGACTAAAACCAGAAAACACAAACCTAAGCTGGGAACAGATTTTAGATTTCTCTGCAAATATTGGTGAAACATTTCTACCTATTTATACAGAACTGATTGACCGGAACCGTGATAAAGAATTTACCGAGGCACAGAAAGAATGGCAATATCAACGCCGTAGCCGTTATGTTGAGTTTAATTTAGTTTACGATTCGGGGACCAAATTCGGATTAGAAACCAACGGCCGGATAGAATCTATTTTAATGAGTTTACCTCCACAGGCCAACTGGGGCTATAATGTTCAGCCTGAGATCAATTCTGATGAATATAAAACCCAGCAACTGCTAAAAAAAGGAATTAATTGGATTTAGGATCAAAATAAAGTCAGCGGTGCCGATACCTTATGAAAACCAGGTTTTAATTTCCCAATGCGAAAATCATTTACAATGTTGTGTGCCATACGCGTTGGCTCAGGAATTCGATAATTCCCAACGCTATTTTTCATAATTTCCAAACCTTGTTCAGCCGTAATTAAATGACCGGCAGAAACATACACGGATTCGCAATTAATTTTTGTACGCAATGCAAAACCTAAGGTTTCACCATGACTGATGATTTTAGCAGTGCTTAATTTCTTATTTTCCGGAACATGGTTTTCGCCATGCAAAAGGCTTTTAGCGCAACCAATTGAAGCCTGATTTGCTAAAATTCCAAAATGTGAAGCAACACCCATGCGGCGTGGATGCAAAATTCCGTTACCATCCAATACAACAACATCGGGCTTATCATTTATCAAGGTCCAAACTTTTATTAACGCCGGAACTTCCTTAAAACCTAAAAATCCAGCTTTATAAGGAAAATTTGTTTCAAAAGTATCTATAGCAAAAGATTTCAAAATCATTTCCGGATAACTTAAGATCACAATTCCAGCGTACATGGTTGTACTGTTTTTATTGAAAGAAATATCTGCACCGGCAATGGTTTCAATTTTATCGATCGGCTGAAACTTTAATTGTTTAGCTAATTCATTTTGATATGCGGTAGCATCTTCAAAGCTGTAGTGATCGTACATGGGATATCTTATTTCTGTAAATCCTGCAAGCGTAATTTAATTTCATTTGAAGTGGGATTCAATTCACTGGCCTTTTTGTACAAAGCGATGGCTTTTTGCTTTTCTCCTTTCATTGTGTATGCTGCTCCCAAAGACATAAAAGCTCTTGAAGAGGATGGATAATTTACTGTATTCATTTCCAATATCTTTATGCCATTATTTATGGTTGTCGGACTTTTCACCAACCATTGCGCCAAGCCGTTGAAATATGCTTCATCAGGCAAAATTGGATAACCAAACCTTTGCGACAATCCTTTATAATGTTTCATAATAATCTCTGAATTTATCTTTTCATCACTTACAGGAGGAAGAGCCCATTGATGATATACAAATCGAAGTCCGTCATAGTATGTTTTAATAGGAACAGTCATATGGCTCTCCATAGGATAGCTCGTATATTCGAAATTTAATCCTTTTATGCTACGGCTTTTGAGTAGGGAATCAAACTTTAAAACATCTTTATGAAAAGGTGATTCTGGTGAAGAACCTTCATTTCCATCGCTAAAAAAAAGCGTTTTCGATAAAGATGATCCTGCTTTCAGTTTTTTATCAGCGAGTTTGAGAAGAAATTTCTGATCCCACCAGAAGGATGGGCTCACGGCAATATATGCGTTGAACATATCCGGATAATTAATCAGACAATTGATAGCCGTCAGACCACCAAATGAATGTCCTGCTAAAATGCGGTAAGGTTGAATTTTATAATTCGAATTAACATAGGGCAGGAGTTCTTTCTGAATAAATTGAAAAAAAAATTCATTTCCTCCGCTATTCTTATAAGGTGCATTAAGGGTGGTATCTGGTTTACCAGAATAGTCGAAATTGCTTTTTGACGGTGTGAGATCACGAACACGATTTGTATTTGTTATTCCTACAACAATCATTGGCGGGATAACATACACATCTTGCCGACTGAGGTATTTAGAATATTCTACCATTTGGGCGAAATGATTATCGGCATCCAGAACATAGATTACAGGATATCGTTTCTCAGAATTTATTGAATCTTTTGGCGTGTAGATCAAAATCTTTCGGTCTTCCTTAAGAATATCGGAATACATTGTTACAATTTCACCCTGATCAGATTTAATTTGTTCCACTTTTTGAGCATTTGTTTTAAATGAAAAAAGTAGAATTACGCATACACACACGAATTTAAAATAATTCAAAATTCTTGAGGAATTTATCTTAAGCAGTAAGTTTTGCATAATAGTTAGAATAAACAACGGATCAACAGCATTAAATATACAAATAACCATATAAATCAAAGCAATAGCACTATTTACTATTTGTCTTATAATTAATATTATGTTAAGTTGATATTTCTTTTACCACTCCTTTCCTAAAAAATCACTCGATAAATTATAATTCTTGAAGCCTGCGGTTAAGTTCCTGTACTTTATTTGTCGCTCCTTTTTTGGCGTAAATATCGATTAGCAACTGTACGGTTTTTTTATCATTAGGATTAATTTCATTTGCACGCTGTAAAGCAAATTGTGCACGATCAATCAGGCCTTTATATTTTTCATTTTTATCAGCGTCGTTTTTACTCAAAGTTTCGTTCGCTGTATTGATATAAGCTAAACTCAACTGATACAAAGCATCAAAATAGTTCTGATCGGTAGATAATGCTTTGTCGTAAGCTAAAATCGCTGTAGAATTGTTTCCTCCAACTTGTTGCAGGTAACCATACAGAAAATAAAGCAATTTGCTTCCCTTCTCAACTTTAAGGTTATTTTCAATTAAACCTTGTGCTTTGTTATAGTTTTCGGTATCCAATAATAAATTGATGTAATCATTGGTTAAAAAACGGTTGAAAGGATTTAGCACCAAACCATCTTCTAAAGTTTTAATTGCAGTTTCGTTTTCAGATTTTACGACATACATCTGTGCCATCTTTTGGAAAACAGATGGATTTCTGATGCCATTTTCTTTTGCCCTTTTAAAATACGTTAAAGATTCATCATAAGCCTGAATATTCAGCGCGCAAATTGCGGTATTTAAAGCTAATGTGGTATCTGCTGGGAAATTATCACAAACTTCTTTTAAATCTGCATAAGCTTCTTTAAAATCATTATTGAAGTAAGCTTCATTGCCTTTATCCTGTTTTTTTATCAGAATATTATGATCTGATGCTTTAATTAGGCCTCCATTGTCATCATAACGGTCTAAAGATTTTGCTTTTGTTACCGCTTCAATAGCCGCATCATAAAATTTGTTCGCATTATTCGGATCATTATCTATTAAAGAAGCAAAAGATGTTAAATAAGATTTTATAGACCAGGTTTCGCCCCAATTTTTGGTTTTATTATCTTTTTCTGCTGATTCTATTGCTTTTAAGCCTTCTGTAATAATCGACAATTGCTTTTTTTCATCTTCTTTATTCGCGATTGATGCCTGAAGCTTACCAACTGAATTTCTGGCAATAAGAATCTGGCTTTTTTGAGCCATAGCATTAAAAGAGACGAAAATTAAAGCGGTCAATGATAGTTTAAGGCAATTTTGCATAATTTGAACAATGTTGTAAAACCGTAATAATTGATAAAAATAAACATAAAAAAAAGAGCCCCGAAATTTCAGGGCTCTTTTTTTAAATCGATGATGAATAATTATTGCTTAGGTAAAGCGTCTAAACGTTTTTTAATGTCATCATAATTTTTAGTATCATTTCTAAATGCATAGATCGTTTTTAACGTTTCCAATGCACCTTGGTTTTTAGCATCAACCTCTAAGGCTTTTTTATAAAAAGGAAGAGATTTATCTAATAAAGCATTCATTTTACCGGTAACTTCATTAAATTCTTTTACTTTTTTAGGATCGATTTTATTACGGTCTGCTTGTAATTTCAAAGCTTGCGTAAAATAAATATTTCCCAATAAAACCTGATAATTAGGGTTATTTGGCTCTTTTGCTGCCAAAGCATTTAACATCTGCTCAGATTTTGCCGCATCACCCCTATTAATATAAATCTGGGTTTCAGTTTTGATCCACTCAGCATTGTCAGGAAATTTAGCGGTTGCTTCTTTAATCGTTGCCAATGCTGCAGTTGTATCTTTCTGTTTGCTCAAATTAGCATTAATAATTTCAGAGTAAAGATCTTTAGACTGAGGTGAATTTAACGAGATTACTTTTTTAAATTGAGTAATCATGTTAGGATAATCTTCAATGTTTCTAGCTGCGATACCTGCATTTAAATACATTGCTGTATCGTTAGGATTGATTAACGTTGCTGCAACAAATTTTTCGTAAGCAGTTTTGTAATCCTTTTTATTATAAGCAATTACACCACCATTTCTTACGGCATTGCTAATATTGGTTTCAGCTAAAGTGATGTTTTCTTTTTCACCTCCTTTTGTATCTAATTTTTTGGCTTCAACAACTGCTTCCTGAGCAATTTTTAAGTTTTTATCAGCATTTGCTGTACTTGTTGAATCTAAAATAGCTGTAGAAGAAGCAAATAAAGCACGATAACTCCATGCCTCAGGCATTACTTTAGATTTTTCATCAGCAATGGCTTTATCTGTATGTGCCAATCCTTTTGCTAAAGATTCAAGCTTTTTTGCCAACGGTGTTGATGCACTTGAAGAAGTTAGCTGGAATAAACCCCAGTCGTTTTTCGCCGCGGTTACTTCACTTTTCTGAGCAAATGCAGAGCTCACCGCACCTGCTAGAACTATACTTAGAAATACTCTTTTCATAATTTTTATTCTAATCTTAATTTTAATTAATTTTCTTCTTCCGTTTCGTTATCTGAATCACCTTCTTCTTCGTCAGCATCTTCAGCTTCAGGAGTTGTATCGGCTTCAATTTCTTCTCCGTCAGTAACCACAACATCTGCTAAATCTACTGTTTCTTCCTCATCCTCTTCATGATCAATCTTCGTTACCGAAGCAATTTCATCATCACCTTTTAATGATATCAGGCGAACACCTTGTGTGGCGCGGCCCATTACCCTTAAAGCTGAAACAGGAATCCGGATTACAATGCCCGAACGGTTAATGATCATCAAATCTTCGCTATCAGTAACGTCTTTAATCGAAACTAATTGTCCGGTTTTTTCAGTAACATTAATTGTTTTTACCCCTTTACCTCCACGGTTGGTTACACGGTAATCTTCAATATCGGTACGTTTACCATAACCTTTTTCTGATACTACTAACACCGTAACTTCAGGATTGTTTACAGCAATCATGCCAACAACTTCATCCTGATCGTGTGCAAGCCTTACACCACGCACTCCAGTTGCTGTTCTTCCCATCGGACGAACGGTTTTTTCATTGAAACGGATTGCCCTACCTGATCTTAAAGCCATTACAATCTCACTTTCGCCATTGGTTAAGCATGCTTCCAATAATACATCGCCATCATTAATGTTAATGGCGTTAATACCATTTACCCGCGGACGTGAATAAGCCTCAAGAGAAGTTTTCTTTATGGTACCTTTTTTAGTACACATAATGATGAAATTGTTCTCTAAATACTCCTGGTCTTTTAAGTTTTTAACTTTAATATACGCTTTGATTTTCTCTTCTTTCGGAATGTTGATGATGTTCTGGATCGCTCTTCCTTTACTGGTTCTTGAACCTTCCGGAATTTCGTAAACCCTCAACCAGAAACATCTTCCTGCCTCAGTAAAGAACAACATATAGTTATGGTTGGTAGCCACGAGCATGTGCTCAATAAAATCTTCATTTCTTGAAGTACTGCCTTTTGATCCTTTACCACCTCTACCCTGTGCCCTGAATTCGGTTGCTGGTGTACGTTTAACATAACCTTCGTGAGAAATCGTGATTACCACCTCTTCATCATCGATGAAATCTTCCATGCTCATATCCTCAGCCGAGTGAACGATAGTTGTTCTACGCTCATCTCCAAACTTCTGGCGGATTTCTGCTAACTCATCTTTGATGATCTGCATACGCAAACCTTCATCAGCCAAGATAGATTTTAAATGTTCGATGGTTTTCATTAACTCAGCATACTCTTCTTTGATCTTATCACGCTCTAGTCCTGTTAAACGACGAAGCGTCATATCCAGAATTGCACGGGCCTGAATATCGCTCAATCCGAATTTTTCCATTAAGCCTAAACGGGCATCTTCTGGTGTTTCGGAAGCACGGATTAATTTAATAACTTCATCTAAATGATCTAAAGCAATTAAATAACCTTCTAAAATGTGTGCACGTTTTTCGGCTTCTGATAATTCGTAACGGGTACGGCGAACAATAACATCATGGCGGTGATCTACAAAATGCACAATTAAATCCTTTAGATTTAGCATTTGCGGACGGCCTTTTACCAATGCAATATTATTTACACTGAAAGATGTTTGTAAAGCAGTATACTTATATAAGTTGTTTAAAACGATAGAGGCGTTTGCATCGCGTTTAATTTCGTAAACAATGCGGATACCATCTTTATTGGATTCATCTTTAATGTTAGAAATCCCTTCCAGTTTTTTCTCGCCAACCAACTCAGCAGTACGCTCAATCATTTGTGCTTTGTTAACCTGGTAAGGAATTTCAGTAACAATAATTACTTCGCGTTCCTTAATGCTTTCGATTTCGGCTTTTGCACGCATTACAATACGGCCACGCCCGGTTTCAAAAGCTTCTTTAACACCTGTATAACCGTAAATAATACCACCTGTAGGGAAATCAGGGGCTTTTACAAACTTCATCAGTTCCTCGATAGTGATATCTCTATTATCAATATAATTTACAACACCATCAATTACTTCTGTTAAATTGTGTGGTGCCATGTTGGTGGCCATACCTACAGCAATACCTGATGATCCGTTAACCAATAAGTTAGGAATTTTTGCAGGTAAAACAGTTGGCTCCTGTAAGGTATCATCAAAGTTTAACTGAAAATCTACAGTATCTTTATTGATATCGGCAAGCATTTCTTCAGCAATTTTAGAAAAACGTGCCTCAGTATAACGCATTGCAGCCGGAGAGTCGCCATCAATGTGACCAAAGTTTCCCTGTCCATCTACCATCGGATAACGCAAGCTCCAATCCTGAGCCATACGAACCATGGTAAAATAAACAGATGCATCACCATGCGGGTGATATTTACCCAAAACCTCCCCTACAATACGGGCAGATTTTTTATGGGGTTTATTACTGGTTACACCAAGATCGAGCATACCATATAAAACACGGCGGTGTACCGGTTTTAATCCATCGCGTACATCAGGCAAAGCCCTCGATACGATTACCGACATTGAATAATCAATGTAGGCCGATTTCATCTGCTCCTCTATATTAATTTGAATGATTTTGTCGTTCTGCTGATTTTCTAAATCTTCTGCCATAAATTATTATTCTCGTTACTTAAAACGATATTAAAAAAGGGTATTACTATAACCTTGCGAATTTAACAAAATTTAGCCGAATTAAGGCATTGTGGAAAAGTTTTGACCTTTGTTATAGGTTTTTTATTCCCAGTGAGATTTTAATTTATTGAAGGCCAGTTTAACGAGTTTACAGCATTTACAAAAAAAAATGGTTTGTAAGTTTTTTTGTAAATGTGAGGTTCTATTTTAGTGGCGGTCTGCAGTCCTGCTATCGCTGCAAGTCCTCACTCGTACCTCATTGCGGGCTTTCCGCTATATCAGGTTTATAAACAGTGGCCAGTATCATATTTAGATCTAAACCTCGCAGGTTTCAAAAACCTACTAGGTTTGTAATTGAGTTTGTAGAGAACTAAAATTTACATTGTTAACTAATTCTGATACTTTTGTTTTTCAACCTGATCTACGATGGCAAATACGAAGAAATCTGCAATGAGTTTTATTATGGTTACCCTCCTGATTGATTTTACAGGTTTTGGGTTGATTATTCCTGTATTACCAAAACTTATACAGGATTTTACCGGAGGCGGTTTCGGCCTGGCTGCAGAGTATGGCGGTTGGCTTACATTGGCTTATGCATCGGTTCAATTTATATTTTCGCCAATTATCGGAGCAATGAGCGACCGGTACGGCCGCAGACCTGTATTATTAAGCTCTTTATTCGGCCTCGGTATCGATTATATCTTTTTAGCCTTCGCCCCTTCTATCATCTGGTTATTTGTAGGCAGAATTATAGCTGGCATTACCGGTGCCAGTTTCACTACAGCGCAAGCTTATATTGCTGATGTTTCGCCGCCTGAAAAGAGAGCGCAAAATTTTGGTTTGGTTGGGGCAGCATTTGGCGTTGGGTTTATCCTTGGTCCGGTATTAGGAGGTGTTTTTAGTCATTTCGGCACTCGGGTTCCTTTCATGATTGCTGCTGGTTTATCATTAATCAACTGGCTTTATGGTTATTTTATATTACCAGAATCTTTACCCGTGGATAAACGAAGGGCTTTCGACTGGAAAAGAGCAAACCCGGTTGGTTCATTGTTGAGTATTGGTAAATATCCTGCGTTATTAGGCTTAATGGCAACATTATTCTTATTGTATTTCTCTAGCCACTCTGTTCAATCCAACTGGACATTTTATACGATGGAAAAATTTAAATGGGATGCTGCATGGGTTGGTTATTCGTTAGGCTTTGTGGGTTTGGTAATCGGTATTGTTCAGGGTGGGTTAATCCGGATTATCCTTCCAAAAATTGGAGAAAAGAAAGCTGTTTATTTTGGATTGATTTTATATGTAATCGGTTTTGTTGCATTTGCATTTGCCAGTAAAGGCTGGATGATGTTTGCTTTTATGGTTCCTTATGGCTTGGCGGGTATCGGTGGACCAGCGATGCAGGGGTTAATCTCCAATCAAATTCCGTCAAATGCTCAAGGTGAAATGCAGGGCGTTTTAACGGGGCTACAAAGTTTAGCAGCCATATTTGCCCCTTGGGTAATGACACATATTTTCGCTTATTTTATTGAAGGGAAAGCACCAGTTTACTTTCCGGGCGCACCATTTATACTCAGTGCGGTTTTAACTTTAATCGGTTTGTTTATCTGTTTAAGAAGCTTGAAGAAATACCATTAAATTGAAACAAGCGTCAATCCCACGCAGGCGGGAATCTTAATGCATTAGGATTCCCTATCAAGTTGGGAATAACGATCAACTTAGTTTTTACGTAATAAAGTATCCTTTACAACAACTCATTTGCCAAATTTGCCAACTCACTCCTTTCGCCTTTATGTAAGGTAATGTGTGCGTAAAGCGGATGATTCTTCGCATTTTCTATCAGGTACGAAAGCCCGTTACTTTCCGAATCGAGATATGGTGTGTCGATTTGATATATATCGCCAGTAAAAACAACTTTGGTATGTTCACCTGCCCTCGATATAATTGTTTTTACCTCATGGGGTGTTAAATTTTGGGCTTCATCAATAATGAAGAAAATTTTGGTAAGGGTTCTTCCACGGATGAAAGCTAAAGGAGCAATGGCTATTTTCTCGGTTGCAACCAGCTCATCAATCTTTTCAGTCATTTTATCATCGCCGATAAACTGCTCTTTAATAAAACGCAGGTTATCCCATATAGGAGCCATGAAAGGATCGGTTTTTGATTTTGCATCCCCTGGCAAAAACCCGATATCTTTATTACTCAATGAAACGATTGGTCGGGTTACATATATCTGCCTGAAGTTTTTGCGCTGTTCTAACGCACTGGCCAGAGCCAAAAGAGTTTTGCCTGTACCGGCATTCCCCTGAATACTTACGAGCTTAATTTCCGGATCCAAAAGCGCGTGAATTGCAAAGGCCTGTTCAATATTTTTTGGTTTAATTTTAAATATAGGGTCGGTAGAAACAGCAGAAATCGTTTTTAAATTATTGTTATAAAATACATTTGCTGTTTTCCTTTTATTTTTTAAAACGTAAAAATGGTTGGCGTTTTTAGGTGGCAACTCAATCTCGCGGGCATCGATAAAGAGGTGTTTTTTTATCTCCTCTATAACTTCAACAGGAAAATCCGTTATCTCAGTTTTCCCAGCATAAAGTTCATCAACGTTTTTAATTTTACCAGTTTCATAATCTTCAGCATTTAAATCGAGTGCTTTGGCTTTTAATCTAAGGCAAATATCCTTCGATACCAAAACCACTTTTTTATCAGGATGCTCCTCTTTTAAACTTAAGGCGGCATTTAAAATCTTATGGTCGGTTTTTCCTTTTCCATACACTTCCTCCGCATCAACAGTGAGCGGTTTTTCATTTAAAACTACTTTAAACTTACCTGCATCGGCACTTTTAAGTGCAATCCAATCGCTAATGAGTTTTTGTTTAGATGTTTCATCAATTAGGCGTATAAAACTTCTGGCTTCAAAATTCCTGGTGTCATTACCACTTTTAAAATTATCAAGTTCTTCTAAAACCTGTATAGGAATAGCTACGTCATGCTCATGGAAATTATTTATTGCATCGTGATCGTATAAAATGACAGAGGTATCTAAAACGAAGATCTTTTTTGATGGAGCGGAGATTGATTTACCTTTTTTGGCCATTTGGTAAATTTAATACTTTAGGAATAATAAGCAGAAAAATGTGTGCTTCTTTTTTGATTGCTGGAAAGTTTTTACCAAAATAAAAACGGGGACCTTCTTCTTTCGATTCAGTTCCCCGTTTTAACTTTAAAAACAACCTTAGTCGTATTTTAAAGCATCTAATTCTTGTTACTTTGATTTTTCCGTTATCGTTAGGTTTTGCAACTTTTGCGATTCGTGAAAATTTATTTCCAACTCTTCCGTCCGTAAACTTCTTAGTTTTCAATAAGCTCTGTTTGGGCCTGTGCGATTTTCTTATCGTCCAATCTTTCGATGGTTATATATATTCTTACTCGGTTTAACCCTTTCTGAAATTAATCGTTTTCCCTGTAAACTATCCGAAACAATTTCCCTTTCGGTTCTTTATCTCTTTTGGATTGTTTTATCAGAATTCAAAGTACTTCGTATTTGATATGATCTAATTTAGCATGAAAACGTTCTTTTGTCAAGAGAAAAATGAACGTTTTTATCCACAAAGTTATCCACCTAAGAACACTGTTTATCAACATGTTAAATATTTAAAACGGCTATTTATTTAATCTAATGGCATATTGTTTCATCTTATTAACAATTAGGAAAGATGTAATTACAAACATTTCTTATCATTCTAGCAGTCAGCGCATTAAAGTATTTCTGCTTAAAAGTTAAAAAAAAGCATAAAACTTAATTTTAATCGCAACAAAAAACTTCGCTATTATGTTATTTTTGTACATGCAGATTAGGCAACCCATTAGAAATGTACAAGACTTTTTATTGAGTACGTATTTTGCCGACGGGCTCCGAATAACCATTGGTGTACTGCTCCCCTCTTTAATACTGGCCCAGTTCGGTTTGCTTAAGTACGGCATGACTTTATCGCTTGGTGCATTATGTGTAAGTGTGGTTGATAGCCCCGGCCCTATGGTACACAGGAGAAATGCAATGCTGGTTACCACCGCGCTAATTTTCATCTTTTCGATTATTACAGGCTTAACCAATAAAAACCATTATTTCATCGGGTTTTTACTCGTGGTATCAAGTTTCGTATTTTCAATGTTTTATATCTACGGGCTCAGGGCTGCATCGGTTGGCACTGCGGTGCTGCTGATTATGGTTTTAGGTATCGATGATGTACGCCCCTGGCAGGATGTGCTACTACATGCCGTTATGGTGCTGGCCGGAAGCCTTTGGTATACCGGTTTGAGTTATTTTGTATACCGCCTCCGCCCTTTCCGTTTGGTACAGCAATCGCTGAGCGATTCGATTTTGGAGGTGGCAGAATTTCTGCGGGAGAAGGCGAAGTTTTACCATCAGAACAACAATTACGATAAAACGTATTCCGATCTTTTACAACTCCAGGTTTCTGTACACGAAAAACAGGATGCAGTAAGGGAATTATTGTTTAGAACACGCGAAATTGTTAGGGATTCTACTCCCGAAGGTAGATTTTTGCTCCTGGTTTTTGTAGATATGGTTGATCTTTTCGAGCAGGTTATGTCTACCTATTATAATTACCAGCAATTGCATGATCAGTTTGATAAGGCCGGGATACTTTCTGATTATGAAATGGCCATTAAAAGGATTTCTTATGCGCTTGATGATATTGCTTTCGCATTAAAAAGCGGTGGCACACCTGTTGTATCAAAACGTTTATTGATTGAGATTGAACGTTTGAAGATTAAAATAAACGACCTGGAGAAAAACAATCAAAACCAGGAGTACAATACCCTTGGCATTATTGCACTTAAAAACATAGAAGTAAATATTGAAAATATACTGGCCAGGGTTAAAACCATCTTCAGTTATTTTAAGATCAGGAACAGCAAAGATATCAGGCAGGCAGAGGTAGATACAGAGAAATTTATTACACGGCAGAAATTTGATTTTAAACTTTTTACCGAGAATTTAACCTATAGCTCTTCCACTTTCAGGCATTCGCTGAGGGTTACCGTGGTAATGCTTTTGGGCTTTATTGTTTCGCTGATCCTCAATTTCTCACACAGTTATTGGATTCTACTTACCATCCTGGTTATCTCAAAACCAGGCTTTAGTTTAACAAAAGAACGCAATTATCAGCGTTTAATTGGCACTACAATAGGTGCGTTTATTGGAATGGGCGTGTTGACTTATATTGATGACAGACACTCCCTATTTGTAATTTTGCTGATCTGCATGGTGGGGTGCTACAGTTTCCAAAGGAAAAATTATGTAGTAAGTGTGCTGTTTATGACACCTTATATCTTAATCCTTTTCGATTTTTTGGGTATGGGATCAATTGCGCTTGCCCGCGAGAGAATCTATGATACTTTTATAGGTTCAGGAATTGCGCTAATAGCCAGTTATTCTTTGTTCCCAACCTGGGAGCATGAAAAACTAAAAGAAGCCATGCTAAATATTTTAAGGGCCAATAAAGCATATTATGCGCAGGTAATTAAACTTTATTTCGAAAAGAATTACAACAGAACCGAATACAAGCTTGCCCGCAAAGAAGTTTATGTGAGCACCGCAAACCTGGCTTCTCTATTTCAAAGAATGTTTTCAGAACCAAAAAGCAAACAATTATTTATTAAGGAGGTGCATCAGTTTACTGCATTAAGCCATCTGCTATCATCATATGTGGCAACACTTTCTTTATATAATAAAGAACATCAGTTCATTTTTGAAAGTTTCGACGCTTTAAAGCCAATTGCCAATAACACAAATTACCTGCTGGATACCGCTATTGATAATTTGATACAAGGCACCAGTACAATGGATAATGTTCCACTCATCAGGTTAAATGATACTGGCTTAGCCATAAAAAAAGGTGAAGATTTAGTACCCGAACAGTTCGACCTGATTCAAAAGGTAGCGTACGATATCTATAAACTATCGGTAAAAATTAAAATTTAATTTACCATTTCATTACTTCCATTAACCATTTTCAAATCGATTTAGCCAGGCTGAAATTTTTTGGTAACTAACCCGTATCAAACAAAGGCCTTTGTGATTTGTTAACTCTTCACATTAATATATCATTATGGAAAAGCTATATACAGCTGAAGTTACAGCTACTGGAGGAAGAGACGGACACATCAAATCAAGTGATGGAATTTTAGATTTCGAATTACGTAAACCTAAAGAGCTTGGTGGCCAGGGCGGGGCAACAAACCCTGAAGAACTATTTGCAGCAGCTTGGGGACCATGTTATTTAGGTGCATTAGGCTCTGTTGCAGAACGTGAAGGTGTTGATGTTAGTGAAGCAAATGTAAAAGTATTGGTTTCATTTAATAAAGACGGAAACTCATTCGTATTATCTGCAGATCTGGATGTGCATATTCCAGGTATTTCTCATGAAGAAGCACAGGCATTGGCTGATAAAGCACACAGGGCTTGCCCATATTCTAAAGCAACAAAAGGAAATATTGAGGTAAGGGTAACAGCAGTTTAAAAAGATACTGTTTTACTTTTTAACATGGTGTCAGATGGTAGACATCTGACACCATTTATATTAATGGGTGGCATTGAATCATCATTGCACACCAAAATTAATTTATTTCTTTATTAAACAGCTTCTTCAGCAACCCTTGTATTGGCTGGTCTGCCATTTTTAAAAGCGTCGCGGGTTTTTAATCCCAACAATTCGAACATTGCCATATCATCTACAAAAGCAGGATTTGGTGTGGTTAACAATTTATCTCCTGCAAAAATAGAGCTTGCACCTGCCATAAAGCAAAAAGCTTGTTCCAATGTGCTCATTTCGTTTCGGCCTGCTGATAAACGCACCACTGAATTTGGCATTACAATACGGGCCGTAGCGATCATTCGCACCATATCCCAGATTGGAACACGAGGTTGATTTTCCAAAGGTGTTCCTTTTACCGGAACCAAAGCATTAACTGGTACAGATTCAGGGTGTTTTTCCATGTTGGAAAGTGTCTGCAACATCGAAACCCTGTCTTCTACCGTTTCACCTAATCCAATAATACCACCACTGCAAACCGTTAATTTAGCTTTACGTACATTTTTAATGGTATTTAAGCGATCATCGTAAGTTCTGGTAGAAATAATCCTTTTATAATCATCTTCTGAGGTATCAATGTTGTGGTTATATGCATATAAACCGGCATCAGCCAAACGTTGCGCCTGATTTTCGGTAAGCATACCTAAAGTACAGCAAACCTCCATATCCATATCGTTTACGGCTTTAACCATTTCAATAACACGGTCAAAATCGCGGTTATCGCGTACTTCGCGCCAGGCAGCACCCATACATAAACGAGATGCACCACCTTCTTTCGCTTTAACCGCAGCACTAACCACCTGGCTAACCTGCATTAATGGCTGTACCTCCAGTTCGGTATAGTAACGCGCCGCTTGTGGGCAATATGAACAATCTTCTGCACAGCCACCGGTTTTAATAGAGATTAATGAACTTACCTGAACTTCATTGTAATCTTTATTTTCTCTATGGATGCTGGCAGCTTCATAAACCAGATCTAAAAATGGTCTATTATAAATTTCGTATATTTCTTCTTTTGTCCAATCGTGTCTTGTTGTTTGCATCGGGATCAGATTTTACAGATTTAATTTATGTAGTCTTAGTTAAATTTACAAGGGCTTCATTCGGTTTGCAAGCGTTAATTCTTGCACCTAAACCCTAATTATAGTAAAAGTTTGCTGGCCAGCCCTAAAATCAATAGGAAACCAAAAACGTCGGTAAAAGTAGTAATAATTATAGATGATGCAATGGCAGGATCGATACCCACACGTTTTAAAATAAGCGGAATTCCGGCACCGGTTATGCCAGCAATAACCAGATTACCCGTCATAGCCAGGAAGATAACCAATCCAAGCAGTGGATTTCCGTCGAAAAAGTAAGCAAAAATAAATACGATTAATCCATTGGAAGCACCATTGATCAAGCCTACCGTAAATTCTTTCAAAACCGTTCTGTAAGCTTGTTTATCCGTTAAATCGTAAAGAGAAATACGCCTAACCGTTACAGCAAGCGCTTGCGTAGCTGCATTACCGCCCATCCCTGCAATAATAGTCATATACGCGGCTAAAGAAGGGATTAACTTAATTGTTGGATCGAAGTAACGCACCACGGATGATGCTAAAAAAGCTGTTCCGAGGTTAATAATTAACCAGGGCAAACGCGATTTTACAGCTTCTACCCAGTTACCGCTTAATTCCTCATCTTCTGATACCCCTGATATTTTTAATATATCTTCAGTACTTTCAGCCTCCATCACATCAATCACATCATCAAATGTTACCCTGCCGAGCAATTTTTGATGATCATCGATAACCGGGATACTGGTTAAATTGTATTGAGAAATAAGGTTGGCCACCTCTTCCTGGTCGGTATCGGGATGCACATACACAGCATCTATCTTAACCAGTTCGGTTATTTTAGCATTGTGTTTTGCTTTGATAATATCTTTTAACGAAACTATACCTTTAAAAATCTCTTCATCATCCACTACGTAAATGGTATAAAACTCCTCCATTTCTTCGCTCTGGCGGATAATCTCGTCGATGGCATCTTTTTTTGTTAGGTTGATGTTTACACAGATCAACTCTGTATTCATCAAACCACCGGCAGTTTTTTCGTCGTAAGTTAAAAGGTTGCGGATTTCGGAGGCATGATCTTCGGTAAGGTCTTGTAAAATTTCCTTCTGTTCATGATCCTCCAACTGAGAAATGATGTCGGTTGCATCGTCATAATCCAGTTCTTCAACAATTTCGGTACGTTTATCGGGGTGGAGCTCAAAAAGTAAATCTTCCGGATGGGATTCTTCATCCATCTCCGAAATGATCTCCGAGGCTATTTCCGCAGGAAGCAGGTTTATGATATGCCGCTGTTCGGATTTATCCAGACGTTCGAAAAGAATCGCAATTTCTGACGCATGGTATTCCTCTAAAACTATTTTTAATGTCTCATCACCAGCTAAAATTGCATTTTTAACTTTGAGAACGTCGCTTTTATCTATTTCGAATGACTGCATCTATAACCTTACCAAAATGCCCTAAAGCTACAAATATTAAAAATTGATTTTATAAAAATTTGACCTTTGTCCAATTAAAGTCCTGACATTTTAGCCCTTAAATCCATCTTAGCATGTAAAATCCTAGCTATTTCGATTTCTCCACTCTCAATTATCCGATAAAAAATGATACATTCACCTGCTTTGAATCTAATACATTTTGATTTGTTTCCTTATAATTCCTACCTACCCCTGGTTTTTTAGCAATTTGAGTACAAAATCCAATTAGTAATTTATAGTATTTGTCTGCTTGATTTTCAGACCAAACATCATAAGTATAATCCCAAATTTCACTTAAATCTTCAAGTGCTTTGTTACTAAAAGAAAAGCTACCCATCTTTCCTTTTTTTGGCTTTCAACATTTCAAGGTGTTTTTTCGGATCAAAATCCTTCACTATTCCACTATCGATTCCAACCTGAAGGGCTTCTCTTAAAATTTTAATCTTATTCTCTTCTTCTTCCAATAACCTTAATCCTGCGCGAACAACTTCGCTTGCATTTTTAAATCTTCCTTCAGAAATCCTTTCATCAACAAACTTTTCAAAATGATCTCCTAAAGCCATAGATGTATTTCGTGCCATCGTTGTAATATTATTTTAATTAAATTTACCAAAAATTGGTACATTTTTTAAAATAAAAATTATTTAAACCAACCTTTACGCCAAAAGTAAATTACCTGTATAACAGCTATCACAGCCATCACAATCCAGGTGTATAAATAACCATGTTCGGCATATAATTCCGGCATGTTATCTTTCAATATTTTTCCTGTTGCGGGATCTTCCCTGCTAAAATTCATTCCATAAATACCGGCAATGAATGTTAAAGGGATAAATATGGATGATATAATGGTTAATACCTTCATAATTTCATTCATCCGATTGCTGATGATGGATAAATTCATGTCGATATTTGCTGAAGCAATCTCTTTGAGTGATTCTATGAAATCAATAATCTGGATACAATGATCGTAAGCATCCTTCATATAGGTTTTTGTGAGATCGGAAATTAGCGGACTATCGGTGCGGATAATATCATTCAGTTTATCGCGCTCGGGCCAGGTTACTTTTCTAATGGTAATCAACGATCTTTTGATGGCCTGTGTATCGTACATAATCCGTTTATCAGGATGATCGTATAAACGGTCTTCAATTGCATCCAGCTCTTCGCCCCAAAAATTCAGCAGTGTAAAGTAATTATCTACAATTACATCCATTATGGCATACATTAAATAGCTGCTGCCACCAATCCGGATATTGCCCTTCCCTATTTCCAGTCGCTTTCTTACCGGCTCAAAACAATCGGCATAGGTTTCCTGAAAGGTAATAAGCGTCCGTTCAGATAAAATGAAAGAAATCTGGTCGTTACTGAGCACGTTTTCATCATTTAAAAAAAGATGCCTGCTTACCGAAAAGATGTATTTATCATTATCGTACTCATCCAACTTCGGTCGCTGGTAAGAGCTAGTAATATCTTCCAAAACAAGCCTGCTGATATCCAACTTGGTATACAGCGTTTCAAAAATATTGGGATCGGCAAAACCTTTAATATCGAACCAATAATAAAAATCAGTATTTTCAGTCAGCTTATCAATATTGTTGATATTCTCAAGCTCCGTTTTTTTGTAATTTTTATCGTTATAAGTATGCAGTACAATTATTGGCTTTAGTGCATCTTCATCTATAGCGTACAGGCCCGGACTGGTACCCGGAGCTGGAACTTTATAGTGTTTGTGTCGATTACGAGGTTTGTTTTTTCCCATCTGCTACAAATATAGTTTGGCCTGTGGGCCCTGGTTAAACAACAGATCAACCACGCTTAAGTTGGGCAGAAACTGATGTCTATCTTCAAAAACCTGATAATATGGCTTATTGTTTACAATATCATCTTCTTTTTTAGGATTCATAATCGTGCGGAAATCCAGCTCAGGAGCGATATCATCATAATACTCGGGCGTAACCTCAAAAGCTTTGTTCAGTTTTAACTTTTTGCTTAACCATTCTACCAGTTCGAGGTTGTAATCGAATAAAAATTCGAATTTGTTATTGTAAAAACGCGACAACTCATCTTCGTAAAATTCAAAATAGGCCGAACTTCTATAACAGCTTTCCAAACTTAACCAATGCAAACGCTGCCACTTAAAATCGTAGCTAATCCTCACATCTTTCATCTTCGTATGTGTTTTAGAGCCTTTAACAACCGGAACAGTGATATCCAATTTTCCGTTGGGCGAATAAATACTGGCCCTGTTGCGGTAGGTCTGCTTGGCTAAATGTTCATGTTTTTCGATTAAAAAATCTGTTCCCAGTTTTTGCAATAAACTAAAATAACCCACTGGTGGAAGATAAAATAATGGAAGTATAGCTGTATTCTGCATTTGAAAATTTATGTTTGTAGCTGAAACGTTTTAAAAATAATGATTAAAAGAGGGATTGCGCACGTTGGCGTATTTTTTTTATACCTGTTGTCGCTGCTCCCTTTGCCTTTGCTGTTTTTTTTTGCAAGATTACTATATTATCTGCTTTATTACGTAATAGGCTATAGAAAAAAAGTTGTCAGGCAGAATTTAACCTGTTCTTTTCCTGAAAAATCTCCTTCAGAAATCAGGGTAATTGAAAAGAAATTCTTTCTGTACCTCGCCGAGCTCATTTTTGAAATTATTAAAATGACGAGCATCTCTAAAGCAGAAACTTTAAAGCGCGTAAAGTTTACGGGCCTGGAACAACTGGAAAAACATTTTAAAGCGGGCGAAAGCGTTTTGGCCTGTACGGGCCATTATGGCAACTGGGAGTTGGGTACCTTAGCTTTAGGACTTAACATTTCTGCCAAAACAATGGTTATTTTTAAACCGATATCGAATAAAGTATTTGGCAAGTGGTTCGATTATGCACGAACAAAATATGGCAACATTTTTATCGCAATGCGGCAAACGCTTCGTGGTTTGGCAGCCTATAAAAATGAACCTACCCTATTGTGTTTTGCAAGTGATCAATCGCCAACAAGAGAGGAAACAAAATACTTTGTAGATTTTCTAAATCAGCCAACCGCTGCTTTACTGGGTGTAGAAAAAATTGCAAAATCAACCAAAAGGCCCATCTACTACTTTAAGGTTAAAGTAATTAAAAAGGGTTATTACCATATTGATGTGCTCCCGATGTGCCTTGAGCCAGAGCTGATGCAGGATTTCGAAATTACCGACTTACACTTTAAGTTTTTAGAAGATATTATTAAAGAACAGCCTCAATACTGGCTTTGGAGCCATAAACGCTGGAAATTTAAACCCGAATAACAAAGAATGAAGCCATCAGTAGCCATTGTAATTTTAAACTGGAATGGAAAAGCATATTTAAAACAGTTTTTGCCAGGAATATTACTTTCCGAATATGATAACCTGCAAATAATTGTGGGTGATAATGCCTCAACAGATGATTCTGTGGCATACTTACAAGAAAACTTTCCAACGGTTAAAATTATTCTGAACGACCAGAATTATGGTTTTGCAGGAGGCTACAATATGGTTTTAGAACGTGTTGAAGCCGATTATTTCATTCTACTCAATTCGGATGTTGAGGTGATCCCGAATTGGATACAACCGGTTATTGATTTGATGGAAAGCGATGCACAGATTGCAGCCGCACAACCAAAAATAAAATGGCAGCTTAACAAAAATCAGTTCGAATATGCAGGTGCGGCCGGTGGCTACCTGGATATTTATGCTTACCCTTTTTGCCGGGGAAGAATTTTTAATGTGTATGAGTTAGATAGCGACCAGTACAATATTGAACAAGAGGTTTTTTGGGCAAGTGGAGCGGCTTTTTTCATTAAAAGTAAATGCTGGACAGAAGCAGGCGGTTTAGATGCAGATTTGTTTGCACACATGGAGGAAATAGACCTCTGCTGGCGTTTAAAAAACCTGAACTATAAGATAATGTACTGTCCGGATGCCGAAGTTTACCATGTTGGCGGTGGAACTTTGCAAACAGAAAATCCTTTTAAAACATACCTCAACTTTAGGAACAACCTGATTATTATGCAAAAAAACCTGCCTGCTGGTGATGCTGTTTTCAGGATAACAATCAGGATGTTTATTGATTTTATTGCCTGGTGGCACTTTTTGCTGAGCGGGAAACCTAAATTTACCCTGGCGGTAAGCAAAGGGCATTGGCATTTTGTTAAATCATTATTCAAAACAAACAAAAAGCGTAAGGCATTTCAAAAAGCATACCCCCAACACACCGGTGTGTACAATAACAGCATTGTTTGGGCTTTTTTTATCAAAAAAATTAAGTATTTCACTCAGTTAAAGTAAAATCGACACCAATTATGTGCGATTTTGGTCTCCTGCAGAAATGTAAAGGCTAATTCTATGCAATTTTAGTCTCCTGCAACCCTGCGGCTAACAATTACACGCGATTTTGGTCTCCTGCACAAATGTAATGACCAATTTTATGCGATTTTAGTCTCCTGCAACCTTGCGGCTAACAATTACACGCGATTTTGGTCTCCTGCACAAATGTGAGCACCTTAAAATTTAGCTTTCATATTAATTGGGGCCTTACACTCTACTAAAAATGAGCACTATTATAATCAGGTGCTAATCAGCTGCTCAAAATCAGATCAGCAAACTTTCAATAGCCAAACGGTAACCCTTCATACCAAAGCCTGTTAAAACACCCTGGCAGTTTTTACCTGTTAAAGAAACATGACGGTATTCTTCGCGGGCATAAATATTGGATATGTGCACCTCAACAACAGGCGTAACAATTGCGGCAATAGCATCTGCAATGGCTACAGAGGTGTGTGTATAGCCGCCGGCATTAAGTATTATGCCATCGCAGCTAAAACCAACTTCGTGCAGTTTATTAATAATTTCACCCTCTACATTACTTTGGTAATAGCTTATTTCAATGGCTGGGTAAACGGTTTTTAATTCTTTTATATAATCCTCTATACTCGTGCTACCGTAAATAGATGGTTCGCGCACGCCTAATAAGTTTAAGTTTGGGCCGTTAATAATTTGTATTTTCATAATATAATGTTGTAACGTTGCAATGTTATAAAAAATCTCAAATAAAAGCATGCTTTGGCAATCATATATTAAAGGATTTAAATCATATTTAAAGCTCGAACGTTCGTTGTCTGGCAATTCTGTTGAGGCCTACCTTAGTGATATAGATAAGCTGATTCAATACTTCGAATCTATAAATCAGGAACCAAAACTAACTGATATCAGCATTGCACAATTAAAATCATTCATTACGTGGCTAAACGAATTGGGGATGCAAGCCAGTACACAAGCGCGGGTAATTTCGGGTTTAAAGGCTTTTTTTTCTTATTTGATGCTCGAGGAGGTGATTACAAACGACCCAACAGCATTGATTGAAGCCCCGAAGCTAAGCAGGAAACTCCCCGATACGCTGAACATTTATGAGATAAACGAACTCATTGCTGCAATAGATGCTTCCAAGCCTGAAGGAATGCGCAACAAAGCCATTATGGAAGTATTATATGGCTGTGGTTTAAGGGTGACAGAACTTACCGAACTAAAAATCTCTAACCTATTCCCACAAATTGAATTTATAAAAGTAATTGGAAAAGGCAATAAAGAGCGTTTGGTACCCATTGGAGGTGTGGCTTTAAAACTGCTCGATATTTATATAAATGAAGTACGGGTACATGCCAGCATCAAAAAAGGGAATGAAGATTTTATTTTTTTAAACCGCTTCGGTGCTAAATTATCACGGATTTCGATATTTAACCTGATCAAAAGCCTGGCAATAACCACAGGTTTAAAGAAAACAATCAGTCCGCATACCTTAAGGCATTCATTTGCAACGCATTTAATTGAAGGTGGTGCCGATTTACGTGCTGTACAGGAAATGTTGGGCCATTCGAGTATTACCACTACTGAAATTTATACGCATATGGACAGAGATTACCTAAGAGAGGTAATTACGCAGTTTCATCCGAGAGCCTAACTTTAAATTAAGTAAATATGATCAGTATTACTGTACCATTCAATAAAATGCTTTGTATTAAAGGCAACAGGCTAAAATTCAAATTAGAAAACAAGAATAGCTATATTAAATTGTTTATCTATGTTATGCTAACTATAGGGTTAATAATTTCAATTACAATTGATAACGGACGGGGTTCATCATTTTATGGAATAGTGGGGTTTATACTTTGTATACTAACACTTAATTATATTTTAAGAATTATAAATGCACGTAGCATTTTTTCTAAGGAATTAAATATACTATGTAAAAAACACGAGAATTTCATCTATACTTTTGAATTTTTGGATGATGAATTTAGTTATTTTGATAATGAAAAAAGATTTCATTTTAAATGGGGAGCATTTTCATCATATTCAATTCGAAATGATTTTTTCGTATTGCTAATCGAGAATAAAATATTTCTCATGCTGCATAAGTCTGAAACAAGTGAGTCACAATTTAATGATATCATTGAATTAACTAAGTCAAAGCTGGGTTTTAAAAAAGTTTAACGGTATTAGCCTTAAGCAAAACGGCTAATTTTCCGTGCATCAGTTAATAGTTTTTAACCGCAAAGGCATAAAAACGCAAAACACGAAGTTCAGCTGAAATGGTTTTTCCTTTCTTTATATATATCCATACTTTCAGACATCTAAATCCTGACTTAGTAATGATTTCTCTTACCATTAAGAAGTTAAGGCCATTAAAATCATTCAATGATAAAACCTATATCGTTAGAAATTGATCAGTTAAAATCAATTTTTGACTTCTATTCTTCGTCCATTTTCCATTACACCTCTTCCATCCCAATTTCCGCCATTACCATTCTGTCTTTGCCCTGCATATCCTGTCTCAACTCAATATGTAAAAAGCCCTTTTCCTTTAGCATGTCAACGGTATCATTCCCCAGGTATTCATTAATTTCAAAAAACAATAATCCCTTAGGTTTCAGGTTCGTTTTGGCAAAGTCGGCTATTGCTTTGTAAAAGATCAGCGGATTTTCATTGCTTACAAACAGGGCTAAATGTGGCTCGTGTGATAGCACATTGTGATGCATATCGGCTTTTTCTAAATCTCTGATATAAGGTGGGTTACTTACAATGATGTCAAATTTTTGTTCAGTACTATAACTTAAAATATCTGCTTCAATGAAATTGATTTCAACTCCCATTTTTAAAGCATTTTGCCTGGCTACAACAATTGCATCGGCAGATACATCCAAAGTAGAAACTTCGGCATTTTGCAAATGCTTTTTAAGCGTTATAGGGATACAGCCAGATCCTGTTCCGATATCAAGTACACTAATTACTTTACCATTGTGAACCGAGCGCAGTGAATTGCAAACTGAAATCATCCAATCCACCAGTTCTTCCGTTTCAGGCCTTGGGATGAGCACATGCTCGTTAACCTTAAATACCGAACCATAAAAATGAGCTTCTTCTAAAATATGCTGTATAGGCTTGCCAATCTCAAGGTCGTTTAAGATACTCAGTAGTTTTTGCATGTTGATGAAAGGGATATCCGTTTCCTTCTGCATAACCTGCTGATTTGGAGAAAGGCTTAAAACATGTTCAGCAGCAATATTAAATAGTGCTTTAGCTTCATTGCTTTCATACAAAGCCGCTAGTTCAACCTGGTAATGTGCCGCTAATTCTCCGATCTTCATGCGCACAAAATTACTTAATTGAGATGACAACAGATCTCTTTTGATAAGCCCGTGACTCTTTTTTTACTACTTTTGCTCCAATGAGCGATGAATTTTATATAAAACGCTGTTTGGAGTTAGCAGCCTTAGGCATCGGAAACGTAAGTCCAAACCCAATGGTTGGTTGCGTAATTGTGGCAAATGGCAAAATTATAGGCGAAGGTTACCATCAGCAATATGGAAAGGCCCATGCAGAGCCCAATGCGGTAAAGGCAGTATTCGATCAATATGGAACAGCGGCAGGAAGCCTGCTTAAACAAGCTACAGCCTATGTTAGTCTCGAACCCTGTGCCCACTTTGGCAAAACTCCACCCTGTGCGGATTTATTTGTTAAGCATCAGCTAAAAAAAGTTGTAATAGGCAATAGAGATCCCTTTTCGGGTGTGGACGGAAAAGGCATTGAGAAGCTCGAAAATGCTGGTATTGTTGTAGTAAGTGGAATTTTAGATGATGAATGCCGGTATTTTAACAGAAGATTTTTTACACGGATACAAAAACAAAGACCTTATATTATTTTAAAATGGGCAGAAACAGCTAATGGTTATTTTGCTACAAAAGATGGGCATCAAAAATGGATCAGCGGGGCTTTGGCCAAGCGTTTGGCGCACCAATGGCGTACCGAAGAAGATGCAATTCTAATTGGCAAACAAACCGCCATTATGGATAACCCACAGTTAACAGCCCGCGAGTGGCCAGGTAAAAACCCTGTACGTTTGGTTATCGATAAAAACCTGCAAGTGCCGTTAAGCAACCATATATTTAATACTGAAGCCAAAACCATCATCTTTAATGAAGTTAAAACCGATGTAATTGATAATGTGCATTACATCCAAATGGAAGATATGCACTTCTATTTAGCACAAAAAATTGCTTTTCAGCTTTACCTGATGGATATTCAATCCGTAATTATTGAAGGCGGTGCAAACATATTAAACCAGTTTTTAAGCACAGGCTTATGGGATGAGGCGCGTATTTTCACTTCATCAAACAGTTGGACCGATGGTGTACCATCACCTACCATTAATGGCAATTTAAAGGAAGCTGTACAAATTGGAAATGATAAACTCTCTATCTACCTTAACGACATTAAATAAATGATTTACATTATTTTAAGTATCTGCTGTAGTGTTACTGTAGCTATTTTATTAAAATTGGCAAAACGGTATCAAATCAGCATCATTCAAGCCGTTACCGTTAACTACCTGGCAGCATTAACTTTGTGCTTCCTTTTTTTCAGGCCAGATGTAAGTCAGCTTAGCCCAGGCGCACCATGGCCAGCTTATATTGCACTGGCAGTTTTATTGCCAGCTATATTTCTATTTTTAGCGGCTTCCGTTAAAAACCTGGGCATTGTTAAAACTGATATTGCTCAGCGTTTATCGTTGTTTATCCCTGTACTGGCTGCCTATTTCATTTTTAAAGAAGATTTCAACAGTTTCAAAATAGCCGGATTATGCATTGGCTTCGCAGCTATTTTTCTAACTTTTATACGCAAACCCGATCAGGTAGAAAACAGCAAAGGAAATTTGCTTTACCCTGTGGTGGTTTTTATTGGGTTTGGTGTTATTGATGTGCTTTTTAAACAGATTGCCTTATATAAAGATCTGCCCTATACCACTTCCCTTTTCACGGTTTTTGCGCTTGCATTTGTTGTTTCATTGCTGATAGTAATTACTTTGGTAGTTGCCCGAAAAATCAAATTACAACTCATCAACCTGGTTTGCGGACTTATTTTAGGCTTATTCAATTTCGGAAACATTCTTTTTTATATGAAAGCCCATAAAGCACTGGCAGAAAATCCCTCAACGGTTTTTGCAGCTATGAATTTAGGGGTAATCATTGTGGCGTCGTTAATTGGAATCATAGCTTTTAAAGAGAAGTTGAGTAAATTAAATTACGCAGGTATCATTTTGGCTATTGCAGCCGTCATCTTCATAACACTATCGCAAAATGCTGTTCGATGATGCTTATAAAACAATCGAAAGTGCTTCAGAAAGTATCTTTCGTGATAAAGGAAGCAAGTTTCTTGCATATGCCTACCCTATGCGCAGCGAATCGGAATTAAAACCGATAATTGCTAAACTCCGGGCAGAACACGTTAAGGCCAATCATTTTTGCTATGCTTACCGCTTAACACCTGATCGATCTGTTTATAGAGTGAACGATGATGGTGAGCCATCGGGTACAGCAGGCAGGCCAATATTAAACTGTTTGTTATCAGAAGATATCACCAATGTATTAATTGTTGTAGTGCGTTATTTTGGCGGTACACTACTTGGTGTGCCAGGTTTAATCAACGCGTATAAAACCGCTGGTATTGAAGCCATTAAAGCCGCTACCATTGTTAGCAAAACGGTAAATGATGTTTACGAGGCACATTTTGAATACCTGCAGATGAATGATGTAATGAAATTATGTAAGGAAGAAAACCTGCAGATTCTGAATCAACAATTTGATAGCAACTGTATCCTTAAATTTGAGATCAGAAAGGCACAACTGAACCAGGTTTTAAGTAAATTTGATAAAATAGATGGCGTAAAGTTAAAATACCTCCATACTATATAAGGCGTGAACCGAAATCAGCAGGCAAAACAAACCAAATATGAAAATATCCGAAAGCGATTTAATCATCAATTCTGATGGCAGTATCTACCACTTAAACCTTTTGCCCGGAGACATTGCAGACACCGTAATTACTGTTGGTGATCCTGACCGCGTAGGTGAAGTAAGTAAACATTTCGATACGGTGGAGTATAAGAAAGGTAAACGTGAATTTATTACCCACACCGGTTATGTGGGCAAAAAGCGCGTTACAGTACTTTCAACAGGGATCGGTACCGATAATATCGATATCGTGTTTAACGAGTTGGATGCACTGGTGAATATCGATTTTGAAACCCGTGAAGTTAAAAAATCGCTTACTTCCTTAAATATTATCCGCATTGGCACTTCAGGGGCAGTTCAACCCGATATCCCGATGGGCACTATACTGGCTTCGTCACATGGTTTAGGTATGGATGCCTTAATGAATTATTATCTTCAGCAACTTTCTGGAGATGAACAACTTTTAATGGATGATATTAAAACCCATTTCGGCCACCTTAAAAACATTAATCCTTATTTAACGGCAGGCAGCGAAACACTATTGAATACCATTGGCAAGGATATGCCGAGAGGCATCACGATTACCGCACCTGGGTTTTATGCACCGCAAGGCCGAATAGTGCGTGCAAAAAATGCTGTACCAAACTTTATAGAACTAATTAATAGCTTCAGGAGCAACCAGCATCGGATTACCAATTTAGAAATGGAAACCGCAGGAATTTATGCACTGGCGAAAGTGTTGGGCCACCATGCACTTTCCATTAATGCAATTCTGGCTAGCAGGGTAAATTTTGAATTTAGCAAAGAGCCAAACAAAATTGTAGAGCAGGCCATTAAAATGGTGTTGGAAAGAGTTTAAAGTTAAAGTTGTTAGATGTAAGGTAGTAACATTAGCCTAAACTAATAAAATAGCAACATTATATTGAAAATTCAAAGTAGATGGTAACCTTAAACATTACCATTTGGTTTAAACAATAAAGGCCCGATATTTCGGGCCTTTATTGTTTAATGATCTATTATTTTTTTGCTATCGTTTCCTTTACGAGTTCATTCCCTTCGGCATCCAGATATGTACAGGTCATTTCTTCCAGATCAACCACCCATTTCTCTACTCCTGCATCTGCAGCCTGCTTACAAAACGTAAAATAATCTGTTTCACCTTGCTGATGGATAGTCAATGCATGCTTTAACTTATCGGCAGATGCTTCATCATTTATAATTAAAGCCGGATAATCATCAGGACTTCCCTGTTGCGCATTATCTTCATTATCAAAATAAATCGACAAGCCGTTAGATACATAGACATCGTTCCGTATCACACCCATTTCCTTAATTTCTTTAACAAACTGAGGAAAATCTGCACCAGTTTTAATTTTTGATTCTGCCGCCTGGATGTTTTCAATGGTGAACATAAGTTATCTATTTAATGAGATTTTATAAATTGTAGTTTGCGTGTACAAATCATCAGGGTTTAAAATGGTAGTCGGAAACTCAGGTATATTTACAGCATTGGGATGGTGTTGGGTTTCAACACAGAAAGCACCGTAACTATCGTAATCTTGACCGCCTTTTCCATTTTTAACAGCTAAATACTTAGCAGTATACAAGTGCGCTACCGGCTCTGTAGTGTACACACTTAAAACTAAACCGCTTTCATCTTCAATTGTTTTACTGGCCAGAGATAAATCGCCGTAAATTTTATCCAGCACAAAGGTTTGATCGTAGCCCTCTTCTTCATTCCAGTTTTCGCCAATTGCTTTTGATTTTGTAAAATCCCATGCAGTTCCCGCCACAGGGATTAATTTACCTGTAACTGAATAATTATCATCCTGTTCTAAATAATTCGAAGCAAAAATCTGCTGTTTATGATCTTTAACATTGCCAACTTTTGGCGATAAGTTAAAATAACTATGGTGCGTTAAGTTAATGGCTGTAGCTTTATCCGTTTCTGCTTCATAGCTTAAAATCAACTCATCATTTTCAGTAAGCTCGAAGGTTAAATCAACAATCAGGTTTCCCGGGAAATTCTCCTCACCATCCACACTTTCGTATTGAAAGGTTACCGATGATTGCGGCCCTTCGCTGATATCAACAATATCCCAAACTTTTCTATCGAAACCCACCACGCCACCGTGCAGCGTATCAGTGCCGGCATTTTGTGCCAATTGGTAAGTTTCTTCGCCGATAGTAAATTTCCCGTTTTTAATGCGGTTGGCATAACGGCCTATAATTGCACCGAAATATGGGTAGTTTTCTAAATAAGCCGGATCAAGATATTGATCAAAACTATCGAAACCCAGCACAATATCCTGCATTTCACCACTGGCATTTTTTACTACAAACTTATTTATAATGGTACCATAATTAAATATTTTAACATAACTGCCTTTACTATTGGTTAGTTCGATTGCGATAACTTCTTCGAGATCAATAATTTTTCCTGTAGGTATTTGCTGAACGCTCATAAATTGTAACTTAGGGCTTTTGTTTCCTAAGCAAACATAACATTATTAATGCTTTTTATAAATATATTTTAGCCAAATGAACATTAACCTTGAGGAAAAATTTTCAGCAGAATACCATAAAAAAGCCGATGCGGTTTATTTTACTCCCGGACGCGTTAACCTAATTGGCGAACACATCGATTACAATGGCGGTTTGGTAATGCCCTGCGCCATCACCTTAGGCACCTGGGTTGCCATTGCCCCAAGCAGTGATCAGAAATTCAGATTTAAAAGCCTAAATTTTGAAAATCAGGTAGAAGTAAACAGCAATGTTTTAAATGATAAAGACGGGAGTTCGTGGACCAATTACCCCGTAGGCGTAATCAATGAATTTATTAGAGACGGCAAAGAAATTAACGGCCTCGATTTTTTGTTTTACGGTAATATTCCAATCGGATCTGGACTTTCCTCCTCAGCATCTATCGAAATTGCAACCGCTTTTGCACTAAACAGTTATTATAATCTTGGTTATGACAGATTAGATCTTGTTAAAATTGCAAAGCGTGTTGAAAATGATTTTATTGGCTTAAATTCGGGCATAATGGATCAGTTTGCTGTTGCTTTTGGCGAAAAAAACAAAGCAATAGTATTGGATTGCGAAACTTTAAAGTATAAAATGGTTGATGTAACGCTTGGCAACTATGTACTTGCCATCATCAATACCAACAAACCACGTGAACTTGCCGATTCTAAATACAACGAGCGTGTTGCAGAATGCCAGCAGGCTTTAAAATTATTGAACCAGGAAATAACACTGCATTATCTTTGTGAATTAACTGCAGAGAAACTTGCGCTCCATAGCCACTTAATTACCGACGAAACTATTTTAAACCGCGCAACCCACGTGGTAAAAGAAAACGACCGTGTGCATTTGGCAGCAAAAGCTTTAAACAACGGAAACCTGGAAGAATTTGGAAGATTGATGTATGCCTCGCACGAATCTCTTAGAAATTTATATGAAGTAAGCGGAACCGAACTTGATGCAGTTGTTGATTTTTGTAGCGGCTACGATCATGTTATCGGCGCACGAATGACGGGTGCTGGCTTTGGTGGTTGCGCAATAGCATTATTGGAAAAAGGTTATGAAGAAGATTTTGCGAAGCACCTTACAGATTATTATGTAGATAAAATTGGTTATCCAGCTGCGATTTACATCAGCGAAATTGGCAATGGCCCATATTTAATAACAAATGCACAAGGATAAACACAGTTTCATAAATTACATTTAACCGATGTAAGCTATCAACTGCTCAATCCTTTTTAAAAAATAATGAGAAAATTAAAATTAGACGAACTAAACCGTCCTGATATTGAAGAATTTAAAGCACAGGAAAAATTGCCTGTTGTAGCTGTATTGGATAATGTTCGCAGCATGCACAATATAGGTTCGATTTTCCGAACCGCAGATGGATTTGCTTTAGAAAAAGTAATTTTATGCGGCATTACCGCACAACCACCACACCGCGAAATTGAAAAAACAGCCCTTGGTGCAACACAATCGGTTGATTGGATTCATTATGCAGATACCTTACAGGCTGTTGATACGCTAAAGGAACTGGGCTATGAGATTGTGGCCATAGAGCAGGCTGAAAACAGCACCATGTTAAACACTTTTAACCCTGATCCCAATAAAAAATATGCATTAATTTTTGGAAACGAAGTAGATGGTGTAAGTGATGAAGTAATGAATAAAATTGATGAGTGTATCGAAATTCCGCAATTTGGAACCAAGCATTCTTTTAACATTGTGATTTCTGCAGGCATTGTTTTTTGGGATTTCTTTGCTAAATTGAGGCTGTAATGCCATCATTTAAACTATAAGGCAACGAAAGGATGATATCTATTAGTATTAGTTAAATAAGTCGAATTTTTAAGCTACAAATGGAAAATCTATTACTAAAAAAACTTCAGGTAAAGCCAGGTTATGTAATTAAGGTAGTTGATGCGCCAGAAAATTCAGCTGCAATATTTGGTGATGTTCCGACTAACATCACATTTAGCGAAGAAACTGATTTTAATGTATTAATTACATTTACTATAAATAGAGATCAACTCAATCAGCAGATTAAAAATCATCTTAAAAAGATAGATTCAAAAACCATTTTTTGGATTTTCTATCCAAAAAAATCATCAAAAATCAAATCTGATCTGGATTTGATGAAAAGTTGGGAAGAACTGAATGTTTACGGCTTAACACCTTGTGCCTCAGCTGCTGTAAATGAAACATGGACGGCTTTACGCTTAAAGCTGATCACTGAAGTAAAGCCATCAGGCATGCGGAATGATCATATCAAAACAAACGATTTTGGCGAATACATCGATCCCGTAAACAAAACGGTTAAACTTCCAGAGGATTTGAAAAGTATTCTTGAAAACCAACCTAAAGCATTGGCTTACTTTAACCAACTCGCTTATTCCCACCGTAAAGAATATGTGCTATGGGTTATATCGGCAAAACAAGAAAAAACCCGCTTAAACAGGCTCGAAAAAACCTTGGAAATGCTTTTAAACGGAAAGAAAAATCCATCCGAAAAATAAATAAACAATTCTTTCCTTAAGCCGCAATAGTAAAAATGTATAGAATAATATACATAATAATGAGTATTTCTTAATGCTAAGTAACATTTCTGTGAATTTATTTTAACATGCTAATCTTCTGATAACATGCTATTTGTATGTAAAATATCTCCTTTGGCAAGATTTTTTCTTAGTCGATGCAAAACAGTACGATATAAAAACTGTTAAGAGACTATTAATTACAAAATAGAAGAAAATGAATACGAGAATTACAAAATCAACAATGTTGGTTGCTTTATTAGGTTTATCATCACAATTATTTGCACAGGAGACGCCAACTACAACCAGTACTACAACAGGAACAAGATTTGGAGAAAAATCTTTCCGCACATGGACTGTAGGTGTACACGGAGGAATACTTTCTCCTAACACCATCTTCGGATCAGGAAGTGTTAGAGCAAAAGAATTTAAAAGTATCGGTTACGGTGCAAACGTTAGAAAACAAATTTTACCATCTTTAGGTATCCAGGCTGATTTCTTAAGAGGTGATATTAAATCTACCAATGGAGCAACTGATTTTCAACAAAGTGTTGAATGGTCTGGAGCTTTAACAGCAGTTTTCAATGTTGCTAACATCAACATCAATAACGAAAATGCAGTATTAATTCCTTATTTAAAAGGTGGTGCTGGTTACATGTCGTCTGATTATAGCACAAGTGGCGCAATTGTAAGCGAAAGCAACAATAGAGAAGGTTGGTTTATCCCGGTTGGTGCTGGTGTTAAATTAGGTGTTGCAAAAGGTATCAACATTGATTTAGGTTACGATGTAAATTTCATCAAATCGCCAGAATCATTACCTAAAAGTAGATTCGCTTATGCACATGCAGGTGTTGAATTTGCATTGGGTAGCAAAGAAAAACCTCAATTACAAAACTACAGTTCATTAGCAAACTTACGTAAAGAAAGTGCTGAAGAAAGTTCAGAATTAAGAAGAGCATTATCTACTGCTGAGCAAAATGCACAACGTGATAGAGAGCAATATGCAAAAGATCTTGGTGATGATGATAATGATGGTGTAGCAAACAAATTCGATAAATGCCCTGGTACTGCATCAGGTACAGTTGTTGATGGTTCTGGTTGCCCAATTAAAGTTCAACGTGAAGTAATTAAAGAAACAAGAGTAATTACTGAAGAAGATCGTAAAGTTGTTAAAGATGCAATTTCTAATTTGGAATTTGATTTAGGTAAATCAACTATCCGTTCTAAATCTTATGCTACTTTAAACCGTGTTGCTGCTTTATTAGTTGAGAAAAACTTTAGCTTAAAATTAGCTGGCCATACTGATAATACCGGTGGTAGAGAATTAAACTTACGTTTATCTAAAGATAGAGCTGAATCGGTGAAAGCTTACTTAGTATCTCAAGGTGCTAATGCATCAAGAGTTGAAGCTACAGGTTACGGACCTGACCAACCAATTGCAACCAACAAAACTGCAGCTGGTCGTCAACAAAACCGTCGTGTAGAGTTTACTTTATATTAATCGTAAATAACAACTAACAAAAAAGCTCCTCAGATTAATTTCTGAGGAGCTTTTTTTATGTTAACTTTCGTCAATTTGAATTTATCAGGATCCATATACTCAATGTATAACACCACACTTGTAAAATTGAGCTAACCTTAAAAGATCCGGAAACAAGTGCAGGATGGCGATTTATAAAAACGATTATTTAGTTAAGATAAACCCTTCTTATTCTTATAAGTCATTTTGGCTTTTGTACCAGCACTATAGTTGTAATTTTTTAAGTTACTGGCTTTCTTCTCATGAAAGGCCGCGCCACGATCGGTATCTTCTTCCTCATCGGTGCCTTTCTTTTTCTTAGGCTTGGCTACTGCATCAACAACTTTTAAATCTTCTGGCAATTCCATTACCTCTAATTTCTGACCAATGGCTTGTTCAATCTTTTTAACCTCGATTAATTCAATATCTGTAGAAAAAGTAATTGCTACCACATCCTCATCATCGTGTTTAACAATACGCTGAATTAAAGTTTCTTTTTGCTCAGGTAATTCTAGGTGCAAAATAAAAGGAATTCCCTTAATATTTAATTCTTCGAGATTCTCATTGGCCACAATTAGCACCCTGGCCTCAGGATTATCTTTAAAATCTTCAATATCATCATAACCTTTATCATCAAAAAATAATGAGCGGTAAATGGTAATCTCGTTTTCTTTGGTATGATTAAAATTTTTATAAACTGTTTGAGCAGTTAAGCGGGTGTTCACAAATACTATAACTTTATCAAAAACCTCAGCATCATTTAACAATAGGGTTAACAGGTTAAGCTTTGTTCTGAAATTTGGTACCTGGTAAAGCATTTGCTGATATACTTCAGCTTGTTTTTCGCCAATTTCATCTACCTCTATAGTTGTGGTAGAATCTTTCATGAAAGGAGAAATCATATGGTTTAATTTCTCATGCAATACTTCAGTAAATACTACATGCTGAGATTTATAAGCACTATTGGCCAATTCTACAACGGGCAGTTGCAAGCCTTTTTTAACGATAAGCTCTGCATTATCTACAATAAACAATTGAATTTTATTGGTATTAAGTGCCAGTTTTAAGTATAAAGCACGTGCGCGATCAGGTACTGCAACAATAATATCACATCCATCTGTTATTTCGTTCATTTGCGTATCAACTGCACCACGGCTATCAATACCCAAAATCCTAAAAGTGCTATTGCGGTTTAATAATTTAAACTGTTCCAAAACGTGATCAACATGTTCTGCATCTGGCACTAAAATTAAAGCCCTTGGTGCTTCTTCAAAAGCATACTTCAATTTCATTAAAGTAGCTAAAACATAAGTTGTCGTTTTTCCCGAACCCTCTGGTCCCACCGCTATAACATCTTGACCACCTAAAATGCGCGACATTGTTCTGGACTGGATTTCTTTTGGTGTTAAAAATCCTGCGTCAGTCATGGCTGCAACAAGTGGTTTGCTAAGTTTTAATTTATCTAAAGACACAATTACTATTTTAATTTTTGAACTGCAAATATCCTTAAAATAATTAGCTTTTCTGAAATTGAATTTTCTGCTCCAGAAACGATGTAGGGTTATAATGAATTTCTGCTATGCTCTTCTTCAAACCTATAATAAAAATGAGAAGGTTTATTTTTAAGTTCTTGCGCCGAATTAATAACCATAAAACAAAATTTTCAATTCAATGAAAAATTATTAAACTGAAAATGAATAAGTTAAAAAATAATTTAAATTAATAACTACTAAATCTATAGATATTATATACTTATTTATATATTTGCTCAACGGTAATAATAAGAAATAATATGTCAATCATTTAAACCACTAAATTATGTCCATATATTTTCAATATCCTGCCATAAGCGAATATCCGAACCAGATTTTTCCATTAAATAGCGAAAAAGAAGATCATCAGATATTAAGGGATGAAGATAGCTTAATTAAGGATCAGATTTTAGAGTTAAGAGATTATTTATCGTTAAAACAGTTATAAAAATTGGCCAGTTGACCGATTGGAAGGTTGGAGTTTCATAAACTTTTTACAATGGTTCGAATCCATTACTAGGCCGCAAAGTGTATCTCATAGCACTTTATCCTGATTCTGCTCAATCAGGCAAGATTTGGTTATCTTATATTTGTTTTGTTGTTAGCAAAGGCTATTCGCGATGAATAGCCTTTTCCTTTAAAAGCAAATTATTTTTAATATCTATTTAATATGACAACATTACCAAAATTATTTCTGCTCGCATAAGGGCTATTCAGTAATGGCAATGATTGAAAATTATTTTATTAATAAGGAATGAAATAGAATTCATTTTTTTTCAGAAATCCCAAAACATTTTATTTCATTCTGGGTTATTTATATAATTCACATTATACTAATCTTTTACAGATTAATTTGTTTGGTTTAAAAAAGGGATTTATGGATATAAATCCCTTTTCTTTTATGCAAAAATTTTAAATCATATCTTAGCAAAATCAACATTACATCACATTTTAGATGAATAGAAAATACTTCCTTTCTTCATTTATCGCAGCAGCAACTGCATTTCCTGCATTTAAAACATTAGCCAATACTGTAGAAAGTGAAAATCTATCATTTAAAACGCCTCCATATTTAAAACCTGGGGATACTATTGCAATTACCAGTCCTGCAGGTTATATCACATTAGAGCAGATTCAACCTTCTATTTTACAGATGCAAAGCTGGGGTTTTAACATAAAAATAGGTGACACAATCGGTAAGCGCGATTTTACGTATGGCGGAACGGATGAAGAAAGATTAGCTGATTTCCAAAAAATGCTCGATGATTTAACCATTAAAGCCATTATGTGTGCCCGGGGTGGTTATGGTTTTGTAAGGATAATTGATAAACTTGATTTCTCATCTTTCAAAAAGAATCCAAAATGGATTATTGGTTTTAGTGACATCACTGTTTTGCACTGCCATTTGGCAAAAAATTATAATATTGCCTCTATCCATTCCAAAATGTGCAACAGTTTTCCCGATGATTGGAGTAAAGCCGAGCCCATTCAGATTGAAACTATTCTATCCATAAAAAATGCTTTAATTGGTGAGCAAATGGGTTACTCCGCTCCCACCAATAGCAATAACAGACTTGGAAAAGTTGATGGAATTTTAGTTGGTGGAAATCTCAGCATTATTGAAACCTTATCTGGTAGCGATTCTGATTTAGATACGAAAGGTAAAATACTTTTTATTGAAGATACCGGCGAATACCTGTACAGTATTGATAGAATGTTATGGAACCTGAAGCGAAGTGGCAAACTAAAATACTTAAAAGGATTAATTATAGGTGGTTTTAAAGTTAAACCTGATGATGCTGGTGAAGAATTTGGCAAAACCATTTATGATATTGTTATAGAAAAGGTAAAGGAATACAGTTATCCAATTGCTTTTGATTTCCCTGTAGGGCATCAAAGAAATAACTTCGCTTTAAAATGCGGCGTAAACCATACTTTAATCGTAAACGAAACAGGCTCTACATTACGCACAATTTAACTTGGTAAACTTTTTGGCTTTTAGTGTTAAACGATTTCAACTCAAAGGATAATTTTTTCATAACGATAGTTAAAAGCAGACTGGCAGGAAAGTTGATCGAATAATTTCGTATTTTTGATATAAAATAATTGTTATGACTATAATCGCACATCCTAAAAACAAAAAACAAGAGGCTGCAGTGGAGGCTGTTTTAAAAGCTTTAAATGTTTCTTTTCAAAAAGAAGAGGAAAGCCCTTATAATCCTGAATTTGTTGCAAAGGTAAAAGAAAGATCGGCCAATGCTGAAAATGGTAATGCAACCAGGATTAAGGATCCAAAAAATATATGGGAAAGTATTTTATAGAAGTTGAAAAACTAGCAAAAAAAGATCTCGAAACGCAATATAAATCTGGAGATAAAGCTTCGATAAAAAGAATAAACCAAATATTCGTAGAACTTTCGGAACATCCGGAAGTTGGAATTGGTAAACCGGAAAGACTAAAATTTGATTTATCTAGTTACTGGTCAAGACAAATAAATAGAAAAGACAGGTTAATTTACAGAATAGAAGATAATTTAGTAATCGTTACCATTATCTCCGCCCTTGGCGATTACGGAGATAAATAAATTAAACCGTTTTCACTTCATCTTCGTTATAATCCTTAATATCAGTAATATAACCATTAATTAAAAGAAAATCGAACAATGGCTTTGCATCCGGAGTAACCGGCATATTAGCTGTTGTGATTACTTCATTTGTCTTTTTATCTAAGAAAGGATAGGCAAACAACCTAACATTTGTATTAAACATATCATTTACGTAACTCAATAACTGACCTGAATAATTTTCTCCGGTGAAGTTTTTGGAATTGAACACAAATTTTAAGTTGTTAATATTCGTAGCTAAACCAACGCTTTTTGGCTTACACCGGGCCAAATATTTTGCAAGGCGGTTATGGCGCGTAAAGTTAGAAACGATCACAATATTCCCTGTATCGCACATTTCCTGGGCCCGTTTGGCTACTGTTTCAAGGTCGATGTCATCAGGTGTTTCCTGGGCATCAGTTAAAACATTGGTTAATAAAACCTCAATCATAACGGCTAAATTCCCATCTTCTACCTTATTTGTGCGTTTAAACTGATCGGTAGCTTTATTGAATAAGTTAAAGTTAGGCAATGATTTCTGACCATATTTGGTTCTTAAAATCATAATATCCTTTTTATATAAAAGATCTTTAGCCTGGCGTGGATGCGCATCTGCATCGAATATTGCCGCGGCAGAGAAATCTTTCATAATCATATACAGATTAAGCAGGATATTATCCACATCTGGAAAAGCTGGTCCTTTAACTGAAATCAAATCAATCTCCACTGATCCGATAGTCAAATTATCAGCCAAGGATTCTACCATCATTTTGGGATCCTGATAATGGTAAAAAGCTGCATAAAGTAGGTTTACACCAATAATACCTAGCACACGCTGTTGCATGTTTACATCTGTATCCAACAACCGGACATGGAAAAATATTTCGTTAGGTAAACCTCCTGGTTCGTTCTGGAAGCGGATACCAACCCAACCATGAGGCTCATTGGTACGCTTATAATTGAGGGTAGTTACAGTATCTGCGAAAGCAAAAAAGGTACGGCTTTCATATTTTTCGCCTGATAAACGCTCATTAAGCAAACCAAACTCATGATCGAGCATTTGTAAAAGCCTGTTCTGACTTACATACCGACCATTGGTTTCTGCGCCATAAATGGCATCGCTAAAAGTCATGTCGTAAGCCGACATTGTTTTTGCAACGGTTCCAGAAGCTGCACCAGCATTAAAAAAGTTCCTGGAAACTTCCTGTCCCGCACCAATTTCGGCGAAAGTGCCGTAGATTCTTGGGTCAAGGTTTATTTTAAGTGCTTTGCGTTTCGTATCCAGAATTTCTCTCTCCATGCGGCAAAAATACGAAAAATGAGATTAAGGTGATTTTAAGAATGCAACTTAAAATCAATCTAAATACTAAGGTCCTTAATTCTTCATATCAATTAAGCTCAGTAGACTGGAAACATTCATTACTATTATTTAACTAGTCAGATTTTTTTACTCGGGTCGAGATAAAAGTTTCTTAAAAAAATAAGGTTAATGCCATCCAGCATTAACCTTATAAAACCTAAACTTAAACTATTATGAAGCCTGCACCATTCCTTACATCTCATCTAAAACCACTAAATGCAAGCTTCATAACCTTTGAAAAACTAAACTATTATGAAAATCCTCTCTCGAGAAAATCTTATTTACGATACTACAATTTCTTTATTCTGTAATTTAGCATCGTCTTTTTTACTGATATTGATCAATAAGATACCGTCTTTATATTCGGCGGTAATGTTATCACCATCAGCACTATCAGGCAAATTGAATGATCTTGCAAATGAGCTGTAATCAAATTCTTTGCGTGTAAAATCTTTTGCTACCTGGGTTTCGTCTTTTTTAACTTCTGCCCAAACAGAAAGGTTATCTTTTTTTAAATTGATTTGAAAATCTTCTTTTTTCAAACCTGGAGCAGCCAACTCGATTACATATGCAGTTTCATTTTCGTAAATATTCACATTTGGTGATTTATCAACCATTTTGTTTTTAGTTACGGCATCGCTAAACAATGAATCGAAAACATTGTTAAAGTATGGAGCTGTGTTACGGGTTCTGTTGTTAAAATTTACTAGTGTCATATCGCTTATTATTTATTTTTAAATTGATAATACACCATATTCAACTTACATACCAAAGCAAAAATTTATGATTTTTAAGACATTTTGGCAAAATAAATTCAAATCAAAAGACAAATTGGCAGAAATAAGGAATTTCTCAGACAAATTCAACTACAAAACCAATATTCATTTGCGCTTTATTGATTTCGATATGATGGGCCACGTGAATAATTCCATCTATTTTACCTACTTAGAAATTGCCCGGACTAAATACTGGGAAGAAATTATTAAATGGGATTGGAAAAAAACCGGAATCGTTATTGCCCATGCCGAATTGGATTACATTTCACCCATCGTTATGAATGATAAGATTGCAATTCATGTAAAAACATCGCGTATTGGGAATACCAGTTTTGATCTTGATTACCAGATCGTTAAATTAAAAGGAAGTGAAGAGGTTATTTGCAGCAAAGGAAAAACGGTATGCATTGCAGTTGATTACACCACAGGCAAACCAACCACAATACCTGAAGATGAAAAACAAAAAATGCTCGGTTTTGAGCAACTTGGGTAAGAAGTCAAGTTTTAAAAACTTGACTTCTTTAATTCATCAGGCATAATTTTACCAGGATTTAGGATTCCGGTTGGATCGAAAACATGCTTAATCCCCCTCATTAAATTAAGGTGAATTTCGGAGTATTTGATCGGCATAAACTCCTTTTGCACCAAACCGATGCCATGTTCACCAGATAGTGTTCCTCTTAAATTTGTGGTGAGCTCAAATATCTCCGCAATCCCGAATTTAAGTTTATTCTTCCAGTCATCATCGCTCATACCCGCCTTAATAATGTTTACATGAAGGTTCCCGTCGCCTGCATGGCCATAACAAACACTTTCAAAGCCATATTTGGCACCGATTTCCTTTATTCCGTTAATTAACTTTGGTAAAGCGGCGCGTGGTACTACGGTATCTTCTTCTTTGTAAACGGAGTTGGATTTAACAGATTCGGCCATGGTTCTACGCATTCGCCATAATTCTTCTTTTTGTGAAGCGGTATCTGCAAATAAAACCTCGGTACATTGATGCGCTTCTAAAACGATATTTGTTTTCTCACAATTTTTAAAAATATCGTCTAAATCATCGCCATCAAATTCTATCATAAGCAACGCGGCTACATCATCTTTTAAATCGAATTTAATATCATCGAATTTAATTACCCACTCCACTCCTTTACGCTCCATAAACTCTAAGGCAGATGGCGTTACCCCTGCCCTAAATATTGCCGAAACCGCAGCACAGGCATCTTCATTGGTACTAAAAGAGCCCATCATTAATACAGATTGTGTAGGTTTTGGCAAGAGCTTGGTTACAATTTTCGTTACTACACCCAAAGTACCTTCTGAACCAATCATTAACTGGGTTAAGTTATATCCTGAAGCATATTTTAAAGTATTCGCCCCAGTCCAAATGATCTCTCCGTTAGGCAAAACCACTTCAAGATTCAAAATATATTCACGTATTGTTCCGTATTTTACAACCCTTGGCCCGCCAGAACCATGAGCCACATTACCACCTATAAAGCAGGATCCTTTACTACTCGGATCAACCGGGTATAAAAGTCCTTTCTCGGCTACGGCATTAATAAATTCTTCGGTAATTACGCCGGGCTCTACTGTGGCCTGCAAATTTTCTGTATCAATATCAATAACAGCTTTAAATTTCTCCATGGATAAGGAAATGCCACCATAAATAGGCAGAGCAGCACCGCTTAAACCGGTACCACCTCCACGGGGCGTAACCGGAACGTGGTGTGCGTTACAGATTTTCAATAAAGCAGAAACTTCTTCGGGCGTAGTCGGTTTTACTACAACTTCTGGCTGGTAACGCAAATCTTCTGTTTCATCATGACTGTAATTTGCTAAACTATCTGCATCAGTAAATACTTTATCTGCTCCGATAGCAGCCTTGATTGCTGCTAAAATTTCAGGATTTATTTTGGTAAAATTCATTTTTTAGTTTGCTGATGTATAGTTTAATTTAACAAAAGAGTGGCCAATCTGTCCTGGCATAGGTGGGTGTAATTTTTTAATGCTCACATCAACAGTTTCCACAAAGGGATACAGTTCAATCACTTTCGAAATAATATTTTTTAAAACGGTTTCCAAAAGTTTTTGAGTGTGTTTCATTTCTTCGAGAATAATTGCGTTTAAATCTTCGTAGTTAACGGTTTGAGCAAGTTCATCGTTAAAGCCTTTTGGTACAAACGTGGTTTCTAAATCAACAACAAAATGATTTCCAATAAGTTGTTCTTCGGGATAATACCCGTGTAAAGCGAAACACTTTACATCTTTTAAAGCTACGGTTTGTTTAAAATGGCTCATGTATGTTTTGTATGCTGCAAAATTAAATTTTTATTCATGAATATAATGCCCATTGCGGTAAATTGTTACCTTTGAAATTAACGCGATTTCTTAACCAGATAACACGAAATTAAATGAGCAAATCAGCAAAAAAAGGCCTGTACGAAGCGCCAGACTATTATTTATTGGACGAACTGTTAACCGATGAGCATAAATTAATCCGTGCTACGGCCAGAGATTGGGTAAAACAAGAAGTAAGTCCGATTATTGAAGATTATGCGCAAAAGGCAGAATTTCCGAAACACCTGATTAAGGGCCTTGCTGACATTGGTGCTTTTGGACCAACAATACCTGTTGAATATGGTGGTGCAGGATTGGATTATACTGCTTATGGAATTTTGATGCAGGAAATAGAACGTGGCGATTCTGGAATCCGCTCTACAGCATCAGTACAAGGCTCGTTGGTAATGTACCCAATTTATGCTTATGGCACAGAAGAACAACGTAAAAAATACCTTCCTAAGTTAGCCAGTGGCGAAATGATGGGCTGTTTTGGTTTAACAGAGCCTGATCATGGTTCTAACCCAGGCGGAATGGTAACCAATATTAAAGATGCTGGAAGTCATTATATATTAAACGGTGCCAAAATGTGGATCAGCAATGCTCCTTTTGCAGATATTGCGGTGGTTTGGGCCAAAGATGAAGCTGGAAAAATAAGAGGTATGGTGGTGGAGCGCGGGATGGAAGGATTTTCTACACCGGAAACACACAATAAATGGAGTTTGCGTGCTTCGGCAACCGGTGAATTGGTTTTTGACAACGTTAAAGTGCCAAAAGAAAATATTTTCCCTGAAATAAGTGGATTAAAAGGTCCGTTGGGTTGTTTAAACCAGGCCCGTTATGGTATTGCATGGGGCGCATTAGGGGCTGCAATGGATTGCTACGATACTGCTTTACGTTACTCGAAAGAAAGGGTTCAGTTTGGCAAACCTATTGGTGGTTTTCAGCTGCAACAGAAGAAACTTGCAGAAATGGTAACCGAAATTACAAAGGGCCAGTTACTGGTTTGGCGATTGGGCGTATTGAAAAGTGAAAACAGGGCATCGGCAGAACAGATATCAATGGCGAAACGGAACAGTGTTGAAATTGCATTGGACATCGCCCGAAATGCACGCCAAATGCTGGGTGGAATGGGCATAACAGGCGAATATTCGATTATGCGCCACATGATGAACCTGGAATCTGTAGTAACTTACGAAGGCACCCATGATATACACTTACTGATTACCGGAATGGATGTTACAGGATTAAACGCTTTTAAATAGATATGATAAAAAAAATTACGCTCTCAGTTTGTATTATTTTGGCAATGGCCAATTTGGCTTTGGCGCAAAAAGGAAAGGTTGCTATAAATGCGAAATTGCCTGATTGGCTACAAACAGTAAAGGTGGTAAACAGTAAACCAGCTTACAAAAATATTCAGGATGGATATTATCTTTTTCTTTTAGAAAAACAGAACAATTTAGAAACAAAAGAACAGTATTCGCATATTATAAGAGAAATCAGTAATGGTACCGGTGTTCAAAATGGTTCTGAGATATCTGTTTCTTATGATCCAAGTTACGAAAAGCTCGTATTTCATAAATTGACCATCTGGCGCGACAATAAACCAATAGATAAACTCAGTTTACAGAATTTCAAAATCCTGCAAAATGAAAAAGAATTATCACGGTTTATATATAGTGGTTTATATACGGCTTACTTAATATTGGATGACATTAGAAAGGGTGATCGGATTGAATACGCATACACGATCCAGGGAAGTAATCCCGTGTTTCCTAAGTACTCGAACACCATTTATTTCGAAGGCAGCAGTCAGATTGTTAACGTTTATAATAACGTTATTTTCAAACCAAGCAGAAATATCAGGACTAACAATTTTTATGGTGTACCCGCCTTAAAAAAGTCTGTCGTAAATGGCCTAAATGTTTTCGAATGGCAAAATTCAATGACAAAAACTTACCCTGCTAATGATTTTGAACCTTCTGATTATGATCCGTTTGCAAGGGTTCAAATATCTGAATATAACAATTGGCAAGAAATTGTAGATTGGGGTTTGAGTTTACAACAGTTTAATACCAAAAATTCGCCTATTATAAATGAAAAAGTATCAGAATTAAAGCTTAAAGCCAAGGGCGATAAAGAAAAATATCTTGAGCTGGCAACCAGATTTGTACAGGATGAAATAAGATATATGGGCATTGAGATCGGTGAATATTCGCACCGTCCAAATAGTCCGGAAAAGATATTAAAACAACGATACGGAGATTGCAAAGATAAATCTACTTTGTTATGCAATTTATTAAAAGCCAATGGCATTAATGCCTATTCAGTATTTCTTAATACTTATCTTAAAAAAGAAACTGCTTCTTTATTACCCAGTCCAAGTGTATTTAATCACGAAACAGTTGTTGTAGAACTTGAGGATAGAAAGATCTATATCGATCCAACTGTTGCCAATCAACGTGGACCAATTTTTAATAATTACTTTCCATACACCGCAAAAGTTTTGGTGATAAAAGATGGCAATAAAGAATTGACTGAAACCGCTCAACAGAACCTTGGCAAACTAAAATCATTAGTGGTTTTTAATGTTGGCGACACCTCTAACACAAGCAAATCTACACTTCGTATTACCAGCGAATATTCGAACAATTATGCTGATAATTTTAGAGAAAATTTAAACAACGAGGGAGCAGACAATATAGAGAAATCGTATGTGAAATATTATTCAAATCTTTATCCTGGTTTAATCATAAAAGAACCAATTGAGATTCATGATAATGAAGCTGAAAATATAATTACTGTAACTGAAATATATGAAATAGATAGTTTATGGACACGTAGCGAAACTGATCAATCAAAACGTTTGGCATACTTTTATGGTGACTTGATTAATGACCAAATTATTTCAATCAAGAAATTTAGAAATGCTCCGCTCTCGTTAAAATTTCCCTGCACCATTGAGCAAGAAGTAAGGGTTATCCTGCCAGAGGTTTGGAATTTCGAGAATGAAAATCTAAATATAGATAATGAGAATTACAGGTTTTTATACAGTGCAAATGCAAAATACAATACTTTGACACTAACGTATTATTACCAAAATTTCACTTCTGTATTACAAACTAACAGTATAAATAATTATATAAAGGATAGTAAAGAAATTCTTAATACACTTTCGTATGGTATTTATTGGAATGGAACAGGCCCTGTTGAAAACGACGGACTAAATATCAAATTACTTGGAATCGCATTTATAGCACTTTTACTCTACGTATTTATGACCATTTACCTTTATACCAGAAAAACTGCATATAATCTGGACTCTATTAAAAATGCATGGAGATTAGGAGGCTGGTTAGTTATACCAGGCATCGGCATTACACTAAATCCATTAATAATACTGGTTGCAGCATTAAAGCAAGGCATATATACTGATAAGATATGGCAAGGCATTCAACTAAATGCACATTCGTTTTTACTTAATTTGTCTGTAATATTTACAGTTGTATTTAATGTGATGTTGTTTGTTTTTAGCATCTTTATATTGGTATCCTTTTATAAACGAAGGGATTTTTTTCCGAAATATTATATTGCCTTCCTTATTTTTTCATTCTTAATTACTTTATTAGATACTATAGCAGGTATCTATATCAATAAGCTGGTAAATAACAAGACTTTGGGAGCTTCAGAATTTTATTCTGTATTAAGAATTGGTATTTTTGCTATTATTTGGATAACCTATTTCTTTAAATCGGAACGTGTTAAACAAACCTTTGTATTTTCTTATCCCGATTCTGACTGGAGAAAGGCAGTAATTCAGGATTTAAATGAAAATTTTAGAATAAGCAATCTCCAGCAACAAGAAGTTATAAACGAAAAGCAAGAAATAATAAATATAGAAGAAAATGAAAGACTTTAAAAAATACACCTACATCCCTGCCCCACCCGAAGAAGTTTATTTAGCACTCACCAAAGAAACCAGTATAAAATTGTGGACTGGTGCCGATGTTGAATTTGAAGAAGTACCCGGCACTGAATTCTCTTTTTGGGATGGCGATATCACCGGCAAAAACATAGAATTTACTTACGGTAAACAGATTGTTCAACAATGGTATTTTGGCGAAGATAACGAAGCTTCTATTGTAACCATAAAACTGCACGAAGATAAAAAAGGCACTTCACTGGAGTTTAAACAAACTAATATTCCTGATGAAGATTATGAAGATTTTACCTCGGGCATTCAGGAATATTTTCTGGGTGGACTGGTAGATTTTTTTGACGAATAAACAAAACATCAATATGAAAACTAAAATTACCGCTCTCTTTTCCAGCTTACTTTTTATCATCTCAATCAGCTCCTGCACAACATTTCTTACCCCGGCCATCCTCGGCAACAATATGGGCTACATGCCCAAAGCAATGGGTGCAGATTCTGTTAAAACGTTAACCACCTTATCTGGAAGTTATGCGGCTTCCATATCACCGGATGCCAATGTTGGCTTTGAATTTGGAATGGCGAACATCAGCCGATCACATACTTTCGAAAAAGCAAACATCTCATATGGAATTTTTGGTTACGCGGGCGTTGCCAAAGGTGGAAACGACGCTACCGTGGTAGACAATTCTGATAATTACCTGCCATCCTTTAAAAAATCAATCGGCGGCATTGGGTTTAGGCTTTCCACAGGTTTGCATCACACTTCTGCAAATGGAAATACTGACTTTAGATTCGTCAACTTTGAGAATGCAGTAAGTTTTGAAGGAGGCAGTTATACTGCTTTCAGGAAGCAAATTTTTAACGGCAAAATTCCTGATCACGTAGGTGTTACCGATAGAAAAGTAATCTGGACAACGGGGCTATCTACCGAGGTAATTTGGAGGGCAAGAAAGGAACACGAGATTAAACATGCTTTCAGGTTTTTTATCGGTGGTACTCCTGATTTGGTAAAGAGCTTTAGATCCGGAAGTGAAGCCGCTATTGATATCCGTGATAAAAATTCATTGGGCTGGGCTTTTAACTACTTCCTTTACGTAAAGCGGTTTTCACTCAGTTTTGAGCTTGCGAACAGTGTAAACTATTCAGAAAAACTAAGTTTAGGATATTCATTCAGATAAAACATAATTCACCTATTGCTGTTCTGCTATAAATTAAATACCATGAACAAAACTGTAGGACTTATATTAATCGTTGTGGGTATCGCTATGCTCATCTGGACGGGATTTAGCTATACAAAAAAAGAAAAAATTGTAGATGCAGGCCCAATTCAAATATCTGCTGATAAGGAAAAATCGGTTAATTGGCCCCCATTCGCTGGCGGAATTATTCTGGTGGCCGGGGTTATTGTTTTTGTGGCTGCTAAGAAAAAATAACACTCCTTTATCGTAGGGAGTTGCCAGTCGCAAAGTTGCAAGCGACTAAAATCGGGTAACATTGGGCATTACATTTATGCAGGAGACTAAAATCGCGTGTAATTATTAGCCGCAAAGTTGCAGGAGACCAGAATCGCGTAATATTGGGCATTACATTGCTGCAGGAGCCCAAAATCGCGTGTAATTGTTAGCCGCAAAGTTGCAGGAGACCGAAATCGCGTGTAATTGGTTAGTAGAAATGTTACAAGAGCACAAATTAAAAAATAAACCGGCTTTTAAAGATCATAACTTTTAAATATTTATAAAAAAGCCTCGATATATACTTTGATTTGCCTTAAAAATAAAAAATCTGTTATTGATACCTAACCCAGGCATCAATAACAGATTCAATTATGCATATTTTCTTTGTAAACTATAGCTCGTAACTATAAACTGATCTTATTGCATCCCTTAGGTTATATTTCGAAGCCATTACCTCTCCATATGCACCAGCACTACGGATGGCAAAAATGTCTCCCCTGAAAGATTCTGGCTGTTCTACTTCTTTTCCAAAGCAATCGGTACTCTCGCAGATCGGACCTACGATATCATATTTAATAACTTCTGATTTCTGGTTACCAACTTCCGACTGACTAAGATTTTCGATCTTATGATAAGCCTGATACAATGCCGGGCGCATCAATTCTGTCATACCTGCATCCAAAACCACGAAGTTTTTCTTCTTCCCTTTTTTAATGTAAAGTGCCCTGGTAATTAATGAAGCTGATTGTCCGACTAAAGCTCTTCCCAGTTCGAAATGTACTTCCTGACCAGGTTTAATTGTCAAAAATTCATTAAAAATTTTAAAGTAAGCTTCAAAATCCGGAATTTGATGATCTGGATTATAGTAATCAATACCCAAACCACCGCCAACATTTAATACCTGAAGGTTAAATCCTTTATCTTCAAACCAGGCCGCAAATTCGTTTACACGCACACAAAGGTTTTTATATACATCGAGGTTGGTAATTTGCGAACCAATATGAAAGTGAATGCCAATAAACTTAAGGTTTGGCGATGCTTTTAACGTTTCGGCACACTCTGGCAAATCCCATGAATTGATTCCGAATTTATTTTCATCTAAACCTGTGGTGATGTTGTGGTGTGTATGCGCATCTACATTCGGATTGATCCTGATGGCTACCTGAGCTGTTTTGCCTTTATTGGCCGCAAGTTCATTTAACACCTCCAACTCCTGGATAGATTCTACATTGAAGCAGAAGATATCAAGATCCAAGGCCTCGTTAATTTCTTTATCGGATTTACCCACCCCGGCAAAAACAATTTTTTTATGGTCGAAACCAACTTCTACTGCTCTCCTTACCTCGCCGGCACTCACACAATCAGCACCGAAACCGATCGCTTTGATCTGGTTTAACAGCACACTGTTAAAATTTGCTTTTAGGGCATAATGGATATGAAACTGATACGGAGCCGCTGCATCTGCACAGGTGCGCAAGGTTTTTTGCAACAAATCGGTATCATAGTAGTAAAAAGGCGTTTCAATATTGTTAAACTTTGATATATCTTTATCGGCGAACATGTTCAAATTCCTTATTATAATTTTAATTTTATTCTTTGGGCTAATTTATTTGGGTAACTACCTGGATTTAAAGCATGGAAGAATTACCCAGAAACAATACAATGGAAAAATCCGATTTTTTATCGTATTACTTTTCATCGTACTGTTCCTTTTATTTATCAAAAAATGAAGATAGCAGCTGCCATATTTATCGTTCTTATTCTTTCTGCGGGACTGTATAACTCATACAAAAAATATAAAAACGGATTATTACCATCAAGCTTTCTGGCTTTTCACTTCCTCATCGGATTGCTGGTAATAATAGGCGCCTTTTTCCTCTTATTCGAATAACCTGTTGTGCAAACTTCTTAACGCTTCGGTTTTATATTCACTTAAAATTAAAAGCGATACGTTATAATTGCTACCTCCGTAAGAAATCATACGGATTGGGATGTGCTTTAAACCTTCTAAAACCCTGCTGGCGAAACCATGTTTCTCTGATCCGAAATCGCCAACAACACATACAATGCTGTGATCGGTATCTACTTCTACAGTACCAAAACTTTCCAGTTCTGCTATAATCTGTGGTAAATGCGCAGTTTCATCAATGGTTAACGATACCGCAACTTCAGATGTGGTAATCATGTCGATTGGCGTTTTATAGCGCTCAAAAACTTCAAAAACCCTGCGCAAAAAGCCATAAGCAAGTAGCATCCGGCTTGATTGAATGCGGATAGCAGTAATACCATCTTTGGCCGCAATGGATTTAATTTTACCTTTTTCGCTATCGTGAGTAATTAAAGTACCTGCTGCAGAAGGTTCCATTGTGTTTAGTAAACGAACAGGAATTTTATACTTCTGTGCAGGAAAAACAGATTGAGGGTGTAAAATCTTTGCGCCAAAATAAGCCAGTTCTGCTGCTTCATCAAAAGATAATTGAGCAATCGGTTTGGTTCCTTTAACAACACGGGGGTCGTTATTGTGCATTCCGTCAATATCCGTCCAGATTTGAACTTCTTCTGCCAAAATTGCTGCACCTAGTAATGATGCGGTATAATCGCTTCCACCACGACGCAGGTTATCTACCTCGCCAAAGCTGTTGCGGCAGATATAACCTTGTGTAATAAATAATTTATTGTCTTTATGCTGCTCCAAAAGCGGCATTAAATGTTTTGTAGTAAAAGGAATATCAGGTTCATTATCTTCATCAGTTTTCATAAAATCCAAAGCAGGCAGCAATACAGAAGGTACACCGATCGACTTTAAATAAATATGATATAGGGTTGTAGACAATAATTCGCCCTGTGCCAACACCAGTTTTTCTTCTATTGAAGTAAAAATATCGTTTGCAAGGCCAGCTAAAAAGCCAAAATGGTAATCAATCACTTCATTTCCCTGCTCTTGAAATTCGGCAACAGGCAATAATTCAACAACAAAGGATTTATATTTTTGATATAGATTTTCAACACACTCGCTACCCTTCTTCTTATCTCCAGCTAAAAAATAATTTGCAATTTCTACCAAACTATTTGTAGTACCAGACACTGCTGATAACACTACAATCTGCTCTTCATTTGGATTAACGATATCCAACAACTTCGTCATGCGCTCAGGACTACCTACAGAGGTACCCCCAAATTTTAATATCTTCATCTATTTAGTAATTGTTTTTTTACCCATTGATTATATGACGGTAACTGTATAAGCTTTACAACTATTTTAAAAAAGTTACAATCACATCATATTAATAATGGATTTTCTTTATTATTGTATCGGGGCGTGAAATTAAACAAAAGCAGCTTAAAAGCAACACCCTCAACAAAATAAAATTTGGATGGATTGAAATAAATACGTTTCAGCAAAACATCATTCATTAAAATTTGTTCAACACCAGATATTAAATTAAAAAAACAGCTCAATGCAGGCAATTGACCAATCAACACAAGCTACAATCAACCAGTGGTTAAGTGGAAATTACGATGAGAATACCAAGGCAGAAATACAGGCCCTTGTAGACAAAGATGCAACTACAGAATTAACAGATGCATTTTACAGAAGTTTAGAATTTGGAACAGGCGGTTTACGCGGCATTATGGGTGCTGGTTCTAACCGGATTAATAAATACACCATTGGAACGGCTACACAGGGATTAGCCAACTACCTGAACAACAAATACCCTAACGAGAAAATTAAAGTTGCCATTGCGCACGATAGCCGCAACAATTCTGATTACTTTGCCAAAATTACTGCGGATGTTTTCTCTGCAAACGGCATACACGTTTACTTTTTTTCTGCGTTAAGGCCAACACCTGAGCTTTCTTTTGCTGTACGCCATTTCGGTTGCAAAAGCGGCGTAATGTTAACTGCATCACACAACCCAAAAGAGTACAATGGTTACAAAGCATACGGTGCCGATGGTGGCCAGTTTACCTCTCCTGATGATAAATTGGTAATTGATGAGGTTAACAAGATTAAAAGTATTGATGAAGTGAAATTCGACCGTGTTGAGGCGAATGTTGAACTGATTGGCGAAGATGTAGATAAATTATATTTAGATGGCATTACAGCACTTTCAATTTCTCCTGAAGCCATTAAAAGACAACACGATTTAAAAATTGTATACTCGCCTATTCATGGAACCGGAATTACTTTGGTACCTAAAGCTTTGGCGCAATTTGGCTTTACCAATGTTACTTTGGTTGAAGAGCAAAGTACACCTGACGGTAATTTCCCTACAGTGGTATATCCTAACCCTGAAGAAAAAGATGCATTAACCCTTGCGATGAATAAAGCAAAGGAAATTGATGCTGATTTGGTTTTAGCTACCGATCCTGATGCAGACCGTGTTGGTATCGCAGTAAAAGATAACAATGGCGAATGGGTATTGCTTAATGGTAACCAAACGGGAAGTTTGTTAATTAACTACCTTTTATCTGCCTGGGAAGAAAGCGGAAAACTGGATGGCAATCAATTTATTGTGAAAACCATTGTAACTTCTAACCTGATTGAAGAAATTGCAAAAAAGAAAGATGTTACCTATTATAATACCTTAACCGGATTTAAATACATTGGTCAGTTAATGACTGAACTGGAAGGTAAAAAATACTTTATTGGCGGTGGCGAAGAAAGTTATGGTTACTTAATCGGCGATTTAGTACGTGATAAGGATGCGGTTGTTTCTGCTGCTTTTATTTCTGAAATGACAGCTTATTACAAAGATAAAGGTGCAAGTTTATACAACGCATTATTGGATATGTATGTAGAATATGGCTTGTATAAAGAAGATTTGGTTTCGTTAACAAAAAAAGGTAAATCGGGTGCGGAAGAAATTAAAGCCATGATGGTTAAATTCAGAGAAAACCCTCCTGCAACCTTGGGTGGCTCTAAAGTTTCGGTATTAAAAGATTACGAATTGAGTCAGGAAACGGATTTAGCTACAGGAAAAGTAACTAAACTGGATTATCCAACTTCGGATGTATTACAATTCATTACTGAAGATGGAAGTATTGTTTCGGCCCGTCCGAGTGGTACAGAACCTAAAATTAAATTCTATTGCAGTGTAAATGCGCCATTAGCCGATAGAAAAGATTTTGATTCAGTTAATGCACAGCTTGGAGAAAAAATTAAAGCGGTTATGGCCGATTTACAGGCATAGTTTTTTACCTGTTTTTCGGTAAAATGAGTTTAGTTTTTAAATTAAAGAGACTTAGTTGTAAAAATGCTAAGTCTCTTTTAATCATATGGTCTATTTTTTCCTCAGTTATATTAATTAATCTCAAAAGATGAAACCTTATGTTGATTTGTAAAAGCCTATTTATACAATACATGCTTTCAGAATCATTTGATAAGTCTATTTTAATTTCCTTATTTAAATGCTGAAAATAATCTCTCATATCACTAATTATATCCAATACTCTTTCTACTTCTGCATTCTCAATATAATCACTTGTCAATAATAAAAAATCATTATTGAAAGATGCATGAAGTATTTTTAGCATTCCTTTTCTTAAAGGCTTTCCATCAAAACGACTATTAGAAAGTCTCTTAAAACTAAAGACTTCCAATCCCTGAATTATTGAACATAGATTCTTAAACCTATCATCCAAAATATAATTTTCAGAATTAATTTCATTAAAGTACAACCGTAATAAAGTCGTTTTTTTTGATAAAATATCTTGCCATTTACTGTAATTATGGGTTAACTTATCGGATAAATCTCTGATTGTAAAAGCAACCTGTGTTTGACTTTCGACCCCTTGATTTAGATAGCCCTTTATAATCTCCTTATGATAATAATGCATTGTGGAAATTCCCCTTTGCTGTTCAGTTGAATTAAGTCCATCAATTTGAATTGAAATAACTGATTGCTTTATATTAAAAACCAATTTCAAGAACCAACTGATACTTTTATCAAGTTCTTGAACCTCTTTTAGATTAATATAACCATCATTTTTTTTCGCTAAAAAATACGGATGCTTTTTTATTTTAAAGTACTCATAATTATCATTTTTTAAATGCCAATTATATTCATTCTTAAGTTCTAAACTCCCTTTTCCTTCCTCATCAAAAATAATTTTTTCATAATCTTGGTTGATTTTGATGTTATTTTTTTCAATATCAAGTTTGATAAAATTATCTAAATAGATAAGATTATCATATTCAAATTTAATGGTTTCGCATTTTAATGTTCGATAATCATCCTGACTTTCACATACAACAAAATCTTCAAGTAAATAAACTTGTTTTCCATAAGAAAACTCAGTCTGGAAGAAATTATAAGAACTAAAAAACCACTTTCCTTTTTCCGTAATAATATACCCAAAAACTCCGTCTTCTTTGTGAAAATTAGTTTGTGTTTCGTTTTCAATCAAAGTAACTAACAATTGAATTTTGCCAAATGGAAAGGAAACAATAGCTGGAACATAAGTTTTTTCAACTACAGCTCCTGCAGAATAAGATTTTGTAAAGTCAAATAGCGAATATCGCATAGAGCAATTTTATTTGGGTTATTATTAATTTAGGAATTAGAACAACAAATATTAAATGTAAGAATTATCTTTTTGCATTTGACAGTACCAATTTCTTTAATACTTTTGCATCGCAATACCATGTTCAAAAAAATCTTAATATATCTAATCATTACGTGTACCGTGAGCAACGGTTTCATGCAATTGGTTATCTATTCTGGTTATAAGATGAATAAAGAATACATTACAAGTGTATTCTGTATCAATAAAGAACATCCGGAGCTACATTGTGATGGCCAGTGTTTTTTAGCAAAAAAATTAAAAGATCTTGATGGTAAAAATAAGCAGGCTCAAGAAAACCTGAAAAGAGTTGCAGAAGCTGAGCCTCAATTTCAAACTTTAGCCATAAATCACCATCTTTCTTATTTTATTATCACTTCTGAAAATCTTTATATCGAAAAACCTGTTAAAGATCTTTCAATCTCAATTTTTCATCCACCGAAAACGGTTTAGGGCAGTCTTTCTTTTGTGGTTATCACCTTGTCCAAATAATTGGTCATCAGGAGGTATTCATGTATACTATTAATTAGATGCTGAAATAAATTCAGCATGACGACTGTATTAGAATTTCTTTAAATATTTTAATGTTCATTCGCCTTGATTTGTGCCCTCACGAATCATAGCGACTGGCTAATCCATTTTTTACTTATTCAATTTACTTAAAATGAAAATTTCAACATACTTTTTGGCCTTGTTATGCCCTGTTATACTCTTATCTTCTTGCAAAAAAGATGCAGAAGAAGTAACCGCCAATACTAAATCCACTTTCTCTATCGAGTTTGAAAATCAGGTAAACGGAAGTCCGCTGGTTTTAAACACAACATCTTACAAAAATGCAAAAGGCGAAGATTTTAAGATTAACGTATTTAAATATTATGTAAGCAACATTAAATTAAGCAAAGCAGATGGAACAACCTACCTTATTCCGGAAAGTTATTTCTTGATTGATGCTTCAAAATCAGAATCGACCAATATCACCTTTAAAGATGTGCCGACAGGCGATTACACAAAAATAGAATATACAATTGGTGTAGATTACGCACGTAATTTTGCTGGTGCACAAACCGGTGCTTTAGATCCCATCAACGGCATGTTCTGGACATGGAACAGCGGCTATATCTTTGTTAAACTGGAAGGAACTTCGCCGCAATCTACCGCCGATAAAAATTTGCTAACGTTTCACATCGGCGGCGTAACCGATCCAAATAATACGATCAGAACGTTTGCTACAGAAATTAATTCAGCAAATCCACTTCGTGTTAGAGCAGATGGCAAACCGAATATGCACTTTATTGTAAATGCAGCTGCATTATTTACCGGTAAAACCGATGTGAGTTTCGCTACTTTGAATTTTACAATGGGTGGAACAAATTCGGTTATCGTAGCCAATAATTATGCAAATGGTTTATTCCGTTTAGATCATATCCATAACTAATGTTAAGGAAAATAACTGTCTTCGCAATGCTTTTTTTAAGCATTGCGTTGATGTATGCCTGTAGTAAGAATGAAGATGAGGTTGCTCAGGAAGAAAAGAAAATCACCTTTTCTATACCGGCTAACTTTCCTGCTCCTGCATATAATTTCGAAGACAATAAGTTAACCAATGCAGGTTTTGCGCTTGGTAAAAAGCTGTTTTATGAAGCAAGGCTATCGGCCGATAAAAGTGTTTCGTGCGGAAGCTGCCACCAACAGTTTGCCGGCTTTACACAGCTTGATCATAAGGTAAGCCATGGGGTAAATAACTGCCAGGGTAAGCGCAACACGCCCCCACTAGTTAATTTGGCCTGGCAAAAGGCGTTCTTTTGGGATGGTGGCGTAAAAAACATCGAAACTTCACCATTAAATGCCATTACTGACGCTTGCGAAATGGGTACAGATATACAAACCATTGTAGCATTTCTTAAAAATACGGCACCTTATCCGGATTTATTTAAACAAGCTTTTGGTTCAACGGAAATCAACTCACAGCTCATTTTAAAATCGATTACACAATTTGCAGCAGTGTTGGTTTCAGGAAATTCTAAATATGATAAGGTAATGCGTAAAGAAGGCGGCATTTCTTTTACATCTACAGAACTGGCAGGCTACAACCTGTTTAAAGAAAAATGTACTTCCTGCCACGCAGAACCATTTTTTACAGATTTTTCTTACCGGAGTAACGGGTTGGATTTGATAAGTGCAGACGAAGGACGTTCGCATATTACCGGAGTTGCATCAGATTTTGGAAAGTTCCGCGTACCTACGTTACGCAACATCGAATATACCAGCCCATATATGCACGATGGCCGATTTTACAGCCTGGATGAAGTTCTGGAACATTACAATTCGGGCGTAAAAGCATCAACTAATCTCGATGCCCAACTTAAAAATGGTATCCCTTTAAATACAACTGAAAAAGAACAGATTAAAGCTTTTTTAAAAACATTAACAGACAATGAATTTATCAAAAACACACTATACAGCGAGTCGTAAACTCTTGGTATTAGTTTTCCTACTCATGAGCAGTCAGGTTTTTGCCTGCGATATCTGTGGCTGTTTTATGGGTATTACCCCCTACTACAACCGCAACAGCATCAGCTTATTGTACCGTTACCGCTCTTTTAACGGATACGAAGGTCAATCACACTCACTATTTCCAAATGGGGGAAGTTTCTTTATTCCAGCCAGAAGTCAGGATTCTCCAATTACCAATCATGCCGGCAACCCTACCGATTATGAACTTTACAGATCCTTGGAGGTCAGGGGAAAATACTTCATCAATAGCAAACTGGAAATCAATGCCATTTTACCTTATGTTTCCAACAGTGAGCGATACAATGGCTACACCTCTTCAATTTCGGCTATTGGTGATATCAATTTATATGCAGGCTACCACCTTGTTCAGAAACTGGAAGATAATTTTAAGCAACAGCTAATTGCGGGGGCCGGAATAAAATTGCCTACTGGTAAAAATGATTTTAAAAATACAGCAGGTATCCGTTATTCATCATTAATGCAGGCAGGAACAGGAAGTACAGATGGTTTTGTTTATCTCAATTACATGGTTGGTTTGGGTAAATTTGGAGCAAGTTTAAATACCTCTTATAAAGTTAATGGAACCAATAGCAGAGATGAGGGCATTGCCAATAGTACAACCAGTTTCCTTAATATTTTTTATACGCAAAGTATTGGTAAGGATGTAAAAATTATGCCATCGGCACAGTTTTTTTATGAATATTCTGGCGGAGAAAAATATAAAGGCCAAAAAACAGGAGAACATGTGATGAATAACCTGATGGGTGGCGTTGGTGTTGATGTTTTTTATAAAAATGTGGCCTTAAATGTTGGGGTACAAAAAAACATTTGGGAAGCAGAAACCGATCACCCGATGAGTGCTGGAAAAGCTTATGTTGGAGTTACCTATAATTTTTAAATCTAGGAAAATGAACAGATTAAATGTTGCAATGTTATGCCTGATAACCGTTTTTGTGATTTCGTGCAAAACTGAACCCGATTCAAAAGCCGTACGGCAGGAAGTATTAAATATCCATGATAAGTTAATGGTTGATGGTGAAAAAGTAATCAAAAACAAAATGAAATTGGACGCCTTAATGGTTTCTGACAAAATTAAAAACACTCCGGATTCAGCCATGCGTAAGCAAGAGATTAATACCTTAATAATTAAACTAAATGCTGCTGATGAAAAAATGATGGATTGGATGCATTTTTTTAAAGATGATTTTAAAGGGAAAACAGCGCAGGAAGATCTTGATTATTATAAATCTGAAATGATTAAAATCAGGGCTGTGGAAGATGGTTACATTAAAGTCACCAGAGAATCGGATTCGTTAATAAGGATGTATCAGGTAAAATAAATGGTCAACAATTCGGGTGTTAGAAGACTGGAGTCAAATGATAGGAAATTGGTGGTTAAACGGCCTAAACTTTAGTCTTCTAACTACCAGCTTTAAACTTAAAATGAATTCAAAAATGAAAAAATCAATCTTAGCAATAATCCTAATTGGATTAACAATAATAGCGGTAAAATCAAATGCAAACTCCGTAAAGGATTTTTCAAAAACAAATTTAACCGATTCAGTAAAAAAGAATGTGGTAGATCCGGTTTGCAAAATGAAATTAAAAGCCAATGCATCAAAAACAACGGTTTATAATCGAGTTACCTATAGTTTCTGTTCAGAAAGCTGTAAGCAAAAGTTTGTGGCAGAGCCGGCAAAGTATGTAAAAAAATAATTAGTCGGAGCTTATCTTCGTCACCCTGATCCGATAGCTATCGGATTTATTTCAGGTTATTTAATGCTGGATGGATGCTGAAATAAATTCATCACGAAGATACCTCAAACAAAATACGTTGTATATTTACATTTTAAAATAAAATCATGAATAAAATTACTGCTTACCTGGCTGTCTCCCTATCAGCCATTTCCATATTTACGGCTTGTAAACAAGAAAAAAAACTCCCTTTTTATGGTGAGCGTCATGCAGAAACGGTCAAAGATGCAGCTGGTGTTGAAAAAGTTGATACGGTTTATCAAACCATTCCAGATTGGTCGTTCTTGAATCAAGACAGTATAATCACCACCAATAAAGCTACCGATGGTAAAGTATATGTTGCAGATTTTTTCTTTACTTCCTGCACAACCATCTGCCCTACTATGCACCGCAATTTAATGACGGTTTATAATGAATTTAAAGCAAATCCAGATGTAATGTTTGTTTCACATACGATAGATTTTAAATACGACAAACCTCACGTTTTAAAAAAATATGCTCAAAAACTAGGTGTAGATGGACCAAAATGGCAATTTCTTTATGGAAGTAAGGACAGTGTATATACTTTGGCTGAGAAAAATTATTTAGTGGCTGTGGGCGAAGATAGTACTGCTAAAGATGGTTACATCCACCAGGGTTATCTAGTTTTGATCGACAAAGACAGACGTATCCGTGGTGCTTACGACGGCACGAAAGAAGAACAGGTAGAACAATTAAAAAAGGATATTCCTGTTTTATTGGCTGAATATAAAAAGTAAAATTATTAGCCACGAAAACACGGATTTATACGGAATAAAAAATTGTTATTTAAGCAAAAAAGTGTCTTCACGACAAATTAAGCTATTTCCTTTTTACCACAGCTATATAGGATGAACACAGATAAGCAACAAAATCTGTGTTTATCTTTCTTTATCGGTGGTTAATTATAAAAAAACATTATGCGCAAGTACATCATCAACGCTTTATTTTTACTTTCACTTATCGCCATTATTGTTTCTTGCCAAAACCAGGAAACTATTGATCTTCAGAATTATATGTCTAATGGTAAAGATATTTATAAAGCCAAATGTCAGAACTGCCATGGTGAAAATGGAGAAGGATTAGGCCAGCTTGCGCCCCCACTCACTGATTCGGTATTTTTAAAGGCAAATAAAACCCGATTGGCCTGTTTCATTAAAAATGGTGCAAACGAATCATTGATTATTCATGGTAAAGAATACAAGGAAAAAATGCCGGCTTTCCCCGAACTTGCCGATATTGATGTGGCACAGGTTATGGTATTCATAACCAATTCATTTGGAAATAAACAGGGTTTTGTCCCTTATTCAAAGGTATCACAAGATTTGCAGAATTGTAAATAAATATAATTTCGTATATTTAAACTATGACAACGATAACCCTACAAGTTCCAGATAGCTTAGGCGAACATGAGCATGATACCGTGCGATTTATCGCAGCAAAGTTATATGAATCTGGAAAATTATCTTTAGGTCAAGCAGCATCTATGGTGGGCCTATCTAAACGTACTTTTTCTGATTTGCTTTCTAATTATGGTGTTTCAATACTTAACTATCCCGTTTCAGAAATGTTAAGTGATGCAGAAAAAATATGAGCTAGTAATTGCTGATACCAGTTGCTTCATTCTTCTGGAAAAAGTTGGAGAACTCGGCCTTTTAAAATTACTTTTCTCAAAAATTATTACTACAACAACCATTGCTTCTGAATTTGGGTCTCCCTTACCTGAGTGGATTGAGATCAGAACGCCAAAGAACATTTCATTTCAAAATTCTCTCGATATTGATGCTGGTGAAGCAAGTGCTATTGCATTAGCTATGGAATCAGAAAACACACTACTTATTTTAGATGATAACAAAGGTAGAAAAGCAGCTGAGCGGTTTAATCTTGTTTATACAGGCACCTTAGGCATCATTCTGAAAGCAAAAAATTACGGACTTATCACTTCAGTTAAACCTATTTTTCAAAAAATACAACAAACAAATTTTAGATTTTCTAAAAAAGTGCTTGATGAAATATATTTATTGGCAAATGAATAGTACAATGCAAATTCGCATAATATGAATAAAAAACCCATCTTTGCGCAAAATGCAGGTTGTTCTATCGCTGTTCCGGATAAAACCGGAAGAGAGGAAAGTCCGGGCAACGCAGGGCATCCCGCTTTCTAACGGAAAGGGATTTAGGAATGAAAACCTGAATTACGGATTAGTGCAACAGAAAATATACCGCCCCGACTTTGTCGGAGTAAGGGTGAAAACGTGCGGTAAGAGCGCACGAGCATTACAGGCGACTGTAGTGGTTTGTAAACCCCGGGAGTTGAAAGACCAAATAGGCTAACATCCCAACTTTACGTCGGGATAAAGGGCTGCCCGTCCGATGTTAGTGGGTAGGTCGTTAGAGATAAACGGCAACGTTTATAGTGGATAAATGATAGAAATCCTGAGCAATCAGGAAACAGAACCCGGCTTATAGACCTGCATTTTTTTATTCATTCAATAAGATCGTTTTTGTTTCGTTGAGCTTTGCAACTTCTTCTTCGCCCAATACGGGAAACTTAAGGTCTAAACTTTTTAATTTATCTACAATTATTTCACTGATTGCCAACCTTGCAAACCATTTTTTATCAGCAGGTATAATATGCCATGGCGAATCTTCGGTACTGGTTTCGTTAATGGCATCTTCGTAAGCGTTCATGTATTTATCCCAAAGCGCCCTTTCTTTAATGTCGCCTGATGAAAATTTCCAGTTTTTAGTGGGGTCATCAATCCGGTCTAAAAAACGCTGCTTTTGTTCATCTTTACCCACATTCAGAAAAAACTTTAGAATTACAGTTCCATTTGCTGTTAAATGCTCTTCAAAGTTCCTTACGCTCTTGTAACGTTGCTGCCAAAAATTTTTATTAATCTTTTTTATGTCTGCAAAACCAGGGATATTTTCACTTAAAATATATTCAGGGTGTACTTTACAAACCAACACGTTTTCATAATGAGAACGGTTATGAATTCCAATCCGTCCACGCTCCGGCAAAGCCTTATAATGTCTCCATAAAAAATCATGTTCATATTCTTCGGAAGTTGGCACCTTAAAACTGTATACCTGGCATCCTTGAGGATTTAAACCAATCATAACGTGTTCTATTGCACTATCTTTCCCTGCGGCATCCATCGCCTGAAAAATTATCAGAACTGAATGTTTGCCAGATGCGTATAATCTTTCCTGTAAGTGGTTAAGCTCTATTTTCGAATTTACCAATGCATCCTTGGCTTTTTCCTTATTGTAGCCTCCGGTAAAATCTGTTTTATGGTTTTTTAATGAAAATTTCTTCTCGCCCTGTACAATTAGTCCCTTAAATTCGTTTTTCATAATCGTATATTATATTAGCTAAATTGATGCATCTGTAATTTAAATATAGAACTAAAAAATAAGTAAATTAAATACGTTAATTTGCATATAGAGTTTTTTATATTTAACGCCACAGCTTTTACCTAAAGATCATCTTATTCAATATGTTTAAAGAGATAAAAAACAAGTACTTACGTTATCCTACAATTGTTTTATTTTTTATAGTAATTTTCTTTTCAGCACTACAATTAAACTTTTTATGGTTATTTGGTTACTCACCAAGTGTTCATGATATTAAAGCCCCTACCCTTCGCGTTGGCTCTGAGCTCTATACTGCAGATGGAAAACTGATCGGCAGGTACTTTAAAGAGAACAGAACACCTATCAATTATGAAGAAATTGCGCCTAGTGTAATACAGGCTTTGGTAGCAACAGAAGATGTTCGTTTTTATAAACATTGGGGTATTGATTTACAAGCTGTAGGCCGTGCAGTTGTAGGTTTTGGAAAAGATGGCGGGGCCAGTACCATTACACAACAATTGGCAAAAAACCTTTACCGCACAAGGTATAATAAATCTCAGGGCTTATTAATTAAAATCCCTCTGGTAAGAACATTGATCGTAAAATTAAAAGAATGGCAAACGGCAGTAAAGTTGGAGTCTAACTATCCTAAAAATGAGATCATTACGATGTACCTCAATACCGTTTCTTTTGGTAACAATACCTACGGAATTAAAACCGCAAGCCGCATTTATTTTGATAAAGAAGCAAAAGATTTATCCACTACTGATGCTGCAATGCTTGTAGGAATGCTTAAAGGCACAACCTTATATAACCCGACTAAAAATCCTGCTAAAGCATTAGAAAGAAGAAATGTGGTGCTTGCGCAAATGAATAAATATAAGTACCTGAGTAAAGATAGTTTAACTGAATTATCAAAAGAACCGATTAAATTAAAAGAAGGTAAAGTACAGGATGGTAGTGATGGCGATTCCTATTTACGTGCTGCTGTAGCCAAATATCTTGAAAAATGGTGCACGGATAATGGTTATGACCTTTACGAAGATGGACTTAAAATTTATACCACTATTGATTCCAGACTTCAGGGGTATGCCGAGGAAGCTGTTGCAGATCAAATGAGAATTCTGCAACGCAGGTTTTATAGTGTTTGGGGTAATGAAGATCCATGGTACGATTCAGAAAAGCAGAAAGTTGATTATCCGGATAGAGCAATGAAAAACCTGCCTATTTATGCCCTTTTACAGAAGAAATTCCCAAATAATCCGGATTCTGTTAAAGCCTATTTCAATAAAAAGAAAAGGATGCAGATTTTCACTTACAAAGGTGACCGTGATACCTCATTTTCAACTTTAGATTCTATCCGTTATTACGGAAAAATCATGAATACAGGGATGATGACTATGGAACCAGCGAGTGGAAAAATTAAGGTTTGGGTGGGTGGCATCGACCATAAATTTTTTAAATATGATCACGTTAATCAATCTAAGCGTCAAGCCGGATCTACATTTAAACCTTTTGCTTATTTAACAGCACTAGAGCAAGGCATGAGCCCATGTGATAAATTCACAGATAAACCTGTTAAAATAGCCTATCAGGATAAAGGCGAAACCAAATATTGGGAGCCTAAAAATGCTGATTACAGTGTTTCATACCGCGAAATGAGCCTGCGTTGGGCCATGGCAAAATCGGTGAATACCATTACTGCTCAGGTTACCGAAAAAGTAGGCTGGGATAATGTGGTAAAATCTGCACACGAATGTGGTATTGACAGTCATTTAGAGTCTGTTCCGTCAGTGAGTTTGGGTTCTAATGATGTTACCGTATACGAAATGGTAAAAGCATATGCCACCTTCATGAATAAGGGCATTAAAACTGATCCAATTTTGGTGGAAAAAATTACCGATCAAGACAATAAAATAATTGATGAGTTTAAGCCGAAAACGAAAAGGGTTTTAACGGAAGAGATTGCCTGGTTAATGACATATATGTTCCGTGGTGGTATGGAAGAACCCGGAGGAACATCGCAAGCCTTGTGGGAATGGCCAAACCTATTTAAGAAGAACAACCAGATTGGCGGTAAAACAGGTACATCTTCTGATTATGTTGATGCATGGTACATGGGATTAACTAAAGACCTTGTTACAGGTGTTTGGGTGGGCTGTGATGAGCGGACAGCGCACTTTAAAAATGGCGAACAAGGTGAAGGTTCAAGAACGGCATTGCCCATTTTTGCTAAATTTATGGAGAAGGTTTATCTTGATCCCAAATCAGGTTATACTTATGGTGCTTTTCCAAAAGCGACTGTTGATATCACCAGAACTTACAATTGCCCTAGTCCTCAAATTATAAGGGATACTACATCAACAGATAGTGCTGTTGTAGATTCTACAGAATTCACAGTACCGGAAGTGCCTGCAACAGAAGTTCCTGTAACAGTTGAGCCGGAAGTTAAAAAGGATGAAAAGAAAACGGATCCTGCACAAACCACGCCCGCAACTACAGTACCGCTAACCAGAAAAGAAGAAAGAGAATTGAGAAGAAAACAGCGCCAGGAAGAAAAGGAAAAGAAAAAGAACGAAAATAATCAACAATAAGACGTCATTTCTGAATAAATGGCTCAGATCCATTGCATATCTGAGTTTAAGGATAGAAAACTTTGTAAAAGTGTTAAAATTTCAATAGTATTTTAAACTATTGCTATTTTTAGTTTCTAAATCTTTCACTATTTAATTTTCGTAAATTACTGAACATCAATACTAAAACCAAACATATGAAAATAGGCTCTACTTTATTAAAGCGATACTTTTCTCTATTACTCCTGCTTATTCTTTCCTTTTCGGTTAAAGCTCAATATTTCGGACAAAATAAAGTGAGATACAAAACACTTGATTTTAAAGTTTTGCAAACTCCCCATTTTGAAATATACTATTACATCAAAAATGAAAAACTTTTAAAACGCTTCTCTCAAGATGCAGAAACCTGGTATAAAATGCATCAGGAAGTTTTTAGAGATACTTTTTTAAAGAAAAATCCTATTATTTTATACAATAACCATCCTGATTTTCAGCAAACAACTGTTTTAAACGGAGAAATCGGAATCGGAACAGGTGGGGTTACCGAAGCATTGAAAAACAGGGTTATTATGCCGGTGATGGAACTTAACAGCCAAACCAGGCACGTTTTAGGCCATGAGCTTGTACATGCTTTTCAATACCATCTTCTGCTTGAAAAAGATTCTATTAGCCTTGAAAATGTAGGTCAAACTCCGCTATGGATGGTTGAAGGGATGGCCGAATATTTATCCATAGGAAAAAAAGATGCATTTACTTCAATGTGGATGCGTGATGCCATGTTAAACCGCGATATTCCTTCATTAAAAGATTTAACAAATTCCAACAAATATTTTCCTTACCGTTACGGACAAGCATTTTGGACATATATAGGTTCGCAATATGGAGATACAACCATTGTACCGTTATTTAAAAACACCGCTAAATACGGTTATGAAAATGCGATCAGATATACTTTTGGTTATGATGACAAAACACTTTCAGGACTTTGGAAAAATTCAATAGATGCGCACTATAAACCAATGTTGAAGGCCGATAGTTCGCAGATTAAAATTACAGGTACAAAAATTATCGATAATAAAAATGCTGGGAATATGAATGTTGCCCCTGCGTTAAGTCCTGATGGAAAATATTTGGCCTTTATGTCTGAAAAAGATTTATTTGGCATAGATTTATTTCTGGCAGATGCAAAAACCGGGCGGATTATCAGAAAGTTAAGTAGTCAGATTTCCAATGGTCACATTGATGATTTTAACTTTATCGAATCAGCAGGAGCTTGGTCGCCAGACAGCAAACAATTTGCATTTAGTATTTTCAGTCATGGTAAAAACCAGATGATGATTATTAATGTTGCAAACGGCTCTACTGTTTCGCAAACAGCAATGGATCAGGTGCAGCAGTTTGGTAATTTAACCTGGTCGCCAAATGGAAAAGATGTTGCCTTTTCGGGTATGGTTGAGGGACAAAGTGATATTTTCTCTTACAACCTGGATACCAAAGTGGTAACACAAATTACCAATGATGTATATTCAGATTATGCACCGAATTATTCTCCAGATGGCAAAAAACTGGTATTCTCGTCCGATAGAGCTGCCATTCAGGCAAATGTTGTAAATGCGGTTTTGCCGATTAATTTGGCCGTTTACGATATTGCTTCCAAAACGGTAAGTAACCTTAATGTTTTTGCGGGTGCCAATAACCTTAATGCCCAGTTTTCTGCTAACAGTCAAAATATTTATTTCCTCTCTAACAGAGATGGTTTCAGAAATTTATATAAATATAATTTTGAAGACAATTCAGTTGATCAGTTAACGGATTATTTTACAGGAATAAGCGGAATTACTGAATTTTCACCTGCAATATCTGTATCCACCACAGATGAAATTGTATACAGCTACTACCGCTACCAGCGTTACACTTTATACAATGCTAAATTGAGCAGTTTTAAAGCAAAGAGGATTGGCAATCAAGAAGAAAACTTTGATGCAGCTATCCTTCCTCCTATGGAAAATATTGGAGTTAATATCATCAATTCCAACCTAAATAATTTCGACCGTTTCGAAAAAACTGTGGCAGATTCAATGAAAACGGTTCCTTATAAACCAAAATTCAGATTGGATTATTTAGCAAACAGCGGTGTTGGTGTATCAACAAGTAGATTTGGAACAGGGGTATCAGGCGGTATTGTGGGCATGTTTAGCGATATTTTAGGAACTAACCAGATTGTAGCAAATTTATCTGTCAACGGAGAGATTTACGATTTTGGCGGTTTGGTAGGATATATCAATCAGAAAAGCAGGATAAATTGGGGTGCTGCTGTGTCGCATATTCCATATGTGTCTGGTTTTAGGTCTTATGGATATGAGAATCTGCCTACCAGCGACAATTCTACCATTAAAGCCTTGGCAGATAGAACAGATATTATCAGAACGTTTGAAGATCAAGTTCAGGTTTTCGGCGCATACCCATTCAGCAAAATACATAGATTTGAATTGGGTGGGTCGTTTTCTCATTACAGCTATCGAATTGACAGATATAGCAATTATTATAACTCAGCCGGAAACTTCATTGGACAAGATAAAACCAGAATCTCTAATGATGTTGCTTCTCAGGATTATGGCATTCCATTTAATTCCTTCACGCTTTATCAATTAAATGCTGGTTTTGTTGGTGATAACTCAATTTTCGGATTAACAGGTCCGCTTGATGGTTTTAGGTATCGTGTAAGCGGAGAAAAATACTTCGGAACCTATAATTTTGCCGGAGTAACTGCCGACCTTCGCAAATATTGGCGCGCTAAGCCAGTAACTTTTGCGGTTAGAAGTTACAATACTTTAAGGATTGGTAAAGATGCAGACAGGCTCTATCCATTGTATGTTGGTTATCCTTATTTAATAAGGGGTTATGAATCCAATTCTATTTACAAGAGTACTTCAGCTCAATCTTCGGAGTCTTTTGATATTAACCAGTTAACAGGAAGTAAAATTGCAGTTTTTAATTTTGAAGTACGTTTACCATTTACAGGTCCGAAAAAATTAGCCGCTATTCCTTCTAAATTTCTATTTTCTGATTTAAATCTATTCTTTGATGCAGGTTTAGCCTGGACAAATGATACGAAAGTAAAATTTAAAAGTGAGCCAACTTATACCACTTTACCATTATTGGATAATAATGGAGCACCTGTGCTGGATGATAAGCAAAAGCCTGTTACCTATCAATCTACAACTGAGCGTGTGCCGGCAATGAGCGTTGGTATATCGTTACGTGTAAATGTTTTCGGTTATTTCGTACTGGAACCTTATTATGCCATTCCTTTTCAGCGTAAAGATGTTAAAACCGGGGTATTTGGTTTAACTTTTGCACCCGGATGGTAGGTAACGGGTTAAAATAGAGAATGATGGAATGAGAGAATTATTCAATATTTAATGTGAGAATAATTAAATAACAAATATAAAGCTAAAGATTGCTTGAATGATTGGAAAACTATTCTGATCATTCAAGCATTTTTTTTATAAGCCTAAATTTCATTCGTATTTTTATTAAATATCTATACCTTAAAACCTGGTTAAGATAAACTGGAAAATGAGAGTTTAACCTGATTGGTAGTATTTCTTTCTAAAAGAATATTTTCAAAATCAAGACCAATTGTTAAATCAATCCAATCTGGATTACAAGATCTAACCAATCGCTCTTTTTGCATACGGGTAAACCTGCTTATTGTTTTGAATCGGCCTAATGCCTGTGCTTCCGTTTTAAACTCTTCAAAATAAACCAACCGCGTTAATTGCTGCCCGCTATCGAAAAATAAGTTTGGCATCTGTTTGTAGAAATCCAGCGTCTTAATCAAATCTGAGCTCATGCCCACGTGCATACTTGTACGATTTCTGTCGGTAACGATATAAACAAACTTTTTCATGATCCTGTGTTTAAAAATTAAAACTAAACTATTTAGTATACCCTCTTGCAAATCAAAATAATATTACTAACTTTATGAGCATAAAATTACTAACTATTTTAGTAATTCCAAATTTATTTTAAAATTTATTTTTATGTCAAATATTTCAAATAATTTAAAGTACCTCAGGAAGAAAAAAGGCCATACACAGCAGAATTTCGCTGATATTATGGAAATCAAAAGATCGCTGATCGGCGCTTATGAGGAAGACCGGGCAGAACCGAAGTATGATTTACTAAAAAAAATAGCAGAATACTTCGACCTGACCATCGATGAATTTATTAATGAGAAGATATCTGACAGCTGGAAACCGAAGCCGAAAAGCCAGGGATCTAACCTAAGGGTGCTTAGCATTTCTGTAGATCAAAATGATCGTGAGAACATCGAATTGGTTCCGGTTAAAGCAAGTGCTGGTTATTTAAATGGTTTTTCAGACCCACAATATATTAGTGATCTTCCAAAATTTCAGCTTCCTCTTGCTGCCTTAAGGCAGGGTACATTTAGGGCATTTGAAATTATGGGCGATAGTATGTTACCCGTTCAGCCAGGTAGCGTAATTATTGGCGAATATTTAGACAATTGGAACGAAGTAAAAACCGGCGAAACCTATATCGTAATCAGTAAAAATGAAGGCGTTGTTTATAAAAGGGCTGGCAACCGTTTCAGAGAAAATAAAGATTTGAAATTAATATCTGATAATAAGGTATACGATGCCTATACAATTGCTGCAGAAGATATTTTGGAAATCTGGAAAGCTAAAGCGTATATCTCTACCTCATTACCAGAACCTGCACCAGACCCTACCATGGAAACATTAACGCAGATGATGGCCCAAATGCAGAAATCAATTTCGCAATTAAATAAAAATTAACACTTTTTAACAACAGCCGATTAAACCGTTTGCGTTTTTATGTATCTATTGAATTAACAAACACATAAAAAAACAGAACATGAAAAAGGCAATTTTAACAATAGCAATTGCAGTAATGGGATTAACCGCTGCATTTGCTCAAGACACTACAAAGCGTGCAAGACGGGCAATGCCTAAAATGACCGCAGAACAAAGGGCTGAAAAAGTAACCGCCAAACTGGAGAAAGAATTAAGCCTTACAGCTGATCAGAAAACCAAAATTTATGCCATTCAATTAGAGAATGCAAAAAAAATGGAGACCTGGAGAACTGCTGATCAGGGTGATATTAAAGGTAAGATGAAAGAGCGTAAAGCGGCCATGGATGAGCAAAAAACTAAAATTGATGCTGTTTTAACCGCCGATCAAAAAACAAAGCTGGATGCTTTCCGTGCAGAAGCCAAAGAAAAAGGTGAAAAAATGAGAAAAGGAATGGGCGGAAGAGGCAGAAAAGATAAAGCCCCTGTGGTTTCAAATCCACCTGCACAAGGATAAATTGAGTAAACAGTAATTAATTATATTTTTAAAAGCGTTCCGATTATTCGGGACGCTTTTTTTACTTTTGACCGATGAGCAAATTAGAGCAATTTCTTAATGGCAAACTTCAGGAGCGAAAAGATAATTTTTCCATCAGAAATTTATCAACGAACTTCCCTCCTGTTGATTTTTGTTCTAATGATTATCTCGGTTTTGCCAGGTCTGTCGAATTAAAAGATTTAATCGATCTAACATTAAGCAAACTACCAAATTACCTAAATGGTGCAGGTGGCTCGCGCCTTTTAAGCGGAAATACCAAGTTTATAGAAGAAACTGAGCAATTTATTGCCGATTTTCACCAATCTGAAAGCGGATTGATTTTCAATTCGGGATACGATGCAAATGTGGGGCTCCTATCATCTGTTCCACAACGTGGTGATACTATTATTACAGATGAGCTGATCCATGCAAGTATTATAGATGGCTGCAGATTAAGTTATGCCACACGATACAAATTTCTTCATAACGATATAATTGATCTGGAAAGCAAACTGAAACTTGCCAGGGGAAATATTTTTGTGGTGGTAGAAAGTGTTTATTCCATGGATGGTGATTTTGCCCCTTTGATTGAAATATCGAATCTTTGTAAGCTTTACAATGCAAATCTGATTGTGGATGAAGCTCATGCTACAGGTATATTCGGTAAAAACGGAAGCGGATTAATCAATCAGCTTAATTTGACCGGTCAGGTTTTTGCACGCATTGTAACTTTCGGAAAAGCCATGGGTACACACGGAGCAATTATTTTAGGGAGTAAAAATTTGCGCCAATACCTGATTAATTACGCAAGATCATTTATTTACACTACCGCAGCACCTGTTCATAATATTGTAGCGATAAAATCTGCCTATCAGTTATTACCGAAAATTGATCATGAGTTGGTTCATCAAAAAATTGCCTTGTTCAGGAAAACCGTAAGAGAACTGAATATTAATACCCTTGACAGCGAAAGCACTATCCAGGGGGTTTTATTCGAAACCAATGAAGCCACAAAAATGGCTGCAACTACATTGCAAAACCAGGGTTTTGATGTAAGGGCAATATTAAGCCCAACCGTGGCAGTAGGAAAAGAAAGATTAAGGATTTGCCTGCACACTTTTAATACCGATGAAGAAATTATTTCGTTGGTTAATCACCTTAAAGCATTAAATTAAATGGCTAAATATTTTATAACAGGAATAGGAACAGGAATTGGAAAAACTTTAATCAGCGCCATTTTAACTGAAAAATTAAAAGCAGATTATTGGAAACCGATCCAATCTGGAGACTTAGAAACAAGCGACAGTCTAACTATCGAAAATTTAATCAGCAACAGCAAAACGGTTATCCATCCAGAAAGTTATAGACTGAACCAGCCTTTATCCCCCCATTTATCAGCAAAATTGGATGGCATTGAAATCGACCTCAACAACATCAACATTCCTGAAACCGATAATAATTTAATTATTGAAGGTGCCGGAGGTTTAATGGTTCCGTTAAATGAACATGAATTGATTGTTGACCTAATTAAAAAACTGAATGTAGAAGTGATATTGGTTTCTCAAAATTATTTAGGCAGCATTAACCATACGCTTTTATCAATTAATCTGCTTAAACAATATCAAATTCCTATTAAAGGCATTATTTTTAATGGCGATGAAAATTTAGAAACAGAAAGATACATATTGCAATATTCGAAAATAAAAAAGCTAGGTGGTGTACCTAGCTTAGAAAATATTGATAAAGAAAAAGTGCAGTTTCTTGGCCAAAACCTTTCTATTTAACTCCTAAGAAGTCAAGTTTTTGAAACTTGACTTCTTTCCAAATCATATTATTTCTCAGTTAAATAACCAGTTTTTTTAAGAAAATCTGCCCAAACCTGGTATCCAGCCGGAATAAGGTGCAAACCATCTTTAGTGAGTTCTGCCCTTAAATGCTTGTCCTGATCGGTGAAATTTGGATACAAATCAATAACGGTAACATTTTTAGCCGCAAATTTTCTGATTTCATCATTTAACCAAAGAATATGTTCGTCTTTACCATAATGATTTTTAAATTTTTCGAAAGCACTGTTCACAGGTAAAAGTGTGTTAAAATAAATGTGTGTTTTTTTCGATCCTTTCCTAATCCGGGCAATGATGGTTTTATAATTTCTTAAAATTACACTATCGGGAATATTCCTCGAAACATCATTTATTCCAATTAAAATAAAAACTTTTGCCGGTTTACCATCTATCACATCTTGCAGGCGCTCTAAAACGCCAAAAGTAATGTCGCCTGATATTCCCCTGTTTTTTGCTTGCGGAAGATCCAAAAGTTTGGCCCAATCGGTACCGGCTGTAATGCTATTGCCTAAAAAGATGAAATCTTTCTTTGATGCAGGATCAGCTTTAAATTTTGCAACCAGTTCTACATATTTCCCTGGTCGGTAAGTACTGTCCCATTTAACCTCCTGCGCTTGTAATCCTGTTAAATTAAGCAGTAATAATGTACAGGCAGCTAGTAATAGCCTTTTAAAGTGTGCTTTCATATTATATTTAGTTATTAGGGACTAAAATACTATTTTGCCTGCACTAAAATATCCGGATAGTCAGAAATAATACCATCAACATTTAAAGCTTTTAATTTTTGAATATCAGCTAAAGTATTTGCTGTCCAGGGAATAATTTTTACACCATCAGCATGTGCTTTTTTCACCAATTCTTCATTTACCATTTGCCATAACGGGCTTAAAATAAATGGCTTATAACCCAAATCAGCAATATTTTCTTCATATGTTTTTTTATTGGCCACCAAAAAAGATGTTTTCATTTTTGGATACTTTTCATGGATGATCTGTATTGTTCTTTTATCGAAAGATTGGATTACAACAAAATCAGTTACCTTTTTCTTAATTATTACTTCCATTAAAAGCTTAACAAATTCTTCAGGTTTAGGGTTGGTAATTCCATCACCGCTTTCGCTGCATTTGGTTTCGATATTATAAAAGAACTGCTTCCTTTTATTGGCTTTTATATCCTGCTGAACGGCATCAATTAAATCAGCTAATAATGAAAGATGCGTTTTTTCTTTTTTCTGCTGAGGAAACAAATCATAATACTTTGTGCCGATATCGAATTTCTTAATTTCAGCATAGTCCATTCCAAAAATGGGATATTTCTTCGCATCTGTTGTTGGGATATCTTTACCATCAGGGCTTAGCATAAATGCAGGACTTAAATAATCATCATGGGTAACCACTACTTTACCATCTTTTGAAATATGAGTATCCATTTCAAGTGTGGTAATGCCATCAATTTTCATGGCATTTAACATTGCCAAAATTGTATTTTCGGGCATTAGTCCTCTTCCTCCACGGTGCGCTTCTGCACTAAAAGCAGGGAATTTAACTTCCTGACTAAATGATTTAGCTGCAAATGCAGAAAATAAGATAAAAATTGTTGTTGTTTTAAGTTTCATATTTAGAATGGATTAAGCTTTAATTTCAGCTTCAAATTTTTCTCCGAAGCGATCGGTAGCCACAACTTTAACTTTTTTTACTGATGGTTCGAAATGTGCCATGAATAAATGATCAGTAGACCTGGGCTCTACAAATGGCCGTGGATTTGGTAATTTATCTCCTTTATATAGTTTAACCGCTAACGGATCATACCCATCTGTTTGTGCCAACACACCCATTGCTTTACCATCCAAGTAATATTCTACTTTCCATTCGGGATCATAATTCCAAACATTGGCAATTAATCTCTTCTGATTGGTAAGTGTATCTACATAAATATTAAGCTGTTCTTTACGGTTTCTGCCTGTTGATTTATAATACCATTTTAAATTGGTACCGTCTACTTCATAAACACCATAACCTCGAGGCGTTCCATCCTCACAAATTGGGCCTGTCCACCAGCCACCACAAACAGTTCCGTGATTATGTTCATAAATGCCGTTTTTGATTACATTTTTATTAAAATGTGTATGGCCCGACATAATGTGAACGTTTTTAAAATCTTTTAATACTGCATAAAAATCTTCATTATTTTTAACCGAATTGTGCACCGGAATGTGCAGACAAATGATCAATAATGAATCTTTTGGCACCAACTGAAGATCTTTCGCCAGCCATTCGAGTTGCGTTGGGGTAATGTAACCATCGTAAGTTCTTTCTACACCCAAATAACGAACATCATCTAAAACAACGTAATGGGCTTTCCCCCTATTGAAAGAATAATATGTTGGTCCGTAATGCGCCTGAAAGGTACGATCTGAGGTATCATCTCCCCCTTGTCTGTAATCCTGATCGTGGTTTCCCAATGCCTGGAAAAACGGGATTCCGATATTAGCAATGGCTTCATCGTATGCAGGAAAAAGGTCGAAATTATCCCAAACTAAATCGCCAACACCAATTCCATGGACTGGTGTTTTACCCATACTTTTTACCACTTCTCTTGTATCGGGAACAGAAGTTTCCATCATCTGCTGAACATCTTTTTTGTTCTTCACCTGCGGATCTGCCCAAATGATAAAATTGTGTTTATTATCGTTCTGTTTTAAAGGTTTAAGGTCGAAGTTTAATTTGCCAGCTGTATCTGGTTTATAATAATGACGTGCTATACTGCTTTCTGTTTTAAATTCGTAACCAGATGGTGTACTGATCCAAACAAAACGGGCAAGTTCATGCAATTGGATTTGATAATTGCCGCTTTTATCTGTTTGTACTACACTATAGCCATCCGAAATTACCACACCAGCTACAGCTTTACCTTTACTGGTTACGGTTCCGCTTACCAATCCATCAACAGAAAATAAGGATGATGGAAAAGATTTTAAGCTGATGAAGATTGTTGAGGTTAATAAAGTAGATTTTTGTATGAATGATCTTCTGTTCATGATTTTTTAAGGATATTAAATCATCGTATTAAATTCTATAATATAAAGAAGGCCAGTACTTGCTGGCCCTCTCACTGTTTTTACTTATTTATTAAAGTGGTAACGCCACCTGTTTCGATTGCACTGAGTACAGAAGTATTGGTTAAAGGAACGCTTGTCATAGTTCTAACCGATTCCCAGCCGCCTTTGGTGGCTTTGTAAACGCCTCCTAATTTTGCAAAACTTGTTGCTGTTGGAAAACCAGCAAAACGTTTAGAAACATCATTGGTTCCTTTTCCGTAATACTCCTGAGGAACTTTTCCTGCATAGGTGGCAAATTTATCGGTAATGGTAATCCTCAATCCATACTCTGGCGGACCGGCAGTATAAAAACTTCCTTTATCGCCTCCATAAAAGATAACATCTAAAGGTGTTGAAGCTGGAGTTACATTTGTACCTTCAAATAATGCGATACCGGCAACATTACCGCTATTGGCCAACAGGTTACCTGTTTTATCGCCAATACCATTAGCACCTGCTAACACGCTATAATCTAAACTGGCTATCCATTTTGAAGCAGGTATAACTGTTGAGGCTGAGCCATTAATACGTTGACCTGCGCCTCCAACATAGAAAAACTCACCTTTTTTTACGGTTCCGGAAATGAGGTTAAACTTGTAGGTTCTTACGCCGCCTGTATTCCATCCTAACGTAGGGAAAGAAGCTGCACCGGCATTATTACTCGTATACACTGAGAATGGAGTTACTGCAAAATCAATATCCCTTGTAGCTAAAAACTGAATATATTCATAATTACCATCCGTAACATTTGGATCTACATCGAAGCCCGAAATAATTGCTGGTGATAGTTTAGGCATAGGAACGTAAAAGAAGTCATCAACAGTTCGCATCCGGTATTCGATCTTCTTCGAAGTTCCTGTTCCTGTAACGTAAACAATGCCTGTAAAATTTCCTGAAGGTTGTACAATTGCATTGGCGAAAGTTGCATTGGTACTGGTACGCAATGTTGCCAGGCCGAAACCGTCGTTTAATATTTTATCTCCAGAATATACCACATCGCTTGCAGGTTCCGGATCATAAACCGCATTGTTAATTGCAACCAGCGTACTTTCATAACGATCTGGATTGGCTAAAATAGCACTCGTATTTGCTGCCTGTAATTTAATTGTTCTTCCTGATGCCACTTTGGTTATCGCCGAACCCGTTAAACCAGTGATTTGTAAAATGCCATCAACCCTTTTTAATACTCCTCCATCCAATTTAATGTGCAGTGAATCTCCTGGAATAAAATTTGCCGCCGCAGTTCCAAGATTGAATGAAATCCCTCTAAGCGAATCTGCAGTACCGTTAATGCGGCTGTTTTGCAAAGCAATTAATCCTGTTACCGAATTGCCCGATCTAAAATCAGAAACCACCACACCTCTTATGCTTGTGGCACCACCTATAGCATCTGGATTAAGTGAAAGATCCGAGCCTTTATAGTATCTCCTTAAATCAAAGTTAGAAATGAAACCACTTTCAGAAAATTTATATTTATAGTCATCATCTCTTTTACAACTTGCGTAAACAACTACAAGAATTGCAAGCAAGAAAAAATATTTTAATTTATTTTTCATCGTCAATAATATTTAAGGTTTTTGCCACCACATTAAAGTGTTTACATCATCCGGACCTTGAGCGGCCAAAACGTTTTTATAGTTGGTAGGGTTGGTTGATTGTGCAAGTATAGGATAGTATAAACGAACCGGCATTTTGCCACCATTTAATAAACTTGATCCTTTCGGAAGCAACGGATGGCCTGTTCTTCTATATTCGAACCATTGCTGAAAATCAACCAAAAAAAGTGCATAATATTTTTGTAAGTGAATTTGTTCGAGTTTGCTGTTTGCACCTGTTGTTTTACTATCCAATGGCAATGCATTATTCCAGCTAAAATCACCTTTTAAAGCATAATTTCTTACAGCTGCATCATTACTGTTTGCATATAAAGTTGGCAACCAATAATTAATTCCATCGGCTACACCTTTATAATAATAATTTTCACCCGTTCCATTAATCCAACCTTTGGCAGCTGCTTCAGCTAAAATAAAATCAACTTCAGCCACGTTCATTATCACACCTGTTGATGCATCTGTTTGTAAACTTGTGGGGTTACCCGACTGTGCATCTGAATAAAAGTAAGCTTGTTTTGCCGGTGCCCCGCTACCTATTGGATAAGCACTCTGTACACCAATATATCCTGCCGGACCAGCAGCTATGCTCCACCTGTTTACCCCATTTTTTCCAAGATTTGGATCTATCCTTGGATCGTTCCAACTGGTAAGGTTATTCATAAAAAAATCAACAATGGCCGAACCCCTGAAATCCGCTGGCCTAACGTTTACCATAAATGGAGACGAATAAACCGCAGTACTGCTATTTGTACCATTCCAAAGAATTTTAGCGGTATGTGTATTGTCAGTCATTATTGGATACTTGGCAGGGTTGGTATCAACAATTTCTTTAATTTTTGCAATGGCCTGAGCACTTGCTTCTGCCTTGCCAGAAATACGTAACAGCAGCCTTAAGTACAGCGAATTTCCAAATCTGCGCCATTTACTAATATCTCCGTTAAATACCGGATCACTGCTTGCTTCAATTTTCTGCCCCGCTGTTAGCAATGTATTGGCTTCTTCCAGTTTGCTTAATAGTGATGCATAAATATCTTTTTGCTTATCGAATGCTGGCTCCAGCACTCCATCTCTACCTTGATTTGCCTGGGTGTAAGGTACATCTCCGTAAGTATCGGTTAGCAATTGCATTGTCCATGCTTCTGCAATTCTCGAAATTCCCTGATAGGAAGTATTAATCGCACCTGGTTTACTGGCAATTGTATTGATATCTTTAATGTTAGTCAATTCAGAATACCATGAATTCCACATTGCGTCAGATAATTGTCTTCTGATATCATAGCGGTAGATCCTACCTTCCAGTACCTCATCCAATGTAGAAACCGTAACCTGCATCAGTTCATTGTTAATGGTTCTGTTGCGGATTAAGTTTGCACTCAACACATTGGTTAACGTAGGTGCCAGCAATTTATCTGCGGTAACTTCTGGCACACCTATTGGATCGGTATTAATTTTATCGAAATCTTTCTTGCAGGAGAAAAATGAAGTCCCCATCACCAGTAAGAAAGCATAACCTGTAATATTTTTAATCTTTTTCATTTTCTTATTAGTTTATACCCACTACTAAACGTGCACCAAAAGTTCTGGTTGATGGCAGTTGTCCTACCTCAAAACCTTGTACAATATCGTTGCCCGACAGTGTACCAAACTCCGGATCGAAGGCAGGCCATGGCGACCAGGTGTACAGGTTACGGCCATACACGCCTATGGTTATCCTGCTCAGGCCTAAGCTAGAAACCAATCTTTTTGAGAATGTATAATTAATATTAGCCTCTCTGAATTTTAAATAATCTGTTCTAAATGTACTTCCTTCTGCATTGGTTGAGCCGTACATGGCTTCATAAAATGCACCCACATCAGTTGCAACTATGGTATTAGGACTATAAGTAACACCATCAGGATTTAACATTACACCATCCCCGATTAAACCGCCGTACCTTCCCGGTAAGGTTAATTTCAATTTACCAAGGCCGGCCATTCTTGCAAAGGTTAAAGAATGGGCAAAAGCACCAAGTTGTGCATCAAATAAAACATTGGCAGCAAAGCCTTTATAAGTTACACCAGTACCAAAGCTAAATCTGAATTTAGGCATAGTATTACCCAGGTATTTTAACTGGGTTTGATCTGGAATGGCTTTACCCGTATTGTCGAATATTACTTGTCCATCAGGTGAACGCTTTAGGCCAAAACCATAAATATCGCCTAAACTACCTCCTACATTGGCTACGATTTGAGTACCTCCAATTGGGCCGGTACGCAATATCACTGAGCTATCTGCAAGTTCTTTAATGGTGTTTCTGTTTGCTGAAAAAGTTCCGTTAACCGTCCATTTAAATGATCTGGTTTGCAATGGTATTGCGTTTAATGACATTTCCAAACCTTTGTTATCTACTCGTCCTGCATTGAATACGGCAATAGAATAACCAGTTGCACGATCAATTGAGCGACTTAATATCTGATTTTTTGTATTTCCGGTATAAGCGGCAAAATCAAAATTCAATCTGTTTTTAAACAATTTTAATTCCGCACCCACTTCAATTGTTGTGGTAGATAATGGCTTTAAGTTATTGTTTGGGAGTACACTTGGGTTTGTCATTGCACCGCCAGGATAAATTCCGTTTGCGGCAAGGGTATAGTTATATGCAGTTCGGTATGGTGTTGTACCTCCACTACCCACCTGAGCAATTGATCCGCGAAGTTTAAAATAGCTAATTTGTGAAGGCATTTGCCAAAAATCGGAAGCAATGAAAGATAAACTTGCAGATGGATAGAAGAAACCCACATTATCGGTACGTAACGGAGATGCCAAAGTACTGTTCCAATCCTGTCTGCCTGTCAAATCCAAAAACAAATAATTTTTTAGTGAAAGCGACATTGTACCGTACAAACTGTTAATGTTAAAACGGGCAGTATCCGGAACAGAAATCAGTGGATTTTGATTGTTTTCTAACCTGTAATCTCCCGGAACAACCAATCCATCAGCACGCAATTCTGATTTGTTGTATCGATTTCTCAATTGGCTACCACCTACTGAAGCAGAAAGTTTTAAATCCTTAGATAAATCTTTATTGTATCTTAATAAAAAGTCGGCATTTACTTCATAAGAATTTATATCCTGAACACGAAAAGATCCCTGAGCAAATTTCGCTCCTGCAGCATCCCACGGACGCTTAGTTTCGCGGATATCATGATTATAATCAATAGAAGAACGCACAAGTAAACTTAAATCATTGGTAAACTTGTAAGTCGCCTGGATATTACCCAAAATACCATTTCTTCTCTGTCCGTTTAAATATTGTTCAGAAATTGCATAAGGACCTTCTGGAAAGCTGGATGTTAAATCAACAAATTTCCGACCTTCCTGTCCGGCTACCCAATAGTTCTTAAACCAATCCAAATTCATGTTTGGATGCGCAAACATAAACCAATACATTAACGATTGATTACCATAACCGGTTGCTGGTAAATTATCACTATGCCTATTATTGTAGTTGGCTTTAAAAACAATGTTTAGTTTTTTGGTTATGTTACTATTTCCAGATAGCGCAAGGGAAGTACGCTCTAAATTTGTATTGGGAACAATCCAATCATTGTTGCCATGGTTTGCAGTAAAACGTAACCCTACTTTTCCAGCGTTTCCATCTAATGTTACAGAATTGGTAGTTTCGACACCTGTTTTGAAAAACGCATCCAAAGCATTTGGATAAGCCACCCAAGGTGTACGGGTGGTGCCCCCTTTTTGTGTAGTTGGATCATATTGAAAAAACATGCTCGTGCCATCAAACCTCGGTCCGTAGGTAGAACTAGTTGCATGGGTATCGGCACCATCGGCATTGGTTCCAAAACTGTAATAGCTTGCACCACTTACGCCTGCTCCATACTCTTGCTGAATATCCGGACCTCTGTTAATTTGCTCAAATGCTGTATTGGAAGTAAACGTAATGTTAAACTTTTTTTTGCTGCTGCCAGCAGATTTAGTGGTAATTACAATGGCTCCATTTGCTCCACGCTGGCCATATAGTGCAGATGCCGCAGGTCCTTTTAATACGGTTACATTCTCAATATCGTCTGGACTTAAATCATTCAGCGCGCTTCCAAAATCTGTAGGCAGAATATCTCCTGATGTACCATAAACGCCTCCACCTGTTCCGGCTGTACGTTTAGCACTGCTACTGGCAACTACACCATCAATTACAATGAGCGCTTCGTTATCGCCGGTTAAATTATTTTCTCCCCGAAGGATAATTTTATTGGATGCAGCCAAACCGCTGTTACGAACCAGGTTTAAGCCTGCAACTTTACCCGATAAAGCATCAGTCCAGTTGGTAGAAACCGCATTGGTAAATGCAGAACTATCTAAAACTGCAACTGAGTAACCCAGTGCCCGTTCAGAACGTTTAATACCAAGGGCCGTAACCACAACATCATTTAAAGCACTTGTAGAAGATTGTAACCTTACCACAGCATCATTATCGTTGTTATTAAAAACTTTAGCTAAAGTTTTATAACCCACCATATTGTACAAAATGGTTGTTCCCTTAGCAACACTGATTGAGTAATTTCCTTTCTCATTTGTTACTGCCAAAAACTTCTTATTGTTATCGGTGATGGTAGTACCAATTAACACCTGTCCATCCGCATCATCTAACACAGTACCTTTAATAACAATTTTTTGGGTTGGCGTTTGTGCAAAACCTTGGTTTATGCAAACCAATTGTAATACCAATGCAAACACTAAAATACTAAAGCGTTTTAGCCTACCTTTAAAAAAAGGGGTAATTGTTTTAAAGCTATCGGGATTGCTTTTCTTTACATGCAGAACGCACTGATACCACGAAATCTGTTGAGTAAAATTTTTAATCATAATTATTTATATATCCGGTTAGTAATAGGGTTCATAATTTCGATTTATTTCGACCGGATTTGCGGGCAAAGTAAGTCTGTTTATGTTAAAACTATGTTAAGTAAATATTAATGTATTAAAAGCCTCACTAAAATGTTGCGTTTAGTTTAATTTTACTTATTATAAGTTTCGTTATATAAAATTATAAAAACAAATCGAAACAAAAAACAATAAAACACACGAACAGCAAACATTCAATAACTGAATGATTAAAAAGACAGAATTAAAGATGATTGAAGAAAATCCGGAAAAGATATTTTGAAAAGGATTAAATAGAAATCAGCCAAATAAGAGTGTTTAAAGCAATAAATTTGATCTCAATGCATCAATATAAGTTAAGCTAACCAACACGCGTAATAATTTCATTACACATCAAATAAATACGCATCTATATAATGCAACAAAACGAAACAGCATCTTGTAACAATAATGTATAAATTAAAATCGAAAGCTAAAGAAATAACACTAACGGGCTTTTACATACTCAAAAACATGTTTCATGTAAAGTTTACGTAAAGAGAATGCCCGCTCAAGTGTAATTAAAATAATAACGGGAAATATTAAAAAACCAAGTAGATTATAAGTGTAAAAAAAGAAGCCAAATATTAAGATCAGCCTGAAACATTCCAGGTAATAAATCCATTTGCGCTGCTCTAACAGTGCGCCTATATTTATAAGCGTAACCAAAATAAATATAAGGATCGCAACCTTGTTTACTGGTGTTAAAAAGCCATAAAATAAAGTTGCTGTAGTAAGCATGGCCACCACAATAAACAGCTGGATATTTAAGTAAATTTTAAATTTAGGTTTGGCCACTTCCTGCTTTTTGTTCTGATAATAGCGCGCTTCTAAAATTGGCCGGATATTCTGATCCATCAAAGCCGGACTACCAAAAACGGCATCCCATTTTGCTTTAAAACCATTCGCACGCTTGTAAGCCTCTGCAATTTCGAGGTAATAATGAAAATGCTGCCATAAAAAACTATAACTTTTAATGGGATGTGTTAAACCATATTTCGGAGCTTCTTCTTCCTTTTGAAAAGTACCAAAAAGCTTATCCCAAAACACAAAAACATCTCCATAATTTTTATCCAGGTATTTCTCATCAGAAGCATGATGAACGCCATGTAAGGAAGGTGTAATCAGTATGTTTTCCAACCAGCCCAGCTTCCCAATCAATTGGGTATGGGTAAAAAAAGAATAGGCTCCATGTGCCAATAGTATGGCAATAATCATATTCGGATGAAAGCCGATCAATGGAAGAATACACCAGAATACATTCCGAAAAATAGCCTGGATAGTGGTGATTCTTGCTGCTGCCGATAAATTAAATTCCTCACTTTGGTGATGCACAATATGTGCTGCCCATAAAAAGTTAATTTCATGCCCCAACCTGTGGTACCAATACCAAACCAAATCTGTAGCCAACAATAGCAATATCCATACGTACCATTTGGTGCTGATATCAAAAATGGCATAATTGGTGTAAACCCAGTTATAAGTCTGATAAAAACTGGCTGCAATAAATAAATTCAACAACCTCTCGGCAATCCCTACACTAAAATTTGCTACCGTACTTTCATATTTAAATACCTCTGCCCTTTTTTGATGCCGGGCTATTTTAAACTCTATAAATACAAAAATAAAAAACGCCGGAATAGCGAATGCAAGGTAATTTACCGTCATAACAACTTTGGTCTAATTTTAGTTTAACGGAACAAACTTAAATATATTCTATTAAATACATAGATTTTATAGAATATATTATTACACATAAATTACTTCGATAGTGATTTAATGTTTGTCGTTTTAATTTATTTGTAGAACTTCGAAATTATAAATACACTACTATGGCTGAAAAGAAAAAAGCTGAAAACAATATATTATCAATCGATATTGGCGGCACAAGCATTAAAACGGTTCTTTTGGATGAAAGCGGAAACATGCTTACCGAATATATAAAAAGTAAAACTCCGCCCGAAGCTACACCTAAAGACATTGTTTCTGGTATTGTTGAACTAATTGCCCCCTTTCCGAACACCTACAACCGTGTTTCAATCGGTTTTCCTGGCTATGTAAAAAACGGAATAGTTAAAACCGCTCCAAACCTGGCTAAAAATAAATGGGCTGATGTAGACCTTGCCCAACGCGTGGCCAACGAACTGGGCAAATCGGTACGGCTGGTAAATGATGCCGATCAGCAAGGTTTGGGCGTTGTAGAAGGTAAAGGTTTTGAAATTGTGTTTACAGTGGGTACCGGTTTTGGTACTGCATTGTTGTTTGATGGAGAATTGTTGCCACATTTAGAACTGGCACACTTGCCAATTAATAAGGATGAAGATTACGATGATTATATAGGCAATAAAGCTTTCGAAAAAATCGGTTCAGAACGTTGGAATAAAAGGCTTAAAAAAGTAATCGAAATCTACAAAACAGTTTTTAATTACGATACCTTATATATAGGTGGCGGTAATTCTAAACAGATAGATTTTAAACTGGAAAGCAATATTAGAATTGTAACCAACAGAGATGGAATTAAAGGTGGTGCCAAGCTTTGGAAACTGGCCGATAAGTACAACATCTTCACTGTTGAGCCTGAAAAATAATTGATCTTTATTACAATCTTTTAACAACAATATCTGCAATATTAATTTGTAAACCCTAATTTTGGGTGCAACCTAAAAAATAAAAAATGGCAAGTAACGATTCAAAAAAATATAAATTGGGAATGATCGGTTTAGGCACAATGGGCCGAAACTTATTGTTAAACATGGCTGATAAAGGCTTCTCTGTAACAGGTTACGATAAAGACAGAAAAATGATCTCGAAACTTGAAGAAGAAGGCAAAACGCACAATCTGGAAGGATTTGATGATATTGAAACTTTTATTGCAAGCTTGCAAACGCCACGTACACTGATTTTACTGGTGCCTGCCGGACCAATTGTTGATAGTGTTATTGCAGAATTAAAACCATTGTTAAGCAAAGGCGATATTATCATTGATAGCGGTAACTCTCATTTTACCGACACCAACCGCCGCGTTGATGAACTGGAGAAAGATGGTTTGCATTTCTTCGGCATGGGTATTTCTGGAGGTGAAGAAGGCGCACGTTTTGGTCCGAGTATGATGCCAGGTGGCGATAAACAAGCTTACAATGTAGTAAAAGATGTTTTTGATGCGGTAGCAGCAAAAGTTGGAACCGATCCTTGCGTAACCTACATTGGCCCGGGTGCTTCCGGTCACTTTGTTAAAATGGTACATAATGGAATTGAATATGCCATTATGGAACTCATTGCCGAGGTTTATGGAATCCTGAAAAATGGTTTAGGCTATTCCAACGATGATATATACAAAGTATTTAAAAAATGGAACGAAGGCAGGTTGCAATCTTTCTTATTAGAAATTACTGCTGAAATTTTTGTTTTTAAAGATGCAGAAACTCAAAATGATCTTTTAGATCAGATTAAAGATGAAGCCCGCTCAAAAGGTACCGGAAAATGGACCTCAGAGGTTTCAATGGAACTTCAATTGCCAATTCCAACCATTAACGAGGCTGTTTCAAACCGCGATTTATCCAAGTTTAAACAATTAAGGGTTTCTTTAGAAGAGGCTTTTGGCAAAAAAGATACCCAGATAGCAGTTACCATTGAAGAACTTGAAGATGCGTTTTACTTTGCTATGATCAGTGCCTATGCGCAGGGTATGCACTTATTGGTTCAGGCTTCAAAAGAATATAAATACGATTTACAGTTACAGGAAATTGCAAAAATCTGGCGTGGTGGCTGTATCATCAGGGCCAAATTTTTAGAAGATATTTATCAGGCTTACGAGAAAAACAATTCATTAGAACATTTATTCGGTGATGCTGGTATTCAAAACATCATTAAAGGAACATTAAGCGGCACACGCAAAACAATCGGTGCCTGTATCAGTTCTGGCTTAGGTATTCCTGCATTTGCATCAACCCTAACCTATTTCGATACCATTACCACAGGCCGCATGCCTTCTAATTTAATCCAGGCACAAAGAGATTTCTTTGGCGCACATACTTTTGAGCGTATTGATAAAGATGGTGTTTTCCATGCTGACTGGAATAAATTATCATAACCCTAATAGATTCACGAACAACAACATAAAATGAAAAGCAAAACTGCATTAAACCCTACCATTTTTGTAATATTTGGTGGAACAGGTGATTTAAACAAAAGAAAATTAGCACCTGCCCTATATAATTTGTTTATAGAGGGTTACATGCCAAATAAGTTTGCCATTATTGGTACAGGTAGAACCGAATTTACCGACGATAGCTATAAAGCTGCCTTAGAAGATGCCGTAAATCAGTTTTCACGCAGTGGAAAAGTAAAAAAAGATAAGTGGGACGATTTTACAAAAACAATGCATTACTGCCCAACTGATTTTGCGCAGCCAAAAACCTTCGAAAATTTAAAAGCAGCTGTAGAAAAATATCAAAAAGAATATGGTGCAGGTACACAGGTAATTTTCTACCTCGCAGTTGCCCCTAACTTCTTCCCTATTATTGCAGAATGCTTGCAAAAATACAAACTTACCCAGGATGAAGACAACAGCCGTATTGTTATCGAAAAGCCTTTCGGCCATGATTTAGAATCGGCAAAAGAGCTTAATGCTTTATTGGCTACCATTTTTACTGAAAAACAGATTTACCGTATCGATCATTATTTAGGTAAAGAAACCGTTCAAAATATGATGGCTTTCCGTTTTGCAAATGCCTTGTTCGAGCCTTTATGGAACAGATCGTATATAGATCACGTTCAAATTTCGGTAACAGAACAATTAGGCGTAGGCGATCGTGGTGGCTATTACGAGGGTTCTGGTGCGTTAAGAGATATGATTCAGAATCACCTGTTGCAATTACTCTGTTTAATCGGAATGGAAGCTCCGATTAACTTCGATGCCGACGAAATCAGAAACCGTAAAGTAGAGGTTTTAAAAGCAATGCGTCCTTTTTCTGCTGAAGATATCCGTTTCCATACCGTTAGGGGCCAATACAGTAAAGGCTGGGTAGAAGGCAAAGAAGTTCCGGGCTACCGCCAGGAAAAAGGTGTAGATCCTCACTCCAACACCGAAACTTTTGCAGCAGTTAAATTTCATATCGATAACTGGAGATGGCAGGGCATTCCTTTCTATTTGAGAACAGGAAAACGCTTAAACCAAACTTCATCATTAATTACCATTCAGTTTAGAGATGTACCACATCAGATTTTCTCATCAGGTGTAACCGAAAACTGGCAGCAAAACAGATTGGTAATCAGTATTCAGCCAGAAATGAGTATCCGTATGCAGGTACAGGCCAAAAGACCAGGTTTGGATATGGTGCTAAATCCTGTTGATATGGTTTTCGATTACAAAGGAACCTACGAAGGTGATACACCTGAAGCTTACGAAACCTTGTTACTGGATGCGATGATGGGCGATCAAACGTTATTTATGCGTGGCGATCAGGTAGAAGCAGCCTGGGAGTTGGTAATGCCAATTTTAAATACCTGGGAAAGCAAAAAATCAATCAACTTCCCTAATTATCCTGCCGATAGCTGGGGACCGGAAGAAGCAGAAGCACTTATTGCAAGAGATGGTTTCCATTGGTTTAACCTGCCTTTGAAGAATAAAGAATAAATAAGTTGATGGTTCATGGCCTGATAGTCTCTAGCCATGAACCATCAACTATTAACCACTACAACATGAATCTACTCATATATAAAACATTAGAAGAACTTAATCAGGATCTGGCGGATTATGTAATTAAAATTGCAGAAATGTCTATCGAAGAAAACGACCGCTTTAATTTCGTTTTAACAGGCGGTAGTTCTCCTAAAGCACTCTATCATTTACTTGCTACCGAAGGTCAACATAGAATTGATTGGGAAAAAGTATATTTCTTCTTTGGAGATGAACGCAATGTTCCGGCAGATGATGATAATTATAATGGTTTAATGGCAAAAAAAGCCATTTTAGATCCATTAGGAATCAAAGAAGACCATATTTTTTATGTAAATACAACTTTAGCTCCAGAAAAAGCAGCGATTGAATATAAAAAAGCGATTGACAAGCATTTCAACGGAGAAGACATTGTTTTCGATCTGATTCTTTTAGGCATGGGCGATGATGCACACACCGCTTCTATATTCCCTCATACTACACTGGTAGAAGATGAAGAAGTAAATGTAGCTTCTGTATATGTAGAAAAATTAGATACTTACCGGATCAGTTTTACTGCACCTTTAATTAATAAAGCTGATAATGTGGCATTTTTAGTTTTTGGCGAAAACAAAGCTGAAGCATTGAAACATGTAATCGGCGATGAACACAAAGATGTAGATACCTACCCTTCTCAGTTAATTAACCCAATCGATGGTAAATTGACCTGGTTTGTAGATGATAAGGCCGTGTCGCTTTTAGAATCTTAAATAATTATTCCAAGCCATAAAGATCCTGAAACAAGTTCAGGAGGACGATTTACCTAATACGTGCGTCACCCTGAAAAATATGCGTCACCCTAAAACACGCGCGTCACCCTGAATTTATTTCAGGGCCTGTAACCCATTAATGTATTTGAGCCATAAAGATCCTGAAACAAGTTCAGGAAGACGATTTACTTAATACACGCGTCACCCTGAATTTATTTCAGGGCCTGTAACCCATTAATGTATTTGAGCCATAAAGATCCTGAAACAAGTTCAGGAGGACGATTTACCTAATACACGCGTCACCCTGAATTTATTTCAGGGCCTAAAATCCATGAATGTATTTCGTTGCAAAAACATCCTGAAACAAGTTCAGGAAGACGATTACCTCATAAAACTTATCGTTCCTCCGTTTCGATTAAATTGACAATCCAATAACTACAATCTAATCCAGCTTCTCTTCAATCAGCAATTTAATAATCCCATCGGCCATCCCCACTTTAGGCACATAAATTTGCTTAATGCCTGTCCACTTCATTAAAGTTAAATAAATTTCGCAGGCAGGGATAATCACATCCGCACGGTCAGGATTTAGTCCTAATGTGTTAATCCTTTCTTTTAATGAATAACTGGTTAATTTGTTATACATCGAATTTAATTTCTGCAAAGATAAAGGCGCGTTTTCCTTTTCGTCAGACATCCGGAATAGCTTATTAATGTTACCTCCAGTACCAATGCCTGCAAGGTGCTTATAAGCCTTTGTGTGCTCTTTCACCCATTCTCTCATCTCATCCCAGGTTTCTTCTTTGTCCTGGTTATCAAGCATCCTGATTGTACCAATGTTAAATGAGCGTGAAGCCTCAGGTGTTCCTTTTACAAAAACCGACAACTCTGTACTGCCACCACCAACATCAATATACAAATAGGTTTTATTTTCGTCCAATTCTTCTTCAATATGATTGGCATATATAATATTTGCTTCGCGCTGCCCTTCAATAATCTCTAAAGTAACGTCTGTTTGTTCTTTAATCAGCTTAACAATATCCTGACCATTGCTAGCCTCCCGCATGGCAGATGTTGCACAGGCCAAATATTCTGAAACATGATAAACATCCATCAGATTTTTAAATGCAGTCATGGTCTTCACCAGATCTGCAGATTTCTTATCCGAAATGTACTGATCCAAAAATGCATCATCACCCAATCTTAAAGGCACACGGATTAAAGTATTTTTCTTGTATTTATATTTTCCGTCCTGTTTACTGATATCGGCAATGAGTAACCTCACGGCATTCGAACCGATATCTATAGCTGCGTATCTTAACATTATGATTGATGCTTGGTTTTTAAATAGTTATAAATGTCTACTTGTGCCCTTATTTTTTTGCTTAACCTGTTTTTATGGTATTTATTGTTATTTAAGGCGTTTATCTGCCGCGATTTTGTATTGTCCTGCAATTGCAGATCGATAATATCCTGAATTTCCTGTTTCACATCATGATCTAAAACCGGAAAACCCACTTCTACACGGTGTTCAAAATTTCGGCTCATTAAATCGGCAGACGATAAATACATATCGTTTTTTCCATTATTGCCAAAAATATACACACGGGCATGCTCTAAAAACTTATCGATAATACTGATGGCTGTAATGTTTTCGCTAAATCCCTTCACACCAGGCACTAAACAACAAATACCACGGATAATAAGTTGAATTTTAACCCCTGCATTGCTGGCATCGTACAGTTTTGCAATAATGCCCTCATCAGCTAAACTATTCACTTTTAACATGATGTAAGCCAACTTTCCTTGTTTGGCATTTCGTATTTCGCGGTTGATAAAATTAACCAGCTTTGAACGGCTTTCTAAAGGCGAAACAATCAGGTGTTTAAAACCTTTGGTTACTGTTCTCTTGCTCAGGGCATCAAAAAGCTTCACCAAATCGTTTGTAATTTCTTTTTTAGCGGTAAAAATACTGTGGTCGCAATATAAACCTGCTGTTTTCTCATTAAAATTACCTGTGGCCAAATTGGCATAATAAACAGGTTTTTCTTTTTCCATCCGTTTTACCAAACAGATTTTAGAATGCACTTTATAATCAGTTAAACCATAATTTACTTTCACCCCTTCTTCCATCAAACGGGTAGTCCAGAAAATATTCGCCTGCTCATCAAAACGTGCTTTTAACTCTAGTAAAACCGAAACAGCTTTGCCATTTTTAGCGGCATTGATCAGTGCGTTAATCACCTTCGAATTTTCGGCGAGGCGGTACAAAGTAATCTGTATTTCGGTTACCTTAGGGTCAAGGGCCGCTTCGCGCAGAAACAGAATAATATAATCGTAAGATTGGTAGGGCAAATTAACCAGGTAATCACGTTGGGCTACCTTATTAAACATGCTTTGTGTGCGGTGCAGATCGTGCACCTTAAGCGGCACGTTTGGCGCATATTCCAGCTCCTTTTTACCCACATTTGGGAAAGCAATAAAATCGCCGAATTTGTGGTAACGGTTGCCTGGAATTAAACTTTCGGCTTCGAGTTTAAGTTTATTTACCAAAACAGTAAGCATATTTAAAGGCATAGCAGAATCGTAAAGCAAACGCATGGGTTTCCCCTTTTTTCGCTTTTCCAAACTGCTTTTTAAATCTTCAATAAATTTATCATTGATATTTTTATCAATATCCAGTTCAGCATCACGTGTTAACTGAATCGAATAAGCCTCTAAATTATCGTAGGTAAAAACATAAAAAATATCATCTAAACAATACCTGATAATGTCTTCAGCAAGTATAATAAATTTCAGGTCGTTGGTTTCTGGCAGCACCAAAAACCTTGGCAAATTCGGTGGAATTTCAATTAAAGCATACTTTTCTCTAATTTTTGTATCTTTTTTCGAAAGTTTAACAAAGAAATAAAGGTACCTGTCTTTAAGTTCTGGAAAAGGCTTCTCCATATCCAGCATAATCGGCACTACGTTGGATAAAATCTTATCTCTAAAGTGGTTTTTAACAAACTCACCCCGGCTTACGTTGAGTTGTGTATCATTTAGAATAAAAATTCTGTTTTGCGCAAGTTCATTGATCAAAGTGGCCTGAAATAGCTGGTCGAATTTTCTTTCCTGCTTTACCACAATGTTTTTGATTTCATTAAGAATTTTCTTGGGATTAAAGCCCAAAAGTGCTTTTGCTTTATCGTTTAAATTCGTTAACCTGGTCATTGTAGCCACACGAACCCGATAAAACTCTTCTAAGTTGGAAGAAAATATTGATAGAAACTTAATCCTTTCGATAAGCGGCACGGTTTCATCGGCTGCTTCCTGCAATACGCGATCGTTAAAGTAAAGCCAACTTATCTCTCGGTTAAAAAATGGGATCTTCTTATTGCTCATTTAAAAAAATAAAAAATCCCTGCCATAACAGGGATGTTCAAAACTGCACATTAATTTGTTAAATCGATGTTAATTCATCCACGCTTTAATGTTAACAAATCTATTTTTTAACTGGTGTTTTCACTTCTTTCTTAACCGCTGGCGCAGCTTTAGCTACTGTTTTTTTAACAACCGAAGTTGCTTTTTCTGGTGTAGCCACAGGTGCCACAGCTTTTTTAACTATTGCTGCTGCTTTTGCAGGGGCTTTAGCTGCTGTAGTTAATGCTTTTTTAGCTACAGATGGCGATGCTGCTACGGCTTCTTCTACTGCTGCAACTGGCTTTGCCAATACTTTTTCTGCCTTTTCTTCTGTTTCTATGGCAGCTACCTTAATGCTCTGTACCACAGGTTTGGCTTTTGCAACAGCCTTTTTTACCACTTTTGCTGCAGATTTCTCTGCCTTTGTTGTTGCCTTAACAACTGGTTTTTTAGCCTCTTTTGCCTTTTCTTTCGAGGCATGTAATAAATCATCAATTTTCTGACCAACATCGGCCTTAACGATTGTGAATTTTTTAGTTAATTTTCTGGCCACACGCTTACTTGCTTTCCCAACCTCTGTGCTAATTTCAGATACATCATGACCTAAGCTTTTAATCACATCCAGAAACTTATCTGTAATAGATTGCTCCAATTGTTTCTTAACTTCTTTTTTGGTGATTTTTTTTTGAGACTTCGGCTTAGTGGTTTTCATATTATTTTTCGTTTTTTTGTGAGGATGGATTAATTTCTATTAAATCTACTTATTTTTTTACTTTAAAGCTAAAACCATGCCTTCTTTTGATATAGTAAGTAAAGTTGACGCGCAAACATTAGACAACGCGATTAACAATGCTAAAAAGGAAATTTTAAACCGATTCGACTTCAACGGCTCAAAAAGCACCATCGATCTGGATAAAAAAACAAATGTTGTTACCATCGTAACCGAAGATGATATGCGTTTAAAAGCCATCGAAGGTTCTATTATTTCGCGAATGATGAAACAAAATTTAGATCCAAAAAGTCTCGATTTTGGTGATGAGCACCAGGCTTCTGGCAACATGATCAGAAAAGAAATCAGCATTAAAGAGGGCTTGGATAAAGAAGCCGCAAAAAAAGTTGTGGCAAAAATTAAAGCCAGCGGATTAAAAGTGCAGCCATCAATTATGGATGATCAGGTTCGTGTTACAGCAAAGAAAATTGATGATTTGCAAGCTGTAATCAATCTTTGCAGAAATCAAGATTTTGGTCAACCCCTGCAGTTTATAAATATGCGTAACTAATAAGGTTAATTGCGTAAACTGGTAAATTGGTTACTTATCCATTCGATAAGCCTATCATATGATTCACCAGTAAACTGATTTACGATAATCAACTTTTACAATTAAACGGTTAACTAGCATTAAAAATGGAAATCAGCGAAAACGGATTCATATTTTCAGATAATAAAGCGCATTTGGATATTGAAGCCATACACCAATATTTGAGTGAAGAATCTTATTGGGCAGAAGGCATCCCGCTTGCAACGGTAAAACATTCTATAGAAAATTCGTTGTGTTTTGGTATTTACAAGGGCCCTGAGCAGGTTGGTTTTGCAAGGTGGATAACCGATAAGGCTACTTTTGGCTGGCTTTGCGATGTGTATATCAAAGAAACTTACCGCGGTTTGGGTTTATCAAAAAAATTGATGTCATTTATGATCTTCCACCCAGATTTGCAGGGTTTAAGACGTTATCAACTGGCTACTTTAGATGCGCATGGCCTATATGAACAGTTTGGTTTTTCACAGATCCAAAATCCTGAAAGACAAATGGCTATCGCCAATCCAAACATCTATAAACAAGTGCAGGATTAACGGTAAAAACCTTTTTTAAGTTCTCTTGTTTTCAATACACATCAAAATAAAAGAAAACATGAAAAAGATATTTCTATTGTCTACAGCCTTTGCCTTGGCCATTTCTTTCCAGGCTTGCCAAACTGCGGATAAAAAATCAGCAACTACAAAAGACAGTGTTTCGGGCGATACCACCATGGTAAACGGAAATCATGTTGCAGGTGCAGAAACCACAGAAACTGGGGTTGACGAAGCTGGAGCAACCTTTTTAAGAAAAGCAGCCGTTGGCGGTATTATGGAAGTTGAAGCAGCAAAGATTGCTCAAAAAAATGCCAAAAGTGCCGAAGTGAAAGATTTTGCAGCTAAAATGCTGGCCGATCATACCAAAGCAAATACCGAGTTGAAAGCTTTGGCTGTAAATAAAAAAATCATTACTCCTGATGCACTTCCGGCCGAAGATCAGATCCACATCGATGCAATGAAAAAAATGACTGGAGCAGCCTTTGATAAACATTATATGGATATGATGGTTACCGACCATGATAAAACCGTTGCACTTTTTAAACAGGGAACTGAAAACCGCGATCAGGCAGTAAAAACCTGGGCAACCAATACTTTAACTGTGATACAATCGCATGATGAAATGGCCAAAAAAATTGTGGCCAATTTGAAGTAGATCGTATTATTTATATAGATGAAAATCCTGAAAAACGTTTCAGGATTTTTTTTTAACCAAAATTTCTTTCATTTAGGCGCAGGCAGGCATTACCCTGATCGGATAGCTATCGGATTTATTTCAGGATCTATTTTGCATAAAAGAAGCAGAAATAAATTGAACATGACGATCTCATTTAAGAAAAATAAAATCGGAATCAACAACAAAACATGCCAAAACCATTATTTTTAATACATTTTCTTTCAATAAAAAAATTAAAATTAACTTTCGACGTTTAATACTAAAATACATAAATGAATAAGAGTAGAATTTTTAGCGCCCTTATAAGTGCAGCCTTCTTAAGTGCGTTGCCAACTTTAGCCAATGCGCAAAAAGCCAACTGGCAAAACCTTGACCTTAAAAGTGATACCACTTTTGGGATCAGTACCGAAAAAGCTTACAAAGAGCTTTTAAAAGGTAAAAAATCAGTAAAAGTTATTGTTGCAGTTAATGATGGTGGTGTTGAAGCTACGCATGAAGACCTGAAAAGGATTATGTGGGTTAATACCAAAGAAATAGCGGGCAATGGAAAAGACGATGATAAAAATGGTTATATCGACGACATTAACGGTTGGAATTTTATTGGTGGACCAAAGGAATCCGTAAACTTCGAAACACTGGAGTTAACCCGTTTAGTACGTCGCGATCAGGCTCGATTTGCAAATACTACGGATGCAAATGTTGCTGAAAAGGACAAAAAAGATTACGAAACATTTAAAGCAGAAAGAGCAGATTTAGAAAAGCAACTGGCAGAAGCTAAAGAGAATCTTGCTGGCATAACTGGCTTTAAAACTGCTTTAGATGCTGTGGTAAAGAAAATTGGTAAGGAAAACCCAACTATCGAAGACTTTAAAAACTTTAAACCAGCTACAGAAATTGAAGGCAGAATTCAGGGTGTGTTAACCCAACAGCTTGAAAAAGGCAGCTTTAAAGATTTTTATGAAGATCAGATTGTTGAAGGTTTAGACTACTATACCCGCCAGGCCAATTACAACTTAAATCTTGATTACGATCCTCGTTCCGTAGTTGGTGATGACCCGAACAATGTAAAAGAGAAATTTTATGGCAATAATGATGTAGCCGGACCTGATGCCATGCACGGCACGCACGTAGCAGGTATTATAGCTGCTGATAGAACCAACAAACTTGGTATTTTAGGTGTGGCTGATAATGTTGCCATTATGGGTGTGCGTTGTACGCCAAATGGTGATGAAAGGGATAAAGATGTTGCCAATGCCATCCGTTATGCGGTAGATAATGGTGCAAAAGTGATCAACATGAGTTTTGGTAAAGCTTACAGCTGGAACAAGGAAATTGTAAACGAAGCGATGAAATATGCAGCTTCTAAAGATGTATTAATTGTACAGGCAGCTGGTAACGAAAACAAAAATATTGATGTAGAAAACAACTTTCCTAACCATAAAGATTTAGACGAAAAAACCATTGCTTCATGGATCACTGTTGGTGCTTCTGGTCCGAAAGATGATGAAACGCTTAAAGCAAGCTTCTCTAACTTTGGCAAACAACAGGTTGATGTTTTCGCTCCTGGTGTTCAGATTTATTCTACCGTGCCAGGCTCTAAATACAAAAACCTTGATGGAACCAGTATGGCCTCTCCTGTTGTAGCTGGTTTAGCTGGTTTAATCCGTTCGTATTATCCAAAATTAACAGCAGCACAGGTTAAAGAAATCATTGTTAAATCGGTAACTAAAGTGAACCACAACGTGGAGTACGCAAAAGGTGAAGAGCCTGGAGCAGAAAAAGTTTCGGTTCCGTTCTCTGATCTTTGTATTAGCGGTGGTATCGTAAATACTTATAATGCATTAAAATTAGCAGCAACATACACTGGTAAAGCAACTGCAAAGTAGGTTGATTTTTTGCCACGGAATCACAGAAACACGGAGTATTTTATCTCAATTTGTCATTCTGAGCAAGTCGAAGAATCTTCCAGCCATTATTTAATAAAACAAAAAAAGCATCCTGATGTAAAATCAGGATGCTTTTTTGTATAACATTCGGAGAAGTCATTTTGATAGGCATATTGTTTACATCGGTATCGTTTGTAATGAGGATGTACGAGTAAAGCGATTTTATCGCTCTTAAAGGAATTATTTTCGCATTGCAAATGCGGGCCTCAAAAATCCTCGTTACAAACGAGGACTATTAAAGTTTTTCAGCCGACGAAGCAATCTTCTACATCGTTATCGTTTGTAATGAGGATGTACGAGTAAAGCAATTTTATCGCTCTTAAAGNGAGGACTATTAAAGTTTTTCAGCCGACGAAGCAATCTTCTACATCGTTATCGTTTGTAATGAGGATGTACGAGTAAAGCAATTTTATCGCTCTTAAAGGAATTATTTTCGCATTGCWAATGCGGGCCTCAAAAATCCTCGTTACAAAAGAGGACTATTAAAGTTTTTCAGCCGACGAAGCAATCTTCTACATCGTTATCGTTTGTAATGAGGATGTACGAGTAAAGCAATTTTATCGCTCTTAAAGGAATTATNGAGGACTATTAAAGTTTTTCAGCCGACGAAGCAATCTTCTACATCGTTATCGTTTGTAATGAGGATGTACGAGTAAAGCAATTTTATCGCTCTTAAAGGAATTATTTTCGCATTGCAAATGCGTACCTCAAAAATCCTCGTTACAAACGAGGACTATTAAAACAGCTTGTCAATGGTAGTAGGTTGATTCTTTTGCCACGGAATCACAGAAACACGGAGTATTTTATCTCAATTTGTCATTCTGAGCAAGTCGAAGAATCTTACAGCCATTATTTAATAAAAAAAAAAAAGCATCCTGATGTAAAATCAGGACGCTTTTTTGTATAACATTCGGAGAAGTCTTTTTGATAGGCATATTGCCCATTAAACTTGACTTCTCTAATTATACCGTATCCATATCAATTACGAAACGGTATTTTACATCGCTGCTTAATACCCGCTCATAGGCTTCGTTAACGTAGTTGATATTGATCACTTCCACTTCTGAAACAATATCATGTGCGGCACAGAAATCAAGCATCTCCTGTGTTTCTTCAATCCCACCAATACTCGAAGCGGTTAAAACCCTGTTGCCCTGCATCAAACCAGAACCTGGAAATTTTATCGGCTCGGCAGGTATGCCAACGCAGATATGTACACCGTTCACATTTAATAACTTAAAATACATTTCGTAATCGTGCGGTGCAGAAACTGAATCGATGATAAAATCGAAATGCTTGGCGTATTTCTTCAACTGTTCAGCATCTTTGGTGATCACAAAGTTATGCGCGCCTAATTTTCTTGCATCTTCCTCTTTTGATGGCGAAGTACTTAATACCGTAACTTCTGCACCAAAAGCGACAGCAAATTTAACTGCCATGTGGCCTAAACCGCCTAAACCCAATACTGCAACTTTATGGCCTTTGGTAATTCCCCATCTTTTAATTGGCGAATAGGTGGTTATACCAGCACATAACAATGGTGCTACACCCGCTAATGGAAGGTTATCGGCAACGTGTACCACAAATTCTTCTGTACAAACAATTTTATTTGAGTAACCACCATATGTTGGCGTAGTTTTATCTCTTTCAACACTATTATACGTCCAAACGGTTTCTCCTTTTTCACAAAACTGTTGCTGGCCGCCTTTACAGGTTGGGCATTCTTTACAGCTATCAACCATGCAACCAATACCAGCGAGGTCGCCAACTTTAAATTTTGAAACAGCAGATCCCACTTCTGTAATCCGGCCTACAATTTCATGTCCCGGAACCATCGGATAACGGGCAGGTCCCCATTCGCTCCTCACCTGATGAATATCGGAATGGCAAATGCCACTAAACAAAATTTCAATTAATACATCTTTCGGCCCAACATTCCTTCTTTCGAAATTCCATGGAGCCAATTTATCAGTTTTGCTGTGAACAGCATATCCTTTTGCAGCTATCATAATATCTTAAATTTTGCCCAAATCTAGGAGATTAACATTTAGGCTTCGTCATAGCCGGTTCATTTCAGCAGGTGCCATTTTGTTGCAATTAATCTATAAATACCGCTATGGATTCTATTTTATTGCTCCCGCTTTTTATATTAATGCCCCCGCTTTTTATATTAACGCCCCCGCTTTTTATAATGATGACCCCGCTTTTTATAATGATGCCCCCGCTTTTTATATTAACGCCCCCGCTTTTTATAATGATGTCCCCGCTTTTTATAATAACGCCCCTGCTTTTTATATTAACGCCCCCGCTTTTTATATTATCGCCTGTGCATTCACTAATCACGCACCTGATTTTAATTAAATCAATTTAATAGCATCATAAACATCATTTCCTGGGGCAAAGAGCAATCTTTTCCAGGTATTGCCATTAGTAAGGCTATAAAATTTGCTTCTCAACAATATGCCGGTAACTAAATAAACTACGCCAATATCTTATCTGGTGTAATTGGTAAAGTTCTGATTCTTTTCCCTGTTGCATTAAAAACCGCATTTGCTACTGCGGCAGAAAAGCCGATTAAAGCAATTTCTCCCATACCTTTTGCACCCATTGGATTAATATAAGGATCGGGCTTATTGATAAAATTAACATCGATTTCTGGCACATCAGCATTTACCGGAACATGGTAATCGGCGAAGTTATTATTAATGTATCTTCCATAGCGGTGATCAACAATCGATTCTTCAGTTAAAGCCATTCCGATACCGCCAACAGCACCACCCAGCATTTGACTGCGGGCCGTTTTCGGACTAACGATAGTACCAGAATCGCCCACTGAAACAATTTTACTTACTTTAACCACACCTGTAAGCGAATGCACTTTAACCTGAACAAAATGAATTGAAAAAGAATACATTGAGTAATTGTCGCGCTCCTTTCCTCCCTGGCTTTCTTTGGTTACCTCTATATGAGGAAGGTTATTTTTTTTCAGTACATCAACAAAATTAGCTGTGGCATCCATATTTGAATTTGCGGCTAACTCTGCAACCGCTGATTTTAAAGCCACGCAAACATCGTTTACAGCCGAACCAACGGTAGAAAGTGTTGCCGAACCTCCCTGGCTTGGTGCAGGCGGCAATGATGAGTCGCCAAGTTCGAAAGTGATTTTATTTACCGGGATGTTCATCACTTTATTTGCAATTAAAGTCATACCAGTACCTGTACCAGGCCCAATATCACTTGTTGCACTTTGCAAAAGTAAAGAGCCATCTGCTTTCAAAATCCCTTTAACGCTGGCCTTACCTCTATTCGCATTAAATACACCCACACTTACTCCATAACCCGTTTGCCATGGCCCTTCAGTTAAACTTCCCGGCTTATTTTTCCTATTGTTCCATCCTATTTTATCAGCACCAATTTTATAAGCTTCTTTGATATTCTTACTCGAAAAAGGTTTGTTTTTTTGCTGATCGGTTTCCGGATCATTTTTTATTCTGAAATCCAATGGATCCATATCCAAAGCGTGCGCCATCTCATCAATTGCACTTTCGAGGGCAAATGCCCCCGTTGCTTCGCCTGGTCCGCGCATCCAGATCGGTACACCAAGATCAACCGGTACAATGGCATAAGATGTATTTACATTATCACACTGGTACATAAACTTGGCCATGTTTACCACTCCTTCAGTAAAATTCTCATAGCTGGATGTTTCGCCATATGCCCTGTGGGTAATGCCGGTTAGTTTACCATCTTTATTTGCACCTAAACCAATGGTTTGTATTGCAGCAGGCCGGTTACCAACCATTGTAAACATCTGCATCCTTGTAACCACAAGCTTTACTGGCTTACCAATGTGTTTCGAAGCCATTACAGTTGCAATTTCCAATGGCCAGGTACGCAATGCCATACCAAAGCCACCGCCCACAAATTCTGAGTTGACCTGGATATTTTCCATCGGGATTTTAAAAACATTGGCTATTGTGCCCTGAGTAGCTTTTACCCCCTGTGTTTTAGCATAAACGGTTAATTGGTTATTTGGCCGCCAATCGGCAATGATGCCATGGAGCTCCATTGGGTTATGTGTTTCAATGGGTAAAAAATATCTTTCTTCTACCTTTACTTCTGCCGTTTTATAAGCGTTTTCGATACCGCGCTTGTAATCAGCCTGACCTTGAAATTTTTTCGCTTTCGGATCTTTTAAAGCCTTTTCGAAATCGGTATTAAATTCTTCCTTTGCATACGTTGCTTTAACCAGCGAAGCCGCATAAGTTGCCCTTTCGAAGGTATTGGCCACTACAATGGCAATCGGTTGGCCATTATAAAAGATTCTATCCGTATAAAAAATCTTCATCTGTGGTCCGCCCTCCTGCTCGTAAGCAGCTGCAGATGGTTTGTTAAGGTGCGAAACCACGGCAATAACACCCGGGGCTTTTTCTGCTGCTTTGGTATCCAATGCCGTAATTTTACCTTTGGTGATGGTACTTGTAACCAAAACACCATACGTTAGGCCGGGCAGTTCATATTCGGCAAAATATTTAGCTTGTCCGGTAACTTTTAAAAAGCCATCTACACGGTCGTTATCGTCTTTTAAAATTCTCTTTTCCATAACTAAGCTTTCGATTTTGCAAGATTTAAGGCCTCGATAATTGTATTTGGTGCAAGTTTAAGTTTGAAATCATTTCCACCAAATCCTTTGGCATCTTTCATGGCCAACTGAGCAGCTTGTTCAAAATTGTATTGGGTAGCTTCCTTTCCTTTTAAGAAACTCTCGGATGCCGTTAAACGCCAGGGTTTATGTGCTACACCGCCCATAGCCAAGCGTACATCGGTAATTTTATTGTTGTTAATTTCTAATGCTGCAGCTACTGATACCAGTGCAAAAGCATAAGATGCACGATCTCTGACTTTAAGATAATGGTAGTTTTTAGCAAGATTATTTGTCGGAATCTCCAATCTGATAATCATTTCATCTGCCTTTAAGTTATTGTCTAACTGGGGCATATCTCCGGGTAAGCGATGAAAATCTTTAAATAAAATTTTATGTTCTCCTTTACTGTTAGCCAGCACAACTTCGGCATCTAAAGCAATTAAAGCCACGCACATATCGCTAGGATGAACGGCAATACACTGTGCTGAAGTTCCGAAAATTGCATGCATGCGGTTAAAACCTTCCATGGCTCCACAACCTGTACCTGGCTGGCGTTTATTGCAAGGCATTTCAGTATCATAAAAATAGCCGCAACGGGTACGCTGCATCATGTTACCACCAACAGTAGCTACATTTCGCAATTGTGCAGATGCACCTGCCTGTAAGGCCCACGAAAGTAAAGGAAGCTTTTCTTTAATCAACGCGCTATCTGCCACGGCTGTGTTTGATGCCAAAGCACCTATATGGATTTTAGTTCCTACCTGTTCAATCTGTTTCAGCGGAACGTGGTTAATATCAATGAGCTTTTCGGGTGCCGAAACCCCTCTTTTCATTAAATCGATAAGGTTTGTACCACCGGCCAGGAACTTTGCATTTTTATCCTTTCCCAATAAAGCAATTGCAGATTTTGCCGTGGTTGTTCTTAAGTATTGAAAATTGATCATACTGTTGCTCCTCCTTCCTTAACTTCAACTATTGCATCAACAATGTTTGGGTAAGCTCCACACCTACAGATATTTCCACTCATATATTCACTTATTTCTGCTCTCGAATTGGTATGCCCTTCGCGTACACAGGCCACCGCCGACATAATTTGCCCCGGCGTACAGTATCCGCATTGAAAACCATCGTGTTTAATAAAGGCAGCCTGCATAGGATGCAAAGTATCCCCATTTGCCAAACCTTCTATTGTAGTAATCTTTTTGCCTTCATTCATTACGGCCAAACTGAGGCACGAATTTACCCTTTGCCCATCAACATGAACGGTACAAGCACCGCACTGCCCATGGTCGCAGCCCTTTTTAGTTCCCGTGAGGTGCAATTCTTCACGCAGGTAATCCAAAAGAGTTACCCTTGGCTCTACCGAGGTTTTATAGGCTTTATTATTAACCGTAAGGTTTAGGGGAATTTTCTCAAACAGCTCGGCAAAACGCTCATCAGCATTGTTTTCTGCAGCCTTTACCGCAACGCCAGGCGTTAAAGCAATCGCAGTGATCACAGAGCTTTTCTTAAGGAAATCGCGTCTGCTATCGCCCTGATTTGGTTTCTGATCAGAAGATTTCATAATTTAATATTTAGATAAGGGATTTTTTCTAAGTTCGCAATTCTAAACCTCAAATTTTAGTAAATCAGAAATTTAGAATTGTTCTATTCAGTAATATTTTCATATAACTCATTAAGCGTAAACCATTAGCAAAATAATTTTTAAAATCTTCAACCAATGTATACTTTTATAAAATGGACAATGTAAAACCACTACCCGATTTATCAGCAGAAGAGCAACGTGTTTTAGGTGCGTTAATAGAAAAAAGCAGAACTACGCCAGACTATTACCCAATGACTTTAAATAGTTTAACAGCTGCCTGTAACCAAAAAAGCTCACGAAATCCGGTTGTAAATTACGATGAAGAAACCATAACCTTAACACTGAACCAACTTAAAATAAAAGGCTTAATATCCACTGCTACAGGCGGATCGAGCAGGGCAACTAAATACAAGCATAATCTTGCAATAGCATATCCTTTAGTGCCTTCCGAATTGGCCATTATCTGTTTATTACTTTTACGTGGACCGCTAACGCCAGGCGAAATTAACAACAATTCAGGAAGGTTGTATGAATTTGAAAGCATTGAAGAAGTTTTGGAACAACTTCAAAAATTAGCCGATGAGGAACCTGCCTTTGTAAAGCAACTGGCTAAAAAAGCCGGACAAAAAGAAGCCCGTTTTATTCATCTATTGGGTGAGCAGGCCGAAACCACTACTGAACCAGAAACTGATGTAACTGCTCCTGCAACCTTTGATTCAACTGAACTGGAAAACAGGATAGAAAAGCTGGAACTTGAAGTAGAGGAATTAAAAGAACTGGTTAATTTACTGATGGATAAATAGTTCGTTTGTTCACTTACAATTGTTCATTGGTTTCTCACCCATTGGGATAATCTCAAGCGATTATCAGTCTGAGCGTAGTTGAAGGCTATTATATTACATTTCAGTGCTTCTTTGTTTCCGTGGAAGAAAATTATTAGCGTCTTAGCGAGACGCCGAGAACAGTATAAAATTTTTTAGTGATCGTCATTCTTACGCAGGTGGTAATCTTAAAGCTTGTTGCATTACAATTCCCAATCAAGTTGAAAATGACGCATCGACTCAAAACAAATCTAAAACAAAAAAAGTGCTTGGTGATTAACCAAACACTTTATAAGTCCCTAATTAAACAACTAGGAACAACAAATCAATTAAGCCTCGTACTTTTTAAAAATCGTACTGGCCGTATGTCCACCGAAACCGAATGTGTTGTTCAAAACATAATTTATTTCTTTTTCAATCGGTTCTCCCAACACAATATTCAATCCTTTAGGGATACTTTCATCTAAATTTTTGGTATTAATTGTTGGCGGAATAACATTATCCCTAATGGATAAAACACTAATTACACTTTCCACTGCTCCGGCCGCACCAAGCAGGTGACCTGTCATCGATTTTGTTGCACCAATTACAACTGGCAATCCATTAAAAACTGTATTAATTGCCTGTAATTCACTTAAATCACCCAAACCAGTTGAAGTAGCATGTGCATTGATGTAATCAATTTTATCAGCCGTAATTCCTGCATCTTTTAAAGCTTTTGTCATCCCTAAAGCAGCACCTATTCCATCAGGAGGTGTGCCGGTTAAATGATAAGCATCAGCAGCCATTCCACCACCAATAATCTCTGCATAAATGTGCGCACCACGAGCCAATGCATGGTCTAGCTCCTCTAAAATAAGGGCACCTGCACCTTCACTCATCACAAAACCATCCCTATCCTTATCAAAAGGTTTGGATGCACCTTGTGGATCTTCATTATTTTTAGACAATGCCTGCGCTGCATTAAAACCTCCTACTGATGATTTCGTTAATGCAGCTTCTGAGCCACCGGCAATCATTACACTTGCTTTACCTAATCGAATGGTATCAAAAGCATTAATAATAGCTGTATTTGATGATGCACATGCAGATACGGTACAATAATTAGGGCCACGCAACTTATGACGGATAGAAATGGCCCCTGCTGCGATATCTACAATCATTTTAGGAATAAAATATGGATTGAACCTTGGCGTTCCGTCTCCTGCATGAAACTCTTCCAATTGCGCCTCAAAAGTACCAATACCACCATTACCAGTGGCCCAAATTACCCCAACTTCAGCAAGTTCATCATTACTCATTGTACTAAAATCCAATCCTGCATCTGCAATCGCCTGATCGGTTGAGCCAATTGCATACTGCGTAAAAAGATCGTACTTTTTGATTTCTTTTTTCTCCAGGTATTTTTCAGGATCGAAACCCTTCACTTCACCAGCAAACTGCGTTTTAAACTTACTCGAATCAAATTTTGTAATCGGGCCAATGCCACTTTTTCCGGCTAATATTTGTTGCCAAAACGTTTCTACACTATTGCCTAAAGGGGTTATAGCGCCCAAACCTGTTACTACTACTCTATTCATTTTAATAATTTTTAGTCAACATTCCTGAATAAATAATCGACCAATGATTGTACGCGTGGGGAAATAATTAATATGGCAGGAATGGCCACGATATAAGAAATGCCCCACGATTTTAACCAAACCCTCATAAAAGCCGATGTAAATCCAAGATTAACACTTATCGCCGCGAAAGTAACTATTCCTGTAGTAAAAACCGCCATAATAAATGCAAATGCCACCTTCTTTTTCATTCCTGCCAAGTGATTAATTTTCTACAGAATCGATCCAGGCCTGTCTATTTGCGTTCAACAGGTTTAAAGCATCATCAGGCGATTGTCTGAATAATTCATAAATCTTTGCAGTATCTCCCACCCTGATTTCGAATTCATCGTTGGCTAATGCAGCTAAAAATTCATCCGCAACAACAGCAGGTTTGATGCCGTTATGTCCACCAATTTCTTTCGAAAATTCGGTATCTACCAGTGGAGGCATTAATTCGAAAACTTTAACCGCTGTTTCTGACAAACTTAATCTTAAGGAAGTGCTGTATGAATGTAGTGCTGCTTTGCTAGCGGCATAAGTTGGCAAAGTAACCCCTGGCACATAAGCCACAACTGATGATACATTTACAATTGCCGATGCTGCCTGTTTCTTTAAAATAGGTAATAACTTTTGATTTATTCTGATGATAGACAGGTAATTGGTTAACATTTCATCTTCTGCATTTGCAAAAGCATCCTGATTGTGATCGGCTAAATCGTACAGTATTGCTCTACCAGCATTATTGATTACGATATTCAGTTGAGGAAAATCTTCTTTAATTGTATTCACCAAATGGTCAACATCTTCAGCTTTACTTACATCAGATAGTATGGTAGTTACATTTTGCAATGAAGCTGCTGCTGCAGTTAACCTTTCCTGATTTCTGCCGGTTATAATTACATGGTTATCCAATGCAGTTAATTGTTTTGCAATTTCCAAGCCGATACCAGCTGTTCCACCGATTAATAAAACGGTATTTTTTGAAGTTTTCATTTATATTATTTTTTAAAAATTTAAGATTAAACAAGTGCTCACCGCGTGAGCATAAATGGTATTATTTTCATCCACGAGCTGAGCCTCTACCAAAGCGGTACGCCCGCCCAGGTTAATTACCTTACCCATGGTTTTTAGCTTTCCCGTTTTAATGGTAATCGCTTTCAAAAAATTGACTTTCAGTTCTAAAGTGGAATAGCCTTTTCCGGCAGGCAATAGTGAATGCACAGAGCAACCCATAGCAGAATCTAAAATTGCACTGATTATGCCTCCATGAACGGTTCCAATTGGGTTATAATGAAATTCCTGAGGCACAAACTCGAAAACCACATTTCCCTTTTCAATTAAGGTTACAGTAAAATCAAGCGTATGCAAAAGCGGTGGCATTGAAAACTTCTCATCGCTCATTGCCTGCAGATAATCGATGCCATCCATCTGCATGGCCTCCTTCGCACCTTCCATCGGGTCGTGCCAGGTTATTGTTCTGGTTCTGCTCATATAAAATACCAATCGGTATATTTTAAATTAAAATTTTTAGCCTAGGCTATCTATATATTTTTTTAGGGAGTCCATGATAAGGCTCCAATAATTGGTATTAGCGGTGAGTTTGGAAATCATAATGCCTCCCTCAACAATGGCAATAACGGTTAAAGCAATCTGTTCAGGGTTATTATCTGCGCGGAACTCCTTATTTGCAATTCCATCTTCAACCAGTTTGGCAATTTTATTCTTCCATCCAATAACCGCTTTCAAAACTTTTCCACGCAATTCAGGGTGGGTGTCATCCGCATCAACAGCAGTATTTAAAACAGGGCAACCCCCTTCTGCAACTGAACCATCGATAAATTTTTGATAAACATTAATATATACCAGCAGCTTATCTTTAACACTTACCTGCCGGTTCATTTCAGCATCTATTATGGATGAAACGTTATTTAAGTTATAATCAAAAGCGGCCAGTGCCACCTCATCTTTGTTTGCAAAGTTGCCATAAATGCTTCCTTTGGTTAAACCTGTAGCGGCAGTAATGTCATTTAAAGAAGTACCTGCGTAACCTTTTTTATTAAAAATGGGTGCTGTTTTCTCTACGATGAAATTTCTTGTCTTTTCTGCTTTGCTCATGTTCTTTTAAATTGACGATGCAAATATATACCAATCGGTATATTAAAAACAAATTTATTTATCATGGCAATCTCCTTTTGCGATACCATGAATAATGCTTAAAAAAGCTAATATTTGAATTAAGTTTGAATTTTGTAACTTTGCTTTATGAACAAGCCAGAAACCATTGAAGATTTTTATCAGAATAAATTTAGTTTCTTACCAGACAACCTTCAAAATGGCGTAGGCCATTTTAATGTTTTTAAGCTGGAAGACTGCTTGAGGGATGACCACAAACCAATGAGTTACAACCGAAGGGATTATTATAAAATATGCTTAACCCGCGGACATAATGTGTATCATTATGCAGATAAAAGTATTGAGATTGATGGAACTGCCTTAATTTTTTTCAATCCGCTTGTGCCATACACCTGGGAACTTGCCAGTGGCAAACAAAGCGAGGTAACGGGTTATTTCTGCATTTTTACAGAGGCTTTTTTTAAAGAAAAAATTAGAGGCAACATCGGCGATTTACCTATGTTTACACCAGGTGGAAAACCCGCTTACATTCTTAATGTTCAGCAAGACAAACAGATAGAAGCTATTTTCGCGAAAATGTTTGAGGAAATTAATACCGATTATATTTATAAATATGATTTGCTCCGCAATTACATAACAGAAATTACTCACTTCGCATTAAAAACAGAACCATCAGAAAATTTATTTAAACATACTGATGCCAACGCTCGGATTACCTCTGTTTTTACGGAGTTATTGGAACGCCAGTTCCCTATAGAAACCACTACGCAAAGGTTTACCATGCGCTCTGCTAAAGATTACGCAACACAACTCTCGGTACATGTAAACCACTTAAACCGCGCAATAAAAGAAACAACTGGCAAAACCACCACACATTATATTACCGAACGTTTATTGAGTGAGGCAAAAGCACTTTTAAAACACACGGATTGGAATATATCAGAAATTGGGTACTGCCTTGGATTTGAAGAGCCTACTCATTTTAACAACTTTTTCAAAAAACTAACCAAACATACCCCTACTTCTTATCGAATTGTTTGAATTTCGTAATCATCAGTTTGATTAACGTAATAAGCTGAAGTAATTTCTACTGTAATTTTGTCTTAACAAAAAAGGATAAAACTATGGGCATGAAAAAAGTTTGGTTTATTACCGGAGCTTCAAAAGGCTTAGGATTAAGTTTAGTTCATCAATTGCTTAAGGCTGGTCAATATGTTGCGGCTACTTCAAGGAATATTGATGAACTTAAGAAAGCAGTAACCGGTGAAGCCGCAAAATTTCTTCCGCTGGCGGTTAACCTGGCCGATGAAAAAAGTGTTGAAGAAGCAATTAAAGCTACCATTGCAAAATTTGAAAGAATTGATGTTGTGATCAATAATGCAGGTTACGGCATTGGAGGTAGCATTGAAGAGTTGAGTGATGAAGAAACACGCAACAGTTTCGATGTAAATGTTTTCGGAACATTAAATGTAATCAGAAAAGCTACACCTTATTTAAGGGCACAACGTGCGGGGCACATCATCAATATTGCATCAATTGCCGGTATCGCCGGGGCAACAGGATGGGCAGTGTATGCAGCTACTAAATCTGCAGTAATCGCATTATCAGAAGTATCGGCCGAAGATTTAAAAGAATTTGGCGTAAAAGTAACTGTGGTTGCTCCAGGAGCATTCAGAACCAGTTTCTTAACTGCTGATTCACTGATACTGGCAACTAACCCTATAGCAGATTACGAAGAAGTAAGGGCAATACATGCAAAGTATTTAAATATGGATGGACAACAGGTTGGAGATCCTGAGAAAGCTGCTGCAGCTATGATCTCTTTGGCAAGTATGCCAAATCCGCCAGTTCACCTCCTGCTTGGCAATGATGCTTTCCAAAGAGCTAATGGTAAGCTGGAAGCACTTCAAAAGCAATTTAAAGACTGGAAAGCGATTACGATTTCGACAGATTTCGACAACTAACCTATGCTATATTAACATTAGCAATCAAAAAAGGCGGCAGTCAGGAAATTATCCGCGACTGCCTGCCATTCAATCATTTTACTTATAAAAATAATAACATGGAAAATCAAAAAGTTTGGTTTGTAACAGGCGCGTCCAAAGGTCTGGGATTAACATTAGTAAAAACATTATTAAACAATGGCAATAACGTTGCCGCCACCTCAAGAAATCTAAATGATTTAATAAAAGCGGTTGGTGAACACGAAAACTTCTTACCCTTAACAGTTGATCTTATTGATGAGAGCAGTGTAGAAGCAGCGGTAAGTCAAACAATTAGCAAATTCGGCCAAGTAGATGTAGTGGTAAACAATGCAGGTTACGGAATGCTTGGTGCTTTAGAAGAATTAAGCGATCAGGAATCACGGCAAAATTTCGATGTGAATGTTTTCGGTTCGTTAAATGTAATCAGAAAGGTACTTCCTCAATTGCGGAAACAACAATCTGGTCACATTTTTAATATTTCCTCTATTGGTGGCTTTTCAGGCAACTTCCCTGGTTTTGGAATCTATTGTGCTACAAAATTTGCAGTAGTAGGCTTTACCGAATCATTGGCAGCTGAAGTAAAGTCACTAGGAATAAAGGCTACTGTTGTAGAACCTGGTTATTTTAGAACTGCATTTCTTACAGAAGGCTCATTAGCTGTTCCAAGTTCTCCTATCGATGCTTATAAAGAAGTACGCGATTCGCAGGCAGCGCACCAGAACGACATCAATAACCAACAACCAGGTGATCCTGCAAAAGCAGTTGAAGTAATTATTGAAGCTGCAAAAAGTGAAAACCCACCACTACATTTGTTCCTAGGCCCAGATGCTTATCAGGTAGCTGATGCAAAAATTACTGATGTACAAAGAGATATGGCCAATTGGAAGTTTTTGGCAACCGCCACGAATTTTGAAGAGGTTGGTGCTTAGTATTTAATTTAATTATGGATAGAATTATCTAAAATCAATTGACAAAAATAAATCTTCATTGCGAGAAGGCTTTTTTCAGCCGACGAAGCAATCTTAAACGATCGCTTTTTTGCATCCGCTTTAAGATTGCTTCGTGAATCGCAGTGGCGGTCAAAATGAATCGTCATTGCGAGAAGGCTTTTTCAGCCGACGAAGCAATCTTAAACGATCGCTTTTTTGCATCCGCTTTAAGATTGTTTTGTGAATCGCAGTGACGACTTTTCTACTCGATCTTACACATCAAAATATCTCCTCCGTAACCATTTCGCCAAACTAACCAGCGCAATTAATGCTGGTACCTCTACCAACGGACCGATTACACCAGCAAATGCCTGACCCGAATGAATGCCGAATACACCAATGGCCACTGCGATGGCCAATTCGAAGTTGTTGCCGGTAGCGGTAAAAGCAATAGCGGTACTTTTGCTGTAATCTGCACCAAAATATTTGCCGGCAAAGAAGCTGATCACAAACATTACCACAAAATAGATTACCAATGGTAAGGCAACTCTCAGCACATCCATTGGGATCTGCACAATTAATTCTCCTTTTAAACTGAACATCACCACAATGGTAAATAACAGCGCGATTAAGGTTATCGGAGAAATCATTGGGATGAAAATTGTGCGAAACCACTTTTCGCCTTTCCATTTAATCAGTATTTTTTGACTTAAAATGCCCGTTAAAAATGGAATGCCCAGGTAAATCCCTACACTTTTAGCAATCTCTACAATAGAAATGGATACAACCAAGCCTTTTAAACCAAATAAAGGTGGCAAAATGGTAATAAAGAAATAGGCGAACACACTGTAAAGCAATACCTGAAAAATACTGTTCAGGGCAATCAAACCAGCAGCATATTCACGGTTTCCGTCGGCAAGATCGTTCCACACCACCACCATGGCAATACACCTGGCTAAACCGATCATAATTAAACCGACCATGTATTCAGGATAACCATGTAAAAAGATAATCGCCAGGAAAAACATTAAAAATGGGCCAACAATCCAATTTAAAACCAGCGAAGCCCCCAAAACCCTGGTATTTTTAAATACTTCCCCCAAGTTTTCATAATTTACTTTTGCCAAGGGCGGATACATCATCAGTATTAATCCAATTGCCAGGGGAATGTTGGTATTTCCACTGGAAAATGAATTGATGAATACCGCAGAAGAAGGAAATAAATAGCCTAGCGATACGCCTAAAAGCATCGAAAAAAAAATCCAGATCGTTAAATACCGGTCTAAAAAACTGAGCTGTTTTCGTTTAACTACAGGCGCACAATTATTTGCCGACATCTTTATCCTTTTAAGTTTTCGTTTACAAAATCCTCCATGTAAGCTTTAACCATGTCTCTTGTGCTTCTGAATTGTGCCATAATTTCTGCCTCAGTACCTACCGCTTTAGCCGGATCGGGAAAATTATGGTGCAATTTTATGGCCTGAGTTGGGAAATACGGACAACTTTCTTTCGCATGATCGCAAACCGTAATCACATAATCAAAAGGAACATCAAAATATTCTTCAATATTGTTTGATGTTTGGCTGGAAATATCGATTCCATCTTCCGCCATTATTTTTATTGCCCTGGGGTTTACGCCGTGTACTTCAATACCAGCACTGTAAATTTTAGCTTTATTTTGTGTGAAAAATTTTAAATAACCTTCTGCAAGTTGACTTCTGCAACTATTTCCGGTACAAAGCACCAATATATTCTTCATGACTGTAAATTTTTAATGATTAACAGCAGCCACTTCCAGGGCTACAACTATTTTGGCCTGCTGTAAGGTTAACAAGTTTTATTTCTTTCTTTTCTGGCTGGGCTGGTGTGCAGCATTCTTCGCCAGTTTCGGTGGTACCACAACTCCCGCCCCGGTTAATGGCTTTACATTGGGTAGCATCGGGTGTTAGGTCTATAACCAGATTTTCTCCCTCAATATTAAATTCCCCCGGAAACATTTGTCTCGTATCGAACGCAGAATTACCAAATTCAATTTTTACAATTCCATTCGGGTTTAGTGGAAGTTTACTTTCTACAAGATTGATAATGGACAATGCTTTTTTCACCTCCATAGCCCTATCCTTTTCTTCCTCGGCAGGTTCCCATAATTGTACAATAATTTCCGTCCAGGCGTTCATCACGCCTCCACAATCTACTGAAACGATGGGCGCTTGTTTAATTTCGGTGATGTGATAATTGGCATTTACCCATTTACCCGGAGCATATTGAAACTGTAAGGTTAATTCGGGATGTTGTTGAAGGTGAGCCTTAAAGCTGCTCCATTCAATAGAAAATGTATTAATCATAATATTGCAATTTAACGATTGATTTATGTAAAAAATTTTAACAGCAGTTTTGCCCGCCTTTATATGAGGCAAAGAAATTGCCTAGCTGTGTTTCTAGTAACTTCCAGGTTTTAGGTGCTATACAATAGCAAATACTCACACCTTCTATAGTGCCTTGAATTATACCAGCATTTTTAAGTTCTTTTAAATGCTGAGAAATGGTGGCCTGAGCTAAACCTAATTCCTCAACCAAATCGCCACAAATACAGGTATTTGATTTAAGGATGCGTTGAAGAATCGCAATCCGCGCCGGATGAGCCATTGCTTTTAACAACGCTGCCATCTGGTTCTGCTCTTCAGTGAAGATTTCTGCTTTGGTAAGTCCCATAATTTTATATCGCAATATTACGATAGAAGAATCAGAAATCAAAATTTATTTCAATCATAAATCATAGCCAAATGAGGAATCTCAAAAGCTAAAAAAAACCGTTAACTAAAATTAGTCAACGGTTCAACTTATATAGGGATGAAGAAAATTATTTCTTTGGTTTTGCGCTCATGTAAAAGGTAAGCTTTCCACCGTTGGTAATGTCTGAATGTTTAATTTTATGATCGGTAATTTCTTTGCCGTTCAATAAAACCTTTTCTACGTAAACATTTTTATCGCTTTGTTTAATCGTTTCAACCGTAAAGGTTTTTCCGTTTTCTAAATTGATGATAGCGTTATTAACCAACGGACTGCCTAAAGAGTAAACATCAGAACCAGGTGATACCGGATAAAAACCTAATGAAGAAAACATATACCAGGCACTCATTTGTCCGCAATCATCATTTCCACCCAAACCATCAGCGGTAGGTTTATATTGCATATTTAATATATGGCGGATCTGTGCTTGTGTTTTCCATGGCTGATCGGTCCAGTTGTAAAGGTATGCAATGTGATGTGCTGGTTCGTTGCCATGCACATAGCCACCAATAATACCTTCGCGGGTGATGTCTTCTGTATGTGCAAAAAACTCATCAGGTAAATGCATGGTAAACAAGGTATCTAATCGTGTTGCAAATTTCTTTTTACCCCCCATCATTTCAATCAGCGAAGCAGGATCCTGTGGCACAAAAAAACTATAATTCCAGCTATTACCTTCAATAAAACCCTGTCCTTCTGTATCTTTTGGATCAAATTCCTTTTTAAAAGTTCCATCAGCCAACTTCGGACGCATAAAACCGGAAGCACTATCGTAGTTATTTTTCCAGTTGTTAGAACGCTTGATAAACTCGTTGTAAATGTCCATACGGTTTAATTTTTTCGCCAATTGCGCAATAGACCAGTCATCGTACGAATATTCTAAGTTATTGGAAACTGAAATTCCCGATTTTTCTGCCGGGATATAACCTTTATCCATGTAATAACCAATACCTTCATAATCGCGGTGTTTAGCCGTTGCAACACAGGCATCCAACGCTTTATTTGCATCTCCGTTGTAAGTACCTTTTATAATGGCATCAGAAATTACCGAAACACTGTGGTAACCGCTCATACACCAGTTATCGTTGGCATAATGCGACCAGATTGGCAACATATGCAAACTACTTTGATCGTAATGCGCTAACATCGATTTTACCATATCGTTGCTACGACCAGGTTGTGCAATGTTAAAAAATGGGTGTAAGGCCCTATAAGTGTCCCAAAGTGAAAATGTAGTGTAATTGGTAAAACCATCAGCTTTGTGTACACCCTGATCTAAACCTTTATATTCTCCGTTAATATCGGTATAAGTAGTTGGGTTAATGAAAGCATGATATAAAGCGGTATAAAAATTTACTTTATTATCGTTTGATGTAGTTACCTGAATTTTATTAAGTTCTTTGTTCCAGGTAGCCTGCGCCTGAGCTTTTACTTTTTCGAAATCCCAGCCCGAAATTTCTGCACGCATGTTCTGCAAAGCATTTTCCTGACTAACCGGAGATAAAGCAAATTTAATTTTAATCTTCTCCCCTTCCTGGGTATCGAAATCGAAGAACATTTTTAACTTTTTGCCTGCAATTTCCGGGAAGTTTTGTTCCTGGTTAAATTTACCCCAAAAGCCTCTGTAGGCTTGTTTTGCATCATAGCTTTTTCTTCCGTAGCTTTTAAAAGGTTTAGAAAAACTCATCGCAAAATAAACGGTTCTGGTTCTGGCCCAACCATTGGTTTGGCGGTAACCTGTAATCAAGGTATCGTTCACCACACGAACGTAAGTCCACACGGTTTTTTCTTCATAATTGTAAATGCCAGCCATCAGATCGAGTATAATGTGCGATTGATCTGATTTAGGAAAAGTATATTGGTGCATCCCTACCCTCGTGGTTGAGGTTAATTCTGCTGTTATGTTATCATCATCCAGTTTTACTTTATAGTAACCGGCCTCTGCAACTTCATTGGCATGCGAAAATGCTGAGCGATAGCCACCTTTAGGATCTGAAGCCGTACCCGGATTTAACTGAAGTTTGCCTTGTGTAGGCATAATTAGGAAATCGCCTAAATCTGAGTGCCCGGTGCCACTGAAATGTGTATGGCTAAAGCCCGTAATGGTTTTATCTTCGTATTTATAACCAGCACAGTATTTATAAACATCACCATTGTATTTTCCATTTACTTCATAAGATAAGGTATCTGTTTCAGGACTTAACTGTACCGAACCGAATGGAACTGTGGCACCCGGATAAGTATGCCCCATTTTTGATGTACCGATTATTGGTTTTACATACTGTACCAAATTCTGCTGTGCCGATGCCATTATGGATGAAAGCAAAAGACAAGGCAGGATAACTTTTTTAAACATATTTTTAAAAATTAGCTTGTTTTGTTTGAAAATTCTAAGGTATTAATTAAACTCCAAATGTCAATAAAATATGAGACTAAAACGTTTAAGTAAAACAAAAAATACAATATAGGAGCATGAAGATACAATTTATTGTGATTTAAACCTCGCAGGTTTCGAAACCTGCGAGGTTTATGTGCTTAAACGACAGACTTTGTTAATAAATCTGATGAAACGGAAAGCCCGCAACCCGATTTTCATCGCGTGAGGACTTGCAGTGATAGCAAAACTACGGGCAGCCATTAACACAGAACCAATCATTTTCAAATATTATTGACCACCTAAGTCACCTTAAAACATCTAAGTGATAAGCTCATACAATTTAGCTACCGCTTTTTACAAGTAACTGACTTCCTTTAAATAATTTCAGCTAAATAAACCTTATTTTTGCAACCAATAATTTTAAGATGAGTAAACACGGTAGAATTCTGGTTGCCATGAGTGGCGGGGTTGATAGTTCGGTAGCGGCTGTAATGTTGCATGAGCAGGGTTATGAGGTTATTGGATTAACTATGAAAACCTGGGATTATGCGAGTTCTGGTGGTAGCAGCAAGGAAACTGGTTGTTGCTCATTGGATAGTATTAATGATGCCCGTACGCTTGCCGTAAACTATGGCTTTCCACATTATATACTGGATATTCGCGATGAGTTTGGCGATTACGTGATTGATAATTTCGTGGATGAATACCTGGCGGGAAGAACACCAAATCCTTGCGTGTTATGCAACACCCACATTAAATGGGAAGCTCTATTAAAACGTGCCAATAAACTGGATTGCGAATTTATTGCAACCGGGCATTATGCCAATATCCGCCAGCAAGATAGTGGCCGTTATGTAATTTCGAAAGGTAAAGACGAAAACAAGGATCAATCTTATGTATTGTGGGGTGTTTCTCAGGAAAACCTTTCGCGCACAAAATTCCCATTGGGCAGTTTTGCTAAATCTGACATCAGGCAAATGGCTTTAGATATGGGTCAGGAAGAACTGGCCAAAAAATCGGAGAGTTACGAAATCTGTTTCGTGCCGGATAATGATTACAGAGCTTTTTTAAAACACAAAGTAGAAGATCTTGAAGATAGGGTTGCCGGTGGAAATTTCATTTTAAGCAATGGGATGATTGTTGGGCAACACAAAGGTTATCCTTTTTATACCATTGGCCAACGTAAAGGTTTGGGCGTTGCTTTTGGCGAGCCTATGTTCGTAACTCAAATTTTGCCAGAAAGCAATACGGTAGTATTAGGTAAAGCTGAGGAGCTGGAACGCAGGGAAGCAATGGTTCGTAATGTAAACCTCGTAAAATACGCAAGTATTGAAGAACCGATGAATGATGTAATTACTAAAATCCGTTATAAAGATGCAGGTATGCTAAGTACCATTGTGCAGGAAAAAGATAAAATGCGGGTTGTGTTTGATCACAACGTTTCTGCAATTGCTCCTGGTCAATCGGCTGTATTTTATGAAGGAAATGATTTATTGGGCGGAGGTTTCTTAGTTTAATTAATTTTAATTAGGAGTTATTCTAGGAAGATTGATTTTGAATTAAATTCAGGGTGACGAGCGAAAAATAAAGTATCTCATAAAGAAACCGTCCTGCTGAATTCATTTCAGCATCTTTTTTGATTATATATGATAAGTTAATATTAAAATAATCGGTCGAGTACAGTTGTGACTATACCTAACAGACCCTAAAATAAAATCAGGGTGACGAGCGAAAAATATAGTATCACAAGAGAAACCGTCCTGCTGAATTTATTTCAGCATCTTTTTCGATCATATTTGATAAGTAAAAATTAAAATAATCGGTCGATTATAACTGTGGCTATACCTCACAGACACTGAAATAAATTCAGGGTGACGAGCGAAAAATTAAGTATCTCATAAAGATCCGTCCTGCTGAATTTATTTCAACATCTTTTTCGATCATGTTTGATAAGTAAAAATTAAAATAATCGGCCGAATATAATTGTAGCTATACCTTACAGACCCTGAAATAAATTTAGGGTGACGAGCGAAAAATTAAGTATCTCATAAAGAACCGTCCTGCTGAATTTATTTCAGCATCTTTTTCGATCATGTTTGATAAGTTAAAATTGAAATAATCGGTCGATTATAACTGTAGCTATACCTCTCAGACCCTGAAATAAATTCAGGGTGACGAGCGAAAAATAAAGTATCACATAAAGAACCGTCTTGCTGAATTTATTTCAGCATCTTTTCCGATTCTATTTGATAAGTAAAAATTAAAATAATCGGCAGATTATAATTGTGGCTCTACCTCACAGACCCTGAAATAAATTCAGGGTGACGATAACTACAAAAAAATTATTCACTCCCTTTAAATATATTAATTGAAGCTGTTTTCCATTGGAGGTAGCCTAAATTACCACAGATCTGTGCTACAAAATTCTCGATTTCTTCTGGCACATCATTTACCACGCGCCACCTTATGGTATACTTAGGATTATAACTGATATACACAACCAAATCATCTTTGCGCTGCCCTATGGCGTTTAAATGTTGCAAATGAATATCCTGAAGATCTGCCGCAGCAATCCTCAGTCGCTCATTCATAATTTTGCCCAAAGATGCGTCTGGTCTAAAATCAGTTTCGAATATAGGTAAAACGGTAACTGTCATAAAAATATATTAGCAAGCAACGGTTTAAAAAGCATTTAATCTGTTATTAAACTAAAAATGTCTGCCGACTCTTTATTAAGGTATCATGCTCTTCAAACAAATTTATGCTAAAAATATTAGTAATTAAAATTTTTAATGCATTTTTTTAGTAAAATTTAAACTATGCCATAAGTGTGACAATAATTATAGGGAAGTTGATAACTTTAAATATGTGCATAAATATTATAAACATCTGATAGTAAGATAAGTTATCCTGATATAAAAGTAGAGCTTATGAAAAAGTGCATCTATGTTGTGGAAGATAATCCAAATATCAGGGAGATTATCGAATTCTTACTAATTGAAGAACTTTATGAAGTAAGAACCTGTCCAAATACAAATGAATTTTGGCTTCAGATGGATAAACAGATACCAGACATGGTGATTTTGGATATTATGCTACCTGATGGAAATGGACTTGACATTTGCAATACTTTGAAACGGAACATTAGAACACATGATATCCCTGTTATGATGATGTCGGCTAATAACCACTTAAATGCTGTGAAAGCTAAATGTGATGCAGAAGATTTCATCAATAAACCATTTGACCTTAATGATTTTGCGAGCCGGATAGAGAAATATCTAGCGGCTTAGTTTAAGAATAAAAGTCATTAGTTCACTTCATTTATGGCTAATCATTTAAGATTTACCAACTACCGATGAACTAATGACAATTTAACTTAAAAATTAATTAAATGAGATGCTTTCAATTGCTTTATCCAAAGCTTTATCTTTTAGGTCTGGAATACTTACCCCCTCGGCCCTATAGGTTGTAATATCAGTCATACCCATAAAACCCAATACCGATTTAAGATAAGATTCTGTAAAATCATAAGGTTTCATTGGTCCTTCTGAATATACACCACCGGAAGAGATTGCCAGATATACTTTTTTGTTTTTCACCAAGCCTTCTGGTCCGTTTTCTGAGTAACGGAAAGTGTGCCCAGCGCGTGCAATGTGATCGATCCATGATTTTAAAGTAGATGGAATGCCAAAATTGTACAGTGGCGCACCGATAACAATCACATCAGCATCTTTAAGTTCGGCAATGGCCTCATTAGAATGTTTTATGGCTTGTGTAAATTCTGGTGTATGGTGCTCTACCGGAGTAAAAAAAGAATTGATGTGCACTTCTTCCAAATGTGGAAACGGTGTATTGGTTAAATCATGTACGGTTACCGTGCTGCCAGGATTTGCGGCCTGTAATTTTTCGACTATTGCATTTCCCAATTTAATACTGAAAGATGCTCCGCCCCTTGGGCTCGATATAAGATGTAATATTTTCATTTTTTTGCCTTTTTTTGTCTGGCAAAACTATGGATAGGAAATATCAAAAAGCTATTACTATACCAAAGGATAGCACTATCCTTTGGTATAGTTGAAATTTTTATCTTTTAAAATTGATCGAGATAATATGTACAACCGTCACTCTCCAAAATGGGCAATCTTAAAGCTTCCATACATTAAGATTTACGCATACGCGAGAACGACGGCAAGAAGAAAATATCGATTATGTTATTTCAACGCTTCTATTACAGCAACAAAACCACCATCTTTAACCATATTGATATCAATTGTTTCTCCGGCTCTAATCGGTTTAACAATTCGCTTAAAATCCATCGCCTGGAAATCGGCATTGATACCATCCTTAATCAGCGTGATCTGATAAATTGTATTTGCTTTTAAAAAACTTGCATCAACCTTTAAATCATGTTTTTGATCGTTACCCATGGCACCAATAAACCATTTTTCGCCCTTTCTTTTTGCCGTAACAATGTATTCGCCAACACTGGCATCCAAAATTTTAGTTTCATCCCAGGTTACCGGAACACTGGTAATAAAAGAAGTGGTTTCTGGCTCTCTTAAATAATTGAACGGATTATCTGCAAGCATCTGAAAACCGCTTTCAAAAACAATATACATGGCCAGCTGATGTACCCTTGTACCAATGCTCATGGTATTTACCCAACTTGGTTTATAATCTTGCTTGTGCGCCGAACGCATTGCTCCAGGTGTATAATCCATAGGGCCAACTGCATTACGTAGAAAAGGAAGAAATAAGTTATTATTTGGGGTAGCTAATCCGCCGCCAATATTTTGCTCCATTCCAATAACCCCTTCGTAAGAAAGTACATTCGGATAGGCAACTTCCAAACCAGCCGGTTTAAATGCGCCGTGAAAATCGACCAGAATATGGTGTTTTGCTGCTTCTTTGGCAACCCTGGTGTAGTAATTAACCATCCACTGATCGCTCCTATCCATAAAATCGATCTTTACCCCTGCAATTCCCCATTTATCCAAAGTTTCGAAAATGTTAAAGTTATTTTCTACAGCCAGCCAGGTAAACCAAAGTACAATTTTTACATTTTTTTGCTTACCATAAGCAATCAGCTCCTGTAGGTTAATTGTTGGATTTGGCTCAAAGGGATTTAAGGTTGTTTTTGCCCATCCTTCATCCATGATAATATATGGAATGCCAAATTTCGAGGCAAAATCGATGTAATATTTATACGTATCCTGATTGTAACCTGATTTAAAATCTACTCCATAAACATAGGCATTGTGCCACCACTCCCAAGTTACCTGTCCGGGTTTTATCCATTTTGTATCCTTCAACTGGTTGGGTGTACTGAGTTTATACACCATCTGGTTTGCTGCTAATTGGGTATCTTTATCTGTAATTACTAAAAAACGCCACGGAAATGATCTTTTACCTGACGTTTTTGCAATATAATCGGCCTCTTTTAAAATTTTCTTGCTTCTGTCTCCATCTTCTCCAAAAGAAAGTGGCACTTTAGGAAAAACTGCGTCAATGGATTTATTATCAATAGCTTTAACAAATAAGCATGGATAATCATATAAATCGGCTTCTGATAACAATGCTTTATACTTGCCGGTATCAAAAAGGATCGGCAGTACACTCATTTTTTCCTTATTTACTTTACCAAGTTCGTTTTGGCGGTAAAGGATTTCGTAAGAAGTTTTAAATTCGCCTGTTTCCAAATAATCCGCTTTAACTGCATCATTAAAATTGATGTGTACATCTTCATTTTTTACAATAATCGAATCTTTTTTATTGGTAATGAAACGGTATGCTATGCCATCGTTATAGGCCCTGAATTCTACACTGAAATCACCTTTAAAATCAAGCTTTAACAAATTATAACGATTTTCTACAGTACTGTTTTTAAGTGGAACAATTGGGTTTGAACTGCTGTTTACAGAAGAAAGTGTTTTCTTCAACAATTTAGCATGATCGCCAAGCATTGCCTGCTCAAGGTTTAACTGTAAATATGAATTGGTTAAAAAAGGGTTTCCGTTAAAGGTTACCGAATAGGCAATCTTTTCCTTAATATTTACCTCAACTTTAATCCTTTTATCGGGCGATACCAGCTCAATAGGCGCGCTAAAAAGTTTAATGGCAAATACCAGCAATAAAATAACAATTGATAATGGTTTTTTCATGTTTGATTAGGTTTTCTTTGTGAGAATTTACTTGGTTATTGTTATTAAATCAATCGATAAAACGATTTAGTAAGTTAAAGTTAATGACAGTTTTGGATTTAACAACATTTTTGAAGAAAAACTCTGCTTTAAAAAACGTTAAATCGAGTAAGAAGCAGGGAATTAGTTTCCCTGCTGTCTCCTCACACCACCGTACGTACCGTTCGGTATACGGCGGTTTGTTAGAATAACTTCGTT
>NZ_LMKM01000034.1 GCF_001421515.1 Pedobacter sp. Leaf216 | reverse complement strand
ACACCAAACGAAGTTATTCTAACAAACCGCCGTATACCGAACGGTACGTACGGTGGTGTGAGGAGACAGCAGGGAAACTAATTCCCTGCTTCTTACTCGATCGGTTTCATAATAAATGTATAATTGACATTTATGTATTTCAAATGTTACCTAAACAAAATAAACCTTTATAAAAGCCAATAGTCTTTATGCTATAATCCAAACTAACCGAATGAAACAGATTTTTACGCTTCTCCTTATTTTATCATCTATTTACGTTTATGCTCAAAAAACGGGTTCAGTAAGCGGCCGGATAATCCAATCAAAAGATAAAAAGCCGATTGATTACGCCTCTATCGCAGTTAAAAACTTAAGCGATTCGAGCATGGTTGGCGCAGTAAGTACATCAGAAGATGGGAAATTTGTTTTCAAAGGCTTAAAACCCGGTAGCTATAAATTGTATGCTGCATTTTTGGGCTTAAAAAACACCACCAAAGATTTTACCATCTCAGCAGATAAACTGGACATAATACTTAGTGATATTGTTTTAGAGGGGGGTGCAATCGATCTTCAAACAGTTGATATAAAAGCTGAAGTGCCGCCAATTGTAGTAAAAAAAGATACCATAGAGTTTAATGCAAGTTCATTTAAGGTAATAGAAAATGCGGTGGTAGAAGATTTGTTGAAAAAGCTGCCCGGGGTAGAAGTGGATAAAGCGGGAACAGTTAAAGCGCAGGGCGAAACCATTACCAAGGTTAGGGTAGATGGAAAAGAATTTTTTGGCAATGATCCGCTGCTGGCCACTAAGAACCTGCCGGCAGATATGATTGATAAAATCCAGATCATTGATGAACTTTCAGATCAGGCTCAGTTTACCGGCATTGATGATGGCTCTAGAACCAAGATTATCAATATCACTACCAGAAAAGATAAGAAAAACGGATACTTCGGCAATAGCACAGCTGGTTATGGCTCTAACGACCGCTATGATGTAAATGCAAACATAAATCATTTTAAACAGGATAAACGATTGAGTGTTATTGCACAGTTTAATAATGTGAACAAACAAAATTTTGGAGGCGGTTTGGGTGGCGGCAATGGTGGTAGTAACGGTGGCAGGGGTGGAATAACCGATACCAAAGCCGGAGGTTTCAATTTTTCGGATGAATATGCCGATGAAACGGAAATCAGCCTGAGTTATTTTGTCAATAAATCTGATAACCTGATTGTATCGAACAGTGTAAGGCAAAATCTGTTGGGAAATGAGACCACCGTTTTTAAAAACGATCAGGTGAATAACTCCGATCGGTTAAATCACCGACTTAATTTTATGGTAGATACCAAGATTGATTCATTAACCTCACTCCGTATACAACCAAATTTGAGTTATACCGATAATGAGAGCTTAAACAATAGCACCTATACCCGCGATTTTAACAGCTACATGATCACCGGAACGCAATCGTTGAGGAATCACAATACCGCACCATCAATCAGCAATAATATCCTGTTGCGTAAAAAATTTATGCGCAGGGGTAGAACGTTATCGCTTAACTTTAATACCAATATAAACAATAATGATGCTGATAATTACAATACCAACCCTGAAACCCGTAAAGAAAACGGCACTAGCACGCTAAAAACTACCGATCAGTTTAACGATCAGGAGAGCGAATCCATTAATCAGAATACAAGATTGGTATATACCGAGCCATTGGATAAGACCCTGAGCCTGGAGTTTAATTATCAAAATGGTTATAATCACAATACATCCGACCGTTTTACCTATAATTTTAATCCCGCTACCCTGCAATACGATTTATTGGATCAAACCTTCAGTAATGCGTACGAAAATACAATTTTAACCAATTCTGCCGGTTTTAGTTTTAATAAAATGGCTAAAAAATACAACTGGAATGTAGGGATGGCCGTTCAAAATACCGATAGAACCAACAATAACATCAGTAAAGGATTTGTGCTGAAGCAAAACGTATTTAATTATACTCCTTCGGCAATGTTCAGGTACAATTTCAGCAACAGCAAACGTTTGGTATTTAATTACAGGGGCAGTACCAACCAGCCAACCATTCAACAATTACAGCCGATCAGGAACAATACCAATACGCAGAGCGTGCCTGTGGGTAACCCCGATTTAAAGCCCGAATTTAACAATACCCTAAGGGTAGCCTTTAATACTTTCACAGTTGGCAAAAACAGATCGTTGTTTGTAAATTTAAACCTTACCCAAACCACCAATCGGATTGCAAACAGCAGCAGCTTAATTCAGAGTGGAGAAGATCAGGGTAAGCTTGCCGTTACCCCGGTTAACGTAAACGGCGTTTATTCAGGATCAATATCCTCTTCGTTGAGTTTGCCGCTTATGGCCGATAACAAGCTTAATTTTCATGTCAATGTAAGCGGAAACTACGATAGAGACGTAAACTTTACCAACTCCTTAAAAAATATAACCAACAGCTGGGCAATTACCAATGGTTACCGTTTGGTTTCTAATTTAGATAAGCTCGATTTAACCGCAGGAGTAAGCGGCTCTGTAAACCGTGCAACTTATTCCGTTCAGCCAAATTCCAATACACGTTATTATACCTTTAGTCCGAATGTAAGCGTAAGTTATTTATTTCCAGGTGATATCCGCTGGGCTGTAGATGCTGATTATAATCAGAATACTGGAAGAGGGGAAGGCTTCGATACGCATTTCACATTGGTTAACTCTTATATCAGCAAACAGTTTTTTAAAAACAGGGGAACTTTTAAGGCTGCGGTAAACGATTTATTGAACGAAAATCAAGGCATAAGCCGAACGGCAAATAACAATACCATACAGGATGTGAGTTATAATGTATTGAAACGTTATTTTATGTTTTCATTTACCTATTCGTTAAACAGGATGGGCGGAAAAAACCGTATCAGAGGTGGAGAAGAAGGCGGTAGAGGCCGTGGTGGTAATGGCGGCGGTGGCTTTGGTGGTGGCAGGCAGCGGAACTAAATCATCTCAGGGTAAACCTGCATAATTTATCCCGTCCTTAAGGCCGCGTTATTTGGAATAAATCTAAAGAAAGGTTAACTTGCGCCAAATTTAGCACATGAAACTGTCACACCTAAAAGTTGGGGAAAAAGGAACAATTGTAGCATTTACAGATTTAGACATGTCTGTAAAATTGATGGAGATGGGATGCTTGCCCGGCGAGGTGGTAGAGGTAGAACGTTTTGCTCCTTTGGGCGATCCGATGGCCATTCGTGTTGCTGGCTATCAGCTTTGTTTGCGTAAAAGCGAAGCTGATGTTATTATCATACAATAAATAAGCTGGGTTTGGATATTAAAGTTGCGTTAGTTGGTAATCCCAATACAGGTAAATCTACATTATTTAACCGTTTAACAGGGTTAAATCAAAAAATAGGAAATTTTCCAGGGATTACGGTTGATAAGAAAACAGGTTTTACAAAACTTGCCGAAGGTAAAGAAGCCGAAATTATAGATTTACCCGGAACTTATAGTTTATATCCAAAAAGTAGCGACGAGAGTATCGTTTTTCAGGTACTTGCTGATAAAAACAACAGCAGCCACCCCGACGTAATTGTGCTGATTGCTGATGCCTCCAACCTGAAACGTAACATGCTTTTGTATTCGCAGGTTGCAGATTTGGGCATCCCAATGATTTTAGCCTTGAATATGATCGATCTTTCTACCAAGCAGGGGATTGAAATTAATTTGGATAAGCTTGCCGAAAAACTGGGTATTCAGGTTGTTTCAATTTCTGCAAGAAATAATATCGGCATTGATAAGCTAAAGCAGGCCATTGCCAATACCAATAAAATTGCCACCCAGTTTCAGGATGTTGATGTTAATTTTTTGGCTCCTGCAGCCATTAATGCGATTAAATCCAAACTCAACTCAGATAACGATTATTACGCTTTGCAGGTTTTGCACCAGCATGAATACTTAACTTTTTTTACTGAAAAAGAACAGGAAGAAATTGAGGAAATTGAGCAATCACATCACTTTGAATCTTCCAAAATTCAGGCTGCAGAAACCATTGCCAGGTATAAACACCTTAGTACAATCTTGTCTGGAGTGGTTGTCGATAATAATGTAGAAAAGAAATTTTCCTTCAGTGATCGTTTGGATGCTATCCTTACACACAAGGTATGGGGTTTCGCAATTTTCCTGTTCATCCTCTTTGTAATTTTCAATGCCATATTTGCATGGTCATCTTATCCGATGGATTGGATTGAAACCGGTTTTGGTTTTATCACAAGTATTGGTCATGAGTATTTGCCTGCCGGTATGCTTACCGATTTACTTCTTGATGGCGTAATTGCCGGCTTAGGAGGTATTTTTGTTTTTATCCCTCAAATTGCAATTCTCTTTGCTTTTATTTCCATTTTAGAAGATACCGGTTATATGGCCCGGGTTACCTTTATGATGGATAAAATTATGAGTAAGGTAGGCCTTAACGGAAAATCGGTAGTGCCGATGATCGGTGGTTTAGCCTGTGCTGTGCCATCTATTATGGCGGCAAGGAACATTGAAAACTGGAAAGATAGGATGATTACCATCATGGTTACCCCATTGGTAAGCTGTTCGGCAAGGCTCCCGGTATATATTTTAATAATTTCCTTGATTATTCCATCCAAAACCGTGTTAGGCATTTTTAATATGCAAGGTTTGGCACTGATGGTGATGTACCTTGTTGGCATTTTTGCTGCGGTTTTGGTTGCATGGGTGATGAAATTCATCATCAAAACCAAAGAAAGGTCTTATTTTATCATGGAGTTGCCTATTTATCGCATGCCCAGATGGAAAAATGTTTTTTACACGATGTATGAGAAATCGAAAACCTTTGTTTTCGAAGCCGGTAAAGTTATTATAGCCATTTCAATTATTCTTTGGGTGATGGCTTCTTTCGGACCGGGAAACCGTTTTGAGTCCATTGATAAAAAATATGAAACGGCTTTAGCTGACACTACAAAAAATACCGATCACATTAAAACTTTGGTTGCTACCGAGAAGTTAGAAAACTCTTATGTAGGTATTCTTGGTCATGCGATTGAGCCTGTAATCCGCCCTTTGGGTTACGATTGGAAGATTGGGATAGGCTTAATTACCTCTTTTGCTGCACGTGAAGCATTTGTAGGTACCATGGCTACCATTTACAGTGTAGATGGGGGTGACGAAGATACTGGTACAATCAGGACGCGTATGTCGGCCTCAAAAAATAGCCTTACCGGTTTACCTGTATATACTTTTGCCACAGGTATTTCATTAATGCTTTTTTATGCTTTTGCAATGCAGTGCATGAGTACGGTTGCGATTGTTTACCGTGAAACAAAGGGCTGGAAGTGGCCAGTTATCCAGCTGGCTTATATGACTGCCATGGCTTACGTTGCTGCGCTGATTGCTTATCAGTTATTAAAATAAATTGGAGTTAAAATTCATCACTCTTATTTTGTCAGTCTAAGGCTAGTAGAAGGGTCTTTTTCTAAATGATAACCAGAACAATATCTGTGCAATATTAAGTTTCCTCCTGCTCCGTTTTACTTCACCCGGAAAATCGGGTTCGTGTTCACTCCATTCCGCGAAAATAGTTTTAATTTAACTAAAAAGGTGTAAATTAAATGTTTACGGGCTTTTTCGTTTTCTGGAAATACCAAATTATTCATTTTTCGCAAGAAAAAGGTGAGCAATTCGGCGAGCACATTTAATGATATCAATGCTCACCAATTGTAGCTTAAACAATTGTTTATAAGCTAGTTCAATCATCAAACATCTTGAGTGTAAGTGACAGAATTAACAATATTGTTTCACTTTAACCATTTGTCATGAGAACAAACATGAATCTGATTTTTTATTTAAAAAAGCGCTCCGCTTACAAAAACGGTCCCGTAACCATCTATTTGAGGTTTACGGTCGATGGTAGACCGGCAGAAACCTTAACAGGTAAGTCCTGTGATCCGAATGGCTGAAACGCACAGGCTGGGCGGGCTTCAGGTACTAAAGAGGATATCAGGGTTCTAAATGCTTACCTGGATAAGTTGCAGTCCAAGGCTCAGGAACTTCAACAGGTGATGACGATAGCGAACGAAACCGTTACGGCAGAAACGGTTAAAAACCGCTTTATAGGTAAAGCTGACTTGTTTTCTTATCTGGGAAGAAAGAGCCTAGAAGTATATGTTCTATTTCCCGGATTTGACTGGAGATACACCTACTATGGTTTTTCGCATTGTTTTCTTCCCATAATTTGAGACTGAAATACAATGCTCTATTGTAATCCGTAAATGGGGATTAAGCCATCAGAGCCGGATGGTAAAAACTGGGGTGCACAGTTTGTAATGAAATCTGTTGCACACTTTAGCTTCTTCCCTAAATTTTGAGGGTATGTTACAGCTAAATATTAAAAAATGTCGAGCATTTGGTGCGCAGGGAATCACTCAGAAGTGCGTTAATTTTTTGGTCGTCCCAAATGGTTTCAGATCCCGGGCGAGAGGGATTTTGGCACTTTTTCTGATGCCATTGACATATGATTCAACAATTGTAGGGATTTCCCATCAATGCCAATTTAATGTCTGCCCGCATTTCTACATATCCAGTTATATGAATATTTAGATATAGGAATATTCATATATGCGCATATATGACAACATGACAGATCTGATCATTCCATTATGAGAGGAAAAAATCTATTCGGCACGGCAAAATATCATTAAGTACAAAAAACCAGCTTGTAAAGGTCTTCGCTACAAACGAATGCTGTAAGTCATAATTTCCGTACCATTAGAATTTCTCACAATTTCTTTAGAGTTTCTGAGTATCAATTTATGGCTTCCAAGTTTGCTGTTTGAAACAAATTCTCCATCTGGAGTTTGTTCACTGATAATAAACATATGCCAGCCCGCGTTTGACGGAAGTGAGATAATTATTTTTTTCTTAGCCTTCAATTCGTTTTCTATTGTTCTGAAAAGGCTATCTATCGGAAATTTCGCGTCCCGCGGCAAAACAAATTTTTGAAAAAACGTAATGCCGTACAGCAATTGATGAAAAATACGCTTGGGACTTATTTGACCATCCAAAAATTGTAAACTATCAAACTGGACAAGCTGAAGAAAAATTGGAAGACATTTTTACTGGCCATCAAGTATCTTCAATAATAAATCATCTTGACAATTTGCCAAAAATCGCTTTCAATCGCAAGACAAAACAAGTAGCAATATCAAACAAAGACAAAATTGAAGTACTTACTAAATAAAAATACGGGAGGTAACACGGGTCTGGCAAAGTGGCGGTTCAGTCCCGCAGCTACAATTTCGGATATTAAAGTTTGGTTCTCCACATCAATAGTTGTGGCGAAAATCGCCACCTTCGCCAAGCTCAAAACCATTATAGAAATTAAGGGAGTGGCTTAAAAAACGAAACGTTCAATAAACAAAAATCAATGAAATTTAATATGTTTGATATTCAATGGTAACTAAGCGGAATCAATTTCATTTTATCTACATATTTAATAGCTATAAAAAATTAGGTATTCTAATCTGCCTTTTTCTTTTTTTGCACTCTTGCAAAAGCGATAGACAGCTAGATAAAAAGTTTGCAATTAAATTCACAAAGAATCAGAAACTTTATTTCGTTGAAACTGCATATGACAAAGGTGTTAACCACAAATGGGTAAAAGGAAATATCACTTATGCATTAGGATCCAAATTTGAACCTTCAGAACAAGATTTTATCAAAAAAACAATGGACTATATTTCCTCACTAAAAAATCTTCCGCAAATGAGGCTTACCGAGGGACATGGAGATATTACTTTTTATAAGCCCACCACCACTGTCGCTTTCAATAACTTAGCGAAGGATGCGTACTTATGGAGAGGATTTACACGAAGCGAGTACAATTTGGATAACACTCCCAAAAAATCGGATATTTTTATAAAAACAGACCAGACTAATTTAAACATCGAGATAACAATTCAACATGAATTAATGCATACATTAGGTCTTTTATGCCACCCAAATACTAAATTCCTAGAATCCTCTGCTCTAGGCAGGCGATTCTTTAATTCTTCCGATCCAAAGATTTTGCCAAATCTGCCTGAATTGGATTCGAAGGCCTTAATTATTCTCTATGATAAAAGATTTCTGTCTAGATCTAAACAAACCGAAGCCAAAGAAATCCTTGGCCTTAAATGATAAATTTGACTATTTCTTTCATAAATAGCTCCTGATATACAACCCTAATAACCAACCCATAAACTTAAAATTATCTAACAATAAAACGGAGATTAGATGCCAAAAAAAAGCAGAAAATATATACCTACAAACTTAATGATGGATGATTTGGGACAAGGCATTTCTATAGACAAAATCAGTTTTAGAAATTCTGACTTTAATACAGGAGAACTATACGAGTTGGCAACAGAATCGCATAGAGATTCAGGATATACATTCCATTTCATTCAAAAAGGCACCGTTCATATTGAGATAGATTTTCAAAAGTATATAATCACATCACCTACAATTGTATACATGCACCCCAATCAAGTACACCGTATCCTATCCTTTACGGATATAACAGTCTGTGCCTTATCAATGAATAAGGAGAAACTAAATCCTGATTACCTGGATTTTTTGGAAGAAATCTCACCATCTAGGCCATTGCTATTAAATAAACCTCAGCATATAAACATTTTTACCAGTTTTTCCCTTTGTCTAAATTTTTCTAAGCAAAAAAGCAATAAATTATATCAATTACTATTAAAAGACAGTTCAAATACGCTGGTTGCCTTACTCATTTCAGAATTTTTAAATCATAATAATGCAGAAAACACCCTTCCACGATTTGAAATAATCGCGAAGAATTTTAAGCAACATCTGGAAAAAAATTACGTCATTTTAAAACGGCCATCCACGTATGCCCAACTGCTGAATATTTCTACTCATTATCTAAATGAAAGCATAAAAAGTGCCACAGGCTTATCCGTCTCCCAACAGATTCAAGATAGAATTATTTTGGAAGCCAAGCGCCTACTATACCATTCTGATAAATCAGTAAAGGAAATTGCATACGAATTGGGCTATGAAGACTATCCCTATTTTTCCAGGCTATTTACAAAAATTACCGGCATGACCGCATTAACTTTCCGTCAGCAAAAGTACGAATAGTCCAATAGATGCCACCATTAGTCCTTTCCCAATCTCACTCTAAAAGATAGTTTTGCATTATCAAATTTAAAAGAGTTAAGAATGGAACTAAATAAAAGTGTGCTCATATCAGGTTCAAGTTTTGCAGGACTCACAACTGCCTACTGGATGAATAAAATGGGCTATAATGTGACTATCGTGGAAGTTGGTCAATCTCTAAAAAAAGGAGGAACACCAGTAGATATAAAAGACCAAACTGTTGAGATTGTAAAAAGAATGGGTCTCTTCGAGAAGATAAAAGCGAATAGATTAGCATTAGAAAAATGGGAATTTAAAAATGATAAAGATTTAACGGGATACTCAATGTTATTGAGAAATCCCGGTGAAAAAATGCCAGATGATGAGTTTGAAATAGAACGTGATGTGTTACTGAAAATGATGTATGAAGCAGTTAAAGATGATGTGACATTTATTTTCGACAACAGTATTACGGCTTTAAATGAAATGAAAGATTCTGTGGAGGCAATCTTTAAAGACGGCTCCCGACATCAATTTGACTACATATTCGGTTGCGATGGTATACACTCGGCAGTAAGGAGAATTTGGTTTGGGAGCGAAGAAAAGTATACCACTTTTTTAGGACAATATTTCTCTATTGCTATTGTCAACAAATTGCTCATTAAAGAAAGGACCTTGCAAATATATGCTGAGCCAAATAAATCTTTTATGCTAAATGCATACAACGGTAAAACAGACATTGTATTTACTTTCCGGCCAGAAAAAGAAATATCTTATGATTTCCGAAGCCAGGAGCAAATAAAAAAGATCGTATTTGACCAGATGCAAGGTATGAGTTGGAGAGCATCTGAATTAAAAAAAGAATTATTGAATTCAGATTCATTTTACTTTGATAAGTTTTGCCAGATAAAAATGCCCTCATGGACAAAAGGCAGAGTAGCATTAGTTGGGGACGCAGGATATTGTGCTTCTCCAGCAGCAGGTATGGGAGGTTCGCTGGCCATCATCGGGGCGACAGCTTTAGCAGATGCGTTTGCAGAAAACAATCATAATCTTGAGTTGGCTTTTGCAACTTATCATAAAAATTTACGCCCATTTATAGAAGAAGTACAGGAAGGTGTAATTGGAAATCTAGAGGCCTTACTTCCGCGAAATGAAGAAGCTGTTTATAAACAATATGCTGAAGGTATTAGCTTTTAAAGTCACTACAGAGCAATAGTACACCCATATGGTCATCAATACGGGGGATAAATACAAAATGTTTTGATAAATAGCGTTCAGGTTCATTCTTCAAATTATAATTAATACTGTAGGTTGGCTTGAATTTCTGCAATCTGCAAGGCTTAACCACTACATCTACGAAATATTGTCTCCAAAAACGAAAGTATTCATCCCCTACTATTTATCTTTCTTTCAAATGTAAGTTACCTGCACAGATTATGGCAAAGAGAAAAATGTATCATAAAACGCATATTATAAAAAATCGAACACAAATGTAACACATTTATTACATTTCGAATATTTCGAATATTTCATATATTTCTTTTATTTGCATAAAAAATAATTATGAACACTATTGAACAACGTCGTAAACCCTCGAAATCGGAACAAAGAGTTGCACGTGAATCATATCCTGCAGTACTATCTATTCTATCACATATCAATGGAGAAGAAACTGAAATAGAGATCGAAGAAAGCAAAGAGAAAATTAAAATCCCTTCTAGAGCACTTGAATTTTTAAGTGATATTTTAAAAGCGATGAGTGAAGGTAAGCCAATTTCAATAGTTCCTATTGCAACTGAAGTTACCACTCAAAAAGCAGCCGAAATCTTAGGATGTTCTAGGCCCTACTTAATCAAGCTGTTGGAAGAAGGTCGAATCCAATTCGTAAAGGTAGGAAAACATCGTAGGATTAAATTTGAGGATGTAGTAAGCTATAAACAGAAGATGAAAAAGGACCAAAAGCAAAACCTTATTGACATAATGACCTTTGACGAAGAAAACGGATTGTATGATTCATAGTGTTAGATTTAAAGCAGTTCTAGATACCAATGTCATCTTTCCCATTGAAATCAGAGATTTGTTATTTTGGTTTGCTCATTATGAACTTTATACGCCGAAATGGAGTCAAAATATTTTTGACGAATGGAAAAGAGTAATGGTTAGAAAAGGAATTAGTGAAAATGAAGCATTGAAACGTGTAAGCAGAGCAACTCAGGCATTTCCAGATGCTCTGGTACATAACTACGATGGCCTAATCGCAGATTTAAGGTTACCAGATGAAGACGACCGTCATGTGCTTGCAGCAGCTATTAGAACAAATGCTAATGTTATCGTAACTAATAATCTAAAAGACTTCCCGGAAGAATACCTAGATTCTTTTGGTTTAAAAGTGAAAAGTTCAGACTATTTTTTAACTGATATTGTAAGCTCCCCTGTTTTTCAGACCATTCAAAAGTATAGCGGCAGCTGCCTTGAGCCCCTCCAAATCATGATTCATCGGGACTATAGCAAATAACGGGACTACTGTTCCCGAAATCCCACTCAGCGTTCATTTCCTGATTATTAAGAATAACCAATAGCGTTTTACCATATAAGGCATATGAGATCATTTAAGCTTCGTGTTCTTAGATGAAATCTTTTTGCTTTAGTCTTTTTAACCTTAGTCTTTATGCTTTAACCCAATTCTATCTGTCTTTTAATGCTTTCTTCTAATGAAATCAAAGTTTCTGTACGCTGAATGCCGTTTACAGCCTGAATTTCTTCATTTAAAACATGCCTTAAATGGTTTGTATCCCTGCAAATAATTTTGGCGAACATACTATAAGCTCCGGTAGTATAATGCAATTCTACCACCTCCTTAATTTTGCTTAGTTGTGCTACGGCATCCTTATATTGGATTCCTTTTTCGAGGTAGATACCCAAAAAAGCACATATATCGTAGCCAGCCTTCTGTGGATCGATAATTAAGTGTGAGCCTTTGATAATACCCATTTCCTGCAATTTCTTCATACGTACATGTATGGTACCGCCAGAAACAATCAGATCTTTTGCTATTTCTGTATAGGGTTTAGTGGCATCCTGCATCAACTGCTTCAATATATCGATATCAAGGTTGTCAATTTCTAAATTGGTATTGTCTTTTTTAAGCATATTTTTGAATTATGATAAGCGAATTTACGAATATTTATCAATATTATAAAAATAAAATTAATTGTTTAAAATATTTGCAAGGTATCGGTTGATCCTTTACATTTGTATCAAGCAATTAACAAAAAGGGAACGTTCTTTCACAATTGCAGAACATAATGTAGGGTGGTGAAACAGGCAGACACACCTCCTTGTCTCGGTGGCGGAGAATAATGGGAATATACCGGTTTCGGTACTAACCACTCCTTGAAGGTTCGATTCCTTCCCCTACAGCCAGTGCAGTTGGCAATTTACAGTAATTAGTATAATACTAAAAACTAAAATTGGAAACTGTTAACTATTAAAATGTTGGGTGGTGAAATTGGCAGACACGCCTCCTTGTCTCGGTGGTGGGGAATAATGGGACAAACGCAGTTTATTGGGTTGACCACAAATTAATTTTTTGAACTGTAGCTAACTACCCCTTGAAGGTTCGACTCCTTCCCCAACAGCATTTTTTATGAATAATAAGTTAGTTAATCGAGCAATCCTGGATAGGTTGCTCTTTTTCTTTTTGAGGCTATTTATAAAATCATTACATCTTTATGGATATATTGTTATATTACCAGAATAATTAATATTATACCCGTGTAATGCCTGTGATGAAGAAACGCGTTTCAATTAAAGATATAGCCAAACAATTAAATATTTCCATTACTACAGTCTCATTCGTAATTAATGGAAAGGCAAGAGAAAAAAATATTAGCGAATCGCTTACCAAAAAAGTTTTGGATCTTGTTGCCGAATTAAATTACCAGCCTAATGCCCTTGCCACAAGTTTAAGAACGGGTAAAACAAAAATTATCGGTTTTTTGGTTGATGATATTTCGGAACCTTTTTTTGCAGGCATAGCACGCAGAATCGACGAGATTGCCTCTAGCTTAGGCTATAAAATTCTTTTTAGCAGCACACGTAACGACACTGAAAAAGCAATCGAATTGCTGCAGATTTTTAAAGACAGGCACGTGGATGGTTATATTATGGCTTTGCCGGAAGGCCTTGAGGATGAAGTTAAAAAACTCATTCAAACAGATGCGCCGGTTGTTTTATTTGATCGCTATGTACAGGATGTAAAAACCGATTACGTAATAATCGACAATAAAAACAGTACCTACCAGGCAACCGAACACCTGATTGAAAATGGCTACAAAAAAATCGGTTTTGTAACGATCGATACCGTTCAGCAGCAAATGGTAGATCGTTTAACAGGTTATGAGGCCGCAATTGAAGCTTACAGCCTGTCTCCAATTGTTAAGAAAATCAGCTATGTCAATTCTTCAGCATCGATTGAGGAAATGGTGAAATTCTTTAAAGCAGAAAATCAGCTTGATGCAGTGATTTTTGCTGCCAATTACATTTGCCTGGATGGTTTAAGAACTTTTAGGAAGTTGGGTATTAAAATTCATAAAGACCTGGCGGTTGTTTCTTTTGATGACTTCGAGATTCTTGAGTTTTGCGAACCGCCTGTTACCGCCATTGCCCAGCCCTTGGAAGCCATTGCAGAAAACGTTATGAAAATTCTGTTGAACAAACTTAAAAAAACTGCAAAACCTGTTGAGAATGCTCAGGTATCATTGCCAACCATATTAAACATCAGGGGCTCAAGCTTAAAGAAATAAAAAAGGGAATAGATTTTATATCCATTCCCTTTGAAGATCATATTTTGAACAGATTAAACTGTCATGATATCTTTTTCTTTAGCTTCAGCGTGTTTATCAACTTTAACTATATAAGCATCGGTTAATTTTTGTACTTCAGCCTCACCTGTTTTAATTTCATCATCAGAAACACTTTCGCCTTTTAACTTTTGAATTTTAGTATTGGCATCTTTACGGATGTTACGAACCGTAACGCGGCCTCTTTCTGCCTCTTCTTTAACTTTTTTCACCAAATCCCTTCTACGCTCCTCAGTTAGTGGTGGAACCACCAAACGGATTACAATACCATCATTCTGTGGATTGATACCGATATTGGCTACCTGTATTGCTTTTTCGATTGGAGTTAAAAGTGATTTTTCCCAAGGTTGGATTACAATTGTTCTGGCATCAGGTGTGTTGATACTGGATACTTGTGATAATGCGGTTGATGCACCATAATAATCAACATAAATACCATCCAACATCCCAGCTGATGCTTTGCCAGCCCTGATTTTAGTTAATTCAGATTCACAATGATCGATAGCCCTATCCATTGCAGATTGAGCATCCATTAATTGTAATTGTATGAGGTCGTTCATAATTGTGTGTATTTCTACAAAAATAATATTTTTTATTCCTTATTTAACAAGCGTTCCGATAGGTTCGCCATTGGCGATTTTCATGAAATTACCATGTTTATTCATATCAAACACAATAATTGGTACTTGGTTTTCCTCACAAAGGGTAAAAGCCGTCATGTCCATTACATTAAGTCCTTTGTCGTAAACTTCTCTGAAAGAAATTTCTCCGTACTTTGTAGCCAAAGGATCTTTTTCAGGATCTGCAGTGTAAATGCCATCTACACGGGTTCCTTTTAATACAACATCTGCTTTAATTTCAATCGCACGCAAAGCTGCTGCAGAATCGGTAGTGAAATATGGATTTCCTGTTCCGGCACCAAAAATAACCACACGGCCCTTTTCGAGGTGACGGACTGCTCTTCTGCGGATAAACGGTTCACAAATCTGTTCCATTTTTATTGCAGTAAGCAAACGGGTTTTAATACCAACTTTTTCAAGGGCATCCTGTAAAGCCATAGAGTTGATTACGGTGGCCAACATGCCCATGTAATCAGCCTGTGCTCTATCCATCCCACTTTTTTCAGCGCTTAGGCCTCTAAAAATATTTCCTCCACCAATCACGATTGCGATTTCTAAACCTTTGTCGTGTACAGCTTTGATATCTTCCGCATATTGTTTAACGCGTTCATTATCAATTCCATATTGTTTGTCGCCCATTAGCGATTCCCCGCTAAGTTTAAGTAGGATGCGTTTGTATTTCATGACCTCAAAAATATTAACAATTTTTTAATACCTAGCTATGCTTTTTAACAATTGATGTAAATATTTAAATAGAAATACTGATTTTAATAAAAAAGAGCAATAAGTAAAAATATAGCTCGCAATATTGCGCCACTTTTATGGCTGATAATATGCTATAGAAGGCTTAATATCTATTTTAGTTGATAATTAAGGCTTTCCCCTGCTGCGGAAAGATTAGTTTTATTCTTGTTGCATTTCCTGAAATTAATTGCTGCCTTACCTTTTCGGCTGTGTGCTGTGGTGGTTTAGTATGGGTAACAATAAAAGATACCTTTTTAAAGGCTTCCTTATTGGTAAAACTTTCGAGTTTTGACAGCTCACTATAAAAAAGCTTTGGCGTAAGGTGCCCGAACAGTTGCTTTTCAGGTTGCTCATTTGGAAAAGAAACCTCCAAAAAAATTGCTTTTAAAGTACCTGCGTTAATTAGTGGGGCTATTGCTTGCCACAGATTGGAAAGTTTATCTGATTTTTCAATCTCATCTGCTCCGGTATCTCCCAGGTACAAAACATAACTATCGTTATTACTGACCAGAAAAGCCGTACTTTTATAAGGATTGCCATGGCTTAACTCAAATGCCCTTACTTTCATTGCTGTTCCATCAAGCGGATAGGTTTCGCCCTCAAGTATAGGGGTGTAAGTGTACTTTTTTAATTGTGGTTTTTCACCTTCATTTGCAAAATTAGCCCAGGCATCCCAGGTAAAGTATTTATCTCTTAATATATTCAATACTGAAGGTAAGCCATAAATCTTTTTAGCGGTATCTGCTGGTGAATTGATGATCAGGCCTGAAACATGATCTAAATGTGCATGTGAAATTAAATATCCCTTAAGCTGTTTGCGCTGAATTTCTTCACTCACTCCCTTTAATGTTTTGAGCGCTATTGCTTTTTGAATACCGGCATTGATAGTGCCGGCATCTAAACAGATGTAATTCTGATCACCTGTTGGAGCGACCATGTAAGCCGATAAATTGCTTTCATCATCACCGCCCTTAACTCCAAGGGGTATAACGGTAAAAGAATTGTTTTTCTTTTGTGCCCAGGAAGTAATGCAGCAAACTGATAAAAAAAGGAACAGGGAAAAGATTTTTCTAAACATATGGCTATTGATTATATCGTTTCTCCTTTAAAGATTACTTCTTTGAGGTTTAGCATATCATCAAGTATTAAAAAGGTGGCCTGGTCACCAATTTCGATGCTTGCTGTAAGGTTTTCTATTCCGATCAGTTTTGCAGGATAAGTTGTTGCCATTTGTACCGCATCGTTTAAACTGATTCCACAATATGTTACACAGTTTTTAATGGCTGTTAACATGGTTAGTGATGATCCTGAAAGTGTTCCGTTGGGCATAACATATTTATTGTCTTTTTCGATATGCTGGTATGGCCCTGTAGCGCAGGCAGTTACTGCATCAGTGATGAGGAATAAACGCTCTTTTAATAGTTTCTGAGCAAATTTTACTACTTCAAAATCTACATGTTTTCCATCGGCAATAATGCTTGCCATTGCTTTATCATGGTTAAAAACGGCGGTAGGGATGCCTGGTTCGCGGTGGTGGATGGGACTCATGGCATTAAAAAGATGGGTAGTGGTTTGGATACCTTTATTGTAAGCCGCGGTTGCCTCATCAAATGTTGCATTGCTATGGCCCAATGAAACAACAACTCCGCTATCCAATAAATATTCAATAACGGCATCATCCTGAAGCTCGGGAGCGATTGTCATCATTTTGATCACGCCATCTCCAAAATCCATCAGTTTTTTAATTTCATCCAGAGAAGCTTTACGTACATACCCGGGCACATGTGCCCCTAAACGTTTTGGGTTTAAAAACGGACCTTCTAAGTGTAATCCAAGGCAATTTTTGGCAGTGGAACGATGTTCTTTTGCTGCGCTGATACATTTGTTAAAAACTTCTGCAGAATTGGTGGCCATGCAGGCCAGAAATCCCGTTGTTCCTTTTCTCAGCAGATCGTCTTCCATTATTGTCAATGATTCTACAGTTGGATCAGCAGAAAACAGCCTGCCGCCCGAGCCGTAAATCTGTAAGTCGATACACCCGGGAATTACTAAAAAATCACTTGTTGCTGTATGATCGGAATCTTTTATATCTGAAATCAAAGATCCTTCAATAGTGATGGTCTGATTCTTTTTCAGATCGTTATCCTTAAAGTAGGATACATTGGTTATTACTTTAGACATATTAAACGTTTGAGTAAATTTAAGCTTACATGGCCAAAGTTAAATAATGTAGCTAAATATTTGGTTGATAAGGCAAAGCTTCTCAATTCATCGTGGGAAAGTTATTTTCCGAATGAATTGACCGTATGCATGATATGAGCGAAGTTTCAAGATTGCTTCGTTTTTTAGCAATGACTACGGTCTAGGAAATTAAGAAAGGAATGATGTTTATGCCGCCTTAAAAAGCGGAACTGACGGAATCTTTTGCTATAGATCTCTTTATTTCGCTCCGTTTCAGTCGTGATGACCTGAATTATTGGAATATAATGCAAAAAAAAGCTCCAATTTCTTGGAGCTTTTTTAATATGTTTTTTAGTGCTTATGCACCTAATTGTACGCGTTTGAATGCAGTTACAGTTAATCCTTTAGATGTATTATCTAAGAATTTACGAACATCTAATGAACTGTCTTTAACAAACTCCTGGTTTAATAAAGTACTGTCTTTGTAGAATTTATTCAATTTACCTGCAGCAATTTTCTCCACCATTTCTTCTGGTTTACCTTCCTGACGGATTACATCTTTAGCAATTTCAATTTCACGTTGGATAGTAGCAGGATCAACACCATCTTTATCAACAGCAACCGGGTTCATTGCAGCAATTTGCATTGCAACATCTTTACCAGCTTCAGTAATATCTACACCATTAGTGCCTTCAAATACTACCAAAACGCCCATTTTACCATTAGAGTGGATATATGAAACGATTTTCTCACCAGAAATATTTGCATAATCCTGGATAACAATTTTCTCTCCGATTTTACCGGTTAGTTCTGTAATAGTTTCAGCAACTGTACGTCCGTCTTCCAAAGTAATCGCTGATAATTCTTCTGCAGTAGCAGGATTGTTTGCAACTGCTGCAGCTAAAACTGCCTGAGCTAAATTACGGAAATCTTCAACTTTAGAAACTGGTTCAGTTTCGCAAGCTAAAGCAACTAATTTACCATTTGTGCCATCTGCTGAAACATTGATTGATACCAAACCTTCAGATGTAGCATTACCAGAACGAGCGGCAGATACTTTTTGACCTTTTTTGCGCAATAAATCAACTGCTGCTTCGAAATCGCCATTAGCTTCAACTAAAGCTTTTTTGCAATCCATCATACCAGCGCCAGTTTGTTGGCGTAGTTTATTTACATCTGCGGCAGTAATTTGTACTGTAGACATTTTATTTCCTTTTTTAAAGTTTACAATCTTGTTATAACAATTACAGGTTACAAGTTACAAGCGCTAAGTTAAACTCATGTTAAGCCAACTTAAAACCTGAAACCAGTAACCTGCAATTAAAAAATATTACTATTCTTCTGTTTTAGTTTCTTCTGATGAAGGAGCTTCAACTTCTGCCTCAGCAGTAGCTTTTTTAGTAGTTGGTCTTTTTTCACCAGCTGCTCTTGGCTCTTTTGCTTCCGGAGCATCAGCTGCAACTTTCGCTGCTACTGCTTCTTTTTCAGCTTCATCATCTTTCTCGCGTTTACGCTCATCTAAACCTTCTTCAATAGCTTTGATAATTACATCAGTAATTAAAGAGATTGATTTTGTAGCATCATCATTCGCCGGAATAGGGAAATCGATGTTAGAAGGATCAGAGTTGGTATCAACCATCGCAAAAGTTGGGATGTTTAATTTTAACGCTTCAGTTACTGCAATGTGCTCTTTCTTAACATCAATTAAGAATAAAGCTGCAGGTAAACGGTTTAAATCAGCAATACCACCTAAAAGTGATTCTAATTTAATACGCTCACGTTGAATCATTAAACGCTCTTTTTTAGATAAAATCGCATAAGTACCGTCTTTAGTCATTTTATCGATGTTAGACATCTTTTTGATTGACTTACGAACAGTAGCAAAGTTGGTTAACATACCACCTAACCAACGCTCGGTTACGAAAGGCATGTTTACTTTTTTAGCTTGTTCAGCTACGATTCCTTTAGCTTGTTTCTTAGTAGAAACGAATAATACTTTACGTCCTGATTTTACGATTTGTTTAATCGCAGCCGCAGCTTCTTCAGTTTTAGTTAAAGTTTTATTTAAATCTATAATGTGAATTCCATTACGCTCCATGAAAATGTAAGGAGCCATTTTTGGATTCCATTTACGGGTAAGGTGACCAAAGTGTACACCTGCATCCAATAAGTCTTGATAAGTTGTTCTTGCCATTGTCTTTGCCTCCTGTGATTAACGTTTACTGAATTGGAATTTCTTACGCGCTTTTGCACGTCCTGGTTTCTTACGCTCAACCATACGCATATCACGCGTCATTAGGCCTTTAGCACGTAATGCAGGTTTTTTCTCCGCATCTAGTTCAACAATCGCTTTAGCAATAGCCAAACGAACAGCTTCTGCTTGTCCTTTTACTCCACCGCCTTGAACATTTACAGTGATATCATAACGACCTGTAAGTTCAGAAACCTCTAAACTTTGGTTTACGATATATTGTAAAGGTAAAGTAGGGAAATATACTTTGTGATCTTTACCGTTAACGGTAATTGCGCCAGCACCATCTTTTAAGTAGATACGTGCAACAGCTGTTTTTCTTCTTCCTGAAGTGTTAGTAACTGACATTTCTTAAAGTTTAATGGTTTTTGGAGATTGAGCTGCATGAGGGTGAGTTTCACCAGCATACACAAAAAGATTGGTGTAAAGTTTTTTACCCAATTTAGTTTTCGGTAACATACCACGTACCGCTTTCTCGATTACACGTTGAGGGTGTTTCGCCATTAACTCCTTAGGAGAAATAAAACGCTGACCACCTGGATAACCAGTATAAGAAACATATTGCTTTTCGCTGAATTTGTTTCCTGTCAATTTAACCTTGTCTGCATTGATAACAATTACGTTATCGCCGCAATCTACGTGTGGGGTGTACTCAGGCTTGTTTTTACCACGGATGATCATAGCGATCTTCGATGACAAGCGCCCCAAAATCTCGCCTTGCGCATCAACAACAATCCACTGTTTGTTAACAGTTTTCGCATTGGCCGAGACAGTTTTGTAACTTAACGTATTCACTTGCTTGTATTTAATTTATTAAACAATTTATTATTCCCATTAAATTTGGGACTGCAAAGATAGATAGAATACTTTTATTATCAAATAGTTGGTTGAAAAAAGTTTTACGTTTTTACCTTGCGATCGTCACGCCGAATTTATTTCAGTAGCTAAGAGGCTGTATCTTTTTAAGGTTGTGAAAAGTAAAGCCAGAGATTTTTTGGTTATTATCGGCTTGATGCTAATTTTTGTATTTGTTAGAAGTTTATGCCGTTTTAGTATAACTCCGGTATTCCCTTATCCAATGCCATAGAGCAAAAGCAGCAATAATGGTAAAAACCAAATACTCAACCCCCATAAATTTTATGCCTTTTAAGAAATATAAATAGGTGGCCACAACATCAATAATCAGCCAGATGATCCAACACTCTATCCTCTTCTGGATCATTAAAAAAGTGGTAATTACGCTCATCACAAAAATAAAGGAATCAATAAACGGGTAAGCGCTTGGTAAATTGAATAGTAATGGAAGCCAATTGTGTAGCCGGCTTGCAAGCATACCCATCATTATTGTGCCGGCGATACCGATAACCAACAACATTAAAAACTGCCTTAGGGGCATAAAACTAATGCTGAGTTCCTTATTCTTATCTTCTTCTCCTGGTTTGGGATTAGTCCACCGCCACCAACCTAAAATGTTGGTTACAAAAAAGAAAACCATCAAAAACATATCGGGATAAAGCTGACTTTGGTAATATAAAAAAGCAGATAAGAATACGTTAACAATACCTGCAGGCCAGCTCCAAACACTTGCTTTTGCAGAAAGCACAACTGAAATAATTCCTGTTATTACCGCGAAAAATTCCAGGTAGCTCATGTTATAGCCAAGAACCCTAAAAAAAATACTATGCGCATCGAAAAATTCCATCCTGGCGGTTTAAGCTTCTAGAAAAAGCTAAAGTAAATAATTTATTTACGTGTAGGTTTTCTACCAGCAAACAATCCAAAAAAATGGCTGTTATAAGTATATCCAATGGCTAATCGCCGTGTATTTAACCACAAATTTCGTTTATGCAATCTATCGACCAGATTTTCGGTTATCCCATCCCTTTGTTTTTGAAGAACCTGATTATAGGTTTAGTAGCGGTATTATTAGGAATTTTAATCAAATTTATCATCCATAAAACCTTTCTTTTACTTTCACGCTGGTGGGATTTTATTGTAATTAAGTCTATAATTAAACATTTAAGAAGGCCGATTGCCGTATTCATACCCTTATTGTTGCTTAATTTTTCATTAACCTTAATGGAAATGACACCCGCATACCGTCTTCCTTTGACTAAAATGCTGGAAATTTCGCTTACCATTACTTTTGCACTGATTTTGGTAAGGTCAATTAATGTTTTGGAAGATTATTTTTATCTGAAATATGATTTAAATAAAGAAAACAACCTTAAGGAACGGAAAATCCGTACACAGTTACAATTTGTTAGAAAATTTATCGTATCACTGATCATTTTAATTACAGCGGCTATTATTCTGCTTAGTTTTGAGAGTATGCGAAAAATAGGGGCTGGATTGCTTACCGGTGTGGGCATTGGTGGAATTATCATCGGTTTTGCCGCTCAAAAATCTTTAGGAAACTTATTGGCGGGGTTTCAGATTGCTTTTACGCAACCGATCAGAATTGATGATGTTGTTATTGTAGAGGGGGAGTGGGGGAAAGTTGAAGAAATAACGTTGACTTATGTAGTGGTTAATATCTGGGATCAGAGACGCTTAATTTTGCCCATTACTTATTTTATTGAGAAACCTTTTCAAAACTGGACACGTGTATCTGCTGATTTACTTGGAACAGTGTTTTTATACCTTGATTATACCATTCCTATCGAACCATTGCGGCAAGAATTAACCCGGCTTTTAAATGCAGATCCGCTTTGGGACAAACGCGTAAATGTAGTGCAGGTAACAGATAGTACAAAAGACGGTGCTATTGAAGTGCGATTTTTAATGAGTGCTGCTAATTCTTCCAGAGCTTTTGATTTGCGTTGCCATGTGAGAGAGGCAATGATTGCTTTTATTCAAAATAATTATCCGGAAAGCTTACCCAAGAAAAGATTGGAGTTTAAGGATGAAGATAAATCGTCATTTCGGCCTTAGTGGAGAAATCTACAAAGGGATTTTGGATAGATTTCTTTACCTAAAGTTAGCACTGCGTTTCAGCCGAAATGACGATCTTTTTGAAAATGGTTATTTAAACATTCCTTTCAGCTTTGCTAATTTCTCTTGCAGATCGCCATCAGCATCTTTAGGCTCATTGCGCGGCTTGAAATTAGGCTTGCTTTGATTGGGTTTATGTTCTTGCTTTGGTTTATTTTCTTTAGCGTCACGACTCCGGACTTCCGACTTTGGGGCGGTCTCCGTTTTCATTGATAAGGAAATCCTTTTACGGGCCGGATCAACTTCCATTACGGTAACTTCTACCTTTTGATGCACTTTTACTACATCGTTAGGATTGGCCACAAAACGGTTCGCCAATTGGCTGGTATGTACTAAGCCATCCTGGTGTACGCCAATATCAACGAAGGCACCGAAATTGGTAATGTTGGTTACAATTCCCGGTAGTTTCATGCCTACTCTTAAATCTGAAATTTCATTAACGCCATCGGTAAAACTAAAGGCTTCAAATTGCTCACGTGGATCGCGGCCCGGTTTTGCCAGTTCTTTTAATATATCCGTTAATGTAGGTAAGCCAATTTCATCGGTTACGTACTGCTGTGGTTTAATCTGCTTTTGCAGTTGCGTATCTTTCATTAAAGCGGAAACGGTAGTGCCCAGATCCTTTGCCATTTCATCAACCACTGTGTAACGCTCGGGGTGAACACCGCTTGTATCCAAAACATTTTCTGCATTGCGGATGCGTAAAAACCCTGCTGCCTGTTCGTAAGCCTTGTCGCCTAAACGAGGTACTTTTTTAAGGCTTTCGCGGTTTTTAAAAGCACCGTGGGTATTTCTATAATCAACAATATTCTGTGCCAAAGTTGGCCCTAGGCCCGAAACGTAAGCCAAAATTTGTTTAGAGGCTGTGTTTAATTCTACACCAACCGCATTTACAGCACTTATTACAGTATCATCTAAACTCGCCTGTAGTTTATTCTGATCAACATCATGTTGATATTGACCAACACCTATGGATTTTGGATCAATTTTTACAAGTTCTGCCAATGGATCCATTAAACGGCGACCGATTGAAACGGCACCGCGCACGGTAATATCCTGCGTCGGAAATTCCTCTCTGGCCACTTCTGAAGCGGAATAAATTGACGCACCACTTTCATTAACCATAACAATGGTAATATGTGGCAAATTCAATGCACGTACAAAGGCTTCGGTTTCTCTTCCTGCTGTTCCGTTACCAATGGCAATCGCTTCTACATTGTGTTTTTCGCAAAGTTGTTGAATGGTGAATTCGGCATTTTTCACATTTCCCTGCCCGGTGTGCGGGTAAATTGCTGTGTTTTCTAAAAGTTGACCTTGTTTATCTAAACAAACTACTTTACAACCCGTACGGAAACCAGGATCGATAGCAAGCACATTTTTTTGCCCCATTGGTGCCGCCAATAACAATTGACGTGCATTTTCTGCAAAAACACGGATCGCTTCTTCATCTGCCTTCTGTTTGGTTAACACACGAAGTTCAGTTTCCATTGCGGGTTCCAACAAACGTTTATAACCATCTTCCAAAGCTTGTTGCACCTGCTTCGAAGCTGCATTGTTGCTTAAAACAAATTGGTTTTCCAAAATAGTCAGGGCATCTTCCGCGGGCGGGAGCGCATCTAACCGTAAAATAAGTTCTTTTTCGCCACGGCGCATTGCTAATACGCGGTGAGATGCAGCTGTTTTAACAGGCTCGTTCCATTCGAAGTAATCTTTGTATTTAATACCTTCTTCTTCTTTTCCTTTAATTACTTCTGATTTAAAAACAGCTTTCTCCTGAAAGTAAGTACGCATTTTGGTGCGGGCTTCAACATTTTCAGATATCATTTCAGCAATAATATCCCTTGCGCCGGCCAATGCCTCATCTAAAGAGTTTACGCCTTTTTCAGCATCTGTAAATTTATCTGCCGCTAGATTTAAATCAAAATTGTTTTGTTCAAATATTTGTAAGGCCAAAGGCTCCAGTCCTTTTTCTTTTGCCACCGATGCACGTGTTTTACGTTTTGGTTTATATGGCAGGTAAATATCTTCTAAAAGAGAGATGGTTTCGGCTTCATTGATCTTTTTTTCCAGTTCGGGGGTTAACTTTCCCAGGTCAGTCATGGATTTCAGAATAGCTTCACGGCGTTTATCTAAATCGCGCAACTGCAAAACCCGATCGCGGATTGCTGCTACCTCAACCTCATCCAAACTTCCTGTTGCCTCTTTACGATAACGTGAAATAAAGGGTACTGTTGCACCTTCATCTAACAGATTTATGGTGGCGGTTACTTGTTTTTCTGCAACTTTTAATTCGGCTGCAATAATTTTATGGTGGGTTAACATATGCTGATGGTAAAATTAAAGGAAGCAAAGCTAATGAGGATTTACGGGATTTCTGGATTTTTAAAATGAAGTTTTCCACCGAATTTTGTGAGTAAGTTTTTGAGGGAAAAGCTAACTGCATTACGTCATTTCTGTTTAAATTTCTTTAAATCTCTTTCTGCTTTAAACTTGGTAATCCTGGCAATGAGATCCATAGGCAAGGGCTTGTTTAAAGGAAATTGAATAGCTCCTTTACTCCATTTATAACTGTTAAACTCATGTTGAAAGGCTTCAATTCCTGATCCGGTGGGGTAAAAGCCAATATGCTTGGCATATTCTGCAAAGTAAACCAATACCTTGTTCTGTTTGAATGCAGGCATGCCATACCTGATTACTTCTTTAGCATCTGGTGCTGCCTGGCGGATGGTTTCACGAACCTTTTGCAATAACTTTTGCGTTTCAGCAGGGAAACCCGCGATATATTGATCAATATTTTCTGGTTTAGGCTGATCCATATCTAATGGTTTTGCAAGGTGAATTTACAAATATTATTCGCTAATCTGTATATCGTATTTGTGCAATAACCCTGCAAGTCCTGATTTTGAAAATTTTGCTTTTTTGATCCTGTTGTTATCCGGATCTATGGAATAATTGTAAGCTGTTTTGAAATCTGCTTTTTCGAGGATAGTCCTATCAAAAGTAGCATTTAATAAATCGCAATTCTCAAAAGTTGCGTTTGCTAAATCACTTTCAGAAAAATCGACTTCATGCAACTGTGAATTTTTAAAAGCCGTTTTCTTTAGTTTTAATTTATAAAAAGAGGAATGGTCCAGTTTGCAGTTGTTAAAGCTGAATGCCAAACCAAAATCGTTGCAGTTTTCGAACCTTAAGCCCAGCATTTTGCAATCCTGAAAACAGACATCAATTAAAGCAGTTTTGGTTAGGCTTGCTAAACTTAAATTGCAGGAAATATATTCGCAGTCTAAAAACTTCACACCACTTAAATCAGACCCGGAGAAATTGCAGTTGATGAATTTACAGTTTTCGTATTCTGCTTTTGGGAGTGCCCGTATGGTAAAATCGGCTTTTTCGAATGTTTGGTCGGCTATGTAGTTTTCGGGCATATAGGGAATATATTTTACAACGAATATAAAAATTAAGTGCGGTTTTATGGCGCTGAGCAGGAAACTGAATTGTATTTCTTATAAAGATAGGGTTAACTAAACCCGACAGAAATGGAAATACTTTTTGGTGTGTTCTAAAGGAAAGATTTCCTCATCATTCCCCCTCCTCGCAATAGCGACGAAGGATTACTGAACATAAATTTTCGAATACTTACCAAGGAAACACAGAGGACACGGAAAAGGGGAAATAAAAAAATCCCCCAAATTGCTTTGGAGGATTTATATGTTTTTGGTCTTCGACTATGCGCAGACAGTCAATTTTATTTTTTAACGTACATTACTTCTTTTACTGCTTTAACCACGCGTTCAGCATTTGGTAAGCTTGCAGCGATTAGAGTTGGCGAGTATGGAAGTGGAACATCGGCACAGGTAATACGTAAAACTGGCGCATCTAAATAATCGAATGCATGTTTTTGAACCATGAAAGCAATCTCTCCTGAAAGAGATGCCAAAGGCCATGCCTCTTCTACAACAACCAAACGGTTTGTTTTCTTAACAGAAGCGATGATGGTATCGTAATCTATAGGACGTACAGTACGTAAATCGATAACTTCAACATTAATTCCTTCTTTAGTTAATTCTTCTACAGCAGGGTTTACAACGCGAGTTAACATTTTACCAAAAGTTACGATGGTTACATCAGTACCTTCTTTTGTTACATTTGCCTTTCCTAATTCGATATAGTATTCTTCTGCAGGAACATCGCCTTTATCGCCATACATTACTTCAGATTCCATAAAAATAACCGGATCCTGATCTATAATTGATTGTTTTAATAATCCTTTTGCATCGTAAGGTGTAGCCGGAACCACCACTTTTAATCCTGGAGTGTTTGCAAACCAGTTTTCAAAGTTTTGAGAGTGTTGTGCACCTAACTGACCTGCGTTACCTGTTGGGCCGCGGAAAACCATAGGGCATGAGAACTGACCACCGCTCATTGATAAAATTTTAGCAGCACCATTAATAATCTGATCGATAGCTACTAATGAGAAGTTAAAGGTCATAAATTCCACAATTGGAATAAGGCCTGCTGTTGCGGCACCAGTTGCAATACCTGCGAAACCTAATTCGGCAATCGGGGTATCGATAATGCGTTTCGCACCAAATTCATCAAGCATACCCTGACTTACTTTGTACGCACCGTTATATTCTGCTACTTCTTCACCTAATAAAAAAACGCGGTCATCTTTACGCATTTCTTCGCTCATGGCTTCGCGTAGTGCTTCTCTAAATTGGATTTCTCTCATTGTAAATTTTAATAACGGTGGCAAATATAATTATTAATCGCTTTGAAACCAAAGGCTAAAATGCCTATGTTTTGTAATAATTATAGGCAATTTGATTAATTATTTAGCTGTTTTAATAAGTCGTTTTCTGTTTATTCCGTAAATGAAGAAATAATATTGGGTTATTGTGTTTTTGATTAACCGATTGTATTAAAGCTTAAGGATTTTTCGAAATATCTTCTCCAAAATGGATAATATTGCCATTATTATCTAAAGTTGAAAATTGCCGCATGCCCCAAGGCATATTTTTTAATTTTCCGTTCGGATGAATTATGCCTTGGTTGGTATACTCGGCATAAAGTTCGTCAACTGCTGTAACATAGATATAACAACCAGTATTTTTAGGGATACTTTCATCATCGGTTGGCCAAAGATGTATGCTGATATCATCTTTACTGAAAATAAGGTAACCATCCCAGTTGTTGTGGAAAGTAAAGCCAAATTTTTCTGTATAGAATTTTATGGTTTCTTCTGCATTTAATGAGGCGAGTATTGGTGTGGCAGTTTTAAGCATTTTATTATAACTATTGATATAAATTTAGTGATTGGGATTTAACAAGCCATAGATTTCGCTGTCAAGGAACTGGCCTCTAAAATAATAATCCTGTTTAAAATGTGCTTCTTTTACAAAGCCATGTTTGATTAACATCTGCCTTGAAGCATCATTTTCGACGTTGATATTTGCACTGATGGTATGTAGATTCATATCATCGAAACCAAAAGCAATTGATCTTTTTAGTGCCTCGGAAATTATGCCCTTCCGCCAATAATCCGGATGAAGCATATAGCCCATTTCGGCCCTATGGTTGGCAAAGTCTGTTCGCCAGTAACCAACAGAGCCAATCATTTCCTGTGGTTTTTCTTTCAAAGCAATTACCCAGGCAAGGTTATCTCCATTTTCGTAGCCGTTTCTGAAGCGGGAGATAAAATCTTTGATCTCAAAAATATCTTTTGGTCTCTCCCTGTCTATATATTTCATTACCGTTTCATTGGTGCGCATGGCAAAAAGAGCTTCGGCATCGGTAAGATCATGTTCGCGCAGGATTAAACGCTCGGTTTCAAGAATGGGGAAATTTGCAAAATTTAAGGTTAGCATTTTTAAATTTAAGAGATTAACCGCAAAGCACGCAAAGTTTTTCGCAAAGAACACAAAGTTTTGTTTCATCACAGCGCATTCGGCGATTTTCAAGGAGGACACGAAGTTGATATTTTTCACTCCAGCTCTTAGTACTGTGGTAAATCATCCCCTCCAACCATTCTTTTTGGGTTTGTTGGAAAATAAATATTAAGTGTATGAAGCAGCATAGCCGCTACGGTTTTAACCACAAAGAAAACAGAGGAAAATGCACTGAGCACACCGAGTTAATTGTTTAGCAATTTTTCTTCTCCATTACCTCTGTGAAAAACTCTGTACCCTCTGAGGTTATTTTACTAAGCACTTAGCGCACTTTGCGATTTATTTTATTTCTTTGTGGTTGAAACTATTTTCCAAACAGAGTTTTATATAGAGAATACTTATAATTATCTTCAACTGCGCTGGCCACAAAATAGGGAGCTTCGAAAAGTTCTGTTAGCTTTTTCCTCAGTTCAGCTAAAAATTCCGGTTTAATTTCCTCCAGATATGCTCCTGAAAGATTTTGCCTTCCTGATTTAAACCAAACGCCATCTACACTCATCGTTTTAACTACGTACAAATTTGGTTCTACAAACGTCCTGCCCGAAAATTGTTCGTAAGCATATGTATATAACAAAGTTTGAATTAAGGCTTTATTTATATGTTTCCCATCCGAATTGAATAGTTCAGGGATATCCTTAAAAGTGAGTTTATCGCTTCCTGTTTTGTAATCAATTATTTTGGTAACACCATCTTTCACATCAACACGATCAATAAAACCAAAAATTTTAACGCTGGCTTCTTTTCCTCTTAGGGGGAAACTGATTTCGGCTTCTACTTTTTGTTCGAGACTTATAATGGTAAAAGGGGTTTGTGCTTCATCCTGATTCAAAATAATGTTTACATAAGCATCTACAATTGATAAAATTACCTTTTGCATCCCCTTATATTCCATTACCTTATCAGGATTTTTGAACATCACAGCATTAAATGCCCTTTGTATTAAAGCCGGAACTTTTTTTCGTTTATCCTTAATCCGGTCTGCTGTAATTTCTGCTGACCTTAAATCTTCATAAAAGTACTCCATCACCTTGTGTAAAATAGAGCCTATTTCATTTGCTTCAACAACTGCACTAACTTCTTTTGGCTCTTTTATGCCTGCGATATAGTTAAAGAAAAAATCTATCGGATTGGAAATATATTGCGTAAGTGCCGATGGTGAGAGAACTTTCTTTTTGTCGAGGTATTTTTGTAAGGTTTCCTGTATAAAAGCTTTATTGGTTTTTTCGATCTTTACGTCTTTAAATGCTTCAGTTTTAACCTCCAAATTAAGCTCATTGTAGGTAAACTCGAAACCACTTTCGTACTCTAACTGCTTTAATATTCTGCTCGCCTCTCCTGATGTGGATTCATCTGTTAAGCTGTTATAGATAAAATTGATATTCTTGGCCCGCTGTAATAGACGGTACACCATATAGGATGAAATGGCATCTAAATTTTCGAGTACAGGAAGGCCGTAAACGCGACGGATTGAATCTGGAATAAAGCTGTTGCCGATAGATGATTTCGGGATAATACCTTCATTAAAACCTAAAATCACCACTTTATCGAAGTTTAAATTTCTGGTTTCGAGTAATCCCATTACCTGAATGCCGTTTAACGGATCGCCCGAAAGCGGAACGGCAATGGCCTGCAACGATTTTTGAACCAGATAAATTACAAAAGGAATTTCCTCTTTACCGATATGGTTGCTAAAAGTATCATGCAATCTGTTTAACTCCTGAATGGTTTTTACAAATAGTTCGGCATCTATTTTTTTGAGCGTTTTTGCATTTGATAAACGGGTTAAAACATAATCAAGCACGTCGAGTAAATTGCTTACCACATGCTGCGGATCATCAATCTTTCTGTAAAAAGTTTCAAATAACCCACTTTGGCGCAATAATCTTTTGTGGTCAATTTCCACTTCATTTTCTTCCAGTAATGCAGTCAGGATTTTATCGCGCATTTTTTGTGTAAGTCCGGTTAAAGGATGCGTTAAAAAAGCCTCAACATTTCTATAGGTTACTTTATCGCGTTGCAATATTTCAAGCTGACTGGTAAGCCATAAATCTACCAGACCGAAAATACTGGAAGTAGAGAGGGCGAAACCCATGGTAACGTTAAGATCGATTTCTTTTCCGTTGAATATAGTTGGGATGGTCTGTAAAGTTGGAATCAACAAACTTTCATCCGCTAAAACCACCACTGTTTTACCTACAGTTTCAGCATTGGTATAATCATCCTCTAAAATATTGTTCAAAATTTTAGCCTGTGCCGATTGCCCCTGAACTTTAAAAACATTCACCTGGTGTGCTGCGGTTTTCATTAAACTTTCCTGCTCGGCAAATTCATTCTTCAGACCGAGTAAGTTGATGTTTTTGCGCAAAAATAATCCTGCCTCTTGCGATACATCATCCAAATAATAAGTATCGGCATCAAAATAAAATAATGCTTTTCCTGCCTCCTGTAATTGGGTAAATATTTTTGCTTCCGCGCTACTCAAAGCATTAAAACCAACAAAAATGATTTTGCCTTTATCAAAATTTGAAATGAATTCCTGGTGGTTGGTAATATCATCAGCCAGGTACCGGTAAACGGAACCGTTGGTTAAATAGCCCTGATTTTTAAGTGTTGCGTGAAATTTATGGTAAAGCTTGGGCATTCTACGCCACATTTTGATGAAAAGCTCCTGCTGTTTTTTATGTTTTCCTTCTGAATAGGACGTCCAGAACTGGGAAAGAAACTCATATTGTTCAGGGCTTAAATAATCGAAGTCTTTGTTGATAACTGAAATATCTTCTAAATCGCGGTATAATTTTTCTGCATCAACCAGATCGGCATCAATCTGGTTAAAATCGCTTAAGATGATTTTGGCCAGTGGGAAAAACTTATGACTCGAAATGTTTTCCAGTTTTTCTTCTGCGAGCAGTTGGTTGTAGATACGGTGCAGGGTGAAAAACTGAAGGTAAAAATCAGCTATTTTATAACTGGTAGAGCTGGCAAAAAATTCTTGTATGGTAAAAAAAGATGGACTGAAAAAAGGTTTGCCAATAATATCTGCAAAGTGTTTCTGCAAATACGCTGCCGGACGTTTATTGTTAAAAACAATGGCACAGCTTTCCAGCTGGTTTCCAAATCTGGTTACTAAATCTTCGGCAACTTCTTGTAAAAATGGTTTCATCTGCATATTATACTAATTTCAACTTGCCTTTAACCGCGTAGAAAAGATAGGTTTTGATATTCTGATAGCCCATCTCTGAAAGCAATGTTTTGTAGCTATTTACCTGTTCGATGTGTTTGTCGCTTTCCTCTAAAGTAAATTTATAATCAAGAATGATTACTTCATCTGCATTGATCAAAACGCGATCGGGGCGGTGTAGTTTACCATTGGCATCGATGATATTTTTCTCAACAATGCTTTCGCTTGCTTTGCCTAAAATCGCTTGAAGTTCGGGATTATTCAATACCTCAAGTGCTGAACCAATTAGTTTTTGCTTTTCATCTTCTTTAATGATTCCCTGTAAAACCAGGTTGGTTGTATACACATCAACTTCTTTTTCAGTGCTTGCACTGGCCAGGATATCATGTAATAAAGAACCTTTTCTTCCTGATTTTTCGATGTTGAGCAAATGTTTCAGGTGTTTATCTTCTGAAGGAATATAAAGTTCTGATAAACGGGTAGTGGTTGGATAAGATTTTAAGTTAATGAAATTTGATTCTTCAACTTTATTTTCAGTGTTTACGTAATCAACAATTTCGTAAACTCCGTTTTCATCAAACTGCTCATCAAAAGTAAAATTTATCACATCGCCCATATTGGAGAGCTTTAATTCTTTTTTTGCCATCGTGGCGATGTACAAATAATCTTTAGCGCGGGTAGTTGCCACATACAGCATGTTTAAGGCATCCATATTATTGTACAACAGCTCTTCGTAATAGGCTTTTGCAATTGCCGAATCGGCTAAGGCCTCATTGTATTTAAGGGGAATGCCTTTTAGTTCTTTATAAACGGTTTCTTCAGAAGATACCCAAAAAGTGCCATTCGGTTTACCTTTAATTTCCCAGTTGCAAAAAGGGACGAATACTGCCCTGAAAGCGAGTCCTTTAGATTTATGTATGGTAATGATTTGTATGGCATCTGCACCTTCTGGAGAGGGTAGCGATTTTTTGATACCGTCTTCTTCCCACCAGGTCAAAAAAGATATGATACCTTTTTCGCCAAGTTTTCCTGCCGATGCGGTCAGGTCTCTAAAAGCCAACAGGTATGGGAGATTAGCGGTTAAGCTTTTTAAACCATAATTTTCGATTAAAATTTCTACCAGCTCAGGCAGAGGGAGCTGTAACCAACTTTGCCAGTTTTCGCATAATGCTACTGGTAAAACTGAAGTGAGTGTATGTAAAGGCTTGCTATTAAGATTCAAGTAATAATTGGCATCAATCTCTTTATCATGTAATGAATGATACAGCGCAATGCAATTGGCTTTATAAAGTGCAGTTTGGGTTTCTAAACCGATCAGTACTTTTAAAGTATTAATGATAAGCTGTATTGCTGAATTGTTGGAGATCAATAGCGCATCGCCCGATAAAACAGGTAAGTTATGGCCCATTAATTTTTTAACTGTTAATAAGGCCTCACTATTGGAGCGTACCAATATAGCGATATCTTTTAGCGCATACTGCTGCTCATCTTTGAGGTATTTTATTTCTTCAACAAGATCATCCAAAGCGATATCCCTGAAAACGGTTTCAGTAAAACGGGCTTCATTAGGCGCGTGGTCTTTTCCAAATTTTTTAATTTTGATGGTTCCGCCCTTCAAAGTGTTGGTGGCAAAATTTTGAGTCGAGCCACTGTAAATGTCTGTAATAATTTGTTGGTAATGTTGGTCTTGCCACCATTTGGAAATACTTTCAGGTTTGGTGGAAAGGTTTTCATTCAACTCATTCTGCAAAGTAAGGGGGATCGCTTTGTAAAGAAAATTGTTAAAAGTAATGACGTTCTCGGCACTTCTGTAGTTTTCTTCCAAACTTTCTTCTAATACATTTTCTGCACCAACATCAAGTTTAGCATGTTTGTGGAGGATATTCCAGTCGCCATTGCGCCATCGGTAAATCGATTGTTTGGTATCGCCAACTATAAGGTGATCAATCAAATCCTGACTGGGGGTAGCCATCGCATTTGTTAAAAGCGATTTAAAACTTCCCCACTGGCTGGTAGAGGTATCCTGAAATTCATCAAATAAGAAATTGCGGTAACGGTTGCCTACTTTTTCCCAGATGAATGAAGGATTATCGCCTGCATCTTCGGTAATTCCGGAAATCAGTTTTTGGGCATCGCTGATGAGTAGATTATCATTTTCGGCCCGGTATTCTTTCAGTAAGACTGCGATTTCCTGCATTAACCTTAAATAATAAAGGTTTTTGTTAAAAGCAACCGCCAAACTGTAATTTGGTAAATGTGTTAAATAATGCGTTTTTAATTTTTGAAGTATTGGATTAACTGTATCATATGCCTCTGGAAAACTTACGTTTTTTTGAAACCATTCCTCAGGTTGATCGATTAAATTGAAAAGAGGTTCTATCTTAGAAAAATCGCCCCTTGCAACCAAAATAATTTTGGCAAGTGCACTTCGCGATTTTCCTTTCAGGTGTTCTGTTTCTACACCGATTACATTTAATGCTTCATTGGCTTCGGTTGCCAGAGCAATCAATTCATCTTCGAAGTTTTTAATTTCTGATTTGGTAACACTGATGTATTTTTTAAAAAGTTCATCAACGTTTTCCAATCCAAGTGTACTTACCGCATCTTCGAAAATCTGAAACCGCTCAGAAAATATCTCTCCGATCAGATTATAAAGTTCGAATTTATAATTCCAGCTCTTGTTATCACTGATGCGTTCGATAGCCAGATCAATAATCCATTGTAAAAGCTGTTTATTATGGTCTAAAGCTTCATCTAGTTTATTTACAAGGTCATCCTTAACTTTATCATAATTCATTTCCAAATTATAATCGGCATTGAGGCCAAGCTCGAAAGCAAAACCACGGATTACCTTTTGCACAAAACCATCAATGGTACTCACCGAGAAGCGGCTGTAATCGTGCAGGATTTTACGGTAAATTTTATCTGCTTTAAATTGTAGTTCCTGTGCACTTAGTACCGGATAAGCTGTTAAAATCAATTTTCTGTAGTCCTCTATCTTTTGCGAAGGATTACCTTTTGCCAGTCCAAGCAGAACCTCCAGGATTCTGGTTTTCATTTCTTCAGTAGCTTTATTGGTAAAAGTTACTGCTAAAATTTCACGGTATTTATTTTCTCCACTAAAAAGCAGGGTAAGGTAATGTGCGGTAAGACTGAATGTTTTACCGGAACCTGCAGAGGCCTGAAGAATTTTAAGGGGTTGGGGCATATTTATTTCCTAATTTCCTCCTTTGGAGGTATGCTCGCAGAGCGGGTGTTTTAATTATTATTATGACGTTTATATATAATTAAGGATGATTAATTCTATATGCTTTAGTGATATACTCTTCCAATCCAACAATTACAAATTCCATATTGTTCATCACATCCTCAACAGTAATCCGATATACCTTTAGCCCCAACGAGATTAGATAATCTTCTCTTTTTTTATCATAATCCTGTTTTTCATCATGGCTAGAACCATCAATTTCTATTACTAAACCAAGTTTTTTAACGTAAAAATCGACTATATAATTGCCTATAATACGTTGCCTATCAAAATCTATTTTGTGAAAACGTTTTTTTGTTACCTGCATCCAAAAAAGAACTTCTGATAAATTACCAGCCTGCCGTAGTAATTTTGCTCTTTCTTTTAATCGGGGTTGGTAAGGTAAATCGGCTATTGGTGTTAGCTTTAATATTGTTCCATTGATTGCTATATCTTTTTGCAAAGTGCTTTTTAACACCCCGTCCTTCGGACACCCCTCTGGTAGAGGGGAATGCTGGATGCCTAAATTGGCAGGAGTGTTAGTTTTTCTTCGCATTTTTTTGGCTTTGGTTCATTCCCCTCCTTTGGAGGGGTGCTCGCAGAGCGGGGTGGTCAATACAATTCGCTAGCGTTTATTGCTGTAGTTCGTGAATTATTATTTTACCCTAACTTACAACAATTTAAATTTTTCCCGAAGTCATAATATCAACAATTTATCGGGATCAGGCTTTCTTACTTTTCCGTTTATTTAGTGTTTTATGACTGATTCTTGCCGGGCGTTCGGCCATTTCAATCGGAAGGCCAAGCAAATCGCGTATTACCACAGATGCACAAGCGCCGCCGAATGCTGCTGGTAAATAAGAAACTGTACCATAGGCCGAACGTTTAAAATTGCTTCCATCGGTCATAATCATTGAATTTTTGTCCATCTCTTCTGTTGAGAACACAGTTTTGATTTTGCTGGCATTGGCAAGTTTATTTAATCTTTTGCGTACATAACTGGCAAACACGCATTGATAAGTATCAGGCAACAGTGTAATTCTTAATCTAGTCGGATCCATTTTACCACCTGCGCCCATTGAGCTCACAATTGGTATATTTTTTTCTAAAGCGGTGCTGAGTAAGGTGATTTTTGGCATTACACTATCAATGCAATCCATAATGTAATCGAATTCTGATTCTAAAATTTCCCTGCATTTCTCGGGCGTTAGAAAAGTATTTACTACGTGGAGTTTTAATTCAGGATTTATAGCCAATAAACGTTCTTCCATAATTGCTGCTTTGCTCACGCCATGATTGGTTGCCAAAGCTGGCAGTTGCCTGTTGCGGTTGGTTGGATCAACAACATCGCCATCAACTATCGTCATTTCTCCGATTCCTGAGCGGCAGATAAATTCGGCCGCAAAAGAACCTACGCCACCTAAACCGATCACTAGAACGTGTTTAGATTGAAGTTTATCAATTCCGTCGTTTCCCACAAGTAGGGCAGAGCGTGAAAGCCAGGTAGTATCAGACATGTTAAATTTTATAAATTCCCTAATTTTTCAATTTCTTTCTTCATCTCATCCATTAATTGCTGTTCAGTAGGTAGATAAAGTTGATATTTACTTGCAATAATTGTTTTATTATTTTCAGGCAGAGATATTTTTACTACTGCATCATCTCTCCTTCAATGTGTATTCGTTTTTGTCTTGCCACAAAAGAGAAACCATTTCCTATTTCTAACAAAAAATCTTGCAGGTGGGTAATAATGGCGGATTCTAAATCCTTTTCATAATATGCTGTTTCTCTTTTTAGACCCAAAAATTCTAATACCATTGGGTCTTTGATAATCTGAGTTGGTTCAGAAGGCTGTTTTTCTGCTCTAGCTATAGCCAAAACAGATTCAATATCGTTACTTAAGAGCAACCTTTCAAACAGTTGACTATTTACCTGTCTTTCCAATTGTCTTGCCGACCAATTATTTTTTTCAGTTTCTGCGATGTAAAAATCTTTTTTGTCTTGATTATCAATGCTGATCAAGATTTTATAATGCGTCCAGCTGAATTGCGTCCGCAGTGCAGACGCAATTGGAAAAGTGCGGTAAAATTGCCTGTTCCGTTCTAATTGGCGAATAGAAAATCCTGTTCCAAATTGTGGTTGAAATTCATCAGAGATCGATTTTATAAGATATTCGCCATAATTAGCCCTATTTCTGCCATTCTGTTCTTCCTCAAAAATAACCTTACCAATTTGCCAATACATCAGCATTCTCTCCGTATCAACAGAACGTATTGCCCGTTCTTTTGAAGATGTAATGATGGATTGTATTTGTTGTATTAGCTCTTTTTTTAATTGCATTAATATTTAGTTCGAGGAGTGGTATTGATCTCTGTAATTGTGTTATAAGGAAATATATTTACTATTTTAAGGCCATAAGATTTAATGCTAAATTACTAAAAATGTTAGTTTAGTAAGGGGCTTATTAAATTTTATACACTTAACCTTTTCCAGTCGGTAAAAATACGAGCTTTAAGTTCATCAACTGTACATTTTTTTAAAATCGCAGCGGCACTGTAAATGTCTTTAATTGAAACATCAGCATCATCTGTTTCCAAAAAAAAGCTATCGGTACTTTGAATGAGTTTAGAAGCACCAGAATTCTCTTTTAATGCGGCTGTACCGAAAGAAAGTAAAAATCCTTTCGACAATAATTGTCTCCCGAATGCTTCGTTTTTATTAAAACCGTGAATAATCATGGGTACTTTTACACTTAACCGATCTTTAAGTGCAATCAACTCTGAAAAACATTTAACGCAATGCAAAATTAAGGGCTTATTAAGTTTTTCTGCCAATTCGATCTGTTTTTCCAATATTATGATCTGATTCTCCAACTTTTCGCCCCTCAACCGATCTAAACCGCACTCTCCAATCTGTTTAACATTTAATTGATTGGCTACCACAGTTAAATATTTCATTTGAAGTGCCAACTGATCAACCTTGGCAAACCATGGATGTAAACCTACTGAAATTGGCTTTGTTTTAGGCATGGCTAAAAAGATATCGCTGGTTAACGATAAACTTTGAATGCTGGTTACCCCCGGCTCAGTAGCGGCTTTATGGGTATGTATATCTAAAAAGTCCATTGCAAAACAAAGATATGAAAAATGGAAGATGGAGAACCAACGTAAATATGGCACTGAAAACTGTTAACCTTCTGTAAAGAATTTGCGAATAATCTATTGAAGCACTAGACTTTATTACTTTTGTTTATTATTTCAAAAAAACATGAAAAGATTAATCATTTTATTAACAGCCGTGTTGATTTCGACTGCAGCTTTTAGTCAGGCGAAAAAAGAAGGCGTTCATATTTATAACCCACAGGCAGATGCTAAAGCAGAAATTGCGGCGGCGGTTTCAAAAGCAGCCAAAGAAAATAAGCATGTTTTGTTGCAGGTTGGTGGCAACTGGTGCAGCTGGTGTATCGCATTTCACAACCTGGTTGACAGCACAGCAACCCTGAAAAATTACATTAATGATAACTTCGAAACCGTTTTGGTAAATTATAGCCCTGAAAATAAAAACGAGGCTGTTTTAGCCAGTTTAGGTTATCCTCAACGTTTTGGTTTCCCGGTATTTTTAATTTTAGATGGTAAAGGCAAAGTATTGCATATCGAAAATTCTTCATACTTAGAAACTGAAGAAGTAGCTGCAAATGGTAAAAAGAAAGTAGGGCATGACGTAAAGAAAATTACTTCATTTTTAAAAGGATGGACAACAACTGCAGTTAACCCAGAAACTTACAAAGCAAAAGCCAAATAAGCTTTATTGTAGATATCAAATGATAAAAGCCGTTCGGATGCAAATCAGAACGGCTTTCTTTTTAATCGTTTAGCTCATCATCTTCCAATTTATCATCAAGATTTAATTCATAAGAAGCTCTTGATGCCTCATCGGCTTGTTCCAGCAAATATTTATCATGTTCTATGTTGATATCATCGCCACTAATTTCGTTAATATTGTCTACCTCATCCTCTCTGCGTAGTGCATCATTCGGATCGTTCGAATAATTGTCGTCTTCTGGATCTATCATAACATTAAGTTTTAGTATAGATAATCGTTTTGAGGATGAAATTGTTTTAAAGAAAGGTAAAAATTGAAATACTAAAGGGATAGATTGATTAATCCCCCTTAGGCTCTATTTCAGTGGATAAAATATATAATAAAAATGCCGGATCATTCAATCATCCGGCATTAATTCTTTGCGTACCTGGTATCTTAGGGATTAATCTACATACCATCTCCAAATTTATAAAACGGAGCCACACCCACAGGTAATTTTCCTGTTGGTACCAATCTGTTATTGATTACAGCAGCAGCTGAAATCTGCATATAATCTTCTTTTTGATAAGCAACAACCAAACCTTTGCTATTTTCTAAACCAGCTAAGCCAGCAAGATTGTAAGGGTTGGCAAATAGCGCAAAAACTGCATTTTTAGCTGATAATTCTTTAATAAAGTTTTTTACCCCTGCATTTAGCGGCATGTTATTGGCTGGTCTTGACCTGCTGTCGTGGATTCCTACAATTACCTGATCAAAAGCACCGATTTCTCGGGCAATGTTCGATATCTGCGTAGCACTTGCATCTTTATCCAAAACATAATATACCGAGTTATAATAACCTTTCGAAATTTCTTTCTGGAAAGTGGTTACAGAAGGTACACCGATACTGATAATGGCTGTTCTTCTGATCGGAATAAGCCGTTTAATATAATCTTTACCCTTCAGCAAGGTAACCGATGCATTGGCAAGTTCCTGCACCAAAGCATTGCTGGCATTGCGGTTTACGGCGGCCACAACACCCTGGGTAACAATAGTATCCCTTTTGGCTAAACCTGCCCAGTATTTTGCAGTCAGTATTTTGCGCACACTTTGGTCTATTTCAGCCATACTAACACGGTCTTGTCTAACCGCTTTACGCACCAGCTTAATCGCTCTGTCGCTGTTTTCTGATAATTCTATAATATCATTACCAGCAATTATACCCATTAAATCAGCCTCACCATCTTTAAAATATTTCACCACACCCTTCATGTCCATTGCATCTGAAATAATTAAGCCTTTAAAGCCTAATTTTTGCTTTAAAATGCCAGTAACAATAGGTTTTGAAAGGGTTGATGGCAAATTTGGGGTTTTATCCAGCGAAGGGATATTCATGTGTGCAATCATCACACCTGATGCACCTTGTTTAATAAGTTCTTTAAATGGATACATTTCTAATGTATCCAATCGGGTAGCAGAAAAAGTAAGCTGTGGCAAATCGTAATGAGAATCCACATCGGTATCACCATGACCAGGGAAGTGCTTCAGGGTGGTTAATAAACCGCCATCCTGCATACCTTTCATATAGGCAGCCACTTTTGTAGCCACATTGTATTTGTTCTCTCCAAAAGACCGGTAGTTGATTACCGGATTTTTTGGGTTATTATTAATATCCGCATCAGGCGCCAAATTCATCTGCATCCCCATGCGTTTATAATCTTTGGCTACTTCAAGCCCCATTTTGTACAGCAACTCTTTATTTTGAATTGCGCCCAACGTCATTTGATAAGGATAAGAAATAGTGCTATCTAAACGCATGCCAAGGCCCCATTCACCATCATTCGCTACAATTAAAGGAACACGACTTAATTTTTGATAGGCATTAGTTGCCAAAACCTGCCGCCCAGGACCTCCCTGAAAAAAGATAACGCCACCTAATTGTTCTTTTTTGATCACCTGACCAACCGAATCGGTGTATTTTTTACCCAGGTTAGTATGGGCCCGCACAAAAAACATTTGCGCAATACGTTCTCTCCGGTTAAGTTTATTAAAAACAGAATCCACCCATTTTGGTTGGTTGGCCAATAGCTCTAAGTAGGTTTTTTGTTGTGCGCTTGCAGAAAATGCAGTACCGCAAAGGGCAATCAGTATAAAAAAATTTTTTCTCACGAGTTTTGTTGTATCAGCTGCTAAATTAATCATCTAAAGCCGAATTAAACAAAAACCAATCCAAGTAATTGATTTAATACAATATGTTGTAAACCCCGATGGCTTAAACATAAATTTTTAATGCAGTGCTATTTGTACATTCCCTTCCCGTCAATGAAATCGATAACCTTATCTGGCAGAAAAAACTGTACATTTTTCTTTTCTTTAATTGCTTTGCGGATAAAGGTTGATGAAATTTCCATCAACGGGGTTTGCGTAAAAGTAATGGATGGATGGTGCTCCCATTCGCTGGTATTTGCGCCAGGCCGTGGATAAACAAAAATTTGATAGTTTTTTAGCAATACCTCGTAATTTTTCCATTTTTTGAATGATACCAGGTTATCGGCTCCCATAATCAGCACAAATTCCTTTTCAGGGTATTTTTCGTGGAGGTAGGTTAAAGTATCGATGGTATACGATGGCTGAGGCAATGCAAATTCGATATCACTCACCCTGATATGTTCGGCATTTTCAGTGGCAAGTTTGGCCATTTCCAAACGGTCGTACATATTGGTTAAGCCGCTTTTATCCTTTAATGGGTTATGGGGCGAAACCACCAGCCACACTTCATCAAGCCCGGTATGGTTAGCCATATAATTTGCAATCACTAAATGCCCGGTATGGATAGGGTTATATGAACCGAAGAAAAGACCAGTCTTTGGTTTATAGTTTTCAGTTGACATTTTTCAGTTCGATATATTTAAAAAATGAAACAGTTAAGTAACACCGTATTTTTCTGGATTATTTATCATATGATTTAACAATTTTCCAACCTCGTCGCTTTGTGATGTTAAATCTTCATATCGCTCTTGATCAATATATTTACACGCTAATGCAAACTTTAACCAACCTTTGGTCTCGCTATTCTCCATGTCGCTATCCGAAAGCTTACTGATGAAATGAGCTCTATATCTTCGTTTTCTATAAGCTTCAATAAAACAAATATTTGTAGACCGTGAAGATCTTCTGATTTGATCAGTTAGCGCGTACATCTCACCTTTTGGAAAGGATTTACTGAGTTCGAAAATATTCATTGCCAACTCAAATGACTTTTTATAAACCAATAAATCAGGAAAATCGCCCATAAACTAATCTCGTATTTTATTGGAAAAGTATTTATACTACATAAACTGAAAATTGAAAGCTTTCAACTGCTAACTTTTTAAGAAATCTCCCACCAATTGCTCCGCTTCTGCACAGGCAGTAGCCAGATCATAATTTTTTAAAATTACATCAAACTTATCTGCGTAGAGTAATTCTTTTTCAGCTTTAATAAAACGTTCCTGCAATTTCTCTGCACTATCTGTTCCTCTTCCGCTTAAACGTTCTTTTAATACATCCAACGATGGTGGCTGAACAAAAATTGCCAGAGCATCATCTTCATATTTTCTTTTTAAACGGATACCACCTTCCACATCAATATCGAAGATTACGTGTTTGCCATCGTTCCAGATGCGCTCGATTTCTGAGCGTAAGGTGCCATAAAAAGTTCCGTTGTAAACTTCCTCAAACTCTACAAACTCCTGACGGGCAACTTTGTGTAAAAATTCTTCCTTACTGATAAAATAGTAATCGTTTTCATGTGTTTCGGCACCTCTTAGTTCGCGTGTTGTTGCAGAAATAGAAAAGCTCAGCTCAGGAAATTTCGTTAATAAATGATGTACTATAGTTGTTTTACCTGCTCCTGATGGTGCCGAAAATATGATTAATTTGCCTTGTTTCATTTTGTAAGCTGAAAGCAAAAAGCTAAAAGACCAAAGCAGCTTTTTGCTTAGTCTTTAGTCTTTCCGCTTATAATACGTTCAATAATTGTTCCTTTATTTTTTCTAATTCTTCTTTCATACCCACAACAAACTGTTGCATCTGGGCATCGTTAGCCTTGGCACCCATGGTATTAATTTCTCTTCCAATTTCCTGAGAAATAAAACCCATTTTTTTTCCGTTTGCTTCCTTGCTTGCCAAAGTTTGCAAGAAATAATCACAATGACTTTTTAACCGTGTTTTTTCTTCAGTAATGTCAATTTTATCAATATAATAGATCAGTTCCTGCTCAAAGCGGTTTTGGTCGATATTTACCTTACCTACGGCATCATCTAAAAATTGGGTAAATTTATCGCGGATTGCAGAAATCCTTTTAGGTTCCAATTCTTCTACAGATTTGAAATAAGAAAGAATGTTTTTGATCCTTAATGTTAAATCGGCCTTTAAAACAGCACCTTCATCCTCTCTAAATTTATTAAAATTAGCCAAAGCCTCCGTAAAAATCTGGTAAAGGTGGTTCCATTCATCCTCACTTACACTTTCTTCCTTGTAGCTGATCACATCGGGAAAAGTTAAGGCAGTTTGCAGCAAGTTGCTGCTCTCAGCACCCAATTCATTATTAACTGCAATAAGTTGCTTATAATAATGGCTTAATAATGCGGTATTGATGGTAGCACCTGTAACTTCACCATTGGTACGTTCTACATTGATGCTTAAACTTACCTTTCCGCGTTCAATATCTTTACTACAGATGTTGCGCAGGATCAGTTCTTTATCAGAAAAAGCTTTAGGATATTTTAAATTCAGCTCAAGAAATTTGCTGTTGAGCGATTTGATTTCGACACTATACTTTGCATTTGCATAATCGGCTGTTGCTAAGCCGTATCCTGTCATGGATTTTATCATGCGCAAAGGTAAGAAAAATTAGTGAAGAGTTTTTGGATGATGGTTTACTGTTTTCTAAGGATATTGATACACAAAAGTAAATTTTAATAAAAAAAATAACCTGGAATGATTTTTTCATCCCAGGTTATTGAATAATATTGAATTTATTTTCACTTTCACAAATTCCAATTAAACTTATTTTTCAGTTTATGAAACCTAACTGGCACTCGTAACCGCTTGTTTTTTTTAAAACTTTTGTGCCAATCTTAGATTACCTTTTTGCCATCGAAAGTAAATTATTTCAATCGCCTGTTGAGGCTAGTCTGTTCAACTGGCGTAGTTAAAAAATAGCTATTGCCCTAGCTACAATTTGCAACAAATTCCCAAGGGCCCCATTCTTCTGTTTCAGGTACTTGATTAGGGTTTACATACCACTTGTTTTTGTAAATTTTTCCTTTATAATAAACTTTTGTACCAGCGGTTGGGTAAGATTTAGTTGCATCATACGCAGCTATGCCACAGCCTCCTGTGCCGCCTGGTGGATTGGTAGGCGTTGTAGTTGGTGGAATTACAGGTGGTGTAACCGGCGGATTTATAGGTGTTGTTGGTTGGTTTTTATAATCAAAAGCATTGGCAAGAGCAGCCTCTTTGGTTTGCCCGTTTAAAATTTTGCCTGCCATGTTTAAATAAGTAACCCCGGTATAGTTCGTGTTTTTATTCGATAGTAAAGATAAGTTCCAGATCATTATCCCATCATTTTTGCCAGCCCTATTCTGTGAGCCTCCATCGTGAATATATTTAGCCAAATTGGCAACAAATTCTGGTGTATGTTCAAAATATGGTCCCCAAGGCTCACCTGGAACGTGCGTGCCATGTGCAAGTTTAAAGCCGTATTGGTTGGCATAATAGGCATAAGAATCATACATCAGGTTTCGGTTGGGTGCTGCCCCTGTATTGTAAGCCTGATAAGCAATAATATCCAGTTGATCACCAACAGCTTTCATTACAGGTATCATTGCGCCCGTAGATGAGAATCCAAATAAACTAATGCTTTTGGTTGGATCAGTAAAGCTGTACAGAAAATTATCTGTCTCGTTTGTTACCGCATTTCGTTTGCCATAGGCGAAGGGTGATTGAGGATCATCATTATTTAATCCACCCAAAGCACCAGCACCTGCAGGAGCGGTAGTAATAAGATAACCTTCCGATTTTGGCATCAGTTTTCTTGATTCCGAAATGTATTTAGTTAATCTGCCAACATTTAATGCATTGCCCGATTCGCTGAAGCTGGCATTTGGTTCAAATCCCAATCAATTCCCGCAAAACCAATATCGTCAATAAGGTCTTTAATGTGCTGATAATTGATGTTATCGAAGTTTTCTGAAGTATTCCAATAACTTTCGCCACCTATTGAAAGGATTACGCTGATGCCCTTCTGTTTTAAAATGCCAACTGCACGTTTTAGCATTAAACCACCATCTTTAGGATCTGGAGTTGAATAACATTCCAATCCAGTGTTAACAGTAGTAATATTATATGAACCTTTAATATAAGTAAGATTTGGTTTTGCAAATGCAAAAAAAACATGGGTTACACTTGATGGCAATGAAGTAAACGGACTTATCCCATCCTCATTGAGCCACCCTTCGCTCCAACTCGGATAATAGCCAATTGTGATCGGTTTATTTAAACTTGGATTGGTATTCGTATTTACAACAGCCTGTTTTTGCGGAATTTTTAAAGTTCCTTCCGGCGTTAAAGTTTCCAAATTGTCTTTTTTACAGGAAGCAAAAATGGAGAGAAGTACAGTTATGGCCATTAACGCCTTTTTTTTGGATAAAGTAAATTCTGTAGCCAGTGCGTGGCTAGTAGTGAATGATTTGTTCTTCATATTTTAAGTATTAGGTATACTCAAATGTAGTAATAATACTTCATTTTTGCCAATTCCTTTTACTTAACCTCTTTATAAATGCTATATATACCATTATTTCAGGTTTTCTACACAATTCATAATAGAACTCAATGGGATCATTAAATTAGTTTTAAATTAACTTGTCTTAAATAAAATGATCATCCTTTATAAGATCTATGCTGTTTTAATAGAGCCGGAGTAAATTGAGGATTGGATTTCAATTGCCCAAAGGAGAGGCATCATCCTAGCATGTGCTAAATAAAATCTACCGGTTGTTTTCTTATTGTTATTAACGTTTCTTTAACAGTTTACAAGGTTAACAAATGCTAATTTTACAAAAATATCTCACAGGTATGAAAGCATTTTTAACTACAATATCACTTTCATTACTATTGTTCTTTTTTCCTAAAAAAACGCTCGCTCAAAATACCTCAACCAAAGGCGTCATTATAGAAAAAGGAACCCAGCTCCGCATTGCGTTGGCCGTTATTACCAATATTAGCAACAAGCAGGCAGTAGGTAGTAACGATATGGGCCTCTTCGCAATTAAAGCTAAAATTGGCGATACCTTAGTAATCACAAAAAGGCATTTTAACAACATCATTGTGGTGGTGTCCAATGATCAGGATCTGGTTATTAACCTCGTTCGTGCTGATATGTTATTGGAGGATGTAACAATTAGAGCAGAAAACAAACAACAAAATTTGTCAGCTATTAGGTTAGCACACCAGAAGAAAACTTATTTTTATGGTAAAAAACGAAATCCGCTATATTATATGCGCTATCCTTTGGCTGCTGTAATGGAGCTTTTTAGCGCAGAGCGGAAAAATGCAAAACGTTTTGACCGTTATTATGAAAATGAAACGAAGGAATTGGAAATAGACCGGTTTTTTAACGTCAGGATTGTTAAAAATAATACAACATTTACGGGTAAGCAGATGGATAAGTTTATGTTGGATTACAGGCCGAAATATAAACAGATTAAAAACTGGACTAACTACGACGCTGTAGGCTATATTAAAAAATCAGCAAAGCAGTACCTAGATACTTTAACCAAGCCATTATAACGCACAATGAAGCATGTTAAGAATATTCTTTTATTCATCACCTTAGTTATAAGCTTAAATGCAAAAGCACAGAATTTTGTACTTAAAGGTGTGGTGATAGAAAAAGGATCTAATGTGCGGATAGCTTTTGCAGCTATTACCAATATCCGCAGTAAAATGGGGGCAACGAGTAACGATATCGGAATGTTTCAGTTAAATGCCCGGAACGGTGATACCCTGTTGATCCAAAAAAGAAATCTGACTGATCAAAAAATAGTGGTTAAAACAGACGATGATCTGGTAATCTATCTGGTTAGGGAAAGTACGATGCTAGAGGAGGTAACAGTTAAAGGACAAACTAAAAAGCAAGAGATGGAAGGTATAAAAAGAGATTTTAAAAGGAATGGTTCGTTTTTTGAAGGAAAACCACCGTTACTTTTGCTGAGTCCTTTTGGTGGTAGCCCATTAACATTTTTTTATGAGCTTTTTGGTAAAACACCGGCGAGGGCACGTAACTTTAACCGTTATTATAAAAAGGAATTGAGTTTGATTGAGGTGGATAAGTTTTTTAATAAAACCTTAGTCGCAAAAAATACAACTTTAACAGGAAAAGAGCTTGATAAATTTTTGCTCGATTATTACCCAACACGCAGCACAACCCTTAACTGGAATAACTATGATGCTGTTAAATACATCAAAGAATCGGCTAAGAAATATACCGATACTTTGAAACACAATAATTAATTACATAATGAAAAACTTCAAATTTGCCATCATACTATTCGTTCTAACCTCAATCTGCTTCGTTACACAGGCCCAGGATTTTATTGTGAAAGGCGTTGTAATCGAAAAAGGCTCAAATATCAGAATTGCCCTATCAGAAATTACAAATCTGCGTACCGGAATCGGTGTGGGTAGTAATGATATTGGTATGTTTCAACTTAAAGCAAAAATTGGTGATACGCTTCTCGTTATTAAAAGGGATTTGATCGACCAGCGTGTTGTGGTAAACAGTGAGAAAGATTTAGTAATTTATTTGGTTCGTGGAAGCACAACATTGGATGATGTAACCATTAGGGGCAATACCAAACAACAGGATCTTAATGAAATTAAAAGGGAGTTTAAAAATAAGGGCGTATACAACGGAGGCAAAACAACAGTTTTATCAGCAATATTTAGCCCGCTGAATGCATTGTATAATTTACTTGGTACTGACCCAAAAAATGCCCGAAGGTTTGGCCGGTACGCTGATAACGAAATTAAACAGTCGCAGATTGATGTATATTTCAACCAGAGCATCATTAAAAGCAATACCGACTTAAGAGGTGATACCCTGGAAAAATACATGCTAAACTGTCGCCCGGAGTTTGATAAAGCCCAATACTGGAACAGCTACGATTACATTAAATACATTAAAGAATCGTCGAAAAAATTTACGGATACGCTTGGGAAGGGGAAGTAATTTAGTTGGGAGTAGGGAGTTGTGAGTTAGGAGTAGAGCGTATTTGGTACAGCATGAAATCTGAAGCTTTTATTTAAAGCTGTAAAATCTGATCACATGGAGTAAAGAAACAAGCTTGCGTGTGGATTTTTAACGTTTCTGATTAGCTCATTTTATAATTCATGCTATGAACCAATGATTGCTAAACAATAAATTTAAATACTCAACGCTTCGCAGGCTTTTTCTGCCGCTAATTTTTCTGCATTTTTCTTGTTGTAATCTCTTCCGGTGCCCACTTTTTCACCTTCAACTACGGCGCTAATGGTAAATAGTTTGGCACTTTCACCTTCGCCATTTTCAGCCAGTTCGAACATCACATCTTTACCATGGCGTTGGCACCACTCAATAAGTTTACTCTTAAAATTGGTTTCTGTAAGCTCCAGGGTATGGATGTCGATATGTGGTTTTACAATTCTGCGGAGCAAAAACTCTTTGGTAAAGTTATAACCCTTATCCATATAAATGGCACCTACAATGGCTTCAAAAGCATCGCCCAACATCGAATTGTGTTTGGTTTGTATACTTACCGAACGCTGATCGAACTGGATAAGCTTATCAAAACCAATTTTTTTAGCCAATTGGTTTAAATTAGCCCTATTTACAATTTTTGAGCGCATTTCGGTTAAGAAACCTTCTTCTTTGTAGGGATAATGTTTAAAAAGCAATTCTGCAATTACTGAACCTAAAACAGCGTCGCCTAAAAATTCTAAGCGTTCGTTGCTACTTCTGCTGCCATTTTTTAAAACCTTTGCTACAGAGCGATGCCTGAACGCCATTTGATAAAGCGTAACATTGCCCGGAACAAAACCTAAAATGTTTTTCAGCTTTTTAACAAACTCCTTTTGAGGAGAAAGATAAAGTTTATATAATTTTAATATCGGCATTAAATAAATAACACAATTAACGGCTAATTAGCATATTTAACTAAGTTATCTATTTTTAATTAGCATACAAAATTATATAGCAGGGCTGTTTTAATTAATCTTCGAATTTCTTAAAAATAACAGAAGCATTATGGCCACCAAAACCGAACGTATTACTCAAAGCAGCTCTAACAGTACGTTTTTGCGCTTTATTAAAAGTAAAGTTCAATTTAGGGTCAAACGCAGGATCATCTGTAAAGTGATTGATTGTTGGAGGAACAATATCATTTTTAACAGAAAGAATTGCTGCAATAGCTTCAATAGCCCCGGCTGCACCTAAAAGGTGGCCAGTCATCGATTTGGTAGAACTGATGTTTAAACGGTAAGCATCTTCACCAAACAATGTACCAATGGCTTTGGTTTCACTAATATCACCAAGTGGTGTAGAAGTACCATGCACATTGATATAATCTATATCAGCAGTTGTTAAACCAGCATCTTTTAGTGCATTTGTCATTACCATTCTAGCGCCCAAACCTTCAGGATGTGGTGCAGTAATGTGATTAGCATCAGCACTCATTCCACCGCCAACAAGCTCTGCATAAATTTTTGCACCTCTTGCCTTTGCATGTTCAAGTTCTTCTAAAATAATGGTTCCTGCACCTTCACCAGCTACAAATCCATCACGGTCTTTATCAAAAGGACGTGATGCTGTTGCCGGATCTTCGTTTCGTGTTGATAATGCATGCATGGCGTTAAAACCACCCATACCTGCTTCATTGATAATGGCTTCTGAACCACCGCTGATGATTACATCGGCCATACCCAAACGGATATAGTTAAATGCATCAATCATTGCGTTAGTAGAGGAAGCACATGCCGAAACAGTTGCAAAATTTGGCCCACGTAAGCCATATTTGATTGAGATATGCCCAGGAGCGATATCAATAATCATTTTAGGAATAAAAAATGGATTGTATCTTGGCGTACCATCTCCTTTGGCGAAATTCGAAATTTCATCAAGGAAAGTTTTCAATCCACCTATGCCTGCGCCCCAGATAACTCCGATCCGGTTAGTATCTAATTTTTCAAAATCAAAACCACCATCCTTCACAGCCTCATCTGTTGCTACAAGAGCATATTGTACAAACGGATCAAGCTTGCGGGCTTCCTTTTTCTCCAAAAAATCTTCAGGATTAAAGTTTTTTACCTCACAAGCGAATTTGGTTTTAAACTTTTCAGTGTCAAAACCCTTAATAGGAGCAGCGCCACTCACCCCGTTAGTCAATCCTTCCCAAAAATCGGGAACATTATTGCCTATAGGAGTGAGCGCACCCAACCCTGTTACTACTACTCTTTTTAATTCCATTTATACTGAAAAAGCGTAATTCTATTTAACGTTTTTTTCCAAATAAGCAATCGCTTGACCAACTGTACCGATGGTTTCAGCCTGATCATCAGGAATAGCTACATTGAATTCTTTTTCAAATTCCATAATCAACTCTACGGTATCTAAAGAATCTGCACCTAAATCGTTGGTGAATGAAGCCTCTGGCGTAACTTCGCTTTCGTCAACACCTAGTTTTTCTACGATAATAGCCTTAACTCTTGAAGCAATATCAGACATAATTTTATAATTTAATGGTTAAATAATTCTGTGCAAAGAAAAATAAATTCTTACAATTTTCAAATGTTTTTATTTCGATACGTAATTTTGGTATCTCAATAACACAGCGAATATAGAATTAGTTTTTTAATTTCGTTCTGTAAATAATTTATTTCGCTTTGAATAGAACTTACCTAAAACTTACCTTAGACCTTGATTTTATACTGATTGCGATCACAGCACCCTTAAAAGACTATGTGCTTTGCCACAAAATTAATACCCGATTAAATACACAATTTGAGAAAATAGACGACCACGAAATATTTTTTAATATCGATGAACCTGCCTGGTCGTTCTCTAAATATTACTTTTTTGTAGAGCAGGGAGAGGTAGAATACTACTTAATTTGCAATAAAAGCAGCGATGGTTTCTTAATTCCGGAGATGAACAAAGTAGATTTTTTTATCATAATTAAAGAATTTATTGATAAGGAAGATTTGGATTATCTGATCAACGGATTGAATAAACTGCCTGATATACAGGTGGCTGCGAAGATTGATCCGACTAAGTTAAAGAGTAAGGAGAATTTGGTAATATAAAAATTATATACTTGGTGTATTAAATACACTATATTTGACGGTTACAAACAAAGAACAAAAGAACAAAATATATAAAATTTAATGCAGTTTGATTATTTTAGATAATAATTATGCTTTCTTAAACTGCATTGCTAAAATCAATTAATTAAATGAAACCTTTTCATTCGAGAACTAAAATTGTTGCCACGCTTGGGCCTGCGTCAGCAAAACCAGATGTATTATATAGTATGTTTAATGCAGGTTTAGATGTTTGCCGCCTAAACTTTTCGCACGGATCACAAGCAGATCACCAGGCGGTTTTGGATACCATCCGCGATTTAAACAAAAAATACGATTATAATGTGGGTATCCTTGCCGATTTACAAGGACCAAAAATTCGTATTGGTTTAGTAAAAGAAGGTGGTATTAACCTGATTAATGGCAAAACCACTGTAATTACCACCAGCGAATGCATTGGTAACGAAGAACGCATTTACATTACTTATCAAAACTTCCCTCAGGATGTTCAGGCAGGCGAAATTATCCTTTTGGATGATGGTAAACTGCAAATGAAAGTAATTTCTACCAATTTAAAAGATGAGGTGGTTTGCGAGATTGTTCACGGTGGTATTTTAACTTCAAGAAAAGGTGTAAACCTTCCAAATACTAAAGTTTCTATCCCTTCATTAACGCCTGAAGACCGTGAAAATTTAGAATTTGTTCTTGAAAATGATGTAGAATGGATCGGCTTATCTTTCGTACGTAAGGCAGAAGATATCATCGAACTTAAAAAAATAATTGCCGAACGCGGTAAAACTGCCCGTGTAATTGCTAAAATTGAAAAACCGGAAGCCATTGCAAATATCGATGAGATTATTGCAGTTACAGACGGTATTATGGTTGCCCGTGGCGATTTAGGTGTTGAATGTCCGATGGAAGAAGTTCCATTGTTACAGAAAATGATTGTTGCGAAATGTAGAGCAGCTTCTAAACCAGTGATTGTAGCAACACAAATGTTAGAAAGTATGATCACTACACCTCGCCCAACACGTGCTGAGGTGAATGATGTGGCTAACTCTGTTTTGGATGGTGCTGATGCTGTGATGTTAAGTGGAGAAACTTCGGTTGGAGAATTTCCATTGATCGTAATCGAAACCATGCAAAAAATTATTCAAAACATTGAGCAGAACAACTATCCGTTCAATCCTGATAAGTTTTTAAAACCAAAATCGCCATCTTTCTTAAGTGATGCAATTTGTGATTCAGCTTGTTTCTTAGCTAAACAAACCAATGCAGTAGGTATTGTTTCGATGACTTTAAGCGGGTACACTGCTTTCGAAATTTCAAGTCACCGCCCAGAAGCTTTAACCTTTATTTTTACCAGCAACAGGGCTTTATTAAATGCAGTGAGCTTACTTTGGGGCGTAAGGGGTTTCTTCTACGATAAGTGGGAAAGTACCGATAACACCATCATTGAGGTGAATGAATTCTTGAAGAGCAAAAAACTGGTTAAACAAGGCGATATCATCATCAATACAGCTGCTATCCCGATGGAAGCAAAAGGTAAAACCAATATGTTAAAAATTACAGTTGTTGACTAATTAAAAACAACCGTCGAAATATAAATGCTTCCTAAAACTGGGAAGCATTTTTTTTACTTGCTATTTTACACTTTTTATTGATCTTTTTAACGTTGATTATCAACAAAAAATATATTTTTGCAATCCATTCGGAGAGGTGTCAGAGTGGTCGATCGAGCACGCTTGGAAAGCGTGTGTACTGCAAGGTACCGCGGGTTCGAATCCCGCCCTCTCCGCCAAAATGGTTAAAATCCTATCAAAATCCCGGTAAGTTAAATGCTTATCGGGCTTTTTTGTGATCTGAAATGGTAAATAGTTTTCCATACCTGCAACATCACATCGTATTCTTTAAGGTAAATAAAATTGCATTGGTTTTAAGTTAATTGTGAGAAAGCCCGAATTAATTTGTTTGGTTCCTAGTATGCTCCTCTGCACCTTATGCCTAATTTGTATCACGATTAATACCTGTCATTTCCTAAAACAGTATTATTTTTATCGCAAGATTAACTAACATGATAAATAAATATTGGCTTACCGTAACGGCCTGTGCTTTGGCCATTACCGCAAATGCGCAGCAGAAAGCCCTAACAGTAAAAGATTACGAAAGGGCCGAAAGTTTTATGGCTTATAATACGGCAAAATACATCGATCACGCAAGTGTACAGCCAAATTGGTTGGATGGTGATAAATTTTGGTATAGCACTAAAACCGATGGTACAGAACAAACTTTTTTAGTAGATCCGGTAAAGAAAAGCAAAACCTTAACTACCGAATATAAAGGCGGTGCAATGCCATTCCGTAGAGGTGGAGGCCGCAATGAGGTTGTATCTCCCGACGGGAAAAAATCCATATTAATTAAAGATTATAACCTATTTGTTAAAGATATAGCTTCAGGAAAATTAACGCAATTAACAACCGATGGCGTTAAAGATTATGGTTATGCTACTGATAATGCAGGTTGGAAACATAGCGATGCCCCAATTTTGCGCTGGTCTCCTGATTCAAAAAAAATAGCCACTTTTCAACAAGATCAACGCAATTCATCTGATATGTATCTGGTAACCACCAATGTTGGTGCACCTGTGTTAAAAGCCTGGAAATATCCATTACCTGGCGATAAGCAGATTGCAACCATCCGTAGAGTGGTTGTTGATGTAGAAAACCCTAAAGTGGTTTCACTTAACATCCCTGCAGATCAGCATCGTGCTACGCTTAGCGATGATATTTCGAGCAGTGGTACTTTTGATGATATCGACTGGAAGGCAGATGGATCAGAAGTTGCTTTCGTATCGACTTCAAGAGACCATAAAAATGAAAAATTCCGTATTGCAAACGCAACTACAGGTGCTGTTAGAGAGGTTTTTGAAGAAACCGTAAAAACACAGTTCGAATCGGGTCAGGGTGCAATCAACTGGCGTTATCTTCCTGCTTCAAAGGAGATTATCTGGTATTCGGAAAGGGATAATTGGGGTCACCTTTATCTGTATGATGCCACAAATGGTAAAGTAAAAAATCAAATCACCAAAGGTGATTTTGTAATTACCCGATTGCTTAAAGTGGATGAAAAAACGCGTACACTTTATTTTATTGCAAACGGTCAGGATAAAATAAATCCATATTTTGGCCATTTTTACAAAATTGGCTTTGATGGCAAAAAGCTTACCGATTTAACACCAGAAACCGGAAATCATATCGTTTCATTCTCTCCATCAGAAAAATATTTTATCGACAGCTATTCACAGCCAAACGTACCAAATGTTACCTTATTTAAAAGTTTGGATGGAAAACTAATTACAGAATTAGAAAAAGCAGATGTTACCAGACTTGCCGCTACAGGCTGGAAAGCCCCAACTCCGGTTTCAGTTAAGGCAAAAGATGGTAAAACTGATATTTACGGGTTGGTTTTTACGCCAACTAAAATGGATGCCAATCAGAAATATCCGGTTATCGATTATATTTATCCAGGGCCACAGGGTGGCAGCGTAGGTAGCTGGGCTTTTTCAGCTTCAAGAGGCGATAATCAGGCTTTAGCCGAACTCGGCTTTATTGTGGTGGTAATTGAAGGTACCAGTAATCCAGACCGTTCTAAAAGTTTTCATGATATGAGCTATGGCAATATGGCCGAAAACACATTGCCTGATCAGATTTCGGCAATCAAACAGCTTGCGGCTAAATATCCAATTGATACCACTAAAGTTGGCATATGGGGCCATTCGGGTGGTGGCTTTGCTACTGCTACGGCAATGTTCCGTTATCCGGATTTCTTTAAAGTAGGAATTGCTGAATCTGGAAACCATGACAATAGAAACTACGAGGACGATTGGGGCGAACGTTACAATGGTTTAATAGAAAATGCTGATTACGAAGCACAGGCCAATCAGAATTATGCTAAATACCTGAAAGGAAAGCTAATGCTTGTGCATGGTATGATGGACGATAACGTGCCACCTTACAATACTTTATTGGTTGTAGAGGCATTGGAAAAGGCAAATAAATCTTTCGATCTGGTTATATTTCCAAATAGTGCGCATGGTTATGGAGCTTATTCACCTTATATGATGCGCCGCCGTTGGGATTATTTTGTACAACATCTTTTAGGTGCCGAACCACCTAAAGATTACCAGATGAAAGGCCCAACAGCAAGATAATTTTTAAGAGCAACTTTAACAGGTTGCTCTTTTTGTATCTTGTATTAAACAATGCGGGTATTTTAACAGTTTAATTTCAAAAAACAATTTCATGGGAAAAACAAGAGGTCAAAATAACGTAATTATAACCGGTACAACCGGAATGGTTGGCGAAGGTGTATTAATGAAATGCTTGGAAAATCCTGAAATTGATTCCATTTTGGTAGTAAACCGCAAACCATGTGGTTATGTACATCCAAAATTAAAGGAGATTATCCATTCTGATTTTTTTGAATTTTCAGCGATTGAGAATGAGCTTTCGGGTTACAATGCATGCTTTTTCTGCTTAGGAATTACATCAGTAGGCGTAGATAATGATACCTATTTTAAAATGACTTATATTTTAACGATGCATGTTGCTAAAACACTGAGCAGGCTCAATGAAGGTATGACTTTTTGTTACGTATCCGGAGGTGGAACCAACGCAAACGGAAGATTAAAATGGGCACAGGTAAAAGGAAAAACAGAGAATGATTTAATGGCATTGCCTTTTGAGCAGGTGTACAATTTCAGGCCCGGTTTTATTAAACCTTTGCCAAATCAAAAATATGCCCATAAGTTTTATAAATATATCAATTGGATGTTTCCTTTAGGGCGGGCTGTTTATCCAGATGGGTTTTGTACCATGGCTGAGCTTGGCCAGGCGATGATTAATACCTTAAGTCATAACAACCAAAGGAGAATTTTAGAAGGAAAGGATATTATTGCCCTTGCTAAAGAATAAGCCCAGGAGTAATAGTTCCTGAGCTTATCTTAATCAGCAGATTAGGCACTTGGTTTAGGTTAGTTGATTATTTTAGGTTTTTTAATATAAAGCGGCTATTGCATTTTTATCTTTTGTAGATAGTACGCTTGCTCCACTACCGCATTGCCCGCCATTCATTAGTGATGAAGCATCAGTTCCTGATACGCCTGGTACAGGTACACCAGCAGGGTTTTCGCCTCTTGAAGACCAGTTGGTATGGCGAAGTGATATGTTATGGCCAAATTCGTGACAAATTGTTCTGGCACGTTGCGCAAATGAATTACTTGCAATTGCATTTTTGTTGATTCTAATTAACGGTCCGGCTTTTCCATCAACAGGTAATTCACCCATACCACATACTACTGAACCGGGAGTACTCTCCAAAACTTCGTTTTTAATGAGTATATCATAAGGTGCGGTAGTTACAACGTTCAGTCGCAAGGTAGAATTTGGTACAGCATTCCATTGAGCAAGTGCATTGTTAATTTCGCTTAACATTGATGTCATCGAAGGATCAACAAAAACCCTTATATTCAGCTTATTGGTGCTGTTCACAATAGATCCTGAATAATACTGCTCCGTACCTACACCTGCGTTTGAAGGTACTTTCATGTCTTTAGAAAATGATATATCTTCTTCAACAAGATAAAACGAGCCTTTATCTATAATACTGGTTTCCGGAAAGCCAAGATTTTTAATGTATTGTAGTACCCTGTCTGAGTTTTTTACCGTTTCTTGTGGTGCTGTAGTCGTTTCTGGATTTTTTTTACAAGCAGCAATGATCAATGCCACCATCGCAATAACTGCGGTCATTTTTAGTTTGTTTTTCATAAGTTTAAGTTAGTTAGTCCTAATAGCTGATGAAACAAATGTAATGTAAGATGTTACAATCCAATATCCGTTTATCTGATTTTTACACGAAAACTAAATTAAATCAATATGTATTAGTTTAAATACATTATTATATATTAAAATTTACACGAAACCAATTTTGTTGTTTAAGAATGTTTAATTATGCTAAGCATTGTGGAGATTTATTTTAAATGTATATGGGATAAAACATAAAGCTGGCCTGAGGTATCGACAGGTAATCTTTAGGAAATAGATAAGTATTATAAATGAAAAAAGGCTTGTCGGTATGGTATTTATTAATACCGCCCGACAAGCCTAAAATAACTTGAAAAATAATTGATATTAAAATAGATTATTTCTTGTTATCGTATTTTCTTTGATTGTCTTTATTTGATGTTTGATCAGACCGTTGGCCGCCGCCATTTGTGATCCCCTGCATTTTTTTATCAGTTTTAAAGTCGTGGTTAGCCCTATCGGCTATTGAACTTCCCTGAACGGTTGGATTGTTTTTTGGTGTGCTCGTATTTTTCATAACTGTAAAATTTAGTGAACAATAATGCGGAGCGCTGTAATAACAACCAATGTAATGCTAAATATGTTTTAATTTTTTGAATTTGCTCGTCATTAAAGCGAAGTGCAACGGAGTAGCGCAATCTAAATAAATAGATCTCCCCATTCCACTACGCTACAGTTTGTATAACGATTTTGCCTTAATACAACAAAAATATAGTAGGCTTTTTATGAAGATCAATTTCCTCTTTGCGCCAGTTGTAAACACTCTGGGTTTTTATAAATTCATCTTCAGCAGTAAGGTTACTGGCCACACAAACCTGTGTATTGGGTTTGCAGCTTTTCAGTACTTCTTCAAAAAGCTGGTTGTTGCGGAAAGGTGTTTCGATAAAAATCTGTGTTTGCTTATATCGGCTGGCAGATAAATCCAGATCTTTGATTCTTTTGGTACGTTGTTCTTTATCAATAGGTAAATAACCCCAAAAAGCAAAACTTTGCCCATTAAAACCTGAAGCCATTAAAGCCAGTAATATCGAACTTGGGCCTACCAATGGCACAACCTTAATGCCACGTTTATGTGCTTCAGCAACAATATCGGCACCAGGATCGGCAATGCCAGGGCAGCCTGCTTCACTCATAAGCCCTACATCTTTTCCGGCGGCAAGCTCAACAAAAAACTGACCCAGATCTGTACGGTTATGTTTACCATAATCATGTACAATTAAATCTTTCTGTGGCGTTTTTAAACCCGCTTCTTTTAAAAAGCGACGGGCTGTTTTACTGTTTTCTACAATGTAGGTATCAATCTGATTAATGGTATCAACCAAATAAGGGGTAAATGTTTTGTGTGCTACCTCTTCTGCCAATGGTACGGGAATAAGGTATAAAGTGCCTTTTTGCATGGTACAAAAATACTTACAATAAATAGAATTTAAGTTTTAAAGTTTACTACAATGGCAATATAATCTCTTTTATAAATAAAAATGTAGCAAATTTTATTTCTAACTGACTAATTTTCTGCACAATTAAACTTGGCTTAAAACGTTAAATATAAGTTAAATATGCCTTGCAGGGCAATATTTGGATGAAAATGCAAAAACTATGCATGCATATTAAACCTTCTATAATTTTGGTTCTCTAATTGATACACACACATTAGGTTATTAAAATAAACACACAAATGAAAACACTGAAATCTACGGCACTTGTGCTGGGGCTCTTTGCGCTCCTTGCCGGAACCACAACCCTTGTCAGGGCACAAGACTATCAAAACGATTACCAGGATGATGGTTATAGCACTGGCAATGTTTCTTTACAAACTTTTTATGATGAACTCTCTCCTTATGGCACGTGGATTCAGGATCCTCAATACGGATATGTTTGGCGCCCTGATGTAGATCAGAACGAATTCAGACCGTATTATACCAACGGACGGTGGGCGATGACCGAATACGGTAATACCTGGGTTTCCAACTACGATTGGGGATGGGCACCTTTCCACTACGGCCGTTGGGTAATTAACAGCTACAGGCAATGGATTTGGTTACCTGATACCAATTGGGGGCCAGCATGGGTTGATTGGAGAAGTGGCGATGGTTATTATGGATGGGCACCTATGGCCCCAAGTATCAGCATTAACCTGAGTTTTGGCCGTCGTTATTCAGTACCAGAATTTTGCTGGAATTTTATTCCGCAGCGCAACATTTACATCAATACATTCCCTAGGTATGATTATGGAAGAAATAATGTATATATCCGCAATACCACAATCATCAATAATACTTATGTATATAACAGAAGGAATTATTATGGCGGACCAAGGATTGAAGACATCAGACGTGCAACCAATAGAGATGTAACCGTTTACAGATACGCACAAGGATCAAGACCAGGAGCCAGCAGAATTAACAGCAGGGAAGTATCTATTTACAGACCAAGGCCTGAGCGTAATGCTGATAACCGCAGTGCAGCACCTAGAAAATTTGAACAAGGTAATGCAGGTTTTAGCAGAGGCGGCAGAAATGAAGGTTATACCAATCGCGATCAAAGGGGCGGGAATCCCAATAATAATGATAACCGTTTTGGATCAAGAGATAACCGCAGTACGCAACCCGATCGCGGCAATGGCAATGGAGGAAGAGATAACAATAATCAGCCAAATAACAGAGGTGAGGCTTACAATAGGGATGCAAATGGACGTATTAGCCGTAACAATCCAAATGGTGTTGACGGAAGAAACGGACAGGAAAATGTAAACCGTGGCCAGGATCAGCAAAGATTTGACCAGATGAGACAACAGCGTGCACAGCAAGACCGTATGAGTCAGGATCAGCAACGTGCGCAACGCGATGTTCAAGGCCAGCAACGCGGTCAGGTAGATCAACAGCAACGTGCGGCTCAAATGGATCAACAAAGAGCACAACGCAATGAGCAAATGCAACAGCAACGTGCACAGCAGGCTCAGGGGCAACAACAAGAAAGAACGCAACGTGATGCCCAGGTGCAGCAGCAACGTAATGAGCAAATGCAACAGCAACGTGCTCAGCAGGCTCAGGGGCAACAACAAGAGCGTGCGCAGCGTGATGCCCAGGTGCAACAGCAACGTAATGAGCAAATGCAACAGCAACGTACACAACAAGCCCAGGCACAACAACAAGAGCGTGCACAACGTGATGCCCAGGTGCAACAGCAACGCAATGAGCAAATGCAGCAGCAACGTGCTCAACAGGCGCAAGCGCAACAGCAGGAAAGGGCTCAGCGTGATGCCCAGGCTCAACAGCAACGTGCTCAACAGGCGCAACAACAACAACAACAAGAGCGTGCTCAACGCGATGCTCAAGTACAACAACAAAGAGCACAGCAACAGCAGCAACAACAACAACAAAGACAGGAACAAAGAAGAGAAGCACCGCAACAACAAAGAGGCGGTGGTGAAAGTGGAAGGCCATCAAGAGGAGGCAGAGGATAAATAAAAAAGTCCCGATGAAAATCGGGACTTTTTTATTTAAAAAATATTTGTCTTTTTGAAGCCTAAAATGGAGAAATCGTTTTGGCTACTTTGCGCTCCGTTAGAAATGAAAATTGCTTGGGGATTGAAAATTGCATATAGCTATGTCTTTCTAACTGTAATGTTTTTAACAAATCTTCAAAGCAAAAAAACTAAATTACTGACCTGCCGCGGCATGAAGATTACTTAAATCTGTTCCTCGGAAAGTGCTCCCGGCTTCTGGATGGAGGTTTTCAGGATCCAATAGAAAGGTGCTTATACCCAGCTCCAATCCAAATTTAATTTCAGATTCCGCATCATCACCTATAATTAAAATATCGTCTGTATTCAGGTTATATTGTTCAATTAATAATTTAAAGGCTTCCTTTTTATTAGTAGTTGAAACATCTACAACATGCACCTTTTCAAAATCGTTGGCAATGCCGAGCATCTTCACTTTTGATTTTTGCTGTTTCTCAAAACCAGCGGTTACAATAAATTTTTTCCCTTTAAGGCTTTTAATATAATGGTAATCATCACTTGGTTTTAAAGGTTGTGTAACTTCTCTGCTTTGTAAGAAAGCAAGTATATCAGGCATTACTTCTTCTTTAAACTTATATTTTTTGGCAACTTTTTGAAATGGTGTTCTTAACATCTCTTTTTTTGCGAGTTGAAACTCTTCATCACTGATTCCTAAATCTAAATTCTCTAAAAAATGGTACAATTCGCCCATTAATTGCGCCTCATTCGGTTTGGTAAAGTAAATGGTATTGTCCAGATCGATAAAAAATATGTGCTTCATGTAAATGGAATGATTTATGTTGTAATAAAACCAAAACAACAAGTGCGAATTAATGTTTAATTATTTAAAGACTTAAAGTTATGACAAAGGAAACAAAAATTATAGTAGGCGTACTGGCTGGAGCAGCACTTGGTGCAACAATCGCATTGGCGTTATCTTCAGATTCGACAAGTGATTTAAAAGGTAAAGTATCTGATTTCTTTGCCGATTTATTAGATGCTTCTAAAGATAAATTAGCAGGCTTGGCGGATAAAGCTACAGGAGTTGCAGATAAGGTGAAAGATAAAATAGCAGATATAAACGCTTAAAGAATTGGAAATGCCGGAAATATCCGGCATTTTTATTCTAATAATATTCTAACCATTTTTAAATGAACATCGCTTTTCATGGTGCAGCCCGAACTGTTACGGGAAGTAAGCACCTCATTACCATAAAAAACGGCACTCAAATTTTATTAGACTGTGGCTTATTTCAAGGAATGGGCCGAGTTACCGATAAATTAAATGATTTTTTCGGCTTCGATCCCAAAAAAGTTACCTACGTAGTTTTATCCCATGCACATATAGACCATTGTGGTTTATTGCCAAAATTGGTTGCTGATGGTTTTGAAGGAAAAATTTTCTGTACTGCCGCAACCATGGATCTTGCCCGTATCTTAATGATGGATTCTGCAAAAATACAGATGCAGGATGCTGAGTTCTCCAACCGCCATCTACACAAAGGTGAAGAAATGGAAGAGGCACTTTACACTGATGATGACGTTACAAAAACAGTTGGTTTGATGAAAATTGTGGACTATGAACAAGATTTTGAGATCGAATCAGGAATCCGCTTAAAGTTTACCGATGCTGGCCATATTTTGGGTAGTGCTGCGGTTCATCTTACTATTTCAGAAGACGGAAAACCAATACGGATCACATTTTCTGGAGATGTTGGCCGTTATGGCGATTTACTTTTAAAAAGTCCGCAACAGTTTGATCAGGCTGATTATATTTTAATGGAATCTACCTATGGCGATTCGTTGCATAAAGATCTCGATCCGATAGAAGATCTTCTTTTGGAAATTATCACCAATACCTGTAAAGTAAAAAAAGGCAAAGTAATCATCCCAGCTTTTGCTGTTGGCCGTACACAAGAGTTACTTTATGCTTTAAACGGTTTAGAATTAAAAGGCAAATTGCCTGATATTCCTTATTGTGTGGATAGTCCACTATCTTCAAAGGCGACAGAAATTCTAAAAAAACATCCTGAAGTATACAACAATGGAGTAAAAGATACTTTAAAAATCGATCATGATGTATTTGCTTTTAAAGGCTTGCGTTTTATCGAAAGCGTTGAGGAATCTAAAGCATTAAATGATGATCCGCGGCCCTGTGTAATTATTTCTGCATCGGGAATGGCAGAAGCAGGTCGAGTAAAACATCACATCAGAAACAATATCGGGAATCAGAAAAATACCATTTTAATGGTTGGATACTGTGAACCCAATTCGCTTGGTGGTAAATTAATTGCCGGGCAAAAAGTGGTTGAAATTTTTAAAGAAGAACTTGATGTAAAAGCGGAGGTCCGCTCAATAAAATCGATGAGTGCACATGGCGATTACGAAGATTTGCTGCACTTTTTATCTTGTCAAGACCCAGCCAAAGTAAAACAGCTGTTTTTGGTACATGGCGAATATGAAGTACAACAGCATTTTGCAAGCAGGTTAAAAGATAAAGGCTTTAAACATGTTGCCATACCGGAATATCATCAGGTATTTGAAATTGAATAGTTTAAGGTAGTTAATTGAATTTGTTGGATGGCCACTTTAAACCGAGTATAGCGAGTGAGAAATCTAAAATACAGGTTTCCATTTATGTTCATAATTACAAAACCCAACCAACAGTGATGCGCGAAATTAATGGTATGTTAAAACTACGGAGCTAACGATTTTTCTCAATGTTTTAAGCTTTCCTCCTATCTTTGCCTTATGGATGTTTTTGGTAAGGCGTTAACAGATATTTACAGAACTGGCGAAGCAGATACACTTTGGTTGCACAATTCTTATGGCGAACCGGAGGAAATGCCATTGGAATTTTTCTTTCGTGATGATGAAGATATGCCTGTTTTAGAGCTTCAGGCTTTACACATGTGCCATGGGAAAGTGTTGGATATTGGTGCCGGGGTTGGTAGTCATGCCTTACTTTTGCAGGCTTTTAACATTGATGTTACCGCCATTGATATCTCAGAAGCCGCTGTAAACATCATGAAAGATCGTGGCGTAAAAAAAGCACTACTTCAGGATGTTTTTGCCTATTATGAAAAATTCGATACCATTATTATGTTAATGAACGGTATCGGCCTTACCGGAACATTACCTGGTTTTAAAGCTTTTTTGATCAAATTGAAGGATCTTATCACACCTGGCGGACAAGTAATTTTTGATTCTTCAGATATTGCTTATTTGTACGAAGATGTGCCGAAGCCTCAAAACCAATATTACGGGGAGGTATCCTACCAATATGAATATAAAGGAGAAAAAGGAAATTGGTTTAACTGGGTTTATGTTGATGAAGAAACCATTAAACGTATTGCCAAAGAAACTGGATGGGATACAGAAATGATTTTTGATGATGGAGAAGATCAGTATTTGGTAAAATTGACTTTGGCGCAATAATTTAAAAGTCATAAAGCTTTTCATGATTATATTTTAAATCAACAGCCTTTTAGCTTTGTTTAATAAGCATATGAACAATATGAAAATTAAATTGAGCGTTCTAGATCAATCTCCTGTACGTAAAGGCGTAAATGCCCGGAGGGCGATTGAAGAAACCACTATTCTTGCACAAGAAACTGAACGGTTGGGATATCATCGTTTTTGGGTTTCCGAACACCATAACAGCACCAGCTTAGCTGGTTCTACTCCCGAAATTTTAATTGCCCATTTGGCCAACCATACTAAAACTTTAAGAATTGGTTCGGGAGGCATTATGCTGCCTAACCACAGTGCATTAAAAGTTGCAGAAAGTTTCCGATTGTTGGAGGTAATGCATCCCAACCGGATTGATTTGGGAATGGGCAGAGCACCCGGTACCGACCGGATTACGGCCTCAATGCTTAATCCATCAAACAATTGGAGCGAACAGGATTTTGTAGAGCAACTGCGCGAATTGCAACATTATTTACACGATACATCAGACGGTGGCATTCAGGCCAGGATAAAAGCCATACCAATTTCAGAAACTGTGCCTACACAATGGCTGCTGAGCAGTAGCGGCCAAAGCGCATTGTTTTCTGCACATTTTGGAATGGGTTTCTCTTTTGCGCATTTTATTAATCCAAATGGCGGGCCTCAGGCTGTTCAATATTATCGTGAGCACTTTAAGCCCTCAGTTGATCTTGCCCAGCCTGTAGAAAATGTGGCACTTCATGTTTTTTGTTCAGATGATGAAGAAAAGGTAAAACAACAGGAAGCCTTAATGGGTTACCGGTTTTTGCAGCTTGAGAAAGGTAAAGGATTGCCTGCAGTTGGCTGGGATGATATTAAAGCGGTAAGTTATAATGCGGCAGAGCAGGAACGCATTAATGCCAATAAGCAGCGGATGATTTACGGTACACCCGAAGTAATTAAAGAGCGGCTTACTCAACTGGCAGTTGAATATGATGTGAACGAACTGATGGCTGTTACCATTACCGAACATTTTGAGGATAGGGTAAAATCATATGAGCTTTTGGCAGATTTATTTCAGTAAAAACGCCTTAGTGCCTAGGCTTTTGTTTTAACCAACCAAAAAGAGAAGATTATGTGGTCTGTGGAGACACAGACCAAGGAGATCTTTATTGCGATAATCTACTTCTCGGAATAACGCACTAGTGCCTAAGCTTTTTTTTTAATAAACCATATTTAATAATCAAAGAATGTGAAATTTTGTGGTCTGTGGAGACACAGACCACGGAGATCTTTATTGCAATAAACTACTTCTCAGAATAACGCGTTAATACCCTGGCTTTTGTTTTAACAAACCATATTTAATAATCAAAGAATGTGAAATTTTGTGGTCTGTGGAGACACAGACCGCTGAGATTATTACTACTATGCCTAGTTACCCTAAATAACCCTTTAATGCCAAGTTCTGTGTCTCCGCCAACCACTATTAAAGGGGTTAAAAATTAAAAAATGTTTGTCTGCCGCCAACTTTCTGGCCAAAGTTTTGAATGTTATAGGTAAGGGTTAGCATCCCGTATCTACCAAGATTATTACTTTGTGTATCGATAACACTATTTCCAGTAATCTGAATATTCCTGCGTACATTACTCTGCAAGATGTCATTCACAGAAAATTTCAATTGCGCCCTGTCGTTTTTCATAAACAGATAAGTAAGTGCAGCATTCCAGTATTTAATGTTGTTGTTGTATCCGGCAACTTTTTGGCCGTTTATTGTTAATGAATAACTGGTTTCGAATACCAGTTTTTTGGGGTAACGGATAATCAGCTCTGAAGTACTTTGATGCGTATTGTAGCTTACGTTGGTATAATAAGGATCATCGTATCTGCTCCGGTTAAGGCTTATTGAGTACGACTGGTTAATTTCTACCTTATCGTTCAGGTTTAACCTAACACTTCCGTTAGGGCCTACATAAAATACGTTGGCATCGCTTTCTATATTGTTCACTATAATAGGGCTGTGGTCATAATTGGCCCAAAAACCTAAACCTACTTTGATGCTGGTTTTATCCTTTTTAAAATCTTTTGAAATATTGGCTCCACCACTGAAATTATAAATACCATTTTTATTGATCGGATTAACTGTTTGCACGCCATCTTTTATGTTAACTGAATTAACAATGCCGTTTTTTGTAAAATTGCCATAGCCGTATAAATTGTAGTTAATCATGCTTTTAGGGTCGTATTTATACATATTCATGCTTAGACCCTGATTACGGGCGGGTAACAAATTCGGGTTTCCGTTTCTGATGTAAAATGCGTTTGTATTATCGGCAACTGGTTGCAGATAGCTTACATTTGGCTCGGTAAAACGTGCAGAATAGTTAAAACGGAATATTTTATATTTCAGCTGAAATGTTGGCCACATAAAATTATAACGCTGATTAATGTCTGTACTATTGGTGAAACGGTTATTTAATGAAATGTAATTGTGAACAAGCCCTGGCTGTAAATAAAGATCTTTAGTTACTTTGTATCCTAAACTAATGTTTGTATTGGTTTTAAAACCAGCTTGTTTAACTGTTTGCGTTAAATTTGGAATTACAATATCGTAAAGTTGGTTGGCAGGATTCCGGTAAAAAGTACTTAGTGCGTTTTCGCTATTGATGAGGTTTCCGCTTACATCTGCTTTAAAGTTCAGTTTTTTGGTAATCGGTTCAGTATAATTGCCATAAAAATACCCTCTGAAGTTATCGATAGTGTTGTTTCTTAACTGATCAATCTCTGAAGTAGAAGGTGTGAGGTAAAAAACGCTATTGCTTTTATTGTAATTGATAATCGGATTTGGTGTTGCAGAAATATCAGTTCCCAGGTTAAAAGATCTGCCGGCTTTTTTAAAATCCTTACTAAAATCGGCCCTCAATTGATATTTATTGTTCCCGGTATTAAGGTCATTCAGGTTTGCAAGGGCATTGATTACCTGGTTATTAGCATTATTGTTGCGGGTATAAACCATGCTTGCCGAATTATTGGAGCTAAGCACAATTGCCGGTTCAATTGTTAGTTGAGTTAGAGAGTCAATTTGCCAGTCTAGTTTTCCTCCAATATTATGCTTAAGGATAAGAGCAGTGGTATTTTCGTTAGCGTTTGTAATCAACCGATCTGTGCCTAGCGTTTGGTTGGTGTTGGTTAATTTTTCCAACAGGTTATCAGAACGGCCGAAGAAATATTGTGTATTGATTTTGATTCCTTTTTTGGTTAAAGTATTAAAATTAAAACCACCACCTGACGAAGTTTGAACGCCATTGTAGCTACCTCCGAAATTAATGCCATTAAATTCAAAATAACCACCAGAGGTCATCATCATTGAATTAACACCGCTTCTACCAAACCCACCGATGCGTTGTACATCATTTGGATTAAATCCTGGCTGATTGATGTTGTTTGCGTAAGCCAGAATACTTACCTGCGTCGTATCCCTAAAAAAATTCATTAATCCACCGGCCTGATAAAGATCTTTTAATCCGCCACCTGCATATAATTTGCCAAAAGCCCCTTTTTTAATGGCTTTTTTTAATTTTAAGTTAATTATTTGCGGTATTTCAGCTGCTGTTAAGTCCGGATCGCGCCTTTTAGCTTGTTTATCGTCTACCACCTGTACCTTATCAATAATATTTGCCGGAAGGTTTTTGGTTGCAATTTGCTGGTCTCCGCCAAAAAACTCCTTTCCATCTACCAAAATTTTGCTAACAGCCTTACCATTAACCTGGATAGAACCGTCGGCTGCAATGGCAACACCCGGAAGTTTTTTCAGTAAATCTTCTACCACTGCAGAGGGTAGGGTTTTAAACGATTCGGCATTAAACTCAATCGTATCTTTACGAACAATAACGGGTGGCCTTTCTCCCGAAATAACCACTTCATTTAAATCATTGGCCTTGGTAGAAAGATAAAGCGTACCCAGGTTTAATGCAGGGTTAGTGGCAGTAAGTTCTACTTCTTTTCGGTAGGTTCCGTATTGCCAGGCAGTTACCACCAAACGGTATTTAATACCGATGGTTAAGCCATTTATTTTAAAAATGCCCTTATCATCTGATAGTTTGTAGGTACTCAGTAAACTATCACCAGCCTTATAAACAGAAACAGTAGCATAATTTAAGGTAGTTTTGTGATTGGCACTATCCGCTAAAATTCCGGTAATGCTTCCGTTTTTTTGTGCAAACAGGTTCGAAAGAAGTAAGGTTAAGGCGAACGAAAGTATGAGTTTCTTCATGTATGTTTTTTTAGATGAATAGCCTAAAGTATTGGCTATTTTTTTCAGGGATAAATAAATGTGATGAACGCTATAAAAAATGTGATGGATGATGAATAAAGCAATTTATCAGTAGACGCATAAAGGAATTAAATGTTGCATCAACTGAAATGATAACTAAATCTTTAGGTAAAAGTAATACAGTTGAATGCTTTTTGCAAATACGCACAAAAAAATTACAATAAAAAAGAGACGCTATCATAATTATAGATTTGTCGTCCCTGGGTTTTATGATGGGCTGAAGTACCTGTTACGGTGTTTCGGCAGCACAACTTGATATGACCTCTGGAGAAAATCCTTTTATGATAGCGTCTCTTAATACGATTTAGTAAGTTTAGTGGAGATCGTTATAATTCACAATTTTAACTTCAGGGTTTTTTGCTAAAATTTCTTCCATCCATTTTCGGTGCGATGCGCCCACTCCAACAACTACCCTTTTTGCATTTTTGGCTTTGGCCTGTTCGATGATGTTTTTGCACATGCCTTCATTTCTTAACGTCCATTGTGCTATCATGTCTTTTACTTCTTCAGTAGGGAAACCCGCATAACCATAAAAGTTACGGCCTCCATAAAAATTCCATGCTTCATCTAAAGCACCATATTTTACGGAGTTCATGCCAGCATAGGGATCGGCATTGAAAACCTTTGATTCATCATCACTGTAAGCCCAATATTTTTCTATGGCTTTAACTGTAGCTGCTTCTGGCGATGTAGTGTCGGCTTTCGCTTTGCCAATTAAAATTTTGTATAACGAATCTGTTTTGCCCCAGGCCTCATTCCATGGTTTATCATACGTCTGGCAATCCATATTGTAAATCCGATCTTGTTTTAGCTGGTAAATAAGTGGAAAGTAGATTTTACTGTATTCACTTCCTGCTCTGTAAAATCCTTTTTTCTTTAATGAATCGGTATTGCCGAACATCTTTGCGTATTCTGCCTGCTCTTCTTTGCCGAAACTAGGTTTCATGTAATTTTCGAGTACAAAAATTTGGTAATCAGCATTTCCTCTGTCCCAGTTTTTGGTATAATTAACCGCTAAGTTCATCCTGGTTTTATGGTAGTAGGCGAATGAGGAGAGGGCTTTTTGACCTTTTTTAATCTGTGCATCAAGATTTTTTGGAGATTCGGGATTTAATTTTTCTAAATAATCATGTCCTTTTCTAAATGATTTCTTTGCCCAATGGCTTTCTTCCAATTTAGCGTAATCGCCACTTGGCAGGTATTCGCCAAAAACCATATCCGGTTTAAAATTTTTAAGTTTATCAATTATGGCCTGAAAATTTTGTGTTGATTTAGAATTGTCGTGGGAAGAGCCAACAATTACAATTTCGATCTGGTTTTGAGCATTGGATTTAACTGCAACAGCAATTAACAATAAAAATGCAAGGCTAAGTTTTTGTATAGTTCTCATGGTTGTTTCGTTTTTGTTGATTCAAAGATGAGCATACGCGCTTTGCTGCTAAATTTATTTATCCCAACGGTTTAAAATATTATCCCAATCAGAAAAAAATCGATTTCAATGGTTGGGTATTCGAAATTATGGGTTTGCATAACGGTTTCAAGCTTTCGTCCTGCAAAAGAAGCTATTCCATTAGTTTTTGGTTAAAACCAACGATTAATTTAAAAAGATTTTTATAAGCTGTAAGCGGCAAAGTTTCTGGTTTATCGAATACATCGTGGTAGGCCGGCGGACCGCCCTGTGTGTAAATGAAGAATGCCGGAACACCTTTTTCGGTGAAGAAATAATGATCGCTGTTAGCTGCCTTACCTCTTGAATTTATTTTAGAAATATAATGGTTTTGATTATTTATAGCATTGAGTTGGCTAAACGCTTTTGGATAAACCGATGCATTAACAACTGTCATGCCCGCATCGCCGGTGCCCACTAAATCTAAATTAATGAGAAATTTAATTTTGCTTAATGGGACTAATGGATTTTCGACAAAATACCTTGATCCCAATAAACCTGCTTCTTCGGCAGCAAAACAAATAAAACCAATAGAATAGGGTTGCGGATGCACCGCGTAATATTTGGCAAGGCTTAATAAAGTTGCCACACCAGCAGCATTATCATTGGCACCAGGGAAATAAGTATTGGCACCCAATCCACCTAAATGGTCGTAATGGGCCGTAATAATTAGTAAAGAATCGGGAAATTTAGTTCCTTTAACAAAACCACAAACATTAGCTGCATCAAATTTGGGAAGAAATTTATTTTCGATTTCGACACTGATTTTTTTTGGCAGGGTTGTAAAATGTTTTTTGTTGACTTGAATAATTGTCGAAGTTCCTAATTCTGTAGCTACAGACCAGGTGAGTTTATCTTTTAATACAACTTGTAAATGCGGTGATGCTTGATAATTAAAGCTATCGATTTGAGTTAAGTTTGCGGTTTGCTTAATGCCCGGACTTTCATTGTTTACAATAAAATCTTTACCAGGAATAAGTTTTTGGCCGTTAATGGCTAAGCTCATTTTTGCTGGAAAGGTATTAACCGGGAAATTAAAATGTTGGTTATATGTAGTTCCCATTGGCAATAAGCCAATCTTACTGTATGCTGCGGTAAGGTAATCTGCGGCTTTTTTCATTCCTTCTTTAGTGTAACCTCTGCCCCAAAATTGTTTTGAAGTGAGTGTGTTAATTACATTTCTGGTGTAGGTAGAATCTTGTGCAGAACAGTTAATTGTCAGAAATAAAAAGAAGATGAAGCCGCATTTTTTCATTCCGAAATTTAATAAAATAAATTAGTTGTCAAACCTCGCAGGTTTTTGAAAGCTACGAGGTTTTGCATAAAAAATGGTTGATGCTAACAGCCTTAACCGTTAATCATCAACCATCAATATAATGAATTGATTTTACTTTACCAGGTATGGCTGTAAAGCAGTTTTAATTTTCTCTTTGTTTTGGCTTACCGTCCATTTTTCTTTAATAGATTGATCTCCCAAACTAAAAAGTGTTTCGTAAAGTAATTTGCCATTAGCCATTGTTTGAACTTTAAATGTATTTTTCGAACCGATAATATCAGCCCACACCCCACGAACATCAGCCCAATATGCATGCTGGTTAGCCCACCATTTTTGCGCATAGGCGAAAGTTTTAGGGTCTATTTTTGTAAATTCTTCATATCCTTTTTCAACTGCCAATAATTTATCTCCATTGGCAGCACGTATAATTTTTTTATTGTCTTGCTCAAACATCCATCCGTTTTTGGTAATGGTAATCCGGCTGCCCCTGTTGAGTACGTTGTAATCTTTACGTACTGTAGATTCTCTTCTTGGCAGGGGCGAATCTGTTTCGCTCGACCATGAATCATGTCCGCCAACATGGCTCCAGGTTCCATAACCCTGGTAGCGTGGACTATCATCTACCTGGTAAACTTTTTGCGTCCATTTGCCTTTTACATCAGCCGGGGTTAAGTTCCCTTTTTTCCAGGCATTGCCCTCGGTATAAAGCATAATATCGGTATCCTCATAGGTCCAATCCTGGCGCCAGTGCTTAATTACTGTCGTATCATTAATGGCCAGCATGTGCTGGATAACAATGCGTTTAGGTTCGTCTACAATAATTTCTGCCCATTCGTTGCCATGACTTTCATAAGGTTTGCTGAATTTGTAATTTGGATCAGGAGAGGTAACTTCTCCATAATTAAAGTTTACTTCATAAAAACCAGCTAAAGATTTTATTGCTTTTCTATCTTTTTCAAATTTTTCTTCCGGGCTTTCTACTTTGGTTTGAGCGGTTGCATTAAAGGTGAATAAACCTGTTAATACAACAATGAAATTTACAATTTTCATATTATTCAGTTGGTTTTTAAGTATTACGCTGTTGCTGATTTTTTTTTCTTTTTTCCTTTGCCCCACCAGATGATAAACCCGGTAACCGGCAAACTTGCTGCAATTAAACTGGCAAAAAATGCCATTATTTTTCCTGGTAAGCCCAAAATGGCCCCCACATGGATGTCGTAATTCATTCCAATTACTGTTTCACCTCCATTTTTTTCAGATTGATTGGTTCTATGCAATAATTTACCAGAATACTGATCAAACTGAAGCACGTCATAATTCCAATAGGTTTCTTCTCCACGGTAACCTGAAGCATAAATGGTTGCGGTGCCTCCGCTAGCAGGCGACATGCCAATACGGTCTTCATTTTTAAAAATTTCTTTTGCCTTATCGAAAGCAACATCAAAGGGAATCGCTTTGATACTTTTTGTGGAGTCGGATTTAACCTCTACCAATTTTGGCGGTGTAATGCTCCCTGAAGCCACTACATAAACAGTATTCTGGAACCATTGAAATGACCATACCATGCCTGTTAAGGCCAGCATAAGGCAGATTAGCATTACATAAAAGCCTAGTACATTATGCATGTCGTAATTAATGCGTTTAAATTTTGCTTTCCATTTTACCTTAAAACTTTTATCGAAATTTGATTTTTTAAGGTTTTTAGGCCACCACATTACCATACCTGAAATAAGTAGGAATACAAATATGAAGGTAGACCATCCAATTACCTGCTGGCCAATGGGATGATTGATCAGCAAACTCCAATGGATCATTTTTACTACGGCAAAAAACTCATATTTATGGTCGGCAACAAGGGTTACTTTACCTGTGTACGGATTTACCAATACCAGATCATAATAATCAATAGAATCGAAATACCAGAAAGCTTTAGGATCGCCCGCTTTGTAGGTGCCGAATTCCCAAGCCCTTTCTTGCGATTTATAGGCAGAAATAAAACTGATTTTCTTATTGTTTCCCAAAGCTTTTTCGGCATTTGCCTGTAGTAAACTTAAGGGTAAGGTTTTCGCATCGGCAGGTACCTCAACAAAATATGCTTTGCGATGAATCAGCTCTGTAATTTCTTTCTGAAAAACATAAATGCATCCGGTAATACCCAACATCAACACAATTAAACCAGATGCAATACCCAGCCACAGGTGCAGCCAGTCGCTTATCCGCCTTAAACGCGATTTCTTGTTTTTAGATTGATTTGGAGTTTTTGTTATTGCCATTAGCAAGCTGTGGAATGTAAAACCAACTGAATTTTATGATCAGTTGGTTTTGCCTATTGTAAAAATTATAACTACTTAACTTCAGTAGTATAGGTTACTAAATGCCAAACTTTATCATAGTCTTTCCCATTTAATTTTCCTGGGTTTTTCTCTTCAGTAAATGCCTCAAAGAAGTAATTTCCTTTTTGCTCGGGTTTAAAAGTAAACTTTCCATCAGCATCTGTTTCGGTAGGTTGTGCTTTACGGTCAGTGTTAACAACAGTCAATTTTTGTTTTGCAAAAGGAGTTTTGTTATAAATAACCTGATGTACTGATGTTTCACCTACTTTTAAAGTATGTTTATCTGGCCGTATGGTTAACGCCGCTGTTGAGGGATAAACCGTGTTTATTTTTGCATTTCCTACTGCTACATCGGCAAATGCATAATATTCTATTTTGGCTTTTTCATAAATATCAGCTACCTCATGTACAACAGACAGTTTATAAGAACCATCCTGATCAGGAGTAAAACTAGCTTTAAAAAAACGAACATCAGGTGTGCTTGTTAATACTGTAGTGGTTCCATTTGGAGCTGTTAAAACCAAGCTGAATGCTTTTAGGTTACTGAACCATTTGGCTGCAGAATCGGGTTCGTTGCTTTCGTATTCGCCAAAAAAAACTTTTACTTCCTGTGCTTGTCCTTTTTTACCAGTTGATGCGGTTTCTATCCATAAAGCATGTGCAAATGCGTTGGAGATGCCAAACGCTAAAAAGAAGAATAATAATGAGATTTTCGTTTTCATGTTTTCCGTTTTAGGGGTTAAATCATGGGAAACTGATCTGATCCAGTTTCCCATGATGGATTTAATTAAAATTTGTAGGCTATACTTACTCTGTAATTTCTTGGTGCTTCAGCTTGCCATGAATAAACTGCCTGATCGTAGTTGGGGGCGTTCCAATAATTGGTATAATAAGCACCGCTATATAAATACTTATCTAAAATGTTAAATACATTAGCAGTTACCTTTATTTTTTTGTTGGCCCAAAATAAACCACCGTCTAACTTAAAGTAGTCAGGCAGATTTTCATTGGCGTTTTCTCCGCTATATGTGCCAACCGCTCTGCCTGCCAGGTAGGTAAATCCTCCAGAAATACCCGCACCTTTAAGCAGGCCGTTTTGCAATGAATAGGTTAACCATGCATTGGTGGTATGTTTGGAGAAACCCGGTACAACCTGGCCTACAAAAACACCTGATACCCCATCTGCAACTTTGGTTACTTTACCATCTGTGTAAGCGTAATTTGCAATCAGGTTTAAGCCTTTGGCTAATTCTCCACGCAAATCAAACTCTACCCCCTGGGCTCTTTTTTCGCCGATAACGATGCTAAAGGTTTCTCCTGCTTTATTTAGCGGATCTCCCGTAATTTCGTTCTGTTTTGTAATTCGGTATACAGATAAGGTGGTGTTCCAGCGGCCATCAAACCAATCTTTCTTTATTCCAAATTCTTTGTTGTTTCCGGTAATTGGTTTTGCGGTAGAGCCATCGCGGAAAAAGCCGGTTTGAGGTGTGAAAGCTTCATCATAAACTGCATAAACCGAGGTGTTTTTATCTACAGATACACTTAGGCCAACCCTTGGGGTTACATGCTTGGCTTTATCTGCCGGGCTTCCATATGCCGATTGGTTAACGTAAGTATAACGGCCGGCCAGGGTTAAGCGGACGATATTATTAAAAAATCCCAGTTCATCCTGCACATAACCACTCAGGTATTTTTGATCCATCAGGCCTCCTGCCGCAATTGCCCTTTGTAATAAAGGTGTGCTGCGGTTAAAGTTTGGATAACCGTTTGAAGGAAAGCCATAATTAGGGTTATAAACATCAAATGGAGCACTGGCAAGGTCTAAATCATGTGATTGACCCCAATCTGCAAGGTAACTTTTCTTGCCACCATCAAATCCGGCTAAAATACGGTGCACAATGCCACCGGTTTTAACAGTTCCGTTAACAAATAACTGGGCCAATTTCATTGTACTTTCGGCATCCCAAATTCCAACGTTTCGGATCAGTGTTCCATTTGCATTAACCACTGATGGCCATGAGCTTGATCCGTTTTGTAAATATTTGTAGTAAGCGGCCTGCGCAGTAAGTTTCCAGTTTTGGCCCAGCTGTTGTGTCAAGTTTAACGTAACACTATGGTCATTAATCCTTGTTGGTTGTACACCAGGTTGAGTTAAAGTAAAATCTCGTGGTAAACTTGCATAACCAGCCGCGTTAAAAATATAATAAGAACCAACTTCGGTCATTTTTGCATTCTGCAAAGTATATTCTGCTGTTAATTTGGTGCTCGGTGTAATTTGATAGCTTAATACGGGAGCAAAACTGTAACGGTCGTTTTTTTCGAACGGTCTGAATGATCCCTTATTTTGTGCTGCGGCGTTTAACCTGAATAAAAATTTACCATCTGCTGTTAGCTTATGGTCAAAATCAATTGCTGTGCGGTAAAGGTCGAAGCTACCAGCTGTAAAAGAAACTTCACCCTGGTTTAAACCTGTAGGTTTTTTGGTAACCACATTATACATTCCGCTCGGATCGCCATTGCCCAACATAAAGCCCGCTGGTCCTTTTACAAATTCAATATGATCAACAAAGCTCATGTCTTCAGTAAGCGGCCCCCAGTAAGAAGAAACAACATTAAATCCATTGCGCATGGCCTGAATTTGCGATCCACGCATTAAAACATTTGTGTATAAATCTCCCCAGTGTTCAAGGCGCACTGCACCACTTACATTTCTGATCAAACCATCGCTCATGCTAATAATCTGTTGATCTTTAATGATCTGGTTACTTACAATCTGAATGTTTTGTGGAGCTTCCAATAGCGGTTCGTTTAACCTAAGCGTAGCAGATGGTAAGCTTACTTTATACTTTTTGTTTATTCCGGCAACGGTAACCTCTTCCAAAACCTGATCGTTTTCTTTGAGTATAAAGTCAACCGTTTTAGTTTCGCCAGCAACGATTGTAATGCTTTTTTCAGATGCATCAATGCCAACTGCAGTAGCTTTGATGGTGTAAGTGCCTGGCTTTATTCGGTTTATGGTATAGTTGCCGCTTTCATCAGATGTTGTGCCTAAACCTTTGCTTTTTAACCCGATGGAGATAAATGCAGCAGGTTTTCCATTAGAGGTGCTAACCTTACCCTTAATTGTTCCGGATTGCTGGGCAAATGAAAATAGACTAAAAAGAGTGAGTAAGAACGTTAAGCTAATGGGTTTAATTTTATTCATTTTTGATTGTATTGTTGGTTTTAACTAAAATTTGTAAGTAACACTACCAGTGAAGGTTCTTAACCTAAGATTCACTGTGGAACAGCTAATGCGATTTTAAACATGCCCGTATTTATTTGGATTAATTCTAAACAGCTGCAAAATAACGGTAGAAAATCGTATTATCCAAATTATTTTGATTTATTCTAAATAACAGGATTTGAATGGGATTTGCGCTTAAATGACAAAGAGGGTATTTTCTGATCGGGTGATCACTTTAACGTTTTAGTAGCGTGATTTCAACTATTTTCTGCTTTTGCTCAATTGATAAGTTTTAGCTGATTTTAACTAGTTTTTTCGTTAATAAAATATGATGGATTTTGGAAGAAAAATAGCGTTTAAATGGAGTTATGGCGCATTATAGATTGTAAATGTCATTTTTTATGAAATTAAATATTGTGCTGCGCAATTTTATTAGGTTAAAATATGGTATCTGTTAGTTAAAAAAGAGGTAAGGGCTAAGTAAAATTACTGATACTTTTACTTTGTAATCAAACGTAACTAACTAATCATCAATGGAAAAAAATTCTACAAGACACCCCTATGTGAAATTTTTAGCGGCCACATTTTTTTATTTATTAATTCCCTGGCTCGCTTTTGCACAGAAAACAATAAAAGGAACTGTTTTAGATCAAAATAATAAACCTATCCCGGGTGTAACGATCTTGGAAAAAGGGACAAAAAACGGTACTTCAACCAATGCTGATGGAAAGTTTAGCTTAGCTGTACAAAGCGACAAGGCAGTTTTAGTGGCCAGGATAGTCGGTTTTGTTACTGTTGAAAAAACAGTTACGGCGAGTGGTACCATAAACTTTTCTCTGCAGGATGACAATAAAACGCTGGATGAGGTAGTGCTTATTGGTTATCAGAAAATAACCAGGAAAAAATCTACGGCCTCTATTTCCAGTATTTCGGGAAAAGAACTGGCTAATTTACCGGCAGCTAGTTTCGATCAATTGCTACAGGGCAGGCTTTCTGGTGTTAATGTTCAAAACTTTACCGGTCAGCCAGGTGTAGCGCCTACAGTATCAGTACGTGGTAATTCTACAGCTAGCACCAGTTATGATCAGTTTAATACAATTAGATCTCCTTTATATGTGGTTGATGGTGTTCCTCAATCTTCAGATGATTTTGTGCCGCCAAATACCGGAACAGGAACAAATTATTTAGCTGGAATTAACCCGAACGATATCGAATCTATCGATGTTTTAAAGGATGCTTCAGCCGCCGCTATTTATGGTTCTAGAGCTGCAAATGGTGTAATTTTAATCACCACTAAAAAAGGAGTGAGTGGCGATACTAAAGTTAATTTAAGCAGCTATTTTGGTTTTGTTCAACGACCCAACTTACGAGAGGCAACTATCGGCAGTACGGAACGCAGGCAAAAAATGGAAGTTTTACAGCGTCAGCTTAATTATGACCAGAGAAGGCAGCTCCCATACCTCCTTACGGATAGTTTAAACCCGGCTTTCAATGGCAATACTGATTGGCAGGATCTTTTTTATCAGGTAGGTAGAATTAATGATAACAATATAAGTTTAAGCGGGGGTTCGGAAAATGGGATGACGTATCGTTTTAGCGGTGGTTATTATAACGAAGAAGGGGTTGTAAAAGGAACAGGTTTTAAGCGCTACAGCAGTAGAATTAACTTAACTTCAAAAGCATTGAATAAAAAGTTGACCATTAATCCACAATTTGCTTATTCTAGAGCTGACCGAGCCCGTGGTAACGAAGATCCAAATGATCCTTCCAAGCCAACCAAAATCGGGTCTGGGAATTTACCCTCATCACTGATCAATCTTTCGCCTGAAAAACTCGACTTTTTTGTGAGCCCAAACAGCGAAAACCTGGATAAAAACATCAGTAACCAGTTTAGTTTTAACCTGAACTTATCTTACGAATTTAACAAAAACTTTACCCTAAATTCTCAATCATCTTACAAAGCTGATAATACCCGTAGGGATGCCAGTCTAAGTAGTTTGTTAAACAATGGTTTTGGCAATAGTGCAACCAGTTTTTCATCAACTAGAGTTGGCTTAAGAACATCCAACTATTTAAACTATAATGGCAAAATTGGTAAGCATTCGATAAGCGCGGTAGTGGGGCAGGATATTGAATACGATCAATATCAAAATACCCAGGCCAGCGGTTCTGGTGGCGCATCAGATAATATACAAGTTGTAACCGGCTTTCAGCAGGCCAATATTTTCGCCAACTCGCAATACCGCGCACATGGGCTAATTGCTTATTATGGCCGTTTTAATTACGATTATGCAGATAAGTATTTGTTATCCGGAACACTCAGAACTGATGGATCATCGGGCTTTGGTGAAAACAATAAATATGGTGTTTTTCCTTCGATATCAGTAGGCTGGATATTGTCTGAAGAGAATTTCATGAAAAATATCACCAATAATCCTTTTACTTTAGTAAAAATCAGGGGAAGTTATGGTGCTACAGGCAATGAAGATCTAAATAATGCATACGTTCAGTACAACAACTATCTTGTAAATAATGGCGGGTTTTCTGGTAACGGTGGCTCCACTTCATACAATGGCGTTACTGCTATTACGCCCAACTTTAGGAATGGCGTAGCCCAGAAAGATTTAAGCTGGGAAAAATCTACCCAATGGAATATTGGTACCGATTTAGAATTTCAAAATGGTAAATATGCTTTAACCTTTGATGTATACAATAAAGAGGTAAAGGATAAATTATTTAACGTAGACTTACCGGCTACATCTGGTTATGATGTTGCCTATACCAATGCTTTTTCGGTACGTAATTCTGGTATGGAGTTAACCTTCAATGCAACCCCAATCAGCAAGGTAATTAAATGGAATACTTCATTTAATATTTCTTACAACAAAAACCAGATCATGAGTTTGCCTAATGGCGGGCGGGATATTATTTTGAGCGGAGATAGATTTGATAAAACACATATTTTATCAGTGGGAAGCCCAATTAATGCATTTTATTTGTATCAAACAAAAGGTGTGTTCTCACGTACCGGAAATATTCCGCAAAACCCCTTTACCGGTGAGCGTTACCGCAATAGCAATGGAACTTTCAACGAAGGAGATTTTTATCTGGCTGATTTAGATGGCGATTATTTTGTTGATATTTTCAATGATGGTATTAATCCTGATAAAATGCCAATTGGCGATCCAAATCCACGCTTTACCGGCGGTTGGACCAACAACTTTAGTTATAAAAATTTCTCGCTTGGTATTTTTGCCACCTTTACGTTAAAAAGAGATGTATTAAACTTATTTGATTCTGATCGTTTTGCTAATTCACAAGATGGCAATGCTGTAGCAAATTTTGCAAGTTTTTCTACCCCTGATTTAGATAAGATAAATATTTGGCGCAATCCTGGCGATAACGCCGAATACGCTAAATACGATTTAGGAACCTACAGATACTATTATACCGGAGCTCAAACGTTTTTCCTTGAAAAGGGTGGTTACCTGAGAATTAAGAGTATCAATATCGGTTATGATATAAATCCAAGAACATTGAAAAAATGGGGTTTAAGCCAGTTTAAAATATTTGCGATTATGGATAATGTACACATCTTCCAACAATCGAAAAAACTCCCAGATGCAGAAGGTGTAAACGGATATGGTGAATATAATGGAAATGGATATCCAATTCCTAAAAAATACACGCTAGGTCTTCAAGTTCAATTTTAATACCATTAACATGAAAAATATACTTACAAAATTCAGCATATTAATTACTATACTTATTATAGTAACTACCAGTGCATGTAAAAAACTGCTTTACGAAGAGCCCAAAGATGCACCATACGAGCAAACATTTTGGAAAACCTCTAAAGATGTAAGAAGTGCTGTAGCAGGTAATTATGCATTGTTACGTAATGCTATAACCGATAAAAACAACCGATATTACATGTATGGCGATGCAATAGCTAAGAACTATTTTACCATACAGTATACAGGTGACGGGCTTGAAGGGATTCAAGGAGGTGATTTTACCTTTCAATATAACTTAAATTCTTTAGCCAATTACACGCTTTACTATAAAAGCATTGCCATGTCTAACACGATTTTATCAAAGGTAGGCGCAATGACCAATTCTGAGTTATCTGCAGAAGATGATCCAACCGAATTTAGAAATAATACGTTAGGTCAGGCTTATTTTTTAAGGGCTTTGAGTTATTTTATGATGGTAAGGGTTTGGGGCGATGTACCAGTGGTTACCGAAGCCTATGAAGATCCACTAAATGCACCTCAACTTCCTAGAAGACCAAAAGCTGAAGTTATGAAGCTGATTGAGGACGATTGCCATAAAGCGATTAATTTATTAAGCTGGACCTATGCAAACAGTGGGGATGCAAAGGTTACAGCCAATAGAGGATCTACCTATGCACTTTTAGCCCATTTGTATTTGTGGAGAGCAACGATGTCTAACATTACAACAGATGCACCCAACTTAGTTGATGTAAATAGTGCTGATACCACAATCAATACATTAATCAGCAAAGGAGGCTATGCTTTAACAGATACTGCAAATTATAAAAACACTTTTATTGGTCGTTCTACAGAGGGTATTTTTGAAATTAATGTAAGCGAAAACACATTGGAAGGTTCAAACAGCTCTGTTGGAGGTTCCTTCCTAAACGAATCTTATGTTAAAGGCTATGGAAATAACCCAAGGTATTACGTGGTACCAAGTTACTTTAATAATTTTTATACTGATACCGATATCCGGTATAAGAAAGGGTTTGATGTTACCTTGCCTGAAAAGCCAGTGTGTATTAAATACAGCAACGTAATTTACAGAAATCCGGGCCAGAAATTAAATCCTTACTTAAGCAACAACATCATCATCTTCAGATTGGGAGATATGCGGTTGCTAAAAGCCGAAATTGCACTTTATAAAGGAGATGCTGCTACCGCTACAGCAATTATCAATACTTTTAGAAGACGAAACGATCCTAATCCTGTATTGGTAGAGAATGGCTTATCTGTAAGTGATGTTATGGATGAATACATTACAGAACGCTCAAGAGAAATGTTCCTCGAAGGCCACCTTTTTTATGATTTGTTGCGTACCAGGAGGTATTCAAATGTGGTAGACTGGCTGCCAGTTGAAAGATTTAGGAAAGAAGGCTTTTACTGGCCTGTTGATCCTGCTTTGTTTAGAAACAATCCATTATTGAAACAGACCACATATTGGTTGGGTAAAGTATAAATAAGTTGATCCTTAGATTAAAAAACATGAAAAATAATATTTTAATATATATAGCGATTGTTTTGCTGGCCTTATCGGCATGTAAAAAAGACGACTATAAGCGAGATGGAGGCCCAAGTAATGCCAACGTTGATATGACCACTTATGATTACTTAAAATCCAACAGGAATTTTGATTCGTTGGTTAAAGTGATTGATAGAGCCGGTTTAAAAGATGTTGTAAATGGAGATGTAACCTTTTTTGCAACCACAAATTATGGTATTGCTGATTATGTGAAAGCAAAAAAGTATCAGAAAAGTCTTGAGATCAAAAAAGAAAACTTTGATTTTGGAATTAAGGATATTCCAGCACAGGAGTTGAGCGATTCGTTAAAAACCTACCTATTTGCAGGCAAAATCAACAGAGATCAAATTACCTTGGCAGGTAAGCTGTACAATAGTTTGCTGGGTTCTGTGCCAAATGTTCAATATTTGATAAAATTTAGGCGGTCTTTCGAATACACTCAGTACTTAAATTACGTAGATTATGTTACTTATACCAAAGTAATAGGTACAAGAGATGATAAAGAGCCGGATTTAAATGCCATACCAGATAATCAGAGAGATAAAGCTGAAGATGTGCAAACCTCCGGAATAATTACAAAAACTGGAATAGTTCATGTTTTAAACGGTAATCACAGGTTGTTTTTCAACGGACAACCATTAGGAAATTAACCATAAACTTTAATTAAGATGAAAGTTAAATATATTTTAGGTGTACTGTTTGTATTAAGCATGTACGCCTGCACAAAAATTGAGAAGGGTTTTCAAAGTAATGGTATCCGTTATAAAGATAACAATATCTTTGCAAAGAGGGGTTTAATCCTTTTTCAGTCAGACAGGATCAATGCAGATGGTTCTACGCCTCCTTATACATTTAAATTGCTAAATTTAAGAAAAGAGGATGGCTCGCCCGCACCTGCAGAATTTTCTAAGGAATATGAAATTTTGGTATTTAAAGAAGGTACCAGTTTCGATCCGGAAAAGGATGTAACAGTTGAACTTTTAAATAAAAAACGTGAATTGGTAAAAAGATTGCCAATGTATTTCAACGAAAATAGCGGACAATTAACGTTTAACAGGGCATCAACTAACATTCCGTTAGGTAAATATATTTTTGATGTGGAAATGACCAATGTTACCGGCACAAAGCTTTTTCCTAAACTGGCTACAATTAATGTTGTAGATCCTGAATTAGATGACTTGTTTACCATTACAGATAATGTTGCAAATGCATTTAACGATATCAGTGGAGCTGCAACGCCGATGAAAAATCCTATTATTACCTGTACTAAAATTTCAAATCAAGGTGCAAGAGCGATTTTGAAAATGGTTGATAAAAATGGAAAAGTATTTAATCCAAAAGCTGGAGAAATTATTCAAAGGGGTGATAGGCCAATTTTCGAAAACTATGCAAAGTTTAATCCGGTAATACAAACTGATACTGCAATGATTTGCGACTTTGAAGTAGCACCGTTCCCACTTACAAAATATGTTACACCAACTACAGATTGGGGCTTTTTGATGTATTATAGAATACCGAGTAAGTTTGTAACTGTTGATAATTTTCCTGCATCTCTTGGTACTTTTTCTGTAAACCCAAGATGGTCTTGGCAATTGAAACTAGAAGGAACGTATGTAATTCAGGTAAAATTTCCTGATGTTACCAAAAAATAAAATAGCAGCTATTTAATAGCCTCTTACTCGTGATTCTTACATAAAAAGGGCAATTTTCATATCGAAAATTGCCCTTTTTTAATATTTATACAATTCTGATTATTTAATCAATATCGCTTGGAGGCTTAATGCCCGCTCTGTGTCATTGGCAGGTGTTACCAAACCACCACAGATCACATCATAATGATATCCTGCTATAAAAGTTGTGCTTGCAGAGGTAGCTTTAACTGTTCCTGTTGAAGTTTCCTTTGCATCAAAAGTGTAGGTTCCTGCATCCACGGCAATAAATCCGCTTGCGTTTTTAAAAGCTTTATTGGTAATTAATGTGGTAGTGGCACTAGTTTTTGCTAAATCAAGAGCAGGTGCATCTGGCGATAAATTGATAAAACGGATGTATGCTTTATCCGTTGCCGGCAGCGATAGGTCATCACCAATGGTGTAAACATCCAATGCGCCAGGTTTATTGATTAGATAAGATGAATTGTAAGTGCTTGCACTTAGTGCCAGTGTTTTGGTTAATATACTTTCAGAACTGCTGGCGGTGGTAAATTTTAAACTATAAGCGCCTGCAGCATATGAGGTATAGGATGCAGAACCGCCAAATGGCAAAGCTGCCGTACTAACTAAGTTTCCATTAAAATAGGCATTATATGTTGCCAAAGATGGAGAAGTATTAATTACCCTGATATAAGCTATTGTAGGATCGGCGGTTTCTGTTTTTTTACAAGAAGTTAATGCGATTAGTGCGGCTATAAAAAGGAAAGTAAGTGGTTTGAAATGAAATGGAGTAAAATTCTTCATGTTTTTAAATTTGATTTATTTTTTATGGAACATCAATAAAACGATACCTAAGTAGCATTCGCTACAGGCATACAAATATTAGGTTTAAACGGCATAGCAGGATGTTAAATGATGTTAAGCAGATGTTAAAGTTTTATCAGTTTATTTAACAATGATAATTTTAATAGCTAAAAAGGTCTGGCTATTTAATAGAAGTGAAACTTATTACATTCCTTAAAGCATCATTATAGGCCAATAAAGTCAGATTAGTTTAATAAAACCAAAAGCTTAACATAAAAAAATCACGATATTATTGTGTAACTCGATTTTTATTTAAACCTTTGCACCTCAATAGAGTTAAAGCCGTTTTAATACGCAAGAAATGATTAAACAAATTTTACATAAACTTTCAATTTCCTCAACACAAATGGTGTCTGGGAAAGGTTTGTTTATTAATCATTTTCAACCCGTATTTTATTTTCCCACAAGCCGGCAAAATTTCACTCCACGTATTTAGTACCCACACTAAACGTAACGAGGAATTGATCCTCTCTAAAAACCCAATTAACAAGAATACTTATAATTTTTCGTTAGAAAACGAATGGATATTAACGAATTTATAGTGCAGGTCGCACTTCCTGAACATCGTGTATTTGCAGAAGAAATAGTTACCGAGATGGCAGAATCTGCAAAAGCTCGTGGAACAGGAATTGCCAGGCGTTCGCCAGAATACATTTCCAATAAAATGCAAGAAGGCAAATCGGTTATTGCTTTCCACAAAGATGGTTCATGGGCAGGATTTTGCTATATAGAAACCTGGAGCCATGGTCAGTTTGTGGCCAATAGTGGTTTAGTGGTAAGTCCTAAATACCGTAAAGCAGGATTAGCGAAAGCCATTAAAAATGAGATTTTCGGCCTATCCAGAAGGTTATATCCAAAGGCAAAAATATTTGGTTTAACAACCGGTTTGGCGGTAATGAAAATCAATTCTGATTTGGGCTACGAACCTGTAACCTACAGCGAACTTACCCAGGATGAAGAATTTTGGAAAGGCTGCCAGAGCTGCGTCAACTTTGAAATTCTAAAGATGAAAGAACGTAAAAACTGTATGTGCACCGCCATGCTTTACGATCCTGCTGAAAAGAAACATGAAGTGGCCAAGCAATTTGCCGAAGAACTGCAAAAGAAACCCAAATTATATGAGCGTTTTATGCGCATCAAGCAACGTTTAGTTGTTAAACCTAAGCCCAAAACAGGCTTAAAAGCCCTTTTATTTTTATTTACCTTTTTATTTAATAAATAGCATGAAAAAAGTTGTTTTAGCATTTAGCGGAGGCTTAGATACCTCATTTTGTTGTATTTACCTGGCACAGGATCGCGGATTGGAAGTTCACTCAGTAATTGTAAACACTGGTGGTTTCTCTGACGAAGAGTTGCAGGAAATTGAGAAAAGAGCATATGCTTTAGGCGTAAAATCGCATGCTGTTGTTGATGAAACAGAAAGTTATTATGAGGGTTGCATTAAATACCTGGTTTTTGGTAACGTATTAAAAAATGCTACTTACCCATTATCTGTTAGCGCAGAGCGTGTTAGTCAGGCTACTGCTATTGCCAATTATGTAAAAAAAATCGGTGCTGATTATGTAGCACATGGAAGTACAGGAGCTGGTAACGATCAGGTTCGTTTCGATATGATTTTTAACATTCTAATTCCGGAAGTTGAAATCATTACCCCAATAAGAGATTTAAAATTATCCCGCGAGGCAGAAATTGAATATTTAGCCCAGCATGGTGTAGAATACAGTGCTGAAAAAGCAAGATATTCGATTAACAAAGGTTTATGGGGAACATCGGTAGGAGGTAAAGAAACTTTAACCTCAAACGAAACTTTACCAGAAAGTGCATGGCCAACCCAGGTGTCGGAAACAGAATCGCGCAAAGTTGAATTAACATTCGAAAAAGGTGAATTGGTTGCCATTGATGGCGAAACACTAGCACCTGTTCGTGCAATCCAAAAGTTACAGGCCATTGCCCAGCCATTCGGTATTGGTAGAGATATCCACGTTGGTGATACCATTATCGGTATTAAAGGCCGTGTAGGTTTTGAGGCTGCGGGTCCGATTATCATTATCAAAGCACACCATACTTTAGAAAAACATACCTTAACCAAATGGCAGCTGAGCTGGAAAGAGCAACTGTCATCTTTTTATGGTAACTGGCTGCATGAAGGTCAGTTTCACGATCCGATTATGCGGAATATCGAGGCATTTCTGGCAGATACACAAAAATTTGTAAGCGGTAAAGTGTTTGTAGAATTGTTGCCGTACCGTTTTCAGATTATCGGAATTGAATCTAACCATGATTTAATGAGCAATAAATTTGGTAGCTACGGTGAAATGAACAATGCCTGGAGCGGAGAAGATGTGAAAGGTTTCTCTAAAATATTTGGTAACCAGGTGATGATCTGGCACAAGGTAAATAGTGAAGAAGCATAGGCTTTATATAAAAAGGATGATGGAAAAGGCAACATAGAAACTTGCCTTTTTCTGATACTTGATCAATAGAAATGAGTGAAATTCTTTCAAAATATAATTGTTTAAGCCATTATAAATGGGGAGATAACTGTGATGGATGGAATTTTATAAGCAAGCCAGAGGTAGCAATTAAACAAGAGTTAATGCCAGCTAAAACCGCTGAAAAATTACATTTTCATACTTATGCGGAGCAATTTTTCTTCATATTGAAAGGAGAAGCCACATTTTTAATTGAAAGCGAGATTTTTACCGTTGAAGCCAATACAGGTTTACAGATTAAAGCTGGAGATAAGCATAAAATCATGAACAATGGCGTTGATGATTTGGAATTCTTACTTTTTTCATATCCATCAACCCAAAATGACAGAACCGATTGTGAATAGTATAATGATTAACCAGATTGGACCGGAAGAAGCACATTTAGTGGCTGGCCTGTTTAACCAATATCGTATTTTCTATAATCAGTTTTCGGATATCGGAATGGCTAAGGCTTTCTTAGATGAAAGATTGCAAAATAATGAGTCCATCATTTTTGCTGCCATTGATCGTAATACTCAAAAAACAGTAGGTTTTACGCAGTTGTATGCTAAATATTCGTCGGTCAAATTGAGTAAAAACTGGATTTTGAACGATTTGTATGTTGATACAGCTTACCGAAAGCAAGGAATATGTGAAAAGTTGATTAAAAAAGCCATGGATTTTGCTAAAACCAATGGATCTACATTTGTACAATTGAAAACCGCTATTGATAACCACATTGCCCAGCATTTATACGAAAGTATAGGTTTTGTAAAACAGGGAAATGACGAAGAATTTTTTCTTTATAAAATAGCATTAAACTCATAGAGATGAATAAAATTAAAGCAGGAATAATCGGTGGTGCAGGTTATACAGGAGGCGAAATGTTACGCATTCTGGTTAATCACCCAAATGTTGAAATTGCTTTTGTAAACAGTACAAGCAACGCCGGAAACCTGATTTCTGATGTACACACCGATTTGATAGGCGATACAGATTTAAAATTTGTAAGCGATATTCCACAAGATATTGATGTGCTTTTTCTTTGTGTTGGTCATGGCGACGCAAAAAAGTTTTTAGCCGCTAACCCAATCAATGAGAATATTAAAATTATCGATTTATCACAGGATTTCAGGTTACATGAAAAATCGACATTCGAAAACCGCGAATTTGTTTACGGATTGCCAGAATTGAACCGTGATAAAATTAAAACGGCCAAAAATATTGCCAATCCAGGCTGTTTTGCTACTTGTATCCAATTGGGTCTGTTGCCATTGGCCGCAAAGGGTTTGATCCAGAAAGAAGTTCACATTAACGCCACAACAGGTTCAACCGGTGCCGGACAAGGTTTGTCCACCACCTCACACTTCAGCTGGCGAAACAATAATCTTTCCATCTATAAAGCATTTGAACATCAGCACCTGAATGAAATTAGTGAAAGTTTATTGCAATTGCAGCCCTCACTTTCTGAAGCACTAAATTTTATCCCTCAACGTGGTGCATTTACCAGGGGAATTTTAGCTGTCATGTATTTAGAAAGCGATTTAAGTTTGGAAGAAGCGCAAAAGATCTTCGAAGAATATTATAGCAATCATCCTTTCACACATGCAAGCAGGAACAATATCGATTTAAAACAGGTTGTAAATACCAATAAAGCACTTGTTCATGTAGAAAAACATGGCGGTAAATTATTTATCATCAGCATTATCGATAACCTACTTAAAGGTGCCAGCGGACAAGCTGTTCAGAACATGAATTTAATGTTTGGCCTGGATGAAACAGCCGGACTTAGGTTAAAAGCAGCGAATTTTTAATTACGGTAGAGGGTGTAAGGTTTAAGGCGTAAGGTAAAAGCATGAGAGATTATAAAAAACTTGACGTTTGGAAAAAAGCACATGAGCTAAATATGTTCATCAAAAAGAATATTGCAACTCAATTTCCAAAAGAAGAGCGATTTGAATTAACCTCACAACTTACCAGAGCTTCTTTATCAATTCCCTTGAACATAGTTGAAGGATGTGGAAGATTTACTGATAAGGATTTTGCACATTTTCTTGATAATGCTTTAGGTTCTGCAAACGAGATAGATTATTGCTGTTTATGTGCTTCTGAATTAAAGTATATAAGCGAAGATGATTATTTAAAAGTAAACAATTCAATTAACGAAGTTAGGGCAATGCTAATTTCATTTTTAAAATTTTTGAGAAGTGGAGTGAAAAAACCTTAAACCCTACACCTCAAACCTTATACCTTATAAAATGCAACTATTCGACGTTTACCCACTTAACGATATAGAAATAACCAAAGCAGCAGGCAGTAATGTTTGGGATGCTAACGGACAACAATATTTAGATTTATATGGCGGACATGCCGTAATTTCAATCGGCCACACCAACCCTCACTACGTTAGCCGTTTGACTGATCAGTTAAATAAAGTTGGTTTTTATTCAAATTCAGTAAAAATTCCTTTGCAGGTTCAACTTGCAGAAAAGCTTGGTGAAGTGTCTGGCAAAAAGGATTTCCAATTATTTTTGTGTAATTCAGGTGCCGAAGCTAACGAGAATGCTTTAAAATTGGCTTCATTTTACAATGGAAGAAAAAAAGTAATTGCTTTTACCGGTGCTTTCCACGGACGTACATCGTTGGCTGTTGCCGTAACTGATAATCCTAAAATTGTAGCACCAGTTAACCAGACAGAAAATGTTATCTTCTTGCCATTTAACAATGAGGTGGCTTTAGAAGATACTTTTAAAGCACAAGGCGATGAAATTTCGGCAGTAATTATCGAAGGTATCCAGGGCGTTGGGGGCATAAAGGAAGCACCAAAAAGTTTCTTACAAAAAATCCGTTCACTTTGTGATCAATATAATGCTGTATACATTGCCGATTCAGTTCAATGCGGTTATGGCAGAACAGGCCTTTTTTACTCGCATGATTACTCCGGTGTTGAAGCCGATGTATATACCATGGCAAAGGGGATGGGTAACGGCTTTCCGGTAGCGGGAATCTCTATCGCCCCAAAATTTAAACCTTGGCACGGCGAGTTGGGTACAACCTTTGGAGGTAACCATTTAGCCTGTGCGGCCGCTTTGGCAGTGCTCGAAGTAATGGAACAAGATAACTTAATGAAAAACGCTGAAGAAATTGGCGATTATTTGGTTACCGAATTGAAAAAATTTGAGCAGGTTGTAGAGGTTCGTGGCCGTGGCTTAATGATCGGTATCGAATTACCTGCAGAACTCGCACATGTAAAAAAAGAATTATTGTTTACCCATCATATTTTTACAGGTGAGGCAAAACCTAACGTAATCCGTTTACTGCCAGCTTTAAATTTAACAAAAGCACATGCTGATGAATTTTTAGCTGCTTTTAGAAAATTAGTAAAATAGATATTGTGTATTTGGTCGATCGTCATGCTGATCCGATAGTTATCGGATTTATTTCAGCATCTACAGTAGAAAAAGACCCTGAAATAAATTCAGAGTGACGGATCAGGGATAAATTAATTTATATTAAAAATGAAACTTTTCACTTCCGTACATGATGTTCCAAGCATCAAACAATTTGTAAATGATGCTCTTGCATTAAAAGCAAATCCTTACGCGCACCAAGGTTTAGGTAAAAATAAAACCTTGGGCTTAGTATTCATGAATCCAAGTTTACGTACCCGTTTAAGTACGCAAAAAGCTGCTCTAAACCTGGGTATGAATGTTATGGTGATGAACATGGATAAAGAAGGTTGGGCTTTGGAAACGCAGGATGGTGTGGTAATGAACGGCTCAACAGTTGAACATATCCGCGAAGCAGCTGCCGTTATGGGCCAGTATTGTGATATTTTAGGCCTTCGTTCTTTCCCGAAATTAAATAACCGTGAGGAAGATTACAGCGAAGATTTCTTTAATAAATTTGTGAAATATTGTGCTGTACCAGTAGTAAGTTTAGAGAGTGCAACGCGTCACCCTTTACAGAGCTTTGCTGATATTATCACCATCCACGAAACCTGGACAAAGCAACCTGATGGCCGCAAACCTAAGGTAGTTTTAGCTTGGGCACCTCATGTTAAAGCATTACCTCAGGCGGTGCCAAACTCTTTTGCAGAGTGGATGTGTAAAGCCCAGGCCGAGGGGATGATAGATTTTACCATCGCCCAGCCCGAGGGTTATGAACTTTCAGAAGATTTTACACCAAATGCCGATATTCAATACAATTTAGAAGAAGCTTTGGCTGGCGCAGATTATGTTTATGTAAAAAACTGGAGCAGTTACAAAGAATACGGAAAGGTATTAACTTATCCGGATGGCTGGATGATGAATAACGAGAAGTTGAAGTTTACCAACAATGCTAAAGTGATGCATTGCCTGCCAGTGCGCCGTGATCTGGAATTGTCCTCAGAGATATTGGACGGACCAAATTCTTTGGTGATCCACGAAGCCGGGAACCGTTTATGGGCTGCACAGGCGGTGATTAAAGCGATATTGGAGGAATTGAAATAATAACTATTGCCATGTGCCTAGGCTTGTGTTCTCAAGAGCCGAAATTGTTAATATGGTAAAACAAAAGTATTAATGTGTTTGGTGGAGACACGAACCACGATAAGAATAAATTATGAAACAACTCACAATCATAAAAATCGGTGGAAATGTTATCGATAATTCCGAAAACCTGCATCAGTTTTTATTGGATTTTACAGCATTGCCAGGAGATAAAATTCTGGTGCACGGCGGGGGTAAAATTGCAACTGAATTAGGAGAATCGTTAGGCATTGAAGCTAAAATGGTTGAGGGTAGAAGAATTACTGATATCGAAACCCTGCGGATTGTAACCATGGTATATGCCGGATTGATTAATAAAAATATGGTTGCGCAGTTGCAAGCCAAAGGAAGCAATGCCATTGGCTTAACAGGTGCTGATGGAAATATCATCAAAGCAAAAAAACGTCCGGTTAAAGAAATTGATTACGGCTTAGTGGGTGATCTGGATGAAAATTCTGTTTCTGCAACAACTTTAGATTCTTTACTAACTGCCGGTTTGGTGCCTGTATTATGCGCCATAACACACGATGGGGATACTCAGCTTTTAAACACCAATGCCGATACCATTGCATCTTCCGTTGCAGTGGCAATGTCATCATTATACGAAACACGTTTGGTATATTGCTTTGAGAAAAAGGGTGTACTCAAAGATGTAAATGATGACGGTTCTGTTGTAAAAGAAATCAAGGCTGATGAATTTGAAGGTTTAAAAGCCGATGGAACCGTACAAGGTGGTATGATCCCAAAATTACACAATGCCTTTGAAGCAATTAAAAAAGGGGTTTCGGCAGTATATATAGGAAAAGCCGATGAGCTTGCTGAACTTGCAGCAGAAACTTTTGGAACTAAGATGCTGAAATAAGGTTGAAGGCAAAAAGGTTGAAGGAAAAGGTATTAGCGATGTGCCTAGAAATATTTTTTAAGCATTTTGACCACTAAAGCACGAAGCATGCAAAGAATTTTTAGTCTGATGTTCTTAATCGTGTAAAAATAATGGGCTAGCTAGGAAAAGAAACCGATTACTGCTGCTTTTGCAAAATAAACCTGATAGTATTGAAAAGCCCCGATTTTTCATCGGGCTTGTAACGGATAGCAGGACTAAATATCAATAGCATTACTGCAATTACTTTTCCAAAGAAAATTAATCAGTAATCAACTGAAACAATATAAAAACGAACCACATGAAAAAAATAGCCATAATTGGTAGTGGAAACATCGGTTTATCTTTAGCAAAAGGCTTAGTAAAGGCCAACTTTGCTCAAGCTGCCGATATTACGCTTACCCGTAGAAATACCGATCATTTAAAATCTTTCGCAGAAGCTGGTTTTAACGTTAGCAATAACAATAAACAGGCTGTGGTTGATGCTGATGTTGTAATTTTGGCTGTTCTGCCCCAACAATTAAATACCGTTTTAGATGAAATTAACACTTCGATAGATGCCGCAAAACATTTGGTTATTTCGGTTATCTCAGGGGTGAGTTGTGCAGCGGTTAGAGAAAAATTAGGTGAGGAGGTAGAGGTAATCCGTGTAATGCCAAATACGGCAATTGCCATCGGGCAATCCATGACATGTATGGCAAGCGATAATGCTTCATCGGAAAATATTGAAGATGTGACCAGAATGTTCGAAACTGTAGGCTCGGTTGTGAAAATAAATGAGGATTTAATGACTTCTGCTACAGCGCTTTGTGCCTGTGGAATTGCGTTTTTTTTAAGGGCCATCAGGGCTGCATCGCAAGGTGGGGTAGAAATTGGTTTCCATGCCGATGAAGCTTTAAAAATGGCAGTTCAAACGGCAAAAGGAGCAGCAGATTTGCTTTTATTGCACGGAACACACCCAGAATCAGAGATAGATAAAGTAACTTCGCCGAAAGGTTGTACCATTGCCGGATTAAACGAAATGGAACACAATGGTTTTAGTTCTTCATTAATTAAAGGTATTAAGCTTTCGGCTTTAAAAGCAGGGAATTTATACACAAAAGAAGGTTAGGTAATGTAGGGTTTGGTTTTTATTACCAATCTTAAAATTGAAACTGAAAGATAATAAAGGTAAAAGGTTTAAAGACCCAGTCTTGATACCGGATGCCAACTACTTGATAATATGTCATTAGAAAATATACAAAAAGAAAGTCTGGATTTATTGCGACAGTTAATCCGCATCCAATCTTTCAGTAAAGAAGAAGACCGGACAGCGAATTTAATCGCTCAATTTTTGGAAGAGCGAGGGGTTAAAACTCAGCGTAAAATGAATAACATTTGGGCTTACAACAAGCATTTTGATGCAAAAAAGCCCACATTACTTTTAAATTCACATCACGATACGGTTAAGCCAAATTCAGGTTATACCCGCGATCCTTATGATGCTGCAATTGAAGGCGATAAGTTATTTGGTTTGGGCAGTAACGATGCTGGAGGTTGTTTAGTTTCTTTAATAGGTGCCTTTTTATATTATTACGAGCAAGAAAATTTAAAATACAACATCTGTCTGGCCGCAACTGCTGAGGAAGAAATTTCTGGTAATAATGGTTTAGAATTGGTTTTGCCAGATTTAGGCGAATTGAAATTTGGTATAGTTGGCGAACCAACAGAAATGAATTTAGCAATTGCCGAACGGGGTTTATTGGTGCTGGATTGTGTAGCGCAAGGAAAAGCAGGTCATGCTGCCCGCGAAGAAGGAGAGAATGCCATTTACAAAGCCCTAAAAGATATCGAATGGTTTAGAAATTATCAGTTTCCCAAGGTATCAGAAGTTTTTGGTTCTTTAAAAATGACGGTTACCATTATTAATGCAGGTTCTCAACATAACGTTGTTCCTGCTAATTGTACTTTCACCGTAGATGTTCGGGTTACTGATGCTTATACCAATGAAGAGGTTTTAGAAATTATCCGTTCGAACGTGGATTGTGACGTAACTCCGCGTTCTATCCGTTTAAAGCCATCTTCAATTGATAAAAACCATCCCGTTGTGCAGGCTGGTGTTTCGCTTGGAAGAACTACTTATGGTTCACCAACCACGTCGGATCAGGCCTTGCTGGATATTCCATCCGTAAAATGCGGCCCAGGTTTTTCAGGTCGTTCACACATGGCCGATGAGTTTTTGTATGTTAACGAGGTGGCAGAGGGTGTTGAGGGATATGTAAATATGCTAAAACCGGTTGTACAATAAAACGGTCATTGGGAGGTATGTATAGCAAACACTTTATTCGATAAAAAAGAATTAATAGATGGTTTTACAGCACAGGATGGGTTTTCTTGCCTGGAACTGTAATAAATCCTGAACAATGTTCAAAATATTTGCAAAATCCGTAAAACTTTATAATTCCATAGTTAAATAAAATTATAATGAATCTGCTTAGCGGAGTTCATTATCTTTTAAAATGAGATAGAATGAAAATCTGGCAAAAAAATATAGATGTTAATCAATTTGTAGAAAGTTTTACCGTTGGGAAAGACCGTGAACTGGATTTGCAAATGGCAAAGTTTGATGTATTGGGCTCTTTGGCGCATACTCAAATGTTGGAAACCATTAATTTGCTAACCGCCGAAGAATTGCAAACAGTTCAGCAAGAGCTGAAAAATATTTATGCACAAATTGAAGCCGGAAACTTCACCATCGAAGACAGTGTAGAAGATGTACACTCTCAGGTAGAATGGCTGCTAACCCAACGCATTGGAGAAGCCGGTAAGAAAATTCATAGTGGCAGATCACGTAATGATCAGGTTTTGGTAGATTTAAAGTTGTTTTTCAGGGCTTGTATAGAAGATATGGTTGGGCAAACATCAACCTTATTTAATCAGTTAATTGAGTTAAGCAATACGCACAAAGATAAATTGATGCCGGGTTATACGCATTTGCAGATTGCCATGCCATCTTCATTTGGTTTGTGGTTTGGTGCATATGCAGAGAGCCTTGCTGATGATATGGAACTGATGTTGGCTGCGTGGAAAATATGCAATAAAAACCCTCTCGGTTCTGCCGCCGGTTACGGTTCTTCATTCCCTTTAAACAGAACTTTAACAACAAATTTGCTGGGCTTTGAAAGCTTAAACTATAATGTGGTTTATGCTCAGATGGGTCGTGGTAAAACAGAAAGAATTCTAGGTCAGGCCATGTCTGCTGTTGCGGCAACATTGGCTAAAATGGCTATGGATGTGTGTTTATTTATCAATCAAAATTTTGGGTTCATCAGTTTTCCGGCAGAGCTTACCACAGGTTCAAGCATTATGCCACACAAAAAAAATCCTGATGTTTTTGAGTTGATCCGCTCGCGCTGCAATAAAATCCAGGCTTTGCCGAATGAAATAGCCATGATGATTACCAACTTGCCTTCTGGTTATCACCGCGATTTACAATTGTTAAAAGAAAACCTATTTCCAGCCATTACCTCGTTAAACGAATGTTTGGAGATCGCCACTTTTATGTTTCAGAACATCACTATAAAAGATGATATTCTAAAAGATAAAAAATACGACTACCTATTTAGTGTTGAAGTGGTGAATGATCTTGCTTTGCAAGGCGTTCCATTTAGAGAAGCTTACAAAATTGTTGGCGAGCAGATAGAAAATGGTAGTTTTGCACCATCCGGCCAAATACATCACACACATGAAGGCAGCATCGGCAACCTGTGCAACGAGCAAATCGTTACAGCCATGCAGAATGTATTGGATCAATTTGGTTTCGGGAAAGTGAATAAAGCAATAGAAGATTTGGTTAAATAATTTGCTAAATTTGTAGCTATGACGACTTTAACAATAGAAATTAAGGATAAAGATGCAGGTTTTGTGAAAGAATTCCTTAGCAAAATTGGTGCAAAAGTTAAATCAGAACCAACTAACCAGATAACTTCTGAAATTGCCCAGGCTTTAAAAGAAATTAAAGAGATACAGCAAGGTAAACGGAAGTCTTTAAGTTTAAAAGACATTTAATGGTTAATGAGGTTATTTATTCAGCTGTATTTATCAAGAAAGCTAAAATCTATAAAAAGAAATACCTTTCCCTGGTAGAAGATCTTTATCGGCTTGAAGAACAACTTCTTGAAAATCCACACCAAGGCAATGATCTGGGCGCAGGTTTATATAAAATTAGGCTTGCTGTAAAAAGCAAAGGAAAAGGTAAAAGCGGCGGATTTAGAATAATAACTTATTTAGTTTCTAACCGTGCTGATGGTACAATTATTAATATGTTAACACTCTACGATAAATCGGAAGAAAGTAGTATTGATAAAAAGGAACTTCAAATAATAATAAAAGCATTATAAAGCTGCTAACATCAGCATTCAACATACAGGATCACTTCTTTATGATGTTCCATAATGGAATTACTATCAAATCATGATGGCGGATCAACATAACGAAAATATAAACAGATGAAAGTTTCAGTATTAGCCAGTTCATTAATTGGTTCAGAAATTATAAAAATTGGTAACGAGGTTAACGAAATGAAACGCAAGGGTGCTTCAATCGCTAACTTAACCATAGGTGATTTTGATTCAAATATTTACCCGATACCAACTGAGTTAAAGGCTGGAATTGTGGAGGCTTATAACGCCAATCAAACCAATTATCCACCTGCTGATGGTGTTTTACCCCTAAGAGAAACAGTTTCAGAATTGTTAAAGGATAGGTTTGGATTGGAATACAATACCAATAGTATTTTAGTATCTGGAGGTTCCCGTCCGTTAATTTATGCCACATACCTGGCTTTGATCGATCCTGGAGATACCGTGGTTTTCCCTGCACCATCATGGAATAACAACCATTACTCGCACTTAACTTCGGCAAAAACCATTGCAGTAGAAACCGATGCAGCGCATAATTTTATGCCAACAGCTGCTCAGTTAAAACCTCATTTAAAAGGTGCAACTTTATTGGCGTTATGTTCGCCTTTAAACCCTACCGGAACGATGTTCGATGCCGATTCGTTGGCTGAAATATGTGATGCAGTTTTGGAAGAAAATGCTTCACGTGGAGCTGATGAGAAACCATTATATATGATGTATGATCAGATTTATTCACTTTTAACTTTTGGAAAAGAGCATGTAAATCCAGTTTCTTTACGTCCGGAAATGAGGCCGTTCACAGTATTTGTAGATGGTAGTTCTAAATGTTTAGCTGCAACAGGTGTGCGTGTGGGTTGGGGTTTTGGTCCGGAAGATATTATCAATAGGATGAAAGCCCTTGTTGGTCATATGGGTGCCTGGGCACCAAAAGCGGAACAGGTGGCTATGTCTAACTATTTTAATGATGAAGTACATGTTGATGCATTTTTGGACAGCTTTAAGGATAAAATTCAAGACAGTTTAAACGCACTTTATAACGGCTTTAACGATTTAAAAGCTGATGGTTTTAATGTTGACGCAGTAGAGCCAATGGGTGCTATTTATTTAACAATAAAAATCGATTACATTGGAAAGACTACCGAAGATGGACAGATTTTAAAAGATAGTGCTGATGTAAATTTCTATCTTATTAAAGAAGCAGGAGCAGCATTGGTTCCATTTTCTGCTTTCGGAAATGAAGATAGTATGCCTTGGTTCAGAGCATCAGTTGGAGCCTGTACCTTGCAGGATATAAAAGAAATGTTACCGAGGATTAAAGCAGCTTTAAGCAAGCTAAAATAAGCTTGTGATATTGATAAAACCTCTTCAATTAGTATTGAAGAGGTTTTATCAAATGTTAGAACTATGCTAATTTGCAAAGGTTATTATTTAATAATAGTAAATTTGTATATTAGATTTAAATCAAACAATATGGAAACTTATCTTGTTCATCCTGATAAAATACAAGAAAAGGCCTTGAAGGCATTTCTTAAAGCATTGGAAGTGCCGTATGAAATAAGGAAAGAAAATTCTTTGCCAGCCCATGTTTTATCTGGCATAAAAAAAGGACAAGAGGATATCAAAGCCGGTAAAAGTTTTTCTTTAGAGGAATTCAAAAAGAAAATTTCGAATCTCTAATGAGCCTGCCTGTAGTTATATCTGAAACAGCATATTTAACTTTTGAATCTATTTGTGCTCAGATAAACGACACATTAGGAGCGAAAGCCGTAAGTGATTTCAAAAAGAACACAATTAAAACCCTATCATTAATCGGCAATTCGCCATTCCTTTATAAGGAAACTGATTTTGACCCAAATATCCGACAGGGATTGATCAAAAAGATTTCTTCTTTCTTTTATGAAGTTAAGCCCGATCGGATAGAAATACTTTTCTTTTGGGATAACAGACAAGAGCCTATGTTTTTTTAACTTTTTATTTCAAAAAGAATAAAACCCCCTAAGTCTAATATAAAACTTTTGGGGGCATTATTTTAGTGCTAATACAAGATAATTTGATGATATTAATATCATATCAATTTACTCGCTGAACATTGCTTTTGAATATTAAAAAGCTAAAGCTGCTTCGTCTAAACCTTTATACAGTCAGGTTGTAGCCTCGAATAAAGCTCTTTAATCCGAAGCTAGTCAATAAAATCTGCTGGTTTGTAATAATTATCTTTGGTAATAGGAAATTCATTGGCATTGGCTATTTTCTCGTAGTTTCTTGAGCAGGCAACCGTAAATCCATGGCCATTTCTAGGATAGGTCATCGATGAAGAATGTGCATAACCTACTACACGTCCAAGCTCGTGTACTGCAACGGCAGAAATATCTTCTTTTAGGTAAGTTCTCAGAACCCATTCGGCCATTCCAAAGGTACTTCCACCTCCTAAGCCATTAACGCCAACCACTACTCCTGCATTAATTCTGTTGATATTCAGTATATCCTGATAAGTGGATTGTTTTTCATCCAAGGTTAAAAACTCAGCATCATCATTAATGCTTATCGGCTCGGCCAGAAATTCCTTCTTTGTGCCTTCATCTTGCATAAGGTATGCGTAATTGATTAAAAGGCCTGTGAAAAGTCTAACATCTGCGGGGGTAAGATCTTCTTTCCAGCTATCATTTGGATTATTATCCGTGTCGAAGTCTGCAAATCTTACATCCCATTTTAGAACGGATAGCTTTTTCAGTTTTTTTATAAGCGTATTTTCCCCTGAAAAATCAAATTGAACATCTGCTACAGGTATTCCGGTTGTTTTATATTCTGAAAGATCAACTACGTTGCCGTTTATGTCGATAAAATTGCTTTCTCCATCCACAAAAGGGTAATTGATGATTTGGGTACCATGCGCCCTTATTTTTTTAATTTTTAGTAACTGAATAGGTTTTTCCCGTCCTTTTATGGTAATTAATACAATAGCATCTTCAAGATCTACAGGTGCAAAATTTGATATTTCGATTGATTTTTCTGTAGCGGCTTTAATGCTCAATACGCTTGAAATTTTTAAACGGCGCGCCTCTGATGTATATACAGCCAAGCTTTCGCCATCCTGGAACATTAAAGACGAATTTTGGCCGGTGTCAAAACTATAAACTTTTGGTTGAACCAGAACTGTAGGAGGAGTTGTTTTTTTACAACTGAAAAGCAGGGCTAACACTGCTATAAATAGAATTTTTTTCATGATGGTAGATAATTTACAGCAAACTAAATTTGATTAGGTAAGTAAACTGCTTTTAGGTTTTAATTTAAAGAATCTGTTATTTGGTAATACGATTAACTGCCCGAACAATAAGGTATAGAACATACTTTAAAACTGTATTGGCTTTTAAACGCTTTCTGCCAGGCTAAAGGCTTCATTATTTTATTGAAAGGCGTAATTGCAATTGATCCCATTGCAACGATGGAAATCTTTTTGATGTTTCTTTTCATAGGTTTTAGGTTAGGTAGACGATTGCCTGCTGAGCGGGCTGGGTTAACAAATGTAAACGAACACTTGCTATCAATATGCCCCAAAGGAATTATTTTACACGAAAAACTAGTCCTGATAGGATGTATCTTTACTAACTATGTATTGTAAGTTAAATTTTACACAAAAAAGGATCTTAATTAATTTGCTTCAGTTGTGTTGTTTCACTTTGGATCAGTTATAGTCTATGAAAAAAGTATTATCTGCAAGCAAATAAAACCAATATTTGGGTTAGTGCTAAATCGTTGTCTAAATAGTAGGTGCACTAATATCTTGCTCTGATATGCAATAGACTCATATTTGGTGGAAGCATGAATTGATAATTATTCTGTCTAGATCACTATTATAAATGTATTTTTTATTCTAATATTTTGAATGATTTAGTATATATACCTACAATGGCATTTTACTTAATATAGCCTAAACAATTATATATAAAATAGGCCATGCTTATTAATGTGATTTTGACCCCTTATTTGAATGATTTACACCCTATCCAAATTATGTTTGTCGGTAGCTTTAACTCAATGACGTTTAACGCCCTGGTTTCTTAAGCTTAAACCTATGAAAAGAATTATTTTATTAAATGTTTATACATAAAAAAACCTCACAGATTTTAAAGTCTATAAGGTTAATCTTATTTAAAAGTTTTATTCAGAATTCGGCTTAGCTTTTAAATTCGCTTGTTTTATGGAATTCAATATCAGGATAATCTTGTTTTGTTAAGTTAATCATGTACTCACTATCGGCAAGATAAACCGGGTTGGCTTCTTTATCAAAGCCAATATGTTGTTGTTTTCGCTTAACAAATTCATCCAATTTTTTCCGATCAGTAGAAGTTACCCAGCTAGAGCGGGTATAACTCAAAGTACGGAATCGACATTTAGCACCATACTCATGCTCCAACCTGAAGTTGATTACCTCAAACTGAAGTTCGCCAACTGCGCCAATCACTTTCCTGTTTCCTGGCTGCATTACAAATAACTGCGCTACACCTTCATCGGTTAACTGCTCAATTCCTTTTTCCAATTGTTTGGTACGCATTGGATCCATATTTTCTACTTCTTTAAAAATCGAAGGAGAGAAACTCGGAATGCCTTTAAATTGCAGTTTTTCGCCTTCGGTAAGCGTATCGCCAATTTTAAAGTTGCCACTGTCATATAAACCTACTACATCACCTGGCCATGCCTCTTCAACAATACTTTTCTCATTCGCCATAAAATCCATTGGGTTAGAGAATTTTAATTTCTTATCCTGACGGGTATGATAATAAAATTTGTTACGCTCAAATTTGCCAGAGCAAATCCTTAAAAAGGCAATCCTATCACGGTGTTTTGGATCTAAATTGGCATGAATTTTAAAAACAAAACCACTAAAATTCTTTTCTTCTACCAATACATCACGTTCTTCCGCTTCACGATGCCGAGGACTCGGAGCGATATCAATAAACGTATCTAAAAGCTCTTTTATTCCAAAATTATTTATCGCACTCCCAAAAAACACAGGAGCAACCAAACCATCAGTATATAAATCCTTATCAATTTTGCCGTAAATTCCATCAACCAGCTCAACGTCATCTTTTAATGCATTGATCTCGTTTTCTTTAAGATAATTTAGTAGCGATGGATCGTTTAAATCGCTGGCCGCAACCACAGAATCGGTTACTTTGGTTTTATCTGAATTAAATAAATTTAAATGTTTGTTATAAATGCTGTAAACACCCTTAAATGTATGCCCCTGGCCAATTGGCCAAGAAAGTGGGCAAAGGCTGATGTTCAGTTTTTCTTCAATTTCATCGAGTAAATCGTAAGCTTCTTTACCTTCACGGTCCATTTTGTTAATAAAGATAATTACAGGCGTATTCCGCATGCGGCAAACCGACATTAGTTTTTCCGTTTGTTCCTCCACACCTTTTACACAATCTACAACCAAAATAACACTATCTACGGCCGATAAAGTTCTGTAAGTATCTTCGGCAAAATCTTTGTGACCAGGTGTATCTAAAATATTAATGCGTTTACCACTGTACTCGAAACCCATAACCGAAGTTGCCACCGAGATACCACGTTGTTTCTCAATCTCCATAAAATCGGAGGTGTTACTTTGGTTCGCTTTGTTCCTTTTTACCGCTCCTGCAGTATTAATTGCACCACCAAAAAGCAGAAATTTTTCTGTCAGTGTGGTTTTGCCCGCATCGGGGTGACTAATAATGGCAAAGGTTTTACGTTTTTCTATTTCGGGGTTAAGCATAATAAAATTTTGGGTATAAAAAGAGATGAAACCTTGTTAAAGGAATTTAACAGCTATAAGATTTGAATATTGTTGTTTCATCTGGCCGCAAAGATAAGAAAAAGCTTTATCATTAATTGTTAGGTTGTTGTATTGTTTTAGTTTGTGTGTAATAGATTCAATATTAGCAATAATCTGAAATTAATACCCTAGTACTTTCGAAATTATAGTTATGCCATATACTATAGCTCCGATTTAATTCTGATGTGAAATTGCGGAGGAAGCTGCCCTTTGCTTATGCTTCGAAAGATCTTTATTGCAAGAAGGGGATTTGTAGAAAGAAGAATGTGTGATTGCTAAAAATTATCTATTGAAAAATAAATTTTCTCATCAATCATTGTTTAGTTTTGTGCTAAAATGTTTAGCTTTATTCATCCCTCCGTTTATTGTAAACTATAATTTTACTGCCGATGCCCACTTTAGAAGAAACTTCTATGCCCGCAGAAATTGCGGCTAAATTTGTTAATTATACCTCAAAACATGTTTTCTTAACAGGGAAAGCAGGAACAGGTAAAACAACATTTTTAAGGAAACTGATTAAACTAACACATAAAAAAGCACTGATTGTAGCCCCGACAGGCATTGCTGCCATAAATGCATCCGGGGTTACTATCCATTCGCTGTTTCAGATGCCTTTTGGAGCTTTTTTTCCGGATGTTGCAGGAGGGTTGATCAATGAAAATATTAACTTCAATTTCAATACCCCTAAAACGTTAGTAAAACACCTGAATATGCAGGGCAATAAACGGCGTATGTTGCAGGAACTGGAGTTGCTCGTAATCGATGAAGTGAGTATGTTACGGGCTGATATGCTTGATGCGATTGATTTTGCGCTACGTTATGTGCGGAGAAATAGAAATCTTCCGTTCGGAGGGGTACAACTATTATTTATTGGCGATCTGCATCAGCTGCCTCCGGTAGTGAAAAATGATGAGTGGCGCATTATGGCCAAATTTTATAAAAGCATTTATTTTTTTGATGCCTTGGCACTACAGGATAATCCCCCAATATATATTGAACTTGATAAAATTTACCGCCAGGATGATGCTGTTTTTATTGATCTGCTGAACAATTTACGCAACAATAAAATCACGGCCGAGGATACTGCCTTGCTTAAACAGCATTATAAACAGGATTTTAAGCCCTCTGCTGATGAAAATTATATTACTTTAACCACGCATAACAATAAAGCCGATAGCATTAACCGCGAAAGATTAACCCAGCTGAAAACCAAATCTTATTTTTTTGAAGCAAAGGTTCAGGGAGAGTTTAATGAGTACGCTTACCCTAATGATAAAAGTTTGGAACTAAAGGTTGGGGCACAGGTCATGTTTATCAAAAACGATATGACTGCTGAAAAGCGATATTACAATGGCAAAATTGGTGTGGTGCATCATATTGAAAAAGATTTAATTGAGATTGAACTGCCCGAAGATAAAGTAGTGATTCAGATTTCACCTTATACTTGGGAAAACGTTAAATATAAACTGGATGAAGCAACAAACGAGATTAAAGAAAATGTTGCGGGTTCGTTTATTCAATATCCTATAAAACTTGCCTGGGCCATTACGGTACATAAAAGTCAGGGTTTAACCTTCGATAAAGCGATTATTGATGTTGGCGATGCTTTTGCTCCCGGCCAGGCCTATGTGGCATTGTCGCGTTTACGCTCGCTAAAAGGATTGGTGCTAACTTCTCATCTTCGTGATAGTGGTTTGCAACAGGACCAGAATGTGCATTATTTTTCTAAAACGAAACAACCATCTGAGATTTTGAACGAGCAGATCAGTCTGGAGAGTTATAGCTTTATTCGAAGTTACCTGATTGCTGCATTCGACCTAAACCTGATCCGTTACTATTTGAAAGAACACCGCCAGACTTTCGACAAAAGTGAAAAATCAACCAAACAGCGGTATGAAGACTGGACGGATACAATTTATACAGATTTCCAAAAAATCACTGCTACAGCCGATACTTTTGTTAATCAATTGAAAAATTTGTTCGCACAGCAAACCGAGCATACTTTATTCAATGTATCGAAAAGGGTAGAGGCTGCGTTAAAATATTTCAATCCTCTGGTTAAGGAAATTTCCGACCGTTTTCTTGCCCAAATTGAAACCATAAAAGAAGAAAAACAAATTAAAACGTATGTAACCGAGCTGCTCGAACTTGAAATTTTAGTTTATGAGCAATTAAAAAAGATGCATAAAAGTAAAGCGTTGCTTCAGGCACTTATTGCTGGGAAAGAATTTAGCAAAGCCGATACCGATGCGCTATTAAATACCGTTGAAAGAAATAATCAACTTCAAAAAGCAATTCAATTAAAGGGCGAAACGCTTAAGGTAAAATCGGCTGCCGACAAAAAGAAAAAAGAACCAAAAGTTGATACAAAGCTGGTAAGTTTTGAGCTTTACGAACAGGGTAAAACCATTGAGGAAATTGCAAAAGAGCGTGGTTTTTCTTCTGGAACCATCGAAGGGCATCTCGCTTATTATGTTTCTACCCAGCAACTTGATGTAACCAAATTGGTAAAAGCCAATAAAATCAAAAATATAAGTGATGCGATAGAAAGTCAGAAAACAAAATCGATGGCTACAATAAGAGAGTTTTTAGGTAAAGATTATTCATTTGGAGAGATTAAGTTGGTGCTGGCATCGTTGTTTCCATCGGAAGAATAGAACAAAGTTTAACCGCAGAGAAAACCGAGGTAAGGCACAGAGAACACAAAGCGCTATGAAAGAAGATTTATTAACAAGAACCATTATTGGGTTGGCTATAGATGTTCATACAGCTCTCGGGCCTGGTTTGTTAGAGAATGCCTATAAAGAATGTTTGTTTTACAAGATCAATAAGGCAGGTTTTCAAGTTGAAAAGAAAAAATGATGCCTCTGCGATTTGAAGATGTAAGGTTGGATTGTGGTTATCGAATTGATATCTTGGTTGAGAATAGTCTGGTTTTGGAATTAAAAAGTATAGATTCCCTAAATGATATTCATCTTGCACAAACGTTAACCTATATGAAATTGGGTGGATATAGATTTGGCCTATTAATGAATTTTAATGTTTTAAGATTGAAAGATGGAATTAGGCGCGTTGTAAATGGATATTGAAATACTCTGTTTTCTCTGTGCATACTCAGTTTACTCAGTGGTTAAAAAGGGTTATGGTAATACTCTGTTTTGTCGGTGTAAACTTTGTATTCTTTGTGGTTAAACCTTAAAATTATTTATCTTAGCGTCTGTGGAAAAGGTTAAAGTTTTAGCGCAGTACATGCCCGAACAAGCGGCACCGCTAATTGCAAAATGGATAGATTATTTTCAGTGCGAATTTAAGATTACCAAAACCCGTTCTACAAAATTGGGCGATTACCGTCATCCTTATCAAGGTAAAGGTCATCGCATTTCCGTAAACTTCAATCTCAATCATTTCGCTTTTCTGGTTACCACCGTGCATGAATTTGCCCATTTACTTACCTGGAACGACTTTAAGAATAAAGTGAAGCCACACGGTTCAGAATGGAAGAAAAACTTTCAGCGGATGATGGTGCCTTTTTTTGAATTGAATATTTTCCCTGATGATATTCATAAAGCGATTAATAATTACATGTCTAACCCGGCGGCATCCAGCTGTTCTGATTTACATTTATCGCGTGCTTTAAAAAAATACGATAGCAATAAAACCGAAACTTTACATTTAGAGCAATTGCCGATTAATACCACCTTTAAAATTAAGGATGGCAGGCGTTTTACCAAGGGCGAAAGAATCAGGAAACGCTATCGATGTGTTTGCTTAGATGATAAAAGGTTATATTTGTTTAATCCTTTGGCCGAGGTTTTTGTGATAGAATAATTTTTTATCAGGATCGTCATACTGAACTTGTTTCAGTATCTTTCTTTAATGAAGACCCTGAAATAAATTCAGGGTGACGAAAGCCTTATTATAAAAACTTAAACTCATTTCCATCAAACAAACCTTTATCGCTCAATTTTAAATGCGGTATTACCAATAAAGCCATGAAAGAAAGTGTCATAAATGGAGCTAGAAGTGTAGCACCTAAATCTTTCGCAAATTGATCAATTGAAGTATAACTTTCTGCTACTTTATAACCATTTTGATTACTCATTAACCCTGCTACAGGTAAAGCTAAAACTTCTTTTTTTCCATTACCTATTGCAACCACGCCACCGGTTTCTTTAATTACAAGATTTACCGCTTCGCATATACTTTTATCATCAACGCCAACTGCGATAATATTATGACTGTCGTGCGCAACACTTGATGCAATAGCACCTTGTTTCAGTCCAAAATTCTTTACAAAAGATATTGCAACAGGTGCATCAAGGTAACGGTTTACCACAACCATTTTCAAAATATCGTTTTCAGTATCACTTACGATATTACTATTTAAAACTTTTGGTGTAGCTAATAATCTGTTGGTGATCAATTGTCCATCCAAAGCTTCAATAACAAGAATTTCTTCTTGTCCGTTAAAGGGATAAATAAAATCCGCTTCCTTTTTTAGGCTGCAATTGAAATGATTTACCGATTCGCGATCTTCCAAATGTATTACCCAATTGCCCACTGTTTTACCGTTTTCGGCAAGTAGTAATCCATCAATATAGGTTTGTTTAACCTTGAAGTTTTTTAAATCTTCGAGTACAATAAAATCTGCATCATCATTGATCCGGAGTGAGCCTACATCTAATTTATAGTGAAGAATGGGATTTATGCAGGCAGCTTGAAGTATATTAAATAGATCAATTCCTTTTTCTATCGCTCTTGCACAAAGCTCGTTAATATGGTTTTCTACTAAACTATCGGGGTGTTTATCATCGCTGCAAAACATCATCATTTCAGGCCAATCGTTCAGCAGATCAATTAATGCGTCGAAATTTTTAGCAGCACTTCCTTCGCGGATGAGGATTTTCATGCCACGCTGTAACTTATCCAATGCTTCATCAGCAGTAAAACATTCATGATCGGTAGAAATTCCGGCGTTAATGTATTGTTGAACAGCTTCTCCCCGCAAACCCGGTGCATGGCCATCTACTGGTTTGCCTAAATGGTGCGCAGCTGAAATCTTTTTTAAAACTTCTTCATCTTTATTTAGTACCCCAGGAAAATTCATCATTTCACTCAGGTATTTTATTTCCGGGCGTTCTAAAAGCGACTTTACATCATCATGATTTAATTCAGCACCGGCAGTTTCAAAAATAGTAGCCGGAACACAGCTTGGCGCACCAAAATTGAATTTAAAAGGAACAGTATTGCCATTTTCTATCATAAATTCTACACCTTCCATTCCACATACGTTAGCAATTTCATGTGGATCGCTAATGGTAGCAACTGTACCATGCACAACTGCCAAACGTGCAAATTCACTTGGAATCAACATGCTGCTTTCAATGTGTACATGACTATCAATAAACCCGGGCGAAATGTAATGCACCCCATCTTTCTGTTCAGAAATTTTATTGATTGATTTTATTTTTCCATCCTCAACTTCAACTTCGCCAAAGAAAATATTTCGCTCTCTGATGTTAATTATATTTCCTTCAACTTTAAAAGTGCTCATGCTGTTTATATAAATTAGCCACGGAAACTAGGATTGCAACGGAATTAAATGATTAATGTTCTCCGTGATTTTCTGCGTCTCTGTGGCAAAACCATTTAATATTTCAATAATTTATCAATTGTTTCTGCTAATCTTGCTTTAGCTAAAAAATCGTCTTCTAATATTTTACTCATTGGAATTGCAGTATCTAAACTCGCACAACGCATTACCGGCGCATCGAGGTAAGAGAAACAGTGTTCTCCAATCCATGCAGATAATTCGGCACCAAAACCATTTGTTAAGGTATCTTCGTGCAGAATTAACACTCTGCCGGTTGCCTTAACGGCTTTTTTAACAGCTTCTTTATTCCAAGGCTGTAGTGTACGCAAATCAATTAGTGTAGCCCCGCATTCGGGATATTCTTTCAGGTAATCCAAAGCCCAATGTACGCCCAATCCATAAGTAATGATCGAAAATTTACTTCCTTTTGCAAGTATAACTGCTTTGCCAATTTCAGTTGTGTAATACCCTTGGGGTACTGAACCGATTAAACTTCTGTAGAGATATTTGTGCTCAAAATATAACACTGGATTAGGGTCTTCAATTGCAGCCAATAATAGGCCTTTTGCATCTTCAGGAAAAGCTGGATAAACTATTTTTAAACCTGGTGTTTTAGTAAACCATGCTTCATTACTTTGTGAGTGGAACGGGCCTGCACCGGATCCTGCACCTGTAGGCATGCGAACCACCACATCAGCCTTTTCGCCCCAGCGATAATGCGTTTTGGCCAGGTTATTCACAATCTGATTAAACCCTACCGTTACAAAATCGGCAAACTGCATTTCTACCACAGCTTTAAAGCCATTTATAGATAAGCCTAACCCTGCTCCCACAATGGCCGATTCGCAAATTGGAGTATTGCGAACTCTGCCCTTGCCATATTTAGTGGTAAAACCATCTGTGATTTTAAAAGCACCACCATAATCAGCAATATCCTGCCCCATTAAAACCAGGTTAGGGTATTTTTGCATGGCCAGATCCAATCCATCGGTTATGGCATCTAAATATCTTTTTTCTGTAGAGGCTTCTACAGGCAGCGTTACTTGTTGCTCATAAGGAAAATACATATCGTTTTCTTCCAGAGCAGCATCTGCAATAGGTTCTTCTTCATTAAAAGCTTCTTCAACTTCCAATTCTATAGCTCTTTTTACCTGGATTTTGATGTCAATAATGCTATCAGGTGATAAAATACCCTGTTCAACTAAGTAGGCTTCGTAATTGTTTAACGGATCTTTCTTTTCCCACGCATCAAACATTTCTTGCGGAACATATTTAGTACCTGATGCTTCTTCATGGCCCCGCATTCTGAAAGTCATGCATTCTACCAAAACAGGTCTGGGATCTTTTCTGATTTCATTGGCCAGCTGATTGATGGTATCGTAAACTTCCAGCACATTATTTCCATCTATCTGAACACCTTCTATCCCATAACCAATGGCCTTATCAACCAGGTTTTTGCACCTAAATTGTTCTGATTTTGGAGTGGAAAGACCATATCCATTATTTTCGATGAGAAAAATAACAGGAAGCCCCCAAACTGCGGCAACGTTTAATGCTTCATGAAAATCACCTTCGCTGGTGGCACCTTCTCCTGTATAAACAAGGGTTGCATGTTGCCTATTGGCTAGCAAATCTGCCAATGCAATACCATCTGCCAAGGCCATTTGTGGGCCAAGATGCGATATCATCCCAATGATTTTATAATCTTGTGTGCCGAAATGAAAGGATCGATCACGACCTTTAGTAAACCCGGTAATTTTGCCCTGCCATTGGGCCATTAATTTCTTTAAAGGAATATTGCGCGAAGTGAAGACACCCAAATTACGGTGCATCGGTAAAATGTATTCGTTGCTATGCATCGCTAAAGTACTGCCTACTGCAATGGCTTCCTGACCGATTCCTGAAAACCATTTTCCAATTCTCCCCTGGCGTAGAAGTTTGAGCATTTTCTCTTCAACCATTCGGGGATAAAGCAATCTTTTATATAAATTCAGCAGGAATTTGTTGTCTTTATCGCCTCGATTGAAATGCATATGGGTTATTTAACTGATTACCTCTTATTAAGACTCCTTACTTTTTTTCAGCTCTTCCCATTGTTTGGCAAAAGATTTATCGGCAACTTTTGGCATTTCGCGATATTTGCCCCAACTCCTTTTGAAAAATCTTTTGAGCATGAAGTTTTTAAAATTTCCACCAAAAAAATCCATCCATTTGCGTTTTAGCATCATTTTGCTAAACATAGTCCAGCCAATTTCCTCTTTCTTTCCATTTTCATGTCCTGCTGCGGCATCTCTTCGATTAAGTAAAAGCATTTTGTGGATGTCTATTTTAACGGGGCATACTTCTGAGCATTTTCCGCAAAGACTTGATGCATAGCTTAAATGTTTAAATTCCTCCATGCCCTTTAAATGAGGAGTAATTACAGAGCCAATCGGACCACTATAGGTTGTATTATAGGTATGTCCACCAATATTTTTATAAACAGGACATGCATTTAAACATGCACCACAACGGATGCAGTACAAACCCTGTCTTTGGTCTTTTTGTGCCAATAAATTGGTGCGGCCATTATCCAGAAGGATTACATACATTTCCTCAGGGCCATCTGTTTCATTTGGTTGGCGGGGGCCACTTAAAATAGTATTGTAAACCGTTAAATTTTGTCCGGTTCCATGTGAGGCAAGTAGCGGCCAAAACAGATCCAAATCTGCCATAGAAGGAATTACCTTTTCGATGCCTACAATAGCAATGTGGATTTTAGGAAATGTAGTGCTTAAACGGGCATTACCTTCATTTTCTGTTAGGGCAATACTTCCTGTATCGGCGATTAAAAAATTTCCACCACTGATGCCAATATCGGCTTTCAGGTATTTATCGCGAAGTAATTCTCTTGCTTTTTGTACCAGTTGAGGAGGAGTGGCATCGATAGGTGTGCCAAATTTATCGTGAAATAGCTGTGCAATATCTGTTGCACTGAGGTGCATCGCCGGTGTTACAATATGGTACGGAGCCTGACCAAGCAATTGAACAATGTATTCGCCCAAATCGCTTTCTAACGATTCTATATTATTTTTTTCCAGGAAATCGTTTATGTGGATTTCCTCTGTGGTCATCGATTTTGATTTGATAACCGTTTTGCCATTGTTTCTTTTAATGATATTGAGGATTTCCTGCTGGGCTTCTTCTGCATCGTTCGCCCAAATTACTTTGCCGCCTCGCCGTTGGAAATTTGATTCGAACTCAGGTAAAAATTTATCAAGGTTTTCCATTACACGCCACTTGATTACGTGTGCTTTCTTTTTGGATGCCTCTAAATTTTCGAATTTTGACAAGCCGCGCTCAACAGCTGCATTGTATTTTCCAATATTATAATTTATGGTTTTACGATGCGGTAAATCGAAAGCTTTCTCGTCAGACTTTTCTAAAAATTCTTCAGCAATATTCATCAATAGTTATTTTGTAATAGGTTAACGAATATTAACTGATTTTAGTTTTTCGTTACAACATCAAAGATAGGAAACCCTGTTGAGTTTATTTTTAGAAATTAACACAAAGAAGTAGTTGTGATTTTGGGAGAATATTACCAGGTAACTTTAGTCATGTATTTTTTCACTATTTCATCATTCGAAATGAGATTTAAATCTAATTCCATACTTGTTGCTATAATGATTCTGTCAAAAGGATCTCGATGTAAAAACGGTAGCACTTTAAGTATTTTCAGCGTTCCGTAATCTATTGGAAGTATGGTAATGTTGCTGCTGTTGCAGGAATCTATCAGTTCGTCTAATGAATATTCTAATTGTAACTTGCCTAGGGATTGCTTTATGGTAATCTCCCATAAACTCACAATGCTTAGATAGATTTGAGTAGTAGAATCTTCTAAAATTTTTCTTGCTGTTTCAGATAGTGCAATATTATCATCTTGCATCCAAAGTAGAACATGGGTATCAAGCAAAAATTTTTTCACTACATGTAATCTCTAAAATCATCCAGTGGAGCGTTAAAATCCTCGCTCATTTTCATTTTTCCTTTAAGTAGGCCAAGTTTTCTTTGTTGCTTTTCTTCATTTTTTTTATTTACTTTTTTTTGCAAAATAAAATCGATAAAGTCTTCCACCTCTTGCTGATAGGCAATAGGCATCATGTTAATTTTTTCTAAAATATGCAACTGATTCATATACTTACTTTTATCAAAAATACCATTTTAATCTTGAAATAAAAAGATTCGCCTTTAGGCATAAAAAAGCCCCGACATTTTATCGAGGCTTAATATTTTATTTTTTTGGATTCCCTTTTCCGTCCATATCTACTGCCGGTCTTTTAGCTCTGTTGGCCAATTCCCATGCGGTAAAGTAGGTTAGTTTTGCTCTTTTTGCCAAAAGCGGGAAATTTATTTTGCTTACTTCATCACCTGGTTTATGGTAGTCTTGCTGTAACATCCCATCATAATAGAAAATAATCGGAATACCTAATTTAGCAAAGTTATAGTGATCAGAACGGTAGTAAATTTGTTCAGGATCTTTTGGATCATCGTATTTATAATCCAGTTTCATTTTGGTATAAGTTGCATTAACCTGCTCGCTTAACTTACCTAAATCGCTGCTTAACATGTTCGATCCTACAGAGTAAATGTAGTTTGCAGAATCTGGTTTACCTAAATATTCCTCACCTGTACGGCCAATCATATCTGTGTTTAAATCAGCAATTGTGTTTTCGACAGAAAAAACCGGATGCTCCGAATACCATTCAGAACCCCATAATCCTTTTTCCTCACCAACAACAGTCATAAATAAAATACTGCGTTTAGAACCTTTACCAGCCTTTTTAGCATCTGTAAATGCTTTTGCCATTAATAAAACGCCAGTAGTTCCAGATCCATCATCATCAGCTCCATTATTCACTTTATCTTTTGCATTTGGATCAGTTTCAAGTCCAATATGGTCATAATGACCTGTAAGAATTAATACTTCTTTTTTAAGTACTGGATCTGAGCCTTCTAAATAACCAAGTACATTTTCACATCTTACTGGAGTTTCAGTTTTTGCTGCGCTCGCTGAAAATGGTACATTTAATACTTGCGAAGCTGGGGCCTGGCTATCTACAATTTTCTTTTGTAAATCTGCAACAGTAGTATTAGATGCCTTAAACAATTCATTGGCCAACGCAACTGAAATAGATACACGAGGGATATCATTCTGTTTTTGAGCCTCCATAGCAGCATTGGTTTTAACCATTACTCTGCCATTTTTAAGCGTTTGTTTTGTGTTTTCAGTTATTCTGTCAACAGCTGGATCGATCAGAATAATCGCTTTCACGTTGTTTTCTGCAAAATATTTTGCTCTGGCCTCAAGGGTAGCGCGATAAGCAGCTCTGTCTATTCTTGTTCCCGGTTTCAAAGTTGGGTCGCCGCCATTGAACATGATTACTACTTTACCTTTAATATCGGTACCGGAGAAATCGTTGTAAGTATCTTTTTTTATACCGTAACCGATAAATACAAGTTCATTGGCTGAAAATGTAAAACCTTTGTCGCTGATTAAACTTGGCGAAACCAGGTAATCTTTTTGGTATTCTTTTGGCTGTCCGTTTACGGTAACATGACTTTCTTTAAGCGTTACGTTAACAAGGTCGATTTTCTGAAAATAACTGCCATTTACAGGTGCTTTTAAACCTAATGATTTAAAATAATCGCGGATATAATCAGCAGCCATCCAAGCTCCTTTTGTGCCTGTTTCGCGACCTTCATATTCATCAGATGCTAAAACAGAAAGGTGTTTAAAAGCATTTTCGGGATTGATTGCCTTGCTAAATTTTATTGCATCCTGATTAGGTGTAAGGGGCTTAATTTGACTAAAGCAACTCGCCGAAACCAGCGAGGCCAAGCCAAGAGTTAAAAACTTTTTGTTCATTATGATAATAGTTAGTTAAGTTCTTGTTAACACGAAATTTTTTCAACCCTGTTTTGGTGGCGACCGCCTTCAAATTCAGTGGTTAAAAAAGTTGTCGCTATTTCTTTTGCCAGTTCTTCCGAAACAAATCTTGCCGGAATACATAAAACATTTGCATTATTGTGTTTACGTACTAAAGAAGCAACTTCGTTTTCCCAGCATAAACCAGCCCTGATGTGCTGATGTTTGTTTGCAGTTATAGCCACACCATTTGCCGATCCGCAAAGTAAAATTCCGTAGGTAAAATCTCCATTTTCAACTGCAGCAGCAACTGGATGAGCGAAATCTGGATAATCCACAGAATTTTCAGAATAAGTACCAAAATCTTTTATTTCGTAATGCTGTAAAAAATCTTTTAGTAACTCTTTGTACTCAAAGCCCGCGTGATCCGCTCCAATAGCAATTTTAATTTTTGTATCAGACATGGTCAAATTTATAGAGAATTATGAAATCCGTTCGTAATGTTTTTGTTAGTTAGCATAGAAGGCCGCTTCTGCTTTTTTCTTCTTCTTTTCAATGTATGCCGAAACAAAGATGCTTGCCTCATACAATAAAAATAAAGGAGCTGCTACAGTCAACATAGTTAATATATCAGGCGTTGGTGTAACAATTGCAGCAATAATCAAAATGATTACAGTTGCGTATCTTCTGCTCGATCTCATCAGTTTTGGAGTCATTAACCCCAGTTTTGATAGGATAAAAATAATGATCGGAAGTTCAAAAATAATACCTGTTCCTAAGGTTAACGTAGCTATGGAAGATACATATGAATCAATTGTAAAGGTGTTTTTGATTTCAGAACTTACTGTGTAACCTGTTAAAAAATTAATAGATAGTGCACAAATAATGAAGTACCCAAATATGATTCCGATAATAAAAAGTAACGATGCAAAGAAAACAAAACCGCTGGCCGATTTACGTTCTTTTTCATGTAATGCCGGCTTAACAAAGCGCCATATTTCCCACAATAAGTAAGGGAAGCCAAGGATAATACCACACATCACACAAACGTTCAGTTGTAAATTAAACTGACCAGCCATTTCGGTATTTATAATTTCTCCATTGATTTTGGTGATACACATATCCTTTCCTAAAGAAGGGAAGTGTTCAACCAGTTTACACATCATGCGATAGGTCCAGAAATCTGGTTTTTTTGGCCCGAAAATGATTTTATCCAGGATTTCTTCATTGAAGTAAAATGCGATACCCGTAAAAACGGCAATGGCAATTACCGCTCTGATTAAATGTTTACGGAGAACATCCAGGTGATCGAAAAAAGACATTTCTGCCTCTAATGTGGTGCTCTTTTGCCCGATAGCTTTTGTAAGTAGATTTTTTTTAGTGTCGCTCATGTTGAAAACAAAAATACCATTCTATTTGAATAGAATGGTATTTACGTGTTAAATATAGAAATAGTTTATATTATTCTGAGAAATGCTTTAATATATTAATGAAATCATCACTTAATTAATTGTAGTGGCCTCTTAATGAATGAACTTTGATCATTTGATCTATTTCTAAAACTTCGTAAATAATTCGATGTTCTGAATTTATCCTTCTGGACCATTTACCTGTAAGGTTATACTTTAATGCCTCGGGTTTCCCTATTCCTGCGAAAGGAGTGTCCCTAATAGAACTTAAGAGGCTATGAATCTTCTTTTGTATAGTTGTATTTCCTGATTTCTTCCAAAAATCTAAATCAATATTAGCGTTTGGAAGAAAAACTATTTCCATAGATTTTCCAAATCAATTTTGGTGAATTTTCCTTCTTTAAAATCTCTATCCCCATCTAAAATTTTTTCTACAAATTCTGGATTATAGGGTTTTTCTCTTTTTTCAAAAGAAATTTTCATTGCTTTCAACACCTGTTTTACTGCATTTAATTGAGCCTTATTTTCTGGGTGTACAATTAATGTTTCCATATTCAAATTTAATGAAATAATTCTAAAGTTTTAATAAAGAAAAATCCCATTCTGTTTTATCAAAATAGGATCTAAATTTATAATAGTTTATATTATTCTGAAAATTCAAACGTTTCCATAAACTTTGTGGTGAAATTTCCTGCCCTAAAGTTAGGATCTTTCATCAACTGCAGATGGAAAGGGATTGTTGTTTTCACTCCTTCAATTACAAATTCGCCTAGAGCACGCTCCATTGTACAGATTGCTTCTTCACGTGTTTGTGCAACACAGATTAATTTGGCAATCATTGAATCGTAATTAGAAGGAATAGAATATCCAGCGTAAACGTGCGTATCTACACGAACACCATGACCGCCTGGAGAGTGGAAATTGGTGATTTTACCTGGTGAAGGACGAAAATTGTTCGCTGGATCTTCTGCATTGATACGGCACTCAATGGCATGCATATCAGGGAAGTAGTTTTTACCCGAAATCGGAATTCCGGCAGCAACTTTAATCTGTTCTTTAATCAAGTCGAAATTGATTACTTCTTCGGTAACCGGGTGCTCTACCTGGATACGGGTATTCATTTCCATGAAATAAAAGTTACGGTGTTTATCAACCAAAAATTCGATTGTACCGGCACCTTCGTAACTAACAGCCATTGCTCCTTTAATTGCAGCCTCGCCCATTCTTACGCGGAGTTCGTCGGTCATAAATGGGGAAGGAGATTCTTCAACCAACTTTTGGTGACGGCGTTGGATAGAACAATCGCGTTCTGATAAGTGACAGGCTTTGCCAAACTGATCGCCGATTATCTGGATTTCAATGTGGCGTGGATCTTCAATGTATTTCTCTAAATATAAACCATCGTTACCAAATGCTGCACCTGATTCCTGGCGGGCACTATCCCATGCATTTTCAAAATCTTCATCTTTCCAAACAACACGCATACCACGGCCACCGCCACCAGCAGTTGCTTTTAGTATAACCGGGTAACCCATTTCGTTAGCAATTGCAATACCTTCTTTAACGCTGGTAAGCAAACCTTCCGATCCTGGAATGGTAGGCACACCAGCAATTTTCATGGTTTCTTTTGCAGAGGCTTTATCGCCCATGCCGTTAATCTGCTCTGGAGTTGCACCAATAAATTTGATATTGTACTCGCGGCAAATGTTAGAAAACTTAGCATTTTCTGATAAGAAACCATAACCTGGGTGTATGGCATCGGCATTGGTTAATTCTGCAGCCGAAATAATATTTGGAATATTTAAATAAGAATCTTTACTAGGTGGGGGGCCAATACAAACAGCCTCATCAGCAAAACGTACGTGTAAACTTTCCCGATCTGCGGTAGAGTAAACAGCAACCGTTTTGATGCCCATTTCCTTACAGGTACGGATAATACGCAAAGCGATTTCACCCCTGTTGGCAATTAGTATTTTTTTAAACATAATTTTTTAATTGATGATTTCACAGATATTATGATTATACCGACTATTTTGGCACCATCATCAATCTGTGAAATCAGCTTCTAAATAGGTTCTACTAAAAATAACGGTTGATCGTATTCTACTGGTGATGCGTTATCAACCAAAATTTTAACGATACGGCCAGAAACTTCACTTTCAATTTCGTTGAAAAGTTTCATTGCCTCAATAATACAAACTACTTTACCTGTGCTAACTTCGTCACCAACATTTACAAACATTGGTTTTTCCGGGCTAGCTGAACGGTAGAAAGTACCGATCATTGGCGATTTAATTGTTAAGTATTTTGAAGTGTCTTCTGCAGCTGGTACAGCAGGTGTTGCTGCAACTGGAGCAGTAGGAGCTGTGGCAACAGGGGCAGCAGCCTGTACAAGCGGAGCCTGTGGTACGGTAGCATGCACAACTGTTGGTGCTTGGTTTGTTTTGATCGTGATTTTGAAGTTTTCCTGCTCAATAGCAACTTCATTTACTCCAGAACGAGAAACAAATTTAATCAGTTCCTGTATTTGTTTGATATCCATTTTTTAGGCTAGTTATGTAAAAAATAGTGTTTATTGAATTAACTAAGTTATACTTTTTTTGTTTTATTTTTATCTGCAACCACTTAAGGTTGACGGTTTAATAGTTGATAGTTAATGGCTATGATGCTTTATCAAGCAGCTAATTAACTCCAAACTCCAAGCTCTCTACTCAATTACTTGGTATCGTAAGCCCATTTAAGGTAAATCGAACCCCAGGTAAAACCACCGCCGAATGCAGCTAAAACGATGTTATCGCCTTTTTTTAATCTGCTTTCCCATTCCCATAAACATAAAGGTATGGTTCCGTTGGTTGTATTTCCGAAACGTTCAATGTTGATCATTACCTTATCGGTAGTAACGCCCATGCGGTTTGCAGTAGCATCAATAATGCGTTTATTGGCTTGGTGAGGCACTAACCACGCAACATCATCAGCAGTTAAGCTGTTACGTTCCATAATTTCAGCAGCTACATCAGCCATATTGGTTACCGCAAATTTAAACACTGTAGGGCCTTCCTGATGCGCGAAATGTAACCTTGCATCAATGGTTTCGTGGGTTGCCGGCATAACCGATCCACCTGCTTTCATGCCTAAGAAATCTCTTCCAGAACCATCTGTTCTTAAAATAGAATCCTGTATTCCTAAACCTTCTTCGTTTGGCTCTAACAAGGCACAGCCACAGCCATCACCAAAAATAATACAGGTGGTGCGGTCTTCATAATTAATGATCGATGACATTTTATCGCCACCAACTACTAAAACTTTTTTGTGCCTTCCTGATTCTACAAATGATGCACCAGTTGAAAGGCCGAATATAAAGCCAGAACAAGCTGCCTGTAAATCATAACCCCAAGCATTGGTAGCACCAATTTTATCTGCTAAAACGTTTGCAGTTGCGGGGAAAGTAAAATCTGGTGTAGTGGTGCAAAAGATAATCAATTCAATTTCTTTTGCATCAATACCTCTTTTTTTAAGCAAACCATTTACAGCATGTACAGCCATATCGGATGTGCCTAAACCTTCTCCTTTTAAAATTCTGCGTTCTTTAATTCCCGTTCTGCTGGTTATCCATTCATCCGAAGTGTCAACAATGGTTTCTAATTCTGCGTTTGTAAGCACATAATCGGGAACGTAACCATTTACTGCTGTAATAGCAGCGTGAATTTTACTCATTTTAAGAATTTTAATAAATTATTTAAATGCAATTCTAATTTTTTCTACCAATCCAGTGGTAATCATTTCTCTTGATTGTAGAACCATATTTTTAACCGCTAAAGGACTTGAAATTCCATGTCCGATAACAACAGGAGCGTTAACGCCTAAAACCGGACTTCCACCGTACTGTTCGTAATTAAAACGATCGAAGAACTCATCTTTAAGTCCTTTTTTGATGGTAAGCACATAAAATGATTCTGCTAGTTTTAGCATTACATTTCCGGTAAAACCATCGCAAACAATTACATCAGCCTTATCATTAAACAAATCTCTTCCTTCAACATTGCCTACAAAGTTAAATAGGTTGGTATCTTTCATCAACGGGAAAGTAGCCATGCTAAGCATATTACCTTTTTCATCTTCTTCGCCAATATTCATCAGCGCAACTTTTGGCTCATTTATCTGCAATAAATTTTCTGCATATAAGCTGCCCAAAACGCCAAATTGTAATAAAATATCGGGTTTGCAATCGGCATTTGCACCTACATCTAATAATAAGCCAGTGCCACCTTTAATTTTCGGAAGAATTGTACATAAACAAGGGCGAATAATGCCCGGAATGGTTTTAACGCTAAAAACAGCGCCAACCAACATTGCTCCAGAGTTACCTGCACTTGCAAATGAATCGAGTTTCCCTTCTTTTAAAAGGTTAAATCCAACTGCTATGCTCGAATTCGGTTTCTGAACGATTGCTTTGGTGGGATGTTCGCCCATACCAATTACTTCATCAGTATGAACGTATTCAAAGTGATCTGGATTAAAGCCCTCTTCTGCAAGAATGGGTTTAATCTGTTCGGTATCGCCAATAAGAACTAAATGCTCTCCAGCGTTAAGCGATTGATGAGCAGCTATTGCTCCCAAAACAATTGCTTTGGGAGCATAGTCTCCGCCCATTATGTCGAGGCCTATTTTCATAGAAAAAATCTGTTTGTGTTAAGTCAGGTGTAATCCTGAATTTTTCAGTTGACTAAGGTATGACTAAAGCCGCTGAAAACACAAACAATTTTTTAAGAAAATTACCCAATCTGAGTATTTTCGATAACCAGTTTGCCGTTGTAGTATAAGTTACCATCAACGTTGTAAGCACGGTGAGGTACGTGGATAGCACCTGTTGTCGAGCATGTTGCTAAAGAAGGAGTAACAGCTTTATAGTGTGTTCTTCTTTTATTTTTTCTCTGTTTCGAGATTTTCCGTTTTGGATGTGCCATTGGTGTATAATCTAATTATTTTTTTAACTTATTAAGGGCTTCCCAACGTGGGTCGCTTGTTTGTTCATTTTCTTCTGCCTGCTTCTCGATCGATAATTGGTTTAAACGATCAATCATTTCCTGATCGCAATCCTGATCTGCCTGCTCGCAGTTTTTGATATAAGGTACCGCTACGTTAATCATTTCGTATAAAGGGCCCGATATATCAATCTCGGTATCTTTGCGGCTCAGCGAGATAATTTCTTCATCATCACTTTCCAGTTCATCTTCAGCAAACTTTACAATCTGACGTTCGTAAAGATTTATAGGTAAAGAAAACTCAGATAAACATTTATCGCAATCCAAATTAACTGTACCAATAACTTTGAATTTTAGCAGTAACATGGTCTCTTGTTTCTCAAGTTCCAGGTCTACCTTCAAATTTCCGCTTTTGATTAACGAATACTCAAATGCATTAAAAAAGGTATCATCAAGCTCATAATCAAACTGATGAGTTCCCAATTTTAATCCGGTAAACGGTAATGAAAATTGTTTTAGTGGGTTCAAAGTACTGTAAAATTTTAGCCTGCAAATGTAGGGATAAAATAATTAGATTAAAAATGTTTTTTAAAAATTGTTGGCGTTAATCGGACAGGTTTTCAGAATGTTAATTGAATTGGTAATTTTTTGAAAATGAGTTTCAATACATTCATTGGTATTCTTCTTAGTCATGATTTGTAATCCCCGACTTAGAATAAAAAATTTTTATTCGTTTAGTGGAATGTAAAATCAACAGTTTATTGAAGCGAAATTGTAAACCCAACCAACAAAAATTACTGATCAGCCAATACCATTTCCTTGTTATTTCTGCTCCATTCGCTCCATGAGCCAACATAAAGCTTAGGAATTGATAAGCCTGCGTAATCCATAGCCAATAGCGTATGGCAGGCTGTAATGCCTGAGCCACAATGTACAATTACGTTTTCTGGTTTAACCAGAGCCAAAGCCTCAGCGTATTTCTCTTTCAAAATTTCAGGGTCAAGGAAAGCGCCATTAGCATCTAAATTTTCGGTGTAAGGAATGTTAGCTGCGCCGGGGATATGCCCTGCAATTAAATCGATAGGCTCTGTAAGCCCTGCAAAACGGTTAGCATCCCGCACATCAATTACAATGTAATCGTCGGTTTTAGCCACTCTTTCAACTTCATCTATATCCGATAATGGTAAGTGCCAGGCTGTGATGTCATATTTATCGACAGATTTTGGAATTTCCACTTTATCGGTTGTCGGAAAACCAGCTTTAACAGCCGCCTGGAAGCCTCCGTCAATTACCTGTACTTTTTCATGACCAATAGATTTTAGCATCCACCAAAGCCTCGCAGCCGCATTGCCACCATTTTTATCGTCGTACACAATTACACGACTGCCTTTTGTAATACCCAGCTGCTGTAAAACAGTAGAAAATTGCTCGAAAGTTGGTAAGGGGTGTCTGCCACCAGAAGCATAATCACCAATATTTGCTAAATCTTCATTTACATCGGCAAAAAGTGCACCCGCCAAATGTTGTTGGTCATATCTCGCTTTTGAGCCGGCGCTTGCATCTATAATCACGATTTCATCGTCTTGATTTAACCAGGTTAATTCTTCTGGTTTTATGATAGGTGATAATTTCATTCTTGAATCTTTAAATCAAAGATAAATAAATTTGAAGTTAAGGTTAAATAAAGTACAGCTAGCTAATAATTGAAGGTTATTAATTCCTTTTAAAATCTCTTAATAGTGCCCATAGCCCCAAAACTGGTCCAACAGCCAAAACCATATAAAGATAATGCGGATTCATTTCTTTTGCCAAAAGATTAATGACCTGGATGCTAATAATTGTGATGGCAAAACCGATACAGTTTACCAATGTTAATGAAGTTCCTCTTAAACTTGCCGGTGCATGTTTCGCAATCAACGAAGAAAACAAAGGAGAATCTGCTGTGCCCGCTAAACCCCAGCAAAATAAAAAAATAATGAAAGGGTATAAAGTGCTGCTGAAAAGTAAAACAGGCGTAAGCAGGCAGCATAATCCGGATATTGCCAAAGCAATGGTGGCGATGAGTTTAGCGCCGAATTTTTGGGATAATAAGCCGCCAATCATGCATGATAAACCGCCCGAAGCAATAACCAAAAATGAAAAAAGCGGAATATTTAGTGTAGTATTTGGGTGTTTGCTATTAAAAAGTAACAACATACCTGGTAAAAAAGCCCAAAAGGTATACAGTTCCCACATGTGCCCAAAATAACCAAAAGCTGCCGAGCGGAAACCTTGATTTTTGAAACCATCAAAGCAGGAGCGGAAATTAAATTTTTGTCCAACCGTTCTGAAAGGGCCATTAGGAACCAAAATGAATATCGCTAATGCACCGGTTACCGATAGGGCTGAAGTAGCAAAAATAACATAGTGCCAAGGGAAACTTGCGGTAAAAGTTTTCAGCAGATGTGGAAAAGCGGTTCCGAAAACTAAGGCGCCAACTAAAAAGCCTAGTGATTTTCCTAATCCGTCTTTATAATAATCTGAAGCAATTTTCATCCCAACGGGGTAAATGCCTGCAAGCATAAATCCTGTTAAAAATCGGAAAAGCAATAGTAAGCGTACATCTGCTAATTCTAAACAGATACCCAGGTTAAACAATGCTGCAGCAATTCCACATATGAAGAACACTTTTGAGGGTGAAAATTGATCGGATATAGCAAAAATTGCAAAAACTAAGGTTCCACTGATAAAGCCAAATTGTACCATGCTGGTAAGATTGGCCAACAGGTTAGTTTCTGCAGGAAAATTTTTAATGATATCGGGTAGTACTGCATTTCCAGCAAACCACAAAGATGTACACAGAAACTGCGCGATAACTATTGTTGGGAGAATGTGGTTGTTTTTTTTAGTGCTGCTCATTTTGATTTGATGCACAATTTTAACTAAAATAAAACTGATAGTAGTGGAAATACTTTTTGATATGGTGCTTCAACATGCCAGCATAAAAAGACTGAAACGATAGGAGGTCTTTCAGAACGATGGAACACAAAAACTTGCTTTACAAAAAAAGAGTTCACCCACCTAAACCCTTTAGTTTATTGGGGCTGTGGTGGATTGTATGAGGTCGGACGTGGTTATTGCATCCTATCGTCCATCTCCTTTGGTCTTTCAGCTTTAATCTTTCTACTCTTTACAAACTTTCTACCTTAAGAAGCATCATCTTTAATATCGAACTGAGTTTCTACAACCTTACCGCCCGAACGCAACTGATTGGCCAACATTTCTTCCTGCTCTCTACGGTTTTTTACAATGTGGATGGCGGCAAATAATGCCTCTGTAAATGAAGTTGAATCAGCGAGGTCTTTACCTGCAATATCGTAACCTGTTCCATGATCGGGAGAGGTACGCACAAAGTTTAAGCCTGCAGTATAATTTACACCATTATGAAAAGCCAAAGTTTTAAAAGGAATTAATCCCTGATCGTGGTACATGGCCAAAACCGCATCAAATTGTTTATAGCTGCCATTGCCAAAAAATCCATCAGCAGGGTATGGCCCGAAACATACAATCCCTTTATCGTAAGCCTCCTGTATGGCGGGAGTTATAATTTCAGCTTCTTCTGTGCCTAATAATCCGTTATCGCTGGCATGAGGATTTAAACCCAGTACAGCAATTTTTGGCTTTTCAATCCAGAAATCTTTTTTCAAACTTTCGTTTATCAGCTTTAATTTACTAATGATTTTATCTTTTGTAATGGCTGTTGGAACATCTTTTACAGGGATATGTCCGGTAACTACACCAACTCTTAAATTTTCACTAATGAGGAACATCAGCACATCTTTACTGCCACTTTTTTCCTGTAAGTATTCGGTGTGGCCCGGAAAAGCAAAAGTATCTGATTGAATGTTATGTTTATTAATAGGAGCGGTAACCAAGGCATCAATATCTCCGTTTACCAGATCGGCAGTTGCACGCTCTAACGATAAAAGTGCGTATTTACCTCCTGTTGGCGTAATCTGACCCAACTCAATTTTAACATCTTCTTCCCAGCAATTTATCATATTGGCTTTTTTAGGCTGCGCCTGGTTGGCCTGATTGATTACATTAAAACTAAAATCGCCCAGATTGTTTGCTTTTCTATGGAAAGATGAAACCTTGGTATGGCCATAAACAATTGGTGTGCAATAATTTAAAATAGCAGGGTTGGATAATGTTTTAATGATTACTTCTAAACCAATGCCGTTCACATCGCCTATACTAATGCCAATTTTAAGTTTATCGCTCATAATTACTGGAAAATTTTAGCGCAAATTACTGATTTTCGATTAAACAGGTGCTTACCGGATAAAAATTAGTTATTTTGTATAAAATAGAGTAGCCACGGAAACACCGTTTATACGGAAAGGAAATGGGGTTATCCTACCTTTCATTGCATTTTTTCTGTGCCTCAGTGGCAAAATAAAGCATAAAGATGAGTTTAGTTAAAGCGAAAAAACACTTAGGTCAACATTTTTTAACCGATAAAGGCATTGCCAACCGTATTGTAGAGGCTCTGGTGAACACGGATAAATATAACCAGGTTCTAGAAGTTGGCCCTGGTATGGGAATCCTGTCTGATTTTTTGCTGCAACGTAAAGATTTAGAAACTTATTTAATCGATATTGATACCGAATCTTTCCATTTTCTGAATGAAAAATATCCTCAGTTGGGCGATCGCCTGATTAACGGTGATTTTTTAAAGCTCGATTTTGATGCTATATTCCCTGGTCAGTTTGCCATTATAGGTAATTTTCCATACAACATATCTTCTCAAATTCTATTTAAGATTTTAGATAACCGCAACAAGGTGGTAGAAATGGTTGGTATGTTTCAAAAAGAGGTTGCACAACGTTGCGCGGCACCTGCGGGCAATAAAGAGTATGGCATTTTGAGCGTATTTCTTCAGGCTTATTATAAAATCGAATATCTTTTTACGGTTAAACCGGGTACATTTAATCCACCACCAAAGGTACATTCGGCCGTAATCCGTTTAACCAGAAATGAGGTGGAGACTTTAGATTGTGACGAAAAATTATTCTGGCGTGTGGTTAAGGCAGGTTTTAACCAACGAAGAAAAACTTTGCGCAATGCGGTTTCGGCAGTGATGCCAAAAGATAAAATGGACGATCATATTTACTTCGAGAAACGTGCCGAGCAATTGACCGTGGCTGATTTTGTGGCCTTAACGCAGCATGTGAGTAAGTTGATGGAAACTTAAACCCTAATTTTTCGTCTACCTTGAATAAATTAAAAAATGATATGAAAAATCAAATTACCGTCTCTTTTAGTATCCTTTTGTTATCTATAATAATGCTTGGTTGCTCAGCGTTACATATGGACCCCAAGTCGTTATATATCATGAAACCTTTAGCTCCAAGTACAAAATTATCAATATATCTGGAGGATAGATCTGCATTTGATATGGATATCCAGAATACTTCAAAAGATACTTTAATACTCAAAAGGGCAAATCATAAAGATCAGATAATAGTCAAGGGCAAGATTTCGATATCGGTAGATCCTAAAATTGATATTGAAATATTAAATGTTTCTAGGAAAGGGATTAAGCCTATAGTTCGGATATATAATCATAAGTCAAAAGTTGTAGATGAGGTAAGTGACATTAAATAACTAGTAAAAAGCTGATTTTTCTACTACATGTTGTTACATCAAATTGCAAAGTAATGATCATTCTTATCTAATTTCTCCTTTCCTTTGCGTTGTATTATTAAGGATATCTTATGATAAATTATCGCGAAATTTTTGAGGAACAAGGCATTGACTATTTAACCTATCGTGCATTGGTCGATCAACTTTTGTTGGAAGGAAAGGCAACTGGAGAAGTAAGTTACGATTTGCACTACACTAAAATGAATGTGCAAAGGATGAGCCGTGTGGATAAAACGATTAGCTTAAATGATGAACTAACATCAACAATTAATCAGCTTAAAGAAAAGTATAAATTTTTAGTCATTACAGAGGGGTGGTGCGGCGATGCTGCGCAGATTATTCCAATTTTTAATAAAATTGCTACTGCATCATTAGGTAAGATTGATCTGAAATTTGTGCTTAGAGATAAAAACCTTCCATTAATTGATGCGCATTTAACAAATGGAGGAAGAGCTATTCCGGTTTTAATTGTATTAAATGAATCGGCAGATCAAGTTTTGGCAACTTGGGGTCCAAGACCACAAATTTTGCAGGAGCTTTTAAAAGAGTGGAGAAAAGAAAGTACTGATATGCCTATTTTGGCAGAAAAACTTCATGGCTGGTATGCAAAAGATAAAACGCAAACTACACAAACCGCATTAAACGTGCTTTTAAAAGGGCTTGAGGTTTAATTAATCTTCAATTGATTTTAAAACAGCTTCAAGTTCTTTCTCTGAGATAGAATCCTGGTCTGATTTATCATAAATAGATAAAAGATAAATTCTTTTATTAACGATACGTATTTTAGTGATTAACCTAGCGCCACCGGATTTGCCTTTTCCTTTACTGGAAATGGCTATTCTAATCTAATAACAATCGCTACCGATAGGACTGCCCTGTGTTGGGTTTAACTTTAGACTTTCTACAAAAGCAATGATATCACTTTTGGCCGACTTGTGTTTCTTACAGAGTTTCTTGAATTCTTTATTGAACAGGGATGATGTAAATACATCAAATTTCATTTATTAAATCCTCAAACCTTTTTAATTTAATCTTTCCTTGTTCAGCTAATTCTGTTTCTTTATAAGCATTTGCTAAATCATTGAGGTATTCATCATTTGATTGCTCAATGTTCTTAATTTTAATTCCCTTAATGTTCTTCAATGTTTCCAAAATTGAAAAAGCATTATCATCTTTTATTTCTAATGTAACTTGCATAGCTTTAATTACTTATCTAAAGATAGCGATTTATTTCAACAAAAATTCATGTTTAATCAACAGAAACAGTTAATCCTTCTTGCTGTAAAATTTTGCGGTAAACTTCCATTTCCGTAAATGATCCTTCTAAAACGGGGCATTTTCCATCATTATGCACTTTCCATGCAATTTTTTCGGCCTGCGATTCGTTATAATCCAAATATTTCATCATACAATAAATCACGTGATCGAAAGTATTGATATCATCATTCCACAAAATAAGGCGATGTACAGTTTTTAGGGAAGTTAAAATTTCTTCGAGCGTAAAGGTCTCTTCTTTGGTTTCTGTAGACATGGTGCAAAAATAAACAATAATTTATAAGATTTGACCTATTGGATATTAGATTTTAGGATATTATATTGGATCTCATCTCTCAAATCTCGCCGCTCATATCTTTTTTAATTAACTAACTTTGTTTAACCAAAATATAAATACTCAACATGCACCAGTCTAAAATTGCCGGAATAGGTTACTATGTTCCGAAAAATATATATACCAACGATGATTTAAGCCGTTTTATGGATACCAACGATGCGTGGATCCAGGAGCGTACCGGTATAAAAGAACGTCGTTTTGCCGACCGCAATGAAGAAACCACCACAACAATGGGCATTGAGGCTGCTAAAATTGCCATTGAAAGGGCTGGAATTACCGCAAAAGATGTCGATTTTATAGTTTTTGCTACCTTAAGTCCTGATTATTATTTCCCTGGATGTGGGGTATTGTTGCAACGCGAAATGGGGATGGGTGAGATTGGTGCTTTGGATATCAGAAACCAATGTTCGGGCTTTGTTTATGCACTTTCGGTAGCAGATCAGTTTGTTAAAACGGGTATGTACAAGAATGTTTTGGTAGTGGGGAGCGAGAAACATTCGTTTGCAATGGATTTTGAAACAAGAAGCCGGAATGTATCAGTAATTTTTGGTGATGGTGCAGGGGCTGTGGTGCTACAACCTACTAATGAAGCTGGAAAAGGAATTTTAAGTACACATCTCCATAGCGATGGTGCCGATGCCGAAATTTTGGCCATGTATTACCCAGGTTCTCATGCCAATAAATGGCTCAAAGATAAACCAGCTTATCCGGAGCAAGAATTGGGTGGATTATTTATGACACAAGAGATTTTAGAAAGTGGCGCCGCTTTACCTTATATGGATGGGCCATCAGTTTTTAAAAAAGCAGTTGTAAAGTTCCCTGAAGTAATTAAAGAGGCCTTAGCGGCTAACAATTTAACAGAAAAAGACATAGATCTGCTCGTGCCACACCAGGCAAATTTGCGTATTAGCCAGTATGTACAGCAGTTGTTGGGCTTAAATGATGATCAGGTATTTAATAATATTCAAAAATACGGCAATACCACAGCGGCTTCTGTTCCAATTGCTTTATGCGAGGCTTGGGAAGCAGGAAAAATTAAAGATGGCGATTTGGTTTGTCTAGCTGCTTTTGGTTCGGGCTTTACCTGGGCCAGTGCATTAATTAGGTGGTAACCATAGGTTCGTTATTTAGGGCAAAGTGCAACGAAGTTGAGAATTAATATCGATTCGTGATTTCGATAGATAATTTATTGTTTAAACTTTGCATGTTAAAGGTTCTTAATGAATTGATAGGCTGCGAGAAATCGTCATTTCCGCCTGCGCGGAAATGACGACATATTCTATTCTGATGTTTGTTTACTTGAGCGTAGTGGAAGGCCCTAGTTTTGCGTTTTTGGCTTAATAAAATCAGCCAGGTAACTGCACTCTCCTGCTGCAACAGCATAGTAAGGGGTTTTGGCATAATTAAACCTTAGCTCTTTTAAATAAGGATTATTATAATTCGCCTTAATAAAGTTTCTCCATTTCACATCTTTTTTATCGTAATAGTAAAATGATAGTGGATTAGCATTCATAATAATCTGTTTTTGCAAACATTTGGCCAACATAAACGTGCATTTCGCTTTAAAATCGGCATTTGTGCTTAAAGCCCTCGCTTTTAAATACCAGGCCTTTGCAGTTTGAGCTTTTTTATAATCTCCGTCATATACATACCTGGCCGGGTTACCATTGTCGTAAGATGACCAATCATAGCTGATTAAAAACCAACTGTTGCCGAAATATCCTGTTTGATATACAGCATTGGCCATTTTATAATAATAAAGCGCAGCATTTTTTTTGTCGCTAACGGCTAATTTCTGTAAACGGAGCATCTCAGCAGCAAAAGTCTTTTTACTAACAGAAGCCTTGGCGGTTACATATTTCTTAGGGTAATCGTTTATCGTTTCGATAAAAGGATTGGCATACAATTTTGAATTTGATTCAGATCCATACCAGTTTTCAGGGCTGAAATATTTGTAGGCAGGCGAAACTTTTGCAAACATTTGAACGGCCTTGTCATATTGGTGCGTACGCAGGTATGTAGTGCCAAATAATTCGTAAAAATCGTCATTTTTAAGCTGGTTTAAGGCCGTTGCCAATACAGCCGTTACATCATTTCCGGCTGATTTGGTTTTATAAACGGCCAATCCCTGCATGCTTTTCGGACTTAAGTTTTTCTGCCAGAAAGCAATACTTTGGTAACTCATATTCTGAAAAAGCGAATTCTCTTTTAATGTTTTATATACTAAATCACCTTTAACCATAGCCAGGGCCGCTTTAGCCGTATCGCCCATGTTTAAATATGCCGGTGCTAGTATTTGTTGGTAAAAATTTCTGGTTGTTCTGCTAAAACGCTTTTCTGCCTCATCGGTATCATAATCGTATTGCCCTTTAGGTTGGGTGTTGTTTTCTGCAAAACGCTTTTCATCAAGCCATTTCAATGTTGGCAATAAATCATTTTCGTTAAAGGGATTTCCTTTTTTGATGTTTTTAGCCTTAATCAGTAAATCTGTAATGCGGTATTGATCGCGTAATCTTTCTGGTAATTTATCTGGTTTTAAAATGGCAAGATAATTTGAAGCCATAAAATCTTTATTCTCTATCCATGATAAATATGCTGCAGTTAATGTACCCAATTCTGGTTGCGGATATTTTTTTTCGGTGGCCAGTTTTACTGCAAAATTTCTGATTTCATTTAGCCGTTTTAAGTTTACCGTTTTTAAACTGTCTTTATATTTAGGATTACCATTATCCGAAAAATAGTAATTGTAACCAACTTTGGCAATATCGTTCGCCTCAATTAAATCTTGCTCCAGTTTATTTACCTCGCGTACCAGCAAAGTGCCGTTTAATATACTTTTTGGTTCGTACTGATAAACCTTATTTAAACTTTCCAAACCCGAATCGGTATTGCCAAACCCGTTTATGGCCCAAATATTGGCTTTTTCATTATTCGTTTTGGCATATTTTAATGCACCGTTAACTGGCGAACTGGTATAATAATAATTTTTATAAGCCTGTACCCTGCGCTCCGGATTGCTTGCAAAAACCTTAGAGAATAAAAATGCAGATTCTTCAGGATTTCCCAATCTTCGGGTAGATCCTGCGTAAAGTGCTAGTGCCCAGCCTTTAACCGCACTATTAACCTTACTGGTTTTAATGTATTTATCGTATGTAGATTTACTTTCAGTATGATAACCAGCAAAATGAAACATTCGCTCAGCCTGGTAGGCATAACGTAATTTCAGGAAGTCATCTTTTTCATCTTCCGTCAATTTTAGTCCTTCTTTAGCCTTTGATTCCATTGTAATGGTATCACGTGGTTTTGCATCCCAAAGGCTAAATTCAACATCGGCCAAAGGCTCACAGCTTTTGGCAAACAGATAATACTTTAAAGATTCTTTACGTTTGCCTAGGGCCTGGATAAAACTGTTTTGTTGTAAACTATCTGGTAGTTGAGAAACATTGCCATTAAAGCTGATCAATTTTACATTGGTTGCGCTATCTGTTTTATACATAACTTTTAGCACATCATCTTTTTTTACACTCAGGTATCTGGCCCATTCGCGGCTGTTAATATCTGACTCACTTTCTACATCCGTTTCACTGTTCAGGTAAACCATCTGGTTATAAGCAAATGGAGCATATTCATCACCCTCAACATTATTGTGAAAGTAAGTAATGTAATAATCATAGGGATCTATCTCGCCACCACAGGCAAGATTTACGGCAATTTCGCCGAAAAATGTAAGCAAGAAGATACTAAAAATTAGCGATAATTTTTTGAAGGTTTTCATTGGTAAAATGTTTTAATAGGTCGGTGTCTAAATGGTAGAAAACAAGATTCCGGTCTTTAGGGGTTAAATATCGGGATAAAAATTTGGAGGTAACAAGTAAATCTTCCGCAGAAATTTGTTCCCATCTTACTACATCTCCCTGTTTTAATCCGGCGGTTGGATAGTCAACCAATAAATCATAAAAAATGGAATTTCCTCTTTGCTTAAAAAGTTTTTTATCTTCAATTTGTGTTTTGCCTATCCGTTTGGAGATACCAGCGTACTGCTCTTTCCTAAATACTACTGCCCACTCAAAAACCGGTAGGGCAACATCAAGTGGCAAAGGATAATGCTCAAGAAAATCTTTTAGGTAAAGATCCATTTCATGCTGATCCAATATCGAATTTTGTTCGCCATACTTACGCAGATTACCCATGTTGTAGCACATTAAAATGGCTTTTTCTACTGGAGGTACGCCACTTGATACCAAATTTTTAACCTGATGCAGGCGAAGGGTAACCGAAATGTTTTTATCTTTTAGCAGCGCATTGGCCTTTAACTGCTCAAGAAATTTGAAATACCGGTTTCTTGTGCCTTTTGTCCAGTCGCAATCAATCTGCAGTTCCTGGTAGTTTTGTTTACCTGCCTGATTTACTTTAGCAGCTACAAATTTTGCAATACGATCGGCCATTACAGCAGTTTGTATCGTATCAATCTTATTAAAAACGTTGTTAACAATAAAAACAACAGGTATAATATTAACCGTTTTGGGTAGCGGATCAGAAAATTTAATTGGCGAAACGGGTACCGGCAATTGTAAATCAGGATTAAAATCTACATCCATAATCCGCACATATAAAGATTGTGCTTTAAAATGATCGAGATAGGTAGTTTCTGCTTTTCTGTTATGATAATCTGTTTTCCAATAATAAAATGTAGGGTGCACTGTTGATTTTTGCTTACATCCAAAGATGAGAAATACAGAAATCACTAAAATACTTATCTTGCGCATATCAATTTTATTGAGGCAAAAGTAGTATAAAATGCGAGCAGTTTTACAAAGAGTTACACATGCAAGTTGCACGGTTAACGACCAGATAACAGGGGCAATTGGAACCGGGTTTTTGGTATTATTAGGTATTGAAGATGCCGATACCTTGGAAGATCTGGATTGGCTGGCACAGAAAATTATCGGTATGCGTGTTTTTGGCGATGAAAACGGATTAATGAATAAGGCCCTTGCCGATGTAGGTGGTGATATTTTACTCATCTCTCAGTTTACATTATTCGCCGCAACCAAAAAAGGAAACCGACCAGGTTTTATAAGGGCGGCCAAACCAGATGTGGCCATTCCACTTTATGAAAAAATGATCGCAAAACTTTCTGATTTGTTGGGCAAGCAAATTAAAACAGGTGTTTTTGGTGCAGATATGAAAATTGCGTTACTAAATGATGGCCCGGTTACAATTATCATTGATACGAAAAACAAAGAGTAGCGCATTATTTATTTTAACAACCCAATTGCTAGTAGATAATACAGTTATGAAAAATAATATGAATTTTGGAAAGTTAAAATCCAACGCTTTGGATTTAGGTGTACTTGTGTTATTTGTTATTTTAAAACTGGTTTTACCCTTTCTCCTTGTTAATGCGGCGTACAGTTTGCATCGCGATGAGTTTTTGCATTTAGATCAGGCAAATCATTTGGCTTGGGGTTTTCAGAGTGTACCTCCGGTAACCTCCATATTTGCGTTGATTATTAAATTTTTGGGTGGGAGCGAGGTGGCCGTCCGTTTGGTTTCTGCCTGTATCGGAGCGGCGACCCTGGTATTCAGCTGGAAAATTGTAGATGCGCTAAACGGTAATTTATATGCGAAAGTGTCGCTAGCAATTGCTTTAATATGCAGTGCAATTGGACGGTTAGATTTACTTTTTCAACCAAATGCGTTCGATATTTTAAGCTGGACGGCTGTTTATTACTTTTTAATCAGGTTTTTTAATACAAAAGAAAACAAATTCCTCTATTTTACAGGTATTGCACTTGGGCTTGGCTTTTTAAATAAATATAGTATTCTATTTTTAGTTGCAGGTTTAATTCCCGCTTTGTTAATTTCGAAACAAAGGCAGGTTTTCAGCAATAAAAACCTCTATTTGGCTACTGTGCTGGCTTTACTAATAATGCTACCCAATATTATTTGGCAATATTCACATCATTTTCCGGTTGTGGGACACATGAAAGAATTGGCGGCAACCCAATTGGATAAAATTAACCGGATTGATTTTTTGAAAGAGCAGTTACTCTACTATTTCAATGTTATTTTTATTGTTTTAGGCGGAATAATTGCGCTATTGTTTTATAAACCCTTTGCTGCTTACCGGTGGATAATTTTTAGCTTTATAATTTCAATTTTCTTGTTTACTTGGTTTAGGGCAAAAGGGTATTATGCTGCGGGATTGTATCCTGTAATTATTGCGGCTGGCTGTACTTGTTTCAGTTATATTTTTAACAATGGCTGGAAAAAATATCTTAAAGCATTAATTGTCGTTTTACCCATTATACTGTTTAGCCTCACCATGAAATTCGCTTATCCGGTATTAAGCCCACAACAGATTATAGCCCAACACGGTAAATTTGCCAAAATTGGCATGTTGCGTTGGGAAGATGGTTTACAGCACGATCTGCCTCAGGATTTTGCCGATATGCAAGGCTGGAAAGAACTGGCCGCACTTGTTGATATTGCTTACGGAAAAGTTAAAGATAAATCTACCGTATTGGTACGTGCCGATAATTATGGACAGGCCGGCGCAATCAATTATTATTCAAAATATAAAAACATCAATGCGGTATCATACAATGCAGATTACCTGTACTGGTTTAAAATGGATAAACCGATCAAAGATTTAATTATGATCACCTGGTGGAAAGATGAAGATCCGCAACGTAAGCGGGAGCAGCCTTATTTTGCCAGGATTACGAAAATTGGGGAAATAAAAACACCTTATGCACGTGAAAAAGGGGCAGGTGTGTTTTTGCTTGAAGGTGCTAAACCCGAAGTTAGCAGTATTATAAAATCAGAAATAGAGGAAGAAAAAAATGACCATTAACGAAGCACAGGAAACGGTAGACCGTTGGATTAAAACCACAGGAATCCGTTATTTTAACGAACTTACCAATACCGCAATCCTTATGGAAGAAGTTGGGGAAGTAGCCCGCATTATGGCCCGGAAATATGGCGAACAATCTTTTAAGAAAAGTGATGAAGAAGTGAACCTTGCCGATGAAATGGCCGATGTAATGTTTGTTCTAATCTGTTTGGCCAACCAAACCGGTATCAATTTAACGGATGCGCTGGAAAAAAATTTAGAGAAAAAAAGTATCCGCGATGCTGACCGGCATAAGAATAACAAGAAGATAAACCCCTAAATTACCTAAGGTGACTTTATATTTTTGTGGTTGAGGCCCTTTTAGGAGGTTGGAGGTACAAATTCCATCAAGGTACGATAAGCTACAAATTGGTTTTTGTATCTTTCGTTTAACTCTGCCTGCAAAGCAGGAGCAAATATTTCTTGGTATTGGTTGTAATTATCAAGTGTTTCTGCAACGTATTGTGCACAATACGTTACCCCTTCGTTTGGTGAATCTACCACCTTTAATAAACGGTGAGAAACAAATAATTCTGTAGCCATAACCTTCGGGATATGAATATCCTGCATCCATTGTAACCAATCTTCAGCAGCTGCTTCATCAAGTATCAGCGTAACATTATATAAAAACATATGCAAAGATAATTAATAAATAACCGTTAAAAAATCAATGTTAGCTGTTTTTATTCTTTTAAGTGCTAATAATCAACTAAATTTGCAGGCCCTATTGTTGAAGCATGATACGAAGTAACGACTCTCAAAAAATTGATAATTCGACGCGAAATTACATTTACACAGGTTACCTAACGGCAATTTTTGGTGGGATTCTTGGCCTTGTTATTGGCTGGGATCTGATGAAAAAGAAAAGGACGGTAAGTACCGGAGAAAAAGTTTTCTCTTATTCGCTATCTGATCGGCAACATGGTGCCAGGATATTAATTTTGGCCGGAATCTGCTTCATTTTGTTGTTAACACTAACTATTATCGCATTAGATGCATAGTTAACATTTGTATCTAAATGATAACCATTACCACATCATCCACAATAAATGACCTTGAAGGAATTCTTAAACTTCAAAAACAAAATCTAAAACAAGATTTAACGCTGATCAAATAAAGGAACAAGGTTTTGTTACCGTTTCGCATTCAATTGATGATCTGGAGAAAATGCATAAATACGAGCCTAATATCATTGCAAAAGATGGAGATTTGGTTGCTGCTTATGTACTTGGAATGACGGAACAATCAAAAAACGATATCCCGAGACTGGTTGAAATGTACGAAAGCTTTGATCATATTTTATATGAGGAAAAATCCGTAGCAACATATCAATATATCGTAGTTGGCCAGGTTTGTGTAGGGCAGGGCTACCGGGGTAAGGGATTATTTGATCAATGTTATAACGCTTACAAAGATTATTTTAAGCCAAAATACGATTTTGCGATAACTGAAATTGCCAGCATAAATTTACGATCGATGAATGCCCACAAACGCATCGGATTTAAAGTAATTCATACCTATACCGATAATAGCGAAGTAGAATGGAATGTTGTAGTTTGGGATTGGAGGAAGTAATTAGTTTTGCGGTGGGCGTATGGCGTAATTTAATTTGTTATAAACAATTAGCCGCATAAAAACCACCAATCAACTAGTGGCTAATGAACCAAGGCACTATACCCCATCACCGCGTAAATTTCTAAATCTTTTTCTGGCTTCTGCGCTAAACATGCTTCCCGGATAATCAGTGATCAGTTTCTGAAAATAGATTTTTGCCTGAGCAACATCGTTAAGTTTCTTTTCGTAAATATCGCCCAGCGTAAAAAGTGCATCATCCGTCCAAATGCCGTCTTTAAAATCTTCAGTAACTTTTTTTAGGATGTCGGCTGCTTTTTGAAAATCATTTGCCTTAATAAAAATCCTTGCTTTGCTCATTAAAATGGCATCAGCCAAACTGTTCTGAGGATAAGCAATTGCAATGCTATCCATTTTTTTTACCGCCCGCTCAGGCAGGTTCCTGAATAAAAGCATTTCTGCATCGGCGTACATTTTTAGTGCATTGCTATCCGCAGGTGTTTGAATGTTATCGTTAATCAATAAACTCAGGTTCAGGGCATCATTTGCAATCAGTTGCGAGGTAGCGGCTTTTAAAACCAGGCATTGGCCATTGCTATATTCAAAATTACCTTGATAAAATGAAAGCTTTGCACTTCTAAAACGTGCTTCATTGCCTACCGTTTGTCCTTCAAACTGTTTACTTACTTGTTCGTATACCAAAAAGGCTTCCCAGGGCTGGTTGGTTAAAATGTAAATGTCGCCAAGATCCAATTTCAACTGGCCAAGTTCCTGATCATTTATCCCGGGCATTTTTATTGCTTCTTCCAGTTCTTTCTCTGCCTTGACGGGTTGGTTTAAATAATATGCTTGCAGGTTGGCCAGTTTTTTAATCGCAAAAAGGGTGTTCCTGTTCTTCCCACTCTCATCTAATAAAGCCTGGTAATCTTTTGCAAGCAGGTCAAGATCGGCCACGGTATATTTCCCATTTGTGCGCAGGTTGTACCTGGTATTTAGCATTTCAATTTTCGATGGCAGATAATATTGGCTATCCTTTCCTTTCGTTAACAGGTAATCATAAGCTTTAATGGCTGTTTCATAAGCACCATTATCAACAAAAGTATAAATGGCATTAAATAATGTACCACCGTCAGCTTTTGTGCGTTTATCAAAAGCAATCAACTGGCGAAGTGCCATATCAAATTCCTGTTGCTGAATGTAATTCCATGTAAGGAGCTGAATATAAATTTCGGCATCCGGCTCTTTCTGGATTTTTTTTAAAATCGCCGACTGGAAAGTCTGATAATCATTTTTATCTTCAAAAATAGAAGAAAGAACAGCTTCTGCCTGTGGTAAAAGCTGCGGCATGGTGCTCAATGCATCAAGATATTCCTGCATGAGCATGGGCTTATCCTTTTTAAAACGATAAATATTCAGCAGCTCAAAAGTAAAAAGCTGATCATTTCCCATCAGTTTTCTGCCCTGTTTAAAGGTTTGGATGGCAAAATCATAATTTTCAAAACGGTAAAAGCTATTGGCTAAATTCCTGATCTTAAACTCATCTTTGGTAAGCTTGCCAATTACTTCGGTAAAAATTTTATTTGCCGCTTGTACATCTCCCTTTTCTTGGTAAAGCTTGCCCAATGCTATGGGATAAAGTTCACTCTGCTGATTTTTTTTAATCTCTTTTTTTACGAGTTTTTCGGCCACATCATAACGCTTCAATTTTACTAGCGTATTGAAATAAATATCAAAATAAGCTTCATTATTTGGAATGGCATATAATTTTTCGAGTAGAACAACCGCTTTTTCATAATCTCCATCCTGATAGTATTGAATGGCTAAAGTACTTTCATCGGGTGCAACCTGTTGTTTGGGACGGAAAATCTGTGCATTTGCCCCAAGTGTTAACAATAAGAATAGGATGAAAAGCAAACGGTTCATAAACCCTAAATTATAAGTTTTAAATGTAACATTTTAATACATCTTTAGCTAAAGCACCAATTGATATTAAACGTATTTTAAATGTTACCTGTATTTTATTTTGTAGGTATTTTATAAATACTAAATTGACCCACAACTTATTATTGTATGCATAAGTAACATTGTTGGTGTAAATCGCAGTTAAGTTGTTATGATACTTATTTTTGTCGTCCCGTAAAGGATTTATTTATGCTTAAAAGAGTTTTTCTATTGTTAATGGTTGCATTGATCTGGGCTTGTAAAGGTTCCAATAATGAGATTATTCCTGTAGATGATTTTTTTAAAACGCAGGATAAAGCCTATTACCGCATCTCGCCAGATGGCAAAAGCCTTTCTTACCTAAAACTTCAGGATAAAAAACTCGATCTTTTTGTTGAAGACCTGGCAACCGGAAACAGTGTGCAGCTTACTCATTTAAACGGAAAAAGTATCAGTTTTCATTTCTGGACAAGCAATAACGAACTCATTTATTATACCGAAGATGAATCTAAAGAACGTAAGTCGGATATTTTTGTGATCAATAAAGATGGCAGCAAACAGGTGCAGTTAAGTGCTAATGAAAAAAGCCGTTTAAGGGTTATTGAAGATCAGCTTATTGATGATAAATACATTATTGTGGCCTCTAATAAACGTGATTCGACCGTTTTTGATGTTTATCGCCTCAACGTGCGGAATGGTAAGATGGATATTGCAGCAAAAAATCCAGGAAATATTACCGAATGGATGACGGATAACAGGGGAGTGTTAAAAATTGCTGTTGCAAGCGATGGTGTAAATGAAACGCTGATGTACCGCGAAAACGAAAACCAGCCCTTTGCGCCTGTTATTACCAATAATTTTGAAACCACTTTACAGCCCATCGCGTTTTCAGAGGATCAACCGAATATACTTTATGCCATTTCCAATGTTAACCGCGATAAGAATGCACTGGTTGCACTCGATTTAAAAACCGGGAAGGAAAAACAGGTTCTTTTTGCCAATGATACCCTAAATGTAGTTGATGCTAAATATTCCCGTCCACAAAGGAAAATGCTTTTTGTAACCTGCGAAACCTGGAAAAAGGAAAAGTATTACCTGGATGACAGTACCAGGCTTACTTATTCGAAAATAAATCAACTTCTGCCAGGCACAGAATGGAAAATTATGGATAAGGATAAGATGGATAAGTTTTTTGTGGTAAGAACATTTACCGATAAAAATCCGGGATCTTATTATTTATATACCGCCAGCGAAAACAAATTAAAAAAGCTTACTGATATTAGTCCTTCCATTAATCAGGAAGACATGAGCAGCATGAAACCCATTTCTTTCAAAAGCCGCGATAGTTTAAATATTAATGGTTATTTAACCCTGCCAAAAAACAGAAAATCAGTCAATTTACCTGTTGTGGTATTGCCACATAACGGGCCCGGTGGAAGAAATAGCTGGGGTTACAATGCCGAGGTACAATTTTTAGCTAACCGTGGTTATGCCGTATTGCAAGTAAATTACCGGGGTTCTACAGGTTATGGAAAATCATTTTACGCTGCTGGCTTTAAACAATGGAGTGATAAAATACAAGATGACGTTAATGATGGCGTAAAATGGTTAATTGCGCAAAAAATTGCAAACCCAAAAAAAATTGCCATTTATGGTAATGGTTTTGGCGGTTATATTGCATTAAATTGTTTGTATAAAAATCCCGATCTTTATAAATGCGGTGGATCTAATTCAGGTGTAATTAACCTGTTTAGTTACCTAAAAACCATCCCTCCGTTTTTAAAGGCGAATTTGCAGATGTATTACGAAATTGTGGGCAATCCGGTAACTGATACCGATTATATGCGTTTTGCATCACCGGTTTTTCATGCCGATCGGTTTAAATCTCCTGTTTTTATTGCACAAAACCCAAAAGATCCCCGTGTAAATGTAGCAGAAGGCGTTCAGTTTATTAAAGAGTTAAAAAAACGTAATGTTCAGGTTACTTATATCGAAAAAGAAGAAGGACCCAACCCGGTAATGCGTCAACAAGGGCGAACAGCTTTGTACAAAGCTTTAGAAGAATTTTTACAAGAAAACCTAGGTAAGAAATAGGGTATGGCCTTAGATAAAAAAAGTGGTTACCGCAAAAATTTCTCTCTTGGTGTAACCTTTATTGTACTCATTTCCATCCTTTTTATCCTTTCGCTTTTCCTGGCCTTCAACTATAGTAAAAAATCGATTGAGAATGATTTTGTGTCCGAAAAGGTAAATGTACTGGAGCAAAGTATAAAGCCCTATAACGACTTTTTTCAGAATAAAATGCCTGAAATTTCTTACTATAGTGGCTACCTCGATTCTTCCACAGCATCGAAGTTTGTAGATACAGTAATGTTAAAATATCCTTTTATCTCAAAGGTTACTTTTTACGATACAGAAGTGAAAAATATGCCCGTTAAAGATGGGATAAATGCAAACCACCTGGGTATTGGCCCGAAATCAATTTTCCAGTTTGGAAAAGGGGTAAAGCCCGATTCTGTAAAACTTTACTCAGAAGATGATACCCGATCTTTTAATGTAGGGAGTGATTTTAACGCAATCGCCATCAAACTCGCAACATTTGTTGAGGATTTAGATACCGCATCAGTACCCACACAGGAAAAATTATTTACAAATTTTTCAATCGTTAATTCCAATGAGAATAAAATTACCTACCTCAATATTCCCAGTCGTGAAGATTTAAGGGTATATAAGGATATGATCAGGCATAAATTAAATCCAAGCCCTGTTTATCAGCAGGATGTGATGGTATTTAATCTTGATGCATATAAAATTAAAATTATAAATACCAGGCCCTTATTGTATCAAACCATCAGAATAGAGCCATTAACTTACGATCCGATTGATACCTCCGACGAAAATATAAACACCGAAATTGCGCTGCCAGGTGCATTTTCTGATTTTAAGCTGTACCTTATATCCTCGAAATCTTACATCAAAAAGGAAATTTTTATTTACTTCATGCCAATTGCCCTAGTGCTTCTTTTAGTGTATGGCGTGCTTTTATTGGTGGCTTTTTTAATTTACCGTAACCTGAACATCAATAGTAAAATGTTTAAGTTGCAGTACGATTTTGTGAATAACCTTACCCATGAGTTTAAAACACCTGTTAGCGTAATTAAAATTGCAGGGAACAACATTAAAAGTGCTACCGCATTAAGCCAGAAAGAGCAGCAGCTTTATGGTAAAATACTGGATGAAGAAGCCGACAAGCTGAATGGTTTGATGAATAAGTTGCTGGCTTTTACACAAATTGAAAATAAGGCAATTAAGCTTAATCAGGAAGAAGTTAATATTGTTGATTTTATAGAAAGCACCATTGAATCGCATACGCTTAAACATCCCGATTTTAAGATGACTTATGAGGTGGTGGGTTTTAAAACCTTTATTACCGATCCGGTATTAATGGGAAGTTTGTTTGATAACCTGGCAGAGAATGCTTACAAATATTCCAAGCCTGAACAGAAGAAACTGCATATTAGTGCAAAACTGATTAAAGGTGTGCTCGTTTTCCGTTTTACGGATAAGGGAATAGGTATAGCAGCGTCAGAATTAAACAATATATTTAAGAAGTTTTTCAGAATTCAGAATGAATATAATCAAATGGGAAGCGTGGGCTTAGGTTTGGCATTCTGCAAAGAACTGGTTAACTTTATGGAGGGAGAAATCTCTGTAAAAAGCAAAGTAGGAAGTGGCACTGAATTTAAAATTGTATTGCCGTATAACAGTTAAAAAATTTAAAAAATTGAAAGGTTTTAATGCGGTAAGTTAAATTTCCAACATTACAACCTGCATATAACACACATACAAATGTCTAAAGAAGTAAAAATATTAATTGTAGAAGATGATGAAAATCTTCGCTTTCTTGTAGCTCACCGTTTAAAAGCAGAAGGATATATCGTGCTTGAAGCAAATGATGGCGAAGCTGGTGAAAGAATGATTGTTGCCGATCAGCCTGATATTGTTTTATTGGATTGGATGATGCCTGGTAAACAGGGTGCCGAAGTTTGTGAGAATGTGCGCAAGCAGGGTTTCGAAAACCTGATCATTATGATGACTGCCAAGGCACAGGATGTAGATAAAATTGATGCTTATAATTTTGGTGCATCTGATTATATCACCAAACCATTTAACATGGATGTTTTAGTGGCCATGTTAGAGAGTAAGGTGAAATTTATTGTAAATAAAGATACTGCCGAAATTCACCGTTTTGGCAACATGGAACACCATCCAAATATCCATACCTTATTTAGAGATGGAAAGAAAATCGAATTAACGATACTGGAAAACCGTATCCTGCTTTATTTCTTACGTAATCCGGGTAAAGTAATTAACCGTGATGAACTGATGCTGGTCGTTTGGGGCTATAACTCTGATGTAAACACCAGAACGCTCGATATGCATATTGTGCGCTTACGTAAGAAGATAGAGTTGAATCCGGATAATCCACAGTTGTTGCAAACTGTTAGGGGCGTAGGGTACCGTTTTAACGCGGGATAATTACAATGTGCCATCAAATAGTACAGGCGTTTTGAGCCGACGAAGCAATCTTATAACAATCGCTACTAGCATGTGCTTTAGGATTGCTTCGTACCCAACATTGACGATCGCTTTACTGAAGCCTGTAAATGGTAGCCGCTGAAGAACCATTAAAGCATTTCAACAGGCTTAATCTTACATTTTACTTAATATATTCACAATTATGCCCTTTTCAATGTGAAAATTGTGATTTCAGGTAAAACACCAACCCTGCCTGGGTAGCCTAAAAAGCCATAGCCAACATTTACATAAAGCTGTTGTTTCTGCTCCTGGTACAAACCCGCCCATTCTTTATAAATATATTGCACTGGGCTCCATTGAAATTCTTTTAAGCGAACTCCAAACTGCATTCCGTGGGTGTGCCCGCTGAACATGGCATCTATCTGAGGATATTTTTGCAAAACTTCTCCACGCCAATGCGAAGGATCATGACTTAGCAAAAGTTTAACTGGTAAATCATCGGTATCTTTAACCGCCAGTTCCATCTTGCCATATTTAGGGAAACGGCCCATGCCCCAGTTTTCAATTCCTAAAATACCAATCTCTTCGCCATCAACTTTTAACCTGCGGTTTTCGTTCATTAACAAATCATAACCCATTATTTTATGCACATCAACCATATCCTTCAGGTTTTTTACCTTAGCAGGCGATGATTCTTTACCAAAATAATAATCACCATAATCATGGTTTCCCAGTGATGAAAATACGCCTAATGGAGCCTTCACTTTAGCAAAAATATCCTGGTAATCTCTTACTTCATTGGTGAGGTTGTTCACCAAATCGCCTGTAAAAAAGATAAAATCTGGTTTTTCGCCCAATAGCATTTCCACGCCACCCTTTACGGCCGTTTTGTTGTAAAAACTTCCCGAGTGGATATCCGAAATTTGACCCATTGTTATGCCATCAAAAGCCTTAGGCAGGTTCGGGAGGATTAAATTTACCCGTCGCACCTGATAATCGTATGCGCCTGAAATAATTCCCCAACTTAATGAGGTTAAAGGAACAGCCGCCGCTACTAGGCCAGCTTTAACCAGAAACTGAGAACGGGATATAGGTTCTTCTACAGTATCTGTACTATTTGGAACTTCTGCTTTTTTACTTTTTCTAAAAATTTTAATAAATAACCGGCGTAAATCATCTAGTACCAGAAATGGCAGCATGGCAAGTTTACAAGCTACCGTTAAAAAGAAAGCCACTAAAATTATGGCCCTTAAAGTGAGGAAAAGGTTCAGGTAAATTCCACAGAAAACACCAAAAATTAAAAGCAGACTATAACTCCAGTATAAAATAGAAAATACCTTGCGGGTATTGGGTTTCCATTTTTTAAAAACGGCAACAATGGCTTTAAAGCAATAAATATCAAATGCAATTATGAAAATGCAGGCAGCAATAATAAAAGGTAATCTTCCCATATGGTCGGGTTATTCGATTTAAATATTAAATAAGGTAGGTTTATGCGTCTAAATTAAGAAACTGTTTAAATTATATTCAATAATAATTTTGCAGCTGTTAATAAATAGCTGTTTTGCCAATAATTTTGTGACAACTTTTTATATGATTTAAAATTTGCTCACAAGTTTGTGACCAAATTTTATGTGACAGAATTTTTTGTCACAATAAATTCTGTCACAAATAAATATTTGATTCATTTTTCAGTTTAATGATCAGAATTGAATAAATTATCTAAAATCCGTTTAGGGTGATCTAAAAATGATTTATAAACCCTGTAAACTTCCGATTCCTCATATTTTACTTTCTCAATCTGGTTTGCCGTCATTTCATATATGGTAGCATTCGGGTAGGACAATAAAATTGGAGAATGCGTAGCAATAACAAATTGAGCATTTTTATTTACCAGGCTATTCATTTTAGAAAGCATCGCAATTTGCTTCGTAGCAGAGAGTGCAGATTCGGGCTCATCAAGTATGTAAACGCCACTTCCCCCAAAACGGTTCATAAATAGCGACCAAAATGATTGCCCATGCGATTGCTCGTGCAAGGATATGCCACCATAAGAATCTATAATTTTTGGTCCGCCCGGTTCCTCATCCAGTTTATCTATTTCACTGGCCACATTATAAAAACTTTCTCCGCGCAGAAAATAACCATCTTTTGGCTTCCTAAAACTTTTGGTTATGGTTAGATAATGATGCAGAACAGAATGCGTTTCTGAGGTTTTGAAGTTGAAATTCTTACCTCCGCCCTCTGCATTAAACCCAAGATGAACGGCAATGGCTTCAATCAAGGTAGATTTTCCCATTCCATTTTCACCTGTAAAAAATGTAACATTGGGATGGAAAGAGAGTTCTTTAAAAGATTTTAAACATGGAATGTTAAACGGATATCCATCAGGAAGGCGTTCTTGAGTAAGCCTTATCGATAAAAGATATCCGTTAAACTCCATCAAATATGGTTATCTAAAATCGTCTTCATCCTCTTCCTCATCAAATTCGGCATTAAATAAACTGCCAAACATATCAGAAAAACCGAAGCCTCCATTTAAAAAGTTTTTGCTCAGTTGCGAATATTCGGCCAAACCGTGCAATACAAATTCCATTAAAAGTAAAGTTTGATTTTCACTCAGTTTAGGGTGGAATTTTTTAACAATATCGTACAAGCCTGGTACGAGCATTAACGCTTTTTTATACTGCGCATTAGTTAAACCATCGGTAACATCTACATTATTGCCATCTGTAAACCATTCGGTTACTTCAGTATACGGGTTGGCTGTTTTGGTTTTTTTTGCTTTTTCAGGATCGGGAAAATATTTTGCAAACAGCGTTTTTACCGCTTTACCAATTAAAGTTGTTGCCACATGTGCCGGGCCTTCAAGCTCTCCTTCGTAAACCAGCTCAATTTTACCTGTAATTGCAGGAATAATTCCAGCTAAATCAGATAAGCGGACGAAGGTGTTTTTTTCGCCAGCAATCAGCATTCTTCTTTCGGCAGTGCTGATTAGATTTTCATACGCAGATATAGTTAACCTGGCCGAAACACCAGATTTTTGATCGATATATTCACTTTTACGCGCTTCGAAAGCAATCTGCTCAATTAAATCTTTTACCAAACCATCAGCTTCAATGTTTGCTTTTTGATCGGCCGTAAGTTTTGCTTCCTGAAAAGTAATTTTACGCGAAATTTCGACAGTTTTAGGATAGTGGGTTAAAATCTGACTTTCAATCCTATCTTTTAATGGCGTAACAATGCTACCACGATTGGTATAATCTTCAGGATTTGCCGTAAATACAAATTGAATATCTAAAGGCAAACGCAATTTAAAACCACGGATCTGGATATCTTTTTCCTGTAACATGTTAAACAATGCCACCTGGATCCGCGCCTGCAAGTCTGGAAGTTCATTAATTACAAATATACTGCGGTGGGCACGTGGTATTAAGCCAAAATGAATTACACGCTCATCGTTGTAAGTTAATTTAAGCGTAGCTGCCTTTATCGGGTCAACATCGCCAATTAAATCTGCAACGGTAACATCAGGAGTGGCTAGTTTTTCAGTATACCTTTCGCTGCGGTGTAACCATGCAATTTCGGTATCATCACCTTTTATAGCAATTTCATTTTTGGCGTACCACGAAATCGGGTTCAACGGATCGTCGAAAATTTCACTTCCGGCCACATAAGGCACATACTCATCAAGCAGGTTTACCATTAAACGGGCAATCCGCGTTTTTGCCTGCCCGCGTAAACCCAAAAGCAGAATATTATGGCGCGATAAAATAGCAGTTTGCAATTCAGGAATTACTGTTTCATCATAGCCGATAATTCCTTCAAATTCAGTTTTTTTATCACGGAGCACTTTAATAAGGTTTTCTCTAAGTTCTTCCTTAACGCTTCTTGATGTATAATTTGTTGCCTTTAACTGGCCTAATGTTGTGTTTTGCATATATATAATCTGTACGATTCGTTATTTACTTTTCAGTTTTTTCATAAACTCACCAATTGCAGGTTGTAGTTCTTTGAAAAGTTCTTGCCCTCTATTTTTTAAAATTACTTCAGTAAACATTTTTAAACCAATGGCAAACTCAATACTCTGATTTTCATCCTCAAAAATATTTTTGTTTTTAATGGTATTGATAATGTTGAATATATTATCGTGGTTATCAAACTCAAGCATTAAAGGGGCATTTTTTGCATCCTCCTCTTTTGCTAAAGATATTTCTTCCAATGTTAACTTATATGTATTTGTACGTTTTGCCATGTTAATTAATACCTCATATAAACCTACGCCATACTCCGAATGCCGGCTCCCAACTATTTCACCGTTTTACGTCTGTTTTTAATATAATCTTCAAAAATATATTCGCCCAAACCATTTAATGAGCTGTAGAAAGCCCTTCCGCCATTTATTTCGGTAAATTGCCTTACAAACTGTTGCAGGTAAGGGTCTTTGGCAATCATAAATGTAGTAATCGGAATTTTTAACCGTTTACATTGTGCCGCCATATTCAAGGTTTTGTTAATTACCTTCCTATCAAGCCCCATACTATTTTTATAATATTTGCCATTTTCTTTCAAACAGGTTGGTTTACCGTCTGTTATCATGAAAATCTGTTTGTTATGCGTTTTACGGCGGCGCAATAAATCGGCAGCCAATTCCAGCCCAGCATAAGTATTGGTGTGGTAAGGGCCAACCTGTAAATAAGGCAAGTCTTTAACGCTGATCGGCCAGGCATCATTTCCAAATACCACAATATCCAGTGTATCCTTAGGATATTTCGTTTTAATCAGCTCAGCTAAAGCCATTGCTACTTTTTTTGCAGGTGTAATCCGATCTTCACCGTACAAAATCATCGAGTGCGAAATATCAATCATCAGCACAGTAGAGGTTAAGGTTTTAAAATCTTTTTCCTCCACTTCCAAATCTCGGTCGGTTAATGTAAAATCACCAATGCCATGGTTAATTTGTGCATTTTGAATCGAAGCAGTCATATCAATCTGGTCTAAACTATCACCAAAACTATACTCCCGCCTGTCGGCATTTTTTTCTTCACCAATGCCCGATTGGTTGCTGTTGTGGTTCCCGCGACCAGATTTTTTCAGTTTCCCGAAAATTTCATCCAATGCCGATTTACGGATCGTCTGTTCCGTTTTAGCGGTAATTTTAAATTCTCCCGATTGATTGTCTTCCGTAAGGTAGCCCTTATCTTTCAGGTCGTCAATAAAATTACCGATTCCGTAATCATTATTGGTTAATTTATATTGTTTGTCGAGTTCGTTCAGCCAGCTTAAAGCCTCTGCTGCATCTCCAGCTGTATAATTTAGCAATTCGCTAAATAATTTAAGCAACTCATCAAACCCACCCTTTGGCGTATCGCCAGGCTTATAATCAGAAAAACGAAAACCTCTCATGTGCTTGTATTAACGATTTATCGAAGATAAAAGTTTCGATTTGCATTAATTTAAGCGCGGTGTCATATTTGGTGCCAAGCAGAAAGGTAAAAGCTGAAAGACCAAAGCATGGTTAAATTGAAACTATAAACTGTCAACTAAAAGCTGTCAAACTGATCCGGGCGTTTCCCAAGCTGCGCAAGGGTCGGGCTTTTCAGGGCTGCGCTTCGCTCCGGTACCGATTAAGGATCGGTACCGAACCCTTCCAATCCCTAACGCAAACCCCACCGTTTTAACTCCTACCTATTAGGTTAAACTTTCCGTGTTAATCCGTGCATCCGTGGCAAAAAGGCAAAAGCTTACCCAAGCGCCATATGGTAGATCTTTTTGTTATAATCAGGGTTGGCACCAGCTTGTGAGGCTACAAAAGCGCCAACTTTGCAGGCATTATCTAAAGTGGTTTCCATTGGGTAGCCTTGCAAATAACAGGCTATAAACGTGGCTAAAAAAGCATCACCGGCACCAACCGTATCGGCCACCTGTACTTTATAGCCCTTGTGTTTAAACAATTTGCCATCTTTTAATACACAAGCACCTTTATCACCAAGTGTAAGGCAAATGGTTTCGATATTAAATTGAGTAGAAAGTTGTTTTAAAAGCTGTTCGTCGGTATTGCCAGTTAAACCGAATGATTCTTTAACCCATAAAATTTCATCCTCGTTTATTTTTAATATATCAGCTTTTGCTAAAAGTTCTGCTATTAAATCTTTAGTATAAAAGGGCGCCCGAAGGTTAATATCGAATATTTTAATTTTTGCATCATCTAAAAGTGCAAGAATGGTTTTTCTTGATTTTTCTTCCCTACAGGTTAAGCTGCAATATACCAAAGCATCCGCCGCTTTAACTGCTGCAATATTTTCATCTGTTAATTTAATATCATCCCAGGCCACCGGCTGTTTAATGGTATAGGTAGCCTGATGGTTTTCATCCAGCTGTACCACAACCGTACTGGTTGGCAGTTCTGCATTTACCTGGATTAAATCGGTTGCAAAATGGTTGTTGGCTAAAAAATTAAATAGTTCTCTACCATTTTCGTCGTTTCCAATAGCACTGATAAAACTACTTTCTATACTTTGTTTGTGTAAGTTGAGTGCTACGTTCATGCTTGAGCCGCCAGCTTTTTTTCCCTCCGGGAAAACATCCCAAAGTATTTCGCCAATTGTAATTACTTTATTTTGCATAGAAGATTTATAGATACGTAAATAAAGAATTTTTACGCATGGAACAAAATAATTTGTTTCATATCTTTATTTTTTACCATATTTTAAACCATCATGAAAAAACTACTCGTAATTGCCCTGCTTTTAATGTCATTCAGCGTGTTTGCCCAAAATGCAAAAGAAAAACAAGCAATTCTCAACCTGCTCGAAAAACAACGTACAGATTGGAATAAAGGTGATGTGGAAGCTTTTATGCAAGGATACGAAAAATCGGATAGTTTACTTTTTGTGGGTAAAAGCGGACCAACATATGGTTGGCAAAAAACTTTGGATAATTATAAAAAAGGTTATCCGGATAAATCTGCCATGGGCTTTTTAGTGTTCGGGATAAAAAAAGTAGATTTTTTAAAACCCGACCTGGCCTTTGTGTTGGGGAGTTGGAATGTTAAAAGAGAAAAAGACGAGTTAAAAGGATATTTTACACTCTTGATCAAAAAAATTAAAGGAGAATGGAAAGTAATTGTTGATCATAGTAGTTAGTTATTCCGCTTCCTTTAATATATATAAAAGTACAGGATCGGTACCTTTAATTTTATCTATGTAGCTCGTGTAGATAGACTTGTCTGGATTGACAGGATGTTTTGTTTTCTCGTTGCAATCTGCCCCCATATCAAAACTTGTGGATACACTCATGCTAATTTTGCTCTTGGGAAGCAGAAAGCGATAGCCTTCACCAAAGTCGTTTGTATTTTCTCCAGTAGGTTCGCCAATTAGTGTTGCGAGATTAAATCTCTTTATACCGTCTGCCAGCATATTTGCGCTCGAAAATGTCATCGGTCCAGTAATAACGTAAACTTTACCTTTGAAAAATGCTTCTTCACTAATATATTTTGGATCATATGGCGCACATGTTTCGGTTTGCCAAATGCTATCGTCATCCTGTTTTAGGTAAATATTACTGCTATCTCCATGTTTAATTAATTCGTTTTTATACAACCGACTTATTTTCCAGTATTTTCCGCTTGTTAGCGTATATTTTTTTGAGTTGAAATAGCCTAAAAGTAAATCTGCATTAATAGAGTTGCCCCCGGTGTTTTTTCTGATGTCGATTGCAATGGTTTTGAGGTGCTTTTCCTTTATAATGGTAAAACATGAATCAAAAAACTTTAAGTATGGATGGTAATCTCCTTCAAGAGTATTTAATTCTAAATAACCAATCTTATTCTTTAATATTCTGAATGAATATGGATTATTCACCAAATTTGGAAATACATCAGCAATTATATTTCTTAAAATTGTTCCTTCTGAAAGGGTTTTAATCTGTTTTTTGTTTTTGTAGATATATACTATTTTAAATGGTGCTTTAATATCAGAAAGATATAAGTTATAGCCCATCATTTTGATCGCGATTTCGTTGCTGTAGGATTGGAGCCCGCCACTTCTTAATGCACATTCCTGATAAAATTTTTGTACTGATGTTCCATTAATTGAAAGAATTTCCGCTCCAGCCGGAATAATATCAGACTTTGATTTTCCATCTGCATAAACTTTGTTTTTTTTGTCGGCAATAAATGTTATTGGCAAAAAAATAGGCTTACGGAAATCTGATTTAAAAATAGATTGTATAATCGTTGGTGCAGTGTGAGCATCACCGATAACAGCTGTCATTTCTGTAAGTTTCAAAGTAAAAAGTTTGGTATCAATAGAATCTGGAATGGAACTTTTTAATTGATTTACTTTCTTCAGGTATTTAGAGGTTGAAGAAAATAAGAATGGATTATAGTGTACTGCTCTTATCGTTTTATCAAGAAAATTGATATCTTCAATAGCATCTGCTTTGGAAATACTTTGTGCGAATACAGGCAATGAAACAAAAATTGTACAGAAAAATGTTATAGCTGTTTTCATCATATAAGTTTTCTTTCAAGACGATATAAAGAAAGTTAAAGTTGCATAAAGATTATTCTTCCAACTTAAAATCTTTATAATAGTAATCTTTGTCTGCATCTGTCAACTGGCGGATCACTCTGCATGGGTTGCCGGCAGCGAAAACATTATCCGGAATATCCCTGGTAACAATACTGCCAGATCCGATAACCACATTTGATCCGATTGTAACACCAGGATTAATCACAACATTCCCACCAATCCAAACGCTGTTGCCAATGGTTACTTCCTGCGCCCACTCATATTCCTGATCTCTTAAATGTGCGTGGATAGGGTGCCCGGCCGTGTATATAGCAACATTTGGCGCAATAAAAACACTATTCCCAATACTAACCTTCGCGCAATCTAAAATAACAAGGTTAAAATTGGCGTAAAAATTGTCGCCGATTTCAATGTTATAACCATAGTCGCATCTAAAGGGTGGCTCAACATAAAACATGCGTTCTGTTTTTCCGAAAAGTCGTTTTAATAACTCCTTGCGTTGTTTAATAAACTTTGGAGCAAGATTGTTAAATTCATAAACAATTTCGCGTGCTTTTAACCGCTCTTTTGATAATTCTGCTCCACCAGCCTGGTAAGCTTTACCGGCCAACATTTTTTCTTTCTCGGTGAGTATTTCGGGATCCATTTATAGATGTCTGATTTTATTTTGTGTTAAAATAGAATATGTAAAAAAAAACGGGGCTACCGTAACCCGATGCCCCGCTATATTTTGCTTATAATAACATTAAGGTCTGCCTTTAGCCAAAGCCTTTTCTGCAATTTTTACTGCTTTTTTCTCTCTCCAGTTCGCATACTTTTCTTTAAAAGTCATTTTAATTAAACTGTCAATCGCGCCATGGGTAAATAAACTCCAAACGCTGGCTACTTTACGTGTGATCGATTGATCCCAAGCCCTTAAACTTAGCGAGAATGAACCATCAAGATATTTCATCCAATGCCACATGCCTGTAGGCATAAATAAGGTATCGCCATGTTCTAAGAAAACTTCATATCCCTCAACACCATTTAACGCAGGAAATTTTTCGAAATCAGGATTGGCCACATCATAATCTTCCAAAGCATAAGTAGCATTTGGCAAGCAATATAACCTGTCTTTCCATTTGTTATCAAAAAGTACAATGTGTTTTCTGCCACCAAAGTGGGTATGGAAAATATGCGGTAAATCAATATCGTAATGTAAAAAAGTTACCGAGTTAGAACCACCAAAAAACATTGCTGGCATACTTTCGATAAAACCACCCATTAAATTTTTAGGGATTTTTACGTCATTTATTAAACTTGGTACTTTTTTAAACAGGTTAAAAAAGAAGATTCTCAATTCCGTTGGTTCACGTTTAATCAGATCGAGGTAATCGCCAAATTTCATGTGTGCGGTAGCCGCATTAATTGGTTTTGATGGATCTGCTTTAGAGTTGTCATAAAGTGGAACTTCCAGATCACCGCCAATTTGTTTTAAATATTCGGTTGTCCATTTTTCTCTGGCAGGCCAATCTTTAGTTAGGCCCCTGATTACTAACGGACGTTTAGTTTTCAGATAATTTTTCTTAAAATCTTCGGGAGTGATGCTCTCAACGATATCAACAGGTTTTAAAATGAAACTCATGCGCTTAAAATCGGTTATTTGTGCCGAACAACAAATGTGTAAATTTTATTTTACAAAATCGATGTTCAGAGGTAAATGTGACTAAAATCACGTAATCTAAATTAGCAAATACTTAACAATTTAATAATTACGCTACAACTTTATTTTTAACAATTTCGGCATAGGCAGCATCCCAAAGATCGATCCTTTTTTGAAGGGCCTTTTTGGTGGTTTCTTCTGCTTCAACCCAAAAAGATTCATCATTTTCGCACAGTTTCTCCGTCATCGATAATGCGAGGTGGCTATGGTGGTCGCCATCTACTTCGATATGACGTTCTAAATAATATTTAAAAATTGATACTTTATCAGCCTGTGTACTGTTTAAATCGTTTACCATGCTAAAAAACATGTTTGGAATCAGGTCTTCACGGCCAAATGTAAAGCTAGCTGCTTGTAAATGTGTTTTTCCGCTATTAATGGTTTCAAAAGTGGCATTAACGAAATCCTGAGCACTTGCAGGCACCTCTGCTGTTTTGAAAGCTTCCTCGAAACTTTTTCCATTTTTTAAACCTTCCAAAAAGTTATTGATCGGTTTCGTATTGGCACCACATTGATTCATTGCATCTAAATAAAGCTCAAAGTGACTTTTAATCGCACCATTTGCGTCAACATCCGATTCTTCGCCTGCTACAATTTCATTAATTAATTGCCTCGTTACCGGATCACCTACCGGAAACCACGGAAGGGTGGTACAAGTGAGGTTGATCTGCAAGGCTTTAAGCAGCGACATAAAATCCCAAACAGCAAATATGTGATGTTCCATAAAAATCCTGAGATCTTCCAGTTCACTAATGGCCGAATAAACTTTATGGTTAATGATTTCTTGCCTTAGCGGCTCTATTCTCTCTTGAATTTTTATAATGTTAGGATGCATATATTGAATGATTGAGTTATTGAATTTAAATTGCGAATGCGAGAATGATTAAACTAGCATCATAAAATATGCCCATCCAATCGTTCCTTCATTTCATCATTCAATAATTATTATTTTGGTAAATTTTTTTCTAATGCTTTATTTGCTTTTTTAACCGCAAGTTGTTCTTTCCAGTGCATGTACTTTTCGCGGTAGTTGGCTTTCATAAAGTCGTCAAATTTACGCTGTAAAGTTAAGTTATACAAGCTTTTTGCTTTCACGGCCCAGCTTTTGTCCCAGGCTCTTAAACTAATTGAGAATGATCCGTCCAGATATTTCATCCAGTGCCAGTATCCGGTTGGCATAAATAAGGTATCTCTATGTTAAATTGAATTTCATGTTAAATAACTATTAATGAAGCAAAATTAAATAGTTAAAAAACAACAGGCTTTACGAAAGCTAAAACTTGAAAAATGGCTGACAATAAATTAAAAACAACCCAGACTACCATTTACACATAAAAAAACGTTTTTACGGTTAAGCAAAAACGTTAATTTAAAAAATCACACGGGTCGAGTAATATCAATTAATAAGGATATATTTTGCTGTTATGCCCATATTTACGATAAATAAATAACTATGGATTTAATGTAGTTTGTTTTTTTAAAACAAAAACGTTCCAGCTATTGCCAGAACGTTTTTTGTTGATCAAAAGGATATATTAAATATTATTTAGGCATTAATACGGTATCAACTACGTGAATTACACCATTTTTCTGATAAACATCTGCAATAGTTACAGTGCTCATTCCACCTTTTTCATCTTTTAACATTAATTTTTTGCCTTCCATCCAAGCCCAAAGTTTACCACCTTCTACGGTTGTTAATTCTGCTTTACCACCACCAGCTTTAATTGCTTTTGCAATGGCTTTGCTATCCATTTTACCTGCAACAACATGGTAAGTTAAAATTTTTGTAAGGGTAGCTTTGTTTTCTGGTTTAACCAAATTATCAACAGTTCCTGCAGGAAGTTTATCGAATGCAGCGTTTGTTGGTGCGAAAACGGTGAAAGGACCTTTACTTTTTAAAGTTTCTACTAAACCTGCTGCTTTAACTGCTGCAACTAATGTAGTGTGGTCTTTTGAGTTTACTGCATTGTCTACAATATCTTTAGCAGGATACATTGCTGCTCCACCCACCATTGGGTTTTTTTGAGCGTAAACTTGGGTTGTGAATGCCATTGTAATTACGGCAAATACTGATAAGATTAAATTTTTCATTATTTCTAATTTTAAGTTTCTGTTATTTGATTCCATTTACGACGGCTTACAGATGCTTGGTTTTTAGAAATGAAAATTATTCTTTAATCATTTGATTATTAGTGTTTTATTTTTTTTGTTTTATGATTTTTAAAATGTGCTGCTGTAGTTCTCAGCGAAACCAAGTTTATTTAACAGCCGGTTGTTTTTAACTTATCATGAAAATTTGACCGATTTGCAAGCGTTAAAGAATCGCTGAACAGTCTCATTGCCAACCGGCATCTATAAGCTAATTCACTTTAGCAGTTCTTACTTTTTTTGAAAAAATTTTTGGAAAAAAACGCTTCAATAAAACCGCTTTGGTTTCTTTCCCGCCGATATAAGCCTCTTCTTTTTTGCTTTTAACAGCGTCTACAATTTCTTTTGCACATTGAGCGGGCGTCATGGCGTTTTCGTGAGCATCACCCATTTTGTTTAGCGGGTTGCCATCTCCGGTAAGTGCATTATAAGTTACGTTGGTTTTAATAAAACCTGGGCATATGATGGTTATATCAATGTTTTTATCATAAACTTCCGAACGGAGCGAATCAAAATAACCATGTAAAGCATGTTTCGAAGCAGCGTAGGTAGAACGGAATTTGGTGCCGAATTTTCCTACCAAGCTACTAATAACCACAATTTGGCCACTGCCATTGGCAATCATTGATGGAAGAACTGATTTACTGAGTACAACCGTTCCCCAAAAATTGGTGTCCATAATCTGTTGTTTCGTTTGAAGATTGGTTTCGAGTGATAAACTTCTCTGACTAACGCCACCGCTATTGATCAATAGATCTATTTTGCCAAAAATGCGTATCGCGTCAGCAGCTTTACTTTCGAGGGTAGTCGTTTCGCTCAAATCGAAGGGTAGCACATGTACATTAAAAGAATTTTGGCAATTGCCCTTCACCCTAAAAAGTTCGTCGCGGTTTCTGCCTGAAATAATAAGTTTATCACCAGCCTTAAAATATTCATATACCAATGCTTCGCCAATTCCTGAAGATGCACCTGTAATCCATACAATTTTTGACATAATATTTTATATTGAATTAAAGAATGATGAACTATGGGTTTTCTGAAATATAACTAATCCATTTCCTTAATCATTCTCAATAATAAACAATTCTGAAGCAATATGATCGGCAAATAATTTTCCATTCTTGCTTAAACGGATATTATCCCCATCAATGATCAGCCAATCCTTATCCTCGAAATTTTTAAGGTTATATGTAGTTTCTTCCAAAAAATCTTTCCCGAAATCTGCATTTATCTTTTTAAGATCGGTTCCCCACATCGTTCTCAGGGAGGTCATTACATACTCGTTAAATCTGTCGTGAATACTAAGCGTTTCAACAATTTCCGGGAGTTTATTATGGGCCAAACTTTCTATAAATGAAGCATTATTTGCTGGATTCATGTATCTGTTCTGTCCATCAAAACCATGTGCCGAAGGCCCGATGCCAATATAGTTTATACCTTTCCAATAATTGGTATTGTGTACTGCATAATGGTTCGGCTTGGCGAAATTGGAAATTTCATAATGGTCAAAACCTGCCTCAACCAGTTTTTCCATTAAAATTACAAACTGTGCCGCACTTTGGTTATCGCTTACAGGTATTTGTTTCTTGTTTTTAATGGCATGAGCTAAGGCGGTTCGCGGCTCAACGGTTAAAGCATAAGCTGAAATGTGTGGAACTTCCAGCTCGATTGCTTTTGCAATGTTGTTCAGCCATTTCTGATCGGTGAGTAAGGGGTACCCGTAAATTAAATCGAGTGTTAAGTTTTCAAAGCCGGCATCCTGACTTCTTCTAATGCAATCTTCAGCCTCCCGGGCGTGGTGTGCCCTGTTCATCCAGATTAAATCTTCATCATAAAAAGATTGAATACCAACACTAAAGCGGTTAACGGGAAGCTGTTTAAGCGCTTTTAATTTCTGCGCAGTTAAATCATCGGGATTGGTTTCGATGGTAATTTCGGCAGCAGAATCAACTGAAAAAGTATGGTTAATGGCATCAAAAATCTTTTGTAAAGCATTTTGAGATAAAATAGAAGGCGTTCCCCCACCAAAATAAATGCTTCCAACCTGACCAGAAATCCGGTCTTTTTTCATTTTAATTTCTTTACAGATCGCACCCACCATTTCATCAGCATATTTTAAGGAAGTGCTAAAGTGAAAATCGCAGTAGTGACAAGCCTTTTTGCAGAAAGGAATATGGATATAGATACCAGCCATTGGCGCAAAGATAATGAAGTTAGTTTTTCTTTAATGTCATAATAACCTACTTCTGCCAGAGTTGTAAAATTATCCATTTATTTTCTTTAGGTAAACAATGATTATTCAACTACTTTTGCAACTTTAAGCTTGATTGACTACATGCCGAAATTTCTTTTCATTTTGTTCGCGTTTTTATGGTCTGCAGAATTTGTAGCAGCCCAGCAAATTCCTGTACAAACGGATAGTGCAATAGTAAATCAGTATCGGTACAGGCGGTACAGGCCGGATTCTGCAAAACTCGCCAGGCAAAAATTTTCTACGGATTCTCTCATTCATCACACTTGGGTATTGCCTGATAGTTTAATTAATAAAAACGCCCTGATAGATACCATTGAAAAGGAATATCTTTTTAAAAAACTCGATTTATGGGCATGGCATAAGAAATACCACCATTTAAAGAAAAAAGCAAACCCCTATCAACTGGGTACAAAAATTCCGAAAGGAAATGTTGGTTTATTGGGATTTATTTTTGGCATGTTAATCATTTTTGCCATTTTAAAAAATGCATTTTCGAAGCAACTTTCAGCAATTGTACAATCGTTTTTTAGCAACAGGATTTTAAACAATATTAACAAAGAAGACAATCTTTTTAGCTCGTGGCCATTTTTGTTGCTTTTTGTACAGTTTGGGTTTGTTTTCGGGATGTTTTTTTTCCTTGTGGCACAATGGAATGATATGTACCAGGCAAAGGATGGATTTAAGTTTTTTTTCAGCATCTCCATTACAATTATTGTTTTTTATGCGCTGAAACTTATCCTTTTGCGTTTTTTAGGTTACCTCTTCAATGTTCAGAAACCGGTGGGTGAATATATTTCCATATTGTACCTCAGTTACTTCAATGCTTCGCTATTATTTATCCCTTTGGTAGTCGCTTTTGCCCTGTCGCCGCTTAAATATGGGGCCGTGTATATCGTGTTGGCGTTCTTGTTGTTAGGCATAATTTTTGCTTTCCAACTACTGAGAGCGGGTATAACTATACTTTCTAATAATAAGTTTTCTAAAATGCATTTATTTTTGTATTTTTGCGCCCTCGAAATATGTCCTATCCTAATACTAATAAAAACGATAGGGCTGTAGCAGGAAAAAGGAAAATGCAAGAAAAGAACGACTCTAGAATCCGCAAAGTAAAAAGTATTTTGGTTACTTTACCAAAACCTGAAACAGAAAAATCTCCTTACTACGATTTGGCCAAAAAACACAACTTAAAAGTTGATTTCAGGTCTTTTATTCACGTTGAAGGTGTGCCAGCAAGAGACTTTAGGAAAGATAAAATCAATTTAGCCGATTTTACTGCGGTTATTTTCACCAGTCGCAATGCAGCAGATCATTTTTTTAGAATCTGCGAAGAAATGCGTTATGACGTACCTGCAGAGCTAAAATATTTCTGTCTTTCCGAAACCATCGCATTATACCTGCAAAAATACATTCAATACAGAAAGCGTAAAATCTTTTTCGGAAAACAAACTGCAGCAGATTTAGCTGAAGTGTTAAAAAAACATGCGAACGAGAAATTTTTATATCCTTGTTCGGATATGGCTACGGAAGATACCATGAAATTTCTTGAAAAGAGCGGATATAATTTTACTCCTGCTGTTTTATTTAAAACAGTTGTGAGCGATTTATCTGATCTTGCTGAAGTTTTTTATGATGTTATTGCTTTTTTCAGCCCGTCAAGTATCCAGTCTTTGTTTAAAAATTTCCCTGATTTTAAACAAAACAACACGCGTATTGCAGCTTTTGGAACGAATACAAGTAAGGCTTGTACGGATATGGATCTTATTGTAGATATCGCCGCACCAACCCCAGGTGTGCCATCAATGACGATGGCTATTGAGAATTACATCAAAATATCTAATAAATAATACATTCTATAAATTATTTTTAGTCATTATAATAAATGCGTAACTTCGCTGTAAATAAGAGAGTTACGCATATTATTAACAAAATTAGAGGTGGTTAAAATTTAGTTAACAAAATTTTAATTGCCTTTTAGTGATGATTTCATGTAAAATATTTGCTTTTGTTGATAATTGTAGTGATTTTTGATAAAATTGCTCCTAATCGTGCTTTGCACACCGTAAAAAATATGAAGAAAATCTACTTTCTAGCTATTGTAGGTATAACTGTGATGCTAGCAAGCTGTGGCCATGGCGGTCAGGGTGAGCTGGTGGGTGCTTATAACCGAAAATTTAAAAACGATAGAATCCCACTAGGAATGGTTTATATACCGCCTGGGCATACTCCACTGGGAGGTTCTGATGAAGATATTACCTTTTCTCAGAACGGGCCAAGTAGAATGACTACTATCAGTGCATTTTTCATGGATCAGACTGAGATCTCAAACGCTGAATATCGCCAGTTTACCAATTGGGTACGCGATTCGATTGCTATTGTAATGATGGGCAATCCTCAGCAGTTTATGATTACCCCACGAGGTAATGCTGCCGCTGCAGTTGGTGGAGAAAAATACATCGATTGGAAAAGAGTTGGACCAAATGGCTCAAATATTTGGCGCAACAGGGGTAGAGGTACTGCTGCTGCTCAGGCTAGTCAGCTTGATGGGATGTATTACTCAGGTTTAGATGCTCTTCCAGGCAAAAAAGAACTGGATGTTCGCAAGTTTGAATATTCTTACGCCGAACTCAATATGGAAAAGGCAGCAATTGGCCATAAGAATCCAAATGCTAAGCGTCAGGATTATATCGACCGTTATAATGTTGCTATTTATCCGGATACAATGGTTTGGAAAACGGATTATTCTTATTCACAAAACGATCCAATGGTTCGTGGTTATTACAATCACCCTTCTTATGATGATTATCCTGTAGTTGGCGTAAGCTGGGAGCAGGCAAAAGCATTCTCTCACTGGAGAACAAGATTGTATGATGGTGTTGCCACAGCCAGAAAACTTCCGGTTGGATCAAGATCAGATTACAGATTGCCTGCTGAAACAGAATTTGAATATGCTTCAAGAGGTGGCAATACCAAAACTAAATACCCATGGGGTGGCCCTTACATTAGAAATACCAAAGGCTGTTTGCAGGCCAATTTTAAACCAGGCCGTGGTGATTATTCGAGCGATGGTGGTATTTATACTGTAGGTGTAAGATCTTATTTCCCTAACGATTACGGTTTGTACAATATGGCTGGTAATGTTTCTGAATGGACATTAACCGCATATAATAAAGGTGCCAGCCCATTGTTACATGATCTGAATCCTAACTTTACTTATGACGCGGGCGCTAATGATAGCAAATATAAAAAGCGTAAGGTAGTTAAAGGTGGATCTTGGAAAGATACTGGCTATTTCTTACAAAATGCAGTAGCTACTTACGAATATCAAGATACACAAAGATCATATATTGGTTTCAGATGTGTTTCATCTTACCCTGGTACCGACTTAAGAAATTAAACCAAAATAAACTAAAACTAAAGAAAAACATCAAAATTTTATGGCAGCAAAGAAACAACCAGGCTGGTTACACGTAGCGATTTCATGGGGAGCAAGTATTGTAATTATCGGAGCGTTATTTAAAATTCTACACATTGGTGGAATTGTGGGTAACTACATGATTGGGCTTGGTCTAGGAGTGGAAGCATTTTTATTCTTTTTAACCGGATTTTTTCCACCAGAACCAGAACCAGCATGGGAAAGGGTTTACCCAGAATTAAATGCAGATTTTAAAGGTGAGTTACCAACAGCATCAGCAAGACCGGTTGCAGCAGTAGGATCTTCGAACACAGCAGCTTTAGACAAAATGTTATCTGACGCTAAAATCGGACCAGAGCTGATTGAAAGCCTGGGTACAGGTTTGCGTACTTTTGGTGATAAAGTGGCAACAATTTCTAACGTTGCTGATGCTTCTACGGCTACTAACGAATTTACTGGAAAAGTTAAAACGGCATCAGCTGGTTTCGACAATTTAAGTGCATCTTTTGAAAAGGCAACAGCTAATTTAAAAGCAATGGGCGAGAGCAACGTAGATTCTCAGGCATACCATGACCAGGTTAACAATTTGGCTAAAAATTTATCTGCTTTAAATGCTGTATATGAATTAGAATTACAGGATTCGAGTGCGCATTTAAAATCGATGAATAAATTTTATTCAAACCTATCTTTAACCATGCAGAACTTTAACGAATCGATGGAAGATTCGAAACAGTTTAAAGAAGAGGTGAACAAATTGGCTAAAAACCTATCATCGCTTAATGCAATTTATGGCAATATGCTATCGGCTATGAACAGCCCACGTGTATAATTTGTTTAGTTTTTAATTTAAAGGAAAAGCTACATCAAACATGGCAGGCGGAAAAGAAACAACGAGGCAGCGGATGATCAATATCATGTATTTGGTATTGTTGGCGATGTTGGCCTTAAACGTATCAGATACCATTTTAGATGCATTCAAAAATATCAACGATAGTTTGGATACCTCTAAAAACAATGTAAATACAAGTATTAATCAATTATTTTCTGCCTTCGAAAACTCAAAGTTAAAAGAAGAGCCAGCACGCGCCCAGCCTATTTACGATAGGGCTAAACAAGCGCAAAAGGCAGCTGATGATTTAAATAACTATATTGAAAGCATTAAAAAAGAGTTTACTCAGGCTGGTGACGGAATCGATCCGGAAACTGAAGACTTAGTAAACAGATCAAATCAGGATATTGCTCAAAATATCATGATCAATCAAAAGAAGGCAGATGAGTTAAAGAAAAGAATTAATGCAACCCGCGAAAAGCTAATCTCTTTATTGGATAAGGAAGATAGAGCAAGTGTTGCATTCTCTCTTGAAGCCAAAGATCCTGCAAGAAAAAGAAAAGGCAACTGGCAAGAAACTTACTTCGGTGAGGGTACGCCATTAACTGCTGCAATGACTATTTTAACTAAACTGCAAACAGATACTAAGAATGCTGAAGCAGAAGTTGTTAAAAAATTGTTCGGAAATATGGATAAGGCACAGGTTAATCTTGATCAGTTTGCAGCAGTTGCAGTAGCACCTACTTCTTATGTGATTCAAGGGCAGCCTTATACCGCGGAAGTATTTTTAACAGCCAGCGATTCCAGATCAACACCTGATATTACAGTTAATGGGAATAAATTGTCTATTAAAGACGGTAAAGGAACATACACTGGCGGTACAGGTAGCGTTGGACAGTTTACCTGGGTGGGTACTGTACGCGTTCGTCAAACTGATGGGCAGGTAAAGGAATACAAAACCCAGCCTCAAACTTATCAGGTAGCGAAACCTTCAGCATCTGTTTCTTCAACGAAACTGAATGTAATTTATGCAGGTATTCCGAATCCATTTACAGTATCGGCGGCAGGTTTCCCACTAGAAAGCGTTCGTGCTTCCATTTCAGGAGGTTCAATGTCTGGTGCTAACGGAAACTATAACGTTAACGTTCCGGGCAGCCTGGTTGGTCAGGAAGTATCCATTAATGTATCCGCAAATAACGCTGGTAAAACGGTTAGCTTGGGCTCACAAAAATTCAGGGTTAAAGGAATTCCAACTCCTGTAGCTAAGGTTGGTGGCCGCGCTGGAGGGGATGTAGCTTCGGTACAATTAAAAAGCGAAACTGAAATTGAGGCAGATCTGGATGATTTCCCTTTTGATGTTAAATTTAAAATACAACGTTATAAGTTAACAATTATCAAACCTCGTTCTGATGCTGTTACCATTCCTGGTAGTGGTGGCAGTTTTGCAGGTGCGGTTAAGGGAGCCATAAACTCGATTACGCCTGGTACAAGGGTGTTTTTTGAAGATATCGTTTCTATTGGGCCAGATGGCCGCCAGAAAATTTTGCCTTCATTAGCGTTTAGCGTAAAATAAAAAGAAGATGAAAAGGATTGTAAGTATTGCTATTTTAGTTTTGTTAACCACATTTGCTTTTGCACAGAGAAAGCCTACCAGGTTAGCACCAAAAAAAGCTGCGCCGGTAGCTGCTGCACCCGCAGTAGATACTGTGAAAGCTCCTGTTAAAACGGCTAAAAAGAAGCTTAAGGTACCACCGAAAGATGGCTTTTATGCCCGTAAGGATATTGACAGTACTGAAATGGTTCCTTTGGCAGATGTTAGGGAAGAGGATGTTTTTTATGCAAAACGGATCTGGAGGGAAATTGATTTACGTGATACTGTTAATTCGGCCTTAAAATCACCGAAATCTAGATTGATTGATGTGTTAATTTCAGCCATTAAAAAGGACGAACTCACCGCATATTCACCAATTGATAGTGCGTTAAACGAGGATGATGCTTTTCTTAATCCAATGTCTGCAGATTCTGCAGCAAAGTCGGCTTTAGGAACAGCAGAGGTTTCGAACAATAAAACCGGAACGGTAACTACAGTAGTAAATGACTTCAATCCAGAATTGTTCTTAAAATTCAGAATTAAAGAAGATTGGATTTTTGATACCAAACGTTCTATTTTCGAGCCTCGTATTGTAGGTATCGCACCATTAAAATACAATGAGGTTTCTAAACAATGGCAGCCTGTATTTTGGGTGTATTATCCGGAAGCAAGAGAAATTTTAACTAAAAAGCGTTTAATTAATACTAATAATGACGCTTCATCATTAAGTTTTGATGATTTCTTTATCCGCCGTTTATTTAGCAGCTATATTGTTAAAGAATCAAATCCTGGCGACAATAAAATCAGAGATATTATCACTAACCCGAGAGAAAGATTGTACGAATCAGAAAGGATCAAAAAATCTGTTCTTGATTACGAACAAGGTCTGTGGGAATACTAATCTAATTAAAAAGGCTTCGATTAAATCGGAGCCTTTTTTTATATCCCGTTTTAACCGTATTGGAAAATCTTTCTAAAATATGATGAGCGGATGAAGTTTATTAAAGAAATTATTCCTGATTGAAATAAGCTTTAAGGGTGAGCATCTGCTTTTTATTCAATACCTCAGCCAATTCTTTCTCTGTAGCTTCTTTAATCTTTTTAACAGATTTGAACTGCGTTAACAGCTTATCAGCTGTGGTTTTACCGATGCCTTCAATCTGTTCGAGTTCGGTTTTAAGTGTTCCCTGGTCGCGTTTCTTACGGTGAAATGTAATTCCGAAGCGGTGGGCTTCATCACGCAGCTGCTGGATTATCTTTAAGGTTTCTGATTTTTTATCCAAATAAAGTGGATAAGAATCGCCTGGATAAAATAATTCTTCCAAACGTTTTGCAATGCCTATTACTGTTACTTTGTTTTCTATGCCCAATAATTTTAAACTCTTCATTGCTGACGAAAGCTGTCCTTTACCGCCATCAATAATGATGAGTTGAGGTAATGTCTGGTTTTCGTCTAACATTCTCCTATAACGGCGGAAAACGGCTTCTTCCATGGTCGCAAAATCATTCGGACCTTCAACTGTTTTCACGTTAAAATGGCGATAATCTTTTTTTGATGGTTTGGCATCCTTAAAAACTACTATTGCAGAAACCGGGTATTTTCCCTGGAAATTGGAGTTATCAAAACATTCAATGTGTTTTGGAAGCTGTGTTAAACGCAAATCTTTTTGCATGGTTGCTAAAATCCGATCCGTGCGTAGGTCTGGATTCAGTTTTTCATACTGATTTAACTTCTCTTTTTTAAAGAACAAAACATTCTTTTGCGAAAGTTCTAAAAGCTTTTTCTTTTCCCCCAGTTTAGGAACCGTAAATTTTAAACTTTCATCTTCTAAAGAAGGTTCAAAAGGAACAATAATTTCTTTTGAGGTACTACTGAACTTCGTTCTGAATTCGAGCATCGCCAGGGTTAAAATCTCATCGTCGCTTTCATCGAGTTGTTTTTTAACTTCTATGGTTTGCGTTTGGATGATTGTACCATTCATCACCTTTAGGTAGTTTACAAAAGCGTAGCGTTCATCAGAAGCAATGCTCACCACATCAACATTGGTAATGGCACTGTTTACAACAGTCGATTTACTTTGATATTTTTCCAAAACCTGTAATCGGCGGGCATATTGATGCGCCATTTCAAAGTTCAAGTCTTCCGAAGCGGATTTAATAATGCCTTTTACATCGCGGATTACATTACCAATTTTGCCATTTAAGATTTCTTTAATCTCAGCAATATTTTTGTCGTAGTCGGTTTCCGTCTGATAATTTTGGCAAGGCCCTTTACAGTTGCCGATCTGGTATTCTAAACAAACTTTAAATTTTCCTTCGTCTATATTTTTCTCCGTTAGGGGCAAACTGCAGGTACGCAGTGGATAAGTTTCTTTAATAAGATCTAAAATGGTATGCATCATGCCTATTGAGCCGTAGGGGCCAAAATAGGTAGAACCATCTTTAATTACCTTCCTTGTCCAGTAAATTCGTGGAAAATTCTCATTTTTAACAATAATCCATGGATAGGTTTTATCGTCTTTTAAGTTGATGTTGAACTTGGGCTGATGCTTTTTAATCAAGCTGTTTTCCAGCAGCCAAGCATCTATTTCGGTATCAACTATAGTAAAGGTAATTTTTCTGATTCTGGATACCAGTACCCTTGTTTTGCCATTAAACTGATTCCGGTCGGTATTGAAATAAGACCCAACGCGGTTGCGCAAATCTTTCGCCTTGCCAATGTACATCAGCTTTCCATCCGCATCCCAATACTGGTATACGCCGGGTTTATGCGGAATTGCGGTTAATGCTGTTTTATGGTCGAAACTGCTCATGAAAAATTAAAGGAGCAAAAATATGGTATTTTTAATAAAGAATAATATTAGGCATGAAATCGAAATCTTTTTTATTGTAAGTAAACAACATAATACTATTTACAATTGCTGTCGCTCCGATAATGGCATCAGGAATTTGAAGATTATGACTCAGTTTAAAGCTTTCTATAAGTTCTATTGATTTTTGAGATACCTGATTGTCAAAATGAAAAATATCGTAATATTTAATTTTTTTCTTCATTTGTGCCAGTTCGCTTTTATTTCCCATTCCTTGCAGGAGTTCTATGGTTGTAATAGACGATAGAACAATGTTTTCGAAACCAATTTCTTCTAATGATTCTATGGTAGCAATGTTTCCATTAAAGGCATGTATAAGAATATTGATATCGCATAAAATCATAAACTATGTTTTACGATTCCATGCTTTAGTACGTATATCCTCTATGTTTTTTGGCGTTTCTTTCCAGATTCCAAAAAGCTCTTTTGGATTAATAGACTTATTGCCCTTGCGTAGATTAGGCTTTGCTTCTTGAGAAGAAATAATTTTTATATTTTCTAATTTCATAGTTTGGAAAAAAGAAAGGAGTTTTTCCATCTCATCAAAATCTGATATTTCTAACGTAACTCTCATATATTTCAATTTTCTACTACAAATTTAATATTTATCTCCTATAATTTGGCCTAAAATTTTAGGCTATATTACAGTATTTAGAAACCTAACTTCTCATCCAGTTCGCTAGTACCTTCTTCTTGCTGTTGGTATTGATTACAATCGAAGGTAATGGAAACACCAGATTTGGGTGCTTCAAAATCTGCATGACTGATTTTTAAGGAAGGATTTGCATAAACTTTTTTTATAAAACCTGCAAAAATTGGTAGTGCCGTATTCGCTCCCTCTCCTTGGCTGGTGCTAATGAAGTGAAAGGCCCTGTCTTCGCAACCTGTCCAAATACCGGTAACCAATTGAGGAGTAATGGCCATAAACCATCCATCAGAGTTATTTTGTGTAGTACCTGTTTTAGCCCCGATTGGTGCATTAACCTTGTATTTATAATTTAATCTCGATCCGGTTCCATTGGTTACCACACCTTTAAGCATTCTCGTCATTACATAAGCTACTTCTTCGCTCATAATAGGTTTTGGTATTTCCTTCTGAGAAAACAGAACTACGCCGTTTTTATCCTCTATTCTTAACAGATAAATCGGTTTGGTATAAGTTCCTTTATTTGCAAATGCACCATACGCACCCACCATATTAAAAATAGAAGAATCGAAAGTACCTAAACAGATGGAAGGAAATGCGGGTACATTTGGTATCCCCATTTTGGTGGCCAAAGTAGATACAGCAACAGGTCCAACCTGTTTCATTAAATATGCTGTAACAAAGTTTTGTGAATAAGCGAGTGCTTTTTGTAATGTAATATTGCCTGGCAACGGTTTCCCAGAGTTTCTTGGTGTCCACGGATCTCCATAGCCTTCTATCGTTACCGGAACATTTGGAACAGTATAACAAGGTGAATAACCATTTTCGATCGCTACGGCATAAGTAAAAGGTTTTGCTGTCGAACCTACTTGCCTGGTTCCCATTTTCACCTGATCGTATTTAAAATGTTCGTAATTGATGCCGCCCACCCATGCCTTTACATGACCATTTGTAGGGTCCATCGTCATCATGGCATTACGCAATAGCATTTTATAGTACCTAACTGAGTCGATAGGTTTCATTACGGTATCAATATTCCCTTTCCAGGTAAAAATGGTCATTTCAGTTTTGGTATTGAAATCATCTTTAATTTCATCCTCAGATTTACCTTCCAATTTTAACGATTTATAACGATCTGAGCGTTTAATGCCCTGTTCTATCTGCAAGGCTTTATCTTTAAATGGATTTCTTCCTTTCCAACTGGCTATAAATTGTGCCTGTAATACCTTCATGTATTCTTTTTGGGCTTCTTCGGCATATACCTGCATGTCATAATTTAATGTGGTATAAATTTTCAAACCGTCGCGGTCTAAATCGTAAGGAGTGCCATCAGGTTTGGTAATCGATTGCTCCTGAAAAATAGTTTTGATATCATTCTTCAGTACGGAGCGGAAGTAAGGGGCAATGCCATCATTAACGGTTGCGGCATTAAAATGTAGATTTAAAGGTTTTTCCTTTTGTTCGTCAAATTCTTGTTGGGTGAGCAGTTCCGATTTAACCATTAAGGCCATTACCGTATTTCTACGGTCTCTTGAACGTTCGGGGTGGCGGGTTGGCGAATACATGGTGATTCCCTTTTGCATGCCCACAAGGGTTGCAGCCTGTGTTAAATTTAATTTATCGGGAGTGGTATTAAAGTAAACACGCGCTGCAGATTTAATGCCATAAGCCTGGTTTCCAAAATCAACCGTGTTTAAATACATGGTGATGATCTCTTCTTTAGTATAATTACGCTCTAATTTAACGGCAACAATCCACTCTTTGAATTTGGTTAATACCAATGAGAAGAAATTAAGGTTTGATTCGCGAGGGAAAAGATTTTTAGCCAACTGCTGGGTAATGGTACTTGCACCTTGTTTTTTGCCGATTAAATTGTATCCGATAATCGAAAAAGTCCGTTTAAAATCAATGCCCGAATGTTCTTTAAAACGGGTATCCTCTGTCGCAATTAATCCGTTAATAACATTTTCAGAAATATCCTTATAGGTAACATTGGACCTGTTTTGGACAAAATATGTACCTAATGGACGGCCATCTTCGGCAATAATTTCGGAAGCCTGATTGCTTTTTGGGTGTTCGATATCCCTGAAAGAAGGTAATGCGCCAAAAAGGCCCAAACCGATCATAGAAATAAAAATAGCAAATAGCGCAATTCCGCCAATTAGTATTTTCCAGATGATTAAACTATATCTTTTTGTTTCTTGTGCAGAAAGAGACTTATTCATTTTGTTGTGTTATTTTCCATTAATCTCCAGAATAGGAGATTTTGGATGCAAATTTATTAATTTTTTATAGAATAGCTTTTTAGGCAAATGTTCAGTATCCTATAATTACTTGTAAGCGTCCTTTAAAAACTCCAGATACTCGTTAATCCGGGAGCGGTCTGTTAGCTTTAAAAAGTTTTCTTTACTGATGATAAATCCTTTATATAAATTGGCCGGAACCTTCATAATGTTCTTTAATTGTCCTGTAATGCTCGATTCGTAAAGTTTAGCATCCTCCAAATCAATAAAACTGGTTATGTAAATCAGCTGATCGTTATCCAACTCTACCAATTTATGTTCCAAATCATTATCAGGGTAATTACCACGGTTAAATTGTCCTATTCCAAAACGCGATGAACTTAAGGTTAAAGTGGCATCGGCTACATCAATTACATAATAATATTCTTCTGATTTTGCCTCGCTGAAAATGCTTGCCGGCTTATTTGTATCAGTTGGTTTAACCTCAACAGGTTTAGCGACTGTAACTGGTTCGGCAGTTTTCACTATGGCATTATCCGTTACCAATGGTTTTACCGGAACGGCAATCGGTGTGGCCTGACTAACAAAACGTGGTGCGTTTGCATCAAAATCAACAAGCGCAAGTGGCCTTTGTTTAAATTCATCGAGGTTTGCCTCAATGTATTTTAAATGATCGCGAACTAAAGGTGTAATAATCTTATCGTTGGGATAAAGCGTGGTAATCAGGTTAAATTCTGTAAGTAAGGCATCTACTTTGGATGTACGCCCAACGGCAATAGCCTTTAAATAAGCGTATTGAGGAGCTAAATCATTGTTAGGGAATGCAGCAATATTATCATCGGCCTGTTTTACCACGTTTGGATAATCTTTTTTGGCATAGGCATCAAAAGCTACGTTGTAATTATTAATGGCAATATTCTCCATTTCGGTTTGTTTGGCCGAATAGGATGGATCAAGGATGTTTTTTGCAAAATTAGATTCGGGGAATTTTGTAAGCACCAATTGTTTATACTGATCTGATTTTACTTCATCAATACCTTTATAGTTTAAATGCAAACTATAGTAAATGGCAACAAAATGATTATTTTCAGGATACCTTTTTATCAGTTCCAGGTAGATTTTATTTGCTTCCGGTTTATCATTTAGTTCCTGTTGGTAAAAACTGGCGATTTCAAAATATGCATCTATAATTTTTTGATCAGATGTGGCCAGTAGGGCAGGGGTTGTTGGAAGACCATCCAAAAACTGTTTTTCTATGGAGGTTTGATCTGCAGCAGCCTGATTTAGCTCACCATTTGCCGGCGTTATTCCAGTGGCTACATTACCACCAGCTAAAACCTGGTTGGTTTCCTGTGCCGAAGATCTGTTGCTCTGCCGCCAGTTGTCTTCCAGTTGCCTGTTGCCCCAACGCTTTTTAAAATCACCAAAACCGTTACTTATTGCAGCATTATTATTAAAGTAAAAAGTATTTCCGGTAGTATTGTTTGACGCATTTAGCGTTTGATTGGGGAAATTGGGATCATTTAGATATTGGTTGCTGATTACTCCACCAGTATTGCTTACTTCAACTTTTGGGGTTAAATATGCCTTAACCTTAGCCTCTCTTTCGTTTGCCGGTAGTTTAGCAATGGCCTGGGCTGTATCTTCCTTTGCAATGATAGTGTACCTGTCGGTTAAATATTTAAGATTATCGGCTTTTTTAACAATATTTTCATAATCAGGGAAGTTTTTGGGCAAAATCATTACTGTACTGTCGTAATAAAGCTTCGCTTTGATATAATTGTTAAATTCCTTAAAGTTTAAATCAGCGATTCTTAAATAAGATAATGCTTTTTGGTTTTGATTCCTCGTACTTTTTAAAACTGATTTATGGTAATTTTCTTCGGCCTTTACAAAATTGCCTTCAGCAGAAAATAATTCTCCCACCTGGTAATAAATCTGATCCGTATAGTCGATGTTTTTATCATCTTTTAACAAAGCAAGCAATTGCTCTTCCTTATTTAATTTTACGCCGCTTAACAATGCCTTAAGTTTAATCCTGTTCAGATTGGCATGGAAATACATTTCGAAAGGGGTATTGCTTTTCTCAACCTTGGTAAAATTTGCATAAGCATCCTGAAGGTTTTTCTCTTTTTCCTGCAATTGTGCAAGAATAAAACGCCAGCGAATCCTTAATTGCTTATCTGCCGGAAGTGCTATTGCAGATTCAAGAAAAAGAATCGCCTCTTTATTTCTTTTTTGATAAATGCGCATCTGAGCAGCAGTTGCCAATGGCTCAGCCAGGTCTTTTTTCAATTCATCTGAGGCACGCAGCATGGTATCAAGAATTTTATCAGCCAGAACCATGTTGTTTAACTGCATTTGGCTGCGCGCTTTCCAGTTCATGGCCATGATGAAAGTTTTTAAATCGCTGCTGTATGTTTTTGCTGTATAGTCGAAATATTCTGATGCGATAAAATAATTCCCTTTTAGGTAGTTTGCCTTACCCAAAAGCATGTAGGCATCATCAATATAGTTGCTAAAACTTTTATCGTTTATTATGGTTTGCCCTTTGGTAATTACTTCATCCAGTTGTTTATTGGCTACTCCTGGTGTTAGTACAAGGTTAATCTGCGGCTCAGGATCAAGATAAACAGGTAATGTTTTTTCATAATTATCTGCATAACTTTGTAATAAACTTTCGTTATACTCAGTAAGCAATACATTGGAATTATAGATATAATTATACCTTGCCGTTAAGTTTTGAAACCTGCGGTCTACAGCAGTATCTTTATTTGCGACGCAACCATAAATCAGGAGGACACTTAAAAAGATGAAGAAGAAATTTAAGTTTTTGCTAGCGTAATTTTTCAAGTATGATCAATCTCTTAGGTGGATATACAATAAACAATTTATATAGAAAAATATTTTATTTGGCACCAAATTTTAATTATTCAAAGTTAATTTAATTATTGCATTAAAAAATGGAAAATCCTAAAGAAGAAGATACAAAGAAAAAGGTGAGTGCAGCGGCAAAATATTCTGCTATTGGCTTCCAAATGTTCGCCACAATTGGCCTGCTTACTTTTATTGGTTATAAAATTGATGAACACAGAAACAGTAAAACCAATTTAATTACAGCCGCATTTGCTTTAGCAGGCGTGGGGATTGCCTTGTATCAGGCCATTAGGCAGGTTACTAAAGATTAGTTTTTAGTTCTCAATCTTCAGTTTGTAGTTGGCAATCTTCAGTTTGCGATCAGCAACCTGCCTAAATTTTGAAGTTGGAACTTGTGTTTCGGTTAATGAATTCACATGGTTAACCACTAAGCTCATTCATACAATTAACCACTCAAAACAATATTTTCTTTCATACTAGTTACTTGATCCTAAAAACCTTATCTTTGCAAAAGTTTTTATCTGCTAAGAATTTATACATTGACTCTAGCCAAATTTACAAGTATCTATTTCATTTTTGTAGGCCTATTAATAGGCATTGTTGCTGTTTTACCTTTATTATTTCCCGATCAACCACTTTTAGTTAACAATTTTTGGGTGATGTTTGGCTTTTTAGCCGGGATTACTTACATCGCATACTTGTTGGTTGATGTTGGTGTAAAACGCGACCCTGAAGTAGGTGTAATGGCTATTATGGGATCAATTGCAGTGAAGATGATTTTTTGTATGGCTTTTGTATTGATTTACAGTATAAAAGCAAAGGGAATTGGGCTTGTATTTCTGCTTAATTTTTTTTCTTTATATTTATTGTTTACGGCCTTTGAAATTTACTGTTTGTTACGTAACTTGCGCCACCAAAATTTAAAGTAAAAAACTGCCAATAAATGGATTGTAACCGAGTTTTTGTGTCTAAAGTTAAAAGGCTAACTATTGTTTTTACGCTTTTAATCGCGTTTTTATCTATCAAAATTGATACTTTCGCTCAGGTTGATAGCGCTGTTGTTCCTGTTGATAGTGTTGTAGCTGAATCTGCGCAAGCAGCTGCAGGCGAACATGGTGCTGCTGGTCATGAAGAAAAGAAATTCGAGCCTACAGAGGTAATCATGGAACACATTGCCGATTCTCATATTTGGCACTTTTGGGGCGATACTTCGATGCCTCTTCCTGTAATTTTGTATACTCCGAGTGGTTTAGAAGTTTTTTCTTCAGCTAACTTTCATCATGGAGAGCATGATTATAACGGTAAATATAACAACTATCGTTTAGAAGAGGATCACATCAAAGTAGTTGGAGCTGATGGTAAAATTGATGAGGAAGCAAGTAAATCTGTTTTAGATTTCTCTATTACAAAAAACGTTGCTGCAATGTTTGTAGCTATTTTCCTGATTCTGATTGTATTTATATCTGTAGCTGGAGCTTATAAAAAACGTATTGGTAAAGCACCTAAAGGTTTGCAATCTTTCATTGAGCCAGTTATTGTTTTCGTAAGGGATGATATTGCTAAGCCAAATATTGGTCATAAATACGCTAAGTTTATGCCTTACTTGTTAACGATATTTTTCTTTATTTTATTTAACAACTTGTTGGGCTTAGTTCCAATTTTTCCTGGAGGTGCTAACGTTACCGGTAACATTGCACTTACATTTGTGATGGCTTTAGGTACTTTGCTTATTGTAAACTTAAATGGAAATAAATATTACTGGAAGCACATTTTTTTACCAGATGTTCCATTTTGGTTGTGGCCATTAATGGTTGTAGTAGAGGTTGTTGGTATTATCTCTAAGCCTTTCGCTCTAATGGTTCGTTTGTTTGCAAACATTACTGCGGGTCACATTATTGTATTAAGTTTAATATCCTTAATCTTTATTTTCGAAACATTAGCGATTGCTCCGGTTTCAGTAGCATTCGTAATTTTTATGGATATATTAGAACTGCTTGTAGCATTTTTACAGGCCTTTATTTTTACATTATTAACTGCCTTATTTATTGGAATGGCAGTTGAAGAACATCATTAATAGAAAACTATTTTTTACAATTAAAATAAATTAAATTAGTTATGGTAGGTTCAATCGCGGCAATTGGTGCCGGTTTAGCAGTAATCGGTGCAGGTATCGGTATCGGTCAAGTAGGTGGTAAAGCAATGGAAGGTATTGCTCGTCAACCAGAAGCTGCATCAAAAATTCAGACTGCAATGATTATCGCAGCTGCCCTTATTGAGGGTGTTGCTTTATTCGGTGTGGTAGTTGCATTATTAGGTAACAGCCTTAAATAATTCAAACTGAAAAATTTAGGCAGGGTATTTAACGATTGGTTATTTACCCCGCCTTATTAATAAGATTAAGATTTAAAAAATTAGATAAGATGGATTTAGTAACCCCAAGCATAGGATTAGTTTTTTGGACTGGAATATCGTTTCTGTGTTTATTGATATTACTTAGAAAATTTGCCTGGAAACCTATTTTAGGTGCTATTCACGAACGTGAGCAAAGCATTGATGAGGCCCTTAACAAAGCTGAATTGGCTAAACAAGAAATGGCCCGTTTAACCAGCCAAAATCAAGATTTAATGCAACAGGCACGTGCTGAACGTGATGAGATTTTAAAGGAAGCTAAAACCTTAAAAGATGGTATCTTAAACGAAGCTAAAAAACAAGCTCAGGTAGAAGGTACTAAATTGATTGAGAAAGCTAAAATCGAAATTGAAAACCAAAAGAAAGCAGCTTTAGCAGAAGTTAAAGACCAGGTTTCTACTTTATCATTAGAAATTGCAGAACGAGTTTTACGTACTCAGTTAGATGATAAAACCAAGCAGGAAGCTTTAGTAGCAAACTTGTTAAAAGACGTTGAATTAAACTAGAATTTGAGATACTAGATTTGAGATATTAGATATGAGAGGGGTGGTAACGCCAAAGTCTCACATCTCACATCTCCGGTCTCACACCTAAGAATATGTCAGAAATTAAAGTTGCAAGCAGATACGCCAAATCATTAATAGACTTAGCCGTTGAAAACAACGCTTTAGAAGCTTCTTATAGTGATATGGTTTTGTTTGAGAAAGTGGTTGATGAAACCCCTGAACTAGAAGCGATATTAAAAAACCCGATTGTACCTTTAGATAAGAAAACTGGTATTTTAGACGGTATTTTTGCTGATAAAGTAAGTAAACTAACCATCTCGTTTTTTAAGATTGTAGTAAGCAAAGGCCGTTCGGCAATTTTATTTGCTACTGCTAAACAGTTCGTACAGCAATATAATTTAATTAAAGGTATTGTTACTGCTGATGTAACTACAGCAAGTGCGTTAAGCCCTGTAGCTAAAGAGCAGATTGTAGAAATTGTAAAAAGAGAATTAAATGCCAATAAGGTAATTATTAATGAAAAAATTAACGAAAAACTGATTGGTGGATTTATATTAAAAGTTGGTGATAAGCAATTTGATGCCAGTATTGCCAGCGGTTTAAGTAAATTAAAAAAGGAATTTGCGCAATAAGCGCCAGGCGGGAAGCGTATAGCGGAAAACGCCATGCGCTAAACGGCGAATAAAAACATTGCGATAAGCGGATGGCAAATAAAAGCCAAGCGCCATGCGCTAAGCACTAAACATTTACAAAAAGATATAAAGTAAAATTATGGTAGAGGTAAGACCAGACGAAGTATCGGCAATTATCAGACAGCAATTGGCGGGCTTCAAATCAGAAACCGAACTGGAAGAAGTTGGTACCGTGCTGCAAGTGGGCGACGGTATTGCCCGTGTTTACGGTTTAACTAAAGTTCAATCGGGAGAATTAGTTGAATTTGCAAACGGCCTACAAGGTATTGTATTAAACCTTGAAGAAGATAACGTTGGTGTGGTACTTTTGGGTGCTTCAGACGAGATCAAAGAAGGTGATACGATTAAACGTACCAAAAAAATTGCCTCTATTAAAGTTGGTGAAGGTATGCTTGGCCGCGTAGTGAACACTTTAGGTGAGCCTTTAGATGGTAAAGGTCCAATTTTAGGTGAAACTTACGAAATGCCTTTAGAGCGTAAAGCACCAGGTGTAATTTATCGTCAGCCGGTAAATGAGCCATTACAAACAGGTATTAAAGCAATTGATGCAATGATTCCAATCGGTCGTGGCCAACGTGAGTTGGTTATTGGTGATCGTCAGATTGGTAAAACTGCTGTTTGTATCGATACCATTATCAATCAAAAAGAATTTTATGAAGCAGGCCAGCCTGTGTTCTGTATTTATGTAGCTATCGGTCAGAAAAACTCTACTGTAGCCAACATTGTACGTACACTGGAAGAAAATGGTGCTTTACCATATACAGTTGTTGTTGCCGCTTCGGCTGCAGATCCTGCTCCAATGCAGTTTTATGCTCCGTTTGCAGGTGCTGCAATTGGTGAGTTTTTCCGCGATACAGGTAGACCAGCATTAATTGTTTATGATGATTTATCTAAACAAGCTGTAGCTTACCGTGAGGTATCTTTATTACTTCGTCGTCCACCGGGCCGTGAGGCTTATCCAGGTGACGTATTCTACTTGCACAGTCGTTTGTTAGAAAGAGCTGCAAAAATCAATGCTAACGATGATATCGCAAAAGCAATGAACGATTTACCAGAATCGATTAAACATATCGTTAAAGGTGGTGGTTCATTAACAGCTTTACCGATTATCGAAACTCAGGCAGGTGACGTTTCAGCATATATTCCAACCAACGTAATTTCGATTACTGATGGTCAGATTTTCTTAGAGTCGAACTTGTTCAACTCTGGTATCCGTCCGGCAATCAACGTAGGTATCTCGGTATCACGTGTAGGTGGTAATGCTCAGATCAAATCGATGAAAAAAGTAGCAGGTACTTTAAAGTTGGATCAGGCTCAATACCGCGAGTTAGAGGCTTTCTCTAAATTCGGATCAGACTTAGATGCTGCAACTAAATCGGTATTAGATAAAGGTGCACGTAACGTAGAAATGTTGAAACAAGCACAATTCTCTCCGTTTACTGTTGAGAAACAAGTTGCTATTGTTTATGCTGGTACCAAAAACTTAATGCGTAGTGTTCCGGTTAACAAAGTGAAAGAATTTGAAACTGAATTCTTAACTCAATTGGAATTACGTCACCCAGAAACTTTGGCAGCATTAAAAGCTGGTAAATTTGATGATAGCATTACTGGTGTTTTAGATACCGTAGCAAAAGAGATTTCAAGTAAATATTAATAAGATTTGAGACATGAGATTTGAGATTTGAGATTAGGCCGGAAACGTCTTACATCTTACATCTCACATCTCACATCTAAATAAAGAATGGCTAATTTAAAAGAAGTAAGAAACCGGATTGCATCTGTACAATCAACGCAGCAGATTACGAAAGCTATGAAAATGGTTTCGGCAGCTAAGTTGAAACGTGCTACCAATGCAATTATCGCTTTACGTCCTTATGCAACTAAACTGAAAGAGATTTTAGGTAATCTATCTGCAAGTTTAGAAGGGTCTTCATCACCTTTTATCCAAGAGCGTGAGCCCAATAAGGTTTTAATTGTTACTGTATCATCAAACCGTGGTTTGGCTGGTGCCTTTAACATGAACGTAATTAAAGCGGCCAACAATTTAATTGCTGAGAAATATAGCGAACAGTTGAAAAACGGTAATGTGAGCATTATTTCAATCGGTAAGAAAACTCAAGATTTTTACGAAAAACGCAAATACAACGTTATTGGAAACAATAATGAAGTGTACTCAGCTTTAACTTTCGAAAACGTAACCAAAATTACAGACGCGATTATGGCTGGTTTTATTAAAGGCGACTTTGATAAAGTTGAAGTAGTTTATAACCGTTTTAGAAACGCCGCTGTACAATTTATTACTACTGAACAGTTATTGCCTTTGCCAAAAGCGGAAGAAGCACCAGCTAATTTAAAAGCAGATAAAAAAGCAGCTAACGTTGATTATATTTTGGAGCCATCTCAAGAAGAAATTGTTGAGCAATTGATTCCTAAATCAATCAAAATCCAATTGTATAAAGCTGTTTTAGATTCTCACGCTTCTGAACATGGCGCACGTATGACATCAATGGATAAAGCAACTGAAAATGCAGGAGAATTGTTGAAAGCTTTAAAACTTTCATACAACCAGGCACGCCAGGCCGCAATTACAACTGAGTTAACTGAGATTGTAAGTGGTGCAGCAGCATTGAACGGATAACATTTAGTGTGGAGTTGGGCGTTTTTAGTCCTGAGTCCAAAAAAATATAAAGCCCATTTCTTTATTGAAATGGGCTTTTTTTTAGTACTTGTAAAGTCTGATCTAAAAACTATTATGCTTTGGATTGTAGGAAGGATGCGAAAATACTTGTTCCCTCGATTTAAGGTGACGAGGTGAAAATATCCTCCCTCTAAGTTGTACAAAAGCTTATACTTAAATATAAACTTTTCAAGAAGTTAAACGTTATATATGTAATGTTATAAATTTTCAAGTGTAGAACTAATCCCCAGTTCGCCATGTGCACCAAGTTGAATTTTAGTGTTGTTATCAACGGAGAGGATGTTATGCATAGAATCTTTTTGCCAAAACATATCATCAAAACGAAAAGCTTTTCCTTTCGCAATGCCACTAATATTTGTAAGCTGCAATAAATTACCTGTAACCTGTAATTTAACATAAATAGTATCAGAGAGCCCATTTGGCTTTAATACTGATCTTACTGTATTAACAGGTAGATTTACATAAGAGTTTAAATCCAGGTCGAAAGTACTGTTGTTTTTGATTTGGTAACTTATATCTCCGGGCATTACCCTTACTTTAATCTTACTAGACTTATTGTAAACGGTCAAAGTCACTTCAAAAATACCAGAAGTCTTATATTGATGTGCAGTTTTATTGCCTTTGGTTTCAATAGTTCCATCACCGTAGTCCCAAATATAATTGCTCCCTGCAGTTGCATCTTTTGCATTAAGTTCTATTGATTGTGTTAAATACAATGATTTTTTATTGATGTTAAAATCGGTTGTGCTAATTGTTCTGATAATTTCTGAGTTAGATTGTTTCTTGCAGGCAACAAAGAAAAGTAGGGCAATAGCTATCCCTATCAAGTGTTTAGATTTCATAGTAAAAGGATTATTTGTGTGTATTTAATATTAGTTATTTTTAAGCCACAAGCGTATATAGCAATTGTACTTCCCAGGCTTAACAATGGGAAAAGCAAGTCCTTTATATAGAAAAACGGATACAATGCTGCTTGATATTTAGTTTAAAAGGAATGCAAGTGTTAATAATAAATTGCAGCAGGCATTTAAGTTATTATAAGATTAAATCATAATTATGTATAACCAATCTCAAATACCCATTTTCCAGCTTTTTGCTCGCATTCATTTCGTTGTAAAGCATTGCGTTAAACTTTGCTTCCAAAACGTAAGTTCCGGATTTTAACTTTCTGAAACTGATTACTTCAAATTTTGACTCCTTCTGAGCATCTGGGCTTAAAGTAGGAGGATTTCTAAAAGAATCTGACCCAAAGGTTTTGTAAGTGTCTTTATCAGAAATGCTTATGGCTATTCCATTCTGTTTGTTGTCTCGCCCAAAATCCAAAGCATAATTACGGCTACCAACCTTAAACAGATCGTATACGTCGTTCGGAACCAATATAAGTATCTGCCTCATTACATTTTTGCTGTATGTTTTTATGAATGTGACATTAACGATCCTGTCATCGTTATAAATTGCGAACCTTTTTGAGTATAAAACAGAGTCTTTATTCCCAGAAATATAATAGGCATTTTTAACAATAGAATCAACCTTCGAGTTTGGCTGATAATTCCCTGCTCCAGAAATACTTGAATATTTGGCTGTGCTGTAGGTTTTTCCATCAATACTGTACGATACGCTGTCGTGCGCATATTCTAAAGGATCTTCTTTTTGGATAACCGGTGGTTCAATAACCGGATTGTTTTTTTTGCATGCTGCAAAGAAAAATAGGGCAATAGCTATCCCTATCAGGTGTTTAAATTTCATAATCAAAGGTTTTATTTGTGTGTGGTCAAAAGTAAAGAAAAAACAATAACTAAAAACTTAATTGAGAAATTTATTCCGGTTATTATTATTGAGATGTATTTTGTTTTTTACTCGAATGTATTTATTCTTACAGCAGAATTCAAAATGTAAACATGATCGTTTATAAAGTTTTTTATCAAGTCGGTTCTTATTGTCTTTTAATATCTTTGCATATAATATTTATGCATGAAAAAATACATCTTTATCATCTTATCTGCTTTCCCCTTTTTTACGAAAGCCCAAAATCCGGCAAGAGATTATACAAATGCCGTGTTATGGCAACAAACCTCGGGCGAGTATCGAGCCTTGTGCTTTCAGGCGTATAATTTTGCCAGGCTATCATTAAAAGAGGCATTATGGGCTGATACCAGCAAAAAAAACAACTGTATAATTGTTGATATTGATGAAACTGTGTTGGATAATTCTGCTTTTCAGGGCCACGAAATTAAAAAAGGACTCAGTTATGTGCCCGCAGACTGGACAGAATGGACCAGTTTGGCCAAAGCCGATACCGTTCCCGGAGCATTGTCTTTTTTGAAGTTTGCGGCATCCAAAAATATTGAGACTTTTTATGTGAGTAACCGTGATGAAAAAGATTACACAGCAACATTAAAAAACCTTCAACATTTTGGATTTCCCTATGCTGATGATGCACATTTGATTGTTGCGAAAGGAACATCAAACAAAGAACCACGCCGACAAAAAATAGCAGAAACACATGATATTCTTCTGTTATGTGGCGATAATTTAAGCGATTTTAGTAATATTTTTTACCATGAACAGAAAAATACCTTCAAGCAGGTAAATGCAAACCAACAACTGTTTGGAACAAAATATATTGTATTGCCAAACCCAATGTACGGAGATTGGGAAAAGCCTTTGTATCAGGGTGAAAAGCTGAGTGATAAGGATAAAGCAAAACAAAGATTAGAACGATTAAAAAGTTACTAAGTTTTATAATTATTCAGCAATAAGTATTACTTTTGCAGCATCATAAAAATAAACATTATGGAGAACAACGAATTAAAGCACAATACAGAAAGTATGAAAACGGCTAACCAGCCAGGAATTTATAAAATGATGATTTTTGGTGTACTGGTTTGCATGGTGGGTACTTATGCACGTTTCGCTTACGATTCGTGGCAATTATCATTGGCATCTTGGATTATTTTGTTCATCGGTGCAATTATTGCCATTAAAGGTGTATTCAAAATATTAGACGCATAAGCAATCTGCTTTCAAAATATAAAGGCCGGTCATGTTTACTCATGATCGGCTTTTTTGTTTTATAAATCACCAGTTAGATAAAATGTTATTGCTTATTTCAAAAGGCGAATCCACAAGCAGTTAATTTACAGCAGCTTCGCCACTTGCTTTAGCCTGATGAAGAATCAGTGCCTATCGCAGTTGTTGGTTTAGGATAGAAAGATATGTCCAAGTAATCTAAGCCTGATAGCAGTGAACATCGAAATTAGTGAAGTAAATAAGATGGCAAGGCATCTAAGCGATACACACAGAAACATAAGATCCAAAGAGTTTAAGACACGAAGCAAACTTCGTATGTTAAATAAAAGGTTGGATAATAAGCAAAATTCTCTCAAAACTCCAATTTCAGGGCTCCAAACTTAAGATTGGGTTACCTAAATACAATTATGGTATTAAGGGGAAACACAGCGTTAAAAGCTAACCAAAATGCTGAACTTCTAATGGCCATTTGAAGCAAATATTTAAAATGATTACTTATTTAGAACCACTGAATCATGAAAAGGAATATTATTGCTATAGCCATAGTTTTAACAATTTTTGGCTGCCAAAATGAAAATAAAAAATACGCCAGTGCCGATGCTGTTAGCACTGAAGAATTAGAAAATGCTCCCCTTGATAGTACCGCCGCAGAAAAAATTATTAAAACTGCAGATATGCGTTTTAGGGTAAAAGACGTTCAAAACACTAAAGAACAGCTGAGTAAAACCATAAAAGCACAAGGAGGAACGGTTGCTGAATTCTCTATCGAAAGTTCAATTCAAGAAACCGATAAGGTTAAACAATCAACAGATTCGTTAAAAGAAATTACTTCCTATCGTACCCAAGGTTATCTGGTGGCAAAAGTTCCATCAGAGAAACTTGACGAATTTACCAACACCATTGCTAAAATGGCGGTTTTTGTAGATCATCAGTCGATGAAGATGGATGACCAGAGCATTGCTTATTTAGCAAATAAATTGAAGGCCCAGAATAGGGTAGATGCAATAGAGAAGATCAATAAAGTAGCCTTAAAGAAAAGTGCCAATGTAGAGTCATCGCTTTATATTAAAGATGATTATGTAGATAAGAAAATTGAAAATCTGCAGATCGATAGCCGGGTTAAGTTGAGTACCATAACACTAAATTTTTATCAGGATAATACGGTTAAAACGATGGTGGTTGCCAATGATAACTTATATGATTATCGTCCTGCATTTTTTAACCGGCTTTGGCTTGGCATTGTAAACGGCTGGACGATTTTTAAAGAAATTATTATTGCTATTTCGAATCTCTGGATGTTGGTATTGGTTGGTACTGCCGTTTTCTTTACAATAAAATATTTTATTAAAAGGAATAAACTGGCCGTGGATGAAGCTACGAAAAGTATGATCGATCAAGCAAGGATATAAAAGTTATTATTACAGTTCCATGCTCCGTGTCTGCACGGACCACTTTAAACTAATATTTATCCAATAGACCCTGAAATAAATTCAGGGAGACGAATGGTTTATGATTGATAATACACATTCCATGGTCCGTGTCCGCACGGACCACTTTAAACTAATATCTATCCAATACCCTGAAATAAATTCAGGGAGACGAATGATTTATAATTGATAATACACATTCCATGGTCCGTGTCCGCACGGACCATACTAACATTGTCAGTCAGAGCGTAGTCGAAGACTTATTTTCTATTTGATTACTTCTTCGCTTTAACCGCTAACACTTTAACCTTAGTTTTATTATCGCTTACAAAGGATTCCCAACCCGAATAAGTTTTAGATTTACCTCCGGTGCTAATTTTTTGAAAAGAATGGCAAACGGCTACGGCCAAACCATCTGTAGCATCTAAAAACTCTGGGGTTTCTTTAAAATTCAGCAGTCTTTGCAACATCGCTGCCACTTGCTCTTTGGTGGCATTTCCACTGCCGGTAATCGATTGTTTAATTTTACGTGGAGAATATTCTGTTACCGAAATATTCCTTGAAAGTGCTGCTGCTATAGCTATACCTTGCGCGCGACCTAATTTTAACAATACCTGGATGTTTTTTCCATAAAACGGTGCCTCAATGGCTAAAACATCAGGTTTATACTGATCAATTAACACCACCGTTTTTTCAAATATCCGCTGAAGTTTAAGAAAAGGATCATCTAAATGGGTCATTTTTACAACCCCTAAACTGATCAGTTCCGTTTTATTTCCCTTCTCCAAAATTACACCATAACCCATCACCGCAGTGCCCGGATCGATGCCCATAATTACCCGTTCCTTTTTTTCGTTCAACATTACAGCAATATTAAGCATATTTGCAAACTAAAAAGATAATCTTGACAGGCAAGCACAAAAAAATATCATCACTTTTCATTAAAGCTGCGATTGTAATATTTGCTTTTTGGTTCATTTACCATAAGCTTGTTGCAAACAAGAACCTGCACAATTTTAGCAGCCTGTTAAAAGATATACCTCATGTTGAGATCATTACTGTAATAGGTATTGTAGTTATATTAATGTTCGTAAACTGGTTTTTAGAAGCTGGGAAATGGAAATACCTCATGAGCCATATCGAACCTATTAGTTTCTACAGGGCGATAGAATCAGTTTTTTGTGGATTAACCCTGGCCATTTTTACGCCGAACAGGCTAGGTGAATACGGAGGAAGAGTATTCTTTCTATCGCCAAAAAGAAGAATAGTTGGTATAGTGGCCATGAGTGTTGGCAGTATTGGGCAATTGGTATTAACCAATGTTTTTGGTGCCATTGCAGCCTGTTTTTTTGTTTATAGGTTCATTCCGATAGATCGTGTTCTTTTTATTGCTGTTGTATTTTTAGCCGTTTTTTTCTGCCTGTTTTTTCTGATCTTCTATTTTAATATACGCTGGTTAAATGGAATTTTACTTTCTTTTAAGTTCACCAGAAAATATAAAAAATTTTACAGCATTTTAGCGCGTTACCGAAAAAGGGAACTGTTTAAAATCATTACATACTGTTTTGTACGTTATTTGGTGTTCAGCTCGCAATATTTCATTTTATTTGTGTGGTTGGTGCCCGGCCTGCATTATGCAGATATTATTATGATGACGTGTTTACTCTTTTTGGTACAGTCGGCATTGCCATCTTTAGATCTGTTTGACGTTGGAATACGCAGTGTTACCGCTGTGGAATTATTTAAACACGTAACCGATCAACATGTAGCCGTTATTGCATGCACTGCAAGTATTTGGCTCATAAATATTATAATTCCTGCTATCTTAGGCACTTATTTCGTTTTTAAACTCAATTTTTTTGGAAATCTTAAATCTAATTAGTCTTTTATCCGCTGCTTTGACCTTAATTTATGGTTTTTTAGTCCTCAATTTTATTAGAGGATGGCATAACCTGATATATTTTACGCCAAAAAAATCAGATCCACAAACCAGGGTATCAATCATTGTTGCAGCAAGAGACGAAGAAGCTAATATTAACAAAACCATTGATGATCTTATCGCGCAGCAATACCCTAAAGCCTTAACAGAGATTATTATTATTGATGACCATTCAACTGATCGTACGGCTGAAATTGTATTAAGTTATGCTGATCAGCACGTAAAACTGATTAAACTAAATGAGGATAGAGCGTTAAATTCTTATAAAAAGAAGGCGATACAAACCGCTATAGGAACCTGTACTGGCGACTTAATTATTACCACGGATGCAGATTGCAGAATGGGGGCAGAATGGCTTGCAACGATTGTAAACTTGTACGAAGAAAAAAAATATAAAATGATTTCTTCTCCGGTGGCTTATTTCCAGGAAAAAAGTTTTTTTGAACGTTTACAATCTTTGGAGTTTCTCTACCTTATTGGTTTAGGTGCTTCTACCATTGGTAACAAGCAACCCTCTACCTGTAACGGTGCAAATTTAGCTTACGAAAAAACTACCTTTTACGAAGTTGGCGGTTTCCAGGGGATTGATGATCTTGCTTCGGGAGATGATGAATTGCTGTTGCATAAAATCGCCGCTAAATATCCAGATCAGATCGGTTTCCTGAAAAACCGGGAGGCCATTGTATATACTCACGCAAAAGAAACATTAGGCTCGTTTATACAGCAACGTAAACGGTGGGCTTCGAAAAGTACCCGATATAAGAATAAAGCAATTATAGTGTTGGGGGTATTAATCTGGATCTTTAACCTATCTATCCTGGCAAATTTTATTACCGGGTTATTCATTCCGGGTTTTTTATCCATCACATTTTATCAATTATTGGTTAAAATGATTTTAGAAACATTATTTTTATGGGATGTAACAGGCTTTGCTAAAAGGCGCAGTTTACTCATATTAATTCCCGTTTTAAATATACTGCACGTATTGTATATGGTGTACATTGGCATTGCAGGAAACAGTGGAAAATACAATTGGAAAGGCAGAATGGTTAGGTAATGGATAATAGCCCATCAAAAAAAGTATGGTTAAAGTTTAAGCGGAATAAATTTGCCTTAGGTGGATTGATTTTCATCTTACTTTTATTGGTGATGGGTATTTTAGGCTACCTGATTATGCCTGATGATTCTCCAAATGCAAATGTTCAAACACTGCAGCTCAATAAGAAGAAACCAGGCAGTTCGTTTACCTTCTTGATTATTGGCAGAAACCCTAAAATAGAAAAGGTTGGTTTTTTTGAGAGAATGCTCAACGGACAAACACCAACTTTTAAAAGTATTCCGATTACGGCATATAAAATAGAAAATCAAGCTGTTTATGTGCAAGAATACATTGGAGAAGATGAAAAAGCAAAAGAAACCAGGTACGAATTAAAAGATTTATGCCCTTCTTGTGCCATACCTTCAAAAATTGCCACTCAAAAAACGCTTTTTGAAGCAAGTAACATATACAAACACACTTACATTTTAGGTACAGATATTTATGGTCGTGATTTACTGAGCCGGTTAATACTGGGTATCCGCGTATCATTATCAGTAGGTTTGATGGCTGTACTCATTTCGCTTTTTATCGGGGTGAGTTTAGGTGCAATAGCCGGTTATTTTGGCGGGCGAATAGATGCAGCAATCAGCTGGTTCATGAATGTGGTTTGGTCGTTACCCTCATTACTGCTGGTAATAGCCATTTCATTTGCTTTAGGTAAGGGGTTTTGGCAGATATTTATTGCGGTTGGTTTATCTACATGGGTTGATGTGGCCAGGTTGGTACGCGGACAGGTTATGGCATTAAAAGAAGTCGAATTTGTAGAAGCAGCAAGAGCATTAGGCTTTAGTACAAGCCGTACCATTATTAAACATATACTGCCGAACATTGCAGGCCCTATTTTGGTGGTAGCCTCTTCTAATTTCGCCTCTGCCATATTATTGGAAACCGGACTTAGCTTTTTAGGTTTCGGTGCTCAGCCACCAATGCCCAGTTGGGGGAGCATGATAAAAGAACATTATGGCTACATAATTATGGATGCTGCTTACCTCGCTATTTTACCCGGCTTAGCCATTATGCTTACCGTTTACGCTTTCAATGTGCTTGCTATTGGCCTGCGTGATGCCTTTGATGTAAAAGGACAAAATGTAACGGTTTAGGCATGCATAAAAAAAGCAGTACCAATTAGGATACTGCTCAAACCTTAAAAAACAAAATCTTAAGCTGTTGCTGTTAATATATTACCTGCAATTGTAATTGGGTAAATTTTAAGGGCACTTGTGGTACCACCATCGCTCGGTTGCGCCAAAATACTACCTGATGTGGTATACCTCGAACTATGCAAACCACATTGAATGTAGTTACTGGCCTGTATAAAACTCAATGCACCACCCTGATGTGGGCACGCAGCCTGTGTAGCCACAAAAGATGAGGCAGTGTTGCCGGCAGCGGTTCTGATAAAAAGAATGCTGTTTACAACCATTGATGCACCAATGGTTAATAATTGCGTGCTCAGATCTACCTTTGCTGAAGTACCTGAAGGAATGCCACCACCATTTGGTTTATCAGGTTCGGGTGAATCACTTTTTTTGCCACAAGCCGAAAAGCAGGCCCCGGTGCATACCATTGCTACGCCCAGGCCTAAAGATTTGATAAATTCATTGCGTTCCATAATTGTTTTGTTAGTTATAGTTTGTTTGGTTTAATCTACTTTGCTTTCTTTTTATCGAAAGAGAACCTTCTGGCAATGCTGAAACCCCAACGGTATTGCCCTTTTAACCATGAAGTATTGGTATCGGTAATAAATTGAGATTCTTGAATAGCGGTAGCGTTGGTGAAGTTTAGGTGAAAAATATGCCCGCCTGTTTCAAATTCCAATCCGGCACCAAGTGTGTTGTAATATTGATTGCCTGATGTGTTTTCTAGGTAAGCCTTTTTACCTTTATTTCTGAATGGAAACGTATAATCTGCCACAAAAGCCATGCGTTTTGTGATTTTAATACGACCACCAACTGAAAGGGCAAATAAGTCATTTTCATCACCAAAAACAGTAAAGTTCCGATGTACGTAGGATGGCATGATCAGCATCGAAAAGTTTGAATTGAACTTGCGTGCAATTACACCTTGTAAAACATATACCAGGCGATCTTGAAAGTTACGATAAGCGTTTGCTGCCGTAGGATCGGTTGATGCTTTTACCGCAGCAATTGTACTGCTCCCGAATAAAGTTACGGCCACAGGTATTTTATCGTCGGTAGTTTGTTCTAAGAGGCGGTATTTTAAATTTCCTTCATATAGTTGAGTAACTATTCCGGCTCCTTTTGCCCTTGCTAAACCTACAGAAAGTTTATCACTGATGCCATATTCAAAGCCGATTCGTATATCGGTTGATTGATCCAATCCAAAAAAGTTTTTTATTCCGCCACCATTCCCGGCAATGTCTCCAAACCTGTGGTCTACCCTAAAATCCATTTCATTTTTATAAATGGTTTCATTGGTTTGTATATTAATGAGCTTCGTTGCTTTAAAAGTGGCTTTTACATTGCTCTTTTCTTTTGGTATCTCCAAGGCGTTTTCAAGGGAATCCTGTGCGAAAACAAATGATGGAAAGCCGAAAATAAATAGATATAAAAGAGATTTTAGATGATGTTTCATGAAATTTTATTTTTTAGGTTGATAAGTAGCAGTCATTTTTACCTGGATGGTTTCTGCAATCTGTTTAAATACAATCGTTGGGATTTTAATATCATGATCTGCCAGTTTTACATTAAATGCAGAACTTGCCTTCGCTTCATTATTACCAATAACCAATGATCCTTTTGCTGTATATTCTTTAGTTACGCCATGTATTTGTAAGTTTCCTTTTACGGTAATAGGGTAGGTACCTGGTTTCGAAAAGTCGATCTGTTCTACAATTTTTCCCTTAAAATCTGAAGTGGGATATTTATCGCTTTCGATATAATTTTCGTTGAAATGTTCCTGCATCAGCTTTTTCTTAAACTGGTAAGAGGTATTATTAATCTTGAAAATAATTTCGTTGGTTTTGGTGTTAATTGCAGAAGCTCCTGTTTTGCTTTGCGCATCAATATCTTCTACAGGTGTTGTAGAGAAGAATGAAGAAGTAACGTTTTTACTTACCCATATTTGTGCCTTTAAGCCCGTGCATAAAAACAAGGCTAATAAAGTGATAATTAATTTTTGCATTTGTAGAGTATTTACTGTGAACGAATATTTTGTTTGCTGCTGATGATCTACTATTCGGGCATGTTTTTATCAAACCAGGCCTGCAGTAAGTCTCTTTCATTGGTCGTTAATGTGCTGCCTTTGGGCATGGTTTTAGTAACCAATATACTGTTGGCTACACGGGCATCGCTTTTTACTGAGGCTAAGCCGTTAAATAACCAGATGCTTTTAAGAGACCCATTAGGACCATGGCATCTGCCGCATTTGGTTTCCAGCAAGGCACCAACGAAATTGGTATAGGTAACGTTTGCAGTTGTAACCACTGTTGGGCCATTAGGAACTGTAGTTTCGGGTTTTATCTCCTCTGCTTGTTTTTTTGAGCAGGCAAAAAGTAAGGCGGTAAACGCGACTAATAAAACTAGGGAACTTTGTTTTTTCATAAGGTATTTGTTAAAAATTAGCGTGGTGCAATTGAAATTTTAAGCAAATCGTCAGAATGGCTTGCTGATTTTACCGATATATATAATATGATCAGAAATGATGCGAATAAAATCGCAATAACCTGTTTTTTTGCTGTCATATGCCAATAGCTTAAAATTTGTGTTTTGTTTAGTTAAAAATTCTTACTTTTTTAATTTGAGTAAGTGTTATAAATCGATTTTCTTTTGAAATCTTAATCGTTACGTAGCTTTTTACCTATTGGTTGCCTGAAATAAAAAAAAAGACAAAAAAAAGCCGTGTCGATTTTATATCGGCACGGCTTACTCACTAAATTGTTTTAATCTCTAGTTAAAATCTTCTGCTTTCAAAGGTGGATTAACCTTAATCTCTTTTATTGCAATTGCAAATTCCTGAGCACCTTGTGGAGTTGATATTGATTGCGTTAAAGTAAACGGAAACAATACATCGCCAACTTTTTTATAATTGCTGTATTCGGTAGTTTGACTGATTTCTACACCACCTTTAGTTGTAACGCTTTCATCCTTTAAAAGTAAACCTGATTTGGTATCGTAATATTCGGTTTTCTTTTTTCCTGATGGAGAAGTTACTGTTAATTTAAATGCATCGGCGGTTCCAACTTTTGCGCTCCCTGCTGATTCTATTTTAGTTCCATCTGTCGCATAGTACAATTGTGCGCCATAGCCTTTATCATCTTTCTTTTCGTTAAGGTCATCACCGGTTAATTCGGCTTTTTGACCCATCTGCATAGAATAACCCGTTTTTCCGTTATAAACCTGTTTCATTGCTGTTTGGCCAGCCATCGAAATTTCCATGCTGCTTAAGTTTGGTGCCATGTTTTTAATTGTAACGGCTAACTTCTGGCCTTGCATTTCCATTTCACCGGTTTGCTGTAAAGAAGTAAGTTTTTTAATGGCCTCTTCTCCGCCAATTGCTTTAATGTAATTCTTAATCACGTCAGCAGGTGCTGCTATTGGTCCGGTAGTTGCTTCGGTAGCTTTAACAGGACTTGCATAATTATCGTAGATTTGAGTTTTAAAGCCTGCTTTAGTTAAGCCTGCGGTAAATGCATCACTTTTACCCACAATAACAATCCTGGTATTGTCATGATTGTAATACTTTTTGGTAACCCTTAAAATATCATCAGTAGTTACCGCATTTACTTTTTGCAAATAAGTACGGTAAAAATCTTTTGGTAAACCGTTAATCAGGATATTACTTGCGAACCCTGCTGTACGTGCCGGATTTTCTAACCCTAATGCAAACGAACCGTTGAAAAGATTTTTTGCATTCTGCAATTCATCGGCAGAAACTTTTGTGGTGCGGATGGTATTAATTTCTCTTAAAAATTCTACCACGGCACTATCAACTTTCTCGTTTCTAACCGCAGCATTTGCCAAAAATTTAGATTGAAAACGTCCGGAACCAGTGCTTGAGTATGCGCCATAAGTAAAGCCATGTTTCTCGCGCAGGTTGTTGAATAATCTCGATTCAGAGCCTCCACCTAAAATCTGGTTTGCCAATAACACCGGGAAATAATCAGGGTTGCTCATCGGTAGGTCGATTAAGTTTACTACTGTGATTTCTGATTGTACTGCATTACTTACATTAATGATATCAACTTCAGTTTTCGCTGGGTTAGCCACCTTTGCAAGTACCGGTAAGGTTAAAGCGGTTCCTCTCCAATCGCCAAATGCTTTTTCGGCAAGGGCTTTTGCAGCTTCAGGTTTAATATCACCCACAAAAGTTAAGTAACCTCTTGATGGCGTAATGTATTTCTTGTAGGCAGTTTTTACATCATCCAAAGTAATGCCATTTAGCGAAGATTCGGTTTCGAATTCTCCATTGGGATGGTTTTTTCCATATGCCAATGCATTAACCACCCTTTCGGATATTGCTTTGGCACTTTTTTCGCTCGCTTTTAAACCAGTTATTGCCTGAGATTTTAATTTCTCGAAAGATTCTGCGGGAAATGCTGGTTTACGGATGCTCTCTGCCAAAAGTGCAAAAGCCTGGGGAAAATAACGCGTTAAAGCTGAAGCTGAACCGCCATAAGCCCCCGCACCAACATTAGCACCCAGCTGATCTACTGCCTCATCGAATTGGGCTTTTGTTTTTGTAGTGGTACCTTCGTTTAGCATACTGCCCATCAGCCCAATCACACCTGCTTTTGATCCTTCGGTAATCGGACCTGCATCAATACTGTAACTTGCAGAAATTTTTGGCAGTTTATGATTTTCGACAACCAAAACTGTAATGCCGTTTGATAATTTATATATAACAGGATCGGCTACGGTTATAACTGGTGCTGGACCTGGTTTTGGTTTTTGGCTTCGATCTATAGTTTGTGCTGAAATACCTTGAGCCAATAAGGAAACTGCAGCTATAATGAATAATTTTTTCATGTTGTTAATAGTTAAAATGAAAAGCGCTCTGCTTATTTCTTAGGTAAGTAATACAATACAACTCTCTGGTTTTTGTTGAGGTATTTTTTAGCAACATCTCTAATCTCCTCACGGGTGATGGATCTGATTACCTCTAATTCCTTGTTAATATCATTTGTATCCTTATCGTGAAATGTGTAACCATCAGCCAGGTTTTCTGCGATACCGAGCATTTTGCTATTTGCACTTACATAATTGTTTTCGAACTTATTTTGCAACTTTTTGTAATCGCTTTCGCTGATTAAGTCAGTTTGAAGACGCAAAACTTCCTCATCAATATCTTTTAACAAATCGTTAAGGGGGGTGTTTTTATTTGGTAAGGCAAGGGTAATGTAAGCTCCATAATCTTCCAGCGAATAATTAAAAGCAGCAACCTGTAGAGCCGTTTTCTTTTGATCAACCATTTTAGTGCTTAATCTCGAACTTCCTCCTTCTGATAAAATTGAGCTTATCATTCCTAACACTTTACTTTCTCTGGTTTTCATTCCAGGTACGCGGTAAGCTGCAAAAATTGCAGGAATTTGAATATTGGCGTCGTAAGCAGTATCGATAATTTCTTTGGTAATTTCTGGTAATTTGAAGTCTTTACGCACAATAGGGGCACCCTTAGGTACTTCATCAAAATAAGATTTTACCAAACCTTTGGTCTTCTCTATATCTAAATCGCCTGCAATGGTTAAAACAGCATTGTTCGGTACATAATATTTTTTAAAGAATGCTATAAATTCATCAAGTTTAGCCGCATCCAAATGCTCCATTGAACCAATTGGCTGCCAGCGGTATGGATGCCCATCAAACAAATGGCCAAAAATTTTCTCAGTAAATTTTCCGTAAGGTGCATTATCAATACGTAAACGTTTTTCTTCTTTAACAACTTCGTTTTGGGTTTTTACTCCACCCTCATTAATTACCGGATGTAACATCCTTTCACTTTCTAACCATAAGCCGAGTGCCAATTGGTTTGAAGGGAAAAGCTCATAATAAAAAGTGCGGTCTTGCGAGGTATTGGCGTTGTTTTGTCCGCCATTACTGCTTACCAGTTTCATGAAATCTCCTTTTTTAATATTTTTAGAGCCTTCAAATAATAAATGTTCAAAAAAGTGGGCAAATCCTGTGCGTTGGGTTTCTTCATCTTTTGAGCCAACGTGGTACATTACCGAAATGGCAACAACGGGAGCAGTTTTGTCTTGGTGTAGAATGACGTGGAGGCCATTGTCCAGGTCAAATTCCGTGAACTGTACTTTTTGGGCAGAAGCACTTAAATACAGACCGGAAAAAGCCAATGCAAAAAGAATTCTTTTTTTCATAAGGTTTTAATAGGTTTTGTTTTAATGATACGAAATGATCAAAGGCTGAGGCGAGCGATTATTTCTTGAAATAGTTAATTTGATTTTTTCACATGAAGTGAAATAACAATAAGGAAGGCCTAAATTATGGAATAAAACAAAAAAAGCGAGTATTAACTCGCTTTTTTTTAAGATTTATGATCTCCAGGCCTTATATTGGTTAATTAAACCATTTGTGGAGCTATCGTGACTCGAAATTTGTTCGCTACCTGCTAATTCAGGAAGAATCTTTTTGGCCAATTGCTTGCCTAGCTCAACTCCCCACTGGTCGAAGCTGAAAATATTCCAGATTACGCCTTGTACAAAGATTTTATGCTCATACATGGCAACTAAGCTACCCAACGTATATGGAGTTACTTTTTTAAGTAAAATTGAATTTGTCGGGCGGTTTCCTTCAAATACTTTAAAAGGAGCAATTTTTGCAATTTCAGCATCCGATTTGCCTTCTTTTTTCAACTCTCCCGTTACTTCTTCTTCAGTTTTTCCATTCATTAAAGCTTCTGTTTGTGCAAAAAAATTGGAAAGTAAAATTGGATGATGATCGCCAAGAGGATTTAAACTTTGCGCCGGTGCAATAAAATCTGCAGGAATAATTCTTGTTCCCTGGTGAATTAACTGGTAAAAAGCATGCTGGCCATTTGTACCAGGTTCTCCCCAGATGATAGGGCCTGTTTCGTAATCAACTTCATTGCCGTTTCTATCCACATGTTTACCATTACTTTCCATATCGCCTTGCTGAAAATATGCTGCAAACCGGTGCATGTATTGATCGTAAGGTAAAATTACCTGCGTTTCTGCATTATAGAAATTAATGTACCAAACACCTAATAAACCTAAAATTACAGGGAGGTTGCTTTCAAATTCAGCTGTTTTAAAGTGGTTATCGGTTGCGTGTGCACCAGCCAATAATTGTTTAAAATTGTCAAAACCGATACTTAATGAGATAGATAAACCAATAGCACTCCATAACGAATAACGGCCACCAACCCAATCCCAAAACTCAAACATATTTTCGGTATCGATCCCAAAAGCAGAAACATCTTTGGCATTTGTAGATAGCGCAGCAAAGTGTTTGGCAATATCGCCTTCTTTCCCACCTTTATCTAAAAACCATGAACGTGCAGAGTGTGCGTTTGTCATGGTTTCTTGTGTGGTAAATGTTTTAGAAGCCACCAAAAAGAGGGTAGTTTCAGCATTTAAACCGGCCAATGTTTCGGCGATGTGTGTGCCATCAATATTGGAAACGAAATGAATATTTAAGTGATTTTTATAATGTTTAAGGGCTTCGGTAACCATAACCGGACCTAAATCTGAGCCACCGATACCAATATTTACCACATCAGTAATGGCTTTGCCTGTGTAGCCCTTCCAATCACCACTGATAATGCTGTTGCTAAATTTTTCCATTTTAGCCAATACTGCGTTAACTTCAGGCATTACATCCTTGCCATCAACCAAAATTGGCGTATTGCTTAGGTTACGTAAAGCGATGTGGAGTACCGAACGATCTTCTGTTTCGTTAATTTTATCGCCATTGTACATCGATTTTATGGCTTCATCCAATTTACACTCCCGTGCCAACTGAATCAGCAAAGCCAATGTTTCGTCGCTAATGTGGTTTTTACTGTAATCCAATAAAATATCCTCAAAAAAAACTGAAAACTTATTAAAGCGATCTGCATCTTCAGCAAATAGATCTTTAATGCTTTTTTGATTAATATCTATAAAATGATCGGCTAAATACTTGTAAGCCTCAGTTTCTGTAAAATTTACTTTAGGTAACATAATCTTTGTTTTTTTGTAAAAGTAATAAAGCAAAAATTTAAAACGGTCTTTTTAATGTTCAAAATCATTAAGAATTTTTAATGTCGAATAAACGCCTTAACTTTAATAGAAAGGTGCTGTTAATAACCATTATTGTTTTAACCATTAACTTAATTACCATGATAGAAAATTTAAATGAAATGGTGCGCGAAAACGTACAGGAAAGTGTTGTAAACAATGCTGCTATTCCGAATGAGCATAATGAAGCAGTAATTCAAGCAGCTTCGGGTTCTATTTTCGATACGCTTAAAAACCAGGTATCCTCAGGTAATATTGGTGCTCTAACCGATATTTTTAATGGAAATAAAGCAGAGGGTACTCAGGTTGCCGCACAGGCTTCGGGTAGTTTTATGGATAAACTTAGTGGATTGGGTATTAATGTCGATACGGCAAAATCTTTGGCTGCAAGTATTATCCCGGGGTTGATTGCCAAGTTTACACAAAAAACGAATGATCCGAACGATAGTTCTTTCAATATTAAAGATGTATTGGGTAGTTTAGGGGGTAATGATGGCAAATTTGATGTGAGTGATGTAATTGGTATGTTTAATGGGGGCAAGCAAGCACAGCAGCCAAATGAAACTGGTGAAGGTGGCATTATAAATAAGTTGAAAGGGATGTTTTAATGCTGCCTTTAAGGAGATTTTGAACTTTAATGGCATAATGGTTGTTAAACTTGACAAATCAGAAAATCACTATTGCATTGTATCAAACAATTCCATCTCTCCTTAAAATTGTTTAGATTAGAGCACCTAAACTAAACAACTATTTATGAAGAAAATATACCTGCTCAGCATTTCCTTATTAACATTAAATTCTTTTGCACAAAAATCAGATTTGAGGCCATTGGTCTCGAAAAAAGCTGATGCCATTGAACAAAAAGTAATTACCTGGCGCCGCGATTTTCATGAACACCCTGAATTGGGCAATACAGAGGTAAGAACTGCGGGCATAATTGCAAAACATCTCGAATCTTTAGGGATTAAAGTTTCAACTGGAGTGGCAAAAACTGGTGTGGTGGGTATTTTAAAGGGAGGAAAACCTGGCCCGGTGGTGGCTTTACGTGCCGATATGGATGGCTTGCCGGTAACTGAAAGGGTGGATGTGCCGTTTGCTTCGAAAGTAAAAACGCAATATAACGGACAGGAGGTTGGAGTTATGCACGCCTGTGGACATGATAGCCACGTGGCCATTTTAATGGGGGTGGCAGAAGTGCTGGCTTCCATGCAAAAAGATATACAAGGTACGGTGAAATTTATTTTCCAGCCTGCCGAAGAGGGTGTGCCAGCAGGAGATGAAGGTGGAGCAGCTTTAATGATTAAGGAGGGGGTGTTAGAAAACCCTAAAGTAGATGTGATATTTGGTTTGCATATCAATTCTCAAACCGAGGTTGGCGAAGTTACTTACCGCCCGGGTGGCACAATGGCCGCTGTTAACGACATGAAGATTACGGTTACCGGCCGACAGGCACATGGCGCTTACCCATGGAGCAGTATCGATCCGGTTGTGGTTTCGGCTCAGATTATTAATAACCTGCAAACCATTGTGAGCAGAAATTTAAACGTGACCGAGAATCCCGGTGTAGTTACTATTGGGGCTATCAATGGCGGTGTACGATCGAACATCATTCCCGAAAAAGTAGAAATGCTGGGTACGGTTCGTAACTTTAGCAAAGAAGATGAGGCTATGTTTATCGAGAGGATTAAAACCATAGTAACCAAAACTGCCGAAGCTGGTGGTGCTACCGCCGAAGTAAAAATTCCTTACAGCAACCATTATCCGGTTACTTTTAATCATATTGCCCTTACCGAAAAAATGCTGCCTAGTATGCAAGCAACAGCAGGCAAAGATCATGTAAAATTAAAACCACCAGTTACCGGCGCTGAAGATTTTTCTTTCTTTCAGGAAAAAGTCCCTGGCTTGTTTGTGTTTCTTGGTGGAATGCCAAAAGGTAAAGATCCATTAAAAGCGCCATCTCACCATACTCCTGATTTTTACCTTGATGAAAGCGGCTTTGTGTTGGGTGTTAAATTGCTTTCTAACCTCACTTTAGATTATATGACAATGAAGAAATAAGATGATGTTTAATCATCTTATTTCTTCACAGTTTTTTTGCCAAATTGTCTTGGGTAATAGGAAAACGTTGTCATAAAGTATTGCTGTAACACATTTTGTGTGCCTACTGTAAAACTGTTAACGCCACCATAGTTAATAATATTAGTGTTTTGATGGAGCAGATCCATGGCCGAGAATTTAAACTCTGCGTTGTTTCCCTTTAAAAAGCGGTATGTTGCGCTTGCATTCCATATGGCGAAATTAATATTTGCAGCACTGTTCGATTTGCTGGAATTAAAGCTGATGTTGCTGCTTAAGGTAAATTTTTTGGTAATGTTATAAATTGAGCTTAATGAACTGGTTAAATTTATTCCACTGTATTTTGTATTAAAAGCTTCCTGTTCCGATCTATAAGTATCAAATCCCTGGCCTACCTCTGTGGCAAATTTATCTTTATAAGTATAGTTTAAACTTAGTTTTGCATTGGTATTTAAAGTATTCGAAAAACTAAATACATCATTGAGGTAACTGGCACTCTTTGCAATATTCAATCCACCGTTTATGCTTAGTTGCAGTTCTGAGGTTTTTAATTTAAATGTTTTCCTTAAATAACCACTGGAGTTAAAGTATTTATTGCCATTGGCATTGGTTAAATAAATGGTTCGCTTGTTTTGGTTATCAATAAAAATACTATCTACTATTCCATCATTTATAATACCTGCAGATACATTAAAGTTATAATTTAAGGTGTTTTTGCTTTTTTGATCAGAATGATTCACATTTAAGTTAATAGATCTGTCTTTTGATTCCCTAAGCTTAATATTGCCTATTTGTAAGTTATACACATTAGTACTATCAATTAAAGGAGCCAGTTGCTGTAAAGAGGGTATAATAATATTGGTTTGATAAGTCAAGGTAATCGACCTGTAAAATTCGCCATATTGGTAATTGCTTGAAGTGATATTGATTTCAGGCACAAAGCTGTTGTACGCGCGGTTGATGTTTTGCTGTGCCTTATCAGATTGATTATCCTGAATAATAAAGCGGTGTTTTGCCGAAACCTGAATCTGTAGATTTTTATCATACCGGTTCGATAAACTTTTTCTGAAAGATTTGCTTAAAGTGATGCCTGGCGTTTCATCAACCAAATTTGTTTTGGTATGATTACTTAAATAACTATTGGTTGCATAAATCCCTCCTTTTAAATCTTCCACCTGGTTGTGGTCGGTATTGTGCTTAAGCGCTAAATTGTTGGATAGTGATAAATCGAAGTCAGCAAGATTTTTATAACCGAATAAAAGCGATTTTAAATTGGGAATTTCCAATGACAGGTTTTGATTGATGGATTTTCGCTGAGTGTCATACCTTCTATCGAAATCCGTATTGGACGCGGGGTCTACAAACGATCTAAAAGAGGTTAAATTAGACCTTTGGTTATCATTATCATTTACCGACAATTGATAATTCGCATTTAGGCCATTAAAACGATGCTCTTTTCTGGTAATATAATTGGGAGATAAACCATAACTTATGGCAAGATTAAACCCTTTGTTGTTAAAGTCATTTTGTGCCTTACTATTATTTGTACTGGTAAGCACATTCTGACCATTGTAAGCACTTCTTTGTGTATCATTGTTTGACGTACCATTATTTACAGACATTGACGGCCTAATGTTAAACCTGTGGTTTTCGTTCGCATATTCGAAATTCGAATCAAAGTTTTGATTTGTTGATGCAGAATTGCCTGTAGAGGTGTTTGTATCGAATATTTTTTCAGTAGCATTGATTGAGGTGGTGGTTTGCGCATCAGATAAACTTTCGTTGTTTCTGTTTTGTATAAAATAATTGGCGTTTATGGTGCTTTTTTTATTATACTCAGGTTTTTCTACAAAGTTGTAGGTAAAAGTTACGCCACCTATATTGGGTTGGTTAATACCCGATTGCCTAAAATCAGGCTGATATTCTACATTCGTATTTAAACCTTTAAATGTACTATTGGCGGTTAAAGTTCTAACGTTGTTGGCTGTTTTGTTAATGTTGTTGCTCGCGCCGATAATCCCAAGCTGCATCTTGGGCGAAAACATGTTTACACTCGCATCAACCTCGTATTTTTTGGTGGTACCATAACCAGCACCAATTTTGCCAAAAAAACCAATATCCTTGCCCTTCTTAAGTTTTAAATTTACCGTCAGCGTGCTATCGAGTGGGTTTTTCTCATTTCTTTCACGATATACCTGAACTTTGTCTAAAGCATTTTTAGCTATGTTCTGTGTAGCAATTTTAAAATCGCCACCAAAAAACTGTTTTCCGTTTACGAGCAAACTTTTTACCTCGCGGCCATTCACGGTAATCTGTCCATCGCCCCACAAGGTTACATTGGGTATTTTACGCAAAAGATCTTCCACAACAGCATTTGTATCCAATTTAAAAGCAGCAGCATTAAATTCGAGGGTATCGCCATTCATGGTAATAGGTGCTACCCTAATTTCCACATCCTGTAAATTGTTGTCTTTTATGGAGATAATCAATGTTTTTAAATCAAGGGCATTTTTCTCATCAACAATGGTGAAATTTTTCCGTAATAATTGGTAACCTACATGACTGATTTCTACATACATTTTAGCATTAAGCGGTAAATTTTTGAAGCTAAATTCACCATAATTATTGCTTAACTGATAGCTGATTAAGGTGCTATCGCCTTTAAACAACGATACTGTTGCCGATTTTAAATTGTAGTTGTGTGTGGTATCTCTAATTACTCCTTTTACAGCTCCAATCTGGGTTGGATTTGCCTGTTGGGCTTTTGTACTGTAAAAGCTGAATAAACATAAAGATACAATGAGGAGGCGTTTAAGATGGTACATTTAGGGATGGTTAGTCTAATTTAGGTTTAAGTTTGATAAGCACAGGATTACTCTTTTTATTCTGGGTTTTAAAATATGCTTCTAAAGCGGGTGGATATTTGTTTGTTTTACCTTCACTTTGTTCTTTAAATGCAAACATGGCCAAAGAAGAATAATTTGTATAGAAATACCCATTTTCATATAACTGGAAGCCTTTATTCATAAAATCATAAAAACTGCCGCTCGCATCTGTTACTGGCAAAAAAGAAGAAAGGGCATCGGGTTCCAAATCTTGTATAGATGTTAGTTCGCTGGTTTTCAGGTTATAAATCAATGCCTTTTTCATTGTCCTATCCCAGCCGAAGTTGTGCATTTTGAAATACAGGTTGTTGCCAACCAGAAAAGTGTTACTTAAACCATAAAAAACCTTTGGATTATTTTTGAAAAATTCTCCGCGTTTTTTTACATAAACCGGATTGCTGTTAAAGTCTCTCGGTAAGGAATTAGCTGCGGGAAATATAATGTGGTAGGCAAGCGAAAGTTTTGAAGGCCTTGCTTTATAGATGTCGTACGAATAATAGTTTAAATAAAGTATCTCATCTGGTGCGGTTTGAGAATAGCGCGAACCAGAGCTCCAAAATTCATCATTATCATATCTTTTAGAACTGTAAGGGAAATAGCCTACAGAATCTTTGTTCTTATTAATGAAACCCAATTCATAAAAAGTACTGTCTTTGCCTTGTTTTTGTAAATAATCAGGCCGAACAATGGTTCCATTACTTGCAAACTTTAAATCGCGGCTGGAATGGCGGTTTACATAATCCTTTTCCATTATTTTTTTGACCAGTTTCCCCTTTAAATCAAAATAAAAAATGCGAACGCCTGCATATACGACGATGTAGCTGGTGTTGTTTTCTTGCTCAGGAATGAAACCATAAAACTCTGACTTGTTTTTTTCATTTTTATCCTGTTCTATATTGCTTGCATTGATTTTTGCTCTGTATTTCCCGTCTTTTCCAAAAATTAGTATGGCCTTAGTATCATAATCATATATCACGTAGTTATCTTCCATAATTTTCAACTGGCTGATACTACCAAAAAGACTTTCTTTGGTGGTTTCAAGCGGAATAAATTCTACTTCACTAAAAATCTGCGAAACAGCTGCGCCATGGGCAGTTTGTGGATCGATACGTAGGGTGAGCATTTCAGTGCTATCTATCTTTCCTTGCTGAGCCCATGCTGCAGTACAGAAAAATAAATACGCTAAAAAGAGCATGCGCGTTTTCATTTGTATTGGTTAGAGGTTAATAATAATTAAATATATCTGTTCAGTTTTAGCTACGCCACCTGATGAAGCGCAAGTTAATTTCCGGCCGATTTGATAAATATTGTTGGAAATTAATCAATTAAACAGTTAGTTGATTATTCATTTTATGATTTTAACAAGTTTTAACAGCTAAGTTACAGAGTAGGTTAATTTATAGCTGAAAAGGATTAAAATACAGGTAATTTAGTTCAGGCAAATTATCGTTGATTCTTAATCTTAACCCCCTGGATCATTTTAACCATTAAGAAGTTAAGTTTGTTAAGGTTTTGATTATGGTTTCTTAAAGTCCTTAATCCCGAAAGGGTAAATGGCCTTTATTATTTCGTGCGCCGGGCATGGCAATCGACTATAGGGTTCAAGTCCCGAACACGCTTAGCAGTAGGAAGTGTTAGCTCGAGACAAGGGTGTCGTGGGTGACTGCG
>NZ_LMKM01000033.1 GCF_001421515.1 Pedobacter sp. Leaf216 | reverse complement strand
CTCGAAACCTACTATGGAATTACGATAATAAGAGCCGTATGATGGGAGACCATCACGTACGGTTCTGTGAGAATCTCAGGTTGAAATACCTGGGTTTACTTGATAGCGATTTTGGAAATTAATAAAATACATGGGTGGAATAATGGCCTAACTACTGGCATACCTCCATTCATGTATTTTTATATAATAAATTGGCTGCTTATTAAATTAGTTCAGGCTAAAATCAAAAGTGATTCGGTGGGGTTGCTGCTGTTGCATGGCTTGATTTAGCTTATCCACCATGTGGTTAAATTCTATATTGTTAATCACTTCATTATTGGCCAACCACACCAGGTTCTGGTAATTTTCTTCGCGGGTACAGCTAAAATTGATCTGCCCATATTTATTCAACAAAAATGTATTTCTTGTTTCTATTAACACATTGATAAAAGTATTTACTGCTGCTTTTGATGGTTTATGCTGTAAAAATTCTATGGCCTCTACATTGCCATGTTTCACGAGGTAAAAATTTCTTTTGTAGGTGAGTAAATACAAAAGCAAAAGTATCAACGATATTCCGAAATAAAAAAGATACACCGAGCTGTCTACACCCTCTCCATCATTTCTTAACAAGTATAACAGTACCGATACTAAGCCCACCAATGCTGATGAAAATAGCAGTCCGTAAATACCCTTATTGTCTTTATAAATTCTTGTGCCCACATTTTCGTATGCCAACAGGTATTCTCCTGAGCGGAGCAGGCTTTTATGTTTTACCTGAAGGCCGTTTTCGGTAATTAAAAATGATTTGTACCTCAACCTCAAGTCTTTTTGTACAAGTAATTCGTTCATGTTTATTAGATTGTGTGGAGGCCTAACTCAAAACGCTTCATGCCAGGCTATTTGTCCTCTTTAAATCTGCTGAAAAACAGTAGCGCAATTAAACAAAGTCCGAAGCCCACAATTCCATTAAGGCGCAAGCCAAAATCGTTGCCCGGGTCTTTACCATAAATGGTGAGCATGGCAAAAATGGCGATGCCACAGGTTTGCCCCAGTTTTACAAAAAGATATTTCACGGCGAAAAACATGCCCTCGTGGTTTTCACCTGTTTCCAGGGTATCTCTTTGTGCAATATCAGCTAAAATAGCGGTAGGTAAAATGCCCAGTGCTGCTAATGGAAAAGAAGCTGATAAAACGAGTATGTAAATCTGCGTATATGGACCAAAAGGTAATTTACCCAAAAAGAAAATGGTTACAAAAATGAGGCATAGCACACCAAAAGCGAGCAATACGAAAGGTTTTTTACCAATTTTAGCAGATCCAAAGTTTACTATAGGGTAAAATAGGAGTGAAGCCAATACCATTGCGCCCATAAACTTGCCGCCTTCAGATTCTGACAAACCGAGTAAAACCGTGCAGAAAAACAGTAAGCCACTCGAGATGATACTCAGGGCAGTGTAAAAAGCAAAATCGGAAATGAGGTAATATTTAAAATTGCTGTTTTTAAAGGTGCTTTTAATTGCAGGCCACAAGGGAACATGGGTAGGTTTTGCCACCGAAAATTCCTTTTCGTTGATGAAAAATATGGGCAATAACATCACCAGGCCAGACAAAATGCAGAGGCCCCAAATTGCAATCTGGATGGCTTCGCTGCGGTTGGCCACATGCAAATTATCTTCAACCAGATCGGCAAAATTATTGGTGCAGGCCGATAAAATAATTCCAATTACAAAACCCACCTGTTGGTAGCTCGAAAGCTTAACTTTTTGCCTTGGTGTATTGGTTACTTCGGCCAACAGCGCATTGTACGGGATAATATAAGTGGTAACTGATACGAAAAACAGGCAGAGTGTAATGGTAAGCCACCAGGCATTGTGCAGGCTTTCTGTTTTTTGTATTGGGTAAAAAACAAGTCCGCAAAAAAGCATTGCAGGAAAAATTGCCCATTTCATAAAAGGCATTCTGCGGCCATTTTCATTGGTACTGGCATCACTTTTTGAAGCAATAAATGGGTCATAGATCGCGTCAACAAGTCGGCCAGAAGCGGCAATGATAGAAAGAATATTAAATGCACCCAATAAAACGAGCTGCGGCACCAAAGGCGGTAAACCAGCATTGCTGGGCGGTAAGTAAAAATAAGGAAGCATTACGATGATGATATTGGTCATCGTGCTCCAGCCGATCATACCGGCGGCGTAAGCAATTTCCTGTTTTAAAGAGAGTGTTTTGTTCATTAACTTTTTTTAATAGTGTTTTCTAAACCTTGCAGATTCCGAAAACCTGCGAGGTTTGAAGGAAAAGCGATTAACCCAGAACTATTTCTTACTAAACCATCTGCTTACAAAATAGATTGCAAGAAAGCCAACAAAAATATATAAACCGTTTAGGGCCGCGTCGGGGTCATCGGCATAAATGCTAAAAGCCACGAAAGTGTAGGCTGCAATAAATATAATAGGCAATATAGGATATAAAGGAACAGTATAGATGGTTTTTTTATCAAGATGTGCAGTTCTTTTTCTCAATATAAAAATTGTTGCTGCAGAACTGGCCATACTAATGCTTTCGAGGAATATGGTATAGTTTAAAATCTTATCAAAAGTTTTTGCGTAAAAAATAATAACTACCGCAATTAAGGTAAAAACTGTTAGGCTTATTGTTATTACCTCGGTTTTTTTATTCATCCTGCTGAATATTTTTGGTAGTGCACCTTCTTCACCCATGGCAAACATGGCTCTGGGGTTACTCAGCAGGTTTACATTGATGTAGCCCATTACAGAGAAAAAGATGATAACTGAAAGCGCATTAAAACCTGCGGGACCAAATATTTTTGAAGCCAATATTGCAGCAATACTCTCTGCCGATTTTAATTCTTCGAAGCCGATAACTTTTACATACACATAATTAATGGTGAGGTAAAGCATTACAATAATGGTTAAACCGATAATAATGGACCGTGGAATTACTTTCTTGGCTTCTTTTACCTCGCCACCAAAATTAATGGTTTGTGCATAACCGGCGTAAGAGAAAGAAACCGCAATTAAGCATAAACCCAATGCTTTACCATAATCTGCCCAGTTTGGTAATGCGCCGCCAACGGTTTTAAAAACAGGGGTTACGGTTTGTGCCTGCCCGCCGAAAAATACCGCACATATTAAGGTTAAAATCATTCCGATTTTAATAATTGTTAACACATTTTGTGTTTTCGAACTTGCTTTTAAGCCAAGTAGATTAATAAAATAAAAGGTTAAAATGGTGGTAATGGCAATAACAACGCGGTAGGTTTCATTCTGTTTATCAATAGGAAGAATAATTTTGCTCAGGTACTCGGCACCAATAATTGAAATGGCTGCAACAGATGCTGCGCTTGATATAATTACAATACAATTAATGGCAAAAGCAATGGAAGGGTGGTAGGCTGATGAAAATATTTTGTAGTAGCCGCCGGTTACCGGATAACGCGACCCGATTTCTGCATAGGTTAATGCACCACAAAAAGCAACAAAGCCACCAATAAACCAGGCAAGGTAAAAAAGCTCTGGCACCTGAGCCTTTGCAGCTACGTTTACAGGCGTACGGAAAACTCCCATACCAATAACCAAACTTACCACTATCATGGATAAATCGAAGAGCGAAAGCTGTTTCTTTTGTTGCATTAAATCAGATTTTGAATAATTGGATGAAGATAGGGAAAATTGAATGATTGAAGGCCGAATGATTGAAGGAGCACTCATGGTTTAATGGATTATAGTTGATGGCCAAATGGCTTATGATATTGGCTACAACTTTAAAGAATGATCATCAGGCATTAGGCCATGAACCATCGACCCTATACTTCTAACTGTTGACATGTGGAAATTTTCTTTTGCGAGCCTCATAGAATAAATCTATTATTGTATGATAATGCTGAAGAGCATAGCTGAAAATATTTTATTTCAGTTTTCAGTGTTATTTCTATAAAATCTTCATCGCTTTGCAAAGCAAAAAATGCAGAGTTTTCAAATGGAGTGCAGATAAACATAGTATGGCAGAAGTAGTTTATAACGACGACAGTATTCGTTCATTAGATTGGAAAGAGCACATCAGGCTTCGTCCGGGTATGTACATTGGTAAACTTGGCGATGGTTCTGCCCAGGATGATGGTATTTATGTTTTGCTTAAAGAAATTGTAGATAACTCCATCGATGAATTTGTAATGGGTACTGGCAAAACCATCGAAATTACCCTTTCGGAGCAAAAGGTTAACGTGCGCGATTATGGCAGGGGAATTCCATTGGGTAAGGTAATCGATTGTGTAAGCAAAATTAATACGGGCGGTAAATACGACAGTAACGCTTTCCAAAAATCAGTTGGTTTAAATGGGGTAGGTACAAAAGCAGTTAATGCTCTTTCTACCAGTTTTACCGTACAATCTTACCGTGATGGGAAAACAAAAAAAGTTGAGTTTTCTAAAGGAGAAATTGTAACTGAGCAACCTGTTATCGATACTACACAGCGTAACGGTACTGCAATTACGTTCTATCCCGATGAAACCATTTTCAGAAATTACCACTATATTCCTGATTTTGTAGAGAGCATGGTTTGGAACTATGTATTTTTAAACACAGGTTTAACCGTTAATTTCAATAACCAGAAATATTTTTCAGAAAGAGGTCTTTACGATCTGCTTTCTAAATTTAATAAGCCAGAAGAAATCCGTTATCCGATTATTCATATGATTGGGCCTGATATCGAAATTGCCATGACTCACGGGCAGCAATATGGCGAAGATTATCACTCTTTTGTTAACGGCCAGCATACTACCCAAGGTGGTACGCACCAGGCAGCATTTAGGGCAGCGGTAGTAAAAACCGTTCGCGAGTTTTTTAAAAAAGAATTTGATGCGGCTGATGTACGCTCGTCAATCATTGCAGCAATTTCCGTACGTGTACAGGAGCCTGTTTTCGAATCGCAGACCAAAACAAAACTTGGTTCACAGAATATGGGGCCCGAAGGTCCGTCTGTGGCCACCTTTATAAACGATTTTGTTAAAAAGGAACTTGATAATTACCTGCATAAAAACCCTGATGTTGCAGATGCATTGCTAAAAAGAATTATGCAATCGGAGCGTGAACGTAAAGATATTGCAGGGATTAAAAAGCTAGCAAACGATAGGGCCAAAAAAGCATCGCTTCACAATAAAAAGCTTCGCGATTGCAAAGTGCATTTTAATACCACGCACGAGAAACGTTACGAAACTACGCTGTTTATTACTGAGGGTGATTCTGCATCAGGTTCGATTACAAAATCGCGCGATGTTGATTGTCAGGCCGTATTTAGTTTAAAGGGTAAGCCATTAAACTGTTATGAGCTTACAAAGAAAGTGGTTTACGAAAATGAAGAGTTTAACCTTTTGCAACATGCTTTAAATATTGAAGATGGCCTGGAAGGATTACACTACAACAATATTGTAATTGCCACTGATGCCGATGTGGATGGCATGCACATCCGTTTGCTGATGATGACTTTCTTCCTTCAGTTTTTTCCTGATCTGGTTAAAGCTGGGCATGTTTATATTTTGCAAACACCACTTTTCAGGGTAAGAAATAAAAAGGAAACCATTTATTGTTATAGCGACGAGGAACGTAAAAACGCGATCGAAAAGTTAGGCAATAAGCCAGAGATTACTCGATTTAAAGGTTTGGGTGAAATATCGCCAGATGAATTTGGCTTGTTTATTGGAAAAGATATCAGGTTAGACCCTGTTATTTTAAAAGACCAAACAATTAAAAGCCTGCTTGAATATTACATGGGTAAAAATACACCAGACAGGCAGCAGCACATTATTCGCAATTTACGCGTAGAAAAGGATGAAGTGAAAGAGGAGCCAAAAGTGATTGCTGAGGAAGTTGCGTAGGAGCTTGGTGGTGTTGTTTTTAAAGGCTCAACATGCCCAGGATTGCTTTAAGATTCCCGCCTGCGCGGGAATGACGACTTCATATACTACATAGTCCTCGTTTGTAACGAGGACTTTAACCACAGACTTACACAGAGATCAGTTTTTGCCACGGAAACACAGAAAGCACGGAGAATTCATAGATGATATTCCTTAGTCTACATCGTCTTCGTTTGTAACGAGGATGTACGAGTAAAGCGATTTCATCGCGCTAAAAGGAACTATTTTCGCATTGCAAATGCGTACCTCAAAAATCCTCTTTGCAAACGAGGACTATTTAAGCGAGAATGACGACTTCATATTAAAGGATTATTCTCCAGCTTCCTTAAGAATTTGTGAAGTTAATAAGTCAGATATTCTGAAATTAGTTTGTTGTATTTTTATAATATAAGGCTTAACGGCTGGAATAATGCCATTAAGTTTTGCGCTAAGTATTATACCGATTGTACCAATAATATTAAGCTCAAGCTTTTTAGCAAATCTTCTTGCTTTCGCATCATCTATAATAAGTAAGTCTGCACTGATTTCTGTTGCAAGAGCCATTGCACTTGCCTCACCAATATCTATAGTTTCAGCGTAGTCATATAGTAAGTCGCGATTCAAGACTGATTTCACATCAACCCAAGCAGGTAGTCTTTTGCCAAATTTAGCAGCTATCTCTGGAGTTGTTATCACCTGCTTATATAGGGAATGCAGTAAATTTAAACCTTCTATTTTGTCTAGCGTAATGAAACAGCTAGCATCAGTTATTACAATTTTATCCTTTAAGCGCATTCCTGAATGTTTCAAGATCGTCAGTAGCACCTTCGTCTAAATAATGAACATTGTACTTAATCAGGATTTCAGCAAAATCCCATTTTTTCATCTGGCACATTTCAGCGGCTTGTTTTAAAGTAAGCTTACCGGCTTCATATAATTTGGCTGCAATGAGGCGCGTGGTCTCATCATGCTCTTTCTCGAGGGCTTCAGGAACTTGTATGGTCATTGTAGTCATTATATAAAGATACATATTATTAAAATTTAAAACAAAGTGCATGCTGATAGGTTCACCGCGCTAACTTTAAATGTAGATTTAATTGATCTCAAACGTTAGATTGCTTCGCTCCGTTGCACATTACATCGTCCTCGTTTGTTACGAGGATGTACGAGTAAAGCGATTTCATCGCGCTTAAAGGAATTATTTTCGCATTGCAAATGCGTACCTCAAAAATCCTCGTTACAAACGAGGACTATATAACTCAAAATGAAATAATTAAGGAAGAATTGCTTTAAGATTCATTTGTCAACAATCTTGCGTTNTACCTCAAAAATCCTCGTTACAAACGAGGACTATATAACTCAAAATGAAATAATTAAGGAAGAATTGCTTTAAGATTCATTTGTCAACAATCTTGCGTTTTGCTGAACTTGTTTCAGCATCTATGGGATATAAGTTCATTAGATTTCCTACATCGTCCTCGTTTGTAACGAGGATGTACGAGTAAAGCGATTTCATCGCTCTTAAGGGAGCTTTTTTCGCATTACAAATGCGTACCTCAAAAATCCTCGTTACAAACGAGGACTATATAACTCAAAATGAAATAATTAAGGAAGAATTGCTTTAAGATTCATTTGTCAACAATCTTGCGTCTTGTAAAGATAGTGGCAAGGCATTGATTTCGGGTAAGCCTAAAGGAATTAAAGGTGGCCAGGAGATAGATCCTGATGTATTTAACGACATAAGCAGGAATTTCGGAAATGGGTTGCGCATTTAAATTAATCGGGGANTACCTCAAAAATCCTCGTTACAAACGAGGACTATATAACTCAAAATGAAATAATTAAGGAAGAATTGCTTTAAGATTCATTTGTCAACAATCTTGCGTCTTGCTGAACTTGTTTCAGCATCTATGGGATATATGTTCATTAGATTTCTCTGCTCGAAAGGCTCGGTGCCGACTCTTTGAGGGGTGGTTAAGGGTGCAAAAGGCTCGAAACCGGAGCAAAAAGGCTCGGTGCCGGCCTTCCGAGGGGTGGTTAAGGGTGCAAAAGGCTCGAAACCGGGGCAAAAAGGCTCGGTGCCGACCCTCCGAGGGGTGGTTAAGGGTGCAAAAGGTTCGAAGCCGATGCAAAAAGACTCGGTGCCGACCCTTTGAGGGGTGGTTATGATCTAATCCACTTTAAATGAGGAATTCCTTAGAGAGCGGAAAGTTATTTATAGATCCTGAAACAAATGCTGGATCACGATTGATATTGAATATTGGTGGCGATGATTCGTAATTTTGAACTAAACTCCGCGAACAGAATTATTCTTTATTTACTTCAACAGTATCTTCAGGGTGCTGTGGTGGCAATACATCTACCTTTTTCTCTACAATAGTAATTTTAGTAAAAACAGCATATTTACTTGGAGAAATTCCATTGTCATACTTTTCTGCATAGGCCTGGGTAAATTCAGCTCCAAAGTAAAGTATAATTGAGGTATAATATATCCACAATAAAATTACGATGATGGAACTTGCTGCGCCAAAGGCAGATCCTGGATTACCTTTTTCTATATAAATCCCGATCAGGTATTTACCCAAACTAAAAAGTAAAGCTGTAAACAAGGCCCCAATTATTGCCGATTTCCATCGGATGATCACATCTGGCAATACTTTAAAAATAACAGCAAATACAGCAGTAACGGCAGCAAGGGTTATTACATTGTTTAAAATATAAACCAGAATGGTCATTGTATCGTTTGCAACGGGGATAACTTCATCTATTTTACTTTTCGAAAGCAGGTCGCCTAATTTAGATCCCAAACCCACTACCACAGTGTTAACCACCAGCGAAACAAGTAGTAGAAATCCCATCGAAACAATTAATGAGAACGACAACAACCTGTTAGAAAGCATTTTTATCCAGCCTTTTTTGGGCACAGCCTTTACTTTCCAAATCATGTTGATGCTATCTTGAATCTCAATAAAAATTGCAGTAGAACCAATAATCAATGTGCCTATTCCAATAATTAAACCAATGGTAGATTGCCCCGATTTATTGGCATGTTCTACAAAACCTTGGATTTGTGTAGCTGCATCTTTGCCAACCATCTCGGTGATCTGCCCATAAAACTGGCCCCTTGTTTCCTCATTTCTTTTGTCGCCAAAAAATAGGGTAGCGGCCGATAGCATGATTATAATAAGCGGTGTAAGCGAAAAAATAGTATAATATGCTAATGACGCACTTAGTTTTGTTACCCTATCCTCTACAAAGCCTTTTCCGGCAGCAGTAAAAAGGTGGTAAAGCGCAATAAAGAAACTCTTGATTGTTTGGAATACTTTCATCGAAAAATTAAAACGGATAACCTATCCCAATGTTAAAAATTAAATTCTGTCTGCGCCAGTCTTTGTTTCCAAATGCGATGTCATCAAATACCCATCTCTGCCCTTCAGGAAGGTAAGGTTTACGTACAGGGAATGCAACATCTAAACGTACCACGAAAATTGTAGCATCAACCCGTAAACCTGCTCCTGTACCAACAGCCAATTCATTAAATGTATTCTTTAATTTAAAGCCCGATCCAAGTCTTGCCGTTTCCGGTTTGCCTGGTTCTCCCAAATCCTCTTTCCTTAGCCAGATATTTCCGGCATCTACAAATAATGCCCCATACAATACGCTTACAATTTTGAAACGGAGTTCTGAATTCAGCATTAATTTAATATCGCCACCCTGATCGGCAAAAATGGCATTATCAGGAACTTTGTAAGTACCCGGACCTAATGTACGTGCCGGAAATGCCCTGATATCGTTACTTCCACCTGCAAAAAACTGCCTTACAAATGGTAACGAAGTACTGTTACCGTATGCGTAACCATAACCCAGGTTTAAACGGTTTGCCCAAATCAGATTGCGGTTAATTTTGTAAAAATCCCTGAAATCGGCCTCTACTCTTATAAACTGAGTAAGGGGTGTATTGAATAAAGTTTTTTGTCCTAAATCGTTTGTCGGTGTAAATAAGCCCCACACATTACCACCTGTTTCTAAACCACCAAAGAAATAAACATTATTTCTGCGGTTGGTTTCCATTTGGTTGGTGTAAGTAAAGTTATAATTGCTCCCAATGATAAATTGGTTTTCTAAAGTACTCCTTAATAGTGGGTTCACTTCATATAAACTGTCTCTTCTGTTTGAATCAGGAAAGCCTGTAGAAATATAACTGATTGAAATCGGATTAAAGTTATGCTCCTTATATTGGTTTTCTTTAAAATTATATCCAAATTCTCCTTTTATGGCATGTAAAGTATATTCAGAACCACGGTTTAGCATCTGGTAAGAAAGCGAAGCAATGGTTTTAGGGATGAAAGCTGTTGTGCTGTTCGGTTTATAAAAGGGCACAATAAAACGAGGGAAAGTTAATTTTGCTTCCGTTGTAAGCGAAAGCGAATTCCGGCCTAAAGAAGTACCTCTTACCTGTGTTTCAAAACCACCGCTTACACTTACATCCAACTGTTCTGCACCCCTGAATAAATTTCGGGTAGTTTGCGTCACTTTTACTTCCGAGCCTACAAAGTTATTTGATTTACTGGTACCTGTAACCGAAAAGCTCAATGAGTTTTTCTTTAACGGGGTGAGGTAAATGTTCAAATCTAACTGGTTGTTCTTAAAAGTATCGATTGGTAAAAACTCTGCCCGCACATCTCTAAAAGCACCAATGTTTACCATTCTGTTTAACGATTGATTATGGTCTTTACGGTTATAAGGTTCACCTTTTTGGAAAAACACCAATCGATCGAACAATCTTGGCTTAAAGGTATTCCTATCATCATAAATGCTAAAATCGTGGTACTCCAGTGGTTTTAACTTTCTTAAAATGGTATCTCTCCGCAAGCTATAACTCGGGTAAATGTTGATATTCCTGATCGAATAAGGTTTTAAACCAGCATCAGGCGCAATATCTTTTACCTTAACCGTAACGTTTACCAGGTTTTTGCCAATGGTACTGTCTACCTGCAAAATCAGGTAATCAGGACTAAAATAAAAATAGCCTTGTTCTTTAAGGTCGTTATCTATTCTAATGCGTTCGTTTTTGTAATTATCAAGGTCGTAATAATCACCTACTTTCAGCAGGGTTTTATTTTTATTCTGATTGATGATTTTGGTTAAAGCCCCGGTATCTGGTGGGAAAGTTATTTTGTTAATTTTATATCGGTTTCCGGTTTCTGCAGTATAAACAGCTTTGCCTTTTTTATCCTTCACTACAGTATCGCCAATAACGGTAGCCTGCAGGTAACCCTCACTAATTAGGTAACTTGTTAATACATCATTGTTATATTTTAGTTTTACCTCGCTAACCAATACAGGTGGTTCACCTTGCTTGCGTAACCAGTTTCTAAAGCCTTTTGGTTTTTTCGGTTCTCCTGCAAGGTTGTAAATGCCAAGTTTGTATTTTACACCCAAAATAGATTTATTCGGACGGGGCCTGGTTTTACTTTCAAGGTCCGTTTTTACTTGTTTTTCATCATCAATTTTGCCCGAAGAATCTGGATTGATCTTTACTTCAGCGCCGGTATATAGATGTTGCCCTGGTTTTAAAGATTTCGTAGCGCTACATCCCGCCAAAACTAAGCAGGCCAGTGCAAATAAAATTGGTCTAGTTAGTTGTCTCATTTTTAGGTTTTTGTTCAATGTTTCTTCTGTTTCGTTTTTTCTGGAAGATTTCTCTAAATCTATTGTAATCAACAACTAGCGTGAAACCTAATCCTGTTTCGATAATCTGTCCTTGTACTATTACGTCGTTCTGGTTGCGTCTGTAAGCCCTTAATCTATATCTTCCATCGGCTGATAATGCATATTCTACATTAACATTTCCACCAATATCTGTCGATTTTTCTCCCGGAGCCTGTGGTCCTTCCAATGCAAAAGAGCTGCCCACAGTTACGGTTAACCTATCATTTAATAGTTTTTTTGATAAACCTACTTCCAGGTCTGTTTTCTGTTGCAGTGAGCCTGTAGAATAATCTTCGGATGAATTTACCCCAAAGTTTAATTCTACACCCTGAATTAAATCAGATGCCAGGTTGTTTAATTGTTCTGTCAATAATTTACTTACGCTAGATCGAGCCAAGGTAGATACACCTCCGCCGCCACCGGCTAAACTTTCGAAAGGGTTGTTGGCGATAAACCTGTTTAGTGCCAGTAATGCAAAAACCTGTTTGTTGAGTTCACTTTCATCGCGGTTTACATTAATCAATCTGGTGTAAACCGTTCCGTTTAGTGCCCCGCGTTCATTTTCAGGTAAGTCTAGCTTAAAGGAAATGATTGGTTTTAGCAATTCACCTTTCATCATTAAATAAACCTGGAATGGCAATTTAGTTTTCGCCTGAATATTATCCGGCTCATTGATGAGATCAATAGGGGCAGCGTTTACTTCGTACAATGCAGTTAAATTCACATTTGCCGAAGTAGGTTCACCCGTCCAGATAATGGTGCTTCCTTTAACCAGTTTAAATGCTTTTTTGCCGAGCGGCCCAACTGATAAGTTATAAGAACCATCTACAATTTCGTAACGGCCTGTTAAACTTATTTTACCACTCGGATCCATCGTTGCATTAAGATCTGCCTCACCTTTAATATTAAGTGCATCGCCATTTGATGGGTCTACCACTACATTCAGCTCAGCTTCAGGATCGATGGTAATTGCCGCAACAAGGTTAATGCCTTTCATGGCCGATTTATTTATACTGTCTACCTTTAAAGCTTTTTGGCCATTAAAAGGCGGTGCATCGGCATCAATAAATTGTACAATTCCTTCCTGATCGATGATTGAAGGATCGCTAGATGGCAGTGCAAAGAAAAACTTGGTACCTTTATTTACCTTGATGTTCATGTTTACATCAGGCTGGTTTAAATCTCCACGTACTTTAATGTCGCTAGTTAAAAATACCGTTCCATAAATCATGTCATTATCAGCAGCAGTAGAATTTATCGCCCTGAAATTGTTCATTTTAATATCTAAACCGAAGCGGTAATTTTTAAAATCGGTGGTGAGCACTTTTCCGTTAATGGTTGCTTTTTGATTTAAAGAATCAATCAGTGTGAAGTTATTAAAACTGATCCCTTCATCGGTGAAGGAAATCTTTTCGTTTGGCATCCGGAAAAATGAATTTACATACGCCACGTTAAATCCTGCATTATTAAAAGTTAAATCACCTAATACCTTCGGCGCAGTTAAAGCTCCTTTTACAGTTAATGCCCCTGTTAAAGTTCCTGTGCCACGTTTTAGCTGACCGGCAGATAAACTCTCGATGTTTTTCATTTCAATTTTATCGATGTTTACCGTAAGGTCTAATGCACTTTGCGGTGCGGTATAATAAAATCCGTTAACCCTCAGCTCATGTACACCGGTTAGGGCTACATTTACTTCGAATGCATTTTGGGTATTGTTGTTTACCGCTACGCGTAATGTACCCAGCTGATCTTTTTGGTAACGCAGCTGATCGATGGTTAAGTTTGCTTCGAATTTTGGACTTGATGCCAAATCTTTAACGTTTGCAGTTCCGTTTAAGCGACCGCCAACAAGTGTGGTGTCAGTTTCTGCAAATTTCGTCAGGGTTTCCAATTGGAAATCTTTAAAAGCTACAGCCAAAGGTGCATTCGGCTCAGTGGGGTTGCTGTTGATGGAAAGCGACTGGCCACTGTTACTGATCTGGAACTGATTTACCAAAATTCCTGAAGCTCCAAACTGTATATAATTATCTTGCGAAACTACCCATTTCTGGTAATCAAGCAATAATTTCTGCGGATCAAGAGAGAATTTAAAGTCTTTATTTATCGATTGGAAAGTACCACCAATTACATATTTGTTTTTAAGCTGCCTATCGCGTAAAAAGATATTCACACCAAGGTTGTTGTTTGCCGCATCGCCGCTTACTTCAGTATTAAACAATGCAATTGATGGGCTTTGAAGGCTTTTTACCGTTAAACTGTAGTCTAGTTTATTATTATCGTTGTTGATGTTGAGAACAGTTGTATCTACTTTAAAATCGCCATAAACTACCTGCGGAAAATTACCTTTGATTTTTAAACTATCTTTCTGTGTATCGATTAAACCGTAAAACTGCGATTGTTTAAAAACCGTTAACTCAGGTACAAAACTTTTTAAAAGCTTGGAATCGTAAACCTGCACAAAAAACCGCATACGTTGATCGGGTACTTTGGTTACTGTTCCAAAAGCATAGTACTTATTAATTTGATTAATAATTGCGCTACCTATTTTGGTCAATTGGTATTTACCATCAATTTTGGCAGATAATATTTCAGATTTAAGGGTTAATTCATTTTCTGTTGCAGTAGATTTTGCACGGATGGAAATTGTATCTACATTAATTTTTTGCTTGTCTTTAACCAGTTGAAGGCTGGTAACATCTACCGAACCGTTTAAATAATCGGCATCGGCTGTGGCAAGGTCTACCTTAACAATACCTGCAGCACTTAACACGGTTGGACTAAAGTTTAGTGCCTGAAGATCGACTTGTTTTAAGTTGAGATTGGCTTTTACAGATGGATATTTGCCTGCCATATTTACTTTGGCATCTAAATTAAAGTTGGCATTGCTATCGGGCATGCTGCTTTTAATGCTAATATTCTGGTTACTGTAATTACCGGCGAGTAATAAATTGCGGTAAGTATATTTATTGTAGTAGGCACTTAAAACCCTTGCATTAAATTTGGCATTAATTTTTTTAGGATCGAGCCCGGTACCTGCAACATTTGCCTTAACAGTTACGCGGCCCAGTTTAGGTTGCATTTTAAGCAATCTGCCAACGTTAAAGTTGTTTAAGCTCACATCTGCCTTGTAGCTTTCCTTTCCTTTTGGCCCGTTCATGCCCGCAACAACAACTGCACTACCCATATCGGTGGCAATATTTAAGTTGGTGTTAAAATCGGTCATGGAGCCTTTAAAGCTACCTTTAGCATCAATCACATTCGGTAATTCTATAGATGGTGGTAAAGATTTTTTAGGCACAGCAACTAGTATATCACCTTTGGTAACATGCAGTTTTTTGATGTTTAAATCCAAGAAAGTTTTCTTAACATCTGGTAATCCTTTCGCTTTTCCGCTGATGTCGATCTGGGTATTTTTTAATCCGCTTACCTGCAGTTTAGGGATATTCAGGTTGTTGAGGTAACCGTTTACTTCTGCATTTACTCTTATTTTTTCATTGCGGTAATTGGCTGGTACGGCATTACTGAAAAAACCAGCATCTTTTAAACCGATGGAGGTATTTTTAAGGGCAATATTTAATTTTACACGTTCAGGATGTTTCGTTAAATCTTCCATGGAGGTGAAATTTAACTCTGTGGCATTCTCAATGGAGGTATTTGGTGTTTTAAGGATAAAATTGCTCAGTTTAATCTGTTTGTCATTATATACTGCATCACCACGAAGTTCATCGAGTATAAAACCACTTTTCTCTTTTAACGATCCGTTTTTAACATTTACTTTTATACCTGCCGCGCTATAATTTACATCACTTGCCCCTAAGTTAAGCTGGTTAATTTTAAGGTGGTTAAAATCCATGCCTTTGGGTGCAGGTTTGGCCCCGAGATTATCAAATTGTACGTTGTTATCGGCAAGGCTAATGTTTTTAATGATCAATCCCAAAGGAGATTTTTCGGGCACTACAGTATCTTTAACTTTCTTTAAATTGTTGCTCGGTGCGGGCTTGAAGGCAAAAAGGATGTTCGATTTGTTTAAATGGGCATCATCAACCGAGTATTTGCTGTTGGTTAAATCTACTTTAAGGTTGGCCAGGCCTAAATCATTTACATCTGCAATGGCTTTTGTGGTCGATATCTGGTCGTCGTAATTAACCTTTACATTGCTGAAAATGAAGTTTTGTACTTCAATTAATGGCAGTTTACCTTGTTCTTTCTCACTGCTATCTACACTGTTTGTAATGTGCTGCACCAATTGGGTAAGTGGCTTTTGTTGTAAATAGCGCAATGAAGTGTTAATCAAGCTTAGTTCTTTGATTACATAATGTTGATTGGCGAGATCAAAATCCTTTATTTTGGTTTTAAAAGCACCTAAATATAATTTCACATCATTACCTGCAACATCATCACGGTAGTTAATGCCAATATCTTCGAATGATACTTTATCTACAGAGAATTTTAGGGTAGAAGTGGTATCTTTTTTTACTTTTTCTTCAGGCTTTTTCTGATCGCTTGCAAAGGCATCAACAAGGAATGAAAAATTAAATGTTGTATCGGGATTGATGCGTTTTACATTGGCACGTACATTTTTTAGTTCAATGTTATTAATCTCAACAGTGTTTTTTAAAAGCTTGAATAAGCTGATGTCTACCGCTAATTTTTCTGCATATAATAAGGTATCGCCTTTGCGGTCTTCGATGTAAAATTTGTTTAGCACCACATCTTTTGGCAACGCAATTTTAATGCTTTCTAAACTAACTTCTGTCTTGGTTTTAGTTTTAAGGTAGTTTATGGCCTTACCTTTAACAAAATTTTGAACTGCAGGGATATTTAAAGATAATGCTATTCCAACAATCAGGATGATGATGGAAGCAATTACCCACAATAAAATTTTGAGACTTTTACGTACGTATTTATTCAAAGCTATGCGTGTTTGGTGATCGACAAATGCCAAAAGCATGCCATTAAAATTAAATTTAAGGCAGGTTTTATTAAATAATACAAAAAATAACTTAAATTGTTCGCCCGCTATAAAAATTTAACACTGGCGGTTTGATAATTTGTTAAAAATGAATGTAATAAACCTAAATATATCTTTTGAGCAATACGAAAGTATTAATGAATTAACATTGGCAGATAGATTACTTTGCGAAAATGCAGAGCAGGCTTTGGCCACCTCTTATTCACCTTATTCCAAATTCAGGGTGGGTACGGCAATTCGCCTGGCCTCTGGTGAAACCATATTGGGGAGCAACCAGGAAAACCTGGCTTACCCATCAGGACTTTGTGCCGAAAGGGTAGCACTTTTTAGTATTGGTGCCACACATCCTAATGCGGTGATAGAAAGTATGGCGATTACCGCGCAAACGGATAATTTTGAGATTTTGAAACCAGTAACATCGTGTGGAGGCTGCTTACAGGTAATGGCCGAGTTCGAACGCAAACAAAATAGGGAGATTGAGGTGATTTTTTATTGCTTAAATGGTGAGGTGCTTAAAGTGCCAAGCGTAAAGAGCCTGTTACCGTTTTCTTTTGTAGAGGATCGTTTAGAACGCTAAGTGCGAGTTACCTCTAATCAGGTCGTCATTACGAGATGGCTTTTTTAGCCGACGAAGCAATCTTAATGTGGTAGCTAAAAGCCATCATTTTAAGATTGTTTCGTCGATTGTGTTTGCAATAACGATTTTCCTATCAGAACGTAATTCCGTCTTCCAATTCCTTACCTCTTACCTACGACTTTTATACTTATATTTGGTTTTTTTAACCACATGAAGCATTTCTACATCCTTATACTTTCTGTTCTGATTTCTTTTGGCGCAAACGCCCAGGCGGTACTTAAAAGTGGCTCTACCTATAAAATAACTTATTTCCGATCATCAGATGGGAAACCGAAAGAAGACCGGAATGCCATGGTGGTATTGGCTTCGGCAACGCAGAATTTAATCAGTAATGTTGCTATACTCGATAATAAGGCAAAATATCCCTATGAGCAAAGTATTGTAACCAAACCAGCAGGCATTTTATTTCAGCTGGCAGATTTGAGCATAAAAAACCAGATTGCCACTGCAGATACGCTTGCCATCAGTAAGCAAACTTTTGAATTGAGCAACGAAACCAAAGTGATTTTAGGTTATACCTGTAAAAAGGCTACAACGGTTGTAAATTCCAACCGGATTGATTTGTGGTACACCAGCGATGCAGGCATTAAAGCTGCGCCAACCAGTTTAGGCCAAAACCTGGGTTTGGTTTTAGAGCAGGTACGTAATGGCAACAGCTTTATTACGGCTACTAAAATTGAAGAGGTTAAAAAGTTTAAAGTGATTGATATACAGAAAATCAGTGCAAATTTAACTGATGGATTAAGCTATAAAGATTTACTCTGGAAGAGCAGGTTTACCACTTTAAACGTTTTCAATAATGAGCAGATCAACTTTATTGAAAAACCGCAATCTACCGATTCTATTTTTCGCTTTGCGGGAGGAACTGTAATTGCCAGAAAGGTTAAATTCCCTGAACTGAAAAACAATCCGAATGTTTTTGTCGATTTAACTGAACAATCAAATGGTGATGCTTATGATCGAACGGGCTCGGTTTTTATTATTCCTACAGATAAACAGATCAGTTTGATGGATGCCCTTAAAAATTCTGTTAAAGACCTGCCAATTTATGATAATGGTAACGGAAAGCAATACCAGGGAGTAGTTGCCACCGTAAATTATAATCCTGTTATTGAATTAATGCGCTTTTTTACTCCTTTTGGAGTTGGTAAATACAATAATTTAAAACTGAAGGATAAAACCTGGGCTGAAAAAGTTTATTACAGACAGGATGTATCAGAATTGTTCCCCCTAGTAAATGGCAAAGAGGTTTGGATAGCGGTTTTTATTGGTAATTATGATAAAGGCGGACATAAAGTTTCGTTAAATATTACATTACATAATGGCGGGAGAGAGAAAGAAGTTAAAGAGGTGATTTTGCCCCTGTTTAACTCAACCAATGTAATGGAGATGGCAGGACAAGAATATGCCACAATGTTTAGCAGTGAAAAAGGTTTGGAAGTTGCTTTCACTTTAGCCAAAGATTTAAAAGATGCCAGGCTGCGTTACATTACAACCGGCCATGGTGGCTGGGGCAATGGTGATGAGTTTGTGCCACGCAAAAATACCATCTGGCTGGATGAAAAGGAGGCTTTTGCTTTTACCCCATGGCGACAGGATTGCGGTTCGTACCGATTGTCTAACCCGGCTTCCGGAAATTTTGAAACAGGTTTATCATCGTCTGATTTAAGTCGTTCCAATTGGTGCCCCGGCACAGTTACCAATCCAAATTGGATTAGTTTGGGAGATTTAAAGGCTGGTAAGCATACTGTGAAAGTAACAATCCCTATGGGCAAGCCCGAAGGTGGTAGTTCGAGTGCATGGAATGTTTCTGGCGTTTTATTGGGGGTAGACTAATTACAATTTAACTGTTAGAAACGGGCTTAGGTAAAATCATCATCTCCGCATTGGAAAAACCTTCGGATTTGCCATTAAGATAAATTCATTATCCTTGCCCTGCTTGCGCTCGTTTCAAACAAGTGCATAAATAGTTTTACTATTGTATAGTTTAAAACAATAAATCATTCAGCGCTCATTAAAAAACAATTACTAGCACAAACTAACAACCCTTATACCAAAACCAACAACCTTTAGACCGGGGCTGATTTTATGCGCCTAACAGCCCTAAATAGCAGCACAACACTGCCTTTCTAAACCGGATTGCAGAGGAGATCCTTTTTTGCTGCCCGGGGCCGGGCTATAGGCAAAAAAGATCGCATCGTAAAGCCGGAACAAACTTTAACAAAGCCATTTAACCCTGATTTACTAATCTTAAAAACAATCACCGATTTTACAATATACATAGTTTGCAAATGTGTGGGGCCTTTTAAATTGTTGGTGCTATAAGATTCTGCATCATCCTGAGGGATAACTATTGTATAAAAATCAATATGAGTGACATGATTTTAAGGAAATGAATATCCTATGGTTATCGTCATTGCGAGAAGGCTTTTTCAGCCGACGAAGCAATCTTTATGGCAAGGCTCACTAGCATGAAAGATTGCTTCGTATCTCACAACAATGACGAACGCTTTACTGAAACCTGTAAATGGTAGAATAATGACAAATGATCAAAAAAATCCGTTTTATTTTCCCCTAATCATTCCTGTAAAACCAATTTTCCACTTTGAAATGTGAATAACCTCTCTTTATTCTATGCAATCATTTTTATTATATTTACGGCTGCCAATTTCTGTAAATAAATGAGTGAAGAATTAGATCAAAACGTAAACGAAGAGCACAAACATACCATAACCCCAATCAACGGTTTATACGAAAACTGGTTTCTCGATTATGCGTCTTATGTAATTCTCGATAGGGCTGTACCGCACATAAATGATGGATTAAAGCCCGTTCAACGTCGTATTATGCACTCCTTAAAGGAGATGGATGATGGGCGTTTTAATAAAGCAGCCAACGTAATTGGTAATACCATGAAGTATCACCCGCATGGTGATGCATCGATTGGTGATGCGATGGTGCAAATTGGTCAGAAAGATTTACTGATTGATATGCAGGGAAACTGGGGTGATCCGGTTACAGGCGATAGCGCGGCGGCACCTCGTTACATTGAGGCCCGTTTATCAAAATTCGCTAATGATGTGGTTTTCAATCCGGATACTACAGAATGGCAATTGAGTTACGACGGACGTAACAATGAGCCCATCACTTTACCGGTAAAATTTCCACTGTTATTGGCTCAGGGTGCAGAAGGTATTGCCGTAGGTTTGGCAACTAAGGTAATGCCGCACAATTTTATCGAACTTTTAGATGCCTCAATTGAAGCATTAAAAGATGTGCGCCCAAACATTCTTCCAGATTTTTTTACTGGTGGGATGGCCGATTTCTCGAATTATAATGAAGGTCAGCGTGGAGGTAAAATCCGCGTAAGGGCTAAAATAACTGAAAAAGACAAAAAAACTTTGGTAATTACCGAAGTTCCGTTCAGCACCACAACGGGTTCAGTGATAGATAGTATTTTATCGGCCAATGATAAAGGCAAAATCAAGATTAAGAAAATTGAGGATAATACCGCTGCCAATGTAGAAATTGTAGTGCATTTGGCTCCCGGCATATCGCCCGACGTAACCATTGATGCACTTTACGCTTTTACGGCCTGCGAAGTATCCATTTCGCCAAATACCTGTATCATTCAGGGTGATAAACCACTCTTTTTGAGTGTAAATGATATTCTGATTGAAAATACTAAGCATACAAAACACCTGCTAAAAAGGGAACTGGAAATCCGCCTGCACGAATTGCAGGAAAAGATTTTCTTTAGTTCTTTGCTTAAAATATTTATTCAGGAAGGGATGTATAAAAATCCTGAATATGAAAACTCAAGCAATTTCGACACTGTTGTTGAGGTTTTACACATTTTATTTGATCCGTTTAAACCATCACTCTACCGCGAAATTTTACCTGAGGATTTTAAAAAGCTGATTGATAAGCCAATGAGTAGCATCACCCGTTTTGATGTGAAAAAGGCTGATGAGCAGATGAAAAATCTTGAAGATGAAATCAAGGTTGTTAAAAACCACTTAAAACACCTCACCGATTACGCCATTGCCTGGTACCAGAAATTGAAAGATAAATATGGGAAAGGAAGGGAGCGTAAAACTGAAATCCGCTTGTTTGATCGGGTAGAGGCGTCTAAAGTGGCACTTGCGAATGTTAAATTGTACATGAACCGTGAGGATGGTTTTATCGGATCGGGTTTACGTAAGGATGAATTTGTGGCAGATTGCTCGGATATTGATGAGGTGATTGTTTTTCGTGAGGATGGTAAATGCATCATTACTAAGGTGGCCGATAAAACCTTTGTAGGAAAGGGCATTATACACGCACAGGTATTTAAAAAGAATGATGAGCGGACCATTTACAACATGATCTACAAAGATGGTGCTAGTGGTACTGCTTATATAAAAAGATTTGCTGTAGTTGGGGTAACGCGCGATAAGGAATACGATTTAACGAAAGGATCGAAAGGTTCGAAGGTGTTGTATTTTACTGCCAACCCTAACGGTGAGGCTGAAATAGTTAACGTAGCCCTGAAACCGCATTCCAAATTGCGTAAACTTCAGTTTGATCAGGATTTTGCCGAAGTGGCAATCAAAGGTCGTGGCTCGCAAGGGAATATTATTTCCAAATATCCGGTTAAAAAGATTATTCTGAAAAGTAAAGGTGTTTCTACTTTATCGGGACTTAAAATCTGGTATGATGATTTGTTAAAACGCCTCAATGTAGATGGCCGTGGAAAATACCTTGGCGAATTTGACGGCGATGACCGCATTTTGCAGGTACATAAGGATGGTTTTTACGAGTTAAGCTCATTCGAGTTAAGTAACCACTTTGATGATGGATTGATTTTGATCCAGAAATTTGATCCTGAGCGGATTTTTGCCGCGGTTCATTTTGATGGAAAGGCTCAGAACTATTTCATTAAGCGTTTTACATTCGAATTGCAGGCTAACGGCAGGAAAACAATTTTTATTAGTGAGGAGCAGAAGTCGAAATTATTGTACCTCACTTCAAATCCGGGTGCGAAAATTATTGTTGATGTTTTAAAAGGCAAAACCCAAATTCCGGAAACATTGGATTTATTATTGTCGGAATTGATTGATGTAAAAGGATTAAAGGCCAATGGTAACCGTTTATCTCCACATGATGTACAGAAGGTGATATTGGAAGAACCTGAATTAGCGGTGGAAGAGATTGAGGAAACAACTGCAGAAACAGAAGCGGAAGATGGATCTGTTGATGAAGAAAATGTAGTTGAAGAAGAAAATTCTGTTGATTTTAAAGAGGAAACAGCTGAAAATGAAACGCTTGAAAAACCATTGGCAGAAAAGCCAAAACCGAAATTCGAGCGGACTGAAGAGCCTGAAGAAGCACCTGTAGTTAAACAAGAAAAACCAGGGGTAAAAGAAAAGCCTGCTGTAGTTGAAAAATCTGTTAAAAAGGAAGAAACGAAGGCTGAAAATAAACCTGAGAAAGAAAATAAACCGGTTAAAACCGGAGATAAACCAGAAACAGAAGAAAAACCTGCTAAAAAGATAGGTTTTGAGATCACCAATCCGGATGATATCGAAATTGATGACAAAGGACAGTTGGGGTTATTCTAAATAAATTTGAGCGTTGTTAACTTTAATGTCCTGGTGGCAAGAAAGTTGACAACTCTTCACATTTCAATCAAAACATTTCATTTTTAAAACTATATTTGCCTTGCTCAAAGGGGTGCTTTTTGATGCTGCAATTTCTGTTGCCATCAATTTGCTGAGATTATACCCATTTAGAGGTTTAAGCCATATGGTTTAAGGTATAGTATTTAACCTTACACCTCAAACCTTATCCCTTCTAATGAACCTGATGCGGGTAATGCCGACGTAGGAAGAGGTTAAAAAGATACCGTACTGTTTCGCCCCGAAAACAGGCTTCAATTTATTTTTACCTGCCTTGTGGCAAAATATTGTAAATGAATTTTCAAGATTGGTTTAAGCTTTTTCAGGAGCAGATTTTACACACTTCTTTAATAGAATGGTTGGCTGTTGGTTTTGGGGTTTCTGAAGTTTTATTAGCAAAGAAAAACAGCATTTGGCTATATCCAACTGGGATAATTTCTGTCCTATTGTGGATGTATTTACTGTTGGACGTTAAGTTATATGCAGAAGTGCTTTTGAATATATATTACCTCACGATGAGCATTTACGGCTGGATCATCTGGAAGAAAAGAAAGCTGGATGGAGAAAACCAGGTTTCATGGTCGAGCAATAAAGAATTAACCATTGCTGTTTTAATCTCAGTTATTGGGTTTGGGGTACTCTACCTCATCTTAAGGCATTATACCGATTCGGATGTGCCATTATTCGATGCCTTTGTTTCATCAACAGCCTGGGCTGGCATGTGGCTTTTGGCCAAACGCAAAATAGAAAACTGGATTTTTCTTAATATCTCCAACATCGTAGCAATTCCACTGCTTTTTCATAAAAAATTGCCTTTAATGGCATGCTTAACTACCTTTTTATTTGTTGTTGCCATTTTTGGGTATTTAGATTGGAAAAAGATCATCAATAAAAGCAGATTAAAACCGGCTTAATTAAGTTAACATGCAAGAAACATTAACTAATACCTGGCAGGAAAAAGTGAAAGCATATGCTGCTCTTTCAGAAGAAATGGGAAAACTTCACCCCGAAATTCTGGAACTGGCTTACCAGGAAAACTGGTTTAAACTTTTTGTTCCGGAGGTTTATGGTGGGCCAAATAGAAAGCTTCCTGAAATTTTGAGGTTAGAGGAAGAACTTGCCGAAGCCGATGGTAGTTTAGGCTGGACAGTTACACTTTGTGCAGGAGCCGCCTGGTTTGCAGGTTTTTTAAATCCTGAACTCGCTGCGGAAATACTAGCCGATCGAGAAGTTTGCTTTGCCGGGAGCGGGGCTGTTGGTGGTGTAGCAATTAAAACTGAAACGGGCTACCTTTTAAACGGCAGGTGGAATTACGCCAGTGGTGCTTTACATGCCACTGTATTTACAGCCAACTGTATACTTAAAAATGAACACGGCGATGACCTTTTGGATGAAAAGGGGGTACCTGAAATTAAATCTTTTATCCTAAAAAAAGAGGAGGTAAATATTTTAGCCGGATGGTCTTACTTCGGTTTAATTGCCACCGGAAGCCATGCTTTTGAAGTAAAGGATTTACATGTACCCATAAACAGGACTTTTAAGATTAATCAAGACATTGAAATTGCAGATTCGGGTTTTGATTATCCCTTCTTACAACTTGCAGAAACCACGCTAACCGTAAATACCCTGGGTATGACGAATCATTTTATTAAATTGGTAGAAACTGCTTTTAATTTACGTACAGGGTTGAAAAGATATACCCATCAACAGGTTTTGTTCTTTAATGATGAGTTAAATCGTTGCAAGGAAGAGATTCAAGATCTTAGAGCAAGGTTCTATAGCGCATTTGATGAATCGTGGAGCACCCTGGTGAATGATGGTAATATTGCAGAAGATAAACTGGCAGAAGTTAGTGCTGCGAGCCGCAAATTGGCTCATGCCTGTTGGAAAGTTGCTGCCGTATTATTCCCATACTGTGGTTTGGAGGCCGCAAAAAAAGATTCAGAGATAAATCGCGTTTGGCGTGATATACATACGGCAAGTCAGCATGCCTTACTTACTTTCGAAAGTTAATTATTCGAGAAGTTCAGGCTTAATCTTATCTTTAAAATCTTTAACAAATTTATTTAGTTTTGGCTGTATTACGAATGCACAATAGGGCTTGCCTTGGTTTTCGCTGAAATAATTTTGATGATAATCTTCAGCCTCATAAAATTCTGCAATAGGTAAAATCTCAGTAATTATTGGTTTGTCGAATACTTTCTCGCTATTTAGCTCGGCAATCATTGTTTCAGCCTGTTTTTTTTGATCTTCATTTTCATAAAAAATTACCGAACGGTATTGCGTACCGATATCATTGCCCTGCCTGTTTAAGGTTGTTGGGTTATGCGTTTTAAAGAATATGAGTAAAAGCTCGCTAAAAGAAATAATACTTTCATCAAATATAATCTGTATAACTTCTGCATGCCCGGTATTGCCATTACAAATTTCCATATAGGTAGGGTGCTTCAATTCGCCACCCATGTAACCTGATGTAACCTGGCTCACTCCGTTTAACGTCTGAAATACGGCTTCGGTGCACCAAAAGCAGCCTCCCCCAAATGTTGCTGTTTCCATATACTACTTATCTAAAATCTATTCCAGTTTTAATTTAATTATCAAAAAAAGACATTTTTTTGATATTCAAGGTATCATCAGTAACCGATTATTCTTATAAGTTTTAAAGCTATGGTTCCCTAAAGATGAATATAGTATTTATAGGTTATTTCGCAAACTATTAACTTTCGTTAACGATAAATTAGAGGACAAATAAAAGGAAGCTGTATCATGATTTTAGATTTATCATCATGAGCTTGCCGAAGAACTTATTTATACCTATTCTGGTATTTCGACAAGCTCAAAATAATATAATTAATAAACTTCCTCGTATTGCTATGAAGTAATTATTTACAATCCGGGCTGATTGTAATATTCAATAAATTAAAGTGTTTTAGCCTTTATTTTTTTTAGCTCCGATTCCAATTGTGTGGTCTGGGTTTTTTCGCTCTTAGCTTTTTCTATTGCAATTTCTTGCGTTTTAATAGCCTCTTCATTATAACCCATGCGGTAAAGAATGTGCGCTAAAGTATCGTAATATCCAGCAATTGGTTTTAGTTCTATTGATCTTCTACTCCAAATCATTGCTTTGCTCAGGTAATTAAGATTTTTAGTGCCTGTTTCATAAAATTTCCAGGCAGCATTGTTTAATTCATTTGCATATGAATTTGATGAACTATTGAAAGAAGTAACCGATTGGGTATAAATAACTTTTCCTGGGATTTTTTTTAAACTATCCATCTTTTCCTTAGAAACGGGATTATTAGTGGTAGGGAAGTGCGTTTTTGTAAAAGCTTCGCGCTCTTTTATTTCAATTTTTTTAATACTGTCAGCACTGATATTCATATAAAAACTGTCGTAAAAATAACTGGCTGTCTTTAAATAACTGGTAGTATCTTTAACTGTGCTATAATACCATAAAATCTGGTTGTTGTACGCTTTTTCTCCACCTCTGTAATCTCTGGTCCAGGTATTTCTGGCAAAATTTGCTCCTGCGTAGGCTTTAGCAACATTTTTATTCTTTGCAGCTTCTGCCATCGTATTGGAAATGATTGCATTATTAATTGCCACCCTTTTTTGAACCGGTTCCGTTTTATAAATGCTATCTACAATTTTACGGTTGGTGTAAGCTAGTTTATACGCATTTCCATCACTGTAAGGGCCAGCTTCCAGGATATACAATACATTTTTATAGTTGTTGAAATCACCAATCTTCAAATTATTTGCATACTGTTCAATAAGTTCAGCATTATTCATTATCCCAACCTTCTTTCTAGCATCAATAAGCTTTACTAGCGAAGCATTATTGTTTTTATCAGCATTAAATGCTGTTTCCAAGTCAGAAATAGACTCGCTTTTGAATGCCATCAATGCGCTATCGATTAGTGTGGTATATTTTTGCTTATCTGGAGAATTGCCAAAATCTTTAAAAAATACTTCTTTGTTAGCGCGTAGAAAAACATATGCAGGAAACGATCTTATATTCGATTTTCCAAGTATTGATCTGATGGTGGTATCAGTCATTTTAGTTTTATAAACAACAAAGTTTTCATTTATGCTGTTGATAACTTCCTGATCTTCCAAGCCTGATTTAAAATTAACTTTTACATTGGGTGGTAAATTGGTCGGTTTCGGTATTCCAATAACATCCACAATTAATAACACAGGTTTTTTTGCTGTTGATGATTGTTCTAAAGCTGATTTAAGCGATTTTGAAGTTTTTAACTCCTGGGCTATGCCAGATGTATAAATTAAAAATAGTGCGCAGGTAAGCGTAATAAGATTTTTCATGTTGAGAGCTGATTGTTTGATTTAAATAAAAACGCCTATGATTTTAATCACAGGCGTTAAATACATTTTATTGATATTGAATGTATATCGGTTTTGGAGTAAGCTTTAACAGCTCCTCTGGAGTCATTAAGCGTTTAGGATCTTTCTTTAAATCATTTTTATAAAATAATTTAAATCCTGTAAACTGTACAGGTTCTCCTTGTATAAAGTGGCGGTAAGTACCTTTTTTTAATTCAGGTTCGCCCCATCCATCCATGTGTACCACAACCTGCACTTCTGGACGAAGTTTAATACTTGCCGAATTGGTTACCATTTTCTTAGTAAAGCGGTGTAAAACAAATACTTTTGGAGGCAAATTGTATTTTTTTACAATGTCAGCCAAATAGCCAGTTACATAGTTAACATCAGCAGCATCGTAAGTTCCGATTTTTTTTCCTGGCAACGTTCCATCTTTCATCGAAAATTCAGGGTCGATACCTAAATGAACGTAAGGTAGCTCGAGGTATTTTTCAATATGAGGCAATTCAGCTTTGATGGTGCTTAATGCTACCTGAAGATCTAAAAATACAATGGTATTTGGTTGCATTTTAGCAATTTTCAATACAGAATCAATCTGTTTGTTACCCATTCTATTGATGTATTTTCCATCTTTACCAGGTGTTCCGCTTGCTACAGCAGCAATATAATGCAAACCTGGCTGCACCGGGGTAGTTGGATCTGCTTTTTCCCAATGTTTTACTTCGGCATTTAGGCGCTGCCACATTTCTTTTGGTGCATATTCGCCCAACGCACCCATTTTTTTAGAGTGTAAATTTCCATAATAAACAACAATGCGTTTAAAAGGCAAAATGGCTCCGGTTAAAGGATATGGTTGTTTTTTTACAGGCCACCTTCCAGTGGTATCGCCATTCGCTAGCTTTTTTACCAATGAATCGTAAAGTTTAGGGTCAACAGGTTTCATTACATTCGCTGTTGAATCTGTTTTCTTTTTAGTCGAATCAGTAGAGAAGATTTTACCAATGCCGTTGCTGCCCTTGCCGTCTGAATTACAGTTGGCAAACAAGCTGATTGCGGCAAATCCCAGGATAATTGTGCCTGCTAATTGAGGGAATTTCATAGATATATTATAGAATTAAAATTTAGAACAGTTTTCCGATTCTGCTTTGATGAAAGTAGGTTGGAAATCTGGTAGTTTAAAATAAAGTAATCAACATTTACACATTGCAGAATTTGCCAAAAACGCCCAATGGCAATTTAATGCCTGATGTAGCCTGTAAAAAAAGTTCTCCGGTTTCAAGATTTTTGACCGAAGGAAAAGATGTACGGATTAAATTTTCTACAATTACAGATGAGAAACCAAGAGAATAGGTATTAAGAATCAGAAAATGTTCTCTTTCATCTAATAATTGTACAACATCCTGCATCATTTCCTGAATATGATCTTCAAGTTTCCATTTCTCACCATTTGGGCCATGGCCATATGCTGGTGGATCGAGAATGATTCCATTGTATTTTTTACCTCTTTTTAGTTCTTTTTTTACAAACTTTAATGCGTCTTCAACCATCCAGCGGGTATCTTTCAGGCCCGAAAGTTCCTGGTTTTCATTTGCCCAGGTAACCACTTGTTTAATCGAATCAACGTGCGTTGTTTCTGCACCCGCTGCATTTGCAATTAATGAAGCTGCACCAGTATATGCGAAAAGATTTAAAACTTTAGGCTGAGGAGTTTTAAATTTTTTGATTGATGAAGATATAAAATCCCAGTTTACAGCCTGCTCAGGAAATACGCCAACATGTTTAAAAGAAGTTAAACCCAGGCGGAGTTTTATCGCCACCTCATCATTTTTATATTCTACATGCCAACGATCAGGGATAGATTGGTTTTTCTTTACCCATTCGCCTGAAGTTGCGGAACGGCCTCTGAAAGTAATGTTAGCTGTTTTTTTCCAATCCTGTTCCGAATACGTTTTTTTCCATACGGCCTGCGGTTCCGGACGGATAAGGGTTACATTTCCAAAACGTTCTAATTTTTCAAAATCCCCGCAATCAATCAGTTCATAATCTTTCCAATGGGTGGGGGCAAGTAATTGTATCATGTATTATTTGTGTAGGACGTCATTGCGAGTAGTGAAGAAATCTTGATGCACTAGTATATACAGAAGGAGATTGCTTCGTGCCTCGCAATGACGATTTTATTTATTAGCAAGTTACCGGATCATTAAAATCATCAGAAATATAAAGAATTGTTCCTTTTGCAGCGCCATATAAGCTTTTTGGTTCTTCAACAATATTCGTTTTTTCGCTTGCCGATTTAGGAAAGCTCTTCGAATGTTTAGCTTTTAAAAAATCAACAAAATCTTCTACTTCGTTTACCATACTTTCTGGTAAGGTTTCCAATTTATGAATGATATTTGTAGTGGCCGTAGTCATATACAAATATAAAAATTTTATTAAAACTTATCTTTTGCAGCTTTCATAAAGCGACTGGCAAATACGAAATCGTTTAATTCTTTAATATCGGTATGTGCGATTTCCTTATTGCTGCCCTCCCAGAATTTCTTTCCTTCATGCAAAAACAAAATATAATCGCCAATACCCATAACCGAGTTCATATCGTGGGTAACTACAATGGTTGTGGTTTTGTATTCTTCCGTAATTTCCTGGATCAGTTCATCAATAACGATCGAAGTTTTTGGATCTAAGCCCGAGTTTGGCTCATCACAGAATAAGTATTTTGGATTCATTGAAATGGCACGTGCAATACCCACACGTTTTTTCATCCCTCCTGATAATTCTGCCGGAAACAACTTGTTTTTACCTGCAAGGTTAACGCGCTCCAAACAAAAATCAACCCTTTCGAGCTTTTCTTTTCTGCTTTGATCGGTGAACATATTTAAAGGAAACATGATGTTTTCTTCAACAGTCATACTGTCGAACAAGGCCGAACCCTGAAAAAGCATTCCGATTTCTTTCCGTACTTCAATCCTTTGTTCGTAGGTCATCGGTGTAAAATCCCTGCCATCGTATAATACCGAACCCGAATCTGGCTGATGTAAACCCACCATACATTTTAACAGGGTAGTTTTTCCTGATCCGGAACCACCGATAATTAAATTGGTTACGCCTTCTTCAAACTTACCCGAAATGCCTTTTAATACGTCGTTGCCGGAGAATGATTTATATATATCTTTAATTTCGATCATTACAATAAAAGTTGAGTAACTAAATAATCGCAAACAAGAATAGAGATACAGCTAATTACAACTGCTCTGGTACTGGCCTGCGATACCTCTAAAGCACCACCACGAACATAAAAACCTTCGTAAGCAGGTACTGATGTAATAATAAAACCAAATACAAATGCTTTAACAAGGGCAACAGTGATGGTGTAAGGATTAAAATCAGTTGTAATACCCTGAATGTATTCTGCAGGAGTAACCGCACCCGAAATTGAACCACCAATATACCCACCAGAAATACTCAAAAACATAGATATGATTACCAACATAGGTACCATGGTTATGCCAGAAATAATTTTAGGAAGAATTAAGTAGCCCGGTGCATTAATACCCATAATTTCTAAGGCATCAATTTGCTCGGTAACACGCATCGAACCAATTTCTGATGAAATGGCAGAGCCGATTTTTCCAGCCAGTACAATTGCACTAATGGTTGGACTTAACTCTAAAATGCTCGAATCCCTGTTAACAGAACCGATAATTGTTTTTGGAATAAAATCACTTACCAGCTGGAAAGCAATTTGTAAAGTCATTACTGCACCAATAAAAGTAGAGATAATGGCAATTAAGCCTAAAGAGCCCACGCCAACATAATCCATTTGCTTGGCGATTTCTTTCAGGTATATTTTCAGTTTTTCCGGCTTTCTGAATACAGACTTGAGTAGCAGGATGTATCTGCCGAAATTGGTAAAATTCATTCCGTATGTATTTGCTTAATTTAAATGATCATTCTTATACTACTACAAAGAAACGATAAAAAAGTTGACGCTCTTCGCTAATTACAAAAATATTCGTGGTTTTGAATATAAATATGGTTTTTTGTCAACAAAAATTAAACCACAAAAGATGAAAGCTGTAATAACTGGCGCAACTAAGGGAATTGGCAGAGCCATCGCAATTAAATTGGCGCAAAATGGATATCATTTAATTTTAGTTGCAAGAGGTAAAAGTGATCTTAAGATACTTGAAGAAGAATTAACACCTTATGGGAATGCCATTTTTACCCATGCGGCAGATTTTACAGTTAAAGATGATGTGTACGCTTTTTTAAATGCCGATGGAATAAATTTTGATGATGTAACCGTTCTGGTAAACAATGTGGGGATTTTTTTACCCGGTAGCCTGCTTGATGAAGATGATGCCACATTTGAAAAACAGCAACATTTAAATACGAATGCCAGCTATTATACCAGCAAATTTTTCGGAAAAAAAATGCGCTCAGCAAGGCGTGGCCATATATTTAACATCTGTTCGGTAGCGAGTAAGGCACCAGTAAAAAATGGTGGCAGTTATAGTGTAACAAAAGCAGCGATGTTAAGTCTTAATCATGTATTGCGGCAAGAGTTAGCCCCTCATAACGTTAAAGTAACTGCGTTTTTGCCAGGTTCTACAAAAACTTCTTCCTGGGAAGGAACAACCATCCCCGACGAAAAATTTGTACAGCCTGAGGATATTGCAGAAACATTATTCACCATTTTAAACTTAAGTAAAGGTGTAAACGTAGATGAGGTTTTGATTACCCCGCTCGATTTTTAACACAAAATGAACAACGTTATGGAAAAGAAGCTTTTTAGAAACGAACACGATAAGATGATTGCCGGTGTAGCTTCAGGACTTGCAGATTATATGCAGGTAGAGGTTACCATAATTAGATTATTGTTTGCATTATCGGCTATATTTATGGCTGGAGGTGGCTTAATTGCCTATATTATTATGTGGATTATTGTTCCGGTGAATAACGATCCGGCAGCAAGATTCTCAAAATTTAATGATTACTTCGGTAATAAAACACCAAATACACCGCCATTTGGAAATGCAGATTCATTTGCCGGCCCAACCAACCAGGGAAATACCAATTGGACACAGCCTGTTGATGGAAGCACGAAAACACCTTTTGAAACACAGGCCGATTTTGGTAAACTCAATAAATCAAACGATACCGGCCGTACAATCGGTGGATTATTGCTACTGGTAATTGGATGCTTTTTCCTGATGCGTGAAATGGATTTTATACCGGAATGGTTTAGTATCCGCAATTTATTCAGGTACATGTGGCCATTAATATTCATTGCTTTAGGCGTTAGTATCATCGCTAAATCAAAAAGAAAAAATGATTGGGCAGCTTTTCAAAGTCAGCAAGAAGCAGAACAGCAAAAAACAGCCGATTTTTCTGGTGTTGTTCCAGAAAATGAGCCTTCAACCCCGGTTAATAAAGACGACAATTCAACATCCCCTAACCCTCAAGTATAAATAAAATGAAATTAGATAGATTAATATGGGGTATTATCCTGCTTTTTATTGGTGGTGTACTTCTACTCGAAAATTTTGGCGTAATCGATTTTTATTGGCGCAATGTATGGAGCTTTTGGCCAGTGTTTTTAATTATCGCAGGTTTAAATATATTGTTTAATAAAAACAACTCACAAACAGGAAGCATGATTTCCATTGGTGTTTTGGTTGTGGCATTGGCTTTTCTTTTTTATAAAGGGCAGCAGGTACCAGAAAACGGAAATTGGTGGGGACGGCATTTTAAAAGGGACATTGATGTGAACATCGATCGCAATGATGATGATAACGATAATGACAACGACGATGACCAGGATACAACAAGCTTTCATTCAAGTTTATCAGAGGCGTTTGTAGCCACTGATAATGCCAAAAAAACAATATTGAACATTTCTGGAGGGGGTATTTCTTTTAACCTTGATGGTGAAACTTCACAATTGATCAGTGCTGACGTAAAGAAAAAACACGGTAATTTTTCATTAAAAAAAGTACTTACTGATAGCGCAACGGTGCTTACTTTCCAAATGAATGATAAAAAGAACAAATGGAATTTTGGAGATAGTGGAAATGACGTGGATTTTAAGTTGAACAAAGAAGCGAATTGGGATATTTTAATGAAACTAGGTGCAGGCGAAGCAAATTTCGATTTTGCCGGTTACAAAGTGCGAACTTTCCGTTTTGATGGTGGTGCAGCGGCTTTGGATATTAAATTTGGCGATTTATTACCCATAACCGATGTAATCGTAAAATCTGGCGTAGCCGATGTAAAAATTAAAGTACCTACCAATTCGGGTTGTAGAATTAAAACTAAAACAGGTTTATCGGCTAAAGATTTCGACGGATTTGAGAAATTGAGCGATGGGGTTTACGAGACTTCTAATTATAAAACTTCCGCTAAAAAAATCTTTATTAATTTAGATGGTGGATTGAGTAACTTTGAAGTAAGCAGATATTAGAAAGTTGAAGGTTTGAGGGTGGAAGGCTTAGGCTTAGGCTTAGACTTCGCGAACTGAAGTCTTAACAGCGCTTTAATCCTGAAATCCTAAATCCAAACAATCCCGATCCTATCTAATGAATGCTGATCAATACACCGTAGTAATTAATGGTAAGCCACAAGGGCCGTATAGTTTAAACGAACTGAAAGATTTAAACATTACTGCGAATACTTTTATACGCAAACCCGGAATGGACGATTATAAAGAAGCTCATGCAATTTCCGAATTGCGTGAGCTTTTGGGTTTTAGCTATCAAAAAACTGCTCCCCAATACTTTGCTGCTTTCGATCAACGTTTGCTGGCTACGGTAATTGATCATTTTATCATTTTTGGGTTTTATACCGTCATTATTTTAACGAGTTTTCTCTTTATAGAAGGTAAAGATCAGCGGATAATGGCTTTTCTAATTCCATTTCCATCAATATTTATCATTAAACTGATTTATGGGAGCATTGCTGAAGCGACCAAAAATCAGGCAACTATTGGTAAAAAACTACTCAGTATCAAAGTAACAGATTTAGAAGGCAGCCGGGTTTCTTTTGGCATTTCTTTAATTAGGAACTTTTCTAAGATTTTATCTGTAATTCCTGTTTTCTTCGGTTATCTGTATAGCTTTTTAAACAAGAAAAATCAGTGTTGGCACGATATTGCAGCCAATACGTTGGTGATAAAAGACAGGTTGATTTAATTAGAAAAACGGAGCCTATTGCATCATTATAATTAATTTGGCTGTACGCTATATTTCAGTTCAAAAATAGGAGGGTGTTGCTACCTTGAACTGATATACCAACCGATTTAATTACAACATTCCAACATTAAAACATTCCAACAATCCTTATCTTTGCAAACAGATGGAAAATATATTGGCAAAACATGATCTGGCTGGCGGATATTGCAACAGTTTAACAACTTATTCAAGGTATTTAACCCGCGAGGTAAATATTGGCGATATTGCATTGGGAGGGCATAACCCAATCCGGATTCAATCAATGACTACCACCGATACAATGGATACTTTAGGTACGGTTGAGCAAACCATCCGTATGGTAGAATCGGGTTGCGAATATGTGCGTATTACTGCCCCTAGCATCAAGGAAGCTGAAAATCTGGCCAATATTAAAAAAGAACTCCGTTTCCGTGGCTATAATGTGCCATTAATTGCCGATATCCATTTTACCCCTAATGCAGCCGAAATGGCCGCCCGAATTGTAGAAAAAGTAAGGGTTAACCCGGGTAACTATGCAGATAAAAAGAAATTCGAAAATATGGAATACACCCAGGATGCTTACAATGCAGAGCTGGCCAGGATTTATAAAAAATTTATTCCTTTAGTTAAAATCTGTAAGGAGTATGGTACGGCCATGCGTATCGGTACCAATCATGGTTCACTGTCCGACAGGATTATGAGTCATTATGGCGATACCCCACGGGGCATGGTCGAATCTGCAATGGAATTTATCCGCATGTGCGAAGATCAGAATTACTATAACCTGGTAATTTCAATGAAAGCCAGTAATACCCAGGTAATGGTGCAAGCTTACCGTTTGCTGGTAGATACTATGGCAAAAGAGGGGATGAACTACCCGCTGCATTTGGGTGTTACCGAAGCTGGTGATGGCGAAGATGGTCGGATTAAATCAGCTGTTGGTATCGGTACTTTATTAGAAGATGGCTTAGGCGATACCATCCGCGTTTCGTTAACAGAAGATCCTGAATTTGAAGCCCCGGTTGCAAAAGCCCTGGCAGACCGCTACTCTAAAAGGAGTTCGGAGCATGGAGTTCAAAGTTTTGAGTCGCCTGCAAATGCGCCAACTCCCAACGCCCAACGCCCAACTTATTCCCCTTACGAGTACAATCGCCGCATAACTACACCTGTACAACACATCGGCGGGCATCATCATCCGGTAGTGATGATCGATGTTTCTAAAGAAAATTTAAAAGATCCTTACTTTTTAAGTGCTGTTGGTTATAATTACAGCGCAGGATTAGATAAATACAATTTAGCCGATCAGGCTTGTGATTTAGCTTATTTGGGCGATAATTTGCCTTCATTCTCTTTTCCTGGCAATTTGAAGCAGGTTTACAATTACCAAACCTGGCTAAAGCTCCAAGATAAAAACAACTGTCATCCGTTATTCTCTTTAGAAGAATTTAACACTGCTAATGATAAAGATCAATTTTTAAACTTTGTTGAAGTTGATGCGGCACAATTAACCGGTTTAGAAATTAACCAGTTTAGTAACGTTGTTCTCATCCTAAAAACTTCTGCTGTTCACGGAATGGCCGAACAGAGGGCATTCTTTGTTGCTTTACAACAGCAAGATATCAAAGTGCCGATAATTATAAAAAGAACTTACCAGAATGCTGATGCAGATCATTTAATGCTTTATGCCGCCACCGATATTGGTGCTTTATTTACCGATGGTTTTGGAGATGGGGTATGGATTGATGCAGAAGGACAAAACCTATCCTTAATCAACGCTACCAGTTTTGGTATTTTGCAGGCTACACGTACACGCATCAGTAAAACAGAATATATTTCATGCCCCAGCTGTGGTAGAACCCTTTTCGATTTGCAAGAAACCACACAACTGATCCGCTCACGTACCGACCATTTAAAAGGCATCAAAATCGGCATAATGGGTTGTATCGTAAACGGGCCAGGCGAAATGGCCGATGCTGATTATGGCTATGTTGGCACAGGGCCTGATAAAATTACTTTATACCGTGGTAAAGAAGTAGTAAAGAAAAATGTAACCACAGCTTATGCCCTTGATGAATTGATTGATATTATCAAAGATGATGGCAATTGGGTAGAAAAGGTTTAAATTGGAACGAGACTGTTTTTCAAAATCATTTTACTTTAATCATTATTCCCTGGTCTGTGTCTTCACAAACCAGCATAAATTATAAGTTAGTAAATTCATTTCTTTTTTGTCTGTTAGTAAATAGACCGAGGATTTCATAATCATTTACTTATATCATCATGCCCTGGTCTATGTATTCACAGACTAGTATAAAGTATAAATATGTGAAATTATTGCATGTTCTGTCTGTGAGGACACAGACTGAGGATTTATCATGGTTTGTGTTTTACAAACTATCTTGCTTTCTATTCCCTGGTCTGTGTCTTCACAGACTAGTATAAAGTATATATATGTGAAATTATTTCGTGTTCTGTCTGTGAGGACACAGACCAAGGGATTAACATGGTTTGTGTTTTACAAACTATTTTGCTTTATCTGGCACCATTTAATTTTTTCATCAATAAATCATAAATTGCTTTAATGAATATCCCGGAGTTTCAAACCCTATTTAACGAACTTAAAAACTGGCTGGCAGGCAAAGGCTTTACTGGTAGCGAACTCATTTATTCTTACTTTTTTATCGGACTGATCGGCGTTATTTTATTTTTATACGTTACGATATTTCTTACCCGGCAGGTTTTTATTGGAGTAGTAAAAAGTGCCAAAACAAAATCAGATTGGCAAAAAGCACTCTTCGAATTCCGTGTTTTTAGGGCGTTTGCTTTAATATTTGGTGCTTATATTATTTACAATGTAGTTCCTTATTTATTTATCGATTTTAAAATCTGGCTTTTTTACGCCTTGATTTTTGCTAAGATCTACATGGTTTTAGCTGTGATGTTTGCTATTAATGCATTTCTAAATGCTTTGGTTTCCATCATGGAATCTTCAAAGAAATATGCCGATAAACCCATAAGAAGTTACAAACAGGTAGCCAAAATTGTATTTTACATTGTTGGTTTTGTACTTATTCTATCAATCATACTTGGCGAATCACCATTGTATGTTTTTGGTGGTTTTGGTGCAGTAACCGCTGTTTTTATTTTGATTTTCAGAGATCCTATTTTGGGTTTTGTGGCTTCGGTACAGATGAGTGCCATTGACCTGGTTCGGGTGGGCGATTGGATTACCGTAGAAAAATATGGTGCCGATGGCGAAGTAACCGAAATCAATTTAACCACCATTAAAGTGCGAAATTGGGATAAAACAGTAACCATTGTGCCAAGTTATGCTATTGTGAGTGAATCGTTTAAAAACTGGCGGGCGATGGAAGAAAGTGAAGGACGTAGGATTAAACGGCACATTAATATTAAAATTTCGAGCATTAAATTCTGCGATGATGAATTGATCGGAAGGTTGCAGCGTATTGATTTTTTGAAAGATTACCTTAAAGAAACCCAGGCTTTTATTGAGCGTTTTAATGCCGAGAACACAGTAGATCCGAATAACCTGGTGAATGGCCGCCATATGACAAATATTGGAACTTTTAGGGTATATGCAGAGAAATACCTCGAAAGCAATCCACATATCAATACCGATTTAACCTTTATGGTACGCCAGCTGCAGGCAACAGAAAGCGGATTACCCATTGAAATTTATGTTTTCTCTAAAGAAAAAGGACTAAAGAAATTCGAAGAAGTAGCTGCGGATATTTTTGACCATTTGTTGGCTGCGGTGCCATATTTTGATCTCGAAATTTTCCAAAGCCCGAGCGGCAGCGATATGCGTAATTTTGTAAGGAGAGGAGATGATTAATATTAATAATTAGAACTCCCATAAATAATTTGCACCGAAGTAATTTCTTAGGAAAACCAAAGAAATGATAATCAAAAAGACTAAAATTCCTTGAAGGGTAACGTTTTGTGCTAGTTTATTATTAAAATAGAAAATTAGAAAATAATGTTAGTCCAATTAAGATCTTCTTAAATAGAGCTTGATTGAAGCCTGAGAAGTTGATATTATCTTGAGCCATATTTTATAATGACTCAAGATATTAATTTATTCTTCATTTAAAAAAGTCAAAACCTTTTCACAAACCTTAAATAAAAGCGGCGGCAAAGTTTCGCTGGTGTAAGGTTGTGTTGCCCCGTAAACATGATTGGCACCTTCAATTTTAACCAATCTGCTAGCTGGATTTACTTCTGCTAAAGTTTGTGCAGTCTCAAAAGGCACATTAACATCATCATCACCATGTACAATTAACCATGGTATGTTTATGCGTTTGGCCGCATCTAAAATATTTAATGCAGCTGCGTTTTCTTCCAAATCTTCTAATAAAGTTACGTTTAAAGGCATTTGTTCTTTGGTACGGGCATTAGTAACGAATATTTTGCCGTTCTTTTTCCATTCCGCCTCTTGCTCTTTTTTCCAAAGGCTGTTAAAATCGGCTATGGCACTCCAGGTAATCAGTTTGTTAATTCTTAAATCGTTGGCGGCTTCAATAATGGATAAACCGCCACCACGGCTATGTCCAATCAGGTTTACCTTAATATCCTTACCATATGCTTTTTCAATAAAATCCAATACCGCATTTACGTCAAAAAGTTCTTTTGAAACCGTGTTGCTGGCAAAGGCATCCATACCGGTTACATCTTTTGGCTCGTCAACAGGAACACCGCTATGCGATAAATTAAACTTAATGTAACGATAACCATTATTGGCGAAATGCCGGGCAACTAAATTATGAGCACCCCAATCTTTAAAGCCCTTGAAGCCGTGTACAAAAAGAATAATTGGTGTATTAGGGTTTTTCTCATCAAAAGTGATATCGACGATAATTAATTTTCCGTCAGAGCCGCTAAGACTAAAATTGCTTTGTGTAATCATAATTTAAAGGTGTTGGTACAAAAATATAAACCTACGAAATCTAATTTTGTTGTATGTTTTTTAAAGGACGCGCCATTTCGGCTGCTGCGTAATCCCGAATGTATGGATAGGAAATCGATTACCATTATGCGGTAATCAAAATGATTGCCAGATGGCCCAGAGTAGTGGTAAGTAATCCCAAAATTCTTCCTCAAGGTTAATATGTATTATGTTTAATAAAAAAAGGCCGCCTTGTGATTTAAAAATAACATTTAGGCCTGCGGCTTTTTTTTGTGGTAAAATAATAGCCTAGTGAAATCTCGTGTGATCCATAATCATACTTCTGTAAACCGTTCAAACTAAAGTCATAACCATATCCGATACGGAGATTATTGTTGGTAAAGTATTCGGCAATCACACCCGCTGCCGCAAGTTTGGATAAATTGTTCTGGAGATTATTTTTAGGATAAAGTTTCACCGTACTGCGGTAAACGCCTCCTATCCAAAAACGTTGTTTAAAAAGCATAAATGCATTTAAATCCAAAGATGTTGGGCCGTTAATCTCGTCTTTTATCAAAAAGGCAGGTTTAATTATAAAGTCATCATTCATTTTTATAGCCATGCCGCCTGTAAGATAGAAATGCTTTTGCGGTTGAATGTTGAGCACCTGATAATTGGAATATAGCTTCAGGTTCCCTACGGATAAACCGGTTATGGAAAATCCCACAAAATATTTTTCATTAGAATAGAAAACACCCGTCCTTATTTCAGGTATTACCTGGCTAACTGTACCTGATGGAATAATAACGTCGCCCCCATCTCTTGGATCAAGCAGGTTGCCCTCTAGCCCTAGCTGTCTAATTCCCAAACCTATACCAAATGCCAGTACATTTGTTTCTGTTCTATCAAGCTTGATGCGGTAGGCAAAATTTCCTATAGCACCAAGGGAACTCTGCGCTCCGATTTTATCTTTAGCAATTAAAAGCCCTAGCCCTACGCTTTCATCTTTTACGGCTTCGTCAGCAGAGATCGATATGGTTTGTGGGGCACCACGTACTCCTACCCATTGCGCTCTGGCATAGGCCTGAAGATATAACTCTTCTTTATAACCCGTATAAGCTGGATTTATGAAAGTGCCGTTAAAAACATATTGGCCAAATTGAGCGTCTTGCTGCCCCCGGGCAATAAGCTGTGTAAATAAGGCCACCAGAAAAAATACTGCATGTTTCACCATTCTTTTTTATCTATCTTAGGATAGTAATATATCCGTTCTGCTCAATCCATGAACCCTTAACATTCCTGACCCTAAGCAGGTAGAAATATGTTCCATCGGCCAGTTTGCTCCCGTCCCAGTTGTTTTTGTAATTTATAGCCTGATATACTGTGCTTTGCCACCTATTAATAATGGTAAGCTGATTCTCATCAAATGAATCGAGGTTATCGATAATCAGGAAGTCGTTTTTACCATCTCCATTGGGGGTAATCACATTAGGCACCCTGATTGCTGATATGTTTTTGTTGTCGGTAGAAGTATTATTGCTCAAATCCGGATCAGTTTCCATAGCGGTAACATTTGCCGTATTGCTTACTTTACCCGCTTGTTTGGCCATAACTTTTACAATCAGCTCTGAGAAATATCCATTCTGTAGCTGGGGGATCGTCCAGTTTATCGTCCTGTTTTCAACATCATAGTTAGCAGTTCCATCAGTTGGAGTATCAAAGCTCTCAAAAATCAAATTATCCGGTAGTTTGTCAACCACCTTGATCTGGTTGGCTGTGGCTGCACCGTTGTTGCGCACATTTATGGTGTAATTAAAAAGCTGGTTACTTAGCACTTCTCTAATTTCCGATCGTTTTGTAATGGCTACATCAGCAAGTATTGGCTGTGCTATAATTATCTCAATCTCAACAGATTCATCAGAGGGACAGTCACCACTGTTCAACGCCACTACCTTATAAATTCCGGGCTCATTAACTGATAAACTGGATGTATTTATTCCCGGTAGCACATTACCATCCCTGTACCATACAAAAGAGGAAGCCTCAGCACTGTTTGCCTGAAGCGCAGCTGTTCCGCCATTTTTTAGGACGAATTTTTTTCTTTTTACCGCTGTCTGGCCATGACCTTGCACAACCAAAACCAGAAACATTGCAAAAAAGAAAAAGACGAACTTGCGCTCCATGAGGTATTATGCTGAATTATGCTGCTGACGTTTAAAGCGTTTCTTGGGCTGCACCTGTTACTGTTACAGTTGGGGTAATTGGCTTAGCACTAACTATTACCTCTTTAATAGCAGACTCGGCTTTACAATAATATGCATCGGTACCCGCAGTTGTAACCTTATAGGCCGTCCTCAACCTTAGCTTATAGGTTCCGGCAATGGTTGGGGTGTAATTAATGCCCGTTGCATCAGTAATCTTACTTTCTGTACCACCGGTGTTAACTGTGTACCATTGATAGGCAAATGTTTGGTAGGTATCCTGAGTGGTAACATTACCTTTCTGTTCTTCAGCTGTATTAGCGATACAAAAATTCTTGGGTGTAAAATCTACACTTAGCGATTTAAACACATAAACCGGAATTTCCTGGTATGGAGTTTCACAGAGCGTAGCATCCGCAGGTGTACCTTTTAAATAGTAATACCCGGTTGCTGCGTTTTCAACAGTATTTGGTGCAGTGATTGTTACAGATGTTCCGGTAGTTGCAGGATCATTAACTGCCAGATCGACCTTGGTAGCACTGTAATAAATTTTATGAGTATACCCAACCGGTATTGTTGCAGATGCGGCGTCGGCATAACTAAAACTTCCTCCCGCACATACCAGGGTTACGCCAGATGTTGTAGGTGTAACCTGTGCATGTAATACCAATTGTGTACAAGTCATTAAGACTGCTAACGATAAAATAAATCTAGTAAAAAAAATTTTCATAAAAATGCTGTTATAGGGTTTAATGATTAGGTAATTTACTTATTAAATAGGTGTATATTTAAGACCATAAATATATATTATTTATTTTATGTTTTTGTAATAATAAAACAACAGGATTACGAAAAAATAATTTATTTTTATGCTCTTGTTAAAATTGGTCAAATACATTTATGGGTACTAATAAATCAATATCTATCTGTTTTACGCACTGCTGGATATTTTTTAGCTATGGATTGAACATAATTTTTTTACTTTTCAAAAAAAGATATGACTTGCAAAAATAGATATTTTAAAAATTAATTATTCGTCTTCAATGTAGTTTCGGATATACAAATTTTGTAGTTTTAAATTTATAATAAATAATAATTAATATAGCCATTAAATGACTAAAAAGTACATACTTATATTTATCTTATCCATATGTATAAACATAGTTCGGGCACAAAGCACATTGGATACTGATGGAGACGGCATTGCCAACAATATAGACCAGGATGATGATAACGATGGGATTTTAGACGCAATTGAAAATACGTGTTCACTTCCTCCGTTCAGTACTTCAATTAATCCCCAACTGTTTTGGGATTTAAATTCAACACCTTTTCCAGGGTCACTGGAAAAGAATTTGTTTGCTCCAGATGTAATTACCTCAAGTAGTAGTGTTTCGTTTGGGGGAGGATTTGCATCTTCCACAAACGGCTATCTTTGGACATTTAATAATGCCACTGCAACAACCTCGGCACAAGCAATAAGCAATAATCAGTACATACAGGTTACTATTCCTATGGCCAGTACCGCAAATAGGGTTTATGAGTTAAAAGATTGGATAACTTATTATGCACTGAACCAGCTTCAGAATGTAAAGATTGTAATATCCACCAGTCCGGCATTTACCACTAACACGGTTTTGTATGATGGTACTGTACCTACATTTTCAGCTGGTGAAGGCTTTTATAAAACATCCCTGACTAAGAATTTCAGGTTGTTATATGGCAATACCTATTATGTGAGAGTTTATCTTTACGGCAACAAAAGTGCGTTTAATTTCGATAGTTTTAGCTTTAATGGAGTTTGTTATACAGATACTGACGGTGATGGAATTCCAGATTTGGAAGATACAGATAGTGATAACGATGGTTGTTCAGATGCCAATGAATATTACAATGACAAAACCAAAAGCGGAAGTGATAATAGATATGGTGATGCCAGTTCGAGAACTGTTGACGCAAATGGGAGGGTTATTGGTGCCACATACACATCAACTAAATACAATAATGTGATAACGAGGGGGGGCATGGTGGCAATAAATACTCAGCCAGTGAAAAAAATTGTAAATGTTGGTGATAATATCAGTTATACCGTCGGTGCCATCACATCCGCAGGGAATTTAAGTTACCAATGGCAAGTTTTAACTACAGCAACAGGTAGTATATGGACCGATATTACAAATGCGGGAGGATACAATGGTGCCTCCACAGCTACCCTTTCCATTACAAACGCAACAAAAGCCATGAATATTTATCAGTATCGCGTTAAGATAATTAATGACAATAATGTTTGCCAGGAGGCAGTTTCAGATGCTGCTTTGCTTGATGTTAAACCTCAGGCTATCAATGATAACGTATGCTATACTCCGCACATTAACCAAACCGTTCCTGTTTTGAGCAATGATAATGTTGGCGACACGCCAAATCCTACAACTGTAGTGATTAAAGACCCTGTTACATCAATATTCTCTAATGCAATTACCGTAACAGGCCAGGGCAGCTGGGAAGTGAACAATACAACAGGCAATATTACCTTTAAGCCTCAGGCAGGTTATAACGGCAACCCTTCAATAACTTATAAAATGATGGATAACGAGGGCAACAGTTCTAACGAAGCTACCGTAACGCTAACAGGTACCACTGCGCCTGCCGTTATTGTGCAGGGCAGTCCACACTCAGCTGTATTTTGAAATTTACTTAAACCATTTTTTATAAACCATCAAAATTTCATTGCACTCCGCTCCAAATGATGCATTTTTTATAAGATAATCAAGTTGTTTTTTTATAATAATACCATGCCCAACCCACAAACAATAACTGAACTGGCAATCTTAACCATGCAATAAACGGTGTTACCAATATTTTGCCCAACTTAAACGGAGCCAGCTGGATCATGTAGATATGAGCAGGTAAAAAAGCGATCAGCATCAATATAATCAGCAACGCGGCAAGCTTACGCGTTCCGGAAAAAAGCAATAATACACCTAAAATGATTTCTAATATTCCAGAAAAGTAAATTAAAAAGCCAGGTACAGGCAACCATTTTGGCATAATTACGTAATATACTGTAGTGGATAAAAAGTGATTACATCCTGCCAGAACGTAGAAAGCAGCATAAATTAAGAGTAGAAACTTATAAATTGGTTTTTTCATCTAATCAATATTATATTTGATGATAATGCGGCTCTATTTAAAACCGTTCTAAATTGATGTAAATTACAGGTTAATGACAGTCACATGCCTTCACCCTGTTACTTTTGTATCCCGATAATAGTTAATAACGGAATCACTTGGAATATTTAAAAGTAATAGCTTTTACGCATCACCACATCGACCTGAAATCTTTAGGGAAATTAGTTATTTGTGACCAGAGTTTAGATAGCAGATTGAAGAATGTTCAAGCAGAACTTCCCGTTAGCGAAATTTTCTATATTGGAACCTGTAACCGTGTTGAATTTGTTTTTCTTACCAAAGAGAAAACCGACAAGGAATTTGTAACCAGGTTTCTTACCGTTTTAGATATGGGCCTGCCTCCCGAATTTATGGAGCGCTTTCTTGATAACGTTTCTGTTTACGAAAACGAAGAGGCCTTTAATCATTTGCTCCGCACATCATGCTCACTGGAGAGTTTGGTAGTTGGCGAGAAAGAAATTTTAGCACAAATTCGTAAAGCTTACGAAAATTGCCGCGATGCTGGTTTTACTGGTGATTACATGCGCATGATCATGGATCGTGTGGTTAAAACGGCTAAAGAAGTTTATACGCATACCAATATTTCAAAAAACCCTGTTTCTGTTGTTTCATTGGCATACCGTAAATTAAAAGAACTGAATATGTGTGGCAACTCACGTATTTTGATCATTGGTGCCGGTGAAACCAACCAGAATATTGCAAAATACCTTAATAAGCATAAATACTCAAATTTTTCCATTTTCAACCGTACACTCTCAAAAGCAGAAACCCTGGCCGAAGAGTTGAACGGAAAAGCTTATCCTTTAGAAGCACTTGAAGATTTTAACGAAGGCTTTGACGTGATTATTACCTGTACAGGTTCTACCGAAGCAATTATCGATGAAGAATTGTATGCCAAGTTATTAAAAGGCGAAACAGGCAAAAAGGTTATTGTTGATTTGGCCATTCCTAATGATGTTACACCGGCTGTAATTCACAATAATCCTGTGCATTACATTGAGGTAGAATCACTTAAGGAGGTAGCACGCAAAAATATTCAGGAACGTTACAACGAACTGGTACATGCAGAAGAGATTATCAGCAATAATATTGCTGAGTTTTTTTATGTATTGAAACAACGCCGTATCGAACTGGCAATGCAGGATGTACCCCGTAAAATTAAAGAAATCAAAAATACAGCCTTAAATGGTGTATTTGCTGATGAAATTAGCCAAATGGACGATGCATCGCGCGAGGTTTTAGAACGTGTAATGAACTACATGGAGAAAAAATGCATCAGCGTTCCGATGATTATGGCCAAAGAAATTCTGGTTAATCAACCTTAATCAGCTTAAACGCAAAAAGCGTTAAGGCTTTTGCAAAGGGCACCAAGTCTGGTGTTTTACACTTTTTCTAACATTCTTCATTTGTGTCATCCCGAATGAAATGAATGATCTTTCATTTTTAGAGAAATCCTTAAAATAATTTTCTTGTCGTTTATGCTGAACTAGTTTCAACCTCACCCATAGGCTATACACATAGGATATTCTTTTCCTTAAAATCATGTCACTCCTCTTGATTTTTATACAATAAATTACTCCTCATAATCACAAGTCACTTATGTAATGTCACAGAAATCCCTTAAATTATCCCTTCTGTAACCTCACTGTCTCATTTTTAAACAATTCATGGTATAAATCACTAATTAAATTAAATTTGCAACTCATTTAACCTTTATAGTGAAGAAATTAACCATCGGAACACGCGGTAGCGACCTGGCTTTATGGCAAGCAAATCATATAAAAGATGAATTGGCAGCCATTGGAATTGAAGCAGGAATAAAAATCATTAAAACACAGGGTGATAAAATCCTGAATTTAAGATTGGATAAACTGGAAGGCAAAGGCTTTTTTACCAAAGAACTGGAAGAAGAGCTTTTGAGCGGAACAATTGATTTGGCAGTACATTGCCTTAAAGATCTGCCAACTACTCATCCAGATGGATTGATTATTGCCGCATTGCCTCCACGCGAAGAAGCAAGTGAATACCTGCTGATTTTAAAAGATTGTGTGGATGTTTCGCAAAAACTTTCCTTAAAAAAAGGTGCCATGGTTGGTACTTCATCCAATCGCCGTAAAGCACAGTTGCTGGGCTTGCGTCCTGATCTTGAAATTGAAGATCTGCGTGGAAATGTACCTACACGCATTCAAAAGCTTCGTGATGAAGATTACGATGCCATTTTGATCGCAAAGGCAGGTGTGAAGCGTTTAAATCTTGATGTGAGTGATTTACATGTAGAAGAACTCGAAACTACAGAATTTATTCCGGCACCTGCACAGGGCGCTTTGGCGATTCAGATCAGGGAAAATGATACCGAACTTTTTGATGCGCTTCAAAAACTGCACGATCCTGAAACAGCAGAAACAGTAACCGTAGAGCGGAAGGTTTTAAATCTTTTTGAAGGAGGTTGCCACATGCCTTTAGGTTGTTATTGCAAAAAGGAAAATGGAAAGTTCGAAATCTGGACATCAAAAGCCGAAACTGCAGATCACTTTCCTGAACGTTTATTTTTACGCGCAGAAAGTACCGAAGGTTTGGCCGAAACAATTGTAGCCAAGTTTAATGTAGAAAGAAAAAAACCTGCAAAGGTTTTTATCTCACGCGAAATTGGCGAACACAGTTATTTCCGCAGAGCATTAGAAAATAATAATATTGAAATAGAAGGACGTTCATTAATTCGTACTTTTCCAATAGTAACTGTTTTAGATCAATTCATTTTACGACAGGTAGATTGGGTTTTCTTCAGCAGTCGCAACAGCGTTGAATATTTTTTCAATCTAAAACCTGTATTGCCTAAAAAAACAAAATTTGGTGTAGTTGGAAGAGGATCGGAAGATGCTTTGCGCAAATTTGGTCATTTTGCTGATTTTGTTGGTGAAAGTGGCGATATTACTGAAGTTGCTGAAGATTTTGCACAATTGGTTAGCGGGCAGCAAGTATTGTTTCCAAGAGCGCAGGATTCTTTACAATCGATTCAAAAGTCGCTACCAGCTGATGCTAAAATAATCGATTTGCCAATTTATGAAACGGTTATAGAAGAAGATATTGACCAGAGTTATGCCGATGTGCTGATTTTTACCAGTCCTTCAAATGTTGATGCCTATTTTGTAGATAATTTATTAGAACCAGGCCAACAAGTAATTGCTATCGGTAACTCTACCGGCAAAAAATTTGACGAAATGGGAGTGAAATACGCATTGCCATATTCACCTGACGAAATTGGGTTGGCTGAAGCTGTTTTTGGAATAGAGATAAAGTAAGTTAAGGTAGAAAGTTTAGGGGAAAAAGCAGGAAGCATAATGCTATATATTAAATCCAAAAAATCTGTGTAATCAGTCAATCTGTGCAATCACCCTAAAAAAAATAAAAAAGATAAACAGGCCTCAACACTCGAATTTAAGGCCTTGATGCTAAATAAATAAAATATGTTAAATCGTCCACGTAGATTAAGGAAAAACCCATTGGTGAGGGAGATGGTAGCCGAAACCCGGTTATCGAAGGATATGTTTGTGTACCCTTATTTTATAGTGCCGGGCAGCAATGTTAGCCATGCTATTGATGCCATGCCAGGTGTAAACCATTATTCGGTTGATACCCTGGTAAAAGATGTTGAGGCTGGAATGAAAAAGGGGCTTAACAAAATTATGCTTTTTGGTGTTGGTGATGAGAAATCAGAAGATGCAAAATCTGCTTATCACGACCATTCTTTGGTTCCAACCGCAGTTCGCGAACTTAAAAAGCAGTTTGGCGAAGATTTATACATCATTACCGACGTTTGTGTTTGTTCGTATACTACCCATGGTCATTGCGGAATTTTAGAAAATGATTATGTTCAAAATGATAAAACCGTTGAGGTAATTGCTAAAATGGCTTTAGCACATGCCGAAGCTGGCGCTGATATGTTTGCACCATCAGATATGATGGATGGGAGGATTGAAGCCATGCGGAATCTTTTAGATGAAAATGGTTTTGTAAACGCAGCCATTATGAGTCATGCCACAAAGTTTGCTTCAGCCTATTACGGGCCTTTTAGAGAGGCTGCAGATTGTGCACCGAGTAAAGGTGATAGAAAAGCCTATCAGATGGATTTTAGAAACCCTTTGGAAGCTTTACGTGAGGCCCAGCTTGATGAGCAGGAAGGTGCTGATGTGTTAATGGTGAAACCTGGCTTGGCTTATTTAGATATTATCCAGCGGTTAAAACAAGATACCAATTTGCCGATTGCAGTATACAACGTATCAGGCGAATATTCGATGGTTAAAGCTGCCGCAGAACGCGGATGGATTGATGAACAAAAAGTTGTGATGGAAACCATGCACGCCTTTGCCCGTTCAGGTGCAAGCATTATTACTACTTACCATATTAAAGATATTTTAAATAATAACTGGATTTAGATAAGCTGAAAGCTTAGAGCAAAAAGACCAAAGCCATTTTATAGCGCTTTACTTTTCGCTTTAAGCTTTAGTCTTTCAGCTTTTAGCTCAAAAAAAATGTTAGATTCATTAAAAAAAATGTTTTCAGGCAACGAAGCCGATATTCCAGTAAATACAGGAAGTAAACCTGATATTTCGAGGGCTAAATCTGCGGAGTTGTACGAAAAATCAAAAACGTATTTCCCAGGTGGTGTAAATTCTCCGGTAAGGGCTTTCAAATCTGTTTATGGTACACCGCTTTTTATCGAAAAAGGGGATGGCTGTTACATCTGGGATGCCGATGGCAATCAGTTTATTGATTTCTGTGGAAGCTGGGGCCCATTAATTTTAGGTCACAATAATCCTAAAATCCGCGAAAAAGTGACTGAGGTAATGCAGAACGGAATGAGTTTTGGTGCGCCAACAGCTTTAGAAAATGAATTGGCAGAACTGATTATTAAAAACAACCGTTTTGTAGAGAAAATCCGTTTCACCAGTTCAGGTACCGAAGCGGTAATGTCGGCAATACGTTTAGCAAGAGGTTTTACCAGTCGCGATAAAATTTTAAAATTCGAAGGTTGTTACCATGGCCATAGCGATTCGCTTTTGGTTAAAGCAGGTTCTGGCTTGGTTACTTTTGGCGAAACATCTTCGGCAGGAGTACCAAAATCTTTCGCCGAAGAAACCATTGTTATTCCTTTAAATGATAAAACTGCTATTGAGCAGGCTTTTGCTCAGTTTAAAGATCAAATTGCTGCTGTAATTATCGAGGGTATTCCTGCAAATAACGGTTTAATCATTCAGGATGAAGATTACATTCATTTCTTGCGTAAAATCTGTACCGAGAATGGTTCACTTTTAATTTTTGATGAAGTAATTACCGGATTCAGGGTAGGTTTTGAAGGTGCTGCTGCACATTATGGCGTTACTCCTGATATTGTAACTTACGGAAAAATTATTGGAGGTGGCTTGCCTGTTGGTATGTATGGGGCACGCACAGAAATTATGGCGCATATTTCTCCAGATGGCGGTGTTTACCAGGCAGGAACTTTATCTGGTAATCCGGTGGCCATGGCAGCAGGTATTGCAACGTTAACAGAGTTAAATAAATCAAGCTTTTATAAAGATTTAAATACCAAAGCGCAAGAATTTGTGGCCAGTATTCAGCGTTTTGCAACTGCGCGTAACTATAAATTCAAAGTATTTACAATTGGATCTATTTTCTGGTTTGCCTTTACCGATAAAGATAAAATTCAGTCGGCTGATGATATTGATGCAGGAAGTATGGAGAAATTCAAAATTATGCACCGCGAATTATTAAATAGAGGAATTTATTTAGGCCCATCAGGATATGAAGTTGGTTTTGTATCTTCAGCACACACAAAAATTGAACTGGAGAAAGCGAAACGTGCTATTTTTGAAGCATTAGACTTGGTATTTAAAAAGTAAGGCTTTATTTAAAGATTGTTATCGCGAAAAACAAAGTAATCCTACTATAATCGCTAGGCTTTAAACCCTATAGCATTCAGATTGCTTTGTTGTTACTTCTCGCAATTACGGACAAGAGACATCTGTGTAATCAACCCTAAAGAAATGAAGAAATCTATAATAATATTTTACGCATTACTGTTATATGCACTGATTCAGCTCATTTCGTGGGGAACTTTGGTAGTGCGCTTGCAGCCCAGCCGCATGACGATGATTATGGGGGAGGGATCTGTATTTCTATTTTTGCTCTGTATTGGTGGATATTTTCTTCACCAGTCGTTAAAAAGGGAAGATAAGCTAAGAGAGCAGCAACAAAACTTCTTAATGTCGATTACACATGAATTAAAATCTCCTTTAGCGGCTATAAAACTTTCTATTCAAACTATTGTTAAAAGAGATTTAGATAAAGCCCGTCAGGTTTCATTACTCAATAATTCGTTAAAAGATATTGAACGACTGGATGATTTGGTAGAAAACATGCTATTGGCAACAAAAATTGAGAACCGGTCTTACACGTTTCCAAAAGAAGAATTTAACTTTTCCGAATTGGTTTCAAAAATTACAGATCGCCTTCAGGTTCACTCTTGTGGCAACGAACAATTGATTAGTACGCATATTCAGCCAAATTTGCAGATAATGGGTGACAGATTTGCCTTATCGTCAGTTGTTACCAATTTAATCGAAAATGCAGTAAAGTATTCTAGTCCATGTGATGAGATAAATGTGCATTTAAACAATATAGATGGTCATATTCATTTAAGTGTGATTGATAAAGGGCCAGGTATTTCAGATGCCGAAAAAATGTTGATATTTGATAAGTTTTACCGCGTTGGTAACGAGAATGTCAGAAAAGCGAAAGGAACAGGTTTAGGCTTGTTTATTGTGAAAGAGGTTTTACAATACCATGATGCAGATATTACAGTAAAAGACAATTTGCCTCAAGGAAGTATTTTTGAAGTAACATTTAGTTAATCTCAATTATGTCACAAAAATTAAGAATTCTATTGGTAGAAGACGAGGATCACTTGTTAGATGCTATCAAATTAAACCTCGAACTTGAGGGTTATAAAGTTCACGCCGTTAAAGATGGCAAAACCGCTCTTAAAATTTTTAAAGAAGAACGCTTTAATCTAATTATTTTAGATGTAATGTTGCCTGAAATGGATGGTTTCCAGGTTTGCGAAACAATCCGTTTAGAGAATGCAGAAGTTCCAATTATGTTTTTAACAGCTAAAAACACTTCCGAAGACCGTGTTTTAGGTTTGAAAAAAGGAGCTGATGATTATTTAGTTAAACCTTTCAACTTGGAAGAATTAATTCTCCGTGTTGGTATTTTAGTTAAACGCAGTTTAAAATCTGATGATTTAAAAGAATTGAATTCTTATAAAATCGGTGATAAAACAATTTATTTTAACTCTTTCGAATTAAAACACGATGATGGTACCATTACGCCATTAACAAAAAAGGAAACGATGTTATTAAAACTGTTGATCGAGCGTAAAAACGATGCAGTATCAAGAGAGCAGATATTAGAAACCGTTTGGAATTACGATGTTTATCCATCAACCAGAACAATTGATAATTTTATCTTAACGTTCCGCAAGTATTTCGAACCAGATCAAAAAAATCCGGTTTATTTCCATTCCATCCGTGGTGTAGGTTATAAATTCACTGATAGTCATTAATGTACAATAATAAGGGCAGATATGCTTTAATGGCAGTTTTTGTGCTTGCTGCATTGGTTTGTATTTTTTATAACCAATATCAGCTGGCCGCTGTTTCCGGGCTGTTATTTGCCTTTGTTGTTTGGAGTCATTTTAAACATGGTTCTGTTTTAATGGCATCAAAGCACTTTAAAAATAATGAATTTGGTAAAACCAAAGCATTGCTGGCCGAGGTTGCAAAGCCTGAGCGTTTGGCTAAAACCCGAAGGGGTTATTACGAGTTTATGCAGGGCAATATGGCATTGAAAGAGGAAGATTACGATAAGGCTGAATATCACTTTCAGTTAGCCAGTCGTTTTCCTGTAGGTGGCAAGAATGAAAAATCTTATGTATTAATCCATCTGGCTAATCTCGCGCTGCGGAAGAAAGATAGAGAGCGGGCAGAGGCTTACACCAAATTGGCCAAAGAACTTGCAGAAACCCAACGATCAAAAGATATTATCGTTAAAATTGAAAAAGAAATAAGCAAAATATAATATTAATAGTGTCATTTTGACTAACGAAGCACCAGTTTAGGAATAAAAAGGTACTTCGTTTTTTTTTTATTTATACCTTTGCGCAATTAAAATTTTTATCCATACGTTATCCTCAATTCAATTTAGGATCTATTTGTAAATATAGATACTGAAATAAATTCAGCATGACGATAAGTGGAATATTACTACAGAATATGAAGAATAACTTATTTTTAGACGCTGCATTTTCAAAACAAACCGAACGTCCACCTGTGTGGATGATGCGTCAGGCAGGTCGTTTTATGCCACAATATTGGGAGATTAAAAACAAGTACTCTTTTTTAGAGATGTGCAAAACTCCTGAAATTGCTGCAGATGTGACCATGTTACCTGTTGATTTGTTGGATATTGATGCAGCGATTTTATTCTGTGATATTTTGGTAACCGGAGAGGCCATGGGTGGCGATTTGAGTTTTACTCAAGGTGTTGGTCCTAGGTTTGCTAACCCTGTACGTAATGCCCAGGATATCGAAAACCTAAATGTAGATTGTTTGGATGAGTTGCAGTACGTTGCTGATGCGATTAAAGTAATTCAACAGCGTTTGGATAGCAGAATCCCTTTAATCGGTTTCGCAGGAGCACCATTTACGGTAATGAGTTATTTAATTGAAGGTGGTTCTTCAAAAGATTTTAAACTAACCAAGCTTTTTATACACAACCAGCCAGAATTGGCACATAAACTTTTAGCTAAGATTGCAAAAGTAACCGCAGATTACCTAAATCTTCAGATTGCGGCGGGGGTTAATGCTGTTCAGATTTTTGATAGTTGGGCACTTGCCTTATCGTGGAACGATTATCAGGAGTTTTCTCACCGTTATATCCAGGAAATCATTGCGAACTTAAATAGAAAAGATATTCCGGTAATTTCTTTCTGTAAAGGAAGTTCTGTTTTTGCACCAATTATGGCAGAGGCCAAGCCAGATGTAATTTCAGTAGATTGGAATGCTGATTTATTAAATATCAAAAATGCTTTGCCTGCGGGTATTGCTGTTCAGGGAAATTTAGATCCACATATTTTATATGCAGATAAAGCAGTAATTAAAGCACAGATCCATAAATTATTCGAACGCATGCGCGGTACCGAAGGCTTTATTTTCAATTTAGGTCATGGCATTATGCCAGATATTCCTTTCGATAATGTAAAGTATGCCATTGAAGTGGTAAAGGAGTTTAAGTATTAACTGAATCATTTGATTTTTGTATATTAGCTTTATATCTGAAATAGCATGACTGTTAAATCGTTAAATGATGAGGATAAACTGCCAATTAAACAATTAATTAAAGCAGTTAATAAGAAGATGGAAGATGTTCTAAGGGTTGTTGATGCTTTAAATTTAGGTAGAACAGAAGTAAAAGCAGATGGCGTTTATAGAACATTTAATAATGGTGACATTGTTAAGATAGCAGAGGGTAATTTTAAAAAAAGAAGAGTTTCTGTTAAGAGAATTAAGCTTTTTTAATGCTCAAACAGCCCAAATTAAGGATTTTTGCAGGACCAAATGGTTCTGGCAAAACAACTTTGTTTGATTCTATAAAATCAAGCTATTTCTCTACCCGTATTTTTGTTAATGCAGATTTATTGGAAGAAGAATTTACAAAAAGGAATTTTTTAAATTTATCTAATTTTGAAATCGACGCTACTAATGAAGATTTTGAATCGTTTTGCTTTAAAAATGGACTTTTCATAAAAGCTGGATTTAACCAAAATACCTGGAACTTGGCTGTAAGAGAAAATGTTATTGTGAAAGCCCTATCTGGCTCAACAATTTATAATTCTTATCATTTTGCCATTATCGCTGATTTTATTCGATACTCATTAATTGAAACTAAAAAGTCATTTAGCTTTGAAACGGTTTTTTCACACCCCTCGAAATTAGATCTTATTGATTTTGCTCATCTTAATAACTATAAGGTATATCTTTACTTTATTGGTACAGAAACACCAAAGATGAATGTGGAACGAGTAAGGGATCGAGTTTTGAAAGGAGGACATTTGGTTGATGCAGAAAAGGTTGAAAAGCGCTATTTTTTGACAATGGACTTATTAATTGATATGCTTAAAAAGGTGGATCAAACTTATCTTTGGGACAATTCCGACACACAGAATTATGTTGGCGAAATTTGTGATGGCATATTAGATCTACAACTTACCGATATCCCAAATTGGATTGATACCTATATCCTGAATAAAATTAAATAATGATCGAAACCTTATTGCCATATTACCAATATTTCAAAGCAGTACATATCGTATTCGTGATTAGCTGGATGGCAGGACTGTTTTACATCCTAAGTCTTTTTATTTACCATACCGAAGCGAAGGATAAACCTGAACCTGAAAAGAGTATTCTTCAAAAACAGTTTGTTAAAATGGAAGCCACTTTATGGAAAATTATTGCTACACCAGCAATGATTATTTCTGTTTTGGCGGGAGTTGCTATGCTCACATTAAACCAAGGTTTGCTCCAGGCCGACTGGATGTGGGTTAAGCTTGGTTTTGTAATCGGATTGCTCATCTATCATTTCGTTTGTCAAAACATCGTTAAACAGCTTAAAAACGACCAATATAAATTAACTAGCTTTCAATTAAGATTATGGCGCGAATTGGCTACAATATTTATGATTGCGATTGTATTTATTGTAATTCTTAAAAGTGCAATTAATTGGATTTATGGTTTAATCGGAATAATGGGCGTTGCAATGGCCATTATGATTGCAGTTAAACTGTATAAAAACTACCGTAAAAAGCGTGGCGAATAATTTTTAGCCATAGTATATAACCAACAATTTTATTTCTAATTGAGCGTATTGCAAACTTTGTGTTTTTTGTGCCTTGGTGGTTAACCCGATTAACTTTGTTTCCTTTGCGTAAACTTCGCGTGCTTTGCGGTTAAATAAACCAAAAACTATTCTAAATTTGGGCGATAAAATCCAAGCACATGTTTACAAGCCCAGGTCTGAAAAGGACCTCACTATTAATAACTTTTCTCCTCAGTTCTTATTTTGCTTCAGCTCAGTTTAATCAATCGGCTTTCGAAAACAGAATCCGTCCGGATAGCAGTTTAACCAATGAGGTTCATTTCAATTTTTACAATTTAAATTTTGTCCGTAATTACGAGTATACCAACGATTTTCATGATGGTTATACATTGTACGGAACGCAGTTGCAGCCTCAAATCGTTTATTATGCACATCCAAATCTGGCAATTACCGCAGGTGCTTCTATAAGAAAGGATTTTGGTAGAAACGGAATTTCTGATGCGAAACCATTATTCAGTGTTAAATACCATAAAAGAAACCTCACTTTAATTTTCGGAAGTTTAGAAGGTAACATTCAGCACAAATATATCGAGCCTTTATACGATTTTGAAAGGACGATAACTACACCGATTGAATATGGTACACAATTATTGGTAGAGCGTAAAAAGTTTACATTGGATGCCTGGATTGCCTGGCAAAAAATGATTTACAAAGGTGATCCTGCTAAAGAAGAAATTATTGGTGGGTTATCTACCGAAAGTACCATTGCGGAAGGTAATGGATGGAAATTTAGTTTACCAGCACAGTTTTTAGCATTCCACCAGGGTGGGCAAATTGATGTGCTGAAAGAAATTCCAATTACCACCATGTTTAATGGTGCAACTGGTTTAAAGCTGCATAAAGCAATTAATACCAATATTAAACAGGTATATACCGATAACTATATTGCGGTGTATAAAGATTTTTCACCAGATAAAAGAAGAGCTTACCAAGATGGCTTTGGTTTATGGTTAAATGCAGGTGTAGAAAGTAAATGGGGAAGTTTAGTAGCTTCATACTGGAAAGGAAATAACTTCATTTCAATTAAAGGTATGCCGCTTTACGAATCTGTTTCTGATAACCTATATAGCCCGGGCTTAAAGCAAAGTGCCAGAAACATTGTTTCCTTGCGTTATGCTTACCAAAAAGAGCTGATTCCACATTTATACCTTGATGTTCGTTTTGAGCCACATATAGATTTAGACCATACCGATAAACAGCTTCAGTTTAACCATTCATTCTTTTTGACCTACAAACAGGATTTCAAATTGTTTAAGGTGAAGAAAAATGAGCAGTAAGAGGTATAACGCTTAGGGTGATTAAACCCATACCCGATTTCAAACCTCGCAGGTTTTCAAAACCTGCGAGGTTTTTTATTTTTAAACTGTTCCATGGTTTTTAAACCCGATAGCAGCGATTCCGATTTTTCATCGGAAGTAGCGAATAGCGGGACTGCTGCTCCCGATGAAATACTGCATGTTCATTTTCAAATAAAATTTATATCTTTCTTGAAATTTATTTTAACTATATCTTATTGATTATCAATAGGTAGAGTAACGATTTTAACTTTATTTAACTTTTTTTCTCTCCTCATGCAACCATTGTTTGTAATTGCCCATCTTCTATATACAAACACACAATGAAATTGACGCGAAGCTATACGATAAACGATTTGATGGAAGGCTGCAAAGCTGGCGACCGGAAGATGCAGGAGCTGCTTTACAAGCAAACTGCATCGAAAATGTTGGCCGTATGCATGCGCTACGCAAAAGATAGAATGGAGGCAGAAGATGTGCTGCAAATGGGGTACATTAAAATTTTTCAGAAAATTAAGGAGTATAGAGGGGATGGTTCTTTTGAAGGCTGGATTAGAAGGGTTATGGTAAATACTGCAATTGAAAGTTACCGTAAAAATTTACGCAGCTTAAATGTGGTAGAAATAGATGAAGCTTACGAACAGCCATCAACCGGATTTGATTTTGGCACTTTAGGGATGCAGGATTTAATGAAGGTAATACAAAAACTGGCAGATGGTTACCGCATGGTTTTTAACATGTACGTGATAGAAGGTTATTCGCACAAAGAAATTGGAGAAACGCTTGGTATCTCAGAAGGCGCGAGTAAATCGCAATTATCAAGAGCAAGAGCAATATTAAAAGAAGAAATTATAAAAATGGAGGGATTTGGTTATGCAACCTATACGGGATAAGGATTTTGATCAGTTATTTAAGGATGCTTTTGCTGATGCTGAAGTAACACCTTCTAGAGATTTATGGAGCAATATTGAAAGCGAAATAACACCTAAGAAAAAAAGAATCGTGCCAATTTACTGGCTATCAGCAGCAGCCGTGTTATTGATCGCCACCATTGGTATTTTAATTTATCAGCAACATTATAGCACGATTGAAAGCAAACAACTGGCCAATAACTCCATTGAAAAAACAAAGCCAGAAACGCAGTTACCAGTTGTTATAGATACAGCAACTAAAATAATAGAAAATATTGCACCAGTTTTACCAGTTGAACGTAAAGCGATAAGTGCTATTGCCAAAACAAAGGTAAAACAAAAGGTTAAGCCAGTTGTGGAGCAAAAAAGCATTGTTACGGCTCCTGAAATGCAAAAGCAAGAAACAAACATAGCTAAAGTAGATGAGCCTAAAAAAGACATCAAGACAAAAATTGAAGAGGCGATTTTACAGCCAAAACAAGAAGTTGTAACCGCGGCTATTGCAACACCTGTTAAAACAGATGAAGCCATTAACGATAATGAACAGAGTATCAAAAATATCCGTAATGTTGGCGACGTAGTGAATCTGATCGTTAATAAAATGGATAAAAGAAAAGATAAGTTAATTCAGTTCCGTACTGATGATGACGACTCTTCTTTATCATCAATCAATATCGGTCCGTTTAAAATAGGAAAACGCAAGAAGTAATCAGTTTTCATTATCAGTTCATAGTTGCTAGTATCATAACCTTAAATATTACATTAAACTTTCTAACATTCAATAATTCACTCACTCCATAATTCAATAATACACACATATATGAAACGTCTAATATTTACAACACTTTTGGTAAGCGGGCTTGCCAGTGTTATGGCTCCAGGTGCTTTTGCACAACAAGATAGTACCAAAAAGAAAATGGATTACAGCGAAGGTCATGGTATTATGATTAAAACAAAATCAGCCGATTCAGCTAAAAAAGGCCGCTTTGTAGGTGGAATTACTTTTACAAGGGTAGATTGGGGATTCTCAAGACTAATAGACAATGGAAGTTTTAATTTATCTCCGAATAATGACTTTTTAGATTACAAAGGGGGAAAAACAAGTACTTTCTCTTTCGATATCCTACAGTTTGGCTACCGTTTTAATTCTAACTTTAAAGTTTATGTAGCCGGTGGTTTCGATTGGACCTTAATTCGTTTAAGAAAAGACATTACGATCGCTAAAAATTCTAACGAGTTTGTTTATACTGATCAATCTCCAATACATTTTTCTAAAAACCGCTTTTCAAGCAGCTATGTGCACATTCCGTTAAACTTTGAATTCCGTACGAGCGAAAACAAAAACGGTAAAAGATTTTACCTAGTGTTAGGTCCGGAAGTTAGCTTTTTGTTAAACGGAAAAATTAAACAGATTAGTGAAGAACGCGGCAAAGAAAAACAATATGATAGTTACCATTTTCAATCGGTTCGTTACGGTGGTACAGTTAGATTTGGCTATGGTGGTATAGGATTATTTACCAAATATTACTTTAACGATATGTTTACAACTTCGCAACAAGCTGGCTTAAAAAATATGAGCTTCGGGGTTACCTTCGGATTAAATTAAACCCCTAAATCCCCTAAAGGGGACTTAATGCACAAATAAAACAGATCCTGTTTCGGTTAGGCGAGACAGGATTTTTTGTTATATTGTTTCAGTAGGATTATTCTCATCGATCAAAGACTTAAAGCAATTCTCCATAAATTCATCTAAACTTATTCCTCGCTCTTCCGCATAAATTTTAGCCTGCTCTATAACAGCATCATCAAGAATTAGTGTGATTTTAGCCTTCATGTCTTTGTATTTATTTGATTTAAAGATAATTACCGTTTTTGGGAATCTCTAAATAAAATATTAACAATTATACAAGTTGTAACCTTATACCCTTTGCCTCAAAACCCTCCGCCTTTTTCTTATCTTTACCACGTGAGCAATACCCTAATCAGCGTTAAAAATTTAACCAAACAATATCAGGCAGAGCAGGCCGGTGGAATCAAAAATGTAAGTTTTGACATTAAAAGAGGTGATGTAGTTGCCATTATCGGCGAGAGTGGTAGCGGTAAATCTACCTTACTTAAATCTATTTATGGGCTGTTAAAAACCGATTCAGGTGAAATATTTTTCGAAGATCAAAGGGTTAAGGGGCCTGATGAACAATTGATTCCAGGCCACAAACAGATGAAAATGGTTACGCAGGATTTTTCGCTAAATATTTATGCGAAAGTTTACGATAATATTGCCTCACAGCTATCGAATACCGACCTAAAAACCAAAGCCGAAAAAACGCTTCAAATTATGGAGCACCTTCGGATTTTACCGCTGCAAAATAAAAAAATCATCGAGTTAAGTGGTGGGGAGCAGCAGCGTGTAGCCATAGCCAAAGCAATGGTTGCAGATACCCAGGTTTTATTGCTGGATGAACCTTTTAGTCAGGTTGATGCGCTGCTTAAAAACCAGCTGCGTGCCGATATTAAGCGTGTAGCTTCAGAAACTGGTGTTACCGTAATTTTGGTTTCACACGACCCTGCTGATGGTTTATTCCTGGCCGATCAATTACTGATTATAAAAAACGGCGAGTTATTACAAACGGGCAAGCCATCTGAAATTTACCAGCATCCAAAACACATTTACACTGCTCAAATTTTAGGTAACGCAGTTGTTTTACCTAAAGCCGATGCCGAAAAAATCGGTTTAAAAACTGAAAAAGAATTCGTTGTATTTTATCCAGAATGGGCTGAAACCAGCAGCAACTGGAATAGCAGGCGTTTTGAAGTAAAAGATGTATACTATAAAGGTTTTTATGATGAGTTGCTGTTGGAACGAAATGGTGTGAATATCCGCGCATTACAACTAAATAGGGGAGAACATAAAAAAAACGACCACGTTCAGCTGAACATCAGTCGTTTTTTAGAGTTTTAAATTACCTATAAATCATTTCCAACAAGCACAATTTTTACCCTTACAGTTGATGTAGGTTTAATCGGAGTTGTTGCTTGATAATCTGAACTTTGTACATCGATAGATACTCCACCGTTATATACTTCATAGCTATAGGCATCTACATTATAAACAAAAGGTAATGCGATATAACTTGCACCGTTATTGTATGAAATGTAAACCAAAGTTCCTTCATTGTCAATATGGTACTGATCGATCTGGGGAACGGCAATATCAGCGGAGAATGTTTTGCCGTCATTACTCAATACCCAGGCATTAGTAGATACATCTTTAACCACGGTTAAAATTGCATTGCTAGATTGAACAATTGGTTCTTTTTTGCAAGAAGCCAGACCTAGTGTGGCAATGCAAAGCATTAAGATGGTAAATTTTTTCATGTTGATTAGTTTTTATTTGTGTGTGATATTGGTATTACAAATCTTCTGCCAAAAAAATAGAATTGAAGATTTATGGATTAATTATTGTGCAACAGATTAAATACACAAATGTTGGTACCCTATTTTTTTAAAATATGAAGCTCTTTTTTCGCCTCTTACCCTGGTTAATTTTAATCGTTGCAGGATACTTATTTATCTCTAAAAAGTTTAGCATCAATACCTCTGTAGAGAGCAAACATCAGCTTCTGGTTGAGAAAATTGAGGCCATTGGCAAATTGGAGCTGGTAAGGTATCAGATCAGCGATGTTCTGGAACACAAAAATAAAACGGATTTTTTACCCGAAGCCAGTGTTTTATTGATCGTTAAAGCCGAAGCAGTAGGCTGTATCGACTTAACAAAAATTACCCGCGAAGATATTGAGATTGATGCGGACACCGCTGTAGTAAATTTACCACAGCCCGAAATTTGTTACGTAAAAATCGACCATAAAAACTCTCGTGTTTACGACACGAAGATGGCTTTCTTCCGCGAAGCTGGTTTGGTAGATGAAGCGTATAAAGCTGCAGAAAGACAGGTGACTGCAGAAGTTAAGAAATCGAGTATTTAACGCAAACCAAAACTAATGCAACAACTGTGCTTAAGCCAATTATTGAAGGATTGGGCTATAAAAATGTGAGGTTTACTTTTGAATAGGTTTAAGGTGCAAGGTTGAGGGTGTAAGGTTCCTAGCGATTTGCACACGTAATGTCGTCATCTCGACCGGAACGCAGTGGAGCGGGAGATCTAAATCAAAAAGGCTCTTTAGATAGATCTAGCTTCGCTGAGCACTCCGTGGTTCTCAACTGCGTTGCATCCGATAGCTATCAGGTCCGCTCGAAATGACGATCACCAGTCTTACTTCAAAAAATCTTCCCGATGCGGATTAAAAATATCGATCAACAATCCATCTTCCAGGCAAACCACACCATGGAAAATATTAGAAGGGGCAAAGAAAACGTCTCCTTCATTTAAAATCTTCTTATCATCGCCCATTGTTACCTCGAAACTCCCTTTTGCAACATAACTCATTTGTAAATGAGGATGATTGTGAATCGAGCCAATGGCATCTTTTTCAAATGCCACTTTAACAAGCATCAAATTTTCATCGTAAGCCATAATTTTGCGTTTAACGCCAGCACCTAAATCTTCCCAATCAATATCGCTGTCAGCAATTAATGTTTTGTTGCTTAAATCTTTGAAATTCATTTTTTTTATTTTTTTGCGTTAAAAAAAATCGCCATCTCGACTGGAACGCAGTGGAATGGAGAGATCTATGCTTAACAGATTTCTCGACTTCGTTGCACTCCGCTCGAAATGACGGAAATATATATACGGTTAAATAATGTCAAACCAAATATTCAAACAAAGTTTGGTCTTGATTCAGCTCAATAATCTCGAATTTAAAATCTTTCATACGTTGCAATAAACTCGCATAATCATTTTTGTTAGAAAGTTCGATGCCAACCAATGCAGGTCCGTTTTCTTTATTTGTTTTTTTAATAAATTCGAAGCGGGTAATATCATCCTGTGGACCTAAAACCTCATTTACGAACAGTTTTAAAGCTCCTGGTCTTTGCGGAAAACGGACAATAAAATAGTGTTTCAAGCCTTCGAAAAGTAAAGATTTCTCTTTAATCTCCTGCATGCGCTCTATGTCGTTATTTCCTCCGCTAACGATACAAACTACTGTTTTACCTGCAATCTGGTCTCTCAGTTGATCTAATGCAGCTACAGAGAGTGCTCCGGCAGGTTCTACAACAATTGCATCTTCATTATATAATTTTAATATTGTGGTACAGATTTTTCCTTCTGGAATTAAATGCATCTGATCCAGCAGTTCCTTGCAATATTCGTAAGTAATGTGGCCAATTCGCTTTACAGCTGCACCATCCACAAAACGATCAATCTCTTCTAAAGTAAAAGGCCCGCCGTGTTCCATTGCTGTTACCATTGAGGGTGCTCCAAGTGGCTCAACACCAACCAATTTTACATCGGGCTTAACGGTTTTCATGTAAGCACTCACTCCAGAAGCTAATCCACCACCACCAACAGGCATCACTACCATATCCAGATCTGGCAAGTCTTCGTAAATTTCTATACCTACGGTTGCTTGTCCTTCAATTACTTTTTCATCATCAAATGGTGGGATAAAAGTTGCCAATTTTTCTGCGCTATATGCCAGGGCTTCTTTCAAACAATCATCAAAAGTATCACCCACCAAAATTACTTCCACACTGTCGCCACCAAACATATAAGTTTGTTTAACCTTTTGTTTAGGCGTAATTTCGGGCATAAAAATTACCCCCTTAATACCCAGTTTTTTGCATGAATAGGCTACACCTTGTGCATGGTTACCTGCACTTGCACAAACAACGCCGTTAATTAATGCATCTTGAGGCAAGGAGCTGATTTTGTTGTAAGCACCACGCAATTTATATGATCGTACAATTTGCAAATCTTCCCTTTTAAGGTAAATGTTTGCATTGTAATGTGCAGAAAGCCCGGCATTAAACTCTAAGGGTGTACGCTTAACTACGCCCTTTAACCGTTGAGCGGCAGACTGAAAATCTAATGTATTCGGTGTTGTAGTATTCATTGTTTTAGTATCGGGTAGAGTTAGTTCAGTGTGTTAAGTATTGATGAGCAGCACTGATATTCTCTTTCATTTTTTTGTAAAGCAGGGTTTGGTATTCCATTGGTTGCAGCTGTTCTGCTTTACATTTTATTCAGCTGCGCTTCATGCCCATTCATCCTTTAGCTATCGGATCAGGTTTAGAGAACTTAAGTCAATGCGTTAAATTTAAACGCTAACCTCTTACCACTAAACCCTAAAAGGGTTACGCCAAATGTAAAGCAACCAATTGGTTTAAATCATAATCGTTAATGCCTTGTTTGCCATCGGCTAAAACCAAAAACTGTTTGTAAACAATATCTAAATGATCTTTTTCCAATTTATGGCCTAAACGGTCTAAATGGTGTTTTAGTGCATGGCGACCGCTTCTTGCTGTTAATACAATTGTTGCATCGGGGAAACCAACATCTTCGGGTTTAATGATTTCGTAGTTTTCACGATTTTTTAAGAAACCATCCTGGTGGATACCGGAACTATGAGAAAATGCGTTTCCACCAACAATTGCTTTATTTGGTTGTACTGGCATATTCATTTGGTTACGTACCATATGGCTCATTTCATAAAAACGGGTAGCATCAATTTGAGTGTTTAACCCCAAAATCTTATGCGTTTTTAAAATCATGACGACTTCTTCCATAGATGTATTGCCTGCGCGCTCTCCAATGCCGTTAATGGTACATTCTACCTGGCGGGCACCATTTTGTAAGCCAGCAATAGAGTTTGCTGTAGCCAAGCCTAAATCGTTGTGGCAATGCACCGAGATTATAGCTTTATCGATATTTTTTACGTTTTCTTTTAAGTAAAGAATTTTAGAGCCATACTGATCAGGCAAGCAATAACCGTTGGTATCTGGAATATTTACCACAGTTGCACCTGCAGCAATTACTGCTTCGACCATTTTAGCTAAAAATTCAATATCTGCACGGCCTGCATCTTCTGCATAAAACTCAACATCTTCTACAAATTTTTTCGAATACCTTACGGCTTCAACAGCACGTTCTAAAATTTCTTCGCGGGTACTGTTAAATTTATGTTTGATATGGAAATCAGAAGAACCGATTCCGGTGTGGATACGCGGTCTTTTTGCATAGCGTAAGGCATCTGCAGCAACATCGATATCATTTTTATTTGCACGGGTTAATGCGCAGATAATCGGGTTGGTTACCGCTTTTGACAATTCGATTACGCTATTAAAATCTCCGGGACTAGATACCGGGAAACCTGCTTCAATCACATCAACACCTAAAAGCTCAAGTGATTTAGCGATTTCTACTTTTTGGTTTGTATCTAACTGGCAGCCTGGAACCTGCTCGCCGTCACGCAATGTCGTGTCGAAAATATAAACTTTGTTCGGGTCGTGAATCATAATCTTAAGTTTAGGATGTGATTAATTTTTGGGATAAGAATTTAAGTACCAATTTGCCCATTTCGGCTGTGCCTAAAACTTTAAATCGGTTTGTGTTTTGGTCGGCAATATCGTGTGTTCTAAAACCATCTTTCAAAACCTGATCGATGGTATCAACCAGTAATTTGGCTTCTTCTTTTAGGCCGAAACCAATTTCTAACATTAATGCTGCCGATAGGATAGAAGCCAATGGATTGGCTAAATCTTTGCCTGCAATATCGTGTGCGGAACCGTGAATGGGTTCGAAAAAACCTGTGCTTTCGCCTACAGATGCCGAGGCCAGCATACCCATCGATCCTGCAATTTGCGAGGCCTCATCTGTTAAAATATCTCCAAATAAATTGGCAGTTAAAACCACGTCGAATTTTTTAGGATTTTTAATCAATTGCATGGCTGCATTATCAATAAACATGTGTTCAGTTTCTACATCAGGGTATTGTTTTGCAATTTCCTGAACGGTTTCGCGCCATAAGCGCGAACTTTCCAAAACATTTGCTTTATCTACTGAACATAATCTTTTGTTACGTTGCTGGGCCGCCTGGTAAGCTTTATGCGCAATGCGTTCTACCTCATAGCGGTGATAAATCATTAAATCTGAAGCAGTATTGCGATCTTCTGAGCGTGTTTTTTCGCCGAAATATACATCTCCAGTTAATTCGCGGAAGAATAAAATATCGGTGCCTCTTAAAATTTCTGGTTTTATGCTTGATGCCTGAAGAAGTTCATCAAATAGTAATATCGGGCGGAGGTTGGCAAATAAACCCAGTTCTTTACGGATTTTTAATAAACCTTGTTCCGGTCGAACTTTTAAACTTGGGTCGTTATCGTACTTGGCATGGCCAATTGCACCAAAAAGGATTGCATCACTTTGTCTTGCTTTTTCCAAAGTTTCATCAGGTAATGGCTCGCCTGTAACTTCAATGGCCGCATGGCCCATTAAAGCTTCTTCGAACGTAAATTCATGTCCGAAAATTTCGCCAATTTTTTCTAATGCTGCTTTTCCCCAAGTGGTAACTTCGGGTCCGATACCATCTCCAGGTATTACTAAAATGTTCTTCTTCATTGTTTACTCCTCTTTTGCTTTGCAATTGCTTATTGGTTGCCACGGAAGCATATAAATCACAGAAAATTTTGTTTCCGTGTTCACCGTGTTTCTGTGGCTAAGCTTGCATCAGCTTAATATTTCTGTGTTTAAACTTTCGACGACTTTTACTTCGCCTTTTTCTAACAATATTCTTTTTTCAATGCAGGTTGGCAGCTGCGATTCAAAGTGGCCAACATAAATTAAGGTCATTCCATTGCTGCACAATTCATCAACCAACTGGTTAAAATGTTGTGTTTGCTGTTGGTCTAAACCCTGGCAAGGTTCATCCAGAATTAATAGTTCCGGATTTTTTATAATCGTCCGCGCTAAAAGTACCAATCGCTGTTTACCGAGAGGAAGTGCGGTTAATAATTCATTTTTGTTTTCGGTAAGGCCAAAATATGCTACCAGTTCATCAACCTGGCTGCTTTTGGTATATGGCAACTGCTGAAACAAACCTACGGTATCATAAAAACCTGAGGCAATACTTTGCCATACAGTTGCAGAGGCATCAAAATACCAGTGAAACTCTGGCGAAATTAAGCCAATATGTTGTTTAATATCCCAAATGCTTTCACCGCTTCCTCTTCTGTTGCCAAATAAATAAAGTTCGTTGGCATAAGATTGTGGATGATCGCCATTTACTAAACTCAACAAAGTGGATTTTCCTGAACCGTTATGGCCTTGTAAAAGCCATTTTTCTCCTGCCTTAACTTCCCAGTTGATATTTTTTAGTACCTGTTTCTCGCCATAGCTGATGTTTACATTAACCATTTTTACAATATTTTGGGAGCTGTAAACAGGCGATTCTTTTAAGAATTGTGGAATCTCTCTTAAATGGATTTCATAAGCTAAACTTTCTAAAGCATCTACTTTAACTAATTTCCCATCTCTTATTTCGGCAAAAGATGTTATACAGTTTGGTAATTCAATATCGTTGCAAATTAAAATCAATTGAACACCTTCTTCTGCAATATGATCTAGTAAAATGTTCAGATTTTTGCGCGAAGCTGCATCTAAACCGGTATAAGGCTGATCGATGATCAACAATTGCGGTTTTAACCATAAGGCTTTAACGAGTTGCAGTTTTTTATGCTCTCCGCTTGATAATTCGATCAATTGCGAACTGGCAAATGTTGCAAAGCCTAAGGCTTCTAAAATTGGTTCAACCTGATCGAAGTGTAAGCCTTTTTCTTTACCATAACCAACCAATTCTGCATGAACGGTTAATGTATCTTTAGCCTGCTGACTGGTATAACGTTGTTGGTAATAAAAATTGGCAACTCCTTCGAGGTTTTTAAACTGATACCAGCTATCTACATAAAGCACTTCTTTTGGAAGCTTACTCAAAGCATCAAAATCAATCTCAATACTTCCCTGAGCTGATATTAAACCTGCAATTGCTTTGGCTAAAGAAGTTTTTCCTGTTCCGCTTTTACCGCCAATTACATAGTTTTCGGTAATATTCATTTCCCAATACAAATCCTTTAGCACCACCTTGTTGTGGTAACTTAAATTTAAATGCTGTATGTGAACGAATGGCTTAAACATTATCTTGCTTGTTCGAATTCTTTAATTAATTGTTTTTGATTTAAGATGAAATCGATATCATCATAACCGTTAATCAAGCATGATTTTTTGTAAGGATTGATCTCGAATGATTCAGTAGCCCCGGTTTCGATAATGGTAACGGTTTGGTTTTCTAAATCAACTTCTAATGCTGATTTTGGATTTTGATCAACCGCCTGGAAAATCTGCGATAAGAATTCTTCGCTCACTTGAATGGGCAATAAACCATTATTTAAGGCATTACCCTTAAAAATATCTGCAAAAAAGCTGCTGATTACGGCATCAAAACCAGCATCTTGAATAGCCCATGCGGCATGCTCACGGCTACTACCACAACCAAAGTTTTTTCCTGCCACTAAAACCTGACCGCTATAGGTTGGGTTGTTCATCACGAAATCAGCTTTGGGCTGGTTATCGTTTTCATAACGCCAATCGCGGAACAAGTTTTCTCCGAAGCCTTCGCGGGTGGTTGCTTTTAGAAACCTTGCAGGGATGATCTGATCGGTATCGATGTTTTCTATATTTAATGGCACTACTGCCGATGTTAACTTTGTGAATTTTTTCATTATTAATGATGATTACACAGATTAAATGATTTCACCAATTGAGGTGATTTTCATTGATTTAATATTTACTATAAACCTTTAGCCTTCTACCTTGGTAAAGTGTTCAACTGTTGGGAAAGGATCATAAAAGTGGTGCAATAACTTTTTCCATTCCTGGTATGCTGTTGATCCTCTGAAACCTTCGGTATGTGCCTCCAGTGTTTCCCAGTTTACCAGCAGAATATATTTGTTTTCTACCTCTACACATTTCTGAAGCTGATGCGAAATGTAACCTTCCATCGAGGAAATGATTTTTTGTGCTTCGCTAAAAGCTATTTCAAAATCAGCCGATAAACCGGCTTTTACATTTAATATGGCAACTTCTAGAACCCCCAACCCCCTTAAAGGGGCTTTTGATTGAGTGCTGGTAGTATTATTATTCATCTTGTTAAGTCCCTCTAGGGGATTTAGGGGTTAAGCTTTCTCCAGAAATTCCCTTACGTCGGTTATTCTTCCTGTTACGGCTGCTGCTGCTGCTGTAAGTGGACTGGCCAATAGCGTACGTGCATTTTGCCCTTGTCTGCCTTCAAAGTTTCTGTTCGAAGTTGATACACAATATTTACCAGCCGGGATTTTATCTTCGTTCATGCCCAAGCAAGCACTACAGCCTGGTTCGCGTAATTGAAAACCAGCAGCTTCAAAAATTTTGTCCAAACCTTCGTTTTTAGCTTGTTGTTCTACTTGTTTCGAACCTGGAACAATCCAAACGGTAACATTATCTGCTTTGCGTTTATCTTTAACAAAATCGGCAACTTCGCGTAAATCTTCAATGCGTGAGTTGGTGCAACTTCCAATAAAAACATAATCAACAGGTTTTCCTATTAATGAAGAATCATCGTCAAAACCCATGTAATCCAAAGCTTTCTGGTACGAGAGTTTTTCTTTTTCCGGTTGTGCGCCAGTGGCTGGAATATGTTCCTGAATGCCCATTCCCATGCCAGGGTTTGTACCATAAGTAATCATTGGTGCAATATCTGCGGCATCGAATGTTAAAACGCTGTCGAACTTAGCGTCAGCATCGCTATATAATGTTTTCCAATAAGCCAATGCCTTATCCCACTCTTCGCCTGTGGGAGCAAATTCTCTTCCTTTAATGTAATCGAAAGTGGTTTGATCTGGTGCAATTAATCCACCACGTGCACCCATTTCGATACTCATGTTACAGATCGTCATCCGGGCTTCCATACTCAAAGCTTCAATTGCCGAACCTGCATATTCGATAAAATAACCTGTACCACCAGCGGCAGAAATTTTGGCTATAATGTATAATATAATGTCTTTCGCACCAACGCCTTTTCCGAGTTCGCCATTAACTTCAATTTTCATGGTTTTAGGTTTAGACTGCAACAAACATTGTGTTGCAAAAACCTGCTCTACCTGAGAAGTACCGATACCAAATGCAATGGCACCAAAAGCACCATGAGTTGAGGTGTGACTATCGCCGCAAACCATTGTTTTACCCGGTAATGTAATGCCCAATTCAGGGCCGATAACATGTACAATGCCTTGAAAAGGATGCCCTAAACCATATAATTCTATTCCGAATTCTGCACAGTTTTTGGTAAGCATATCTACCTGATAGCGCGAAAGCTCTTCTTTAATGGGCAGCAATTGATTTAACGTAGGCACGTTATGATCAGCAGTGGCTACAGTTTGCTTTGGTCTGAAAACAGGTAAACCTCTTTTACGCAAGCCATCAAATGCCTGTGGAGAGGTTACCTCGTGTATTAAGTGTGTATCAATGTATAAAATATCAGGAAATCCTTCTTCACTTTTTACAACGTGAGCATCCCAAATTTTTTCTACTAATGTTTTTGACATTTTACCCCCTAGCCCCCTAAAGGGGGAATTTAAGTTTGTAATTATTTATTTTTATAAGACCTGTCCAAAGTCACCTCTCTTTTAGGAGAGGGGATTTAGGGGTGAGGTTATGCTGTTTTAATCGCTTTCATTGCCGTCATTGCTTTACGCAAGGTTGCGCCAATTTGCTCTACTTCGTGAGAACGGATAGCCTCGTTGATGTCGATTAATTTTCTGTTATCAACAGCTCCATCTTTGCCTTCATTAAAGTTTTTACCTACTAAATCGGTATCTACTTTTTTCATGAAATCGCCTAAAAGTGGTTTACAAGCCTGATCGAACAAATAACAACCATATTCAGCAGTATCAGAAATTACACGGTTCATTTCGAACAGTTTTTTACGTGCAATGGTGTTTGCAATAAGTGGTGTTTCGTGTAACGATTCGTAATAAGCAGATTCTGGTTTAATACCTGCCTGTACCATTGTTTCGAAGGCCAATTCAACACCCGCGCGTACAAAAGCAACCATTAAAGTATAGTTATCAAAATATTCCTGCTCACCGATTTTAACATCACCAGCCGGCGTTTTTTCGAATGCAGTTTCGCCTGTTTCAGCTCTCCATTTTAATAAATTTGTATCTCCATTTGCCCAATCTTCCATCATGGTGCGACTAAATTCGCCACTCATAATATCATCCTGGTGTTTTTGGAACAATGGACGCATGATGTCTTTCAATTCTTCTGAAATTTCGAAAGCTTTGATTTTAGCAACATTGCTCAATCTATCCATCATGGCTGTAATACCACCTTGTTTTAAGGCTTCGGTAATCACTTCAACGCCATATTGAACCAATTTAGAAGCGTAACCTGCATCAATTCCTTTTTCTACCATTTTATCGAAAGATAGGATTGATCCTGTTTGCAATAAACCACAAAGGATGGTTTGCTCACCCATTAAATCTGATTTTACCTCAGCTACGAATGATGATTTTAGTACACCAGCTCTGTGGCCACCTGTACCTGCGCAATATGCTTTTGCTTGTGCCAATCCTTTACCTTGTGGGTCGTTTTCAGGGTGAACTGCAATTAATGTCGGAACTCCAAAACCACGCACATATTCTGCTCTAACCTCGCTACCAGGGCATTTAGGCGCAACCATGATAACGGTTAAATCTTTGCGGATCTGCATGCCTTCTTCCACAATATTAAAACCGTGAGAATATAATAAAGTAGCACCTTCTTTCATTAAAGGCATAATGGCATTTACTACAGCGGTATGTTGTTTATCTGGCGTTAGGTTAATCACCACATCTGCATTTGGAATTAATTCTTCGTAAGTACCAACTGTGAAATTATTTTCAGTTGCATTTTTCCACGAATCGCGTTTGCCTTCTATTGCTTCCTTACGTAAAGTGTAGCTTACATCTAAACCACTATCTCTTAAATTTAAACCTTGGTTTAAGCCTTGAGCGCCACAACCTACAATTACCAGTTTCTTGCCTTTTAATGCGCTAACGCCATCTAAAAATTCCGAGCTGTCCATGAAGTCGCAAACACCTAATTGGTTTAATTTTTCTCTAAGAGGTAGTGTGTTAAAATAATTTGCCATTTTTTTTATTGGTTAATTTCTATTTAATTATCAGGTTATATATTCTTTTTTTCTTCGGTTTGATTTCACAGATGCCGTGATTACACTGATTTTTTTATTATCAGTTTCACATCTTTCATCACTTATAGTATTTTTTTTAATGCCCATGCATAGCCCTGATGTACATTATCGTGGCCAACAGTGGTAATCAGAACTTCTTCTATGCTATTCAATTGTACACCATAGGTTGCTGTTGTAAAAGGAGTAATGCTGCTGAATTTTCCTGCTGCATAATCTGCTTTTATTTTTTCAATGCTTGATAAGGCTATGCCTTTCAATTCTGCTACTTCTTCTTCGGTAACGGTATAAGTTGGCTTGGTATCTTTTTTATAATACTCGTTGAATTTTACCGAAGCCGCATCTTCCAATATACCTGTACGCACGTAACAAAGGGTTTGAGTACTTACAACAATGTGCCCGAAATTCCAGATGATGTTATTATTAAAGCCATCCGGAATTTTATTTAGTTCTTCATTGGTTAAGCCATCAATCAATTGAATAAAGGCCTTGCGTGAGTTTATTATAAAATCAAATACTTCGTTCATTCTCTTTTAATTTTTGTCGTTGCCCGGTTTAGTAAGGATAAGTTATCTATCAATTTGATTTAATCTTGAAGATTTACATTCAAAAAGATTCATTTTGTCACTTCTTCAGGCAATAACAGTGTGTTTTCGGCTTACATGGTGAAAATTTTGCCGCCTTTTTCTAAAAACTCATTTTCTACTAATTCTTCACCAGGTTCGAAGGCTTCAAATTCTTTTAATTTTTCGTGGAAACCTGCGCTATCTTTAATAATGGCTACCCTTGCAGATCTTACAAATTCAATTAATTCATAAGGTTCTAAAGCTTTTACCAAAGCATCAGTTTCTTCACGGTGGCCGGTTACTGCAAAAACAGTATAATCTTTACGGATCACTACCGCACTGGCACCATATTGCCTTAATAAACGCTCAACAGTTACTTTTTCAGCAATTTCATCTGTAGAAACCTTATAAAGTGCCAGTTCCTGCCATATAATTTCTTCGTTCGTGTTGAAATAAACTTTCAATACTTCAATCTGTTTTTCTATCTGACGGGCCAGCTTTCTTACTACTTCGTAACCTTCATGGATGACGATGTTGAAACGGTGTATCCCTTCAATTTCTGATGCGGAACTGTTCAAACTTTCGATATTGATTTTTCTTTTAGAGAAAATAATTGCAATCCTGTTTAATAAACCAATGCGGTTTTCGGCATATACCGTAATGGTGTATTCCTGCTTTCCGTCGATATCGGTTTGATCTATTGTGTGTTTTAATGTATCTTCAGTACTCATGTCCAAAATTTTTACCACCAAGGCACAAAGGCCACGAAGGTTTTGTTTATGCTATTTTCGCTTTAATCTTTCAGCTTACTTCAACCTGATTTCGCTTACACTCATCCCTTGCGGAACCATTGGAAAAACATTATTTTCTCTTCCAACCATTACTTCTAATAAATAAGAACCTTCATGGTTAATCATCGTTTCTAATGCTTGTCTTAAGTTTGCACGTTCATCAACTTTGTTTGCTTCGATATAATATGATTTAGCCAAAGCCACAAAATCAGGACTGGTGATATTTACGAAGGAATAGCGTTTATCATGGAATAACTGTTGCCATTGACGCACCATACCCAAAAAGCGGTTGTTCAAGATCAGAATTTTCACTGCTGCGCCAAACTGCATAATGGTACCCAATTCCTGAGGAGTCATTTGGAAACCACCATCACCGATAATGGCTATAACAGTTTTATCAGGTGCGCCATATTTGGCTCCAATTGCGGCCGGTAAACCAAAGCCCATTGTGCCTAAACCTCCAGATGTAATGTTGCTGCGGGTATTGTTAAATTTAGCGTAACGGCAGGCCACCATTTGGTGCTGACCTACATCGGTAACGATTATGGCATCACCACCACAGATTTCGTTAATGTTGCGCAAAACTTCGCCCATGGTCATTTCATCACCCGAAGGGTAAAGTTCTGGCGTAATTACCTGATCTATTTCCTGTTGATTATAATCTCTGAACTTGGCTAACCAATCTTCGTGTTTATTTTCGTTAACCAGGTTGGTTAGTAGGGGTAAGGTTTCTTTACAGTCGCCCCAAACGCCCACTTCTGCTTTAACATTCTTGTCAATTTCAGCAGGATCGATATCTAAATGGATTACTTTGGCTTGTTTGGCATATTTATCCAATCGACCAGTTACACGGTCATCAAAACGCATACCGATGGCAATTAAAACATCACATTCATTAGTTAATACATTTGGTCCGTAATTTCCATGCATCCCCAACATTCCTACGTTGAGTGGGTGTGCAGTTGGAATGGCACCTTCGCCCATGATTGTCCATGCGGCAGGAATACCAGCTTTTTCAATAAATGCTTTAAATTCTTCTTCGGCTTTACCTAAAACCACACCTTGACCAAATAAAACGAATGGTTTTTTAGCTGAGTTGATTAATTCGGCTGCTTGCTCAATATATTCAATCCTAACTTTAGGTTTAGGGCGATAACTGCGAATGTGGTTACATTTTACATATTCAGGAAATTCCTCTAACTGTAATTGTGCATTTTTAGTAATATCGATTAATACTGGGCCTGGTCTGCCACTTTTAGCAATGTAAAAGGCTTTTGCCAATACTTCCTGAATTTCTTTGGCATCAGTAACCTGGTAATTCCATTTGGTAACCGGAGTGGTTATATTAATCACATCGGTTTCCTGAAATGCATCAGTACCCAATAAATGAGCAAAAACCTGTCCGGTGATGCAAACCAATGGTGTACTGTCTATCTGAGCATCGGCCAAACCGGTAACCAGGTTTGTTGCGCCTGGTCCGCTGGTTGCGAAAACAACACCAACTTCGCCACTTGCTCTTGCAAAACCCTGAGCAGCATGTATACCTCCTTGCTCATGGCGAACCAATATGTGTTCTAATTTATCGGCATAATCATAAAGAGCATCATAAATTGGCATGATTGCTCCACCCGGATAACCAAAAATGGTGGTAACACCTTCTTCAATTAATCCATTCAACAAAACCTGCGACCCTGTTCCTTTAAATAAGGTTTTTGAGGTTTCTGCTTTCGCCTCGCTTTGTTGTATTGTATCTTGTGCAGTTTCCATAGTTATGTTTTTGCGGTTCTATTATTTTTTAATTTTAAACCCAATTCTTTCTCTGTCGTTCCACTTCAATTGAGCGATTTTTTCGTCTATTAAGTTTTCCATTGCATCGTAAAGCTCTTTAAGCTGAACATCATGTTCGCCAATGCGCTCTTTAATTTCTGTTAGCTGTTCGTTAAGGTTGTTTTGCTTTAGCAAAATTTTCCGAACATCTACAAAGGCTCTCATAATGGCAATGTTCATGTTAATTGCCTTGTCACTTTTCAAAACGCCACTCAACATGGCAACACCTTGCTCTGTAAAGGCATAAGGCAATTTTCGAGTACCTCCCCAACTTGAAGTCACAATTTGTGACTTCAAGTTGGGGCTGCCTGTTATCACAATTTGTGATGATGTACCCTGATTATTTGCATCAATCTGAAGTTTTATCTCTTCAAACTCAGCAGAAGTTAACTGAAACATAAAATCTTCTGGAAAACGCTTTACGTTACGTTTCACCGCCTGATTCAGCACCTTGGTTTCAACTTCATAAAGCGATGCCAGATCAAAATCAAGCATTACTCTTTCTCCCCGGATGTCATAAATCCTATTCTGAATACTTTTAATTATTTGCATAATCTTTTCTTTTAGTAATCAATTAATCCAGGGATGATTTTTTTGATTTTTAGTCTTCGTCAGTTACGCAACCACTAGCTGCATCTGAAACTGTTTTAGCATATTTATATAAAACACCTTTTGTTACTTTTAATGGGGGCTGCACATAATTTCTTTTACGTTCAGCAATTACTTCATCACTTACTTCTAGGTGGATAATATTATTTACTGCATCGATCAAGATTCTATCTTCATCTTCTACCAAGCCAATAAGGCCTCCTTTGTAAGATTCGGGAGTGATATGACCAACTACGAAACCATGTGTACCACCAGAGAAACGGCCATCAGTAATTAAAGCTACAGATTTGCCTAAACCAGCACCAATAATTGCTGAGGTTGGTTTTAACATCTCTGGCATACCTGGTGCGCCAACAGGGCCTGAGTTTTTAATTACAATCACATCTCCGGGTTGAACGCGTCCGCTTGAAATTCCTGCAATTAAATCATGCTCACCATCGAATACCCGTGCAGGGCCTTCAAATTTTTCTCCTTCTTTTCCGCTGATTTTTGCAACAGAACCTTTTTCAGCAAGGTTTCCATAAAGAATCTGTAAATGCCCTGTTGCTTTAATTGGTTCACTTAATTTCTGAATAATTTTTTGGTCGTAATCCATAACCGATTTTACATCAGCTAAATTTTCGGCCATGGTTTTTCCGGTAACAGTTAAGCAATCACCATGTAATAAACCTTCATTTAATAAATATTTTAATACCGCCGGGATACCTCCATATTGATGCAAATCCTGCATTAAAAATTTTCCACTTGGTTTAAAATCAGCCAAAACTGGAGTTTCATCACTCATGCGTTGGAAATCATCCTGAGTAACCTCTACACCAATGGCTTTACCGATAGCGATAAAGTGTAATACCGCGTTTGTACTGCCACCTAAAATAATAATTGATCGGATTGCATTTTCAAATGCTTTCCTGGTCATGATATCAGATGGTTTGATATCTTTTTCCAATAAAACCCTAATGTATTGACCTGCATCCAAACATTCCTGTTTTTTTTCTTCGCTTACTGCAGGGTTAGAAGAAGAGTAGGGCAAACTCATACCTAAGGCCTCAATGGCTGCTGCCATAGTATTTGCAGTATACATGCCACCGCAGGCACCAGCACCAGGGCAGGTATGTTTTATAATGCCTTGAAAATCTTCTTCAGAAAGATTGCCACATATTTTTTGTCCTAAAGCTTCGAAGGCAGAAACAATGTTCAATTCTTCACCTTTGTAATGGCCTGGGGCAATTGTACCACCATAAACCATAATCGAAGGGCGATCTAAGCGTGCCATGGCCATAATGGCTCCGGGCATATTTTTATCGCATCCTGGTATTGCGATAACACCGTCATAATATTGGCCTCCGCAAATGGTTTCAATGCTATCCGCAATTACATCGCGGCTTACCAATGAGTAACGCATACCATCAGTACCGTTGCTCATGCCATCACTTACGCCAATGGTATTAAAAACCAAGCCCACTAAATCATTGTTCCAGACCCCTTTTTTGACATCTTTTGCAAGATCATTCAGGTGCATATTGCAGGTGTTACCATCGTAACCCATACTAGCAATACCGACCTGCGCTTTAGCCATATCAGCATCAGTTAATCCGATTCCATAAAGCATAGCTTGTGCTGCCGGTTGTGTAGGGTCTTGTGTAAATGTTTTACTGTACTTGTTTAATTCGCTCATTGTTTAAAATGTATATTCTGGTTCTGTTAGTTGTTAATTTGAGGCAAAAAAAAACCGCCTCGTTTCGGAGGCGGTTTCGGTATGTATATTTTTTATATTATACGCAACGGTTTCCACCTCTTTTTTGAGAAATGACAATAATTAAGTTGCTAATAATGTTTGTGTTTATATTCATGTTTTCGATGAATCACAAACATACTAACTATTTAAAAGATGCAAAGAACTATTTTAAGTATTTCTCTATTTTTTTACTCCGATTACAATCCCGGTTGCCCAAACCTGCTTTGTTAAAAGCAAATCATCTCTGGATTCTAAATCTTTAATCAACTTAACTGCTTTTTCCTGATGTCCTTCAGGCCAGTTTTGTTGAGGTAGCATATCATCAATAATATAAAATCCGCCGGTGTTCAGCATGGATAAAGCTTCATCTAAAAGCAGGTATTTACCATGCCAGGTATCGGCAAAAATGTAATCGAATTTTTTGTCTTTATTATTTTTAATCCATTCAGCACCGTCCGTATCCACCAAGGTTAAGCGTTTGTCATCACCTAAAAAGGTTTCAGCGATGGCTAAAAATTTTGTGTCATTATCGATTGAAGTAAGTGTGCTTTGCTGATCCAAACCATCCAATATCCATGATGTGGATAAACCTGTTCCGGTTCCAAGTTCTAAAAATTTGCCTGATGGTTTAGTGGCAGCAAGTGTTCTGAGTAAAGCGCATGTCAACACATCAGAAGCCATACCAAATCCTGATGCTTTTGTTGCATCGCTGATTTGCTGGTAAGCTTTTGGATAATGTTGATTGATCTCTTCAGTCATTTGCTTTGTAGATGCTTTTTATTATTTAAGTTTATTTTTGGTTTCTGGTTTTTTAGTCGATGGCTCATAGCTTAATATGCCATTGAGCATGAACCATTTAACCATTAGCCAGTAGCTTCTCACTATATAATCACTTCGTAATTTACTTTTTCCAATACCAGGTTTTTATAAGCGCGTTGTATGGTATAACCGATAGATTCTCTCCATAATGGGCGATAAACAATGTCATCAATCGAGGCAATGCCTGCAATTTCAGTAGCGGTGCCACATAAGAAAGCACTATCTGCATTTTTAAGATCTTCTACCGTTAATTTTTTCTCAATACATTCAATATCAAGCACGGTACAAAGTTCTTTTACGGTTGCACGTGTAATGCCGGGTAAAATATTTCCTGCCGACGGGGTATAAAGTTTTCCATCTTTTTCGAGGAAAATATTTGCTCCCGATGCTTCGGCAACAAAACCATGCATATCCAAAAGGAGTGCTTCATCGTAACCTTTAATGTTGGCAGCAGTTGTAGCGAGGATTGAATTAACATAATTTCCACTCAACTTTGCTTCCATTGGAGTTGATTTTGGATTTGGCCTTTCGTAATCAGAAACTGTTAACTTCAATAATTTATTGCCAGAGTAAGCATCCCATTCCCAGGCACAAATCATGATCGAAACTCCACTAGGCCCGTTTAATTTCATATTGGGGTGGCAAAATACCAGCGGACGGATGTAAGCATCTTTTAACTTGTTTAATTGAAGCAATTTATAGGTTGCAGCAATTAGTTCCTGTTTATTCCATGGAAAAGGAATGTTTGCCAGCTGGCACGAACGCTCTAATCGGTCGAAATGTGCTGCAGCTTTGAAAATCCGGTTGCCATTATGTGTTTTATAGGCTCTAATACCCTCAAAAGCAGCATAGCCGTAATGTAGTGACTGCCCGTAAAGATCTGTACTGCTATTTACAGCCTTTTCGAAAGCACCATCAAGGTAAATAATCGTATTAGAATTATAGTATTTCATCTGTTATCTTATTATTTTGTCATCAGTCAGATGGATCTTACCATGATTAAATAAGCCTTGCAATTGTGCTTTTTGGTTTAATAATCGTGGCCGGTTCATAATACTGTGTTTTGTTATTTAAAAAAAGCGTCCCGTTTGTATCGGGACGCTTTAAGTATATTAGTTTTTTAAAATCTATTTATAAGCTGCCCGTTTTCATTTCTGCTAAAATATTTAGGAGTAGCAGGTTAAGTAAAATGACAGGTAACAACACTACATTACCCGCTGCTTTAGCAGTAGTATATGTAGAAACTATGTTGTTTTGAATGATCATTATTACCTTATTGTTTACAAAAACCAATTTAGTTTTTGGTTCATTAATATGCAAGAGAAATCATAAAAAAGTGAAATCAATACTTAATTCTTTGTAATTAGGTATTATCAGAATATTATTCTTATTTGGAGTCCGAATAGTTATTTAATGCCGATAGCCTTATACCAGATATCAAAACGGTATACGGTATGTTTATTATGCTTGCATTATAAATTTTCTATTTTTCTGCTTAAATCCCTGTATAGTGTGCTAAAAGTTGAAAATTTTGGCTGCTATGTGGAATTGAAATCCCGATGAAAATTTAAGTATATATCAACAATTTTAGTTGATTATGTTTTTGCTTTAATTCTGGTTTCCGAATAAAGCATTTGATTAGCCTATATAAAAAAAGCCTCCCGGATTTTTAAATCGGGAGGCTTTTTAAATGAGTTAATTATTCTGCTTAAGCAATACCTTCAGCTAATACCACAATTTTGTTGTGGATAGCTTCAACCACACCGCCTTTAATAAAAAAGCGTTGCTCGTCAGCTTTGTTTGCTTTTATAATAACTTCTCCATCTTCTAAAGTAGAGATGATAGGGGCGTGGTCTTTTAAAATCTGGAAAGAACCTAAAGTACCAGGAACCGTAACTGCCGTTACTTCACCTTCGAAAACTTTTTTATCTGGAGTTAATATTTCTAAATTCATTTTGAATAGATTTGAGATTTGAGATACAAGATTTGAGACCAAGTCTCTCTCATATCTCATATCTAGTGTCTCACGTCTTTCTTAGTTTGCTTCTGCTAATAATTTTTTACCTTTTTCGATTGCATCTTCAATGCTACCAACCAAGTTAAATGCAGCTTCAGGGTACTCATCAACTTCACCATCCATGATCATGTTAAATCCTTTGATGGTATCTTTAATGTCAACCAATACACCTTTTAAGCCTGTAAATTGCTCAGCTACGTGGAAAGGTTGAGATAAGAAACGTTGAACACGACGTGCTCTTGATACTACTAACTTATCTTCTTCAGATAATTCGTCCATACCTAAGATCGCGATGATATCCTGTAATTCTTTATAACGTTGTAAAGTTTCTTTAACACGTTGTGCGGTATTATAATGCTCATCACCCAAAACAGCCGGAGAAAGGATACGTGAAGTAGAATCCAATGGATCTACTGCAGGATAAATACCTAGCTCAGCAATTTTACGTGAAAGTACTGTAGTAGCATCTAAGTGGGCAAAAGTTGTTGCCGGAGCCGGGTCAGTTAAATCATCCGCAGGTACATATACCGCTTGTACTGATGTAATTGATCCACGTTTTGTTGATGTGATACGCTCTTGCATTAAACCCATTTCAGTTGCCAATGTTGGTTGGTAACCTACTGCTGAAGGCATACGGCCTAATAAAGCCGATACTTCAGAACCTGCCTGGGTAAAACGGAAGATATTATCAACGAAGAAAAGGATGTCTTTTCCAGCGCCTTCACCATCACCATCACGGAAATATTCTGCAACTGTTAATCCTGATAAAGCCACACGAGCACGTGCACCAGGAGGCTCGTTCATTTGTCCGAAAACCAAGGTTGCTTTTGATTCTTTTAATTTTTCAGTATCAACAGCTTTCAAATCCCATCCACCTTTTTCCATTGAGTGTAAGAATTCGTCGCCATAGTTGATTACACCTGATTCGATAAACTCACGAAGTAAATCGTTACCCTCACGAGTACGCTCACCAACACCTGCGAATACTGATAAACCAGCATAAGCTTTAGCGATGTTGTTTACCAACTCCATAATTAATACTGTTTTACCCACACCAGCACCACCGAACAAACCAATTTTACCACCTTTAGCGTAAGGCTCTAATAAATCGATTACTTTAATACCTGTAAAAAGTACCTCAGTTTCAGTAGATAAATCTTCAAACTTAGGAGGAGTAGCATGGATCGGACGACCATCAGTTTTATCAACTGCATTGATACCATCAATCGCTTCGCCAACTACATTAAATAAACGACCTTTAATCTGGTCGCCAACTGGCATTTTAATTGCAGCGCCAGTATCAACTACTTTCATACCACGAACTAAACCGTCAGTAGAGTCCATCGAAATTGCACGTACACGGTCTTCACCTAAGTGCTGTTGAACTTCTAAAACAATTTTTTGTCCATTTTCTTTCGTTATTTCTAACGCATCAAAAATTTTAGGTAGATGGGCATCATCAGCAAAGCTAACGTCAACCACTGGGCCGATAATTTGTGCTATTTTTCCTAAGTTAGGCATATCTGTTGTGAGTAAATTTATTACAGTCAATGAATTAAAGCTGTTTAAAGGGGCTCCAATTCGGTTGGCAAAGTTAAGTTATTCTAACTGAATTTTAAATATATATTATAAATTTTTTCAACATGGTTTTTATCGATAATTTAGAGGCTGAAATAAGCAGTATGAAAACCATTTTAACAACAGGGAGCAATGGCCTTTTGGGGCAGAAAATAACCGAAAAAGTATTGGCCGAAGGGAGGGTGAAATTGGTGGCCACATCTAAAGGTGATAATCGATATCCTGTAAAAGATGGCTATGAATATGCAGAAATGGATATTCTGAAGAGCGATGAGGTGAGGGAAGTTATTGAGAAATATCAGCTTGATGCGATTATCCATACTGCGGCGATGACCAACGTTGACACCTGCGAAGCCAACAAAGAATTATGTAACCAGCTTAATGTAGATGCTGTTCAGACTTTATTGTCGATTTGTGAAGAAAAAAATATTCAGCTGATCCATCTAAGTACCGATTTTGTTTTTGATGGTGCCGAGGGGCCTTATAGGGAAGAAGATGCCGTTAATCCGGTAAGTTATTATGGCGAATCGAAAGTGCTGGCGGAGGAGCTGCTTAAAAATTCAGAGGCCAGCTGGGCTGTTTTAAGAACAATCTTAGTTTACGGAATTACGAATGATATGAGCCGGAGCAATATTGTATTATGGGCTAAAGGTGCTTTAGAAAAATCATCTCCCGTAAATGTGGTAAAAGATCAATGGCGCATGCCTACTTTGGCTGAAGATTTGGCCGAGGCCTGTTTGCTGGCTGTTGAGAAAAATGCACAGGGTATTTATCATGTTTCGGGTAAAGATTACATGAGTATTGCAGGTTTAGTGCGGAAAGTTGCCGATTATTGGGCGCTCGATCAATCTTTAATTAATGAAATAAGCTCGGTAAGTTTAAACCAAACAGCTAAACGCCCGGTTAAAACAGGTTTTGTGTTGGATAAAACGATAAAAGACCTGGGTTATAATCCTCATAGTTTTGAAGAGGGCCTCGCGATTTTAGATCGACAGATGAAAAAAAATTATTAATTCATTGGTCTGGCTACATGCATTAACGACAATTGAATTATTGAACCAATTAATATATTTATACAATTAAACAAATTACCCATGGCATTACAAATTGGCGATACAGCCCCTGATTTTAAATTATACAGTTCTGATTTAGCAGAGATTTCACTTTCTGCATTTAAAGGTAAAAAGGTAATCATACATTTTTTTCCTATGGCTTTTACTGGTACATGTACCGAACAATTGTGTACCATGCGTGATAATTTCAGTTATTATGAAGGAATAAATGCACAGGTAATTGGTATTTCTGTTGATTCGCCATTCTCTTTGGGCAAATTTAAAGAGGTACAAAGTTATCAGTTCCCATTATTGTCTGATTTTAATAAAGAAGTTTCTAAAGCTTACGGTGCTTTTTATGATGAATTTGTGTTCGGATTGAAGGGGGTTTCAAAAAGAGCGGCTTTTGTGATTGATGAAGAAGGAAAAATTAGTTATGCTGAAGTTTTAGAAGATGCACATGATTTGCCTGATTTTAAAGCAATTAATGATGCATTAGGCGTATAGAGCATAAACTGTAGAAGATTTTTTTGATATTTTTTTAAAATTTAATTGGAAATTAAAATATCAAATTATACCTTTGCAGTCCGTTAACGATACGGAAACGCATTTGTAGCTCAATTGGATAGAGCATCTCACTACGGATGAGAAGGTTTGGGGTTCGAATCCCTACAAGTGCACTGAAAGGGAAGATTGAAAAATCTTCCCTTTTTTTTATGTTGTATTTTTTAAACGCCTATTTGTGAGGTGTTTAATGGATTTTCATTCGTTGCTTAGCTATTCGATAGAGTTTATTTCTACAGTAGGGTTTAGAGTACAAATCCATATGCCTGCTTTCCAATATATTAATTGATTAAATCCAGATCTTGTTGAATGTTACAATGGCCTTTCCATTACATATTCCTGTAATTCACCTTAGCATTTTGTGTTATTCTATTTTGAAAGAAAAGGTTTACGGCTAATTAATAACTAAAATTTAACAAAGAATTATTTTGTTTTTAATAAACAAAGTTTAGTTTTGCTAAACAATAAACAAATAGCTATTATTCCGGTCATTTTCAAATCGATAGATTTTAATCCCTAATGAAAAATCACGATAAACTTTCTGATAATGATTTGATTGTCCAGCTACGGATGGGCTGTAAAAATGCATTTGCTGAAATTTATGATCGATATTGGGAAATACTATTAAATGCCGCTTATCAACGTCTGCATTCGAGAGAAGATGCAGAAGAAGTGGTACAAGAATTATTTGTGAATCTTTATTTTCGCCGTTGCGAAATTGATCCAAAATCTACCTTAGAGGCTTATCTTAAAACAGCTCTCAAATTTAAGGTAATTGATGCTTACCGTGTGCAGCAATTGCATTATAGGCACATTGATGGTATAATTGCTGAAACAAACTTATTGTCAACTGCACCCGCTAACCAATTGGAAATTAAAGAGTTTAAGCAAATTGTCCTTACAGCCTGTAAAAAATTACCCGAAAAATGCCGTGAAGTATTTATCATGTTTCGCTTCGAAGAATTATCACATCGGGAAATTGCCGATCGCGAGGCTATTTCGGTCAGTACGGTAAAAAAACACCTCCATAAAGCCATGCTTTTTCTTAGGGAAGAATTTAAGGGCAGCAAAACTTTCTTGACGATTGCCTGCCTGATTTTCTTTTCTAAATAATATTTTTAAAATTATTCTCCTGTTATTCAGTTTCTTATAATTTTTTATTGATTTATTTCAATTTAGGATAGAACCTTTTCCTCTTTGCTTCGAATACACTATATGAGCAAGAATGAAAATGCGTTCAATAAACATTTGCTTGATTTAATGGCCAAGTTTAATAACGGACAGGCTACAGCAGCCGAGATTCAAGAAATTGAGCTATGGTACGAAAATCAGACTTCGAATGCTGGATATACTGATGGTTTCATGATGGACGAACTCCAGGAAACCAAACAGAAAATGTTGCTTCGCATTGAAGAAAGTATACAGAAAGAAACTGTGCCTGTTGGAAAACTTTATCCATCCAAAAAATTCAAAACATTTGCTATTGCAGCGGCTTTGGTGCTGGCCTTTGGGACCACGTTATATTTTAGTTTAAACGAACTAAAAGCAGAAAAAAAAGAGTTGGTTAAACTTAGTGATGTAGCTCCTGGAGTGAATAAGGCAATTTTGATACTTGCCAATGGCAAAAAAATCAGTTTAGAAAGTTTAAATTATGGCGAAATTGCCAATCAGAATGGTATTAAAATTTCTAAAACTGCAAATGGGCAGTTGATTTATGAAACGATTGCAAATACAGAAAATAAAGCTTTTAAACCTGAATTTAATACCATCGAAGTTCCTCTAGGCGGGCAGTGGCAGGTGATACTTCCCGATCATTCTAAAGTATGGTTAAATGCGCAATCGCGCATTACTTATCCGTTGCATTTTGCGGGTGGTGAACGAAATGTAGAAATAGGCGGTGAAGCTTATTTTGAAGTCGCACACAATGCTAAAATGCCATTTAAAGTGCATTGTGGTAAGCAAATCGTAGAAGTACTGGGTACGCATTTCAATATTATGGCTTACACAGATCAAAATCTGATTAAAACAACACTTTTGCAAGGCTCAGTAAAAGTTTCGGAAGGGAAAAATACTAAACTTTTAACTCCTGGTGAACAGGCAGAAACAGGTTCAGGAGAAATTAAAATAACGGCTAATGTGGATGTTGAAGATGTTGTGGCATGGAAAAACGGCTATTTTAAATTTGATGAGAACCTCGAATCCATAATGACAAAGGTAGCCAGGTGGTACGATGTTGAAGTAGTTTACCAGTGCAAACCAGATCCTAATATTGTTTACGCGGGCAAAGTATCGCGTTCTAAAAATATATCTTCCTTACTGAAAATCATAGCGTTTGATGGTGATGTACACTTTAAAATCGAAGGAAGGAGGATTATCGTGACCAAATAACTACAACGGGCAAGGTAAACCAAAAATGGCCAAAGGTGTTCGAGCACCTTCGGCCGGATGTTGAGTTTACCCATTCCGATCAATCGGAATAAAAATTTAACGAAGAATTAAACCAAAACCCAACATTCAAATTTATGATTTTAAACTTACATAATCGGTATGGAGATAGTTACCATGCCTTTTACAAATTTCTGCTGGTGATGAAAATTACTACACTGTTTCTGATGATAACCATAATGCAGGTAAGTGCGAGCACTTTTGCGCAAAAGATAACACTCAACAAGGTTAATGCTCCTTTATCGCTAATTATTGAAGAGATCAGGAACCAGAGTAACTATGATTTTTTTTACAATAAAAAAGCACTGAAATTGGCCAAATCGGTTACCATAAACGTAAAAGACGCTTCACTTGAAGAAGTATTGGAAATCTGCTTAAAGGATCAATCTCTAGAATATCAAATATCTGATAAAACTGTATTGATTAAAGGGAAAGAACTTAGTATTTATAATATTTTTCAAACAAAGGAGAAAATATTAGGGAAAGTGGTTGATGAAAAAGGGCTGCCAATTCCAGGTGCTACTGTAAAGGTAAAAGGAACCAATAGAATTACAAGTGCAGATGGATCGGGTAGTTTTTCGATAGATGCAATTGAGGGCGATGTGCTAATTGTTACTTTCATAGGTTCTGTAACCCAGGAGGTAAGGGTAACAAAAACAAATATGACAATTGTTTTAAAAGAGAGTAGTAAGATGCTTGATGAAATGGTGGTAGTAGGATATGGGGCCAAAAAGAAGGTTAATTTAACCGGATCCATTGATCAGGTAACGGCTAAGGATTTGGACGATAGGCCTGCTACGCGTTTAAGTCAGGTTTTGCAAGGACAGATGCCCGGTCTAAATATTACAACAACCACTGCAGGTGGAGCGCCAAATGCTACTCAGAATATTAACGTAAGGGGCTTTACAGGGCTTGGCGTAACTGGTGGACCACTTGTGGTAATTGATGGGGTGCAGGGTGGAGATATTAACTCAATTAACCCGAGTGATATCGAGAGTGTTACAATTTTAAAAGACGCCGCTTCTGCAGCTATTTATGGATCAAGTGCACCATACGGCGTATTATTAATTACAACTAAGAAAGGAAAGCAAGGACCACCTTCTATTTCTTATAATAACAATTTGGCTTTTGCTACGCCAATCAACTTGCCTAAAATGATGAATTCTTTAGATTTTGCTGATATCTATAACGAAGCCTATGCAAATGCTGGTCGTGGGGTGGCATTTAATGATGAGGTTTTAAAAAGAATGAGAGATTACCAGGCTGCCATAATCACTACTGAGACTGTGCCTAGTAAAACCACAACCGATTGGTGGGGTAGTTGGTTTGAAGCAAATGGTAACCACGATTGGTTTAAAGAATATTTTAAAGATGTTTCGAGTGCACAACAACATAACCTATCGGTTACAGGCGGTGGTAATTCATCTGATTATTACATAGGTTTGGGATACAATGAGAAAAATGGGATGTATAAGTTTGGCGATGATAACTATAAACGTTACAACATCAGGGCAAACTTTAATAACGAAATAAATAACTGGTTGGGTTTTAGTTTGAGAACAGCTTTAGCCAGATCAAATTATGATACTCCAAATACTGTTTCGGCACGTACAGGAGGTAATTACATGCATCAAATTGCCCGCAAATTTCCAAACCTCGCATTATTTAATCCTACTGGCGAATACAACGAGGCTAATGATATTCTGTTACATGAAGAGGGTGGCCGAAATATCGACCAGCGTAATGATGTGGTAACTACCGGTGAGATTAGGATATCTCCTGTAAAAGGTTTAAAAATAACAGCAAACTATACTTTTGATGGTATTTTTTCCAATCAATCGGCCCATTTAAAAACCTTGTATACAACACTTCCGAGTAATAATCTGGGTACGATTAGTGGAACTACGCCAAACGCTTACTCCTTAACAAATACACGTACAATACATCATGTGGTTAATGCATTTGCCAATTATGAAAAGAATTTGGGAGATCATAATATTGCATTAACAGCTGGTTATGTTAAAGAGTTAACCAATTATAATACTACCAGCGGATCCAATACCAATCTGTATTCTGATAACATTCCATCATTGAACTTAACTTATGGTGCCAATGCTTCTGCAAGTGATGCGGCAAGGCAGTTAGCCGTTGAAGGCGTTTTTGGAAGGTTTAGTTATGCTTACAAAGATAAATACATGCTTGAAGTTAATGGCCGTTACGATGGTACCTCAAGGTTTTTAGAAGGTGTAAGGTGGAAATTTTATCCAGGTATTTCAGCAGGTTGGAATATTGATAAAGAAAATTTCTGGAAACCCATTTCGAAAGTGGTAAACACATTTAAATTGAGACTGAATTATGGTAGTCAGGCCGATCAGCAGTTTTTGGATGTTAATACGCCAAACTGGTATCCCTTTTATCCAAGTTTGGGCACAACCCGACCTACCTCTACGTCTTGGTTTTTTGGAACGGCAAGAGAAGCTTCTGTTTCTGCACCGCCATTGGTTAATAACGATCTTACCTGGGTTACCACTACAACCTATGGTGCAGGCTTCGATGCCTCATTTTTGCGCAACAGATTAAGCACTACATTTGAATGGTATAAACGTGAGGCAAAGGATTTTGCCGGTCCAAGCGCGCCGCTGCCGACAGTACTTGGTGCTGCAGTTCCGCCTGCAAATAATACGGCTATCGAAACCAAAGGGTTTGAAATTTCTGTTAAGTGGGCTGATAAAATTGGCGATTTCTCTTATGGCATAAAAGCTACTTTGGCCGATTATAAAGGTAAAGTAACCGAATACCCTAATCCAAACAGGTTGATCAGTGATTGGTATACCGGAGAGGTGATGGGCAATATTTATGGTTATACATCAAATGGCTTGTACACTTCAGACAATGTTGGTACTGCTATTCCTACTCCTGCATTTTGGAATGGAAGATGGCAGGTTGGTGATGTTAAATATGAAGATTTAGATGGAGATGGCAAAATTACAATCGGACCAAATACTGCTGATAATATGGGCGATAGAAGTGTTATTGGTAATTCTACACCCAGATATCAATATGGTGCAACCATTGATCTGGGTTGGAAATCATTCGACTTTAGTTTGTTCTTACAAGGTATAGCAAAGCGTGATGTATTTATCGGTTCCAATTATTTTTGGGGGATCCAGAGCAGTGAGTATCAGAGTTCACCTTTTACTGTGCATGCAGATAGATGGTCGCAAACCAACCAAGCCGGCTATTTTCCTAGATATTATATGAGCGACGAGGTAAATAAAAATTACCAAACCTCTACAAGATACCTGCAAAATGCCGCTTACATGCGTATTAAAAATGTGCAGTTAGGTTATACTTTGCCAGCTAATATCGCTTCAAAAGTATTTTTAAAAAGAGCCAGGTTGTATGTAAGTGTAGAAAACCTGGCAACCTTTACCGATTTAATCAAAACAATGGATCCTGAACTTTCGCTCAGCGATGCAAAGATTTATCCATTGCAACGTACTTATTCGTTCGGTTTAAATCTTACACTTTAATTTTTACGGGTAAATCATAATAATATGAGATTGTTAAAAAATATAAATTTACTATTGCCATTGTGTGCAGTACTAATAGTATCAGCATGTAAAAAAGATTTTTTAGATAAAGCACCACTAACCAATATCAGTGATGCTGAGTACTGGAAAACTACAAACGACTTACAATTATACTGTAATAATTTTTATGCTGTTTTTCCTGCCTACACAGGTTTTGGTCCGATAGGTAATTTTACAGATGATGCAGATCAGGGTAGTGACAATATGATTGCCGAACAGGTAAATACTACCATTAATGGTAACCGTACGGTACCTGCTTCTGGTGGTGGCTGGGATTGGGCGCAATTAAAAAACATCAATTATTTCATGGCAAATTACCAAAAAGTAAATGCATCGTTTGATTTGGTAAAACCTTATGTAGGCGAAGCATTATTTTTTAGGGCTCAGTTTTATTTTGATAAATTGAGAACCTTTGGTGCAGTGCCATGGATAAATAAACCTATCTTATCACTAGATGATCCAACATTGTTTAACGCTAGGTTAGCGCGTAATATCGTTGTCGATTCCATTATTAATGATTTAGATAAGGCTATAATTTATCTGCCTACTAAAGCCTCAGCAAAAACTTCGCGGATAAATAAGGAAGTAGCCATGCTTTTTTTATCCAGGATAGCGCTGTACGAAGGAACTTGGGAAAAATACCACTCGGGCACTGCATTTGGTGCTGTAGGTTCGGATGGATCAAAATATCTGCAAAAAGCTGCTGATGTTGCTGCTGCGTTAGTTAACTCAAATGTATATAGTTTAGATAATACAGTGGTGAGCCCGACAAATTATTGGAATCTTTTTAACCAAACTGATTATGCCGGAAGTAGAGAGGTAATGCTGTGGCGCCGTTATGAGATTGGTGTAATTTCGCACAATTGGCACAGGTATAGCATTGGTGGAGCAGGCCGTGGTATTACAAAGAATTTGGTTGATGATTACCTTTGTATAGATGGTTTACCTAAATCTCAAAGTTCTTTATATCAAGGAGATAATACACTTGTTAACGTAACTAAAAACAGAGACCCACGTTTGCAGCAAACCATTTATGTAAATGATGGCCAGCATTTCATTTCCACTAATCTTCCAAACGGCCAGGCTAATGTAGTTTTTGTTGCACCTGCATTATTGGGTGGTGGTACGCAATCAAATACTACTGGCTACCAGTTGTATAAAGGTCATAATGCAAATTATGCACAGCAGGTTGTGGCCGAGGGAGGTACTACCGGCTTAATTTTATTCAGGTATGCCGAGGCCTTATTAATTTTAGCCGAAGCAAAAGCCGAACTGGGTACGCTTACTCAAGCTGACGTAGATTTAACCATTAACAAATTGAGGGCAAGGGCAGGGATGCCCAAGTTGATAATTGCTTCAATTGTGACAGATCCAAACTGGATTTTTCCAATGTTAAATTCAACCATTAATGAAGTAAGACGAGAACGAAGAGTTGAGTTAGCTTGTGAAGGATTTAGAAGGGATGACATTTATAGATGGGCTGCCGCTGACGAATTATTGGTCGGCTGGAAACCGAAAGGCGCAAAAAAAGCACAGTTTGCGGGAGCTATTGATGCACCCACTTTAGCAAAGTATCCTGAAGATGCCAATGGATATATCGAATGGTTCAAAAATAATACAGCGTTAACATCCGGTTATCGATTTAATACCAGTAGAGATTATCTAGCTCCTTTGCCAACCAATCAATTAACCATAAATCCTGCGCTGAAACCACAGAATCCAGGCTGGTAATACATTATTATTAAAAAACCGATAGTTTCAAAAGGCTATCGGTTTTCTGTTATACCTCAAACTTGTTAGCAATGAAAAACTTAAACAGAAGAGAATTTATCAGCGGGATGTTTGCCACAGGGATTGTTCTGCAGATTCCTGATACTGCTCTTGCCATGTTTTCGCCGAAAGCAAAACCGATTAAAGTTGGTGTAATCACCGATTTACATCAAGATGTAATTCATAACGGCAGCGAACGGTTAAATGCTTTTTTAAACCACTGTAAAAATATTAATCCTGATCTGATTCTTCAAATGGGTGATTTTGCCTATCCAAACGAAAAAAATAAGGAACTGATAGATCGCTTTAATGGTGCCCACCCTGAGGCATTGCATGTAATTGGCAATCACGATACAGATTCAGGCCATACCAAAGCACAGTGCATCAGCTATTACAAAATGCCAGCCAGGTATTATACAAAAGAAATTAATGGGGTATGTTTTATTGTGCTGGACGGGAATGATAAAGGATCGCCAAAACATAAGGGAGGATACCCATCATATATAAATGATGAGCAAAAAAATTGGTTGCAACAACAATTAAAAGAGATCAATAAACCCATTATTATTGTAAGCCACCAACCGCTTGCAGGTGCTTTAGCGGTAGATAATGCCGAAGAAATACAGGAAATACTCAGTTCGGCTGCTGATAAAATTCTATTGGCTATAAATGGTCATACCCATATCGATTGCCAGTTGTTGATTAAAAATGTCAATTATCTTCACATTAATTCAGCCTCTTACTTTTGGGTGGGCAGCAAATACAAACACAATAGCTATTCTGAAGAAATTCATCAAAGCCATCAATGGATAGCCAGCACCTGCCCTTACCAGGATTCGCTTTTTACTACCTTAACAATTGATCCCTCATCGGCAAGCATTATTATCGAAGGCAGAAAAGGCAAATGGGTTGGCCCATCTCCAAAAGAACTGAATTTTAAGGATGAAACGGGGTTGCTTGTCGGCAAAGAGATTGTACCAGTTATACGCAAAAGAAAAATTATTGGTGTAGGAAAAAAATAAGTTTGATACACCTGAAATTCATTTTTATGGTAGTTGGCAATGCATTATGCTGATGGCAGCTACCTTAATTATAAAAGAAGCTTCCAAAATTAGGTATATCGATAAAATTTAAGCTAAAAACATAATTAAAAGCACAAAAAAAATGCTGACGTGTTTCCACGTCAACATTTTGATGTTAATCATTTGGTATTTAATTGAGCGCTTATGCGTTTGCCGGGGCTCCAGATATAATGCTTAAAACTTCCTTTAGCTCGTTAATCACAGCATCTGGATTTGCTTCTTCCAATTGTTCTTGTGTATGTGCACCTGTGGTAATGCCAATACTTAATCCGCAGCCTGCATTTTGGCCTTCTTCTATATCAATATTCGAATCGCCAACTTTAACCACAAGTTTTCCATCATTTATTCCATGTTGTTTCATGGCCAATAAAATCATATCCGGTTCTGGTCTGTTTTGGCTAACATCTGATGCTGTAATCAAGGTATCAAAATCAACGCCCGCTTTCCAGCCAATTTTATCCAGAATAGCTGTTGCAGTAGATCGGTCGTAACCTGTATTCAGCACTGAAATAATTTCTTTTTCACGAAGTTTTTTAAAAAGTTCAATCGCACCCGGTTGTCCTGATATATCTTCCTTTTCGTAAGCGAGTTTTAATTTTCCGATAAACTCATCATAAATGTCTCCTACAACACTTTCTTCAAAATTACCTTCGTAAGTTCTTAATACAGACCTAATGGCTTCTCTTTTTTCTTTTCCGGCGGCTACAGCGAGTACCTGATCGAGACTGTAATTAAAACCAGCCGCGTTTATAGCATTCATTAAAGTTTTGTATACCAGGTTATTTTCGTTTATTGTTGTGCCAGCCATATCAAATACGACCATTTTAATTTCAGTATGCATTGTGCTTTTTATCTTTAAGGTAAATTAATTTTTTAAACTCAGTGGCCAAATATAATACCTGAAAAGTTACTAAACAAATGTTTAGTAATTGTTAACATTTACATTAACATTTGTTTACTTTTGCTAAACATTAAAAACGTTTATTTGCCAATTCTTGGCAATACACAAAAATGTGAGGCCACGATAACCAAATTGATCAATAGATAAATAAATATGAAAAATGCAACTCTCATTGCCTTCAATGGATCAGGAAACCACCTTGAAGAAATGAAAACGGCTATTCCTGAATTGAAACCTGGTGAAATTCTTGTCGAGAATCTTTACACAACCATATGTGGGAGTGATCTGCATACTTTCTGTGGATTAAGAACCGAAGCCGTGCCCACGGTACTGGGTCACGAAATTGTTGGCGAAATTGTAGGTTTTCATCCTGAGCATGCCCAAATAGATTATTTAGGAAACCAGCTCAAAATCGGTGACCGGGTTACCTGGAGCATATTTGCTTCCAATGCCGATTCGGACAGGGCGAGGGCAGGCATGCCACAAAAATCAGATGGGCTTTTTAAATATGGCCATGCTACCATAACTGAAACTGATGCCCTTCACGGCGGACTTTCTACTCACTGTGTATTAAAAAATGGTACCACGGTACTCAAAATCAGTAAAGAAATTCCGTTAAAGGTGGCAGCTACCATTAATTGTGCAGTTGCTACGGTTGCCGGTGCGGTACGATTATCAGGAAGTTTAAAAGGAAAAAAAGTGTTAATCTCCGGAGTGGGTTTACTAGGTCTAGTAGCTGCGGCAATGTGCAGTGCTGATGGGGCAGAAGAGGTACACGTTGCCGATGTAAATGCAGAACGCCTACAGCTGGCGCAATCATTTGGGGCTGGCAACCAATACTTATTAAACGAAAATGCTCAGCTTCCCAATAATATTGATGTAGTTTTCGATATGAGTGGCTCGCCAGATGCAATGGAAACCGGACTTTCTACACTTACAGTTGGCGGTACGGCAGTTTGGATCGGAGCTGTATTTAAAGCCCGTGAAGTAAAGGTAAATGCCGAACAAATTGTTCGCAACCTGATCACCATCAAAGGGTTGCACAATTATAACCATGAAGATTTTACAGCGGCAGTTAAATTTATCGAAAATAATTATTCAAAATTTCCTTTCGAAGCACTGGTTTCAGCGGAGTTTGTGCTCGCTGAGGCCGAAGCTGCATTTAATTATGCAGTTGCGAATAAACCTATACGTGTTGGGATAAATGTTGCTAAAAAAGCCGGTAATGAACAGTAGCTCAAATACATTAAAGTGGCGAATGCTCCTCGTAACCATGTTGTGTTACCTCTTCTTTTATACCGGAAGGCACAATTTCGGCTGGGCAATAAAAGGTATGGTTGCAGAATTGCATATCCCTTACAGCACCATTGGCTGGATTAGCTTTTGTATGTTAATCGGTTATGCAATAGGCCAGTTTATCAACGGAAACCTTGCCGATAAATTAAGCCCGAAATTGATGATCGCAACAGGTGCCTATTTATCAATTCTGACAAATATTGCCATCAGTTTTTCCAACACGGCTACCTTAATTATGATCCTTTGGGGCCTAAATGGTTTTTTTCAATCTATGGCCTGGGCACCGGGTGCAAAACTGATTAATAACTGGTGGGATGAACACGAACGTGGTAAAGCTTTTGGTTTTTATACCATGGCGGCTGGATTATCTTCGGCAGTTACTTACCTGATTTCGATCGTGTTATTACAGCAGGGAATAGAATGGCGGATGTTGTTCCGTTTGCCTGTTTTACTTTTATTGATTACGGCTACCATACTTTTAATTGTAGCGAAAGATAAACCGGATGAGAATGAAAACACAGGAAATGCACAAGTTGATGCTCAGGAAACTGCTTGGTTGGATCGATATAAGGAAGCTTTTAAAAATAAAAAGTTTCTTCTCACTTCTTTGTCCTTTGGTTTCGAAAGTATGGCCCGTTATGGCCTTATATTTTGGGTTCCTGTACATTTTCTAGGTAAAAACTGGAAAGAAAATCCAGGCAATATCTGGGTTACTTTTCTGCTTCCGGTTGGGATGGCCATCGGTGCACTGTGTTTTGGCGTTTTATCCGATACCATGTTTAAAGGAAACCGATTAAAGGCCATCATTGTGGGCATGTCGGTAAGTGCCGTACTATCAATTCTCATTTTTATTGTGCCAACACAACAAATTGCATTAAGTGGTTTGCTGATGTTGCTTACAGGTTTCTTTGTATATGGTCCGCAGGCTTGCTATTGGCCATTAAGTCCGGATATGTTGGGCAGTAAGTTAACTGGTACAGGAGTGGGAATTATGAATATGTGTGGTTATCTTTTTGCGGCCATTGGCGAACCTTTTTTAGGTTACGTGATTGATATTACCGGAGATAGCAACAATATTTTTATTGTTACGGCAATTGCCTGTGTATTATCAGCTTCGATAGCATTTTTTGTTTCCAGAATGGGAGAAAAGACAAAAGTAGAGCAAATTTGGCCTAATAAAGGCGATTACACAGGTTAAATTAAAAACCGGCAGTAAATTTTGGCTGTCGGTATGGTTCAAAGCGTTTTTTTAAATAGAATATGAGTGTAAAAGGGATTAACAGGGCAACGGTAACAAACATGATCGGATTGCTTGAGCAATTGGAAGAGCTGGAAGGCATGGTTGGTAATGACCCTGAAGGTTGCGACCAAATCAGGAATCTTAAAGCAGATTTAATTACTACTTATCAGAAGTACGAATGTATGGTAAGGGAAATTAGCGAGCAGGTTGGTGTTTATCAGGATCTCTACGGAAAAATCAGGTTTAGATTTGTACCGGAAAAATTGAAATTACTCAGGCGAACTATTCCGCAGGATAGCTACGAATTTGTGTTATTAAAAGCTAGTATTCAAAAAAGCCATATGATTTAAATGTTTAATGCGTGCCATTAACTGTAAAATCAAAAATATCAAAATTGCGTGGATCACCCTGTGCTTTTAACTTATAAATAGCATTTAAGGGTTCTGAAATTATCATGGGTACCATTTCTTCATATCGGCCACCATGCGAACGTAAGGTGCCATCTAATGCCTTTAAATCATGATGAGCGGCTGTTTTTCCAATAACAACATCACGGGCAGACAGTACAAATAGATCTCCGGTGCGATCGGCCGGTTGTTCCAGTATGCGGCAACCTGTTTCCTTATTATATACTTCAGTAATGCCAATTTGCTGCCCCAGCCAGTTTTTTACCGCTTCAATTTTAGCGGCATCCTCCACATAAACCAACACATAAGAACCTAAGGCTCCATGATGTTTAACATAAGGATCAGTAATGGGGCAGATTACCCTAAATCCACTTCCAAATTTCTCATTAAGCATGGTTTCGATAAACAAAACATTTGGTGTTCCATCAGTTTTTACTTTTGCATTCATGCCATGATCGGCCGTTGCACCAATAACAGCTCCTAATTGCAGCATTTTACCCAGTTCAACATCCTGTGCTTCGTAAAAAGCAAGCGATTCTTCCGTATCAGGTGCATAAGTATGTTGCATGTAATCAGTAAGCGATAAATATAAAAAATCAGCCATGCCTTTTTCCAACAAGGCTACACCTGCTCTTAATACAAATAAACTCGCCTCTGCACTATAAATAACGGGAGCTTTTTGCCCGATGAGTTCTTCTACATTCTCAATACCATGGGTTTGCAAATTTGCTTGTGCAGCCTTTTCAGCCGAAAAAGCAATTCTATTTAACTGATGTGAAAGGATATCACGTAGTTTTTCTTTTGCCGTAACAACTGCTACTTTTCTGCCCGCGTGCGCTGCTGCTGCCAATAATGTTTCGGCCCTCAGGTAATTGGAAGCATTCATCATCACCTCCTCATCTTTTTCTGCATCGTAAAAAAAGTTGCCACAAATACCATGTACTGCCGGACTAACCCCTGTTACGATAGACGAATTATTTACATTGGTAAAAGAAGGCAATGCACCGCGTACCATACCTCTGTATCCCTGTAGTATCATTTTTTTTAGGTTTGGCATCCGGTCGTGAACCAGTGTAGTATCAAGATATTCGTCGGCCGAGCCATCCATGCAGATAACTACAATCGGTTTTGAGGGCGGTAAATAGGTTATATTATTTGCTGAAAAGGATTTGGTAGAAATAGCATTCATTGTTTGGTTACAAGGTTGTTTTGCGAACTGTGAATTTAACGCTTTATCGTGTAAAACCCATTATAAATATAGTTTAATTAATAAATGCACTGTGAGTTAATGAGCTAAGAAAATCCTGAACTTTTTCAGCTATTCGTTTGCTAAAAGCTTTAATCAAATTTGATTAAATGCTATCGGCATTATTTGGCCAAATGCCCCTTTTATTGGAAGAATATGCTGTGAAATATAAATATAGCATAAGATTCTTTGTAGATTAAGATAAATGTCATTAAAATAGCTCTTTTTTAAATAAATTCTTAATTTTAAATGGCTTCTAAATTAATAATTATATATTTGCAGCCTTGAAAGTAAACAATTTAACTAATCTTTTAGATCCAGTAATTTGTATTTACTTTTGATAGAGCCATAGGAATAAGGCTTTTTTAATTTTAAAGACAACCTAAACAACTTGAATGCTTAATTTAGTTCTCTTTGGCCCTCCAGGGGCGGGTAAAGGCACCCAATCTGAAAAACTGATTGCAAAATATCAGTTGGTACATGTTTCAACAGGCGATCTTTTTAGAGCACACGTTAAAGGAGAAACCGAATTAGGAAAAAAAGTTAGTCAATTATTAGCTGATGGAGAATTGGTTCCTGATGCCATTACAATTGCTATGCTTGAAGAAGAGGTAGATAAAAATCCGGATGCCAAAGGATTTGTGTTTGATGGATTTCCACGTACCGTTCCACAAGCAGCAGAGCTTGATTTATTTTTAGAGCGTAAAGGCAGCAAAATTGCTGGTGTAATTGCTTTGGATGTAGATCAGGATGAGTTGACAAAACGTATTGCTGAGCGCCATAAAACCAGTGGCAGACCGGATGATGACGCTGAAAAACTAAAAAAGCGGATTTCAGAATACTTTGATAAAACCATCCACGTTTTGCCTTATTATGAGGAGCAAGGAAAGTTGAATAAAGTAAACGGTATTGGCGAAATTGATACGGTATATAACGATCTTTGTGCTGTAATTGATCAGTACAAGGTATAAGTATCGATTTATATTATAAAACAACAGGATTATAGAAAGGGATTTAACCAATCCTGATTCAATATTTCAAAAAACATACAAAGAGTTATAATGTTAAAACGTTATAACTCTTTAATTTTAAAGGAGCTTGTATTAACAATGTTCCATGATTAACATTTCAATATTTAAATATGTCACAGGGTTCGAATTTCGTAGATTATGTAAAAATTTGTTGTCGTTCTGGTAAAGGCGGTGCAGGTTCAGCACATTTACATCGTGATATTTTAACATCAATGGGCGGTCCTGATGGTGGTGATGGCGGTCGCGGTGGCCACATTATTGTTAAAGGAAGTATCCACATCTGGACATTGTTGCACCTTAAATACCGCAAGCATATTATCGCAGAAGATGGTGGTGCAGGTGGCAGTTCTCATAAATTTGGTAAGCAAGGTACAGATGAAATTCTTGAAGTACCGCTAGGTACCATTGCCAAAGATGCAGAAACCGGCGAAGTACTTTTTGAAATTACCAAAGATGGCGAAACCAAAATTTTAACAGCTGGTGGCCGTGGTGGTTTAGGTAACGCACACTTTAAAAATTCAGTTCAACAAACTCCACGTTTCGCACAACCTGGGGAACAGGGAAAAGAAGTTTGGAATATTTTAGAATTAAAAGTACTGGCCGATGTAGGCTTGGTTGGTTTTCCCAATGCAGGTAAATCTACTTTGCTTTCTGTAGTTTCTGCCGCCAAGCCCGAAATTGCCGATTATCCTTTTACTACAATCGTACCTAACCTGGGTATTGTAAGTTACCGTGGTGGCAAATCTTTTGTAATGGCCGATATTCCGGGCATTATCGAAGGGGCATCAAAAGGTAAAGGATTAGGTTATCGTTTCTTACGTCATATCGAACGTAACTCTGTGCTTTTATTTATGGTTCCGGCCGATACAAGCAGAAGCATTAAAGAAGAATATGAAATTTTAAAAAGCGAGCTCGAATCTTACAATCCGGAGTTAATGCAAAAACCACATGTTTTAGCGATTACGAAATCAGACATGCTTGATGATGAATTAATGGAAGAAATGAAACAGGACCTGCCAAAAATTCCATCTATTTTTATCTCATCAGTAGCAGAAAAGAATATTCTTGAATTGAAAGATATGCTCTGGAAAGCGATTGAAAGCTAGTTTTTGGTTAATTGTTTAAACTTTTTAATTGCTTAACTGTTGCTATGAGCAATTAAAAAGTTAACTGATTTCATCAATCAAGCCATCATTCCTAGGCTCTGAAGCGGTCTACAGCCAGTCCGATCCATTCTTTAAATAGCAGTTCCCACATGCCAAGTGTACCGGCGTTTGGTATAATGCAATCAGCCCATGCAAACTCAGTTTCTCCCAAAAAATTGGTTGGGTAGTATTCAATTTTCTTTTTGGTCTGTTTGTCAAAAATCAGTTTCGCCCTTGGTATGTGCCAGGCACTCGTAATTACCAAAATCTTTGCCTGTGGGTTGTTGTTGTTAATAAGCGCTATACTGTATTTTGCGTTTTCAACCGTGTTTCTGCTTTGGTTTTCTACAAGTATTGCAGCATCCGGAATGCCAATCAGTTTCAGGTATTTAATGGCTAAATCAGCCTCTTTAACTTCATTATTCATCAGGTTTGCACTTCCGCTGCTTAAAAGAATCTGTTTTATCTGCCCCTTTTTATAAAGCGCAATTGCCTGGAACAAACGGTCGCTTGCTGAGCCAAAAGAAATTTCATTATTCCGTTTATTTAAGCCAGAAAAGCCACCAAGTACAATACCTACATCATATTTCTGTACTTTCGGGTAGCCCGCTTCATAGGCATTCATCACTACGCCCCCTATAAAGGCATTTGAAAAAAAAACAGCCAGCACCAGTCCGAAAATTAAATACTGTTTCCGTTTTTTAGGATTCTTTGCTGCGGTTGCGCAAATTAAGAGTACAAAAACCCATACTATTGGTTTAATCAGAAACAGTAAAATCTTCGAGAGGATAAAAATCATATATGGATATTATCCTGTAAAACTAAGAAATTGTTTAAGAGCTAGTGATGCGAATGCAGCGAAAATTCGCCATTTCGAATGCAATGCAACCGAAACGACGAATTCCTATTATAAACTTTAATTTTTATCCTTGTCCTTCTTGCACCTGACCATTTTCATGCGCGTTTTCCAGAATTTCTTTCACATCCGATTTGCGTTTCTTGGCAACCGTATGTTTAAAGTGAGGCACTTCATGTTCAACAATATCTTCTTCAATGGCTTCAACTCCAAAAACTTTCTCTTTCAAAAGATTGTACTTATCTTGAAAACCATACCTTAGGTTTTTGGCACCACCTGCAATTTTTCCGCGTGTACCTGCACCACTATCAGGGGCAAATAAAACACTGATTACCGCACCCGCAGCTAAACCAGCCACAAGGGCAAGCGCTATTTTTGCACTGTTATCCGATTCGTGCTTTAAATATTTTCCGATTAACTTTCTGTATTTCATAACGTAGCATTTTTAAAAGCAACAAATGCTGGCTTATAATGTTTTGAGGTTTTTTGATTTGGAAAAGAAATGCAATTGGTTTTTAAGAAAGAAGAAGTGCTTTACCCATCATTTTTAAAAAAAGACCGGAGTTTTACTTAAGTTTAAAGTTAATGCACATATTTGAAATTCTAAAAATGAATAATAATGGTAAAAGCAACAATAAATAAAGAACATTATGCCTGTTCGGTAAGCAATGGTTCGCACGATATTATCGTAGATGAGCCTTTCGAACTCGGTGGAACACACAAGGGTTTTGCTCCTAAAGGATTGTTAATGGCCTCTTTAGCGTCGTGTGTAGCCATTACCTTAAGAATGTATGCCGATAGAAAAGAGTGGCCGATTGATAAAATAGAAGTAGAGGTAAATATCGATACCGAAAATGGTGAAACAGTATTTTTCGAAGAAATTACCTGTACAGGTGTACTCACTGAAGAGCAAAAAATCAGGTTGGAAGATATCGCTTCCAAATGCCCGGTAAGTAAAATCCTGGCGGCCGGGCATGAAATCAGGTCCAAAGTACTTTAAAGGTAAAGGTGTAAAACTCGTTTTTACATTGATAAAAAGCTTTAATATCTTTACCAATAAAAATGCCTCGGTGTACTTTGCACCCGTGGTTAAAACAATAATCAATGCCTACCGAAATTAAATGCCCCAACTGTGCACATGTTTTTCCGATGGAAGAAGCCATGGCCGAAGATTATAAAAAAGAGTTACGAGAAAAAGCGGCTGCTTATGCAAGGCAGAAAGATGAAGAATATCAACGTAAACTGCAGATTTTCGAATCAGAAAAACAACAGCAGGTAAAAGCATTTGATGCTAAACTTGCAGAAGAAAAGGCCAAGCTTAAAGATAACCTGGAAGAAAACCTGCGCAAAAGTATTTCTGCAGATTTCGAAACCAAGCTGCAAATGCTCGAGGGCAATGCAAAAGATAATGCCGAAAAATTAAGGCTTGCACGCGAAAAAGAACTGGAGTTTTTACGTCGCGAGGAAAGCCTTAAAGTTAAAGAAGAAGAAATGGAGCTTGCCTTTCAGCGTAAAATGCAAGAGCAGCGTAACGAGTTGGTAGAGCAGATCCGTAAGCAGGAAGCAGAAAAAAACAGCATTAAAGATACCGAACATCAGTTGCGTTTAAAAGAGCTGGAGAAACAGCTCGATGACCAGAAAAAACTGGCTGAAGAAATGAAACGGAAAGCCGAGCAGGGAAGCATGCAATTGCAGGGCGAAGTGCAGGAGCTTATTTTAGAAGAATTGCTCCGTACCAATTATCCTTTCGATTTAATAGAAGAAGTTGGTAAAGGGGTTAGGGGAGCAGATTGTGTGCAGGTGGTGCGCAACCAGTTTGGACAGGAATGCGGCAAAATTATTTATGAAAGCAAACGTACCAAAGATTTTGGTGGCGACTGGATCGAGAAACTGAAGAAAGACATGCGCAGCATGGGTATTGATGTGGCCGTAATTGTAAGTCAGTGTTACCCTAAAGGTATGGATTGTTTCGGGCAGCGCGATGGCGTTTGGATCTGTTCTTTCGAAGAAGTAAATGCCGTGGCCTATGTTTTACGTGAAGGGATTTTGCGACTGGCAGGTGCAGTGAAATCGCAGGAAAACCGCGGTGAGAAAATGCATATGTTATACGATTACCTGATGGGAGCCGAATTTTCGGAGCAATGGAAAGCAATTAGAGAAGGTTTTATGAGCATGAAGCTTTCCATCCAGCGCGAGCGTGATGCCATGGAACGATTATGGAAAGCGCGGGAAAAACAGTTGGAGAAAGTGCTGTTAAATGCAACGCATATCCGTGGTTCGATAGAAGGAATTGCCGGAAGTGATAGTGTGCAACTGAGTTTGACCGATGATGATGACGATACTTTGCTTTTAGAATAAGACGGAAAACTGTGATTCTGTTTCGCTTTTAAATCGAACCTTCATTATGGCTCAAATATATTGAATCATCATCCGGGCTTAATTTTCTATCGGATTGTTTTCTGGTTAAATAATATTGTTCGTCGTTTTGTCTATATGGTTATAACTGATCATCGTCCGGGGCTAGTTTTTATAGCAGATCGTCATCCTGAACTTGTTTCAGGAACTATTGATAAGAAACATTAGAACTGGCAATTTCCAACCGAAAACTGTCAACTGAAAACTGCCAGCTGAAAACTGTCAACTGAAAACTGCCAGCTGAAAACTGTCAACTGAAAACTGTCAACTGAAAACTGATCTGGGCGTTACCCAATCCCGTGAAAAACGGGAAAGGGTCAGGCTTTTCAGGGCTGCGCTGCGCTCCGGTACCGATGAAGAATCGGTACTGAACCCTTACAATCCTTAGCGCGGATGCAATGGATGAGAAGAATACTTAAGTTAATTTGATAGATACTGGTTTGATCTAAATGAGATGAAATTATAACCGGATAGTGTGCGGGAAGATTTGGAAAGGATCTATTAAAATGATTGAATCTCTTTCGAGATACGATTTGAGTGTTTCACGATTTGAATTACCATTCATTCGGTAATGTTCGATAACATTATCAGGAAGAAATTAATAACTTTAAATAATTTTCAGGTTGAATAAAACCTGAATTGAATAACAATAAATAAATAATAACATGAATAAAAAATCTAACCAATCTTTTAACCGCTCAGGGATTCTTACTATCCTCTGCACCTTACTTTTTTTTGGGAATAGTTTCGGGAACGTTCCCGAAAAAGATTTTAAGTCGCCGGATGGCAATTTGGCAGCTCACTTTGCATTGGCAGAAGGAGGGGTACCCACCTACAGTTTAAAGTATAAAGGCAAAGACGTTATTAAAACCAGTAAACTCGGTCTGGAGCTTAAAGACGGCAAATCTCTAATGAACGGTTTTACCATTACCGATACCAAAACAAGCACCTTTAACGAAACCTGGAAACCGGTTTGGGGTGAGGTAAATGAAATTGTAAACCATTACAACGAGCTGGCCGTAACGCTAACACAAAAAGAAAGCAACCGTTATATTATTGTGCGTTTGCGGTTATTTAATGATGGTTTAGGCTTTAGGTATGAATTTCCCGAGCAGAAAAACCTCGACTATTTTATAATCAAAGAAGAAAAAACCCAGTTTGCCCTGGCTGGCGATCATAAAGCATTTTGGCTTCCGGGCGATTACGATACGCAGGAATATAGTACGGTAACTTCAAATCTATCAGAAGTTCGTGCTAAAATGAAAGCCGCTGTAACGCCAAATGCATCGCAAACCACTTTTTCACCAACAGGTTTACAAACACCTTTAATGATGAAGAGTAAAGATGGTTTATACATCAATATCCATGAAGCCGCTTTGATCAATTATTCTTTAATGTCGCTAAATCTGGATGATAAGAATATGGTTTTAGAATCATGGTTAACACCTGATGCTATTGGTGATAAGGGATATATGCAGGCACCATGTTTATCGCCTTGGCGCACCATTATTGTAAGCGATAAAGCTGCCGATATTTTAACTTCAAAACTCACTTATAATCTTAATGAGCCAACTAAATTTAAAGATGTATCATGGATAAAACCAACAAAATATGTTGGTGTTTGGTGGGAAATGATTACAGGTAAAAGTACCTGGGCTTATAATGATTTAACCAGTGTACAGTTAGGTGTAACCGATTATTCGAAAACCAAACCCAACGGAAAACATGCTGCAAATACCGCACACGTAAAAGAATATATAGATTTTGCAGCCAAAAATGGTTTAGATGCGGTTTTGGTTGAAGGCTGGAACGAAGGCTGGGAAGATTGGTTTGGAAAAACAAAAGATTATGTATTTGATTTTGTAACGCCATATCCTGATTTTGATGTAAAAGAGCTACACCGTTATGCAGCCAGTAAGGGCATTAAAATGATTATGCACCACGAAACCTCATCGTCGGTACGTAATTATGAACGCCATTTAGATACTGCTTATAAGTTTATGAAAGCCAATGGTTATGATGCCGTAAAAAGTGGTTATGTTGGCAATATGATCCCCAGGGGAGAGCACCATTATGGCCAGTGGTTAAATAACCATTACCTGTACGCAATTCAGAAAGCGGCCGAATATAAAATTATGGTAAATGCACACGAGGCGGTTAGGCCAACCGGTTTGGCGCGTACTTATCCAAATCTGATCGGAAACGAATCAGCAAGGGGTACAGAGTATGAAGCTTTTGGCGGTAACAATGCCGATCATACCACTATTTTACCCTTTACCCGTTTAATTGGTGGACCGATGGATTATACCCCGGGTATTTTCGAAACCAAAGTAAGTGCTTACAATCCCGAAAACACCTCATTTGTACACAGTACGCTCGCCCGTCAGCTCGCCCTTTACGTAACCATGTACAGTCCGCTGCAGATGGCTGCCGATTTACCCGAAACCTATAACAAGTACATGGATGCTTTCCAGTTTATTAAAGATGTTGCTGTAGATTGGGACAATACCAAAGTTTTGGAAGCCGAACCAGGTGATTATATTACTTTCGCACGTAAAGCAAAAGGCAAAAACAATTGGTTTGTAGGTCGTACCAATGATGAAGAGGCACGTACCTCTAAAATTGATTTCAGCTTTTTAGATCCCGGTAAAAAATATACCGCAACCATTTATGCTGATGCAAAAGATGCAAATTATGAAACCAATCCTAAGGCCTATACCATTCGTAAAATGGAAGTAACCAATAAAACAAAGTTCACGCAATACTGTGCTCCAGGCGGAGGATATGCAATTAGCATCATGGCGAAATAATTTTGTGGTGTCAGTTGTTAAAAATTACGCTGTATTAACGTATTGTTTTATTTTACCACGGATGGACACAGATAAACACAGATCAAATATTATCTGTGTTTATCCTTTATATCTGTGGTTAAAGTGTTCTGTAGTGTCAGTTAGTAATAACTGACACTGTATTAACGTATTGTTTTGTTTTACCACGGATGGACGCAGATAAACACAGATTATAACTCACTATCTGTGTTTATCCTGTTTATCTGTGGTTGAAGTGTTCTGTAGTGTCAGTTAGTAACAATTAACGCTATTTTGCTATTAGTCGGATGTTAACATCTGGACGCACAGGAAATGCGATTGTTCATTCCGTCATACTGAACTTGTTTCAGTATCTATCATGCAAATTAGATCCTAAAATGAACTCATGATCACGTCCAAAAGGTAAAACATAGTGTTCTATCAAATGGTATCATCCAACCGCACGTTTCTTTTATTATACCTTATTTTATAATATCTTAGCAAAACCATTAAATCAAGCACTATTACAATGCCCAGAACCAAAAACCACATCGAACTTCAATTTTTAAGCGAGCCGTCAGACGTTAACTATGGCGGCAAAGTACATGGAGGAATGATGATGAAATGGATAGATCAGGCAGCTTTTGCCTGTGCTTTACAGTGGAGTCAAACGTATTGTGTAACTGTTTATGTAGGAGGAATCCGCTTTTTTCATCCCGTTCATATCGGCCATTTGGTTAAAATGGAAGCTCGCATCATTTATACCGGTAAAACCAGTATGCACATTGCTGTTGATGCTTTTTCTAAACCTGTAGGACAAACAGATTTTGTGAAAAACACCCACTGCATTATTGTGTTTGTGGCCGTAGATGATGATGGACAGCCAAAACCGATCCCCGCCTTTAAACCCAAAACTGAAAAGGAAATTGCCATGCATGGCTATGCCATTAAGCTAATGGAATTACGAAAAAGCATTGATAAAGAAATGGAACCGTACATTGTATAAGTATTTGGCAGCATAGCCACTACGGTTTTAACCACAAAGAAAACAGAGGAAAATGCACGGAGTGCACTGAGTTAATTGTTTAGGAATTTCTCTTCTCTATTACCTCTGTGAAAAACTCTGTGCCCTCTGTGGTAAATCATCACCTCCGGCCCATTCTCTTTGGGTTTGTTGGAAAAATATGCTTTACATGTGTTTGGTAGCATAGCCGCTAATGTTTTAACCACAAAGAAAACAGAGAAAAATGCACAGAGCACACCGAGTTAATTTTTAAGCAATTTCTCTTCTCCATTACCTCTGTGAAAAACTCTATGCACTCTGTGGTAAATCATCACCTCCGGCTCATTCTCTTTGGGTTTGTTGGAAAATAAACATTAGGTGTATGAAGCAGCATAGCCGCTAATGTTTTAACCACAAAGAAAACAGAGGAAATGCACACAGCATACCGAGTTAATTGTTTAGGAATTTCTCATCTCTATTACCTCTGTGAAAAACTCTATGCTCTCTGTGGTAAATCATCACCTCTTGCCAATTCTCTTTGGGTTTGTTGGAAAATAAACATTACGTGTATGAAGCAGCATAGCCGCTACGGTTTTAACCACAGAGGAAAATGCACGGAGTGCACCGAGTTAATTGTTTAAGAATTTATCTTCTCTATTACCTCTGTGAAAAAAGCTATGCCCTCTGTGGTAAATCATCACCTCTTGCCAATTCTCTTTGGGTTTGTTGGAAAATAAACATTACGTGTATGAAGCAGTATAGCCGCTACGGTTTTAACCACAAAGAAAACAGAGGAAAATGCACGGAGCACACCGAGTTAATTGTTTAGCAATTTTTCTTCTCCATTACCTCTGTGAAAAACTCTATGCCCTCTGTGGTAAATCATCACCTCTTGCCAATTCTCTTTGGGTTTGTTGGAAAATAAACATTACGTGTATGAAGCAGCATAGCCGCTACGGTTTTAACCACAAAGAAAACAGAGGAAAATGCACGGAGTGCACCGAGTTAATTGTTTAAGAATTTATCTTCTCTATTACCTCTGTGAAAAAAGCTATGCCCTCTGTGGTAAATCATNGTAAATCATCACCTCTTGCCAATTCTCTTTGGGTTTGTTGGAAAATAAACATTACGTGTATGAAGCAGCATAGCCGCTACGGTTTTAACCACAAAGAAAACAGAGAAAATGCACGGAGCACACCGAGTTAATTGTTAAGCAATTTCTCTTCTCTATTACCTCTGTGAAAAACTCTATGCACTCTGTGGTAAATCATCACTTCTTGCCAATTCTCTCGCCATTTCTTTGCGAAAATAAACTTTGCCTCCTTTGCGGAAAAAACGAGCAATCTATTCCACAACCGGTAAGCTAAAACAAAACTTACTGCCTTCACCAATGGCACTTACCACCCATATTTTACCTTGTTCTGCTTCAATAAAATCTTTCGAAATGGCTAGGCCTAATCCCGAGCCCGATTTATTTTGTCCATCGGTAGGTACCTGGAAATACCTGTCGAACAATCTTTTCTGGTATTTTTCATCAATCCCTTTACCAAAATCGCGTACCGAAAACTCTATAAATTTATCCTTCTGGAAAACATCAATCATCACCTTTGATTTTTCTGAACTGTAACGCAATGCATTGGATAAAAAGTTAACCAATACCCATGCAGTTTTCTGTATATCCGCATTTACGCTAGGTAAATACTGGTCGCAGTTGAGCACCAGCTCAATTGATTTTTGTTCAGCCTGAAATTTAACGGCATCAACAGCGTAACGAACAATTTCTTCAGGTTTGGTAATGGCAAAAGTGAGTTTCAAGTTGCCGGTTTCTACTTGTGAGAGATCCAACAACTCACTGGTAATTTTTAAAAGCCTGTCGCTATCTTCCTTAATGTGGTTTAGCAATTCATGTTGTTCTTCGTTCATGTTACCTACACGAGTATCGTTAAGTAACTTTAAACTCATTTTGATAGATGATAATGGAGTTTTCAATTCATGCGAAACAGTCGCAATAAAATTAGTTTTGGCTTCATCAAGCTCTTTAAATTGTGTAATATTTTTTAGGGTATAAACACTTCCGGCAGATTTTGAGGAGGCAAACAAAGTTTTTTCCTCCTGCTCTTCGTAATTCGGAATAATAATTTCCCGGTTTTCCAACAGAAAATAAGATTCTTTATCGTCGGCATATATTTTTAAGGTATTATCTGCCGTTTCTGGTTTAATAATGCGTTTAAGCAACTCGTTTTTTTGCATCAGTTCTGCCACATTCTGTCCAACAACTTTGTCCTCATCAAGGCTCATCAGCTTTGCGGCCAGGTGGTTTAAAAACAGCACTTCACCTTTTTCATTCAAACCGATAATGGCATCCTGCATTTGTGCAATAATGGCCTCGATACGTGATTTTTCAGATTTGATTTTCGATAAATTGCTGTTTTCCCATTCGTTAAGTTTCACTACCATGCCATTAAAAGAATCGGCCAGTTCGGTAAACTCATCATCATTTTCGAAATGCAGGCGTTGTTTGTAATTTTTGCGACTGATCTGTTTAATGGCCGCACTAAATTCGGCAAGAGGGTTGGCCACAAAGCCAGGGAAATTAACGATGAAGGTAAATAAAATGATAAAACTCAGAGTTGCCGCAATCATGATATACAGATTTGCCCTGGAGGAAGCCTGATTAGCGAGTTCATTTTTATCGTAAATGGCTTTCATATTTACCTTTTCGATATTTTGAAGTGCAAACCGTAAATCTCTGATGCTGTTTTCTTTTATGGTGATGGTTGTTGTAGAAATTAGGGTTTTAAAAGCGGTTTCCAGTTTCTGAAAAGCTACTTTTTCACCAGGCTCGGTAATGTTTTTACCTTCATTTTCTAAATTTTCGGCAAATGTGCTTTCCTGTTTCTGGCTTAGCGGAAAATTATTCTGGTCGATTACATTGCGAATGGCAGCAACATATTTGAGTGATTTGTAGTTATCTTTAAGAATCACTTTCGATTTATCAGACAGCTCATTTAGATAAAAGAGCGCAATTAACCCGAAGGATAATACGATTATAAAGAGAAACCCGAATCCGAGGCGGAGCTTGGTTTTTATTTTCATCTGTTTTTATTTTTATGGTGGTGAGCTATTACTTATTATTTTTGTAAATCATTGATGGTTTCATTACGTTTTGGTTTTACCGCAAAGGGCGGTGAGATTTTCGCTAGGTAACGCAAATCAACTGCTCTTTTTTTGGTAAAAATAGGTTATAATTAAATCTGTTTCTTTACTAACTACATTATATAACAAAGGTTACATACTTAGCAGTTGTTTAGCCTGTTTACAATAGCTATGCCAGTGGATTGGCGTATTGTTTAAGTTGTTGTTTTTTAAGTTTTTATGGTTTTTTTGGTGATTGTTTTGAGCTAAAAACCTTTTCATTTTGGAAGGGTTTTTATCAAAATGAAAAATAGTTTCTGGAGGTTTAGGGTTGGTGATTTTTGTTCTTAACGATAGTGGAAGCATGCCAACGAGAAAACAAGTGCTAATTTTTTTGGAAAGCAGGTGCAGTAATATTTTAGGTTTAGGCAGTTCCCGCTGTCCGCTTTACTTCGTGCCGCTTCCATCGGGTTTAGGTAGGGCAGCCTGTAATCCTATTTGAGGTTGTATGGTGCTGAAAATAAATCAAGGCACTGTTTTTGTTCCTAAACCTGATTATCATGGAAAGCCCGTAAACGAGGTACGATTGCGGACTTGTAATGAAAAGCAGGACTAACGCTCCTATGAAATACAGATTTCGCTTTCCAAAAGAAGAGGAAGATGCTAATATTTTTTGGAAGGTGATAAACGCCAATTTTGCAATTAGCTTATCAAGGAATCGTCTCGCTGAGAAGACCCTATAATCTGTTGTGGGTTATAAAATTGTTTATTAAAGAGACGAATGTTTTATTAAAACTTGATAAACTTCTCTATCTGTTCGTTGGTAAACTTAACTGTATCAGGCTGATTGAGATTACCTTCAGCATCCAGTTCGGCTTTAATATTGGGAATATGCAAACGAAGGGGCAAAATATTGAGATGAATATAATGACAAACACCTGTAAAATGATCTACACCACGAATATTGCCATATTTACCGGAAGAAATGCCAACCAATGCCGCCTTTTTATCATAAAAACTATCAGGGAAATTACAGGCATCGATTAACACTTTTAACACACCAGGGTAGCTGCCATTATATTCGGGCATAATAAATATAAACTTATCCGTTTTATTGATCATGTTCTGGATTTCCTGAAAAGCATCCGATCTTTTGCCGTACATATCAGTATTTAATACATCAGCAGGCAGATGCTCTAAACTGAACAAATGAGCAGGATTGCCTTTTTCTTTTAGTTGGCTTTGGTAATATTTAGCAACTTTTAGCGTATTGCTATTGGGTCTGTTTGTGGCGGCTATAATCGTGATCATGGATAATTGTTAATAAGATGTGTAAAACCCAAATGCGCTTCTTGCTAAAATTGCCATATAGTTTGTATCTTAGCTGATTGTGAAAAAGGCCGTAAACAAGGCAAAAATAGAACTTTTTGCCAATTAAAACGCATAAATATCACAGCCCAAATAAACGTTAAGTAAATTTCGGATACATAGATGAGCAAAATTATTGCATTAGCAAATCAAAAAGGTGGTGTTGGTAAAACAACTTCATCAATAAACCTGGCTGCGAGTTTGGCCGTACTAGAATATAAAACTTTACTGGTTGATGCTGATCCTCAGGCAAATTCGACTTCAGGTATCGGTTTCGATCCCCGGAATATTAAAGATAGTATTTACGAGTGCATCATTAATGATATAGATCCTTTACAGGCCATTCAAAAAACGGATACACCGAATTTAGATTTACTGCCTGCACATATAGACCTTGTTGGTGCAGAAATTGAGATGATTAATCTCAATAACCGTGAATATAAAATGAAAGCGGTTTTAGAGAAAATTAAAGACCAGTACGATTTTATCATCATTGATTGTTCTCCATCCTTAGGTTTAATTACCATCAATGCTTTAACAGCAGCCGATTCGGTTATTATTCCTGTTCAGTGTGAGTATTTTGCATTAGAGGGATTGGGTAAGCTTTTAAACACCATCAAAATTGTTCAAAACCGTTTAAATCCTGACCTGGAAATTGAAGGTATTTTATTAACCATGTATGATGTTCGTTTACGTTTATCCAACCAGGTGGTAGAAGAGGTGAGAACCCATTTCCACGAACTCGTTTTCGATACGATAATACAGCGTAACACACGTTTAAGTGAGGCACCAAGTTATGGTGTTTCGGTAATTATGCACGATGCAAACTGTAAAGGAGCCATAAATTACCTTAACCTTGCCCGCGAAATTGTGAAGAAAAACGGCCTGTTAAAGGAAGAAGAAAATATTGGAACAGCAACTTTATAAATTATAGATGACATCTTTTCAGCGAAAAACAGGTTTAGGAAGGGGTTTAAGTGCGCTTTTAGATGATAGCGAATCTTCTCATCCGCCAAAGCAGCAGGTAAATGCTGTAAGCGAAACCGAGCAGATTGGCAATATCAGTCACGTAAGTTTAACTGAAGTTGAAACCAACCCATACCAGCCACGAACCGAATTTGATCAGGTAGCTTTAAACGAACTTGCCGATTCAATAAAAGTACAGGGACTGATTCAGCCGATTACGGTTAGAAAAACAGGTGCAAATAAATACCAGTTAATTTCGGGCGAACGCAGGTTCAGGGCTTCAAAATTGGCCGGTTTAACACAAATTCCAGCATATATCCGCAGTGCCAACGACCAGCAGATGTTGGAAATGGCATTGATTGAAAATATTCAGCGCGAAAATTTAAATGCCATCGAGGTGGCATTGAGTTTCCAGAGAATGATTGATGAGGTGGGCCTAAAGCAAGAGCAATTGGGCGAACGCGTAGGTAAAAACCGTACAACGGTTACCAATTACCTGCGTTTGCTAAAACTTCCACCAGCAATACAAGCCTCAATCCGCGACCAGAAAATTAGTATGGGCCATGCAAGGGCTTTAATTAATGTAGATGGCGTGGATAAACAATTGTTCATCCACCAGGAGATTTTAGAAAAAGGCCTTTCGGTACGTAAAGTTGAAGAAATTGTGCGCAATTTGCAGCATTTACCTTTGCCAGCCAGTGAGAAACCTAAAGTAAAAGGTGTTTCCTTTCAATATCAAAAACTACAAGATGATCTGGCTTCAAAATTTGCAACCCGTGTAAAGTTAAAAATCAGCCAGAATGGTAAAGGGGCAATTGAGATTCCTTTTATGAGTGATGATGATTTAAACAGGATTTTAGAATTATTAGACTGGTAATGCAAAAGACTAAGCTTTTAATACTGGTTTCCCTATTTACATTTTTTCTTGTAAACCTCGCCTCGGCGCAGGTTAAGGATACGGTGTTAAAATCTGTTGAACCCACTAAAAAAATTAAACTATCCAAATCAATAGATACTGCGGCTAAAAAACCGATGACCAGGAAAGATTCGATGAAGGCCAAATACGTAAACCCTGGTAAGGTTGCAGGTAGGAAGGCCGTTTTCAGATCGATGCTGATTCCGGGTTGGGGGCAATTGTATAATATACAGTTGCTTAATGACGGTTATGGTACAAGAGCAGGCAAAAGCCAGGTATTACAAAAGCTGTATACAGGTGGTAAAATTGTAGCCATTTATGGCGGTGCCACTGCGCTCACTTTATCCTACCTTGATAGTAGGAAAAATTATAATCGGTTTTTGGCAGAAGCACAATATCGAGAACAAAATCCGGGAAAAAAATCAGATCAGGGTTTATCACAATATACCAATCAGGGGATATTGGATGGAAAAAGCCTTTATAAACGAAATTCTCAGATCGTGCTTTTTTCTTATGGGTTACTTTATGCTGCCAATATTGTTGATGCTTATGTGGCTGCACGACTGCACTTTTTCAATATTGATAACAATCTTTCTTTTAAGGTTACGCCCTCAATGATCAATTCAAGCACTATGTATGGCTTTAATGCCACACCTGCATTAAAATTATCGCTAACCTTTTAGAAAATGAAACGATAAATGATTTCTCCATTTTCAATATGAAATCTTGATCGTTTTATTACCTTTAAACCACTAAAGCTGTTTTAACGACTATTAAATTAACAAAAACGGAAATAAATATATAAAAATGAAAATTGCGCTTTTAGGTTATGGCAAAATGGGGCAGATTATCGAAAGATTTGCACTTGAACGCGGTCACGAAATCGTTTTAAAAATATCAATCGATAATCAGGAGGATTTAACCAGGCAGAATTTAAAATCAGCAGATGTGGCGATTGATTTCAGTACTCCTGATTCGGTTTTGAAAAACATTGATGCCTGTTTTGATGCCAACGTTCCGGTAGTTGTAGGCACAACCGGTTGGTATGGCAAGCTGCAAGAGGTTAAAGATGATTGCAGCAACAGTAACAATACTTTGCTTTATGGGTCTAACTTTAGTATTGGCGTAAATTTATTTTTTAAGCTTAACCAAACTTTGGCCAAATTGATGAATAATTATCCGGCTTACGAGGTGCAGGTAGAAGAAATTCACCATACCCAAAAATTAGATGCACCAAGCGGTACAGCCATCACGCTGGCCGAGGGCATTGTTGATAATTTGGAGCGCAAGCAGGAATGGTTAAATGAAGTGGTAGGTACTGATGTGGAATTGTTTCCTAAAGCAGATCAATTGCTTATAGAATCGCATAGGATAGAAAATATTCCAGGTACACATACCGTAATTTACAGTAGTGAGGTAGATGAAATTGAAATCAAACATACCGCAAATAACAGAGCTGGTTTTGCGTTAGGTGCAGTTGTTGCGGCAGAATGGGTGAAAGATAAAAAGGGATTTTACAACATTACTGATATTTTTGAGTAGAAAAACAGTTTTCGGTTAACGGTTAGCCAATTTCAGTTGATCAGTTAATGCAGTTAACCGATTGACATGTCAAAAATAAATCTGTGATATCACGCAATTTGTGAAACACACCCAAAGAAATACAGATAACAGGTAAACGATTAAGTTGATCGCCAACCAAAAATAAGATATATGAATTACAAATTCTGGCAGAAAAAAAATGATGCCCCAAGGAAGAAAAAAACGAAAACCCGCGAATGGGTAGATGCTATTGTTTTCGCAGTAGTAGCAGCAACAATCATTCGTGTATTTTTTATCGAAGCTTATACCATTCCTTCTGGATCAATGGAAAGATCTTTACTTATCGGAGATTTTCTTTTTGTAAGTAAGGTAAATTATGGTGCACGTATTCCGATGACGCCCGTTGCTTTTCCTTTTGCTCACCATACTATGCCATTAACAACATCAACTAAAGCGTATTGGGATGGCGTACAGTGGAAATATCACCGTTTACCTGGTTTATCCAAAATTAAAAGAAATGATGTAGTTGTTTTTAATTTTCCGGAGGGCGATACCGTTGCTGTAGAAAATCAGGCAGCAAGTTATTACGAGCTAGTTAGGGGCATGGGCCGCGAACAGGTAAGAAGTACTTATACCATTACAGACAGGCCGGTTGATAAGCGTGAAAATTTTATTAAGCGTTGTATTGGCATCCCTGGCGATGTAATTTCAATGAGCAATGGTATTGCGAATGTAAATGGTAAAAACGAGCCTTTAAAAAACACAGGTATGATGCCTTATCGCATCGAATTTAAAACCATGGATTTTAATTATGCTGCGCTTGACGAATATAACCTGAACCTTGGTGGTACGCCACCAGTATCTGCCAATACGTATGTGGTAGATGCTTCGCCAGAAATTGCCGATAAACTGAAAACTTTTGATTTTGTAAAATCGGTAACGCTAAGTCCTGATGCACCCGGTGCTGTTCCGGGAGGCGTTTTTCCTAATGATCCTAACCGTGTATGGAACAGGGATAACTTTGGTCCGGTTAAGATTCCTTCAAAAGGGTGGACGGTTAAAATTGATAGCAATACCATGCCGCTTTATTACAGGGCAATTAGAACTTACGAAGGAAACAAAGTAGAACAAAAAGCGGGTGTTTGGTACATTAATGACAAGGTTGCCACTACTTATACTTTTAAAATGGACTACTACTGGATGATGGGTGATAACCGCCATAACTCTGCCGACTCACGCTATTGGGGTTTTGTACCAGAAGATCATATTGTAGGCAAAGCCTTATTTGTTTGGATGAGTTGGGACAGTACAGCGTCGTTTTTGCATAAAATACGATGGAGTAGATTATTTATGGGTATCCATTAATAAAATATAATTCTTTTAAAGGGGCGGATAATCGAAGATTATTCGCCCTTTTTGTTTTATGTCGATTCATAATTAACTTAAAAAAAAAATTAAAAAGTATAACTATGTTTTAAAAATATTTATTAAGTTTGAATATAATCAAATAAAATGTCTGTAATTGTGAAGAAAAATCAGCGTCTGAAGGCTGGTATCATTAAGCATTTATATTATAAGAAGTCGCTTTCACTTACAGATTTAAGTAAGTTGACACAGAAAAGTTTACCCTTGGTTACAGCTGTTGTTAATGGCTTAATAGCTGAAGGTTATGTTTTAGAAGAGGGTTATGCGCCATCAACCGGTGGTAGAAGAGCAGCTATGTTCTTTATCAATCCAAAGCTGGCCAAATATGTAGTAGCGATTGCAATGGATCAGCTTACCACAAGGCTAACCATTTACGATCTTTCCAGGAAGATGATTATACCAATTCAATCATTAGAATTCAATCTATCATCCGAGAATAACAACATCAATGATCTTGTCAATTTTATAAATACCAGTATAAATCAATCTGGAATTGATAGAGATAATATTTTAGGTGTTGGCATTGGTATGCCTGGTTTTGTTAATGCAGAAGAAGGCATTAATCACTCATTCTTAAAGGTTGAAGAAGATACTACATTGCAGGCATGCCTTGCTTTAAATATCGGTTTACCCGTTTATATTGATAATGACTCGAGTTTAATTGCCCTTGCTGAATTAAATTTTGGTGAAGCTGTTGATCTTAAAGATGTTATGGTTGTTAATATCGGGTGGGGTACAGGTTTAGGGATGATAATTGATGGTAAGCTTTACAGGGGAAGTAGTGGAAGTGCAGGTGAGTTTAGCCACATCCCACTTTCTGATAGTGATAATTTATGTTCATGTGGCAGACGTGGGTGTTTGGAAGTAGATACTTCTCTACTGGTAATGGCAAAAAAATCAGAACAGGAAATTAAAAATGGTGCAGAATCAAGCATGAATAAATTGTTTGAAGATAAAAGCAAGCACCCCGCCGATCATTTTTTAACAGCTGTAAGACAGCAAGATCCGGTTGCTATATCTATTTTAGTTAAAGCCATTTTTCAATTGGGTAAAGGTATTGCAACTCTTATCCATCTTTTAAATCCACAGTGTATTGTTTTGAGCGGAAGAGGTGCTAAAGCAGGTAAAATGCTATTGCCTCCGATACAACAAGCTATACACGAATTTTGCATTCCCCGCATTGCCGAGCAAACTGAAATCAGGCTTTCTACACTAACAGACGAAGCCGAATTATTGGCTGCTGCAAGCTTAGCAGTTGAACATAGCCATTTCGAAGAAATGGTAACTAATCCACTCATTTAAATCATTATTATGGAGAAATAAAAACATTTACTAACTCGATCAAATCAAACAAATTTCAACTAATTTTTAAACTAATCAATAATCATGGAAAAAATGTACTTAAGGTGTTTAAGTATACTATTGTTATCACTTATAACGATAAATGCTTTTGCGCAAAAAACAATTACCGGAACGGTAAGAGATGCATCGGGAACAATTCCCGGGGTAAGTGTTTCTGTTAAAGGAACAACTAAAGCTACCCAAACCGATGGTGCCGGAAAATTTTCTATAGCAGTTAACCCGAATGAAGTACTTGTATTTTCGGCAATTGGATATGCCAGGCAGGAAGTTTCTGTAGGGGCAGAATCTACACTAAACATAACATTAAAACAGGATGCAAAAGCCTTAAGTGATGTGGTTGTAACAGCATTTGGTATTCAACGCCAAAAAAAGGCACTAGGGTATTCTACAGCAACTGTTTCTGCAAAAGAGTTAACAGAAGCTGGTAATACCAACTTTGCTTCGGCTTTATATGGAAAAGCTTCAGGCGTGCAGGTAACTACAGCACCAGGTGGTGCAAGTAGTGCAGTTAATGTTCAAATCCGTGGCATTAATTCCATTAACTATAACCAACAGCCACTTTACGTTGTAGATGGTGTTGTAATTCGTAGTGAAGGCCAATATGGTGCTAGCGGAAGAAATAATGGAGGTTTTTATGATGACCAACGTATTAGGGGAAATGGTATTTTAGATATTAATCCAGAAGACATTGAAAGTCTTTCCGTTTTAAAAGGGGCCAGCGCATCAGCACTTTATGGCTCTGACGCTGGATCTGGAGTAATTATTATTACCACTAAAAAAGGGATTAAAGGTAAAGGACCAACAGTTGATGTAAACTATTTTGGAACAGTTGAGCAGCCGGCGTTTCTTCCTAACTATCAAAATGTTTATGGGCAGGGATACGATAGGGCAACTAACTTATCTGTTGGAGCTACCGAAGAAGGATGGATTGCAGATTCTAAATCACCTTCAGGCTTTCGCCCAAACTTTAGGGCATACGCCAATTTCGGTCCTAAAATGGATGGACAACAGGTGCGCTGGTGGGATGGTTCTATCCGTTCTTTTTCTCCACAGCCTGATAACTACAAAAATATTTTCAGAAATGGTTTAAGCTCATCTGCTAATATTGCATTGTCAAATCAAACAGATAATTATAGTTACCGCATATCTTACACACGTCTTGATTATGATGGCATACAACGCGAATCAGGTCTTAAAAAGAATTCATTCACTTTAAACAGTTCGTTAAAATTAAGTAAAAGCTTAAGTGTGGATGTTGTTGCCAATTATGTAAATTCAATAACACACAATAGGGCATACCAAACCAATAGGCTTGCACAATCATTTGATGGATTTTTTGGACGGAACGAGGATATCGATTTAGTACGCGAAAAATATCAAACCTCACAAGGTTATGCCTGGGTTCCTTTTAATCAAACTGCCAGAAATCCTGCTGAAGCGTTTGTTTTTAACGTTCGTCCTAACCTTTACGACTATTTTTGGTCTACACTAAAAAATACCAGCGATGAAACCGAAAACAGGTTATACAGCAGTGCTACTTTAAACTGGGATATTTTTAGCAAATTAAAGTTTAGAGGACGTGTTGGTAATGATTATACCGGCCGTAATACTGAAGATAAAAATTACAGCCAATTTCCAGTAGCCTTCAACCCAGAAACCTCAAGCACTGGAGCATATTCAACCGGGAATGGTACTTATAGTACAATATATACCGATGCACTTTTAACTTATAGCGATAATATCACCAAAGATTTATCTTTTTCTGCAAGTGCTGGCTTTACATCCAGAAGAGAAAACTATAAAGATCAATCTTCAGGAACACAATTTGGTTTGGTTTCTGAAAACTGGTTTTCGCTAAATAACTCCTATGGTATTCTTCAAACTTCTGCAAGTAGAAGATCCCTTTTAAAATACGGATCTTTTGGTATCTTAAATTTATCATATAAAGACTATCTTTTTGTTGAGGGTACCATTCGCCAAGAATCTTCATCAACACTGCCACCGTTAAATAATACATATTACTATCCATCTGTTAACGGAAGTTTTGTTTTTACAGATGCATTTAAAGGTGCATTGCCAGAGTTTTTGAGTTATGGTAAATTACGTGCTTCGTACGGTGTAGTTGCTAATGCTGCGCTTCCATACGAATCTAATGTATCTTACGGACAAAACTCCTTACAAACCAACAATGGTTCTGTTCCGCAACTGGTTTTGCCAGGTGGCTACGGTAACGAAAGCTTGCAACCTGAAAAAAAGTATGAGCAAGAGTATGGATTGGAAACCCGTTTTTTAAATGGCAGGTTTGGTATCGATCTAAGTTACTACAGCAATCGCATTAGAAATCAAATTCTGCGCCTTCAAATCGCGTCAAGTAATGGTAGCGGAAGCCAGATTGTTAACGTAGGAGAGATAGGTAGTAAAGGTTGGGAACTTTCATTAAATGCAAAACCTATAGTTTCAACAGATTTTAACTGGCAAACCAGTTTAAATTTTTCTCAAAATAGAACAAAAGTATATGCTCTAGCTCCTGGCATACCTGAGCTTATCTTTTTTAATGGTGAAGATAACGCAATCCGGATCACAGCAAAGCCTGGTGATGATTTAGGAAACATTTATGTTTACCCTACTAAAACCAATGCAGGAGGCCAGAAAGTTGTAAGCGATGATGGTTTTTATGTTATCGATAAATCGCAGTATGTAAAAGCAGGAAATGTTACTCCAAGTATAACAGGAGGCTTATCTAACACTTTAAACTATAAAAATTTCTCATTTAGCTTTTTGGTTGATTACCGTTTTGGTAGTGATGTAGTTTCTACTCCATTAAAATATGCTACTGGAACTGGAGTTTACGAAAATACCCTTCAATATCGTGATACTGAGCATGGTGGTTTAAGTTATTATGTAAACAGTGCAGGTGCTAATGTATTGTTGCCAAATGCAAACAGCGCAGCACCAGGTGGCCAAAAAGTATATCACGATGGTTTAATCCTTCCGGGTGTTAAAGCTAATGGCCAACCGAATGATATCATATTGGATGCAGCAAGCTATTATTTCAACTCATTTGCCGCAGGTAGTTCTGATGCACTTAATCAGGAAGGTGCAGTTTATAAAAATAATTTTATTAAGCTAAGAGAATTAACGCTTGGTTATAGATTGCCTAACAACCTCATTAAAAAAATTGGAATGTCTAATATGAGAATTTCACTGATAGGCAGAAACCTTTTATATTTCCATAGAACTTTAAAGAATCTGGATCCAGAAACTTTAATTGGAGACAAATGGTATAGTCAAGGTGTTGATAATGGTTCATTGCCAGCCACAAGAAGTTTTGGATTTTCATTAAATGCTAGTTTCTAGGCTGTAACCCATAAAAATAATTACAATGAAAAAGATATTTATAAATATAAGTTTGATACTTTCTCTAGTGCTGTTATTTTCATCATGTAAAAAACAGTTAACTGATTTGTATTACAATCCAGAGCGCTCAACAACAACCAACTTGTCTGGTTTTTTTACAGCCATGCTAAATAGCGACCGTGTTAGACCGGCTTACTGGAACCAGCGTACTTTTCTGGCACCGCACCCTGCAGTGTATTCCCAAGCTGCATCATTTGCTAATGGCAGCGAAGCATACCGTCAAATTGATGGGTATATTGGTAACTATTGGTCAGATTTTTACTATCCGGCTGGTAATGGTAGCGGTCCGTTGGGCGTATACCGAGCTATGGAAGTAACTTATGCAACCTTACCTGCAGCCGAACAGGCTAACCAGGAAGTTTATATGCAGGCAGCCAAAATTTTTCTTTATGATCAAGCTTCAAAAATGGTCGATTTATTTGGCGATATTCCTTTTTCAGAAGCGGGAAGTCTGGAAGCTACAAATGCGATTAAGGATCCTAAATTTGATGATGCAAAAGCATTATATACAACTTTAATTAAAGGGCTTGATGATGCTGCTACATATTTTGCCAATGCAAAACTTTCGGCTACCGTGGCACCTGCGTTTAATAAGGCAGATATTTTATTAACTGGTAATCTTGATAAATGGAGGAGGTATGCTAATTCAATACGCCTTCGCTTATTAATGCGCACATCATTTGTAGATGAAGCAACCGCAAGAACAACCGTATTAAATATGTTGAGTAACAGTACAAATTTCCCGTTGGTAGATGGTAATAATGTAGGCAGTTATACTCCGGCAACAACTGATATATTATTGCAGCCATTAACTACAAATACCAATAGTTTAAGAAGTGCAATTACCGAAATCAACACTTACTTTGCTCCTGATTATGCATTAAATAAATTAATGCTTCCAGCCAACGATCCTAGAATTCCGTTGGTTTATGATAAATTTGGCCAGACGGTTAATAACGTTTTTGTTCCAAATAAAAACTTTAGGGCAATGCCTGTAACTTACACATCAAATCAACAGGATACAGCTTTTACCAAATATTCGATATTAGATTCTGCAACTTTCATAAATAACATAAAGGTGCCAGGGATATTGATTACAGCTTCTGAGGTTAATTTTTTGAAAGCCGAAGCTTTTGAGCGTTGGGGAACTACAGCGAATGCGCAAACCGCCTACAATGCTGCTTTAGCACAATCGGTTTCCTTTTATTATTATTTACACTCCATAGGAGGTGGAAAATTAAGTGCTCCACTTGCTACCGATGTAAATACATTTGTAAATGCCAGTACATCAGCATATACCGGTACATCTGAGGAAAAGCTAGCCAAAATCTGGAATCAAAAATGGCTAAATTTCGGTTTCTTGCAATCTGATCAAGCTTGGTCTGAATACAGACGGACGAAATATCCTAAATTGACGGTTGTTCCGCAAACATTAGTTGGTTTTGAACTCCCTCCAAATCGGTTAACTTACCCAAGTGTTGAATCGGCTAATAATTCAAATTATAATTCAGTTAGATCAAAAGATACACGGACCAATAAAGTTTTTTGGGACGTAAAATAATTCAAACACTACTAAAAATGCCTTGTAAATTTTTTTACAGGGCATTTTAATTATTTGATACATGAAAACAAGAATCGTTTTATTAGCAATTATCTTTTCTGCGAAAATTTTGCACGCCCAGCAGAACGATATCATGCCACAATCGGAGATTTACGAATGGCCTAAAGATGACGCCGTTAAAAAGAAACTTGATACCTGGCAGGATAAAAAATTCGGAATGATTATTCACTGGGGACTTTATGCTGTTCCTGGCATTATAGAATCATGGTCCATTTGCTCAGAAGACTGGATAGAAAGAGACAGCATCATTAAATACGAAGACTATAAAAAGTGGTACTGGGGTTTAAGTGAAAAATTTAATCCAACAAAGTTTAACCCCGAACAATGGGCAAAAGCAGGTAAAGATGCAGGCATGAAGTATTTGGTGTTTACAACCAAACACCACGATGGCTTTGCCATGTTTGATACCAAACAATCTGATTTCAGCATTGCTAAAGGTCCTTTTTCAACCAATGCAAAAAAAGATGTTGCCAAATATGTATTTGATGCTTTCCGCAAGGAAAATTTCATGATTGGGGCCTATTTTTCTAAACCCGACTGGCATTCGCAATATTATTGGTGGGATAAATACGCTACTGCAGACAGGAATAACAATTACGATATCAGAAAGCATCCATGGCGATGGAATATGTTTAAAACCTACACAAAGAACCAGATTGGAGAGCTGATGAACAACTATGGTAGTATCGATATTTTGTGGTTAGATGGTGGCTGGGTTCGTCCACGGGCCAGTGTAAACAAAGAGGTACTTTCCTGGGGTGCTCCAATTCCGGAATGGAGTCAGGATATTGATATGCCTAAAATTGCAGCTGATGCAAGGAAATCACAACCTGGCTTAATTGTAGTAGATAGAACAGTGCACGGACAGTTCGAAAATTACCAAACGCCTGAACAGAAAATTCCAGAACAGCAACTGGATTATCCATGGGAAAGTTGTATGACTTTAGGTGGAGCCTGGGGTTTTGTACCCAACGATCAGTATAAGTCGGCAACCGAAGTGGTTCATAAATTGGTAGAAATTGTAGCCAAAGGCGGAAGTTTGCTTTTAGGTGTAGGCCCGAAAGCTGATGGCACTTTACCAGACGATGTAATTAAAAAATTGGAAGATATTGGCAAGTGGACCAGTAAAAACGGTGCTGCGATTTATGGAACAAGGATTACCAAAAATTACCATGATGGGCAAAACTGGTTTACCCAAAGTAAAGATGGCAAAACAATTTACGGCATCGCTTTGATGGGAAATACTCCGCTTAAAGAAATTTCATGGAAAGGTAGTATTCCGAAGAAAGGAACATTGATAACCATCATTGGTAACAATCAAAAAGTAAAATGGAAATTGACAGATGGTAAAGTACATTTTGAGCTCCCTAAAACGGAGGAGAAAATAGCCTTAACTTTTGCTTTTACGCCCGAAAACAATTAAGTGATGCTTAAACCAAAAAAAATCTTCTGTTTATTGCCCGTACTTTTTGTATGCAGTAATCTTTTTGCTCAGGTTAAAAAAGGGCAACAATCAGCCTATAAAAATCCAAAATTAAGTATCGATTTGAGGGTGAAAGATCTCATTTCGAGAATGACTCCAGAAGAGAAATTTTGGCAGTTATTTATGATTCCGGGGGATGTAACCGAAGCAAATAAAAATCAATTTAAAAACGGGATTTTTGGTTTACAGGTAAGTGCTGCAGCCCAAGGCGGCGGTACTGCCCAGCAGATGTTAACTTACAATACGGCAGAAGATGGCCTTTCACTCGCAAAAAAGATTAATAAAATTCAAAAATATTTTGTTGAAGAAACCCGTTTGGGCATCCCGATTATTCCATTTGATGAAGCTTTGCATGGTTTGGTAAGGCAAGGAGCTACTGCTTTTCCCCAATCGATTGGTTTAGCAGCAAGTTTTGATACCGCTTTAGTGGCCAAAATCGGTACAGCAATTGCCAGTGAGGCACGGGCACGCGGTTTAAGAGATCTTTTGGCTCCTGTAATTAATATGGCTACAGATGTAAGATGGGGCAGGGTAGAAGAAACGTATGGAGAAGACCCTTACCTAACAACTGTAATGGGGCACGCATTTATGAATGCTATAGAAAAACAAAACATCATCGTTACCCCAAAACATTTTATCGCAAATGTGGGTGATGGCGGTAGAGACAGTTATCCAATAGAAATGGATAAACACTTTTTAGAAGAAATCCACTTTCCCGCGTTTAAAGATGGAGTTAAAAATGTAGGGATCCGCTCATTGATGACTTCCTACAACAGCGTTTTTGGAACGCCGGCAACCTCAAATAAATGGCTGCTGACTACTAAATTAAAAAACGAATGGGGATTTAAAGGTTTTGTCATTTCTGATGCAGGTGCAGTTGGTGGTGCCAATGTATTGCATTTTACCGCTAAAGATTATAAAGATGCAACGGCACAATCGATTAACGCTGGCCTTGACGTAATTTTTCAGGTAGATTATAAACATTACAAACTCTTCTTGCCAGCATTTTTAGATGGCAGCATTCCAAAATCTAGAATAGATGATGCTTTAGCCAGAGTGCTGCGGGCAAAATTTGAGCTTGGACTGTTTGAGCATCCTTATGTAGATGAAAGTATTGCCGAAAAAATGTTAACCGACCAAAGTAACCGGAATTTAGCAAAAGAAGCTGCAATAAAGTCGTTTGTGCTATTAAAAAATGAGAATAATACACTTCCTTTAAAAAGTACGAAACACATTTTGCTTTTAGGTGAAGATGCAATTGAGGCCAGATTGGGGGGCTACAGCGGCACTGGGAACAATAAGGTAAATATTTTAACAGGTTTAAAAAACGCAATATCCAATAACGTTGAAATTACTTATTTAAAAGGCAGCACCAGAGAAACTCAGCTTTATACGCCAATAGATAGCCAGTATTTATCCTCCAATAAAAAAGCAGGATTAACTGGAAAATATTATAAAGGACTTAACTTTTCTGGTAAGCCGGTAAAAGAAATAAATGATCAGGCTGTTAATTTCAGCTGGACACTTTACCCGCCAGATGAGCAGCTCCAATTGGATGATTATTCGGTAAGGTGGGAAGGCAAAATTGTAGTGCCTCAAACTGCCGACGTTAATATCGGATTGGAAGGAAATGATGGTTACCGATTATACCTTGATGATAGATTACTTATCGATAATTGGGACAAAAAATCTTTCAATACCAAAACAGTCCCATTTCATTTAGATAAAAATAAGGAATATACAATTAAGGTCGAATTTTTTGAGTCAAAAGGCAATGGTAAAATCAAACTCATCTGGGATTATAACCTTAAGAAATCAAATGAAATAACTGATGCGGTTGCTGCTGCCAAAAATAATGATGTAATTGTTTTTGTTGTAGGCATAAAAGAAGGAGAATTTTTAGATCGGGCAATGTTAAACCTGCCCGGAAATCAAGAATTGTTACTAGAAGAGCTTTCAAAAACCGGAAAACCCATTGTTGTAGTATTAACCGGTGGAAGTGCAATTAATATGCAGCCCTGGTTAAATAAAGTTAATGCAGTTTTAAATGTTTGGTACCCTGGTGAAGCTGGTGGAGATGCCATTGCCGATGTTTTGCTTGGAAAAGTTAACCCTTCTGGTAAACTTCCAATTACTTACCCTATCGATGAATCTCAACTTCCGCTAGTTTACAACCACAAACCTACCGGAAGGGGCGATGATTATAACAATTTGAGTGGCGAACCTCTTTTTCCTTTCGGCTACGGATTGAGTTATACCAATTTTTCGTACACCGATTTAAAATTTAGCCGCAAAAGCATTGCTAAAAATGAAACCGCTACGGTAAGCTTCGAACTTAAAAATACAGGTAATTATGACGGTGAGGAAGTTGTGCAGTTATACATGCGGCCATTGTTAAACAAATTGGCGCAACCTGTTCTTGCTTTAAGGGCTTTTATGCGAGTTACTTTAAAGGCAGGAGAAACAAAAAATGTTTCCTTTAAAGTGGATAAAAAGGTCCTTCAAACTTTGGATATCAATAACGTATGGGGAGTAGCACCTGGAGATTACCGGATTATGATCGGTTCGTCAAGCAAGGCCCTTTATTTAAAAGATAATTTAACCGTTAAGCCTTAAAATCACCCCATAGTTGGGTATAAAAGCATATCGTTAATAGTTGCCGTCCTATGGGAATCTTCATTGCAATGACGATCGTTTTAATAACACCAAGGTCTGTGTCCCCACAGACCTTTACTATCTTAAATAGTCTTAGTTTGTAACGAGGATTTTTAAGTTACGCATTTGCCATGCGAAAATAATTCCTCTAAGAGCGATAAAATCGCATTACTCGTACATCCTCGTTACAAACGAGGACGATGTAGTTAATTAAGATTATCCTAAATAAATCGTCATTGCTGTGGTTAAAGAAATCGACTATGGTCTATCAACCATCAAACCATTAACTAAGGCCGGCTATCTCTAAATTCACAGCCAGTTCATTCAAATCCTTCACCACAACATCAATGATCGGAATACCATTGTTTTTTCTTTCCTGCTCAAATTCATGTTCAGGTTCGCCAGGGATGATTACCTTTTTATCAGAATCAATCGTTTTTGCGCTTTTAAAGCGTTCTATCCAATTATCCAGGTGATCTTTAAAATCTGCAGCCGGTCTGAAGCCATCCACACGCATGGCACCTAAAAAGTGACCCAATCCTTCACCAACCGGATTTGCTGATGGTTCTAAAAAAGCTACAAAAGGAGGCACCCAAGGGCCGTAATTTGCACCTGATAATACCGCTGATAAAATATCAACTGTAGCACTTAAGCCATAACCTTTATGGCTGCCATGAGCTGCATCACTGCCCAAAGGTAAAAGCGAGCCGCCATTTTTCAATTCGTTTGGATCGGTCGAGTTTTCACCGGTTTTATCCTGAACCCAGCCATCAGGGATACTATTGTTCGCACGTTGAGCAATTTCCAACTTACCATTTGCTGCTGCGGCTGTAGCCATATCTACAATTACTGGTGGATATTTTCCTGCCGGGAAAGCGTAACACATGGGGTTTGTGCCAAGCAAACGCTCATTTGCATAGGTAGGAGCAACCAAAGGACTGGCATTCGTCATACTGATACCGATCATATCTTTTTCTACCGCCATTAAAGCATGGTAACCTGCAATACCGAAATGATTAGAATTTTTAACCGATACCCATCCACTGCCATATTTTTCTGCTTTTTCAATAGCAACTTTCATTGCAAAAGGAGCCACTACCAATCCTAATCCGGCATCGCCATCTACAGTTGCGGTGGTAGGCGTTTCATGCACTATTTTGATATCAGGCGTGGCGTTAATCCTTTTCTTTTCCCAAAGACGAACGTAGCCACTTAAACGCGCAACACCATGCGAATCGATTCCCCGTAAATCTGAACGGATCAATACATCGGTTGCTAAATCGGCATGCTCATCAGAACAGCCCATTTTTTTAAAAACATTAAAAGTAAAAGTCCGTAGATTGGTTTCGGTAAAAGTGATGAAGGTCATAGTATACTATTTGTCGTCACCCTGAATTTATTTCAGGGTCTTTTTTGATAGATGCTGAAACAAGTTCAGCATGACGAATCTAAAAATAAATTATGGCAATAAAACAGTAAAATCGCCGCCAAGCGGTTCAAAATTTTCTATGCAGGATGAAAGGAAATCTTCTCCATAATTCACATACATCGGTGCAATATTCAAAATTCTTTCCTGGAGCGTTCCGTTTGGAAAAAGTCTCTTCTTTACATGTTCAATCTGCAATAATGCAGTTTCGTGTTTTCGTTTTTCAGCACGGAAAAGTTTCTTTTCCAGGTTGGCCAGTAAATGATTTGTTCTTTGCTTAGCTGTATCGGTAGAAACAGAAAGCGTTTTATCTATTTTATAAGCATTAAGCTTAATTTGATCGAAAATGCTGTTGATTGCTCTCGTTTCATCAGCCAAACTTAATAATGCCGTGGTATTTCGCTTAACCCAAATGTTTTTTAATTCTTCAACAGGCAAGAAAATGTCCTCAAGCGAAAAACCTAAATGGTATAAGTTCTGAGCGCTCCGTTTGTCGATTAATATAGCAGAATTGCGCAGTAATAAAACCGGAAAATCAACTTTATAAAAATCAAAATTTGCCTTTAACTGCATCCAGTAAGCTACTTCTGCTCCGCCACCTATATAAGCGATATTTGGTAAAATTACTTCCTGGTACATTGGCCGCATCACTACATTCGGACTAAAACGTTCGGGATGTGATTCGATTTCGGCTTTTAGTGTTTCTTCAGTAAAACTGATATCAGTATGGTTTACAACATATTTTCCTTTTTCAAAGATTATACGTTCCCGAAGATTATCAATCAGGTAAAAAAAGTTAATGTCACGTCCGTTTACCTGTGTTTTATAACCTAAATCCTCCAGGTTTTTCGAGCTGTTTTCAATATTTTTTGCACTATTATGCTGAATAATATCTTCCGTAATGATGTTAGCAAATTGCTTTTTTAACTGTGCGTCATCTGCATTTACAATCACTAAACCATATTTTTCAAATAAATTATTCACCAAGAAACGGGTGGCATCGGCTAAATTGTCGTGTTGCAGATAGGCCTGTTCTACCAATTTGGCAATTCGTTTTCCGTTTTTAGAAATTCCCAGGTATCCTTTATAGGCTGTTACTGCTGCGGCTACAGTTTTGGTGCTCAGCCTTCCGGTTGCGCCATTGGTGGTTTGTATCCAGCTGATGTTTTTTTCATCCACGCTTACGTGGTTAATTTCATCAAAATCATGATCCTCAGTCGCCATCCAATACACAGGTACAAAGTTCTTGTCTGGGTGAGCCATTTTTAACTCAATGGCTAAGTTAATGGTGGTTACAATTTTATAAATGAAATAAAGCGGACCGGTAAAAAGATTTAATTGATGGCCGGTGGTTACCGTAAAAGTATTGGATAAACCTAAAAGTTCTATGTTTTTGGTAACCGATTTATTAGGCTGCAGGTGTTGATATTGATTTTGAAGAACTTTGACTAATGTTTCTCTATTTCCTAAGAAATTTCTGTTTTCAATTGCATTTGCCAAACCCTCCATATCTGGGCGGTAACTGTAAAAAGCTTTAAGTTGCTCCTCGTTATTAATATAATCCAAAACCAGTTTTGAAAATGATCCGGTTTCCTGATATGAGATATATTTTGCCTGCATGATTTGCGAAAGTAATGCAATTTAAGGATAATCGTAAAGTTGCGCTACTATTTTACAATTGTTAAATAATTAGAGATTGCTTTCAATCGCGCCAACTTTTTCACGGTACAAATCAATCGGGCTATCTAAAAGCACTGCAATTACGGTCAATTCGGGATCTAGTTTATCTTTAGGCACCGGAATGTAAACAATACCTGGTATTTTGCTCCAATACAGTTTATTATAAATTTCGTGCGGCAACATAGTACCTTCTCCTACAATTCTGATCCTGCTGATGTTGTTTTTTAAACCTTTAATTGCGATTGGCCCGGTTGGTGTGCCTTCTATAAATAAATAAAGGGTTTGCTTATCTGCAGAAAGTGCTGTGTTGCCCTGATAATGTCCGGCAGGTATTCCTCCGGTTGTTTTATATAGTGCTTCAGCATTTTTAATTACCCAGTTGTTAACCGTTTCGTCAAGAGGTTTAATATTTGCATTAAAATTCATCCCATCTGCTGCTAAATTGGAGTCGTTAAAAATATTGATACCCTTATTTAAGGTTGTCGCTAATTTTTTCAATTTGTAAGAAGCATCATTTAGTTTAGTGTTCTTAGTGAAGAAATCTTTAAACAAAGTGCTTTCGCTTTCATTTTCAATAAGATTGATAGGTTCATCAAAACTCACTTTTACAACTGTTACATCCTGATCAAAATCAGCTGAGGGAATATTAAAAATATAATCTAAGGTGCTAATGTTAGCAAATTTTAGCAGGCCACCACCAACTAACTGCATAGTTTTTACTTTTGATTTTATACCGGTTAACAAAATGCCATCATCTGTTTTATAGTCGAGGTAAAGGAAAAGCGTTTTTTTGTCTTTTGATAGTGCTGTTTTGCCATTAAAATGTTTTGGAGCGATCCCAGTTTGCGTTCCGTAAATGGCTTCACCATGTTGTTTGGTCCAGCGGCCCAAATCTTTTAAAATCTTAACCTGTTCAGGCGCAATTGTTCCATCTGCTTTTGGCCCAATATCAAGCAATAAATTACCGCCCATTCCAATACAATCAACCAGTGTACGGATAATCATATTTGATGATTTATAATGATCGTCGTATGGTTGATAGCCCCATGAATCGTTCATAGTATAACAGAGTTCCCACTCTGATGAATTTGGTTTCACTACAGGCACGCCTTGCTCAGGCGTATCGTAATCACCATGTCCGTTAAGGCGCGAGTTAACAATAATATCCTTATTTGCCTTACGTAAATTTTCTAATATATTTTTGGCCTGCCACTCATCTCCACTATGCTCCCAATCGCCATCAAACCATAAAAGATCTGGATTGTATTTTGTAGAAAGTTCATTAAGCTGCTCCTGAAAATAATTTTGAAATTTTTTAAATCGGGTCGGATCTTGTTTATAATCGTAACGTTTTCTATCGCGGGTAAAGCCATCATAATCCGGATAGCTCCAATCGGGTAATGAGAAATATAATCCCGTTTTAAGCCCCGATTTTTTAAGTTCAGATACAAATGGAGTGATTAAATCTTTTTTGGCAGCACTATTTTTTAATGTGGTAGTGGCTAAAGGAGCTTTACTATCCCAAAGGGCCACACCATCATGGTGTTTTGTGGTTATTACTGCATATTTTGCACCACTTTCTTTAATCAGGTTTACCCATTCATTAGGGTTATATTTTGCAGCGGTAAAACCATCAAGTTGTTTCATATAGGCATTGTAGTTGATATAGTTGTTGAAAAACGACCACGATTCAGAAATTCCATTCACTGAATAAATGCCCCAATGGATAAAAATACCCAATTTTGCGTCAGCAAACCACTGCATTTTTTGATCAGAAACCTTTCGTTGGGCAGAAAGACTGCTCGTTATGAATAATGAAAATGAAATGATGAAAAACTTTAAATAACGCATATTTTGTTTAGTGTAGCTAAACGTTAAATATAATGTTTTAGGAAGATTTAGTTAGCAAAAGATGCGTTTTTATATTAGTTGGTCTCTGTGTCAGATGGTAATATCTGACAGAACGGGAATAGCGTCTGATTTCCATAGAACGATCGTCATCTCGACTGCAGCGGCGTAGTCCCGAACTTTCAGAAGAGAGATCTGTTATAGATTTAGCTTCGCTGAGCACTTACGTGGTTCTCGACTGCGTGGCACTTCGCTCGAAATATTTTGCCTGCATGATGTGCGAAAGTAATGCAATTTAAGGATAATCGTAAAGTTGCGCTACTATTTTACAATTGTTAAATAATTAATAGTCACTTTCTCTGGTTTTAATTTTAGGACAAAATTGGATGTCGAAGTTTGGCTTTAGTATTAATATTGTTAAAGGTATAGGTTCCCAATTGGGAATTAAATATTGTCCAAAAAAATGTAACTGACTTAGTAAAGTATCTGTGAAAATTACAGGTAATGAAGAACGGCTTTGTGCTTGCTGGGATTAGAATCGCATCAGTTGAAATTTCGTACAAAAAGCAGAATAGCTTATATATCCTCAATTTATTTCTTTAAGGTATCGGCAATTTGCACAAAACAGATATTGGATTTTCGCTTTTCTTTTGGTGAAATTAAAGAGAAAAGTCTATTTGCTTTCCATAGTAATATTGTTCTGAAGTTCATCATTTGAAATTTCAAAGGCAAAAAAGTCTGTCGCGTTAATTGTATTGTGGCACCCTGAAATAAATCTTTATGCATTTAGGCAAGTCATAAAAGATTTTTTGCCAGCCCTCCCTCATATTAGCGGTTCGTGCTGTTACCCATATAAGGCTTAGAACTTTTCCTTAGATTAGTTGTTACAGATTTTTTTTTACGTGCTTTTAGAAAATCGCTAAATTCTTTTTCTTCTTTTTCTGTCAAAGTTTTGTTTACGAACACAAAGTCTTTGTTGTCCATTTTTTTGAAATTTATCATAACTTAAAATCTTTAAAATATCTAGTAGCCAAAATAAATGCTTCTTTAGTATCAATAAACATTCTGTTCCCACCATAAATCTTGGCACCCAACGTCTCTTGGTAATGGGAAACAAGTTGGGTTTTGGCCACAAAAGAAACAACTCCGTCATAATTTAGTTCGAATGCAGTTTTACAGCAAAAGGCAATTAGATTTCCAGCAACCCCTTTATAAAGTTTGTTCTTTCCTTTGTTGAACTTTGCACTCTCAATTATGTTCATAAAAATGTGGTCGCCTTTGTCGGTAAAGCTTATGAATCCCTGGGTTATAGCTAAATTGTTAACCGTTGTCAATTTAAAAACTTGCTTAGTATCATCCTTTAACTCATTCTGCCAGTCAAATACCCACTCGCTCTTCTTAAGAATCTTGGTATCGGATGCCGTCAATTTTATAATTGATGTGTCAAACACTTCGCCTGAAATTGCGTTTTCAATAGAATTTGTAAGCTTGTCAATTACAAAATCAAATTCGTTAGTCTGCTGCTGTTTCAATACACTAATTTACGAAAAATTAAGGTTCTAATCAAATGCTAATGTCTTTGCTAAAAGCATATACGCTTTGTTGGGTGTATCCGATACATGACTGCCAATGGTTGTCGCTTGGCTGTAGTCGGAAATAAAATTCTTTAACCTTTATAAAAAATAAAAGTTAAAATTTTTTAAGTAAAATTATTTTGGGTCTGGTTTAAAACTAACAATTCTATCCTTAAGCATGCTAACAAAAAAAAAGCCGTTCTGAATAATCAGAACGGCTGTAATATATTTGGTTTAGTGATTTACCATTTTTTTCTGCGTTCGCCGCTTCCACCTTCACGGCTTCCACCTTCTCTGCGAGGGCCTCCGGTGTTACCACCTTTGTCGTCACGACTGCGTCCAGAGAAATCTCTGAAACCACCACCGCCGCTTCCGCCTTCACGTCTACCGCTACCACCGCCAGAACTTCTTCTGTCGCCGCCGCCACGATAACCGCCGCCGCCACCGCCGCTTCTGCGTTCACCGCCGAAACCACCGCCACCGCTACGTCTTTCGCCGCCACCGCGTCTTTCTCCAGCACCTTCACCACGACCACCGTCTCCGCTTTTCTCGATACGTACCTGACGACCGTTAAACTCAACAGATTTAAAGCCTTCAAAAACTTTGTCAGCTACATCGTCTTCCACTTCAAAGAAAGAGAAAACACCTTTTAAATCGATTTTACCAACGCTTTTGCCACCAATTTTACCGTTGTTACAGATAAATGATAACATATCGCCACGGGTAAACTCATCTACAGAACCCAAGTTGATGAACAAACGCGTGTAACCTTCGCTACCACGTCCACGTCCGGCACCTCTTTCGCCCCTGTCTGCACCGCGGTCTTCGCCAACTGCTGCATTTAAATCAGGTGCTTTAGAATAATAATCCAAGAAACGGTTAAATTCTAACGAAGCAAAACGTTTAATCACATCTTCTTTAGATAAGTCAGCAAATTCATCCATAATACGTGGAATGTACTGATCAATCTGTTCGTTATTTACTTCTACATTGTGTACTTTATGTACCAAAGAGAACAATTGTTTTTCGCAAACGTCAAATCCTGTAGGAAGCTCAGCTTTGGTAAATTGTTTACCAATAATGCGCTCCAACTGGCGGATTTTACCTAATTCTTTAGAGTTAATGATACAGATAGAGATACCGGTTTTACCAGCACGGCCAGTACGGCCAGAACGGTGGGTATAACTTTCAATTTCATCAGGTAATGAATAATTGATTACGTGAGTTACGTTGTTTACATCGATACCACGTGCAGCAACATCAGTAGCAATTAACAACTGCATGTTACGCTCACGGAAACGTTGCATTACTTTATCACGTTGTTGCTGCGATAAATCGCCGTGTAAAGCATCAGCATTGTAACCATCTTTAATTAAATGCTCGGCAACATCTTGTGTATCCAATTTGGTTTTACAAAATACTACGGCAAAAATTTCAGGGTTAAAATCTACAATACGTTTTAAGGCAGCGTATTTATCACGTGCACGAACAATGTAGTATTCGTGTTCGATGTTTACGTTACCCGTATTTTTTGTGCCCATGGTTAATTCTACAGGGTTATCCATATAGTTTTTAGCTATACGGCGAACTTCTGCTGGCATTGTAGCCGAGAATAACCAGGTTTTTTTGTCATCAGGAGTAGTTGATAAAATGTCGTTGATATCGTCCTGGAAACCCATGTTCAACATCTCGTCAGCTTCATCAAGCACAACATATTTAACGTTAGTGAAATCAATGGCTTTACGGCCAATGATATCCAACATACGGCCGGGCGTGGCCACTACAATTTGTACGCCTTGGCGTATTTCGCGTAGTTGTTGCATAATGTTCGCGCCACCGTAAACGGCAACAACGTGGGCATTAGCAACGTTTTTAGAAAAGTTTTTAAGGTCGTTAGCGATTTGCAAGCATAACTCACGGGTAGGGCATAAAATCAATGCCTGTGGTTTATTAACTTTAAAATCGATTAGTTCTAACAGCGGCAAACCAAATGCGGCTGTTTTTCCTGTTCCTGTTTGGGCCAAACCAACAAAATCATTAGTGCCTTCTAACAGTACAGGAATACTTTGCTCCTGAATAGGTGTTGGAGTTTCAAATCCAAGATCCTTTACGGCATTAACGACGTCATCACTTATCCCCAATAATTGAAATGGGTTTGTCATTCGTCTTTTTATTTTTAATTGAGCCGCAAAGGTAAGGTTAATTTTTCGTATTTTACAGATAATCAAGTAAATAGTTTTTTAAGCTAAATATTTGAAAATAAGGATGTAACAGGGAATCGACAATGGATGTTTGAAAAGGCGGGATGGTGGAGCTTTAAACTAGGCCGTAATTGCGATAGAAACAGTTGCTTTTTGTTTTGGAAAGCAGCTGTAGTAGGGTTTCGGTTCCAGCAGTCCCGTTTTCCGTTTCAATCTTTTTCAAACCTTAAAGGTTATCAAAGTATTTCACTGCAACCGGGTTTAGGTGGCTAGGGCAAAGCAGCTATTTATGTTTGTTTTTAAAAAGCCACTTGGGCAGTGCATCAGTTAATATTGCAGGAGCAAAAATATCGTTGTGGGCCAGATTATCGAATTCCCAGAACCTGATTTTGTTGTAAGGGCTTAATTCTTTAAAAAATTGCTCATCACTATCAAAAGGGTTTTCGGTGTCTTTATTCCCATGGATTAACCAGATTGGCATATTTGTTAATTCTTTCACCTTATTAAATTGAGGTATGCCCGAAATACTGATCCCTGCGGCAAATACCTCTGGTTTTAACGCTAAAGCATTAATCACCGAAGAAGCACCCATAGAAAAACCGATGAGGTAAATCCTTTTCTCATCAATATTTAAAGTGTTTTTTAAGCTATCGATCAGTTGCAAAGCAGTTGTTAAACACGGTTGCGGTATCGAAGTCAATACATTTCTGCTACTGTCTAGAACATAATTAGACGAGCGTAAAGGGAATTGTGGTGCTAAAATGAAAGCAGGATATTTCGTCTGTATTTCCTCAGCTGCAAACAGTTTTGCCAAAATACCCAACTGACTTGTATTATCGTTTCCGACCGCATTTGATCCATGAAATACAATTACCATTGGGAGTTTTTTTGATGTACTTTTCGGTTTTAATAAGCGGTATACGATAGGCGTATCACCAATGCCTTTAAATTCCCCTTTCGTAAACACATCTGTATTTAAATCTTTAATTTTTACTATTCTCTGTTTAATGTAAAGCGAATCGGTATTGTTATCGATTTTGGTTTTGCCGAAAGTATTGATGCGTTTGCTACACGATAAGATTCCGCAAAGCAAAATCACAGCACAGGTATAGTAAAAGGCTTGACTTTTAACACGCATAGAGAGTGGTAATTTTTTGGTTAAAATTAAAAGATTAGCGCAACCTTTCAGCCGAACGGATCAACCTTTCATCTTTATTGATGCCGAAAATGCCCAATACTATAAATAAAATAGCTAAGGCAGGTAAATACGCGCCAACCCCAAAACTTGCACCTTCAATACCACCAGGGAGTTTTTTGGCGTAAACACTGCACCAAAAGGCAAAACCGATAATTAATATGATCAAAACAATGGCAAAGCGTTTTTGAAAGCTGCGTTTTCTGAAATTAAAAATATTAACAAAACAGATAATCGCAATGGCAATATTGGTAATCAGTAAGGGATAGATAGGTTTAATTGTTATTGCAAAAAACTCACCGGCATCCCAGCTGAATGCATAACCTCTTGTGTATAATAACGGTACAGTAAGCCCATTTAGTGTACCAGCTAATAACGGAAAGAAAGGCATTGATAACAGCGTTAAACTTGCTAACAAGAACCAAATCGATTGTATTCTTTGTATCATTGTTTAACGTAAACGCTCAGCAGAACGTATTAATTTTTCATCCTTTCCTATACTCCTTATTGCTAATAAATTGAAAATAATGCTTGCTAAGGGTAGAAATGCACCAGCATTGATTTCTGCATTCTCCAGGCCTCCAGGGATTTGATTAGCGATATTAAATAACCAAAAAGATAGCCCTAGGATAATTAAAATATTAATGATAGCTATTCTTTTTTGTAAAGTTCTGTTTTTAAAATTGAAAATATTTATTAAGCTTATAAGGCCAGCTAAAATTGTGCTAATAATTAAGGGAGTATTAATTGATGGTGTTTCTACGCCGTTTCTAAATTCTTTAATTCCTGTCCCATATAATACATAGCCTATACCTTCATTAATAAAGCTTAAAATAGGAATAAATAATAAGCATAACACTGTAATTGCCGCTAAAAAAAACCAAATCGATTGTATTCTTTGTATCATGAATGTAAATATATTGTTGAGCAAATTTAATTGTTTTTAGCTAAGAATAAAGTATAAAAAGCGGAGGGCATAGAGCAAAGAGCGTTTAGCCGTATAATTTATTCGCATTAGGTTAATTCTTGCCTTTAAACTTAAACTAAGCAGCACCATACCCTTTGCCCTTTGCGAGCTAAACTGTACTTTTGCATCGTTTTGAGTAAAAAAAGGTATTTCATACAAATCGCATACGATGGCAGCTTATACCACGGCTGGCAAACCCAACCCAATGCAGTTACCGTTCAGGAATTGTTGGATAAGGCGATGGCTGTTTTTTTTCGGCAACCAATAGAAACCCTGGGTTGTGGGAGAACAGATGCAGGTGTGCATGCCACAGATTTTTATGCGCATTTTGATGTGGAAGGTATAGAAGAGGCTAAAGTATTAAATGCCATAACCGGTATTAACGCCATGTTGCCATATCAAATTGCTGCAAAACGCATTATACCTGTGCATAACGATGCCCATGCACGTTTTGATGCCACAGCACGTGCCTATAAATATTATATCCACTTCGAAAAAGATCCATTTAAACTCAACCGTTCCTGGTTGGTTAAAGATCAATTGGATGTTGAAGTAATGAACGAGGCGGCGGCACTTTTATTAAATTATACCGATTTTTCTTGTTTCAGTAAATCGAATACCCAAACATTTACCAACAATTGTAAAATCACAAAAGCAGTTTTCGAAAAGCAGGAAAATGGATTGGTTTTTACCATTCAGGCCGATCGTTTTTTAAGAAATATGGTTAGGGCCATTATGGGTACTTTAGTAGAAATTGGTAAAAAAGAAATAAATTTAACAGATTTTAAAGCAATAATAGAAAGTAAAAACCGCAGTAAAGCCGGGCAATCGGTACCTGCCTGTGGCTTGTATTTAGTAAAAATAGAATACCCTTATATAAGGTAGAAGGTTAAAGGCGTAAGCTAAAAGGTTTAGCCACCGATTTACAAGATGAACCTAATACTTTTTTGAAATTTGTGTGAGCTATGTAGGACCTTAAACCCTAAACCTTACACCCTAAACCCTAAGCATGGCAGTTACAGGCGACGTATACAACACCGGATTACTGAAACGTATTTTTCAATACGTAAAGCCTTATCGTGCCGTTTTTGTATGGTCGGTTATTTTAACGATTTTACTGGCAGCAATTTCTCCTGTACGTCCGTTTTTAATAAAATATACCTTAGATCATTACATTTTAACTGGCAATTATTCAGGACTTGTAAACATGACCATGCTGATGGTTTTTATGTTGGTTTTACAAACTTTAATCCAATATAATCATACGCTTTTAACAAATACACTTGGTCAGTCGGTTATCCGCGATCTCCGCATCAATGTTTTTAATCACATTACTAAACTTCGTCTCAAATTTTTTGATAAAACGCCTATAGGTCAGTTAATTACCCGAACAGTTTCCGATTTAGAAACCATTGCAGATATTTTTTCAGAAGGTTTAATCTCTATGATCGGTGATAGTTTGCAGGTGGTGGTAATTGTGTGTGTAATGTTATATACCGATTGGCAACTGAGCCTGGTAGTTTTGTTACCCATTCCGTTGTTAATTATTGCAACCAGGAAATTTCAGAAAGCAATTAAGGTGGCCTTTCAGGAAATCAGGAATGAAGTTTCAAACCTGAATACCTTTTTGCAGGAACACATTACCGGAGTTTCCATTGTGCAGTATTTCGCCAGGGAGAAGCAGGAGTACAGGAAATTTTATGCCATCAACAAGCGTTATCGCGATGCCAATATCCGTTCCAATTGGTACTATTCTATCTTTTTCCCTGTGGTGGAGTTAATCTCAGCCATGTCATTAGGTTTATTGGTTTGGTATGGCGCAAAAAGTATTCTTTCCAAACCTTTGGATGTTACTCCAGGAACCATCACCCAATTTATTATGTACCTGGGTATGGTGTTTACGCCGATCCGCCAGTTGGCTGATAAATTTAACACCTTACAAATGGGTATGGTTGGTGCTGAGCGTGTTTTTAAAGTTTTGGATACTGATGAAACTACGCCAAATGAAGGAACTCAAAAACCTGCCAGCTTACAAGGAAATATCCTTTTCGAAAAAGTCTGGTTTGCTTACAATGAAGAAAATTATGTGCTTAAAAACCTCAGCTTTGAGGTAAAAGCTGGTGAAACCGTTGCTTTGGTTGGTGCAACAGGAGCAGGTAAATCATCTACAATTAATATCCTGAACCGATTTTATGAAGTAAAAAGAGGAAATATTACCGTAGATGGTATCCGCATTGAAGATTTTGAGCTCGATTACCTCAGAAGTCACATTGCAACGGTACTTCAGGATGTTTTCCTGTTTTCGGATACCATTTTAAACAATATTACGCTAAATAATCCCGAAATTACGGTAGAAGAAGTTGTAAATGCTGCCAAAAAAGTTGGTGCGCATGATTTTATCGAAAGATTGCCAGGTGGATATCAATATAATGTGATGGAAAGAGGGGCTACACTTTCTGCTGGTCAGGCGCAGTTAATTTCCTTTATCCGTGCGCTGGTACATAATCCTGCAATTTTGGTTTTAGATGAGGCTACCTCTTCAGTTGATACTGAAACCGAATTATTGATCCAGAAAGCCATTGATAACCTGATGGAAGGCAGAACTTCTATTGTAATTGCCCACCGCTTATCAACCATTCAAAAAGCCGATCAGATTATCGTGCTTGATAAGGGCGAGATTAAAGAAAAAGGCACTCATCAACAATTGCTGAAGCTGAACGGCTATTATAAAAAACTTTACGATCTGCAATTCTCATCCAAAGGGATAGCTAAAGTTTAAGCCTGTTTATTCTCAAGGATTTTCTTAATTTAACAGCTTCTTAAACTTTAAAAGAAGATGAAACGGTTAAAATTAATTGCCTTATTCTTGTTTTCGGCCTTAACGCTCCAGGTTTCTGCACAACAGAAAAAATATGCAATGGTTATTCATGGCGGGGCAGGTACTATCCTCAAAAAAAATATGAGTCCCGAAATGGAAGCTGCCTATATTGCTGTTTTAACACAGGCATTACAAGCTGGCTATGCTCAAATTAAAGCTGGTAAAACCAGTATGGATGCCGTAGAAGCCACTATACATGTTATGGAAAACGATCCTCATTTTAATGCAGGTAAAGGTGCTGTGTTTACCCATGATGGCAAAAACGAGCTTGATGCAGCAATTATGGATGGAAAAACATTAATGGCAGGATCGGTTGCCGGAGTTACCACCATTAAAAATCCTATTTCTGCAGCAAGGGCAGTGATGGAAAAATCGGAACATGTAATGATGGTTGGCGCAGGGGCTGAACAATTTGCTAAAGAAGTTGGGCTTGAAATTGTAGATCCAAAATATTTCTGGACAAAAGAACGCTGGAATGGTTTACAAAAGGCTATTAAAGAAGATTCTACAAAAGCAGTATTAGATCATGGAAGCAAAAAATCGGAATTACTCGGAAGTAAAAACCACGATTATAAATTTGGTACAGTAGGTTGTGTAGCACTTGATAAAGCAGGCAACCTGGCTGCAGGAACATCAACCGGAGGTATGACGAATAAAAAATACGGTCGTGTTGGCGATGCCCCAATTATCGGTGCTGGTACTTATTGCAATAACGAAACCGCTGGTATTTCCTGTACCGGTTGGGGCGAGTTTTACATTCGCAATGTAGTGGCCAAAACCATTTCCGATTTAATGGAATATAAAAGTTTATCAGTAGCCGAAGCTTCGAAAATAGTATTGGATAAGGTAGGTAAAATGGGTGGCGACGGTGGTTTAATTGCGCTGGATAAAAACGGTAATGTGGCCATGCCATTTAACACCGAGGGCATGTACCGTGGAACAATAACCACAGATGGAAAAATTGAAGTCAGTATTTATAAATAGATTTATTTTAAGCTTATATCTGCTCAATGAAAAGCCAAAACACCTAAAAGATAAAGATGACATTTATAGCATTTGTAAAAAAAGTATTTTCCAATTTAACCTTTCAGGTTATTCTGGCCATTATAATAGGGATTAATGTTGGAATTTTCTTCCCGGGTTTTGCGCCTACAGCTAAATTAATCAGTGAGGGTTTTATTAACCTGATTAGCATGTTAATTGCACCCATTATATTCTTTACCATCGTTTTAGGAATCGCACACATGGGCGATATGAAAAAAGTAGGTAGGGTAGGTGGTAAAGCATTGTTGTATTTCGAAATTGTAAGCACAGTAGCGATTGCAATCGGTTTATTGGTAGCCAATGTTTTAAAGCCAGGTGTCGGAATGATCACTAAGGCTGGCGATGCTACAAAAATTGTAGGTTATGCCGAGAAAGCTAAAGACATGAATTGGGCAGAATTTTTTCTGCACATTATTCCGCACAATGTGATTGCTGCTTTTGCTGAAGGAAATATTTTGCAGATTCTGCTTTTCGCTATTCTTTTTGGCTACGGGCTTAATAAATTAGGCGGAGAGGGCACTAGCGTTTTAAATGCCTTCGATAAAATATCAAAAGTGCTTTTTAAAATCATGAAAGTGATTATGCGTTTAGCACCAATTGGTGCTTTCGGCGGCATGGCTTTCAGTATAGGTACCCATGGCTTAGAAAGTTTAGTGGGCATGGCAAAACTAATGGGCTCGGTGTATTTAACCTGCATCCTGTTTATTTTTATCGTGTTAAATGGCATTTGCAGGTACTATAAATTCAGTTTATGGCAATACCTTAAATATATCCGTCAGGAAATTTTAATTGTGCTCGGTACCTCTTCTTCCGAATCGGCCCTGCCAAGTATGATACAAAAAATGGAAGCTATTGGCTGTGATAAATCGGTTGTAGGCCTGGTTATTCCAACAGGTTATTCTTTTAATCTTGATGGAACAGCAATTTACCTGGCCATGGCGGTAATTTTTCTTTGCCAGGTATTTCATGTCGATTTATCTTTAGGGCAACAGATTACAGTTTTAGGCGTGCTCATGGTTACCTCAAAAGGAGCAGCAGGCGTAACTGGAAGCGGGTTTATAGTGCTCGTATCTACTTTAACGGCACTCAAAATTATGCCTAACGAACACATTTCCATTTTAATAGGCGTGGATCGTTTTATGAGTGAAGCAAGAGCCATTACAAACGTTATCGGAAACGGTATAGCTACCATCGTAATCGCCAAAAGCGAAAACCAATTTGATGAAGAAAAGTATTTAAAAGCCATCCGGCCAATGATGATTGAAAAAGGGGAGGAGGTGTAGTTTGCAGTTCTCAGTTTGGAGTTTTCAGTTTAACGAGTATAATTTAAAGTGTCCAGCAACTCCGAACTAAAAACTTCGAACTCCAAACTAATTAAGTATCTTTGCAGCAGAAACATGCACACAGCTTGTTTAATTAATACATAGCACATTGGCTCAAGAAGAACAAAATAACCGCAAAGAAAAAAGCGAGTTACACCCACGCAACAAACACCGTTCGCGTTACAATTTCAAACAACTTATTGCAACTTCAAAAGAATTAAAACGCTTCGTTTTTAAAAATGAGCATAATGATGATTCTATCGATTTTGCAGATCAAAATGCCGTTAAAGCACTTAACAGGGCATTATTAAAGTATTTTTATAACATTTCTCAGTGGGATATTCCTGCAGATTTTCTTTGTCCGCCAATTCCGGGCCGGGCAGATTATATTCATTATGTTGCCGATCTTTTAGGCTCGAGCAATAAAGGTAAAAATCCAAAAGGAGCCAATATCAATGTATTGGATATCGGCGTTGGGGCAAATTGCATTTACCCTATTATTGGTCACCAGGAATATGGCTGGAATTTCGTTGGTTCAGAAATCGATCCACTTTCGGTTGATTCGGCCAAACGCATTATCGAAGCCAATAAACCGTTACAAGGTGCAGTAGAAATCCGTCAGCAATCGTCAAAAATGGGTATTTTTAGAGGCATTGTGGGCGGTAAAGAGCGTTTTGATGCCGTAGTTTGTAATCCACCTTTCCATGCATCGTTAAAAGAGGCTGAGCAAGGTACACGTCAGAAATGGCGCAACCTGGGCGGAAACGAAAAAGAGGTAAAACACGTACTAAACTTTGGTGGAAACAAGGCTGAGCTTTGGTGCCCCGGTGGCGAACGTGCTTTTGTAGAACAGATGATTATTCAGAGCGAGCAAATTAAAAATCAGGTTTTATGGTTTACCTCATTGGTATCAAAAAGTGCCAATTTAAAAAGTATCTACAGTGCATTGGTTAAAGCTAATGCTTTTGAAGTAACCACGGTTCAAATGAGCCAGGGACAAAAAATAAGTCGTTTCGTGGCCTGGACTTTCCATGATGAAGCTGCACAGGCTGAGTGGGCAAAGGGCTGGAAAACGGAACCTAAACCTAAAGTAGATAATGCTAAAGCTGAAGTAAAAAGTTTATAGTTTGATAGCAAATAAAGCAAAGCCAGATTAGCGATTAAGTTAATCTGGCTTTTTGTGTTTTTATGGTAATTTGTAAAGTGTGTATTTAATTTTTCCACGCAATGTTATAAATCTCCGCTGATTTTTTGAGATCATATAACTTTCGATGCATTATGTGAGGTTTTTAAACCCGATTCAAGAGCTAAGGTTTTGCAATTTTTTAACTGGAGTATATACTTTTGCACTGCGAGTGAGAATTCAGAACCGGCAACTATAAACTGAAAATGTTAGCTAAACTTCGCCTAATCCTACTTATGTTCGTGCTTATTTCTTCTCGTAAACAATCATAATCGTTAAGTCGTTACCCACATTTGGTGCAATGCCATGTGAGCTGCCCGGCCGGGTTAAAATGGCATCGCCAGGTTTAACGGCAAAGGTTTTTCCATTCATTTGCATGGTGCCGTTTCCACTGATCACATAATATATTTCGTCTTCTTTTTGTAAATGATAACCGATTGATGAGCCAGACTTTAAAATTCTTTTTTTGAATACCGATTTTAAATTCTTCGCATCACCAAAAAAGTTAAAGCCAATGGTTTTTCCACCACCATTATGTGTTCCTGGCTCTTCTTTAGCTATTTCAGCATCATTTTGAAGAATGTATTTACTGGTATCATTACTTTGCCCGCTTGCATTCAGGGAAATAAAAATTGAAACAAATACAGTTACAATAAGGATTAATTTCATGGTTATTCAGGTTTTAGCATCATTATTAAGCTTGGTATTGCAGCTTGAAAAGTAAATTTAAGCGTTTTGCATGGATCTTGCCAAAAGCATCCAAACTTTGTTACTAAACCCGATCGCAGTGGTTCTGATTCTTCATCAGAAAAAACGGAGAGCGGGACTGAAGCCCTCCAAAAGAACATGACTGTTCATTTCCTAAAAATCATTGATATTTTTGATTTAAAAACGAAAGAATTGCAATTCTTAACCCTTGAAACCCTTCCACTCAATTTATCCCGATGAATCCTGTGAAACAAGCAAGCACACAACAAAAGACAAAACAGGCAGTGCTTAAATCGTGATGCCCCTTGCTGTCAAGTTTATTACCTAAAGGCCTGCTTCATACATGTTGCCAAAAGCATCCAAACTTTGTTACTAAACCCGATCGCAGTGGTTCTGATTCTTCATCAGAAAAAACGAAGAGCGGGACTGAAGCCCTCCAAAAGAACAGGACTGTTCATTTCCTAAAATCACTGATACTTTTGATTTGAAAACGAAAGTATTGCAATTCTTTGCCCTTTGAAGCCCTGCCATTCACTATATCCCGATGAATCCTGAGAAACAAGCAAGTACACAATAAAAGACAAAACAGGCAGTGCTTAAATCGTGATGCCCATTGCTGTTAAGTTTATTACCGAAAGGCATGCTTCTTACACGATACCAAAAACATGAATAATTTTATCTAAAGCTCCCACAATGCATTTCCTTACATTTTCCTGAAAAAACGGACTAAATAATATGGTTTTAGATTTGAATTCCGTTACAATAATATTAGCTTTGCACAAAAAAAATATTGATACATGAGCGTTTTAGTAAATAAAGATTCTAAGGTTATCGTTCAGGGTTTTACCGGAAACGAAGGAACTTACCACGCTGAGCAAATGCTGGCCTATGGTACAAACGTAGTTGGTGGTGTAACGCCTGGCAAAGGTGGGCAATTGCATTTAGAAAAGCCTGTTTTTAATACTGTTAAAGATGCCGTTGATAAAACGGGTGCAAATGTATCTATCATTTTTGTGCCACCAGCTTTTGCTGCTGATGCAATTATGGAAGCTGCCGAAGGTGGTATTAAAGTTATTGTTTGTATTACTGAAGGTATCCCTACAAAGGATATGATTCAGGTTAAAGAATATATTACTGACCGTGATGTTACGCTTATCGGCCCTAACTGCCCTGGTGTAATTACTGCTGATGAAGCTAAAATTGGTATTATGCCAGGTTTTATCTTCAAAAAAGGTCATGTAGGTGTGGTTTCTAAATCAGGAACTTTAACTTACGAAGCTGTAGATCAGGTGGTTAAAGCTGGTTTAGGTATTACAACTGCAATTGGTATCGGTGGCGACCCAATTATCGGAACGCCAACTGTTGAAGCTGTTAAATTATTAATGAACGATCCTGAAACTCACGGTATCATCATGATTGGTGAAATTGGTGGTGGAATGGAAGCTGAAGCAGCGCGTTGGATCAAAGAAAACGGTACTAAGCCTGTTGTTGGGTTTATCGCTGGTCAAACTGCGCCTCCGGGACGTAGAATGGGCCACGCTGGTGCTATTGTTGGCGGTGCTGATGATACTGCAGCAGCTAAAATGAAAATCATGCGTGAGTGTGGTATCCGTGTAGTAGAAAGTCCTGCTGAAATCGGTGCTGCAATGGCAGAAGAATTGGCAAAATAAGATTTAAAGATTTCTATATAAAAAAAGCGTTTCGATTAGGTTCGGGACGCTTTTTTGTGTTTTATTTGAATCTGATTACAGTTTTACCACAGAGGGCACTAAGAAAACGCACAGAGCACACAGAATTATTTAATTTACTAATTTCGATCTTGCAGAGCGAAAGAATCTTATATCAGTTTTAAAAATGGTCAATATATAATTTTATCTCTGTTTTCTCTGTGGAAATCTCTATGTACTTTGTGGTGGATTTCTAATTAGTTGTTCTCATTTATCATCCCTTTGTAAACACTACTCCATTCTCTCAAACCAGCAAACCAAAACAAAATCTATAGCGTATATTGAGGTATGAAAACGATGTTAAATAAACTATTTTTGCTTTCTGCTGTTGTTTTAATAACAGGACTTTCTGCTTGTGCCCAAAAGCAAAATAAGGAAGCTGCAAAACAACCGAAGGAAACAGAACAAATCATACCAAAGAAGAAAATGAACTGGAATCCATTAACACCCGAAGAAGAAAGAGTAATTGTAAATAAAGGTACAGAATATCCTGGTACAGGTAAATACGAACATACAACTGATAAAGGAACTTATACCTGTAAACGTTGTAATGCAGCATTATATCGGTCAGAAACCAAGTTTGATGCACATTGCGGATGGCCTGCTTTTGATGATGAAATTAAAGGAGCTGTAAAACGTATTCCTGATGCAGATGGATCACGTACAGAAATAGTTTGTGCCAACTGTGGCGCGCATCTTGGTCACGTATTTGTAGGCGAAGGATTTACCAACAAAGACACCCGTCATTGTGTAAATTCGATCTCAATGAATTTCGTGCCAGATAAAAAATAAGGTGGATGTAGTAGGGTTAGGTAGAGGCGTATAGCGACAAGCTGTACGCCTTTTTTAATGCACAAAATCGGGCTGTTTTTCCACAAATTATTGATTATAAACTAAATGCTTATATTTGCAGGCTCGATAAATAAAATTTAGCCTATGAAGTATCTTCTGTTATTAAGTTTTTGTTTCCTGTTTTTACAAAGCAAAGCACACGATTCTGACCCATCAGATGAACCAGATAGTATCAATAAAACAGTTCTCGCCACTTATTACCACAGAAAATTCGAAGGCCGCCGAACCACCAGCGGAGCCAAATACAGGTCGAAAAAATTAACGGCCGCCCACCGCACACTGCCATTCGGCACACTCATTACAGTAACCAACCCCGATAACGGAAAATCAGTTGTAGTAAAGGTAAATGATCGCGGTCCTTTCTCCAAAAGATTGGCCATAGATCTGTCAGAACGTGCTGCAAAACAGATCGGTATCTACCGCAAGGGTATAGCCAAAGTGAGTCTGAGCTATGCTGTTGAGTAATACTCTTTTCCGCTCTATTTAGTGCTTATTATACCCCTCAAATTTAAGTTATTAACACTCATTTTTGTTTGCTAAACCCTTGAAAAGAAACGATTAGCTTTTTTTTCGCTTGAAAATGATATTTGCCTGATCGTTTTTCCCCAGCATTATTGCCGGGTGTTAACAACTTTGGTTCACAAAAAAGGCCTGTCGTATCTATATTTGTTATAACAAAGTTCTTTAACTTCTTGCGTTTGAAAACAAATATAAAAGCTTAGTTTTTAGTAATTTATACGTATATCATCCTGATTGCTTTATTAAATTTTCCTAACTAAAAATTCAGTTGTTTGTCAGGCAATAGGGTTAGCACTTTCACAACAGCGTTTTGATAAAAGACATTACAATCATCATATAAAATTGATGGATGCGTGCCTTTGTTGGCTCTGTTAAAAATTAGAATTAAAAACATCAGTGTATGGAACAGGAATTATTACTACAAGAAAACAAAGACAGATTTGTGCTTTTGCCGATTAAGTATCCGGCAATTTGGGAAATGTATAAAAAGACCGAAGCTAGTTTTTGGACAGCAGAAGAGATTGATCTTTCTGACGACCAGAAACACTGGGACAATTTAAATGATGGCGAAAGGCATTTTATTTCTCACATCCTTGCTTTCTTTTCTGCTAGTGATGGTATAGTAAACGAAAACCTTGCGGTAAACTTCATGAGCGAAGTGCAATTGCCTGAGGCACGTTGTTTTTATGGTTTCCAGATTATGATGGAAAACATTCATGCCGAAACCTACGCCTTATTAATTGATACTTATATTAAAGATCCGGAAGAGAAAGACCGTTTATTCCATGCTATAGATACCGTACCTGCGGTAAAAAGAAAAGCAGAATGGGCTTTACGCTGGATCGAAAACGGAACTTTTGCCGAACGTTTAGTGGCATTTGCTGCGGTTGAAGGTATTTTCTTCAGCGGAAGTTTCTGCTCTATTTTCTGGTTAAAAAAACGTGGTTTAATGCCAGGGTTAACTTTTAGTAATGAGTTGATTTCCAGAGACGAAGGATCGCATTGCGAATTTGCCTGCTTATTGTACAGCATGCTAAGCAATAAATTAAGTGAAGAAGCAGTGCATGGCATTATCAGTGATGCCGTAGAAATTGAAAAAGAATTTATTACAGATGCATTGCCAGTTGCTTTAATTGGTATGAATGCAAAATTAATGAGCCAGTACATCGAATTTGTAGCCGACAGATGGTTACAGGAACTTGGTTACAAAAAAATCTACAATGCAACCAATCCATTCGATTTTATGGAAATGATTTCTTTGCAGGGTAAAACCAATTTCTTCGAGAAACGTGTAGGCGATTATCAAAAAAGTGGTGTATTAACCTCTGCTGATAACAACAAACAAGCGTTTTCTTTAGATGAAGACTTCTAGGGTAGAGGGTTAAAAGGTAGAAGGCAGAAGGTTGTAGCCTCGATACTTGATACTCATTACCTGATACCAATTAAATAAATAACATAAATATAAAGTGATGATTAAGTCTTGATACTTGATGCTCGCTACTAAATATTAACTAAAAATCTCATAAAATATGTTCGTACTAAAAAGAGATGGCCGCAAAGAGGCGGTGCAATTTGACAAAATCACAGCCCGTATCCAAAAGTTGTGCTATAGTTTAAATTCAGATCTGGTAGATCCAATCGATGTAGCCAAAAAGGTAATCGAAGGTTTATACGATGGCGTAACCACGTCAGAACTGGATAACCTTGCTGCAGAAACTGCTGCATCGTTAACTACTAAGCACCCTGATTATGCTTTGCTGGCATCGCGTATAGCGGTTTCGAACTTGCATAAAAATACCACAAAATCATTCTCGGGTACGATGAAAATGTTGTACGAATATTTCGACCCGAAAGCGCAGAAAGCGGCACCGCTTATCGCTGATGATGTTTATGAGATTATAGAAAAAAACAAGGATATTTTAGATAGTTCTATCATTTACGACCGCGATTTCGGCTTTGATTATTTCGGTTTCAAAACGTTGGAAAAATCTTACCTATTAAAAGTTAACGGTCAGATTGTAGAACGTCCGCAACATTTGTTTATGCGCGTTTCTGTTGGTATCCACAAAGAAGATATCGAAAGCGCAATCAAAACCTATAACTTAATGAGCGAGCGTTGGTTTACACATGCTACACCAACTTTATTTAACGCAGCCACGCCAAAACCTCAAATGTCTTCATGTTTCTTGTTAACCATGCAGGATGACAGTATTGAAGGTATTTACGATACGTTGAAGCAAACTGCTAAAATTTCGCAAAGTGCTGGTGGTATTGGTTTAAGCATTCACAACATCCGTGCAACAGGATCGTATATTGGCGGTACCAATGGTACAAGTAATGGTATCATCCCAATGTTACGCGTATTTAACGATACTGCCCGTTATGTAGATCAGGGTGGAGGTAAACGTAAAGGTGCTTTCGCAATTTATTTAGAGCCTTGGCATGCTGATGTTTTTGAATTTCTTGATCTTCGTAAAAACCACGGTAAAGAAGAAATGCGTGCGCGTGATTTATTCTACGCCTTATGGATTAACGATTTATTTATGCAACGCGTTAAAGATAATGGCGATTGGACATTATTTTGCCCGCACGAAGCACCAGGTTTAGCAGATTGTTTTGGTGCTGAGTTCGAAGCCCTGTATACTAAATACGAAGCTGAAAAACGTGGACGCAAAACCGTTAAAGCGCAAGAACTTTGGTTTGCCATCCTAGATTCGCAGATTGAAACTGGCACACCTTATATGTTGTTTAAAGATGCCGCGAACAGCAAATCTAACCAACAGAACTTAGGTACCATTAAGAGTTCTAACTTGTGTACCGAAATTATCGAGTATACCTCTAAAGATGAAGTTGCCGTTTGTAACTTAGCTTCATTGGCATTGCCTCGTTTCGTAATCAATGGTGCTTTTGATCACCAAAAATTATACGATGTAACTTATCAGGCTACTTTAAACCTGAACAAAATCATCGATCATAACTATTACCCGGTACAAGAAGCAGAAAACTCCAACATGCGCCACCGCCCGGTTGGTTTAGGTGTACAAGGTTTGGCTGATGCCTTTATTTTATTGCGTTTACCTTTCGAAAGTGATGAAGCTAAACGTTTGAACAAAGATATTTTCGAAACGATTTATTTCGCTTCGATGACGGCTTCGCACGATTTAGCGGTTAAAAACGGCCCATATCAAACATTTAAAGGTTCTCCGTTATCACAAGGTAAATTCCAGTTCGATTTATGGAATGTAACACCAGATAGTGGCCGTTGGGACTGGAATGCGTTGCGCAAAAAAGTAGTTAAAGATGGTGTGTACAACTCATTATTGGTTGCACCTATGCCAACTGCATCTACCTCACAAATTTTAGGTAACAACGAATGTTTCGAGCCATATACTTCAAACATTTACACCCGTCGGGTATTAAGTGGAGAGTTTGTAGTGGTAAACAAACATTTATTGAAAGATTTAGTAGCATTGGGCTTATGGAACAATGATATGAAAAATCAGATTATATTGGCTAATGGTTCAATCCAGGCTATCGATACCATTCCTGATTACATTAAAGAGTTATACAAAACTGTTTGGGAGATCAAAATGCGTAATATCATCGATATGGCTGCAGATCGTGGAGCCTACATCTGTCAATCGCAATCGTTAAACTTGTTTGTAAATGCACCAAATACATCAAAATTAACTTCAATGCACTTTTACGCATGGGAGAAAGGTTTAAAAACCGGTATGTACTACCTGCGTACACAAGCAGCTTCTCAAGCGGTTAAATTTACAGTAGAAAACCAAGGTGGTAAAGCTATTGAGGCAGTTATCCCTGCTGAAATGACACAAGATCAGGTTGCAGAAGAAATCGTTGACGGACCAGTTTGTTCAATGGAAGAAGGCTGTATCAGCTGTTCTGGATAAAATAAGCCACCTAAATCCCATAGCGGGAACTTTAGGAGTGGCCGTCATGCTGAACTTGTTTCAGCATCTATCGGGTTTGATCCTGAAATAAATTCAGGATGACGAATCTAATTATATCGTAAGGTTTTGGGCAAACGCTCAAAACCTTATTTTTTGTCCTTACTTTTGTATAATAATAGGTTTTACCTTAAACCTTACGCCTTATGCCTTCAACCTTGAAACATAGCAAACACGAAATCATTCCTTGCGAGCGATGTAATACGGCTATTGAGTGCAAGGCAAATTCTTATACCAAATGCCAATGCAGTGTAGTGCAGCTCAGCATTAACGAAGTACAATATATCTCCGAACTATATGATGGCTGCCTTTGCGCCAAATGCCTGTTTGAATTGCAGCAAGAGTATCGTGTAGAAATAGGCATTTAATCTTTGCGTTTTCGTGCCTTGTGGCTAACCAATCAATAAAGGTGTATTCCAATCTGGTCAATCATGTAGGCTAAAAAAGGACATATTTTCTTGCATTAATTGTAGTTTTTACAATTAAAATTTCCGCAGTGTTTTATTAAAACCTAAAACGTTAGTTTTTGATATTTATAAGCATTCTGTTAGGGTATTCTGCAAAATGTCATCTGTAGGTGATATTATTTTATCATCGATCCAGAGTCATCTTTTAGGCCTTAAAATCAATAAAAAATAGTTTTAAAATAAGTGTTAAAAATGGTAACAAAGCACGCTGTTTGATATCTATATCGTGCTTGATAAATGGTTTATCAGGTTAAAAAAAAGAAAAAATATAACATTATGGAAGCGCTCATTTCTAATTATTGGTGGGTTTTAGTGGCACTGTTGTGCATCATTTTATACAAATATATTTTACGTTTCTTATTCGGGATGGTCATTGTACCCGAAGATAGAATCGGGTTGATTACCAAAAAATTCGTGCTCTTCGGTTCCGATCGCGAACTGCCTGACGGCCGAATTATCGCAGTTAAAGGCGAAGCAGGTTTCCAGGGAAAAACGTTAGCACCGGGAATGTATTTTGGAATGTGGTTTTGGCAGTACAGCGTAACCATGGAGCAGTTTACCATTATTCCGGAAGGTAAAATTGGGCTGATTATGGCCAAAGATGGTTCCGAAATTCCAACGGGGAATATTCTTGGCCAAAGGGTAGAATCCGATAATTTTCAGGATGCTGTTAAGTTTCTGGATAACGGCGGTCAGCGAGGCCGGCAAACCTCCTATATTACCTCAGGTTCTTACCGTATCAATACAATGTTGTTTCAGGTTTCGGTTACCGATATGATCCGGATTCAGGAGAGCATGGTGGGTATTGTAACCACTTTAGATGGCTTACCTATTGAGGCCAACCAGATTGCCGGTAAATTGGTTGATGGGCACAATAATTTTCAGGATTTTGATGCCTTTATCAAGCAAGGAGGTAACCGTGGTTTACAGCCCCAGGTAATTTTAGCGGGTTCTTATAACCTTAATCCATGGGCCATTCAACTGGAAGAAATCCCGATGACAGAAATTGCGATAGGTTACGTAGGTGTGGTGATCTCGTTTATTGGTACCGAAGGAAATGATTTAACCGGTGCTGATTTTAAACATGGTAATATTGTGGGCAAAGGTTCTAAAGGAGTTTGGTTGGAACCACTTGGTCCGGGTAAATACCCAATTAATAAGTATATTATGAAGGTAGAGCTGGTGCCAACCACCAACCTGGTGCTTAACTGGGCATCGGCAAGGAGTGAAGCACACAATTTGGATAAAAACCTTTCAACCATTACTGTGCGTTCTAAAGATGGTTTCCCATTCAATTTAGATGTAGCACAAATTATTCATGTACCCACAACTGAAGCTCCAAAAGTAATTGCCCGTTTCGGCAACATGGTGAATCTGGTTTCGCAGGTTTTAGAGCCTACAATCGGTAACTATTTCCGTAACTCGGCACAGGGAAGTGATGTGATTGCATTTTTAAGTACCCGTAAAGAGCGTCAGGAATCTGCTAAAGAGCATATCCGGAAAGTGTTGGATGAGTATAATGTAAATGCGGTTGATACATTGATTGGTGATATTGTACCACCAGAATCGTTAATGAAAACCTTAACCGACCGTAAAATTGCAGAAGAGCAAAAGGTTACTTACGAAACCCAAAAACAGGCACAGGAAACCCGCCAGGGGATGGAAAAAGAAACTGCAATTGCCGATATGCAGAAAGATATTGTGAAAGCACAACAAAGTGTTGAAATTGCCGAACGTACTGCCAGTGCAACTGTGAAAAAATCGGAAGGTGATGCAGCTGGGGTGAAATTAGCCGTTGGGGCAGAGGCTGAGGCTACAAAAATGAGGGCTCATGCCGAAGCCGAGGCCACTAAAGCAAGGGCACAAGCCGATTCGGAAGCGATAAAATTAAGGGCATCTGCAGAGGCTGAACAGATTTCGTTAACAGGTAGTGCCGAAGCAGGTAAAATATTAGCCGTTGGTAAATCAACTGCCGAAGCATACGAACTTGCTGTGAAAGCACTAGGTGGTGAAAACTTCACCCGTTACAAAATCACCGAGGAATTATCAAAAGGCAATGTGAAATTAATTCCTGACGTACTCATTGGTGGCAGTGGAGGCAACCATGGTGGTTCGGCAATGGATGGCCTTTTGGGCTTGAAATTAATGGAACTGATGGACCCGGCACAACGCAAAGAAGTGGTAGCAGTAGCAGAAATTGTAGAAACAAAAGCAAAACCTAAAAAGGATAATATAAACCCTTAGTTTGGTTTTAATCAGATTGAAAGCCTCGATGAAAATCGGGGCTTTTTCATTATTAGCTAATGACTTGAGACGTTAGGTGGGGAAACGCAAATAGCAGTAGAACCCAAGCCTTCTAAACGGGATAGTAATGGCAGCCTCCGATTTAAAGCACTTATCTTTGTTATTTATGGCAGGCTTGCTTGTTTCACAGGTTTCTTCGGAGCTATAATGGATAGCCCGACTGACAAACGTTTGAAATGCAGTGTTTGCTTTTCCTAAAACAGAAAACAATTACATTATTATGCCGTTCTAGTTTTAAACAAAATAGTAACTTTGCAGACTAATTTTGAATGAACGAAAATTTGAATGGTGAGTATGCAAATCGCAAATTAAACATTCAATTATTCGCTAATTTGTTAATTGAATCATTTTGAGAACATGAAGAAAGTAAAAGTTGGCTTGGTGCAGATGAGCTGTACCAAAGATAAGCAGGAAAATTTAGATAAAGCGATTGCAAAAGTAAGGGAGGCGGCTGCAAAAGGTGCGCAGATTGTGTGTTTGCAAGAACTTTTTACCTCGCTGTATTTCTGCGATGTTGAAGATTATGATAATTTCGACTTGGCAGAGGCAATTCCTGGTCCTTCTACAGATGCTTTGCAGGTTGTTGCTAAAGAATTAGGCGTGGTAATTATTGCATCTTTGTTTGAAAAACGTGCTGAAGGCTTGTACCATAATACTACAGCAGTTTTAGACGCTGATGGTTCATATTTAGGTAAATACCGCAAAATGCATATTCCTGATGATCCTGCTTTTTACGAGAAATTCTATTTCACACCTGGTGATTTAGGCTATAAAGTTTTCGAAACCAAGTTTGCTAAAATCGGTATTTTAATCTGTTGGGATCAATGGTATCCTGAAGCCTCACGTATTACAGCTTTAATGGGTGCAGATATTATGTTCTATCCAACGGCTATCGGCTGGGCTACCGATCAGGATGAAGAAACCAATCAAGATCAATATAATGCTTGGCAAACCATCCAGCGTTCGCATGCCGTTGCAAATGGTGTTCCGGTAGTGAGTGTAAATCGTGTAGGTTTTGAACAAGATGGTGCCATGAAATTTTGGGGTGGAAGTTTCGCCACAAACGGACAAGGGAAAATACTTTATTTAGGCTCGCATGATCAGGAAGAAACTGAAGTTGTAGAACTGGATTTATCGGAGTCTGATTTTTTCCGTAAACACTGGCCTTTCTTGAGAGATAGAAGAATTGATTCTTATCAACCGATTACGAAACGATATATTGATGGGGACTAAGCTGAAAGGTTAAAGACCAAAGCTTAAAGCGAAACCCACAAATAAAAATTCATGGTTCGTGTTATCACGGACCATTCATTTTATAAATTAAATAGATGTCAAACTTCCCACCGAAAAAAGATTTAAATATTAATCAATTCGATTATTCTCCGAAAAAACAAGGGTATACTTTTCCAGCCGAGTGGGTTAAACATAAAGCAACCTGGTTAAGCTGGCCACATAAAGAAGCTTCCTGGCCAGATAAAATCGAAACCATTTACGAACCTTACTGCCAATTTATTAAAGCTGTTGCAGAGGGTGAGCAAGTACGCATCAATGTTAAAGATGAAGAAATGAAAGCGTTTGCAGTTTCTGAATTAACCAAAGTTGATGCCGATTTAAGCCAGATTGAATTTTATTTTAATGAAACCAACGATGCATGGTGCCGCGATCACGGTCCTGCATTTTTACTGAAAGGAAATGAAAAAGCGGTGGTAGATTGGGGTTATAATGCCTGGGGTGGAAAATATCCGCCTTTTGATTTAGATGATGTAATTCCAACTAAGATTGCAAAACATTTTAATCTACCATTGTTTGCACCTGATATTGTTATGGAAGGTGGTTCGGTAGAATTTAATGGTGCTGGTACAGTTTTAACTACCACAGCTTGTTTGCTGAACGAAAACCGTAATCCACATCTAACAAAAGAGCAGATTGAGCAATATTTGCTTGAATATTATGGTCAGGATCAGGTATTATGGTTAGGAGATGGGATAGTTGGCGATGATACCGACGGTCATATTGATGATATTACGCGTTTTGTAAATGAGGATACGGTTTTAACTGTTGTAGAAAGCAATCCTTTGGATGAAAACTATCATTTGTTGCAAGAGAACCTTGAAGCTTTAAAAGCAATGAAATTAAAAGATGGAAGGGCATTAAATATTGTTGAGCTTCCAATGCCTTCGCCAGTAATTTATGAGGATACCCGTTTACCTGCATCTTATGCTAATTTTTACATTGCTAATGCTGCGGTAATTGTGCCTATTTTTGATGATGTGAACGACCAGAAAGCTTTAGATATTATCCAGGGCTGTTTTCCTGATCGCAAGGTGATTGGTATCAATTCAGTAGATATTATCTGGGGATTGGGAAGTTTTCATTGTTTGAGCCAGCAGGAACCCACCCCCTAACCCCCTGAAGGGAGAACACCTATTGTGTTAAACAATTCACAATTAATATTAACTTTACCAAAATTAAATTTTTTATACATTATATAAAAGTCCCTTTTAGGGGATTTAGGGGTTATGAAATTATTAGAAGGAAAGACGGCATTAATTACAGGCGCATCAAAAGGGATCGGTCGTAAAATAGCTGAAAAATTTGCCGAACAGGGCGCTAATGTAGCTTTTACATATTTATCATCAGTAGAAAAAGGCGAAGCTTTAGAGCAGGAATTACAAAGTTTTGGAACAAAAGTTAAAGGTTATCGTTCTGATGCTTCTAAATTTGCTGAGGCAGAGCAATTGATTAATGATATCGTAGCTGAATTTGGTACTATTGATATTGTAGTAAATAACGCTGGTATTACCAAAGATGGCTTATTGATGCGCATGAGCGAAGAAAACTGGGATGATGTAATTAATATTAACCTTAAATCTATCTTCAACGTTACTAAAGCAGCTTCTAAAATAATGATGAAAGCCCGTAAAGGTGTTTTTATCAATATGGGGTCTGTTGTTGGTACAACAGGCAATGCCGGACAAGCAAATTATGCTGCTTCAAAAGCAGGAATTATCGGTTTTACAAAATCGGTAGCTAAAGAGTTAGGTTCTAGAAACATACGTGCAAACGTTGTTGCACCAGGCTTTATCCGTACTGAGATGACCGAAGTTTTAGATCCAAAAGTAGTTGAAGGCTGGGAAAAAGATATTCCGTTAAAACGTGCCGGCGAAACTGAAGATATTGCAAATGTTTGCGTTTTCCTGGCCTCAGATATGAGTGCTTACGTAACCGGACAAACTTTATCTGTTTGCGGCGGGATGCTGTAGGGAGGTAGAATACATAAGGTTTAAGGTGGAGGGGTTCTTTCCAAAGCCATAAAAATATTAAAGAAGTCAAGTTTGTAAAACTTGACTTCTTTTGTTACTTCACAACATATTTTCCTTTTAACTCACTTACATTTGCTTGGTTTTTATTTTTCTCAAAAGCTAAATAACCTGGCTGCAGCGATTTCCAAAAACTGGCCTGGGTAGGGAATTGAGCAATATATTTCTTCATATTTGCATCGGTCATTTTGAAAGGGTAGATGTTGACTGGAATATTCTCCTGACCGGCATTTCTGGCTTCAACGCCTAAAACATAAACCTCTTTAATTTTCTCGTCTGTTAGTGGGATACAGCCAACGGTTACGCAATTGCCATGGATGTAAATGTCGCTTCCAGGTTTTCTATCCTTTCCGGTTCGCGCATAATCCACGGTATTTGGATAATTTACCCCCAGCGATAAGTGAAAATTACTCATCGGATTAAAAACATTAATGTAATAAAAACCTTCCGGCGTTTGTCCGTCACCTTCAATTACTTTTGGGCCAATGGTGCCAGAATGTGCACAGAAATCGTAAGTTCTAAATAACGAATAAGTTTTAGCCGAATTATTCTTTATCCATACTTCCAGTTTGCCTTCTGTTTTATAGGCATTGATTACCATTGAAAATTGATCGCCATAACCACCAGCCTGAAGAAATTTCCTCAAGGTTTCCCATTTTTCACTGTACGCTTTTTCTACTCTTTCGAATTTAATTTGTGTGGCTTTAAAATTGTTTTGGGCATTCACCATAAGGCTTAGAGACAGTAAAAACGTTAAACAGATTAATTTCATAAAGATTGATTTGGTTTAAAAATAGGGATTTAACCACAGAGCGCATAGCGTTCTCTTTTTTTACCACAAAGATCACCAAGAAAAGGCACGAAGTACATTGAGTTGGGCGCTTAAAAACAGTTTAGGTAATCCGTGTTCCTCAGTTTAAAACTCAGTGAACTTTGTGGTTAAATGAAGTTGTATTTTAGCCCTCGCATAAATTCTTTACAGACAATAATCTTGAAAATTTCCCCAAAATTACCATCTTTATGAATTATGACTGTTTTTTTTTCGGGTACATCTATTTTGTTTTTTCTGGGTTGCTTGGCCTTAGGCGTATTGTACGCATGGTTGCTTTATCGTAACAACAAAAATTTAGATAAAAAACTTCAGTATGCCCTTACGGCGTTGCGTATAATCGTTGTAACAACTGTTGCTTGGTTAATATTTGCACCGCTCATCAAAACATTAAATTACACCTTAGATAAACCAGTAATCATTATCGGACAAGATAATTCCTTGTCTGTTGGTCAGGTAAAAGCTGCCGGTTTTGATCAAAAATTATATGAACAAAATCTTAAAGCCTTACAAGATAAACTTTCGGATAAGTATGAAGTAAAAACACTTCATTTTGGTGATGAGGTAGCAGAAGGTTTCGATTTTAAAAATCAGGGTAAATTAACGGATGCTTCTGCGTTTTTTCAGAAAGTGAGGGATGAGTATACCAACAGAAATGTTGGGGCCATTATTTTAGCAACCGATGGTATTTTTAATCACGGTGGAAATCCGCTGTATAGCGTAAATCAGATTAATGCCCCGGTTTATACCATTGCCCTGGGCGATAGTATCCCAAAACGCGATGTCTTAATTTCGAACGTAAATTACAATAACATTGTGTACCTGGATGATGATTTTACAGTAGAAGTTCAGGTGCAGGCTTTTCAGAGTGATGGCGAAAACACCGCTTTAACGGTAAACCAAAATGGTGTTAAAGTTGAACAACAAAATGTGGCTGTTAATGGAAGTTCTTTTGTTAAAACCATTCCGATTAAAATTAATGCGGGTAAAATCGGTGTTCAAAAATATACAGTTCAGCTGGGAGCCTTAAAAAATGAAATCACAACCCGCAATAATATTCAGACATTTTATGTAGAGGTGATTGATGGCCGACAAAAAGTATTGTTGGCTGCAGTTGCACCGCACCCTGATTTAGGCGTTTTAAAGGAGGCTATTTCACTAAATAAACACTACGAAGCTAAACTAGCCCTTGCTGATGATTTAAGTACAACAGATCCGTCGAAATTCGATTTAATTGTATTGTACCAACTACCGGATGCGCAAAATATATCAGTTAGTTTTTTAAAGAAATTAGCAGGTTTAAAGAAACCGATTTGGTATATTTTAGGCGCACAAAGCAATATAAATTCTTTTAATCAGGTACAAAACCAGGTAAACCTAAGTGCAGCAAACGGATCCATCCAGGAAGTTTATGCCGATTTTGCAAGTGGTTTTACAAGTTTTAATCTTACTGAAGATGATAAGAAGCAGTTTTCAGCTTTTGATCCGCTACTAAGTCCGTTTGGAAGGTTAACAGTTAATCCAGGCGCAATACCTGTTTTTAACCAGCGTATCGGTAAAGTAAGCACGCAACAGCCATTATTGTTCTTCGCCAATGAAAATGGCTTAAAGGCAGGCTATTTAATGGGAGAGGGGCTTTGGAGATGGAAACTTTCAGAAGCTGAAAATGAAAGCAATCAGTCAGTTTTAAATGATCTGATTTCGAAAACGGTTCAATATCTTTCCGTTAAAGATGATAAGCGTAGGTTTAAAGTGTTTACTTCAAAATCGGCTTACGATGAAAATGAAAGCATTCAGTTTAACGGCACGCTTTATAACGACAGTTATCAGCCTGTAAACGAATCAGAAGTTAATCTTCAGGTTAAAAATGAAGCTGGAAAAGTATTTAATTATATCTTTTCCAAAACTGAAAATGGTTATCAGCTGGATGCTGGTACCATGCCTGCAGGGAATTATGCTTATTTAGCCAATACAGAACTGGGTGGAAAGAAATTTACAGCCACCGGTAGCTTCTATATAAATGCATTGATTGCAGAATTTCAACAGACAACAGCTAACCACCAGCTTTTAAATACGATTGCTAAACAAAGCAATGGTAAATTGTTTATGCCGGTAGATTTGCTCAAAATAGCCGATGAGATTACTAAAAACGAAAATATTAAAACCATCAGTTACGAAGATCGAAAATACGATGAGTTGATCAGCGTGAAATGGCTTTTTGGCTTAATTATGATTTTGCTTGGAACAGAGTGGTTTTTGAGAAAAAGGAACGGGGAACTTTAAGTTCTTAGGTTTGATGTGCAGTCAGATGTTACCATCTGACTGTGAGAAAAATTTAAGATTTATTGTAAGAATGATGATCCGTTATTTAAGTAACTTTTTAAGTGTCAGATAATAATATCTGACACCATGAAAAAAATCTATTGTTATGGGATTAAGAAACAGGAATTTATTTCTGGAGAAGAAATGTTTTTTCGTGACTACCAGTTGCTTCAAACATTTAAAACTTCTTGAAAGCAGTCCGTGTAAATTAATAATTGCGAATAGTTTAAATTTCATCGCTGTTAAATACAAGATTTCAATTCTTGGATATGTAATTATGCCTAATCACTTTCATGTTTTATTCTATTTTAACGATGAAAATAAATTGTCGGATAGCATGCGCGATTTAAAGAAGTTTTGTGCCTTTGAAGTACGTAAGTATCTTGAGTCTAACCAAAGTTTATTGCTGAATTTGATAAGGATTGATAATGATAAACAGGTTTTTAAAATTTGGGACGATAGATTTGATGATGTTTGGATTGGAAGTAAAGAGCTTCTAGAAATTAAACTGGAGTATATTCATCAAAACCCATTACAATCTCATTGGAATTTGAGTGAATATCCTGAGGAGTACCGTTTTAGTAGTGCTGCATTTTATTTAGGAAATCCAGAAAATATTGTTGACTTAACTGATTATAGAGATGTTTTTGAATGATCGACTTAGTTTGAGTGATGTGCAGTCAGATGTTACCATCTGACTGTGAAGGGCATCTTTTAATTGGCATTACAATAATGGCAATTGTAATTTTGAACAATTTTGAGTGTCAGATGGTAACATCTGACACCACGGAGAGTTTAATCTTGATTTTACTCGGTACAGAGTGGTTTTTAAGGAAAAGGAACGGGGAACTTTAAGTTTTTAAGTTTAATGTGCAGTCAGATGTTACCATCTGACTGTGAGAAAATTTTAAGATTCATTGTAAGAATGATGATCCGTTATTTAAGTAACTTTTTAATTGTCAGATGGTAACATCTGACACCACGAAAAAACTAACTTAATGCCATTCATCTCGGTAAACAAACTTAGGCATGTGCCATTCAAAGCGGATAGAAAGTAGCCTTAATGTTAATCCGGTTATAGCAGCTGTAATGGTGGCCAGCATTTCGCTTCCGTGAAAATGCTCTATACCGATATATACAGCACCGGTAACTATCGCGGCACTGGCATAAATCTCTTTTCTAAAAAGAAATGGAACTTCATTACAAAGCACATCACGAAGTACCCCACCAGCACAGCCAGTAATCATACCACTAAAAAGTACAATTAAATAAGGTAAATGAATTTCTTGTGCAACCTGGCAGCCAATTATGGTAAAAACCACTAAACCTAAAGCATCCAGATAGAGAAAAAGCTTTTTGAGTTTAGTCATTATGGAGGCGATAAAAGCGGCAAGCAAAGCTGCTACAGCAGTTATTACCAAATACTCAGGGTGCTCTACCCAGCTCATAGGATAATGCCCGAATAATACATTTCTTACCGTTCCGCCACCTAAGGCCGTAACCCAGGCAATAATACAAACGCCAACCCAATCCATATCACGTCTGCCGGCAGATAGTGCAGCAGTCATTGCTTCAGCTGTTATGGCAATAATATAGAGGATGTGGAGCATTCTACTGGTTAACTGTTTGAATGGGTTAATCGGTTAACTGAAAGAGAAATTGTTTTATGGTTTATTGTTAACTCAAACTGTAAAATTTTAACTGAACACTTCCAACTGAAAATTAATCTTTCTTCTCTTCCTGGATAATTACAAAAACATCTTCATTGTCTTTTTTCATGAAGTATTTTTCGCGGGCAAATTTTTCAGCCGTATTGAGGTTGGTATTCAGTTCGTTTAAATCTTTTTTAACCTGAGCGGTTTCTTTCTCAAAATATTCTTTTTCTTCCTGTAACTTATTGGCCTGACTGCGGTATTCGTATTGCGACATCATATCGTTTTTGTCGAAAAACAGCATCCACATCGCAAAAGCGACAGTAGCAAGGAAATATTTATTGCGAAAAAGATCTATTAAACGTTTCATATATGATATGAGATTTTAGATGTGAGATTTGAGAAGATCAAATCCAACAAACAAATATAGTATTAAAATAAAAACATCCGAAGATTTAAAATCTCCGGATGTTTCGCAAATAAGTTTTTCAACTTGTTAACACCTCTCTGCCTTTGGCATCTCTCTTAAAGGAGAGAAGAAGAAGTCCCCTTCAGGGGATTTAGGGGTTATTTCTTAGCGTATTTGAATTTCGAACCGATAAAACGAGCGTTTTCACCCAATTCTTCTTCAATACGTAATAATTGATTGTATTTTGCAATCCTGTCTGAACGTGATGCAGAACCCGTTTTAATCTGTCCACAGTTTAATGCTACAGCTAAATCTGCAATGGTAACATCTTCAGTTTCTCCAGAACGGTGACTCATTACCGAAGTATAACCACTGTTTTGTGCTAAAGTAACCGCATTAATGGTTTCAGTTAAAGAACCGATCTGGTTCACTTTTACCAAGATTGAGTTTGCCGTATCTTCATCAATACCACGTTGTAAACGCGTTACGTTAGTAACAAATAAATCATCACCAACCAACTGAACGTGGTCGCCAATTTTATCTGTTAAGCTTTTCCAGCCAGTCCAGTCGTTTTCATCCATTCCATCTTCGATTGAAATAATTGGATATTTTGCAGAAAGATCAGCTAAATATTGAGCTTGTTCTTCGCTAGAACGGATAACGCCCGTAGCACCTTCGAATTTTGTGTAATCGTATTTGCCATCTTTGTAAAATTCAGATGAAGCACAATCTAAAGCCAAGCAAATTTGCGAACCTGATTTGTAACCAGCAGTTTCAATTGCTTTTAATACTGTTTCAATTGCATCTTCAGTACCATCAAAAGTTGGTGCAAAACCACCTTCATCACCCACAGCGGTAGATAAACCTCTATCGTGAAGGATTTTTTTCAGGCTATGGAAAACTTCAGTTCCCCAACGTAAAGCTTCAGAGAATGAAGGAGCGCCAACTGGCATAATCATAAATTCCTGGAAAGCAATTGGCGCATCAGAGTGAGAACCACCGTTGATAATGTTCATCATCGGAATTGGTAAAGTGTTTGCGTTAACACCACCAATGTAACGGTATAATGGTTGGCCAATTTCATCAGCAGCAGCTTTAGCAACCGCTAAAGAAACACCTAAAATTGCATTAGCTCCTAGGTTACCTTTGTTTTCGGTACCGTCTAGGTCGATCATTAATTTATCGATTGCATTTTGTTCAAAAACATCAATACCTCTTAATGCATCAGCAATTTTAGTATTTACATTTTCTACAGCTTTTAAAACACCTTTACCTAAATATGTAGATTTATCACCATCACGTAATTCAACAGCCTCATATTGTCCAGTAGATGCACCGCTTGGTACAGCTGCACGGCCAAAAGCGCCTGCCTCTGTTACTACTTCTACTTCTACTGTTGGATTGCCTCTCGAATCGAGAATTTGTCTGGCATGGACATTAACGATTATGCTCATTTTTATTTGATTTTTATTGATTTTTTAACCTGCTTAGTGTATAAAGTACAATTACTAAGCGCAACATCAAAGTTAGTATATTTTTTAAATAAATAAAGAGATTAAAGGCTTAATGTTACGATAGTTGTTTAAGCTTAATTGGCTGTTAATTTTAAGTTAATATGGTGTTTATTAATAGTTATTTTCATCTATTTGCTTATTAAAGCAGTTAATTTGCCTGGCTACATAATTTTTTATGGAAAAGCAGTGTGAGTGGCTTTTTTGAGGCTGTAGTCCCGCTTTTTGTTACAACAAAAGCTGAAAAAGCTTTTGGTTTCCACGGCAATCGGGTTTAAACCATAAAGTGCTGGTAATTCTTAGGTAAGTGATTAACCTAGCTGATTTTTTCTGAATCCAAAAATTAATTCATCAAAGTATTCGCCATTTTTAAAAATAGTCCCCTTTAATTCTGCCTCCAAAATAAAACCTGCTTTTTTTAAAACCCGCTGTGAGGCCAGGTTGGTATGCGCAGTGCGTGCAAAAATCCTTTCCACATCAAATGTTTCGAAACCATATTTAAGCATCTCTTTTACAGCTTGAGGAATAATGCCCTTGCCCCAAAAGTCTTCAGCAATCCAATAGCCCATTTCTGCACTTTTACTATAAATATCAGCTAATTGGTGCACACCTATCGATCCAATTACTTCATTATTTACCACAATAGCCTTAATTTGAAGGGGATGATGACTTAAAGCCAGTTGAATAAATGCCTCTCCATCTTTTTTTTGATATGGAAAAGGAAATTTATCAGTCAAATATTTTGAAATGTTGAAATTGTTGGCATGTTTAACCAAATTATCAAGATCGTTATGTTCGTATGGGCGTAAAATTAATTGCATGGTGTAATCGTTTATCAAGATGAATCTGATTTGTAACTTTTTATTAAAACCAAAGTCAGAATTAAAATGATTTTATGCTGCACATCAGTCAATTTGAAAAATCCTATTTCGGTCATCTCGTTTTAAAGATAGATAATATTAAAATCCCGGATGGTATTTTCTGGATAAAAGGAAGCAATGGTTCGGGCAAAAGTACACTGTTGAAATCAATTGCAGGGATTTTGGCCTTTAAAGGAGATATTGCCATTCACAATGTTTATTTAAAAAATCATGGCGTTAAATTCCGAAAACTTGTAAATTTTGCGGAAGCTGAACCAATTTTTCCAGAATTTTTAACAGGCACAGAAATGATTGGCCTTTTTGCGAAAGCGAAAGGTGCAACAGTAGGCCAGGAAAATGAATTGATTGCTGATATGGGTATGAAGGCATATATTCAGAATCCTCTTGGATCATATTCTAGTGGAATGCTTAAGAAACTGTCATTGGTTTTGGCTTTTTTAGGACAACCAAAACTCATTTTACTGGATGAACCATTGAATACGATAGATGTAGAATCGTTAAATGTATTGTACCATTGGATTGAAGAAAAACATCTAAGGGAGAAAGTCAGTTTTTTACTTTCTTCCCATCAGCCCCTTGATGAAACAAAATTATCTGGTATTAAACAAATTGATATCAAGGATCAGAGATTAACACTAAATTTTTAATGTTTACTACATCGAATATTGCTTTAAAGAAAATATTTGTAGATGGATTTTACAGAATTCATGCAGGTATGCTGGTGTTTATATTTGTAATTTTAATCAGTTATTGTTTATTTATCAATACCCTTGGCACAGTTCGGCCTGAGCAAATAGATTTCTGGCAATTCTTCTTTACCATCAGTATTGTAAGCAATCCGCTCATTTTAACTTTTTATCTGGTAGGAAGCACACTTTATGCATATAAAAGCCTTAAATATGTTTTAGATCAAATGGCTTTGCCACAGCAAGAATTCTTGTTTTACAGTTTTACTGCATCAGCAAGAAAAAGCCAGTTTAAACGCTGGGTTATGGTGTATAGCTATATATTTTTACCTGTTTTAAGTTATACGTTATATGCCTTAACAATCGGACTTGTATTTGGATTTTATATCATTTCAATTGGCATTTTGCTTTTTCAGCTGCTGCTGATTGCTGGCAGTGCATACATCTGTTTAAAAGAAAATAACCGTTTGGTTGAGGTTAATAAGTCCAGTTGGTTAATCAGGATTACCTGAAAATGGAACAAGCCTGTTTTCTTGTTGTATAGTTTTCAGGTTTTGAACCGGTCAAAATTGGCGTATGTGCTTACCAAATTACTTTCATGGGTACTGATTTCGGGCATATTATTGGTTTTTGCTGATCTTAAAGATGATTTAAGATTATTGATGCTTGTCACCTCATGTATTGTTGTTGCACATGTTGTACTCATTTACGAGGAAAAGGTTTTTAATGACAGATATTTATCCTTTTTGCCCAATTTTCCTTTTAGTAAATCCAGGGTGTTTTTTAGCTTTTGCTTAAATTATCTTATTTTATTATTGCCCGAGCTATGTTGGATTTTTACCCGTTTTGGCTTTATAACTTCATTCTTTTTAGCTGCATTTGCTTTTTCTGCCATTCTTTTATTCAGAAGTTTGCTTTTACTAAATGGGATTCGGGTTAAAGGATTTTTAATAGGCGTTTTTTGCCTGTTTTTACTTTTTTATGTGTTTATTATGTATGGCTTAGGCTTGGTGATTATTCCAATGAATTTGATTCTTGCCTGGATGGTGTTTAGAAGAAACTTTGAACCATAATTGTTTAGGTGTGTGATAAATGGTTTTTCAATCAAGATCTTTATTTTTCATTAAATCGAGATTGGGCTTTTATGTTCTTAAGACCCTGAAATGAATTCAGGGTGACGGCCGGAATGGATGTATCACCTAATATGTAATTACTCGAAGTTTTTTCTTCTACTTCAATTCATCCAACACTCTAAATAATTTTTTATTAATTCCACTTCCACTATAATTATTTATGTTGATTACCACAATGTATTTATTGCCTGCTGCATCGGTGTGGTAGCCCGCAAATGCTGAAACATCGTTTATTGTTCCGCTTTTAATTTTCATGCCATTATATTCAGGCAAGGCTTTATAATAATCAGAAAACCAATTTTCTTTTTGAATCTGAAATAGTATCCTTGCCATTGCTGATGTTGTTATCCTATCTCCAGGAGAAAGTCCGCTGCCATCGATAATGTTCAGTGCTGTTTTGTCAATTCCTTTATCTGCCCAAAAATTAATTTCCGTTTCTACACCTTTACTGGTTGTGCCTGTTTTACCAGATTTTATGGCAATGGTTTTCAGAAGTGATTCGCCATACAGGTTGATGCTTTTCTTTAAAAACCAATAAGTGATTTCGCTTAAACTTGGAGAACTTATGGTACTTATTTTTTGTGTAACCGAAGGAATTATCTGGTTGTTTAAAGTCATTAAACGGGCAGTTGTAGCTTGTTGAGAAACAGAAATCCCCAATCTCTTAAGCGTATCCTGCAAACGGTAGGCACAATCAAATGCAGGGTCGGGGAGGGCGACTGAAATACCAGATTTGGCAATGCCAATTCCCCAGCTTCCTCTGATATAAGCGGTATTACTGTACGGTGGCAAAAAAGCATAAGCACGATCACCCGAGCCTGGGCTGCCGGTTTTTAACTCATTTACAAGTTGGAGATAAGGTGTAGCCGGAACTGTTTTTATCACTTTAACAGCATCTGCTGTACTACTTCCAGACTTTAAATGAATATCGAATTGGTTTTCTCTCCAGGCCAATCCAGATGTTCCGGCACCGTAATAATTTCCTATATCTTGCCAAACCCAGCCTTCAGGTGTGGTTTGTGTACCAAAAATTCGGTCATCACCAATTATTGTACCTTCAATTTTTTTAATCCCTGTTGATTTTATTGCAGCAACCCATTGTGTTAAAACAGCATTTTCTTTATTTTGATAACGCCATGAGCCCAGGGTTGGGTCACCGCTCCCGATAATGATTAAATTTCCTTTTAAAATTCCATCTGTGGTAATTGTTCCGGTATAGGCCAATGTAGTTTGAAACTGAAAATCTTTACCCAAAATACTGAAAGCAGTAGCTGCCGTAATTGTTTTAAGTGTTGATGCGGTTGCTAAACCAATCTGTTCATTTTTAGCAAATAATGTTTTGCCTGTATTGGCATCCAAAACACAAAGTGATGCAATGGCATGTTTTGCCTGTTCATCATTTAATAAACTATTGAAAGCTTTTTCAAGATTTTGAATCCTGTTTTGAGCAAGCGTAGCCGTAACTGAGAAAACGAACAAGAATATTAATTTGAAAAATTTCATTTTTTTATGATCAAAGATGAGTTATTACAAAAATTGGGTATAATTTGATTTGTTTATCACATATGTTTCATTGGTGGTGTATGCATCCAGAAAAGTGGATGGAAATCTTACTTTTTTGTTTTCATTCCATTTAATCTCTATTGCATTTATTTTTCCATCAACTTCTTCAATTAAATCAATTTCCTGTTGCTGAAAACTACGCCAAAAATAATATTTGGCATGTTTTCTTTTATTGTTACTGGCTTTTATATACTCAGAAACAATATAATTTTCAAAAAGCTGACCAGCATCCTGCCGCAATCCTAATGTGTTAAAATTTTCAATCACCGCATTGCGGATCCCGGTATCGTAAAAATATATTTTTTTGCTTTTTTTTATTTCGTTCCGAAGATTGCTACTGTAAGCACCTAACCTAAATACTACGAAGCATTGCTCCAATAAATCTATATAACGCTCAACTGTTAATTTATCTGCTTCAATCATTTGCCCTAGCTCGGTATATGATACTTCATTGCCAATCTGTAGTGCCAAAGCCTGTACTAATTTTTCGAGTTGTAAAGGTTTTCGGATACCGGTAAGTGATAAAATATCTTTAAACAAATAACTGTTGGCTAAATTTAACAAGAGTTCTTTTTCTTCTCCCGGATAGTTTATAGCATCAGGGTAAGTACCATAAATTAACCTCTTTTCTAAAGCTTGCTCTTCGATAAGTACATTCGTATCATCTACAAGTTCTGCAACTGAAAATGGAAAGAGGTGGTATTCGAATTTTCTTCCGGTTAATGATTCTTTTATACCAGCAGCTAAATCAAGTGATGAAGAACCTGTAACTAAAAGCTGTACATTGGTAAAGTTATCTACGATCAATTTTAGTGTTAGGCCGATATTTGTAACGCGTTGTGCTTCGTCGATGAAAATAAATTTATTTGAGCCGATAATTGATTTAAGTCGCTCAACACTGATGTCTGTCAATATCGTTCGGACATTTGCTTCATCGCAATTCAGAAAAACGAAGGATAGGCCTGTTTTATTTACCAATTGCTTTAGCATAGTGGTTTTACCCACCTGCCTTGCACCGGTAACAATAATCGCTTTTTGCTTAAAAAACTTCGATTCAATATGGGTTTGCAAACTTCTAATGATCATTTCATGGTGTCATCTTCAGTAACAAATGTACAAAATTTTTAACCTAATCTCTTTTTTATATATAATTTAGTGATTATAATCTTCTTTTTATATATAATTTAGTGATTACAATCTCTTTTTTATATTCTTTAGTTATGTTTTACATTAGCCATTAAACAATTTATTGCGTTTAATTTCTTTCCCTTGTCTCAGTTTTATGGCGTGATAGATTGAGGGTACATCGTTTATCCATTTTTTTAGGGTGATAACAATGGCAAGTATTTCTATTCTTGTTGCTAAACCAAGCCAGAAACAAATTTCGAAAAGCATAACAGACTCACAGTGTATCATAATTTCTATCAGTGTGGCAAATATTGTTAATGTCCAAATTTTAGCCCCGATAGAATGTGTAGCAATTTCCTTTTTAAATTTTATATAACTCAGTACATAAGTAGAAGCCTCAAAAGCACCGAGTACAATCAATTTAATCAGGTTTGTTTTAAAAAAATCCGGGCATTGGATATAGGTAGCAACAGCCACCGAAATAAAAAATACCTGATCGATGCCTGAATCCAATCGCCTTAGCTTTTCTGAAGATATATTAAGCTTGCGGGCAATTATCCCATCAAAAATATCTGTTAATAAACCGATGGATAATAAGGTGATGGCTAAGATGGAATAGTGATTAATATGGAAAACACTTAAAAGAATTATTCCAAAGCCGATTAGTAACCTGGAATAAATTAAGGCAATAGGGAGATGTTTCATGGTGGAGAGCGTGCATAAAAAAAGTCCCCAGATGTATTATCAGGGGACTTTTTTTGAATTATTGATTTAAACCAATTCTTTTTGAACCAGGTATTCGGCAATCTGAACTGCGTTGGTTGCTGCTCCTTTACGCAAGTTATCAGCAACAATCCAAAGGTTTAATGCTTTAGGGGCCGATTCATCTCTACGGATACGGCCTACAAAAACTTCATCTTTCTCATGTGCATCTTTCGGCATTGGGTATTTTAAGTTGGCAACATCATCAACAACTATGATACCTGGCGATTTTTCTAAAATACTACGTACTTCAGCTAAATCGAAATCATTTTCAAACTCGATGTTTACTGATTCGGAGTGGCCACCCATTACCGGGATACGAACAGTAGTAGCGGTAACTCTGATGTTATCGTCGCTCATGATTTTGTTCGTTTCCTTAACCATTTTCATTTCTTCTTTCGTGTATCCATTATCCATGAAAACATCGATATGAGGAAGAACATTTAAGTCGATTTCGTAAGGATAAGCCTTAGGACCATCAATGCCTTTACGCTCATTCATTAACTGCTCAACCGCTTTAACACCTGTACCGGTAACCGATTGGTAAGTAGAAACAATTACACGTTTAATTTTGTATTTATCGTGCAAAGGCTTTAAAACCACCACCATTTGTATGGTAGAACAGTTTGGGTTGGCAATAATTTTATTATCAATAGAAAGTTCGTGTGCATTTACTTCAGGTACAATTAATTTAATTGCAGGGTCCATTCTCCATGCAGAAGAATTATCAATTACCGTTGTTCCAGCTTCTTTAAAACGTGGAGCATGCTCCAATGAAGTATTTCCACCTGCAGAAAAAAGAGCGATATCTGGTTTCATGCTGATCGCAGTATCCATGCTAACGATTGGGAACTTCTTACCCTTAAAAGTAATTTCCTTACCAACGCTCTTTTCTGATGCTACGGGAATTAACTCTGTTAAAGGGAAATTTCTTTCCTCCAATACTTTTAACATTACAGTGCCTACCAATCCGGTGGCACCTACTACTGCTACTTTCATTTTAAATTTTAATTATATTTTATTAAACATTTGATATAAGTCCAAATATGCTAAAAATTAAGCTTATATCCCCATTGTTGCCAATTAAATTTGCTTTTTATATTTCAAATGTTAGTTTTTCGATAGAAAATAAGGTGTAAGAATTATGCATTAATTCGATTTAGCTGTAACTAAAATGTATTAATCAGAAAGTGAATGGTAAGCTAGCGTTTTAGAAACGCTGCAGCTGGTAAGGCGAGCCTGAATTTATTTCAGGATCTGTACCACAAGAAAGTTGCTAAATATTTGGTAGCGAGGAGGGAGTTGAAATACTTTTCTACCAGGAAAATAAATCAGCATTACATTTTGAATGTGAACCCCGCAGATTTAGAACCTGCGAGGTATATTCAATTTAAATTAAGTTGGCTTTGATATAATCGCAGCTCGTTTTAATAGAACCGATTGGATTTGGCTGATAGTTGGTTTCGTGTTCTACAAAGAAATGTTGCATACCCGAAAGTTTTGCCTGGGCAAAAATCGCTTTGAAATCGATAGAACCTTTGCCTACTTCAGTATTCCATTCTGGTTTGGTTTTGTCCATATCTTTAACATGCCACATTGGGAAACGGCCAGGATATTTTTTAAATAATGCCAGCGGATCGTTACCTGAACGGACAGCCCAATATAAATCTAATTCAAAATTTACCAGATTTTTGTCTGTTTCGGTTAAATACACATCATAACCAGTTGTATCCCCTAATTTTTTAAATTCGAAATCGTGGTTGTGATAGGCAAATTTTAAACCACTTGCTTTTGCAATTTCGGCAACTTTATTAAAGTCGTTTGCGGTTTTTTTAAAACCGTCTGCACCCTTGCTTGTATCAACAGATGCGCCTGCGATGGTAAAATATTTACCGCCAATTGCTGCTGAAGATTCTATATCAGCTTTCAGCCTTTCTGTTTTACCTGTTTTTACAAAATCATCCATGTGGTAATGGCCACTTGGTGCTTTTAAGCCGTTTGCATCTAATAAAGCCTTAAATTCTTTTGGCGTTAGGCCCCAGAATTTACCATTTGAAAAACCATAGGTTTCTACTTCTTTATACCCGGCCTGCGCTACTTTTTCGATCACACCTTTTACATCTTTTGGTAATTCATCACGTAGGCTATACAATTGCAGGCCAACGTTTTTAGTCGCTTTATCAAAAGCAAATGATGGGATTAGCAATGCGGCACCCGCAGCTAAACCTGCCTGTTTTAAGAATGTTCTTCTTGAATTCATCATTTAAATAATTTCTTTTTTAATGTATGCGCAGCTTGCTGCAACAGATTCCATTGGATTTGGCTTATAATTGGTTTCGTGCTCTACAAAGAAATGTTTCATGCCCGAAAGTTTGGCCTCTGCAAAAATTGGTTTAAAATTGATTGATCCTGTTCCAACTTCAGCATTTAAGGCAGGGTTTGTTTTATCCATATCTTTAACGTGCCACATGGTAAAACGACCTGGATTTTCTTTAAATAATTTTATCGGATCGTTTCCAGATCTCACTACCCAATATAAATCAAGTTCAAAATCAACAAGATTTTTATCCGTTTCTTTTAGCAAAATCTCATATCCAGTTGTATCTCCCTGTTTTTCAAATTCGAAATTGTGGTTGTGGTAAGCCAATCTGATACCTGCTCCTTTTGCCAGTTTACCCGCTGCGTTAATTTTTACAGCAAGTTTTTTATAGTCGTCGGCAGTTTTTCTAATGCTTTCATCTAACCAGGGTATGGTAACATATTCACTTCCCAATACCTTTGCAGCGGCAATAGCAGCTTTTAATTCTTCGGTATTGCCATCGGTTAAATAGCTGCCTAAACCATAATGGCCGCTTGGTGCTTTTAATCCGTTTTCATCAAGCAGTTTTTTAAACTCAGCAGGGGTTAGGCCCCAAAATTGATCTTTAATCGAAAAACCATAGGTTTCAACTTCTGCAAAGCCTGCTTTTGCTACTTTGGCAATTGTTCCTTTAACATCTTTTGGCAACTCTTCTCTTAAAGAATATAATTGCAAACCAACTGATTTTTTATCGGCAGCCAGGCAAGCAAATGATGGCACCAATAGTGCTGCAGCGGCAGCCATACTACTGTTTAGTAGAAAACTTCTTCTTGATAACATAGGTATCTATTTTAGATGTCGCAGATTGCAACTGCCTTTTTTAACGAAGCAATTTTATCCGCATTTTTAGGTATAAATTCTTGTGCAACAAAACCTTTAAAGCCGGTTTCGGCAATGGCTTTCATTATTGCAGGATAATATAATTCCTGCGTATCATCAATCTCGTTTCTTCCAGGAACACCTGCGGTATGATAATGAGCAATGTATTGATGGTAATCCCTGATGTTTCTGATTACATCTCCTTCATCAATTTGCATATGATAGATATCATACAACAATTTAAAATTTTCTGATCCTAAACGTTTGCAAAGTTCAGCCCCCCACGAGGTTCTGTCGCATTGGTAATCTTTATGGTTAACTTTACTGTTCAAAAGCTCCATTACCAGCACTACATTGTGCTTTTCTGCCAGTGGCATTAATTGTTTTAAGCCTTTAACGCAGTTGTTCCAGCCTGTTTCATCATCTTTACCACGGCGGCTTCCGCTAAAGCATATCAGGTTTTTGTATCCTGCTGCTGCAACAAGCGGAATCATTGCGGTATAATTTTGGATTAACTTATCATGAAATTTTTCGTCGTTAAAACCATCAGTTAAATTAATTTCGGCACCATTGCACATGGTAGATTCCAAACCATGATTTTTTAACGTAGGCCAATCTTTCGGACCAACGAGATCAATACCTTTAATACCGATTTTTTTGGCTTCAACACAAAGTGCTTCTACATCAAAACTGCTAAAGCACCAGCGGCAAACCGCATGGTTAATCGTTCCTTTTAGCCTTAACGGCTGATCTGATTCTGGTTTATCCATTGCTAATGCTGAAAGACCTGAAGAAACACCAATTGCAGCGGTTCCTGCAATGATGTTTTTGAGTGCGTTTCTTCTATTTACGTTCGAGGCCATTTTAAACTGCTTTAGGTGCTATTTCTGACTTGGTTTTATCGTTAAATAATAACGCAAATAACAAGAATACTGCGGCTGCAATTCCTGCCGGAATAATCCAAACCATTTTCCAGTCGGTTACCTCGCCAGTTTTGTACATATCTGTAATTAATCCCGCCACTTTAAAGCCGATAAGCATACCCACACCATAAGTTGCAAGGGTAATGATTCCTTGTGCTGCACTTTTAATTTTTTCTCCTGCTTTTGAGTTGGTATAAATCTGACCGGAAACAAAGAAGAAATCGTAACAAACACCATGAAGTGCAATACCGATAATTAACATAAAACTAAGGTTACCGGCATTACCATAAGCAAAAAGTACATAACGTACAGCCCATGCCAACATACCAACTATAATGGTTTTTTTAAAGCCGTATTTAGAAAAGAATACAGGTATGGCAAGTAAAAACAATGCTTCTGAAACCTGGCCTATGGCCATTTTGCCTGTAGGATTGGAAACCTTGATATCTGCCAAGAAAAGGCCAGCATTTTGATAATAAAAGGCTAAAGGGATGCAAATTAAGATGGATGAGATGAAGAAAACAGCAAAGTTTTTATCTTTTAATAGTTTTAAGGCATCTAAGCCTAAAATGTCTCTTAATTTTATTTTTTCGTCTTTAGCAACTTTTGGAGGAGTTGCAGGTAAGGTAAAGCTAAATAAGCCCAATGCCAGGGAAGCAATTCCGGCCATTAGGAAAGTACTTTTTAACATTCCTGCCTGAATTCCTTCAGGTGAATCCCAGTGGAATGCAAAACTGATTAATAAACCAGCAATGATCCAACCAATGGTACCAAATACCCTGATGTTTGCAAATTCTTTTTCGGCATCTTTCATTTGGTTAAAAGAAACTGAATTCACTAAAGCAAGGGTTGGCATAAACAAAATCATGTATCCTAATACGTATGGATAAAAAACACTTACATCTGGTGCATTATACATCTGATACATTAAAATAGCACCAATAATGTGTAATACTCCTAAAATTCTTTCGGCGTTAAAATACCTGTCGGCAATTAAGCCGATTATAAAAGGGGCAATAATTGCACCCCATGATTGGGTTGAAAATACGGAGCCAATTTCTGAATTGGTTGCTTTTAGGTTATTGCTCAAAAAAGCGCCTAAAGTTACAAACCATGCGCCCCAGATAAAAAATTCCAGAAACATCATGGCAGAGAGTTTAAAGCGAGTAGTGCTATTCATTTGGTTTATATAAGGTTATATTATGGTATTAGGTTAATGGTTTATGCTGTAAGGTTTAATACGAAAGCGGGTAAGCTTTATGCTTTCCCGCTTTCTAACTCAAATTTATGGTTAAGCGAAGGAAAAGAAACCTTCAGCCTTACGCCTTAAACCTTGATTATAGTTCTTTTATTGAGATGTTTTTGTACCAAACTTCATCTCCGTGATCTTGTAAAGCAATTTTACCGGTTTTAAAGGTGCCCCAATTTTCCCAGGTTGCAAATTTGCTTCCTGCTACAATTTTTTTCCAGTTATCATCCCAAAGCGTAGTTTTTACAACTTCAACTCCGTTTAAAATTAAAGTTAATTTGCCTTTTTTGCTAATAATTTCTGCTTTATTCCATTCACCAACTGGTTTAACTGGTTCTGACGAGCTTTTTACCAGGTCGTATAAATCGCCTGCACGGTGTTTGGTTATTTTTCCATCCGGGTGACCATAGTTATCAATAACCTGCATTTCTAAGCCTGTAGAGTAAGTTGCGCCATATTTAGGTTCTTCGTGAACATAAAAAATCAATCCACTATTTGCTTTTGGTGCTACTTTCCAATCATATTTTAAATGGAAATCTCCGTATTCTTTATTGGTCACTAAATCGCCACCGCCATCGGCGCCTTTTTTAGCTAAATCCAGGTGTAAAGCACCATCCTGTACTTGCCAGCCGCTACCAACGGTAGTTTTGTTATAAGTATGCCAACCGGTTGTTGTTTTACCGTCGAACAATGGTTTAAAGCCTTTTTGCGCTTTAGATATTTGTGTTACTGCAAGTAAGATACAGGCAGAAAGAAAGATTTTTTTCATTTTTTTAAGTTTAAACCTCGCAAGTTTAATTCGGGGTTTTTATTGTTTTTAAAGGCCTCATTGAGGACTTCGTCGTTTAAAAACCTGCGAGGTTTGTGGTTTTATTAAAGTGTTAAATTGTTCCAGCCTTTGCGGTACTCGCGTTTTACAAATTGGTTGGCTTCTTCGAAATTGGTTACTTTCATATTGTCATTATCCCAAAGCATTTTGGTATACCTGCCTGGGTAAGTAACTTTATCACCTACAGTTTTTTGGATATCAAAGCTTCTGATTGCAAGATTGGCCATTAATAAAGCTTCTGTAAGCGGACCAGCAATTTCGAAAGGCGAACTTACTTCTTGTTTACCATAACCGGCAATTGCTGCTTCTACCCATTGTTTGTAGTGTCCGTTTGCACCATCAGGTACACGTGCATACTTTTGGGCAACTTTAATGTCTTTATTTCTGCTTAAAGGCAATAATTTTGGATTTGCACTATAAGTTTCCGACATCATTTTGCCTTTTGTACCAACAAATAGGGTACCGTTGCCACCATCACCAAAAGTTTCGTTTGCTTCTAGTTCTTCAGGGCGTTCTGGCTGGATACCACCATCCATCCAATGTAAAGTTACATCACCTTTGGTTTTATTTGTTTTAGGAAACTTTAAGGTAACATGACTTGATGGAGGGCAACTTTCAGGGAAATAACCGCGTTTAAATTCATCTACATAAACAGAACCAACACTTGCTTCAACTTCTTTGGCGTATTTTAAATTTAATACACTAAATGGAGCTTCAATCAGGTGACAGCCCATATCGCCAAGGGCACCAGTTCCGTAATCCCACCAGCCACGCCAGTTAAATGGAACTAATTTATCAACGAAATCTTTTTCAGGAGCTGTGCCTAACCATAAATTCCAATCTAATTCTTTCGGAATTTCGGCCTTTTTGTTTGGCCATGGAATACCCTGAGGCCAAACCGGGCGGTTTGTCCACGCATATACCGTATGTACATCGCCAATTAAACCTGCTTCATACCATTCTTTCATTTGGCGCGGACCATCATTTGATGCGCCCTGATTACCCATTTGAGTAACTACCTTATATTTTTTTGCAGCAGCGGTTAAAATACGTGCTTCATAAATATCATGCGTTAAAGGCTTTTGAACGTAAACGTGCTTGCCCAACTGCATAGCCGCCAAAGCTTGAATGGCATGGTTATGATCTGGAGTGGAAACAGAAACAGCATCAAAATTTTTATGTTCTTTATCTAACATTTCGCGCCAATCTTTATAGTATTTTGCTTTAGGGAAAGCTTTAACACTATTGGCTGCGCGGCGGTCGTCAACATCACATAAAAAAGCAATATCTGCCTTTCCGCTTTTGCTGAACATACTGAGGTCGCTTTCGCCTTTTCCGCCAACGCCGATTCCGGCAACTAATAAACGGTCGCTAGGTGCTAAATAACCCGGCCCGCCCAAAACGTGGCGGGGTACGATCATAAATGCTGCGGCAGCGATTGCCGAAGTTTTAATAAAATCACGGCGGTTACTCGTGTTTTTATTTTCTTGCTCTGTTTTCATACTAGTAAATCGATTTGCTAATTTGGTTAAATTATTTTTTTAGGGATAAAATGTACTTCACCATTAATTTTGCATCGTCTTTTTTAAGGCTGGCATGGGCTGTCATTGGTAAATTACCCCAAACGCCTGTACCACCTTTAATAATTTTATCGGCTAACATATTGATGTTTTTCTCGGTAGCCGGATATTTTTTTGCAATTTCTACGTAAGCAGGACCGATAATTTTATTGGTTTTGTTGTGGCAACCTAAACAATCGTTTTTATTGATCAATTTTTCGCCTGGATTTGACTGAAAAGCAGCATGATTTGTCATTGTTGCTGTTGCAACCACAGTTTTCTCTTTCGATAAGTCCGCTTTTGAAAAAGACGCCATAAAAATGACTACAGCGCCTAGAACTAAAAATGTTTTTTTCATATGTGTGTATTGTTTTAATAAGATTCAAGCTTGCATAAGCGGTTTTTGTTTTATTTGTTAATGCTTATGCAGGTTTTCATCCTGGGTGTGTTTTGTGTTTTTTAACCTTATAATCCTAATATTTTTTTATTGAAAGCGCTATCACTTCCCGATGCAGCAAAATCATCAAATGCTTTATCGGTTACGTTAATGATATTCTTTTTAATAAATTCAGCACCTTCACGGGCACCGTCTTCCTGGTTTTTAATACAGCATTCCCATTCCATTACTGCCCAACCTTTAAAGTCATATTGGGCCAATTTACTAAAAATGGTTTTAAAATCAACCTGGCCATCGCCTGGCGAACGGTAACGTCCGGCTCGGTTTGCCCAGCTTTGGTATCCACCAAAAGTGCCTTGTTTGCCTGTAGGATTAAATTCTGCGTCTTTTACGTGGAATGCTTTTATGCGTTCGTGGTAGAAGTCGATGTATTGAATGTAATCCAATTGTTGCAACACAAAGTGAGATGGATCATACAATAAGCATGCCCGAGGATGATTATTTACGGCAGCAAGGAACATTTCGTAAGTTTCGCCATCAAATAAATCTTCTCCCGGGTGTATTTCGTAGCAAACATCAACGCCACATTGGTCAAATTCGTTTAAAATTGGAGTCCAGCGTTTTGCCAATTCTGCAAAACCCTCCTCTACCAACCCTGCCGGGCGTTGTGGCCATGGATGGAAATACTGCCATAACAATGAACCACTAAAAGTAGCATGAGCGTTTAAGCCTAAGTTTTGAGAGGCTTTTGCTGCATATTTCATTTGTTGTACTGCCCATTCTGTTCTTGCTTTTGGGTTTTTGTGTACTTCTTTTGGTGCAAAAGCATCAAAAAGATCATCGTAGGACGGGTGTACTGCAACCAATTGTCCTTGTAAGTGGGTAGATAATTCGGTAATTTCTAAACCGTAGGATGCAATTTTGCCTTTCAGTTCATCTGCATAAGTTTTACTCTCAGCTGCTTTTTGGAGATCGATAAATCTTGTGTCCAGGGTGGGCATCTGTATGCCTTTAAAACCTAATCCGGCGGCCCACTGGCAAATGTTATCTAAAGAATTAAACGGAGCTTCGTCGCTTATAAATTGTGCTAAAAATACTGCTGGTCCTTTTATAGTTGTCATGCTGGATTGTTATAATTTATAATCTAACCATTTCTGATCTGACTGGCTTGAGGCTACTACATTTTCGATAAAAGCCATACCTCTAATACCATCGTCACAGCTTGGGAAATCTAACATTTCTGCGGTTGGCTGTTCATTATTTAGTTTCGCATTTACGGTTAGGGCAAAGTTTTTATAAATATTCGCAAATGCCTCTAAATAACCTTCAGGGTGCCCGCCTGGGGTGCGGGTATTGTGCTGAGCAAAGCTGCCCATGTAACCATTACCTGTTCTGTAAATCTGGGCTGGTGCATTTAACCATTTTACAATTAAGGTATTTGGTTCCATTTGGTGCCATTCCATGCCACCTTTTTCGCCATAAACTTTAATTTTTAGTGCATTTTCTTCGCCTGCAGCAATTTGCGAAGCAATTAGTACACCGTTTGATCCGTTATCGAATTTTAACAGTACGTTACCATCATCATCAATTGCCCTGCCTGGCACAACAATACTTAAATCGGCACAAATTTTTGCAATTTTTAAGCCAGATATGTATTCGGCCAAATGTGCGGCATGGGTACCAATATCGCCCATACTACCACTTTTACCGGTTTTTGACGGATCGGTGCGCCATGCGGCCTGTGCATTTCCTTCGCGTTCTGAAAGTGTGCTTAACCAGCCTTGAGGATATTCTACTATAATTTTTCTGATTGCACCTAGAGCACCCTCGCTCACCATTTGTTTGGCCTGTTTAACCATTGGGTAGCCCGAATAGGTGTGGGTTAAGCATAATGTTAAACCAGTTTCTTCTACTTTAGCTTTTAGCTGTTTTGCTTCTTCTAAGGTTAAGGTCATTGGTTTTTCAATTACCACATTAAAACCTTTATCCAAAGCCATCATAGCAGGGGCAAAGTGGGCAAAATTTGGGGTAACAATAGTTACAAAATCAATTCTTTCATCTGCTGGCAGTTCACTTTCTTTGGTCAGCATTTCTTCGTAATTGGTATAAATCCTGTTATCTGGTAGAAAAAGTATTTTTCCAGATTCATATCCAATTTCAGGATTTACACTTAAAGCTCCGGCAGTTAATTCGATCAGGCCATCCATATTGGCAGCCAAACGGTGTACGGCACCGATAAAAGCGTCTTTTCCACCGCCTATCATGCCCATTCTTAATTTTCTTTTCATGTTTATAAAGGTGAGGGGTTTGAGGTTTAAGGCGAAGGATATTTCCCCACTTCCTTAAAAACCTGTGCCTTTAACCTGTCTAGATGTTTATTCTTATATAAATACTTATGAGATAAGGCTTAATGCTCAGGCTAATGTTTCTATACCATAAGACCTTATGTCACTTACCTCTTCCAGAGGTTTTTTATGTCGTCTATTTTAAGTTAAAGGCTTAGGGTGTAAGGAGTTTAAACCCCTACACCTTAAGCCTTTTACCTGAAACCTTTCTATATGTTCTTTTTCTTTAATTCTTTTACTGCATAATCACAAGCGCGTGCAGTTAAAGCCATAAATGTTAATGATGGATTTTGGCAGGCGATTGATGGCATACATGATCCGTCGGTTACGAAAACATTATTTACCTCATGCATCTGGTTAAATTTGTTCAATACCGAAGTTTTTGGATCGTTACCCATTCTGGCGGTACCTTGTTCATGGATGGCCATGCCCGGATAACAGCCGTTATCGAATGTTTTGATGTTTTTCATGCCTGCTTTTTCTAACATTTCAGCTGCATCGTTCATCATATCCAAACGCATTTTTTTCTCGTTCTCTTTGTATTCGCAATCAATTGCCAATACCGGCTGTCCCCATTTATCTTTTTTGGTTTTATCAATGTAAACCCTGTTTTCGTAGTAAGGTAACATTTCTCCAAAACCACCCAATCCCATTGTCCATTTACCTGGTGTGGTCATTTTTTGTTTCAGATCCGCACCGAATGACAGCTCTGCGACATCACTTTGCCAGTTGCTTCTGCTTGCTCCGCCCTGGTAACCAAAACCACGTAAGTAATCACGCTTATCGTTGCCAATATTTTGATACCTAGGTACATAGATTCCGTTTGCACGGCGGCCGTAGGTGTATTTATCATCAAAACCTTCTGCTTCTCCATTTGCTCCGCAACGGAAATGGTGATCCATCAGGTTATGACCTAACTGACCGCTTCCATTACCCAAACCATTTGGATGAGCTTCAGAAGTGGAGTTTAACAACACGAAAGTAGAACCCAGTGTAGAACCGTTTACGAAAACAATTTTGGCATAAAACTCCATCGTTTTGTTGGTTTCTGCATCAATTACCATTACACCTTTTGCTTTTTTAGTGTCTTTATCGTAAATGATATGATTTACGATAGAGTATGGCCTCACAGTTAACCTTTTTGTTGCCATAGCAGCCGGAAGGGTAGAGGATTGGGTACTGAAATAAGCCCCAAACGGACAACCGCGGCTGCATAGGTTCCTATACTGGCAATTGCCACGGCCTTTGTGCGGTACTGTAAGGTTGGCAACACGGCCAATCATAATTATGCGTTCTTTTTTATAATGTTCTTCTACGCGGGCTTTTACCGATTTTTCTACAATATTTAAATCCATTGGGGGTAAAAACTCACCATCCGGGCATGTAGGCCAGTTTTCTTTTGAACCACTGATGCCCGCAAACCGTTCTGCATAATCGTACCAAGGGGAAAGTTCGGCATAGCGAATTGGCCAATCATTTCCATGACCGTCTTTTTTGTTGTCTTCAAAGTTATGATCGCTAAAGCGGTAACTCTGGCGGCCCCACATTAATGATTTTCCACCTACATGGAAACCCCGGTACCAATCGAAGCGTTTATCTTCGGTATATGGGCATTCTAAATCATTGACCCACCATTTTTCATTTGCTTCCTGGTACGGATAATCTCTTTTTTGTACCGGGTGGGTACGTTTTTGCTCTTCGGTTAGTTTGCCTGCATGTTTAAAATCCCATGGATTTTTCATTGCTGTTTCATAACCGGTAATGTGTTCGATGTTCATTCCTCTTTCGAGCATTAACACGCGCAACCCTTTTTCGGTAAGTTCTTTTGCAGCCCAGCCGCCACTAATCCCCGATCCTATAACAATAGCATCGTAAGTATTTTCTTCTTTTAAATTTGTATTTAAATTCATGATGTTTTGTAGTTGTGGTTAGAAATTAGGTTGCCCAAGATTTTTGACCTGGTTTTAATGGTGCATTGCCATCATATCGGCCCGGAATAAGCACATATTCGCGTGCTTTGGTACAACCAATTTCTGAAGAATAATAACCGAGCAGGGTTAAATCCCTTGCGGTTATGAAAAAGTAAGACAAATCTTTATTTTCTTCTGATTTGCTTTCTTTTTGTGCAAGCGCAATGGCTCTTAAATCGATCATTAATTTTTTGCGGTCGGCTGGTGTTAAAGTGACATAACTTTTTCCAAAATCTTTCATTGATTTAGCCTGAAGATCTTTAAGTCCCTTTGCAAATGAGGTTTGCATTTCAGCGGGATAACAATCTTTCATCATCATAGGAATAAATTTCCCTAAGCCAGCGGCCTTGGCTCCGGCAGATGATTTGGTAGTTGGTACAATAATATCAGCGAATTCAGCAAAAATTTTTTCGTCTTCTAATGAATATAGAACGAAGTTTTTTTCATTTTCGGGGAGCGTAAAACTTTCAAACAAAACGCCCATTGTACTTGCCGAGATTGCTCCTCCCAGCAAAAATGCAACGTTTTTGAGTGCTTCTCTTCTGTGCATCGTTTTTATGATTTTATATATTGGTTACTTATGTGTTGAATTAGTAATATTAGAAAAAATATAATGGAAAGAGTAATTTTTTGTGGTTAAATTATCAGTCTGCAATGTGATTGTTACCGGATAGAATAATTCTAAACAACTGTTGTTTTCTTGCTCTGTACCCATTTAGAGGCATGTTTTACAATAAATTTACTTGGTGTAAAAAGTACATTTAGTACAGGCAAGTTTATTATTTACTAATAAATTTAAAATTGGCATTATTTTATGCGCAAAATCTGCTTAAAGCAGATTTTTTTTGATGTAATTATAGCTTTCTGAAATACTTTCGTAAGGTTCTTTTTTTATGATATCCTGTTCGGTAAAAATGTAATCTACACCGGCAAGTTTTGATGCTGCGAAAATGCGCTTAAAGTCGATTCTGCCAGCTCCAACTTCTACAAAAACAGCCTTATCTGTTTTATCCATATCCTTAATATGGAACATTTTATAGCGGCCTGGATTTTTCCTGAACATTTCTACCGGATCTAACCCGGCATTTACTGCCCAAAAAATATCCAATTCAAAACCCACTCTTTTGGGATCGGTTTCTGAGAGCAGAATCTGGTAACCGGTAACACCTGCCCCCTGATCTTTAAATTCGAAGTTATGGTTATGATAGGCTAATTTTAAACCTGATTTTTCGCAAAGTAAAGCTGCTTCGTTAAATTTAGATGCCATGCGTTTATAATCATCTAAAGTGCCATTGGCCCTAATATCAGTTGGTAATGCGGGTATTACGAAATATTTCTGGCCAACTGTTGCTGCCGTTTCGATGTGTGATTTCAATACTTTATCATCCCCGGTTGATAAAAATTCGGTTACGTTATAATGCCCGCTTGGCGAGCTGAGGTTATTTGCTTTTAACAAGGCATTAAAATCTTTTGCTGGCAAGCCCCAAAATCCTTTCACTTCGTATTTGCCAGGGTAGCCATAGTAGGTTTCTACCTGGTTATAACCTATTTTTGCTACTTGTTCTATTGTGGCTTTTACATCTGCGGTTAGCTGTTCGCGGAGGGTAAACAACCCTATACCGATTTTAGAAACCTTTGCTGGTGCTGCCAAGGCGTTTGTAATTGCTGCCGGACTTAAAAAAGCTGCTGCGCTTGCAACACTTAGCTTTTGTAAAAATGATCTTCTTGTTGTCATGATATTTTTAAATTAAAAAACCGGAGCGTAAACTCCGGTTTTGTTTGTTAGAATGAATAAGCCAATGATCCCCAGAAAGTACGTTGAAGTAATGTTCTGCCAATCATTAATGTGCCAGGGGTTACGGCCGAGAAATCTCTGAACTGATCTCCACGAACATCGCCTTCTGTCAACACTTTTGCATTTAACAAGTTGTCTGCCCAAAATCTTATTGAAACTTTTTTAGTAAAATTATATCCTGCTCCAGCTTTCATTACTACATAAGCAGGTAATTTGTAACTATCGCTAGGCGAAGTAAAACGGCTGCCAACATAGTTTGCCGCTATATATAAGTTAAAGTTTTTGTAATCGTAATTGGCACCAAGCTCAGTATTTAAAACCGGAACACGTTCTGTCCTTTTTCCGGTAAAACTATAGGTACGATCACCAAATTCGGCCAATACGGCTGCATTTCCTTTAGTTGAGGCTTCGTAATCGGTATATTTAGAATCCTGTAAGGTTCCTGTTAAACGCAGGCTAAGTGGTTTGGCAATTTTGTAAGAAACTTCGTACTCTGCACTAAATGTACGGGTTGATCCAAAAGCAACCAAAGCCTGTGTACCTGCTGCCGTGGTTGGTACATTAATGGTGAGTGATACATTTTTAATTGCAGAATAACTTCCTGAAGCAAAAATAGCCAGGTTGTTTTTGGCATATTTAAAACCTACCTCCCCTAAATAAACAGGGCGTTTTTTAATGTTTGCAGGATTAAATGCTGCCGCATTATAATCGCCCACGTTGGGTGCGTTGTATGCTTTTGTTGCCCTTGCAAAAATACTCGAAGTGGAATTGATTTTGTAATTGGCGCCAACAGATGCAGCCCAATTTGTTAAGGTTTCGTTGTATGGGGTGTAACCTAAAATTGTTGCGGTAGCTGCTGCAGTGGTATTTATGGTTCCATTTGAATTTAATACATAATAAGGTCTGTCGCCTTTTACATTTTGATTGTCAATCCTCGCACCGATATCTAAACGCCATTTTTCCGAAATTTTAATCTCATCAGATGCATAAGCAGATAAAGTTCTGGTATCTCCAATAAAAGTATTTTTAGTCTGAATCGTTCTCTCTCCAGCTGTAGGCGATTGCAATAAAATGCTTGGATGTTCTTTAAACTCAGAGAATGAGCGGAATGCATAGCGCAAATCGTCGCGGTTATATTGATGGATACCTGCACCAATGCCCAAACTGTGGTTTTTGACGGTTTTTTTCAGGTCTAAATAATCCACTATCTGTACATCACTGTTAATTTGTCCGTTTGCTGAAGAAGTAATTACATAATCGCCAGTAACAAATGGAGCAACAGCACCTCCGGGATAATAATAAGGTGTTGCGGCAGTTCTTGCTGCAATTCCGGCAGGAACTGTATATGTAGAATTGGTATGGGTATTTTGGTAACGGAAGTTGTTTACAATCTGCCAACCGCTATCAGTTAAATAATTAAACTGAAAACCTGCTGAACCTAATTTGGTATGGATACCATCTGTTAAGCTGAAATCATGGTTTCCTGTTGTTGGATCGTTATAACTCCACTCGGTTTGCAATGGCACGATAGATTGCGAAGCCATATCGTAATCGCGATAAGTGGTTGGTTTCCCGGTACCATCGTATGGATAATAACTGGTTAGCAAGAACTGAACTTTATCATTTAAATATTTGCCATATACCCTGATAAAGCCTTTATGGTTTTTGAAATTAAAAGTCATGTTACCTTTAATTTGGCCACCTTGGTTGGCCGGGTTAAAGCCCTGATCTACCACGCCATTGTCAGTACGGTAAAAACCTCCGATGTTATATTTGATGTTTTCGTTTATTTTTCCGCCAGTATTTCCATCAAAACGGTATAAACCCTGCGAAAAGCCTGTAGTGAATTTAAACTGACCATACTGTTTATCGGCACCAACGTAACTGATGTTGTTTACTACGGCACCTGGTGTATTGGCCTGGATAATGGAAGCATTGCCACCTCTCACCGCTTCAATATTCTGAATGGTTAAATCTGTTTTATAGTATTGATCTACAGAAGGATTGGTGTTGAAACCTGTTGGTAAAAGTGGCAAACCATCTTCCTGGATACCCAGAAAAATATAACCGCCCTGTTGCGGAAAGCCTCTTACCCACACATTTCCCGGTCCATCGCCTCCTGTACTTTCTACTGTTAAGCCTGGTATTGCTTTTAATAAATCGGTACTGTTTAAGGGTGCCCTGTTGGTAATGTCTTTATTGCTTACTGAAGTTAAAGCCACACTACTTTCTAATTTTTTCTTTGGATTACCACCGGTTACCATTACGCTTTCCAACTGGAGGTTATCTTCTGACAGGCTAATGGTTAAATTTTCGTCGGCATTGCCGGGCGATAGGTTTACTTCTTTAGAAATGAAACCTACGTACCTAACCACCAGCACGCGACTATCTACAGTAAGGCCTTTTAAGGCAAATGCACCATTTTCGTCGGTGGTGGTTCCGATTGATTTCCCTTTAACGGTAACTGATACTCCCGGGATGGCATTTCCTTTGCTATCGGTTACTTTTCCGGTTACAATGCCTTCAAAAGCTTTTAATAATTCGAGATTGTTATTAGCGGGAATAGAATAGAGCAGAATCTGGTCTTTAACTATCCTATATCCCACGTCATAACGTTTTAGCGAATTCTCAAGAAAGTATTTAAGCTTTTGGTTTACCACATTAATGGAAACTTTGCGGTCGGAATTTATTAATTGTGGACTATAAACAAATTTAACATTGGTTAAGTGTTCGGTTTTTTCTATAATGGTTTTAATATCTGTTTGATCGGCCTTGATCGAGATTGGTTTATTCAGAAAATCTTGGGCGTCGACATTTTTGGCAAATGCGCCGCAGGTAAAAATTATTATTGCAAGTACTTGGTAAATCGAAACTCTCATTGCATATATCGCCAGCGAAATAAGTTGATTTTTTTTCATAAATTTGGTTATTGTTCATTAAATGATTGGATTTATTGGACATAGGAATACCATGAATACAATTCTTTGTATTTAACTCGCCGGCAATGCCCCACATTGTCGGCTTTGTTTTTTAGAAAAATATTATGGAAAATGGTGCCCTGGTTACGGGCTGTTGGTGTTGTGGTTCTGCTTCATTGTTTTTTATATTTGGTTAGTTTTTATTGGAAACCACAATACTGGTTCCCTGGATGTAATATTTGCTGGATATGGTTCCACAGATTAGGTCGAGCTGCTCATAAAGCCCTTTTTTGCTTAAATCTCCGGTAAAAGTATATGTTGCAATTTGCTCGTTATCAGATTTTATTTCTATTCCGTAAGCTTCTGATAAGGTTTTGAAAATTTCCTTAATACTTTCTTCTTTAAAGTTATAGCTTAAACTTGTTGGTACATTATAGGCTTCGGCCAACGGAATAGGCTTACTTACCAGTGTTTTATTTAACTGATGGTTTGAAAAAACACCTTTTTGGTTCGGTGTAAGCAGAATTGGCTTAGCCAGTTTTTCTTTGGCTAATGAGAACATTGAACTCTTCTCATTTTCCCGCACCTGAACTTTTCCTGTTCTAACGGCTACTTGTGCTGGTAGTTGATCAGTAGATGATTTTACCCAAAAGCTGGTACCCAATACGCGCACAACCAGTTTTTGATTGTATACATAAAATGGTTTTTTTGGATTTTTGCTAACCGAAAAAAAGGCTGTACCTTTTAAGTAGACTGTTCTTTTATCGGCAGCAAAAACTTTTGGATAAATAATATTTGCCTGCGGTTTAAGTGTTACTGTACTTGCATCGCTAAGCGCTATAATGATGGGACGATCAGTTTCGTTGGTTTTACTTACTAAAGCTAAATTGCCGTTTTCGTCAATAAAAGATTGTTCAGCATGGTTATACCGCATTAAATATAAGCCGGCTATAAAAAAGGCAATCATAATAGATGCTGCGATGGCAAACTTTGGCCAAAGCTTTTTAACCTTTACTATTGGTGCAGGTTTGCGTTCAATATTGTTGATGTTAAGCCAAACATTCGTTTGCATTTCTTCAAGTGCTGTAGAAGAAAGATCCTTAAAGTTTTTATGATTCAAATTCTGATACCATTTATCTACCCAGTGCTTTTCGGCTTCTGTACAGTTTCCATTTTCATAACGGCTGAGTAAATCGTAAAATGATTTCTGGTTCATAAGAAAGAATATTTGGCTTTATACAATACAAGTAACACTGTGGAGGGGAACCCCTAAAGCTAATCGACAAAAAAGAGAAAATTAAATGTAATTAACTGATAATCAGTTATAAAAAGATATAAAAGTTTTTGATATATTCTTTTATCCGCTTAATTGAGCGGGTAATGTGGTATTCGACCGCTTTTTCGGAAATGTTTAACCCGTTAGAAATATCTTTAGTGGATTGATGTTGGTAGCGGCTAAGTCTGAAAACTTCCTGTGTTTTTTCTGGCAACGAATTGATGCCTTTTTCGATGATGGAGGATAAATCGTGCAGATCTACAAGGTTTGCAGTATCCTGGTGGTTTTCTGAGTAGGTTAGGGTTTGGTACGCCATGTATTTATTTTCCATCACCATACTTCTGATGTGGTTGATCACACTTAATTTTAAAGCACCAAATAAATAAGCCTGCAAGTTGTTGATATGTGCTTCCTGCCGTTTTTCCCAAAGGGAAATGAAAATATTTTGCACCAGCTCTTCTGCGATTACCCTGTCGCCTGTTTTTTTGTAAGCCGCCAATAATAATTCTTTACTGTAGGTAAAATATATTTTTTCGTAAGCCTGCTTGTCGCCCTTTTTAAGGCGGCTCAGTAAATCAGAAGATTTTTCAGGCTCAAAGGGAGTCATTGGTTATTTGGTTATGCAGGTACGTGTAGTAAATGTATAAAATTAATGTCGAAATGTTTAAAGCCGGTTTGCAGTTACTCCATTCAGTTGATCATTAGCAATTCTCAATTAATCATTTTAAAACAATTAACCTGTACCGTTTACAGTTTGCAATTCCCAGGCATCAATTTATCCAGTTAACCTGCTCTTCACATACTAAGTATAAATATTTTAGTGCGTTTTATCTCATTTTTTTACCTTTGCTCAATCTCATAAAAAATATGCAAGAAAAAATTGTGGTTTTAGGCTCTAACGGGCAAATTGGTACCGAATTGGTAACGATGTTACGCAAAATATATGGAGATGACCATGTAGTTGCATGCGATATACGCAGGCCGGATTACGACATTAAAAATTCTGCTCCTTTCGAATTTGTGAACGTACTTGATAAAGAAATGATCAAGGGTATTTTTCACAAATACAAACCTACTCAGGTATATCTTTTAGCCGCATTATTATCGGCTACAGGAGAGCAAAACCCAAAGCTGGCCTGGGATTTAAACATGAATGGTTTGCTGAACGTATTGGATCTGGCATTAGAATATAAAACAGCCAAAGTATATTGGCCAAGTTCTATTGCTGTATTTGGACCGAATTCGCCAAAAGATAATACCTCACAATATTGCATTATGGACCCGAATACAGTTTACGGAATCAGTAAATTGGCAGGGGAGCGTTGGTGCGAATATTATAATCAAAAATATGGATTGGATGTGCGCAGTATCCGTTATCCGGGATTAATTAGCTGGAAAGCCGCACCAGGCGGTGGAACTACAGATTATTCGATCCACATTTTTCACGATGCATTGAAAAAAGGCAGTTACCAGAGTTTTTTAAACGCAGAAACAGAATTGCCAATGATGTATATGGACGATGCCATCCGCGGAACAATTGAACTGATGGATGCACCTGCAGACCAGATTTCGGTTAGGAGCAGTTATAATTTTGGAGGAGTGAGTTTTACCCCCGAAGTTTTGGCAGCAGAAATCAGAAAACATATTCCGGATTTTACATTAACTTACGGCACTAATGATCCACGGCAGCAAATTGCAAACAGCTGGCCACGTTCTATAGATGATAGTTATGCAATAAAAGATTGGGGTTGGAAACCAGAGTTCGATTTATCGAAACTGACAGTTGACATGTTAAATAATTTAAAAAAATAATATAAAGGTAGGGGGTTTTAAGGTTGAAGGCGTAAGGTCTAATATCTCATACCTCATATCTCAATACTACAAAATGGGAAGAGCATTCGAATTTAGAAAAGAGAGAAAATTTAAGCGTTGGGCCAAAATGGCGGTTCAGTTTACGCGTATTGGTAAAGATATTGTAATGGCAGTTAAGGAATCGGGGCCTCACCCTGAAACCAACTCGCGTTTACGTACAGCTATGCAAAATGCGAAGGCTGTAAATATGCCAAAAGATAGGGTAGAGGCTGCTATTAAGCGTGCTTCTGATAAATCGATGGCCAATTATGAAGAAATTGTTTACGAAGGTTATGCCCCTCATGGCGTTGCAGTTTTAATTGAAACAGCTACTGATAATACCAACCGTACCGTAGCAAATGTGCGTAGTTATTTTAACAAAACTGACGGAAGTTTAGGTAAAACCGGATCATTAGACTTTGTTTTTAACCGGAAATCTGTTTTTCGTTTTGTACCGGCAGAAGGTTTGGATCTGGAAGAATTGGAATTCGAATTAATTGACGCTGGTTTGGAAGAACTATATGTTGAAGCTGATGAAGAAGGAAACGATATCGCAGTTGCGCAAGGTGCTTTCGAAAACTTTGGTTCTTTGCAAAAAGCATTAGAAGAAAAAGGCATTGAGTTAAAAAGTTCAAAATTAGAGCGGATCGCCTTATCTCATCACGAGGTTACCGAAGAGCAGGCAGCCGATGTATTGAAATTGATCGATAAATTAGAGGAAGATGATGATGTACAGGCGGTATATCATAATATGGCTGAGTAACAACATCTGATATTTATTAAACAAAGTCCCGTTTGCATATAACGGGACTTTTTTATTTTCTTGGCAGTTAGACCTCGCAGGTTTTTAAAACCTGCGAGGTCTGAGTATATAGATATTTGATTTTTCTGAGAATTTATTTAAGTTTAGGAATGATTAAGACAATTCCTTTAGAATGTGAAACTTACTATCATGTATATAACAGAGGGAATAATCGTGAAATCATATTTCGGGAGGAATCAAATTACCTTTACTTTCTGAAATTATTAAAGAAGTATATTTTACCTGTAGCAGATGTTTTTGCCTTCTGTTTATTAAATAATCATTTTCATCTTTTAATTAGGATAAAAGAAGAACATAAAATTACTGTGAGCATTGAAAAGAGTTTTTCTAATTTATTCAATGCTTATGCCAAAGCCTTTAATAAACGATTTGATCGTACTGGGAAACTTTTTGAAGAAAGGTTTAAAAGGAAGAAAATTGAGGACGAATCTTATATCACCGAACTGATCTATTATATTCACTCTAATCCTCAAAAACATAAATTATTAGAGGATTTTAGAGTCTATCCGTATTCATCATACAATATTATTTTGTCGGATAAATTTACAGCCTTAAAAAGAAATGATGTTGTTGATTGGTTTGGAGGATTATCTTTTTTTAAAGAATATCACGAAAGGAAACATCAACAATTAATCGATGAACTTGAGGATTAAAGCTATTTTAGACCTCGCAGGTTTTAAAAACCTGCGAGGTTGCTTCCTATTTCTTATGCGAAAACAACCAACTTAACAATTCAGGTTCGGCAAACGTACTATCCCAACTGTTGTGGTTAGCAGTAGGGTAAAGCGTAAATTTCACTTCATCTCCCACTGTTTTTAAACGTTCGGCAATGGCAATTGAGAATGCCGGATCAACAATATCATCTTTTGCACCATGGAAGATCCAAAGTGGTATTTTTTGGTATTTTTTAATGTTATTGGTGTTGTCGCCACCACAAATGGCAATAGCAGCGGCAAATTTACGGCGTTCTCTTCTTAAAAGCTCGTAAGTGCCCATACCGCCCATTGATAGGCCTCCCACATAAACCTGCTCTTTATTTACATAAGGCTTTTTAAGGAAATCTTTAACCATTCCCTGCAGCGCATGCATAATTTTGGTTGGTTTTCCACCTTCAACAAAACTTATTTTCCTTTTGCCACTGGCATCTTTATCGAAATTGGCATTTGCCCAAAAATCGTTTGATGGGCACTGAGGAAAAACTACAATGGCAGGAAAGTTCTTGCGTACATCACTTTTTAGGAACAATTTACCACCATGCACCAGCTGACTGTCATTATCATTACCTCGCTCTCCGCTTCCATGTAAAAAGAAAATAATCGGATATTTTTGATCGGGATTAAAATTTTCGGGAAACAGAACTCTGTAATAAATCGAATCCTTTCCTTTTATGAAACTTCCCCTGTCGTATTTTTTTAAGTCTTGAGCGTTTAAAAAAAGTACTGAAAAAAGAATGCAGATGGTAAAAAATATCTTTTTCATCCGTTTAGTTATTAATGCGTTGCTAATTATTTTTAATGGGATAATGGGTTGCAAGCCGGGCTTGATTTTAATGGTAATGACTTCATCATTCTTTGTTATTCCATTGCATATTTTGGAAAACTATGATGGTTTCATTCAACAAAAATAAAAAACCCTGGCTACTTTACAATAGCACAGGGTTAATAAACAAACCTAATTATTTTTATTTCAGGCTGAAAGATGCTTCTTTTACATCTTTTGAATTTGTGCCTATAAATACTTTAAAATCACCGGGTTCTGCTGCGAATTTTAATGCAGAATTGTAAAATTTAAGGTCATTTTCTGATATGTTAAAAGTGATCTTTTTACTTTCTCCAGCTTTTAAACTCACCTTTTGGAATCCTTTCAACTCTTTAACCGGACGGGTAATACTGCCCACTAAATCCTGAATGTACAACTGAACCACCTCTTTACCATCATATTTACCTATATTGCTTATGGTAACCGATGCAGTGATTGATTTTCCTTTGCTTAAGCTGTTCGAACTTAGCGTAATGTTGCTGTAGCCAAATGTGGTATAGCTTAAACCAAAACCGAAAGGATATAATGGATCGTTGCTTACATCTAAATAGTTAGAACGGAACTTTTCGAACCATTTACCTTCTGCCAATGGCCTACCGGTGTTTTTATGTGCATAATATAATGGTACCTGACCTACATTTTGAGGAAAAGTTGCACTTAATTTTCCTGATGGATTAACATCACCAAAAAGTACATCTGCAATGGCACTTCCAGCTTCGCTACCCGGAAACCAAACATTCAATATTGCTGGAATATTTTCCTGTTCCCAGTTTAAGGCCAGCGGGCGACCTGTAAATAGCACCAAAACAATTGGTTTACCTGTTTTTGCCAACGCTTTTAAAAGGTTTTTTTGTGTTTCAGGAATCTGGATATCAGTTACGCTGCTGCTTTCGCCGGTAAATTCAGAACCTTCACCAATTGTGGCCACAATAACATCTGATTTTTTGGCAACCTCTAAAGCTTCTTTAATCATTTCGGCCTCAGTGCGGGGATCGCGTTTGTAAGTAGGGTTGTGGATGTTTACATAACGGTGCTCCATTGTAGAATCTGCAAGGAAATTTGCACCACGAGCTGTTAAAATTTTCGCATCGTTACCTAAGGCATTTTTTAAACCCTGAAGCACAGTTACCGATTTATCAAAAAGTGCTGCCACACTCCAGGTACCATACATATTGGCTGTGTTATCTGCTAATGGACCGATTAAACCAATTGTACCTGATTTTTTTAAAGGAAGTAAATTGTTGTTGTTTTTAAGCAATACAAAACTTTCTGAAGCAACTTCACGCGCAATCAGACGGTTAGCCGCACTAAAAACCTCTTTTTCTGCTCTTTCAGGGTTACAGAATTTATAAGGATCAATAAACAAACCCAATTTATATTTGGCCTGAAGCACCAATCTGCAAGCCCTGTCTATCTGGGCAAGAGCAACTTTTTTCTCAGCCAGCGATTTCTTTAAAGTTCCCAAAAACCCTTCGCCTACCATATCCATATCAACACCAGCATTTAAGGCCAGGGCAGAAACAGTTTGTAAATCGCCCATTCCGTGCGCAATCATTTCAGGTATACCGGTATAATCGGTTACCACAAAGCCTTTAAAACCCCATTGGTTACGTAGAACATCGGTCATCAGCCATTTACTCCCTGTTGCTGGTATACCATCAACCTCATTAAAAGATGCCATTATACTGGCCGCTCCTGCATCAACCGCAGCTTTGTAAGGAGGGAAATATTCGTTGTACATGCGTACTTTACTCATGTCGGTGGTATTGTAATCTCTACCAGCTTCGGCAGCACCGTAAAGTGCATAATGCTTTACGCAGGCTAAAATTTCATTGTTTGCCTGAAGTTTCCCTTGATAACCTTTTACCATGGCTGCGGCAATTTGTGACCCAAGGTAAGGATCTTCTCCACTTCCTTCTGAAATGCGGCCCCAGCGTGGATCTCTGGAAATATCAACCATCGGAGAAAATGTCCAGTTGATGCCACTTGCACTAGCTTCAATGGCGGCAACCCTGGCTGATTTTTGAACTACACTCATGTCCCATACGCAGCTCATTCCCAAAGGAATAGGGAAAACGGTGTTGTAACCATGGATAACGTCCATTCCAAAAAGTAATGGAATTTTCATGCGACTATTTTCAACCGCAATCTTTTGAACAGCTTTAATCTTATCTACACCTTTGATATTAAATAAACCACCAACTTGACCGGCCTTAATTTTTTTAGAAATGTCGCTGCTGTTGGCTTGTCCGGTAGTGATATCACCAGAACTTGGTAAGTTCAACTGACCGATTTTTTCATCAACAGTCATTTTCGCCATCAGGTTGCTGATGAAAGTATTCATCTTTGCATCTTCTGCCGAAACAGGTTTTTTGTTTTGTGCCGATCCGTTCAGCACAAGCAGGGTTAAAAAAACAACCAGGATATTCGCTCTCTTCATTATATGTGTGTTTTACTCTTTATTAATCAAATTTTACTGATCGTTTAAAACGATTGGTTATTTCCAAACCGTTTAAAACGATTGTGGGTGATTTCTTATTAATTTGCTGGTATGTGTTTCCAGCCTTGCCTAAATAAAAATGTTTATTTAATCAACCTTCTTTAATTCAGTTTTTGCCGATACACCATTCTCATTTATGGCCTCAATAGAAAAATAATAAGGTTTTTGACTGTCCATTGCTTTAAACCAGTATTCGTTAAAATCGTGTATCATGATACAATTGTAAAGCTTATCGGGTGCTGTGCCATAGTAAAGGTTGTAGGCAAAGGCATTATCTACAGGTTCCCATTTAATGTAGGCACTGCGTTTATCTTTTTCTGTGCGGAGTACAATCAGATTTTTCACTTTAGTTGGTTTTTCTCCGTTTCCATTACCAAAAATGCGTAAACCGCTAATGGCAAATTTTCCGGTAGGCATATGGATGTTAACCATTTTGATAAACCTCGTTTTTACAGGGTTTGGGAGCTCGATGTAATCATGTGGTACATCGGTTTTATTTTGGCTTTTATCTACCAGGGTGGTCCATTTTTTACCATCAGTGGATGATAGGATTTTATATTGGTGAAAAATCCCGGTCTGTTTACCAAGAAATTCTGCATCCTGATCGGCATAATTGATCTGGATGGCATTAACTGTTGCCAGGCTACCCAAATCAGTCTGAATCCATTCGCCATTGTTTGCTGTTTTAGCGCTCCAATACGTTTTAATGTTTTCATCAACGGCATTATTGGCATTAAAACTTCCCAATGTTGAAGAAACGGTTACTGGCTTTTTATAGTTGATGAGCATCCAGCCTGGGCCTGCCGGGTCACCTTCTTTTCTTTCGGCAGGTAAATAAAGTGGGTAATCGCCAAATGCGGTGTTGGTCCACATTACATCATCTTTATCAAAACCTGTCGGCCAAATGCCAATTCTGCGTTCCCAAGTGTTTTTTACACAGATGATACTGGTAGAAATGTGCCAATAATTTTTGCTATTGTCTTGAAATGTGGCACCATGACCAGCACCTCTTGAAAAACCACCTCCTTTATAGCTTAAGGGATCGGATTGTGGAGTAGATGGATTGTCGTAAAACAAGGGTTTGTTACCCACTACCACTCCGTCAGAATATCCACTAAATTCCGTTCCGGGTGCACCATATTGAAAGTAATATTTGCCATTATGTTTAGTCATCCAGGCACCTTCTGCAAAAGGATCAAGGAAGGTATTGTCCATATATTCTCCAAAACGTTGCCAGCCATACCGCCAGCTCTCCAGTAAATACATTGGTGTACGGGTACCCTTTGGCTGGAAAGTTTTGCGGTCTAATTCTACCCCGTACATAGGATAATTGTTGCTGCTTCCGTTGTACATATAAAATTTGCCATCATCATCGGTAAAGAATGATGGATCCCAACCTCCAATTTCTAAAGAATCTACCAATGGGAACCATTTATTGCCTTTAGGATCTATACTTCCCCATAAGGTGAAGTTTTTGGTATACGTGCTGCCAAAAACAACCATGGTATCGCCAACAATGCCAACACCAGGTGCGCATAGTTCATCTTTGGTTTTATTCCATGGGCGAAGGAATTTTCTTTCATGAAATTTCCAGTTCAGCATATCGGCACTGTGCCAGTAACCCCATTGGTTGGTGCTAAAAAGATAAAAATCCCCTTTATAATTTACAATTACAGGATCGGCAGTTGCGCGATGTTTTCCCCACTCGGTGAAAGATTCGAAAGGTGTATAACCATAATCGATATTAATCGGGTTACAATAGGTTTTCTGTTTTTGAGCAAGTACCGCTAAAAATGAAGTGAAAAAGAAAATTGTAAGTATAGTTTTTCTCATTTTATGGGCTTTAAATTATTTTATTTCCGGGCTTTCAAAGCCGAGTTTGGTTAAGCCATTTTTTACATCGGTATTTTTCATAAATAACTTCCAAAGCAGCCCTGATCTGTAATTTTCGATCATCACTACCATTGGTCCCTGATCTATGCCTAAATATCTTTTTGGGTACCAGTTGTCGGTTTCAGAAAACGCATCATAAAAGCCATATTTACCCCAAACTTTATCGCCCAGATCTTCATAAAGGTGTCTGATTACCTTCATCGATTCTTTAGGAGTATAAGGTATAGATGAAATTGCAGCAGTTGGAGAAATAACGCCCAAATCTTCCTGAAGGCTATGGGCTGCATAACCTTTTACTGAATAACTGGCGGTTAAACCCCAGTTATTTTCACCATAACCTTTAAATTTCTTCGGATTGGACACACAGTAATCGTGGATAGCCAATGTTTGATTTACATTATTTTGCCAATAATCAGCATAACGATCTTTTAAACCTTTCGGGTTTAGGCCTAAATATGAGTAATGTGCCCAAAATAACGGACCCACAGAATTTTTTGCACCTTGATAATCTAATGGAATATGATGCCCATACAGATCGAAATTTGCTTTAATTGCGCCACTCCTTGCCCAACCTTCGTGGTACACTTCGGCAGGAACGCCATGGGTAGGGGATGAGGCTGCCATAACATACATAATTAAACATTCATTATAGCCTTTTACGGGAAAGTTCATTTCCCAGTTGTATTCTGGCGACCAATGCCAGTACAATACATTTTGCCCGTTGCGGAACCAATTAAAATCGATGCCTTTCCAAAGCGCATCTGCTTTTTTTGCCAGGGCTTTTTCGGGTTCGGTTCCATTTTTATAATATTCGTTGATGCAGATTAAAGCCTGCGCCACAAATGAAGTTTCAACTAAGTCGCCTCCATTGTCTTTTTGTCCGAATGGACGTACTTTTCCAGTCTCGCCATTGATCCAGTGAGACCAGGCTCCATGAAAACGATCTGCTTTAGATAGGAAATCCAATATTTTGTTTAATCTTTCCAAACCCTCTTGTTTGGTTACATAGTTTCTATCAATACCACTTAAAATAGCCATCAACCCAAAACCTGTTGCCCCTGTAGCAACTGTGTTTTTATCATTTTCAGGATAAACGTTATCTACATGAAAACGCTCCCTGCCAGCACCTGATGTTGGCTCAGCTCCATCCCAAAAGTATTGGAAGGTTTGTTTCTGAACGAGATCCAATAACTCAACATCTGACAGGTTTTTCTTGATGGTGAGATCAGGGGTATATTTGATGTTTTTATGCTTTGAACAAGCACTTACAAGTAAAAAAGAGCCGAATGTGGCTGCAAATATTAAAGTGATTTTTTTTAGGTATGTTTTTGACATGGTACGGAACAAAGGAAATAAAGGCTGTCGGTTTTAGCCGACAACCTTTATTTAGATTTAAGTTTTAATAGCCAGGATTTTGTTTTAATAATCCACCGCTTAAGTCAATTTCATTCTGAGGAATTGGCCAAACTTCATTTTTATTTGCTTTCCATCCTTTAGGACCAAAAACTGTTGCTGCTCTTCCCTGACGTATAACATCAAAGTAACGGTCGTTTTCCATTGCAAGTTCAACCTGTCTTTCTTTCCAGATCGCCTGACGCAATGCATCCTTATCTGTGGTGGTAACATTTGGAAGGATATTATTATTTCCACCTCTTGCACGTGCACGTACCCTGTTTAGTGAGGTTAATGCTTGCGAAGGATTGCCCAATTCATTGGCAGCTTCTGCGTTTATTAAAAGAACATCGGCAAATCTCAATACCCTGAAATTCTGCTGAGCACCTTCGTTAAAGCCAGATACCCGTGTTGCAAATGGAACATACGATTTTTGATTGTATCTTTCGTTCGGTACAGTAGTAGGGACTAAATCGCCTTGAGGGGTCGTTTCTCCTTTAAATAAAATAGTTGCATCTCTGCGTGGATCTCCTGGTTCAAAAGCATTTGCTAGTGCCTCAGATGGTGTATTGAAACCCCATCCCATAACACCGGCTACACCCTGAACCTGGCTATATTGCGAATTTGAAGCATCTGCATTACTCTGTAATAATTCTGCTTGTACTTCAAATAAAGACTCAATATTATTTTCATTTTGTGTTCTGAAACCTTTCTCAAAATCTGGAAACAGATCATATCCTAAGCCCATTACCTGGTTGGTGAGTGCAAGTACATCTGCCCATTTGTTTTGATACATGGCAACTTTAGCTTTCATGCCAAGTGCTGCACCTTTTGTAGCTCTCCCTAAATCTGCAGAACCGTATGATTGTGGTAATACAGCAGCTGATTCTGTCAGGTCTTTTTCAATTTGAGCATATACCGCAGCTTTCTCAGCTTGTGGAATATTAAATTCTGTATTTTCTTTAGGCACTGTTAGTCTTAAAGGAACTCTTCCATAAGCTCTTACAAGTCTAAAGTAAGAATATGCCCTGATAAATTTTGCTTCAGCTAAATATCTGGCTTTAAGTGCGGCATCCATATTGATATTTGGAACATTATCCAATACCTGGTTGCAAAGATTAATGTTTTGATACTGACCTGTCCAGAAATCCTGTAAGGTGCCATGTGTAGCGGTAACCGTAAACTGATCATACAGATTGAAAAAGGTTGCATCTGTAGGTGTACTACCTTTATCAGCTTCGTCAGATCCGGTACTTTCTATAGCAATTGCATTAAAGGCTACATTGTTCCAGCTGCGTAAATTGGCATAAATTGCATTTACACCTTTTAAGGCATCATCCTGGTTTTGCCAAAACGTAGCAGAAGGCTGTTGACCTTGAGGTGGAACATTTAAAAATTCCTTTTTACATGATGCTGTAAAGAGCATTGCGCCAAGCGCGGCTGCAATTACGCATGATTGTATATTTATATTTTTTTTCATTTTGATGTCGATTAGAAAGTTACGTTAACGCCGAAATTATACGTTGCGAATAATGGATAAACGTTAGTATCTATGCCTGCATTTGTAGGTGCTCCACCAACTTCAGGGCTAAAGCCTTTGTATCCGAAGATGTTAAGTGCATTTTGGGCATTTGCAAATACTCTTAAGCGCTGCATTTTCATTTTACTGCTTATGGCGCTTGGTAATGTATAACCAAGTTGGATATTTCTTAACCGGATATAGTCACCTTTTTCTACATAGAAAGAATTTGGTGCATTATTTAATCCACCAGCTAAATCAGCAGATGAGTATGTATTAGATGTACCAGCACCCGTCCAGCGGTTGTTGATAAAATCTTTAGTGAAATTCTCATTACCGAAACGGTTACCCAAATTCGCATTATATACACTAACATCAGCAACGCCTTGAATATCTAATGTTAAATCGAAATTTTTATAGGCAAAATTAGTGTTTACACCATACGTAAATTTAGGATTTGGATTTCCAAGTACTACCCTGTCTCTTAAATCAATCACGCCATCGCCATTAGTATCAGCGTACTTAAAATCGCCTCTTTTAAAACCTGGCCAAGCTGCGGCTTCAGCATCTGTTTGGAAAACTCCTTCTACCTGATAACCATAAAACTCACCAATCGGACGATTATTCACTGTTCTGGTTGATAAGTATCCGCTGGTTAATCCTGCGCCTCCTCTGTAAATTGGATTTGCTCCAGATGTTACGTTGATCACTTTGTTTTCATTCATGCCAACATTTCCACTGATGGAATAAGTAAACCCGCCGTCTGTTTTATCAGCCCAAGTTGCAGAAAATTCAAAGCCTCGGTTTTGGATATCTGCTTGATTTGCAATAAGAGTTGGGGTTTCAGCACCTGTATTTCCTAAGATAGGAATATCAAATATTGATTGCTCAGTTTTTCTGTTATAATAATCTGTTTCGATAGTTAATCTGTTATTCAGAAAACCCATTTCTAAGCCAATATCAGTACCAGCACTTCTTTCCCAATATAATGTTGGTGGAACAAATGAATTAATACTGGCACCGGTATAAGGAATGCCGTTAAAAAAGGCAATATATCCAGGACTCTGATCTACTCTTAATACAGTAGGGTTAATTGGAACACCAGCATTTCCTACTTTACCCCAGCTTCCTCTAAGTTTTAAATTGCTGAATATTTTTTGATCTTTCATGAATTCCTCATTACTGATCACCCATCCTGCACCAATAGAAGGGAAATTCCCCCATAAGTTATTCGTGCCATAAAACTGTGAAGCACCATCTCTTCTTATAGAGGCATTTAATAAATACCTGTTTTTATAAGAATAATTAAATCTTCCAAAATATGAAGCAAAGGTTGATAATTCACCTAAATCTGTAACGTTTCTGGTAGACGCGTCGCCAAGTGCTAAATACAAATCTCCTTCTGATGAATAAGGAACGTTTAATGCATCTGCATTGATCGTATACATTTTATTACGCTGGGCAGTTTGTCCTACCAACACTGTTAAACTGTGGTCGTTCCACTTTTTATCGTAAGTTAAAGTGTTTTCTATAATCCAGTTTCTGTTTTCAACACGATCAATATCCAATTTACTATTGGTATTTTGTTGGGTATTGCTTGCTTTATACACCGGAATATAACCTCGAACTTCGTCCTGACTAAAATCACCACCAAAGCTTGTTTTAAATGTGAAGTCTTTCAAGAACTTCAACTCTGCAAATATATTTCCGGTAACCTTGTATTTTGTGGTTTGCTGATTAAAGAAATCCAATGTAGCTTGAGGATTCATGTTACTGCCATTACCCAAGTTAAACGCATTAGGATCGCCATAAGTTCCATCAGCATTAAATACCGGAACAACAGGAGATGCTGCATATAAGGCCCTGAATATAGATGATGGTGCATCTTTAGACTTGCTTGAAGCTGCTGTTACATTATATCCAATTTTTAATGGTTTGAAAATCTGGAAGTCATTTGATAATCGGGCTGTATACCTTTTATAATTGTTGTTTTTAACAATTCCATCCTGATCCAAATAACCTAAAGATAGGTTATAAGTAGATTTTTCGCTTCCACCACTAACAGAAAGCTGGTGATTGGTAATCAAAGCATCTCTTAAAACTACATCATACCAGTTGGTTCCTTCTCCAAGGTTGGTATTTGAAAATAATGGAGCAACAGCAGGGGTTTGAAGTGCGTAAGCCTCATTTACTGCAGTAGCATATTCTGAAGCATTTGCCATTTCAACCTTGTTAGTAACCTTCTGGAAACCCACGGTACCATTGTAATTGATTACTGCATCACCTTTTTTACCTTTATTTGTTGTTACCAGAACTACACCATTGGCAGCCCTGATACCATAAATAGATTGCGCAGAAGCATCTTTTAAAATACTAATATTTGCAATGTCAGAAGGATTTAAAAAGTTAATATCATCATACCATACACCGTCTACTACATATAATGGTACTGTTTTACCATAAATGGTACCGGTACCTCTGATGGTGATGGTTGGTGAACCGCCTGGCGTACCAGTATTGGTAATGGAAACACCTGCTACTTTACCTTGTAATGCACCAACAGGATTTGTTGAAATCTGTTTTGAAATATCTTCACCCTTTACTGAAGCTACGGATCCTGTAACATCAATTTTTCTCTGCGTACCATAACCCACAACCACAACCTGCTCTAATTGTTGTGTTGATGATGCTAGGGATACATTAAGGGTAGTTTGATTATTTACAGCCTGCTCAAGTGCTGTATAGCCTACAAAGTTAAATACTAATGTGGCATTAGCCGGCGCGCTAATGGAGTAGCCGCCGTTTACATCTGTTTGCGTGCCAGTTTGTGTGCCCTTAACTAAAATAGTTACGCCAGGTAAAGGTGTTTTATCACCCCCATCAATTACCTTACCTTTTATGGTAATGTTTTGCGCAAATGCTACGTTAATTGTTAGCAAACAAAATGCAGCGAGAACAGAAATTCTTGTAAAGATTCTTTTCATGCTTTATTATAAATTTAGTTTAATTGTTAGTTAAATGTGAGGTTGTTTTTGGTGATGTGCAAGTGTTTCTACCTCTACATTAATACATCATGAAAACCAGTTTGGTTTAGTTAACGATTAAACCAAATGCCATTTTAGGTCAAAAACACAGTTTTATTGGATTTTAACATAATATTAACATATGGTTAAGTGTATAAATAACACTAAGTAATTTGTGGGGCGTAGAAACCCAGCATGAGAGGTAATGATGTAGTGCCGATTTGATGGTTAATAGCAAATAATCCGCAAAAAGCGTTTTTCGCATAAATTTTTCCGTGCTCCCCTGATTAAGTTTTTGCTTTTAAAATGAGCTAAATTAAAGCTCCATTAAAAACTCAGTTAAGTTTTTATCATGTGGCACTTCGAGCTTTTTACGCAAACGGTAGCGGCGTATTTCTACACCTCTTAAACTGATATTAAGTAGTGACGACATTTCTTTGCTACTCATATTCATCCTTAGGTAGGCGCAAAGTTTTAAATCGTTCGGAACAAGATCGGGGTGCTGTGCTTTTAATTTTTTAAAGAAACTTTCATGTGCTTCATTAAAGCTGTTTTCGAATAAATGCCAATCGCGTTCATCATTCATTCCGTCATTAATAACCTTCTGAATTTTTCGGGTTTGATCATCCGAAAGCTTTTTACCATTTTCGTCTTTAAGTTTGGTTATTTCATCACTCAGTTTCTGGAGCAACTCATTTTTATACACTAAAGTCATGGCAGAGTTGGCCAATTCTCTGTTTTTGGAAGCCAGTTCGGCCTGTAATTTCTCCGTTTGCAACTTAATGATCTGCTTTTCATTAATTTCAGCTTCCTTTCTTAATTTCTCTTCTTGCTCAGCTTGTAAACGGTCACTTATTTTTTTACTATCCCTATTAAGTTTTCGCTCGTAAAGTTTTTTGCCTAAAATCAACACGATTACAAATAAAATAGTGTAGCACAATATTGCCCAGTTATTAAGATACCAGGGGCGCAAAATGGTAAAAGAATAAGTTGTTTCCTGGCTTACTGTATTATCATCTATTTTGGCCCTAACTTTAAAAATATAATTACCTGCACTTAAATTGGTAAAATCTTTCTGTGTGGCGTAACTCCAGTCAGACCACGATTTTGAATAACCTTCTAAATAAAATTGGTATTTAACTTTAGCCTGGCGGTAATATGGCAATGCATAAGAAATTCTGATGTTATTTCTGCTGTTTTGAATCTCCGTTGTTTCCTCATTATTTCCTGATTCGCTTATGAGTGAAAACTTATCGGTAATGTCTTCAACACGACGGATCAGCACAGCCGGAAGCTTCTGCTTCTGCATATTCAGCTGGGCAGTTGGATTATAAATCACAAAACCATCATCAACACTGATCAGATAAATTGAATTGCTAATTCGGCTGATGTTTTCATAATATTGTACCATCCGGCCATCTAAAATGCTAAACTGGTTCGAATCTATTTCTACCTTTCCAGGCTCGCTAAAATTAACGAGGGCCGTTTTTCCATGGTTAATAAACCAATATTTTTTACCACCAGCATTAATAATTTTATTGGAAGATTGAAAAGAGCCTAATTCTTTATTTAACGCTTCATATTTGGTAAATTTATTGCTAAGTTCATCGTAGGTATAAAAACCAGCATCAGAAGAAAAAACAATCTTATTTTCTAAATTGAAAATGTTGATGTTATAATTACCCGGCAAACCATTCTTTTCATCGAAATATTTAGTACTCGTTACACTGGTATAATTTGCACTTAAAGTTAGTTTAAATAAACCTTTGTACGCATGTGCAACCCAAATATCTCCTTTATTATCTTGTTCAACGTACCTGGATGGAGCATCAAATCCTGTAACATTCGTCACAAATTTTAAACCAGATGCCGGAGATTCTTTAAAAAGCGAAAGCCCGGTGTAAGTACCCTGAACCAGGTAATTTGGATTTGTATTGAGTTTTTTAATCGTCCAACCGCCAGCAGATCTTGAAAGCCAGTCGATCTTATCCCCGTTTACTTTAAATGTACCACTATTATGCCCGCAAATGAGTTCATTGTCGATAATGGTGAGTTCCCATACCTGGCCCTGCGAATTGGGAATTAATCGGAAATTAAAAGGTAAAAGATTATCCGGCGACCAATCACTATAAAATAAACCCTGGTTAGTACCCAGATAAATTTTATTGTTGAAAATTATACTGGAATACACGGTACCGAACTGACCGGTTTTATCAAAATAGAAATATAAAGGCGAATTAAGTTCAATCCTGTCGATCCCGTTATCTAATCCCGTCCAAAGATTCTGTTCATTATCTGCGTATAAACTTAAAACAGTGTTGTTTTGTAAACCGCTCGATTTATTAATGCGTTGTACAACCCTTCCATTTTCGTCAATAATGATCAATCCGTTCAGAATGGTGCCGTAAGCAAAGTATTTACCCAGCAAGCTAACACCATTGTTGAGTTGATAAGTTTTAAGGTAACTGTTGGCAGGAGTGTTCAATGGTGTAAAATCTTTTCCATCGTAAGTAAAAAGCCCGTTTTTACTGGTGCCGATAATCAATCCATTGGTTTTATAAGGAAGGATAGACAGAATCCCTTCTTTGCCAAGTTTTTCACTATTTGGGATATGATTCAGTTTATTTCCAACAAGTTCGAAGAGCCCTTTTTCAAGTACCTCTATAAGGTATCGGTTATTTATTTTATGCAGAAAGAGAAATGAAGATGGCGATTTTACCACTTCGATTTTGTTATTTTTATAGATGAAAATTTTAGAAAAGGATTGAAAGATCACCCGATCCTGATCTACATAAATTTTCCATACCTCATCATTTATTTTTATGCCTTTAGGTAATAAACTGATAAGCGAGTTATAACTTAATTTATTGTTTTTAATGGCCCAGTAGCCAAATTCGCCAAAGCTACCCGTGTAAATACGCCCCTTATTATCAGTAGCTACCGATCTTACAATCTGCCTGTTGGGCATCTGGTATTTTTGCCAATAGCGTCCATCAAAAGTTAAAAGTCCTTCAGCATTACCAAAGTACATTACGCCATTTTTATCTTTTGTGATGCTCCAGTTTTGGTTTCCTGATGAATAAACCGATTTGGGATAATTTTCTATATAGGGTACGCCAATGCTTTTAATCTCTGAGGCATAGCAGTTAATCGTAAAACAGGATAAAAGTATTAGGAACCGGAAATAGTTTAGCATAAAATGGCAATTGGGTAAACCCATTATTACACAAAGTAAATGAAAAATTGTTTAATAAGGGCGATACCGCACAATCGTCTTGCTGAATTTATTTCAGCATCTATTGTTAAGATATGCTCTAAAATGAATTCAGGGTAACAACACAAAAAACCAATACAACCGTCTTGCTGAATTTATTTCAGCATCTCTTGTTAGGATATGCTCTAAAATGATTTCAGGGTAACAACACTAAAAACCAATACAACCGTCTTGCTGAATTATCGCTAGGCCTTAACCGCTACCGGCTGAGGAACCTTAACATAATAGCCAGTACCATCATATGGGCGTTTACGAGGGTTTGTAGTGCACGCTGTTGAGCAGCAACCCTGAAGTTCTTCTCCGCATTCATCACATTGAGTAATGTGCTCATTACATTCCGGATTGGCACAATTGATCATCTTTGGGGTAGTTTTACCGCAATTATAGCAAACCGAAACTATGGTTGGGTTTACTTCATTTACATCAACAGCAATACGGTTATCAAAAACATAACATTTACCTTCAAAATCTTTTCCACCCGCTTCTTTACCGTATTTAATAATCCCGCCATGCAATTGGTAAACATCATTAAAACCATGATGTAATAGTAATGCAGAAGCTTTTTCGCATTTAATGCCACCAGTGCAATAAGTCAGTATTTTCTTGTCTTTATATTGTGCAAGCTGATTAATCTGCTCCGGAAAATCTCTGAAATTCTCGATATCTAATGTTACTGCGTTTTTGAATTTACCGAGGTTATGTTCATAATTAGAGCGTACATCAAGGATAATAACATCCTCGTCATCTTTCATTTTCATGAAATCAACCGGTTCTAAATGTTTTCCTGTTTTTTCATTGGGATTGATAATCGAAGTATCCCTTAAACCCGAATGTACAATTTCAGATTTATAACGGCAGTGCATTTTAAGGAAAGAAGGCTCTTCAACATCGTCTATTTTGAATTCGGTTTTAGCGAAACGCTCATCTGCGTGTACTGCTTTCATATAAGCTTCGCAAGCTTCAGCCGTTCCGGAAACGGTTCCGTTCAAACCTTCATCAGCAACGATAATGCGGCCAACTAAATCCAGAGATTTACAAAATTTAAGGTGATCGGCAGCCAATTGCTCTGCCTCTGCTATGTAACTATAGCAATAGTAAAGTAGTGTTTGATATTTTTTCATAACGCTGTTGATACCGTTGCAAACGGCGTTTAAAGCGGGGCAAAGATAGTAAAAAAGGATGAAGGTAGAAAGGCTGAAGGCAGAAAGGTTGAAGACCTCTATGCCCTAAACTCTTCATCGACAAACTTATCATCGATTTGAAAATTTAGTTGTATTTGCCCTAAAACTTCCTGCCCTCTACCTTCAACCTCCTTAAAAGCCGTAAGAAATTCTAAATCCTTGCGTTAATTTGGTGCCGCCATCATAAGCAAAACCATAACTTGCCCTTAAAACCAAGCGTTGAATACCAAAATAAAACTCTTTATAATTCCTTTTTTCAGGAGAAGAAAGATAACCCCCACCAATAAATTCTTCCAGCTTAGCTTTACGCAACAATGGAATTTTGTTCATGAAAAAACCTGCAAAATTATGCTCCAAATGTGCTTCAAAATATTGCTGGTTGGTACTGAACTGGTAAAAATCCAAATATTGGAACTTTCTTAAGTTAGGAGGGAAAATTGTAGAAATATTACCCGCAAAGTGTTTAAAATCAGGGTAATACATTTTATCATTATTTAAGAACTTGCCCACACCTGCCAGAAAAGATGTATAACCCCATAATCCCAATCCGATTCTGTCTTGAGAAACCTCCAGCTTAACAAAATCATAGTCAATATCGCTATTTAAAACACCATGAAATCCCTTTTTATACAATACCGTAATTTTAGGAAAACGCGATTCTGTATAAAACTTACCGTCAGGGCGTGTAATGTATTTTTGCCCCATGGTATAAGTTAAACTTGCGGTTGCACTAAGTGAATTATAAGTTGGGAAAAGTGGTGTTTCAACAGTCGGACTAAAAGGATTGTTCGAAGTAAACTCCCTGTCTTTTGCATCTATAAACTTAAATGTAGTGCTATTACTTAAATTTTTGTTATGGCTGTAATCTACACTTACACTTGCTTGTAAACCTGTAGCCAATTCGCGGGTGGTGTTGATGTTGATGAAATTCTTTTCGTAAAATTTAGAGAAGTTTTTCTCATAAAACAAGGAGTTGATAGAATTACCCAGAGCCGTCATAGAGCCCAGGTTGTTCAAGTCGAAAATTCCGTTTCCGAAAGATGCACCTACACTGGCTCTTTTAAGTGGGTTGTAATAATAACTTCCTGTTAAACTTCCTGTAAGTTTTTGATTTGCAAAACCATACCTCAATTCTGGTCGGATGGAGTAAGATCTTCTATTGGCGAATTCTTTACGGTAAGTAACGCCATATTTAACAGCAAAACCTTCTACAGTATTGTAAAATATTGCCCTAAGCACAGGGTCGAACGACCAATATTCTTTATCATAACGATCGTTAATGCTATACCCCCTGAGCAGCAGTTTGCCAATTCCGAATTTGTTGTTGTCTTTTTCTAATGAATCAAGATACTTTTTCGATTCTTTAAGTTTGGCAATGCTATCTTTTTTAACATAATTAAGCTTTTCATCACCCGTTAACGGAATAGGCCGGTTATTGGCCCAGTAAGCAGAATCTTTCTTATTTACCATTTCGGTAATTTTCAAAATTTCGCCACTGAAGTAATTTTTAGGGAATTTTGGATCAATGTTGTAATTGTTATATATCCCAACGTAATAGCCAGCAATTTTAAAGCCCAGTACATTACCGGCAAATTGAAAGTTAATCGCCGTTGGCATATAAAGATCTTTAACCTTGGTAAACTGTTGACTGATGTTTAAAGTATCAATAAAGTTGATGCCGGCGTTTTTGGTAAGGTAAACATCGGTGTTGTATATTCTCCAGCTTTCATCTATAATGTAAATAATCCCTCTAAAAACAGGATCGTTTTCACGGCGTGGAATTACCTCAATTTTATGAATAAGCTCCCCATTTTCTTTGCTTTCGCCAAGCAGCTTGTATTTATAATAAAATAATGCATTATCTGCAATAGGAGAAATAAATCCCCTTGCACTCAGTTTATTTTCGAGTAGGTAATTGTCGTAAAAATTAATAATCAGATCCGATGCTTTGTTAAAGCTAAAAGCATTATTCCTTCCAGCAACTTTTGATGAAATCATTTCTTCATGTACATCATTTGGTCTTCTGAAATTAAACTTACTCTGTGATTCTGAAAGATAAATAATCCCTTTTCTATTGGTGTCGAGTTCTAACACCTTTTGAATATCCTGACCGAAGAATTTTTTTGGAGCACCCTTTAAGCGTTGCACACCTTTAATATAAACATCGCAACTAAAGGCCTTAACTTCTTCTAAATGTGTTTTTCTTTGTTTAATTGCCTTACGGATAATGGCATAAGCAGGATCTTCGGCATTTGCCCTGATATTTACATTTTCTAAAGTATAACTTTCGGATGTAACGGTTACATTAAGGGTTAAATCATCCTTAAGGTTAATAATGTGATCCTGCTGCTTAAAGCCTACTGCCCTGAAACTTAAAGTATATTCTCCGCTTTTTAGCTTCATGGAATATTTTCCATCAACATTTGCAGAAGTTCCGGTAGTGGTGTTTTTTAGATAAACAGAAGCAAAAGGAACAGGCTGACCGCTGCTATCTTTTACTGTTCCTGTAATGGTAAATTGTTGAGCTAAAACAAAATTGGTGAGGCCACAAAAAAATAGGAGCGCGCAAATTTTTATCATAAGTTAGATTAGTAAGCTATAAATATCGAATAACTTTTAAGACTATACATATAGGGGTGTGTTAAAGTTTGTTAAGATCGAAAAAAAATAATTTGCATAAACCGATTTACTTACCGACTTCAAATTTTCACAGATTATACAATCGATCAAACGTTTGTGTGTAAAATATAGGGATAAAATTGCGTTTTTAGGTCGGAGAAGACTTTTTTTTATAACTTTGGGCGTAAAATCAACCATAAAAAGGCCATGTACAAAACATTACAACCTGTTCTTCAAAAAGAACTTGAAGAAATCGAAAACGCTGGATTATTTAAACGCGAACGTATAATTATTACCCCTCAGGGTGCCGACATTAAAGTAAGTGGCGGTGCTGAAGTAGTTAACTTTTGTGCAAATAATTATTTAGGGCTTTCTTCTCATCCAAAAGTGATAGAAGCAGCTAAAAAAGCAATCGACGATCATGGTTATGGAATGTCTTCAGTGCGTTTTATCTGTGGTACACAAGATGTGCATAAAGAACTGGAAGCAAAAATTTCTAAATTTTTAGGTACAGAAGATACCATTTTATATGCAGCTGCATTTGATGCAAACGGTGGTGTTTTTGAGCCATTGTTTAATGCAGAAGATGCCATTATTTCTGACGAATTAAACCATGCATCGATCATTGATGGTGTAAGGTTATGTAAAGCACAGCGTTTCCGTTATAAAAATGCGGATATGGAAGATCTTGAAAAACAGCTAATTGCCGCTAAAGATTGCAGACATAGAATTATTGTTACCGATGGAGCTTTTTCGATGGACGGATCTGTAGCCCCATTGGATAAAATTGCTGATTTGGCTGATAAATATGAAGCTTTGATCATGATTGATGAATCGCATTGCACTGGCTTTATCGGTAAAAATGGACGCGGAACGCACGAACATTTTAACGTGATTGACCGCATCGATATCATTACAGGTACTTTGGGTAAAGCTTTAGGTGGTGCATCAGGAGGTTTTACCTCTGGAAAAAAGGAAATCATCGATATGTTGCGTCAGCGCTCACGGCCTTATTTATTTTCCAATACATTGGCTCCGGCAATTGCAGGCGCATCTATCGCCGTATTGGATATGTTGAGCGAAACCACTTCTTTAAGAGATAAATTGGAAAATAATACCAAATATTTCCGTGAGAAAATGACGGCAGCCGGTTTTGATATTAAACCTGGCTTTCACCCGATTGTTCCGGTAATGTTGTATGATGCTAAAATTGCGCAACAATTTGCAGCAAAAATGCTGGAAGAGGGTATTTATGTAATTGGCTTCTTTTATCCGGTTGTACCGCAAGGCAAAGCAAGGATCCGTGTGCAGTTATCTGCCGCACATGAACAACACCATTTGGATAAAGCGATTGCCGCTTTTACCAAAGTTGGTAAAGAATTAGGTGTGATTTAAAACTTATAGATCTAACGTAAACAACAAAAGCCGCTTTATGTGGCTTTTGTTGTTTACGGGTTCATTTTCTTTTATAAGGATATTGTAAACAGATTATTTGAACCCGGCAACTTTAAAAATATTAGATAATTTGCCGTATATTTGAAGCCATGTTACAGGACAAAATAACACTATATACCGATAAAATTAATGCTTTCGTAACCGAAAAAGCAGACGAGTTAGAGCAATTCCGCATTAAATACTTAGGAAGCAAAGGCATTATCAAGGAGATTTTCGACGAATTTAAATCTGTTTCTGTTGAAGAAAAAAGATCATTAGGAAAGGTTTTAAATGAGTTTAAACAACTTGCCGAATCTAAATATTTAACATTAAAGGAATCTACAGAAAGTACTGAAACCAATACAGAAAGCGCTCAACTGGATTTAACTTTACCAGGTGAAGGTTTCGAAATTGGTTCGCGCCATCCATTGGCCCTTGTGCGAAGAGAGATTGTAGAAATATTTGCCAAATTGGGTTTTACGGTAGCAGAAGGTCCTGAAATTGAAGATGATTGGCATAATTTCTCCGCTTTGAACTTCCCTGAAGAACATCCGGCAAGAGATATGCAGGATACTTTCTTTATTAAAAAAGGTGGCGAAAAAGGCGATATTGCTTTGCGTACACATACTTCTTCCGTACAGGTACGGATGATGGAGCAGGGCCAACCACCATTCAGGGCAATTATGCCTGGTCGCGTTTACCGTAACGAAGCCATTTCGGCACGTGCACACTGTTTTTTTCATCAGGTAGAAGGTTTGTATGTTGATGAAAATGTTTCATTCGCAGATTTAAAGCAAACCTTGTTTTATTTTGTTCAGGAGTTATATGGAGAAGGAACCAAAGTGCGTTTCCGTCCATCATATTTTCCTTTTACAGAACCATCTGCAGAGATGGATATTTCTTGTACCATTTGTAAAGGAGCCGGTTGCCAGTTTTGTAAATATAGCGGCTGGGTAGAGATCTTGGGCTGCGGTATGGTAGATCCTAATGTATTGGAAAACTGCGGTATAGATTCTAAAAAATACAGTGGTTTTGCATTTGGAATGGGAATAGAGCGTATTACCAACCTAAAATATGAAATTAAAGATTTGCGTTTATTTTCAGAAAATGATTCACGTTTTCTGAAGCAATTTAAATCGGCTTTAATTTAATGATGAAGCATTTATACAGCATATTGTTTGTGCTTGTTTTTGCCACAGCTTGTGGTAAAGATGAAGGTTACATTCCGGATGTGCCTGTAAATTATAATGTTACCTTAACAGAATTCAGTATAAAAGCTGTAAATAATGTATTGGTGGTTTCTAATTATGGTGTTGGTGGCTTGTTAATTGTTAAAACGCCATTGGGTACTTACGTAGCCTTTGATCGTTGCAGTACTGTAAATCCAGAGAAAATTTGTAAGGTAGCTCCGGATGAGAGTGGTGTAACGGCTACTGATGCATGTTCGGGTGCTAAATTTTCACTGCTTGATGGCAGTCCGCAGAAGGCACCAGCCGAAAGAAGCTTAAAAGCATACAATATTTCGTTGCAGGGCAACACACTATTACACGTAAGCAATTAAAATGGAAGCTGAAAAAATAAAAGAAACAGTAAAAAAAGCTGCCAAAGAACTATTCAGAAAGTATGGTTACCATAAAACCAGCGTAAACGAAATTGCTAAAAAAGCGCGTATAGCAAAAGCAACCATTTACAAATATTTCGAAAGTAAAGAGCAGGTTTTGGATAGCATCCTTATGGATTATCTTGATCAGAACCTTCACGAAATTCTGCATAATAAATTAAGCTATGCTTCAGAAGAGGAGCATTTAAAGGCCTTGGTGATGAAAACCAGCCGTTTATCGTTTACAGCCTGTAATGAGTTTATCGGTTGGGATTTTGTACGCGAAAATGCCAATTCACAAGAGTTTTTAAAACACCTTTCTGATCAGTTGGAGGCCTTATTATTGGCCGCTTACCTTCAGTTGGATAACTTTAAGAATAATCCTGCAAGGAGAGAAGGGTTGGCCTTTTTGCTAAAAGCGAGTAAAAGCATTGTATTTTCGTTCGCATTTACTTCGGTAAGTGACTCGGATGTGCGCAAAAACTTTGTAAGCTTTCAAAAAGAGATTTTGCCATTTTTGGTAAAGGCTGCACTTTAAACTATTTAGCTATATAAGGTGATCGTTATGCTGAATTTATTTCAGCATTTTTTTTGAGATATAGACCCTGAAATATATTCAGAGTGAGCACTTTAGGTAATACATCTTTAGAGAGTTTTTTCTAAAAGCGAGCTTTAATTTGAAACGAGGTTAATAGATTTACTGATTATAATAATCTTTCATTTTAAACTTTTGCACAGTTCTTTTCATTTTGCCATCAACCAGTTTTTGCGTAATTACGGTAACATTATCGGCAATACTTGAGTCTTCAATTACCGATGAATCTTCGTAAAGCAAGCTTTTAGCATCATATTTATAATTAATGGTTTTGTCAAAACAGCATCCATCTTTTTGGTGTGTGGCAATCTGTTTGGCTTTTTTATCTACATCAAACATGCCCAGGTTTTCGCTTGCAAGTTTGGTGAGTTCGCTATTCAAAACAAACTTGTTGTCTTTTGAGGATAAATAAACATTATACGAGGGACTGGAATAAGCACCATTGTTTCCATTTCTAATGGCGATATCTTCAAATCCATCAAAGTTAAAATCGCCAAAAATAAGTGGAGTTTGGTATTTACCAAGTTCAAGCCAGCCAAGTTTCGCGTTCTGTGTTTCCGTTAAGCCAAAATCAAGGTCTTCTGAATGGAAAGTATCAATTTCCCTGTCTGATATTTTATCATAAATGATAACAGTTGCTTTTCCGCTGCAAGCGTTACCTTCGCATTTATCTACGAAAATTTTTGCCTTATACTGATTGGAACTGTTGTTAGCTAAAAACTTAAATTGGGCTTTCGAGGTACTGGCAATCAATAAAATACTGCAAAAAATGATTAAATTTTTCATTAAATATTTTTTGGTAAAATTACATCAATATCACAGGGTAAAAAGTTAAAAAAGGTTAACGTTTTCTTTTACGCGTTTTGATATAACTTTGCACTGCCGACTTGGTTGTAACCCAATCTTTCCCTTCCTTATAGGCATCTATTTTACCTTGCCTGGCCAATAAACTCACGTATTCTTGCCCATATGGAACATCAGGCTCTGAAACAATATGTGATATCGGCTCATAATCTCCGTAAGTGTTTCCAGGCAAAGCATTGATGTAAATGTTAAGTGAACGTTCTAAAGCTTGTAACATCAATAAGCAAAGTTTATAATAACTGCCTTTATTTGCCTGGTTAAGTGCTTCGTAGTATTTTTTTCTGTCGTTTTTGAGGATAATTGCAGGAGGGAAGCCATTTCTCATAAGCAATAAATTCATGGCTAACCTTACTGTACGGCCATTCCCATCGAAAAAAGGATGGATCCAAACAAGTTTATGGTGAAAAATAGTAGACAATAGTACATCGCTTAAGCCTAAAGTGTTATGGTTTATAAAATCGATCAATTGATCCAATAAATCAGAAACCTTATTTGCATTTGGCGGAGTAAAATTTGCCCCAACAATACGAACACCACCATTTCTTAAACGGCCGGCAAAATCATCTTCGATGCTTCTCAATACTAAGCCATGCAGCGATAAAATATCAATATTTCTAAGCGTGTAGTTTTTATTGATTAGGGTATAAAGGTAATCGATTGCTTTTTCGTGATTATAGGCTTCAAAATGCTCCCTTAACGATTTTCCTTTAACAGTCATTCCTTCCTGTAAAACCATTTGGGTTTCTTTTAAGCTCAAAGTATTGCCTTCTATACTGTTCGAGTTATACGTCCACTCTAAGGTAAGGTCTTGTTTAATGCGGTGTAGAGCGCTATTTGGCAATGGCCTAGAGGTTTCTAACCGGGCCTTTTTTTCATAAAGCCTGTCTATCTGCGGTTGCAGCTCTTCTAAATCCCTTAAATCAAATTCCCACATACTCAAATGTATTAAATATCGTTAGGATATAAAAATAAACTTATCCGATATTAACAACTTCTTAAAATGTAGGTAGAACGCAATCTTAGCTTTCGTTGATAATTGCTTTAAATAAAGTTAAGCTATTCCCACTTAAATACCTTTATTGCTACAGCATAGATTCCGATGCCCCAAAGTAATAATATCATAATCTGGAATTTCACATCCCACAAACCCGAACCTTCGAAAGCTACCTTACGCATGGCATCGTTTAAATAGGTAAGTGGTAGGGCTCTGCTAATGGGTTGTAACCAGCTTGGAAAAGCCTCAATAGAAAAGAAAGTACCCGATAACAAGAATTGAGGTAAGGTAACAATGTTCGAAATAGGTGGTACCATACTTTCGCTTTTGGCTATGCCAGAAATGATAAAACCAAAACCCATAAATACAATAATACCAAGCGTGGCGAGTATAAGCATATTAATGACCGTTATGGCACCATTTACGAGTGTAAAGCCAAAAAAGAAATGACCAATCAGAATAATAAACAATGCGCCCAGCAAAGCAAAGCCGATACGGGCAATACCCTCGCCAATTACAATACTCGAACGTTTTACCGGAGTGGCAAAAAAGCGTTTAATTACCAGGGTTTGGCGCAAGCTTAAAAATACAAATGCTGTTCCGAAAACCCCCGTGCTTAATAGAGAAAAACCCAATTGCCCTGGAAGGATAAAATCAATGGTTTTATATTCGCGGCCTGTAATGGTGCTTTCTTTTATCTCTGCAACTGTTGGTTTTAAGGTTTTATCATAAAAAACATTGTTCAAAACCGATTTTAAAATTCCGCCCTTATCTCTTGATGCTGAAGTGTAAACCACATTTACCGAATAAGCTGCAGAATTTACTTTTCTATGCACATCAATCATGGCATCAACATTACCTTTTTCGAGTAATTTATCAAAATCCGCTTTCGTTTTATCCTTGATGAGCCTAATCATACCCGTTTTTGCTAACATCCCCATCACAGGATTGTTAATGTCAGATCCTGGCGTAACACCCACATCGATATGGGTGCCGCCACCGCCTAAAAACCCAAATACAAGGATAAATATTAAAGGAAAAGCAAGCGTAAATACCACTGCCGAAGGGCTCCGCATAATGGATCTGAAACTTGCTTTGGCGAGGGCAAGTGTTGCTTTGGTATTGCTATATCGCCCAACCGCTGTTGCGGAGTTTGAATCTCTTTCTTGTATATCTTTTTGCATGTTGGTTCTGCTGGTTTTTTTAAAAAATGTTTTAAGCACTGGATTTCGGGTTCCCGATTAAGAATTTACAATGAATTATTCTCTCCATTCCTGTCCGGTAAGGTTAATGAAAACGTCTTCCAGATTGGCTTTTTTAACTTCTTTTTTACGTTCGAAACCACTGCTTACCAGTTTATCAATTAAATTATCAGGGGTATCAAGAGCGATAATCTGTCCGCGTTCTACAAAAGCCACACGATCGCATAATTGCTCGGCCTCATCCATGTAATGGGTGGTAATTACAACTGTTGTGCCTGCATTTCGTATTTCGATAATCAAATCCCAAAGGTTTCTTCTCGCTTGTGGATCTAAGCCTGTTGTAGGTTCATCAAGAAAGATGATTTTAGGTTGGTTGATTAGTGTGGTGGCGATAGAGAAACGCTGCTTCTGGCCTCCTGAAAGTGCCTTATATTTCGCTTTTGCCTTATCCTGAAGATTTACTTTCTCCAGCATTTCCATCGGTTTGATATTAGCGCCATATAAACCGGCAAAAAGTTCGATCAGTTCAATCAGGTTTAAATTTGGGTAATAGCCCGCTGCCTGTAATTGTACTCCAATAATCTGCTTAATGTTATGTGGTTGTTTATCCACCGAAAAACCGTCAACAATAATTTCGCCTGAGGTTTTTTCCCGTAAGGTTTCGATAATTTCGAGCGTGGTGGTTTTGCCAGCACCATTTGGTCCGAGTAAACCAAAAATCTCATGTTCGTATACCTCAAAACTAAGGCCTTGAACAGCCACAAAATCATCGTACTTTTTTACCAGATCTGTAACACTGATAATGGCTTTTTTTGTTTCCATATTGCGAATGTAAGGAGCTTTACATGAATTGAAAATGAATTATGAAAGAATAAATGAAAATGTCGGTAAAATGATGTTTTAAGCAGGCGAAAAATGGTAAAAAAACAAATCTGCGGACCGGCAGCCTTAATTTTGCCGCAAATCCGCAGATTATATTATTGATTTTTGTTAATTGTTAAAATGCTTTGATTTAAGCTTTAGCTCCAAATCTCAGTATTTTATCTCAATCTACCAGCTTAATTCACCTTTCATTACTTCAACAAAATCATCGAATAGGTAACGAGAATCATGTGGGCCTGGAGAAGATTCAGGGTGATATTGAACAGAAAATGCTTTTTTACCTTTAACACGGATACCTTCGATAGATTTATCGTTTAAGTTCACGTGTGTAATTTCTACTTTATCTGAGTTTCTAACTTCATCCGGAATTACACCAAATCCATGGTTTTGTGAAGTAACCTCGCAGTGGTTTTTGATGATGTTTTTAACAGGGTGGTTTAATCCACGGTGGCCGTTAAACATTTTCATTGTACCGATATCATTGGCTTCGGCCAGTAACTGGTGACCTAAGCAAATTCCGAACAAAGGTTTATCTACAGCTAAAATATCTTTTATAGTTTCTACTGCATAAGGCATTACCGATGGATCGCCAGGGCCGTTGGAAATAAAATAACCATCTGGATTAAATTTTTCCATTTCGGTAAAAGTAGTTTTTGCAGGGAAAACCTGCACATAAATATCACGGTTTTCGAAACTGCGTAAAATGTTCTTCTTAATGCCCAAATCTAAAGCTGCAACTTTTAAGCTGGCTTCAGGGTTACCATAAAAATAAGGTTCTGTTGTACTTACTTTAGAAGAAAGTTCCAGCCCATCCATTGAAGGCACCTCAGAAAGTTTTTGTTTTAATTCGTCAAGATCAGTAATTTCTGAAGAGATAATTGCGTTCATGGCACCTTTATCTCTAATGTGGCGAACCAATGCACGTGTATCAATGTCGGATATGGCTACAAGGTTATCATTCTGGAAATAATCCTGAATAGATTCTGTTGCCTCTTTACGGCTATAAGTGATGTTGTAATTTTTACAAACTAAACCAGCAATTTTAATCGAACCCGATTCGATTTCATCTTTATGGATTCCGTAGTTACCAATATGCGCATTGGTGGTAACCATGATCTGTCCGAAATAACTTGGATCAGTAAAAATTTCCTGGTAACCTGTCATCCCGGTATTAAAACAAATTTCGCCAGTAGTAGTGCCAATTTTTCCGGCCGCTTTGCCGTAAAAAACCGTGCCATCGGCCAGTAATAAAATCGCAGGTAACTTGGTGTAGTTAGTCATAGTGATTACAATATGGATTTTGATTTAAAAAAGAGTTGAAAAAAGAATGGCTTCCGGCATTAAAGCCGTTTTTGCTGGATGCAAAAAAAGATGAATATATCCCTTCCATTTCGGGGTACAAAGATAGGCGTTTAGATTGGAAATGTAAAGAGAAAAGTGAAATAAGGTTGAGCAAAAAAGCTCAGATACCAATGCTGAAAGCGATGAAACACAATTTGGATAAAAAATGATTTTAGTTTGAGATTGCTTTGGTGTTTTACCTTTGGTGTTTCGGCTTAATTAAAGAAAAAACAATACTTTTGGCAACACAAAACAAATCCCATGTCGGTACATAAAGAAATCAAACGCATCACCACACACATTTTACAAGAAATGAAACAACGTGGTGAAAAAATATCTATGTTAACAGCTTACGATTATTCGATGGCTACTATTTTAGATGATGCAGGATTGGACGTTTTATTGGTTGGCGATTCTGCTTCTAACGTAATGGCTGGTCATGAAACTACCTTGCCAATTACGCTGGATCAAATGATTTACCATGCTGCATCTGTAATTAGGGCAGTTAAGCGTGCTTTTGTTGTGGTGGATCTTCCTTTCGGATCATACCAGGGGAACTCTAAAGAAGCATTAAATTCAGCTATCAGAATCATGAAAGAATCTGGAGCTCATGGTGTGAAACTGGAAGGTGGCGAAGAAATAATTGAATCTGTTCAGCGGATTATTACTGCCGGGATTCCTGTAATGGGCCACCTGGGTTTAACTCCGCAATCCATTTATAAATTCGGAACGTATACTGTTCGTGCAAAAGAAGAAGAAGAAGCGAACAAATTGAAAACTGATGTGCTGGCGTTACAGGCTGCAGGTTGCTTTGCCATTGTTTTAGAGAAAATTCCGGCTGCTTTAGGTAAAGAAGTTACAGAAAGCCTGCATATCCCAACCATTGGTATTGGTGCAGGCCAGGCCTGTGATGGACAGGTATTGGTAGTTAACGACATGATCGGTTTAACTAAAGGATTTAAACCACGCTTTTTACGTCAGTATATTAATTTATACGGCGATATTTTGGGTGCTGCGCAAGCATATATCCGTGATGTAAAAGGAAACGATTTCCCGAACGAAAAAGAACAGTATTAACCCCAAACCCCTAAAGGGGCTTTATTACATGAGGTTAATATTTGAAAAAATAAATCAATATTTAAAATTTAAGTTCCCCTTTAGGGGCGGAGGGGTTAAATGCCAATTACCGATAACGACATTCTTTTTGAAGATAATCATTTAATCGCCATTAATAAACTGGCTGGTGATATTGTACAGGTGGATGAAACCGGCGATGAGCCGTTGGATGAGCAGGTAAAAAAGTACATCACTAAAAAATACAATAAACCAAATGGTGCTTTTTTAGGCGTTGTACACCGTTTAGATCGCCCTGTTAGCGGTGTGATTTTGTTTGCCAAAACCAGTAAGGCGTTGGAACGGATGAATGCGGTTTTTAAAAACAGGGAGGTAAAGAAAACCTATTGGGCAGTAGTGAAGAATAAACCAGAGAAAGAATCTGCAACTTTAATTCATTGGCTGGTTAAAAACCCTCAAAAAAATGTAGTTTCTTACTACAATACAGAGGTAACTGGTAGTCAGCGTGCCGAGCTTTCTTATAAAGTAAAGGCCAAAGTTGGTGATTATTACCTTTTAGAGGTTGATCCGCTAACGGGGCGTTCGCATCAAATTAGGGTGCAGCTATCATCAATGGGTTGCCCCATTATGGGCGATAATAAATACGGTTACCCTCGCGGAAGCCGAAAAGGTAGTATTTGTTTACATGCACGCCGTTTACAGTTTATTCATCCTGTTAAAAAAGAACCTGTAAATATTTTTGCCAAATTACCAGTTGATGGTTTTTGGGAGCGTTTTGAAGACTTATAAAGCGTTAAACATATTAATAAAGAGCGCATCCGGTTACAATATTTTTTATTTGACCGGATTTTTTATGATTTGGCATCATATTTCGTCTATCTCAGACTAAAAAACCAAATTAATCATGAAAAACACAATTTTATCTATTGCTGCCGCAGGTTTATTGGCATCGGCATTGGTTTCGTGCGAAAGCACCAAAAAAACTGAAACGACTAAAGATTCAAGCGAAATTTCTGCTAATGGAGACACCATTATAAAAACTACAACGAAAACAACTGAAATAGTTAAAACCGGTGTACCAACTTTTTCAAGTGAAGAGGTAAATAAAGGGCTCGCAGATTATGTAAAACTTAAGGATGAGTACGTTGCAGCTGTAAAAAGTAAAAATGCTACCGAGATTAAAGCAATTAATGATAAATATACTGCCTGGGCGAATAAAGCTACGGGTTGGGCCAGCAAGTTAAAGCCGGATGAAATACAGAAATATTCTGATTATGTGCTAAAACTAACTGAAGATTGGAGCGCTGCAGCAAAGGATGCTGTGAGTAAATAAGTAAATAAAAGCTAAGAAAAGTCGTCATTTTGAATGAAGCAGCGAAACGGAGAAATCTTTTAACTATTTGAAAGATTTCTCCAGTGCCGTCGAGGTGACGATTTATGGACTGAAGACGATGTATTATTTACAATCTATTTTGTCAAAAACCATCGAGCCATCAAATTTTAGCTTACTCAAATCCTTGTATTTGGTTTCTCCATTAACCTCATGTATATCGCCATAACCTTCTTTTAACTGATCGCCCTGCTTCAAAAAAACAACCTCTCTAACTGATTTCTGGCCTTCAGATTGAAAAGTATAATTCGCAATAATGGTATCGCCTTTTATTAAGCCGGTAATTGTGCCTGCATTTTTATCTTTTTCGTATAGGTTGTAACCTAAGTCACCTGTTACCTTATTGGCTTCTGTTTTAAGCGTGAGCGTAGCTGTATCACGGTTTTTAATATACTTATAGCATTGAACAGCATCTGGCCTTGCTGTGCTATTGGTTATAATTGTAGAATCTATTTTGGCTTGTGTTTTTTTTGCTGTACCGCCTTGGCACGAAGCCATAAATAATGCTGCAACTCCTAATAGTGGAAAGATGTTTTTCATTTGGATTGGTTTTCTTAATGGATTTGATTTTAATGTGTACTGCAAAGTACCTGCCAAAATTGTTGTAAAATAGAAAGCCCCGCAATGCAGGGCTGACTAAACAATTAAACTATAAATTTTACCAAACATAAGTACCAACAGCACCTTTATCTAAACTGCTGGTTACTGTTTTTCCATTGTATTTGATATTAAAAACTGTTTCTGCATTGTTGTTGTTACAAACAATAAGTACATTTTTGCCTTCAGGTGTTTTAAAAGCAACATTCTGTAGGTTACTGGTAATGTTTGAGGCAATTCTTACCGAACCAGGCTTAACAAATTTAGAAGCATGGGCAATTACATAATAAGCCACATTTCTGCTTACTGCGGGCGAAATTGTAATTGCACCTAAACAGCTTGTACAACCACCTTTATCGGTATGTGGATTGTAATTCTGATCGGCAGCTAAATTCCATTCCAAAACATTACGGCTCCAGTTACGTGTTGCACCAACAATGAGGGTAGATACATGCCATTTTAAATCTTCAGCAAAATTGCCTGGCCCACCAACCCATTGTTCAGTAAAATAAACATTGCGATCGGGATGTGCATCATGCACCTGGCTAAGCGCAGTAATAGGACCTGCATAAAGGTGGAATGCGGAGCCATCAACATATTTTTTAGCCTCTGCATCATTCAAAATTGTGATTGGATATTCGGGTTTATCCGCGTTATGATCATAAACAATAATTTTTGTTTTGATCCCATTGCTTTGAAATATTGGTCCCAAAGCAGTTTTAATGAATGCTGCCTGATCTAAAGCAGTCATGTACATACTTGGGTTGTTTCCAGGATGAAGTGGCTCATTTTGAGGAGTTATTGCGTCTATTACAATGCCTTCTGCTTTCATGGCCTGAATGTACTTCACAAGGTATTTCGCATAAGTTTGGTAGTATTCTGGTTTTAAACTGCCACCGATAAAACTTTTGTTTGTTTTCATCCAGGTTGGGGAAGTCCAGGGTGAACCTAAAAATTTTATTGAAGGGTTTATGGCTACAATCTTTTTTAATACCGGAATTAAATCTGCCTGTTCTTTAGCGATAGAGAATTTTGTTAAAGTCTCATCCGTTTCTCCATCTGCCAGGTCGTTATAAGTAAAGGGCACAGCACTTAAATCTGAAGCACCGATGCTGATCCGAAGGTAACTTACAGCAATGGCATCATTTGTGGCTGCAAAAAGTTCTTTTAACAGTTTATCCTGTGCTGCGGCTGGTAAAGCATTAATTAGGCTTGCGCTTCCGCCAGTTAAGGTATAGCCAAAGCCATCAATACTTTGAAAAGTGGTTGCAGGATCAACTTCGATTGTTGGGTAATTATTAGTTGCTGCTGAAAAGTTTAATGAAACATTTTGTTGTTTTAAAAGTTGCGACTGATCACCCTTGGTTAGCCAAAATGCAACGTCGGTTTTAACGGGCTGGGTAGATGGTGGGTTTTCTGAAGTACCACTGCCTGCCTCCGGGCTTTTACTGCATGCACAAGCAACAATTAAGATGCTCAGCGCAGTGCCAAGGTTATAAAAAGGTTTCATAATTATGGTTTTGGTTAGTGTTTTCAAGGTATTTCGCATTGTAAAAAAAGGGTAGTTAAAAGAAGCAAAATCGTTTAAGTAAAATCATCATTATCAATTTTCCAATTCATTAAATAATGTGGTATAAATGCTTTGATGATTTTTCTATAAATCAGGATGGCAATTGTATACAATAAAGGATTGTCGATTCGCCGCTTCTGTTATTTTTTAAAAAAATGATTTTATAACAAAGGCGACCGTAGCCGCCTCTGTTTTAATAAATTAACGTACGTTAGGGTTTTTGTCTAACTCATCTTGAGGTATTGGGAAGTATAATTTTGAAGCAGATATGTTGTAATTCAGGTTTGCACCTGTACCATCAACTTGTGCGTTCATTACCGGAATTACCCTGTTTGTTCTCAATAAATCAAACCAACGGTGACCTTCAAAGGCCAATTCTAACCGGCGTTCGTTTTCGATAGCTAAACGCATCGATGCCTGATCAGTAGCTGTTAGTGCTCCTAAATTAACTCGACTTCGAACCTGGTTAACTAAAGTTGCGGCAGAAGACCATCCTGATGCACTTAATTCATTTAATGCTTCTGCTTTCAAAAGAATGATATCGGCCAATCTTAAAATATAGTTGTCAGATTTATCGTCTGCACGGTATTTATTGATGTAAGGATAACTGGTTTTTGACCAATATGAATCACTCCATCCTTCAGATACTACATTGTTAAATTTAATGCTAGAGGCTTTACGCACAGCATCACCAGCATCATCGAATGCTTTTGATAAGCTGTTGGTAGGGGTATTAAATCTTTTCCATCCGGTACCCACCAATACGCTTGGCATCCAGTTTCCGTGCAAACCACCATAGCCATCATATTGCATTTCCCAAATGGCTTCAGTATTGTTTTTGTGGTTAGAATCCCATAAGAAATCGTAGTTTGATACCAAACTATATCCTCCGTTTATTACTGCATCGCAATATGTGCTAACCTTGGTCCAATCTGGAGTAGGTTTGCTTGCATATACTTTAGCCAGTAGAGCATTAGCCACGCCTTTTGTCATAATACCTTTGTTTGGGGCAGTAGCGCGGGCATTTGTTGCGCCATACTCTAAATCGCTGATAATTTGTGCGTAAATTGCATCTACACTGGCTTTCGCAGGATAAAATTCGGCATCCGTTGTAGGTACTTTAACAACTAATGGAACCGAACCCCAAGTTCTTACCAGGTTAAAATACATGTAGGCTCTTAAAATACTGGCCTCGGCAAGAATTTGTCTTCTTCTGTCGCCCACATCAAGTTTGGTATCTACAATATTTGGAACGTTGGTTATAATCAGGTTACAGTTTTTAATATCACTGTATAATGCATTCCAATCCCTTGTTACGTTTCCATTGGTAGAAATTACGGTAAATAAATCTAACTGAATGTTTGCAGGATTGTCTCCACCAGCATAAGCATTGTCTGATCTTACGTCACCATTGGTCATGTAATCCCAGATGTGGTAATCGTTGTACATACCATCGTAAGCACCCTGAATTAATTTTTCTGCAGCAGCTGCATCAGCAAAAGCTACATCAGGACCAACCTGCGTAATTGGATTTTGATCTAAGAAATCTTTTTTGCAGCTGCTTAATGCCAAGGTAAGGGTACCTGCTGCGATTAATGAATATATTTTAAGTCTCATTTTTGTCTGAATTAAAAGCCTACGTTAACACCAAATAAGAAAGTTCTCGATTGCGGGTAAGTACCATAATCGATACCCATTGATGGTCCGTTTGCAGAGTTTTGGTTAACCTCAGGGTCGAAACCTGAATAATTGGTAAAGGTTAACAGGTTATAAGCACTGGCATAAACCATAAATTTGCTCATTTTAAGTTTGCCTAATGCCATGCTGCCAAAATTGTACGATAATGTGGTTGTTTTTAAGCGCAGATAAGAACCATCCTCTACAAAACGGCTGGATGTTAAGGTATTGCTACTGTTGTCTTTTATCGCTTTAGGTACATCGGTAATCTGTCCTGGAGTAGTCCATCTGTTTAATACAACTGCCGACTGGTTTTTCGAATCGTTCATTCCTTCCAGTTCCATTCTCGAAGCATTAAACATTTGGTTACCCTGCACACCCTGGAACAAGAAATTTAAACCAAAGTTGCCATACGTAAAAGTGTTGTTTACACCATAGGTAAATTTCGGTTGTGCAGAGCCGATAAATGTTCTGTCGGATGCATCAATTGTTCCATCACCGTTTAAATCCTGGTAAACAATATTTCCGGTTTGAGGGTTAACACCATTTGAAACATAACCATAGAAACTGCCCAGCGGACGGCCCGGAACCACTCTAATTGCTGCATCACGCTCATAAATATCACCAAAGTTAATCGAACCTACTTTGTCGCCTAAACTGGTTACTTTATTGCGGTTTAAAGTAAAGTTGATATCGGTAGTCCATGTAAATTTATCTTTAACAAAGTTTTTAGTAGTTAAAACAAACTCCAAACCTTTGTTTTCCATATCACCAACGTTAGATGCGATACTTCCAAATCCTATTGAATTTGGTAGTGGCTGGTTAATCAAAAGGTCTTTTGTTTTTTTCAAATAAGCATCAGCAGTAAAAACCACGCGACTGTTGAACATTGATAAATCTAAACCGATATTGGTTTGTGTGGTTTCTTCCCATTTTAACCCTGGGTTTGGCAATTGAGAAAATACGTAAGAACCTTGAGTAGTTGGTGTGTAAAGCTCCAGGTATGAATAATCTCCAATTCCTTCATCATTACCTACCTTACCCCAGCTTGCCCTTAATTTTAAATCGTTGATTGATTTTACATCTTTTAGGAAATTTTCACCAGAAATTCTCCATCCAACCGATGCCGAAGGAAAATAACCATATTTATTTTCAGGACCGAAACGTGATGAACCATCTGCCCTGAAATTTGTGCTGAATAAATATTTGCTGTCGTAAGCATAGGTTAAGCGGGCTAAATATGAACGTTTAGACCATTGAGAAGCTGTAGGAAGCTGTGCTGGAATTGACGTTCCGCGATCTAATAATTCGCCATTAGGGCCGATGAAATTCTGCTCGTTATAATTTAACTTATAATATTTAGATTCTTGCAAAGTCATACCACCTGTAGCGGTAAATGCATTTTTACCCCAGTTTTTGGTGTAGTTTAAAATGTTTTCATTTAGCCAAACGTGGTCGGTACTAAAGTTAGAGTTGATAATCCCTTTTTGCGTTCTGCCATAATCTGTAGAATATGGATCTAAGAAATAAGCATAACGGTTATCGTTATTGTTTGTGCTAATGCTAGATTTGAATGAAAAGTTTTGGGTAAATTTTACTTCAGCAGCAAATGCACCCAAGAAACGAAAATTTCTATTGTTATTTTTTGCTGCCATCGCATTGGCAACAGGGTTTTCTGATCCACCTTTGTAAGGGTTAAAGGCATAAGTTCCGTTTGCAGCATAAATACCAATGGTTGGTGGGGTAGTTAATGCCGATAAAATGGTTCCACCTCTTGCAACGTTGGCATTATCACTAACATCTACTGAGTTGCTTTGAGTAATTGCAGCATTTCCTGTTAGCTTTAACCATTTGGTTATGTTTTGCTGGCCATTAAAGTGGATGGTATATTTATCCAATTTAGCTGGTGATACCACGCCTTTATCTTGTTGATAACCAGTTGATAATGAATATTGACCACCTTTAACTCCGCCTGAAATTGAAGCCTGGTAGCTGTTTTGAGTACCTGTACCGAAAGTTAAATCTTGCCAATCGGTATTTTGATTACCCAGGCCTTGTGTATCATAACCAAGTTCTTTCATCAGGGCGATGTATTGATCTTTATTTAATACATCCTGTTTTTGCCAAAGGTTAGAAAAACCTGTAAATGCATTAAATGTTGCCCGGATTTTATCAGACGAACCTTTTTTGGTCGTGATCAGAATTACACCATTTGCACCGCTCGATCCATAAATGGCTGCCGCAGAAGCATCTTTTAAAATGGTTAAGCTTTCAATATCCGTCGGATTTAAAAAACTTGCATCGCGTGAAGTAACACCATCAATTACATAAAGAGGGCTATTTGATGCATTAATTGAAGTATTACCACGAATGGTAATTGCAACACCTGCCCCTGGCTTTCCTGATTGTGAACTGATCTGCACACCAGCAGCTTTACCTTGAATGGCTTGCAGTGGATTGGTTACCGGCTGGTTTTCGATATCTTTTGATGATAATGAAACTACAGCGGTGGTTAAATCTTTCTTGGTTGTAGTACCATATCCAATTACCACCACCTCATTTAATTGTTGGTTATCATCAGATAATGTTACGTTTACTGTTGTACGGTTATTAACTGCTTCTTCAATTGTTTTGTAACCAATAAAGGTAAATTCTAATGTCGCATTTTGAGGTGCGCTAATGCTGTATGCACCATTGTCTGTTGTGGAAGCACCCTGGTTAGTTCCTTTCACTTTTACAGATACTCCAGGTAATGGTAAACCTTGTTTGTCTTTTACCAGACCTTTTACAGTTATATTCTGTGCCATACTCAGAGAGATACCGCATAGCATACACACTATAAGCAATGTAAACTTTTGTCTCATAATTTTTGCTCTTGTTAATATTATGCCGTAAAGTTAACACTCATTTAATGTTAAATACAAGTGTTTTGGTTGATAATTTTTATGTAACTATCTGATATTTAGGTTTTTGTGATGATTTCGATACGCTTTAATACCATAGCCTAAATGGCTATTTTAAGCCTGATAATCAGCGCATAAGTAGCTAAGATGTGGCCAGGTACGGATAGAAAATGATACGCTTAAATACCTTAGAAATTTCTTTAATTAAAGCTTAAAACAAACAAATTTGTGACTGATAAAACCTCGGTTTTATTCAATTACGAGCTGACTCCAGCCGTTTTTAGTTGTTTTTTTCAAAGTTTTCTTGCGGTCATCCATCACTTTTTTAATCCGCGATCCGAATGTCCAGCAAGTACTTTGCCTGATGGAAAGAAGCTCTGACAATTTATGAGAAGATATTTTGCCTTTAGAAGAGTAAATCAGAAAAATCATGTAAAATGCCTTGTTAATCGGTATCCTGGTGTTATGGAAAATGGTATAAGTGGTTACCGATTCTTCATACCCGCATTTACTGCAGCGGCGGCTATATAAAATGTGTCCGTTAAAATAATGATCGTTGCTGCACTTCCGGCAATGGTAACCATTGCTCCATTTAAGCTCAGCCAAAAACTCGTAACAGGTTTCTTTGTCGGGATAAATTTTACTAAATTCTTCAAAATCAACCTCGGTAGACATTACGCGGTCTCTGGTAACCTTTTCTACACTTGTTTGCAGCTCTTCATTATCATGTTCCAACAACACATTCATTCTCGAAATTTCTTCTGCCTGCTGCTGTAACAAAGCATTTGCTTCTTCCAAAGCCTGATTTTTGCTTTCGATGATGAGCGATTTATGGTAAACCTCGCGTGTACGTTCTTCAACTTTACTTTCGAGTTCCTGGTTAATACTATCTTTAAGTTTGGCATTTTCAGCCATTTGTCTGATGATTTTCTGCTGTGCTTTATCTTTTTTTACTTTCAAAATCCGTACTTTATCGCCAATTGCAAACGATAAAAATATCATTTCGAGTACAAAGCAGAAGCTCAAACTGTAATAACTAACTGCCCCAAAATTAAGCCAGCCTATGCCAAGCATGATCAAAAACTTTAGGGTAAAGCCAGCAAACAGGAAGCTATAGCCCAAAACAAAGAAGCGGGCAGGTTGATAGCCTTTTTTATAGATATAAATGCCGGTAAAAAAAGCAACCGAGAGTGGCACAGCCTCAATAAACTTATAGCTGAACAGTGTTTGATCGAAAATGTAGCAGTACAGAAAAAACACAATCCTGCAAACAATAATCGTAATAATAAATTGGTTGAGTTTAGGTGCTTTTGCTTTAACATATAAAAGCTCGCGGGTAAAAAGCAGTGCAAAAATACTCGTGGCGCATAGTGCAAAAGCATAGGCAACCTGATTCCATGCAGGGTTATTGGGCCACAAATATTGATAGGCAATGCCATCGGTACTCATTTCGAAAAAACCTACACTGAGGTTGTAGAGCACATAATAGAGGTATTGCTTTTGCCTGATGGCAATAAACATAATAAGGTTGTAAAAGCTGAAAACCAGGATCATTCCATAAAAAATGCCGAAATAAAAATATTCATCAAGGGCATAAGAAATAAACCATTCGGTGGTTCTGAGCACAACAATTACATCGGCTATTTGTGAGGAACTGATTTTGAAATAATAGATTTGCGTTCCGTTTCCATCATTTTGCAACGGAATTTCGAAGTTTTTGTGGTGAATCAGCCTTTTGTCGAAATGGTTTGCATCGCCAAGGTTTTCAACCTTGTATTTTTGATTATCCTGAGGAATGTATGCAGTAATATGATCGATAGTCTGATCAAAAAACTCCAGTAAAAACGGTTTATCTGCCTGATTGTTCTGTTTAATCTTTATCCTGAACCAGTATGTTTTATTGAGCTGTTTGGTTTGCGGGGTACTGCTCAGGCTTGCTTTAAATTTCTGATCGAATGCGCTGCTTTTAATCTCTTCGAAATTGTATTGATTGCTGGCATCCTCTAAAACTTCAATTTCTTTAAAGGTGAATATGTGCTGCGTAACAGAATCCTGCATTTCTACCACTTTCTGTGCCTTTAAGCCCGAAACAGAAAACAGTAAAATTAGCGCAGTAAAAAGTGTGAAACGCTTTAAATAAGTTAGTGCCAGCATGAATTACAAAGGTACAAATTTGTCTTCACGTGATACCGATCGGCTTATCAGCGAAATTTCATTTTAAAAATATAATGAAATACTGGTTCCCTTCTGTTCTTCAGATTGAATATCGATTTCGATTTTGTGAAACCTGGCAATGCTTTGAACAATTGCTAAACCTAAACCAAAACCATTTTCGTCCGTATTTCCTCGTTTAAAGCGGTCAAAGGCATCTTCAACAAGGGCCTTACTCATTCCCGAACCCGTATCACTAATGGTTAATACGTACTTTTCCAGTTCGGTTTTATCAGTTATTGCAATTGTACCGCCATCAACATTGTATTTAATTGCGTTGTTAATGATGTTAATTAACAGCGTGTGAATCAATGCTTTATTGCCTTTAAAATGGAAATCTTTACTCAAGTTGGTGCTATAATTGATGTTTTTATCTGCAATACGGTCTTCCAAATCTTCGTAAATGTCTTCAATTTCCTGTTTCAGGCTAATTTCTTCGGTTTTTAAATATTGATTATTTTCCACTTTCGAGATGAGTAACAAGCTGTTAATGATCACCTTTAAGCGGTTTAATGTTTTTAACGAAGCATAAATTTTATTTTCGTGCTCTACCGGAATATTTGGTGTATTGAGCATATTCTCAAATCTTGTACTTAAAATTGAGATAGGGGTAAGCAACTCATGCGAAACGTTGGCAATAAACTGTTTTTCTAGCGCAAAAAGTGTATTTATTTTTCGCATTAACGAGTTGATGCTGTTATCAAGAATTTTAAAATCTTCGGTGCTGGTGGGTATATTCTGGTAATTGTAGTGCGAAGGATCGTCAACAAGGTTGATTTTTTTATCGATAATCAGGTAAAATGGCTTGAGCAGGAAATTAGAAAAGGCAAAATCGGTAACAAGCGTAATCAGCAATGCGGCCACAAGCACAATGAGCATGTAAAAACGGATCGAATTTTTAATCGACTGCAGGGTGGTCATTGTTTCCCCAATTTCGAGGTTGTACCAGTTGGTATGGTAGGAAAATTTATAGTTAAGTATGCGGTAAACTTCAATATCGCCTTCAATTTCCCGCTTTTCGGTAAATACTTTAGCTGTAGAATCTGGTAAATTGTCGGGTATGTCGGTTAAAACGATAAATTCTTCTTTTAAAATGTTATAATCGGTAAAAGATTGTTCTTTATTTAAAAGGCTGTCAATTTCATCATCATTTAAGTTCTCAATAATTTTATTCTTTTTTTTGATTAAACGGTTATCGAGTTGATTGTAGGCAAGTTTATCCAGCGAAAACAAAATAATCGCTCCTAAAACCAGGATGATGGCAATTTTGGTTACCGCATTATATAATGATAACTTAACCTGTAATTTCATTTTGGTTAATTAGTTCGTTAGCCATTAGTTATTTCCTTTAGCTGACAATTGCCCAACGGGCTAACAATTAATTCTGTAACCAATACTTCTAACCGTTTCAAACCAATCAGTAGGACTAACCGCAGCTAGTTTTTTGCGTAGATTTTTTACATGCACATCTACAAAATTCGAATCAGAGTTTACTTCTAAAATATCGCCCCAAACATGTTCTGTAAGACTCATCCGAGATACCACACGATTTTTATTCAGTACCAGGTAGTTAAAAATTTCGAATTCTTTTTTGGTCAGGTTTAATCTTTCTTCTGCAAAAGAAACCGTTCTATTTTGTATGTTGAGTAAAAAGTTATGAATGTTGATTTCATTTTTCTCCAGCTTGTGTTTTCGGCGGGTAATGGCATGCATCCTTGCTAAAAGTTCATTTAACGAGAAGGGTTTAGGTAAATAATCATCCGCACCTTCATCCAGTCCCTTAATCCGATCGTCTACAGCACTACGGGCGGTCAAAATTATTACAGCATCATCGCGATCTTTAGTGGCTTTCAATTGCTTCAAAATATCAAATCCATCTCCATCAGGTAAGCCTAAATCCAATAAAATGAAATCGTAGTTGTTTACAAATATTTTTTCCTCCGCAGAAGATTTTTTCCATGCATGCTCTACAATAAATCCTTCTTTGCTTAAGAATTCGTCCATTTCCAGCGCAAGGCTTTTTTCATCTTCAACTATAAGTACGTTCATTCAGTTACAGTTTTCGGTTTGTAATTTTCGGTTTATGGCTTTTACAATTGATGTTTTTCTTAGCAGATTAGCTGCTTTTTTTCGCTTCGATTGATGCCATTACCCTGCAACTAAGTTAATATTTTTTAAGATGATCGCACATGCTTCTTCAATTTCTTCTTTGGTAATAATTAACGGAGGCGCGATACGCATGGAGTTGCTGCAATGTAAAAACCAATCTGACAATACACCATCGAGGATACAGGCATCGATAATTTTTTTGTTGATCTCAAAATTCTCAAATTCAACAGCGAGCATCAACCCTTTTCCCCTTATTTCTTTTATTGCAGGGTGTTGGAGCAACTTTTTAAATACTTGTCCTTTTTCTTCAACTTCATCCACAATATGATTGTCGACCAAGGCGCGTAAAGTGGCCAAGCCTGCTGCACAACAAACCGGATGACCGCCAAACGTTGTCATGTGACCTAAAATGGGTGTATGCGATAATACCGACATGATCTCCAGCGAACTGATAAATGCACCGATTGGCATCCCGCCACCAATTCCTTTTGCCAAAAGTAAAACATCGGGTACTATATTGTAATGTTCGAAAGCAAACATTTTACCACTTCTGCCAAAACCCGACTGTATTTCGTCGAAGATTAATAAGGTACCAGTTTCAGTACATTTTGTACGCAAGGCTTGCATATAAATTAAATCAGCCACCCTGATTCCGGCTTCGCCCTGAATGGGTTCGATAAATACAGCGGCAATTTCTGTGGTGATTTTATCAAGATCAGAAATATTGTTGTGCTCAATAAAGCTTACATGAGGCAAAAATGGCCCATAACCAGACGAATAGAAATCGCTTTCCATTAAACTTTCTGCACCTTGCGTGCTGCCATGGTAAGCATTTTTGCAAGCAATAAAACCTTTGCGGCCGGTATAGCGTTTGGCCAGTTTCATTGCACCTTCTACAGATTCTGTACCCGAGTTTAAAAAGTAGGTACAACTTAAACTTTCTGGTAAAATATCGGCAAGTGCTTTAGCAAAATTTACCTGAGGCGTTTGTACATATTCGCCATAAACCATCAGGTGCATATAGGTTTCTGCCTGCTCCTGGATTGCCTTAACCACAGCCGGATGGCAATGGCCTACATTGCTAACACCGATACCGGCAATTAGATCTAAATGTTTTTTATCGGCAGAATCGTATATATAAACACCTTTAGCCCTTACAAATTCGAGCATAAGTGGTTCAGGAGAGGTTTGTGCATTGTGTTGTAAAAACAACTGACGTTGGGTAAGCATGGTACAAAAGTACGGAAATGATAGAGTGCTTTAAAACAAAAAAGACCTACATTACTGTAAGTCTTTTTCTTTATTGCCTTTGGCCGCCTTTAAATCTATTGAGCAACTCCCGTTTAAAACCTTCCTGGGCCCTATAAAACTTGCCTACAACTTTAATCGGTAGAGAAGATTTGAGTTTGTTGTAATATTTTTTATCCAGATTAAGGTCTTTTTGTTTAAAATCGAATTCGCTCGTAATTAAACTTTGTACTTGTGCATCGGTTAAATTATCAATCTCTGTGGTTTTGCGGAAAGAAATCATTTTCTGCATGCGCTCTTTACGCAATGCACTTTGTTCTTCTTGCATATCATTATAAATTGGCCAGAAAATTTTAGCCTCTTCCGGTGATAGATCCAATTTTTGAGTAAAAAAAGCTATTTTAAGTGATTCTATTTCTTCTCCTTTTGGCCTTTGTGCCAAAAGGGTGGTAGGTAATAAAAACATTAAAGCAACAAAAAGTAAATTCTTCATTTTCATCTGTTTATTCTTGTTTTCAAATTTGATGAAGCTATCATGATTTCGATATGCTTTTTGTTATTGTTAATCATGATGGTTTCATTAATTATTTAATTCCTGAGAAAGATCGTTTGACGAGAAATTGCTCAGGATGTAGTTTTCCATTTCTGCATCTGACGCAGAAGTAGTTTTTAGATTGGATGTTGTTGTATTTTCTGCCTCCAAGTGATCGATGATTGTGCTTTCATCAATATCATATAACAATTGTTCGTTTACTGCTTCGGCAGATTGCGCTTGCATAACGGTTGCAGTGGTACTATTTTGGTAGAAATAAATGCCAAATGATGCCATTAACAAAAAACACGCTGCACTTGCGTATTTAACTAGGCTGCGTCTCCATAGAGGGATAACTTTAGCTTCTTTTTTAGGCTCTGCTACCGCAATTCTGTTTGAAATCCTAGTTTGTAAAGTATCGAAATAATTTTCTGGCACTGTAAATGCATTTTCTGCTTTTGGCAATGCTTCAATGGCAATCCTGGTTTGTATCCGTTCCGTTAAATCTTCGAAATAATTCTGCGGAACTTCAAAATTATTGTTGCTGGTTTTCTGTTTTAACTGATCAAAATAAACAGCAGAAGAAATGGCCTCATCACAATTTTCGAAATATCCATCAGGAACAGAGAATGGATTACGTTTCCCCATTGCCGCAAGGGTAGGAGCTTCATTTATCCAATCGTTATTTTCTATATTTTCGTTCATCACAGATATATGATTCAATTAAAGGGAAAAGGTTTAATAGTCTATTTCATCATTTGTAATAAAAGCTTCAATTTTTTTTGCAGCAATATGAAATGACGCTTTTAATGCACCTACAGATGTACCGAGTACTTCAGAAATCTCTTCATACTTCATATCATCAAAATACTTCATGTTAAAAATTATGCGTTGTTTTTCGGGTAGGGTAAGAATTGCTTTTTGTAGTTTAATTTCGAGTTTATCTCCGTTAAAATAAGATGAAGCAACGAGGTTATCGGCAAGCGCACCAGAAACCTCATCTAAAGGCGTGTTATTGCGCTGCTTTTGTTTATTTAGAAAAGTAATGGATTCATTGGTGGCGATGCGGTAAATCCAGGTATAGAGCTGAGAATCACTTCTAAATTTTTCCAGGTTTTTCCAAACTTTAACAAATACCTCCTGCAAAAGGTCGTCGCAATCATCGTGGTTTAAAACCAATCTGCGGATGTGCCAGTATATTTTTTGCTGATATTTTTTTAGCAACAGGTTAAAGGCTTCATTTCGCGTGCGCTCTACGGCAAATAGTGCAAGAATTTCTGAATCTTCAACTTGTTTCATTTATGATTATTATAAAACCACAAAGACACTAAGTACACAAAGTTTTGGTTATCCTCGGTGTTCTTGGTGCCTTTCTGGTTAAATTTAAATTTTATTTTTTTCTGCCAATTACTTTCTGTGCAGCTTCAACAATGTTAATAGCATCTAAACCATATTTAGACATTAACTGATCTGGTGTTCCGCTTTCCCCAAAAGTATCGTTTGTAGCTACAAACTCTTGTGGGGTTGGCAATTCAGTAGTCAACAAACGTGCTACACTTTCACCTAAACCACCAAATTTATTATGCTCTTCGCAGGTAACCACGCAACCTGTTTTTTTAACAGATGTTAAGATTGCTTCATCATCCAAAGGTTTAATGGTATGGATATTGATAATTTCTGCATCAATGCCCAATTCAGCTAATTTCTCACCAGCTTCAATTGCTTTCCAAACCATGTGGCCGGTAGCAATTATAGTTACATCTGTTCCTTCGTTTACCATCCATGCTTTACCGATCTCGAATTTTTGATCAGGATCTGTAAATACAGGAATTACCGGACGGCCGAAACGTAAATAAACCGGTCCTTCGTATTCTGCAATGGCTAAAGTTGCTGCTTTGGTTTGGTTATAATCACAAGGATTGATCACTACCATGCCCGGTAACATTTTCATTAAACCAATATCTTCCAAAATCTGGTGGGTAGCACCATCCTCGCCAAGGGTTAAACCCGCGTGAGATGCGCAAATTTTAACATTTTTGTTAGAATAAGCTACCGATTGGCGGATCTGATCGTAAACACGACCAGTTGAGAAATTGGCAAATGTACCTGTAAAAGGGATTTTGCCACCAATTGTCATACCCGCTGCAATACCGATCATGTTTGCTTCTGCAATACCAACCTGTGTAAAACGCTCAGGAAAATCTTTAATAAAAGCATCCATTTTAAGCGATCCAACTAAATCGGCACATAAGGCAACTACATTTTCGTTTTTCTTACCAGCTTCATGTAAGCCAGCACCAAAACCCGAACGTGTATCTTTTTTTTCTGTATATGTATATTTTTTCATACCCCAAACCCCTAAAGGGGCTTTATTTGTAGTTAAAATTAAAAGTTATTTACTCCCCCTTCAGGGGGTAAGGGGGTTAATAATCCCCTAAAGTTTCTGGTAACTGTGCCAAAGCCAAAGCCAATTGCTCATCATTTGGTGCTGTACCATGCCACTTATGCGAACCCATCATATAATCTACACCAGCACCCATTTGTGTGCTCATTAAATTTAAAATCGGTTTGCCTTTTCCTGTTAATGTTTTGGCATAATGTAAGCCTTCAACGATCGATTGCATATCATTACCATCAGTATTGATTACATGCCATCCAAAAGCTTCAAATTTTGCCTGTAAACTATCCAGCGAAAGTACTTTTTTAGTTGGCCCGTCAATTTGCTGACCGTTGTAATCCACACTGCAGATTAAGCGGTCTAACTCGTGGAAAGGAGCAAACATTGCCGCTTCCCAGTTCTGGCCTTCTTGTAATTCGCCATCACCGTGTAAAGTAAACACGTACGAATTATCTTTATTTAATCTTTTAGTTAAGGCAGCACCAATGGCTACAGACATTCCTTGCCCTAATGAGCCAGATGCTACGCGGATACCCGGTAAATGCTCGTGAGTGGTTGGGTGGCCCTGTAACCTCGAATCCAGCTTACGGAAAGTTGCCAATTCACTTTTATCGAAATAACCTGCATGTGCAAGTGTACTGTACCAAACTGGAGAAATGTGACCGTTAGATAGGAAGAATAAATCTTCGCCAATCCCGTCCATAGTGAAATCCTTATTGTGGTTTAAGACTTCAAAATATAGTGCGGTAAAAAAATCGGCGCAACCCAATGAACCACCTGGGTGGCCAGATTGACATCCGTGAACCATTCTTACGATATCTCGTCTGATTTGAGAGGCAATATCTTCTAGCTCTTTAATTGTATGTTTCATTAAAATAAGAGGTTGTTGTTACATAGCAAAGGTAATATTTTACCCGCTATATCATAATTAGTTATTAATTAAATCGAGTACTTGCTGTGTTGAGTTTTTAGTGTCAACCTTTTTGATAATATGAGCAATTTTGCCTTCACCATCAATAATAAATGTGGTCCGTACGGTACCCATGTATTTTTTGCCATACATGTTTTTCTCCGCCCAAACACCATAGTCATTTACAATTTTCTGATCGGTATCAGCAAGTAAAGTAAAGGGTAAGTTATGTTTGGTTACAAATTTATGGTGCGATTTTTCATCATCAACACTTACACCTAAAACCACAATACCTTGCGCCTGTAAGCCCTGATAGTTATCTCTAAAATCGCAGGCTTCTGCTGTGCAGCCCGGGGTATCATCTTTAGGGTAAAAATAAAGCACAACAGTTTTGCCTTTATAATCGTTTAAAGATACCTCGATGCCATTCTGATCTTTTGATGTAATTGCAGGTGCCTGATCACCCTCTTTTAACTCTGCCATATATATAATGATTGAATTTTGAATGCTTTAATTATTGAATGCCTTGTGCCACGTGCAATTTAAACAGTTAACTTATAAATGTGTTTATCATTGTTTAAAATATGACACTTTGAGGCATTTTAATTGTTTTTACTTATTATCTGGAAAATTCCGCTGTATATTTTCGCGAATTTTCTTTCATATCCACCACAACTAAATCAAGCGTATGTTTGCCAGATGCTGTCCTTTCATCGAAACTGTGCCAAAGGGTTGCTGTTTTAGTATCGAATTCCATTAAAACCCATTTGCCATCAATGTAACCATTAAAACTTTTAATGCCAGACAGGTTATCACTTATTTTAAAAAATATCTTCGATAAACCAGCCATGCTTTTACCCTGGGCAATGTTTACCGGCACAATTCGAGGTGCAACGGTATCGGTAGCAATATAAAAGCTCCCAAAGTTTTTAGGAGTTGCCTTAACATAGCCGTTTTCGAAAAAACCACCTTGTGACGATCCATTCGAATTTACGATCAGAGCCTTGCTTTTCAGGTATTCGGGAAGATTATCTGCCTTGATGGAAATTTCAAAACCGATATTCAGTGGAGTATAACGATTATGAATCTGATGCACAGCCGACCAGGCATTTCCTGCAGGTTTAGGCAGCTTTTTATAGGTGAAATTTAAATCGCTATATAATGTTCCGAGCGGAAAAACCACCTTAATATCATCAGTATTAAATTCGTTTACTTTATTATAAGGGTAAATTATTCCAGGAGGAATAACCGGATTTACAATGGGTGCTGAGCCAGCATTAACAGTAAATGGCAATACCGATGAATTTCCCTTTGAATCGGTAATAATATAACGCACTTGATGTGAGGCTCCATCATTAAAATTGATTCTGCCGCTATTTACCAAACCACTATAAATTTTTAAGGGATTACCAGGCTCTACAAAACTTTTTTGGATACTTCTTTTGGTATTTAAATAGGTTGGGTAATCAATGTGTGAGTTAATGGCTTTACTATCTTCAAAAGCAAAACGCTCTAAAGCCGAAGTGTAAACTTTTTTACCATCAACCTCTAATTGAATAGAATATACTCCGTTTGTGCCCGATAAGCCATTATGCCGATCAGTTACTACAATACCAAAGCCAACCTCTCCGGTTAAACTGAGGGGCGCGGTGGTTTTGTAACTGCCGTTTGTGCCGGTAATACCGATAGCCTGTTTTGGAGTAGATTCATTAAAAGTTTTGCCATTTAGGCGATAAACATATAAACCATGGATCACAGGCGGAATGTTATCAGGAATGATGATTCCGAAAAACTGCGGATTTATAGTTTCTTCTGTTTTGGTATCACGAATTTCGAAATGTAAATGCGGACCGCCCGAACTTCCACGGTTACCAGACCAGGCAATAATTTCGCCTTTATGTACAGGGATTAAAGTAGCATCGGGAAATTCATCAATCTCGAATGATTTTTTTTCGTATTCAAGGTTTTTAACAATCGTGGCAATTTTAGGGGCAAATCGCTGTAGGTGACCATAAACGGTAGTAAAACCATTGGGATGATTGATGTACAGGGCCTGTCCGAAGCCACTGTTCTGCACCCTTAACCTCGAAATGTATCCATCGGCTACAGCATAAACAGGATAACCTTCGCGCTGGTTGGTTCTAAAATCAATACCGGAATGAAAATGGTTACCCCGTATTTCACCGAACGAGCCTGCAAGGGCAGGAGGGGTAATATCAAGCGGTTGCCTGAAATCGGTAATCGGATATTTATTCGTACTGAAAATTTGTTGTGCCTGAACACCAATTGAGACAAATAAAAGGCAAATTGAAACGGATAATTTTAACTTGTAGTGGATCGGGTTTTTAATCATTCGTTACTTTACATCAAAATTTAAAAGTTGCTTTCCTTCCAACCAGGCTTCTAATTTGTCGCCTCTGTTTGTTTTGCCTACTCCCTGGGGTGTTCCGGTGAAAATTAAATCGCCTTTTTTTAAGGTGATGTATTGGGAAACAAAGCTGATTATCTTCTCGAACGAGAATAGTAAATCTTTAGTATGCCCAATCTGGCGGCTTTCTCCATTAATTTTCAGCTCGAAATTTAAATTGTAAAGATCTTCGAAATCGGTTTTAGGAAGAAAAATACTGATTGGCGCAGAGTTATCAAATGCTTTGGCAAGTTCCCAGGGCAAACCTTTTTCTTTGTGTTTTGCCTGAATATCGCGTGCGGTAAAATCGATACCTAAACCCACTTCATCATAATAATTGGCGGCAAATTTTTCGGCAATGTGTTTTCCTTCCTTACAGATTTTTAAAACCACTTCGAGTTCGTAATGAACATCATCAGAAAAATCGGGTAAATAGAAAGGTTTATTGTCTTTTAAAACTGCTGTATCAGGTTTCAAGAAAATTACCGGTGTGGTTGGAACTGGATTGTTAAGTTCTTTTGCATGTTCGGCATAATTTCTGCCAATGGCGATGATCTTCATTATTAAGTATATGAAATATGATTAAATAAGCGGTTTTTAAATCCGCATCAATCAAAAATAGAAAAGAAAATGGGCTTATAAAACTGAGATGCGTTTTACCTGGCTTTCTGACCCTGCGATAACCCTTAAAAAGTAAATACCAGGGTTTATTCTGTTCGGAATGACGAAACTTTTGGTTTGTTCGCCAGCATTTAAGCGTTCGTTTGCCAGGGTAGCTACTTCATTGCCCAATAAATCGATAATTTTTATTGTGGTTTGTGTACCATCTTTACCAATTGATAAGATAATATTTAACTGATCTTCTACCGGGTTTGGATATATTTTTACGATGGTAAGCAATTTATCTTTTGCTGCAACCGTTGTGTTTTTTGGAGTTGTGGAGTAGGTGTTAAACATTCCTGAACCACCGATAGACATATAAAGTGGTTTGTAAGGGGTGATGTTTGCCTTAATTTCGGGAATTTTATTAACTTTTTTGGTTCTGTTTTTTAAGCTAATGTGAATACTATCAGCTTGTTGCGCCCAAGAATTTATTCCGCATAGCAGCAAGATGCACAATGTGCAAGCTAGTTTTGTGAGGAACGTTATCTTAGCGTAGAGTTTCATCAAATTGGTATAGCAAATGTATTAATTTAAAACAAAGAAATTAAACATTTTGTTTAAAAGCCATAATTTAACACAATTTAACAATAATATTTAATTTTCATAGTGTTAAAAATACACAATAATTTGGTTGTTAAATTGTTATAGTTAGTTTACTTTTGCCGCACTAAAATAATCAACGAAGTGTCAAATCATAAAAATGTCAACGCGTTAACCGCCGGCGGTGTACTAATTAGTTTAGGTATTGTGTTCGGTGACATTGGTACATCACCTCTATACACACTCAATGCAATTTTTACAAGCATATTAGGCGTAAAAGAAGGTCTTGTAGGAAATCCGGGATCGATTACTACTGATGTTGTTCTTGGCGTACTTTCCTGCATCATCTGGACGCTTACCCTGCAGACTACCATTAAATACGTAATTATTACCTTAAGGGCCGATAACAAAGGAGAGGGGGGAATATTTTCTTTATTTTCTTTGGTAAGAAAAAAGGCTAAATGGCTAATTGTACCAGCAGTTGTTGGTGGCTGTGCGCTGCTTGCTGATGGCGTAATTACCCCAAGTATTACCGTTACATCGGCAATAGAGGGCTTAACCAATAAGTTTGATATACCTGTTGTTCCTGTAGTAATCGCAATTTTAACTGTTCTTTTCATTATTCAGCAGTTTGGAACAAACCTGGTTGGAAAGCTTTTTGGTCCGGTTATGTTTGTTTGGTTTACTGTTTTGGGTATAGCCGGACTTTTATTCATTATTAAGGATTTTAGCATCTTAAAGGCACTTAATCCATACTATGCCGTACATTTACTGGCTACCAATAGTAAGGCATTTATTATTTTGGGAGGTGTTTTTCTCTGTACAACAGGAGCTGAGGCACTCTATTCGGATTTAGGACACTGCGGGCGTAACAATATCAGAATCAGCTGGATTTTTGTGAAATTAACCCTGATTTTGAATTATTTAGGGCAAGGTGTATGGATCTTGCAGAATGAAAGTACTTTCATTCCGAGTTCAAAAATGAATCCTTTCTTTCAGATCATTTCAAGTCATTTCCAGGTTCCAATGGTAATTCTGGCAACTATGGCTGCGGTTATTGCAAGTCAGGCTTTAATTAGCGGTTCGTTTACCTTAATCTCAGAGGCCGTTCGCTTAAACCTTTGGCCGAAGATTAAAATTGTTTATCCTTCAGTACAGAAGGGTCAATTGTATGTGCCATCTATCAACTGGATGCTTTGGTTAGGCTGCTGTAGCATCGTTTTTTTCTGGAAAGAATCCTCCAAAATGGACGCCGCCTATGGTCTTTCGATTACCATAGCAATGTTGATGACCACAATTTTAGTTAGTGTTTATTTAAGAAGCAGGCGTTTCCCTAAATACCTTATCGCTATTTTCATCTCGGTTTATGTAATTATTGAAGGTACTTTTCTTTTCAGTAACCTGCACAAGTTTTTTGATGGAGGCTGGTTAACTGTACTGATTGGTTCGGCACTTTTTACGGTAATGTGGAGTTGGTTTGTGGCCCGTAAGATTAAAAACAGGTTTGTAAAATATGTTGAGATTGAAGATTATTACGAAATTTTAAGTGAACTCAGTAATGATGAATCAGTGCCGAAGTATTCATCTCAACTTGTTTATTTAACAAGTGCTAATTTTAAAACTGAAATTGAATCGAAAATTATTTATTCCATTATTCAAAAGGAGCCAAAACGTGCCGATGTATACTGGTTGGTACACGTTGATGTAATGGATGAGCCTTATACATTAGATTATAAAGTTGAATTCCTGATTCCAGGCAAACTGATACGAATTGATTTTAGGTTAGGATTTAGGGTAGAGCAACGTGTAAATTTATTATACCGTAAGGTGGTTGAAGAACTGGTAAAAAATGGTGAAATAGACATTACAAGTCAGTACACTTCATTAAATAAACATAAGATTGCAGGGGATTTCAGGTTTGTACTCTTAGAAAAACATTTATCTAAATTCACTAAGTTGAGTTTTTATGAGCGTCAGATTATGGATTATTACTTTATCCTTAAGAAATTAAGCTTGTCTGAAGAGCGGAGTTTCGGATTGGATAGCAGTTATGTGGATGTTGAAAAAGTTCCATTGATTTTTGTTACACCTGATGATATCGAATTGCATAGATTGCCGGTTTAACAAATGAGAAGGGCGATTTTGATATTGGGAATCTGCTTATTTATAGCGGGGCCTATTGCAAAAATATACCACCTCAATCATGGCAATAGTTATATGATTGCCTCTGGTTTAGGGCTAATAGTGATAACTGCCATGGCTTTTGTAAAGAAAAAATAAAATTGAATCCTCTTTCTGCTAAAGAAAGTGGATTTTGTTTTATAAATGGAATTTATCTTTGCTCCATTTGCTGGGATTGTTGATGATGTAATTTGAGATGTTTTGATAGGCTCTTTCATCACGGATGATGTGCTCGTAGTAATTCCGCTGCCATAACCTGCCCATTGTTTTATCGTGCGATTTGAATAATTGCAGACATCCATTCGAAACTATTGATTTATATGCACCAACGATGTTGGCAATAGTCGGGGCTACCCTTGCGGTCGCCTTTGTTAGCTCGTTTTCTTCATGTGCGACCGCAAGGGTAGCCCCGACCGCATTTAGATCAGACAATACTATTATGCCGTGCATATGATTCGGCATAATCTGAAATACATCGAGTTCGAAATTTGAATATCTATCAGATAAATTAATCCATTCGTTGTAAGCAATAGTTCCAGATTGATTTAAGATCATTTCATCGCCTTCAACTTTTCCAAATCTATGGATTCTATCTTCACAGCAGATTGTAATGAAATAAGCTCCAGCTTTTGAATAATCGTAACCCTTTAACCTGATCGATCGCCGATGATGTATTAAAGGGTTGTATTTCATAATCCTAAACCTCCGGATTTGCTAATTTACTATGCCTGTAGCCATAAGCAAAGTAAACAACCAAGCCAACAACCAGCCAGATGCCGAATCCAATCCAGTTTGAAATACCAAGTTCGCACATCATATACAAGCAGCTGATCAATCCTAAAACAGGGATTAAGGATAAGTTTTTAGTGATACAGTAATAGGTAATCACTACGCAAATGATTAAGAAAATCCACATGGGTATCTTGTGTTTAAATAAACCCCAGCCACTTTCGTATTTCTTCTCAACAGGTATTTTGGATGCTGAAATAAATTGCTCGTAACGATCAGCAGGTAGTGCACTTAAATACGATTCTGCATCAACTTTATCTGCCAGGATAATTTGCGGAGCTGCATTTTTTACGATTTCTTCTTTAACAATTTTAAGCTCACCGCCACTCAAAGAAGTTACAAAACTTACCGTTTGGATTGTTTTAGGAGAATTAAAAAAGAATGCTTTTGTCTCCTTTCCATATTTTGCAAAGGCAAAAATAATTGTAGCAATTAAGGCAATCGGGATAATAAATTTACTGTTTACGTAAGGGATTTTAAATTTTCCTCTTTGTACATCAGGCCTGTTCTGTAACACCAAAACACCAGCACAAACCAATACGAAGGCGAAAAGTGTTCCTATCGAACAAAGATCGGTAACAATAGTAAGGTTCATAAACAACGATGGAACGGCTACAACGAAACCAACTACAATGGTTGCAAAAGAAGGTGTTTTATACTTTGGATGGATTTTTGAAAACGATTTCGGTAATAATCCATCTCTGCTCATGCTCATCCATATGCGGGGTTGTCCCATCTGAAACACCAAAAGTACACTGGCCATGGCAAAAACTGCACTTACAGCAATAATACCACTCATTAGTTTCAAATTAATCTGATCGAAAACAAATGCAAGCGGATCGCCTACAGCCAGTGTATCAGATTTAACGATGCCGGTTAAAACTAACGCAATAGCAACATAAAGTATGGTACACACAATAATTGCCCACATCATTCCGCGTGGTAAATCGCGCTGTGGGTTTTTACATTCTTCGGCTGTAGTAGAAATGGCATCAAACCCGATATAAGCAAAAAACACTGCTGAAACACCTTTTAAAACGCCTGCAACACCGTTCGGTGCAAACGGATTCCAGTTTTTTGTATCCACATAAAAAATACCAACAGCTAAAACCAACAGAATTACGGCAAGCTTAACAACAACCATGGCATTGCTGGCATTGCGACTTTCTTTCATACCGCGATAAATTAACCAGGTAATCAAAATGATAATGCCCAAAGCAGGAATATCTGCAACAATGTGAAAACTTCCTATTGTTGGTGCCGTAAGCCATGCATTATTGGCCAAAGCTGTAGCTGAATCTAAATCAGCAAGGTTTTTGCCAGCTGCCAATAATGCTTCTGCATGTTTATGTCCGTTATAGGCACTTAAGTAATCCATTGTCATCCAGTCGGGTACATGGATTCCATCTATGCCAAGGGGAGGTATTTTTATGGTAGAAAGTAATCCGGTAAAGTAATCAGACCAGGATATGGCAACTGTGATGTTACCGATGGAATATTCCATAATAAGCGACCACCCAATTATCCAGGCCACTAATTCCCCAAAAGCTACGTAAGAATAGGTGTAAGCACTGCCCGAAACCGGAACCATAGAGGCAAACTCTGCGTAAGCAAAAGCTGCAAAACTACAGGCAACTGCTGTAAAAATAAATAAAAAGATTACCGCCGGACCGCCATCTGCACTTGCCTTTCCAATCGTACTAAAAATTCCTGCTCCAATAATTGCTGCAATTCCAAATGCTGTTAAATCGCGAACACCGAGTGTTTTATGTAGTGTATTTTCATGGTCGCCATAGCCTTTTGCCGCATCATGTAATATCTTGGAAATAGATTTTTTTCTGAATAGCTTTTCGAACATTTTTTGCTTGATTGTTTCCTCAAACTTATAAAAAGTTTGGTTAAAAACGTTTAAAGCGGGATATAATTTTCATTACAGTCCATTTATGGTAGATAAATTCATCGTAAAAAGTCAAATTTATTGGATTTAAGTAAAAATTTGTAATTATTTGGCTTGAATAATCCTTTGTTTGATTTGCATACTTTTCGGATAGATGTAAGTAGTAATTTTGCTGCCAATAATCAATCAAAGGAATAAAGTAATTAAATTCTTGTTTGATTGGAATATTTATAAACCATTACCATCATCCAATGAATGCTAATACAACTCAAGTGAAATATATAAAAGAAGGTAACCAGCGCTTAGCCACCATTTTAGCTTTTGCACTAATTCCACTTTCAGGTTTTGCAACCGATATCTACATTCCATCTCTACCCACAATGGCAGGTGAGATGCAGGTAAGCAGCGTACAGGTGCAACTTACCTTAAGCATATTTTTAATCAGTTACGGTGTTTCACAACTTTTTATTGGCAGCGTACTCGATAGCTTTGGCAGATATAAGATTTGTTTATATGCACTGCTGATTTTCGCTGCGGCCAGTATTATTATTGCCACCACACATAATATTTACCTGATTTATGTAATGCGTGTTATCCACGGACTTACGGTGGGTGCAATTGTAGTGGCAAAAAGAGCATATTTTGTTGATCTTTATGAAGGCGACCAGTTGAAACACTACCTCAGTATGTTTTCTATCATCTGGTCTACCGGACCAATTGTTGCCCCGTTTATTGGAGGCTACCTTCAAACAGCATTTAGCTGGGAATCTAACTTTTATTTTCTGGCTGGTTTTGCATTGGTGTTTGCTTTGCTTGAACTATTGTTCAGTGGCGAAACATTGAAACAATTTACCGATTTTCAACTGAAAAAAATTACTCGAATCTATCTTGAAATGATCAAAACTACAAGTTTTACCTTGGGCATTGTGATGTTAGGTTTAGCTTATTGTATGGTAATGGTGTATAACATGACAGGTCCTTTTATCATAGAGCACCATTTTAATTTTTCTCCTGTTATTGCAGGTTATAGTTCATTGTTTTTGGGCTTCGCGTGGATGGTTGGTGGTTTTATTGGTAAAGCAACCATTAATAAGCCTTTTTTTAGAAGATTGATGATCAATTCGCTTTTTCAGGTGGCTTTTGTAATCCTGATGATATTGAGTTTAAATTTTGTATCTAATTTGTGGTCGTTAATTTTCTTTGCCTTTCTTATCCATGTTGGGGCTGGCTTTACCTTTAACAATTACTTCACTTTCTGTTTAAGTAAATTCCCTAAAAATGCAGGAATTGCCGGTGGCTTAACTGGTGGCATTACCTATGTAATTGTTTCTTTCCTGAGTTATGGTATTGTAAACCTTATTCCGGCTAAAGATGAACGTAACCTCAGCTACAGTTATCTCATTATGATCCTGATTTCAGTTTTAGTGATGTTTGTGATTTTAAAACTCAGGAAAAAGGAAGAAGTATAGTAATTATTTAATTCGGCCTTCTACGTCACTTAAACTTGTCTTACGGTCCCGGTTTCCTTTGATACTGCTGCTGCCGAAAATATAATTTAGGCTTAACCTGTAAACCCTGCTTTCTAGTTTTTGTACGAGGTTATAATTTAAACCAGATAATGCGCTGTTTATTCTTGATTTTCTGGTATCAAAAACATCATTAATGGCAAATTTAATGCTTAACTTTTTATCGAGTAATGATTTTTTAATCCCTAAATCTGCACCATAATAAGGTTTAATAGCATATGTGCCATAAATTTGAGAGGAGGCATATTCTCCTGAAAGCTCTGCAGATGTTGAGGGGCTAAGTGTAAAAGTTTGATTGCTGTTGATCATAAAATTTACTTTCTTCCTGTTATATATACCATTACCCAAGTTTGCGGTTTTTATCTGGTTATAGGTGCTTGTGAGTGTATTGTCCATACTCCAAAATTTGGTTATGATAGTAGGATAGCCGAACGATAAGTCGTAGGCGTATTGTTTATCAAGATTTTGCACAGTTTGGTACAAAGTTTTCTTTTCATTGTCGGGTAATAAAACATCTATAATTAAGTTATTGGTAATGCTGTATCCCAGCGAAATATTTAGAGTTTTTTTATAGTTGTATGTGAGTTGAAAAGTATTGGTATATTGTGGATTAAGAAATGGATTTCCCCGACTGAAAGTATACAGATCAACAAAATAAACAAATGGATTAAGCGATTTATAATCTGGCCGATCTATTCTTCTGCTGTATGAAAAACCAAGTTCATGATTTAGTGCTAAGTTTTGGTTAACATTAATATTTGGAAAAAAATCAAAATATCTGCGCTTTACAATCCTATTATCTTCAATGGAGTTGCCCTTAGAATTGGTTTGTTCCATTCTTATACCAATTTCTAAGCTGGTCGACTTAAATTCGTGCTTTAATGTAGCGTAAGCTGCATTTATATTTTCTTTATAGGTAAAACGGTTGCTTCTGCCCACATCATTCTTCCAATCTGTTCCTATTAGGTATTCGAATCTAAAATCATTGTCTGTATTTACCCAACTGCTTTTTAAACCTAAAGCTAATTTAGTAGTAGTGTTAAGTGGAAGTGCATAATCAATTTTGGCAGCTTTGATTGTGATAAAAGAGGGAGTGGAATTTCGAAAAATGGCAGGTAATTTATACAGTGAACCGTTTTGATCGAAAAAGGAGTTTTGGTAAACGGTATTTTCTTCACTGTGGTATCTCGCATAATCCAAATCGATCGATAACTCCTGGCCTAAAGTATCGATAATACTTTTGTAATTGAGGTTGTAAGCTTGATTACGGTATTTGTTTTGTGCAGGGTTATCGGCAACGATCGATGAGTCGACCTGTGCAAAACTTCGGCCAATAGCAGTTAGCCCATTAGATGCATCATGGCCATTGTTAAAATAACCCGTAGTAAGGAAACCTAAAGTATTTTCATTGTTAATAAAATAATCAATCCCAGCTTTATAATTGTTGTTATGTGTAGATCTTGTTTGCGTATTCGATTGATGGAAATAAGTATTTTGACCACTTCCATTAACTACCCTTAAAATATCCAGGTTTTCGGTAGCTTTATTGTTGTTATTGTCGAAACTGCCAAAAATGTTTAGGTTTTTATCCCGATGATTAACGGATATTCCGGCATCGCTTTTTGAATTTTTACCATAACCAAAACCTAAATCAACATTTCCATTGGTACCGTAACTGGCGTTTTTTTTTAGTTTGATATTGAGCAAACCTGCGTTTCCTTCAGCATCATATTTGGAAGAGGGATTGGTTATCAGTTCTATCGTTTTTATTTCATTGCTATTTAAAGATCGTAATCTGGTAGCCAACTGTTCGGCAGATAAATAAGTAGATTTTCCATCGATGAGCACATTTGCACCCGATCTTCCTTTTATGCTGATGATCCCATCTTGGTTAACGGATACACCTGGCATTTTAGCAAGCACTTCGAGGGCAGTATTTCCGGTAGAAACAATACTGTTTTCAACATTCATTACTGTTTTGCCGTTATGGCGCTCTATTAATGCTTTCCGGGCAGCTATCACAACACTTTCCAGTTCTTTTACACCAGGTTCCAGTCTGAAGCTTAAATCGAGATTTGTTTTTCCAGTAAAAGCTTCATGTATTTCTTTTATAGATTGATAACCCACAGCCTTCACCTCTACGATGAATTTATTTGCCGGGAAGTTTGCCATCACATATTTTCCTTCTTCATTGGTATTAACTGTTTTAATAAAAACAGTATCTGTCAAACTGGTAAATTTAAGGCTAGCGGAAACTTTAACACCATTTTTATTCATTACTGTACCTGTAATGTTAATTTTTATAGCCTGCGCAGAAACTACATTTAAAAATAACAGCGAGAGCACAAAATACGGAGCGAATATTTTCATTTTAATTAGGGAGCTGATGATTAGCATTTCCTCTTATCTGATTAGGAATTAGAACGAAACTAAATCATTAGGTGCATTAAGCCGTGTATTTTAACAATGTTTAACCCAATTAACATTTTTTTACATTCGTTTAGTTCACAGGTCATCTGTTCATTGGTATTACCAGTAGTTCAGCATCTGTTGTAAAGTTAATCGTTCAGAAAACGCGCTTAAGGCCTAGCATGCTGAGTGGCTTCGAAGCATATTTACAACTACCGTGTATTCTATGTTTCAGTGGCAAAACAAACAACAAAAAAAGCCGTGGCAATTTTGCCACGACTTTCATTTATTAAACTTTAAGCAGAGAAGCCTTTCAGCCCCCAACCTTTTAGTTAACCTAACTTTTCCAGTTCAGTTTTCACAAAATCTGCAAGTTCTTTCACATATTCTGCACTGAAATCAAATTTGATACCTGCGGTTTCATATATTTCATTCATCGGTTTGGTATAACCCAAAGAAAGTGCAGCAAGATATTGTTCTAAAGCTTTTTCGGGATTTTCTTTATAGTTTTTCCAAACAGCAATGGCTCCTAACTGTGCAATTGCATATTCTATATAATAAAAAGGAACTTCGAATAGATGCAATTGTTTTTGCCATCCGTTTCCAAATTGTTGTTCCAAATCTGTCCAATCGGCAAAGCCTGCACCAAAACGGTTAAAAATCTGTTTAAAAGTTTCTTCGCGGTCAGCAGCGGTATGGTTTGGATTGGTATAAATCCAGTGTTGAAACTGGTCGATAACTGCTACCCATGGCAATGTTTTTAAAACATCAGCCAATTGCTCTTTCTTAGCGCGGTTTAAATCTTCTTCATTATCGAAATACACATTCCAGTTATCCATGGAGATCAGCTCCATACTCATAGAAGCCAACTCGGCAACTTCAGACGGGCAATGTTTAAAATCGTTTAATTCTAAATTTGCCGTTAAAAAAGTATGTACCGCATGACCGCCTTCATGAACCATTGTGGTTAAATCGCGCAATGAATTTGCCGAGTTCATAAATATAAAAGGTGCTCCAGTTTCTGCTAAAGGATAATTATATCCTCCAGGTGCCTTACCTTTTCTGCTTTCCACATCAAAAAGGTTATTGGCCCTCATTGTTGCTAGTTTTTCGCCTAATTTTTCATCAATGGCGTTAAAACAGGCAATACTTTTATCAATCAGCTCTTCACCGTTGTTAAAAGGTTTCAAAGCAGGTTTGCCGCTTATGCTTACTTCTAAATCCCAAGGTTTTAGTACCTCGAGTCCTAAGGCTTCGCGGCGTTTTTCTGCTTGTTCTTTTAAAATAGGCACAATCTCTTTTTCAATGGCATTGGCAAAATCATAACAATCCTGTGGCGTATAATCAAAGCGGCCCAAAGCCTGAAACATATAATCGCGGTAGTTCTCAAAACCAGCATTTAAAGCTACCTGGGTGCGCAGTTTAATAAGTTCATCAAACAGGATATTTAAATCATCTTTATCTATCAAACGGCGTTGTTGAATGGTTTTCCAAGCATTTTCGCGTACTTCGCGGTTTAAATCTTTGATGAATATAGAAGCTTGCTCCAGGGTATATTCCTGTCCGTTTAGCTCAACACTCATTGCGCCGGTAGTGCTTTGATATTTTTGTTGTTTTACCTGTAATTCGGTAAACAGTTCGATATTTTCATCACGGTAAAGTTCCAATGCTTTTTTAATGGCACGGCTGTATACGAAATATTTCTCCTTATCAAGATCATCCATAAATGGACTTTCAACAAACTTTTTATTTAGTTCGTTAGCCAAGGGAGAAATTTTTGGCTCAATTTCAGTAGCAAAATATTGGAAATTTTTTACCAATTCTTCATTTGCCGTGTCGCAGCTCATTTTAATATACCTCCAAGCAAAATCTTCTTCTAAAGCCGCCTCAAGTTCCGAACGGTCTTTTAACCATTGTTCCAATTCAGCTGTGCTGTTAATTTTGCGATTTTGTAATTCGGTAAAAAGTGGTTCCAAATTTTCCCAGCTAATGTTGAGTTCCTGTGGGATATATGTTCTCGGTTTTTTAGTTATTATCATTAGTTTAATTATTGAATTATAGACTTACAGAATGGTTTTTATTTAAATCCCCTCAGCCAAAATTTAATTATTCACTTATTTTTACTTGTGTCTTAAATACGCATCAATTAAAAAGCATACTGCAAATACCACCGATGCATAGCCATTTAAGGTTTGAAAAGCCCTGTTTACTTTGCTGATGTCGTTTGGTTTTACCAGTAAATGCTGATAAACCAACATCGAACAGAAAAACACAATACCTATATAGTATACCCAGCTAAATGAAGTGAAAAACACTGGTAAAATTACACACGTGGCCGACAATATATGCAACAGTACAGAAACATTTAAAGCATTTTTAATGCCAAGTGCCGATGGTATGGAGTGTAATTTTTCTTCACGATCGAATTCTTCGTCTTGTAGTGCATAAATAATATCAAATCCACTCACCCAAAACAATACCGTTAAAGAATACAGTACAGGAACGAGCGCAAAATGCCCGGTTACGGCAATGTAAGCACCAATAGGAGCAAGAGATAAGCCTAAACCCAACACCAAATGGCAAAGCGCGGTAAATCGTTTGGTATAACTATAAAACAGAACTACAAATAAAGCAACGGGCGATAGGTAAAAGCACAACGGATTAATAAAGTAAGTAGTAATGGCAAAAAGTACACAATTGGCGATTACAAAAATCAAAGCTTCATTTGCCGAAACTTTACCCGCAGGAATATCGCGCATTTTGGTGCGCGGGTTTTTAGCGTCGATATTTCTATCAAGGTAACGGTTAAAGGCCATGGCCGAATTCCGCGCAAAAACCATACAAAGTAAAACCAAAATCAGTTTATACCATGAAAATGGATTTTCTGTAGTGGTAACACCCAAAAAGAAACCAATCATAGCGAATGGTAATGCAAAAACCGAGTGGGCGAATAATACGAGTGAAAAGTATTTTTTCATTTATTGGAAATAGGTTAACTGTATAAATCGGTTAACTGGTTAATTGTTTAGTTTGGTTGATGGCTAATAATTAAATGGTTCATAGGTAAGATGCTTCAATTAAATTATGATATCAGTATCACTAAAAATCGTAGATTAAATTTAACTTGCATCATTCTATCGACAACTAAACCATCAACTATAATCTATCCAACTATGAACTATATGCTATTATACTATGGTCTATAAACCATTAACCATTAAACTATCTAAAACTTCTTATAATCTGTTGGTACAACAAAATCTTTGTTTACTTCATAGATGAAATCTAAAACCTCATCTTTTCCTGTTCCTTTTTCTGCCGACGAAATAAACGTAGCAGGAATCTCTTCAAAAAACTCACCTAGTTTTTTCTTAAACGCAGCTACATTTTTCTGTGTGGTCGTCATGCCTTGTTTATCAGCTTTGGTAAAAATCAGCGAAAAAGGAATCTGTTTTTCCCCTAACCAGTAGCAAAATTCAATGTCAATTCCCTGAGGTTCTAAACGGCTGTCTATCAAAACAAAAATACATTGCAGGCTCTCTCTTTTGGTAATGTAGGCGCGGATAAATTTCTCCCATTTTTCTCTGCTTGTTTTCGAAACTTTCGCATATCCATAACCCGGTAAATCGACAATGTACCATTTCTCATTAATCAGGAAATGATTTATCAACTGGGTTTTACCGGGCCGCTGAGAGGTTTTGGCCAATCCATGTTGATTAACCAACATATTGATTAATGAAGATTTACCCACATTAGAGCGGCCGATAAATGCATATTCGGGCATTGTTGGTACCGGCAGGGCCGAAATTTGGGTGTTGCTGCAAACAAATGTTGCCGTTTTGATAATCATAGTGCAAAGGTAACAATTAGTTTTGAGTTGAGGGTTTGGAGTGTGGRGTAGAAAAGCTACCGTCGTCAGCAATTCGTAAAGTTTAATGCAATCGCTAAACTCCAACACCAAACATTAGTTTTGAGTTGAGGGTTTGGAGTGTGGAGTAGAAAAGCTACCGTCGTCAGCAATTCGTAAAGTTTAATGCAATCGCTAAACTGAAAACGCTAAACTCCCAACTGCAAACTCTTTTCTATATCTTTGCTATATATCATGAATCAGAATATCACTCCATACCAGGTAAACGATGCAACTAAAAAAGAGCAGGTTGCAACCATGTTTAATAATATTTCAGGCACTTACGATTTTTTAAATCATTTTCTGTCTTTAGGCATTGATGTATTATGGCGTAAGAAAGCAATTAAAGAATTGGTTTCCATCCATCCAAGAACTTTGCTTGATGTAGCAACAGGAACTGGTGATTTCGCTTTCGAGGCAATTAAAAAACTTCATCCAGAAAAAGTAATTGGTGTAGATATTTCTGAAGGCATGTTGGATGTTGCAAAAAAGAAAATCAACGAACGCAGCTTAAACGAAGTTTTTAACGTTCAGTTGGGCGATTCAGAAGGTTTGCACTTTGAGGATAACACTTTTGATGCAATTACCTGTGCTTATGGTGTGCGTAATTTCGAAAACCTCGAAAAAGGGTTAACAGATATGTACAGGGTGTTAAAACCCAATGGCAAAATGGTAGTATTGGAGTTTTCGAAACCCAAAGTATTTCCGGTTAAACAGCTGTACAGCTTTTATTTTAAACAGGTAACACCTTTTTTTGGGAAACTTTTTTCTAAAGATCATAGGGCCTATTCATATTTGCCAGAATCAGTTGCTGCTTTTCCCGATGGGGAGGATTTTACCAATCTGATGGAAAAAGTTGGCTTTAAAAGTACCAAACAACGAATTTTAACGTTTGGAATAAGTTCGATATACATAGGAACCAAATGATCAGAAAATTAAGCCTCATTCTTTCTCTTTTCGCTATTTCTACAACTGCCTTTGCACAAAACTGGGGTGGTGGAATTGACGATGAAGACTGGAGTTTTGGTTTTAATTTTCAATACATATCCGCCGAATATAAAATATTAAAAAATGCCAATTGGAGATCACCTTTTTATGAGGTGCCAAACTCGCTTGGTGTTTCTTACGATCCAAATTCGGGTGTTCCGGTTACTTCAAAATTAAATTCTATTTCGAGTACGCCATCACAGGGTTTCGGTTTGGGCTTTGTAATGAACCGGATGATTTCTGATAATTTTGATATCCGGGCAACCCCGTCCCTAATTTTTAGCGATAGAACTGTTACTTACGAATATGAACCAATGGCCCCGATTAATGTGGGTAACGGACAAACGAAAAACTTTCAAACGGTGGTGGAGCGAAAAGTACAGGCCACCATGTTCGAATTTCCTTTGGGTTTAAAGGTTAAATCAGACCGCTTTAAAAATCTTCGCGTGTATTGGTTGGGTGGTGCAAAATATTCGATAGATATTGCCTCCAAAAAGAAAACCTTCGATGAGGGAGAAACAGCAGTGAACAAGCTGCTAAAAAACCAAAGAAACTACCTCTCTTATGAAACTGGCGTTGGTTTCGATATTTATTTCGAGTATTTCAAAATGTCTCCAGAGATTAAATTGTCTTATTCAAATAACGATTTGCTTCAACACGATAATACAGCTTATGCCAATCCGATAGATAAGTTGAAATTACGTCAATTAACATTCAGTTTGATTTTTCAATAGTCAAGCATTCCAAAAAAACTTACCTTTGTTGGTGTAGGGAAATCGCAAAGATGATAGCTTAGGGATTACCGAGACTTAAAATTCATAAACATGTCTAAAATCGCGTTAATTACAGGTGCAACTTCTGGTATTGGTGAAGCTTGCGCAAATACATTTGCTCAACAAGGATACAATTTAGTTTTATTGGCACGTAGAACAGACCGTTTGGCTAAAATTGCACATCATTTAGAAGATAAATATGCCATTTCCATTAAACAGGTTGTTGTGGATGTACGCGATAAAGAAAACCTTTCAGCAGTTTTGGAAGTTTTACCAATAGAATGGAAAAAGATTGATGTGCTGGTAAACAATGCAGGTTTAAGTCAGGGATTAGATCCGATAGATAAAGGAGACACCAATGATTGGGATACCATGATTGATACAAACGTAAAGGGTTTGCTTTATGTAAGCAAAATTGTTTCCAACTGGATGATTCCAAACCAATCGGGCCATATTGTTAACATCGGATCTATTGCCGGCAAAGAAGTTTATCCAAATGGAAACGTATATTGTGCAAGTAAACATGCTGTTGATGCTTTAACCAAGGGCATGCGTATCGATCTGCTTGCCTATGGTATAAAAGTTACGGCGATTAATCCAGGAATGGTAGAAACCGAATTTTCGGTAGTCCGCTTTAAAGGTGACGAAGCGCGCGCTAAAAAGGTTTATGAAAACTTCGAACCCTTAATAGCAGATGATATTGCAGATGCCATTTGGTATGTGGTAAGCAGACCAAAACATGTAAACATTAATGATATGCTGATTATGCCAACAGCACAGGCCACAGCAACTATTATAAATAAAACCCCCTAGCCCCCTGAAGGGGGAACATAAGATTGGGAGGGAAATAACAAAATAATTTTTATTTTAAACTAATGAAAGGAAAGCCCCTTTAGGGGTTTGGGGTTAAAAATGATATCAAATACAATAGATCAGGAAATAAAAAAGGCCATGTTGGCCAAAAACAGTGCACAGTTACGAGGTTTAAGGGCCATTAAGGCAGCCTTACTTTTGGCTAAAACCGAAAAAGGTTCTACTGAAGAAATTACAGAAGAAACTGAGCTTAAAATACTTCAGAAATTAATTAAACAACGCCGCGAATCTGCTGATATTTACAAACAACAAAACCGCGAAGATTTGTACCAGGTAGAGGAAGAAGAAATTGAAGTAATCAACCAGTTTTTACCTAAGCAATTGGATAGGGCAGAGGTTGCTGTAATTATTGAGGCCGTAATCAAACAATCCGGTGCCACATCGGTTAAAGATATGGGTAAGGTAATGGGCATGGCGAACAAAGAACTTGCTGGTAAAGCTGATGGAAAACTAATTGCCGAAATTGTTAAAGAAAAACTGGCCTAAGCAAGGTAAAAAGTAGGAGCGCAGAAAGGTTAGCGGTAATTTATCGCCATCAACATAGTGCTCTGCGCAATGCAAATAGTGTTTTTATACCGTTTTCAGTTTTATTTCAGAAAAATGGCTTAGAAATGCATAAATTTAATTTTACTCTACTAACTTAGTAGCACAATACCATCTAGAATATATATGACTTACCCGATAATAGAAGAAGACGGATTTAAATACATCGAAGCTGGAACAGGCGAGACACTGGTATTGCTGCATGGCCTAATGGGCGAACTAAGCAATTGGGAACTGGTTATTGAGCAGTTTAAAGATCGCTACCGTGTAATTATCCCTATTTTACCCATTTACGATCTGCCTATTTTAACATTGGGGGTAAAGGCGCTTTCAAGATATCTTCACCGCTTTTTAAAATTTAAAAATTTAAATCAGGTAGTGCTTGTTGGTAATTCACTTGGTGGGCATGTTGGGCTTGTATTTACGGTTGCACACCAGGAGTTTGTTAAGGCTTTAGTGTTAACCGGTAGCTCTGGTTTGTATGAAAATGCTTTTGGCGGTTCTTTTCCACGTAGAGAGAGTTACGATTATATAAAAGAAAAAGTTGAATTTACTTTTTACGATCCTGCAACAGCTACAAAAGAGCTGGTTGATGATGTATTTAAAACCGTTAACGACAGATCGAGGGTAATCAGGATTTTAACCATGGCCAAATCGGCAATACGCCACAACATGGGAAAAGAATTATCCAAAATTACAATCCCTGTTTCTCTTATCTGGGGGAAAAATGATAAAGTTACTCCACCAGAAGTGGCAGAAGAATTTCACCAGTTATTGCCTAATTCTGAATTGAACTGGGTAGATAAATGCGGACATGCACCTATGATGGAACATCCCGCAGTATTTAACGCGTATTTAGAGAAATTTTTAGATAGAATATTGTTAAAATAATGTTTGCTGCAGAAATCATATCAGATGCAATTCCATCATTAAGAACCGATGACACGGTGCAAAAGGCTTTAGATCGCATGAACGATTTTAAAGTTAAACATTTGCCTGTAGTTAACGAAGTTACTTTGCTGGGTTTAGTTTCTGAAGATGATCTGTTAAACATTGCCAATCACGATACCCTTTTAAACGATGCTGCGGTAAGTATGTTAAATGTATTTGTGCTGAATAATGCACATACGTACGATGTAATCAGGTTATTGAGCCAGCTTAAATTAACTACTGTACCCGTATTGGATCAGCAGAAAAACTACCTCGGCTTAATTTCCATCAACAACATGATAAATGCAGTTGCCGAACAATATGCTGTTAACGAGCCTGGCGGAATTATTGTACTGGAAATTAGCAATCGCGATAACTCTCTGGCACATATTGCGCAGATTGTAGAAGCCGATAATGCACAGGTACTTTCTTCTTATGTGAATGCTTTCGAAGATTCTACACGTTTAGAAGTTACATTAAAAGTAAATAAAACCGAAATTACTTCATTGGTAGCTTCTTTTGAAAGATATGATTATCTGGTAAAAGAAGTATACAATAACACACAGATTGATGATGGATCGCAGGAGCGTTACGATTCTTTCATGAACTATTTAAATGTATAAACCTACTTTATGAGGATTGCAATTTACGGGAGAGATTTTAATGATACGGTTTTACCATATGTTCAAGAGGTATTTAATCATCTGGCCGAGCACAATATTCAGCCTGTTTTATATTCAAAATTTAAAACTTCGCTTCATGGCAAGATAAAACTGCCCGCCAATACCATTATTTTTCATAACCATGCCGAATTAAAAGAGCGTGCCGATGTATTATTGAGTTTAGGTGGTGATGGAACTTTGTTGGATACCCTATCTTTAATCCGCAATTCGGGCATACCTGTAATCGGAATTAATTTTGGCCGCCTGGGCTTTTTGGCCAGCATCAATAAAAATGAGATCGGATCAGCTTTGCATGCCTTAATTAATGAGGAGTATACCTTAGATAGTCGTTCATTGCTCATTTTAGAATCTGATAACGGCCTGTTTGGCGAAGAAAACTTCGCGCTCAATGATATTACCATCCACCGCCGTGATAATTCGGCGATGATGATTATCCATGCCTCGATGAATGGTGAGTTTATTAACTCCTACTGGGCTGATGGATTAATTATTGCTACTCCAACAGGTTCTACCGCTTACTCATTAAGCTGCGGTGGTCCTATTATTTATCCCGATTCTGAAAATTTTGTAATCACACCAATTGCCCCACATAACCTAAATGTTAGGCCTGTGGTGGTATCCGACGGTAATAAACTTTCTTTTGAAGTGGAGGCAAGGGAATCAAAATTTCTGGTTTCTTGCGATAGCCGCACAGTAACCGTAGAGCGATCGGTAAAAATCAGTATAAAAAAAGCAGATTTTTGTGTTAATCTTATCCGCCTTAACAATGAAACTTACTTAAACACGTTAAGGAATAAATTATTATGGGGCATTGATACCCGTAACTACTAAGTATGACGCCAAGCAAACTCCTCTTAATTGTACTATTCTTCATTTTTGGTAAACAGATTTCGTTTGCCCAGGATGGTACTTGGGAACTTGGTTTGATGGGTGGAGTTGCAGGTTACATGGGCGATCTTAACCAGAATAACCCTTTGCAGATTAGTGGTCTTTCCGGAGGAGCTTATGTAAAGCGGAACTTTAATCAGTATTTGGGTGTTCGTTTAAATTATACTTACGGCCAGGTTAAGGCTGATGATTCTTATTCCAGCAACGAGCATTTCCGGAAAAGAAATTTACGTTTTAAAACAATGCTGAACGAATTTAGCGGCTTGATTGATTTTAATTTTTTTAATTTCAGGATTGGCGGCGGAACCCGACAGTTTACCCCATATTTATTTACAGGTGCTGGCCTGGTAATTTTTAAGCCCACAGTAAAAATCGACGGCGAAAGGTACAGGTTAGACCAACTGGCAACCGAAGGTCAGGAAAATGGATACCCAAATGCTGTTTTAACCATTCCATATGGTTTAGGGCTAAGGTATAATTACAAAGATACCTGGAGTGTGTTTACCGAAATTGGTTATAGAACACCACTTACCGATTATATTGATGATGTAAGCGGTCGGTATCCGGTTAACCCTGCATTTGTAGGAAATGGGCAAAATCAGGTTAATTTATCAGATCCTTCACGCTATCAAATCGGTGAGCCGGGAACACAAAGAGGCGATTTTCGAAAAAGGGACACTTATCTATTTGTTAGTGTTGGCATATCTTTTACCTTTGTATCCTCAAAATGCTATTCCTTTTAAGCTGATTTTGACATAATTAATGGGATTTAAAGAACAAATAGACTATAGCCGCCTGCCAAAGCACATTGCCGTTATCATGGATGGCAACGGAAGATGGGCAAAAGGCCAGGGTAAAGTGAGGGTTTTCGGCCATGAACAAGGTGTACTTTCGGTAAAAGACATTGTAGAGGGTTGCGTAGAAGTGGGTATTGAATACTTAACATTGTACGCATTTTCTACCGAAAACTGGAATCGGCCAAAAGAAGAAGTAGACGCATTGATGCAAATTCTTATTTCTACCATCAATAAAGAAACGGAAACACTTAATAAAAATAATATAAAGCTTAATGCGATTGGCAATATTGCATCCTTACCTCAAGAGTGTATCGATGATTTAAAGGAAGCCATGGCAAAAACAGCCCACAATGAAAAATGTACTTTAACTCTTGCGTTGAGTTATAGTGCAAAGTGGGAAATTTTAGAGGCTGCAAAAAAAATTGCCTCGGCTGTTAAAGATAATATCATATCGTTGGATGACATTGATGAAGACCTGTTTTCATCAAAATTAACAACAGTAAATATTCCCGATCCGGAACTGATGATCAGAACAAGTGGAGAGCACCGAATCAGCAATTACCTGCTTTGGCAAATGGCTTATACGGAGTTTTATTTTACTGATGTTTTGTGGCCGGATTTCAGACGGGAAGATCTTTTCGAGGCTATTGTTGACTATCAAAAACGCGAACGCCGTTTTGGTAAAATTAGCGAACAATTAAACTAATTTTTCTTTTAACACTTTTTAACAAGCGTTTAAACTAACTTAGCACCACTTTTATACGATAAATGAAACCATAATAAGGGAAACAGAATAAAGAAAATTTTGCTTTATAAAACATTGTTACCTTCGTGGCCATTACTGAACAAATTATTTTAATGAAAAGAATATTTCAAGTTTTAATTCTACTAGTTTTAGCCGCTCCGGCCTTCGCTCAAATACGTCCACAAGGTCAGGCACCGGCAACCCCTTCTTTAAAGGTTGGTGGCTTAGATCTCGATTATTTTAGTCCAAAAGAATATATCATTGGTGGTACAACAGTAACAGGAACCCAATATTTAGATAAAGAAGTATTAATTACACTATCTAAATTAACCAAAGGCGACAAAATTGTACTTCCTGGTGAGGCAACTTCTGATGCAATTAAAACGCTTTGGGCACAGGGATTGTTTGATGATGTTAAACTTAATATCGAAAAGTTTGTTGGTGATTCAGTTTATTTTGAAATTGAAGTAGCAGAACGTCCGCGTTTAAGCTCAATTGATTTAAAAGGTATCCGTAAATCTGAAAAAACAGCCATTCAGGAAAAATTGAATGATAAAACAGGTAAAATCGTAAATGATAACTTATACAATACCACTTCGGCCATTGTAAAAAAATATTTGTTGGATAAAGGTTTCTTCTTCACGCAGATCGATTATAAAACACGTAAAGATCCAAATGCGGAAAACAGTGTGGTTTTAGAAGCCAATATCAATAAAGGTCATCGTGTTAAAGTTCAGCACATTGATTTTACCGGCAACAAAGATTTTAAATCAGCAAAACTCAGAAAATACTTAAAAAGTCCTAAACAGTTTGCATGGTGGCGTTTTTGGGGTTCAGGAAAATTTGCGAAAGAAAAATACGAAGAAAACAAAGTAAAAATGATTGCCAAAATGCACGAAAAAGGCTATCGTGATGCGGAGTTATTAAAAGATACCATCTACCAGTACAATAAGAAAAAAGTTAATATTAGAATGGACCTTTACGAAGGCAAGAAATATTATTTCGGTAATATTACCTGGGCCGGCAATGCGATCTATCCTGACAGTATTTTGAAAAAAGTATTGACCATTGAAAAAGGTGATGTTTTTAGTGAAGAAAAATTAAACAAGAAGTTAAATGGCGGCGGCGAAAACGGTGGCGACATTAACAGTATGTATACCGATAACGGATACTTAACTTTTAACATCGATCCGGTACAAACCAAAATTTACGGTGATACAGTTGATGTGGAATTAAGGATGTACGAAGGACCTCAGTATACCAATAACCGAATTACCTTAAAAGGAAATACCATTACAAATGATAAAGTTGTATTGCGTGAGATCCGTACTAAACCTGGACAAAAATTTAACAAAAGTGATTTAATCCGTACCATCCGTGAAATTGGTCAGTTAGGTAACTTTGATGAATCTAAAACAGTGCCAACTCCTCGTCCAAATCCGGCAGATGGTACAGTGGATATTGAATATGCAGTAGAAGAAAAACCTTCAGATCAGATTGAGCTTTCAGGTGGTTTCGGTGGTGGCCGTATCATTGGTACATTAGGCTTAACCTTCAACAACTTTTCACTACGTAACCTGTTCAACTTAAAAGCTTATAAACCACTACCAAAAGGAGATGGACAAAAATTAAGCTTACGTGGACAAACGAATGGTAAATACTACCAATCATATAGTTTTTCTTTCTCACAACCTTGGTTTGGCGGCGAGAAACCGGTAAGTTTAGGTGTAAGTGCATTTACCTCACTACAATCTAATGGTTTAAGCAATGGAGATGCTGCTTTTCAGAAAATCCGTTTAAATGGGGTAACGGTTAGTTTAGGCAGAAGATTGAACTGGCCAGACAATTATTTTCAGTTAAGCCATGCATTTAGTGTGCAACAATATATATTAAATAACTATACAGGGTATTTATTCAAAACAGGTACATCATATAATATCAGTCTATCGCAAGAAATCAGTCGCGATTCAAGGGATTCGCCAATTTTTCCTAAATCAGGATCATTTTTACGTTTTACCATTCAGGCAACACCTCCTTTTTCATTGTTAAACAAAACAAACTATGCTACGGCATCTGATAAAGAAAAATACCGTTTTACAGAGTATCATAAATGGAAATTCGATTCGCAATGGTATCAGCGTGTAGCTGGAAATCTTGTAATTAAAGCACAGGCACAGTTTGGTTTCTTAGGACAATATAACAAAGCAGTGGGTCAATCAGCATTTGAGCGTTTTAAACTGGGTGGTGATGGTATGCAGGGATTCGATTTCTTACAAGGTTCGGAGTTAATTGCAATGCGTGGTTATGCTAATAATACGGTTATTCCAAATGGTTCTGATCCAAATGTTGCACAACAATCTGGTAGTCCGATTTATACAAAATACGTATTAGAGGCACGTTATCCGGTAATTGCGAGTCAGCAAGCTACGGCATTTGTTTTAGCATTTGCAGAGGCGGGTAATACCTGGAATAGATTTGGCGATTTTAATCCTTTCAATGTGAGGAGATCAGTTGGTGTAGGTGCACGTATCTTTTTGCCAATATTTGGTTTATTAGGTATCGATTATGGACATGCATTTGATAGAATTCCTGGAATAGCTGATGGTGGTAAACAAAACTTCACCTTTAGTATCGCACAACAATTAGGTGGATTTTAATTGTTAAAGAACAAAAATTTAATTAATTATGCAATAAATCATCGCAAGATGAGTTTAAAGAAAGCTTAGGTTATTAAAGTATCATTAACACACACACAAATGAAAAAGTATCTTTTTATCGCATTTCTACTTTGCACTTCTTTCGGTGCCTTTGCACAGAAGTTTGCTTATGTAGACACGGAGTATATTTTGAAACATTTGCCAGAATATAAGTCGGCATTGAGTCAGTTGGATGTTGCCTCAAAACAATGGCAGCAGCAGGTTGATCAGAATTTTTCTGAAATCGACAGGATGTACAAGGCTTATCAGGCAGATCAGGTTTTACTAACAGATGATATGCGCAAACGCCGTGAAAATGAAATTATTGAAAAGGAAAAACAAGCTAAAGAATTTCAGCGTTCGAAATTTGGTCCTGATGGCGATCTTTTCCAAAGCAGAACAAAATTAATCAAACCTATTCAGGATAAAGTAGCTGAGGCAATAAAACAAATTGCAAAATCTAAGTATTTAGATTTTATTTTCGATAAGAGCAGCGAAGCTACCATGATGATTTATGCAAGCAGCAGTTACGATGTTAGTAATGATGTAATTGTAAAATTAGGTTACAAGCCAGGGACTGTAAATAATTAGTATATTCGCCCCTGATTTTTAGAAAAAACAATTAGAAAAAAATAAAAAAGTAAAATAGAACGATGAGAAAGTTAATTAACGTATTCTTTGTAGCAGCAGGTTTATTGTTTACAGCGAATATGGCAAGTGCACAACAAAAATTGGGTCACATTAATTCTGAAGAGGTATTCGCAAATTTACCAGAGGCTAAAGCAGCTCAAACAACTTTAGAGACCTTAGGTAAACAAAAACAAGCTGATATTGATGCAATGATCAAAGAATATCAGGGAAAATTGGCAGCAGCTCAAACCAAAGAAAAAACTTTGAGCGAAGCCAACAAAGAATCAGTAGGAAAAGAATTGCAAGTTGCTGGTCAAGAATTACAGGATTTAGAAAAACGTATCACTGATGCCCGTACTAAAGCTTCACAAGATATAGGTACTAAACAAGGAGAATTGTTTCAACCAATCCAGGCTAAAGTTGCAACTGCAATTTCGGCTGTAGCTAAAGAAAAAGGATTAGCTTACGTTTTCGATATCGCAAACGGACAAGGTGGTAACAATTTAGTTTTCTGGGATGGTGGTGATGATATTACTGCTTCAGTAAAAACTAAATTAGGCATTACTGCAACTGCTGCAAAACCAGCTGCTCCTAAAAAGTAGTTTGAGTTCGGAGTCGCAAGTCTCCTTAACAGTACAAGATATAAAGCGGAATTAAGTTTAACTTAGTTCCGCTTTTTTTGTTTTTAGGATTTTCGTCATGCTGAATTTATTTCAGCATCTTTAATGCCTGGCTTTACTGTTAGTAAGATCCTGAAACAAGTTCAGGAAGACGACCACTTTAACGATTTTACTTTTCAATATTTATCAATAACTTCCCAACACAATGCGTACATCCCCAATAGGTATTTTCGATTCAGGTTATGGTGGGTTAACCGTATTCCGTTCTATAGCAGATAAACTGCCCGATTATAATTATATTTACCTGGGCGATAATGCGCGTTCGCCTTATGGTGATCATTCTTTTGATACCATTTATAAATATACTTTAGAATGTGTAGAATGGCTCTTTGCGAAGGGTTGTCATTTAGTTATCCTTGCTTGTAACACCGCTTCTGCCAAGGCCCTACGCACGATACAGCAAAAAGATCTTCCGGCAAAATATCCGGATAGGAGAGTCTTAGGTGTGATAAGGCCTACTGCAGAAGTTATAAACGGATATACTAGTACCAAACAAGTTGGTGTAATGGGAACAAGAGGAACGGTGAATTCTCAATCCTATCTTTTAGAAATTAATAAATTTTTTCCAGAAATTGAGGTATATCAGCAAAGCTGCCCGATGTGGGTGCCTTTGATTGAAAATAACGAACATTTACAACCAGGAGCAGACTTTTTTATTAATGAATATTGCAGTCAGTTACTTAGTCAATCTGAAGATATCGATTGTGTATTATTGGCCTGTACACATTATCCTTTGTTAATGCCAAAACTGAAAAAAGTATTTCCCGATCATATCAACGTTTTAACACAAGGTGAAATTGTAGCTAAGAGTTTGGTCGATTATTTGGAAAGACATCCTGAAATCGAACAAAAACTAGCTAAACAAGGAGAAAGACAATTTTATACCAGTGGTGATCCTGATGCTTTTGATGAACACGCTTCGATATTTTTTGGAGAAGCACTAAAATCGGGTAAAATGTAGTGCCGTTAATCGGTTAATTCCCTATATGCATCCTGCTGAATTTGTTTAAGTATCTATTTTGCTTATTTCCATCGGCTAACTGTTCTTCTGATCTGCATCCTTCTAATCCTTTTTCCGTATCTTTTTTTAAAAGTCTCTGGCAAATGATATCCTAAATACCATTCTGTTAAACTTGTTTCAGCATCTATTTTGCTTACTTCCATCGGCTAACTGTTCTTCTAATCTGAATCCTTCTAAACTTTTATCTGTATCTATTTTGTTAAATGTCCCTGCTAAATGCTATCCTAAGTACGTCCTGCTGAACTTGTTTCAGCATCTATTTTTCTAGATTAAATTACAAATCCAAATCCTGTTTAACTGGCTATTAAGTCAATATGCTTTAACATAAGTGTCAATTTTACACTAACTATGCGCTTTATTTATTAATATTATAATAATGATGCGCGATATTAAGTTACAAACGCAACTTATCCTACATTTAAGGGCATCTGTCAGTTTAAACTCATCATCTTAAAAGAAAGCATTTTTGTTTAGGTTGTAATGGTTTAAAAGGATAACTTTGCGGCTTCAAACCCACACAATGAGTGATCAGATAAAACACGAATGCGGAATCGCTTTTATTCGCCTGTTAAAACCACTTTCTTACTACCAGCAAAAGTACGGTACAGCACTTTACGGCCTTAACAAATTATACCTTTTAATGGAGAAACAGCATAACCGGGGCCAGGATGGCGCAGGTATTGCCACCATTAAACTGGATATGAAACCCGGCAGTAGGTACATTAGCCGATACCGGAGCATGGCATCTAATGCGGTAGCTGATATCTTCGAATATGTGCAGAACAAATTTGTCGATATCCAAGAAAATACCCCTGAATTAATGCAGGATACAGAATGGCTCAAAAACAACGTAAGCTTTATAGGCGAGGTGTTAATGGGCCATTTGCGTTATGGTACACATGGTAAAAACAGCATCGAAAATTGCCACCCTTTTTTAAGGCAGAACAACTGGATGACGCGTAACCTGGTTATTGCAGGTAACTTCAACATGACGAATGTTGATGAATTATTGGAGCAATTGTACGAGCTAGGTCAACACCCGAAAGAAAAAGCAGATACTGTAACCGTATTGGAAAAAATCGGTCACTTTTTAGATGATGAAAATCAGGAGCTTTTCGACCAGTATAAGAAAGAAGGGCATGATAATGTTGCGATCACACATAAAATATCCGATAATTTAGATATTGCTAACATTCTTCGCCGTTCAGCCAAAACATGGGATGGAGGTTATTCGATCTGTGGTATGGTGGGTAATGGCGATTCGTTTATCATGCGCGATCCGGCAGGTATCCGTCCGGCATATTATTATTATGATGATGAGATTGTTGTAGCGGCTTCAGAAAGGCCAGCATTACAAACTGCATTTAATATTCAATTTAAAGATGTTAAGGAAATCGATCCAGGGCATGCTTTAATTATTAAGAAAAATGGAGAGGTGAGCATGGAGCAGTTCCGCGAGCCTACCGAAAGATTATCTTGTTCGTTTGAGCGCATCTATTTCTCTAAAGGAAGTGATGTTGAAATTTACCGCGAACGTAAACAGCTGGGCCGTTTGTTGAGTGATAAAATTCTTCAGGCTGTTAATTACGATTTAAAAAATACGGTATTCTCATTTATTCCAAATACGGCAGAAGTTGCCTTTTTCGGAATGGTTGATGGTGTGCAACGTTATGTGCGCAATCATCAAAAAGAAACGTTACTACATAGAAAAGAACAATTAACTGATGAGCAGTTAGACGATTTATTGTCGCTTGCACCACGGGTTGAAAAACTTGCAGTTAAAGATGTTAAACTGAGAACGTTTATTACCCAGGATGCTGACCGTAGTGAAATGGTGGCTCACGTTTATGATACTACTTATGGCATCATCAACAACCATCAGGATACTTTAGTGGCTTTAGATGATTCTATTGTTCGTGGTACTACGCTTAAGCAAAGTATCATTAAAATTGTAGACCGTTTACACCCTAAAAAGATTATTATTGTTTCTTCAGCACCTCAAATTCGTTACCCTGATTGTTATGGTATTGATATGAGTAGAATGGGCCAATTTGTGGCTTTCGATGCAGCTATTCAGTTGCTTACCGAACGCGGGATGTGGCAGGTTATCGAAGATGTTTACACCAAATGTAAAGCTTCGTTACTTTTACCCAAAGAAGAAATTGTAAACCACGTTAAAGAAATTTACAAACCTTTTACACCTGAAGAAATTTCAGCAAAAATTGCACAAATTATTACGCCTAAAGGTACTGTAGCAGAAGTTGAGGTGATTTACCAGAGCTTGGAAAATTTACATGAGGCTTGTCCGAAAAACAAAGGAGACTGGTATTTCTCAGGAAATTATCCTACTCCAGGTGGTAATAAAGTAGTAAACAAAGCTTTCGTTAACTGGAAAGAAGGAAATAACCAAAGAGCTTACTAAGGTATTCCCTAAAAAGCACTTGGATAACAAAATAGCTCATATTTATATGGGCTATTTTTTTTTGTTTTTTACCACTGAGAACATCGAGTTTGCACAGAGAAAAGAAGAGTTTCGAGCCCCTGTTTAGCGCTGGGCACGAAGACACAAATTGTAGCTTCCTATGCAGAGAAGAGTCCTTAGACTCCGCTCAAAGTGACCATCAAAAAAGGTAACAATCTTTTCCTACCTAAACCTGACATTAGCGGAAAGCCCGGAGGTAAATTCTTCATTTGCCGAGGACTTGTAGCATTGGCAGGACTAACGATAATTGTGGTACTGCACTTGCTTTTCTAAAAATATTAGACCACCTAAATCTTATAGGCAGATCCAAGCTGAGAACGCAATATATTATGCGTAAAACTTTAAATAAGTTTTAATAATTAACCAGAAGGCAAAGAAGATAATAACCACACCGGCAATTTTATTCAATTTTTTTAATGCGTCTTCTTTAATTTTATAACGGAGTTTACTAGAGTAGAAACTCTTTGCGCCATCGATACTAAGTTGTGTGGCCATGGCAATAAAAAAGCATACTAATTTCTCGTTAAGCATGTTATTCAGCTTAACTGAGATAATTCCACTTACAATTATCCAAAACATTAGGGTAGAGGGAGTGAGGATGCACATTAGAAATCCTTTAATCACATACCCGCGTTTGCTTACCTTTTGCAGGGTAGAGCTGTCGTAATTTACAGTAATTTTAGAAACGAGGTAATAAATGCCTACTGCTAACAAAAAAAGGCCCCCAATGGTGCCCACATATTTATCAAATTCGGCTTGATAATCCAGAAACTGGCTTCCAAAAAGCACAAGTGCGATGAGGATTATATCACTGATAATCACGCCAACGGCTAAAGAAAATCCAGCTTTGAAGCCTCTCTCTATGCTGGTTTTGATCATTGCAAAAAATACCGGCCCTGTTAAAAACGACGAAATAATCCCTGCTCCTATTCCTAGTAATATGGCTTCAAACATGCATTGTATTGTTTATAATATGCGAATATGCAATTTTATACCTAAACATATAACATTTATTTTTGTTGCACGGGTTGCATAAAATTTACTGGTTTTCATTTTTTTTTATTTATGTTTAGAGCCACTAAAACTAGATTTAAAAAATGAGTTCAGAACAAACACAAACCAAATGGGGGCAATTTATTCCTTTGGTCACGGTATTCTTTTTCTGGGGCTTTGTTGCCGCCAGTAACGATATTTTAATACCTGTATTTAAAAAAGCTTTTGATTTATCCCAAGCAGAAAGCCAATTGGTATCGTTGGCATTTTATATTGCCTATACCGTGGGTGCTTTAATTTACAACGGTATTTCTGTACTTATCGGGCAGGATATTGTAAATAAGCTTGGCTATAAAAATTCGCTTGCGCTTGGCTTGGTTATTTCTGCACTTGGAACATTATTGTTTTATCCGGCAGCAAATCTGCATTCGTTTCCTTTAATGCTTTCGGGCTTGTTTATTGTGGCGCTGGGTTTCTCCTTACAACAAACGGTGGCCAATCCATTGGCAATTGCATTAGGGCCGATTACTACGGGTTCTCAACGTTTAACTCTGGCTGGCGGTATTAATAATTTTGGTACTACTATCGGGCCGCTTATTGTAAGTTTTGCCATTTTCGGTTCTGCTGCCAATGCTACAACCAATATAAGTATAGAAAGTGTTAAAATTCCTTACCTGATTTTAGGTGTTGCGTTTATTGCAGTTGCTATTTTCTTAAAAATGTCGTCGTTACCTGATAAACCTGCATTGGTAGAAGCGTCAGTTGATGATACTAAATCGATTAAGGGGTCAGCGTTGAAATATCCACAGTTGGTTTTAGGTATGATTGCCATCTTCGTTTACGTTGGTGTTGAAGTTTCTACTGCCAGTAACTTACCTGCTTACATGGAGAAAGATTTAGGCTTTGCGATTAAAGATATTGCTCCATATATCTCTTTATATTGGGCAAGCATGATGATTGGCCGTTGGACCGGTGCTGTTGAAGCCTTTACCGATAACATCAGTACGCAAAAAGTGTTGCGTTTTATTGCACCATACCTGGCTTTTGGTATTTTCTTAGCGGTTAACGCCATTGCAAAACATGATCTTGCACCATTTTATGTGTACGGTTTAATTATTTTAGTGTTAATTGGTGCCGATATGGCCAGTAAAGGCAATCCGGCGAGAATGTTATTAATTTTCTCTGCTATTGGGATTACTGCTTTATTAATCGGGATGTTTACTACTGGGATGACAAGTGTTTACGCAATTACCAGTGTAGGTTTGTTTTGCAGCACCTTATGGCCTTGTATTTTTACTTTAGCCGTAAGCGGATTGGGCAAACATACCAGTCAGGGTAGTAGTTTTCTAATTATGATGATTATGGGCGGTGGTATTATCAGTTGGGCACAGGGTGCTGTATCTGAATTTACAGGTATCCAATACAGTTATGTTGTGGGTATAATCTGTTTCTCTTACCTGGCTTTTTATGCCTGGAAAGTAAGTGGTATTTTAAGATCACAAGGAATATCTTTCGATAAGAAACTTTCTGGCGGACATTAATTTATAATAAACTAATTTTGCAGCCACAGCAATTCACTTGCTGTGGCTTTTTTGATTTTTTACATGACAGATAAACCAAGTTTCGATACCATATTTATGAACCTAGCCACCGATTTGGCTGCCCGCTCACATTGTGTGCGCGCACATGTAGGTGCCGTTTTAACGAAAGATACCCGCATTATTTCCATCGGCTATAATGGGCCGCCAGCAGGTACGCATAACTGCGATGAGGAATGGCCAGAGCATGGCTGCGCCAGAGACAGTAAAGGAAGTTGTTCCTTAGCCTTACACGCTGAGGAAAATGCAATCCTTTATGCCTCAAAAAATGGATCGAAGATAGAAGGTTGTACTTTATATACCACTTTGTCGCCTTGTATTGCCTGTGCAAGGTTAATTTTGTCTTCCGGAATTAAACTCGTGTACTATTCGAAATCGTACGCAGCATACAAAGGCTTGCCAAGTGATGAAGGAGTAGATTTTTTAAGGAAATTTGGGGTGGAAGTCGTTTTGATTGAATCGTAGAGGTTTTATTGGTTCATTTGCTATTGGTTAATCGGTTTAACTGCTTAAATTGATTAACTGGAGCTAAACGGCAATTGTTCAATTCAAACTGTAGTTGATTTATTTTTTACGTTTAATTACCGCCAGGCTCAATGCGCTAATCTCTTAGCTTTTCCTCTAAAAATCTCAAATCTCCCCTCTCAAATCTCGTATCTAATTGCTACCTTTGCGGATGCAAGAAAAAATCATTATCGTCGATTTTGGTTCGCAATTTACACAACTCATCGCTCGTAGGGTTCGCGAACTAAATATTTACTGTGAAATATATCCATATAACAATCTTCCTGAAATTACGCCTGATGTAAAAGGGGTTATATTTTCGGGTAGTCCATATTCTGTTCGCCAGGAAGATGCTCCTCAAATCGAATTAGCTAAATACCACTTAAAATATCCATTATTGGCTGTTTGTTATGGTGCACAATACATTGCCCAACATTCTGGTGGCGATGTACAGGCCTCGTCAACCCGCGAATACGGCCGTGCAAATTTGAATTTCGTTAATCAGGAGAATAAATTATTTAAAGGCATCAATATCGATTCACAGGTATGGATGAGTCATGGCGATACAATTACCGATATTCCTGAGAATTTTGAGCTGATTGCCAGTACCGATAGCGTTAAAGTAGCAGCTTACCATATTAAAGATTCTGATACTTATGCCATCCAGTTTCACCCTGAAGTAACACACAGTACCGATGGAAAAATCCTTTTGGAAAACTTTTTGGTAGATATCTGTGGATGTAGCCAGGATTGGACTTCTGCTGCTTTTGTTGAAACTACAATTGCTGATATTAAAGCTACAGTAGGTAACGACAAAGTTGTTTTAGCACTTTCAGGCGGTGTAGATAGTAGTGTTGCAGCGGTCCTTTTGCATAAAGCCATCGGCACAAACCTTCACTGTATATTTGTAGATAATGGTTTATTGCGTAAAAACGAATACGAAAGTGTTTTAGAACAGTACAAAGATTTTGGCTTAAACATTAAGGGAGTTGATGCGAAAGATAAATTCTTAAGTCAGTTGGCTGGCGTAGAAGACCCTGAAACAAAACGTAAAATTATTGGTCGGGTGTTTATTGAGGTTTTCGATGAAGAATCTCATCTGATTCAAGATGTAAAGTGGTTGGCACAAGGTACAATCTATCCTGATATTATCGAATCTGTTTCAGTAAAAGGCCCGTCGGCTACCATTAAATCACACCATAATGTAGGTGGTTTGCCAGATTTTATGAAACTTAAGGTTGTAGAGCCGCTTAAAACTTTGTTTAAAGATGAAGTAAGAAGAGTAGGTACCACTCTAGGTTTAGAATCATTTATTTTAGGCCGTCACCCGTTTCCTGGTCCCGGTTTAGGTATCCGCATTATTGGAGAGGTAACGCCCGAAAAAGTGGCTATTTTACAAGATGCCGACAAAATTTATATCGATAACTTAAAAGAGGCAGGTCTTTACGATCAGGTATGGCAGGCCGGTGCAATCTTTTTACCGGTACGATCAGTAGGCGTAATGGGCGATGAACGTACTTACGAAAATGTAATTGCTTTAAGAGCAGTGGAATCACTTGATGGTATGACTGCTGATTGGTGCCATTTGCCTTATCCGGTATTGGCTAAAATCTCTAACGAAATCATTAATAAAGTGAAAGGAATTAATAGAGTAGTGTACGATATCAGCTCTAAACCACCTGCAACAATCGAGTGGGAATAATTCAGTGGTGAGTTTTCAGTTTGGAATTTCTGTCTAAACTGCATAAAATAAATGTAATGCTAGCAAGGTGGAATAAACTTTGCTAGCATATTTTGTTAAAAATGATAGGTATGAATTTTAAAAAGGTTTATTGGTTGCCAATTTTGTTTACTGTAATTTTAAGTGCTTGTTCACCTAAAATTAGGACTCCCAAACCAGAAACTAAAAAACCTGAAGAAAAAGAAAAGCCTGCCGATAAAAAGCCGATCAAAAAGTTTTCGCAGGCAAGTGTTTCCTTACTTGTTCCTTTTAAGCTCGATGAACTGAATTTAAAAACCGCTACAAAAGCTGATATTGAGAAATATGCCATGCCTATCGATTTTTACCAGGGCTTTAAATTGGGGCTCGATTCTGCAGCTGCCCAGGGCTTAAATTTTAAACTGAATGTTTTCGATACCCAGGATGATAACGCTCATATTTCTACACTGTACAAAAACGAAAGGTTTAAAGAGAGCAATATCATTATCGGCCCCGTTTTTCCTGAGGGTTTAAAATTTATTTCTACCTATTCAAAAGAAAATAATGCGCTTATCGTATCGCCTTTAGCCGCTACTGAACCTACTGAATTTAATAATCCCAACCTGGTTTCAATTGTAAATAACATTGGCCTGCATGGCAAGAAAGTAGCCTCTTACATTGCTAAAAGTTTTAATCCAGCCAATACTATAGTGGTGATAATTAACCCTAAAAAATCGGAAGATGAACAGTTTGCAGCCCCGGTAAGAAATTATCTTAAAAACAGTACAAAGTTTGTGGTGCAGGAATATGCCTCAGCTTACACCTTTGAAACGAAAATGATTAAAGGCAAGCAATATGTAGTTGTGGTTACATCATCCGACCGCGCTTTTGTGCTGCCCACCATCGAAAAACTTTATAAATTAAAAAATCTGCCAACAGGAGGATATAATATCAATTTATTTGGACATCCAAATTGGGTGAAACAGAATTTTCCTACTGATAAATTGCAAAATTTAAATACCATTATAAGTTCATCTTACAAAATAGATTATAAAAGCAGTGCCGTAGTTACTTTTATCAAAAAATACCGGTATAAATATGGTTTCGAACCTGGTGAATATGCTTTTAAAGGTTTCGATATCGGCTATTATTTTGCTAAGCTATTGGCGAACCATGGAGAAGAATATAAAGACTATATCGTAAAAGATAAATATAAAGGACTACATAATAATTTTTCATTTATTCATGATGAAAAATTAGGTTATATTAACACCAGTTTAATATTACTGAAGTTTAAAAACTTCGCGCTAAACCCAGTTGAATAATCTACATTTCTTCCATTTAATTATTGCATGAGAGCAGACCATCAGTTAAGAGCCTTTGAACAGATTTTAAATAATTACGATGGCAGTTTGCCCTTGCATCGCTTTTTGCCTGCTTATTTTAAACAGCATAAACAGATGGGTTCATCAGATAGGAGATGGGCAACCCGTCATATATATAGTTTTTTCAGGCTTGGGAAGGCTTTATCAACCCTTCCGCAGGAAGAGCGGCTAAGTATTGCCGATTTCTTATGTCATGATACCCTTAGCCTGATTGTTGAGCAGAATCTGCCTCAGTTAAAAGAACATATTACATTACCTCTTGAGCAGAAATTAACCCTGGTTAAAAGCAAATATCCAGATTTTGAGCTGGAACAGGTTTATCCTTTCTCTACAGCACTTTCGGGTGATGTTGACAAAGAAGCATTTTTTACCTCCTTTTTTAAACAACCTGATCTTTTTATCAGGGTGGCAGCTGAAGATGCTACAGAGGTTATTAGTAAGCTGGAAAATGAGAATATTACTGTTAAAGCGATTTCCGAAACTGCCCTGGCTTTACCCAATGGAACTAAATTAGAAACTGTTTTAAAAGAGGGGAGTTACCAGGTTCAGGATTTATCTTCACAACATACCGGCGAATATTTTAAACCAAATAAATGGGATAAATGGTGGGATTGCTGTGCAGCATCAGGCGGTAAAACATTACTTCTACATAGTTTTGAATCAGTAATTGAGCTTTTGGTTTCTGATTTGCGTGAAAGTGTACTTTTGAACCTTGATGAGCGTTTTCGCCTTGCGGGAATTAAAAAATACCATAAAAAAGAATTGGATCTTTTACAAAATAACGATCAGGTGTTGCACCATTATCAGTTTGACGGGATCATTTTAGATGCCCCTTGCACCGGCTCAGGTACCTGGGGTAGAACACCAGAAATGCTCAGTTTCTTCGAAGAACGTAAAATCAATCAATTTGCTGCCATTCAGAAAGGTATTGTACAAAACATTGTAAAATACTTAAAACCGGGCAAGCCTTTAATTTATATTACCTGTTCTGCCTTCGAGGCCGAAAATGAAGCAGTTGTACAGCATATGATCGATACCTTGCCTTTAGAATTGGAAGAAATGGAATTGATTAAAGGCTATGAAAAAAATGCTGATACAATGTTTGTAGCCAGGTTAATTAAGAAAAGCCAGGATTAATCACTCGGTTCGTTACCCTGAATTTATTTCAGGGTCTTAAAATATAGATGCTGAAATAAATTCAGCATGACGATCGATTTATAGTCGCTAGGTATGTTCAAACCAGGATTTGAAATTCTTTTTGAAGTATTTCACTGCTTCTATTAAAAGGGCAATGGCTCCAATAATTAAGGTATATTCTTCAAAGCTGTTCATAATATAAGCTTTATTATTAGATGAATATACGGAATTATTGTTACAGATTGATTGAGGGATTGTCATTTTAAACGTTATTTCCCTCGATCGTAATGCTGAATTTCAGCATCTTTTCTGCAAGATAGACCCTGAAATAAATTTAATGTGTACCTTTCCGCTGCGTTACAGGTCAAGATGACGAATCTTTGAATAATCCCTAAAGCCCTGTATTATTTCTAAACAACTTAATCGCGATAGCCAATAAAATTACGCCAAAGGCTTTACGTAGAATATTTAATCCAGATTTGCCGAAAAGCTTCTCCAGCCTGTTGGTATTTTTCAATACAAAATATACAAACAACATATTAAGAATTATACCCACCAATATATTCTGCGTATGGTATTCTGTTTTTAGCGAAAGTAGCGTGGTCATTGTACCAGCTCCTGCAATTAGTGGAAAAGCCAATGGAACAATAGACACCGTTTCTGGGGCCTCTTCCTTGAAAATGGTAAGACCCAAAACCATTTCCATGGCAATAAAAAAGATCACGAATGAACCTGCAATGGCGAAAGATTCTACATCTAATCCGATTACCTTTAATAAAGATTCGCCTACAAATAAGAAGAGGATCATTAAGCCTGTAGCCACAAGTGATGCTTTTTCTGATTCGATATGACCTGCTTTTCTGCGCAATTCGATTACCACAGGAATGGCTCCTAAAATATCTATAATAGCAAAAAGTACCATCGTAGTAGATAGGATCTGGCTTAAGTTGAACGTCATAAAATCGAATTTCATAGCGGAGCAATTTTAAGCAAAGGTAGCGGAATTTGTTTCAATTCCTCAATTGTGTAAGTATTTATTAGAAATAGAACTGTGTTCTTAAAGTGAGCACATTGTCTTTTCTATCAGCGGTATAGCCTTCTATTTTGGTCGATTCGTTTTTAATGATATCGTAATATAGAACCGCTTTAAAATGTGGATTAAAATGATGCAGAAAGCCAAAACCAAAAGTATCAAAACGCACATCAGCAGGAGATAGGCCACGATCGCTTGAAATATCGAGTCCTTTTACTTTCGAATTCGGATCGTACCAATCGTATTTTAAAATAATTTGATTATCGGTACTGTTAAGGGTTTGCACAAAAGTAAGGTAAGCACCATTAAAGGTTCTGGTATAGTATGGCAAAGCGATCGATTTATTGTCCACAGGATAAGAGCCAGGTGTAGTTGATGTTGTTGAAGTCCCCGTTTGTAAACCAGATACCACCTCTGCTCTTAATTCCGATTTCCAGCTTTTGGTTTTAGTTGCCAATTGGATGTCGGCACCATAATATCTTCGTGGGGCAACTTTATTAACGGTATTAACCGACGAATCTTTCACCATTCTCCATTGATCGTTTATTTGGTTCATTTTATAACTTACAGGCAAGCGGTGGTTTAATCCACCTTGTAGGGTACTTATACCACCAGCTATGGTAAAAGTGTTAAATGCATAGGTTTTATGGCTTAACCTAAAGATAAAATCCTTGCTGTTATCAAATTCTCCTGCACCTGCGAGGCCCTGCCCATTGTAAATACCGAAATCAAATACAAAATTTTTAAGCCTGGCATCCTTCCAACGGGGATTTAAACTAAACGTTACACCAAGATCACGTTCAGTTTTCATTAAAATCTGCGACATCCGGCCACGTTCTGGTGCTTCCCTAACGGAAGATGACAGCTGAAGCTCGTTACCAAAAGGACGACCGGAAAGGCCTAAAGTTACCGCTAAAATTTTCCATTCATTCTCATAATAACGTCCCCAAAAATCCCGAATGGCAACCCCTTGTTCAGTTCCATCAAACTGGAGTACAAAGTAAGTAGAAGGACTGCCATCATCAGTTAACATCATATAATCGGCCCTTAGGCGGCCCCTTCTCAGTCTGAATCGGTTATTAGTAAACTCTCCAAAATTTCCACCCTGATATTCTGCCTGCGTACCGTTTGATTGAGCAACCTGAAATTGCGGTTGTAAATATCCGCTGAAAGATAACGAGCCGTATTTTTTTGATATAATGAGCAAATGGTTAACTGTTGTAGAATCCATTACATCGTTAATTGTTCTTTGGCCGTAACTTATTGAAGAAAACAGCGGTAGGAATGCAACGATCAGGAAATATACTTTTTTATATCTTGCAAAATGACGGTTCATGTTATCAATTTTTTGCAAAGGTAGTTTTATTAACAATTATTTAACATAAAAAAAGCCCCGACTTTCATCGGGGCTTATAATTTTTAGAAAAATTTTTATTTTACGTCTCTCAAATGAGAATTTTTTCTGCTGTATCCAAAATAAATAATGAAACCTAAAGCTAACCAGCCAAATAACCTTAACCAGTTGGTCCAACCTAAGCCAAGTATCATTAATCCGCAGGCAGCAACACCAAGAATTGGAATTATAGGCACCCAAGGAGTTCTAAACTGACGTGGAAGATCCGGATCTGTTTTTCTTAAGATAATTACCGCAACACAAACTAGCATAAAGGCAAATAAAGTACCAATACTGGTCATATCACCAACAACATCACCAGGAATAAATGCGGCAAATAAACCCACAATTACCAAAATAACAAGGTTGGCTTTAAAAGGTGTTTTAAATTTAGGGTGAAGATCGCTAAACATTTTTGGTAATAAACCATCTTTACTCATCGAATAAAATACGCGGCTTTGGCCCAATAACATCACCAGGATTACAGAAGAAAAACCTGCTAAAATAGCTACAGTTACCAATTTAGATAACCAGCTATAACCAGTCATGTATTCACTTATTGCAGCAACAACTGAAGCTTCGCCACCTTTTGTCCTGAAAAATTCTACCGGAGCAATACCTGTTAAAACGTGTGCAAATAAGATATATAATATTGTACAAACTGCTAATGAACCTAAAATACCAATTGGCATAGCTGTTTTAGGGTTTTTAGTTTCTTGAGCTGCGGTACTTACGGCGTCGAAACCGATGAAGGCGAAAAACACTGTTCCGGCTGCACCAATAACTCCCCAGAAACCACCAAAACTATGGCTGATACCTGCATGATCTACATAAGTTGTAGCCTCTGGAATGTATGGATGGTGGTTGGCTTCGTGAATAAAGCCCCAACCTAAAACAATAATTAAAATTACGATACCTACTTTAGTGATTACGATAATACCGTTTACAAAAGCAGATTCTGAAGTTCCTTTAATTAAAAGTAAACTTAGCAAGCCTACAATAAATAAAGCCGGAAGATTTAGAATACCGTTAACAGTACCATCAGGATGCGACTGAAAAGGGGAGTGACACCATTCGTAAGGTATGGGAGACATATGCAATACCTCTACCAAAAGTTTATTTAAATATTCACTCCATGCAATACCTACTGTTGCTGCTCCAACTGCATACTCCAATACTAAATCCCAACCAATTACCCATGCCATCAACTCGCCCATTGTAGCATAAGTATAAGTATATGCACTACCTGAAATTGGAATTGAAGATGATAATTCAGCATAGCATAATCCAGCTAAGGCACAGCCTATTGCCGCTATTATGAATCCGATTGTAACCGAAGGACCTGCGTTTTGGGCGGCTGCAGCTGCAGTACGCACAAATAGACCAGCACCAATGATTGCGCCAACACCCAGAGCTACTAATGCTCCTGCACTAAGTGTACGCTTTAAGCCTTTGCCTGAATCACCTGCTTCTTCAAGCAATAGATGCATTGGCTTTTTAGTAAATAAACCCATATTATAGTTTTTGTTTAGATTAATTCAGCTCCAAACGTAATTAAAAATTACGGAAAAGTAAAAGGGATTTTGGTTAAAAATCCCTTTTACTATTATTATATCTATGATTTTACAACTAACGGCTTAAAGTATCGGTTGTATTTAATAAAGTGTCGGTTTTTAGGTTGCCCAAAGCATCGGTTTTTTGTTCAATCCGGATTTCTTTGCGAACTTCTTGTTTATGATCGCTTGCAATTGCCTTAACTGCGATGTATGGAGCAATAACTAGTGAAACGATAGACATTAATTTGATCAAAATGTTCATTGAAGGCCCCGAAGTATCTTTAAAAGGGTCGCCAACTGTATCTCCGGTTACAGAAGCCTTGTGTGGCTCTGATTTTTTATAGTGCATTTCTCCATTAATCATTACACCTTGCTCGAAAGATTTTTTGGCGTTGTCCCATGCACCGCCTGCATTGCTTTGGAAGATACCCATCAACACGCCTGTAACAGTTACACCTGCCAATAAACCGCCTAAAACTTCGGGGCCAAAGGTAAAACCGATAATAATAGGGGTGATTAAAGCAATTGCACCTGGCATCATCATTTCGCGGATAGATGCTTTGGTTGATATGGCTACACACTTTTCATACTCAGGTTTCGCTTTATACTCCATAATGCCTGGAATTTCCCTAAACTGGCGGCGAACTTCCTGAACCATATCCATGGCGGCTTTTCCAACAGCCTGGATACAAAGGGCAGAAAAAATGAAAGGAATCATCCCTCCAACAAATAAACCGGCCAAAACAGGTGCTTTATAGATATCAATTGCAGTAATACCGGCAATGCCTACAAAGGCGGCGAATAAGGCCAGCGAAGTTAATGCAGCAGATGCTATGGCAAATCCTTTTCCGGTAGCAGCTGTTGTATTGCCCACAGCATCTAAATTATCGGTACGTTCGCGAACTTCTGGCGGTAACTGACTCATTTCTGCAATACCACCTGCATTATCCGCTATTGGTCCGAAAGCATCAATGGCCAGTTGCATGGCTGTTGTGGCCATCATTCCTGCTGCGGCGATGGCAACCCCATATAAACCGGCAAAATGGTATGATAACATGATACCGCCTGCCAAAACCAGAATTGGGATAACTGTCGATTTCATTCCAACAGCCAAACCTGCAATAATATTTGTAGCATGCCCTGTTGAAGATTGTTGGATAATGGAATTTACCGGCCCTTTGCCCATGGCAGTAAAATATTCGGTAACAATGCTCATAATCGTACCCACTACTAAACCAACAATAATGGCGTAAAATACATTTATGCTCGAAAACTCATATCCGCGGAGTTTAAGTGTTTCTGGCAACATCCATTTTACAATAAAGAAGGAAGCTATTGCAGTAATCAGGATTGATGACCAGTTGCCTAAATTTAATGCTGTTTGTACATTCGATTTTTCATCTTTAATGGTTACAAACCAGGTTCCAATAATCGAAAATAAAATGCCCAATCCACAAATTACCATTGGCAATAAGATGGGCGACATGCCGCCAAATTTATCAGTTACAGTAATTTCTTGTCCTAAAACCATTGTGGCTAAAATTGTGGCTACATAAGAACCGAATAAATCGGCACCCATACCAGCAACATCACCAACATTATCGCCTACGTTATCGGCAATTGTTGCAGGGTTACGTACATCATCTTCAGGAATTCCGGCTTCAACTTTGCCCACTAAATCGGCACCAACATCGGCAGCCTTAGTGTATATACCGCCACCTACACGCGCAAATAAGGCTATTGATTCGGCTCCTAAAGAGAAACCTGTTAACACTTCAATAGCGGTTCTCATTTCTACACTATTGGCACTGGTAACATGAAATAGCTGTAAAAAAACGATAAATAATCCACCTAAACCTAAAACAGCAAGTCCGGCAACGCCTAGGCCCATTACCGTACCGCCGGTAAAAGAAACTTTTAATGCCTGTTTTAAACTGGTTCTGGCCGCTTGTGTGGTTCTTACATTGGCTTTTGTGGCAGATTTCATTCCGATATAACCTGCGGTTGCAGAAAATACGGCTCCAATAATAAAAGATATGGAAATTATCCAGCTCGAATGCATCGGTACACCTTTGATTTCGGTAATTGTTCCGGAATAAGCCAATAATGCTGCTGTAAAAACGGCAAAAATGCTCAATACCCTCCATTCGGCTTTTAAAAAGGCCATTGCACCATCAGCAATATAGCCGGCAAGCTCTTGCATGTTTTTATCGCCGGCATCCTGCTTATTTACCCAGGCACTTTTAACCATCATAACTATAATTCCAACAAGGCCCAGTGCCGGAATACAGTAAATTAAATTGTTTTGTAAAAAATCCATAGTTAATAATTGATTTATATTTGGTTAGTTGATTGTTGTTTATTTAGTGAACTGTTTAAATAAGGCTATTGTTTCACCCTTCATAATCACTTCGCTTTAAGCTATGCACTTATATCTAGCAAGTTAATAAAATATTTTTCTTGTGATAAAATTTTCGCCACACAAGTGAATAAAAATTTGCTGGCATAAAAATGCCTTACAATTTCGTTTTTTTAAATAAATTAGCCACAAACTAAACTTAAACTAAAATGGAAATTCAAAAAGAAGATGAACCTTCTAAAAGAAAATTAAGTCTTTTCGATGCCACAATGCTGGTAATGGGCTCAATGATCGGAAGTGGGATCTTTATTGTTAGTGCCGATATCATGCGGAACCTAGGCTCTGGTTACTGGTTGATTGTGGTTTGGATTATCACCGGGGTAATGACAGTTGCAGCTGCGATTTCTTATGGAGAACTTTCTTCTATGTTTCCTAAAGCTGGCGGACAATACACTTACCTGAAAGAAATTTTCGGTAAAATGATGGGATTTCTTTATGGTTGGGGTCTCTTTACCGTAATTCAAACTGGTACTATAGCTGCAGTTGCAGTTGCATTTGGCAAATTTACAGCCTATCTGATTCCTGCTTTAAATGATGCAGCTCCCATTTTTCAAAGTGGTGGATATAAAATTACCTGGATACAGATTGTAGCCATAGGGGTAATTCTGCTTTTAACTTATATCAATACTAAAGGTGTGGAAAGTGGGAAATGGTTGCAAAATATTTTTACAGGATCCAAAATTATCGCTTTAATAGGTTTAATAATTTTAGGCTTTCTTTTAGTGAAAAACAGTTTTTGGGCAGATAATATGAAATTTGGGTGGAGCGCATTCAGTAACCTTAAAACAGATCCAAGCGGTAATTTTTTGAAATCTGGTTGGGAATCTATTTCCGGAATGACAATAATGGGTGGAATTGCCGCTGCAATGGTAGGATCAGTATTCTCTAGCGTTGCCTGGGAGAATGTAACATTTGTTTCCGGAGAAATAGAAAACCCAAGAAAAAACGTAGTACGCTCAATGGTTTTAGGTACTTCGGCGGTAATGATTCTTTATTTATTGGTGAATTTTATTTACCTGAACACTTTAAACAGAGATAGTATTGCTTTTGCACTTAACGACCGTGTTGCTGTTGCAGCTTCTGAACAAATTTTTGGTAACGGAATTGGAACGATTGTAATTGCCTTATTGGTGATGATTTCTACTTTCGGTTGCGTAAATGGAATTGTGCTGGCTGGTGCAAGGGTTTTTCAAACCATGGCAAAAGATGGGATGTTTTTTAAAGCAGCACTTAAAAATAACAAAAATGGCGTGCCTGAAAAATCACTTTGGATGCAGGGAATCTGGGCATCGGCATTATGCTTAAGCGGTCAGTACGGCAATCTTTTAGATATGATCTCTTTCGTAATCGTACTCTTTTATATGATAACCGTTTTTGGCGTAATTTATTTAAGGATAAAACAACCTGATTTAGAACGGCCATATAAAACCTGGTTATATCCGGTTACACCAATTATTTATTTATTAATCGGTGCAGCTTTTTGTGTATTGCTTTTAATTTATAAGCAACAATATACATGGCCTGGGCTTTTGATTGTATTACTGGGCGTTCCGGTTTACTTTTTTATAAATAAGAAAGACCAGCAAATAGATTAACCTAATTAACTTTATATTTTTTATATCAACCTCGCAGGTTCAAAACCTTGCGGGGTTTTTAGTTTTTTAGGAGTGTAAGGTTTGGTGTGAATCAACTATCTCCAGTCTCATTTTTTAGGTTTTGAAAATCAGGGTTCGGTTTCAATCGGTTCCGGTAGTCCCGTTATCCGCTTTACGCTCCTGATAGAAAAAATCAGGAGTGTGCCCGCTGCTACCGGGTTTAGGTTGGTTGGTTTTGTGCGGCAAACGCTCAATCTAAACCCGACATTGCGGATACCGGCCTGTGCTTAAGGCCTGAAAGCGTATGATCAAATGGCGGGATTAACATTGCCAAGCACCACAGCCTTTGCTTTCTAAAGAAAGGTATGGATTAAATTTCCGTATAAGCCTAAAAAACTTTTTTAAGCCCTGGGTATATAAATTGAAATTGTATCAAATGGTGCAGGCTTTAACTCAATCAAACGGCTTCAACGTTTAATCAAATATCACGTTATTGTATAATATTTTACTTTTTAGTATGACATAAATGTAAATTTTAATCTTCAATATCTTGAACTTTTCCACATGCTTATAAAGTTTAATCTTCGTCGATTTGTTCCTTAGCGCGTCATTTAAACTGATTTTCGCCCAATTACTGATTTTAAAAACCCACAATTAAATATATTTTATTTTGTTGGCCTGATATTTGGTTTGTGATAATTGTAGTTGTCAACTACATCGCAACAATTAGATTTAAATTATGGCTCTCACAACTGAACACAGTTTTCCTGACAAAGATTTCATGTTAATTTATTATATCAACGTTTATATCTGTGATGTAAATAATTTTGAAGTTCCTTTTTTACAACGCGCGGTACCAAAATTATAAGAAAAGCGAAAACTTTGATTATTACTAATGCTTAATTGAAGTGTTAGGTTAAATAATCTTCCTGCTTAACATCAATCGCTATTCTCCCTGCAATTTTTAAACCTCTAACATGTAAATTATGCCGTTATATTTTCGTTTTAATATACTTTTTGTTTTATTATATGCATTATCTGCCTGTTTTGTAGGTTGTAATGGTGATCATAAACAGCATAAAACAAATAATAATCAGATAGCAGGAAAAATAACTGTTACAGATCTATTTCTTTCCTATACTGATTCAGTGGCAAAGATTCCTTTAAACAGATTTAACGAATCCAATATCATATCATTAAACAAATCGTTCGCAAATAAATTACCACTCAGTATTTATAAGGGTGAACAGAATAAAAATGCTCAAAATATCATCGTTCAATCATATCAAAATAACAATGCAAGCCATATAGGTGCTGGAGCTATATTGTTGCTGCCAAAATTTATTAGCGATTCATTACGTGTAGGTGATTTTACACGTCATTTTGGGAACATTAAAAAAGAGAAACCTACAATCGGCGTAACTGAACAACCGCTTCCCGTTGAGATAAATCTAAATGCCTATACATCGATAAAGTTAACCTTTAACAATAATGAAAAGCTTGAGCTTGCCCAGGTTACCATGGTTGAGGTTTTAAAATATAGATAAACAACAATGAATACGCTCGTAAAAATTAAAGAATATGATGCACATGGCGGCCCTTCCAATGTTAAAATGGGAGACGATGGTCATTCTCAAACCTCTACAACCGCTGGCAGGTTTGTCATCAAAAGCATAGAAAAACATGTTAGTTATGGTCGTTATGCCATGTGGTCAGGCATATCCTGGGGAACCGAAATCAAGATAAGTGGAAACATCGTGATGGTGAAATATATGGGTATCTGGAAAAAGTTAACTGATGTAAATGCACAATGGGGAAAATATAGAAATGATCAGCGTGGAGTTACAAATGCAGTGCTCAAATACCAGCGCGATCTTTATCCCAATTCTCCCATCCCAACCAAATGGTTGTTTAATGATTTTGGACATGTTTCCATAAAGTATTTCAAGGATATGAACAACGATCGGAAAATGAACGGAAAAGAATATGTTATGGGTGATTTTATCCATACCACCCCGCCTGATGAAGCTGCAACTTCTTCAGGAAGGATCTTCCAGCTGGCAGAATCACACGGCTGTATCCATGTACGGCCCAACGATATCGATGCCATGATCGGTAATGGTTATCTAAAAAAAGAAAACACTATAGAAGTACATCCTTACACTAAAAAAAACATAGAGGCTTCACCTAAAAGAAATGCAGCAGGAAAGCAATTTGAAGTGCACTTCTATCCTGGTCTTTATAAAATTGCGATATATAAAAAAATGTAGCCAATTACGCTACCATTAAAGTAAATGAATACACTACACTATGGAAAACAAACTTATCGTAGAAATCAGTATAGAAGATACAGCAATAGCTCATTTTACTTCTTTTAATCTTTTACAATCTTTCAATCAGCACCATTATTTTGAGCTTCATTTTAACCACGATCAATTGGGTGCCCCAGGTTTGATCAGCTTGGATGACAGCCGCAATTTCGTGGGCAAAACCCTAACTGCATCTTTTGGGCATTCTCCAGAAAACCTGCAATATTTTACCGGCCTGGTTACCAAGGTAGAGCTTTCGCAGAGCCATGGCTATCATGGTGTTTTAATTATTAGTGGCTATAGCCCTACCATATTAATCGACCGCGGACCGGATCTGGGTTCTTACCTGGATAAAGACCTAGATACTATTGTAAAACTCGCTACCAAAGATACACCTGTTAACGACCTGGCAATTGTAACCAACGCTTCCAGAAAAGCTGCGATTGATTACCTTATACAATACCGGGAGAGTGATTTTGCATTCTTAAACCGCCTTTCAGGTGAATACCATGAGTGGTTTTATTATGATGGCAGGCAGCTTAATTTTGGCAAGCCTAACGATCAGAAAGAAATAGCACTCTTTTATGGTCGCGATGTGCATAACCTGCAATATGCCATGGAAGTTTCGCCGATAAAATATAAGCGTTTTGCCTATAATCCTAAGCAGGATGAAATGCTGCATAGTGAAAGTAGTGGTAAAGCTGACGGAAATCCTGATCTGGCGCATGCCATTAAGGCCTCTAATTCGATGTACAGCAAAACCTTTAATCAACCTTCATTAATTCGGGTTGATAATGGCAATGATATCAAAAGACATGTAGAAAATGAGGAAAAAGCACATATTAGCGAACTATTAAAGATAAATGCAGGTGGCGATAATGCGTTACTCACTATAGGAAGCATTGCCGAAATAACCATGAGTATCAGGAAAGAGCTGGCTTTTGCAACAGAGAGCCTAGGGAAGTTTTTAATTACCTCCATCAATCACCAAATAGATGGAACAGGCAAATACAGCAACACTTTCGAAGGCTTAGTAGCTACAACTGAACGTTTGATGGTTAAAAATTATGAGAAACCACATTCGGATATGCAGCTGGCAGATGTGGTTGATAACGACGATCCGCAAGGGCAGGGCCGGATTAAAGTGAAATTTAAATGGGAATGTCAAACCAACGACCCTACTGAATGGTTAAGGGTTGTTAGCCCCAATGCAGGTAGCGGCGATACCGGAAAAAACAGGGGTTTCCATGTCATTCCTGAAAAAGGCGACCAGGTGGTAATTGCATTCGAAGAAGGTAATGTAGCCAGGCCTGTAGTAATGGGTAGTGTTTACCATGGAAAGAGTGGAGATAGTAAAGGATTTAAAAATAGTAACATTAAGGGCATGACTTCAAGAAAGGGAAGTGCTTTAAGTTTTGATGATCTAAACCATGCACTGAACCTGGGTACAAATGCGGCAAACCTTGTGAAGATTGAAAACGGACCAGGATTGATTACAGCAGAATCTGCTGAGAAGATAGTAATTAAGACGGGTTTAAGTAGTATTACGATGAAAAAGGATGGAACGATTGATATTATTGGTAAGGTAATCAATATTCAGGGTACGCAGGTGATTAACGCAAATGCAGGTGAGAAGCCGGGCGATGCTGTTAACATTGGTAAAAATGCCACCACTGCAGTAACTATTGATACGAAAAACATAGATTCGAAAGCGAGCAATGGCATTGTGATTGATTCTAAAACAACCATTTCGCAAACATCAACTGGGGTTCAAACAATAACAGGTAGTCAAGTAGATATTAATTAATTATGAGCAGATTTAAATTTTTTGATGATGAGCAGCCTGTTGAAATTAGAACTCATCAGGATGTTGAAAGTACAACTAAACAAAAAATAGCTGATAACAGTTTTAAAGCAGGTAAAGCAAGGTATCGTAGTGAACAATTAGTTGTTATAAAAGTTGATGGTATAATTGAAAACCATGCGGATACAAAATTGGAGTATACGGTTGAAAAAATAATTAAGGAAAATCAGCTTTTAGTAGATGTAAAACTTGTTGATCAAATAGTAAAAATCCAACCGGAATATTTACAGGATAGTTTCGATCTGATGAGTAAGATTGATTTAATAAAAAGTAATGCTTTGATCGCAGTAAATCCAATTAATGGAAAAATTGATAAAATAGAAAATATTGAACAAATTAGGGAAAACTGGGATTCTTTTAAGAAAGATGTTATAAAAAATACATCGTTCATTCAATCTGATGAAATGAAGAAAAGCATTTTTATATATCTGAATAATACAGAACCTCAGTTCATTCAGGAAAATTTAATTCAGGATTTTCAAATCCGGCCTTTTTTCGACCTATTTTTTGATCGATATCTTGTATCAAAAAACTTTACGGTAAATAATAATACCAAGCTTTATTATTCGCAGCTTTTTGATAGGCTGCCCATTGAATTGGATTTTGAGAATACGATCTCGAGCGAAACTCCAGAAACTATAACTATACTTAAATCCGGTAGTTTAAACAGAAAAAATTTAAATATAAATGACTTTGAAAAAATTTATGACCTTAGATATAAACCCCGCATCGGTTTTAAATTTGATGGTTATGATTTCACCCATCGAATTCAAATCAGCTACGACCAAGCTGATGAAGTACTATTAGATGCACAAATGACAATCAATGAGGTTGTAAAAAATAATATAGAAGTATTTGTGGATTATAAAATCAGGAGGATAAATTAATGAGTAGTTCATATCTTCCCTCAGGTGTAAAGATTAACTGTACGATGATGACTGTTTCATCACCGCAACAGTTAGGAATGACGAGAAGCGCCAGAACAGTTCTTTCATCTAAAGGAGCGCTATGGCTCAACATAGAAGATAAAAAACTAAGTGCAACCTTTGTTTGTAAATCTCCTGCTAAATTTTGGAATGGCTTAGGTGCAATGTTTACAGGGCTCGCAGTTGGAATTTTGTGCGTTGCAGCTGCAGTAATAGTAGTAGCAGCTGTTGTAGGCACTGGTGGAGCAGCGGGGGTAATATTAGCAGGTATGGCAGCCGCTGCTTCTAGTACTGCTACCGGTGTAATTGTTGGTTCTCTTGCCGTTGCAGGTGCAGCAGCCATGTTGGTTGAGCCTGTTAAGGCAGTAGTTGGACTTTTTACCAGTGGCCATGCCTGCGATTGTACTTTGGAAAGTGGTAGCAAATGGGAAAATTATCATAATAAAGTTACCTTTAATAAGCAAAATGCCATCTTGCAAAAATCCATGTTGAATTGCATCAATGGTGGAATTTTACAGCCGTTCATAAGTCCTGTAATTGCTCAAATGGCGGCTGATAAATTCGCCAAAAACAACAATGAGGAAATAAACCTTCATTTAGAACAACAGTTATGGATGGGTTTTGTAAGTGGGTTTAGCGGATTGGCAGATCCGTTAGGTACATCTTTAGGAATTGCTACTGGTACTTATGATTATGCTACTGGTAACTATGATTTTAAAAAAGGTCGCTATACCGATGCCTTAACGAATGAAGGTGCCTCATCTGAAGAAGATTTAGAAGGCGAGATTAGTAGTGCAACCAGAGATCAAATTGCTGGTGCTGTTGCAGGAGGAGGTAAAGGTAGTTTAGAGGCTGTAGAGGTCATCACCAACCAAAACAGAACTATTATTAGGGAAGTGATTGATCAGGGAGGAACTTATGCTCAAGCTGAAAGAATGACATATTGGGGAACAAGGACTTTTGCAGGTGAGTTTAAAAATATAGGCATTGGTTTAGGCGTTGGTTTTGGTTTTGGCGTGGCAGGGGCAATTACCAATCATTACATTGCCAAAAGTTATAAGGAAGATAAAAAAGAATTAATTAAAGAAGTACGTAATAATAGAAAGGAATTAACCAACTTAGATTCAAGCAATAGTAGTGGCGTGATTGCTTCTCGAAAATAACTCTATGAAAAACATTTTAAAATACGGTGCATTTGGTTTATTGGGTCTTGGCTTATTATTTGGTAAATATGTGGGGCGGTGGATCGTTAACATTATAGATAATCCAGATACAAGAGTAAACAATGGCAAGCTATATGTAAAACAATATTTGAATAATTGCGATACCGTGCATTTGATCATGAGAAATTTCACAATTAAACTTGATGATTTTAAAGTTCAGGGTGCATTCAACCTCTCGCAAGCTGATAATACAGCCTATTTAGATAAACAAACCTCTGTTTTTTTTGATGATAAATCAGATAAATTTTATTGCATTTATTATTTTTTTTCAAGTAATTCAAAGAATAGCCAAATGTACGATGCTTTTATTTCAGATGTTGATCAAAATGGTGCTAGCATCATTGCAATGGTAAATAAAAATGAACTCTCTGATGGTACGTATGGTACTAAGCAGAAACCAGTACCTATCATCTATTATGAAGTTCCGGAGAAAATGAATAGCTTTTATAGTTTGGTTGATGATATTGGCAATTCTAATTATAAAACTGAGAAAGAATTTAAAGATTATACAGCCAGCTATAATGCTAGGAACTATCTCTCCTATGTAAAAAGCAAAGCAGATTTCGAAAAGATGTTCGGCAAGCAGCCTGATAAATGAAAAACCTTTTAAAATATGGTGCATTTGGTTTATTGGGTATTGGTTTGATTTTTGGTAAATATGTGGGGGGGTGGATAGTTAATGTAATTGATAATCCCGATACAAGAGTAAACACTGGCAAGCTATATGTAAAACAATGTTTGAATAATTGCGATACTTATGGAACAAAGGTCAATCCAATACCTGTTTCTAGAGTAAGAGAAGACCTTCCTGATTCAGTCAGTAAAATCAGAGGTTCAGAAGATGGATGGAATGTTGATATTACTAAAAATCAATTTAAATATAATGTTGAACAGTACTTAACCTACATCATGCCTAAAGAAGAATTTAAGGAACGTTTTGAGAAAGGTAAATGAGATGGTTACAAAATATGGGTGGGGCTTTAGGCTATATTATTGGTGCTATGATAGTCTTACCTTTAATAATCTTTATTTATAACAAATATTTTATCAAAGAAAACGATAATGTAGAGCCATTTATAAAGCCTTATATGGAAAATGTTATAGAGTTGAAGTTTAAAATGCCTAACACTAGTGAAATGCCGTTTGATAAAAACCCTTTTATAAGCGAACAAATTGAAACTAAGTTGGTTAGAAAAAACATGACAGGAAGCAACAGTAAGTTATCCTATTATCGTTACCAAGATATTTATTCGCCACTCTACAAAAAGCACATTAGGATTGGAATGGTAGATTTGACCACGCTTTTTTGGAATGACATAGGTGACTCTACAGTTATGCTCAAAGTAAACAAAGATGATTTCAATAACACAGAATACGGCACCAAAGAAAAGCCCTTAATGTGCTTTAGCTTAAGAGGTGCAAATGGGCCAATTCTCATTCCAGGAAGAGGAACGAAGAATGAAGGTAAGATGATTAATAAGGATACCTCGCCAGAACAATTCGATTATAACGTGTACATGTACCTTACTTATGTAATGCCAAGAAAAGAATTTAAGGAACGCTTTGAGAAAACAAATGAGTAAACAAACTGTAGGCTGGATAGTCGGTGTATTTGTATTGTTTCCCTTATTTGTGTTTTTGTATAATAAAATTACTGTAAGAAAGAATGATGGAGCAAAATATTTAAATTTATATATAGGTAAAATTTCTAAAATAGATCTTCAGATTCCAGTTTCGGACATCAACAGTCCAATTTATATGAAAACAGATTTCGATCATTATAGGCGGGGGGCTAGTGGTATTGGTTTTAAAGGATTATCTGGAGAAATACAGTACATTACTTTTTTCGAGACTATCGAAAGTAAATATTTTAGGATTTATTTATTTGATACTAACTATCAAAGTTATGCGAATTTTGAATCAGTAATTGAAAAAAAGAAAATAACCGGATGGGTAAATCAGGATGATTTAAAAGATCCTAGCTATGGTACTAAAGAAAGACCAATCCCTATTTTTACTTTCAAAGGGATCAATGAACCAATTCGAATTACTTCAGAGAGTGAAGGTTCTGTTAACGGATATGAAAGCTTAGAACCTACTTATCAACAGTACAAACATAATGTTCTAACCTATTTAACCTACATTATGCCGAAAGAAGAATTTCAGGAGAGGTTTGAAAAGAAATAATAGTTTCAATCTGTAAATGAATAAGCAAATCTCACAAGCAATTGGCTGGGCTGTAGGTGTATTAATCATATTTCCCATAATAATTTATGGGGTTAACTATCTTTTCAAAAAAAAAGATAATAATTCAAAAAATGCGATTCCTGTATATATAGATAATTGTGTAGAACTAAGGATTTTATTTCCTGAACAATTAGATTTCAGAGATACTCAGTATAAAACATCTTTATTATCTCCACAAGAGAGTATTTACAAAATTTTTTTTAGAGAAAAATCTATGAAAAAGTACTTAGAGATTACTTTTTTTAATTATCCTGATGATAAAGGACTTGCCTTTCCGACTTCTTTACGCGGCAAGAGAATAATAATAACAATCAATAAAGATGAACTAAATAGTAATCATTATGGTACTCCTAATAATCCAATACCTGTTTTCAGGGTAAGAGAAGACCTTCCTGATTCAATCAGTAAAGTCAGAGGTTCAGACGATGGATGGAATGTTGATATTACTGAAAATCAATTTAAATATAATGTAGAACAGTACTTAACTTACATTATGCCGAAAGAAGAATTTAAGGAACGTTTTGAGAAAGGTAATGAGGTGGTTAAAGAATATTGGTGGGGCTTTATTATGAAGTTCCCGATAAAAGGAATAGATTTTACAGCCTAATTGATGACGAGGGTAAATCTAAGTATAGCAACAAAGCCGAATTCAAAGTTTATATGACCAATTACAATATAAGGAATTACTCATCTTACATAAAAAGCAAAGCAGATTTCGAAAAGATGTTTGGTGAGCAGCCTGATAAATGAAAAATATAATTCAAAATTTATAGAACTAATCGTTACCAGCTACAAATTGTACGCCCAATCTCAAATCTTACATCTAATCTCTCAAATCTAACCCTGCGTATCGAACAAAAACCGTATTTTTGCAAATAATGGGAACACTAGTAGATTCAGGGATAAAGGGTTATAAAAATTATGGAACGCATTTACGCGAGAAGTATAAAGGGCAACGTGTATTTAAGGTTATAGTAGATGGCGGCTTTACCTGTCCTAACCGTGATGGAAGCAAGGGGTATGGTGGATGTACATATTGTAACGTAGATTCTTTTACACCTGAGCCTTCCCGTAAAAATCCTAATATCAAAGATCAGCTTGCCGAAGGCATGTTAAGGGCTAAAACTTCATATCGAGCTGATAAGTATATCGTTTATTTTCAGCCAAATACCAATACCTATGCGCCTGTACATTATTTAAAAATGATGTACGATGAAGCATTATCTATCAATACCGAAGATATTGTCGGTTTTGCAGTAGGTACACGTCCGGATTGTATCGATGCAGAAAAAGTAGCTCTATTAGAAAGCTATACTGATCGTTTTGATGTCGATTTAGAAATGGGCATGGAATCTATCTATGATGAAACCCTCGATCAGATAAACAGAGGCTGCAGTCATGGCGAATTTGTTGCAGCTGTAGAACTATTGAAAGATAGTAAACTCGATTTGTGTGTGCATACTATTTTTGGCTTCCCCTGGGAAACAAGAGAGCAGATGAGGGGTTATATTCATGAAATTAACCGGTTTCCTCAAATTAAGTTTGTAAAATTTCATCATCTTCATGTGGTAGAAGGTTCTATTATGGGGACAAAGTATAAAAAAGAGCCCTTTAAACTGTTTTCTCTTGAAGAATATACAGATTTACTTTGTGAGTTGATTCCGCTTTTACGTCCGGATATTGTAATTCAGCGACTTTTTGGCATTTCTGACTGGGATTTATTAATTGCACCCAATTGGGGACTTAATAAATCCGCAATTCAGACCTATATGGATAAAGAAATCGAAAAACGGGGGGTAATTCAAGGTTCTGCATATTTTTCTTAAAAAATTAAATTTTATAATAATTATTTTAAAAACTCATGAAATTTCATGGGTTTTTTCTTTTTGTAATCATTTTCAGGCTAATTTTTTATAAATTTTAGGTAAAATCATATAAAACATGGTTAATATGTGATTTTGTTTTTATTAAAAAGTTGCATTGAAATCTGTCTAAATTTTTATTATTTTTATTTTTGGAAGTCTTTTTTGCTTTGCTTTATAAAAATCATCTGTTTTTATTAAAATATTTCATTTTTATGGTGTAAAAATTACATTATGTCGTATTTTTAGAAAAATAAATAACCAAAAAATCGATTATTTAAACACTACTAACAAATTAAACTAAAAACTATGAGTAAATTCTCCTTTAAACAGTTTGCGCCCTTTGCGATATTAATGATCGTCGCAATTTTCGCTCTATTTATTCCACTTCTTCCAAATTTCGACGAAGGCAAGTATAGTGGGCCAGATATCGCATTCATATTAATCGCTTCTGCGCTTGTATTTTTAATGACACCAGGCCTTGCATTTTTCTATGGCGGTATGGTTCACCGTAAAAATGTATTGTCTACCATGATTAAAAGTGTTGTAGCGGCTGGAGTAATTACAGTTTTATGGACAGTTGTTGGTTTTAGTTTAGCTTTTGGTGATACCATTGGCGGTTTTATCGGAAATCCATCAACATTTCTGTTCTTTAAAGGTGTAAACTCAGGAGCACCACATTTACAAGGTGGAGCAGATTTAACTATTCCGCTTTCTTTATTTGCTGTGTTTCAATTAATGTTTGCCATTATTACACCAGGTTTGGTGGTTGGTGCCGTTGCAGAACGTATCCGTTTTACCTCGTATATCTTATTTATTGTTTTATTCGCAATCTTCGTTTATTCGCCATTGGCCCACTGGACATGGCATCCACAAGGTTTCCTGTTTAAAATGGGTGTTTTAGACTTTGCAGGAGGTACAGTAGTTCACATTTCTGCAGGTATGGCTGCTTTAGCTGGTGCATTGGTTTTGAAACGTAGAAAATCTCACCTGGAGCATAAAGAAGTTCCACCAGCAAATATTCCATATGTATTAATAGGTACTGGTTTACTATGGTTCGGTTGGTTCGGTTTTAATGCAGGTTCGGCATTAAGTGCAGGTAGTTTAGCTGTTTCAGCATTTTTAACTACAAACACTGCTGCAGGTGCTGCCGGTTTATCATGGATGTTTTTCGATGTAGCAAGAGGTAAAAAACCTTCAGTTTTAGGTTTCTGTATCGGTGCGGTAGTTGGTTTAGTGGCCATTACCCCTGGTGCTGGTTTTGTAAGTATTTCATCAAGTATATTCATTGGTGCCATTGCTGCGGTAATTTCAAACCTTGTGGTTTCTTGGAAACAAAAAACAAGTTTGGATGATACTTTGGATGTTTTCCCTTGCCATGGTGTTGGAGGTATTGTTGGTATGTTGTTAACTGGTGTTTTTGCAACCAAAACAGTGAATGCTGCTGGTGCTGATGGCTTGTTTTACGGTAACCCAACTTTCTTTATCACTCAATTAAAAGGTGCTGTAATAGTGATCTTGTTCAGTTTTGTGGTATCATTCGTGATTTTCAAATTGGTTAACCTTATCAATCCGATCAGGGTTTCTGAAGAAGAAGAAGAATTAGGACTTGATGCTTCTCAACATGATGAGAAATACTCTCAAGGTACATTGTTGGTTGAAGAAAAAGCCATCTATGTAGAAAGAAACAGTCCATTAACAGAATCAATTTCTTAAGGATTATATAATATCTAAACTCAAATCAAGCTCAAACATGAAGAAACTTTTAACCGCTATTTTCGCAATGGCCAGCGCTAGCTGTGCCATGGCACAGGAAACCACCACATCACCACTTGAGATTTCAGGGTCGGTTGATACCTATTTTAAGTATGATTTCGCGAAGAACCCAAAAAACATTACCACATCATTTGCGTCAGACCATAATTCGGTTTCACTGGGAATGATAGATATTGCGCTTAAGAAAAAAACGGGTAAAGCCTCATTTGTTGGAGAGCTCTCTTTCGGGCCAAGAGGTCAAACTCAATCCATTCCGGATGCTGCTGCAGGAGGCTCATCATTTCACATACAAAATTTATATGTGAATTATGATTTTACTGATCAGTTTTCAATGACTGCCGGATATATGGGCACGTTTATTGGTTACGAAGTGATTTCTCCGGTTGGAAATTTTAACTATTCTACATCATATCTGTTTACCAATGGTCCATTCCAAAATGCAGGTATTAAGGCTACTTATAAATTCTCTGATAAAGTAAGTTTAATGGCTGGGGTATTTAACGATTGGAATGTTTACAGCGCAAGCCGTGGTGTATCTGCTGTAGGTGGCCAGTTAATGGTAGCTCCGGTTGAAGGCTGGACAGCTTACCTAAACGTGTTATCTGGTGCGGGTGCAGGTGGTTATGGCACTATCGAAGATTTAACAACTTCTTACCAAATTACAGAAAAATTTAAGTTGGGATTAAATGCCGCAAACTATGATATTGACAATGATGGTGGCGGTTACGCAGGTGCTGCACTTTATCCTCAATATGCTGTTGCAGATGGTGTAACTTTAGGTTTAAGAGGCGAATATTTTAAGTATAAAGATGCAGGTCCGGTTCAGGGAGTAAAATATACTGCTGTAACTTTTACCGCCAACATTAAATCAGGTGGTTTAACTTTTATTCCAGAAGTGAGATTAGATCATAGTGGAGATAAACCCTTTTTTAACAAAAGTGGCGCTGCTGCACCAAATGCTGGTCAGTTCTCATTAGCAGCTGTTTATGCTTTTTAAGGAAATATATTTGTAATATTAAGCCGTCCTGTGGTAAAACCCGGACGGCTTTTTAATATCTTTAAACGCTGTTTGCCCATTAATCCATTCTGATGAAATACATTATTCTTGTTTTTTTTATTGCATTTTCAATTGATCTTTCTGCCCAGCAAAAACAATTTATAAAAGATGATAACGGTAAGTTTATTTACTATAAAGTTGTCGATTCGCAATTGCTGAGTAAAGATACCCTTGTTCAAAGGGCTAAATCTTTTATTAACCTTGCCAATAAAAAAACGATGGTGCAGCAAAGCATCACTGATTCTTCGGTGTTGGCTAAAGGAACTATAATTGTTGATAAGACCGTGTTGGTGATGGGCCATCCGAGTGGAGAAGTGAGCTATAATTTTGTGTTTGAAGCCCGTAATGGAAAATATAGATTTTGGTTAACCGATTTGTTGTTTATTCCATACCAGCGCGACCGTTATGGAAATTTTGTTGCCTCAACAAAAATAGGCACACCTTTAGAGCGCACGCCAGGTAAACTTAGTGCAGGCGCATGGAAAGATATTGTAAATAGTGCCTACAACAAAATAGAGAAATTTGGTGATGATTTTAAAAAATATTTAGCTACTAAAAGGGTAGAAAAAGCCAGCAAAAACACTGAAACCATTTCTACCAAAAAATGGTAATTTATAAAAGCTAAAACTTGCCAAATAACTCTTCAACTTTCTGATAACGGAATTTAAAAATTTCGTTTATTTTATTTTCAACAATTATTGCATTCGCAACTAAACCAAGTGGTCCCCAACCTACACTATAGTGTAAAGTATCGTGCATCAATACGCCACCATCTACTTTTTCGAAACGGTGCTGGTGATGCCAAAATGCAAAAGGGCCAAAACGCTGCTCATCTATAAAGTATTCTTTATCTTTAACATGCGTAATTTCAGTTACCCAATTTAATTTAATCCCGAATAATGGTGAAACCTTATAAGTGATAATCAGGCCAGGGTACATTTTAGTGTTGCGCATGTTTGGCGTGGTAACATCAAATGTCATATCCTTGGGTGTAATTTCTGCCAGGTTCATTGGCGATGAAAAAAAATCCCAGGCAGCATCCAAATCAATTGGAAGTTTTTGGGTAAATTCTAGTCTGTACGTTTTCAAGATCTTGTTTTGAGAATACAACAGCAAAGATGCTATTTTGTTGTATTTAACCGCAAAGAATGCAAAGAAAAAGCGCAAAGATCACGGAGTTGGGTACAAAGACATCATTCATCCCTATCGGAATGCAATGAAGGTCTATAAGCCACAGGAATCTATCAATAACCTGCTTACAGATTCTTGTCGATATTTGACATGAGGGCCTTTGGCTCCTGACCTCTAACCCCAAACTTATTGCCTAAAATGATCAGCTTTGAAAAATGTCTAGCATACCGACATAGAATTTGTCAAAGCTTTTCGCTAATGCACCATTTTATCCGCGCACGTAGAGCTGGCAAAAGCTTCTGGTTTAGCTTTAAAGATGAATCCCATACTTAAAATATAACCCATGGCATCGTTAAGTGCTTTGTTAGATTTAAATGATGGATTGGTGTTGATGTCTGCATGGACTTCTAAAGCCACATCATAAATATCGAGCAAATCGCAGATAGAATAGGCAGTTTCAATAGATTTCTGCACTTCCATTAACATTCTTTCTTTAATACTTACCTGTTGAGTGCTCTTTTCCTGATGGATGTACATAAAGCCACCATGATGTTCTCTTAACAATACAATTACGGTTGCAAAATCGGTTACAGTGCCTTTTACCTGCGAATCTGTACCGATGCAAACTTTAAGCTTATATCCGTTTTCACTTTCTCTGATAATCGCATTTTCTACTTCTTCGAGGATTGAAGATTGAATAATTTCACCACTAAATTTTTTCCACGTCATACAGTTGTGTTTTTGAGGTTAACGAATGGTAATCAGGTTTTTATAAAAATAGGTGCTATGAATTAAATATATGTTAAGTGTAGGTTGTTTATTTGCTAACAAAAAGTTAGTTATCAACAAGTTAGTTAAAATAGTTTGAATGCTATTATAATTTAATGAAACAAATCATAATTCGGCCCGTTAATATTTGTACATTCATTAAAAATTCTAAGTTATGAGAGCAGAATTAATTCAAGAACTTCAATTATTGCAAAATAGCAGGGCCAATAAATTTGCTGATGAACTGGCTGACAGTATTTTATCTTCGGTTGATGCTATTAATGAAAAAGTACAATCTTCAATGTCTAAACGTGGTAGCATGTTAATGCTTTTGGATAAAAGATTAAATTTTTCTACTCTTCGTAAACTCAGAAACAGATTTTTCAAACCATAATTTTCAGTCTCTTTTTGCCCTAAATGTAAATGATTACCTTTATGGCGGAATGATAGAAAATGCCTTAAAAAAACTAAATATTTCTGCACTTAATGAGATGCAGGAATCTTCTTTAAAATCAGCTAAAACTGGTAAAGATGTCATATTGATTGCACCCACCGGTTCAGGAAAAACATTAGCCTTTTTATTGCCCTTACTTTCCAACCTAAAAATGGGTGTTAAAGGTGTTCAGGCTTTGGTTTTAGTTCCTTCAAGGGAACTGGCGCTTCAAATTGAGCAGGTTTTTAAACAAATGGGTACTTCATTTAAAGTAAACTGCTGTTATGGTGGCCATGCTGTAAGGATTGAAAAAAATAATCTTGCACATCCTCCTGCCGTACTTATAGGAACGCCCGGAAGGATAGCTTACCATCTGGAACATCAGAATTTTGATGAATCATTTATCGAAACCTTGGTTTTAGATGAATTCGATAAATCGCTCGAGTTTGGCTTTGAGAAAGATATGTCCTATATCATTGGTTCCTTGCACTCGTTAACACAGCGAATGCTTACCTCAGCAACCAAAATGGAAGAAATTCCTCCATTTGTGAAACTAAATGCTGCGGTTGAAGTCGATTTTTCAAAAAATATAGAAGCTAAACCCGATTTAAAGCTTAAAAAAATTACTGCGCCTGCAGCCGATAAACTGGATTATCTTTTTAGGTTGTTGAGTAAAATTGGTGATAAAAATACTTTGGTTTTCTGCAACCATAGGGAAACTGTAGACCGCATCAGTGATTTACTTTTCGATAATGGTTTAGGGCACGATGTATTTCATGGTGGCATGGAGCAAATCGACCGTGAAAAAGCTTTGCTAAAATTTAGAAATGGCAGCCATAGGATTTTAATTACAACAGACCTCGCCGCTCGCGGTTTAGATATACCTGAAGTAGAACATATTGTGCATTACCAGTTACCTTATACAGAGGATGCGTACATTCACCGCAATGGCAGAACGGCACGTATGCATGCAAAAGGAACAGCATACGCCATTTTAACCACCGAAGAAAACTATAAATATTTACCTGATGATATTGAAGAAGAAATTTTATCAGATAAATATAAGTTGCCCGAAGCGAGTGACTGGGTAACTTTATATCTGGCCCACGGTAAGAAAGATAAAATTAACAAAATAGATATTGTTGGTTTATTTTTACAAAAAGGTAGTTTGGGAAAAGAGGATTTAGGCCTTATCGAAGTTAAAGATACCACCAGTTATGTGGCTGTTAAAAGGAATAAAGTGGAAAAATTGCTGAAAACATTAAGCGGAGAAAAAATTAAAGGGAAAAAACTTAAATTAGAAGTAGCGAGTTAGTTTGGTTCATAATCATGGGTTTATTGGTATTTTATACCTTTTACAACCTTAATATTAGCGCAATCAGTCACTCAATCCTTCAACAATTCAATCATTTATAAAAAGCATGAGCAATAACGATATATTAAAAAAATTAAGAGTAGCATTATCATTAAAAACAGAAGATATCATTACCATTTGCGATTTGGTAGGTTTTAAAGTAACCAAGGCAGAATTGGGAGATATTTTTAGAAATGAAGATCATGAAAATTTTAAACCTTGCGGCGATCAGATTTTGCGTAATTTTTTAAATGGTTTAGTAATTTATAAAAGAGGTCCGAGGGATGAGAAAAAGCAATAAAATATGCTTTTTAATATTTTTTATACTGATCACGCTCTCTTTTAACGCTCTCGCTCAGTCTCAGTTTAAAATTAGTGGCAATGTAATCGATTCTTTAAAAAAGCCCATTGAAGGTGTTAGTATCCGGTTAATTAACGATAAAGATACCCTGCGGTCTAATTCTGACTCCAGGGGTAATTTTACATTCCCAAAAGTTGGCCACAACAAATTTTACCTCAGTATTACTGCGCTGGGTTATAAGCCCTTTGCTTCTGTTTATGAATTTGAATCTTCAAAAAAAAGCATGGTTTTAGAACCCATTATTCTTAAAATGGAAACCATCCGGTTGGAAGATGTAGAAGTTAAAGTAAAGGTAGATCCCATTAAAATCAAAAAAGACACCATTGAATACAATGCTGGTGCCTACACGGTTAGGGAAAACGATAAAGTAGAAGATCTTTTAAAACAGCTTCAGGGCATTGAGGTAGATGATAAAGGTGCGGTTACTGCCATGGGAAAAAAAATGACCAAGCTGCGGGTTAATGGCGAAGATTTTTTTACAAGCAATGTTGAAGATTACATCAGGCAATTGCCGGCAGAGATTATTGCTAAACTTCAGGTGATAGATGATTATGGCGACGAAGCCAATTTTACGGGAATTAAAACGGGTACACCACAAAAAATGCTAAATCTTGTAACCAAACCTGGAATGGATAAAGGTGTTTTTGGAGGAGTAAACGTAAGTTCGGCAACAAATAATGCCCATAATTTAGGCGGAAACGGAAGCATCTGGAAAAAAACCAAACAGATAGGTTTTGGTGGCCGTTATGGAATTACCAATAACGAATTTGCCAAATTAAACAATGGTGGCCTTAACGGCAATATCAGGGATAAAATCTCGAAAGAATTTAGTATCAACGGAGGTTATAATTTCAGCAGCGGCATAAATAAATCCATACAAAGTAATTATCTGGAAACATTTAACCCACAAGGAACCATTTACGATTTGCGGGAGAGTGCCAACAGCTCAAACTCTTTAAATAATAATATTAACCTTGGTTTAAATGGGGCTACCAAAAAGAATTATTTCAATGTATCACTTGCCGGGGCTTTGGCAAATACCAGAAATGATGCGCTTACTACATCAAATAAAACAGGTTTTATAAAACAGGATCTCATTTCCAATACAGGTTCAAAAAATAGCAATCCAAATGTTAACGGAAGTATCAATTGGTCGCGCCGATTGGCTAACAATAAGCAATCTTTATCTTTAGGTTTTAATTTTGGTACCAGCGGCGGCAGTTCTAACAGCACCATCAACGATATTATCCGCTATTATAATGAAACCACCAATATTTTGGTTAAAGATTCGCTTTTAAACCGCTTGGTAGATAATAACACTTCAAACGCTAATTTTGGTGGCAACATTCAGTTTTCAAATTCATTAAAAAAAGCAAACGATAGTACAGGATATAGTTTTATTAATATGTCTTATCGTTTTTCAGTCAGCAGAAGTCGGAATTTGCAAACTACTACGGTAACCAATCCCTTTGGAAATAAATTTGTGGTAGATTCGCTTGGGCAGGATTACGTATCGAACTTTATTAACCAAAATTTTAGTATAGGTTACAATACCAATGCAAAGCGGATCAGTTATAATTTAGGACTTAATTTTTCGCCAAGTATCATTATTGGTAAATATCAGAATACCGGACAGGAGCTAAAAAATTATCAGCTAAATTTTTCGCCATCTGCCAATTTAAGTTATCAGATTAAAGAAAACGGAAATTTGAGTTTTGGTTATAATGGTTACACCAGTTCGCCCGATTTTAATAAGCTTCAACCCATCAGGAACAATAATGATGTGCAAAATCTTATTATTGGCAACCCTGATTTAAAGGCCACCTCGAGCCATACTGCCGATTTGAGCTATAACAGGTTTAGCCTGAAATCAGGATTGAGTATTATGGCAGGTTTATCTGGTAATTTTGCCTTTAATAGTGTAGTGAGCAATACCATTTTTCTGCGGGATACGCTAAATAGCCTGAAACAGCAAACTACATACGAAAACGTGAATGGCATTTACAATGTGGGTGGTAACTATTCATTTAATAAAAGGATGTTGGATAATAAACTTTCTTTATCCTTAAACGGGAATATTGCTTACAGTCGCAATGTTTTTTATACGGATAATGTGTTAAACCGCAGTAGTGGAATTAATATTTCAAACGGTTTCAGATTTAACTTAAATCAGAAGAAATATGTTTTTAACAGCAGTATTTCTTATAGTTTTAGCTCTAATACCTATTCTGTAATGAACCAGAACATTAAAAATGTACAAGTTTTGGCCTTAAGTGGGGGAGGTAGCTGGATTCCAAGCAAACGTTTCAGAATTAATGCATCGGCCTCTAAGAGTTTGAATTTTGGTTATAGTTTATATGCCGGAAACCCTTTACTGGTGAACATGGGATTAAACACCTCCTTTTTGAAAGGAAATAAACTCGTTTTCTCAATACAGGCGAATGATTTATTTAACCAGGGTTCACTTTTTAGTACCAGTATTAGCAATAATTCCATTTCCGAAAACAGAACACGTTTTATCAGTCGTTTTGTACAGGCCACATTGAGCTATAATTTGAGCCAGTTCGGTAATAAAAAAGGCCGTTCGGATGTAAATTTAAATGGAAATGAGATTTTTTAAACCAGAAATAATTAGTTTAGCGGTTCTGTACAATTCCATATCCCATGAAAAGAAAAATCATACTCTTTCTTTTATTAACCGCTACAACTAAATTATTTGCCCAGGATGCCAAAACAGATTCGCTAAATAATAAGCAGAAAAAAGAAAATTTTGCCGATGATTGGGCAGCTTTAACCAAATATCAAAAAGAGAATGAACTTTTGCCAGCCCCCTCAAGAAAGGAAAAAAGAGTTGTTTTTTTAGGAAGCTCAATTTTCGAATTCTGGAAGCAAAAGGACCCTGGATATTTCGAGAATAAGCCTTATTTGGATAGGGGAATAAGTGGGCAGATTTCGCCACAGTTATTGATCCGTTTCCGGCAGGATGTGATTAGCCTAAAACCTAAAGTGGTAATTATTTTAGCAGGTAGTAATGATATTGCAGGCAATACGGGCCATGTTACCATTGATAAAATTATGGATAATGTAAAGTCCATGGCAGAACTGGCCAGGTTACATCATATAAAAGTTGTGCTCTGTAAATATTTGCCAGTTTACGAGTATCCTTGGAATAAAAGTATTAAGGCAGCAGATCTTATTGTGGATTTAAACGAAAGAATTGTAGCCTATGCCAAAGAGAAAAATTATACGGTTTTAGATTATTGGACACCCTTGGTTGATGAACGAAAAGGACAACGTGCTGAGTTAACCGTTGATGGTGTTCACCCCAACCTTGCCGGTTATAAAATCATGGAAGGTGTAACGGAGCTTGCGATTAAAAAAGCTTTAAAGAACAGACACTAGGTTATAAACTAAGATGTTTTGATGTTGATATGAAAAATAAATGTAACAATTCATTTACCGATGGCTCTAAAAAGATATCCATAAATGGTGAATAAAGCAGAAATTACAACAAATAAAAAAATGGAAATGATCACCCTTGGTTTAGGGTTTTTATTCCTTTTATTGGTTTTAATTAATCAATCAACCAGATTTGAAACACAGCTTTTTTCGGCTAATTATGTTCCAGTCTTACTCAGCTTAAGTATGGTTTGCATGTTGATTAGTTTTTATTTTGGGATTAAACCAAAACTTAAAACCAAACACTTTTTTGCTTACGTTAATTATCGCCAATTATTAAGATTGGTAGGCTTTGCTGCTTTAGTTGTTTACGCCTGGGGCAATAACTAAAAAAGTCCCGGTTTTCGCCGGGACTTTGCTTTAATCTAATTTTTTATATCTGATCCGTTTTGGAGCAACATCGCCCAAACGTTTTTTGCGGTTTTCTTCATAATCTGAATAGTTACCTTCAAAGAAATAAACTTCAGAGTTGCCTTCGAAAGCCAGGATGTGCGTACAGATCCGATCCAGGAACCACCTGTCGTGACTGATAACTACGGCACAGCCACCAAAGTTTTCTAATGCCTCTTCCAACGCACGTAAAGTATTTACGTCGATATCATTGGTTGGCTCATCCAGCAGCAATACGTTTGCTCCCTTTTTAAGTGTAATGGCCAGGTGTACCCTGTTGCGCTCACCACCAGATAGTATCCCTACCTTTTTCTGTTGATCGCCACCATTAAAGTTGAATTTCGATACATAAGCACGTCCGTTAACCGCTTTAGTACCCAACTGGATATTGTCTAAGCCATCGGTAATATTTTCGTATACCGTTTTATCGGCATCCAGATCGTTGTGCATCTGATCTACATAACCCAATTCTACAGTTTCACCAACACGGAAAGTACCAGCATCAGCTTCTTCCTGTCCGGTAATTAAACGGAATAAAGTGGTTTTACCAGCACCGTTGGGGCCTATAATCCCGACAATACCTGCTGGAGGAAGTGAGAAATTCAAGTTATCGAACAATACCTTATCGCCATAAGTTTTGGTAACATTAGTAGCTTCGATTACCACATTACCCAAACGCGGCCCTGCAGGGATAAAAAGCTCTAATTTATCTTCTCTTTCTCTGCCATCTTCTGAGGCTAATTTATCGTAGTTGGCTAAACGGGCTTTAGATTTTGCATGACGTGCCTTAGGGGCCATACGTACCCATTCCAACTCACGCTCCAACGTTTTTTGGCGTTTGCTCTCTGTTTTTTCTTCCTGAGATAAACGTTTTGCTTTCTGATCTAACCAACTGCTGTAATTTCCTTTCCACGGAATACCTTCGCCACGGTCTAATTCTAAAATCCATCCGGCAACGTTATCTAAGAAATACCTATCGTGGGTAACGGCAATAACAGTTCCTTCGTAATTTTGTAAAAATTGCTCTAACCAATCAATACTTTCAGCATCCAAGTGGTTGGTAGGCTCATCCAAAAGTAACACATCAGGGTGTTGAAGCAACAAACGGCACATAGCCACTCGGCGGCGTTCACCACCTGATAATACACCGATTTTGGTTTCAGGATCCGGACAACGCAAAGCATCCATTGCCCTCTCCAATTTCGAATCGATTTCCCAGGCACCTAAAGCATCAATTTTATCCTGAAGCTCACCTTGTCTGGCCATCAGTTTATCCATGGCATCAGGATCAGAATAGTTTTCTTCCAAGCCAAAAGCTTCGTTTACTTCTTCATATTCTTTTAAAATAGCAGTTACTTCTGCCACACCTTCTTCAACCACTTCGCGCACTGTTTTCTCAGGATCTAAAATCGGCTCTTGTGCTAAATAACCCACCGAGTAACCTGGAGAGAAAACAACCTCACCTTGATAGGATTTATCTAAACCTGCAATGATTTTTAAAAGAGATGATTTACCCGAGCCGTTTAGACCGATAACACCAATTTTTGCACCGTAAAAGAAAGAAAGGTAAATATTTTTTAAAACCTGTTTTTGTGGAGGGTAAATTTTATTTACCCCGGCCATTGAAAAGATTATTTTCTCGTCTGACATATTATAGAATTATCGTGCAAAGATAGGGGTAAAAAATGGAAGAGGTAAAATGTTATCACAAATAAAGAAGCGCCTGCAATCATACACAATTGCAAGCGCTCCTTAATTTATTAATGGTTGTTTTAAGGAATTAATTTCGAAGCACGCAATTTTTCGAATAATTGAAAAAAGGATTCCTCGGTATCTTGAAATATGGTAAAACCCAGTTTTCTGCTTTTAGCCATATCAGTCATTACTTCAATTGGCCTGCCCAAATCAAGGTCTGTATGCCAGGCCGACGCCAGTCGGTTTAAATTCTCTTCTTTCAGATTATACTTTCTGGCAATCTGTTGCCAGGTAGCTGCATCATTAGCCAATTCTTGTTCAAGAGGCTGAATGTTGCCCTCAAATCCTGAAGATTCTACATTAAAATAGGCTGCTATCTGTTTCCATAATCTGCTCCAACGGAATACATCTCCATTAACAACATTAAAAGCTTCATTTTTGGCCGCATCGGTTGTTGATGCCCAAATTAAATGCTCCGCCAATACTTTCGCATCAGTTACATCTGAAAGTCCGTTCCATTGTGCTGCAGAACCTGGCCATTTAAAAATACGACCGGTTTCCTTACATATTGATGCATATAATGCTAAAGTAGTTCCAAGATTCATTGCGTTGCCTACAGCTTTACCAATAACTGTATGTGGACGGTGGATACTCCAGGTAAAACCATCACGTTCTGCTGCTGCATATACTTCATCTTCCTGTGAATAATAAAAGTTTTCCATTTCCAGCCTTGGATGTTCCTCTCTTAATGGCGTTTCGGGTAAGAATCCTTCTTTGGCATAGGCTTCAAACGGACCCAGGTAATGTTTTAACCCGGTAACCAATGCCACATGTTCAACTGATTTTTTTTCGGATAATACATCCAGCAGGTTACGTATCATCAAACTGTTAACCCGTATGTTTTCTGCCTCGGTATCATTACGCATCCAGGTGGTAATATAAATATGGGTCGGCCTTATTTCAGATAAGGATGATTTAAGGCTGTTAATGTCTAAAAGATCTGCTGCAACCGGCTTTAGGTTTTCAATTTCCTGATTAGGTGTTCTGGCCAGGCCATAAGTTTCCCAGCCTTTTGCAATCAGGCTTTCGGCTAAATTACTTCCTGCTATGCCACTTGCGCCAACTACTAATGCTATTTTATTCATGGTATTTTAATTTTACACAAAATTAAGGCACTTATAATTAACATAACTTGACCTGGATCAAATAATAGGCTTGATTCAGATCAATGAAGTTGTTCCACTTTCTTCCACCTGAAAATTTATCTTTGTGTGCAGTTAAAATAAATTCCAACATGATTGATGTACTTTTTAGCCATATCCAGGAAAAAGTTTCGCTTACTGACCATGATCGGGAAGTGATACAAACCTTTTTTGAAGCTAAAAGATTGAGGAAACGACAGTATTTGTTGCAGGCAGGAAATATTTGCAAGCACCTGGCATTTGTAGCGAAGGGCTTGTTACGTACTTATAATGTAGATGAAAAGGGCGATGAGCATATGAGTATTTTCGGCTGGGAAGGATGGTGGCTGTCTGATTTTAACAGTTTCTTAACTGGCGAACCAGCATTGTTTAACATTGATGCAATAGAAGAATCGGAACTGCTTTTGATTTCGAGAAATGATTATGATGCTTTAACGGTGGCTGCACCAATTATGGATCGTTATTTCCGAATACTTTACCAAAATAGCCTGGTTACTAAAGAACGTAGATTAATGAGTTCCATTACGCACAGTGCTGAAGAAAAATACGTCTTACTTATGGCCTCAAATCCAGAAATTATTAAACGGATACCCCAAAACCTGATCGCTTCTTATCTAGGAATCGCTCCGGAAACGCTTAGTCGCATCAAAAAAAATCTGGCCTCAAAAAAATGATGTCGATCAATGCAGCACCCTAAATTTAATGTTCAATAAGGCAGTTTAGTGCTTAATATGGTTGAAGCTGATAAAATAAGATCGGTTCCGGGTAAAATAAGCATCAACGAGGGTGAAATAGTATCAAAATGGCATATAGTCAACTATGATAGTTTGATCCTTCGATAATTATTTTATGTTTTATAGGAGATGATAGTATTTTAATCCCGTTTTAATGTAATTATCAAACTTTTTTCAAAAAAGGAACTATCCTATACAGCGAAAAGCAAATTTTATACTTTTAAAGTGCGGATTAATTCTTAGTAGATACCGTAAACATTAGTTAATGTAAAAAGCCTTTCAGGATTGAAAGGCTTTTACAATTTTTAACAGATTATGTTGTTTTATAAACCCAATCCCAGTGTGAAACCGCGTACGGCTGTAGCAATGGTAGCACCAGCTGTTGCAGCACCTGTAGTTAGGTTTACGCTATAAAGTTTTTGCACACCGCCAACAGTAAATATACCGTAAGCATTGCCGCTTGTACCACCAATATCAAAGCCACTGTTTGCTTCAATATTTACACCAAGTGGACCAACATCAACCAGTGCTCCGCTATTAGGTGGATCTTGTTTGTATAAGCGATCTGTTGTAGCATCAATATCAAACAATGCTGTAGATGAAGCACCCGCAAAGTTATTGGTATAGGCAGCACCAGAAATGGCTGCGGTACTTAATGTAATAGGCGTATCAACAATTAAAGTAGCATCAGTTGGTACAATTCTAAAATTTTGGCCATTGTTACCTACAATCCTAATGCGGTCGGCCATTGGGTTAAAATCGAATCCAATTTGTGTAGCTGTTAATAAAGTAGCCAACGGCCCTGTTCCAACCATGGCTGCCGCACCCGAAGATGCATTAATAGTGTAAATTCTACTTGTACTTCCTACGGCATAAAGCTGTCCGTTAACCGGGCGCATATCGATGCCTAAAATACTTTCACCTGTTTGTATGCCAGTTATTGCTTTTACCACAAGTGTTGGTGTTGCAGCGTTTGGATTAAATATAAGCAGTTCGTTATTGGTTGATACTGCATAGGCAACAGGCTCTGTAGGTATAGCAACGGCGGTAATCTGTTGGTCTACATTACTGATTTTTGAAGCTTTGCCCGAAGTAAGGTCGATCAGGTATAAACCCGATTTACCACTTACATTTAAAGCCGCAAGTGCTGCAGTTCCGTCAGGATTAATGTCAAAGCCGCCAATATCTTCAGCATCCAAACCAAGGCTGCCTACTTCAACAAGTTTTCCATCATTTGGTGGATCTTGTTTATGAAGTTTATCATTCGCAATGTCGATATCAAAAAGAACTGTTGAGCTTGCGCCAGCCTTATTTTGAGTATAAGCAACTGATGATACTTTGGCATTTGTAACACCGTTTACCACACCATCGGTTGCAGCCACCGTGCCAGTTTCAGGGTTTAAACGTAAATTCTGGCCAGATGAAGTAACCAAACGGATTCTATCTACAGTAGGATTAAAATCGAAACCTACTGAAGTTCCGCTTATTGCAGGTGTGAAAGGAGCCGTAGCAACAGATCTTGCAACGCCCGTTTTCTGATCGATTACATAAATGCGGCTACTGCTGCCTACACCATATAACTGACCTGTTGCAGGGCGAAAATCAATTCCTAAAATGGTTTCACCACTCTGTAAACCGGATATTGTGACTGAAGCAGTTGTTGAATTCGGATTTTTGGCATTGATCAATAACAGTTTGCCATCGGCAGTGAGGGCGTAAAAGTTAACATCAGGGCCAGGTGTGAGTACCTCTTGCTGAGGATCGTTATTGCGGTCTTTTTTACAGGCCGAAAATAAAATAGGGGTCATAATAGCCAACAATGCTACTAAGATTAAATGTTTGATTTTAATCATGGTTTTAATGTTTAATTAAGAAAAGTATTAGTAAAGGGATATATTAACGCAATGCGATTAACCTTTTCGAGATAAAAAGGCTTGTTATTCATTCGGAAGAGGAACTCTACCGACGATTTTAATTTTCAGGCTTGTTGTTCGCTATTAACAGGAACTCATTGCTGAAATTAAGTATTTAATTATTTTGGAGGATATTCCAATGTTTGGAGGTAACACTTAACAAGGTTGTAATTTCCAGAAAACAATCTTCTTTTTGAAGAAAAAATACTCAGAAATTCAATTTTTGTAAAATCGGTTTTCATCAGATCTTCTAATTTGACTTTATCTTCCAACTGATCATCATTTTGATTCGTATCCGATTTATCAGCATTTACTTTCGAAATTTCCACCGAAACTTTATAGATGGGCATGGCACTAATCGCAATCCGACCCGCAAATGCGAAAAAGAGAAGGGTTGCAATTAAAACTTTTTTGTAAAGTGGTGCCATTCCGGTGTTTGAGATTGTGCATATATACGGAGGTTAGCATCAACGGGTTTTTTGATAATAAGATAATAAAAAAGATTTTTGCTCTTATTTAACGCAAATTGGTTTAACTGAAAGATTATTTGATCTAAAATTTAGCTTTACTTAATGTATACGGCATTTAATAATACCTAAAGCGATAATCCATTTAAGTAAACTCATTATTGTAAAATGCCAGCCTTTTATTTCTTTGATTACTTAAAGAGGAAAACAATGCCAAAAGCTTAGAGATTGTCTTCGGAAACCTTCGCTGTTTCAAAACAAAAGCAACCTTTGCACAGTTAATTCCGTATAGATTTTATCGTATCGAATGCTGCAAAGGGAAAGGGTAGAGATAATTGTCTGGAGAATTTGTTAAATGATGTCACGTTCTTTTTGTTTTTCTGTCAAAACTTGTAAATTGCTTTAGTAAAAAGCAACAAATTGTCAGTTACTCAAATCGAAAAAATCCTTACAATAAACCGACAAAATGATAACTTATAAGGTAAGCGATTTAAAAAGCACCTTTTAAAACCTGTAAAACAGTTATTACGTAGATAGATATAGCGGAATTTATCTTTATCGAAACGATATTCTTACCGTAATTTTTAGGTTGGTGGATATGTATACTGCCTTTTATCCACCCGTATGGCGCAATTGTTGATAAAATAAACGAAATGGTACAGTCGCTTTTTATAATTTATTTTATAGTTTAGGGACGTAGCTGTTAAGAAAGGTATTATGGAAGCAAAATTTTCACCACAGGTTAAAGATGTAATCTCTTTTAGTAGGGAGGAAGCGCTCCGATTAGGGCATGATTACATTGGAACCGAGCATTTATTATTAGGCCTCATCCGCGAAGGCGATGGTATGGCTATAAAAATTTTACGATCGTTAGGAGTTGATACCGGTAAATTGCGCCGCTCAATTGAAGATGCCGTTCGCGGTACTTCGAGTGTTACAGTAAACTTAGGCAATATTCCATTAACTAAACAGGCAGAAAAAGTTTTAAAGATTACTTACTTAGAAGCTAAAATATTTAAAAGCGATTTAATTGGCACCGAACATTTATTGTTATCGGTTTTAAGAGATGATGATAACATTGCCTCTCAAATCTTATTACAATATGGTGTTACTTACGATGTTTTTAAACAGGAGGTTGAAGTGAATAAAAATGGATTCAGAGATGATATCTCAAACAGTGCTTCTACAGGAGGCGACGATGATTATCGCGAAGAAGAAAGCTTTAGTACACCTAAAAAGGTTTCGGATATAAAATCTAAAACACCGGTTTTAGATAACTTTGGTCGTGATTTAACAAAGGCTGCAGAAGAAGGTCGTTTAGACCCAATTGTTGGCCGCGAGAAAGAAATTGAGCGTGTATCGCAGATTTTATCCCGCAGAAAAAAGAACAATCCGATTTTAATCGGCGAGCCAGGTGTTGGTAAATCTGCAATTGCTGAAGGTTTAGCCTTACGCATTGTTCAACGTAAAGTTTCGCGTGTGCTTTTTGGCAAACGTGTAGTTACTTTAGATTTAGCATCATTAGTGGCCGGTACAAAATACCGTGGCCAGTTCGAAGAACGTATGAAAGCCGTGATGAACGAGCTTGAAAAATCGACAGATGTAATCTTGTTTATTGATGAGATTCACACGATTGTTGGTGCTGGTGGTGCATCGGGTTCTTTAGATGCATCAAATATGTTCAAGCCTGCTTTGGCAAGGGGCGAAATTCAATGTATCGGTGCCACAACTTTAGATGAATACCGTCAATATATTGAAAAGGATGGTGCTTTAGACCGTCGTTTCCAAAAAGTGATGGTAGAGCCTGCTACACCAGATGAAACCGTAGAAATTTTAACCCGTATTAAAGATAAGTATGAAGAACACCACGGTGTAACTTATACCGACGAGGCAATTTTAGCCTGCGTTACTTTAACATCACGTTATATTTCAGACCGTTTCTTACCAGATAAAGCTATTGATGCTTTAGATGAAGCTGGATCTCGTGTACACTTAACCAATATTCATGTTCCACAGAATATTATTGATATCGAAGCGAAAATCGAAGATATTAAGTTAGAGAAAAACAAAGTGGTACGCAGTCAGAAATATGAAGAAGCTGCAAAACTTCGCGATACAGAGAAAAATTTAATTGAAGAATTAGATAAAGCCAAAGCTGAGTGGGAAGCTGAAACCAAAACTAAACGTTACGAAGTATCAGAAGATAATGTAGCCGAGGTGGTTTCGATGATGACTGGTATTCCGGTACAACGTGTTGGCCAAACAGACAGTGCAAAACTGTTAAACATGTACGATAAAGTGGCTGAGAAAATTATCGGTCAGGATGATGCGATCAAGAAATTGACTAAAGCTATTCAACGTACGAGAGCAGGATTGAAAGATCCTAAAAAACCAATCGGTTCATTCATTTTCTTAGGCCCAACAGGTGTAGGTAAAACAGAATTGGCAAAAGAATTGGCCCGCTTCATGTTCGATAGTGATGATTCATTGATCCAGATCGACATGAGTGAATACATGGAGAAATTTGCAGTTTCACGTTTAGTAGGAGCGCCTCCGGGATATGTAGGCTATGAAGAAGGTGGACAGTTAACTGAAAAAGTTAGAAGAAAACCTTATGCCGTAATCTTATTGGATGAGATTGAAAAAGCGCACCCTGATGTATTTAATATCTTATTGCAGGTTTTGGATGAAGGCCAGTTGACTGATAGTTTAGGACGTAAAGTTGATTTTAGAAATACAATCATCATTATGACATCAAACATTGGTGCCCGTCAGCTAAAAGATTTCGGACAAGGTGTTGGTTTCTCTACAGCAGCAAAAACAAATCAAGCAGATTCTCACAGTCGTGGTGTAATTGAAAGTGCATTAAAACGTGCTTTTGCACCTGAGTTCTTAAACCGTGTTGATGATGTAGTTGTATTTAATAGTTTAGGTAAAGATGAAATCTTTAGAATTATTGATATTGAATTAAAAGCATTATTCGGCCGTGTTCATACCTTGGGTTATGAAATTGCCTTAACTGATAACGCTAAAGATTATATTGCTGATAAAGGTTTTGATAGTAATTTTGGTGCCCGCCCTTTAAAAAGAGCGATCCAGAAATATTTAGAAGATCCAATTGCTGAAGAAATCCTTAAAGGTGATTTAACCGAAGGAGATGTTTTAGAAATTGATTACGATAAAGCTACCGAACTGATTTCTATCAACCATAAAAAAGGTGAGAAGAAAAAAGAAGAACCGAAGCAAGAAGAAGATTCTTCTAGTAAATAAATAAGAAACTCCCGATGAAAATCGGGAGTTTTTTTTTGAAGAGATTAATTTGTGAAAATATGTTTAGTCTTTTATTGCATAAAACTTTTTTACTGCTTCGTAATCAGTGAGCTTCAAGCCTTCATCTTTTGCCAGTGCCACCGCGGTTCCACCGGGAATAATTACATACCTGTATTGTAAAGCTGTAGATAGTGGAATGCTGTTGCTGTTATCAGCAGTAAACCTTGTGATAATAAAATGCCCTAGTCTGGGAAAATAGCTGATGGTATTTAATTTTCCTCCGGCATACGATGAATAAGGTAAAGCATAAACACCACCTCCAAAGTTAAAATATACCTGTACCAAACCGCCATTAATTACCGCTGTGGTTAATGCTGGTGCCAGCAAATCTGCAGCCTTCAGAGCTGTGTTATCTGAAGTTGTATCCCTAAAATTCTTGGCAACATTCCATCCTGAATAAATAACATTAGTAGTTCCTTTTAAAGATAATGCCGTGCCCCAACCAGTGGCTACTTTAGGTCCGTATAAGTTATAACTGGTTTTATCCAAAAAATAATCTCCTACTGTACCAGTTACCGCATCCGGAATTCCGGTTCCACTTATAATCTGACTGCCAGATGCACCAGTGTTTCCTACCGCACCAGTATTACCAGTTGCTCCGGTTTGGCCTTTTAACAAAAAGGCAACCCCCCAGCCATCAGCTTTTTTTGGTCCATAAAAATTACTTGTTGCTAAATCCAGGTAAAAATCGCCAATAACTCCGGTTGCAGCTGCAGGTACACCATTTCCGCTTAAAACTGTGCTTCCGGCCGGCCCGGCTATTCCTTTTTCGCCTTGTGGTCCTTGTGTTGCGATTTCTTTTTTGCAGGCAACTCCCAGACTTACAAAAATTAATATCAGAATTAAAGTTTGTTTAGTTTTTGTTCTTGTTTTCATAATTTTATTTCTAATGATTTGTAAATCAGCTTGATTGATTTAGAATAAAATTATGAATTGAAGGTATTGTAATTTGGCTAAATGGGTGAGCAAGTATTTAAAATGAGTGGATTACCTGTTTTAATGAGTTAAAGCATATATTCCAATTTAATTTTCCGGTTGTATTGCATTGTGCTCAAAATATGAAGGTTAGAATTACTAAATAACTTTGTTTCTAATCGTTTTTACATGAGCTCTTGAAGTGCCTTATAATACCTTTCATAATTTTCGGGTTCTGTATTCAGAAACAGGAAAGGCTCTATTAACTCAAGTTCCATTAATAAAAATTCTCCATTCACAATAGTGCCATCTACTCTTGCATAAAGGCAGTTTTTTGCAAATGAAGTGACATATTGTTGTGCTTTGGCAATTAATTCAGCCTTTGGCTTTTGTGGATGAACAGATCCGCCATGGGCGGGCTGTACCCTGAAATCGCCAGCTTTAGCCTGTTTTATCAATGAATGGCTATATACGCCGTTAAAGAAAATGAAAGACCATTCTCCATTCTCTAATATTTCTGGTAAAAAAGGCTGTACAATAAAATCTTCTGCCTCCAGAAGCTGGTTTAGCTGCACATTTATTTCTTCCACATTTTCGGCGGTTACTTTAAATGTATTTTTTGCTCCACCACTTATACAGGGTTTTACAATCAGCTTGTTGGTGTCGAACTGTGCAAAGGAATGGCTGAGATCAATATTCTCCTTCCGTTGTATAAAGTAACTCGGCGTAATTTTAAGCCCTGCGGCTTCGATCTCTTTCAGGTATTTTTTATCCGAATTCCATCTTACCACTTCAATGGGATTGAGCAGCTTTATGTTTTTTGTTTCCAAAAGAGTTAACCAATTGTAGAAATCATCAATCAGATCAAAATAATCCCATGGTGATTTCAAAATCGCAAGCGAATAATTCTCCCAATTTATGTTTTGATCGTTCCAGATTACTTTTTCAATCTTTAAACCCTTTGCTGTTAAAAAATCCAAAAGCTTATCGTCTTCGCTTTCTACAGTTGTGGTATCGTAAGCACCTTTATCCAGGTAGGTTACTAATGCTATCTTCATGGCAATAAAACTAGGTTTTAAAAAGTTTTAATACAAACCGGCAATCCACTTTGCTAATTTTAAAACAGACTCACCTGGTTACTAGGAATTTTAAATAAGGTATGATCAAGAATTATATCTTTTGCATTTAATCCATTTAAACGGCAATGCAGCCTGAAATTATCCCTGATCATTTGTGAAATATTTCCATCTCCGCGCATTCTGTCGCCAAACCTGCTGTCATTCACATTTCCACCATGGCAACTTTGTATCATATGCCAAACCTTATCAAAGCGATCTGGAAAATTTTTTCGTAGCCAATCTTCAAATATCTGTCCGATAGCTCCATTTAAACGTACAACAGTATAGCCTGCTTTAATGGCTCCTGCATTGGCTACTGCTTTTAAAATTTTTGGTATTTCATGGTCGCTTAATCCTGGTACAAGAGGTGCAACCATTACGCCCATGGGGATACCGGCTTTGCTTAATTCTTCTACAACCCTTAAGCGTTGTTTTGCAGTTGTGGTTCTTGGTTCCATTACCTGACGGAGATCTTCGTTTAGGCTATTGATGGATACATACACCATGCAGAGGTTTAATTTGGCCATTTCTTGTAAAATATCCTGATCGCGAAGGATTAAAGAATTTTTGGTAATCATGCCGATAGGCTGTTTGTAAGCCAGTGCTATTTCCAGTAATTGCCGGGTAAGTTTAAATTTTCTTTCGGCAGGTTGGTAGCAGTCGGTATTACCTGATAGTGAAATGGTAGATGCATCCCATCCCTTTTTTTTCAAAAACTTTTTAAATAATTCAGGGGCATCCTTTTTAACAATTATTTTTCTTTCAAACTCTATTCCTGCGCTGTATCCCCAATATTGGTGAGAATTGCGGGCGTAACAATAGGTGCAGCCATGCTCACATCCCTGATATGGATTTAAGGAATAGGCCATGCCTACATCCGGGCTATCTACTTTATTTACTATTGTTTTGGAGTTTTCAAAAATAAAGGCTGTTTTGCGGTCGCTTTCCTCCCAGTCATCTATCCCTTCCTGGTGTTCTTTCACATAAACATCTTTTAAAAATTTATTATGTGGATTAACCTGGGCACCCCTGCCTTTAAAATACTGTTTTTCTTCTTCACCGATCATGAATTAAAATTACTAATATATTTAGTAATTTTAAAGCTCACAATAGCCTACTTTTCAACATTTATGTTCAGGATTTTTATTCGGGTAAGTTATTTCTTAGGGAGTGGCACATAATCCATCGGCACCATATCGGCTACTTTTTCGTAAGCCCAAAATCCTTCATATAAAAGCGAACGTGAATCGTAAATGCCTCCGTTCTCGTAAAAACGGACACCTTCTCCGGTTAAATTGGCTACAGAAATTTCATTTTCAGGCACATCCAATGGTCTGAAAATCCAGAAACCTGTATTGGAGTAGGCAAGGGATTCTTTTTCTTTGGTATATTGGATCAACAGTGCATCGGTGTAGCTCAGGTACTTTAAATTCTGGTTAAAATAATGCACCAAAGTATCGGTAAGTACTTCTGCCCTTGAAAACCTGTCGATTGTTTTCGGCATTTCTTTTTGCTTCATCCAGAAATTAAACAAGGCAGTATCTATTTTCCCTTTGTTTTGTCTGATACCTGTTTTTTCTGGTACCGCTTTTATCTTTTCTAAATTGGTATTGATAATGTATTCGGGATAGCGGTTAGGGTTAGGCACTTTAATCATTTTATTAATGATAAAGCCTTCTTCTTGTGTTTTATTGGCATAAAGTGAGCGGAAAAAATGTTGCGATGAGCCATAATAAGCAATTTCTCTTGCTGCAATGTATTTTTTCTTTTTGGCTGCAGAAGCTTTTAATTCTTCGAAAAACGGATGACCGGAATAGTAAATAAATTTAAGGCGGTACCCTAATGCTTTGTTTTCAACCACTAAAAATTCTGTTGTAGAAACGGTAAGTGTACTTTTGGTGATATCAAAATCAACATTTAAAACCTGCGGATTTAATATTTTGCATTGTAAGGCATTGGGGGTTTTGCCTATAAAAAACTCTTTAAACTGATTGATGTATTTCTGGCGGTTAGGATCTGCCCGGATAACAACTTCTTCTAATTGCGCCACATTTTCTTTCAAAACCAATTCTACCTGGACAGATTTATCAGAAATGATTACGCTTTTTGAATAGGGGAGGTAGCCAATCAGTTGAACAAGGATATCATAACTGCCGGGTTTAAGGTTAGCTAATTTAAACCTCCCGTCGTTATCGGCCACTGTAGCAATTTTATAACCGCTCAAATAAATACTTGCGCCAGGCAATCCATCTTTCTGATCTCTAACCAGACCACTGATTGTAAAGGTGTTTTGAGCAATGGCATTAGTACCCAAAATGATCAGCATGAGAGCTACTAAAAAGCTTTTAATCATGGAGACGAATGTAACCAAAAGGCTTAAGATTTATTAAAAACGAAAAAGATTTTTAACAATTTTAACATTTGGGAGTAATCATTAATAATAGTAGATATGTTACCTACCAGTGAAGGTTAATTGGGCTATTGCGCTTTATTATTCGTGATGAAACAACTATAACATTTTCTTTTTTTAGCATGATTGCGATTAACATATCAACAAACCGAAATTGGTGCATAGCCGTTGGTTGTTATTTCAATTTTGTTTCTACATTATGCGGAGGAAGATAATCCATGGGGACACTATCGGCAACTTTTTCCCAGGCCCAGTAACCTTCATTGATCATTGACCGTGCATTATTGATGCCTCCATTTTTATAAAAGAAAACTGATCCTCCACGCAGATTAATTAAGGAGATTTGTGCCCTTCCAAGGTCTGATGGCCTATTTATAGACATTCGGACCCTGCTTAAATAACTGCTGCTTTCCTTTTCTTTTGTATAAATTACATATAATACATTGGTGAAATTTATTCTTCTAATGTCGTCGTTATACCAATGTACCAGTGTATCTGTCGAAATTTCTGTCCTGTTTAACATTGCGAAGTTATGGCCCAGGCTAAGTTTTTCTAGTTTATCTTTTGCAACTGTTTTTTTTGGTTGGTTAAAAGTGGTAGCACCCGGTAGCGTTAATGTTCTGGCTGTGAAACCGCTTTCCTGAGATTGTGCAATGCTATCTGCCAGAGATTCCTGCGCCTGGTTTCTGATCAGTTTATTGATGATAAATCCCTCTTCTTTGGTGCGGTTGTTAAACAGCGCACTAAAGAAATGTTGAGAAGAACCGTTGTAAGCTTCTATTCTTTTTTTCTCCCATTTTTCTTTTTTGGCTGCATTTCCAGGCAAATCTTCATAATGCGGAAAGCCTTCATAAAAAACGATGCCAGCGCGATAATCATATTGAAATTCTTTTACTAAAAATTTAATTTTATAACCTAATGCCTGGTTTTCGATAATCAAAAAATCATCTGTTGTTGCATTCAAAACCCGTTTTTCACTATCATAATCAAACCTGATTAATTCTGAATTTAGGATTTTACACCTGTCGGCATTATCGGTCAAACCTATAAAGTATGCTTTAAAAGTATTAAGATAAGCCATGCGGTTGGGATCGGGTTTAATGGTTACTTCTGCGAGCTGCGTGCTACTTTCTATAAGTAAAATATCTGCACGAACATCTTTATTTTCAATACTTATGGCTTTGTCAGTAGATTTAAAACCGATTAGCTGCACTAATATAGTGTAATTACCAGGCTTAAGTTTTAGTACATATTTTCCCTGGTTATCTGTAGCAGTAGCCAATTTATAATCGCTTACGTATATGGCCACGCCAGGTAATGGTTCTCCCTGTTTATCTTTAACCACACCAGAAAGTGTATAACTTTGCTGCGCGAAGCAAAAATTACCAATGATTAATATCGAGAAGACAAGCGCAATCGTTTTCATCGCTTAAATATAAACTAATTGGATAGTTATTTGAAAATAACATTTCATTTATTGATACGATTCGAGTCTTTAAAGATAGGATTTGAGTGTTACATGATGAATCCTTCTCAATTTATCGCAAACAAGTATTATTATTTTTTTTTAAATAGATCATGCTGCCAGATGCTAACATTTGGCAGCACGTTAATAAACAATCTCTGAAATGGTTTTTGCCCCGTTCGCTTTATCTTTTTCTACTTTATAACACATTTAAGTGTTTTGGTACACTATGCGAGCAATTCCTTTGCATTTTCTATTGCGGAAGCTCCAGGGTTTTTGCCGCTTAACATTTCGGCAATTACACCAATCCGTTCTTCTTGTTTAAGTTTGCGGATTCCTGTGGTGGTTTTTCCACCGTCTTCATGTTTATGCACAAAATAGTGAGATGTTCCTTTGGCTGCAATCTGAGGTAAATGTGTAATTGAAATTACTTGCATATTCTCGCCTAAATCAGCAATGACTTCTCCAACCTTTAGTGCTGTTTCACCAGAAATTCCGGTATCAATCTCATCGAAAATAATCGTCGGAAGTGAAGTATGTTTCGCTAAAAGGGCTTTTATGGCCAACATTAATCTGGATAATTCACCACCTGAAGCTACTTTATTTACCGGGGCCGGAGCCTGACCTGCATTTGCCGTAAAAAGTAAGTTAATTTCATCCAAACCATCTTTATTTAAGTCGGTTAAAGGCTTTTGCTCCAATACCAGTTTAGCATTCAGCATCCCAACTTGTTTAAGGGTAATGCCAGTTTGATCTTCTACTACTTTAATGGCCTTTTTACGGTTAACACTTAACTGATTGGCCTGTTTTTGTAAAGCTATTTTAAGCAGATCAATTTCCTGCTGTAATTTTTCAATGTGCTCATCAGAAGATAAAAGTTTGGTTAAATTATCTTCAAGTTGTTTTTGAAGCGCAATTAACTCCGCATTATTGGCCAGCCTGTGTTTTTGTTGAAGTGTATAAAATAAATCGAGCCTTTGGTTTACAATTTCCAGTCGATCGGCACTGTGTACGGTATTACCCTCTATGGTAGAAACCTCATCGGTAATGTCTTTTATCTCAATAATCGACGAGCGCAAACGTTCATATAGTACGTTAATTTCGGGATCAAATTTTTCTATACTCTGCAATTGTAATGAAGCTTCTTTTAAAATTTGCAGGGCAGAAGGTTCACTTTCATTAATTAAGCCAGATGCAGTAAGTAAGGCTCTCTTAATGGTTTCTGCATGGGTTAGTCGCGCTAATTCTTGTTCAAGCTCTTCCTGTTCACCATCCTGTAATTTTGCCTGCTCAAGTTCGTTAAAAAGAAATTGTTCATAATCTTGCTTGTTTCTAGCTTCATCAGCTTCGGCAACTAGTTTTTTTAAAAGGCTTGTATCGTGCTTCAGTTTTTTAAATCCGCTGCGGTAATTAAGCAACAGGGATTGATGATTGGCCAGAGAATCTACAATTAACAATTGAAAATCGGCATCATTTATTTCTTGTGTAGCATGCTGTGAATGGATATCGATCAGCTTTTCGCCCACTTGCTTTAAAATAGATAAATTAACAGGCGTATCGTTAATAAACGACCTGGTTTTACCGTCTATTGATATTTCTCTCCGTAAAAGACTTTCTTTCGAAAAATCCAGGTCATTTTCTTCAAAAAAATCTTTTAAGTTTTCGTCAGCAAGGGTAAAGCTACCCTCAATAACGCATTTTTTATCCTGATTAAAAAAATATTTGCTCTCTGCCCGCTGACCTAAAATTAGCGATAATGCACCAAGTATGATTGATTTACCTGCGCCGGTTTCACCAGTTATAATATTTAAGCCTTTATCAAATTCGATATCAAGACTATCAATTAATGCGTAATTACGTATAGAAAGTTTTTGTAGCATGCTTAGCAAAAATATTAAAATTTATTCAACAGGACAGTACAAAACAAAAACAGCGAAGAATAAACTTTGTGTTAAAGAAGCTATTTTTATATCAGCTTAATTTAAAAAATCAAGAACAGTTTGGTTAAAAAGAGTGGGATTTTCACTTGGAACCATATGTGTCTCTTTTTTGAAAATGATTAATTGAGACTGAGGAATATTATTTGCAATCAATTTGGTGTAAACAAAAACAGCGAAGAATAATCTCCGCTGCTTATGATGTGTTTGGTTTAATATGTGTTTTTATTTTATCTAATTGCAGATTGGATGGCAATGGCGATATCATTCGTTTGTACAAAACTTTTTAAGGCCAATTGATCGGCAACTTTAAAATCCTCTTTTTTGTAGGTTACCATTGCATTTTCAATCTTCAAAACTTTTGCAGGGTTTGAAAAATCTTTGTTGTTGTAATTAATTACCGCAGTACTGATTTGTGAGCGTTTATTACCGCCTTCAACTTTTTCCTTTTTTTCTTTTTTCTCCATTTTCTCTTTCAGCTCTTTCACTTCACTGTCGAATTTTTCTTTCAGTTTTTTATATTCTTCAGTCTGTCTTACTTTGCTGTTCGCATTATTGTTTTCGTTAAGAAATAATACTGTTCCATCTGGACCGGTAAGGGCATTTTTGTTGCCTTTAAATATAGAATCAACATTCAGTTTTGTTAATCCTGACAAACGAATCATATCTCCTGATTTCAATGCCTGTATCCTGATGTTATCAATTTGTGCCCTAAATTCTGGTGTATTCACTTTGGCCGCCATCTCTTCACCCATTTTTTTCCATTTAGCCTGTGCCTCCGGTGTATTGTACTGTTTAGCAATATCATCACCAAATTTTTTCCACTTTGCCTGTTCTTCTGGTGAGTTCATTTTCTTGCCCATTTCTTCTCCCATTTTTTTCCATTTGGCCTGTGCTTCAGGTGAGCTGTATTGTTTGGCAATGTCTTCGCCGAACTTTTTCCATTTGGCTTGAGCTTCAGGGGAATCGAATTCTTTAAATATTTTTCCTTTTAAAAGTGAATCGCTGAATTTAATCTTAAATGAACTGTCAGCCTGAATGTGGTAGATACTTTTACCAGCAAAAAGCTCGTCTCTGTAGAAATCTTGCCTTAGGCTGTCTGGCATTTCTTTAACGGAATTGTACTCTTTTTTATTTCCATTTACATCAATGGTAACAATTTTAATCTTGCGTTTTTTTGTTGTATCCGTACAAATCACATTGTTTATTAATCCGTTTGATAGCTGTACAGTTAAAATTTCTTGTTTGTGCTGTTTTTTGGTTTGTTTCTTCTTTTCTGTAGGATTGATCCAGGCAATAGAAAACAGGCACGCTACACCCAGTGTTAGGGCTGCCATTTGTTGTTTGGCGTTTAAATAATTTGTTTTCATGTTGGTTATTCTTTTAATGCGTTGATATAAATTTTGTGTTTTACCTGTTGCTGCCAATGCATAAGCCGGACTGTTTTTATCTTTCAATAACTCAAGTTTAAGTAGGGCATGAGCATAGTTTAATGGTTTTCCGGTCACCTTTAATACCAGATCGTCGCAGGCATGTTCGCGTTCAATGTGTATAAACCTGCCGGCCATCCAAACAAATGGATTGTAGAACAATAAAGTTTCTATTGCAGTTTTAATCAGGTTCAATAGAAAATCGTTTCTTCTGATGTGCGATAGCTCGTGGATTAAAATAGCCTCAACCTGATCGTTATCCAATTGGTTTACCAATGCAAGGGGAAACAATACCACAGGTTTTAAATAGCCGATAACCAAAGGCACGTTAACAATAGAAGAAAGGTTAAACTGGATGCTTTTTTTAATTTTAAGGTGCGCGGTTACCTGTTCGAAAATTGTTTTCCAACCATCAGGAATAGCACTTAAACTTTCTTTTTTTAGTTTAGAAAGCTGATTGTAACCTTTCACAATCACAAACAACTGTAGCAATATACCGATGAGGTAAAATGCCACCACGATAGGGAAGTATTGTTCGGCTTTACTGCTAAAACTTGGTGGCAGGTTGTTAAAATATTGATAAGCCTGTATATTTTGTGGGTTGATTGCAGCTGCCTGATTATTTATGGTTAATGTTAACTGATGAATAAAATTATAGCCAAAACCGAAAAACATTAAAATTATGGCACCAAAAGCGAGGTTGTGCTTATGTTTTGCGGCCATTTTCGGGATGCTTAGCATCACAATAAATAGTATGCCATAAATAACAGCACTTTGCCAAAGGGAGTTTAAAATGCTCCAGCCAAATGCCTTGATGAATTGTTGTAATAAAGTTTCCATAACGGTGGTTTTAATTTTTTTACCGGGATACCCCGAAGTGTTATTGCATAATTAGGGAGCTATACCCTACACTTTCCAACCTTCAACTATGCCTTATTTCAGGCTGTCTAAATATTTCTTAATTTCATCAATCTCATCCGCACTTGCACTGTGATTACCCAGGGCTTGCATTACCAATCTCGCCGCCGAGCCATTAAATACATTGTCGATCATTTTTGTTACCAATTGCTTTTCGGTTTTATCCTGACTTATCAATGCTTTATAGATGTGTGTTTTTTGATTGGTATCTCTTTCTACCATTCCTTTTTCATGCAAAATCTGCATTAATTTTAAGGTAGTGGTATAACCAGAATCTTTTTTATTCAACGCCTCATGAACCTCTCTTACCGTTGCATTCCCCTTTTGCCAAAGCACCTGGAGGATTTCCATTTCACCTTCTGTTGGTTTGATGTTTTGATTATTCATATGTTACAAGTTGTACGAATTATTTCGTATTCAAATGTACGAAGATATTCGTAAGATCAAAATATTTTAACAAAATTTTAACTTAATTACTTAATTCTTGAAATTGGTCAGCTGGTTAACTGTGTATCAGACGCTCAAGAATGAAGAATGTTGCATCTACAGTATGGTTAAGAAACCCCCAATGAAAAATTGACTTTGTTAATTAAACCTGATTGATGTGGATACCGGCCTGTGTTTAAGGCCTGCAGGCGTATGAACAAAAAGCAGGACTGGCTTTAATTGAAATGCTGAGATTGCTTTTCTAAACAATTAATCCCACAAATAGGGGAAACTACTTATCAGTTAACAGATGAAACTGGTTAATTAGTTTACTGACGGGCTTGAAATTATTTAGCACCTAATAATTCAGCCATTTTATCGCGTAATTCTTTTCCTTTAATATCCTTGGCAATTATTTTTCCATTAGGACTGATAAGTACATTTGCTGGTATAGTTGTAATACCGTAAAGCTTAGCTGCTTCGTTTTCTTTTTTAAGATCAGAAACCTGCATCCATGGTAACCGGTCTTCCTTGATAGCGTTTAACCATTTGGCTTTATTTGCCAATATATCGATTGACACACTTAAAACCGTAAAATTTTTCTCCTTGTATTTTTCATAAACAGCTAAAACATTTGGATTTTCTTCCCTGCAGGGCAGACACCACGAAGCCCAAAAATCAACAAGAACATATTTATTCAGATAGGATGAAAGTTTAGTGGGCTTGCCATTTATATCATTTTGAGTAAAGTCTTTTGCCATCATTCCAACTGAAATCTTTTTCCCTTCTTTAATCCTGTTGGCAATTTCTAAACCTTCTGGCATTGCTTTGAGCGCAGCAGATAATTTGGCAAAACTTTGTTCTACCTCTGATAGATAATTACTGGAGCGTACCATTTTAACTAAAGCGAATAAGCTTACATAAGAATTTGGATGTGTATCTACAAAATTAAATTGGATGGGAAAAGTTTCATCATATGCATCTATAATACGTGCTTTTGTTAGGTTTACCAAGGCTGTATCTTTCAATTCCTCTGCGCTTAGTTTATTTGGGTCTTTTAATTTTCTTGTTTTTTCTGTCACAGGCCGTAATGCCGCACAAAGTGTGGCATAATCATTATTTAATGGAGTCCCCGAAATAATGGAATTGTTTAAAGTATCTGGAGAACGCAGTGTAATCTGTCCTGATTCGATGTAAACATCAAACGCATCAAATAGTTCGGATGCGTAACGAGGGTTGTCATTTCGGCAAACATAGCCTCTCACTTTAGTTTTAAAAGTTCCTTTAAACTCAAACGATCCTTTGTTTACTAAAGTAGAATCATGAATTAACTGGTCACCTTGCCGAAAAGATAAAAACATCTTATCGCCATCTTTATAAGCCTTGCCATAGCCTTTAATGCTAAATGAAGATTGCGCCAGTAGGTTTAATGGTAAAAGACAGATCGTAATCAATAAAAATCTTTTCATCGTTTTTAGAAATTATATTTTGAGCGATTATAATTCAGTTAACCGATTTAAGGGCTCAATCAAGTAATTAATGTTGTATAAAGGTTAACCGTTGAAACCGATTAACTGATGGGCACGATGTACAATGAACCAATTTAAACAATTAACCAGTTAACCAAAGAAACTAATTTTTCTTTAGTCCCTCGTATTTGCCAATATTTGCCGGATCAATTTCTGCCAACATGTTGTAAGCTTTCATCCGTTCCTGTCCATTAAGTTTAGAAAGAACATTGGTTACTTCTTCAGCCTTGGATGCGAAATAAACATTAGGGAAAATTGAGCCTAGTTTTTGTTTATCCATTTGTTGCAACGCCGGCAGTGCAGCAACAATTTGTGTTAAGCCTTTATCATTATCGGTAAGCTGATCCAGGCCGCTAAAATGATAACTGTAAATGAAATTACGGAGTTCTGCAAAAATAGGATTTAAAACATTTTCGTTAAACCAAAAACGGTTGCGTAATCCATCTGCTGCTTTCCAGCCGGTATTGCCCGAAGCCTGCGCCAGATTAATGATATTCTGTGCTTTTTTATAATAGGGCGTACCACCCATTTTGCTAAAACTATCCTTATCCATACCGATAATGGTATATGCATAATAGGAGAGAAGTGCACTGATATTGGAAATATAATTCTGATCAGAAAAATCGATTGTGGAGCCATCGTTAAAACTGAAATCGAAATTTTTATCGCTCATGTTTAATAAAGTGCTGTTGTAGGAACTGTTAAAAACCGGGCGACTGCTCTGAATCTGCGCTTCGGCGGTATAACCAGATCCACCATCCCAGGAGTTAATGGTAATGATAAAACTGCAATCGATGCGTTCCTGAGGCTTGTAACTTTCGTTACTAAATTTATTATTGTTCAAAAAATCGCGGATTGTTTTTTGCAAAGCCTCAATGGTTGGTTTGCTAATGTTCGAAACCTGGGGAGCAAGCAAAGTTACCCTTGCATTTAACTCCTGCGCCTGTAGCTTACCAAAACCAATCAATAGCAATATCCAAACAATCCTTTTTATCATTTTGTAATTTTTAAAATGGCAGCACATATATCTTTAGCCACATCTGCTTTGGATTTCGTTTCAAATACAGTCCGTTCTAAAGCCTTGTTAAAAATAGTAATTTTATTGGTATCCGATTTAAAACCTGCACCCTTATCATTTAAAGAATTTAAAACAACCAAATCTAAATTTTTCTTCTCCAATTTACCTTTGGCATAGTTCTCCTCATCATTGGTTTCTAAGGCAAAACCAACTAAAATCTGATTTGCTTTTTTTGTGGCACCCAAAGAAGCTAGGATGTCAGTAGTTTTTTCTAATTCCAGAAAGAGGTCACTATCCTGTTTTTTGATTTTTTGTGTAGCAACTAATTTCGGGCGGTAATCTGCCACAGCCGCACACATTACTATTATGTCAGTTTCTGAAAATATAGATGAACAAGCATCAAACATATCCTTTGCGCTTATTACATCAATTCTTTTTAAAGTTTGGTCAGCCTTTTGTGCCGTTGGTCCGGCAATTAAAGTAACCTCAGCACCAAGTTTTACCAATTCGTCTGCAATTGCAAAACCCATTTTACCAGAAGAATGATTCCCTATAAATCGAACCGGATCAATCGCTTCATAGGTAGGGCCGGCAGTTACCATCACTTTTTTGCCAAAGAATGGCATCGATTTTTGTATGGCATTGTTCAGAAAGGAAACAATTTCTTCAGGCTCTGCCATTCGGCCTTCGCCCCAAAGTCCGCTTGCAAGTTCCCCATTGGCAGGCGCTATAACCTTATTTCCAAAACTAATAATCTTTTTAATGTTTGCCTGGGTCGTTTCATGTTTCCACATATCCAGATCCATTGCCGGAGCTACATAAACAGGGCATTTTGCAGAAAGATAAACAGCAGTTAATAAGTTATCGCAGATTCCTGTTGAAAGTTTAGCCAGTGTATTGGCACTTATCGGAGCAATAATAATCAGATCGGCCCAAAGCCCTAGTTCAACATGATTGCTCCATACCCCAGTTTCTTCTTCGAAATATTGGGTGTAAACAGGGTTTTTAGAAAGCGTAGCAAGGGTTAGTGGTGTTATGAAATTAGCACCATCAGGGGTAAGGATAACCTTTACGTTTGCACCAGCTTTAACAAGCAATCGAACTAAAAAAGCCGATTTATATGCTGCAATGCTACCGCAAACGCCAAGGATTATATTTTTATGTTTCAGCATAGCGTGTTGGGCATGAGGCATAGAGCATTGATATGCTTATAAAACTGCGCCATGCTCTTTGCCCTCTGCTAATTACTTTTGTTCTTTAGCAGGATTTCTGTGATAAATTTTCTCATTCAAAAATTCATCAATAGCAACCAAAACAGGCTTAGGCATACGTTCGTAGTGCTTGCTGATTTCAATTTGCTCACGGTTTTCGAAAATTTCTTCTAAATTATCGTTGCTCGATGCAAATTCTGCCAATTTACCGTGTAACTCCTCTTTAACGTTATTCGAAATCTGATTTGCTCTTTTAGCAATTACAACTAAAGATTCGTATAAGTTATCTGTAGTTTTATCTAAATCGTGTACGTTTCTGGTTACTGTAGTATTTGGTACAGCAGGTTTGTTAGTATTCATGTATTAATCGTTTTTAATATTCGTGTTATCAGCATTAGTTGGTTTTGTAGAAATGGTATCTTTTAATTTACCCGTTCTGATCAACATTTGCTTGTATTTTTCTTGGTCAGCTGCATATAATGCAAGTTCTTGTTTTGTAGCCGCAATTCCTAACTCAACATCTTCTTTAAGTACCTTTGCATCTTTGGTATACTTACTGTCAGGATGGTTTTCAGTAAACTCAGTATATAAAGCAAGAGCTTCATTATAACGGTCTTCCTGGCGGATTACATAACTGTTTTTAGCATATAAATACTGAGCCTTAATCATTAAAAAGTCCATTTCCTCAGCATATTTAATATCGGGGAAATCTCTTTGTGCATTTTTTAAAGCAATAACCGCTGCCCTATAATTATCTACGTTACTTGGACCAGTAGTTAAATACATTTTAGCATTTTCAAAAGCTTTATCCTCTAATTTACCCCTTAAAGTGGCAATATATTTACCTGCAGCAGCAGCGCGATCGCTGGTAGGATATAAGTTAATGAATAATTGTAATGCATCAATAGCTTTATAGGTGTTTTCCTGATCTAAAGAGAAACTTGGCGATTCTAAATAGAAACAATAAGCTCCCATATACCTCGCTTCTTCAGCATTTTTACTCGCAGGGTAAGTATCTGCGAAACTTTTAAATTGGTACCTGGCCGTTGTATAATCACTTAACCTATATAAGGTATAAGCATAATAATAATTTAAATCCTCAGCTTCAGCACGGCCACGGTATTTTTGAGAAAGATCTTCAAAAAGCACCAATGCTTTACTGTAATCGCGTTTATTATACAAACGAAGCGCCTCCTGGTATTTTTTTGCAACGTCGTTACTCGCCCTCAATTTCTCGAAACGACTTTTACAACCCGCAATACCCAAAGCGGCAACAAAAACTAAAATAATTAAGTGTTTAACTTTAAACATTCTGCAAAGATAATTAATAATACGATAACATCAATAAAAACAATTGGCCGCTAAGCTATGCAAAGCAATTCAGTACAATATTACAGTTAACAATTTTTAACATATATAATATAGGCTATTATTTAAGCCTTTATGCTTTTCTATATACTATATATGTACGCAACAACTTTCGAAACATTTATGGGCTAAGCGCAAAGCAAAATTTGAAAGGCTGTTTGGGTTGGGTCCTTTATCCTTATACTATATGTAATAGTGTGTTTGTTTTATAAGCAAAGCAGGGTGGGTGCTGCTATATAAGTTTCTTCCCGCTTATCATTACAAGTCCTCGCTGCGCTGCGGGCTTTTCATTTTAATCGGGTTTATTTTGCAGGGTCTTCCAGGCGTTTTAAAAGGCTGGGTGCATGGAAACCCTGGAAGCCTGAAGAGACTAGACAGATACAAACAGCCCTTACTTAAAAAAGTTTTGCCCTGTGGCATATTTTTTCCTGTTGAAAACCATATAGTTAGATTGTATCGTCCGATAATATGTAAAAAAGCTTTGCGTTATATTTAATTTTCCCTACTTTTGCATCCCGCTTCGGAGGAAGGGTTTTGAATGAAAAGGATGGCATAGGGTGATGATAGGGCAGGATTTATTTTAAAATAAATGTTGCAGGTGAGGAAAAGATTGCTACCTTTGCAGCCCGCTCCGGAAGGACGGAAAGCTGAA
>NZ_LMKM01000032.1 GCF_001421515.1 Pedobacter sp. Leaf216 | reverse complement strand
GTTTAAGGCAATCCTATCAGCATTTCCGATTTTCTTCCCGACATGAAGATGCACTATGTTAACTTGGAATCCCTTTCTTCATTACCTTAATTTCTAAATGGTAAAGAGGCTGTTTCCCGCAAATTAATCTGATTTACGAAAAGACTTTACCCGTTTTACTTTTTTGAATAAATGTTCAAACTAAACCATCCTTCCGATGTTCTTGGTTTATCATTTTAAATTTTAGAATAATTACTTCCACTCCTAAATTTAGTTACTCCAGTTTGGATATATTATAACGATAGGGATTTTTAATTTAATAAGATAATCTAAAAAGGAATTGATATTTTGCAACATTAATAATTAGATATGGCTTCGGGTTTTTTTGCGATTTTAGATGATATAGGTGCGTTAATGGATGATGTAGCAGTAACGGCAAAGGTCGCTGCTAAGAAGACTGCTGGAATTTTGGGTGATGACTTAGCCGTGAACGCAGAAAAATCAACTGGTTTTCTTTCATCAAGGGAACTGCCAGTGCTTTGGGCAATCACAAAAGGGTCTTTAGTTAATAAAATTATTATTGTCCCAATAGCATTACTCTTAAATGTTTTTTTTCCCGTAGCGATTAAAGTGATTTTGGTTCTCGGTGGATTATATTTGGCTTTTGAAGGAGTGGAAAAAATAGTAGAATATTTTTTTCATAAGGCCGAATCTTCGCATGCAGAAGCAAAAGAATTAATTCAGGAAGGAGAAGCTGCAGAAAAGGTAAAAATCAGATCTGCCATTACCACTGATTTTATCCTTTCAATAGAAATCGTAATCATCGCATTGGGCAGTGTACTAGATCAAAAACTTGCTATTCAGATTATGACCGTATCTGTTGTCGCTTTATTGGCTACAATTGGTGTTTATGGAATTGTAGCAGCAATTGTTCGAATGGATGATGTTGGTTACAGGTTAATCAAAGCTTACGGTGAAAAGGGGATACTATCACGCATTGGAAAGTTGTTGGTTCAGTCGCTACCAATTATAATTAAAATATTAAGTGTAGTGGGTACCGTGGCATTAATCCTGGTGTCAGGTGGAATATTTGCACATAACATAGCATTTTTACATCATGTTTTCCCTACTTGGCCATCAATTATTAGAGAATTTGGCTTTGGTCTCGTTGCTGGAATTGTTTTGGTTGCAATCATTACTTTAGTTAAAAAATTGATTGTTATTATTAAATCTTAATTCGTAGGGTTTTTATCGATCAATTAACCCATCTTAAAAGGATTTTTATTTTTTTTTGTAAAGTCTATTCCGTACTACTATAAAAGTCAAAAGCAGTAGTCCCGGCGAAAACCCAGGCGCTGCCGCTGCCGTTGGGTTTATCTGGCAGTATTATTTGGTAACTTGAAACAGCTGGGCGCAGATTGAACCTTGCAATCCCTATGAACAAAGCCCCTATAAACACGTTAACTTCCAAAAAGTTTGGCTTCCCCTTTAAATTTT
>NZ_LMKM01000031.1 GCF_001421515.1 Pedobacter sp. Leaf216 | reverse complement strand
ACACCAAACGAAGTTATTCTAACAAACCGCCGTATACCGAACGGTACGTACGGTGGTGTGAGGAGACAGCAGGGAAACTAATTCCCTGCTTCTTACTCGATTATTGTTCTCTTGAAGAGATTAATTCTGGAGAATCCATAACGGCCTGATTGTCTTTGCCTGAAAGGTATGTAGACAAAGGTGTTTCAATTCCGATAGTACACGGAACTTCAGGGTCACCACTGCATTCAAATGTAGTTGGAGCGGCTGCCGGTTCCCATGAACTGGTTTGAGCAACTGGTCCGTTAGTTGTTTTGTAATGGTAATAAGAAAGTGTTTTTGCAGTAAAAGCACTTTGTGTTGCGATAAGACCGAACCCTGCTAAAAGGGCTGCGAAGCCTAAATTAATTTTTTTTGACATATTTTAAGTTTAATTTTTTGCCTGATAGTTGGGCCTCAGGCAACTGGCCCATCTTGTTTTTACTTTTGGCCTTTCAAACGATGTGGTTCTTTGTTTGTGAGCTGGCCATTCTCCTTTTATCTACTCACTCTTTGTCACATACCTCCCGCTTTGGTTTATTAAATAAGGCTAGTATAGCTGCCGCTAAAAAGATAAGGTTCAAAACCAGGTGTGCTTTCCACCCAAGGGTTCCGATCACTCCACCACAACTACAAGGTATTTTCGGGAAGTAATTAACCAGGATCAGTGCGATATAAACGGTAAAACTGAAGATCAGCAATAAGGAAAAGATTAAGCCCAGCTTATTGGTTTTGCTAAATAACAAGAGCAATGCTGTGAATAATTCTGCGGCTGGAATAAGGATAATTAACAGGTGAGAAAAGAACAGACTAAAAACCTGGTGCTCCATTTCGAGTTTATAGGTGGCAAAATTAACGAGTTTACTTCCGGCGGTGTAAACCCACAATAGGATGAAGGCTGCAGATATGAGCTGTGTGCTACAAAGTGTATCTTTTTCCATTCTCATCATTTTCGCTCTCTTGATCCAAAAATTTACCTTTTACATATTTATATTGTTTAAATAACCGTAGTCATGTTTATTTAGCATTAATTAAAAAGAGATGATGGCCTTAGGTAATGGTTTTACAGTCTCTTTTGTATTATTGACTGATGCAACCTGTAATTTTTTTCTATTGTGCGTTGTATGTACAGGGTAAAGCAGTGATATGGCGAGGTAAAACATTGTTTAATCGTCTTTTTTAGGTAATGAGATTTACCTGCTTGCTTTGTTTATAGGCGCTTTGGTGGGGCACCAACATATTGCAGTGCGCCGTTTTGCTATTTATACCCTGTTACAGGAACTAAATTTTCACATTCAGAACTGAATGAAGAGATTGCCCTGTTGGAATTAATACAGGTTGATTTACAGCATTGAGCTGTTATTTTTCTAATGATGCAAGTTTCCTAATCCTGCTGAGCGTTTCAAGGCGCATGCCAATAAATGATGCAATGTATTTGAGCGGAACCCGGTTAATTAGGTATGGATAAGAAACGAGGAAACGTTTGTAGCGTTTTAATGCCGACGGGAGCCTGCTAATGTATGCACGCTCAGTTGCCCCCTGAAAATAGATCTCCGTCATTTTACGACCAACATAATTGGCGATCGGGAAATTTTCATAAAGTAGTTTCGACATTTCATGCGGAATCGCAATCGCAAATACAGGGTCGATGGTTTCAATGTATTCATCAGAAACCTCACTTTCCCATAAATTGCGGATGGTGCCGGCCAATTCATTTTCGGCAGCAATCCAGGTAGTTATTTTTTTATTTCCCATTTTTAGGTAACCATGTACAGCACCTTCTAAAATGAGGTAAATGTAACGGTTGCGTTTTAAGGGCGATGCAATGTGTTTATTTTTTGCGAAATGGATAGGGAAGGTCCATTCGTTAATCACGTTTTCAATTTCGGGGTTAAGCGGATGGTAAGATTTAAAGACAGCAATAAGAGGAGAGAAGCCACCAAAGGCTTTCCACTTCTCTTCACCGTAGATATTTTCAATATTCATTAGGGAAAAGCGAATGTATATGTAAAAATCAAAATAAAACTGAAAAATAAAAAATTAATGCAGGTTTTACAACTATTAAGAATGTAAATCATTTTACCAATGCCGTAGGCAATCATTTGGTTTAAGCATATTACAATAATTTGGGTTGTGTAATTACAGCTTACTGTAGTTTGACGGGAATAGGGATAAAAATAACTGATTACAATGTAATTAATTTTCTCCGATTAACAACGTGATCCATAAATATTTAACTGTTTAATTTTTATTAATTGTTAAGCTTCTGTTAAATTTATTTATTTTAACTTTTGTGTGAATCGATTTATTTTCTATCTTTGCAGCCCCGAAAGGGATATAATGATTCCGTAGCTCAGCTGGTAGAGCATTACACTTTTAATGTAGTGGTCCTGGGTTCGAATCCCAGCGGGATCACAGAAGATAGTATCAAAACTACGTAAAAGCTTGCAAATCAAATGATNCTTTTAATGTAGTGGTCCTGGGTTCGAATCCCAGCGGGATCACAGAAGATAGTATCAAAACTACGTAAAAGCTTGCAAATCAAATGATTGCAAGCTTTTCTGTTTTAGAGGAAAATCTAAAATACTCACCGATTCTCATATTAAAAGTGTGTAATTCGGTGAGTAATTTAGGTACTAAAAGAACTCACCGAATTATTTATAACCACTTGTTTAACAAGTCGTTCGACCATCGAACATCTTGACGTTTTCAGACTGCAAGGCTAATTTTGTTAACCTTAATTCAGTTTATATGAAAACTAATTTTAGCCTGCTCTTTTATCTTAAAAAGCAGAAAAACTATCGTGGTGGCCATGTCCCAGTTTATTTAAGAATAACTGTTGGCGGAAAAAGATCAGAAATGACCAGCGGTCTTGAGTGCGATCCTGAAAAGTGGAATACCAAATCAGGCAGACAGGATGGAAAGAAGGAAGATGTCAGAAGTTTTAATGGACATCTAGACAATCTCCAGTCAATGATCAACCAGGTTTACAGGGATCTTTTTGATGCAGGTGATGTTATTACAGCCGAAAGCATTAAGTGCAGATTTATCGGGCGGGAAGTCCGGAAGCATACCTTGATGGAAGGGATCAAAATACACAACGAAAAGATGGAAGCCCTAGTTGGACGTGAATACGCCATTGGTACTTTGAAGCGCTTTCAGGTCTTGGAAAGGCATCTTGTCGCTTTCATGAATGAAAAATACAAGATAACAGATATCAACATCAAAAATATT
>NZ_LMKM01000030.1 GCF_001421515.1 Pedobacter sp. Leaf216 | reverse complement strand
CGACACCCTTGTCTCGAGCTAACACTTCCTACTGCTAAGCGTGTTCGGGACTTGAACCCTATAGTCGATTGCCATGCCCGGCGCACGAAAAAAAATGGTGCAGAATAAATCTGCACCATTGAATTATGGATTTTGTGGTAGATTGGCCAACTCAACTACCTGCTCAGGGATGGGAAGCGTAAAACCTGTACTGTTGGCCAGGAGATTGTAAACTATACCTTTTGAAGTCCTTGTAAATGAAATGCCTGCACCCTCTTTATTTAGCCTTTTAACATCTATCCACCTTAGCCCACGCAAAAGCAATTCTTTCCTTCCTTCAAGCAGGATCTGTTCCAGCACCGCATTTCGATCATTTCCTGTTCTTTCGATAAATCATATATTATTAATACTGATTTTGTAAATGAGATCAGCGGGCATAAAATATCGTTGGGCAAATATGAAGTGCTGATGACTCCACAATACAAAACTGCATTCATGGAATATGTAAGTCGTGGCATCCTGGTATCCAAGCGGTTCCAGTAAATATAATCCTTTTAAACCTACTGTTAGCAGAATAATTTAGGAACAGTGGAATTAATTATTCCCGACAGATTTAGCGTCAAACCTATCTTCATTTAGAAACAAATGTGTGGTTACCGTAGTTACCGCCGTTATTGTTGTTGATGTTGGATCGCCTGTATTCATGGTATCATCACGTTGTGAACGAAAAATAAATACCGTTTTCCTTCCTGTTTTTATATTGCTAATTCTTTTCATGGAAGAAAATTAGCTTTCCAAAATGCTTAATAACATCAACTTATGTAATGCAGCATTCTACTGTTGCCAAACCCAATTTTAACATAATAAAAATGAAAAACTGGTTACTTAGCTACCGTTGGCACATCATCGCCTGGACTATTTTTATCTTATATGAATACCTTTTTGTTGTTTTGATTCTTCAGGTATGCAGTCCGATACTAACAAACATCATCCATTATGCAATTAATATCTGCTTATTTTATATTCATTCAAATCTTTTATTGGCTAGGAACCTGGAACATAAAAAACCTGCACATTTAAAACTCATTGTGCTTATTATTTTTGAGCTGATCAGCTATACGTTTATCGCCTACCTGGCGGATGAGATAAGAATCCGAATTCCTTTAAACGCAATTCCGAAAAGCATAATGATTAATTGGAGATTTATATCTTCTACACTTTGGAGGGGAATTTATTTCATGCTATTTGCAACGACGTATTATTTCTTAAAGCGTTATATGGCTCAAAAGCAACGAACAGCGAAATTGGAAAGGGAAGCTATAGAAAAAAAATTAAAACAGAAGGAGACGGATATTGAATTAGCCAATGCAAAAAACGCTTATCTAAAAGCGCAGATTAATCCGCATTTCCTCCTTAATACGCTTACCTATATATCTAACAATACCCATAAAACAGATCCCAGAGAAGCTGAAGCGGTATGGTATCTATCGAAACTGATGCGCTATGCAATGGAATGTGAGCATGGCCCTGAAATTATGCCATTGGAAAAGAGATCAGGCAGGTTGAAAACCTTATGCAATTAAGCCGAATCAGGCAAACTGCTATTTTTATCGAATTTAGTTACGACAGTGATATTGAACAAATACATACCATTCCTTTGCTGCTGCTCAGTCTTACCGAAAACATGATTAAACATGGAAACTTAAGTCAACCAAGCGATCCGGGGAGAATTTCGTTGAAACTAAAGCAGAAATATTGACCATGGAATCATCCAATTTGATTAACACCGGATTAAATGACACGGGTTTTCATACGGGATTGGCAAACATTAGGCAACGATTACTGCATGCCTATGGAACACACGCCGAAATTATTACTGAAGTAAACGGGCAGTATTTTAAAGTTTTGATCAATATCTAAATGGAAAATATTTTAACTGAAATAAAATCAACCGATCACTAAAATTTAGACCCTTCGCATTAAAACTTTGGTTTATTTACACCACATTTTCACTATAAATTAAATCTACCTTTTTTCCCATCTTTTTCTGGATAACTTCAAAATGATCTAATTCATCAGGACTAACCAGCGAGATGGCTTCTCCAATTTGCTCTGCTCGTCCGGTTCTACCAATTCTGTGTACATAATCTTTTGGCGATCGTGGCAATTCATAATTAATCACAAATGGAAGCCTATCGATATCAATCCCTCTTCCTATTAAATCAGTGGCAACCAAGATCTTAAGTTTACCCGATTTAAAAAGGTACAAAGCTTCGGTTCGGGCTCCCTGACTTTTTTTACTATGGATCGCTTTTGCATCGAAATTATTTTTACGGAGTTTATTAACCACCGCATCAGCCGCATGAACGGAGGAAGTAAATATCAACACTTGTTGCATTTCGCGACTACAGATCAGTTTACGTAAAAAAGGCCCTTTATTTTCATTTGACACAATGTAAGCAACCTGCTGAATCTGCTCAATCGAATCTTCCTGCTCTTCGATTTTTATTACCAGCGGATCGTGTAATATTACCTGGTGAATCAGTTGAATATCTGCATTTAAGGTGGCTGAAAAAAATATATTCTGGCGTTTTTGCGGCAAAAGTGAAATGATTTTATCTACTTCTTCCTTAAAACCCAGGTTCAGCATTTTATCGGCTTCATCTAAAACAAGCGTTTCTATATCCGATAAAGATACTGCGTTGGAAGCCACCAATTCCAATAATCTTCCAGGAGTAGCAATAACTATGTTTGTTCCCTGAAGAGCCGTCATTTGAGGGTTGATGGAAACACCTCCATATACTGCAACTGCCTTTACAGGGACATTGAGCCCTTTGTTAAATATTTTGAAAACATCTTTCACTTGCTCGGCAAGTTCGCGTGTAGGTACCAACACCAATGCATTAACGTGCCTGTTTTTAAGCTTCGGTGCCTCTTTAAGATTCATTAAAAGTGGCAGTACATAGCTAACGGTTTTACCAGAACCTGTTTTAGCAATTCCAAAAACATCTTTTTTGTTCAATATTGCTGGTATAGCTGCTTGCTGGATCGGCGTAGCTAAAGTAAAATGCTGATCTGATAATACTTTTAATAAATCTGGAGACAAACCCAGAGACGTGAATGACATAAATTCGTTTTCCTCAAAATTAAACAAAAATAGCCATTAAATATTACCTCACAAAGTAGAACTGATGTTAATGCCAGCAACAATTTTATTAATAGTTTAAATTAAAAGATGCAAAGGTTGCATACGCAGCCTTTGCAAGATTTATTCATCCCAAAATAAATCCACAGATATTTGCTTTATGATTCAACGTGCATTAAAAAAAACAAATTAAAATTAGGTTTGATTGTATTCGTTTAATCAAATCCTAAAAAGCCAATCAATATTGCTCAGCTTAATAATTTAGGGTGTTTGTTCCCTTTTAGGTTTTTCATCATACTTACTGATGCCTGATAATACATAACCAATCATAGCACCTAGCAGCGTTGCTACAGTTTCGCTTTTGAGCATACATTCTAAAGATAAAATTATAATACATGGGAGAAAAAATGCACAGCAAAGAAACTGTACAGTTCTGGCTCCTATTGATTTGTCTTTACTATTGCGCGGACAACAAGGCCGATAATGGTGATCAACATGATCAAAACCATTCCAAATTCTATTATTTCTTTAAAATCTTTGGTGTTGAACATAAGCGATTGGGGGGTTAAGAAAGTGAAAAACCGATGAATAATATCTAAAGCAATAAGATTGGGTATCGATGGGGAAAACACATAATAATAAGCCCATTAGCGTATCTCAGATTCGCGAGTTCACGGCTTAATCAATTTAAAAATTCTTTCTGATAAAGCAAAAGCCGAATTCACCTGCTAAAACCACGGCAAGTGTTCCATAAAAATCTAAGCTGCACAAAGCATTAGGATTCTGAGGATCAAAGTTGTATTCTGTACCTAGCTTATAATAATACATATTGGCATCTGGCGTATGATCACATCCATTATTACATTTTATTTACATCTGTGAGCCTTATGAAACAGCCTCTACCCGTTGCCTGTAAACATTTAATATCTCTAAAAGTAGACTGGTTACCTGTTCTGCTTTAAAGCAGATCTCCTTTAAAAACACCAATATTTGAGTAAAAGATATTGAACCCGTCTGCTGCAAATGATTTACAGCCAGTTTCGGTTGAGGCTTCTGCAGTAAATACCATAAAAATGAAAGAGATTGCAGCAATGCAGCTTCTATATCCTTTCCACAACTTAGCCATCAGACAAAGGCTTAAGTTCCGCAACACTTTCATGAATAATAAATTAGATAGACAAACAGTGTTGAGTTTCTTCAGGAACGTGTTGATCTTTTTGAGCAGATTTATGCTTATCTGCAACAGGGTTATAGCGCAGAGAACCTTACATACATAAATCTTTTGCTTATGCAGTATCTTTCAACATTTATTTATGCTGAGCGGTTAAAAATTAAATCGCCACAAGATAGCCACGATGAGATCGAAAAATCAATTCTTTTTATGCAGGAGCATTTAAACGAAACTTTATCTCATTCTAAACTAGCCTCATCTGTAAATTTATCAAATAGTCATTACTCCGCTATCTTCAAAAGGAAGACAGGCTTTCCGCCAATTGAATATTTCAATCACCTCAAAATCCAAAAAGCTTGTAGTTATTTGCAATTTACAAAATTAAGGATCAAGGAAATTGCTTTTAAGCTTGGAATTGATGATGCTTTTTATTTTTCGATGTTTTTTTGATCCCAATTTAAGGCTTGATCGGATCAAGCGGAAAAGTTGGGGGCAGTTAAACTCTAGGCATATATTTTCGATAATCTGAATAAGAARAACTTAATATCCCTTACACCTCTCGATGTTGCTCTAAAGGCTTTGATCTTKGCATTGAAAGATTCTGCAGAAGCATTTGTAGCCCTGTTAATAAAGAAGTTAAGGATA
>NZ_LMKM01000029.1 GCF_001421515.1 Pedobacter sp. Leaf216 | reverse complement strand
AAACAATTACTTGTAATGCATGTGCCCTTAGGCTACTATTGACGACACAATAGGTTCAATCTCCGTTGAACAATTACTTACACAGCCTCGTTTCGCACATACTTAAAATCGTAGAGGAACATGCTAAATCCCTTACCCATCAGCTGGTCAATCAGGTGGCGGATCACAAAATAGGATTTCCCTGCCCCAGGCGTTCCTGCCACCAATAAACCCCGAAAAAGGTTGATCAGGTTTATCCAGCTACTACGTGATTCTCCGTTATAGCGATATTTTGCAGGTAAGTTGACTGAGTATTCATTCTCGAGCAGTCGTTCTTCCTGCGGGAAGGTTTCGTTCTCCACATTGAATATATCCTTTTCAAGAAGGTTTCTAATTCTCCGTGATATCCAGGTGCCCGCAGCGAGCATCAACAAAAAGCCAACTGTAGAAATGGAGATGTAAAATGAGGCCAATAATTCTGCAGGGATAGGGAGAAAAAGAAACAGTATCGCACCAAAATACAGGGCCAGCCCGGCGCTTAAAAAGATCCCGATTCTTTTGATGGTTATTTTTTCATCCTTTCGTCCTTTGACGCCCAATAGAGAAATGGCAAGAAAAACTGTGGCCAATCCTTTTGCCATGAACCAGCCTTCAAAAACCGGTATCCTGGCAATATTCCCCAAGATTTTATCAGTGAGGCTGGTATGCCAACCGAGATCAGCAAATAGCTGAAAAAACCTAATGTAAAAATGCAGGCCTAATACAAAGGCGCTGATCATTCTACTGAGGTCCAGAATTTTCCTCAGTGCTTGTCCATCTTCTCCTGTGTTCATTTCTTTAATTTTTATCTGATTGATTGCGAACGTTGCTGTTTTTTCTTCTTCTTTTTTCCCATTGGATAGATCGGCGGTTCTAAATCTGGTTTCTGCAATAAAACCTCCAAAACCCCGGGGCCATCTGCCACTGATTTTTTTTGTTTGGAAAGATTTTCCAAATCCGCAAGGCTGCTCGCGGAACTTACTTTGCCTGGAACTAATCCATTAGCTGGGGACGTATTTGAGATATCAAACCTATCCAATATCGCTTTGGCGCTATAGGCCTTGCCCAGATCGCTACCATTGAAAACACATTTATTGTTGTGGTCAATAAAAGTGAATCCATATATCTGTCCAGAGTTACTTCTGCGCAGGACCAGATCAATATTTTTTCTATTGAGTTCTGCGATAAAATTTTCGCGGTTTATAACCTTGCCATTTGCAAATATTTCATCGATTGTTTTTTTCAGTGGCTCTCTAAAAGCTTTTTTTCTGATTTGATTATCGGCAAACTTTTTTTCCAGCCGCTTTAATGTAGGCCTGCCTGCCAGACTACTTGCCTTTATGGGTACACCAACACGGTTGCTTTCAGTATCCAATACGGCATAAACGAGTCCACCTCTCTCAAACATCAATGAATCTTCTCTACCCCTATCAGCAACGATGTTATAAAGTTTTAGTATGGCATTAAACTCAGCTAAAGTGGTAAATGTATAACTGCGAAGAATAGGTGTGACCACATTATAAATCGATTGTTTAGTAGGCTTTTTACCATAGGAAATAGCTTTGAGTTTAACAGGGCTGATTTTCTCCTCCATGCTGGCATTTTTTCCCTGGGCTATCACCAAACCAAACTCTAATTCAATATTTTTCCTGACGATTTCAGAGATTGATTTTCCGATGTTATGAAAATCGATCCGCGAACCATCTGCCTGAATGTTGGTACTTACAATGTGTATATGGGGATGGCTTACATCCTGGTGTTGGTATACCAAGTACGGTTGATTGCCAAAACCAATACCTTCCATGTAAGCTGAGGCGATCTGGGTGATCTTATCTTGTGACAAGTTATCGGAACGGTCAAAATTTAACATGATATGCATGGCATTTCTCTTCGCACGGCCATTCAACTTGTTCAGCCGCTCGAATCTGGCAATCTTATTACTCATATCCAGCTTTTCAACCTCCACGGCGAATCTGTTGGCCAGGATCAAAGTCGCATCACCTACCGCTACCTTTGATTCGTTATAGTTCAGTAGCCCACGTATGCTGTAGCCACTCAAGATCCTTGCAACCATTTCATGGACATCTTACCTACCAGATCCAGCAAACGGTTAACCCGAAGATCCACATCGTTGTAAAGGGCTGCAGTCTTCATGAAATAAAAGGAGCGTTGCGTATCATTTTTGGATGTATGAAAGTACCTGGTCTGTTGGTTTATATTGATGCCGATTGCCTTAAGTTCTTTTCTTATGGTTGCCAGTTCCTCCATTGGTGCATTCATAGTAACATCAATATAAAAACAGGCTATCTTCTCTCTGGAAAGTATTTTTCTTGCTACTTCTCCAAGGGTACTGCAATTACTATTCTGTTTTAATTCCATCAGCCTTTGATGCGTAGTTTCAGTTACACGGGTTCTGACCAGGTGCGTCAACCGCTCTTCTTTCTGCTGTTTTTTGTTTCTCATTGAATTTTGTTTTATGCCGACACCAAGGCTTTACGAGTTCCGAAGTACAGCCCCGACCACAAGGGCGCAAGATAGAATTGTGGACAATTCTACATCTTGCGGGACACCCGAGTGGCCAAATTTCTGCTAATCATTACTTTAGTTGGGGTAATTTCTATTGAGATAGCAGTCAGTTATTCTTAAAGGTCGTCTCATCAATAAGTTTGATCTTTTTAACTTCAGGGATTGTTGAGAGGACCGACTTCAAACGGCTGGAAAGTTCCATGCGGAAATTTTTGGAGCGGGGATGTGAATCTTTTCTTTTTGGGATTTTTGACTTAGGCTTTTCCATAGATAAACTGTTTTCATCAAAAATCTAGTTTTGAAAATAGAGTTTATGGACATCCCTGTAGGGATACCGATAGATTTAAATCAGGATTTTTGAAAACGCAGGTAACGATGAAGGCACAAAATTATCCACTAAGCCAGCGATCGAGTAACTGAGAACAATTTTCGATATCTGCCTTAATCCCGCTGAAAACTGTGGTATTATATTTTTTTGCCAGGCCTAAATCTTGCAACTCATGTTTTTTTGCTTTATCGACAAAGAGCATATCCGCGATTTGAATGGAAGTTGCGATGCGCATAATGTCGATCTGATCATTTGAGTTTCCATGTTTTCCGCGCGATTCAGAATAGGCCGTCATTGAGGTTCTGACATCCAAAGGGGAAATTTCCTCAAAACCTGAAGTACGCAGATATTTGAGCAGTACCTTGGATTCCTCAATTGTCATTTTATTTATTTTTAATAGAATATCAAGAATTAGGTCTATCCAGTGTGGAACTGTACGGGTTGCAAATTCGACTCCTAGCAGTCTTATACCACCCTTGGTCACGATGAGTTCTTCCAAACGGTCACAAAATTCTCCGAGGGTCAATAATTTGTGAGTCTCCATCATATTTTTTTGCAACTCTGTAGATAATCCCCTTGCACCTAATGTTGGATAATCTAACACCTCGGCTATCATTCCTTTGAGCTCTTCCCTATTCTCACGAAAAGCCGGCAGTGTAGCATCGTAGGAGAAGTCTTTACTAATTTGGTTGCTCAGAAAGGTATTTCCGGTGAGATTGTTTTTTCTGATCTTGCTGATCATAATTTGCGCAGCAATTTTGGGTTCGATTTTGAAGAAATATCCGTGGGACAGACTCGTTAAAAAATTGTGATGAACAATTGCATTCTCATTGAGCTTTCCAGCCGTTTCAATAAGATGTTCAGCAGGTGTTGGGCAGATGAACCTGCCTGATTTTGCCCCCTTAATGATCATTATTCTCACTTCATTCCAGACGGGATTACAATCGACCATATTGCTTGCAGCAAACTGGTCAAGATATATCCAGTACTTATCTTTCAGGTAGCCTTTCATATGTAGTATTTTAAATTATAAGAATTTTCCAATATCCCACATGTCAATTTTAATGCAACCCTCGTTTTTCTTCTGGAGAGGCTATGGGGTCACTGTCTAGGTGAGCCTGTTCTTAATATTATTTCTTACCAGTATCTGATAATAGGCAGTATACTGAGCTAAAATTAATTTATATCGTGTGCTAAATTTCGAATCTGTAGTGGCTACAACGGTGTTTCAAAAATTATTATAATGGTCTTCATCATCTTTGAAACCCGACTTGATATCATGAAACCCTTGACGAAACTTATAATATAGATGAGATGTGAAAAGCTTTTTACTACAAAAAAGGGGGGGGGGAAATATGATATTTCCCCCCGGACATCTAGGCTAACGCTCTAAAATAAAAATCTCTGAACTATAAAGCTAATTCAAGCGCTGCGAGCTCGCTTCCAAGTTGCTTGATACCAGTCATTATTTTTTCAACTTGTTTAATACTCGGCTTTTTATGTCCATTGACATACTGTGACAACAATGTCTTATCCATTCCAATTCTCGATCCCAATGCACTTGCATTTATTACTTTGTAATAGTCAAAAAATTGCTTTACGTCAAGCTGAATTAAAAACTCATCAATGGTTAAGGCCTTCGTTTTTTTTAATTCGGCGTAAGAGTTGTACGCATCGACAATATTATTCCTCAACTCGGTAATCGTGTCTCCCGATGTTGCCACCGGAATGTTTTCAAAGTCTTCTGAATAGGCAGAGAACCCTGTTCCGGTTTTCTCTACTATAAATACTACTTTTTTCATCTCAATCTTCCAATCGACCATAATGGCCATTTATAAATTCCCTCACAAGGTAGAGGTCCCCCATCACGGTGTAAGGCACCGCGCAACCTTCATATATATAAATAACAAGGGGGGCTATTTAAGCCCCGCTTGTTTAAGAATACTACTTGCGAGTCCAGGACCAATTTCCTTTGCTCCATGAAAAGCAATAACAACATGTTTATCACCTTCTGCATTCTGCCATATTTCATGGCTACCTTTTGCATCTCTAAGCTTATGCCATCCGGCCTTTTTAAGCTTTTTTATTAATTCATTCCACTTCATTACATACGCTACTAAATTAAATAAAGAAAAAACTTCCTAATTGGAACAATACAAAAGTAAACAAAAGTTTACATTTTAAAAAATATAAAGTAAACTTTCGTTTACTTTACATTAATCATTCAAAATCAAAGGATATCCAGAAATTATTTTTGAGGGTTCCGTAGATTCGTTATATCTCATGACCAGAGAGTTTTCAACTAGTTCAATCCTCAGGGAGATGCAGAAGAAATTTTTAGCAGCATCTGTAATCATCAGTAGAAAGAAACCTGGAAGTGCTTAGTTGCTTTCCCGTAAGAATAACACTTGATTGTTTTGTCACGCAATCCTCCGAGTCTTCATCCTGTTTCGTTTCAAATTCATGGTGACAGATTAAAAAAAATTAGCTATTTTAAAACGTTTTCAATGGCCAACCTATTGAACAGCCGTTAACAAATACGATTAGATGAAAATACCCTACCTGCAACCACCGACTAAATTAGGAGAAGGCTTTTTAAATTTTGCAAAAGAAATCCATCAGAAGAGTGTTGAGCTTGGCACTAAATTCACCGAAGAAGAACTTGCCGAATTCTTTAACCAGAGCTTTTCCGGAAAAGTCAGGGCCAACTTCCTGCTATGGATCGGGGACCTGAACCGAATCATCGAGGGGATCAACATAATGCTGGGCGACTTAAATCAATTAAAAAGCGATAGGCATTCCATGACTGGTGATCCGGTTATTAGGAGCGAATTTCTCTTTCAATCTTTCTTTGGAGAATTCTTTAGGCTAAAAGAAATCTGCAAACTGTTTATCAAGCAGCTTGCCAAAATTAAAGTCCTTTCAAACAAGAATAAAGAAATGCTTTACGATTCCTATTTTACTGCGTTTGACTGGATTTATGAAATAAGGAACATGATGATTCATCAGGGCGTGACCTTCAAGAATTACGACGTAAAATTTCCAGAGAAATTTATGACGGGACTGGATCCGCACGAAGCTGAAATATTTACCAAGCTCGTGGAGACTTCGAACACACGACAAGGGACTGTAGAAGTTCAATGCGCATTTTATATCTGGATCATTTCCGAGCTGATGGAACATTACCTCAAATTCCAACATAATATGGGTGACACCCTCGCGGAACTGGTTCTCCTTTATGAGGACTTTGCACTGGATATAACCGTATCAAGAAATGACTGACACCAGAGACATAGAAAGAAGCAATATCAAGCCAGTAATCTATATGGACTGGAATATTTTCAACAAGCTTGAACACCTTGAAGATCTTGAGACGGAAATCCAGTCCCAATATTTGCTACTCTACCGGATGATCACCAAAGGGTATTTCATGACACCCTATTCCAATGCCCACATCAGTGACTTATCGCGCGGATACCACAAAGACCCTAGCTATACCCCTGGTCATTTGGCCAACATCACAGAATTAACCAAAAACCTTTGTCTCACACAATACTGGGGGGAGAGTAAAGCAAAATGGCACTACCGAGAACCAAGTGAGTATTTACTGGCTGCCATTAAAGACAACGATGAGATGGCTACTACGTTTGCAGATTTACTGGGTTCCATTTCAGATGATGAATTAGGTTCGGCACTCGCAAACCTGCAAACTACACTCTTAAAAATTACCCCCATACCGAATACATTCAAGCAAATCTATAGCCTCAATCCAATATTTAACAGCATTTATCCACGCACTAAAACGGAAATGAACGTATATGCCCTATGTGAAGACCTCTACTCTTTTTCCTATAAAGTTCGAAACGATTACGTATTATATAAAAATTTTAGAAAATTTCTCTCAGAGTCAAAACAAAAGCTACCTCAATACCGAATGATTATTCCGAACAAAGTACACCACATTCCGAGGCATAGTGCACCAGTTTGGTTCTGGCTTTAGCACTAACTTTAAACCATATCACTTTTGGACAAAGC
>NZ_LMKM01000028.1 GCF_001421515.1 Pedobacter sp. Leaf216 | reverse complement strand
ATATTTTATTACCTCAAACAAAAACTGGTGTACTTTGGCTCGGAATGACTGGTGCACTATGCCTCGGAATGGGTGGTGTAGTATGGGTCGGAATATCCAGAGGTAAAAAGGGAGGCCGTCCTTCAGGCTTATCTCCTGAAAAGCTTCAGTTGGCAATGACTGCTTTGGATCTTCATGATACGGGGAAATATTCCATTTTGGAAATATCCAAAAGGCTACAGATACCCATCGCTACCTGCTATCGATACATTAAAATTGTAAAAGAGAGCAAAGTCTAAACACTTTCAAAAAAACGAGGGAATATTAATAATGATTAGCGATACGCTTTGGAGAATATCAGTAAAAATGCCCACTTAGTTGGAGAACTATAAGGGAAAAGTCATTGTGGTTGCATTAATGAATATAATCCCATCATACATTTTTATAAGCTTTTGATAGGCTCCACCCTGACCATCTAATTGTTTCTTTGGGTCATAAGCTCCCCCAATACCTCTTGAATACAGTTGTTGATTTAGAAAGTTGTTTATTAGAATATTATTCTTTGAACTGTTGAAATCCAGTATGAAGTTCGGAGCAGAACATTTAGAAAAAAAAGTTTCAACCGAATTTTTGTTTGTGACAGGAGTTACAATACATTCTCCGTATTTATTTGTTTGTGTGTTAAAAGCCCTAAAACTTCCACTGTTAAAGGTGAATCCCATAACATATGTCTCTTTTGGGAATTTTGAAGATATATAATATCCCATCGGAAGGTTCTTGTTCATCGTAAAGTCTTTCGATACATGAAAATTATGAGCCCATACTATCATTTTACTCATGCCTTGTTGCTCGTAGATCCACACTACATTTTCGGCCATGCTTTTGTCCCTGATGACGTCTTTGTCATACAGATATTTTGCTTTTGAGTACTCTAAGGTCTGTAATATCCCCTTTATATATCTCTGATATTTCGCTAAAAGATTAGGATCTTTTTCCTCAATAACTGCATTTTTCAATTCGGCCTCCAGTTTTGCTAAATTCGGTAATTCCGAATTTTCTATTTTTCCATAATTATATTTTGTAAGAACCTCTAAGCCCAATTTGGCTTTTTCACTGATTGGTTCTGCAAGTTTTATAATTCCATCTAACAAAATTTTACCATTATTTACAGCAAATTGCATGTCACACCCAAAAAATTTGATTTTATCTTCTTCTTTCTTATCCTCATTATATGACTTCATCCATTCGATAAGATTGATAAAATCCCTATTCATCCACACTCCAATTGCCATTTTTTCAAGAGCGTTCTTAGCAGTCCCCTTTCCAGATCCTATATAATCGTTCATGTATTCAGCTCCTGCCATATCCGCCTCTATAACAAAAACTTTATAATTTAATTCAGTTACTAGCAACTGGACAAGTCGCTGCTTGGTTGTGAAAAACTCGTGTGTTCCATGTGTGGCCTCTCCCATAAGAAAGATTCGCTTGTCCTCAATTTTCGCTTTTAAAGGTTTCAAATCTGATGCGTCGTTTGAGACTTCAACAGATTTTAAAGGAATTAAGTTGCTATCTATCGCTGCTGGGATATTATTATTCTGGGCGAAAAGCATAACTGGAAAAAAGAGAAAAAAAGTAGTAGCTTTAGATAGGTCTTTAAAAAAAATATTCATAAAAGTTGAAGATTTAATGATATCTAGGTAATTTTTCGAATGTAATAATATACTTTTTATTTGAAAATGTAATTAGGTAATGGTTTGACTCCGAATATGCTAAAATAGATATCTTTTACATTATTGCATTTATTTAGCATGTCCCAACAAAAAATTATCAAATAACGGTGGTTTTTTTATAATGGTAGTTTGATAGCGAAATGTTGTCTACGAAATTCAACATCCATTATCGGACTTCGTTTATATTTTAGCCAACGAAGTGAGAACTCAATATTTGGGTAGTTAATAAGAGGATGAATGCATTCAACTACAGCTTTTTCAGAAGCTCATTTTTTTCTTTTTCGCTCGCCAACAAACGTTCATACAGTTCAACTATTTTTTCAATAGGATTGAAATTATTCTGAATTGAATTATCATGAAAATTATTGATGTTGTTAAAAATTGTCTCTTCAGTAAAATGTTTGATGCCTTCAGCAGTTACTCCTAATGCTTTTGCGACTTTCTCTAGTGTAGATTCTTCAATTTCCTCACTTTGTTCCAGTTTGCTAATGGCCTGCTGGCTTATGCCAAGTTCTGTAGCAAGCACTTCCTGTTTCATTCCACGCAGTTCACGGATACGGCTTATTTTTCTGCCAAGATGCATTTTATTCGTTTTTCCTGAGGTTTCCATGTCCAAATATATTTAAAAATTTCCGACAGTTAAAAACAACTCTGTGCTTGTATTTTACAATCAGCAATGGTTCGGTACGTGCTTTTTCTAATCGAAATTGGTTCTCGTAATAATCATGAAGATATGAAAAAGAAATCATTAAAGCCAGTGGAGGGCCGGCAAGAGTTGTTCTCCAATTTTGTTAAGGAACTTGCAGAGCGGTTCACGCCCTTGCATATTCTTAAGTTCGGTGAAATAAGTTCCATAAAGAATTCTCGTACTTCCTTCTCGCCACAACAGACGAGCAGCAATTTTCACTATTACTTATTAATGGTAATTGAGGGCACAACAAGAATTGAGCATGGCGTTCAGGATTTTGTAAATACGCACTTTAACCATGGCAAAATCACGGTCCTTGTCCATAGCCTAGAGAGCGTCAATACAGCTATTGCAGGTAACAACAGATTTTTTATAACAGTGTTTAATTCCGGCATTCAGCTATACAGTCATGATGGTACGCTGAATCTGTTTCCTGAATACATTCTTGATAAAAAGATATCTCTTGAAAAAGCCCGTAAGCATCTATACCATAGGATTCCAATGGCGGAGGGATTTTTGGACGGAGCGGGAGAATGTTTCAGTAATGAAAAGTTCAATGTGTGCGTTTTTATGCTTCACCAGGTTATTGAGCAGTCCTGCATTGCGATGATCAGGGTTTTCATGGCTTACAGGTCGGATATTCATCATTTGGGCAGGCTACTGGACATCTGCGCATGTTTCTCGGAGCAGCCGAGATCGCTTTTGCTAGGAACGCCAGAAAACAGAAGGCTTTTTGAGAAGCTCATGAATAGTTACAGCCATGCCAGGTATAAAGACAATTTCAATGTCGAGATGGGCGATGCTGATAAACTCTATAGCCTGGTTCATCAATTTTTAATTCTCGCCAAAGGTCTTTGCGACAAGAAGACCAATCTTTTAACTGCCGAATGTGAAGAGGCGGAAGCAGAGAAAGGAGGAACTGATAATGGCTGATGAAATGATGCTTGCCGGAAAACCTAAATCCCAGTTCTTTAAACTTCCTTTTGAAAACAAGACCCGAATATTGAGGTTAAATGTTTTGGATTCACATACAGAACTTCGAGCCGGGAACCGTCCATATCATATGGTTGAAAGAAAGGTACTTTCATTCAAGAAAGGGATATTGACAATTAGGGTAAAGCTCGAAAATGAGCCGCCGGTAAAAGTTTACCTAAAGGTCGAATACGATCATTTATTGGTAAGCTGCAATATTGATACGGATGAAAATTATCTAGGGAGATATGCCTACCGTACATTGAGGGCAATGTTATGGAATGAATATCATGACTTTCAGCAATATTATTGGCCGGAATGTTTTAATGAAGCAACAGGAAGATCCAGATATCTTGAAGTAATCTGTGATAGGTATGGTGTGGACATCAGGCTTAAAAAAGAATTTAAGGGTTTTTTCAGGCCAGATGATTATTTCCTGCATATATCCGAACGGAAGGTATTGGAAAGAAAGAATGTAAATGATGTATTAGCTACATTAAACCCGGAGTACCTTATTGGTTATTGCCTTGCAAATACCGATCCTGTCAGGTTCCATTCCAACCATTATCCATTTCTGATACCGTATAGCTTTTCCTTAAATGCAGATAATAAGACTGTAAAATCTTTCACTGGGTTTCTTTTTGAAGAAGACGATAGTATTGAACAATCTGAACTGTCCGAAAATCAAACTGAGCTGAACAGCATCTGCTATGAAATGAAGAAAATTGCAAGGATTCAGTTTAGGGAATACGGAGACAGTGATGAACGGTCTGACGAAATAGACGATCTCAATTTCAGCAATAAGAGGAAGATTTTTGAACTATTCAATAAAGCACTCCCAATGCTATCGACGCAGCCATTTACACATTACCTGTTTACCTATGGGATGAGAAATATTCAGAAGAGACCTATGAAAAAGGATATGCAGGTTGCCAGATTCTCCGTTGAAGTACCGCTTTTAAATTTTTTACTTAGTGATAAGGGTGATTATTACGAACTTAAGTTGAGGTTCAAGGTGAAAGGAAAGGTCTTTCATTTTTGCGAAGATAGGATTGCCATGTTTTTCATCGGTTCGTCTTCAAATCCCACCGTTTGGTATCTTTTAGAATGTGAACCGGATTCTAGGGTAGTTCTGTTTTTTAGTCGCAAAAACTTCAAGATTCAGGTTCCCAAAGGTTATTATAAGGAACATTTCAAACCTTATGTAGAGGAAATCAAAAAACACTATGAGCTTGAAATTAAATATAAACACAGACATGGAAGAGATTAAAAAACTACTCGATTATCAACCTTTAGGGCTTTCTGATGAAGATATTGAGAATGCAGATTCGGAGATGGATTATTTTTTTGTGAATTTTCCGCTACATGAGGCAAGGGCAAACTTATGGGAACTTTATCAGGGTTGGGTGCATTTGGAAGCGGAATCTCCAGAAGGGGAGGAATTAAAGCATATGCTTTTCTTTTGTAACCAAATGATCAGCTTCCTGAACTTTTCTTTTATAGTAACCCGACAGAAACAAAATAGATGAATAAATAACAGAAAGCAAGATCATCAGGGAGTCGCTTTCTGTTATAATTAAATTGTTTTAATCTACTATTGTGAGAGCCGGCCCTCCCGCATTTTCGGCCTGTGAAAACCCACTTCACCACCCCGCGGTTTTCACTATGGTATATACGGAAATGCAATTCCGCCTCTATGTACTACAGTTCATCCGGTTTGAACCTGATCCACTTTCGTTTAGCAACAGGTGGCTCCTTTAACGCTAACAGTTCTTAAAAAACAATAGTTTTTCAGCTTTTTCTTTTCTATCCCCAGACGACTTTAGTTGTTATCAGCAATCATATTCATAAGTGATGCAAATATTCGGATGAGTTAAATAGTCACATTGATGGCAGGTTATCACAAATTGTGATAACCATTGGAGAATCCCTTTGTGCCAACAGCAAGCCCTTAGGATTTGCTAGAAAAAATCTTCGTCGCTAGTGAAGTTGTAGAAGTATTTTTCCTGCTGAGCCTTGTAATGAAAATGCGATTGCTTTTAGGACGGTGGTTTGCCGAAATGATTAGATTAGTGAATTCTCTAACCTAACGACCCATTCCTCTGCCTCGTTCATTTTTATTGTCGTTCCTTGTTTCTTTCAACTTATTGTTCAGCTCTTTGATTTCCTGAATACGGGTATATTCCCGTACTGCTTTTACTATACTATCCTGAACATCCTGCCATTTTAGTTTTCCATCCATCAGTTTTACTGGAACGTTGAAATCGATATCACTATGGTACATTAAAGAAGACTTGGCGGTGTTAGGATCTACATTTGGATATTTCTGACAGTAGAAACCAATTATTTCATCCAATTGCATCTCCTTCAAAAGATAGTGTATATCGATAAAATCCTTGATGCGCTGTCCGCTATTAACGATTGCGTTTATCTTCATGGCCGATATGTCCTGATTGGACATCATCCTAATTCCCTCTATATTTTCAATCGGTTTAATGGATGGATATTTGTGCGAAATAAAATCAAAATCCACTTCGCCAATACTTCCACTGACATAATTTTCCTTATTGCGTTTTACGTCTGCGCCGTATTTATTTCGTAAGTGTTCGGCTAGTTCGTTTCCATCAAAATCCGAAGAGCTGAACAAATCAATGTCTATGGATTCCCTATGCCCAATCCTCAAAGATAGTGCGGTGCCGCCTACAAGGTAAAAAGAATTGAGCTGATTGTCTTTAATCAGCGCCTGAATTAGATCCAGTGTCCCTGGTTTAACTGTTTCTTTGTGTAACATCTGAGTTTTTCTCTGCGCAACTGAAAATATTCGCAAACGGCTTCCATGGTTATGTCGGAAAGATATCTAATGTCTTTTTTAAGGGCATTTACCACATTTTCTCTCCCGTAAAACCTGATCATCTCCTCCCAATCCTTGGGGTTGCCTTTATCAAGCACTCGTTCCATAACGGTTCTATAACTTCTGTTCCAGTCAAGTTTGTCAAAATCAAAGTCCCAGAACAATACCTTTGGAAGGTCTGGTCTTCTTACTTTCTGTATGAGTGGCTGTCTTTCGATTTTGATTTCGTCATTTTCGAACGGAACCTTCTTTTTGGAAAGATAGTTGTTCAATGTATGATAATTATAAACGGGGTAGCTGTCGCAAAATCCCTTTAGACTTGAAAACACGTCGATGTCCGTACTGGCAAATCTCTTCCAGTGTACAACGATTACTCTTTTATTCAATTCTTTTAACATCATACAAACTTAACCAAAACAGAAGTTAATGCCTAATATTTTTAAATATTTGTCAACTGATGGTTGTTTACTTAATTATATTTATCATTTAGAATCGCCATATCTGCACTTACCTTGATATCCAATACCTTTGCATATATCTGTGTAGTCCTGATATTGGTATGTCCAAGCATCTTCGATACGCTTTCCATTGGCACCCCATTAAGAAGGGTAACAGTAGTAGCAAATGTATGCCTCGCAATATGTGAGCTTAAGGGTTTATCAATTTCGCACACAGTAGCAATTTCTTTTAGATACTCATTCATCTTCTGGTTGCTCGAGACTGGCAATGCTCTGTCTTTGGTGATGCAATAGGGATGATCGAAAGTATTTAAGGGGAAGAGATCAGCAGCAACTGGTTGATTTATTGGTGCAAGGACCATCTGCATCGTTGGCCATTACCACCACTGGTGTATTCACCTTCGGGAACATGAATAANTGGAGGATTCTTTCCAGAAATTAAGAAGGGTAACGGTGGTAGCGAATGTATGCCTTGCAATATGTGAGCTTAAGGGTTTATCAATTTCGCACACAGTAGCAATTTCTTTTAGATACTCATTCATCTTCTGGTTGCTCGAGACTGGCAATGCTCTGTCTTTGGTGATGCAATAAGGATGGTCGCTATATCTCTCCAATACTGCGATTGCAGGAGTCAATAAGGGAACAGCAGAACGCGTTCCCGTCTTGGTTCTGTTAATATAAACCCATTTTTTGCCATCTAAACCTGTTTTAATATTAGATAAGCTCAGCTTTTCTATGTCAGAATAAGCAAGTCCCGTGAAACAGCAAAAGATAAAAACGTCCCGTACCTGAC
>NZ_LMKM01000027.1 GCF_001421515.1 Pedobacter sp. Leaf216 | reverse complement strand
ATCAAGCATTGAACTTCAAATCTCCTGTAGATTTATTACAGGAAATTTGAGGACAAAATTATACTTTTGAATGGTCTGAAAAACAGGGGAGCTTACAACGTTACCCTCAAAGGTACCGATCCAGGTACGGTCCTTGCTGTCCACAAATACCCCCAGAATCCTGTCAGATGGCAACTTTGAGTTCTTCTTGTTCATTACGCTCCATTTGCTACCGGCCAACCTGGCCACGCCTTCCCAGGAGGTAAAAAGCATATTCCCCTTGGGATCAACAACGATCTTTCTTGCCCAGTTAATGGGTGAGTTCAGGGAATCGAATCTGGTCCAGGTGCGGTTATCATAGCGGTAAAGATCATAGCCGATCACAAACCACTTATTGTCCTTTTGATCAACCGCCATATCCCTAACCGACTCTGTCTGTGCCCTATTGTACTGCGTTGCCGAAATAATGGTATTCCCAGAATTAAAATGCTGCCATTTACTGCCCGATATTTTCACGATCCCGTTATCCGTTCCGATCCAGACATCACCTTTTAAGTCGGTAGCCACAGCCCTGCTCATATCCCAGGGCAGTTCTGAGTTGCTTTGGGTAAATACTTTCCAGCTCTCGCTCAGCTCGTCCCGCTCGCTTCCCTTCCGATCAGGAGTGCCAGCAGCTTTCATATTGGACTGGTTGGTAAAGTTAAATGTCCGGCGTTTTGCCCGGAATTTCCCACCCTCGAATTCCATGATGAGCGATACCGAGCTATTCTGCTTTTTCGTACCGTCTATTGCTGGCGTCCAGTTTTCAGTCGCATTGACCGATTGTTTGAGTTTGAGTTCAGCTGAACCCAGATTGGTCTTATTATCGACGCTCAATAGACAGGGCTTGCCTTCCTGATCGACCAGGATCTGCATTTCTATGGTGCCTTTAAGGGTTGCAAGGTTTTTTTCGCCGATTCCGCGCAGGATATTCTGGAATACAGTCTTAGGTGGCTGGGCCTGCGGATTTCCGCAATCCAGGCAGAACTCGGACAGTTTGCAGTCTTCAAACTTTTCAGGGTAAAGGTTCTGCGCATTCAGCTGCGTTGAAAAAAGGCTTAGGGCAATAATGTAGATTGTCTTTTTCACGATAATTTTATCTTTTGTTTTATTCTAAGGTTAAGCATCCAACCAATACTGATTAAACCCCCGCAATTTCCTCTTCCACAGCGGACTTTGGACAAAGCCTGATGCAGTCCCTGGAATATTGAAGGAGTTTTTCAAGCTTTCCGCCCGGTCCCTTGGCCGTTAGCTGCTGATGTAATCCGGTTCTGGTCATTTTTTTTTAAGAGTTGACTACGGCAATAATAGCAGTATTGATCGCTGTATAAAGTGCTGAGGATACGGTTTCGTAGCAATGCTGAACCTGTTTGTCTTCAAATCCCATATCGTTCCAGGATCCCATTCCCCCAAACACCCATGCACGTGAGGCAGCAAAAAGCAACTGTTGCTCTGCCATCCCGTAGGCATTTTCAGGCAATAGATCGCTGTGATAATAATCCTGGTCAGGATGTGCGGACGCCAGGGCCGCATTCGCCCTTTGGAAAACCTGGGCAAAATTTTCCATATCTAGTTCCCTGGCAAATGTTTCTATTTCATTTAGTGCTTTTGAAAGCACATCCCTTTGCGCCCCAACGTTGAACTGAAGGTTTCTGGAATCTATCTCATACCCGATGCACCTATATTCAACTGACCATACACGGTTATCCTCAGCCTCTTCCCTGCTCACTGTCCATCCACCGTACCAAAAATCAGAATACGCGGGATACATCGCCTCGATCACCCAGATCCCCCCTCCGCCGATCATGCCAGCCAGTTTATGGTCAGCTGTACCAGAACTTCCATCCGAAGGTTCATAGTATAAACGCAATGCCTGGCATCCGTCCAGACCAAGATACCGGAACCATTCAAGTGGGTTTTCGGCAACCGTTGTGCGCTTGCCTTCAGAAAAGAAGTATTTTTTCTTTTCGGCCGTAAAAAAGACCTTTTCGCAGAACCGGAAAGTGCTATGGTGCTGAACGAACTCTCTGTGAGTGCCAAAGTGTGAGATACATTGATTTCCATATGCAACCAAAGCGATAAGCTGGGCCAGGGTTCCTGTCATGTTTATTTGAGCGTATTAGATGATGAAAAATAGATAACGAAAGATATATCATTTCATTTAATTACTCAAAATTAATTCTTAAGGATATCAAGAGATTTTTTAAGACCTATCATTGTCCGGCAGCATATCTGACGTTACGATAGGTATAACCCAGCTAACTTTATATCTAGCGATATTATTACTTTGATACATGGATGATCTGATAACCTTCTAGCAGGCAATCCAAGTATTTCGCAAACAAATGAGCTACGAAACCAGATGATTACATATAAAACTTCATGTATACACAAGCGATCAGCATAACTTGATAAGCAGCTAAGCAAATAACGAGCTACCTCGCTCAAGAAGGATATAATGTTCTAACGATTATGTCCCTCCGGCAACTTCAGATCACATCAATCTTTCTGACTTTCTCGAACACCAATATATTGCTGGCTTGTTTAGGATGAAACGATGGACGATAGTCAATCAGCCCGACCTCCACCAGTCCGTTAAGGCATTTATGATACGTCGCATAAGAGCGAATGGCAGAAAAAGCCATCAGCTCCCGTCGGCTGATCCGGAAAGGATTTTGAAATAAAGCTTTTCCAAAACAAATTAATATTGCCGAATAAAGGTTCTGGTGCGACTGGTGAAAATCGGTTCTTCCACGAGCTACCCTTAGATAATTGGTTAGCAGTCCTATTGTATCCATCATCCCCTTCCAATTTTATCCAGCAACTTCATAATATCCGAATGTGCATAATACACGATGCTGCCAATCTTTTGATAGGGCAAAGACCCATTGATGCGCAGATTCTGTAAAGTCCCCGGTGAGATCTTCAGGAGTTTTCTTACCTCCGCACTTCGCAACCAATCGCCACCAGTTCTCAACTCACCAGTTTTGACGATTCCTTTGATTTCCTCAATAAGTTCCTTCCTGAACCTTTGAAGATCTTCCCATGTTAAAATTTCAATTTGCATTTTTACCTCCGTATTTAAATTATACGAAGCAAAAGTGTTACTGAAGGTATCTAAAACCATGACCACTGAACCGGCCTGGTCATGTTCAACTGTTAAACAACTGATCCAAAATCTCCATCTGCCCTGACAATCCTAAAAAGGCGGCGATCAGTTGGAACCATGGTCCCCTTAACCGGCACATCCCCCTTCTTCTCCACAAAATAATTTCTAATTGTTTCAATGGAAATATCTTTTCCGGCGTGGGAAAAATACTTGCTGATCATTTTAGCATAAGGAATCTTATGGTCACTTTTCAACAGCTTTCTCCCTGAATTCAGTCCCAGTTCCCTCAACTGCAAGATCAGATCGATTAAAGTCGGAAGATATCCCTCGTCAATCCACACCTTCTGGGTGACTTCAAATACATTCAACTCTGACAGCTTTACTTTGAGCGCTTCAATCTCTGATTGCTGCCTTTGTATAACCGCGTCTTTTTCAGCAATTAGCAAATGAGACGGTCGGGCATTCCATTCATCAACACTATCAAGATATCTCTGAAAAGCCTGAAGCTTTTGAATATTATTTTTATGCAAGGCATGTTTTCTTGAAAATGGATCTTGCAACTCAAAATGCCTGATCCGACTATCTACAATCTGCCATACATGCCTGTAAAAATCTTGATTTGTTGCGATATTATTTTCCAGTGCATATTTTAAATGATAATTATAGAAAGCATCGAAATTTTCCTCATCCATCGCATAGACTTTTAGCAGGAAGTGATTATCATCATGTCTTTGCCAAAAACCAATAATATTTCCAATATCATAAGGATGAGCTGAAAACGAAAAGAATTTTCGAGGCTTGAAGTAACTGACTGTCATAAACTTGGAACTATTTTTATAAAAATACCAGTTTTTTTTTTAAAAAAAAGTTCACAGAATTAAGTTGTCAACACCTCATCAGTTTCTTAAGCACTGCATATTATACTAATATATTTGCCCCCCCTTTGTCAATCTCTAACATTGGGACAATCAAAAATTTAAATTAAATATATTGCTGGTGAGATGGGGTCAATTTACTCCGGTTTATGCACAGTCCCTCAAAAATCCGGAAACTTTGATGAGATTGACTATCAGTTACCACAAAGTGGTTATACCGTTAAAATCAAGATAACAAAAATTAGCACAAAATTGTCGAAAAACGCTTTTTCAACCAAAGCGGATCAATATGCAATTGCCAAAAAAGTAGACGGCTACTTCCTCACGATCAGATTTATGGTTACCAATCCCTATGATCATGAAATGATGATACCGGTTCATGATTATTTCTATATCAAATTAAATGGTGGAATATTGGTATTCCACCAAGGAGATTACTTAGCTTATTGGGTGTCTTAAGCTTTAAGTCAAGGAAAATTAAATTAGCAAAATGTCTTTCGTTCAATATTCTTCAGGTAGCTACAAATTTCTAAGCAACGAGGGATTTCAGGAATTGGAGAATAGCATGTTTTAAAATAAAATGCCCAGTCTTAAGCATTCTATTGAAATGTTGACTCGAAATCTCTCCAATAATTATAATATTTAGGCTGTAGATTTCTAACCAAGAAACCGTTCGATTTCAAATTTCTAAGTTTGCGAAACTAATATCAACTCCAGTTTAGGAGTTCTATTATATTCCCGTCCGGGTCTGAGATGTAAATAAACCTAAATACACCGATATTATCAAAATGATGTTCGCTTAGCTCTCCAATTTTCGATGCTCCATTCTTTAATGCTATTGCTAAAACCCCTGCAATATCCTCTACCTTAAATGCGATATGTCCAAATCCTTTTTGATTGGCTAAGTGTCTGTCAGCATTAATCATTTCTGAATACTGATAGATTTCTAATGTAGGTCCATTATCCCCATAGCCAGGTAGCCGTAATTGTATCCCTTGTAAATTTGCGTTAAAGACGCCGGTGCCTTTTTCAAGCCACTCCCCTTGATAGTTTCGTATAGGTGGAACCGCTATGCAATTAAACACGATTTCATAGAAACGTGCAAGTTCCTTCCAATCTTTTGTTATAATGTTGGTATGCGCATACTTTATGTTCATGATGTAAATTTTGACTTGATTGTACGTAACGGTATTAAAGGTAAGATTTTTTGCAGTTTGTCATTTCCTGGCGTGATAAAATTTTTTGTTCCTTAGTCCATTTAAAAGTATTGTTTTGCCTTTAAATTTCCCAGATTTTAATTTCAGGATTTGAATTCTGTATACTCAAGATCTCGGAAAAGCGCCTGTTTTTAATAATATTTAAAGCCCAGTGATCGCTGCAGGTCTTGAACTCAAAGCATGAAAGAGACTTTTGCCAAAAAAGACAACTATAAAAGAAATACATTTTTGGTGCTGTTTCCCCTTGTGCTGTAAGCTTCACAAAAAGTGGTTGCTCTAGGCACCATTCCCTGCCAATATAAAACTTTCTTAGTAAAAAAAACGTTCTGCAACCGAAATCTCCGCTATTGCGGTTGCAGAACTTTAGCATTGGCAATTACTGCCCGACTTTCATCATAAAAACTCTAATTTTTTCTATAATTTCATCTCCATCCTCTTCTAATGCGAAATGCCCAGTATCATAAATATTATAATCGATTTCCTTTACATCTTTTTTGAAAGCGACTGCTCCGCTTTCAGGGAAAAATTCGTCATTTTTTCCCCAAACTATTAATAAAGGTGGCTGATTATCTCTTAAATATTGTTGCCATTTTGGATATAGTTTTAAGTTGTTTTGGTAGTCGTAAAATAAATCCATATTGACTTTATGTGCATTTGGTCTTGAAAGTCTTAAATAATCTAAATGCCAAGTGTCTGGATTTATTGTTTCAATATTTCTTGTTCCATGTGTGTATTGCCATTTCAAACCTTCCAGTGAAAAGGCAGGCAGTATTGCTTTTTCGGTTTCAGCGTTCCGAACTTTCCAAAGTGCTCTAATTCCAGTCCAAGCCTCGCCCAAACCTTCTAAATAAGCATTTCCGTTTTGATTTATTATTGCCGTAACCCTTTCTGGGTGAGCTGTAGCTATTCTGAAACCAATAGGTGCTCCATAATCTTGTATCATTAATGCATAAGAGTCAATTTTTTTCTTTTCTAGAAAGGCGTCAATTGTTTTTGCAATATTATCAAAAGTGTATTCGTATTCACTTGCCAATGGAAAATCGCTGTTTCCAAATGAGGGATAATCTGGGGCGATTAGGTGAAACTCGTCCGATAACTGTGATAAAACTTTTCGGTATTGATGTGAAGATGAAGGAAAACCGTGTAAGAGTACTATTGTAGGATTTTTTGGGTTTCCTGCTTCTCTATAAGCAATATTAATTCCTTCAACATTGATGGTTTTAAATAATGTAGGGTATTTCAGTGTCATACTTTTTGATTTAACTTTAGTATTATTAATTGTTTGGCTTTTACATCCAGATAGAGTGAATAGGATGATAAATTGTAATAGGATTATTTTTTTCATATTCAGACTATTTATAACTTTCTTTCTTTTTCCTTAATTTTTAAGTCATTGATGCTTGCATACCTTTTGTTCATTAATCCATTTTCATCAAATTCCCAATTTTCGTTTCCGTAAGCTCTAAACCACTGACCATTTTTATCTCGATATTCATACTCAAATCTTACAGCAATACGATTGTCGTTAAATGTCCAAAGCTGTTTTTTAAGTTTGTAATCCAATTCATTTTTCCATTTGTCAGCAAGAAAATCCTGTACTTCTTTCCTTCCGTTAATGAATTGATTTCTATTACGCCATTCTGTATCAAGCGTATATGCTTTTGAAATTCGAATAGGGTCTTTGCTGTTCCAGGCATCTTCTGCCTTTTGAATTTTTTGTATCGCTGTTTCTTCGTTAAAAGGTGGCAGCGGATGTAATTGCATCATAATTTACCGAACGTTTGTTAATTTATTAGTTCAAATTTTTTTACGCTATTGAGTATCTCTTTTCAATATTTTTTAAAGTATTTTTAAAAATACTTGTATCAGCTAAGCCTTTTGTTACAACGAGGCTTCCCTGCAAATCTATAAACGTTTGAATAGCGTTTTGCTGAGATTCTGTGGAAGTGAATTTTAATGACATCCCCAAAACATTGAAAGCGGAAATCCACTTTTCCATCCCAGATTTTATCTGCTCCTCAAATAACGTTAATCCGCCGTGCATAGAAAAAGCTCTTAAAACACACGTATTTTTTCCGCTGTCATAAAGAATTTCAATATTTTTCAAGGCATCTTTTAATCTCAGTTCTGTTGATTTAGTTTCGTCCAATAGAGCAAAGAAAATATTTTCATCAACCCACTGGTCTATATCGCTTAGTACACATTCTGCCATCTCTTGCTTTCCATTTGGAAATCGATGATATAGACTTGCTTTCTTTAATCCGGTTACTTCCGCTAAATCATTTAAACTCGCTCCTTCATAGCCTTTATCCCTAAAAACTTTGGTAAGGCCGGATATCATATCTGTATCTAAAATTTTCTGTGGTCTCATAAAGCAAATATAACTAAAAACTATATATTACCTAACGTTCGTTAAAATACTTTTCTAATTTGCTATTTACATATGGTTTCTCTTATTTTTCGTCAAGTGTTATACGTCCGCTATCTCTTAGCACATATCCTACCTAATTTGGAAGGATAATGATTTATACAATAGAAAATGGTTTAAAGCTCACCTGTTAAAAATTGTGCTCTACCCAGACCAAATGACCAATCTTTTTTTGTGTTTTCTATAAGTGAAATAATGAGGTCTGTTGGTGTTCAGAAAACAATGGCTAAAGAATAACAGCCAGATTTGTTTTCAATACTGTTTATGAATGAATTAAATGCCTTAGCAGGTTTTTCTGACAAGGCCACCAAGTTGAACAAACGTTAAAATTTTATCTCTTTTCGAAATGATGTTTGGAAAATCTAGAAAAAATCCAGTTAAGTAGAAAACAATAAGTGAATAGGTCGAACCAGCTTAAAAGAAAAATTATTACATAAAATACTGAAATACTGCAACTTAAAACAATATATAATCGAGTAAGAAGCAGGGAATTAGTTTCCCTGCTGTCTCCTCACACCACCGTACGTACCGTTCGGTATACGGCGGTTTGTTAGAATAACTTCGTTTGGTGT
>NZ_LMKM01000026.1 GCF_001421515.1 Pedobacter sp. Leaf216 | reverse complement strand
AACTTAGGATCAAAAGAATTTGATGTACTACAGTGCAGCTTTTCATTAAATAGAGATGTTGACGCAAAAGGCCGTCCATCATCAGGTGTTTATGGTGGTACCATTCACATTGAAATCGAATCTACTGAAGATACTTCGGTAATCGAATCGATGGTTAACAACCAATATAAGCCACTTTCTGGAACATTGGTTTTCAAAAAAGGCGAAGAAGATGCAAAAATGAAANATACTTCGGTAATCGAATCGATGGTTAACAACCAATATAAGCCACTTTCTGGAACATTGGTTTTCAAAAAAGGCGAAGAAGATGCAAAAATGAAAGAACTGTCTTTCGAAGATGGTTATATCATTCAATATAACGAAGGTATTGCCGTTAACGACAATACCCCGATGACTTTAAGTTTTGTGGTTTCTGCACGTAAGCTAAAACTAGGCAACGCAGAACACGAAAACGATTGGCCTAAAGCTTAATCATTTTTAATATAAAATCAATTTAATTGATGCGCCCCGATTTATCGGGGCGTATTTAGTTAACCCATTATTGCGCTAAATTATATCATCCTAAATTATCATCCCAGGGTTAAGTAGCTATAACTACAAAGCCAGCTCGTAAATTAATGCTCAATTATGTCTAACCATCTCAAACATATTGCAGTAAAAAACATTTACTATTCAAGTAAAACGTTTGGTTCGGCAACCACACATAATATTCAGCAAAACATAGGTAATATTGAACACGGTTCCATTATTAATTTAACCGCACGTTTATATATTTAGTATTGGATTTGGGTATTGTTGTGATCAAGATAAATCAATATGGAAAAGAAACTCATTGCAGAAATTAATATAGAAGATAAGGAAATTACCCATTTTGCTTCCTTTAGTCTCCAGCAAGCTTTTAACGAACATAATTATTTCGAACTGCGTTTTAATCACGATCAAATGGGTGCACCCGGATTGATTAGTTTAGATGACAGCCGCGATTTTGTCGGTAAAACGTTAACTGCATCTTTTGGTCATTCGCCAGATGGTATGCAGAATTTTGTAGGTTTAGTTTCAAAAGTAGAACTGTCGCAAAGCCATGGTTATCACGGTGTTTTAATTGTAAGTGGTTATAGTCCAACTATTTTAATCGATCGTGGACCGGATTTAGGTTCTTATCTTGATAAAGATCTGAATGAAATTGTAAAATTAGCTACAAAAGATACCCCGGCTAATGATTTAAAAGTTATTGCAAACGCTGCAAGAAGTTCATCAATTGATTACATTATTCAATATAGAGAAAGCGATTTTTCGTTTCTAAACCGCCTTTCGGCCGAATACCATGAGTGGTTTTTTTATGATGGTAAGCAACTAAATTTCGGTAAGCCCGATACACAGAAAGAAATATCTTTGTTTTATGGCAGGGATGTGCAGGAAATGCAATATGCAATGGAAATTGCACCAATCAAGAACAAACGTTTCTCTTACAATCCAAAACAGAATGAGATGCTGCTGAGCGAAAGTTCTGGCAAAGTAGATGGCACACCTGATTTATCACATGCCATTAAAGCTTCTAATCTTACATTTAGTAAAACCTTTAATCAGCCTTCGCTGATCAGGGTAGATAACAATAACGACATAAAGAACCTGGTAGAAAATGAAGAGAAAGCCAATACCAGTGAACTGTTAAAGGTTACAGCCAAAGGTGATAATGCGGGCTTAAGCATTGGTAGTATTGCCGAAATTACCATGAGCCTTCGTAAAGAAATGGCTTTTACATCAGAAAGTTTGGGTAAATTCCTAATTACCAGTATCAAACACCACATTGATGAAAATGGTAAGTACCACAATACTTTTGAAGGGAAGATATCTACTACCGAACGCTTATTGGTTAAAAACTTCGAAAAACCTCAGCCGGATATGCAGTTGGCCGATGTAATCGATAATAACGATCCACAGGGCCAAGGGCGCATTAAAGTAAGGTTTAAATGGGAGTGTTTAACCAACGATGTAACCGAGTGGTTACGCGTGGTTACGCCAAGTGCCGGTATTGGCGACAGAGGAAATAACCGTGGATATTTTGCCATACCAGAAATTGATGATCAGGTAATGATTGCTTTTGAAGAAGGAAATATTGCACGCCCGGTTGTTATGGGAAGTGTGTATCACAGCTCAAGTGTAGATAGCAGTCCATTAATTAAAAACCACCTGAAAAGTATAATTACCAGGAGCGGGCACCTGGTTGAGTTTGATGATAATGAGAGTAGCCAGGGAATAAAAATTACGGATATCCATCAGAATATTATCCATATTGACACAAAGGGCAATAATATTACGATTACCGCTTTGGAGAACATGACACTAAACTGTAAGAATATGCAGATTAATGTAGGGGAGAATATGGATGTGCAGGTGGGTAAAGATCAAAGTACAAGCGTAGGTGACAATCAAAGTATTTCTGTTAACAAAGATATTTCGATGATTGCAGGAAACAATTATTCGCTAAGTGCTACAGGAGATATTCAGGAAAACTCTGATAACAGGACAGAATCTGTATCTAAAGACTTCATTAGGCAGGCTGAAACCTCGAACGAACTGGCTAGTGAAATTACTTTATTTAGTCAGAAAGAAAATATGACTTTGCAAAGTGGTAAAACCGTTGAGGTAAATAGTGCCGAGAAATCAAAATTGTTTTAATTATGGCGATTAAAAAACAATGTACTAATATGAGCATCCGAGTGAGAACCGATTATAAACTCATTGCTGGAAATAATATTGAAAAGATAGCCGATCATATTAATGTTGAAGCGAGACTTAAGAATCTTTTTCTTATTAGTAATAAAAAAGTGGTTGGTCAAGGTGGTAAATCGAGTTAGTTATGGCAAATGTTCAGTTTGGTAGTTATGCCCCGTCAGAAGAGCCCAAAGATGATATTCAGTATGTTTATTATACAAGAGAAGGCGAATATCTTGGTGGAATAGCGGGCAGTGCAAAAATTTACATCACTACAAAAGATAAATACGATCAGGCAGTTGCAGCAAAAAAATGGGAAACTGTTAATGATGAATCACAGTTAGTAAAATACGATGGTAAAGCGTTGATTCATGCAGATTTCAGATATATTGCTTATATCGTTAGCCATGAATCTGGTAATGCAGATATTAAGGAACTCAGGTGTGTGGCATTTACTAGCCACAACCGATCTGTTTCTACAAATAAAACCTGGCGTGCATTATTGGCTTCAGGATATTCATCGGTACCTAACAAAAAGGAGCTTCCAGATAAAAATGATGATAAATCTAAACTGTCAAGATATGCAGTACTTGATGTTTGTTTTGGAGTGAAAGACATTACAGACGGAGCAGAATTCTGGGACGGAACTGACTTTCTTGCCTGGGGAAATTCTGAAACAAATCCATACAATAAGTTAGGGCAGAACAAATTTGACGAATATAAATTTGTAGAAATTCCAAAAAACATTTATGATGAGTTTGTGGCTGCAAACGGTACATCTGCAAGATATAAAGATAAAGGCAATCATGATGATAAAACAGATAAAGGTACGCATGAACATATTACGAAAAAAATTAAAAAACCTGTAAAGGGACCAGATGGGAAACAAATTAAAGGAGCCGATGGCAAACCCTTATTTGAAGAAGTTGATGTTCCCGATAGAATTAAATATGCAGTTCCATCGTCAGATTTTAGTGATCAGAAGTACTGGGCAGGTGGAAACTTTTATTATGAAACAGGTGTAAAAACTACAAATGGTATTTCGGCCACCATTACCGCAGGGAAAAGTATTTTCTGGAAAATCACCCCTACAAGTTTAACAGCCTCTACCCCAAAGTAACCAGTAGCCATGATTAAACTCATCAATATCGTAATTCTGAATTTCCTATTTATGGGCTGTACGGTAGCACAACCAGGAAAAAAGATTGCAAATAGTTATAATGGTATTTTATTAACCCGTTATGTATCAGCTAAATATGAACAAGAGAACGAGCGTGATACAAGCAAAATTTTGTATGTACATAATACCTTGGGCGACAGTTTATTTGTTTACAAAGTTGCTGGTGGGATTTTGTCTGAAGCTACAGCATATGTGCTAACCTCAACAAATAATGGACTTAATCTTCATATTAAATCGGTATTAAGTAATTCAGATGTTAATGAAGGTTTAAAAGTCATATTTCAAGATTCGGATCATAGCGTGCTGATCAATCAAAATGATCGCTATATACTGTACCCTAAATTTTATTCCTTGCTAAAACAACAGGTTGAGGTTAAACATTCCATTTTAAGTCTTTTCGATTTTCTGGAAGATTATATTGAGGATTATGAGATTACCGATATTTATCCAATTTTACTTTCCGCAAATCAGGGGAGATGGGAAAAAAAGATTCAGCAATCAAAGGTTACGGTTAAAAGAAGCCAGTCACAATTAAAAGATACCTGGAATTTTAAGTATCAATATAATAATAAGGGTAATATTGAGTCGGTTAAAGCAGCTTCAGCAGATGAAGTGCACTTTAGTAAAAAGATTAGTTATTTAAATCCGGCTGCTATTGAGATGACAACTTATCGCAACAATGAAGATCGTCAGATCACATCACGTAAAGCAGTATTCAGTCCTTCAAAATCTATTCCGCTTAAGTGGAAAGATAATGTAGAAGAAACGGGAAAAAACTTAGAAACGGAGATTTTCACAACCATTGCCAGAAAAAGCCTTAGTAAAATAAAGTTAATACATATGACGCAGGCGGAAGTATTAAAACTCGTTAGGCAAGTGAAATAGCCTGTTAGTAATAAGTAGAATGTTAGATTTTATTATAAATTAAGGTGGACATTGCAAATAAAAAAATTTACTATCCTGGCAAAAGCGCTCTTCATTTAGAATGGCCCACTGAACAGTCTGTTAATTATAGTGTTGTGATTCATTTTGATGAGGAACAGGAAAGTAATGAGGTTAAATATCAATTGCGTATAACCCGATTAAAGCATGTTGATAAAGGTCAGGCCTTGTTCCAGATTGAGCGGATAAGTGATGTTTTTATTAATGAAACTTTACCGGATTTAATAGCAGACCGTTTAGCTTATGCCACTGGAAAAGTTTTTTATCCTTTGGTTATTTCTGTAGATCATAATGGGGGGTTCAGAAATATTTATAATTATAATGAAATATTTAACCGATGGCCATCTGTAAAAAATAAAGTTTTAAATGACTTTGAAGGCGATCTGGTAGAAGATTACCTGCTGAAAATGGAACGACAGCTTTCCAATCAGGATAAATTACAGCTCGCATTTTTGAACCATGACTGGTTTCTTCATACTTTTTTTCGGCCGATTTATAAGGAATACGGAAGGAACCACACGATGGAAAACACGTATAAATTTCCAATTGTGCGGGATTTTAAAATTGAAGGATATCAAACAGTTGAGCAGCTAAGCACGGAGACTAATGATTTCGGCGGAATCGAATTGTTACATACAGGTAAGATTCTTTCGGTTGATGATGAATATTTTGGGGATAAAATTACGGGAACTTATGAAGGGTATTATCTTTTACATCCAAAGAGTAAACGCATTGTTTCGCTTTTTTCATCAGTAACCTATAATGAAGCTGTGAAAACAAGTGTAAAAATAAAAATATCAATAATTCCTGATGGGGATCAAGAATTTGATCACGATTTTGTTTTGGATACAAATGTTGATCGTTTGCCTGTTTCAGATATGGTTATTCTTGATGGTTCATCAAGAAAGGGATTTTGGGAGCGGTTATTTAATAAATAAAGATATGGCAGAAAAACACATTGTTGTTCAAGGTGCTCAATGCATGTGCAAGTATGGATCAGCACCTGATAAATTGAAGGTTCTTACCCATGCTAAAGAATATGCAAACGATAAAGATGGAAGTAAGAAGCCTATAGCAACTACAGTTGATATTAATGCAACTTTCGAAAAAAACATGTTCGGCTCATGTTCGAAGATGAACAATAAACCCTGTAGTGCAATTGTAACAAAATGGTCTGGTTTTTATGAAGAAACCATACTGTCTAATGGAGGTAAAATTTTGCTTGAAGACAGTAAGGCAACCTGCCCGGTTGGTGGTACAGATTGCATTGAAATTATTCATCATGGACAAAAAGCAGAAGCCTCAAAGCAAAACTTCGATAATGCAAATAAAAATGTACAATCACAACTTAATCCATTGTCAGAATCTTTAAATGAGTCTGCAAATGATTTTGAAGGCATGGAAGTAAGTGTTAAATCATAAGATATGGCCAAAGGAATCAAGAAAATCGTATGGACAGGTGAGGGTACGGTATATAATTCAAAAAAAGGCTCTATACCAAATCAGCTTTTGGTTGTCGAACCCAGTCAGTTTGTATGGTTTAAAGCAGGCGAATGGCTGCCAGGGAGTACTGAACAAGATAAGAAAAAAGATATAAAATGGGCTGTTTTTAACAGTAAGGGCTATATAGAGTTCCAAAAAACATTGCCCGGCAACGCCAAGTATGCGCTAAAGATACCGAGAAAATTATCCGGGCCATATTTGTTTTATATAGAAGCAACATGGAGTGGTAATTTTGATGGCAAATCAGGTATAAAAATTAGAGGGGAGTCGCCTGCCAGAATTGTAGATAGTAAATGGAGCCGTACTGAGGGCGGAGAGGATGTACGCAAAACCTATCAGTTTTCTTATGGGGAACTGGTTTGGCTTAAATTCAATACTGAAGGATTAAATGGATATAATAATGTTGAGGTTAGGGTATTCAGAAAGTTGCGGTCAGCATATGGTTTATTACCAAAAGAAGACGAAGTTACCCGAAAAATCTATTTCGTTAATGTAATAAATGGCGAAATTAACCTGAAAATCCCTAATACATTTGCCTGGTATCAATCGATGAAAGACAGGTCAGATGTTGAAGAATTTTATGTCCGCGTTGTGCATCCAATAACTGGGGTCTATATTCAGGATGATGGTGGTGATACCGCACATGCGAGGTTTTTAAGAATTAAAGATAAGGTGGTTTCTCATGTAATAGAGAAGCCACAGAACAGAACACCGGTTACTATCTATGAGCCGGATAAAAACGCCAAAAGATTTGAGTTGTGTAAATTTGAACAGATTAATGTTACCGAAGCTGGAGCTAAACCAGTTCTTGTTTTTGATAATGGAAAGGGTCTTAAGAATATCCAGGATAAGCGGGAAAAATCGTTAACATCTATCGTTTTTAAATTCGATAGTACCGAACTTTTACCCGAAAGCATTAAACAGCTTAATAATATTTTGCAGTTTTTACTCGAACACCGGTATAGTACCATCCAGCTTGATGGATTTGCCTGCGTAATTGGTAAACAAAATCACAATAATGTTTTGTCAGAAAATAGGGCAAAAACCGTAAGAGAGTTTTTTATTAAAGGGAAACTAGATCCTACCAGAATAAAAGCTGTTGGGCATGGTGAGGTAAACCCTACCGATGACAAAATGGGGCGTGATAATATTAAATACAAAAATGAATATGAATATACGAGTAATAGAAGGGTAGATATTGCATTCGAATATTATGGACATAATGCGGAAACTATCATTTACGAAGCAATAGTAGGGAATAAACCTCAGGATATTTTGGTAGAACCCATAAATTTTGATACTAAGGCCTGTTTCGAGCGTAAAAAGCATAATAAATTCATCAAGTTAATCAATGTTGATTTAAAAGCAGAAACTGAGGGTAAAATTACCATTCCAGCAGTATCTACGATGAGTAAGTTTAATGTTATGCCATTAAATTATATTTGGCCGCGGCGAGATGGGTTGATGAATAATTATTTAGTTCATATCCACTCATGCAGGTATTATTCTGTTCCGAATAACCCAACACTTGCTATACACGTTTATTCTGATATCAAATGGACGATAGAGTTTAAATGGTCCCACACGCAGCCTTTTGCTTATTCTTATGGGAATAAACTTTATGGTTACGAATTAAAAAATGCTCAGAATAAAGCTATTGGTGCGGCAATAGATGCAGAATGGTCCAAAAATTACGGTGAAATGTCCCAAAAGTTCGAACTTTCATTAACCGGAGAGTGGACCGCGGCAAATGGCAGTAAACAAAAAGTAGAGTTTGGTAAGGAATGGGAAGAACGTATTGCTAAAACACTTCGCATTTTTAATAAAATTAAACAGTTGGCCGATACTGTTGTTCAATCACCAGTGGCAAAAGGTAAATGGAGTTTTGAGGTAAAACCACCGGTTATTGCTTTTTCTGCACAATGGTACCTCCAAAAGACAAATGGCAGGGTTGGCGAAATTGTAGAGATCGGTGCTGACACCAAACCGCTTGTTGAAGCCAATACTTTTATAGATCTGTTCAAAATGTTTGTGGAGTATGGTGGAAATGCTATTTGTCCTGGGGCCGGAACGGTAATAAACTGGGTGCTTGAAAAACTTGAAAAAAATGTTCAGATTACATTTTTAGTGACTTTTGGTGGAGCAATCAATATTAATGGTCAAACCAAAATTAATGTTCTCTTCCCCAAGGAAACTACTGGCAATGTCAAAGGCACAGGTGAAATAAAGGTTTCTGTAGAGTTTAAGGCATTGGCTAAAGCCGGTACAGCAAACATGGGGGTGGAAGGTGTGTTGACAGCTGATGTTAAAACAAGCGTAACAGGTGGAATTGAGGTTGGGGCTGATAAAAATGGAATCTATGCTAGTCCGATCGCGTCATTTGCCGGTATTAAAGCTAAATTTGTGGCGGCTACCACCATAAAATTCGGTTTTATAAAAAGGACATTTAGCTACGAAGGCGAGTCTGTTATAGTGAAACCAGCCGAGATAAAATTTGAAAAACATTATATATAATAATATGAAAATAAAACTATTGTCATCCGCTCTATTGCTGTTGATGTTATCGACTGCCTGTAAAAAAGAGGAAATAGATATTGCGCAATTAACTTTTAATAAACCATTGGAAATTGATTTAAATCATTATGCTTCGCGGGTGGAAAACCAGAATGGGCATATCGAAGTTTCAGATGGTGGTTTTAAAACAGTTGATAAGGGCGAAAAAGTTATTAAATATTCTTTTGATGAAAAGGAAACCGCAAATCTTAAATTCCACGGTTCCACAATTAACCCTTCAATCGGGGCAGTCATAACCACTTATAATAACCTGTTATCGTTTGTTTCATTTACCGTTAATGCAGAGCAAACTGATGTTAGCATACAATATCTCAAGAAAAAATTCGGAAAAGCTTATAGTGCCTCAGTTAATAACATCATAGCAGACGCTTTGAGTGCCAAAACCAAGGCAATGCTTAAAGAAAGCTTTCCCGAATATTATAAAGAGTATAAAAATGATTTCAATAGTATGGTTGTCGATTATCCACAGGTAACTTCATGGGTAAAAAATGATGTACTATATCGTTTAACACTCGATCCGGTTAATAATAGTTTAAACTTCAAACTCGATATTATTACCAAAAAAGCATTTGAAGACGCCGTAATTTTAGGTTATCATAAAAATATCGACAATCCTTTTAAATAGCAGAGCATACATGATGAAAGAACCCTATTATTTAGTTGACTTTAATGTCGCTCTTGCAAATTTTGATGTACTAATTAATGACGTGCTTGCCTTTTCATATGAGAGCGGAGGCAGCATATTTTCTAATTATCCTATCAATCATTTTATATTACACAGCGGCCCACAGCAGCTTAAACTTCGGTTTAGACCATTGAAAGGGCAAATCCTACATCCAGATGCAGATGCCACTATCAAGATACAATATCTTGACGCGGCTACGATGGATCAGTCGCAGCTAACAACTATTTACGAGTATAAAATGAAAAAGGCGAACGATGAAAAACTACCAATAATAGAATCTATTGCCGAATTTAATGCAGAAGTACCTTATAATTTGAAAGGTTGGACCGATGCCATAGCTGTAAAAAATGATAGTCAAAGTGTTGTTAATCAGGTTCATAAGTATTACCATAGAATCTACGATCTTTTTAAAAATGAAGATATAGTTTCACTGGATCTGCTCTTAAAAAGACGATATGAAGAAACCGATGCATCGATGTATCTTATTGAAGATAATCTAGCCGCATTAAAAAACATATTTAAAATGTTAGAAGCAGAAGAGTATGTATTACAGGAATTTCCAATGACACCACTGGTAGAATTTTATGCTGGTAACCGTGTCATAAATTTAAAAAGAGAGAACCATTCGCCGATTATCTCCTATTTAAAAAAGGCAGAAAATGAAGAATTTGGTTTTCCATTTTATATCTACGTACCTAAAAATGCGAATTCTTTTGAAATTATCCGATAGCTTACCTGGCATTAAGCCATAAACTAACAACCTTTTGAAGGGAACACGGGCATAGTATAATATACGAACAAGCAATTTTCCATAGGAAAAATAAAGGGGAAGCACTTTCTTTAATAAGATAAATTTATATTGTAGAATATGTTCTATAAAATTTATTTAGAGAATAACGATCTGATTATTGAAACATTCTTTTTAAAGGAGAAAATCGCTATTGATTCAATTGATGACATCATTATTTTTTATAACCGAGGTTTTAATAAACATAAATTATATACTTACTTTAATAAACCAGTACAATATGAATTGACCAGAAAATCCTGGTTTTATCAAATATTATTTGAAATATTTTTAGTGTTTAATACAGAAAAGTTTAGGATTTACCGCCTTTATGAAAACGAAGTCATTGCCCTAATGTTCAGTTTGTTAAGGCCGTACCTTTCTACACTCACTGAAACAAAAGATCTGGATTTAGCCCATAGTTTTACATGGATGACTTATGATGAAGGTGGACAATTTAAGCAAATGAAACTGGTATATAGTAGAGATGGGTTGGGCTTAAAAAGAGTAATGTTAAAACATAAAATACTTTTGGAGAAATAATAATCCTAAATTTTACAGCTGATAATTGTTGAAGGTTATAATTTTAAAACAGTTTAATGATTGCCAAAAGAATTTCATTCGCACTATTTTACTATTTCCTTCTTTTTAGGCTCTATGCCGTATGCTCGCTATTTTATTCATTCATCATTCAGGCATCTAACGAAAACCTGATCAGAAAAACAAACGATGGTTATCAATTGACCATTTTCCAGCTTGAATTTTATTTTTTCCTTATCGTTTTATACAATTTCCGGCCATCTCGCTTTAATAAAACAATTATTAAAAGTTACCGTGTGGATGAACCTAAAAAACTTTCAAAAAAGGTTTTTTTTTGTACCGTATATTTTGGAGTGCTGCTCGTTGTTTTTGGAATTCCGGTCATGATATTTAAGAATGCTTTAGCGGGTGTTTTTGATATCCTTATCGGAGCCAATCAGTATATTCTCGAAAATACAGGCTTATTGTTCATGTCAGTCATTTTTCTGGTACTTAATATGCTTGGCTTTTACTACGACTTTATCAATACTTTTGATCATGCGAAAACCCAGTTTTTCCGATTTTTATTTGCATTTATGCTAACGGTTCCAACTTCGGCATTTCTATATTTAATTTCTGTTATACTTCAGGTAAAATCTGATGCCTTGATAATCATCTGTTTGGCATTTAACCTTTCTTTTCTTTGGTTAAGTATAAGTGGGTATTGGAAGAGTAGAAAATTAGCGGGTTACAGATAATAAGAAAAGCAAAGTAGAAGTTATGGAAAAAACAGGTCATGGGTATTTGGGAGAGAAATATTTGTTGATTCTTCAGTTTTCAATTTGAAAAAAATTAGCATTGTCTGAAAATCTGTTTATAAAAGTAACATATTGTCCAGAAACGCTACAATATTTTATTTCATATGCTGTAGTGCAAATCATACTATAATTATTTTTAAAAAAAATACACTTTTTTTCTTCACAATAATCTGCGTTTTCTATAGCGTGAGTCAAGATTTTTAAATGTCGTGAACCTTGCTACTCGTTATATATGAGCAACATACACAATAATTGGCTTAATATTTGGTTTATACTTAATGTAGCGGAGGCTACATAAAATCAATTTTTTAACCTTTAAATTTTAAAACTATGGCTTTCAAAGCTAGATTAAACTTTTCAGGCAAGGAGTACGATGTGCTTCATTGTGCCTATGCATTAAACCGTGATGTAGATGCTAAAGGAAGACCTTCTTCCGGAGTTTACGGCGGTACCATCGACATTGAGATCGAATCAACCGAAGACACCTCAATTANTGCTAAAGGAAGACCTTCTTCCGGAGTTTACGGCGGTACCATCGACATTGAGATCGAATCAACCGAAGACACCTCAATTATCGAGGCGATGGTAAACAATCAATACAAACCTATTACAGGAACACTTTTGATCAAAAAATCGGAAGAGGATGCCAAGATGAAAGAAGTTAACTTCGAAGATGGCTACATTGTTAAGTATTCCGAAGGGATCAACATTATTGGGGATCACCCGATGACGCTCAAATTCCAGATTTCAGCAAGAAAGCTTAAATTAGGCAACGCCGAGCACCTTAACGATTGGCCAAAAGCCTAGGGGGAGGTTGAAGGTGTAAGGTAAATAAAACGCCAACCGCCATACGCTAAGCGCCAACCGCTCACCGCAAATTCATTCATTTTAAAAACATTAAAACTTACTACAATGGCATTYAAAACCCGTTTAAACTTAGGATCAAAAGAATTTGATGTACTACAGTGCAGCTTTTCATTAAATAGAGATGTTGACGCAAAAGGCCGTCCATCATCAGGAAACTTAGGATCAAAAGAATTTGATGTACTACAGTGCAGCTTTTCATTAAATAGAGATGTTGACGCAAAAGGCCGTCCATCATCAGGTGTTTATGGTGGAACCATTAATATCGAAATCGAATCTACCGAAGATACTTCGGTAATCGAATCGATGGTTAACAACCAATATAAGCCACTTTCTGGAACATTGGTTTTCAAAAAAGGCGAAGAAGATGCAAAAATGAAAGAACTGTCTTTCGAAGATGGTTATATCATTCAATATAACGAAGGTATTGCCAAGAACAGTTAGCCGATGGAAANATACTTCGGTAATCGAATCGATGGTTAACAACCAATATAAGCCACTTTCTGGAACATTGGTTTTCAAAAAAGGCGAAGAAGATGCAAAAATGAAAGAACTGTCTTTCGAAGATGGTTACATCATTCAATATAACGAAGGTATTGCGGTAAACGACAATACACCCATGACTTTAAGTTTTGTGGTTTCTGCACGTAAGCTAAAACTAGGCAACGCAGAACACGAAAACGATTGGCCTAAAGCCTAATTTTTTTTCAAATACCCAGGCAAAAGATAGTCATCTATTGCCTGGGTTTTTTACCCTTTTCTTAATCAGATGGAACAGGATTGAGTTAAACATTTAAATACCTTCCTCATGGCAGATGTATTTGCTTTTAAATTCAATAAAATTAAACTGAAGCCAACAAACAGTGCACATATTTTATTATGGTCCATTTTGGCTTTGGGTTTTGCCGCGTGCAATCAAAATCACAACAAGCAGCACGTGTTACCCACTGCCATTAGTAAAGATTCATTGACTTCGGTCAGTACCAGTAAGCAGTCGGAAATCGAAATAAATAAAAATCCACCTACAGAAATGGTCTTAGGCCTTAAAAAGGAAGCACCATATATATTGCTTATTAATGTTAGCCGGGTTGATTCCATTTATAATGCTGAAAAGGTTTTTAGTGCCAACATAATTAAGTCATTTAAAGGAAATCTAAAATCTATGGATAGCCTGAAATATATGGCAATGAGTGATTTAAAATATGTAAAATATCCAAATGATACGCTGATTGTTTTTCTTAAAAAGAACAAATCATCTCTTTTATCTTCAAAAAATAAGGATGTATTTTATTTCGCATTGGAAAATGCATCATTTAGAAGTACCAAATATCTTGATTCACTCTTAACTAAAAAGTAACATGCCACTTTCTTTGCCAAGTTTTACGGATTTAAGGGTAAATTATCCTGCAACAAGTAGCGAGCTGGTAAAAGCAACAATTGGCGGTGCCGTTAATGTGGCCTACATTACCAATACCTGTGTGGTGCGGATGAGCAAGGCATTTAATTATCTGGGTATTAATAACAAAACCTTCACTCTGAATACACCGAGTTGGAAATATTCCACAAAGCAGGATTTACTGGTTCAGGAAAAGGCAAAAGTTCATGCCATACCCAAGCGGTATCCATATACAAAAAAGTTCGAAACAATTGCAGGAGCTGATCACAAGCATTATTGTTTCCGGGTAAGTGAATTCTTCGACTACCTAAGCCACAAATACAAAAAACCTGATTTAAAGGTAGAAAAAGCAGTTAGAGACAAATTTATCCCAGTAACTCAATTAAGGGCATTCCAAGACAAAATAAGTGGTGTATCGGGCATCATCTGCTTTAAAACACAGTTTAGCGATGCAACAGGTCATTTCACCCTTTGGGATGGTAAGAAGTGTTTATATCAAGATTATTTTTTAGACCCAAGAACCAGCGGAATTTATTTGTGGATTTGCTAAAGATAGAATATTATGGAAAAGAAACTCCTAGTAGAAATTAATATAGAAGGTAAAGAAATTACACATTTTTCTTCTTTCAGCCTGCAACAGTCTTTTAACGAACATCATTATTTCGAGCTACGTTTTAACCACGACCAGTTGGGTGAGCCTGGTTTGATTAATTTAAATGAAAGTCGTGATTTTGTAGGTAAAACCTTTACCGCTTCCTTCGGCTATGAATCTGGCAGTTTACAGGATTTTGCCGGCCTGGTAACTAAAGTAGAACTGGCACAAAGCCATGGTTACCATGGCGTGCTGATTGTGAGTGGATATAGTCCGACAATTCTGATTGACCGTGGTCCGGATCTTGGTTCCTATCTGGATAAAGATCTGAATGCTATTGTAAACCTTGCTACTTCAGACGTACCATCAAACGATATTAAAATTGTGGCGAATGCAGCCAGAAAAGAGCCAATTGATTACCTGATCCAATACCGTGAAAGTGATTTCGACTTCCTGAACAGGCTTTCAGGCGAATACCATGAATGGTTTTATTATGACGGTAAACAATTGAATTTTGGCAAACCCGATGATCAGAAGGAGGTTGCCCTGGTTTATGGCAGAGATGTACAAAACTTGCAATATGCCATGGAAATTGCACCGATTAAAAATAAACGTTTTGCCTATAATCCTAAACAGGATGAAATGTTGCAGAGCGAAAGCAGTGGTGCAAGCAATGGATCGCCAGATTTAGCACACGCCATACAGGTATCTAATGCCATGTACAGTAAAACATTTAATCAGCCAGCACTCATACGTGTAGATAATAGCAATGATATTAAAAGTCATGTGCAAAACGAAGAAAAAGCACACATCAGTAACCTTTTGAAAGTAAATGCAAGTGGTGATAATGCTGCATTAGGGATAGGAAGTATTGCAGAAATTACGATGAGCCTCAGAAAAGAACTATCCTTTTCTACTGAAAGCTTGGGTAAGTTTCTGATTACCAGCATCAATCATGATATTGATGGAACAGGTAAATATTTCAATACTTTCGAAGGAGTGGTGGCTACAACGGAGCGGTTAGCTGTTAAAAATTATAAGAAACCCAATCCGGATATGCAACTGGCTGATGTAATTGACAATGCCGACCCACAAGGACAAGGGCGTATTAAAGTAAAATTTAAATGGGAATGTAAAACCAATGATGTAACCGAATGGCTGCGGGTAATTACGCCCGATGCCGGAAGCAGCGATAAAGTGAGTAAAAACCGGGGCTTTGTATTTATTCCTGAGATTGGTGATCAGGTTGCCTTAACTTTTGAAGAAGGAAATATTGCAAGGCCAATTGTACTGGGCTCTGTATTTCATGGCAAAAGTGGTAGTGGTGGTAGTTCTAGCAATAACAGCAAAAGCTTGACTTCTAAAAGCGGACATACTTTAACTATGGATGATGGTGCGGGTATGGTTATGCGTGATAAAGACAGCAATTTTATCGAACTGGACGGGGCAGGAAAAGCGGTTTTCGAAACCAAAGAATCCATCCTTATTAAATGTGGGGAGAGCAGCATTTTTATGGATAAAACTGGGAAAATCATCATAAAAGGCAAGGATATTTTAACATTGGGCGAAAACATTGGGAATTCCGCTTCGGTGAGTATTGGTATAGGTGTGGGCCCTGAGGATGGAACACCAACTTCTGGAATTGGTATAGAATCGCAAACCCTTGATATTGGCACAAAAACACTTTCGATGAGTGGAGAAACGGAAGCTAACCTTGCTTCGAAAAAGATTAACGTAGGTGGCGAAAGTGAAACAAATATCAGTAGTGGAACGATTAACCTAAATTAATGCCGACTTAAGCTCCAATGAATCCGATACAACTCGAACTATTTAAAATAGATAAACAATGGCAACAAGTAGTAAGACAACATCCATCAGAAACCCTGTTTCTTTGTTTAGGTGAACGGCACGAGGTAAATTTATTTGAAGCTTATTTCAAATACCAATTAACGGAAGAAAGCCGTACCGATGACATGTTCCTGCTTCATTACCAGGAATTTCAAAATGTATATGATTACGGTAAAAATTTGGTTAAAGAGTGGAAAGAGATTTTTGATTTATGGCAGAAAGATACTGGGAAAGGGATCGTTTGGGATGTGGATATGAGTGTAAACGCAAAAATTTATAAAACAGACGCGTATGTGCCTGTTCTCGCTTTAGAACAGCTCTGCAGTCTCTATCCTGATTTAAAGTTGAAAAAAATATATGTTCAGCTGGCACCAACAAGCATTAATGATGTTACGGGTCTTTCTGAATGGATTAATGAATGGTGTAACTGTGTTAAAGCCATAAAAAATCAAAATATTAAGCTGGTTTATACAGAGCACCATACACACCGTACTTTAAAAAAATTAAAACAAGGAACCGAGTTTAGGATTAATATCGATGTGAGCCAGTTGATGCAGAATGCCGCAGCACATACCAACCGCGAAAAAAATGATCCTGAAGCCGATTACCAGCAACAAATATTGATTGCCAGTAATTATTTAAGTAAAGGTAAACACGAGCAGGCCAATGCAGTTTTGGAACGTGCCATTGTAATTGCCCAAAAACAGGGATTACAAGAAGCTGTTGTTGCTGCAAGGATTATGTTGGCACAGAGTTTAGCCGTAAAAAGTAAGAAAACAGAAGCGCGTCAGCAATATGAAATAGCCTTGGCTCGCACCGGAGAAAGCTCGCTATTAAGTGCTCACATTCACATGAGCTATGGTAGCTTTCTCCTGGCACATGCAAGTAAAGATGAAGCTAAAAAGTACTTCGAAAAGGCGATTAAAATTGCAGAGTTTATCGAGAATGATTTTATAGCTATGGAATGTACCCGTTTGCTTGGACAACTTTCTGATGGCAAAATATCAGGATCTGGCAAAGCAATGGCCTATTACTTAAAGTGTTTAGAAATTGCAAAAAAGATGCCGATAGAACAACGGCGACAAAGTTCGATGGCTTATACCGCATCGATCATGTTAAAAAAATATGGGGAGGAAAGTCCAGAAGGTAAAAAATTAGATCTGGAGATGCAGCAGGATTACGGAGAAGACTGGAAATCGATGGCAGAAGTGCCAAAGAACCATTCCAATCCATTATCCTAAGGATGTTCGGTGATGATATCACCCAAAAATAATGCAGATGAAAAAGATTAAAGCAAGTAAACCGAATATGGCTACCGATAGGTCAATAAGCCTATCTGCAAGCTTAACTAAAGCTGAACCAAAATCGGTTGGTGGTGGCGGTGGTGCTGTTGCCCCCGGAAGTAATCCGCCTGCGGCAAAAAGTACGTTAAAGCTTTTAACAGCCAAAAAACCCGCAATGGCCAATACAGCGGTACAGCATGTTAGTAAACATTTTGATGTGGTGCTGGCGATCGATTTTCACTGGACAACCATTCCCATCCCGCCATCATTTGGCTTTATTCCATTACCGTTGCCCCATCCTTTTATCGGTATGGTTTTCGATCCGATGGATTATCTGCGGTTTAACATTCCTATTCCAAAATTCGCACAAGGTTTAATTGGTGCAGCCAGTATCCCGATGGGGGGCTCTATTTTTGTACATGGCAGACATAAAGCTACCACGACTACAAGTGTGATGGGGGTTTTACTCCCTTTTAGGCACATCAGTTCTATACCGGTTTATTTCATTGTAAATATTCCGGGTTCACCGCATGAGGGTGAAGTGTATTGGGGCTCTACCACTGTAAAAGGACAGGGATCTGAAATGAGTGGTTCTAATCCTGGGCAGGTATTAACTTGTTGGTGCCCACCAATGGGATTAAAACCGCTACCAACTGTACCTGGTAAATTAAAGAAAAATCCTCTTGCTTATTTCGCTTTTTATAGTGATTTATTAAGCATGTATGTGCAGATCAATACCGGTAAACCGGTATTGGTTGGTGGTAAATTTGCACCGCATAATTATACATTAAAGGAATATTTAATGCGCTTTGCCGCCATTGGTATTATGAGAGGGCTTACCAAATTAGGTGGGGCTTTATCTAAAGCGGCTTTAAGAGGGGTTAATAAGGTATTAGGGAAGCTTTTTAAAAATAATCCAATATCAAAAAAGCTTTGTCATTGGGGTTTAGAGCCTGTAAATTTCGTTACAGGTGCTATGTTTTTCGAGTGGACCGATTTCGAACTGCCAGCTGGCCAAACACTGGCCTGGAGCAATGTATGGCGCAGTGATAAACCTTATTCGGGCATGTTGGGCAACCAGGTATACAACAATTACGACCTGTACATTTATCCTGATCCGGAAGCCGGCATTGTAGGTTTTAGCCACCCCACCGAAAATATGGTGATGCCTTTACCTTATATCGAAGCATATTCAGGTAAACAATACGATCGTGCGCAGAAACTCTGGATGGAAAGACCGGATGAAAATACCTGGGTACTTACCATTGATCAGGATATTTACACGTATACCCTTTTTAGAGGGGGGGCAAATGGAGATTTATACCGTATAAACCATATCGAATATACCAATGGCAGCCAGCTTACCTTTTATTATCAAAAACAACTTTTAACCCGGATTGTAGAAAACTCTGGCCGTGTGCTCGAAATGAAGCATAATAATGATGCTACAGCCATTAATGCCGTTTATTATCACTATAAAAATACCAGAAATTTATTAGTGAGTTACGATTATGATCAACGTGGCAATATGATCAAAGTATATGATCAGGCGGGTAAGGCCATCAGCTTTGAGTATGATGAGAACAACCATGTAGTGAAAAGAACTAACCGGAACAATATGGTTTATTTCTGGACTTACGATGCAGAAGGCCGTGTAATTCATACCGAAGGTAGAGATGGTTTTATGAGCGGATCGATAAGCTACTTTCCGGAGCAAGGATATAACGAGGTTTACTATCGCGATGGTAAAATAGAACGTTATTATTATGATGAAAACGATTTGGTTTACAAAAAGGTGGATGCCATGGGTGGCGAAACCTGGTATGAGCACGATCGCTATAACGAAGAAAAAATGGTTTCGAGCCCTGAAGGCAGGGTAATCGGCTATGAATACGACGATCGGGGCAACATTATTACCTACCATACCGCAGATGGCGAGAAATATCAATATGCCTACGATGAAAACAATAACCTCATTTTGCGCAGTGATCCCGCCGGTTCAAATGAAACCTGGTTATATAATGAGCAGAACCAACTGCTTAAACATGTTCAAAAAGACAATAGGGTAGTCGATTTTTATTATACCGATGGACAAAAATTACCTGTTTTTTGCCGTGACAATGATGGCTATGAAGTTCATTGGACTTATAACAGCTTAAACCAGCTGATCGAATCGGTTTCGAGCGAAGGCAATAGCCGTCGTTGGACTTATGATGATTACGGACGCTTGATCCGTTTTAGTCCTGACGGTGATCAAACTACGGTTTGGGAACGGGATGAAATGGGGCGCGTAATCCTGGTAAAAGATTTTGGTGAAGAGCCTTTACGTTTCGAATACGACGCCTATGATCTTCCGGTTTATGCCACCGATGGCCGCGAAGAATGGCGAATGTCCTATACCCCAATGGGTAGTCTAAAAACACAAAAAAGAAGCAACAATTTATCACATCAAAATACCCAGACGCTTCATTTTGCCTACGATAAATGGGAAAATTTAAAAGGAATTACCAACGAAAAAGGCGAAGAATATATCTTTTTAAGGGATGCGAATGATGATGTGGTGAAAGAAATCGGTTTTGATGGACAGGAGCAACAATACATCCGCAACCAGGATGGGCAGGTTATTAAAACCATACAGGCCGATGGTAAGGCCATTTACCACAATTACGATCTGAGTGGCCGGTTGGTGTATAGCAGCTATGAAGATGGTACCTACGAAGCCTTTCAATACAATAAACTTGGTTTGCTCATTGGTGCAGAAAATGAACTTTCTTCGGTTAATTTTAAGCGCAATCCGTTGGGTATGATTACCCAGGAAATACAGGATGGCTACCAGATTAATTATCAATACGATATTTTTGGAAATCTGATCAGTTTAAAAAGTTCATTAGGGGCCGATATTCAATACGATTATGATGAAATAGGTTACCTGAATGGCATTGCCGCGAAAAGTAACGGGTCAGCAGAATGGATTGCAACCATTGGCCGTAACAAAAACGGACAGGAAACCAGCCGCAGTTTAAGCGGTGGGATAAAAGCTACTTTCGATTATGATCATGAAGGTCATCCAATCAGTCAGAAGGTAGAAGCCAGTCGTTCTATCATTGCTTTTAAACAATATGCCTGGGGGCCGAATGATAAACTCAATAGTTGCTTAAACAGCATTACGGGAGGCAGCATCAATTACAGGTACGATACTTTTGGCAGTCTGGCTTCGGCAAGTTATAGTGATGATGGCAAAGTCATCTATAAAAATCCTGATGAAACCGGGAACTTATATAAAACTGCTGATCGCAGTGACAGGCGTTATGATAAAGGTGGTAAACTGCTTAAAGATGACCAGTGGTATTACCGTTATGATGCCAAAGGCAACCTTGTGCAAAAAAGCAAGCGTAATATTATAGGTCTGGCCAAAGGAGAAGTTGCCGAACCAGAAGATAATGGCTTATTTGGAAAAAAATTAAATTGGGGAATGGCCGATCCTGATATCCCTAAAGCGGAAACGCTGGATATCTTAGCAGATGCAGAACCCGATTTACCAGAATGGAAAGAGGGCGACTGGGCTTATGCCTGGGCGGCCAACGGGATGATGAAAGCCGTTAAAAATCCATACGGCGAAATCATCAGTTTCGAATACGATGCCTTGGGCAGAAGGAAAGCCAAAATTGTTCATGGCTCCTCCCCAAAAGGGGGAGGCCGGGAGGGGGTTGTTTATCGCTATGTGTGGGATGGTAATTTATTGCTCCACGAATGGAATTACCCTTTAAAAGAACGGCCTAAACTGGGGGTTAATGAAGATGGACTGCTCAGCTACGATAAAACGGAACCACTGGGCAACGATTTAATTACCTGGGTTTACGATCAGGGTGAATTTACACCTAGCGCCAAAATTGTTAATGGCCAATATTATTCTATTATTAGTGATTATTTGGGCACTCCAGTACAAGCTTATGATGGTTCTGGAAAAAAAGTATGGGATTGCGAACTCGATATTTATGGAAAAATCCGTAAACTTAGTGGCGATAGGGAATTTGTACCGTTCCGTTACCAGGGGCAATATGAGGATGTAGAGACAGGATTATATTACAATAGATTTAGGTATTATGATAGCAAAGCTGGGATATATATCAGTAAAGATCCAATAGGCCTTGATTCACAGCAATTTAATTTTTATTCCTATGTGAGAGATACTCAAATTGAAGTGGATAAATTCGGGTTAATTAGTACTAATCCAGGTGTTTATGATGTACATCACGAATCATATATTTCTAAAGATATGTGGCGTATGTCTGACAGAAAACATTTTCAAGAAGGCAATCGGCAGTTATATAATAAATTAAAAAATGATCCAAGTCTTAAAAATGCATTAGAAACAAAGTATCCGGGTATTTTCGATCACGTTAAACCTGGACCAAAGGGAGCATTTAAAGGAACTGCATTTACTGGTACTACTTGGCACCATCATCCAGAAGTTGGAGGGTTACTTCAACTTGTAGATAGAGTTGATCATAATTCAAGATTTCCTGATTATCATCCCAAAGGTTACGGTGGAAGAAATAAATGGGGAGGTGGTTCAGGTTGCCGATAAGCAAATAAACGATAACATAAAAACGAAATATGAAAACTTACACTAGTATTGAAACTTTAATCCAAGAGCGAGAAAATTTAGATTGGGATGCCTGGCTATATTGTAATTTAATTAAGTGGGAGGAAAATCCCTCTGGTACGACTATATACCACATTACCGAAGATGAAGCATTGGAATATGATGAAGATGAGGATACTGGGCTTCCAATGATCGCAGTTGACTTAGATGTAGATACATTCTTGGAAATGGAAACATTTAAATCAATTGTTGAAAATCAATTACTAAGAAAAAATGATTCGGAAACGGAAGACTTTATTAAGGCCATAAATTATTACAGAGAATATGATACATTTATTGATTAAGAATGAACTTCAATTTAGAATGTGTTATTATAGAAAAATCAACGATTTTGTTTTACGATCACAATAATGGTGAATATAATTCTATTGATGTATTTCTTGATTTTCATATTAATTTTCTCGTATTTCTTCAGGCCGCTTTTTTATATCGGGAGCTTGAAGAACAATTGGATGATCATGAGGATAATTTGCTGTAAGCTCCCCTGTTTTTCAGACCATTCAAAAGTATAATTTTGTCCTCAAATTTCCTGTAATAAATCTACAGGAGATTTGAAGTTCAATGCTTGAT
>NZ_LMKM01000025.1 GCF_001421515.1 Pedobacter sp. Leaf216 | reverse complement strand
ATCAAGCATTGAACTTCAAATCTCCTGTAGATTTATTACAGGAAATTTGAGGACAAAATTATACTTTTGAATGGTCTGAAAAACAGGGGAGCTTACACTAACAACTGACACCACTAAAAGAGTTGACAACTTTACTCGCAGGGTGGCAAGAAAAGTTGTCAACTCTTTCTACAAAAGTAAAACCCACTAAAGCCTCCTAAATCCGCGGTATTTTCTGCGTAAAACAAAGGAAGAGCTAAATGAGTGTCAGTTACTAACAACTGACACCACTATAAATAAAATCCAACCACCCATATTTTAACCACAATAAAATCAAAATTAACCGCTATCTAATCTAACGAATACAATCAAACGTTTGCCCTGTTTTCTTTACAGAATAATGGAATGGCCTAGCTCAAAAAGCATTATCTTTGTACAAATCATAAAAAATAAAATATGCTTAAAGGATTTTTTAACGTACCCACTCCGGTAAACGAACCTATATTAAATTATGGCCCAGGCAGTAAAGAGCGTGCACTTTTAAAAGAAGCACTTGCCGAAGCCCGCTCATACCAACAAGATATTCCGATGTACATTGGTGGCAAACAAGTTCATACCACCAAAAAAGGTAAAGTTGTTGCACCACACGATCACCAACATATTTTAGCTCAATTCAGCATTGGTGATAAAACCCATATTACACAAGCCATTGATGCTGCTTTGGCTGCAAAACAGGATTGGGAAAACCTAACCTGGGAACATCGCGCTGCCATATTTTTAAAGGCTGCCGATCTTATTGCCGGTAAATACCGCTATAAATTAAATGCTGCAACAATGTTAGGTCAAAGCAAAAATGCTTATCAGGCCGAAATTGATGCCGCTTGCGAGCTGATTGATTTCTTACGTTTTAATGTAAGTTACATGGTAGATATTTACAAACAACAACCTCCTGTTTCTCCTCGCGGAAGCTGGAACCGTGTTGAGCAACGCCCATTGGAAGGTTTTGTTTTTGCACTTACACCTTTCAACTTTACCGCAATTGCAGCAAATTTACCTGCATCTGCAGCCATGATGGGAAATGTTGTGGTTTGGAAACCTGCTGATACGCAAGTTTACGCAGCAAACTTATTAATGGAAATTTTCCGCGAAGCAGGATTACCTGATGGCGTAATTAACCTGGTTTATGCAGACGGACCAGAAACTGGAGAAGTGATTTTTAACCATGCTGATTTTGCCGGTATCCACTTTACAGGTTCTACTAAAGTATTTCAGGAAATCTGGAAAACAATCGGAACAAACATCCATAAATACAGATCATACCCACGTATTGTAGGCGAAACCGGAGGTAAAGATTTTATTCTCGTACATCCGTCAGCACAAACAAAAGTGGCCAGTACGGCAATTCTGCGTGGTGCTTTTGAATACCAGGGACAAAAATGTTCTGCAGCTAGTCGCGTATACATTGCAGAAAGTCTTTGGCCAGAAATTAAAGAACAGATGTTGGCTGATTTAGCTACATTTAAAATGGGTGGAACAGAAGATTTCAGCAACTTTATTAATGCCGTAATCGATGAACGTTCTTTCGATAAATTGGCTAAATACATCGATCAGGCTAAAAAAGATAGCGGTGTAGAAATTATTGCTGGTGGAAACTACGATAAAACTAAAGGTTATTTCATTGAACCAACAATACTAGTTGTAGATGATCCAAAATACACCACCATGAGCGAAGAATTATTTGGCCCCGTTTTAACTGTTTATGTTTATGCAGATCAGGATTTCGACCAGATTTTAGAAGTAATTGATACCACTTCTCCTTATGCTTTAACCGGAGCCTTGATTGCGCAGGATAGATATGCAATAGATAAAGCAAGTCATGCTTTACGCAACTCCGCAGGTAACTTTTACATCAACGATAAATGTACTGGTGCCGTTGTAGGTCAGCAGCCATTTGGTGGTGCAAGAGGTTCGGGTACAAATGATAAAGCCGGCTCGATGATCAATTTATTGCGTTGGGTTTCTCCACGTACCATTAAAGAGGTTTTCGAATCGCCAACGGATTACCGTTACCCGTTTTTAGCAGAAGATTAATACTGAAATATATTAGGCCAGACATATTTGTTTGGCCTTTTTTATGCCCATAGTTTTTAGACAAGTGATTGCATCGCTTAACTGATAAACCAGATTAAAAACATAAACTCATAATCCTCGTTTGTAACGAGGATTATAGAGAAAAGCGATTGTATCGCTTAACTGACAAACCATATTAAAAACATAAGCACATAGTCCTCGTTTGTAAGGAGGGTTATAAAGAATAGTGATTGTATCGCTTAACTGAGAAACCATATTAAAAACATAAACTCATAGTCCTCGTTTGTAACGAGGATTATAGAGAAAAGCGATTGTATCGCTTAACTGACAAACCATATTAAAAATATAAACACATAGTCCTCGTTTGTAACGAGGATTATTGAGAAAAGCGATTGCATCGCTTAACTGACAAACCACCTTTTTCTAACCATGAGCCACAGATTTTTACTTTCCTTATTTGTTTTTTTAGCAAGTTTCAACTTTTATGCATCCGCACAAAAGAAACCCAATGTCATAATCATTTATGCAGATGATTTGGGTTATGGCGACCTCAGCTGCTATGGAGCAACTAAAATAAAAACACCAAACATTGATGCACTTGCAAAGCAAGGATTAAGATTTACCAATGGGCATGCCACCGCCTCAACCTGTACCCCATCACGTTATTCGTTAATGACTGGCAGATACGCCTGGCGTAAAAAAGGCACCGGTGTTTTACCTGGTGACGCTGCATTGATTGTTCCGACAGATAACAGCTCACTCGCAGCAATTTTTCAACAGGCAGGTTATAAAACCGGCCTGGTTGGTAAGTGGCATTTGGGTTTGGGTACTGCCGTAGAAAAAGATTGGAACAAGGAAGTAAAACCAGGTCCGAAAGAAGTAGGTTTTGATTATTCTTTTATCTTTCCGGCCACCGCAGATCGCGTACCAACTGTTTTTATGGAAAACCAATTGGTAGTGGGATTAGAAGCTAACGACCCGATTACCGTTGATTACAAAAATCCCATAGGCACAGATCCTACTGGCCAAGATCATCCCGAATTGTTAAAAATGCAGGCAGAAGTAAACCATGGTCATAACCAAACCATTGTAAATGGCATTGGCCGTATTGGTTACATGCATGGTGGCAAATTGGCACGTTGGACAGATGAGGAACTCCCTTTTACCTTTTTAACTAAGGCTAAAAATTTTATTGAAGACCATAAACAACAGCCCTTTTTCCTGTACTATGCCTTAACTGAACCACATGTACCACGCTTGCCCGCAACCATGTTTAAAGGCAAAAGTGAGCTGGGTTACAGAGGCGACGTAATCCTGCAACTGGATTGGGCCGTTGGCGAAATAACAAAACAGCTGAAATACCTTGGTATTGACAAAAACACAATGATTATCTTTAGCAGTGATAACGGCCCTGTAATTATGGATGGATATGAAGATCAGGGTGCCGAAAAATTAAATGGCCATACGCCCGCAGGCAATTTACGTGGCGGCAAATACAGTATTTTAGAAGGTGGCACAAGAGAACCTTTTATTATTTCGTGGCCGGCAATGGTTAAACCAGGTGTTTCTAATGCTTTGGTATCGCAGATCGATTTCCTGGCATCCTTTGCAAGCTATTTTAAGCTGGAAAGTAAAAATGCTATCGATAGTAAAAATGTATGGAACGCCCTGATTGGGCAAGATCACGAAGGCCGTGATTTTTTCATCGAGCAAAGCAACCAACTGGCCATTGTTAAAGATAACTGGAAATACATCCGACCATCAAAGGGAGAAGCATATTACAAGCTAACCCATACCGATACCGGCAATTTACCAACAGCTCAGTTATACAACTTAACAAATGATGTAGGTGAGAAAAATAACCTTGCTTTACAATACCCTGAAAAAATTAAGGAGCTTGAGGCTTTATTAAGTGCTGAAGAAACAAGAACGAGGTAGCGCATGTTGACGGGTGGGAATTAAAAAAGACTTTCTGGGAAGCAAGCGATTGTTGTAAGTTGCTTCCTTCAACTCCGCCACCATTGACAGGCTTTAGTAAATCGATCGTCTTTGCGCGGCACGAAGAAAAAGCCTTTTCGCAATTTCGATACCCATAGGATATTCACTTCTTTAAAATCATGTCACTCATATTGATTTTTATAAAATAAATATCCCTCAGGATGATAAACCGCAGTGTAAAGCGCTCAAAACACTAATCTACCAGCAACATCTTTTTATATTCTTTAGGCGTAACACCTTTAGCCAGTTTAAAAAATTTATTAAAGTTTGATAAACTGTTAAAACCACAGGCATAAGCAAGTTCACTAATCTGCTTATCGGTTTGCGCCATTAACTTACAGGCATGGCCTATTCTTACTTCGTTAACAAAGGTTACAAAAGTTTTTTGCGTGCGGTTTTTAAAATACCTGCAAAAGGCCTGTTTGTTCATATTTGTCATTTCGGCCGCCGCATGGAGTAAAATTTCCTGATTAAAATTATCAAAAACATATTTTAAGATTTTATCCATCCTATCATTATCTTTTAATTGATAGTTGTTTGTATAGCCCGGGCTTGCCAACAATTCATAATTCCTGGTAAAACAAAGTAGGTTCAAAATTTCGAGCACAACAATTAAGCGACATATTTCTTCAGTCTGCAAGGCTACTTTTAACATCAGTTCTTTTAATTTCTTTTTAACGTCATTACCAAACTTTATCCCTCTTTTTGCCATTAGGAAGAAGTTTTTAAGTCTTTGTATCGTATCAGGTTCTTTAAAAAAGTCAAGAATTTTATCGGGATGTATAAATACAGAAACTGACCGTGCGTGAGTAGCTGCATCTGCATTGTTAAAATACTGATTGGTGTTGTGCCATACATGGGGCAAATTGGAACCTACAAAAATAAGTTCGTCAGAATTAAAATCTTCAATACTATCACCAATCATCCTCCGCCCTTCACTTTCAATGGTGTATGTAAGCTGACACTCTTCGTGGAAATGAAATTCAGTAGAAAAATAAGGCGCATCAACCACCTTTAAACCATACACATCGTTTAGTTTACCATCCAGTATTTTGGCGAAAATGGGCTTCATATATTTGGTTTGAGAATGGCAATTTATAAAAAACTGATATATTATCACAATCCAGCTTAACAATATCGACCAGGGCTAATATAGCGTCAGTATCAGCAAACCTCCTTCCAGTCATTTCAAATTTTCATCGATACATTAGCTTAATCATAACCAAATATTAAAGCATTATGCTCGAAAATAAAATTATCGCATTAACCGGCGGTAGCGATGGTATTGGCTGGGAATGCGCAAAAGCCTATGTAAAAGCAGGAGCTACTGTTTGCATATTAGATAAAAACCAACCAGCTAAGAACAAACTCGAAGAACTTGATGGCACAAAAGCATTATTTATAAACTGTAATGTTGCGCATGAAGCTGAAGTGGAAACGGCAATAAATATCATCATCGAAAAGTATGGCCGTATAGATGCCATTCACAATAATGCCGGAATAGCCCATCCTTCAAAATCTTTAGATGAAACCAGTAATGCAGAATGGGATTTACTGATGAACATCAATTTGAAAAGCATTTTGTACACCACCCGTTATGGTATTGCACACTTAAAAAAATCGCAGGGCTGTATATTAAACACAAGCTCGATGGTGGGCAGTATTGGGCAAGATAACCATGCCGTATACGTGGCAACCAAAGGAGCCATTAATGCCCTTACCAAAGCAATGGCACTTGATTATGCACCATTTAAGATCAGGGTAAACGCCGTATCGCCCGCAGCAATTAATACCCCAACATTACAAGCCTGGAGCCAGGAACAACCTAATGCAGGCGAAATAGAAAAGTACCTGAATAATTTACAGCCTTTGGGCAATATGCCGGCTGGCGACGTAATTGCCGATGCCTGTACTTTTCTTTTAAGCAACGCTGCCCGCTTCATTACCGGAACAATTTTACCCGTTAGCGGTGGTGCAGAATTAGGATACAGAACTACAATATAACCCCTAAAAATGATTGATAAAATACAGATCCAGGATAAAAGGTTTGCACTAACAACCGGAGCAGGAAGCGATGCGATACATAAAGATCCCCAATATTCTTACGCAGTAACACAATTAACCGAAAATAATATAACCGGAACAGGATTGGCATTTACACTCGGGGCAGGTAATGATCTGGTTTGCAATGCCGCAAAATTTTATGCCGATACCTTAAAAGGCATTGGTATTGAAGAGCTGATGGGGAATTTTGGGCAAACCTTTAAAACCTTATCAAACGAACAACAGTTTAGGTGGCTCGGGCCTCATAAAGGCGTGGTACATTTAGGTTTGGCCTCTGTTACCAATGCCTGCTATGATTTATGGGCAAAAAAAAGAGGGGTGCCACTATGGAAATTATTAATCGACCTAAGCCCTGAAGAAATTGTAAACACCCTCGATCTGTCCTACCTGGAAGATGTACTTACAAGAGAAGAAGCAATTGAAATGCTGCAAAATGAGGTAGATAGCAAGCCATCAAGAGCAGGTATATTAAATGCTGGTTACCCAGGTTACGATACTTCGGTAGGCTGGTTTAATTATGATGATAACCAGGTACGCGAAAACTGCAAAAAAGCGATAGCTAACGGCTTTACCGCCATGAAACTTAAAGTAGGTTCAGCAGATCCAAAAAGAGATATCCGCAGGGCAAATATTGTACGCGAGGTTGCAGGCGATAACTCAAAAGTAATGCTCGATGCCAACCAGCAATGGACTTTACCGCAAGCCATATCAATATGCAATGAACTAAAAAACATGAATCCTTACTGGGTAGAAGAACCCACCCATCCGGATGATGTTTTAGCACACCAAATTTTAGCAAAGGCCATTGCACCGGTTAAACTTGCCCTTGGCGAGCACGTGCCAAACCGTATTATTTTTAAAAATTACTTACAAACGGGTTGTGCCAGTTTTGCCCAGGTAGATGCCGTAAGGGTTGGTGGGGTAAGTGAATTTATTACCATTAGCTTAATGTGCAAAAAATTTGGCGTTCCTGTTGTACCGCATGTAGGCGATATGGGGCAGCTGCACCAACACCTTGTATTGTTTAACCATATAGCAATGGGCCATGAGGCCTTATTTTTAGAACATATCCCACATTTAAAACAATATTTTGTAAACCCGATTAAGATTGAAAAAGGAGTTTACATTACCCCCCAAGAAGCAGGGAGCAGCTGTGACTTAAAATAAGCTAACCAAATTTAAACTATTATGAAAAAGGTATTGAGAAAAACGTGCTTACGTTATTTTTTAACAGTACTGGCACTTTGTTTATGCTTTTATTATGCTGGAGCACAAACTTTGATTAAAGGTAAAGTGGTAGATGCTTCCAATCAGCCACTGCCTGGTGTAACCATCACCAATACGAGCTCGAAAGATAAGAGCAAAACCATTTCTAACAGCAATGGCGAATTTAGCATCGCTGGAGAAAAAGGCAATAAACTTGAAATTACCATGGTGGGTTATACCAACCAACAGATTATTGTTCAAAACCAGGAAAAATTAAGTATTACCCTTAGCGAAAGCGACAATAAGCTTGATGAAGTGGTTGTAGTGGGTTATGGCACACAAAAGAAAATCAACCTATCGGGTTCTGTTTCAACGGTAACAGGCAAAACACTTACTGAGCGGCCTGTAACCAATGTTCAAAACTTATTACAGGGGCGGGTAAGCGGACTCGATGTTGTACAATCCACAGGTGAACCTGGCAGAGATGGTGCCAGCTTTAGGCTGCGTGGTTTTGGCTCTACTGGTGCTTCACCAAATCCTTTGGTATTAATAGATGGTGTAATTGGTACGATGAGTAATTTATCACCACAGGACATTGAAAGTGTAACCGTACTTAAAGATGCATCATCGGCATCAATATACGGTGCAAGGGCTGCAAATGGTGTAATATTGGTTAGTACTAAAAAAGGTAAGGCAGGCACCAATGTAATAGAATACAATGGCAGCTATGGCCTTAGTTATGCCACTAAATATCCTGACCTGATTACCAACTCGGTAACCTACATGGAAATGTACAATCAGGCAAAAGCAAGAAGCGGTCAGCCTGCACAATATACACAGGCACAGATTGATGCTTATAAAAATAACCCAAACAGCGAGCAATACCCGAATTTTGACTGGCTAGATTATGTTTTGGATAAAGGACCTATCCAAAACCACAATTTAGGTTTTTCGGGTGGCACCGATAAAAGCACTTATAATTTATCATTAAACTACCTCGATCAGGATGCGATAACAAAGGGTTATAAATACAACCGCTATAATGCTTTATTAGATTATACCAACCGGGTACACAAAAGAGTAAAAGTTGGTACCAACATAAATTTTTCATATGAAGATTTTAAAGCACCTTGGCTAACTAATGCAGATTTATTACTATTGGCCTACGCCTCTGCCCCTACGTTTAAGCCTTTTTTACCCGATGGGAGTGGAAGAATTACAGATAAAGATTTTACCACAAGTAGCGGTACTAACAGAACGGTTGAAGAAGTATATGCTACAGGTGGTCAGTTTACGAAAAACTATAATGTTAATGCACAAGCTTATGTAGATGTTGATATTATTAATGGTTTAAAATGGACCACAAAAGGTGCTATAACTTTTTTTAATCAAGATTACAGGCAGCGTCAGTTTGGCACACCATCATTTGCTTACCAACCAAATACCAGCGGTGTGTACGAATTAGTTGGAAATGGCAACCCTACTTTTGTTGGTTTACAACAAAGCTCTGCCAGAAACATTACCAAAACACTTTATAGTACGTTTAATTACAACACCACATTTGCCAATGCACATAATTTAAGCGCATTAGCCGGCTACGAACAACAAGATAACCGCAGCACCAGCATTGGAGGCAACCGCTACGATTTTCCGAACAATACCATTATGGAATTGAATGGAAGTTCTCCCATTAATCAAAGTTTGAGTGGCAATTCGTTCGAATGGGGTTTACAATCCTTATTTGGCAGGGTTAATTACGATTATAAAGGGAAATACCTTTTAGAAGGAAATATCAGGTACGATGGTACCTCCAGAGTAGATCCAAGATACCGCTGGGGCACATTTGGTGGAGGATCGGCTGCCTGGAAAATATCTGAAGAAAGTTTTATAAAAGATAACATTTCATGGATAGACAATTTAAAATTGAGGGCATCTTATGGTGTATTGGGTAATCAGGAAATAGTTACTGAAGGAAACCCTAACTATTACCCTTACCAAGACATACTTTCACTAACAAGCTATCCATTTTCAACTTTAAATTCTGGAGTACAACTTCTTGGTATAAACACAAAAGATTTACGCTGGGAAAAAACAGCTATTGCCGATTTCGGTTTGGATTTCGACCTGTTTAAAGGTCTGTTCGGTGCAACCCTAAGCTGGTATAACAAAAACACCACCGATATATTGGCCCGCCGTGCAGATGTGCCTGCAAGCATGGGCGTAACCGCACCCGTTGTAAATGCTGGTGCCATGACAAATAAGGGGATTGAAATAGAATTAAGACACCAAAACAGAATCGGTGAGTTTACCTACGGTGCAAATTTTATATTTCACAGCTATAGAAATAAGGTAACCAAAGTATTGGCCGAAACACTCGGTACTTTTGAGGTGGGGCAACCATACAATAATTTCTTTGTTTACGATTGGATCGGTGTCTTCCAAAGCCAGGCAGAAATAGATGCTTCTCCAAAACAACCCAATTCTGGCGTATTAAAACCAGGCGATCTAAAAATAAGAGATGTGAGCGGTAATGGCACAGTTGGTCCTGAAGATCGGATCCGCATCAGCAGATTTCCCGATTACACCTATTCATTCAATTTAAATGCTGGTTATAAAGGCTTTAATTTAAGTGCATTTTTCCAGGGCGTACAAGGTCAAAAAGTTCAGGTAGATGGCTGGGGATACGAACCCTTCAGGCAGGGCTCTCCTCCTCCATCTAAATTTTTAAATGCATGGTCGCCAACCAACCCCAGTAATACCATCCCGGCAGTATACCTTACAGGTTATCAGGGGGTATCAGGTTACACATCAACGTATTTTATTCAGGATGCCTCTTATTTACGTTTAAAAAACCTCTATCTTTCTTATACCTTTCCGGAAGCAATCTCTAAAAAAATAGCTTCACAGGGCATTACCGTGTATGTATCGGGAGATAATTTAATTACCTGGACAAAATACGAAGGCAATGATCCGGAAAGAGCTGGTTCTGGTTCTTTCGCTCAGTTCCCTCAGCTCAGGATATATACAGCAGGTTTAAAGGTTAAATTTTAACCTGATAAAAAATAAGGGTAAAATATTTTGTACTTAAAAATATATAAGATGAAAACGAAACAAACCACCATATCTTTAATTATTCTGATCATAATTGGATTGTTTACCGCTTGCCAAAAAGATTTTCTGGATAAAAACCCTACATCAGCCATCTCTGCTGAGGTTTTTTGGAAAAGTGATGCAGATGTACAACTGGCACTGACAGGAGTATACAAGCGCTTGCAGAACGGCTTTTTAGGTCACCGCAAATTATGGCTCGATACCTATTCAGATAATGCACTGGACAGGCATTCTTTTTACGGCTTTGGTAACTTAACGCAAGGAATTGTAAACTCAAGTAACGTACCTTCGGCATTTTACGACATTCCATACCAGGGAATAGCAGGCTGCAATTACTTTTTAGATAATGTAGATAAGGCACCAACTGCCGAAGCCAGCAAAACAATTTACAAAGCTGAAGTACGCTTTTTAAGAGCCATGTTTTATTTTGAGCTCGAACAGGCATTTGGTGGAGTAATTTTATACAAAAGCGTGCCTGCATCAGTTGAAGCGGCAAAAATTAAACAAAGCACAAAAGAAGAGGTTTTAAAGTTTGTACACGATGAACTGGATTTTGCTATCGCTAATCTACCTGATGTAGTATATAACGGCCATGCTGTAAAAGGAAGCGCTCAGGCCCTGCAGGCCAAAGTTTACCTTGCCGAACAAAACTGGCCAAAAGCAGTAGAATTTGCAAACGCCGTAATTACCGGAGGCAAATATCAGATTTACCAGGGAGGCTACTCCAACCTTTTCCTTACCGCTACACAGCAAAGCAATCCCGAAATTATATTCTCTACTAAATATCTTTCGCCTAACAACCCACAGGGCAATGAAGGTGTATTGGTAGAAGTGGCTTGGTATGGCTCAATAGCTCCTTACCAAAACCTGGTTGATGAATATGAAATGGCCAACGGAAAAATGATTGCTGAAACTGGCTCAGGTTACAATGCTGCAAACCCCTACGCCAACAGGGATCCCCGTTTAAAATTTACCATAAAAGTACCTACAGAGAAATACATTAATCCAGATGGATCGGAGTTTAAAGAAACAGACCCCCTTTTAACCACTTATGTACAAAAGAAGTATATCGATTTATCAAAACTACCATTCGACAGGACTAAAATTCCGGTTACCGATCAAAACATTATCCATCTCCGTTATGCCGATGTACTATTGATGTTTGCTGAAGCCAAAAATGAAGTAAGCGGCCCGGATTTAACCATTTATGATGCTTTGGATGTCATCAGAACAAGAAAAAGTGTAGAAATGCCCCGCGTAGATCAAACCGTTTACAACACCAAGGATAAACTAAGAGATTTTATCCTTCATGAAAGAAGAATTGAGCTTGCGCTTGAAGGACAACGTTATTATGATCTTAAAAGAAGAAACCTTATGGATACCAAATTGACGCCGCTTAAAAATCCGGCAGGAGTACCTTTAAAGTTCGGAGAGAAAAATAATGTGCTGCCATTTCCTCAAGGTGAGCTGGATAAAAATAAACAGCTACAGCAAAACCCACTTTATTAATCAACCAAATATGATTAGTACAATAGATATTGTAATTACCATCTCCTATATATTGTTTATTGTAACCATAGGACTGTGGACAGGCACGCGCAAAAAAAAGAATCAGGAAACCACAAGTGGCGAATATTTTTTGGCAGGTAAAAGCCTTAAATGGCCAATGATTGGGCTTGCCCTCTTTGCTACCAACATCTCCTGTCTGCATTTGGTAAGCCTTGCCCAAAGTGGGTTCGATTCGGGCCTGTTAAATGGCAATTTCGAATGGATGGCTGCTTTTACACTCATCCTTCTGGCTTTGCTGTTTATCCCTTTTTATATCCGCTCGGGCATTTCTACCCTACCCGATTTTTTAGAACGCCGTTATAACCGCGCCTGCAGAGATTGGCTCGCCTTTATTTCCATCTTATCAGCCATTATTATTCACATTGCCTTTTCCTTTTTAGCAGGCGGTATAGTACTCGAAACCTTATTTGGCATCCCGATGTACACCAGCATTGTCGTAATTGCAGCTTTAACAGGTTTATACACCATTATTGGTGGTTTAAAAGCCGTTGTAGTTACCGAAACCATACAAAGTTTGGTATTAATAACCGGTGCAATTATTATTACTGTATTTGCATGGAACAAAGTAGGTGGCTGGCACGAAATGACTGCGGTTTTACAACGCGAAAACACAATGGATAAACTCAGCATGATACGCCCTGTTGGTGATAAAAGCGGCATGAGCTGGGTTGCCGTATTTTTGGGCTATCCGGTATTGGGTATCTGGTACTGGTGTGCGGATCAAACTATAGTACAAAGGGTATTGGGTGCAAAAGATGAAAACCATGCCCGTGTAGGCGCACTATTTTGCGGTTTCATTAAAATTTTACCTGTTTTCATTTTTGTGCTACCAGGTTTATTTGCTTATGCACTATACAAATCAGGTACAATGGATTTATCAAGCTTACAAACTACCGGTACAAACGGCGAAGCTGTTTTAAACACCAAAGGCATTTACACCTTAATGATTACTCAGCTTTTACCAAAAGGATTGGTTGGGATACTGGTAGCGGCACTTCTATCGGGATTAATGAGTCAGATAGCAGGAGCACTAAACTCTATTGCCACCCTAAGCAGCTACGATTTATACAAACGTTTTAAACCAGCAACTACCGATCAGCAACTGGTAACCGTTGGGCGTTGGAGTGCAGGCATAGCCCTGGTATTATCTATCGCATTATTGCCATTGCTAAACAGTTACCAAAGTTTGTTTGAGGGTATAAATGATGTAATTGCACATATTGCCCCACCCATTACCTGTGTATTTCTTTTAGGGGTTTTCTGGAAAAAAGCATCTGCAAAAGCAGCCCAGTACACCTTGCTTATTGGCTCTATCCTTGGCGTTGCTGTATTTATTGTAAATAAGGTTTATGGTACCGGAACCTTCATCGGCGGGATTCCATTTATGATGATGGCCTTTTATCTTTTCTGTGCATGTGTAACCATACAGGTAATTTTTTCTTATTGCTATCCCGTTAAACACACCGCACAAAGCGAAGTATTGTATTGGAAATCGATCTTGGAACCCTTACAAAGTAAAGGGTGGACGGGTATAGGCAATTACAAATTTTTATCGGTGGCACTGCTGGCCATTATGGGTATTTTATATGTGTATTTTAAATAAGATTGATATGAAAAAAAATCTTTTAATACTGCTTGCATTAACAGCATTTCTCAGTGTTGGTGCACAAACAAAAAATATAAATTCATCACCCATAAACAATTTTATGGATAAACGCTTCGGCATGTTCATCCATTGGGGGCCGGTAAGTTTACGTGGCACCGAAATTGGCTGGAGCCGTGGCGATCAGGTTGGGATAGAAGATTACGACAACTTGTACAAAGAATTTAACCCCGTATTGTTTAATGCAGATGCGATTGTGAAAACTGCAAAAGATGCCGGCATGAAATACCTCACCATTACCGCACGTCACCACGATGGCTTTTGTTTATGGCCAAGTGCTTTTACGGATTATGATATTGCCAATACCCCTTACAAAAAAGATATTGTAGGCGCATTGAACGAGGCTTGCAAGAAACAGGGAATCAAATTTTGCATCTATTATTCCGTATTGGATTGGCACCATCCCGATTACCCTATTCACTCGGCAAAAAACCAAACCATTGATCCCAAATCGGATATGGACCGTTATAGAACGTACATGAAAAATCAGTTAAAAGAACTGATAACCAAATATGACCCTTATATGCTTTGGTTTGATGGACAATGGGAAAAACCCTGGACAGATGAAATGGGAAAGGATCTGTATGCTTACCTCAAAACATTAAAACCTGATATTATTATTAATAACCGTTTGGGAAAAGAATTTGCAGCGATGGAAAATAAAAATATTGATGTTGCTAAAATGGTAGGCGATTACGATACACCAGAGCAAGTGGTAGGCAAACTTAATATGACAACACCTTGGGAAAGCTGCTTTACCATTTGTGAGCAATGGGCCTGGAAACCCAACGATAAAATGAAGACTTTAAAACAATGCCTGGAAATTATTTCGAAAACAGCAGGCGGAAACAGTAATCTGTTACTAAATGTGGGGCCAATGCCTGATGGCCGCATTGAAGCCAGGCAAACTGAACGCCTGAAAGAAATTTGCAATTGGTTAAAAATTAATGGAGAGGCCATTTACGGTACATTGGGTGGCCCTTACCAACCCAACAATGATTATGCAACAACCAGAAAAGGCAACAAAATTTACCTGCATATATTCAATACCAATTTAGCTAAGCTGAGCTTAAAACAAATTCCAAACCGACAGGTAAAAAAAGCATACTTATTGAATAATCAAGCGGTCGACTTTAAAATAAATGAAAATATTGCTGTTCAGCTTCCAGCCAATCAAACCGCGCTACCCGATTATATTGTTGTACTCGAATTGGATGGCAACCCAGAAGATATTCCTGTAATTAACTAAAGCTATATGATTATATGAAAAATCTGAAAACAATCTATCTATGGCTTTTGGCTCCAATGTTAGTCCTGTTTGCCTGTAATTCATCAGTAAAAACAGATTCGTCAGCAACCCCGGTACGCTACGGGAGCATAACAGGATTGAAACCGGATAAAGTTGCCGATTACAAGAAACTCCATGCGGCAGCATGGCCAACGGTACTTAAAAAAATAAGTGAGTGCAACATCCGCAATTATTCTATTTATTTAAAAGATATAGATGGAAAACCCTACCTGTTCAGCTACTTTGAATATACCGGGAAAAATTTCAATGCAGACATGAAGAAAATGGCGGCCGATACAACTACCCAACGCTGGTGGAAAGAAACTGCACCAATGCAAATCCCACTACCTGATGCTGCCGCCAAAGGAGAAACATGGAGCAATATGGAAGAAGTATTCCACCACAATTAATCTGATTTATTAATGTTTATTATTGGGCTATGGTAAAAGTGGCATTTAATATCTGGTAAATTTTTATTTATATTACAAAACACAATGTACAATGTATAATTAGGCTCCAGTTAGTAAATAAGCACTAATCAATTGGCTCAAATTAGTTATTGCTATTGCCTAACCAATCAAAACAACACAATTAATGAAGAAATTATTAAACCTATTCTTGATCATAACAATTGCCTATCAACTTAATGCACAGATAACTGAGCGTGCTCGCCCGGAAAGCTGGAAACAACTGGTTAAAGGAGGAGCTTTTAAAGATCGGTTTCTGCCCATGCCAGATGGAAAATTGAGTAGCGATACCTGGGGTGATAAAAATGTTGTACCAAGGTATGTAGATAATGGCATTGAAGATCGTAAGCGATCTTACTGGTGTGGTGATATTATTAAAGTACAGGATAATTTATACCATTTGTATGTAAATGGATGGAAAGAAAGTGCTCCCAAAGGGCATTTTGAATGGCCAAAATCAATAATTTACCATGCAACATGTAAAAACTCTTTCGGCCCTTTTGTTATCAAAGATACCATTGGTTATGGCCACAATGTAGATGTTTTTAAAGCTAAAGATGGTAAACTGGTACTATACTCCATAGATAAAAATTACACCGCAAATAACGAAGATGGCCCCTGGACCGAAGGAAAATTTGATTTTGACCGAAGAGACCGGCGGATTATTGAAGGGCTTTCCAACCTCACCTTTGCGCAAAGAGCAGATGGTTCTTACCTTATGGTATGTAGAGGTGGCGGAAGTTGGGTAAGCAAATCGGGGTTATCAACCTATTATCAAATATCGAATAAAACCGCCTATCCTAACATAAAAGGAGAATTTGAGGATCCTGTTATTTGGCGCGACCATATTCAGTATAACTTAATTGTAAACGATTGGCTTGGCCGAATTGCCTATTACCTGCGATCAAAAGATGGTGTAAATTGGGTTACAGATGCTGGTGAAGCTTACGTTCCGGGCATATCTTTTCATAAAAACGGATTGATAGAAAACTGGTTTAAATATGAAAGAATACGTGTTTTTCAAGATCAATATGGTAGAGCAACTCAAGCAAATTTCGCTGTAATTGATGCACAAAAAGAAGAAGATTTTGCGAATGACAACCACAGTTCCAAAAATATTGTAATTCCGCTAAATCCAGGTGTACTGCTTACCACACTCACAAAAAATTTTCCTAATGATAAAACCAAAAATATTAAGATAAAAGTTAAAGCCGAAAAAGATTTTAATCCCCAAACCGATATCGACCTTAAATCGTTGCGTTTTGGTGCATCTGATGCTGTAAATTTTGGTAAAGGAGCTAAAATAATTGGTACAGAAAAATCAGGTAAAGATCTTATTCTGATTTTTAGCACAACCGGTTTAGCTTTAACCAAAGATGAATTTGCACCAAAATTACTCGGCAAGTACCGATCTGGAAAAACACTTTTCGGCTACACTCGCGTACCCTGGGTAAAGTACGAAGAAGCCATTTTAAGTGCAAGAAAACCAGTTTTCAAAAATAATTCAAATCTACAAACAACAGAAATAACCATAGAAAATTTCGGTTTAAATACATCGGTACCGAGCAAGATTGAACTTTATGCCACAATTGCCAATAAGCAGCAATTAATTACAAAAGGTGAAATTCCCCACATTGAAAAATACGCAGCATTTACCAAAACACTGCCAACAAGCTTTGCCTTCGAAAAAGGTCAAAATTATGATTTCACACTATATATCATCAGTGATGATAACAGATCGACCTTTAATTTCAGAGCCATGCCTAAAATCAATTAAAACCCAAAAACAAGCTAAAACTAATCTGCTATTATCCTGTTCTATACTAGCAATTTAATTTAAGATTATGGAAAGCACAAAAGACAACAACGAAAATCTGGGTGATAAAAATGCAGATAACAGTGCCGATAAAAGCAATATGCCCGATCAGCAGGTGCCACGCCACCGCAGCAATGATAACGAAACGCAAAATACGGTAGAAACCGAATCAGGCAATTTAGGCAGAGATTTCGGAAAAGGCGATTTCGGTTCGGAAGAAGCACGAACAGATGCCGAAAAAGGCAACAAAGGCCATGCAGGGAATATGCCGGATAGCACAATCGAGTAAGAAGCAGGGAATTAGTTTCCCTGCTGTCTCCTCACACCACCGTACGTACCGTTCGGTATACGGCGGTTTGTTAGAATAACTTCGTT
>NZ_LMKM01000024.1 GCF_001421515.1 Pedobacter sp. Leaf216 | reverse complement strand
CCACCATAAACACCTGATGATGGACGGCCTTTTGCGTCAACATCTCTATTTAATGAAAAGCTGCACTGTAGTACATCAAATTCTTTTGATCCTAAGTTTAAACGGGTTTTGAATGCCATTGTAGTAAATTTTAATGTTTTGAAAAATGAATTGCATTGGGCGGTTTGAGAATAGCATAGGCAATATTAAACCTCAGCCCCTAAACCTTACACCTTTTACCTCAAACTAGGCTTTTGGCCAATCGTTAAGGTGCTCGGCGTTGCCTAATTTAAGCTTTCTTGCCGAAATCTGGAATTTGAGCGTCATCGGGTGATCCCCAACAATGTTGATTCCTTCAGAATACTTAACAATGTAGCCATCTTCGAAGTTAACTTCTTTCATTTTGGCATCTTCTTCTGTTTTTTTGATCAGAAGCGTTCCTGTAATCGGTTTGTACTGGTTGTTTACCATCGCCTCGATAATTGAGGTGTCTTCGGTTGATTCGATCTCAATGTCGATGGTACCGCCGTAAACTCCGGAAGAAGGTCTTCCTTTAGCATCTACATCACGGTTTAATGNTAATTGAGGTGTCTTCGGTTGATTCGATCTCAATGTCGATGGTACCGCCGTAAACTCCGGAAGAAGGTCTTCCTTTAGCATCTACATCACGGTTTAATGCATAGGCACAATGAAGTACATCGTACTCCTTGCCTGAAAAATTTAATCTAGCTTTGAAAGCCATAGTTTTAAAATTTAAAGGTTAAAAATTTGATTTTTATGTAGCCTCCGCTACTTCAATCTTTAAACCAAATATCAGGCCAATTATGATCTATATCGCTCATATATAATGGATAGCCTTAATCAAAAAACGATAGTAAAATGCAAAAAGCACACTAAATGGTTAGTTGAATGAATTATTTTTGTGGATAAGATGTGGAAAAGTTAAAATATATTTTTAGTGTTACAAATACAAGCCAATACAAAATAAGCTACAAAGTGTAGCGATAATCGGCAAAGTGTAGCAATTTAGGGCAAAACCAGAACAACTTCCAGTATTTTACTCTATTATTCTACACTCCGATAAAAAAACTAAATTTAGATCAGTTGTGCTCCAAATTTTTCCATTTTAGCAACCCATTTCTGGCTATAATGATTTTCTAGCGAATGCAATTCGCCTATTGTATTGGTAAGCACAGGGCTCATTCTGCACTTTTCAAATACAGCCTTTTTAATGGATAAATAGGTTGTTTTTTTATTGGCTTTCCACTCTTTAAAAGTGGCTTCGTCCAAAATAGATACAATCCTTGCTGAACGGCCGCTAAAATTGTTGTTTACATTTTGCTGTTGGGTATTAAATATCTGATCGGGCATAAAAAGGCGATCGAAAAAGCCTTTAACTTTGGCAGGAATATGATCTACATATACCTGGCAAAAGAGCACAATATGGCTACTTTGCCTAATCGCCGTAAGGGCTTTCTGCAAATCGGGTTCTAATTCGGCAATCTGCCTGTTGTTAAACAGTTTGTTCGAATTAAATATCAGATCGATAATGGCCAACTCTTTCACAGTTGCGCCAACACTTTCTGCACCTTGCTTATAGGCGTTAATCAGGAAATTTGTAGATGCGTTTTTTTCAATATCCCCATTTAGGATAAGTACTTGCTTCATTTTTTTTGATTAATCTGATCTGGCCGATGCATTACAAAATTATAAAGAATTTGTTAAGTGTTATGCATATCCATAAAAAAACCCAACGCTAAGGTTGGGTTTTTATTTTCAGTAATCAAAAACTATTGTTGATTATACTCCGAGTTCCATGTGGTACTTTCGTCTTCACCTTTATGCCCATCAAGTTTTACAACAAAACTTTTAGCCGGGAAATATGGGGTAATGTGGATATCTAAATGAATCCTGTCTTTTTGAAGTTCATCTCTTTCGAAACGCATAATTTTAAACCTTTCAATTAAACGATCTGCACCTTGTATACCATCTAAAAATTTAACAATCTGCCCGCGTAAATCCTGCTCGGTTTTTGAAGTCCAGTTTTCGAATGCTCTTCTGTTTAAGAAATCGAACAATACTTTGGTGATATAATCAAATACACGAACAACAGAATATGTTTGCAAGCCAATATTATCTCCATTAAATAGGGTTTTCGCAGAGAAAGCCATTACTTTGCCATACTCATTTACCATTGGCACTAAGCCAACTCTTTCTAAATGAGAGATTTCGCTTTTCTTTAAATCGAATTTTACACCATCTACTTCGTTTATTGCACCATGTTTTTTACCGGCAGTAACCTGCGACATTAGTGTGTAATACATTTTACCTGCAAGTGCAGCTGATCCAGGTACAGTAAGGTCATCTTCTTCCCCAACCTCGGCAACTTTTCCACGGCCTACCAACCAGTTACAAGTCATGATTACGTTAGATCTGAAAGCATCGCCTCCGGTAAAGTTTGCTGCGGTAAACAAATCAAGTACATCATCAGGCTGATCAAGATCGGCAAAATCTGTTACCAGCATTGCTTTGTTATTGTGCGCTATTTTCCCCCATCTTTCTAATACTTTATTAGATCCCATATAACCCGGAACCACCATTAATGAGTAGTTATTGCGTAAATCCAAACGATCGTAATTTTGTTTCAGCTCATCATCCACATAATCGATAAAACGAGGATTATCCAAATCTTTAATCTGATCCATTGATGCATTTAAGAGCACCACATTTTTAAGTTTATCTGATTCGGTATTTTTGTAAAACAAATGAACCGATCTGTAAGCTTGCTCTAATTCTTTAGTACTTTCTAAGGCTGTTCCAAGGTTTTTCTTCAGATTTTCTTCCGCAGCATTTAACTTTTCGGTACTTTTTTCTACCATATCCGCAACAGAGCCGGAAGATTCAAGTACATCTATCCAAAGCTGAATTTTCTTTTTTAGCTCTTCGCGCTCTTTCTTTTTCTCGTCGCCGGTTAAAAAGATCTGCTTACGGGCTTTTCTTTCAGGATTTAAATTCTGAAGTCCATCAACTGTAGCTTCCAACAAATCGAAACCACCAACCCTGGCCAGTTTTTCTAAGTTATCTTTGAGTGATGTTTTTTCTATGGTTTTTACTTCGGCTGGTTTAAAACCTGCTTCGGATGTATTTTGGTCTGCTTTTAATTCTTGAGGGTTTGACATGTTTTCTCAGCGTTTAAATTATTTATTTTCCTCTAATTCATCAACAAAATTCTTTAAAGCACTAATGAATGCAGATTTAGTTTCTTCATCATCAAGGGTAGCTTTTAAAGTTTTATTCGATTTTAATTGTTTGATCACATTAAGCGACATTTCTCTCTCAATATTAACATTGGTGAGGTAATTGCTTTGGTTGATGATGTTTTTTACACCAAAATCTCCCAAATCGTTAAAATTTATAGTTTCGCCAACGGTAGATCCATCCTGCTTTTCGAAAGCTACTTTTACATTTGGTTTATAATGTTCGAACACCTCTTTAACCGTTTTTAATCCTTCTACCTTTTCTGGTTTAATGGGTTCGTTATCGGTAAGTTTTTGAACAAAAAGTGTTTTGTTATGGGCAATTTCTGCGAAAGCTTCTGAGGTATCAATTTTTCGTTCATTACCTCCAATTTCATAGTTAAACATAGTATGTTGATTTAGATTTAAGATTAAATTTTCTAATAATATAATAGTTAACGTTTTAACTCAATTTTTGTTCCAATATTACTGCTTCTGGTTGAATAATATTCCATTCCAACTGATCTTCATCCGGATGTTTGCTTACTTTAATCTTTGATCCTTTTTTTAGTTCACCCGAAATGATGTATTTGGATATTGGTCTGCGCAGCAGATTTCTGATTACCGCAGATAACTGACGTGCACCATATTTTGGAGTAAAGCCATCCAAGGCAATCATTTTCTTGGCATCATCGGCTATTTCAAAGTCGATACCCATTTTATTGAGAGATTGGATTAGGCTGCTTAACTGGATTTCGAAAATACGCACTACATTGCTTTCGTTGATTGGTGCAAAAGGAACAATTTCAGAAATTCTGGCCAAAAACTCAGGTCGGAAATGCCCCGCCATTACTTCCATCAATTGGTTAGATGCAGGAATAATGCCTTTACCTATCTGTTCGGCAATCCACTCGCTACCAATATTTGAGGTGAAAAGTATAAGTGAATTGCTAAAATCACCTTCTTTCCCCAAACGGTCGTGCATATGCCCTTCATCCAGAATCTGTAAAAAAGTATCAAACACTGATGGGTGTGCTTTTTCTATTTCATCGAAAAGCAATACAGAATAAGGTTGTTGTCTGATTTTATTCACCAGCAAACCACCTTCTTCGTAACCTACATACCCCGGAGGAGCACCATACAACAATGCTGCGCTATGCTCTTCTTTAAATTCGGACATATCAAAGCGGATCATTGCCTTTTCCTCATTAAACAAAAATTCGGCGATTGATTTAGCGAGTTCCGTTTTACCTGTTCCTGTTGGCCCCAATAAAAAGAATGAGCCGATGGGTTGGCCTTTTTTGTTCAATCCGCTACGAGATTCCAAAATTGCATCAGAAACTGCTTTTAATGCCTGATCTTGCCCCACCACACGTTTTTTAAGGTATTGCTCCATGTTGAGCAATTTCTCTTTTTCTCCTGCCTGCAATTTACCCATCGGAATTCCTGTTTTATAGGCAACGATAGAGGCAATATCCTGTTTTGTTATGCGGTCGCTTTTTTCTGCGGCGTATTTTTTTAATTCCTGAAGACTGCTGTTGATATAACCCTGATATTCATCAGCCGTTTCGAAAGCATCGGTTTGTGTTTCATCAGTTAAACGGCCAAGCAAAACCGGACTTAATTTATTCTGAAGTAATGAAAAAAGCCATTTATAATCTGCAAACTGATCGGCTTCTGACTGATCTGAATTTGCTTTCAATACTTCTAAATCGCTTTCCAAACTCTCAATTACCTGATCAGAAGTATCGTTCATCATTTTCATGGCGGCCATTGTACGGTCTAACAGGTCGAAAGCCGAATCAGGCAGGCGCCTATCTTTCATGTAACGTTTTGCCAAACGTACACATTCACCCAAGGCATCAGGCTCTATTGTTAAAGTATGGTGTTCTTCGTACTTTATGGCCAGTTTCTGTAGCATTTTTATGGTGCTTTCTTCGTTTGGCTCATTTACCTGTAATACTTCAAACCTGCGACTAAAGGCTTGTTCGGGTTCGATAATTTTACGGTATTCATCAATTGTGGTAGCACCGATTACGGTAATTTCTCCCCTTGCCAGTTCGGGTTTCAATAAATTGCCAATGCCTGCGCCAAGTGGTCCTTTACTATCTAATAAGGTATGAATTTCATCTATAAAAAGAACTGCTTTTTCAAACTGTTTTACTTCTTTGATGATGTTTTTCAAGCGGTCTTCTATTTCTCCTTTATAAGATGCTCCCGCAATTAAAGAACCTAAATCCAATTCAAAAAGCTGAACAGGCTTTAAACTTTCGGGAACATTTTGGTTTACTATATCAATAGCGAATCCATCAACCAGGGCTGTTTTACCTACTCCGGCATCACCCGTTAATATTACATTGGGTTTTGTTCGGCGGCAAAGAATTTCCATCATCATCCGCGTTTCTTTATCGCGGCCAATTATTGGGTCGGTTTTGCCATCACGTACCATTTGCAGCCTATCTATACAATATTTATGTAGCGCATTGCCTGTGCTTTTGTTTTCAGTACCTGATGTTGTTTTATCAGGCGAAACTACCCTCGATATTTCTTCGTCTTTTACGTAAAGATCCAAAATTTCGCGTTCCTTAATCGGGAATGATTTCAACTGGTCGGGCTGAAAACCAATGCCAGGTTTTGCCAAGGCAGTTAGCACGCATACTGGCGTAATGAGATCAAGACCAAGTTTAATGCGTACATTATCTGCTTCTTCAAAAATCACAGCAATTTCCGGGGAACCGCTTACGGTATCATTTAGACTGGCTGATTTAGCCTGCTCATCAATCCGAACTTCAGCCCACTCGCTTATGTATTCTTCATCTTTACCTATTGAGGTTATAAATGAACGTAAACCAACATCCTTATGCATTAATCCTTTAAGCAAATGGGCAGCAGAAAATACTTCATTTCTGTATTCCTTTGCCAGAGATTGTGCGATATGCAGTGCTGTTTTTACCGATTCGCTTAAATTTGTAATTGCCATATTTTTCTCTATTGAATGCTTTTTGCTCTTTTAGTATAACCTTCCAGATAATCGGAAACACTGTGCCACATTGTTTGTAAAATATTCTCTTCTGTTATTTTTTCATCACGTTTTTCTATAATTTTTGCACTAAAAGCCCGGATCACGTGCTCTGCGGAATCTTTTAAACTATCATCTTCTTTATCAAAATCTACTATTACAACAGGCTTGTTTGTAGAAACCTTAACAAGATTCTCGTAGAGATTACTAAAAGATATATCAGAAAATAATCCTGCAAAATCTATCCCTAAACCGATGTAACTAAAAGCTTTAACAGAGGCTGATGCCTCACTAAAAACACCACCCAATAGAGGGCCTGTTGAACCTAAGGTAAAGGCTCTATCTAAATCTTTCTTACCCATGCCCTTTCTATCATTGTAATAATTTCCTCCATCTTCAAAATGTGCTTTATTATAAGATTTAATATTATAAATCAGATTATTAAAGTTTAACACACCTCTTGGGAACAAACCTTGTACAAAACTTAAGTTGGCAAAAGATTCGTGCTTATTGGCAGATTCTCTAGCTTCCAATTTTCCAAAAACTTTACTTATTCTACGGTCTGAACGTGTTGTTTCACCTGTTTTTATTCTACCCTGTTCACCTCTTGCTGTTACGGTATCAATAAAACTGCATTTATGTGCTTGTATCTTAAGCGTTTTCCCTTCTTCTACAAACTTTATCCAAATACCGTTAAATTGTAGTGAAATGGTATTTTCAGCATTACCCGATAATAAAATATTATGCGATTTAATATGCCAAATCTTCATAATTCTATATTTAAAAAAGATATGGAAACAATAATAAATACATAAAATGCGCTCAAGCCTAAAATTATATAAATGGCTGATTTCCTATCACCTTCATTAATAAGTCTATAAATCATAATCCCTAAGGTTAATGTAATGGCAAAAAGAATCGAACCTATAATAATACCTTGTCTTTGCTTTAATATTTTAGCTAAAAATGGCAATAGCCAAAAAACAATCAACATTGGTTTCACATATTTATCAGACCGATATTTTTTGTTAGTCAGCATATTATTATTCAGATAACCTAAGCGGTAAACAAGACAGCAATTGTGATAGTAATTAATTTGCAGGCAATACTGCCGGGTTAAAATTATTTTCGGTGATGTAGTAATAGGTTTTTCCGTTCGATATAAACTGTTGCTCAATCTGAGTAGCGCGTTTAATCTGCTGTACGGATTGATTTAGCAATTTAATGTAGGTTTCAAACTGATCTAAAGGCATTTTAGAAGTGCTTTTTAAATCACTCACCTTGTATTTGGCTAAAAACTTATTATTTAAAGGCAAACCTGTAACCAGTTTAATGTAATCGGCCAAAGTCATGGCTTTAATATCACCTGATGATACTTTCATCCCCAATAACTGTTTAGGCATTTTTACATAATTTTTTACCAGCTTACTTCTAAAAGAAGACTGATCTGGCTGAAGGTTTTGACCAAGCATAATCGAAAAAACATCAACTATCTGCTTGTATTCCATATTGTTTAATACAATGGCGTATTGTAAACTGGAGCGGTTATTTTTTACCACATCTGCTGATACATTTGCTGTACTGTAATATTTAAAAGCATTGTGAGGCATCCTGTCGGCAATTTCTACACCTACAGGCAAAGGCAACAAACCTTCTACATCAGCAGATAAATTTTTGCGGGAGATGCCTGTTAAACGGAATGCACTATCCAAAGAGCTGATCTGGTTATAAATATCTGCATTGGTTTCTTTTACAAAACGGCGCAGCGCAATCGTCATACTCTGGTTGGAATTAACCGTTCCTTTTGTTGGAAATACAACTCCTCCTTGTATTAAACTATTTTTTGGATAATCTAAATAGTAAGAAATAGAATCTTGCAAACTTGTGTTGTAAGGTTGGAAGCTTTTTAAACCTTCACCTTTAACCATGGTATTTTTTCTGTATTCTGCAGAGCGGATGGCTGACTCAGAAACCAACTTACGTGATTGAATTACGAAATCATTAAACGACTGGTTAAAATCGCTATATACCTGTAAGGCCAAAATGCGTGCATCGGCCAATGCAACCTGCTCACTCAGTTCATTAATAAGATAATTATTGGTACCGCCAATGTTTCCTGTACTTCCTACCAAAATAATTAAATTGGTTTCATTCTTTTTGGCTTTAAACAGATTAATTCCTGCTTTTAATGCACTAAATACCGGTTCTTCTGAAATTTCGCCATTACACCTAAGTGTATTTTTGGCCTGGTTTGATAAAAAAGTCATTAATTGCCTGTAATCATCCTGAATAGGGCTCACAAAAATCCCCTGTAAGGCACATCCGCTTTCTCCGCGGTAAACTACCCCACCATAATTTACTTTGGTTCCTTTTCCAAAATCGCCCATTATACTTTCAAACGAAGCAATGGTATTTGTCATACCAGAAAGATATTTGGTCATCGGGCTTCCGCCATCCACTACAAAAACAACATTTACCTTTGTTTTATTTTTGCGGAGTTTCAGGTAGTCCTGATAAGAAAGTGCCGAGCCGTTAATGGTTAATATTTTATTGTCTTTTTTGTTATAAACATCAGTTGCAATACCTACAGCATATGCACCGGCATCATCCGAAACAACTGGTACACTTCTTAAAATCAGATTTTCGCTTGGCAATAAAGGATCTACCACGAAAGCTGTTCCCTTATCAATTCCATTTTTTATAGCAGTTGAGGTTGAATCGTCATTATCATAATTGCCAGGCTTAACTGAGGTGATGTACAAACGGTCTCCCCAGCTATGTACAGCTTCAGCAGAAACCCATCCATAAATACTTTTTAAGGCTGTATCGGCAACCAATTGGTCGTCCGATCCGATAAGATACTTTTTACCATCTTCTGATTTTTTGTAGATATAAGCAATTTCATGCAACCTCACTTTGGTTCTTCTATCTTTTAGCTCTGGCGTATTATAAACCAGGATAGAATCAGTTGTATCAAAATAAAATTTTGGCTCGGTTAAGGCATTTTTTCCGTTTATGATCCCAATAGCTTTTTCTGCATAACCTGTTTTTTGGTTAGAGAAAGCGCGTTGCCATAAAAGCAACTTGGCTTTAGAAATCCAACCGTAACTGATGGCACTTTTTTTATCGTTAATTTTCCGGCCTCTAATCATTCCGGCTTTGTATTTAATCAGTTTAAGGTATCCGTTTTCTTCTTTAGAAACATAAAAAGGTTCCATAAAGCTGATTTTCTTCATAATTAAACTTCCACCGGGTGAGGTTGTAGTGTAATTGTCTTCACGATCGGAAAAAACAATCCATGGCAAACTGCTGCTGCTGGTGCTTTCGTTTACATTGATGGTTTCGGCAGGCCTTTCGTAAGATTTAGGCATGTATTTCACTTTTTTGCCAAACGATGCCGGTGATTGTGCATAGGCAAACGATATTCCTAAAAACAGGATGGTTAAGGCATAATATTTTTTCATATTTTTTGTAAATGAGCTTTAAAATTAGGTTAAGATGTTAATCTATTTAGTTTTTGCCGGAGCCTCTGCAGTTGCTGTTGCTGCGGGCTGCGCAGTTCCGGAGTGTTGTTTAATATTTAATAAACTGGCGCAGGTAGAATTTGGCTTAATGGTTAATTGTGCTTCATCTACCGCTATTTCGCCTCCAAAAGTTAAGCCCATACAGTATGAATAAATATCTGTTTGTTTTTTCTTACCGTTCATTTCTACATTTACAGTTACTTTTTCATTGCTGCACATGTATTTGTTTATGAGGTAGTAATAATTGGAATTAAAATCGGCTCCATTTGCAATGGCCTGTAAACGGGCCCTGATATCATCAATCGTTTTGCGCTCGCCATCGCCAGGCGCAACCAGATCATCTACTATTTCGGCATTCGGATCGGTAATTAATATGTTTAAGAAAGCTGGTTTACGGGCTTTATCAGATCGAAGACGTACCACATATTTACCCGGAGCGCGGTAGGTGTATAAAGCAGTTTTTCCTTTAACATCCACACGGCCGGTTTCGCCGAAAGACCATTCAAAATCTTTTCCCTCACCATCGCCTTCCAGCCTGATTTCTTCATTAACCAAACCCGCAGTTGGCCCGCTTATGGTAAGTACGCTATCCACAGCAATTGCCCTAACCGTATCGCGTACCGTGATTGGAAATTCCTGGCGAAGTTCGCCATCTACAGTTAAGCGCACAATGTAAGTATCGGCTTTTGTGTAATGATAAGATCCAGTTTTGGTGGTGGCTTTTTCGCCATTTCCAAATTCCCATAACCATTTTGAGGCTTTTGGAGTGTTATCGGTAAAAACCAGGTCTTCGTTTAAATAAATTTCATCTTTAATGATTTTCGCATCAATTGCCCGCTTTTCGAACAATGAACTCTTAAATAAGAAAATTAGACCTGTTAAAAGCAATACAGCTAATAGGATGTAGAGAATAACGTAGCCCTGCGAATTTGAATTAACTTGCTTAGTGTTTGTGTCAGACATAGGTAGCGTTGTTTATAGGTTGTTTTGAGAATGTTTATCTTGCTGAAATGGTTTGTTGGAGTTGTCGCCTGTTGGTAATGCAATCGTCAAGCTGTTTTTGATAAAGTTCGATATCCGAAATGTTTTTATTCTGTTCCTGCCTGTCGTAAAATAATCTGTCGTATAAAAGTTGGTTCTGAACAAAAATTTTATAGCGAGAATCAGATGCTTTCCGGTCAAATGCAGATTTGATTGATCCTAATGAGCGTTGAATGTCATCTCTTAAAAATACAGCCCTAACATTTGGATTGTAACGTGTAATCCATTTAAAGGTAGTATCAACGATGGGCATGGTTTCTTTTACAGTATTTTCGAATACTTCATTTTCATTGATCTTTAATTCCAGGTCGGCTTTGGAAATTTCATACTTGGATTTACCGCTGTAAAAAATGCCAAAACTTAAAAGCCCAACTGTAAAAATAAATAGCGCTAAAAAGAACAAGAATTGTTCGCGCCTATCTTTTATGCTTAGTTTTATCATAATAGTGCTATTTACCGGCCAAACCTGCCGTTTCTAATTTTTTTTGCTGCTGATTGATTTGCTTGAATACATTCGTTAACCCTTTCTTTAGCCCGCTGTATTACAGACCTTGAATCGATAAGCGAATCTTGAAGGTTGGCCATTGCACCTACATTGTTGTTCAGTTTTTCGTACAACGTAAAGCTGGGTGTAACTTCTGTTTTTTTAGAAATAAGCTCTTTTATCCTGTTATTTGCGCTTTGAATATCGCTAAGTAAAATGGCCTGTTTACTCATTTCATCAGCATTATAATCGCTGTATTGTGAGAGTTCTTTAAAGCGGAGCAGAATAAGGTCGAAATTTGTATTGATATCTTTTCTCAGGTAAGAAAGTTTTTCAGTCTCTTTTACTTTTTTGTCGAGTAATGTGTACTCATAATCAGAAGCTGCATAAAATAGATAAATGCAAAGAATGGAGAAAAGGGTAAGAAACACAAAGTTTAAGATAAACTTGGTGTAAGCACTCCTAATTTCAATGGCGTTAATGGGTTTCATAGAGCGTTAATAGTTTCACATTGCAACAGTATAAGAATTAATCCGACATCAAATTCACTTAAAATCACACATCTTTCTCAAATTAACACTGTACCATAACAATTTTTAATATTTGTTGTTTGGTTATAAAAACGATTTTATTTCTTTTACTTTTAACAAACTTTAAGCCAAATCATCTATGTCTGAAAATTTTTACAACAAACCCTTCAGATTTAAGTCCATATTTTCAGGTGCTGGCCTTCAGCCAACTGACCTAGGTAAATCGATTTCGAACCACATAGAATTGATTATTTTCACCCGTTATGGTGAACATAGGTTTCACAATGATTTTGGGTGTGAAATATGGGACTTAGACTTTGAATTAATCGTGAGTGAAAGCATCTGGGAGGAAAAATTCCGTAAATCCTTATTAAAATCAATTACTAATTCTGAGTTCAGAATATACAATACTTCGGTAGAAGTGCGCATTACGGAGGTAGAAAATGTATATCCATTGCGTAAGATAACAGAGATCAAAAAAAAGGTAGATATTAGTGTTAGGGCACTGATAAAAACCACAGGAGAAAAATATTTTTTTAACACTGCTTTATTCCTCAGCCCCTTATCAACCTAAATTAAAACGCCCCAAATTTTCTACACATGAAGCCAGTTTTTTATTCATCAAAAGATGAAATCCGAAATAGAATTTTAAAAAATGCCGAAGATTTTTGGAATGTTAAAGACAGTAATGATTTTGACCCGCTGGTAAAACTGATTATTGAGGCGTTAAGCAACGAATTATTTAATGTATCTAATGATGTTAAAAACCTGGAAAACAGGATTTTTGATAAAATTAGCCGCATTCTGGCACCTGATCATTTAACCTCTTCATTACCTGCCCATGCAATTATGCATGCAAGGCCTATTGAAGATGAAGATTACCTTTCGCCGTATACCCAGTTTGCATTTAAAAAGAACATTCAGCAAGAAAACGATAAGACAAAAAAAACTGATATTTTCTTTAGTCCGTTACACGCTGTAAAAGTGCATAATGCATCTGTAAAATACATAGCCACCGGAAATACGCTTTTTAATGTTGAGCAATTAAGCAAACAACCTGGCTTAAATACGCTACCTGGCTCTGCTATTGAAAAAAACACCCTATATATTGGCTTTAGCGGGCTAAAAAACTGGATGGATTTTAATAAACTGAATTTATTTTTTGACTGGAAAAACTATTCGGTACCCGATAATGCTTACGACCTGCTATCATTGGGGAAATGGTTCTACAAAAACAATGAGCTTACGCCTTACACTGAACGTTTTATGGACGAGCCTTTAACGGGTAAGGTTGAAGCACCTTTTCACCACAAACAATTACTCAATCTGATTAAAGCCGACGTTTTGCAGTACTATAGCAACAGGTTTATCACGCTGGGCGACCTTAACGATTTTAACATCGACGATAGCAAAGAACTTCCTCCGGTTTTTGAAAATATTTTTCAACCTGGAGGATTAAATCAGATCGATGGAAAAGTTAAATGGTTAAAAGTTGTTTTTCCCGCAGCCATCAATCAGGAAATGCTGAACGAACTGCATATTTATATTAATGCATTCCCTGTGGTAAATAAACGGTTGAGCCAGATTAAACACCGGTTTAAAACCATGAATAACATTATTCCGATTAAAACTGAAGCAGCAGACCAGATGCTGGCGGTAGAAAACCTGAAGGATAATAAAGGCAAAAGCTATAATGAAATTCCATACACCAACGAGAATGAAAAGGGGGATGGCTCATTTTCAATCAGGTATGGTGGTACCGAACGTTTTGATACCCGAAACGCGAAAGAACTGGTTGATTACCTTTTTGAACTTTTAAGAGATGAAAAAGCAGCATTTTCTGCATACGGGCCTGATTTTTTAAGTACAATACTTAAAAACCTGGAACAAAATATTGCCCTTATTGAACAAAAAAGCCGCTCGGCATTGAAAGATATTAAAGAATTGCCAAGTTATATTGTATTGAAACCAATTGATGATGCAGATATCTTATTTCTGGATATTTGGGTTACTCAGGCTGAAGAAGCCAACCACATTAATGCAGGAAGCCGGTTGGTTATTTACGAAAACAACAGGGTTAATGCAGAAAGTGTCGTTTTACTGAGCCAAACAAAAGGTGGCCGATCACGACTTAATGCTGCCAACAGGGTTCAGGCTTATAAATATGGCTTAACCACTGCCGACCGGATTATTACCAAAGCAGATGTAATTAATTTTTGCCGTTACGAATTGGGCAACCAACTGAAAAGCGTTACGTTAGCCAAAGGTTTAATTATGGATAATAAGCCAAACGCAGGCTTTATTAAAACTACGGATATTATTATTGAACCGGCAGATCACCTTAAACTGAGCGCACAGGATTGGGAAGAACTTTTAAGCCTTACTTTAGCAAAATTAAATTTACGCAGTACCATGAATATACATTACCGAATGTTATTAAAACCTTCGATTTATAGAATGGCATAATGCTAAATATAAACGGTATAGCCAAGGTAGGCACTTTCAACATCGGCACTTAATACCGTTTCCTGAAAATTGACAGCGGTGAGCATTTCTACATTAACTTCCGCATCAACAGGTATGAGGTAACTAATGGCCATATCTAAAATGGCCCTGTTCTTTTGCCCTGGGATAAAATTAACGAGTTCGTGGGGCGAAGTTGGCCCAATATTGATGTTAAATGATTCATGCTCGGGTATAAAGCTATCTCCAATAATTGTATCAATGCCCAGGGCACTTCCACCCAGCTGCATCTGCATATTATCGGCTATTTTTATCGGCGTTATATTGGCGGTGGCATCTACAATGGCAATAGGCAAATTAAATAATGCGGTAAGCACTTTTGATGCAAACTCAATATCATTTCTTTTTTGCTGTATTTCTGGTAGTAAATGCATCCAGATGATACTTTGCTCTTTATTTAACAGGTTAAATTCGTCCCATCCAAGTTCAAAAATCTGGCTTAAATCTGCATAAGTAGTTTTTTTATCGAGCTTATTTTCATAGAGCTCGGTCATGATCCTTACATGGTTGATTTCTGCATCAAATGGGGTAAAAAATAACCTGGCCTGCTTTTCTTCCTCTCTCCTGTCTCTGATATCTTTAATCATCGATTCCTCATCCATGCCCGCGCTACCTGTAGGCGGACGATGGAAAAGTCCTTCGGGCAGCATATCGTATAAACCTTCCCTATTGATGTTTACACGGATACGATCATGCCTTCTTTTTTCAGAATAATAAGTGTTTGTATCTTCAATATCTTTTGCAAAAGCGCGCTTATCGGGCCCTATCGGAATGATTTCTATCCGATCTGCCTCAATTATATTTCGCTCTATCAAATCAGCAGCATAAGCCACAGCTTTGTAATCTGTAAAGAGTTCGTTATTAATCAAAGTTTCTTTTTTCATTTAAACTTTAAGCTTGCATTTTTGTTATAGATTAAATTTTTATTATCGAAAAAATAAAGGATCAAAATCAAATACTAAAGATACTATATTTGTAGTACATCACATCTAAAAAAATTAATGGACGTTAAATCATTTTTTATTCGCTTTCTCTTATTCCCGCTGATCTTTATTATCTCAACGGCAGTACTTTCTATCATCAACAAAAAGAACCAGTTTCTTAACAACAAAAGACTTATCGTAAGTGTTCTTCTTATCGGCATTATTTTAGCATTACCTGGATTTTTAGGTTTTTTAAACTTCAATTTTATGCCCTGGGGGTATATTATCTGCTGTATTTTTTACATTTTAATGGGTACGGTTTTCGTTTATTTATTAACCAAATATTATCCTAAGGATTTGCTGGAGCGTAAAGTATTTATCTTTTTCGCCACTTTAATTTCTGCCCTTTTATCTGTTTATTTATTTCAGCTTGCCTTTAACTGGTTAAGTTCGGTAAATTTTGGATGGTTTGGCGCAGGCAGCATCACCTGCTTCTTTGTGCCGCTTATTTTTTGGTGGGCCTATGTTTCACTGCTCGGTATTCCGTCAGAAATTTACAAAATCTGGAAATATCCAGACACTCCTCTTGACATCAACATGGACCATGTGGATTTTAACAGGCTTTTGGTATTGGAGCTGGAACTTTACAAAAAAAGTAGCGATCCGGAGCCTTTGAAAGTGAAGGTAAAAGCGGTAGAAAACATGAATTTTGGAATTTGGTTCCACAAATTTATTGATGATTATAATCTGAAGTTTGCTAAAAGTCCGGTTGAGTTTAAAGGCGATGACTATGAGAATTACAAATGGATCTTTTTTATCAAAACATCCTTTTTTAAACGGAACATTTTTATAGATCCGGATCTTGATATTATCGAAAACGGCATTACCGAAAAAATGACGATTTATGCCAAACGTGTATCAGAAAATGCAAATAAGCCACACGAAGTGGGAGAAAGTGCTATCTTTATCTAATCTATAAAAACATTTACCATGATAAAGCCGCTAAAATATAAATCCATTAACTGGATTAATGGCATGAAGCTTTCTAGTGATCATTTTACTTTAAGCGATCTCTATTTACAAGATTTTGTACGCGATGCTGTATCGCTGAACTTAAACAGCAGTAATTACGGTTTTTTACCTCCCTTTGCCGGCTATAAGAGTTCGCACGATATCGAAATATTAGAAAAAGCAACCAATCATATCGAAGTTAGGGTGAGGTACTGTAATGCGATTACGCCTGAAGGCTGCCACATTGATATTGTACAATCTGACAATATGGATACTTTGGTTCATAACCACTATTTTGGGCAATCTGAACCCCGAAATTATGTTATTTTACTCGTAGTTAATCCGTTTAACCGTACGCCATCTGGTACACCTAATCCTGAAGAAAGCCCTATCCGATATCCCGAACTGGCAAAAAGTTATTCAATTGCTGTTCTGCCAGAAACAGAGGTAAGCTCGCAAACGGCTGATAGTTATTTTTTAACCATTGGCCAGGTTTATTACGAAAATGGCAGATTATCCATCAATAACAATTATATACCACCAAGTTCGACCATTACGAGCCACCCCGCATTGATTAGATATTATGAATCTTTCAGCGTGTTATTAAATGATTTGCAATTGGCTGCTTTTAAAATTATTGATAAAACAAGCGGGCGTGATAACATTACCCCATTAGGCAAAAATATCAGGCTCATTTCTGAAAAGATTGTAGATTACATTGCAGGTTTGTTTTACGAATATAGAAATATTGCCCATCGCGAATCGCCAGTAGTTTTAGTAGGTTATTTCTCAAGCTTAGCACATATTTTTTTCACAGCGATTAAACTGATCGATCCGCGCGAAAGAGAGGAATTACTTAAATATTTTTATGAGTGGAAAGATGTAACCCCTGGTAATTTTGAAGAACTGCTGGCTAAAACCATTGAGTTGGTTTACGATCATAAACAGATTAACAACAGCATGCTTATGGCCAGCGAGTTTATGAATGTATTGGTTGCACTTTGGAATAAATTAAGCGGACTGGAATACATTGGCCAGCGCAAAGAAAATATTGTGGTTGCAGAACAACAGGTTGTGCAACAGGTGCAGGCCAGAAAAACCTGGACATTATTAGATTAAAACATTTCTCGGAACAATAAAAATGAAGCTGTACCCATAAATTCGGGTACAGCTTTTTTATTTACCATAATAGTTGCCTTTTAAAAATTAACAAGGGCCGAACCATCATAATTAGCAGGCTTTGCAATGCCTAAAAACTTAAGTATTGTTGGTGGCACGTTATACAAATAAGGGGCACCATGATAATCGGTAGTTTTTCGTTTAAATATTGGTGTAGTAAGCGCAGTCCAGCTAACTGTAGCACTATTTTTAGTTAGCATAGCAATTTGAGGCGTTACCAGGCTGCCATTATAAGTGGTTCCGGTACCTTCATTGCCTTTAGTGTATAAAACAAGATCGGAATTTTGCGGATGTGCAGATGTTAAAGCTGTAAAACTATAAGTACCAATACTTGTTGCGGGCAAAGCCGATTTAAATAACCTGATTTCGGAAATATTACCAGTAAAATACGGATTATAGTTGCCAGTTCCATCTTGACCGATTTTAAATGCGGTGCCACTTTGCAGGTCGCCCACTGCAGAAATATTACCCTCTGCAACTTGTATTCCACCATCGTAAAGCGTAGCTTTTTGCGTTGTACGGTTTACCACTACTGAAACATGATGCCATAACTGATCGGTTAAATCAACGCCATCAATATCCAATCTATGGGTTCCATCGCCAAAGTTAGCCCTGATTACGCCATTTCTGTTGGAAATGATAATTCCTTTGTTAGAGCCACTTGCCCAATTTTTATTTCCGATAATTACCGGATCGCTTGAGGCTGAAGTTGCCCTTGCCCTGAACTCGATGGTAAAACTCCCTGTTGCACTTAGGTTAAGACTACTTAGTGTTGGCAGCTGACCATAAACATTGGTTTTAAAATCGACAGTGGTAATGCTGTTCGGGATAGATTCTGTTGCAGTGGTAGGTAAAGTATTAACCAATTGTGGTGCAATAGCGCTGTTATTTAAAATGATAAATGCATTTTGTTCCAGGTAACTCGCACCTCCATGGCTGGCATCGCCTCCATGATCGGTTGCTACAACAATTAACCAATCTTCGTTATTATAACTTGGCCTGGCTTTTAAGGCAGTTAATATCCTACCAACACGCGCATCAACGGCCTTTACAGAATCCATATACATTTGGGTAGTTGTTCTGTAATTACTGGCATGCCCGGCATGATCTACATCATCAAAATGGCAAAAAGCAACATCGGTATTGCTCGTGGTAATTTCCTGGATAATTCTGGTTTCGGTAGCGTTATCACTTGCACTGTTTTGTTTAACCGTTACATCTTGCGTAGCTACAATAAAATCGTTAATTGATGACCAGCTCACAATTGATGCTGTACGTAAGGCTGGCAAGTTGGTTTTAATCTGCCTGAAAAATGAGGGATAGTTTACAAAATCTGATCCTGAAAAGCTATTATCAGATGCTTTGTGTTTGGCTACACCTACTCCTGTAAATAAAGCAGACCATCCGTTTGATGACCAGGTGGGTACCTGTGCCAATGCATTTGTACTGGTGTAGGATTGATCCATCAACGTTTTGAGGTTAGGCGCGTTTGCTGCCGTTATGGCTTTCCATACACAGCCATCAATACCGATAAATAACACCTTTTTAGGTTTGGCTGCCAAAGCACTTTTTGCCAGTGATTGCTCATCAGAAATTAGATTTTCTTCAGGAGTAACTGTACCTGCCTTTTTACATGAACTGATAAATAAGATGGACAGAAAAAATAGGAATGATAAAAATTTTAATGTTTTCATAGTTGAATAGGGTTTGAATGTTGTTTACATAAAAATTAATTTGTTTAGCTAAACTAAACAAAAAATATTTACAAAACACCTTATTCTAATTCAATACATTAATGATAACAATTAGTTAACCTTCCATTAAACCGTCATTAGGATTGGATTATGTGATGAATATTCAGTTTTTAAGGTTATGAGCACGATTTAGTTGGCGCTAGATAATTTTCAATCTTTCTTCTTCGAGGTCGATTTGATACAGTTGATGTCGGATGATTTCTTCGTCAACCGCTGGATCTTTGTTGAGTTCGGTTAGGTAGTTGCGTTGACTTTCCAATAGTTCGATAAAAATGGTTTTAGTACTTTCGTTCATCCAGCCATCATCAGTAGCGTTAGCTTTTTCTTCCCAGTGTTTGAGTAATGTTTCCATTGTCGCATTTCCATTCATTTCATTTTCGTACTTGTTTTTAAGAAATTGATAGGAATGTTGCTTTAAGCCCTGCTTCATGTTTCTTTTAACCATTTCATCGGTTTCCTGCCTGATGATAAAGCCAAAGGCACCTGTGCGCCTGATAATGGAAGGAAGTGTAAGTCCTTGTATCAAGAGTGTTAATAAAATCACAATAAAGGTGATGAACAAAATGAGGTTCCTTTGTGGAAAAGCTGTTCCATTATCGAATGATAAGGGTATGGCCAATGCGGCAGCCAATGAAACTACGCCACGCATACCTGTCCAACCGAGCAATAAGGGCATAAACAACAATGCCCTTTTGGAACGTGCGGCAGGCATTACGCCTGGGCGGAAAATAAGTGTGGCCATCATTGCTGCGTAAGAGCTAATGATACGGGCAACGATTAAAACGCCTGTAACCAATAAGCCATAACCTATAGCGGTGCTTAGGGGTATTCCCTGTGCACGTAAACCATCTCTAATTTCAGTGAGCTCTAATCCGATAATCAGAAATACTACGCCATTTAAAATGAATATAAAACTTTCCCACACGCTAAATCCTCTGATGCGACTGGTACTGTTTAGGAAAACCAATCGCCTTGCCGACATAAACAATCCTCCACTTACCACTGCGAGCACCCCCGAGCTGTGTAGCTGTTCGGCTATCCAGTACATAAAATAAGGTTCAATGAGTGTTAGTGCCGTATCTGATGGTGCATCAGTGGGTAAATATTTATGCACCTGAACAAATATCCAACCCAACAATAAACCAATTCCTGCTCCACCTAAAACCATCCACAAAAAACTGGTAGCTGCTTCCTGCCAAATAAACTGACCTGTACCTACAGCAACCAATGCAAAACGGAAGATTATTAACGAAGAAGCATCGTTTAAAAGGCTCTCGCCTTCCAAAATAGCAGCAGTAGATTTTGGAATTTTTACAAATTTTGTAATGGCGGCGGTGCTTACGGCATCAGGAGGGGAAACAATTCCTCCCAATAAAAACCCTAAGGCAATGGTGAATCCGGGTATGAGGTGATTGGTAACCAACGCAACTGATAAAGCGGTAAAAAAAACCACCAGAAAAGCAAAACTTCCAATAATCCGCCACCATTTTTTCATCTCTTTAAAAGAGATAGACCACGCCGCCTCATACAGCAAGGGTGGAAATCGAGTAAGAAGCAGGGAATTAGTTTCCCTGCTGTCTCCTCACACCACCGTACGTACCGTTCGGTATACGGCGGTTTGTTAGAATAAACTCGTTT
>NZ_LMKM01000023.1 GCF_001421515.1 Pedobacter sp. Leaf216 | reverse complement strand
GTGCGCCGGGCATGGCAATCGACTATAGGGTTCAAGTCCCGAACACGCTTAGCAGTAGGAAGTGTTAGCTCGAGACAAGGGTGTCGTGGGTGACTGCGAATCTGAAGGAAGTCCGCGGCAAATATGGGGGCTTACGAACAGAAACTGTATACGAGGCGGATTTAGTCCGGGTGATGTTGCGAAACAAACAGAAGCCCAATACTGCACGGGGACTATTACGCAGATACAGAGGCCACATCCATAGGAAGTAGATTGTCTTACCCCGGGAGATCTGAATGAGTTCTGTCAATTGTAAGCGCGATTACAGGAGAAGAAACATTTGGCAGAGATGTTAAATGCCTCAATCAGAAGTCAGCAGCGGTCGTAGTACTGCATTTTTCGGATGCAGAAAGGACCAAATGTTAGGATGGCAAAGGAAACAGGAAGTTTATGGCAGAGCGTTTACAGCGGAACCACATTAGAGAACTGCTTATATGAGGGTAGGACGGAATCCGAGAGTAAATTATAAGAGGAGCTGAGCCGAGCCGTGCAACCAATGTACACAATGCCTGGGAAGGAGTTTTTTTTTAGTATTATGCTTGAAGAAATATTAGACATCCGAAATGTACAAAGAGCCTTTAGGCAGGTTACTGCCAATAAGGGTGCTGGTGGTATTGATGGTATGCAGACCGATGAACTTCGCGACTACCTGAATGCTAACTGGCAGGCATTACGGAGTGATATTTTATCAGGCCATTACCGACCGAACGCTGTAAGAAAGGTAGAGATWCCCAAAGGCAGTGGTGGTAAGAGGATGCTTGGCATCCCAACGGTCATTGACCGGTTGATCCAGCAGGCCATCTCTCAATGGCTGAGCCCCAAGTACGAGGGCGACTTTTCCTCTGATAGTTATGGTTTCCGGCCAGATCGCAATGCCCATCAGGCAGTGTTAAAGGCTCAGGAATATCTTAACACAGGTTACACCTGGATTGTGGAACTTGACCTGGACAAATTTTTTGACCGGGTAAACCATGATAAACTTATGCATCTGCTGTCAGTAAAGATAAAGGATAAGCGGACATTGAAGCTTATYCGTCTTTATTTGAGTGTGGGGATCATGGAGAATGGATTGGTCAGCCCAAGAAAAGAAGGAACGCCACAAGGCAGTCCATTAAGTCCGTTACTATCAAATGTTATCCTTCACGAACTCGATGTTAAGCTCGAAGAGCGTGGGCACAGGTTCGTGCGATATGCTGATGATTGCAGTATCTATCTAAGAAGCAGGAAATCAGGACACCGGGTAATGAGAAGTATTTCAGTATATCTGGAAGACTGCCTGAAACTGAAGGTTAACAGGGAGAAAAGTAAGGTTAGCAGGCCAAGCCAAAGTAGTCTGCYCGGGTTTTCATTCTATGGTAGCAAAGAGGGATGGAAGATGCGAATTTCATCCAAATCTCTAAGAGCGATCAAGGAGAAAATCCGGGAGCAAACTAAACGTAGCCAACCAGTTCCATTCCAAGAAAGAATATTAACGCTTAAGGAAATCATTCATGGTTGGGTTAATTATTTCTCTATTGCAGAAGCAAAGAGTCATATGACCAGACTGGACGAGTTGATGAGGACCAGACTGCGGATTGTTCTTTGGAAGCAATGGAAGAGTATAACGGGTAGAGCGCGGAATTTAATGAAGATGGGGTTGGTAAAATCAAGGGCCTATCAATTGGCCAATACCCGTAAGGGGTACTGTAGGACTGCAAACAGCCCGATATTACTTACAACCCTTGACAAGAAGTTCTTTTTGAGGCATGGACTTGATGGATTTACCAATTATTACTATTGGAAAACGACACACCAAACGAAGTTATTCTAACAAACCGCCGTATACCGAACGGTACGTACGGTGGTGTGAGGAGACAGCAGGGAAACTAATTCCCTGCTTCTTACTCGATCACACCAAACGAAGTTATTCTAACAAACCGCCGTATACCGAACGGTACGTACGGTGGTGTGAGGAGACAGCAGGGAAACTAATTCCCTGCTTCTTACTCGATTGTTAATTAAAGCCCATTTGATACATGCCCTTTAAACTCCTAACCACCAACCATGAACCATGAACTATAACCATCAACAATTAACCATCAACTATTAACCTCCCAACCATGAACCATCAAACCATCAAACCATGAACTATTAACCTCCCAACCATGAACCATCAAACTATCAACTATCAACTATCAACCATCAACAATGAACTATTAACCATCAACTATCAACCATTAACCATCAACTATGAACCATCAACCATGAACTATTAACTCCCAACTCCAAACCCCCAACTCCACCCCCCCCCAATTCCCAACTGTTTTCCCTATTTTTACCCCCTCAATACATCCCAAATCATATGGAAGAATCTTTAAGCGATAAGCGACTCAAAATTTTAAGGCAATCAATTGGTAAAGTAATTTCCGATTCGCCATCTAATTTTATGAACTGGCTTGCGCCGGTTTTAATTAAAGCGGAAAATGGAATTTTAATTTGCCAGTATACCATCCGTAAAGAAATGACTAATCCTTATCAGATTTTGCACGGTGGCGTAACCGCAGGTATTATTGATGATTTAATCGGGGCAACGGTATTTACGATGGGATTAAATGAGCGTTATACTACTGTAAGTAACTATATTGATTATTTTGCACCTGCAAATGAAGGAGATGAGGTAATAGCCGAAACCTCAATTATAAAGCGAGGACGCACCATTCTAAACCTGCAATGTGAGCTATATTTGCCCTCGAAAAAACGTTTAATTGCCAAAGGTTATTCCAACATGTTAAACATAGGTTAAGCCATTAAGCGGCATTTAAGAATTAATTATTAATTTGTTAAAATTAACCAAACATTCTCGTTTATATTTTGTTGTAATTTAACCAAAAATATAATGAGCCATGTTAGAAAATTATTCAACCTTGCAATTTATTGTCAGAGGCAAAATTTTTAAGGGATTTTGCATGCGTATTCAAGATGATTTTCATGAAACTTATGCCGTTGTTTTAGATGGATATCATTCCTTTTGTATCTGGTTAGATAACAAAAGTGAAAAATGGTGTGCCTCTAAAAATGTGGCAATCGATCCGGATGCGATCGACGAAATTATTCACCGAATTTCAATTCCACAGGTTTCGTAAAATTAAAATCACATTTAACCTAATGCTCATAAAAAAATCCCTGTTTGGTGTTATATCAGACAGGGATTTTTCGTTAGTAAATTATTTTAATCCCGGCCAAAACAAATAGGCCATTGTAATTGCAGTAATTACGCCTACCAAATCGGCCAATAACATCGAACCAATTGCATAACGGGTATTTTTTATACTAACTGATCCAAAATATACGGCTACTACATAAAAAGTAGTATCAGAAGCCCCCTGAAAAACTCCCGAAAGTCTGCTGGCGAATGAATCAGGTCCGTTAGAGATCATGGTACTTACCATCATGCCTCTTGCTGCCCCACCGCTTAACGGTCTGATTAATGCTGTAGGAAGGGCATCAACAAAGCGGGTATCAGCGCCGAATAAAACAAAAGCCTGTTTAATTCCGTTCATAATTACATCGAAAGTTCCGCTCGTTCTTAGCATACAAACGGCTACCAGTATGCCCACAAGGTAGGGGATAATTTTTATTGCTGTTTCAAAGCCACCTTTGGCACCTTCTATAAATGAATCGAAAACGTCAATTTTCTTATAGAGTGCACCCAATACAATGAGTAGAAAAATCAGCAGGATAATACCGCCACTTAATAAGCCAGAAAATGATTTTATGCTTTCTGCATTCAATTTACTTACATACCATACCAGCGCACCAATTACAGCCGAGATTCCCAAAACCCAGGTAATGATTGCAGGTTGAAAAATATTTATTTTCTGTTTAAATGAAACAATGAGCATAGCAGCCATGGTACCCATAAAGGTTACAATCATGCAAGGAATAAATATATCAGTAGGATCAGAAGCATTTTGTGTAGATCTGATCGCGATAACACTCACCGGTATTAAGCTTAATCCAGCCGCATGCAAACACAAGAACATAATTTGTGCATTACTGGCAGTATCTTTATTTGGGTTCAATTCCTGAAGGCTTTCCATTGCTTTAATTCCGAATGGCGTTGCTGCATTATCTAAACCCAATAAATTGGCAGAAAAATTCATAATCATGTGTCCCATTGATGGGTGACCTTTTGGTATATCAGGAAACAGTTTGGAGAAGAAAGGAGCAATGATTTTAGATAATAAACGGATTCCTCCTGCTTTTTCGGCAATGCTCATAAAACCCATAAATAAAGCCAAAGTACCCACCAATTCGATGCAAAGTTTAACGGCTATAGAGCAGGTTTCTATAATGCCATCCAATTTTAATGGATTTGCCGGATCAGACGATTTACCGATCACCATCCAGTTAAAAATATCGCTTTGCCCGAGAAAAAAGCATTTAATACAGGCTACAACGATAGCTACAATAATAAATGCCGACCAAATTCTGCTTAATGCCATTAGGAATGTTTAATGTTTTGCTTTGAAGGGGTTAAAATACTTTTTTTAAGCGAAAGATCATAGAAAAGAGTTTGGAGTTGAGAGGTTGGGGTTATGAGTCATTACCCATAGCCATAATATTAAAGAGGGATAACTGCTTTTTAATATTAATACTGAAAAAATCCATAATAAAAAGTTAGGCTATCTATTATGGATTTAAATATTTTATCTATCTGCGATGAACTGTTGCTTCTGCACCATGGCTTCCAAACTCCCAACTCAACACTCCAGACTCATTTAAGGTTTATCATCCGTTAATTCAAAACCCCAGGTTTTCCCTTTTTCAGTAGCAGGAACCCCGCTTGTCATCCATGCAGGAGCTTTTGTACCTTTTAAGTAATAATCGAAAAATTGTTGTTCGCGGATCTGGATATCCTTACGGTTCTGGCGTTGCACTAAATTGTGCGCTTCACCATTGTAATTAAGCATCCAAACTGGTTTACCCAATCGGCGCAAGCCTGTAAACATTTCAATTCCCTGATACCAAGGCACAGCTCCATCTGCATCGTTGGCCATTACCACCACTGGTGTATTCACCTTCGGGAACATGAATAACGGAGAGTTCTCGATGTATAATTCTGGTTTTTCCCATAGGGTTGCACCGATACGGCTTTGTGTTTTTTCGTATTGAAACTGACGGTTCATCCCGGTTTCCCAACGGATACCACCATAAGCAGAAGTCATGTTGGCTACAGGCGCACCCGCCCATGCTGCTGCGTACATGTTATTTTGGGTAATTAGGTAAGCAACCTGATAGCCGCCCCAGCTTTGACCCTGGATGCCGATTTTACTGCCATCTACCCAACTGTTTTTCTTTAAACTTTCTACACCCGAATTGATAAACTCTACAGCAGATTTACCCGGATGACCAGTTTCATAACTGATGTCAGGTGCAAAAACCAGGTATCCGTTACTCACAAAATAAGAAATATTTAAACGCGATGGAGTAGGAGCAGGTGCTTGATAGGTATATAAACCATCAGTAAGTTTTTCGTAGAAATAAGCAATCATTGGGTATTTCTTATTGGGATCGAAATTTTCAGGCTTATACAATATACCTTCTGCTTTATAACCTTTTGGAGTGGTCCATTTAACCAGTTCGGCAGTACCCCAATTGTAGTTTTTTTGCTGAGGATTGGTATTGCTTAATTTGGTTTCAGTTTTAAAATCAGTCGTAACGTAAACATTTGGCGATTCTACATAATTAGCTTTATCGTAAATATAAACGTCTGCATCTTCAGCTTTTACCAGGTTCGAATATTTAAATTTACCCATTATTACCAATTCTGGTGCTTTAACAGAACCTACGTTTGTGCGGTAAAAACCATTTTCTTTAGTTGCATTATTAAAACCATCCAACCAAACCAATTCGTTTGCTTTAACAAATTTACTGTCGGCATTTCTTTCAAATCTATTATCCTGCGTTACCCTTTCATAGCGGAAAGTAAGGTTGTTTGCCCTTCCAAATCCGGCAGTAATGTTTTTTGGAGCCGATTTTCCATCAGGTGAGAACGACCAGATATCATATTTATCATAAATTAAAACAGCTTTATCGCCTTCCGTCCAGGTAGCTAAACCATATGCTGATGGTAAATCTGGCACATCATTTTCTTCATCAACAAATTTTTCACTTAAACCAGCGGTTAAAACGGTAACCTTTCCAGTGGCTACATTATAGGTACTCCAGCTGCCTGCTTTTCTATCAAAGTATAAAATGTAATTGCCTGCCGGAGAAGCCAATGCGTAACCATTCAGGTTTTCGATAATTTTCTTTTTTTGTCCGTTTTTAGTGTCAACCAGATAATAATCTTTTGAAGTTGATCCGCTCCATTGTGATTCGATTCTGTGGCCATAATCAGTAGAAGCAAGCACCATTGCTGCATCGCCTTCTGCAATTGGGTTGGCATCGGGCAATTGTAAATCTGTTAGTGGAATTACTTTAGGATCACTACTGTACACATCAATTACTGATAAATAGCTTTTCTTACTATCTCTATCTGCATTTTTAAGCTGCATCGGCTGTAAGTAATCATCCTTATAATTCCAAACATCAACTTTTGCCACTTCAAAATCTACAATAGTGGTATCTTTTGGCTTTTTAACCGGAGAAATGCCAAAAAACAGTTTTTTTCCATCTTTACTAAAAGTTATTTTTCCATCACCATTAACCGACCATTTTGCTGGCAAACCTGGCATATCAAAATCAACCAATATTTGTGCAGTATCAAGCGTTAAAGAGTTGTAATAAATATTATAATCTTTTATTTCCTGCTTCTCCGGACTTTGTTCGCCCACAAAAGCTACATGCTCACTATCATCATCGAATGTGAAATTTTTAAAACTTCCTTTGCCTTTAATTAAGGTTTTAAGTGTGCCTTTCTCTGTATTTAATAAAAATACACCTTGTGGAGCAGTTTTATCTTTTTTTGATCCGCTGCAAGAAAAAACAAGTTGTTTACCATCTTTACTAAAATAATAATCGGTAACAAATTTGTAGGTTTTATCTGTACCCGTTAAAAGATTTTTTACTACTAAATCTGTTCCTTCATCCGTTTTTGCTTTAGAAGCAGGGTCATCATCGGCAAAATCATTCTCTCCATCTTTTTTATCGGCAGGTTTTACTGTTTTCTTTGCTGTATCTGGCTTTTCAGTTAAATAAGCCAATACACCAGCACCTTCTTCCGGAAATTTAAATGATTTTACCCTTGGTACTTTGGTTATTGCATTTGTAGTAAGGTTAGCAATACCCAATGAGTCTTTAGGTGATTCCTCGGGCTTTTTCTTTTTAATTTTAGCCTGACGTAAATCTTTATTTAACGGCCGGATATTGAAAGCCGCAAATTTAGAATCGTTGCTAAATTGCGAGTTCATTCCCCTTGCAATGGTAAGCTTTGCATTGGTTTTAATATTGGTTAGGTATAGCTGTGCATCGCCTTCTTGCTGTAAGATGCTGTACATTGCCCAAGTACCGTTATTTGATAATTGCTTTGTACCTACTGATTCCCAAGTATCATAAACGGTATGATCTAAAGGTTTTTTTTGTGCGTAGGCAAAGCTGACAACGAAAAACAGAATAATAGTTAGTCTCTTTTGCATTTTAAAAGTTAATTAATTTGTTGGTTGAGATTTAATCTTCTAAAATTGGAATTTTTTAGCTTATTAAGAAACTTGTATGCCAAATATTACAATTAAAAGCATTTAGTTTAAGAATTAGCGGTATCAGCATTGACGTTTAACGGCTAATGCATGTGCTGATCGCTCTCCCTTAAAACAAAAACCCCCGATCACTTTTAAAGTAATCGGGGGTATGGTATCAATATATGCTAAATTATTTTTTAGCTTGTTGCTGCTGACGCATATAATCATCTAAACGCTGTTGAAATTTAGATTTTTTCTTTTTCTCATCAGCTGGTCTGGCTTTATTCTGTTGAATTAAAGCATGGATTTTATCATCATCTACCATCTTACGGATTAAGAACTGCTGTCCGAAAGTCATTAAGTTGGCTAAGAAATAATAATAGTTTAATCCGGCAGGGTAGCTGTTTAATACACCTAAGAAAATAACTGGCATAATGTAACCAATATATTTCATCTGGCCTGTTGCACCAGAAACCTGGTTATTAAAGTAAGTCATAATCAATGTAGAGATGGTCATCAATACACACATTAAACTTAAGTGATCGCCAATGAAAGGAATTTTCACACCAAATTTGATAAACTCATCATAAGTTGATAAATCTTTCATCCACAAGAAACTCTCACCACGCAACTCAAACAAGTTAGGGAAGAAGAAAAAGAAAGCCATTACCAGCGGCAATTGTAATACCATTGGCAAACATCCACCGAGTGGGTTTACACCAGCCTTTTTGTAGAGTTTTAAATATTCCTGCTGAACCAATGTTGGATTATCTTCACCTACTTTAGCCTTAATTTCATCCATTTCTGGTTTTAAAACCCTCATTTTAGCCATTGATAGGTATGACTTGTAGGTAAGTGGCGATAATGCAAGTTTTAGTAAAATGGTTAATACCAAAATAATCAAACCATAATTCCAGCCAAAACTGTTTAAGAAATTAAATACAGGCAATACAATAAAACGGTTAATGTATTTTAACGGCCAGTAACCCATATCAACCTGTTGCTCTAAATCGTAACCCTGTGCTTTTAAAGCTGAGAATTTGTTTGTGCCGAAATAGAATTCCATTTCGTAAACCTGGTTTGCTGTATGTGCATATGGCAATTGCATATTGGCATCATAAAACTTCACTTCACCTGGAGTGGTTGGGATTTTAACTTCTAAAGTTCCTTTGTCGAAAGCTTGTTTTGAGATTAATGAAGCTGAGAAAAAGTGTTGTTTAAAAGAGAACCATTGAATTTTACCTTTCGATAACTCTTCTTTTTCATCTTTAGACACACTTAAATGGTTTACATCACCATCCAAGTATTTATAGTAAGGTGCAGAGTAACGGTGCTCACTTTCAATCGATTTTTCTTGCTGTAACAACGTAGTTTGCCAGTTAAGGCCGATGTTGTTACCCGCAATTACCTGCTGTAAACCAACAAGGTTAATATTAAAACCAACTTTATTGCTTAATGCTTTTAAGTCGTAAACATATTCTACGTAAGCATTGGCACCGTAATTGGCACGCATGGTAACTGTATTACCGGCTTTTGTTGGTGTAAAGTATAAATCGTTTGTGTTGATTACTTTACCGGATGCGTTAATACTTAAACCAAATTTATTATCGTTTCCTTCAAATAATATAAGCGGTTTTCCGGTAAAGGTTTTCTGACCTTTTACTTCAACAGAGGTGATTTTACCACCTTTATTACTTAATTTAATTAATAAATTTTCATTTTCTAAAACAGTATTGGCTTCAGTGCCTGTTATTGCGGTACCAAAAGGGCCTTTCAAGGCTAAAGAATCTACAACCGGATTTGCAATCGCAGCGGTTTTGCCTGTATCTTTTTGTACTGGCTTAATACCAGCTTTTTTCAAAGAATCCAGATGCTCCGTTTCTTGGGCTTTTTTTAATTCAGCCGCGTTCGGCTTCAAAAAGTAGAATGATCCTGCCAAAATGATCATAATCAGGAACAGTCCTGTAAAGGTATTTCTATCCATTATTTATGTATGTACTGCTTTTAATTCGTTTTCTTTTTCGCAAACTCCATCGCAGCGGCGACAAATTTAACAAAAAGTGGGTGAGGATTAGCAACTGTTGATTTTAATTCTGGGTGAAACTGTCCGCCAACGAAAAATGGATGATTTTTTAGCTCAACAATTTCTACCAGATTGGTTTGCGGGTTCATGCCCGATGCAATCATTCCAGCCTCTTCGTATTGCTTTAAATAATCGTTATTAAATTCGTAACGGTGACGGTGACGCTCATTGATATGCGATTTTCCATAAATAGAAAATGCTTTTGTACCTTTTTTAATATCACAAGGATATGAGCCTAAACGCATCGTTCCACCTTTATTTGTTATTTTTTTCTGCTCTTCCATCATATTGATAACCGGATTTGCAGCATTTTCTTCTATCTCAGTAGTATGGGCATCTTTTAAGCCTAAAACATTTCGGCCAAATTCAATAACTGCACATTGCATGCCCAAGCAAATTCCGAAGAAAGGAATATTGTTCTCGCGCACATATTTAATTGCGTCGATTTTACCTTCAATACCACGACTACCAAAACCAGGTGCCACTAATACCCCTTGCAAATGGTTTAATTTCTCTTTAACATTATCAGGGAAAATGCCTTCAGAGTGAATATATTCTACCCTTACTTTACATTCATTTTTCGAACCTGCGTGTACAAAAGATTCGATAATTGATTTATAAGCATCTGGTAATTCTACATATTTACCAATCAAGCCAATTTTAACTTCAGCTGTTGGGTTTTTTAAACGGCCAAGGAAATCTTTCCAGCTTTCCATATCCGGATCGTTTTTGGTAGGCAGTTTTAATTTCGATAAAACAGTTTTGTCTAATTGCTCTTTTAACATCAACAATGGCACATCATAAATAGTAGATGCATCCATCGATTCGACTACCGCATTGATGTTAACGTTACAAAATAAAGCGATTTTTTTTCTGATTTCGGGACTAATGTGGTGCTCGGTTCTGCAAACCAATATATCAGGTTGAATGCCATACTCCAATAATGCTTTAACAGAGTGTTGTGTCGGCTTGGTTTTTAATTCGCCTGCCGCTGCCAAATAGGGCACTAAAGTAAGGTGAATTACAATGGCATTTGTACTGCCTTCTTCCCATTTAAACTGACGCACAGCTTCAATAAATGGTAGAGATTCGATATCACCAACAGTTCCGCCAAGCTCAGTAATTACAATATCATATTCACCGCTATCGCCCAAAATACGCATGTTGCGTTTAATTTCATCGGTAATGTGTGGCACAACCTGAACGGTTTTACCTAAATATTCGCCTTTACGCTCTTTGTTAATTACGTTTTGATAAATACGGCCGGTGGTAATGTTGTTTGCCTGTGAAGTTGGAACGTTAAGGAAACGCTCATAATGACCTAGATCCAAGTCGGTTTCTGCACCATCTTCGGTAACAAAGCATTCGCCATGTTCGTATGGATTTAAAGTTCCTGGATCGATATTAATGTACGGATCGAATTTTTGAATGGTTACACGGTAGCCACGTGCCTGTAAAAGTTTAGCTAAAGATGCGGAAATGATGCCCTTACCTAAAGAGGAAGTTACACCGCCCGTAACAAAAATATACTTTGTCATGATTGATAATTTGTGGAATTAACCAGGCTTTTTATAGCCCTGTTAATTGTTTTTGTACGGGATACAAAGGTACGAAAAATTATCGCTCGATTAGATAGTTGCAAGAATATTTTTTAAGGTGAAGATTGCGCTGATATTGAATGTTTTAAGTTATTGCCGAATTAAAATACCCAGGTAAAAAGTTCTTTTTTAATCTATTCGATCTTTCTGAGATTCTTTTTATCCTCATAACGCGTGTAGAGATCGAACATTTTTTAAAATCTTTTTCATCATCAGTTTTTTGCCTTAAAGTATTTGCTTTACATAGAAATTTTAAAAATCCCTGAAACGTTGATAGTGGAAATTTCTAATTATTGACAATCAAATCATTCTATCTTTGATTATCTAATATACTGATAACCAAGTTAACAGCAGTTGTAATAAATCTTCACTTTCTGTTCTTTCTCACTCCAGGCAATGTAAATGTTATTTTCTTTACCTAAACGATATTTAAAACCATTCAGTCCCGATTTTTTTAATTCTTCGTAAAGTGCTTTATCAGGGGTATACTTGTCTGCCTTATCTTCAGGCATTACCGCAGGTTCAAGAAAATTATCATCACTAAAAAAATCATCAGCAATTGTTTTTAAAAAAATAACCTGGTCTTTTTCTTTTGATAAATCTACATTAGGGTCGGTACTGCCCAATAATTCAGTGCCTTTTATTTTGGTATTGTAAATTTCTTTTCCATCAAAATTTTTGATGCTGAAGGTCAATACCATCTCCTCAGGCTTCCGGCCGGTAAGTTCTATTTTAAAAGTATCCAATCGCTTTAAATCAGAAAATGATTTGGCAATGCGCTGGTTCACATTCTTAAATTCAATGGTATTGGTTACTTTTTTACCGTTAGATTTACAGCCAACAAGTGCTAAAAAGCACATCAAAACGAAGAGCGGTATATTTCTCATATTCAAAACTACAAATTTTATGTTTTAGTTCTGATTTGAATTTATAATCTTCGCCAATTTAGAACGAATAGCCAATAGATAACCATAATTGTAAATCAAAATAACCAGCAGGCAATTTAGCTTTTAAATTGTTGCGAACATTATAGTAATTGCCATAACCCACGCCAGTAAGCCCCTCTATAAGAAAATGGTTTTTTGGTATAAATGATACCCCGAAAGTTCCGCCATAACGCAAAGAGCTGGCTGTGAAATCCCTGTCGCGGCCTATACTGAAAATACCAGTTTCATCATAAGAGCGGTGCGAGATTAATGTTTTATTAAGGTTTCCAAAATAAACACCATAAAATGCATTGGCTTCGCGCTTTCTGATAGGTACAATATACTTTTTAGCCCGAAACAAAAAACCATCGTAATGGTAATAATCACGATAACTAATGTTTTTAAATTCGCCAAAAGTGTAAGCGATTTCCAACCCATAGAGATTGGAAAAAGTTTTTTCTATTGAAATACCAGGTCTTTTAGCCACCAAATTTAAAAGGTTTGTTTTAACAATTAATCCGGCAGGTTCTTGTGCAGAAGCGGCATATCCGAATAAAAGTAAGGTTTTTAAGAGCGTTTTCTTGTTCATAGATCATCTAAAATACTAAATATTATTCCTTGCAATTAATTTTATTGAATGTTCTAAATAAGTTTTTATATTTGCGTAACTGATTACGTAATTAATATTGTATGAACTTTTTTGAACAGGCAGGCAAGGTAGCTATTGGCAGTAGGTTAAGAATGTTAACCGATAAGGTAACAGAAGATGGTGCACAGATTTACAAACTTTACAATATAGATATGCAACCAAAATGGTTTCCTGTTTTTTATGCTTTAACAAAAGATAAGGAGAAAACCATAACCGAACTCGCTAAAGAAATCGGTCATTCGCATCCATCAGTAAGTAAAATTATTAGTGAAATGCTTAAAAAGGGTTATGTTAAAGAAAGTAAAGACAAAACCGATGGACGCAGAAATGTTGTGAGTCTTTCTAAAAAAGGATTGGAGATTTCAGAAAAGATAAAAGATCAGTTAATTGATGTTAATGCAGCTGTAGAAGAAATTTCTGCTCAGGCCCAAAATAATCTGTGGGAAGCAATAGCAGAGTGGGAATTTTTATTGGAACAGAAAACATTGCTCAGGAGGGTTATTGAGAAAAAGAAGCAGCGCGACAGTTTAAAAGTTGAGATTGTAAATTATGAGCCTAAATACCAGGAAATATTCAGATTGCTAAATGTAGAATGGATTTCGCAGTATTTTGCCATGGAAGAATCTGATTATAAAGCTTTGGATAATCCGCAAGGCTATATTTTAGATAAAGGAGGTTTTATAATGGTTGCACTATACAACGGTGAACCGCTTGGTGTTTGTGCAATGATTAAGATGAATGATGAAGAATATGATTTCGAACTGGCTAAAATGGCGGTATCACCAAAAGCACAAGGCAAAAATGTAGGATTCTTACTGGCTAATGCCATTATCCAAAAAGCGAAGTCATTAGGAGCTTCTAAAATTTATTTAGAGAGCAACACCATTTTAAAACCTGCAATTAACCTTTATCATAAACTGGGCTTCCAAAAAGTAGCAGGTAAGCCTACGCCTTACACAAGGTGTAATATCCAGATGGAACTGGTAATCAAGTAGCTTAGGGGATAGTGGTTAGGGTTGGTGTTTGCTTAAAAAAACCAATTATTCCAATTTCAGTGCCTTAAGTAATTTATTAAGCTTCAATAAATCCTCTGGTGTATCAATTGCAACCGTTTCTAAATCAGTCACTTTAGTTTGGATATAGAACCCGTTTTCAATCCAGCGCAATTGCTCTAAGCTTTCAGCAATCTCTAAAGAGGATGGAGGAAGTTTCGTAATGGCCTTTAATGATTCGGTACGGTAACCATAAATACCGATATGCTTGTAAAACTGATGCTTTTCTGCCCACACACCCGGTTCTCCATTTCTGATAAAAGGGATCGGGCTACGGCTAAAGTACATTGCACGGCCATTAACATCAATCACTACTTTCGGACTGTTAGGATTATACACACTTTCCTGGCTTTGGATAGATTTAATTAAAGTAGCAAGCTGAACTTTTTCTTCCGCAAAGCAACTCGCCAGCAATTCAATCTGCGCAGGTTCGATAAAAGGTTCGTCCCCCTGGATATTAATCACAATATCAAAACCTGGCAGCTGCTCAATTACTTCAGCACACCGATCGGTACCACTTTGATGATGGGAAGAGGTAAAAATGAATTCGCCGCCAAACCTTTTCACTTCATCCGAAATCCGCTCATCATCAGTGGCAATAACCACTTTTGATAAACTTTCAGCTTTAGTTGCTTGCTCATATACCCGTTGAATCATGCTTTTTCCGGCAATATCAACCAAAGGTTTTCCAGGAAAACGGGTAGAGGCATATCTCGCCGGGATAATGCCGATAATTTTAGGATCTTTTACAAATGAACCTGATTTTTCATCGATCATATGTTATTTCGATAAAATTGATAAAAAACAAAGAGGAAAATTACAGCGATAATGATGTAAGCTATTGGATGCGCGAAATTGAATGTCCAGCCGAGTAATTTAACACGTTTAGGAACAATTAATCTGGAATCTTTTCTGTTGAAATAAAAAGTACCCCACTTCCAGTTTTCAGGATTTTCGTGTTCGAAATCTTTTTTCATATTGATCACATTAAATTTTCAAACCATTTATCGCTGTTCCAACATTCTTTATTAAGCTCGAAGCTAAAATAAACCGTTAATCTCAGCCTCTATGGATTGGATTACAGTACCCAGATCTTCCGGATTATTCGTGAAATCCAATTTGTCTTTATCTAAAATTAATAATTTACCGAGGTTATATCCCTTTATCCATGCTTCGTATTTTTCGTTCAGCTTAGAAAGGTAATCTATACGGATACCCGCTTCATACTCCCGGCCACGGCGCTGAATGTTGTTTACCAGGGTAGGTACTGATGCGCGCAGGTAAACCAATAAATCAGGCGGTTTAATAAAAGAAGTAATGTTGTCAAAAATCGCACGGTAATTGTCGTGGTCGCGGGTGGTCATCAAAGCCATATCGTGCAGGTTTTCTGCAAAAATATGTGCATCCTCATAAATGGTCCTGTCTTGGATCACATTACGTTTATTTACCTCAATGTCTGTAATTTGCTGAAAACGGCTATTCAGGAAATAAATCTGAAGATTAAAGCTCCAGCGTTTCATGTCGCTGTAAAAATCTTCCAGATATGGGTTATTGTCCACAGCTTCGTATAAAGCTTCCCATCCATAATTTTTAGCCAATAAACCTGTTAAAGTGGTTTTACCGGCACCTATATTTCCTACAATTGCTATGTGCATTTCCTTTAGCTATGAGATTTTGAGATGTGTGATGTGAGATGAGAAATGTATTGTCTCAATCTAATGTCCACTTCTCAAATCTATTAAAATAATTAAAAACTTTTAAACCCGATTAAACTGCGAACTTCCCTGATGGTTTTCTGTGCACTTTCCCGGGCTTTTAATGCACCGTGTTTAGCAACTTGCCTTAAATACGAATCATCTTTGGCAATGTCCTGAATACGCTCGCGCATTGGCGTTGTAGCAATAATCATATCTTCTGCCAGTTGCTTTTTAAAATCGCCATAACGGATCTGCATTTTGCTGTACAAATCTTCAAAATGGGCATGGGTATCAGCACTCGAAACCACTTTCATTAAATCAAAAAGGTTTTGAATAGGTTCAGGTTTTACCTGGTTTTCCTCTGTCGGACCGCCATCGCTCACAGCTCTCATTACTTTTTTACGGATTGTTTCAGGATCATCCGAAAGGTAAACGGCATTTGCTTCGCCTTCTGATTTACCCATTTTACCTTTACCATCTAAACCAGGTACTTTAACCAGCTTGTCGCTATAGCTAAATGCGTATGGCTCAGGAAAATATTCGGTATTGTATAATCTGTTGAAACGGTTTCCGAAAGTACGGGCCATTTCCAAATGCTGCTCCTGGTCTTTCCCTACAGGTACTTTTGTAGCCTTATGGATCAAAATATCAGCAGCCATTAATACCGGGTAGGTGAGTAAACCAGCATTAACGTTATCAGGGTTTGCACGAACTTTATCTTTAAAAGAAGTACTGCGCTCAAGCTCGCCCATATAGGCATTCATATTTAAATATAAGTAAAGCTCAGCAATTTCAGGAACATCACTTTGTATATATATGGTGCTGTTTTCTGGATCTATTCCACTTGCCAAATATTCAACCAAAACGTGTTTAATGTTTCCGTGCAAGTCGGCAGGGGTAGGGTGTGTAGTTAATGAGTGTAAATCGGCAATAAAAAAGTAGCAATTGTAATCGTTCTGCATTTGAACGAAGTTTTTAACCGCACCATAATAATTACCCAAATGTAATTTTCCTGTTGAGCGGATGCCGCTCACCACTGTTTCTTTCATAATGGCACGAAATTAAAAATAAAATACAAGCAAATCATAAATCGTACTAATTTTAATGGGAAGATTTTTTTAAACACCGGTATGACCTACGGTTTATGTTATAGTCGTCATCTCGACCGTAGCGGAGAGATCTTTGAACAATGACCGGTTAGCGTTCCGTCAACTATTTTTTCCTGGTGTTGATGTAATACAACCACAACTTTGCCGAATGCAATCAGTAGTTTGAAATATGAAACTATTTTATATTTTTGGTTATCTATGATTCACTTTCTGAGGCAAGTACACCGGGTTTGGTTTTTATTCTGGATACTCTTTTTTTTCGCTCTGTTTTATCCTCTATACTACATTACATCACGTAATGAGAAATATTATGGTATCCTCAATTTTTGCAGAAAAGCCAATAGCTTTCTGTGTAGTTTTTTTTCAGGTGTATTTTTCCGGTATCAATATGAAGAGCCTCTAAATACAAAACAAACTTATATCTATTGTGCCAATCATACTTCCAACTTGGATATCATGATTTTCTGTATCATGGGGCATGGCAAATTTCATTTTATGGGGAAAGATGAGTTGCTGAATAATCCTGTTTTAGGCGTTTTTTTTAGAACCATTGATATTTCCGTAAACCGTGATAGCAAAATTTCTGCCTTTAGAGCTTTTAAAAAAGCAGGCGAAAATTTAGAAAAGGGCATGAGCCTTGTCATTTTTCCGGAAGGTAAAATAGACGATCATTATCCTCCAAAACTAGGCGAATTTAAAAATGGCCCGTTCCGCCTGGCCATTGATAAAAATATTCCGCTTGTACCCGTTAGTATCACCGATGTTTGGAAAATTAACTGGGATGATGGTGCAAAGTATGGAAGTAAGCCCGGAATTTGCGATATTTACGTCCACAAACCAATTAATACCTCAACCTTGACTGATATTGATTCTGATGTATTAAAAGAAAAGGTTTTTAAATTGATTGACAGTAAATTAGTATAAATATGAATTTAGACGCAAAAACCATCCATAAAATAGCCGACCTGGCCCGAATTCATATTGATGATAAAGAAGTGGATACTTTAATTCCTGAAATGAATAAAATTTTATCTTTCATGGAAAAATTAAATGAGTTAGACACTTCAAATGTTAAGCCTTTGGTATATATGAACGAATCGGTAAATGTTTGGCGTGAGGACGTGGTTAAACAAGAAATTTCTACTGCCGATGGTTTAAAAAATGCCGCAAAACATACCGAACAATTTTTTATGGTGCCAAAAATTATTGAAAAATAATGCTATAATCGTTATGTTGAATTTACTTCAGCATCTTTTAAGATTAACATTTATGCTTAATTTTAATCCCTCTTGTAACATCTAGCCCTTAACGCTTGTCTAAAAAAGAAAAAACATGGAGAAACCACTCATTACTATAAAAGAAATCGGCCGTAAATATGTTATAGGATCTGAAGTGATTCATGCTTTAAAATCAGTTTCGTTAGATATCAATAAAGGTGAATTTGTAGCATTGATGGGGCCATCCGGTTCAGGAAAATCAACCTTAATGAATATTTTAGGTTGTTTGGATACACCTTCAAGCGGAACGTATATATTAAATGGAACAAATGTAAGCCACATGAGCGATGATGCTTTGGCTGAAGTGCGCAACCAGGAAATTGGTTTCGTTTTCCAAACGTTTAATTTATTACCACGCTCCACATCTTTAGATAATGTTGCCTTACCACTAATTTATGCCGGAACCAGCAAAAAAGACCGGGATGCAAGGGCTGCCAAAGCCCTGGAAAATGTTGGTTTGGGTAACCGTATGGATCACAAACCAAACGAATTATCAGGTGGGCAGCGGCAGCGTGTAGCTGTAGCAAGAGCTTTAATCAATAACCCCTCCATTATACTTGCCGATGAGCCAACAGGTAACCTTGATACCAAAACATCAGTAGAAATTATGGGTTTGCTTGAAGAAATCCACAGTAAGGGCAACACCATTATTTTAGTAACACACGAGGAAGATATAGCCCAGCATGCACACCGAATTGTACGTATGCGTGATGGATTGATTGAAAACGATTACTTAAATACCGACATTAAAAATGTATCTCCACGCTTGCAGGCATTGAAAGACAATGGCAGCGACTGGGAAAAAATTAATTAGCACTAAGGTGTAAGGCTGAAGGTGTAAGGTTTAAAGCTTTTTAAACCTCAATACCTTAAACCTTCTTTTTAAACCTTTCTAAATGAAAATCTACACAAAAACAGGCGATAAAGGCCAAACCTCACTTATTGGCGGTACGCGTGTGCCTAAGTACCATTTGCGTATCGAAGCTTATGGAACTGTAGATGAATTAAATTCGTATATAGGTTTAATCATGTGCCAGGATATTGAATTGCATGATCAGCAGTTGTTAAAAGAAATTCAAGACAGGCTTTTTACAGTAGGTGCATCACTTGCTGCGGATCCCGAAAAGTCGAAAATGAAAATTCCTGATCTTCATGATCATGATATTACCCTGCTTGAAAATGAGATGGATCTCATAAATGAAACCTTACCAGATTTAAAGCATTTCGTTTTGCCTGGCGGAAATACTGTCGTTTCATACTGCCATATTGCAAGATGTGTTTGTAGAAGGGCAGAACGACTGACAGTTGAGCTTGCAGAAAATAGCTTTGTAGATGAGCATGTAACAGTTTACCTGAACCGCTTAAGCGATTATTTATTCGTTTTGGCACGAAAACTGACCATGTATTATAAGACAGAAGAAAACATTTGGATTCCGCGTGTTTAATAGTGGAAAAATAAGTTTGTTTTGCTCAAAAATTTTAATATACTTTGCGCAATAATAAGAACAAGAATTTAATTGAATTGACGATATGTATTGGACATTAGAATTAGCATCGCACTTGGAAGACGCACCATGGCCTGCAACTAAAGACGAATTAATTGATTATGGTATCCGTTCTGGTGCCCCAGTAGAAGTAATTGAAAACTTACAGGCATTAGAAGATGATGGCGAACCTTATGAAACAATTGAGGAAATCTGGCCTGATTATCCAACTAAAGAAGATTTCTTCTTTAATGAGGATGAATACTAAAATTAAAAATGATAAGAAACCTTTCAGCTCAACTGGAAGGTTTTTTTTATGTGCTGTAATTTCATAACGCTCATTCACAGTGCATTTATAACAATAACTTATAAAATCTTTACATTTTTTAAACAAAACCTAAAACATGTGTGTTAATAGATCATTAATATAACATTGCTAAAAAAATTAACACTATGGGAAATTTATTGTATTTAGTCGCAGTAGTATTGGTAATACTATGGGTAATAGGATTTGTGTTTCACGGCTTCGGCGAAGTAGGCGGAATCATCCACGTTTTATTGGTAATCGCAGTAATTGCAATTCTGCTTAAAGTTATCGGCAGGGCAGCATAAGATAGATATATCGCGCCGTCATCCATTTTTAGCGATATAGTTTAAAATGGATGTATTATTAAAGGAGTTTCATAACGAAACTCCTTTTTTATGTTTTTATTTTTTCAACAGCAACTCTGCAAGTTCAAGGTCTATGGGATAGGTAATTTTAATATTACCCCTTTCTCCTTCAATAATGTTGATCTCCTGTCCGATTGAGTCTACCACGCTGGCATCATCGGTAAAACGACTATCGAAATCCTGATTATAAGCTTCTTTAAGGATGTTAAGACTAAAAGTTTGAGGTGTTTGTACCAGGTAAATTTCATCGCGCTTTAAAGCTGATGTTTTATCGTTTCTAAGCATGCGAACACTATCACTCGATTGAACAGCTGCAATTACATTTCCTTGTGTTTGTGCCGCACTAAAACAGCTATCAATTAATGATTTTGAAACCAGTGGACGAACGGCATCATGTATGGCTACATAACTTTCCTCTTCGATGGCATGAATGGCATTTTTTACCGAATGAAAACGTTCTGTTCCGCCGTCGATAAGCTGATGTGGAACATAAAAATTAAATTCTTCGCATAATCTGCCCCAATATCCCTGCTGATCTTTATTTAAAACCAATAAAATTTTAGGTTGAGTATCGCTTTGCGCAAAAGCTTTTATGGTGTGCATTAAAACCGGAAGGTTTTTTAGCAGTAGAAATTGTTTTGGGGTTTCCGTTTGCATCCGATTTCCAGAACCGCCTGCTACAATTATAGCGTAGTATTTCATGTTTGAGCGTTTAGGGTATGGCGTTTAGCACTAAACTGCTAAACGCCAACCGCGAAACTTATATAATCAGCATGGCATCGCCATAGCTATAAAATTTATACTTTTCTTTTACTGCAACTTCGTAAGCATTCATTACATTTTCGTAACCACCAAATGCACTAACCATCATCAATAAAGTAGATTCTGGAGTGTGGAAATTGGTAATCATTGAATTTGCAATACTGAAATCGTATGGAGGGAAGATAAACTTACTTGTCCAGTCGTTAGCTGCTTTTAATGTTCTGTTTGCAGAAACTGCAGATTCGATAGCACGCATTGAAGTAGTACCCACTGCGCAGATTTTTCTTTTTTCTTCTAAAGCTTTGTTTACAATACCAGCATCTTTCGGCTCGATGATAAATTGCTCAGAATCCATTTTGTGCTTGGTTAAGTCTTCCACCTCAACCGTTCTGAATGTGCCTAAACCAACATGTAATGTTACTTCAGCAAACTCAATACCTTTAAGTTCAAGGCGTTTCATTAATTCGCGACTAAAGTGCAAACCTGCAGTTGGAGCAGCAACTGCACCTTCATGTTTTGCGAAAATGGTTTGGTAACGTTCTTTATCTTCAGCAGTAGCTTTACGTTTAATGTATTTAGGAAGTGGTGTTTCGCCTAAAATCTCAACGTTTTTTCTAAACTCTTCGTCGGTACCTTCAAATAAGAAACGGATGGTACGGCCGCGTGATGTAGTGTTATCCACAACTTCAGCAACCAATAAATCGTCGTCACCAAAATATAATTTATTTCCTACGCGGATTTTACGTGCCGGATCTACTAAAACATCCCATAAACGTAATTCCTTGTTTAATTCGCGTAATAAAAAAACTTCGATTGTGGCACCAGTTTTCTCTTTATTGCCATATAAACGGGCAGGGAAAACTTTGGTGTTATTTAATATCATTACGTCCTTGTCATCAAAATAACCTAAAACGTCTTTGAAAATTTTATGCTCAATTTTACCGCTGTCTTTGTGTAAAACCATTAGGCGAGCTTCGTCGCGTTGTTCTGCCGGATTGTTGGCAACTAATGATTCTGGTAAGTTGAATTTGAATTGTGATAATTTCATTCTTGATGAATTTTTTGAGGTGCAAAAATACGAATTTAATTTTTCTTTTCCGTATTTTATCAAACGCATTTTAGGTATATTATGTTTTACCTCATTTTAAATCAAATAATACCTTGTTTAAATGCTTTTATAGCTGTAAAATTAATTAGTTTTGATGATCGTGTAACCTTTTTAATGGCTGTGCATCTAAACCATAATTATGATAATCTTTAGGCTAATAGGCGAGAGTTTCCGTTTTGCATTTGATGCGTTGCGCCAGAATAAACTGCGTACCATGTTATCGCTACTGGCAATAACTATTGGTATTTTTACCATTATCGCTGTATTTTCTGCAGTAGATACTTTTCGTGGTAAATTGCAGGCAAGTGTAGATAAATTAGGTTCTAATACCATCTATGTTCAAAAATGGCCCTGGAGTTTTGGAGACAATTACCCTTGGTGGAAATACATGAACCGCCCTCAGCCCTCATTACGTGATTTTGAAGCACTTAGAGAAAGAATCGAGAATGCACAAGGAGTTACCTTCGAAATATCAACCAATGATAGAACAATTAAATACAGAAGTAGCTCTGTTGAAGGTATTTCGGTTTGGGCAGCATCTCACGATTTTAATAAAACATGGAATTTCGAACTACAAGATGGCCGGTATTTTACCGAAAATGAAAGTAAAAATGGTTCACCAGTTTGTATTTTAGGTTCTGACATTGCCGATGGGCTTTTTGACGGAGATAAAGCTGTTGGAAAGCAGGTTCAGATTTTGGGGCGACGACTAACCGTAGTTGGCGTTTTCAAAAAAGAGGGGGAAGATATGTTGGGTACTTCGCTTGATAAAAATGTTAATATTCCAATTTCATTTGCAAAAGGTGTTTTAGATATTCAAAATGAACGCTACGGTCCGCAGATTACCGTACGGGGTAAAGATAATGTGAGTTTAGAGGAAGTAGAAAGCGAATTGAAAGGTTTAATGCGCTCCATTCACAGAATCAGGCCTGGACAGGAAGAGGATTTTGCACTGAATAAAACAACCATTATTTCTAACCAATTGGATTCGATGTTTAAAATGGTAAATATTGCGGGTTGGGTAATCGGAGGATTCTCTATTTTGGTAGGTGGATTTAGTATTGCCAACATTATGTTTGTATCGGTTAAAGAGCGTACCAATATTATTGGGATTCAAAAATCACTTGGTGCAAAAAACTACTTTATTTTACTTCAGTTTATTTTTGAGTCCATTTCACTTTGTATTTTAGGAGGCCTATTGGGGCTTTTGCTCGTCTTTTTACTCGCACTGGGTATTGGTGCTATAACAGATTTTCATATTATTTTGGGCTTAAATAACATAGCTTTAGGTATTGGCATTTCGATTATTATTGGAACAATATCAGGTTTTTGGCCTGCGTATTCGGCATCGAGATTAGATCCTGTGGAAGCGATTAGAAGTTAGTTTTCAGTTATTAGTTGGCAGTTTTCAGTTATTAGTTTTCAGTTAGCAAACCTTATTAGCATAAACTTTAATAGTACGCTTGATATTTACATTTGTAATGAAAATATGGCGATAAAATCGCCTTTCTCTTTCATCCTCGTTACAAACGAGGACGATGATATCTCGATGATATGGTTACCGGTTGTTAGTTTCAGTTACCGTAGATTATAAACCTTATTGAAGTGTAAAGCCCACAGCGCAGCGAGGACTTGTAACGGAAAGAAGGACTATATTCTCCCATGAAATGCTGCCTTTCGTTTCCAAATCATCAAAAATATTCAGGTTTGGTCGACAAGAGGTCAAACATTAGAAATTATATCCGTTGCAATAAAAGTTAGTTCTCAGTTTTTAGCTGCAGTTCGCACTCGTTATAGCATAAACTTTAAGAGTACGATTGGTTTTGGCGATAAAATCGCCTTTCACTTTCATCCTCGTTACAAACGAGGACGATGATATCTCAATGATATGGTTACCGGTTGTTATTTTCAGTTACCGTAGTTTATAAACCTTATTGAAGTGTAAAGCCCACAGCGCAGCGAGGACTTGTAACGGAAAGAAGGACTAGATTCTCCGATGAAATGCTACCTTTCATTTCCAAATCATCAAAAATATTCGGGTTTGGTCAACAAGAGGGCAAACATTAGAAATTAAATCCGTTGCAATAGAAGTTAGTTTTCAGTTATCAAACCTTGTTATAGCATAAACTTTAATAGTACGCGCAGGATTTACATTTGTAATGAGGATATTGGTTTTTGCGATAAAATCGCCTTTCTCATTCATCCTTGTTACAAACAAAGACGATGATTTGGTACAAATTGAGGGTGACGACTGGTATTGAAAAGTAAATAAAAATCCCCCGCTAAATATAATTAACGGAGGATTTTTTTATAAATTAACTGAAAACCGCTAACGGCGAACCGATTATGATAATTTGCCTAAAGCTTCTTTAATTCTTCTTAATGCTTCTACCAAACTCTCGTCTGATGCTGCATAAGATAAGCGGATATAGTTGTTATTACCGAAAGAATCGCCACCTACTGTTGCTACGTGACCAACATTTAATAAATATAAAGCAAGGTCTGAAGAGTCTTTAATTACATTTCCATCAGCATCTTTTTTACCAAAAAATGAACTGATTTCAGGGAAGAAGTAAAAAGCACCATCAGGAAGGTTTGTTTTTACTCCAGGAATTTCGTTCAGTAGATTGTAAACCAATTCTCTACGACGTAAAAATGCTTCTTTCATTTCCAAAACGCTTGCCAAGCCTTGCTCATAGGCAACAATCCCGGCCCTTTGTGCAATAGAGCATGTTCCTGAAGTAGTTTGTCCTTGTAATTTATCGTTTGCAGCTGCAATTTCTTTGTTTGCAGCAATATAACCTAATCTCCAACCCGTCATTGCGAAAGCTTTAGAAAAACCGTTAACAATAATTACGCGGTCTTTAATGCTGTCGAATTGCGCAATAGATTCATGCTGATCAACAAAGTTGATGTGCTCATAAATCTCGTCAGACAAGATATAGATATCAGGATGTTTTTCAAAAACTGCAACCAATGCTGCCAATTCTTCTTTGCTGTAAACTGAACCAGTTGGATTACATGGAGAAGAAAACATAAAAAGTTTTGATTTCGGTGTAATGGCTGCTTCTAATTGAGCTGGCGTGATTTTGAAATTGCTCTCAATATCAGTATCAATAAAAACAGATTTTCCTTCAGCAAGAGTCACCATTTCAGAGTAAGAAACCCAATAAGGAGTAGGGATAATTACTTCATCTTCAGGATCAATTAGCGTTAAAATAACATTTGATAGGGATTGTTTTGCACCTGTTGAAACCACGATCTGAGAAATATCATAATCAAGGTTGTTTTCTGTTTTTAGCTTATTAACGATTGCCTGGCGCAAATCAGGATAGCCTGGTACCGGCGAGTAACGCGTGTAATTTTCGTCTAATGCTTTTTTAGCAGCATTTTTTACGTGATCAGGTGTATTAAAATCGGGTTCGCCAACACTTAAACTAATGATGTTAATGCCCTTAGACGCTAGTTCGCGGCCAAGTTTGGTCATTTTAAGGGTTGCAGATTCTGATAAACTGTTGATTCTTTTCGATAAGGTGCTCATGGTTAATTACTTTGAGCGCAAATATATAAACCAAATATTATTCTGCACTAAAAAAGAGATAGTTTTTATCATTTAATTTATCCGATAAGCGTATTTTTGAAAAAAATCCTCTTGTGTCGGTAAAAAAGAAGGCCATAATCATTTCTCTGTTGCTGAGTGTTGTATTGATGCTGGCCAAATTTGTTGCTTACTTCATCACAGGTTCAAATGCGATATTGACCGATGCAGCAGAAAGTATTGTAAACGTAATTGCAGGAAGTTTTGCCTTTTACAGTATTTATTTAAGCACACAGCCACGCGATGAAAACCATCCTTATGGACATGGAAAAGTTGAGTTTTTCTCTGCATTTGTAGAAGGAATTCTGATTTTAATAGCTGGTGTGGTTATTATTTTTAAATCTTCATACAACATTATCTATCCACATGCAGTTAGCGAACTACTAACTGGAACGCTGATTATTGGCATTACGGGCTTGATTAATCTTGTTGCTGGCCTTTATCTGATTAATGTAGGTAAAAATGAACATTCTGTTACGCTGCAGGCCGATGGAAAGCATTTATTGACAGATACTTACACGAGTGCAGCAATTGTTGCGGGGTTAATTCTGATCCAACTTACAAATATTATTTGGCTAGATAGCTTACTATCTGTTTTAGTGGGCTTTTACATTGTATATTCTGGTTATAAACTCACCCGTGGCTCTGTGGGAGGTTTGATGGATGAAAGCGATTTAACACTTGTAGAGGAGGTGGTTGAAGTATTGCAAAAAAACAGGCATAATCCCTGGATTGATGTACATAATTTACGTACTCAGCAATACGGACCTGAATTTCATATCGATTGCCATGTAACTTTACCCTATTATTTCAATTTGAACGAAGTACATAAAGAGATTTCCCAAATTGATGAACTGATCAACAAGAATGGTTTCCGTAAGGCCGAACTCTTCATTCACGCTGACCCATGTTTGCCCGAGTGTTGCAATTATTGCCACATGAGTGCCTGTGCAGTTAGGTTTGAAGCTTTTAAAAAAGAAATTGTGTGGACACCAGAAATAGTAATTAAAAATAAAAAACATTTCGAAAATGAGCTACTTTAATGTAAGGGTTTATGGTTTGTTAATTAATACCGATGATGAGGTTTTGATTAGCGACGAAGAAGAATACGGATTCCGTTTCAGTAAATTTCCGGGCGGGGGTTTAGAACTTGGTGAAGGATTAATTGATGGATTAAAGCGTGAATTTGTAGAAGAATGTGATGCAGAAATTGAGGTGTTATCTCATTTTTATACAACGGATTTCTACGAAAAATCTTCATTTAATGATAGTCAGGTAATTAGTGTATATTATTTAGTGAAAGAAAAAGCACCTTTACAGCTGGCATTTAAAGATGTTATTTATGATTTTGATGGCGAGGGCGAAATTCTGCAGGCTTTTAGGTGGGTGAAAATTCAGGATTTAAATATCGAAGACATCACTTTCAAAACCGATAAAACCGTGGCTCAACTTTTAAAAGAACAATATAAAGTCAAATTATAATTATTTATGTCAGATACCTCCGAACTGCAAACTGCAAACGCTCAACCTAATTTAACTGATCGCGATCAAAAAGTAATCTGGCATCCATATACCCAAATGAAAAATGCATTGCCGCATATCCCGATTGTTAGGGGAGAAGGTGTTTATGTTTTTGATGAAAACGGAAAAAAATATATCGATGCGGTTTCATCATGGTGGGTAAATATACATGGTCACTCTCATCCTTATATTGCTCAAAAAGTTGCTGAACAGCTCAATGTATTAGAACATGTTATTTTTGCTGGTTTTACGCACGAACCTGCTGTATTATTGGCCGAAAGGCTTTTACCTATTTTACCGGGAAAGCAGGAAAAGGTTTTTTATACCGATAATGGTTCTACCGCAGTAGAGGTAGCCCTAAAAATGTGTTTGCAATATTGGGATAACAAAGGGAAACCAAAAACTAAAATACTGGCATTTAAAAATGCCTATCATGGCGATACTTTCGGGGCAATGTCGGTTAGTGGGCGGAGTATTTTTACTGATGCTTTTAATAGCTTGTTATTTGATGTAGAATTTATTGATCTTCCGAACGAGGATAACATCTCAGCGCTGACATCGTATATCTCAAATTTAACAGATACTGCTTGTTTCATTTTCGAGCCGCTTATTTTAGGTTCTGGTGGTATGTTGATGTATGAAGCCAAGTATTTAGATCAGCTTTTGGCCGCTTGCAAAAAAGCAGAAATTCTGGCGATCGCCGATGAAGTAATGACAGGTTTCGGGCGGACCGGAACTTATTTTGCCTGCGATAAGTTAGATCATAAACCCGATATCATCTGTTTAAGCAAAGGTTTAACCGGCGGAACCATGCCTTTAGGCGTAACCACCTGCACAAATGAAATTTTTGAAGCTTTTTTAAGTGACGACAAACTGAAAACACTTTATCATGGCCATTCATTTACAGCCAACCCAATTGCTTGCGTTGCATCTTTAGCGAGTTTGGATATTTTATTAAAAAGCGAAACCCTCGAAAATATCAAACGTGTAGAAGCCAAACATGCTGTTTTTCTCCAAGAAATTGAATCACATGTAAAAGTTAAAGCTGTTAGGCAAACTGGAACGATCATCGCAATTGAGTGGGAAACAGGAAATGAAACCTCATATTTAAGTAACCTCCGTAATTTACTGTATTCTTATTTCTTAGACAAAGGAATTATACTGAGGCCACTTGGCAATATTATTTATATTCTTCCTCCATATGTGATCAGTGATGAAGATTTGGATTATATATACGAAGCTATAAAAACAGCTTTGGATGAAGTTTAATTTGTTAATAAACAGGCTTTCAAACTGAATATTAAGGGTGTGGTTTTAACAAGACGCTATTTAGGTTCTTAATAAATCATTTTAACCACAGATGCACACAGATAAACACGGATTTTTAATCCTGTGTGCATCCTTTTCAATTAAAAGGATTAATTTCCTCAGATTATCGTCATTGCGAAAAGGCTTTTTCAGCCGACGAAGCAATCTTACAACGATCGCTATTAGCGTATACTTTGCTCTACTGGTCGATGTTTTACCGACCAATATTATAAAGCGGTCGTTAATGCGAGGTACAAAGTAATCTCAATTGGGAGGCTGAACAAAGTTTCGGTCGGTGAGACACCAACCGATAAGTTTAAATTATCGTCATTGCGAGAAGGCTTTTTCAGCCGACGAAGCAATCTTACAACGATCGCTACTAGCGTATACTTTGCTCTACTGGTCGATGTTTTACCGACCAATATTATAAAGCGGTCGTTATTGCGAGGTACGAAGTAATCCCAATGCGGAGGCTGAACAACTTTTCGGTCGGTGCGGCACCAACCGATAGGTTTGTCCTTAGATTACGCTGAGGTAACAAAAAAGCATTTTTTCCCACAGATAAACACGGATCTTTATCTGTGTCCATCCCTTTAATCTGTGGTTAAACTATAATTAGGCTTTATTAATAACCACAGATGCACACAGATAAACACGGATCTTTATCTGAGTCCATCCATTTAATGTGTGGTTAAATAAACCACTCAACTCATTATTTTAGCCTAATGGCATTTTAGTCATGTCCATATACAAAATGCTCCATCTCTGTCCATCCAGATCAATAAAGCCACAGCCATACATCCATCCATCTTTGTAACCTGGTTCGCCGTATAGCGTACCACCGGCAGCAACTACTTTCTTGGCAAGCTCATCCACCTCTTCCGGACTTTCGGCATCAAAAGAGAATAAAACTTCTGCACCGTCGCGTTGATCAGCAATGCCAGTTCCGGCAAAACCTTCGTATAAAGATTCTTCAAAAAGCATGATGGCTAAATTGCTTTCACCAACTAAAAAACAGGCCGAATCATCGCGTACACCGTACTGCAGGTTAAGCGTAAAGCCCAATTGTGTAAAAAATTCTTTTGATTTACTGATGTTCTTTACTGGAAGATTGATCCAAAGTGATTTTGTCATAAGGTTTTATATTTGTTATAGGTAAAGATAGCAAAGCGATGGGAGAGTTGTACTTGCCAAAAAAGAAAATTTACAGGGCTGTTTGAGACAATCTAAGTTATTTTGATTAGCTTATTTTTCTCCTATTCTTTAAATAGTTAAAGCATTATGGTAATGTTGCGTTATATAATGCATCGTGTTATTAGATTATTTTTTATCACTTCTGGTAAGTAAAGCTATCCCGATATTTTACCATGTAAGGCATTTAAGTGCATTTCAGCTCACGAGGTTAAGAATTATATTTGATTTTTATATTTCTCAGAAAGCTTTTTTGGTGCAACGTTGCAGTATGAAAGGGTGAGCGCATCTATAATCATTTCATCTTTAAGCTCTGTTAGATTAAAAATGGTCCATCCTTGTTTGCCCCAGGCACCCGTAGCTCGCTGTATGCTGATTGGATTAAAATCATAAAAAACCGATTGATCGATTGCCGATAATTTAAATGTGGCTTTATTTTGCTTAACATCTAATGTGGCAAAGATTTTTTTATTTATCTGGAAAGATCGTTTTTCAAAATGCGGCACTTCAATCACTTCTTCAAAAGATAGACAATGGCTTATAAAAGTTTGTGCTTCCATTTTGTTGGATAAGTAGTTTACAGTTTATACAATTTCTGTGGGTGTTGCTCCGCATGATTTAAGATCAAATTCAAAATATAACTGTTAGATTGATAGGTTGCCAAATCATTTTTAACAGGAGCAAGGCCATCGGAAAGGTAATTTTTATCAGTAAAGTACCCCATTCCGTAAAATTTACCATTTTCTACAAGTAAACAGCTAAATTCTTCATCTTTTCTGCCATCATCAACCAATGCAAAGCTGGGTTGTTGTTGTTGAATATCCTGAAGTGCTGCATTTAACTTTTTATTGTAAACAGCTACCGTTTCTATCCCGCTGCAGGCACCGAAACATTGTCCGTTTTCATGGGCGTAACATTTGGTTGCGGTTTTTTGGAGATAGCAAAGTTTGGCGCAAAGCTGGTATTTATCAACCAGTTGATTTAAAAAATTATAGCCTTCCAGTAAACTGTTAAAACTTTGCAGGGCATTGTTATTCTTTTTATGTTTATCAATGGCCAGGCGTAAATAGCCGTTTTGGTCTTCAAAAACGTATAAATCATATTTATGTTCATAACGTTTCATGGCGCGGTTATTTTCGGGCCACAAACGTTTAATCTCGTTGGCCTCCAAAATTAAAGCCATCAGTTCGGTACCGCAAATCACAAAATCTACATGATGTATTGTGCGTAAAAAGTCTTGACGTTGCCTATTTGGAGTGTTTCCTGTAAAATGACTTGTAACTCGTTTTTTAAGGTTTTTTGCTTTGCCCACATATATGATTTTACCTTTACTATCTTTAAAATAGTATACACCGGGTTGGTTTGGCAATCTTAAAATGCAGGCTTTATCCAAATGCGGCGGTAAAACCTGCTCTTTTGAGGTTTTCTTTAGCATTTCGGCAATTACACCATCCAGGTCGTTATCCAATAATAAGTTGAAAAGAATACTTGTTGCATCCGCATCGCCCGCTGCACGGTGCCGGTTTTGTATCGGTATTTGGAGCGCGGTACACAATTTACCTAAGCTGTAAGATGTTTTGCCAGGAATTAATTTTCTGCTCAACCTTACCGTGCAAAGTTTTCTGCATTGTAAATCAAATCCTGAAGCAGCCAAGTGGTGTTTTAAAAAAGAATAATCAAAATTAACATTGTGTGCTACAAATACCTTATCGCTTAATAGTTGGTAAATCTGTAATGCCACATCTTCAAATACAGGTGCATCTTTAAGCATGTCGTCATCAATGCCTGTAAGTGCTGTGATATACGGAGGGATAGATTGCCTTGGATTAATTAGTGTAGTAAATGATTCTACGATTTGATTGCCATCGTGAATATTAATGGCAACTTCGGTAATGCCATTTGCTGAGGCATGACCACCAGTGGTTTCTATATCTACAACTGCGTATAACATTAAATCAATTTGAAATACAAATCTATGCTAAAATAATTAGTATAAAAATAATTTTGATTATTTCTTTAGCACAAAAAAAGCGATTACATATTTAACGTAACCGCTCGCGCATTTTGTATGCAAATATTATTTAAGTTTATTTAAAAGTTTACTCAGGTTAGGTTTAATTCCGATATTGATTGGAACGGTATTGAAAGCCCTGTTCTGGATTTTGCTGAAACCGTACATGTAGCTGGCTTCCACAAATAAGTTGGCACCTCCAATATTATACTCTATACCTCCGCCGCCTTCGGCAATGCCTAAACTGTTTGATTTATTATCTTGAGTAACCTGTAAAGTTGTACTGTTTACGGCAGCTTGTGGAGTAAGGATAAATCCGCCTCCTGCACCTGCAAAACCATAAAAGGCCCATTTGTTTACAATTTTACGATAGCCCAATGCAACATTTAATAAGTAAGTGGTAGCCCGTCCTTTTTGAAGGGTGTAGGTGTAACCTTCATCTGGCGTAATTTGGTTAAAGGTAAAGGCATGCAAGCTAACTTTAGGGTATAAAAATAAACCACCATCGCCTAAACCCAGGTTTAAACCTAAAGAAGTAGAAAATTTTGGCTTAAAGTAATCTGAAGTTTCACCTACAGGGAATGCAAATCCAATTCCACTCATTGAGTAAAGTTTATCTGGTCTGCCTTGTGCATTTGCTTTGAATGATATTGCTGCGTACAGTAATACAATTGGTGTTAGTAATTTTAATTTCATATCTGATATTTTAATTTTCTGTTAAAGCATTTACTTTATTTAATAAATCGACCATGTTAAATGGTTTTTCCAGGTAATCATTGGGATGGTACTTTTGGGAGGTGATATAGTTTTCATCATATCTGGCTGAAGCTAAAATAACAGGTATATTTTCTGTATCAGGATTTAGCCTCAACTCTTTAAAAACAGCACGTCCATCCATTCCATTCAACATAATATCTAGAATAATCAGATCAGGATTAAAATCTTTAATGGTTTTAAATATGTATCTCGGTGATAATAAAGGGAAAACTTTATAATTTTCAGTTTCCAGCACTTCTTGAAAAACCTCTAATACATCGGGATCATCATCTACAACCAACACTCTTTTCAAAACGGATAATCATTTAGTAATAAAATAGACTATCCTAATACAAAAAATTAACGTTAATGTTTTAAAGGAGATAAAAAAGCCTAAAACCGTAGGTGTTGGATGGTAAATTCGTTTATTGTATAGCCCCGGGTTTGGGCCTGTCGGTTAGCAGATTATTTTTAATAAAGATTTCAAAACGCTCTTTATAAGCCTCAGAAACCGTATAAGCGGTTTCGCAGGAAAGTAAAATGTTATCTCCTAAAACACTTTTTATGTGTTGTTTGGAAATGATCACATTATCGCTGATTTGAATAAATGCTTCATGCTTTTTAAACATGTTAAGCAGTTTAATAAAATTCGATTTAGAACTTAAAAAGGTATTTTTGGTCGTTTTAAATTTAATATCCACTTCAAAATCCTCAACAGCAATTAATTCATTTAAGTCTATCCTTACTAAATCGCCGTTTTCTTCCTGTAAAGGGATATAAAAGAAATGTTCATCAAAAACTGAAAAAAGATTTGGTGTATTTTTTCCTGTAGGATATAAATTGTTTATCGTTTTAGCAAAATGTAATATAGAATATGGTTTAAGCAGGTAAGCATCAGCATCAACCTTAAAGGCATCAATGGCATACCGGGGGTGTGCTGTGGTAAAAACCAGGTGTTTTGTTTTTTGTCTCAATAAACCGGCAAGTTCGATACCTGAGATTGATGGCATCTCTACATCCATAAAAATGATGTCGACAGGGTTGGAAACAGATATTTCAGCTAATGCCTGGAGCGGTTCGGTAAAAAATTGAACAAGTTTTAAGTCTGGCAACTTATCCATATATGCGATTAAACTTTCCAGCGCATGCGGATCATCATCGATAGCGATGCAACTTATTGACATTTTTATAGGTTTAGTTAATGCAAATTACTATTTCGGCCTATAAAAAGAAAAAAAAACAAGTTCGAAACGGATTTTTGTATTTTCGGCAAGGAAAATTATCTTTTTATTTAAAATTCGATGAAGAATTTAATATTTTGAAAGAAAGATGTTAAAATTATTTGTTTTATGAGAGCTTAATTGTTAATAAAACTTTAAAGTAATGCTCCGTATTACTAAAATATTTAAACGTTGCATTGCTTCCATAGGTGTATTCTAAACGTTTTCTGATATTTTCCATCCCTGCATTTAAACCTGAAGTATTTTTTAAGGTTTTAATAAGGTTAGCTGTTTCTATAATCAGTTCTCCCTGATCTACTTTCAATGAAATTTCTGCCGGGTGCGATTCTTTAAGCAACTCGCCATGTTTAAACATATTCTCAACCAAGGTAATCAGTACCATAGGGATAATTTTTATACCGCGGATTTCATTCTCATACCAAAATCGAAGCTGTACACCATGATCTTTGCGGAGCTGGTGTAGATTGATTAAATTTTCTACCTGATTAATTTCCTCATCCAATAAAATAAATTCCCTGTCTTTGTTGCTGTCTACAGAATAACGCATCATTTCGGAAAGTGAATGGATGGCTTCTGCAGCCGTTGGAGAAGATTCTCTTGCGTTTTGATAGATAAAATCTAACGTATTAAACAGTAAATGAGGCTGGATCTGTGCTTTTAAAAACGCATTTTCCGATCTGGCAATTTGTATCAGGTTGTTTAAGCGCTGTTTTTCTAATTCTTCGGTTTTTTTTCTTTCGTTGATGTATCGCATTAAAAAATAATAACCTGTAGAAAAGCACATGAAGTAAATACAGCGGTAAAGCGATGGTGTAAAATACTGTAAATCAAGGGTAATCTTTCTTGTTCCGGTGTAATTAGTGTGGTGGATAATGGTATAATCAAGGATGATGGTTAAAATTAAATATCCTATAATTTCCAAAACAAGGAGCAAAGGAAGTTTCCAGGCCGTTTGCTTTGGCTTTTGTAAACCTATTGAAAGCACAACATGTGCATGTACATAAAAAGTAATAATATTGAGCGAATAATAAAGGATATAGGAAGCAAGCTGACCAAATTTTCCATTTATTAAACCAACAATGATGGATTCGTAAAAAATAAAGATGATCCAAATGATGATGTGAAGTTTTTTGCTGGCAATCCATTCCAGGATGCTGCGTTTTTTTTGATGCTCTTTTTCGATAATACGACTCATTTGGCTAGTAAATAGGGGAACGGCTATAAAATATGGTTAACAAAAAAACATATGTTTTAATGTTCTGATAACGAAAATACTAAAAATTTAGTTTTAAGAACGATTTGTTTTAATCGTTTTTTCTTTAATGTACTCCTGTATGCTCTCACGATAGCTATTGCCAATATTTATGGTGAGGTTATTAATCATTTTTAAGCTATTGCCTTCTACCTTTTCAATGTAATTTTTAGCAACAATGAATGAGCGGTGAGCCTGTGCAAAATTATGGTAGTCTTTTAATATTATTTTAATTTCAGATAATGCGATGTAAGAAACAATGGTTTCGTTTAAAGTAAATATGCGTACGTAATTCTGCAGACTTTCTATTGCAACAATATCTGTATACCTTACTTTAATTAAGTTGTTTTTTTCGCTTTTATTCCTCACAAAAAAATAATCATCTTCTGGCTTAATGCTTACGCTTTGCGTGCCCGGGTTATGTGGAAAAAGTCTGTTAATGGTTTCGGCCAGGCGGGCAAATGTGTAAGGTTTTAGCAGATAGGCACTTGCATACATCTCAAAAGCTTCGTAAGCGTATTTGGAGTGCGATGTGGTAAATATGAGTTTATCTGTTTTATGCCTGATTGCCTTTGATAATTCAATGCCCGAAATCATTGGCATATCTACATCCATAAAAACAATATCAACCGCATTTCCAGCTGTAATCTCATTAAGTGCCAGTATCGGATCGGTATAAGATTTGATTAGCTGGATGTTTGAGAGGTTGTTAATATAAGATTTTATACCGTTTACGGCATGGATATCGTCGTCAATTACGATACATTTTAATTTCATTAGGTGTGATGTTAAGATTCACGAAATTATGGCTTGCATTTTAAATAATGAAATTAAATTCCGCTTTGTATTGATTTTTAGTTGCATTGGTAAAGAATATGATACAAATATGATTTGTATGCTAAATAACTGCATCAGCGACACTTAGGTATATCTTCGACAAAAAATGAACAAAACAAACTGATTTAAACGCTTGTATTACAATATATTGCATTTTGATTCGTAATTATTAATACCTACATTGAATAACCTTTAAATCATACCTAAACCAGTGTCCCATGAAAAATATTGCCCGAACCACCAATAGATTGAATGTTTCCATCACAAAAAAAGTAATTGAATTACAAGAGCGGGGTTACGACTGCGACTTTCTTTTGTTGGCCAATGGAAACTTGTTGTGCATGCAAACCAATTTTAATTATCCATTAAATACAGTAGCCATTAAACAGATGGAACATGGATACGATTTTTTTAGCCATTCGTATAAACACGTGCATACCATCGAAACCGGTAATGGCGAAAAAGGGGTGCTATTAACCGAAAAAGCTTTTTAACGGGTTTTCGTTTTCTTACAATTTTATTCCTATGCAAGGGTTGAAATTTGTGGTGTAATTAAATATAAAAACATGACAGATTTAATAAACCCTTCTATACTGATCACCGGAGCAACGGGAAGTGTAGGTTTGGAATTGGCAAAACAATTGGCAGCTAAAGAAATTCCTTTCAGTGCCTTGGTAAGGTCGTTAGATAAAGCAGAAGCTCTAAAACATTTAAAAGGTGTGAAGCTGATAGTTGGCGATTTTAACGATCAGCAAAGCATTTTAAACGCCTTAAAAGGAATAGAAAATGTTTTTTTGTTAAGTAACTCGTCTGATGAAGCCGAGCATTTACAATGCAATTTTGTAGATGCAGCTGTTAAAAGTGGTGTAAAACATATAGTTAAGCTATCACAGTTTGCGGCAGAATTAAATTCTCCTGTGCGCTTTCTTCGCTACCATGCGGTTGTAGAAGAGAAGATAAAAAGTACTGGTTTGCAATACAGTTTTTTAAGGCCCAATTTGTTTATGCAGGGATTACTTGGCTTTGCCGATGCCATAAAATACCAGCAGCAATTTTTTGCCACAGCCGGCGATGCAAAAATTAGTTTGGTTGATGTTCGGGATATTGCCGCTATTGCAGTTGAAAGATTGATTACGCGCAACAAGGAGAGTGAAATTTTTAATATTACCGGACCTGAAGCCATTAGTCATAATAAAATAGCAGAAGTGCTTTCAAAAGTACTGCAAAAACAAATTAATTATGTTAATGTTGCTGATCAGGAGATGTTATCGGCCTTACTTCATTTTGGTTTTCCCGAATGGCAGGCCGAAGGTTTAATAGAAGATTATGCACATTATGCACGCGGTGAAGCGGCTATTGTAACCGACACAGTTAAGGATGTTACCGGTAAATTGCCAAGAAAGTTCTCCGAATTTGTTGAAGATTATAAATCATATTTCGAATAATTTTTTTTAGTAATGGCAGATTTATTTGTCGATATATAGCTATGCCATTGTTTAAAGGCTATTTAAGTTAACTACGTAATTTTAAAGCGATAGCAACTAGCCTTCGCTTTAAAATTGCTTTAAGCCTGGCAATAACGGTCTCCATAACACATCATTATTAGACAAAATCTGGCAAAACATTTAGGTGCACTTGTTGAAAAAACTTTCCAGTATTCTTTTTGTTTATATTTTATTGAATATATTTAAACAAAATAATGAATTATTCCATTTCAGATCTTGAACAGCTTTCGGGCATTCATTCTCATACCATCAGGATCTGGGAGCAACGTTATAATGCCTTAACGCCTTCACGATCGGAGGGCAATACCCGCTTATATGATGATAAACAGCTTAAAAAACTGTTAAATATCGCTAGTTTAAATAAAAGCGGTTTAAAAATTTCTAAAATCTGTAGTCTTTCCGAGCAGGATGTTGACCAACTTTTAAACGAACATTTTTCTTACCCGTCGGATGATGAGCATCTGGAATATTATATTTCCCAACTCATCAGTCATGGCTTAGCTTTTGATGAATTATCTTTTAATCGTTTACTTGATGATGGGATAGCCCAATTCGGACTCTCTGATTGTTACCGCAAAATAATTTATCCTTTACTGGTAAGGTTGGGATTGATGTGGCGCAAAGACGATATTTGCCCTGCACACGAACATTTTTTATCGAACATCATCCGGCAGAAAATATTTACCCACATTAATAATCTCCCACTGGCAAAATCGTCGAGTGGTACCTGGCTTCTTTTTTTACCTGAGGATGAAGACCACGATATCGGGTTACTTTTTGCAAATTATATGCTTAAAATGCACCATCATCAGGTTATTTTTTTAGGAAGTAAAGTTCCTTTAGATTCAATTGAAAAAGTATTCTCAACATTAAATGTGGATCATGTTTTACTTTTTATGGTAAAATCCAGATCAGAAACCACATCACAAAAATATATAGATCAATTATCATCCCTATGCTCATCCGCTAAAATTCATCTCGCCGGAAACGGCCAGGTAATCGGTAAATTAAAAAATATCGGTCACATCAATTGGTTTAAAACCCTTGATGAATTTGAAAAATTACTCCAATATCCCTAGTTACATGAAAGAAATCTTTGATCAATTATCGGCCGATTGTAGCAGGCTAACCACCAAAAAGTATAGCACAAGTTTTTCGCTGGGTATTTATTTTTTGGGTAAAGAACTGCGTTTGCCCATTCATGCTATTTATGGCTTTGTACGGTTGGCAGACGAAATTGTGGATAGTTTTCATCACTTTGATAAGAAATTTTTACTTGATAAATTTAAGCATGATACTTTTGAAGCCATCGATCTGGGCATCAGTTTAAATCCAATCCTTAACTCTTTTCAACGCACTATCAATCAATATCAGGTTGATCATGAGTTAATTAATTGCTTTTTTAAAAGTATGGAAATGGATCTCTCTGACCAGCAATACACGCCCGAACTGTACAACGAATACATTTTAGGCTCGGCAGAGGTGGTGGGCTTAATGTGCTTAAAGGTGTTTGCAAATGGCGACCCGGCAGAATATGAACGGTTAAAGCCTTATGCAATGAAACTCGGTTCGGCCTTTCAAAAGGTAAATTTTCTTCGTGATGTTAAAGCCGACCACCAGGGGTTAAACCGCACTTACTTTCCAAATGTAAATTTAGCTGTATTCTGCGATCGCCAAAAAAAGGAAATTGAAGATGAGATTGAGCAAGAATTTGCTTATGCCTTAAAAGGAATTAAAATGTTGCCTGCGGCCTCTAAAAACGGCGTATACTTATCTTACGTATACTATAGAAAATTATTTGTTAAAATAAAGCGGTTAAGTGCCGAAAAAATTATGACGGAAAGGATCAGGATTTCCAACACTCGAAAGGTTGGTTTAATGTTCGATTCGCTTATCCGAAATAAGTTAAATGCAATTTAAATGGAAGAACAAGTTATTCTTGTAAATGAGGAAGATGTGCCCAAAGGACAGATGGACAAATTGGAAGCGCATCAAAAGGGTTTATTGCACAGGGCCTTTTCAGTTTTTATTTTTAACAGCAACCGCGAGTTGCTATTGCAGCAAAGGGCCCTAAGTAAATACCATTCGGGTGGTTTATGGACCAACACCTGCTGCAGTCACCCCCGGATTGGCGAAAGCAATTTACAAGCCGCTAAAAGAAGATTAAAAGAGGAGATGGGGATGGACTGTGATATCAGTTACCTTTTTAAATTTACTTACCGTGCCGAATTTGCAGATGGTTTAACTGAGCATGAGGTAGACCATGTTTTTTTTGGGTTGAGCAATGATTTGCCCGTTATTAACCCTGATGAAGTGGAAACCTTTAAATATATGGATTTAGAAGCTTTGGCTAAGGATATCGAACATAATCCTGAAGCGTATACACCGTGGCTGAGAATCTGTTTAAATGAGGTTGTGAAGCATGCCTCAACTGCTAAAACAAAAAACGGGCATACAACCTAAGTCGTATACCCGTATCTAAATTAACGCTCTCGAGGACAAATATAGGACTAGTTTACAAAATTCCTAAAAGATTAACATTTCTTTTACTTTAAGATTATAGTTGGTTGTTTGGGTTTTTGTTAATAAAGAGAATAAGCTATTAATTTTTAGCGGTTTATGTATTTCACTTAAGAATTGGAATAATAAAATAATTTTCAGTAAATCCAATTTTCATTCCTTATCTGCAAATATTTTTAAGCCCGATGCTGAGTGGTTTGAGAATTACAAGACGTTATTTGAGAAAACATAACTAACATATTAACTACTGCAGCAGCCTCATTTATCAGTTGTATAATTTTTGGCATTTGGTGCAGTAATAAGTTTGCCTATGGGTTTTGCCCAATTCTTTTTTATCAATCACATGCTTAAGCGGACATTCTTTCTGGTTATACGCCTCCCAGTGTTTACTTAAGGTGTTTTCTTTTTTCCACTTCAAGAAATCGAAACTGTAATTTCTGGCTTCATTAACAAGGGCTTTTAGTTTTGCAGGTGTTAAGTTGGCAATTTTAGTTAAAGGATGGATTCGGGTACGGTATAAAACTTCATTTTTAATAATATTACCCACTCCACTAAAAATTTGTTGATCCAGTAAAACATCACAAACCAGGGCTTCGGGCATATTTTTTAATTTTTTAATGGCTGCAATGCAGTTCCATTCATCGGCCATAACATCATTTTCCCAATTGTAATGTTGGTTAACGTTTCCTTCTAATAGATCTACTTTGCAGGTATAAAAGTTAAGTTCATCTTTTTTAAAAATAAGTCCTAGCTTAAGTGGTATTTTCTTACTTTGATTAATTAAATAGCTTCCAAAAAGCATGAAATGGATGCGGACGGTAAAATCATCAAAACAGATCAGGAAATGCTTGCCCCAGCTCTTAAAGCTTTGGATCTTTTTGTGTAGAAGCCTGTCTTTGTCGAAATTTTTTGCATTGCCCGCTACCTCCAGTACTTCTGGCTTGCTCAAATGTAGCTCTTCAATTAATTCTCTTAATATGATAATAGATGGGCCTTCGGGCATGTTATTCGTTTTCTAATTTCTGAAATTTATATTTATCTTTTATGTAGCTGTTAAAATAGCGCCCTTTTGATCCGGAGGCTTTTAACATCTTATAAATCTTTTCGGGAACATTTTTATACAGGTATACCATATCGGTAACGAAAACTACCTTTAGTAATCTTTTAGCTGAATCATAACTGAAATGTTTAATTACCGATGATGGCATAACCTTTAAGTTTATGCGTTAAAAACAGCTCCTGTTAAGAATGGTTTTAATCGTTATTCAGCTCCGACTCTTCTTTTGCAACTTTAATTTTTTCCTTTTTAAGGTCAATCCTAATGATATTATATAAGCTCATGTAAACATTGGCAATCCATATGATGGAAAAGAAAGAAATAATATAACCACGCCAATCGGGGTAAATTAATGTGAATTTGGTAATGATCAGCAAAAGTGCGGTAACGTAATGACTGAAACAGTACTCGCAGGTAAAAACATAAAAAAACTTACGTTTAACCAGTTTGTTGCAGTTTTTTGACCGGTCTACACAAAATTCGCGTGCCTCTCTGAATATTTCTTCTTTTGTAACCGTCCACGCAATGCAGGCTACCGGTAATGCCATAACGAAGAGGTAATAGATATGTAGTTCCATTGATTTAATTGCTGTATATGTACAAACCTTAAACCCTTTAAAATGTTTAGTTAAGCAATAAACATTTTAAGTATATTTATGTTAGTTTAAATAAACCTAATCACTTATTGTTATGGAAAGATCAGAAATTATATCTCTATTAGAGGTTATTAATCAACAGGTTAGTTCTTCGGTTTTAGGTGGGATGGAAGATGAGTATGAGGAATTAGAAAGTATGGGATTAATCACAATCAACCGCGAATCGGTACAATGGTCGTCGGCAATGACGCCTGCCGGAAATGCATATTTAGGGCACGACTAGGCGATTTTAAATAGAATAGGGTTTTTTATTATCCTCGTCATTGCTGAGGAGGAACCCCGAAGCAATCTCTAATGCTGGTAATTCTTGCTAGAAAGATTGCTTCGTCAGCTGAAAAAGCCTTCTCGCAATGGACTGATTTATTTATGCTTTTTCAGAAGCTGATAAACATCTACCTACATAATTCCATCACATGCTTTACGACTAAACTTTGACGGTTTTATTGTCGGAATTCTGCTAAATTTGCTGCAAGTTTAGAATTGTGCCCAATGTAAACGGCGATTCTAATTGCAAATATGAACGATTTACAACTCAGAACAGTAAATGTAACCCGGTATGTTACGCCTTTGCGTGAGGGTGGCTCTATGCCAGCTATTGCAGAGGCCGATGATAATTTTTTATATGTACTTAAATTTAGGGGAGCAGGCCAGGGTACAAGGGCTTTAATTGCCGAGTTAATTGGTGGTGAAATTGCCCGCTTACTTGGTTTACGGGTACCAGAATTGGTTTTCGCCAACTTAGATGAAGCTTTTGGACGAACCGAACCGGATGAAGAAATTCAGGATTTACTAAAAGCGAGTGTTGGCCTTAATCTGGCATTACATTATTTATCAGGAGCAATTACTTTCGATCCAACGGTTACCACTGTTGATGCTACACTTGCCTCGCAGATTGTTTGGTTAGATTGCTTTTTAACCAATATGGACCGCACCTGCCGAAATACCAATATGCTGGTTTGGCATAAAGAACTTTGGTTAATTGATCATGGAGCAGCGCTATATTTCCATCATTCATGGCAAAACTGGAAAGAACAGGCCGTTAAACCTTTCTTTTTGGTTAAAGATCATGTACTGCTGCCCTGGGCCACCGAATTGGAAAGCGTACACGAAGCGTTTACTAAAATGCTAACCGCAGAGAAAATTGAGGCCGTAATTAAATTAATTCCTGATGACTGGTTGGAAGGCGAAACAAATTTCGAAACCAAAGATGAACATCGAAAAGCCTATACCTATTTTTTAACAGAGCGGTTATCACATTCGGATATATTTTTAAAAGAAGCGCAGCATGCAAGGGAAATTCTTATTTGAGTATGCTGTAATCCGCGTGATGCCGAGGGTAGAACGCGAGGAATTTATAAATGTGGGTATAATTTTATTTTGTGCTAAGCAGAAGTTTCTAAAAAGTGTTTTTGTTTTGGATGAAGCCAGGGTAAAAGCATTTTCTGCTGCTGTTGATTTAGTGGAACTGAAAGAAAATCTAGCTGCATTCGAAAGGATCAGTACTGCTGCAAAGGGATCTGGGCCTATCGGTCAATACGATCAGGCTTCGCGGTTCAGATGGCTCACCGCAACCCGAAGTACTGTTGTACAATGCTCAAAAGTGCATCCCGGTTTTTGCGATGATGCTGAAACAACCATGTTGCGGTTACACCAGGAGCTGGTTCTTTAATCATTTTCAACAACAATTAACCAGTTTATACCATTAAACAGTTAATCAATTTACCTTTTACCAAAATAACAATAAACCCCTTATTCCTTGCCTAAAGAATATTTTAAAAAACTTCAGGATTTGCTCAACATAGAGCGTGAAGAAGACCTGCAATCGTACTTAAAACTTACTGAAAATACTTCAGCCGCAGATCGCAGAGCTTTAGGTTTAACCTGGTACCCGATAGCGATCAGAAATACGGAAATTGGCCGGGGCGATTACTTAACGGTAGAGTTGGAGCGAACAACCCATCAGGATTTTTCTCATCAGTTTCGTTTTGGTTCTGCCGTTGTGCTATTTTCCAATCACGATGCAAAAGAAGACCGTGTTGAGGGGATTATAACCCATCAAAGTGCGAGCAGGATGAAAATCAACTTTAGGGTAGATGAATTACCTGATTGGACAAAGGATGGAAAGCTTGGTGTTGATTTACTTTTTGATAATAACAGTTACGATGAGATGCAAAATGCACTTAAACAGGCAACGCATTTGGCAGAAAATGATTCGGAGAATAAATTAATCAAAATATTGACGAAGGGTGAAAAACCATCTTTTCAAGGAGAAGAAAAGTTTATCATCCCAAATACTTTAAATGATTCGCAGCAATTGGCGGTTAACAAAATTATTGCTGCAGATCATTTAGCAGTGGTGCATGGTCCGCCCGGAACCGGAAAAACCACTACGCTTGTTCATGCCATAAAATCGTTGGCAAAACACAGTAATCAGAAAATACTGGTGGTGGCACCGAGCAATACGGCTGTTGATTTATTGACTGAAAAACTGGCTTTAGCAGGTTTAAATGTGATAAGAGTGGGTAATCCTGCCAGGGTTTCGGAAAAGTTACTGGCTGCCACGCTCGATCATCAAATGGCCGATCATCCGGAAATGAAAACCATTAAAGCCCTTAAAAAACAGGCCAATGAATATAAAAATATGGCCCATAAGTACAAAAGGAGTTTTGGCAGGGCGGAACGGGAACAACGTAAAGCCCTTTTTGATGAAGCACACAAAATTGGAAAAGAAGTAGAAAAAACCGAACAGTACATCATGGATAATCTGTTTACAAAAGCGCAGATTATTACGGCAACATTGGTTGGCGCAAACCATTATACTGTTCGGAATTTGAAATACAATACCATTGTAATTGATGAGGCCGGCCAGGCTTTGGAACCTGCCTGCTGGATTCCTATTTTAAAAGCACAAAAAGTAGTATTGGCTGGTGATCATTTTCAACTTTCGCCAACCATTAAATCAAACGAGGCCGCTAAAAATGGATTAAGTAATACTTTACTGGAAAAAATTGTAAAGCTTCATCCAGAATCGGTGGTTTTACTTGAGGAGCAATATCGGATGAATACCAATATTATGGGTTATTCCTCATCAGTATTTTACAATAACGCATTAAGAGCGCACCATTCGGTTGCAGATCGTGTTTTGTTTCCCGGCGAAAAAGCCATTCAGTTTATTGATACCGCCGGTTGCAGTTACGATGAAAAATTAGATGGTACAAGTACCACCAACTCTGATGAAGCCGCATTTTTAGTTAAGCATTTAACACATTTAGCAGAACGTTTAATCAGTGATCCACTACAAACCGGTTTTCCTTCGATCGCCATTATTTCGCCATACAAACAGCAGGTGCAGATTTTGAATGCTTTGGTACAGGAAAGTGAAATTTTGAATCCATACCTGAATCAGATTTCGGTAAATACAATCGATAGTTTTCAGGGGCAGGAGCGCGATGTGGTTTACATCAGTTTAACCAGGAGTAATGCGGAGGGCAGCATCGGCTTTTTATCAGATACACGGAGAATGAATGTTGCGATGACGAGGGCAAGGAAAAAGTTAGTGGTAATTGGCGACAGTTCTACCTTGTCGAAATCTAAATTTTATGCAGGGTTTATCGAGTACACCGAAAACCTTAATGCTTACCACAGTGCCTGGGAATTTATGGATTTATAATTAAACACTATTTGCAGCATCCTACAGTGCAAATTTTTAATAGCAGCTTTGGTTTTAAAGCCTAATCCTAAAATATAATTAAACCTTTTCCAGTTTCTTTTCTTCTTCAAGCTTGCCAGATATACTTGCACCTGCAATTAAAAGTTCATGAGTAATGGTTTTGGTATATTCAGTAATTTCCGATTTGAAATCTTTTACCGATGAACCTGAACGGATTTCTTCGAGCCTTTTTTCCCATTGTCCGGTAAGTTCTGCCTGTGCAATCTGTTTATCTTTAACCACTTCATAAACAGCCAAACCTTTATTTGTGGGTACGAGGTTCCGTTTTTCCCTTGTAATATACTCTCTTGTAATTAGCGTTTCAATGATGGATGCTCGGGTAGCAGGAGTACCCAAGCCACTATCTTTCATTGCGTAACGCAACTCTTCATCTTCAATTTCCTTACCGCAGGTTTCGAGGGCTTTTAACAACGATGCTTCATTGTACATCGATTTGGGTTTTGTTTGCTTCTCCAACAAAGTCTTTTCTGTTATTGGAAGCAACTCCCCAACAGCAACCTTTGGCAAAGCTGCATTGTCTTCATCTTTTTTATCGTCTTCCGGGTCATTAAATACTGCGCGCCAGCCTGCTGATCGGATAACCGTTCCGTTGGCAATAAATATAAGTCCTGATTGAATGGTGATTTTTGTCAGTTCCTTAAGGCATTCCTGGTGGAAAGCTTCTATCATTCTGCCCACAACCATATCATAAACCGCTTGTTTATCTGCGTTCAAGCCATAAGCCTGTTCTCCTGTAGGTAAAACCGCATGGTGATCGGTAACTTTTTTGGCGTTAACGCTTCGTTTATTTAAGGCCACTGTTTGCAGAAACTGTGCCTGTTTTCCAAAATCAGGATGCGTTGTAAACTTCGAAATCAAATCTGGTACGCCGGCATAAACATCATCACCAATATAGCGCGATCCGGTACGTGGATAAGAAACCAGTTTGCTTTCATATAAATTCTGCAATATGTTAAGGGTTTGATCGGCAGTATAGCCTTTTTTCTTATTGGCTTCTTGCTGTAAACTACTTAAATCGTGCAATAAAGGTGGTGGTTCTTTTCTAGGTTTGGCCTCTACTGCCGTAATATTTCCTCCCGTAGCAAAACCTGAGGCTACATCTTCTACCAGGGCAAATAGTTTTTCTACTTCTTCTTTATCTTTATAATTTGAGGTAGATATGGCTTTAAAAACCTGCTCATCTTTAATCAGCATAATGCTGATCTGGTAATAGGTTTGTGGTTTAAAGTTTTTGATTTCCAAAAAGCGCGCACAGATCATGGCCAGGGTGGGTGTTTGTACTCTCCCTAGGGATAATACGGTTCTGTTTCCGGCCGAAATACTTAAAGCCTGGGTGGCATTCATCCCCACTAGCCAATCAGATTCTGATCTGCAATGGGCGGAATTAAACAGAGTATCATAATCTGTTCCTGGTTTTAAATTCCTGAAACCATCTTTTATCGCTTCATCCGTTTGCGAGGAAATCCAGAGCCGTTTAAAAGGTTTTTTACATTTTAAATAGTAGTAAATGTACCTGAAAATTAATTCACCCTCACGCCCCGCATCCGTTGCTACAATAATCTCCGAAGCTTCATCAAAAAGTTTTTTAATGGTATCGAGTTGCTTCCTAACGGCAGGATCTTCCACAAAGCCATCTTTAGTTTTTATTTTTCTAATGGCGAGCTTAAATTTTTGCGGAAGCATGGGTAAATGCTGTTTTCTCCAGCCTATAAAGCCATAATCCTGTGGGGGTGCCAATTGTAATAAATGCCCAAATGCCCAGGTAAAAGAATATCCTTTACCTTCAATGTATCCATCTTTTCTGGTGGTGGCGCCAAAAACTTTTGCAAGTTCGCGGCCAACAGAGGGCTTTTCTGCAATTACAATCTTCATGAATGGGCTTATCTTTTCAACCCCAAAGATGATTAAAAAATTATCAACGGCTTAAAAAAATTACTCACAATGTCAGTTGCCTTTCGTTTTCAAAAACAATTATCAGGTAACTTTGTACAGGATTGGTGGTGTAAATTTTTATATCGAATTGACTAACAAATCGGTAGTAGATCAATCTAACAGCAACAATTGTTTATTAAATGAATGGATAAAGTTTACGAATTAGCAGGTTATAATATTAAAGTCGGTATTGAACCTCAGCTCATCCGTGTGTACAGTAATGCATCACTTTGGGACTACCTTGATGGTAAGGCAAACACACGCTTTGAACTGATGGTGGATACAATTAAAGCCGATTACGCACAACATTTTGGTAAAGAACTGGCTATCTCAAATAATTCGCTCATTGTAGAGATATTGGTGCATGTATATTGCGATTACCTTGGCTTATCGTTTAACCGCATAGTTCGCATAAAATGGATTCAGAATCTGGTTAAAAAACTGCTCACGCGTGCCGAAGTGGTAGATTGCGGAGAGAAATCGGTAGATAGCAACCGCTGGGTTTGGGATTTACTTGCAGGCAGCAAATCGCTTTTTATTGCCATTTTACCCAAAAACCTTAATTTCAGAAACATTAAAACTTATTAATCCATCTGTGCAGCAAAAATCTGTTCCTTGTTTAAGGCTACGCTGGCTGCAAGTGTTTCATTTAAAAATGCCGAATTATATTGCTGATCTGATTTATTAATGAAGAGTACCGTATGATCTGATATCGTATTGATTACCTTATCGGCCAGTTTAGCAGGCACTGCCGGACACCCCTGGCTTCGGCCCAGTCTGCCCAACTGATCAATACTTTGCTGACTCACATAACTTGCACCATGTACCACAATGGCCCGCTCTCTGGCGTTGCTGTTAAAACCCTGATCCATACCATCTAATTTGAGCGAACGGCCATGTTTGCCATAATAAATTTCTCCAGTTAGATAAAATCCCAAGCTGCTTTGGTTGGAATTGATGTTGTTCGAAAATGATGAAGGTTTATCTCCACCGCTATTCAGCCCATGAGCTACCCAAGTGTTTAACAGGAGTTTTTTATTTTCCAGATCGATAATGTACAAACGTTTTTTGCAGCTTTCCTGATCAAAATCGGCAATGGTTAAAATGGACCTGGCACTCACTAAGCCCGAATATTTCATGTTGTAAAATCCGGTAAGTGCCTTTTCAAAAACCTGTTCACTTAACCCTGCCGAATCCAGATGAACTTCATGGTATATATTTAAAATGTATTGATTGTAAATACTGTCTGCAGCAATATTTTTAACTGCTTCTTGTTGAGTGTTTGGATGCTCCACGGCTTTCCAACTTGTTCCGACAATGCTCATACCCACTAATAAAATCGCAGCAATGCCCAGGGTGTATTTCTTCATTCAGTATGGTTTATTGATATTGAGTAATTTATACGTTCGATTGGGCATTATGTTGCCCAAGTTGGTTTGTAGTGCTAAAAATACAAATTGTTTTTACAATTTAATGACTTAGCTTTAATAGTATAGCTTTTTGGAATATGATTTTAGCTTTATTCCGTTATTTATTCTAACAAAGCATTTCTTTCCGTGTTATCATAGGAAAACCAGGCGTTATGAAAATTCTATTAACCGGTGCAAATGGTTACATCGGTACAAGGCTAATTCCTTTGCTGCTCGAGGAATCGCATGAAATTGTTTGTATGGTGCGCGATAAGCGTAGGTTTATTGCTGAATCTGAATTGAGTGATCATGTTAAAATTATTACCGGCGATTTACTCCAAGCAGATACGTTAAATGAAATTCCTGAAGATATTGATGCAGCCTATTACCTGGTACATTCTATGTCATCCAGTCAAACTGGTTTTTCTGATATGGAAAAAGCTTCTTCTGAGAATTTTTCAGCAGCCATTCAGAAAACAAACTGTAAGCAGATTATTTATTTAACGGGTATAGCGAACGACGAACATTTATCTAAACACCTGGGTTCGAGACTCGCCGTAGAAGAAGAACTTAAATCATCAGGAAAGGCCTGTACCATTTTAAGGGCGGCCATTATTATTGGTTCTGGTAGTGCTTCATTCGAAATTATTAGGGATTTAACTGAAAAAATACCTTTCATGATTACGCCCAAGTGGGTAGAAACCCGTTGTCAGCCAATTGGTATCCGCGATGTTTTGGCGTATCTAATAGGGGTATTGCACAATGATAAAGCTTATAATCAAACCTTTGATATTGGTGGACCTGATATTCTTACTTATCGTGAAATGCTTTTAGGTTATGCCAGGGAACGCGGACTGAAAAGATGGATTATCACTGTTCCGGTTTTAACACCGAGATTATCTTCGTTATGGTTAAACATGATTACCCCAGTACCTTATTCACTGGCGAGGAGTTTGGTTGATAGCATGAAGAATGAAGTAGTGTGTAAGGATAACCGCATTGAGCAAGTGGTACCACGGAAATGTTTAACATACGCAGAATCCCTGCACCTGGCCTTCGAAAAAATCGATCAGAATTCTATCGTTTCCAGCTGGAAAGATGCTTTAAACCGTGGTTACCTGAACTCTAATTTTATGGACCAGATTAAGGTTCCCCAAAACGGAACGTTGCAGTATAAAGTAAAAGTGCCATTTGAGCGCAAAGCTGAAGAAGTTTTCGAGAATATTTGGAGCATTGGCGGCAGCAGGGGATGGTATTTTATGGATTGGCTTTGGCAATTGCGCGGGTTTTTGGATAAAATGTTCGGTGGCGTTGGCACGCGGAGGGGAAGAACTAGTAACATTGATCTTCAGGCAGGTGATGTGCTGGATTTTTGGCGGGTATTGCTGGCAGATAGAAAAAGTAAAAGGTTATTGTTATATGCCGAAATGAAAGTACCTGGCGAAGCATGGCTGGAGCTTAAACTGGTAGAATTTCACGGCAAATCATTTTTATCGCAAATCGCAACTTTCAGGCCTAAGGGCTTATGGGGCAGGATGTACTGGTATGCCATGTGGCCATTTCACATTGTGCTTTTTAAAGGTATGGCTAAAGAGATTACAACTTATAAACCGGGTAATTAAATCTATTTGCTTATTTTTGCAGAATAGAATATAAAAATGGCAAACGAAGAAAATGATTATTCATTCTGGACCAAATACAAAAGATTTGCCTCTACAGAAATCCTAATGTACCTAATTATGATTATTGGAATCGGATTAGGGATCATTTTTTTAAGCTAAACCCATTTTCCTCCCACAAAAATAGCACAAATGTGTTTCTTGTGTTTTTTTTAAAGTAGTAATTATTTCAAGCTAAGTGCTAATTTTAAATAATCTGAGGCATTAACATCGTTAATAAATTTCGAAAATTCAGTATACTGATCAGGAGGGAATGTGCCATCATTTAAAACCAGTTTGCGGTAATAGGTTAGTTTATTTCCGTTAACAGCTGCTTTGCAAACATATTCACCAAATACACTCTTAAAATGTTTATCCTGCGGTGTAATTAATGCGGTATTTACATTATCAGGAAGGGTATAAATAATGGTATCTTCATCAGTGTAGCCACGGTTAATGTAAACAGGTAAAGTTCTGTTCCTCATTTCAGGTATTGATCTTTTAACATTGAAAACATTGGGCTGCAAAAACATTTTATTACCGTTTACAGGTGCGTAATTCCTGATGTTGATGGAAATATCCTCTATCAATTTTGGGTTTATTTCTTTTTTCTGCGCCAAAGAAACCGTTTCAAAATCAATATTATCAATGTTGTAAGTTTCTTTTAACAACTTATGTTGTTCCGTTATGGATTTTCCGATCAGTGATTCCTGGTTATCGTATTGAGAACCTGCATAAACCGTTTTCATTTGTCCGGCAATACTTCCATCTTTTTGTATAGTTAAGTCGGCATTGCGTGTTTGCAGATTTTCGGCAGTGGTTAATTTTGGGGTATGCAATAATTTTCCGCCATCTGCGGTACAGGCCAGTACCAATCTATCATCGGTAAAGTCGCTTAAAAAGCCAAAGGGAATTTTCTGACTGGTGCATTCCAACCAGGTGGTATCGCCTTTTAACGGCATGCATAAAATAATGTGATTCCCTTGTACCATACTGGCATATTTGGGGTCCATGCTTTTCTTCTCTGAGCCAGCTTCTACCACGCAATAATAAGAATCTATATCTGCCGCATTAAGTAAACTTTGCATGTAATTTACCAATGCCTTACAATCTCCATAACCAAGTTGGTCTACTTCGCCGGCAGCAATAGGCTGAAAACCACCAATACCAATCTGAACGCTAATGTATCGCGTTTTATCCTGTAGGTACTGATAAATTTTGCGGGCTTTATCTTTTTCAGTTTTTTCGTTCTTAACCAGGTCCTTTATGGTTTGTATTGTGGTAGGCGGCAGCGATTTGCGTTCTCTTAACAAATCATCATAAATCCATTTGCCCAGTTCCTGCCAATTGGTATAAGTGCCTTTATGGTTGTAGTAATAAAAATCCTGAGGGGCAATCTGTATACTCGTGTTATACGTTTCGTGTGATGGGCTATAAGGTTCAGTTCTAACTGCTAATATGTTATTTGCTTTCCAAATGGTTTTTTTTTGCTTTTCATCAGTTGTAACCTCAGGAGTTCCGCTATAATTCTGCGTTTTTATTCTTACCTGGTCTGCAGGTTTACAAATAAAATTATAAGTGCTCTTTTCAACGGAAACATCATCTGCCGGTTTTGGGTTCCAATCGGGTATAATGAGGTTTTGTTTGTTTCTGATTTCGTAATTGTAAACGACGGTGTAGGGATATTGGTTTACAGCTGGCAGATAGTGTTTTACACGGCTATCAACAAAAAGCGAAAATCCATCAGCAGCACTCATATCAGAAAAATCGTTTTGGGAGAATTTATTGGTGAGCTTGCCTACGCTATTGTAAACTTCACCTTTTATCCCTTTAATTGCTATGTTTCTATCGTAATAAAGCACTAAACGCGCTTCCTCATCGCCATTTTGATTAAAAACTGTAATTGCCTTTTTAACGTTCAGCATTACATTATCCGGAGAACGCATATCAACGGTAGTTTCCTCATTTCGGATACAGGCATTAGCCCGGTTGCGTAAATTGGCAGGAATTAAATCGACATCATAATTATCTTGCGCAAAGCCAGAAACCGATACCAAAAGCAGGAAAGCCGCACTGAATAAAAATTTCATTTAATTTGCCTTTTTTAATAAAAATTCTGTCTTCTGGTTCTGAATAATTTTGCTGTAAAATTCTTTCAAAAACAGATATTCTTCTGGTTGGTAAATTGCATTGTTAAATTGCAAAACCTGGTTCATAGAAATGGTATTGTCTTCTAAATTCGTATTTAGTATATATTTTCCGCCGGCATTTGGTAAGCCAATGGCCATATCTTTTGGTTTTTCTATCAGCTGGTATTTTTCTGGTAAAGTAACATTGATAATGATGCGTTCGTCTGATGCCGCGCCTAAATCAACAGGGTAGGTGCGCTCATTTAAATTAAATGGATTTTTAGAAATGGTATTAATAAAAAACGGACTTAAATAGAATTGATTGGTGTTTGAGCCATCAGTTACCGTAAATTCTACTTCGTATTTTTCTGTAAGCGGATGTTCTACACTATCAATATTTATTATACTATGTTCAAGTATTTTAATTCTTGTTAAGCGCTCGTCTAACTTTTCTACATATTCATCTACAGAATTATAGCGCAAAATATCTTTTCTTTTATTGTATGCTGCATATCCCAGTGTATGGGTAGTCAAAGTACCTAGAATTTTTCCTTCTGGCGTCATTTTCCCGATCAGAATGTAACTGCTAACAGTTTTCTGACTTGCTGTTAAATCGATCCAGTAAGAAGGTTTTTTCAGGTTAATTACCCTGCCCTGATCATTAATACACCTCAATGGCAGTAAACCAAAAGGCAGGAGTGGCTCAGTGGCATCTAAAAGGTAACTTTTATCCCCGATATTTACTTTAGCAACAAGGTAATTAAAATCACTTATTACCGGATAAAGTTTGTTTACAGTTCCATTGTCGCGGGTAGAGAGAATCACCGCTTCGGCATCTAAATTGGCTGCTGAGAGGGCTGCGATTAAATTCAGATTGATATCCGCAACATTACCAGATCGGTTTTCGAGTGCTTTTTTAATATTGTCTACAGCGTATTTTCCGTAATAATTATCCCACTTAATCTGCTTCTTAATGTAATTAAATATGGCTTTTGCTTTCTCCAGATCATCATTGCTTCCCTTCGTAATTACCGGGATAAGATCTTTAAAAACATCTTTTCTTTTCATCTGCGCCCCTAATGATTTATCAGTTGATAATTCATAATCAACATCTTTCCATGTTTTGGTATAAGAAGTTTTGCTTCCATTTAAACTCTGAACATCAGAAAGCTCAAAATAAATGGCAGATTTAAAATTGCTGGGCGCCGTCATGTTATCTTCCTCAATAAATGCAGGAATATCTTTCATCAGGTAAGTAATTTTCGAACAATCTATTGCCGTGCCAGATAAACGCAGACATTCCTTGCTCAATTCTACTTTTTGATCAGTAAGTTTCTGAAATCCCCTTAAAGAAACATTGTAATTGTAAATTCCGGGTATGTAAACCAGGTATTCGCTCACTACCTTGGGTATATCACTTTGGAACTCCCAGGTTTTAAAGTTAAACATATTTGGCGACCTCAGTTTATAACTATATTCGATAATAGAACCTTCTTTAAGGTTGGGAAGGGTAAATTTGGTAAGCCTGGTATATTTAGAGCGGTTTTCGGTAAAAACAGCTTTTTTATCCATCACCGTTTCTACAAAATTATTTTGGATATAATTAAATGTAGAAGCTTTTAACTCGCTGATAGTTTCTTCGCGGGTATCGTCTTTATACGTAGGAATAATAATATTGGCTTCTTTAAAACCTTCTTTATTATATATTTTGATTTTTACGTGGTGTTCAAAAATCAGTTCCATACTTCCTGTATTGTCATCCCTTTGGATGGAAGCCGTGCCGAATTCTTTTAGCACTATGGCATTGGCGTTACTATCTAATTTTTTCCTGTCGAATTCGTAATCGTCGTAAGTAATGGCTCCGTAGTTAAAATTTTGTGCCTGAGCAGCCAGCGATAAAAATAAGAGAAACAGTAAGGTTAAGGTTTTATTCATTTGAGCGATAATAAATTGGTGCAATTTAACCCTACAAACTAACATTCAGAAATAATTTGACAATTAAATTTAGAAATTAATAAAGTTGTTTTAGAGAACTAATGAAACCTTTTTAGCACTTTTGAAAAAAATGAATTTGACATTCCGATACAAATCTAATGTCGCCAATCTCACATCATAAGAAATGAAATTAAATTTAAAGCGCCCTTTAGCATTTTTTGATTTAGAAGCTACTGGAATAAATGTTGGAGCAGATAGAATTGTAGAAATTGCGATTTTAAAAGCCATGCCGGATGGTTCTGAAATTGTTAAAACCTGGCGTGTAAATCCTGAAATGCCGATTCCTTTGCAAACTTCGTTAATTCACGGTATTTATGATGAAGACATTGCCAATGAGCCAACATTTAAAGCTTTAGCGGTAGAAATTGCCGAATTTATTGGCGAAAGTGATCTGGCGGGCTATAATTCCAATAAATTCGATATCCCGATGCTTTTAGAAGAATTTTTAAGGGCTGAAGTGGATTTTGATATGGCCAACCGCAAATTTGTTGATGTACAGAACATTTTCCACCAGATGGAACAACGTACTTTAAAAGCGGCCTATAAGTTTTATTGCCAGGAAGATTTAATTAATGCCCACGCTGCAGAAGCTGATGTAATTGCAACTTATAAAGTTTTACTCGGCCAGTTGGAAATGTACAAAGAAACAGAATTTGAAAGCAAACAAGGTGTTAAAAGTATTCCGGTTGTAAATGATGTGGATGCCTTGCATATTTTTACCAATATTAATAAGCCGGTAGATTTTGCCGGCCGTTTGGTTTACGATGATAACGATCAGGTGTGTTTTAATTTTGGAAAGCATAAGGGCAAAACCACTCATCAGGTATTTAGTGTAGAGCCAAGTTATTATGCATGGATGAAAAATGGTGATTTCCCTTTATATACGAAGAAGAAATTAGACGAAGAATGGGCAAAATTCAATGCCAAGAAATACGAAAACAGAGCTGCAAAACCACAAAATCCTGCACCTGTAAATAAACCTCCATACCAGCCTAAACCTCAACCCAAAAAAGAAAAACCCGCAGAGCCGATTAATACGGATATGTTGGAACAATTGAAAATGAAGTTTGGTAAATAAATATTTGATTAACTGTTAAGCTGCTTAATCGGTTACTGTTAATGTTTACTTATATAAATTAACCGCCAGGCGCCATGCGTTAAGCGCTATGCTAAGAAAAATGAAATCCTTACCAATATTTAGTTTATTAATATTAAGTGCGTTCTGTTTAAACGCGCAAACAACGTTGCCTATAGCAACTGAATTTCAGAAAACCTATCAAAAGGAAACCAGAAGTGCCAATGGCAAACCTGGCAAAAACTATTGGCAAAATAGCTCTAAGTACGATCTGAATTTAAATTTTAATCCTACCAGCAGGTTGTTGAAGGGTAAAGTGCAGGTAACCTATACCAATTACAGTCCTGATACACTTAAAGAGATCTGTTTTAAACTTTATCCGAATCTCTACAAAAAGGGAACACCTCGGAAATCAAAATTTGCAGAATCTGATCTTGGTGAAGGTGTTGCGATAGAAAAATTGCTTGCCAACGGCAAAGCAATAACCGATTTTAAAATAGATGGAACCACTATGACTGTTAACGTTGCAGCAGTATTGCCTGGTAAAACCATTAGTTTTTCAATAGATTACAATTATACCCTTAACAAGGGTTCGCATATGCGTACCGGTCAGGTAGATGAAGGTTCACATTTTGTTGCCTACTTTTTTCCCCGTATTGCAGTTTATGATGATGTTGATGGATGGAACAAATTTCCTTATACCGGTGCCGAAGAGTTTTACAATGATTTTGATCAATTTAATGCTTCGATAACGGTACCCGGTGGATATGGAGTTTGGGCTACCGGAGATTTGAAAAATCCTGCAGAAGTATTCCAGAAAGATATTGTTTCGAGAATGCTTTCTGCCGAAAAAAATGATGCTGTGGTAGATGTAATCACGGATAAAGACCTGGCAGATAAAAAAGTAACGCAGCCCAATACTTTCAACACCTTTAAGTTCGAAGCGAAAAATGTAACGGATTTTGTATTTGCTCTTAGCGACCATTATTTATGGAAATCGAGCAGTTTGGTTGTTGATCCAAAAACGAAAAGAAGAACCCGTGTTGATGCTGTTTTTAATCCAAAACATAAAGATTATTATGAAGTAATCGATTTTGCCCGTAAAACAGTAGAATCAATGAGTTACACCTTTCCGAAATGGCCTTTTCCTTATAACCACGAAACTATATTTGATGGGTTAGACCAAATGGAATATCCAATGATGGTAAATGATAATCCAGTAGATAATCGCGTAGATGCGATTACCTTAACAGATCATGAAATTTTTCATACCATGTTTCCTTTCTATATGGGTATAAATGAAACCAAATATGGATGGATGGACGAAGGTTGGGCAACAATAGGTGAGTGGTTGATCTCGCCAATGATCGATTCTACTATTGTTGATGAATATGGCGTTCAACCTACAGCATCCTCATCTGGAGGCAAAGATGATACACCAATTATGACCTTAACTCCTGATTTAAAAGGATCGGGATCATTTACCAACTCTTATCCAAAACCTGGCTTGGCTTATCTTTTTGTTAAAGATTATCTGGGTGATGAATTATTCACCAAAGCTTTGCATACTTATATTAAAAACTGGAATGGCAAACACCCAATGCCGTACGATTTTTTCAACAGTATAAACGAGGGTAGTGGAAAAAACCTGAATTGGTTTTGGAAAGCCTGGTTTTTTGAGGGCGGTGTAACCGATATGGCCATAAAATCAGTCGATAAAACTTCTGATGGTTATACAATTATAATCGAAAATAAAAGCATAAAGCCTTTGCCAATCGATTTAACTTTAACTTATAAAGATGGATCTACAGAAAATAACCACAGTACTATTGGTGTTTGGGAAAAAGGAAATCAACAGGTTAAAATTGAAATAAAAACCACTAAAAAGTTATCAAAAGTGTTAATGGGCAATCCACACACGCCAGATAAAGTAAAAAGCGATAATAGTTTCTCTGTAAATTAGAATGATTTGAGGAAGTTGAGTTTTCCTAGGCGATTTGCTTAGTAAATTCGACTTCCTAGCTATAGTTATTTGTTTCAAAATCTCATATTTAGGAAACACTTATTCTATCGTCATTCAAAGAGAATAAAGGTTTTATAAAAGCATTTGAAGTTTAGTAGATATTTACATCCGCTGACGTCATTCCCAACTCGATTGGGAATCGTAAAGCCTTATCATCATGCATTAAGATTCCCGCATGCGCGGGAAAGACGACCCTTCTTAGCGAAATTAGTTTTTGTTAATTGTTTATAGAAATTAAATAAATAAACGTTAATCTTTATATAAAAATATCGAAGTAAAATAATACATCCGCTGACGTCATTCCCAAATCGATTGGGAATCGTAAAGCCTTAGCATGATGCATTAAGATTCCCGCATGTGCGGGAAAGAAGACAGTTCTTCGCGAAATCAGCTATTTGAAATTGATCGCAGGACTATTAAACTTATTATAGATGCTGAAATGAATTCAGCATGACGACATTTTTAGTATTACGTGAATAAAATGCAATTATTCTGGCTTCAAAAAATCAATATTTCTTTTCAATCCTGCAAATTTGGTGCGTTTCACAGCTGATCCCTTAAACACTTTTTTGAAAACATCATCTGTAATTTCTGTTAAATCATTTGCATTCAAATCCAGTAATCCATTTTCAGGTTTAAAGGCGTTTTCGTTATGAACTTTTGAAAACCGGTTCCATGGGCAAACATCCTGACAAATATCGCACCCGAACATCCAATTGCTCATCTTCTCCTTAAATTCATTCGGAATCTCATTTTTAAGCTCAATGGTGAGGTAAGAAATACATTTCGTACCGTCAACAACTTGCGGGGCAATAATTGCATCAGTAGGGCAGGCATCCAAACAGCGGGTGCAGCTTCCACAATAATCAGCCTGGTAAGGATGATCATAATCCAATTCAAGGTCAACAATTAATTCAGCAAGGAAAAAAAATGAACCATCGGTTTTACTGATTAAGTTGGAATTTTTACCAATCCAGCCAATACCCGATTTTTTTGCCCAGGCACGGTCTAAAACCGGTGCAGAATCTACAAAGGCCCTTCCAGAAACCTCTCCAATGTTTACTTCAATAAAATGGGTGAGTTCTTTCAGTTTCTCTTTAATTACAGTATGATAATCTTGTCCGTAAGCATATTTTGATATTTTCGGTGCATCCGGATCTGATTGCTTTTCGTTGGTGTAATAGTTTAATGATAAGGAAATTACCGATTTTGCCCCATCTACCAGTAACCTTGGATCGAGGCGTTTATCGAAGTAATTTTCCATGTACTTCATTTCGCCATGTCGGTTTTGGTTCAGCCAGTTTTCAAGTCTCGGTGCTTCTTCTTCAAGAAATTCAGCTTTCGAAATGCCACAGGCCATAAAGCCCAAACGCAAGGCTTCATCTTTGATCAATTGGCTATATTTTGCAGAATTGTTATACACCTAACTGCAAAGATAAGGCTTAGGATTTAAAACATTTTCATTAATCGCTTGTTCTAAATACTGAAACTAAATTAATTGATTATGGTTCATCCAGAATGGCATAACAACTGGAATGGAGAACTTTTAGAGTATTAGCTATGGAAAATATAGATCCGCAACATACGGAATCAGGAGAAGCTCCTAAACCGATTGAAAAAGATTACGAAAGTCATAAACAAGATCCAGGACCAGCAAAGCCTGCTGTAACGGAAAAAGACGAAAACGGTGCGGGACAAGCCTTAAAATGGGTATTGCCAATAGCAGTTATTATTGGTCTGATTATCTGGTTTGTGATGAGAAAATAATTAGCTTTAGATTTAAAATGAAAATGCCGGCTCATTAATTTGACCGGCATTTTTTATGGCTTGTTATTTTAAAAGTTTAACCTGGTAAAGATCTTTTCGGCGGTCTTTAAGCACTTTTACTGTTCCGTAATGATGAAGTTCGTCCAGTAAGTGCAAATCGACATCCACTACCAGCACCATTTCTGTGTTGGGCGTAGCTTCTGCTTTTATTGCATTGGTTGGAAATGCAAAATCGGAAGGTGTAAATACGGCAGATTGCGCAAATTGAATATCCATATTATTTACCTTTGGTAAATTACCCACACAACCTGCAATGGCCACGTAGCATTCATTTTCAATCGCTCTTGCCTGTGCACAATGGCGAACGCGAGTATAACCGTTCTGTGTATCAGTTAAAAACGGAACAAACAGAATCTGCATGCCTTGATCGGCATAAATGCGGCTTAACTCCGGAAATTCTACATCATAACAGATTAAAATACCCACCTTACCACAGTCGGTATCAAAAACCTGTACTTTATCGCCTCCAATCATGCCATAATATTTCTGTTCATTTGGCGTAATGTGGATTTTTCTGTACTCATCTATTTTGCCGGTGCGGTGGCAAAGGTAGGTTGCATTATAAAGCTTGCCATCCTCAATAAGTGGCATACTACCTGTAATGATATTTGTATTGTAACTCAGTGAATATTCATGCATTTTTTGCACAATCTCTTCAGTTTTTTCGGCGAGTTTGCGCATGGCCTCAATTTCTGGTAAGTGATTGTAAGGTTGTAGTAATGGCGTGTTAAATAGCTCCGGAAACATTACAAAATCTGATTTGTAACCGCTCAACGCATCAACAAAAAATTCTACCTGCTCATAAAATGCTTCCATGTTAGGGAATAAACGCATTTCCCATTGCACCAATCCTAACCGGATAGTCATTGCTGATCGTGCTGAAGCATCTATACCCTGGTAATAAATATTGTTCCACTCAATTAGGGTGGCATATTCTTTTGATTCTTTATCGCCGGGTAAATAGTTTTTCAATACCTTTCTTACGTGAAAGTCATTGGAAATTTGGAAAGTTAGCGTGGGATCGTAAATTTCTTTGGATTTAACTTTATCGATATATTGTCGCGGACTAAGTTTTTCAGCATATTCGTGGTAACCTGGAATTCTACCTCCGGCAATAATACTTTTTAAATTCAGGCTTTCGCAGAGTTCTTTCCGGGCTTCATATAACCTTCTTCCTAAACGCAAACCGCGAAACTCAGGGTGAACGAAAATTTCGATGCCATAAAGTGTATCTCCGTTCGGATCGTGTGTAGAAAACGAGTAATCGCCAGTGATGAGTTTATAGGTGTGCCTGTCGCCATATTCATCATATTCAACAATAATGGCTAACGAACAGGCTACAACTTTATCATCAACAGCAATACAAAGCTGTCCTTCAGGAAAAATATTAACTAATTTTGCGATACTTGATTTTGGCCAGATGGAACCACCCATGCTGTCGTATGCCTGGAGCATAGATTCTTTAAGGTCTGCGTAATCTTCGAGCGTTAGCTTACGTAATTCAATATTCATAATGTTTGATTTGTAATTATTGAACATAAAAGTTGCCTTAATGTTTTTTTAAATCTGTTAAACAGGTTTTCTGTTCCGGGATTTAATATATTCCTTTTTAGATTAAATTATTATATTTAGATAATGACGGAAATGAAATATCATACATCATTCGGGGAAGTATTTTTAGAGTTTATAATGCACTTGGACCAGGCTTACTCGAATCTGCTTATGAAGCTGCCTTAAAATATGAAATAGAAAAGGCTGCATTACTTGTGAAAAGGCAGGTTTCATTACCTATGCACTATGAGGAAATTACAGTCGATGTTGGATATAGATTAGATCTTTTGGTAGAAAATAAGGTAGTTATTGAACTGAAATCAGTGGAGTTTATTATGAACGTTCATCATAAGCAATTGCTAACTTATTTAAAGTTGTCAGATTATAAATTAGGTATATTAGTCAATTTTAATACGGATAATATCGCGGATAGTATTTTCAGAAAAGCTAACCGATTAGATCTTTAAATACCTTGTGGCACTTTTCCCACAGATTTAGCAGATCAGGGCCGCAGATTGAAAATATTTTTTTATCAGTATCCTACATGTTCTATCTTTGATGATCTGTGTTTTTTATCTGAGTTAATCTGTGGGAAAAATATTGATGTTAAAACAACTTTCCGGTTTGCCCTGGGAAATTCTTTTTCAAATGTTTATAGGCAGCCTCGGTAACTTCTCTTCCTCTTGAAGTGCGCATAATGTATCCTTCCTGAATCAAAAATGGCTCATAAACCTCTTCAATAGTGCCTTCATCTTCTCCAACAGCAGTTGCAATGGTTTTTAATCCCACCGGGCCACCTTTAAATTTATCGATAATGGTTACCAGAATTCTGTTGTCCATTTCATCGAGGCCGTGTTCATCTACATTCAAGGCATCTAAAGCATAGCGGGCTATTTCGGTATCAATATTTCCGTTTCCTTTAATTTGGGCAAAATCCCTCGTTCTCCGTAAAAGTGCGTTGGCTATACGGGGTGTACCACGGCTACGGCGGGCAATTTCGTAAGCTCCTTCATCACTGATTGGGGTTTTTAATATCTCCGAAGAACGTAGAACAATCGTAGTCAGTAATTTGGCATCATAATAAGCTAACCTGGCATTGATCCCAAAACGGGCCCTCAAAGGTGCAGTTAATAATCCAGATCGGGTGGTGGCACCAACTAATGTAAAAGGATTGAGCGATATTTGAACTGAGCGGGCATTTGGTCCGGTTTCGAGCATAATATCGATCTTAAAATCTTCCATGGCCGAATAGAGGTATTCTTCAACCAAAGGAGATAGGCGGTGAATTTCGTCTATAAATAGAATATCACCTTCATCAAGCCCGGTTAACAAACCAGCCAAATCGCCGGGTTTATCTAAAACAGGACCCGAAGTTACCTTAATACCAGTTGCCATTTCATTGGCAATAATATGAGAAAGTGTAGTTTTACCTAATCCCGGAGGGCCATGTAAAAGCACATGATCTAAAGCTTCGCCACGAAGTTTTGCCGCCTGAACAAAAATCTTCAGGTTTTCCATCACTTTTTCCTGTCCGGTAAAATCTTCAAAAGCCTGTGGCCTTAAAACCCTTTCAATATCACGATCGGTAGGGGTAAGGTTGCTTGCTTCAGGATCCAGATTCTCATTCATACAGCAAATATAAAATTAAATGCTAAAAAAATTAGGATTTTTTAAATTTATCAGAAACCACCAGATCTTTTGAGCCGACCGTATATTTATAAAAGCCTTCGCCGGTTTTAGCACCTTTTTTGCCAGCAGCTACCATATTTACCAGTAAAGGGCATGGCGCATATTTAGGATTACCAAAACCATCGTTCAAAACTTTTAAAATTGCTAAGCAAACATCTAAACCAATAAAATCTGCCAATTGAAGCGGTCCCATTGGGTGTGCCATTCCAAGTTTCATCACCGTATCAATTTCATAAACCCCGGCAACACCTTCATATAAAGTATAAATGGCTTCGTTAATCATCGGCATTAAAATGCGGTTGGCTACAAAACCAGGATAATCATTTACTTCTACAGGAACTTTTTCCAAGCTTTGTGATAGCGACATGATGGTATTCGTTGTTTCATCGCTTGTGGCATAACCACGGATTACTTCTACCAGTTTCATCACCGGAACGGGATTCATAAAATGCATCCCGATTACTTTATCGCCCCGATTGGTTACAGCAGCAATTTGAGTGATGGAAATAGAAGACGTATTGGACGCAAGAATGGCATGAGCGGGAGCAAATTGATCTAATTCTTTAAAAATATTTAATTTTAAATCTACATTCTCGGTGGCTGCTTCTACAATTAAATCAGCATTTTGAAGGCCATCTTTTATTGATGTATATGTTGTAATGTTATCAATTGTTGCTGCTTTTTGCGCTTCGGTTAAGGTTCCTTTAGTAACCTGCCTGTCTAGATTTTTTGTAATGGTTTGTAAAGCCTTATCCAGTGCAGTTTGATTGATATCAATCAGGTTTACCTGGTAATTGAATTGTGCAAAAGTATGGGCTATGCCATTTCCCATTGTACCAGATCCGATAACTGCAATTTGTTTCATCTTTTAAAGGATTTAAAAAGCGAATTTACTTATTTGAAGCTGAGTTCCATCAATCATTATAATTAAAAATTCAAGCTTGAGTAACTGCTATGATGATGATTTTTGAATGTTTTTGTATTAATTTTTAATTTAATTTAAAAATTTTCATCATCAATTTTCTATCATGTCGGGAACGAAGATTACAGGTTGAAAATGACCTTTAACACAATAATTTTTTATTGCCTTATAAGCTTTTAAAATGCTGATTAACAAAAAATAAACTTAAATTTTATTGACTAAAATGTTAAATTTTTAAGGTGTTTATTGAATTGACGGAAAGTAGATATACATGGATATTACTTCATTTTAATGTCTTTTTTAAGGGTTTTTGAGCTATTAAGAAAAACAAAAACAGAATTAAATTGCTTTAAAATATAGAAAATAACCGTCGGCATTTTTAGAAAATGAAGACGCTTTAATAAAGGTACTTCCTAGTCAATTTAGGTTAGTTAATGATTAGTTAAAATAGAGATCTTGCTGGATAGCAGATCTCTATTTATTTTATCAACCCCTTAAGGAGCTAATCTGGTTTTGGTCCAGATTCCTTTAACTTTTTCGAAATTTATCCTATCGTGCAATCTGCTTCTTCTTCCTTGCCAAAATTCTATTCGTGTAGGTTTTACGATATAACCACCCCAGTGTGCAGGTTTAGGTATACCATCATCATTGCTTTTGGCTTTTAACGCTTCAAATTTTTCTTCCAAAAACCCTCTGTTTGGAATAATCTGACTTTGAGGTGAAGCTACTGCACCAATCTGACTGGCAATTGGCCTGGTGTTAAAATACGTTTCTGAGGTTTCTTTATCCAGTTTTTCTACTGTTCCCTCAATTCTAACCTGTCTTTCTAATTCTGGCCAGAAAAATACCAGAGCCGCATATGGATTTCGCTTTAGTTCTTTTCCTTTTGCGCTCAGGTAATTGGTAAAAAATCTAAAGCCATCTGTATCAACACCTTTAAGTAAAACGATGCGGGCATCTGGTCGGCCAGCTTTATCAGCCGTAGCCAAAGTCATTACATTCGGTTCGTATATCTGGGCATCAACAGCATGCTGAAACCACTTTTTAAACTGGGCAATAGGGTCTTGATCAACGTCAGATTCATCTAGCGAAGCGCTTTTGTAATCTTGGCGCAGGTTTTGTAGAAATTCATTTGTAACTTGCATTTAACAAAAATAGGCATCTTTTACGGTGTAACAAACGATTATCATCATGCTAAACAATATAAAACCAAAAACAGGCCGCCTGCTCATCTCAGAACCTTTTATGGCCGATCCTAATTTTAAAAGATCTGTAGTATTATTAACCGAACATGGCAATGATGGTACTGTAGGATATATTCTTAACCAGGTAGGAAATTTAATCCTTAACGACGTAATTCAGGATTTATGGGATGCGAAAAACTATATTTATTTTGGCGGCCCGGTAGCTGCGGATACCTTACATTTTATACATCGAAGTTTTGATAAACTACAGAGCGGAGAACCTATCGGCAATGGTTTGTACTGGGGTGGAAATTTTGAAACCCTTAAAATTCTCTTAAATACCAATGCAATAAGTACTGATGAAGTGAAATTTTTTATGGGTTATTCTGGTTGGGACCAGGGACAACTGGATCGGGAAATTGAAGAGAATGCATGGATGGTGAGCGATACTTTTAATCCTGATCTTATTTTTAGTAATGATGATGAAAAACTTTGGCGGGATGTGGTTGTAAATTTAGGTCCTAAGTATGCACATATCAGTAATTTCCCGGTTGATCCGAGTTTGAATTAGTTCTGAGTTGAGAGATTGGAGTATTGAGTTAATATCGCTTGTAATAAAAAAGAATTAACAACGTCGGGGATCCAGTTACAATTAATAATATAGTTGCTTCTGCTTTAACATAACTCCATGCCGGTTCTTTATTGATTTTTCTGGATAGAGAAATTATAATTAAAATAGGTGTACATATAGATATTGCCCACATGGTATATAAAAGTGAATACCAAATGAATATTGAGGTGAAATTATTGATGTTTAATTCATTAATTTCACCATAAACTATCAAAATAGAGCGGAAAGTATTAAAGAAGTAAATGATATAATCAATGTGATTTTGATTATTTTCTTTAATATTTTCATATTTTATTATTGTAAATTGAAAACTTACAACTGAGAACTCATTTCTTGAGCACTCTCCTCAACTTTTCTTCTCAACTCATCTTTATAAGCCTGCATTTTAACCGTTAAAGATTCGTCAGCCGTAGCTAAGATCTGCGTAGCCAGTAAACCTGCATTTTTAGCTGCATTTAAGGCTACTGTAGCAACGGGAATGCCATTTGGCATTTGTAAGATTGATAAAATACTGTCCCAACCATCAATAGAGTTTGATGATTTTACCGGAACTCCGATTACTGGCAATGTTGTAATGGATGCAACCATGCCTGGTAAATGGGCTGCGCCACCAGCACCAGCAATAATTACCTTTAAACCACGGCCTTGTGCTTCTTTAGCATAGTTGAACATGCGTTCTGGGGTTCGGTGTGCAGAAACTACTGTAATTTCATAGTTTATTCCAAATTCTTTAAGCACATCGGCAGCATCTTGCATCACAGGAAGATCTGATTTACTACCCATGATTATTCCTACCAAAAACCCCTCCGCCCCTAAAGGGGAACTTGAATTTCCATCGTTCATATCAATCGTTTTTTTTTTTACTCGTGTTATTTATTTATGCTATTGCCACCTTGTTATCGGTTTCCCCTTCAGGGCCTTTGAGTTCTAGACGTTCGTGTATATCGTTTAATTTTTATTCTTTAAACTTTTTGTTTTTCCATCCTGCTATTAGTTCCCCCTTCAGGGGGCTAGGGGGCTTATGCCACTACTTTTAATGTTTTTTGTACAAAGCGTGCTTTTTCAATGGCTTTTTCCCTGTCAATATCCACTATGGTTACATGGCCCATTTTGCGGAAAGGTTTTGTGTATTTTTTACCATATAAATGGACATAAACACCATCTATTGCCAATATTTTTTCTAGATTTTCATATTTAGCTACGCCTTCAAAACCTTTCTCGCCAAGTAAATTAATCATAATGGCATTGGTAATGCTACTGGTATCGCCAAGTGGCAGGTTATATATAGAACGTAAATGTTGTTCGAACTGAGAAACATAATTGCCTTCTATCGTTTGGTGGCCACTGTTGTGTGGGCGGGGAGCAACTTCGTTAACCAACAATTCACCATCTTTACAAATAAACATTTCTACGGCTAAAATTCCGGTAATGTTCATGGCTGAGGCAATATTTTTAGCAATATTCTCTGCTTTTTGCTGCAAACTTTCGGCAAAAGTGGATGGAGAAATTAAAAATTCTACAAGATTGGCTTCAGGATTGAATTCCATTTCTACCATAGGGAAAGTTTTCATATCACCATTGGCATTACGGGCCACAATTACCGCTACCTCTTTGTCAAAATCAACAAGTTTTTCAATAATACATGGTGCATCAAAAGCTTTATCAAGATCAGCAGCACTGTTAATTTTCATTACACCTTTACCATCGTAACCATCTTTTCGCAATTTTAAAATGTATGGAAAATGGAAAAGACTGTTCTCCATATCTTCTTTAGTATTTACAATCTGAAAAGGAGATGTAGGAATATCGTTTTCTTTGAAAAATTGTTTTTGTACGCCTTTATCCTGTATTAAGCGGATTACCCTCGATTGTGGGAAAACCTTTTTGCCTTCTTTTTCAAGTTGCTCCAAGGCATCAATATTTACTTTTTCAATTTCAATGGTAATAATATCTGCTTTCTTTCCGAAATTATAAACGGTATCAAAATCAGTGATTGAACCATTTTCAAAATAGTTGGAAATATTTTTGCAGGGGGCATCAGGATCCGGGTCTAAAACTAATGTGGTTACGTTGTAATTTATGGCTTGCTGAATGAGCATTCTACCCAATTGTCCGCCACCTAAAATACCCAATTTTAATTCGCTAATCTGTTTTGCCATGCGCTTGAAAATAATGCTACTTTTGTGCAAAAGTAACCATAATAAATTTTATTGATGAATGCTGATGCAATAATTATTGGTGCAGGTGCCTGCGGATTGATGTGTGCGGTGCAGGCAGGCTATTTGGGTAAAAAAGTAATTGTACTGGAAAAAAATGAAAAGCCAGGTGCTAAAATATTGATTTCGGGCGGGGGAAGGTGCAATTATACCAATCAATTTGCATCTGCTGAGCAGTTTATATCGGCCAATCCGCATTTCATCAAATCGGCTTTTACACAATGGACGGTTGAGGATACCATTGGTTTTTTCGAAACCTACGGGATTACAGGCAAAGAAAAAACATTAGGTCAATTATTTCCTGATGATAAGAATGCTAAAGATGTTGTAGCAGTTTTTACTTCCATTTGTGCAGATTTCGGACAGGAAATAAGATGTAATGCTGACGTTAAGGATATCGAAATACTTCCTGAAGGCTTTAAAATAAGCTATGAGAAAAATGGAAAAACGATTATTTTAAAATCTGAAAAACTGGTAATTGCAACTGGTGGTTTGCCGATCCCAAAAATGGGTGCTACTGATTTCGCTTTGCGATTTGCCAGAAAGCATGAGCTTAAAATTATAGAAACTGCACCAGCATTAGTGCCGCTAACCATTACCGGTAAAGATGAAGAATGGTTTGCGCAGCTCTCCGGCAATTCTGTTTTTTGCGAAGTGAGCAATAATGAAATCTCTTTTGAAGAAAATATTCTTTTTACCCATTGGGGCTTAAGTGGCCCGGCAATTTTGCAGATATCTTCCTTTTGGAGAAGGGGAGAAACAGTTAATTTAAACCTGTTGCCTCATCAAAATATTGTTTCCTTATTGGATGACGAAAGGAAAAATAACGGTAAAACCTTATTATCTACATTATTAAATAGGATTTATACTAAGAAATTTACCGATGCTTTAGGTAAATTTTTGCCTTTAAATAAACCTGTTGCAGCCTTAACAAAATCGGAAATTGATTTAATTGAGCAAACCATTCATCATTTTAAAGTTAAGCCTGCGGGTGATAAAGGTTACGATAAAGCCGAAGTAATGCGTGGCGGGATAGATACGAACGAAATTTCTTCTAAAACGCTCGAGAGTAAAAAGATTCCAAATTTGTTTTTTGGTGGCGAATGTTTAGATGTTACAGGTTGGTTGGGCGGTTATAATTTTCAATGGGCCTGGGCGAGTGGTTTTGTAATCGCACAAAATATTTAACTGTAAAATTTTATAATTGCTTCACCTGTAGAAAGTTAAGAAAGTGATCAGTGTTTGGAGGTTCTTAGAGGGAAGCTAAAATAAACTCCGCAAGTTTCTAAAGCTTGTGAGGTTAGTTTCACTACAAATAAACATTAGGCATTACTTCCCATGCCCATGGCTTTTTAAAGGTTTTGAAAGTCCTCATTTGAGAAAAGTATAAAACCTCACTCGTTCTCCGGTTCGCAATATCTCTTCTGTGCAGGTTGCCAACGGTGGTAAATAATTCACGCGTTTTGAAATCGTAAATCCTTTCGGTCATATCGCCGCTGTTTTGGTTAAAATAAAGATTGATTGCACTTGTTAAAAACCAGTCTTTATTTTCGAATTTAAAAGTATAGCCCAATTCCCAACGCCACTCAGAGCCACCTTGAAAGCGCAGATAAAGTTGTTGATCTTTAATGGCAATTTGTTGTAGTGGATCGCCTAATTTACCTCCTTCTTCTGATCGAAGAATAAAGTCATTGTTCTGGGTTGATAAATGATACGCTCCTGATGATTTATCTTTAAAAAAAAGGGCCAATATTCTCGGCTTTTGCGTTTCTTTTATGATATCGGTATTGTTGTCGCCATAAACGCGTGTTTCATCTATTGGTTTGTTAAATTCAAAAACCAAAGCTAAATCATCTGTCGCATCATTGTTAAGGTCACCATAAACCCGATCAATAGCGGTCCAGTTGGCAGGTGTAAATTGTTCAGCAGAAGTACCTTGCGCTTTAATTTTAGGAAATACAAATGCTTTTTGCGCAAAGCTGATTTGCACGAAGAGCATCAGGAAGAAAAAACAAAAAACTTTCATTCAGGTAGAAAATGCGTTGATGTATTGTTAAAACGTTTACATAGCGGTTTTAGTTTAAAATTGCGTCATCGATTATTCACGCTGAATTTATTTTAGCATCTTTTACGCATAATAGACCTTGATCAAGATGTAAAATCCGGATAGGGTTACTACGCTATTAATAATTCCCGTACTTTTGCAAGAAAAAACAATCCTTCTTGAAAACCGATATACTTGCAATTACGCCACCATTTACCCAACTGAATACTCCATATCCAGCAACAGCGTATATAAAAGGTTTTCTAAACACTAAAAATATCAGTTCTACACAAGCAGATTTGGGAATTGAAGTTATTTTAAGGCTTTTTTCTAAAAAAGGACTGCAAGATTTATTTATCCAAACAGAAGATAATCTTCTTCCAAAAAGCGATAACTCGAAAAGGATTTTTGCACTCAAAAATGAATATTTAAAAACTATTGATGCTGTAATTGCCTTTTTACAAGGAAAAAACCCAACATTGGCTTTGCAGATCTGTAGTGATGATTTTCTTCCTCAAGCTTCTCGTTTTTCAACTTTAGAAGAATTGGATTGGGCTTTTGGTGCCATGGGTACGCAAGATAAAGCCAAACATCTTGCCACACTTTATCTCGAAGATATATCTGATTATATAGTTGAATGTATTGATGAAAATTTCGGTTTTAGCCGTTATGCAGAGCGTTTAGGCAGAAGTGCCAATTCGTTTGATGAATTATATGGTGCTTTGATAAAAGAGCCGACATATATTGATCGAATTCTGATTTCGGTTTTGAAAGAAAAGATTGAGGCCGTTCAGCCAAAATTATTTTTAATTTCTGTTCCTTTTCCGGGTAATTTGTATAGCGCATTCCGTTGCGCGCAATGGATTAAGGCAAACCATCCGGAGATTAAGATTTCTATGGGTGGTGGTTTTCCAAATACAGAGTTAAGGTCACTATCGGATGCGAGGGTTTTTGAATTTTTTGATTTCATCACTTTAGATGATGGCGAATTACCAATTGAACTTTTATACCATAATATCACACATCCTTTCCCAACAGAAGCACATTTTTATAAAAGAACTTTCTTGTTAGAAAACGGTAAAGTTGTTTACCGCAATGATGCCTTCAGAAACGATTACAAGCAGGCTGATGTAGGAACACCCGATTATACAGGATTATTGTTGGATAAATACATTTCAGTAATCGAAATTGTTAACCCGATGCACCGCATGTGGAGCGATGGACGATGGAATAAACTTACCATGGCGCATGGCTGTTATTGGGGTAAATGTACTTTTTGCGACATTTCTCTTGATTATATTAAGGTTTATGAACCTGTTGCAGCCAAATTAATTGTAGACCGTATTGAGGATTTATATGCGAAAACAGGACAAAATGGTTTCCATTTTGTTGATGAAGCTGCACCGCCCGCGTTAATGCGCGAAGTTGCCTTGGAAATCATCAGAAGACAATTGGCTGTAACCTGGTGGACAAATATTCGTTTTGAAAAAAGCTTTACGCAAGATTTGTGCTTATTATTAAAGGCATCGGGATGTATTGCTGTTTCTGGTGGATTGGAAGTAGCATCAGATCGCCTGTTAAAACTAATTGATAAGGGCGTAACAGTAGAGCAGGTAGCAAAAGTTACCCGTAATTTTACTGAAGCAGGAATAATGGTACATGCGTATTTAATGTATGGCTATCCTACCCAAACCATACAGGAAACAGTTGATAGCTTAGAAATGGTACGCCAGTTGTTTGAAGTTGGGATATTACAATCGGGTTTTTGGCACCAATTTGCCATGACGGCCCATAGTCCGGTGGGGATGTACCCGGAAAAATTTGGCGTGGTAAAGGATACTGAAGCAATTGGTTCTTTTGCCAATAACGATATAAACTACACCGATAAAACAGGTATTGATCATAATAAATTTAGCTTTGGTTTAAAGAAATCACTTTTTAACTTCATGCATGGAATATGTTTTGATTACGAACTTCAGGATTGGTTCGATTTCAAAATCCCTAGAACAAAAATTCCTGCCGATTTTATTGAGAAAGCTTTAAACAACGGAGATCAGTTTAACACCAAACCAACTGCAAAAGTAGTATGGATAGGTGGTAAGCCTGCCACCAGTTACTTTACAAAATCTAAAAAAGGCCATACCTGGGAAATGGCATCGCTTACCTTCCACGATAAAAAGGAAACTTTTACGGTACAAACCAATAAAAAAGAAGGAGAGTGGCTGAATGCTATTTTAGATAAGGTTTCGATAGATAATGAAAAGGTGCTTACTTTTCAAGAAGTTAAAATAGATTTTGAACAGGAAATGGAAAATTTCGAACTTTTTTGGTATTCAAAACCTATTAATACTTTGAGAGAATACGGTTTATTGGTTTTGTAAATTCTTATTATAAATCTTCATTTCGAGCGATTGCAACGAAGTCGACAAATCTATGTATGTCTATCTCTCCATTCCGCTGCGGTATGGGGAGGATGATCAATAATTTAAAGATGGAATCAGCCTTACATCTTCATTTTAAAATGTGTAAGGAAATAGAGGATGCAGATCAATATAATTGAATTTAAGATCAGCAATAACCAGGATGGCGTAGATTTCCGATCTTTAATCACCGCAATGAAAGAGGTGATAAAAGCCATCGCAATCAGTGCCAGGAATAAGTTTACCGTTTGTATCCCCAGAATGTAATAGCCGCTATAGGAAAATACAAGTATACTAAGTATTAAAAATATAACACAGGCAATGGTATAGCGCTTGTTGGGTTTCATATAAGCAAATTGTAAATAGATGAGGTGTTTAACTTATATTAAATGATTACCTATTTATTAAATAAATGCAGGCTTAAAGATTTATTCGACTTACCAAGCTAACGTTTTTAACCCTTCGATTTTTAAGAAATGTTTATCCCTTGTGCTTAGCTTTAGCTTGTGTTGTATTGCAGTAGATGCGATCCAAATGTCATTTTCAGGGATCGGAGTGCCTTTTCTTCTTAAATCTGCCTTAATTTTACCATAAATAAGCGCTGTTTCATCATCGATAATTAAAACTTCGTAAGCTGAAATTAGCTGTTTAATGTTGGAAATATTCTGCTGGATTTTGGTTGAATATTCAGTACCATAACAAAGTTCCCCAATGATAATAGAAGATAAGTATACTTCTGATTTATCAATATGATTTGCAACAGTAATATCTCCTTTAAATAATGCTGATATGATATTGGTATCCAATAAAACCCTATTTCCAGCCATCTAAGTCGATATTTCCACAATCTTCTTCAATGGCTTTATCAATGAGATCCATATCCGATTTTGAAATCAGCCCTATAAAATCATGGGCTGATTTTTTTTTCTCAGTCAGTACCGTTTTCTTTAAAACTTTTACAATATTTAAATCCTCCAAATCTTTTAGGAGTTGGTATGCCTTATTGTTATTAATCTGAATCAGTACTGTTTCCATAAATCAAATTTACTCAATATTAGGTTATTATGCTAAAAAAATTAATCACAATGTGGCACAGTAAAAGTCCAGGTTTCTGATTCTCCATTTGGAATAATATATCCATTTCCCCTGCTATTTTCAAACCATAACTTACCCCTTAATTTTTCTCTGGTACCTACCTCATTTAACGTAGCACTATCGTAAAGTCTGCCATTGATCATTACAAATTTAATTTTCTCCGAATTTCTGATATCATCCAGAGGATTGGCATCCATGATTACCATATCAGCAAGTTTGCCAACTTCTAGTGAGCCAATTTCTTTACTCATGCCTAAATAACCTGCTCCATTTAACGTTGCAGCCCTAATGGCTTGTAGCGGACTGAAACCACCTTGTACCAACATCCACAACTCCCAATGAGCACCTAAGCCCTGTATCTGCCCATGTGCACCCAAATTAACTTTTGTACCGCCATCGGCAATTTGTTTGGTAGCTTTTGCAATGTCGATGTGGTTATAATCGCTATATTCTGAAGTGGTTCTGCGCCTGGCCCTTGCATCTATTATGGAACGCGGAGTATACGTCATTAATTTTTCGTTTTCCCAAACATTGGTTCTGTCGTACCAATAATTTTCGCCCCATTGGCCACCATAAGCTACAATTAAAGTAGGGGTATAGCCAACTTCAGTATTGTTCCAAAGCGTAGTAACATCTTTATATACCGGCAAAACAGGAATGCTGTGTTCAATTCCGGTATGGCCATCGGCAACCATATTCATATTGGTGAAAAAAGTAGATCCACCCTCTGGCACCACTTCCATTTTTAACTGGCGCGCAGCTTCTAAAATTTGTTGGCGTTGCTCTCTGCGGGGTTGGTTGTAAGATTTTACTGAGAATGCACCTACCGCTTTTAATCTTCTCAAATTGGCTAAAGCATCATCCAAACTGTTAATTACCACTTTAAAGTCACCATCTGCACCATATAAAATTGATCCTGTTGAAAAAACTCTTGGTCCAACCATTCTACCAGCTTTAAGCATTTCGCTTTGGCTAAATACCATTTCTGTATTGCTTGATGGATCGTGTGAAGTGGTTACCCCAAAAGCTAAATTTGCCATATAACTCCAATCGTTTTGAGGGGTAATTCCATCCGGACTGGTGCGTAAATGCGCATGCACATCTACAATGCCCGGCATAATGGTTTTGCCATTCACATCAATTACTTTGGCATTGGCCGGAACATTTACGGCATCAGATTTTCCGATTGCCATAATTTTATTTCCATCCGTAACAATAGTTCCGTTTTCAATCACCTCATCACCTTTCATTGAAATGATTCTGGCACCTTTTAATGCCACTATACCCGTTGGGATATCGGATTTTAATACCAGATTGATGTCTATAGCCGAAGCTTCAGTTTTAGGGGTAGTGCCATCAAAATTAAAAGCACTGTTTACATCAACAGTAAAATATTTTGGTCCTAACGTCCAATGTAAATTTTTACTGTCGGCACTCCATTGAATATATGTTCCGCCATCGGTGGTTACTTTTGTAACTGGTATAGCTTTATTACCTGCAGATGCATCCTGTGCAGTACCAATATTGATCATTGGCGTAATGTAAACATTAAACAATTCGTTAAATGCTAACCGTTTATTATCCGGACTGATGACGAATTGATTGGCATATTGAGAGGTAAAATGCGTTCTTTCATTTGCACCATTCAAATCGATACTTTTTAAAGCTTTTTTGCCATCTGCATAACTTTGGAAGTAAATCCGGGTATCGGTATTGTTAAATTGCGGACGGATTCCATTATCTAAAACCAATGTTTTGGCACCACCGGTGGCTGGCATGATAAAAATACCCGTTCCACGACCATAATTATAGCCTAAAACATCGTTTCCGCTTCCTTTCCTAAAAACTATTTTATCGCCTTTGGTAGAGTATTGTGGCGAATAATAAAAGCCTTTTTCATCACTTAACGTAATGGTTTTTCCCGATTTTAGGTCGGTTCGTTTTATTGCTCCACGCAGTTCATCACTCCAGGTGGTATAAACTATGTATTTTCCGTCAGGACTAAAAGCAGGTTCAAATTCGAAATCCAATCCATTAGTTAACCTTTCTGGTGTTCCGGCTGGTAATTCTTGTTTGTATAAAAATCCGGCAGCGTTAAAAACAACAACTTTTCCATCTGGCGAAGTAGTTAATTGCCTTAACATCTTAGCCGAAAACTCATTATTATAAACCTGCTGCTCAAAATGTAAGGCTTTTTGAACGGTTTGAATGGTATTTGCCTGAAAAGGAATGGTGCTGTTGATCAATGTGCCGATTTCGGTTTTCCTGATTTTACCTTTTGCATAAAAAACGAGGCTTTTACTATCAGGCGTCCAGGCGAAATTTGGATATACGCCAAAAATAGCCCATGTTTCTTGCTGATCGTGCGATAAATCTTCATTTATAGGCCATTCTTCACCTGTTTTAAGGTTTTGTACATATAAAGTAGATTTTAACCTAACCCTTTTTACAAATGCAATCAAGTTTCCATCCGGAGAAACCTGTGGTCTGCACGCCCCTCCCTGTTCATCAATAAGGGTAATTAATCTACCTGTGGTTAAATCCAGCTGGCGGATAGCATAAATGGTACCATTGGGATCTTTACTGTATTCGAAATTAGGCCCCGGACTAACATCTTCACTAAAATAGAGATACCTGCCATCTGGCGAAACATTGGGCTCACCCGCATCTTGCTGATCGTTTTTACGTTTGGTTAGTTGTACACCATCACCACCGTTTATATTGTACATCCACATTTCGCCGGCCCCTAAAGAACGGCCTGCTGTAAAATGCTTTCTGGCAACTACGTATTCGCTATTGGGCATCCATGTGGCATTATTTAATAACCTGAAACTTTCTTTAGTTACCTGTTTTTTGCCAGAACCATCGCGGTTCATTATCCAGATGTTATCTCCACCGCTTTTATCGCTTGTGTAAGAAATATATTTTCCATTCGGGCTAAAACGAGGTTGAACATCCCAGGCCGCACCGCCACTAATTAATTTTGCACCACCACCGGTAATCGGCATTACGTAAATATCACCTAATAAATCAAAAACAATCTCCTGTCCGTCGGCACTTACATCGAGGTTCATCCAGGTGCCTTCATCTGTGTTTAGGGTGAAATTTTTTGTCGTTCCCTGGTATTTTTCAATGTCCCACTTTTTTTCCTGGGCAGTAGAATACAAAAATAATAGGGAAAGAGCGGATAGAAAATAGAGATGTTTCATTATGTAAGGGATAGTTATTTGAATAATTTGTATGGTCGTTTTGTTAAAATGTATTTATCTCAATATTGTGAGCATTTTTTACTTCTTTTAATAATTAGCTAAAGATCTTTATAAAGCATTATTTTTTATTAATCCAGGCTGTGCTGAGCGTTATCATGCTTTCAGACCCTTATTTGTTGATGGAAATTGAGACAGGGTGACGCAACTCCGTAGAGAATATGATTTTCAAACTGTATTTGTAACATGTAACTGTCTTGTTTAACAAAGTTATAATCTTTTATAGATGATTTTTTCAATTTATGGCAATAATAAATGGCGATTTTGGATTAAATGTATAGTTTTGATACTGCCGATTTATGACAGCAATAGAGATTTTACAAAAATATTGGGGACACCAGGCTTTCAGACCCTTACAAGAAGATATTATTTCTTCGGTTTTAGAGGGGAAAGACAGTTTGGCATTGTTGCCTACCGGTGGTGGTAAATCAATCTGTTTTCAGGTGCCTGCCTTGGTTAAAGAAGGAATCTGTATTGTTGTTTCGCCCTTAATTGCGCTCATGAAAGATCAGGTAGAAAACCTGAAAGCAAAAGGTATTGAAGCAATTGCCATTTATGCAGGGATGGGAAAACGAGAAATCGATATTTTACTAGACAATTGCATTTATGGAAAAATTAAATTTCTTTATTTATCGCCCGAGCGTTTACTGGCTGATTTAGTGCGTGTTCGCATTTCGTATATGAATGTAAACTTAATTGCGGTTGATGAAGCACATTGTATCTCGCAATGGGGTTACGATTTCCGCCCACCTTATCAGCAAATTGCTAAACTGCGCGAAATTCTTCCCAATGTTCCGGTTTTGGCACTTACTGCCACAGCAACTGATTTTGTACGAAAGGATATTGTAGAAAAACTGGAAATGAAAGATCCACAGATTTTTGTTAAAAGTTTTGCAAGAGATAATTTAAGTTATGTGGTTTTCGGTAATGAAGATAAGTATAAAAAACTGATTGATATTTGCCAAAATGTTAAAGGTACAGGCCTTGTTTATGTTCGTAACCGTAGGGAAACCGCAGAAGTATCGAATTTTATAAACCGCAACCAAATTAAAGCCGATTTTTATCATGCCGGACTGGAACGTGATGTGCGTTTCGCAAAACAAGAGGATTGGAAGAATAACAAAACCCGGATAATGGTGGCTACAAATGCCTTTGGAATGGGCATTGATAAAGCTGATGTGCGCTTTGTAGTGCATTTAGACTTACCCGAAAGTTTAGAGGCATACTACCAGGAAGCAGGTAGGGCAGGCAGGGATGAAAAGCGAAGTTATGCTGTACTATTGGCCAATAACGCTGATGTTTTAGGGCTGGAATCAAGGTATCTTGATAGCTTTCCATCACCAGATGAGATCAGAAAAACCTATCATTATCTTGGTAATTATTTCCAGCTTGCATTTGGTGCAGGAGAGGGTTTGACTTTTACCTTTGATATTGCTGATTTTTGTAAACGATTTAATATTAGTGTTTTAAAAACAATTTCTGCATTAAAATTCTTGGAACATGATGGTTACCTCACTTTATCTGAAAGTGTTTTTTTACCATCAAGGATTATGTTTATTGCCAGTCATGAAGATATTTACCGTTTCCAGATTGAAAATAAGGTTTATGATGGTATCATTAAAACAATTCTGCGTTCGCACGGTGGGGCCTTTGATGGTTTTGTTAAAATTAACGAGGCCGATTTAGCGAAGAAAACCGGATTATCCTATAAAGAAATCGTCGCGTTATTAAATAAGTTGCAAAGTATCGAATTGCTAACTTACATCCAGCAAACCGATCAGCCGCAGTTACAATATGTTAGATCAAGGGTAGATATGGATCATTTTGATCTGGATGTGAAATACCTTGACTTAAGAATGGAAATTTTACATAAGCAGATTAATGCGGTTGTTGGGTATGCTTCCTCACATCTATGCAGAAGCGTTCAATTGCTTAACTATTTTGATGAACATCATGCTACAAAATGTGGTGTTTGCGATGTTTGTTTAGCTGAAAAACGGGCAGAAAACCAGAACCAGATAGGAGATGAAATTGAGTACGAAATTGTTTCATTACTGCAACAGCAACCTTTAAATCTTGATGATTTGGTTACCAACGTTAAAAATGGAGCTGAAACAGAAAGAATTAATGCCATTAGAGAACTATTAGATGCCGGCAAGATTAAAACAGACGGGAAGAAGTATTATCTTTAGATGTGAGATGTGAGATGTGAGATGTGAGAGTTGAGAGGTGAGAGGTGAGAGGTGAGAGGTGAGAAAAATGCATCTCAAGTTAGCGATAAAATATTAGTTTTGTGATGAACTATTTAATCAGTGTTACCCAAACAATCAGTATAGTCTTCCGAGAACCGAAAAATAAATGATAGAAAAAGATAATAAGAAAACCATACGCTCCTGGGCTTTCTTCGACTGGGCAAATTCTGCCTATAATTTAGTAATTACTTCGACCATTTTTCCTGTTTATTACGTAGCAATTACCACAACAGAGGCGCATGGTGATGAAGTAACTTTTTTTGGTAAAACCTTTATTAATACCGTTCTTTCTAATTATGCGCTTGCTTTCGCTTACTTATTAATGGTAGTTTTGCTGCCTGTACTATCTTCCTATGCGGATGCAAAAGGCAAAAAGAAATTCTTCATGAAATTGTTTACCTATATAGGATCTTTTGCCTGTTTTGGTTTATTTTTCTTCAAACTGGAAACTTTAGAAGCCGGAATTATTTGCTTTGTGCTGGCTGCAATGGGCTATGTAGGCGGTGTAATGTTTAACAATGCCTATTTACCCATAATTGCTTCAACCGATAACCAGGATAAAGTAAGTGCCCAGGGATTTTCATATGGCTATGTGGGTAGCGTGATATTGCAGTTAATCTGTTTTGTTTTTGTGCTAAAACCCGAATTATTTGGAATTACGGATAAATCATTGCCGGCTCAAATATCATTTTTGCTGGTTGGTATCTGGTGGTTTTTATTCGCTCAGATTCCTTTTAAGGCGTTGCCTAAAGATGTGCCTAATCCAGGCGCAGTAAACAAGGGAATTATTAAAAGCAGTTTCGGTGAATTTGCAAAAGTGTGGAATCAATTAAGGCAAATGAAGTTTTTAAAAACATATTTAATTGCCTTCTTTTTCTATTCGATGGGTGTACAAACCATTATGCTTGCCGCTGCGGGTTTCGGCGCCAAGGTTTTAAAAATGGAATCGGGCAGTTTGATTGCCGTTATCTTAATCATTCAATTGGTGGCAATCTTAGGCGCATGGATGATGTCGCTTTTAGCCAAAAAAATGGGTAACATTAATGTTTTAATCATCGTAGTTTTGGTTTGGGTAGCTTGCTGTATTTATGGCTATTTTATAGTTAATTCTACTCAATTTTACGCCTTGGCCGCCATTGTAGGCTTAATTATGGGTGGTATACAATCTTTATCACGTTCTACTTATTCAAAGCATATTCCGGAAAATACAACCGACACTGCTTCATTTTTTAGTTTCTACGATGCCACAGAGAAATTGGCAATCGTAATTGGCCTGTTTAGTTTTGCATTTATCGAAGGTTTAACACACAATATGCGCCAATCCATCATCGCTCTGGCATCATTTTTTATAGTGGGATTGGTGGTTTTAGTATTCCTGAAAAAAATCGAGCGCAATGAAACCGCAAAATTGTAAGTTTGCAGACTAAAGAATTTGTTGATGAAAGTAGAATTGTTTGTTCCCTGTTTTGTAGATCAGTTATATCCCGAAACCGCTTTTAACACTTTAAGGCTGTTAGAAAAATCGGGCTGTAACGTTACATATAATTCAAAACAAACCTGTTGTGGGCAACCTGCGTATAATGCTGGTTATTGGGATGAAGCTAAGGAAGTTGGTACAAAATTTTTGAATGATTTTACCGAAAATACCTATGTAGTGGCACCTTCAGCTTCGTGTGTAGGAATGGTTAAAGGTGGTTTTAATGATCTTTTTACCAATACCATTGTGCACAATAAATGCCGTAGTTTGCAATCCAACATCTGGGAACTTTCTGATTTCCTGGTAAATGTTGCCAAAAAAGATTATTTCGGAGCTGAATTAGAAGGAAAAGCTGTTTATCATGATTCGTGTAGTGCATTACGTGAATGCAAAATTAAAGATGAACCTCGCCAGCTACTTGCTAAAGTGCATGGTTTGGAAATGATCGAAATGGAAGATACGGATATGTGCTGCGGTTTTGGAGGAACTTTTGCCGTAAAATTCGATGCCATTTCATCTGCTATGGCCGAGCAAAAGGTTAACCATGCTTTAGCACAACAAGCAGATTATATTATCTCGACCGACTTATCTTGTCTTTTACACCTTCAGGGTTACATCGAAAAAAATAACCTCGCCATTAAAACCATGCATATCGCAGATGTATTGTGTAATGGCTGGTTGGAGAGTACAGAATATTAACCTCCAGCCATGGTCTGTGTCCTCACAGACCATCATTATCATTATCAAAAATTTCGGTCTGTGAGGACACAGACCGAGGAGAAATAATTTAAACCTCGCAGGTTTTTAAAACTTGCGAGGTTTTATTTTAAAAGAACCACAGTTTTTTGTTAAATAAACCTGACCGTCAGCGTTATCTCGATTTAAAGATCAATTTTTAATTAAAGAGTATGTTCAATCGGGATTAAGCAGAGGGCAGGACTACTGCAACCAAAGAACCACTGCAATTGCTTTTCAAAAAATAAGCTCTATTGTAAAAAATAAATTACATCTTCCTTTAAACACCCTGTCCAGCGAATCCATCCATTGATTTTAACACAATTTAACAGCTTTACGTAACAAGCAGCAATATCTTTGTTAAACCTTTTAAAAGCTTTCGTATCTAACAAGAAAACAAAATCATAATGAAAAAAATATTCATCGCTTTACTTGGAGTTATGTTCATTGCAGGTTATGCAAATGCGCAGAAAAAAACTTCCGGAGCAATTCAATTCGAAAATACAATCGATCCGGCGGCTATGGCTTCGGCCAGCGGTATACAATTAACCGATCAGATGAAGGCGAGGATGCCATCATCAAGCAAAAGTAATTTCGAACTGTTATTTACGGCTACAAACGCGAGTTATATGCCAGTAGAAGAAACTGAAGATAGTAATGGTGCAGGTGGTGGCGGTGGTGGCATGGGCCGTATGATGATGCGTTTTGGTGGTGGCGGTGGTAATCGTGAGTATTATTATACATTCGCCGATAAAGGACTTACGGAAGTATTCGATCTTAACGATACCACTTATTATATGCCAAGTAAATTAACTTTGGCAAGTTCAGGGCCAATTAGCTCGTTTAGAATGGGTGGTGGTAATTCTAACGATACCACTAAAGCAAAGCCTGCTCCGGCACCAACAATTGAAGTGGTTAAAACAGATTCGACCAAACAGATTATTGGTTTTACTTGTCACCAGGCCATTGTTAGATCTACCAGGGCAATTAAAATATTGGATATGGATAAAAATGTAGTGGAAGAAACCAAAATCTGGTACACAAAAGATTTGGGCTTCGATTTTTCTCCCAACCCAAATATGTGGACAGAAGGTGCGGTATTAGCGATTGAGGGTAGAGGCAATAGCTCGATTGCAAAAAGTATAGAATATAGAAACGTAAGTTCGAAAGATGTAACTGCACCTAAAAAAGCAAAATTGATTACTGCTGAAGAATACAAAGCTAAAATGGAGAACATGATGAAACGTTTTAGACAAAACAGACCAGGTGGTGGAGGTCAAATCAGATCTTTTGGTATAAATTAATTTATTCTATAAAGTTTACCAGATAGAATAGCGTAAAATATAACCACACCCAGTAAGATGGGTGTCGTAAGCCCTGAAGTTTTAAGCCTTTAGGGCTTTTTTGTATCATTTTTGAAATCCTTGGCTTTAGTTTTTGCTGCTAAATGAAGAATAACTATTATTGGGGCTTTCAATAATCTGACCAAGGTGATAACAACGGAAAACAAGACCAACTTACTTGCAACAAAACAACATTTCGAAATTTTAGATGGATTACGGGGCGTAGCCGCAATTGTGGTAGTAATATACCATTTTATGGAAATCGCCATTAATGATTACAATAAAAATTTCCTTTCACATGGTTTTCTTGCGGTCGATTTCTTTTTCTGTTTATCAGGCTTTGTAATTGCCTATGCCTACGATACCAGGGCACCACACATTGGGCTTATGCAATTTTTTAAATTGAGGTTAATCCGTTTGCATCCACTTGTTGTTATTGGTTCAATTTTAGGTTTGCTCACTTTTTTATTCGATCCCTTTAGCGATTTTTATCCTGTTTATGGCTTTGGAAAAACTTTATTACTGTTTTTAACATCCGCATTTTTAATTCCATATCCGGTTATGCCCGAAAGGTACACCAATCTTTTCTGCTTAAATGCGCCTGCCTGGTCGTTATTTTGGGAATATATTGCGAACATCTTTTATATTCTTTTGTTGTATAAACTCAATAAAAAGGTGTTGTTTGCACTCGTTTTGGTTGGCGCAGCATGCATTTGTTACGTAGCTTTAAAAGTTCTCAATTCGAATTTGAGTGGCGGCTGGGGCGGACAAAATTTTTGGGATGGAGGCGTTAGGGTACTTTATTCATTCTCTGCCGGAATGCTCGTTTACCGATTTAACTGGATCATTAAAAATAAACTGGGCTTTTTAGGTATGATTGTACTTTTACTTGCGGCCTTTCTTTTCCCTTATAGAGATGCTTACAACTGGATTACCGAACCTATAATTGTACTGTTTTATTTTCCACTATTGGTAGCTTTGGGTGCCGGGGCAACATTAAATCATGGATCAAAAAATCTTTGCAAACTATCTGGCGATATATCTTATCCTTTATACATGACTCATTATCCGTTTGTTTGGGTATTCCTCACGTATGTTGCCGTGGTTAAACCAACTATGTCAACTTTGTGGGTGGTAATTCCTGTATCGGTAATGCTTTTAATTATTTTAGCTTATCTGATCATGAAGTTTGTAGATATTCCATTGCGTAAATATTTGAAAACTAAATTTTTATAAGTCGGTACTTGCCAGTATTCAATCTTTACCCTTAACTTATTTCAGGGTAAGTTTTTAGGTCAGATGCTAAATCAATCTAGCATGACAATTTTGTTAGGCAGGCGTGAAATAATCAAGTCAACAAATAATTAGTAGAGGCCAAGTTAATCTAAAATTACCGTGTTCAAGTGTGTTTTTAGAATCTTCACCTTGCTTTTTAGTCTGAAAATGCTTACATTTGCACAAAATAAAATCACATTGTAAGTGATCTTTAAATCTTTTTTATTTAAAATTTAAATCATAGTTGTAGATGATTAACATTACTTTACCTGACGGCTCCGTTCGTCAGTATGAAAAGGGCACTTCTGCCTACCAAATTGCATTGTCAATTTCTGAGGGTTTAGCCCGTAACGTATTAGCCGCTGAGGTTAATGGCGAAGTTTGGGATTCAACAAGACCAATCGAATCTGATTCATCAGTGAAATTATTGACCTGGAATGATACTGCCGGAAAATCAACTTTTTGGCATTCATCCGCTCACTTAATGGCTGAGGCTTTAGAGGCACTTTATCCGGGCACCAAATTTGGTATCGGTCCGGCAATTGAAACCGGTTTTTATTATGATGTAGACTTTGGCGACCGTGAATTTTCTTCGGATGATTTCAAAGCCATTGAAACCAAGATGATCGAACTGGCTAAACAAAAAGAAACTTTTGTGCGCGAAAGTGTAAGCAAGGCTGATGCGGTAAAATATTTTACCGAAAAAGGCGATGAGTACAAACTCGATTTGATTGATGGCCTTGAAGATGGTAAAATTACTTTTTATACCCAGGGTTCGTTTACCGATTTATGCCGTGGGCCACACATTCCAAATACAGGTTTTGTAAAAGCAGTAAAACTGATGAATGTAGCTGGCGCGTACTGGCGTGGCGATGAAACTAAAAAACAGTTAACCCGTATTTATGGCGTAACTTTCCCTAAGGCGAGCGAGCTTACCGAATATCTTTTGATGATCGAGGAAGCTAAAAAACGCGATCACCGTAAATTGGGAAAAGAGTTGGAGTTATTTGCCTTCTCAGAAAAAGTAGGCATGGGCTTACCTTTATGGTTGCCTAAAGGAACTGCTTTGCGCGAGCGTTTGGTTAATTTTTTAACTAAAGCACAAGCTAAAGCAGGCTACGAGCAAGTTGCAACCCCACACATCGGGCATAAAAATTTATATGTAACTTCTGGTCACTGGGAAAAATACGGTAAAGATTCATTCCAGCCGATTAAAACCCCGCAAGAAGGAGAGGAGTTCTTTTTAAAACCGATGAACTGCCCTCACCACTGTGAGATTTACAAAACAAAACCACGTTCTTACAAAGATCTTCCAGTCCGTTTTGCAGAGTTTGGTACCGTATACCGTTACGAACAAAGTGGCGAGTTACATGGTTTAACCCGTGTACGTGGTTTTACTCAAGATGATGCTCACTTATTCTGTATGCCTGAGCAGGTGAAAGAAGAGTTTAAAAAAGTAATTGATTTAGTGCTTTATGTATTTAAATCATTAGGTTTTGATAGCTATACCGCACAGGTTTCATTAAGAGATCCGGAGAATAAGGCAAAATATATTGGTTCTGATGAGAACTGGAGACTATCTGAAAATGCAATAATCGAAGCAGCCGCAGAGAAAGGCTTAAATACTGTTGTAGAATATGGCGAAGCTGCATTCTATGGCCCTAAGCTTGATTTTATGGTGAAAGATGCTTTGGGTAGAAAATGGCAGTTGGGTACCATTCAGGTAGATTATAACTTGCCAGAGCGTTTTGAATTGGAATATACTGGTAGCGATAACCAGAAACACCGACCGGTAATGATCCACCGTGCGCCTTTTGGTTCATTGGAAAGATTTATTGCCGTTTTGATTGAACATTGCGCAGGAAACTTCCCGTTATGGTTAAGTCCGGAACAGTTTATTGTACTTCCTATTTCAGAAAAATATGAAGAATATGCAAAAAAAGTTTTAGATGAACTAAATAATTCCGATATTCGCGGGCTGATTGACTTTCGTGATGAGAAAATCGGTCGCAAAATACGCGATTCGGAAGTTAAAAAGATCCCATACATGCTCATTATCGGTGATAAAGAAATGGCAGAAGGAAAAGTTTCTGTCCGTAAACATGGTGAGGGAGATTTAGGCGAAATGACGTTGGAAGAATTCAACAATTTATTAAGAAAAGAAATAACAGTTTAAATTAAAATAGTACAAATTTGGCATTAGGAAGACCAGGATTTAACAGGGGACCACGTCCGCCTTTTAAGAAAAAAGAAGCAGAGCATAACATTAATCAGTATATAAAATCGCCCGAAGTGCGTTTAGCTGGCGATAATGTTGAACCGGGGATTTATCCTTTGGCGAAAGCTTTGGCGCTTGCTGATGAACTGGAATTGGATTTGGTAGAGATTTCTCCAAATGCCGTACCACCGGTTTGTAGGATTATTGATTACAGTAAATTTGTTTACGAACAAAAGAAAAAGCAGAAAGAAATTAAATCAAATGCTAAACAAACTGTAATAAAGGAGATCCGTTTTGGTCCTAATACCAACGATCACGATTTCCAGTTTAAATTGAAGCACGCTATAAGCTTTTTAGAGAACGGTGAGAAGGTAAGGGCTTATGTGCATTTTAAAGGTAGAGCAATTGTATACAAAGAGCAGGGAGAAATTTTATTGTTAAAATTTGCCCAGGCTTTGGAAGATGTAGGAAAAGTAGAGTTATTACCTAAATTAGAGGGTAAAAGGATGTTCCTTACAGTTGCACCTAAAGTAGCAAAAAAATAAAAATAGGTTTATAAATTAAAAAACAGGTTATGCCAAAAATGAAAACCAATTCCAGTGCTAAAAAGCGTTTTTCGCTTACTGGAACAGGTAAAATCAAAAGAAACAACGCATACAAAAGTCACATCTTAACAAAGATGAGTACTAAACGTAAACGTGCCTTAGGTCAAGCAAGTATCGTATCTGATGCTGATATGGGTAACGTTAAACGTATGCTTTGTATCGGAAAGTAATTTATTAATTCACCAGGTATCAGGCTTTAAGTTTCCGGTTAAACGGAACGCCGCTTGCCAAAAAACAACAACAACATGCCACGTTCGGTAAACGCAGTAGCTTCGAGAAGAAGAAGAAAAAAAATCCTTAATCTAGCCAAAGGCTATTGGGGAGCAAGAAGTAAGGTTTATACTGTTGCTAAAAACACAGTAGAAAAAGGTTTGCAATATGCATACCGTGACCGTAAAGTTAAGAAAAGAGAATTCCGCGGATTGTGGATCCAACGTATCAACGCTGGTGCACGTCAACACGGTATTTCTTACTCTCAATTGATCGGTAAATTAGCTTCAAAAGAAATCGGTTTAAACCGTAAAGTATTGGCTGATTTAGCAATGAATCACCCAGAAGCTTTCAAAGCTGTAATTGATGCAGTAAAATAGAAATTTTCGCTTCGGCGACAATCATATTTAAAAAAAGTCCTGATGTAAATCAGGACTTTTTTTTGTGGCTTAGTTTTTTGAAAATCTAATATAATCCCAGTTCTGCTAAGCTGGCAAACTGTAAACCATCCTGTGCCGTATTTAAAATCACCTTGAAATACTGGAATGTTTTTGCACTGCCAAAATCAAAGTATTGTGGTCCGTTTACATTTTGTGCCACATAATTATTAACGGAAGTAAAGTTTACCCCATCTGTACTGGTTAACAGTTCAAAATTCTTTACCGCCCTGCTTAAGCCACTTCTTTGTATTAAACTTAAGCCTGTAGCTGTTTTTGAAGCACCCAGATTAATTACGATTGTATGCGGATAACTTGTTGCCGAACTGCTCCACCTCGAGTGCCAGTAGGTGCTTATGTTGCTATCAATCAATCTTGCAGCTCTACCATTTGTTGCGCCTTCGCCACTGGTTTCTTCAGAACTGAATGAGGCAACGCTCCATCCGGTTTTACTCAGCTCATTTTTGGTTGAGAAAGTTAATACAGGTAAACCACCCGAAAACGTATAGGAATAAATTTGTTCTGTTACAGTTCCATTATCGTGTACCAACTTTACTTTCAACTCGTAGGGTATGCCGTCTGCTTTTTCCTGTAAATCGGCAATAGGCATTACTACCCTGAAGCTATCTGTGCCGATTTTTTTCGATTCCCAGGTGATGGCATTGTAATCGTGGTTTACGCCGGTGCCTTCATTGTTCACATTGGGGTCGTTATAGTATAAAATACTGGTTACGTTACCCGTTGATGTAAATTTTCCAGATACAACAATTGATGCTAATGAAGTGGAATAGCTGGCGGATATTTTATTAATATTGCTGGTTACTGCACCATAATAGGTATTGGAATTGTTGTTGAAAACCTGATTGGCATTTAAAATAGCGGCATCAGCAGCGGTTAAAAAGGTAGGGCTTTTACCTAAAGTTCCATTACCGGCCCACATCAATGCCATGCCAAGTGTTGAGTTTTCGGAAACTTTTTGTCGGTTATGCGGCAAATTTAATCCATGACCAATCTCGTGAACCATACCACCGAACCAGACGCTGAAACGGTTTCCCACAGCAGTACTCAAACCAAGGTTGGCAATATCCATTTCTTCGTAATCAAGTGCATAACACCATCTTCCGGTACCATAAAACGGACCTCCACTTGGTGTGCCATTTGTGCCGATAGAATAACGTGGAATAATAATTAACGTGTGATCGCTGGTTTTATCTGCCGGATGGGCTGCAAAGTAAGCATTTACCTCACTTGCCACTGCACCGTTCCCTCCGGAGTAAGGATAGCTGGCTTTTGGCAAACTCCCTCTTATGGTTAAAATTTTTACTCCTCCGGCTCCATCATTAACAAGGCCAAAAGTTTTGTTTCCATAACCATTGCGGTTCATTTCCTGTTTGTACCAGTCTTGGGTCCACAATAATAGATCGCTCAATCTTTTTCTATAACCGGCAAGGGTATCAAGATCATTGGGCACAAAATACACAATATTTACATTGCGGCTTTGGGTAATAATGTTGGTAGTGGCCAGCTTTTGGCTTAAGGTGGGTGTTTTTTCTTCCGTTTTTAGCGTTTCGGCTTTTTTACAGGAAAAAGTAAGCAAACAGGCTGAGACAATGCCTGTTAAGAGTAGACTGTTTTTTTTCATAAGATAATTTTAGGTTAGGGTTGATAATATTGCAATTGGTTATTTGTCTTTATTATTTTGCTGAGCCCAGCCTCTTGCCAATAAATCAGATATATTATGTCTGATTATGCCATCATTATTTGCCAGTCCAGGCCGCCATTCAAATCCTTAATAGAGAAAATCAGTTTGTTGGAGCGATGTGTGTTACTGATTCTATGGTTAAGTTACACACTAGTGTATAAGTTAATTCAATTAAACTCCGCGCAAACGTTTGATTGAAATTTCTCGCAATGGTTATCAAAATGTTTGTTTTCAGGTATTTAGATCTGTGATTTTAGAATGCTGAAGCTTTAATTTAAATGAAATACAGATTAGAACACGCAAACGTTTGCTTGCTTTGTGCGTTCACGGCGATTTGCGTGTATGCGGATGCTTACATAGTTTGTATGTATGCTGCAATGGGTATTTTACTATGTTAGTCAGATTGTTTTGAGTTAACCTAAACTATTGGTAAACTTCATCCTGATGCCACTTTGGAAGTTCTGTATAATTTTAAAGATTTCGATCAATGTTACCTTTTCAATTTTTGTTAGGGAATCAATTTCAATAAAGTTATTGGGTACGGCCTGGTCATTAATAATCAGATTGGCCTGGTGTTTTAACCTTAAGCCCATAAGGTAATAATATGATTGAGAAAGTTCATTAAACTGTTTTTCACTAAAAATACCCAGTTCTTTTAATGCTTTTAAACGTTCGCCGGTATTCTCTTTTTGAAAAATCCTGTTCTGCAAGGCATACACCCTCGCCAGATCTACAATTGGGGTCATGGCCGTTTTAATATCAAATACTTCCTTTTTATGGATCTTTTGGGTTCTGATGTTTCTGAAATAAGTGAGCGGCGGCTCATACAATAAAGCATTTTTAGCCAGGTATACATAAAACTTTTCTATAGGTTTTTGCAGTTCTTCATCAACAAACAACCGCAGGCTATCCATAATGGTTAAATCGCCATAAATGGCCCGGCAATCGAAAAATGCCGCAAATTTTACTGCTGCTTCCGGAAGGGCTTCCTCTATCCAGTTTTTGTAATTGTATTTCCAATGCGAAAGCGAGTGTGTCCAGTTAGGATTGGTAGCCATATAATCACCATCACAGTATACAAAACCAACAAAGTTGAGTTTATCGGAAACCTGTGTAGCCATATCAAGAAAATATGAGCGTACTGCCGCTCTTTTATCTTCGGCGGTATCTTCGTAAATAATGGCATTGTCCTGGTCGGTTTTAAGACTGAGTTCCTTTCTGCCTTCGCTTCCCAAAACCATGAAAACAAATTTTGCGGGCGGAGGGCCGAGTTTAGTAATTACATCTTCAATAATTTTAAATGAAATGGTATCTGCAATGGTGGTAACTACCTCATTAACGATTTTGGCATGTACCCCCCGAGCCAATAATTGTGCTACAATACCCGGAACTTTTTGCCATTTCAATTTTAAATCACTCGTATTTACAGCCGATTTTACCGATTGAATGAAAACCAACGGTGATTCTGCCTGCTCACTCAAAAGTCTGTTCCTGCTCAGAAAACCAACATAATTGCCATGATCATTAACTAAGAGATAACGCGATTTTTTACTGAACATCATCAATATCGCTTCATACACGTAAGCTTCGGGTGTAATGGTTACAATGTTGGTATCCATTACCTGGTCGATAGGTAGGTTGGTATCGAGTTGATTGGCAATCACATTATCCCGTAGGGTAATATCGGTTACAAAGCCCAGGTAGTTATTCTGATCTTTTATAAAGAGACAACTGGTTTTTTGTTCTGCCATTTTTATAGCAGCTTCAAAAATGGGTGTGCCTGGCGGGCAGCTAACTATTTTTCTGAAAGTTATGTCGCCAATGCGGGCGGTATAAATTTGATCTGCTAATTTATCTTCCATTAAAAAGTTCCTGTAAAATTCTTTTAAACGAAAATTTTTCTTCTTTCTTCTCCAATGTAAAAGTATGCTCCTGGGTATAAACTGTGTTTAAACTTATTGCACCTGTTTTTAAAAGGTGAAAGAAAATTTTTGCTGTATTTAAAGCGTCAGATAATGCGCTATGCATGTTTTCTGGTACTTCATTAAATAAAATGGTATAAAACTTATCCAATTTTAAGTGGCTGATCACCGTATTGGTAATGTATGGGGCACTGGCTTTCATGGTACAGAAGAAAACGAGGTTTTTAAAGGTATTTTCCTTGCCAATACGGTATAATTCTACATTCACCATGTGGTAATCCAGTTCGATAAAGTGGCCAATTACCAAAGGGTTGTACATTTCGATATCAGCAGCAAATTGCAGCATCACTTTTTCTTTATCTTCTCCATGAACAGCTAAATACTCGGGCGTAATTTTATGAATTTTTAATGCTGCTTTATCAATGGTGAAACCTGTATTCTTGATGTAATGGTTTTCTCTTTTAATTTCCTGATGTGAACTGTCGTAAATTATCCATGCAATCTGTACGATGTATGGCCAGTTTTTTTCACTAGAATAGGGGGCAGACCAGTTTTTTGGCAGACCAGATGTTTCAGTATCAACAACCAGAAAGTAGTTTTGCAATTTTAAATGCTTAGGTTAATTTATCTATTCAGTTCGACCGTATTTCAAAGGTAATTAATTAGTGATGATAAACGATTATTTATAGGAATTGAAAACCACTGGATTGCTGTTCTATTTCAATATTCCTAAGGTTTTGGGGCGATCGCTATTGCGAGAAGGCTTTTTCAGCCGACGAGCAATCTTAAAACTATCGGTATCAGCAAACGCATTAAGATTCCCGCTTGCGCGAGAATGACGACCGTGTTAAAAAAACACATAAAAGATTGTCTTGGATCGCTCTTCTATTTCACTATTCGTAAAGTTTTTGAGGCGATCGTCATTGCGAGAAGGCTTTTTCAGCCGACGAAGCAATCTTACAACTATCGGTATCAGCAAACGCATTATGATTCCCGCATGCGCGAGAATGACGACCGTGTTAAAAAAATACAAAAAAGATTGTCTTGAATCGCCGTTCTATTCACTATTTGTAAAGTGTTGAGGCGATCGTCATTGCTGATAAGGCTTTTTCAGCCGACGAAGCAATCTTACAACTATCGGTACCAGCAAACGCATTATGATTCCCGCATGCGCGAGAATGACGACCGTGTTGCCATTATGGTGTTGCTACAGGCTCAAATAACACCTAATCAAATTAAAATCGAATTACACAATGGCTACTTACTTATCATTAAAAATACAATTGCAGCCAGTGTAGATCCTATAATCGGCCCAACAATCGGTACCCAGACATAACTCCAATCGCTGTTTCCTTTACCTTTCATCGGAATTAAAAAGTGTACAATCCGCGGACCTAAATCCCGTGCAGGGTTTATCGCATATCCCGTTGTTCCGCCTAATGCCAAACCAATTACCCAAACTAAAAATGCAACCGGTATAGCACCCATTGAGCCTAAACCGATTGGGGTAACGGTTTCTTTGGTGCTCATGCTTGCATCTGTAAAATAGAAAATAACAAATATTAAAACAAAGGTGCCCACAATTTCTGAAGCAAGATTGGAAACTTTATTTCTAATGGCCGGGGCAGTTGCAAAAGGCGCGGCTTTTAAACCGGGATCTTCTGTGGCATCGAAATGATCTTTGTACATCAGCCAAACCAATAGCGAACCTGTAATGGCACCAGCAAGCTGTGCCATAATGTAATATGGTACTAATGCCCAGCTAAAGCCTTTGCCAATAGCCAAACCTAAGGTAACAACGGGGTTTAAATGCGCCCCACTATAGGGGCCGGCCACCACTACACCAACAAAAACAGCAAGTGCCCATGCCGTTGTTATCACCATCCAGCCGCTGCTATTACCCTTAGTATCTTTAAGCACAACATTCGCCACAACGCCATTTCCTAGAAGAATCATCAGTGCTGTTCCAATAAATTCTGCGAGATATACATTCATAAAATTAAATTCTTATCGGTTTAAATTTTGCTAATTAGTCTTCTGCATTTACCCTTGCAGCTTTTACGGCCCTATTCCAGCCTTTTATCCTGGCTGTATTGTCTAACCCTTCTTCGGCAATAAATGTGCTGTCGATTTTCCATTGGGAGCGGATCTGATCTATGCTTTTCCAAAAACCTGTAGCCAATCCGGCCAGATAAGCAGCACCAATGGCGGTTACTTCAGTAACTTCCGGTCTGATTACTTTACAACTTAACAAATCAGCCTGAAATTGCATCAGCAGGTTGTTGGCTGTGGCCCCACCATCTACCCTAAGCTCAGTAATGTTTACGCCTGCATCAGCCTCCATGGCTTTTAAAACATCCATGGTTTGGTAGGCAATGCTTTCCAGGGCCGCCCTGGCAATATGCGATTTGTTAGTCCCCCTGGTTAACCCTGTAATGGTTCCTCTCGCGTGCTGGTCCCAGTGTGGTGCACCTAAACCCGCAAAAGCAGGTACAACATAAACGCCATCCGTATCTTTAACTTTTTTAGCCAATGTTTCTACGTCTGCGGATTTGGAAATCAATCCCATTTCATCCCTGAGCCATTGTACAACTGCACCACCAATAAAAATACTTCCTTCCAATGCATAATTTACTTCGCCGTTAATTTGCCATGCAATGGTTGTGAGCAGGTTGTTTGCCGATATTTTGGGTTTTGATCCGATGTTCATCAGCATGAAACAGCCAGTTCCGTATGTATTTTTTACCATCCCGATTTCGGTGCACATCTGTCCGAACAACGCCGATTGCTGATCGCCTGCAATACCTGCTATAGGTATTTTGGCGGCTAAAATTCTTCCTGCTGTTTGACCATAAACTTCGCTTGATGATTTTACCTCTGGTAACATTGATTTTGGGATAGAAAACAAGGTAAGCAACTCCTCATCCCAACTTAATGTGTGGATGTTGTAAAGCATTGTTCGCGATGCATTGGTTACATCGGTAACGTGTTTTTCTCCGGCTGTTAATTTCCAGATCAACCAGGTGTCGATAGTACCGAAAGCCAGTTTACCGGCGTCAGCTTTTTCTCTGGCACCGGCTACGTTTTCAAGTATCCACCGGGCTTTCGTGGCCGAGAAGTAAGCATCTATGATCAATCCTGTTTTTTCCTGAATTTTAGGCGCTAAACCCTGCGCTTTAATTTCGTCGCAATAGGCAGAGGTACGCCTGTCTTGCCAAACAATTGCATTGTAAACGGGCATTCCGGTTTCTTTATCCCATACCACCGTCGTTTCGCGCTGGTTGGTAATGCCAATAGAATCTATATCGCTTACAGTAAGGCCTGCTTTAACAATAACTTCGGTTACTACAGCCAATTGTGTCGACCAGATTTCCATCGGATCGTGCTCCACCCAACCAGCTTTTGGGTATATCTGTGTGAATTCTCGCTGGGCAATGGCAACAATCTCGCCATTGTGATTAAAAATGATTGCTCTCGAGCTCGTGGTTCCTTGATCGATAGACAGGATGTATTTACTCATAACTGGAAATTTGGTTAGTGGGCTAAAGCCGTATCGGTTATTTTATTTGTCGCCTGGTAAATGTAACCGTCGGCTAATTTATTAAAAGTTTCAATTTGATTTTGTTCCCAATTTTCATCTGCCGATAATTCTTTGGCAAGGATTGAAGCTACTTTTGGTGCCATATCTTTAGCAGTCTGGGCATCAATAAAAAGTATGCGGAATCTTCTGCTTAAAATATCTTCTACAGTTTCTGCCATCTCATTTCTGGCAAACCAAAGTACTTCTGCTTCAGTATAGGGGAAGTTTGGGATGAGTTTAACACCGAGACTTGGATTTTGTACAATTAAAGCCTCAATTTTACTTCGATCTGATCCATAAATGTCTAAATAATGATCTCCTTTAATCGCCTGGCTACCATGGATGCTCAAATTTTTGGTTACGCATGCTTTCGGTTCCAATCCGGCATGTGTAATGGCCAGATTAACTGTTTCTTCAGCCATTCGGCGATAGGTGGTCCATTTTCCCCCGGTAATGGTAATTAATCCTTTGGTCGAAACAATCAGCTTATGGTCTCTGCTGATTTCTTTTGTACTGTTCCCTTCACCATTTGTGGGAGCCGCCAAGGGCCGAAGACCTGAAAAAACACTTAATATATCTTTTTCCAGCGGTTTACGGTTGAAATAACTGGCTGCAGTACCCATAATAAAATCTACTTCTTCTTTTAGGGCCCTGGGCTCAAGATTGTGTTCATCCAAAGGGGTATCGGTTGTACCCACCAGTAAATGCTCATGCCAAGGCACAGCAAATAAAACACGGCCATCCGACGTTTTAGGGATCATTAAGGCCGATTCACTGTTTAAAAAGCTTTTATCCAAAACTACATGTACGCCCTGGCTTGGGCGAACCATTTTCTTCGAATTGGGGTTGTTCATCTTCAAAATATCATCAACAAAAACCCCTGTGGCATTAATAACCACTTTGCCAATATATTTTGCTACCGTACCAGTAATTGCATCTTCAGTTTCGATGCCGGTAACGGTTTCACCATTTTTCAGCAAAGCGGTAACTTTTGTATAATTAAGCAATGATGCACCCTTTTCAATTGCTGTTTGTGCAATATTGATGGCGAGGCGGGCGTCATCAAATTTTCCGTCGTAATACCTGATGCTTCCCTTTAAACCTTCCGCTTTAATGCCTGGCATCATGGCCAATGTTTCTTTTTTAGAAAAATATTTAGATTTACCAAAACTGTATTTTCCGGCCAGCCAATCGTATAAAGTAAGTCCGGTTAAGTATTTTGCAACAGAGAACCAATCGTAACAGGGGATAAGAAATTCCTCTTTGTTAACGAGGTGATTGGCATTTTGCTGTAATAATCCTCTTTCTTTTAATGCATGCCTAACCAATCCAATATCGCCCTGCGCAAGATAACGTACACCACCATGTACCAGTTTGGTGCTGCGGCTTGATGTTCCTTTTGCATAATCCGATTGCTCAACCAAGAGGGTTTTAAGGCCTCTGCTCGCGGCGTCAAGTGCTGTACCTAGCCCTGTAGCCCCACCACCAATGATAATTAAGTCCCAGTTTGTGTTTTCCGCGATATCTGGTTGATGTAATCTTTTCATTATTGATTGTAAAGGTAATAAAACGAAACAATACGCAATTATAAGAAATCTCAATCGAAATCATATAATATGTATGTTAAAAATTTATTAATTATTTCTTTAAAATATTTTAAAGAATGTTTTTATTGCTAATTTGCGGCACGTTAATTAAATATACTATGATGAATTTGGCTGAAAGGCACCAGTTTATTTTAAGTCGCCTGCAACGTGATCAATACATTAACGTGGTTGATTTATGTAAGGAATTGAAAGTGTCGTCTGTTACAATAAGAAAGGACTTAAAACTGCTGGAAGATAAAAGCCTGTTGTTTAGAACGCATGGTGGAGCTACAGTAAATAATCCGTACACGGTAGACCGGCCTGTTAACGAGAAAGAAAAAATACAATCTACCGAGAAAAACAAGATAGGTATTGCCGCAGCGGCTTTATTGAATGATAATGACTCTATTGTTATTGCCTCGGGTACTACGGTATTGTATTTTGCTAAAAATATTACACCAGCTACAAATTTAACGGTGGTAACCTCTGCGCTTAATGTGGCTTTGGAATTAATGCGCGAGCCCAGTATAGAAGTGATTCAATTGGGTGGTTTGCTGAGAAAAAGTTCATCATCGGTAATGGGTGCTTATGCTGAGCAGGTATTGCAGGATTTTTATTTTAACAAACTGTTTTTAGGGGTTGATGGAATTGATCTCGATTTTGGTTTAACCACTACAAATGCGATGGAGGCACATTTAAACCGCAAAATGATCGGTGTATCTCAAAAAACAATTGTACTTGCCGATTCTACCAAATTTGGTAAAAGAGGCTTCGGAAAGATATGCGGATTGGAAGAAATAGATCATATTATTACAGATAAAGGAATTTCTGAACAAATTGTTAAACATTTAGAGAGTTTGGGTGTTACTGTTACTATCGTGTAGCGCATTCCACGCCAACGGTAAATCCCAAACATTATAATTTGAACATGGAAAAAAAACGAATACACATTTTAGAAGATGATCAGGAGATCAGAAACGTTATTGAAATTCTGTTAAAGGAAGAGGGTTTTGAATTACAGCTTTCATCATCTTTTGCAGAATTAAAGAAGAATATACAGGATGCAATGCCTGATCTTTTCTTACTGGATGTAATGTTGCCAGATGGAAACGGAGCAGAAATTTGTGAAGATTTAAAAACGGATATTTTCACCAAACACATCCCGATTATTGTAATGTCTGCACAAAACAATAGCGAACAAAAAGCTGTTGATGCATTTGCCGATGATTACATTAGCAAGCCATTTGATATTTATGATGTTTTGGAGCGCATTAATGCGCAGCTGAAAAGAAGTTCAGAAAATAGAACAAAGGTTTAAGGTATTATTATACGCATAAAAAAAGGGAAGCTTTAATTGGCTTCCCTTTTTTTTTTATAGTTAATTTTTAGGCCTGTTTCACGTCCTGCGCCTTATTAAACATTACAAAGCGTTTGGAGTTACCTACGCGTTGTGGTACCGAAGCATTGGATACAATGGCATAATCTTCTGTATGCTTATTGATAAATACCCCTGCTCCGATAATGTTGTGGCTTCCGATGGTGATATCTTCTTTTACGGCAGAATTAATACCTAAAAAAGAATTATTGCCAATGGTTACATTGCCTGCTAAAATATTTCCTGATAACAACACATTGTGCTGCAAAGTAGAATGGTGACCTATGCGGGCACCAATAAGCATACAATTATTGCCAATGGTTACAAAGGGCTGTATATCGCAGCATTGATCAATAAAGGTATTGTTGCCCACTACCAGATCAGGCCAAACATTGGCTTTTGATGAAATATAATTGGCGAAGGTATAGCCCAAATCACTTACTTTATTGTATACGCTCTCTCTGGCGCTGTTTCTGCCTATTGCAATGTGCATTTTGTGGTGATCTGGAGGAAAATCTTTAATCACCTGGCTTAGGCTTAATATTGGCAATTTTAAGAGCGTGCTTCCGGCTGGCGGAACATAAGCATCATCAACACAAAAGGCAACAACCTGGTAGTTGCTATCGTTCATAAATGAATAGCAAATAAACTCGGCCATTTTTCCTGTTCCATAAATAATAACTTTCATATTTTTTTGGTTTTCACTAATTTATACATTAAAGCACTGTTTAAACAGGTTAAAAGCATACTGTACTTATTTTGGAAAATGCTGTTTACAGCTTTACAATTGTGTAACACGGTCTTCTGATTTTCATATTCGCCTGCCTGTTAAACGATTTATCACCTTCATATTCCTAATATTCTCCTTTTTAACTAAAACGGCAGGATATCACGTTTATCTTTCCCAATTGTTTTTTTAGCAAATGCGATGTGAAACTGCTTTCACAACAATTGGTGATTTGAGCCATAGGTAAGGCAGAAAGTAGCAAACAATACAGCAGCGGATAGAAAATAAAATAAATTAGTCTAATGGAAAGACAAATTTTTTAGTGTTTATCAGAAAAAAGGATTTTAGACACCAGAAAAAATGTAGTATTAAACAGCTTTTTTAAATGTTAAATCATTTTTCGGCATTTTTTTATTTTCAGCAGTAATTTTTAAAACTGTTTTATCCTTTTCTGAGTAAAAATCGGCCGCCAAATTTTCACATCTTCTGTTCCGGAAAATTCACAAATCGTGTGTAATGTGTTAATGCGTTATTTAAAATGTTGTGCATGCTGCCTATAATTTATACAATTTAAATACAACCTAGGAGAGTATATAAAACATTGAACCTTAATTCCCTAGCTTAGTTCTCAATAAATCAAACGTAAATTAAAACATTACTTCAGTTATGAGAAAAGTAATACTATTAATCGCCATATACATATGTATCAATACAGGTTGTGCCCCAAGGAGAGACCTGGTATATTTTAGTAATCTTGCCAAACAAAGTGGTGAAGAGAAGTTGCTTGCGCAGGAAGTAAAAATCCAGCAAAATGATCTTTTAAGTGTTTCCATTAACAGTTTAAATCAAGAATCGAATGTGCTTTTTGCCGTAAATACCAAAAACCCAAGTTCGGATAACAATTATAAAATAGAAGGTTACCGGGTAAGTAAGGAAGGGATGATTAACCTGCCTGTTGTAGGCAATGTTCGGATGGAGGGTTTAACCCTTGAGCAGGCGCAGGCCACCATCTCCAGAGAACTGGATAAATATGTTAAAAAGCCTGTGGTAGATGTACAACTGGTTAATTTTAAAGTAACGGTAATTGGCGAGGTTAACAGGCCATCAACATTTACTGTGCAGGGTGATAACATTAACTTACTGGAGGCATTAGGTATGGCTGGCGATATGACGGTGTATGGCAAAAGAGATAATATCCTGGTAATTAGGCAGCAGAATGGACAGAGGGTAATGAAAAGGTTAAACCTAAACAATCAGGATGTGATGAATTCTCCATTCTTTTACCTCAAGCAAAATGACGTGGTTTACGTAGAACCAGATAAATCGAAAGCCATCGAATATAGTCCGAATACCCGTATTATGCCTGTAGTAATTGCTTCTATATCTGCCGTTGCGGTATTAATTACAGCTGTTCTTCGTCGCTAACGTCTCTTAAAATACAATATCATGCTTAAACAAAGTACAAATGTTGGTGCAAAAGATTTTGCAGAAACTATAACCAGGTTTGCCAAAAACTGGCATTATTTCTTAATCAGTATATTGGTTTCTATGGCTGCGGTATATACGTTTTTATACATTACGCCGCCAAAATATAAGGTAAGCAGCACATTATTGATCTCTGATGATAAAAACGGTGCCGCAATGTCTAACAGCACAGCCTTTAGCGATCTAAACATGTTCCAAACGGTTAAAACTGTTGATAATGAGATTGAAATTTTAAGATCGAGGGATTTAATTTTTAAAGTACTAAAAAAACTTAAGCTGGAAACTTCTTATTTTAAAAAGCAAGGTTTTAGAGAGAAGGAGTTATATGGTAAAACTGCTCCGATAGTGGTTACCGCCATTAGTTTAAAAAACGGTGCTTATGCCAGAAAAATCAATGTTTCTTACCTGGATGAAATTTCTTACCTTTTTCAGGATAGCTTAAGTACCAATATCGTAAAATATGGAGATACCATCCACAACAAAAATTATGCGGTTAAAATAGATAAAGGACCAGCTTTTGGCACCGAATTCGGTAAAATAAGGTTGCAGTTTAAAAACCTTTATAAAATGACAGAGGCTTACAGCTTGGTTTCGTTAAAAATTGTTCCTGTTGTTAAAGATGCCAATACCATCACCATCAGCCTTAATGATGCGGTTCCGCAAAGGGGCATAGATATTTTGAACGACCTGATTGAAACGTACAACATTAATAATGTAAACAATAAGAACGCCATTGCCAGAAATACCATTAAGTTTATTGATAACAGGTTAAAATACCTGGTGGCCGATTTATCTGGTACTGAAGAAGATGTAGAGAGTTACAAACAGCAAAACCGCGTTACGGATATTAATATGGATGCACAGATGAATGCTGCACGCTCAGGAGAATATAACCAGCTGCTCGAAAATTCATCTGTACAATTGCGGATATTACAATCAATAGAAGGCTATTTTAAAGGCAGGCAAAGTCAGTTTACGCTGGCACCAAGTGCGATGGGCTTAAAAGATCCTATCCTTAATTCATTGATTTCTAAATTTAACGACCTCCAGTTGGAGAGAAATAGAATGTTGCGTACTGCAAATGCAGAAAATCCATTGGTTTTAAACCTCACTGAGCAACTGGCTACATTAAAAAACAATATTTTAGAAAATTTGTCGAGCATTAAACAGGGCTTTGTTATTGAAAGGAGCAACCTTCGGGCTAATTATTCTCAGTTCGACAGTAAAATTAAGTCGGTACCAACAATAGAACGTGGTTTGATAGAAAGAAGCCGCGAGCAAAGTGTAAAATCTGGTTTGTATAAATACCTTTTACAAAAAAGAGAGGAAACTGCCTTATCACTTTCTGCTACAGTGCCAACCTCTCAGGTAGTGGATAAACCGGCTTACAATACCATTCCGGATAGTCCGAAACAACCACTATTATATTTATGTGGCTTTATTTTTGGTTTTTTCGTGCCAGCAGGAGCAATCTACGTAAAAGGGTTGTTTAACAATAAAGTTCAGGATGCGAGTACAATAGAACTAACCGGGGCTAAAATGCTTGGCGAACTTTCCCATAACTTGGATAAAAGTACCATTGTTTTTCAAAAAGATAACCGCTCCACCATATCAGAACTGTTTAGGTATATCAGAATGAATTTAGGGCTGATGTCTAACAATATTGAAAACAGGGTAATGCTGGTTACTTCAAGTATGAAAGGAGAGGGTAAAACATTTTTCAGTGTTAACCTTGCCACTACTTTGGGTATGCTGGATAAGAAAGTGGTTGTGCTCGAATTTGATTTGAGGAAACCCGATCTTTTAAATAAAGTTGGTTTAAAGCAAACTAAAGGGCTTACAGATTATTTGATCAGTGATTCTGTTTTCTTAGAGGATATAATTAAGCCAACTGCTGTTTCTGATCATGTTTCGGTAATTGGCTGTGGTAAATCGCCCGAAAATCCTTCGGAAGTAATGATGAGCCCTAAAATGGATTTACTCTTTGATGAACTGAAAGAAAGATTCGATTACATCATTATCGATACTTCTCCGGTTGGCCAGGTAGCAGATGCATTTAGCCTTGCCGAATACGCCGATGTAAGCATTTACCTGGTGCGTTATAATTATACCAATAAGTATCAACTGGCCATATTAAAAGATATTTGTGATAACAATAAGCTAAAAAACCCAATGGTTGTTTTTAACGACGCCAAAAGGGAAAAAAACCAAAAATACAGCTATGGAGGTTATGGTTATGCCATGGCAAACTAAAATCACCTTGTTTTAAAAGAGAATAACCTTACCCATTACCAAATAAAACGTCCCCAAACGATTTAAAATTTTTAACTGGTTAACTGTTTAAAGCGGTTAATTGGTTACCGTAAAATGCATGTTGCAATAAACCGGTTCCCGCAATTTAATAATAATAAACAATCGTCATGTAAGTGATATAGCGAAGCTGTATCCAACGGACAGATTGAACAATTTAGCCTTAAAAAAACATAAAACTTGTTACCTACTCCATGTAAGTGATATAGCGAAGCTGTACCAAATAGACTGAAAATTAAATTAATAATCCCTCAAAAATGGAATCCTCAATTAACTACAAGCCCTCTTTCGCAAAAAAATGGTTTGTGATTTATACCCGTCCCCGCTGGGAGAAAAAAGTAGACCGGTTACTGCAAGAGCAGGGCTTCGAATCTTTTTGCCCGGTGCGTAATGTGGAAAATCAATGGGCAGACAGGAAGAAAATAGTAAGTCTGCCGCTATTTACCGGATACGTATTTGTAAAAATCGACGAAAGAGATGGCTATAAAATCAGGTATACACTTGGTGTATTAAATTTTATCAACTATATGGGTAAGCCTGCGGTAGTGCGCGATAGCGAAGTAGATAAGCTGAAACACATTATGGAATTATACAATGATGTTGATGTGGTGAGTTTAACAGGTGTATCCAAAGGCGATCGTGTTCGCATTAGCAGCGGGCTTTTTCATAACCAGGAAGGAGAGGTGATCCAGATTCAAGGTAAACATGTGCTGATGTCTTTCGATCATTTAGATTGCGCAGTAGTTACCAGAGTGCCCTTAAGTAATTTAACATTAACCGCAAATACCCAACAACATTATGTATAGTAATGAAGAAAACCTGAAGATGACGGTAATTGGCCTTGGCTATGTTGGTTTGCCGCTGGCAGTGGAATTTGCAAAAAAATACAAGGTTTTTGGCTTCGATATTAACCAGGCCAGGATAGCTGAATTAAAATCGGGTTACGATAGTACTCTTGAAGTTAATGAAACGGAACTGAATGATGTGCTCACTTTTGAATGTACAACTTTAAAAGGCTTATACTGTACAGATGAAATTGAGAAATTACGCAGTTCTTCGGTGTACATTGTTACCGTACCAACCCCGGTTGATAAAAACAACAGACCTGATTTAACCCCGTTGTATAAAGCAAGTGCTGTTGTGGCCAAGGTTTTGAAAAAAGGTGATATAGTGGTTTATGAATCAACTGTTTATCCAGGTGTAACTGAAGATGAATGTGTGCCGATTTTAGAAAAGGGATCGGGCCTGGTTTTCAATAAAGATTTCTTTGCCGGTTATTCTCCAGAACGGATTAACCCTGGCGATAAGCAGCATACAGTAGCCAATATTTTAAAAATTACTTCAGGATCTACTCCTGAGGCTGCAGAAAAAATAGATGCCTTATACCGCTCTGTAATTACAGCCGGAACCTTTAAAGCTTCATCCATAAAGGTGGCCGAGGCTGCCAAGGTAATCGAAAATGCGCAACGCGATATCAATATTGCCTTTGTTAATGAACTGGCTATGATTTTTAATCAGCTCGATATTGATACTGGCGAGGTTTTGGCTGCTGCGGGCACAAAATGGAATTTCTTAAATTTTAAACCAGGTTTAGTAGGTGGCCATTGTATTGGAGTAGATCCTTATTACCTGGCACAAAAGGCACAGGAAGCTGGTTATCACCCTGAAATTATCCTGGCCGGAAGGCGGGTAAATGATGGCATGGGTAAGTACGTGGCAGATCAGATTATTAAAGAAATGATTGCCAGAAATATCCATATTGTGGGTGCCGAAGTGCTTGTGCTTGGGTTCACCTTTAAAGAAAACTGCCCTGATGTACGTAATACCAAAGTGATCGACATTGTTAGGCGTTTAGAGGCCTATAAAGTAAAGGTAGTTATCCACGATCCATGGGCAAATGCAGATCAGGCCAGTCATAGTTATGGGGTTATCTGCGAAAACGGCTCCTCTAAAACCAGAAAATACGATGGTATAGTGCTTGCAGTAGCACATAAAGCTTTTAACGATTTGGATATAGCCGAATTGCGTAAACCAACATGTGTGGTTTACGACATTAAATCGGTTTTGCCAGCATCAATGGAAACCGTTCGATTGTAACATCATGAGTTTAACATATAAAGCACGATCGGGCATTATATGGTCGATTGGGCAGCAGTTTAGTGTTAAATTCATCAACCTGTTCATAACCATTATATTGGCCCGTTTGTTGAGTCCGGCAGAATTTGGCTTAATTGCCATGCTCTCCATATTCATCGCCGTAGGCAACTCCTTAATGGATAGTGGTTTAACTTCGTCTCTAATCAGGACGAGAAGGGCAGGGCAAAAAGATTTCTCTACCATATTTTTTTTTAACCTGTTGGGCAGCATCATTGTGTATGGTGTTTTATTTGTTGCCGCACCTTTAATCGCTGCCTTCTACAAACAGCCCGCACTTACCGATATTGTTAGGGTTTATGGCTTAACCTTTTTAATTAATGCCTTTTTTAGCATTCAGAGTACTTTGCTAACCAAGGAAATGAAATTTAAGCTGCAAACCGTTATTCAGATTCCTGCTGTTATACTGGGCGGATGTTTAGGGGTTTACCTTGCTAAAAATGGTTATGGCACCTGGAGCCTGGTTTGGATGAGCTTATTGAGTGCAAGCATTTCTACAGCATTGCACTGGTATTATTCGGATTGGCGGCCAAGGTTGATTTTTAATAAAAGAAGTTTTAGCAGGCACTTTCATTTTGGTTACAAGATGACGCTTTCTGGCTTGCTTGATACCGTTTACCAGAATTTATATACAGTAATTATTGGTAGGTTTTATGCGGCTGCACAGTTGGGTTTTTATGCAAGGGCCGATAGTTTAAGTCAGTTGCCCATCGGCATAATTTCTACAGCGATCAATAAGGTTACCTATCCCATGTTTTCAACCATCAGCAATGATGATGTAAAGCTTAAAATGGTATATAAAAGGCTAATGCAACAGGTGCTGTTTTGGAATGCACCGATCCTGATTTTTTTAGCGCTTATTGCCCATCCATTAATCTCGCTGCTTTTAACCGATAAATGGTTGCCATCTGTACCATATTTTCAGATTTTATGCTTAGCAGGCATTTTGTATCCTTTACATGCCTACAACTTAAATATTTTAAAGGTTAAAGGGCATAGCGGGCAGTTTTTAAAACTCGAAGTTGTAAAAAAGGTACTCAGTGTTGTCGGGATTATCTGCGTTATCCCTTTCGGAATAATGGGACTTTTATATTTTCAGCTTTTTTTTACCGTTTTCGCCTATTATATCAATTCAACTTACAGTGGTAAACTCATTAATTATCCATTAAAAGAACAGCTTTCGGATATCGCACCTGCTTTAACGCTCTCCATTCTGTTGGGTTTGGGCTGCTTTTATCTCGATCATTGGTATGTAGCACACTACACCATCCACAATCTCCTCCGGATTATTGCTTTAAGCATAATCTATGGAAGTTTTTACCTCGGTATAAGCAGCAGTTTCCGATTGGCTGCACTAATTGATTTTAAACAATTAATCCTTAAACAATGATACCTGTAACCAAACCCTTTTTGCCTAAACAGGCAGATTTTAAAAGCTACGTAAGCAGCATTTGGGCCAGACAGTGGCTCACTAACAATGGTCCTTTAGTAAACGAACTGGAGTTAAAGTTGCAACAATACCTTGAGCTGCCACATTTGTTATATGTTACCAACGGAACAATAGCTTTACAGTTGGCCATACAGGCTTTAGAAGTAAAAGGAGAGGTAATTACTACACCATTCTCATTCGTGGCTACAACCAGCAGCATTGTTTGGCAGGGGTGCAAACCAGTTTTTGTGGATATAGATGAAGATACCCTGAATATTGATCCCAATAAAATTGAAGCCGCTATTACAACTAATACCACCGCAATACTAGCTACCCATGTGTTTGGAAATCCATGCGATATTGAGGCGATAGACCGCATTGCGAAAAAGCACGGATTAAAAGTGATTTACGATGCTGCACATTGCTTTGGTACCAAATATAAAGGCAAATCTATTTTCGCCTATGGCGATGTTAGCACAACAAGTTTCCATGCCACCAAATTGTTTCATACCATTGAAGGTGGTGCGGTATTTACGCAAAACCCCGATATTTTAAAGAAAATGGCCCTGATGCGCAATTTCGGTTATAGTGGGGTTGATACCTTTTCGGAAGTGGGTACAAATGCCAAAAACTCCGAATTTCATGCGGCTATGGGCTTGTGCAACCTGCAGCACATCGATCAGATCCTTAGTAAACGAAAGGAGCTGTGTTTGCATTACGAAATGCGTTTGAATAAGATTGAGGCTCAGTTTCAGGTTATTCAACCAGATACCGATTTTAATTATGCTTATTTTCCTGTAATCTTTAGATCTGAAGAAATTATGCTCGATTGCATGAAGCAGCTGGAGTTGGTACAGGTGTATTGCAGGCGGTATTTCTACCCATCTTTATCAGCCCTGCCTTACATTGATAAAATAAATATGCCAATATGCGATTCAATTTCAAAACGCATTATGTGTTTGCCATTGTATCATACCCTAACAAGTTCCGATCAGGATCTTGTGGTCAGAATTATTTTAAGGACTCAAAATTACCGCAAGAAACAAGTTGTTAAGCTGGCCGACTATGGAATCTTGGTTAATGGCAGTTTAGGCATAGCGGTTAACGGCAATTAACTAGGCTGCAATGAAGAAAGAAGACAGTACCGAAATAATGGTGAGCATTTTTTGCATAACCTATAACCACAGTAAATTTATTGCCAAGGCACTTGATGGTTTTTTGATGCAGCAATGTAATTTCAATACCGAAATCATCATCGGAGACGATTGCTCTACTGATGGCACAACTGAAATTATTGATGCCTACGCAGCCAAACATCCTGGTAAAATTAAAAGGTTAAAAGCACCTAAAAATATAGGTGCCACGCAAAATGTAATCCGGGTTGCATTGGCAACAAAAGGTAAATATGTGGCCACTTGTGATGGTGATGATTACTGGTCAGATCCAAATAAGCTGCAAAAACAGGTAGATTTTTTAGAAAATAATCCTGATTATATTATGTGCTGCCATTATACACGCGAAATTAATTTTGATGATACTGAACTGTTTTACATGGACTTTAACCCCGTTCCGTTAACGTATAGCTTTAGTGATTTAATGATTAATAAACAGGTAGAAACAAGTACGGCAACCATTGTATACCGCAATACCGAAGCCATTAGGGAATTATATAAAAATGAGTGGTTTTTGAAGTGCCATGCCTGCGACAAATTTTTAAAATTGTATTCGACATGGGTTAGCGGAAAAAAGATTTATGTGCTACCTGAGGTGATGAGCTGTTACCGCAGGCATGGTGGTGGCATTTGGAGCCCTGTTGCATATGTACCTTTAAAGAAAATGCAATTGAGTGATTTCTATCTTATCGCCAGGATTTTTACTTATACCGGGTTACAGAAAGTTAAATTACTGTATTTCTATTTCAAAAAATATTTCCTTTTCGAAGTGAAACATAAAACGATTGGAAACGCTTTCCAAACCATTAAAACCATTGTAAACTGACGCCTGATGGATACTAAATTATGCTTCGTAATCAACAGTTTAGAAGGGGGTGGCGCAGAGCGGGTAATCAGTAACATCGCCAATAAATTTTATAGCAAAGGTTACACTGTTACGATGATTTGCCTAAATACAGCTGAAGTTAAATATAAGATGGATAGTGGGGTAAAAATTGTAAATCTGGTAAACAGGAAAAACGGTCAAAATTTTTACAATAGGTTAAAATATGCCTGGTTGACATTTTATAGGTTAATCTCGATTTTAAAAAGAGAAAAGCCTGCCTGTACCATTTGTTTTATGACATCAGCCAACCTTTGGGCGGGATTATGCTGCCTTATTTTGCGACTTCCTTATCTCGTTTCAGAAAGGATTACCCCTGACTATACGATAAACAAATACAACAAACTATTGCAGTGGATTTCTTTCAAGGTTTATAGCAAATCGAAAGCAATTGTATTGCCTGCAGGAGAAATGGGCAAAGGGTTTAAGCGCAACAAACTGTTCAAAACCCTTAAAAACTTTAAAACCATTCATAATCCGGTCAATAATTTTAAACAGGCTACTGCTGCAATGGTAAATCAAAAACGTTTTATACTCGCAGTTGGCCGTTTAAATCATCAAAAGGGTTTCGATTTATTAATTGATGCCTATTCCCGTTTACAGCATACGGATGTGGATCTATTGATCTCCGGAGTGGGGCCTGAAGAAGCCAGTTTAGCGCAGCAAATTGTTGCCTTAAAGTTGGAAGATCGGGTGAAATTAATTGGTTTTAAATCCAACCTCCAGGATTACTATACGCAAGCTGAGGTTTTTGTGCTTTCATCAAGAAATGAAGGTTATCCAAATGTATTGGTAGAAGCAATGGGAATGGGTTGTGCCTGCGTTGCAATGGATTGCGAATTTGGTCCTTCAGAAATTATTAACAATGGAATTAACGGCCTTCTTGTTGATAAAGAAGATGTAGCAGCACTTTCAGAAGCGATAGCTAAAATTCTTAATAACAATTTATTAAGAAAAAATATTTCTGAAAAAGCAAAGTTAATTAACGAAACAAATTCAATCGAAAGAATTTCTGCCAATTGGGAACAACTCATCATGTCATGACGAAAAAAATAATGTTTCTCCTTTTGTTGTTCGCGTATGTTTATGCAACCACATTCAACATCTTCATGACGGGTGTATTTAGAATTCCGGCGCCCATGGTTTTCCTGGCGCCGCTAATCTACTTCTACCGTACCAAAGAAAAATCTTTCAGTTATGGCAAAGAATTGTTTGTTTTCTTTATTGCAGCACTGTTTTTTTACCTGATTGGTCAGGCTGATGTAACAGGCTTTTTTGCCCTTTTAATCGTTGCAAGTTGTTTTGCATTGCTTTTTAACTACGTTATCGGCACCGATTTAAAACGAATGAATATTGCAGTTTGGTTTTTCTTTGGTGTTTTATTGCTCTCCGGAATAATTATGTTTATCGATCACCAGTATAATATGGCACCCATCAGGTCGCTATTGGTGCAAGAAGATGTATTACAGGCACCGGCAGGTATTTCTACCACCATTTTTACATTCGGCTATCAAATGGCCGCTTTAACTCCTTTTTTGGTCATTAATGCAATATTATTTAAAAGAAGCTGGTTAATTAACCTGTTGTTATTTGGGCTGTCGCTCTGCCTGATTTTCTTTGGCATGCAACGTTCGGTTCTGGTTGCGTTTGCAATAGTAACCGGGCTGTTTTTTTTAAGTTATTACAAAGCTAAGTCAGTTTTAATTTTTGGTGCTTTATGTGCGCTATTTTTTATAGCCCAAAGTTCGATAGAGCAGTTATCGGAAGGTAAAAAGCAACAGAATATTCTAAATAAAAGTGCAGAAAACGCAAAAGGAAAAGAAGAACGCGGTGATTTAATGGGTGAAAATATCGAAATCATTACCGATTATCCTTTTGGTTTATTGTTTTATGGTAAAACCTGGAATGATGTGGTTCAGCATAATTTTGTATACAAAAAAGGACCTATCGTAATTACCTCTCATAATGCTTATTTAATGTTTATTACCTATTTAGGGCCACTATTGGGCATTATTTTGCTTGTTTTATTGTACCGAAAGGTTGGCAAGATCATTTTTTACGCTTTTTTGCACATCAAAGATAAAAAGAATGCTTTGCTAGTTTGCTTAAGTTGTTCATTTATAGCCATATCGATTAACTCGTTTTTTCATAACGAATGGTTGCTGGCTACAAGCGGGCCTACCTTATTTCTCTACTTTGCCATTTTACAACTTTCAAAAATAAAAATGGAAGACCCACTTCTGGTCACATATAATTAACACAATTAAATTGACGAATATGAATATCCCATTCTCTCCGCCTTATATCGATCAGTCGGTTATTGATCAGGTATTGGAAACACTTAACGATAAATGGATTACCACCGGACCAAAAGTTAAAGCCCTTGAGCAGGAAATTAAAGTAATTACAGGTACTGATGAGGTAATCTGTGTAAACTCATGGACATCGGGTGCTATATTGATGTTAAAGTGGTTTGGTGTTAAAGCTGGCGATGAAGTAATTGTGCCTGCTTTTACCTATAGTGCTACAGCATTGGCAGTTATGCATTGCGGTGCAACGCCTGTAATGGTAGATGTGTTGGATGATTTTAACATCGATCCTGAAAAGGTTGCTGCGGCCATAACCTCAAAAACAAAAGCCATAATTGCTGTTGATATTGCAGGCTGGCCTTGTGATTATGCAGCTCTTAAAGAGTTGATTAATCGGTTCGACATTAAGAAAAAATTTAAATGTAAATCTGATAAACAAGCTTTGCTTAAACGAATCTTATTGATTTCGGATGCAGCACATTCTATTGGTAGTTTGTATTACAATAGGCCTGCTGCACAAATGTGTGATGTAACCATATTTTCTTTCCATGCGGTTAAAAATATCACAACGGCCGAAGGTGGTGCCATTTGCTTAAATCTTCCGGCAGCATTTGATCCTCAGGCAGAATACAGCTATTTAAAAATGTATACGCTTAATGGACAGAACAAAGATGCGCTTTCAAAATCGAGAGGTGCCGGCTGGCGTTACGATATTCTATTTCAGGGTTTAAAGATCAATATGCCAGATATTTGCGCCGCAATTGGCTTGGCGCAGATCAGGAAATATAACCAGGAACTTTTGCCGCAACGGAAAAAAATTGCACAGCAATATTGTGATGGCTTTGAAAATGAAGATTGGTTTATTGCTCCGCCTTTAGTAAGTACCCAACGCGAATCCTGTTACCACCTTTTCCCCTTACGGGTGAGCGGTTTAAAGGAAGAACAGCGCGATCAGGTAATCGACGATCTGGCTTCTTTAGGTATAGCGAGCAATGTTCATTTTATCCCGATGCCAATGCTTACACTCTTTAAAAATTTAGGTTATAAAATTGAAGATTATCCAATGGCCTACCAAAATTATGCCTGCGAAATCTCCTTACCCATTTATCCGCAGTTAACAGCATCAGAAGTAGAATTTATCATTACTTCGGTAATCAGTTGTGTGCAAATTCAGTTAAATAGCCATTTAGCACTAGATGAAGATGGATTTTCTAAACACAAACAAATGGCAGTAGCATCATGAAAATAAACAAGAAAAGAATATTCGACGTGGTATTTGCAATCTTCTGTTTGCTTTTGTTCAGTCCGCTTTTAATTCTGATTGCAATTTTAATTAAACTCGATTCAAAAGGACCGGTGATTTTTAAACAGATCAGGGTTGGCAGAAACATGAAAGATTTTCATTTGGTGAAATTCAGAACCATGTATGTAACACAGCGCAGCGATAGCCTGTTAACTATTGGAAACCGGGATAGCCGCATTACACGCATTGGCTACTGGTTGCGCAAGTATAAACTGGATGAGCTGCCACAACTTATGAATGTTTTAAAAGGGCAGATGAGTTTTGTGGGGCCAAGGCCTGAAGTACGGAAATATGTTAACCTCTATAATGAAGAACAACGTTACGTATTATCTGTAAAACCGGGCATTACCGATTGGGCTTCAGTAGAATTTTGCAATGAAAACGAACTCCTTAAACATGCCGAAGATCCAGAAACGTATTACATCGAAAGGATTATACCAGCAAAAATTAAACAGAATATGCGGTACATCAACGAACACGATATTCTAACTGATTTTAAAATTATCTGGCTAACGATTAATAAAATTGTGATCAACTAAAATAGTATGTACGCGTTACAAAATATTATTAGCGAAGATGTTAAGCATAAAAAGAAAGTCTTTTTTGTGCTTAGCTCACTCACCTCTGGCGGATCGGAAAGGGTATTCTGGAATTTGGCACAAGGCTTTAATAAAAACCGTTTTGATGTAACCATCATCATCCTTGATTCTACGGTAAACTGTTTCTCGATGGATTTACCAGGAGTACGTTTTATTGATTTAAAAACCAGAAAAGCTTCAAAGTCGTTTTTTGCCCTTTACAATGTATTGAAAAACGAATCTCCGCATGCTGTTTTTTCAACTACGGATCATATAAACATTCTGGTTTCGCTTGTTGGCAGGTTTTTAAAAATCCCGATGCTTATTGCCCGTGCATCTAACATTCCGCACGAACAAAGGCTATATGAAGGCTTTAAATCAAGGTTTTATGAACTTTTTGCCAGTGCAAGTTACCGGGGCTATAAACAGATTGTTTGTCAATCAAACGAAATGAAACAATCGCTGGTAAATACCTATCGCGTTAACCAGCAGCTCATTAAAGTAATTGCCAACCCGGTTTTGCCGACCAGTAAATTAAAGGAATTTAAAACACCCGATAAGATTTATAAATTGTTGGTAGTGGCGCGTTTTGCCCTCGAAAAAGGCCTGGAAAGATTGGTTGATATTATGGCTGGTTTGCCCGAAAATTACCACCTCGATTTTGTAGGCACCGGAGTACTTAAAGAGAAGATTGCCGCTAAAATTCGCGATTTGAAACTCGATCATCGGCTTAAAATAATAGGAGAAATTAAAAACATTCACGAAGTAATGGTACAGCATGATTTAATGGTGCTAAGTTCATACACTGAAGGATTTCCTAATGTTGTTTTAGAAGCCCTTACCGTTGGCCTGCCTGTGGTAACCTTTAAAGTGAGCGGCATACCGGGGTTAATTTTAGATGGTTTTAACGGTTATGTTATTGAACAAGGCGATTTAGCCAGGTTTAGGGCAAAAATTATCCAGGCCTGCACAAAAGATCACTGGAAACCTTCTAAAATAAGAGAAAATGTTTACCAAAAATGCGCACTCGATAAAATCAGTGCAGCATATGAAGAATTAATCAGTTAACCATCTTAATTTTTATTGTTATGTGTGGAATATACGGCACAACTATACCTTACTCAGACGGAACAATCCGCCAGAAAATGGCAAGGATCAGTTTTCGCGGTCCCGATTATACAGGGGTTCAACGCTACGATCAAGTTGTTTTTGCGCATAACCGCCTGGCAATTATCGATCTTGATGCCCGCTCAAACCAGCCGTTTTCCTATTTGCATCTTCATATTGTTTTTAACGGAGAAATATACAATTACAAAGATATCAGAAGAGAATTAGAACGTAAAAACTACCAGTTTAGCACCAGTTCTGACACCGAAGTAATTTGTGCTGCTTATTTAGAATATGGCGCAGCCTGCCTTACCCGTTTTAACGGAATGTTCGCTTTTGTAATTTACGATACCCGAAAAAATGAACTTTTTGGTGCAAGAGATCGTTTTGGCAAAAAGCCATTTTATTATGCTCATCACCATGGATCGTTTGAATTTGCAAGCCAACCATCACAAATTAGCATTGATAGGAGCTTAACTGTTGATGAAGATGCCATTAGCCAATATTTAATCTGGGGATATGTACCAGAGCCACAATCTATTTTTGCGGAAGTAAAACAGCTGCCTGCCGCAAATTATTTTACTTACGACCTGGGCAGCCATAAAATTAAAATTACCGAATACTGGACACTTGATTATGGATGGAAGAACAAGTTTATAGGCACTTATGATGAAGCAAAAGAGGCTTTGGAACTGATCCTTACCGATGCTGTTAAAATCAGGATGAATGCAGATGTGCCGCTTGGTGTTTTTTTATCAGGCGGGATAGATTCGTCGCTTATTGCTGCGCTGGCCACGAAAGAGATCGATCATGTTAAAACTTTCTCTATAAAATTTAACGAAAAAGGTTTTGATGAAAGCGCTTATGCGGCACAGGTAGCCAAACATTTAGGCACCGATCACCATACAATTGAATGCAATTATGATGATGGAATTAAACTGATTGAAAACTTCAACCGTTACTATGATGAACCTTTTGCAGATTCGAGTGCCATACCAACCATGCTGCTCAGCAAAAATACCAGGCAGCATGTTACCGTTGCCCTTAGTGGCGATGCCGGTGATGAAGCCTTTTTGGGCTACCACCGTTATAAATGGATTAAACAAGTAAATAGCCTGTTTTATGCCCCACATGGCGTAAGAAAAGCGTTGGCAGGTTTAATCAATCACTCGCCAAGCTACCGCCATAAACTTATTGCCATGGGCATATCGATGGAAGATGTAGAAAAACTCTATGTAAAAATGTTCGGCAATATGGAAAACTCATGGGTAAAACAACCCGATTTAGCAAAGTTTAATCCATTGATGCATATTCTCACCAATCCATCCAAACCGTTATTGGAGCGGATTTCTGATTTCGACATTAAAACTTATTTAAATGGTGATATCAATACCAAAGTAGACCGTGCATCAATGGCATTTTCATTGGAATCGCGTTCTCCTTTAATGGATTACCGGGTAATGGAATTTGCAAGAAGTTTGCCCACATCCTTTAAATATACCAGCGGAAACCAAAAACGGATTTTAAAAGATTTATTGTTTGATCGGGTGCCTGCACAGTTGTTTGATAGGCCAAAAGCGGGTTTTACCATGCCGTTTCAAAATTGGTTCAGAAATGAGCTTAAAGATTATGTAATGGATAATTTATCAGCAGATAACCTGAAAAACATTCCTGGCATCCACTTAAAAAGAACACAGGAAATTATTAACGAACACATGAGCGGGAAGTGGAACAGGTACCCTCAAATATGGAAATTGTTGGTGCTTTCGCAATGGCTGATTAAAAATAAATCAACCGCCCGTCAAATTCCATTAGTAGCCTAATATGATGAATGCAACAGTTAACCTCTTCAATAAAATTTTTGCTGCTGATAAATGGAATATCGGCTATGTGCACCAAACGGCAGAAGAGCTGATCAGGACTAAAAAGCTTGCCCCATCCATCAACTGGTTAAAAGAAGACCGCGTAGATTATGCTGCAGATCCCTTTGTGGTAAATGTGAATGATAAACCTCGGATTTATTATGAAGAACTCGATTTCTGGAAAGGAAAAGGAGAGATTATGGTAATTGATGGTTTTGATTTTAAAAATAAACAGAAAGTAAAGGGCATTAAACCTGGTCAGATTCATTTATCCTATCCTTATTTAATTGAAGAAAATGGTGTTTTGTACTGCATCCCCGAAACCTCCGCAGGAAACGAAGTTGCGCTCTATCAAATAGATGAGGAAAACCCCAGCCAATTAATTAAAATAAAAGTATTGGTGAGCGGAAAAGCTTTTGTAGATAGTTCTGTCATTTACCATGCCGGTAGCTATTGGCTTTTTACCAGTGTATCCGGAGATCATCAACACCTCTACATTTACCATTCAAAAACTTTGGATGGCCAATACACGGGGCATTATCTAAATCCTATCCCTGTAGAAAGAGAGTATTGCAGGGCTGCTGGCAATCTTTTTAAGGTTGGTGGATCACTTTATCGGCCAACGCAGAACCCAAGCAATTGTTATGGGGGATCAATTATCATCAACGAAATAGAAAAACTTAACGATAAGGAGTTTAAAACTAGCCTTCAGTTCGAAATATTACCTGATAAAGCCTACAACCAGGGATTGCATAACATCAGCTTCGCTCATAATATTATCGTAATAGATGGCAAACGCAAAGTACTCAGTATGATAACGCCCTTTAAGAAGTTTGTAAGGAACTTTAAAAACAGATAAACAACCGAATGACTATCGCTCCACAAAAAATAATTCTCATTTCACTTACTGATGCGCCAAATGGTGCAGAAAATGTACTGTTAATGATGGCTAATGCTGCTGGGGGAGAAATGTACTTTTTAAAAAAACATCCTTTTTCGGGACTCAAAATTTCTGAACAGATTACAAAGCGGTACCTTTCAAAGCATACCATTTTTTGGGGTTTTATTAAACTGACCCCCATGCTGAGAAAATTTAAAAAAGATGATGTAGTAATGAGCACGCATCCTTATTTAAATGCCTTTTTAGGTTTTTTAAAAAGAATCGGTTACCTCAAATCAAAATTGATTGTACGCGAATGTACGTCGGTATTTACCCGTTTTACCGGAATAAAAAAAAGCATCTATAAAATTATTTACCGCATGGGTTACCCCGCGGTAAATTTAGTGGTTTGCCAAACCGAACTGATGAAAATACAGCTATTGGAACATAACAGATTCCTGGTAGCAGGAAAGGTACTGGTGCAGCCAAATCCGGTTGATTTTGATAAGATTATCTCTAAATCTACCCAACCGCTGATTAATGGTGATGCAAAACTCGAATTTATCTGCTCGGCAGGCCGGCTGATCCCTGAAAAAGGGTTTCCGGTTTTGATAAGAGCTTTTAAACTGCTAAAGCAGGCGCATCCGGAAATGAAATTACTTTTATTGGGAGAAGGAAAAGAAAGAGCAGTACTCACCAGTATTATCAAGGAAAATAATTTAGCTGATTCGGTTTTTTTAAAAGGACAAATCGATAATCCGGTTCCGTATTTTAAACAGGCTAAACTTTGTGTAGTATCCTCTATAAAAGAAGGTTTCCCAAATGTACTGTTAGAAATGATGTCGGTAAACAATGCAGTGGTGGCCACACTTTGCGCCGGGGGGATTAACGAAATTCCGGCAATTGCCAAAGTGGAGGTGAACAATGTAGAAGCACTTGCCGAGGCGATGGGTAAAACCCTTAAAGGCCAAGCAAATCACAATGCTGAAATCACCATGCAGTATTTGTATGGCCGTAAGCCCGAAATATTTGCGCAATCTATTCTGAGTGCGCTAAAACAACAAAACTAAAACCCAAAAAATATAAACAATTATTACTGCATTGCTAATGGGATGCATTCTTGCGTCCCGAAAAAAACGAAAACTAAGCCCTTTGAACGGGCAATTCTTAACAGTTTCTCAAACTCAAACTTTATGAAAATTTTAATTACCGGTACAGCCGGATTTATTGGTTTCCACCTGGCAAAACGCTTATTGGAAAGGGGAGATGTTGTTGTTGGCGTTGATAACATTAACGACTATTACGATGTAAACTTAAAACATGCCCGTTTGGCCCAAAGTGGTATCGATCATCATCATCTGGTTTATGGAATCCCTCAGGTTAGTGATAAATATGAAAATTATACTTTTATAAAATTGGACATCTGCGATAAAGAAAGCCTAGAAAACTGTTTTAAAACCTACCAGTTTGATGCGGTATGTAACCTGGCTGCTCAAGCTGGTGTACGCTATAGTCTTACCAATCCAGATGCATACATTGAGGCCAACATTAAAGGTTTTTTAAACGTTTTAGAATGTAGCCGCCATTTTAAGGTTGGTCATTTATTGTATGCAAGTTCATCCAGCGTGTACGGCTTGAACAAAAAAATGCCTTTTTCGGCACATGATAATGTAGATCATCCGGTTTCATTATACGCCGCCTCTAAAAAGAGCAACGAATTAATGGCGCATGCCTACAGCCACTTATTTAATTTGCCAACTACCGCTTTGCGTTTTTTTACCGTTTATGGTCCGTGGGGCCGCCCGGATATGGCTCTTTTTCTATTTACCAAGGCAATTTTGGAAGGTAAACCGATCGAAGTTTTTAATAATGGCGAGATGAAGAGAGATTTCACTTATGTGGATGATATTATAGAAGGTATCGTAAGAATATTCGATCAGCCTGCACAGCCAAATCCGCACTGGAACAATCAAAATCCTGATCCGGCAACCTCTGCAGCACCCTTTGCCGTATTTAACATAGGAAGAGGAGCACCCGTTAACCTGCTTGATTTTGTAGAAGAAATTGAGAAAGAAACCGGATTAACAGCACAGAAAATTTTTATGCCGATGCAGGATGGCGACGTAGCCGAAACATCAGCAAATATTGATGATCTTAAAAACCTGCTCAATTATGAACCATCAGTATCCGTGCATGAAGGTGTGAAGAATTTTGTAAACTGGTTTACAGCTTTTTACCACCCAGATTTACAAGTTTCGCTCAAAACAGCATAACATGCAATCTGGTTTGTCATTTATATGTAAACTAGGTGTATAATAAACTACTATATCTTGAATAATTAAATCTTCATTTTACAATCTGTAAGCAATTGGTTTACAGTATAAATAATCGTAAATATTATTCCTATTAATTAATTATCAGCGTTTTACCTGCATTTTCTTAGATATACTCATTTATCGCGCATAGCGTTAAGTTGTAAATTTAAAAAAATAAAAATGCAGAGAATGACAAAATTGTTTAGAGAAGTGAGTTTAATTGGTTTAATATTAATGACAGTTATTTTTTTTAGTAACTGTAAAAAAAGTGTGAAAGCAGATGATGTGCTGGTTGATAGTACTCAGCTGTTTTCGAAAGATTCGAGCGCGGTATTGGCCGCAACCAGTGGCAGTACTGGCAAGTTAAGCCTTTCAGGATTAAAATCAGAAGGTGGTTACGCCTTTAAAATTGCACAATCAATTTCTGGTGGTGATAGTGAAAGCGCAAAAGAGCAATCAGTATTAAGGTTATTTGAAAACGGTGTAGAAATTGGCCCTGCCCATAGCGTACACGATGATATAAGAAACATTGGTAAAGGTAGGTTTAGCCATTGGGGCACCACGGTTATATTTTCAGCATCTGATAATTCAGACCCGAGAACAAACGGCCGTTCTTATACTTATTTAATAGGCGGTACAAGCGCAGCTTTGCCTCCGGCAGAGGTACAAACATCCAGCACACCAGCAAACACCACAGTTAATGCAGCGTTGGTAGGTTATGCTTTGGTAAATGGTAAAACAACCGGTGGCCAGGGCGGGGTAGAAACTACTGTAAGCACTTTGGCGCAGTTAAAAGCTGCACTTGGCGATAATGTAACCCGTACAGTTTACATCAATGGTACCATTAAAGGCGCAGGTACCGATCCGGTTTATGTTAAATCCAACAAATCCATTATTGGTAGATCTGGTGCTGTTATAGAAGGTGTTAACCTATTTATTTATACGGTAAACAACATTGTAATTCAGAACATTACCTTTAAAAATTATGTAGAACAAGCTGCGGTACAGATTAAAGAGGCTGCCCACCACATTTGGGTAGATCATTGTGATTTTTCTACAGACCGTTCACGCGGTTGGGAATATTGGGGTAAAGACATTACCATTACCAGAGAATCTGATTATGTAACAGTATCATGGAATAAGTTTCACGATACAAATTTATCTGTGCTGATTAGCGGCGGTATTGAAGGTCATGAATCCGATAAGGGAAAATTACACATCACCATGCACCATAACATGTGGTACAATGTTACCGAGCGCGAGCCTTCAATGAATTATGGAAGTGTGCATATGTTTAACAATTATCACCTTAACAATGCCGGTTACTCTATCGGTACAAGAGCAGGTGGTATTGTAAGAACAGATAACGAATATTTCTCTAACTGTGCCAAACCTTTAACAACAAAAGTAGCAAGCGATCCTGAAGGATATTTTAGTGGCATTAACACCAATATTTACGATAAATGTGGTGCAAACAATATAACGACGACAGTTTCTAACTGGATTCCAGATTATGATTACAAATCATTCCTTAACGATGCAGCCAGTGTGCCTGCCATTGTTATGGCTAATGCTGGTGCCAGATAAGTAAACCAAAATCTTCATATTTTTTCTGCAAAAAGCCACCTGGATAGGTGGCTTTGCAGTTTAAATTAAAATTTTGAGATGATGAATATGACCAAAAAAAAGATTTTTATCGTGTGCGATTCTTCCAGGTCATTGCTCGATTTTCGCGGCAAACTTATCGAAAAGATGCAGCAGCACAACCAGGTGTATGTTTTTACACCTAAAATAGAACTAGAATCGGTTCGGAACAGATTAAAAGAACTCCAGGTAATTACTTACGAAAGTAAGCTAGATGGCAGTAATGTTTCTGTCTTATCCGACCTAAGGTTTATTTACTCACTTTATAAACTAATCAGGGCAATTAAACCCGACGTTTTTTTTCCTTACACTTTTAAACCGGTTATTTATGGCTCATTTTTAGCCAAAATATGCAAGGTTAAATTAATTGCCCCAATGCTCACCGGGTTGGGCTATAATTTTACAGAGAATAGCACCAGTAACAAACTGATTGTTAAAATAACCCGGTCATTGTTAAAGTTAAGTTTAAAACCCAATCCCAGTTTAAATATCATATTTCAGAACAAGGATGATTCTGAGCGATTGATTGATTTAAAAATCCTAAATAAAAAACATCAGGTATATGTGGTAAATGGCTCAGGCGTAGATTTAAGCCACTACAACTACTCAAAACCAAGTACATCGCCCATTACCTTTTTAATGGTATCCAGATTGATCAATGCAAAAGGAATAAAAGAATATTACGATGCTGCAAAACTGATCAGAAGCCGCTTTCCGTTAACTGTTTTTAAATTAATTGGTCCTTATGATAGCAATATAGATGCAATTACCCCTGCCTTATATCAGGAAATAGCCTCTGGAGATACCATACAATACATGGGGCAGGTTGATGATGTGCGGCCAGAAGTAGAAAGTTCTTCTGTAATGGTGCTTCCATCTTATTATGGCGAGGGTGTACCAAGATCTGTACTGGAGGGAATGGCCATGGGAAGAGCGGTAATTACCAGCGATTCTGTGGGTTGCCGCGAAACGGTTAATAACGATCCTAAACAGGCTAACGGCTTTCTTATCCCGGTTAAAGATGCCGGTGCACTGGCCAGTAAAATGGAGTACTTTATCAATAACAGTGATGATATTATTGCTTATGGAAACAATGGGCATCAATTTGCAAAGGCAAAATTTGATGTAAACATTGTTAATGCAGCACTTTTTAAGATTATGCAATTACAGGCCTAAACAGCCCGTGCACACAAATAAACTAACCAAATAAATAAACTAAACCTTAAACTGTGAACAATACATTTATTTACAAACGAGCCACCTTAGCCGATTTCAGAGAAGCTATAGATGAGTATGGATGGGTTGTATATGAAAAAGCAATCAGTCAGAAATTAATTTCAGAAATCACCACAGGTTTTGAAACATCTTATCTTTTAAGGAGAGAAATACAGGTTTTGAATGGAATTGATGAAAATATGGAGGGTACGCTGCATCATTTGCTCGAGAAAGACAATTTTGCAATTGAACTTTTGAGCAAATTATACTGCCACAGGGAAATTCGCGATTTTTTGGGCGGTAACTATATCCTCAATGGCATTAACGGGGTAATTAACTCCAAAAAAAGTAAATCTTATATCCAGAATATCCACCGTGATGTGCGCACCTTTTCATCCGAATCGAAATTTATGATCCAGATGATTATTGTACTTGATGATTTTACCATTTTTAATGGAGCCACACATTTTCTTTCAGGTTCTCATAAGCTGGATATTAAGCCTGATGAAAAGCATTTTAAGGCTTTTTCTAAACAGGCCATTGCTAAAAAGGGGAGTATCATCCTCTTCGATTCCAATATCTGGCATGCCGGAGGAATCAATTTTACCCGTAAACACCGCAGGGCTTTAACGCTGGGCTTTACAAAACCTTACATTAAACAACAGTTCGATTACCCTCGTTTTCTGGGTTACGAATTCGGCGAAAAAATAGATAGCGATTTAAGGCAGATCATTGGCTATAATGCCAGGGTGCCAGCCAGCTTACAAGAATATTACAGGCCGGTAGAAAGCAGAATGTATAAAACAGATCAGGGATAGATGCTATTACAATGGAAACAATAACGCATGCAGCCAAAACAATTGGAGGCTATATACCACTCGAATTATCAAAAGGAGCAGTTTATTATCCAAATTTAATTGCCCTTAACACAGGTAGGAATGCTTTGGAATATATCCTGAGGATAAGAAAGTACACCAGTATTTACCTGCCATACTTTACCTGTGGAGTTTTGTTGGAGCCCTTAAAAAAATTAAATGTAAAGTATCATTTTTACCATATAGACGAGGATTTAGATCCGGTAATTGATTTCGAAATTGGCGAACGAAGCTGTTTCCTTTACACCAATTATTTTGGGATAAAAACTGCTACCGTTAAAAGGTTGGCTAAAGAGATTAAACATCTGATTATTGACAATGCACAGGCCTTTTTTTGTGAGCCTATAGCAAATTGCGACACTTTTTATTCCTGTAGAAAGTTTTTTGGCGTACCCGATGGTGCGTACCTTAATATTTCTACCCAACTCGGTTTAAGTTTAAAACAAGATCAATCTACAGACCGTTTTTCGCACCTGATTAAAAGTATCGATCTAAATATTGAGGAAGGTTATGCCGATTATATTGCAAATAACAATGTGCTTTGCCATAACGAAATCAAAAAGATGTCTGTTTTAACAGCAACAATCCTGGCCAGCATTGATTATGAAAAATGTGCTCAAATCAGAAAGAGCAATTTTGCTTACCTCGATGAGCATTTAGGTGAGGAAAATATTTTAAGGCTAAATTTCTCAGGCGATGATGTTCCGATGATTTATCCGCTTCTGCTAGAAGATCCTTCCATAAAAAAGCAGCTCATCAATCAAAAAATTTTTGTGGCTACGTATTGGCCCAATGTTTTTGAATGGGCCAATGCAGATAGTTTTGAATTTTTCCTGGCGGCAAATCTGGTTTCAATACCAATCGATCATCGCTACAGCTTAGCAGATATGGCCCTGATAGTTAAAGCATTAAAGCAACTGATATGACCACGGAAATTTACCTTAGGCCATTGGCATTGAAAGATGCAGAGGTATCGTACAGATGGCGGAATGACCCTGAAGTATGGTTATATACCAAATTTATGCTTAAACAACCCATCACGGCCGAAATTGAGAAACAATGGTTACTGAATAAGCTTGATTTAACAAATGAAAAACGTTTTGCCATTTGTGTAAAAAACACAAACGAATATATCGGCAATATTCAGCTGCTTGATATTGCAAATGAAACCGCCGAATTCCATCTTTTTATTGGCGAAAAAAAATACTGGGGCAAGGGTATTGGCTACCATGCATCGTTAATGCTGCTTAAATATGCCTTTTATAACCTTAACCTTAAAAATGTGTTTTTAGAAGTGCATGCAGAGAATTTGGCAGCATATTCAATTTATAAAAAAGTTGGCTTTCAACCTGTTTCACAACAATCAGATTTTATAAAAATGGTAATTAATGCTTCAGTTCTAGCAACCATACATTAATCTATCCTGTAAAGAAAAACAATAAATACAACTTCCAAATGAGAAAGATTATTACAATTGATAATAAGCAAGAATGGTCTGACTATGTAAGACGTGCGCTTCACTACGATTTTTATCACACCTGGTATTACCATTCATTAGATAAAAGTGGCCTGCCAATATTATTTGTATACGAAGAAGATGAAAACTTTATTGCATTTCCGCTTTTAAAACGAAATATTCCGGGCTCCGATTTTTTTGATTTTACCTCTGTTTATGGATATACAGGCCCAATATCCAACATGGATTTTGAATTCCTCGACGATGATTTTATGGAGCGTTTTAAAACATCTTTTGTCGGTTTTTTAGAAACAGGGCAAAATGTAACGGTTTTTTCGAGGTTACATCCATTTTTTAACCAGGAAAGGTTGATGGAGAAGTTTTCGGGCGTACATGCAAATGGGAAAACCGTTGCGATTGATTTAACCACAACAATTGAAAGCCAGCGTGCAGGTTACCGAAAAAGTGTAAAAGAAAAAATAAGGCGTTTACGCAAGCGCGATTACGAAGTCAAAATTTCTACTGATATTAATGACGCAAGCATATTTTCTGAAATATATACAGAAAATATGATCCGCATTGGGGCCAAAGATCACTATCTTTTTAACAATGCATATTTTGTGGCACTGCTTTCTTCGGATGAGTTTGACAGTAAACTTTTTCTGGTGTACAAAGATGGTATAGCCATTTCGGGGGCGATTGTGGTTTGTACCAATGAAATTATGCAGGTACACCTGCTGGCCACTAAAACTACTTACCTGTTCGAGTCTCCTGCAAAATTATTAACAGATGAAATTACCGTAATCGGCAGGCAGCTTGGCTTTAAGTATTTTAACCTGGGTGGTGGGGTTAACTTTAAAGAAGATAACCTCTTTGGCTGGAAAATGGGTTTTTCTAATTTATGCTTCGAATTTAACAGTTGGCGTTACATTGCCAATAACGATTTATACAATAGTTTATTAAATGAAAGATCGCTTGATCCTTTCTCAAACATCGATTTTTTTCCACTCTACCGTAGTCCCATAATTGCTTCTTAATCAATTAAGTTTTTTTAAAACACTGTTATGCAGATTGAAAATAATGCTACCGGTACTGCTTTACAATTTACGTTAAAACAAAAAGACGATTGGATAAAGTATGTTAAGCTTGCTGCGGATTATGATTTTTATCATTCCTGGCATTATCATTCTTTAGCAGCAAATGGTAACCCCATTTTATTTGTATATGCAGAGGCGGGTAATTTTATTGCCATCCCGTTATTGGAACGTGCCATTCCGGATACCATCTATTATGATCTGCACTGTGTTTATGGTTATACCGGACCAATTTCGAACTTAAAGTTTGCCGATTTGGATGATGGCTTAATGGATAATTTTTTAAATGCTTTTTTTCTATTTCTAGATAAAGGCAATTACATATCGGTTTTTTCAAAATTACATCCGTTTTTCAGCCAGAATGAACTTTTGCAGCGAACTGAGGGTTTATTTGAGAATGGAAAAACCATCGCCATTAATTTACAGCAAAATATAGAAGAACAGCGTAAACAATACAGGCAAACCACAAGAGATAGCATTAAAAAGTGCCGCAAATTTGGTTATGTTGCTGTAGAAAGTAAGTTGCAACCTGATATTGCTGCTTTTGCCAAACTTTATCAATCAAACATGACCCGCATCAGTGCGGCAGATTTTTACCTTTTTGATGAAGCATATTTTACAAACCTTATTCACTCCACCGAATTCGACTGTAAACTGATCTTAATTTATGCTAACCAAGATATTGTTTGCGGAAGTATTATTATGTGTACCAACGGCATTATACAGGGCCACTTAATTGCTACCAATGCCATTTACCTTAAAAACTCCCCGGCCAAGTTTTTAGTGGATGAAGTGAGTGAACTCGGGCGGAAATGGAATATGAAATACTACCACTTAGGTGGTGGCCTTGCTTTTAAAGAAGATTCCCTTTTCGAATGGAAATTGGGCTTTTCCAATATGGTTTTAGATTATTATAGTTGGCGTTATGTTGCCAATAAAGCCGTTTACAATCAATTGGTAGAAAACTCGGGTAACCATTTGCAAAGCAATGCAGATTTTTTTCCCCTTTACAGAATGATCCCTCACTAAACCAAACCTTACACAAATATTTAATGATTCTCAATTATGAAAAAGATTTTTTTTCCAGATAAAGCGCACTCAAGATGGTTGATTTTACTGATCGATCAGTTAATTGTGGTTTGGACATTGTTTGTATCAATCGTATTAACCAATACTTTGAGCTATGCAGATGTATTTAGCTCCAGCAACTCCATTTATGTAGCCTTATATTGCTTTATTGCGGCCGGTGTTTTTATGTCGTTGAGGATCCATACCGGTATCATCCGCTATTCCAATACTGAAGATATTTTGCGGGTTTTTATGGCTGTTTTTGTAACCAGTTTACTTTTTATAAGCGTAAACAAAATCTTGTCTCAACGGTTTCAATTGCTTTGGAGCCAGATGGATAAGGCCTTGATCCTGAACTTTTTTATCTCTTCATCACTACTTATTCTTTTAAGGATTTTGGTAAAAGGCGTATTCTTGTTTTTTAAAGAGCTTAAATCAGAAACCAAAGAAAATATTTTAATTTATGGTTCAGAAAAAAAGGCAATCCTTATTAAAAAGGCAATAGAGCAGAATGAAGATTCAGATTTGAATGTTGTTGGCTTTATTGATGATAACAGAGATCGGGTAGACAAATACCTCGAACAGAAAAAAGTTTATCATTCGTGCTCAGTTGAACTTTTGAAAGATAAACACAGCATTAAAAAAATTCTGTTTGCCGAAGATGCACTGAATACGCTGAATAAAAAGAAAATTATCGATATCTGCGTTAACCAGGGCATTAAAGTAATTATGGTGCCCCCATCAGATAAGTGGCTTTATGGCAAATTGGATGCCCATCAATTAAGGGATTTAAAAATTGAAGACCTTTTGGAGCGCGAACCAATTAAGCTGAACAAGAAAAATATCCTTAAAGATTTAAGCGGGAAATGTATTTTGGTAACGGGTGCTGCGGGCTCAATTGGCTCAGAAATTGTTCGCCAGGCTTTGCAGTATAATCCTAAAACTGTTGTTTTGTGCGATCAGGCCGAAACTCCGCTTCACGATTTAAAACTCGAACTCGAAGATAATTTTCAATCGGCCAACGTGAAAATTTTTATGGCCAATGTGCAGAATGTAAACCGCATCAGAACGTTGTTTGAACTCTATAAACCCGAAATTGTGTTTCATGCGGCAGCCTACAAACATGTACCCATGATGGAGGATAACCCTGCCGAAGCCGTTTTAACCAACGTATTGGGCACAAAAAACATGGCAGATGTATCAATGGAATATAATGTAGAAAAATTTGTAATGATTTCTACCGATAAAGCTGTAAAACCGACCAATGTTATGGGCGCATCCAAACGCCTTGCAGAAATCTATATTCAATCTTTAAACAGTCCTGAAATATTAGCCAATGGCGAAATTACTACCCAAGCATCCAGTACCCGTTTCGTAACTACCCGTTTCGGCAATGTATTGGGCTCCAACGGATCGGTAATTCCAAGGTTTAAAACCCAGATTGAAAAAAGAGGTCCGATTACTGTAACCGATCCAGAAATTACGCGGTATTTTATGACCATCCCTGAAGCCGTTCAGCTGGTGATGGAAGCCGGAGCAATGGGAAAGGGAGGCGAGATATTTCTTTTTGATATGGGCAAGCCCGTTAAAATTGTAGATCTGGCTGTAAATATGATCAAATTGGCAGGTTTAACACCTTATGCCGATATTGATATTGTGTTTACAGGTTTAAGGCCAGGAGAAAAACTTTACGAAGAACTTTTGCTAATGGAAGAAGAAATTATGGCAACCCACCATCCTAAAATAAAAATTTCTCAAAAAGTAGCATATAATTACCTCTATGTTAACCAGATTATTAAAGATCTTATTGTGCTCAACAACAATGGAAATGATTTAAACATGGTAAAGAAAATGAAAGAAATTATACCAGATTACATCAGCAACAACTCACGTTACGAAGAGTTGGATCTGTTGGTGGCCAATTAACTACCGTAAAATCACCCTAATAAAATTATTTAGTATTAGTTATCTAAATAATTATTAAATTGCATCAAGTAGTCGTCCCAGATTGTTGATCGAGTTTAAATGTTTATTTTAAATTAAATTAACTGCTATGAGTTTAAATGTAGGCCAGGTTCTTGAGCGTGTTGTACGCCGGGATAGAATGGGAATAAGTGAATTATCCCGTAAATTGAATGTAAGTAGAAGAACCATTTACAATTGGTTTGATCAAAAAAGCTTAAACCCTGAAATTATCTGGAAAGTGGGTACCGTAATCGGTCATGATTTTTCTGTAGAATTACCAGAAACCTTTTCTAAAAGTGGAAATCAGCTTAACGAAGCTTTCGATACCCATACTGAAGATTACACAAAAGGCGATCCCAATTCTGTTTATTTCTGGATGAACAAATACATTAAGCTGCTGGAAAAATATAATGAAATATTAAGCCACACCAATCTTGAAAAAAACGCTTCCGAAACAGTGGCCCATCACACCATGCCCAGAAACAACCACCGTACAATTTCTTAATACCAACTTATTATCTTTTAGTTTCCATTAAAAATTCAATATATCCCTTTGAGTTTGCAGCCCTGCAGGCTCTTTTTTAATTAGTATTTATCTCTCTAAGCACATGCGCCATAAATTTTTTTATGGTGCTGGATTTCTATTCACTAAATTTTTTTGAATCATGAAAACAATTAACGCGTTAACTCTACTGTTATCACTATTTATTTTTCAGGGCGCTAAAGCCCAATCTCAGGTTTATGGTGGCACAGGTATCCGGTATTCTGTAGGTATCGAAACCGGCCTTGCAACTGGTTATTTGGCCGATAAATATGAAGCTCCACTGGGTGTTTCAGCTCAGGCGGAGTTTCCAATAACCGAAAGCATACTTTATGCTACCGTAAATACCGGTTTCAATAACATTTTTGCATCTGCCAGCTATGCGCATTTGGTAGACGATTTAAAACTTGTGCCCTTTAAAGCAGGACTAAAATATTTTTACCGGAGCAATCTTTATCTCCAATCTGAAATTGGTTTTTCCTTCCTGCTCAACAAAGCAGATTGCGTTGAAGGAAAAAATGCAGCCTTTGTTTATGCACCGCAGGTTGGAATGATATTTTACCTGCACGATAGCAATTATATCGATGCCGGGCTACGCTTTGAAAGCAATGGCAAATTCTACCTCTGCGATCATACCAACAACTTTGTTGGTTTCAGAATTGCCTGGGGCTTCAGCCTGTAAAAAGGTGAGGTGCCTCAGTGATCATCTTTAATCGCTTTATACATGAAAGCAAGTATACAGTACAATACCATGAATGGGTTGTGGATCCTTTTTATCGACTGCAAATACGAAGATTCGCCTAAGTATATCAGGATGATTACGAAAATTATAATCAAAATGCTCTCCGGAACAATTATTTCCGGTAACAGGCGCAGGGTTAGATCCGGGCGACATTATCTGATTCATGAGCATGTGGTAGAACTGCACACCGATGAGTGGTTTCCATTGGTTTTGGCCAGTGATAGAAAAGAACTCCTGGAAGGTATAAAGTCTATTTTTATGGATATGAGCGGCAAAAAGTAACAGCCAGTTGAGCATTTTATTAAAATAACCGTGCAAAGCGGTTGCGGAATAAAGTAAATTTCAATAACAACTAATTAAAAAATTATGTGCGGAATTATAGGTTACATCGGTTTTAGAGCGGCATGGCCAGTTGTATTAAAAGGTTTAAAACGGTTAGAATACCGTGGTTATGATAGTGCAGGCATTACTGTAATGAATGGCCTAAAGCAAAATATGTACAAAAAGGCAGGTAAGGTTTCTGTTTTAGAAGATTATGCCAAAAATTTCGATTGCACAGGTAATGTTGGAATGGGACATACTCGCTGGGCCACCCACGGACAGCCATCTGATCGTAATTCGCATCCTCATACCTCAAATAATAAACAACTTTCCATCATCCATAACGGAATAATCGAAAATTATGCAACCCTTAAAGAAGAGCTTTTAACCAGAGGACATCAGTTTAGTAGCGATACAGATACAGAGGTTTTAATTCATCTGATTGAAGAAATACAGATCATGGAAGGTACCGATTTACTAGAATCTGTTCGTTTGGCCTTAAACGAGGTAGTAGGTGCCTATGCAATTGTGGTTATGGATAAGCGGACTCCAGATTGTTTGGTCGTTGCACGTAAAGGCAGTCCGATGGTAATTGGTGTAGGCAGTGGCGAATATTTTATTGCTTCTGATGCCACACCCATTATAGAATATACCAAAAATGTAATCTACCTGAATGATAATGAAGTTGCTATAATTAGTAAAAGCGAACTTTTGATCAAACGCCTGGATAACGTTATTCAAACACCAACCATACAGGAATTAAACATGAAACTCGAGATGCTGGAAAAAGGCGGGTTCGATCATTTTATGCTGAAAGAAATTTTTGAACAGCCCCGTTCCATTCAGGATTGTATGCGCGGACGTATTTACCCGCAACAAGGCAAGGTACAATTGGGCGGGATTAAAGAATTTGCCGAAAAACTTAAAAATATAGACCGGATTATTATTGTGGCCTGTGGTACCTCCTGGCATGCGGGTTTGGTAGGCGAATACCTGATAGAGGAGTACGCAAGGATACCTGTAGAAGTAGAGTATGCCTCCGAATTTAGGTACCGTAATCCCATTATAACAGAAAAAGATGTGGTTATTGCCATTTCTCAATCTGGCGAAACGGCAGATACCATGGCAGCGATTGAGATGGCTAAAGAAAAAGGAGCAACCATTTTTGGCATATGCAATGTTGCCGGAGCTTCTATACCGAGGTTAAGTCATGCCGGAGTTTACACCCATGCCGGACCAGAAATTGGAGTAGCCTCAACCAAAGCTTTTACCGCACAGGTAACGGTTTTAACCTTAATGGCCTTTTACATTGCCCAGCAAAAAGGAACCATCAGTAAAGAGAAATTAGTAAGCCTACTTGCCGAATTGGAAAATATTCCGAACAAAGTTCAGGAGGCTTTGGCGGCCAACGAGTTGGTTAAATACATTGCAGCTGAGATAAAAGAATCGAGCAACTGCCTGTTTTTAGGCCGGGGCAGTGGTTTCCCTGTAGTGCTGGAGGGTGCTTTAAAACTCAAAGAAATATCATACATCCATGCTGAAGGTTATCCTGCGGCAGAAATGAAACACGGACCAATTGCATTGATTGATGAGCAAATGCCGGTTATTTTTATTGCTACGCACAATTCATCTTACGAAAAAGTAATCAGCAATATTCAGGAGGTTAAGGCACGTAAAGGAATTGTAATTGCCATTGTAACCAAAGGAGATACAAAGGTACGGGATATGGTTGATTACTTTATCGAAATACCCGATGCGGATGAAGCTTTTTTACCACTGTTGGCCACCATTCCATTGCAATTGCTGGCCTATCATATAGCTGTAATGAGGGGTTGTAATGTTGATCAGCCAAGAAATTTGGCAAAATCGGTTACAGTAGAATAATTTTTTAATAATATTCGGGAAGGTTGCTCCGAAAGGAGTGGCCTTTTCTTGTTTTCGGGCAAATGTAAACGACAACCATACTTATTTAATAACATTTATCATGTTGCTAGTCTGAAGCCTGTTAAATACATGAAGAAATCAAACTTTTAATATCGATGGATTTCATTAAAGCAATCGCCACTGCTCAGGAACGAAGCAATCTTAAAGTACACGCTTGGTAGCGATCGTTGTAGGATTGCTTCGTTGGCTGAAAAAGCCGGCTCGCAATGATGAATCCGTGTTTACTTTCATCCGAAGTCAACACTTAAATTTAGCGGCAATCGTTACTTCTTAATATTCGATTACAACCTTACCAATTGTTTTTCCGCTTTCTAACAAACGGTGTGCTTCCTTCAAATTTTCAACTTTAAACCCTTTTAATGTGGTTTTTAAAGTTGCCTGAAGCGTACCATTATCCAGCAGTGCCGCCATTTTATTTAAAATACGGTGTTGCTCCTCCATATCTTCTGTTTGGTACATCGAACGGGTATACATCAGTTCCCATGAAAACGTAACACTTTTGTTTTTTAGTTTATTCAGTACAATTGGGGTGGCAGAGCCGGTTATAGAAACAATATGTCCCTGCGGCTTTATCAATTCTACTATGGCATCCCAATAGCTGTTTAAGTCAACAAAATCAAGCACAAAATCTACTTCCTTGTAACCTGCCAGCCGTATTTCTTCAATTAAGTTGTTGTGGTTAACCACCAAATCTGCACCCATAGCCTTACACCATTCTTTGGTTTCATTGCGCGAGGCAGTGGTAATTACCTTTAATCCGCTTATTTTTTTTGCAAGCTGAATTGCAATTGAACCTACGCCACCAGCTCCTCCAATAATCAGTATACTTTTTCCTTTGTCCTTTTCAGCATCAATACGGATGCGGTCGTAAAGCGATTCCCATGCGGTTAGGGCAGTTAATGGCATTGCTGCGGCCTCAGCATCACTAAGTTTAGTTGGTTTTGTACCTACAATACGCTCATCTACCAACTGATATTCAGCATTTGATCCGCTGCGGGTTAAATCTCCGGCATAGTATACTTCATCGCCAACTTTGAAAAGTGTAACTGCATCTCCAACAGCTTCCACTGTTCCACTCGCATCCCAGCCAATTATTTTAGGCGTATCAAGTGTGGTATCCTTAGCCCCGCTTTGGCGAATCTTAAAATCAACCGGATTTATACTGATGGCCTTAATCTTTACTAAAATATCACGCCCCTGTGCGGTCGGAATCGGGGTGTCAAATTCGATAAAACTGTCATTTTCTGCAATCGGGAGCGATGTTTTAAATCCTATAGCTTTCATATTATTTACTTATATAAATGTGCAATGCTTAATTATTTTATATAGCAAATATAAACTGATATTGTGTTCATATTCAGTATAAATTTGCTTTTTATTGGTAAATTTGCGCTATATTAAAACGTAATGAATAGAGAAACTATATATAATCCCTACGAAATTGTTTACGAAAAATTAGATGAAAGCCCTAAGTACGGCCATAAACACCTGTTTTTCGAACTGGTTTATATCTTATCAGGCACAGGGAAACAATGTATAAACAACAATAAGTTCGATTACCGGCCTGGCCATATGTTCCTGATTACTCCGGAAGATTGCCATTCGTTTGAAATTGAGACGACTACCGAATTTTTCTTTCTCCGTTTTGGTAATGTGTACATCCGCTCCAAAGATTTTAATACCGGTGATGTACAGCGGATGGAATATATTTTGCAAAATGCAAGTCACCAGGCAGGGTGTATCCTTAAAAACCAATCAGATAAACCTTTTATCAAATCACTTATACAAGCTGTAATTGCAGAACACCTTAACCACGATTTATACAATAAAGAGCTGATTACTAAAATGGTTGATACGATGATTGTAGTGGTTGCCAGAAATATTGCTAAATACATGCCCGCGGCTGTAAAAGAAGATGCTGAAGAAAAAACGTTGGCCTTGCTTAATTATATTCAGGCCAATATTTATAATCCGGAAAAGTTGAGGGCAGAAAAACTAAGTAGAGAATTTGGCATTTCGGAGAACTATTTCGGTAAATATTTTAAAAAACATACCAACGAAACATTACAACAGTACATTGCCAATTTAAGGATAAAACTTATTGAAGCACGTTTACGCTTTAGCAATATGCGGATTAACGAGATTGCCTACGAATTGGGCTTTACAGATGAAAGTCATTTAAATAAATTCTTTAAATCGCAAAAGGGATTGAGTTTGAAAGCTTTTAGAAGTGCTGTTGCAAGTTAATTGTGAATGATTTGTTCTTAGTATCTTCAACATCAATTTAAGCGTTTTTAACCACAGTTAGAGACAGATATACACGGATCTTCATATCTGTGTGCATTCTTTTTATCTGTGGTTAAATTATATTTGCCGGGGATTAGTGCTTTACACCAAAAATACCCCATCCCAAAAGCAATTTAGCTCCTATTAAAACTCCTAAAAATATTAATCAATCTATCAATTTTTATAATAGGATTGTAGCTCCAGAATCCGTTTTGTTTTTAAATCTTTTTCTCCAGAAAAAAACTGATCAATTATCTGGTTAAAAATAGGAGGTGCACCAGGCACAGAAGCGAATAAACTCATGCAAGAACAGAGTTTAACGTCATCCGGACTGCCAAAAATCCTGTGTGCACTAAGGTCTTTGTGGCTTAACAGTTTCTCCGAAATTGCTATAAGCCTTTTACCCAATATTGGGTGAGCTAAATAATCTGAAGCCTGTTGAAGGTCGCGGATGGCATAATATTTAGCCGTATCAGAAAACCCCAATCCCTGAATCTGCGGAAATATGTACCACATCCAATGCGACTGTTTTCTTCCTGAGGTAATTTCATCAAGTGCCCTGGCATAATCACGTTCCTGGGCGGAGATAAATCTTTCCAGTTCCTGCTCATCCAGATTTTTAAGAGATTGCATTTGGTTGGTTGTATTTTTCATAACAGAATTTTAAACTACAATTATTTAACCATATGATTCTTGAAATGGTTTGGAATATTCCACCCAATTTCCGCTTAAAAAACCAAGCTGCTGTTCTTATTGTTGTAATAAAATACTAAAGGCTATGGAAAATTATCAGATCAATATCATTGCAGATAAAGAAATTCATCATTTTAAAGTTATTGAATACCTGCATCATAATGGTCAAAGCTGCAAAGTAAAAGTATTTCAGCAGGGCAAGTTTGTAGCAGCTTTTGAGCCCGATCCGAATAATTTTCTTCACATCTGCCAAAATCCCGCGGGGCTTAATGAAGAACTGCTTCATTTACTGGCTGATAAAATTGAGGCACATCATCCATATGGAATTTATAAAGACCTATCAGAGGAAATATAAAATTAAACTTAAAGGGGATTGATTTTAAACAATTCTGACTCCTTTTTTTATAGAATGCGACCTTAAAACGCGATATATACTGGTTTACACCCGATAATTACCTGTTGGCGGTGCAAAAATACCTGTAATTCAAAAATGCCGAACTTTCAGCAGAATCCGCTTGTCATAATAATAGATATGAAATAAGGGTAACTAAAACTTACAAAACTTCATTCACTTTAATTTATTGTTATGGAATTGCAAAATGAATCGCACAGCGAAGGGAAAATTGCCCGCGTAATCGAAGAACAAACATCAAAGCTGCCATCTGATACCTTTTTATGGGCTTCAATCGCTGCTATGGGTGTTTCATTAACGTTAAAATGCCTTGGTCACCGTCATAATGCTTTATTTGTGGGCCAATGGGCAGCTCCATTTCTGCTATTGGGTATTTACAATAAAATAGTGAAAACCCAAGGACATGATCAACAAGATCCTCAACCGTAACGCAGCAAATACCGAAACGCAAGGCCCCTATATTTTTCCTTTAATCAATTAAATACCTCTTTAGTAATGGCTTATGTTAATGGATAAGAGGAAAAGAAAAGGCATCAGAATATCAAATTCTTATTTGATATTCTGAAATACGTTCGGCGTGCGAACAATTTTTTGAGCTTAAATTTAGCGTAATACATGGATTTAATCGATATCATAGGCATTGTAGCGGGCATCCTTACCTCATCTTCAATTGTTCCGCAGATTGTAAAAACACTTAAAAAGAAAAAGGCTACAGAGGTTTCGGTATTTATGTTTATTGTAATGATGACAGGTAACGCACTTTGGGTATACTATGGTTTCGATAAATCCGACGTTGCAATTATTTCCACCAATTTTTTGGCACTGGGTTTAAACATCACCATGTTGGTGCTAAAATACCGCTATCGATCCTGATTATTAAGAAATTAATCTTCACTGCCAGTTATAACTTACCAAACATTAAATTAAACAGATAATGAAAGCTATTATTTTTAAAGTTTATTGGTTTTTAGTGATTTTTCTGGTTGCCTGCGGCGGAAACAATACAAAATCAAATGTGCAAAGTCCGGGAGATCAGAAAACGGCAAAAGATAATGCCCTGAACAGCGGTGCCGATTTGCTGCAAGATAAACGTCCACTTGCGGGCTTTGATGCCTATCTTGATGGTTTCCACTTTTATAACGGAAACATCAATGCCCAAATGGAGGCACACCACTATGTTAATCAATTAAATGAAGACTTTTACCAGGCCATCATTTTCGATGGGAATGGGCGGGATGCCAAGCTCATGGGGATCGAATATATCATAACGCCTAAATTATTTAAAATGCTTTCTGATGAGGAAAAGTTATTGTGGCACTCGCATCACTATGAAGTAAAATCGGGTTCGCTCATCGCCCCGGGAATTCCTGATGTTGCCGAGCATGAATTAATGGAGAAATTGGTATCAACTTATGGTAAAACCATACATACCTGGCATACAGATCAACAAAGATCACTGCCTGTAGGATCACCGATGGTTATGATGGGCTTTACTAAAAACGGCCAGTTAAAACCCAATCTTTTAGCTTCAAGAGACAAGCGTTTTAAGGTTTCGAGCGAAGAAATTAAGCAGAAAAGGGCAGATATCGCCATGCCAAAGGTAGATCCATTGGCCAATGCATGGGAAAAAGGAAAAATCAGGCAGTTTATTATTTCCAGTGATGCAGACAGTGCCCAAACCAAACATCAGGGAGAAGCGCACATACATTAATATGTATTCTTGCTAATTTATTAAGGTTATTTTTGAGCAAAAATATAAATATCCATTCTTAACAGGAATAAAATGCCGCTATCTACCAAGGCCTAACATATATTCTTAAACTTTAATCACCAGGCCGTGTTGTTATGTTATTCAGTTGAAAAAAACATATCAATTTACAATGGAAAACTTTAATATAATTACGGATGATGGTGAATATACCATCGAACCACAGGAAAACGGTACCTATCGTATTCTTCAGGAAGAAAATAAAATCGGTACAGTATATGCCGAGCCTGGCGATCAAGGTGTTGTTCAATGGCGCACCATGGACGAACTGGATGATCAACTCGTATTGACAATTGGGGAACAAATTACCGAGCATAACAACAGCATTTAGCACCCTGACACAATATTTAAACAGCTTTAATAACCAAAACTTTCTGTTATTAAATTTCTATAACTGATGTTAATGTGCTATATATCAGTTAAATGTTATACAATCTATTTATAAAAGAGTTAAAGTTATTAAAATGGCGAAATGTGGCCTCGTGTGGTTCAAAAATGATTTAAGACTGCACGATAATGAAGCTTTAACCAAAGCGAGTGAAGCGTGTGAAACGCTTGTGTTTTGCTATTGTATAGAAAAAAAAGATTTTGAAATACTTGAGCTTGGTTTCAGAAGGGTAGATGTGGTGAGGTTCAGGTTTTTGGAGCAATCTCTTCTTGATTTAAAAAAGAATTTGAAATCTCTCGGTGTGCATTTAATCATCGGAGAGGTTTCGGCACTTGTTACCATTCCCGAGCTGATTGAAAAATATGGCATTACTGATGTTTATGCCGAAGAAGAATACGCAAGTTATGAGCTGGATTTGGTAAACAAGCTCATCCATGAGCTTCCCAAAACTAATTTTCATTTCTTCTGGGGAAAAACGCTCTATCATCAGGACGATATTCCTTTTTCAATACCAGATATCCCACTAACGAGCAAAGCTTTTAGAATTCCTGTTGGTAATCAGGCTGCCCCACGCAAAACTTTTAGCCGTCCTACACAATTAAATGAGGTTCCGAATATAAAGAACAAGCCTTTTCCTGCTTACAGCATTTATGGATTTGATGAGGATGAATATAAAAATGCAAAGCCTTTGCTTAAAGGTGGCGAAACGGCAGCTTTGGAAAGACTTGAATATTACACCTTTAAATCGGAACTTTTAACAGGATACCGTTGGAGCAGGAATAAATCGGATGGGTTAGACTATAGTTCTAAGTTTTCGCCTTACCTGGCATTAGGCTGCATTTCGGCCAGGGAAATTTATGAAAAGGTAATCGACTACGAAAAAAACGTCAAAAAAAACCAGAGTACATGGTGGCTCGTTTTTGAACTGGTATGGAGGGATTATTTTACCTTTAAGGCCATGCGTTTCGGTTCGTCAATTTTTAAAACCACCGGCTACAAAAATAAGACGATGGAGTGGGAAAATGACGAAGCGAAATTTGATAAGTGGTGTAAAGGTAATACAGGCATTCCTTTTATTGATGCACACATGAGGCAATTGAACCAAACCGGTTACATGAGCAATCGGGGCAGGGTTAACTGTGCAAGTTATTTTGTGCATGATTTAAAGATAAACTGGACCTGGGGTGCAGCTTATTTCGAAGCCAAATTAATCGATTATGATGTAAGCTCAAACTGGATGAACTGGCACATGCAGGCTTTTGAAATTTGGTACACTAACCCCGTTCATCAATCCAATAAATATAAAGCACAGGATTTTATCAGGAAGTGGGTGCCCGAACTATCAGATCGGAATAATATAGAAGTATTAATCCCATGGATATTCGATATTCCTGCTTATCCAAAACCCATCCAGGTATATAAAAAATGGGATAGAGCGATAAATTTAATACAACAATTAAAGGTTAAATAATCAATTGTAACCATTTGTTTATGTGTTACTTATGTTAAATAGAAATTCTCTTGCTGAATTAAATTGGGAGGATGACTCAAGTTTAACAGGCAGTTGCGTTTGTTGGATTTTTTTTTCAGTAAAAAATTTGAGATCAAATTTAATATTTGGTATGTTTAATCAAAATTAACCAGCAAACAAATTAACGCCTCTCCAATGTTTAAAGATCCCTTTTCCTTTTATGGCAGAATCCGCCGTACCGAATTAGCCTTAACACAGATTTTCTACATTATTATTAACTTTTTTGTTATTATCCTGCAAGAAAATAAAACCTTTGGTAGCTGGATTGAAATTACGTTGCTTTTACCGCTCTATCTGTTAATTTCTCAGGGAGCAAAACGCTGCCATGATCTGGGTAAATCGGGCTGGTGGCAGTTGATTCCTTTCTATGCAATTTTTATGTTTTTTGCAGCTGGTGATTATGGGCCAAATGAGTATGGTGATAATCCCAAGGGAGAAGGGAATGATAATTTTGATGCCTTTGGCTATGATTTTAAATCAGGTAAAATGGCAGAAGCTAATGCAAATAATATACCCCAAGAGTTGGATTAAAAAAATACATTAAAGCTACATAATCAACCATTTAGGTATATGGTATGTACAACCATATTTTTTGACCTTCTGAATGGATTTACCCTCATAACAGGAATTTCTCTCCCAGGCTAAATTTTATCCATTTCATTAAACAATTCAATTGAGGTAAATCCCAACCATTCTGAATACTGCCATTTAAATTACTCCACATATTAAAATAAATGGCTAAATGTGAAACTATATCCTCTTACGGCTGTTGAACAACCAAATAAAATCAGAAAATATGAGGCATCATTTACAAACAGCTTTAATCCTTTTAATTACATTAACTTTTTCTTTTCAGGCCTGCAAAAAGAAAACGCCAGTTGAAAATCCTCCTGCGCCTACATCACAATTTGATATATATGCAGCTGGGAGAGAGGGTTATGTAGCCAAATACTGGAAAAACGGTAAAGCTGTAAATCTTGATAGTGGTGTCGGCTCATCTGCTGCTAATGCCCTAGCCATAGCTGGTACTGATGTTCATATTGCCGGTTACGAAGTTAATGCACAAGGAAAATATGTGGCCAAATACTGGAAAAACGGAATATCAACCTCACTTACCGATGGTAGCCGTGATGCTTTTGCGAATGACATATTTGTACAAGGAACTGATGTTTACATTGCCGGACAGGAAATTGCACCCGGCAAATCGACCTACCAGGCCAAGTATTGGAAAAACGGTGTGCCGGTTATTTTAACTAATGATACACAGCAGGCCATTGCCACGGGGATAGCCCTGATCGGGAATGATGTTTATGTTATCGGCGAGCGAAGAAACCTTGATTGGCTTAATTCTATCACAGTATATTGGAAAAATGGCCAGCTTTTTGACCTTACCGACAGAACTACAGGTGCTTCAGAGCAGGCAATTACAGTATCTGGAAGCGATTTATATTTATTATGGTCTGAAACTTATAATAACTCCGGCCAGTCGCGAACCAGCTACAGTAAAAATTTAGGTACCCCAATACTGATTAACGATGGTACCCCGGATGTGAGGGGAAACTCGATTTTTGTAAGTGGAAATGATGTTTATGTTGGCGGATCAGGCACTACAAATTTGAATAGTGCAATTATGGCTAAATATTGGAAAAACGGATCTCCAGTTATTTTATCCAACGGACCTGAAAGTGCTTTTGGTTTATCTATTGCAGTTTCGGGTTCTGATGTTTTTGTTGGTGGGTACCGCGATGGAGGTTCAGGATTTGCGCAATATTGGAAAAATGGAACAGTTGTACCCCTAACAGATGGATCACAGGCTGCATTGATAAGTAAAATCGTTGTCATCAAGAAATTTTAATGTAGTATATAAATAGCCAATTATCAATGTCCATAATAATAAATAATGTTCAGTTTATTAAAAACCTTTATAACAGAAAGAAGTGAGGCATCAGAAGCAACACTAAATTTAATCTGCAGTCACTTTAAAATTGTAAAAGCCAAACGCAATGAAATACTTGTTGGTTTTGATGAAGTATGTAATGGATATTATTTTATAAACGAAGGCTGTTTAAGGTTATTTACCTATAGTGATGATGGAAATCCAATTACACGATATTTTGGATTTAAAGGAGGATTCTGTACCGCATTACCAAGTTTCATTCAACAAAAATCTGCTCAGGAATATCTTCAGGCAATAGAAAAATCAGAACTGCTGTACATTAACCACAAGCATTTTTTCCAACTTGTAGATAGCGTTCCTCAATTTGCCATGATTTACCGCGAAATACTTGAACAGGGATTTATCAACGCACAAAAAAGAATTTATGGTTTCCAGGGTTTCGATGCGCTGCAAAAAGTGCGTTGGGCGATTGAATTTCAACCCGATTTTTTAATGCGGTTATCCAATAAAATGGCTGCATCATATTTAGGCATATCGCCATCTACGCTTAGCCGAATAAAAGCCAAAATGTAAATGTTGACCCAGGTCAACGTTTTTGCATAAATAGAGAGTTACCTTGGCTGCATGAAAATAAAGTATCCTTTATGCCTGCTTTTTCTTATTTCCTTAAACAATTTAATTGTTGCCCAGGTTAAAACCGCGAATATAAAACACCACGAAAACCCAGTTTTACCTATCGATCTATATTTTACATCAAATACGCAGCTTACCTTAAAAGCAGCTTATACCTTAACAGAAATTGCAAGAAATGCAGCAGCCACCCTAGGAAAAGATGTTAGTATTGCAATTCTCGATCAATCAGGCGTTACCATATTAATTAGTCGTGGTGATGGGGTAGGCCCACATAATACTGAGGCCGCGCGTAGAAAAGCCTATACGGCACTCTCTACCAAAACAGCAACGCTTGCTCTAGCCAGGAAGGTGAGAGAAGACCACGACAGTGAAAACCTTGCCAATTTACCAGAATTGTTATTGCTAGGAGGCGGAGTGCCTTTGTGGTACGAAAACAAAGTGGTAGGAAGTATTGGTGTGGCAGGAGGCGGAAGTGTTGAAAACGATGATAAAATTGCAAAAGCTGCTTTAGATGCAATTTCAGATATAAACAAAAATAGATAAAAAATGATAAGAATAATTTTAAGTATACTGTTGGCAACAATGCTTCAACTTGCGTATGGGCAGGAGCAAACTTACCAGTTATCAAGCCATATATTGGATGTTTCAACAGGATTACCAGCCCCAGGGGTTACAGTTCAATTAAATAAGTTGAATCCAAAAACCAAAGTGTGGACTTTTGTTGCAGAAAAAGTTACTGATGAACAAGGAAGAATTAAAGATTTTTTGGATCAACGACAGGAAAATACAGGCATTTATAAGCTTACATTTTTAGTGCAGGATTATTTTTCCAATAAAAAAATCAAAAGCTTTTATCCGTTTATTGATGTGGTATTTGAAATAAATGACAAAAAGCATTATCATGTTCCCATCACGCTTTCAGCCTATGGCTACTCTACCTACCGTGGAAGTTAAATCTGATTTCTAAACCTTGGGTTTAAGTATTAATAAAATAGGCACCTTAATTTGCTGCCTGGAAAAATTGAATGTTAGATTTTTCCAGGCAAAGCATTATTTCAATTTATCCGGCAGCAGCTCCGGCAGAGTCACTTTGGTCATCTTCTTCTTCTTCATCTGGTCCTTTTTTGTAAATATTTCCTGCTAAAGTTTCAAAGCTTAATTGCTGAGTAAATTTCTTTTCTGCGTTTCCAAATGATGGTTTGTGGTTCTGGTTCATTTGTTTTAAGTTATCATGGATCGAATAAGCTCGCCCATGCTTAAATTTATATTTATTTATCGACCATTCAAAGTACAAGAGAAAATAATTTCCTAATTATATCGAATTTAAAATGGCTTTAAAATGTTTGGGAAATTCTCTTAAATGTAAGTATCTCGTTTTCAAATAGATTTAGTAATTATTTACCCAATTCATGATGAATCATATTGGAGGATTATTTCCGACGAAATAATGGGTGAATACACTTTTTTTTCTAACCTGCTTATTTCTGCCAGAAGGCGGCGTAACATTAACAACGCTCACATATTTTGTAGGATCGCCTTGTGATTCATAAATGACCACTTCTGCATAATCGGGCTGTCTGATGGCATCAGGATGGTTTTTTAAGATCTCAAAATTTTTATTTCTTAGCTCATTTAAAAACTGGTCCTTATCGGCAACAAATGGAATAAGAGGATTTGGAGTTCTGGCTTTCATCCAAGCATCATTCAACTCAGAAAAGGGCTTGCTTACCTGTCCATTCCAAGCTACAACCAAACTTCCGCCTATAATCACTAAAAATTCTCCCAACCAGATTATCCAAAGTAAAATCCCGGAAACATTACCACTTCCCTGAATGCTAAAGGTGCCAACGTTGTTTAGCGCCATTATTTCGCGAAACAGAATACCGGGATGTAAAAATAAGAAGCCCATATCTGCAAGTAACTGTTTCAGCTCAGCAGAACTTTGGTTAAAAGTAAAGCCCTTTTGGCTGTACATTACGGCATCGAAGAAAACCCATTGCATATAAAATGCCAACAAACCACAAACACAAGCAATAACCACAGCCGCCTTTAAGTTCCTTATTTTTCCTATTCGGATTCCCAGATCAACAGCCAAGCCTAACAACATGCCCAATGAAAACGCACATGTTGCAATAAACCAGATATTTGGAATCAATTGCGACAGAATAATATAAAGTATGGAAAGTAATAAAGAAGCAACGATGCCTATACCAAGGGTAATTAAAATACTGGAAGCAGAGGCATGCCCGGCAGGAGTGTATTTTTGGTCCATATGAGTGTTTTTAGATTTATGTTGAACAACGAGTAAATGAATTTGTTTGTAACTGTAAGTAAAACCCGCCACTAATTGCTTTAATAAGTATTATAATATTAGAAATGGTTAAACCTGGAGGCTACTATTTTGTTAATTGGGTTATGATATTTAAACTTCAAAAATGGCAGCTTGGTCTGGCCATCGGAATTGGTGCAGCAGCTGTGGCTGTTAATTTTGCGGCTTGCGTGTCTATTCCAAAAGGGGCGGTAGCCGTTAGTCCATTCCGTACCGATCGCTATTTGGGTAAATGGTATGAAATTGCACGAATGGATTTTAAATTTGAAAAAAACCTGGATCATGTCACTGCTGAATATTCAAAAAATGCTGACGGATCGATACGTGTGGTAAACAAGGGTTATAATTTTGTTGAAGAGAAATGGAAAGAAAGTGTGGGCAAAGCAAAGCTGGTTAAAGGACAGGAAAGTGCCCGATTGAAAGTTTCCTTTTTTTGGCCCTTTTATGCCGGATACAATGTTATCGCACTTGATCCCGATTATAAATACGCATTGATTGCTGGAAATAACTTAAGCTATCTATGGATTCTTTCCCGTGATAAAGCGGTACCAGAAGAAATTAAAGCCGCCTACCTTAAAAAGGCCCAAAGTTTAGGTTATGATACAAGTAAACTGGTGTGGACTAAGCAGGATTAGATTGATTTGCGACATTAATTTAACTAATCACTTTTTTGTAACCGCTATCTTTGCCGGATAGATATACGATTATGAGTAACACAGATATTTTTGAAAAGTTACGTAATGGAGAAGCCATTTCTCCAAACGATCCGGATGCATATAAGATGTTAGCGGCTTCTTATGCAACAAAAAAGCTTTTGGTTCAAATGAATAATGCCACCGAACCAGAAGAAATCAGAAATTTTTTAAGTCAAATTACAGATGCTGAAATCGACAGCACGGTTAATGTGTTCACACCTTTCTATATAAATTACGGTAAGCATATTAAAATCGGTAAAAATGTTTTCATCAACTTCGACTGTGTGTTTCTGGACTTGGGGGGAATAACCATTGATGACAATGTATTTATCGCTCCAAAAGTTAGTGTATTATCCGAAGGTCATCCTACCTCAATTGAAGATCGCCATACATTAATTCCAAAAGCAATTCACATTAAAAAAAATGCCTGGATAGGTGCAGGAGCAACAATCTTACCTGGAGTAACCATTGGAGAAAATGCCGTTGTTGCTGCCGGAGCAGTTGTTTCTAAAGATATTGCACCAAATACAGTTGTTGGTGGCATACCGGCAAAATTTATAAAAAACATTTAAGCATAAAAAGCTTGTTTTTATTGCAAAAAGTGAAAATATCTTTTTAATCTTTTCTAATTCTCGCCCAATGTGGTCCGCTCTCCGCCAACCACTTTTCCCTTTCCCCAATAATCATTACATTTGCTGGCAATGAGATACTTTGTATTGCTATTTTCTTTTTATCTGATCTTGCTGGGTATTACGCCTTGTCAGGATAGGGAAGATATGCTTACAAATAACCAGTTCGAAACCGTTGTTCATCATGATGCAGCCAAGGGAGAACATGCCGGAGGCGAAATGTGTCCGCCGTTTTGTAGTTGTGCCTGCTGCTCAGTAGCCCGGCATTTTCCTCTTGAAAAAAATGTTGTTGTTATGGCTTCCGTTTTTCAGCAATCTTACCCAGGCTTTTATTGTTCTGATTTAAAAAAACAGCCTGTTGATGTTTGGCAACCGCCTAAACTTGTTTAATCAATAATTTCTTCACCATGGCCCGGCCATAAGTTTAGTGGGCATTATGCAATAACCATAAGGTTACGTGTCAGGCTATGCTGCTATTTCCTAATTTTTGATTCATTACAACAATGCTGAACAAAATAATACTGTTCTCCATCAGGCAGAAATTGCTGGTGGCGATTATGATGATGGCGTTAATTGCCTGGGGTATATACTCCCTAAAGCAATTGCCTATTGATGCACTTCCCGATATTACCAATAACCAGGTTCAAATTATTACCAATTCGCCAAGCAACGGCGCCGAAGATATCGAAAGGTTTGTAACCTATCCTGTAGAACAAACCATGGCAACCATCCCCGGAATTGAAGAAATTCGTTCATTTAGCAGGTTTGGCCTCTCCGTGGTAACGGTGGTATTTAAAGAAAATGTAGAAATTTATTGGGCACGCCAACAGGTAAGCGAAAGGCTTGCCGAAGTGGAACGGGCCATTCCAAAGGGGATAGGAACACCAGAAGTGGCACCTTTAACTACTGGTTTGGGCGAAATTTATCAATATGTTATCCACCCTAAAAAAGGATATGAAAAAAAATACGATGCAACCGAACTCCGTACCATTCAGGATTGGATTGTACGCCGTCAGCTTTTAGGTGTAGAAGGCATTGCCGATGTAAGCAGTTTCGGCGGGTACCTTAAACAATATGAGATTGCACTTAATCCTGATAAACTCAGGAGTATGGACATTTCCATCAGTAATATATTTTCAGCACTCGAAAAAAACAACCAAAATACCGGAGGTGCTTATATTGATAAGAAACCCAATGCCTATTTCATCAGAAGTGAAGGTTTGATTAAAAGCATTGAAGATATTGAAAACATTGTTGTAAAAACCAACAACAATAGCATTCCCGTACTGATCCGCAATGTAGCAGAAGTAAGAATTGGTGCCGCAACCCGATATGGTGCTATGACGAGGAACGACCAAGGAGAGGTTGTAGGTGCTGTGGTAATGATGCTTAAAGGTGCCAACTCATCAAAGGTAATTGCCAATGTTAAAACCAGGATGGCGCAAATTGCTAAAAACCTGCCCGAAGGTGTGGTAATTGAACCTTTTCTTGACCGTACAAAACTGGTAAATAATGCAATAGGAACTGTGGCCAAAAACCTGGCTGAAGGTGCGCTGATTGTTATTTTTGTGTTGGTTTTGCTATTGGGCAACTTTCGCGCCGGACTCATAGTCGCTTCTGTAATTCCATTAGCCATGCTCTTTGCGGTGTGTTTAATGAATCTTTTTGGCGTAAGCGGCAACCTGATGAGCCTTGGTGCAATAGATTTCGGACTGATTGTAGATGGAGCCGTAATTATTGTAGAAGCATCGCTTCATCATTTGGGTATTCGAAAAAATAAGAACCGCTTAAACCAACACGAAATGGATGCGGAGATTTTTGAATCTGCTTCTAAAATCCGCAACAGTGCCGCTTTTGGCGAAATCATCATCCTCATCGTATATCTGCCCATTCTTGCACTTGTAGGCATCGAAGGTAAAATGTTCAGACCAATGGCGCAAACCGTGGCTTTTGCCATTCTTGGTGCATTTATACTATCATTAACTTATGTGCCAATGATGAGTACCTTGTGCCTGAATAAAACCATCAGCACCAAAAGAAATATTTCAGATAGGATCATGTCATTTCTACAACGGGTATATACACCCATACTTAATTTTGCGATAAGGGCAAAACTTGCAGTTTTAGGTATTGCTTTAACGCTATTTGCTATTTCATTGGTTATCTTCAGCAACTTTGGGGCAGAATTTATCCCCACTTTGGAAGAAGGCGATTTTGCTGTAGAAACACGGGTATTAACTGGCAGCAGTTTGTCGCAAACCATCGAGGCCTCAACACGGGCAGCAAAGGTATTGAAAGCCAACTTTCCGGAGGTAAAAGAAGTAATCGGGAAGATTGGTTCAAGTGAAATTCCAACCGATCCAATGCCTGTTGAAGCCTGCGATTTAATCATTATCCTCAAAGATAAAAGTGATTGGACGAGTGCTTCATCAAGAGATGGACTTGCCGAAAAAATGCAACAGAAGTTAGAACAGTATATTCCGGGGGTAACTTTTGGCTTTCAGCAGCCTATTCAAATGCGTTTTAACGAGTTGATGACGGGTGCGCGACAGGATGTTGTAATTAAAGTTTATGGTGAAGATTTTGCCAAGTTGGGCAGTTATGCATCAAAGATCGGTGCCATTGCAGGTAAAATAGAGGGTGCTCAGGATATTTATGTAGAACAGGCCTCAGGCTTACCGCAAGTGATTATTAAATTCCACAGAGATAAAATTGCACAATTCGGGCTAAATATTGAAGATGTAAATACCGCCATCCGCTCGGGTTTTGCCGGTGAAGTAGCAGGCCTTGTATTTGAAGGTGAGAAACGTTTCGACATGGTGGTGCGCCTTGAAAAGGAGAACAGGCAATCTTTGGAAGATGTAAAAAACCTTTTCGTAACTGCACCCAATGGCAATCAAATCCCTTTAGAACAGCTGGCTGATATCCAATATAAGGAAGGCCCAAACCAAATTCAGCGCGATGATGCAAAACGACGTATTACTGTCGGTTTTAATGTTCGTGGCAGGGATGTAGAAAGCATTGTCAAAGAAATTCAGCAGAAAATAGATCGCAAAATTAAATTTGAACCAGGTTACTATCCAACCTTCGGCGGAACGTTCGAAAACCTTCAGGCGGCCAATAAAAGGCTGAGTATTGCTGTTCCATTGGCATTGTTACTCATCCTGCTCTTACTTTACTTAACATTTTCATCAATTAAACATGCGCTGTTAATTTTTACAGCTATCCCATTATCTGCAATAGGTGGCATACTGGCTCTATGGGCCAGGGGGATGCCTTTCAGTATCTCTGCAGGTATCGGTTTCATCGCACTTTTTGGTGTAGCAGTGCTCAATGGAATTGTATTGATCAGCGAGTTTAACCGCTTAAAAAAAGAAGGAATGACAAATACCATCTACATTATAAAAAAAGGAACCACTATAAGGCTGCGCCCTGTAATTATGACCGCTTTGGTAGCTTCACTTGGCTTTTTGCCAATGGCAATTTCTGGCGGTAGTGGGGCAGAAGTACAACGTCCGTTAGCAACGGTAGTAATAGGCGGCCTGCTTTCGGCTACATTACTTACCTTATTGGTATTGCCAATTCTCTACATTTGGGTAGATAAAATAGGAACAAGAAAACGCGGTACATCCCCACTTGCAGGGGCGCTTGTTTTGATGATGTTTCTTTTTGGATTACCATCCGTTAAGGCACAAAGTACTGATATTACATTAAACCAAGCCATTTCATCTGCGCTCGAACGAAACAAAACCATAAACAGTGCAAACCTCAACGTCGGTTTACAGGAGCAATTAAAAAAAACAGCTTTCGAAATGCCCAAAACGGATATTTCGATGCTTTACGGACAATACAACAGTTTGGTTAAAAACGATAAAAACTTTACCATTTCTCAAACGATTCCATTTCCAACACTTTTTACAGCCAATGCAGCTTTAGGTGATGAACGCATTAAAGCAGGTCAGTTTCAGGTTGCTGCTACTAAAAATGAGTTAATTTACCAGGTAAAAACCGTTTACACCAACCTTCAATACCTCTATACTAAAGAAAAACTGCTACAGCAACAGGATAGTATTTACAAGGGCTTTGTTAAATCAGCCTCGTTAAAATATAAAACTGGAGAAGGCAATCTTTTAGAAAAAGTAGCTGCTGAGACACAGTTGAAAGATGTGCAAAACCAATTGGAACAAAATAATGCCGACATCGAAATTTACAAAAATCAGCTAAGTATACTTATTGGAGGGCCAATTAAAGAAATTGCAGAAAGGTATCTGAATGAGCAAAAAATGATCACTTTGACTAACAGATTATCCGTTCAGGAAAATCCTTTATTGGCATATTTTAAACAACAAATCATTATTGCCGATAAACAGCGAAAGATAGAATTGGCAAAAGCATTACCAGATATTACAGTTGGCTACTTTAACCAATCGCTAACCGGTTTGCAAAACGTGAATGGCTCAGAAGTGTATTTTAATCAAAATAAACGTTTCCAGGGTTTCCAGCTTGGACTAGCTGTTCCCTTGTTTTACAAATCGTATTCGGCAAAGGCAAAAGCAGCGGCTATAAGTAAAGATATCGCCACCACCGACCTCGAATTGCAAGAACGTAAACTAACAGGACAGTTTCAACAGGTGCTTCAAGAATACCTTAAAAACCAACAGCGTTACGGTTATTACCAAACTTCGGCACTTGCCAATGCTGCATTAATATTAAAAAACAGCAGAATTGCCTACCAGAATGGTGAAATTGGATACTCCGAATATCTCCTCAACCTTAAACAGGTAAATTCTATTTATGAAAGCAACCTGATGGCTCTGTTACAGGTTAATCAAAGCATTAACCACATCGAATTTTTGACTGGTAACCTTAAATCATTATAAAATAATAAACATGAAATCCATATATAAATATATTGTTCTAATCGTGGTAACGTTTTACCTTGCAGCATGTGGAAGCCCCAAAGAGGAAAACGCAGTAGAAAAAGAGCCCGTTCACCAAGAGAACGATATGGTTACTTTAACGCCAGAGCAGCACAAACTTGCCGGAATTACCCTTGGCGAGATTGAACTTAAAGCATTAAGCGGAACAACGAAAGTAAACGGGATGCTCGATTTGCCTCCCCAAAGTTTGGTTTCAATCTCTACACCGCTAGAGGGCATTGTAAAAAGCACGGATATGCTCCAGGGCATGAAGGTAAAAAAAGGTGCTTTGGTTGCTGTAATGCAAAATCCCGAATTTATTCAGATGCAGCAGGATTATATGGATTATAAAAGTCAGCTGCAATTTTTAAAACAAGAGTTAGATCGGCAGGAAGAACTGGCCAAAGAAAACGTAAATTCAAAAAAAGCATTGCAAAAAGCCCGGAGCGAATACCAAAGTGTGAGTGCCCGATTGCTTGGTCAGCGGTCTAAACTTTCGCTTATAAACATCAGTTTTGCTGTGCTTGAGAAAGGTGAGATTCTTAAAACCTTTAACCTTTATGCGCCTATGGCAGGTTACGTAACACAAGTAAACACCAATATCGGTGCTTTCGCGAGTACTACGGATGAACTTTTTAAAATTGCCGATACCGAACATCTACATGCAGAACTTACCGTGTTCGAAAAAGATGTGCCTAAACTAAAAATTGGCCAAAAAGTACGGTTTACTTTAGCAAACGAAGATAAAGAGCGCATGGCTACGGTGCACCTGATCGGCAGGGAAATTAGTAAAGAACGTACTGTACAAGTGCATTGCCACCTTGATAAAGAAGATACGCAACTGCTGCCTGGCATGTACCTCAAAGCTTATGTAGAAAGTGGTACCAATAAGGTAGAAGCTTTGCCCGATGCCGCTATTGTTGAATTTGAAGGTAAAAAATATGTATTCATAGAAAAATCTGCTTCAAAATCAGCCTTTCATTACCAAATGATAGAGGTGAAAACAGATGTTTCAGAAAATGGCTTTACTCAGATATCATTTGCAGAAGCACTTACCAAACCGAAAATAGTGGTAAAAGGAGCTTATGATTTATTGAGCAAAGTTAAAAACGAAGAGGAGGAAGGACACTAATTGAACAACTCTTCATTTCGCGTAACCGTCATTTCGACCGAAGTGGAGAAATCTCTGAACATGTTTGTGCAGCTTTAAAAGATTTTCCGGCTGTGCTGCGCTCGAAATGACGGAAAGAGCGATAAATCCTCGCGTTACCGTCATTTCGACCGTAGTGTAGAAATCTTTGAACATGTTTGTGCATCTTAAAAAGATTTCTCGGCTGCGCTGCGCTTCGCTCGAAATGACGGAAAGAGTGATAAATACAAGTCTAATCGTCATTTCGACCGAAGTGGAGAAATCTCTGAACATGTTTGTGCAGCTTTAAAAGATTTCTCGCCTGCGCTGCGCTCGAATGACGGAAAGAGCGATAAATCCTCGCGTAATCGTCATTCCCAACCCGATAGCTATCGGGTTGATTGGGAATCTTAATGCTTAAATATTGCCTGAGTTGTAAGATCCCCGCCTGCGCGAGGATGACGACTGGCGAATTAAATACTAGTCGAATCATCATTTCGAGCGTAGTGGAGAAATCCTTGAACATATTTGTGCAACTTTAAAAGATTTCTCGGCTGCGCTGTGCTTCGCTCGAAATAACGGAAAAAGCGATAAATCGTCATTCCCAACCCGATAGCTATCAGGTTGATTGGGAATCTTAATGCTTAAATATTGCCTGAGTTGTAAGATCCCCGCCTGCGCGAGGATGACGATCGGTGAATCAAGTACTAGTAGAATCGTTATTTCGCCCGTAGTGGAGAAATCTTTGAACATGTTTGTGCAACTGTAAAAGATTTCTCGGCTGCGCTGCGCTTCGCTCGAAATGACGGAAAGAGCGATAAATACAAGTCTAATCGTCATTTCGACCGTAGTGGAAAAATCTTTGAACATGTTTCTGTGCATCTTAAAAGATTTCTCGCCTGTGCTGCGCTCCAAACAGGCCATCATAAATCGTCATACCAAACTTCAACACCAATTTTAATGCAGTTTTTACTTCCTAACCTTGATTATACCACCCCTAATTTCTACTTATCCATTAAAGCTTATTGTAAAATAAATAAGGCATTATTATTGTTCAAGGCAGAGCAGCGTTGTTTTTAAAAAATTAGCGTAATTTTATAACCATAAAACCAAACAATTTTCAGTTTTAAACATTTTAAACAAATGCATTTCCCTCATAACCACAAATTACCACAATCCCGCTCCACACATGAACTATAAACAATTGCAGGAAGATGTACAAAAGCATGTTAGCGATTACTTCCATACCCACAGCGATCCGCGATTGGTTTATCATAATCTGGAACATACTCAGGAAGTTGTACATGCTGCACAACAGATTGCCAACCACTACCAGCTAAATGAGCAAGATTTTTTCACCATAACTGTAGCCGCCTATTTCCACGATACTGGTTATTTTGAAGATGCCTTAAATCATGAGGCTAAAGGTGCAGAACTTGCCGACCAGTTTTTGGCCAAACACAAAGTAAATCAGGAAGTTCGTGATAGTGTTAAAAGTGCCATATTGGCCACCAAAATTCCTCAGCATCCTAAAAATGAAATCGATAAGATTATTTGCGATGCAGATCTTTTCCATTTAGGGTTATCTGATTTCCGAGCGAAAGGAAAACTGATGCACAAAGAAAACGAGTTGATCTATAAAAAAGACATCAGCAAACTCGATTGGCGTAAAAAAGATATCCAGTTTATGGAATCTCACCATTACCATACCGATTATGCCAATTTGTTGCTAAGTGATCAAAAACAGAAAAATATCGATAAGCTGAAAAGTAAATTAAGCGCACAGGAAGAAATCAGCACAGAACTCGAAGAACCTAAAAACTTTGCACCTGAAATTGTAAAAGAGAAAAAGAAAAAAGATAAAGACGACCGTCCAGACAAAGGAATTGAAACCATGTTCAGGATTACTTCGGCAAATAACCAGCGTTTGAGCGATATGGCTGATAATAAAGCACATATTCTCATTACTGTAAATTCAATCATGCTATCGTTGATTGTGAGTTTGTTGCTAAGGCGGTTAGAAGATCACGGCAACCTGATTATACCAACATTTATATTATTAATGGTGAGTTTAACCTGTGTAGTGGTGTCCATCCTGTCCACCCGTCCATCCATTCCCAAAGGAGAATTTACTCAAGAAGATATGGACAATAAAAAAGTTAATCTCCTGTTTTTCGGTAATTTCTATAAAATGAGTTTGCCGAGCTATACCGATGGAATGATTAAGGTAATGAACGATAAAGATTTTTTATACGGAACATTAATTACCGATGTTTACTCGCAGGGTGTGGTTTTAGGCCGTAAATACAAATTAATCCGCCTGGCATATAACATTTTTATGTTTGGCTTAATTGCAGCAGTATTGGCTTTTGTAATCGCTTACGCAGCTTACGGTAAACTTTAATGGAACAAATTATAGAAACCTCTTTTTTTAACAGAGATTTAAGCTGGTTAAAATTTAACGAGCGTATTTTAATGGAAGCCGAGCGGAATACCGTTCCGTTACTCGAACGAATTAAATTTTTGTCTATATTTTCTTCCAATCTAGATGAGTTTTACCGTGTTCGGATGCCTGTATTACTGGCACTCGAAAAGTTGAGTAATAAGGAAAATAATGACATCAGGATTGACGATAATTTACTAAATACCGCCAATCAGCTAATTTCCGATCAACAACAACGATATGGCGTTGTTCTAAAGTCTGATATCATTCCTCAGCTGAAAGAAAATAAAATAAATTTAATTTATGGTCAGCCCTTTCCTGCAGAAATTCAGAAAAGCATCACACGGTATTTTTTAAGTCAGGTAATGGCTTTTCTGCAACCTGTTTACGTTGATCAAAATACCGATTTTTTTCCGTCAAACAATGAGCTGTACTTCCTGGTTACGCTAAAAAAAGAGCTTGATGCCGAAGTTATCATTTTAAACATTCCTTCCAACCAGCTGCCCCGTTTTTATAAGGTAGAAGCCGAAGGCGAAACCTTTATCGTTTTTTTGGATGATATCGTCCGCTTTCATTTAGACCGTATTTTTCCTGAAGGAGAAGTTACAGGTTGCTACAGTTTCAAAATTACAAGGGACGCCGAAATTGATCTTAAAGATGAATATTCAGGCAGTTTATCAGAACAATTAGAAAAACAATTGCTTAAACGCGATGCAGGTTTAGCTACACGCTTTCTGCATCAGCCAGGCATACCAGCAAATGTTTTCGAGCTGCTAAAAAAACTTTTCAATTTAAAAAAAGCCAATAGGATAGAAGGCGGGCAATACCACAACCTGAAAGATTTTATGGGTTTCCCGGTAAATGTGCCCCAGCTTTCCAACCAAAATTGGCCAAAACTTTGCAATACCGATGTAATTGAAGGGTCGCTGACAGAGGCAATTTATAAAAACGACATAATTGTACATACACCTTATCAAAGTTACGATAGCGTATTGCGCTTTTTTAACGAAGCCGCCATTGATGCTGATGTTAAGGAAATTTATGTGACGCTATACCGCGTGGCCAGCGATTCTAAAATTGTAAATGCCTTAATCAGTGCAGCCAAAAATGGTAAAAAAGTTACGGTTTTGGTAGAGCTTAAAGCCCGTTTTGATGAAGCCAACAACATCAAATGGGCTAAAAAAATGAAAGAAGTTGGTGTAAACATTATTTACAGTGTAACTGCTTTAAAAGTACACGCCAAAGTAGCACTGGTAAAAAGGCAGATAGGCGATAGAATGCGCTATTCAGGTCTGTTTGCCACCGGTAACTTTAACGAAAGCACCGCTGCTTTTTACACCGATCATATTTTAATGACAGCCAATAAGGAAATGCTTCGCGAAGTAGAGTTGCTTTTTATCTTTTTGGCCAAAAGAGTTAAACCAAGCAGTGCCGATCTCATTAATTTTAAGCACTTATTGGTAGCGCAGTTTAACCTGCAGCAGGTTTTTATTCAATTGATTGATAGAGAGATAGAACATGCCAAACAAGGTAAAGTATCGGGCATTACCATTAAAATGAACAACCTCGAAGAAAAAGTATTGATTAACAAACTTTACGAAGCATCGGAGGCAGGCGTGAAGATAGAAATGATTGTGCGGAGCATTTGCCGCTTAATTCCAGGTGTAAAAGGAATGAGCGAAAACATTAAGGTAACGCGCATTGTTGACCGTTATTTAGAACACGGACGGGTTTTTATCTTCCATAATTTAGGGAAAAATGATGTTTACCTCGGCTCGGCAGATTGGATGAACCGGAACATTTACCGAAGAATAGAGGTTTGTTTCCCGATTTACAATGAACAGATTAAAGAAGAAATTTTATCCATTATCGAAATACAAAAACAAGATAATGTGCAGGCAGTTTGTATAGATGATGACATGAATAACATTCCCGTAAAAAGTGGCGGGATTCTTGTCGAGTCTCAACATGATATTTATGCATTATTGAAAAATAAATAACGCATGATTTTACTTATTGATGGGCTATGATAACACAGGCCATTAAAATTAATTTTTACCCTTATGAAATACAATAAAACTTTCCTTGCTTCCAGTTTACTACTCTCAGCTGCTTTTTTAGGCCTATCCTGCGTTAATGGTAACCGCAATGATAAAAAAAGTGATTCTACTGAAACAGTATCAACAAGTAGTGCTGCAAAATCAGATTTTCCTTACGATTTATCTGCGCCCGTTAAATACAACATGCCACATAACCTTTTTGAAATTTCTGGAATTGTGTTTCATAACGGCGACCCAAAAGAAGTTTTTGCTATCCAGGATGAGGATGGAGATCTTTTTCACCTGGGTTTAAGCGATAAGGATTCTAAATACACCAAATTTGGAGGTAAAGGCGATTACGAAGATCTAACCATCATTAACAATTATATTATTGTTTTAAAAAGCAATGGTGAGCTGCATACATTTCCGATTTCTGAAATTAACAAACCCGAGGTTGCCAATGTTGTTAAAACCAAAGATCTTGTTCCAAAGGCAGAATATGAAGGTTTGGCTGCGGATGAAAAAAACAACATGGTTTATGTGCTAACAAAAGATAGCAAGCCAGATTCAAAGGCAAAAGCATCAAGTATTTATGGCTTTAAGGTTGGAACTGATGCCACATTAACCCCTGCCGGAGAATTTAGCCTTTCGCATAAAGCGATTGAAAAAGCATCAGGAAGTTCGAAATCAAGGTTCCGCCCATCTGCACTGGCTAAAAACCCAAAAGCGAACGAGTGGTATGTGCTTTCTTCAATAAATAAAATGATTGTGGTAACCGATGCCGATTTTAAAGTAAAGGCAACATATCCATTGGATGGCAGCCTTTTTAACCAGCCAGAAGGGATAGCTTTCGATCGCGATAATAACCTCTACATCTCTAATGAAGGCGGAACCCTAGCGGCCGGTAACATTTTGATGTTTAAATTGAAAAAATAAAGGTTGGTGTTGTTTCCTCAATCTTGCGTCATGCTGAATTTATGTAAGCGTCTTTTCCACACGAAAGATCCTGAATTGAATTCAGTGTGATGTTATTATGGAATAAATCCAAAAACATAATAATTTTAAAATAACTATATTTATACAAACGCTGAGTCTATGATCAAAAGATTTACTCTTTTTACAATTTTATTTTTAATCAATTTCATTGCCATTGCTCAGGATGATGTAAAATATCGGGTCATTCTCTTTGGGGATGCAGGGGAAATGAACCCTGCCCAAATGCAGGATCTCAAAAATGCTGCAAAGCAGATTCTTCCAAAAAAAACAACCGTTGTTTACTTGGGTGATAATATCTACCCAACCGGTATGGGGCTTCCGGGAAGTTTGGAAGAAGAAGAAACTAAAAAAATCCTCCGTTCACAATTCGAACCCATGCGTAAAATGGGGGCAGCAGTTTATTTTGTTCCCGGCAACCACGATTGGGACAAATCCGGCCCGAAAGGTTTGGCTAAAATTAAAGCACAGGGTGACTATCTTAGCGCACAAAACGATCCTTTACTCAAGTTAATTCCAGCAAACGGATGCCCTGATCCCGTTGCCATTAAACTTACCGATAAATTAACCATTATTGCCTATGATAGCGAATGGTGGGTTTTTCCATATAGTAAATCCAATCCAAATGGCGAGTGCGATTGCCGTACCAAAGATGAAGTTTTGGTTAAAATGGAGCAGCTGTTAGAAGAAAATAAAGATAAAGTAATCCTGCTGGCTTCTCACCATCCATTTCAAAGTTACGGACCACATGGAGGTTATTTTAACCTGCGCAATCACCTCTTTCCCTTAACATCCCTTAATAAAAATCTATACATCCCACTGCCTGTTTTAGGTTCTGTTTACCCAATGTTGCGTTCAACATTACTGAGTCCTGAAGATTTAAATCATCCTGCTTATAAGGATATGATCAAATCAATAACAGGCGTATTTGGTGATTATCCAAATGTTACCTACGTTGCCGGCCACGAGCATGGCTTACAATTAATTAAAGGAAAACAGTTACAGATTATCAGCGGTTCAGGTTCAAAAGTATCGCCAAACAAAGAAGGCAAAACTTCGCTGTTTCACGAAATGCAACAAGGCTATGTAGTAGCCGATCAGCTAAAAAACAACGATATGCGTTACGAATATTATATATATTCCGATACCAGCGTTAAAAAAGTATACAGTTACATTAAAAAGTTCGAAACGATTCCTCAAAAGGTAAGAAACAGAGATAAACCACTCACTGCCGATAGTATTTTTGTTCGTGTTAAACCAGAGTACGATAGTGTTGGGCGTTTTCACCGCTACGTTTTTGGTGAAAATTACCGTAAAGAATATGCTGCACGAACGAAAGTGCCAGTTTTAAGGGTTTCGCAGATGATGGGTGGCTTAAAGGCTACACAACGTGGCGGAGGAAATCAATCGCGCTCATTACGATTGGAAGATAAAAACGGCAAAGAATATGTGTTGCGGAGTGTAGAAAAATATCCGGAAGTGCTTTTGCCAGCAGCCCTGCGCGAAACTTTTGCTAAAGATGTAATTAAAGATAATATGTCGGCCCAGCATCCGTTTTCGGCCCTTGTAGTGCCCGAATTGGCCAAAGCAGGCGGAATTGCGCACAGTAACCCGATTATTGGATGGGTTTCACCCGATGATAATCTGGGAGAATTTGAATCCGCATTTGCCAATACCCTTTGTTTATTCGAGGAAAGAGAACCTACGGGAGAATCGGACAGTTCGCCAAAAATGGACAAAAAACTAACGGAAGATAATGACAATAAACTAGATGGCCCAGCCTGGGTTAAAGCCAGGGCATTTGATGTTTTACTAGGAGATTGGGACAGGCACGAAGACCAGTGGCGTTGGAAAGAAACCAAAACCAAAGATGGATCCTTATATTCGCCGGTTCCGAGAGATCGCGACCAGGTATTTTTCAGATCAGACGGCTTTTTACAGCGATACACTCAATCATCTTCACTTTTGCCAATGATGCAAGGCTACGAGCGTGGCATCAAAAATATCAATTGGTTTTTATGGGAAGGTAGAGAAATAAGCAGCCGATGGACAGCAAACATTGATGAAGAAGAATTTGATCAAATTGTAAAAGATTTTTGTGCAAACTACAACGATGCTGTTTTTGAAAAAGCATTAAAAAAACTCCCTGAGCCAAGTTATTCGCTACACCACGATGCCGTTTTGGCACAAATGCGCAACAGGATAGCCACTTTGCCAAAGTTAATGAACCAGTATTATCATTTCTTTAACCGGATTGTGGATATTGAAGTAACCAATAAAAACGAACTCATCCAGATTTCTGATGCTGCTGATAATGGTTTGCGTGTTAAAATCAATAAAATTTCGAAAGAAGGCAATATTAAAGATGAACTTTTCGACCGTAAGTTCGATCCCAAGGTAACAAAAGAAATTAGGGTTTACATGCACAATGGTAACGACAGTTTAATCCTGAACAATAAAAATTCGAACATCAAATTGAGGATTATAGGCGGCAAAGGGAACAAGGTTTATGATTTTGCAAATAGTAACGGTCCGGTAAAATTATATGGTAGAAAAGATAAAGCCACTTATAATGGAGAAGATGCCAGTAAAATCAGAAAAATAATTTCCAATGATACCTCGAATTTTAGCTACATCCCAAAAGATATGTATCGCCGCAGTTCTTGGCTGTTAAATGCAGGTTATAATCAGGATGATGGTATTTTATTGGGATTAATTTACAAACAAACCAATCCTGGTTTCAGAAAACAGCCTTATGGCAATTCACAAACCATCTCTTTTCTTCATTCTTTCTCTACAAAAGCTTTTAGGTTTAACTACAAAGGCGAATGGTTAAAAGCATTAGGCAAAGCCGATTTTGTTTTAAAAGCCGATGCTTTTGCCCCTAACAATACACAAAATTTCTTTGGCCTGGGCAATGAAACACCATTTAATGATGGAGACAACATCAGGTATTACCGCGCACGCTTTAACCTCTATCAGGTAGATGCAGCAATCAGGTGGCGCCGTCCGAAATCTACTTTCAGTGTTGGCCCCTCTTGGCAGTATTATAAGTATAACAAAGAAGATAACGATGGCCGCTTTATCGAAAATCCTTCGCTTCTGCATTCAGCCGATTCTTTAACCGTACGTAACGAAAAGATGTTTGCAGGTGCTTTTATAAACTTTACCAACAATACCCGCGATAACGATTTATTGCCAACCTTAGGGAGTTATGTAGATTTTAAGCTTTTAGGATATAAAGGAGTTAACAAATATTCCAATTCTTATGGACAGTTTACCGCAAGCATTGCTTTATATAAAAACCTCGATGGCAGAAAAAACTTCATTTTGGCAGATCGTTTTGGCGGAGGAGTAACCATTGGCAAACCAGCGTTTTATCAGGCACTTTATCTCGGCGGACAGGGCAATTTACTCGGTTATCGCCAGTTTAGATTTGCCGGTGAGCATACCTTTTATAACAACTTAGAGCTTAGGGCCAAACTTGGCGATCTGGTAAGTTATGTTTTACCCGGCCAAATTGGCTTATTGGGTTTTTATGATGTTGGCAGGGTATGGAAACGTGACGAAGCATCAACATTATGGCACCACGGCGTAGGAGGGGGTGTTTATTTTGCCCCGGCATCACTCACAGTTGTGCGATTTGTGATGGGACACTCTACTGATGGCTGGTATCCATACGTATCACTTAATTTTAGGTACTAAATTTGTGTAACATATTAATAGATGTAATATTCAAGTATTACGTTCAGCAGACTAACATTGCTTTGAGGAGTTTGTATCTTTGCAATGAATTAGTAACTAAATAGATAACTATAAATTTTACACTATAGCAAACTTATACAATGAATACCAATGTAATACAGATACACAAAAATGAATGTATACATTGCCAGGTAGAATCCTCACTGTCTTTTCGCCCCCTTGTGGAGTATTTAAAAGGCAGGTTGAAAACAGAGAAATCAGTAAAATCAGAATTTTACAGGTTTTTACTTCAAAAAATTGAAAAAGACGATGTGCTGCTTGGCAACATCAGTGCCGAAGATTTATCCCAATATAAAGATACTTTAGAATTAATTTTTACCATTCTAACACCTTTAATGGATAACGAAGATGATTTGTTTTGGGCTTTAAGTACCCCAATTCCAGATCAGATTTTCTTCAGTACCAATGCATTCTATAAATTTTTTAAGGATCACGATCCTAAAAATAAGGTAACGAAAGATAACGAGCCTGTTGAGAAAAAACAGCTTAAATTTATCTACAATATCATCTTGGGGCGTTTTTATAATTTCACCTCAGTACTGAAAAATGAGATTATTTATGCTCACATTAATCAGGAAACCACCCTTACGCAATATTATAATATTCAAACAGATACAAAGTTTGTTGATATTATGCACAAAGGAGATCTGCCTGAACTTAATTTTGAAGAACTTGGTAAACATTTTCAGGATGAAACCGAATTGGACTACCTGGTAGAGCATTTACCATTGCAAAATTTCCTTTTCGAGGGTTTCAGTATCATTTCGATAACAGATGTTACCTTACAGCATGCAATTGATGGTATACGCGATGCCTTGGTTAACCACAATTACCAAACAGAAGCATATACCCACGTAATTCATGCTTTAAAAACCCTTAGCGGAAACGGAAAACTGGAATTTGGTTTAATGCCTTTTTTAACCGTTAACAATAAGCTGGTTTTCGATAACAAGGAATTTTCGCAGAGTATGCTCATCAACTCCGCTAAATCATCCAATCTCGAAGAAGAAGTTTTTTACTCACTGGTAGATAAATATAAAGAAAACCCAAGGGCCATTTTCGTTAGTGCAATAAACGACGATCAGATTGATAAGGACCCGTTTTTAAGGGTTTTAAAAGCAGCAGGCGTTTGTTCTTATTCCGTACTGCCAATTTATTACAATACCCAATTGGCTGGTGTTTTAGAAGTGTATTCTAACGAGGAAGTTTTGGTTGATGATAAGTTGTTATCAAGATTGCGTCCTGCAATGCCGCTAATAGGTCAGCTTTTCCAATACAGTATCGAAGAATTCGATTCGAAAATGGATGAAGTATTGATGGATAAATTTACAGCTTTGCAACCCTCTGTACAATGGAAGTTTAACGAGGCTGTTTGGCATTTTCTTCAACAAAACAACAGTTACCATAAGTTAAAGGAGATTGAAACCATCACCTTTAAACACATGTATCCTTTATTTGGTGCAATTGATATCCGTAACTCCACTATTGAGCGCAATAAGGCTTTAAAAGATGATATGGAAGTGCAATTGAACAGTTTAATTGATACCTTAAAATCAATTCGCAAACATGTTTCTTTAGAGCTAACAGATAAGCTATTGTTCAATTGTAAAGATTGGATAAAACGTATCGGAGATTTCGCTTCATCAAACGAAGAAAATAAACTGAATGAGTTTTTAGAGGTAGAAGTTTACCCTTTCCTGTCGATTATTAAAGGAAATTATCCTCAGACTGCTGAATTTGTCGATCATTATTTCGAAGTTATTATTCCAGAAACCGGAGCAGCTTTTGCAAACCGCAGGCAACTGGAAATATCAATGCAACTGATCAATACAGAGGTTAGTCAATATCTAGAAAAATCACAAGCAAATTTACAGGCTTCCTATCCATGTTATTTTGCCAAATTTAGAACAGATGGTGTGGAGTATGATATTTACATCGGTCAGGAAATTGCTCCCGATAAGCCTTTTGATCTGTTATACCTAAAAAATATCCGCCTTTGGCAGTTAACATCCATGGTTGATATTGCACGTTTATCTAAAGGCTTAATTGGCGAAATGCCACGGCCATTGGAAACTACCCAATTGATTTTTATCCATTCAAATGCGATCGATATCAGCTTTAGAAATGATGAACGTCGGTTTGATGTAGAAGGTGCATATAACATCCGTTACGAAGTTGTTAAAAAACGAATTGATAAAGTTCTAATAAAAGGAACAACCGAACGCTTAACACAGCCCCATAAAATTGCCATGGTTTATTTCAACCCCGAAGAAGCCAAAGAATATATGGAGTACATTAAATACATGCAGGTTCAGGGTTATTTAAATGATGATTTAGAGCAATTGGAACTGGATGAATTACAAGGTGTTTCTGGCTTAAAAGCTTTAAGAGTAGGAGTAAAATACCCCGAAAGTAAAACTGGTAACAAGGCTGATAGAGCAAAAAAGCTTAAACCTAAAGAGATCAAATCTATCGAAAAGGAAATCGCTAAAGTATTACAGCATTAATGCTCAATTAAGGAGCTGAAATTATTTTAATGATAATAACTTTAAGTCCTCTGGCATAAAGCCAGGGGATTTTTTTATTTTTTTCAAATAACAGATGAGGCTTGTGAGTTTATTTGTTAAATATCTATAAATGAAGGTATTATTTATGATTTTCAATCTTCAACAGTCTGTCTTTTTACGTCGAATTTTCCATTTAAGTGTTTCTCATTTGCCTCGAGTGTTTAGGCTTTCAGCTTTGGTCTTTCTTTCCTATCTTCGCAACAAATTATTTGTATGTTTCCTACCGTTTCACATTTTTTAGAATATTTATTTGGCATTAATTTGCCACTTCCATTTAATACGTTCGGTGTTTTTGTGGCATTGGCCTTTGTAGCTGGTTATTGGGCTTTTACCAAAGAACTTAAGCGTAAAGAAGCGCTGGGCATACTCCACCCATTTAAAAAAACAATTACAGTTGGTAAACCAGCTACCACTTCAGAGCTGATCATGAATGGGCTTTTTGGTTTTGTAATTGGCTACAAATTGGTTTATGCATTATTGAATTACAAACTTTTTGTAAACGATGCTCAAGGTATTTTAATGTCTACCAAAGGCAATTTAATCGGTGGTTTGTTTTTTGCAGGGCTGTTTGCCTACTGGGATTATACGGAAAAAAATAAACATAAACTGGATAAACCAAAAGAAACACTGGTAACCATTCACCCTTACCAAACCATGAGCAATTTAATTGTTTGGGCAGCAATTTGGGGTTTCCTTGGTGCAAAATTCTTTGATAATTTAGAATATTGGGATGATTTTGTTCAGCACCCCATCGAAAGGTTGTTGTCATTTAGTGGGCTTACATTTTATGGTGGCTTAATATGTGGTGGTGCCGCAGTACTAATTATTGCAAAAAGGTACGGTATTAAACCTTTGCACATGCTTGATGTTGGTGGACCAGGCATGATGCTCGCTTACGCAGTAGGCCGTATAGGTTGCCACCTGGCTGGAGATGGAGACTGGGGAATTGTAAACAATAATCCAAAGCCATTTTCTTGGTTGCCAGATTGGCTATGGTCGTACAAATACCCAAACAATGTAGTGGGAGAAGGGATTCCAATTCCGGGCTGCAATGGTAAATTTTGTAACGAACTTGCACAGGGTGTATATCCTACACCAATTTATGAAGTAATAATCTGTTTAATTCTCTTTGCTTTTTTATGGCGCATCAGAGATAAAATAAAAGCACCTGGTTTAATGTTTGGTATTTACATGATTTTGAACGGTATTGAACGTTTCTGCATCGAATTAATTCGTGTTAATTCAAAATACCATGTTTTTGGTTTAAGTTTTACACAAGCCGAAATGATTTCTACATTTCTTGTGGTTGGCGGTATTGCTTTAAGTGCTTATGCCTTAAGAAATAAGAATAAACTGGCTCAATAAGATCAATAAGTTCATTTAAAATCCAACAACAGCACATTTTTGTTGTTAAATAACTATGAATTACGAATTACTATGCAATAAGGTAATCTCTATTGTAAAACTTACCGGAAACTTTATCCGCAAAGAAGCGATGCAATTTGATGCCCAAAAAATTGAATACAAAGGTTTAAATGATATGGTTTCCTATGTTGATAAAACAGCAGAGCAGAAACTGGTTCAAAACCTCGAAAAACTAATTCCTGATGCTGGTTTTATCACCGAAGAAAAAACCATCAACAGAACAGGTAAAACACACACCTGGATTATCGATCCTTTAGATGGTACAACCAATTTTATACATGGTATCCCTGCTTATGGCATAAGCGTAGCGCTTTACGAAGATGGTTTGCCTGTAATTGGGGTAGTGTATGAATTAAATAGGGGAGAAATGTTTTATTCTTATAAAGGCGGATTGGCCTTTCTGAATAAAAAGGAAATTAAGGTTTCTGTAAATCCTGATTTAAAATCGAGTTTGCTCGCTACAGGTTTTCCATATTACCAGTTTGATAAACAGCCCCAGTATTTGAAATTGTTGGCTGAGATGATGCAGAAAAGCCATGGCGTACGCAGAATTGGTGCAGCCGCAGTAGACCTTGTTTACACAGCATGCGGACGTTTTGATGCATTTTTCGAATTTAATCTGCAACAATGGGATTTTGCTGCCGGTTGCTTCATTGTTCAACAGGCTGGAGGCGAAGTTTACGACTTTTCCGGGGGTAACGATTACTTTGAAAAAAGAGAAATTTTAGCAACTAACGGTAAGCTTACAGCTGAAATGTTGACTGCGATTAAGCAGTACTTTTAATTAATATCGTCACCCTGGATTTAGTTCAGCGTTTAGTTTTAAAGATGCTGAAATAAATTTAGCATGACGAATATCTCAAGAACAGCTGATTTGCAATAAAAAAAGGTCCCGATTCACATCGGGACCTTTTCATTATATATACTATGAAAAATGCACAATTTTAAAGCGCTTCAGAAACAACTTCTGTAACCTCAGGTACCATTCTTTGTAATAAGTTTTGGATACCCGATTTAAGCGTAATGGTAGAAGATGGACAGCCGCTACAAGAACCACGTAATTCTACAGTAACAACACCTTCATCAAAAGATTTATAAGTAATTGCACCACCATCCTGCTCTACAGCCGGACGAACGTAATCATGAAGAATTTGCTGAATTTTAATTTCAGTTTCCGAACCTTCAAAAGCAGGAGCTTCTTCAGCAGTTGCTTCTTTAATTTTTAATTCAGATTCAACAGCACCTTTAACAAATTCTTTCAAAATGGCTTCAATATCTGCCCATTCTGCATCTTCTGTTTTGGTGATGGTTACAAAGTTACTGGCGAAAAATACTCCAGAAACAAAGTTGAACTTAAATAACTCTTTAGCAAACGGCGAGTGTTCTGCACTTTCTTTAGTAGCAAAATCCTCACTGCCATTGATTAACAGCTTGTTTACCATGAATTTCATGGTAGCTGGATTTGGAGTCTGTTCTGTATATACGTTAATCGTCATGTCTTAATCAATTTGAATAAACAAAATTAACAATTACTCATTAATAAAACCTTGTGGTGCTGTCTGCTTAACGTCAATTTAATTCAACTAAAAAACACCAGTATAATTAAAAGGAGTAATGGTTCTCAATTGTACTTTTACAGTTTCTGTAACAGCTAAGCCTTCAATAAATTCGGCAATACTTACTGCATTGATTTTAGAATTGGTTCTGGTCAGCTCTTTTAGCGCTTCATATGGGTTAGGGTAATTTTCTCTTCTCAATACCGTTTGAATGGCTTCGGCAACAACAGCCCAGTTATCATCTAAATCAGCATGTAAAGCTGCTTCATTCAATAAAATTTTATTTAATCCACGCAAAGTAGCGTTAATTGCAATCAAAGTGTGGCCAAAAGGTACGCCAACATTCCTCAATACAGTAGAATCTGTTAAATCTCTCTGTAAGCGTGAAATCGGTAATTTTGCTGCAAAAAACTCAAATAACGCATTGGCAATCCCTGCATTTCCCTCAGCGTTTTCAAAATCAATCGGATTAACTTTATGTGGCATGGCCGACGATCCAATTTCCCCCGCTTTGATTTTCTGTTTAAAATAGTTTTTAGAGATATATGTCCAGATATCCCTGTCCAAATCGATAATGATGTTATTGATGCGTTTCAATGCATCACATTGCGCTGCAAATTGATCGTAATGTTCAATTTGAGTGGTATGTTGCGCTCTTGTTAAACCTAATGTTCCGTTAACAAAATCGTTCGAAAAATCAACCCAGTTTACTTCAGGGTAAGCAATATGGTGTGCATTAAAGTTTCCGGTGGCACCACCAAATTTTGCGCTGTTCGGGATGGCCTTTAAGCCCGCCAACTGTATGCTCAAACGTTCGGCAAAAACCAGGAATTCTTTACCTAATTTGGTAGGAGAGGCAGGTTGGCCATGGGTATGGGCCAACATCGGGATATCTTTCCACTCTGTTGCCAGGGCATTTATTTTCTCAATTAAGGTAGCAATTGCAGGATAATAACTTTCATTTAAAGCCAATTTAATTGAGTATGGAATGGCCGTATTGTTAATGTCTTGAGAGGTTAATCCAAAATGGATAAACTCTTTATAATTTTGAAGTGATAAGGTATCGAATTTGCTTTTTATGAAATATTCAACCGCTTTAACATCATGATTGGTTACTTTTTCAGTTTCCTTGATTTCTAAAGCATCTGTTTCTGAAAAATTTTCATGTATCAGACGCAATTGTGCATAAAGATTTCGATCAAAATTTTCCAAGCCAGGCAAGTTGATTTCGCAAAGGGCGATAAAATATTCGATTTCTACAAAAACCCGGTATTTAATCAGGGCTTCTTCAGAAAAGTAAGCAGCTAAACCTTCGGTAGTTTTTCTGTAACGCCCATCAACAGGTGAAATAGCTTGTAGTGATGTTAAATTCATTATGCGGATTATATTTTTGCCGCAAATTTACTATAAATGGTCGGTTTATCCCTTAAAGAATGTAGCTAAAATAAAAGAGGCCTCAGATAAATCTAAAGCCTTTAAAATAGGTGTTGCTAAAACTACATTTTTTTAGTGCTGTCCATTTTAGCAGTGTCTTTCGCCATGCTATCTTTCATAGTAGTATCTTTTACTGTAGTATCAACAACTGTTGAATCAACTGTAGAAGAATCTGCAGCACCATCTTTCTTTTCTGATTTACATGCAGCTACGGATAATGATAAAGCAAAAGCTAAAAAGCCTAATTTGAATAAATTTTTCATGTTTTTGTGTTTTGTTGTGGTTCTAAAATTAATTATTTACTAATTTATACAAAATACTCAAAAATTAATTCGTTTTTGTATAATAAAAAAGGTCGCGATATTAATATCGCGACCTTTTTTATTATAATTAGTTGATTAAACTAGTGTTTTACTTCAGTTTTCTCAGTTGTAGCTTTAATTGTAGTATCTTTTACTGTAGAATCTTTAACAACCGTGTCAACTTTAGTAGTATCAGTAACAATTGTAGATGAATCAGTAACTGTAGTATCAGCACCTTCAGCTTTTTTGTCTGAACCGCCACAAGCAGCAACTGTTAAAGATAGAGCTAGGGCTAAAAAGCCTAATTTGAATGCATTTTTCATTTTGATCTTTGTTTTAGGTTAAAATATACTGTTTATACTCAAAAGATAAAAAGGTAACCCATTTTGTATAAAAAATAAAAAAGCCTCTTGATTTAACATCAAGAGGCTTTTTATATGGGTAAGGTAAACTAGTGTTTAACTTCAGTTTTTTCTGTAGTAGTTTTTACAGTTGTATCTTTTACTGTAGAATCTTTTACAGTTGTATCTTTTGCTGTAGTGTCAGTTACGATAGCTGAAGAATCAGTTAAAGTAGTATCAGCACCTTCTGCTTTTTTTTCTGAGTTACAAGCAACAACTGATAAAGATAAAGCTAAAGCTAAAAAGCCTAATTTGAATGCATTTTTCATTTTTGAGTATTTTTAAGTAATTAATTAATTTATCTCTTAATACGGGTTATTTAAAAAGGTAACCCAAAAAAATAAAAAAAAATGAAATAAAAATAAAAAACGGCTTGAAGGCATCTTCAAGCCGTTTTTTTATGAGTAAAATTAAACTAGTGTTTAACTTCTTCTGTAGTAGTTGTAGTAGCTTTTACAGTAGTATCTTTCACTGTAGAATCTTTAACTGTAGTATCTTTTGCAGTAGTATCAGTAACGATAGTAGAAGAATCAGTTAAAGTAGTATCAGCACCTTCAGCTTTTTTTTCTGAGTTACAAGCAACAACTGATAAAGATAAAGCTAAAGCTAAAAAGCCTAATTTGAATGCATTTTTCATTTTTTGAATTTTTTTAAGTAATTAATTTCTTATTAATGCCGCAAAGGTATAAAGGTAACCCGATAATTTTTAAAAAAGTTAAAATATTTTTTTCCCACTGCTTTGGGTTACCGTATGGGTTAAGTTTGTATTAAGCAATTATAGTAGCTATAAATATTTTTTTGTCTAATATTGGGTTACTATTTATCGAAAAATGTATTAACTAGTGAATAACAGTTTAAAGAGTTCAGTTCCAACAGATAGAGAGGTTATTTTAGGTATTCTAAATAACTCCGAAGATGCACTTAACAAGTTATACAAGGCTTATTATGCGATGATTTTGCAATTCATCCTCAACAATAACGGGGATGAAGATGATGCAAAAGACGTTTATCAAGAAGCTATTATTATTTTATATAACAAAATTAAGGAAGGCAATTTTGAGCTCAGCAGCAAACTGAAAACATATATTTATTCGGTTTGTCGGCGTATTTGGCTAAAGAAATTAAGCTTAAATAGTAAAAAGGCAGGCAATATTACCGATTATGAAGATGTATTTGCTGTTGAAGAAGATGTAGAACAGCATGAAGAGAAAGACCTGCAATTTGTTAAAATGCAGTCTGCACTCGATCATTTGGGCGAACCCTGTAAAACCATTATTCAGGATTTTTATATTCACAATTTATCCATGCAGGATATCTGCGAAAAGTTTGGCTATACCAATACTGATAACGCAAAAACACAGAAATACAAGTGCCTGCAACGGTTAAAGAAAATATTTTTTCAACCATAATAATTGAAATGAGAAACGATTTGGAGTTAGATGCAATTATTGAAGATTATCTTTTAGGTAAACTTAACGCACAGGAAACTGAAGCTTTTGAACAGTTACGTCGCAATGATGCCACAGTAGATCATAAGGTGGTTTCGCATAAGTTCTTTTTAGAATCTATGGGAGCGTTTGCCGGGCAATTGCGGTTGAAAGATCAGCTTAATCAAATTCATTCAGAAATTGATGTAGCACATTTAGCCACAACATTAAGGCCGCATCCATCACGTGTGGTTCAATTATGGCGTAAACATAAATCTGCCATAGCGGTTGCTGCTTCTTTTCTGGTGTTGTCATTGGTTTCAGTATATTCGATACAGCATAACACAAGGCAAAAAGAGCAATTGGTGTTGTTAAGTAGTCAGGTTAATAAAGCCATAAAAACACAGAATAGTTTAATCAGGAAAATAAACAGCACCTCTGCGGCCGTCGGAAAGCCCGCTGTTCAGAATAGTGTAGGCGGTACCGGGTTTGCCATTTCTACAAATGGTTATATCTTAACCAATTTGCATGTAATTAACGGTGCAGATTCACTTTATGTGCAAAACAACAGGGGTGAGTCGTTTAAAGTTAAATCTGTTTATACCGATCCTCAGAACGATATTGCAATTCTTAAAATCAGTGATAAAAATTTCGATAATCTTTCTTCATTACCTTATACCATTAAAAAAAGTACCAGTAGTATTGGTGAAATGGTTTATACTTTAGGTTATCCGAAAGATGATGCAGTTTTAGGCGAAGGTTATGTTAGTTCTAAAAATGGATTTGTAGGCGATACCACGCAATACCAGGTGGCCATTGCTGTAAATCCAGGAAATAGCGGAGGACCGGTTTTAGATAATAACGGTAATTTGGTTGGAATTATCAGTAGTAAACCTGATCAAACTGAAGGTGCAGCATTTGCTGTTAAGTCTAGATATATTTTAGAGGCGATGAGGGCTATTCCTCAAGATTCCTTAGGTAAGAACAAACTCTCAGCGAATAAAAAAAGTGCCCTGTCTGGCTTAAAGCGAACGAAACAGATTGAGAAATTACAAGATTATGTATTCATGATCAAAGCTTATAATTAATTATACCCCAAATAAATTAATATTCTTGAACCCTGTGGATTATTATCTTCAGGGTTTTTTGTTGCATTTATAATTTAGATGTCCTAAAATAATATTATGTCTATGTATTTAGTATACTATTGTTTAAATTTGTTTTAATCAATATAAAATATAGACTATCATGAGTATAAGATTAGGCGATACCGCACCAAATTTCCAGGCCAATACCTCTATTGGAGAAATAGATTTTTACGATTATTTAGGCGATAGCTGGGGAGTATTATTTTCTCATCCTGCTGATTATACCCCTGTTTGTACAACAGAATTGGGTAGAACTGCGGCATTGAAAGATGAGTTTGAGAAAAGAAATGTTAAGGTTTTAGCATTAAGTGTTGATACAGCAGAATCGCATAAGGGCTGGATTAATGATATTAACGAAACTCAAAATACTTCGGTTGAATTTCCGATTATTGCCGATCCTGATAAAACTGTGGCTAATCTTTATGATATGATCCACCCGAATGCCTCAGAAACATTAACTGTAAGGTCGTTATTTGTAATTAGCCCTGATAAAAAAGTAAAATTAACGATCACCTATCCTGCATCAACCGGAAGAAATTTTAATGAAGTCTTACGTGTGATTGATTCCTTACAGCTTACTGCAAATTACAGTGTGGCAACACCAGCCGATTGGAAAGACGGGGAAGACGTAATTGTGGTGAACAGCATTAAAACAGAAGATATTCCGGCTAAATTTCCTAAAGGACACAAGGTTGTTAAACCCTATTTACGTACTACACCACAACCGAATAAATAATTAGAAGAGAATGCCCTTTTTAAACGCAACATTATTGTTAAATGGCCAAAATCGGGTTGTATACCATGTGTAAATTATTATATTTGGTAGTTTTGTGTCAATATTAACGCTAAAACTGGTTGGTTTATTCAATTTTTATTCAATCGGTTGACTGAAATGCTGATCAAAGCGTAAAAGGTTTATTTATTTTATACAATTTTTTATTTTTTTATGGCAACCGGAAAAGTTAAGTGTTTTAACACTCAAAAAGGCTTTGGATTTATTGTACAAGAAGACAATAAAGACTTATTTGTACATTTTAAAGATGTTTTAGGTGGAATAGAAAGCTTAAAAGAAAACGACTCAGTAGAATTTGAAGTAGCTGAAGGCAGAAAAGGTTTACAGGCGGTAAACGTAAAAAAAGTTTAAGCAATAATATATTAATTAATTCTTTGTACCAACAAAAAGCCTCCTACTCAGGAGGCTTTTTGTATTAAGTGGTATGTCATTTAAGCACTAAAAATGGTCATTTCCGCCAGAGTCTCATCATACTGAAGCAATCTATTCTAAATAGGTTTAGCTTCGCTGGGCCTGTGGTTTTCAACTGCGTAGCACTTGCTCGGAATTAAGACTACATTAATAATATTGAATGATTGACGCTTTAATTATGGTATTTTCTCCGTTGCCGAGTTTGGTAAAAATTAAAAATTGATTTTGATCCGCTTTAATTTTGTACTTTTTTACCAGATCTTCTGGCTTTGCAGGGTAATTTCTAACAATTACATTGCCTTTTAAATTTTCTTGTTTTTTCAGCGTTCCTGTGGTTAGTATGGCTTCTATTTTAAAAATCCTGCCAGGAAAATCAACATTTATTTCCGTAGAAGTAAAAAGTTGCGTTTGGGGATGTAGTTTTTTAAGATGATATGTTGTCCGGATTAAATTAAAAGCTCCAGATTTTAACAATGCTGCGTCTGGTTCGTATAAATAATCGCCAATGGCCAAATTATCAATAAAGGCCACCGCTCCCGGTGTTGCAGGAAAGTTAAAAGAGAAAGTTTTCTCGAGATCAGCATTTAAAGTAACCGCAACAATTTTTGTATCCCCATTAAAACCTTTATCAATGATCCATAAAAGCTCTTTACACTCATTTTTTACACTCACAATATGGATTTCGCTAACATAGTTGAGTTCTTGTAATCCTGCTGAAATATCAAGTAAAGGAGCTGTTTTTACGATAATCCTATCTGATTTCTCAAGCAGTGAGTTTAAGTTGATTACAATATCGGGCGTACAATCTTTCAGCATAAAAACTTTGCCTTTTTCAGCTCTGCGTGCCGGATCTACATAAATGGTATCGAAATGTATATCATTGTTTAATAAATAAGCAATGCCATCTTCAGCTTTAAATTCAAGGTTGGAAACCTTTAATAACTTTGCATTGTGCTTTGCGATTTCTGATAATTCGGAGTTAATTTCGCAATGGGTGACGGCTTTCAGCTTTTTTGAAAAGTAGTAGGCATCCACTCCAAATCCACCTGTAATATCGATGAGGGTATCTCCCTTAACCAGTTTTGACTTGTATTGAGCAGTAACTTCAGAAGAAGTTTGCTCTATAGAGAGTAGTGGGGGATAATAGATATTTTCGGTATTGAACCAGGTTGGTAATTTCTTTTCTGATTTTTTTTTGGCAGCGATTTGCGTTGCCAATTCTCCAGGAGTAATGCCCTCAAATATACTTTTAGCTAAAGCAATCTGATTTACATCTGCATTTAAATTTGCGTTGATATAATCTTGTACTGTTTTGGCTAAAAGTTTATTGTTCATATCTAAATATCATTTCAAAGGAGATTGTCATTTCGACCGGGCCCGATAGCTATCGGGTGCAATAATGTGGAGAAATCTAATTTAGATAGGTTTCTCCATTGCGGTCCAAAAGACGAATACATTTAATGTTCTCAATGAACAGGTGCTAAGCGGTTTTATTCTTCATCACCATTTGGCAGGTATGGCGGCTTTTCACTTCGAGTAAAATATCTTTTTCAACCGTTACACGATCGATGGTTTGTTGGTTATAATAGCGGATGGTTACCAATTCAAGCCCTTTATTGTATTTTACTGTAAACTCATCAGAAAGGTCGTTAATCAATTTTTCAATCTGTTTAGGATGATCATCAACACTTACTGAGAAACTGATGGCAGAGTTGAGCATAGTATTGATTTTGATCTTATGTTTATGAAAAAGTTCAAAAATATTGCTCAGGTTTTCTTCTATAATAAAGGAATAATCTTTCGGGAAAATCGAAATCAATGCCTGGTTTACTTTAAAAATAAAAGAGGGGATAGGCAATGGATTATTATCTTTTGTAATTGCTGTTCCTGATCCTTCTGGCTGGATAAATGACCTTACATATAGCGGTATGCCTTTGTTTTGAAGTGGTTTTATTGTTTTTGGATGTATTACCGTTGCGCCGTAATAAGTAAGCTCAATTGCATCGTGGTAGGATAACTGCGCAATTTTTTCGGTTTCATCAAACCATTTTGGATCTGCATTTAATACGCCGGGTACATCTTTCCAAATGGTTAAGGCGGCGGCATTTAAGCAAGAAGCGAATATAGCGGCAGAATAATCTGAGCCTTCTCTACCCAAGGTTGTGGTGTAATTTTCACTGGTGCCACCAATAAAACCCTGTGTTACAATAATATTATCACTCAAAAGTGGCAATAAATCTTTTTGAATAATCTGATTGGTTTTAGGCCAGTCTACTTTTCCTTCGCGGTAGGTATTATCGGTTTGGATATAGTTGCGGGCATCAGCCCATAAAGCCTTATTACCAGTTTCATTTAGCCAAGCGGCTACAATTTTGGTAGAAACCACTTCTCCGATAGAAACAATCTGATCATAAATATAATCAGGATTGTTATCCGGCTCATCTTCAATCAACCAATCAATTTCTACAAATGTATTGGCCACATCATCATAAACAGGATGGTGTTTACCTTGAAAAAGTTGATCTATAATGTTGAAATGGAAATGTTTAATCTCCTCAAAAATGGCGTGTGCCTCATCATTTTGCGCTAAAAAAGCATGGGTAAGTTTCTCTAATTGATCAGTGATTTTGCCCATCGCCGAAATTACAATCAGTAAATTTCCTTTTTTGTAATCGCGGACTATATTTGCCAGATTTTTTACACCATCTGCATCTTTTACCGAGGCACCACCAAATTTAAAAATATCCATATTAAAATGCCTTGATTTGTTCTTTAGAGAAAGCTGCATTTAACCATCCGCTCTCTAAATGTGCTTTGTATTTATTATAAAAGTTAATTGCGGGCTCGTTCCAATCTAATACCTGCCATACCATACCACTATAGTTGCCGGTTTTGGCTTCTTCCATAACCTTTTCGAATAATACTTTTCCAATTCCTTTTCCCCTGAATTCTTCAGTTACAATAAAATCCTCAAGGTATAATCTGCAACCTTTCCAGGTAGAATAACGGGTATAATACAAGGCAAAACCAACAATTGTATTGTTTACTTCTGCAACGTAGGCTTTCCAAACCGATTGCTTGCCAAAGCCAGCTTCTATAAAGTGATCTAAAGTTACTGTCACTTCTTCCGGAGCACGTTCATAAACCGCTAGTTCATTAATCAGTTCAAGTATTCTTGGGCAGTCATTTGCAGTTGCAAATCTGATGTTAAAATCCATATTAGTTGGCTGAAATGTCACTTTTGAAATGTTTGATAATCCTTTTTCCAAAAATACTGCTACCAATACGCACCATTGTACTCCCTTCTTCAATCGCAAGTTTATAATCAGCACTCATTCCAGTCGATATCTCTTTAAAAGCATCGTGCTTGCGGAAAAAACTCACTTTAAGGCCATCAAAAAATACTTTTAACTCATGAAACTCTATAGTGATCTGTTTCTCATTTTTAGTGTTTGTGGCAATTCCCATTAACCCAACAATGCGAATGTTTTTCAATTCGGCATAGGCCTCATCGCGTAGCAATTCGATTACTTCATCAAAACCAAGTCCGAATTTAGTATCTTCATCTGCAATGTAAACCTGTAATAAACAATCTATTACACGTTTGTTTTTTGCTGCCTGTTTGTTAATTTCCTGGAGTAGTTTTAAACTATCTACACCGTGGATCAGTTGTACAAAAGGGGCAATATATTTTACTTTATTGGTTTGTAAATGCCCAATTAAGTGCCATTCAATATCGTTAGGAAGTTGCGCCTGCTTATCAACCATTTCCTGCACATGGTTTTCACCAAAGATGCGCTGACCAGCATTGTAGGCTTCTAAAATTGATTCTATTGATTGTGTTTTCGAAACGGCTATCAGTTTAACCCCATCTGATTCAACTTCGCTTTTATATTGTTTAAGATTATCAGCTATGCTCATTTATAACTATTTTTGGTAAAATTAATAACCTTGCCGCAATTTGGGCAAAAAATAATATTTTAATTCAGCATGAAAAGATTAATATGGGTTTTAATGACAGCTATATTATGGTTTGGTTGCAAACCTGGTATTCCTGACGGCATTATTAAACCTGATAAAATGGAAAAGATTTTATACGATATGCACATGGTTGATGGCTATATTTCTACTATTTACGTTGTAGATTCAGCTAAAAAAGTTGCAGCAGCCTATTATAAGGGTATTTATAAGAAATTTGGAACCGATTCTGCCGAATATAACAAAAGCCTGATTTGGTACAATACCAATCCTAAAGAGCTGGAAACCATGTACAAGAATATCCAGAAATCTTTCGTTAAGCAGAAAAAAGCGGTTGAAATTGCCGATAGAATGATTAAACAAAAGAAATTTAAGGCAGATTCGCTGGTGATTGCAAAGAAATTTAAGGCCGATTCTATTGCGATCAGGAAAAAAATGAAACCAGATTCTTTATCTAAAGTAAAGGCACTGGCAGAAATTGCTAAAAAGAAAAAACAGGCCGATTCACTTATAAATATAAAAAAATCGGAAGTGATGAGTACAATCTCCGCTCCGGCACTCGTACAATAATATGTTATATCCCGAAAACTGTTTAGAACGTTTAGGTTTTGTGGAGATCAGGCAACTGATCAGCAAACATTGTTTGAGCCCAATGGGACAAACGATGGTGGAAAAGATGCAGGTGATGAACCGTTTTGATCAAATTGATAAATTTTTACGCCAAACTAACGAATTTAAGGGTATCCTGCAAAATCAGGAGCCTTTACAAATTAATACTTTTTTTGATATCAAATCGCTGGTCGAAAAGATCAGGGTAGAAGGCACTTATCTGTTGGAAGACGAGTGGTTTCAGGTTTATACTTCACTGCATACCGTTTTCTCCGTACTTCGGTTTTTTGAAGAACGCGCAGAGGTTTACCCAACGCTCGAAGCTTTATTTGAACATTTACCGATTGAAAAAAATATCCTTCGTAAAATTGAAACTGTAATTGATGCCAAAGGAAAGATAAAGCCCAATGCTTCAAAAGAACTGCAGGAAATTACTTCAGCCATTTCAAAAGCAGAGCAGGATGTGCGTAAGCGCATGGATTCGATCTACAAGCAAGCTATTGCAAATAATTGGGTTGCCGATGGTAGTTTAACCATACGCGATGGTAGAATGTGTATTCCGGTTTTGGCAGAAAATAAACGCAAGCTCAAGGGTTTTGTTCATGATGAATCTGCAACCGGGCAAACGGTTTATATTGAGCCAGAAGAAGTTTTTACCTTAAATAATAAACTGCGCGATTTAGAATTTGATAAAAGACGTGAGATAATCAAGATTTTAATTGCTTTAACAGACGACTTACGACCATATTCGCCATTATTGCTTTCATATCATGGTTTCCTTACCAAGTTGGATTTTGTTCGTGCAAAGGCATTGTTTGCATTAGATATTGAGGCAGAAATGCCGGGTTTGTTAAAAGAACCTAAAACAAAATTAATCAATGCAAGGCACCCGCTTTTATCGATATCATTTGCTGCTGAAAAGAAAAGTGTTACTCCTTTAAATATTCATATTGATGCTGAAACACGTGTAGTATTGGTATCTGGTCCGAATGCCGGTGGTAAATCAGTTTGTATGAAAACCGTTGGATTGTTACAGATTATGCTGCAAACCGGTTTGTTAATACCCGTTGATGCCAATAGTGAAGTGGGGATTTTTGAAAATATTTTTGCAGATATTGGTGATGATCAGTCAATAGAAAGTGATTTAAGTACTTATAGTGCGCACCTTAAAAAGATGCGCTATTTTGTGGAGCACGCTTCGCCAAAAACGATGGTACTGATTGATGAGTTTGGAACTGGTACCGACCCGCAATTTGGCGGCCCAATGGCTGAAGCTGTTTTAGAGGTATTGAACAATAAAAAAGTTAGGGGTGTAATTACTACCCACTATTCTAACTTAAAGCTTTTTGCAGGCAATACACCAGGTTTGGAAAATGCATCTATGCTTTTCGATAACGCAAAAATGAAACCGCTTTACATTTTAGAAATGGGCAAACCTGGTAGTTCTTATGCGTTTGAAATTGCCCAGAATATTGGTTTGCCCAAAGAGGTGATTCAATTGGCCAGAGAGAAAACAGGATCGAATCAAAATAGGGTAGATACCATGCTTGTTGATTTGGAACGTGAAAAGAAAAATGTTTATGATGCCAAAGTGAGTTTAGCCAATCAGCAGAATAAGGCCAAAAACCTGGTTGCTGAGAATGAAAAGTTAAAAAGCTTCTTAGAGGAAAACAGAAAAATACTGATTAAAGAGGCAAAACAGGAGGCACAGAACATCATTAAAAATGCCAATAAACTGGTTGAGAATACCATTGCTGAAATTAAAGAGAAACAGGCCGATAAGGAGGTTACTAAAGAACTCCGCCAGAATTTGCAAAAGGAACTGGTAAAAAATACTGTTCCAAAAGAACGGCCTAAACCAGTACAAGTTGTTGTTGGCGGAGAGATTGAGGTTGGCGATTTAGTAAAGTTTACTGATAGCGAAACCCTTGGGCAAGTTTTAGAGATTAACCGCAATGAACTGATTTTAGCTATTGGCGATTTACGATCGACGGTTAAAAAGAACCGTGTGCAAAAAGTAAGCAATAAGGAGGCAAAAAAAGTAATTCAAAGCAGCGCAAACTCTTTTGCCGGGCGCATGAATGATGCTGTATCGGGCTTCAGGGCAGAATTGGATCTTCGTGGAAAGCGTACAGAAGATGCCTTGCACGAGGTAGAAAAATACCTGGATAAAGCCATTATGCTTGGGTTTCCATCAATTAAATTAATCCATGGAAAAGGTGATGGCATACTGCGGAAAATGATTCGAGAATATTTGCGAAAGTATAGTCAGGTAAACCGGATGGAAGATGAGCATGCAGATAGAGGCGGGGATGGAATTACCTATGTATATTTGAATTGATAAAAAAGTATTAATCTTGTGTCGGATGTTTCCATTCGACACAAGCACAAGTCTAATATCTTTAAGATCCCCGCATGCGCGAGGATGGCGGTAAAGAGGTGAAATACTTTGAATATTGGTAAGTGGGGCAAATTCCTATCCAACCGTCATTTCGACCGTAGTGGAGAAATCTTTGGATAGATTTAAATAAACTTAAAAGATTTCTCGGCTGCGCTTTGCTTCGCTCGAAATGACGGAGCGAGCGATGAAAATTTTTATTCGATTTGATAAGAAATCTTGATATAATACTGGAGTGTTAAGATCCCCGCCTGCGCGAGGATGACGGTATGCGGCGAAATACTTTGAATATTAGTAAGTGGGGCGAATTCCTATCCAACCGTCATTTCGACCGAAGAGGAGAAATCTTTGGATAGGCTTGACGCATCTTTAAAAGATTTCTCGGCTGCGCTTGCTTCGCTCGAAATGACGGAGCGGGCGATGAAAATCGTTATTTGATTTGATAGTGAATCTTAATATAATACTGGAGTGTTAAGATCCCCGCATGCGCGAGGATGACGGCGTGGGGCGAATTCACTTGTAACCGTTTCGATCGTAGTGGAGAAATCTTTGGATAAGCTTAAAGCAACTTAAAAAGATTTATCGGCTGCGCTTTGCTTCGCTCGAAATGACGGAGAGGGCGATGAAAATTGTTATTTGATTTGATAAGAAATCTTGATATAATACTGGAGTGTTAAGATCCCCGCCTGCGCGAGGATGACGGTAAGGAGGTGAATTCCTATCCACCGTCATTTCGCCCGTAGTGGAGAAATCTTTGGATAAGGTTAAAGCAAATTAAAAAGATTTCTCGGCTGCGCTTTGCTTCGCTCGAAATGACGGAGCGGGCGATAAATTTTGTTCGATTTGATAAGGAATCTTAATATAATACTGGTGTGTTAAGATCCCCGCCTGCGCGAGGATGACGGTAAGGAGGTGAAATACACGGGATATTAGTATAGCGTGCGTATTCCTATCCAACCGTCATTTCGACCGTAGTGGAGAAATCTTTGGATAGGCTTAAATAAACCTTAAAAGATTTCTCGGCTGCGCTTTGCTTCGCTCGAAATGACGGAGCGGGCGATAAATTGTTATTCGATTTGATAAGGATCTTGATATAATACTGGTGTGTTAAGATCCTCGCCTGCGCGAGGATGACGGCTTGGGCGAATTCCTATCCAACCGTCATTTCGACCGTAGTGGAGAAATCTTTGAATAGTCTTAAATAAACCTTAAAAGATTTCTCGGCTGCACTTTGCTTCGCTCGAAATGACGGAGCGGGCGATAAGTTGTTATTCGATTTGATAGGGAGTTTTGATGTATTTATAATACTGGAGTGTTAAGATCCCTGCATGCGCGAGGATGACGGTAAGGAGGTGAAATACTCGAGTAATGTCTGAGGTTAACGGTATATATACTGGTGTGTTAAGATCCCCGCCTGCGCGAGGATGACGGTATGCGGCGAATACTTTGTAGAGTAAGGGGGTCGAATTTCTATCCAACCTTCATTTCGACCGTAGTGGAGAAATCTTTGGATAGGCTTAAATCTACCTTAAAAAGATTTCTCGGCTGCGCTTTTCTTCGCTCGAAATGACGGAGCGAGCGATAAATAATAAAACTTTTTTGGCCGTAACTGAGTTATTTTTAAAACGTTACGGTTATGAAAAAAATCTTACTCTGTCTTTTTGTGGTAATGGTTGCCACAACTTGCAAAAAGAATGATAATGATGGTAATGAAGATCCAGGAACACTACCTGATGTAACGTTAAAATCAAAGGTTTTAGTTTCTGGTTTAAGTTTACCATGGGAAATGGTTTATGGTCCTGATAACTTTATCTGGTTTACAGAAAAGGCCGGCAAAATTAGTCGCTTAAATCCTTCAACTGGTCAGGTTACTCCATTACTTACCATAAGCGAAGTGCGTACGAATGGCGAAGGCGGTTTGTTAGGTATGGCACTCCATCCCGATTTCTCTTCAAACCCATACGTTTATGTAATTTATGGTTACGGAAGCACCTACAAAGCTAAAGTAGTGCGGTATACTTTTAGTAGTGGCAATTTAACAGGTGCACAGACTTTACTGGATCAAATTCCGGCAGCTTCCATCCACAATGGATCGCGTTTATTAATAAGTGGCGGTAAACTGTTTATCAGTACTGGCGATGCCTCTGATACGGCCAACCCTCAAAATTTAAATTCGCTGGCTGGTAAAATCCTGAGGATAAATTTAGATGGATCAATCCCGGCTGATAATCCTTTTCCCAATAATCCGGTTTGTAGTTTAGGGCATCGAAATGCGCAGGGATTAGTTCAGGTGGGTGACAAAATATTTTCTTCTGAACACGGACCGGATTCTGATGATGAAATTAATATTATCGAAAAAGGGAGAAATTATGGATGGCCGAACATCAAGGGGTTTTGCAATGAAAGTAACGAACAATCTTTTTGCAGCCTGAATAAGATAGCAGAACCATTAATAAATTGGACACCAACCATCGCACCGAGTGGATTAACATATTACAATTCTGATTATATACCGCAATTTAAAAATTCGCTTTTGTTGGCGGTACTAAAAGGTACCAAATTGATGCAGCTAAAACTAGATGAGGCACAAACAAAAATTACAGCTACAAAAGATTTTTATGTGAATACGTATGGAAGGATAAGGGCTGTATGCCAATCACCTGAAGGAAAGATTTATATCTGCACCAGTAATGGAAGTGACGATAAAATTATTGAAATTTCGAAATAAGTTTATTTCTTTTTATTTCCGGGGCATTTTTTACAACGCTTACCCTTTTTAAATTTCTCACAACATTTTTTGTGCTCAGCAGTGCAGCTGAAAATAAAACCCATTCCTTTTTGAAACTCAGGATCGGTGGGTAAAATGAATAGGCTATCTTCTCTCTCGTAAATCATTGCAGCACAAATATAATGGTTATTTAGATTAATTCCAATTGATTAGTATTCCTATTGGATTTAAAAATTATAAATGCATCATTTATGAAGGCAATTTGTAATTTAGCAAACTAACCAAAAATTCATAAAATGATAAATAAAGTGGTATCTGGTGCTGAAGAAGCCATCAAAGATATATCAGACGGTGCTACCATCATGCTCGGTGGTTTCGGCCTTTGTGGTATTCCAGAAAATTGTATAAATGCTTTGGTAACCAAACAGGTGAAAAATTTAACCTGTATTTCAAATAATGCTGGGGTAGATGATTTTGGGATCGGTTTAATGCTGAAACAGCGTCAGGTTAAAAAGATGATATCTTCTTACGTGGGCGAAAACGCGGAGTTTGAAAGGCAACTGCTTAGCGGCGAGCTTGAGGTAGATCTTATTCCACAAGGTACTTTGGCTACCAGATGTTTGGCTGCGGGCTATGGTATGCCTGCTATATTTACTCCCGCAGGCGTGGGTACTGAAGTGGCAGAAGGCAAAGAGGTGCGCAATTTCAATGGTAAAGATTATTTAATGGAATATGCATTCGATGCTGATTTTGCAATTGTTAAAGCATGGAAAGGGGATACAGCAGGTAATTTAATCTTCCGATCAACAAGTCGGAATTTTAATCCTGTAATGGCCATGGCTGGTAAAATAACCATTGCCGAAGTTGAAGAATTGGTAGTGGCTGGTGAACTTGATCCTGATTACATTCATACACCGGGTATTTATGTGCATCGAATTTTTCAGGGTAAGGATTACGAAAAAAGAATTGAACAACGAACGGTGAGGAAGAGGAGTGACGACTCTGAAATTTAGTAGCAGCTTCGAACATTCAGTCATTAAAAAAATCAGTTATTCCATCATCCAACATTCAATTATTTACAATTTTTATGTTTTCAAAAGAAGAGATCGCTCAGCGCATTGCTAAAGAAATAAAAGACGGATACTATGTTAACCTTGGCATTGGTATACCCACTTTGGTTGCCAATTATATTCCAAAGGGCATTAACGTAGTGTTACAATCAGAAAACGGTTTACTCGGTATGGGGCCATTTCCATTTGAGGGAGAAGAGGATGCCGACTTAATTAATGCCGGCAAGCAAACCATTACCACCTTACCCGGATCATCTATTTTTGATTCAGCGATGAGTTTCGGGATGATCCGTTCGCAGAAAGTAGATTTAACTATTCTTGGTGCCATGGAGGTTTCGGAAAATGGCGATATCGCGAACTGGAAAATTCCTGGTAAAATGGTTAAAGGAATGGGAGGAGCAATGGATTTGGTAGCATCGGCCAAAAATATTATTGTAGCCATGCAGCATATCAATAAAGCAGGCGAAAGCAAGTTGTTGCCGAAATGTACATTGCCATTAACGGGCGTAAAGTGTATCAAAAAAATTGTGACTGAGCTGGCTGTTTTAGATGTTTTACCTGAAGGTGGTTTTAAACTTTTGGAGCGTGCCCCTGGTGTGAGTATCGAGTTTATACAAAAATCTACTGCGGGGAGATTGGTAGTGGAAGGGGAGATCCCAGAGATGAGGTTAGATTAAGTGGTGGTTTGTGGGGACACAAACCACGGTAATAGCGAAGGGGGAAGATACCTGAAATGAGGTTGGATTAAGTGGTGGTTTGTGGGGATACAAATCAGGCAGACGAAGATGATCTTCTCTGGCCCGAAGGGGGGCTTAGTAGATTCTGTAAAGCTATAAAGGCATTATGATTCCAAATCAAGTTGGAATAACGATTCTTTACGAAAAAAAAGAAGTCAAGTTTTAAAAACTTGACTTCTTTCATTTTAATGTATATCTACTAAAATACTATTCCTTAAATCGTTCGAAATATCTTCAGTAATGGCGATAATTTCATCTGGTTCGTTGGTGTTGTTCATCACCACTTTGTTGCATGCTTCACGATAGGGAAGTAGGTATTCTTTATAAGCGGGTACAACATGGTTGTGCCATTTATACAATACATCTTCTTCGGGATAACCGCGTTCCAGTCCATCGCGTTTAATGCGCCGGTCTAAAGCAACCTGTTCATCTGCATCAACAAATATTGTATGATCCAAAAGCGCAGCTATTTCTTTAAAGTGAAGAATAAAAAGACCTTCAACAATAATTATTGGTGCGGATTTAATTTCGAGTATTTTAACTACAGCTAATGGATTGTTAAAATTATATTCCTTTTTATAAACAACTTCACCGCTCATTAATTGCTTTATATCTCTTAAAAACTGTTCGCTATCAATGGTTGATGGCAGATCAAAATTGTAGAGCTTATTTTCTTCCTGGGTCATGTCGCCAGCCGGAATGTAATAATCATCCTGTGATACAAGCGTTACTTCATCTTGTTTAAAATGATGAAGAAAGCAGTTTAAGAAAAAAGTTTTACCCGATCCGCTACCACCGGCAATGCCAATAATGAAAGGCTTTTTGTTCGAACTCATTGAGCACTATAAGTTAAATTGCAGAAAAAACGTTTATCTAAAGCGCCCAGTGAATCGGCTACTGCTTTAGTCATTACAATGATAACATCTTTTGTGGATTCGTTCTCTGTAAATTTACCAACAACCTTTGCAAAGGTTGTGCGGTTTGTCATTGGGTTGGTAATCTTAATTACCCTTCCTACAGGTGCTGTGCGGTGTAAAACCAGCATTTTTGTGCCATCAAGATCCTGATCGGCAATCCATACGGCGGTACCTTTTTCCTCGATCTGACTCAAGCCATAAACACTCGGATCGCGACGTAGTTTGGGATCTTTTACCATGGTACTGTCCGGTTCATTCTCCTGGTCTTCTTTCGAAGCATCATTAACCGACTTTGGTTGTGGTGGTTTCGGGATAATCAGTTTTTGATCAACTTTGATGTTATTATCCTCCAATTTATTAGCTGTCCTGATCTGAAAAGCAGTTAGGTTATATTTTTTTGCAATTGAAAAAATATTTTCTCCGGTAGCTACTGTATGGATAAAACTTTCTTCTTTTGCTACTGGTGTTTCTTTAACTTTTGTTTCTGCCTGTTTCTCTACCGGAACCTGAACTTCGGCAACAATACCTCCCGGAACTTTTAAAACCTGTCCAATGGTAATCGCATTATCAGGGAGGTCGTTTAGTTTTCTGATCTGATAAGCAGTAATGCCATATTGTTTGGCAATGGTGAAAATGGTTTCATTCCTGAGCACAGTATGTGTTCCTGATGCATCAGTAGGTTTATTTTCCTGAACTGGTTTTTCTTCAGCAGTTGCTGTTACAACCTTATTATCATTGATATTTTTAGTTGCCGGAATTTTAAGTTTCTGCCCTATACGGAGATTATTTCCCGAAAGGTTATTGGCTTTTTTTACTTCCTCTACGGTAGTACCATATTTTTCGGCAATTTTACCTAAAAACTCTTTTGGTGCAACAGTATGCTCAATCATGGTTTGATCAGCAGATGGTGTGTTGGTTTGTGGAGTTTCTGTATTGTTTTTAACTGGCGGCGGCGTTACAGGAGCAGCTGTAGCAGTTTGTTCTCCATTTTTTACAGGAATTTTCAATACCTGACCAATGCTTAAATTATTTCCGCTTAGGTTATTTAAAGCTTTAATCTCGTTTATGGTTGTGCCATATTTTTCGGCCAGCATATTTAAATTTTCCTTTGCTTTAATGGTATGTTCAATCACATTGCCGGTAGCAGCACCTGGAGTTTGTGCAGTAGCGGTTGATCCTGTTGCAGTAAAAGGAATATTTGTTGGTACTTTAATAATTATACCAACCTGAAGGTACTTATTATCGTTAAAGGCCATAATGTCTTTAGGGGCAACATTATATCTCCGTCCGATGGAATAATAAGTATCCTTTGCAACGGTTTGGTGAACAATCAGTTTTTTGCCTTTATTATTTTCTACACCGATAGAGTCTCTTGCTGTACTGGCTTTGGCATTTGCAATGTTTAAAGCAAATAACACCACAGCAGATAAATATATTTTATGCATTTATTTTATGTAAATTTTTAAGTCAAAGGGAGCAATTATACGAATAATATTGTTAATCAGCCTATGTTATGCTTCTCGTTTTTGGGTAAAAATAAGATGACTTTATTAAGCTGATGTTGGTATGCTATTCATTAACAAATGTTTATAAAATTGTTATTCCCTGTAATATTGAATATTAAACGATCTAATAAATAACGTATTGTTCAAAAGACAAAATTGGATAAAACTTTTATAAATTTGGGTTGTTAGGTAGACACTAAAATACACCATAAATAATAACAAAATGGACGCTAAAGAAATAAGCTTAAACGAAAAAGAAGTTAAACCAGTTGTTGATCTTTTAAACGATTACCTGGCTAATTACCACATCCATTACCAAAAACTGAGAGGTTGCCATTGGAATATTAAAGGGCAAAACTTTTTTACACTTCACGTAAAGTTTGAAGAATTATATACCAACGCGCAGTTGACCATTGATGAAATTGCCGAACGGGTTTTAACTTTAGGTAAACCACCACATAGCCGTTTTGCGGATTACATTAAAGAATCTAACATTAAAGAAATTGATACTATTGGCCTTAAAGACCTTGATATGGTTGATGCAATTTTAGACGATATGGCTACATTGATTGAATTGGAAAGAGAACTTTTAGATGCAACTGATGCTGCCGGAGACGACGGTTCGAATGATATGGTAAACCGCTTTATGCAATTTAAAGAGAAAAACACCTGGATGTTACGCTCTTTTGCAGGAAAAAAATAGAATCAAATTATCCTGTTGAAAGCCCTAAATAAGTAGCATTATTGTAAAATCTGCTTATATAGGGCTTTTTTGTTTCTCAGAAAATCTAATTATTTATCTTTGGGCATGGCATACAAAAGTTTAGCAGAATGTGTATCCGATCTTGAAAAGCACGGTCATTTAATCAGAATAAAAGAAGAAGTAGATCCCTATTTAGAAATGGCAGCCATCCATTTAAGGGTTTACGAAAATAAGGGGCCTGCAATATTATTCGAAAAAGTAAAAGGAAGTCCTTTTCCGGCGGTTTCTAACCTGTTTGGTACCTTAGAACGTTCAAAATTTATTTTCAGGGATACTTTGCCAAAAGTACAACAATTGGTTTCGCTCAGAAACGATCCGATGAAGGCTTTGAAGAATCCTTTCAAATATGCAGGTACGGCAATGTCGGCACTTTCTGCGCTGCCACTTAAAACACCTTCTGCAAAAAATAAATTTTTAAAAACGACCATCAGTCAGTTGCCGCAAATTGTAAACTGGCCTATGGATGGCGGCCCTTTTGTAACCATGCCGCAGGTATACACTGAGGATGTAGATAAACCTGGTGTTTTAAATGCCAATTTAGGTATGTACCGCATTCAATTGGGTGGAAACGATTATATTCAGGATAAAGAGATTGGCTTGCATTACCAAATTCATAGGGGTATAGGCGTGCATCAATCAAAAGCCAATGCCTTAGGTTTACCTTTAAAAGTAAGTGTTTTTGTCGGCGGCCCACCTTCACACCCTTTAGCAGCTGTTATGCCATTGCCTGAGGGCCTTTCTGAAATGACTTTTGCGGGAGCCCTGGGGGATAGAAGATTCCGTTATTTTTATGATGATGAAGGTTTTTGTATCTCTGCAGATGCAGATTTTATCATTACGGGCACTGTTTATCCAAATGAAAATAAGCCAGAAGGTCCATTCGGTGATCATTTAGGGTATTATAGCCTAACGCATCCGTTTCCTTTGATGAAAGTACATAATGTGTATCATAAAAAGGATGCCATCTGGTCGTTTACCGTAGTAGGCAGACCACCGCAAGAGGATACCAGTTTCGGTGCTTTAATTCACGAAATTACAGGTTCGGCGATACCACAAGAAATACATGGTTTAAAAGAAGTTCATGCTGTTGATGCCGCTGGCGTGCATCCTTTGCTTTTTGCCATTGGTAGCGAGCGTTATACGCCCTATTTAAAGGAAAGAAGACCGCAGGAAATTTTAACTATCGCGAATCATATTTTGGGTAAAAACCAATTGAGTTTGGCCAAATACCTGTTTATTGCAGCCAAGGAAGATGATCAACATTTGAATACCCATCATATTGAAGATTTTATTAAACATATTCTAACACGGATCGACTTAACCCGGGATGTTCATTTTTATACCAATACCACAATTGATACACTTGATTATAGTGGCGACGGACTAAACAGCGGATCAAAAGTTGTAATAGCTGCCGCGGGCGATAAAAAGCGTGAACTTTGGAATCAAATTCCTGATGGATTGAAATTGAGTGATGGGTTTTATCAGCCTGAAATCGCCATGCCTGGCGTACTTGTTTTAGAAAGTAATAAATATTTGAATCCTGAAAAAACTGCGGCTGAAATTGCTTTGCTAAATATGGCGTTGATTGATCAGGATTTGTCAGGATTGCCTTTAATAGTATTGGCCGATGATGCCAAGTTTACAGCCGCTACTGTTGATAACCTGGTTTGGGTAGCTTTTACAAGAAGTAATCCGGCAGCAGATATTTATGGTATTAATGATTTTACAATCAATAAGCACTGGGGTTGCAAAGGAGCTTTGATCATTGATGCACGGAAAAAGCCCCACCATGCACCAGAATTAATTAAAGATGCTGAAACAGAAAAGAAACTGGATGTTTTGGCAAAAAGCGGAGGAAGCCTGCAAGGAATTATTTAATTGAAAATTTGAATTAAATTTTTGAATTTTAGGCATATCATTCCATTATGCTGTCAAAATTCTATATTCTATTATTTCTTGCATTCGTTTTTTTTGTAAAAGCAAAAGCTCAGGATAGAAAATTAGATAGCATTGCCCTAAATCTTGATCGTTATGCTTCAAAAACAGCAACCTCTGAGTTGTTTGTTCACTTTGATAAAAATGTATATACCAATAATGATCAGGTTTGGTTTACTGGTTATTTGCTTAAAACCATAACTGGTATAGATGGATACCATACTTTATATTTATCACTGATTAATAATCAAGACAGCTCAATTGTTATTCAGCAGAAATTTTTAATTGATAAAGGTTTTGCATTAGGTGCATTAACACTTCCCGATTCGTTGCCCAGTGGTGCTTATCGTTTCGTTGCAAACACCAATATTAAAATTAATAATCAACCCGATGGTGCATTTATACAGCCGATCACCATTAAATCTACAACCGTAAATGCGTTAACGGCAAACCTTTCCATTTTTAAAGCCTACGATGAAGAAACTAAAAATGGAACAGCTTTGTTAAAAGTTTTATCAAGCGATAACCGTTTTGTTGAAGGGGCTGAGGTTAAGTATCAGATTGGAGGCGATAAAGAACGCTTGCAAACTGGTGTTGCCAAAAGCAGTGTAATTGGCGAATTGATGATTAGTTACCCCGCCCAAAAAATCACATCTGCAAATAATCTGCTTACAGTGAGGGTTAAAAAAGGAAAAGAAGTGAGGTACGTGAAGCTTGCGCTTCCAATCAGAACTCAAACCAGTTATAATGTCCAGTTTTATCCTGAAGGCGGTTATCTTGTTGATCATTTAACATCTAATGTAGGTTTCGAAATAAAAGATGCAGATGGATCGGTAATACAAACAAATGCTGTTTTGTATGAAAATGATTTGGCCATTGATACCATACAAACCAGTTCGATTGGAATTGGTTCATTTTCAATTTGTCCACAACTACCAAATCGTTATTCCGTTAAACTTTTGGCAAAAGATCAGGCTGAGGTTAAATTTAATTTGCCAACACCACTTCAAAATGGTGTGGTATTAAGTGCTGGTTCTGCTATTGCAAATGGCTATTTCAGGGTTCAGCTAGAAAGTAATTCAAATACTAAAGTTCATGTTCTGGTGCACAATTTTTCTTCTGTTTTGCTTCATACTGAGTTAAACCTGACTACAAATAAAATTCAAAGTATAAAGTTTAAGTTGGATTCTGTTCCAATTGGATTGCATACTGTAACTGTTTTAGATGCGAATTACCGCCCAATTGCAGAAAGAATTTTTTTCGCACATTATGATCAGCTTAACCAAACTGAATTATTTACAGATAAAAATGAATACAACACCAGGGATCAGGTAAATTTAAAACTCAATGTTTTGAAAGATAATAAGCCTGTTGCTGCAGTGGTATCAGTTGCTTGTGTGCAATACAACAGGATTTCGGGCAGCAACAATCAGAATATTATTGATTATTTTTATTTAGGGCAATACTTAAACAAACTCCCCAACCATCCGATGGGTATAAAATATGTTGATCAGAAATACCTTAATGATGTTTTGTTGGTTAAAACATGGAGCAGATATAAATGGCCTCAAAGCGTGGTAGCAGAAACTGAAAAAAATAAGATTATTTCCAGTTTAGATTATTCAGGCAGCATTACCCGGAAAAAAAAGTTGCTGGAAAGTCCGATGGGTTTATCAACAATAGCTGGAGAAAACCTTTATTTTCTTAATACAGACAGTGCAGGACAATTCAGCATTCCATTTACCAATCTGATTACTGCAACGCCAAAAGTACCTGTTTGGTTAAGTATGGCTACATCAAAATATGATCAGTACGACCTTAAAATAAAAGAGCCACAGGATGAATTAAAAAAGTATTTGATGCAGCAAAATTTTGAACCGCTAACCACTAAATCAGCCATTTTAAATGAGGATACACAAAGTATAACATCAGTTGCCGGAATTAGCTTAAAAGAAGTGGTAATTAAGAAAACCAGGGATGACAGAACCGATTTTGCCAAAAATGCTTTTGCAAATGGCTGCGGCGATTATGTTTGCAGGTACAATATTTTAAACTGCCCCAATCACAACGGCGATCTTGAAAACACCAGTCCGGTTAAAGGCAAAGCTTATGCAAATGGTAGAGGAGGCACAACTGTTTATCAAGGATGTACAGATCAGCAATCAAAACCCAACATCACTATTTTAAAAGGAATAAACCTTCCTAAAGAATTTTATGTAGCCGATATAAATAATAAAAATGAACCCATCAATTTTGCAACGGTATATTGGAATTACCAGTTATTGGTTAATGGAGAAATCCCAATTACTTTTAATACCGGCGATTTAACCGGACAGTTTAAAATTGTTGTGCAAGGCGTTACAGATGGGGGAGTGGTGTATGGGGAAAAGGAGATATTGGTAAAGGCTAGGTAAAAAAAAAGGGCGAAGATTAAAAATCTTCGCCCTTTTTAAATTATTATGTAATCTTAAAATCTTACTCCAAAAGTTAAAAATACATTGTTCCTTTTGCTTTTAACATCTGCAACAGGCTCGCTGTAATCATCTAACAAGTATGGGCTTGAGTTGAAATTTGTTTTGTAATTTTGGTATGCCACATCGAAATAATAGTTATCTATACGGTATCCAATACCACCTGTATAGTATTGGCCCTGGTAAAATTTATTATCGCCGCCTTTAACACCGTTACCATTTACACCATATCCAACACGAAGACTTAACTCATTAGTTGCTTTTACTTCTGCACCAACTCTATAATTCACTGCTTCTTTATAAGCTTCTTTAATAAAAGCATTGTTGCTGTTGATTGTAGAAAGATCAGATCCGTTTGAATCAGAAAAACGCATTGAAGAATAATCAATATAATCTACATCAGCCGATATTAATGCCGTACCAGCAATTACATAACTAACACCCGCAGATGCTTTTAAAGGCGTACGCAGGTTATAAGTGAATGAATAATATTGGGTTGGATTATTGGATTTTGTTGGCGGAGTATTGGCATTTCCAGCAGTAGTAGCCTGTAAGGTTTCACTGGTATTATCTTCAATATTCATCCATGTAGGAGTTTGAAAATTTAAACCGATTCTTAATTCGCTTACTGGTCTAAAAATTGCACCTAATTTTAAATTGAAACCACCACCTTTAGTTTCCTGATTTCTGAAATGGGTAAGGTTGTAATTTTCATTTCCATTGTAAGTTGGTACTTTTGGTAAAACCGCACCATCATTATAAGAATTTAGAATTCCTGATTCGGTAAATGTAGCATCACTTGTATATTTTACATTAACAAAACTTGCGGTTGCACCAATATATACCTTATTGCCAAAATTTAGGGCACCTGCCACGTTAAATTCTGAAGTAGAGCCTAAGCGGGCTTCATCCCAGTTTTGTTTAAAATTGGCGTTATTATAGGGTTCAGCAGAATATTGATTAGGAAAAGTCGGTGTATTTCTATTGATGATGTAACTATTGTAAGCATCGCCAGCAATAGAGTTTTCAATTCCGTTATTATTTGCCTGATCAACATATGAATCCCTGATCGAGCTATTGGTATTTGTACCATTATAGCTGATATTATTTAAAAAATCATTGTTGCGGGTATAGCTTAAACCGAAAACGGTACTTACTAAACCTTTATCTACATCAGATCCTTTCATTTTTGCAGCAGGACTATAAAATACTACGCCAATATTGTTTAGGTTAATCTGGCTTTTATTCGCTTTGATATTATTGCCTAAGTATGCACTATTGTTCGAAACGGAATTAAATTCAGGGGTGATGCTGAATTCAGATTTAGTAAATAAACCTAATCCGGCCGGATTGGCATTGATTGAACCAATATCGCCTCCAACACCGATTTGTGCGCCGCCCATTCCTTTAAATCGTGAAGAGCTTCCATAATTGGTTTGTGAGAAACGGAATGCATCGGGTGCATAACTTTGGGCATATGTTGTTCCCATAGTAGCTACTGTAGCTACTAGAGAAGCAAGGATGATTTTTTTCATTTGTGTGTTTAGATTTTATAATTAACCTCTTCCAGCTCTTGATGGTCTAGAACCACCGCCGCCGCCTCCGCCGCCATTAGAGCCACCGCCGCCGCCATTTGATGGTGGAGGTGAATAAGATGGTCTGCTTTCAGTTCTTGCTGGTTGTTGTGGTGTATAATTTTCGTTTCTGGTTGGTCTGCTGCCTTGTGTACCTTGAGGTGAATAATTATCATTTCTGGTTGGTCTGCCACTTTGGTTACCTTGACCTTGTGTGTAAACGCCACCTTGATTTCTTGCTGGTCGGCCAGCATTATTATTTGGTGCATAAGATACTCCACCATTTGGATTACCAACACCAGATCTGCTCGGTCTGCCTACATTGCCGCCATTACCGTTTCCATATCTTGGTGTACCTCTGTCATCACTACCTGGTCTTGGTCTGTTGTAACCTCTGTTGGTATACACACCGCCGCCACCATAGTATCCGCCGCCAATACCCCAGCCACCGCCGTAGTATCCACCGCCCCAACCATAACGGTCGTAATAAGAGTTTGGTCCCCAAGAGTTCCATCCATAAGGATTATTCCATCCGTAGCCAAAGTTGCCATAATAGAATGGATTGCTCCAAATGTTGCTGTAACCGAAACCTCCGCCCCAGCCACCTAAACCGTATCCACTGCTCCAACCCAGGCCATAACCAAGATAGTTAGACGGGCCATAGCTGCTGCCAGAGTAATAATTATCGAAATAAGGATCGTAATAACTTTGGAAACTGTAACCATTGTAAAAACGGTTTATCCTTGAAGAATAATCCATATCGTAATAAGGATTACTGGTTCCATAATATTCATCGTACTCTTCCTGACCGCGATTTTGATTTTGTGCCTGTTGATTTTGAGGAGGTAAAGCAACCTCAACTTCCCGCGCCTTGGCAACAGAATTATAAACATCATCTGCCGGCTTAGTTTGAGCCAATTTTGATGTTGAGCATGATGCCACCAACCCAGCGGCAGCAATCATAACAATGGGTAAAAATTTAATTGGTTTCATTGTGTTTATATTTAGTTGTGTGTGTTCACGAATGAATAAACAAGTTTAATGGTAAATAATTCTTAACTGGTAATTTAGTCAAAAATGAGCAAAAATAATAGATATTAATTTCTTAATATTTTGTAGGCATAAATTTATAAATTTGCCAGCGAATTTTACACTTTTAAACACACAAATTACGTTCCAAATACATAACATGAGCAAAGAAATTACAAGCAGAGAAGCAGATTATTCCCAGTGGTATAATGATATTGTATTAAAAGCAGATTTGGCAGAGCACTCTGCTGTACGTGGTTGCATGGTTATAAAGCCAAATGGTTATGCCATATGGGAAAAAATGCAGGCTGTTTTAGATAAAATGTTTAAGGATACAGGCCACCAAAATGCCTATTTTCCATTATTCATCCCAAAGTCATTTTTTTCTAAGGAAGCTTCTCATGTTGAGGGCTTTGCGACAGAATGTGCCGTTGTAACACATTATCGCTTAAAAAATGACGGTAACGGGAACATTGTGGTTGATGAAACTGCCAAATTGGAAGAGGAGTTAATCGTTCGTCCTACCTCAGAAACAATTATATGGAATACCTATAAAGGATGGATTCAGTCTTACCGCGATTTGCCGATATTGATTAATCAATGGGCCAATGTGGTAAGATGGGAAATGCGTACGAGGTTGTTTTTACGTACTGCAGAATTTTTATGGCAAGAGGGCCATACTGCACATGCTACTGCACAGGAAGCAATTGAAGAAACGGAACGCATGTTGCACATTTATGCCGATTTTGCCGAAAACTGGTTGGCAGTTCCTGTAATCAGGGGGCGTAAATCGCCAAATGAAAGGTTTGCGGGCGCGTTAGATACTTATTGTATTGAAGCATTGATGCAGGATGGTAAAGCTTTACAGGCAGGTACTTCGCACTTTTTGGGCCAGAATTTTGCTAAAGCATTTGACGTTAAATTTACTGGTAAAGATGGAAAACTCGATCACGTTTGGGCTTCATCATGGGGTGTTTCTACCAGGTTAATGGGTGCTTTAATTATGGCACACAGTGACGATTCCGGTTTAATTATTCCACCAAAATTGGCACCAATCCAGGTTGTAATTGTTCCTATTTATAAGAGTGATGAGGATCTTGCCAAAATTTCTACTTATGTAAATGAGTTAACCATGCGGTTAAAGGGAATGGGCGTTTCTGTTAAATATGATGACAGAGATACACAGCGACCTGGTTTTAAGTTTGCTGATTATGAATTGAAAGGTGTGCCAATCCGTGTTGCCATTGGCGGTAGGGATTTAGAAAATAAAACGGTAGAAATTGCCCGTAGAGATACCAAGTTAAAACAAACTGTACCTCAGGAAGGATTGGATATCTACATCATCAAATTATTGGAAGATATTCAGCAAAGTATGTTTAACAAGGCACTGGCTTATCGTGATGAACATATAACTGAGGCCAATAGTTACGAAGAGTTCCAAGAGCTTTTAGATACCAAAGCAGGTTTTATCTCAGCGCACTGGGACGGTACACCAGAAACAGAACAAAAAATAAAAGAAGAAACAAAAGCAACCATACGTTGTATTCCTTTAGATAATAAACTGGAAGATGGGGTATGTATTTATTCAGGCAAGCCTTCAATCCAAAGGGTATTGTTCGCTAGAGCATATTAATTAGACATGAGATTTGAGATGTTAGATTTGAGAATGGATCTCATCTTACATCTTAAGTCTCGCATCTCAAATCTGAAAAAAAATGAAATTCGCAACCAAAGCTATACATGCAGGTCAAGAGCCTGATCCAACAACTGGTGCTGTAATGACACCGATTTACCAAACTTCTACTTATTGGCAAAAATCTCCCGGCGATAACAAAGGATATGAATATTCGAGGGGAACAAATCCAACACGTAAAGCTTTGGAAGACTGTTTAGCTGCTTTGGAAAATGCCAGATATGGTTTGGCTTTTTCGAGTGGAATGGGTGCAACTGATGCCGTATTAAAACTATTGCAGCCTGGCGATGAGGTTATTACCGGAAACGACCTTTACGGAGGATCTTATCGTATTTTTACAAAAATTTATACCAAATATGGCATCAAATTCCATTTTCTGGATCTTTCGAAGCCAGAAAATATGTTGTCTTATATCAATGATAAAACGAAGTTGGTATGGATTGAAACCCCTACAAACCCAACAATGCAAATTATAGATATTGAAGGTGTGGCAAAAATTACAAAAGAGAAAAACTTAATTCTTACAGTTGATAATACTTTTGCTTCACCATACCTGCAAAACCCTATAGATTTAGGAGCAGATATTGTGATGCATTCGGTAACGAAGTACATTGGTGGTCACTCTGATGTGGTGATGGGGGCGTTGGTAACAAATGATGAGCAATTGTATAAAGACCTTTGGTTTATTTACAATGCCTGTGGTGCAACCCCTGGTCCGCAAGATGCATTTTTGGTATTAAGAGGCATTAAAACGCTTCATTTAAGAATGAAAGCGCACTGCGAAAACGGTGAGCGCATTGCCCGTTATTTAAAAACTCATCCAAAGGTTGATAAAATCTACTGGCCGGGTTTTGAAGACCATCCTAACCATGATATCGCTAAAAAACAAATGCGTGGTTTTGGAGGAATGATCTCAATTACCTTAAAAGGTGCAGATTTGGAAGAAACATTTAGAATTTCATCTAATTTTAAGGTATTCACCCTTGCCGAATCTTTAGGTGGGGTAGAATCCTTAATCAATCACCCTGCAACAATGACTCATGGCTCAATTCCTAAGGAAGAAAGAGAGAAAGTAGGCGTTACCGATAACCTTTTGCGTTTAAGCGTTGGGGTAGAGGATATTGATGATCTTTTGGAAGATCTGGAACGCGCATTGGCTTAGGCTAAGTGTAATAAATTGCCGTCATTTCGATTGGAGTACAATGAAGTTGAGGAATCTTTATTTAGGTAGATCTTTCCGCTCCACTGCGTTTCAGTCGAAATGACGTAATTTTTATTGAACCTTCAAAAAGATATCAGGCTATTCAATTTGTTCCAAATTACAGCTAAGGAGAAGGAAGAAATTCACGTCTAATCAAAACTAACAATGCAATTTTTAGAGCTGAAAAATTTTTTGGATAGTAAAGTTGATCAGTACAACCGACCAGATTTTATAGCAAATGACCCTGTTTGTATTCCACATCTTTTTGATAAAAAGCAGGATATTGAAATTGCAGGTTTTTTTGCTGCTGTTTTGGCCTGGGGCCAGCGTAAAACCATCATTAATAAGTGTAAGGAATTGCTTAACCGCATGGATAATGCTCCTTATGATTTTGTGGTTAACCATACAGATGATGATTTAAAGCGGTTGCTAAATTTTAAGCACCGTACTTTTAACGATACTGATTTACTCTATTTTATTTCATTTTTTAAACAGCATTATCAGCATTTTTATAGTTTGGAACAGGCATTTGTGCCTCAGCAAGATACTTATTTATCAGAATATTTAGCGGTTTCATCCATTGGAAGTGAAATTGAATACGCTTCAGAAGTTTGCTTATCCGGAACATTAACTTTCACAATTGAGCAGGCTTTAAATCACTTTAGGGCCTATTTTTTCTCCTTGGAGGATTTTCCGCACCGCACTAAAAAGCATATTTCTTCGCCAAAGCAAAAATCGACCTGTAAACGCCTAAATATGTTTTTAAGGTGGATGGTTAGGGCAGATGATAATGGTGTGGATTTTGGCATTTGGAATACGCTTAAACCAAAGGATTTAATTTGCCCATGCGATGTGCATGTGGATAGGGTAGGGCGTTTGTTGGGATTGATTAACCGAAAGCAAACTGACTGGCTTACGGCGGTTGAACTCACCGATAATTTGAAACAATTTGATCCTTCGGATCCTGTAAAATATGATTTCGCCTTGTTTGGCCTAGGGGTAGAAAAGATATTGTAAGGCCGAAAAAATTGAGAAATGTCAAAAAAAACTTCTTTTTTCAATTCTATCTTCTTATCATTACATTGTTATTCTGCTTAAAACGCAGAATTTGTCTGTCCCAACCGTATTCATATGCTCGCAGTCAACTTATCTGATGAAGATAGATGGAAGAAATATAATAATTTTTCTCCCGTGGTTTCAATTTTCAAAAAATTTCATCCTTTAAACATTGAAATTGAAAAACGCATCAATCAACACACTTTTCCTGTAAGTTACAAAAAGAATAAATTTTTAGTTTCTCCGGTAGACCGTAATAAATTCCTTTTTTTGATTGTAAAAGGTGTAGTTAGAGGCTTTGTAAAGGATGGAACCAGCGAAATTACCACCTGGATTGCCAAAGAAAATGAGGTGGTTGGTACGATTCGTAACTTATGGATAGATAGTGATTCGGAGGAATATTTGCAGGCTTTGGAAGATGTTGATTTAATTGCCATACCACATGTACTTTCAGAGTATTTATACGAGAATTTTCCTGAAGCCAATGTTGTAGGGAGGAAGATGATGGAAGTGTATTACCGCTCGGCTGAGGAAAGGGCTTATTTATGTAGAATTTCATCTGCTGAAAAAAGGTATAAACGTTTTTTAGTGTCTTTTCCTGGTTTAATTAACCGGGTTTCTTTAAAGCATATTGCTTCATTTTTAGCCATTCGGCTTGAAACGCTTAGTAGGATCAGAGCTAAAATTTAAAAAATCATTTCTAAATTTATTTTCTCTCTTGAATGTATTCTCGTGTAAGGTTGTTATTCGATAATCAATTTACCAAGTTCACCATTTCTATTTTTAGTTAAAACGCGTATAATAAGTTATATGGTTTTAATATTGTTGTTGATTTTTGTCAATAATCGTACTTGCTAAAATAATGATGTATTTCTGTAAGGAAATAACATATACAATGTGTTTTATTTCTAATATTTAATACAGGTTTGTTATCGAAATTTTTAAGCTTATAATATTTAAACGTTTAACGGTTTACCAAAATTTACACATATTGTTTAATTATGTGATCTTAAGCGGTATTTATGGTTAATATGCTGCCGATGTAGAGCAGAAAGTTTTTAGAGATGCATAACAAAGTTCATTTTGGTTAAGTTGATGATGAGGAATTTGGGTGTTTTTGGTATCAATAAAACAGGTTTTTATTGATTATTTATAGCTCCAAACAATCTGGTAATTCTGGTGTTAGGTTATTTTTTAACAGAATTTTAATTTTGTGTATAATAATATTTACATAATTGAACGAAAAATTTACTACAATTGCGTACAAAAAAATAACTTTTTATTAACTTGCAGAAATATTCTTATAAATAATGAAAACAAAAAATGCCGTAAGTACTTTTAGTGTGCTCATTGCTGATGATCACGAAATCATCCGTCGTGGCCTAAAAGGTTTAATATCAGATTTTTGGCCTGGTGTCGAGATCATTCATGCTTCCACTATGGAGCAGGCGCTTGTAGAAGCAGAAAAGTCGCCGAGTTTAATTATCATCGACGTAAATTTACCTGGCGGTAACAACCTTAAGGTTATCGATCAGTTAAAATTGGTTCAGCCAAATGCGAAAATCCTTGTATTTTCTTCATTAAATGAAAACATTTATGCTGTTCCTTATTTAAAATCTGGCGCATCAGGATATTTAACCAAAAATGCGGAAGAATCGGAAATTGTAACCGCAATTACTACCATTTTAGCTGGCAGCCGTTATTCGAGCAGAAATGTTAAAGAAAATATGTTTAACAGCATATTGGGTAATGATGCAGATAATCCATTTACAAAACTTTCTGGTCGCGAGCTTGAAGTTGCAGAATTACTTACCAAAGGCATTGGCGTATTGGAAATTTCCAATCAGCTAAATCTTCAAATGGGTACAGTAAGTACTTACAAACTAAGACTTTTTCAGAAATTAAAAATAAAGAGCATTATAGAGCTTGCTGAAAAGATGAGTATCTATGAAAGATAAAAAGAGTGTTAGCACTCTTTTTATCTTATTGCATTAGTTTTCTTTATTTTTTTTAGTCGTACCAACTCCGCTCTCTCCGGATTCGTTCGGGGTAGAGCCTGATTGGCCATATTTAGGCGCTGCACCCTCCCCATTTTGATCAAATGATGCCTTTTCTTTAGAGGTGCCTTTAGTTTTTTCCGTATTTTCTTTGCTTTTAGTTTTCATAATCATGTTTTATGTATAACTAACAATCTCTTAAAGGCAAAGTTTTGTTAAACGTTTTCATTTTGATATTGAGTGCCTGATAACTTTATCAGTGGCTGCCTGTAAGTTTTACTAAAAGGATTTATAAGTAATTTTATTAATGATTAGTTAAATGATTGCGCATATTTGGTACTTATCATATTTTGAAATTAATTCTTCAATATGACACAACAATTATATAGCTATAAGTTGTTGAAAAGTAATTGATTAGAATCAAACTTCTCTCAATTTCAACACTTTCAAAAACCTGTCTAATTACTAGCAAACGCAATTTAATGATGATAAAAATCAAATTCGGTACTTTTTGTATTTTAAATACGACATTTTTTGGGAGGGAGGTAAAAATTATGATACGGAATAATATATCTTTGCGGCTTGAAATGAATGGAATGAACAAAATTTCAAAATTGTTTTAATTTTTTTCATTTTTTTTAAAACCATAGGTTTTGAGATTACGTAGGTAACGCTGATAACCGACAAATAACTATTGCAAATTGCATCATTCCAAGTGATGTAAGTCCCTATTATCCCGTGTATGAATAAAAATTTACTCTCTTCGCGTACCCCTGCGCGAAATTTTTCGAGGACTAACAATAATTTAGCGAGCTTTTTCGGTAAATATTTTGTGCAGTTACTGCTTTTAGCCGTTCTACTTCTTTTTACGAATTTGAATTCAGCATTTGCCGATGGTAGTAAGGATTTATACCAAGGAACTACAGTTGGTAGAAGAGCCTTTATGTATAGCAATTCTTATACTACGGACGGTACAACTATCAATTCCTGGCCATTTAAAACTTTAGGTGCTCACTATGTATATGCTAATGCTGGTGAACGACTTGCAATGGCCTTCAGTTCAGCTGGTGTCGGCAATGCAGCTATTAGATTGACTAGCCCTACAGGAGCTAATATTCCGGTAGCTACAAGTACTACCGTAGGACGTATAAATACGAGAGCTAATGAAGTTGCTGGTCCAAAGTATACAGTGGCAGATGCCACCCCAAATCGTTATACACCAGCCTACTATACAGTTCCAGTAACAGGTGTTTACAAAGTTGAGTTTCTTCCAGTTGGAGACGTGAATGCTCCTGCAATTAATACAACTGAGACAGGAACTACAAATATTCTATCAAATGTAGATTGGACAGCCCCAACCACTGCCAATAGCTTTAATATGATTGCGGCCTGGGATATAACAGTTTTAAGTACAATTCCGGCACCAATTCCTGGTAGGGTTTACGCTAATGTATTAAATCTAATGGTATATAATGCAGATTTTTCTACAGGATACTATGGAAATAATTATGTTTTGACTAAAAATGGGCGTGCTTATCGAGTTAAAACAAATGGTGCTCATGGCGCATTCTTTTCATTTTTTGCGAACAATAAAGGTTTTATAGATGCCAGTGGAAACCCGACATTTAAGAGTTTGGATGCCTCAACAAGACCAGCTGTTGCTGCTGCGGTTAAAGACCCTACAACTCAGGATCTTTCTAATCCATCAATTCAGATAACACATAAGATTTTTTATTTAGCACCTGCAACAGATCTTCCAACTACTGACCAAAATGTATCCTTGGATGGTCCAAATACAACAACAACTACCTGGCTAAAAAAAACAGCTACGACACCAACCATTTCGAATATTGCATTGACTGGTAAAGAAGGTACAGTAGATAAAGCTGGAAGGAAAGGGGCAACTATTACGTTCACAGCATCAGAGAATGGTACCTACCAAATTACGATTCCGGCAGCTACCCCGAGAGTTTTAACAGGTGACGCATTTGCAGGGTCTACCAATTCAGTAGTTTGGGATGGTAAAGATGGTGCTGGTGCTGATCTTCCAGCGGGAACTGTCATTAGTAATATTAAGGTAAGGCTATTAACTGCTGAGGTTCACTTTCCTTATATTGATATGGAGATTAATCCAAATGGTATTATAATAGAATTAACTGAAAATACCAATAATTATATTGTTCAAAGTGGTAATTCGAGTCCGCAGGTTTATAGCGATATTGTTTATTGGAATGATAGCAATATCTCCGGTGCAGGAACATTAGCTTCAAGTTCTAATCCAGTTGTACAAACTACGGGTTCATCTTCCACAACTGGAAATGGAGGGCACAAATGGGGCTCTTATGTTTCCGGTTCAGGTACGGGGGCTGGAAATAGTGGTACGGGGAATCAATCATTTGGTAATGAAAAATCTCTTGATACTTATGCTTACATTATGGGTGCAGAGGTTACTAAGCCTGTAAATATCAATATTGCTGTAGCAGATTTAAGAACAAATAGTATCACACCTACTTTCAACACACCTGTTGCAGTTGGAAGCACGGTTACGTATACTGTCGTTGTTGAAAATAATAATAATACAGCTGCCGGCAGCACAAGTGATGTAACGGGAGCTGGCTTTAATTTTACTGCACCTGCCGGTTTTACAGTTACGAATGCACAATTATCATCTTCAACAGGAGGAATAGTAAGTCAAACAAGCGGTTCTATTTCAGGAAGTCAGTTCAATGCCAAATTAAATATGGTTAGCGGTAGCACTGCTACATACACAATAACCGGTACAGTTGGATCCACTTTAGCTGGCAAAAATATTCCGGTTGAAGCTAGTATGATCCGTACTGCCGATACTACAGATCCTGATGCTACCGATCCTAATACCACGTCAACTCCAACGGATCCTCATCTTGAATGTAAAAATGGAACTGCTACCGAATCTTGTAATAATATTCAATACAATTCAACTGTTTCGGTCGTGAATTATGTTTCTGTATCTACGGCTACACCAACCGTTACTGAAGGAGGAGCTGCGGGTTCTTACACCTTTACTATTCAAAATGCATCGGCTAACCCTACTGTGATTAACTATACCATATCTGGCACAGCTTCAATTGGTAGTGATTATACGATAGCTAGTACCGCTACGATTCCTGCTAATGCAACATCGGTAACTATTCCACTAGCGGTTATTGATGATAATTTAGTGGAAGGATCTGAAAGCGTTATATTAACACTATCATCAGCTGATAATGGTGTTTTGATTACTACAACACCTGCTAATGCTACAGCTACAGTAAATATCTCTGATAACGATTTTGCCACTGTTGCCATTACGCCAACCGTTTCGGTAGGAGAGGCGAACGGTCCTGCTACATTTACCGTTACCTTAACAGGCGCAGTACAGAACGCTTTTACGGTTACTTACTCAACGGCAAATGGTACTGCAACCGCCGGATCTGATTATACGGGATCGACAAATGCGACAATCAGCTTCCCGGCCAACTCGGCAAGCGGGGCTACCCAAACAATTAGTATCCCGGTGATCAATGACAATATTGCCGAGGCTGATGAAACTTTTACGGTTACGTTGAACGGCACTAGCATCGGTACTCAGGTTACCATTCCTGCTGCCACATCAACAGGAACGGCAACGATCATAGATAACGACCGTCCTGTTGCGACATTGAGCGGTGATGCCACAGTTACCGAGGGAACGAATGCTGTTGCCAACTATACCGTAACGCTTACAGGAGCTGCGAATACCACTTTGAGTTCAGCGGTTACCATTCCTGTATCGGCTGTTGCGGGTANACGAATGCTGTTGCCAACTATACCGTAACGCTTACAGGAGCTGCGAATACCACTTTGAGTTCAGCGGTTACCATTCCTGTATCGGCTGTTGCGGGTACGGCCCAGCTAACAAGCGACTACAGCAATGTACCTGCAAGTGTAACATTTGCTGCTGGTACGGTGCTTAACGCATCTGGCATTGCCACACAGGCATTCACGGTCACAATCGTAAACGACAATATTTCTGAACCAACAGAAAACTATACGGTTAGCATCGGTACGCCTACTGGCCCTGCCTTACTTGGTACAACCACCTCTCAGATTACCACTATAAACGATAACGATTTTGCCACTGTTGCCATTACGCCAACCGTTTCGGTAGGAGAGGCGAACGGACCTGCTACATTTACCGTTACCTTAACAGGTGCGGTACAGAACGCTTTTACGGTTACTTACTCAACTGCAAATGGTACCGCAACCGCTGGATCGGATTATACGGGATCGACCAACGCGACAATCAGTTTCCCGGCCAACTCGGCAAGTGGGGCTATCCAAACAATCAGTATCCCGGTGATCAATGACAATATTGCCGAGGCTGATGAAACCTTTACAGTTACGTTGAACGGCACTAGCATCGGTACTCAGGTTACCATTCCTGCTGCTACATCAACAGGAACGGCAACGATCATAGATAACGACCGTCCTGTTGCGACATTGAGCGGTGATGCCACAGTTACAGAGGGAACGAATGCTGTTGCCAACTATACCGTAACGCTTACAGGAGCTGCGAATACCACTTTGAGTTCAGCGGTTACCATTCCTGTATCGGCTGTTGCNAGAGGGAACGAATGCTGTTGCCAACTATACCGTAACGCTTACAGGAGCTGCGAATACCACTTTGAGTTCAGCGGTTACCATTCCTGTATCGGCTGTTGCGGGTACTGCTCAGCTAACAAGCGATTACAGCAATGTACCTGCAAGTGTAACATTTGCTGCTGGTACGGTGCTTAACGCATCTGGCATTGCCATACAGGCATTCACGGTTACAATCGTAAACGACAATATTTCTGAACCAACCGAAAACTATACGGTTAGCATCGGTACGCTTACTGGCCCTGCCTCACTTGGTACAACCACCTCTCAGATTACCACTATAAACGATAACGATGCTTCATCGATAGCGATCAACAATATTACTGTTGCGGAAGATATTTCTACAGGTTTGGCTACTTTTACCGTTACTTTAACAGGAGCGGTACAAAATAGTTTCACAGTAAACTATAACACTGCTGATGGTACAGCCGTTCAGCCTGGAGATTACACGGCTAAAACAGGAACAATAACTTTTCCTGCAAATGCCGCTAGCGGTGCAACGCAAACCTTTACCGTGCCGGTTGTCAATGACAATATTATTGAAGGAAACGAAAACTTTTCGGCTACGCTTTCGGGCATTACCGGACCAACCACAATTGCAGTAGCTACAGGTACGGCTACAATAACCGATGACGATGTGGCGGCCATCACTGTTGCTGCAACAGATGGAGCTGAGCCTGGTACGAACGGCTCGTTTGTTTTCACGATGAGCAAGGCAAGTGCTACCAATACCACCATTACGTACACTGTTGGCGGAACTGCCACCAATGGTACCGATTATACCACTNGCTCGTTTGTTTTCACGATGAGCAAGGCAAGTGCTACCAATACCACCATTACGTACACTGTTGGCGGAACTGCCACCAATGGTACCGATTATACCACTGTCCCTGCAACTGCAACAATCCTGGCTGGCCAGACCACTGTTACCGTTCCGGTTACGGTGACCAACGACCAGATTGTGGAGGGCACTGAAACAGTTGTACTGACTTTCACAGCTGCAACGAACAACCCGAACATCACGGTAACCCCTTCAAGTGCCACTGTGAACATTGCCGATGACGATGTGGCGGCCATCACTGTTGCTGCAACAGATGGAGCTGAACCTGGTACGAACGGCTCGTTTGCTTTCATGATGAGCAAGGCAAGTGCTACCAATACCACCATTACTTATACTGTTGGCGGAACTGCCACCAATGGTACCGATTATACCACTGTCCCTGCAACTGCAACAATCCTGGCTGGCCAGACCAGTGTTACCGTTCCGGTTACGGTGACCAATGACCAGATTGTAGAGGGCACTGAAACAGTTGTACTGACTTTCACAGCTGCAACGAACAACCCGAACATCACGGTAACCCCTTCAAGTGCCACGGTGAACATTGCCGATGACGATGTGGCGGCCATCACTGTTGCTGCAACAGATGGAGATGAACCTGGTACGAACGGCTCGTTTGTGCTCGTTTGTTTTCACGATGAGCAAGGCAAGTGCTACCAATACCACCATTACGTACACTGTTGGCGGAACTGCCACCAATGGTACCGATTATACCACTATCCCTGCAACTGCAACAATCCTGGCTGGCCAGACCACTGTTACCGTTCCGGTTACGGTGACCAACGACCAGATTGTAGAGGGCACTGAAACAGTTGTACTGACTTTCACAGCTGCAACGAACAACCCGAACATCACGGTAACCCCTTCAAGTGCCACGGTGAANTGACCAGATTGTAGAGGGCACTGAAACAGTTGTACTGACTTTCACAGCTGCAACGAACAACCCGAACATCACGGTAACCCCTTCAAGTGCCACGGTGAACATTGCCGATGACGATGTGGCTACCGTAAGCATCTCTGCAACACCAATAAGTTATGATGAAGCTAGTGGCAATGCAACATTTACAGTTACCTTAAGCAAAGCGATTCAAAATTCTTTCACTGTTGATTATGCAACTGTAGATGGTACAGCGAAAGCAGGCACAGATTATACAGCTAAAAATGGCACCATAACTTTCCCTGCGGGATCAGCAGCTGGTGCTATTCAAACCTTTACCGTTGCCATTACAAACGATAATGTAGTTGAGCCAAGCGAAACTTTCTCGGCAACGTTAAGTAATCCGATAGGAAACATAGTTACAATTGCAACTGCAACCGCTACGGCAACCATTACCGATAATGATACTTCAGTAGCCACAATTACTGCAGGTACCGCCGGTAATGAAAATGGACCGGTTAACGGAACGTTCAATGTAACTTTAAGCAATCCATCATCAACCGATACGCAGATTACCTATACATTAGGTGGAAGCGCGACTGAGGGTAGCGATTATACTGCCATTACAACCAAAACCATTACCATTCCAGCTGGTCAAACCACAGGAACAATTACTATACCTGTTAAAACGGATTTAGTAGTAGAAGGCACAGAAACGGTTATTGCTAATCTTGTTTCTACCAATAGCGCTTTGGTAAGTATTACTACTGCTCCAGCAGATAAAACAGCTACAATTAATATTCTTGATAACAATACTGCAACGGTAAGCATCTCTGCAACACCAACAAGCATTGATGAAGCAACTGCAACCGCAACTTTTACAGTTACTTTAAACGCTGCCGTACAAAATGCATTTGATGTTAATTATACCACAACAAATGGTACTGCAATTGCCGGCTTAGATTATACTGCAACAAGTGGAACATTAAACTTCCCTGCAAATTCTGCAGCGGGTACTACTAAAACTTTCACTGTTCCAATCATTAACGACAATACAGTTGAACCGAGCGAAACATTTAATGGTACATTAACTAGTGTAACAGGAAATTTAGTAACCATTGCAACTGGCAGTGCTACAGTAACCATAACCGATAACGATACATCGGTAGCTACAATTACCGCAGGTATTAATGGCAATGAAACTGGGCCGATAAAAGGAACATTTACCGTAACACTAAGCAACCCGGCATCTACCGATACACAGCTTACTTATGTGTTAAGTGGATCGGCCACTGAAGGAAGTGATTATACCACTATAACAACCAAAACCATTACCATTCCAGCTGGTCAAACTACCGGAACAATAACCATTGATGTTTTAGCAGATGCACTAACCGAAAATACAGAAACGGTAATTGCAACTTTAGGCACCTCAAATAATGCAGTAACAGTAAATACGTCTCCTGCCAGTATCAATATTATTGATGCGAATACCTCGAGCATAAGTATTTCTACCACGCCTACAGTAAACGAGTCAAATGGTACAGCAACTTTTACTGTAACCTTAAATAATGCTGTTCAAAATGCTTTCAGTGTAAATTACAGCACAGCTGATGGTACTGCAACAGCAGGATTGGATTATACGGCTACAACCGGAACGTTAAACTTCCCTGCAAACGCTGCAGCAGGAAGTACTTTAACTTTTACTGTTCCGATAAACAATGATAACATTGCCGAAGCAAACGAAACCTTTACTGCTACATTAAGCGGTATTACAGGTGGGGTAGTGGTAATCAGCAATGCTACCGCCACTGCAACCATTGTAGATAACGATGCTGCAACAGTTTCTATTGCGGCAGGTACAGCTGGTAACGAAAACGGACCTGTAAACGGCACTTTCAATGTAACTTTAAGTAATCCATCATCAACAGATACGCAAATTACCTATACATTAGGTGGTAGCGCAACTGAGGGTAGCGATTATTCAACTATTGTTACAAAAACCATTACCATCCCAGCAGGGCAAACTACCGGAACGATAACCATTCCGGTATTAACCGATAACCTGGTAGAAGGAACAGAAACCGTAGTAGCCACCTTGGTAGCTACAAACAGCGCATTGGTAACAGTAACACCAACACCTGCTAATAAAACGGCAACAATTAACATTGCCGATAATACCACTGCTACAGTAACCGTAGTGGCTACCACCAATGGAGCAGAACCGAATACACAAGGTTTATTTACCTTTACATTAAGTAACGCATCAACAACTGATACACAGCTTACTTATACCGTAACCGGAACAGCTACAAGCGGAACAGATTATATCTCTATAGGTACAACAGTAACCATCCCGGCCGGACAAACCACTGTAACGGTACCTGTTTTGGTACAGGATGATACTTTTGCAGAGTCGACAGAAACGGTGATTTTAACATTAGCAGCTGCGACCAATAATCCGGCTATTACAGCAAGTACCGCTCCTGCAACTGTAAACATTAGCGATAACGACAATGCAACAGTTGCCGTTAATAATGTAACCGTAGTAGAAAATGCAGGCAATGCAATATTTACAGTAACCTTAACCGGTAACGTACAAAATGCATTTACAGTAAATTATACAACAGCCAACGGTACAGCCCTCGCAGGTACCGATTATACCGCAACAACTGGTAGTGTAACCTTCCCTGCCGGATCGATAAGTGGTGCAACACAAACTTTCAGCATTCCGGTTGCGAATGATAACATTGCCGAACTCGCAGAAACTTTCACGGTAACATTAAACAGTGTAAGTGCAGGTTCGGTGGTAACAATACCTGTGGCAGGCGCAACAGGAACTGCAACCATTACTGATGATGATGCTGCAAGTGTGGCCATTAACAGTGTTTCTGCCCTAGAAAGTGATGGCAACATGACTTTTACGGTAACTTTAACGGGAAATGTACAAAATGCAGTTTCAATTAATTATACCACTGCCGATAATACTGCAATAGCAGGAGCAGACTACACCGCTAAAACTGGTGTGGTTACTTTCCCTGCCGGATCTGTTTCTGGTGCTACACAAACCATATTGATCCCGGTTACGGATGATAACATTACCGAAAGTCCTGAAAGCTTTAAAGTAACTTTAAGCAATGCAACTGCTCCGGTTACCATAACGCAAGCTGAAGGAATTGGTACCATAAATGATAATGATGCAGCAACAGTTAGTATTTCTGCTACGCCAACAAGCGTTAATGAGGCAAATGGTACTGCAACATTTATAGTAACCTTAAGCAACGCTGTTCAGGCTGGTTTTAGTGTAAATTATGCCACATCGAACGGAACAGCTACATCAGGCAGCGATTATACGGCAACAAGCGGAACATTAAACTTCCCTGCCGGATCGGCCGCTGGCACAACCTTAACCTTTACCGTTCCGATTATAAACGATAATATAGTAGAGTTAAACGAAACATTTAACGCTACAATAAGTAATGTATCTGGTAATTTGGTAAGCATTGCAACCGCTACTGCAAGCGTAACCATTACCGATAACGATACTGCGGTGGCCACCATTACACCAGGCACAGCAGGTAATGAAAATGGACCTGTAAACGGTACATTTACAGTAACCATAAGTAATCCATCATCAACCGATACGCAAATAACCTATACTTTAGGCGGAACGGCTACGGAAGGAAGCGATTACTCAAGCATTGTAACCAAAACCATTACCATCCCGGCTGGGCAAACCACCGGAACGATCACCATTCCGGTATTAACCGATAATATTGTAGAAGGTACAGAAACTGTGATTGCTACATTAACTGCCACAAATAATACGGCGGTAACGGTGAGCAACAGCCCTGCAACCATTAACATTAACGACAATACTACTGCCACTGTATCGGTTGCGGCAACTGCAGATGGTGCTGAACCAACTGTACCAGGCAGATTTACCTTTACCTTAAGCAATGTATCTACAACAGATACTCAAATTACTTATGCTGTAAGTGGTAGTGCTACCAGCGGGCTGGATTATACATCAATCGGCACAACGGTAACCATCCCTGCCGGACAAACCACTGCAACAATTAACGTTCCGGTATTGGAAGATAACATTATAGAGGGGAACGAAACCGTAATTATAACCATGAATGCGGCAACAAGTAATCCATCGGTTACTGCAAGTACTAGTCCGGCAACAGTTAACATTACCGATAATGATACTTCTATTGCCACCATTACGCCTGGCACTCCTGGTAATGAAAATGGACCTGTAAACGGAACATTTACCGTTACGTTAAGTAAACCATCATCAACAGATACGCAGGTTACCTATACTTTAGGTGGCTCAGCGACTGAAGGAAGTGATTACTCAACCATCGTAACCAAAACCATTACCATCCCGGCAGGCCAAACCACCGGAACGATTACCATCCCGGTATTAACCGATGCAATAGTAGAAGGTACAGAAACCGTAACTGCAACATTGGCTACCACGGGCAATCCATTGGTAACAGTGAGCAATATGCCTGCAAGTATCAATATTCTTGATAACAATACGGCAACGGTGAGTATTTCTGCTGCTCCAACAAGTATTAACGAGGCAGCTGGAATGGCAACCTTTACCGTAACTTTAAGTGCAGCAGTTCAAAATGCATTTACAGTAGATTATGCTACAACTAACGGAACAGCAACTGCTGGTGCGGGATTGGATTATACTGCAACAAATGGAACCTTAACATTTCCAGCGGGATCTGCCGCCGGAACAACCTTAACATTTAACGTTCCTGTAAACGATGATAACCTGGTTGAGCCAAGCGAAACATTTACTGCTACATTAAGCAACCCAACTGGCGGTTTGGTAACCATTGCAACAAGTTCGGCTACTGTAAGCATTACCGATAACGATACTTCGGTTGCAACCATTACTGCCGGTATAAACGGAAATGAAACTGGCCCCGTTAATGGAACCTTTACCGTAACCTTAAGCAATCCATCTTCTACAGATACGCAGATTACTTATACTTTAGGTGGAACGGCAACTGAAGGCAGCGATTACTCAAACATTGTTACGAAAACCATTACCATCCCGGCAGGTCAAACCACCGGAATGATTACCATTCCGGTATTAACTGATGTCTTTACTGAAAGTATTGAAACGGTAATTGCTACGCTCACCGCTTTGGGCAACCCATTGGTAACTTTTAGCACAACACCTGCAACAATCAATATTCTTGATGCCAATACGGCAAGTGTAAGTATTTCTACCACGCCTACAGTAGATGAAGGTGCTGGTACAGCAACATTTACAGTAACCTTGAATAATGCAGTTCAGGATGCATTTAGCGTTAATTATACCACTGCAAATGGTACTGCCCTTGCAGGAATAGATTATACTGCTACAACAGGAACATTAAATTTCCCTGCCAATGCAGCAGCCGGAACAACTTTAACATTCACTGTTCCGATTAACGACGATAACATTGCCGAGCCATCAGAAACCTTTACCGCAACATTAAGTGGTATTACTGGTGGAGTGGTACTAATTAGCAATGCCACAGCAACGGCTACTATTGTAGATAACGATGCCTCAGTAGCTACCATTACAGCTGGTACCCCAGGAAATGAAAACGGACCTGCAAATGGAACCTTTACCGTAACATTAAGCAAACCATCATCAACTGATACACAGCTTACCTATACTTTAGGCGGAACAGCAACTGAGGGTAGTGATTACTCGACTGTTGTTACCAAAACAATCATTATTCCTGCCGGACAAACCACCGGAACGATTACCATTCCTGTATTAACTGATAATTTGGTAGAAGGTACAGAAACTGTTATTGCAACCTTAACTACATCAGGTAATCCACTGGTAAGCATAAGCAATACACCTGCTACCATTAACATTGCCGATAATACAACAGCAACGGTAACCGTAGCAGCCACCACAGATGGGGCGGAGCCAGGCACACCAGGATTGTTTACTTTTACATTAAGTAATGCATCAACTACTGATACGCAGATTACTTATACCGTAACCGGAACAGCAACCAGCGGCTTAGATTATACTGCAATTGGTAACATAGTAACCATCCCGGCCGGCCAAACCACCGCAACGGTAAGTGTACCGGTATTGAACGATAACATTGCTGAAGGTACAGAAACGGTTATTTTAACCATGACTGCTGCAACAAACAATGCGTCAATTACGGCAAGCAACAGCCCTGCAACGGTTAACATTACGGATAACGATACCTCAGTTGCCACCATTACCCCAGGCACACCTGGTAACGAAAACGGACCTGCAAACGGTACATTTACTGTAACGCTAAGCAACCCATCATCACAGCCAACAACTATAACATATACGTTAAGCGGAACAGCGGTTGAGGGCAGCGATTACTCAACCATTGTTACCAAAACAATCACCATACCAGCCGGGCAAACCGTTGGAACCATTACCATTCCGGTATTAGCCGATAATTTGGTTGAAGGAACCGAAACGGTTATTGCCACTTTAATTACTTCAGGCAATCCGTTGGTAACCGTAAGCAATACACCTGCAACAATTAATATTGATGACAATACCACAGCAACTGTAACGGTAGCTGCAACAACCAATGGCGCAGAACCTGCAACACCAGGCTTGTTTACCTTTAGGCTAAGCAACGTATCTACAACCGATACACAGATTACTTATGGCGTAACCGGTACAGCAACAAGTGGAACAGATTTCACGGCGATTGGTACTACGGTAACTATACCTGCCGGACAAACCACTGCAACTGTGAGTGTGCCGGTACTTGATGATAACATTGCCGAAGGTACAGAAACGGTTATCTTAACCATGATTGCCACTACCAGCAATGGCGCAATAACGGCAAGCACAACACCAGCTACAGTTAACATTACCGATAACGATACCGCTGTGGCCACAATAGCCGCAGGAACAAACGGTAATGAAAATGGCCCTGCAAACGGAACATTTGTGGTAACATTAAGTAATCCTTCAGCGCAGCCTACCACCATTACGTATACTGTAACAGGAACGGCAACTGAGGGAAGTGATTATGCTGGCATTGTAACCAAAACCGTTACCATCCCGGCCGGACAAACCACTGCTACCATTACCATCCCGGTATTAACCGATAATTTGGTAGAAGGAACAGAAACAGTTATTGCTACATTAACTGCTTCTACAAACCCACTGGTAACGGTAAGCAATAGCCCGGCTAGCATTAACATTGCAGATAATACTACCGCAACAGTTAATGTTGCAGCAACCGCAAATGGGGCAGAGCCAGGCACACCTGGTCAGTTTACTTTTACCTTGAGTAATGTATCTACAACAGATACGCAGATTACGTACTCGGTAACCGGAACAGCCACCAGCGGATTGGATTATACTTCAATTGGTACTACCGTAACCATCCCGGCGGGCCAAACTACGGCAACCGTAAGCGTGCCGGTATTGAACGATAACCTGGTAGAAGGAACTGAAACTGTAATATTAACCATGGCTGCAACAACAGGCAATGCTTCTATTACCGCAAATACAACACCAGCTACAGTTAACATTACTGATAATGATACCGCAATTGCGACCATTACACCAGGAATAACCGGTAATGAAAACGGCCCTGTTAACGGAACATTTACAGTAACCTTAAGTAATCCATCATCAACCGATACACAGATTACGTATACTGTTGGCGGAACAGCAACCGAGGGAAGTGATTACACGCCAATTGTAAAAACCATTACCATTTTGGCCGGTCAAACTACCGGAACCATAACCATTCCGGTATTAACTGATGCCGTGGTAGAGGGAACAGAAAACGTAGCCATTACATTGGCAGGCACAAATAATCCGTTGATTAATGTAAACACTACGGCTGCCAGTATCAATATTCTTGATAACAGTACAGCATCTGTAAGCATTTCTACCACCCCGGTGATAAATGAAAACGCAGGAACAGCAACCTTTACCGTTACCCTAAGTGCAGCGGTACAGAACGCATTCAGTGTTGATTATAAAACAACAGATGGTACAGCAACGGCAGGTTTGGATTATACCGATGCAACCGGAACTTTAACCTTCCCTGCAAATTCACCAGCCGGAGCAACATTAACATTCACTGTGCCAATTAACGATGATAATATTGTTGAAGGATCAGAAACTTTTGGTGCTACCCTGAGCAACGTAAGCAGTACCTTGATAAGCATTGCAACGCCAACAGCCAATGTTACCATCACCGATAATGATACTGCTGTAGCCAGTATTGCAATGGGTTCTAACGGTAATGAAAGTGGTCCGGTTAACGGAACATTTATTGTAACCTTAAGTAATCCATCGGCTACTGATACGCAGATTACCTATACACTAGGTGGTACAGCAACCGAGGGTAGCGATTACACAACTATTGTAACCAAAACAATTACCATTCCTGCAGGTCAAACTACCGGAACGATTACCATCCCTGTTATTGTAGATGCAGTAGCAGAAAGTATCGAAACGGTTGTAGCTACCTTGGGTACAACAAACAATCCAGCGGTTACAATAAATACAACTCCTTCAAGCATCAACATCCTTGATGCCAACACGGCCAACGTAAGTATTTCAATCAATGCGGCAAGCATTCCTGAATCAGTTGGTACGGTTACTTTATCCGTAACGTTAAATATTGCGGTTCAGAACGGCTTTACAGTTGATTATGCAACGGCAAACGGAACAGCCCTATCAGGATTGGATTATACCGCAACTAGCGGAACTTTAACATTCCCTGCAAACTCACCTGCAGGTACCGTGCTTAATGTTGTTATTCCAATTACCGACGATAACCTGATAGAAAGTTCAGAAACATTTAATGTTGGATTGAGTAATGTTGTAGGTGCTGATGTAGCCATTGGCGCAAGTCCGGCTACAGTAACCATTGCCGATAATGATAGCGCTGTTGCTACCATTACAGCAGGTACCAATGCAAATGAGAATGGCCTGGTTAATGGTGTGTTTAATGTAACATTGAGCAACCCATCGGCTACCCCAACTACATTAACATTTACCCTAACCGGAACTGCAACAGAAAGTGCCGATTACAGTGCAGTTACCAAAACCATCATTATTCCTGCGGGAGCAACCACAGCTACCATTACCATTCCGGTGATGGCAGATGCATTGGCCGAAGGTACTGAGACAGTAATTGCAACGTTAACCGCATCAAGCAATCCAGTAATTACCATTAACAACACACCGGCAACAATCAATGTGATTGATGCAGATGCTGCAACCGTAAACATTTCTACCACACCGGTAATTAATGAAAATGCAGGCACGGCTACGTTTACCGTAACCTTAAATAATGCTGTTCAAAATAGCTTTAGTGTAAATTATGCTACAGCCAATGGTACTGCAAATTCAGGATTGGATTATACCGCAACAACAGGAACATTAACTTTCCCTGCAAATGCTGCGGCAGGATCTACTTTAACTTTTACTGTTCCGATTAATGATGATAATTTGGTAGAACCAGCTGAAACTTTTAGTGCATCATTAAGTGGTGTAACAGGAGGGGTGGTTACCATTGGTACATCGCCAGCAACCGTAACCATTACCGATAACGATACCTCGGTAGCCAGCATTACTGCGGGTACAAACGGAAACGAAAATGGGCCGGTAAACGGAACATATAATGTAACCTTAAGTAATCCTTCATCAACAGATACACAGATTACCTTTACGGTTGGTGGCACTGCAACTGAAGGAGGCGATTATACCACGATTACCAAAACCATTACCATCCCGGCAGGTCAAACCACAGGTACAATTGCTATCCCGGTAATTAGCGATAACATTGTAGAAGGAAACGAAACTGTTATTGTTACGTTAACCAACACCAATAATCCTTTAGTAACCGTAAACAATACACCAGCAACAATCAATATTCTTGATAACAATTCGGTAACGGCAAGTATATCAGTAATACAAACCAGCGTAAACGAAGCTGCCGGAACAGCAACCTTTACCGTAACCTTAAGTGGTGCGGTGCAAGATTCTTTCAGTGTTGATTATACCACAGCTGATGGAACTGCAAAAGCAGGACTTGATTACCTGGCCACCAGCGGAACATTAACCTTCCCTGCAAATTCTGCAGCTGGCGCAAGTTTAACCTTTACCGTTCCGATTATTGATGATAATATTGTTGAGGGTGATGAAATCTTTAACGGTATCATCAGTAACGTAACGGGCGGTTTGGTAACCATTGCAAATGGTACCGCTCCGGTAACCATTACCGACAACGATTCGTCGGTAGCTACCATAACTGCCGGAACAAACGGAAGTGAAAACGGACCAGTAAACGGAACATTTACGGTAACGCTAAGCAACCCGGCTTCAACAGATACCCAGCTTGCTTATACTTTAGCAGGTTCTGCGATTGAGGGTAGTGATTACACCACAATTGTAACCAAAACCATTACCATCCCGGCAGGCCAAACCACAGGAACAATCATGATTCCGGTATTGCCTGATGCTATAGTAGAAGGAACAGAAACTGTTATTGCTACATTGGTAACATCTGGTAATCCATTGGTAAGCCTGAGCAATACACCTGCAACCATTACCATTGCCGATAATACCGAAGCAATTGTAACAGTAGCGGCAACAGCAGATGGTGCAGAACCTGCTACCCCTGGAAGGTTTACCTTTACGTTAAGCCAGGTAGCTACAACAGATACACAGATTACTTATACAGTAAGCGGAACAGCAACCAGCGGGACTGACTATACTGCAATTGGCAATACGGTAACCATTCCGGCTGGCCAAACCACGGCAACAGTCTCGGTACCGGTATTGAACGATAATATTGTAGAAGGCACTGAAACGGTTATCTTAACCATGAACGCCACCACAAATAATGGTTCGATCATTGCCAGCACTACACCTGCTACGGTGAATATTACCGATAACGGTTCGTCAATTGCTACAATAACTGCCGTAACAAATGGTAACGAAAACGGTCCGGTAAACGGAACATTCACAGTTACGCTAAACAATCCGTCGGCTACCGATACCCAGCTTAGTTATACCTTTACCGGTACAGCAACTGAAGGTGCAGATTACAGCACAATTGTAACCAAAACCATTACCATCCCTGCAGGTCAAACCACCGGAAATATAACCGTCCCGGTATTGACTGATGCCTTGGTTGAGGGTACAGAAACAGTTGTTGCCACACTGGTAACTTCGAGCAATCCTCAAATTACTGTTAGTAACGTTCCGGCAACCATTACCATTGCCGATAACAATACAGCCACGGTAAGTATTGCTACAGCAGCAACTGTTAACGAAGCAGCAGGAACAGCTACATTTACGGTAACTTTAAGTGCAGCCGTACAGAATGCATTTAGCGTAGCATATACCACTACTGATGGCACGGCCAAAGCAGGTTTGGATTACACCACTAGCAGCGGAACATTAACATTCCCTGCCGGATCAGCTGCTGGTGCAACGTTAAGCTTTACCGTTCCGGTAAATGATGATAACATTGTTGAAACGAACGAAACTTTCGGTGCAACAATCAGTAATGTGAGCAGTAACCTAATCAGCATTGCCACAGCTACAGCAACCACTACCATTATTGATAACGATACATCGGTAGCTACCATTACCGCTGGAGTTGATGGTAACGAAAACGGACCGGATAACGGAACTTTTACCGTAACATTAAGCAATCCGTCATCAACTGATACGCAAATCACTTATACTTTAGGTGGTACAGCAACAGAAGGTAGTGATTACTCAACAATCGTTACCAAAACCATTACTATCCTGGCAGGGCAAACCACAGGAACAATTACTATTCCGGTATTAACCGATGCAGTGTTAGAAGGTAATGAGACGGTTGTAGCTACTTTAACTGCTTCTGCAAATCCGGCAGTAACAGTAAGTAATGTTTCAGCAAGCATTAACATTGCCGATAATAATGATTCAACGGTGAGCATTGCAACAGCTCCAACGGTTAACGAATCGGCAGGAACAGCTACCTTTACCGTAACATTAAGTGCAGCAGTTCAAAATGCATTCAGCGTTGATTATGCAACAAGCAATGGAACGGCAACAGCCGGACAGGATTATACAGCAACCAGCGGAACATTAACTTTCCCTGCAGGTTCTGCTGCCGGCGCAACCTTAACATTTACTGTTCCGATTAATGATGACAACACCGTTGAAACCAGCGAAACATTTAACGCAACCATTAGTAACGTAACAGGTAATTTGGTAACCATTGCCACAAACTCGGCAACTACCACAATAATTGACAATGATACTTCGGTAGCAACCATTACAGCAGGAACAGATGGTAACGAAAATGGCCCTGCAAATGGCACTTTCACCATTACACTGAGCAAGCCATCTGCAACTGATACCAAGCTTACTTATGTACTGGCAGGTAGCGCAACTGAAGGCAGCGACTATAGCGCGATCGTAACCAAAACAGTTACCATCCCGGCTGGTCAAACCACTGCAACAGTTACCATTCCGGTATTGAGTGATGCACTTGTAGAAGGTACAGAAACTGTAATTGCAACGCTAACCGTTTCCGATAATCCTGTGGTAAGTGTGAGCAGTGTTCCTGCAAACATCAATATCCTGGATGGAACAAATGCAACTGTTACTGTAACGGCAACTGCTGATGGTGCTGAGCCAGCAACTCCTGGTCAGTTTACCTTTACTTTAAGCAATGTATCAACAACTGATACGAAGATAACTTATACGGTAACAGGAACAGCAACCAGCGGTGCAGATTATACAACAATTGGTACTACTGTAACTATCCCACCGGGACAAACAACAGCAACAGTTTCGGTGCCGGTACTTGATGATAACATTAACGAAGGAAATGAAACGGTGATACTTACAATGAATGCAGCAACAAATAATGCATTGATTACCGCAAGTATAACGCCTGCTACAGTTAACATTAGGGATAACCGTTCGCCAGTGGTTACTGCTCCGGCGGTTACAGGCAATGAGGATTCGCAAATCAACGGCACCATTACCGCTACCGATGCTGATGGCGATCCACTTACTTTCACAGTGGCTACACCTCCAGCACATGGAACAGTTGTGATAAACCCTGACGGTACTTATACGTATACTCCGGCACCAAATTACAACGGTACCGATAGCTTTACGGTAACNACATGGAACAGTTGTGATAAACCCTGACGGTACTTATACGTATACTCCGGCACCAAATTACAACGGTACCGATAGCTTTACGGTAACAGTAAGCGATGGAAAAGGTGGAACAACTACGGTAACCATCAACGTAACCATTACTCCGGTTAACGATGCTCCGGTTGCCACGGCTCCAGCCATTGTAACCAATAAAAACATCCCGGTTAACGGAACCATTACCGCAAGTGATGTGGATGGCGATGCCCTTACCTTTACCGTAAGCACGCCACCTGCACATGGAACGGTTGTGGTTAAAGCCGACGGAACTTACACCTACACTCCGGCCAACAACTACAGCGGCAGCGATGTGTTCACGGTAACAGTTAGCGATGGCAAAGGTGGTACAGCCACGGTAACCATCAACGTTACAATCAACCCGACCAATGTTGCACCAGTGGTTACTGCACCTGCGGTTACAGGTAATGAGGATTCGCCAATCAACGGAACCATTACCGCGACCGATGCAGACGGTGATCCACTTACATTCACAGTGGCTACGCCTCCGTCAAACGGAACAGTTGTGGTAAATCCCGATGGAACCTATACGTATACTCCGGCACCAAACTACAACGGTACCGATAGCTTTACGGTAACAGTAAGTGATGGAAAAGGTGGTACCACAACGGTAACAGTAAACGTAAACGTAACTCCGGTGAACGATGCTCCGGTTGCTACATCGCCAGCGATTGTAACCAATAAAAACATCCCGGTTAACGGAACCATTACCGCAAGTGATGTGGATGGCGATGCCCTTACCTTTACGGTAAGCACTCCGCCTGCACATGGAACGGTAGTGGTTAATGCCGACGGAACTTACACCTACACTCCAGCCAACAACTACAGCGGTAGCGATGTGTTTACGGTAACGGTAAGCGATGGCAAAGGTGGTACCACAACGGTAACCATCAACGTTACGGTTAACCCGACCAATGTTGCGCCAGTGGTTACTGCTCCGGCGGTTACAGGCAATGAGGATTCGCCAATCAACGGCACCATTACCGCTACTGATGCAGACGGCGATCCGCTGACCTTTACGGTTGCTACACCTCCGGCAAACGGAACAGTTGTGGTAAATCCTGATGGAACCTATACGTATACTCCTGTACCAAATTACAACGGTACCGATAGCTTTACGGTAACGGTAAGCGATGGCAAAGGTGGTACAACTACGGTAACCATCAACGTAACCGTAACTCCGGTTAACGATGCTCCGGTTGCCACGGCTCCAGCCATTGTAACCAATAAAAACATCCCGGTTAATGGAACCATTACCGCAAGTGATGTGGATGGTGATGCCCTTACTTTTACGGTAAGCACTCCACCTGCACATGGAACGGTTGTGGTTAATGCCGACGGAACTTACACCTACACCCCGGCCAACAACTACAGCGGCAGCGATGTGTTCACGGTAACGGTAAGTGATGGCAAAGGTGGCACAACCACGGTAACCATCAACGTTACAATTAACCCGACCAATGTTGCACCAGTGGTTACTGCTCCGGCGGTTACAGGCAATGAGGATTCGCCAATCAACGGCACCATTACGGCTACCGATGCAGACGGCGATCCGCTGACCTTTACAGTAAGCACACCTCCAGCACATGGAACAGTTGTGATAAACCCTGACGGTACTTATACGTATACTCCGGCACCAAATTACAACGGTACCGATAGCTTTACGGTAACGGTAAGCGATGGCAAAGGTGGTACAACTACGGTAACCATCAACGTAACCGTAACTCCGCCCGAAACTATTTCTANTACACCTCCAGCACATGGAACAGTTGTGATAAACCCTGACGGTACTTATACGTATACTCCGGCACCAAATTACAACGGTACCGATAGCTTTACGGTAACAGTAAGCGATGGCAAAGGTGGAACCACAACGGTAACAATCAATGTTATCATCAACCCGGTTAACGATGCTCCTGTTGCCACGGCTCCTGCGATTGTAACCAATAAAAACATCCCGGTTAACGGAACCATTACCGCAAGCGATGTGGATGGCGATGCACTTACTTTCACGGTAAGCACGCCACCTGCACATGGAACGGTAACTGTTAATGCAGATGGAACGTATACTTATACCCCGGCCAACAACTACAGTGGTAGCGATGTGTTCACGGTAACGGTAAGCGATGGCAAAGGTGGCACAGCCACGGTAACCATCAATGTTACAATCAACCCGACCAATGTTGCTCCAGTGGTTACTGCCCCGGCCGTTACAGGAAATGAGGATTCGCCGATCAACGGCACCATTACCGCTACCGATGCAGACGGTGATCCGCTTACTTTCACGGTGGCTACGCCTCCGGCACATGGTACGGTAACTGTTAATGCCGACGGAACCTATACGTATACTCCTGCACCAAACTACAACGGTACCGATAGCTTTACGGTAACAGTAAGCGATGGAAAAGGTGGAACCACAACGGTAACAGTAAACGTAAACGTAACTCCGGTTAACGATGCTCCTGTTGCTACATCGCCAGCGATTGTAACCAATAAAAACATCCCGGTTAACGGAACCATTACCGCAAGTGATGTGGATGGCGATGCCCTTACTTTCACAGTAAGCACTCCACCTGCACATGGTACGGTAACTGTTAATGCCGACGGAACCTATACCTATACCCCGGCCAACAACTACAGCGGCAGCGACGTGTTCACAGTAACGGTAAGCGATGGCAAAGGTGGCACAACCACGGTAACCATCAACGTTACGGTTAACCCGACCAATGTTGCACCATTTGTAACTTCACCAGCGGTTACTGGTAATGAGGATTCTCCAATCAACAGCAGCATTACCGCTACTGATGCAGACGGCGATCCGCTGACCTTTACAGTAAGCACACCTCCGGCACATGGAACAGTTGTGGTAAACCCTGATGGAACCTATACGTATACTCCGGCACCAAACTACAACGGTACCGATAGCTTTACGGTAACAGTAAGCGATGGAAAAGGTGGAACAACTACGGTAACAGTAAACGTAACCGTAACTCCGGTGAACGATGCTCCGGTTGCTACATCGCCAGCGATTGTAACCAATAAGAACATCCCGGTTAACGGAACCATTACCGCAAGTGATGTGGATGGCGATGCACTTACTTTCACGGTAAGCACTCCACCTGCACATGGTACGGTAACTGTTAAAGCCGACGGAACTTACACCTACACCCCAGCCAACAACTACAGCGGCAGCGATGTGTTCACGGTAACAGTAAGTGATGGCAAAGGTGGTACAACCACGGTAACCATCAACGTTACAATCAACCCGACCAATGTTGCACCAGTGGTTACTGCTCCGGCGGTTACTGGTAATGAGGATTCGCCAATCAACGGCACCATTACCGCTACCGATGCAGACGGCGATCCTTTGATCTTTACGGTTGCTACGCCTCCGGCACATGGTACGGTAACCGTTAATGCCGACGGAACGTATACGTATATTCCTGCACCAAACTACAACGGTACCGATAGCTTTACGGTAACAGTAAGCGATGGCAAAGGCGGTACCACAACGGTAACAGTAAACGTAACCGTTACTCCGGTGAACGACGCTCCGGTCACTACGGCACCTGCGGTTACCACTCCTCAGAATACGGCGGTTAACGGAGCCATTACTGCCAGTGATGTGGACGGTGATGCACTTACCTTTACGCTAACTGCACAGCCAGCGCATGGAACGGTTGTGGTGAATGCAAACGGTACTTACACTTATACACCAACAGCCGGTTACTCAGGTAACGATACCTTCACCATAACGGTAAGCGATGGCAAAGGCGGCACCGTTACAGTAACCGTTCCGGTTACCGTAACCCTGGTAGCAGCACCTGCCATGAGCCTGACCAAAACGGCTACCAACACGGTAAGCAAAGTGGGCGATGTGATCAATTACAACATCATTGTAACCAACACCGGTAACGTAACCTTAACAAATGTTGCGGTAACCGATGCAGGAGCAGATGCAGGATCACTTACCCCTGCGGGCATAGCAAGCCTGTTACCTGGCAGCAGTGTAACGGTAACCGCAAGGCACACCGTTACCTTAACCGAGGTAAACGCAGGCTCGTTCAGCAACCAGGCTTCTGCAACGGCACAGACCCCGGGCGGAAGTATTTTGAACAAACCTAAATCAGACGATCCGAACACAATTGCGGTTGATGATGCAACAGTAACGGTAATTGCTCCTGCCTCGATGATCACCCTGGTTAAAACCGGAACGGTGAGCACTGATGGAAACAGCATTACCTACAGCTTCAGTGTTAAAAACACCGGAAACGTAACGCTTCACATCATTACCCTCGTGGATGCCAAACTTGGATTGAACAGGGTGATCCCTGGTACACTGGCCCCTGGTGCAACGGTAACCGATAGCTATGTTTACCAGTTGACCCAGGCCGATAAAGATGCAGGAAGTGTAACCAACACGGCAAGCATTACCGGCCAGACCCCGGCAAATGTTGCGGTGAGCGATATCTCCGGTACGGCAGAAAACAACAATACGCCAACGGTAACCTTGATTCCGAACAACGGATCAGTCGCGCTCGTTAAAACATCAGTATTTAATGGAAATAAAGTAACCTACACATTCACCATCAAGAATACAGGAACCATTACTTTAAACACCATTACTTTAACAGATGCTAAACTCGGACTGAACAATAAAGTGATCACGGTAGCTGGCGGACTTGCACCTGGTGCAACCACAACTGATGTTGAAGTGTACACCTTAACTCAGGCCGACAAGGATTTAGGTACGGTAACCAATACCGCAACCGTAAATGCCAGAACACTTGCCGGAGCCAGCGTAACAGATGTTTCAGGAACAGCAGAAACAAACAATACGCCAACGGTTACCACATTCCCTAAATCGCCGACAGCTGTTGATGATAAGGCACAAACGGTGGCCAATTCGCCGGTGGTGATCAGCGTGCTCAACAATGATGATCCAGGTAATTCTACCCTCGATAAATTAACTGTTGAGGTTGTAAATGCGCCTAAACACGGTACCGTAAAAGTAAATGCAGATGGTACGGTAACTTATACACCTGATCCTGGTTATGTGGGAGATGATGTGTTTACCTACCGCGTAAAAGATGCTTATGGATATTATACCAATGTGGCAACGGTAACATTAACCGCCAACTTTACAGGCATCACCGTCCCTAACCTGTTTACACCGAACGGCGACGGTATCAACGATACCTTCGAGATCATCGGCCTTAACCAGTACCAGGTTAATGAACTGCAGATTGTGAACAGATGGGGCAATGAGGTGTTCCACGCCAAAGGTTACCAGAACAACTGGACGGGCGAGGGGTTGAATGAAGGTACTTATTACTACCTGCTGCGTGTTAAAAAAGCAGGAAGCGATCAGTATGAAGTGTTTAAAGGCTACATCACATTGATCAAGGCGTTTAAAAAATAAGATAAGACTTAGTGCAGCCAGGAGTTTCAACCCGGTTGCGCTTTAAGATATTACGATGATGAAGAAATTAATATTGTTAATAGCAGGTTCGTTTTTGTTGCTTTCGCGACCGGCATCTGCACAACAGGATGCCCAGTACAGCCAGTATATGTTCAACGGGATTTATATCAACCCGGCTTACGCAGGATATAAGGAAGTGCTGAATGTGCACAGTTTTTACCGGAGCCAGTGGACGGGCATTACCGGGGCACCAAGGAGCATGTCGCTCGCGGTTGATGCCATTGCCAACAGCGGCAACGTAGGTTTGGCGCTTCAGGTGGCCAGCGATAAACTGGGTGCGCAGAACAACCTGAGCATTTACGGCAACTATGCTTACCGCATCAGGATGAACGACGACGGAAGCTCAAGATTGGCATTAGGCCTCGGTATTGGCATGGTACAGTTGGGGATTGACGGCTCAATGCTGAACCCGAACAACCCGGAGCCCAACCAGCCCGTGGGCATGCAGAGCACTATTGTGCCCGATGCAAGGGCAGGGGTTTATTTTGCAAACGACAGGTATTATGCAGGCTTTTCGGTTGACAACCTGATCGCCACCTACATCAACATCGACCGCTATGCCTTTATCCCACAGCCAAAACCGCATTATTATCTGACCGCCGGGGCTTTGTTCCCGCTATCTGAGGATTTCCAGATCAAGCCTTCCTTTCTGATAAAGGATGACCGGGGCGGCCCTACCAGTCTGGATGTGAACGCCTTCCTGCTGATCAAGGATTTTTTATGGGTGGGCGGTTCTTACCGTACCGGAGTAAAACTTTATGATAAAAGCTACCTGCAGAAAGACCTTACGCCAAGGAACTCCGCGGTGGCCGCCATCCAGATCTTCCCATCGGAAAAAATCAGGATCGGTTACGGTTACGACTTTTCCGTTGGCCCTTTGCAAGGTTACAGCGGCGGAACGCATGAGATCTCGCTATCTTATTCGTTCATCAAACCGAACGTTAGAATGGCAACCCCAAGGGTATTTTAAACAACAACATCCAGTAATCTGATCACAATGAAAAGAATTTTAATAGGTGCCTGCCTTTCTGCATATTTTCTGTTTGCAACCGGTTTTCCGGCCAGGGCGCAGTATGTAATAAAAGATGCCGACAAAGCTTACGAACTGTTCAACTACAGCAAAGCGGTTGATCTTTACGAACAGGCCTATCAGAAGAAAAAATCCCTGCATGCGGCAGAGCGTCTGGCCAGTGCCTATGCCATGGTTTACAACTATAAACAGGCCGAAAGCTGGTACGCCATCGCCTCTCAGATGCCGGGCAGCAGACCGGAAAATATTTTGGCCTATGCCAGGGCATTGCAGAGCAATTCGAAATACAGCGAGGCGAAAGTTCAGTATCTGAATTACATCGATAAAAAGAAAGACGTACCGGAAAAGCAGCAGGCCGTTTGGGTCTCTTCCTGCGATTCGGCCTTGAAATGGATCAGGAACCCGAAGAAAACCGAGCTGGTGAACCAGGTGGCGTTGAACAGTGCACAGTCTGACTGGGGTGCGGTTGACTATCAGGGCGGGGTGGTTTTTACTTCCGACAGGGCGGTAAAGGGATCAGGATCTGAACAGGAAAACAAACCTTTTTTACGTTTCGACGGATCGAAGGAACCGGACAAACAGGTTTACGGATGGACGGGCAACGGATACCTGAAACTGTATGTAAAACCTTCGCCAACCGACAGTTTACAGTTGTTCCCTCTAAAAGCGGGAACAAGTTACCATGTAGGTTCGGCAAGTTTTACGGGCGACGGCAAAACCATGTATTTTACCTTAACACGGATCTCCAGCGAACTGGAAAAAGTAAAGAACAAACCTACAACTGTAAATGTGGAAATTTACAGCAGCACCAAGGGTACGGATGGCGTTTGGGGCGAACCTGTTTCTTTTGCATACAATGATGTGAACGGTTATTCTGTCGGCGACCCCTTCATTACCAAAGATGGCAACAGCCTTTACTTTGCTTCGAACATGCCCGGTGGAGTTGGTGCTACAGATATTTATGTCTGCCTTAAAACCGATGCGGGTGCATGGGGCAAACCCATCAACCTGAAAGAGGTGAATACGGAGGGGAACGACAGGAGTCCATTTTTTGATGACAAGGACAACTTTTATTTCTCCAGCAACGGCCGGACCGGGATGGGTGGACTGGATGTTTTCATGGCCCTGAGGGAAGGTGGCAGCATTGGCCGGATTGAAAACCTGGGCTATCCTTTAAACTCCCCGCAGGATGATTTCGGTTTCAGCCTGAATGAAAAGGGTGGCATTGTTTACCTGTCTTCCAACCGTGAGGGCGGCATGGGCAGTGATGATATTTACACCATCGATCAGAAAATGATCCTCGCCTTTAAGCTGGAGGGAAGGGTTTTCGACAAGAACAGCAACCAGCCTATTGCAGGCGCTTTGGTGAGCCTGGCGAAAGTAAACGGCTCGATCCTGAAAACAGAAACCGATGAAAACGGCAGCTACAGATTTAATCTGACCAAAGAAACAGAATACAATGTTTCGGCAGAGAAAACCGGTTACCGATCTGATGTGGAAAACCTGGCTACCATTGGTTTAACCACTTCTAGTGTGCTCAACCAGGATTTATATCTGGAAGCTATTGTAATTGATAAGGGAATCAGGATTGAAAACATTTATTACGATTTCGACAAATGGAACATCCGTGCAGATGCAGCGGTTGAACTCGACAAACTGGTAAAGATCATGACTGATAACCCGACGATCTGGATCGAACTGGGTTCGCACACCGACAGCAGGGGTAAAGATGGCTACAACCTGAACCTATCGCAAAAAAGAGCAGAATCGGCAGTTCAGTACATTATCTCAAAAGGCATTGATAAAAACCGCATTACCGCCAAAGGTTATGGCGAAACCCAACTGCTTAACAAATGTGCAAATGGTGTAGCGTGTAGCGAAACAGATCACCAGTTGAACAGACGTACGGAGTTTAAAATCGTAAAGCAGTAAAGCGGTCGTCATTGCTGAGGTACGAAGCAATCTTTCATGCTAGTGAGCCTTGCCATAAAGATTGCTTCGTCGGCTGAAAAAGCCTTCTCGCAATGACGCAAAATGACGGCCATGGGATTACAATCTATGAATTTTTACCGTAGAGCTTCAGTTTACATGCTAGTGAGCCTTGCCATAAAGATTGCTTCGTCGGCTGAAAAAGCCTTCTCGCAATGACGCAAAATGACGGCCATGGGATTACAATCTATGAATTCTCCCTGCTTTCTGTGTTTCCGTGGCAAACTGAACTGTGTAAATCTGTGGTTAAAGTCCTTCGACTACATGCTAGTGAGCCTTGCCATAAAGATTGCTTCGTCGGCTGAAAAAGCCTTCTCNGGTTAGGGTGTTTTTCGATGGTTTTGTATAATAATGGTTGCGTAAATTTAGGTTCATCCTTTCTGTGTTTCCGTGGCAAACTGAACTGTGTAAATCTGTGGTTAAAGTCCTTCGACTACATGCTAGTGAGCCTTGCCATAAAGATTGCTTCGTCGGCTGAAAAAGCCTTCTCRCAATGACGCAAAATGACACGACCATAGGATTACAATCTATGAATTCTCCGTGCTTTCTGTGTTTCCGAGGCTAAAAATGATCTCTGTGTAAATCTGTGGTTAAAGCCCTTCGACTACATGCTAGTGAGCCTTACCATAAAGATTTCTTCGTCGGCTGAAAAAGCCTTCTCGCAATGACGCAGAATGACATAACCAGGGGATTACAATCTATGAATTCTCCGTGCTTTCTGTGTTTCCGTGGCAAACTGAACTGTGTAATCTGTGGTTAAAACCCTTCGACACTGTGAACGTCTCGCAATTGATACTGAAACTTACGCAATCGATACTGGAAAGCTCGCGAAACACAGTGGCTATTTTGCAATCGATACTGAAACTTACGCAATTGACACTGGAAGGCTCGCAAAGTAAAGTGAACGTCTCGCAATTGATACCGGCATCTTCGCAATCTATTCTGATAGGTCTGCAAAGCATTGTAAAGCTCTCGCAACTGATACTGATGTTTTTGCGATCTATGCGGAAAGTAAGGTACAAAAGCTAATCGCTACCTTCCCATATTTCCGTAGCCAAAACCTTTTTGATAACAAACATTAAAACTAAAATTGTTAGTATTATGTTCATAAGTTAGAGCTAGAGATTATTAATAAAACTAATTATATTAGTATTTTTGATCTCAATCATCCCAATTGTACAGAAATGGTAAAAGAGAGGCAGATTATTCATATGGATCAGGATGCATTTTTTGTGTCGGTAGAAATTAGAAAGAATTCCAATTTAATTGGGAAACCGGTTATTATTGGAGGCGGCGGTGATAGGGGCGTAGTCGCATCCTGCAGTTACGAGGCGCGCAAATACGGGGTACACTCGGCAATGCCCGGGCGTACGGCCAAACTACTTTGTCCGGGGGCAATATTTTTAAAAGGCGATATGGAAGAGTATTCAAAGGCCTCGCACGAAATCACCGAAATTATTGCCGATAAAGTTCCGCTTTTCGAGAAAGCCAGCATTGATGAGCACTATATTGATATGACTGGTATGGACCGCTTTTTTGGCTGCATGAAGTTTGCATCCGAACTCAGGCAAACAATTATCAGAGAGATGGGTCTGCCCATTTCCTTTGGCTTATCCATCAACAAAACCGTAGCCAAAATTGCTACAAACGAATCAAAACCGGATGGCGAATTGCAGGTTACCTATCCCGAACTGCGGCCATTTCTCGATCCGCTGGCCATTCATAAAATTCCGGGTATCGGCCATGCCACCTATAAAAAACTGAGCGAAATGGGAGTGCGCGAAATCCTTACCCTCACACAGATTCCGCAACAGCTGATGTTTAAAATATTGGGTCAGCAGGGATTAAGTTTATGGCAAAAAGCCAACGGGATCGACCTTTCGCCGGTTGTGCCTTACCGCGAAAGAAAATCAATAGGTACACAAGCCACTTTCGAAAGCGATACGATGGATATGGCCAAACTGAAAGCCATTATTACCGGAATGGTTACCGGATTAACTTTTCAGTTGCGCAACCAAAAAAAACTAACCGCCTGCATTACTGTAACCGTACGTTATACCAATTTTGAAACAGTTACCCAGCAGGAAAGAATTCCATACACCTCACTCGATTCGTTTTTGATCAGCAAGGCACATAACCTGTTCGAAAAATTATATTCAAAACGGATGTTGCTGCGTTTGGTGGGGGTAAAGCTTTCGCATTTGGTAAGCGGTTACGAGCAGATTGGTTTATATAATATCGCCGAAGAAGAATATAGTCTTTACCAGGCTATGGATAAGGTGCGCAATCATTACGGTGCCGAAGCAGTGGTAAAAGCCTGCATAGTTACCCAGCCACCCCGCGATGAAAAGGGAAAAGTGATAAAATACAATCCCCGCAAAAAGAAAGTGCTGATTGGGAATACGGAAGAAGGAGAGCCGAAAGAAGATTTGGAAGTAAGAAAACGATCCAAAATCAGGAGTTTTATGAGCGAAAAAGGCACAAGGGGTACAAAATCATATGATTAGCGATGTTTTTAAATGTGCATTCTTCATATAGCCTGAAATATGGCACGCTGAGTGTTGAGCAATTGATTGCTACTGCGCGATCGCTTGGCATTCACCAGATGGTATTAACCGATATCAATAATTCAACCGGTGCTGTAGAATTTATACGTGAATGCTACAGGCAGGGGATTGCCAAAGAGGCTGATGAAATACACAAAGGGAATATACCATATCAGCTTAAACCGGTAGCAGGTATCGAATTCAGGCTCAACAACAGGTTGTTGTATGTGGGCATTGCCAGAAACAGGGAGGGTATGCGCGAATTGAATGAATTTTTGAGTCACCACAACATCAACCACATTCCTTTGCCCGAAATTCCGCCCGAAATGGAAAACGTATACATTGTATATCCCTTTCAAAAAACTTTAAATAAAACACTAAAGGAAAATGAATTTGTAGGAATCCGCGCTAAACAGCTTAACCTTTTGTATCAGCACCCGCTTTTAAAGCAAAAAGAAAAATTGCTGGTGTGGCATCCCGTTACCGTAAATGATAAAATTACCCACCGTTTGCACCAGTATTTTAGGGCCATTGAGCTCAATACGCTTTTAAGTAAAGTACCCGAAGAACAAAAATGCGATGCAGACGAATACCTGATTCCAGAAGCAGTACTCACGCAGAAATTCGAACAATACCCTTTTATTGTTCAAAACACACAAAAACTGATAAACAGTTGCGATTTAAGTGCCTATTTTGAAGATAGTGCGGTGCCTAAATCTAAAAATAAGCTTTTCTACACCAGCGAAGGCTTGGCCGGAGATAAAAAAATGCTTCGCGAGCTGGCCGAAGAAGGGTTAATATACCGCTATGGCGAAAACAATCCGGAAGCCGTTAAGCGTTTGGAAAAAGAATTGCGGATTATTGAACTTAAAAACTTTTGCGCTTATTTTCTGATCACTCACGACATTGTAAACTATGCCATGAATACCTGCGGTTTCTATCATGTTGGCCGTGGCTCAGGCGCAAACAGTATTGTAGCCTATTGCTTGCGCATTACAGATGTAGATCCGATTGATCTTGATTTGTACTTCGAACGTTTTCTCCACGAAAAAAGAACCAGTCCGCCAGATTTTGATATCGATTTTTCATGGGATGAACGCGAAGTAATACAGCGTTATATTTTTAGCCGCTATCCTAAATGGCATGTTGCTTTTTTGGGTACCATGAGCACTTTTAAAGATCGGGCAATCATCAGGGAAATCGGTAAAGTGTTGGGTTTGCCCAAGGGAGAAATTGATGGTTTTACCGATCCTACAAAAGAGCGCGAAAACTTGCTGAATGCTACTTACAAGAAGCTGCTGGCTGTATACCAATACATGAAAGGAATGCCCAACCAGCGATCTATCCATGCCGGGGGGATTTTGATTTCCGAAGAACCGATTACCTATTATACCGCTTTGGATATGCCCCCAAAAGGTTTTCCAACCGTTCAATGGGATATGTATGAAGCTGAAGCCATTGGTTATGAGAAATTTGATATTTTAAGTCAGCGCGGTATTGGGCACATTCGCGAGGCCGTACAACTGATTAAGAAAAATAAAGACCTGGATATTGATATACACGATTTTAAAACTTTTAAAACAGACCGGAAATTAAATGCTATCCTTAAAGAAGGTCAGCCCATAGGTTGTTTTTACATCGAATCGCCGGCAATGAGGCAATTGCTCAAAAAGCTAAAATGCGAAAATTACCTCACCCTTGTAGCCGCCAGTTCAATTATCCGGCCAGGTGTGGCCAGCTCGGGTATGATGAAATCGTATATCGAACGCTACCATGCACCCGATAAGGTGGTATACCTTTGCGAAGTGATGAAAGAGCGGCTTAGCGAAACCTATGGCGTAATGGTTTACCAGGAAGATGTGATTAAAGTTTGCCATTATTTTGCAGGTTTGGATCTGTCTGATGCTGATATTCTTCGTAAAGCCATGAGTGGTAAATACCGTTCTAAACTTGCTTTCGAGGAACTGGTAAAAAAGTTTTTTGCCTCCGCCCGGAAAGAAGGCCACTCCGAAGAGCTCATTACAGAAGTATGGCGGCAAATCTCCTCTTTTGCAGGATATAGCTTTTCTAAAGCCCATTCTGCATCTTTTGCGGTAGAAAGTTATCAGAGTTTATACCTCAAAACCTATCATCCAATGGAGTTTATGGTAGCCGTGCTTAATAATTATGGTGGCTTTTACAGCAGGTGGGTGTATGTGCACGAGTTGCAGAAAACTGGTGCGAAAGTACATTTACCCTGTGTTAACCGTAGTGATGAAGTGGTAAACATCAATGGCGAAGATGCCTATCTTGGTTTTATTGGCATCCAGGGTTTAGAAGGAAAATACATTCAGACCATTCCGCAAGAACGGAAGGCAAACGGAAAATATCTCGATCTAGAAGATTTTGTGAAACGCACCTGCATTTCCCTTGAACAAGCCATTATTTTAATCCGTTTAGGCGCGCTGCGTTTTACAGGCAAAGACCGTAAAACCCTGCTTTGGGATGTGCACAATTACTTAGGTTTTAAACAGAAGAAAGTAAACCATGCCGAGCTATTTAAACTAAGTTACAAAACTTACCAGCTTCCCGAACTGGCCGATTCCGAACTCGAAAATGCCTACACAGAATTGGAGTTGTTGGGTTATCCGCTTAATTATAACATGTTCGATTTTCTGAAAACACCTTACAGGGGCGATACCATGGCCGCAGATATGCATAAACACTTAGGCAAAACAGTAAGGATGGTTGGTAATTATGTATGCGAAAAAACAGTACATACCATTAAGAATACCAAAATGTGGTTCGGTACTTTTTTAGATGCCAATGGCGACTTTTTTGATACCACCCACTTCCCCAATTCCACACCCATGTATCCTTTTAAGGGAAAAGGCTGTTACCTTATTTTAGGAAAGGTAGTAGAAGATTTTGGCTTTCAAAGCATCGAAGTTTTAAAGTTTGCCAAGCTGGATATCCGGATGAACCCGGTAGCGATTGATTAAGCATCATTAGGGGAACTAGACCTAGAATTGAGTCGTCATTACAAAAATCTGCTTGTTTTGTAACTCCAAGGTCTGTGTCTCCACAGCCCTTTTTATATTTATTCAGTACCTATTTTAAACAATGGTGCCATCCTGAGGGATAATTTATTTATAAAAACTAATATAAGTGACATGATTTTAAAGAAACGAATATCCTATTTAAAGAAATGAATATCCTATGGGTATCGTCATTGCGAGAAGGCTTTTTCAGCCGACGAAGCAATCTTACAACGATCGCTATAGCATGCGCTATAAATCAAATAAAAGCCCCCTTGGTTACAAGCCTTAAAAAATTCTTCCCTTCACAGAATTAGTCTTAAATTCCTTAAGTAGTTAATACAAAAAAGTAAACTGTTAAGTAGTTTTAAAACCTGATTTGAAGATAATGAGCCGATTAATTCTGCTAATCGGCTCATAAATTGGGTTGTTTTTGAGCCGATTAATAATTTAATAAATTCTGTTATGCGGTTGAATTTATTTTCTTTTAATTTTTCATAAAATCTAAATAACAATTAAGTCGTCCTTTCGAGCGTAGCCGAGAAATCTGCCTCAGATATTTTATCTTAAGATCTCTCCATTCCGCTACGCTTCAGTCGATAATATCTTTCCTAACTCCAAGGTCTGTGTCTCCACAGACCTTTTTATATTAATTCAGTACATATCTTAAACAAAAGTGTCATCCTGAGCTTGTGGAAGGGTTTGCTTAAATTCCCCTCAAAGCGTTTCTGACAAGCTCAACGTGACAAATATATAAACCAAGGTTTTTGCGGTGATAAATTGTAATGAATGCTCATTTAAAGAAAGCTTTCGATCGGAAACATCGCCGTAATTAAATCCCAATATCAATAGATCTCTCCATTCCGCTGCGCTTCAGTCGAGATGACGCTGTGTTATTAATAATCAGTTTATAAAGTAATCTACTATTGCTAAAGTATTATTCATTTACAAGTTAAAACATAATATTTATCTTTAAACCATGGTCCACATTAAAGCAGAGATAGAACGTTTTGAGAGCATGGGTGAAAAAACTGGCTGGAGTTATGTGTTTGTTCCGGCGGCATTGGCAAACGAAATTAAGCCTGGTTGCAAAAAAAGTTTTAGGGTAAAAGGTAAAATAGATCAACTTGAAGTTGCCGGAATGGCAACCACTCCTATGGGTGAGGGTGATTTTATAATAGCTTTAAAAAGCGAAGTCCGTAAAAAACTAAAAAAGGAATCTGGTGCTGTTGTTGAGCTTTATTTAGAAGAAGATAAAGATTTCAAGGTCGAAATGCCCGAAGATCTCGACATCTGTCTATCAGAAGAAGAACATTTAATGCATAACTTTTTAAAACAGCCTAAGTCGCACCAGAACTATTACATCAACTGGATTAACCAAGCCAAAACAGAACCTACACGGACTAAAAGAATTGTGATGACGGTTAAAGCGATGGATAAAGGACAGGATTTTGGTACAATGATAAGGGAAAGTAAGTTGTGAGTTTGGCGTTTTTAGTTCGGAGTCTCGCAAAGAGCAAACAGCTAGGTACTTAGAAATCCAACTCCTGTTTTCCAGTCCCAAATTTAAATTATTCGGCATTTAGAAACTCTAAACTTCAGGCTCCCAGCTCCAAACTTAAGACTCGGGGAAGTAAGTTGTGAGTTTGGAGTTTTTAGTTCGGAGCCTCGCAAAGAGCAAACAACTAGGTGCTTAGAACTCCCAACTGCTGTTTTTCAGTCCCAAATTTAAATTATTCGGCATTTAGGAACTCCAGGCTCCCAGCTCCAAACTTAAGACTCGGGAAGTAAGTTGTGAGTTTGGAGTTTTTAGTTTGGAGTCTCGCAAAAAGCAAACAGCTAGGTACTTAGAAATCCCAACTCCTGTTTTCCAGCCCCAAATTTAAATTATTTATCATTTAGGAACTCTAAACTCAAGGCTTCCAGCTCCAAACTTAAGACTGCGGAATGTAAGTTGTGAGTTTGGAGTTTTTAGTTCGGAGTCTTGCAAAGAGCAAACAGCTAGGTACTTAGAGCTCCCAGCTCCTGTTTTCCAGTCCCAAATTAAATTATTCGGCATTTAGAAACTCTAAACTTCAGGCTCCCAGCTCCAAACTTAAGATTCTGGAAAGTAAGTTGTGAGTTTGGCGTTTTTAGTTCGGAGTCTCGCAAAGAGCAAACAGCTAGGTACTTAGAAATCCAACTCCTGTTTTCCAGTCCCAAATTTAAATTATTCGGCATTTAGAAACTCTAAACTTCAGGCTCCCAGCTCCAAACTTAAGACTCGGGAAAGTGAGTTGTGAGTTTCGAGTTTTTAGTTCGGAGTCTCGCAAAGAGCAAACAGCTAGGTACTTAGAAATCCAACTCCTGTTTTCCAGTCCAAAATTTAAATTATTTATCATTTAGGAACGCTAAACCCCAGGCTCCCAGCTCCAAACTTAAGACTCCCTTTTATAACTCCTAAACCAACTCCAAACCTTCATTTGTATTACACCTAAAAAAGCTTCCCTAAAAATACGGGTGCTCATTTTGGATGTACCTTCGGTACGGTCGGTAAAGATAATGGGAACTTCCACCACTTTAAAACCAAATTTTATGGCGGTAAACTTCATTTCGATCTGAAAGGCGTAACCCACAAATTTAATTTTATTTAACGGAATGGTTTCCAATACAATTCTACGGTAACATTTAAAACCTGCAGTTGCATCCTGAATGTTGATCCGGGTAATAAAACGCACATACATCGAAGCAAAGTACGACATTAAAACCCTTCCCATAGGCCAGTTTACCACATTTACACCCTTAACATAACGCGATCCTATGGCCACATCTGCACCATTTACGCAAGCCTCTCGCAAGCGGGCCAAATCATCCGGATTATGTGAAAAATCTGCGTCCATTTCAAAAATGTAAGCATAATCTCTTTGCAAAGCCCAATTAAAGCCATATATATATGCTGTACCCAAACCTTGTTTGCCTGCACGTTCTTCGATAAATAAATGCCCCTCGTACTCAGCCTGTAACGATTTAACGATTTCAGCTGTTCCATCCGGAGAACCGTCATCAATAATTAAAACATGAAAAGGTTGTGTTAAAGAAAAAACCTTTCTAATGATCTTTTCAATATTTTCCTTCTCGTTATAAGTAGGTATGATGACTAAACTATCTGACACGTTGCTTGTGGTTATTTAATAATTAAGCTTTGAATGTATATAATTGAATTATATTTTGCTTTTAAACTGCGAAAGTAAATATTAAAAGTGAAACCTTTATGAAAATTCATTAATTCGGAATGATTAGCGTGTTCAACTAAGTTTTTCAGCTTCTCATTGGTGTGGGTTTGTAACCCGGATCGTTATTTAAGTCCCTTCGAGCTTTAACCTTCATTTTTCAAGGTACAAACCTTTGTTCCTAAACCCGAAAGCAGCGGCAGCTCCCGAGTTTTCGTATGGACTATAGCGAATGGCGGGATAGCAGGCCTTTAAGAACTACTGTTCCCCCGTTTCCAAATTGCCCACCTCTTGTAAACCATACTCGATCTAAGCACAGGCTAAGATTTTTCTCTCTGACTAATGAAAAAGATTATCCTTCAACTACGCAAAGGATGACACCTTATTTTCTACCGCACCTCCTGCATCAACCTTTTAACCAGTTGTGAAAAAATAATCAGCGCCAAACCTGCAATTAAAGAATATATGGCCAAAGATTTATAACCTTCTGTATAGGCCATTAACTTTGTAGACAACGAAGCATGATCAATACTCGACATCTCTGCGCCTAACTTTCCGGCAGCCAACTGACCAAAAGCACTTGATAAAAACCAAAGTCCCATCATCATTCCAAACATTTTCTTTGGAGAAAGCTTCGTAATTATCGACATCCCAATCGGCCCCAAACAAAGTTCGCCGAGGGTTAGCAATAAATAGGCGAGGGTAAAAACGTTTAAGGAGGTTATGCCTTGTGCATTTGCAAAGAATCTTGTGGCATAAAACACATAAAAACTTACCGCCAGTAGCAGGAAACCGATCCCGAATTTGACAACAGTATTCGGTTCAATTTTGCGTTTATACAATCCCAACCATAAAATACCTACAATCGGACTAAAAACAATTACAAATAATGAGTTAACACTATTGTTTACCACATTGGGGTCGATATTAAAGAACAAAATTTTATGATCAAGGTTATCCTTCGCAAACAACGACAGGGAACCACCGCTTTGCTCGGATATAGCCATGAAAATAAAGTAACAGAATATAAAAACGAAAGCAGCCAACAGCTTGTATTGAGCCTTTTTGTCTTTAATTTTAAAGGTTTCGAACAAGAAATAAATCAAAGCCACAGCTCCAATTGTGTACATGAAATAATCGGTAAAAGCGGTATTTTTTACCATAATGTAAATCAACGGGATGCACAATATCGACCCCGCGTAAACGGCAATTTCTGAAAACTGTTGTCTTGATTTTTTAAGGTGCGATAACGGAGAATTTCCGATAGGCCCTAAATGTTTTTTAGTAAAAATAAAGGTGCCCAAGCCAAACATCATCACCAATGCAGCCGATAAGAAACACAAATGCCAGTTATAATATTTGCCCAGGTAAATGCACATTGCGCCGCCCAGCAAACCACCAACATTTATTCCGGCATAAAAAAGACCATAGCCCGCATCTCTGCGGTTATCCTTTTCATGGTACAATTCGCCCACCATTGAGGAAACATTGGGTTTAAAAAAACCTGTCCCGATAATAGATAAAGTAATGCCTACATAAAAAAGATCGTGCGGAGAAAAAGCCAGAACCAGGTTGCCAATAATCATTAAAGAACCACCCCAGAATAACGATTTCCTGAAGCCCAAAATCTTATCGGCAAAAATACCACCTATAAAGGTAAAAGCATACACAAAAGCCTGTATGGCACCGTATTGTAAATTTGATTTTTGATCGCTCAGGCCCAATTGTTCAACCATGAAGAAAGCCAATACCCCGCGCATGCCATAAAAACAGAAACGCTCCCACATTTCTACCAGCGATAAATGCCAGAGCTGTTTTGGATATTTACCCTCAAAATTTTGAATATCTTCTATTGAAACTGTTTTTTCCATTAAATAGGTTTAAAAATTAAAAGCCCGATTGTTGATCGGGCTTTTTGGTAAAAATATATTTTTGATTAGTGAACACCATGCATCCATTTGCGCAAAATAGGGCTTATGGCAAACATAATTAAACCCGCAACAATTGGTATTATAGTGAAAATTAAGAAAAATGTAGAAATTGAATAAGCAGAACTTATTTTGTCAATCAAAGATCCGGTTGCACCAGCTAAATAATTACCAATAGCGGTACAGGTAAAAAATACACCAAACATTAAACCAACAAGGTTTGAAGGTGCAAGCTTACTCACATAAGATAATCCGACAGGAGAGATGCACAACTCACCAACAGTGTGGAAGAAATAGGCAAAAATTAACCAGAATAAACTTACTTCAGCGGAGGTAGCTCCTTGTGGAATAGATGAGCCGCCATAAGCTAAGCCTGCAAAACCGATACCAACGAAAATCAATCCAAAACCGAATTTTACAGGTCCGCTAGGATTAAATTTGGTTTCCCAGATTTTTGAAACAATAGGGGCCAAGGATACAATAAAGAAAGAGTTTAATACACTGAACCATGAAGCCGGAACTTCGGTACTTACCGATCCCATTTCTCTGCTTACCTTCCAGATTGCCAACACCCAGATGATGGCAAAACTCAATAGTGTAAATAAAATGGTTGCAGGATATTTTTTGAAAATTTTTCCGGCTAACGAAAGCAGTACGAAAGTTACAGCTACCAATGGAAATATGGTTAAAATCGCATCAACCCATTTAAAGGTAGTTGCTGCTCCGCCGGTTAAGTTTCTGAGCGTATAATCTTTTGCAAAAATGGTCATTGAACCACCTGCCTGTTCGAATACCATCCAGAAGAAAATGGTAAAAATAGATAAAATAGCGATCACCCATAAACGTTGACTTCTAACCTTTGCAGGAATTTCTTCAACAGTAGGATCTGCCTTTTCGACTGCTTTGGTTTTATCAACAGCAGAGCCGATTACTCCAAAAATTTTCTGAGCGAAATAAAACTGTAGCATACCAAAAAGCATAAAAATACCAGCAAGGCCGAAACCATAATGCCAACCTACTTTTTCGCCGATATAACCACACATTAACATGCCGATAAAGGCTCCGGAGTTAATACCCATGTAAAAAATAGCGTAAGCACTATCTTTTTTATCACTGATTGGTGGATATAGTTTACCTACAATTGAGGAAATATTTGGTTTAAAAAATCCGTTACCGATAATTAACAATAGTAAACCAATATAAAAGAAGTTGGTGCTGATGCCTTCCATTGCCATTGCAGCATGGCCTAATGTCATAATAAAAGCGCCGATGATAACAGCTTTTCTATAACCTGTAAATCTATCGGCAATTAAACCACCAAGTATTGGTGTAAAGTATACTAAACCTGTATAAATAGCATAAAGCTGTAAGGCTTCTGGCCGTGGCCAGCCCCAACCGTTTTTGCTTAAATCACTAATCAGGAATAAAACCAGAATGGCACGCATTCCATAGTAACTGAATCTTTCCCACATTTCGGTAAAAAAGAGTACAAAAAGGCCAACCGGATGGCTAAATAATTTTTCGGGTGAAACGCCTTGACTGTTTAAATGGAGGTCTAGTTCCTTATCATGGTCAATACTAATGATTTCATTAGATGTTTGCATAAAACATTTGTTGGTTTTAGTTTATGAATTCAGAATTTGTGTGTTGTTTAAGCTAGTTTAGCAGGGCGCAATATAGTCAGCGATTGGCAAACTCACAAATTTTTAAGTAATGTGTAAGGTAATGATTTAGTTAAGCTGTGTTAAAAATCAGAACTTTCGGATGGGTTTTACATTTTTCTTTGGGTCGGCATAAAGTTCGTCGCTCGCATCAGGATCGTTGTTAAGTGTCAGGTCTTCTTGCAGTTTTAATTTTCCGCCAATAATTTTAAAACCATCAAAAGTACCATCCGATCCATAATATTCGAATTTGTCTTTTATTTCAGGGTCGAAAGATGCCAGGTGATCAAATACAATCATGCCCGCTTTTAAATCTGTTTTTAAAGTCATGGCATTCGATTTTGCATATTCAAATACCATCCTGTTTTTTCCTTTCAGTTCTTTTCCATCAAAAACCGGAGCACCAAAAGTAAGGTTGTCCTTATCAAAAGAAAGCACTTCAATTACCTTTTTAGTAGTTGCCTGTGTGTTTCCTTTCCAGCCTAAAAGTACGTAATAAGGCAGTCGGTTGCCACTCGTTACCGGAACAATTTCGTAATACCTCGCACCAAACCATTTCTGGTTGTTGGTAATGATATTTGGATCGTTCAGATTTTCAGTCTGATCGATTAGTGGGTAAAGTTTTAACGGGCCGCTTTTGGTATTCAGTTGTATGGCACCATAATAACGGTAGCTGCCATTTTCCAATAGTACATACCAGCTTAGTATCCTGAAAGCCTGGTCTGGAGATTTAATTACCGATACATTTTTGAGTGAATCAAAGGCGAATGCAAAAGAATTAGGTGCTTTTAAAGCTTCAACCAAAGTTTTTACAAATTTGCCATTTATTGCTAATTTCTGGTCATCACTTTGCGCTGCAACAACATTTGCAGAAATTTTAATCAGCGTATCCTGAAAACTAACCAATTTATTTGGGCTTTGCTGTGCTTTTAGGTTAAAGCTGAGCAATGCGGTAAGGAGGAGGATATAAAAGCTGTAATGTTTCATATGCAATTAACGGCCCATAATAATTTGCCGACCCAAAATTATAACTTTTCGATAACTAATGCGCTTGCGCCGCCACCCCCGTTGCAAATTCCTGCAACGCCTATTTTTCCTTCATTTTGTGCCAATACTGAAAGTAAAGTAACTACAATTCTGGCTCCGGAAGCACCAAGCGGATGCCCTAACGATACTGCGCCACCGTTTACATTAACCTGATCTTCGTTTAAGTTCAATAATTGATTGTTAGCCAAAGAAACTACAGAAAAAGCCTCGTTAATTTCAAAATAATCAACATTTTTTATATCAATATTTGCTTTATGCAAAGCCAGCGGAATGGCTTTTGATGGGGCCGTTGTAAACCATTCCGGGGCCTGCTGTGCATCGGCATAGCCTAATATTTTAGCCAAAGGTGTTAAACCCAGTTCTTTTGCTTTATCTGCACTCATTAAAACTAAAGCTGCAGCCCCATCATTAAGTGTAGATGCGTTTGCTGCCGTTACTGTTCCATCTTTTTTGAAAACAGGTTTCAGCGAAGGTATTTTGTCAAATTTAACCGCTGTAGGCTCATCATCCGTATCAACCACAGTAATATCGCCTTTACGGTCTTTCACCTCTACCGCTATAATTTCGCCGGCAAATTTGCCAGATGTTTGTGCAGCTTGTGCTCTTTTATATGATGTGATGGTGAAATTATCCTGCGCTTCGCGACTGATATTACATTCTGTTGCACAAAGTTCGGCAGCATTGCCCATATGGTAATCATTATAAACATCCCATAAACCATCTTTTACAAGCCCATCAGTAAGCTGTCCGTGGCCTAATCTGTAACCGTTCCTTGCTTTATCAAGGTAATATGGCACATTGCTCATGCTTTCCATTCCGCCGGCAACAATTATGTCGTTATCACCGTTGGCAATACTTTGTGCGGCAAGCATGATGGCTTTTGTACCCGAGGCGCATACTTTATTTATGGTGGTTGCAGGTAAATCTGGTAAGCCGGCAAATTTTGCAGCTTGTGTGGCTGGTGCCTGACCCAAATTAGCAGATAATACATTGCCCATATACACCTCCTGAATTTGATCTGGCCTTAAACCAGCTTTTTCGATGGCTGCTTTTATAGCAAAACCACCAAGTTGAGGGGCAGAAAACTGAGCTAATGAGCCTCCAAAACTGCCAATAGGTGTTCTTACAGCTGATACAATTACAACTTCTTTCATGTGAAAATTTTTATGAATTTTTGGTTAGGCCGCTAAGTTAGTTAAACCCTGCAGGTTTCCAAAACCTGTAGGTTTATAAATAACGTATGAGAAATTCATTTAGCACATTGATATTGTATTTTTATTAGTCGTTAAATCAAGAAAGTTAAATGTGCTTGGTTATTTGTTTTTTTTGAAAAGGAGTGGTTCGGTGTAAATGGCTGTCTGCGGTCCTGCTATCTCTTCAAGTCCTCACCCGATGAAAAATCGGGTTGCGGGCTTTCTGTTCTATCAGGTTTAAATTACCAGAGATAGTGTGCCTTAGGCGTGGTTGCCAGGTGCAGAAATTGAATTTATTTAAAACGGTGGGTTTTGCGTTAGGGATTGTAAGGGTTATAGTACCGATCCTTCATCGGTACCGAAGTGAAGCGCAGCCCTGAAAAGCCTTAATCAGTTTGCAGTTAATAATTGCCAGTTATAAATGGCAATATTTAGTCCTGTAATCCTTTCAATTCCTCAACCGATAAAAAAATGGGCTTTTGACGTGGTTGCCAGGTGCAGAAATTAAATTTATTTAAAACGATGGGTTTTGCGTTAGGGATTGTAAGGGTTCAGTACCGATCCTTCATCGGTACCAAAGCGTAGCGCAGCCCTGAAAAGCCCGACCCCATATCGATTTTTCATCGGTATGGGGTAACGCCCAAATCAGTTTACAGTTGATAATAATCAGTTACCAGTTTGCAGTTGATAATAATCAGTTTACAGTTGCCAGTTGCCAGTTGCCAGTTATCACTTGCCCAGTTTTCAGTGAACAAATAACAATTCGCAATTTATTCTTCTTTCGTTTTCCCTTTCTTTCGCGATTTCAACGCCTGGGTAAGTAAAAACTCAATCTGCCCGTTGGTACTCCTAAACTCATCGGCAGCCCAGGTTTCTACTTCTTTTAATAAAGCAGCACTAATTCTTAATACAAAAGCCTTTTTATCTTTCTCCGCCATTCTTATTGTATTGCTTGTATATTATATCTCTTTTTCAAATTAATCAGGAAAATTTCAAGGTCTTCTATTTTATTGGAACTGAACAATAATTTTTTTCCGTTTTTAAATTCAATCTGTAAACCTTTGTTTTTATCGTTAAAAATATAGGCTTTATCATTAAATTTAAACCAAAGCCTGTTCCGCACACCAAATCCACCATAATCACCTAAAGCATCATATTTATTGATGTAAACCTTTTCCATGTTGATCCAGTTTAACAATTTAAATTTTCTCTGAAACGGAAAATATTTATAGGAAATGCCTTGGCTCCCGATTTGCACAGTCAATTTGTTTTTTTGAAGCATAAAAATGATCGCAAAAGGAAGCATTACCGCCCAAAATGGAGCAAAGTAAGTGGATTTTAAAGTTTCGAAACTCATTCCGCCTTTATCAAAAAGCACAATACTCAGCACCATAACAGCATCGATTGCCAGTAAAATATAAAGCCACCAAAGTTTTAAACCTTGTTTTTCCTCGAATTCCATTTTACCTAATTGTATAAGGTTCCTGTATTTACCACGGGTTGCACATGGCGATCGCCACATAGAACAACCAATAAATTGCTCACCATAGCAGCTTTGCGTTCTTCATCAAGATCAACAATTCCTTTTTGTGATAATTTTTCCAATGCCATTTCTACCATGCCCACAGCACCTTCTACAATTAATTTACGGGCTGCAATAACGGCGGTAGCTTGCTGGCGCTGTAACATGGCACTGGCAATTTCGGGCGCATAGGCTAAGTGAGAAATTCGGGCCTCTAAAACTTCAATGCCCGCTCTTGATAAACGTTCGTTCAGTTCATTTTCCAATAATTCACTTACTTTTTCGGCACCATCTTTTAAGGTAATGCTGGTTTCCTCGCCCTCAGCATGGTCGTAAGGGAAAATATTGGCCAGGTGCCTAACTGCAGCTTCACTTTGGATGTTTACATATTGCATGTAGTTTTCTACAGAAAAAACAGCTTTTGCCGTCTCATTTACTTTCCAAACCACTACAGCAGCAATCTCAATCGGATTTCCAAGTTTATCATTCACTTTTAACTGTTGCCCGTTCAGGTTATTGGCTTTAAGCGAAAGGCGTCTTTTAGTGGTTAACGGATTTACCCAGAAAAAACCATCTTGTTTAACGGTACCCAGATATTTACCAAACAGGGTGAGCACCATGGATTGATTGGGATTGATAATTAAAAAGCCGGGGAATATTAAAAATAAATCTACCGCGAGCAAAATCCCGCCCCAGAGAAAAATCTCCGATATAAAACAGAAAATTGATGCACCTAATAAGGCGATGGATAGTGCAAATGTTAAATACCCGGATGGAGGGCTGATAATTTTTTCTTGATACATAATTGATATTAATTTGATATCATAAAGTAAAATATAAAATCTGGTAATTGCAAACAAAATCTCTAAAATGTATATTAGATAAAAATGTTATTTTTGACAGTACAATAAATACATCGTTTTGGCTAAAATCAAGAGAAACTCACATAAAATCCTTTATCGTAAATATTCATCAAACCTAAAATATGTGATGATGATATTTACTGTTTTCATTATCACGCTCTTTCTGCCCAAGCAACCCAGGTTTAGGTACGAATTTGAAAAAAATGCGGTATGGAAAAATAAGGACCTGATTTCGCCTTTCAGCTTTGCCATCTTAAAAACCAATCCTCAGGTTAGTGCCGATAAAAAAAATGCTTTAAAAGATATATTACCTGTTTATCAACTTGATAGGAGCATTACCGCCAATGCTTTGGAAGAATTTGCCAATGAGTTTGATGTAAAGTGGAAAACCAAGCAACTTAACGAAAAAGATAAAGATGTATATAAAAGCAACGCTTATAAGTTGCTGCAGAATATTTACCAGAGAGGCATTATCAGCTTAAATGTAAAACACCAAACCGGTGGTAAAAACTACGATTTTTCGTTAATGGAGAATAATGTAGCACAAGAGAAAAATACGCAGGATGTTTTTACCGCAGAAACTGCATTGAATTTCTTCAAAGAAAACTTTAAAGCATCTAACCAGGTTATGGACGATCTGGTGGCAAACCTGGCCATAGATCACATTACACCAAACATTGTTTTTGATGAACGCCTAACCCAAACCATACAGGATAATACCATTAACAACATCTCTACCACAAGAGGAATGGTGCAAAAAGGTGAACTTATTGTGGCCAAAAATGATGTGATTGATGAAGAAATTTATCAAAAATTAGAATCTTATAAAGCCACTTATGATGCACAAACCAAAACCATAGGCAGCAGGGCACTCGTTTATTTAGGGCAGGTGGTTTTGGTGGGTTTTGTGTTAACCATTTTAATGTCGTTCCTTTTTCTTTTCAGGAAGGATATTTTTGCCGATAACCGCCAGTTATCATTAATCCTGATTGTAACCACTGGGATGTTGCTTGCTTTAACCTGGGCCATTAAAATGGAAATTCCCAGTTTGTATTACATTCCGTTTTGCGTGGTGCCTATTATAATCAGGATCCTTTTTGATACACGTTTGGCACTTTACCTGCATATGCTGGTGATTTTAATTGCAGGTTTTTTTGTTGCCAACAGCTTCGAATTTGTATTTTATCAGGTTACGGCCGGGATGGTTGCTATATTCAGCATTAAAAACTTTGTTAAGCGCGAAAGGTTCCTGGTTTCGGCCTTGTTTATACTTATGGCTTATTTTGTTTCATTTGTTGGTATTGCGCTATTGCGCGAGGGTTCTTTCCGTGAAATAGAGTGGATCAATTTTATTCCTTTTGTGTTTAGCGTACTGTTATCACTACTGGCTTACCCTTTAATCTATCTTTTCGAACGTATTTTTGGCATCACATCTGATGTTGCCTTAATCGAGCTGACCAATACCAATAATAAACTTTTGCGAGAACTTGCTTTTAAAGCTCCTGGAACGTTTCAGCATTCATTACAGGTGGCAAACCTTGCTGAGGCTGCCATATTTAAAATAGGGGGTAACTCGGTGCTGGTAAGGGCTGGTGCATTATACCATGATATTGGTAAGGTGGATAATCCGCAATATTTTATCGAAAACCAGAATACGGCTGTAAGTCCGCACGATAAATTGCCATATGAGCAAAGTGCGCAAATTATTATTCAGCATGTGCACAAAGGGATTGAAATATTGAGAAAAAATCAAATACCTGAAGCGATTATTGATTTTATCAGAACGCACCATGGAAATACCCGTGTTGATTATTTTTATCAATCGTTTTTAAAAAATACTCCCGAAAAATTTGTCGACGAAAACATTTTCCGCTATCCCGGACCGATCCCTTTTAGTAAAGAAACTGGTGTGTTAATGTTGGCAGATTCGGTAGAAGCTGCCTCAAGAAGCCTGAAAAATCCCGATGCTCAGAACATAAATGACATCGTTGAAAGGATAATTAACTATAAATTGGAGCAAAATCAGTTAGATGACTGCGATTTAACGTTAAAAGATATCGAGACTATCAAATTGATATTCAAGACAATGCTTATGAGTATCTATCATGTGCGAATAGATTATCAACAAATTTTGTAATTTTTTTTTGTTGGATAACTTGTTTTACTATATTTGCAGACCTCAAAACAAGGTCGGTAGGACAAAATTTTGAAGGTGAAAGGAGAGGTGCCTGAGTGGCCGAAAGGAACAGTTTGCTAAACTGTCGTACTGGTAACGGTACCGCGGGTTCGAATCCCGCCCTCTCCGCAGAAACAAAAATAATTGCAAATAAAAGTGGTATTATCAATTTAAAACCGTCAATTTGCAATCCCTCCGAAAGAGGGGAAAAGAAGATACCAAGTTCGGGATGTAGCGTAGCCCGGTATCGCGCCTGCTTTGGGAGCAGGAGGTCGTAGGTTCGAATCCTGCCATCCCGACAAAAAGTTTATCCACTTTTAAAACAGGATAAAAAARAGATCGATACCAAGTTCGGGATGTAGCGTAGCCCGGTATCGCGCCTGCTTTGGGAGCAGGAGGTCGTAGGTTCGAATCCTGCCATCCCGACAAAAAAAGGATTTAAATCCTATAAATCCCTTGAATTAATCATTCAAGGGGTTTCTTGTTTAAGGTGGAATTGCTAAGTTGAATGGATCAAGGATCAAGCGGAAAAGTTGGGGGTAATCGAATAATTTGTTTCTTTTGTAGTTAATAGTAATTACAAATTCCCTTGAATCCAGCCGAACAAACCCTACGGGATAACTGAGCTCGAATCAAAGGGCTTTCTTCCAGAAGTTTCCATTCAGGATTTTCCTATTCGTGGGCAAAAAGTTGCCTTACGTATCAAGAGACGTAGATGGACGGTAAAAAAGACTGGGGATATCATTRGTAGAGATTGGGATTTAGTAAKAAAAGGGACTCGGATGACTACGGAATTCGGTCTTTTTTTAAAAGGAATATTTGGATAACCACCCCATTAGCTGCTATCATTTAGGGCATTATTTCCAAATAGACGGCAAACAACTYYAGGAGCAATATAAAGAGCACATCAGTGATTATAGTRGTTGGGATCAGARAGGGCATGCGRATGATTGGATGCTTTTTGTAAAGAATGTGAGCCCCAGGCTCAGTATTGATGAAACAGCTTTATCCAATGGAGAGCTTTATACTATTGTAACCAATAAGGAAGCCAAAGGTAGAAAGRGTGCTATTGTAGCGATGATCAAGGGTACGGTGGCMGAAAACATTATATCTRTACTGAAAAAGATTCCGGAAAGACTGAGAAAACGGGTGCGGGAAGTAACCATGGATATGGCTGCCAACATGCAATTGGCCATAAAACGATGTTTTGTAAACGCGCATCGGGTAATTGATCGTTTCCATGTTCAGAAATTGGCTTATGATGCAGTTCAGGAAGTTAGGATAAAGTATCGTTGGGAGGCTATCGATGCAGAAAATGAGGATGCATCGGGTAATTGATCGTTTCCATGTTCAGAAATTGGCTTATGATGCAGTTCAGGAAGTTAGGATAAAGTATCGTTGGGAGGCTATCGATGCAGAAAATGAGGACATCRCAACGGCAAAAAAGAACAAAACTGCTTACCATCCAGAAGTGTTRGCKAATGGAGATACTTTAAAGCAATTGCTGGCGCGGAGCAGGTATCTTTTGTTTAAACATCCCTCAAAATGGACACGGAATCAAGAACTTAGAGCAGAGCTACTTTTCRWAAGGTATCCCAAATTAAAGAATGCATATAATATTGCCCAAAAATTGGGAGATATATTCAGATTGTGCAAAAGTAAGGAACAGGCCTTTAAAAGATTGGCAATCTGGTATAATGAGGTCGAAGCATGCGGAATTGATTCCTTTAGGACTGTTGCCAGATCAATTCAATCGCAAGATCAAAGCCTTTAGAGCAACATCGAGAGGTGTAAGGGATATTAAGTTTTTCTTATTCAGATTATCGAAAATATATGCCTAGAGTTTAACTCCCCCCCAACTTTTCCGCTTGATCCCGTTCTAGGTACTTTAAAGGCCGTTTTTGAGGGCAAAAAAAAGGGGCAAACCAAACAAAAATTTGATTTGCCCACTATGGTAGCGGGGAGCAGGATCGAACTGCCGACCTCAGGGTTATGAATCCTGCGCTCTAACCATCTGAGCTACCCCGCCGGGTCAAAATATTTGTGATGCAAGACAAATATTTATATGGTTATTTTTTGGAGCTGCAAATATAAGACTTAATTTCTTTTCAGTGAAATTAAATGTGAAATATCCTTTAATAGCTTTTATATCAGTGCTTTTATTTGTTTGGGCTACTCATAAAAGCTCTTAAATCTCTGTTATCTTCTTAAACAATGTACGCCATTGTAAATCAGCTATAATGTTTGCTGAATTCTGAATGTTATTTGGTTTTAACGAATATGTATTTGATATTATACCAGGCAATCTCGTCATTCCTGTTTTTCATCTCTGCGGGGCTTTTAAAGAGATATTGATTGTTATTAAAATATCGGAAGTATTTTACTTCACCAGAGTTGTGTCCGTTTTCTCCAACCATGGATGGCGGAGTATGTTTTTGGAAACTGTAAAAGCACACATAGTGTTCTATCGTGTCGCTTTTTTTTATGCCATAAAATTCCCAGAAATCGGCATATCGGTTCCATCGGTAAACGCTATCTTTCCTTAACTCATATTTGAAATTATTAATCTGATATTCAAATGGTGTTTCGGAAATGCTGTCTTTTGTAACGGTTAATGTATTATAAAAGTAATCGGCTAATTTTGTGGAATTCCAAAAGGATTCAGGTTTCTCCTGATTTGAAACTTCAATACCTCCCTGGTCAGAACCCCTGTAGGCCTTAAAATCTATAACTTCTTTACGTAAAAAAGTGTATGATGCTGTTACTTTTTTGGTTCCGCCGTCAGTCTTTTCAGGTAAATTAGGTATGTCGTTATTCTTACGGCAAGATTGGGCTAAAAAGAGGCACGAAACAAATAGAAAAAAAATGGTGCTGTTTTTAAAAAGAATTGGTTTTATCATCATTCGATATAGATGGTTTTAAATGTTATAATTATACTTTCTCCGTAATAATGATTAAACGAAGGTAGCCCAATCGGATTATAAAACCAAATTTAATTAGATAGTGGTGTATTATTAATATGTTAAATTGGCTTGGCTTTATTTTCAAAGGGTTATTATTTGTTATGGTTATCAACATATCTCCAGGCTTACTTCTGCTGTACCCTTTATTCACCTTTTCTTTACTCTTTAGGTAAGCAAAAGTTAACCAATAGTAAGCAAAAGGTAGAGGATAGGTAAAGCCAACGGTTAACATGGGGCTAAGCTGGTACCAAAGAAAGGGTAGAAAATTGTCCAAACAGGACAGTTTGCAATTGGCAGTTTGCAGTTGCGCATGACGAATGAATATTGAACTAATTAAACCAACTCTGTGTGCTTTGCGCCTTCTCTTTGTGATCTCTGTTGTTAAAGGTGGAAAATGGACAATGAAATAGTTCCAGCTCTGTGTGCTTTGCGCCTTCTCTTTGTGATTAAAGATGGGAGATGTAAAGTGTACGATGATCCGATAACTATAGGATGACAACGAAAAGGGAGCATGTTAGTGAGTCCTGCGTCGATTCAAGCATCTCCAACAATTAACCGGTTTCTACAGTTCATCAATTCACCATCCCCCCCTAAATAAAACCCGATAAATGAGTCTATTGTATGAGCCATGATACAAAAAATGCGGGTGTTAATGATAAGTGTTGCAGATATAGAATAAATTACCTTTCTTTAGAAAAATAATATTAAATAATAGTCCGGAAATTATTCTGGTAGTGTACTAACATGGCAGAAAAGAAAAAATTTACACTCGAGTACGAAGTTAGATCGTCACCAAGAATATTGTACAGTTTTATAAGTGAGCCAAACGGCTTATCTCAGTGGTTTGCCGATGATGTAAATTTCCGCGATCAGGTATATACCTTTACCTGGGATGATGAGCAGTTAAAAGCTAAGCTGGTTTCTATTAAGGAGAATAAGCTAGTCAAATTTAAATGGCTGGATGATGAACCTCAATGTTATTTTGAGATGGAAATTGTACAGGACGAACTAACCAACGATGTAGCCCTTTCCATTACCGATTTTACCACCGACGAGCTTCTTGCAGAAAAAAAGTTAATCTGGGATAACCAGATCGATTATCTGATTAGTGTTTTGGGTGCATAAAATTACCTTCGCATTGTTTACCTTTGTAAGGTGAAAAAAATACATCTTCTTTTAATAAAGGCATTTGTGAAACCATTCATCGCAACATTTTTTGTGATGATGTTTATCCTGTTAATGTTCTTTCTCTTTAAATGGATTGATGATCTCATAGGAAAAGGTTTCGAATGGTACACCATTCTGGAGCTGATGTATTATGCCTCAGCCGCCAACGTATCCATGGCACTGCCACTTTCGGTGCTGCTTTCCTCTATCATGACTTTCGGTACCCTTGGCGAAAATTACGAACTTGTAGCCATCAAATCAGCAGGTATTTCCCTTCAAAAAGCCATGCGCCCGCTCTTTGTAGTGATTTTGATGCTAACCATAGCGTCGTTCTTTTTTGCCAATTACATGCTGCCCAAAGCCAACTTAAAATTCGGCTCGCTTTTATACGATGTGCGGAATAAAAAATTGTCATTCCTAATTAAACCAGGAGTATTTAATAACGCTATTCCAGGTTACGCCATCCGTGTCGATTCTAAAGAAGAAGATGGCACTTTGCATAACATCATGATTTACGATCACCGTGAAAATAGCGGGATTCCAAAAGTTATTTTGGCGAAAGAAGGTAAGATGAATAAAACTACCGATGGTAAATTCCTGGTGCTGAACCTAAAAAACGGCGTGCAGTATGAAGAGCAGGCATCTAAAAATGGCATGTACAATCCAAGACAGATCTTTACGCGGAACCGGTTCAAGGAAACCTCGCCACGTTTCGATATGTCTTCATTTGATCCGAGCACCACAGATCCGAATGCTTTTGGAAACAGTACGCCGATGCTCAACCTTAAAGGGATTGCCAGAAAACGCGATTCACTCACCAAACAACTCGATACTCTTCAATTAAGAACCATTGCCAACCTTACCAGTAACTTTAAACAGTTTAATACCACTAAGGGATACACCAAAGTAAAAGCCGTTCCAAAAGTAATTGATGATGTGATTCTGAAAAGCATTCCGAACGGATCGCGCAAACTGGCCCTCGATAATGCAACCAATGTGGTGGCAAACGTAATGCAACATGTACCCAACTGGGCCCCACGCCAAACCGATTTAACAGGCGAAATTATTTTTGCTACAGTAGAATACCAACGTAAATTTACCCTTGCAGCATCTTGTATCCTGTTGTTTTTTATCGGTGCGCCATTGGGTGCCATCATCCGAAAAGGAGGGATGGGCTTACCCGTTGTAGTGGCCATCTGTTTCTTCCTGGTGTACCATATTATCACTACCGTAGCCGAAAAATCTGCACGAGAAGGAAATCTGAACCCAATATTCGGAATGTGGATTGCCGTAATTGTACTGTCGCCTTTAGCTGCCTTTTTAACCTATAAAGCCACTGTAGATTCTGCCCTTTTTGATGTAAACTACTACAAGCAGCTTATCGTTAAAGTGTTTAAAAAGAAGGCAAAATAGCCCCTGTTTTCCTTTACTTACAGATGATATATTAAATTAAATAATGCTTAATAAGGTTGTACATTTGTACGGGCTTATTGTTGCTGCATAAATTACATTTAATGCCCCCTAAGCACAGTATGCCCCATAATGCTAAATAAAATGCAAACAAAATTAAACACAATAGAAGAAGCTATCGCAGATATAAAAGCTGGTAAAGTAATTATTGTTGTAGATGACGAGAATAGAGAGAATGAAGGTGATTTTTTAACGGCTGCAGAAAACGCAACTCCGGAGATCATCAATTTTATGGCAACTTATGGTCGCGGTTTAATCTGCGCACCCCTAACAGAAGAACGTTGCAAGGAGCTTAACCTTAGCCTTATGGTGGGTAAAAACACAGCTGCTTACGAAACCAATTTTACCGTTTCGGTAGATCTTGTTGGTCATGGTTGTACCACAGGGATTTCGGCAAGCGACCGCTCAAAAACGATGTTAGCCTTGGTTGATCCTAAAACCAACCCTGAAGAGTTGGGCAGACCCGGACATATTTTTCCATTAATTGCCAAAGATGGTGGTGTAATCCGCCGTGCTGGCCATACGGAAGCTGGTGTAGATTTAGCGCGTTTAGCCGGAATGAAACCAGCAGGTTTATTGGTAGAGATTTTAAAAGAAGATGGTGAAATGGCCAGGCTTCCGGATCTTTTTAAAATTGCAGAACAGCACCAGTTAAAAATTATTTCAATTGAAGATTTAATCGCTTACCGTTTAACTATGGATAGCTTGATTAAACAGGAGGTAACCATCGATTTACCCACAGCTTGGGGTGATTTTAAAATGACGGCTTACACCCAATTGGATAATAATGCCACTCACCTGGCCATTTCTAAAGGTACCTGGACTGCCGATGAGCCTATTTTAGCGCGTGTGCACAGCTCATGTGTAACAGGTGATATTTTTGGCTCTTGTCGCTGCGATTGCGGACCACAGTTGCACAAAGCTTTGGAGATGATTGAGAAAGAGGGTAAAGGAATTGTAGTGTACATGAACCAGGAAGGTAGAGGTATCGGACTGATTAATAAACTTCGTTCATACAACCTACAGGATGCTGGTTTTGATACCGTTGAAGCCAATATTAAACTTGGCTTTAAGGGTGATGAACGCGATTATGGTGTAGGAGCACAAATTCTGAGGTCAGAAGGTGTTACCAAAATGCGCTTAATGAGCAACAACCCAACCAAAAGAGCTGGTTTAATTGGTTATGGTTTAGAAGTAGTAGAAAATATTCCGATCGAAATTGCCAGTAATGTGCATAACGAACGTTATTTAACTACCAAAAGAGATAAAATGGGCCATTCGATTATGAAAGGGTAATTCAGTTTGAAATTTACAGCTTGAAGTTTACAGTTTAGATTACGTAAATTGAAACCATATATAAAACCAACAGTTGAACACGTGTTTGATTGTTGGTTTTTTTTTGATCCATCGGTCGCCTGTCAATGGTAGTGTCGTCGAAGGGCTTTAACCACAGATTTACACAGAGATCAGTTTTTGCCACGGAAACACAGAACGCACGGAGAATTCACAGATGATCATACTGCATCGTCCTCGTTTGTAACGAGGATTTACGAGTAAAGCGATTTTATATAAAAAGATTAATCTCTTCAGGTTATCGTCATTGCGAAAAGGCTTTTTCAGCCGACGAAGCAATCATTCATCGCTCTTAAAGGAATTATTTTCGCATTGCAAATGCGTAACTCAAAAATCCTCGTTATAAACGAGGACTATTTAACTCAACATAACATAATTAAGGAGAATTGCTTTCAAATGAATGCTAAGCGATCAATCCCCACACTTACGTCCTCCTGAACTTGTTTCAGGATCTTCTTYGCAATGGGRATCGCTAATCTACATCGTCCTCGTTTGTAAYGAGGATGTRCRAGTAAAGCGATTTTATATWAAAAGATTAATCTCTTCAGGTTATCGTCATTGCTGAGAAGGCTTTTTCAGCCGACGAAGCGATCTTTTATCGCTTTTAAAAGAATTATTTTCGCATTGCAAATGCGTACCTCAAAAATCCTCGTTACAAACGAGGACTATTTAACTCAACATGACATAATTAAGGAGAATTTCTTTCAAATGAATACTAAGCGATCAATCCCCACACTTACGTCCTCCTGAACTTGTTTCAGGATCTTCTTTGCAATGGGGATCGCTTTTATATTAAAAGATTAATTTCCTCAGGTTATCGTCATTGCGAGAAGGCTTTTTCAGCCGACGAAGCAATCTTTTATCGCTCTTGAACAATTATTTATGCATTGCAAATGCGTACCTCAAAAATCCTCGTTACAAACGAGAACTATTTAACTCAGCATAACATAATTAAGGAGAATTGCTTTCAAATGAATACAAAGCGATCAATCCCCACACTTACGTCCTCCTCAACTTGTTTCAGGATCTTCTTTGCAATGGATCGCTAATCACCAAATCACTACCAACAATTTACTCTCATTACCTCCGCTGCTTACCTTTTGATTGGTTAATTATCGCATCCTTGTTAATCGATTTGTTGGTTTTAACAGGTTTCTCACCTTGCGTACGTTTTAAATTCCTTCGGTAAGCACCAGAAATTTTCTGAATAAACTCTTTAAATGTATCAAACTGCTGGGTGTACACCAATCCAAATGAAGTTACATTTGCCGTTGCGCTTATCCCGCTGTTTAAGAAAATACTTTGTTGTGTAGGTGGCTTATTGGCCGCTTTAACGGTTAAACTTCCATCTTTTTTCAATAAATAGAGGGCTTCCACTTCGCTGCCAACATTGTTATTGTTAAAGCTAATAATGGTGAAATCATTTAAACTATTCCTATCTACGATACCTGCATTAATGATTAGGCGGTTATTAAAGAATTTAAATGATGCATTCGCCTCGCTTAGTGATCGTACATTCAGATCCACAAAGTTTAAATTTAACGAAGAAAGTACATTGTTAAACTGGTTAAATACCAACTCGGTTGCCGTACTTGTGGCGGTAGAACTCAACTGATTTCCAATCGATTCACCACCGTTGCCAGGTGCAAAACTTCTTCTGATAATTAAACTGAAAGCCTGTAAGTTCAGGTTATTCTGATCGCTGAAATAGGTTTGCAATTCTTCTTTAATTGAAGGTTGTGCCGGGAAATTAATATCCAGTTTAATATCTGGTTTTAACAACAAGCCTGTTAAACCCATTTCCACTTCCGTGTTTACCCTTTGGTTGGCATTGCTACTCGCATCACGATTGGCAGCTTTGTAAAGGTCGTTCAAACTTGCTCTCAGCGCATATACAGCTTTTAAGTTGATTTGTGCAGCAGTCGGATTTCCCGTCCAGCGAATGGTTCCACCTTGCCTGATTTCGAATTTTTTATTGATTACTTCCTGCGCGGTAAAATCAAAACTTCCGGTTTCAATAATGTAATCTCCTGACATTTCAAAATCACCAAAACTATTGATGTTCAGGTTTAAATCTGCATTACCCTTGCCACTCAGGTTGCCCAGCGTGGTAAAAATATTGGCAGTAGTATTCTGATCTATCGTAAGTTTAAAGGTAAGGGTTAAACCATCAAAATTGGTTTTCTTCTTCACCAGCGTAGTCGAATCCCTGGAAACGAAATTAATGAAGTCTTTATCAGATATGGTTTCAGAACTGTTTAAAGGTAAATTGAAAACCGTGCCTTTTTCAGTTTTGGCTTTAATATCGATCTTCATCTTATTGGTTGGTCCGGTAAAGCTAAACACCCCGGTTCCATAAGCGCGACCGTAATATACAGAATTGTCTTTTGCCGTTGTATTCAGTGCCATTAAATTATTGGCTTCAAGCTTCACATTTAGGGTTGGGTAATTAATGTCGTTCAAATCTACCGTACCATCCTTAACTGTACCCTCGTGGCCCTCCAAATCCTTTATCGTAAAGTCTTCCAGCTTAATTACGCTGTTATTTACCTCCACTTTATCGGTAATTACATAAGTGGTTTTAAGGTAATTTACCATGAGCTGGCCTTTATCCAAGGATAAACTTCCATTTATTTCGGGTTTACTCAGTTTTCCTTTTACGGTTAAATCAGCAGATATGTTTCCTTTAAGGTTTGATACCAGCTCTTTTACAAATGGCTCTAAAATGGTGAGTTTACTCTCGTCCATCTTTACTCCAAGGTCAATCTCTTTCTCTTTTAAATCAAGATTTCCCGTTAGTTTAAAAGTTTCCGAACCATCTGCCACCACGCGTGTAAATACATTTACTTTGTTACTTTCATTGTTGTACGATGATGTATCTGTTAAAGTGCCGATATAGATGTCGTTAAAGTTTAGTGAATCGATTTTTAGATCATCAGTTAACCTTGGTGCTTTTAAAACACCGTACAAATCGGTTGTGCCGTTCAGGTTTCCACCCAGTTTCACGCCAAAACCCTTGGTAAAAGGATTGAGAGTTTTAAGGCTGAAATCTTTAAAACCAACGCTGATTAAATCTTTAGGATCTTCAGAAATCAATCCATCAATAATCAACTGTTGTTTTCCGTTGGTAAGGTCAAAATTGCTGATTTCAGTTTTACCGTTATTCAGTACAATTCTTACTTTTTCTTGAATACGCCATTCTTCACTGTTTATTTTTAAGATGGAAGGCAATACGCTCAATCTTGCTGTAGTGTCTTGATTTTTGGTAAACTCCACTAAACCGTTCAAATCAAGCTGGTTGGCCTCATCTGAGTTAGACATTTTAACGTTGAAGGCCAAACTATCGTTCCGTAAAATATTGGAAATGTTGACGTCTTTAATAAATAAACTATCATTAATCTGTACCCGATCAGATGTTACAATCAGCTGAAGCTGTTGTGGAGTAGTGTTTTCATCAAGAATAATGTTGTTTACCACAACTCCATTGTATTTTAGTTTCCGCACAAAACCATTCAAGGTGGCTGTATTGTTCCGTGAATCGAAATCACCTGTTAAGGTGGCACCTTCTTCGAGCTCTAAACCTGGCGCAAAAATCTGCGACAAAGGTTCGAATTTTTTCACCATGAGGTTAAACTGAAATATCTGGTTTTTGTACTTAATGATATCAGCTTTTAACGAAGGAATGTAAGTTTTAGCAATGGCTTTATAGTATGAAACAATTGAGTTTAAATCGTACTCACCTTTAATGCTGGCATCTAAAATATCCGAACGGATATCAAGTACACGGTTGGCACCTGTACCATTGGCCATAAGTTGCACCGAATCTACGCTATATACACCCTTAGGATTTTGTAACCGGATCTCTTCAATCAACAATTTGCCCGAAATATTATCAAGGTTTGTTCCTGAGAAATTAGTGGTAAATTTTGCATCCACCATCAAAGAGTCTTTCAGGAGTTTTAGGGCCTTTAATTTCGCTTTGGAAATGGTTGCATTAAAGTTGAAAACAGGTAGTTTAGGATTTAGGTTTACGCCACCATCAAATACCAGTTTAACATTCCGGTCGTTAATACTCAGTTTACCATCGAAATATTTTTTATCAAACGTACCGTCAATTTTTACATTATGATACCTGTAATTGTTAAAGTCGATATAGGTTACATCGCCATTTATTTTCTCGGTCAAACTTTTAAGTTCCGTTCCGCGTCCTTTTACATTTAAAGAAGAAGTGATGCGGCCGAGGCTTTTTTCGCCAATCAGCTCGCCAACATTAAAATCGTAGCTTTTTACACTTCCGGTATAAGAAGGAACATCCTTTTTATCAAGCTTCATGTTTAGATCAGAAACCAGGCGGCCAAGTTTTGTCTTAAATTCGCCATAAGCAATAAAATCGTTCTGAAAACCTGTAAAGCTTCCGTTAAAGTTAATGTTGCCGAATTTATTTACAATTGCCGGCACAATTTTCTTTTTGCTGTTGGTAATGCCTCCGAGTACCTCATCCAGATCGGTTTTATTTGTTCCTGCCATTTCGATGTTCAGGTCCATAAAGGTTTCCTTCCATTTCGGTAATCCCTTTAAAATGAAATCACCTTTTATGTGAGTCGCTTTTCCGGTTCGTATAGAAAGTTTCTTGGCTTTAAGGTTATTCACTAAACCGGTAATCTGGCCATCTACATCCAGATCAAGTTTCATGGTATTCAGCTCAGGAGCAAAAAAAGCTATATCTCTGGAGGTAATATGGCTATTCTTGAAAATTGCCTTCATCCTCACATTATCGATGTAGTGGTTAAAATCTTTATAACTTTTAAACCGCATCTGGTAATAATCAGTTAAACGGCTTTGGTTGGTTTCCAATAACAGATTTTTTAACTCAATGGCATTGCTATCTATCGTGGTTTGTGCAGTAAGGTTTTTCAGGTAAAATCCGCTACGCTCTTTAAAAGTTAAATTTTTAATATTGGTTTTAACCAAATGGTTTTTGGTATCCAATCCTTCAAAAATTCCGCTCAGTTGTTTCACATCAACGTTGTCGAAGTTTACGCTTTTTCCCTGGGTTGTATCTTTTGCATTGTAGTTAATATATCTGAAAGCAAATTTGTTCAAAATCAGGCGTCGCAAAGTCACATCGAAAGGTTTGCTTTTCTTTTTCTTTACCGTAGGTTTACCAGAATCGAAGTAGTTGATGATGAAATCGAGATTAGAAGACTTATCTTTGAAATCCTTTAGGTAAAACTGTCCGTTATTAATTTGAACGGTGTTGATATCAATAATCTTCTTATCAATGGACAATTGATTAATATCGACCATAAATTGGGGAGTGCTCAATAAAGTGTCTTTTTGAAGATCAAGCACCAGTAAATCTTCAAGAACGATAGATTTGAAGGGTTTGATATAAAGGCTTTTGATTGATATAGTAGTTTTGAGCTCTTTTGATAAGTATGCAGCAGCCCTCTGAGCAAAATAAGTTTGAACAGGCTTAAATTGCAGAGAAAAAATAACAAGCGCGAGCAGCAAAATTATTGATGCGATTACCCAAAGGAGTATTTTAAATAGTTTTTTAATAATTTTGCAGCTTAAATATTAATAATTTGTCTGTTATACTTGCTATTGAGTCTTCTTGCGATGATACATCCGTTGCTATTTGTAACAACGGCAAAATTACTGCCAATGTTATTGCAAACCAAACAATTCATCAAAATTATGGTGGTGTTATTCCTGAATTGGCTTCAAGGGTACACCAACAAAACATTGTACCTGCCGTACAACAAGCGCTGATTGATGCCAATGTTACAAAACAGGACATAAATGCCGTTGCTTTTACACGTGGCCCTGGCCTTTTAGGTTCATTACTGGTTGGTGTTTCTTTCGCAAAATCTTTTGCTTTAGCCTTAAATATACCTTTAATTTCTGTCAATCATATGCATGCACATATTTTAGCGCATTTTATTGACGATCCAAAACCTGTCTTTCCGTTTTTATGCCTTACTGTTTCTGGTGGCCATACGCAGATTGTTTTGGTTAAGGATTACTTCGACATGGAAATTGTTGGCGAAACCCTGGATGATGCTGCAGGTGAAGCTTTTGATAAAACAGCTAAACTTTTGGCTTTACCTTACCCTGGCGGACCATTAATCGATAAACATGCGAAGCTTGGAAATCCGCTAGCTTTCAAATTTGCTGAACCGCAGATTGCGGATCTGAATTTCAGCTTTAGTGGTTTTAAAACCTCAATCCTTTATTTTATCCGGAAGCAGGAAAAAGATAACCCTAATTTTATTGCAGAAAATTTAGATGATATTTGCGCGTCAGTTCAACATAGTATTGTGCAAATATTACTGAATAAGTTAAAAAAAGCTGCAGTACAATATAATATTAAAGAAGTTGCGATTGCAGGGGGAGTTTCAGCAAACTCGGGTTTGAGAAATGGCTTACACCAAACTGCAGAAGAACTTGATTGGAACATTTATATTCCAGCTTTTCAATATTGTACTGATAATGCTGGAATGATTGCCATTGCAGGTTATCAAAAATATTTGAAGCAGGATTTTGTTGGTCAGGATATTTCACCACTTGCAAGGATGGAATTTTAGAGGAATTTTATGGTGTAACTTATTAAATGCGTTACATCTTCCGTGGGGCCGTGATAAACATAGGTAACTTTGAACTGTAAGCCGCCAACTGAAAACTGGCAAAAAGAAGTGATTAAATTGAATTTATATATATGACTGGTGCATCGTTGATATTTTGGATTGTTTGTGCGATACCGTTAATCGGAGTTTTATACTGGCTGATTAGAAAGGATAAGAATAAACTAAAGGGAAGTTGGGGCGTAATTATTTTGGGTGCTTTGGTTATTGCGGCCCTTTTAGTAATTGTCTACGTAACAAAAGATTTCAGTGCCGTATTCAGTCAAAATTAGGTAGAGGGTTCTCCTTATGTATAATAACGCAAACTGTTCTGTTTAAATTTTAGCGTTTCTTTATCGCGGCAATTTTGCTAATTATATAGCTATAAAAAGATTTTGATGCCTCATTCAGTAAGAATTAATTGAGTGGTATTTCCAAATATATTATAAAACAAACCGCCCTGCTAAATAATCTTTAGCAGGGCGGTTTGTTATCTTTAACTAATAAAGGCTGATTTATTTTTCAGCTAATTTATCACCAGTTACTTCAGCTTTAATTTTAACTTCCAGTTCTTCGGCAAGTTCAGGATTATCGCTTAACAATTGTTTCACAGCATCTCTACCTTGACCAAGTTTGGTATCTCCATAAGAATACCATGATCCGGCTTTTTTGATAATACCAAAATCAACACCTAAATCAACGATCTCTCCGTTTTTAGAGATACCTTCTCCAAACATTACATCAAATTCTGCAATACGGAAAGGCGGAGCCACTTTATTTTTAACAATTTTTACTTTAACACGGTTACCTGAAACTTCGTCAGAATCTTTGATCTGAGAAATACGACGGATATCTAAACGTACAGACGCATAAAATTTCAAAGCATTACCACCCGTTGTTGTTTCAGGGTTACCAAACATTACGCCAATTTTATCACGCAACTGGTTAATGAAGATACAGCAACATCCGGTTTTAGAAATTGTACCTGTTAATTTACGTAAGGCCTGGCTCATTAAACGGGCATGTAAACCCATTTTACTATCACCCATTTCTCCTTCAATTTCACTTTTAGGAACCAAGGCCGCAACAGAGTCAATAACGATTACATCAATTGCACCTGAGCGGATCAGGTTATCAGCAATTTCTAAGGCCTGCTCACCGTTATCTGGTTGAGAGATTAATAGGTTGTCGGTATCTACACCTAGTTTCTTTGCATAAAACTGGTCAAAAGCATGCTCCGCATCAATAAATGCTGCAATGCCACCTTTTTTCTGTGCTTCAGCAATAATGTGTGTAGCTAAAGTTGTTTTACCAGAAGATTCCGGGCCATAAATTTCGATTACACGACCTTTTGGAATACCTCCAATACCTAAAGCAATATCCAAGCTAATTGATCCTGTAGAAATAAAATCTATCGGCTCAATGGCAGTATCGCCAAGTTTCATGATGGTACCTTTGCCGTATGATTTCTCTAGTTTATCTAAAGTAAGCTGTAGGGCTTTTAATTTATCTGGATTTGCAGTGCTCATTTCTTTTTTCATTGATTGCGTAAATATAATCGATTCTCGGCTAATATGATTAAATGTTGATATTTATAATACTAATATATTTAGCTAAGGTAAATGTTTTTTGGCTAATGTCAATAGTAAATTCAAAATATTTTTTTAAGCCCTTAATTTATCTCTTTCGTTTTGAGCAGTTAAGCGTTCGAAGTACCTGCACATGTAGGTAATCTCGCAAACATCACATTTTGGGCTTCGGGCTACACAAACATAACGGCCATGCAGAATAAGCCAGTGGTGTGCAATATGGATATCATGCTCTGGCAAATGTTTTACCAGATCTTTTTCTACAGCAAGCGGGGTTTTACCATTGGTTAACCCTAAACGGTTGGCCACACGGAAAACATGCGTATCAACCGCCATGGCAGGCGCATTGTAAATTACCGAGGCGATAACATTTGCAGTTTTACGGCCAACACCAGGCATTTTCTGTAAATCATCAATACCAGAAGGCACTACATCATTAAATTCGTGAAGCAAAATATTAGCCATGCCCACCAGGTGTTTGGCCTTATTGTTAGGATAACTAATGCTTCTGATATAATCAAAAACAATATCGGGTGTGGCTTCTGCCAATGCTCTGGCATTCGGGAAACGTTGAAAGAGGGCTGGAGTAACCATATTTACCCTTTTATCGGTACACTGTGCAGAAAGGATTACCGCCACTAAAAGCTGATAAGGATTATTATAATGTAATTCGGTTTCTGCATCAGGCTGCTTGGCCGAAAAGTGTTCTACAAAAAGTTTGTAACGTTCTTTTTTAAGCATGGCCAAAGATAAGAGATAAATTGTTATTGGTTCACTTGTTCGGTGGTCAATAGTTCCTTAGTCGAAGGTTTGTTAGTCGATAGTTCATTTGTCAATAGTCCAATAGTTTATTAGTCGATAGTCCAATAGTTCTTTGGTCAATAGCTAAATAGTTTGTTGGCCAATCGTCTATTAGTTAATCGTCTAAACTGTTTTGCAAACCGAAAAAAGATATTGCTGTATTGTCTTTAAAGTATTTATCAAAAAAGAATAAGGCTGCTGATGAATTGCTGGTTAAAGTTAATTAATGCATAACAACCAATTTCTCTTTGCTTTCTGCTTCGAGTACTGGTTTTGAGCTGGTGCTTTTAATTAACCAAAAAGCAAATAGGGCACCTACAAGTGCCATTGCTGCACCCACATAAGCAGGTGAAGTATAATCGAAACCATAAACCAATGGAAGTCCGCCGAAGAAAGCACCTAAGGCATTGCCAATATTAAAACTTGCCTGACTTGCTGATGCCGCCAACATTTCTGAACCTTTGGCACTCTGGATCATCAGCATCTGGATTGGTGCGGCCAACGCGAAAGCTACTGCTCCGGTAATAAAAGTCATGATTAAAGCCAATGGCTGACTTGCTGAAACAAAGTGCACAATGGTTAGTGTAATTACCATGGTTAACAGTAATGCTGCAGATGCTTTTGCCGGAGAAAATTTATCAGCAAGTATGCCACCAACGTAATTGCCACAAAGCATGCCTATGCCTGCCAACATTAAAATATAGGTAACTGCATTTGGCGAAAAACCTGCAACATCTGTCATAAGTGGAGCAATATAGCTGTACCAGGTAAATAAACCACCGGTACCTATGGAAATCATAAAGATGATGATCCAGGCTTCCCTCTTTTTGAAAAAGCTTAACTCTGCTTTTAAATCTCGGTTTTTAGTGGCTTCCAAAGCTGGAAGCCATAATTTTAAGCTTAATAAAGTAACCAGTCCGACAAATACAACTACTGCGAAAGAAATGCGCCAGGAGAAATTATGACCGATAAAGGTACCCAATGGTACGCCAACAATATTGGCAATGGTTAGGCCCATAAACATGAGCGATACCGCCTGTGCAGCTTTCCCTTTTTCTGCTATCCTGCTCGCCACTACCGATCCTACGCCGAAAAATGCACCATGAGGTAAGCCAGAAAGTAATCTGGCAATAAATAAAGTATTAAAAGTAGGCGCAAAAGCCGAAAAGGCGTTAAATACGGTAAACATAACCATCAAAGCAATTAGAATCATTTTTGGTGGATATTTACCTGCGATCATAATCAATAAAGGCGCGCCAATTACTACCCCTAAGGCATAAGCCGAAATCAAATGCCCGGCCTGTGGAATGGTTACGGCTAAATCCTTTGAGATATCAGGGAGCAGACCCATCATAACAAATTCTGTTATGCCGATGCCTAAACCGCCTAATGTGAGTGGAAGCAAGTTCTTGTTCATAGCGTACTTAGTGTTAAATTTACACTATGCAAAGGTAATGCTTTTTGTATTAGGGCATTGTAAAAATTAGGCCATTTATGAAGGCATGTGAGATGAATTGAGATAATTATTTATTGCTAAATTGTTTCCTTGCTAAAGGAGATGTTTAATAGTTTATGAGCAATAAACACCACGGTGAGCTTATCATATGATAAACGCTAGTTAATTGCTTTTCTAGCCTGACTATAGTCTATTACAAATAATTCGATAGATGTGGTTCCCTCAATTGCTAATTGTTGATGGTCATTTTTATCTAAAATATCTAGGCGTATTCATAATCTGTTACAACTTCTAATAGACCAGTCGCCTCATCAGAAGAAAGCTGTTTATTGACTAATACGTGGCTTATTAGATTTACTGTATTTTTGAGCCCGGCTAACTGTTCTGTTTGAGCTTTTAATTGACTTTCATTTATGGAATAACCTTTAATCAAATATTCTTTTAGTATTTTATTTGCCCAAATTCGAAATTGCGTGCCTTCCCGTGATTTTATCCTGGAACCAACAGATATAATAACGTCTAAACTGAAAGCAGCTACTGGTTTGTCAGAATTTGCAGTATGCATAAAATGCATATTGCTTTTTCTACTAATTTTTCTTCTTTAAAAATATTATTAATATGCCTAGAAATCACGGATTGATCTCTCTTGAATAAACTTACCATCTGAGACTGTGTTAGCCACATCGTTTCTTGGCTTAAGTTAACATCAACCGCTGTTTGTCCATCCTTAGTTTGGTAAATAACAATTTGATTGGGCTCCATTATTGCTCGTTTTAAAGTAAAAATACAAAAGGTTATTAAGGAAGAATTAGGTAATGGTAAAACTTTAGTGGTTAATAGAAAGGGAATTGTAAATGCCGTATGTCCATCTCACATGTTCCATAACAAAAAAAGCTTGCTCCACCCTGTGGAACAAGCTTTTTGGCTCGTGTAAAATTTACTACTTGGCGCGGCTGTAAGCTAAAATCTTGTTGATGGTTTCATCTTGAGGATTTTTAGCCAGTCGATCTAACTTACCTTTTATTTGATCGTAAAATAAGTCGATTTCTGCGTCCGATTCAATATCAGTTTTAGGCTGAAACATGTTGGGTGTAGGTAAATTTACATTTGTTTTTGATGTAGAGGTTTTTGTCATAAGCACTGAATGTGATAAGTTTATAAACTTAACGATAGTTCAGATGCTTTATTTCAACCCCTAAAATATTTTATGTAACATTTTTACTACCCTTTGTAGGTCATCTCTTTAGTTTTAAGCATTTTGCGCAGGTTACTTAAGGCGTAACGCATTCGGCCAAGTGCTGTATTAATGCTTACTTCGGTTAAATCAGCTATTTCTTTAAAGCTTAAATCTGCATAATGGCGCATTAAAAGCACTTCTTTCTGCTCATCAGGCAATAAATGGATCATAGCTTTTAAATCTTTATGGGTTTGATCGCGAAGCATTTTATCTTCTGCGCTCTCATCATAAAAGTGTAGCATATTGAACACATCCATTCCATCGGCACTTGTGATGATGGGTGTCCGTTTTTCTTTCCTGAAATAATCAATAACCAGGTTATGCGCAATACGCATCACCCATGGTAAAAACTTACCTTCTTCGTTATATCTTCCCGATCGCAGGGTATTGATTACTTTTATAAATGCATCCTGAAAAATATCCTCCGCCAGATATTGGTCTTTAACCAATAAATATATAGAGGTATAAATTTTGCTTTTATGTCTTCTTAAAAGTTCCTGCAATCCATTCTCGTTCCCAGTAATATATACCTTTACCAGGTCCTGATCATTATATGATTGTAAATTCATAGGTTTACCTACACTAAATCCCGTACTATTTGCTAAAAATTAATTTGTAGATGTTTAATTTCTATAGCTGCTCTCCTATGTTTTTTGAATGTGTTAGTTTGGTTTTGAGGTTGTTAATATCCAAAGAAAGTTATTTTTTTATCAAAAAGCAAAAAATAAAATGTTAAAAAATAAATTAACCGTCTCAGTACCCTATTTTTGTATGTTCTTAAAACCCTAACCACATTCTGGGGTTATACATTTATATTCGTTACAATACATGAGCAAAAAAGAGGCCGAAAAAGATCCGCATAAAAATATCATTATAAAAGGTGCCCGCGTGCACAACCTAAAAAACATCGATGTTGCCATTCCAAAAAATAAGCTTGTGGTGGTAACGGGGATGTCGGGCTCAGGTAAATCTTCGCTGGCATTTGATACCTTATATGCTGAAGGGCAACGCCGGTATGTAGAAAGTTTATCATCATATGCCCGCCAGTTTATGGGCCGGATGAATAAACCAGATGTTGATTATATTAAAGGTATTGCGCCTGCAATTGCCATTGAGCAAAAAGTAATTACTTCCAATCCACGGTCAACAGTTGGTACTTCGACCGAAATATATGATTACCTGAAACTGCTGTTTTCGCGTATTGGTAAAACGATATCTCCGGTCTCTGGCAAAGAAGTTAAAAAAGATTCGGTTAGTACCGTGGTTGATTACGTAAATGCAATGCCTGAGGATACAACGGTAACGATTTTTTGTCCACTGTATCCGCATAATAACCGCACCATTAAAGAAGAACTTGCAATTTTATTGCAGAAAGGGTTTTTACGTGTGCTGATTAATGATAAAATAGAAAAAATTGAGTCTGTTTTAGATGATGCTGATTTTAAGGATGCAGAATTAACAGATGATAAAACTGTTCAGATCCTGATTGATCGTATTGTAACCAACCAGGAGGAAGAAACACTTAGCCGTTTAGCTGATTCGGCGCAGACGGCTTTTTTTGAAGGTAAAGGCGATTGTTATGTGGAAGCCCAGGGAACCACAAAACATTTTAGCGATCGTTTTGAATTGGATGGTATTAAATTCGAAGAGCCTACGCCTAATTTTTTCTCTTTCAACAATCCTTACGGTGCCTGTAAACGCTGTGAAGGCTATGGAAACGTTATCGGCATTGATGAGGATTTGGTTATCCCAGATAAAAGCAAGAGTGTTTATGATAATGCTATTGCCCCTTGGCGTGGTGAAAAAATGAATGTTTGGTTGCAAAATTTTATCAAAGCTGCACCAAAATTCGACTTCCCGATACACCGTTCTTATAGTGCTTTAACAGAAAAGGAACAACAGTTACTTTGGACTGGGAATAAATATTTTGCTGGTTTAGATGCCTTTTTTAAGGAGCTGGAAGAGCAGACTTATAAAATTCAGTACCGCGTAATGTTATCGCGTTACAGAGGCAAAACTACCTGCCCTGATTGTAAGGGCTCCCGTTTGCGTAAAGATGCTTCTTATGTTAAGATTGCAGAAAAATCGATTATTGATGTGGTTTTGATGCCATTGTCCAAAGCGCTGGTATTTTTTAACGAATTGAAATTAAGTGCCAACGATACCAAAATTGCAAAACGTTTGTTGGCAGAGGTTGATAACCGTTTTTTATACCTTAATAATGTGGGTTTAGGTTACCTTACTTTAAACCGTTTATCGAATACCTTATCTGGTGGAGAATCGCAAAGGATTAACCTTGCCACTTCGTTAGGAAGCAGTTTAGTAGGTTCTATTTATGTGTTGGATGAGCCGAGTATTGGTTTGCATCCGCGCGATACCAATAAACTGATCGAAGTGTTGGTTTCTCTCCGTAATGTGGGCAATACGGTAATTGTGGTAGAGCATGAGGAAGAGATGATGCGTGCAGCCGATTACATTATTGATATTGGTCCTGAAGCAGGTACTCATGGCGGCAATTTAGTTTTTAGTGGCAATTATGAGGAAATCTTAAAAGATAAATCCAGTTTAACCGGTCGTTATTTAGCAGGTATAGAAAAAATTGCCATTCCGGAGAAGCGCCGTAAATGGAAAGATCACATTTTAATTAAGGGTGCCAGGGAAAACAATCTTCAGAATATTGACGTAAAATTCCCACTTGGTGTTTTTACTGCTGTGAGCGGTGTTTCAGGATCGGGAAAAACCAGTTTGGTTAAAAAAATCCTGTATCCGGCTTTACAAAAAGCAATTGGAAACTATGCTGGCGAACAAACTGGAACCTATGATGGCATTTTTGGTAATTATGACCTGGTGAGTGCTGTTGAGATGGTTGATCAGAATCCAATCGGTCGTTCGAGCCGCTCCAACCCGGTTACTTATGTTAAAGCATGGGATGATATCCGTGCATTGTTTTCGGGCCTGGCATCAGCCAAAGCTGCGGGTTTAAAACCAGCTGCTTTCTCTTTTAATGTAGAAGGAGGCCGGTGTGATGTTTGCCAGGGTGAGGGTGAGGTGAAAATCGAGATGCAGTTTATGGCTGATATTTACCTTCTTTGCGAAGCTTGTAATGGTAAACGGTTTAAACAGCAGGTTTTAGATGTAACCTATAAAGAGAAAAATGTATCCGAAATTCTGGATATGACAATTGATGAGGCTGTAAGCTTTTTTAAGGATGAGCAAAAAATCCTCAATAAATTAAATCCGTTGGTTGATGTTGGTTTGGGTTATGTGCATTTGGGGCAATCTTCCAATACTTTATCGGGTGGTGAGGCACAGCGGATTAAGTTGGCTTCTTTCTTAATAAAAGGCAACAATGCGAATAAAACGCTGTTTATATTTGATGAGCCAACTACGGGTTTGCACTTTCACGATATTAAAAAGCTGTTAAAAGCACTTAACACATTAATTGAGCAAGGAAACACAATTTTGGTGATCGAACACAACATGGATATGATTAAATGTGCAGATTGGGTAATCGATATTGGTCCTGAAGGAGGTGATGGCGGGGGTAAGCTGGTTTTTGAAGGTACACCAGAAGACCTTGTTAAGGTAGAAAATTCGCACACCGGAAAATATTTAGCATCGCATTTAAATTTAAATCCATAATTTCGGCAATGCTTTTTCTAACGTTTTTCATCGGCATCCTTCTCAATGCCATGGGCTATATCCCCCCAGGCAATATCAATTTAACGGTAGCACAGCTCGCTATTAATAAGGGGATGCGCCAGGTTTGGTATTTTATCCTCTCTTTCTCTTGTGTAGAAGTATTTTTTACCTTTGGGATGATGCGCTTTGCAAGATGGGCCATGAGTGATATCAATCCGAACGAAGCCGTAAGCGAGGTACGCCTAAGTACCCTGGTGGATTGTTTCATGATTGTGATGTTTTTGGTGATGGGTACCATTACCTGGAAAAACCGGAAAAAGGTACCTAAAACAAGTAATAAAAAGGAGGATAAACGCAGCGGCAGTGTTTTATATGGATTAATTTTGGGTGTATTAAACCCTGTACAGATTCCTTTCTGGTTATTCTTCGGCAATTACGTAATCCTGCATCAATGGATTGAAACAGATTATCTTTCACTGATTGTATTTGCTTTAGGCTCTGGTGTGGGTTCATCTGTAGCACTTTATGTGTATGCCCATTTTGCAACCTATATTCAAGAGAAATTTGCCCTGAGTAGCTTAATCATCAATAAATCGATCGCGATATTTTTGTACGCACTTGCGGCTTATTTAATTGTTAAACAGGTAATTGTTATTCTTTAAAATAATTTAAGGCTGGTGTACGTCTTATCCATGGTCTGTGTCCTTACAGACCATTATTTTTTAAACAATTATGTAAATAATTTTTTCGGTCTGTGAGACACAGATCGAGGAGTTTATAGGTCTTATCCATGGTCTGTGTCCTCACAGGCCATTATTTTTAAAACAATTATAGTAGATAAGGTTTTCGGTCTGTGGGGACACATACCGAGAGATTAATATGTCTTATCCATGGTCTGTGTCCTCACAGACCATTATTTTTTATTAAACCTTTTTGTTATAAAATTGATACACAATTAGCGTTTGGTTAACTTAATCATAACATTAAATTTATGTTTAGTAAGCCTGATCAAGCTAATATTGGGCTTTGATACAAAACATATTTTATCCTTATGTCTAACAGACGTTTTTTTTTAAAAAATAGTTTGGCTGCTGCTGTTGTAGCCAGTATTTCACCGGTTCTTTCTTCATTCGCAGAAGAACATAATGCACCTGTAAAATCGGGTAAAGCGCCAAAACTGCGTTTCGCCATTGCATCTGATGGGCATTATGGCCAGCCAGGTACGGAATATAAACTTCATCACGAAAATATTGTGAAGTGGCTAAACGAATCTCATGATAAAAACCCTTTGAATTTCGTAATTATTAACGGAGATCTGGTGCATGACAGGCCTGATTTGTTACCCGAGGTTAAAAAAGACTATTACGATAAACTTAAAGTTCCTTTTTATGCCATCCCTGGTAACCATGACCATGCGGATACAAAAATCTGGAAATCTGTTTTCGGTTATGAGGATAACTTCTCATTTGAAAAAAGTGGAGTAGGCTTTGTGCTGGCCAATACTTCTGATACTAAAGGTACTTATGTATGCCCCAATAATGATTTCTTAAAGCAAGAACTTGATAAGTTTAAAAACCTGAAAACTGTTTTTGTGGTGTTGCACATTCCGCCTCATTTATGGGTGCCAGAAAGCCCGTTTGTAGAGTGTCCTGATACAATTAAATTATTGCACAGTTACCCGAATGTGAAGGCGGTGTTTCATGGGCACGACCATAGTTTGGATGCTGTTTTTTATACGGATAAACTGCCGCATTTTTTTGATGCGCATATTGGAGGAAACTGGGGCACTGCCTATAAAGGCTATCGGATTGTGGAGGTTGATGAAAATGATAAGATTCAGACTTACCAGGTAAATGCAAGTGGATCGCCATTGTTAAATGAAACCAAATTTTAACGGATATTTAATAGAAATGAAAAAGACATTTTTGATGCTCGTTTTTGCAGGTACTGTATTAAATTGTGCAGCACAGCAAATAGGCGATACCAGACAGGAAATTAAGGCTGGAACAGATGCGGCGCAACCTTTTCTGTTTTCCTTAAATACTTTAACTGCAGAAAATCAACGGTGGAATATCCATTATTCCGGCAGTTATGGAGAAAGGACAAATGGCCAGTTCGGATATGATGGTTTAGGGCAACAGTTTGGCGTTAAAGGTTATTTGGGCAGTCGATTTACCTTATATGCAACTGCCGCTATCGGTTTTGCAAATGCGGGTGGTATTACCTCGGCCGAACAGGCAGAAGTAATTAGAGATGTAATTGGTGGTAAAGGCATTGCAGGTTTTAGACTGGGTGCTGGTTTAGGATTGAGTAGAGATTGGTCTAATACCGGTTCAGCAATTAGCCGCATTACTTCTTCTTTCGATCGTACAAACTGGCGGATGGCTGGTAATTTTCGTTTCGAAAAAGCATTTGCTAAATCCAGGGATAAATTGGATTTTATTACAAGTTTTGGCTATCAGCATCGTGTTTCGAATGTTTTATATCTTGGATTTGAAGCATTAGGTCAGGATTTGGAAGGACTTTGGGAGAAAGATGAAGCTGAAGGTGGTGCAAAAGTAATGATTGGGCCTTCGATTAACCTTGAGCCAAACCATTCAAAACTTTCGTTTTCTATCTCTGGCGGACCAGTTTTTTACGCAACCCGTAGCCAGGTAATCCCCTCAGAAGCCATCCGCGAAATCGGTTCGGTAGCCTCTGGTAACGGCTATACCATCAAGGCACTGGTTAATTTCAATCTTCATCGCTAGTAATTTACATTCAATACGCAACATGAAAAAAACATATATATTAATCCTATTCGGGCTCCTTTTTATTCAAAAAGGATTTGCACAATGGCCTGGTAAAAACGAAAGCACCAAGCAGATTTTACTGCCTAATGGGTGGAAATTAAGTCCTGCGGGGCATTCTTTGCAGTTGGGCGATTTGCCTTTAAATATGCAGTTAAGTGCTTCGGGCAAATACCTGGCAATCACCAATAATGGGCAAAGTACCCAGTCGCTGCAACTTATTGATGCTAAAACGGAACAGATTATTGATGAAAAAGTGCTCAGCAAATCGTGGTACGGCATTGCTTTCAGTAAAGATGAAAAACACCTTTATGCTTCTGGAGGTAACGATAACTGGATTTTGGATTTTAATATCCAGAATAATAAACTGGGAAAAAGCGATACAATAAAGTTGGGTCCAATTTGGCCAAAAGGAAAAATCAGTCCGGCCGGGATTGTAGTAAACAGAAACAATACTAAACTTTACACGGTAACAAAAGAAGACAGTAGTTTATATGTAATCAACCCTGTTGAGCGGCAGATATTGAAAAAAATTCAGCTTCCGGCAATTGCTTATAGCTGTGTATTATCTACTGACGAAAGCAAAATCTATGTTTCACTTTGGGGAGGAAAATCTGTTGCGGTTGTAGATTTAACAACAGAAAGTATAACCAAACTTATTCCGGTGGGCGATCACCCGAATGAGCTCCTGCTTAATAAAAAGGGGAATACACTTTTTGTAGCCAACGCGAATGATAATACGGTTTCAGTAATTAATACTACCAATAATAAGGTAATCGAAACCATTGCCACTACACTTTATGCCACCCAGTTAACGGGATCTACTACCAACGGTTTGGCTTTAAGCAGCAATGAAAAAACCTTGTATATCGCCAATGCCGATAACAACTGTTTAGCCGTTTTCGACGTAAGCAAACCTGGTGTAAGCCAGAGCCAGGGCTTTGTTCCGGTAGGTTGGTACCCTACAAGTGTTAAGGTTTTGGGTTCAAAAATTTTGGTTACCAATGGTAAGGGCAATACCTCTATGGCCAATCCTCAAGGGCCACAACCGATATCTAAAGTAGACAATAGCGGTTACCACATGGGCAGTACGGCCAATAGCAGGCTACAATATATTGCCGGTTTGTTTAAAGGAACTTTATCTTTTATCGATGCACCAAAGCCTGAGCAGTTAAAAGTATATACAAAACAGGTATATGCCAATACTCCCTTTACTGATAAAAGGACTATTACTGCCGATGGTGAAGCCGGAAATCCTATTCCGCGCAAGCAGGGAGAAAAATCACCAATTAAGCACGTTTTTTATATCATTAAAGAAAACAGAACTTATGATCAGGTACTTGGCGATATGCCTAAAGGAAACGGCGATTCTACCTTAACATTGTTTGGTAAAAAAATTACACCTAACCAACATGCCTTTGCCGATAATTATGTGCTGCTTGATAATTTTTATGTTGATGCAGAGGTAAGCGCAGATGGACACAACTGGAGTATGGCCGCTTATGCAACCGATGTGGTGGAAAAAACCTGGCCAACCAGTTATGGGGCACGTGGCGGGAGCACTACATTTGAAGGTGGCAGACCGGTTACTTACCCTAAAGGTGGCTTTATATGGGATTATTGCCAGCGTGCGGGTATAAGCTACCGCAGTTATGGCGAGTTTGGCGACTATGGCAAAGCAAATATTAAATCGTTACAGGGCCATATGTGTGCCGCTTCACCAGGTTTTGATATGGATATCAAAGATCAGGTACGGGTAGATGCCTGGACGCATGATTTCGATTCATTATTGGTAGCCGGCGCAGTGCCTCAGTTTAATACGCTAAGAATATCCAATGACCATACCAGCGGACAAAAGAAAGGAAAATACTCACCACAGGCTGCGGTAGCCGATAATGATTTGGCGGTTGGCCGTATATTGGAGCATTTATCGCATAGCAAAGTCTGGAAAGAGTCGGTTGTATTTATTTTGGAAGATGATGCGCAAAACGGTCCCGACCATGTGGATGCACACCGTTCGCCGGCATATGTGGTTGGCCCATATGTAAAAAGGAATACCGCTGTACATACGATGTATTCTACTTCAGGCTTTTTAAGAACCATGGAACTTATTTTGGGTTTGCCGCCAATGAGCCAGTACGATGCTGCCGCAATGCCGCTTTACGAATGTTTTACTTCCAAGCCTGATTTTACACCTTATACTGTAATACAACCGCTTATCGATTTAGATACGAGAAACGTAGCCGTTAACGAAAGTAGTAGACGCTCTGAAATGTTCAATTTTGCCAAAGAAGATTCTGCACCAGATTTAGATTTAAATGAGGTTGTATGGAAATCGGTTAAGGGCGAACAATCGGTAATGCCTGCACCGAAGCGGAGCGCTTTTGTGATATTGGAGAAAAAGAAAAAAGATGATGATGATTAGTTGTTAGTCATAACTTCCTTTAAACAAAGAGGCAATTTCCTAAAGGAAATTGCCTCTTTGTTTTTTATTTCGTGGTTTGTGTTATCACAGACCATTTTGTTTATTATGATGGATTATTGTCTACAATTTCCAGTCTGGTCTTTCGAAGTGACAAGTATAACCGTAAGGGTTTTTCTGCAAATAATCCTGGTGTTCTTCTTCTGCGTTCCAGAAATCGGTTTCAGGTACTACTTCGGTTACAATTTTGCCTGGCCATTTTCCAGAAGCGTCCAATTCTGAGATTAGTTCATTTGCGGTTTTTTCCTGTTCTTCGTTATTGAAAAAAATAGCTGAGCGGTAAGAGGCTCCCACATCGTTTCCTTGTCTGTTGCGGGTGCTTGGGTCGTGGATCTGGAAGAAGTATTCTAATAATTGACGGTAAGTTAAAACAGTCGGATCAAAGGTAACTTCAATCGCTTCGGCATGTGTGCCATGATTCCGGTAAGTGGCATTGGGAACATCACCACCAGTATATCCAACAACAGTTGAGATAACGCCAGGGTAATGACGGATCAGTTCTTCTACTCCCCAAAAGCAGCCGCCTGCAAGAATGGCTTTTTCAGTATTCATATATCTTTCCTTTTTTTAATTACATAAAGATACGGCGAAGATGTGTAAAAGGAAAGTAAAGAAGGGGGCTGTATAGTTTTTTCGGTAAGGGGAAATCTGTTGTAATGAATAGATTTTTAGTATTTGGAGCGCGGTGGCTGTACAATACCTGAAGTTTCTTCCCGTTTTTTGCTTTTACGCTTCGCTTCCTCGTACCTCTTTGCTGCAGGGTAACGCTTCAACCGGTGCTAAATGGCCAAGGCAGTATTATATTTATGATGTTGCAGTGTGCACAACCCCTGGTTTATAAACCCGATAGCAGCGGCAGCCTCCGATTTTTCATCGGAGCTATAGCGAATGAGCGGGACAGCAAACCGCCAAGAAACACAGTCTGCTCATTTTCTAAGAATATATAAATTATATATTTCGGTCGGTGAGACACCAACCGATAAGATAATGAATAGATTTTTAGTATTTGGAGCGCGGGGGCTGTACAATACATTAAGTTTCTTCCCGTTTTTTGCTTTTACGCTTCGCTTCCTCGTACCTCGTTGCTGTAGGGTAACGCTTCAACCGGAGCTAAATGGCTAAGGCAGTGTTATATTTTTGAGGTTGCAGTGTGCACAACCCCTGGTTTATAAACCCGATAGCAGCGGTTCCGATCCTTCATCGGAATACGCGATGACGGGACTGCATACCGCCAAAAACCACAAGCCTTTCATTTTCTAATTCTGAAGGTACAATTTCGGTCGGTGAAACACCAACAGATAAGATGGTGTACCATGGTAGTGCTGTGCTATCGCTTCGCACCAGACTATTCGCAAATTATTTAATTGTTGGGCTTGTCACTTAGCGCTAACCGCCAAACCCGAAGTCCATAAAACTCACATTGTTTTTGCGTGAAGAGCTTACGGCAATGCCTTTTTCAGTCTTATTGGTAAAGGTGAAACCTTCCAGTTCATCCGCTTTGTCGGTATCAATCACGTTTAAAACAACTTCTTGCCCTTTGATTATGGATTTTTCGAGATCTACAAAGGTCAGTCTCCATTTGCGTCCTTCAATTTGGTTCTGGATTAAAACCAAAATGCCTTTATCAGCAATATAATGTAAGTTCTGTACCCATGGTGAGCAGGTGAATTTTTTAAAGAGGATGCCCTTTTCACTTGTTTTATTGGCTTTTGATAAAGCTGCGGGATTGTACAAACGCACCTCATTGGCTTTATTTCCATAATCGGCTGTTGCGACAAACCACTTCCCTTTATAATTTACATATTCTGGTCGCGTACCCTGGATACAGGCATCATCTTCAATGGTTTTAAACAAATTCCCATCCAATGTTTTCGTCTTTAAAAAACCTTGCCAGTTGATACAGTTTATCACCGCTTTCCACACCGTACCTTCTGCATTTTGCTTTACCGAATTACCCACAAATGTGGGTAAGCCCTTGTGGTAAGCAATACCAGTGGGATGTTTGATGATATTTTCGCCTTTAATGGTGAACCTGTATTCTTGATGCTGGTAAATCAACGAGTCTTTCTGGAGCTTATACCCTCGCATAACACCCACTTCTCTATCGCCGTAAAGAAAATACCGTCCATTCTGATAAGAAATACCCTGGCAGGCGCCTAGTGAATCAACTGTAATTGTTTTGGTAATTTTTCCATCTCTATTGTTGTATCTGCCCACAAAAAACATCACGATCAACACCAGGATTGGGTTTAATGTTTTCATATACTAAGGATCTAAAGGTTCATCAAAATCTATTTGTAAGGATGTTGTATTTAAGTAGAATTCTGACTCGGTATCGCTTAAACGTTTTCCATTTTTATAAGGGTAATAGCCAAGCTCTTTTTTACAGCGTTGGAGCAGAATATCGGTGATATAATAACTCTGCGATTTTACGGTACAGGCTAAACCGGGTTTATCTACCGGTATCCCGTATCTGAACATCAGTCTGGCACAGTTACGCAGGTTGGTGGTGGTATGGCGGGCATGGGGCTCTATAATAATGTGGCTTTCGGGTATCTGAAGGGTTTTCATTAAAAACTTCTTCATTTCGTAAGCTTCGCTGAATTTGGTTTTATAAGGGTGAACGCGACCGCCCGATACCACGATAAATGGCGCTACGCCTTTTTTATACTGTATTGCCGCTAAGCGGCAACGGATCATTCCGCCAGGGCTAAGTGCAACCTCTCTTTCCTCTGGACCAGCGCCCGGCACCAGGATTACGCTGTAAGGATATTTCTTCCAATCTGTTTTTTTGATCTGGTTAATGGCGGCAAGATTTACACCTTTGGCCATTGGCTCGTAATCGGCGGCATCATCGCGTTCATTTAGTTCTAATGCTTCCAACGCAAATGCCATCTCGGGTTCGAAAAAAAGCTTATTATTGTTTTGTAAGGATAACCATGCATTGGCTGAGGTTAGTTCTGCAAACTCTTTATCCTTTAAATTAAAGCTGATTGAGTCTATTTTCGGGTAATTGGGTTTGTTTCCCTCTATATAAACACCAATTGCATAATTAATGGCATGAGCATCTTGTTCCCAGGCTTTAATTAAAAGGGTTTTGTGTTGTTCTTTGGCTAACATGGCATAACAACCTGAGGGGATGAGATGGTTTTTTACCAAACTCCCCAATAGATTATTTTCGGTATAGAGCAAGGCCAACCGGTTCCCGATACTCGTAATTTCCGCATCGGTAAACTTTAAAGCCCTGGCATAACAGGCAATATCTGTTTTGCAGGTTTTAACTGCTTCGTTTACTTGTTCTGTTTTTAAGTTGTAGCGCTTGTTAAGCGCTGTATCTGTGCTGAGCATTTTGCGTAGCCCGGGCAATTGCTGGAAAAGCGTAAGCAGGTAATAATTTTTGTACTGTACTTCATTTCTGGTCTTGGTTAACTGATAAGACTGTTTTGGCAGATCCTGTGCAGATAAGCCTTGACAGAACAGGCAGACTACTAAAAGCGGATAAAGGAATTTCATTCGAACAATTTTGGAAGCAAAGTTAAACTTCAGCCATTAAAGAAACATTAAGAGGTTGTTATACTTTGACCTATAGTAAACCGATTTAGGAGCTGTTTACCGTCCTTAATATTAATTTAAAGTACCTGTGTTGTTTGGTGTAAAGAGTTAACATCAGGGATACATAGTGTTAAAAGTACAGCTATACTTTTGCGGCTGTAGAACGCTCAAGAAATTACTCGTTAACCTTAAAAGGATCAGCCTATGTAAATGTGAACATCTACAATCTACTTAAAACAAAATCCCAATTATAATTCAAAACCATTACTAAGAACAAAAAGATGACATCATTTTTTTTTACCGCAAGTATTAAAAGTGCTTGCAGGAAATTGCTTTTGCCTTTAGGCTTACTGGCCATCTGTAATTCCGGTGCAATAGCAATAAACCATAATGTGGCTGTTTCTGGCTTGCAAAATAAGGCATTTGCCACCGTAAGCGGAACAGTTACCGATCAAAATAACCAACCTTTACCTGGTGTAAGTGTTTTTGAAAAGAAAACGAAAAAAACAACCGTTACCGATCCAAATGGTAAATACTCCATTAATGTAGAGGATGGTTCCATATTGGTATTTACTTATATCGGTTATGATAATCAGGAAGTTGTGGTTAACGGCCGCTCCAATGTCAATGTTATTTTAAAAGAAAGCAGCAATACCCTTAATGAGGTTGTAGCCATTGGTTACCAAAAAATTAGAAAAGCTGATGTAACCGGAGCCATCAGCAGTGTTAAAGCCAGCGAAATGAACCTTACATCGCCTACTGTTGGCCAGGCACTGGTTGGAAAGGTTGCTGGTGTGCAGGTATCGCAAACCAGTGGTGCGCCATACTCGGGTACCAAAATAAGGGTAAGGGGTGTTGGTTCAATCAACGCCAGTTCCGAGCCTTTATATGTAATTGATGGTTATCCGGCAGGAAACAATGTATCCATCAATCCGGAGGATATTGAAACCATCGACATTTTAAAGGATGCGGCTTCTGCTGCCATTTATGGTTCAAGAGCATCGGGTGGGGTTGTGCTAATTACCACTAAAAGAGGTGCCGATGGGAAAGGAAAGTTTGAGTACGATGTTCAGGGTGGTATTTCTCAGTTGGCTAAAAAAGTAAAATTATTGGATGCCAACCAGTTTATCCAGCTGTTAATTGACGGGCGTAACAATGCCTATAAAGATTTATGGGTAAATGCGGGCAAAACCTGGAACGACTCCATGTTTGGTGATAGCAACGCTACGCGTATTACGAATGTAGGTAATGGAAGTAGTGTAAGCATTCCGGCTGATCTTTATAATTTTAGTACACAACAGGCCATCCCTGCTGCCTACAATACCGATTGGCAGGACGAACTTTACCGCAATGCAGTTTTTCAACGCCATAATCTTTCATTTTCTGGCGGTACCAAAGATGTAAAATACTTTTTAAGCGGTGGTTATCAGAACAATGATGGTATAGTAACGAACACCAACCAAAAGGTAACCAACTTTAGGGGTAATATCGATGGTAAAGTGAGCGAGCGTTTGCGTGTTGGTGCAAACATTGCTTACACAAAAAACGATAACAGAGAGGTACAGGAAGGACGTTATAACTTAAGTCCGATGATGTCGGCATTAATTTATCTGCCTTTTCTGCCTGCAAGAGATGCAAACGGAAATCCTGTTCAGTTTGGAATGGGGGCACTGGCTTCTCAATACGGTATTCAGAATCCAGAAAATCCTTTGGCAACGGTTGAGCAACTAAAAATCACCAGAAAGAGCAACAGGAGTAATTATAATGCCAATGCTACTTACACCATTTTAGATGGACTTAATTTTAAGGCTAACTTAGGTACACAAACCTACAACGAGAAATACGATTATTATTTGCCTACAAGCTTAAGTAGTGGCAATACGGCTCCTTATTCTCCTGAATCAATAAGGGCGGCAAATGCAATTGCGCAAACGCTTAGTCAGGTAGATCAATTGGCAGAGTTTACTTTAAATTACAACAAAACTTTTGGTAAGCACAGCATAGATGTTTTAGGAGGTTACTCTGCACAGCATACATCGAGCGATCAGATCAGGGTAGCAGCAAGCGGTTTCCAAAATGATTATATAGGTGAAATTACAGATAAAGGAGCTGATGCCGGGTTTTTTACTTTAGACCGTAACAGAACAGGCAAAACAGTTACCACTTTACTTTCTTATTTTGGCCGTTTCAGCTATAATTATGCGGGCAAATACTTTTTAACCGGTTCCTTCCGTCGTGATGGTTCCTCGAGGTTTGGTCCGTTAAATAAATACGGTGTGTTCCCATCAATCGCTGCGGGTTGGAATTTATCTGACGAAAGTTTTTACAATAACTTTTTGGGCGGACAATCAAGAGTTAAACTAAGGGCAAGCTGGGGCTTAAGCGGCAATAACAGCATACAGGATTACCGCACACAGCAAGAGCTAACCGCACCGGGTGGTGCAGTTTTCGGGAGTGCAATTTCTACCGCCATTTGGCCAGCCAGTATTCAGGATAAGGGATTAGGATGGGAATCTACCTCTCAGTTTAACTTCGGTACCGATATCAGTCTGTTCAAAAACCGTGTTTCAATCATGGCGAATTATTACCTGAGTTATTCTTTCAACTTATTGTTTAACCAGCCGCTTTCGGCCATTGCCGGCACTTCATCCGTACTAACCAATCTGAGTAACAGCAGGGTGCGTAACAAGGGTTTCGATTTGCAGGTTGATGGCAAAATTATCCAGAACGAAGATTTTACCTTTGGCTTAAGTGGAAACATTGCTGCAAACCGGAACAAGGTTTTAAATATGGGTGGTAACAGTACCATATTTACAGCAGGTGCGGAGCGTTCGTACATTACACACGTTACACAAGAAGGGCAGCCAATTGGTATGTTTTATGGTTTTAAGGTGCTGGGTAGGATTACTGCCGATAATTTGGGTAAGGTTGCGCCATCTGCTTCTTCTACAAACCCGGCCAAAATCGGCGATTTATACTTTCAGGATACCGATGGTAATGGTATTGTAAATGATGCTGATAAAACAGTAATTGGTACACCATATGCAAAATTCACCTATGGTTTTGCCTTAAATACCTCTTACAAAGCGTTCGATTTGAGGGCATCTTTCAATGGATCTTATGGGAACCAGGTTTTAGATGGACAGGATTATTACCTGTACAACTTTGAAGGCTCAGGAAACCAATATGTAGAGGTTGCCGATCGTTACAGAAATGAAGCTAATCCCGGCAGTGGTTTAAACTATCGTGCATCGCGTGCAGGTACACAAAGTAACAGCACCCGTTTATCATCTTTCTATATTCAGGATGGATCTTACTTTAGGTGTACCAATATTACTTTGGGTTACAGTTTTCCAAAACAATTGGCCAATGCGCTTAAGGTGAGCAATATCCGCGTTTATGCCAGTGTAGATAACGCCTTTACCATAACCGATTATAAAGGTTATAATCCTGAGGTGGATTATAGCGTAGGCAACAACCTTGCACCTGGTGTAGATTATGGAAACTACCCATTGGCAAGAACTTATAACCTTGGTATTAAACTTACTTTTTAGCATTAAAGAAATGAAAAAACATATTTATAAAGTATTGGCCCTAAGCACTGTTTTAAGTTTGGGTGCCTGTAAAAAAGATTTTTTAAACCAAAGAAACCCCAATGCCATTGCTGTAGAAAATTATTATAAAACAGAAAACGATGTATTGCTGGCGGTTAATGGTGTTTATCAATCGTTAAGAAGCAGCAACACCCTGGGCGAAAACAGCGGTTTGTTTACTGATGAGCGTTCGGATGATGCGGGTAGGAACGATAACCAGAGTAATGCAGGTGAACCTTTCCAGTTTAATGATTTTTCACTTTTACCTAGTAATTCCTATTTAAAGACCCATTGGTTAGCACTTTATGAAGCCATTGGAAGAACCAATGTTTTGCTTACCTCTATTGATAAAGTGGCTTTTGCAAATGCGGCTACCAAAGAAAATTATAAAGCTGAGGCCAAGTTTATCAGGGCGATTATGTATTTCGAACTGGTAAGGAAATGGGGACCGGTGCCTGTGGTAACCAAACAGCTTAGCACGCCCGAAGAGGTTAAGGAAAATACTTTCCGCGTACCTGAAGCGGATGTATATAACCAAATTGTATCTGATTTAAAAGATGCCCTAAATAGTACGTTGCCGAATTTCCAAACAGGAGCGAACGTAGGCAGAACTTCAAAAGCGGCAATAAACGCCTATTTAGGAAAGGTTTATTTAACCATGGCTACTACGCTTACGGCAAATAAAACAGAAAACCTGAGCAATGCCAATACTTACTTAACGGCAGCTTACAACATGAAAGCTTTCGGAAACCTATCAGAAATTCCGTATACCGATGTATTTGATGTGGCGAAGAAAACAACCTGTAAGGAACTGATTTTTCAGATTTCCAATAAGCAGGGCGATATTAACTTTAGTTCGAGCATTGCTGCAAACAACCAGGCCAAAGGCGAAACCATCAATTCGCTTAAGCCATCTACAGGGATTGGTGGCAATGTAAAACTTGATCTGATTAATGAATACGAAACAAGCGATTTAAGAAAAGATTTCTCTGTTAAATTTGCCAATGATCAGATTGTAAAAGACTGGTTTATCACCAAATTCCGCGATGTGAGTCAGCTAGCAACAAATGCGGGTTATGGCGGTAACGACTGGATTTTAATGCGTTATGCTGATGTGATTTTAATGCTTGCGGAAGTAAATATGTTGCAGGGCAATGATGCAGTGGCTATTCAGTATTTGGATATGGTAAGGGCAAGGGCAGGAATGCCATTATATGCGGTAGCCAAAACAGATGCCGGTTATGCTGCTAAATACCCAACGTTGAAACTTGCCATTTTACACGAGCGCAGGGTAGAGTTTGCTTTTGAACACCAGAGATGGTTTGATTTAATCAGGAATTTTACTGCTGCGGAGTTGGTTACTTATCTAAAAGCGAAACCACAATCATCGTACGGTATTGCCAAACTGGCCAATGTAACTGCAAAAGACAGGTATTTTCCTATTCCATTTGATGAGGTGAAATTGGATCCTGTTAAAATGTACCAGAATCAAGGTTATTAAGTATGTTTTGATATCGGGAAAGCGGACTATCGTTGATCAGTCCGCTTTTTTAATATTTTTTTAGCGAGCACTTAAATGTTAGCTTCTTGTGCGTTTAGTTGGATATTTTCTCCTTAGAGGTGGAGTTTTGAAGTCGCAGTAGATTTTATGTTAATAGTTACTTTGGGCCCCATTATAAATTCGCTTTGAATAGTCTTTGACTCCGCTTACACCTGTAGGCGACCAATTAAACAATATCAAATATTAAAAATTAAGGGGGCAGGGCTTTGCAATGTCCACGAATCCAATGTTATGAAATGTACAAATGGAGTTTAGGGATCTACCTTTTTATCTGCAAGAGTTAGAGCAGTTTTGAGGCATGGATGTTTGTTTTTTACTATGCTGCTGCCCTGCAAAATTGTTTGTTCAATAAATCGGGCAGGTTTAAGCATTGGCGCAGACCAATCCGCTTCAGCTCAGGTGGAAAATATTTACAGTAAAGAAGTTAACAACGCGTATTTTTCACCGGGTGCCAAAATCTTTTTTGAGCAGCAAAACGCTGAACTCTGCGCTTTTATGCTTCATCAGCTTTTTGATTAAATGTACCATGCCTTAGTAGTTTTAAAAATGGGTGCACTATGAAGTACATGTTACCAAAATGCTACTTGTTTAATTGTTGCTGATAAACTCACTTGGCGTTTTGCCGAAAAATTTTTTAAACTCTGAGCTAAAGTATTTCCTATCGCTAAAGCCTACGGCATAAGCAACTTCGGTGATGTTGCCTGAGCCTTGTTTTAATAATTGTGCGGCCCTTTTAATGCGGAGTGATTTAATAAAATCGTTTACGGATAGATCAGTCAGTGCCCTTATTTTTTTGTAAAGTACAGGTTGGCTCATGCCAATTTCTAATGAAAGTGTGGGTACATCAAAATCAGGATCGGCAATGCGATCTTCTATCACCTGGATAATTTTATTTAAAAAGTTTTGCTCGGTGGTATTAATGACCATATTTTTCGGCTCGAGCGTAATTACCTGTGCAAACTTCTTTTTAATGATTTCTCGTGCATTTAAGAGGTTCTGAATGTTAAGTTCCAGTATTTTTAGGTTAAATGGTTTCATGATATAGGCATCTGCACCGTTTTCGAACCCGTTTACCTGGTGCACATAGGCCGACCTCGCTGTTAATAATACCACAGGGATATGGCTCGTTCTTTCGTCGGTTTTAAGTTTCCGGCACAGTTCCAAGCCATCCATCACAGGCATCATTACATCGCTGATGATTAGATCGGGAATCAGATCGAACGCAGATGCAAGCCCGGTTGCTCCATTTTCCTCTTCAAATATCTTGTAATTTCCGTTTAAGGATTGTTTGATAAATGTTCTTACATCTTCGTTATCCTCTACCAGTAAAATGCTGTGTTTTTTCTTAATTTCAACGGCATCAACAGCAGTGTTTGCCTGAATGGTTTGTACTGTTGCTACTGTGGGTGTGCCAAGGTTATAGTTTGTGGCATCGTCGTAATAAACATAATCTGCTATAAATTCAGACGGATCAAAATGTGCTTTTCCTGTTTTTAAGCTTACCGTAAAGCAGGTATGGCCAAATGGTTTTTCGTTCCTCGGGTAACTTTCTAAAGTAATTTCACCGTGATGCAAGGTTACAATACTTTTAGAAAACGATAAACCCAGGCCGGTACCAATGGTTGTAGTGGCGTTGGCCTGGTAAAAATTAGTGAATAAATTTGCCTGGTTTTCTAGCGGAATGCCTTTGCCGTTATCGCAGATCTGAATGTGTACGGAATCGTGTTCTTCAGTAAGTTTCAAACTTATTTTACCGTTTGCAGGCGTAAACTTAAAGGCGTTTGAAAGTAAGTTGAACAATACTTTTTCCATTTGAACTTTATCGAAATAGAGTTCAATTGTAGGCTTTGCGGTTTCGAACTGGTAATCGATATTTTTAGCAATCGCCATATTCTGGAACGCCAGAAAGATTTCTCTACAGAATTTCACTACGTCACCCGGACTAACGTGCAATGGCATTTTTCCGCTCTCGGCCTTTCTAAAGTCGAGCAGTTCGGTAACGAGGTTCATTAAGCGGTCGGCATTATTTTTAATCGGCTGTAAATCTCTGTTCAGGGCAGGATCATCTTTAGCATTTTCGATCAATTTATCAAGCGGACCAACAATAAGCGTTAATGGCGTGCGGATTTCGTGTGAGATATTGGTGAAAAACTCAAGTTTATGCTCATTTATTTCTTTTTCTTTTTTAAGTACCGCTTTAATTAATAAATAGCGTACAAATATGAAAAATATGGCAGCAAAAATGCAGAAATAAACCAGGTATGCCCACCAGGTAAGGTAAAAAGGTGGATTTACGGTAATGATGATCCGGCGTATATTGGCCCCCGGAATGCCATCATTGTTAACGCCCCTAACCATAAAAGTGTAATTGCCCGGTGGCAGATTGGTATAAGCTGCAGTTGGTACATTTACATCGTTCCAGCTTTTTTCAAAGCCTTCCAGCTTATATGAAAAGCGGTTTTTTTCAGGTTTTATAAAGTTTAATAAGGCAAAACTTAAACTAAAAGTATTTTGATGGCTGGAAAAAACCAGCTGATCTTTTGAGTCTATATTTTCATCAAGCAGGCCATCTTCGGCATTGATTTTTATGGGTTTGTTATCAACTTTTAAACCGGTTATGACCATTGTTGCGGCCTTGTTGTTAGTTTGTATGCGGTTGGGGAAAAAGCTGATGAAGCCATTATAACCGCCAAAAAACATTTCGCCGTTACTGCTTTTAAAAAAGGCATTGGTATTAAATTCATTTCCCGGCAGTCCATCGGCAACGGTATAGTTTTTAAAGGTTTTGTGTTCGCTGTTAAACATACATAAACCGTTGGCGGTACTTACCCATAGGTTGCCATTGTCATCTTCTAAAAGGCCCAGTACATTATCGTTTGGCAAACCATTTTTAACAGTGTAGTAAATTACTTTATTCGTTTTTTGGTTGTACTGCACCAGCCCCCTGTTGTTGGTGCAGATGTAAACTTCTTTATTTTTTGTTTCGGCAATACCGTTTACATAATAATCCAAAGGTTTTTTTGTTTTTGCATCGCACAGGGTGTAAAATTCGTTTTTCTCAATGTTGTGAATGCTAAAACCGCTTGTGGTGCCAAAGTAAACGCGATCGGTTATGGTAAGAGCCTTAACTATTGCTGCGTTTGAAAAAACGGCGGGAAGCTGAAAGGTGTAAAAAACTGTTTTTTCGGGATTCGAAATTTTAATGCCGTTACGCTGGGTGGCTACATAAAGGTGGGCATTTTTATCTTCGGCCACGGCAGTAATCTCATCGGGCACATCTTCCTGTTTCGCACTAAAATCGAAACGTTTAAAACTGTTGTTGCTGCTGTTGTAAACGTTAAGTCCGCCAGAGTGTGTGCCTATCCAGAGTTTACCGGTTTTATCGAGTATTATTTTTTTAATCAGATTGGATTTGATCGAATTGCTGCGGCCATCGTTTTTAAAAGCAGTAAATTTTTTTGTCAGCTTGTTAAAATAATTTAATCCGCCGCCCTCGGTTCCAATCCACAAATTTTGATGTTCATCTTCTGCGAAAGCACTTACCACATTGTTGTTAACGCTTGAGGTATTTTTGCTGGTGCTGTAAATGGTGAATGCGGTGGTATAGGGATAGTTTATGTTAACACCGCCAAAATAAGTGCCCACCCAGATAGAGCCATTCTGATCTTTGTATAACCGGTGTACGGAATTTTGCGAAAGGCTTTTTTTGTTGTCGGGATCGTACTGCAGGTTGTTACAGGTAAAGTTCTGGGTGTCCATTACGCTGATCCCATCCAATGTACCTATCCACAATTTACCGGCATCATCTAAAGCCATGGTGCGGATGGTGTTGTTTACGAGCGAATGAGGCTGATTATCGGAATGTTTAAAATTTTGAAAGGTATTGGTAGTGGGGATGTACAAGTTCAAACCATTATCCTGGGTACTAAACCACAGTTTGTGCTGGCTATCTTCTATAATACCGGTGATGTAATTTTCGCTGATATCGCCAGCTTTGCCCTCATTTTTAAAAACAGCGGTTTGATAAGTACCGTTTTTAGCGGTCATTTTTAATAGGCCGTTAGAGGTACCAATCCAGATATTTCCTTCACTATCCTGCTTTATGGTTCTGATGTTATGGTATACTTTATCTTTAAAAAAAACCTTGATCTTTTTAAGGTTTCCGTTTACAAGTAAATTTAATCCGTTGAGTGTGCCAAGCCAAACATTTCCATTTTTATCTTCGGTAATGCAGTTAACCATATTGTTGCTAATGCCATTTGGACCTGCAGCAATGCGTTCGAAATTATCCGTTCTTTCATTGTACTTATTTAAGCCAGCATCAGTACCTACCCATAAGTTATGATGCGAATCAGAAAGTAGGCTTACAACGTAGTTATGCGATATGGAAAGGGGATCGGCCTCCAAAAATTGATATACTTTTATGTTGTAACCATCGTAACGGTTTAAGCCATTCCGCGTACCAAACCACATAAATCCTTTTTTATCCTGGCATATGGCCAGTACTGAAGTTTGCGACAGGCCTTTTTCTATACCAAGGTGATCAAACAGAATGGGTTGCTGGCATTTTCCGGGTGTCACAAATCCTAAAAACAGGGCTGCACAGCACAAATATTTTAGGAAGGCTTTGGGCATGGGATAATTGGTTATAGTTGTTATTGGCAATCTAAATTATGGTTTAAAAGCATTTTTGCCAAATATTTAGAATTTTACCCCTAAATGTTTAGAAAATTATACCCCCAAAAAATGGGCTATGCTATAAGTTTGTTCTGCGGTGAATGCTTTTTTAAAGCTAAACCTAACAAACAGACCCGATAACCAATTTAACCAACAATTATGAGTAAACTCTACATCCCGGGAGGAGCAGGCACGCCGGTGTATGCACATCTTTTCCCTAAGCTTTTATTATTACTCACTTTCTTCCTGCTTGGCCATGTTACTGTTTTTGCCCAAAGCAAAACCGTTATTGGTGTAGTTACCGATGAAAGTAAACAAACAGTGCCCGGTGTATCGGTAAGTGTTAAAGGAAGTAAAACCACCACACAAACAGATGCTGATGGCCGGTTTAAAATTCAGGCACTGGCAACAGATCAGTTGGTGTTTAACTATGTGGGTTATGCTGCCCAAGCGGTAACGGTTGGCACGCGCAGCACGGTTAATGTGGTGTTAAAATCTTCTGTTACGGGTTTGAGCGATGTTGTGGTTGTGGGCTACGGAACAACCAAAAGGGCCGATTTAACAGGTGCTGTAGGCTCAGTAAACATGAAAGATCTGGAACAGGCTCCTGTTAAATCATTCGACCAGGCGTTGGCCGGCCGTGTAGCGGGGGTACAGGTATCAACCAGTGATGGCCAACCGGGTGCAACGGCAAACATTGTTATCCGCGGTGCCGGATCTATCTCGCAAGATAATTCGCCGTTGTACGTTATCGATGGTTTCCCTTCAGAAGATGCCAATGCAAACTCCATCAACCCTTCTGATATTGAAAGTATCGATGTGTTAAAAGATGCTTCGGCAACCGCCATTTATGGTGCGCGAGGCTCTAACGGGGTTGTACTCATTACCACCAAAAGGGGCAAGGCAGGCAAACCACAACTTAGTTATAACGCCTATTACGGCACGCAGAAATCGCCAGAAAAAATTCCGGTGATGAATGCCTTTGAGTTTGTGAAATACGTGAAAGAACTGAATCCTGTTTTTGCGGATTCTGTGTATTTAAAAAACGGTGTTACCATAAATGATTACCAGAATGTTTCGAGCCTTGATATGCAGGATTATATTTTTCAGAACGGGCAGAACCAAAACCATGATATTGCCTTGAGAGGTGGAAATGATAAAACGACCTACTCTATTTCTGGTAACTATAACAACCAGAAAGGGATTGTAAAGTATAGTGGATTTAAACGTTACCAAGGCCGTTTTGTGCTCGATCAAACGGTTACCGATAAATTAAAAGCAGGCGTAAACGTAAATTATGCCTATAGCGAAACTTTCGGTACACCGATTTCTGCAACCAATTTTTATGCATCTTCGGTACTGTTGTATTCAGTTTGGGGCTACAGGCCTGCTGCGGCAATTTCGGGCAGAGATCAGAATACAGATTTGCTTGATTCGTTTTACGACCCTACAAACGAGCTGGCAAATAACCAGGATTACCGTGTAAATCCTTTAATCAGTTTAGAAAACCAGAAAACCATGTATAAAACCACCACTATGGTTGCCAATGGTTATGCTGAGTATGCTTTTACACCAAAATTAAAATTGAGGGTAGCCGCAGGGATAACAAACGCCAATACCGAAACCAATATTTTTAATAATGCTTTAACACAATCGGGCAGTAAATGGAATTCATCAGGACCTAACGGCACCTATGCCACCAGCCCCGCTTTTAACTGGTTAAATGATAACACATTAACTTATAAAAACACTTTTAATAAGGACCACAACTTAACAGTTTTAGCGGGGTACTCTGCACAGCGGAGCAAAAGTTCTTACCGCTCTATTTATGCCTCGCAGATTACCAATGAAAGTTTGGGTATTGATGCGCTTGATTTAGTGCCGGCAGCCAATACAGTGGTAAATTCGCGCAGCTCGGTTTGGACCCTGCAATCCTTTTTAGGTAGGCTCAATTATGATTTTAAAGGCAAGTATTTGTTAACGGCCAGTTTCAGGGCAGATGGATCGTCGAAGTTTGCCCCGGGCAAGCGTTGGGGCTATTTTCCTTCGGCATCTGCCGGATGGCGTTTCAGTCAGGAATCTTTTCTAAAAGAAGCCACCTGGTTATCTGATGGTAAACTGAGGATTGGTTACGGCGAATCTGGCAATAACCGTGTTGGCGATTTTGCTTACCTGCCTCAGCTAAACCTGGGCAATACACAATATTGGTACTCATTTAACGGGAAACCTGTAGCCATTGGCTCGGTAATTACAGCATCGGGCAATTACGATTTGCAATGGGAAACAAATACACAAACCAATATCGGTTTGGATCTGAGCTTTTTTAAAAACCGCCTTGGCTTAACCGCCGATGTTTATAAAAGGGTAACCAACGATTTGTTGCTGAATGCGCAGCTCCCTTATGCAAGTGGGGTACAAAGCGGAACGGGGTTTAAAAACATTGGTAGTTTAGAAAACCGCGGTTTGGAAATTACCCTGAACAGTACAAATATTCAGACCAAGAATTTTCGCTGGACGAGTAATTTCAACATCAGCTTCAACAAGAACAAAATTCTTGAATTAACCGAGGGGCAAAACTCATTACTTGCAGGTTCTGGTACATTTTTTAATACCACCTACACCAGTTTATCTCCATATATATCCGTTAAGGGCCGTTCAGTTGGCGAAATGTACGGGCTGATTTTTGATGGCGTTTACCAGTACGCTGATTTTGATAAAATGCCTAATGGTACATTCCTGTTAAAACCAAATGTTACCACCAATGGCTCAACCAGAACATCAATACAGCCTGGCGATATTAAATACAAAGATTTAAATGGTGATTTGGTGGTAAACAATAACGATTATACCATTATAGGTAGGGGGTTACCGATCCATACGGGCGGGTTTAGCAATAATTTCAGTTATAAAAACTGGGATCTGGGTGTTTTCCTGCAATGGTCTTACGGCAATAACATCATCAATGCCAACCGTTACGTTTTTGAAGGCGGTATTGTAACCAATCCAAACCTTAACCAGTACGCTTCGTTCCAAAACCGCTGGACGCCGGGCAACCAGAACAACGACCTGTTTAGGGCGGGTGGAATGGCTGCCGCAAATTACTCATCTAGAGTGGTAGAAGATGGGTCGTACCTGCGTTTAAAAACCGTTCAGCTGGGCTACAATTTTGCTAACAAAATGCTTAAAAGTATTGGTTTATCGAAACTGCGTTTAAATGCCTCGGCCCAAAACCTGTTAACCGTTACCGGTTATACCGGGCTTGATCCTGAAGCTTCATCGCGGCCGAGCAACCTTACCCCGGGTTTTGATTATGGCACTTACCCACAGTCGTTCACAGTCACCTTTGGTTTAAACGCAACATTTTAATCACCATTAAAAAATAAAACAATGAAAAATAAATATATTCTGGCTTTTTTATTTGTGATGGCATTATCATCATCATGCAAAAAATTTTTAGATACTGAACCAACAGATTTCTACAGCCCATCTAATTATTACGAAACAGCAGATCAGTTGCAGGTGGCACTTAACGGTATTTACAGCAATATGATGTATGAGCGGATGTACGGGCAGGTATTGAACTTTAATTTTGTAAGCGCAACTGACGAAATGTTGCCGAACCGGCCGGTAAACGGCGAGGCACGTGGTTTATACTATTCGTACGATGCCGGGCATGCTTATGTTGCCGATGTTTGGCGCTGGCCGTATTTGGGCATTAACAATGCAAATGTGTTGATTGATAACATTAACAAGCCAACAATGGATGAAAAACAACGCGGTTACATTAAAGGCCAGGCTTTGTTTTTAAGGGCTTACAATTATTTTATCCTCACTACAAATTTTGGTGCAGTGCCGGTAATTCTGCATAGCCCGGGTATCGCCGAAACCAATATTCCGGCTTCACCGCAGTCAGCAGTTTATGCGCAGATTGTTACCGATTTGAAAGAAGCCGAAACCTTATTACAAGGAAGAACGGCCACAAGCCTGGGTTATAACGACCAGGTAACCATAACGGCTGTACAAGCCATGTTGGCACGCGTTTACCTGTATTGGGCGGGTTATCCAACCAATGATGCCACTAAATATGCCGATGCGGTGCTGTATGCTGATAAAGTAATCAGCTCTGGCTTACATGGCTTAAATCCGGATTATAAGCAGGTTTTTATCAATTTGTGCCAGGATAAATATGATGTAAAGGAAGATATTTTAGAATGGGGATCGGCAGGGGCTGCTGCGGGTGTAACCAATAAAACAGGTAACGATATCGGAAACTTTGTGGGCATACAATCGGCTATTCTTACCGTTAACGGCACTTTCGATCCCGCATCTTATTCGGCAGTTGGCTGGGTACAAACCACCAAAAAGTTATTTGATAGTTACGAGGTAGAGCCAACAAGCACATTGGTAAACAAAGCGTCATTAGATACGAGAAGAGATTGGAACTGTGCTGATTTTATCTGGACGGTAAATACAACCACTGGCGTGAGGAGTAAAACAGAAAAGCCAAGTCCATGGCAAATGATGTGTGGTAAATTCCGCCGCGAATACTGTCCGGAAGCTTCAAGGAATTTAGGTAGTTACAATATCAATTGGCCTGTAATCCGTTATTCGGATGTGCTATTGATGAAAGCAGAAGCCGAAAATCAGGTTAACGGTCCAACGGCTGCCGCTTACGATGCCATTAATCAAGTGCGGAAAAGGGCTTACGGAACCATGTATGGTAATATTGTAAAAAATATTACGGTAGTAAACGGAGGTTCAGGTTATAGTGCTGCCAACCCTCCTGTGGTAACCATTAGCGGCGGTGGCGGCTCGGGTGCTACTGGGGTAGCGGTAGTATCAACAGGAGGCGTGGTAACCGGAATTAAATTAACCAGCAGAGGGAATTTAACAGCTGCAGGTCCGTATTTTACCAGTGCACCAACGGTGAGCATTGCTGCACCAACTACTGGAGTTACTGCAACAGCTACAGCAAGCATTACAAACGGTAGCGAATACCTTTTAACACCAGGACTGAACAAAGCCGATTTTCAATTGGCGATTAGAGATGAACGTATGCGCGAGTTATGCTTTGAGGCCTACCGCAAGGCCGACCTTATCCGTTGGGGCAATTTTGTGGGCGATATGCAAAACTTTGCCAACTACGCTGTAGCCAATGGCGTTTCAGCAACAACAGGCAATGCGGTCGGTTATAGCGGAATTACCGGAATCACCCAAAGGCATGTACTGCTCCCGAAACCAACCTACGAGTTAAACCTAAATAAGGATTTAACTCAAAACCCAGGATATTAACCAAATCAAAAATGAAAAAGAAGATGAAATATCTATTCAATATAGGTTTGCTTGCACTTTTGTTTTTTACCGCATGCAAGAAAGACCTTACAACAGATGCACCAACCGCTGGCATTAACCTTATTAATGCACGTGCCGCCATTGGCGATACACTGGTTTTTAAACTGGGCGATACCTGTAAGTTTGCGCTAGATGGCTATGCCGATAATATTGCTTTTTGGGGCGGTACCCCAGGCAATAAGTACGAGTACCGAGATAGGGCAATGGCGCAGGGCCTACCAACGCTATCTTTTACGAGTACTGCCCAGTTTGGTACACAAACCAATACTTTGCAGGTTCTGGCTACCAACAGGCTGCCCTCAAGAGATTCAGCAACGGTTGTAAATGCAGCGTGGACAAACATTACAGCCCGTACACCTTTGGCTACGAGTGCCACCGCAGTAAATACAGGCAATATTAATTTAGCTGATCTGGTAAGTGGTATAAATGATTCACTTTTTATTGCCTTTAAATATTCGGGCGTAACAGGCTCAACACAGCGAACCTGGACCATTACCAATTATACGGTAAACAATGTATTGGCCGATTATAGCTTTAACTTAAGTTCGTTAGCGAGTGATAATGCATACTGGACACGTTATGGCAACGTTTGGACACCTGCTAGCGCGCGCTGGGTAGCCACTACCACAGCGCTCACCATTGTAGGTGGCGCGGCTACACTTCCAACAAACACCAGCTGGATTGTAAGTAAGGCATTGTATGTTGGTCGCGTTTCTCCAGATATTGCAACCGCCACGGTTAAAAACATAACCGCATCTGCTACCACATCATACGCTTATAAATATGCTGCTGTAGGTAAATACAAGGCAACTTTTGTGGCTTATAATGTTAATCCCAACCAAAGTAAATCAACAATAAAAGAATTTAATATTAAGGTTATCCTTTAACATCAAATGCGGCTGCTTAACCAGTTTAATGCCAGCCGCATTTACAAAATACTTTTATGAAGAAACAACTATTAATCCTGCTGTTTTGTCTGGTTGGCTATAACTGTTTTGCGCAAAGCGATGGCATAAAGCGGAAATTGATCTGGAGCGATGAATTTGACTATACAGGTTTGCCCGATGCTAAAAAGTGGACTTACGAGCAAGGATTTGTACGCAATAAAGAGCCACAGCTTTATACAAAAAACAGGTTGGAGAACGCCAGGGTAGAAAATGGAAAACTGGTAATAGAAGCAAAGAAGGAAGAATTTGAAGGTGCGCATTTTACCTCAGCCAGTGTAATTACTTTAGGGAAGCAGCATTTTAAGTATGGCCGGGTAGAGGTTAGGGCAAAAGTATGTAAGGGTGTTGGTGCATGGCCTGCCATTTGGATGCTGGGTACCAACCGCGGTCAGGTAAAATGGCCCAATTGCGGCGAAATTGACATTTTGGAATTTGTGGGTAAAGATTCTACACAGGTATACGGAACGGTACATTATGCAGATTCTACCAATACCTATAAACACCAGGGGGAAAAACCTGTGGTGGGTAAACCATGGGAAGATTTTCATGTGTATGCCATTAATTGGGATGAAGACAAAATTGAATTCTATTATGATGATTTAAAGTATATGGTATTTGATGTTAAAAAAGCAGATCACGCAGTAGATAATCCTTTTAGGAAAGAATTTTACCTGCTGCTTAACCTGGCTTTGGGCAGGCAGGGAACGCTGGGCGGGCCATTAAAAGAAGCGATTTTACCATTAAAATATGAGGTAGATTATGTTAGGGTTTACAAAACTCCTTTAAACCGTAGAAAATGATGGTGAGGATAAAAGGAAAAGGGTTGAAAATAAATTTATCGGTAATTTTTGTTTGTTTAAGCTGCTTTTTTGTAAGCGCACAGCAAAAACCCTATACCATTATTATGGAGCGTATCAATCTGGATTTGCAGGTAGGCATAAACGATGGCGTGCTAACAAAAAGGATAAATAAAAACCTGCCGGCATTACTTCCAGATGGAAGCTGGACGGATATTAATTATGCAGATGCACAATACGATCCGCTAAACAGAATAAAAGATATGGCAACTGCTTATATAAGGCAATCAAATAAGCTGTATCAAAATAAAGAGATGTATGGTGCAATTGTGAAAGCTTTGCAGAACTGGCTGGATAAAAATCCAAAGAACAAAAACTGGTGGTACAACGATATTTTTTATCCACAGGCCATTGGCCAAACGTTAATTTTAATGCGGAATGCGAAAACGCAACTCCCTGTTGAGCTAGAAAATGCCTTGATTAATAGAATGATCAGAAAGTTAAAAACCGGTGATGGTGCCAATACTTCTGATGAGGCACTGCACTATCTCTACAGGGCCTGCTTAACACAAAATAAGGCAACGTTGGATTCTGCCGCGAAATACCTGTTCGAACCGATAACCATTGCAGATGGAAAAGAAGGCGTTCAGGTGGATGGAAGTTATTACCAGCATGGTAAACAGCAGGCCATTGCGAGTTATGGCAGGGTATTCGCCGGAAATTCGGTGAACGCTGCTTTTTATTTACGTGGAACGGAATATGCCCTGCCAAAAGATCAACTGGCTATTTTGGTTAACTACCTCAAAAATACTTTCCTCAAAACGGTAAGGGGATCGTTTTATGATTTTAACGTACGCGGACGGGGGATTAGTCGTAAAGACTCCTTAAGTAGCGGCATGGGCGGTATGGTAGGCAAAATTAAACTGTTCGACCCCGAAAATGCCGATTATTGGGATGCAGCACAACTCAGAACATCAGGCAAAAAACCTGTTGATTACGGAATAACAGCTTCCCATAGCCAATATTGGAAAAGTGGTTACACCCTGCACCTCCGTAAGGCTTATACTTTCAGTGTTCAAACGGCATCGAGCAGAACGCTAAGAACGGAACGTGGCAATAATGAAAACATATTGGGGAAATTTCTCCCCGATGGGGCAACAAATATTCAACGTAGCGGGTCAGAATATGCCAACCTGATGCCCGTTTGGGAATGGGATAAAATTCCGGGCACTACCAGCAGGGATTATGCTGATGACAGTGGCGCAACAGTATTAAAAGAATGGGGTATACCTGGCAGCACCAAATTTGTGGGCGGGGTAAGTGATGGCTTTTATGGCGTTTCGTGTTACGATTTGAATTATGACAGCGTTCAGGCTAAAAAGGCATGGTTCTTTTTTGATCAGGAAGTGGTTTGTTTAGGTGCCGGGATTAACAGCAATGCTATACAAAATATCACCACCACAATCAATCAGGTATGGTTGCGTAGTAACGTATCAACTTCTAACGGCATACAGAAAAATGGCAAGAGCGAAGTTTGGGCATTACACGATAGTATTGGGTATATTTTTCCCCATGGTGGGAATTTGGAAATCAGCACTAAAGCCCAAAGTGGAAGTTGGTACCGCGTTAACCATTTTCAAAGTAAAACCGAGTTAAAGCATAATGTTTTTAAAATGTGGTTAAACCATGGTCAAAATCCACAAAATGGCAGTTACCAATATATTGTTGTGCCAGGGATAGATGTAGCCGGATTAAAAAAGTATAACCGATCGATGATTGAGATATTAAAAAATACCGACGAGATACAGGCGGTAAAACACACTGGTTTAAATATGTTGCAAGCCGTCTTTTATAAACCGGGCACGCTGAATGCAGATGGCTTATCACTCCGTGTAGATCAGGCTTGTACGGTTTACATTAAAAATATAAATGGTAAAAATCCTACGCTTTACATCGCAGATCCGGCGCAGCAAAATGCAAGCATCAATGTGCTTTTAAAACTACCGGCCATGTTAAAACCTCAAAATATAAATTGTAATCTACCTGCCGGTGCACTTTCGGGTGCAACGGCAACTTTTAAAATTAAAGAATAATACACATTATTAATTATGAAAAAAATCAATCTCGCTGTCGCATTGCTGTTGTTAAGCAGTTCGGTTTCATTTGCCCAAGCCGCAAAGAAGCCTATGGCCCAGTTAATCAACGATGAATTTAAATTCGCCCTTGATCAATATAAAGTGCTGGGTAAAAATATTCCCGAAGGAAAAACACCACAAACTTTTGAGAAAGGGAAACCTGTAAATTACGACATCAAATGGTGGTGCAGCGGTTTTTACTCTGGCAGTTTGTGGTACATATACGAAGAGACTAAAAATGCAGAGGTTAAACAGGAGGCCGAGAAAGCTTTAAAAGTAATTGAGCCAAACCAAACGTATACCGGCAACCACGATTTGGGATTTATGATGTACTGTAGCTTTGGCAACGCTTACCGATTAACCGGTAAGCCAGAATATAAGGCTGTAATTGAGCGTTCGGCCGAATCGTTGGCTACACGCTACCGCCCGGCAGTAAAATCAATCCAATCATGGAATAAGAGTAAACTATGGGAATGCCCCGTAATTATCGATAACATGATGAACCTCGAAATGATGAACTGGGTGAGTGATAATGGAGGCAATAAAAAGTATAAAGAAATATCGGTTATCCATGCAAATACGGCTTTAAAAAACCATTTCCGCCCCGATTTCAGCTCTTTCCACGTGGTTGATTATAACCCTGAAACAGGAGCTGTAATTAGAAAAGCGACATGGCAGGGTGCTGCAAATTGCTCTGCATGGGCACGCGGACAGGGTTGGGCGCTGTATGGTTATACCATGATGTACCGTTTTACTAAAGATCCGGTTTATTTAAAACAGGCAAAAGGTATAGCACATTTTATTCTTAACCATCCAAACCTGCCTGCAGATAAAATTCCATTCTGGGATTTTGATGCACAGGGTATTCCGTTTGCAAAGCGTGATGCTTCTGCGGGTGCATTAATGGCTTCGGCATTGTTAGAGCTGGGTCAATATACTTCCGGAAGTGAGAAAACAGAATTTAAATCGGCAGCCGAAACCATGATTTATTCCCTTTCAAGCAGTGAATACCACGCAAAGCTGGGCGAAAACGGAGGCTTTTTATTGATGCACAGTACTGGCGCTTATCCTTTAAACAGTGAAATTGATGTACCTTTAATTTATGCCGATTATTATTATTTAGAGGCCTTGGCGCGGTATAAAAAATGGTATTTGTAGAAATGTTAAATACAGGTTTAAGCGGAATAGCTGTTTTGGATTAGCCGGATAATGAATTTTTGTTTTATTCGGAAATGAAGGTTCAGCAGTGCTTCGGATGCGGTAGCCGCGTTATTCGCTACAGCTCCGATGAAAAATCGGAGGCTACCGCTACTACCGGGTTTATGAAGAGTGGGTTTGTGCAAAGACTTTCAGAAATTCATGTTTGTCGGCTAAGCATCCAACCAATAATATTAAGGCCTGCAATGCTGCCTAGACCCGGAAAGCGTAAAGAAACTGAATACTAGCATAAAAACCCGCTCTCCAAATAATTTAATCTAACCTTGAGTTTTATCACTCACATTATAATGAAAATGAAATGTAAAGTAATTTTTTCTGCCCTGCTGATTTTTTCTCAGTTTGCTTATGCACAAAAGAAACCTGAAACCGGTGCAGAAGACCGTGCTTTTTGGGTAAAAACTTTTAACAGAATCGCTTATCCGGTAATTCATAACCTGGCAAACGAAACTTTAAAGAAAAATATGCCTTTAGAAAAAGCGCCAGGCTATGGCTTAAACGTAGCAAAAGTTACCTATCTGGAAGCTTTGGGCCGTACCATTGCTGGGGTTGCACCCTGGCTGGCTTTACCGGATGATGAAACCCCTGAAGGAAAACTCAGAAAAACCATGCGCACCGAACTTTTAAAAGCTTTGGCCAATTCGGTTAATCCCGAAAGTCCGGATTACATCAGTTACCGATCAGAAAGTCAGCCGATTGTTGATGCCGCTTACGTTGCGCATGCTTTTTTGCGTGCCCCAAAAGCATTATGGGAACCGCTTGATGAAACGACTAAAAAAAGATTTATAGAAGAATTTAAATCTTTACGCACCAGGAGCGGGGCCTACAACAACTGGCTCTTATTTTCTGGCTTAACTGAAGGTTTTTTGCTGAGCATTGGCGAGCAATATGATCCTGCACGTGTTCAGTTTTCGATCAACAAAATGAAAGAATGGTATGTGGGCGATAGCTGGTACAGTGATGGTGAAAAGTTTAGCATGGATTATTACAACTCATACGTGATCCATCCGATGCTTGTTGACCTTTTAAAAGTTTTGGTTGATAAGAAAAAAGCACTGCAGGCCGATTACGACCTTGCCTTGAAAAGAATGGTGCGCTATTCGGAATATTTAGAAAGAATTATTTCCCCGGAAGGGACTTACCCTGCTTATGGCCGATCGATTACCTACCGTACAGCTGCCTTTCAGGCATTGGCTCAAACAGCCTTAATGGAAAAATTGCCCGAATATGTAAAACCAGCACAGGTTCGCGGTGGTTTAACTGCTATAATGCATAAACTTTATGATGGAAACCAGAATTTCGACAATAAAGGCTGGTTGGTGTTGGGTTTTAACGGTCATCAACCAGAAGTGGCCGATACCTATACCTCAACCGGAAGTTTATATATGGCAACTTTAGGTTTTTTAACTTTGGGCCTGCCCGCTGATAATAAATTCTGGACGGATGCACCTGCGCCATGGACGAGTTTGAAAGCCTGGGGCGGAGAAACCATTAAAAAGGATTATAAAGTTGAGTATTAATACCAAAATTAAGTATCGTATAAATATATTTGCGGATAGGATCTGAAATATGAGTCAGATTTTTATCCCAAAACTCAATTTTTTAACCAATGAATAAATTTGAAAGCCGTTACGCGCAAAGTCCCAAAGAAGTTAAACAAATGGATACCGCAGCTTTGCGGGATAATTTCTTAATTGAAAACGTATTTGAGGCCAACCAGGTAAATTTAACCTTATCTCATTTCGATAGGTATATTGTTGGTGGTGCTATGCCTGTTGATCAGAAAATAGCCCTTCCGAATCCTGATGATTTAAAAGCAAACTATTTTTTAGAACGCAGGGAGCTTGGTATTATCAACGTAGGCGGAAAAGCAATTGTTACTGCTGATGGCGAAAAATACGAATTGGACTATAAAGAAGCTCTCTACATTGGAAAAGGTGCTAAAGATGTGTTTTTCGAATCTGCAATTCCGGGTGAAGCCGCTAAATTATACATCAATTCTGCCCCGGCACACCACGCTTATCCAAACAAGAAGGTAAGCAAGGCTGAAGCAGAAATTGTAGAATTGGGTACACCAGAAACAGCGAACCACAGAATCATCAATAAATTATTGGTAAACAGCGTGTTGCCAACTTGCCAGTTGCAGATGGGTATGACCGAGTTAAAATCGGGTAGCGTGTGGAATACCATGCCGGCGCATACGCACGACAGGAGAATGGAAGCTTATTTTTATTTTGAGGTTCCAACAGGGCAAAGTGTTTGCCATTTTATGGGGCAGCCGCAAGAAACCCGCCACATTTGGATGCAGAACGATCAGGCAGTAATTTCGCCAAACTGGTCTATCCACTCTGGTGCTGGTACAAGCAATTATACCTTTATTTGGGGTATGGCTGGTGAAAACCTTGATTATGGCGATATGGACCACTGTGCCATTACCGAACTGAAATAAGAAGCAATTTATCTGAATAAAAAACATGTCGAACATATTTGATTTAGCAGGTAAAACTGCATTAGTTACCGGTTGTAAAAGAGGTATCGGGAAAGCAATGGCTTTAGCACTGGCCGAAGCAGGCGCCGATGTTATTGGTGTTTCTGCGAGTTTAGAATTGCAGGGGAGTGCTGTAGAAAAGGAAATTGTAGCCTTAGGCAGAAAGTTTTATGCCTACCAGTGCGATTTTGGTAAACGTGAAAATACGCTTGAATTTGCTGCGCAGGTAAAGGCCGATCATCCCGTTATTGATATTCTGGTTAACAATGCAGGTACTATTTTACGCAAACCAATTGCTGAGCATCCGGATGAATATTGGGATGAGGTAATTGCAGTAAACCAAACTGCTCCGTTTATTTTAACCCGCGAAATCGGGCGCGAAATGATTGCCCGGGGTAGTGGAAAAGTGATTTTTACGGCATCCTTATTGTCGTTTCAAGGTGGTATAACCGTTCCTGGATATGCGGCAAGTAAAGGTGCAATTTCATCTTTAACCAAAGCTTTTGCTAACGAATGGGCATCAAAAGGTGTAAATGTAAATGCCATTGCGCCAGGTTATATCGCAACCGATAATACTTCTGCATTGCGCGAAGATCAGGATAGAAGCACCTCTATATTATCCCGTATTCCTGCCGGAAGATGGGGAACACCAGAAGATTTTAAAGGACCGACATTATTTCTGGCTTCTGCGGCAAGTGATTATGTGCATGGAACAATTTTAACCGTTGATGGCGGTTGGATGGGCAGGTAAGTTAATCCTTATTCTGCATTTCATAGTCGATGATTTGCGGTTTATATTGTCAAAGAAGTCAAGTTTATTTAAACTTGACTTCTTTGTTTCAAATATCTGTTTTTTATGCAGCCCTGATCACCAAACGCTCCAGGCCGCACACCCCAAACTGTTAATACAGGTTATAAATCTCCTTAATATCTTTCAGTATATTCTCGAAATCAATTTTCAGGTCGATTAAGCGGCCGGTATGTATATCGAATACCCACCCTTGTACGGTTAATCCGCGTGCGGTAACAGCTTCCTGCACGGCTGCGGTTTTTAGCAGGTTAACGCATTGTTCCTGTACGTTAAGTTCTACCAATCGGTTATAACGCGAATCTTCGTTTTCAATGGCGTTCAGTTCATCTTTGTGAATGCGATAAACATCGCGGATATTTCTTAACCAAGGGTTTAAAATGCCCAAATCTGCTGGCTGCATGGCTGCTTTAACACCTCCACAGTTGTAATGGCCACATACCACAATATGGTTAACCTTTAAATGGCGCACGGCATAATTCAAAACCGTCATCACATTTAAATCCACGTTATTTACCAGGTTGGCAACATTTCGGTGCACAAAAGCCTGCCCCGGTTGGATACCCATTAAATCTTCGGCGGTTACACGGCTATCAGAACAGCCGATATACAAAAACTCAGGACTTTGCCCTTTGGATAATTCTGTAAAATAATCAGGATTGATGGCCAGTTTATCGGCAATCCATTTTTCATTGTTCTTAAAAACTTCTTCTACGTTCATGCTTTTGCTTTAAATAGAATTTTTGGATAAATAAATTTTTGAGCGATAACAAACAGCTATTATATGGCTATAAAACTAAAGAAAGATTTCCTCATTTCGGCAAATTCATCATCATTAAGCCTATCATCCGAATTAAAATACAAGTGGCCTTTATAATCCAACTCCAGGTAATTCGCTGTCATGAAAAATGGCGTGGTAAATCCATCAGGCAAGTCAGCATCGGTGCCAACTGCAATTAATTGCATGGTTTTACCTTTCAGGTTTCTGCCCACATCTTTATTTAAGGTTACCCAATTTGTTAAGCGGTCGAACAGATTTTTCATTCTTCAGCTCATGGAGTACCAGTAAACAGGAGTAGCAAAAATTAGGTGTTTGTGGTACAATATTTCTTTGGCAAAGGTTTCGAAACAATCTTCCGGGGGGTATTGGTTTTCGTAATTGTAGGGAAGAAAATGGTGCTCCAACAGGTTAATCTGATCAAAAGCAATTTCTTCGGTAAGTTTGCTGATATATTTTTGCGTATTGCCATTCAACCTGGCGCTTCCGTTAATTATTAAGCTATCGGCCATACTTGTTTGTGTTAAATTTAATTAACAAGTTTAGCCAGGAAATGTTTAATGGCTGGCCGGGTATTGAAGGAGGAATCCGGCAAAAAGGATGATAAAATAAAAGCCAATATCAATTCACGGTGAAACCGGAAATTAATATTGGCTTAAAATATTACCTAGATGGCAATAGCTACCGCATTTTTATTAATGTGGTTTGGCAATTCTTCCAGGGTGTACAAGTTAACAAGTGATTCCGTTAACGCATTTTTTGAATCGTACCAAAGGTTCTCTTGTGTAAAATGACAAACACCATTTGTTAGTTCGGTAATTATTGCACCGATTAGGGTTGCAAAGTGATTTTCGAAAACATCACCTGAATGGTATTTAAGCGAAAATACTTTGTTGTAGTTTTGAAGTTTTGCTTCAACCTCAGCACTTAGCTTAACCGGTTTTGCAACTTTTCTTTTTTTCTTTTTAAATAGTCCCAAAATCTTTTGAACCAGGCTTTGCTTAATGATTTTTTCTTTAAAAAGCTTTTTCTTGTATTCTTTTAAGTCGAAAGATTTAAGCGATACAGCGAAATTTAACTTAAGGCTGTTTTCGTTAAATATTTCCAGGCTTGGTTTTTCCCATTTAAAAACGATCGGTAAATTTCCGTTAGGGTTTCTAAATGAAAAGGACGAATTGATGTCTAACACATTTTCGTGTTCGTTCAAACGTTTTAAAATTGTTGGAATGAGGTCGTCGGTTAAAGAGTTTGTGTAAATGTTAATGTAAGCGCTCATTTTAATTAGATTAGCTATAATCAGTAAATTGCGTTAAACGGTTTGTTTACGCGTTATATAAATGATAGTTAAGGATATCATCATAAGTCGGAGTAATCTATTCCGAATAGATCGGTTCCTCAATACCGATTAACTGGGAAATTTTGAGCTGTACTGGCGGTTTTGTTTCATTTGTATATGTGGTTGTTGGTGTAGTCGCAATTGCGCAAAGCAGCGCATTTTTTTATTAACCTAAACGGGTTTAAACAGCAAAACGTTACAGTTAAATTAAAAATATCTTCTGTGCAATAATTATACCATAAAATGAGGCAATTACTTAAGTTTTTCCACCAGCTTTTTCATGTTGGGCAGCAGCAGTATATTTTCAAATTCGGGCGTATCAAAACCTCCTTTATCCACTACTTGCTTTAAGCTTCTGTTAAAACTTCTTACTGATATGCCCAGGTAGGCAGCCATGTCTTCTTTGGAGATGGAGATATGTTCGTCGGCCTGCAGTTTAAGTAATTTTAATAGCGCATATTCCAATGTATATAGTTGTTGAAAAGATGCCCTTGTACTGGTTTGTATAATTCTGGTGGATAATTCCTGAAGCAGGATTGTAGTAAATTCACTACTCCTGTTTATGAGGGACAGGAATAGAAAATCAGGGATAACATAGGCGGTAACATCACTGATTGCAGCCACGGTGCATAAACAGTCTATCTTTTTAATGGCTTCGAGTTCTCCGGCCACTTCCCCTTTACCTAAAAATTCGATAATAAAATCCTTACCATTTTCTTCAGAAATAAAACATTTGCTTATTCCATCCTTGATGATGTAAATGTTGCTTATTTTCTCTCCCTGCTCTATAAATCTATATCCTGCGTTAAAGCTTTTTAATGTTATTTTTTCTTCTTTATTTTCCGAACAAAATCGTTCAATAAAAGATAAGAAAGTAAGGTTGGTCCGTAGCATATTAATATAGTCGAGACAAATGTCCTTTTTTAACACGATCTCTTGGGTTACTTTTGTGGCACTAAAGTAAGCATAACAATGAAAAATCAAATTACCGTAATTGCTTTTGATGCTGATGATACCCTTTGGGTAAACGAACCCTATTTCCGCGAAACGGAAGAGCAATTTGCGGGTCTTTTAGAAGATTTTATGCCACGGCACAGCATTCTGGCCGAGCTTTATAAAACTGAGATTGCCAATTTGCCTCTATATGGTTACGGTATTAAAGGTTTTGTGTTGAGTATGATGGAAACCGTTTTAAACATAACATTGGGGAAAATTGACCCCATAATTATGGGAAAAGCAATAGAATTGGGGAAAGAAATGCTCAATAAACCTGTTGTTTTACTCGAAGGTGTAGAAGATGTACTCAAAACCTTGCATGGGCAATACCGATTGGTGGTGGCTACCAAGGGCGATTTGCTGGATCAGCAGCGTAAGCTTACCAAATCTGGTCTTGATCATTATTTTCACCATATCGAGATTATGAGCGCTAAACAGGAAAGTGATTACCGAAAATTACTTAAACATCTTGATTGTAAGCCAGAAGAATTTTTAATGCTGGGCAATTCATTAAAATCGGATGTGTTGCCAGTATTGAATATTGGTGGCCACGCGGTACACATTCCTTTTCATACCACCTGGATACACGAAAGCATTGAACATACCATCGAACACGAAAATTTTTATCAGATGGAAAGCCTGTCTGAAGTTTTACCAAAATTAATTGAATGAAAGAAAAAATAGATATAAACACCTGGATCAGAAAAGATCATTTTAAATTTTTTAGCGCTTTTGAAGAACCTTTCTTCGGCGTTACAGTAGATGTAGATTGTACGGCTACCTACCATGAAGCAAAAGAAACTCAACGTTCATTCTTCCTGCTTTATCTGCATAAATCGCTTGTTGCAGCAAATAAGGTAGAACCTTTTAGTTACCGCATGATCGACGGCGAAGTTTGGAAACACAACATTATTAATGCCGCTGCAACCATTAACAGACCAAACGGCACATTCGGCTTTGGATATATTGATTTTCACGAAGATTTCGAAGATTTTAGAAGAGGAGCAGCTCAAGAAATCGAAAAAGTACAATCAACCACAGGCTTAATTCCTTCTTCATCAGGAGAAAATGTAATCCATTATTCGGCCTTGCCCTGGTTAAATTTCACTTCCCTATCACACGCCCGGAGCTTTTCCTATCAGGATAGTTGTCCGAAAATTTCTTTTGGAAAGGTTAAAGATGAAAATAGGAAAAAAATCATGCCGGTATCTATACATGTAAACCATGCTTTAATGGATGGTTACCATGTTGGCCAATTTGTAACCTTATATCAGGATCTGTTAAACAAGAAAGAAATTAAACAGCTCGTTTAGTTTTAGATCTTAAGGAATTAAACCTAAAAAATATTTAATGTTCGGTTAATATTAGGAATTTATTTTAGGCGATGTTTATCACTGCCGTTATTATTCCTTTTTATATCCTGGCCATCGTATCTATGTTTTATATGGATTCTGTATTTAAGGCCTTTATGTTTTTTGTACTGTTATTAATTGCCACATTTGTTCTTTTCCTGTTTATTAATTACCCGATGCAGTCTGCTATTGCAATCATTTGTTTTATGGCCATGTTTGCTTTTAAATTTAAGGATTAAGAAATTACCTGGATAAAAAGATCAATTATCATTTGCATTCGAGAAAGTATTTGCTATTTTTGCTCCACAAGCCGGAAGCTTGTTTCAATACTTAAATTGTGTCAATATATATTTAGTATATGAATTTCCATAACCTGGGGGATTAGCTCATTTGGCTAGAGCGCTTCGCTGGCAGTGAAGAGGTGATCGGTTCGAATCCGATATTCTCCACCACTAATACTTAAATTATGCTCTTAGAATATTTCTAAGGGCATTTTTTTATGTTTTTTATTTCTGGTGGTGCAGTTAGTGGTGTAATTTTAGAGCTGATAAAGTTCGTTTTAAGTTACTATCAACTAATTAATTGGTCGAATTATTTTTTACATTTTAAAATGTCTTCACGTAATTTTATAACACAATCAACCCAAGTTATATCTTGTACAAAGAATTAACAATTTATAACATATTTAAAGTGACAATCACGTTGAGAGGCCGAAGAATGCATTTCAATCCCCAAAACCTTAACTGATTCCGCGAATAGACGTGTTTAAATTTAAAGTTCTCGTTGAGCATAAAATGAATTTAGATAAATATCCTGAAATCATCTAAGGTGTAAGTTTTTATGTGCGTGTTGTGCGTGTCTTCAAGTTTCGGAGAAAAATATATAATTAAAAGCAGGGGTACACGGTTTTGAACTTTCATTTTCCATTTCGAAGCTAACTTTTTTAATTTAGTAGCTGTTATATTGGCAGAATGACATAAAATTATGCAAGCAAATAATTTACAATACTTAAAATTATTCTTGACAAATTGTAACCCCATTAGAAGTTGGTTTAAGTATGCAAAGTTTCGCCGCAATTCCATCATTAATAAGTTTTCTCATGAAAAATCTAGCTTGTGATTCATCATGTGTCGCCATAATTAATTGATAATCGAAATCGATAAAGATCAAATACCCCAGAAGCATGTACTAAATCGTGATGCTGAATTGGGTCATCAAGAAGTAAGCCTTTCCAAGATGACGTTTTGATCTTTCGATTAACATTTTTTTGGAATCTACTTCGAAGTACTTCTGTTCAATTTAACATAGAATGGATTTAGCTTGGATATCATCAACGGATGAACGTGCCGCCCCATCCTCGGACAATGTACTAGCTTTTAAATGGCTGCAAGACCTAATTAATGAGGATTTTGGAAGATATGATGTCTCGTAGCCTCATGAATTGATAGAACAGATTCAAAACGGTCTGGAGCAATAATGTTTGATGAAGAATAAATGGATTTTGAAACCGCACTTATATTTGTTCGGAGGGAAAGGAACACAATATAAATTTTCCGGCATTCAAATCAGCGACCAGTTTGGTCTGAAATGGCTAGCCTACTTTCGATGAAATACACACATTAATGTCTAACCTTTCTCCTTCGAGTATTTCTTGCTTTTTTCTCTTCATGCGGTTACTGCACTTGCTTGTTTCCAAAACTATTGCGTACGTAGCTAAGTATAGCCGAGGTGCCGGGAGGGGGTGTCAAATTATTTCAAGGGAACAAACAAAGAAATATTTTTTAAAAGGTGTTCATTTGTTAGAAGGGCTCCCGTCAGTCAATCTTATTGGTCATCACCTGCTTCAGCTTGCTTTGAAAACCGACTAGTTCGCTTAATTGATTATTCTGACGGTCATATTGCCGTTTTTGTCATATCTTGCCAACCATCGCCTTAACGCGGTTTGAGCTAGTTCTAGTGTTTCATAGGTATTAAAATCGCCAGTACTCCCTGATGCGTTATCAAATTGTTCCTTGGCCTTCGAATAGATTATTGTTTGCACATCCCTCAATTCTTTCTGGGTCCCAGTTAGCTCACTAATATCAGTGCGTAAAATCGTCTTGTTCTGTGTTGAGCCAATATCTGTACGCGGTCGGGAAAAAAAGAAATAGTAGTATTTCCTTGCCAGGGATTTCTCGTCTTTAGCAAGGGACTGTTCACGCGTAGGCAAACCAAGAGTTGATGCGACGTTCTGATAGGTATTGACGTTGACGAGGTATTTTTCACGTAACAGGCCAAATTTTGCTCGATCAGCAACCGCTTCGCTCAGTGTTTTCTCGAAAAATTCGTAATTTGTCTTTACGGTAGTTGATTGTAGCAACAGGTTCATCCATTTCCACATCTTCTCTTCACCAATCTCTTTTTCGATAGCCGAAAAAAGGAGCGGCGAGTAAGTATAGGAATACAGCTGACGGTTTCTGTAATCGGATTTTGATCGGATTTTTTCTAGAGGCATTGGAATCAAGTTGCCCATGGCATGGGCCTTCGCTTTTAGGCTTTCTTGGTAAAGAGAGTCGCCCATGAAATCTCGGGTAATGCGCATTGCAAGAAACTCTGCAAAGCCTTCGGCGATCATGTCTCCAATTTCGAGATTAAAGGAACGAACTGTTCCAAAATAATAGTGGGAAAGCTCGTGGGCCATGTCATGCAAGAAATCGGGGCGCTTGTTTTTATCTTGAAAGGATTTCATCCCATCTTGCCAGCCGACCTTAATAATCGATGGATAAGAAACAAATAACCAAGAGTTATTTTTAGAGACCGGTGTGGTTTGGATATATACCGTTTTTCCTTTATATGGAATATTCAATTTTTTCTGTAAATATTCTTGATACGAACGAAGCTCTTTTTCCAAATTCGTCAACAAGGCATCATCACCATCCGGGTTTAAAAAATATTTGTTGTTTATGTCTGTCGACTTAAAATCGCCGGCGAACATGGTTAGGTCCTGTGGCGAATCACTCTTAACATTGGCGCTTGTGCCATACACCGGATCACTTCCATTTACATAGATCACTTTACAATCGTTACAGGTAATGTTCAAATCGTATGTAACCTTCTCGTATCTCTTATCCGTTGAAACATCATATAATGTTGGACACCATGCGCTTTGGATCCCGTCTACCCTAAGTGAGGTGCCATTAAACGCAATGTTTCCCCTCCAGTCCGAAACACTCGACGTATCGGTGATTACAGGATACATACCAACGTAATTGAAACGAACGGAATAGGGAAGGTATTTTCCCGATGCTGACCAGGAAGGTATATAATATGCAGATGACTCGCCGGAGGAGAGTGTATCTGACAGCGATTTTTCATACTCAAGTGGCAACATGTTTGGTTCGTCATTCTTTATGTATCGAATGTTCATACCCGAGTTGAGCCTAAAAAAGTAATCTTTCAATCTTGGCATGTTTGATATTACTAGGTCACATTCAAATGTTCCTTTTTTAACAGAAATGGTAAGCTTCCCCTTTATATGTGGAATGGTGTCTTGTGCATGTGTATAAACCCAAGGCAATAGTGCCATAAGTGCAATGATAACAATTTTTCTTTTCATAGATTTTAGAGATGGAAAGCTGTAACTTATAGAATTATGAATCAATATGCAGTGTTTGTCCCCGACAGCGCTGCGGAGGTGGTCTTTTTATAAGCTGCCTTTCGCTCGCTGGCGGTTTGGCTAAGCGAACGATCGGCGAAGTAGCTCTTCTGTGCTTGCTGAGCCTTCACAAATTGCAACTGGAAAAAAAGGGTGATAATTAGGACGGTAGGCATATCATTGACTTTACTCAAAAATAATGTTTTTTTCAGACTGGTCAAAAAGCTTAGGGTGGCAAAACTACATGGATCTTCGGGAACTGATTCAAAGCCACTTTTCAACTGCGAATCAAAATGATGACATCAGATTTCGCTTATTCAAAAATCCACAATATCCAGCATAATTAGAGGTGAAAATAAGAGAAGGAAGTTCTCGCTCGCAGGTGGGAAGAGACTAGAAATCAACAACTGTTGGTGATTTGGTAAAAAGGCGGGTGCTCAGTTTTTAAAACCATTTTTAGTTATTAAATTATGATTTTCCAACTCTCTTTATACATTTGTAAGTATGACGATAAAATCGCTTCTAAAATGTATTTTAGTTTTAATCATCACAATTCAGGCGAATGGATCATACGGGCAAAAAATATTTTCCATAAAAACCGACCCGAGAGTTGAGGCATTAAGTATATTCTACACACTTGCCACTGCTGATACACTGGACACTAAACCTACACCATCAACTTATTATCGTGATGTAAAAGCATATTTCAAAAAGTATAACGACCATCCGTCTTTAAATTGGTATAGAAAACTTAAAAACTGGGACGGTCCTGATATGGCTTCGTTGGGTCTTTTTTTATCAGAGGAGCATCCATTTAAACTATTGAGCAAGCCAGAAGTTAATTATGTTAGAAACGCTCCTTTGGATACTTTTTTATTTCGCTTCAATACTTTTTATGAGGATTGCCAGGTATCAAATTTTATAAAAAAACATCGCTTAGAATACAACCGCATCAATAAAAAAGGAGAATTGTATATCCAAAAAAGTAAGATACTTAATAACGTTGATTCTTTTTACAGAACGAAGCGAAACGGTGAATATTTAATTTACACCGATATATTATGTAACCATGGGAGTAATGCAATATCATCAAATGAAAAAGAGTTTGCCGGAAAAATAATGGCTAAGGCTGGTTATATTGAAGATAAAACCAAGAAACTAACAAATGATAGTTCAGTTAATTTTGAACCTGCATTAAATGTGGTTGCCCATGAATGTAGTCATATTTATCTAAAAAATTTTATAAACAATTATCACGACCGATTATTTAAGATCAAAGATAATTTCCTGACTACCGCTAAAGGAAAAAAACTGCCTGATGAGCAATGGAAAAATGAATTAGACGAACTATTGGTAAGAACTTGCGTAGCAAAAATACTGGCACAAAAATTTGGGAAAGAAAGCGGCGAAGCAGAAATATCAAACCAGGCAAAGCATTTTAAATGGGCTAATGATTTGTATCATTTTATGGATAATTACACCAGCCGCTACAAAAGCATTGAAGATTTTTATCCTGAACTGATTTCCTTTCTGGAAACCAAAACCAGTATATAATTTTTGAGTATCAAAACATTTTCAAGGGGAAATTTTAAAAGAATTTTTTCCACGGCACTTATCACTGCAATATTTCACTTCTTCCCATACCTTTGCCCATTTTTTTCTCCATAAAAAAGGCCTTCCGCAAGTGGCGCAAATTTTTGACGGAAAGTTTTCTTTTTTTATTGTTTTCATCTTTATAAACTACCCTAATTTTTTAGCTTATATTCTACCCGTACGTTGGCGTAGAACAGAGCTGAACATAAGCCTGAATTTATAGGCATTCGAAATTCTGATTCTTCCTGCCATTAGCTGAGCCGCAGTTTTCTTTCTAATCTTATCAAAAAGCTTTCTATAATAAATGTAAGCCAGGTATACACCACCTCTAGAAGATACTGGCAATTGACGTATGCCTTCCAATGCAGCATCAAACTCACCTGCAATATCCTCTTCAATTGCCCTTTTCTTTTCGTCCGAAAAATCAGAAAGGTCAACGCCTGGGAAATAGGTGCGGCCAAGCAGATAAAAGTCTGCATTTACATCCCTTAGGAAATTGATTTTTTGGAAAGCAGAACCCAATTTCATTGCAGGCTCTTTCATCCGCTCGTATCTTTCCATGTTTCCGTCGGAAAAAACGTATAAACACATCAGACCTACCACTTGTGCCGAACCAAGAATATAACGCTCATATTTTTCTTGTGTGTAAACTTCCCTGTTAAGGTCCATTTCCATGCTGTTAAGAAAAAGATGGATTAGTTTTAAATCTATGCCATACTTATTAACTACTTCCTGAAAAGAGTTTAATACCGGATTTAAACTTATCGAATCCCGCACTGCTTCCAAACAGTCCCTTTTAAACCTGAATAAAAGTGATGCCTTGTCATATCCATGGAAACTGTCAACGATTTCGTCGGCAAGCCTTACAAATCCGTAAATGGCATAAATTGGTCCCCTGATCTCCTTATTTAGAAAATTGATGCCAAGAGAAAAACTGGTACTGTATGTTCTGGTAACGTTTCTGCTGCATTGGGCAGATACTTTATCAAAGGTTTCTTTCATTGTTGTTGATACTGGTGGAGGACCACAATTGTGGACCGGATTGATTTAATTTGGCTTGTTAGCCCTTTAATATGACGATTACAGTTTTACAGCCGGGTTTTCATAATGAAAATCTTCTAGTTTCAGCAGCAGCCGGATCAGGTCCATTTTTTCTGAATCAGAAAGCGGACGGGTTACATTTGCCGAAGCAAGTTTAATGTCTGCAATACTTTCTTTTAAGTGCCGGCTGCCCTCTGGTGTAATATGAATAATCCTGCTTCTCTTATCTTTATCGGTAGATTGCTGCAGCGCAAGGCCCTTTTTTAGTAGTCTGTTAATAATTAACGTACCTGTTGCTTTTTCATGAATATTTGCTCTAATCAGTGCAGCTTTGCTCATGCTTCCCGCCGAGGCGAGAGTAATCAGGTAAATAAATTCATCAGGTGTAGAAAAGGCAGAACCTGCAATGGCCGCTTTTGCATGCAACTTGGCATACCGGTACAGGTGTACCAGCGAAGTATTGATCACACTGTCTGCCGAGCGCCCTTTTTCTTTTCCGTCCCAATCGGTATGATCCACATCAGCCCTTGGCTTTTCAGCGCGACTGTTCACCCAGCTAAGGAATGGAGCCAGCGCTTCGCTTGGGTTTTCATTGCTGCTTTCGTAAGTTTTAACGAGTGTTATCAGTTCACTTAAAAGATTGTACATCATGATGCTGTGGTTTGTATTTTTAACTGGCTGTTCGGTTATTTTCAGGTAGTTTGCCCTGTTTTCAGTATCTCATCTACAACGGTGCAGGCACTTTTCATGGCACCGTTTATCGATCCATTTAGCAAATAATCACCGCAGAGGTAGCACTTTGGCGATATCTGTGTTGATTTAGGATCAATTTTATGCCCGGCATGTTTATTATCCGGTAGGGCGTGAGGAATTGCATAAGTGGCCAGTAGTTTCCATTTTGCCGCCTGTGGATACCATTGTATTAGTTCTTTCCTTACTTGGAATTCAATATCTGCAGCTCCTAGTAAATTTGCGGTTCTGATCGATACCGAAATAAGCGACTGCCCTTTAGGTGCATATGATGGCGCAACATGTTCCATAAAAGCAATATTATTAATCAATTGCCCACTTATGGCGTTCAAGGCGATTCTTTTTGAAGAGGATGTTTTTTCATCGCTAGAAAAATATAAGGTAAATGCATCTTTTTTGAGGTGAAGATCCATGTTTTGGTCTGATTGGGAAATATTATTTGTGCCTGTAGCAATAATGATGTATTCGGCCTCATATCTTCTACCTGAACTGCCGAATACCACGCCATTTTTTATTTCTATGATTTTCTCTTTCAATACCAGTTCATCCGGATTTAAACATTCGGCAAGCTGTTTACTGATTTCTCCCATGCCAAGGGCAGGAACAGCGGCGGCACCTTCACTAAGCATTTTAAAAACAAATTCGAACATCCTGCTGGATGTATCGAGCCTGTTTTCAAGAAAAATCCCTGAAAAGAATGGCTTAAAAAATTTTGCTGTAAGTTTTTCGCTGAAACCCAAATCATTAAGATAAGAAAGTGTTTCAGTCTCTTTTTTTTGGAATATTTCTTCAACGCTCGTGAATGTTAACCTGGCCTTTAATTTTAGCAACCGTAACTTGTCGCCAAGGCTACCAACAGGAGAAAACAAGGTTTTAAGCAGCATGAATGGCTCCCTGATTGGATCTCCGATTTTATGGCTTCCGTTTTCATCAAGAATTTCTGCCCCAGGAAGAAAAGCCTTTAGGTTAAGTTTTTTATAATCGAGAAGTTTTTTCGCTTCAGGGTAAGCGGTGAGCAAAACCTGAAAACCCCGATCTAAGATAAAACCGTCTTTATGGTCGCTTCTTGCCCTGCCCCCTAATCCGTCAGACGCCTCAGTAACCAGAATTTTCCTGCCAGCCTGTTTTAGGAGCTTGGCCGCAGAAAGACCTGCTATCCCTCCACCAACAATAACCACATCGAATTTTTCGTTTTTCATAACTGTTAACAATTTTATGCCCAATAAAGGGATAGTTTTGGCTTAGCTAAAAACTGGAAATAGCGATGCGGTTCTTTCGAATAAAAGATAACTGCATGCTGTTTTAATAATCCTGCCCAATAGCACTCCTAGTTTTAAACTTTCTGTTAATCGGTTACAAATTAGTCCTTAAACTGCCCATACCACCATCTACTGGAATCACTTGCCCTGTAATCCAGCTGCTTTCTTGCGAAAGAAGAAAGGCAATGGCCGCACTAATGTCTTCAGGCTCACCGTATTTTCCCATCGGATGTCTTTTAGCCGAAGCCTCCATTTTATCGGGTGTATTGAGGAATTTGGAGGCAAGTGGAGTATTGGTTAGCGAGGGCGATACCACATTTACCCTGATTCCGTTTGAGCTTAGCTCTGCAGCGAGTGATATAGCAAGCCCTTCCAATGCAGCTTTTGAGGCTGCAATGCTTGAGTGAAATCCCATTCCTGTTCTGGCCGCTACAGAACTGATGAACACGATTGACGCTGAAGGAACATTTTTTAGTGATTTTAATGCGAGCTGTACAACGAGTGCAGCGCCCACAACATTTAGCCTGAAATCATCTATCAGGTCTTTTTCGCTTACCCGCGCAAAGGGTTTGAGGTTAATACTTCCTACACTATATACCACTCCGTGTAGCTCATCAGGAAGAAAGGAAGAAAGTGCATCGATATTGTCCATTACATCAATCGCTTGGTAGTGTACTGATGCTGGCCAGCTTTCTGAACTGTTTCTGGATGCCGCATATATATTTGCACCCTCTCTATCTAATAATTTTACCAGATCGAGGCCTATCCCTGAACTTCCCCCGATGATAAGAATGTTTTTGTCTTTAAATCTCATTGCGCTATATATCTTAAAAATTCATTTCTGGTATCCATATCCTTAAATTTTCCACTAAAGGATGTAGTCACTGTTGAACTGCCACTGTCCTGAATTCCTCGTGATGATACACAGTGGTGATTGGCATCAATCATAACCGCTACATCATCAGTATCCATTACCCGCTTAATTTCCTGGGCAATTTGCACGGTAAGTCTTTCCTGTACCTGTGGCCGCCTCGAATAGTACTGTACAATTCGGTTGAGTTTTGATAAACCGATCACTTTTCCATTGCTGATATATGCAACATGTGCTTTCCCCGTAATGGGCACAAAATGATGCTCACAGTTACTAAACACAGATATGTTTTTTTCTACCAACATCTCACTGTAACGGTAACGGTTTTCAAAAAGGGTGGTCGCAGGCTTATTTGCCGGGTTTAATCCACTGAATATTTCTTTTACATACATTTTGGCAATCCTGCCCGGTGTTCCTTTTAAACTATCATCTCTTAAATCCAACCCAAGGATATTAAGTATGCTGGTAAAATGTTCCGAAATGAGGGCGATTTTGGTTTCGTCATCAATATCAAATGCGTTTGTTTTTAAAGGCGTTTCGTAATATTCCGGTTCAATTTCGTAATCTGCTCGATTAAGGTCTGGCATATTTATATGGTGTATTTTTATACTAAGTTATGATATAAAAGATTATTAATATACTAATTGTTTGTATAATAAATCTATTCGGTCAAAATTTTAAAGTTTAATGACTTAATAATTTTGGAGATATTTCAATAGCGATTGAATTTAATTGGCGAGCGGTACCTAAAACCCATTATACTAAATGTTTACAATTCTATCTGCTTTTGATTTGTTTTGCTGATTTTCCGAAACGATTGAACTTAAAACTGGATACCCTTCATACTTATAAAACAGTATATTTTCTAAGCCTGGCGTTTGTAATCTATTACTACTGGCAAATCAAATGGATTAATCATTAATTAATTAATATTCGACTTGCATTTTTAAGGTAGCTATTTTAAAATAATGTGAATATTATTATATGTTTATTTATGTAAATTGTTGTTTTACATTTGTTTAATCATGCAGGAAAAACATAAACTTTGAATAGGATAGCTGTATGTGATGATAAGCCCTCTATAAGCAATTTTTTACTGAGGATTTTATACTAAATTGAAATGGCAAAATGGTTTATTTTAGCGCATTCAATAAACCCTGTGTTGCGAATCAAAGAAAGCTGTAATTTCGTCTGTCAAAATCTATTCTCTCCAAATTTTAGTACATTAGCTAATCTTTCCATCTTTTTATGAGGTTCATTTTTTTAACCATTCAATTTTTATTGCTGGTCTGTAGTATCAAGGGGCAGGTCGTGGAAAAATCGTCCCAAAATATCAGTCACAAAAATTATGTAGTTAAAACTTATGGCATCAATGCAATGAAATCAATGAATGAAAAGTTGAATAATATGCCAATACTACGAATTGCAGGTATTGAGATAGAAGCTGTTGCCAAAGAAATGAATCCGGTATTGTAGGGTTTGATCAACTATTACGGAAAATTCTATAGCGCTAAGTTGAAAGACTTTTTGCGTAGGGTCAACTCAAAGCTGGCCAACTGGGCAATCAGGAAATACAAAGGGTTAAGGGTTAGTTTGACCAGTGCGATGAAATGGATAAGTCGTTTACATAAACGAAAGCCAAACTTATTTGCACATTGGACATTTGGCTCGAAACCTACTATGGAATTACGATAATAAGAGCCGTATGATGGGAGACCATCACGTACGGTTCTGGCACATTGGACATTTGGCTCGAAACCTACTATGGAATTACGATAATAAGAGCCGTATGATGGGAGACCATCACGTACGGTTCTGTGAGAATCTCAGGTTGAAACACCTGGGTTTACTTGATAATTTTTTAAATGATGAGGTTACAAAAGCATACCAATCCTTTTTTTATTTTTCTTGTCTTGTTTTTTTACAATGCATTTGCCATTGCGCAAAGTAAAATTGTAAAAATCGAAATTGATCCATCAATTCAATTTCAGACGATTGAAGGTTTTGGTGCTTCTGATGCATGGTCTTGTCAGTTTGCAGGATTATGGCCTGACGAAAAAAAGAATAAAATGGCCGACTTGCTGTTTAGTTCAAAAATGACTGATACCGGCCAACCCGTTGGTATTGGTTTAAATATGTGGCGTTTTAGCATCGGTGCAGGTAGCGCAGCACAACATAAGGAAAGTGATATTGGCGACGAATGGCGTCGCCAATTATCCTTTCTCCAGCCAGATGGACAATACAACTGGAATGCAATGCCAGGCCAAACCTGGTTTTTGAAAGCAGCAAAAGCACGTGGAGTAAAGCAATTTATTGGCTTTGTAAACAGTCCGCATGTAGGGTTTACTAAGAATGGCAAAGCCTACTCAACGGATGGCAAATGCAACCTCAATTTTGATAAGCTTGATGCATTTTCGAACGATATGGTAGAAACAATTAAAGGATTAAAAACGACAACAGGAATAGAATTGGCCTATTTAAGTCCAGCAAACGAACCGCAGTGGAAATGGAATGAACATAATCAGGAAGGCTGTCCGTACACCAATTCAGAATTAGCACAGCTTTACAAAGGTGTAAATAAAGCATTTGCGGCAAATCAGATCAAAACAAAAATACAGATCGGTGAGGCAGGACAGCTTGATTATTTATACAATAACGGCAATAGTGAAAAAGGAAATCAGGTTGATCAATTTTTCAACGCTTCATCCCCAAATTATGTTGGGAACCTTTCACATTTAGATCAATCGATTTCAGGCCACAGTTATTTTACCACAAGTCCTGAGCAAAAATTCATCAACACCCGGAAAAAAACTGCCGAAGCAGTGGCCAAAATTAAAGGTTTGAGGTACTGGATGTCTGAATACTGTATTTTGGGAGATAGTTTGATGAGGGGCGAAAAACGTGATCTTGGCATTGCCCCGGCACTTTTTATTGCAAAATTGATTCATCACGATCTTGTACTGTCAAATGCCACTTCCTGGCAATGGTGGTTGGCAATATCATCAGGCGATTATAAGGATGGGTTGGTTTACATCGACAAAAACAAAACCAACGGACAAGTTTACGATAGTAAAATGTTATGGGCTTTGGGTAATTACAGTCGCTTTATTGGCGAAGGCAGTAAACGGCTTTTTGTAAAAGGCGAAGCAAACCAGGTTTTTGTATCTTCTTATCAAAATGACAAAAAACTGGTAACGGTTGCGGTTAACTTAACAGAAAATGATCTCGATCTTGATATGAATGTAAAAGGGAAAAAACAAAGTGTTGTACAAACTTATGTTACTTCAACTGAATACAATTTAACACCTTTTAAAAAATATAAAAATACTAAAAGTGTTCGTGTACCTGCTAAATCTATCACCACAATACTTAGTAATTAGGCTTAACAATCATTAATAACGCTCTCAATTTTTAACTCCCCATTTGGTTTGAGCTGAAAAGCATTTATAAATCGATAAGGGAAACTATGCTTTTGATTTTTTACTTAAACACTTAAAATGAGAACCACCTTAAAACGTTTTATCACTACCGTAATCTTAATTACCTGTTTCGCCAGTTTTGGCGCATTTGCACAAAAGCAGCATACTTTTAAACTTGCCGATTCCGTTTTTCTCCTTGATGATAAGCCTTTTCAAATCATTTCAGGAGAAATGCATTATCCCCGCATTCCGCGTGAGGCATGGCGCGACAGGATGAAAATGGCCAAAGCTATGGGTTTAAATACCATTGGTACCTACGTATTCTGGAATGTACACGAACCCCAAAAAGATCGTTGATAAGGCGTTGGGTAAAAACATGAAAGTAATTTTATCTTATTGGGAAAGTGCCTCATCACGCAATGGAACCATTGATGATGTAAATCAATTTTGGTGCGTGTGGCAAACTGTAGTTAACAAATATGGGAGCAACGGAAATGTATTTTTCGAACCCATGAATGAGCCTCATGGATATACACTTGCCCAACTAACGAGTATTTATGCCGAATGGCTTTCTCGGTATCATAATGTAACCAAAGGAAGAATTATTTTGGACGGCTCAGGTTACTCCGAAAATGTTAATTCGATTGGTTCTGATAGCCGTTTTTCAAGCTGTTTACTGGCCTTGCACAACTATGCTTATTGGGCCAACAGAACTCAATCGGGTTGGGAGGCAGATTGGAGAAGCCGCTATGGTAATTTTGCTAGCCGAACCGTGGTTACCGAATTTGGTGCAACCATGACTACCGGTAAAAATTATACAGGTGCTGCTGGCAATGATAATGAGATCGCATACATCGTTGGTGCAACCAATGTTTTCAGAAATGATCGCGTTGCAAGCGTATACTGGCCAGGACTTAGAGATAATGATACCTACAGTATTCAAAGGCGAGGTGGAAGCGGAACGAATATTACCTTAACCACAACAAACGCATCAGGAGTGTCCCGAATCCGTTATGGTTGGGGATTGTAATCAAAACCTAAGGTAGTTTAGGCCAGAAAGCCTGGCTAAATATATGATGCAAACAGCTGTCTGGAAATATTTCTGGCAGCTGTTTGTGTTTAAAGGGGGGGCTTAATACTCAATCAAGATCATCTAAGTCCATTATTCCAATTATTGATTTTTCCATCAGTTTAATTTAAAAACTTGTAATTTATTATCTTTATCAAAAAACCTGTATATGAAAGCATTTTTAGGGACGGGCCTATTGGGCGCGAATTTTGTAAAAGCCATGCTCCAAAAAGGAGATCAGGTACAAGTATGGAACAGGACATCATCAAAGGCTAAAGCACTTGAAAATGACGGGGCGAAAGCTTTCGGCAATAGTGTTGATGCCGTGAAAAATGCAGATGTAATTCACCTTACGTTAAAGGATGACAGTACGGTTGATGAAGTTCTGGAAGCTGCAAGCTCCGGCTTTAAACCAGGCGTAACAATTATTGATCATACCACTACCTCTGCCAAAGGTGCTATTGAAAGAACAGCATCCTGGAAGGCAAAAGGATTTACTTACCTGCATGCGCCTGTTTTTATGGGGCCACCAAATGCGCTCGAAAGTACAGGTAATATGCTGGTATCGGGCAATCAGGAAGTAATTGAAAAATGGTTGCCCGAATTATCAAAAATGACCGGCAAAGTAATCAATTTCGGACCAGAAGAGGGAAAAGCAGCAGCCATAAAATTGGTGGGTAATCTTTTTCTTATTTCACTAAACGCAGGCTTGGCTGATGTGCTCGCCCTTGCTAAAGCACTTGCAATACCTGCTACTGATATCGCATCGCTATTTGAATCATGGAATCCGGGAGCAGGTGTACCGGCCAGGTTTAATAAAATACTTACGGGCGATTTTACTAAGCCATCCTGGGAGCTGGATATGGCACGTAAAGATGCTGGTTTAATGTTGCAGGCAGCAAATGAAGAAGGTGTAAAACTAAATGTGTTACCAGCCGTTATTTCGGAAATGGATAGGTGGATTGCTAATGGTTATGGTGGAAACGATTGGAGTATAATCGCTAAAGACAATCTTTAATGATGTAATAAATAGTAGAATTTTTGGCTGATTATCAGTTATTTGTGTGTTTTTTTATATTCAAATTTAACCTTATTTTGGTTACTTGAATTATTTAATGCAATTTTGTTGCGATTTGAAAAGGGAAGCTACATATAAACAACAGATAAAAAACATTTTGGCCATCTGGTTAATAATGCTTTTTGTTGGCACCTCATTATTTCAGATTTATCACCACCACGAACATCTTGCAAATCATAAACAATACAGCCAAACATCCATACAAAAATGGGTTAAAAGTTGCCAAGTTTGCGATTACCTGGTACATCATCACGCTGTACCCATTTTAAATGCACATCATTTCGAGTTAGTACCCCCTTTAAAATCTACCGCTGAATTTGCAGGTAGGTATTACATTGGTTTTTATAAATTTACTTTACAGGGCTTTACCAACAAAGGGCCACCAAGTATCAATTCTTAAAACCTGGTTTTCATGCCAGGATCTATGCCCTTTCAGGGCAATTTAATCCCACACTCCAATTTTATTACCGGTTAGCCGAATGTATTCGGTTTGCCTAAAAAATTCGCGTAAGCGTATATTTTTCCTATGAAGAAAATTATGCTGCTATTGGTTAGCACATTTTTTTGCTGCGGTATAATGGCTCAAACCCACCCTTTAAACGGTGTAATTACAGATGATTTTCAGCATCCGCTTGCGGGCCTGAATGTTAAATTAATCAATACTGGTTTTTTTGCAGTTAGCGATTCTTCGGGCAAGTTTAATTTTCAGCTTCCGAACGGAAAATATGAATTAATGGTAAATGCCATAGGTTTTCAATCCGTTAAAAGAAACATTGTTATTGATGGAAAGGCTGTTTATCTGGTTTTAAAATTAACAATCCATTCACAGTTGTTGAACGAGGTTACTGTAAAAAGTAAAGCCATTGATGAACGCAGACGGCAAGAATCGTTAAATGTTGAAGTGGTTAGGACTGATTTTATTCAGCAACATTTAGGGGGCAGTTTAATGAATACGCTCCAAAGGTTGCCAGGTATTAAAACAATCGGAATTGGCTCGGGCCAGTCTAAACCTCTAATACGGGGTTTGGGCTTTAACCGTGTGGTGGTGGTTGATAAGGGCATAAAACACGAAGGGCAGCAATGGGGTGCCGATCATGGATTGGAAATTGACCAGTTTGCGGCAGAGGAAGTGGAACTGATTAAAGGTGCTGCGTCATTTGTTTACGGTTCTGATGCCATTGGCGGTGCCATTAATATTAAAGCACCGGTTTTGCCTGCCCCAAACAGTTTTGGTGGTGAGTTAAATTTAATCGGTAAAACAAATAATGCTTTATACGGCACTTCAGTACGGTTGTTCAAAAGGAAAGAAAGGCTGTTTTTCGATGGTCGCTTTACTTATCAAAATTATGGTGATTACCGTGTGCCTACAGATAGCCTTTATGTATACGATTTTGCTGTGGGCTTGCACAAAAACCATTTAAGGAATACTGCTGGTAGAGAAACGGGTATTCATTTCAATACCGGATATATTACCTCGAAATTCAAAACCCTATTTTATTTGAGCAATACCTATAGCAAAAGTGGTTTTTTTGCCAATGCACATGGCCTGGAACCAAGGAGGGTTAATGCGGAAGTTCACGATGCCAGCTCACGCGATATTTTGATGCCATACCAACAGGTGATTCATTTTAAACTGATTAATAAAAACAGCTGGATTGTTAAGCGCCACAATATTGAACTGGAGTTCGGTTATCAACATAATTTCCGTCAGGAGTACAATCATTATGTAAATCATGGCTATATGCCGCCTGTTTATCCGAATGCGATGAATATCCCAATTGATTTGGAAAGAGAATTTGATAAAAAGGTTTATGCTTTAAATGCAAAAGATCAGATCACTTTAGGCAAACATCAATTGCAAATCGGAATAAACGGTGAGTTGCAAAATAATGTGATAAACGGCTGGAGTTTTTTAGTACCTGCGTTTAAGCAAAAAGGGTTAGGTGCCTATGCTTACGATAAGTTGAAGCTAAATGACAAAGTATTGCTCCACGCTGCCATTAGGTATGATGTGGCACAAATAAATTTGTTGAGGTACACCGATTGGTTCTTTTCTGAAACGGAAAATGGTTCTAGGGGAAAACTGGTTAGGGCCAATAATTTAATCCGGAATTTTAATAGTTTCGTATGGTCGGCGGGGATTAATTACAATGTTGATCAGTTTGAATTTAAGGCGAATATTGGAAAGAGCTTCCGCATTCCGATAGCAAAAGAACTTGGCGCAAATGGTGTAAATTACCATTATTTCAGCTACGAAAAGGGAAATCCGAATCTCAATCCGGAGCAGTCTTATCAAGCAGATTTCGCTATCGGTTTAAATACTGAGAAGTGGACAGTTAAGTTAAGCCCTTTCTTTAATTATTTTCCCAACTATATTTATCTGAATCCTACTTCAGCCCACGATTATTTCTACGGCGCAGGCAATCAGGTTTTCGAGTATGCGCAGAGCGAAGTGTTGCGTTATGGTGGCGAAATACAGGTTAAGTATCAGTTTGCACATCAATGGAGTGCCGAAGTTTTGGCAGAATATTTATATGCACAACAATTATCCGGAGATAAAAAAGGCTATACACTGCCCTTTTCTCCGCCAGCTTCTGCGTTAGTCAATTTAACCTATGCACCCCAAAAACTAGTTGGCTCATCAGCTACGTACTTTTCCTTGGATTACCGAATCACCGCCGAACAGCTCAACATTGTTCCGCCAGAGCGAAAAACAGCAGGTTATAGTTTGTTCAATTTGCAGGCAGGAACGAAAATTCAGATCAGCAATCGTCCGCTTCACATCAGTGCACAATTGCAGAATGTATTCAATACAAAATACCTTAACCATACCAGCTTTTATCGCTTAATCGGTTTGCCGGAACAAGGCCGTAACCTGGTGCTTTCTGTTAAACTGCCTTTCAATTTTAATCGTCAATAAAAAATCAATGAAAACAAAACAATTGCTTATCGCACTGCTCACTGTAGCAACAGTATTTTCTGCCTGTAAAAAAGATACCGAAGAAATCGATACCGAATATCCATCAATTGATTTAACAGGATCAGCTTTTCCGCAACAATGTGCCATTATTAAAAAAGGAGAAAAATTTATTTTTAAAGCCACGCTGAATGATAATGTTGAATTGGGTTCGGTGAGTGTAGATGTGCATCACAATTTCGATCACCATAGTCATAGTACCGAAGTAAATGATTGCAATTTGGGTGCTGTAAAACAACCCGTAAACCCATTTCTGCTTATTAAGGATTTTCCTGTTCCATCAGGCTTGAAAACCTATGATATTGCCCAGGAGATAATTGTGCCCGCAAATATAGATGCAGGAGATTACCACTTCTTAATTCGGCTAACCGATAAAACCGGATGGCAAACGCTTAAAGGCATAAGCATCAAAATCAATTAATAAAAAATCTAATTATTTAAAATACAAAAAATGAAAATTCAGAACAAACTTAAAACTGCATTATTATTTGCACTGTTGGCAACAGGTTTTGCCGCTTGTAAAAAAGATAACAATACTACAGAACCGGTACCCGAAGCCGTTTTAAAAGAGCATAAATTTTTAAGGGTTTTAGTAGCTGATGAAACCTCCCCCGTACTTACCCAAATAGAACCCTCTACGGGTAAAATAACTGCTTTTACTGGTAAATATCCTTTAGCCAATATTTATGGAACAGCATCTGGCAGATATGCAGCAGTACTTTACGGAGCGCAGAATTTGGTAGAGGTATTTGACAGTGGTTTGCAATCGCACGATGACCATATCGATGTAGACGGAATCGCCAAATGGGCAGCCATCACAGCAAATGGAACCAAGCCAACCCATTTTAAAAGCAAAAACAATGAATCTTTAATTTTTAACGATGGCGATGGAACTTTAAGCGTTGCTAATGATGCAGATTTTAATACGGCAAACGCAAAGTTTAAAACGGTAAATGCTGGTTTACTGCCTCATCATGGTGCAATGGCACAGTTTAGCAATGGCAACTATGCCATCACTTCAACCGCAACTTCGGGTGTATCGCCTACAAGGGTAATTATAACCGATAAAAATGGTACGTTGATACATTCGTCTACTTTAGAAGTGGGTGCAATACATGGTAATGCGAGCGATGGCCAAAATGCTGTATTCGGTGCTTATACCACATCGGCAGCAACTGCAGGAGGTGTTTTGGTTGTGGCACAAAATGGTACGCAACGTATAATTTCAAATCCTGATGGTTTTGGTGCATTTCGGTTGGCTACTATTCTATATGCTGAAAGTGCCAAAAAATTCATTGGCTATGTTGCTGCGAAAGGTGCTTATTTAATTGATTTAACAACAAACAAGATCAATCCAATTTATGCAGGTGCCGATGCTTTTCAATGTAAGGTAGATTATGCAGGTAAAAACTTATTGGTGTTAACACTTGATGGTAAATTAAGAATTTATGATTTGCTAACAGGTGGTTTGAAGAAAGAGGGCACAGTGATTACCTCTATTGCAGCTGCCGATACATATAAACCGGTATTAGAAGCTACAGCAAGGTTTGCTTATGTAGCGATGCCGGCTAGTGGCGAGGTTCACCAAATCGATCTGACCGATTTTACAAAAGTTATAAAACATAAGGTTACTGCACGCCCGGTAAGGTTAACCCTGCTTGGTTTCGAAAGTAGCGCAGAACATTAATATTTTCAAATAAGGCTGTATCATATTTATAAACCCGTCTTGATTTTTAAAGTTGAATTTTCAAGCAAATCGATTATGCGGTCATGGATTGAGTTTCGTAGAGCGGTCGCCATTGCTGAGGCAAGAAGCCATCTTAAAGCGTACGTGGTCGCAATTGTTATAAAATTGTCTCCCACGAATTTGAAACCCGCTGCAAGATGACAAACTTTCTCAGCCAATAAATATGATACAGCCTTTTTAACCCATTTCAAATGAAAAATCCAATACATAAACTAACCACTTTACTCATCTTGTTGGTGGTTTTTGCAACAAGTTGTAAAAAAGAAAAAAGCCCTGAAATAACTGCACCAACCGCTACCAACATTGAAATAGGTACGGCCAATAACAGGCAAGCCATAAGGGGAAGAGATTTCCATTTAAATGCAGATGTAATTGCTGGTGATAAAATTAAAAGCGTAGAAGTTAAAATACTTCAAAAAGCAGGACAAACATATACCGCAAACTGGAAGTTTGAACTGGCCTGGGAGCAGTACAATGGCGTAAAAAACACCAATGTACACAAACATTTTACCATCCCTGCAGAAGCACCTGAAGGAAAGTACGATTTCTATTTTACTGTGTACGATGAAAACGGGACCAAGTTGGAAATAAAAGAAGATTTTACCATTATAGATGCCACCAGTATTGAAGTTGATCCAAAAATTGGCCGCGACATTTTTTCCAGGAATGGTGCCATGATTTATTACATGGATACCTTCGTTGAGCAAGAACTCATTTTAAAAAAAGGTGACGAATTTACAGCCCATGCACAGGTAAGCGGCATAAAAGGTGATGGAATATTATATACCGTATTAATTAAGAGAAAAGCCAGCTATTTCCCCGAATCAATTGATAAGCTCGATTTAAATAAAACGATTGTGATTGCTAAAGTTGCACATAATGGCTTGCCAAGTGCTTCAAAAGTATCAACATTAAAACAGATTAATGGCATTTATGGTGGCGAAAGTATAATTATCGGTGCAGAAAAAGATGGCAATGAGCCTAATGCAAATCCCATAGTCGGCGAAAAAGCATGGGAATCCGGCCAGTATAACCTGGTAATTCTTTATAAAAACACCACTTATAATATGAGCACCTATAAATCCATCCCAATCACCATTGTTTATTAAATTGAAAAAGAAAAATAGCATTTATCATATTTCAATCTCCTTAATGTTGCTTATAACCTTTTTAATAGGTATGCTGTTAGGAGCTGCATTAATATTACATATCGACTAGGTTAATCCTTTGATGAAACATTTTTAAAGGTGGATTATTTTATAATTCTTTTTATTTCCAAAGTTTAATGTGAAGTATAATTTTCGTTGATATGGATTGTTGAAGCAGCTTAAATGCTTGATATTTAACCATAATAGATTCTAGCTATTCCGTTATAGAATTAAATGATTGTGATTAGTTATTCCAATTCTCTAAATTTATATAATCCCGAATAATTCTTTTATGGGTTCAATATTTCACTAAACAAATTATATAAATGGAAAACGAAGCAAACGATATCAGTAAGTGCCCTTTTCACAACGGTAGCATGAAAAGCAATGTAGGTGGTGGCGGCACCAGGAATAACGACTGGTGGCCAAAACAATTAAAGTTGAGCATTTTACGCCAACATTCTAATTTATCCCATCCTATGGGAAGTTTTAACTATGCCGAAGCCTTTAAAAGCCTTGATTTGGATGCCTTAAAAGCAGATCTTCATGCACTTATGACCGATTCACAAGATTGGTGGCCGGCAGATTTTGGGCACTATGGAGGTTTGTTTATCCGGATGGCCTGGCATAGCGCCGGCACGTACCGTGTGGGCGATGGCCGCGGAGGGGCAGGTGCCGGATTACAACGTTTTGCACCTTTGAACAGTTGGCCCGATAATGTGAGTCTTGATAAAGCACGCAGGTTACTCTGGCCAATTAAACAGAAATATGGAAACAAAATTTCATGGGCCGATCTGATGATTTTAACCGGTAATATTGCCTTGGAATCAATGGGTTTTAAAACCTTTGGTTTTGCCGGTGGACGTGAGGATGTTTGGGAAGCAGATGAATCAGTTTATTGGGGATCAGAAACCACCTGGTTAGGTGGCGATCTTCGTTATGCTCATGGTTCAGATGGTGCAGGTAAAGCACATGGTGTAGTGGTAACAGATGATGATGCCGATGGCGATATCCATTCACGCAATTTAGAAAAACCACTTGCTGCGGTGCAGATGGGATTAATTTATGTAAATCCTGAAGGACCGGACGGAAATCCTGATCCAGTGCTTGCCGCTAAAGATATCCGCGATACCTTCGGCCGCATGGCTATGGATGATGAAGAAACAGTTGCGCTTATTGCAGGTGGCCATACTTTTGGTAAAACACATGGTGCTGCCTCAGCAGATCATGTAGGTAAAGAACCTGAGGCTGCAGGTATTGAAAGTCAGGGCTTTGGCTGGCACAACAGCTATGCATCTGGTAAAGGTAGTGATACGATTACCAGCGGACTTGAAGTAACCTGGACCACCACACCTACCCAATGGAGCAATAATTTCTTTGAAAACCTTTTTGCATTTGAATGGGAATTAACAAAAAGCCCTGCTGGTGCTCACCAATGGGTGGCTAAAAATGCAGAAGCCATTATCCCTGATGCATTTGACGGTACAAAGAAACATTTACCAACTATGCTTACCACCGATCTTGCGTTGAGAATCGATCCGGCGTATGAAAAAATATCCAGACGGTTTTTAGAAAATCCCGATCAGTTTGCTGATGCTTTTGCAAGGGCCTGGTTTAAATTAACACACCGCGATATGGGGCCGATAGCCCGTTATCTTGGTCCGGATGTACCGCAGGAAGAATTGCTTTGGCAAGATCCAATTCCGGCAGTTAACCACGCGTTGATCAATGACAGTGATATTGCGGTTTTAAAAACAAAGGTGCTGGATGCTGGCTTGAGTATAGCTGAGTTGGTTTCTACCGCATGGGCTTCGGCTTCAACCTTCCGTGGTTCTGATAAACGTGGTGGAGCCAATGGCGCGCGTATCCGTTTAGTGCCTCAAAAAGATTGGAAAGTAAATAATCCGGTTCAATTGCAAAAGGTGTTAAATGTATTGGAGGGTATTCAAAAAGAATTTAATGATGCACAAGTTGATGGTAAAAAAGTTTCATTAGCCGATTTAATCGTATTGGCGGGTGCTGCTGCTGTAGAAAAAGCTGCCGGATATTCAATTTCAGTGCCATTTACTCCAGGTCGTATGGATGCCTCCCAAGCACAAACCGATATAGAATCTTTCAGTTATTTAGAGCCCGTTGTTGATGGTTTCCGCAATTACCGCAACTCAAAATCACCAGTTCCAACAGAAGAATTTTTGATTGATAAAGCTCAGTTATTAACTTTAACTGCACCAGAGTTAACCGTATTGGTAGGTGGTTTGCGCGCCTTGGATACCAATTTTGATGGTTCCAAAAATGGTGTTTTAACCACTACTCCAGGTAAATTGACTAACGATTTCTTTGTAAACCTATTGGATATGGAAACCGCATGGAAAGCCATTGCCGAAGACAAAGAACTTTATATCGGGAGCAGCCGTTCAACTGGTCAGCCTAAATGGACAGCAACCCGTGCCGATCTTGTATTTGGATCTAATGCCGAACTGAGGGCAATTGCCGAAGTGTATGCAAGTTCGGATGCACAGGGTAAATTTATAAAAGACTTTGTGGCCACCTGGAACAAAGTGATGAATTTAGATCGTTTTGATTTGAAATAACTTTAAAATAATAAGTGCAAGGGGCTGTATGATCAATTTAATTGATGATATAGCCCTTTTTTTATAGAAAGCTTTACTACGGCTCTTCCAATGCTATTTCCACTCATGTTCACCCTATTATGGGCAACTGGTTGCAACAAACGCCGCTGTTATTTTTAAGCTGCACAATACTAAATCCGCGAAAAAAAAAATCTTAATTCAGTAATTTAAATAGATTTCTTAAGGATAATCAGAAAATCGGCATCAAACAGCTCAGGAATGAAGTTTAGCAGATAAACGTTTTTACTCGAACTTATGCGACTTATTCAAAAAAAATAACCCCTGTAAAAGTAATCATACTGTAATCTGCCTGCTGCGTTTAAACTGACATTTCCTGTCAAAATTATATTCTTGATTTTGTAGTAAAATATTTAATATTGGGTAGATAAATCGTTTTATCCACAACCAAATATGATGATGAGCTTAGGAGTATTTACCCTGTATTGTGCAGTGTATATCTTTGTGATTTACGCTGGTGTATATTTAGCCAATTCCGGTAATTTATCGCATTACTGTTCTGTTTACATCAAAAGCCTTTCCGATTAAAATAATGATTTGCATGTCAGTTATTTGTGATGAAATCGATAAAACGTTTTAGCTGCCAGCAGTTGAATTAAATATTATTAACTAACCATTTACTAAACCTAAACTAATGAAAATGAATCTACTCAAGATTTCAGGGCTTTCTGTGCTTTTTTTGCTCAATAGTCCTGCTTTTTCGATGAATCCGGGTGCCGAAAAATCCAGGGGATTTTCTGGCCTTCATGTGCTTACCGCGCACAATCAGAATCGAAAAGTTATTACCGGAACCGTATTGGATGAAAAGAACATGCCCATACCGGGGGTTGGCATTAAAAACATCACTTCGGGTAAAACTGCGGTAACCAACGAGGCCGGTAAGTTTAGCATCGATGCCAATGCCGGCGAGGTAATCCGTTTCTCCTACGTTGGTTATCAGAATAAAGATGTTACGGTAGGTAACGACGCAAACCTGAACATTAAACTATCACCTGCCGAAGCCAATAAACTTGATGAAGTTGTGGTAATTGGTTATGGTAGTGTGAAAAAAACAGATCTAACGGGCTCTGTTGGTGTGGTAAAGGCCAGTGAACTGCAAGAACGACCAGCGGCATCCCTAAACCAAGCCTTAGCCGGGCGTATTTCTGGTGTTCAGGTCAATACCAACTCGGGTAGGCCAGGTGGGCAAACCAATATCAAAATCCGTGGTTTCAGTTCCATCAATACCAGTAATAATCCACTTTATGTGGTAGATGGTGTGGCTTTACCTGTGGGCTCGCAAACGCAGAACAGTAATGCTATAGATTACATCAACCCTAGCGATATTGCATCAGTAGAGGTATTAAAAGATGCTTCATCCACAGCTATATATGGTGCAAGGGGAGCAAATGGAGTAATCTTAATTACCACCAAAAAAGGAACGGCAAATGCGCAACGGATTACCTACGATGCCGATTTTGGAATTAATACCCTGGCTGCACACCATGTTAAAATGCTCGATGCTTACGAATATGTAAAGGTTCAGGATCTGGCTTACGATAATATCAAAGTTTACGATCCGGTGGGTTGGGCGGCAGGAAACTATGCTTCCACACCAGTTCCGAAAGCTGCAAGGATTGCCCTGCCGCAGTTTTTTGATAGCAATGGAAACCCATTGTACAATACCGATTGGTTAAAAGAATCTACACAGAACAAACTCTCACAAAATCACCAGCTTGGTTTTACCGGAGGGAATGAAAACAGTACTTACGGTGTTTTTGCAGGCTATCGCGATGATGAAGGACTATTAAAAAACTCCTATTTAAAACGTTATTCGGGAAGATTTAACTTCGACAGTAAAATTAAGCCCTGGTTAAAAGTTGGTGGTAACTTGAGTTATAATAACCAGGATGAAAACATTGTAGATCAGGGAACAGGCGGTTTAAACTCTGTTCGTATGATTACCGAAGCATTTCCTTTTCTTCCGATTAAGCTGTCAGATGGCAAATGGGGCGATAATAAGTTAATTCCATGGGCAGAAGGTGGTTCTAATCCGGTACACATTTTAACCGATCAAAGATATGGCATGATTACACAAACTGCCTTGGGAAGCATTTATTCTACAATCAGTTTCAGTAAAGACCTCGAATTCCGCACCCAACTGGGCGCCAATGTAGTTAGCCGCAACATTAATGAATACAATGCAAAACAGCTCTATGGTATATCTGATGGGCAGAATGGTACGGCAAACGTAACCAACGATAGGGAAACATTCTGGTCGTTGGAAAATTATTTAACCTACAACAAACGTTTCGCCGAATCGCATGCCATTAATGCGTTATTGGGTATTTCGTGGCAGGCCACCAATTTCTTTAGCAACACCAGTCATGCAGAAAATTTTGTAACCGATTTTTATGGCAACAACAACATGGGTTCTGGCAGTAAATCCATCACTGTTGGTTCTAACCGGAACAGGTCTGCTTTCAACTCCTATTTTGGAAGGTTAAATTATGCATTTAAGGATAAATACCTGGTAACCTTTACGGGCAGGGTAGATGGATCGTCGAAATTCGGAGATAACCATAAATTCGCCTTTTTCCCTTCTGCGGCCTTGGCATGGAAAGCTTCCGATGAAGATTTTCTTAAAGGAAACAAAACAATCTCTAACTTAAAATTAAGAACCAGTTATGGTTTAAGCGGTAATTCCGAGCTTCCTGCTTATCAATCATTAGCCACCCTGGTAAACAATTCAGCCATTATTAACGATAGTAAAGTAACCGGTATCGGTATCGGCAGGCTGGCCAATCCCGATCTGGTTTGGGAAAAAACAGCACAGGTTGATGCCGGTTTGGAACTGGGTTTATTTAACAACAGGATTAATTTAGAGGCCGATCTGTATTACAGAAAAACAACTGATATGTTATTAGATGCCCCTGTGCCACGCACCTCTGGTTATTCGGTTATCAGAAAAAATGTAGGTTCGATGCAAAATAAAGGATTGGACTTAGGTATTAATACCGTTAACATACAAAGTGACGATTTTACCTGGAAAACCAGTTTTAACATTTCCCTTAACCGCAACAAAGTACTTTCTTTGGCCACACCCGATGATATTTTTGGTGTAGGCAATCCTAATTTTACCAATCAAACGGGTATTATTAGGGTTGGTGAGCCTGTAGGTTCGTTTTGGGGGCTTGTGCGTTTAGGTACCTGGAGCGAGGCAGAAAGGGCTGAAGCCGCTAAATATGTAAGCTACCGAGGTGGTAAAACTTTGCTGCCGGGCGATATTAAGTACTTGGATGTAAACGGCGACCATGCCATTACTGATGCCGACCGCCAGATTATCGGTAACGGATCGCCAAAAGGCTGGGGATCATTTTCAAACTCTTTCCGCTATAAAAATTTAGATCTGATTGTAGAACTTCAGTATTCTTATGGCAACGATGTGTTAAATATGACGCACCATTCTGGTGAAGACAGACAGGTACAGGCCAACAGTTTTGCCAGTGTATTAGATGCCTGGACACCTCAAAATCAGGATACTCCGATCGCGGCAATCAGAGATCAATCTGCCGGATATGTAACCAATGTTGATACGCACTGGTTAGAAGATGGCTCGTTCATCCGTGGGAAAAACCTTTTGCTGGGTTATACCTTTAATAAATCGCTTCTAGAAAAACTGCGGTTAAATAAGCTCCGTGTTTATGCCTCTGTTCAGAATTTCTTCTTGGCCACCAAATACACTGGTAACGATCCGGAGGTAACCACTTACGGTAACGTATTTGCACAAGGCCAAACATTTTTCGATTATCCAAAGCCAACAACATTTATGGTAGGCTTAAATATTGGATTGTAAACATTAATTAAAGAAAGGATATCAAAATGAAAATAAATATAAAAAATATCGCTGCCCTGTTGTTGCTGGGTGGTGCTATCATCGGAAATTCGGGATGTAAGAAATTTTTGGATGAAACCGATCCCACCAATCTTTCGCCAAACAGTTTTTACACTTTGCCAGAGCATGCCGAAGCAGGTATTGCCGCTGTTTATTCGGAGATCAGGTTTATTGGAAACGGTGCCGGAATTTTCTCTAATAACTGGCAGATGCTTGATGCACCAACGGGAATACAATCTACCGAAACGGCACAAAATTCTGATTTAAACAATTTGTATTCACTTATTTATGATGGAACAAATCTTCATGTTAATCAAAACTGGAATGGTTTTTACAAGGTTATTGCCCAAACCAACCTGGTGTTGGATAAAGTTCCGGGTATTAACCCAATGGATGCCGCACAGAAAAAAAGGATTTTGGGCGAGGCGTCATTTATCAGGGCTTGGGCCTATTTCTACCTCGTGCGTTTATGGGGTGATGTGCCATTGATTACCAAACCTATTGCCAGCCCTAACGATCCTAATTTTTCACCTTCGCGTGCCCCTCAGGAGCAGGTTTATAAACAGATTGTGGATGACCTCGTTTTGGCAGAAGCTGCGGGTTTACCTTATATGGATGCAAGTGGACGTGTTTCTACTGCTGCCATTAAAACCGAATTGGCAAAAGTTTATTTAACCATGGCCGGGCAGCCCTTAAACAAAGGTGCAGCTTATTATAAACTTGCTGCTGATAAGGCAAAAGAAGTGATTGATTATGCTACATCAAATCCAACGGCACTTGGCCTGTTTCCAACTTATGCTGCTTTACATGATGCTAAAAATGACAATAAAACAGAGCATTTGTTCGAAATTCAGTATAATGATGCCGCCGGAACAGGAAATCCGCTGCAATCGTCTTATCTGCCCTTGCACCAGCCCCTGGTTTCTAAAATTGATGGGATTGGAACTTCTATTCCTACAGCAAGTTTTTACGCATCTTATGAAGCGGGCGATTTAAGGGCAAAAAATAGAGAAGGTTATTTCTTTACCGATTATTACACTGATGGTTTTAAACTTCCTTTGATTAACCGGGGCAAACCCTATATTTTTAAACATTTCGATGTAATTGCCAATGGAACCTTAGGGGTAGAAGGAACCAGTAGGAGCGATTTAAATATTCCGCAGATTAGATATGCTGAAACCTTGTTGATTTATGCTGAAGCGCAAAACAGGGCCGATGGTAGTCCGAATGCGGCAGCATATGCTGCGGTAAATGCAGTAAGAAAGAGGGCACAATTAGCAGATTTGGCAGGCTTGGGTCAAACCCAGTTCGAAGAGGCAGTTTGGAGAGAACGTTGGCACGAGCTATGTTACGAAGGCGTTACCTGGTTTGATATGTTGCGTTTGCGCAAGGTTTACAATGAAAGCACAAATAGCTTCGATAATTTTGTTGGCCACATCAATAAAAGCGTTAACCAACCTTTGCAAACCAAACATTTGCTGTTTCCGATACCTACACCAGAAATCAAGAACAATCCTAATTTGACACAAAATCCAGGCTATTAATACCGCCTGTTAAGGGTTAAATTAATCAAAATAATATTGTCATTGTGAGCCTGTCGAAGCACTCGTTTAAAATGAGGTTTAAGCGTTTCGACAGGCTCAACGTGACAAATTTAAAAATCAGATAACTAAAATTGTCGTCCTGAGTTTATCTAAGGATTCTATACACTAATAGATGCTGAACCAAGTTCAGCATGACGTAACTTATGGTAAAAAAACACCCCAAGGTCTGTGTCCTCACAGACCTTTAATAAATTTTAGCTGTTCAATCTCTTATTTAACAATTGTTATCCTAAGTTTATTGAAGGATCGATAACAATATATATGCTGAACCAAGTTCAGCATGATGTAAATCGCGGTAAAAAAACACCCAAGGCCTGTGTCCTCACAGACTTTAATAAATTTAGCTGTTTAGTCTCTTAATTAACAATTGTTATCCTATGTTTATTAAAGGATTCTATACCATAATAGATGCTGAAACAAGTTCAGCAGGACGTAAAACTCTAGCTCGAGCATTCCCAGATAAATAATTTTTATCTCAACGTAGCCAACGCAGACTAACCAATAAAATTAATTACATCGTTGTAAATTCAATCTGAGGCATATTTTAGCCTTATTCCAATTATAGTTTTTACAACTCACACAGCTGATTTTTATATTAGATAAAATAAGTCTAACCAAATCACCTATGTTCAAGAGTTCACAAATGTACCCCTATACAGGTATTATTCATTTTTTCTCTGGCTGATATTCCATTTCTTGATAAGGAACATATAATCACTACTTAAACTACAATTATGACTAAAATTTACAAACAAAGAGGGGTATTTCCATTCCTCAAGCGCACCTGCATAGAGAAGGCTAAAATTTTTGCCTTTTCATTCCTGGCTATCATATGGAGTTTTAGCGCTTATGCCCAAACCACTGTTGTGGGTACAATTAAAGATAATAAAGGAATTACACTTCCGGGAGTAAGCGTTAGGGTAAAAAATACGCAGATTGGAACTTTAACAGATGCTTCCGGTAAATACAGCATCAAAACTACCGAAGCCAATCAAACGCTGATTTTTACCTTTGTTGGTTTTACCACACAAGAAACTGCTGTAAATGGCCGTACAACCGTTAACATTACAATGGAAGATGGCTCGCAAGGCCTTAATGATGTTGTGGTAATCGGATATGGTACCGCGCAGAAAAAAGATGTTACCGGTGCGGTTTCAAGCATTAAAGCTACCCAGTTGGAAAACGAAAATCCCAATAGTGTTACCGATATTCTTCGTGGTAATATACCGGGTTTGAGCGTAGGTTTTAACAATAGTGCAAAAGGTGGTGGAGATCTCCTGGTGCGTGGCAAAACCACGCTTACTGGTACCACCACACCACTGATTGTACTGGATGGGGTGATTTTTATCGGGCAGCTATCCGATATCAATCCGAATGATATCGAATCAGTTGATGTTTTAAAAGATGCCAGCTCACTTGCTGTTTATGGTGCAAAAGCCGCAACAGGAGTGGTGGCCATTACCACAAAAAAAGGAAAAAGTGGTGCACCAACCATCACCGTAAATACAAACTTCGGGATGGCTACATTGGCCGAAAATCAACCTGTATATGATGGGCCTGGTTTTCTAAACTGGCGGGCCGATGTACAGCGAAGTGGTGGCGTAAACCCACCATATATTTATAACGATCCGAATAATTTACCAGCAGGGGTAACACTTGCGCAATGGTTAAACGGACAAACAACTGCAAATCCAACTGATCTTTGGTTAAGCCGTTTAGGTTTATTGGCCAATGAAAAAGCCAATTATCTTGCTGGCAAAACAACCGATTGGTATGATATGCTTTTTGTAACCGGCCAGCGTCAGGATCACACTTTAAGCCTTAGCGGAAAAAAAGAAGAAGTTTCCTATTACATGTCTTTAGGTTACCTTAAAAACGAAAGTATTATTGCTGGCGGTGGTTTCAGCACCTTCCGTACCCGTTTAAATCTCGAAGGTAAGGCAGCAAAATTTTTAACCCTGGGGATGAACCTGCAATTTGCCGACCGCGATGAAGGTGCAATAGAAGCACAGTTTTCACAACTGCCTGATTTATCTCCTTACGGTGATTTTTACAATGCCGATGGTTCTCTGCGTAGAATCCCTACCGATGATAATGGTCTTAATGCGCGCAATCCATTTCTCGATCAAAATTATAATTCGAGGTTGCAAAAACAAAGCACTTTATTTGGAAGCATTTATGCCAAAGTGCAATTGCCTTTCGGTATTACTTATCAAGCTAATTTTAGTCCGGGTTTAGATCAGTACCGTACATTTAACCACCTTTCTTCCAAAAACCCCAATGTTGTGGTACCCGGAGGTTCAGCTTCAAGGGCGCAGGAAACAAGGTATAATTGGCAATTGGATAACTTGTTAAAATGGAACAAAACCTTTGGAACCGACCATAATGTAGATGTAACCCTACTGGTAAACGGCGAAAAATATTCTACCTGGTATACCATTGCCAGCAACGAGGGTTTTGCACCAACCGATGTATTGGGTTACCACAATATACAAAGCGGTAACAAACCTACGGTTAGCAGTGATGATAAAGTTTACACCGGCGATGCATTATTGGCCAGGGTAAATTATTCGTACAAAGGAAGGTATGCTTTTACGGGTTCTATCCGTAGAGATGGATATTCTGCATTTGGAGCAGCTAAAAAACGTGCTAATTTTCCTGCAGCAGCTGTAGCATGGACGGTAAGTGAAGAAAGCTTTTTGAAATCAGCCAAATGGATCGACTTTTTAAAACTACGTTTATCATATGGTATAAATGGCAACAGGGAAATCAGGGATGTCAATAACGTAATTGATCCGTATGTGGCCATCCAAACTTTGGTTGGTGGCAAATACCAGTCTGTTAATGGAAGCGGTACCGCGGGTGAGGTAAATACGGTAGTAAACAGTCCGCGTTTGGGCAATCCAAATTTAGAATGGGAGAAAACAAAATCTTTAAACCTTGGCCTGGATTTCGGTTTTTTAAACAACAGAATCAGCGGTTCATTAGAGCTTTACGATAAGAAAACCTCAGATCTTTTAATTGGCCAAAGCCTATCATCAGTGAGTGGTTACGCAAACGTAATCGCCAATTTGGGCCGTGTTAACAACAAAGGCTTTGAACTGAGTTTAACCACTAAAAATTTTACCGGCGGGAACATTACCTGGAGCAGTACAGCAAACTTTTCGTTTAACCGCAATAAAATTGTGGCTTTGGCCACACCCAATGATGACCCTGGAAACGGATGGTTTATCGGCAAAGACATCGATGTGATATGGGAGTATAAAATTTTAGGCGTTTGGCAGGAAAATGAAGTGGCCGAAGCAAATAAATTTAATAAAGGCATTAAGCCCGGCGATTTTAAATTATTGGATGTAGATGGCAATTATGTATATAACGATCTGGATAAACAGTTTATAGGTTATAGAAGCCCAAGATTCAACTGGTCGTTCCGTAATGATTTTAATATTTATAAAAACTTCGATTTTTCTTTTCAGCTCATCTCAAGCTGGGGTCAGCTGAGGGCCGATAACCAAACTAAAAACCAGCCCGGAAGTGTGGGTTTTGGCCGGTCGAGTTCTTATGTTGTACCTTATTGGACACCAAGCAACCCGATTAACGATTATGCACGCTTAAATTCTGGTTTAAGTGGCGTGAGTTTTAATGCTTACCGTAAAAGCTCATTCATCAGGTTAAATACCATTGCCCTTGCCTATAGCCTGCCAAAACATTTCCTTGGGAAACTCAAAATCCAAAGCGCAAAAATATATGCCAATGTAAGCAATGCAGGTGTATATGCACCAAACTGGAACCAGTGGGACCCGCAAACTGCAGATGGTAATGGAAATCCTGTTCCAACACCCAGAGTTTATACTTTCGGATTGAATGTTACCCTTTAAAAACAACAAAGATGAAAATCACATATAAAAAAATAATTCCATTTGTTGCCCTGGCCATTCTGTTATCGGCAAATGGATGTAAAAAATCAAGACTTGATTCAGAGTTATTATCACAACTTGAACCTCAAACTGCCCTAACCAGTGTGGCGGCCATGAAAGCTGCTATAGCAGGCATTGGAGCCAACGTAAGGCGCGAGTTTACCGGAGATATGGCGCCAATTGTTACCGAATCAATCTTCTCAGAAGTGGCCGTAGATGGAACAACTGATAAAACCACACAAGCCCAGGATATGGATACCCGCATTACGCCGGATGCCAATCTTGATAATCCGGATTTTAACCGAATTGGATTTTACTGGACAGAGGGTTTTAGAGGCGTACGCATGGCAAATACAGTAATTACCTATATCGATAATGTAACCTATAAAGATGAGGCCGAAAAAAATGCCATTCTCAGTGCGGCCTATTTTTACCGGGCATATTATTATTACCGCTTGGTGCATCAGTTTGGCGATGTGCCCCTGAACTTGAAAGATATTACAGCAGCAAAGCTTGATTATTATTCAACCAAACGCGAAGTAATCCTTAAAAAAATGCAGGAAGACCTGTTGTTTGCCGAAAAGTGGTTAAAAGACAATGTAGATAGGGGAGATGTAACCAAAGGTGCCTGTAGCCATTTATTAACCAAGGTAAACCTTGCGCTGGGCGATTTTGATGCTGCCATTACTTCTGCCAATAACGTAATCAATAGCGGTACCTACAGTTTAATGCGTAACCGTTTCGGAAGCACCGCTAACGATGCCACTAAAAATGTGGTTTGGGATTTGCACCGCATGGATAACAAAGCCATTCCTGCAAATCGGGAAGCACTTTTTTTAACCATTGATAGAGAAACCCTTGCCGGTGCCACCGATCTTGGATCGCAGGTAATGCGTAACTGTGTACCCGCATGGCATTTTGCCAATTTAAAAACACCATCTGGCATTACACAAGCCATTGTTGATGGAGTTAATGTAGAAATACCACTTACCTTAATGTATGGTAGAGGAATTGGCCGTTACCGTGGCACCGCTTACAGCACTAAAAATATCTGGACAGACAATACTGATTATCGCCATGCACCAGGCATGTGGATGAACATGACCGATCTAGTTTACAACAATCCCGCACTTAAATCATCAAATAATCCATCCGAAAAGGCATTATACGGTAAACCACTGGTTGATGTAACGCCTGCAAATGTAAACAACATGTTTTTAAACAAAGGTTTAGATACCATCCGCCACTTTTTTGGCTGGCCGCATTATAAAACCTTTATCAACTCTACAAATGCACTTGCCGTTGATAAATACTGGACCCCACCGCGTGGTACCAATACAGACTGGTATATTTTCCGTTTGGCCGAAACCTATCTGTTAAGAGCCGAGGCTTACTATTGGAAGGGTAATTTGGCTTTGGCTATGGCCGATATAAACCAGGTAAGATCAAGGGCCAATGCCGCGTTGTTAACCGATGCTTCGGTAATTAACATCGGGACAATACTCGATGAACGCGCGAGGGAATTATACTATGAAGAACCCCGTAAAACGGAGCTAACACGTATTGCCTATATTTTTGCGCAAACAGGAAAAGCGGCATACAATGGTAAAACGTATACTATGGCAGCATTTTCGGATAATAATTTCTTTTACGACAGAATTATGGAGAAAAATGATTTTTACCGCAACAAAGTGCCAACCGTATTGGGGGTAAACTTTAAAATATCTCCTTACCATGTACTTTGGCCTGTACCGGCGGCGGCACAACGTTTTAATACCGGAGGCCGGATTAATCAAAATAAAGGTTACACTGGTTATGAAAATAACGTGCCCGCTTTAGATAAAATCCAATAGGGTAAAAAATTAAATAAATAAAATGTTATCATGAAACGTGATTTATTTTATGAATTATATAACAGCAATTTCATGTTATGATATCCGCTTATTGTTATTTAATTGATGTACCGGAGCAGTTGCTCGCTGCTCCGGCCATTAATCGCTTCGTTTAACGCTAACCGCTCAACACCTTGTAACGCTTAAGCTCCCTCACCTATGGAAAATAAACCTGTTACATTAAAATTAATTGCAAAAGAATTAAAGTTATCCATCTCTACCGTTTCTAAATCGCTAAAAGATTATCCGAGAATTAAGGAGAGTACCAAATTGCGTGTAAAAGAACTGGCAGCAAGATTAAATTTTACTCCTGATATTTCTGCTCTAAGACTAAGAGATAGGAAATCGCGTATTATCGGCATCATATTGCCCAATCTGTCCGACCACTTTTTTACCCGGAGCATTTATGGCATGGAGCAGCTGGCCACCGCCAATGGATATAACATTATCATCAGCCAATCGCATGATAATTTTGAGATGGAAGTAAGGGCTGCGGCAACGCTTTTAGGCTCAAGGGTAGATGGATTAATCGTTGCCATTTCTAAACAAACCTCAGATTTTTCACATCTTGATCAATTTGAGAAAATTGGTATTCCTGTTGTTTATTACACCCGAAATCCAAGTTTTAATCTCAATTGCCACAAGGTATTGGGCAATACCCATCAAGGCTGTTATATGGCTACCGAATACTTAATCAACAGAGGGCATAAAAAAGTGGCCTATCTCGGTGGACCCAAACTGGTTAATTTCAGTCACGATCGTTTTTCCGGATACATCAATGCACTTAAAGATAATGCCATTCCTTTTAATGCTGAGCATGTAGCATATACTGATTTTGATGATGAAAACACACTTTTGGCCATTAAAGGCCTTTTTAGCAATTTAGAAAATGGACCAACTGCATTAGTTGCTTTTAAAGAAAAGCTACTGTTTGATACCATTAAATTTCTGCGTTCAATAGCGCATCCTCATTACAAAAAACTCGAATGTATCGGCTTTGGCAACGATCCCATAATTGCTTACCTCAGTTCTCCTCCAATTGCATCTATAGAAGAAAATCCTGAATCACTTGGCGAGCAGGCTGTTACTCTATTGGTTAAACTCATTAATGGAGAAATTGAAGTGAAAGATTACAAAAAGGTAATTGTGAATTGTAACCTTAAAATTCACGCAGTTGAATAATTACAATAAATTTGTAAAAAAATAGCGCTTAACCAGCATTATTTCAATCGTTGTAATAAAGAGAGAGATAGGTTTTACCGTTTTTAAGATAAAGCAAGTCTGTTTGAAAATACCTTTTTGACTAAGTTAGTGTATCAGATAATAGCTAACCAAAAAAATAAAAAGAATTACTATCAAACGTGTAACATGCTATCAAGGATAGTAAGTTGCCCCCGAAAAAAATCTAACCAAATTTAAATCTTAATTAAAACTAACATGAGTCAAAAAATGAATTCTACGCATTTTATTGCGTCTGTATTGCTTATATTTTCGCTAACCATTTACAGTTGCCAAAAAGATGAATCTGCTAAAGCTACTTCAGAAAGTATTACCTCGCCTGAAAAAATCAGTGCAGCCAACAATACATTAGCAGCTGCTGCGGCTTACCCAAGCAACATTAATACGGGTTTTACCCATGCCGATGGTGCTTATACCTACGGCGAGGCCAGTACCGATTTTGGTGGTGCAAGCTTAACAGGCTGGAACGAAAGCCGCGCTTATATCTCAGGTAACTGGGCCAGGGCTACTCTTGCTCCAAATTCAGTTTCTAACGGTTTAATCGCTGGTGCAGATATATCAGATGGTTCGGCCTACGAAGCAACATTTAAAGTACGTTTCCATAGCCAGTTCGATTGGAGCAGGGGAGGGAAAGTTGGCTTCGGTTTCCTCATTGGAGAGGGAAATACCGGATGCGATATAGCCAGCGATGGTAACGGCGGCAGTTTGCGTTTAATGTGGTACAATACCGGTAGCCGTGTGTTTTTTCAACCATATGTTTACCATAGGGATATGGCGGGCCCTTGCGGCGATACCTTTGGCAAATCTTACCCATCTTCTGGCAGTTTGGTTAAAGGCGATACCTACACCGTTCACCTTTATGTAAAAAGCAACACCGGATCCAATAAAAATGGTCAGGTACAGGTAATCATCAATGGAACCACTGTGCTGGATCAGGCTATCCGTTGGACCACAAACGATGCTCAGCGACTGATCAACAGGTTATCCTTTCATAACTTTAGAGGAGGAAAAGATGTTGCGGTATGGGGTTCAAGCCAAACCAGCTACATTTACTTTGATGATTTAGTGGTAAATAAGATTCAGTAGTGATAATGGATTAAAAGCTAAAGAATCTTGATGTATGGCTGTCATCTCGATTGAAGCATAGCGGAATGCAGAGGTCTATCTTATAGATTTTCCGGCTACGTTGCGCTCCATTTGAGATGACAGTTTTTTGCAGATTGTATAAATTAACTCCTTTATTTAAGTATCTTTTCTTGCTATCTATCCTAGCAATGAAATAAATCAGGTGACTGTGCTAAACTTTACATTTTCACCACCTCATTCTTTACATTTTTAAAGTTATTTGCCCTTATATCATTATCAAAAGGAGCAATATTTTGCATTACTGAAGAAGGATACCTTTTCGTATCAAATTTACCTGTCCAGTCTGCATCCTTGCTATCGCCAATTAATATTCCGGTTGTGGCATTAGTTATCATATTGCTCTTAATAATACAATCACTCGCCGCGATGTAAAAACCAATTTCATCCTTGCCTTTTGCCATGCCATACATCAGCCTGATGGCCGTTTGAATGCCATCCAATTTATTATTGATAATCTGATGGCCGGTACCATTAACCCTGATGCCACCTGTACCACCTTTAAATGTGTTATGGGCAATGGTACAATCGTGTCCTCCACGCATTACCAGTTCGCCATCGTTATCTTCAAAATAATTATTAAGGTATTTATTGCCGCTACTTTTATTGCTAATTACCTCATTTTCTGCATTGCAATGGATAAATCTGTTTTTTTGTACCAGCGTTTCCGGACGTTGGTTTCCCAATAACACAGGATCCTGACCAACCTGAATACATTCGCCCCCGTTGCCGTTTGGCCAGCTCACTTTGTTTTTATCTTTGAAAAGGTTGTTTTCTATAACTGTAAATTTAGGGTAAGCATCTTTGGTGATTTTCACTTGTACATCCTGATTATCGATGTTGGAAATAAAGCTTGAATGGTTAATGCTATTGCCGCTGCCCTTACCAGAGATAACAACCAAAGGCGTAAATTGCGCGCTCACTTTATTGCCAGAAAAACTGCAGCCAGATACTTTGCAATACTTGGTTGCCTTGAGTTCAATAAGTGTGGCATTTTTGCTCAATATGCAGTTTTTAAAGCTAATGCCTCTAATGAATATGTGTTCTCCTGAAATCTCAAATATTGATTTTGCTACACCTCCTGAAAAAACAACCATTCCAGCTTTCTCAGCAGAAATTAAAATTGGCTTGGCTGAAGTTCCTTTAGCACTTATTGTTAAGGCCCAGTTAGAATAATTTCCGCTTTTGATGATCACTTCATCCCCCGCAAGCAATACAGATTCAATGACTTTAAATTCTTGTTCAGTACTGATGTGGTAAACTTTTGCCGTTATATTTTGAATAAAAATTAGCGAGAATAAGATGCAGATGCTTAGTTTTTGGATCATGAAAGGGATTTTTTGTTAATCAAACATAGTAAAACCACCTGAGCATAATAAGTTATATTAAGCGTATTGCTGTTATTTATTATGCTTGTATTTTAATTTTTACATGATTACTCCGAAAGGTGTGCATTTTTGCTATCACGGGTAACAATTGTTGATACAAATTTAAAAGTAGACTCATATTGGATTTTGATTAGGTTAAATTTATTATAAAAAAGCCTTATGAAAAAGAGTATGTTAACAATATGTGCGGTGGCGGTGATGCTGTCGGCATGTATAAAAGATTTTGGCGGGCATGTGGAATCTGTGAAAAAAAGTAAAATAGCGTTTAAAATTGGCGGGTTAAACCACAATGTCGGCGATCCAAATGTTGGATTTCCGACAGAGCCGATTAAAAATTTTATTGTACAATTAACAATTATTGCCTATAACACTGAAGATGGAGCTGAAATAACCAGACAAACGCAACTTTCTTCGAGCCCAACCTTTGGGCAAATTACTCTTGATTTGCCTAACGGAACTTATAATTTTGTGGCAATAGGATCCAATAGCGAGTTTGGTATCAATCAATTTTATGATGCAGATAAGGATAAGCCTGTTTATTTGCACTATGCGGATGCTAATTTTCAATATTGGCAGCCAACCCAATTCTTTTTGGATAAATTCTATAAAACATCAGATACCTTTTTTGCGAAAAAAGTGGGGGTTACTATAAATAATAACCAGACCATGGAAATGATAATGGAAAGAATTGTAGGCTTGTTAAATGTTGTGGTAACCGATTTGCCCAATTACCTTGTTGACCTGCAAAATGATTACACTGCATATAAGATTGATACCCAAACGGCCTATAATCCAATGGAAAATGATTTTGGATCAGCAATAAGGTATAGTCAAAACGGACCTATCAGTTTCTACATCATAAGAACACATGTTCCAGTTGGCTTACGGATCAGATATGGTAGTACTGAAAAATATATTGAAGTAAATGTACCTAAGAACAAACGCATCACATTAACTGGACAATTTGCAACAATGACATTTACTTCATCGGTAGAATAATCAATTGATTTGATAGTTTAGCTATAACACATTTATAGGTTCAGTTTGCAGTTAAGTACAGATCCTCATGCTTTGTACGATGAGTATTATGCAGCTTAAAATTTCTGATCAAAAAAATAAAGAGCCCGAAGGGGCTTTTTTAATTTATTAGGCTTATTTTTGCAGCAATTATAGAACCACATAGGCCATTTAATAATGCCTATGCACCTCGACAATCATTAGAAAACAAATATTTTATCAATGACAAACGACAAAAAAGAAATATTCGAAAGCGTTGCACAACGTTTAAAAATTGAAGGTTTCAATGTAGTAAACCGCGATGAAACCCGTCCTTGGGGTGGTTTCTTTGTAATAGACGAAGCTCAGGCACAACAATTTGCCGATACTTATTTTGATGGATTAAATGTAGAAGACCTTAAAATTGGTGGTAAATTAAGTCCGAAAATTTTAATTGTTGCGCCAAATACACGCCTTTCGTGGCAATATCACCACCGTAGAGCCGAAATATGGCAGGTAGTAACCGGTACTGTTGGCATTAAAACCAGCCAAACTGATGAAGAAGGCGAAGTAAAAAAATATGCGCCAAAAGATCAGATTAAATTACAACAAGGCGAACGCCACCGTTTAATTGGTTTGGAAGATTGGGGAGTAGTAGCAGAAATTTGGCAACATACAGATGCTTCCAACCCATCAGATGAAAGTGATATTGTTCGCGTTCAAGATGATTTCGGTAGATAATAAATAATTTAAAAAAGAAGAGGTTGTAGCATAAAAGGCAATTTTAAACCAAATGCTTCATATTATTTGATAAGATAACTAGGAACAGATTGTCTAAATGCGTTAAAACGTATTTAAACAGGTTTTTCTACAGCTCAACATAATAAAACGATGTTATTATATGGCCTCTTCTTTTTATCTAAATGCTCCAGTCAAAGTGGTTTTCTCCACATTCAGAAACTAAACGCCCTCAAATTCCGTTTATACAGCATACACATTATACATGATTATCCTCATATTTTTTCTTTGCCATTGGTTTTTATCCTTATTTAGCCAAACCTTTTTTCTTCACCGTTACTCATCTCATAAGATGTTTAAGATGGAGCTTTTCTGGGAGCGGTTTTTCTACCTGATATTACTGATTTCGCAAGGTTCTTCATTTTTAAACCCACGCGCATATGCCATTCTGCATAGAATGCACCACGCGTATAGCGATACTGAAAAAGATCCGCATTCACCACATTTTTTTAAGGATGTTTTCGGGATGATGATCGCAACGAAGAACATGTATATGAATTATTTGCAATTTAAAATACAACCGGAGCCAGCTTTTCAGGGCAATTATCCAGAATGGCCGGTTGTTGATAGAATCGGGAACTCATGGGCCTGGAGAATTGCTTGTGGCTTGTTTTATATCGGTTTTTATGTTGCTTTTGCCAATTATTGGTGGATGTATATCTTATTGCCGGTTCACTTTTTAATGGGGCCGTTACATGGTGCGATTGTAAACTGGTGTGGGCATAAATATGGCTATTCTAACCACGATAACGACGACCACAGTAAAAACTCATTGCCATGGGATTTCTTATTAATGGGTGAGCTTTTTCAAAACAATCACCACAAAAAACCAAATAGCCCTAATTTCGCTACAAAATGGTGGGAGTTCGACCCAACCTATCCAGTAATGAAAGTATTGCATTGGATGAGGATCATTAAGATTAGAAAAGTTTAATGCAAAAGCTGAAGAAAAATCTCAGCAAAAAACATTCCTTTGTCAACTCTTTTAGTAAAATCTCCATGGTCTGTGTCCCCACAGACCATTTGTTTTTTATTATTAAACGTCACTTATTTTACCACCAGAAACAATTATTCATTTCAGAGTTGTCAACTTTCTAGCAACTGTGTTATTAAAGTTGACAATTCTTAGCGCCACATATTTTTTACCACCACGAAACAAAAGCACAGGTTTCCTTTTTTCGCATGAGGGATAGCAGTGGAAATCCTTTTTTGATTCTTCATCAAAAAAGATTGCAACGTATAGCCCGACCCTTGCGCAGCTTGGGGCATGCCCAAATCGTTCGCAAAATTTTATTATTATAATACTATTTCAGAGTTGTCAACTTTCTAGCAACCTTGTTATTAATTTGACAACTCTTTTAGTTCTTTTTGAACCATCATCATCTGAACTTCACCTTACTGTTATCCGCCTTTCCCTCTCGCACCCTGCAGACAGCCTTTAGCAAATTAAAATAAATCTTTTTTGGCTACCTTACCGTATATATGCCAAATTATAAATAAAATTAAAGTCCTCCTTATGATCAACTTTCTTAAAATTATTTTCTCGGCACTGTTTGTTTTTATGTGTTATAAGGTGATTAGCACTTCGTTAGAAAGCAACCTTTTTGATCAATGGGATTTTTTAGGCAGTATTCCATGGATGCGCGCCACCTTATGGGATTTTTATGCTAACATATTCATTATCACCCTTTGGATGTTTTACAAAGAAAAAAGCATTATTCTTAAAATCTCTATCACAATTTTGTTCGTATGTTTAGGCAGTATTGCAACTTTAGCTTATGTTTTAGTTTATTTGTTTAAATTAAAGGATGGCGAAGGTATTAAAGAATTGCTGGTAAAAAGGTAGAAGGCAAAGGTGTATGGCTGAAGGTAAAATCTAAAGCAGCATGCATTTCCTTAAACCTTATGCCCTAAACCCTAAACCTTTTTATGGATTACAAACATCTACTTTTCATCACGCTCATTTCTTTAATTGCCTGCTGTTTTATTATGGCCATGGTTTGGTTCTGGGCGAAGAAGATCAAAAATGCCGGAGTAGTGGATGTGTTTTGGGCGTTGAATTTCCCTGTAATTACGTTGATTACTTTTTTCATGTCAGACGGATTTGATCCACGCAAAATTTTAATCTGCGGAATGTTTTTACTTGCAGAACTCAGACTTGGCATTCACCTTTGGCAACGTGTTATCGGCCATTTGGATGAAGAAGAAGGCCGATACGAGCAACTCCGTAAAGAATGGGGCGATAAAGCAGACCGGAATTTTTTTGTGTTTTTCCAGTTTCAGGCCATTTCAAATGTTATTCTGGCTATTCCCTTTTTTATCATTACCGCAAATACATCGCAAGGAATTTCCGTCTTAGAATTTGCTGGCGCAGTAGTTTGGGCTGTTGGTTTCTTTGGTGAAATGATCGCCGACAGGCAACTTGCTGCCTTCAAAACAGATCCGGGCAATAAAGGCAAAGTTTGCGATACAGGGCTCTGGTATTATAGCCGCCATCCCAACTATTTCTTTGAATGGTTAACCTGGATGGCCTATTTTATTTTTGCAATGGCTTCCCCTTGGGGCATCTTGGCCATCATCAGTCCGGCAATTATTTTATATTTATTAACCAAAGTTACCGGTGTTCCCAATAACGAAGAACAAAATTTGCGGAGCAAACCTGTAGCTTATAAAAAATACCAACAAACAACAAGTGCTTTTTTTCCTTGGTTTAAAAAGGAATAGTTAGAAGTGGAAAAACCTAAGTTGGAAAGCTAATTAATCTTCCGACGTCATTAAAGTAAAATAACAACCAATCTGCTCACGAGCAAATTGCGTATAACCAATAGCATCGTAATCCGGCTTTCGGACTGACGACTCAAAACCCTTTACCTTACAACCCTCTACCTTATTATGTGGTACGACAAACTTTTAGAAAACGACAAACTTCCGGATACAGCATTGCGTATCGGCATTAGAAAATTATGTAAACAGCGTTTGGACGATGAAACCCTGGGTGATGAAGAATTGCAACAGGAAAAATTTATGGATCTGGTTGCAGAGCTAAAACAATCGCCAATTGCAGTAAATACAGCCGATGCAAATGAGCAGCACTATGAATTGCCTACCAAATTTTTTCAGTATTGTTTGGGCAAAAACCTAAAGTACAGCAGTGGTTATTGGAAACCTGGGGTAAAAGATATCGATACCTCTGAAGATGACATGTTGGCTTTAACCTGCAAAAGAGCCGATTTACAGCATGGGCAAAACGTTTTGGAACTAGGCTGTGGCTGGGGATCACTCTCCCTTTACATGTCGGCAAAATTTCCCGATAGCACGTTTACCGTGGTATCCAATTCGGCTACGCAAAAGATTTTTATCGATGAAACGGCAAAGCAGCGTGGCATTCAGAACCTAACGGTTTTGACGGCCGATATGAACACCTTTACCATTGCTGATACATTTGACAGGATAGTTTCAGTAGAGATGTTTGAACATATGCGCAATTATAAATTTTTGCTCAATAAAGTAGCTTCATTTCTAAAACCAGATGGGAAATTGTTCGTGCACATTTTTACGCACAAAACTTTAGCCTATAAATTTGAGGTAATTGATGAAACCGACTGGATGAGTAAATACTTTTTTACGGGTGGGATTATGCCATCTAACCATTTGTTTTTTTACTTCAACGATGATCTAAAAATAGATAAACATTGGGTGGTAAATGGAACCAATTATGGCAAAACTTCTGAAGCCTGGTTAAGCAATATGGACAAACATAAAAAAGAAATTATGCCCATATTAGAAGATACTTATGGCAAAGATCAGGCCGTGAGGTGGTGGGTATACTGGAGGTTATTTTATATGTCGTGCGCCGAACTGTTTAATTACAATAAAGGTAACGAATGGATGGTGTGCCATTATTTATTTAATAAAGTTTAACGAGCTGCGTCACCCCTGAACTTAATGCAGGGGCTTTATAACAGATGCTGAACTAAATTCAGCATGACGATTAATCCAATTTCATCAAAATGCAAAAACTTGCCATTATAGGCTCAGGAATTGCTGGCATGGGTTGTGCCCATAAGCTGCAACATAAATACGATATTACCCTTTTCGAAGAAGCCGATTATATTGGAGGGCATACCAATACCATCACACTCGAAGAAGATGGTAAGCCCATTTACCTGGATAGCGGTTTTATGGTTTTTAACTATCAAACCTATCCAAATTTAACCGAAATGTTTGCAGAGATCGATGCCCCTGTTATTAAAACAGATATGTCGTTCAGTGTGCAGTTCCTGCCAAAAAAGTTAGAATATAGTGGCTCGAGTTTAAACCATCTTTTTGCCCAGCGGAAAAATATTTTTAATATTTCCTACCTGAAAATGCTGATGCAGATTAACCGTTTCAATAAACAAAGTGTAGAAATATTGGATAAACCCGAATATCAGGATTATTCTATAGGCAGGTTTTTTAAAGAATTTGGCTATAGTGATGATATGCTCTGGCAATACCTCATTCCGATGAGTGCTGCGGTTTGGAGTGCCCCGATGGAACAGATTCTTGATTTCCCTGCAATTACGCTGATTCGCTTTTTTAAAAATCATGGCTTTTTAGGCTTAGACACGCAGCATCAATGGTATACGCTCCAAAATGGAAGTCAGGCCTACCGCGAAAAACTGATTGCCCCTTTTCGGGATAGAATAAAAATCAATACTAAAATAGTTTCTGTAAAACGTTTGGATAATGGGAAAGTTGAAGTAATAAATAATAATGGCGAGCGGTTCGAATTTGATAAGGTAATTATGGCCAGCCATGCCGATGAAACGTTTGAAATTGTAAAAGATAAAACAGCTTTAGAAACAGAACTGCTTTCTAAATTTAAATACCAGCTGAACAAAGCTGTAGTGCATACCGATGAAAAGCAAATGCCCTCAGCCAGGCTGGCCTGGAGCAGCTGGAATTATCGCGTAGAAAAACAGGGAGAAAAGCTGTTGCCAAGTACCATTTATTGGATGAACAGTTTACAGGGTGTATCTAAAAAACAGAATTATTTTGTCTCCATCAATCCTACATCAACATTAAATCCGGAGAAAATTATTAAGGAAATCGATTACCACCATCCTTTATTTGATGTTCCGGCCATGCAGGCGCAGGAGCAATTACACAAGCTGAACGGAACAGGGCCTGTATATTATTGCGGCAGTTATTTTAAGTACGGTTTTCACGAGGATGCCTATAAAAGCGCAGTTGATTTATGTATGGGGCTTTAATTGCAGATCTCTTTTAAAGTTGCCGTTATTTTTTAGCTCAGCGCAATGTAGTCTATAAATCTGTTAAGATCGATCTCTCCATTCTGCTGCGTTGCAGTCAAGATGATGAATCGATAGAATAACAACCAAAAAAAAATGTAAATTGTAATATTAATGCAAATCAACTCAAACATCTACACCGCAAAGGTAATGCACCATCGCCTGGCACCCAAAAAACATTCTTTTTGGTATAGTGTATATATGTTTTACATTGATTTGGATGAGTTGGATTTGCTTAGCCAAAAATTGCGCTGGTTCAGCAGGAACAGATTTAACTTGTTTTCTTTCAGGGATGCCGAACACCTCCAGTTGCCAAAAGAAAATCCAGACGGGAGCAAAAACACCCGTCAGCACCTGGAAGATTATTTAAAAGAAAACGGTGTAGATGGCACCCGGCTTAACATTAAGTTATTAACCAATCTTAATGTTCTAGGCTATAATTTTAATCCTGTTTCTTTCTATTATTGTTTTGATAAGGAAGAAAATCCGGTTTGTTGCGTGGCCGAAATAAGCAATACTTACCGCGAAATGAAACTTTTTTTCTTTGGAAAAGATGAATTGAAGGAAAATACTTTTAAAAAAATTACAACAAAATATTTTTATGTTTCGCCCTTTATAGATCATGATGATGCTTTCGATTTTAAACTAAAAGTACCATCCAATACCCTCGATATTAAAATTGATGATCTGGATAAGAACGGCAATCTATTTTTTATCAGTACCTTAAAGGGAGAAAAGAAAGCATTAACCAACGCCAATATGTTGCGGTATTTTTTCTCTATACCCTTTATTCCGCTGCAGATTATGGGTATGATTCATTGGCAGGCTTTCAAACTCTGGTTAAAAAAAATACCATTTCATCCAAAAGCCGAAAACCCTGAGCTGCAACGCAACGTATATAAACCCTATAAACCTCAAATTAAATAGATCGAAGATTATGAATACGCTTACCGCTACCAGAACATCAACAGGCTTTTTTGAAAGAGTTGTACTCAATGCACTTTCTAAAATGACATTGGGGAAATTAGAACTTTCGATGCCAGGCGGCGAAACTTTGGTTTTTGGGAACGGCGAACATAAAATTGAAGCACATATTCAGGTTAATCATGCTGATTTTTTTAAATCTATTGCACTTTACGGCGACATCGGTTTTGGCGAAGGGTATACCACTGGTTTATGGGATACCACAAACATTACCAATGTGATTAAATGGGTAATCCTGAACATCGAAAACGCGCCCTCCATTACCGGAAGTAAAGTAAAATCGGTTGCGCTGAATCTTTTTAAATGGGTTAATAAAATTTACCACGTACGCAGGGCAAATACCCTGGCCGGATCACAAAAAAATATTTCAGAGCATTACGACCTGAACAATGATTTTTTTGCCACTTTTCTGGATAAAACCATGACTTACTCCAGCGGTTATTTTAATCCTGAAGATTTAAGTTTAGAAGAATCTCAATATGCCAAATATGACCGTTTGGCAAAACAGCTCAAAATTAAAGCTACTGATCATGTTTTGGAAATAGGAAGCGGTTGGGGTGGAAATGCAATATTTTTAGCGAAAAATTATGGTTGTAAAGTTACTTCGGTAACCATCTCTAAAGAGCAACAAAAATTGGCCATAGCGCGTGTAAATGCCGAAGGCCTGGCCGATAAAGTTTCTATTATTATTCAGGATTACCGTAAAATTGAAGGCACATTTGATAAAATTGTTTCCATAGAAATGCTTGAGGCTGTTGGTCACCAATATTTGGAAACCTATTTCGAAAAATGTCAGGATCTTTTAAAGCCCGATGGGATATTTGCTTTTCAGGTAATCACTTCGCCCGATTGCAGATACGATAAGTTGCGGAACGGTGTAGACTGGATTCAAAAACATATTTTCCCTGGCTCACTTTTACCTTCTGTTGCAGCCATGAATAAAGCCATTAATGAAACAGGCGATTTAACCCTTGTTGATTTAAAAGATATGGGTTTGGATTATGCCCGTACATTACATTTGTGGTTTCTTGAATTTAATAAAAACATTGATAAAGTAAAGGCCTTAGGTTTTGATGATACTTTTATCCGCAAATGGAATTATTACCTTAACTATTGTGAAGCAGCATTTGCCATGAGGAATATAAATGTAATGCAAATGGTTTATTCCCGCCCGAACAATATTGCCAGGTAAGAAATTTGAAGTGCTTAGCAGGATGTTTTTAGTTTAAAATCTTAATTTATAATAAATACAATTCAAATTCAGTAATTGAGTTAAGGATTAAATGGAAAAATTTCATTTACCGACTAATCGGCATTGTTTGCCGACTAATTGATAGGGTTGGTGTAAAAAGTATAGCGTATAATTGTAACAAAATGCAATTTGCGTAGACTAATTACAAAAGACTAACTTTTAACATGAAAAGACTTCTACTATTAACCTTTATCCTTGGACTATTTTTCACTGCGCAGGCCCAATTTCCGGGCGGCTTTGGTGGAGGACCAAAAAAATCTACAGTTACCGGACGTATTACTGCCACCATACTTGATTCATTAACCAAAAAACCAATTGATTACGCCACAGTTTCTTTGGTTACTGCAAAAGATAATAAATCTGTAAATGGTGGTGTAACCGATGAAAAAGGTAAACTAAGCTTGCAAAACGTATCGCCGGATTCTTATAAACTAATGATCGGTTTTATGGGTTACAAAACAAAATCTGTTCTGGTTACCACAACTCCGGCAAAACCTGATAACAACATTGGCACAATTTATATCTCAGGATCGGAAAATACTTTGGCCGATGTTCAGATTGAAGGAACAAAAGCGGTTATTGAAAATAAAATCGATAGAATGGTTTACAATGCAGAAGCTGATGGTACAAATGCAGGTGGCGATGCTACAGATGTAATGCGTAAAGTGCCCATGCTTTCAGTAGATCCTACTGGAAACATTCAGCTTCGTGGTGCCGCAGTAAGGGTTTTGATTAATGGTAAGCCATCTGGTACGATGGCAAGTAGCGTAGCTGATGCACTAAAGATGATTCCTGCTGAACAAATTAAAAGCGTAGAGGTAATTACAAGCCCATCTGCTAAATACGACGCGGAAGGTTCTGGCGGTATTATTAATATTATCACAAAAAAATCTAGTGCTCAAGGCGTTTCAGGAAGTGTAAGTGCTGCGGCAGGAACGCGTCAAAATAACGGAGCATTTAATCTAACCGCAAAAACAGGTCGTTTGAGTGTAAATACCAGTTTAGGTACAAACTTGGCTTACGCCCAAGATTCAAGAACATCGTTTGTAACCAATACTATATTCAAGGATGGAACTACCGACAACCGAGTACAGAATGGTGTTTCTAAATGGAGTCGCAATGGTTACAATGGAAGTTTAGGTTTAGATTATGACTTTAATGCTTACAATAACATTAGTACAACAGTTAAATTAAATAACTTTTCTAATGGGGGTCCAGGTTCATCTGAATATACTATCAATAATTTGAAAGCAACCAATATTAGCGACATGGATATGACGTTTAGTAATATGGATTGGAACGTAGATTACCGTAAAACCAGCAAAAAGGAAGGAGAGGAGTTTTCAATTTCTGCACAGCTTTCAACAGGCCGTACCCCAACAAGTTTTAGTAATACATTCATTCCTGATGGTGCCATAACCGGGCAAACGCTGACTAGTAATAATACAGGTAAGAATAATGAATACACAGCTCAAACCGATTACACTTATCCATTTAGTAAGGCTGTAGTTTTAGAGGTTGGGGCTAAAGGTATTTTCAGAGATATTAAAAGCCAGTTTGATGTTTCTGCACAAGATTTTGAATATAACCAAAATGTTGGAGCAGGTTATGGTGTAATCAGCTTCAATTTAACCAAGAAACTACAAGTTAAGGGTGGTTTAAGAGCCGAATACACTCAAATAGATTTCAATACCCAAAGCAGTGGAATCCAAAAAAATGATTACTTCAATCTGTTTCCCAGTGTAATTGTATCTAGAACCCTAAAAGGTAGTACAACCCTTAAATTGAGCTATAACCGCAGGGTACAGAGGCCTACTCAATCTTATTTAAACCCATTCAGAAATACGAGTGATTTGTTTAATGTTCAACAGGGAAATCCGCAGTTAAGCCCAGAGTTGAGTGATAATCTAGAGCTTGGATATTCAACATTTATCAAGGGATCTGTTATCAACGCATCAGTTTTTTATCGCCGTACAGGTGGAGTTATCGAAAGTTCTATCTCTCCAATTCAAGAGTTAAATCCGACAACAAATCAATTGGTTGACAAAACCTTAACCTCATATATCAATGTTGGTACCGCAGAAACCTATGGCTTCAATCTTTTCGCATCGTACAACATTAAACCGAAATGGACCCTGATGACAAATTTTGCTGGAAATACTTATTCAGTAACTAATACCCAAACCAATATCAATACCGGTACATATTTTAATTTCAACTGGTTTATACGCTCTGCTTATGGTTTTGGCAAAGGCTACAATTTTGAGCTTTTTAATGTGATCACCTCGAAAAGACGTACCTATCAAGGTTCAACAGATCCATTCTATATCTATGGGGGATCTATCAAGAAAGATATTTTAAAGAAAAAGGGAAGTATTGGTCTTAATGTGCTAAATCCGTTCACTAAAGATTTACATATAAAAACAGTAAACAATGCGATAAATGCAACAGGTACGATTTACCAAAGTGCTAATATTTATTATCCACTACGTTCATTCGGTGTTAACTTTAGTTATTCATTCGGTAAACTTAAGTTTACAGAGAAGAAAAAGATTAAAAACGACGATGTGAAGCAAGATCAACAGCAGCAAGGTGGTGGTATGGGCGGTGTTCAACAGTAAAAACCCAATCAACATATATATTATAAGTCTTTCCTATAACCTGGAAAGACTTTTTTGTTTAACATGAGGTGGTTATTTAACTTAAACAATAATAATTTAAATAAGCAATTAAATATCTTCCTAATTTTTACTACAAGAATTAAATTCAATGGTTATTTGCGTCATTAACTGTTAATTTATGCGCGTTTTTGCGGGAGATTGCATTTTTGTATCAAAAATTGTACTAAAAATAGCTTCATTGCTCGCGTTTTGTTGCGTGTTCTTGTTTCTAAAAATCTTATATTGCAATTGCTAACACATCCTTAACCTAAATAATCGAGATATGAGAAAAATCTTTACCTCACTTTTTTTTCTGTGCATACTACTTACTGGTCTTTCCGCACTGGCACAGGTAAAAACAGTAACAGGGAAAATAACTTCCGCTGATGACCGGGGTCCGTTACCTGGTGCAAGTATTAAAATCAAGGGAACTTCCACAGGTACCTCAACCGATGGGAACGGTGGTTTTACCATTCAGGTGCCCGCTCCAAATGCAGTACTTGTAATTAGCCTTTTGGGATATAAAACGCAAGAAATTACTGTTGGCAGTAAAACAACAATTAACGCAGTTTTGGCTTCAGATGCTCAGGATCTACAGGAAGTTACCATTTCAACCGCTCTAGGCATTACACGTCAGGCCAAATCACTTGGTTATGCCGCGCAGTCTGTAAAATCCGAAGATCTTAATTACAACCATCAGTCTAACTTGGTAAATGCCTTGCAAGGTAAAATTGCAGGGGCAACCATATCGAGTACAGGTGGTGGCCCTGGCCAGGGAGCCAGTATCCGGATCAGGGGAGTAAACTCCATTGATCCTAATATTTCTGGCGATCCATTGTATGTAATTGATGGGGTACAGATTGACAATTCTACCTCTACAGTTGGTGCAAATCCTGATGGAACCGCTTATGGATCAAGGGGCGTAACCAACAGGGCTTCAGATGTAAATCCTGAAGATATAGAAACCATTAATATTTTAAAGGGAGGTGCCGCAACTGCCCTTTATGGTTTGCGGGGTGCAAATGGCGTGGTGGTAATTACTACCAAAAGGGGCAAGGAGAATGGCGTCAGCGTTAATTTCAACAGCAGTTATGGTTTTGATGAAGTCTTGAAATCGCCAGATGTACAAACAGAATATACCCAGGGCGTTTTAGGCGTATATACGAACCCGCCTGGAGGTATTGGCCCGGCATGGGGCCCAACCATTGCCGAAGCTAAACTGATTGACCCAACACACCCAGATCAGTTATTTAACAATTACGACCGTGCATTTGGTACGGGACAGCAGGTTAAAAACTCAATTTCGGTTACCGGAGGAAGTGATGTTATTAAATTTTTCTCTTCAATTTCGCAGCTGTACCAAAAAGGGATGATGCCAAATACCGATAACAAAAACTTTTCGGGCCGCTTAAATACAGATTTTACCATTAGTCCTAAATTTAAGGCCTCTGTAAATATGAATTTTACCAATTCTGGTGGCTATACCTACAGTGCTGACCGTTTTGGTGAAACTTTGGCCTATTGGTCACCACGTTACGATGTAGCAGATTATCAGAATCCAGATGGTTCGCAAAAATATATTGGTACAAACAATCCAATATGGGGAACAGCAAATAACAGGCTTAAAGGTGATGTAAACCGGTTTATCGGTGGTACCAGCCTAAGTTATGAACCAACAAAGTGGCTTAATTTTTCTTACCGTTTAGGGATTGATACTTATACCGATAACCGTGTGCGCACCGCTCGTGGCCCAATGTATGCCACCGAAGCCATGTACGATAATTTACAGGGTTTTTATGGCGAGTACAATACCAAGTTTAGAACGATCAACAGTACTTTTGTTGCTACGTTAACCTCGAAATTAACTGATGATATTACCGGTACATTAAGACTCGGACAAGAACTTTACGATCGTAAATCCAAGGAGATCGGTACTTTGGGTAGTATCTTAGGTGTTTACAATTTCTTTAACTTAGCCAATGCAGGTGTACTTACACCATCGCAAACCCTGAAACAAAAAAGATTGATCGGTTATTTTGGAGAAGCTACTTTTGATTACAAAAATTACCTTTTCTTAACCTTAACAGGCCGGAATGATATCACTTCAACGCTGCCAAAAGCAAGCAGGTCATTTTTCTATCCCTCAGCAAGTTTAAGTTATGTGTTTTCTGATCAGTTTAAATTGCCTGCGGTAATCAGTCAGGCCAAGTTGCGTTTATCTTATGCAAGAATCGGAAAGGACGCTTCAGAATATTCTACCTTTACCGGGTATTCGCCCTATATTCAGCTACCAACAGGAACAGGTGGTTTAACAATAGCACCAAATCTGGGTAATCCCGATCTTCGGCCTGAGTTTACCAATACTTATGAGGCTGGGTTAGAAATGTCGTTTCTTAAAAACCGCTTAGGCTTTGATTTTACTTATTATTACTCGTTAAGTAAAGATCAGATTATTCAAACGCAGATTTCATCGGCCGTGGGTTATGTAACCAAATCAATCAATGCGGGCGATATTAGAAACAGGGGAGTTGAGCTGGTGCTGAACGGTAAACCAATCGTATCAAAAGATTTCAGGTGGGATGTAAATGTAAACTTTTCAGCAAACAGGAACAGGGTGCTGACTATGCCTAACGGGATATCAGAAATTGTGTATGGTGCCGCAAGAGGATATGGAAATGCCGGGGTATCCATGAAACTGATCCAAGGACAACCATATGGCAATATTTACGGAAGTTATTTTAACCGTTATTATGGAACTACGCCCGAAGATCCGATCGTTCTTGATAAAAATCTGCCCTTGTTAATTGGTGCAAACGGATTTCCGAGTATTTCTGGCGGAAAGCAAAAACTGTTGGGTAATTCGCAACCGAACTATATAATTGGTATGGGCAATACCTTCAAATACAAAAATTTCAGCTTAAATGTATTGTTTGATGCCCGTTTAGGATTTGAAAAATACAACTGGTTAGAAGATTTTTATACCGCTTTCGGTTTACCTGATTACACTACAGACAGAAGAACGGTAAAAGTGTTTGATGGCGTTTTGGCCAATGGGCAACCGAATACTAAACCAGTATATATGGGGCAGAGAATTGGGCCTGACGGGGTTGATTATGGTGAAGGATATTACCGCATTTATTACCGTAATGTTTCTGAACCTTTTGTAAGCGATGCCTCATGGGTACGTTTACGTTCGGCAAGTTTAACCTATAACTTACCTGAAAACTGGTTGCCGGCAAAATCAATCAAAAATGCTTCATTATCCGTTACCGGAAATAATTTATGGTTGTGGACAAAATATTACGGTGTAGATCCAGAATCGAGCTCTTACGATTCGGGTAGCAATAATGATGGTTCTGCCGGATTTACCTATCCATCGGCCCGTACAATCATGTTCACCCTTAATGTTGGTTTTTAAAAAGAATTACGATGCAAAAAAATATAAAATATACATTGTGCGCAGCTTTAATTGCAACACTAGCTTTGCAAAGCTGTAAAGACAGTTATTTCGATAAGTTGTCTGATAATCCGAATCAGGTACCTACAGCTACATTGAGTACCTTGCTGGCTACATCAACGTATAAAATTGGAAATAACAATTATTTTATTGGAAGTGTTGTTGCCCCTTACGTGCAGTATATTGCCAGTCCGTCAGCAAATGGTGCAGCAGATACCTACCAATCAATTGATTTTACAGGTACCTGGGATGCACTCTATTTTGCCATGGCCGATGCCAATGAGCTTAAAAAACTTGCCATAGCACAGGGATCAAGTGAATATAAAGGTGTGGCGGATGTAATTATTGCTTACAACCTTAGTTTGGTTAATGATTTATGGGGAGATGCACCATTTTCGCAGGCATTCGACATCAACAACCTTAAACCTAAATATGATAAACAACAGGAAGTTTATACACAGGCCCTTGCGCTTTTAGATGAAGCCATTGTTGAACTTTCCAAAACCAATGCAACAATAAAGCTGGCACCCACCAGCGATTTAATTTACGGAAAATCTACTGCTGAGCGGGCAAACTGGTTAAAAATGGCTTATGCACTAAAAGCAAGGTTATTAATTAAATTAAGTAAAACCAGTTCGTATAACCCGGCAGCGGTTATTGCAGCATTAAGCAATTCGTTTACCGCTAATGCAGATGATGCTGGTATGGCCACTTTTAAAGAGCGAAACCCATGGGCTAATGTGGCTTTGTTAAATACACAACAATCATTAGGTGGATGGCTTTCTGAGCAGTTGATTGATGCTTTAAATGGTAAAACTTTTGGCGTTTTTGACCCGCGTATAGAAAAGATTACAGATAAAACGATAAACAATACCTACATCGGTACCATTAATGGCGCAGGCAACAGGCTCCCGGGTGCCAACACAACTAAAGATGAATGTTACATTTCTGCCAATTCACCGTGGACAAGCAACACCGCACCGATACTTATTGTAACTTATGCAGAGCTTAAATTTATCGAAGCAGAAGCGTATTTCGATACTGATAAAACCAAAGCTTCCGCAGCTTATTTAGCTGGTATTAGTGCCAATATGGATAAATTTACGGTATCTACCGCGGCAAGAGATGCTTATTTAGCCGATCCTGTAGTTAATGTGGGGGCTAATGCTTTAACAAAAGACCTCATTTTTAAAGAAAAATACATTGCAACCTACTTAAATCCTGAAGCGTGGAATGATGCCCGCCGTTTCGATTACAAATACAAGGATTTTACTCCGCCAGTTAATAATTCGCTTACCACCTACATCCGCCGATTGGATTATCCGCAAGGAGAAAGAAGCAAAAACGGAGCAAACGTTCCGGTAGATGTGTTAAGAACAACCAAACTGTGGTGGGATCAGTAACAATCTTATAAAAAATAGTTTTTCAAGCCCTAATCATCTAATGGTTAGGGCTTTTTTTTATAATTTATCTCAAAATCACCGGCAATGAAAAAATCACTGTTTATAATTTTTCTATTACTATCAGCCTCAAAAATATTTGCACAGTCTTTTAGCTTAAAATCTGTTTTATCTTATCCTTTTCCAACACAATTGGTGGCAGCTCCTGTAGGTGCTAAAATTGCCTGGGCTGCAAATGAGCAAGGAAAAAGAAACATTTATACAGCAGAGGCACCCGATTATAAAGCAATAAAAATTACCGGTTACATTGATGATGACGGGCAGGAAATTAGCAGTTTATCTATCTCTCCCGATGGAAAATGGATTGTATTTGTGCGCGGTGGAGATCACGGTGGCCGCGATGCGAGCCCGGTTAACGCAAACTCATCTGCAATAGCACCCAAAGTACAGGTGTTTGCTATTCCTTTCGGTGGAGGCAAATTAATTACCATTGGCGAAGGCGATAACCCTGTAATTTCACCCAATAGCGGGCAGGTGCTTTTTTCCAAAGCCGGTCAGGTAATGATTGGTACATTGGATGGTACGTCTGCATCGAAAAGTTTATTTTATGCAAAAGGGATTAATGGGGCCTATAAATGGTCGCCTGATGGGAAGAAAATAGCGTTCATTTCCAACCGCACTGATCATGCTTTCCTGGGTATTTATACCGATGAGCAAAGTCCGGTTCAATGGTTATTGCCTTCTTTTTCCAAAGATAGTGCGCCGGTATGGTCACCTGACGGAAATGATATTGCTTTTATCAGAACCCCAGGTGCAGGTGGTGAAACAGATTCAATTTTAACAAAAAAGCATCAGCCCTGGGCCATCTTTACAGTTAATGTAATTACCGGAGCTGGAAAACAAATCTGGAAAGCACCCGAAACATTAAGAGGCTCTTTCCCTTCAGTTGATGGTGGAGCAAATTTATTGTGGGCTGAGGGGAAGATCATTTTTACTTCTTATGAAGATGGCTGGCCCCATCTTTATGCTATAAATGCCGATGGAACCAACCGTTTATTGCTTACCCCAGGAGAATTTGCTGTAGAAAACGTGAAATTAAGTGCCGATAAAAAAACTTTGGTTTTTGCGGCCAATAAGGGAGGTAATGCTGATGATCTTGATAGGCGGCATATTTATAAAGTTTCGGTTGATAAGCCCGATATGCAAATTTTAACACCCGGAAAAGGCATAGAGGCTTACCCGGTAATTGGCGGGGATAACAAAACAGTTTTCTGCTTAAGTTCTACTGCCGAACGACCATTGTTGCCTGTAATTATCAGGGATAAACAGCGCTTAAATCTGATTGGCGAATCGCTTTTGCCAACTGATTTTCCGCTTAAAGAAATGGTTGCACCGAAACATGTTAATTTTAAAGCTCCCGATGGAAAAACAGTTTACGGACAATTGTTTACACCAAAAAAGGTGATTAAAAACCATCCTGCAATTGTTTATGTACATGGCGGACCGCAAAGGCAGATGTTTTTAGGCTGGAATCCGATGGATTATTATTCAATAGATTATGCTTTAAACCAATATCTGGTTAACATGGGTTTTACAGTGCTTTCAGTAAATTATCGTTTGGGCATAGGTTACGGCTACGAATTTCACAAACCTTTAAATGCAGGCGCGCAAGGTGCATCAGAATATCAAGACATTAAAGCAGCAGGCGAATGGCTGGCTCAGCAAGCGAATGTTGATAAAAACAAAATCGGAATTTATGGCGGTTCTTACGGTGGGTACTTAACTGCACTGGCATTGGGAAAAGATTCGGAATTATTTGCCGCAGGTGTAGATATTCATGGCGTAAACAATAGATTTTCCAATCAGGATGCGGAAGGTAAAAAGGCAGCTCCCGATGCACAACTCGCCGCAAAGGTAGCCGAAGAATCATCGCCGGTAAGTTATATTGCAACGTGGACTTCTCCTACACTGATTATACATGCAGATGATGACCGCAATGTGGCATTTAATCAAAGTGTGGATCTTGCGAAACGTTTTGAAGATAAAAAATTCGATTTTGAGTTTTTGGCCATTCCCGATGATACCCACCACTGGATGAAATTTTCGAATGGCTTAAAGGTGAGTGAGGCTACGGCCGATTTTTTGAAAAGGAAATTGATGGATAAGAAGTAAATCTGCTTACTGACATAAACAGTCAAGAGCATCCGCATAGCTGAGCAGTTGTATTAGCCAGAGGTGCTGTCGTGATTTAAATTTTTGGTAAAAATAACACTTTTAGTACGTGCATTTATGGTATCAATTGTGAATGCTTTAGCGTTTAAGGTGCCTAGTTTCTATCACTTTTTAATCCTTTTTAAAATCATCAAACTTAAAGGGTTAAATGAGTAACCAGATATGTTATTTTGTAGCATCACCACAGATTGGTCGTAAAATAATGGTACAACCGGTGAATAATCCATTACCATCTGATCCATTTTACGATAAAGTTCAAATCTTTTTTCGTTATCAGTTTCATAATAGCTTTTTTCAAAGAGCCGATCGAATTCCTTGTTGTAAAAAGCGGTGTAGTTTGGCCCGTTAGGCACTTTGTTTTTTGAGTAAAACATGGAAAGGAAATTTTCGCCATCGCCATAATCAGCCAGCCACGAGCCTCGGAAAAAGTTCACATTATTTTTCGACATTAAATCTCTCAGGCTGGCACTCGGACTTACATCAATTTTAGTTTTAATGCCAATCGCAGTAAGTTCGCCCTGAATAAATTCGATGAGATCTTTATAAGTAGTGGTGGTATTCAGTTTTACTTCAGCAAGGCCTTTACCTTCAGGATAACCAGCTTCCTCTAAAAGTTTAGCGGCAAGTTTTGGGTTGTAAGCATAACCATGAACAGCGGCACTATCGAAACCAGGCATTCCTTTAGGGATAAAACCAGATGTTGCTGCAACACCGATTCCGTTTCTTAGGTATTTAATCAGTCGATCGCGATCAATTGAATAGTTTATCGCCTGTCGGATTTTTTTTAAGCGCAGTGGTGAATTTTTAACAATAGAAAGGTTGGTATCAACCAATATCCCTACATATTCTGTGCATAAGTACGGGCTTTTAGTGAGCGTAAATTTGCCCTTGTATTTTGAAGTCATTTTTCCGCTTTTCGTTAAAATATCATCTCGATAACTCCCGTCCACGTTGTAATAGAAATCCAGGTCTTTTTTTAAAAAACTCATAAATCCACTTTGTTTATCGGTAATAAAGCTGGCTTTTACGGCATCAAGATAAGGCAAGGGCTTTCCATTGGCGTCTTTCTCGAAATAATGGTCATTTTTGAGTAAGACTAAAATCTCACCTTCTTTCCAATATTTAAACCTGAAAGGGCCTGTGCCCACCGGGTGACTTCTAAAATCTTTGCCATAATGTTCCACAATTTCTTTCGGTACCACAGAACAATATTGTGTAGTGAGCAAACTCATAAACGGTGGGAAAGGGCGCACCAGTTTAATTTGAAATGTAGAATCATTTAAAGCAATAAAATTATGTTCATCTTTTACCTTATCGCTAAAAATCCATCCACCAGATGAGGCCACCTTAGGATCGATTAAGCGATAAAAACTATATACAAAGTCGCTGGCAACAACTTTTCTTCCCTTACCGTTTTTAAATATAGGGTCGTTATGAAAGTAAATATCATTACGCAGATTAAAAGTGTAGGTGAGTGCGTCTTCAGAAATCTGCCAGCTTTTTGCGATACATGGAACGGTTTGTAATGAAGAATCTATCTGCACTAAACCGTTAAATATCTGGTTCGTCATCCAGATGGCGTTCTGGTTACGCGCAAAAGCAGGATCTATAGAAGTTAAACCCTGATCGAGATTAATATTAAAGATTTTTTTGTCGTTATGTGCTGTGTTTTCCTTGCAGGAAAAGATGATAGTTAAACAAAAAATCCAAAATATATACTTAATTGAGCCTCGCATGCGGTAAGGAATGTTATTTTTGCACAAATTAATAAATTTAATGCAGATGTCTTTTTTAAACGATTTATTTATTGGCCTTGATGCCGCTCAACAAGAAGAATTACAGGAACGTTTAGATTTAGTGGAGCACAAGATTAAATTTATGGATAAAACGCCTGTTGCCTGTCTCGATACAGATAATAATCCGGTTTATTTCCTGTCAGAAGAACTCTCAGTAGCAGGCGGAATGGTAGAAACTGATATTTTAAGTGCTGTTTTTATCATTTATTACCAACCGGGCAAAACCCTGACCGATTTAATGAGAGAAGTTCCTGCTGCATTAAATACAGATTGGCAAGCCGTACAAAACAACCGCATCATTTTATTAAATGATGATGTAAACCGCGAAAAAACTGCCGAAAATGCGGTAGCACTTGTAGAAGATATTGCAGAAATGCTGCACCCCGGTTCTTTCATTTTCGGCCACGAAGGTGATAAATGGATTAGGTTTGGTGCTTAACGTCATTTGCTTCAAAGGCAAGTTAATTTTGTCACCTTTAAAAATGTTTCTGCTAGATAGTAGCTCTGACAGCACAAGTACAATTCACCTATATTTCCTTAATCTGGTATTCTTCAATTTTACGGTAAAGGGTGGTTAAGCCTATCCCCAATAATCGTGATGTTTCTGTTTTATTGCCCTTGGTATGAACGAGCACTTTTTGGATATGCTGTTTTTCTACCTGTTGTAGGTTATAATCGTCTGCTACCGGTGCAAATTCAAAAAATTCGGGAGGAAGCGCAGTGGCACTTAGTTGATCTCCATCAGATAAAATGACTAAACGCTCAATTACGTTTTTAAGCTCACGGATATTTCCTTTCCAGCTATGATCACTTAAAATGGAAAGTATTTTATCATCCATTTTTGGGGTAGCGCGGTTAACCTTATCGGCAAACTCCTTTAAGTAGTGTTTCGCCAATGCAGGTATATCTGATTTTCGCTCACGCAGTGGAGGTAAAATGATGGTGAAAACTGAAAGCCGGTAATAAAGATCTGAGCGGAATTTCCCAGAAGCGGCATCAGCCTTTAAATCTTTATTTGTTGCTGCTAAAATCCGTACGTTTACCTGTTGTGTTTGCGTATCGCCTACTTTAATAAAAGTCTGGCTTTCCAGTACACGTAATAATTTGGCCTGGAGATCAAGGTTCATTTCACCGATTTCATCCAATAATAATGTTCCGCCGTTGGCTTCTTCAAGTAAGCCTTTTTTATCTTTATTTGCCCCTGTAAAAGCCCCTGCCTTATAACCAAACAGTTCGCTTTCCAGTAAATCAGGACTAAAACCACTGCAGTTTAATGCAACAAAGGGTTTTGCTGCCCGCGGACTTTCATAATGAATGGATTGTGCAAAAACTTCTTTACCTGTTCCGGTTTCGCCCAATAGTAAAACAGTGGTATCGGTGGCACTAACTTTTTTTGCCAGGTCAATGGCTTCTTTTAATGCTTTTGACTGACCAATAATCGTTTCGAAGCTATGTTTTTTTGCAATTTTATTTTCCAGGTCAGAAACCCTGCGCTGTAAATTTGATTTATCCATCGCCCTGTACAAAAGCGGTATAATTTTATCGTTATCGTCGCCTTTTACAAGATAATCGAAAGCTCCGTTTTTTATTGCTAAAACGCCATCGGCTATTGTACCATAAGCCGTAAGGTTAATGATTTCTACATATGGCTTAATGGCTTTAATATCTTTAACCAAAGCAACACCGTTAACATCAGGCAGTTTTACATCGCTGATTACAATGCTTACATCGTTGTTTTTTAGTAGTTTAAGTCCATCTTTTCCTGTATTTGCTTGCAAGGTTTTAAAGCCTTCAAGTTCTATAATCCTGGAAAGTAAACTGCAGATTTTTTTTTCATCATCAATGATGAGCACCATGCCATTCATAGGTAAAATTTATGCTGCAATATTAAGTATAAAAATACCGAAAGATTAAATGATTTTTCCTCGGTTTGTGTTTGCATATAAGATTTCATTCCCCGGTCTGTGTCCCCGCAGACCGAAACAGGAATATTTTAGTTTGATATTAAAATAAAGCGGTCTGTGGGAATACAGACCACGGATTTATATTTCAACACGATCGTCATTCTCGCGCATCTAAGAATCTTAATGCGGATGCAAGGTTTCATTTCCTCGGTCTGTGTCCGCACAGACCGAAATAAAAATATTATTGCATTGATTTAAAAAATAGAGCGGTCTGTGGGGACACAGACCACGGGTTTATATTCAACACGGTCGTCATTCTCGCGCATGCGGGAATCTTAATGCGGATGCAAGGTTTCATTCCTAGGTCTGTGTCCGCACAGACCGAAATAGGAATATTTCTAGTTTGATTTTAAAAAGTAGAACGGTCTGTGTAGCCACTGACCACGGGTTTATATTTAAAGAGTTCTAAAAACTAAATAAGCTTATACTGACAAATACATGTTTACACGAGCTTAAACATTAAACTCAATACCTAAAACTCCCTATTCCAAACTAAATTGTACCTTTTTCGTTTCCGAGGCCTTAAAGTAAAAGCTTTTTAAGCATATTTGATTTTTGCAACACAAATTCTATGTTTAAGAAACTAATCGCAATAATTATACTTTGCTTTCCGGTAATTTTTTGTGCTGCCCAACAGGTGCGCCCGGCAAAATCTTCGGAAATTTATAGAGAAATCAAAACTTTAAAGCACTTGCCAAAGGTTTTATATCTGGCGGCCCATCCGGATGATGAAAATACAGGTTTACTATCGTGGTTAATTAATGAGCAAAATGTAGAAACCGGTTATCTATCACTTACAAGGGGTGATGGCGGACAAAACCTTTTGGGTACAGAACAAGGTGCGGCCTTAGGCCTGATCAGAACGCATGAGCTTTTAGAAGCTCGGAGATTGGATGGTGCACAGCAATTTTTTACCAGGGCGATTGATTTCGGTTTTTCTAAAAATACAAACGACACTTTTAAACAGTGGGATGCCGATAGCATTACAGCAGATGTGGTATGGGTAATTAGAAAATTCAGACCGGATGTAATTATTTGCCGTTTTCCACCTACAGCTGCTGCAGGTCATGGTCAACATGCTGCATCTGCTGTTGTAGCCGAAAAAGCTTTTAAAGCTGCGGCCGATAAAGATATGTTTCCAAATCAGCTCAAGTATGTTTCCGTTTGGCAGCCAAAAAGATTGTTATGGAATACTTTTAGGTTTGGTTCTGTAAATACTACTTCCGAAAATCAAATAAAAGCCACAGTTGGCCAGTACGATGCACAGCTGGGGATGGGTTATGGTGAGTTGGCAGGTTTAAGTAGAAGTTTGCACAAAAGTCAGGGAGCAGGTACACAATCAGTTGCCGGTGTACGTGCTGAATATTTTACAAATGTTTTGGGCGAGCCTGCAAAAAGAACTCTTTTTGATGGTTTAAGTCTTAACTGGTCTGACAAAGGAACTGGCGATATTGACGAACTGATTGATATTATCCTGCTATCTTTTAATTACAACCAACCTGATAAGAGTTTGCATGGTTTATTGATGTTGAGAAAGAAGATTGCCGAATTACAGGATGTAGCTCTGAGAAAAGATAAGCTGGTAGCTATTGACAATATTATTTTAAGTTGTGTAGGTTTTATGGGTGAAGTTGTAACCAACCAACCTGAAGCCATTGCTGGTAATGGCTATAATTTCCGTTTAAATTTAATTTCGAGGTCTGCTACTCCGATTACTGTAGAAAATGTAAACTGGTTGAATCAAACAGATAATTTGAACCGAAAACTTGATAACGACTCGTTGATTACCATTGAACGAAAAATACAGATTCCTGCAGATGCTTCGCCCACAGAGCCGTATTGGCTGTCCAAACCAGCTAAAAATACAGCAACTTTCAGTGTAGCAAACGATACGCTGATCGGATTGCCCGAAATGCAATCGCCACTGAATGTATTGGTATCTTTAAAAATAGAAAATGAGAAATTTGACATCAGATTGCCTTTATCCTATAAAAAGCTAGATCCTGTTAAAGGTGATGTAGTAGAGCCGTTGCGCATTATACCTCTGCTGGATTTAAGTTTTAGCGAACCTGTTTATTTTGCTAAAGAAAAAGAATCGTTAAACGTTAGTCTCCGCTTAAAAGCCAATAAGAATATTAATTATGGTAAGGTGAGTTTCAAGATCGGAAACCAGATAGTGAAGACTTTTCAAGGCATTAACCTAGCCGAAAACACCATTACCACCAAAGATTTCTTAATCCCGGTTGAAGATTTAGCCAAAATTAAAACCAGTCAAAATAAGCTCGAAGCTGTTTTTTCATCAGAAGCAAATGAATATTCGAGGGGGCAAGTACTTATTCAATATCCACATTTGCCAACATTACAGTATTTTGTTCCGGCCACAACATGGTTAATTAAAGGCGACGTAAAAGTGCTGGCCAAAAAAATAGGTTACATTGAAGGTGCGGGAGATCTGATTCCTGAGTTTTTAAGGCAGGCAGGTTTACAGGTTGATGTTTTAACCGAAGCAGATATTCTAAATACAACAAAACTGGCAAGTTATGATGCTGTGGTAACAGGTGTGAGGGTTATCAATACCGAAAAACGAATTAAAAACTGGCAAACTGCACTGCGTAGCTATGTAGAAAACGGAGGCACTATCGTAATGCAATATAATACCACTCAGGATATGGCCTTGCAAGATTTCGGCATTTATCCATTCTCCATCAGCGGTAAAAGAGTAACTGAAGAAAACGCTGAGGTTAAACTCTTAAATCCCAATCACAAACTCCTTAATTCTCCTAATAAAATTACTTCAGATGATTTTAAAGGTTGGGTGCAGGAGCGCGGAGCTTATTTCCCCGATCAATGGGATGCTAAATATGAGCCGCTTTTTGAAATGCACGATACCGGTGAAGAACCGCTTCAGGGATCAACATTATATGCTAAATATGGAAAAGGAAACTTTATTTATACTCCCTTAGCCTTTTTTAGGCAATTGCCAGCTGGCAATGTGGGCGCAGCAAGGCTTTTCTTTAACTTTTTGTCTGCCGGTAAATGATGAAAAATCAATTCAAAAACTGGAATACCTGGTACGTGCTACTCGCTTTGGCACTGGTATTTCAGATTGTATTTTACTATTTGTTTACTAAATTCTGGGCATGAGTAATATCGATTGGGCAGTATTGATATTTACATTGCTTGCGGTGGTAACGTATGGCGTTTTTATCGGCCGCGGACAAAAAAGCAATGCATCATACTTAAAGGCAGATAATAAAATGCCCTGGTACATTGTGTTACTGGGTATTATGGCTACCCAGGCCAGTGCCATTACTTTTTTATCGGCACCAGGGCAGGCCTATACAGATGGTATGCGTTTCGTTCAATATTATTTCGGCTTGCCGTTGGCAATGATCGTTATATGTATCACATTTATCCCGATTTTTCAAAAATTAAATGTTTATACTGCTTATGAGTATCTCGAAAACCGTTTTGATAAAAAAACAAGAGTTTTAACCTCACTTTTGTTCCTGTTTTCCCGTGGATTGTCGACAGGGATCAGTATTTACGCCCCAAGTATTATCCTGTCTAGTGTTTTAAACTGGAACATCTATTTAACAAATATTTTAACTGGTGGAATACTGCTGATTTATACTTATGTTGGCGGTGCAAAGGCCATTGCGCATACACAGAAGCTGCAATTTCTGATAATTTTAGGAACAATGGCCTTTGCCGGATATCTTTTGGTGCAAAATATGCCCAATGGCATCGGTTTTAAAGATGCGCTGTATCTTGCCGGTAAATCGGGAAAATTAAATGTAATAACCACAGAATTTGATTGGAAGGATAAATACAATATCTGGAGTGGTTTAATTGGTGGTTTCTTTCTCGCACTTTCTTATTTTGGCACTGATCAGAGTCAGGTTGGAAGGTACATCACCGCAAAAGACAATACCAATGCGAAAATGGGGCTGCTCTTAAACGGATTGGTTAAAATACCAATGCAGTTTGCAATCTTATTAATCGGTGCTTTACTTTTCGCATTTTTCTCCTTAAAACCTGCACCGATCTATTTCAATGAGCATTCCTATCAATATTTAAAAGAAACGCAACCACAGCAGGCTGCTGTTTTCGAAAAAGAACACAATGCCTTGGCGCAGAAATTTAATGAGCAATCAAAAACCATACTTGTAGAAAAGGAACAGCAATCACCATTGTTAAATGTTGCTATTGAAAATTTTAAGTCAACCCAAAAACAAGTGAAAGAACTTCATGGTAGGGTAGAGGAAGCAATCAACAAAGCAAATTACAATGCAGAAAAAACAGATACCAATTATATATTTTTATATTTTGTTAAAAATACACTTCCGGTAGGAATGATCGGTTTGCTTTTCGCCGTCATATTTTTAGCCAGTTGGGGATCAATATCTGCGGCATTAAATTCATTGGCCGCCTGTTCTTTAAAAGATGTGCACCTCATTTTTAAAAAAAGTGCAGTAAACGATGAAACAGAGCTAAGATACAGCAGGCTGCATACATTGGCCTGGGGTATTTTTTCGATAGCGGTTGCCATGTTTGCCACACAAATGGGTTCGTTAATTGAAGCGGTTAATGTATTGGGTTCCTTATTTTATGGGCCTATACTTGGTATTTTCCTAGTGGCATTTTATTTTAAAAAGATAAACGGTCCGTTGGTGTTTTTTGCTGCAATCTTTTCCGAAATCGCAGTTATTGCTGTTTATGAGTTTGATATTGTTTCATTCCTGTGGCTTAACGTAATTGGTGCTGCTGCGGTGATTATATTTTCATTACTTGGGATGATATTTTATAACCCGCAAGTTAAAGCCAATAGTACATCTAAAGCATAGTACATTCGGTAAGACGAAATGTTAGAAAACTACTAATGAAATAATAAAAACGTTTCTTCGTTTTAAGACACTGGGATTATAGTTTTTATCAACTGAAAGCCATAAATTCGTGAAATTAAAAACAACAAAAACAGATAAATATAATACTATGAAAACGATGATTAAATCAATCGCTTTGCTATTTACGGCAATTACCATTTCTGTAAGTGCAATGGCACAAGATGCTCAGCCTAAGCCAAGTCCTGCGGCTACTGCAACAGGAAAAGTAAAGGGTGCAACCATTACCATTAACTACAGCAGTCCGGCAGTTAAAGGACGTAAAATTTGGGGAGGCCTTGAGGCTTTTGATAAAGTATGGCGTGCGGGTGCTAATGAGGCAACTACTTTTGAAACCGATAAAGATATCATGGTAGAAGGTAAAGCTTTGCCCGCAGGAAAATATAGCTTCTTTTTAATACCTAAAGAAAGTGGAACCTGGACAGCAATTTTTAACAAGGAGCCAAAACAATGGGGAGCTTACAAATACGAAGAAGCTAAGGATGCTTTACGCGTTGATGTTAAAACGAAAGCATTAAAAGCTACACAAGAGCGTTTGGTATATAAAATTACTAAAAGTGGTTTCTCTTTGGATTGGGATAAAATTTCAGTTCCGGTTACCATCAAATAATAACAATAATCTTATTTAAAGCCGTCTTGATTTTATATTTAGACGGCTTTTTTTGTTTTATTATCATCCTGATCTTGTTATGTTATCTCTTGTTAACACTATCAGCCTGGAAAACAGATCAGGCAACAACAATTGCACTGATACTATTAATTTAACGTTTTTAACCACAGATGAGCACAGAAAATACGGATTTCCCTATCTGTGTGCATCCTTTTTATCTGTGGTGAAATTACGTTCACCCGTAATTAGGGCTTCTAATAGCAAGACGAAGAACTTCTGTAAAGAAGCTAAAACATAATATCTACTTCATGTTAAAATGTTATTTTAGGCCGATTTAAAAACAGTACTACATAATGAAGTTTTCTCTTAAACTCCTGGCCTTTTTGCCGCTCATTTCATTAAACGTTTTAGCACAACATAAATCTCAGCTATTCACAGTCGAAACTGCAAAACCTGTAGATCAGGTAAATGTTTTTCTGGGCTCCTCTGCAGATCACGGACAAATGTCGCCAGCCGCATCTGCACCGTTTAGTATGTTAAGCATCGGTCCGCAAACGTATCCTAAAACACATACAGGTTACGAATTCCTGGCCAAAAAATTTGAGGGTTTTACCCATAATCGTTTTGAGGGCGTAGGTTGCCAGGGTTCTGGTGGGAATATTTTCATTAAACCCTTTTTAGGTACCGATCCGGCGCAAACTGAGCTGATTAAAGTTTCAGAAAAAGCAAATCCTGGGTATTACGAAGTGGGCTTTGAAAATAAAATTAAGGCAAGTTTTACGGTGTTTGGTAAAGCAGGGAAACATGCTTATCAATTTCCGAAAGGGGCAAAAGGTTTTTATATTGATTTAAGTTACGCCTTTAACGGTGCTTTTGTGGCAGAATCTCACGATATAAATGGCAACAGTGTAAGTGGATGGATTACTGCTAAAACCACTTGTGGGGTAGGTAAATACAAGCTGTTCTATTACATGGAAATCGGAAATAATGTTTCATGGAAAATAATTGATGATCATAAAATGATTGCCACTTTAAAAGAAGATGTAACTTCATCAGGTATCAATATCGCACTTTCATCGGTAAGTGTGGAATATGCAAAAGCCGCTATCAATAAAAACCCTTTTAACACCGTTAAAGAACAAAGCAAGGCTGAATGGAATACGAATCTTTCCAAAATTGCAGTAAACGGCGATCTGGAAAGCGCAAAACTGTTCTATTCACTATTATACCGTACCATGCAATCGCCTTATGTAATTTCTGAAACTGATGGCACCTACCGCAATACAAAAGGTGAAATTCAAAAGGATAAAGAAATCCGTTACAATGGCTGGGCCATATGGGACAACTACCGCACCCAGTTACCTTTACTTTCTTTAATAGCACAAAACCGCTATTCAGGAATGGTGAATTCTATTGCTGATTTATATAACTCAGGAAAAAAAGATTATGCAGGGCAAAATGAGCCATCAAATACGGTCCGTTCTGAACATGCCATTGTGGTATTGCTCGATGCTTACCGAAAAGGTTATCCTGTAGATTTTAATAAAATTGCCGATTCATTGGTGAAAGAAGTTGATGGTTTAGATTATAAATCGCCAGATAAAGCACTCGAATCCAGTTATGACAACTGGGCATTATCTGAAATTTTCAAGATTTTGAACAATAAGGAAAAATCAACTTTTTACCTAAATAAGGCACTGGATTATAAAAAATACTGGAATAAGGATTTTAAAGATATGAGCAAAAATGATGTAGACAGGATGCAGGCCAGAGGATTGTACCAGGGCACGATCTGGCAATACCGGTGGTTTGTTCCATACGATTTCAAAGGATTGATAGCGCTTGATGGTGGAGAAGAATCTTACCTTGCTAAGCTTGACGAGTTTTTTGCCCGCGATTTATATAATCATGCCAATGAGCCCGATCTTCAGGTACCATTGATGTATAATACCACCAAATTGGGCTATAAATCGCAATATTGGATGCATCAATTGGCTGCTGATACAGTAATTCAGAATTATTTTAACGATAACAGTAGGGGAATTGGCAGTTATATTGGCAAAATCTACCGAAATCAACCACATGCTTATCTCCGTACCATGGATGATGATGCGGGGGCAATGAGTGCATGGTATATATTTGCAGCAAGTGGCTTTTCTCCAGCCTGTGTAGGTTGGCCGGTATACTATTTAAATGTGCCTTTGTTTCCATCACTTAGCTATAACCTGCCGAAAGGGAAAACTTTTACCATCGAAACAGAAAATTTTAACCTCAAAAATAAATACATCAAAACTATTTTTCTTAACGGAAAGCCCTTCAAAAGGAATTACATCACCCAAGATGAAATTAATGCTGGAGGGGTACTTAAAATTGTAGCTTCGGCGGTTCCGGTAAAGATTTCGGATACAGAAAACTGGATTTCCAGCCTTGAAAAATAATTTAAAAAAAATAACTTACCCCGCAAACTTATTTCAATAATTCCTGTTGTTCTAGTATAAATTTCAAGATCATGGCACCTTTAAAATTAAGCGAAGAACAGCATGCTACATTAAGCAACAAGAACACATTAGAACAAATTAACGATCAACCTTTAGAACTTCATCCAGAAGCCTATAAAGTAAAAGGCCCATCTCCGGATAAGATGAAAACAGTATCATCTTCATTAAGGAACTACGCCCACGGTTTGTACGGGTTGTTGTAAACGCCTCCAATAAAATCTCATCATACCAGATTATATAAAGCAGTTAAGTATAAAACTTAACTGCTTTTTTGTTTGTACAAAGAAGTCAAGTTTTTAAAACTTGACTTCTTGGATCATAAAGCCCTATCTTGTTGCTATGAAACAAAGCGCAGGTATTTTACTCTTCAGAAAGAAAGATCAGCATCTCGAATTTTTTCTTGTACATCCCGGCGGTCCTTTTTTTGTTAAGAAAGATTTAGGATTTTGGACAATACCCAAAGGGGAATTAAATGAAAATGAAGAGCCATTAAATGCCGCCATCAGAGAGTTTGCCGAAGAAACAGGCAAAACATTATCAGGTGATTTTATAGCATTAAGTGCAATTGTGCAAAAAGGAGGTAAAAGGGTTTTATGCTGGGCCATTGAAGGGGAATTGGATCCATCTAGCATTGTGAGCAATACTTTTGAAATTGAATGGCCTCCACGATCAGGGAAAAAGCAAAATTTTGCTGAAGTGGATAAGGCCGGGTGGTTTAATTATAACGATGCGGTTAAACAAATTAATGAAAAACAGATTGCTTTACTCGATGAACTTACATTGAAACTAGGTAGCTAATCCAATATGAGAAATATCCTTTCCTGCACCATTGATAATCATTAAAATATGTTGTAGACTGGAAATATTTTCTATCATAAACAAAAAATTATTAATGATGTCATTTTTACGCTTAATAAATAATTTAAGCTTTTTCTTTGGCACATTTGTTTATCATAAAAACGAAGAAATGAATACACAAAAAATAGGTTGGATTGGGCTAGGTAATATGGGGATCCCAATGGCAGAACAATTAATAAAAGCTGATTACGCCGTTACGGTTTATAACAGGAGCAAGGATAAAGAAGCTGTTTTGAAAGAAATGGGTGCTTCAATTGCTGAAACGCCAAAAGATTTGGTTGCAGCTACCGATGTGGTAATTGTTATGGTTACCGATGATGTGGCAATAGAACAGGTTTTTAAAGGAGATGATGGACTTTTTAGCGCAGAAAATGCTGGCAAAATCATCATTAATATGAGTACAGTTTCTCCTTCAATTTCAAAAGAAATGGCTGCATTATGCCAAGATAAAGGAAGTATCTATTTAGATGCGCCAGTTTCTGGAAGTGTAAAACAGGCAGAAACAGGTCAGTTGGTAATTATGGTAGGAGGTGATGAAACTGCTTTCAACGAGGTAAAACCAATCCTCGAAAAAATGGGCAAAATGGCTGTACGCCTCGGCGAAGCAGGTGTTGGCAATGTGGCAAAACTCGCCATAAATTCATTATTGGCATTATATACCCAGGGTTTGGCAGAAACTGTTGTGTTTGCCAATCAACAAGGCATTAAAACCGAAGATTTACTTAATCTGATTAACAATGGGGCTATTGCTAATGTATTCACCAAAATTAAAGGCTATGTAATTGTTGCTGATAATTATAAACCCGCTTTTGCACTTAAGCACATTGTAAAAGATTTAAATCTAGCTAAAGCCATCGGCCTTGATTTGCCTTTAGCGAAAACAGCACGGAATACCTTTGAGGCTGCAGCTGCAAATTATGGAGAAGAAGATTTGATTGCAGTAATTAAGCAGCTTAAAGCATAATTGTAATAATTTGTTAATTGTTAATTATCAGTCTGTTCGGATAAAAATTCGAGCAGATTTTTTTGTATAATGCCTTCTTTATTTTGTCCTATCATTATATCATTTAATGTAATAACATATTTTGGATAGTTATCCTCTATTTTTAAAAGGTTTCCAAATTCACGGTTAGCAGTGATTTCGCTCTGTATAGTTAGGCAAACTTGTATATACGTTTTATTGCCATTTTTATCGGCTACAAAATCAATTTCATTTTCGCCCAGTTTACCAACAAAAACGTTAAAATTTTGCTGTTTTAAATGTAGGTAAACTGCGTTTTCCATTAATTTATGTAGATCAGCAACTTGGTTGAAACCTATAATTGCGTTTCTAAGGCCTAAATCCTCAAAATAATATTTTTCTCCTATTTCGAATATTTTTAGCCCACCCACTTCAGTGCGCTGAACCTTATGCACAAAAAAAGTATTGCTCAAAGCCCGCAAATAGTTTATGGTTAGTTGCGTGGAAATCTCTACTTTTTGCGATTTCAGGTATTTGCTGATATTATTAGCTGAAAATAAGCTTCCCATATTATCTGCGAGATAGGCCACAAGGTTTTCTAGAAAGGAAACACTACGTATATTTTCTCTGGCCACAACATCTTTTAGTAAAATGGTCGAATAAACACTTCGCAGGTATTCGTAAGGCAGATTTTCTTGTAGTCCGATATTTGGTAAAAAAGGCATTCCTCCATACTTAAGGTAAAGTATAAGTGATTCTTGTTTATTTTCTAGTTGATGAAATTCAAGAAATTCAATAAAGCTTAATGCATGAATCTGAAAAACCATATACCTTCCGGATAAATGAGTGGCAAGTTCGCCTGAAAGCATATTGGCATTACTGCCTGTACAATATATATCGCAGGTATTTTTTGCAAGTAAACTCCGTAAAGTTCTTTCAAATTCCTTTACCTCCTGAACCTCATCAATAAAAAAATAATTATTTTTATTGCTTGGAAATTTGTCTTTAAGGTGATTGGTTAAATCTTCATGTGTTTTAATATGTGTAAAATCATCCACTTCCATATTTATATACACAATGTTCGCTTTTTTATCAATTGCTTTGATATTTTCCATTAACTGAAGCATAACATAACTCTTACCAACACGCCTTTGGCCAGTAATTACCTTTATTACCTGTTTGTTGATAAATGGAGTAATCCGATTTGTATATATGGGTCTTTTGATAAGTTTCATGTATGCCGTATACTTTTCTCAAAAGTAGTAAAAGTTTCATGTATATCGTAAACTTATAAACAAATCATAAAAAGTTTCATGTATACCGTATAAAAAACCTTTAAGAAAGTTAGATTTTTAGTCCGCCGAAAGTGCTGCCTAAAATAATAGCAAGAACAATTAATGTTATTATAACATACATTTTATCCTTCTCGATTACAAAGGCAAATAGCGAAAATACAATTCGCATTATGGGCGTAATGATTAAGAGTAACACTCCAAACTGGATAATGGCCATGGGTTTTAATGTGAAAATCCCCATAAAAATCCCTTTAAAGGTAATATAACTGTTTTCTTCGCCTTTAAAGATATGATAATCCGGCCTGGCCGCTGTTCCATATTGAATGAGAAAGAGTATGCCGCCTGCTAACACCACTATACTGGCTGTAATTACACCAAACCGTAATAATTTTCCAACAATTTTTTCTACGTCGCGATCTTGTATAAGATGTGTGGAGATATTTTTCATAATCTTTTATTAAAATTTATGTTGATAGCCATTGTAGATCATTTCGAAGGCAACAAATGTAATGGCGATACAAAAGATAATTCTCAATGTTGATGGATTGATGCTTGTTAATAATTTTGCTCCGGTAAAAGCTCCGCCCAATACACCAAGTACAACCGGAAATGCAATTCCAGGATCCATGTATCCACGTTGCAAATAAACTACAGCACTGGCTGCTGCGGTAACACCAATCATAAAATTACTGGTGGTAGTACTCACTTTAAAAGGAATTTTCATTGCTGTATCCATTGCCAGTACTTTTAGTGCACCAGAGCCGATACCCAATAAGCCCGACATTAGACCAGCTACCGTCATGATGGAAAAACCTGCACCAACGTTTTTTAATTTATAATCTACCGTTCCTGTTGGGGTAGGATAGCTGCTGTTAAGCTTGAGTATTGCAGAAAGTTTACTGCCCTCAGTTAAGGCCACCTGGTTTTTTTTCCTTAAAGTCATTGCTGCCGAAAAAAGCAATACACTCCCGAAAAGAATCGCAATGGTATTTGTTGGAGTATAAACTGCAATTAAAGCACCAATTACTGCACCAACTGTTGTGGCGATTTCTAAAAACATACCCAAACGGATATTGGTAATTCCCTCTTTAATGTACGCGCTTGCAGCACCTGATGAATTGGCGATGGAAGCCAGTAAAGCGGCACCAATTGCATAGCGGATATCGACGTGAAAAACAAGGGTAAGTAAGGGGATTACAACTACGCCTCCGCCAAGACCGGTTAATGATCCAACGAGCCCTGCGAGATAAGCACCGAGGATGAGGATCAGGGTAAAAGTTAAAATTGACATGATATTAATGATTATTGTTCAAAATTGTTGTAATTGTCGCACTTGCGGTTTCGGTATCGCTTTGCTGTATTGCGTTAAAAAGCGCCTGGTGCAAGTGATGGCTCATTGCAAAATGGCTAATCCCTGAAGGAGCTCTTTTGGCAAAGAAATCGCGGATAATGATTGTGAAGCTTTCATAAAGGTCGGCCAGAACGCGGTTCCCTGAGGCGCGGGCAATGGCGAGGTGAAATTCGATATCGGCATTGGTACATTCAGCTCTTAATTCATGCTCAATTGCTTTTTTTCTATTTTCAAGTGCATCATGAATTATTTGAAGATCTGAATCTGTGCGGTTTTGGGTAGCTAAACGTACAATTTCCTGTTCGAGAAGGGCCCTTACCTGATTAATCTCTTCGAAATTCGAACTCCGCAGGCGTTGTTCAATCGGTTCGGTAGGCACGGCATTAACTTTTGTTCCAAAACCTTGCTGGACGGTGAGGATTCCAGATAGGGTAAGCGATTTAATTGCCTCTCTAACTGTAGAACGACCTACATTATAAAGTTCCATTAATGCAGGCTCTGATGGGATTTTTTCACCAACTTTAAATTTTCCGTCTTTAATATCTCTCCGAATTTTACCGGATACCTGCTCAAATAGTCTGCTCTCCTGTTTCATAATTTTCAATTAACAGTACAAACATACGATGTTTGTTTTAAACATCAGATGTTTTGTGTCTTTTTATTTTCATTTTTCGCTGACGGTTCAATATTTTTATTTATTGGAGTGTGCTTATTTATTGATTTTTAAAACTTTACGCGTTAGTATATGTTATTTCCTTCTAACTCAAAATAAATATGAACATTACATTAGAACAGGCTGAACAGGTAATTGCTGCGGCTAAGGCCAAAGCCATTGAAATTAATACTAAAATGAATATTGCAGTGGTAGATGCAGGCAGTAACCTGCTTGCTTTTGTGCGTATGGATGGTGCCTGGCTAGGCTCGGCTGATATTGCACAAAAGAAAGCCAAAACAGCCAATTGGTTTTTGATGGATACAAAAGCCTTAACACCACTTGTTCAACCCGGAGAACCATTATTTAATATTGAGCACTCAAACGGTGGGTTAATTACCTTTCCGGGTGGTGTGGTAATTAAAAATGAGGCAGGTGAGATTATTGGTGCAATTGGTGTTTCGGGCAGCACTGTTGATGATGATCATGCCGTGGCTACTGCCGGGGCAGACGCTTTATAGTAAACTTTGTTCTTCTATGCTGTTTATCTGGTTTATCCTAATGGGAAACTTGATAAACAGCATCTTTCCTTCCGCTTAACCAATCTGGTAAATCAACTTGTTTTAAGTAAAATTTATTTACATCTTCCTTCGTAAAGTTGATTTTTAAACACCTATAAAATTAAAATTCGATTTTTTATTTTCAGTAATGCCTGTTTATATAGCGTATAAGGCCCATTATTTGAAAAAAATAAAAATAATTAACCTAATATTTGTAACGTACGATATTTATCGTACCTTTAAATTATGAAAAGTAATCAAGCTGGAAATAATCTGCCCGAACCTACTAAAGCCGAATTGGAAATTCTTCAGGTATTGTGGGAGTTCGGACCATCTACAGTTCGGTTTGTAAACGATAAATTGAACATTCAAAAAGAGGTAAACTATACTTCAACTTTAAAGCAGATGCAAATTCTGACCGAAAAAGGGATCTTAAAACGTGATGAAAGCCAAATGAAACACATTTATATTCCGGTTGAGGCAGAAGAAAAAACAAAAGTTCAACTGTTAGATCGTTTCGTTAATACTTTGTACAAAGGTTCAGCTTCGCAGTTGATGATGCAGTTATTGGGTAATGAAAAAACATCTAAACAAGAAATTGAAGAGATAAAGCGGCTATTGGATAGCATGGATTAACAGAATCTAAAAGAACCACAATCATGGATTTTAAATTAATTAAGCTTTTACCCGAAAATTGGCTGCATGCCTTAGGGACTACCTTGTTCCACTCATTATGGCTTGGTGTAATCCTGTCTCTTATTGCAGGCCTGGTGATGTTTACAACCCGCAAAGCAAGTGCTACCCTGAGGTACAACCTGCTAACCATTTGTTTGGGGCTTTTTGTTTTGTCCATCGGCATTACCTTTTTTAACGAGCTTCAAAAACCCAGTGCTTACGAGAACCAAATTATTCATCAAAGCGGAATTAATGTGCCAACTGCGCTGGCAGATCAACAAACAGTAGCGGCATTACAACATAACATGTATTCCGGAATAAACAGAATCCTTTCGGCCTGGAATGCCAATTCTTATCAGATTGTATTGATTTGGTTTTTAATTATTTGTGGCAAAAGTATCCAGTTAATGGTAGGTTTAAATGGTGTATATCATTTACGCAGGCATAAAACTTATGCTGCGGGAATAAAATGGGATGAAAAATTAACTGAACTTACCGCAAAGATGGGTTTAACCCAACCTGTTAAGATAATGCAATCGGGCATTGCGCATGCACCCATGGTGGTAGGGCACTTAAAACCGCTCATACTGATTCCGCTAGGTTTGCTAAATGGGCTTTCCAATGCCGAAGTTGAGGCTATTCTTGCGCATGAACTTGCGCATATCAAGCGTAAAGATTATTTGGTTAACCTGTTGCAAAGCTTTATTGAAATTGTTTTCTTCTTTAACCCAGCGGTACTTTGGGTATCACAATTAATAAAAACAGAACGCGAAAATTGCTGTGATGATTTGGCCATCGCATGCGTGGATGATCGCAAAAACTATGTTCAAGCCCTTATAGTCTGTCAGGAATTTAAGCAGCGTGCACCTGCTTATGCCATGGCGATTACAGGTAAGAACGGTAGCCTGCTGCATAGAGCCAGCAGGATGTTATTTAACACCAATTCAACTTTAAACAAAATGGAAAAAACAATATTAACCATCGCCCTGGTATCGGTAGTGGTTTGTACTGCCGCTTTTAAAAGTGTAGGCAATGCAAAAACAACTACCAAAAAAGAAGTGTCCAGTTTAGTGCAGATTAAACAGGATAGCACCAGAAAAACTAAATCTACACAAAGCAAACCGACTGATCAACTGGAGAAGGAAATCAATGTGAAAATGGAACGACAACTTAAACAGTTGGATGAAAAGCGTAAAAAAGCCGAAACAGATGAAGATGTAAAAGCCAGAGCTGAAGATTTAAAAGCAAGGCAGCAAGATGCAGATCATGCTAAGGAGGATGCCAGAGCAAGAATAGAGGACGCTAAGGCAAGAATTGAAGACGAGATGTTAAGAAAAGTTGATGAAAAATGGGCTAAAGAAGATGCCAAATGGGCTAAAGAAGATGCTAAGTGGGCAAAAGAAGATGCTAAATGGGCTCAGGATGATAAGCGTGGTGATGGTCCTCGTTCACCAAGGGCACCCCGCCCGCCGCGCCCGCCAAGAGCACCAAGAACTCCGAGATCGTCTATCGCCGTTCCTGCAATGCCTGCCGTGCCAGCAGCTCCTGCATTGCCACCAAATCAAATAAATCCACCAACTCCGCCTACGCCGCCATTAAATAATGGTAAAACGGTTAATCAGCGCACGGTTACTTCCAAAAGCGTTACCAATGGTGACGGCCATGATTATACCAACCAAATCAATCAACAATTGATGAAAGACGGAATCATCAGTAGCACCAATAAATTATCGTACAAGCTTAATAAGGATGAACTGATTGTAAATGGCGAAAAACAAAGTGCCGACGTTCAGAAAAAGTACAAGCAAAAGTTTTTAAAAAACGATAACCATTCGCTGATGTATAATTTTCTGATCGAAAACAACAAAAACTAATTTTCTAAAAGCGCTAATCCAATAACACATCATGAAATTTAAGCTCGTGGCTTTTTTAGCCTCATGGATAAATATTGCCCTTACTTTTGCCCAAGTTCAACCCCAACAAAGCCGAATTTATGGTCGTGTATTGGATGCCGATGAAAAAAATATAGAATTTGCCACTATTGCCCTGATTAAAGATTCGCTGCTGATAAAAACTACTTTTACAGAAAAGGACGGTCAGTTTAGTTTTGATAAGCTCGCTTATGGTAAGTACATCATCAAAGTATCGGTTGTGGGTTCGCCCATTTATCAAACCGATACTTTGGTTTTAACACCTGATCATACCGTTATTAATTTAACCGATATTAAGATCAAAACGGGAGCAACTAATTTAAAGGAAGTCAATGTTTCGGGCCAGAAAGCATTTGTAGAGCGTAAGATAGACCGTACAGTGGTTAATGTTGATGCTTTAATTTCCAATGCTGGTACAACTGCACTGGATGTATTAAGTAAATCGCCCGGAGTAAATGTAGATCAAAATGGTGCAATCTCGCTCAAAGGAAAAGGTGGTGTAGCTGTTTTTATTGATGATAAACCGACCTATTTATCGGGGGCCGACCTGGAAAATTACCTGCGTTCGTTGCCGTCTTCTTCACTTGATCAGATTGAACTGATGACCAACCCGCCTGCCAAGTACGATGCTGCAGGAAATGGAGGGGTTATTAATATAAAAACTAAAAAAACCAAAACCGCTGGTTTTAATGGAGGGATTAATCTGAGTTTGAACCAGGGAGAATTAAGCCGATCGAACAATAGTTTTAATTTTAATTACCGAAAGGATAAAATTAATGTTTTTGGAAACCTGAGTTACAACCTGAACAATAGTTTTACAGATCTTGACCTTAACAGGAAATACAAAAATGAAGATGGTAGTGCCAAATCCTATTTCAATCAAAATTCATATTTCCGTAGGCATGGCAACACATTTAATTTAAAAACCGGTTTAGATTATTATGCATCTGATAAAACCACCTGGGGTATTGTGCTTACCGGAATGAACCGGATTTCTAAGCAGGTTAATAACAATACCAGTAATTTATCCAATGCTTCTGTTCAGTTGGATTCTGTTATAAGGGCGGAAAATATCGACCAGATTAAATATCAAAATGCAGGGGTAAATTTAAATTACCGGCATAAATTTAACCAGGCTGGCAGGGAGATTACTTTTGATGCCGATTACCTGTTGTACCGTAACCAAACTGATCAAACCTATTATAATTTCAGTTATCTGCCTGCCGGAACTTTAAAGTATCAGGATATTTTAACAGGTAATTTGCCTGCTGATATTGATATTTATACGGCAAAAGTGGATTATTCCCATCCACTCGAAAACAAATGGAAGATTGATGCAGGTGTTAAAACTGCTTACACCAAAACAGATAATATTGCCGACTATTTTAATACTGCCAATAATAAAACCAATGCCGATTACGAAAAGAGCAACCACTTTTTATATGAAGAACATATTAATGCGGTTTATTTGAATATGAGTCGCGAAGGAAAGCGTTTTTCCTTACAGGCAGGATTGCGCTATGAAAATACAGTTTCAAATGGTCATCAGCTTGGCAATCTGATTAAACCTGATTCGAGTTTTAAGCGAACTTACAACAGTTTGTTTCCAACACTTTATTTTTCTTACAAATTAGATACTGCCGGCAACAACCAACTGGGTTTAAATTACGGCAGGCGGATCGATCGTCCGTATTACCAGGATTTGAATCCGTTTTTCTCTCCGCTGGATAAATTTACCTACTATGTAGGGAATCCTTTCCTAAAGCCATCATTTACACAAAGCGTCGAACTTTCGCATACCTTTAAAAACAAAATTACCACCACATTTGGGTACAGTTGGGTTAGGGATGAAGTAAATGAAACCATCGAAATAGTGGAGGGTACGTATTACAGCCGACCTGCAAATGTGGGCAAAACAACAGTGGCTAACGTTTCGGTTGATGCTGAAATAGACCTGGCCAAGTGGGTAAAGTTGAATGCATACCTGGAGGTTGCGAAAATGGTTTCTAAAACCGATTTCTATACGGGGTTTTTGGTTACCAATGGAAGTTATTTCAGGGCAAACCCTACGTTGCAGTTTAAAATAAGTAACACATGGAATGCCGAGTTGAACATGCGTTATCAAAGTAAATTTTCTAATGTTCAGTTTTTCCTGGGTTCTGTGCATGAATTTGGAGCGGCTGTGCAGAAAAAGCTTTCCCCAAAAAGCACACTCAAGTTAACAGCAAGCGATATATTTAGAAACCGTATTTACAGAGGCGTAATTAATAACCTTGCAGCCACAGAGGCCAATTGGGTAAACAAACAAGATTCTCGTGCGGTGATGCTGAGTTACAGTTACCGTTTTGGAAAGGCATTTTCGTTGCCAGCCAAGCATGAATCTTCTGGTGCAGATGCTGAGAAAAATAGGGTAAAGAATTAGGGTTTATTTTCAGGATGCGAAGCTTATTTGACTTCGGTTTACCTCAATTGTAAGCGCGGCAGAGTTCGAATGATGTTCAGTTAACTCAGTTAACAATGATGGAACATAAAAAAGTTTATGAGGAAAAATATGAGCAGTTTCACCCTATTTCAATAAATAGTATGATTTATTATTCTAATTCTCTAAAAGAGTTATCAAATCATACTTGATCAGTTCCCAGTGTTTTCCCCTCATGCAGATTGGATCGGGTTCATGATCGGCAGGCCCAAAATCGATCATGTTTCTTTTAATAAGTAAAGGATCGTGGTTGTAAGGATATCGTTTTTGATGAAGTGCCAACATTTGTTGTAATGAAAAAGATTCCATTAGTTCATGAATATCCCAAAAATCTTTTTTCCTACCGCCCCTCTGAATCACATCTACTTTCATAGCCAAAATTTCCGCTATTGTGGCCATTCGAATACCATCAACAATAAGCGGCTCAAATATAAAGTTATCAGTATAGTAAAAGTCGAGTTTAACAAGCGTACTTTCATCTTTTCCTACCCTGTATGATTTTCCCATTGCTACTGGCATATTAGATACACCAAAAATAAAATCAAAGTGATTAGTTAGAAAAGAATCAATTTCTTTAAAGTTTACTGATCCGTAAGTTGCATCTGTAAATAAATCAATGTCTATTGAAATGCGGTTACCCAATTGTAAACTCAATGCTGTGCCCCCAACTAATCTGAACCGATTAAATAATGGCTCATGCATTAGAAGTTGCAGGCAATCCTTTAATCGATTATTTACAGTATGCCAATGAATCATTAAACTAAATTATGTTAATTCCATTTAAGCTTTTCGGACGACTATTTGAAGGTGTAGAAAGTAATTTTTCCACCGTATCTTTTCCATAAAAACTCAAAATCTCTTGTTTTTCATTTTCATTGCCATATTCAAATATTCGGCTTACAATAGATTTTTTATGAAGATTCCAATCAATATTTTCAATTTTGGTATCCCAAAACAACGTTGGGCTAAAAACAGAGAGATTAGGTGTTAATTTTTGCTTTTGCTTTTCTTTTTTGATGTCATAAAAGGCTTGAAGTGTCATTAAAAAACCTTCTTCCAAACCAAGTGCATTTTCAATCCGCAATGAAAGATTGGTGTTCATATCTCTGTTTCCTTTGGTAATTGCCCCAATGGTTTGTGGATGCTCTGCTAAGGAAAGAGCGAAACTCCGTTTAGAAAGCTTTTTTTTCTTAAGCTCATGCTCCAGAAAAAAGCCTGGATGGAGTCCTTTTAATATTGATAGCTTTTTGAACATAATACAAATGTAAACAATATTGTTTGCATTTTGGGTCCTCACTAGTACATGATTATATCTAGGAGTTGTGTTAACTGAATCATTATCAGTTAAATGATTTTTAATATTCTTTCTGTTTGTATTTATTATCGGCAATCTTTTTATTTGAAATTGATGGGTCTTACAATAAATCCTTTAGCACTACCCAAACATTTTCTGCAAGAATTTTATCTCCTTCAGCGGTAGGATGAATACCATCAGCCTGGTTTAATTTAGGAATACCGCCAACCTTATCTAATAAAAATGGAATTAAAGCCATTTGATTCTTCTTGGCTAAATCAGGAAAGATGTTTTTAAAGTCGGATGCATATTTTGCGCCCATATTTGGTGGTACCTGCATACCAGCCAACACCATTTTAGCATCCGGATATTTAGCTTTAACCCGATCAATAATTGCCTGTAGGTTTTTTATGGTTTGCGCAACCGGTAAACCCCGCAAGCCATCATTTGCTCCTAGTTCGAGCACAAAAATATCCACGCGCTGTTTAAGCAACCAATCAATTCTGCCTTTGCCACCGGCAGAGGTTTCGCCACTTAAACCACCATTGATTACCTCATAGGGCATTTTTAAGGAGTCGATTCTATTTTGAATCAATGCCGGGTAAGCTTCCGTAGGGTCAAGTCCGTATCCTGCAGTTAAACTGGTGCCAAAAAAAAGAATGTTTTTCTTTTCCTGCGCTACAGTTGCTGATTTTTGGTCAGCCGAATCTAAAGTTTTATTGGTATTGCTTTTACTTTGTTGATTTCCACAGCTTAGCAGTGCAAAACACAAAACAAATAGGCCTATTAATCGTTTTCGTAACATATCTAATAAATCTAAATCTAATTTTCGTTTAAACCAATATCTTAACAGGCATCAAGCCGTTATGTTTGGTAAATGTAGATACACAAACCCTAAAAATATCAGCTATTGGAAAGCATATTGAATATCCGAAATGTAAGCAAAATTTACCAAAGCGCCGGACGAGAACTTACCGTTCTGGATAACATTAATTTTTCTATCGCTGCTGGCTCAACAGTGGCCATTACCGGACCTTCCGGAAGCGGAAAAACAACTCTACTGGGTTTATGCGCAGGTTTAGACCTTGCGAGCAATGGAACTGTTGAATTGAATGGTATTGCGTTGGAGAAATTAAATGAAGATGAGCGTGCTGCGGTTAGAAACCAGTATGTAGGCTTTATCTTTCAAAATTTTCAGCTTTTGCCGACCTTAACTGCACTCGAAAATGTAATGGTTCCTTTAGAATTAAGGGGCGCAAAAAATATCCGTACGCATGCTTTAGATCTGCTTGATAAAGTGGGGCTGGCTAACCGGGCGCACCATTATCCGGTTCAATTATCTGGCGGAGAACAACAAAGGGTTTCGTTGGCCCGTGCATTTTCCAATCAGCCTGCCATTCTTTTTGCTGATGAACCTACCGGGAACTTAGATGCAGAAACAAGTGAGAAAGTAATTAAACTGCTTTTCGACCTGAATAAAGATGCCGGAACCACATTGGTAATTGTAACACACGATTTAGAACTGGCAGCAAAAACAGCAAGAAGCATTAAAATTAAAGGTGGCGTAATCATTTCAGACGAAAATCCTACTTATGCCTAATACCCTTCCAAAGCAAAGCGTTAAACTTTCGTGGCTGTTTAAAATGGCCTGGCGCGATAGCCGGAAAAACCGTGCGCGTTTACTTCTTTTTATATCATCAATTGTGTTGGGTATTGCGGCGCTTGTTGCTGTGTACTCATTTAAAGATAACCTGCAAAAAGATATTGATGCGCAGGCAAAAGAGCTTACCGGCGCCGATCTGGTTTTGGATAGTCGTAAAGGTGTAAGCAAAGCGATGCAAAAAATGCTCGATACGCTTGGCGATGAAAGGTCGCAGGAGAAAACATTTGCCTCGATGATTTACTTTCAGAAGGGTGGGGGCAGCCGCTTGGTACAAATGAAAGCACTTGAAGGTAATTATCCCTATTACGGTATAATAGAAACCATCCCGCTGGCTGCTGCAAAAAACTTTCAATCGGGAAGAAATGCACTGGTAGATCAAACACTGATGTTGCAGTTTAAGGCTAAGGTTGGCGATTCGGTAAAAATCGGCGATTTAAACTTTAATATACTTGGTACCTTAACAAAGGCTCCAGGCCAAACAGGAATCGGTTCGAGTATTGCGCCAACGGTTTACATTCCGCTGCAAACGCTTGATAAAACAAATCTGATCAAAACCGGAAGCCGGATCAACAATAAATTTTACTTTAAATATAACGATCCATCAGGTATTGATGAATGGGTTAAAAAACAGGATGCAAAACTGGAAAAAGAAGGTTTTGATGCCGACACGGTAGAATCGAGAAAGGAACAAACCGGAAGGTCTTTTAAAGATGTAAACCGTTTTCTGGCCCTATCGGGATTTATTGCCCTATTATTAGGCTGTGTGGGTGTAGGCAGTGCCATACACGTTTACATTCAGGAAAAATTGAGTGCCATTGCTACTTTAAGGTGTTTGGGCTTAAAATCACGGCATGCTTTTATAATTTATCTCATTCAGGTTTTTTTTATAGGTTTAATTGCTTCGGTTTTGGGCGCAATTTTAGGTACGGGTATCCAGTTTCTGCTTCCATTGGTTTTAAAAGATTTTTTACCTGTAGAAATTACCATGCAAGTGTCGTGGTTTGCTGTTGCGCAGGGAATTTTGCTTGGCCTCATCATTTCAATTCTTTTTGCCCTTCCATCATTATTGTCTGTAAGGCGTATTTCACCTTTAAATGCCATCAGGTTATCTTTCGAAAAAACGGGGGGCAAAAGAGACCCTTTAACCTGGCTGGTATACCTGCTTATGGCCGCCTTTATTACAGGTTTTACGCATTTGCAAATGAAAACATGGGTGCAAACCCTGGCATTTACCTTAAGTATAGCCATTGCTTTTCTGCTGTTGATCATACTATCTAAGTTATTGATGTATATGGTGCGCAAACTGTTGCCAAATTCATCGAGCTACTTATGGCGACAGGGCTTTGCCAATCTTTACAGGCCCAATAACCAAACATTAATGTTAACCGTTTCCATAGGTTTATCAACCGCATTTATCTGTACATTATTCTTCGTGCAAGGTATATTAATGAGCCGGGTAACACTTTCATCGGGTGCCAATCAGCCAAATATGGTGATGTTCGATATTCAGAATACGCAAAAAGAAGGGTTGGATAGTTTAACGAAAGCTTTTAAATTGCCATTGATGAACCAGGTTCCGGTGATAACGATGCGCATTGAAGAAATTAATGGCAAAAAAGCCAGTGCCGATACCAATAACAGGAGGGCTTATCGCAACGAGATCAGGGCTACTTATCAGGATACTTTAACGGCGGCTGAGAAAATCACTTCAGGTAAATGGATTGGAAAAATTAAAGCCAATGAAACCGTTTATATTTCACTGGATCAGCGTTATGCACAATCGATTAACGTTGAACTGAACGACAAAATTCTTTTTAATGTGCAGGGCATGATGATTCCGACGGTTGTAGGAAGTTTGCGTGAGGTAAACTGGAGCAGGATGCAAACCAATTTTAGGGTGGTTTTTCCGGCCGGGGTGTTAGAAGAAGCACCACAGTTTCATGTATTGATGACAAGGGTACCATCAGGTGAAGTTTCTGCCCGTTTCCAGGGAGAAGTGGTGCAAAAATTTCCTAATGTATCGGTAATCGATTTAGATCTGATTTTAAAACTGCTTGATGAGTTGTTAAGCAAAATTGGTTTCGTAATTCAATTTATGGCCGGTTTTAGCATGGTTACCGGATGGATTGTTTTAATATCGTCGGTACTTACCAGTAAAAACCAAAGGATAAAAGAAAGTATTTTATTGCGTACAATGGGAGCGAGTAAAAAGCAGATTTTAGCCATAAATGCCATCGAATATTTATTTTTAGGTGCTTTTGCTGCAGCTACAGGACTAATTTTAGCCATTGGTGGCAGTTGGGCTTTGGCTAAATTTGTCTTCGATGCGGCATTTACACCACCACTTCTGCCAACTGTGTTGTTATTTGGCTCGATTGTATTACTGGTGGTTATTACAGGAGTGCTGAGCACAAGAAGTATCCTTAATCAGCCGCCTCTAAAAATTTTAAGAACAGAGAGTTAGGAGCTCCTAAAGCTCTGCTACCAGTACCAGCCAAGAGATTTAAAAGCAAATTAAAATCCGATTGCTTCTAAATTTAAAACATTGCTAAACACAATCGGTGGAGATTTTATTAATAATCGATACTTTTACTTTTATGATCAGATTAAATAGCGATACACCCAGCGATATTCTTCAAGATGTAAAAATCGGCGATATGGTAACCGATACCTTTAGCAAAACAGGTTTGGTAGAAACCATAGAAATCAGCGATGATGGTTTGTATCGGATTTACGAGTTTAATCTTGTTACGGGCAGAACCATTGTTATTAAGAAATAAATTAAACCTAAATTGAATGAGAAATTAGCCACAGTTAATTAGAAAAGTACAGGTATGAAAAAACCTGTTCCATCAAGTGCACCTGTGGCAAAGTACATTGCCTAAACCCTAACCAAATGTCATTATTCATATTACTCTTCGGAATTTTGTTGCTTTTCGTGCTGATTCTCAAAAAGATCAACCCGATGATTGCATTAATTGCAGTGGCCATTATTACCGGTTTGTTATTGGGTATGCCAGCCACAAAGGTAATGAGTGCCATCAGTAATGGTATAGGTAGTACACTCGGGAGTATGGTTATGGTATTGGCACTCGGGGCCATGATGGGTAAATTGATTGAGGATAGCGGCTCGGCGAAAAAGATTGTTTTCATTCTCATTGGAGCTTTTGGTAAAAAGAACATCCAATGGGCCGTTTTGTTAACAGGCCTTTTAGTTGGGATTCCACTATTTTACAATGCAGGTTTTGTAGTGCTCATCCCTTTGGTATTTGCAATTTCAGCTGCTACTGGTCTTTCTAAATTATATATTGGCATTCCAATGGCCACCGCACTTTCAGTAACCCACGGCTTTTTACCCCCTCATCCGGGGCCGGTTGCTTTGGCAGGAATTTTTCATGCAGATATTGGTAAAACATTAATTTATGGGTTAATATTAAGTGTGCCAATAGCAATTATTGCCGGAATTTACTTTCCAAGAATGATTATTAAACGCGATCAAACTGCTAATATTCACGATTTTAACATCAGCGAAGAAGAAAATCTCCCTTCTGCCGCAAGAAGTTTTGTTACAGCCTTATTACCAGTATTTCTAATCATTGCCGGAACTATAGGAAGCAGTATCAAGTTCGCTTATATTGGTAAACCACTGTTTGTATTTCTGGCAGATCCTACCGCGGCACTATTAATTTCGGTTATCATTGCTTTGGCCGTTCAAAAAACCAGCATCGCTAAGGCTATGGAATCTTGTGCGGAAGGCGTTAAGAGCATTGCCATGATTATTCTGATTATTGCTGCGGGTGGAGCTTTTAAGCAAATTTTAATTGATAGTGGAATGGGCGAAACCGTTAAACAACTTACAGGAGGTTTAAATTTATCGCCACTGCTGCTCGCCTGGTTAATTACTGCTTCGTTACGGGTAACTTTAGGTTCGGCAACGGTCGCAGCATTAACCGCATCGGGTATGGTACTCCCGTTAATCGGACCCGGAGCACCACCAGAATTAATGGTATTATCCGTTGGTGCCGGAAGTTTGATGTTTTCGCACGTAAATGATACCGGTTTCTGGATGTTTAAAGAATATTTTAATATCAGTCTCAAAGAAACTTTTACCACATGGACGGTTATGGAAAGCCTGGTTTCCATTTTGGGCCTTGTTGGGGTATTGGTGTTAAACCAGTTTGTATAAAATTCTCTGGCGATTGATCCTGATGTGATATTAATTTTTGGGCTAAAATAGCACTGCTATCCGAAGTGAATCAAGCCAATTACATCCAGGAGAAATAACTATTCTAAACTTTTGGATTTTGGCAATGATGAAAATGTTTTAACCTCTTTGTGCTCTTTAGGGGAGAGCTGGTAAAACAGCAGCCAATACGTTATGGCCATAATCAATATACCTAAGAGCGCACTGATTATATCTTTCGTTTTCATGCGGTGGATGTAACAAAAAAGATGCCGATTGGGACGTCTCGATCAATAATTTTTACAATCTGCCCATTTAATATTGATTTTTAACTTTTTATAATCAGTACTGTACCGCTACGTTAGAAGTGTAGTGTACAGCTGAATAATTTTATAGACGAAATACTTTACACATAAAATCTTTCTGAAAAAGGACGGAAAATAATTCCTGTTTGCATCTTAATATACTGCATGCCTTAACCATAACTTAGAGCGCTTGCTTGCCAATTTGAACAAAATTCTCCTTCTATTTGAAAAACGTGGCTACAGCAAGATAGATGTAGAAATTTGATGCATGGCAACTGGATCAGATTTTGAAAAAAAAGCCTGATCTTAGTGTATTGTGCTGATTTATAATAAGCTACGAAGCTTCGAAGAGGGCGATTGAAACAATGACCGGAAATTGCTCAACTCTTAAATTTCCGGTCATCATCAATATTTTACTGCAATAACCTCCATTCGCTAAACTGAAGATCAACACTGCCATTGTTAGAGGTAATAAAAAGCTTATAATATTTATAGGCCGTGGCGTTGCTGATCACTATTTTTTTAGTCTGTTTTCTAAGATCAAAAGTTTGGTTGCTGCGGATATCCAGTTGCGTAAAGTTTATATTATCATTGGAGCCCATCAGTTTCCAAGCCTTCGGATCGCGATCAGGGGCGTCATTGCCTGCGGTAATGGTGTATCCTCTAACAACCTGACTTGATGGGAAGCTAAACTGTGCCCAAAAAGATGTTGGGTAACTGCCCAAAAAGAATTTGGTATTATAATAACTATCCGCAAGTTTTGATGAGCCCTCTGTAGCTGATGTGCCACCCGAATTTTCGTTACTTACGCTCAAGGTAGCCTGGCTGGTAATATCTTTAAGGTAGCTTACATTTGGGAAAGCGGTTTTTGCTGTGCTCAGTTGAGCCGTCCAATCATTGCCTTGTTCATCCAGGCTACCGAAAGCACTTAAAGCAAGCGGCTTAAGGTCTATACCGGTTGCACCACTCCAAAAATGGATAAATTCACCATAGTTCATTGATCTGGAGAAACGCATAATATTGGACTGGCCATTATTTACAGTTTCTTTTGGGAAGTATTGTGCCAATAAGCTAAAATACTTGTTTAAAGAACTTGCATCGCCCTGCTGACTGTAAATTGGGAAGAACCAATCTCTAAACCAGTAAGTTTGTGCACGTGGATAGTTTTCGGCACCATTGGCTACAAGATTATACCAACGCTGAACATCGGCGGGGCGGTTGAGGCCTTTATAAACATCATAAATGTATATTTCCATCCATTTGCTATCGTGCCAGATGCCAAATGCAGGCGAATTCAGCACATTTCGTGATGCGCCTTCAACAATATGCCCAACTTCATGTGTAGTAAGGTCTAGATCGTTGCCTGTGCCCGATAGCCATGCACTTGTACTTGATGAGCCTACGTCAATTACGTTTCTATAATCGTGGCTTGCATCCATATAAGTGCTGGGATGCCCACCACTATATTTCCCGGTATGGAATATTGCCCATAAACGTGAGTCGGAACCAAAAGAACCATATTTGTTTTTAGTGTAGTTCCAAACCTGCGCCAGGTAAGTATTAGGCCAGGTAACCGTATTGCTCACATCATTATCATGGTATACCACAATACTCGTATCGTGATAGAAACGCTGTAAAACTTGTACATGATCGAACCAATGTTCCTGCCAGGTAAGGGGTGGTTCTGCCAGTAATGCATTATTTTTTAGTGAAACTGGGCTTTTAGAAATCTGCTGAACATCTTCCAATGCTTTCTTTTTACAAGCGAAGGCAAGAAAGATCAGCATGCCCGGGATGAGAATTAATCTGTTTTTCATAATGGTTTTTTATATTTAGGTTGAGTTGATTGCTCAAATAATATTCGGCCATCTCCCGTTTCATCTTTTCTGCCGTTACAGTAAAAACTACTAATAAGTTTATTTAAAACGTTTTAGTAATTCGTTTAAAAATTAATCCACTGCAACGGTGGACATATAAATTAAGTTAGTGTTTTAAAACAAAGAATACAAATTTGTAATTTAAAAATTACGTAAATGTATTTCTAACGGTTGTTACAGATTAGGCTTCACCAGAGGAAAAAGCGATCATGTAACATTATTAATAGTTAGTCTACCGATTTTGTAGATTAAATATTTATCAATATGTTTGCGCTGATCATGAATGCAACAATAAGCCCTAAAGTGTCTTCTATCCCTGATATAGTTTATAAAGATGTTGTTTTAAACATTTATATCTATGGCAAAATATGGTGTTGTTGATTTTTGATTTCTCTTGAAAACCATAGTCTGATGCTTATTTTCCATTAAACTGACCACCAATCTCTTAAATATGTGTTAAAAACCTTATATAAAAAAAACCGGCAAGGAAGCCTCGCCGGTTTTCATGGAATATCAGTTCTGTAACGCCAATCACGCACTGATATCCATTTCCAGTCTTATCCAATGAATTTAATCATTAACATAAAACCCGTTAAATATGGAAATATTTCTCCATAAGAAAAAACCATTCTTATTGGTCAGCCATTTTTTGCTCCTTACAGTGCTGGCCATCCCATTTAAAATTTTTGCACAGGTAGAGCCACCGCCGCTAATCAATTCTAAATTGGCCGGAACGGTGATCGATTCCCTTACCAAGCAAGCACTGCCAGGCGTTGTTGTACGCATTAAAGGCGTTACACACGTAGTTTCTACCGATGGAGATGGAAAATTTGTTTTTGTAACCGGTCAAAAACTGCCATATACGTTGATACTTTCTTCCGTAGGTTATGAAACCAAAGAAATTGTAGCGGGTACAAGTCCGGTAACCATTAAATTGAAAGAACTTAACAGTCAGTTAAATGACGTAGTGGTTGTGGGTTATGGCACACAGACTAGAAAATCGTTAACCGGTTCTGTTTCTACCATCGCAGTTGATGAGGTAAGGGCAAAGCCGACCGCTACATTTGCCGAGCAGTTACAAGGCAAGGCTCCGGGTTTGCAAGTGAGTACATCTACAGGTGTTCCGGGAGATGGAATGTTTATCCGGATCCGTGGTACCACCTCCATTAATGCCAGTAATGATCCTTTATATGTAATTGATGGTGTGTATGTAAACAGCGGATCTTTACAAAAAATCACCACACAAGGGCAAGCAAATAATCCTTTATCGGATATTAGTCCTGATGATATTGAAAGCGTAACCGTTTTAAAAGATGCTGATGCTACTGCCATTTACGGTGCACGTGCAGCCAATGGGGTAATTTTGATCACCACCAAACGCGGTAAATACAATACTGCACCAAAAGTAAGTTTAAGTGCTTATGTTGGTGTGGCAAAAGCACATAAACTGTGGGATCTGGTAACGGGGCCACAGCATGCAGAACTGGTTAACGAATTTTACCGCAATTCAAATGCAGATGCCATTGCAACTGCTGCTGCAAATGGAACTACGCCTGCTACAACCTATGTTTTCCAGCCTTTCAGGGCATTAACCGATAATCCTGCAGCCTCCCCGGCGCCACGTGGTTTACCAAAGGATCAAAATACTTACGATCGTTTGAACAAAGCTTTTCGTACCGGACTGTTGCAGAATTATGATCTTTCAGTTTCAGGAGGAAACGATAAAACGACCTATTACATCGGTGGCGGACTAAACAAACAGGAAGCTACCCTAAAAACGAACGATTTCAGAAGGGGAAGTTTTAAGCTCAACCTCGATCAGAAAATTAATGATTACGTTAAAATAGGAACCAGCAACATCCTCACACAAACTTACCGTACCAATGCGCGTGTAGGCGATGGGCCGCAAGGAGGTATCTTACAATCGGCGCTGCATACTCCAACCTATCTGCCTGAATTTAATGCCGATGGAACGCCTGGTAAATGGGCAGGTTTTGATAACCTGGATGTGTTGCTGAACAACACAAACATGAACAGCACAAGTAACAGGTTGATTAGTAATTTGTATGGAGAGGTAAATATTACCAAAGATTTAACATTTAAAACGAGCTGGAGTGTTGATTATAATCAATACAATGAATATCAGTACTGGAACAGTTTAACCAACCTGGGTTTGGCAAATAAAAACCTCGGTACTTCAAGTATAAGCAATAACACCATCTGGACAAATGAACAGACCTTAAATTATAACCATGTTACCGGTAAGCATACTTTTGGGGCATTAATCGGTAATTCATTGCAGGGATCGGTTTCTAACCAAACTTTGGCCCAGGGTACCAATTTTCCAAACGATTCATTCCAGCAGATTATTTCGGCTGCTACCACCACTTCATCTGCTTCTGAATCAAAATATACACTGTCATCATTCTTTGCCCGTATAAACTATAACTATGGTGGGAAATATTATGCGGTTTTCAGTGTAAGGGCCGATGGATCTTCGCGTTTTGGTGCAAACCACCAGTGGGGATATTTCCCTTCAGCAGGTTTGGCATGGCGCGTTAAACAAGAAAATTTCTTAAAGGATGTTGCGGTAATATCCGACTTAAAACTTCGTGGAAGTATTGGTGTAACCGGAAACCAGAACGGGATCAACGATTTTGCCTCGCGTGGTTTATGGGGTGCTGGTGCCAACTATCTAAATAATCCAGGTACTACACCTTCACAGCTTGCCAACCCTGATCTGAAATGGGAAAGCACCCGCCAGGCCAATATCGGTTTTGATTTAAGTTTCTTTAAAGATAGGTTGACTTTAAGCGGCGACGTTTACGATAAATATACCAGTAACCTGTTGCTTAACCTGCCATTGGCATCAAGTAAAGGTTTTTCTTCCATCCTCACCAATGCCGGCGAAATGAGCAATAAGGGTTTGGAGCTGAACATCAGCAGTGTTAATCTGGATGGTGCATTTAAATGGAGTACCAATTTCAATATTTCGCGCAATATCAATAAAATAGAAAAATTACCTACACCTGTTGTTGCCGCTTATGCCGCCGAACGGATGGTTCAGGGTTTATCGATGTATACTTTTTATGTGTATAACCAGCTTTATGTTGATCCGCAAACGGGCAATGCAGTTTATGAAGATGCCGATCATAATGGCGTAATCAACGCCAATGATATTGTTCCGGTAGGGAATGCACTGCCGAAATTTAATGGCGGTTTAACCAATAACCTCAGTTATAAAGGCTTCGATTTATCGGTGTTTTTCAATTTTGTATACGGCAATAAGGTATATAACAATAACAATTTTTTTCTTGAAGGTGGCGGTACCCGCGATGCCAACAGGGCGATGGATGTTTACCAGTTAGATCGCTGGCAGAAACCGGGCGATATAACAAATATGCCAAGGTTAACCGCTTATGGGCAGAATTACACTTTAAGTCCAACCAGCCGCAATATCGAAGATGGATCTTTCTTACGCCTCAGTAATGTTACCCTTGGTTATAACCTGCCGAAAGAATTTATTAAAAAAGCCAGGATGAATTCTGTTAGGATATACGCCAGTGGCTCAAACCTTTGGTTGTGGACGAAATATAAAGGCCCGGATCCTGAGATCAACGTTTCTTCATCGGCTACCGTGCTCGGTTACGATTTAGGTACGCCACCCGTGCCACGTACTTTCCAGATAGGTGCAAACATTACTTTTTAAACCGAATAATCAATCATGAAAAAAGTTATCTACATATTCGCCATTTTATCCTTGTTTACTTCCTGCAAGAAGTTTCTGGAGGTACAGCCCCAGTCGCAGGTAGATCAGGATCAGGCGATCATCAATGCCGGTAGTGCGGCAACAGCGGCAAACGGTTTATTTAATCTGTTGGCTGCAAACAGTTATTATGGTTCAAATTTCCCGGCACTTTCTTACTTATCTGCCGGCGACATTCAATGGTCGGGTTCACAGTCAGATCCTAACGAAATTACCAAACACCTTACTTCTGCTACAAACGGTTATGTTCAATCTGCATGGACGGCCATTTATAAAACCATTTTGCAGGCTAATCTTATACTTGATCGGGTTCCGGCAGTTAATGATCCACTGCTTAGCACAACGCTAAAAAACCAATACCTTGGTGAAGCTTACTTTGTGCGTGCTTTGGCCTATTTCGATCTTGCACGAGGTTGGGGCGGTGTGCAATTGGTTTTAAAACCTACCAATATTCCTTCAGAAAACAGCGATATCCCACGCAGTACCTTGGCTGATACCTATGCACAGGTGTTAAAAGATTTAAATGCTGCTGAAACGTTGGTGCCTGCATCAGTAAGCAGAAACCGGGTAAGCTTGCGCACGGTACAAGCCCTTAAAGCGAGATTTTACCTGTATCAAAAAAACTGGGCATTGGCCGAGCAATTTGCTACTTCGGTAATTAACGATAATGAAAATTATTTCCTGGTGGGCCCATATAGTGCTTTTTTCGCCAATAATGCTGCGGCTACTCCCGAGTCTGTGCTTGAGCTGGCTTATACCACATCCAATACCAATGGCCATAGCAACTGGTGGTTGCCACCGGTTTTGGGCGGCCGTAGAGAGTGGTCGCCGAATGATGCCCTGGTTGCTTTGTTAAATAACCCAACCATTGGCGGCAACCGCAGCACTTTGATTGCTAAAACCGCGCCTCCGGGTAATTTATGGTATGGCAAATTATATTACCGTAATCCATTGGGTACCGATCCGGCTTATATAATCCGCATGGCTGAGTTGTATTTTATCCGTTCAGAAGCCAGGGCACAACAGGGTAATTTAGTTGGTGCAAACAGTGCACAAAGCGATTTAAACCTGGTAAGGAGCCGTGCAGGACTTGGAGCCACCACTGCTGCAACATTAAGTGATATTTTGCTGGCCTTGGAAAAAGAACGCCAGGTGGAGTTCCCTTTCGAAGCCGACCGCTGGTTTAACCTGGTAAGAACCGACCGTGCCCAAACTGTGCTGGGCCTGCCTGATAAACATCTTTACCTTTTTCCAATTCCATATAACGAAACATTGGTAGATCCGCAATTGGCGGGTGCTAACCGTAATCCAGGTTATTAAAAATATTAATTATGAAAAAATTAAGTGTGCTGTTTTTGGCCCTAACTGCATTTGCTTACCCGGCCTTTGCTCAGCCATCACCAATAACAGTCAAAAAATCTGATACTAAACATGGACCTGAAAAAGGCAGTTTGCTAATCATCGGTGGCAATGTAGGCTCGCAGCGCGATATATGGGAGAAATTTACCGAATTGGCAGGAGGTAAGGATAAAGCCATATTGGTTGTGGTTACCACTGCCTCGGGCGATTCTGCCGCGTATGATAAAAAAGGGGTAGAAGAGGTAAAAAAGCAAACAGGGATCAAAAATGTAACCCTTTTCCATACGAGCGATTTGAAGGAAGCCAATAGTGAAAAATTTATTGCCCCTTTAAAAAATGCAACAGCTGTTTATTTCGAAGGTGGCCGCCAATGGCGAATTGCCGATTCTTACCTCAATACCCTTACCCACCAGGCTTTTATTGATGTTTTGAATAGGGGAGGCGTTATTGCAGGCAGCTCGGCCGGAGCAAGTATTATTGGTTCTTTTTTATGGAGGGGTGATACGAAAGGCGCACAAATTTTAGTTGGCGACCATACACAGGGATTGGGTTTTCTTAAAAATTCCGCTATCGATCAGCATTTATTGGTACGAAACCGCCAGTTCGATCTGGTCAACTTTATCCGTAATGCACCAGATTTTATCGGCATTGGTTTAAATGAGGCTACAGCAGTCCTGGTACAGCGGGATACCCTTCAAGTGCTTGGACATTCTTTCGTGGCAATTTACGATTACAACACCATCGTAAACAGTAGCGAAAAACATGTGGTCAACAATCGTGAAGATTTTACTGCTTCAAACGGATCTTTTTTCTTTTTAAGCGCAGGGCAAAAATATGATCTTGCCAAAAGAAAGGTAATTACAGCTCCACGCAAGCCCGCAAAGGCTGATGAGGATCAATAATCTTATTTATACAGCAATGAGTAACACAAATAAACCATCACCGCTTGTATGGACGGATAGGGAAAAGCTGATATTCAGGTTCTTCTTCTTGTTTTTCATGCTGCAGGCTATTCCTTTAAGCGTCGATTTCTTTAAAATTGTTTTTGGTTTTAACTGGCTCCATATCAGCTATGGCGATATTTTTAACCTTACACGTTTATCTTCAAAATTTCTTTCCGGTGCCGATAGTTTTATCAACTGGATCATTATTGCAGGAATTTCGGTTATCTGCGCAGTGGTATGGGGCAAAACCAAATACAAGGAAGTCGATTACAATCAATTTTATTATTGGTTAAGGGTTGTGGTCCGCTACCGTTTGGCTATTGGTATTATCGGTTATGGGTTCATCAAGTTTTTCCCATTGCAGGCACCTTTTCCTTCCATTAGTAATTTAAACACCAGTTATGGCGATTTTACCGACTGGAAAATATTTTCGATGAGTTTAGGCATTGTGCCTTCTTACGAAACATTTTTAGGCGCGATAGAAATCCTCGCAGGTTTGTTATTGTTCTTCCGGAAAACCGCAACCATTGGCGCAGCAATTATTCTCGTATTTACAGGGAACGTATTCATTTCAAACCTGGCTTACGAGGGCGGCGAATTTGTATATGCCACCTACTTAATCACTTTTGCATTATTTGTGTTGTGGTTCGATGCAACGCGGATTTATAATCTCATATCGCTCGAGCGGCCAACAGCACCAAACAGCTTTAAGCCAATTTTTGTGGGGAGAATTAAATCCTTGCGTTTAGCACTTAAAACATTGGTTATTTTCTTTTTTGTTTTTCTTTACGGATTTAAAACGTATTCAGGTTTTCACGATGATCCTTACCAGTTTCCACGCAAGAAGGGCTTGGCCAGGGCTGCGGGAATTTATAATGTTAGTGAGTTTAAAATCAACGGGCGGGTATTGCCTTATGCTGCTACAGATTCTACCCGTTGGAAAGATGTGGTGTTCGAGAAATGGGCCACCATCAGCGTGCGTTCCGATCGAAAAGTAATTGTTGATTCTTCAAATTACGAACAGGTATTTAAAAACGATAAAGACCGCGATTATGAACTAGCCGGTACCGCAGGAAGGCATTATTACAGTTACACAATCGATTCGGTAAACCGTGTTCTGCTGTTGGCTAATAAAAATCCACACTACAAAGGCGAAAGTTTAAGGTTAAATTATTCGCGTCCGGATAGCGTAAGCATCATTCTTTCAGGGATCAATCAACAACGTGATTCCATTTACGTCGTATTGAATAAAATCGATAAAAAATATCCATTAAAGCTTAGCCGCCGCAAAGCACTTAAACTATAAAAGCTTAATGTTATGTCTGAAATAAAACAACAGGAGATAGATAAAAATTTAACAGATCAGCAAATACCAGCTAAAAAGCCATGGTCGTGGCAAAAGAAATTTGGCTTCCGCGTGCTGTTTATTTTCTTTCTGGCCATGTGTATTCCATTTTCTGCCAATTGGTATAAAAATGTTTTCACCCTGGATTGGTCGCGACCGCATTACCGCGATCTCTACGATATCGCCAGGTTTCAACCCAGCTTTTTGTCACTTTTTGGCGGGCAGCGATCACGTGATATTACCGATTCGCCATCTGCAGATGAATCGGCTAAAAAGGATGGCAACAGGAAAAAGAAATTGGAAAAAAGTAGCCTTAAGCAAACCGAACAAAAAAACGAAAGTAATGCTGCTTTGCCTCCAAAAAGAAGTTTTCTGGCTGATTATGTAGATTGGGGCATAGCATTATTCTTAGCCCTTGTTGGTGCTTTAATCTGGTCGGCCTTCGATCGTAAGCGTAAATCCTATCATATCCTTCATTACTGGATCAGGGTTGTTGTCCGTTATCGTGCCGGGATTGGGATTATCGGTTTCGGTTTTACCAAACTTCTCCCTACACAAATGCCCTATCCATCGTTAGGTCTTTTAAATAGCAATTTTGGCGATTTTACCGCGCAAAAAATATACTGGCTTTCCGTTGGTGTAGTGCCCTGGTACCAGGTTTTTGGTGGTGTGGTGGAAATAGCCGCCGGAGTAATGCTTTTTTTTCGTAAAACAACCACTTTTGGTGCCATTTTACTGGCTGCGGCACTGGGCGATATTACTTTTGTAAATTATGCTTACGATGGCGGTGTACATGTATATGCGTTTTATTTTGTGCTGCTCGCGCTGTTTATTGCCGCAGATGATTTTCCTAAATTATACAACCTGCTCATTTTAGAGCGTTATACCATACCTTTTAGGATCTACCCCGATTTTAATAAACCTTGGTTAAAATACACCCGCATTACCCTGAAAGTGCTCACTTTTGTCATCTTTTTCGGTGTGCTCACTTATACTGAAGTCATCAATTTTAAATACGATCCTTATAAACAACCCGCAACTGCAGGTGTTAAAAAACTAAGGGGAAATTACCATGTGAGCGAGTTTAAATTGAATGGGGAGGTTATTCCATTTAATCCATTGGATTCTATCAGGTGGCAGGAAGCTACCTTCGAAAACTGGACTACCCTCACTTTTAAAATCAACCGCCCGGTTTTAATCGATCCATCAAATGGAGGAGGCAGCCCGATGCGTGATATTCAACGTACTTTCGAAATCAGTGGTGTTGCAGGAGGCCAAAGGGCCTTTCATTATTATGCCGATACCGTAGATAAAGTACTGTACCTCCAGGATAAAAATGTAATGGCTTTAAGGGCTGGGCGTAAAGCTGCAGGTAAAACAAGAGAAACAGCACCAAATGAAGATAACTGGATCAGTAAAACCGCATGGCAACATATCGGCGATGAAAATAAAATGATAGATAAAGCAGCCTGGTCTACCCGCAGAGACCGTGAGTTTGAAGAAAAACCAAGAGAAGTGAAACGCCACCGTATGGTACTGAAATACGATACCACAGATGGTTCGAGGGTTATACTTTCCGGTATTGATGAACATAAAGATTCTATTTACATCGTTCTCGATCGTTATAACCGACAATATGTATTGCCTAAAAGTTCTTTAAGTGCTGGTAAATATGAATAAGAGGATGAACAGAAAGACGGTATACATACTTGCATTTCCTGTAATGTTGTTCTTAATGTCGCTAAAAACAGCGTTTACTTCAATGCAGGCGCAATCGCCATCAACGGATAGCTTAAAACGCCCGGCAAAATTTGGTTTCGGTCGCCCGGCCACCGCTCAGGAAATTGCAGCTTGGAATATTGATATCCGGCCCGATGGTAAAGGCTTACCAGCAGGCCAGGGTGATGTTAAAAAAGGGAAACTGTTGTATGCGCAAAAATGTGCAATGTGCCATGGTGAGGATGGTACCGAAAAGCCGGGTGTAAAACTTCCCGGAAGTGCTTTAGTTGGTGATACCTCGGCTAATAGTAAACCGAAAACAATCGGTAATTACTGGCCATATGCCACTACTTTGTTCGATTATATGCGCCGGGCCATGCCCTATAATCTTCCTGGTTCCTTAAGTAATAATGAAGTGTACAGCATAACCGCTTATCTGCTCAATGCGAATAAAATTATCAAGGCTGATGTAGTGCTCGATGCCAAAAACCTGTATAAAGTGCAAATGCCTGCTAAAAAGCTATTTATTATGGATGATCGTAAAGGAGGACCTGAAATAAAGTAATGAAGAAGCAAGATAAAACCGATCGGAAAATAGTTACTGGTAAAATGAGCAGACGTACTTTATTGGGCGGTGTAATTACTGCTGCAGTTTTACCGGTACAATCGTTATTTGCAAGTGAAGCAAAAGCTGAAAAACAGGTTCTTACAGATATTGTAGATGATCCGACCAAAATTATTGGTCCGGGGCCAAGTCCGCTCGGCAAACGCTCCTTATTTGAACAGCCTGTACGCAAACCTTCTGATATCTCTTCGCGTACACCCTTGCAGGATATGCACAGCACTATTACGCCTGCTGATCTTCATTTCGAACGTCATCATGCAGGTGTTCCAGCAATTGATCCTGTAAAACACGAATTGCTCATTCATGGCCTGGTAGATCAGCCGATGAAGTTTACCCTGGCTGATATCAAAAGGTTTCCATCCATAACACGCACATGTTTCATTGAATGTGCAGGTAATTTCCGCACTGGCAAAACCGAAATGACTCCGCAGGATATTCTTGGCCTTACCAGCCAAAGCGAGTGGACGGGCGTTATGCTCTCTACCATATTTGAAGAAGTCGGCATCAGCAATAAAGCGAAATGGTTTTTGGCCGAAGGCTCGGATGCTGCTGTTATGACACGTACCATCCCGATTGCAAAAGCCTGGGATGATGCCATGATTGTTTATGCGCAGAATGGGGAGGCCATGCGCCCCGAACAGGGATATCCCATGAGGCTACTTTTGCCAGGTTTTGAAGGCAATATGAATATCAAATGGCTCCGTCGGATTGAACTTTCAGAAGAACCATATATGACCCGGGAAGAAACCTCAAAATATACTTACCCTGTAAAAGATAAAATCAGAATGTTTAGCTTTGAGTTGGATGCACGCTCCATCATCACCTATCCTGCTTACCCGCAAAAGGTAAATAAAGGTTGGGTGGAGATCCGCGGAATTGCCTGGAGCGGAAGGGGTAAGGTAGAAAAAGTGGAAGTAAGTACCGATGCAGGCAAAACGTGGCAACTGGCCAATTTACAGGAACCGGTGCTTAGCAAAGCGCATACTTATTTCAGGCATTTATGGGAATGGGACGGCAAAGCAACTGAAATTTTGAGTCGCGTTACCGATGAAACAGGCTATTTACAGCCAACATTGGCGCAATTGGTTGCGGCACGTGGCGTAAATTTAGGGGGTTACCACATGAATCCCATTACGGCTTGGCAGATTGGTGCCGATGGAAGAGTTTTATTTAAACCGGAAACAATAAAATAACCAGATGAAATTAGAAAAACGGGATTATGATGCAGTAGTTGTAGGTTCGGGGCCAAATGGATTGGCCGCAGCAATTCTTATGCAGCAACAGGGACTTTCCGTTTTAATTATAGAAGGTAAAAACGTGATCGGGGGCGGCTTAACTTCTGCTGAACTTACTTTGCCCGGTTTTACACATGATGTATGCTCAGCGATCCATCCGATGGCATTGGCTTCGCCATTTTTTAAAACACTGCCTTTGGCCGAATTTGGCCTGGAATACCTGCAACCTCTTTTGGCCGCCGCACATCCTTTTGATGACGGAACCGCTGCTATATTGGATCATTCTATCCAGAAAACTGCCGGATACCTCGGCAGGGATGCAAAAACGTATACTTCCTTAATGGAAAATGTTACATCAGCCTGGCCATTGATAGCTGAAGATGCTTTAGGGCCCCTGCGTTTTCCCAAGCACCCATTGGCAATGGCCGGTTTTGGCCTAAAAGCATTAAGAAGCGCAACGGGTTTTGTTAACCGCTTCAAAGCACAACATGCGCGCGGGCTTTTTGCCGGAATGGCCGCACATGCCATACAGCCTTTAAGTAATTTGAGTACCACTGCAATCGGTTTGGTATTAATGGCTACCGGGCACCTTAAAGGTTGGCCGATACCCAAAGGCGGATCAAAATTTATTGCAGAGGCATTGGCTGCTTACTTTAAATCACTTGGCGGGAAAATTGAAACGGGAAATTTTATTTCATCACTAAATCAACTGCCATCCGCCCATGCAGTGCTTTTTGATGTTACGCCAAAACAATTATTGCAAATAGCAGGACATAAATTCTCCAATATTTATAAATGGCAGCTCGAACGTTACCGCTATGGTATGGGAGTATTTAAGGTAGATTGGGCACTGGACGGACCTATCCCTTTTAAAGCTGAAGCATGTAAGGGTGCCGGCACGATACACCTTGGCAATACATTTGAAGAAATAGCCGAAGGGGAACTAAAAACCAGCAAAGGCCAGCAGGCCGAAAAACCATTTGTATTACTTGCTCAACAGAGTTTGTTCGATCCATCACGTGCGCCTGAAGGAAAGCAGACCGCCTGGGCTTATTGCCATGTGCCAAATGGATCGAAACAGGATTTGACAGCAATTATAGAAAACCAGGTAGAACGTTTTGCCCCTGGATTTAAAGATCGCATCCTGGCCAAACACACCATGAATACCGAGCAGATGGAAGCACACAACCGAAATTATATTGGTGGCGATATCAACGGAGGTATATTGGATATTGGCCAACTGTTTACCCGCCCGGCTTTAAGGTTGTCGCCTTATAAAACTTCTGCCAAAGGGTTGTACATCTGTTCATCTTCTACGCCTCCAGGCGGTGGTGTACATGGAATGTGCGGTTACAATGCCGCAAAAAAAGCACTGAAAGATATTTTTAACATCAAATTAGATAACCACAAATAAACACTATGTCAACACAGAACAATGCTTCAGGAACTACGGGAGCTTTAACAGACGCCGGGATAACGCCCGACAAAAAAACATTTTTACAATCGCTTACAGAAGATTGGTGGGCTGTAATTTTAGGAACAATCATTATTGCAACCGTGCTTTACTTAACCAATAACGGCACAACCATCACTTTACCCGCATTTAAATGGGCTACTACTGATGATTTGTTTGGTGAAATATTATCGCCTCAAAACCTGTTGCTGATTGTAGAAACCGGTGCAGTTTTTCTGGTGCTGGCAGCCATTGCGATTGCGCTATCAGGAGGTAAGGTAGCCAGGTTTGCAGCGGGTTTTACACTGATTTATTTTTTGGCAATTGTCTCTTTTATAATCGGTGGTAATAAAAGTATTTCCTATTTCGGTTTAGAATATGTTGTATTCGCCCTGTTGATCGGGATCCTGTTGGGTAACCTGGTTAAATTGCCAAACTGGTTAAAGGAGGCGGTAAGGTCTGAATTTTATATCAAAACAGGCTTGGTAATTTTAGGTACCACTATTTTATCTGCCGATTTAATTAAAGCTGGTTTACCGGGCATTGTTCAGGCCATAATTGTGGTAACCGCTGTTTGGTTTTTCTCTTTATGGTTAAGCCGTAAATTGAAGGTTGATGATGAATTCGGTGTAATTTTGGCCTCTGCGGTATCCATTTGTGGTGTTTCAGCCGCAATTGTTGCTGCAGGTGCAATTAATGGCGATAAACGTAAATTATCCTATGTAACCACTTTGGTATTGATTATGGCCATCCCGATGATGGTTATTCAGCCATGGGCCGTAAGGTATTTTCATATTCCTGATGTAATTGGCGGTGCCTGGTTGGGTGGCACTTTAGATACCACCGCTACAGTTACTGCTGCCGGCGATTTAGTTGGCCCGATAGCGGTTAAAGCAGGGGTAATTGCTAAATTTTCGCAAAATGTATTCATTGGGGTTGCAGCCTTTTTTATCGCCATATGGTGGGCCTACAAAAAACCAAAAGGCGAAAACGGAGAAGTTTTGGTTAAAGCGGAAAGCCCTGGTTTAAAAATTGTTTGGGAGCGTTTTCCGAAATTTGTACTGGGTTTTGTTGCTGCGTCATTGGTATTTTCTTTCCTTTTATCGCCTGCAACAGCAAAAGGCGTAGCCCCAACATTAAATGGCCTGCGCACGGTGTGGTTCGCTATCGCATTTATTTCTATCGGTATGGAAGCTAAATTTTCATCTTTAGTGAAATTACAAGGTGGGCGGCCTGCATTTACCTTTGTAACTGCTCAGATTTTTAACATCTTTTGGACACTGCTGTGGTCTTACATCTTATTTGGCGGTCATATATTCCCAATACCAGATTTTAAATAGCATTATTTCAAATTAAGACGCCATTAGTAAATCCGGTTAAACAAATATGGCCATGCATTTTGCATGGCCATTAATGATCCAAAACAATATTTGCACTTAATCAGGCATCCGGTATCTGAGGCTCTACTAATTTTATTAATTTTTCTATCGATTCCTGCCAGCCCAGATAACACATTTCGGCAGGTATTACCGAGGGAATATTTTCCTGTAAAACTTTCAATTCAGTGCCCACCATGGTTTGGCTAAACCATACAGAAGTAACCATTGCACCGGGAAGGTTTGGATCGTCGAATTTATCGGTATATTTTAAAAATTCGTTTGGCTTTATTTCCAAAAATTCTCCAGTCCAGCTGTGACTGTTTCCTGTAGTAAAATTCTCGAACGACATTTTGTACGTTGCGCCCTCCTGCACATTCCGTTCGTGTACCGTGCAGAGAAACCCATAAGGAGGTAGCCATGCGGCAATTGCAGTATTACTGGTAAAGGCTCGGAATAGTTTTTCTGGTGATGCTTTAATTATTCTGTGTAATGAAACCTTATTATCTGACATAACTTTTAATTTTTTACTCACAATCTTATGGCTTTTTAGTCTGCCCGTTTTTTTGATGTGGTTGCTACTCCACAATTACTTTTAACAAATATGGACGTAAAAAAACAAAATCAGCAGGGAGTAAAGCGACTTTCTGACGGTGTATTTGCGACACAATACAGTTAAATGCTCAACCTTATCAGATGATAACCCAATGCTACATTTTTGGCAATGGAGTAAAATTTACAAATTCTGCGCTTTGTTCAGTAATCTGGTTTCCCCATGCAGTAATCGCTTCCAGGGTAGGGATTAATGTTTTTCCAAAATCGGTTAAACTATAAACCACCTTAACCGGAGGTTTTTTGCCGTATACTTTTCGGGAGATCAGGCCATCCTGTTCCAGTTTTTTCAGTTGGATACTCAAGGTCATTTCTGTTACGGTATGCATTTCTTTTAATAACTCACTATAACGCTTAGGTTCTGTTTTTAAGTGGTATAAAATAACAGTTTTCCATTTCCCACCAATCAGATCCATGGCCAGGCTAACCGTACAAGGGTAAGTTTTACCGTTCAGTTTTACGTTTTCACCAATGCATTCAGTTTTCACAATTTATTTATTTAAACCTATCTAAATGGATAGTTATTGTAAAAGTAATGCACTAAAATTAGTTTTGCAACTATAATTATTATAGTATAAAATTTTGCTAATTTTTAAAACATGTCATCATATTTTATTGAAAAATCAAATCAGAACGATAAGCCGCTAATTACAGTTGTAGGCATTATGGGTAAGCAGGGCCTTAGCGTTGCAAGAACCCTGTTAGAAAGCAAGCAGTTTCGTGTACGCGGCATTACCCGACGGGCGAATTCAGCCGAAGCGGTTGAATTGATTAAACAAGGTGCCGAATTGATAAATGTACCATTGGATTTGGGACATAAAGCACAATTTGTAGCGGCGTTCCTTGGATCGTACGGTGTATTTATGGTTACGCCCAGCATTGCTCCTCCACATACACACGAAATGGAATTGGGTAAGGAACTTGCTGATGCTGCAGTTGAAGCAGGAGTAAAACACATTTTATTTAGCAGTCTGGAAAATGTAGACCGGATTACCAAAGGAGAAAAATTTGCACCTCATTTTACTGATAAGGCCCTTGTGGAAGAATATATCCGAACATTACCAATAGTGAGTTCCTTTATATATATGGCCTTTTTTTATACGAATCTTATGGAATTTTATACGCCATATTTGAAGGATGGTCAATTTGTATTTCCGATTTACCTGCCGAAAGATTTTCGTGCACCATTTGTTGATCCGCTTACTGCAACAGGGCCAGCTGTTTTGGAAATATTTACCAATCCGGCAGAATATGCAGGCAAATCGCTACCTGTAATTGGCGAATTTATTTCTCCCCAGGAAATGGTTGATGCCTTTGTGAAGGTTACCGGAAAAGAAGCCGTATACAGTTCTGCTTTCACAAGGGAAGATTTTCTCCGTCATTTCCCTGGTTTTGCTTCCAATGAAAGCCTAATAAATGAAGTTTTAGGCATGGCAGCCTATGCAGTTGAGTTTGGTTATTTTCAAAAAGACAAAGATCTTTCATGGAGCCGTAAAATAAATCCTGGCACGCTCAACTGGGAGCAATTTTTACGCACAACAGGCTGGCAAGGTGAAAAAATCTCTTACTAAATGATTCGAGAGGGATTATTGAAATCAGCTTTACCGGATATGGAATAAAATCAATTGTTCGTTTTAACCTTTACATCTTTGAACATGAAAAGATTATCGCTGATCCTCAATGTTTTCTTACTGGCTGTGGTTACGTTCTTTAAAATAACCTCATTGGGTTTTATATATGGAAACTTTTCCTTGTAGGTGCTATCATTCATTTTTGGATTAAAATCAGCGAAAATAGCCGGGCCCTGGTAATTTTCTGGATGATTGACATCCTCAATCCGTAAATTTTCGATGGTAATCTTTGCCGGCATATAACAGGTATACCCAAAATCATGCTCACCAGAATTGGAGCCGTTTATAATGGAAGCAGTGATAGGTTTACCTGCGGCTGGTAAAAACACACAGTTTTTAATCATCAATTTTCCCTGCCAGGTACTGCCGTAATCAGGGCGCAGGTTAATAAAGCTCCGTGCATGTACTGTAGAATTTTCTATGCTCAATATTCCACTACCGATACCATTAATGCCCATATGACCTAGGGTAGAATTTCTGATGGTGGCATTGGCAACCCCTTGGTGAGCATCAAACCTGGAGAGGGTACAACCATCATAAAGCAGATTTTTGCAAAAGTTTGATCCTAAAATGCCCCAATATTTATTGTCATCAATGCTATTTGTTTGACTGCAATTTATAAATGATATATTAACTGCACGGTTTACAGAAAGGTCGTACGTGCCCATGGTAACAGGCTTGCCCGCCGCCCCAACAGTGCTATAGGCAAGGTGGCCGGTTAAAATGCTGTTTTTTACCGTTACATAGGCACAATCACTGATGTTGATAAAGCCGCCATAAGGTGCCCCATGGTCGCCTTCACCTTTAACGAAATGTTGCAGACCATCCACAATAACATGCGATCTTTTTATTGAAATATTGCGGCTGTAATAGTTGTATTTAGCTTGTTCTTTATTGGCAATTGTAGTAAAACGGCCCCCGGTAATGTTCAAAGGCTGCTCATCAATCGGCAGTGCAGTAATATCAGTAAGCTGTTCAAAATCCCAGATAATCGGTGCTTTCCTGTCCAGATTACCGTTTTTATCTGCCAGAAAAATATCAGTTTGCGATGAGCCGTTGTTTTGGTTTAAGCCCAACCGGATATACTGTTTAACCCTGGAATTTGTTGCTGTAATTAAACACGGTTTTGGTAAGCTAACATCGATTTTTTGCTGATTTTTTTTTAGTGAGTTAATATTTTTGAGTTTAAATGATTTCAGGGCTGAACTTACGGTGAAAACAGATGCATTACGGTTTTTTACTTCCGTATCATCAATAATAAAGTTGGCCGTACCAAAATCGGTATCCGTTTGAATAATTGCCGTGCGCTCATTTCCGCCAATGTAATAAGTGGCGCCTGCATCAGCTTTTACCATAAGGCCATGTTGATTGGCAAAGGCATGGGTTGCTGCGATGGCATCTATATCATCCGTTTTTCCATCACCCTTTGCCCCGAAATCGCTATAATGAACCAACTTTGCGGTTTTAAACTTTAATGCATCTGTTGGAGAAACGTTTAAATGCAATTCACCTTTATCATCAACAATAACCTCAGTTTTTTGAGCCTTACTGGTGATTGTTATATTTTGAAGCGGGATTTTGTTCTGCGCTTGTAAATCAACTAAATTATTTAAAAATAAGCTCAGTAAAAGGATGTACTTCATCATCAAAATTTGGTTAATGGTTACTCATTAAGAACAGCAAAGTTTGCCCGGGCGTGATAAGATAGTTTAAGGTATGTAAAAAGTTGGGATGTGCGAAATATAAAAAGCAGGGAACCATCGCGGCCACCTGCTCAATCATTAACTAAATATTTTTTCTATTGATGCACAGTATCTACTTAAATTTCTTGTAATGCCCTTAGGTTTAACAACATATCGCTAACCATAGCTTCAAGGTTGTAAGCAGGTTTCCAGTTCCAATCTGTTTGTGCTGCGCTATCATCAATGCTTCCCGGCCAGCTATCAGCAATTTGCTGTCTGAAATCGGGTGTATAATCCACTTTAAAACCTGGCACCAGTTTTTCGATTTCTGTTGCAAGTTCCTCGGGGCTAAAGCTCAGCCCGCTCAGGTTGTACGAAGTACGCACTTTTATGTTATCCACCGGCGCATCCATCAACTCGAGCGTGGCCCTTATAGCATCTTCCATATACATCATCGGAAGAACTGTTTCTTTTTTAAGGAAGCACGTAAAAGGTTTGGCTTCTACCCCATGATGAAAAATATCAACTGCATAATCAGTGGTACCGCCACCAGGTGCGCCCGTATAACTGATCAATCCTGGGTAACGGATACTGCGCACATCAAGTCCGAATTTTTCGAAATAATATTTACACCAGTATTCTCCTGCTGCCTTGCTGATGCCATAAACGGTTGATGGTTCGGTTATCCCCTGTTGAGGGGTATTTGTTTTTTCAGAATCCGGACCGAAAACAGCAATGCTGCTCGGCCAGAATACTTTTTTTACGCCATATTTTACTGAAAGATCCAGCACGCTGAGCAAACTGTTCATGTTCAGGTCCCAGGCTTTTTTAGGATTTTTTTCGCCATTGGCTGATAACATTGCGGCCAGATGGTAAATCTGTGTAACTTGTTCATCTGCAATCAGTTTTTCCAATGCATCGGCATCAGTTACATCCAGTTGCTGATAAGGAAAAACCTCTGTAGATAAATTATTCTTCGCCTGAATATCGGATGCCAGCACCTGCATTTGCCCAAACTTTAAACGCAATGCAGCTGTAAGCTCTCTGCCGATTTGCCCGCAGGCACCAATCACTAATATTTTTTCCTGATCCATTTCTTTTACGTCTGTTTCTCCTTTTTAACTGATTAAAAAGTGAATTTATAGCCACGAAATTCGGTGCTGGAGATCATAATTCCTCAAGAGTTGTGCAAATCCGGAAATTATTCTAATGGAAACAAAATAGCGGAATTAAATTTTGCTTGTTAGCCATCATTTTAGTTAAAATCCAAATATTATTGGATGTAATTTGGTGCATTTCAAAGAAACTCATTAAGTTTGCTTCAATTTACCCGATTTAAATAAGCGATTAACGGTTTTCTGTATTTTTATCCGGTGCAATTACTATAAAACAGCAAGTACGCATGCACAACAGCACACTGGATCAGCTTGATCTGGACATTTTACGGATCATTCAATCTGATGGACGGCTGACCAATAAGGAAATTGCTGCTAAACTTAAAAGGTCTGGCAGTACAATTTTCGAAAGGGTGAGCAGGTTGAGACGTGAAGAATTTATAGGAGAAACTGTAACGGTAATTAACCGCAATAAATTTACCGATCTGTGGATTGCGTTTTCGCACATTAAACTTACTGTTCATAGTGCAGAGGCCTTATCCAACTTTCAGAACCAGGTAATTGAATATCACGAAGTACTGGAATGTTACCATACCACCGGAGAATTTGATTTTCTGATCAAAATCGTAGTGGGCGATATGCCTGAGTATAACCGTTTTATTATGGAAAAACTTTCCAAATTGGAAAATGTAGGTGCGCTTAACAGTACGTTTGTAGTTAATGAAGCCAAACGCTCATTGTGCTATCCAATCAGGTATAAGCAAGAAGTTTTATAAAAATACCTGAAGAATTTTCTCAAACTTTCGTTATTCTATTAAAAATTTATTGGGTTGAGCTTTAGGAAATTAATAACCGCTCATAATAGTTATTAAAATATATGCTGTTCTTCAATGCAGTTTATTTAATCGCTGCTGATAAGTAATATTTTTCAAAAATTTCGTTCTGTTTTAGTATCAAAAAATTTCCATCAATTTTATGAAAAAGGTTCGGGAACCTACACTTTTTTAATTCACTGTTTAATAAATGGTTAAATTGAAAAAGACGCAAATTCTGACAGCCCATTTCAGAAATGAGTGAGCCAGTTTTTCGGGGGGACGTCAACGAAATTTATTTTAACAATATACAAATTATTGTTCAACTGCTTAATGGCCAATCTCAGCAACCAATTTGCCGCTTACAGGACATTTAGATTGCCAGACCGAGATTTGTTGAATTTATTTGTACCAGAAATCATAATCATGAAAAAGTATTTTCTTCCGGCTGTATCATTCATCGTTGTTTTATTGGTCAGTCTTCAGTTTTTCCGTCCACGACTTGACGACCCACCAGTCACACAGGACTTTCAGGCTCCAAAGGCTGTTAAAAATATTTTAGTGAGAGCTTGTTACGACTGCCATTCCAATGAAACTAAACTGCGATGGTATGATCAGGTACAACCGGTTTACTGGCAGGTTGCAGCCCATGTTCGTGACGGCAGAAAGGGGCTCAACTTTTCTAATTGGGATAAGCTGGCACCCGCGGATCGCAAAGCAAAACTTTGGGAGGCTGTCAATCAGATCGAGCAGGGAGCCATGCCGGTTAAAAGCTATCAGGTCGTTCATCCTAACGCCAGGGTTTCGCCGAAGGATCTCATTGTCCTAAAAAAATACCTGACCAGCATGATACATGATCTGCCGGAAGATACAGCCAAAATAAATGCCTTTGAGCATCAGCGAAAAAGTTTAGTATCTGTCGACCGTCAAAAACTACCCAAAACATTAAACGACATCACCTACCTTCCCGATTACAAAAACTGGCAGGTCATCAGCACATCGGACCGTTTTGATAACGGCACCATGCGTGTAATATACGGAAATGATATCGCGGTGAATGCTGTCAAAACTAATCATAACAATCCCTGGCCCGATGGAACTATTTTTGCAAAAGCTGCCTGGGATAAACTGGAGGATAGAAACGGAAATGTAACAACCGGGGCTTTTAAACAGGTTGAATACATGATCAAAAATGCTGAAAAATACCGATCAACGAACGGCTGGGGCTTTGCCCGGTTCAAAACACCAAAATTAACGCCATATGGCAAAACAGCGATTTTTACAACAGAATGTATGAACTGTCATAAGCCGATGAAAGACAATGATTATGTGTTCACCTTTCCAATCAAGAATTAAAATGAAATTAATATTTTATATCATTGCAGCTGGTTCATTATTTGTAGCCGGCTGCAAAGGAGCCACGGATCCAGATCGTCTCATTAACAGCAAAGCCTCGCTTCCTTCAACTTTCAGGTTGTCAGAACTGCATGAAAAGGTAATTACTTCCCTGATAAATAAAAAGGTGGGCACCATGAGCATCCTCTATGGTGATGAGCATTTTAAAAATGCGACGCAGGAATCAAACTTAAATGTGCCAGGTAATTCCTTTACATTAGTGACATGGAAACAGCAGGATGACGCCCATTGGTTTGGCGCACGAATACCAGGTGAGTTGATTTCCGCAGAAACGATCAATATAGGAAATCATACTAATTTTGTAACTTATCGAAAATTTATGGGCAAAAACCTCCTGTTATCAGCAGATACAACAGGACAAAATGAACGCATACATTTTATATTGACACAAAGGCCATCCATCATTCCATGATTTTTGAAAAATACATACATAAAGAAACTGGCAGGGTTTTCCAGGTATCACAAAAAGTGATCTGGGCATCTGCTGTCTTTATGGGTATTCTGGCCTCTATTCCAAAAATATTACAGCTGAAGATCAGTTTTGCTGAAGTTGTCATCGACTGTTTTATAGCGTTTATTTATTCGCTGTTTGTCTGGTTTTACAACTTATATACATTGCCAAAATTCTTCAACAAGGCGTTAACGACCAGGTTTTTTGGGCTCAGGCTGATCAGAAGCCTTTCATTGGGTATATTTGTTATGGGAATATTGGTAGTTTGCGGTCAACTTTTCTTTAACGATAAGCTTATTGGTACCATGATAATGATGTACCAGTTCCGGGGCATCCTGATCAATTTGACTATTTATATGTTTTTGTATTTGCTTTTTCAGAGTTACGCTAATCAGGTAATCGGCATGGATCTCGAACGGACAAAAGCGGATTACCTAAGCGCAAAATACGAGGTATTAAAGCAGCAAGTTAATCCGCATTTTCTGTTTAACAGTCTGAACACCTTGAAATCGATGGTCGATTTCGGTGATGCAACTGCGGCTGATTTTATTGTCAAATTATCTGACTTTTACCGCTATACACTGGAAAGCAGGCAACAGGATTCGGTATTGATGCAGAAGGAACTCGAAAATCTAAATGCTTATTATTTTCTGGTCAGGTCGCGATTTGAAGAAGGCATTGATCTTCAGATCCAGTTTTCTCCGGAGCACCTAAGCGCAATAACCCCTCCATTTACCCTGCAGCTCTTAGTGGAGAACGCGATCAAGCACAATATTATCTCCCTTGATCAGCCTTTAAATATTTCGATCTATTCGGATGGAAAATATATTAAAGTTAAAAATAACGTACAGCTAAAAAATCATCCTGAACCATCGAACATGATCGGTCTGGAAAATATCGGTCAGCGATATTTGCACCTGATGGGACAGCAGATTATTATAGAATCAAATCACCAATTTTTCACCGTAGCGCTTCCGGCCAATGCAGATATTAGTAATTGAAGATGAATTAAAAACTGCCAGGGCGCTAATCAAAATGATCTCCCAGATCCGTCCGGGTAGTCGTGTAGACGGCCCCCTGCAGAAAGTATCAACATCAGTAGAGTACCTGTCGGTTCATCAGGCACCTGACCTGATCTTTATGGACATCCAGCTGGCTGACGGCATATCCTTTGAAATATTTCAAAAGGTTAAAGTAGACTCACCGGTTATTTTTTGTACCGCATATGACGAATACGCTGTTGATGCTTTTAAGGCCAACGGGATCGATTATATCTTAAAACCGTTTACTGAAGATGCTTTTAGAAGAGCCTTCGATAAAATGGACCGTTTCATAGGTCAAAGAAGCGGTGACATTTCTCCTGCGCTGATCGCTCAAATTCTAAAACTTCAACATCCGAACACCGGTAAATCAAGCTTCCTGATTTACAAGCACGGAAAATATTTAAACCTACCTACAGATGACATCGCTTATTTTTTTGCCCATAACGAACAAATAACAATAGTGACCTTCGATAGCGAAACATTCCATATCAATCAGTCTTTGGAGCAAATAACCGCTCAACTATCCCCGTTAAATTTCTTTAAATTAAACAGGCAGTACCTGATCAGCTTTAAAGCGGTTAAAGAGGTTGAGCAATACTTTGCCCGGAAGCTCTTGGTTAAATTAGTTATACCTACGGACGAGAATTTACTGGTTGGAAAAGATAAGGCTACTTCATTTCTGGCCTGGCTGGACAATCGATAAGATGTAATTATTGAATGCATCATAGGTATTACTGTTCTGTATTTGATAAAAATACTGCCGTACAATTGTGTTTATCTTTCCGACTTTTACGCTGACTGATATCCATGATAAGCATTATGCCGGCAGCATGTTTATCTGAAATGTTTTGCAATTTTTTCATAATGCGGAATTTGGATGCTGTTCCGGGCCGCCAGTCGCACCATATCATGAATAATTTCATTGCGCTCATCTGGTTTATTCTGCTGTAAATCTTTTTGAAAGGAAGCAGTAAAGTCAGCAGAAAGATCGTCCAGGATTTGAAGATTCTCCTTGAAAAAATTGTCGGTTAGGCCAAAGTTTGCAGCGTCTGATATTTGCTTTAACTCTTTAAGTAAGCTAATGAAGTGGTTACGGTAAGTTTCATCTGACTGCAAAGATGATGCTTGTATGTTATGATAAGCTGCACAGGACGCAAAAGCCGAAGTAAAGGTTAATTTTTTAAATATTTCGCTGGTAATAACTGCACTGTACCGGATATCTATACCGCTTTCCCGTACTTCGCTTTCCATTTTATCTCTTGAGTTATCATTTTTATTTTCCTCTTCCAACCCGTAAAAAATTCTAAAGATCTGGTTATTCTGACTTACCTCTCCGGGTGCTGAAATATAACCTGTGATATAGATACAGCCATCATAAATATTTAGTCGGGGCAACTCAGTACGCAGATAGGCACCACTGCCCAGCGAGTTTAAAATGGGGATGATCATCGTTTGCTCCTTAGCTGCATCTTTTAGCATCTGTACAATGCTACTCAAATGATAAGCCTTCACACAAACAAAAATTACATCAAATTTTTGATTTTCCAGCGCATCTTCACCAATAGCTTTAATGTTGGTTAGGTGAACAGGTTCTTCGCCGTAAGTTTTAACGGTAAGGCCCTTTTGCTGAATAACTCTGAGGTGCTCACCACGCGCTATGAGTGTTACATCAAGCTGGTTTTTTGCCAAATAGCCTCCTATAAGGCCGCCGGTTCCTCCGGCGCCAATTACTAAATATTTCATAATAATTAATTAATGCTGTGTTGTCAAATCAAGGTCGTAACGTTCTTCATGAAGCGTTTTGCCCCATTGCTCCATTTGTATAGACGCTGTTGGCTGGAAGCCTGCTTTTTTGTACATGGCAATGGCCTTTTGCTGTACATCAGTAGTCAGTAGGTATACGTTTTTGAACTGCTGCCCGCGGCAGTAAGTTAGCGCTGCATGAAGCAAGTGTTTGCCTACGCCGGTACCCCTGAATACCGGGTGCACAAGGAACCAGCGCAATTGCGCTTCATTATCGGGCTTAGCTAAGATGGCGATACATCCGATGATCTGCCCATTATAAGTAGCCAGCCATATTTTATCTCTACCCGTGTCATAATGTTCCAGAAACTCGTAAAAAGTTTTGACCATATAACCTTCAAATTCCTGCGAATAACCAGATTCGCGGGCATAAAGTATGCCATGCAGATAGATCAGATACCCGACATCGCCTGGCTTTAATCCTTCACGGTAAACAACCTGACCGGACAGCAACAGATTGCTATAATCTGCTGACAATAGATTTTGGACCGTTTTCATGGAATTCACTAACATGTCTGCTTCGTCGGGCGAGAGCTTCGTTAAAAATCCTTCGATTTGATGGTCGGATTTTCCCTGTAGATCTTTTAATAGATTTGAACCCTGAGCGGTCAGGTTGATATGATAGACACGCGAGTCCTCCTTTGAGGGTGTCCGTGCAATCACGCCATCATTTACAAACATTTTAATGATTTTGCTCAAATAACCTTTGTCCAAGGTGAGCAATGTGGCCAGTTCCTGCGCGGTTACTGGCTGTCTTATTCCTATCTCAAATAAAATGCGGGCTTCCGCCAAAGAATATGGACCGTCTAAAATATGCTCATTCAATAAACCGAGATGGGCGGTATAGAAGCGGTTAAAACTCCTGATTTGCTCTATATCTTTTTTCATAAAGCAAATATAGTAATAAGTTGACACCTATCAACTATAATTGTTGATACTTGTCAACTTTCTTTTAATCAATGTTATTTTTAGATTCAAAAAAATTGTTTAAATATTGGTATTAACGAACATGTAGTTAGATCGATTGGAAGGGTTGACTTAAAAAGATAAGGTGCTTAAATACTGGTAGCCTGCCAAGTCTATTACACAAGAGGTTGTGCGAAATAGCTATTGAGACCACACTCACCAACTCAAACTTATATCTTGTTCCAGTATGACTCATTAAATTTCTGCTAATTTATATCCTTGTTCCCTTATACTTTGTCTAACAATTGAAGGTTCTGATTTAAGGAACTTATGCAGCCTGGTAATGTATACATTCATCCTCCTTGCATTGAAGCGATTATCTTCACCCCAAAATTTAAGCAAAGTAGATTTGCGATCCAACAATTTAATTTTGTTTTGTAAGAGAACAGCAGAAGGTCGGCCTCGCGCTGCGACAATAGTGCTGTACCTTCCGCGCCATATTTCCAAATCCTGCCCTACCAATTTAATTTGAGCAATAGAAGTTTTACCGTGATTCTAAGGGCAGAGGCAGGAGCTCAAATGCCACCGCATTTTCATTCAACATCAGTTGGCTACACCTTACGCGGAAATTGGTACTACCTCGAACATGAATGGACAGCTAAACCGGGAACTTTTATTATATGAACCGGCAGGTGAAGCACATACATTGGTAGTGAATCCAGGTGAGGTGACGCCGGCAATAATTCTTTTCATGGCAACAGGCGGGGCATATATTTTAACAAAGTAACCGACGGTAACATGCTGGCCTATGATGATGGCTTCATTTTGAAAATAGCAAGGAAGCATTATGAATCTGTGGAATTAAACCCTGCGACGTTAAATACCATGATCCGATAATCGGGAAAAATCTAATCGCTCTTTAACATACTATTCGGCAATGTTAAAGTGGAAATTCCTACAGTGCAATCTAATTAAAGTCTTTAAAATCCAATATCTATTAAAAGCTTTCAGCCTCAAAATATATGATGCTATTTTGCAGGAGCATCGCTTTTTAAACGCTGCAAAAGTTTCTCCCGGATTTCCCGTATAGTGCCTTCTTTATCTTTTTCCAATTTTTTAACCGCCTCTTTTATGGGATATGAATCGTACTTCGATCCCCAAATCATTAATTCGACAATAAGGGGGATCAGGTCAATACTTTTCTCTGTAAGATTGTAGATAAACTTGTTCTTTTTTTCGGGAGATACCGAAGATTTTATAAATCCGTTTGCTTCTAAAAGCTTAAGCCGGTCTGCAAGAATATTAGTAGCTATTTTTTCACCAGAACTGAGAAAATCACCATAACTCGACTTACTGGTGAAGATCAGGTCCCTTAGAATTAAAATTATCCACTTGTCGCCTAAATAATCTAAGGAATAAGCTATCGGACAATCAGATCGGTGCTGAATTTCTTTCATGACATAAAAATGTTAAATAATACTTGCAACTTGCAAGTATTATATTTTATCTTTGTTTACTTGCAAATGGCAAGCAAATTTAAATATTATTATTAATAAATAGAAATCATGGATATTAAGAACAAAACAGTCCTGATTACCGGTGGTGGTTCAGGAATCGGTTATGCAACAGCAAAATTTTTAAGTGAAAAAGGAACCAGGGTAGTTATAACTGGTCGCAATGAAGATAAGTTGGCAAAAGCTGCCAATGAGTTAGGTATTAATTATATCGTCTCCGATGTGACCGACGCAGATGCTGTTAAAAATCTCGTTACAAAACTGGAAACTTTTTACGGCAATCTTAGCTTATTGATCAATAATGCCGGCGTGGGATTTGTTTATAAACTGGGCGAAGGCGCAAATGCGGTTGATAAAGCAAAGCAGGAATTTGAAACCAACTATTTTGCCCCGGTTAGGTTAATCGAAGCCTTGTTGCCGCTATTAAAAAAGCAGCCCGAAGCGGCAATTGTAAATATTACTTCCAATGTGGCATTCCATCCGCTGTTGGTTTTGCCGACTTACTCAGACGCTAAAACAGCCTTGCATTCGCATTCAGTTGCTTTACGTTTAACCTTATCATCAGATACCAACATCAAGGTTTTTGAAGTAATGCCATCGCTGATCAATACAGATGCAACCAAAGATATGGGGGGCGAGCAACATGGCTTGCCACCTGAAGTTGCTGCTGAAGACATCTATACCGGGATTAATGAGGACCGTTACGAGATCTTTGTTGGGGAAGCGGGCAGGCAACGTACTGACTACTTTGCTAACCCTGATGCAGCCATAGCGAAGTTTAACCAGGGACTTTATTAATTGGGGCAAAGTTATGACAGACAGAAGAGATTTTATTAAACAAACTGGCCTGTTATCGCTGGCAGGTTTCATTGGTGCAAATCAAATATCTATGGCTGAAAGCCCTAATAAGTTGTATGCCTCCAAATCATCAAAGTGGGCAGATGGCTCACGGCTCGTCGTTTCCGCCACCATGCTTTTTGAAGCAGGCGGCCAGCCGGATAATGCACCAAGCCCTTTTCCGCCCAATATGAAACCCGGTTATAAAGACTTGCCTGCAAGCACCTGGTACGAATACGGATATAAAGAAGGTATCCCACGGATGCTGGATAACTGGGATAAATTAGGCATCAAAGTAACAACCCATATGGTGGGCTCTGCTGTGTTAAGAAATCCTGCCCTGGCTAAAGAGATTGTAGGCCGTGGGCATGAGGCTTCCGGGCACGGTATGACCTGGAAAGATGAATACGACATGTCGTATAAAGAAGAAAAAATATTCATTAAAGATGGCTTAGATGCGATTAAAAAAGTAACCGGACAAACGCCGGTTGGTTACATGCCAACTTTTTGCGCCGTAGTGAAAACACTCTGAAGATATTACAGGAGCTTGGATGCATTTATCATATTGATGACTTAGGCCGTGATGAGCCGTTTATTATCAAAGTTAACGAAAAGGATTTTGCGGTAGTTCCATACACGATACGTAATAATGATCTGGGCATGATCGAAATAAGAAATTTTTCGCCAGACCAGTACATCACGCAGGTGAAAATGGAGTTCGATCAACTTTACGAAGAGTCGGCAACCCGGCGCAGGCAACTTTCCTTAACCTTTCATGACCGTGTCAGCGGTACGCCGCAGATGGTTAAGGCGGCAACAGAATTGATCAGGTACATGCAGAAGCATTCTGGTGTTGCATTCAAACGCAAAGACGAAATAGCCAAGATGACGCTTAATGACCCAACAAGTATTCGCGAATAGTATGCGATTACAGTGAAAAGGCTTCACAACATGCAGTCTTTTCATTGTATTTCAGCATTAATACAATCTACTGCCATTGTTTGAAATCAAGTAAATTATATCATGACAAAAATATTAGTAACAGGAATAACAGGTACAATTGGAAAAGGAACAGTTGAGCATTTATTAAAAAAAGGTTTTCCTGCAGACCAAATTATTGGCCTTACCCGAAAAAAGGAAGAGGGAATTAATTTAGCTGCCAAAGGTATTGAAGTTCGCTTTGGAGATTATCTAAATTATGATTCTTTATTGCGCGCATTTAAAAGTGTTGATAAAGTGATGCTCACCAGTGCAGTCGCTTTCTCAGACCGATTTACCCAGCATTACAATGTGATTACCGCTGCCCGCCAAGCTGGCGTTAAGCATGTGGTGTATATGTCGATAATGCGGAAAGAAGACTCAGGACGTATAATGCCTGAAATTACGGAATCAGATCTTTTTACGGAACAAGTACTTAAGTCATCAGGACTTGATTATACCATTTTATACCATCCCCCTTTTACAGATATTTTGTCTATCTACTATGATTCCAACCCTTATGGAAATGGGATAAAAGTTCCCGCAGGCAACGGGAAAATGGTACCTGCAACAAGAGATGAACTGGCGGAAGCCCATGCCGAAATACTTTCTACGCCGGGACACCAAAAGAAATCGTATTCACTAGGTGGAAGCGAAACTATTTCATTTGCTGAAATCGCTAAAATTCTTGCAGAAGAAAAAGGAAAACCTGTCCCTTTTTCCACCATCACAGCCGAAGAATATACTGGTGAGTTAATTGCGAAAGGAACGTCTCGAAAAGTCGCCAAATTCCTCACCAGTTGGGTGGTAGCAATCGAAGAGGGTGAATTCGAACATCAATCAGGCGACTTAGAAAGGTTATTGGGTAGAAAGACAACGAATTTTAAAAAGTATATCGAATCAACTCTAGCCTAATTATTGCTGACTGCAAATACTGGATGCGAATCAAATAGCTCTGAGCTGCCAGGCGCCAGAGGTTATATTCTTGCTCAAATTACATACTGGAGAGCATTTTGGATTTGATATCAGAAATGAAAATTAAATTCCAATACAAGCTTTCAATAAAAAAATTAATCAAGAAGAAAGGTAGTCATGCTACAAATGACGCATTATTGTTTGATGGTGGTTCGTTATAATGTTAGGTTAGTAAATAAGAAAAAGCCCTTGCCGGTAACTACGGAATTTAATTAGCATTCAAGTATGAAAACCAGACATATCAAGCTTGCGCGCATGCCGGAAGGTATGCCACAGATCATTGGACCTATAAAAAATGGTTAGTTGTTATTAAAGCCCTTATATTTTTTTGTTGATCCATGCCATCAAGCTCTTACGAGGAATTAAGGTGCCCCGGATTTAGATGTGTAGATAGGACACCTGTTGGGGCAACTCAGAATCGTATAAATTGTATGATTTTGCTATGGCCTATAGACAAAAACGCTTTAAACATACAGTTTAAAGCGTTTTGATGTATTTTGATTATACACTGGCGGAGAGTGGGGGATTCGAACCCGCGGACCCTTTGACAAGTCAACAGTTTTCAAGACTGCCGCAATCGACCACTCTGCCAACTCTCCGCCGCAAAAGTACAAACTTGAAGCAAATCTGCAAATGATTTCCAAAGAAATATTTTAAAAGATATGCTAAGTGTTGTTTATCATTAAGTTAGCGCATGAAAGAAAATAAAAAAAAGCAGATAAATAGCTTAAATGTGCCAATTATCTGCTTTATAATGAGTGTGAAATTATGTTAAAGCGCCTGATTTGGGTAAATTTTATCGCGATCTACAGATAATATACCGTTTCCTTCTATAACAAAACAAACTAAACCCACCAATACCGAAACCGAAAACCAGAATTCTGAATAAGGCTTAAAAATACCACCAGAAATATTGATAAAGAAAACTGCGCCAATGAGTATCGGTAAATTAACCAAACAGAATGTGCGGGTATGTGTGCCTAAAGTAATGGCAAGTCCACCTATAACATGCAGTACAATAATGAGGTGCGCCAGTAAACTAATGCTCACAGCGGTACCTAAAAAGGCTCCCCTCATTAAATTGCTGAAAGCTTGCATATTGATGTAAAAATCAATACCCTTCCACATTAATATAAGGCCTAATAAGATTCTAAAATAGTCTAACCATTTTGGGTGATGCTGATCACCCCAAATTTGGATTTTCTTAAGCATGTTCATAACTTCTATATTTTGGTTATGACAATTTACATAAAAATAAATAGAATAACAATGGTTAACTATTTGATTTTTAAGGCTTTTTTTTCTCTGCCGTTTTGCTGTGTAAATAATCAGTAGGCGACATTCCAAACTGTTTGGCAAAGTTTCTGCCGAAATGTGATTGAGAGCTATAACCAACTATTTCCGAGATCTCGTATATTTTCAATAATCCCTCATTTAGATATGCTGCGGCTTTTTTTAAACGGGCAAGGTTAATCAGTTCGTTAGGACTTAAGTTGGAGATGGATTTAATTTTTCGGTACAGCGTAGGGCGGCTCATGTTCATCTTTTCGGCCAGGTGTTCTACATCCAAACTCTGGTTGCTGATGTTTTTATTGATCGTATCCTGAAGCTTCTCCAAAAATACCTCATCAGCCTTGGAGTAAGCAATACTTTTGATGTGCAATAGCGGAGAACTCGAGAAATATTCTTTAATCTTGTTCCTGTTTTTAATCAGACTGGAAATCTGAACCTGCAGAAATGCTGGTGAAAAAGGTTTCTCAACATAAACATCAGCACCCAGTTCCAAACCCTCAATTTTTGATTGCAATGAGTTTTTTGCCGTAAGTAAAATCACAGGGATGTGGCTAAATTCTAACGTCGATTTAATTTTTGCACAGAACTCAAAACCATCCATCTCCGGCATCATTACATCGCTGATGATAAGCTGAACAATCTCGTGCTCCAAAACTTTCAAAGCTTCCACACCGTTACGGGCCTGCAATACATGGTATTTTTCTTCCAGGTCATCCGATATAAAATCAAGAATGTCCTCATTGTCATCTACTAAAAGCACTACAGCTTTATCTGCTTCCTGAGGATATTTTATCGCGTGCGTACCTACAATTTCTTCCATTTTCCGTTCAGGTTAAATTCAATAAGTTGATGGATGGGCAGTTCCAATACAAATATATTAAAATCGTTGTGATTAAAATCCAGGTAAAGTTCACCACTGTGTAGCTGCGCGAGCGATTTGGAAATTGATAGTCCGATACCAGTACCCCTGGTGATTTCAGTTTCCTTGGCCCTGAAAAACGGTTCGAAAATTTTGTTCTGTATTTCTTTTGGAATCTTATGGCCATCGTTCATAACAGTCACCCTGAATTTATCTTCCCCAGCGGTTTGTTCAAGCTTAATTTCGACAGTTGTTTTGCCGTATTTAATGGCATTATCAATCAAATTGCTGATAATTTTATAAAAAGCTTCCACATCAATATAGGCTGAAAAGGCTTTTTCAGGTAAGTTGATCAGGTAATTGACTGTGCGCTGTTCGGCAGCTGGTTGAAACTGTAAATATACATCCTTCAAAATCTCAGTAATGTCCGCCTTAACAAAATTCAAAGAGAAATCGCTGGTTTCTGTTTTTCTGAAATCCAATAACTGATTGGTCAGCTTTAATAACCTGTCGGTGTTACGCCCCATAATGCGGAGGTTTTTTTCAATTGCAGGAATGGCATCGGCCTGTTTAATCAACTTTTCCATCGGGCCGATAATCAACGTTAACGGCGTTCTGATTTCGTGTGCAACATTGGTAAAAAACTCAATCTTCGCCTGGTAAACTTCCTTCTGCTTCTCATGTTCAAAAACCTCCATGCGCCTGCTGTTTTTCAACGCAATTTTTTGATGGTAACGGGATACCAAAAAGAAAATAATTGCACCTGCACTGATGAAATAAATAAAATAGGCAAACGGACTTAAATAAAAGGGCGGACTGATCCTGATCAGTAATTTTACGTTTTTGTTGCTCCAGGTATTGCTTCCTTCTACCAGTGCCTTTACCTCAAAAGTATATTTGCCCGGCGCAAGTTTGGTGAAGTAAACCTTTCTGTTGGTTTTTAGATATTCCCAATCTTTATAAAGTCCGCTCATTTTGTAAGCGTATTCTGTCATTTCCGGAGAACGGTAGCTCAGGGCGGCAAAATCGATACTGAAAGATGACTGGTTGTAGTTAAGTTCAATAGTGTCTGCATAAACGATTGATTTATCTGATATGGCATTTGCCCCATTTAAGCCAATTTCGGTGCTGTTCACCTGAAAACCGGTTAAAAAAACAGGGGTTTCATAAGTGGTAGCGGTGAGGTCAGCCGGATTAAAACTGATCAAACCTTTTACACTTCCAAAATAAATGCGGCCATCTTTACCCTGGTAGGCCGAGTTGTAATTAAACTGATCGGTTAGCAATCCGTTGGCTTTGGAGTATGTTTTGCTTAGCGCCGTTGCCGGATCGAAGTGGATTAGCCCGCGGGTACTGCTGATCCAGAACTTATTTGATGCATCTTGTTTAATCCTGAAAAGGTAATTGCTGGGGAAGCCATTTTTAACACCATACCGTTTAAACTGCTGCGTTTTTTTGTCGAACCTGCTCAGTCCGCCACCATCTGTAGTTATCCACATTTGATGTTGCTTATCTTCAAAAATGCTGTTTATCGTATTGTGGCTTAAACTTTTTGCATCACTGGTGCTGTTCCGGAAGTTTACATATCCGGGTTTGGATAAATTAAAGCGGAAAACCCCATCGTTAAAGCTTCCTGCCCAAATATTGCCCTGGCTATCTTCAATAACCGAATCGTAAAAAATAAAAGGAAGACCAGCTATAGGATCAAAATCATCGCGTTTGCGGTTATAGCGGTAAATTCCATTTATGGTGCCTACTAATATCTCTCCCGAACGTGTTTTGCAAAAGGTTACAATAAAGTTGGTGCGTAAAGCATTTCCTACGCCCGCCTGGTAATGTTTAATTACTTTCTCGGTTTTCAGGTCTAACACATCCAGCCCATGTTCAAAAGTACCGATCCAAAGCTTATCTCCATCAACCAGCAAACCATGGATGTTCGAATAGGCAATGCTTCCGGGCCTGCCATCTGGCAGGAAGTGTTTAAACTGCCCGGTTTTGATATCGAGCTTGTTCAGGCCTGCGTCTTCAGTCCCGATCCAGAAATTGCCAGCCAGGTCTCTGGTAATTTCCCTTACATCACTTCCGCTAATGGAATTCGTACCTTTTTGCGGAAAGTATTTGGTAAACAACGATGTATGGCTCGAGTAATAATTTACGCCACCAAAATAAGTACCCGTCCAAACGCCCCCCTCACGATCCTGGCAAATCGAATAAATGGCATTGTCGCTTAAGGAGTAATCATTGTTATATTGTTTCTGGATGTGTGTGATTTTTTCGGTCGAATCGTTATAAATGTAAATCCCCGATTCTGTTGCAATCCAGAATTCATTTAAACCTGTTTTTTTAATATCCCTCACAAAGATCGGCGTCTGGTCGTCGTTCAGTTTTAAAATGTTTTTTGATTGCCGTGTAACAGGGTCAAATAGTTTTACGCCCTGGTTGGTGGTGCCAATTAGCAGTTTGCCGTTCCCGGTTTCGGCAAGTCGTGATACCCAACCATATTCCGGCTTTTTGTTTATCCCATTAATATTGAAACTCTGGAAATTATTTTCTTCAGGATTGTATTTTTCTACCGTTCCCTTCCCGGTACTGATCCATACACTGCCATTTTTTAACACAGTAACCAGCGAAGCATCAAAACGGGCATTGTTGCCAAAAACCTGCATTTTTTTAGTGCTTTTTTGATAAAGGTAGATTTTAAATGAAGATAAAATCCATAAATTTCCCTTCATATCACTGTTCAAATCAATAATACGCATCCCTTCGGTGCCTTTAATTATGCTGAAACTCTCTTTGGATGGATTATACCTGTATACACCATTGTTTGTGCCAACCCACAGCGTTTTATGCTGGTCGTAATGCAGGGCATAAATCAGATCGTTGCCCAAACTGCCTGCCTTATCCGGATCGTGGCGGTAAGTTTTAAAAGCGTAACCATCAAAGCGGTTAAGGCCATCCTTCGTACCGAACCACATAAAACCATCTCCATCCTGTACACTGCAAAATGCAGTATTGTTAGAAAGTCCGTTTTCTACCTGGTAATGCCTGAAATAATAAGGCTGAGCCAGCAGCAGGTTGGCTGAGAAAGTTAAACATAAAAGGATGAGGAGTTTTTTCAATTTATATTGGTCAGCAGCTTCAAATATATTAAAGAAATGCTTTGCTTTTAACTCAAATTGAATTTGAGAGGATAAGTGGAAAGATTGAGACAGATGAATTTTGTGCTCCAGGGCAAATTCTATTATTTGTGCCTTACTAACCGGTATAAACCAATCGTGAGAAACTTAAGGCCAATAATTTTATCCATTCTGCTATTGTTAACTGTTAACACTTATGCACAACAACTGCGGCTTGCACCATCACCCCTATACCGCGATCCGATTTATGATGGCGCTGCAGACCCTGTTATTGTATACAACCATGCCGAAAAAAGTTGGTGGATGCTTTACACGCAGCGCAGGGCAAACGCACAAACCAATGATGTAGCTTATTGCTACGGTACCAATATCGGTGTGGCCACTACTACTGATAACGGGCAAACTTTTGTGTATAAAGGTGCACTCGATTTAAATTTTGAACCCGGTGTGAATACCTTTTGGGCACCCGATGTAATTTACGAAAAAGGCATTTACCATATGTACCTCGCCTATATTAAAGGCGTACGTAACCATTGGGGAGGCACGGCAAAAATTGCGCATTACACTAGCAAGGATTTATTTAAATGGAAATATAAAGGTTTCATTACCTTAAATTCAGACCATGTGATTGATCCAACCTTATTAAAAATGCCCGACGGGAAATGGCACATGTGGTATAAAGACAGTTCTAAAGGGAGCATAACCATGACAGCCGAAAGCAAGGATCTTCAACATTGGGTAGCACAGGCAGAGCCGGCCATAGGTGGTGCCCCGCACGAGGGTGCAAAAGCTTTTTTCTTTAACAACTTTTATTGGATGATTACCGATGAATGGCACGGCCAACGGGTTTACCGCTCAAAAGATGGCGAAAGCTGGGAGAAGCAGGGGATGGTTTTGGATGTGCCCGGGCATAGGGCTGAAGATACCCCAACCGGTGCCCATGCCGATGTACAGGTAGTTGGGGGTAAAGCCTATATTTTTTACTTTACCCATCCCGGACGCAAAACCCATTTCGAAGGCAGGTTGGATCAGGATTACACCTTTTCATATTCAAATAAACGCACATCTATCCACGTTGCAGAACTGGAGTTTAAAGATGGAACGCTGGTATGCGACCGGGATAAACCTTTTGATTTTTACCTGAGCCAGCCTTAAATATTACCTTCCTACCCAGAGAGGTGCCCGCAAAATGAGTTTTTTTGAAGATTACTTACTTTGATTTGCCGCTGCCCACGACAGGAAGGTTTTAAAGTGAAATGCATAAAATTTGTCATTGCTAGGCAGGGGAAGAGCGAGCCGTAGCAATCTTTCACTAGCATTTCAACTACGCTCGTCCTTTCCCGCGCATGCGGGAATCGTAATGCACTCGCTATTTTTGTCCTTTGTTATGATTCGCTTAGACTTCTCCGCTACGTTTCATTTCGCACAATATGACACAACACAAAATATTATCTGTGCCCATCTGTGGTAAAAAACCAAAGAAACCTCCTTCAACTCCGCAAAATATGACACAACACAAAACATTATTAGTGTTTATCTCTACCCATCTGTGGTAAAAAACCAAAGAAATACCGCGCTTCCTCCAGCTGCAAATCGAGACAAATTGAAGAAATATTGATACAAATGCGTATCCCGTGCTACAGCGAAAAACCGAATCTTTGACAAGAATTAAATCGAACTAAAACCATTTACTTCTAGTAACTAACCAAATATCTAACCCATATGAAAAGAAGTTTATTCTCTTACGGCGGCTTTGTACGCCTGGATAGGTACCTGCTTCAAAAAATATTTTTGAAACACAAGGTCCTCACTGCTATTTTTACTTCAATTACCTTAATCTTGCTTTCATTTCAGCTCAGTGCACAAGCGCAAACTACCGTTACCGGAACAGTTACCGATGAAAAAGGGGAGACCGTTGTTGGTGCCAGTATTAAAATTAAAGGTACAAGCACGGGTGCTACTACAGATGGAGATGGAAAATTTAAAATCCAGGTAAGCGATAAAAACGCCACACTGATTTTTATTTACGTCGGCTACGCCAATCAGGAAGTTGCAATTGCTGGTCGCACGCAAATCAACGTTAAACTTAAACCTTCTGATAACGACCTTTCGGAAGTTGTTGTTGTAGGTTACAACACGCAGAAAAAGGAAGCCATTACGGGGGCCATTTCTTCCATTAGCAGTAAAGATCTCGAAAAAGTGCATGGAGGCTCTACAGTAAGTACAGGCCTCGCGGGCAAATTGCCTGGGGTTTCGTTCAGAATGCCCGATGGCAGACCAGGATCAAGCGCCAATATCCAGATCCGTAACATGGGCAACCCGTTATATGTTATTGATGGAATACAGCAGGATGCAGGCCAGTTTAATAACATATCACCAAACGATATTGAAACAATTAGCGTGCTTAAAGATGCCTCGGCAGCTATTTATGGTAGCAGGGCAGCAAATGGCGTAATATTGGTAACCACCAAGAGGGGTAAAAACAGTACGCGTAATACCTTTAGCGTAGATGCTTACACAGGATGGCAAAATTGGGTACGTTTTCCTGAAACCACCGATGCTTATACCTGGATGTTAGGCAAAGCCACCGCCGAATTGAATGCCAATGGCAGAACTGACATTACCCAGGCAGAACTGGATAAATGGAAAGCCGGTACGGAATACGGCTACCAGAGTCAAAACTGGAAAGATATTATTATTGCACCAAATGCACCGCAAAGCTCCGTTAATTTAAGTGCATCAGGAGGTACCGATAAAGTAAATTATTATTTTTCTGCCACCCGATTAGATCAAAAAGGTGTTTATGGAACCGCACGCGAATTCGATTTTAACAGAACCAATATTCAAAGTAATATCGAAGCAAAAATAACCGACCGTTTTAAAGTTGGTATGCTCATTAACGGCCGTATCGAAAGTCGCGACCAGCCAGGTGTACCAGGTGGAGATGATTATTTCGCCGCCCGTTTCGCCTTATTAAGAAACAGACCAACAGAGCAGGCTTATGCCAATGGCAACCCAAATTACCCTAACGATATCGGCCACAATACCGAACAGTTTGCCGTGCAGAGTAAAGCACTTACCGGATACTGGAGATCAGATTGGCGCGTACTCCAAACCAATTTATCTGCAAGTTACGATACACCAATAAAAGGATTGGAAATCAAAGGATTGTATTCTTATTACATAGCCGATAACGTAATTAACGGGCATGAGTATACCTATAATGTATATACCTACCATCCCGAAACAGGTGTTTACGAAGAAAAAGTGGGCAGCTCCAATCCGTACCGTGAGCGTAGAAATGAGAAAATATATACAAATACCTATCAGATACAGGCCAACTATAACCGCACATTTGGCAAACATACCGTAGGTGGGGTTTTGGTAGCCGAGCGTTTAGATCGTTTTAGAACATACACTTTTCAGCATGCCGTACCGCAGACCAATATTTTACCGGTATTGCAGTTTGCCGATATGGATGGACAGGATTTTGCAGATGTACAGGAAGAGCAGGCCCGAATAGGTTATGTAGCCAGGTTAAACTATAACTATGATAACAAATATTACCTGGAACTTTCAGGCCGTAGAGATGCCTCATGGAAATTTGCACCTGACAGACGGGTTGGCTATTTTCCATCTGCTTCCATCGGATGGAGAATTACCCAGGAGAAATTTATCAAATCACTTTTAGGTGAGAGCAACATCTTAAACGATTTAAAACTCCGTGCATCTTACGGTGTATTGGGTGATGATGATCTTCCTATTGATCCGTTTGCCTATATTCCAGGTTACAGGTACAACCAGGGAACAGTTATTCTGGATGGCAAAAACATTACCACCTCACGTGATTTAGGCCCGATTATAAATAACCTGAGCTGGTTTAAAAGCAAAATAACCGATATCGGATTAGACTTTTCGATGTTCGGAAGCAAGCTTTCCGGTACGGCAGATTATTTTTATAGAAAACGTACAGGGTTATTTGCCATTAAAAATGATGTTCAGGTACCTGTAGAACTGGGGTATCCACAAAACCCTGAAAACCTGAACAGCGATGCACAGTTTGGAGGTGAGTTTGCCTTAAACTACAGAGATAAAATCGGCGAATTTAACTACAACGTTGGCGGAAATTTTTCCATTAGCAGAAAAAAGATGATCGATGTTTATAAACCACGCTTTGGTAACTCATGGGAAAATTACAGGAACAATAGCACCAATAGATACACCGATATCTTCTGGGGTTATGAAGTAACCGGCCAGTTTCAGAGCATTGATGAAATCAACAATTACAAAGTGAACATTGATGGTAAAGGTAACCGCTCTTTACTCCCTGGTGATTTAATTTACAAAGATCAGAATGGTGATGGCAGGATTGACGGATTTGATGAAAGACCTATCGGTTATACCACGCAAGGTCAGCCCAATATCGGTTTCGGTTTTACTATAGGCGGTTCTTACAAAAACTTCGATTTTACAGCAGATTTCTCAGGCGGTGCATTGTACTCATGGAACCAAAACTGGGAACAACGCTGGGCATTCCAAAATACAGGTGCTTTATTACAGAATTTTGCTGATGACAGCTGGCACCGTACCGATCCTTTTAACCTGAACAGCCCTTGGGTGGCAGGTAAATACCCTGCGCTTAGGTTTAATGATGCAACACATAGCGATTACAACAAAAACTCTACCTTCTGGATGCATAATGTACGTTATCTGCGTGCCCGTACACTCGAAATTGGTTATACCATCCCTAAAAGCTGGGCTGAAAAAATCAAGATCCAGAATGCCAGGGTATATGTAAACGGATACAACTTATTCTCTATCGATAACTTAAAAGATTATGGCGTTGACCCTGAAATTGCTGATGACAATGGATTACAGTACCCACAAAATAAGTTCTTCAATATCGGTCTTAAACTAACACTGTAACATGAAAAAGACTAATCAAATGAAAAAAATAATATACGCATTTGCTGCCATTGCATGTTTAAGTTTTGCGCAGTCGTGTAAAAAAGATTCTGAGTTTTTAGATAAAAAACCCACCAGTACTTTACCTATTGATGCGGTATGGAAAGATCCAAACCTGGTATTAACTGTTCTTGGCGATTTATACGATAGTTATCCAGATTTTCAACGCATCGAATCATGGTGGTTATATGCCGATTTTGATGAAGGCTTTGCTTCAGCCGGAGGGGACTATTTCCGCCATCAGAATTTGGAATACGGGTACGACGCGTGGCGGTACTGGGATATGGATGTTTATAAACTGGTTAATAACCTAAACCTGTTTATAAAACGCGGGCAGGAATCTACACAATTGAAAGCTGAAGACCGCGACCGTTTCCTGGCCGAAGCAAGATTTATCCGGGCCGGCGTTTACTTCGAAATGGTAAAAAGAATGGGCGGTGTGCCGTTAATTACCATCCCCTTGGTATACGATTACAGTGGCGATCCGACCTACCTGCAATACCCAAGGGCAAAAGAAGCAGAAGTTTACGATTTTGTAATTGCTGAGCTCGAAGCCGTAAAAAATATTTTGCCCGATAATGCAACCGTACAAAGCAGGGCTACAAAAGCAGCAGCTTTGGCTATGGAGTCCAGAGCAGCCTTGTATGCCGGTGCTATCGCCAAATACAGCAATTCGCAGTTGACGCTTCCAGGTGGCGAAGTTGGCATTTCATCCGCTTTGGCAAATGGTTATTATACCAAAGCACTAAATGCCGCCAAAGAAATTATCGATGGCGGTAAGTATTCCCTTTATAAAAAGAATCCAAATCTATCCGAAAACTTTGCAGCACTTTTTACCGATAAAGGCAGTAACCCGGAAGTAATTTTTGCCAAAGATTTTAAATTGAAAACCAATAAGGTTCATGGCTTTACCATCGATAACCAGCCCCGTTCTTCGGCCGAAGAGGCACAGGGAGGGCGCTTAAACCCATCATTGAACCTGGTGCAGTCGTTCGAAAAGTTAGACAATACCTATGCTTCCCTTGCCTCGGTAGATGCAGGCGGAAACCCGGTTTATTATACCAATGTTACCGATATTTTTGCAGGCCGCGACGCGCGTTTGGCCGGTACTGTTATCCTTCCCGGAACACAGTTTAAAGGCAAAATAGTAGATATTTGGGCAGGTTATCAATTGGCCAATGGTACAATTGTAACTGGAGATAATTTTGCACAAAGCAAAACAAATGTATTGCCAGGCAACCCCGGTACGGTGCAGGTAGTCGGTGGCGATGGCCCTGTAGATGGGCTAGAATTTAGTGCGCAATCAGGTTTTTATGTACGTAAATATTTAGATCCAGCAACAGGCTCGGGGCAAATAGGTACCCGTAGCGATGTATGGTGGGTGCGTTACCGCTATGCCGAAGTATTATTAAATGCTGCAGAAGCAGCTTTCGAACTGGGTGATGCCGCTACAGCAGCCAATTACATTAAACCCGTAAGAGACCGTGCCGGCCTAACCACCGCCTTAACACCTGCTGAAATTACTTTCGACAGGATTGTACATGAGCGTAAAGTAGAGTTCGCTTTTGAAGGGCACGAGCTTTGGGATATGAAACGTTGGAGACTTGCGGATAAAGTATGGAACGGCAGCAACATGTCTGCTGCAGATTTTATCAATGCAACCAATATCGGTAGTGCCACACGCACCAGCACACAAGTGTTTGGTATATGGCCATACAAGTACTATAATCCGGGTAATCCAAACCACTTGAAATACCTTTTTAAAGTGGTTAAACCAAGCAGAGTAACCGCTGCACACCGTTTCCGTATCGGCAATTACTATTCATCAATCGGGCAGGATGTGTTAAACGGAAATCCGAAAATTGTTAGAAACCCTAATCAGTAAATTAACATGAAAAATAGATTTTATTACGTCATCGCCGCAGTTGCGGTACTTTTTTCATCATGTAAAAAAGATAATTACGATGCACCTGAAGCAGATTTTACAGGCAGGATTGTATATAAAGGGGAAGCCATTAATGTAGAGTACGGCCAGGTAAATTTCGAACTCTGGCAATCAGGCTTTGGTAACTATTCCGCTTTAAATGTTAATGTAAATCAGGATGGTAACTATTCCGCTAAATTGTTCGATGGTGATTATAAACTTGTTTTCTCACCCAACCAAGGGCCGTTTCTTTGGAAAAAGAATGCAGCCGGAAGGCAAGATAGCATTGCCGTAAATATCAGCGGAAGCAAAACACTCGATATTGAAGTGATGCCTTATTACATGATCCGCGGCGCAACACTTACTGCAACTGCGGGTAAAGTAAACGGTTTTTGCAGACTGGAGAAAATTATTACCGATGCGAATGCAAAAGATATCGAAAGGGTATCGCTGTACATCAATAAAACACAGTTTGTAGATGGCGGAAACAACCTTGGTGATGGTGCTGTACAGAACATATCCGGTGCAGCAATTGCCGATTTAAACAATTTGAATTTATCGGTTACGATTCCATCAATGACGCCCACGCAAAATTATGTTTTTGCACGGATTGGTGTTAAAATAGCAGGAGTGGAAGATATGATTTTTACCCCTGTGGCGAAAATAAGTTTCTAAAAGAAATTGTCATGTTGAGCCTGCCAAAACGCTTTAATAATAACGATAAGCAAATCTTTCGGCAGGCTCAGGATGACATGCTGTATGATTTAACATCTACATCACTTAAATTATCATATCTTAAGGTTTGCTAACCATTATTATCGGATGAAAACTTTCATTGGTATTTTAGTATACTTATCGATATTTTCAATAAGTCGTTCAGTAAGTGCTCATCCCGCCGGCTACCTGGTAAGCGATACCATTTACCTTGCAGACCCAACAATTTTTGTAGATAAGGGCGTTTATTACCTCTACGGTACCAGCAGCGATAAAGGTTTTTTGGTTTATCGCTCTACAGATCTTAAAAACTGGGGCAAGCCTGCCGGCAAGAACAACGGTTTCGCCTTAACAAAAGGTGATGCTTTTGGCAGTAAAGGTTTTTGGGCACCGCAGGTTTTTAAACGGGGCAATACTTATTTTATGACTTACACCGCCGATGAGCAGATTGCCATTGCCCATAGCCAAAGCCCCCTAGGCCCGTTTATACAGGAAAAAGTAAAAGCCATTTCTGGCATGGGGAAACAGATTGACCCATTCGTATTTACCGATAGCAATGGCAAAAACTACCTCTACCATGTTAAGCTAGATCATGGCAACAGGATATTTGTAACCGAACTAAAGAGTGATTTATCAGATGTGATCCAGGAAACCACCAAGCCCTGTTTATCGGCGACTGAAACCTGGGAAAATACCGCTAAAACAGATTGGCCGGTAACCGAAGGACCAACGGTTTTGAAGAAAGACAATGTGTATTACCTTTTTTATGCTGCAAATGATTTCAGAAACCCGGATTATGCCGTGGGTTATGCAACATCAAAATCGCCAACCGGGCCATGGGTAAAGTATGATAGAAATCCAATCATCAGTAAAAAATGGGTAAATATTAATGGAACGGGCCATGGCGATTTCTTTACCGATAAAAACGGCCGGTTACAATATGTATTTCACACGCATTATTCAAATCAGAAAGTATCGCCAAGGGCCACAGCTATTGTAAAGGCTGCCTTTGTAAAAGATAAAAAAGGGATATATCAAATGCAGATCGATCAAAAAAGTTTCCGGGTTTTAGAAGAAAGCTTGAATGGTTCTCCTTAATGTTAAATTGAATGCATTTGTAGAAATATTGAAACAAAACTAAATCGGTTTACGAAAAGAAATCGCTTATTTTAAAGATTACAGAAAGTAAAAAGCCCGGGTAAAAATGGCAGTAAAATACAATCAATGAAAAAACTAAACCTTAAATGCTTTTTTGTAATGCTGAGCCTGTTTTTTGCAGGCAGATCAATGGCGCAAACCTTCACAAATCCGTTGCTTCCATCAGGTGCTGATCCTTATAGTTATTATAAAGATGGCTATTATTACTATACAAATTCATTGGGCAACAGGGTAGACCTTTGGAAGGCTAAAAGTTTGGAAGGATTGAAAACCGCTGAACGTAAAACCATTTGGAAAGCCCCGACCGGTACAGCATACAGCAAAGAAATCTGGGCACCGGAAGTAATGTTTTTAAGAGGCAAGTGGTATGCTTATTTTGCTGCCGATGATGGCAATAATGATAACCACCGCATGTATGTTCTAGAAAATGCAGCTGCGGATCCTATGAAGGGAGAATGGGTATTTAAAGGGAAAATTGCCGACCCTACAGATAAATGGGCCATTGATGGTGATATAGTCGATTTTAAAGGTCAGTTGTACATGATTTGGTCGGGTTGGGAAGGAGACCGGAACGGAAAACAGGAAATCTATATCGCTAAACTTAAAAACCCATGGACGGTAGATGGCCAACGCTTTAAAATCTCGACACCAAAATTCGATTGGGAAAAGATTGGTGATTTAGGTGGTGGTGCACACGTAGATGTAAATGAAGGGCCTCAGTTTCTGGTACATGGTGACAAAATATTCATCGTTTATTCTGCCAGTGGATGCTGGACGGATTTTTATGCCTTGGGCATGCTATCAGCATCGGTAAAAAGTAATTTGCTTGATCCAAAATCATGGACAAAATCCGAAAAGCCTGTTTTTCAACAATCGCCAAAGGAAGGAGTTTACGCTCCGGGGCATAATTCATTTTTTAAATCACCCGATGGTAAAGAAGATTGGATTTTATACCATGCCAATGATAAACCAGGGCAGGGCTGCGGTGGCTTCCGTTCGCCAAGGGCACAAAAATTTAGCTGGAATGCCGATGGAATACCCAATTTCGGTACACCCGTAAAACCTGGTGAAAGCTTAACCTCACCATCAAAAACAAAATAAAAACTAAACCAGATAAAACCGATATGAGTTTAAAAAATTATGTTCTCCTGGCTGCGCTGAGTTTGAGCGTAAGTTCAGGATTTGCACAAAAAGCCAAAAAAAACACAGAGCCCGCAAAAGTATGGCCGGTAGAAAAAGCCAATGCCTGGTATAAGGAAAACAAATGGCTAACCGGAGCAAACTATATCCCATCTAATGCCATTAATCAATTGGAAATGTGGCAGGCTGATACCTTCTCTCCCGATTTAATAGATAAAGAGCTCGGATGGGCAGAAGGGATTGGTTTTAATACGCTGCGTGTATTTTTGTTCAGTAAAGCCTGGAGCCAGGACCCTGAAGGTTTTAAAAAACGAATGGATCAGTTTTTAACCATTACCCAAAAACACGGCATTAAACCAATGTTTGTTTTCTTTGATGATTGCTGGAACAAAACTTCGGCTATCGGCAAACAGCCAGAGCCCAAAACAGGTATCCACAATTCGGGTTGGTTGCAAGATCCTGGCGACCCTGCTTTTAAAGAAGAAGCCAACTTTCCTGAACTCGAAAAATATGTAAAAGATGTGCTTGGCCATTTTGCGCATGATAAAAGAATCCTTCTTTGGGATTTGTACAATGAGCCGGGTAATAGTGGCAAACTTGATGCAACCATTCCTTTGTTAACTAAAACCATCAGTTGGGCACGTTCCGTAAATCCCGATCAGCCAATTTCTATCGGCTTGTGGAGCTGGGGTTTCGAAAAGCTTAATGAAATACAGTTGGCCAACTCTGATATTGTTACCTACCACAACTATGAAGCACCAGATTGGCACCAGCGTACGATAGATTTGTTAAAAGCCAGTGGAAGGCCATTAATCTGTACCGAATACATGGCGCGCTCACGCAATAGCCGCTTTGCCAACATTTTGCCAATGCTTAAAAATGAAAATGTTGGAGCCATTAACTGGGGCTTTGCTGCCGGTAAAACCAATACCAAATATGCCTGGGATACGCCATTGGCCGATGGTTCTGAACCAATCGAATGGTTTCATGAAATCTTCCAGCCAGATGGAACACCATACCGCCAGGATGAAGTTAACCTGATTAAAAAACTCAACAACAAATAAACCCGATTCCAGGTCGGCGTAAGCCGGCCTTTACACACAAATTTAAACCAATGAATAAAAAAGTATCCATCCTTTTCTCGCTGCTAGGGCTTTCGCTTACACTTTCCGCTCAGCAACAAGATAAATCATGGTCTATGGTCAAAGGCAAAATCTCTTCACCATGGGCGCAGGATGTAAATCCGAAAAATGTTCTTCCTGAGTATCCACGCCCTCAGCTCGAGCGCACTGGCAACTGGAAAAACCTAAACGGACTCTGGGATTATGCCATTTCTGAAAAATCGCAGAAACCAGCCATCAACCAGGGCAAAATTTTGGTTCCCTTTGCCGTAGAATCTTCACTCTCTGGAGTTGGTAAAACAGTAGGTAAAGACAGTTTGCTTTGGTATAAAACCAGCTTTACAGTACCATCTAACATGAAAGGCAAGGAAATTTTGCTTCATTTTGGCGCGGTAGACTGGAGAAGTACGGTAACCATAAATGGTAAAGAAGTGGGTAAACACGAGGGTGGTTTTGATCCTTTTAGTTTCAATATTACGCCGTTTTTAAATAAAAGCGGCAATCAAACGCTTACTGTCGAAGTTTGGGACCCTACAGATGATGGCCCGCAGCCAAGAGGTAAACAGGTTAAAAAGCCCGAAGGGATCTGGTACACGCCTGTTACAGGCATTTGGCAAACCGTGTGGATTGAGGCCGTAAATAAAGCGCACATCGATCACATTAGAATTACACCCGATATTGATCAGCAGTCGGTAGCCGTTACGCCTGTTTTAAGTGGCGCAGTTACAGGTGATCAGGTTAAAGTTTCTGCCTGGGATGGGACTACAAAAGTTGCAGAGCAAACCGGTAATGGAACAGATGCAATAAGTTTAAAAATTGCCAATCCTAAACTTTGGAACCCGAAAAGCCCATTCTTATACGACCTTAAGGTTGAGCTGATTGCTAAGAATAAAAAAGTGGATGAAGTTAAAAGTTACTTCGCCATGCGCAAAACCTCGATGGGTAAAGATGAAAAAGGCATTCAGCGGATGTTGTTAAACAATGAATTTGTTTTTCAATACGGCCCTTTGGATCAGGGATGGTGGCCCGATGGGCTTTATACCGCACCAACAGATGCTGCATTAAAATTTGATGTGGATAAAACCAAAAAAATGGGTTTCAACATGATCAGAAAGCACATTAAGGTAGAGCCTGCACGTTGGTATTACTATTGCGATAAAGCAGGGATGCTGGTTTGGCAGGATATGCCGAGTGGCGACCTAGGTAACGGTTGGGAAAACCGCCCTGGTGTTTTAGACCACGGATCGGACCAGAATAGAAGCGCAGCCTCTGAGGGGTATTATAAAAAAGAATGGAATGCCATTATTGATGCCCTTTACAATGTACCTTCTATTGTAGTTTGGACTCCTTTTAACGAAGCATGGGGTCAGTTCAAAACGGTAGAAATTGCAAAATGGACAAAAGAGAAAGATCCTTCAAGGTTGGTAAATACAGCCAGTGGAGGTAACTTCCATCCGGTAGGCGATATTATCGATTTACACAACTATCCACATCCGGCAATGCCTAGTCCAGATTATTTCGGAAAAGATTACGCACTTGTACTGGGTGAATTTGGAGGCCTGGGCCTACCAATTGATGGCCATGTGTGGCAACAAAAAAACAACTGGGGTTACCAGAGCTTTAAAAACAAAACCGATCTTTTTAATAAATATGCGGAGTTTACCAAACGTTTGGAACAATTAATTCCATTGGGGCTTTCGGCAGGTGTTTATACTCAAACTACCGATGTGGAAGTAGAAACAAATGGCTTGATGACTTATGACAGGAAAGACATCAAATTTTCAGAAACACAAATGAAAGCTTTGCACGATAAACTGTATCAGATCAGCGTACCTGTGAAAAAATAATTTCTCATCAAACTTTAAAAAAAGCCGGACTGGTGCAAACCATCCAGCTTTTTTTATTGAAATGGTTTAACTTCCTTTTGTATTCAGCAAATGGAAGTTAATCTTTCCAATCGATTACCTTTAATTCATCTCCAATGGAGATAATACCCGGGTTTTGGTGCAACAGGTTCTGCCCGAACATTATTTTTTTATTTATGGTGCGGTAGCCCGCCAATGTTCTAAGTGGTTCCTGCCCTTTCTCGCCTGTTTGCTGATCGATAGTAATAAGCACGCACCTTGCGCATGGTTTTACTGCAGAAAATAAAGTATCTCCAATATAAAATGTTTTAAAAGTATCTTCAATGTGCGGCCCACCACCGGTAAATACTAAATTTGGACGGAAACGGTCCATAAGAATAGGATCATCAAGTTTTTCATTCAAGCCATCGAGCGATGATTGTCCGATAAGCAGGCATGGATACCCATCTGCAAAGCTTACCACCTGGTTATCAGAAGCATATTTCGGGTCTACCAGTCGCTTTGCTCCCTGTGGCATTTTGACCAGCTTCACTTCGAATTTCAAGAAATCAGAAAACCATTTGCTTACAGCTTTGCTTACTTCGAGCCCTGTTGAGGCATCATCCCAGATAACCACCGAAATCTGTTCACCCATATCTTCATCCAAGGCAAAAGAAATCTCTTTTTCACTTAAAGTTTTATGCGATACAATTAACTTGTCATCAGTGATGTTTACTTTTAGCAGAGCCAGTTCAAAATGCTTGCGTTGGGTAATAAACATGCCTTCTTCATCAACCAGCATCCACCTTCTGTCGTATTGCAGGCCTTTGTCTTCCAGCTGTGCTTTTTTTAGGCTTATGCCTCCTAGTGATTTAATGGGATAAATGTTGATTTCGGAAAGCACAAAATGATTCATGCTTTAAATATAAAAAACACATGCCGAATTATCTGTCAAATGTTTGTGCTAACATTTTTAAAAAAAAGTTTAAGCGTAATTTTTTGTACAACGATATAATCCTTAAGCTATTTATGCGCCCGTTTAAGAAACAAGACCGTAGGCTTCGTTATTTCGGGCAGCGTGCACCGTAGCCGAAAAATCCCATGGTAATCGATCTATCTTTCATGCTAATGCTCGTTTCAAAAGAGCGCTTAATCGTAAATCGTTTAGAACGTTACGCTCACATAGTAGTGCCGACTAACGGCTTTACAAAATTTCTATACCCTTCTGTTCAAACGCTTCAAAAATCTGTTCATTTACCATACTTCGGGTTAAATCAGCTTTCGAAATATCCTTACACCAAAAATAAATATTAATGGTGCTATTCAGCTTACTTACCGGACTGATCATAATAATTGGTTCTTTGCTTATAAACACATTATTGTTTGCAGTAATGATCTCCCTAATTAAACCAACAACTTCTGTAGAGTTAAAAGGTTTAGCAATTAAAAGTGAAATATCTACACGCATCTGGTTGTTGCTCAGCGTCCAGTTGATGATGTTATTCGATAATATAGAGCCGTTGGGGATAATAATTTCTGCACCTTCATCGCTCAGGAGTGTACTTGCGCGTACACCGATTTCTTTTACCCTACCTTTTTTATTGCTCAATTCAACAATATCGCCGATACGTATCGTCTTATCAAAAATGAGGATAATGCCCGAAACGAAATTGCTCACAATGTTTTGCAAGCCTAATCCAATTCCCACACCCAGTGCACCAAGAATAACCGTTATTTTATCAATCGGTAAGCCCGATGCAGCAACCGCAATCATAAATCCGCCAATCAGCAATACCAAACGCGTAACCAATAGTTTTGAACGTTCACCTTTATTGTCATCAAAACTATCATCTCCGGTATCACCGAAAAAGTAGGCAATATATTTTTGCAAGAAGTTGGCAATCCAGATAATGCCCAGAAAAAGAACAATGCCGCCGAAGGTAAAAGAGAAACTTCCGATGACTCTTTTCTCCGTCAGGATTTCCATTACCGATTCGTAAAGTCCGTTAAAAATATTAAGGTTGGTAGTAAAAATTACAAACCAGATTATGGTGGCACCAATTCCTGTTAGTCTTTTAAGCCCGTTAATTACAGGCTGCCAGTCGAAGTGTTCCGGAAACCCTTTTCTAATCCTGCTGCTCTTCATTTGCAGTAAGAAAGCCTCTACCAATACTTTCGCCAGTATGGTGAGTGAAATGGCATTCAACAGCGAGCTTACGCCGGTAGAATAGAAAATTTGTGTAAGTGTAAAACGGCCGAAAAGGTTACAAAAGATAGCGATTATGGCAAAAGCGGTATAAATAAAGCCAGTGGTCAGAATCATTTTATACCTTTTGGTTTTCTCATCAAGCATTTTCCACACGTTTAAGCCATAAATAACTGAACTAATGGTTAAAAAAAGCAATAACCAGCGTTGGTATCTCGGTGGCATACCCAGTAAGCGCAGAAAAACCGGGGCAAGGAGCAATACCACAAATATGCACCAATAATAAAATAGCTTTGCGTCTAATTTTTTACGGAAAAATACCGTGAGCAATATGGCCAATATCACCTGTACCGCTTCTATGTAAAGCGCAGGGGCCCGCAGATCGAAAATGGGGGCCAGTGCAAAAAGCATAATAAAGGTAATGAGGTAGGGCTGCGGACTGATTAACGAAAAACCATCAAGGGTTTCTAAACGGCCGCGCTGTTTTACGCTTCTGAAATTAAAAAATACCCAAAAGAAAAATACCGCGCAGGTAAATAGCAGCAACGCTCTACTGCTCCTGGTGTATACAAAATAATAACCCGAAATTTCCTGTTCACCCTTAATAAACCTCCGGAAACCCATGCTTTTATTGGCCGGTCGGTTTACCGATTCCCAAAGGTAACGTCGTTCTTTGCCAAAAGCTTTTATACTCACAGCATCAAGCTGGTTATCGGTAAGGTACATCAACTCCTTAATGTTAATCAGGTTCGAAGATGTTCTGGCCTGTAAATTATTTATTGTTAAGGTGGTGGTTTTAAGTAAACTGTCCATCACAACACGTTTCTTCTTTAGCTCCGCAAACTGATCTTTAAACATGATGCGCATGGCAGGTTGCGTAAATACTTTAATCAGTACAGTATCCTTTCGCAGGTTAAGAATTTCAGTTTTAAGTGCCCGCAATTCCTTTTCATATTCATCAAGGTCTGCCAAGCAGTCTTTATTATTGCTTCTCAGCTCTTTTAGCAAGGTTTCGTCCATCTGCAAATTCTGCAGGTTCATTGTGCGATCGCTTTGCGTCAGTCTGCTTTTCAGCAAGGCAAGTGCAGCTTCATCCTGCGTTAAATGCGCTTCTATTGGTCTTAATTTTTTAAAGGAAGAAACCGTTACAGGTACTTTATTTACCACCTCGAAAACTTTTTCCAAATGGGCAAGGTAATCGCCTTTGGTAAGAGTAGCAGAATCTGAAAGGAGAGATACATCCTGACTCTTATCTACAGGTTTACCTTTTTGTGCAAATGTTTCGCCCGTAAAAAATAAGATGAAAAGTATAGGCAAAAAGTTTCGGATAGCTATGGAGAAAGAATTTCTTGTTATCATTGGGTTTTAAAAGTATTGAATATCTTTTTTTGCAGGAATGTAGGGTCAAAAATAACGATTTGAATTGATTTTATAGATAATGCCACTGGCTATAACAACGAATTGAATAATTGATAAAGTATTTAACAAACTAATGTTCATTTGAACAGAAATCGTATAATTTTAATCAACATTTATCGCCTTTGGTGGTTTAATCCTTATTGCCATTCAAAATTAGAAGATCGCTCATGAAAAAACAGACAAAAATTATCGTTGCCTTTATAGCCGTTATATTTTTACTTGCAGTGGTGTTTGTTTATAAATTACATTGGTTTGGTGCGGGCATGAAACCACAGCTGGCAGCAGCAACCAGTAATCCCGATAGTGCCGTACAGGCTGCTGCCGATACTCAAAAAGTAATTCTTCAGGCAAAAAATAGCGATGCAAAACCAATAGCAGATGTCGAATTTCCACAGCAGGGAAACACTGTTGAAGATTTTGTAACCGAACCGTACCAAATTGCGATGGATGCGAAAGGGCTACTCGATAACGATAACCTGGAAGATGTGGTTTTGGTGCTTCAGAACAAAACAGACAGTACCGATTTGCGTCCTACCCTAGTTTTGTTTAAGCAGCCCGCGGGCGGTTACCGTTTATATGCTGCTTCCTGGCAGGCCATTGGTGCCGAATACATCAACGGCGATTATCAGCAATATGATAGTGAAGACATCAAAATAGATGAACAAAGAAATTTAATCATTTCAACCTTTGGTAGTGGCCCCGTAGGCAACCGAGAAACCAGGTACCGCTTTATTGATAATGAGCTGGTATTTACCTATATGGAAACCTATAATGTAGGTGCCGGCCAACAAACAAGAGTAGAATATGATATACTAAACAGGAAGATAACCACTGAAGATATCAATACGATGAAAGAAAATATGCCCTCTGAATTGAGTTATGGCACAATGCGCAAACACAAACCCTACCTGTTTAAAGAAATAGACCCAATGACGGTTTTTACGGAGTAGCAGTCAATACGCTCAAACTGCACCCTTTTATAATCAAATTAATACATAGCTAACTTAAAGGCAAAACTGCGTTAATATTAAGCTAACGAAGGCAGACTAATTTTGCCTGCAAGATGAGGGATGTATATTTAAGCAAAAGTGATGAAGATTTAATGTCTTTATTAATGAATGAAGACCGCCTTGCACTCGAAATACTTTTTCACCGATATTATGCTCCCTTATGTAAGTTTAGTTCCATTTATGTTAAAGATTACAATAAGGCAGAAGAATTAATCGCCGATCTTTTTATGCGATTATGGGATAAACGGAACCATCTCGAGGTAAAGTCGGTTAAAAATTATCTGTTTACATCTGCCAAAAACCTGTCTTTTAATGCAATTCAGCGGGCAAAGCTAACGTTGCTAAGCTTAAACGATCATCAAAATACACTTGAGTATCCCGATAGCCATTTAAATCCGCAAGAATTGTTAACCAGTAGAGAATCCTATACCGAAATTATAGCCCTGATAGATCTTTTACCATCTAGGCAGCGTGAAGTACTTTTAATGAGCCGAATAGATCTGCTTGGAAAAGATACCATTGCCGATCTTTTAGGCATTTCAGTACGAACGGTAGAAACCTTGCTTTACCAGGCACTGAGAAATTTCCGTTCATATACCACCAACCGGCCCACCATTTAATCGCTCTATTCCATACTAAAGGTATATCCCGCCACTTAACATTTTGTTAATGGTAACTTAATATTTTTCGCTACGTATAATATCCGTTTATGCTGTCTTACCGGTAGAACAGCGATTAAATGAACGAACGTTACTATAAATTAATAGAAGATTACAGCAAAAAAACCATCCGTAGTGAAGATTTAACGGATTTACTAATATGGGTTGACAGCAGTTTGCAAAATCAGCAAATTTTTAGAGATACCCTACAGGCATTCGAAACCGCCGATTACTACTTAAATAAACCTGTAAACCAGCAAAAAAGCTGGTCGGCCATTCAGCAGCATATCGAAAAAACAAAAGAGGTTAATTTACCCCTTGCCAAAAAAATCAAACTGCTCAATTACCTTAAAATAGCAGCCGCTATAATTATTGTAGCCCTATTGCCTATCGTATATTTCAATAATTTCCATCCTGCAAAAAGCGCCGTTACCTATAATGAAATCTACAATCCAAGCGGCCAGAAAAGGCTGGTAACCATGCCCGATGGGTCGAATATTTACCTTAACGGCGACAGTAAAATCCGCTATGCTCAAAATTTTAATACCGGCAAAAGAATTGTTTATCTTGAGGGAGAAGCTTTTTTCGATGTTCAGCATCGCAGCAAGCAGCCTTTTATTGTATACACCGGAAAAGTAAGCACCACGGTTTTAGGCACATCCTTCAACATTAATGCCTATCAATCATTAAAAAATATCACCATTACCGTGCATAGTGGTAAGGTAGGCGTAGTAGTGAAGCGTAAAAATACAACAGCCCCGGCTCATTTTCTTTTACCAAATGAGCAGCTTACCGTGAATAAATTTACCGGAATGGCATCAAAACAAAATGTTAACGCCATCGACTTCGACAGTTGGAGAGAATATAAACTCTTTTTTTACGACAAACCCCTGAGTGAGATTGCTGAGGTAATTGGCCGCGAGTACGACCTTGATATTTCAATCAAGACAGAAGCCTTAAAAGAAATTAAGCTTACTGCAAAATTTGATAAATGCTCGGCAAAACAGATTATGGAAACCATAGCTAAACTGACCGGCTCAAAATACAAAATCTATGAAAACAAAGTAATCATTTATGAACAATAAACGATAAGATAGATATGAAGTAAAACTACTAAAAACGAAAAATGGCCCGAAATGCTGGACACATTCCGAGCCCTAAAAACTGTTTAAACTCATTTGACAAAGCAAAACTTAGTAAAGATATGAAAATTAATAACCGGTGGATGAAAAACATCCATCAGTATTCCTTAAAAGTTATGGCGTTAATGGCCATAATCATAACAACCCTGCTCGCTTTCCAGCAAGATGCAAATGCACAAAGTGAAAAGAAAATTTTATTCGAAGCCAACGGGGTAACCCTCAAAAAAGCTTTCGAAACTTTAGAAAAGCTCAGCGGGAACAATATCGCCTATAATAACAACCAGCTTGATGACCAAAGAAAGGTTTATGTATCCCGCGGACTCAGGCCCGTAAACGAAATACTGGATCTGCTTTTAAAAGGACTGCCATTTACTTATAAAGCAAATGGTACTGGCAATATCCTCATCATTGCAAAAAGCACATCAACAGGTAGACTAAAAGGAACCGTTTTGGATGAGAATAACCAGCCCATTCCAGCAGCAACCATTAAAATTGTAGAGCTGAACATTGTTGGGCAAACCAATAACAATGGCGAGTATAATTTTAACCTTGCACAGGGAACTTACACCGTTGAAGCCAGGTTTATTTCTTACCAGGTTGCAAAACGCCAACAGGTTAAAGTAAGCAATGCCGCTACAACAAGTGTTAATTTTAAACTCGTAGCAGCAGATAATTCGCTCGATGATGTAGTGGTAACAGCCCTGGGCATTAAAAGGCAGGAAAAAGCCCTTGGTTATGCGGTAACAAAGATTGATAGCAACCAGTTAACAGATGCGGTTTCTACCAACTGGACGGATGCACTTTCGGGTAAGGTAGCCGGGCTTAACCTGGTGAGATCAAACAGCGGACCAGCAGGTTCCAATAAAATTATCTTGCGCGGCGAAAATAACCTGACAGGCGATAACGAAGCACTGATTGTACTGGATGGAGTAGTAATTAACAACAGCGGCGGCAGAAGAACCGCAAATGGATCCGACGGTGTGTACGGAACAGGAAGCGACAACATGCCTGCCGATTACGGGAGTACCATCAACGACATCAACCCTGAAGATATTGAAAGTGTAACCGTGTTAAAAGGTCCTGGTGCAGCGGCGTTGTATGGGCAGCGAGGCGCAAACGGAGCTGTAATTGTAACCACTAAATCGGGAAATGCCAAACATAAAAAAGTAAATATAAGGTTCACTTCCAACGGATCATTCGAAGAGGTTAACCGCTGGCCAGATCTGCAATATGAGTATGGGCAGGGGTTAGATGGTGCATCTTATTATTCTTACGGCGCAAGTGCCGATGGGGCAAGTACCAGCGGAACCAGTTCTGCTTACGGACCCCGTTTTGACGGACAAATGTTCTTTCAATACGATCCGGTTACACAAGCCGCAGGTAAAACCCGAACACCATGGGTACCGTACAAAAATGAGATCAGGGATTTCTTCAGTACAGGCGAAAACTTAACCAACTCGTTGAGTTTGGATGGCAGGTATAAAAATACAACCGCCCGTTTTTCCGTAACCAATCAGAACAATACCTGGATCATCCCTAAAACAGGCGTAGAGCGCACCACAATTACCTTATCGACCAATACCGATGTTACAAAGAAGCTTAAAATAACAACAAAGGTTAATTACGGTAACAGGTACAGCGATAACCTGCCGGGCGCGGGTTATGGTAACCAATCGTTAATGTATTGGTTCATTTTTTGGCAGCCAAACGCCAGTCTGGATATGATCAGGAATTATTGGGCAATTGGAAAAGAAAACTTATCCATCAAGTACCCCTTCAGTTCTTTTCCCGAAAACCCTTATGCTGTGGTAAACGAATTTATCAATAAAACAGGCCGTAACAATGTAACTGCAAATATCCAGGCCAGCTATCAGTTTAATAAAGAATTAAGCCTTTTGCTGCGGTCGAGCATCGATTATTCAGAAGAACGCCGTGCGCAGGAACGCCCATATGATGCAGGAAGCCGTTTGCCACAAGGCTCAGTCCGTAAACAGCACATCAATGCACAAGAAACCAATATCGATTTCCTGTTAAGGTATGATAAAAAGATCAGTAAAAATTTCAGTATCAATGCCACATTGGGCGGAAGTGAATTAAGGAATAAATACAATAAATCCGATCTGCGGGCCGATGGTTTGGCAATTCCAAATGTGTACGAGCTAGAGAATAATTTATACCCGTTAATTTCCATTCCAGATACCAGTAGGTACCGCATCAACAGTTTTTACGGGGTTTTATCTACCAACTATAAAAATTATTTCTATGTAGAACTTACCGGACGTAAAGATTGGAGTAGCGTACTGGCAACCGCCACCAGAAAAGACAACGTGGGCTTTTTCTATCCCGCAATCAGTTCCAGTTTCGTATTGTCTGAGTTTTTTAAACTTCCAAAAGTAATCAGCTTTGCCAAACTCCGGGCTTCAGTTTCTCAGGTAGGCAGCGGTGGTACAACTCCTTATCGCACAGCATATACTTATTCATTGGCTGCAAACGGTACCTATCCCGATAGCTCATTGGTAAACCCTACCATTTTACCTAACGAAAACTTAAAACCACTCAAAACAACCACTTATGAGGTGGGTACAGAGATTAGCTTGTTTAAAGGAAGATTAGGACTTGATGTTGCCGTTTATGCCGGAAATACCAAAAACCAGATTTTAACGCGGATAGTAGACCGTTCTTCTGGTTATAACCAGGCACTGATTAATGCAGGGCAAGTAAACAATACAGGTGTCGAAATTGCACTGAACGGAACACCGGTTACTACCAAAGGTGGCTTTAAATGGACGGTTAATGCAACATTTGCATCCAACTCAAACGTAATTAAAGCATTAACGGATAGTTCCATCATCTTAAGAACAGGGCCCGTTGCAGGTGGCCAGATTGTGGCCAAGGTTGGCGGTAGTATGGGCGATTTATACGGCAGGGGCTATGTACGCGATCCGCAGGGAAATGTGGTTTACGATGCCACAACAGGTTTTGCAAAAATTACCAATGATGTGGTTTACCTGGGCAATACCATGGCAAAATACAAATTTAGCATCGGCAGTACTTTTGCCTATAAAAACCTGAGTTTAAACGTTCTTTTTGATGCACAGGTTGGCGCGGTTGCACATTCTTTATTGAACTACAAAATGGTAGAACAGGGCAAGCTTACCAGTACCTTGCCAGGCAGGTACAACGGCATTGTTGGCGAAGGCGTTGTGCAGCTGGCTGATGGATCTTATGTGAAAAATACCACTGTTGCCTATGATATAGATGAGTATTACCGCTCGCATATGGGCGCTGATAATGCAGAAGGAAGTACTTTTAGTACCGATTTTATCAAATTCAGAGAAGCCGCTTTAAATTATAAGTTCAATCCGCGTTTTGTTAAAAAACTAGGTCTATCGTCGGTAACCTTCGGGCTTTACGGCCGTAACCTGTTTATCTGGTCGCCCTGGCCAATGTTCGATCCCGAATTTGGTACACTCAGCGGTTCTGATATTGTTACCGGGTTTGAAATCGGTCAATTTCCTTCAACCAGAACCTATGGTTTCAATTTATCAATAGGCATATAATCTTTTAAAAAATGAAAAAGAACCTATATAAAACTATCGGCATTTTAATGCTGTCAGTTACAACGCTTTCATCATGCGATAAAAACTTTGAAGAGATCAATATCGATCCGATCAATATCCTCAATACAACACCAGATAAGTTACTGGCCCCCGCCCTGGTAAATACGCTTACAGCAGGGATGACCCGTAACCGCAACTTTAACAACGAACTGATGCAGGTTACCGTCAGTATCAGTGATGGCGATGGAACAGTTTTTAGATACGAATACAGAAGTACCTTTTCTGATTACCTGTGGAACGCCTGGTATGTACAGCTAACCAATTTTAAAGATATCTATAAACTTGCAGGCCAGCCAGCCATGGCCAATAAATCTTACCAGGGCATTTCCTTGGTCTGCCAATCGTGGGTTTATTCCATGTTATCTGATACCTATGGTGATATTCCTTATTTCAATTCCAACCAGGGCAGCACGGGTATTTTAGAAGCACATTTTGATAAACAGAAAGATATTTATCTGGATATATTTAAGCAGCTCGAAGAGGCCAATACACTCCTTAGTGCCGGCACGGCAATTACCCCCTCAAGCGATCCGGTATTTAAAGGCGACATCGCCAAATGGCGTAAGTTCTGCAATTCATTATACCTTAGGTTATTGTTAAGGGTGTCGGGCAAATCTGATATCTCTGCCCAGGTTATCGCAAAGATCAAAGAAATTGTAGATACCAATCCTACCGGTTATCCTACCATGAAAAATAACAGTGAGTCGGCTACTTTAAAGTGGACAGGTTTAACCGGAACTGATCCTTTTGTTAACCCATATGTAAATGGCGTAAGGGTGCAGGATTTCAGGGCACCGGCCATCGGGAGCTTTTTTATCGAACATTTAAGAGATTGGGCCGATCCCAGAATCGATGCCAATGCGCCCAATGGCGATGGAGGGGTAAACAGGCTGGGCATTGCCCAGGGATCGCAAGGTTATTCCGGCGTGCCAAGTGGTTATGCAATAGGTGCCGGCGTGGTAAAACAAGCTTATTTTTATTCTTACGATCAAGCGTTGGGAAGCAGTACTTACGGAGCCAAATCCCTGCAACAATCGGCCAAAACAGGTATCTTGATGAACTATGCAGAATTGCAGTTTATTTTGGCCGAAGCTGCGGTAAAAGGCTGGATTAATGGATCAGCAGCGAGTTATTACAATGCAGGGATTGCCAATGCCATTAATTACTGGGTTCCCGCATTTTCAACCACAACAACAGCCGCAGCTTTTACCAATTATGTTACAGCAGCCGATATAGATTGGGATAATACACAATCTACTGAAGGTAAAATGGAACAAATCCACCTGCAGAAGTATTTTTCGTTATTCCTTGTCGATATGCAGCAATGGTTCGAGTACCGCCGCACCGGTCATCCTGTTTTGCCAAAAGGTGCCGGTTTAAGAAATGGTGGCGTAATGCCGGCACGTATGACCTACCCGGTATATGTACAATCTGCAAACCCAACAAGTTATCAGCTCGCTGTGGCAGCACAGGGACCAGATGCAATCAATACAAACGTATGGTGGCAAAAACCCTAAATGTTCACCATTAAAATTATAAAAATGAAAAAGATAATATATTATAGCATAATTTTCCTTTGCATGTCTCTGGTGTGGATCGGGTGTAAAAAATCGAATTATCCGGGCGGAGTAATAGGCGATTATGTGCCTTTATATGATTTAAGAAATTTATATAAAGGTACCGATGTTACCCTTACTGATGAGAATATGTTCGGCTCAGGCAGCATAACCGGAGTGGTAATTTCAGATCATTCTGGTAATAACCTGCCCGCAGGTTTGCTTATCATTCAGGATAGACGCCGTTTGGGTTTAATCCGAGGTATCTCTATTCCAATCGGACCAGAAGCCGCCAAATATGTGCCGGGAGATTCAGTAGGCATAAAAGTAGCCGGAGCGGTGTTGAAAAGAGTAGATGGGATTTTGCAAATTACAGGCGTTTCGCCGAGTGCAGTTACCAAACTTGCATCTAAAGTGGCTATTCCGCCTAACCGCGTAGGAAGCAGTTTTATTTTAGCCAAGCCAAATGATTATGAAAGCACCTTGGTAGCCATTGTAAAAGCAGGCTTTGAGCCCGCACTTAGTTCAGATGCGACCTATGGCGGCGATAAAATAATAAACGATGGTTTCGATAATTTTACCTTGCATACCGAGAAAAATGCAACTTTCGCATCCAACGGAGGGCTTAACTTTAATGGCAATTATTACGGTATTATCTTTAACACGGTAGGTACAAATGGACAGTTGAAACCGCACCAGAGAATGCGTACCATTAAAGATGCAGTAGCTTTAAGTTCTGTACCTGATATTGCCTCGGCTATCATTACTGGTTATATGGCCGATGCAGAAGGAGGCGATGGAAACTATGAATACATGCAGTTTATGGCCACCAGGGATATCGATTTTGCCGTAACCCCATTTTCTGTCGTGGTAACCAATAATGCGGGTGCCTCTACGCCAACAGGGGTTTTTCCCATCAAAGGTTGGGCAACAGGTGCCGATGCATTAATTACTCCGGCCGGACTGGTAGCAAGAACTTACAAATTCAATTTAACCTCAGGCAAGGTTTTTAAAGGTGAGTTCTTTTATGTGGGAGGTTCCGCTAAAATGATTAATGGTTCAAAATCCAAATCCATAGCCTCATCAAAATGGATCAGATCAAAGGATTATACCGTTGCGATTCCTGCAGGTGCCCCGGCAGGAAACGGAGATGGTTTTGGTTTGTACACAACAGGATTATTTGCCAATAGTGGCAATGCTTCAGGTTTTGCCATTTTCGAGGGCACGACGATTGATGTAAACAGTGCACCAATTGATGTAATTTTTATCGGCAGTGGCGGAAGTTTGTACAATGCCCCTTCAGTTGGCTATAAGATTGCCAATACCGATTTTTATGATAAGATCAATCCGATCACGCTTGCACCGCAGCCCTATTACCGAAGCGGAGAAAATACCCTGAGCTTTAATTACCAGTTACCTGCCGATCAAGGTTTCTGGAACAAGCTAGGCGGAGTATACAATCCTGCTTTAGGAAAGTGGATGAAAGCAAGGAGCCAGTCGAATATTGATTTAAACACCTCATCAACCATAGAAGATATTGAAGGTACCTCTTTAATTAAAATTTTGAATGGCGTAACAGGAGAATATGTCCGTACCGATACCATTCCCTCAACAAGATTAAAGTAGGATCATCAAAAGAACCTTTAATCAGGTTAAACCCAAAACAAAGTTTTTGCTTTGTTCTGGGTTTTTTATTTAAATCTGTTATCAATGGCATTTAATCAGTATCGCCCAGTACTTCGTCTATAATCCCATGTTCTTTTGCTTCGGCCCCGTTCATCCAATAGTCCCTGTCTGATGCGCGATGTACCCAATCATAACTCTGGCCGCTGTGTTTCGCGATAATGGAATAAAGATCCTGCCTTACCTTCACCACCTGCTTTGCGGTAATCTCAATATCTGCCGAAACACCCTGCACCCCGCCCGAAGGTTGATGGATCATTACACGGGAATGTTGTAATGCAGCACGTTTTCCCGCCTTCCCTGCACAAAGCAATACCGCACTCATAGAAAAAGCCATACCAATACAAATGGTGCCCACATCGGGTGTAATCAATTGCATGGTGTCATAAATGCCCATGCCCGAATATACATCACCTCCAGGCGAGTTGATGTAAAGTTGAATGTCTTTTTTAGCATCCACTGATTGCAGAAAAAGTAATTGTGCCTGTATGATGTTGGCCATCCGATCTGCGACAGGCTCACCAAGAAATATAATCCGGTCCATCATAAGTCGCGAAAAAACATCCATTTGTGCCACGTTCAACTGCCGTTCTTCAGTGATATAGGGCGTCATGTTTTTGGGTAGGTTTATCGGTCGGTTGAGGTACCTATCCACGTATTGACTGCCTATACGCTGATGTTTAACTGCGTATTTTCTAAATTCGTTGCGGTTGATATTCATGATTAAAGCTTTTTAAATAGATTGGCAATGCGCCGTATAAGGTCCTGATATTCTGGTTCCGCGTTTAATTTTTCTTGTGCGGCAATAATTTCAGCCTTGATTTTTTTACGGCTATACTGTTTAATCAGTCCATAAGTATAATCCTGTTGGGCTACATCTTTTGCCAAGCTTGTATTTAATAACATATCCGCTTGAAACAAAAAAGTTTCTTCAGGAGCCATGCAACCTAAAAGATAATCATCTATTTTTTTGATATTATTCAATGAAGTCCGCATAGTTTAATAAGTTTTGTTTAACACTTTCCCTAACTTTCTCCAGACATTTGTATTTTGCCACTGTTGCCGAATGCACACCCGAGTAGCCAAATCGGCCAGCAAGTTTGGCTACTGGTAAATTATCGAAATAGAAAGCCTGTAGTAGATCCATACAACGTCTCCCCGCAGTTTCCAAATAATGCAGTATTTTATGGCTCGCATGCTGTACATCAGTGTCGGCCTGTATATCAAAATCGTTTAAGGGTTGGCTTAGCATCGATTTTTTATAATGTTGCAGCCAGAGTTTTTTGGCAATCCCCAACAAATACGCTTGCTCATTCACAATGGTTTCGGCGTTTGCAGATATGATTTTTTCATAATAAATGACCAATGTATCCTGGAAAATGTCCTGCGCTTCATCTAGGGTACCGCCCATTTTCGCCACGTAACGGGCTACAGACGAAAATGCCTTCTTGTAAAGCGCGATAAAAAATGCTTCACGCATTTCAACCGTTAAAAATGTCTTGTTGCTCTCTGCCATCATGCTGTTTATTGCTAGGTGTAGAATATTCACCAAATATCACCCGCGAAATCGATTTTTTTTAACTATAATTCGGAGGCAAAGCTGGACAGGCATCAAAAGAAGTCAGCTAGTGGGTAATAGAACAACTACACTAACGCCGGAAAAGGAAACGCAAGAGGGCTTTTAAGCCCAAACCTTACTCTTTACTCAAATAAATACTTAAAATACCGTAAGCGGCAGTTTTGTTATCCCCATAAGCCAACAGATTTTTATCAGTAATCCTTGAGGTAATCCGCATGTGTTTATCAGTCTGTTCCTCTATCCTCCAGTCGGCTTGTTTAACGGCTACGTCGGGGTTGCTGAATGAGAGAATCCTTGTATCCGCATTCCGTTTAAGGGTATAGTCCGAAACAATTACATTCATATTGATATCAGTTGAAATTTTCACCTGTTTGTTGTCAAATGTCCAGTATGTTTTTATTGCATCTGCAATAAGATGGCTAACTTCAACGCCCGATGAATTGTACAGTTGAAGATCATATCCGCCGGTCGTCCATTTTCCGCTCAAAGTTTCACTAGTGCTGTTATCTGCGTCTTTTTTGCAGCCCAATATACTGATTACCACAAACAAAAGAAATACTATACGTTTCATAGTTGATAGTTAGAGAGTTAAAGTTAATAAATGGAGATGATTAAACAAATGGGTTGTTAAAAAAAAGGCGCTTCCATTTTACCGGAAACACCTTTTAACTAACTAAACCAACTTAATGCCTAATTGTATCCAGGATTTTGCTTCAATTTCGAATTGGAATTCAGGATATCCCTTCCCAAAGGAAAGATTTCTGTATGGTTATCTGCATCAGGTTTTTTATCCCACCAGGATCCCTTGGTAAAAACGCCCCAGCGGATGAGGTCAGTTCTGCGCCGGTTTTCACCGATAAATTCCCTTCCCCATTCATCTAACATTTCCTGATCCGTAAGTTGTTCGCCACCAGGCGTGTATAAGCTTGGCGAACCGGCAGGATAGTTCCGTTGCCTTACCTGGTTTAAGTAACCTGCTGCGCCTGCTTTATCTCCAGTCCGGTAACGGCATTCTGCCAGGGTATAGTATACCTCGGTTAGGCGTATTTCTGCATAAGCAGAAGTAATGCGGTTAGGATCCGGAGTAGGGTAGAACGGATATTTTACCAAAAAAACCCCGGAGTTGTGATCTGCATGGTTCATATTTGATTCTTTATCTGCAATTTTGGTACCTGGTTTTGCATTTAAAAAAAAGCCAACCTGATCCCGGATAAACAGGGCATATGGACCTTTATTTCCCCTTACAGTATCTACTTTCGGATTGCCGTTAACTGTTGCTGTATAAGGGAGGTAACCGTATAAAAACATCCCTTCACGTTTACTGTCGCCAAGGTTCCTGTATTTTTTCAATCGCAGGTCATCAGGGTATTTCTGGAATTTTACAAAAGGTTTTCCTAAAGCATGCGCATATTCCACACTATCTACATCTCGCCCGGGTTGCAGCGCATAGCGGGGGTTGGATTGACCCAGATCGGTAAAACCGCAATAAAGCGGCGCTGCGTCATAAGTCATACCCCAAAAAAACATCCCGCCATCATATTGCCAGTGTGTTCTGGTAAGCGTGCCCGGAAATCCGTAAATCACCTCCGAATTTAATGTTTTATTGGTATAATCGAAAGGTGCATCCCACCGCGTATCCAAGGTATATGCACCATATTTGCCGGTAATAATATCGCGGCAAACTGTTTCACAGTCGCTGTATCTATCCGTGCCGATATATACTTTGGCATTCAGGTAAAGGCGCGAAAGTAAGGTAGCGGCGGCTGCTTTGGTCCACCTGCCTATACCATTTGCACCGAGTTGTTCCCTAGTAGGCAGAAAAGGAATTGCGGCTTTCAGTTCCGATTCGATGTAATTAAAGGTTTCTTGTGGCGAAGCCTGCACACCGCCTTGAGTAGTATTTTTTACATCGGTGACAATTTCAATATTCCGGTAAAAATCAAATGCACGGAGATAAAACCATGCCCTTAACGTTCGTAGTTCTGCCTTAAAATCATTCAGCTCTTCAACCGTTACGTTAAGTTTGGTAGGGTCGGCAATGCCTTCCATATCCTGTAGCGAGTTGGTGGAGAGTACGATGCCCTGATAAAAATTTCTCCACGCGCCGTTGGTAAAACCGTCTTGCGAGGTCCAGGTGTGGTAATGCATTCTTTGGTAATATCCACCGTCCTGCCAGTCGCCCTGGCGGTTATAGGTGCCGATTTCATCGGTAGAGTTTTCACCGACCGCATAAACATCATTCCCTTGAATGCTCCAGTATGCATGCTCAAACGGGCGCAGAAAATCCCTGATCACATCATCCCTTCGGGTAAGAAAATTTGCAGCATCAACCTTGTCATAAACCTGTTCGTCCAGTTTAGTACATCCCGCAACTACCATAAAACATGATAAAATGCCGGTGATAAATAATTTATAGTTTTTCATTTTTCCAGTTTTAAAATGTTACCTGTAAGCCAAAAATCAGCTGAAGTGTAGATGGATAATAGTTAAGGGAAGTGTTTACACCCGGTGTTAGTCCGTTTACCTGGACAAGATCAGGATCACCGCCTGTAAAGCTGGTAAAAGTATGCAGGTTCCTGCCGGTAGCATAAATTCTTAAAGAATTAAGGTATTTCGTTTTAATCGGCTGCCTGTAACCAAGCGATACATTATCGATTTTTAAGAAAGAGCCGTTTTCAAGAAAATAATCAGATGCAATTGAGGTTGTTGCGTTACTTTTTAACAGCGAATATTTGCTGCTGCTGTCATAAGCAGATTTTAACACATTGGCATCACTCTGGCTTGATGGCGTGCCGATATAAAATGCTGAGGTATTGAATATTTTGTATCCAAAGGTACCTCTGAGAAAAATACTAAGGTCGAAACGTTTATAATGGAAGGTGTTGCCCATTGAGGCAATAAATTTTGGTAATCCGTTGCCTACAAACTGCTTATCGTCATTGGAAGCGAGATTGGCCTGAACAGTGGATCCATCTTTTCTATACACCAACAATGCTCCGGCATCGTTGACCCCGGCAGCGCGGAGCATATAAAATTCGCCGATACTGTGGCCTTCCTGTATCCGTTGGATATTACCTGGAGAACCTGGTGCAGGGAGTCCGGCAACATCCTGAAAAGTACCGCCCTGGTAAATCTGGTTCGAAAAAGAAATGAATTTATTGCGGTTATAAGAAAAAGCAACACTAACATTGTAACCAAAATCATCCTTTTTAATCACCTCACCGCTCAGGGCAAGCTCAATACCATAGTTTTTCATTGTGCCTACATTGGCAAAAGTTATGCTCTGCGGATTTGGCGGTACAGGAACGTTATAATCGCCCAAAAGATCCTTATTGGTTCTGATGTAGTAATCCAATGAACCGCTGATCCGGTTTTTTAAGATTGAAAAATCCAGACCAACATTAAAATTTACCGATTTTTCCCAGCTTAAATCAGGGTTAACATTCGAAGAAGGGCCGTATACCTGGTAATATTGCCCGTTGTAAGGAAAATATCCGGCACCACCATATAACAAAAGAGATTTGTAGTTGTCAAAATCCTGATTTCCTGTAACACCATAATCCGCCCTGATTTTTAATTCATCAATCCAGGGAAGTTTGCCTTTGATAAAGGCTTCTTCGGATAAGCGCCACGCGGCAGAGGCTGCCGGGAAGTTTCCCCATTTATTGTTCGTTCCAAATTTAGATGATCCTTCTCGGCGCAAACTGGCTGTAAGGATGTAACGGCTGTTGAAATCGTAATTTACCCTGCCAAAAAAAGAAATTAATGTAGATCCGTTTTGTGTAGAGCCCACTGCCGATTGGCCCTGACCTGCAGCACCGCCATTATATAAGCCCGAACCCAGGTTGTTCCATTCATAGGTGTCAAATGGGAAATCGTAGTTCTGCGCAGAAAACTGCTTGTAATTGTAAAGCGAATAAGAATAACCTCCAAGTACCTTGAAATGATTTTTCCCGAAATCTAAATTATAATTTCCCGTCCATTCAATATTTTTCTGGTCGTTTTCCTGCTGTTCCTGCCTGGCAAAATTTGTTTGAGTAATCTTGTTGGCCTGTACCACCGATGACAGGGTAGAAGGAGTAAAATTCAAATTCTTGAGCGAGCGGCTGATTTCTGAAACCGTAACAGTGGTACTCAGGTTAGGAAGAATATTCATTCTTAACGATCCATTTACATCCAGTTCCTTTATCTCTGCTTCCGATTTGATCATATTGGCATTTTCAACCGGGTTATTGGAGAAAAAACCAGTGTTAATGTAATTGTATTTGCCAGCATTGTTAAAAATGGGATAAGTAGGATTAAGCGTAAGCGCATTGTTGAAATTTCCCTGATCGGCATTATTTGTTTTCATCATCCTTGGGGCCACACTAAGTGAGGCCACAAACATGTTGTTATCAGTGGTATGGTTTATTGTCAATCTGCCACCATATTCCCGTTTGTGTGCACGCAGGTCAATACCATCAGCTTCACGGTAATCGGCAGAAGCAAAATAATTTGTTTTGGCCGAACCACCCGAAAACTGAACGGTATGTTTTTGCGCAAAAGCAGGCGAATTGGTCACCTCATCAAGCCAATTGGTTTTTGCTTTATAATCCTGTCCTTGTTTGTTGGCCACGCGGTTTGCAATAAACTCATCAGCACTCAGGTTTTCCAAACGGTTGTTAAGGTAGTCGAAACTCGCATAACCATCGTAAAACATTCTCGATTGTGCACCCCCTCTTTTAGTAGTGATGATAATTACGCCGTTACTTCCCCTTGTACCATAAATTGCAGAAGCGGCACCGCCTTTTAAAACATCAATGCTTTCAATGTCGTTCTGGTTAATGTTATCAATGTTGCCACCAGGTACCCCATTGATCACATAAAGTGGACCTAACCCTGCATTACGTGAAGAAACGCCCCGCAGTTGAATGCTCGGGCTCGAATTGGGATCGGCGCCAGCCGTGTTGGTAATGTTTAAGCCAGGTACTTTGCCCTGTAGCGACATTAGCGGGTTATTTGAGGCTACTGCAAGCAGATCTTTTGAAGATATGTGGGTAATGGCACTGGAAACTTCCCGCTTATCGAGCGTGCCATATCCAACGCTCACCACCACCACTTCATCAAGGGTATTGGTTGCTGGACTTAAAGTTACGTTTAGCGTATTTTCTGCCGGAACCGGTAAGGTTTTGGCGGTATATCCAATAAAAGAGAAAGTAATGGTTTTTGCACCAGCAGGAACGGTGATGGTATATAGTCCCTTTGCATTTGTGGTTGCGGTTGATGATTTAGCATTATCAGTGATGTTCACCCCAGGGAGTGTAGAATTGTCGGTAATATCAGTTACCAACCCGGAGATGGTTCTGGTTTGTGCATTTGCTGAAAATGCGAGTACACACATAACTGAGCATACGCCAAGCAACAGTAAAAATTTCCTGTACATGTAATCAAATTTAATTCGGTTATTGTTAGTTTAGTTTTTCAAAAAGCGTGAACCCCGTTTGGCAAGCCCGGTTTGCCGATATTAGGCTAACTTCGATGAATTCGTTTTTATGGCTTACAAGGCCGCGATTCAGACTGGCAGGAGTTAACCTTACTGTTAAGGAGGTTTTTTCTTTCTCATAATAGGTCGATATTCCCGCCTGCAACGGTCTGAAATTTAAAAGCTAAATGGATTTAATGATGAAGCTCTTAAATAGCGCCTGGCCTTTGGGAATTTGATTAATTTGGTTAAATGCTTGTTCTGCTCATAACCGGACTGCGCCGGCAGATCAGAAGAACGAAATTATCAATTGCCTTGTATTGATGTATAGCCACAAGAGGGCCGCTATGAAATGTATAAGAAAAAAAGCGTGTTTAAATTGTTAAGTATTTGAAAAATAATGTTTTGTGATATATTATGTCTGGGAAAATATAAACTTAAATCCGCATACAGATGCAAAAATAGCATGATAAGAAAAGGATAAATCCCATATTCTGATGCTGTTTCGGTTTAAAATGGCCAATCCTGTTTTGCCTTGATAAAGAGCTTGCCTGGTACACTATAGTTGAAGCAACCTCAAATGATAATTCATTTTTTTAAACCTGAGATTATAAATTGTTATAATTTTGAGAAAAGCATTCCTTTAAAATGAAATTTTTAATAGTCAAGATATCCCTTTTAATTTTTTGTTTCAACGCCTATCCTTCCGCCAAGAAAGATAGTGTGCTGGCTAAATTAAAAATGGAAATATCAAAAAAGAAGCAATACGACCAGCACAAAATTTTAAGGATTCAAAAACTCAGGTCTGAGATCACCAGCAGGCCCAACACCATATTCGATACCTATTTGAAACTCTTTGAAGAATATGAATACAATAAGTTCGATTCTGCCTATTTCTATGGAAAGAAAATGCTTGATCTCAGTTATAAAGAGCATGACGTAATAAAGCAGAATGAAAGCAAAGTTAAACTGGCCTCTTTGCTGCTACATGCAGGTATGTTTAAAGAAACTTTTGATTACCTCAAGGAAATAAATCCGATACTGCTTGATAGGCAATATAAATACGAATATTATGCATTAAAATCCGGTGCTTATTCCAATCTGGCCATCTACAATAGTGATGAAAATTTTACCAAAACCTATAACGCTAAAGCCGTAAGCTACCTGGATTCTGCCATTGTGTTTTGCGAGCCAAAATCTTTCGATTTGCTTTTTACCTTAGGCAACAGGCAGGTAGTAGCTGGAGAAACAAACGGCCCGCCAAAGTATTTTCTCGAACTTTTAAAACATTATAAACTGACCGAACATAACCGTGCAAGGTTATTAACAGGATTGGCAGCTTTTTACCAGCAGGATGATCAGAATGACCAAAGAATCTGGTTGCTTGCCGAATCAGCAATCAGCGATATCAGGTCTTCCACAAAAGAAACGCTAGCAACATTACTCCTGGCTGAGGATCTGTTTAAACACGGCGATGTTGATAATGCTTATCTTTTTATCCAGCAATCAAGAGATGATGCCGGATTTTACGGAAACCGCCTGCGTAAACTTAAAATCGAATCTGTGCTGCCTGATATTGCGGCCCAGGTCAATATCGCCACCCAGCGGGAAAAGAATAAATTCCTGACCTATTTCCTTTCCATCTCGCTTGTCACTGCGGTGATTTCGCTCGTTTCATTTATGATATTTATCCAGTTTAGAAAACTTAAGATCCAGGATGAGGTAATTAAAGCAAAAAATATAGAATTAAACCAGGTTAATGATCAGCTTTTAATTACCAATGATAAATTGAGGGAGTTTGCCACGGTGAATGAAAAGTACATCGGCTATTTTTTCGCTGTAATTTCGGGATACATTTTAAAGTTGGACCGGCTAAAAAAAAATGTGGAACGCAAAATTCTTGCAAAACGGTTTGGGGAAATTCTGCCCGGCTTAAAAGACATTGATATTAAACAGGAGCGCGCAATCCTTTTCAATACGTTTGATCGGGTATTTATGAGTATCTTCCCTAATTTTGTAACCGTTTTCAACTCCCTGTTAAAGCAGGAAGATCAGATATGGCCTAAAGCACCTGAACTGCTAAATACTGACCTCCGGATCTTCGCCCTGATCAGGCTTGGAATTATTGATAATCAAGCCATTGCAACCATTTTGGAATATTCGGTTAATACCATTTATGTTTACAAAATGCGTATAAAGGCCAAAGCACTCGTTCCCGGCGATGAATTTGATAAAATTATTATGATGGTAAAAGCAGTGTAACCGGGCAATCTAAATTATAGTTATATCGTTCAAGACTTTCAATAGCTATACTGCAATAACAAACTATACACTTTTACTACCTGCGCACTATTATTGTTCAATATTAAGGATGGTTTTCGCTGCGGCAATCATATCCGCATTTCCTGTGTTTTTATCCGGATTGTCCGAGAGTTTAACCACGTGCATCCATTTGCCGTTTTCCTGCCTGGTTTGGGTCATTTTAATCACAATGTTCATCGCTTCCAACCCTACATCGTTGCTCAGGTTGGTGCCAATACCGAAAGAAAAGCCGATTTTCCCACGGCAATGATCAGTAATTCGGGCAACTTTTTCGTAATCAAGTCCATCAGAAAAAATGATGATTTTCGTTAACGGATCAATGCCTAGCTGGTTATAGTGCGCAATTATTTTATCTGCAAATTCAATGGGTTTGCCGCTGTCCTGGCGCACCCCATCAAAAAGTTTCGAAAACATTTTATCAAACTGTGAGAGAAAAACATCCGTTGTATAAGTATCTGACAGTGCTATACCCAAATCGCCACGGAAAACATCCACCCAGTGTTGTAAAGAAGTGGCATTTGCCTGCGGAAAACCATATACAGCCGCATGGTACATAAACCATTCGTGGGCATGGGTGCCTATAGGTTTGGTTTGGTGGAGCATGGCAAAATGGACATTGCTTGTGCCTACAAAGGTTTTTCTCCCTTCGCGGTTGAAAGTATCAATTACCAGTTTCTGTACATGGTAACTGTGGCGGCGGCGTGTGCCAAACTCGGCAATATTTACCCCAAGGGATTGAAACCGTTTTGCCTTTACCACCGTTTGGTCAATCAGCATCTCATCTGATATCCGCTTTCCGTCTGTCATTTCATAATAAAGTTCGCAGATCAAGGCCATAATCGGTACTTCCCAAAGGATGCTGCGGTACCAATGCCCCTCAATATGGAGATCAATGTCTGTTCCATTCTGTACGATATTCACCTCATTTGGATCGTAACGATAGCCCGCCAAAAAATCCAGGTAAAGCGGATCAAGGTAAGGGCAGTTTATCTTAAGAAAATTCTTCTCTTCATTGGTGAGCCGCAGTTTCGCCATTTCACTTATCCTTTCCTGCAGAGCACTGCCAAAACCCTCGGGAAAACGGTGTTTTCCACGGTTGATAAAACTATAGCGGGCCATTGCCGATGGAAAAAGACGTACCACCGCCTGCTGCATGGTAAACTTATAAAAATCATTGTCCAATATGGATGGGGCTGACTGAAGAAGATGCGTAATCATTTTTGTAGTAATTGGCTATGTTTAACAGGTCTTATTCTTTTAAGTTTGAAGCTATTGTATAGCTGGCTACATTCAGGTAGACGCCCCAATCTATATTTTCATTCTAAATAGCAGATGTTTCAGATATAAATAATCGTTGCTATAATTGTACAAGATATAAATTTGGATCTAAAAGATGACTGAGTAAGTTTTAGTTATTATTTTTAAATCTGCGATATACTTAAAAAAGTACCGAAAGCGACAGGACCCTTGAAACTTACACTTAGTTAGATGACGAGATAAAGTTTTACTTGTTGTTTGCAGGATTCAGCATACCTGAAAATCGATTAGAATGCGGTAATTCCTGTAGCTGCAACCGGGCCTGCAAAAAGCTTGTCTGCCAATTTTCATTGCTCGAACCTATGCACGACGCGGGCATGAACAACGCCGGCAAAGTGCTGTATTTCAATGTAGGCAAGATCACGTCGTTCAGCACAACGCAGGTATCGCTATCTTTGTAAGAAGCTAGCAAGCGTTATGCCGAATACACTTGCCCTTAGAATTGCAACTGTAATTTTCATATTTTTATCTTTTCCATGACGTCTGGTTTAATTTTTTTTTATTTGAATGATGACCATGTATTTTAAGCCATCACAAAGGACGTCGGTATGAATAAATAATTAGCTAACAATTCACGGCTGTACTTAGACTGTTCACGGACACCAAATGATACGGTAGAATAAAACTGAATTTTTATATGATTATGGGCTGGATAGATGTAGGTATCAAAGTTGCCTATTAGTTGATAGTCAAAAAGTTTTAAGTTGTTTTGAATATGTTTTTTCTTTAACATTTGCCTATCTGTATTTGGCAGTTTCAAAATAGGGTAAGTGGTCAACCTCCTGTAAAAGGTATTTTTAAGGTGAATGCAACTGAACTGATTGCTAAGCGAACGGCATTCCATTCCGCAATATAGATTGCCTGATTACATTTTAATTCGAAACTTCAGAATGTCTTCAGATTTGATCAATAATTTTGCTACATAGAACCGATCGATCTGAAGTGGCTATTGTAGCTAAAGAGAAGCTAATATGCTGTGTAACCTTCATAGTGTGCATGAATGCCACACATTCACTATTCGGTCTTAAAATGGTTTGGTAACAAATAGACCAGTATCCGTATCGTTAACGTTTTACAATACTTAGGTTATGCATTTAAAAGTTTATTTTTAAGATTATGAAATTACTTTTTGTTGCCCTTTTGGGCCTATTTATTATTCCTGTATCGTGGATGGGAGATTTTAACGAAGCGCAAAAACAAGCTAAGGCTACGCATAAACAGATCCTGATTAATTTTTCAGGCTCGGACTGGTGTGGTCCTTGTATCCGCCTGCGCAAGGAGCTACTAGAATCAGAAAGCTTTGAACAGTATGCCGCTACAAATCTTTTACTTGTGAGGGCAGATTTCCCCAGACAGAAAAAAAACCAGCTTGCAAAAGAGCAGATTAAGCTTAACGAGTCATTAGCAGAGGTATACAATAAGGATGGGAAATTTCCGTATACAATCCTTGTTGATGAAAATGGGAAGGTACTTAAAACCTGGGATGGTTTTCCTGAGGAAAGCGCTGTTGCTTTTGTTTCTGAACTCGACAAACTAAAAAAATAACCTTTAAAGGATGGCTAAGCCTGTTTCTGTAAACCGAATATTGAAGCTCATGGGAAACCGGTTTGAGTTTACTGTAATCGCTGTGAACGAGCAGGAGGGAAATGCTGCGATTGATGCAGGTATTGAAGAAGTAAAGCGCATAGAACACCTGCTCACAACTTTCAGTAATCTTAGCCAAACCAGCCTTATAAACGAAAATGCCGGTTTGCGACCTGTACATGTTGATGATGAGGTGATTTGCCTTATTGAGCGTTCTATCAGGATATCAGAAATTACTGATGGTGCCTTCGATATAACTTATGGGTCGATAGATAAACGGCTCTGGAACTTTGATCCGAAAATGACAAGCTTGCCTGATGAGCAAACTGCATTGGCATCTGTTGGACTTATTGATTATCGGAATGTAATAGTAGATAAAGAACGCTCAACCGTGCTACTCAAAAATAAGGGCATGCGGATTGGCTTCGGTGGAATAGGAAAGGGCTATGCAGCCGATAAGGCGAAATCGGTTCTACAACAATTGGGGATTAAAAGTGGAATAGTAAATGCTGCCGGTGATCTGGTTACCTGGGGTACTCAAATTGGCGGCCGTCCATGGACAGTTGGTATTGCCGATCCCGGACAAACGGACAGACCTTTTTCTTCCTTAAAAATCAGTCAAATGGCGATTGCAACTTCAGGCAGTTATGAAAAATATGTAACCATTGGCGGGAAGCGCTATTCGCATACCATCGACCCGAAAACTGGTCTTCCGGTAAGTGGTGTTAAAAGTGTTAGCATCATTTGTCCGAGTGCAGAGCTGGCTGATGCACTTGCTACACCAATTTTGGTGATGGGCGTAAAAATTGGGATAGAGCTCATTAACCAGATCAAACAAGTGTCCTGTATCGTTATCGATGATTATGATCAGGTTTTTACCTCAAATAATATTAATGTGATAATATGAAAATTTACAGAACAATTTTCCTTTCGATGGTTACTGCTGTATCAATAATCAGCATGTTCAGTGCCTGTAGTAGCGTAAAACCTTATCAGAAAAACAGGATCAATGATGCCGATATGATCCTTTCAGCACGAAAGTCACAGAAATTTGAACAGAGTTTTCAGCTTTACAGGGAAGGTGCATCGGGTGCCAACGGTGGTAAGAGCGGTGGAGGTTGCGGCTGTAATTGATAATATTAAAAAATGAGAAAAATATATCTCCATGTGCTTTTTATGTATTTCGGCATATTGAGCACGTATGCACAAACCAGACCAGAAACTGCAAAAATAGACAGTAGCAAATACCAGTCGCGGAAACTGAAAATTGATGAAATCAACCTGGTTTCAGCCTATTATAATCAGAATGGTAATAATTCCGCAGTAACAGGCGGTATCGGTACTGAGAAGCTGAGCGATTTTGCCAACACTATTGATCTCCAGATGTCCGGGTTTAATAAAAGAGGTAAAAAAAATACTTTCCTTTTTGAACTTGGTGTTGATCATTACACTTCTGCCTCTTCAGATAAGATTGATCCGAGTACTATTTCATCTGCTTCTTCAGCTGATACCCGTATTTATCCGTCATTAAACTGGATCCATTCAAATGAAAAAACGGGAAATTCTTTTGGCTTTACAGGATCATATTCAACTGAGTTCGATTACCAATCAATGGGAGCTGCTTTTAATTTAACCCGCTTATCTAAAGATAAAAATACCCAGTTTGATTTCAAGCTTCAGGCCTTTTTTGATAAATGGACGGTAATTTTGCCCGTAGAGCTTCGGACGGGAAATACTGATAGGGGCTACGAACAGTATGATAAAGCTCCAAGGAATTCTTTCAGTGCGTCCTTCTCGCTGTCTCAGGTCATTAGCCAGAAATTTCAGGCGGCGCTAATTTTGGAGCCATCATATCAAAAAGGATTACTTGCTACCAAATACCAGCGAGATTATTTTAAAGATGGTTCCTTACGTTCGGAGACATTACCAGATAAGCGTTATAAGTTTCCCATCGGGTTGCGTATGAACTATTTCCTGGATGATCATTTCGTAATCCGTACTTTTTATCGCTACTATATAGATAATTGGGGTATCAGGGCCCACACAGCTGAGCTTGAAATTCCAGTCAAGATCAATTCTTTTTTTTCAATAAGTCCTTTCTACCGGTATAATAATCAGATGGGAACCAAATACTTTGCGCCCTTTGGTGAGCATTCGCCAGCAGAACAATATTTTACCAGCGATTATGACCTGTCTACATTGACTAGTGATTTTTACGGTGCAGGGATTCGGTTTTCTCCACCCAAAGGCGTTTTCGGCTGGCAGCGATTGAACATGCTGGAATTGAGATATGGTCACTACTCACGTTCAACTAGCCTGGTTTCTAACATTGTTTCATTGAACCTTAAGTTTAAGTAGGCTTTTATCTAAACTGTCCTTTTTCTAGTAGTGAAATTGTACTGAGTTGAATCTTATTAAGCGTTTCCTGAAGTTCCAGGGCTTTGTTCTTCTCATTGAGCAAAGCCTTCAACCGACCAACTTCCTCTGTCAGCTTGTTTTTTTCATGCAATTCAATCTTTGAGAAAATCTTACCGGTTTCATAGTAGCTGAAAAAATTGTAGTTCAGGATTTCACTGATACGCACCAGAGTGAGTATGTCGATAGTCGCGGTATTCAACAACTCTTGTGCTTTTGTTTTACTGACCTTAAGATCAACAGCAATATCTGAAACGGAAATATCTTTCTGTTTCATCTCCTTCCAAATCATTAACCCTATATGGACACTCATCTTTTTATTAAAGGTTTTAAGCATTGAAATTACCTAAATCATTAATAAAATCGCTGTGTTTCTGTTAATGATATTTGGTCTAAATATGCATATTAGGGATTGAAAAGAATTTTTTAATTTATGTGATGATAATAATTTTTGAAGGACTGATCAAGGAATTGCAGGGAGAAAAGCTCCACTTCCAAGGCAGCTGTTCGACATGCCCTAATTTGGAATATAAGGTTAGCGCAATAATTATTATTATTATTTAAGTCTTTAAGATCGAGTTTCTCATGGTTCTCAGTATCTCTTCGAAATAATCCCCAGACGTTGCAGGGACATATTTTTAGCATTCTTTTTGATGATCCTTTCAGCACTATGCAATAGCGATTTGCCGTCTTCTGCTTCGCTTAAATTTTTCGAGCGTTTACGATTAGCTCTTTATTTATATTAAGTTTACTTATTCTGATAAAAGGTTTTCCGGGATGTAGTTAACCGGCATCAAATCTTATTGGATTTGAATCACCATTTTTATGCCCAATCTCTGACTCCAATTGGTAATTGGGTTGATGTCCCAGTACATCCTCAATACAACTTTCGGGATTACTCTTGCCCCTTAATCATGTGTGAAACTCTTACATGGTTATTCGATTCTGCTCACAGAACTGCCGAATTTGCGTACAAAAGTGACATTATCGACCCATCTCCTATGTATTAAAAACAATTTCTATAAGATTTGTCTTTTATAAATGAAATTAGCTTGAGTAAGGTAAGGAATTAGTTATATAATGGTCATGATTTCCTTATCCAGAAAATCGGAAACTCTCAAATTGTACACTTGGGTGAACCCACTTATGGCGAGGTAAATGTTTTTTCTGCCAAAATCCATCTTGTAAATTTTTAGTAAAAACGATGGGATTCAAGACTATAGCCTTTGAAAGTGGGTTTTGTGATGTTGACCAAGTTAGTAGACTTCAATTAATAGATTTGGAGAGGCGAAACTAGTACTGCCTTATGCAAAACACACCAAAACCCAGCTGACCCCCGGTTCTGAGGCTTCCCAGGAAAACTCTTAGCATAGTAAACCCCTGACTGGTAGGCGCCAATCAAAGTTTGTTTCATGTGATCAGCATGGACAAGTCGCCCTGACTTACCTGGGCGTACTTCCGCCTGGAGCTTCGCTTAAAATGTCGGCCTTGGTTGGCAAGCTTTCATTTCGTTGTATGCAGGTTGCAATTTATTTGCTATGTTTTTCGTGCTTATACCATGCAGCTAGCCCGAGCTTTTTGATATGGCGAGTTTACCTTGTGGCTTTACCTGCCATTCCTTTTTATGTACTACCTAATTGGCGTGAATTTGGTGTGAACATTTCCGAGGTGAATTTTTTAACACTGGTAAACATGGATGCAAGGAATAAAAGCCTGGTAATAAAAACGCTTAGGTACGAATGACTATCGAATAAGTAAACAAATTGCCTTTTTTATAAAAAAATACACCGATAGTCAGTTATATGGATTAATGCTACCGTTCAGCTCCTGACGAACCTATAAATTATGACGTAAATCTGAAACACTTGTTTCAGATTTGAGTACCTTTGTAACGTCATGGCCAGAAATGTAGAATTTAATGAAGCAGCAGCGATCCAGAAAGCAATGGAAGTATTCTGGAAGAAAGGCTATAATGCCACATCGCTGCGCGACCTTACCGATGCCATGCAGATTAATAGCAGCAGCCTGTATAACACGATCGGAGACAAACAGCAACTATTTCTCCGTTGTGTTCAGCATTATACTGATATAAGGAAACAGGATTGGGACAAGCGCTTATCAAGTAAAAGATCGGCATTGTCCGTGTTAGTAGATTACATCCACGAGGCAGTTAATATCATTATTAACGGTGAAGACAGCTGCATGGCGGTTAAAAGTGCGTTTGAGGTAGCCACGAATGACGAACGCGTAAAGCAGATATTGGTAGCTGATGACCAGCGTTCCTACCAGTTTTTACATGATCTCATCAAAAAAGCGATGGATAAAGGCGAGATCTGCAATGATGAAGATCCGGCTCTACTGGCAGATTATTTCAACAGCACCTGGACAGGCTGGTATGAATCCTACATCCTGCATAAGGACCCGGTCAAGATCAAACGCATGGCTGAATACTTTATTAAACAATTAACTAAATAAATTTTTTTTAAACAATTCTGAAACATTTGTTTCAGAATATCAAGTAACATGAACATGGAATTGAAAAATCTCAAGGGAAAAAGAGCACTGGTTACCGGTGGAACAAAAGGTATTGGTAAAGCTATTGCCGACGGGTTAGCACAAGCAGGTGCTACTGTGATCGTGAGTGCCAGGACAAAGCCTGAGGCTACACCTCATCATTTTATTGCGGCAGACCTGACCGATGCTGACCAGGTAGCAGGGCTTGCCCAGGAAATAGCCAATACTTTTGGCGGAATAGATATTTTGATCAATAACGTAGGCGGGCTTACCACACCGGGCGGTGGTCATAGCGCATTAACCGATGCACACTGGCAACAGGAGTTGAATTTGAACCTGATCTCTGCTATCCGGCTTGACAGAATACTACTGCCGCAAATGATCGAACAAAAAAGCGGGGTGATCATTCATATTTCTTCAGTTGCGGGTAAACAGGCATTATGGAATTTGAACATGGCATATGCAGTGTCCAAGGCGGCGCTGAACAGCTATAGTAAAGCCCTGGCCACCGAACTGGCTGACAAAGGGGTCCGTGTACTTACCGTAGCTCCAGGCGCCACTAAAACGGAACCAATGATCAAGTTCTTGAATGACTACGCAATTTCAGCTGGTATTACGCCAGAAGAAGGAATGAAACAACTGATGGCACAGACCGGCGGTATTCCGATGGGTCGCATGGCCGAGCCTGAAGAGGTGGCTCAGCTTGTGCACTTTTTGGTGTCACCATCTGCTGCTTACCTCACAGGTACTATATACGCTATTGATGGCGGTTCTTTACCTGTGGTGGCTTAACATCCCATATGCCTCATCTTTAATATCTATAAAATATTAAACGTTACATAAAAAGGTCCGGTCATGTTGACCGGATCTTTTTATTATTTATGCTGGTTGGTCTATGCCCCAAAGGATACTGATATATCCGCTACAATTAAGTTCACATGCTACGATTAAATTTCCAGCTGAAGCGATCATGTTACAAAAGTCTAAATCATCTTAAGCGGTACCGGATGGACGGTTTCGAAATTAATTTTACCCGGAATTACATTGCTATAAAGTACAGATAGTTTAAAGAGCAATAAATATCAACGTCAAATTGTGTTATATAACCTCGTTTTGTGTGTTCGCCGATCCCCACTTTTGTTGCGAATCCGGAAGTACCAGCGTTGTTGAATGAACATTGAAAATAAGTATATGATAGACCCAATTTATTATAAGGACTCCAGCAGCCTGGCTAAGCTGATCCGTAACGGTATGAGCAAAGTATTTGTTATAACCATCTTTATGTGGGGTATGGAGAGGGATGTGTTTAAACAAGCACTTATCCGAGCTAACAGCATTAAAAAAAACAACCCTTAAATAAAAGTAAAGAGATTCTAGTATAAGTTCAGCGTACCTATCCTTGTACCGAATTTACACAACTTCTCTCACCAACGATTCTGACCGAGTGTTTTATTTTTTAAACTACTTATCCAGTGGAGCAGCATTATGATTTCCCGTTTTAACTTTGCCGGTTCACCATTATGTGTTCATAGACGGTACCCAAATAGGCATTATCCTGGCCTTTGTGGATTGAGGAGCTTCCTATAAAATGGATAGAGCTGCTCGGCAAGTATTATATGATCTTCTACGCTGGGATGACCACTGCAACCGTGCGGTTCCATTTCCGGAAAGAAAAACATACTGATGTGATCTGATTTAGGATATATGGAATCGATACGCTGCTTTATCCGTAAAAGTGAAGCTTCAAGTAACTTCCGCTGTGCACCTTTGACCATCGGGCTGCTTAAAAGGGCGATTTTTGCAGAAGGATACCGGGATTTAATGCATTTTATAAACTCTACATATTTAACTACGAAGGTATCTGCAACAAATGGCTTTCTTGGAGCCTTCCCATCTCCTGTGCTGAGGTCGTTGGTACCTAAAGCAATACTTACAATTTTTGGTGAATATTTTTTGAAATCCCATTTTAATTCTGTGTCGTTTTTAAAGTCTATCTTCTCATAAACCTGGGGCATTGATGGCCCTTCGCTGTTCCAGGTTCTGTATATGCCTATCCCGCTGACACTGCTCATGATATAGTTGACCGCCAGTCTTCTGGAAACCCGTGGTCCATAAGCCATATAGGCATTGTGCTGATCTTGATATTCTCCGCTTCCGCAGGGATATTCGGATGGGTCTGAAGCCGCACCACAGGTAATGCTATTCCCTATAAATTCGATGATAGGTGCCTTGCCGGCACTTACTGCCGAAATCTTTTCCGCTATAATCTTTTCAATGATGATAGGGCCGGTGTGCGCTTCAGTGGCTTTATATATCCAGACTATATGTTCCCCAGGTCCACCCGTTCTGATGACAATCGGAACTTTTGAATTTCCGTTTATACGGATACGTTTTTGATATTTTCCGTCTATTTCGTACTGAATGTAATTGTGTTCCCATTCCTCTTTCAAAGATGCATATATGGTACAGCTTTCACCTCTGAACTTATAACCGAAATGCACAGCAGAACTGATCATTTCCAGCTTTTTGCTACCGTTAATGAGTGATCTCCCTATCGGTTTAAGCTGAGCTGCCAGCAATGTGTCAATATTGGCGTGCCCCTTTTTAACCAGAAAAATGGATACAATTAAGAAAATAAGCATTTTAAGTTTCATACCGTTTTCAGTTTCTGCAATTATATACAAAAGTGAAAGTGATAATTGCATTCCGATAAAAAACTATCACCAAATGGAGGAAAAGTATGCGTAATATAGCTTAAAAAGAAATGATTATTGGTCAATCCCACACTATCTTTAAGCTGTCAACAACGAAATTTATTTAATGCCCAGATGGCGGTTTTTAGTTATGAGAAAAATTTATGCTTTTTTAGGTACATCGTTATTTTTATCGGTCTTATCCTTATCCGCCTTCTCGCAGGATCTCCATTACCAAAAATCAGAGAACGGAATAATTGTACAGCCAAAGGTTAATGGTCTGAATATTGGGAAAAGAATAAAAATTGAGGTCATATCCGATAAGATAATCCATACAGTAATATCGCCTGAAAATGAATTTTCAGCAGAGCCCAGCCTGATGGTTATTCCTGTTAAGTCCAATCCAGGCTGGACAGTCAGTGAAACTCCCACTTTTGTTGAAGTCAAAACCCGGTCGCTTTTAGTGAAAGTTGATATTACCTCCGGTCAGATCCAATATCAGGACCTTAACGGTAAAAATATACTCGAAGAAAAGCGGCAAACAAGCAGGGTGTTTAAGCCTGTTTCCAATGATGGAGAACAGAGTTACGAAATAGAACAGGTTTTTAATTCGCCGGATGATGAGGCTATTTACGGTTTAGGACAGCATCAGGATGATATGATGAACTATAAAGGTCAACAGGTTCTGTTACTTCAGAACAATACCGATGTAGCCATTCCCTTTTTGTTGAGCAATAAAAATTATGGCATTCTTTGGGATAATTATTCCATTACCAAAGTGGGGGATGTTAGAACTTATCAGCCCTTATCAAGCTTGTGTTTATTTTCCAAAGAAGGATCTCGTGGTTGGTTGACAGCAACTTATGCTGATAAGAAAACCGGAACGAAATCTTTTGAAAGGCCTGAGTCAGATATCGATTATTCCTTTTTAAGTGATTTGAAAAAATTTCCAGATAGTTTTAAGATGTCGGATGGAACTGTAAAATGGGAAGGCAAAATTTCATCTGGATATAGTGGCCTGCAACATTTTAATATTAAATATGCAGGATATATCAAAATTTGGATAAATGGTGAACTGCTTGTTGATAAATGGAGACAGGCCTGGAACCCTGGGTCGGCAGTTGTAGAAACCGAAATGCAGAAGGATAAAAAGTATGATGTTAAAATTGAATGGATTCCGGATGGTACAGAATCTTATCTTTCCATTAAATGCTTAACCCCGATACCGGAAGAAGATCAAAATCAATATGCCTTTTTATCCGAGTCGGGTAATGAAATTAATTATTATTTTATATCGGGCAGAAATGCGGATGAGGTCATCAGCGGTTATAGAACCCTGACGGGTAAAGCGGTCTTAATGCCAAAATGGGCGATGGGTTTTTGGCAGAGCAGGGAAAGATATAAATCCCAGGAGGAACTTTTGGGTGTTGTCAAAGAATTTAGGGACCGCAAAATCCCTATTGACAACATTGTGCTGGATTGGCAGTATTGGAAACCGGATAGTTGGGGTACCCATGAGTTTGATAAAAGCCGCTTTCCAGATCCTGAAAAAATGATTAAAGCCCTGCACGACACCTACCACACCCGCTTAATGATATCAGTCTGGCCAAAATTTTATACCGGCAATTCAAATTATGATCTGATGAACAAAAATGGGTATCTATATAAACGGAATATTGCCGATGGAAGAAAGGATTGGTTAGGCTATCAATCTACTTTTTACGATGCTTTTAACCCGGGAGCCCGTGAAATGTTCTGGAGTCTGATGAATAAAACATTGTACACAAAGGGCATCGATGCCTGGTGGATGGATGCCACCGAACCCGATATCCATTCTAATCTGCCGATCTGGGAGCGGAAACAGAACATGACACCCACTTATCTTGGGTCGGCTGCAAAATACTTCAATGCCTTTCCACTGCAGAATTCAAAAGGAGTTTATGAAGGTCAGCGGAAAGCAAATCCGGATGATAGGGTCTTTATTTTAACCAGGTCAGCTTATGGCGGTTTGCAAAGGTATGCGGCCGCAACATGGAGCGGTGATATTGCCTCCCGTTGGGAAGATATGAAGTCGCAGATTTCTGCCGGAATTAATTTTTCCTTATCTGGTCTCCCTTATTGGACTATGGATATTGGAGGCTTCTCAGTGGAACGCAGGTATGAAAATCCCAATCCGGCCGATCTGGCGGAATGGCGTGAGCTGAACACCAGATGGTACCAGTTCGGAGTATTCGTTCCCTTGTTTAGAGGGCATGGACAGTTCCCCTTCCGAGAGGTATATAATATTGCTCCAGCCGACCATCCTGCTTATAAAAGTATTTTATATTACAATAAACTGCGTTACCGGTTAATGCCCTACATCTATTCCCTTGCCGGGCAAACCTATCAAAAAGATTATACCATTATGAGAGGCTTGGTTATGGACTACGGTGTAGATCCGAAAATAAAAAACATCTCCGACCAGTTCATGTTTGGCCCTTCATTGCTTGTAAACCCTGTTTATAAATATGGCGCCACGGAAAGGAAAGTTTATTTGCCGGAAGGGACCGGGTGGTACGATTTATACACAGGAAATTATCTTAAAGGCGGTCAGACCATTACCGCTAAAGCTCCATACGGTCAAATACCAGTTTATGTAAAAGAAGGTGCCATTATTCCATATGGCCCCGAAATTCAGTACACCTCGGAAAAACCTGCCGATCCGGTCCAGGTATATCTTTATGCCGGTAGGGATGGAGCATTTACGCTTTACGAAGATGAGGGCACAAATTATAACTATGAGAAGGGTGCATTCTCCACCATAGACTTTCAGTATACCGAAAGTACTAAAACCCTTATGGTTAGAGACCGGAAAGGAGCCTTCAAAGGGATGCTGGAAGACAGGACCTTTAAGATCATTTTTATAACGGCTAAAAAGGCAAAGACCTTAAATCTTAATCAGGCTCCGGATAAAACAGTAAGTTATACCGGGAAAAAAATCGTGATTAAACTGTAGTTGTTTAATGATGGCATTTGTCCAGGTTTATGAAATCGGAATGGCAAACTATATTTCAAAATAATACGCGCTATCGTTTTCAACAGTTTAGCGGCAGTTTCTTCAACGCCTGTATTTTATCAAACTTCTCATGGTTCTTTTGAAACATTGACAGCAGTTAATGTTATCCGTATGTTTTGTTAACATGCTACCTGTTGCGGCTTACAAAGATGGTTAATTATTTTACCAGCCATGGTAAAAAAGTATAATATTAAGTTTAGGCAGTTATTTAATAAAAAATGTTGATTATGATGGTTTTAATTCTCTTTTATTTATCCAACAGTTCTTTTAAGATTATCTTATGTTAAAATAATATTATAAATGTAGTCTGCCATGATGTTAAATTTGAATTAGTAAACAAATAACTAAATATAAACATTATGAGTAAAACCTTACGAGCAGCTATGCTGTTTGTTGTGTTTCTGGCACCGCTGTTTCCGGCGCTAGCCCAGAGTACAGCAAATAGACAGATTACAGGAACTGTTTCAGATGAAAAAGGTGTAACCTTGCCAGGAGCAGGGGTATCTATCAAAAATTCTCAAACTGCTGTTTCCACGAATTCTGACGGAAAATATGTGATTACCGTGCCAATAGGTTCAGCAACCACACTGGTCTTTTCTTTTATTGGCCTTGCGAGGCAGGAAATTACAGTAGGAGAAAGGAATGTGATAAATGTTGTTCTGAAACCTGCATCAACAGATCTTTCCGACGTGGTTGTGATAGGGTATGGTAACCAGAAAAGGGGAGATGTGAACGGCGCGATTTCGTCTGTTAAGGCCGCGGATATTGAAAATGTACCCCAGGTGAGTATCGATCAGATGCTCCAGGGCAAGGCTTCAGGACTTACCATTACACAAAATTCCGGTGCGCCCGGGAGTTCAACCTCTGTACGGGTACGTGGGGTAACCTCTTTGAGCCTGTCCAATGAGCCTTTGTATGTAGTTGATGGTGTTCCCATATCAGGAGATGCAACCAATCAATCAACCAGTGGCAGAACGGTCGGTCTATCGGCCAACAACGGCGAATCGGCAGTAAGCCCGCTTTCTGCGATCAACCCAAGCGATATCGAATCGATCGATGTTTTAAAAGATGCATCTGCAACTGCAATTTATGGTAGCCGAGCATCCAATGGTGTGATTATTATTACCACAAAGCGCGGTAAAAATGGCTCAGCAAGGGTTACATATGATGGATACGGCGCCATTTCACAGCAAGGAAAGTTCCTCGATGTAATGAACCTTCAGCAATATGCTGTCTTACAGAACGCGTTGGCAGATGTTACCGGTGTACAGAGGAGAGCGGAATTTGCCGACCCTGCCCTTTTAGGTAAAGGAACAGATTGGCAAGATGAGATCTTCAGAAACGCGGTAATGCAAAATCACCAGTTGGGTATTTCCGGAGGAAAAGACGGTGTGGATTATTATTTTTCCGGAGGATATCTAAAACAGGACGGTACAATTTTAGGAAGTAATTATAAAAGGTATACTTTTCGCTCAAACATCAACAGTCAGGTCAAAACATGGTTAAAAGTCGGCATGTCCCTATCGGGAAGCCGCTCAAATGAAAATCAGGGCCTGTCAAATAATACTGGCGTTGTTTATAACGCTTTGTTAAGTGCCCCGGATCAGGCTGTCAGAAACCCTGATGGTTCTTTTGCAGGTCCTATCCCCAATTCAAACCAACAGGGAGGGCAGATTAATCCTGTTGCCCAATCTTTGGATATTACCAATGTTTTAAGCAGGAGCAATCTTAATGGAGCGCTTTATGGTGACATTAAATTTTTCAAAGACCTGACACTTAGATCTGAAGTGAACGGCGATTTTAATTATTCTGCAGCAAGGGTATTCGTCCCAACTTATCAATATGGTATTTATGGAAATGCAACCGCCAGATTGCAGGAATATAATTCGAACACTACTTATTGGGGATGGAAAGAGTATCTCACTTATGCACATACCTTCAATAAGAAGCATAACTTAACAGCATTGTTAGGCTATGAGGTCAACCAATCTTCCTGGGGCGGAACTGATGCCTCAATCCAGAAGTTTTTGAGCAATGATCTCCAGACGCTGGGCTTAGGGGACCTCAAGACTGCCATCATTGGGGAATATAAAGATAGCCAGGCGCTTGAGTCTTTTTTTGCCAGGGGTATCTATACTTATGATAATAAGTACAGCATTACCGCGACCGTCCGTTCAGATAAGTCCTCCAAATTTGTTCAGGGCAAGCAAACAGGTTATTTCCCTGCCTTTGCGGTTTCCTGGCGCCTTTCGGATGAACCATTCATGGCCGGCATAAAAGATGTCGCTGACAACATTAAATTTAGGATAGGTTATGGGGAGGTAGGTAATCAGAATCTTCCAAACTACCAATATGGATCAGCATTGAATCCTGTGGTTACCGGTTTAGGTACCGGCTTTGCCATAGATAAAGTTGCCAACCCGAACCTTACCTGGGAAAGCGCTGTGCAGACAAATATTGGTGTCGATTTTAGCCTGATCAAAGGAAGAATTGATGCCTCGTTCGATTACTTCAACAAAACATCCAAAGACTTTCTTTTTCAAAAGCCACTTCCGGCATATCTTGTTGGGCAAACAGCCGCTTATTCAGGTACCGGTGTGATCAGTCCACCATATATCAACGGAGGTAAAGTAAGTAATAAAGGTTTTGATTTTACTTTAAACAGTAAAAACTTAACTGGCAAATTCAAATGGAATACGACAGTAATATTCTCGAAATATAAAAATGAGGTTTTATCTTTAGCAGACGGTGTGCCGTTTATCGACGGGAAAATCAACGTAAGTTTCCTTCAGATGACCGTTACCAGAACAAAGGTAGGCGGATCGATTGGTGAGTTTTATGGTTATAGAGTGAAGGATATTTTCCGTACCGATGGACAGTTAAGGGCTGCTCCGGTTCAGTTCGGCCGGCCTATTGCCAATAACAGTGCTGGCACCTGGCTAGGGGATATTCAGTTCGAGGATCTAAATGGTGATGGTAAAATTGATGAGTCAGATCAAACTTCATTGGGAAACCCCAACCCAAAATTCACATATGGGATTACAAATAATTTCTCTTATAAATCTTTTGACCTTTCGATCTTTTTAAATGGTTCTTATGGAGCCAAAATTTTAAATGCATTAAACTATCAGTTATCAGGGTTGTCCGGCCTTTATCAAAATCAATTGGCCTCTGCAATAGATTTCTGGAGCCCGACCAATACGGGCTCAAATATTCCATCACCCAGAGGTGGGGATAACCCGAACTTGAAAAATTCAGACCGTTTTATAGAATCTGGTTCTTTCCTGCGTGTTCAAAATGTAAACCTGGCCTACAGCCTGCCATTAGAGTTGATCCGTAAAGCCAAGCTAAACAGGTTAAAGGTATTTGCAAGCGTACAGAACCTATATGTGTTTACAAAATATAAAGGTTTGGATCCTGAGGTTGGTAACCAGAATTATAATGTGTTTCTGACCAATGTAGATAGTGGCAGATACCCTATTCCACGCACATTTACTTTTGGAATCAACGCAGAATTTTAATTATAAGAAAGAAATATGAAAACATATATAAAATATCAGCTTACAATAGCTGTACTAATTATGGGTACGGTGAGCGGTTGTAAAAAGGAATTTTTCGACCGTCCCCCTCAAAGCTCCATTACACTGGATAATTTTTATAAAACTGCAGAGCAGGTAAGTTCAAGTACCAATGTACTTTACAGCGCAGCCTGGTTTGGCTGGGTGACCAAAGGAGGATGGGCCATTACAGAAATGGCCGGTGGAAACGGACGCTCATATTCTTCAGATGTAGCAAATTTTGGAAATTTTTCCGTGACTGATGGGAACACAGAACTTGCAAATGCTTACAATTCTTTATGGATTGTGGTTGCGCAATCTAATGCAATCATTAATAACCTGCCGGAAAAGGTTCCTGCATCTGTAGACAGGAAGGTAGTTAACCAGGCTTTGGGAGAAGCCCATCTTTTTAGAGCACTGGCTTATTTTCATTTGGTTAGGCTGCTGGGGAATGTACCAATCATAGAAAATACATTGGATTATGTTGAAAATTTCCAGGTTAATACCAATCCGGTACCGGATGTTTATAAATTTATCCTGAATGATCTTAAGTTTGCCGAAGCAAACCTTATTCCACAGATCCGAAGTGGCAATTCTATAGCGCAAGGCCGAGTTTCCAGTGGATCGGCATCCGCACTGCTTGCCAAGGTTTATCTTTACATGCAAGACTATACCAATGCACGCCTTGAGGCAGAAAAGGTGATCAACAGCGGGGAGTTCAAACTTTATGGCATTGATGTTCCTGGAAAAGAATTTAAAGACCTGTTCCTTACAGCTAACAATAACAACGAAGAATCTGTGATCGCACTGCAATGGGCGGGTGCAGGAGGTTATGGCAAAGGGAATCCATTACAGGCTTCCTGGGCAGCCAATACCTCAATTACCGGGACGGGTGACGGATATGGCGTTTTAGGGGTTACTTTTGATGCGCTGTATAGCTTTCAGCAGGATGACAAACGCTTCAAACCGACTATAATGGTTACAGGAGCTGTCTATCCAGAGATTAACCAGGCCACAGGAGGGTATACCCAGGCAGCCAATCAAGGTCAGGGAACAAGTGCTTTTGTTAAAAAATATGTGGTAGGTACGCCGGCAGACAATGGAGGTATCGGCTCAGCCCAGTCTTCGGCAAACAATACGTATATGATGCGCTACGCCGAGGTGTACCTGATTTTGGCCGAGGCCATAATGGGAACTTCAAAAAACAGCACAGATGCACAAGCGCTGGCGGCTATCAACAAAATAAGAAACCGTGCAGGTCTTGGTAATTTAACACAGATCCGACGGGGCTATTTTACTGCAAACAACACACCCGGCAAACCTGCTAACGCACCAGCCCAATATTACCGAGATGACATTTTGGAAGAACGCAGGCGCGAGCTGATGTTCGAATTTGACTATTGGTTTGATCTGGCCCGTTTAGATGGCTATAATGTTTCCAGCCATCCAAACGCGATTACAATCATCAATCAACAGGATCGTGGAGCTGGCGATAACAGCGTACCTTCCAATAGCTATGGAAATGGATATTATTCAATGACAAACAGCAAATTCCTGTTTCCATACCCGGCAACCGAGGTTGCATCAAACCCTAAATTATTACAGCCACCGGTACCTTATGTTTTTAAATAAAATAAACATGAAAAAGATAAATAAACAAACAAAATTTACTGTGTTCTTCGTGTTCGTTGCCATGGTATTGGGTTTTGCTTCCTGTAAGAAAACCGACGAGGGTGCCGGCGGCGCACCAAAAATTACAAGGGTAAGGCTGATCAGCAAAACCGATACCCTTAAAAACGTTGTGCACAGGATCAATCTGGATTCCAATTCCATCTATGACGAGACCAGGCAGGTAAAATTTGACTCTACGATCGTTGCCGGAAGGTTGAATAACCAATACGCTATCATCGGAGAGAATCTACTGACAACCCTTTCGGTTTCTTTTAATGGACTACAGGTTAACTACAATCCAGCATTATTGACAGATAACAGCATTATTGTTTCTATACCTGCCATAACACCTTATGGGGGCGGTCAAAGTAATAAACTGATCGTAACAACCAAGTTTGGCTCCGCAAGTTTTGATTTCCCCATTCTGCAGCCCCCGCCGACAATTACAACCTTCAGTCCGGTTGCTGCAGGTGCAGGAGAAACGGTGACCATAACCGGAACGGTATTCGAGGGAGTGACCAAAGTTACTTTTGATTCCATTCCTGCCCAGATTGTCGGAACACCGACCAAGACCCAGATTCAGGTGAAAGTACCGGCAGGAGTTGTCCAGTCACGTATTTTAGTCACTACCCCTGGAGGAACCACCCGTTCTGCCGGTTCATTTGGATTTAAAGCCCTGCTTTATGATGATCTTTTCGCAACAGGATGGGGCTCTTATTTGGGTTACAACAGTACGATAAACCTGGCGAGTACCACCCGTGTTAAGCGGGGCACCTCTGCTATTGCTACAACCTTTACGGATGCCTATGGCGCATTACAGATCGGGTACAATGGATCGACGATCGATGTTGCAAAATCTGGTCTGACTGCCATAAAGTTCTCCATATACGGCGGAACTGGAATAGTGGCCGGAAGCAGGGTTCAATTGGTTATCAATGGTAATTACGGCAATGCGGTGGCCATAACGTTGGTGCCCGGTGTTTACACCGATTTTACCATTCAGTTAAAAGATGTGGGCAATCCCTCGGTTATTACCGAATTTGTACTGCAAAGTTTAGGCAATGCAGTGCCGAGTACAATCTATGTCGATGACATAGGGTTTATTTAGTGAGTTAGAAATTTATTGCCCTGGTCTTAAGCAGATCAGGGCTTTTTTAACAAAAATGGTGAAAAAAATATACCTGCTGATTGCATCCATGTTTTTTATCGGTATGGCAACCGCGCAACAGTCTTTCGTTAAGCAAAAAGGGCATCAGTTTCTGATCGGCGAAAAACCATACTATTATATCGGTACCAATTATTGGTATGGTGGACTGCTTGCTTTGGAAAAAGATCCGGCAAGGGGTAAACTGAGACTGATCAAAGAACTTGATTTCTTAAAGTCAAAAGGTATAAATAACCTCCGTGTATTGGTCAGCTCAGAGGGGGAAGGGAAAATAAATGGCGTGGTTCGGGTCAAGCCTGCCTTACAGACTCAGCATAACGTTTTTGATACCGCGCTTATGAAAGGGCTGGATTTTTTATTAATGGAAATGGGGAGGCGGAAGATGTATGCCGTTTTATATCTGAGCAATAATTGGGAGTGGAGTGGTGGCTTTATGCAATATTTAAACTGGAACGGAAAAATTGATAATGACACCTTAAAAAGAAAATTGACCTGGGACGAACAGCGTGATTATACCAGTAAATTCTACTCATGTGATGCCTGCAAGGCCGATTATCAAAAGCAGGTTTATTTTGTCCTTCAACATAAAAATGCCTATACCGGCAAAAAATATATAAATGAACCCGCCATTATGGCCTGGGAACTGGCTAATGAACCCCGTCCGATGCGGCTTGAAGCGATCGGAGCTTATAAAGCCTGGATCACCAATTCTGCATCTTATATTAAATCCATGGATAAAAATCATTTGGTTACAATAGGCACAGAAGGTTTTATGGGTACAGAAGAGAACCTGGATTTATTTAAAGAAATCCATGCAGGTGTAAATATCGATTACTTAACAATCCACATTTGGCCAAAAAATTGGGGATGGTTTAAAGAAGCGCCAACAAAGGAGAGCTTGCAGGGAGTTATCCACAAAACCTCGGACTACGTTAATGTACATGAAGTGGTTGCAATTCAATTAAATAAACCTTTGGTAATTGAAGAGTTCGGTCTGCCCAGAGATGGTCATGCCTTTGATCCTTCAGCTGCCACAGGCCTGCGCGATGAATATTTTGGAAATATTTTCTCGATATGGGCAAAAAGCCGGGCTAAGGGCGGTGCAATTTCCGGCTGTAATTTTTGGTCTTTCGCAGGTCTATCAAAACCCATCGACGGACAGTTGTTCTGGAAAGATGGCGATGATTTTTCCGGAGACCCTCCTCAGGAAGAACAGGGATTGAATTCAGTTTTCAATTCTGATTTCTCGACCTGGAAAATTATAGGGAAATACTTAAAAAAATAGTCCGCTGTTCTTATTGAGCAAAAACATTTAGTTTATAAGATTAAAATGAAAAATTATTTTTTTGTCGTTGCGATCATCGCATCATTCATAGACTTAAAGGCGCAAAAAGTAGAATCAAACCAAAAAAAGGTTGAGGCTATTTTAGCTAAAATGACGCTCGAGGAGAAAGTTGGTCAGATGACCCAGATTACCCTAGGGGTGATCGGTACGCAGACAGACGGAGAGCTCAATACAGAAGCCTTAAAAAATGCTGTAATAAAGCATAAAGTCGGTTCAATCTTAAATGTAACCAACCATGCGCTAACCGTAGGTCAGTGGAGTCAGCTGCTCACAGAAATTGCAGATGAAGCTAAAAATACAAGATTACAGATACCAATATTATATGGTTTAGATGGAATCCATGGCCAGACCTATACATTGGAATCAACACTTTTTCCCCAAAATATTGGAATGGCGGCCACAAGGAATTTAGATCTTGCCAGAGCCGTAACCAAAGTGGCCGCAAAAGAATTAAGGGCAAGCGGTGTCAGGTGGAATTTCGCAACGGTTCTGGATTGTGGCAGACAGCCCCTATGGTCACGTTTTCCGGAAACCTACGGTGAAGATGTTTATATCGGCAAAACAATGGGCGCTGCGGTAGTTAAGGCTTACGAAGAAGACGGATTGAACAGCACAACAGCCGTGGCAAGTTGCATGAAGCACTTTTTAGGTTATTCAGCCTCAAGAAACGGTAAAGACAGAACACCGATTTATCTGCCGGAAATAGAACTGAGAGAGTATTATCTCCCCCAGTTCAGAGAAGCAGTAAAAGCCGGTGCATCATCGGTAATGATAAATTCAAGTATTATAAATGGAATGCCGGTTCATGCAAGTAAATATCTGCTTACCGATATCTTAAGAAAAGAACTTGGGTTTAATGGGGTTGCTGTAAGTGACTGGGAAGATATAAAACGTGTCTATGCATGGCATCATGTTGCAAGTACACCAAGGCAGGCAGTTGCGATGTGCGTAAATGCCGGGGTAGATATGAGCATGGTACCAAGTGATTTTACCTTTTATGATCTGTTGATCGAAGCGGTTCAAAAGAACGAAGTTCCGATGGTCCGTATTGATGAAGCTGTTAAAAGAATTCTGATACTCAAGATGAATTTGGGCCTGTTTGATCATCCATATCCTGAAGAAGGTGCAAAGGCGAATTTTGGAAGACCGGAATATCAGACGCTTGCTCTGGATGCTGCCCATGAAGCCATGACTTTATTGAAAAATCAAGATGATGTTCTGCCCTTATTAAAAAGTAAAAGATATTTGGTTGCCGGTCCGGGCGCTCAAAGTATCAGTGCATTAAATGGTTGCTGGAGTTATACCTGGCAGGGAAAAGAGGAGCAGTGGTATCCTAAGGACAGTAAAACCATTTTGCAGACCATAAAAGAAAAAGTCGGCGAAAAAAATGTTTTGACCACAACAGTTAAAGGTTTCGAAAGCACCGAAAATTTTGATGCAGATGCGCTGACCAGGTCCGCTAAGAATGCCGATGCTATAATTTTATGTCTGGGCGAAAATGCTTACGCGGAGAGCCCCGGGAATATAGCTGACTTAGCCTTGGATGAAAATCAGCAGGCGCTAGCCAGGGCCGCAATAGCAACTGAGAAACCGGTTATTCTTGTTTTGACAGAAGGTAGACCAAGGTTCATTACCAATCTTGAGCCTAAAATCAGTGGGATTTTAATGGCTTATTGGAGTGGTAGAAAGGCTGCAGAAGCGGTTGCTGATGTGCTTTTTGGTGATTACAACCCAAACGGTAAACTTCCCTTTAGCTATCCAAGAAGCAGTGGAGAAATTGTTTTATATGACAGAAAGCCGGCGGAGGACATTCGAGAGGTCTTTAATGATGATGTGCATACCGGCTATAATCCCTTATTCGCATTTGGTACGGGTTTAAGTTATACCAGCTTTAGCTATACCGATCTGAAGTTGAGCACTAAAAAATTAAGCGGCGATAACAGCTTGCAGGTATCTGTTTTAGTGAGCAATACAGGTAAAGTGGATGGTAAACAGACTATAGAGTTGTACACAAGAGATATGTACGCCAGTATCAGTCCTGATATGAAAAGATTAAGGGCCTTCCAGAAAATAAACTTGAAAGCCGGAGAAAGTAAAACAGTGCACTTCTCGATAAATAAGAACGATCTGGCCTTTGTAAATACAGCCTTAAAAACAGTCACCGAAGCCGGCGCTTTTAAAGTAATGATCGGTAATCTGAGTGATGAATTTCAATACAAAAAGCTATGAAAAAGTATGTCTGTTCTTCGTTGATCATTTTTCTTTTCAGTATCTGGCATGTTTCCGCGCAGAAGAATTTAATTAGCAATGGTGGCTTTGAAGATGGCTTAAATAGCTGGGGGGCTGGTAATGCCAAAGTTTCTACAGTAATCAGAAAATCTGGCGAAGCCAGTCTGGCATTGGTTGCTTATGTAAAGGGAAAATGGGAAGGGATTGACCAAAAAGTAAAACTGCCCAAAAACTCCAAAGCTATTTTAGTGTCCGGTTTTTATAAAATGGATGATGTAGAGCAGGGCGCAAATGCCTGGAATACAGCTGTAATCATTTTAGAATTTACAGATGGTGATAAAACGTTGGGTGAAGGAATCCCGTTGGTAGAAAAAACAGGAACAGAAGGGTGGTCTGCTTTTAAGAAAAACTTGCGGGTGCCGGATCTGGCAACAGGTTTTAGGATCATGATCGCACTGAGCGAGGCTTCGGGAACTTTTTTTGTCGATGACCTGAATGTAAAGTCGATTTCGGTTGAAGATCTTGAGAAAGAGACCCCAGTTTCAAAAGCAAATTAATCATGGGACTAAAAAAGATATTGTCAGCAATTACGGCGTGCTCCCTTGTACTGTTCGCGTGTAAGAAAAATGCAGAGATCGTTGAGCATCAAATTCCGGCCGTAACATCTATCCTACCGATTGGTACTGTGCCAAATGTTGCGAAAGTTAAAACCTGGTTGGTAGATAAAAATGCGACAGATGAAACAGCGTCCCTGTTTTATAACCTGAAGCAAAGCGCAAAAACCAATGTGCTTTTTGGGCATCAGGATGATACCAAAAGGGGGGTGACAAATGCAGCAACACAATGGGCAAATGAACAGCAGTTTTCTGGTGTTCCCACAACGCAGAGCGATGTAAAAACGCTTACCGGTTCCTATCCCGCGGTCTATGGATATGATTTTCTCCATATGACAAATTTTTCTGCCGGCAATTGGTTCGATTATGAAAAATCTATTGCGCGGACCTTGACTATCGAGGCCTATAACCGGGGCGGGATAAATACCTATAGCTGGCACTACGCCAACCCGGTTTCAAAAGGTAGCTTTTACTGGGCTGACTCTCCTGTTAGTGCAGTTGATCAGGTTTTGCCCGGTGGAACAGCCAACGAACCCTTTAAAGCTTCTTTGAAAATCGTTGCTGATTATGCTAAAACACTGATCGGTGCAGATGGTAAATTAGTTCCAATCATCTTTCGTCCTTTCCATGAAATGGATGGCAGCTGGTTCTGGTGGGGAAGTGGCCATTGTACACCTGCACAGTATATTGCCATATACCAATACACAGTTAAATATCTCCGGGATGATCTGGGCGTAAGGAATTTCCTTTACGCATGGTCACCGGATCGGAATTTTAATTCCCAATCGCAGTATCTTAGTTACTACCCGGGAGATGACTATGTAGATTTAATCGGTACTGATAATTATGAAGATATGAAAGCTAACGTTTCTCCAGCAATTGCTGCTTCCAAATTTAAAATCGTTTCTGATTATGCAAAAGCACATAATAAACTGGCTGCATTAACCGAGACCGGCCTCCAGAATTTAACCAGAAGCGATTGGTTTACCCAGCAGCTGCTAAAATCTTTAAAGAATCAAAATCTCGAATTTGCTTACGCCCTGCTTTGGGCCAATACCAAGGATGCCTATTGGACACCCTATGCAGGCCATCCTGCTGCTAGCGATTTTATGAATTTTAAAAATGACGGCTTTGTGCTTTTTGGAGACAGAATGCCTTCAGTATATCAGATTAAATAGTCTTTATGAAAAAAGTTTTTTTATTAGTGATGGCCGGCTGTATGTTTGGTACCGGCTTTGCCCAAAAAATCAACTGGGCTAACCGCAATGGCGCATTGAAAGTCGTCGGCGGAAAGATTTTAAATGCCAATAATGCCGAGCCTCATCTCCGTGGTGTAAGTTTATCCTGGAGTGTCTGGGGAGGAAGGAAATACTACAATGCAAATGTTGTAAACTGGCTTCAATCTGATTTTAATATCAGCCTGTTGCGGGCTTCTATGGCGGTTCAGCCAGATAGCGGTTATCTGCAAAATCCTGTTGAGCAAACAGAAATGATCACCAGAACCATTGATGCCGCGGTGAATAGAGGTTTGTATGTTCTTATTGATTGGCATGATCATCATGCAAATGAACATGTAGAACAATCAAAACAGTTCTTTGCCAAAATGGCCAAAAAATATGCCGGTAAACCAAATATTATTTATGAAATATTTAACGAACCCGAGAAAATAGAATGGCAGACGGTTAAAGATTATGCTGTAGAAGTGATTAAGGAAATCAGGAAGTATGATTCCCAAAATATAATTATCGTGGGAAGTCCGCACTGGGACCAGGATGTTGATGTCGTTGCAAAAGATCCAATTAAAGGTTTCAGCAACATTGCGTACTCTTTTCATTTTTATGCCTCAGATCCTAACCATCAGGAGCTTTTAATGAAACGGGCCGATCAGGCAATTGCTGCGGGCCTGCCCATTTTAGTAACCGAATGGGGGGTTGGTGAGGCCAGCGGAGATGGGAAATTCGATGTGGAAAAAACTGAAAAGTGGTTTGCATGGCTGGAAAAAAATAAACTGAGCTGGGCAAATTGGAACCTTACTGATAAAAAGGAAACAACAGCACTGCTAAAACCCGGAGCATCCCCCTCAGGAAGATGGAAACTAAATATGCTTACGCCGGCAGGCCTTTATATCAGAACCCAGATTAAAAAATTAAATAAATAAACTCAGTTTATGAAGCTCAGATTTCTCTTGTTAATTACAGTTTTTACATGTTCATTGGCTTTCGGTCAAGGAAATAATTACGTTCAGAATTATAGTAAATTCGACGGCCTGGTATTAACACCGCCCATGGGCTGGAACAGCTGGAACAGGTTTGCCTGTAATGTAGATGAAAAGTTGATTAAGGAAACCGCAGATGCCATGATCAGTTCCGGAATGAAAAAAGTCGGCTATACCTACATCAATATCGATGATTGCTGGCATGGGGAACGGGATAGTTTGGGCTTTATTCATCCAGATATGAAAAGGTTTCCATCCGGGATGAAAGCCCTGGCAGATTACATTCATTCAAAGGGATTAAAGTTGGGCCTGTATTCTGATGCCGGTTCGCAAACCTGTGGTGGCAGGCCGGGAAGCAGGGGTTATGAATTTCAAGATGCACTGACTTATGCAGGTTGGGGTATCGATTATTTAAAATATGATTGGTGCAACACCGAAGGGCTAAAAGCTGAGGGGGCTTACAAAACCATCACTGCCGCTCTGCGTAAGGCCGGCAGGCCAATGGTACTCAGTATCTGCGAATGGGGAACAGATAAACCCTGGGTTTGGGGGCCGGCAGTTGGGCATCTGTGGCGTACCAGCGGAGATATTTTTAATTGTTTTGATTGCGTTGAAGATCATGGTACATGGAAGTCATGGGGGGTGATGCAGATTTTGGATAAACAGGATGGCCTGCGTCAATACGCTGGTCCCGGACATTGGAATGATCCCGATATGCTGGAGATCGGAAATGGAAAACTTACGCCGGGAGAAGACAGGGCGCATTTTTCCATGTGGGCAATGTTAGCTGCGCCATTGATTTCCGGAAATGATCTCAGGGACATGAACCAGGAAACCCTCGATGTGTTAACAAACAGAAATATCATTGCAATCAACCAGGATGTTTTGGGTATTCAGGGTTTTAGGTATTCAAAAATAAATGGATTTGAAATCTGGTTTAAGCCTTTAAACAATGGAAATTGGGCGGTATCGTTTTTAAACCGATCACCAGAAGCTAAAAAAATAGACTTTGACTGGCAGGCTGAAAAAGTTAAAGATGAGATTTTTCAGAAAGAACTGAACGCAAATACTATTGTATACAACATTAAAAATGCCTGGACGGGAAAAGCTTTGGGAACAACCAGAAAAAGTTTGAAAACAGAAGTTCCCTCCCATGATATTCTGACATTGATTTTGGAAAAGTAAGTTTATCCTGATCTGGTTTCCAGGTGGGTGGAACTTCGCCGATCGGGAGAAATAGAAATCTATATTTCCCGGTCGTTTAAATTTTTTACAAAAGCAGCTTACACCATCTCTGCTTTCCATCCGGTACAACTGAACGTAATTTTTTTCAGCTGTCAATGGGCCGGTCTCCCCGAGATATTTGAAATTTATCCCATTTTGGTTTGTTTGGGATGATCGAGCACTACCAAACTAAATAAATACCCTCGTTCCGGAGAAATTTTCCCGAAACTCTTTAGGTGTGCAATGTTTCTTTTTCTTGAACAGTCTGTTGAAGTTGGAAATGTTATTGAAACCGCACTTATAGGAAATTTCAGAAACGGAATGTGTGGTCTCAATAAGCATCCGGGTAGCGTGGCCCAAACGGATTTCATTCAAGCTATCTATAAACGTGTTTCCCGTACGTTTTTTAATAAACCTACTAAAGGAAACTTCTGTCATGCTCACCAGTTTTGATAAATCTTTTAAGGTGATCGGCTTGTTGAAATTTGCATTCATAAATTCAAAAGCCTTATCAATCCTTCTACTATTGTAATTTAAAACCTGGTCGTTGTTAAACGTCGCGTCAGATAAGACCCGCAGGCTTTTCGATGAGGAGAGATCGTGGAGAATACTCATTAATTCCAAAACAGAATCAAATCCCTGTAACTGATTAATATCCAATATCCGCTTATAAACCTTTTCAATGGTTTCTCTCGGAAATAGGATTCCCCTAACTGAGCGCTCGAACATTTTTCGGATGAAACTCAGTTGGTTTCTGCGCAACATTTTATCATCGAAAAGATCTTTGTGCCATTGTATGGTAACTTCCGTAATTTCTTCACTTTTGCAGTTATGGGTGGTCCAGACGTGAGATAAATTAGGTCCGACCAGCACCAGTTCCATATCGGTAATTTCTTCAATATTATCACCGACAATTCGTTTTGCGCCCGCAGCATTTAAAATCAGATTGAGTTCAAACTCTTCGTGGAAATGAAGCGGGAAATCGAAGTCCTGTTTTACCCTCGAAAAAATGGTGAAACAGTCATTTTGAGTAAGCGGGGTGATCTCTTTAATGATGTTATTCATAACTTAATGGTTCAAAAAAAAATATCTTTAAGATAAAAGAACATTAATGCAATGTAACGAAAATATATTTGTTTAATAATATTATGAGGGGCTAATAGCATTTAAATTATGGTTATTGTATAGTATTTGGTTAAAATAGTATTATCTTAAGTTCAATTCATGGGCTATTTTAGGGTATTGTTAAATGAGCCAGAATACTGACCAATGCCTTCTGAAATGATAAAAATTAAACTTCTGTTTTTTACGCTTTTTTCCCTTTTGTTCATTCCTGTTTTTGGTCAGTTAACCGATACTAAGGCATCGATAAAAACCAAGAATCTGTATAGAAATCTGCTCAGGTTATCCGGTAAAAAAGTTTTGTTTGGACATCAGGATGATCTGGCTTATGGAGTGGGCTGGAAAAATCAAAACGGAAGAAGTGATATCATGGAATTAACCGGAGAATATCCGGCTGTTTTTGGTTGGGATGTTTCTGGTTTAGAAACCGGCCATGCGCAGAATATAGATGGCGTTCCGTTCGAGAAAATGAAGCAGTATATTAAAAAGGCTTACAGTTTAGGTATGGTAAATACATTGAGCTGGCACATGGATAATCCGGTAAACGGAAAAAATTCCTGGGACACCAGTTCAATAGCAGTTAAATCTATTCTTCCCAGGGGTTCAGCACACTTGCTGTATAAAGGCTGGCTGGATAAGTTTTCTGTATTTGTCAGATCATTAAAAGGTACTGATGGAAAAGCGATACCGATATTGTTCAGGCCTTTTCATGAAAACGGTGGAGGTTGGTTCTGGTGGGGTGCAAAATCTTGCACTGCTCAGGAATACAAAGATTTATGGCGGTTCACTTTCACATATTTAAGAGATAAAAAACAGTTGCACAATTTGATTTATGTTTTTAACCCGTGTGATTTTAAAACTGAAGAAGAATACCTAGAGCGTTACCCCGGAGATAGCTTTGTGGATGTTTTAAGTTTTGACTCTTACCAGTATAGCGGACCGGGAAAAGGGGAATCGTTTGCACAGGATATTGCTCATAGCTTATCTATTCAGAATAAAATTGCCAAAAGGAGCAGAAAATTAAGTGCGATTGCAGAAACTGGGTTTGTTGAAATTCCCGATGCCAACTGGTGGACCAATGTTTTTGCAAAGGCAATCCGGGAAAATAAGCCTTCGTATGTCCTGTTCTGGCGCAATGCCGGCTATCGTGAAAAAGAAAAGGACAACCATTATTATGCACCATATCCCGGACAGGTTTCGGCTTCGGACTTTCTGGAATTTATCAGGAACAATGAGATCCTGCTGCAAAAGGGCTTAAAAAAGTATGCTGTCTATAATTAATAAAGCATGAAAAAACCGGTATCCTTCTTATTTTCTATATTTATTGCCATGCTTTCTGTCGTATACGGACAAAAATCTGTTGTCGAGGATAATATGGCTGATGCCAAAGCCACCGCCGAAACAAAAGCATTATTTTATAATCTCAAAAATCTTTCTGGAAAGGGAGCGCTTTTCGGTCAGCAAGATGCTTTGATGTATGGTGTTGGGTGGAAGGGTGAATATGACATGAGCGATGTCAAGCTTATAACCGGTTCTCATCCTGCAATGTTCGGATGGGATCTGGAATCCATTGCGAAGGACGGTACGGAAGAAAATCAAATTCAAAATGCCGAAAAACTTAAAGGCTATTGTTTGCAGGCTTTTAAAATGGGAGGTGTAAACACACTGAGCTGGCATGTTCAGAATTTTGTTACCGGGAAGAATTTTTATGATACCACCAAATGTGTTTCCCTTATTCTCCCCGGGGGCGAAAAACACAGGGAGTTTACCAGATCTTTAGATAAAGTTGCTTTACTGATTAAATCTTTGAAAACAGAGAAAGGAGTTGCCGTCCCGGTTATTTTCCGGCCGTTTCATGAAAATACAGGTAACTGGTTTTGGTGGGGGAAACCCTTCTGTACTGCTCAGGAATATAAAACGCTATGGCAGTTTACCGTTCAGTACCTTCGGGATAAAAAGCAGGTGCACAATATTATTTACGCATATTCTCCAGATAGAATTTCAGGGAATTTTGCAAATTATATGGAACGTTATCCAGGCGACGGCTTTGTAGATGTACTTGGTTTTGATGACTATTACGATTTTAAAGATCTGCATGATGAGCAGTCAATTGATCTGGCCGTAAAATCGATCGGACAGATCTGCGCCTATGCAATCTCTAAAAATAAAGTCGCGGCGCTTACAGAAACCGGTCAGGAGAAACTTGTTCAACCCAAATGGTTTACAACTGTGTTCAATAAAATCATGAACGACGCCGAAGCCTCAAAAATTTCATATCTGATGGTCTGGCGGAATGCTCATACCGGTCATTTTTATTCGCCATACCCCGGTCAGCAAAGTGAAGATGATTTCAAAGATTTCTATAACGACCCCAAAACAATTTTTTTAAAGGATCTCGGCAATATCTATAGTTTGAAACAATTGGGCTTATTACCTAACTAAATAACTTACAGTACAATAAACCAAATATGAAGTTACAATTATTAGACGTTTTAATCATCATCCTATACCTTGCCACAATGATTTTCATTGGCTTTTGGTACCGGAAAAAGGCCAAGCAGAACAAGGAAAGTTATATGATGGGTGGCAAATCCCTGCCTTGGTATAAGCTGGGCTTAAGTGACGCCTCAGACATGTTCGACATAAGTGGAACCATGTGGATGGTTGCTTTATGCTTCGTTTATGGCTTGAAAAGCATCTGGATCCCCTGGCTCTGGCCAGTATTCAACCAGGTATTTATGATGATGTTCCTGAGTAAATGGTTGCGCCGAAGTAATGCCAATACAGGGGCAGAATGGTTGCAGACCAGGTTTGGTGCAGTTGGAAAAGGAGTAAAAGGCTCTCACGTGGTAGTAATTGCATTTGCATTGATCAGTTGCTTCGGGTTTTTGGCCTACGGTTTCATCGGCCTTGGCAAATTTATGGAGATATTCATCCCTTGGGATTATGTAAAAGCTTATGTACCTTTTGATGTTCCCGCCAAATACGTTCCTCATTTCTATGGAATAGTATTTACATTGTTCGCCATGTTTTATTCCATTTTAGGGGGTATGCACAGTATTGTGCTTGGCGATATGATCAAATATGCCTTTATGACGATCGGTTGTGTGGCGATCGCGGTTATCGCGATGAACCACCTTCAAGGGCATACGTTAAATGTTCCAAAAGGCTGGGATGACCCGTTCTTCAGCTGGAAGCTGGATCTGGACTGGAGTAAAATTGCAGCAGATGCCAATAAGAAAATTGCGGATGACGGCTTCAGTTTATTCGGTATCTTTTTTGGAATGATGCTGCTGAAAGGTGTTTTGGTTCACTGGCAGGACCAGCGCCAAATTACGATATGCAAAAGGTACTCAGTACCAGAAGCCCGAAAGATGCCAGTAAAATGACAGGCTTTGTAAGCATCATCTTATTGCCGATCCGTTATTCAATGGTTATCGGCTTAACCGTTTTGGCGCTATTGTATTACAATCAGATTTATTTGAAAGGGCCGGACGGTGTTACTGATTTTGAAAGGATCCTACCCGCTACCATTAACAATTTTCTTCCCGTTGGAATCTTGGGAATTGTACTCACAGGTTTGTTGGGTGCATTTATGGGAACATTTAGCGGTACACTCAATGCAGCACAGGCTTACATTGTAAACGATATTTATTTAAAATACATTAACCCTTCTGCCGGTACCAAAAAGGTCATCAACATGAATTATATTGTTGGTGTCGTGGTGGTTGCTATAGGGGTAATCCTTGGTTTTTTCGCCAATAACGTAAACGACATCCTGCAATGGATTGTCGGTGGCCTTTATGGTGGTTACGTAGCCGCAAACTGTCTAAAATGGTACTGGTGGCGCTTTAATGCCAACGGTTTTTTCTGGGGAATGGCCGTGGGTATTGCAGCTGCATTGGTTATGCCTTACGTAACCCATGGTCTGCCCCTTTATTGGTGGCCACTGTTATTTGTACTTTCTATGATCGGTTGTATTGTGGGTACTTATGCCGCGCCTCCAACTGAAGAGGTTACATTGAAATCGTTTTATAGCACGGTAAGGCCATGGGGGTTTTGGAAACCAATCCACGCCCTTGTCCTTGCAGATAATCCAACTTTTCAGGCGAATAAAAGATTTAAGTTGGACATGTTCAATGTTGTGCTCGGAATTATCGCTCAACTTTGCCTGACCATCTTGCCGATGTATTTCATACTCAGTATGCACACACCACTTTTGATTACGGTTGCTGTTTTAGCGGCCATAGTATTTATCCTGAAAAGAACATGGTGGAATAAATTAGAAGATTAGAAAAGATAATAAATAGTTTTATGATAGATTTTGAAAAAAGAAGACAGCAATTAGAAGAAGCTCACCGTAATTTGGTTGCCTTAGAAAATAAAAAAGCAGGATTGGGAAATGGGGTTTTCGACAGATATGAAAACCCGGTTTTAACCGCTGCACATGCGCCGTTAAACTGGAAGTATGATTTCAATCCTCAAACAAATCCATATCTGTTAGAGCGGATCGGTATCAACGCAGCCTTCAACGCTGGCGCGATAAAGTTTGAAGGTAAATATATTTTAATTGTCAGGGTGGAGGGAACGGACCGTAAGTCGTTTTTTGCCGTGGCGGAAAGCGACAACGGGATAGATAACTTTAATTTTTGGGAGGAACCTATAGTGCTTCCCGAGACAAGCGAGCCTGATACCAATGTTTATGATATGCGTATTGTAGCCCACCAGGACGGCTGGATGTACGGTCTGTTCTGTACCGAACGTAAAGATCCAAGTGCGCCTGCACACGATCAATCAATGGCGGTTGCCCAGTGTGGAATTGTACGCACAAAAGACTTAAAAACCTGGGAACGCCTGGCTGATTTAAAAACCCCATCGCCACAGCAACGGAATGTAGTTCTCCATCCAGAGTTCGTTGATGGTAAATATGCTTTCTATACCCGTCCACAGGATGGTTTTATTGAAAGTGGAACCGGTGGTGGAATTGGGTTCGGGTTGAGTGGGTCCATAGAAAATGCAGTGATTGAAAAGGAGTCAATCGTTGATAATAAAAACTACCATACGGTTTACGAGGCGAAAAACGGAATGGGCCCGGAGCCGATCAAAACCGCTCATGGATGGCTTTTTCTGGCCCATGGGGTGAGAAATACCGCTGCAGGTTTACGCTATGTGTTATACATGTTTATGACCGATCTGAATGATCTAACCAAAGTGATATACAAACCTGCCGGATACCTTTTGGCTCCAGAAGGAGAAGAACGTACCGGAGATGTTTCAAACGTGGTTTTTAGCAATGGGTGGATTTTGGACAAAGACGGTAAGATGTTTATTTATTACGCCTCATCCGATACAAGGATGCACGTCGCAACAACTACACTTGATATACTGCTGGATTACGTAATGAATACACCAGCAGATGAATTGCGCTCAGCTGCCACTGTCAATAGGATTTTGGGCAACATTCAAAAAAATAAAGTTGCTTCTGAAATTTAGCGATAAGGTGAGATCGGATTTAATAAAGTATAAAGAAGAACTAAGTCTGGAACTGACTAATATTCTGAGCTATTGGAAGAACTTTACTATCGATGAAGTAAACGGAGGCTTTGCCGGTAAGATCGATAATGACAACAATATCGACGGTTCCGCTCCAAAAGGGAGTGTTTTAAATGCGAGGATTCTGTGGTCATTTTCTGCTGCTTATAATCTAAAGGCAGATCCTGGATATATGGAGATGGCAGATAGGGCCTTTCGATATATAAATGACAATTTTATCGATAAAGAATTCGGGGGTGTTTATTGGTTGCTCAATGCTGAAGGAACACCAATTGACACAAAAAAGCAGGTTTATGCTCTCGCATTTAACATTTATGCATTTAGCGAGTATCATAGTGCAAGCAATAATTTATCTGCGAAACATAAAGCCATCGAGTTATACAATGACCTGATCAAACATAGTTATGATACTGATAAAGGTGGATATTTCGAGGCCTTTGACCGGGAATGGAATCCTCTGGAGGATCTGAGGCTGAGCGAGAAGGACGCGAACGAAAAGAAGACGATGAATACTCATCTCCATATTCTGGAGGCTTTTACAGCGCTTTACCGGATCTGGCCGGATGAACACTTAAAAAGTAAAATTATTGAACTTGTTCAATACTTTACAACGCGGATAATCAATAAGGAAACCTGGAGCCTGATTTTGTTTTTTGATGAGAACTGGGAAGCCAAATCAGATATTGTTTCTTATGGACACGATATAGAAGCAGCCTGGTTATTGCTGGAAGCCGCAGAAGCAGTTCATGATGAAGGCATAATTGATCTTGTAAAATCAACTTCAGTTAAATTGGCTGAAGCTGCCAGGAACGGCCTTGATGCAGATGGAAGTCTATGGTACGAATACGAACCTTCCAAAAATCATATTGTTAGGGAAAAACACTGGTGGGTACAGGCTGAGGCCATGGTAGGTTTTTTTAATGCATGGCAGGTATCAACTGATGAGCGCTTCCTTGAGATCAGTCTGAAAAACTGGGAGTTCGTGAAGCGTAAAATTATCAATTATCCAAAAGGAGAGTGGTTCTGGGGAATTGGTGAACAGAATGAAGTAATGCCGGGCGAGGATAAAGTTGGTGTCTGGAAGTGCCCCTATCATAACAGCAGGGCCTGTATAGAAATCATCAGGAGGATCGGTCAGTCAGTTCCGCCAAAAGCTTCTTCCCGATAAAGCAACATTCTTTAGGTATGATAAGCTGAGAATAGTGGTGAAGTGGTCTGGGGAAGTTGTTGGGGGGAACCTGTGCTACAATCTACAGAAAAAACTGTGTAAGAACTTTATTCCTGAGATCTTCTCAGGATAATTAAGTGATATGTGTATAGCCTTGGAGCTAATACGCCCTGTCTTTTTCCATTAAAAAAATATGTCTACCTTATCAGAGAATCAAAAACGGTAACCTATGAGAACCAACAATTACATTTTTGTTTTCGTTTTTTTAATGATGGGGTGTTATCAGGATTTGAAAGCACAGCGTTCAGGTAAAAACTGGATAAGGCCGAAAAGTGCAAAAAGTGAAGCCATGTGGGGCATCCGTAATGGCATTGTATTCAGTATATGGCCTGCAGGGGTAGAAAACGACAGAGATAATACGGGTGGGCCCCGTGGGTTGATCAGGGTGGGCTATGAAAATAAAGGTACGGTCTATCTAATCAACTTTTTGGCAATAGAGCCGGTAGTGGGAGGTACAATTGAATACAGCGAGATTTCACCCTCACTGATTGATAATCAATGGGGCAAGTTGATGTGGGCCGGTGAAAGCAAAACCGATACAGCTTACTTTGGGGGAGCGAAAACGCGAGGTGCTATCCTGCACCCCGATAGCCGGCATCCTGAGGTTGAAGAATTGTCTGTATATATATTTATGGAACGATTTAACAATGGTGCGCATCCGTATTTCAGGCTTTTCATACGGAGCGATAATCCCGAAGAACTTGGTATAGAAGTTTTCAATCATAGTAGCAGTGCGCCAATGGAGCGTTGCGTCGTAACCGCCACTATGGGAAACTATTCACGCCTGCGTAATCTGCATTTAATTGACAAGGTGATAAAGTCAACTGAGCTTTACAAAGGGTATGAGGGAATTGGTTTCACTGAAAAGGAAAGTTATCCACTTTCGAAGTTGTGGAAGGCTAGCAATGGCGATGTTCTGGTGGTTGCTGAATCTGACGAAGATGTTAACAGCCTTAACGCTTGGCCACAGGAAAAGAATTACCTTGACAGAGCCGGTTGGCGTTACCGGCCAAATATCAAACTAAGCCAGTATTGGCGTAAAGCGGCATCGGACTATGATTCTTCGCTCATGTTGCGTGTAAACGGGAGGGCAAAATATTGGAGTGGAGGAAGTATTAACAAGGAGGATTATATCGATATACCCGGCGGACCCTCATTTGAAAATTTTGAGTTAAGGGAGCGGTACCATTTTGCCGAGAAAGTCTATTTCGGCATTACAAAAAAGAGTGCAAGGCAATTTCTTTAGTCTGATTTTTAACTCATTATAGCATCGATTAAGGATCTTTTTTGTTGGAAAACTTCCCTTAGACTTCTGCAATGAGAAGAAGGCTTGGGCATCTGAGGAATACAATGTTTGACAAGTACAGTAAACTTCACTGGTTTCCACTGGCGTCGTATAAACGAATAGACCGATAAGATTTAGAAATCACATCTGAATTGATGCCGTCGTTGGTAGGGATCAACTTATTGTGGGCTTAAGCTAAGCCTTTAAGTCAGTCACGTATTGTATGGCCTTTATGGTTTTTGGTTGGCCACTCATAACCAATCGCAAGTGGCAGAATAGAGCAAATGGAGCTTCTCGCTACCGTCTTTGTTTTAAGGGTAGGAAGAATTACTGACACTAATTCATATCTTATTGATGTTCATGGTGTAAACGCAATTTTATTCTGGAGAATATTGGACTATAACTTCAAACTGCTTTGTTCACATAAGGCTATCATCCCAGAGTATAATCATTTGACAAAAGCTAAGTCGTGGTATTCAAAAAATCAAGTCTGTTTAGCCGGAAATATGCCTCGGGCAGAAATCATTTGATGCACATTGATGTCTATATTATAAATGTTCAAAATATCTTCATTCTTACTAAAGAAAGTTGAATTCGCGATGTTCTGTAGAGTAGAAAGCGGGTTCTTTCAATTCATGGATGTAGTAGCTCCACCAATTGTGACTGTAATTTTAAGGTTATTTGTAGCATACAATGCTCAATACCCTGACGGGGGTATACGATCTATCCGGTTTTTACACTTAAGATACACACATTTGGTAGGCCGGTATATCATGATCACGTGTGAAAAGGATGGAAAGCGTGTAATGATACGGCTTAAGGAAGCAGAATATTTACTTGAAATATAGATTCCACAGAGCGAATTGTCTTGAGAGCCTTTTATAACGGGGTTGAAAGTTTTGAGATTTAAATTCTTGAATTTTCGGTGAGTGAACGCTGTCAGCTGGAAAAAATTCATCACGTACAGCTTAGGCAATGTGCTGATCCGATGTCACCAGTATTTGTACGTGTTTTTATTAAATATTGTGAGTGTAAATAAATTGTACTTATTTTAGTTGAATAATAGCATATACTTGTCGTCCCTAATATTTTTTTTGATTTACTGTGTCCGTTGATAAAACCCCTTATCCTTGGTCTGGAAGGAATTATAAAATAATCAAGTGGTTGGAAGCTTCCAACAATAAGTTTATTTATGTTATTATATCCATTTTCCTGGTAGCACTGGTTCATCTGCTGCTGATTTTTTTCAGGTCAGGGTTACCAATAGCAATTCTATATGGCCCATTGGCATATGCTGCTTACCTCAGCTTACAACGCAAGCCAATACTTACTGCCTGTTTTATATTGAACATCGTTTTATTTGTGTTGATGAGTATAGTCTACACATATCTAAAGATTTCATGGGGAATGCAACATTTAAAAAGAGAATATCTTGATTACTACTATGTATCCTATTTTTTAATGATGATTATTTCGACAGCTGCACATAGTATTTTGCCACTGATCACGCTGATAAAAAAGGAAAAGATTGCCAGAGATGAAATGTTTTTGTTGAACTTTTCTTATTTCAGCATTTTTATTTCCATACTGAGTATCTTTATTTTAACCCGTCAGTTTATATTTCCAGGAATATTGAACGGATTCGATGTTAACATGCTCATCAATCTATTGCTGTTCGTTGTTTGGGTTATGACCGGTAATTTTATCCGGATGTACATCAGGGATGAAGGTTTACATTTGAACTTGTATGATATCGTGTCACCTGTTAAAATTGTGGGTGAAGACTTGGTCCGACAAAATATGCACTTCCAAAATGTTGAAGCTGTGCTATCAGATCCCGATATTTTTTGCGATCCGGAGTTTTCAGTTTCAGTACTTGCCAATAAAACAGGAATTCCACGATTTCAGCTGACCAATGCGTTGAAGGTTTTTTATGATAATAATTTTTATCAAGTATTGGCTGAGCGGCGTATTCAGCATGCAAAAGCAATACTTGAGTCAGATGTCGATTTTAAAATTGAAGTACTCAGCCAGGAATGTGGATTTAAGTCAAAGAGCGCTTTCAACAGATACTTTAAGGAGATAGTAGGAGTAACACCAAAGGAATATAAAGGTATTTTAAGACAAAATGTGCTGTTAGCTCTCCAATGAAATCATGAACATCCTTTTATTGTTTATATTTTCCCTTGCAGCTACCGCAATAATACTGATCTCCAGAATTGCTGGGAAGCAAAGTTTTCTTAAGGTGCTGAAGGTTTACCAGATCTATACTATCTGTCATGTCTGCTACACGGCGGTAGCCATAAATTTTTATTCTGAAATCCGCTTTGTGGATGCAGGTGCCCCATTTGCTCTTGGCTAACGGCCCGCTTTTGTATTACGGGACTCTTACTTCGGTAAGGGAACTGGACAGCCCTCTGCGCAGCCGTATCCCTTTGCATTTTTTACCCATACCGTTTTTTTGGATCGCATTTGCTGTCCTGCTGTCGAGGCCTGATCTAAGAGAGTTCTTCAAGTGGAAGTATTATACCGTCCTTGGGATAGGACAGGCGCTCTCACTTCTTGGGTATGGAGCCTGGACGGTTTATGCAACAGGCTCAAAAAATCTGGTAGCTCAGCTTGGCGACAAAACCAAACTGATTAATGTCGCATCAATTCTTATACTGTTTATGGCTTCTTTTGGTGTGGCGGTCATGTTCTCAAGGGTGTTCCCCCATAAATCCATGCCCCCTACCATCGGTCTTTACATCATTTATGGGTTCTTGCTTTGTGCGCAACTATCTGTTGCCAAATATCTTTACAGACGAACCAAAGCAGTTTCCATACTTAAAAGCGGTTCAACTCATGAAATTATAACACATAAGCCTGAACCGGCATATGAAAAATCGGGTATTCCAACAGCGTTATTGGCTCAATACAATCTGCGTTTGCAAAAAATGATTTCCGAAAATCAAATCCACCTTGATAGTTCAATCTCAATTGATAAAGTAGCAAACTTACTGGGGATTTCCGCCCACTATACAAGCCAACTTTTCAGCAGGATCCATAATGAAAGTTTTATCAATTTCATTAACAGGTTGCGGATTGATCATGCATGTTCTTTACTTACCAATAGTAAAGATAAAACCATTGATGAGATTATTTTCATGTGTGGTTTTGGTTCGAAAGCTACATTTAACCGGGTTTTTAAAAATTTGAAAGGATCTACCCCTTCTCAATTTCGGGATCGGTCAAATGCAACAAAACTTTAAGCTTCCTGAACTGGTATTTAAGGTACATATTTTGAAAATTTAGTGCATCCCAACGATTTGATACGTGTTTTGCGCCATCTCAGTGCATCTTTGCGGCCACTTATAGGCGAGATAAGATAAATATTTGTTGGAAATGTAGCCATTAAAGTTAACGGCAATCTGGATGTTCTCTGAAAAATTGGTGATTTCAGACCTCCATTGTTGTTCGTTCGGATAAACGAAATATTAATTATATGAATACACAGTTACCAATGAGAACATTTTTTCCAGTGAATCCAGTAGATAAAGACCAAAAAGAACAACTTATAAAAAAGATCAAATCAGTTCGAAAGTATAAAGGGTTCACCCAAAGTCAAATGTCTGATCATCTTAAAATAAGCCAGAATGCTTACAGTAAAATTGAGTTAGGTGTTACTAAGCTATCGATGAAACACCTCTCTCAAATTGCTGAAATCTTTGGCTTGGACACTGTTAAACTCCTGACGCTTGACACTAAAGAACTTGGTTCACATCTGATAAACACAGATTATTTTCCGGAAAAAAAAATGTGATTCATTTGGTTTATTCTTTTTGCATGACGTTTTCGTGTTTTGATAGGTTAAATAGTTGCCGGTCATTTTTTATCGTAAGCATGATGAGGTGCATCATGACGGAGGTGGTCTGGCATTTTACAAGTCTTAAGGGATTTGTAGTAGCAACCATTAAAATTTAATACCCGGGTTTAATTGTTAAAGTAACCTTTTTAGCTTTGCGGTTATTTAGAAAATACCAAGGGCAATAACTTCAGTATTGCAAGATAAGACAGATTTTATCTGTAAAAGTTTCTGAAGAAAAAATGACCACATTCGGAATAGCGATTGGAAGTTGGCGCAGCTGGCATTGACAGTAATGGTATCCGAGATTGGGTGGATAATTTCCATTGATTTTGATTCAACAAATATTTAATATATGCCTACAAAGGTGATTACACTACACCAGGATTTAAGAGACCACAAAGTTTTTGACGCAATAAGGGAAGGTGACATCGTGATGGACGCAGAAGGAATTAGGGATGAGGTAACCGCGGTCGATAAACATATGCGCAGTAGGGAGATGCATTATTATATCAGCCGTAGAAAGTATAAAACCTTACTTTTCATTCTACCGTTATGACAATATAGTTGTTGATTATCTAAAGTATTCATTATTTAAAAATTTCATTCATGACTCATATTGTATGGAAGTTTGGGATATATGAAATATCCCTATAAAAAACCATAATAATGATATTCGGTAGTGTTCTGAAGGGAAGAAGGCAATGATGGAATGAGGAAATATGAGATAATGGTATTGCACCACTTTCTGCGCAGAGACGTTTACGGAGTCAGGGGAGTGATTGTCTTTGATCTACTGATTTTCCATATTTTCTAAGAAAGCTTTATTTTTGTTTTTAAATTAAAGCCATGATTTTCAGAGAGGCAAAATTAGAAGATATTAAAGAGATCCAAGTTGTAAGAAACTCGGTCAAAGAAAATCCGCTATCTGACCCGAATCTGGTCACTGATCAGGATTGTGAAGAGTTTATGTTTGTAAGAGGTAGAGGTTGGGTATGTGAAATTGAGGATGCCATTGTTGGATTCGCCATTGCTGATTTGGTTGAAAATAACATTTGGGCACTGTTCGTGCATCCCGATCATGAGAAAAAAGGTATCGGAAGAAAGCTGCATAACATGATGCTCGACTGGTATTTTTCAAAACGGGATCAAGTGTGGCTTGGTACAGCGCCGGGAACAAGAGCTGAAATTTTCTATGAAAAATCTGGATGGTTTAGAGCGGGTATCTACGGTAAGGAATTAAAGTTTGAAATGACTGCTGAGCAATGGAGAGTAAAGAGGCATTAAAAAAACAATTAGAATAACATGATCATCTATATACGGGATATAGGAAATATCCTCATAAAAATCTGCAATGGTATTCGGTAGTTTCCGAAAGTGAAGAATGCAATGATGAGATAAGGAAATATTGGCGAACGGTATTGCTCCGCTTTCTGCATAAAGACGTTCACGGAGGCAGGGGAGTGATTGTCTTTGGGCTATTCATTTTCTTCATCATACACTCAGATGATATTTAATATTATTAATTTAGTCGTTTAAGTTTCTATCTTATGAGTATCGACAAAGTCTTTCCACTTTTTGAAAATATCAGGACGCTTAATCACCGATACTCAACGCCATATTGTCAGAAGTGTAAACAGTGCGATGATCACTGTTTACTTTCAGATCGGTAAAATGATTGTTGAAGATGAGCAAGACGGCAGGCAGCGTGCAGGCTATGCAAAGGAAACAATTTTAAGGTTGAGTACAGCTTTAAAACGAGAATTTGGTAAAGGCTATTCTGTGTCCTACGTTGAATATATGCGGAGCTTTTATCTTAATTATCAAGAGCGAATTTCCCAATCAGTGATTGGGAAATCTCACTTACACCAGAGTACATATCCCAGTTGTATTTAGCTGTTTAATAATGTTCCTCCATATTATTTTTTTCAGATATCAGAGATAAGTCTATTAAAATGATTTTCCAAATGATTTCTCATCGCATTACGGAAAAGTTCTGGAGATCCGTTTTCTAGAATATCAACCAAACCCTTGTGCGATACAAATTTGTGAAGCTGTCCCTGTTTTTTCAGCAGACCACTGTTGTGCACAAAATCAAATATGGGTAACAACATGCTCTGAAATTTTCTCAAAGTCTCGTTTCCCGTGATGTCGTAAAGTTTTCCATGGAAGGCGATTTCATGTTCGATATTAAATAGGTGATCTTGTGAGGCCTCCGGTTCATTGTTTACGATGTTGCGGAGTTCTTCAAGATCTTCACTTGTAATGCGCTGAAACAAAAAATCAGCCATCCCAATTTCTAGCACTAATCTGATTTCAAAAATTTCCTTTAGTGTTCCCTGGTCTAAAATATGTGGATTCATACTTTTAGAAAGAATACCAAATAAATCAGGACTGGTAATTACTGCACCTTTCTTCTTTTTTGATTCAATCAGACCCATCATGCGTAATCTCAGCATCGCCTCCCGCACTACGGTTCTGCTAACCCCTAAGGCAGTGCAAAGTTCCAGTTCAGTAGGAATGCTGTCGCCAACTTTTAACTTGCGCTCCTGCAAAAGTTGAACAAGCTTATCTTCGACGCGATCTACCAATGAGCTAGTATCCAATTGTTTAAAATTACTGATGGGTTCCATTATTATGTATTATCTATTATAGGCAATTATACCTTTATATGCTCTTAAAACAAATATAATAACTAAGCACTTAATTTTCTCGTTTAAATTATCTGTTAAATATTTGCAAATAAATAAATAAAATCTTTACTTAGTATTATTATGTATAACATAATACAAATTTATAACCAAATTATGAAAGAAATTTACTTCAAAGTCACTAAGTATTGTTTGCTCTTTGTGCTGATAATGGCAAACACTTCTACATTTGCGCAACAAACCATTACCGGCAAGGTTACCGATGCAACCGGACAAGGAATTCCAAGCACCACCGTTTTAGTTAAGGGCACAAAAAACGGAACGTCAACCAATCCGTCTGGAACTTACAGCATAAAGATTAATAAAGGCGAAGTTCTACTCTTTAGCTTAATCGGTTATCTGTCTCAGGAAATAACGATTCAAGATCAGACAACTGTTAACGTTAAACTCTTAGAAGACAGTAAAGGATTGGATGAGGTGGTTGTGGTGGGGTATGGCACACAAAACAGGCGAAGTGTAACTAGCTCCATCTCCAAGCTTGATAAAGAAGTATTGGCAAATACACCCAGATCTAATGCGGCATCTGCATTACAGGGTACAGTACCCGGTTTACAGGTAGTTACCGCATCAGGCCAGCCAGGGGCGGCACCATCTATACTGCTCCGCGGTGGAGCTTCAATAAATAGTCCTGGTGCACCCCTGGTGATAGTTGATGGGGTGATCAGGTCATTAAGCGATATCTCTTCTGAAAATATAGAATCGATTGAAACCTTAAAAGATGCCTCGGCAACTGCTATTTATGGCGCAAGAGCAAACAACGGAGTGATATTGGTAACGACCAAAACCGGTAAAGCGGGCAGTGCGCAGATTTCTTACAAATTTACCGGTGGATACAATCAGGAACGTAAAGGGTACCAGTATATGGGAGCAGGCGACTATATTTATTATACCCGTTTGGGCTATTTAAATGCAGGAAGAACTTTAGCACAGGTAAATGGGGCACGGGGTTTAGGGCTTTCTACCAATGCTGCAGATCTGGCCAGTTTCGATATTAAAACCTACATTCCAGGTACAACTGTTTTGCCTAGTGGCTGGCAATTGGTTAACGATCCTTACGGTGGTCAGATCATGTATAAAGATCATGGCGGGGAAATTGAAGACCTTGTTTTCCAGAATACTTATACCAAAGATCATTATGTAAGTGCCAGTGGAGGAAACGACAAGGGGAAATATTTTGCTGCCTTTGATGCTTACAATGAAAATGGCGTAATTGTAGGTTCAAAGTATAAAAGATATACCGGAGATATCAACGGATCGTACAAAATTAAGCCGAATGTAGAAATTAGCTCGGGTGTAACATTATCCACTTCTTCTCAATTGGGAACAATCGGTGGCGAGGTAAATACCCTTTACAGAAGTTTAGCCATCTGGCCAACTTTTAATCCGTGGATTGATGAGGCAAAAACAGTGGCCAATCCAGGTAACAGTACCAGTGACGGCAACCCTTTATACTGGTTGGGCCGACTCGATAGATCAAATGAAATAAACAGGATTGTAGCCAATGCTGCTGTAAAATGGGACATTATCCCCGGACTTTATTTTAAGGCTACAGGAAACGCTTATCTATATGAAACATTGGATCAGTCTTTTCAAAAATCAACGCAAACTTATGCGCAGATTTTTGCCAATTCTGGTAGCAGTACCACCAGAAGCTCTTCAAGCGCATTTGGTAGGGATTTCCAAACTCAATTTAATGGAATTTTAAACTACACCAAAAGTTTTGGTAAGCACAATTTAAATTTGATGGGGGGTGCCGAGTATTTCGACGTTAAATCCTATGCGTCTCAGATATTGGGTCAGAATGCACCAACAGATGATATTCCTACAGCAAATGCTTCGACCACATTCGCTGCTGGTTCTAATTTTACAACCCGTACGGAATATAAAATTTTGTCGGCTTTCAGTCGGTTTGCTTATGATTTCGATCAGAAATATCTTTTTACAGCCGTTTTTAGATTGGATGGCGCATCTAGTTTAGCCAGCGAAAATAGAAATGGAATTTTTCCTGGTGTTTCAGCCGGATGGAATGTTCACCGCGAAGAATTTTTCAAAAACTCAAAAGTCAGCCAAATTATTTCCAGTTTAAAACCAAGGGTTAGTTATGGCCAGAATGGAAATATCGCTGGTTTAGGCCGGTATGAAACTCAGGGTGTTTACAGCTTACAGGGAAATTATAACGGTAGTGCTGGTTTCTTAAATACAGGGATCATAAACAAGGATTTAAGATGGGAAAAAAGCAAAACCACAGATTTAGGCTTGGACATGGGGTTATTAAAAGACCGCATCACTGTTATTTTTGATTATTACGACCGTAAAACAAGCGATCTCTTGACCAATCTTGATCTGCCAAGTTATACAGGTTTTTCAAGTTTTAGAACCAATTTGGGCACATTTCAAAATAAGGGTGTCGAAATAGGTGTTGATGCAAAGATTATTGATAACGGTGGTTTCAAATTCAATGTTGGGGCCAATGCTTCATTTGTAAAAAACAAAATTCTGAAATTACCTTTCAACGGAAATGAGAATAACAGACAAGGAGGCTTGCAGATTTATGATCCCGCATATGGTAAGGTGATCTGGGTTGGAGGTTTGCAGGAAGGGCAGCCTTTGGGCAACATGTATGGTTATAAACAGGTATCTATTTTTAAAGATGCTGCCGAAGTTGCGGCAGTGGCAGGCAATAGAACAGACGCCATTGCAGGTATCACGGGACCGAATTTACCAGCAGGGGCAAATGGAAGAATTACCCCTGGAGATGTAAACTGGGAGGATGTAAACGAAGATAACATCATAGATACAAGGGATCAGGTTTATTTGGGCAATATTTATCCGAAATGGACAGGTGGCTTTAATCTTAATGCAAGTTACAAAGGCTTTGGTTTTTACAACAGATGGGATTTTGCCTTGGGGCATACCATTTACAATGATTTAGTTGCCCGTACATTAGGTAACTATCAGGGTACTTTTAATTATATCGATCTACAGGCGCAGGCATGGTCGCCAACCAATACCGATACCGATATTCCTAAAGTTTACTATGCCGATCAGGTTGCAGGCTCTAAGCAAAATTACACCCGCGCCAATAATGGCAATGTGGTATTAAATGGAAACAATTCACGTCTCTATGAAAAGGGTGACTACCTGTGTTTAAGAGAGATCACACTTTCTTACAATCTCCCCAAAGAACTGTTGCAGCAATCGAAATTTTTGAATAATGCACGGATTTACGTAACAGGAAGCAATTTATTATATATCACAAAATTCTCTGGTCCATCACCCGAGCCGCCAGTTTCAGGAACTACCATTACGGGGATTTATTCTGGAACCTACCCAACTCCACGTACATTCATTATGGGAATCCAGGTAGGTTTTTAACAACAAAATGATTAAAGATGAAAACGATATTTAGAAATATAGTAGTAATGTTAGGCCTTTTTGGTGTAATTTTTACCGGATGTAAAAATGAGCTGGACTTGAATCCGGTGAGTAGTCTGAGCGATGCCAGTTATTGGCAGACTGCAGATCAATTTGATGCTTTTGTGAATGGAGTATATACCCGTCTCAGAAGTCATAATTCCAGCTTTCAGTATTTGGGGGAGTTACGGTCAGATATTTTTGGTACCGATCCCGGCTCTACGGCTAGTTTTACCGGCGAGGCAACCCAGGGTTTGGAGCGGATGTGGTTACAAACCCTCGATGCCGATAATTCGGGTGTAAGCGGTTTCGGTGGCTTCTACACCAACATTAATCAGATCAATTTGCTGATTCAAAAATTAAGTGAAAGCAACATTTTACCAGATGTCAAAAAGAAAAATTATCTTGGTATGGCATACGGTTTACGGGCGTTTTATTATTTCCAGATGTATAGAACCTGGGGCAAAACCATTATCCAAACCGAGCCAACCACTGCCGTTGATGTTTCAAATCTTGCTAAAGCGGCTTCGAGTGAAGCTGATGTAATGGCATTGATTAAAGCCGATATTGATCTTTCTAACTTAAATTTTGGAACAAGTTATGCCTTTGATGCTAAAAATAAGAAAGGATTTTGGTCTAAGGCGGCAACTCAGATGTTAAAAGCAGAAGTTTATTTGTGGAACGCACACAGGAATGGCGGTATTGCGGATGCCACAACTGCTAAAACAGCTTTAACCGACATCCAGACAAATGTTACCTTGGCATTATTGCCCAATTTTGCTGATGTCTTCTCAACCACAAATAAAGACAATAATGAAATTATTTTTTCGTCGAAAAATAAATTAGACGAGGCAAACTTGGGCTTTATTAGTAATTACGTACCTCAAACAGGCTTAGTTGTTAATTTTTACGATTCAGTCGGCAACCGTAAATTCGATGTGGCAACCGATAACTACGGCGGGTTGTTAAGAGCACCTACGAAAATTGCCACCTATCGCAAATTTAATAACCTTGATATCAGAAAGAACTTAACCATTCAAGCTGCCTATACAAAAAATTCTGCTGGTGCTTATTTAATCGCAGGAGCTTTCTTAAAGAAATATCAGGGAGAGCAAAATGCAGGTAACAGGGTTTACACCAATGATTTCATTATATACAGATATGCAGACTTGCTGCTTTTATTGGCTGAGGCAAAGGTAATATTAGGCGAGAGTCCGGGGACAGAAATTAACCTGGTTAGGGCAAGGGCTTATGGAGCAAGCTACAATCTGGCCACTTTAGGCTTTCCAAATCAGGCTGTTGATGCAAATCCCAATGAAGCAATTTTAAAAGAGCGTTTTTTAGAATTCATAGGGGAAGGGAAACGATGGTATGATTTACGGCGCATGGGCGATAGTTATGTTTATGAATATACCACTATTAATGCTGCAACCGCTTATAAGCTTTTATGGCCTTTGGATAGAAGTACTTTAACCAATAACAGGGCATTGGGACAAAATCCGGGTTATCCAGCTTTTTAAACTAAAAGATCATCATAAATTGTAATTCCATTCAATTTGGCAGATTGAGCTTGTCGAAACGCTTTCATACTTTGATCGGTACTTCGGCAAGCTCAGGATGACATTCTATTAGGATTTGTACCGTCCTCAATTACTACTATGTTAAATTATCCAGATACAGAATATGTTAAATACTAAATTACAGGGGCTTATTGCCGCACCATTTACACCGTTTAATCAAGATGGTGCCTTAAACCTTGAGCTGATTCCAGAATATTACTCCTTTCTAAAGCAGAACGGTGTTATTGGGGCTTTTATCTGTGGCTCAACCGGCGAGGGCGTTTCACTTACCCGTGAAGAAAAAATGGAAGTTGCCGAAGCCTGGGCAGAAGCATGCAAAAACGATAACGATTTTAAAGTGATGACCTTGCTTGGCGGTACCTGCCTGGCTGATTGTAAGGAGCTGGCGAAACATGCAGCGAAAATTGGTTTATATGGCGTTTCTTTTACAGCACCGTCTTATTTTAAACCCTCAAATGTTTCAGTTTTAGCAGAAATGTGTGCCGAAATTGCAGCTGTAGTACCCGAAATGCCATTTTATTACTATCATATTCCAGTTTTAACGGGTACTCACCTCAATATGATCGATCTACTGGAAGCTGTTGATGGTAATGTACCAAATTTTGCCGGAGTGAAATACACGCATGAAGATTTTATGGATTTTCTTTCCTGCATGAGTTTCAAAAACAATAAATACGACATGCTTTGGGGGCGGGATGAAAATATGCTTTCGGCGCTGGTTTTAGGTTCTAAAGGTGCTGTTGGCAGCACATTTAACTACCTTACGCCATTGTATAAAAAGTTGATTGAAGCCTTTGAAGACAATGATTTGAAAACAGCAACGGCATTGCAGCAAAAATCAATTGATTTTATCCGTTTATTAGGTAAATACGGGGGCATTGCATCTGGTAAAGCTTATATGAAACTGGTCGGGTTAGATTGTGGTGAGTTTAGGCTTCCTGTTAAAAATATGGAAAAAGCTGCCTTTATGCACTTTAAAACTGATGTGGAGAAGCTGGATTTCCAGGTTTATAAAGCTATCGGTTCTTTAACCCCGAATGAACACGGATAAAAAAGGATTTTTATCCGTGTGTATCATTATATCCGTGGTAAAACGATGTTTATCCGGGCAGAGTAACTTGATGAATTGAAAGCACAAGTAATGGTTACCTTTATTTGTGCTCAAATTAATATTAATGAAAAACTTTATCTTATACCTTACTTTTTTGCTTACATCTATTATATCTTCAGAATTACTGGCTCAGAACCAGTTTGTTAAAAATATCGACTGGAATATCGCAGGCACCATACCACCGGCGCCAGGAGAAGTAGTAGCCAAAGGCTTGGCTGGTGCAATTTCTGGCAGTGATCATAACATTTTACTTGTTGCCGGTGGTACGAATTTTCCATATGAAATGCCTTGGAACGGTGGTAAAAAGAAATATTACGACGATGTTTTTCTATACCGGAAAACCAAGAGCGGTTTGCTCTTAGTATCTGCGGAACATGCGTTAAAATTACCTTTTAAACTTGCTTATAGTGCTGTTTGCAGCACAACTTACGGAATTGTGGCTGCTGGAGGCGAGAACGAAAACGGGCTGAATAAAAAGGTTTTAATCTTAAATATGAGGGGAGATGAACTGCAAGTTGATTTTCTTCCTGATTTGCCAAGCGGCGTAACCAATGCATCTTTAACTGTATTGGGTGATGTTATTTATCTGGCAGGGGGCGAATTGGCAAATGGGGCCTCGGACCAGTTTTTAAAATTGGATTTACAAAAACAGCAGGAGGGATGGAAAAAAATGATCAATCTGCCTCACGCTGTTTCACATACCATATTGTTAAATCCTGAAAATACGCATGAAATTTTCCTGGTGGGTGGTAGAAAAAGCAATTATGGTGATAAGAGTACGATTTATAGAAATGTTTATGCGTTTGACCTGGAAAGCGAAACTTGGGCAGCAAAAGCATCTTTGCCCTATACATTGTCAGCTGCTTCAGGAATTACAATTGCAAAGGATCTTTTTGTTTTTAGTGGCGATTTGGGCGAAACCTTTCATCGGGCAGAAAAATTGATCGCAGCAATGGAAAAAGAGCAAGACCCTGTTAAGAAAGAGCGGTTAAATCAACAGAAAATAAAAGTCCAGTTCAATCACCCAGGCTTCAGCAGGTCTGTATTGAAATACAATTATGAGAAAAACACTTGGTCAACCCTAAAAGCTTCGATGCCTTATGGTACAGTTACCACTCATGCGGTTTTATTTGACGATGAGATCATTATTGTTGGTGGAGAGATTAAAGCAGGGGTAAGAACACCAAATATTTTAATTGGACAAAAAAAATAAATAGATGAGAGAAAATAGATATGCATGGGTAGTTGTTGGCCTGCTTTGGTTTGTGGCGCTGTTGAACTATATGGACCGCCAAATGCTTTCGACTATGAAACCGGCCATGCAGATGGATATTGCAGAGCTGAAATCGGCCACGAACTTCGGTTACTTAATGGCTATTTTTTTATGGATATACGGTCTAATGAGCCCTGTATCTGGCATTATTGCCGATAAGATAAACAGAAAATGGCTAATTGTTGGCAGTTTGCTTGTATGGTCACTGGTAACGTTTTTAATGGGCTATGCCACTACTTTTAGTCAAATTTACTGGTTAAGGGCGTTAATGGGCGTGAGTGAGGCATTGTACATTCCTGCCGGATTATCGCTTATTGCCGATTACCATAGTTCGAAAACCAGATCAATTGCAATCGGTATCCACATGACCGGGCTTTACATGGGCCAGGCTTTAGGCGGTTTTGGCGCAACCATTGCTTCCAAATTCTCCTGGCAGGCTACCTTTCATTCTTTTGGTTTTGTAGGCATTATTTATGCGGTTATACTGGTATTCTTTTTAAAAGAGAAAAAACAATTAGTTGTGCCAGAAAGTGAAAATATCCTGCTTAAGCCATCTTTATTTAAAGGATTGGCACTGTTGTTCAGCAATATATCTTTCTGGATAATCCTAATTTATTTTGCCATTCCGAGTTTACCTGGCTGGGCAACAAAAAACTGGCTTCCCACATTATTCGCCGATAATTTAGGTATCGATATGGCAAAGGCAGGGCCTATTTCGACCATTACAATTGCAGCCTCTTCATTTTTAGGAGTTATTTTTGGTGGTATTTTATCCGATAAATGGGTACAAAAAAATATTAAAGGCCGTATTTATACCAGCGCCATAGGTTTGGCCTTAACCATTCCATCACTGCTGCTTATCGGTTTTGGGCATTCGTTATTCAATATAATTGGCGCTGCTTTTTGCTTCGGGTTTGGTTACGGGATGTTCGATGCCAATAATATGCCCATACTCTGCCAGTTTGTTTCTTCAAAATACAGGGCCACGGCATATGGTGTGATGAATATGACGGGTGTTTTTGCAGGGGCCTTTATTACCGACTTATTAGGTAAATCAACTGATTCAGGGAGCTTGGGTAAAGATTTTGCCATGTTATCCATTATCGTCTTTATCGCACTAATGATTCAACTTTATTTCCTGCGTCCCAAATTCAATGATTTTGAAGATGCTTAACACAACAGAAAAAATGAAAAATATTAAAAGAAAAGCTGGCTTAAGTTTATTGCTCATGCTTGCCTCATTTACATTAAAAGCGCTTCCATTAAAAGGAATAACTATTACCGCATCATCTCCGGTTGTCCCGGTTTTAAAAGGATTGGAATCGAACCCGCTTTTGAGCGTACGGATTTATATCCCGGCAGGGGAAAAAGAAATTTCTTTCAAAACGATCACCGCCAATCTTAACCCGGTTGCACTTCGATCGATAGAAAAAATTGATGTGTATTTTACAGATCAGGAACCACTTTTTGCAGCTAAAAACAAACTGACTACAGTTAACCCCTCAACGGGGAGTTTAAGTTTTGATCTCAATCTAAAACTTAAGCCTGGTATGCATTACATCTGGTTTAGTGCTAAACTAAAAGAAGAGGCAGATATCGATTCAAAAATTGAATTTCATGCCAGTCAGATTCTCTCTGATAATGCAAAAAAATATGTAATTAAAGAAGAAGGGCAAGGTTTTGTTAAAAGACTGGGCGTTGCTGTAAAAAAAGCTGGAGAAAACGGGATCAACACTTTCAGGATACCGGGAATAGCAATCACTGATAAAGGTTCGCTGATTACGGTTTATGATATCCGTTATAGAAACTCGGGCGATTTGCCGGGAAATATCGATGTGGGCATGAGCAGAAGTACAGATGGAGGCAAAAGCTGGCAACCCATGAAAGTGATTATGGATATGGGACAGCCGAATGAAAATAATGGTGTTGGCGATCCGGCGGTGCTTTTTGATCCTGTTAGCAAAAAAATCTGGGTAGCTGCATTATGGAGTAAAGGAAACCGTTCTATTGCAGGCTCCAAACCAGGGCTATCGGAAGATGTAACCGGCCAATTGGTTATGGTGAGCAGCGATGATGATGGATTGACCTGGTCGGTACCAAGAAGTATTACTAAAGGTACGAAAGATCCTGAATGGAACCTGTTTTTTAACGGACCGGGCAGTGGTATAGCCATGGCTGATGGGAAACTGGTTTTTGCCGCTCAATACTGGGATGAAAACGCAATGCCATATTCCACGCTGGTATACAGTCCGGACCATGGTTTAACTTGGAAAACAGAAGACGGGCCGAAACCAAATACCACAGAAAGCCAGATCATCGAAACCACGCCGGGGGTTTTAATGGTGAACATGCGCGATAACCGCGGAAGTTTTAGAAGCGTGGCAACTACTGATAACCTGGGGAAAACCTGGACAGAGCACCATACCTCTTACAACGCGCTTCCAGATCCGATTTGTATGGCCAGTTTTATTAAGGCGAATGTGCTGTTAAAAGGCAAACCAACTGAAGTGGTATTTTTCGGAAATAATAACACGCAGGCCAACCGGTATAACCTGACTGTTAAAGCAAGTTTAGATCTAGGGGAAACCTGGAACAGCAAAAATGAAATTTTGGTGGATGATAGAAAGTTTTTTGGTTATTCTTCACTGACTAAAATTGATGACAATACCATTGGCTTCTTTTATGAGGGCTGGAAAGATTTATATTTTGTGCGTATTCCAGTAAAAGAAATTATAAAATAAACCTACATGAAAGCTTTTTTAGGGATAGTTTCAATGCTGTTTTTTCTGATCAGCACCAATGGCTACGCGCAAAAAATAAAAGTGGCCTGTATCGGAAACTCAGTTACCGCAGGTTATCTACTGGCCAATCCCAAACAAGAATCTTACCCCGCACAATTGCAGCAGCTATTGGGCAATAACTATCTGGTGGGCAATTTTGGGCATAGTGGAGCAACGCTTTTAAAAAAAGGTCACAATCCTTACTATAAAACCAAGGAATTTGATGAGGCATTAAAATTTCGTGCTGATGTAGCCATAGTTCACCTTGGTTTAAATGATACCGATCCACGGAACTGGCCAAATTATAAAGACGAATTTCAAGCAGATTATCAATGGCTCATTGAGCAATTAAAACAAGGTAACCCAAAGCTTAAAATTTATATCTGCAAGCTCAGTCCAATTTTTAGTGGGCATCCAAGGTTTAAATCAGGTACAAGGGACTGGTATTGGCAGGTCCAGAAGAAGATTGAACAAATTGCAGGGATAAATCAATTTGAACTTTTAGACCTCAACGCGGCTTTGAGTAACCGCCCCGATCTATTTGCTGATGATCTGCATCCTGATATTACAGGGGCAGGAATAATAGCCAAAACTGTTTACAGCCATATCATAGGTGATTTTGGCGGTTTTAAACTGGATGCAATTTTTTCCGATCATATGGTTTTGCAACGCGATCAGCCAATTCCTGTTTACGGTACGGGCAATGCCGGCGAAAAGGTAACAGTTGAACTTAATCACATCATTAAACATGTCATTACCAATAAAAATGGCAGCTGGAAAGTGTTTTTTCCGCCCACGAAATTTGGCGGGCCGTATACAATGAGGGTAATCTCCAAACAGCATGATATCTTCATTAATGATGTAATGATCGGAGATTTATGGCTATGCTCAGGTCAGTCTAATATGGCCTTCCCCTTGAAATCTTCGGCCACTGCACAGGCTACTTTGAGCCATTTAAATAAAAATCCCAGCATCAGGTTGTTAAAGTATAATTTATTGGCCGAAACCGATAACATCAGCTGGGATGAAAAAACATTGGGCCAAATTAACGCACTCCATTATTTTTCTGGTAGCTGGGCAAAAGCAGATGTAGATCAGGTAGGTAATTTTTCAGCGGTTGCTTATTATTTCGGAGAAAAACTTTCTGCAGTTTCACAAGTTCCCATAGGATTGATTCAAATGGCCGTTGGTGGTTCAACAATGGAATCGTGGATCGACCGCAAAACTCTGGAGCATGATGACCTGTTGGTTGATTTATTGGCTAACTGGCGGAAATCTGATTTTATGCAGGATTGGGTGCGGAGCAGGGCAGATTTAAATCTTAAGAATGCCATAAACACAAAACAGCGGCATCCTTATGAACCGGCCTATAATTACGAAGCCGGGATTTCAAATTTAGTCGGCTTCCCGATAAAAGGTGTAATCTGGTATCAGGGAGAAAGCAATGCGCACAATGTTGAACTTTTTACTCATGAATTTCCGTTGTTGGTAAAAAGCTGGCGAAAAAAATGGCAGCGCAATTTTCCTTTTTATTATGTTCAGCTTTCTGCTATTGATCGTCCTTCATGGCCTTATTTCAGAGATGCCCAGCGAAAACTGCAGGCAGTTATCCCCAATTCGGGGATGGCGGTAAGTTCTGATCTGGGCGATTCGGTTAATGTACATCCAGCACATAAAAAAGAGATTGGCGAACGCCTGGCCTTGCTTGCCCTTAAAAATACCTATCATCACAATGTTCTTTCCAGCGGCCCTGTAGCTATAAAAGCAGTAAAGATGCGAAATACCATAGTGATAACCTTTAATCAAGCCAAAAAGCTTATGACGGCTAATGATGAAATACTAAAAGGTTTCGAAGTAGAGGATGATCACGGAAATCACCTCAAAGTGAAATCTGCTTTTTTTAATAACAAAGTGCATCTAACGGTCCCAAAGGAATTAAAAGTTATCCGGGTATTATACGCCTGGCAACCCTTTACGAGAGCCAATTTAATCAACGAAGCAAAATTGCCGGCTTCCACATTTTCCATTCCCATAAATTAAACCCATATGAGCTATACCAATGAAGAACTGAAATCACTCGCATCGTTTTATAAAAGCCAATTGTTAAACAATACGGTTCCGTTTTGGTTCCCCAGATCGGTTGATCAGGAATATGGCGGATATTTGTTAATGCGTGATCATGACGGAACCCTGATTGATGATGATAAGGCCGTATGGATCCAGGGCCGTGCTGCCTGGTTATTGTCTACACTTTTTAATACCATTGAACCCAAACAGGAGTGGCTTGACGGGGCAAAATCGGGAATCGACTTTTTAAACCGGTTTTGTTTCGATGCCGACGGACAAATGTTTTTTCATGTTACCCGCAATGGCCAACCGATCCGTAAAAGGCGTTATTACTTTTCGGAAACGTTCGCTGTAATTGCCAATGCGGCCTATGCAAAAGCAAGTGGAGATAAAGCTGCGGCCGAAAAGGCCAGGCATCTTTTTGGAAAATGCATTGAATATTCCACTACGCCAGGATTGCTGCCTGCAAAGTTCACCGATACACGTCCATCAAAAGGTATCGGTGTTCCAATGATTATGATGAATACTGCACAGCAATTGAGAGAAACCATTGGCGATCCACGTTGCGATGAATGGATTTTGACCTGGATTGACGAGATCAAAAATGATTTTGTCAAAGATGATATTCAGTGCGTGATGGAGCAAGTGGCTCCAGATGGTTCTATAATTGATCATATTGATGGAAGAACGTTAAATCCTGGCCATGCCATTGAAGGTGCCTGGTTTATCCTGCATGAAGCAAAATACCGGAACAACGATCCGGAATTGATTAAACTCGGATGTAAGATACTCGATTATATGTGGGAGCGGGGCTGGGATAAGGAATATGGAGGAATTCTATATTTCAAAGATGTGTACAACAAACCTGTTCAGGAATATTGGCAGGATATGAAATTCTGGTGGCCACAAAACGAAACCATCATTGCAACATTACTGGCTTATACATTAACCGGAAATGAAAAATACGCACGCTGGCACAAAATGGTCCACGATTATGCTTACGATAAATTTCATGATCAGCAAAGTGGTGAATGGTTTGGATACCTGCACCGGGATGGTACAGTAGCACAAACGGCAAAGGGTAATTTATTTAAAGGTCCTTTCCACTTACCGAGGCAGGAATGGTACTGTACGCAGTTGTTGAAAAGCTTAGGTTATTAATTGGTGACTTCGATAAATTATCAATTAACGATTTCAGTTTTGCCCTACTTAAAATAATGAGTTAAAAAAATATGTCCGGATTAAAATTTTTAAATTAATGAAAACCTTTAAATTGAATTTATTAGTAATTGCCATCCTTTGCAATGTCTCATTTTGCTCATTTGCACAAAAACAGCCGCCTACTGCTAAAAGACCTAATATTATTATCATTGTTTCTGATGATCATGCTTACCAGGCGATAAGTGCTTATGGAAGTAAACTTATGCAAACGCCAAATATCGATCGGATTGCCAAAGAAGGCGTAAGGTTTAATAAGGCCTATGTTACAAATTCAATATGCGGTCCGAGCAGAGCAGTAATCCTGACAGGTAAATACAGCCATAAAAATGGTTTTAAAGATAATGAAAGCTCTGTATTCAATGGCGATCAGGATTCGTTCATAAAACAGCTTCAAAGTGGGGGCTACCAAACTGCCTGGATAGGCAAGTGGCATCTTGAAAGCAAACCTCAGGGATTTAATTTCTGGCAGATCCTACCCGAACAGGGACAATACTACAATCCGGATTTTAATATGATGGATGGCACAAAAAGACGCGTTAACGGTTATGTGTCGAATGTGATAGAAGACGTTACCGAACAATGGTTGGATAAAAGAGATGTAAGCAAACCATTTTGTTTGGTAATTGGTCACAAAGCGACCCACAGGGTCTGGCTTCCTGATACTGCCGATCTGGGTAGCTATGACAAAGTTAATTTTCCTTTGCCAGCTAATTTTTATGATACCTTTAAAGGGCGGGAAGCGGCTAAAATTCAGGACATGTCAATAGAGAAGACTATGACCATGGGATATGATCTTAAAATGTTTGGAAGTGACGGAGCGGAAGCGGCAGACGGAAATTTTAAAAGAATGGATGCGACGCAAAAAGCAGCTATTGATGCCTATTACAAACCCATCCAAAATGATCTCAATGCTCAAAAACTAACAGGTAAAGCTTTAACAGAATGGAAGTTTCAGAGGTATATGCGCGATTATTTAAGTACTGCTAAATCTCTCGACCGAAATATAGGCAGAACACTTGATTACCTGGAGAAAAACAAATTGAAAGACAATACGATAGTTATTTATTTATCAGATCAAGGTTTTTACCTCGGAGAGCATGGGTGGTTCGACAAGAGATGGATTTACGAAGAATCCTTCCGTACGCCAATGGTAATGAGATATCCTGGTGTAGTTAAACCAGGTTCCATATCTGAAAATTTTGTAATGAATCTTGATATTGCACCTACCGTACTTGATATTGCAAAAATCAATATCCCAAGGGATATACAGGGTGAATCAATGTTGCCCGCACTAAAAGACCGTACCAGGCGAAGAAAAGTTTTATATTATCACTATTATGAAAATGGAGAACATTCAGTTTCCCCCCATTTTGGCATACGTACCGAAAGATATAAACTAATCCGTTTTTATAAACGTGTTAACGGATGGGAACTTTATGATTTAAAAAGTGATCCGCATGAAATTCAAAATAAATATGGTGCAAAGGGATTCGAAAAGATTACCGCCAACTTAAAAAAGCAGCTTAATACTCAGATTGCCAAATATGAAGATTTGGATGCAAAGGAAACCTTAAAAAAACAATAACTTTTGGCAGATCTAAAAAAAACAATTACAGATCAAAGCTGAATCGTAGTTCAGGTTGAGAGGAAAGGAAAGATGTTTCCTCTCAATAGCCAGATGCTGTTTCTCATGTTTTAAACGAACAGGTTTGCGCTAAAACCTTGCATTATATCCCTTGACCCTTTACGAACTACACTATCCTTAAATAAGGCTAGGCTTTTGGAATCATCACTGTTCCAATAAACGTTTCCATCGATTATGACGTATTTGGATAGATACAATGGGTTTATTTTTTCATGTATAACATAATAATTTTACATCTAGTGGCTACTGTCTTATTTCTTTATACAATGATAAGTCTATAGGCCTTAAGTTAACACATGTAATAAATCCCACAGGGGTGCTCCCCGTTTATAGAAATAAAGCATTAAAAATTGATGGTTTAGTCACACACCTTAAAAAGAATATAAAACACTTAAATGGCTATATATCAATCCATGACGGATCTGGAATTATTGGATTTACTTGGTAAAAGTGATGAAAACGCCTTTAGGGAAATTTATTATCGATATTGGAAAGTTGTGTTTACAAATGCCAAAAAAAAGCTCGATGATTTTCAGGATGCAGAGGATTTGGTAAACGAACTTTTTGTTTCAATCTGGAAACGCCGGACTCATATGCCCGAAATCCAGTCTTTAACGAATTACTTTAAGGGGGCTGTAAGAAACCAGGTCTTAAAATACTGGGGGATGAAATATAAAGCTGAATCTTATATTTTGGAACAGCAAAACAAATTTTATGTACAGGAAAGCGTTCTTCAAAACGATTTGGAATATAAAGAGTTGGAGCTGGAGGTCAATAAAGCCATATCATCATTGCCAGAAAAATGCAGATTGGTTTTTGAACTCAGCAGGGTAGAAGGATTATCTCAACAGCAGATCGCAGCTAAGCTTGGTATATCTTTAAAAACTGTAGAAGCACATATAAGCAAGGCACTAAAGATCCTCAAAATTAAACTTGGTAAATACTTTTTGATTTTTTTTTTGTAAGCCGCTAAGGGTAAGCAAACAAAAACAGTACTATGTATATAGCAACCAAATATGGAAAACAATATACAAAGAAAAAAGTACATGCAACTGGCAGCTAAATGGCTGGATGGCAGATGTACTGATGCTGAAGAGATAGAACTATTTAACTATTATGAACAATATGGTGAGGATAATTTCCAGTTGCTGCCAACCCATAATGGTGATGAAGCATTTTACAGGGATATTCTTCTTGATAAAATTAATAAAAAAATAAAGAGGAAGCCTGTCTTTTCAATGCATTTGATAAAATGGGCGAGTGCTGCTGCAATCATACTTGTTATTGGCACATTATTAATCAACAGATACAAAACGCATTCGGTACAGCATGTTAAATTGGTTGCTCAAAATTTTAAACATAAGACACTCATACAGAATGAAGCCGTTCTTATTCAAAATGATGGAAAGATAATCAAGCTCGGAGAAGCAGGAAAGCTGCATTTGCCCAGCGATTTAAATATACATCATGATAGCAGTGGAACACTTGTTTATAGGATAGCCAAACAAGCTGAAGCAACCGATCCGAAATTAATAAACGAAATACGTACGCCGGCAGGCCAAACCTTAATTGTTTACCTTTCAGATGGAACCAAGGTACATCTAAATGCTGCTTCTTCACTTAAATTTCCTGGTACGTTCACTTCAGCAAGTAGAAAGGTTTTCCTATCTGGAGAGGCCTATTTTGAAGTAACTAAAAATAAAACCAAGCCTTTCATAGTTTCAACTGCAAATCAGGAAGTTGAAGTTTTGGGTACGCACTTTAATGTTAATGCTTATGATAATGAAGCCGATAGCAGAACCACATTAATTGAGGGGAGTGTGAAAATTCATCCTAAACACTTTGCTAAATCAAGTATACTTATTCCGGGGCAACAAGCTGTACTTGGAAAACAGATTTTAAGTGTTACTGATGTTGATCCCAACGGGGTGCTTGCCTGGCGTGGAGGATACTTTCTTTTTAATAATGAAGATCTTGAAAGTATTATGAGAAAACTCGAAAGGGTTTATGGTATCGAGGTGATTTATAAAACCAAAAAGAATCCAGAATTAACATTTGCAGGCAGAATTTCCCAGCAAAGGAGTTTAACAAGCATTTTGAAAATTCTATCAGAAACTGGCGATGTAAGCTTTAGTGTTTCAGGAAGGAAGGTAGTTGTTTTAAAATAATTAGGAATTCCAGCTAGGATTATGTCCTAAACAAAGTTAACCAGCCAGCTAAATCAAACAATAAACTAATCCTCAACTATCCAAATGTATAAATTTTACAAGATACTCATGCGTGGTGAATACTTCTGCGCACCAAAATTTTTCCGGGTAATTAAACTGATTGCCACAACACTCTTTATTGGGATAATCCCGGTGAGTGCTACAAGCTTCGCACAAAAAATTACCCTTAATGTTAAAAATGCACCACTAGAAAAAATATTTTCCCAGATACAGAGCCAAACGGGGTATGACTTTTTTTATAATTCAAACCTCATCCGAAAAGCGAAGCCGGTAAGCCTTGATATAAGCAATAGTGACTTATTAACTGCACTGGATAAGTGTTTTACCAATCAGCCATTTACATACTCGGTTACTGAAAGAGCGGTAATCATTAAAGAAAAGCCTTTGCTCGGAGAGCTGCAACAAGACAAAGTAATTGACCTTGTAGGGAAAATCATTGACGATACAGGTCAGGGAATACCGGGAGCTTCAATAAAAGTATTAGGAACAGCTAAAGGGACAATGAGTGATGCCGATGGCATGTTCCGGATTGCAGGTGTGGAGAAAGGGCAGGTGCTGGTAATAAGCAGTATCGGATTTGAATCCAAAGAGATCAAAGTTTCGGATTCGAAGGAAATCGTTGTAAAACTTTTAAGCGCATCAAGTGCGTTAAACGATGTCGTAGTTGTTGGCTACGGCACACAGAAGAAAGTAAATTTAACCGGTGCAGTATCCGTGATCAAAAGTCAGGACTTGGAAAACCGCCCGGTTATAAACGCTACGCAGAGATTGGCAGGCCTTGTTCCAGGATTGAATGTTAATGCCACAGGAAATGCAAAACCCGGCCAGAGTTATGGATTGAACATCAGGGGTGTCGGAAATTTAAGCGGCACAGACAATCCCTTTGTATTGGTTGATGGTACACCGATGCCTTTGGATAGGGTGAACCCAGACGATATTGAATCTATTTCTGTACTAAAGGATGCATCTGCGTCAGCGATATACGGTGCAAGAGCTGCCTATGGGGTGATTTTGGTAACAACAAAAAAAGGTGTGGAAGGGAAAACCAATGTTAGTTATTCCAATAGTATTGGTTTAACCTCACCTATCCAGTTGCCGGATGTTGTAGATGCCTATAATTTTGCACAGTATTTTAATGCTGCTACATTTAATGCAACAGGTACAAAACAATATTCAGAAGAAAAACTGTCTCAGCTTCAACAATACATACAGAATCCTTCAGGGTTTCCGGTTTTGCCCGAAGCAAATGATAATTACCTGAGCAATTGGGAAAACACAGCTAACGGCGTGGCCAATACCAACTGGCTTGATTTTAACTATAAACCTTTTGCCCTCAGACAGACCCATAACCTAAATGTAAGTGGTGGTTCCAAAGATATCCAATATTATATTTCAGGAGGTTATAACAACGAAGACGGCTCATTGCGATATGCTGAGATCAATTTTCAGCGTTACAACTTCAACACTTCAATCAGCGCACATATCACCAAATGGATGAAAGCGTCGGTAAACTCCAAGTTTTCTCAAAGCCGTTATTCAAGTCCGTTTTCCGGAGCATTTGAAAACCTCTTTTTTCACAATATGTTAAGGATGCGTCCGAATGTTTCACCATATGATCTAAGCGGAAATTTCAATGAAATATCAGGGGTTCCGTATCTCCGGTCCGGATCAGAAAATATAAACAGGGAGAACGCAATCAGTATATCTCCCAGCCTCAGAATTACACCTTTAAAAAACTGGAATATAAATGTTGATTTCAATATCCTGCGGACAAATACCGACGATGCAGCATTGTTGATACCGGGAATCGTTTATGGAATTGATGGTACGCCAAAATTTGTGAACAGATCTGAATACGGCATAGTGCTTACAGGCGGTTATTCACGTGGAAGCGCAACAAATACTTATATATCTCCAAATATTTATACCGCCTACGAAATCAAACTGGATAGCGGGCACCAGTTTAATTTTTTGGGTGGCTATCAGCAGGAATTGAACCAGTTCGAATCGCTGTCTTCAGGTGCTCAGGATCTGATCAGTTTTGCTACACCAGGATTGATACTGACTACATCTCCTGCGGTATCAGGTGAGGCAAGGAATGAGTGGGCAACTAAAGGATTTTTTGGTAGGATAAATTACAATTACAAAAATAAGTATTTGTTGGAAGCCAATGCAAGGTACGACGGCTCATCCAGGTTTGCACCAGGCAAAAGGTGGGGTTTCTTCCCATCGGTATCATTAGGTTATAACATTGCCGAAGAAGAGTTTATAAAAAATGGAAGTAAATTCATCAACGTATTAAAACTGCGAGGCTCATATGGAACGCTCGGCAACCAGGCTGGTGCACCGATATATTCTTACGCTCAAACGATGAGAACATCTGTGCCCGGAGCCAGTGGTGCAGGGCCACAATGGTATTTTCAGAATGGTCGGGAAGCGAATATTTTTGCTCCCGCACCATACAACCCGGCATTGACCTGGGAAAAGGTACTAAGTGGAAATCTAGGTCTGGATTTTGAGCTGCTAAGCAATAGGTTAACCGGAAGCTTGGATATTTATCAAAGAAATACCAAAAACATGCTTGGGCCTTCATTTGATATTGCAGATATGTTTGGAGGGGTCGTACCATCCAGCAACAATGCTGATCTGCGTACCCGCGGATGGGAACTCAGCTTAAACTGGAAAGGTAAAATAGGTCAGGAAATTGCATATAGGTTGGGTGGAACACTTTCAGATTATAAATCTGTGGTGACCCGGTATCAAAACCCTACGTTCAACAATCCTGCTGGTTCTTTTTATGAGGGTAAGGATATTGGAGAAATTTGGGGATACAGGAGTGATGGGCTGATACAGAATGCTGCTGAAGCCGCTGAATATAATAAATTGAACAGAAGCTTCATTTCCCCGCTAGACTGGAAGCCTGGAGATGTAAGGTATCTTGATCTCAATAATGATGGGAAAATAAGCAATGGGAGTAATAAGCTCGGTGATATGGGCGATTTGACCGTGATAGGAAATACAAATCCGCGTTACACTTATTCCCTTAATGGCAGCATGAGCTGGAAAGGATTAACACTTTCGGTTCTTTTACAGGGCATAGGTAAAAAGAATTATGCTCCGGGAATAGGAGATGTGTATTTCTGGGGGGCAGGAGCTTTGGCACAGGTAACCGTATTTGAACAGCACCTTGATTTTTGGACGCCTCAAAATGCCGGTGCCTATTACCCTAACCCATATGCAGCCCCTGCTGGCTCACAGAACTCGTTTTCAAACAAAACACAACAGGTAACCGATCGGTATCTTCAAAGCGCCTCTTATTTGAGGTTAAAAAATGCAACCCTCAATTATTCGCTGCCTAAGCAATGGGTAAACAAAATAAAATTAAGCAAGGTAAATCTTTTTGTATCCGGTGAAAATCTTTTTGTCATTACAAACCTGGCAAAAATGTTCGATCCCGAAGGACTCACTGGTTCAGTTGGTACAGGGAAGGCTTATCCGTTGAGTAAAGTATATGCATTCGGCCTTAACGTATCACTATAACTTAAGTAAAATGAAACAAGATAATAAACTAAAATACCTATCCGTTATCTGGATACTATTGGCATTGGTTTCGTGTAAAAAGGATTTCCTCGAACGCAAACCTTTGGATGCATTAAGCACAGCCAATCCTTTGGCTACCCCTAATGAATTGAGGCTTTACCTTAACCAGTTCTACAATGCCTTTCCGGTACATCCGGTAAATGTTGGTGGCACAGGTATTGCTTTTGACGACGCCGGTACTGATAACATGATATTCTCATCGGTAAATACGAGGCTGACAGGACAGCTTGCGCTGAGCAATGCCTCAAGTTTAAGTGCTTATACTACTATAAGAAGCCTAAACTATTTTTTGGCCAATTATAAGAATGCTAAAGGAGATCAGAACTTAATTAACCAATACGTTGGAGAAGCCAGGTTTTTCAGAGCCTTGAATTATTTTAATCTTGTAAAGGGTTATGGTGATGTAACATGGGTAAACCAGGTATTGCCGGAAGATCCCGAAGTGATGAAAGTTGCCAGAGATCCCAGGACTTTGGTTATTGACTCTGTTCTGAAAGACCTCGATGTGGCCATTGGCCTATTGCCGGCCGCTTCTTCAAGCGCAAGCATGCGCGTGCATAAAGATGTTGCATTGGCATATAAATCCAGGATTGCCTTGTATGAAGGTACCTGGCAAAAGTATCATCAACAAAAAGCCGATCCATTTTTTACAAACGGAATATCGGATGATAAAATCCGCAATTATTTAAGCCAGGCCAGAGACGCAGCTTTAATAGTGATCAGTAGCGGGCGATGGTCTATTTATAATACGGGCAAACCACTTCAGGATTACTCGGATCTTTTTATATCACCTGATCTTTCAAATAATAAAGAGGTAATGCTCTGGCGAAAATATAATGCAGGTGACAATATAGGACATAGCGTTTCAAAATATATTTCCTCAGATGGTGGGGATCTGGGGCTCACGCTTTCTTTAGTGGATGATTATCTCACCATCAACGGAACACCATTTACGGGTGCTGAGCGTTTAAATGCTCAACGCAAATATGCCCAGGAACTTTTACCAACCCTCCGTGATCCACGTTTATCACAAACTGCAGGGGTGCCCGGGCAGCCCATGAAACCTGTGAATGTTCTGGTTCCCAGCTTTCCACCAATAGACCAGACTGGTTTCAATAAAAATACCACTGGTTATCCAATGCATAAATTTTTAGAATATGGTAATTCGTCAGCAACTACGGATGACTTTAAAAGTATGGCACCTGGCATTGCCATCCGTTATGCTGAAGTATTATTAAATTATGCCGAGGCTATTGCTGAACTGGGAGGAGATCAATCACAGATTGTAAATGCACTAAAGCCTTTGCGGGATAGGGCTGGGATGCCGCAGGTAGATGTTATAAAAGAATTTAATACAGCCGCTGATTATCCTTTTAAAAACTTATCTCCTGCTGTTCAGGCAGTACGGAGAGAAAGGCGTGTTGAGCTTGCATGTGAAGGTTTCCGAACTGATGACATTTTAAGATGGGCAGCGGCAGATCTTATTCTCGTAAACAAAAGACAGCTGGGAACACTTTTTACAGGGAGCGATTTAGCCGAACAAAATGCACCCTCTGGTTTTTATAAAGGGGCTATTTATTATGATACTGCTCCGCAGGGAAAATCAGTTAACTTATTTCTTACCGGAAATCCGGGCGACCAAATCAGGTACATTGATCCGCATAAAAATGTGCTGCCAACCGGTTACCGGTTTAACCTACAGAGAGATTATCTTTTGCCCATTCAACAAAGAATGCTGCAATTAACAGATGGAAAGTGGAAACAAAACCCAGGCTGGTAATTATTAAAAAATAAATCAAATGAAGAAAAAGATAAATCCTATTATAACATTCGTTATTGTAATCTCACTGTTGAGCTGCAAAAAGCAAAACATACCATTAACGCCAGTGCAAAGTGATACATTTTCTGCAACCATCGAAGATAAACTGGTAATATTCCCGGCAACAAAAAATACTGCATCAATAAATATTATTGCAGGTACCAATGGTTGGTCACTCACCCAAAATACGGGCAACTCGTGGCTTGTTGCTGATAAAAATTTCGGTGCAGGCGATTATAAACTTCGTGTAACCCTTAATGCCAATGCAACCGGTGCCCAGCGTACAACCGTGCTCAGGCTGGTTTCAACCAATAGTAATCTGCCTGCAGTTTTATTAAATATTACTCAAGATAAATGATAAGTTACACTTAACCTAAGCAAGCGGTAAACAACAGATATCTACGATCTGTGTTCTGCTGGAGTAATATGATCTTGTTGTTGATAAAGGATTAAGGGCTTATTAAATTCAAGCACCTAATAGCATATCCGCCAGATTGCTCATTAAATCAAATGAGGTTATAAATACAGCTATTGCTGTTTTTACAACCTTAATGTGATCCTTTGGAAAAATTAGAGCCGCATCTTCAAATAAATTATGCTTAAAGCGTAATGATAAATTCCTAACCAAAATAAATATAAACCATTATGAAAAGAAAAATTGAAAAAACTTTAAAATCGATCAGGTTTTTAGCTATCTGTGCTGCAATATCTGCATGTAGCAAAGATGAAATGAAATCTGCTAATGCGCAAACATTTAATAAACCTGAAGCAGGCGAAAATTTGAGTATTGCTTCTGCCCAGTTTGTAGCAACTCCCGGTTATCAGTTAGTTTGGTCGGATGAATTTAATTCTACGGGATCTTTTGATGCTGATAAATGGGAATACGCTCCCCGCGGAACAGTTGCCTGGAATAAGTACCTCACCTCATCTACCAGTTATGTGTCTCAGGATGGCAGTAACATGCAGTTTAGGATGGATAATGCTACGATTGCAGGAGACCCGGTGCCTTATCATTCAGGAGGGGTCCGCTCTTTAGGTAAATTTAGTATTGCTTATGGAAAAATTGAGGTAAGGGCTAAGTTTACCCAAGGGCAGGGATCATGGCCGGCTATATGGATGATGCCCGAACCCGCAACAGCGCATTCGGGGAGTTGGCCTGCCTGTGGCGAAATAGACATTATGGAGCATGTAAACAACGAAGCAAATATTCATCACACCATACACAACAGCGTGGTTACAAATGCAAATGGTTCAAGTACCGCAACAAAAGCAGCCCCATATAACACGACTGAATTTAATACTTATGCAATCGAATGGGATCCATCAGCTATTAAGTTTTATGTAAACGGTACCCTTCAATATACCTACAGTAAGTCAACCTCGGGAGGGTGGCAGCAGTATCCTTTTGATGTTCCATTTTATGTAATCCTGAATCAGGCAGGTGGGGCAGGATGGCCGGGCGCCATTACCAATTCAAATCTTCCTTTCAGTATGCAGGTAGATTATGTGAGGGTTTATAAACTTTCGCTCTTGGGCAATGGAGGGTTTGAAGGTACATCTATCGCTCCCTGGACAAGTTGGGGAGGTACGGTTTCGGTTGTAACGGGTAATGCGAGAACAGGCTCAAAATCTTTAAAAGAAACTGGTGCAGAAAGTTCTTTGGAACAGGTAATCACGGGATTGACGCCTAATACCACTTATAAATTCGCAGGTTATGCAAAAGTTTCTGCTGCCGGGGAAAGTGTTTCAATTGGTGTAAAAAATTATGGAGGTTCTGCCATTGCAATTCCGATCAGTACAACTTCTTATTCCCTTGGATCAGTAAGTTTTACAACTGGCGCCAGCAACACGAGTGCAACGCTGTATTTCTATAAACCCGCAACAGGTACCGTATATGGTGATGATTTCTATTTAGAAAAACAGTAAAATCTATCAGGAGACTACATTAACAGTTTTACTTTCTGATCATTTATCATTTTTAACCGGTAAAGTTCTTGCAGTAGAAAATGACAAACGCAGTAAATACAATTAATTAAGGTGGTCTCCTGTTAACTTTACCCATAACATCTATTAGGGTTAAAAGCGATCTTCCAATGTAGGTATATTGGAATAAAAACCGGTTGCGTTATTTTTACGGAAACAGTCTGACAGGGTGGATGTAAAGATGAATTCTCTTCGCATGGCCTAAACCCGATCCGTTATTAGCGATAGACATGGAAGGTGCTGGATTCAGGAGATAGAATGGATTTTATTAATGGCACTCAAATTGGCAGGTAAATTTAGACGGTCACATGTTGCTTCACAAAGAGTAGATAGATCGGTCGATTAATTGTTGGCAACGTCTTTACCGGGGTTTCTTCGAGCGCGTTGTGAAGCAGCTTAGCCGGCATATGATGGTGCCTGTGGTCGTTTGCAGGGGTTCCATGACCCGGATGTGGCCGGACAGAGGGTAGATCCTTAGTTTTTTTAGGTTATTCTACGCATTGATACAATTTATCAATTGCGAATAAATTGATGCCTGACGACCCAATGACGGCGGTGATAAACTTTCTTTTTGGTCGAAAGTGATGACAAAAGTTTCATACCTCCAATTATTTTCCTCCACCAACATCCGGTAACTGAGGTACATCTTCTTCCTTATCTTTTTTGAACTGAAGTTTGCCAAATTTATATGAGAGACTTAAACCAAACGATTGAACAGGGACAAGTCTCAAGTTCGTTTGTTCGAAGTTGGGACCAAAGCTTGTCTGTCTTTGTGTTAAATAACGGTTAAAAGGATTGGCTGCGGTGAGGCCGATACTTCCGTTTTTATTCCAGAATTGCTTTCTTATCGCTAAACTATAATTAAATACCGATGGTCTGGCACTCCTGAAGTTCCGCTGCTGAGAATTGTAGTTCCCAAAAACTTCAGCAAGTAAATTTCCACCAAATTGGTAGCTGGCATTCAAATTTGCTCTATAGGCAAAAGCGCTTACGCTTGCCAGTCCGGGCGAAATGTTACTTCTGTTGCCGGCTTGAAGATTGGTCCGCAAGTTAAGCTTTTCAGTCACCGGCACTGAGGCGAAAAGGCTTGCGCCAATACTGGTTTGAGAACCAAGATTCATCCTCTGCGTCAAGGCTACCGCAGAATAATCGACGCCGTTGATGGAAATTACATCATAAAACGTGGTCAACTGTTGCATGTCGTCGGTGTTGCGGCGATAATATCCTGCAAAATAAATATTAGCACCTTTCTCGAAAGTTTTGCTGTAACCTAATTCTAAGTTATTGCCAATTTCAGGCTTCAAAAGCGGGTTCCCGGTACTGATATTGTGCGGGTCGCTTATATTGTAAAATGGATTCAAATCACCATAATCCGGTCTTTCTATCCGGTAATTATAGGAAAATTTGACCGATTGGGTCTCATCAAGCTTATGCTGTAAGGTAAATGAAGGTGCAAATGTGTTATAAGCGGCGATTGCAGCTCCTGAGAAATCGGCTACTTTTCCTGTTCTTTCATATCTCAGGCCTGCTTTTCCGGTAATGAAATCTTTAAAAAGTGAAAACGATGCCGAAAGATAAGCGGTATACACATTTCGTTTGTAGTTAAAGCCATAGGTTTGGTTTGTATTATTGATGTAAGCTCCATTTGTAAGCAGCGTGTCGGTCAGTACATTATTGTTTAGGTTGTCAATCAATATTTTTGAACCACCCTCAATGGTCAATTTCTTGGTTACAGGAAGCGTGTAATTCATCGAAATTTCTGTTTCGTTCTCCTTTCCGGGATTGCTGCTATTCAATCCTGTATTTGGAAAACCTCCGCCTTGATAAGTTGAAATCTGTGAAGCTTTTACCAGATTATTGCCAAAACTTGCATTGTATAGAAAGTCCATTTCATGGCCCTCTTTTTTGAAAGTCTTTTTGTAAGCCAGGCTCACATCGGTGGAGTTGGCACTAAAATTACTGGTTGAATTTCTCAAACTCCTCAAATCAGAAATGTTGTTTCCCGATGTCGCCAGCAGGTATTGCTGAATCTGGTTAGTTGTTCCATTCGTATTATTGTTGAAATGATTGTATCCTAAAGTGGCTGTAAGCTCATCTTTTGGAGTAATATTCCAGTTTAAATTTAAGCCTGTTTGGTAACTACCCCTTTTCTGCGAACTACTGCCGTCCTGAAAGAAATTTTTAATGGTGTCCCTGGTTGTATTGTAGGATGTTCTTCTGGAAGAACTTTTAGCAACAGTGTTAAACTGCTGGTTGCCACTAAAGAAGATACCAACTCCAAAATTTCCTTTTTTAACATTCAAGTTTGCTGAACCATTCTGAAGTCTGGAACCAATAGAATAATTCACAGTACCGTTTATTCCTTGAAGTTTATTGTCTTTTAAAACAATATTGATTATGCCACCTGTACCGGTGGCATCGTATTTTGCGCCCGGACTGGTAATGACCTCCACGCTTTTAATCTGGCTAGCAGGGATAGACTGTAATGCATCGGCCAGGCTTGCACCAAATATACTTGATGGCTTGCCGTTAATTAAAAACCGGACACTTCCGCTACCTTGCAATTCTACATTTCCATCAGTATCTACACTCACCATAGGAACTTTTTTCAAAACATCTAACGCAATGCCATTCTGCGCTGTAAGGTCGTTTGCTGTATTGTATACTGTTTTATCTATTCTGTTCTCAATAATTGGTGTCTTAGCCATTACGGTAACCGATTGCAGTTGGTCTATCGTTGAGGCTAATAAAATAGTTCCCAAGGAAATGGTGGAGGATGTTGGGCTCACAGTTACAGGAAAGTTCTGAGCCTTATAGCCAAGGAAATCAACAGAAACGTTATAAGTGCCACCTGGGAGCCCTGAGACAGTAAAGTTTCCTTTAGCATCAGAACTTATTCCATTGACTATGGTTTTTGTACCTGTTTTAAACACTGTAATTGTCGCAAAATCGATAGCTTCTTTTGTAGTCGCATCTAATACCGTTCCGGTTACCTTTGCCTTTCCTGTATTGCTTTGGCCAGATGAAGAGGTATGAATAGATAAAAATAATAGTAAAAATAAAAGATATCGCATGTCTAGTATTAAAAAGATCGTGGCAAGTATCAGCTTAGATTCTGTTGAAAATCTGAAGAAGGTATTCAGTATCGAATTTAATTTGAACTGTACCGGACTATTTACAAACCAATGTCCCCATTTCCTTTGATTTTATTGAAATCATTAACAAAAAATATGTTTCCATTTGCAATGTGGTTAACTTTGCGGCATGAAAATCACACATATTCGTAATATCTTAAACATTTTGAGTTTGATGTTTCTGCCCTTTTTGGTTCAAGGAAGTGCTTATTGGATGGAAATCAAAGGGAATAAAAAAATAAATGAAAAGGTAAACATTCAACTCATTTACGGAAATATAGATGAAAATGGGGTTCGACATCGGCAAAGCGGAAAAGAGCTCAATTTGGCAGGTGAATTTAAGTTTTCTCTTATTACCCCAAATGGAAAAAAAGAAATACTTCAGCTTGTAAAAAAAGAAAATTGTTGGGAAACAGATTTTACACCATCACAACAAGGTTTATATCGCATACTTGGCCTCAATAACACACATCCGGTAGTAGATCGATCGGCTATTGGAGGAGAGAACATATTACCTGTCGATTATCTTTGCGGAGCATATTTGATAGGTGATCAAAAAGATAAATACTTAAAGCCACAACAGTTTTTGGACATTAATTTACTAAAAGAGGGAAATAAAATTTTATTTACAGCATTTAGAAATGGAGAAAGCGAAAAAGCTGGTACGAAAATTAGAATCTTCAATCCGGAAAATTGGGAGAAAGAACTAACGCTCAGTGATAAAGGCGAAGCGAGTTTTAACGTAAATCAACTCAAGGGAATGTATAATATCCGCCTCGATTGGGTAGATAAAAGATCTGGAAACTATCAAGGTACAAGCTATACTAGTATTAGGCACAGGTGTAATTACTGCTTGTTTATTGATTGATAAATGTTAAAATTTTATTAAGCTATACTTACTTAGACTAATTATAAATAATGTTTTTATCTTTGCGACTTTATTGCACAAATCTTAAAAATATCATTTGATGAAATCTTTACATTTATTGTTCACCACCTGTTTATTGCTAATATGGATATCGACTTTTGCCCAAGGTCCAGGTAAAATAGCTGGAAAGGTTACTTTGGTAGATGGCCAACCATATGCATCGGCTTCTGTTTCTTTATTAGAAACTGGAAAATCGACGCTAACTGATGAGGATGGGAATTATACTTTCAATAACGTTGCCCCAGGTAAATATACAGTTCGCTTTCAGTTGCTTGGTAATCCACAAAAGGATTTACAGATTACTGTATTACAAGGGGAGACCGCAAAACTGGATTATAAGCTTGAAAAAGAAAACGTTCAGGCACTTCAAGAGATTACTGTAGCGGGCGCTACCAACAAGTTCACGCAGAAAGAAAGCGTTTACATTGCCCGTTTGCCGTTAAAAAACCTCGAAAATCCTCAGGTTTATAATTCGGTACCAAAAGCTTTGTTTCAAGAACAAATGGCTGTAGATCTTGGGAGTATTGCCAAGAATGTACCTGGTGCTGGTATTCCTATGATTGCGAACCAAGGCAGGGTTACGTTTCGTTCACGAGGTTTTGATACCGAGCCGAACGCAAGAAATGGTGTAGCAGGTGCTGCATTTTCTTTTATCGATCCGGCAAACCTGGAGCGTATCGAAGCGATTAAGGGCCCATCTGCAACGCTGTTCGGTAACAGCATTGCCAGTAGTTATGGTGGTTTATATAATCGTGTTACCAAAAAACCATATAATGACTTTGGTGGCGAAGTGGGTTACACTACGGGTAGCTGGAACTTTAACAGGTTAACTGTTGATGTAAATACGCCGATTAATGAAGATAGAACAGCACTTTTCCGCTTAAATGGTGCCACAACTTGGGAACATAGTTTCCAGGATTTAGGTTATACGAATAGTGTAAGTGCAGCACCGAGTTTCTCCTATCAAATTACAGATCGTTTATCATTATTATTGGATGTAGAATTTGGCCAGGCCAAAGGAACTTCAGTAGTGAGGTTAAACCCATATGTTGCAGTACCAGCTGGTCAAACTAGCGTAGAACGTTCAATTGCAGATATTGGATTCCCTTACAATAAAACTTTTTTAAGTAATGATTTGACGTATAAAACGCAAATGATGAACATTTTCGGACAAATCAATTACAAGATTTCAGATGAATGGACTTCTCAAACCATTCTTTCGAGAGCACGTTCATCTATCAGTGGAGATATTACGGCATTAAACGGAAGAACTGAAACAACCATCCGCCCTAACGTAATTGTTGGTTACACCCAATTTATAGCAACAGACTTTCAACAAAATTTTATTGGTGATTTTAAAATAGCTGGACACCGCAACAGGATAGTTGTTGGGGTTGATTATTACAATAACTATAATGATTTTGACCGTGTAACGGTAAACCTGCCGGATGTTGATTTTATTAATACACCTGCAACTTACCGCGTTAGTCAGTTCAAGGTCGATTCACTAACTTCTAGAGGTACTTTGCGTAAGGAAACTAATCGGGATAATACTTATGCGGCATATGCTTCAAACGTATTTAGCATTACAGATAAGTTAAATGCGATGGTAAGTTTAAGGGTAAATCGTTATCAGTACAAAGGGGTTTATAATATTTCTACCGGATTAACCTCAGGTGGTTTAGGTGTTGGTGGTGTTCAGGCAGGGCCATACAATCAAACCAGCCTTTCTCCAAAATTTGGATTGGTATACGAAGTATTAAAAGATCGTGTTTCACTTTTTGGTAACTACATGAATGGCTTTTTTAATAAGAGTGGTATTGCAAGAGATGGAAGCGGCTTTAAAGCAGAATACGCAGATCAGTTAGAATTCGGTGTAAAAGCAGATTTATTCGACCACAAACTAGTAGGTACAATTAGTTATTACGATATCAAAGTGCAAAATATATTACGTCCTGATCCAATAGATGCCAATTACAGTGTTCAGGATGGTTCGCAATTAAGCCGAGGTTTAGAGGTGGAGTTAACTGCTAACCCGATAGCTGGCTTAAACATTGTTGCCGGTTATGCGTATAACGATAGTAAGGTAATTGATGCAAGTGATATCAGAAACAATGGACTTCGTCCAGGGCAATCAGGCCCTCCAAATACGATTAACTTCTGGGTAAGCTACCGTTTCCCTGAAGGTAAATTGAGAGGTTTGGGTGCCGGTTTTGGTGGAAACACAGGTGATAAATCTTATTACACAAACACTTATAATTCTAAATTCATTATTCCTGAATATCAAATCTTCGATGCCAGTATTTTTTATGATCACTCGAAGTTTAGAATCGGTTTTAAAGTGGACAATTTAACGAGTGAAAAAGCATGGTCGGTACGACTAACGCCACAAGCACCAGCTAGATTTACTGGGAACTTTATTCTTAAATTCTAAAATTTGTCACGTTGAGCTTGTCGAAACGCCTTATTCTTCTTGAACGAGTCTTTCGATAAGCGCAGCATGATAAACGGCTTAAATAAATAGTGCATTTAAAAAGAAAATGTTGCTCATTAAGCTTTTTTGGCCTTTTTACCTTTTCCGAGATAGATCAGTAAACCTGTTATTGGAAGCGATGCGGTAAGCAAAGCGACAATAAACATGATTAATTTTGTAGGCCAACCCAAAATACTTCCGGTATGAATCGCCTTATTTAACTTCCTTATTTGATTACCAGTGCTGAGCCCAGAAAATGGGCGTTCAACAATAAGCTTTCCATTTCTACTGTCGAAATATACTTGGCTAACCGTGTTAATTAATTTAGATTCATTTTCTTTAGAAACCAATACGGGCTTATCTTTTTTATCAGGAAAGTTGATGGTTAAATTTCCTTGATAAGGATAAATGCTATCCGTTTTTGCTACAATGCCGGCATACAAACCCTTAATTTTCTTAGTTTTTTCTACGCTTTGTTTCACTACTTCTGGCTTAGCTACTTTCCCATCAACCGCTGTTAACATCAGATTTCAAAGATATTTTGAAGGTTATAAATATGATAAGATAGCCAAAGATCTCAATGTTCCATTAGGCACTGTCAAAACATACATACATCAGGCGCGCTTAGAGCTTAAAAACTATCTAAAGATGTACAGATAGTAACTTTTTTACATATCCTTACTCAGTATTCCCATTTGTGAAACCTTGAAAAATGTAAAAAGATTTTAGATGTTATATTGTTTTTTATAAAGTTAGGTATAGATGTCAAAAAACATTTATGTGCTCGAAGATGATCAAGACATTAGGGAATTATACTGCAAATTGAAAAACATGAAGTTTTAAAATTTTCCAGTATCAACGACTTTATAATAAAAGATAAACATGATCAAGCAGATTGTTTCCTGCTAGATATTAGATTACCAAATGGGAATAGAATAGGCGTTTGTGAATGCTGAAGAAAAAATAATACAACAAACAAGATTCTTGTTATCATGATGAGTGCGCACTCGAACAGGAGAAAGGTACAACTTTCACGTAAGACACAACGATTTATCTCCAAATCCTTTGATATTATTAGTTTAATTAAACAGATTTCCGACTGGATATTCCGACCCATAATGATTCTTCGTCACTTTTGGTGAAAATTTGTGGGCTCAGTTTTTTAAGTATGATCCAATAGCAGAATCAAACCACCTTTAAGAGTTTAATCTCCTTCGAATCATAATTAACTTTTTTCGTTTCACCAAAAGTGAAGAAGAGTCACTTTTAGCGAAATCCCAGCTAGGCCCCAAATCAAAAAACGTAATCAAACTGCATGCCCAGGTTGCTATCCGCTAATTTTCCCCGAAAGATAGGCTCTCAGATAGGGGGCGGTTCGGCTTGTAGCATTTCTGCTTACCTCGGCAGGGCTCCCGGTGGCTACAATCTTTCCTCCCTGGGATCCCGCGCCCGGGCCGATATCGATGATATGATCGCTTCCTGCCACCACGTGCATATCGTGCTCCACCAGCACAACCGTATTGCCGGCATCAACCAGGCGATTAAGTTGGGCCATCAGCCGCGAAACATCGCTCGGGTGAAGGCCCGTCGTTGGCTCATCGAGGATATAAAGCGTGCTTCCGTTCTGCGCGCGCTGGAGTTCAGTGGCCAGTTTAATCCGCTGCGCCTCGCCCCCGGAGAGTTCTGTGGCAGATTGTCCAAGCCTAAGGTAGCCAAGGCCAACCTCCCTTACCGTTTCAAGCGCCCTTGAAATGCCAGGTTCTTCATCAAAGAAATCGGCGGCCTCATCCACGGTGAGCTGCAGCACATCGGCAATATTTTTATCCTTATAGACGATCTTCAGCGTATCCGCGTTGTAGCGTGTTCCCATGCAGACAGGGCAGGGGGTGTACACGCTGGGAAGGAACAGGAGCTCTACCATTACCTGTCCTTCGCCTTGGCAGTTGGCGCACCTGCCCTTGGCCACGTTAAAAGAGAACCGCCCTGCATCATAGCGCTTTTTCCTGGCCCCAGGCGTGCTGGCGAACAGCTTCCTCACCGGATCGAAAAGACCTGTATAAGTGGCCAAATTGCTCCTCGGCGTTCGGCCGATGGGTTTCTGGTCTACCACGACCAGACGGCGGATCCCCTTGAGCCCTCCGGCAATCGCGCCCTTTACCATGTCCTCAGGCTGCTGCTCCAAAAGGTCCGTTCCGCTTTCCGCTTCAGCAGCTTCTGGCTTTTGCCCAAGCGCAGCCCCCACCAGTTCAACCAAAACCTGGGAGATCAAACTACTCTTACCCGATCCCGAAATGCCCGTTACGCTGGTCATTATCCCAATCGGGATGGCAACATCTAAATCCTTTAGGTTATTCTTGTGTACCCCTTCTAGTTCCAGCCACTGTTCCGGTTTCCTTTCTGCCTGTGCATTGGCTTTAGCAGATGGTGTTTTAGGATAGAGATAACCCGCCGTGATGGACGCTTTGCAGTCCTTGATCTTTGCCGCAGGGCCGTTATAGATCACCCTGCCACCGTTTTCGCCCGCACCGGGACCAATGTCTACGATCCAGTCGGCATGGCGGATGACCTCAATCTCGTGCTCGACAACAAAGATTGAGTTGCCATCCTGTTTTAACCGGTCAAGGATATTGAGAAGCGCCCGGGTATCCGCAGGATGCAGTCCTGCCGATGGTTCGTCCAATACGTAAACAACCCCGAAAAGATTAGAGTGTACCTGAGTAGCAAGCCTAAGCCGCTGCAGCTCTCCCGGAGACAGCGTCGGCGTACTCCGTTCCAGACTGAGATAACCCAGCCCTAGATCCAGCATCACCGCTATGCGTGAATACAGGTCAGCTGCGATCCGCTGGGTAACCAGTTTTTTTTCCAGATGATGCCTATTTGAATTATCCCCCTTAGTCGATTGCCGTGCATAAGGACCGAAAAGATCTTGCAGCACCTGGAGCGGTTGTCGGCTCATCTGGGCAATATCCAATCCCTCAAATTTTACCGACAGCGCCTGTTTTTTCAACCTCTTTCCCCCGCAGACCGGGCATTCCTTTCCGGTCATAAACGAAAGCGCGCGTTTTTTCATCAACTGACTCTGACTGGTCGCAAAAGTCTGCAGTACATACCGCCGTGCGCCAATAAAGGTACCCATATAATCGAACTGTTTTTTTGACCTGATTGCCCTTTGCACTTCTTGCAGGGTATACCCTGGGTAGACTGGAACCGAAGGCGATTCTTCACTATATAAGATAAAGTCACGGTCCTTTTTAGAAAGCTGTTTCCAGGGAATGTCAACATCAATACCCATAGAGGTTAAGATATCCCGCAGGTTCTGGCCCTGCCACGCAGTGGGCCAACTGGCAACCGCGCGCTCGCGGATAGTTTTTGTTTCGTCGGGAACCATGCTCCTTTCGCTCACCTCATATACTTTACCCAGTCCATGGCAGTGCCCACAAGCACCTTCCGGTGTATTGGGCGAAAAGCCTTCTGCATAGATGATACCCTGTCCGCCCGGATAATCCCCGGCCCTGGAATAGAGCATTCGCAGCAAGTTGGAAAGGGTCGTCACGCTCCCCACTGTAGAGCGCGTCGAGGCTGCTCCGCGCTGCTGCTGCAGCGCAACCGCCGGAGGAAGTCCGGTGATGCTGTCTACCTCAGGGATCGACATCTGATTAAAAAGCCGCCTCGCATAAGGAGATACGGATTCCAGATACCTGCGCTGTGCCTCTGCGTAAAGGGTACCAAAGGCTAGCGAAGATTTTCCAGATCCAGAGACCCCGGTGAATACTACCAACTGGTCCCTTGGTATTTCCAAATCGATATTCTTTAGGTTATGTTCCCTGGCACCCCTGATAACGATGCTGGGCAATTTTTTTTGTGAAGGCATATCTTGTCAAACAAAGCAAAGGGGATGCTAGTTTTCTTTGATTTCATCTATGGCAGAAATGTAAACATAAATTTAACTGAAAGAAGATCCCCTGATGTTATCCATAGGGGATCTAGCCTTTTTATTTTTCACTTATTTAACTGCCAGCAAGGCAACCTTTTCGATTACCGGCGGCGTAGCCAGCAGTTCATCCGCATGGGCCATCAAAGCCTTGGCAATTTCTCCACCCAGATGTGCATCCCGCCCAGCTTCATCCGCAAAGGTATCGAATATACCGAAAGTAGACGGCGAGATCTGTAGCGCATACCAACGGATAGTTCCGGTTTCAGCTTCGGCCAAAGGCAGGGCACTTTTGATAAAATCTGCAACTTGTTGCTCTTTACCAGCTTTGGCCTCGAGGCGGGCCAGTAATGCTAATTTTTCCATTTCGTTTATAATTAAGTAGGATTATCGGCGGCAAAAATTCCACCGCCAAGAAAGCCACACGAATAGTGCCATGTTATAATATTAACTATCAAATAATCAGATTTTTAAGATTAAAATAATAAAGTGCCCTAAAAAAGCTGAAAGGGTTAAACCTTTAAAGAAAAGAAACATTTAATTTCATACCGGGCGCCCTAGTTCGGGTGGGATGATCCCAAAAGCGGCCCCTTGGTACCCTCCAAACCGGACATCCTTTTCTGAAAGCCTACAACCAGCTAAAAGAAAAGCAACATGATCATACTTTATTTGCCCGTGATTTCCTTCCGGTGCTGCCTGCCCCAATCTGCAAGATTATCTATGATAGTTTTTAAAGTAAGTCCATATTCAGTAAGTTGATACAAAACGGTTACCGGTTGGGTACTTAAAACAGTTCTTTTAATCAGTTTATTTATTTCAAGATCCTTAAGTTCCTTACTTAGCATCTTGTTTGAAATACCACTCACGTCATTTAAAATGTCAGAAAATCTACGTTGGTTGAAATAACAGACAGAGGAAATTATAGATATTTTCCATTTTCCACTTAATACATCCATAGCATCATGGACAGCGAGGATCTGTTTTTTATTGTGCTCATTATCCGCCGGACAACAAATATTTTCCATAATTATTTACCTAGTTACCCAAAAGTTACTGTTACTTTTAGTTACAAAGTTACAATAATATATAAAGCTATTCTAAATTTGCATCATAAATTAAATCTATTAAAAATGAATTTTACAGGAAAAAACATAGTAATTACCGGAGGGACAACAGGAATAGGATTTGCAACCGCAACTGCCTTCATTGAAGCGGGCGCAAATGTATGGATTACAGGAAGAAACATCGAAAACCTCGACAAAGCCGCCGCTTTACTCAAAAGCGATCACCTTAAGACCGTTAAATCAGATACCTCAAACCTCGCTGGCATTGAAACTTTGGCCACAGCTATAGCAGAAAGCGGTCAAAAACTAGATGTAATATTCTTAAATGCAGGAATAGCCACTTTTGCACCCATCGCCGAGGCTACCGAAGCCGATTTCGACGCACAGTTCAATACAAACGTAAAAGGACCTTATTTCACCTTACAGAAACTGCTTCCATATATAAATGACGGTGGTGCAGTAGTCTTCAATTCATCGACGGTGGCAACCGCGGCCCAAATGTACGGTAGTGTCTATTCCGCAACCAAAGGAGCGCTCAACAAGATTGCCCAAATTGCAGCAAATGAACTTGCCGGAAGAAACATCAGGGTAAACATGATCAGTCCTGGTCCCACACAGACAGAAGGTTTCGACAAGGCTGTGCCAGATGAGACCGTAAAAAAACAGTTTGCTTCAACAACAGCCCTGCAAAGAATGGGTAAACCTTCAGAAATTGCCAAAGCCGTTTTATTTCTAGCTTCTCAGGACGCAAGTTTTATTACAGGCGCTGAGCTATTGGCCGATGGTGGGTATATCGGATATGCACTGAAATAAAACCGATCTTTAAATAAATATATTCAACAAAAGCTACTCTGGGTTAATCTTAGAACGGTCAGCCTTATTTCGGAGCAAAACGGCCGCATCGACTTTAATAATAATTAGATTCTCCAGGGGTAGCTTTTGCCTGTGACTTCAATACTGAAAACACCAGTTCTCCACTTATAAATCTCAAGCCGTTTTAGCAGTTCTCTAGCCATAGAGATACGCCTCTTTGTAGTACCAATTGGAATCCGGAGTTCCACCGCAATCTCTTGATATTTGTAGCGGTGGAAATTTTCCAAACCACATCATATTTTCGAAGTGATCTGCCTACAAAACTTGTCAGACTCGGGGTTTTTGTTCCAGTTTGTCCCTAGAAAGCATTGAAAGATGCCGCTATGATTGGCGTGGGTTATTACAGTAATCCTAAATGTCTTACTATTTTGATAGTTAATAAAACATTATTTTTATTTGGTAGCGAAGTTAGCTGGCGTTTCAGATTAGCACCTCATAAATTTGAAGATCATGGGAAACACTTCCATTAAGCTGAATTAAAAGGCCGGGAATTAATTTAGTTATGAAGAGCTACCGATCCGTTCCTATCCCAGCAAATAAAAGAAAGTTCCGGTTTTCAAAAGCTTTGTTTTATGCTTGCACTGGATTGATTTTTTGAACCATTTTTTTGTACGACCAATAAAATACAATTGGATAAACGAAAAGGTTGAATATTGTATTCGTAATCAAGCCTCCAATAACCACTATCGCCAAAGGTTTTGATGCTTCTGAACCGATTCCGGTTGATAATGCTGCTGGCATTAGACCAATTGCGGCCATTAATGCGGTCATTAAAACGGGTCTGAATCGGCTTGAAATTCCATCACGAATGGCATCGGTATATGTCCACGTTTCTTGGTTTTTTAATTCTGAAATGTTTGTTTTAAATTTGGTAATCAGAATTACACCGTTTTGAACACAGATTCCAAACAGTGCAATAAAGCCAATTCCCGCCGAGATGTTAAAGTTTACACCAGCAACAAGCAAGGCTAAAATTCCACCAATCATTGCAAATGGCACATTGTTTAATACCAATAAAGCATCTCTGATATTTCCAAAAAGCACAAACAGGATGAAGAAGATTAACAACAAACTCACTGGAACGGCTTGTGATAACCTGGAAATGGCTCGTTGTTGATTTTCGAAATCTCCCGCCCATTCTAATTTGTACTCTTTTGAAAGTTTTATTTGTGCATCTACCTTTTTCTGGGCTTCTGCAATTACGCTACCCATATCTCTACCCCGAATGGAGAATTTAATAGCACCATAACGTTGATGTTTGTCTCGGTATATCATACTCGGACCAGTAATTTTTCTGATGCTTGAAATTTCGCCTAGCTGTACGTTCGACCCTGATAAAGTGGGTATGCGGAGTTTGCTGATGGAACTTTCATCATTTCTAAAATCCTCAGGATAACGAATGATGAGATCAAACTTTCTTTCGCCCTCATAAATTTGCGTTGCGGCTTTTCCACCAATGGCCATTTCAATTACGGCATTAGCATCAGCTGTGCTTACACCATAGAGTGCCATTTTTTTCTGATCGAGGTTAATTTGCAGTTCCGGCTGACCGAGATTCCTTAAAATTCCAAGATCTTCAATTCCCTCAACAGTTTTTAAAATCTTCTCAATTTTTTTTTCTTCTTGTTCAATTACTTCGAAGTTTTCGCCAAACATCTTAACTACGATAGATCCCTTGACCCCAGAAACGGCTTCTTCTACATTATCGGAGATCGGTTGAGAGAAATTGAGGCTAATTCCAGGAAAACTTTTTAGCTTTTCCTGCATGCGTTCAATTAATTGCTCTTTGCTTTGCTTACACTTCCATTCGTTGCGTGGGTAAATATCCACATGGAATTCCATATTATAAAAACCAGTTGCATCGGTTCCATCATTTGGGCGGCCAGTTTGCGACATGACTTGTTTCACTTCATCAAAACTCAAAAAGATCTTGCGCATATCGCTCGAAAGTCTTTTGGTTTCATTTAAAGATATACTGAGCGGACCCGTTGCCCTCACATAAATGGAGCCTTCATCCAAACTCGGTAAAAATTCTGTACCTAAAAATTTAAAACTGAAAGCGCCTAAGACCAATACGGTAATCGATATAAAAAAAACAAGCCTTTTTTTGCTGAAACAGATGTCGTAGAACTTCAAAGTAACTTTTGTCATCCATTCTAAAAAGACATTGTGTTTCTCTTTTACATTCTTTTTTAACAGAACACTCGCCATTGCGGGTACGAATGTAAAAGTTAATATTAATGCCCCTAACAGTGCAAAACTTAATGTCCAGGCGAGGGGCGAAAACATTTTTCCTTCTACCTTTTCGAAGGTAAAAATGGGCAACAAACCTGTGATGATAATTAGTTTGGCAAAAAGAATGCCCTTACCATTTTCCATGGAGGCCTTTTTTATGAAGCCCAGCTTATTCATCTTATTAAAACGGTCCATACCCAATTTCCTGGCTTTCATATCCAGGGTCACAAAGATTCCTTCCACCATCACGACCGCTCCATCAATGATAATTCCGAAATCTATCGCACCCATGGAAAGTAGATTTGCGGGCATTCCTTTTAATTTCAAACAAATGAATGCAAACAAAAGTGCCAGTGGAATAATGATCGACACAATTAATGTGGTACGCCAATCCGCCATAAAAAGAAATACAATCAGGGTTACAAATAAAATCCCTTCAAGCATATTTCCCATCACCGTATGAACCGAATAATTCACTAAATCTTCGCGATTGTAAAAGGCCTTAATCTTTACATCATCGGACAAAATACTGCTATTGATGACTTCGATTTTTTCTTTTAAACGGGCTATTACCTCACTAGGATTTCCACCTTTCCTCATCACTACTATACCTTCTACTACATCCGGATCCTGATCTCTGCCGACCTGACCCAACCTTGGTAGAGCCGATTCAGCAACTTCAGCAATGGTTTTGACGTAAATTGGTGTGCCATTTATATTATCGACTACGACATTTCTAATTTCATCGATGTTATTTAAAACGCCAATCCCACGTACCACATATGCCTGACCGTTTTGAACAATCACATCGCCGCCCACATTAATATTGCTTTTCGATACGGCCTCGAAAAGTTCTGTTGCCGTTACTCCATATTGAATTGATTTCTGGGGATCGACAGTAATTTGATAAGTTTTGACTTCGCCACCGAAACTAACTACATCGGCAATGCCCGAAACAGAAAGTAATTCTCTTTGAATAACCCAATCCTGCAATGTTTTTAGCTCACGAACCGATTTGTTATCACTTACTAAAGTGTAGCGAAAAACTTCTCCCGTTGGTCCGTAAGGTGGCTGCACTTCGGGTTGAATGCCTTCGGGTAAATCGGCTTCTTCAAGGTGGTTATTTATCTGGACCCGAGCTTCCGCGTAATCAACGTCATCCTCGAAACTTACTTTGACAATCGAGAGTCCGAATAGGGAAGAAGAACGAATGCTAGTTCGCTTTTCAGTGGGGTTCATGGCAATTTCCAGCGGACGGCTGACAAATTTTTCTACCTCTTCGGCACTTCTACCCGGCCATTGCGTAATGATAGTAATATTGGTATTGGTCACATCAGGAAACGCATCAATGGTTGTATTTTTAAAACTTAAATAACCAGTTAAAATGAGGATAAAAGTGGTGAAAAAGATGAAGTATTTATTTTTTAGCGCAAAGCCGATAATGCTTTTGATAAATTTATTCATGATTTAAAATCTAATGGATGAAAGGAATTTTACTGCGTTTTTAAGTTTTCAAATAAGAAAACCTGTTTAGACGCAATCACTCGATCGCCAGCCTGAACACCTTTGCTTACAAAAATCCGATCGGCCGTTTTACGGCCTATTTCTATTTCTTGAATGCGAACCTTATTATCGCTTTTCAATACAATTACGTAGTTTTTATTTTCATCAAAAATTACGGCTCTAGCATTTACCACGGGCAAATTAATTTTTGAGTTTGCAGACACTTTTACCGTTCCAAGCATACCAGGTTTTAAAAGAAAATTAGGATTTTTAATCACAACTCTAGCGTTCATCACCCTGCTGTCTTTGTCAATCAGATTATATATTTTATCTATTTTACCTTTGAAAATTTTTTCAGGATAAGATAATGTTGACAAATTTACTTCAGCGCCAGGCATGACACGGGAAATATCCGACTCATAAATACTGATCATCGCCCAAACATTGGAAAGATCTGCAACCGTAAATAGGCTCTTATCATTATCACTTCGCAGTTGCATGTTCTCGTTTACATTTTTCTCAATTACTAAACCCCTCAAAGGCGACCTTATAGAATATATTCCAGTGCTGCTGCCTCCGTTTATTTTCAATACGGAGTTAGCTCTTCGGAATTCTGCTTTTTTCGTTTGATAATCATTTTTAGCTTCTTCAAGTTCTTTGGCCGATGACAGACCACTTTCATAAAGTTGCTCCGCTTGTTTCAAAGCTCTATCAGCTGTTTTAAGTTCAGAATTTGCAGCAATCACTTCTTTATCAAATCCAGCCATTTCAGCACTATTTACAGTTGCTAAGGTTTGTCCAGCGTTTACCTGATCTCCTAAACGCACATTTACGCGGTTAACAGAGCCGCTCACCATCGGAAAAAGCTCGGATTTCCTATCTTCATTAGCAGTTATCTTAGCAGAGAAAATAATGTCGGCTTTCCCGTTCGCCTGCATCACGGTATCGATGAGGAGCCTGCTTAAAAATGAATCAGTAATCACAAATTTTTTATGGGAAGTTTCTGTTTTGTTATCGCCACAGCCGAAACCTAGCGAAGTGAAAATTAACCCTTTTATAATGTTTTTATAGATGGTTTGCATAATGCTTAATTAAAAATGTTCGTACCGGTAACGTAGTTTAGTTCCTCTCTTGAGCTCATTCTTTCGAACTGGAGTTGATTTATTTGAAGGACGTTAGCCTTATAAGATTCATATAGATCGATAAATTCGATCAGGTTGATATTTCGCTCCCTTAAGTTTTTAATTAAACCGCTGGCAATTTTATTGTAGTCGTTACTAAAAGAGGAATCGATTTCTGCCAGGAGTTTCTCATTTCTGATGGCTGTTCGATAGCTATTAAAGACCTCATTTGATAAGATTAGTTCTTGCTTTTGAAGGTTTGAAGCAGCGATATCGATTCCTACTCTGGCCTTTTTAATTTCGCCCTGGTTTCTGTCAAAAAGCGGAAGGGGAATTTTTAAACCGATACCAGTATATTTTTCAGGATAATTTCCTTTTAAATCGTACGCCAGGGAGATTTCGACATCAGGTATTGCCATTGCTTTTTGCAATTTTAAGTTGAGTTCGTTGTACTCTAAATAAGTTTTTGCCAGTGTCAAATCTGCCCGGTTTGTTCTTGCGGAATCAAGTAGATTTGCATAGGGAATTTCATCTATCGAAATATTTTTCATTTCATTTAACCGAATCGCTAGAAGTAAATTTGAGTTAGGATTCAGCCCACATAATAATCTTAAATCACGGTACTGATCTTCTAATTCATTTAAAAGATTTGCCTGTTCAGCTTTTAAACCGATCAATAAAGATTTAATCCTGGTCACATCTTTTAAGGCTATATTTCCGGCTTTCAATTGAATTTCATAAGCACTTAGCAAACCTTCGGTTGACTTAATCTGATCTTCGTAAACCTTAACTGATTGAGCGGCGAAGTAGGTTTTATAGAAGGTGTTGCGTAATTCGAATTTCAGGGTTCGCACCAAATCAAAGTATTCCAGTTCGGCCAGTTTTATACCTGTTTGTGCTAGTTTGATTTTTTTATTACGCTTGCCAGCGAGCTTAATAAGTTGTGAAATTGAACCTGCATACTGACCAAACGCATAAGAAGTTTGAAGAAATTTTTTGGTTTGGTGGTTGTAGAAAAGATTTTCGTATTCGAATTCTGGATTATCGAAAAGCTTAGCGGTAATCACCTGGGCTTTCGCCTGATTAATTTGGTAATTGCTGGCCAATAGATCGAAATTATTTTTTAAAAAAAGAATTTCAGCTTGTTTTAAATTAAGGCTCAAGGAATCGCTTTGTGCAAAACTTGATTTAGTGGTAGTGGCTAATGCAATAATTAGAAAAGCACTTATTCTTATCATACGGCAAAACTATTCCTGCCGGGTTAAACACGAATTAAATCGGAATTAAAAGCAGATTAAAATTCGGGGATTGATACGATAAATGTGTTTGGAGCTTCGATTGATGACGCTATTTCTATTTTTCCATTAAATAAACTGATTATTTTATGGGCCATATATAGCCCCATTCCTTCGCCAGAATGGCCAGCCTCGGCAGATCGGCTGTAGAAAGGTTTGAAGACTTCATCATGCGCTGACAATGGAATTCCAGGACCTTGATCTGTTATATTAATTAAAAAGTTTTCGTCTGATTTCGCTAATCTGCAGATTACTATTTGATTATTTGAAAATTTAAAAGCATTGGAGAAAATATTATCTAGTGCAATTTGTAGCAAAGTTTCGTTGGCAAAAACAAACAGATCATTTTGCCCTAAATCATTCAAAATTTCAATACCTAAATTTTTGTGTTGTTTCCAGTCTGCCTGGATTTTACGCAAAATTTGATACAAGTTGATAGAGGAAAGTTGGGAGTTGATCAATTCCATATCCATTTTTGCCATCGCCAGCAGTCCAGTTATGATGCTATCCATCTTTTCTGCGTCTTCGATAACTGAATGAATTACTTCTTTATAAGTATTTACATCACGATCTTTTGATAAGGCCAGCTCTGATGCCATCATCATCCTGGTAACTGGCGTTCTAAGCTCATGTGAGGCATTGGCAACGAAGGTTTTTTGAAGAACAAAAGCTTGTTCTAATTCATTCATTAACTGATTAAAACTCTTTGCAATGAGACTGATTTCATCTTTTGCACTGCTTTCCTCCACCCTGAATTCCATGTTTTTATGCCCAATTTGTTGCACTCCTATCATAAATTTGTTCAATGGCTTTAGCATCTCTGCTGCAATCCACCTGCTTAATAGTAATACTGCGAACGAAATTGCCACGAAAACGAAGATCATAATCTTCAATAATTTCGATAACCTGTTTTGCGAACCCTGATCAATTGCGGATGCAAGTATGACAAAATCGCCTTGGTTATCCTTATAATAAATGCCTACAACCTGCCTTTCGCCATCGCTAAATTGAAGGTGTTTTTGTTTTCTAACGTGTTCTATTGTCATTCTAGTCCAATATCGGGAAGAATCGTCAATGAAAGTCGCCTGGTCTTTATAGTCGTAAATTCTGGTTACTTCTCCACTAAGCTTTTGCAAATACTCATGGCGAACATCGGTTAAAGCTTCTATGCTAATTTCGTCAGCCTCTAGGTAAAGTTTAGCAGTTACCATACTTCTATCCGTTAAGCGCTCAAAAAAATCAGCTTTTAAAAATTCCATGAAGGTTAAGTAGACCATGCAAAGGACAAAAAGCAGCATAGATGTACTAATCAACGTAAAATAAAGCGCTATGCGGTCTTTTATTTTCATTATTTAAGGATGTAGCCCATATTAATTTTTGTATGAATGAGCTTCCGTTCAAATCCTTTTTCAATCTTTTTACGAAGAAAATTAATGTAAACATCAATAACATTGGTTCCGGTCTCGAAGTTGATATCCCAGGCCTGTTCTGCTATATACTGCCGGGGCAATAAACGATTGGGGTTTTTTAAGAACAGCTCAAGCAAAACAAATTCTTTTGCGCTTAGTTCAATGGTTTGCCCTGCTCTTGTAACCTCTTTACTACTCATATTCATTACTAAATCTTCAAAGATAAGTTCTTGTTTGTTAGTGAATACAACAGGGTTTTGCCGCCTTAAAAGCGCTGAAACTCGAGCTAGAAGTTCTTTTAAGTGAAATGGCTTAACCAGGTAATCATCAGCACCTGCATCTAAACCAGCTACTTTGTCATCAATAGTACCCATAGCTGTTAGCATTAAAATGGGCGTTTGATTATCAGTTTCACGTAGCCTTTTGCAAATCTGAATACCACTTAAACCAGGCATCATAATGTCGATAATCAGGAGATTATAAGCGTTTTCTGAAAAAACAGTAAGCGCATCGATTCCATTTGAAACGTTTTGAACCTGATAGCCATTTTCTTCCAGTGCAGATTTCAATAAACCGGCAATTTTCTGATCGTCTTCAGCAATTCCTATTTTAAGCATTTACAAAAATAGGCATCTCATCTTAAATTGAGATTAAAATTAGCCCACCCTTAACAATCTTATATTAAAAGTAAGCATATTTGTTCGCTAACTATTTTCGAAGAAAATTGAGCACTATATTTCAAATGCATGTCCGACGGTCAGTATTGATTGTCTCGTCCTGCTATAGCTTGTCATTAAAAACTGAAAAATTGCAACAAAAAGCAAAGACAAAACAAAAATCCCAACTAGAAAACCTAGGGGACGGTTAAGCGATGATCTGAAAGAGAAAATCATTTGCGAGATCAAATCCGGTATGCTCAGTCAGCGAGTAGCTGGACGCAAATATGGCTTACCTTCAAGTACCATTGCCAAATGGATGGAGAAGCATAATTTGGCTATCTTAGTCCATTCTAAAACATCTTATGAACTTTCAGCGATGGACAAAAACCAAGAGACAAAACTTCTTAAGAAAAAGATCGATGAGCTAACAAAAGCTTTGGCTGATGCCCAGCTGAGAAATGTTGGATTAGAGACTATGATTGAGACAAAACTTCTTAAGAAAAAGATCGATGAGCTAACAAAAGCTTTGGCTGATGCCCAGCTGAGAAATGTTGGATTAGAGACTATGATTGAGGTTGCGGGAAGCGAACTTAAGATTAATATTAGAAAAAAGCGTGGTACCAAACGGTCCTAAGGATGCAGCAAAAACTACCGGATAAGCGTCTGGTTGAATTTTGTGCACTGTTTGGTGATTGATGCAGGGCTCCTAGCTTGAACTTTTCCCGACTGGCCGGAACCTTTATAATCCAGACAGGTTCAGGGACAACGCCCTTTTCTTTCCGGAATCCAAGAAGGCATATCAGAAACTATTATCTCTCGGATGGACAGATGCAATAATAACCCTGTATCCCGATGAAATTATATATACCCTTTAAGATTATCTCCGGAATGCATTTGGAACAAATGCTGGTTTGAGATTGGACCATTTCTTACTGTCTACAGATTTAAAAGGAAGTTTGGTTGATGGCGGCGTTGAGGCATGCTAGAGGATGGAAAGGAGCCAGCGATCATTGCCCGGTTTGGATTGAAATCTAATCTATGTATATCAAAACATCAAATTGTATTTTGGTTAGTATTAGCAACTTCCAAAATTACTTTAACATCAAAATAGTTTTCATCTTTCTTACCATAAGTCATTGAAAACTTATCACCATAAGCCAAACCTAATCGCTTTTCAATATTCTCCATTCCTTTATTAAAACCTGAATGGTGGATCCTGGTGTTGATTAAATTAGAAGTACTTATTGACAATTCGTTATTACTCAATTTAATATCTAAAAATCCAGGTTGGTTTGGCTTTTGTAAATTTCCATGCTTAAGCATGTTTTCTAACAATGTAATTATGACCAATGGTATAAAGCGAAAATTCTTAACTTCTTCTGGGTAACAAAGATTGATATACTGTTCCTTGTCTTTCCTTATTTTATTAAGGGATATGAGGTTATCAATTTGACGGAGTTCCTCCTCCAGCTTGGGAAATTCTTCAGGGGATTCCTTCGTTTCAAGACTAAACCGCATCAATTCAGCCAAATTAAGAACAGCTTCTCCGGCGTCCTCATTAAATTTTCGAATGCTATCATATAAAAAGCTCAATGTGTTGAATAATAAATGTGGATTGATTTGGGCTCGCAAATAATCATACTTCGCAACATGCAATTCATTTTGCATCTCTTTATTTTTCAAATCGTTTAGATATTCCATTCTTTCTGAATGTTCTCTTTTTAAACGTTCCTCTTTGAAACGCAAGAATAAAAAGTAAAAGCAGGAAAGAACAATAAAAAATAAACCTCTCCAGAGCGATTTAAAAAAACTTTTATGGTTAGTGATAATTGTTGGGATGTTAAATCCTTTATGAGTTCCTTCCAGTAGGTAATTAAGATAAGACCTGAAAAAAATATATAAGCCGATTTGAATTATCATGAGGATGATTACCCTTGTCCAGGGTTTTGGCTTCGTAAAACTCTTCTTAAGCACAAAATGCGCATTCGTATAAAATAGAATAATATTAAGAATATAATGGAGGGCATAATTCAAAGCTTTTCCAAAAAAGCCCACTGAAAGTCCGATCAGTACGACCTCTAATGTTATGAATATCGCCCATCCAATTAGGTGCAAGCGCTGCACTTTTCCCCATTCGAAAATTTTCTTAGTCATGCTATAATTGCTCTTGGTGTAACCTCATTTTATCGCGGTGTAATAACTTTTTTTACGCTAAATAATGGCTCTAGTTTCAAAATAAAAACATGAAACAGAACCCTAAAAAACTGGTCAAAAAAACAGTATTTGTTTTTAGATCGCAGCAAACAATTCGAAGGTCCGAAACTGATCCGACTACTTCCAGCATCATCATTATTTCCAATGAAACGTTGATTAGCCATCGTTGAGTGTTGGTTTCAGATTTGAATCCTTAAGACTTCCGGCCGGATCTTAATGTTTTATTTTCAGAAAATTCAATAAAACCTTGCTTATAGTTGTTGCCCATCGGAATGATATGTGCTCCAAGCTTTAATGTGTTCCCAGCTATTTTTTCAACCCTTTCTTCATTTACGAAATAACTGCGGTGAACTCTGTAGAACAATGTGCCCCAAAACTCCTTTTCAACTTCCTTCATTGTCAAATAAACGGTGTAATCTTCATCCTCAGTGACAATTTTCATATAGTTTTTCAAGCTTTCGAAAAATAATATTTTAGATTTCTTTATCTTCAGTTTCTGTCCCCTTTCGCCGATGCTGACATAGAAATATTTTTTTTGGGCAATCCGTATCCCTTCAATTCTTTTTCTTTCCGCATCTAAAATGTCCCAAACGGTTTTAATGAATTTCGGTTTTGAGATTGGCTTAACCAGATACCGAGATGCATTTACTTCAAATGCTTCTATTGCATATTTTGTAAATGCTGTAGTGAAGACGATAAATCGAGACCGATTGACTAATTTTTTTGCAAGCTCAATGCCGGTAATTTCTGGCATGTCTATATCCAAAAAAATAAAGTCTATTTTGTCTCTGATACTGATTCCTGATAGTGCAATAAGAGGATCAAGAAAAGTCTTGACTAATTTTAGGTTGGGGTTCGTCTCAATGTAATCTGAGAGAATCGAGATTGAATGTTTTTCATCGTCGATTACGACGCAACGAAGTTGTTCCATATGTCAAAGTTTAGGGTAATCTCAAAAATGATCCCTCAATTACTTTGCATATCCAAATTAACTTTTTTCTTTTGGTTCGATTTTAATCACCTCAGTGGATTTCTTTTGGGATAGGGAACCATCCTTGTTAATTTTGTTTGTCCTCCTTAAAGTTAAAATAACCATGTCATATTTTGGTTGCTCTAAGGGGAGGATATCTTGTATTGTGCAATTGAGAGCGCTTGCTAACAAGTTAATATGTCTGATACTGTATTTTGCTCTTTCAGTATAAAGTTCAACTTTTCCTACAAAACCTTCCGACAAACCCATCTTTTGGGTTAGTGAAACCTGAGATAAACCAAACTTTGTCCTTAAGTTTCTTACATTAACGATAATCAAATAATCCAAATGAGAAATTTCTATGGTAACAATTTCATGGTCGGAATTTCGGCTCTGCATTATAATGCAAGGAACAATAAAATGAAATTTTTATCACAGGTGCATGTGGAAGTAAACTTTTTTATTTATATTTACGTAATAAAATTTATTGTTGGTTAAAAGACATTTAACCACAAGATTTGATTTTTTATTACCGAAAAACCTTGTGACGAAAAGTAGGACGTTTGAACACAAGCAGTAGGTGAAAACTCAAATCCTGTGCTATCTTTGCATAGCATAAGGACTTGGGTCGCCTGCTATTCTGTGTTCGGCCGCTGCGAAGCGGTTGGTGGTCCTACACCTTCGTCTCAGAAAAGCTAAGGGCGACCCTTTTTATTTTCTAAAGGTTTTTTGGTACAAACCAAAAAACGTGAGACATCAACTGAAATTTTTTTATTTATCTACACTTTTCCATAGGAGAGGTTTGGAGAAATATGTTCTAAATTTCAAGACGAACAAATTTGTTTATCATGGTTTTGCGTTAATAATTCTAATTAGCCTTGTCATCTGTTCTCCTGAATAGAAGGCCAGGCTAAGGCAGGTTACCCCCTACAGTTAATGATAGAAAATAGGTTCTTTAATAATGCGCCTGCCTTAGTTTTCTTCACTATTTGAGATTCCTCATTTAATTTTCCGATCAACTAACTTTAACCAACAAACAATGAAAAAAACGATATTTTTTATCGCTAGGGCACTGCCATGGCTTTTTTTTGGAATCGACCTTATCAAGAAACCCAAGATATATGATCCCTTTTTTTACGGAAATTCAAGCGTAAGCTGTTTTCAATTGGATGGTCAGACAACAAGGAATGTTGCTAAATTGGCCAATAGAGAGATAAATCTAGAAAGACTACTTAGAAAGAAAATCATTCGGTTAACCACGGTTTTATTTTTCTTCTCAACTACTCTATTCGCACAGGCGAAGGCAACGAGCTACCAACTCGCAATCAACGATAAAGTACCTAATCTTACCCTTTCTCAAATCCTAAATTTTAACCAAAAAAGCGCTGAATTTTCAAGCTTTAGAAATAAAGCACTCGTCCTTGATTTTTGGGCGACATACTGCTCGCCGTGCATAGCTGAATTTCCGAAAATGGATGCTATGCAAAAAAAATATGGTAAAAATATTCAGTTTTTACTAATGAATACTTATGCAAGTGATACTGTAGAAGTTCTAGAAAAATTTTTAGCTGTGCAAAGAGCAAAGATTAAAGACTTCGCTTTACCCATAGTGCTCAACAGCGCTGAAATAAAGAACGTTTTTCCAATCAATACGATGCCCCACTATATCTGGATTGGTGCGGATGGACGTATTAAAGCGATTACCCGTGCGGAACAACTTACAGAAGAAAACGTCTCGCGACTTATTGCGGGTTTGAATCCTAACCTAAAAACTAAAAAAGATTAATATGATGGCAAATCAGTTCAACACTAGAAAAGTGAAGTGGAATTTTCTACTGTTTTGTATGGCTCTGATAATCATTATCCTCTCTGCAATAACAGCTTTTGCTCAGGAAGCAAATGTGTTAAAAGGGAAGGTTACTGACTTTGATGGAAATGTAATCCCGGCCAGCGTTCGTTCCAGAAAGAATATGACAATAGTTGATGAGGCTGGAAATTTTACTTTAGGAAAAGTAAACCCTGGAGATACAATTCGTATTACTGCAACTGGATATAAAACAATTTTCAGGATTTATTCAATAAATGAAAAATTCATTTCAGTTAAAATGACGGATGAATCCCAGCAGTTAGAGGAGGTCACCGTTCAGACAGGTTACCAAACATTGAAACCCAATGAAGTTAATGGAACAATATCCTCGATTAGTGAGAAAGCGCTGGGAGAACGTACAGGGTCGAATATTTTAGAAAGGTTAATTGGTCAAAGTAGCGGATTAATGCTGCAGGCAGGAAAGAGTAATAACAATCCGCAAAATAAGACCAATATTTCGGTACGTGGTCTTGGAACAATCAATGGTCCGCTAGATCCGCTCATCGTATTGGATGGTTATATATATGAGGGGGATATCTCTAATATTAACCCCAATGATGTAGAAAATGTATCTGTATTGAAAGATGCAGCAGCTGCATCAATTTGGGGTGCAAGGGCTGGTAATGGTGTAATCGTGATTACAACCAAGAGAGGCAGGCAGAACCAGCCTATGCAAATTGCCTTTAGCGCAAATGTATTAGTACAGGATTTACCAAGATTTAATTCGATTAGGCAAATGAATAGCAGCGATTATATCGCTTTTGAAAAACAACTTTTCGAATCGGGCTACTTTAATGATCGGATATCAACCACACCATGGTTGGCACTAACCCCTGTGGTAGAAGTTCTTCTAGCAAGAAGAAACGGGCAGATCTCGCAGTCAACGGCTGATGATCGAATAAATTTATTAGCGGGAAATAATACACAACAATCCTACCTGGACAATTTCTACACTCATGGGATTCTCCAACAGTATAGTTTAAATCTTAAAGGCGGGAGTGACCGGAATACCTATTTGCTTTCGGCAGCTTACGATCAAAATAGGGGGGAAGTCTACAATACCTCGGGGAAATTAAACCTGCATTTTGCCAATGATTTTAAGGTGCTGGAAAAATTAAATCTAAGCACTAATGTTTATTATACAAATTTTACTGGAAAGACTGGCCGCCCGGCATATAGTTATCTTAGCTCTGGGGGAAGGTATCCGCCGTATCTGAATTTTGCACAAACTGGAGGACTTGCTACGGAGTTTCGTTCAGCATATACAGATACACTGGCGAAAGGTAAACTTTTAGACTGGAAATTTTATCCCACAGAAGATTATAAACATGACTATACCGATTCCCGCTCTCAGGACTTATATGCGAATGTCGGACTTAGGTATCAAATTGTAAAAGGGTTAAACTTCCAGGTAAATTATCAATATCAACGGCAGAGTTCCGATACTGAGCGTACTTCCGATGAACAAAGTTATGCAGCAAGAAATCTGATCAACTCTTTTAGCCAGGTAAACGCATCAACGGGTGTAATAACTTATCCTGTGCCAAGAGGCGGAATTCTGAATTCTTCTTCTTCAGTAGTAAATTCCCAAACTGGAAGAGCGCAATTGAACTATAACAATGTTTTTGGATTGCATAGTATCACTGCGATTTTGGGTGCTGAGGCAAGAAGTGCAAATACTTCTTCCCAAGGAAGTAGAAGATTAGGGTATCAATCTGACCCCCTATATTTTACGCCCGTCGACGAGGTGGGACTTTACCGACAATACCTTACGGGGTTCACAAGTCAGATTAGTAGCGTGAATACTTTAACTCAGACCGCATACCGTTTTATAAGTACATATGCCAATTTCGCCTATTCGTTTAAAGGACGTTACCTTTTATCGGGAAGCATAAGGCGTGACGGTTCAAATATTTTTGGTGCTGATATAAATGATAAATGGAAGCCCCTATGGTCGACAGGCCTTGGATGGAAAATTTCAGATGAATCTTTCTATAATTTAAAATGGCTGCCCGTTCTGCGGCTAACTACTACATTTGGCTATAGTGGCAATGTAGACCTGACGAAAACGGCGTCCCCAATCGCCACCTATGGCACGAATGCTTTAACTGGATTTCCAATCACTAGAATAAACGCGATAAACAATCCAGATTTGAAATGGGAACAGCTTTCCCAAGTCGATGTGAAATTGGATTTTGAACTTCCAAAGCAAGTTCTGACCGGATCATTTTCTTATTACGTCAAAAAAGGAACGGATTTATACGGTATAGCGGGCTATGATTATACTGCATGGGGTGCTCGCGATGTGATCACAAAAAATGTTGCTAATATGAAGGGACAGGGTATTGACGTAGATCTTCATAGCAAAAATATAAAAACCGAGAATTTCAGTTGGGGAACTGATCTATATTTTAGTTATAACACAAGTAAAACAACCAAATATAATAGCAGGAACAATTCATCTGCATTTTACAATTTGCTTACTGCTGGAAATGTAATCACTCCTATCCAGGATTATCCGCTTTATGCCATTGCAGCATACAAATGGGGAGGGTTGGATAATAAAGGAAACCCTCAGGGCTTTCTCAATGGCAAGCTCAGTACTGACTACGAGGCCATCGCAGATGAGTCTTTTAACACTGGGAATAATGTTACCTTACTGGGATCTGCCAGTCCAACTTACTTTGGCTCTTTGATTAATACCTTTTATCTTAAAGGTTTTAGCTTATCGATGAACATCAATTACAAATTGGGCTACAAGGTGAGAAAACCAGCACTCGGTTACTCAATGCTAATAGAGAGCGGACAGGGAAACTATGAATATGAGTCCAGATGGCAAAAGCCTGGTGATGAGAATTTTACCAATGTTCCCTCGTTCATCTATCCGGCGCCAAGTGTTCGGGATGCATTTTATAGTAAATCTGAAATTAATGTGATGTCGGGAGACCACATTCGCCTTGATTATATTCGATTAGGTTATACTTTAAATACTGTTCAGTGGAAATTTCCATTTCGGAATCTTGAAGTATACGCAGGTTTACAAAATGTCGGAATACTCTGGAGAGCAAATCGTTTCGGCTACGATCCAGATTATTTAAATGTATTGCCACCATCACGCCAGCTCTCATTTGGTATAAAGGGAGCATTCTAAAACCATGATATAAAAAAAACATTATGAAGAAAAATAATATTGCAATAAGCATTGTACTCTGTGCTGCAATGCTACTCATCTTGAGCTGTGAGAAATATCTTGAGGTTAAATCGAATGCCAAATTGGTAATTCCTCATACTTTATCTGATGTGCAGGGACTTCTAGACGACGCCAACCTGATGAACCTTAAATTGACCCCCTCGTTTGGCGAAGCATCAAGCGACGATTTTTTTCTCCCATTGGCCAGTTACAATGCGCTTAGCGTAAGGGCTCAAGAAGCTTATATATGGAAGCCAACTGCTTACAGGTATGCCAATGACTGGAGCCTGGCGTACACATCAGTGTTCAACAGTAACCTTTGCTTGGAATTGTTGGAAAATATAGACAGAACGTCAGTGAACAGTTCTCAATGGGACAATGCGAAAGGAAGTGCCTTATTCTTCAGGTCCTTTTATTTTTTGATGTTGACCAATCAACATGGACTGGCCTTCGATGAAAAAACCTCTGGCAGTGATCTGGGTATTGCCCTTAGAACATCATCTAACTTTAACATTCCCTCGGTACGCTCTTCGGTAAGCGATTGTTACCAAAAAGTAATTGATGATGCGACTTTGGCACTGGCGTTGTTGCCCGACTATCCTCAACATGTGCTCAGACCATCTAAAGGAGCCGCGGCGGCCTTACTGTCAAGGTGTTATCTCTACCATCATGAATATGAGCTTTCGTTAAAATACACTTTGGAAGCACTAAAATTCAACAGCAAGCTAATGGACTACAATGGTGATAGTGATCTCCTGGCGCTGAGCAGTACAGTACCCATTAAAAAGTTTAATAAGGAGACGATTTGGTATGCAGAACTCTCCAGCAATTTTGGGGTTAATAATACCACAAATTCCAGAGTCGATACTACCTTGTATGCTAGCTATAACATAAATGACTTAAGAAGAACTGCATTTTTCAGGGCCTCTGCTCCATATCAGCAGTTCAAGGGAAATTATACTGCAAGCGGGACGGTTTATTTTTCAGGCCTTGCAACCGATGAGCTCTACCTCACCAGTGCCGAATGTAAAGCGTGGTTAAATGACCTGCCCGGGGCGATGGAGGTATTGAATGTTTTATTAAAGTCACGTTGGAGAAATACAGTGCCATTCTCACCTGTAACTGCGACGGATAAGTCTGATGCCATTAGAAAAATCCGTGAGGAAAGAAGGAAGGAGTTGTTGATGAGAGGTCTACGTTTTGCTGACCTTAAAAGATATAACAAAGAAGGAGCAAATATCATCCTCCAACGGGTCCTTGGAAGTCAGGTATTCACCCTTGCGCCAGATTCACGATATTATGCTTTGCCGTTGCCCACTGATATTATTGAATCTACTGGCATGTCGCAAAATTAAACTATAAGGGGGGTGTTCATTTCCCCCTCATAGTTTACCCTTAGGTTATTGGGCAGTTCTGTTTTCAATGTCCATGTCTCCATCATCACTCGATGTAACATAGGCTTTGGTAGCTGTGTAAGGCGCCGCTAATAAATTTAGGGATGGATCCAATGTTGGAGTTCCGCTTGTATTTACAAAAGCCTGATCAACGTGGATGATACATGCTTCTTGCTGAACTTGATTGCAACCCGCTGAGCTAGGACTGTAAATCCAGTTGGATTCTTTTTCAACCTCAGCCTGAGACTTATCGGTACTGTTATACCTAAAAGTATATTGAACCCTTTTACTGTCTGCTTTAAAAGCAGAACCACCAAATACTAATACTAATCCTAAAGCGGCGGCCATTAGGCCTTTGCTTACATTTTTTATTGCTGTATACATAATTTAAGGATGCTTTTTACTTTGAAAAAACAAGCGAAAAAGTTTGTTTAAGGTTTGGGCACCATGCCCAGGTTGATTGCGTTAATTTTTTTATAATTTATATTTACTCTTTGCCGCTTAACCTCCTTTCCTGTCTGGTGATTTTAATAAGACAACCCATATTTATAAAAAACAAAAGCATATTGAAATAGAGATGGCTTTTCCAGCTCATCTTGGAGATGAAGCCACCGCAGCTGCATGGAGCATTAGGAAAAACATGGGTCAGGATCAGTGTGATGTATATCGTAAATCCCAATATCAGAGTTAAGGAAAGCCAAAGCCCCCATTTGTGTTTATTAAAAATCAGCAGCGTAGCAGCGGTTAGCTCAAGAATCGGGACAAGAAAAGTCAGTAACTGCTGTATTGAATAAGGAAAGGGTTGCTCCTTCATCTGGAGCTGGTAAAGTTTTAGATCAGCGAGCTTTGCAAAAACTGCGTAAGACCATAGCAATGTTAACAGGAATATTCCAATGGTATTTAGATTTGATACCAAGCTTTTATAGCTTATATGTGTCCGTTTATGTGAATAAATATTTTCCATGTTTTGTTCATTAAAAACCCATCTGATTGTAGATTAAAGTTCGAAACAACAGAAATAATATTTACTACCCGAATTCGGCAATTTTTACTCTTTTTGCACCCCTTTGTAAAAGAAATATTGGTATATCTATCTGTCTAATAATGCGCTTGGTTACTATGTCATCTGCGATATTTCCTTTTTATTTTGAAGAGATATTTTGATTCGATTGCGAGAAGGGAAGCCAGAATCTTATGAATGGGAAGATTAATTAATTCTGGATACCTCGCTTGAAAATATAAAAATCTTGTTTCCGCATGTCTTATCCTCAGCATCTGCTCTCTCTGCGTAATTTCCTGGTAATGTTCCTCATAGATTTCCAGAAGTGCCATTAAAAATTGGGGATTTGCTTTGGCAAGTTCACTCCATTGGGATAGACTTATTGAATATCCGGTACTGTCTTTTAAAAAATTTACGTACTCATTTGTGTGACTGACAGAAAAAAACGAAGTAGTCGGAAAAATAAACCCAGTCTGTAATATCCAGGATGTATTTTCCTGCCCCTCGAAAATAAAATACCCTCTTGCAAGACCTTCTTCGATAAAATAAAGTTCCGGGTATGAATGATCTGGTGTACTAATAAGTAAGCCCTTATTAAAAGTTTTAGCAACAAAGATTTCCGCCAGTTGGCTTACAACAGGTTCGCTTGCATTTTGATGACTTCGCAGTTTTTCGATGAGTCGTTTCATTTGAATATGATTTAGGGTAAACTTTAAGGTGTGTCAAATATGTAATTACACATCAGGAATTTTATTGTTGCCCAATAGAAGTTCCAACTGTATGTTCAAATGCCAGGCGGTATATGAAAGATTCAAAAGGTACGCATCAGGGAATAATTTCATAAGATTCGAATAATGCTTTTCGCTAAACGCTACCAAATAAGAATCCTCCAAAAACTCTACATAAAGTTTAAATCTTGACCTTGGCATAACGTTTGGAAAATGGTATAGGAATTCTTCAGCTTTATAAGTTCTGATAACAATTTTTTCGTCATTATCCTTATCGATTGCCATTAGCTGTAATGACCCGCTTTGAATCAGGGGATAAAAGTTATAATCTTCTCTAGTCAGGAACACCGTCTGGCCACCCTTGTATGCGGTTCCTTTGGCTATGGTTGAGATGTATGCTTTGAGTCCAGGCGAGAGTGAATGAAATGCGTTTAGTTTTTGTGAATATTTTTCGACGTCCATAATCTTTTTAGGGATAAAGAACGGCAATTTGAAAACTTTGTCAAGTTGCAGAAATTTTATGGTCTTGCAACCCCTCATCAATTTGCAAGATTCGCAGTATTCTCACAATTTCAATATCTTTCCTGAGCTAATGCTAGCATTTCACTGAGCTTTGCGATCACTTTCTTGATATCCTCACTAGCATGATTATAGTGGGCGTTTCTAGCACTTTTTTCAGATATTGAATCGCGTTCCACCGTGCTGAAGTGTCTGGCAATATATTGGTGCGCGAATTTTGCCCTTTGCCATATTATTATACCGGTCTCCATCTGAAGGTGGACGAAAAAGGCCAGCTGTTTAACTGAAAAGGAAACTTTATAGTTTGCGTTCATAATTCCCGCTTCCTCAACTTCATGATTCACAAATTCCATAGCCCGGAGTAAAAGGAGTTCTTCTCGAAGGAATTTTTTTATAGTGCGCCGAATATCGGGTTTTCTTGTAAACTGGAGCATTTGGGTTTCTCTGTATAACACTCTTATCTCTTTCCGATAGGAACAGACTGCAGAAATTTTTTCCCCTAATGTTGTCTTATGCTCAATCTCTTTTGAAATATGCCGTTTAGCATAAAAAAATAAGTCAGGATGATTTATTCCAAGCCCCATTAGAATTTTTATAATGCGAAATTCATCAATCGAATCAAGCAACATAAGATCTTGATGGATTTTGTAGCAGGATTCTCTCCAAAATTTCAGATCTTGAAAACTGATTATCTGACTTATATCCAATACCGATCTTGTGACCTGCATCAGTTTAGCATCCAATTTCTTCTTTTCAAATTCTCCAATGATTAAGTTCAAATCATTCTCAATTTCGGAAATTTCGGACTCAATCATTTTTATAGGGACCCTGCCTTTATAGTCGAAGATCTCCGGAAAGATTTGTTTCATCCAGATTAGTAATTCTTCCATTATGTCCAGCAATGCTTCCAGAGTACTTATGATAATCTTGTGCTCCGGATCTTTTTCCCTAAGCTTTTTTTCTGTGCTAGTCTTATCCATTAAAAGGGTTAAGTTCTGTTGGTGAAAATTGAAATATGCTTTTGACTTTTCATGATTATTTAGTTCAACGGCCATATCCCTGAAGGATCTGGTCAGTCGGGAATGCTCCCGTTCCAGATTTTTTTTTGATTCCATTGCAAAATTTTTTGCAAAAGTTTTTTTCGTCTGCAGGCTGGTGAGATGTTCCTCAAAAAAAATAAATTGGTAATTCATAGCTGATTTTTAGCACAATTTATGACTGAATTTACCTGTCAAAAAGTTTTTTACACCGAGGCCTTTGGTGGTTACACGAATAGTTTGATTAGGCTGACAAACATATTCTCAAAAGTAAAATTTAACGGATATTGTCCTTAGAATTTATCTGCAAATAATGTATTCAAAGGGGGTTGATCAATTATGCAACTGATAGTTAACTTGATTTAGAGTGCGAATTGGCGCAACTTGCGAAAGTTCCTGTAGGATTATCGCAGGTTCAGTCAACCAACTTTTTACCTAAATCCTTCTCTATGCTAATCCAAACTTCTGAACAGCTTTATTTAGAAATGACCGCAAAACTGCATGCTGTAAAACAAGAACCCATCAGTGACCTAACCAGATTTTCATCCTCACTAGACATTATCGAAAAGGATATCACTCGTTTGAACACGTTGGTAAACCAATTGGGTTTCTCTTCTGAAATGGAAGAGATATTATTCTTTAAAGAACACAAACCGAAATTCTATTGCTGTAAAATTTTGATCGTGGAGCAATTCAATATTCTATCAAATATTCCGATTGATACGGACGAGGCAATTAGGAGTTATTATGTTCTGGAAATAGATTTCCTGAGAAGATACTTTGAGCAAAATAAATTCCTTTACCAATATTACCTCAACAATCAAACTGCCCTGGACCAGGAATATTTTCTCAGAAAAAACAAGCAGGGGATTCTTCCGGCGTTGAAATACGACGAATTTGATACCAATATAGATTATACTTTTGCAAAGTTCTGTGCATACGAGCAGCTACGAGAATTTTTGCTGACTTGGATTCGTTTGATTTATACCAATCCCGATTCCTCTCTCTATCACCTTCTTGCGAAAAATTCGGAGCTGAAATGGACCAATGACAAAGTTAATCTGGTTGAACTCGCCTATGGCGTATACTTTTTGGGTTCTTTAAACAATGGAAAAGCTGACATTTCCCAAGTCTTGGATATTCTTCAGCGAAGCTTGAATATAGACCTGGGTGTTGCCTACCGAAAATTCATCTATATATCCAGAAGGAAGAGCAAAGGGTATACAGTTTATCTTGGTGGTATGAGAAGTGCAATCAACAATCATATTAACAGTAAACAGCGCTTCAGTTAAGATGATTCTTCTGGGATTTGTCCAATAAATTCAATGTTAAACTATGTGTCCGGGAAGAAATTTTCAAAATTGTTTAGTAGTGAAAGTATAACACAAGTTGGAAAAAGTGTTAAAATCTTATTGCCAGGATTTGTAGAGATTTTAGCAAGTTCTAAAGTTTTGTCAATAATTTACTCTAGTATTTGAGGATTTTACGGCAATATCGGTTAAGCTACAGCATCTCCATTCCGAAAACCGTTGCAATTAAGCTACGTTAAAAGAATTAAAAAATCGTAACCACATTTTGAAAAGTGTCAAATGCTCGCAGCATACTTCCTGAATTTTGAGCCAACAAAAAAGTTGGTCTTTGACACTCAGGAATGAAACATTACCTATAAACTATGGCAATTTTGTGAAGCTTTGAGATCACGTCAGAGGTGATGGCGCATTTGCAGACGAGAGTCCGTTTGTATAAACTGAGGTTAGTAGTTCCGAATTGTTTAATATAGAGACACTTCTTTAAGGAAGGAAACCTGTGCGGAGAAAGTAAAGTGTTCCGTGCAGTTTCCACTGGTCTGAGCAGCAGTTTACTGATGAAAAAGTGAATCTAAATGAGTTGGAGCATTCACCGGTTGTTTTTGATTGAGAACGGGAAGGTCTGAATCAAAGAGCTTTTTGAGCAGATGTGGAGGTGTATGAAATTGATCTTGGGATACCCAAACGAACGCACTGATATGTTATCATCTTTTTGAAAAGTAGAATTTTAATGTCAATTATTATTATCATTTATCTCACTGGCTAATGGAAAATCTCCTCAATGCTATTTTACCTAAGGCCGGTTTAACCTAACCTGTAATTATATGCTAAAACAAAGATGTCAAGACCTGTATAAGAAGATGGAAAAGGATTTAGAAATGCTAAAAAGAGATCGGCTTTCAAAATCAATGATGTTGAAACAAGCGATGCTCACCGTTCAGCAATATCTGGACGATTTAAGGGGATTTGTCGAACATTACCAATTCACTGATAAAGAAGAAGAAATCTGGTTTTTTAAAGTCGAAAAGCCAAGGTTCGCCCGCTGGCTGATATTTTATTCAGAACTGCTTAACATAGATACTACAAAGCCCTTGGGAATAAATAATAAACTTAAAGATCATTACAATGAGCAGATACGCTATATCAACCGTTTTTATAGGACGCACGAATTTCAATATCAATATTACAGGTTAGGCACTGACGAACTCGACCACCTGTTTTTTCTCCGGGGAGCATCTTCAAAAGATATCCGCTTGAGTTCAGTGCCAAGAGTCGACCCCTCATTTGGTACTGGACACGAGTATCTTTTCTCCAGATTTATGGCTTTTGAAATGTTACAAGGGCATTTGAATGATCTGATGGTTGACCAACATCATTCTCTTGGTTCCAGGCAACCTGCAAATTTTGACACTGGGAAATTAAAATGGACCGGAGAAAGCCTTAATCTGATAGAGATTGTTTATGGACTATATAGTACAGGTCAGATCAACAATGGGAAAACGGAACTTTCTGAAATTGCTGAGGTTTTTCAGCGTGTTTTTCAGGTAAACCTAAACAGATATTATAGGCGTTTTGTTGAAATCAAACAGCGTAAAGGAATGAGCAAAACCAGGTTTTTGGATGAAATGCGTGAAGCATTGCGGAAAAAAATTGATGATGCAAACGGATTTACCACCCGGGAAGGTTAGAATAAGTCTTAAGCTGAAATTTGTAACCTTATTTTACCGAATGATGTAGCGACTTTGACATTACTTGCGTTTATACTTCTGAATTAACACCAAATTACTAATGAAAAGATTATTGCCGATTTTACTCGTACTGTTCACGCTTGTGGCATGCAAAAAGGAAAAACAGGGAAACTATTCTGAATCCATAACAAAAGGGGAAAAATGGGGAATACGGATTGGCAGTTCGCATTCGGAAGTATTCGCCCAGCTGCAGAAGGCGGGGCCTACACTTGATTTTCAGTATGTGTCGATTTTTGGCCATAAGCCTTTCACTTCGCCAGAGGCACTAAATCCGCTGCTCCCTTATTATTACGCTTTGACTATTTACAATAATACCGGTACGCTGGACCGGGCAGTATTGCTTTTTAGCGGAAATAAAATTGAGCAAATCGCTGTTGGAGGGGGGCTTACCACAGGGGTAACCAGATGGCCCGCCAACGCCGCAGATGATACAGCAATCAAAGTGGATGATCCTGTTTCAGCATTGGCTGCAAAACTGATCAAAATCCATCAGTTACCAGTCTACTCATCTTACGGTTTTGTGCTTTCTGACAAACCCTTGAACAAGCCATATGATCCTGACATGGATAATCAGGATGAGTGGCAGTTTGGCTTTTCAGACTTTGTCAACGCGAGCGTCACCGGAGCCTCGACTGTAACCCTGCATTTCAAAGCAGGTAAGCTCGAACGCATTGATCACGACTACCGCGAGGGGCAGATATTCAATTAAATTCTGATAATTCCATGGTATAGTAGTTTCTTTAAATCATTTAATAAGAATAATGAATTCTTGCAAACTGATCCTCTCGTCAATTGATCCTTTAAAATTAGTTATCAGTATAACCAAGATTGGCATTGTTAATATATTTGTTTACATTTTTTGGTGGTAATTTGGAGCGAGCAGTATAGACGAAATCTCCGCTGCCAGCTGATTTTTAATTAAGCTTTCCGAGCGTTATTTTAATCCCATAGTCCTCGTTCTTTCGGCTAACGGTTGAAATGAAACTTTTTGAATTAATCATTTTCAGCTTAAAAGTTTAATTCATTTTTCGGATTAATCTTTATTGATTGTGTGGCGTTGTAATAATTATTATCATTGCTTTAAGGAAACTTAAACTGATTACTCTTAACATACATGATGCGATGGTAAAAATGACAATAGTCTTCGTTCTTTTGGTTTCTGTACTGATTGGTAGCTGTAAGAAAGATAAGGTTGAAAATAATTTTAAATGTAAGGTAAATGGTGTGATTTGGCGGCCCGGTAATTCCGATCTTAAATATGGTAAGGAGGCTGAAGCGCACCTGATCGATGGAGGAAAAACATTTTTTGTTTCAGCCTACCAGCAAGGCTCCAGGCAGACAATTTCTTTTGCAATATTTTTGGAAGGAAAGGTGGTATCTGGAAATTATAATTTAAATGGGGTCAAAAATATAGCTGATTACCAGGACAATAATGAAAACCTTAAATTTACTGCCCAGTCAGGGTATACCGGGACCTTACAGATATTAACCCTGGACGAGCAGGCAAAAATCGTTACTGGGAGATTTTCTTTCAAAGCTCTGGAAAACAATACCAAAGCAGTTGTAGATATCTCTGATGGGGAATTCGACCTGGTCTATAAAACCTATTAGTCAATTCAATAAATAAACATCCTATAACAAACTCAAAGAATCGATCCTTGAGCGCTCATCAAAATTAAATTGCTCCTTTCCGCAGGTAGGGGTCTACCTTTGTGTTTTTGTGGGTAAGCTTGCGGCACACACCTATGAACGAAGTGCTGATTCAACAACGCTTTACCCAAACAACGCCGTTTCGACGACAAAGGTGCTTTACGATCGACTATTACCACTTTACCCGTCTTTAGAATTATACCGGGCAGGATGGGCAGTGAGTTGACCAGTTCAGCCTAATTTTATTAGGCTTATTATGGGTTGTACAACAGTATGAGCTCAATGGCGCTTATCAGACACAGGAGGAATTTTAGTCCCATTTTGACGTCAGTAACACTGGAGATGGCTTTGCACATCGGGAAGAAGGTTTGAGATGTATTGATTTTTTACCTGCTTAAGGGATGAAACCCTTAATAAAAAGAGGTGGCCCCAAAATTTCCATCGATCTTTTGGGGCCACCTCAATAATTTGCTTTGCAGCAGATGCTGAATTGAATTATTTCGCTAGTGAAGCTGTCTGTATCATGGATTCAGGAGTGTTCATTTCTGTTTTTAGGGCAGCAAATTTATCAAGGTTCAGTTTTTGTGTTTTACCCATCACCAGGCTGTGGCTTTTGGTGTCGCCCGATAACTTAAGATCTGAATTGTCTTCGATCACAGTATATAAACTTTCAGAATGTGAGTTTATTTTGGCGACCGCGTTTCCTTTAAGAAAAACCTGAAGATATTTTACATCCAGTTTGCCATCTGTTTTTACAACGGCGTCATCTGAGGCCTGAACACGGTAGATGTTTTTTACATATACAGTTATTTTTGCCGTACTTTTATCTTCTGAGCTGATCTTTAAAGCATATCCATCCTGAATCACTTTAACCTTTCCGTTATTGTCATCATTGTAGCTGACCCCTTCTCTTCCATTCTGGATTAGTGTAACTTCTATGTTTCCACTTACGATAAGTTTGTTAAAGTTGCTGGGTGCAGATATTTTAGCGGGCTGTTTCTCATTTGCTGAAACGTTTGTCGAGAAGATTAAAGAAGTTAAAACGATTGCTGCCAATAAAGATTTTGTTAGGGTTTTGATTGAGGTTTTCATGATGCTGTTGTTTTATATTTTAAATATTTTGTTTCTGTTTTAATGATAAGACGCAGCAAAGGTGGAAACGTTGCAGCAGAAAATTGCTTAATATACCAACGCGGGGTAATTATCGACGAACAGCTTTTAAAATCGGGCGAACAACTGTAATAATTTTGGTTTACACCTCCAACATTTGATTTGATGAATTTCCCTCGCCGGTATATGTGTAGGTGTTGATATGCGAAGCAATAAATGCTAAAGATTTGAAAAGACCTGTTATCAAAATCATAGTTGTGCAGCTCAAGGTTCCGGAATGACTTTGATTTAGAGTCTTTTATAAACAGAAAAACGGGAACTATCCAGTGGATAAGTTCCCGTTTATATAAAATATAAATTAAATTTTTGTTGATGAAGCGTGATTTCAAGGTTGCTCTTCACAATCCACGCTACCTAGCAGCTGGCTTTTTATAGCTGATGGCGGTTGAAATTTGCCCGGTCAATCTCTACAATTTCATCTTCAATCCTCAAGGCTGCCGGACTTCCGATAACGCGCCTGATTTCATCCTCGATCTGCGGGGTTACCTCGCCGATGATATATCTTGGCATTGCCCTGAACTGATCATGGTGAATATCGGGTAGAACAACCTCTTTTTTGTCTTCGGCTAAATTTGCAAGAGCGATCGGGATCAGCACAGCTTTCTCTTCAAGATCTTCACCCATATCTGCAAGTTCTACAATAACATACCTTACCGCGTTCTGCTCGGGATCAAACAGCAGATCGCGTACATTTCCAACCGCATCTCCGGCTTCGTTCCGCACCGGCCAACCTTTAATGTCAGCCTCGCCATCTGTTAACTGATAAATACTTTTTGAGAGTTCTTCTAAATTGCTGTATACAATAGTTCCTGAATCCATAAGTCGCTTTTTTTAAAAGGGCAATTAAATATTGCTCCTGTTTTTACAACAAGTTTATGGTAAGATGGTTTTCATACAATTCTCAGCTTCAATGAATTTATGAGTGATAAATGGGCTGTCATAGAGTATTATTTTTTGTCATAAATGACTCTCTTTTAGTCATTTGTTAAAGTTTTGGACTTTCTGCTAAAGAAATGGAATATGAGTGGAATTTTTTTTTTTTGAGATGTTTTTGACACTGTTTTTATTCTTTCTCGAACCCGTTCCATATGGTCATTTACGAAAATTCAGGCTTTGGGTTACCAACTGTAACTGACGAGATTTCTTTTAAAACTTTTGCGCTAAAAGGATGTTTGCCGATCAGCCATCTTTTGATCTCATCGGGATTGATGTCCAGCATGGCAGCTAAATCATCTTCGGACAGCCCCTTTTCAGACAGGATTTCTGCAGTTTGAGCTGCAAGTTGATGATTCATTTGCGTTAATTTCTCGATGGCCGGGTTTCCGGTTTCTCGAAGCCATATGGAGACAAAGTCGTTTTCTTCCATTTTATGGATGTATTGATTGGGTCAAGGATCTGTTGAAACCATGCTATGGCTCAACTTTAATTATTGGCGCAAATTTAAACATTAGCCCTGTTTTTGCAAATCAGCCTCTAAAATGTTTCCTGCGATAAGCTTTCCCTGATTGTACTGTAAACAAATATATCGGGCTATTCTAGTACTTTGAAAATCCGATTGATGAAAGTTGGGTAAGGGTTAGTCGCCCGCACGTCCACAAAAAAGATTCAGTACAGCCCCATTTTTAGAACGCTGATTTATTGCGGTGTTGATTTTCATCTGCCATTTTACGCAACTTGGTATTTCGAAGGATTCTTTAGAAAAGTACCCATCAATTATTTTGAAAAAACAAGCTATCCAATGTTAAATTTGTACGGGTAACATTTACGTATGCCAAAAATCTTGATATGATGAAACATTTCCAAAATTTACTGATTATTTTCTTCTTGTTGTTGTGCGGACAGGCTTTGGCGCAGGATAATGCGATCATAGTAGCCATCCGAAAGGAATATAATAGGATAAACGGGCTTAAGCTGAGCAAGCAGAATTATAAATATGAAAAGGAAGGGTGCGTGGAAGATGGAAGGGTGAATTATTTTTTTGAAGGTAAAAGCATTGTTAAAATAACCGAAGCAGGATCAATCGGTGATGGTTCATGGACGGCCAATTATTTCTACCATGCAGGAAAACCCATATTCTGTTATGAGTTGATTGAAGGCGGGCCGGCTGCGGGACCCGATATCAAAACCGAACACCGGATCTATATCAAAGATGGCCGGGCATACCGCGTAATGGAAGGGAAGAAGGTGATGAAAAGTGAGAATATATCAAAAGAACAGATCCAGCGCGCAAATAACATTTATAAGGCATATGCAACCAAAAAGTTTGCAGATGCACTTTGCTTTTAATACATAATTAGTAGTTAGCGGCATATGACAGCGCAGAACAATTATCTTTTTGAACCCGAGCCTGCCAGGTGGGGGCTAAGAGGAGACCCTTATTTATGGCAGGAGCTGAAAGAGGCAGCAGGGCAAATCGAAAAGATCATATCTTGTGAAGAGCTTGCTCATTTTTTATCATCAACTGTCGATAGAATTGTTGAGGATAAGTTAAAAAGTAAGGAAACGCATTACCTGGCGCGTTATGATCCCGGTAGTGGTATCTCAGGAGGAATGATCAGCTCGGAGTTTTGGCTTCATACCGCTTTCCCGTTGATCATGAGCCGGTTTCAATATAGGCAGAGAAGTGATTCGATCTGAAAAAATGATGAAGAATATACGATGAAACCCCTGCTGCCCGGTCAGCGGAACGCATCAAAGGATGAGGAAAGGATCTGTGCCACAGCTCGAGGGCAGGCTCTCTGGCGGTTTACATTTTCGGTCCTTTTTATATCTTTGCCTTAGATATGAAAACAGTTCAGAACCTGCTCGAAACCTTTGGGGATATTGATATCTACTTATTTGACCAATTGTTGAAAGGTACTTATTCCAACTGTGATACGGTGTTGGATGCGGGATGTGGTACGGGGAGAAACCTGATGTACTTCTTGAAAAACGGGTATCAGGTCTATGGAATCGATAGTAGTGCTGATGCCATAGCCCAGCTGCAGGTAAGTGCGGAACAGTTTTCAGCTACAGTTGGAAAAGACCGTTTTCAGGTATCACAGGTTGAAAACATGCCCTTTGAAAATGAAAAGTTTGATCTGGTTATCAGTAGCGCAGTGCTGCATTTCGCCGAAAGTCTGAAGCATTTTGAGGCCATGCTTGAGGAAATGTGGCGAGTGCTGAAGCCAGGAGGTTACTTTTTTTGCAGGTTATCTTCCGATATCGGTATTGAATCCTCAGTCCATTTTATCGGTAATGGAAGGTATATCATTCCCGATGGTTCCGAACGCTTTCTGGTCAATCAGGAAATGCTGATCAGGATGACCAATAAGCTGGGGGCCGCACTCCACGAGCCCCTCAAGACCACCAATGTACAGAATATGCGCAGCATGACCACCTGGTGCATCAAAAAATAAAAATTAGCTTAACTCGTTTATCGCATTTACCTAAAAAAATATCATAAATTTTAATTGCTATGGCCAGCATTACGCCCAACGAACTTGCACAGGTGGCAGAAAAACTGGAAAGTCTGTTAAAGAACTTTAATATTTCCCTCAAAGTCGGCCTTCCAAACATCATTGCCCTCCACTTGCCCGTTGATCTTACTTTTAAAGATGAAACTGCTATGGTAGAATTCGGTTACCAATCCCTTAAAGCCGCCGGGGTTCATCTGCATACCCAGCTTGAAATGGTTTTTATCGGCGCTGCTCAAAGCCCTGTCAGTATTCTTCTAAAGGGTACGCCCAAAATAGATATCAACTAGAAGCTATTTAAAGTTACGTGCAGGCGGAAAAACTGTGCCATCAGCCTGTTCTCTTTTCTGCGTACGTTTGTTTTCTGCAGGGAATGGCGAGCGTTCGTCTGCCCGCGAAAGTGTCAGCAGCGGCAGTTCTTCCTGTCCGGCATCGGTCAGCCCTTTCAGCATCCCAGTGAGATCAAAACACCGCTTGACAATTATATGCACTACCTCGCCCTCACGTTGCAGTTTTCCCTCAACCATCAACAGTCTTGCGCCTAAAATTTCCTTTCTGTACTTTTCAAAAAGCTGTTGAAAAACCACCAGATTGGCTACACCTGATTCATCCTCAATGGTAATAAAACATACCCCTCCGGCCGTTCCCGGACGCTGGCGCACCAGGACCAGCCCGGCGACTTTCACCAGCCTTCCGTCCCAGGATTCTGCTGATTCTTTGGTGGAAAGAATCTTCAGCAGACTTAGCTTTTCCCGCACAAAACTCACCGGATGTGCTTTGAGTGATAGCGCTGTTGTGGCATAATCCTGCACCACATGCTCCGAATCGCTCATTAACGGCAGTGACAGCTGTGGTTCCTTTTCGCTTTCAGAGGCCTGCTTTTCAAAAACGCCAGCGGGGCGGTCTGCCAGCGCCGAAACTTCCCAAAGTGCCTGCCGCCTGTCCATTCCCAATGAACGGAACGCATCTGCATCAGCCAGCCTTTCCAGCGTATTCTGGGATGCCCCGGCATCCATGATCTCATGTATGGTGCGGTATGGCTGCTTTCTTGCCTTGACAAGCAGTTCCATTTCCGCTGTAGCAATCCCCTTGATCTGCCTGAAGCCCAGGCGCAAGGCATGGTAGGTTCCGCTTTTTTCCTCTAGCAGGTTGTCCCAGGAAGAATAATTGACATCAATCGCCCTTACTTCAACCCCATGGTTCCTGGCATCGATCACGATCTGTGCCGGTTGGTAAAATCCCATGGGCATGCTGTTGAGCAGCGCTGCTGCAAATACATCGGGGTAATAACATTTCAGCCAGCAGGAGACATAAACCAATAATGCAAAGCTTGCTGCGTGGCTTTCTGGAAAGCCGTAACTTCCAAAACCCTCGAGCTGCCTGAAGATCCTCTTGGCGAAATCCTCGCTATAACCCCTTTCGAGCATCCCGTTGATGAGCTTTTTTTCAAACTGGTTAACCAGTCCCTTGAACTTGAAAGTGGCCATGCTCCGCCGTAGCGCATCAGCCTCGGCCGGGGTAAATCCCGCGGCTACAATGGCTATTTTCATGGCCTGTTCCTGGAACAGGGGTACGCCGAGTGTTCTTCCCAATATCTCTTTAAGCTCGGGTGAGGGGTATTCAATATTCTCCTCACCGTTCCGCCGCCTTAGGTAAGGGTGCACCATATCGCCCTGTATCGGCCCGGGACGCACAATGGCCACCTCGATCACCAGGTCATAAAAGCAGTTTGGCCGCAAGCGTGGCAGCATGGACTGCTGTGCCCGGCTCTCTATCTGGAAAACCCCAATGGTGTCGGCTTGAGTGATCATCTCGTACACCTTGGGATCATCCTCCTGGTTGATCCTGGCAAGGGTCAGGTCCAGATCATAATGTTTTTTGGCCAGATCAAATCCCTTCCTGATGCAGGTAAGCATACCCAGGGCCAGCACATCGATCTTAAGAAAGCCCAGCGCATCGATATCATCCTTGTTCCATTCAATGTTGGTACGGTGCGCCATACGGGCATTCAGGATAGGGCAAAGGTCGGTCAGTTTTCCACGGGTAATGACAAATCCGCCGGTATGCTGACCGAGTTGGCGGGGAAAACCCATCATCTGGCCGGTAAGCTGCAGCACTTTTTTCAGCAGCGGATCCTTTGGGTTGAGGCCGGCTTCCAGTATACGCGCCTCCTCGAACCATTCATCGGTAAATTCCCAGATTGCCCCTGATAATTTACTTACCGTGTCCACCGAAAGCCCCATTGCCTTGCCCACATCGCGGATCGCCCCTTTTTGATGCTGCTGGGTGACCGTAGCGACGATGGCAGCGCGGTCACGGCCGTATTTGCCGTAAATGTACTGGATCACTTCCTCCCTTCGCTCATGTTCAAAATCCACATCAATATCAGGAGGCTCGTTACGGGCCGAGGAAATAAAGCGTTCAAAGAGCAGGTCAAACTTGGTGGGGTTGACCGAGGTAATGCCAAGGCAATAACATACCGTGGAATTGGCAGCAGAACCCCGGCCCTGACAAAGGATGCCCTTTGAACGGGCAAACTTGACAATATCATATACGGTGAGAAAATAGGAAGCATAATTCATTTCCTCCATAAAGGCCAGCTCATAATTGATATTGGCCGAAATTTTCTCCGGTATCTCATCCCCGAACATCTCTCTGGCCCCTTTCCAGCTCAAGTAAGTGAGCTCCTGCTGGGGCGTACGGCTACCGGAGGTGATCTCCTCTGGATAAACATACTCCAGGCTGTCCAGAGAAAACCGGCAGGATTCTGCCAGCAGTACGCTGTTGGTGATTGCATCAGGATACTGCCTGAAGAGCCTGGTCATCTCTGCCTTGTCCTTTAAATGCCGCTCTGCATTTTGGTGGAGCAGAAAACCTGCGTTCTGGACCGTGCATTTTTCCCGGGTACAGGTCAGTATATCCTGTAGTTCCCTGCGCTGTGGATGATGATAATGCACATCATTGGTGGCAATAAGGGGAATGCCCAGCCCTTTGGACAACTGGTCGAGCCTGAAGAGCCTTTTATGGTCATCCCCTGTATACCCCCGGGTTGCAGCCAAAAAAAGATTATCCCCGAGTTTTGACCTGAAATCTGCCAATTGCGATTTAAATGCTGCTTCATAATCAAAAAGCGAATTTAATCCCTCCGGTGGGATCACAATAAACTTCATTCCCTGGCAATAATCAAATACATCGGCCTGATAAAGGTGGCAGCTGCCTTTTTCCGCGCGCATATTTCCCAGGCTCAATAACGCAGAAAGACGTCCATAGGCTGCCCTGTCTGTTGGATAGGCAAGCAGCGAAGGTGCGTCAAGCAGATCAAGCCTGCAGGCTGGGATCAGTTGGATGTCATGATTCCTGGCGGCCACATGCGCACGCACAATCCCCGCCAGGGTATTGCGGTCGGTAATGGCCAGTTTCTGATAACCCATCTGAGCTGCCTGATCGATGAGTTCCTCGGGATGAGAGGCGCCGCGCAAAAAACTAAAATTACTGGTGACCTGAAGCTCTATATATTCCATCCTTATTTAAGCAAAAAAACCATGTATAAACCATCCCGAGGTTTTCTCTGAGCTGTAGTGCCCGGACCTGAACAGCCAGTAGCGTTTTCCCTCAGCGTCCTCCAATTGATAATAATCCCGGTGCTCGCCTTCTTCCAGCCACCATTCCCGCTCAATGCGCTCAGGGCCGTCCGCCTTTTTCACCTGGTGGGTGATGCCCTGATAGCGGAAGAGCATTGGCGGATAATCAGGAATGGGCGCAGAAACCTGGACCGGTTCGGGTATGTTCAGCAGCTGTACCGGCCTGGGGCGGTCCGTCCGCCAGGGCAAAGAAAGCGGCTCAAGGAGCGAATCCACTTTTTTGATCGATCGTTCCGGCCAGTGATGGGGCTGGGGCAGGTAACGCTGAATGGCCTGGGGACCGACTTTTCCGGCAAGCCTATCCAAGAGTTCACACACCTTCTGATCTTCCATACCTTTTTCTGCCATCCATAAAGCTTCCTGCCGTGGATCCAGTGTCTCTACCTTTGCAGCATCCATGGTGAAAAGCTCAATCCCCATTTTAGGCTCAATCTGATCGATCTTCAATGAAAAAAGCTTGAAAAGGTGGCTGATATTTGCGCTTGGGCCATTGGTGCCGATCACGGTCCTGATCAGCTTTCCATCGATCCGGTAGCTTTGCAGCAAAGCGGACCGGATGCCCATGCCATCCTTTTTAAGATGGGCACAAAGCTGGGTCAGTAGTTTTTCAATGGCCAGCTCAATGCCTTTGCGCGTGCGGATCGGCTCCATGCTTTCCAGGCGGGCACTGTACACTTCGGGCAGGGCGATTGGGGAAAACCGCTCTTGCTTTTGCCCGAGAACCTGTTCGATCCTTTCCATGCTTTCCTCTCCGATACGTCTGCGCAGCACCGACCGGGGCATAGAGATAAAGCTCTCCACGGTCTTCAGCCCAAGCTTGATCAGCTTTTGACTGGCAAGGGGTGAAAGCCGGAGCGCCATCGGGGGCAGGGATAAAAGTGCGCTGAGTTCTTCACCGCTTTTAACAATGGGAGTGGTTTTACCGTAACGCGACACCGCCCATGCAGTTCCCATGGTATCCGATACAGCAGCCCTGACATAATAACCGAGCCCCCGCAGACGGTTCACAATCTCACGCAGGTATTCCCTTTCTCCTCCCCAGAGGTGAGCGCAGCCGCTGATGTCCAGGGTCAGGCCCTGGTCTTCCTCTATGGCGACCAATGGCGAGTACCGTATGCACCATTCCCCAATTGCCTTCAAGAGTTTTTCTGATTTATGGCTCTGGTTTTCGATCACTTCCAGACCGGGAACAATAGCCCTGGCGTCAGCCAGCGGCATGCCCTGATGAATACCGAGCAAAGCAGCCTCATGACTCACAGCGGTAATAATCATGCGGTTAGCAGCCTTGTCCGAAAAGACAAGCGGCAAAGCTTTAAGCGCTGGCCGTTTGATGCGGATCCAGTCCGTGAGCAGCGTAGAAAACCATATGGACATATATCTTTTCTGCATCATACCGCCTTTCTGATTTCTCCGGTATGGATAACCGTTTGGTTTAAAATATTAAAACTTCCCCCGCAGTATTCAACCGTCCAGTTGCCCGGCAACCCGTTCTTGATTTTTAGCAGCTCGACATTCCACTTTGGAAAGCCGAGTCCGGGCATGCCGTCAATTGCCCCGCTCGGCAGAGCTGAGATCTTCCACCTGGCCGCCGCCAGTGTGGAACTGAGTTTCTCCGCGTTTTTCCGGATGATAAAAGAAGTTACACGGCTTTTTTCAATCACCAGTTGCAGTCTTCTGCTTTGGGCAAAATTGAGCTCATCCAGTTCGGTGACCACTGCAGCAAGGCTTTCGCACTTTAAAGCCTCCTCGCTGGCCCACAATACATCCCTTTCACTTGAGAGGTCAATAAAGACGATGCGTTCCGGGGACAGCCCAAAAGTGATCATCGATGGGGGAAAGATTTTTCTCTGGGTACTGATCCACAGGCACAGGCCTCCCTTTTGCATCAGAGTGGAGAGCAGTGCAGAAATAAATCCGCCACTTGCCGCAGCATCCTCAAGGTTTGTGCTCAGGAATTCATGGATGGCAGCAAGGGGAAATACCTTGCCGGGAAAAGAGGCACTGATCTGGCCAAGGCCAAAGTCCATGGCAGGGCCATCTCCAATAGGCTTACAGCCCTGAAGGCTCAGGATCTGTTCCTGAAGCTTGCTAATGATATCCCTTTTAACTGCTGTCATTGCTTATCTCCCATTGCGCTGATAAAATGCCCATGCAACAGATGCAAAATTAAAACTAAAAATATTAGTAATTATAATTGTTAACAAAAATAACCTGAAACGGTTTAAAAGTCCTTTAAAGCCAATAAAGTTGTTGTAAAAATGTGGATAAATGCTAATTTAATTAGTAAAAAGAATTATATTTGTACTTTGAAAAGAAGAAAACATCCTGATTATGATCGAGCTGGAATATTTTTTTTGTGGTGAAAATGGTGAAGTGGAGGTTTATCAGCTGATCCGGTTTGGAGCAGGTGAGCCCTGGAGGATTGTGCTGGATGGGGAACTTCTTGGCAGTCTGGAAAATCTGAATGGCATATGGAGACAGCTGAGCGGTGATGAGCTCACGGCAGAGCTTTTTAAAGCACTGACCGGGCACATTGAGCATGGGTACTTCAACCGGTTGCCTGAAGAAATCTGCTCAAGATGGCCAGACCTGGTTGAAAAGGTGGTATTAAGGTGTGATGCAGATTATATGGTGATATGTAAGGAAGGTATCAGCTTTAAAAGCTTTGAACAGGTATTTTCAAAATTCATACCTGGCCTGCTCAAAGATGAATGGGCAGTAAAATTCCAGGTCTTCAGCCATGATTTTTGTGATGATTTCCTTTTAGAGGCCAGACCACTGGTGTATAAAAAACAAAAATTTGGCTGGCAAAAGGTGATCAGGTAATGGAACAGTTGAGCTTTTTTGGATATAGCGGGCAGACCCCGGGATTGCCTGCAGATGTGCTGGACTACCGACCGGGGTTTATTCATCAGTACAAAAGCGATTTTTTGCTTGAAACCCTTATTGATCGCACACCATGGCAACAGAAGCTGGTGAAGATGTATGACCGTGAGGTGCTTACCCCAAGGCTGACTGCCTGGTATGGGGACATGCAAGGGATAGATTATGATTCCCTTGGAAAATCCACCCCACTAGAATGGACACCAGAACTTTTGGAACTTAAAAAAATGGTTGAGCCCGTCTCGGGCATAACTTTTAATAGCGTACTGCTCAATTATTACCGTGACGGGCTGGACTCGGTCGCCTGGCACAGCGATAAGGAAACGGTCATGGGATCACACCCCATCATCGCCTCAGTTTCCTTTGGCTCGGTCAGGAGTTTTGATATCAGGAAAAAACAGGATCACCGGGAAAAGCATTCGGTCCGCTTGGAGCATGGCTCTTTATTGATCATGAAGGGGGATCTGCAAGCTCGCTGGGAGCACCGGATTGCCAAGACCACCCAAAAAACCGGTCCTAGGATAAACCTCACCTTTAGGAAGATTGTTGGCTGATGCTAAATCTGCCATCTTATCAGTATATCACCGGAACCGGGCAAATAAGCCTTTTATTGAAAGGCGATGCTATCGATGTAACGAATCTGATCGGATTTGATTTTCTTGAGCAGAATTTGGGAATTTTTGGATAAGTTTATCTATTCAAAATAGCGCCATTCTGTGATAAGGTGATATCATCAATGGAGCATGATATAAATTTGGAAAAATATGGTAGAGTTAGCTGGATTTGAGTTTTCACAAAGTGATGAGGATAAGCGGTTGAATACGGTGGAGCGTTATAAAACAGCAAGCAGTCCCTCTGAACATAGTTTAAAGGATTTCGCGGAGCTTGCTTGCCAGATTTTTGATCTGGATGGCTGTCTAATTGCTCTCATCGGTCAGAAAGAGATAATTTTCAGGGCCAATATCGGGTTCAGTAAGGAGAATTCAGAACCTAGATCGAATTCCCTGATCGGCCGGCTCCTGCCTGCAGAGACTGTAAGCATTATCGTCCAGGACAGTCAGGACATCAACTTTTCCCAGCTTGATACCAGCCACATCAGGTTTTTTGCAGGTGTTCCGCTGATTTCTCCGGACGGTGATAATATTGGGACACTCTGGATGATAAACCATGCCCCGGTCAGATTCAATCAGAAAAAACAGGGGTTGCTCGCCAAATTTGCTAAGGTGGTGATGGACAGGATGGGTTTATGGCTGGTTGCAGCAGAGGAGATTTCTTTAAAGGAGAACAATAAAAAGCTGGCCTCTGCTCACGAAAAGGCCGTTGAAAAAATGTCCCACCTTATTGCCTACCAGGAAGAGATTGCGCATGCCAACGTGGTGCTTGAGAAGGTGCTGGACAGTTTTGAAATGATATTTCTTAAGGCGCCGATGGCAATGGGGATATGCGCTGCAGCCCATAAGAATCTTTGGCAGGCCAATGAGGCATTAACCAGGCTGTTTGGAACAGAGACCATGGTTTTGGGTGAGCGGCTGGATAATCTGATACAGGATATAGACGGCCAGGATTTTATGAGGCTTTTGGAAGAGGTACGTCTTCAAAGGAAACCCTATCAGGCAAAGGAGGCCAAGCTGCTCATTCGGCATGGCGACGGGCAAAGACACATCTTTGCCAATCTTTCCCTGCAGCCCGTCGGCAGAATGGGGGATGAGCATGAGAATATCATGTTTATTATTGACGATGTCTCTGATCAGGTATTCCTTAGGCAGGTAGCCCAAGAGGCTAATGAAGTGCTCATCAACGCCATTGGTGATGCCGATCTGGGCTACACTGTAGTTGAATTCTCCACCGGGAAGATGAGCTCGAATGCCAGGCTTAAACGGAATTACGGATTTCTTGCTGACCAAGAATTCACTTATCCGGATCTGTTCGAGGCGATGTTGCCACAATACCGGGATCCCATTAAGCAAGCTGTGCAAAAGGCCATTTCCAATAAAAGTATCTATCAGGCAGAATACCAGGTGAGGTGGCCCGATGGTTCAGTGCACTGGGTTAGGGGCTACGGCAAACCAATGTATGATGCCAATGGAAATGCGACACATATTATCGGCTTAAACAAGCTCATCGATTCCACGCATCACAGTTAAGGATAAGCTTGGCTTAGAAGTTTTTGTTTCGATCATTATCATGCATTAGCCCTGTTTGTCAGGCTCGTAAAGCTGGATCATCGGGACGCAAAAGATCTCTGCAATTCGTGTTTTAAGATTTATCATCTCAGCACAACACCTCAACCAGGGATCTGATCCCCAATGGAACCACCAACAAAATCCCTGTCGCTATAAATGCAATTGCACTTATCCTCATTCTTGGGATAACTTACACTTCGGATTCTGGTCTGCTGGAATGAAAACGCCATGAATGTGATTTCTGAACTTCACCTCAATTCCTCCACACCGGCCGGTCATGCCTTTTTCAATCCGGGAGCGGATTTACCTTGGTTTTATGCGCTCGGTTTTCCAGGCGATCTCCGGAAGAAAACAGGCTCATGTTAAATCAATTCTCAGCGGATTTATGAATATATATATTCCGGTCCATTTCCTTTTTGGGGCAGCAAACCCCGGTCAGGAAAAGACTGCTCAATCATTTAAGCGCCGGATACTGTTGCGCCCTTTATTTTATTTCACCGGCATTTGGAAGGATGGCGGCAAGGAAGTATCCTCAGATGCCCAAAGTTTGTTCGGACGTTTTCCCATTACAAGTTCCAATTTTCCACCTTTCATTAAATCCTCATGGGAAAACCACGACTTGTTCCATACCTGCCCGTTCAATTTTGCCGATTGGATATATTTGTTTTCAGGCGCATAATTCAGGCAGTTCAGCTCGAATTTTTTACCATTCCCCAGATCAAGCGTGACATTTGCAAATGTGGGGCTGCCGATCACATACATGGGAAGGCCTGGGGTAATCGGGTAGAAACCCATCTGCGAGAACACCACAAAAGAAGTCAGGCCCCCACCGTCCTCATCACCAGGGATACCCATTAAATCATTACGGAACCATTGTGCAAGTAAACTTCGGACCCTTTTCTGCGTGCGCCAGGGCTGTCCCGCATAATTGTACAGGTAAGGGATATGCATAGCCGGTTCATTACCCATGGAAAACTGCCCTACATTGCCGGTATGATCGGGCAGCTGTGAATAAAAATCAAACCTGCTTTTGCCAAGCGGGGTATTGTACATTTTTTCAAGTTCATCGACAAAGGCCTGTTTGCCTCCGATCATATTCACCAAATCGCCCAGATTGTGCAGCACATCCCATCTGTATAGCCACCCGTTATTTTCATCATACGTTTCCCTTGCACCAAGCCCGCCGGAGAAACGGTAATCCAAAGGCTTAATAAAATTGCCCTGGGCATCCTTTGGATGAAAAAATCTTGTTTCGCTATTGAATACGGTGTGGTAGCTAGAGCTTTTATTCAGAAAATATTCTGCCTCATCGTTTTTGCCCAGTTGGCGGGCGATATTGCCCAGGCACCATTCATCGTAGACCGTACCGAGGGTTACCGCGATAGGCTGGCGTTTTTCAAAACCGTGGACTTCCGGAGCGGTTTCTTTTTGCCCCTGTGGCAAAGCCGGGAAATAGCCTTTATCCTTAAAGAACTGATCGAGAACCCCTGCTTTTTTTGATGACCATGGGGCAAGGGTTTTTTCGGTAATACCAGCTTTGCAATACTGGTAGGCCTCCTCCAGGTTAAAACTTCTCAATCCCTTGCTGTAGGCATCAATAATGGTCGCCACACCATGGTTACTGTTCATCCTGCGGCTGTCCCCGGTTACCTCGGGAAAGGTCGGCATCCAGTGGTCGCTCATCTGCTGGGCCATCCGCAGATAAGAATTGATCATATTGCCTTCCATTTTAGGCTCGATGATCACTCTCAGCGGGTGAGTTGCCCTATAGGTATCCCAAATCCAGTCGTCGGTAAAAAAAGGTATTCCGTTATCGGCATGTACTTTCCCGTCAAATGCACTGAAATATTTTCCGTCCTCGGATAAACTGATCATGCGTTCATAGGTACGGTAAAGGGAGGTATAAAATATGGTTTTGGCCGTTTCATCCGTTCCGCTTATCTGGATTTTTCCAAGGGTCGTATTCCAGATTGTCTTTCCGGTCTGTGCCACCTGATCCAAATTGTAATCCCTGATTTCCCGGCGCAGATTGTTTTTAGCCTGCTCTACACTGATAAAAGAGATGCCGTAACGTGCTTTGACCTGTCTGGTCTGAACCGGATATTTTAAAATCAGGTAAGCATCCCCTCCAGATGTGGACTGCTGCTTTAAGTCGATTGAGGAACCTTTCTGTGTGCCCGATTCAACAGGAGCCAGGTCGGTTTCGAAATAAAGGTAAACTTTGGTGTTATTGTCCAGTTTCTGAAAACCGCTCACCACATTCCCTTTAACTTCAAGTTCGCCGTCTCTGGTATTTACTACCAGATAGGCCGGAAGCGAACCTTGCGAAAAGTTGATCGCGTAAATCCCCGACTGGTGGGAAGGGGCAAACTGTACGTTTATGCCATAATCATCCAGGTCGACCTGGTAGTAGTAAGGCTTGATCACCTCGTTGTCATATCCGTAAGAGATAACATTCCGGGAATTTTTCAGATCGCCCTGGAAGGGACTGAGGTTAAAAGCAGAACTTCCCCTGTGGCTGGTGATCACAATGGGCAGGCCATCGATGGTGTTGCTTGTGAAATTATCGCGTTCGGGATAAACCCTTAACAGACTGTTTGGTAAATGAACGGTAGGATAGGTAGGAACAAGCAGATGGCTGATGTTTCCAATATATGGATTGACATAATCCACAGGTTGTTTTTTCCCCTGTGCGTGTGCGGAATTGATACTGATGGTGAGCAGGATGATCCCGCTCAGTAAGGAATTTATATATTTTTTCATGTCGGCAGTTCCATCGGATGTGGCAAACATAACATTTTTTGAAAAAGATTTGCAGTCACCGGCAAATTCTGAATGTATTATTCGTGATGTAGTCTGTTTACAGGTATAGAAAATCACTAAATCGATTTATCCTAAAATATTACAAGCAAAAAAAAGAGCGGTGGGAACAAGTCTCACCGCTCTTGAAAATTTATTTTTTATTGACTACTTTGCTAAAGAGGCAGTTTGTACGGTGCCGGTTGCAGGTGCGGTCATTTCTGTTTTTAATGCAGCAAATTTATCCAGGTTTAATTTTGGCGTGTTTCCCATTACTACGATGTGGTTTGCTGTTTTACCGGTTAATTTCAGGTCTGCGCGTTCTTCCATTACAGTATACAGGCTTTCTGTATTTGAGTTGATTTTTGCAGCCGCATTTCCTTTTAAAAATACCTGAAGATATTTAACATCAAGTTTACCATCTGTTTTTACCACAGCATCATCAGATGCCTGTATGCGGTAAATGTTTTTTACATTGATGGTGATCTTTGCAGGGCTGTCATCTGCAGAGGTGATTTTTAAGGTTGATCCGTCCTGGATCACTTTCACTTTTCCGTTGTTGTCATCGTTATAGCTGACGCCTTCTCTTCCGTTCTGGACCAAGGTCACCTCTACGTTTCCACTTACCATTACTTTGTCGAAGTTTTTCGGAGCGGAGATTTTAACCGGTTGTTTTTCTTCTGCTGATACGCTGGTAGAAAAGATTGAAGCGCTTAATACTACAGCTGCCAATAATGATTTTGTTAGGGTTGTAATTGAAGTTTTCATAATGCTTTTATTTATATGTTTATAAAATGTTTTTGTGATTGTTTTGATAATGAGACGCAAGTAAAGGCAAAACGTTGCAGCGGTATTTTGCGCATTATACCAACGCGGTGTATTTCTCGACCAACTGCTTTTAATATTCGTCCAAAAACGGTTCATTTTTGATTAAATGTTTTCTTTGGCATTCGCTATGCAAAGTTAATGGGCGGATTCTTATTGCATCTAGCATTATTATTATCAATGCGTTAACAAATGATCAGATCCTGCATAGCGTTCTGTTGCCTTTGGCCGGATCGCGGACATTTAATTAACATTGAGTAAACAACTGCTTAAAGCATGTTTGATACCTTTGAGCCGACAGGCTTTTTGGTCTGACTGATCCATTATGAAAAACCATTACCGCATACCTTGCAATATATTGTTGCTCTTATTCTTTACTTCTGCCTGTTTTGCGCAGTCCCCGGCCGGAAAGCTTAAGGCTGTTTTCCAACAAAAATCCAAAACAATACTTGTGGCCTCGCATAGGGGCGACTGGAGAAATGCACCTGAAAATTCCATGCAGGCACTCTCCAACAGTATTGAAAAAGGATTTGACCTGATGGAGCTTGATGTAAAAATGAGCCGGGATAGCGTAATGGTTGTCATGCATGACAATACCATAGACAGGAGTACCAACGGTAAAGGGAAGGTAGGGGATTATACCCTGGAAGAGTTGAAAAAGTTCAGGCTTAAAAACGGTCTGGGACGCGTGACCGGACACCAGATCCCTACCTTAAGCGAGATGATGCTGGCCGCCAAAGGCAGGATACTGATCAATGTGGACAAAGGAAATGATCACCTTGATCTGGTATTCAAAGTGCTCGGTGAAACTTCAACGCTCGATCAGGCAATCGTTAATGTTGGTGATGATATGCCTTACGCAGCACTGAGGGCAAAAAATAACATTCCCAAAGATGCTTACCTGATGGTGGTGGTGAATGCAAAAAATAAAGACATGCAAGCCCTGATCAATTCCTATGCATCAAATAAAAAAACGGTCATCCAGCCCATTTTTGACACGGATACTTTGGCCAATCTTAAATATTTCAAAGAAAGCAAACATAACCACCTGATCTGGTTGAACAGCTTATGGCCCTCGCTAAATGGAGGCCATGATGATGACCGTGCCGTAGAAAAGAACGAGAAGGAAGAAAGTTGGGGGTGGCTTATTGCCTACAAGCCTGTTTTTCTGCAGACGGACAGACCGGCTGAACTGCTGATCTATCTGAAAAAAAAAGGGCTTCACCACTAATTATCCCATAGCCTCTACCTGTACGTTGACCGCTAAATCTAGGGCGGTAATGAAGCCGCTGATCAAAGGAAATCACGGTTACAGTTATACCGGAATTGGAAAATGCACCAATAAGGCTTGATATCCCTGCTTATCGAAATGATTTTTCAGGATCTGACTGCTAGCAAAAATAACCGGCTTTATAGGTTCCGGTAATGATGGCCTGTTTATCCGTGCCGTGGAAAAAAAGATACTGTATTAAACTTGTGGAAGCATCAGCAGAAATGGATTTTAAAAAAGTATATCCCTTTGCTGAAAGTCAGCAGGTCCTGTTGCGGGGGGAAATGGAAGGGGAATCCCCGGCCGAAGGAGCTGCCTTTTACCCAGCGGAATGATCCAACAGCCGCGGAGGAAAAATATTGATTACCATTCTTTCAATTGAATGTAAAATACAATGGGCAGTGAAACAATTCTGTCCCTTTGCAGGTAATACCTGGTATTAATTTAAAATCAAAAGAACGTCCATATGGAATATAGAAGATTGGGAAAATCAGGTTTGCAGGTGAGTGCACTGGGGCTGGGAAGCTGGCTTACCTTTGGTGCACAGATCAGTGATAAGGTTGCTGATGAGCTGATGGGGATAGCATATGATGCAGGTGTCAACTTTTTTGATAACGCAGAAGGCTATGCAGAGGGTAGGTCAGAAACCGTTATGGGAAAGATCCTAAAGTCTCAAGGGTGGGACAGGGAGTCATTTGTGGTATCCAGTAAAGTGTTCTTCGGAGCTGAAAACAAAGGCGTCAATCAGACGGGACTTTCACGTAAGCACGTTACTGAAGCCTGCCATGGAGCATTGAAACGCCTTCAGGTAGATTATCTGGATTTATACTTTTGTCACCGACCGGATAAAAATACACCCATTGAGGAAACTGTCCTTGCGATGAATACTTTGATCCAACAGGGAAAGATCTTGTACTGGGGAACTTCGGAATGGAGTGCTGCTGAAATTACCGAGGCCATCGCCATTGCGAAAGATTACCGCATTGCAGGTCCGACAATGGAGCAGCCTCAGTATAATCTTTTTGAAAGGAAGAAGCTAGAGGATGACTTTTTGTTGCTTTTCAGGGATCACGGTTTGGGAACAACCATATGGTCGCCCTTAGCATCCGGTTTGCTATCAGGAAAGTATACCAAGGGAGATGTGAAGGACACCCGTCTGGCAGATGCGAAACTGGGCTGGCTAAAGGATAATGTGCTGCAGGCAGACAGGCTCGAGAAAGTGGAAAAACTGCAGGAAGTTGCCGATAAACTAAATGTATCACTGGCCAAGTTTTCGCTCGCCTGGTGCCTGAAAAACCCGAATGTAAGTTCTGTGATTTTGGGGGCTTCAAAAGCAGAGCAGCTGAAGGAAAATCTGACCGCTCTGGAAGTTGTACCGCTTTTGAATGATGAAATTTTGGAGCAGGTTGAACAGATTATGGATACAAAACCCAAACTGCCACAGTTTTAAGCAGGGGTCAACACCAGGATTTTGCCGGATAAGCACAATAGCAACTATTTCTATTGTGCTTTTTTCTTTATACGTCAAAGTCAATATCCCGCCTTATTGAACTCTAAGGCTGTTTCGAAAAAAAATCGTTGGGTATTGTTATGGGTATTGTCAAAGAAAGAATTACAGATGTCAAACCTTTGTACTGTCCGCGCCGGCAAACACTTTGCTGCTGGCAGCGTACCAAAGGTCTTTGACATGCGGGAACGAAACATTATCCTTGCTGCGGCAGGAAATTTTGCGAAGCCTTGAGATGACGTCAAAAAGGTGAAAGCGCATTGGCAGGCCCATGGGGCCCGGTCCGTAGGGGCCGACGCGGGTAGTTCCGGAACAAAATAAGCAATTCGGGTAAGTCCCGGAGATATAGTGGGCAGGCGCATGGCGTTATGCCCATTTTTTTTCCCCCCTTCCGGCGTCGCGCGGGCATTTATCCTTCCGTTACTGCTTTCTATGAATAGTAGGTGCAAATGATTTCACCAGCTAAATCACAGAAGATGGAAGTGAACCGCTTTGACCTTAAGGAGATCAGGGAGCATACCGATCTGGTCTCGCTGCTTTCAAAACTCGGCCATGAGCCCATCAGACGCTCTGGCGGAGAACTTTTCTATCTTTCCATGCTCAGGGAAAGCGATACAACCCCTTCATTCTGCGTCAATGAAAAGCTCGGCCTGTGGTATGATCACGGACTGGCCAAAGGAGGGACGGTAATTGATTTTGCAATTGCTTACTGGAGCGGCTGCAGTTTCCGGGAAGCCATTGAAAAGCTGTCCGGGGTTACCCTGGGCATCAGCTCACCTCCCCGCCAGGGAAAGCGCAGCCAGACTGAGCTGCCCCTGCGGCAACCCTCTTACCAGATCCGTGAAGTCAGGGAAAAAATCACAAATCCATCAATCAGTGCTTATCTGGCACAGCGCGGTGTGCTGGAGGTGGCAACCCCTTATATTAAAGAGGTTTATTACAGCATAAAAAAAGAGGATGGTAAACGCATGGAACGCTTTGCTGCGGGATGGGAGAATGATCGTGGCGGCTGGGAGGTGAGAAACAGTTATTTCAAGGGATGCCTTGGAAAAAAATCAATGCAGTTCATTTCAGGGGATGACCGCCTGGCGGTATTCGAGGGAATGATGGATTTTTTGAGCTGGAAACTTGAGCACCCCGGCGACCGCGCCAGTGTGCTGATCTTGAACTCGGTTGCTTTTTTAAAACCGGCAATGCAGTTTGCCAAAGACTTTTCAGGTATTGAACTTTTTTTTGACCATGACCCGTCGGGAGAAAAAGCCACCGCGGAATTTCTCAAAACCTTGGCCCGGGCCACCGACCGCTCCGATTTATATCTGGGATATAACGATTACAATGAAAAAATCCAGCAACTGATCATCAGCAGGAAGGCAGCGGAGTTTCCTGCTCAGCAAAGCAAGCCTCCGCTAAGGCGCTGGTGAGCAATCCTTTTGCCTGCCGTATTAGGCTTTCATGCCTAAGGGCTGGGTTATAGGCTGTTTTCCCCCGGTCGGAGATACCGCATCATAAAATCCAAAAAACGATCAATTATGGCAAAAAGAAAAGAAGGCGGCCGCAGGGCCAATCTGATCCGTTGCTATCTGACGGATGGAGAATATAGCAAACTCTTATCCTATACCACCTCGATGAACATTTCGGTTTCCGATCTGATCAGGGCAAAACTCCTTTACAGCGGCATGCTCGATGTGGATCCTGCCAAGCTGCTGGAGGTCTTTATCCAGATCGCAAAGGATATCGCCCGGATCAGGTCCGATGTATCGGGTATCTACGAAATACTTGGCCAAGAGAAAGGGGCAGTATCAGTGGAATATCTTCTCATAGAATTAAGGGGCGCTCTGATGGAATCCCAGGCGGATACCGCCTGTCTGGAAAAGGCCATCAGGATGATGCTCATCAGGATGGACCGTAAAGAAAAAATGTTGTGATGCCATGATTGTAAAGCTTTTTACCACCTCGTTGCGTTTCTCTGCCATCCGTTATAACATGGATAAAGTCCATGCGGGGGATGCAGAGCTTTTGTGCAAGAGAAACCTGGAGCTGCTGGATTTTTATAGCAGGGTCAGCATTTCCGATTTGGAGCATTATTTTGGTGCAATGGCCTCTTTAAACCCGGTCAGCCGTTTTGATCAGTTTCATGCGGTCATATCCACCCGTGGGACAGCGGCAGATAAGCACGCCCTGCTCGGCATTGCAGAAAAATGGCTCACTGAGATGGGTTACGCGCAGCAGCCCTACCTGATTTTTTTTCATACCGATACCGCTAACCGGCACTTGCACATCGTCTCTACAGATGTCCGCACCGATGGCACAAAGATTTCCGATTCTTTTGACCGCGTCCGCGCAATTTCCCAGCTGAACAGACTTTGCGGCATCGATGAGGCAGCAGCATTTAAAAGGGATATCCAGCGGTTGCTTGACTTTCGCTGCAGCAGCATCGCCCAGCTAAAGGTGCTTTTTGAAAAAAGCGGTTACCGTTTCTTTTTGTACAGGCATGATTTTTTGGTGCGCAGGTATGGAAAGACCCTGATGCGCATCAATTCAGCTGAACTGATCTCTGGACTGCAGCGCGGAGAGCGCGAAAGAAAAAGAGCAGCGGAAATCCGTGAGCTGATTTTGGGGGCGATGCAGCTGCACAGCGGGAAGACAATGGCGGTCTATCAAAAAGGAGCGGGGCACGGCTCGAAAAAGCTTAAGGCCTTCCGCTCGGATCTGGCCGATTTTCTTTCCAGGGCCGCAGGCATTGAAATCTGTTATCTTTTTTCATCGGGCTCAGTCAAGGGTATCGTGCTGATCGACCACGCTCATCACCAGCTGTTTGACGGTGAGGAGATTATGGCGCTTTCTAAGTTTATTTCCTCACCTGTTACTGATAGGGGCATGGTGCCCGCTGCCAGCTCTAAACGCTGACCAAAAGCTTTTCTAATCCGCACATTTTCTTAATCTTATACACGCATCTATGGTTATCGCAATGGGAAATACCAAAGCCGGTACGGGCAAGAGTGCCCTGCTGCTGCTTTTGGCGCACTACCTCTGTTCAAAAAAGGAAAATGTTTTTCTTATAGCGCTAAAGGAAAACGGTTCGCTGGACCAGTTTTACGAGCGCTCAAAAATCCTGGAGCATCAGTTGCCCTTTGAATATTTTACCTGCGCGCCCGTTCAGTTGCCGCTACTGGTCTCGAAGCTGAATGAGGAGGGTGAAGCGTATATCCTTGTAGAGTTTCCTCCTGAAGGGTATGATGAGCATATCGTGCCTTTGTTCCTGGCGATAGACCTGCTGATGATTCCTTTCTGCTATGATGGGCCGACACTGCATTCGAGCATTTATTTCGCCTGTCTGGCCCTGCGCATCAAAAAAGAGATATCCCTGCTCTTCCTTCCCAACAGAGTCATGACCGGCGGGAACTATCCTTTCAGAGCAGAAACCGATCGGGTACTCCGCCAGATCGGTCCGGTCAGCCCGGGGGTTGCCGAGCACATCGGCTTTCAGCGCGTCAGCTCAATGGGACTGGACAAGGGACTGATTAAAAGATGCTCAGCGGTGCTGGATGTGATCTATTCCAACTATCTCCTTGCAAAGCGGTAAATAGCTGATTTATAAACTTTAAACATTAATCAAAATGAACAACTGGACCCAATTTCTCTATGGCCTTAGTGCGGCCTATCTCATTTATTATCTGCTCAACCTGGCCTTTGACCTGTTGACTACAGGCAAAGCGCGAAGTTCCGGGGCAAAAGGGATCCTTACCCTGGACCTGGCAGATCTGGACAGTCCCATTGATGCGGCGCTGGATGAAGATTTATCTTCCTTTGCAACCGGAGTTTCCCAGGACGGGCTTTTAAGTTCGGGACCGCTCAGCTCAACAGGCGCCCTGAAGCTGAATGAAATAATTGGCGGCGCGTTAAAAGACGCCGTTTCTTTCTCCTCTCAGATCCCTTCTTAATTTTTTTTCAGATGGGAAGGGCGGTCCAATATCTTATGCTGGCCGCTTTGACGGCGGTGGCCGGCATCAGTGCCCGGGCGCAGGATCCCCCGGGCATTTCGGAACTCTATCAGGCCTCGGGTACGATGAAAGGTTATTACCATGGCTTTTCTGACCTGGTTTTTTTGCTAGGTGCGATCGTGGGCCTGCTGGGCGGGCTACGGGTTTTTGCCAACTGGCAGTCGGGAAGGCACCACATTGATGCACAGGTGAGCGGATGGTTTTTTTCCTGTCTTTTTTTATTGCTTTCGGGCACTTTTCTGCGCGGGGTATTCGGCCTGTAACTCATTTATTCACTTATTAAAATACAGTTTTATGAAAATTTTCAAATCAAAGGCCTTTTTTGTGCCTGTAATGCTGCTTTTCTCAGCCAGCGCTTTTGCGCAGGGCGGTGGAACAACTGGCATCAATGCCGCTACCTCCTCACTTGCCGCCTATGTCGATCCCGTGGGGAACCTCATCCTTGGCATCGGCGCAGTTGTAGGACTTATCGGCGGTGTCATGGTTTACATCAAGTGGAACTCAGGGGACCGCGACATCAGTAAAGAGGTGATGAGCTGGGGCGGATCCTGTATTTTTCTGGTACTGGTCTCGGTGGTGATCAAGGCTTTTTTTGGCGTATAGCGATGAAGAGCTATCCGATCTACAAAGGGCTCCAGAAGCCGCTGAGCTATAAAGGCCTACATGGAAAATTTATAGGCTGGGGCGCCGCTTCGCTTGTGCTGGGACTTTTACTTGGCGGGCTCAGCGGCGCACTGATCAATATTTACCTGGGCAGCGTGGTCACTGTGGTAAGCATCGTGGCCCTGTTTGTTTTCATCTTTTACCGTCAGCGGCAGGGCCTGCACAAAAGGCAGCGGGACCGCGGCATTTTTATTCAGCCTTCAAGATTAAAATTAAACTATGAAAACAGAAAAAAAGACATTTGATCTGCCCTATGCAGGGATCATTGCCCATAGCGGCACAGATCTGCTGTATTCTGAACGCGGTGATTTTTCGGTCATCATCAAAATGGTCAATCCGGTGATGCAATATGCTGCCGACAGTTCTGCCTACAGCGCCTTCCATCAGCTGATGATCAACATGATCAAAATTCTGGGTGAGGGGCATATGTTCCAGAAACAGGATGTTTTCTCCATGGAGCACTATGCTGAGAACAGCCCCGGCGGGTTTTTACAGCAAAGTTATCAGGATCATTTCTTAGGCAGGCCATATGCCAGGATCCATACTTATCTCACCCTGACCAGACTGATCAAAAAGGGCAGGTTTTATGTTTACCAGCCCGGCGCTGAAGACGATTTTTTATCACGGGTAAACAAAGTGATCGAGCTGCTGGATGAGCGTTCGTTATCGCCGCGCTTACTCAACTGCCGGGATATCCAGCTTTATGCCCGCAGGATACTGGCCATGGATTTCTCTTCAGGCCATGTAGCGCTGGATAATATGCGCTGTGGTGATAAGGGGATTGAGATGGGGGATAAGGCCATACAGAATATTTCCCTGGTCGATACCGATTCGATTGATCTTCCCTCAAAGCTCAGCCCTTATCAGCTCAGAAGCGATGGGAAAGCATTCACCGATTTTCCCATGGACAATCTCTCTTTCCTTCACCATGTGCCAGGCTTTAAATGCATGATCTACAATCAGCTCATCGAAATCCCCTCCCAGGGCGCTACCTTAAGCAGGCTCGCACTCAAACGCAGAAGGCATGCGGGGCTCGCTGATGCCGCCAACCGGATGTGTGCAGAGGATATCGATCAGCTCCTGGATGAGGTAGCAAGGGAAAACCAGCTCCTGGTGAATGCCCATTATAACATTGTGCTCTGCGCAAGGCCCGGACTGCTTGCCATGGCGGTAAACTTCGTGGAATCCTCGCTTTTTCAATTGGGGATCATCCCCTCAAAAAATGCCTACAACCAGCTGGAACTTTTTTCCTCCGTCCTTCCGGGAAACGGGATTGCATTGAAAGTATACGACTGGTACCTGCTGAGCTGCCAGGCGGCAGCCTGCCTTACTTTTAAAGAGCGGCTGCAGGAAAGTGAAGCATCGGATTTTCTGATCCGTTTTACCGATAGAAGGGGTATTCCAGTGGGCATTGATCCGGCAGATCTCCCCATGCGCAGCGGCCGGATCTCCAACCGCTCAAAATTTGTGCTCGGGGGATCCGGGTCGGGAAAATCCTTTTTCATGAACGCACTCATCGAGCAGTATATGAACTATAACATGGATGTGGTGATCGTGGATACCGGGCACTCCTACAGCGGATTATGTGCTTATTTCAACGGCAGGTACATTACCTATTCCCAGCAGCATCCCATCACCATGAACCCTTTTCATATGAGCGCGGAAGAATACAATATCGAAAAAAAGGATTTCATCAAGACCCTGGTTTCCCTGCTGTTAAGGGGAGCGGAGGGGAGTGTTTCCCAGATTGAGGATACGGTGATCTCGAACGTGATCTCCGATTACTACGCTGAACACTTTGCTTTGGAAAATCCCGGAATCTTTTTATGTTTTGATTCTTTTTACCATTATTCCTGTTCCTGGATCCAAAAAGTCAAACATAGCGAGCGGATCGCTTTTGATCTGGATGAATACCGGTATGTGCTCAAAAAATTCTGTACCGGCGGGGAATTCGGGGAACTGCTCAACAAGCAGGTGGATGCATCACTTTTCGCCGAGCGGTTCATCGTTTTTGAAATCGATGCCATCCGGGAACATAAGACGCTGTTTCCCATAGTGACCCTGATCATCATGGATGTCTTTCTGCAGAAAATGAGACACCGCAACCACCAGCGCAAGGCCATCATTTTAGAGGAAGCCTGGAAAGCGGTCGCATCTCCGCTGATGGCCGCTTATCTGGTCTATATGTACAAGACCGTCCGCAAGTTCTGGGGGGAGGCCATCGTGGTGACCCAGGAACTCGGTGATATCATCGGGAATGAAATCATCAAGGACAGTATCATCAGTAACTCGGATACCGTCTGCCTGCTCGACCAGGGAAAGTTCAAAGACAATTACGCACAGATTGCCTCGCTGCTGTCCTTGAGTGAAACCGAGCAGAAGAAAATTTTCACCATCAACCGCCTGGATAACCGGTCTGACCGGTCCAGGTTCAAAGAAGTCTATATCCGAAGGGGAATGATGGGAGAAGTTTACGGTGTAGAGGTCTCCCTGCGCCAGTATCTGACCTTTTCCACAGAAAAACCCGAAAAGCAGGCACTTGAGCATTATATATCCAGAGCGGGATCTTACCGCGAAGGACTCGATGCTTTTATATCAGAACTCCATTCTTCCGGTCTTTCCCTGGAGCGTTTTGTCTCCAGGGTGAACCAGCAAACCAATTAAACCCCTTGCGTTATGAAAACACACACTTTTATTTTGCTTTTATCCTTTGGCATGCCCATGGTCTGCTTTGCCCAGATTTATGTCGATCCCGCAGTTTCGGCGGCTGTTGCAGCGGGCTCGGGGGCAATGAATTCGCAGCTTAAGGGAACAAACGAGCGGCTGACGCTCATTCAAAAATCACAGCTTGCCCTCACCGGCCAGCTTGCCATTGCAAATGATCTTCAGTCAGCACTCTACCGGGGCCTGAGTGAGGTTTCCGGGGTAATGCGCTCGCTGCTTTCGGTAAAGGATATCTATGAGATATCAGAAGATATCTTAAGGGATGCTGCCCTAGCGGTCAAACTGGCCGAAAACAATCCTGCCTTGCTCGTTTTTGCTGAAAGCGGTGCCAGGGAATTCAAATCCCGGGCTGAATTGCTTGCTGCTGAAGTGTCCGGCTTCGTGCTCAAGGGCGGGAAGGACGGGCTGATGGATTCAGGGGAAAGGGCAAAACTGCTGGGAAGCATTTCCCGGCAGCTGAACATCCTGCGCGGGGTGGTTTACGGACTCTACCGCTCGATGTACTGGGCAAAGCAGCGCGGTTTCTGGAATTCCCTTAATCCATACAGCGGCTTTATCAATGTGGACAGGAGAATAGCCGAAGATATCCTGCTCAACGCCAAAATGCTCAAACCATGAAAAGGGCGGTTTTTTTGCTGTTGTTGACCATCAGCTGGCAACTCGCGGTTGCCCAGATCAATATTGCCCTATTGCACCAGCTCATCGCAGAAAGCAAATCCGAGCATGAACTTCAGGGCATTGCCAGAGATAAGCAGACGCTCAATTCCCTTGGCAGCGAAGTCAACAGTTCCTCAATGGGCAGCCTTAAAACAACTTACCGGCAGCTCAGGTCGCGGTTTTCCCTGCTCGCAAATGCTGCCGGTTTTCTTCAGGTCGGCCTGGAGTCAGCTCCTGTGATCTCAGAAATCTATCAGTCGGAGTCCCGGATGCTTTCGCTCTGCAAAGAGGACCCATTGCTCATTCCCCTTGCTGCCACAGCGCAGCTTGAACTCTCCGGCCGCTCAGAGATGCTGCTGAGGTTTCTCTATGGGATCATACTCAGCGCCGGGGATCTGGGACAGATGAGCCCCAGCGGACGCAAGCTGCTTTTCTCCCACATCATCTCAGAGCTGCGCTCGATCAACGGGGCGCTAAAGGGACTGTGCCTGGTAATGGGCGCGGCAAAGAAAAAAAACCGGCTTAAAAGTAATCCTTTCAGCGGTTTCATCAACCGTGACCGCTCGCTGAGCGAAGACATACTGCGCAGGGTTGAAATACTAAAAAACTGATTATGAAAACCATTCTTTTTGTTTTGCTTCTGCTTTGCCACAACGGGTTTTCGCAGCGGATCGTTCTTGACCGCGGCCACTTAAAGTCTGTGGTCGAAAATAATGCCGTCAGGATCTCCTCGGAGCTTATCCATGGGGAACGCCTGGAACAAATCAACAGCGGGCTTGGCCAGATCAAGCTCAACATGGGCGCAGTCATCCTCACCGAAGAACTCATTTTCCGCTCCCTCACCCAGGTCGACCAGGGACTGAAAAGCGCAATGGCCGTCAAACAGATCGGAGAGATCAGCCTGGAGATTTTCAGTGAAAGCAGGGCGGTGCTCAAAGCGGCTTCCAAGGCCCCTCATCTGTTGCTTTTTGCCCAGGCGACCTGTCAGCAGATGGCTGACCGGGGCGTAAAACTGGCCGGGGAGGTCTCGTCAGTTGTGCTCAAAGAGCGTTCAGATCTGTTTATGGACTTTTCCAAACGCGATGCGCTACTGGGTAAAATATCCCTGGAGCTCAAAACCATCCGGGCACTGCTTTACAGCATTAAAAAATGTATGTACTGGGCCAGAATAAACGGCCTTCTGCATACAGTAAACCCCTTTGGGGGATTTATCAATACCGATAAGCGGATGGTAGAAAATCTGCTGCTAAACCTTAAATCACTTAAAGAAAAATGAAAAAGCTACTGATCGTCCTGCTGATCATTCTCCCCTTTATCCGCTGCGTTGCCCAACGTCTCATCAGTGATGAGGCGGTGACCAACCAGCAGCAGCGCATGGTGTTCAAACAATGGGACAGGGATAAATTCACGCCCAAGCCCGGGTTTCTAGGACTTAATCCCAATTATTGGCTGACCTGGGCACTTCACCCCAATTATCCTAAAACTGATCTGCGGCCACTTGGCCCCTTGGGGCCTCAGACCCAGCGCTTGGGGCTGGTACTGGCCATGGCCTCCAGTACTTCGCGGCAGCGGCTCCACAGCGATACGCTGAAAACGCAGGCGCTCATCAAAGCATCAGCCTACTCCGGGCTGCTCAGCGATCTCGACCCGCTATGGCAACTTTACTACAGGCAGGAATTTGCTTCATTGCTAAACGGTAATCAACAAGAAGACCTCACAGGTATCCACGGCAGGGAAAAGCAGTACCTGATTTCCTCTGGGATATATGAGTGGTACCGCTCAGAAACCGGCAACCTGTCCCAGCGCCTGGAAATCACCAGGAAAACCACACTGGAACGGGGCGAACGCCTGCTGGCCTATCAGCGGCTTTTGATGGAGTACCGCGCTGTGGAATCGGCCTGGTCGGAGAAAAAACGGCTGGCCTGGAAATACCTTTCCATCTCAGATGCCAGACCCGGGGCAGGGCAAAGTGGAGTAGGGATGAGAACAAAAGGGGAAGGGGACATTGAAATTGCCGACAGGATTTTAAAACATTCAAAACTATAACTATGCAGACAATAAGCTTTTTGACCGGCACTGCCGGTTTTTTTGTGCAGTCCACCCCGGTCCAGGTTCCGGATTCTTTTAAAGATACCTTTAATTTCCTTCAGGGGAACGGCGTTTACGAGGAAGGGATGATGCACTTTTTAAAACAGATGAAATCCACCATCTGGACCCATTACGATGCTTTCATCGCTGATGCCCAGGCACTGAGTGCGATTTTTATGCTGATTTTTTTTGCCATCAAAAGTTATGAGATGATCTCGGGTGATAAAAGGCTGGAAATTATGCCCCTGCTCAGGCCCTTCGGCCTTGCCATGATTATTCTCTGGTGGCCGGTTTTCACCAGGGTGGTCGCTTATCCCGAGGAGATCGTAGAGGTGCGCACTGCTGCGCTTTTTGAGGGCAGTCAGCAGAATATCAATGCCCTGCGCATGCAGCGGGCAAAACTGATGGTGGAAGTGGCCGATGAGCTGCTCAAGGTTCAGGCCGAAACCGAGGTGGCCAGCAAGGAAGCCGACAGCTGGTATGAACATGCCTGGGAATCGGTGAAAAGTTCGGTGAAGGAAGGTTTTTCGCAGGTCTGGAACCCCGTGGTTGAAATGCGGAACAGGCTTCAGATCGGCCTGCAGTTACTGGCAACCTCATTGCTTGAAACTTTGGCGATATGGATCCTGCGCATCAGTGTATACGTGATTTTTATCATGCAGATCATCTTTTCAACCATACTGATCATTCTTGGGCCCTTTTCAGTTGCAGCAAGTATATTGCCCATGTTCAGGGATTCCTTTTCAAGCTGGATTGCTAGGTTTGTTTCTGTCAACCTGTATTCCGGGATCGGTTTTCTGGTGATGTATGTGGCCTCGCTTTTTCAAAACTATGCCCTGGAAGCCGAGATCACCCGGTACCAGGAACTCCTCGGCAGTGGCGGGGCGAGTATGGAAAAACTCAGCTGGTTTGCCGCAAACGGTGTGCTTTCCTTTGGGATGGTGATCATCACCTTTATAATCGGGGCCCTGACGATGTTTACCGTACCGAGCATTTCTACCTGGATCGTCTCCACTTCGGGAGTGAGTTCGGCAGCAAGTGCAATGGGATCGGGTGCGAGCAGGATGGGCAGTATGGCCACTTCAGCATTGGGAGGATAAGGCTATGCTCATCAGGAACATTGAAAGCAAGGTACGCCTTGCTACCGTGCTTTCCATAGGGAGCTTTTTGCTGAGTTTATGCATATCCTGCGTGGTTTCTTTTTTTGCCTACCGCCAGGTAAGCGATGCCAGGAAAAGTATTTATCTGCTCGACAACGGCAATATCCCGCTGGCAGCAAAAAGGGTGGATGTACAGGTCAACCGCGCGGCGGAATACCGGGCGCACATTGCCCGTTTCCATAGTCTTTTCTTTTCGCTCATACCCGATGAAAAATATATTGAATCCCAGATGCGGCAGGCCATGTACCTGATCGATGAAAGTGGTGCCCAGCAGTACAACAACCTTAAAGAGCGCAGCTTCTTTTCTTCGGTACTTTCCTCCTCGGCCGTGCTCACCATCCAGGCGGACTCTATTTTTTTAGATGAAAAAAACAGGTATTTCCGCTACTACGGTACCCAGCGGATAGACCGCAGAAGTTCGGTTATCACGCGTTCACTGCTCACCGAAGGGCACCTTAGCGATCTTTCCGCGCGCTCAGAAAACAATCCGCATGCGGTAATCATCACCGGATGGAAGACCCTGGAAAACAGGGACCTGTCCAATACGGCCAAAAACCCGCTTTAAACAAAACCATAAAATATGAAAACCAATACTTTCTTTTCCCTTCCCTCCAGCAAGCTCTCCGGGATAGCCATCAGGATCAGGGCGGTAGTGGACGCTTTTTTTAAACAGCGCCCTGCAACTGTTTATTTTCTCATGCTCGCCCTGCTTGGCTGTTCAGGGCTGCTTTGTTTCACCCTGTTAAGGTCCCCGGCTGAAAAGGGGCAGTCCATTGCCGGTTTTCCAGGCCAGGCCACCCAACAGGTGAGCGGGGTATACCAGGCGGCAGGCCAGCTCTCCCAGGTGCTTTCCATGCAGGCTGAGCTAAAGGGAATGCTGGGAAAAAAGTCCTTAGATCATACTGACAGTCTGCGCATCCATCAGATGATCGAGAAAATCAAAAGCCTTCAGATTAAAAATTACCGACATGAAAAAAATCAACCTTAAAAGCCCCAGGTATGTTATCCCGCTGATCTGCCTGCCCTTTATCCTCATCTTTTACAGCATTTACCGCAACGGGGCCGCTTCCGGTCAGGCAGATCACAAGGCTTCCGCAGATTCCCTCCGCAGCGATGTTGCCGGGGTATCTGCGCAGATCCAGGCTGAAAAGCTCCAGGATAAGCTGGCCGCTTTTCAGCAGCGTTACCGCAAAGGCGACGGCTACACCGCTGTTGGAAGCCTCGCAGATGAGCAGCAGGATTCCCCGCTGAGCATCTCGGATTATTCAGAGAAAGAAAAGCATATGCTCGACTCGATCGAATCTTTGGTCAAGTCCCGCTATGCCGGCTATCCGGGCAGCCCTAAAGCGCCCGCCCGCGCTCAGGGTTCAGCCCTTCGGAGCAACAGCAGCGCTTCCTCCGGCCTATCCCAGGACCGGGCATTGGCTGCAGCCCTGGAGGAGATGCGCAAACCCTTGCATCGCGCTCCGGCGCCAGAGAAGGCTGACCAGGGAGATGCTATGGCAGTATTCAAGGCGCAGATGGCCATTGTGGACAGCATCGGCAAGGCAAACGATCCCGCCTACCGCTCACAGTTGCTTGAGCAAAAAAAGCGTGCAGCAAAAGACAGCTCCTCTCCGCAGATCAAGCCCTTGAGCGTATCGCTGGACAAGCCTGAAGGCAATGCCTTCAATACTGTCAGGGCAGCTGAGGCCAAAGCGGTATATATCCCTGCAATGCTTGATCAGGAAATTACCGGTTATAGCGGATCAAGGGTCCGTCTGCGGCTTTTGGAGAATATCCGGGCAGGGGACCGTACCATTGAAAAAGGGAGCCACCTTTATGGGACGGTATCTTCATTTTCATCCCAGCGCATCCAGATCACAGTTTCTTCTTTGCTTAGCAGCGCAGGCATTCTGCCGGTGCACCTTGAGCTTTATGATCTTGACGGGCTAAAGGGACTTTATGTGCCATCTTCTGCTTTCAGAGAGCTTACCCGTGAACTTGGGAGTTCCCCGCTCCAGGGGATCTCGGCCGATGGGCAGGGGGAAGAAAACAAACAGCTCATGAGTATCCTTGGAAGAGTCTTCCAGTCAAGCTCCGGCGCGCTCACGCGCCTGGTACGGCAGAACAAAGCAAAAATCAAATATGCAACCATGGTGTACCTGATCGATCCTGCCCAGCTTTCAACCATCAATAAACCCAACACATTTTAACATGAAAACATTATTTCTTACTGCATTTTTGCTGCTCAGACTAGGATTTGCATCTGCGCAGCCCTTAGCGGTCAGGGCCTCATCCGATCTGCCCTGCATTGCCATATCTCCCGGATCTTCTGTTCACTTCCGCTCTCCCGAGCCCATTGCCTATGCTGATATTTCCGATCCGCGGATCAAAGGGGACCTTCCGGTAAAAAATGTGCTCCGCATTAAAATCCCAACCGATTCCGTGCAGAACATAGATCCGGGCACTGACCTGGGAACTCTTACCGTTATAGGAGAAACCTTTATGGCCCAGTACCGGCTGATCAGCGCATCACCCGGTGCCTGTGGTGCTGCCGCGGACATTGAAATACTTCCCGAGGCAACGGTCGCCCTTGATCTGCAGCCCCAGCGCATGTCCGAAGCCGATATGCGCGCGCATGCAATGGACATGCTTTTACTGCGAGGAAAAAAGCCTTTGCTGAAAACCTCATCCCAGGGCATTACCGTCAGCCTGAACCGGGTATTGTGCGTGGGTGAACTCATCTTTATGGATTTAAGTTTTGAAAATTCCACTGCTTTAGCCTATGAGCCTTCCTCGCTGAGCTTTACCTTGGAAGATAGAAAGATCAATAAAGCGACAACTTCCCAGTCGGTAGCTATCAAACCGTTGTTCTCCCTTTATCCTGCCAAGCGTTTTTCCAAAGTATTCCGCAACATTTATGTGATCGGAAAGCTCACTTATCCACCCTCAAAGCGTCTTGAGGTTACCCTGGATGAAAAGCAGCTGTCCGCAAGGAAGCTGAGCTTATCGGTAAAATACCGGGATCTGCTCACAGCGGATACTTTTTAAATCAAATGTTCATCCGGTACTATAACAAATGGAAGAAAGTAAAGAACAGCAGATGCTGCACCGTTTTATGCAGTTCTGCATTTATCTCTGCGTCAGCCTGGATATTTTCGTATTCATCTATGCGCCCAAACTCATCGATTTTCCCTGGTTTTACAGGTTTGGCCTAAGCAGGATATATGCTGTGATAACCAAACTGGCCATTTATTCCCAGCCCCTGTATTCCAGGGCTTTTATCCTTTCCCTGATAATTCTGGTTGCTATCGGTACGCTGAGCAAAAAGGAGAAAGACCTGGACTACCGCGCTGCGATCCTTTATCCGCTCAGTGCTGGCCTGATAATCCTTCTCGGCGGGCTCTGGTTTTACCCCGGGCCGGCAAACACTTCTTTGCTGAGCCCTAATTGGAGGGATACAGGCTACTGCATAACACTGTTTTTAGGGACGCTGCTGGTGCATATCGCCATGGGCAATATTTCCAAGATCATCAGCTCCTCGCTGGGAAAGGACCGCTGGAATATTGAGCAGGAATCTTTTATGCAGGCCACCAGGGAAATCAAAGGACCTTACCAGGTAAGCGTACCGAGTCTTTTTTATTACCGCAAAAAAGTACACAAAGGCTTTATCAATATCTGTAACGTTTTCAGGGGAACCCTCTTGATCGGTACGCCCGGATCAGGTAAAAGTTTCGGGATCGTTATGCCCTTTATCCGCCAGCTGATCGAAAAGCAGTTCTGTATATGCGTTTATGACTTTAAGTTCGTGCGAAACGAGGCTGTGTAAGTAATTGTTCAACGGAGATTGAACCTATTGTGTCGTCAATAGTAGCCTAAGGGCACATGCATTACAAGTAATTGTTTTGTGTGNGTGCGAAACGAGGCTGTGTAAGTAATTGTTCAACGGAGATTGAACCTATTGTGTCGTCAATAGTAGCCTAAGGGCACATGCATTACAAGTAATTGTTTTGTGTGAAGCTGCCCTGACAAAGTAACCCTTTCACCGGCAGGTGAAGAAGTTGAAGCCGTGAGGTGGAAACAACGACGGTAAGCATTATGCTGTCTGGGGGCGAGGCTGAAGGTATGGTCAACGAAAGTGAACTATCATTAAAAGGTCGTTAAGTCGAACAAGCCAAACAATGCTGATAGGCTTGAACCAAAAGGTGACGCAGTTGGATAATCTCTGGAATTTTGGGATTACACGAACAACAGAACTGCCGGCGTAGAGATAGGACCTAACCCTTCGTTGTTACTTACACGGAACGTTGTAAGCCCGTATCATTCCTGCGGATGCAGGAAAGCCGACTGTAAGGAAGGCCGATAGTGGTGCGGGTATGGGATTACAGAGAAAGCGAATGCTATTTTGTAATGAAATGGATAGGAGTTTAAACGTCACTCCACACGAAAGTGGGCAGACTTCTGTATATGGTAATTATTTTACAAGAAACTTTTAGAACTTTTTAAAGGAGGAAAGCAAATGAACGTAAGTAAAACAGCGTGTGCGCCTACTGACAAAGAGCTCAGCAATTGGAACAACATTGATTGGGACAAATGCAAGAATGGAGTTGGAAAGCTACAAGCACGTATTGTAAAAGCTCAGAAAGAAGGTAAACATGGTAAGGTAAAATCCTTACAATGGGTACTAACACACTCTTATTACGCCAAAGCTTTGGCTGTGAAAAGAGTAACCTCTAACAAGGGGAAGAACACAGCAGGTGTTGACAAGGTAACTTGGGATTCACCTGTTGAAAGATTAAAGGCGATTGCTGATCTGAAAAGAAAAGGGTACAATCCACAGCCTTTAAGACGGGTACATATTGAAAAAAGCAATGGGAAATTACGCCCTTTGGGTATCCCAACGATGAAGGATAGAGCAATGCAGGCTTTATATCTCATGGCATTGGAGCCGGTAGCAGAAACTAAGGCAGATAAACACTCTTATGGTTTCAGAAGAGAACGCTGCACGATGGATGCTATTACCCAGTGTCACACACTTTTGGGTAAAGAGAAACTCTCCCCAAAATGGGTTATGGAAGGAGATATTAAAGGTTGYTTTGATCACATCAGCCACCAATGGCTATTGGAGAACATCCCAATGGACAAAACCATGTTAAAAAAGTGGCTTAAATGTGGTTTCATCTTCAAGGATGAACTGTTTCCAACAGAGGAAGGAACCCCACAGGGAGGTATAATATCACCAACGCTGGCCAACATGACTCTTGATGGTTTAGAAACAGTGTTGTTGGAAAAATTCCAACGGACTACAGTAAGTGGCAAATCATATTACCCAGCCGTAAGGTTGGTAAGGTATGCTGATGATTTTATTATCACAGGAAAAACGCAGGAAGCACTGGAAAAAGAGGTTAAGCCTGTGGTTGTTGAATTCTTAAAACAAAGAGGATTAATCCTTTCTGAAGAAAAGACCAAGAYAACCCATATAGACGAAGGCTTTGATTTCCTGGGTTTCAATGTCCGCAGATTTAAACATGTGGTACTTACAAGACCATCAAAGAGTGGCATGAAGAAATTCCTATTAAAGATAAAGGACATTATTAAGTCCAATCAATCTACGAGACAGGATTCACTTATACGCATGCTAAACCCTGTTATTAMTGGCTGGGGCAACTACTATAAACATAGCGTTGCCTCGGATATATTTCAGAACTGCGATCACTTGATCTTTCAAAAAATATGGTCATGGTGTAATCGTCGCCATTCCGCTAACAAGGGAAGGAAATGGGTTAAACAAAAGTACTTTCAAAAGATCGGCAATCGAGAYTGGTGTTTTACTTGGAAGGAGAATGAAAATGAGGATAAAAACTATCTGACATTGAAACATCTTTCCAATATAAACATAACCAGGAATGTCAAGATCCATGGAAGTGCAAACCYCTTCGACCCTACATGGAAGTACTATTTTGAAAAGCGTGAAACGTACAAAATGTTACAGACATTAAAAGGAAAGACGACTCTCCTTAAGTTATGGGAGAAACAGAAACGCACATGCCCTATCTGCGGCAACAAAATTGACAGGGAATTACCGTGGGGCACTACCAAAAGTATTGTCAACAACAAGGCAATTCACGAACTTGTACATGATGGTTGTCGCAGAAGTKTTTACCTTAAAAAGAGGGCTTCTCGATGAGGTCGTCTATGTAAATAGATGGCAATTACTTGAGCCGTATGAGCTGGAAACTCTCACGTACGGTTCTTAGAGGAGAAGGCGGGAGCAATTCCGCTGACTTACTCGACNGTCTATGTAAATAGATGGCAATTACTTGAGCCGTATGAGCTGGAAACTCTCACGTACGGTTCTTAGAGGAGAAGGCGGGAGCAATTCCGCTGACTTACTCGACGATGACCTTTCAGTCATTGCATACAATTGCCTTTTAAAATACCATGACCGGTTTAAGGTCAGGCCAAGGTTTTATGTGATCAACTTCGATGATCTCAACCGTACACATCGGTGCAATCCATTAGACCCCTCGGCCATGACTGACATTACTGATGCCACCGAGGCCAGTCGAACCATCATGATGGGCCTCAATAGGGATTGGATTAAAAAGCAGGGCGATTTCTTTGTTGAAAGTCCCATTAACTTTTTGACGGCGGTCATCTGGTATCTTAAAAAATATAAGGACGGCAAGTACTGTACCTTGCCGCACGTGATTGAGCTGATGCAGGCAGACTATGACCAGCTATTTAACGTGCTGCAGCAGGAAGAAGAAATCAAGGTGCTCATCAATCCCTTCATTAGCGCCTATCAAAACGAAGCGATGGCGCAGCTCGAAGGTCAGATCGCCTCAGCCAAGATTGGCTTGGCACGCCTGTCTTCACCCCAGCTTTATTATGTGCTCAGCGGAAATGATTTTACTTTGGATGTGAATAATCCGCAAGAGCCAAAAATTATTTGTGTAGGAAACAATCCCCAAAAGCTCCAGGTGTATGGCGCAGTCCTTTCTCTTTATATCTCGCGCATGATTAAATTGGTCAACCAAAAAGGCAAGCTCAAAAGTGCGCTCATTTTTGATGAATTCCCGACAATATTCTTTAATAATATGGACAGTCTAATTGCTACGGCAAGAAGTAATAAGGTCGCCACTGCGCTCGCCGTTCAGGATTTCAGTCAGCTCAAAAAGGATTATGGGGCAGAACAATCCGAGGTAATTACCGGTATTGTCGGTAATATCATTTCGGGCCAGGTGACCGGAAATACGGCCAAAACGCTCAGCGAAACATTTGGGAAAATAATGCAGGACCGCCAGTCCAAAAGCATCAACAGCAGCGATATTTCCATATCCCAAAGTACCCAGCTTGATTATGCTATTCCCGCCTCCAAAATCGCATCACTTTCGTCAGGGGAATTTGTCGGTATCGTTGCCGATAATCCCGATGAGAAGATTTCACTCAAAATGTTCCATGCAGAAATCCAGAACGACCACGAAGCTATTGCAAAAGAGGAGCAGGGATATCGGCCAATTCCGCTACTCAGGCGTGTAGACGAAGCGGAGGTCAGGGAGAATTATGAGCATATCAAGTACCAGATTTCAGCACTTTTAAAAGAGGAATGCGGTAAAAATCCTCCGGCAGAACCACAGCCTGGGCCAGTAGCAAAGAAAAAAAGACATGGGAAAAAGAATGCTCAAAGGCAAAATGAAAAGCGCAATGAGAAAGGTTCGGGTACTCGAAGTTCAGCCGTTTCGATGTAGCTACAGCTGGTATAAAAAAACTTGGGCAAACAGGCAGTAACCCTTTCAGAAATGTTTAGTGCTATAAGGGTTGTTGCGGCGTCAATAAGGCATAAATATTGGGCATCCCTGATTTGAACCATTCCGGAAGGTCTTCATCCGATAGCGGAGTATACGCCCTACCGTCAAGCAGACTGCACACCGGTATAATCTGGTTGTTAGAGGTGTCGATGATCTCTTTACTGTCAAATATAGCGAATTGCTTATTGAGCATCTCCATATTGCCATGGAAGTTATTGCCGATATCAAGGGGAGGTACATGGAAGCCACCCTTTTTAAATCGGATATCCACTCGCTGAATGGACTTGGTAACATTGGTCAGTCCACAAAATATCAAATGTGTTTCAAACCCCGCTTCTTTAAAGCGCTGCGGCACTGTCCAGGCACCGGAGCCTATAAAATGACCTTTAGGCAAAATGTTTTTTCCCACCGATGTGCGTATCAATGAGTTTTAGAAAGTGTTCTTACAAGGCTTCTTGTGCCAGACGTTTGGTTTCCTTGCTGACCTTGATTTTCTTATAGATCCCTACACTCTTCTTGGTGTAAAACTATCGCCATCGAAGATGTCAAGGTCCGCGAATTCCTCATGTTATAAGGCCTGCTTCAGCGTAGATTTGCCTGCGCTATTACTCCCGGTAACGATAAAAAGCTGTGGTTTATTCGAAGATGGCATGTTTTTTCCTCACTGCGTGGACCTCAGCTTTGTTAAGTTCACGAACGATTATCCTTGGTACCTCAATGCTGCGCTTATCAACCTGTTCTATTAATATGCGTCCATCGGGGTATTCGTAATACGCCTGATCCTCTGGAAGGTTGACATCGAAAACCATAAAACAATGCCCCTGGCTCAGATCATCACGTCGAAGTTTTTTGATGACAGCTTGGATGGCATCTAGTCTGGAATAAAAATGAGTGGTGAATTTGGCGGCTTTTAAACCTTTTCCAACCACACGCGTAGGTTGAAAGGAAGTAAAAAGACTGCCCTGAACATACTGGTTTTTCTTGCTTGACATATTATTCTAATATAACGATTTTTATCGCATTTTGGTGCCTAAAATCCACGTAGTTTTTGGCAGTCCTTGGCATTGCGTTAACGCTATTCACTGTTAGGCTGGTTTCTTCTTCCCATTTCATAGCTTTAAAGGCTTAGTTTAATCTGTGTTCGCTAATTGTTAATCCTCGGCTTGAAATCATTAGTTATGGCCTTATTCAAAAGGTTCTTAAGTTGCAATTTATTGCGGCTAGACCAAAGTATAAATCCTTGCATCAGTTGAAATTATGGGAGGTTTCTTCCAGTAAAAAATTATCTATTCAAGATATATAGAACATTTATATCGATGTAGGCTCATCTGATTGGCTATTTTTATCTTCAAAATAGACAAAGGTTCCTTCATACCAAAAATATATATTGCCATATTTTTTATCCTCAATTAAAATTTTTTTTCCCACTCGCAGACCTATTGTTTTAAAAGTGGAAATCAATTTTCTTTGAATGCCGAGTAAATCACTGGGTAGCTGACCGATTCGGTCGGAAAACTTCTTGATTTTTAAATAGTGATTAGCGGCGTCCTGGATTTCTGATATATTAAGATTTTTTTGATCACTAATCTTAACCTTGGACTCTTTTAGCGTCTTTACTTTTAATCTTGCTTTTTTAAGCTTGAGTGATTTTTTATAGAAAAGGAGCAGGTTTTTTTGAATGTCCATAGTTTTTGAGTTATAAGGCTTCATTGTAAGCTCCCCTGTTTTTCAGACCATTCAAAAGTATAATTTTGTCCTCAAATTTCCTGTAATAAATCTACAGGAGATTTGAAGTTCAATGCTTGAT
>NZ_LMKM01000022.1 GCF_001421515.1 Pedobacter sp. Leaf216 | reverse complement strand
TTCGATTTTTTTTGTGTACTCGGGGCGGGAATCGAACCCGCACGCCTTTGAAAGCACAGGATTTTAAGTCCTGCGTGTCTACCAGTTCCACCACCCGAGCATTAGCCGCTACCGATCTCCATCGGCTTGGTTAACTTTAAAATAAATGCCTTCTGGTAGGAAGGCATTTGTTTGGAGCGAAAGACGAGATTCGAACTCGCGACCCCGACCTTGGCAAGGTCGTGCTCTACCAACTGAGCTACTTTCGCATTTACAAAACTGATGTTGTCGTTTCGTTTTGGTGATGCAAATATAGGCAGATTTATATTTCTGTCAAGAGATTTCTTGTTAAAAATTTAATATTTAATTTAAATTGCTGGCTTTCAGTGCAAGTAAAATTAAATCAGTTTCAAAACCTTTTGCCTGAAGATAGTTCATCAGCTTATTTTTTCTTTTAAACGGATCATTTTCACTTAAACTCTGTGCTTTTTTAAGGGCCAATTTTTCTATGGTAAGTATGTAATCATCGTCATCGATGCTGTAAATTGCCTTTTGCAAAATTTTATCCGGTACACCTTTCAATTTTAAACCTTGTTTAATTTTAATCCGGCCCCAGTGTTTAATGTTAAATTTGCCTGATGCGTAACTTTTGGCAAACCTTTCTTCATTTAAAAAATTGTTTACAATCAGCTCGCTAATTATTTCTTCAAGTTCATCGCCGCGCATGCCCCATTCTACCAATTTATAACGTACTTCTTTCTGCGAACGCTCCTGGTAAACACAAAAACTTTCTGCTTTGGCCAAAGCTTGTTTTTTATCTAATATTACTGTCTCTTGTTTACTGCTTTTCATAATTAATTACTGAAATTCGTAAAAATTAAAGCGATTACCGTATTTTTCTGAATATAATAGCATGCTAAACCCAATATATACCGTTGCCAAAATAGCCGAAATTTTAAAAGCCGATACCAAAATGGTTGATGGAGAGGTTATTATTCAATACCTCGTGATTGATAGCCGTTCTGTTTTGGTGCCGGAGCATTCTGTTTTTTTTGCACTATCATCCCACCGCGACGGACACGAATTTATAAAAGACGCTTACGCAAAAGATATCCGTAATTTCGTAATTACCGAAGCAAAATATGTTAACCAATACCCCGATTGCAATTTTTTATTGGTTCACGATGCCTTGTCTGCCCTGCAAAAACTAGCCGTTTATCACCGTGAACAGTTCGACTTAAAAACCATTGGCATTACCGGCAGTAACGGTAAAACGATTGTTAAGGAATGGTTGTATCAGCTATTAGCCGCTGATTTTAACATTGTTAAAAGCCCGAAAAGTTATAATTCTCAAATTGGCGTGCCACTTTCCATCTGGCAGCTTGAAGCAGATCATACCCTTGGCATTTTTGAGGCCGGAATTTCTGCGGTAAATGAGATGCAAAGTCTGGCTGAAATTATAAAACCTGAGGTAGGGATTTTAACCAATATTGGCGAAGCACATGCCGAAGGGTTCAGTTCTAAAAAAGAAAAACTGACTGAGAAACTGAAACTTTTTGCTGCATCTGAACTTTTTATTTATTCGCCAGAATATGTAAGCGAAATAAGCATTAAAGAATTGCCAGGCAAAAAACAGTTTAGCTGGAGTAGTAAGCAGGCTGCTGATTTACAGGTGGTTGCTGTAGAGCCTATTGAAGGAAATTGTTATCTGAGGGCAATTTATCAAAATCGTGAAATTGAATGCATTCTGCCTTTTAAAGATAAAGCTTCGATAGAAAATGGCATGATTTGCTGGGCAACGCTGCTCGCTTTAGGTTACACACCAGAGCAGGCCGATTTGCGTCTGGAGAAGCTAAGTCATGTGAGCATGCGTTTGGAACTGAAAAACGGAATTAACCAATGTTCCATTATCGACGATTCATACAGTGCTGATATTTCATCGCTGGCGATAGCACTCGATTTCTTAAACCAGCAAAACCAGCATCCAAAGAAAACAGTTATTCTTTCTGAATTATTTGAAACAGGAAGGGACGATTTCGATTTATATACGGAAATAGCCGAATTGCTCTTACAGAAGAAGGTAAACCGATTAATTGGTATTGGCACACATATTTCGCGCTTTGCTGGCATTTTTAACTTCGAAACCGAGTTTTTTGATGATACCAATGCCTTTATTGAGGCTTTCCCGGGTTTGCAATTTAACCATGAAACCATATTGGTAAAAGGAGCCAGGCGCTTTGAATTCGGCAGAATCAGTAAATTGCTTACCCAAAAAATACATGATACTGTTTTAGAAATCGATCTGAATGCCATGGTGGGCAATCTGCATTTTTATCGTGCAAAGGTTAAACCGGGAGTAAAAATAATGGCTATGGTGAAGGCTTTCTCTTATGGTAGCGGAAGTTTTGAAATAGCCAATTTATTGCAGTTTCATAAGGTAGATTATTTGGCTGTTGCTTATGCCGATGAAGGCATTGCATTACGAAAAGCTGGAATTACTTTGCCTATTATGGTAATGAGCCCTGAAGAATCTGCTTTCGAGGCGATCATAAAACATCACCTTGAACCCGAAATTTACAGTATTGAAATTCTGAACAGTTTCTTAAATTCCCTCTCTGATTATGATTTCGATTACCCTATACACCTCAAAATAGACAGCGGAATGCACCGTTTGGGTTTTGATGAGTCAGAAATAGACCAGCTTTCCATGTTGTTGAAAGATTCGGAGCGGGTAAAAGTTCAGAGTATATTTTCTCACCTGGCGGCAAGTGATGCTGCAGAACACGATGGATTTACCCAACAACAGATTACTAAATTTAAAACCGTTGCCAATCAACTGATCAATGTTTTGGATTACAAACCTTTGCTCCACATTTCTAATACATCCGGCATTTCGCGCTGGCCTGAAGGGCAGCTGGATATGGTGCGTTTAGGCATCGGTTTATACGGTTTTGATTCTGCTTTGGCCAATAATCGGGGCTTACAAACCGTAATGGTACTTAAAACAACCGTTACACAAGTAAAAACCTTGCAACCTGGTGAAACTGTTGGTTATAGCAGAAAAGGTATAATGCCAAACGGCGGTAAAATAGCGACTGTAAAAATTGGATATGCTGATGGTTATACACGTTATTTTGGTAATGGTGTTGGTAAAATGCTGATTAACGGTAATTTAGTTCCTGTAGTAGGTTCTGTTTGTATGGATATGACCATGTTGGATGTAACCGGTATTGATGTAAAACCTGGTGATGAAGCCATAGTTTTTAATAAAGAACATACTATTATGCAACTGGCAAAAGATATCAATACAATCCCTTATGAAATTTTGACAAATATCTCCCAGCGGGTTAAGCGGGTTTATTTTTATGAATAGTTTATTAATTGATGGGTTATGCACCCTACACCGATGAATCAATTACGATTGAACCAATGGCGAATGACTATTGAACGTGCCACGCAAATGAATTAAAAATTGTTATTTTTGCACCATGAATAAAGTCGGGAAAGCTATTTTAAACTATTTGATTAAAGGTTTATTAATTGTTGTGCCCATTGCCGTGAGTATTTTTATTGTAGTTTGGGCAGTTACAACCGTTGATAGCTGGTTAAACGTAAACAATATTTTAGGTGTAAATCCACGCACAGGCGAAAGCCGGAATATCCCAGGTTTGGGTTTATTAACCGTATTAACCCTCATTTTACTTGCAGGAATTTTTGTAACCAATTTGGTAACCGAACCAATGTATAACTGGTTCCAGCGGATTATGCAAAGGTTGCCCTTGCTTAACTTTATCTATTCATCCATCAAAGATTTAACAGAAGCTTTTGTGGGCGATGAAAAGAAATTTAATCACCCTGTGCTGGTTGAGGTGGAAGGTGGATTAAAAAAGATTGGATTTTTAACACAGAACGATCTGCATAAACTTAACCTGCCTAATGAGGTAGCAGTATATTTTCCATTATCTTATTCTTTTGCCGGCCAGCTTTGTATTGTAAGCAGAGAAAAGGTTACCGATTTACACATGACGGCGGCGGACGCCATGAAACTGGTAGTGAGTGGTGGCGTTAGCGGGCTTTAAACACCAAACTATTGTAGCATCTCGCGCGTTTAAACCCCCAAGTTACCGTCTTGCTGAACTTGTTTCAGCATCTATCATACTATGAATTATTTAAGGTTACTTGTCTAATCATTTTCACTTAAACTTAGCTACACGCTAACAATGATATTGAGTAAGCCCTAATCACCGCCAAATAAAATTACCCCACAGATCAAAACGAACACACAGCTATAAAGATCCGTGTTTATCTGTGTCCATCTGTGGTGAGAAACTCTTAACTCAATAACCTGGAGGCGCAACGACCAGGGTAGGTACAAAAAAGTTCCTACTAAGCTTTAAAAAATGCTTTTGAAACTAAGCATGATAAATACAACAATGATAAATCCGAAGAGGAGCCGTGAATAGTATTCCCTTATAAAAAGGCCGCACAATACAACCATATCGTCATCTACATTCGTATGTATCAATCCATTACCTGCAGATGCGTTATATAAAATCTGTTTATCTTTATGGTTATTTAACGACCAGCGACTTAACCAACTGTTCTGGTAGCTCCAATCGAAAGTTTCGCCTGTGGCAAATATGATTTTGGCTTTAAAATTCAACCAATCATACGTAATTACGGCTAAAACTGTGTTTTTGTTATCTACAATTTTAGTTTCGGGTTTAGAAAATCCTTCGCTTTTTAAGAGGTAGATTCCACCCTGAGTAGTGGCAATTGCAGAATTTTTCCATGAACTAAAATTTAAAGAAAATCTCAGCAAACCATTATTTACTACCTGATAGTTACTATCAAATAAACCTTTTCTCCAGTTTAATACCTGTTCCATCTCACAAAAGGGTTAATTTTACTTTTAATTATGGTGATGAAGCGTTGATGTTGAAATAATTGGCATAATGCACACAATAAGTAGCAATGCCCGTTTGTTGTAAATCTGTTTAATAAATAAACCTGCTAAAATCAATAATTCATTGTCTGTATCAGAAGAGATTGCACCACAATTATTGCTGGAACTGTACATGATGTGTTCGTTGTTATAATTGCTTACCGTCCACTGTTTTTTCCATATTCCACTTGATTTCCATTCGTATTGCTCACCCGATTTTAAACTAATTACAGCTTTTGATTTCCAGCAGTCGTAAGTAATCATGGCTACCGTTTCGTTTGTTTTTCTATCAACCACTTTTGTACTCGATTGCCAAACACCCTCATTTATAAACTGATAGTTTTTATCTTCAAAAACGCTTTCTGCATCACTTTTCCACGTTGCAAAAGTTATTGCACCTTTTTGCAGCCTATCAACAAAAAGTTGAAAGTTTCCGTTGAGCCAATTACTTTTCCAATTGATGAATTTCGACATATTTAATTGCGTTTCATTTTAGATGGCAATTCATTTCAGATGTTACATGAAAAAAGTGCTTATTGTTTGTAAGCACTTTTCAGTTTTCAATTAGCAGTTTTCATTTTTCGATTGTCAGTTAACCGATTAACCAATCAATCCATCAAACTTGCCTAGAAATTCGGTTTAAGTACATATTTATCGTAGAAACGGAAAATGTGTTCTGCTGCTTCTTCTGCAGTATCTACCAATCTAAATAGGTTTAAATCTTCTTCATGGATATTGTGTTCTTTTTGCAGCATTGTTCCTTTTATCCAGTCAATTAATCCGCCCCAATAATCTACTCCAAGCAATACAATTGGGAAACGGGCAATTTTACCGGTCTGGATTAGGGTTAAAGCCTCAAAAAGCTCGTCCATGGTTCCAAAACCACCTGGTAAAACCACAAAACCCTGACTATACTTCATAAACATCACCTTGCGGACGAAGAAATAATCAAACTCCAATAATTTATTATGGTCGATATATTTGTTGTGGAATTGCTCAAAAGGTAACTCAATGTTTAAACCTACAGATTTACCGCCATTGGTATGTGCACCTTTGTTACCAGCCTCCATAATACCCGGACCACCGCCTGTTATTACCCCATAACCACGATCGGTTAATAATTTGCCACACTGTTCTGCCAATTGGTAATAGCGGTGTGTTTGCGCTGTACGGGCCGATCCATATATGGTAACGCAAGGACCAATTTTAGCCAGTTTTTCAAAGCCATCTACAAATTCGGCCATGATTTTAAAAATTTGCCAGGAATCTGTTACTTTAATTTCCTGCCAGTCTTTGTTTTCAAAAGCACTTCTAATTTTTTCTTCACTCGTCATATACTGTTATTCTAATATTAAAATCTGGTTTGTGCATCAGTTTTTTTGCTGATGAACAATAAGCCTATAAATGTGATTAAACCGTTAATTAAAATCAGTTCGACACTAAAAACGTAGCCGCCCAATAAAGTGGTAGAGTACGTAGAAAGCAAGTAACATAAAAAAGGTGATAATAAACAAACTATCGGCACTAATTTATCATGTAAACCGCGTTTTTTTACAAATAATCCAAAACTATAGAGCCCTAAAAGCGGTCCGTAGGTATAAGAGGCAATGGTAAAAATCAAGCTCACTACTGATGAACTGTTAAATGCATTAATCACGAGGATTACCAAAAACATTAAAATTGAAAATGCTACGTGCACCGTATGGCGCTTTTTTACAGCATCTTCTGCGTTTACATTTGCAGCTTTATCCATCCCTAAAAAATCGACACAAAATGAGGTAGTTAATGCGGTAAGGGCAGAATCTGTGGTCGCAAATGTTGCGGCCGTTAAACCCAGCATAAATATAATTGCTGGTATTGCACCTAAGTTATTTAGCGCAATTTCTGGAAACAATAAATCTGTACGTGGTTTGCCTGTAATATGATCTAAAGGAATATCAATTCCATTTTTTGCGGCGAAAATGTATAATAATGCACCAACACTCAAAAAGAAAACATTTAAAATTACAAATACCCCTGTAAAAGTAAACATGTTTTTTTGTGCCTCTTTGATGGTGCCCATACTCAGGTTTTTCTGCATCAAATCCTGATCTAAACCCGTCATGGCGATGGTAACAAAAATACCGCCGATAAACTGTTTACTGAAGTAAAATTTGTTGGTGAGGAAATCATTTAGAAAGAAAATTTTTGAATAGCTGCTGTTTTTTACGGTTTCGAATGCCTGAGGAATATCAAAATTCAGGCTGTTACAAATGAAATAAATCGTTAAAAAAACGGACAGCACCAAGAAAAAAGTTTGCAGTGTATCAGTAATAATTATCGTTTTTAACCCACCTTTAAATGTATACGACCAAATTAAGGCCAGTGAAATTAAAACCGTTAACCAAAATGGAATGCCATAATTATCGAAGATAAAGCGTTGCAAAACAATCACCACCAGGTATAATCTTGTTGCAGATCCTAATGTTCGGCTCAATAAAAATATAGATGCTGCTGTTTTATAACTGAAGTGGCCTAATCTTTTCTCTATGTAGCTATAAATAGAGGTTAAATTCATCCGGTAGTAAAGTGGAAGCAAAACCGTGGCTATAATGATAAAACCAACTGCATTGCCGAGTACGAACTGGAAGTATTGAAACTGGTTTCCGCTTGGTGCACCAACCTCGCCCGGTACAGATATAAAGGTAACACCTGATAGGGCTGTGCCAATCATACCAAAGGCCACGAGGTACCATTTAGAATTTCTGTTGGCTATAAAAAATGTCGAATTGTCGGATGAGTTTTTTGAAGTTACAAATGAAATAATAATCAGCAATAGAAAATAACCGATCAGAAAACATAAGAGAATGGTTGGAGACATAGTTTTGTGTTAAGCTGATAAATGTAAGAAATTCGGATTTAATGTCAATGGGTTTAGTTTTGCTATTTGGTTGATAGCTGATTTGGATTAAGATGACGCATTACATGGGTTTAGTTTCGCTATTTGGTTGATAGCTTATGGTTGATAGCCGATTTGCATAGACATAACGCCCAAAGTATAGGGCTCAATTGGTTTAGTTCTGCTATTGGGTTGATGGCTGATGGTTAAATGGTTGATAGCCGATTTGCATAAACATAGCGCACAAAAGTATATGCTCAATGGGTTTAGTTTTGCTATTGGGTTGATGGCTGATTTGCATAAACATAGCGCACAAAAGTATATCGGGGTTAACTAACCATCTGCTATGTAAATATCCCTTCGCAATTGCCAGTTACCAATAAATAAAGAGGACTGAATGCTGAAACATCAAGCCATCAACAATGAACTATTTAACTATTAACCAATAAACTAATGCCTATTGAACTAACAAAGCATTTTACCTATTTTTGCATTATGAATTTTTCATCCAAACTGCTCGAAGATGCGGTAAACGAATTCTCGAAACTTCCTGGTGTGGGGCAAAAAACGGCTTTACGCTTGGTGTTACATCTTTTAAATAAAGAACAGGAGGAGGTGAATCAGTTTGGCAATACATTTATAAAGCTTAAACAACAGATTAAACACTGCACTACCTGCCATAACATTTCGGATTATACCGTGTGCGAAATCTGTACTTCAATTAAGCGCGATAAAGAAACCATTTGTGTGGTAGAAGATACCCGTGATGTAATGGCCATCGAAAATACCGGACAATACTTTGGGGTTTACCATGTTTTGGGTGGATTAATTTCGCCTATGGATGGAATTGGACCTTCTGATTTATTTATAGAAGGATTGGTGTCGCGGATGGCAGTAGGAGGAATTAAAGAAGTAATTTTAGCCTTAAGTCCTAATATGGAGGGCGATACCACACTTTTCTACCTTTATAAAAGATTAAAAGAATTTAATGTTCCTGTAACTACCATTGCAAGAGGTATTGCTTTTGGTGGCGAGTTAGAATATACCGATGAAATTACGCTCGGCAGATCCATTGTAACCCGCGTGCCTTACGAAACAGCAATGATGAAATAATGGTACAGCGTTTCCTGGTTTTCTCCCTGCTAATTTTATCCGGATTGTTTGTTCAGGCACAAGTTAAAATTCACTCACATAACGATTATACCCACCAAAAACCTTTTTATGATGCCGTGCAAAACAAGGCTTTTTCTATAGAAGCTGATGTTTTTGTAGTTGGCAATTCGTTAATTGTTGCCCATAGTAAAAAAGAAATTAAAACAGGCAATACTTTAGATGCATTGTATTTAAAACGGATAAAAACCTTATCTCACAGTAATGAATATTACGCTTTTCAATTGATGGTTGATGTAAAGGGAGATTGGGATTCGACATATCATTTACTGAATAAGGGTTTAAAAAAATATCAGCAATACTTTAATAAGCAGGGTAAAAATAGCATTGTAGTAATTAGTGGAAACCGCCCGGCTGATAGCAGTTTTCATAAATACCCAAATTTATATTTCGATGGTTTGCCCAACCATATTTATAGCCAGGCCGATTTAGCGAAAGTGGCAATGATCAGCGATAATTTTGCCACTTATTCTAAATGGAAAGGTGTTGGAGAAATTTCAACAATGGATAAAGCTAAATTGTTAAACCTGATTCAAAATGCGCATAAAATCGGTAAACCATTCCGTTTTTGGGGTGCGCCCGATACTAAAGCTTGTTGGAAGCTGTTGCATGAGCTTGGTGCAGATATCATCAATTCCGACGAAGTTACTGAAGCCACAAACTATTTTAAAACAAACTAATCAAATCGTTCTACTCAAAATGAATCTAAAAAATAAAGTAATCATTATCACCGGAGCATCCAGCGGAATTGGAAAAGCCTGTGCCGAAGAATTTGCCAAACGTGGTGCCAACCTGGTTTTAGCTGCCCGTCAATATGTAACACTTTGCGAAATTACTGCCGGACTGGAAAAAAAATATGGCATCAGGGCCGTTGCTGTTCAGGCTGACGTGAGTAAAGAAACAGATTGTGAACTGATTATTAAACAAGCTTTGGTTTCGTTTCAACAGATTGATATTTTGGTTAATAACGCTGGTTTATCAATGCGTGCGCTGTTTAATGATTTAGATTTATCGGTACTTAAAAACCTGATGGATGTAAACTTTTGGGGAACAGTATATTGCACAAAATATGCCTTGCCTGAGATTCTTAAAACCAAAGGAACAGTTGTAGGTGTTTCATCAATTGCAGGTTTCCGCGGTTTGCCGGGCCGAACCGGTTATTCGGCCTCTAAATTTGCAATGAACGGTTTTATGGAATCCCTTCGTACCGAATTATTAAAAACGGGTGTAAATGTGTTATTGGCCTGCCCGGGCTTTACCGCATCAAACATTCGCGTAACCGCTTTATCTAAAGATGGTGCCGCACATGGCGAAACCAGTATGGATGAAGGTAAAATGATGACATCAGAAGATGTAGCAAGCATTATTGCCGATGGGATTGAACAACGCAAACGCACCCTCATCATGACCGGACAAGGTAAATTAGCCGTATGGATGAATAAACTCTTTCCGGCTTTTGTTGATAAAAAGGTTTTTGATTTGTTTGCGAAAGAAAAGAATCCGCTGATTAAAGGATAGTGTATTGCGGTTAATGTTTAGTACGTTAAACCGCATTGGATTTAACTTCAATTACTTGTCAGTCTGAGTGGAGTCGAAGATCAATTATTAAAAATCCACTTTTACAACAATTTCGTTTATTGAGTGAAGAGATAAATCTTTATTATGTACAAATCCCTTGTTTTATTAATGCTCCTTTTTCAAACGATACTTTCTTCTGCACAGGTTAAAAAAGTAAAAAATATCAATTATGCAGGCAATGCTGATGAGGCCAATACGCTGAATATTTTTTATAAAAATGACAGTATAAAAAACAAACCTGTTCTCATTTTTATCCACGGTGGCTCCTGGAGCAGTGGCAAAAAAGAAACCTATTGGTGGTTGGGCAGAAACTTTGCACGTAAGGGCGTTGTTACCGTAATCATCAATTACCGTTTGGCACCAAATGTTCAGTATGAGAAAATGGGCGATGATTGTGCCTTAGCGGTTAAATGGGTAAAAGAGCACATTGCTGATTACACAGCAAGCCCGGATAAAATTTTCGTAATGGGCCATTCTGCAGGAGCGCACTTAGGTGAACTGATCAACGCAGATCCTAAATACTTTAAAAAAGCTGGTATCCAAAATCCGATTAAAGGATTAATCCTGAACGATCCTTTTGGCTTAGATATGCAGGAATATTTAATTACAGCAGAAAAAGATCATTTTTACTTCGATTTCATCAGAACTTTTACTGATCAATCTGCCGTTTGGAAACTGGCTTCACCATTAAATTATGTAAATAACATTAAAAATCCGCATTTACTCTTTTTTGGAAGCAAAACTTACGGAGCCATTAAATTGCAAACGCCAAGGTTATACGAAAAACTTAAAGCTAACAACATTCCTGTAGAAATTAAGGAAATTAAAGGCAAAAGCCATGTACCAATGATTAGTCAGATGATTTTTGGTGGAAATGATTTGTATAAAGATATTGTTGGGTTTATACAAAAGTCATCTTCATAAGAGTTGTCAACTTTTTAGCCTATCTGCTATTCAAGTGGAAAACTCTGGAGAACATGCAATTAAGGCGATAGTATTTTTATTGCACCGACCTAGGTTCCATAAACCTGGCAGCAGCGGGCATCCCGATTCCTTCAATCGAGATAAAGCGTATGGCAGGAAGCTATAACCGATTAGCACGGCAATTGCTTTCCAAAAACAAAAACAAGTTTAACATAAGAAAAAGATACTTACACCGTACGGCTAACCTGATCGAGTTTGCTATAATCCATCACCATTTTACCTTCTTCATTGTGGTAATACATTTTCTCAAATCTAGCATCCATTTCTATTTCCTCATCCTGATAACTGGTTCTGGTGTGAATGGTTTGCGAAAAGGTATCGTCAAAAGCTTTAAGTATTACAAAAACTTCTACTTCGGCAAGCTGCAATTCGGTTAATGATTTCTCGTAAAACGGACTTTCTTCGGTTATAGGATGCACGAGTGTCCAGTTTAAAGAAAGAATCCCAATTTTATCGCGTTCTAAAGCCAACGGATAAAACCTTCGCACTTGTTTATTATCAACCGTTTCGTTATACGACATTACCATTTGCACTTCTACCTCAATGAGTTGATTGCGGCGTAAATTTACTAAACGGCACATCAAACCGTGGCCTTTTTCGTAAGGGGCAATAACCATTTTTTTACTGAAACTCACTTTAGAAGTGGGCCGACTGAAACGGCCATATAATAATCCGGTGGCCAGTGCAAAAGCGAGCAAACCCAGCATACTTTCAAAAGCTGCGAGCACACTGGTAACAAAACCTTGTGGCGAAATATGGCCATAACCTACGGTAGAAATGGTTTGGGCTGAGAAGAAAAAGGCATCAAAAAACTGATCGCGAAATGTAACGCCATTAGCACCATTTAAATTTTCTATTCCTACTGCATTGTATAAAACTGCAAAAATCGTATTTACGACAAGGTAAGCGAGTAGGATGACGAAGAAAAACCGCGGCCAGCTCATGGTAACCAATCGGGTATAAGTATCATCGAACTTAAACCATGGTAAGCCTGTACGTTCTATATTTGCAGAACCATCGGGGTTTAGCATGCGCTGATTTTTGGTTACCGGATTGGATCCGAAGCCCAAATCATCATTAAACTGTACTTTTCTTTTGAAGAAAGACATATATTTTTAGAAAGATTTTGGAATATTAAAAAACTATATCAATATTTGCTTTATACAAACATGATAATTAAAAACTTAAATAACAATTGGTGGTGGCATAACGAAATTCGTTAGGCAAATTCTATTGTTATATATTTTAAAATATTTTAAACACAATGAAAAGGATTGCCCAAAAAGCAATCCTTTTTTTTATGCGATTTTTATAGCGATCGTCATGCTGAATTTATTTCAGCACCTTAAAAAAAAGCTTAAAGGCGACGCTAGGTTTGGTGTATGTACGAAACGGAGGAAGATGAATGGTTAGTGGGGACACAGACCATGGGAGACATAGTAATAACGCCCCGGTTCGTGTATGTATGTAACGGAGGAAGATGAATGGTTAGTGGGGACACAGACCATGGGAAATATAATAATAACGCTACGTTTGGTGTATGTACGAAACGGAGGAAGATGAATGGTTAGTGAGGACACAGACCATGGAGATAAATGAGAAATGAATCACAGATAAAAAAGATGAACACGGATAAAATCTGTGTGTATTCGTGTTCATCTGTGGTTAAATAAGATTGAACAATAAACATGAAAAAAATATTAAACCATTTATTCGAGAACAAGAGTTTTAGCAGGGAAGAGGCAAAGAACATTTTAATTTCCATTTCTGAAGGGGCTTTTAATTCTTCACAGATTGCAGCTTTTATAACTGCCTATGCCATGCGCAACATCACCGTGCAGGAGCTACAGGGGTTTCGTGATGCAATGCTTGATACGTGTGTGAAAGTAAACTTATCGGGTTACGATCTTATTGACCTTTGTGGAACGGGTGGCGATGGTAAAGATACTTTTAATATATCTACCTTATCATCATTTGTGGTTGCAGGTGCAGGGCACCATGTGGCCAAACACGGTAACTATGGTGTATCATCTGGCTGCGGTTCTTCTAACGTGATGGAACATTTAGGTTATACTTTTACTAATGATGAGGATACCTTAAAACGCAATTTGGATAAAGCGGGTATTTGTTTTTTACATGCACCATTGTTTAATCCCGCTATGAAAATTGTGGCACCTATCCGTAAAGAACTGGGTGTGAAAACTTTTTTCAATATGTTAGGGCCAATGGTTAACCCCGGGCAGCCAAAATACCAGATGGTGGGCGTATTTAGTTTAGAACTGGCCCGTTTATATGCTTATTTATATCAGGATACCGATAAAAGTTACACCATTGTACATGCCTTGGAAGGTTATGATGAGGTTTCGTTAACCTGTGATGTGAAAACCTTTTCGAATAAAGGAGAGCAGATTTTAACGCTTCAGGATATGGGTTTTGAGCGGGTTGAGGTAAATGCCATAAAAGGTGGAGATACTGTAGAATCATCAGCGAAAATATTTATGGATGTGTTAAATGGCGAGGCTACAGATGTGCAAAACAATGTGGTGCTTTGCAATTCGGCATTGGCAATTAAGACTATTAAACCTGAATTATCTTTTGCCGATTGTTTTTACGCAGCGGAAGAATCGTTAATGAGCAAAAAAGCATTGGAGAGCTTTAAAAACCTATTGGCATGCTAAAATTAAAAGTTTGCGGAATGCGTTTGGCAGCCAATATTGCTGCGGTTGCAGAGCTTCAGCCAGATTATTTGGGTTTCATTTTTTATGAAAAATCGCCGCGCTTAATCAGTGATGTTTCTGCTGAATTAATTAAGTACATTCCTTCTGAGATTAAAACTGTAGGCGTTTTTGTAAATGAAGATATTGAAAAAGTAAAAGATAAGGTAAACACTTTGAAGCTGAAGGCTGTTCAGTTACATGGCAGCGAATCGCCCGAATACTGTGAAACATTAAAATTAAGCTTTCCCGCTTTAGAAGTAATTAAAGCTTTCGGAATAGATGAAGATTTTGATTTTTCAGGTGTCGAAGTTTATTTAAATGTTGTTGATTACTTTTTGTTCGATACCAAAACCAAAGCACACGGTGGATCGGGAAAAACATTTGATTGGTTAGTATTAGATCGATATAAAGATCAAAAGCCTTACTTTTTAAGCGGTGGAATTGACCTTGAACACACCGAAGCAATAAAAAATATACGTGATGAGCGTTTATATGCGCTTGATATTAATAGCAGGTTTGAAATTGAGCCAGGTTTGAAGGATGCCGGGAAGATTAAAGAATTTATTAAAGAAATGAACACGAAATAATGTCATCATGAAGGTGATTAAGTATAAGTTGATCCGTTATTCCCAACTTGATTGGGAATAGTAATGCAATGAGCTTTAAGATTCCCGCCTGTGCTGGAATGACGACTTATCTTGAGCAGCTTTCAATGTGGCAAACTAGTTGATAAAAATATTATGAAATACAAAGTAAACGAAAAAGGATATTATGGAGATTTTGGAGGTGCGTACATCCCCGAAATGCTTTATCCAAACGTAGAAGAATTGCGTCAAAACTATTTAAAGATTATTGATGATGCCGATTTTCAAAAGGAATTTCATCAATTGTTAAAAGATTATGTTGGCCGTCCTTCCCCTTTATACCTTGCTAAAAGATATTCTGAGCGTTTTGGTGCCAATATTTTCTTAAAAAGAGAGGATTTAAATCATACCGGGGCACACAAAATCAACAATACCATCGGGCAGATTTTATTGGCCGAAAAATTGGGCAAAAAAAGAATTATTGCCGAAACAGGAGCGGGGCAGCATGGGGTAGCTACGGCCACAGTTTGTGCTTTACGTAACCTGGAGTGTGTTATTTACATGGGTGAGGTAGATATTGAACGCCAGGCACCAAATGTAGCCCGTATGAAAATGTTGGGCGCAAAGGTTGTTCCGGCAAGTTCAGGAAGTAAAACTTTAAAAGATGCCACCAACGAGGCCATGCGCGATTGGATTAATAACCCGGTTGATACGCATTATATTATCGGTTCGGTAGTTGGTCCACATCCATATCCTGATATGGTTGCCATTTTTCAGTCGATTATTTCTGAAGAAACCAAAAAGCAATTGTTGGAACAAACCGGCAGCGATCAACCTGATTATGTGTTGGCCTGTGTAGGTGGTGGAAGCAATGCCATGGGTATGTTTTACCACTTTATGGATGATGAAAATGTAAAGCTGATTGCTGTTGAAGCTGCCGGAAAAGGGGTATCGAGCGGGTTTTCTGCTGCAACCACTTATTTAGGTAAAGAAGGTGTATTACACGGAAGCAGGAGCATTTTAATGCAAACGCCAGATGGCCAGGTTGTAGAACCACATTCGGTATCAGCCGGATTGGATTATCCGGGTATTGGACCACAGCATGCACATTTGTTTAAAACCGGGCGTGGCCAATATGTTTCCATCACTGATGAAGAAAGTTTAGATGCTGGTTTGCTTTGTACACAATTGGAAGGAATTATCCCGGCCATTGAAAGCGCACACGCTTTGGCTTATTTAGAAAAAATGGAGTTTAAAGGTGGCGAAAATGTAGTGGTTTGCCTTTCAGGCCGTGGTGATAAGGATTTGGATACTTATATTAAATATTTTAACTTATAGATAGATTTGAGAAGTGAGATATTAGAAAGTAGATTTCCTTGCCAGGTCATCAATCTCAAATCTCACATCTCCATCTCACATCTCAAAAGAACATGAATCGAATTAAACAACTCTTCCAGGAGAAGAAAAACATATTATCAATTTATTATACTGCCGGATACCCAAACACCGGCGATACTTTACAGATTGCTGAATTACTAGAGAAATCGGGTGCAGATATGCTCGAGATCGGTTTTCCTTATTCGGATCCTGTTGCCGATGGACCGGTAATTCAGGCCAGCAGTAAACAATCGCTCGATCAGGGCATGACACTTAACTTGCTTTTTGAGCAGTTGAAAGATTTACGTAAAACGGTGAGCATCCCTGTGTTATTAATGGGCTATGTTAATCCTGTTTTGCAGTTTGGTGTCGAAAAATTTTGTGAGGCTTGTGCCGAAGTAGGTGTTGATGGTTGTATAGTACCCGATTTGCCGATGGTAGAGTACGAAGAGTTTTATCAAGATTGCTTTGAGAAACATAACCTGAGCAATGTGTTTTTAATTACCCCTCAAACCGCCGAAGAACGCATTCATAAAATTGATGTTTTAACCAACGGATTTATTTATTTGTTATCATCATCTGCCACTACAGGAAAAAATTTAGAAGTTGGCGATACTACTGAAGCTTATTTTAGCAGGATTAAAAACCTTAACCTAAAGAACCCAACCATGATTGGTTTTGGGATCAGTGATAAACAAACTTTCGATAAAGCCTGCTCGTACGCAAATGGAGCCATTATTGGTACAGCATTCGTTAAAGCAATTGCTCAAGGAAATTTAGAGGAGCAAGTGAGTAGTTTTATGAAAGCGTTTAAAGCTTAATTGTTTACCACTAAGGCACAGAGACACTAAGATTGCGCTTTGTGTACTTTGTGCCTTTGTGGTATTCCTTCCTATGCCATATCATCATTCCTAACCTGATTGGGAATCGTAATGCTGTGGTAGGGTTTTTATGCTGCATTAAGGTTTCCGCCTGCGCCTGAAACACGACCTATCTTAGTAAGCATTATTGGTATTCCTTCCTAGGCCATATCGTCATTCCCAACTTGATTGGGAATCGTAATGCTCTGGTAGGGTTTTTATGCCGCATTAGGTGTCCCGCCTGCGTTTGAAAAACAACCTATCTCATTACAAACTTCATTGCCTTTGTGCCTCTGTGGTTATACCCCTTTCTGCACATCGAGGCAAACAAACTGCCAAATCGCGCATCATTATCCTAACCTGTCAATCTGAATAGCACATCTGTCAGTCAGTTTTGCCACGCAGAAAATCACATTTCATCATCTCAAGAAAAATGTTTTAAATTAATAATATGCGTTTTAACAGCTTTAACCGCTGATTTGCACCTGCCAAACAGTGCCTAAAAATGTTTATGACAAATCAATGATTGTGAATTCTGTAATTGGTTCTACATTTGCTTAACGGTGTTAGATTATTTACACCTAATATTCCAATCATGGGAAGTAAAGAAAGAATTCTACGTTTAAAAGATGAAACCAGAACAAAAATTCTGGATGCTGCCTTGAACATTGTTCAAACTGAGGGCTGGCAGGCATTGAGTATGCGTAAAATTGCCGACCAGATTGAGTATACTGCACCAATTATTTACGAGTACTTTTCTAACAAAGATGGCATCTTACTGGAACTTACCAGACGAGGTTATTTGATGTTGGCCAAAGATATCCGCGAGGCCCGAGACAAACACGAATCTCCGGAAGATAAAATGGAAGCCATGTGGATTGCCTACTGGAACTTCGCTTTTAACCATAAAGAATTTTATCAGTTGATGTATGGTGTGGATATGGTTTGTTGTACAGTAAAAAATTCAATGCCCGAAGCCGAAAACGTAGGTGGTATGCTTGGCGATGTGATTGAATCATTATTCGAGAAGAAACCAGTATCAGATGATGATATCTGCATGAAGTATTACACTTACTGGTCTATCATTCATGGCTTAATTTCCATTAACCTGGTTCGCCCTAATGGAAGAACAACCGACGAACTAAACCAACAAATTTTAAAGGATGCCATCAAAGGCATTACATTATCCATTAACAGCTAATTTTTTTTTACCCCTTAATTTAACACTGTTAAATTATTTATACACTTTAATTCCAATTAAATTTAATCATATGAAATCTCTACATCGCTTGTATCCCTTACTTAACACCGTTAAATGGTTTAATAGTATTAAGTTATTGTTAACAATTTCGCTTCTTTCCATTGCTTTGGTGAGTTGTAAATCTGCTCCCGATCAGGCTGCAGCTGCACCACCGCCACCAGTTTTACCTGTAACCTCGATTAATGCGAGTACAGAAACTACGTTTGTAGATTATCCGGCATCGATACAGGGTGCTGTTGATATTGATGTACGGCCGCAGGTTAGTGGTTATTTACAAAGTGTACTGGTTAACGAAGGTGCTTATGTAACTGCAGGCCAAACGCTTTTTAAAATAAATGAAAATCCTTTCCGCGAGGCTTTAAACAATGCAAAAGCAAGCTTACATGCTGCTGAAGCTGCAATTTTAAATGCACAGCTTGAAGTAGATAAATTAACCCCGCTTGTGCAAAATAAGGTTGTATCTGATTTTCAGTTAAAAACTGCTAAAACAGCACTTAAAATAGCACAGGCTAATGCCGAGCAGGCTAAAGCCGGTGTGGCTTCGGCACAAATTAATTTAGGTTATACCAATGTTAAGGCTACCGTAAGTGGTTACATTGGCCGTATCCCTAAAAAACAGGGCAGCCTGGTTTCGCCGACTGACCAGGTTGCTTTAACGCAGTTATCTGATATACATGAGGTACATGTTTATTTCGCACTTGCGGAAAACGACTTCAATAACTTTAATGTAAACTACCCTGGCAAAACCCCTGCCGACAGGATTAAGCATTTACCTGCTGTTGAACTTTTATTATCGGATAACAGTGTTTACCCGCTTAAAGGTAAAATTGACATGATTGATGGTCAGTTTGATAAAAACACGGGTTCTATTACACTCAGGGCTAGTTTCCCTAATGCAAGTGGTGTGCTCCGCTCGGGTAATACGGGCAAAATACATTTAGGGTTACAACATGATGATGCCATTCTGGTACCGCAATCGGCTACGGTAGAAATGCAGGATAAGGTATTTGTATTTACCGTTGGCGATAGCAGCAAGGTTAAAAAACAGGCCATTGGCATTGTGGGTAAAGCAGGTGAAAATTACCTGGTTAACAGTGGTGTTAAAGCGGGCGACCAGATTGTATTGAGCGGCATTGATAAATTACAGGAGGGCATGGTTATCCAACCTCAAAAGGCAGCTGATAAGGTAGCTGTGGCAAAAACAAAAAACTAATACAACACTTAAAGTTTAAGAAGTCATGTTTCAGAAATTTATAAACAGGCCGGTACTTTCAACAGTAATTTCCATCTTATTGGTAATTGTTGGTATACTTGGCTTATCAAAGTTGCCCTTAGAGCGCTTTCCAAATATCGCACCTCCGTCGGTATTGGTTACTGCGGTGTACCCTGGGGCAAATGCCGAAACCATTTTACGTTCGGTAACTCCTTCGCTGGAGGAAGCAATTAACGGTGTGGAGAACATGACATACATGACCTCCAGTGCCAGTAACGATGGTACCCTGGCCATTACAGTATACTTTCAACAGGGAACTAACCCCGATCAGGCTGCTGTTAACGTTCAAAACCGTGTATCGCAGGCTACAAGCCAGTTGCCTGCAGAAGTTGTACAATATGGTATAACCACTACTAAACAGCAAAACAGTTTTATCGGTGCAATTGGTGTTTACTCTGAAGACCCTAAAAAATATGATGCGGTTTTTGTAAACAACTATGCGCAGATTAACATTATACCGGAGCTTAAACGTATCCCTGGTGTAGGTTCTGCAAGTGTATTTGGGGGTATTAAAGATTATTCGATGCGGATTTGGTTAAACCCAAGTCAGTTGGCTAATTATAAAATAACGCCTAATGAGGTTATCAGTGCCATACAGGATAAAAACCTTGAGGCTGCTCCGGGCAGGCTTGGCGAACGTAGCGATGAGGCTTTTGAATATGTAATTAAATATAAAGGTAAGCTTACCAAACCTGATGAGTACCAGAATATCGCGATCCGCTCTAACGCTGATGGTTCTATTTTGCGCTTAAAAGATGTGGCCCGTGTAGAGCTGGGTGCTTATAGTTATGGTAGTGTAAACCGTTTAAACGGGCACGATGGGATTACGATTGGTGTAATTCAGTTATCGGGTTCGAATGCGAATGAGATACAGATTTCGATTGATAAACTGTTGGCAAAACTATCTAAAGATTTTCCGGCAGGGATTAAATATAACCAGTTTTACCGTACCAAAACCGATCTTGATGAATCCATCAACCAGGTTGAGCATACTTTGATTGAGGCTTTCTTGTTGGTGTTTATCGTAGTATTTATTTTCCTTCAGGATTTCAGGTCTACTTTAATTCCGGCTATTGCGGTTCCGGTTGCTATTATTGGTACTTTCTTTTTTATGCAGTTGTTCGGTTTCTCGGTTAACCTTTTAACGTTGTTTGCACTTGTACTGGCTATCGGTATTGTGGTTGATGATGCGATTGTGGTGGTAGAAGCGGTGCATGCAAAAATGGAAGAAGACCCCACGCTTTCTCCTAAGCAGGCCACTACCCAGGCCATGAGCGAAATTACAGGGGCAATTATATCGATTACACTGGTTATGGCTGCGGTATTTTTACCGGTAGGTTTTATGACGGGTTCTACTGGTATATTTTACAAACAGTTTGCTTTAACCATGGCTATTGCCATTATTATATCGGCTGTTAACGCTTTAACTTTAAGCCCGGCGCTTGCTGCTTTATTTTTAAAGAATAAACATGCCGATGGCCATAAGGCTCCTAAGAAAGGCTTTGTAGAAAAGTTTTATGCTGGGTTTAACGGTGGCTTTAACTATATGACTAACCGCTATGTTGGCGGCTTAAAGGTGCTTATCCGTAATAAATGGTTAAGTATGGGCGGGCTTTTGTTAATTGTATTGGTTACGGTTTTCCTGGTAAGCAGAACCAAAACTGGTTTTATCCCTACAGAGGATCAGGGCTTTGTGGCTATTGCGGTTGCAAGTCCATCGGGAACTTCGTTAGCGAATACGAACAAAATGTTAAAACAGGCCGAAAAGGAGTTAAGGGCTATGCCATCGGCAAGGTTCGTAATGTCGTTGGCTGGTTATAACTTTTTAACGGCATCCAACAGTTCGTCGGCAGGACAGATTTTCTTATTGTTGAAACCGAATGAGGAGCGGGGCGAAGTTAAAAACATCGATGAGATACAGAATATTGTAAGGGCTAAAATGGCGGCTATATCTGCTGGTACTTTCTTTGTATTCAGTTTTCCTACGGTGCCTGGTTTTAGTAACGTTGAGGCAATGAATGTGATGTTGCAGGATAAAACAAACGGCAGACTGGATAAATTTAGTGGTGTGGCGAATAACTTTATTGCGAAGTTAATGGCTAAACCTGCAATTGCCTATGCTTTTACTTCGTACAAAGCAGATTATCCGCAGTTACAATTGGATGTTAACGATGAAAAGGCTGATCAGCTGGGTGTAAGTAAAAAGGATATTCTGCAAACGATGCAAACTTATTTCGGTACTGCGCAGGCATCAGATTTTAACCGCTTTGGTAAATATTACCGTGTGGTGGTGCAGGCTGATATTGCCGACAGGACTGACCCTTCGGCTATTGATCGTGTGTTTGTTAAAAACAAAGCTGGCGAAAGTGTGCCAATTAGTACGCTGGTTAAATTAACCCGTGTATATGGTTCGGAAACGGCTTCGCGTTATAACCTGTTTAATTCTATCGAGGTTAATGCAATTCCTAAACCTGGCTTTAGCTCGGGTGATGCGATTAAAGCGATTGAGGAAACGGCCAAAGAACAATTGCCAACTGGTTACGCTTACGAATTTTCGGGCCAAACGCGTGAGGAAATTTCTTCGGGCGGGCAGTCTACAGTGATTTTCCTGTTGTGTTTGGTATTTGTTTATTTCTTATTATCGGCACAGTATGAAAGTTATATCCTGCCATTGGCGGTAATACTTTCTATCCCTACTGGTATATTCGGTGTGTTTGTGGTATTGGGTTTAACTGGTATCGAAAATAACATTTATGTACAGGTAGCACTGATTATGCTTATCGGTTTGCTGGCCAAAAATGCGATTCTGATTGTGGAGTTTGCGGTGCAGCGACGAAGGGCAGGGCTTAGTTTGGTAGATTCGGCTATTGAGGCTGCGCGCTTAAGGATCAGGCCGATCATCATGACATCACTTGCGTTTGTATTCGGCTTATTCCCGATGAGTATTGCAACCGGTCCATCAGCACAGGGTAACCACTCTATCAGTATCGGTGCTGCGGGTGGTATGGTTTCGGGTGTAATTTTAGGTTTGTTCATCATTCCGGTACTTTTCGTGATCTTCCAGGCTTTACAGGAAAAACTATCAAAAAAATCATCAAATGAGGTTGTTCATCACCATGGAGAACCTGTAAATAATCATGCAGTTTATGAAACGGTTTAATCTAATTACCATCCTGCTCCTTGCTTTAATATGGAGCGGATGTTCGGTTTCGAAAGATACAGCCTTGCCTAATGTGGTGCCTGGCTTGTTTAGAAACTCATCACCTAAAGATTCTTCGAGTGTTGGCTCTATGCCTTTGAAGAGTTTTATTAATGACCTTACTGTGCAAAATTTAATTGATACGGCTTTGGTTAAAAATTACGATATGCAAATTGCATTGAAAAATATCGATGCAGCTGAAGTATTGTTTAAACAATCGAAACTGGGCTATTTGCCTGAGCTTAAACTGCAGGTTGCTGCAAGCTCGAGCCGCCCATCGGATAACAGTTTAAACGGCTTAAGTTTAAACCAGTTTACGGGCTCTACACACATTGAAGATTACAATGCTAATTTGGGTGTGGTTTGGGAAGCGGATATCTGGGGTAAAATACGCAATCAAAAAGCTGGCGCTTTAGCCAGTTTTTTGCAAACAGAAGAGGCACGTAAGGCTGTGCAAACGCGTTTGGTAAGTAATGTTGCCCAAGGTTATTATAATTTGCTGATGCTTGATGCGCAGTTGGAAATTGCCAAAAAGAACCTTAAACTGAATGATAGTACACTTCGGATTATCAATTTACAGTTTGATGCCGGGCAGGTTACTTCACTGGCTATACAACAGGCGCAGGCTCAACAGTTAAATGCAGCACAGCTGATACCGCGTTTGGAGCAGAATGTAACTTTACAGGAAAATGCTTTGAGTGTTTTGATTGGTACTTTGCCTAAGGCGATTAACCGCGATAGCCGTTTGGATAAAATGAATATTCCGCAGGATTTAAATGCTGGTTTCCCATCGTCGATGTTGAGCCGCAGGCCTGATATTAAAAATGCCGAACTGGCTTTAACCATTGCCAATGCAAAGGTTGGGGTTGCAAAAGCAAGTTTATACCCATCGTTGGTAATTACCGCAAGTGGTGGCATCAACTCGTTTAAAGCAAGCAACTGGTTTAACGTGCCTGCATCATTATTCGGCCTGGTTGGTGCGGGGATTACGCAACCGATTTTCCAAAGAGGGCAGTTAAAAACTTCTCTTGAACTGGCTAAAATAGACCGTGAGAAATCGGTAATCCAGTTTCGCCAGTCGGTATTAAATGCTGTAGGCGAAGTATCGGATGAGTTAACGAAAGTAGAGAAACTTAAAGCGCAATATAGTATTGCCGAAAAAAGGGCACAAACTTTACAACAGGCATCTAAAAATGCCAGTATGTTATTTAAAAGCGGTATGGCTAATTATTTAGAGGTTATTACGGCACAAGGCAATCTATTACAAAGTGAACTGGAGTTAACTACCATTAAAACTGAACAGCTTAATGCTGTTGTTGGTTTGTACCGCTCGTTAGGGGGGGGATGGCAGTAAGCGTACATCGCTCGTGATTGCTGAGGTTTTACTAGCTTAAGCTGAAGTAATTTATAAAAAGTATTTAAAGCGTTTTTTTACAAAGACACTAAGATTGCCAGGTATTAACTGGTGGTTTTGGTGTTTTTGTTTTTTTAGAGTATTAAGGGAGCATTCATCCGTCATCTCGACCGTAGTGGAGAGATCTTTGGATTTACTATTACCATAAATCCGTCATTGCGAGGCTGGGGGAGAGCGAGCCGAAGCAATCTTTGTTGTAAATTCCTAATACGGCCGTCATTCCCGCGCATGCGGGAATCGTAATGCGGTCGCTATTTTGGCTAGTTTGCTCGGGCTTGCCATTCTCGCAGTCTTGCCTCGGCTCACCACCGCCGAGGGGGCTCTTACTTTTGGCTTGGCCCAAAAGTAACAAACCTGAGCGCAGCGAAAGCATGACTACCTATAAAAACAACAAACACAAAGGCATAACTGAAAGGCTTGGAAMTGATGTCGGATAAATTCGTWAAAGCTTTTTGGTCGYCAGCACAAGTTCCGCCGAAGGGGCGGAAAGTGTGTGCTGCCTCAATGCAACGATGGAAAGAAAGGTAATGATAAAGCTTTAACGTTTTATCCTTCCATCATTTCCTATGCCGGATAGCAGGGAGCAGATAGCATAATTCAAATAGCATGATGCAGAGAATGCGTTAAATTCGTCATTGCGAAGCTGGGAGAGAGCGAGCTGAAGCAATCTTTCTAATAATGTTTCTAAACGGTCGTCATTCTCGCGCATGCGGGAATCTTAAAGCTTTCGCTCCGCTCGGGCTTGCCTCGGTTACCGATATGAAATCGGTACAGGTCGGCCACCGAAGGGCTTTTACTTTTGGCTTGGCCCAAAAGTAACA
>NZ_LMKM01000021.1 GCF_001421515.1 Pedobacter sp. Leaf216 | reverse complement strand
TTGTCCAAAAGTGATATGGTTTAAAGTTAGTGCTAAAGCCAGAACCAAACTGGTGCACTATGCCTCGGAATGTGGTGTACTTTGTTCGGAATAATCAACCTCTAGCTCTTGCTGCAACGAGCCCCGCTTTAGTACGTTCCCGGATAATTTCCCTTTCAAACTCTGCTAATGAAGCAAAAATATTAAATGTAAATCTTCCTGTAGCTGTTGTAGTATCAATGTGATCATGTAGGCTAACGAAATTTACTCCTTTTTCATTGAACACAGCAACAAGATCTACTAGGTCACGAAGAGAACGTCCAAGACGATCCAATTTCCAAACGACTACCTGATCATCCTTACGAAGAGTCGCCAAAAGATTTTTTAGTTCGGGTCTGTCTGTATTCTTGCCGGAAATCTTTTCCTGATATATTGTCGTGCATCCATAATCTGTCAGCGCATTGAATTGAAGATCTAAATTTTGGTCTGCAGTACTTACTCTTGCGTAGCCTATTTTCATATTATTTTTATTATCAAAAACTCATTATCAAAAATAGAAAAATCATTTTGATTAATGGAACGGGTTTATGATAATCGGCTAAAAGAGAAAAGATATTTCAGGGTTAATGAGGATAGGTTTGATTTGTTTAAAGGCATCGGTTTATGCTTTAGATAGATTATCGAAAAACGAGGGAATAATGAAAATAAAATGAATGGAATAAATTTGCCTATTTATAAAAATGAAAGGGCAACTAGAATGCTGCCCTTAATCAATTAATGCTCACGGTGATTGGCATCTTAAGCAGCTACTCCTGTCATTCTTCTGCATTCTTCCGCACAAGCCTTACAAGCATCTGCACATTCCTGACAATGCTGGGTATGATGATTACTACACTCATCTCCGCATTGCTGGCAAATATCTGCGCAAATACGGCAAATGTCTTGAGCAAAAGAGCTACCCATACTCATCAATTGAGCGGCAGAGTAGCAGATGGCTGCACATTGCATATCAAGCTCAATACACCGCGCCATCATTTTCACGTCTTCTTACTGAGTGCATGAACTTGCACAATGATTGCAAATTGAAGCACACTTTAAGCATGCATCAATACAGTTTTTCCATTCATGGTATCCCATAACTTTAATTTTTTAGGGTTATAAAAAAAATTCCTATATAGATAACATGGTTATTTCCAGGCGGTTTCATTTTGTTTAAGAAAAGCTTTAATCCCGTGATATGATGCTTGTTTAAACGGTAGAAGAATAAGAAACTGGTTCTCGTATTCAAATAAGGAGGAATAGTGATAAATTAAATTCTCAACACCTACTTTAAGATTTTGCACATCATTTTATTAGTATTATATTTGCAATACGGAAATGGTGTCCTTCCGATTCAACCGCTTTTTTCAAAAGCTGATGGCGCCTACAATAGAAATTCCAGCAGGTAATAAAATCTGCCGGTCAAAGTATTGTAGGTGAAAAAATTAAAAATAAATTCTCAACTCTTATTGCTGGCAGCTATCTTAATTGCGCTTGTCTTACTTTGTCTGTCTGCCAAAGTGAGATCAGTGTTAGCAATGGTCCTGCCGGTTGAAACTGAATGGTTCTTGTGGATAAATCAGCACCATAATGCATTCTGGGATACGATCATGTACTGGGCCAGTGATAAGCGTTTTTGGCTTCCTTTTTATGCCTTCATTATTTATTGCCTCTTCCAGAATTTCTGCAAAAAAATTTGGCAGGTTCTTATTACCATTGCGCTACTAGTTGCTAGTGCAGATCAGATTGCTTCAGGACTGATTAAAAACACCGTTAAGCGTCTACGCCCTTCCCATGAACCGAATCTAACTACGATCATTCATTTAAGTAAAGCAGGTGCGGGTGGGATGTATGGATGGCCATCCGCTCTTTCATCACCTATCTTCAAAAGCATTCTTTCCGCTGGTTCGGCATTTACCGGATCATTGCCGGAGCAACGGTTCTTGTACTCATTTACTTTGGAATTATTCAATAACGGAAAATTAACATAAAACTATGTGGTGGATCTACGCGCTATTATCAGCTTTCTTTGCTTCCCTTACTGCCATCTTTGCAAAAGTCGGCGTAACCAATGTCAATTCTGATTTGGCTACTGCCATACGAACGGTGGTAATACTGATTGTAGCCTGGGGGATCGTAATGGCCAGAGGCGAACTTAAAGGAATTACGGAACTGTCAAAGCATAACCTGCTATTTCTTTTTTTATCTGGCCTTGCCACCGGCTTGTCCTGGATATTCTACTACAAGGCTTTGCAGATCGGGAAAGTGTCCCAGGTCGCCCCTGTTGATAAGTTGAGTGTTGCCCTAACTATTATACTTGCAATGGTGTTCCTGAAAGAAGCTCTTACCCTGAAAGTATTCTTTGGTGCCCTGCTGATCATTGGGGGAACACTGGTTTTGATCTTTTGAGAAACTCAATTATTTGTAAGCAACCGAAATACTAAAAATCAATATAAAACAAAAAACTATGAAATTAACTAAAATTCGTGCCCGTGAAATTTTGGATTCCAGGGGCAATCCGACAGTAGAAGTAGAAGTCACTCTTAACGGAACAACAGCAAGGGGTATTTCTCCATCCGGGGCAAGTACGGGTGAAAAAGAAGCCGTAGAGCTTAGAGATGGTGATCCAGAGCGCTATAATGGTAAAGGCGTGGAAAAAGCAGTAAAAGGGATTAACGTCGAAGTCGGCAAATCAGTCACCGGCTTATCCTTTGAGGGTCAGCAGGCCTTCGATGATCATATAATTGGTCTGGATGGAACCGAGAATAAATCAAGGCTCGGCACAAATGCGATGCTTGCGGCCTCAATCGCCTTCGCCCGGGCTTCGGCCGTTGCAAAAGGGGTTCCCTTGTATAGGCAGCTAGTGGAAAGGGAAGGTTACGTAATGCCCGTACCGTGCATGAATGTCATTAATGGGGGAAGGCATTCTGATAACAACATCGATTTTCAGGAATTTATGATTGCCCCTCATAACGCCCCCTCGTTTAAGGAAAGTATCCGTATGGGCGAAGCTGTTTTTCATTCCCTGAGAAGTCTGCTAAAAGCGAAAGGCTATTATACCGGAGTTGGTGACGAAGGTGGGTTTGCGCCAAATCTGAGTTCTAATGAGGAAGCCGTCCAAATCATCATGGAAGCGATACATATTGCCGGTTTTGCTCCAGGCAAGGATATTTCCCTTTGTCTTGACCCAGCGACCAGCGAAATGTGGAATAATGGAAAATATGAATTTTATAAAAGTTCTAAAGAACGGATCACAACAGATGAAATGATTGGCTTTTGGGAAGGATGGTTAAAAGAGTACCCAATTATCCTGTTGGAAGACGGGTTGGGCGAAAACGATTGGGAGGGATGGAAAAAGCTGACCAGCCTTTTGGGAGACAAAGTGGAATTGGTTGGAGATGATATATTCTGCACCAACCCGAGTATTATCCAGCAGGGAATCGACCAGGGCATTGCAAACAGCGTACTGATTAAATTGAACCAGATCGGTACAGTTTCCGAAACGCTAAAGGCCGTAGAACTAGCCCAAAAAAACGGTTACAATTGCTTTATTTCTCACCGCAGTGGTGAAACTGAAGACACGACAATTGCGGATCTGGTTGTCGCTACCGGTGCGGGGCACATCAAAACAGGAAGTGGCTGCCGCTCTGAAAGGGTATCTAAATTTAACCAGTTGCTTCGGATAGAAGAAGAACTTGGTGATAGGGCATCATTTGCAGGAATCAATACTTTTTATAAAAAATTATAAATCAGCCGCTAACCTACAATGAAACATAATAAATTTTTATTTGAACACCTTTCGGTTTTTAAATATGCGGTTCGATGGACGCTGCTTATACTTCCTGTTGCCATTGCAATAGGAAGTATGGTTGCCTTGTTCCTTTGGCTGCTAGGCTGGGCCATTCACTTTCGCTTTCAGCATACCTGGCTCATTTTTCTGCTACCTTTAGCAGGTATTGTGATCCACCTGATTTATCAGTCAGTTGGTAGGTCCTCAGAAAAAGGAAATAACCTGATCATGGATGAAATCCATAGGCCGGGTGGTGGAGTGCCCAGGCAGATGGCGCCAGTAATCTTAATAACTACAGTGATTACCCATTTGTTTGGCGGATCGGCTGGAAGAGAGGGAACCGCGGTACAAATCGGAGGAAGCATCGCAGGAATGTTTAGCCGCTGGTTTAAGCTAAATGAGGTAGACACCAAGATGCTCCTTACCGCGGGAATTGCAGCCGGGTTTGGGGCGGTGTTCGGAACACCGCTCACCGGTGCCATATTTGCAATGGAAGTTCTGGCCATTGGAAGAATAGAGTACAAGGCTTTACTTCCCGCATTAATTGCCAGCGTGCTTGGTGATCTTACTGTCTCTGCCTGGGGCATCCATCATACCGCTTATCACATCGATCTCATAGAGAAAAGTGCCTACTTTCTATCTGAATACCTGCCGGTAAACCTACTCCTGCTTAGTAAGGTTATTCTAGCATCCACATTGTTTGGTCTGGCCAGCTACCTGTTTGCTGTAATGGTGCATGAGATCAAGGCCTTTTTTTCTAAAGTATGTAAGATCCAGTGGCTTATTCCTGTTATCGGTGGTCTGATTATTATAGGCTTGACTTACGCCATCGGGAAACCGGATTACTTAAGTTTGGGCGTGGATAGCGAATACCAAGGAGCCGTTACAATTCCCTCTGCTTTTCAGCCTGGCGGAGCAGATACTTGGAGCTGGTTATGGAAGACCATTTACACAACTTTAACATTAGGAACTGGATTTAAAGGTGGTGAGGTAACGCCTTTGTTTTATATTGGCGCAACATTAGGCAATGCACTTTCGACCTTATTAAATGCTCCAGTTAGTTTGTTTGCTGCCCTTGGATTTATTGCTGTTTTTGCTGGTGCAACGAATACACCCCTTGCCTGTACGATTATGGGTATAGAACTTTTTGGTAGTGAATACACCATGTTTTTTGCGGTAGCCTGTTTTACAGCCTATTTTTTCAGTGGCCATTCAGGTATATATTCTTCACAGCGTATTGCGGTACCCAAAATATTTACGGGAACATAAAATATTGACTTATCCTGTTCCTGTGGATTATCATAAAGAGGTGAAATTTTTATAAGATCCTTGACCAATGCAATCAGCAATTTATATCAAAAAACAACGCTATATCGACCGCTTTCCTTCCTCTCTTTTCTAAAGCATCAAGTACAGATGATTTAACTGCCTATGTTGTTTTAATAAGGTAGAGCAATAAAAGTATACTAGCTATGAAAACTAAAGCGGTTAAAACTTTAACAAAAAGTGTTGAGTGGTAATACACCCCCTGATTCAATTGTTCTTTCGTTGAATTATATCTTAAGTAAGAACAAATGATAGTGATCGCTCCCAGGGCAACTAGAAAAATCCCGATAATGCGGGAATCTCCGGTTTGGTGCAGGGGTACTTTACTCCCCAGTGCGGCACTGATCTGCTTGATAAATAGCGAGAATTTCATCACCACGAAGCCAAATCCCATGATACCAATACTGGTTCTGATCCAGGCCAAAAATGTTCTTTCATTAGCCAAATGGTCTCCTGCATGCTGTTTGGTATTTTCTTGATCTTGAATTTTCATCTTGTTCTGTATCGGTATATTAAAGCAATATATTTTGCATGTTATGTCAATATCGATGCCAGTTTGGAGATGATAACCCTGGTATCCCGGATGCAAGCAAGCCTGTTTGATTCAGTGCCGGCAGGATAGCAGGTAACTGCAATTTCTTCGATAAACGATAAGCCTGATAGGTCAATAGATTCTTTAACCTCTTGTTCAATGCTTTTCATTAGGATCATGATTAATCGGGGTTGATATGTTCTGATTTTATGAGCTAATTGCTCTATTCCCCCCTGCCTTTGGTTTTTTCTGATTTTAACTGACGATTTATCAATAGGTGTACAAGTTAGATGTTCCAAAAAGCATCCCGTGCCTTTAAAGAACTGCAAAAAATCTTCTACAGATTTAAAATCGCCAAATACCTCACTAAATGCAAGATAAATTGTTCGAAACAGATTAGTATTTCCCAGGTAAAAATGTTTATCGCCACCTCCAGGAGCTTCAGAAACAAAGAGCAGCAGCACTTTAGCTGGCTGATATTGCCTCGAAATTTCGGTAACACTATACATTATAGTTGTAGCTTTTAGCGAAGCGCATAAATAGTTCCGCCAGAGCGTCCTGCTGACCATGAAGCTGAATGAAATGAAACGGCCTTTCGATAACCATATCCTTGATATCTATGATGCGGCATTCATTATTCTTGAGCTCTTTCAATATGGAGTGGATAGATAAAAAAGCCAGGCATTTGCTGTGAATCAAATAGGATTTAATGCTTTCGGTACTACCTAACTGCATTTCTATATTTAAGTCCCCCACCTTTATCTGGTGTGCTTTTAAAGCATATGCAATAACATCTAGTGTACCAGAACCAGGTTCACGAAGTAATAAATCATAATCCTTCAACTCATTCGGTTTGATCATTTCCTTTTTCATGGCATAATTGTGACCAGAACACACCAGCACCAGCTCGTCTTTTAGATATTGTTCGTATTTAATCTGAGGGTTCCGGGAGATGCCTTCAATGATTCCAAAATCTATTTCCTTAGCAATCAAACGCTGCTCTACATCTTCTGTATTTCCGGTAACCAGTTGAATTTGTATATCCTTAAACTTATTGTGAAACTGTGCCAATACAGGTGGAATGATATATTGTGCCACAGTACTGCTGGCACCAATCCTCAATATTCCTTTATGGTGTTTAGTAAGTAGATTCATATCATATTCCAGTTCCCGGTAGGTTCCAAAAATCTGTTCTGTGTAATGCAACAATAATTCGCCGGCTGGGGTGAGGCTGATTTTTTTGTTTCCACTGCGTTCAAATAATGACATTTTGAACTCCTGCTCTAATTCTTTAATGTGTTTGGTTACAGCAGGCTGACTGATAAATAACTCTGTCGAGGCCTTTGTAAAATTTAGCCTTTTAGCGACAGCATAAAATACTTGCAAACGGAAATCTATCATACACGGTTTTAGTAGATAACCTAAGATACAAACAATTTGTTTCAACGGGTACTGACATCATAACCTTATGTTATCATCAATAACTTTTTATGCTTTTTCTGATGCGTAGAATAAATGCACATTTGTAACAGAAAAATATTGGTTATGAATAAGGAATCAACAGAAAAAGAAATCAGACAAGCACTTATATATACAGCCAGGACAACGGCTATCATTGCGTTTCTATTTGTTGCTTGTGGAACCATTTTCATCTGCACTTTATTTTTTAATGGGCAGCCAGATGTAGTGACAGCAAAAACCAAACAGGATGTGGAAACCGGTACAGCTGCTGTTAATGTCAAAAGCCAGGTTATACCTGCTGATGCCTGGAAAGCGCCTGATGAAAATACGATTCCGGCGGACACCAAGTACGGCCAGATGATCAGGTATGGCAAAGAATTAATAGCACATACGGGCAAATATTTTGGGCCAAATGGATCCATAGCCCGTATTACAAATGGTATGAATTGTCAGAATTGTCACCTCGAGGGTGGAACCAAACTGTTCGGAAATAATTATGCTGGTTTTATTTCCAGTTTTCCTAAAATGAGTGGCAGATCAGGAAAGGTTGAACCTGCATCGGCACGTATTGCAGAGTGCTTCAATCGAAGTCTTGCAGGCAAAGTACCAGACGAATCTGGTAAAGAGATACAGGCAATGCTGGCTTATATGAAATGGCTTGGAACAGGTGTAAAAAAAGGGGAGAAAGTGTTTGGAACGGGAACCGAAAAATTAAAATACCTGGATAGGGCAGCGAATGTCAAACATGGAGCGATTTTATATATCAGTAAATGTCAAAGTTGTCATGGTGCAACGGGTGAGGGAATACTCGATGAAGACAAACTAAATTATGTTTATCCGCCATTATGGGGCAAACACAGCTACAATGATGGCGCAGGGATGTATAGACTCAGTAACTTTGCGGGGTTCGTAAAGAACAATATGCCATATGGTGCCAGATATGGGGATGCGCAGTTAAGTGATGAGGAGGCCTGGGATCTCGCTGCTTTTGTGAACTCACAGCCAAGACCACATAAAGATCAAAGAAAAGATTACCCTGATTTGTCAAAAAAACCTTTTGATGCGCCATACGGACCATATGCCGACAACTTTTCTGAAAATCAACATAAATATGGTCCATTTGCGCCAATTGTAACCTCCAAAAAACAAGTAAAATTAACAACCAAATAAATTATCAAATTCTAAAATCATGAAAAAAATAACCTTAATCTGTACACTATTTTTGCTGATCGCAGCAACCTCGGCCACTTTTGCCCAAGCTACACCTGCTAATTTTACAGGTGCAAAAGCCACCCTGAAAAATTATAAGGCACTGTATGTAATCAATAACGGTGATGAGAAAAAGATTGCAGGAACACTTCGAAACCTAAAAAATGCACTCGACGATCCCAGGTTAAAAGGGAAAATCAATGCAGAACTTATTGCCTTTGGAGATGGCGTAGCTGTTTACCAGAAGAACGGATCTTTTGAAAAAACATTGTTAGAACTGCAGTCCAGAGGAGTAATTCTTGCACAATGTGAAAATACCGTCAGAGAAAGGAAGATCGAAAAAAATACCTTATTTGATTTTATCAGTTATGTACCCAGCGGCAATGGTGAAATCATCATCCGTCAATATCAGGGATGGGCAGTTGTACATCCTTAAACAAAATAATTAGAAAATCATGAAATATATAAATCACACCTTTTTAGCCACAGTTGCATTTTTATTGCTTTGTGGAAATGTTAAGGCCCAGGATCATCGCTTTGATCCGCCCTGGAATACTCCACCTGAAAGTAAAGTTCAGTTCACAGTACATGGAGTAGACAATGTGCCTGATCTTTTTGGAGACATTAATGATCCCCAACTCGTGGTTTTCTTTGCCGGTAACCAGTTTATGTGCATTGACGAATTAATTGCAGCCTTTAAAAAGTCATATCCACAGTATCAGCGGGTATTTGCCGAAACGCTTCCCCCAGGCATTTTAGCCCAACAAATAAAAACAGGCAGCATCGTGGTTGGCAACATGAGAATTACCTTAAAGCCGGATGTTTATACAGCTGGTAAGAACCGGATAGACATGACTCCTGAATGGTTTAGCAAAACGACTTTATATGCTAGAAACAGGTTGGCAATCATGGTCCAAAAGGGAAATCCGAAGGCATTGAAGTCACTCAAAGATTTAGCAAATAAAGAGCTGAGGATCAGTATGCCAAATCCAGAGAATGAAGGGATCGGTAAACGTATTGAAGAAGCCTATGTGAAAGCTGGAGGGGAAACATTAAAATCTACCATCATGGAAGATAAAGTTAAAGATAAGACTACTTATCTTACCATGATCCATCATCGCCAATCACCAATGAGGATCCTATACAACGAAAGTGACGCCGCTCCAGTATGGTATACTGAGGCCTACTATCAGAAAATGATTGGCCATCCTGTTGAGCTCATTGAAATTCCTGAAAAAGAGAATATCCATGCGCAATATATAGCCGGACAGTTAAAAGATGCGCCACATCCGGCCGCTGCAAAGGATTTTATGGATTTTTTGATCAGTCCGCAGGCTGCTGCCATCTACAAAAAGTTTGGTTTTGATTTACCTTAAACATAAACACAATGAAAAATATATTTTTAACCATATTGTCAGTCATTGCTGTAGTGACCATTGGGAATGCACAAATTCCAAATGATACTTTATATGTCTATGGTCCCGGTGGGCCGCTCGGACCGATCAATGAATGTGCGAAGGTTTTTGGAAAGCAGCATGATATCGTAATTAAAGTCACTGCCGGGCCAGATAATGAATGGATGCCGGATGCAATGAAACATGCAGATCTGTTCTTTGGAGGAGCAGAATACATGCTTTCAAAATTCATGTCTGACCACCCAAACATGATAGTGGCGAACTCTCGGACAGAGTTATATAAACGTGCGGCAGCGATCCTTGTACGGCCCGGCAATCCTAAAAACATCAAAAATCTGGGCGATCTCTGTAAACCAGGTGTGAAAATTCTTGATGTGAATGGGGCTGGGCAAATGGGGCTTTGGGAAGATTTGGCAGGTCGACAAGATCTGATTGCAAACATACAGCAGCGTATAGCAGGCACATTTGCAAATTCGGCATTGGGTATTGCTGCATGGAAAAATGATCCTCAATATGATGCCTGGATAACATTTGGCTCCTGGCATAACCGTTTACCAGACCTCACCTCAATGGTTAGGATTCCTGTTACACAAACAGTCTATAGAGGTACACCTGTAGTGAGGGGTAGCACTGGTACGCATAAGTCGGAAACTGAGGATTTTATCAAGTTTATGCAATCCGATAAAGGACATCTCATTTTCAAAAAATGGGGTTGGGAATAAATAATGTCTAAAAACTTATCTTCTATAACATGAAGTTATGGAAGATAAGTTTTAATGATTTGATCAGGGTTTTTTAGTTATGGATCTTTGAATTAGAAAATAAAGACAATGAAAATCATGACACAAATCAAAGACAATTCAAATTCTTCTAAAATAAAGGCGGGTAACCTGCTAAACTTAAATTTAAACACCCGTAAAATTATCTTCATCCTGGCAGTTTTGCTGTGCCTCTTTCCATTTATGTCGCCTCCTTTAGCCTTATTGCTAGGATTAGTATTGGCGCAACTAATGGAACATCCCTATCTGCATTTAAATCACAAGGCCACAAACCTGCTGCTAAAAATTTCTGTTGTCGGGCTAGGATTTGGAATGAATGTATTCAGTGCAATGAAAGCAGGAAAAGAAGGCGTACTGTTTACCGTAGTCTCTATTTTCGGAGTACTTATCATTGGTTTTATCCTGGGAAAAATATTTAAAATAGAACGTAAAACATCTTTTTTGATATCAGCTGGAACGGCGATCTGTGGTGGAAGTGCTATTGCTGCATTGTCGCCTGTAATGAACGCAGAAGAAAAACAGATCTCTGTTGCAATGGGTACTGTTTTTATACTCAACTCGGTGGCCTTATTTCTTTTCCCCGCTATCGGACATGCGCTTAACTTGTCACAGTCACAATTTGGTATGTGGTGTGCCATTGCTATTCACGATACCAGTTCTGTTGTTGGGGCAGCCAGTAAATATGGTGAACAAGCACTACAGATAGCCACAACTGTTAAGTTAGCCAGAGCACTATGGATTGTTCCCGTAGCGTTTGGTACATCTTTGCTGTTCAAAAGCAACAATAGCAAAGTTAGTATACCCTATTTTATAGGGCTATTTATCCTGGCAATGATCGCTAACACCTACTTGCCTTTTATTAAGCCTTTTGCGCCCTACTTTGTAGCATTAGCAAAAGCAGGCTTAACTTTAACGTTGTTCCTGATAGGAAGCGGACTCTCATTTACTATCTTGAAAGCAGTGGGGATAATGCCACTGTTACAAGGCGTAATTTTATGGATAGTAATTTCAAGTGCTGCATTATGGGCTGTTATATCTTTGGTTTAAAATACATTAGTTACTGATCATCACCAGCTTTTTTGAAAGATCATCAATAAGAACCACATGTTTATAATCGGCGCCACTTGTTCCTACACTTTTAATTATCCCCGAGGATTGACCGCTAAAAGCTCCTTTTTCATCGGTCTTAAAAGAATTGATGACATAATCTGCGTTAAACGTATCATTTGAGGAGTTGGTTAACGCTAAAGTATACGAAGTATTTGGCTCGAGTTTTTTAAAGTCCTGTTGGACAAGATCAGTCAAGCCTACGCTTCTTACGTTTAGCATGCCTGATGACATTGAATTATCCTTATTCATCAATTTAATCACCTGACTTTTGTCTGCAAGATTAAGCGGGGTTAAATTTTCTTTTGAGGCATTTGCAGGGCTGGCATTAGCGGCGTACAACAATGCTTGCGGACATTGTCCAATAGCAATGGTTTTTACAACGGCCATTTTTACCAGATCAACCACTTGTACCTGGTCATCATTTTCTAATCCGACATATGCAAATTTACCATCTGCTGAAGTCCAGACGCCATGTGGCAATGATCCTGTCGCAATGCTATCAGTAAGCTTGAAATCTTGTGAAACACTAAATACTTTTAAGCTGTTTTCTCCGCCAATGGTTGCCAGCATCACAGGTGAATTATTAACTAAAGTAAAAGTGACATGGTTGGTAATTGGACCTGTGTTTAGTACTGTATGTATAGTATTTGTCTCCGTGCTGATGACAGTGATCTTCCCTACATCCTTATGTGTCAATGCAATCCATTTCCCGTCCGGACTACAGAATATATTTGGAGAAAATGGACTAACTACTGGAATACGCTTTACAATAGCATAGGAAGTTGCATTCACTACATCCACTTCTGCAGTAAAGCTGGAACAAATATAAGCCCATTTTCCATCTGGAGTAAAAGCAACCATTCCCGGGCCGTCGGCTACTGGGATTTGCTTGATTTCAATCAGTTTATTTGCATCAATTACGCTGATATACGATTCTCCTCTTACCGATATCCATGCCTGTGATCCTGAAGGGTTAAAGGTTGCCTCATGCGGTGAACGTCCGATATAAACAGTTTTTAATACTTTACTTTTTGCTGTTGAAATAAAGGTTACTGAATTTGATCCAATGGAAACCACTGCTAGTAATTGCTTTTTAGGGGAATAACCCAGGCCATGAACCAGGGCCTGTCCCTTATATAGAGGACTTAAGATATCAGGTTGGGGTTTACCAAGAACAATATTTCCTAATAGCGTTTGTGTTGAGGGATCTAAGACAGAAACCGTATTAGATATCTGATTGCCTGTATAAACCCTGTCTTGGGCATAGATTGATTGTGCTTTTGATTGTAGGGCAAAACTGGATATAAATAGCGTAAACAAGGATATCTTTTTCATATGTTAATGGGAGTTTGTAAATGTCTTCATTTGTTGGATTTCTATCTGTTCATCTGAGATAATATTCTCGGCCAGTCTTTTTACATTTTTATTTTTTCCATACCGCAACTCAACTTTAGCCATGTCGATGGCAGCCTGATGGTGAGGAAGCATTATCCTTGCAAAGGACAGATCAGTATCCGACAATTGTTTTTCTTCAGGCATTTGTTCCATCATCACTTTCATCATCTTCTGGTTGGCGTTTTGATGTTGGTTGCCTGTAGCGATAAATCCTTCAGGATGGCTGAGCAGGAGTTGCATTTGCTGAATCTGGGTTTGTTGCTCAGCTTTGATACTTTTAGCTAGCTGAATCATTTCTTTATTTTTTCCGGTCTTAATCTCTTCTTCTGCCATATCAATAGCACCCTGGTGATGTGGGATCATCATTTGTATGAAATCTCTGTCTGCAGATGTGGTAGCTGATATTTCATCCATCTTCATCATCATATGGGCCATTTGCCCAAGGAAGACATTTTTTTTAGTTGCCATTTGCATGTGTTCATGTTGTGCTCGTGCAGAGAAACTAGCAAATAGTAAAAGTATAGACGTGAATCTGATCATGGTTTGATGTAGAGTATTAAATGTGATAAACTGTTTATGCCAGACAAGCCTTCTGCGATAACCGCAAGATCCTGAAATTTGTTCTTATTGAGCTATATTACATCTACATCAATTGGCGAGATAAAATTAACCATGTAAGTTCTTCTGTCTAAATCATGCTCCATGGGTTGCGTTTTGCCATTTTGATCTGTCGCTCTAGCCATTAAACTATATCTTCCAGTCTTAGCAGGAACCACCCATTCAAATTCAAATAGCTGCCAGGCGAAAGGGATAGCAGGACCAATTAATTTTGCTGGTTGCCATGAATTTCCTTTATCCGTGCTTATTTCTACTTTCGATAGGTTACTATCACCTGACCATCCTGCACCCCTTACTTGATAAGGTTTTCCAGCCGGCACCGCTTCAAACAATACCGGCCTTGATATTTCAGACTTAACCAATGTAGTGGTTACGGGCGTCAAGGTAGGTAGTCCTTCAACACGCTTCCAGTAAGCATATTCAATCGTCTGCCAATAGCCATCAAACGGCTTTTCAGATGCAGTAATTTTCATCAGCCATTTTACAGATGCCATACCATACCATCCTGGAATAATTGCCCTTGCCGGGAAACCATGTTCAGCACTCAATGGTTTTCCATTCATTTCATAGGCGATGATGATGTGATCCTGCATTGCTGTTTTTAACGGAATGCTCCGGGCGAATTTGATTTTTCCTGGTGATTTCGGCTCTTCTGTAATCATCCCCTCATCATTCCCTTCCAAAATAATGTCTACCGTACCCACCTTTATCCCAGCCTTTTTTAACAATACGGATAAAGGTACTCCTGTCCATTCAGCATTGCTGATCCCACCTTGTTCCCATCCTAAACCCTTCACTTTTGGGGCGAGGTTAGCACGTCCGTTTCCGGCACATTCTATAGTAGCCATTACCTTTTTTGCAGGAAGCTTTTTAAGTTCGCTCAGATTGATCTTTATGACCTGATTGGTGTTGCCGCCAATCTCTAATTCCCAATTTGCAGCATCAATATTGGGGATGTTAAAATGACTCCTGATGAAGAACTGGTTATTTGGAGTAATCCTGTTTTTTAACGTAGGAAATGGAAACTCCATATTTAATGGCTTTTTCTCTCGCGTAATAAGTCCTGGAAATTCATTGTCTTCACTGGTTTGTTGAATCTCCTTCGCGGAAGCCCAGGATGGTATTGTAGCGCCAGCTATCACCGGGATAATTCCAGCAACAAAATTACGTCTGTTTAACGTGTAGTTCTGTGGTGTTTTGTCGTTTTTCATCTCAATAAATGTAGGTGATTACAATATAGCCAAAAATTCCTAGGATAACTTGTATTCTTCCATTTTCTTGATGGTTGAAAGGAAACAAGTGTAGACTTTACTTCATCGCTGGCCTGCTAGAAAAGACATAATAATTCTACACCTGTTTATCAAATACTCATCTCAATTTCTATCAAAAAACGGTCGTTTTTCCAGAATACAACGATAAACTACTGTTGAAGATTGCTGCGATTTATCATTAAAGTTTACATTTATTTCGGATGGGCTTGATTACATTTTAACGTTGAAAATGATAACGGTATAGGTGAATAATAAAAATTGCCTGGATTTAATTTGATTGCAAAGAAAGGGATCTCGTGGAGATCCCTTTAGAAAGTGTACCTAATGCCAATTTTATAACAAATCAATTTATAAAGGATTTATTAAAAATCCACGTATGTGCATTAAACTAACAACTAAATGATGTATCCGGTGCCTTATCGAAACCACTTAAACATTAAATCTTAATAAAAACTGATATCTAAATACTCTACCTCACCTGTCTTTTCCACTAATCCAAGCCCATGGAAACGCAATGTCTTTCGCAATGAAGCAAGGTTGGTTACATCTAATGAAAGGTCATACTCATCTGGATCAGCAATATTGGTAGTGATGATCATTTTAGCGCTATCCTCCAGGTATCCAGCCATCTTTTTCAAGTTATAACTCACAATCTCAAAATGAGGGAAATTATCTGCTGATATACTAGAATGCTTGCTTTGCAATGGTTTGAAAGTATTTAGCTTAGCACGATCAACCACAACCAGCTCTAGGTAATTTCCATTTTTTTTGATCAATTTTGCATTGAATTTCATGGCATCACCCAATAATTCCACGATCATGTTTCGGCGGGGTTTGTTCGGTATAATCGTATTCGCATATTTTCTGAAAAGAAGAGTATCAGATTTTGCATCAAAATTAAAGTCTATATTTTGATTCAGACGGGGCATATCATTACTAATGAAGCGAACCTTGCGACTGTATTCCGTTAGGTAATTCAATACGTCGCCTAACGGGGTGTTCCGCTTGGAAACACTTAACATATCTCCTCCCTTGTTGATGGAAGCACTTCCAATCATATTTCCTCCTGTTGCGGGGCTCACACTAAATGTAAACAATGGAGCAACAGGCTTTAGAGGTGTATTCTTGGCAACTGTCTTGGACTTTTCTGCATTTGGGCTAACGGCAGACGCATCCTTGTTTGTAATGGTTGAGAGAATTTCTGCACTCAAATCCTGTCCTAAGCCTGCCCACCTTACGACGTTATTCTGATCGATGACCACGCTATAAGGAATAAAAAGAATTCCAAATCCCTTTTTAGTTATACCAGTGGTATCTAAGAGATTTAAACCTTTTACCTCTTTTTTTGAACGGGCAAAAAACTTTTGTACTGTAGTTGGAGGCTCGTCTGTTATAATAGCGAATACTACATCTTTATTTTGATAGGTAGTAGCTAATTGATTAAAATGCGGAAAGTTTGCAATGCAAGGCGCACACCAGGTTGCCCAAAAATCTAGTACGAGAATTTTGCCTTTGTAAAAGTCTGGTTTAACGACTTTACCCATATTTCGTTGAAAGATTACTGGAGGAGCAGCATTACCGACTAATGAAGAAATTTGACCTTTACAAATACTTGCAGTAAAGAATAAAAGAGCAATAAAAGAGATGAGTTTTTTCATAATTTTGAATTTTTGGCATACATTAAATCTGACCACTAGAATTATAGACTCAGACGATTTAAAATGTTTAATTGACCCACAAAATTTTTACAATCTTATATTTTATCGGCCGAGATATAATAGAAATATAGCCACTCATAAATCCTTGTATTCTGCCTCTCGCGGATTTAGTAAGCAGTAAATGACGAACACCTAGTAAAAAAACAGATTAGTGCAACATATTGATTATCAATGAATTTACAGCAAAAGAATTTTCTAGGGTAAATATGCCGGAAGATCTGAATGGTTTTATTTTAAATAATCATCCAGTTTTCAATAATTAAACGGTGGAATAGTGAGAATGGTTATCATTGAAATTATAAGTTTTACTGTTTTGCCGAACCTACCTGCTAAGTCCCTGTGACTGTTGCAACTTTTTACGCCTCCGTTTCTCAGCTTCCTCAGCGGAATCTGTATGTGGGGGCTCGTAGGTAGGTTCCATCAAGATTTCCAATAACCCACTGCCAGCATCTTTTGCGATAGTTATCATATCGGCAACGTTGGCAAAAACTCCATCTGAAATCCCTTTCGCCAAACTATCTATACTGATATCTCTTGAAATGTCAGTCGAGAGTTCCGAGATCATCTGCATCTGTGTTTTCTGTTCAGGAGTTCCGTTCTCCATAACATTTGCATATATAAACTTATCCTTAAGTCCTCGCTCGAATTGGAATAAATTATCAAACAGCTCCTCACCAGACTGTTTAAAAGCACTTCGGTTAAATTGGCCCAATCTTGCAGAATGCACCTCGTTCTTTCCTTTTGAGGTATTTTGAGGACTAAGCTTAACTTTATTGCTCAAATCTTTACGACTCACAATCACTTGAACGTGCATTTGTCGTCCTTCTTTTCGATCGCCCTTTTGCTTTATTCCATTTTTTACCTCTTTGTCTGTGTACTTGTAGTAACGATAGTTTTCAACCTTGCCAAACCATAAAAGATCGGTATTGGTATGGATACCTGGTCTTTTAAAATTCTTAGCGTATTCGTCCATAACATTCACCGCAAATTCTTTGAGTTTCTCTTTTGCACCACTCTCTCCATATTGTTTAGAAAGATGTTCCAGCTCCTTTTGGCTTGGACTGATATTTATCAGGAAAAACTTACTGTCATCACGGCCAAGCTTTGCAATATTATTATCGATTTTTACACGGACTTCCTGTCTTTTAACGTTGTTTCTAACACCGTTAAACCAGTTTTCATGATGCTGTTCTAAGTTTTTTCCAGTTTTTGAAGTATTCTCCTTTTCCAGATAATTGACCAAAGCTCCGCTACTGCCTTTGTTATTTCCCGTCTCAGATGCTGTAATGTTGATGTACATAGGCTAAATATTTTCAAGGGATTTTCTGACATAGCTTTGCAATTCCTCCTTTTTGGCAGCTGATACCGGCCATCCTAAAGATTCTCTTTGATTGATATAATAATTGAGTATCTCTCTAAAACTGGACTTCAGTTTACTTTTATCATTGTAATACTGGTGAGTTCTGGCAATTTCTTTTTCCAATTGCCCCATACGGTTAGAAATTCCGTCACTTTTCTTTTCCTCTTTCTGTAGATGCTGCCAGATTATTTTGAAATATTCTGTATGCTCTTTTGCTATAATAGTGAGTCCGTTACTGTTGGTAAACATTGGTAACAGAAAATCCTTTTCCTGCTTTTTGAAAAATGATAGTATCCTGCTTACTCCGTTTACCAACTCTTTCTTAAGTAGTTCGTCATTGAAATCAATCGGGTCTTTTTTTGTACCATAAAAATAATTTACCATCTGTATAACCACCAATTTTTTCGGCCTCCCCAGTTTCAGCGAGATTTTTTCCAGTTTTTCATCAGTTGCTTTTGGATATCGCACAGACTTAACATTGATATCTTCCATTACCTATCTCCTTAAAAGTTCTTCTCCAATTCTATATTAAGCTTCACTTCACTGCCCAGCTTTGGGTGCCATGAGGGCTTATATTTAATAAAACCACTTTCCTTCAACTCCCTGATATTTTTGTGGTATGTAGAAACAGACTTTATCCTTGAGAATCGCATAAGCGTTTTTCTGCTTACATTAAATGGTAGTGTTAAATCCTGATAACTACAACATTGAACCAATGCAATCAACATGCTTAAATGCGTTGGGAAAAAATTTGGCTGCTCGGACGCATGCGCAAAGTATCTTCGCAATCCTTTGTGGTACAAATTTTCATTTTTCGTCATTTCATTTCCCATCCATCATCTTTTGAATTTTTTCACTACTGTAAAACATGGTTCCCCCAACCTTACGAAATGGCAAATTGCCATTGATACGCAGGTTCTGTAATGTGCCGGGTGAAATATTAAGCATTTTCCTTACTTCAGCACTCCTCAACCATGATTTATTTGAAGTTTCACTATTAGTTTTTAAAATATTTTTCATTTCATTCAGCATTTCTGTCTTGAACTGCTGCAAGTCATCCATTGTAATGATGTCCATCTTCATAATTTACTCCTTTCTTTTTTGATATATAAATAAAATTACATCTCCATATTTTTTAATATTCAGTATACCTTTAGGTATACCGTTTCTTTTTTTATCGGCCTGAAAAAGCCGACAAGTATCCCCGGAGGATACTTGAAACCCCTGTAGCGATAGCTCAGGGCAAGCAAGTAGGGCCACTGCCCAACTTCCGCTTGCTCAGCCCCCGAAAAGGGGGGCTGACTGTTTGATGGCCTTTCTACCGCTAATAGCTGCTTCCCACAAAACCCTGCAAGCTTCCCAACTGCCCCGTATTACGTGCTATGTCAGTAGTTTTTACTATACATAAACCGTTGTTGTGTGGATATATATAGCTATATTGGCGGTATGATACCGTTCGTTGGGGAATAGATTTCTTCCGCGGTTTTCTTCCTTCCCGATCTTACCCATTCTAACAGTTCCACCCTGGAGAAATAAAGTCTTTTGCCCCGCTTGTTCACGGGGATTTCCTTCCGGCTCACTTTGGTGTAAAGCGTGGGTATGGACAGGCTGAGAAATTCGGCAGCTTGTCTGATGGTCAATAAATCGTCTTGGGGACGTTGGGAATTTTGCGACCTGTTTTCGAGCAGCAGATCTTTAATATAATCTACCTTTTCGTGCAGTGTACTAATGGCCTGCGGTAGTTCTTCAAAGGTGTACTTCATAAGCGGTATCTTTTGTTTTGATACCGCAATGTTAGTCGCTTGTATTGTAGGGTTACAACAGGTTAAACCATATCCTTACTGTTTCATTACTAATATTTATTGTTTTTTTTGTTTCGGACCGTCGGAACCAAAAAAGGAACTTTATCTTTCATCCTTACCTCTAAAATCGGTGATTTGCAGACCTTGGTATCGGAAGATATAATTGCACTTAGCCAGCCCTCCGAATATTCGTTTACTTTATCTCCATTGCTATATAAGAAGTGTTTTAGAATCCATTTTTCAAGTTCTGCTTTATTGCATCCCACAATTAGGTTTGCTTCATAGAGCTGCTTAAAAGCATCGGCCAGTTTATTACTGTTTCCGTTAAAGATCATCTGGCTTGCAGGCTGTTCGTCCGCCTTTATCAGGGCGTCAAGCTGGCTGAAATGTTCTTCTGAAAAATAAGTCCTTATCAGTTGCAAAAAATCATCTATATACTGATGATTGAATTTTGGCCGACCCGCATCGGGATTATATGGGATTTTTGGGGTTAGCTTTGGCGTAGCATCTTCAACTTGTTCGGGGCTTTTCTGCTTGGCCATCCATTCCTCGAAAGTTTCACGGGGATTTAGAATTTCATCTACTTCGCTGATCAGCTCACTTAAGAACTTGTCCCTGATCTTCAAAGTATCGTGCAGACTTTCCACAAACTCATCACCTATATAAATATCCTTGTAGTCAGATTGCAGGTTGTTAACGATAAACAAATAATCGAGTTGGATCGAAAATATGAAGTTGCCGGGATATTCGGCTTTAAGTTCACCGTAATGCTGGTGGAAATTTGTCCATATCAGTTTAAACCTTTCCTTTAATTTTTTGAGTAGTTCAAATTCTCTTTTTAAACTGGTGTCGGTAAGGGATAGCAAATCAATTAACGCCATGTCTTTTAATACCCTGATTTCACTTTTATAGGTAAAAGAATCATAATAGTGGGTTTCGTGAGCAAGGCTATAAGCTTGCTTTTCCACATCTTCTTTTATTGGGCTTTTCAATTCGGACTTGGTGATGAGGCGAAGGTTAAAAACCTGTAAACGTGTTAAAAAATTCGCTAGATTCTGCATAAGTTATTAAAGTTTTATCGTTTATTCTAAAATATTTCGATAATTTAAACCATTACGTTGATTTAGTATAATAAGAAATGAAGCGATTTATTTGAGTACAGCTTGGTCAGCTTCTTTCATGCCTTCTGCATTATACCAGGAAAATTTTCTTTCGGTCCTCATGGATTTTTTTCAGGACATGCTCAGGACGACATCAATTAAAAGGCCTGTGAAGAAACTATACTTTAATTAGGTTCCATTTTTTCTAGAATTGTGTGGACCCCCTCGACAATAAGTTTTGCTTGGCTAGGCGTTGTTTTTCCGTCTAAGTGGACAAGCTGATTTCTAACCGACATCCAATTTTTTATATTCATGTAGTCATTCTGATCTAGCAAATTGTATTCGATAGCATATTTTAACAATTGCGTTAGTGGTACTATCCTAATTGGAATTTTTAAAACGATATCAATATTGTTTCTTAAACGGGATTCCAATTGAGTAATTGCTGATATGATTGCAGCTTTGTACTCTCGTTTATCAAGCAGGCGACGCGATTCTGATTTAAAGTCCTCCTTAAATTCACTTGACATCACTTCAAACGCTTGTTCGAATTGTCCAGAAAACTCATCAATATTTTTGAAAATATCAATATCTTCAAGGATAAAATCCATCTGCTTGGATCTTAGAGAATCGGGGAAGGCTATATTTGATACTACAATCACTCTTATCTTTTTACCGGTTCCTCTAATTGACAATGCCATATTTAACTCAAATGAAGGATTGAAATTGTCAATGTGAACAACAACGATACTTGAACGTTCTATGAGTGCAACAACTTTAGCTGCATTATTTTGTGCATTTGGACCTAAAATATCATCTGATGTAATCGGCGCGAACCCTGCAGCTTCAACAATAGGAAAAATATATTTCTTATAAATTGAAATTAGATCACGTGGTAACGAAAAGTAAACTAATCGACCATTTATCGACCCATCACGACTTGCCGAAAATTCCATCAGTGGATCTTCTTCAGTTATGGTTGCAATAGCTGGAAAATTGGTTACCCAATAATGTCGTAGTTCTTCAAATACTTCTTCGAAAACGGTGGAGTATGATTTTCCTGGAAGAAGAGGAATATTAATTACTTGTACATCACGTCGGTTGAATCTAGCTGTATCTTGTCCAGAACTGCTGATTCGTAATGTATACGCTTTTCTTTTTAAGCTACCTAATCTATCTTTTACCATTTGAAATACTTGTCTGAGATCTGGATCATCCAAACTATAACCAATAAATATGATGGTTTTAGAAATAAATAGATTAGCTAAATACGTCGAAAGCATTGGGTATCGATTCAAGAAACCATCGTAATCCTCTTCTGTCGCAACAATTCTTTTAGGATGGTGAAGATCACCATGTATTTTAAAAAGAGCAATCTCGTTACTGTCACCGTTGGCAATGGCTAACTGCTCCTCTTCGATTACTGGCCTGCAATACCTCTGTAATAAACCGTAAGCCTGTTCAAGCAAAAAATCAAAATTTGTGGTAGCAACCGTTTGAAATGGCAATCTGCAAAACGCTTTATGTGCATCTCCAGGTCTAATCTCCCTGGTTAATAGAAGCTTTGTTAGCTTCTCAATCATTCTTACTCTTGAAAACTGATGTTGGTAGGCAGAAATTGCGTCTATTGCGCCATTGTAATTGTAGCCAGAGATTGAATCCGCGAACTCTCTGCCCAGCTGATCCCAATCAGGTATGGATTTACCTATTGGAAATATAGCATTTTTAGAAAATCCAGCACCAATAATTGGCAAAACACGGCCATAAATAAGGTCTTCTAAGAAAGGTTTAGGAAAAAACTTAAGATATTTATATTCTGAGTTCATTGATTGCTTTTTTTTAAAGGATAATTGGCTAAATGAAAAGGGATTTAGCCGGTCGTCTTTCCACCCACATTATGATAATTCTTCGATAAGCGGACATCAGCTCATAGAGATACTTTAATGAGAGCACCCATTGTTTCGTATCATTATAACTAAGTATCAAAATTCCTACGGATTTCTCTTCCAAGATAAGGTAAATGCTCAGGCAATATGTCACCTTCGAGTATTATCCAATCATCACCATCTAAACGCCGGATCATACTGACAGATAAAATATCACTTATTGCAAATTTTATTTTATTAGAGCCATTATCAATAAAAGGGGTTTGAGAAAAGCCAACCTCATATCGTATTTCGTTCCCCGGTTTGAAAGAAAGTTTTTTTGTCATAATCATTTAATAAAATGGAGCGTCCTTACTTTCCATCTTTTATAAGATATCCAAATAAAGTGTTAATTCCATATCTCCTGATTTAGTAGCAGCCATGTGCATGAAGTGATATCTATTGATCCTCTTGCACCAAAAATATCATCATAATAACATTCGGCTTAGGAGAATATTACAGAGAATCAAAAATAGTTTCAAGGGGGCCAATTGATTGGTTTGTCCACTAAGATCTTGAGTTTATGTTCTTTTGACTTAAAGCACTTTGAACAATTTCAAAAATTGCCACAGGTAAATCTTCATGTTTATCAAGAAGAATCGGGATAATACCCGATGCAAGTAATTTAGTAATATGCTTTTCGGTTTTCGCTCCCGAACTCACAAAAGCAACTCCATAAGGCATACCCCTTGTCAATTCATTATGCTTATACCAAATATCCATTTGCGCTAAATACGGGCACACATCCTTAACCAAAGATTCAGCCGACATACCCAACGCTAAAAAAGTATGTCTTCTAAAAAACTCGTAAAAATACTCTTTCCAATAATCATTAGACAGCATCCGATTAGTAAATTCCTCAGAAGCAAAAATTATTTCCTTAGAATTTTTACCATGTCCATCAAAAGGAAGATAACCATGAATATGGGCAATGATAACATCAGCAGATTTGGTTAGGAATTGTGCTTTAGTGAAGACATCTACCTGAAGACCTAATAAATTCAAATACCACTCTAAGACACTATCAAAATTATAAGTAATAATATTTCTTACATTCCCCCTATGCTTGCCAACAATTAATGAAGATATCGCTATTAAAAGTTCCTTTTTGGCCATACTAAAATCGAAGTCCACCTCGTCATAAAGAAACTTTTTAATCTTCTCCAAGTAATCCGAATGTGCTAATTTATCTTTAACATCATCGATTAATTCTTTAAGTTCGGCATTAGAATAAAACTTAACAGAATCACGTATTCCTGGAAATACCTCGTCATGAATCGCAAAAACTAACTTATCCCAGGTTGGCAACTTCAATGCAGCAGAAACCCCAGAACCAAGAAGTAAACCCAAATGACCACTATTAAGATATGAGCCTAAATGCCCAACCGTCTTAGCCTGATCATTTAGCAATTCTTCAAGTTCGAAGCCGAAGTTATTCATCTTCCAGTAAAGTTAATTTGCTAATGTAAGAACTGTCTTCAAAAGCCTTAATTTCATCGAAATACTCAAAACTCGTTATCATTATAGGGCTAATTGTTGATTCACTTTCTCTTTTCAACCAAAACCTCAAGTTTCCAAGTTTATCAAAAGACAAATCCAGAGTTTGGCCATCTTTACTACAATTTAATTTTAAAGAGAGAGGTTCAATCCCAATTCGACTGTCCTGACTCAGTAACTCATAAACCCGGGAACTTAACGGATTGCTACCAGCAATATTCACCCTACTGATACTGTCATCCTTCACCGCAGCAGAATACTTTGTAATTTCAATTAATAAACCTTCCTGCTCCGCTTGAGTTTTATTTAACCCAAGCTCATTAACCTTCATATAATCTAAAACCCGCTCAACACTAGGTTTAAGAACCTTTCGCTTTATTTTTGCTTCCGTTAAACAATCGTCAAGGTATTTACCAAGCTTAATGTAAGGATAACAAATAAAAAACTTCTTTTCCACACCCCTCAACTGACCGATGTAAAAATCATACCAAAAAAAATTAATAGGGCCATCACTACGGGAACTGTTTAAAGACAAAATCGATTCACTACCAAGCGCACGTGCTATTTCAACCTGTACATGATAAAAAGGTAGCTGCTGCGATGATGAAGGGATTTTTTCTTTATCCTGATTCCCTTTTAAGATATTAAAGACATCACCAATACTATTTAATTGCTCAGATTCTAAAAAAACTAAATAATAAAAATGGGAGCTGGAAAGCGCTGAATCAATCATAATGTTTTACATGTGCTTAAAGATAACAATAACCAAGCGGACGTTTTTTCGATAAAATCATCATTTTTATCTTCACTCGCACTATAAACTTCCTTACTCAATTGATTTAATAAAAACCTGACCTTACTCTCTATTGGCTCGCCCTCAAATGAATTGGTACTAATATAATATAAATTTGGATTGCCAGCATCATCTAGATTATCCTTTGAGAGGTTATTCTGGTCATTATTATCAAGTAGTGTTTCCAATTTACCTACAAAATAATTATAAACCAAATCCCCAACAATCGTACAATTATAAAACCTGTATTTTAAATCCTCAATAGCAACCGTGTCTTTGAGCAGAATGATAATCTTATCAAACATAGGATTAGGCCGTTCGACTTGCCAGCTGCTAAGCAACTGATTAAATAAAGCCAATGCTCTATCAAAACGTACATAAACTTTTCCCTCAGCAGATAAGCCTAAAATAATCAACGTACGAAGTATATATTGTTTCAAGTCATTTGCAACTGCGGGTATTGTCGCCCATGAAGTCCAGATTGATAGCAAATAAATATCATGTTTCTGTTTATAGATGTAACAAAAGTCAATTACATGAACAAAAATTTCAGTTATATCCTTATAATAAAATAAAATTTGGTCTTTAAGTTCCTCAGCGCTGCAATCATAAAAACCTATCTTACGCTCAGGATCGCTTTGGCAAGCTAGAATTTCAGAGTAATCCGACTGACTTGTTAAAGAACCGTAGATTTCGGCATTCATCACAAACTTAACTAGGAGGGTCACAAAGTAATCAAAATAACTAATTTGCTTTCCATTAATAACGTTCGTTTGCTCAAAAGATTCCGTGATAATCCCAATATACCTGCTTAAATTTGTAAGGTATGGTTCATCCCTGAACCTGTTAGGCGGGATAATAAGCTGATTGAGTATCAACCGTACATGATTATGAATAATCTCGTGTGTATAATTAATAATATGCCAAGGCAACTTGTAAGACTCTACAATAACCTGAATGGCAGCAGTAGCGCTAAACTCGTATTCCCTGAATCCAAGCCTACCACTAAAAAAAGAAAGTCTATGAAAAAAATCATCGGGTAAATCAGCACCTGCTTTAAGCTCAGAACCCACAACACTTTGTTTAATTGCATCTTCCTTCCACAATGAAGAACTAAAAAAAGATGGATCAACTATTATTGAAAAGTATTCTTTAGGTACTGGAGCTGAATAATACACCGTAGTTTTAAAATCCTCAAAGGGAAGGCGAAAAAATGCCTTTTCTAATTGTTTAATCAACTCATAAAGCGACCCAATTGCCGTTCCCAAGCCAAGTAAAGAATGGCGCCTAACAATACCAATATGATCAAAAATTGGAAAAGTACCAGAGTAGGCTTGAGAATAAATATAAGAAAGGGAGGAATTAAATTGAATTATCATCCCATGCCTATCATTAATTAAATCCTGAATAATCTTGTTATTTAAAGGATTTTTAACAGCAGCAATACCTTCATCTATATTCTTTACTTTCAGATTATTCAATATAGCCTCAGAAGGCGTAAAAATATTATCACCATGAAGAAAAGACAAATCAGAAATAAGGTCAGATGCAGCACTTATAGTACTTTTATGGTTATCGAAATAGTGAGGTGTAAACTTTTTAGAAGCAGTTAAGAGCTTATCAACAGAAACAATAAACTCAGAAACCGCAAATTTCAAATATAAGGGCAATAAAGCTGATATCTTAATGCCGCTGTGATGCACACTTGTAGAAGTACAAAAATTCTTGACCCTTGAAGTCTTAGAATTATCCAATCGCTTGCCAGCTATAGACCAACGCTCATACGCAGTGATGTTCTTCAGCGACTCAAGATAATCAATAATCTTTTGAGCTAAACCACAAGAAAGCTCATCAATAATCACAATATTAGCCAAACCTATTGTAAACCAAAGCTCATTAGTTATAGAAAATTCCAGAAGGAGGTTATGTATGGTAGGATATACCTCTGGAACCATTAAAAAAGTTATTTCAGTCCCATCTCTTAAAACAGGCCTCAAAGCTGTTCCGTCAGTATATGGGCTGAACAGCGGACTTGAAATAAATAAATTTTGGTAACTTAATTCAGCAGGATCCTCATCAGTGAGGTGAACAACAGCACTGTTATAATTTGGATAGGCATCATTCTCTCCTTCTACAGTAAGGAATAATCTGAAAATTGGAATCACTTTTTAACCGGCAGTAAATGCAGATTATTGTCTCTCCAACTTACTTCACCAATTTTTTTCCTATCTGCTCTTTTAAACGGCCCGCGCTTAACCATCGGAATGTCCGTAGTTTTTTGCGCAGCCAAGCCATTATCTGCCGCACTCCCTTCGTGATGCTGCTTAGGTTGCCCCGAACCACCGAATGATTCAAACTGTGTTTCCCAAACGAAATGAAGTTGTTTTTTAGTAGGCATATGTTTTTAAAAACAGGACTGCAAAGATAGAATCATTTTTATTACTAACAAAATAAATGTCGTTTAATTTTTTAAAAATGAGTTACTTACGCAGTAATTAAAAAAAATGTTAAAAAGTTTTAAAAAAAAACAAGGTTTAGATTATTTGGTTTCAAATAAATAACTCAAACTCTGCGAATGAAAAAAAAATCTATTAGTTGTCAGACGAATAGAACATTTGATAAGAGCGTTACTTCCAACCTATGCGAAGGCTTCTAATATTCGTCCGCACTAAATTGGAAAAAAAATATCAAATAAAAAAACAATAAATATTTTTATTAAACTTTTGTTTTTTCTCCTACATAAGTAACGCTAAAATAAACTATGCAGCGATGAAAATAAAAAAAATCAATATCGTTAGCGCTTAATACAAATTTAGTTTTGAGTACAAAGGTTGAATAGCAGAGCATCAAAATTTTGAGGCCCTGTTGTAGGTAGAATTTCTGCAAGCTTTTTCTGGAATTCTTCACCCCGAATGTAACTGCTAAAATTTTCCCCTCCTAATCAAGAAGGTAGTTTTGCGGGATCGGCTGAATACCATACATATTTGCATCCTAATTATACCAGGAATTCAAGTCCGATACATTGTTTAGGGCAGGCGGTCTGCATGGATGGCATTAATCCAGTCTTGCTTTTTACCCAGTTGTTCAAATAAGAAGCCTATAACGGCAAATTTCTATTATTTGTACTTTTAGTATGCAGCTATCACATTTCGATTTTCCTGACGGCAGGGGCCTTACCTACTTACCCAGAAATCCAAAAGTACATATTCCCCATGTAGGTGGACAAACCAAGCCACTTGACCACTTCTCGCCAATTTACTAAAACACAGGCAAGCAGCAATTGACAACAAATTTATTTCCGGTGAGAAGGGGTCAATCCAATTTGGTTTTTCCAGTTACGGAAACCACCTTTACCATTTGGGGTTATTTTCGTGGTTTTTATAGTATCTTGTAAATATCGCTAACCATGTCAAGGTATGTTTAGTGCGGACTTACAGATATATTAATGAAGCAACACTTTCTGCCACAATGTTATTTAAAGGAGTTTTGTAATGATGACGGAAAATTACATACTCTTAATTTGGACTATCTTAAATATAAAAAGAAGGTATTTGACGAGCCTAAATTTCCTGTTGAGGTTTGTAAGATACCCGATTTCTATACTATAAAGGACGAACTAAAGGAAAGATTTAAAGACTTAGAAGATTTAGATCCCTTTCACGTTGAGAATCAGTTTCACAAATATGAAAGAGAGTACCCCAGGTTATTGACACAAATTAAAAGTAAAACAACTTCTTTATCATTTTCTGATGCGTTCCTTTTTCTCTATGCCATCATAGATATAAAGATGCGTAATCAGCATTTCAGAAAGACGGCAATTGAGGACAAAAAAGAACGTGTGATTGATAAGCTGTTTAATGGATATAGGAAAGAGCTTGAGAATGTAGATGTATCGGCTTTCTTAAATATCACTAATGAAGAAATGTTGGATACAATGGACAGAGTGCGGGAAGAATTGATGACAAATGACAACTATGCAAAGAATTCACACATTACTACCCTCATTGGACAAAACAAGGCGGTTTCAGGCATACATCTGCAAATTATCAATAGGCTCTTCAAATACCAGTGGATGATCTTTGAATCAAATAATCAATTCATTACTACTGACAATCCTGGCGCTTCAGTTGATGATAGTGATAAAGTGCATAACACTAAATTTGCTGAAAATATAATGTTTTTCATGCCCCTAACGTCTTCCCTTTGTTTGGGCATTGCGACAGTTATCTTTGATCAAGATTTTGTTGGAGATAGAAGCCAGAAGCTACTAACATTCACTAAAGTACCCCCAAGCTTCGTGGAAAAGATCAATCAAGCACAAACTTATTATATAACTAAGTACTTATTTTCTGCCAGTAAAAATTTAATCGAGGAAATGGCTGAAAGAATAAATATTAAAACTGAATCAGCCTAAATAATTTCAAATGGATTGCCGAGACTTGATTTCATATATTCACTAAATTTTTTTGTGTGGACGATTACTCGTCCATTAAAGAAACTATGAACATTATCCCCGATGGTTCGTGGCTGCATCAAATTCATATTGTTTAAATAGGAAAATATCTTTAGTGCCACATCAAGATCAAAATCATTTTTTGTAAAGGACGGGTCGATAATTACAAACTTCACCTTTGGGTTATATAATAGTGCTATTCTTATCGTCATATTTATATGCTCATCTCCAAATGAATAACCAACAATATAAATGGTGTCGGCTATGCAGCAATCTTTATCGAAAGTTGCCTGCATTTGCCTGAAAGGTGCAAAAATACCTTTTTGAGTCTTTTGATAGCCTGTGATGATATTGGTAAGCATTATTGTCTTACCTTTTTCGCTTTGAAAAGTAGAATGTTCATAAAAATTAACTGGTAAAACTGGGGCTGCTGTTAATATAAATTGAGGCGTGGAAAGCCGACTTCCATTCCTGGCTTCAATGCCCCAAAAAGCACATCCGTGCAAGTTATAGTGAACATTTGAATCCGTGTCCGTCAAAATCTTTTGTATGTCTGGTATTAGCCGTGCACCATAGTCAACTGCATGACCACATTCAAAACCTTCAAATATCTTATAGGACGTCATACCGTTCTCTAATATTATTTTAAAATTTCGGTCATAGTTTAGAGTAAACATTCTTAAAATGTTTTCACCATTTATATGTTCGATCCATTTGGCAAAGATTTCATTCAGCTCTTTGTTTTCTTCAGTTATCACTTCCGACTTTCCTAATGAATGATATGAATAACTTGAAATTAAGGCAACAATATCAGTCAATAAATGCGCAATTAATTGTTGTAGAAAAAATTGCGCGGGAGTTTCTTCGCCATTTGATGTAGCGGCATACTCGGATCTAACTCCTTTGGGGATTTCCAACTTAAAGCGTTTTGAAGCATCTCCTTCAATTGCAAAGTTTAACAGTTCATTTTCAAATGTGGGCGAGAAAAACCCTTTGATTAAAGCAGGTAATTTCTTTTTGCGGCCATGCTCGGAATAATAAACAACTAGTTCTTCGATAACATTAATAATCGTTTCAAAATTGATTTCGTCGTCTGGGTAGCCTGCATCTTTGTGCAGATGCTGATAGATAAATTCTGTTATTCTTGTTTGCCCATCTGAGGAAAGGAAACCAGAGTTTCTAACCATTTCAGTTAATTTTGCTGTACTTGGTGCTCTCCAGTCCAATACGGCACCTGCTCCAAATAATATAACATTTCTGCTTTTGGTCATAGGTGAAGGTAACAAATACATGCTTATAATTATAGATATGGGATATGTTTTGACTACAATCACTATAATTGACAAGGAAAAACATGCGGTCGTTTGGAGTTTGTTTGAGAATTAATTGTAAAGGTGAGTTTATGAGTATCTTTATATAATTATAATCAAACTTTGACTACAACTATGACTTACGAGGAATTAGCAGGTAAAATTACCGGTATCAGTTTTCCTTTTTTTGGTATCTCCTGGGCACCTGTAAAACCAGATATAGAAATTGCGAGGAAGGTTATAAACTTCCTTGAAAACAAAAGGGTATTGTTCAATTCTTATGAATTGGAAAATCCGAACCATTGTATGAAATCGGTAATACAGATTCGAGACTTTTTAACTATTCAATTAGATGAAGTTGATAGGGGTTCCGAACTGGATGGAATTTTACGAGGCATGAGAAGCGCAGGTAAAAGAGTTATGGATACTGGTGCGCATAATTATCAATTTGATGAAAATAACGGCGGCAGTTTCGGACCATTTGACCAAATTGTATTTTTTAGTCAGCTTGGCATATTTCGCGGAATTATGGGAATGTTGATCGCTAAACTTGTAATCATGCACGGTTTGGAAATTGAAGATGACCTGATATGCATATTACCAGTCGAAAATCTTGAAATTTCCTGATAGCCTATGCCAGTCGGTAAAGGAAGAAAGAAAAAAAACAAGTCCAAAAGAAGCTCTTCCATTCATCCAGACAGACAGGTTACTCATTTTAACGGCCTCAAAATCGTACGGCAAGGTAATACTTGTATATACTCATAACAGGCGAAGTGCTGCCGAACATGCCCAATTTTGGAAAACATCAAGCTTGGCGTCACAGAAGTATTAGCTACAATTACTGCTAAAATAGCAGAAGCTTATGAGATTTTTCGGAATTATGATAATATAGAACTGCTCGGTGCATTATCTACCAACCACCTGCATAATCAAACAGACAAGGGTGATGGGGGTGTTGCGGAAATCATTCTGGAATATGGTATGAGTATAGCCTCCTCAATTCCTATGGTTGATAATTTACAATTCCCTTCTCCTAAAGTTTTAGATAAACTGATTGACACGTTAAGTGATCTCAAGTTATATATACAATATTATACCCTGGAATCAATAGCAAACCCGAAGGGCTTGGCCTTGACTAGGTATTTGGGATTGTTGAGAAATTTGCTGCCAAAAAGATCGAAGGTATTTCTAAGTGAAATAGAAGCCCCTGTGTTTGCACCTAACTATAGATATTGGTTAGGTTGGGTCATATATGTTTGTTAGTTTAGCATTTTAATTAATGCTTACCGAAAAAAAACAGTTGGATGAATAAGATATCAGATCAGGTATTCGCGGATTTTTTGACCAACAAACCGTTATACTATAAAATAAAGGCAGTAGAAGACCTAAAAGTATTTGACAATACGGCCTATGTTGACGTTTTTGGTTTTAAGAATAAACCTTTCAGGTTTCTTTGCCCGGAAGAACAAACCGACCAGACCTTTAAGACTGACCTGATTGAAAGTGCATACCCCAGACTTTCTATGCTCACTATGAGCAATGCTGACGAATTGCCTTATAGCTTTGATGCAAAAACGGGGAGATTGGACCTTAAGGTCCATGTTCAAGGAGTTTGTCAATCATGCAAAGCAAAGATTGATTTTTTGATCAGAAGCACTTCTGATAAGGAATAGAATAGACGCAAAGAGGGAATGACAATTACCATCCAGAAAATTGGCCAGTTCCCATCCTATGAAATTGGGCTTAACCCTACGCTAAAGAAATACCTCAACGACGAAGATCAGTCCAATTACAAAAAAGCGCTGATCTGTTTGTCCATAAGCTACGGGATTGGTGCTTATGCTTATTTGAGGAGGGTAATAGAAAATGAGATCAAAAGGATAGTTCATGATATTGCAGAGCTTGATTTTGATGGTGCTGAATATGTTAAAACGGCCTATGATTCCTTTAAGGTAGATTTTCAGATGTCGAAACTTATAGATGTCGTAAACAAACATCTTCCGTCCTCACTAAAAGAACTTGGCGATAATCCGGTTAGGCTGTTATATGAACAGCTTTCTGGCGGTATACACGAATTTACCGATGAACAATGTATAGAAAAGGCACATCATATAGACGTACTGTTGAATTATGTGATCAGAAAAATCAATGAAGAGAAATACCAGCTTAACGACGTGAAAAAAGCAATGCTTGGTTTAAGACAAAATAAATAGAGATATAAATTTCGACTTGACCATGCTAATGCCCAAAACGTAGGCCAACCCTGTCAATAGGAATGTAAATGTCCTCACGCTGGGCCTTGCCATCGAATAAAAACGGTTTTATTTCATTGGTTATCCCTGTAAGCTCCCCTGTTTTTCAGACCATTCAAAAGTATAATTTTGTCCTCAAATTTCCTGTAATAAATCTACAGGAGATTTGAAGTTCAATGCTTGAT
>NZ_LMKM01000020.1 GCF_001421515.1 Pedobacter sp. Leaf216 | reverse complement strand
ACACCAAACGAAGTTATTCTAACAAACCGCCGTATACCGAACGGTACGTACGGTGGTGTGAGGAGACAGCAGGGAAACTAATTCCCTGCTTCTTACTCGATTTATCTGATTCTGAATTTTTTTTGTTCTGATCGTTTTGAAGATGCAAAGTCCTGTTACGAATACTTTATATTTTCATATATTTTATATCCAAAATGTTACATTATTTGGTCGAATTGTGTTATTTTTATTCAACATGAATTGACCGTCTATCCGTTCACTGTAAATAGGTCTGCTTAATTTGTGATGACTTTAAACAGAAAAAGGGCGAACGTAAATAATGTTTGCCCTTTTTTGCGTTACAAATTGTTGCAGAAAGTATATTATTACATTGCAGTTCAATAATAGACCTTAAATAATACCATTTATAAGTTGATTGATACAATAATTTATCCTATTCGGGTTTTTACCTTTGGTAAACGAATTTCATTATGGAAAACACCATTAACAATCAATTCTCAGATTTAAAATTAAGTAATCAAAAACCTGCGGTTTCTCAATGGAGTGGTTTTATTCATTCAAAATGCCCAAGGTGTAGAATGGGATCGGTTTTTACCGGAGCAGTTTACGGACTTAAAATTCAAAAAATGAATGAAGTTTGTAAGGTGTGTGCATTAAAATTTGAACGTGAACCTGGTTATTTTTATGTATCAATGTTTGTGAGTTATGCCATGAATGTTGCAGAAATAATTTCGATTAGCGTTGCAGCCTATATTTTAGGTCTTGATATTGTTTATGAAAACCTGTGGTATTTCGTTTTGGTAATATTTACTGGGGTTGCTTTGCTTTCACCTTTTAATTACAGATATTCCAGAATGGTATTGTTGTATTGGCTTTCTCCGGGATTGCACTATGATCCAAGTCGTATTAATGAGCATACCGTAAAAAAATAATTTCTAATTGAAGCGCTTTCTTAAATGCATTACCTTCGCAATTGTTAAATTTGCGAATGAGAGACGTTATACCAATTCTGGATTCCTGTACATTAACTGATGGCAATCATGGTGATATTTTAGTAGATCACCTAAAGCATTATTTAGCGGTACACCAGAATCTGATCTTTCCACACCGCCACACTTTCTATCATTTCGTTATTTTTACCGCAGGCTCCGGCACTCATTCTATCGATTTTAATAAATATAAAGTTACGCCCTGGCAAATTTATTTTATGTCGCCAGGACAGGTGCATACCTGGAATTTTGATAATAAGGTAGATGGTTACATTTTCAATTTTGAAAAGGATTTTTTCCAGTCTTTTTTGTTGAAACCAGATTATTTGGAAGGTTTTTCTTTTTTTGCAGGGGCGGACCAAGGAAATGTGAAAGATTTACCGCCAGGAATTAGAAATGATGTAGAGGTACTATGTAATCAATTATATACCCAGGTAAACATAAATTCAAATAAGAATACTGATTTTCAAAGGGTGTTGCTACTTTCTCTTCTGCATTTGGTAGAACAGCAAACGGCTGTTACACAATTGCAGCAATTTCAAACCCATAACATGGTGGTATTGCGTAATTTTCAGAAACTGGTTGAAGAAAACTACTTGCTGAAAAGGATGCCAAAAGATTATGCCGAAATGCTGTTTATCACTCCAAACCATTTGAATGCAATTTGTAAAGAATTAATAGGAGCACAGGCAGGAGAGGTTATCAGGGAACGTATTCTACTTGAAGCTAAACGTTTGCTGGTGAGTGGTGAAGTGAATATTTCTCAAATCGCTAATGAACTTAACTTTAACGACAATTCTTATTTTACTAAATTCTTTAAAAAATACTCAGGTTTAACTCCAGAGCAATTTAAAAGGGATTACACCAAATAGGTTATTATTAGAAGGATGTTTTGAATAAAAAGCTATCCTCATCAAAATTATGCCAATATCAATAAGCTACCAGATCTATCTGAGCGCAATTTAACCGCCTTTTGTTAGCAGATTTATAGGCTCATTTTAAAGAAACCGCATTTATAAACATAAATAAGAAATTATTCAACCTCATTTTCAGTTGATTGATAAATTGCCCTTGTGGTTATGAGATAGGTTTTTATTTTTGCACACATGGTGGTTACGGTATTGGCTATCCTGGAAACTGATTTTGTTCCGGATAAGGCGCTTTCGAAGTTGATGAATGAACGGTTACAGCGGGCAGCAGAAGAATTGCGTGATAAACATCTTGAATTCCTATCCGATGTTGGAGAGCGTAATGCAGACCTTATTATCTATATCAGTTATAATCCTAAGTATAAAATACGTTTTCGCGTTGTAAATGATGTGCCTGCAAAAATTGAAGAGCAAGTAATCGAAATCTGTGGCAACCTGGGTTATCTGCATTGGCGAACAGGAGTACTAAACGTAGTCAGGAATCTTGGTGTTGCTTCCAACGATGATGAAGCAGGTTCGTAAAAATAAATTGTAAATCAAGACCAAAACCCCTTAATGCGGATATTGGCATGCCCTAAGCTTTTTAATAATTTGCGCAATTTCGTAACGAAATGGTGGTTACCAACAAGGTAAAACCAGGTGTGTGTTGTGCAATATCCTTGTTTTAACAGCCAATCTGTAATTTCTGTAACTGTGGTTAAGGTATTTAAGGATACAGAAAAATATTCAGATAGCAATTTCCCGCAATTTAGGTTTGGAAGCAGTACAGCACCCTCAAAACGGGCTTTTGGCATGGTGAGTTGTTGCAAAGCAAGCAGATGACCAAGGCTGCTGGAATCGCCCAATCCCACCACAAAATCTGTTGGATGTGGTGCCTGGCGCGTACTTTCCATTTTTAAATAGTGAATGGTATCACCGTTATGAAGTGCTTTTGCCCAACGACTCCCCGGACCGTCATGATCAGTATCAATCAATAGCGAGCAGGTTGCTGTTTCTACATCCCAGCCAAAAGGTGTATAGTCACGAAAAGTAAAATCATCCACACAAAGTTTGATGTATGGAATCTGGTTCCAATTTTGCATTTCTGCATAGGGAAGGTGGAGATCAATTTCAATCATATCAGAAGATTCCCAATACCGCACATCCAATACGCGTCCTGGTTTAAGCAATTGGCTTTCAATTATTCTTCCTGCCTTTTTTCTGATTTGTGTTAATATAGAGGTTTCCATTTCGTATGTTTTTACACTACAAAGAAACCTGGTTTTTAAGATGGATAAAATTGCCGAATCGTTGTAATGATAGGATTATTTCCGGTATTGCTGTCTAAACGCTATTGCTGGGGTTCCCGTTACCTTTCTAAATAAACGGCAAAAGTACGAGTGATCGTTATAACCTAAACTATGGGCAATTTCTTTAACTGTGAGTTCGCTGTAGTATAACAATCTTTTAGCTTCCATGATCACTTCCTGCTGTATCCAATAACTTGCATGAAAACCAGTATGCTTTTTAAGGGCTTCACTCAGATAAGATTCAGAAATATTTAAAAGCGAGGCATACGCTGCCGGACTTTTATTAGAATGCATTTCAGCACTCAGCAATTGTTTAAACTGCGAACTGATCTGCGCCGGACGTGACAAATTAAGGTTTAACCCAGTATGTTGACTGTAACAGCCTGCCGCCATCCCGATAAAGGATTGAAATAAAGAATGTACAATGGTGGTGTAAAACGGACTGTTGGTATCATCACTTTGCTTTTCGGTAAGAAGAAGCAATAGCTCGTGACATTGCCTCAGTTCGTTGGTATTGAGTGGGTAGGGCTGCTGAAGTGATAACTGCCCCTCAAAAACATTCCTGCATTCTCGTGGAATGAGGGAAGTATCTACAGCCACAAACCATCCTGTTGCAGCTTCATTCCGGATTCGGTGATGCACCTGAGCAGGTAAAACATAATATAGCATATTTCCCGACAAGTGCACTTCATTAAAATCAATCATTAATGATCCAATACCTTCTTCCAGCAGAAAGAAAATATAGTGGTCATCACGGTGCGCACCAAGTGTTATTGCATCATCATTCGGCAGCTCATCTTTATTAAAATGTTTAATCTGCAAGCCATGTGCAGTTCTGTCCTGTAACGAATGTACCGGGATGTAGTTCATGCCCAAAGTTACTTGTTTTGTACGCTAATTAATTTCTAATTAACTGAATTTGATTCCCCATATCGATTAACAAATTCACATTTTTGATTCTAAAACGATATAAACTTTAAGGTGAATTCACCACATATTGGCATGGTTTATGAATAAGTAAATGAAGAGCAAATAAACTTTATGAACAAATTGATCAGTGCAGAAAAACTACTTTTTGAATGCCTTATGGAACTTTCTTGCAAAGATGGGCACGAACAGCTTGAGGTAAGTAGTGCAATTAATGAGGCTGTTTTATGCGCCATGCACCGCCATACCGAGCAATTTCTTCTTCCTTTATCAAAGCTATTGAAAAAGTTTTCGAAGTTAAAATTGATGAAATCTAACTCAACCATCAAGGAGCTTGAACGCTTTCGGAAAAAGATTAAATCTTATCTTGGAGATAAAGATCCCAAAGAACAAAAGGCAGAATAAAGCTAATTGAATTCTGATAATCTGTTAAAGTCAGTCACAAATTATTTATGCAGTTCCAGGTTCAACAAAGTACAAAAAATCGCCGCTTTTAGCGGTTGTTAACAAAATATTAAATAGCAGTATATAATTTACATATTTTAATGCAAAAAAAGCATTCAGTTTAAATAACTTTGTTTTTGAATAAAGAATCGGGAAATCGATTTAGCTTGTTTTAAACCAAATAATTTAAAATGCTTTTAATTATCCTTAACATTATTTTTTGTATCTCGTTTTTAGGTTTTGCTTATGTAAACTTAAATGATAACGATGCTTTTCTTTGGGTTTCCATCTACTTAAGTGCCGCTATATCATGTGGATTGGCTGCTGCAGGTAAATTTTATCCTTTTGTATACCTTTTTTTAATCGCCTTTTACCTTATTTATGCCATCATTCTTTTTTTTGCAAAGGATGGGGTACGCGATTGGATTACAAAATACAGGCGCGAAAGTTTAGTGCAAAGCATGCAGGCAACAAAACCCTATATTGAGCAAACACGTGAATTTTTTGGCCTACTGATTATTGCAGGAGCTTTGCTGATCAATTATTTTGTTTCAGCCGGAATGACAAGTTAAAAAAGCGTTTATGATGATGAGAGCGGATGATAAGAAATTGATCGATGAAATTTTATCGGACATTGTAAAAAGTAACGTAAACGATGAGTGCAAAAACTGGCTTGAGGTAACCCTGCAATCAACCGATAGCAATGCACAGATTAGCAAGGCTTTTGTAATGGTGCCGCGAAAGACAGGGAAAGCCAGTATTAAAATTAATGATGCACAAAAAGTTTCGTTGGATAAAGCTGGAATCGGCTACATTGATACGTGGACAATTGATAGACTCAGCAGGGTATGGCTATTAAGTACTTTAAATTCAGAAAATCAGGATCAGTTATATTCCACCATAGATAGGTTGTTTTTATCGGCCGAGATGAATGAGGCCGTGGCATTATATTCAGCATTACCGTTTTTAGCTTATCCCGAAATTTGGGTAAAGCGTTGTGCAGAAGGAATCAGAAGCAATATCGGTTCTGTATTGGAAGCTATTATGGAAAACAATCCATATCCATCAGAAAACCTTAATGAAGCCGCCTGGAACCAATTGGTGCTAAAAGCCTTTTTTACCGAAAAAAATGTTAAACTGATTGTTGGTTTGCAAGAACGTGCTAATTTAGCACTGGCTTTAACGCTTACCGATTATGCAAAAGAACGTTGGGCAGCAGGGCGAGATGTAAACCCACAACTATGGCGCCTTGTGGGCAAATTTATCAATGCAGAAATTTTTGAGGCCTTAAAAATTGGTTTACAGCGTTATAATCAATCCGAACAACGTGCCATAGCGCTTGCAGTTGATGAATCTGAGTATCAACCTGCTAAGGATTATATAAATACTTTTCCGGAACTTAAAATCGCTCTTGCTGATGGGCAGTTAAACTGGAATTCATTTTAAAGATTAAAAAATCAAAATAGATAGTATATGTGTTGCAGTAGTTCAATTGAAAGAGATAAAGCATTAATGGGAACGCCTGAGGCTTTTGATATCAGTGCAGTTAAGGGGATGAAGTTTTTCGATCCGCATGTGCATATGACTTCTAGAACAACAGATGATTACCAGGCGATGGCCGATGCAGGAGTTGTTGCGCTGATAGAACCTGCATTTTGGTTAGGCCAGCCACGTACAGGATTGGATAGCTTTAGAGATTATTATAGTAGTTTAATTGGCTGGGAACGCTTCCGTTCATCACAGTTTGGCATTAAACATTATTGTACCATTGGCCTTAATTCAAGGGAAGCGAATAATGAAAGTTTAGCCGAGCAGGTGATGGAGATATTGCCTTTATTTATTTATAAAGAAGGTGTGGTAGGTATTGGTGAAATTGGTTTCGACGACCAAACCGCTGCCGAAGAAAAATATTACCGCCTGCAACTAGAACTGGCTAAAGAAGCTGGCTTGCCTGTGCAGGTACACACCCCTCACCGCGATAAGAAAAAAGGAACACAACGGAGTATGGATATTGCTTTGGAGCATGGCCTTGATTCTTACAGCATAATTATTGACCATAATAATGAAGAAACCGTAAAAGAAGTATTAGACAGAGGTTTTTTTGCTGCTTTTACCATTTACCCTTTTACCAAAATGGGAAATGAAAGGATGGTAGAAATTGTAAAACAATACGGAGCCGAACGCATTATGGTTAATTCTGCTGCCGATTGGGGCATCAGCGATCCATTGGCTGTGCCTAAAACAGCTGCCTTGATGAAAATGCGTGGTTTGAGCGATCAGGACATCGAGTTGGTTACTTACCGAAATGCGATTACTGCATTTGCTCAGAGCGGACAGATTGACGAAGCTGATTTTAATGCACAAAAAAATGTAGACCTAACCGAGAAATTTGAAGGTAATACCATTTTACGTGGCGGACAGCAACCAAAACCAGACAAATCTTCGATTATTATTAGTTAAGCGTATTGAAAAAAATAATTGTTTATCTGCGCATGATGCGCCCAGCCAATATTGTTACTTCAGTAGCCGATATTTTGGCCGGAATTGCTATTTCTGGCATTTTAAGTAACGGTTTATCCATTCCATGGCTATCCATTGTACTTTTGGCCGTATCTACAGCCTGTTTATATGGAGGTGGAATCGTTTTTAATGATGTTTTTGATGCCGATCTTGATAAAATAGAACGGCCCGAACGTGCAATTCCAAGCGGATTAATCAGCCTAAAAAAAGCTGCTGTTTTAGGGAGCTTTTTGTTGATAACTGGTATAGTTTTGGCTACATTAAATAGTGTTACATCGGGCATGTTTGCTGTTTTAGTCGCAGTTTTTGCTTTGCTTTATAATAAATTTGGCAAACACCATTCTTTTTTTGGTCCATTAAACATGGGATTATGCAGAGGCTTTAATTTACTTTTAGGCTTAAGCATTGTTCCGACTATGCTATACAGCCATTACTATTTGGCCATTATTCCGGTAATTTACATTTTTTCTATCACCATGACCAGTCGTGGAGAAGTGCATGGCGGCAATACTAAAAATTTGTATCTGGCTGCAGTTTTGTATGCCATTGTAATTTGTGCCATTACATATTTCGCTTTTGTAAACGACAGGCTGTTGTGGTCGCTATTGTTTTTGGTTCCTTTTACCTTTATGATTTTTAAGCCTCTTTTAAAAGCAATAAAACAGCCTGTTGGTAAAAATATAGGTGCTGCGGTGAAGGCAGGCGTAATATCCCTCATTTTAATGGATGCTGCCTGGGCAGTAACTTTTGATGCCCTTATTTTAGCTTTTATAATTGCTGCATTGTTGCCACTATCCATGTGGCTATCTAAATTATTCGCCGTTACTTAACAGAACATTACATTATCCAATAAAAATGGAACATTTACAACAATCTTTTACGGTACAGTACAATTACAATGTATTTTTTACTTCAGCACTTTTCTCACCTGAAAACGAGTTGCTGAACAGTTTCTTAGTGAACCTAAATCCAGCTGTTACCATAAAAAAAATCCTTTTTGTTATAGATGAAGGCGTAGCAAACACACACCCAAACCTAAATAATCAGCTTAAAGCATATTTTTCAAAATATGCTCAAACGCAGCTTATTCAGGATATTTTAGTAATTCCAGGCGGAGAGCTGGTGAAAAACGATACAAAGTATTTCGACCAGGTTTTGGAGGCGATCAATGTTCATGGTATAGACAGGCATTCTTTTGTGGCTGCAATTGGCGGCGGGGCTGTACTCGATATGGTGGGTTATGCTGCTACAGTTGCCCACAGAGGTATAAAACACATCAGGATACCAAGTACAGTGCTTTCGCAAAACGACTCTGGTGTAGGCGTAAAAAACGGCATTAATTATTTTAATAAAAAGAATTTCCTGGGCACATTTTCATCTCCGGTTGCTGTTTTTAATGATGAATTATTTTTGAAAACATTATCCGACCGCGATTGGCGTTCGGGCATTGCAGAAGCGATTAAGGTTGCATTGATAAAAGATGTCGAATTTTTCGAATGGCTTGAGGCCAATGCTGCTGCACTTGCGGCCCGCGATATGGCTGCAATGAATTATCAGATCTGGAAATGTGCCAAACTTCATATGGAACATATCCGTAGCGCCGATCCTTTTGAAAACGGTTCGGCAAGGCCGCTTGATTTTGGTCATTGGAGTGCCCATAAACTCGAATACTTAACCAATTTCGAAATCAGACATGGTGAAGCGGTTGCCATGGGTATTGCCTTAGACACTGTATATTCCAATTTATCAGGAAGGATCAGTGCTGAGGATGCACAAAGGGTAATTGCCTTAATTCAGGTGCTTGGTTTCGAATTAACCCATCCATTATTGCAGGTTACTGAAGGCAACAGTCCGATTTTGCAAGGATTGGAAGAATTCAGGGAGCATCTTGGTGGTGAGTTAACCATCACTTTGTTAACGGCATTGGGTAGTGGTGAAGAAGTACACGAAATAGATACCGAAATTTTGAAAAAGGCAGCCGGAATTTTAAATAATCAAGCACTATTTATCCAACAATAAATACATGAAATTAACTTCCGGACATTTAACTTTCTGTACCAATATTTATGCAGGCGAAAACTGGATGGCACATTTTGAAGTGTTAAGGGATAGTTTTCCCATATTAAAAGCACAAATATCGCCCGATTCACCCATGGGTATTGGTTTGCGCCTATCTAACCTGGCCAGCATAGAACTATTGCAGGAAGATCATTTAATCACCTTTAAGCAATGGCTTGATGTAGCGGGTGGTTACGTGTTTACCATGAATGGATTTCCGTATGGTGGTTTCCATAATACAAAGGTGAAAGATCAGGTACATGCACCCGATTGGACCACTAGAGCACGGGTAGATTATACACTTCGTTTGGCTGAAATCCTTACGCAGATACTTCCAGAAGGTATGGATGGTGGCATTTCTACCTCACCATTGAGCTATAAACCCTGGTTTAAAGATGATCAGGAAAGGCAGGCAGCAACAACTACTGCAACATCTAACATAGTAGAAGTTGCCACTGGTTTAGCAGTTTTGCATAAACAAACCGGTAAAATTATCCATTTGGATATTGAGCCAGAACCCGATGGTTTTTTAGAATCGGGAGCCGAATTTATCAACTGGTATCAAAATGAACTTTTACCCGCCAGTAAGGCTCATGATGGAGAAACGATAGTTAAAACACATATTTGTTTGTGTTATGATGTTTGTCATTTTGCCATTGGTTACGAACCGCATACCGCCATCATAAATGAGTTGAACGAAAAAGGCATAAAAATTGGGAAAATACAGATTAGTGCTGCCCTGAAAGCGAAGTTACCAGCAATTGTTTCTGAACGGACGGCAGTTTTGGATCAATTAAGGGGTTTTGATGAGCCAACTTATCTCCATCAGGTAATTGCCAAAAAGAAGGATGGTAATTTAGTGCGGTACCCCGATCTTCCCAATGCATTGCTTGAAGGAGGAGATACAACAGTAGAGGAGTGGAGAGCGCATTTTCATGTGCCGATTTTTGTTGAGGATATGGGATTGATCCAATCTACACAATCAGACATTACAGAGGTTTTAAATTTGCACAAAAGCAATCCCTTTACCAACCACCTGGAGGTAGAAACCTATACCTGGGAAGTTTTGCCTGCTGCTTTAAAAGCACCTTTAAACGATTCAATTATCAGGGAACTGGCCTGGGTGAAAAATTTATTAACATCTTAAAATCATGCACAAAACAGTTGTTATCGATATCGTAGGTTTATCTGCTTCCGTAATTGGAGCACATACACCTTTTATTCAAAAATACATTTCTGAAAATCATTTAACTCATATCGAACCTTTATTGCCAGCGGTTACAACAGCGGTTCAATCCAGTTATCTAACGGGTAAGTTTCCTGCTGAAAATGGCATTGTAGGCAACGGATGGTACGATCATGCAGATGCAGAAATTAAATTCTGGAAGCAATCCAATAAACTGGTAAATGCCGAAAAAATATGGGATCAGGCTAAAAAAGAAGATCCGGATTTTACCTGTGCCAATATGTTCTGGTGGTACAATATGTACTCTACTGCCGATTATTCGGTAACACCACGGCCAAATTACCTTGCTGATGGTCGTAAACTGCCTGATTGCTATTCACAACCTGCCGAACTCCGTGATCATTTACAAAATAAACTCGGGCAATTTCCATTGTTTCAGTTTTGGGGACCAGGTGCCAATATTAAATCTACTAAATGGATTGCTGATGCCTCAATGGAGACTGAAAAGCTTCATAATCCAACACTAACACTGATTTACCTGCCACATTTGGATTATTGCCTGCAAAAATTTGGTCCGGATTTGGAGAAGATCAGTACAGAACTCACAGAAATTGATCAGGTGGTAGAAGAGCTGGTGCGCTTTTACGAAAGCAGAGGTGCTAAAATTATGCTGCTTTCCGAGTATGGTATTTCACCAGTAAATAACCCGATCCATTTAAACAGTTTGTTGAGGGAAAATGGTTTACTACAGATCCGTGAAGAAAGAGGGTTAGAACTTCTGGATGCAGGGGCATCTAAAGCTTTTGTTGTGGCCGACCACCAGATTGCGCATGTGTACATTAACGATAAAAGTGTAACCGAAAAAGTGAAGTCGATATTAAAAGGTATTGCTGAGATTGAGTTGGTACTTGATAAGGAAGAACAGAAAAAACATCATATTAACCACGAACGTTCTGGCGATTTGGTGCTGGTAGCGAAGGAGGGGAGTTGGTTTACTTATTATTTCTGGTTGGATGATGCCAAAGCCCCTGATTATGCGAGGGTGGTAGATATTCATAAAAAACCAGGATATGATCCGGTAGAAATGTTTATGACCTCCAAACTCAGGGCAGGCTATAAACTGTTAAGAAAGAAAGCCGGATTCCGCTATGTGATGGACGTTATTCCGCTTGATGCTACCTTGGTTAAAGGATCTCACGGTCGTACAAATGTTGAAGATGCATTTAAACCTATTCTTGTGACTTCAAAAGCGGTAAATAAAAAGTTACAGGCACCCGATGTATATCAGGTAATTTGGGATAGTTTAATAAGATAATTAAATGTTTTATTATTTGCTTATGTTGGTGCTAAGCCTTAGCTACGGGCAAACTTAATTTACCACAGATAAAAAGAATGGACACAGGTGTAAGATCCGTGTTAATCTGTGACCATCCGTGGCTAAAAAATGCTTATTTGATTGGTGTTAGGCCCTAGCTACGGACAAATTTAGTTTAACCACAGATAAAAAGAATGGACACAGATATAATCCGTGTTTATCTGTGTCCATCCGTGGCTAAAAAAACACTTATTTAATCGCATTAGTGCCTCGCCAACCGAAACTTAGTTTTATTGTGGTTATATTTTAAGCTTGAGAGATTGCTTCACAGGCTGAAAAAGCCTTACAGTAATAACGACGCCTTGATGGGATTTGATCTATATGTTTGTGCTAAGCCTTAGCTACGGGCAAATTTAGTTTAACCACAGATAAAAAGAATGGACACAGATATAATCCGTGTAAATCTGTGTCCATCTGTGGTTAAAAAAATGCTTTTATTCTTTCTACCAAGATAATCCGCTTTATCATTTGAAGTTAAATAGTCATATTTGATTATGAAAACTAGTGATGAATACAATGGTTACAGGATACCAGTGCCAGCTGAATTTGACGAATTGATTTCACATTTCTACTTTGCCGAAAACAAATCAAGCAATCCCATCATCCATACCTTTTTGCCCACTTTCCAATCAATAATGGTATTTAACTTTGGTGCGGCAATTTCGCTTATTACAAAAGAAAAGGAAGAAATATCAATGGATAAATGCCTGGTTTTAGGACCCGTTAAGCAAGCTTTTACGTATGTGATGCCACCAGGAGGTGAAATGCTGGTAGTGAATTTTAAAGATGATGCTTTTTTCCGTTTTTTTGGTACAGCGTCACTAATTGAACATGTTCATCCGGATGATTTGTTAAATGATAATTGTTTCACCATGCTTTGGGAAAGCCTAAGTAAAATGGATCAGGTTAGTGATAAAGTTACGCAGTTGCTCCAATTTAGTAAACTTTACATCCAAAACCGGCATCCACTAACCGAACAAATTATTGCTTTTGGCAATAGTGCGGTTAGCCCTGTGAAACAAATCGCTGATCAGCAAAAAATATCAGAACGATCGTTACAAATGAAAGCAAAAAATCATCTGGGCTATTCATCTAAAGAGATTGGCCGTTACATGCGTTTTTTAAAAGCGGTTGAGCTTGTTCAGCAATTGACTGTAAATAACAATGACGTAAATTGGTTTGTAGTAATTGAGCGTTGTGGCTTTTACGATCAAAGTCAATTAATTCATGATTTTAAACATTACCTTGATTTAAGTCCATCCAGGTATTTAAAATTTCAACAAGGTATTTGTAATTCGAGGAGCTAATGCTGTTTTTACGTTATTCTTTCACAAATTTATAGCCGCATCCCTCAAAGCAGGGAGGATTAAGTTCCAATGCTTTTGCTGAAACTTTGTAACGATAAATAAGCGGCTTTTTATAGGTATTATTATAAACTTCCATTTGAACACTGTCTAAAATCTTAAAAGAAGATAAGTCTGGAAGAGCATCTCCCTGAAGTTTTCCTGATTTCTCAATTGTGAGGTATTTTGCATCGCCCATTACTTTTCTATATTTACCACTTCCATCACCGGGATCTTGATAAGTTTCTGTTAGTTTCCATTTGCCATAAACTTCACCAGGTCCGTCGGTACTATTTGTTTTTTTACAGGATAAATAAAGAGTGCAGGCAATTGCAAAGAGAGATAATAATATTTTTTTCATAAGGCATTAATTTAAAGCTTAAACGGTTGTGAAATGGAATACGCTACATAAGCACTAAACTTTTGTGAATATACATATTCTTTTATTCCTCCAAAGTTTGGAGAGGTTTAATGGTGGTTATAAATAAAGAATTTGTTGCAACCATAATTTTAAGCGTTTTTTCGTAACTATTGTTTCCTTTTAGCAGGTAATTACTTTCCATGGCGTTGCACCAGCCAGTAATGTGATCTATATGGTAAAACCCTGTAGAGTTTATTTCAGTAATTTGATTCCCCGTTTTCTTAAGCCAATTATTGAAATCGGTGATATTCATGAGGTTTTCACATTCACCAGAAAAGGTAATCAAATGGCCTGTTGCTGAGGTTTGAAGTAGCCACTTCTCATTAAGTTTGATAGGGAATGGGCATAAACCATGTACTGTTCTTTTACAAGTAAAGGTATCTTGTTGAAAGACGGCATCATATACCGCCCTAAAATATTCGTTAAGCAATAAATCTTCCATAATATAATTTGTTATGGCTGCCCCCGGCAACATTTTCTGATCAATCTCTTTCAGCGCAAAATCAATCCAATTTCCAGTAAAGCTATCTGCCAGGTTAGCTCGTATAGCCAACCAATTTAACCAAAGTTCATTTTGTTGTTCAATACCTATTGGCATTCCATTATGACCTAATTTAAGGGTGATCTGATGTAGCGTTGTAGAAACCTGTTGCATAAATGCATCAGCAACATTATGGGCTAAATCATTTATTGAATTAAGTCTTCGAATTATTTTTACGCGCTGATTTCCTGTCCAAAAAGAAGTTTCATCTGGTAAAATATCTATTTCATAAAGCCTTGTTGTATTTTCAACCTTTAGAGGCGTTTTTTCAGAGATTTCTACATTAAAAAATAATTTTAGCGGGCTTAAAAAAGGTTTGTAGGAGATTCTATCCATTGCTACTCGTTGTTTAATATTATTATGCTAAAAATATCAAAGAAATTCCTTCAACGTCGGAGCTTGGATTTAACTTCTTGCTCTTCATATTACTTTGAATCATCTTCCTCAATACTTTTATCCTCAATAGATTCATATTCGCCATATACAACTTTGGTTCCGCTCTTTAATACCACTTCTTTGGCAGCATTAAAACTTATATTTCCATTTGTGGCTACCCATTTAATACTTCCTGCATTTTCGGTTATGGTTTTAGCAATATATTTAATAGTTCCCATTTTAAAACAGCTTTACTTTACTACCACTTTTGTTTGTAATCTCTTTAGAACTGTGAAATTCAATGTTCTCCTTAGTACTGTTTATATTAATTTCTTCGGCATTTTTTTCAATTTGAGTGGCAGTTTTACTAACGTTGTCATTCGCAACCATCATGATGTTTTGGGCCATTAATGAATAATTTTCGCCGGCATTGCTCGCAATATTTTCTGCAGCATTGTTATAAATATGGTTTCCTGCTGATAATGAAATGTTTTGCTGGGCATTAATATCTATATTTTTAGCTTTAATACTAATGTTTTCAGGTGCAGATATCTCAATACTTGAGGCATTGGTATCAAACCTGATGATGTTCTTATTTTTATCCGTTATAGTAATGGTTTCAGCACCTGATGTATCGTTAAATTCCACCAAATGCCCACTTTTGGTCGAAATCGATTTTAAATGATTGTTTTCATAACCTCCAGCACCATTATTGCCATGAAAAATACTTCCCATTACAATTGGTCTGGCAATATTCCCTTCTTCAAAAGTTACCGCTACCTGGTCGCCCACTTCTGGAACAAAAACAAAGCCCCTGTTCGTATTTACATGTACGCTTCTGCCAGCATCTGGTGTTATAATTCTCAGCCATTCGGTAACATCATTGCTTAAACAATCCCATTTAAATTTCACTTTAATCCTGCCTTTCCCTAGTGGGTCATTATTATCTACCACATCAGCCAGATGCGTATCCGAATGAGGTTTTCGGAAATTTTTAACTGAAATACGTTCAGTTGTTGCCACTAAACCTTCAAATGTGTTGTGGTATTTACCCGCAACATTGATGTGGTGATTAATGCTTGTAATCAGAAATTTACCTAAACTTTCGTTCATGAAATCAGCATCTTGCTTAAAGCTCATTATAATTTCTGCAATACAACCAATGCCGAGTGCAGCATTATCACCTTTGGCATTTATTTTTAAAAGCTCCGAAACAGTCGCTTTTTCTAAATCATCTACATGGTTTTGTATTTCATTATGGTTATTTGCCCTAATTAATGATGATTGATTAAAGCTTTTGCTGAAAGTATTATTTGATGCCTGTATTGCATGAGCAAGATTTGGTAGATTATCACTTTCAATAGTACCTTCACTTTGCAACATTTCATCTTCGGTTGGATGGTAGGAAAAATGTTTTGATTTGATCGGGGCAACTTCCATGGCATATTGCAGCTGCTGCACATCGCGACCATAAAATAGAGAAACTTCCTTCAGTTCGTCTGGTTTGCCAAAATTAAGTTGCTTGCCATCATAAAAAAGCCATTCGTGGTACTCTCCAGATATACGGTTAAGAAATTCAAAATCACTTTCCTTATACTGGATAATATAATCTATAGGTGTTTTGCGCCGTGTATTGCAAACAATTTTAAGGTCATTAACAGGAGTATCCTTTGCAATTAAGACAGCAATTTCATTTAAATCTTTACCAAGATAGGAACCTAAATCTGCTCCGCGATCTATTAAAATGGTTGGACTATATCCACATACAATCAATTCACCATGATAACCATGGCTTTGGCTGAGCTCCACCTTGGTAATGAGGCCTGCAAATTCCTGCATTTTCTCTGCATGATAACCAAATGAAATGGTAAGTGTTTTGCCAACATAATCCCGACTATTATCAAGGGTAATTAAACCGGGCAGGCCAATTTGGTTTGGCTTAAACCGAAGTTCGAAATGGTGGTGACTGTTAAATTGTTGTTTTAAATCAAAAGAATCGAAATGGGTAATGCGTTTGCCTTCAATACTAATTTCAGTAATGAGTTTATTTTCCATGAGCGTTAGTTAGAACAAATTAAGTTAGTGTGCATCATTTGCTAGCTATCTCTAAACAAACCTTTAACCAGTTTTGAAATCCGAAGGATATAAAACCGTTTTTGAAGCAAATTAGGCACTAAATTTCCAGTAAAATGTTCATTTGTTGTTCGCAAATGGTATTTATAGACTTTTGCTAAGACTATGAAAAAATAATAACATTGACATTTTTGCTTTTGAGATTTATTGCAAATGGAGCTGATTTTCCCCGATTGGGTTTGTAGTTGTGGAAATACTTCTACATGTTTTAATTATGGAATTGTATTATGACTAAAGTATTTTGGCTGTTGCAAAAAATTAGTCAATCGTTTGCGCTGTGATTTATGTTGTTTTGCTCATTTGCTTGTTCTACTTTTAAAAAATACAAATCAACAAAACCGAACAAATGCGTTATCGTTTGCTTAAAACATCTTTACACCGGTGCTATAATATAATTGATGCATTTCCGTATGACAGAAGCAATTCAGTCAACATGTTCAGGCTTAGTGATTATTAATATATGGAATAACCTGTGCGAAGTTAATTGTCAGAAAAAATGCTTCAGCAAGGAATGGATACAAGCTTAACTTACGCAATTGAAAGATTAAAATTATTGTAATGACGGATATTGCAAATGGAAGGTAAGATGTTAAAGGGAATACTTTAAAATAAACACCACTTAAAAAGAATTTAGCAGAATAAAAAGCGCGAAAGCAGAGTTAGTAAAACGTTTGTTCAGCACATTAAGGGATCAGTTAAAAAACTAAACAATAAATATTAAACAACACAAATGGAACGTAGAGATTTTATCAAAAATGGGGCATTTACGGCTGCTGGTTTAACCATCCTGCCAACCGGAAGTTTATTTGCTTCATCAGACAGTGGGAAAGTAAGATTGGGATATATCGGAGTAGGGGCCCGTGGAATGAGCCATATTTCTGAAGGTGCACTAAGAGATGATGTAGAAATTGTTGCAATTTGCGATACACAAGAAAGCTCACTTAAAGTTTGCCGTGCATTTATTGCCAAAAAAGGCAGACCAGCTGCAACCGAATATACAGGCGGTACCGATGCCTACAAAAAATTAATCGAGCGTAAAGATATTGATGCCGTAATTATTGCTACACCATGGCAGTTTCACCGCGACCAAGCCGTTGATGCCATGAAAGCAGGTAAATATGTAGGCTGCGAAGTTATTGCGGGTTTAACCGTACAAGATCATTGGGACATTGTAAATACATCCGAAAAAACCGGTATGCCTTACATGACTTTGGAAAATGTTTGTTACCGCAGAGATGTGATGGCAGCTTTAAATATGGTTAGACAAGGTCTTTTTGGCGAATTGGTACATTTAGAAGGTGGCTATCAGCATAATTTACGAAATGTTCTTTTTAACAATGGTAAAGATTATTATGGTGGTGGGGTAGAGTACGGACCTAAAGCACTCAGTGAGGCGCAATGGCGAACCCAGTTCAACATCGATCAGGATGGCGATTTATACCCAACACATGGGGTAGGGCCACTCATGCAATACGCCAACATTAACAGAGGTAACAGCTTTACCAGTTTGGTTTCATTCAGCTCTAAAGCAAAAGGTTTGGCTGCATATGTAGAAGAAATGTCGCCAGGCCACCCAAATGCCAAAATCAATTATAAAAATGGTGATGTAACCACTACAATGATCAATTGTGCAAATGGAGAAACCGTTTTATTAAGTCACGATACCCATTTACCGCGGCCATATTCTATTGGTTTCAGGGTTCAGGGCACAAAAGGTTTATGGATGGATGTAAACAAATCTGTTTATATCGACCACAAATCGAAAAAGGATGATGTTTGGGATCCGGCTCAGGAATGGTTTGCTAAATATGACCATCCACTTTGGAAAAAATACGAATCAGAAGCTGTGGGTGCCGGGCATGGCGGTATGGACTGGTTTGTGTTTAATGGATTTATCCAGGCGGTTAAACAGAAAAAACAAACGCCAATTGATGTTTACGACTCGGTTACCATGAGTGTAATTATGCCACTTTCTACAAAATCGTTGAAAGAAGGAAATATGCCACAGAAATTCCCTGATTTTACAAAGGGAAAATGGAAAGACAGAAAAAATACTTTCGCTTTAGACGATAGCGGCTTTTAGTCTCGTTTGCGGGCAATGCTTCAGGGCTTGCCCGCACTTTTTAACAAGAAACTTTATCCAGTTACCTGGAACTATTTTTATATAAATATATCACCATCTTATGTTTCAAGCAGTATTAGGTGCTTATGGACTTAACGCAGAACAATTTAAAATTGAACCTTTCGGCTCGGGTTTAATTAACCATACCTGGAAAGTTTACAACGAACAGCAGGCCTACATTTTGCAAGAGGTTAATACGGAGGTTTTTCGTGAACCTCAGCACATTGCACATAATATAGAAACCATCAAAAAATATCTTGATCAAACCGCACCAAAATATTTATTTGTTGCACCAATCGAAGCAACAAATGGCGGTGATTTTATTGTGATTGATGATCACTTTTACAGGATTTTCCCTTTTGTTGAAAACTCTTGCTCCATTGATTTCGTGCACCATCCTGAGCAGGCTTACCACGCTGCAAAGCAGTTTGGTAAATTTACAAGGATGCTTTGTGCTTTTAATGTGAAAAAGTTAAAAGCCACCATCGAAGATTTTCATAACCTGCCGCTGCGGGTTGAGCAATTTAAAAAGGCTTTGGAGCAGGCTAGTAATGAAAGGATTAGTAAAGCAAAATTTGCCATCGAAGAAATTATCAAACATTACCACATTGAGGAACAATATGTGCACATGGTTGATAGTGGCGCATTGAACCTGCGTGTAATACACCACGATACCAAAATTAGCAATGTACTTTTACAGGTAAAAACAGGTTTGGGTTTGTGCGTAATTGATTTGGATACGGTAATGCCTGGCTATTTTATTAGCGATGTAGGTGATATGATGCGTACTTATTTATCAGAAGCGAATGAGGAGGAAAGGGATTTTAACAAAATAGCCATCAGAACAGATGTATTTGCAGCCATCCATAAAGGTTATATGGAAGAAATGGACCAGGTTTTGGGTTTTGCCGAGAAACAGTTCTTCATTTATGCTGGTAATTTTATGATTTATATGCAAGCTGTACGGTTTATTGCCGATTTTTTGAATGGTGATATTTACTACAAAACCACATATCCTGAACACAACCTGGTAAGGGGTTTAAACCAGATCGATTTATTGAATAAATACATTGCTAAAGAACCGGAATTTGAAGAAATCATTAAAAAGATTAACGAAGATAGACTTAGCGATTCTAAAACAATATTAAATTAATAAGGTAATTTAAGGTGTTCAGTTTTTTATGCTTCATCGTTTGAGCTGGACATCCTTTTGCCTTTTTTAGCTAATTATTTCGATTTTTTGCATCAAAATCAAGTTCTTATACTCAATATTCTTGCTTTTAAGATTCATTCATCAAGCGAAAAATCTGCTCAATAATTACGTCATTTCGATAACAATCATTTGCTACGTATTTAACATAAGCTAATGGTTTGAAAAAAGCGCAAACGTTTGATGGGGCTAAATTATGTGTACTGAAGAGGGTAGAAGCATATATTAAGCCCTTTGTTTTTCGCCAAGCTGCTCATAATAATCTTCTTCGTCAGCCTCATAATCGCTGAATTTATTGATCTTGAATACCCAATATTTCATTAACGGATAATTAAATCCATAAGAAACCACGCTATCAATTAAAAGTCTGCCGATTTTATAATCCACATTTAAAGTTTGCTGGAGCAGGTAAGTTCCACCGGATTTTAATGAGATACTTCCTAAAACCACGGTAAAAAATCGAATCAACTGTCCGCTTGTAGAACTGCAATAGCCCTCATTGCTTTTAAATGCCCAGAAACGGTTGATGCAGAAATTAACAATGCCTCCCATCGTTCCTGAAATTAAAATGGAAATAGTAAAATGAATGTGCAACCATTCTGTGAGCAAAATCATTAAGCCATAATCGGTTACACCACCAGAAAAAGCCGATACTTGTGCCTTGAGGAAAAGTTTAACTGAAGCCCAGGTCATGATATTTTCTCCTCTTTATCTTTAGCATCGCCAGCTTTTAAAAGCTTAAACGTATCGCTAATATTGATAACCAGTAAAAGTGCTACCATAGCAATTGCAAAATAAGTAATGGAACCTGTAAACAAGGTTTCGGCAATTAAGACAAGTGAAATAATTACCCGCAATTCCGTCGGACCTAAAGCACCTGCATCGATTTGATAAAAGCCTGTAATTTTATAACGAAGTTGAGAAATAATCATCGACCAGCCGTATAATACCACAAAGAGAAACGCAAAAATCTGTGTGCCGCCATCGGCATAATAATAGTAGCCTAAACCAATCAAGATAATGCTCAGCCAATCCATCACAATATCGAGGGCAAAGCCATACCATTTTCTAGGAATTTTACGAAAATAAGCCAATCGGCCATCAAGCGAATCGCCAAGCCAATTAATCACAAAGCCTAAAATTCCGATTAATAAACAGCTTTTTGCATAAAAACTTGCCAAAATAAAGCTTAAAAACACAATCAGTGAGCCAAATATGCCAATTCCGGTCATTATATTTGGCGTAATCCACGCAGGAACCCTTTGAAGCAAAAATAAAATCAGTGCTTGTTCACCTTTGCGTAAAACATTCGTTCTTTCGCGGTCTGCAAATACCCTTTTGCCATCTAGATGGTCTTTTTTTAGTTTAATAATAGCCTCCAATTTAAGTGCCAACCAAAAATACACCAAAGAGGATGGCTGTTTCCGGTCGGTAAAATTTTAAACTGATCTTCTTAGGAATTCCTTTAGAATAATCAGTTATTCGCTTTAGCTTCCCCGATCTGACCAGGTAAGTAAACAATAGGGCAAATAACATAAAATTATTTTACAATTCCGGCGAAGCGCTGATAAAATACTGTTGGACTATTCTCATTTTTTGGGGCATATTTACCAGCAATGATCGGTACATAAATTACACGTCTTCTACTTTCTTCACCACGTATTGCAGATTCTGCAACCCTGTGCCATAACCTTCCATCATGAATGGTTAAATCACCTGCTTCTGGTAAAATCGATACTTCTTCAGCATCTGGTTTATTATCCAGGAAATATTTTTTGCGGAAAAGCATCTGGTAAATACTTTGTTTGTGTGTGCCCGGAATAATCTTCAATCCGCCATTTTCTGGCTTTAAAGTACTCAGGTGGATTCCAACATTCAACATTGGGTTCAGTTTTGCGCCATAAAAAATATCCCTTAAACCATCTGTATGCCAGCCCATTTTACTGAATTTGCTATCTGGTCCGTTAATGTAATGGTTAAAAACCATACCGTCTTTTTCTTCGGTACCCAGGCGTGCACCATCACCAGCCAATTGCAATAAGGCATTAAAGCGTGGGTCTAACAGCAATCCGCTTAAAGTTTGATGTTGTTGATTAATAAAAGCGAAACGTTGTACAATTGCTGAGCCATCAAGATCTTTTCCATACTTAATCGGTACGCCATTTATTTTTTTAATATCTTGTTCAATCCATTTTTGCTCTACCTGTTTAGAGGCATCAATAATGGATGATACAGTTTCTGGTTTAATGAAATTTTTGAAATGGATAAACCCATGTGTGTTAAAAAAATCGAGCTGCTCTGCTGTTAATTGTTCAGATAAGGTGAAGGTTGGATACGATGTGGCCATGTGTAAAAAGTTAAAAGATTAAAGGAAATAATAGATAGAAAATAGAATTATGCGCAGCAACAGCACATTCGCATTCGCAAGTGGTTCGGTACTGAAGGAAAATAAAACAGGGTTGTTTTATCCGACATAGTCTATAGAATTAGTAGTATTTAATACAAACGTAACATAATTTTAATATTCCAAAGAATTTTATTTAAAATATTTTAAAAATAATTTCTTCTTGATTGAAGTGATGGCCAAACGATAGTTGCTTTAGGGCACGATGATAATCGAATAATTGATTTTATGGATACCTTTAAACTTAGACTATTTGTCATGAAGGTAACATCTTGCAGCACGAAATCTCGACTTGACTTATGTACCCACACAAGCCAAACTTGCAACTCTTTACATCCAACTAGTAGTGTTTTATGTCTTATATATTCCTGCGGCCATTTTTTCTATAAACCCTTTTGGTAAAATCCTGTTGGCATACACACTAACGATATTGGTGAAACCTGGAATAATTTCTGATTTTTTAGCGAACATACCATTTAAGGCAATTTCGGCTACATCATCCGGTTTCATGTTAAATTTCTCGGCCATTTTACTAAAAGCATCCAAGCCTGCGCGGTGTGCAAAACCAGTATCAACAGGGCCAGGACTCAAACAACTAACCGAAACAGGTCCATCTTTAAGTTCAAATCTTAATGCCCTTGTAAAGGATAAAACATATGCTTTAGTTGCCGAATAAATGGCTAATGTTGGCACCGCCTGATAAGCTGCAGTGCTTGAAATATTAAGGATATAAGCTTCATGGTGTTGTGTAAGTGCAGGAAGAAATAAATGAGACATTGAGGTAACGGTATTCATATTTAACTGACACATTTCTAGCTGGCTGGCCAAACTAAGCTCGCCGAATTTGCCCCACAAACCATAACCGGCATTGTTAATCAAAATATCAACAGCATATCCTTTTTCCGTTACCCAGTTTGATACGAGCTGTGGTGAATCTGGTAGACTAAGGTCTGTTGGTAAAATATCTACCTGAACGCCATATTGCGCAATAATGTCTGTTTTGAGCGCATTTAATTCATCAGCTGAACGGGCAATAAGCAACAAATTTCTTTTTCTTTTGGCCAGGGCAATGGCCATCGCTTTGCCAATGCCTTTACTAGCTCCGGTTACCAGTGCATACTTAATTTCTGTTTTCAACATCCTTCTTAAATCAATATGGTTGATGCACAAATATCAAATAAATAAAATCTTATGCCTTATTTATTTTCAAATGTTGTGCAATTACTTTTGATCTTTTTTAACTTATTATTTTTAACCAGTCTAAATAATGTTAGCTTTGCCGAAAATTCCAACTTCATGAAGCACTTATACCTCCGATTTTTATCTATATCGCTTTTCACATTATTGTCGATTACCTTATTTGCACAAACACAACAGGGAGCAATTAGCGGTAAGGTGGTTGATTCGTTAGGAAACAACATTCCCTTTGCCAACGTACAGATCAAAAAGCAGAATTTAAAAACCACTTCAAACAAAGCAGGAGCTTTTAAATTAGCCGCTGTGCCTGCCGGATATCAGGAGGTTAGGGTTTCGATAACCGGATACGATCAGTTTGAGCAGCGTGTTATGGTTGTTGCAAATGATACCGCCCAGGTTACTTTTATTTTAAAAGAGCAGCATTCAGAACTGAACGATGTAATTGTTTCTGCAAGCAGGCGACCTGAATCTTTATCGCAAACACCATCATCAGTAACGGTGCTTACGGCAAAAGAACTTAACACTCAATCTACCATCAGTCCTAATTTAGCCAATATACTTTCTTACAGCGTACCGGGTTTGGGTTTTTCTACCAACCAAACAGGTAACTCTGGTCAAACTTTACGTGGCCGGAATGTTTTGGTATTGATTGATGGTATTCCACAATCTACACCTTTAAGGGCAGGAGGGAGAGATATCCGCAGTATTGATCCTTCGGTTATTGAGCGGGTTGAAGTAATTAAGGGCGCAACTGCCATTTATGGCAATGGTGCAGAAGGTGGTTTGATCAATTATATCACCAAGAAAGCAGATAACGGCAAATCATTTGGTGGATATACACAGGCCGGTATCACCGGAAACTTAAAAGGCGATAGCACTATAGGGTACCGTTTTTCTCAGCAATTATATGGCAAGGAGGGTAAATTTGATTACCTGGTAAGTGGTATGTTCGAAAAAACGGGCGTTTTCCGTGATGCAGATGGTTTGGTACTTTCACCTGAGTATGGTTTAGGCGAAACCAAATCATACAATGGTTTTGTAAAGCTGGGCTTTAATTTTACGCCAAAACAACGCTTACAGGTAATGTACAATTATTTTAGCTCGAGGCAGCATTCTAAATATGTTACCAAAGATGGTGTTTATGGTCAATCGCCTGCCATTGGTATTTACGGTACGCGTTTGGGCGAAGATGAAGGTACAAGGTTTAACCACAATGCCAATTTACAGTACACCAACCAGCAAATTTTTGGCAAAACCGATTTAACGGCCAATGTATATTATCAGGATTTTTATACCATTTATTCCAATTCTGCATCATTTTTTGGAAGCGGTCAATCGGCCATTACCTCCACTAAAAAGGGAGCAAGGGTAAACTTAAATACACCATTTAACATTACCCCACAGGTACCAATGCAGTTAAATTACGGTTTGGATTTAATGAACGATAAAACAGCTCAAAGTTTAACTGATGGCCGTTTATGGGTTCCCAACATGAATATGATAAACTTTGCACCTTATTTACAGGCTTCGGCAACTTTAATAAACGATTTAACAATTAAAGGTGGTTTAAGGGTAGAAAATATCAATATTGATGTAGATGATTTTAATACGCTTGCAACTGGTGCAAATGGCGCAGGAAGCATTGCTGTGCAAGGTGGTAAATTAAACTACAATGCTTTGGTATTTAATGCTGGTGCGCGTTATTCTAAATTCAAGTTTTTTAACCCTTTTATCAGTTATGCACAGTCGTTTTCGGTGTTTGAGCTGGGCAGGGTTTTAAGGGCTGCAAAAAGTAATACTTTATCTCAATTGGAAACCAAACCGATTATTGTAAACAATTACGAGGCTGGTTTTAGCAGTACAATAGGCAAATTAAATTTTAGTGCCGCATACTATTACAGTACTTCTAAATTGGGTGCAAACTTGTTGGAAGTTAACGGAACATACATTTCTCAACGGATACCTGAACGTGTTTATGGATTTGAAATTCAGGCAGATTACCAAATTTTACGCGATTTAAGCATTGGTGGTAATTACGCCCAGGTAGAGGGTAAAGGTGATGTAGATAATGATGGCAAATTTGATGGCGATAAAGATGTGTACCTGAATACCACAAGGATCCCACCATCTAAAACCACAGTATACCTTAAATATTCGGGCATTAAAAACTTAAGTGTGGATGTAAACTGGATGCGTGTAGGCAACCGCGACCGTTTTAAAACCAATGCTGCGGGTAAATACTTAATTGGAGAAGGACCGGTAAAGGCCTTTAACTTATTTAATGTTGCTGCGGTTTACCAGGTAACGCAACCTTTAAAACTATCTTTAGGGGTAGAAAACTTATTAAATAAAGTTTATTATCCTGCTATATCTCAATTTTATGGCAGCAATGTAAATTATGTACGCGGAAATGGCCGGAGGTTTAACCTTTCTGCCGGCTATGCTTTTTAAGCAATGAAAAACAAGAAATTTAAAAATGCCATCAGGAACATTCACCTTTGGCTTGGCCTCGTTACTGGCCTGGTGGTTGTTATTATTAGTATAACGGGAGCGCTTTACATCTTTGAAGAAGAAATCAGGGAAGCTACCCAAAAAGATTTCCGATATGTAAAAGCTCAGCCGAAACCTTTTATAGGCTTGGATAAAGTTATTTGGAGTTTCGAAAAACTTTCGCCTAAAGATCCCCTAAGGTTGATCAGGATTGAGGATGCTTTGCCAAATGCTACGGTAGAGCTAACGAGTAAAAAGGGTAAGGTTTATTATTTTAATCCTTACAATGCCGCTTTGGTAAAAAAGGGAAGTGAAGATTGGCTGGAAACTGTTGAGCATATTCATACTTCGCTATTATTGGGTAAAACCGGGCAATTTATTATGCAGTGGTCGGTGGTTATTTTTGTGCTGATGCTGATAACGGGGCTCATACTTTGGTTCCCCGGGCAAATGCGTTTGCTAAAACAATCTTTAACCATTAAAAGGAAAGCCTCTTTTAAAAGGCTCAATTACGATTTGCATAATGTGCTGGGTTTTTATGCATCTGTAATACTATTGGTAACTGCTTTAAGTGGTTTATATTTTGCCTTTAAGGGTGTAAAAAATGCAGCAAGTTTTTTTACAGGCAGTAAATTAAGTCAGGGGAAGGCTATTGTTGCTGCCAAACCCCTACAAATTGATCCGATACCTGTACGGTACAATAAAATTTATACTGATGCTAAAGCCAAGTATCCAGATGCGGTTTCTACCAGTTTTTCGCTGCGTGGTAAAGGTGAATTGCGGTTAAGAATGGTTTATCCTTATCGATGGGCACGAAACCAAAATACCTTTTTTTACGAAGAAGCTACGGGTGCTATGACTAGGGCCAAACTCTATAAGGATTTTAACGGTGCCGACTTGATAGAGGCTACCAATTATGATCTGCACACTGGCAGGCTCCTTGGATTGCCGAATAAAATACTTTCCTTTTTGGCTGCTTTAATTGCAGCTAGTTTACCCATTACAGGTTTTATCATCTGGTTAAAAAAGAGAAAGAAAACTAAAAAGAAGCCTGTTATAGTTGCTCAGCATAAGCTTTAAGCTGATTAAGCCCCGACTGGCAAAATTCCTGTTGCATTTTAAGATCAAGATTTGCAACGGGTTCAAAAATCTCGGTAAGTGTTACCAGGTTATTCCCTTCAAAAATGATCAGGCTTTTTCTATGATCATCCAATGTATAGGCAATGCGCTGATGTTCAATAATCTCAGTATAGGTGCCTCTGAATTCGAAATTTTCACTGCCATCTTTTTTGGCCATAACGTACAAAAAGCATCCGCCCAGGCTGAGGTTATTTTCAATGCTCTTGTTTACCCACTCGTAAGCAGGTGCATTCCATTTGGCAATGTGCTCTGGTTCATTCCATACTTTCCATACCAGATCGATTGGTTGGTTTATGGTAATGCTTGCTGTTAAGGTATCTCTGTTCATATTGAAAAAATATGTCCTAAATTACATGCTATCGTTTTAATTTTGATGGTCATTACAGACAAATAAGGGGTTGTTTGGGTAAACTTATTTAATTTTATTGCCTTGCTTTACCGCTTGGTTAAAATGATATTCCTTTTGGTTGTATGTTGAGTATTATTTTTATTGGTTTTCTTTCATTAAAGGCATCAATCTATATTTTAGCTGTGTAATGCTTCAATAAAGGTAATTTTAATCGGCTTTACGCCAAATGCCAATTTAGTTGGCAGTATAATTGTTGAGAAATGAAATCTTCTGCTTTCCCTGAGCATTGGATTTCCTTCAAAAAGATAGTCAGAAATGTCAGATAAAAGAAACTATGATGCAGAGTTCTGCGGAAATTTACCTATTCACCACATCAATTCTATCCAGGATTATGGATACCTCCTCGTATTGGATAATAAAACATTAAATCTTATTCAACTCAGTGAAAACCTAGTCGAAGTTACCAACCAGGTACCGGCACAAATGGTGAATAAGCATTTGTCATCATGGTTTAGCCAACAGGATGTAGATCAGATTGCGAAATTGATTAGGGGTGATGCCAAGGATAGGATTCCAATTACACTAAGCTCGGATATTGAAGGCAAACAACTGCGTTTTGACGGTTTGATTCACATAAAAAAAGATTTTACCTTATTGGAAATAGAAGCGGCTTCAACGGATGGACAAAAAAGTTTTTCGGATGTTTTTCAAGAAGTAAGGCAGTTTATATCGGCGATGGAAAGTGCAGCTACGCTTGAGGAAGTGTGTAGTGTTGCCATTAAGCAATTGCGTAAAGTTTCGGGCTTTGATGGCATAAGAATGTATCAGTTTGATGCTGCCTGGAACGGGACGGTAATTGCGGAGGAAATTTCTGGTGAGCTGGAAAGTTATCTTGGGCAAACTTTTCCAGCTTCTGATGTACCAAAGCAGGCGAGGGCCCTTTACCTTAAAAACCCCTTCAGGCTAATTTCCAACAGGGCATATAAAGCCTTTAGGTTATTCCCGGTTATCAACCCTATATCCAATGCATTTATCGATTTATCTGATTGCAACCTGCGTGGTGTGGCATCAGTGCATCTGGAGTATATGCAAAATATGAATGTTAGCGCGTCAATGTCTATCAGGGTGCTGCGTGATGGTAAACTTTGGGGCTTAATTTCCTGCCACCACATCGAACCAAAACATCCAAATGTGGATATGCGTTATATTTTTGAATGGCTTTCGGTAGAAATTTCCAACCGGATTACCGCTATCATAAACCAGGAAGATTATCAGGAATCGGCATTGAGACTTGAGAAAAGAACTTCAGTTACGGATCTTATTTATGCTAAAGATGATATTATTGAAGGTTTGCTGGAAGATGAAAACCTAAACATTCTTTCTTTGTTTAGTGCAGGTGGCGTTGTGGTAAAAATCGGTAACCGGATCGAATCGCGTGGCGATATACCCGATAAAAGTGAGGTTTATAACCTGATGCTCTGGCTTGAAGGAAAAGGAATTGAAAAAGTGTATTTCAGCGATCAGCTGAGCGGCCAATATGAAGAGGCAAAAGCTTACGAAAAACTGGGAAGCGGGATTCTCGTAATCCCTATTGATGGCAGAAATGGCGATTATATAATCTGTTTCAGGCCGGAGGTTATCCAGCAGATCAAGTGGGGCGGCGATCCTGAACAGGTAATTAATTTTGATAAAGATGGTAAAAACTATCATCCAAGAAATTCGTTTAACCTCTGGCTGCAAACTGTATATGGCCAATCATTACCATGGCATAATAATGAGCTGGAAATAGCAGAATCGTTGAGGAATTTTATATTTGAATTTAGAACAAAGCAACTTTATAATTAGCTTAATGGACAACAAGCAGGAAAAGGAAAAGCAAGAACTGGTATTAAATAAGCGTTACGACAAATATATTGTTGCCATTGGCGCATCGGCCGGGGGCTTGGAAGCTATTCACGAATTCTTTGATCACATGCCGGCAAATTCGAGTTTCTCGTTTGTCGTAATCCAACACCTTTCTTCAGATTATAAAAGTTTACTGGTTGAGCTTGTAGGTAAACACACCCATATGAAGGTGTTCGAAGCTGCAAATGATATGGCTATTCAACAGGATTGTGTGTATATCATTCCAAATAATAAACTAATGACTTTGGTTAAGGGTAGGCTCAGACTTGCAGAGAAATCGCAGATTAAAGCTCCTAATACCGCTATTGATCATTTTTTACATACCCTCGCAAAAGATAAAAAAGAGAAAGCCATTGCCATAATCCTTTCAGGTACAGGTACTGATGGCACAAAAGGCATACAAAGTATAAAAGAAAACGGAGGGATGGTTATCGTTCAGGATCCATCTTCTGCCAAATTTGATGGCATGCCTAATTCTGCCATCGCATCAGGCAATACCGATCATGTAATGATCCCTTCGCGGATGCAGGAAGAACTTTTTAGCTATGTAAATGAAGAGCCTGTTAAGGTGCTCGAAAACGGCAAAATTAATGAAGAACTGCTTGATGAGGTGTTTAAACTTGTGCATAACAGTAGCGGCAATGATTTTAACCTTTACAAAACCCCAACCATCATCAGGCGTATTGGCCGGAGAATGAATGAACGGGGCATAAAAAAGCTCGATCGTTATGTTGATTTTTTGCGCAGCAATGCTGAAGAAGTAAAAATTTTAGCTCAGGATTTTCTTATTGGTGTAACTAAATTTTTTAGAGATGACCAGGCTTTTGCGCAACTTAATGAATTTGCCATTCAGGATATCGTTAACCGTAAGGAAGATGGTGATGTAATTAAAATCTGGGTTTGTGCCTGTAGTACCGGGCAGGAAGCATATTCTATTGCTGCTCTTGTAAACGATTGCGTAGAGCGATCGGGTAAAAAGATTGATATTAAAATATTTGCTTCTGATATTGACGAGAAAAGCATCGAAATTGCTTCGAAAGGACAATACCCGATTTCGGTAAAGAAAGAGATACCGGCTAAACTTTTTAAAAAGTATTTTATACAGGAAGGAAAATTTGTTAGCATAGTGGCCAGCTTGCGTAAACAGGTGGTTTTTGCCAAACATGACGTAATTAAATCGCCTCCTTTTATTAAAAATGACCTGGTTACCTGCAGAAATATGCTAATTTATGTAAATAGCATCCTTCAGGAAAAAATACTTTCGATTTTCCATTTCTCCCTCTTACCAAACGGATACCTTTTTCTTGGATCGAGTGAAACGGCTTCTTCTATGAAGGCCGGCTTAACAGAAGTTTCGAGTAAATCAAAAATTTATAAGAAAACCGGAAAAATCAACTATTCTACGTATAATACTTACAATACGGGTGCTAAAACTGCCCTGGGCCAGGAGCGTAAAAAAGGAAGTATTACCGAAGCAATTCAAAGTCTATTGGAAAAACGTTTGGCCGATTTTCTTTCATCAGATCTTGGTTATGTTGCGGTATTTATTGATAAAGGGTACATAATGCAGGATGCCGTTGGCGACTACCGCAAATATTTATCCTTGCCTGAGCAAAGTATCGAACTTAATATTTTAAAAATGGTACCGCGTGAGGTATCTATTGTAATCAATACGGGTTTAAGAAAAGTTTGGAAAGAAAACATTAAAATAGAGTTAAAAAAGATTCGCTTTAAGCAGGGTGCTGAAGATGTTTTTGTGGATATTTCCATAGTGCCTGCATCCACAGATCATACCAATGGTTTCACGATGGTTGTTTTTGCAGAGCATCTTTTAGAAATTGTTGCCGACAGGGATGAATCTGCCGTGCCTGGTTTCCATGATGCAACGCATTCTGAATATGTATTTGAGCTCGAAGCGGAACTGAACGAAACCCGCTCTAACCTACAGATGGCTGTAGAAGAGATGGAAACCACAAATGAGGAACTCCAATCGAGCAACGAAGAACTGCTTTCTGCCAATGAAGAACTGCAATCGAGCAATGAGGAACTGCAATCATTAAACGAAGAACTGCATACCTTAAATACTGAACACCAGTTAAAAATCAAAGAACTGATTGAGCTAAATGATGATTTGGACAATTATTTCAGGAGTACTGATATCGGACAGATTTTTCTGGATTCAGGCATGTTTATCCGCAAATTTAACCCTGCGGCAATAAGTATGGTAAACCTTATTGAGGCTGATATAGGCCGTTCGATAGAGCATATTTCGAATAACATTAAAGCTGAAAACCTTACCGGCGACATTAGAAAGGTGTTGCTGAACGGGCATGTGATTGAAAAGGAGGTGCAACTGAAAAACAATACACGCTGCCTGATGCGGGTGATGCCTTATTTAAGAAAAGATAAGCGGGCAGATGGTGTGGTGATTTCTTTTGTGGATATTTCTAAAATTACCGAGCTTAACAACATCATCAGCGGTGTTTTTAATGCAAGTTTGAATGGTATTTTAGCATTTAAAGCGGTTAGGGATGCCAAACATTTCATTATCGATTTTGAATGCAGCACCTTCAACGATTCTGCTTTAACTATTTTAAAGAAAACAAAATCAGAGCTAACTGGTGCAAGGATAATGAAATTGATTCCTGAGCTTACAGTAAGTAATCTTTTTAACAAATATGTTGGCGTGGTAGAAAACGGTAAGGTGCTCGAAATAGAGCTTCAGTTTTCTAAAGAGCAATGGTGCCAGTTAATCGCTGTAAAAATGTCTGATGGTTTTGTAGCAACAATAACCGATATCAGTCAGCAAAAGTTGGCCGAACATAAGCTGAAAAAGAACTATAACGAACTTTTAGGTACAAGAGAAAACCTACGCCAACTTAACACCGATCTCGAATTGAAGGTGAAGGAGCGTACAATGAAACTTTCAGAAAGTGAAGAACGTTTCAATCTTGTATCGCATGCCACCAACGATACCATTTGGGATTGGAACCTGGCACATAATACCATGTGGCGCAGTGATAATTTTACTTTAATGTTTGGTTATCCGAAAGAGCTGCAAACGGAAAGTGTTGCATTTTGGTTTGATAAAATTCATCCGGAAGATAGGGAACGTGTTAAAAATAGTGTTTACGATGCTATAAACCACAACGAAACCCAGTGGACAGCCCAATACCGCCTTGAAAAAGCTGATGGCAGTTATGCTACATTGCTTGATCGTGGGAGTATTTTGCTCGATGATCTGCAAACGCCTTATCGTATGGTTGGCTCTATAGTAGATATTTCAAAACTGGTTGATACGGAGGTGAAATTGAATTCTACAGAACGCAAATTCAGGAAGATTTTCGAATCAAATGTGATTGGTATTTTGTTCAGCGATATTGAAACCGGAAGAATTGAAGATGCAAACGATATTTTCTTGAAGCTATTGGGTTATTCGCGGTCTGATTTCGAAGATGGAAATATCGATTGGAGGCAAATCACACCTGAATCTTTTTTACCGATTAGTAATATATCAGCTAAATTGTTAAAGGAAGAGGGCTTTTGTCCGCCGTTCGAAAAACAATACCTCACTAAATCAGGCACCCCTGTTGATGTTTTGGTTGGTTCGGCTTTATTAGATGAGGAAGTTGCGAATGGTGCAGTAACTTATGTAATCGATATCACGAAACAAAAACATACAGAGAAAAAACGGAGTGAACTGCAAAAGCTGATCAAAAAACAGCAAGATGAGTTTTACAGCATCTTTAAAAATGCTCCGGCATTAATTACCATCCGCAGGGGAAAAGATCTTAAGTACGAATTTGTTAACGAAGCTTTTAAAACCTTTGATGGCGGTACCGATTATATCGGGCGATCAAGAATTGGAAGTGGTTCTAAATTCGAATCGCCTGAGTTGTTGGAAATAGAGAAAAACGTATTGGAAACCGGCGAAACTTATGTGGCTAACGCTTACCGGATTGAACAGGTAAACAATGCAACAGGTAATGTAATAGAAAAATGGTTTGATATTATTTTAAACCCGGTTTTTTCTGATCATGGGGTAATTGACGGGATTGCTTTCTTTGGGTTTGAAGTAACCGATTTAATGAAAGCGCAACAGGCTACCAAAGAACTGATGCACCGTAAGGATGAGTTTATGAGTATTGCCAGTCATGAATTAAAAACACCGATTACGAGCATTAAAGGCTTTTTGCAGTTTGCTTTGCGAATGGCTGAACAGCAGAAGTTTGAGAAAATTTATGAGTTTGTAGATAAAGCAAACCGCCAGATTGGAAAACTGACTGCCCTTGTTGAGGATTTATTGGATGTAACTAAAATACAGGCTGGTAAAATGACTTTCAATTTCTCTGATTTTAACATTGCGGGTGTTATTGAAGATGCTATTGATGGTTTACAGGAAAGTATGCATGGGCATAACATTATTCAGGATATTACTGATGTTGAGGTGCATGCGGACCGAAACCGTATTGAGCAGGTGCTAAGCAATTTTATGTCTAACGCGATTAAATATTCGCCAGATGCTGATAAAATTATTGTGCAGGCCAAAACAGAAGGTAATTACCTGATGATTTCGGTACAGGATTTTGGAATTGGTATCCCTCAGGATAAATCGCAGTTTGTGTTCGATCGTTTTTTCCGTGTGGAAGCTTCTTCTTATAGTTTTTCTGGTCTTGGTTTAGGATTATATATTTCTGCAGAAATTGTAGAGCGCCATGGAGGTCAAATTGGAGTAAACAGTAAAGAAGGTGAGGGCTCGGTATTCTGGTTTAAGATTCCATTAAAGGATAAATAAGCGTGTATTTATTTTCAGACCAACGATGTATGATGATCTAGATGAAGCAAACAAAAAGTGCTTAATAAATGTAATTATAATTCCTCTAACACGGGAGTAATTAGAAAGGGGTAACTATGGATATGGTTACCCTTTTCTATTTTGACAACAGTTTACGTAAGCAGTTGTTTAGTTCATTTTGTTCAGTTATCAGTCTTGCTTACCCTCTCAGGTTGTATATAATTCTCAACTATTCATTAATAGTGGTGTTGTTTAGGTATGGACGACAGGGCAAATTTAATTTTAGGGATTATATTTTTATTGGCAGGTATATTTGTTTTCTATATTATTTTTAAGCCTGATCGAGAGAAGAGGAGGTGATGGTTTGGTAGGATTTTTTGGTTAGTCATTCTCGCGCGTGCATAATGCTTTCGCTTCGCTCAGGCTTGCCTCGGTTAGCCACCGAAGGGCTCTTACCTTTTTCTTGATAAAAAGGTAACCAAAAATCAAGGCTTGGAACTGATGTCGGATAAATTCGTTAAAGCTTTTTGGTCGTCAGCACAAGTTCCGCCGAAGGGGGCGGAAAGTGTGTGCTGCCTCAATTCAGTGATGAAAGAAAAGGTAATGATAAAGCTTTAACGTTTTCTCCTTCCATCATTTCCTATGCCGGAAGCAGGGAGGAGATAGCATAATTCAAATAGCGAGGTGCAAATAGCATGATGCAGGAAATGCGTTAAATCCGTCATTGCGAAGCTGGGAGAGAGCGAGCTGAAGCAATCTTTGTTGTAATGTTTCTAACACGGTCGTCATTCTCGCGCATGCGGGAATCGTAATGCTTTCGCTTCGCTCAGTCTTGCCTCGGTTACCGATGTAAAATCGGTACAGGTTGGCCACCGAAGGGCTTTTACTTTTGGCTTGGCCCAAAAGTAACAAAAGTCCAAGGCTTGGAACTGATGTCGGATAAATTCGTTAAAGCTTTTTGGTCGTCAGCACAAGTTCCGCCGAAGGGGGCGGAAAGTGTGTGCTGCCTCAATTCAACGATAGAAGGAAAGGTAATGATAAAGCTTTAACGTTTTCTCCTTCCATCATTTCCTATGCCGGATAGCAGGGAGCAGATAGCAGGGAGGAGATAGCGAGGTTCAAATGGCGAAGCGCAGATACAGGCATCCGTAAATTGATTCTTTTCAAACTATTAGAGAACGCATTCATCCGTCATCTCGACCGTAGTGGAGAGATCTTTGGATTAGCTATCACCAAGTTTCTACAACGCCCGCAGTAGATAGTTCTATACTCGCAGTAGATAGTTCTGAAGTCGCAGTAGATAGTTCTGAAGTCGCAGTAGATAGTTCTGAAGTCGCAGTAGATAGTTCTGAAGTCGCAGTAGATAGTTCTGAAGTCGCAGTTGATAGTTCTGAAGTCGCAGTTGATAGTTCTATACTCGCAGTAGATAGTTCTGAAGTCGCAGTAGGTAGTTCTGAAGTCGCAGTAGATAGTTCTGAAGTCGCAGTAGGTAGTTCTGAAGTCGCAGTAGATAGTTCTGAAGTCGCAGTWGATAGTTCTGAAGTCGCAGTNTAGTTCTGAAGTCGCAGTAGATAGTTCTGAAGTCGCAGTAGGTAGTTCTGAAGTCGCAGTAGATAGTTCTGAAGTCGCAGTTGATAGTTCTGAAGTCGCAGTTGATAGTTCTGAAGTCGCAGTAGATAGTTCTGAAGTCGCAGTAGATAGTTCTATACTCACAGTAGATAGTTCTGAAGTCGCAGTAGGTAGTTCTGAAGTCGCAGTAGATAGTTCTATACTCGCAGTAGATAGTTCTGAAGTCGCAGTAGGTAGTTCTGAAGTCGCAGTAGGTAGTTCGGGTCTGTTCAATAAACTGTGTCAAAAAGAAAATTAATAGTTTTATACTTGCAGTCCCTTCCAATTTACCTCTTTCACCATTTTTTGTAACTTGTGTAAAAATACTACAATGGAAAAACCACTCATCAGTATCACTTATTGCCCTAAATGCGGGTGGATGTTACGTTCGGCATATATGGCACAGGAAATTTTAACCACTTTTGTTGATGAGGTAAAAGGTGTGGTTTTAATGCCAAGCGAAACATCTGGTGTTTTTACTGTATTGGTTGGCGAAAAGATCATCTTCGATAGAAAAGAAATGCAGCGATTTCCCGAAATTAAAGAGCTGAAACAGCTTATCCGCGATGAGGTAAATCCTTCAAAGCATCTCGGTCATTCGGATATTAAATAGCCCTGCTTAAGGCATCAGCTTATTCAGCACCACTTTATAATCATTTACTTTATTAAGCGATCCTGATTATAAACTTAAAAAATACCGTCTCAAATACTCCTTGTAGGAGAAATTTCATGGTTTTTACTATTAAATCCTAAATAAACGTCCATGTAACAGTTTTAGGAAAATATGTATATTCGTTTCATACCACGTATATGCCAGTACTGTTCTCCTATGTTTAACCTAAAAAAGATTTCCATATGTTTCATGCTTATTGCATGGGTGCATGGAGGTATGTGTTTTGCCCAGCCTTCAACTATTCCGATTAAATATCTGGGGGTAGAAAACGGACTGTCTAATAATGTGGTAAACTCCTTATACCTTGATCGTTTTGGCTTTATGTGGATGGGTACCTACGATGGCTTAAACCGTTACGATGGTTACCATTTTAAAGTTTTCAGGAATGGTTGGGGCGACGAGCATTCTTTGGTAAACAACCACATTACGGTACTTAACGGCGATGCGGAAAACCGGGTATGGGTAGGTACACAAAAGGGAATTTCATACTATGATTATGCCGATTCTAAATTTCATCAGCTTATTTATGAAGAAAAAGGGAAAAAAAACGAGGTAAGTTATGCCATCACTTTTATTGCGGTTAGTAAGGCTACAGTGGTTTACGTTGCTACAGATGAAAAGGGATTGTTTATGCTTAAAAAAGACAGTGAAATTGCTCAGCGCATTCCTTTCGGAAAAAACAGCGACTTCTCTGTTAAAGCCTTGTATGTTGATGAAGCACAAACGCTATGGCTTTTTATTAAAGATGTAGGCTTGTGCCGGTTCGATCCTGGCAAAAATACCCTCCGTTTGGTAAATGCTTCACTGCGTTCGGTAACCAGTATTACAAAAGGCGATAAGCAAAATATATGGGTTGGAACGGAGCGCGGCCTTTATCAGTTTGATACCGTTAATGGAACTTTAACCCGCTTTAACCAGCATCTTGGCAATGAGAACATCATGAACCTTTTGGTTGATAAACAACAAAAGCTATGGATTTCGACAGACGGGGGTGGAATTACGGTTTATGATACCAAAACCCATAAAATCAATTATTTATCGGCCGGTAAAGAAAAAAGTTTATTAAGCAGCAACTCCATTGCGCAGGTATATGAAGACCGTGAATCGAGAAAATGGATTGCCACTTTACGCGGTGGGGTAAACATCATCGATCAGGAAAGCGAGCAGTTTAGTACTATCAAACATGATCCTTTAAAAAGCAATTCGCTCATTAACAATTTCGTACTTTCATTCAGTGAGGATGAATACAATAACATTTGGATAGGCACTGATGGCGGCGGATTAAGTGTTTGGAACAAGAAGCTGAATACCTTTACCAATTATGCAAAAAACAGCGATCCCAATTCTTTAACAAGTAATTTTGTAACGAGTATTTTAAGCGATTCGGATCGGAATACCTGGGTGGCTACCTTTAGCGGCGGGATAGACCGTTTTGATAAAACCACCAAAAAATTTGTTCATTACAACTGTTACAATACTTTTAAGGGGGTAGATGATATCAACATCTGGAAACTTTATCAGGATAAACAGCAAAACATCTGGGCAGGTACTACCAAAGGTGGCGCACTGTACCGATACAATAAAAGCACTGATAAATTCGAGCTTTTTGATCATCAGCTAAAAGATATACATACATTATTCCAGGATGCTAAAGGCAGGCTTTGGGCTGGTAACTATACACAACTGATTAAAATTGATCCTGTAAATAGGAAGCACGAGTATACCAAGATCAATTTTGCAATCAGGGCCATTCAGGAAGATTTTAACCACCAGATCTGGATCGGAACTGAGGGTGGTGGCTTATTGCTTTTCAACCCTGAAAACAAAAAAATAAAACGCTATATCCAAAGCGACGGACTACCGAGCAATTCGGTGCTTAATATTCTTCAGGATGGGGCTGGTAATTTATGGTGCAGTACCTATAACGGGCTATCTAAATTTGATGTAAAACACCATACCTTTAAAAATTATTATGCTACCGATGGTTTGCAAAGCAACCAGTTTAATTATAATGCAGCCTTAAAGCTTGCCAATGGCAACTTTTTGTTTGGTGGCATTGGCGGTTTCAACCTCTTCTCGCCAGATCACATTAAAAAGAATAAACGCACACCCAAAATGGTGCTTACCGATTTTAGGATCAACAATATTCCCCTCGATCAGGATTCTGGATACAAAAACATATCGGTGGTAAACTTAGCGAAGATAGAAATACCTTATAGTGCCGCAGTAATTTCTGTGGATTATGCGGCGATCGAATTTTCGTTTCAGGAGCAGATTTCTTATGCCTACTACCTGGAAGGATGGGATAGGGATTGGAATTATGTAAATAAATTAAGTACGGCCTATTACTCCAGGTTAAATGAAGGGCAGTATAAATTGCACATTAAAAGTACCGATACGGAAGGGGCCTGGAGCGATAACGAAAAGGTGGTAATCATCAAAATTTTACCACCATGGTACCGCACCTGGTGGGCTTATACCCTCTATGTTATTTTAGGTTCTTCTTTGTTTTACCTTTTTCAAACGTACCGCAACCGCCAGCGGAGATTGAAACATGAGGTAGAAATAACCAACCTTAAAATGGAGCGGGAGAAGGATTTAAACGAGAAAAAACTAAATTTTTTTACCAATATTTCTCATGAACTCCGAACTCCCTTAACCTTAATTGTGAATCCGATTAAAGATATTATTACTAAAAAGGATGCCGGGCCGGAGAAAAATGATTTGAATGTGGTTTACCGCAACTCCAGGCGTTTACTCAGTTTGGTAGATCAGTTATTGCTTTTCAGAAAAACGGAAAGCGAAAACGATGTGTTAAAAATTGTACGGATTAACCTCTACAAGTTTACCCACGAAATTTTTCTCTGTTTTAATTACCTGGCCAAGCAAAACCACATCGATTATACTTTTGAATGTGATGAACTGGAGCTTGATATTTTTGCCGATAAGGATAAACTTGAAATTGTATTTTTCAATCTGCTTTCCAATGCATTGAAATTTACACCAAAAGGCGGTTTTGTAAAGTTTAGTGTTAAAACGGTGGGCATGCGCGTGCAGGTAGAGGTAAGCGATAGCGGGCCGGGCATTCCTGTACATGTTGGAGAAAAGTTATTCGATAAGTTTTATAAGGTAATGTCTAACGAATCGCTAAAAATGGGTTTTGGCATTGGTTTATACCTGGCCAAAAACTTTGTGGAGCTGCATAAGGGAAAAATATCTTTCCGTTCCAACCAGGGCAAAGGAACCATATTTTTGATTGATATTCCGGTTGGTGAGCCTAACCTGCAACAGGGTGTCGTTTTTCAAAATGAATTAACCTACGTAAACGAATTGATTGCCCAGGAGGAGGAGGCCGAAAGTAGCGACAGTGAAAATGTAGGCAATCTGGAACTGTTAATTTCTGATCTGCATTCGATTTTAATTATTGATGATAACCCTGAGATTATCGATTACATTAAACATATTTTTCAGGATAACTTTAAAATATACCGTGCCGCAAATGGTACCGAAGGATTAAAACTTTGCAAAGAATATTTACCTGATATTGTAATTTCTGATGTAAACATGGATGGATTAAATGGTATCGAACTCTGCAAAGCAATTAAAGAAGATTCGGCTTTAAGCCACATCCCGGTAATATTGTTAACAGGAGACCCTAGTCCTGAAGTAAAACTCCGCGGAATTGAAGTGGGTGCTTATGATTTTATTACCAAACCTTTCGATAAAGAATTGTTTACGGCAAAAATTAACAGCATCATTAAAAACAGGACCAATCTTCAATCTTATTTTTATAATGAAATTACTTTAAAATCCGATGCCCATAAGGTTTCTCAGGAGGATAAAGGTTTCCTTCAAAAATGCATCACTTTGATTGAGGAAAACCTGATGGAAGATAGTTTTAATGTTAAAATATTAGCTTCTGAACTTGGTATGAGCCATTCTAACCTTTACAAAAGAGTTAAGGCAACCTCAGGCCAATCTATTAACGGTTTTATCCGGTTTATCAGGTTAAGAAAGGCTGCCGAGTTGTTAATCAATACCAACCTGAACATTAACGAAGCTGCTTTTAGGGTAGGTATTAACGACAGTAAATATTTTAGGGAGCAGTTTCAAAAACTGTTTAAACTTACCCCGTCTGAGTTTATTAAAAAGCACCGCAAAAGTTTTCATAAATATTATAATATTAATGCTACCACATAAAAGTTACGCTATTTTAGGCTATAAAGGGCACTTATGCTAATACGCCCCCTGCAAAGTATGATTTAACCCCCTGTATAAAATTTAAAAATTTCGGTACTTCGGCATTACCAAATGTAAAAAACCGAGCATCCCCAAACCACATAATGTATCCATCCCTCACCAAAAGTGTATTTTTAATTTGCGTTTTTATAGGCATAAACTTCATCAGCGTTGCGCAAAATGCACAACTCAGTACCATTGCCGGTAACGGGTGGGCCAACAACTCGGTTAATACCGTTATTTTCCGTAAAAATGCTTTGGTCACTTTTAAAGGTTTTCAATATGCTGCTTACTACGATAGCGCACAACATGTTGTTTTGGCGAAACGGAAAAGTGGCACTGCCAATTGGATTACGCAAACCACACTTTATAAAGGCGATGCTACCGATGCGCATAAATCAATCAGTATTATGGTTGATGGTGATGGTTTTTTGCATATTGCCTGGGGCCAGCACAACAATAATTTAAATTACGCCAAATCGGTTTCTGCGGGCTTGCTCACTTTAGGCAATAAACAACCGATGCTTTCGGTTAAAGAAAATAAAGTGAGTTACCCTGAGTTTTACAAACTGGCCAATGGCGATTTGTTGTTCTTTTACCGTGATGGCGGATCGGGCAATGGAAACCTGATGATTAACCGGTATAGTTTGCAAACCAAAAAGTGGACGAGGGTACAGGATGGGATGATTAACGGAGAAGGGGAGCGCAATGCATACTGGCAGGTTGCTGTAGATCTGGTTGGTACAATCCATTTATCGTGGGTTTGGCGCGAAAGTCCTGATGTGGCGAGCAACCATGATTTGTGTTATGCAAAATCTACCGATGGTGGCTTAACGTGGTTAAAATCTACTGGCGAAAAGTATGCTATGCCCATTACAGCAACCAATGCAGAATATGCACTTAAAATTCCGCAAAAAAGCGAACTCATTAACCAAACATCAATGTTTGCTGATGCAAAAGGCAATGTATTTATTGCTGGTTACTGGCATGATGTGAATGAAAGCGTACCACAATATCACCTGGTTTTTAAAACCGGAGAGGATTGGAAGGTGAGTAACCTCAAATTTAGAAAAACAGCATTCAGTTTAAGTGGTACGGGTACTAAAAAGATTCCGATTTCGAGGCCACAGATTGTGGTTTGGTCGAAAGGGAAACAATATGCTGCGGGTTTACTTTTTAGAGATGCTGAGCGCGGCAACAAAGTTTCTGTTGCTATAAATGAAGCACTTGGATCAGAAAATTGGAACATTAAAGACCTTTCTCAAACAAGCATGGGTGAATGGGAACCCACATACGATACCGAATTATGGAAAAGTAAAAAGATACTGAGCCTGTTTCTGCAAAATGTTACCCAGGTAGATGGTGAAGGAAAAGCCGATCAGGCACCAACAAAAGTGCAGGTATTGGATTGGAAACCTAATTATAAATAGCAAAATAGCCCATTAAATGAAATATCCCCATATAAATAATAAACTCGCTCTGCTGGCGGTTACGTTGCTGTTATCAGTACAGCTGCTACAGGCGCAAACCAAAAATACCGCATATTTATTTGCCTATTTTACCGGAAATACCAAAGCAGAAGAGGCCATCCGTTTTGCGGTAAGTACCGATGGATATCGTTTCAGGGCCTTAAATAACAATAATCCAATTGTTTCATCTGCGCAGATTAGCAGTACAGGCGGTGTGCGCGATCCACATATTTTACGTGGCGAAGATGGCAAAACCTTTTATATGGTGGCAACGGATATGGTTTCGGCAAATGGCTGGGATTCGAACCGGGCCATGGTATTGTTAAAATCCACTGATCTGATTAACTGGACTTCGGCTGTGGTTAATATTCAAAAACGCTTTCCTGATAATGAAGATTTGTTACGGGTTTGGGCACCGCAAACCATTTACGATAAAGCCACAAAAAAATACATGGTTTATTGGTCGATGAAACATGGTAATGCACCTGATAAAATTTATTACGCTTATGCCAATGCCGATTTTACCGACCTTGAAACAACACCAAAACAACTCTTTTATAGTCCAACCAACAGCTCTTGTATTGATGGCGACATTATCTACGACAATGGAAAATACAACCTGTTCTTTAAAACAGAAGGCAATGGTAACGGCATAAAAAAAGCAGTTTCTACCAGCTTAACTGAAGGTTATGTATTGCAGGATCAATACCTGCAACAAACTAAAGATGCGGTAGAGGGTGCTGGCGTTTTTAAATTGAACAATGGTACAGGATATATTTTGATGTATGATGTGTACATGAAAGGCCGCTACCAGTTTACTAAAAGTAAAGATCTGGAGCATTTTAGCGTGGTGGATCAGGATATTTCGATGGATTTTCATCCCAGGCATGGAACGGTTATGCCGATTAAACAGGAGGAGTTAAACCGCCTGTTAAGCAAATGGTACAGCGCAGAAGCAGTTTTGCAAAACCCATTAAATGCATCCATCAATCAGAACAATATTGTTTTGGATAGTACAAATCAAAAACTGTATCTACCGGTAAATTATAGAACTGATTTGAAGGCTTTCGATCCGCAGTTTGGTCAGTTTAATCAGATCGGTGTTAATCCAAAAGGTAAACTCGATTTTTCTAAAGGTCCGCAAAAAATTAAAGTAATAATTCCCAATCAGGAGTCAAATACCTACACGGTAAGCGTTGCTGTGGCCAATAACCCGGTGTTAAAGGGCTATTACGCCGATCCGGAAGTGTTATATTCCAATAAAACCGGTAAGTATTACATTTACCCCACCAGCGATGGTTTTAACAACTGGAGCGGTACCTATTTTAAATGTTTCTCCTCAACCGACCTGGTAAACTGGAAGGATGAAGGAAAGATATTAGACCTGGAGACAGATGTTTCATGGGCGAAAAGGAATGCCTGGGCACCAACCATTATCGAGAAAAAGGTAAATGGCGTGTACAAGTATTACTATTATTTTACAGCGGCACAAAAAATCGGTGTAGCGGTTGCCGATGCCCCTACTGGTCCGTTTAAAGATAGTGGCAAGGCATTGATTTCGGGTAAGCCTAAAGGAATTAAAGGTGGCCAGGAGATAGATCCTGATGTATTTAACGATCCTAAAACAAATAAAAGCTACCTGTATTGGGGCAATGGATACATGGCTGTTGCACCCTTAAATGATGATATGATTTCGATTGATACCAATGCGGTTAAAATCATTACACCAAACAAGGGCTTTAGAGAAGGAACCGAGGTTTTTTACCGCGGGGGTAAATATTATTTTTTATGGTCGGAAGATGATACCCGGAGCGAAAATTACCGGGTGCGTTATGGCTTTTCTGATTCTCCTACAGGTAAAATAACAATTCCGGAGCATAACCTCATCCTGGCGAAAGATGCTGCACAGGGCATTTATGGTACGGGGCACAACAGTGTAATTAAGGTTAACGGGAAAGATGAATGGTATATGGTTTACCACCGGTTTACCTGGCCAAAAGGGATTTCGATGGGCCAGGCCGCAGGTTATAACCGCGAAGTGTGCATTGATAAGATGGAATTTAATCCCGATGGCACCATTAAACCTGTAATACCAACCGTTAATGGCATTAAACCAATACACTAATGAAAATAAAATTATATAAATATCTTTTTTTGCTGCTTTTCTTATCTACTATCGCTGCTAAAGCGCAAAATAAGGTAAATAAAGAAGAAGTACTTGAAATGCTCAACAGGGCAAATGTATACTGGCAAAGCAATAATAAACCAGAGGTTCGCGCTTTTTGGGATCATGCTGCCTACCATACCGGAAATATGGAAGCTTATGCACTTACCAAAAATGAGGCTTATCGTAAATATTCTGAAGATTGGGCTGAATATAATAAATGGATGGGGGCAAAATCTAAAGATCAATCGAAATGGAAATATACATATGGCGAAACGGATGACCATGTACTTTTTGGCGATTGGCAAATCTGCTTTCAAACCTATATAGACCTCTATCACTTAAAACCGGAAGACTATAAAATTGCAAGGGCCAAAGCGGTAATGGAGTACGAAATGAGTACCCCAAATAACGATTACTGGTGGTGGGCTGATGGTTTGTATATGGTAATGCCTGTAATGACCAAACTGTATAAAGTTACCGGCGATCAAAAGTATCTTGATAAACTGTACGGGTATTTTATGTACGCCAATAGCATTATGTACGATAAAAAGGAAAAACTTTACTACCGCGATGCCAAGTATGTTTACCCAGAACACAAAAGTGCCAATGGTAAAAAAGATTTTTGGGCTAGGGGCGATGGGTGGGTTTTTGCAGGGCTGGCAAAAGTGTTAAAAGATCTTCCTGCCAATGATGTACACCGTGATGAATACTTAAGCAAATACCTAAACATGGCAAAGGCAATTGTTAAAAGCCAGCAGCCCGAGGGGTATTGGACCAGGAGTATCCTCGATGCGCAGCACGCACCCGGACCTGAAACCAGTGGTACAGCATTTTTTACTTATGGCTTGCTTTGGGGCATTAACAATGGTTATTTAAAGGAAAAAACATACCTGCCTGCCGCAAAAAAAGCCTGGGGCTATTTAACTAAAACAGCATTGCAACCCAATGGAAAATTAGGGTATGTGCAGCCAATAGGAGAGAAAGCTATTCCGGGCCAGGTGGTTGATGCAAATTCTACAGCAAACTTTGGTGTGGGTGCTTTTTTACTTGCGGGATGTGAAATGTACCGCCATTTATCAAATAACAATTAAACATTAACACAAAAATGAACTTAAAAAATAGCTGCATTTGCCTATTACTGATTGTTTCGGTCGGGGGATCTGCCTTTGCTCAAAAAAAGACTAAAAATACCAAAAACGTAGTGTTAAACGACCGTCAGTTTTGGTTGCAGCAAATGGATAAGATGGTTAAGCCTGTATTGTACAATCTGGCAAAAGATAGTCTCCGCATTGCAATGCCGAAAGTTACCTCAATCCATATTGATAATAAAGAACACCGCATTAAGGTGCAGTATGTAGAAGTTTTAGGAAGGGTTTTAAGTGGTATTGCGCCGTGGTTACAGTTAGAAGGTGGTTCGGCTGAAGAAGTATCCCTCCGGAAACAGTATCGCGAATGGGCGATTCAGGGATTAAAAAATGCGCTTGACTCTAACGCCAAAGATTTTATGAATTTCGATATCGGCGGCCAACAATTGGTAGATGCTTCTTATGTAGCCCTGGCATTAGTACGTGCACCATGGCTTTGGGAAAACCTGGATAAGAAAAATCAGCAGCTGATGATGGAATCTATTGTAACTACCAGAAGATTTAAACCTGTGTTTTCTAACTGGTTATTGTTTTCGGCCATGAACGAAGCTTTTTTGGCGAGGTTTGGTTACAACTGGGACCCTATGCGTGTTGATTATGCCCTGCAACAAATGGAACAATGGTATACTGGTGATGGCATGTACACTGATGGCACATCTTTCGCATTTGATTATTACAACAGCTATGTAATTCATCCTTACCTGGCTACACTGGCCAACATTATAGGTGCCAAAACGAACAGTTATAAAGAGATGTTCGAAAAGATTAAAAAACGCAATGAGCGTTATGCAATTATACAGGAAAGGTTAATCAATGCAGATGGTTCTTACCCTGCCACAGGCCGCTCCATCATTTATCGTGGTGCTGCCTTTCATCATTTAGCCGATATGGCCTGGCGGAAAGCTTTACCAAAACAACTGAGTGCCGCCCAGGTACGTTGCGCTTTAACTGCCGTGATTAAGAAAACTTTAGAAAGCCCAACCACTTATAAAAATGGCTGGCTAACGATTGGTTTATATGGAGATCAACCAAATCTGGGCGATTTTTACAACAATCAGGGTAGCCCATACATTGCTTCCAATATCTTTTTGCCCTTGGGATTACCTGAAAATGATCCATTTTGGGCCAATCCGGCTGAGAAATGGAGTGCGCAAAAAATATGGAGTGGCGAAAACTTCGAAAACGACCACAGTGCAAGTTTAAAATAACTAAATACAGCCAACTGTATAAATAAGATAGTTGATTGAAATAAAGTTTATATAACGTTAAAAATTATTAATTAAATGATGAACAAGAGAATCAGTTTTATTTTGAGATTTATGGTCTTCGGTTTATTACTGAACACCCATGTATCGGCGCAGCAGGCTTATAGCTCTTTCAATCCGGGTAAAATATGGAAAGATGATAAAGGTGTTCACATTAACGCACATGGTGGCGGTATTGTAGAATATAAAGGAACCTATTACTGGTTTGGAGAGCATAAAATAGAAGGCGAAAAAGGAAATAGTGCGCAGGTTGGCGTGCATTGTTATTCATCTAAAGATTTATATAACTGGAAGGATGAGGGCATTGCGTTGCCGGTTTCAGATGATCTGAAGAGTGATATTGCCAGGGGATCTATCCTGGAACGCCCTAAAGTGGTTTACAACAAGAAAACCAAAAAGTTTGTAATGTGGTTCCACCTGGAGTTGTTGGGTAAAGGTTATGCGGCAGCACGATCGGGCGTTGCAGTGGCCGATAAACCAACCGGGCCATATACTTTTATTAAAAGTTATCGCCCAAATGCTGGCAAAATGCCATTTTATGCAGCCGGAACGCCTGAAAAAGATCAGGTAAACTGCGAAAAGCCAGCAAATAAAAGTGATGGTTTTTTCTGTAGAGATTTACCTGGTGGCCAAATGGCAAGAGATATGACCGTTTTTGTAGATGATGATGGGAAAGCCTATCATGTATTTTCTTCGGAAGAGAATTTTACGCTTCATTTAGCAGAGCTGACCCCAGATTACCTGAGCCATACCGGAAAATTTATCAGAATTTATGTCGGACAGCAAACTGAAGCTCCAGCTTTATTTAAGAAAAATGGAATATACTATATGATTGGTTCTGGCTGTACAGGTTGGGCACCAAACCCTGCAAGGTGGTTTAAAGCAACATCAATTTGGGGGCCATGGACATACATGGGCAATCCGTGCGAGGGAGAGGGTGCTAAATTAACTTATGGCGGTCAAAGTACTCATGTATTGCCTGCACCGGGTAAAAAAGGGCAATTCATTTTTATGGCAGATAAGTGGGAACCAAAAAATGCGATCGATGGTCGTTATTTATGGCTGCCTATCAAATTTGATAACGATAAAATTTCAATTAACTGGATGGATCAATGGGATCTGAGCGTATTTAAAAAGTAAAGAAAAAACACATTTAATATAATAAACCGGGATTGATGGATTGCGTAGAAATGCGCAAATCGGATTCTTTTTGCCTGATAAAAGCCAATCATCTCATAAAAAAAATTAAAAATGAAAACAAGATTAGTATGGCTGGCGGCACTATGTTTCTCCTTATCGGCTTTTGGTCAGCAAGCCAAACACAGTTTTAAGTTAGGGGATAACAGTTTTCTGTTGGATGAAAAGCCTTTTCAAATTATTTCCGGGGAGTTACATTATCCGCGTGTACCAAAAGAAGCCTGGCGCGCCCGTATGAAAATGGCCAAAGCCATGGGCCTTAATACCATTGGCACTTACGTTTTCTGGAACCTGCATGAGCCACAGAAAGGTAAATTCGATTTTGCTGGCAACAACAACATTGCCGAATTTGTTAAAATTGCACAGCAGGAAGGTTTGTGGGTTATTTTAAGGCCCAGCCCGTATGTATGTGCCGAATGGGAATTTGGTGGATATCCGTATTGGCTGCAAACACAAAAAGGCCTTGTTGTACGCAGTACGGAAAAACAGTACCTGGCCGAATATAAAAAATATATACTGGAGGTGGGCAAACAGCTTGCTCCATTGCAGATTAACCATGGTGGCAACATTATAATGGTACAGGTAGAAAACGAATATGGTTCTTATGCCGCCGATAAAAACTATTTAGATATTAACAGGAAGCTGTTTATTGAAGCTGGTTTTGACGGATTGCTTTACACTTGTGACCCTGCGGCAGATGTGAAAGATGGCCATTTAAACGGCTTATTGCCCGCCGTAAACGGAATTGATAATCCGGCAAAAATCAAACAGCTTGTAAATGAGAACCATAATGGTAAAGGGCCATATTTTATTGCCGAATGGTATCCTGCCTGGTTCGATTGGTGGGGAACGCCTCATCATACTGTTCCGGCGGCACATTATACCAAAAAACTAGATTCGGTATTGGCAGCAGGCATTTCGATTAACATGTACATGTTTCATGGTGGTACCACCCGCGATTTTATGAATGGTGCCAATTATAAAGACATTTCGCCTTATGAACCACAAACTAGCAGCTACGATTATGATGCGCCTTTAAACGAAGCAGGTAATGTAACTGAAAAATTTAAAGCTTTTAGAAGTGTAATAGAAAAATATCTACCTGCCGGGCAAAGTTTACCACCTATACCGGCTGCTAAACCGAGTATTGCTGTTGCACCTTTTAAACTGAGCAGCAAGGTGGCTTTGTTTAATGTGCTTCCTCAACCCGTAAAAAATATTAACCCGCTTACTTTTGAAGCACTAGGCCAGGATTATGGTTATGTATTGTACCGTACCACTATTAAAGGTGGTAAAAAAGGCGAATTGCAATTGAAGCAACTCCGTGATTATGCTTTGGTTTTTATCAATCAGAAAAGGGCAGGCATTTTAGACCGCAGGCTTAACCAGAATACCTTAACACTAACCCTTCCGGCAGGTGATGTACAGCTCGATATTTTTGTTGAAAACATGGGTAGGGTAAACTTTGGTAAATACTTACTGGAAAACAAAAAAGGCATTACCGAGCAGGTAACTTTTGCAGGTGCAGAGGTTAAAAACTGGTTAATGTATGGTTTCCCTTTCAGTAACGACCGCTTAACTGCTAAAACAACAGCCAAGGCAAATGGAAACGGACCAACTTTACAAAAGGGATCTTTCGAGATTTCGACGGTAGCCGATACTTATTTAGACATGAGCGATTGGGGTAAGGGTGTGGTTTGGATTAACGGACACAACTTAGGGAAGTACTGGGCTATTGGGCCGCAACAAACCTTATATGTTCCGCAAGAGTGGTTAAAAAAAGGGAAGAATGAGGTTACTGTTTTAGAACTGATCAAACCTGATCAAAATATGTTAAAGGCAATTGACGAATCAATTTTAAACACACTCAAAAAGTTAAACGTAGATTAAACGTTTAAAAATCTTAAAAATAGGGGTTAAAGGCTAAAATCAAGTAAAAAGTAACGATTTAACCCCTATTTATTACCGTATTACCCCTCAATAGAGGGGTTTTTTAATAGTTACTTTGCCATAACCAAATCCCTATTCATGAGTAACTTTCACAGCAGATCAGACTAAGCGGTTGTACCGCATTAATTTCCCCCCTCTATTTTATCCCTAATCCCAAACTATTAATCATATGAAAAAATATTTACTACTGCGCTAGTCGGTTTTAATTATCATCTCTAACAATTTTACCAATTGTTACCGGGTGATTAAATACGCTAAACCAATATGGCTATAGTCATTTTGGTGCCTAATTTTTATCAACACTGTTTGCGAAATCCCTAATTCGAAACCGCTGCAAGCTGTGTAACCAACTAACTAATATAAAATTATGAGTGAAAAAAGAATACTCAAACTCCTGGGCTTCGTCCTTGTATCCTGGGCATTTCTGAATTTTGGCAACCTGAGTTATGGCAATTCGGTAAATTCAATCCTCCGTCAGGATACTTCGCAGCTTAAGCGCATCACATTTGCCATCCTTGATGAGAATGATTTCCCATTAATAGGGGCTGATGTAATCAATGTCCGTTTAAATAATGCCATTAAAACAGATAGTACCGGAACAGCAAAGTTAAATGCTGAGAATAATGATGTTATACGCATCCAATATAAAGGTAAACTGTTAAAAGAGTATACGGCTAACGGCAATGTAAATCAAATTATCAGAATCGATGGTAACAATACTCTTGTTAAGTTACAAAAGCAAGTGGTATTAACCAATGATATTAAACTGGCAGCAAATTTAACAACATCATCTACGCAGGCTGTTTACAATAACGATCTGATAAAATCAACAGTTACAAGTGTTAAAAATGCACTTACAGGTCGTTTGGCAGGTTTATACACCAATCAAAGCAGCGGTCGCCCCGGGCTTGATGAGGTATCTGTATTGTTGAGGGGGCAGAATCCGATTGTACTTATTGATGGAATACCAAGAGATCTTACGATGATCGATCTGGAAGAAATTGAATCTGTAACTGTACTTAAAGATGCTGTTTCTACTGCAATGTTAGGTCTTCGATCATCTGGTGGTGCAATTGCAATTACAACAAAGAAAGGTTTTATTGGTGCGCAGCAAATTTCACTAACCGCACAGGCGGGTATTCAAAGTCCACTTAAATTACCCAAAACATTAGGTGCTTTTGATTATGCTAACTTATATAACGAAGCGAGGCGAAATAGTGGCGACCAGCCGGTTTACACACAATCTGACCTTGATGCATTTAGAACCGGATCTGATCCTATTGGGCATCCGGATGTAAATTGGCAAGATCAGGTTTTAAAAGATAAATCTACATTTAGCCGTTACGATCTTAATTTCAGAGGCGGTGGTAATACTGCACGGTACTATGTTGGCTTGGAATACCAGAATCAAAAAGGCCAGTTTAACGAAAGTGATTTAAACGAATACTCTACCAATACAAGCTTTAGCAATTATACTGTACGCTCTAATGTAGATATTAATCTTACGCCAAAAATGACACTCGGACTTCATCTTTTTGGAAGGATTGGTAATTACACCCAACCTGGAAACACCGCAGCCACCATTTTTAATTCTATATTGAACACTCCAAATAATGCATATCCTATTTACAATGAGAATGGTAGTTATGGAGGCAACACACAGTTCCAAAATAATATTTATGCGCAAACTGTTAACTCTGGTTATCGCTTAAATTACAGAAGGGATATTATTACAGACTTAACTTTGAGACGGAATTTAGATGACATTGTACCTGGTTTATGGGTACAGGTATTGGTATCATTTTACTCGGGTTTATCAGAAAATACGGATAGAAGCAAATCATTTGCGGTTTATAAACAGAATGGTTCAGGTTCTACAGCTTCTTATCAGCTTTTTGGAACAAACGGAACTCAGAACAACAATACCTCTACCGATTACCAAAACAGGCAATCATACATTGAAGGCGCAGTTGGGTATAAGAGAAATTTTGGTTTGCACCAGATTGATGCACAAATTAGGGCCACCAGCGATAATGTTAATAATGGGGGAGACCTTGGTCTGAATTATTATGGAGGATCGGGCCGGGCGGCTTATAGTTTTGATGAGCGTTATACCGCTGAGGTAGCGTTTGGATTAAATAAAACCAACAGGTATCCAAAAGATTCTCCGATGGGATTTTTTCCTGCTGTGGGTTTAAGCTGGACATTAACCAAGGAAAAATTTATGCCTCAGCTGCAATGGTTAAATGATTTAAAATTATTTGCAAGTTATGGCCGTACGGGTAATGATGCGGCAGGTTATTTTGTTTTCCAACAGTTTTATGTAGGCAGTCCGAGTTCGTATTTCTTTGGTACAAGTGCTTCAAGCAGTTCTGCCTTACGCCAGGATGTATTGGCCAACCCTAATGTTACTTGGGAAAAAGGCGATAAGCTGAATCTGGGTTTAAAAACTACCTTATTTAAGAACCAATTATTTATGCAGGCAGAATATTTTAACAACAAATATTCAGATCTGCTTACCTCGCCAAATTTATCTACCATTGTGGGTACAACATTAAGAAACCTGAATGTAGGTATCAATAGGTATAGCGGTGTAGAACTGCAATTAAACTGGCATCAATCTTTTGGAGATTTTAGTTATTTCATAGCTGGTAATGCAAGTACGTTAAAATCAAAAGTAATTTATCAAAACGAGGTTTATAGAGCATACAGTTACCAAAGCCGTACCGGCCAGCCGGTTGGGCAGCAGTTTGGTTACATTGCCGACGGGCTTTTTCAATCGCAGGCAGAAATAAATTCAGCTGCTAAAATTACAGGGTATAATCCAGTTCCGGGAGATATCCGCTATAAAGATCTTAATGGTGATGGCGTAATCGATCAGTTTGATCAAGCCAAAATAGGCACCGATAAGCCTTTGGTTTATTATGGCGCAAACATTGGTTTTTCTTATTCTGGCTTCGATTTTAGTGTGTTGCTGCAAGGAGTTGCAAACAGGAACTTATTGTTAACGGGCAACAGTGAATGGGAATTTCAGAACGGCGGGTTTGGGCAAGCTTATGAGCATAATTTGGAGCGTTGGACGCCAACAACGGCTGCAACAGCCACCTATCCCAGAGTTACCGTTGGCAATAACTTCAATAACAATATTGTTTCTTCATTCTGGATGCACAGTGGAAATTATTTGCGGTTAAAAAACATCGAACTGGGTTATACCATTTCATCGCGGTTTACCAATAAAATAAAAGTTTCGAGCATCAGATTATTTGTAAACGGTACAAATTTGTTTACAAGTGCCTCGTTTGATCGGGTTGATCCGGAAACCAATGGTGGAGTATATCCCATTCAGAGGGTAATTAATGGCGGTTTAAGCGTTAAATTTTAATCTCATCACAGATGAATACGAGAATAATACTTTTCATGATTGCGCTAGTAGCCATGGCATCATGTAAAAAATATGAAGAAACCCCATTACAGGGAATTAATAAGGGCAATGTTTACGATCCTTTGGATAAAAATGGCGATTATGCCAGGCAGGTACTGTCGGATTTATATACTTCACTTCCTGATGGTTTTAACAGGGTTAGCGGTGATGGTACCGTTGGTGATTTTCTTGATGCCGGCAGTGATGATGCAATTCCATCAAGACCAAATAAAGTTGTAGAATATTTCACCAATGGCAGGCTTAATTCAACCAATAATCCAGATAATAACTGGGAAAATGCTTACCGGGCAATTCGTGCCGCAAACGATTTTTTAGCCAATATAGATGTTGTTCCTGTTGATGCTAATGCGCCTAAAACGCTTCAATATTGGAAAGCTGAAGCACGTTTTATCAGAGCGATTAATTATTTCGAAATGATTAAAAGATATGGTGGCGTACCGTTAATAGGTGATAAAGTATTATCTCCTGACGATAATTTACAGATTCCACGTAATACTTTTGAGCAATGTGTAACGTATCTGGTAAGCGAATGCGATGCCATTAAAGGCTTATTGCGAGTAGAGCCGGTTGCAGATTCTGACTTAGGCAGAATTACACGGGGTGCAGCTTATGCACTAAAAGCAAGAGTATTGCTATATGCGGCAAGTCCACTTTTTAATGGTGGAGGAATTGCAGCTGATGCAACCAGAAAAGCACTGGCAGGTTACCCAACATATGATGCCGGAAGATGGACTTTGGCTTTAAATGCACTGCAAGATTTAATCAATTTAAATGCTTATCAGCTTACATCAACATTTAATGCTGCATTTATTGGCAGAAAAAATACAGAGGTAATATTGGCCAAACAAAGAGCTAAAACTTTCGATCTGGAAACCAACAATGCACCTATAGGTTATACCACACCACTGAGTAATGGCTTTACGAGTCCGACGCAAGAACTTGTAGATGCATTTCCGATGCTGAACGGGTTGAGTATTACAGATCCGGCTTCTGGTTATGTGGCTGCTAACCCATATGCAGGAAGGGATAAAAGATTGGATAATACTGTTTTTTATAACGGAATTAGGTGGTTGAGCCGTAATGTAGAAACTTTTGATGGTGGTAAAGATAAACCTGGAGGGGTGGCTGTACAAACCAGAACAGGCTATTACCTAAAGAAATACATGGCAGATTTTTCTGCTGCAACGGCCTATGCTACGCAGGATCATAACTTTATTATTTTTCGCTACGGTGGCATATTGCTCGATTATGCAGAATGTTTAAATGAGGTAGGGCGAACGGCAGATGCCTATGCACCGTTAAGATCACTGCGTTTAAGGGCTGGAATTACAGCTGGTACAGGTGCAGATGCCTATGGAATTAAAGCCGGTATGTCTCAAACAGATATGCGTGCTTTTATCCAAAATGAAAGAAGGGTGGAGATGGCTTTTGAAGAACAGCGCTTCTGGGACATCAGACGTTGGAAAATTGCAGGCCAGGTGTTAAATGGTTCACTCCATGGTACACAAATAACAAAAGCAGCAACGGGTACTTTAACCTATACACCTTTTACGGTAAGCAATACCACATTTAATCTGCGGTTTTACCTAATGCCTATCCCATATTCAGAGGTAATTACAAACAGAAGCCTGATACAGAACGAGGGTTGGTAATTAATAACAATTAAGTTAAAACTGAAAGCATTTATGAGAAAATATATATTCTTTTTAGCATTTACCATTTTGTCGAAGTTACTCTTTGCGCAAAATGTTAATATACAAGGCCAGGTTAGCGATAAGGATGGCGGAATTCCTGGAGCGAGCATTATTGAGAAAGATTTTCCGGGTAACGGGGCATCTACCGGAACGGATGGTAAGTTCCGAATTACCTTACGGGGTAAAAGCCGGATATTGGTGGTTAATGCTATCGGTTATCTTGCAAAAGAGGTAACAGTTGGCCAGTCGGCTACCATTAACATAGCTTTAGAATCTGATGTAAAAGGTTTAGAAGAAGTGGTTGTGGTAGGATACGGAACCACTAAAAAAGCCACCTTAACAGGAGCAATTAGTTCGGTATCAGGGCAGGATATCAGAAGAAACCCATCGGCAAGTTTGCAAAATACATTGGCTGGTAGATTGCCAGGTTTCAGTTCACAACAAACCAGTGGCCAGCCAGGATCGGATGGAGCAACATTTTTTATCCGTGGAACAGGTTCTTACACAGGCTCTAACCAACCACTAATTATTGTTGATGATATTGAATTTACTTATGCCCAGTTTGCACGCCTTGATGCAAATGAGATTGAAAGCCTAAGTATTTTAAAGGATGCATCAACAACGGCTGTTTATGGTATTAAAGGGGCAAATGGCGTTGTTTTGGTAACTACCAGGCGTGGGGCAGTTGGGCCGCCCAACATTACCTTCCGTACTGAATATGCACTATCTCAACCAACAAGATTGCCTAAATTTCTGAATGCTTACGAATCTGCCAAGCTGTTTAACCAGGCACGGATAAATGATGGCCTTGCCGTACAATATACCGATGCCGACCTTGAACACTGGAGAACGGGTGATGATCCATACGGGCACCCGGATGTGGATTGGAAAGAAGTTCTTTTTCGCAAATTTAGTTACCAATGGCGCAATAATTTCGACATTAGCGGCGGTAACGATGTGGTTAAGTATTTTGCATCATTAGGAATGGTTACGCAAAATGGTATTTTAAACGATTTTGGGAAAGGTGAAGATGTAAATAACAATTTCTATTACAAACGGTATAATTACCGCTCTAACATTGATATTAAGGCAACCAAAACCTTAAACGTTAAGCTGGATCTGTTTGGTAATATTGGTGAACGGAATAATCCGGTAATTCCAAATATTAATGGCATTCAGAACATCTTTTATTTTTATAACAGTTATTTAACACTGGCTCCTTTTGCTTACCCCATTAATAACCCCGATGGAAGTTATGGTTACAGCTATGCGCAACCAAACCGTTATTCATCACCCAACATTGTACAGGCATTAACGCTGGGCGGATACAGCAGAGATTTCGAAAACAATATGAATATCAATGCCGCCGCAACACAAAAGCTTGATTTTATTACACAGGGCTTATCATTAAGAGGGGCTATTGCTTATGGCAGTACATATACCTATTCAAGAGGATTATCGAGAGGAACTTTTCCTGCCTTCATTTATAATCCAGTTGATGGAAGTTATACACCAAAAGATCCGAATGTGTTCAGGGTGGGTACTTATTCACTAAATTATAGTCCAGGTTCAACCACAAGAACAATTAACCCTCAAGCCTCATTAAATTACGATCGTACTTTTGGTGCACACCACATTTCAGGTTTGGCATTATATAACAACAGGAGTTTTTTCGGCTATCGTGATCCTGCCAACACCAATAGGATTTTAAACTTTATCCCTATTCCAACAAGTGGTTTTTCAGGTCGTGTGGGTTACGATTATAAAGGGAAATACCTGGCCGAATTTAATGCTGGCTACAATAAATCAGAGGTTTTTGCTTCAGGTAAAAAATATGGCTTTTTCCCTGCCGGATCAATTGGTTACAACATCTCTGAAGAAAAGTTTTTCAAAGATAACATCAAGTTTGTAGATCGGTTAAAATTCAGGGCTTCTTATGGTCTTGTTGGTACCGATGATATTGGTAACTATGCATATGCATACCTACAAACCTATAATAACAGTGGTAACGTATCTTTTGGAACATCGCACAATGCATACAATGCCATATTTGAAGGACGTTTAGCCAACTCGGATGTGACCTGGGAAAAGGTTAAGAAGTTAAATATCGGTATGGATTTAAGCATGTTTAAAGGTCGTGTTACCTCAACATTAGATGTGTTTAACGATAACAGGTACGATATTTTAACCAATAGAGGAACAGTATCTTATGTATTTGGTCAATCTTTGCCTCCTGTTAACTTAGGAAAAACAAATAACAGGGGTTTTGAACTCGAAATTGCCTATAATGATAAGATCGGTAAAGATTTTAATTACCGTGTTGGTGGCAATATCTCTGTGGCAAAAAATAAAATTGTTTTTCAGGATGAAGCTTTACCATTGTTCCCATATCAGCAATATACAGGTAACCCGATTAACACACCAAGGCAGTTTAAATTCTTAGGTTTTTATCAGGATGCAGCAGATGTTGCCAGCAGTGCCAAACCTTTAACCGGTGTAAAACCTGGCGATATTAAATATGCTGATTTAAATGGCGACGGTGCAATTACCGATGCCGATCAATCTTACTTTGGTTACTCAAATACGCCTAACACAATTGTAGGTTTTAATTTAAGCGCAAACTACAAAACGCTGAGTTTGAATGTACTTTTTCAGGGAGCATTAAATTTTAACGTTGCGGGTATCCGTGAATCTATCCAGGCATTTGGTTCTAATTTACAGGCCATCCACCAACAAAGCTGGACACCAGAACTTGGTCAGAATGCCAAATATCCAATTTTATCAACGTCTCCAAATGCGATTTCTATTCCTACAGCACCTTCAGACTTCTGGAATGTAAGAGGAGATTATTTACGTCTTAAATCGATTGAACTGAGTTATGGAATTCCACAGAGTTGGGTAAATAAAGTTCGTTTAAAAGGGGCAAGGATCTATGTTAATGGTACAAACTTAATTACCTGGACAAAGCTTGGCTCGTTATATGAGTACGATCCAGAAATATCGAGTAACAATACCAACACCAACTATCCGCCACAAAGGCTATACAATATGGGTTTATCGGTAACATTTTAAGTTTTAACCATGAAAAGATATATTTTATTTGTTTTAATATTGGTAGGATTAGCGTCCTGCAAAAAAGCAACCAGTTATCTCGATCAGCAAAATGCTGGTCAGGATGCTACAGTTGTGTTTAGCGATAGTGTAAGAACACTGGGTTTTTTAAACGGTATTTATCAGGGCAGGGGCTTTTCCTTTAATAAAGGCCGTTGGGATAGCCATGGCAACCTTGAGGAAGCTACAGATGATGCTGAATACCGGTACAGTGGCTCAGGCCAATATGCTGTAATTCTGTATTCGGGCAACGTAAACCCACTCAATGTTGTAAAAGGTACAACGACTGATTTTTATATACAGCCATATCTGCAGATACGTGCAGTAAATTTATTTCTGTCTAAATTGCCAACAACGCCTTTAGCCCCTTCAACACAGAAAAGGGTTGCTGCTGAAGCCAGATTTTTACGTGCATGGTATTACCATTATTTAGTTAAATCTTTTGGTGGCATAGCTCTTTTAGGCGATAAATTGTTTGATAAAGATGACATTATCGATATTCCAAGAAACACATATGAAGATTGTGTAAATTACATTGTAAGCGAATGTGATGCTGCGGCTGCAAACCTTCCGTTAGATCAATTGGATCAAGACTATGGCAGAATTACCAAAGGAATGTGCCTTGCATTAAAATCAAGGGTATTGCTTACGGCTGCCAGTCCGTTATTTAATGGAGGGGGCATAGTTAAAACAGGAGCAATTGCCAATATAATTGCATACCCAACTTATGATGCAGGCCGATGGGCAAAAGCGGCACAGGCTGCAAAAGATGTAATAGACATGAATAAATACGAGCTTGTTGTAGATAACACTACCGCGCCGGGTTTTGGTTTTTATAAAACGTTTATCAGCCGCGCCAACAATGAAATGATTTTTACTTTTACGCAAGCTCCAAATAAAGATTTTGAAGGTCATTTTTTACCGCCATCGCGCAGTGGAGGATTTTACTCTACACCTACGCAAAATTTAGTCGATCAGTTTGATATGCGTAATGGTAAACAAATTACAGATCCAACTTCCGGTTACAATGCTGCAAATCCGTACATCAACCGCGATCCGAGGTTTGGATACACTGTTATTTACAACGGTTCTGCTTATGCAAACAACAGCGGTGCCCAAACGCCAGTTTTTACTTATGTTAACGCGCCAAGTGATGGTAACGGAATAGGAACAACTTCAGGGTATTACGGCCGTAAAATGTGCGATGTAAATGTAAGTTATGGAGGCAGTGCCAACGCAGATAGGGGTTATCCGTTAATGCGTTACGCAGAAATATTGCTTAATTACGCTGAGGCCCTTAACGAAACCGGACAAAGCAATGATGCCCTTGTTTATATTTTTAAAATTAGAGAACGTGCAGGTATTTTACCTGGAGCCGATGCAAGGTTTGGCATAAAGGCGAATATCAGCCAATCAGAACTCAGAGATTTGATTATTAAGGAACGCCGTACCGAAATGGCTTTTGAAGATATGCGTTTTTATGATGAGAGAAGATGGAAAATTGCCGAAGTAACGGAGAATGCTTTTAACAAGGTAATGTTGATTACTCCTAAAACCGGCACCACATCTACATCTACCGATGGTACCTCTTATAACTATCAAATTGCCAACTCGATAAGAAGACACAACTTCCGGCCGGCAAATTATCTTCTTCCTATTCCACAAAGTGAAATTTTGAAACTTCCTTCATATTTGCAAAATCCGGGTTATTGAGCGACATGAATGATTTGCGCGAGCAAATCAGTGCTGTCTGATTGATGAGGGTAGGCCCCTCGGTATCGGCTTACAGGAGCAGGTAC
>NZ_LMKM01000019.1 GCF_001421515.1 Pedobacter sp. Leaf216 | reverse complement strand
GGCATAACTGAAAGGCTTGGAACTGATGTCGGATAAATTCGTTAAAGCTTTTTGGTCGCCAGCACAAGTTCCGCCGAAGGGGGCGGAAAGTGTGTGCTGCCTTAATGCAGCGATGGAGGGAAAGGTAATGATAAAGCTTTAACGTTTTCTCCTTCCATCATTTCCTATGCCGGATGAGCAGGGAGGAGATAGCGAGGTTCAAATAGCGAGGTGCAGGGAATACGCTAAATTCGTCATTGCGAGGCAGGGAATGAGCGAGCTGAAGCAATCTTTTTAGTAAGTTTCTAATACTGTCGTCATTCTCACGCATGCGGGAATCGTAATGCGGTTGCTGTTTTCGCTCCGCTCGGGCTTGCCTCGGTTCGCCGCATAAAATCGGTAAAGATCAGCCGCCATACTATTGTGAAACCTTCCTCACCGATTTCAGAAACACAAAACCCACTACTCCCGAAAGGATTGAAGCGGTTAAAATGGCAAACTTCGCTTCCGAAACATGCAATGAATCACTAAAAGAAAGCAGGGCTATAAAAATCGACATGGTGAAACCGATTCCAGCGAGGATGCCTAAACCTAAAACATGTTTCCAGCCTGCGCCTGTAGGGAGGTTGGCCCATTTCAATTTTACGGCTAACCAACTAAAAAGGGTTACGCCAATGGTTTTACCTGCAAATAAACCTATAATAATGCCCAGGCCAAGTGGAGAAACAAGCCCGGTAAGCATTTCTTTTTGGAAAGTGATATTGGTGTTTGCCAGTGCGAAAACAGGCATAATGATGTAGTTTACGGGAGTGGTTAAAAAATGTTCGAGTTTTTCTAATGGCGATTCTACATCTGTTTCGTTAGTAGGAATAGTGAATGCCAGTAGTACCCCTGCAATGGTGGCATGGATGCCGGAGTGGTGGATGAAATACCAAAGGAAAGCACCAGGGATAAGGTAGAACACTAGTTTTTTTACGCCGAAATAATTCATCAGGCTTAACAAGATTAAGATCCCTCCGGCCATGGCAAGGTACTCGAAATGAATTTGTTTGGTATAGAAAATGGCGATGACTAAAATGGCACCTAAATCATCCACAATAGCCAAAGCAGCAAGGAATATTTTTAAACTGGTTGGCACGCTTTTACCTAACATCGCAATTATAGCGAGGGCAAAGGCGATATCGGTAGCCATGGGGATGCCCCAGCCTCCGGCGGTTTCGTAACCTTTATTAAACAGGGAATAAATAATTGCTGGTACAAGCATTCCGCCCAGGGCGGCAATTACAGGGAGTGCAGCACTTTTTATGGATGACAGCTCTCCTTCTATAAGTTCGCGTTTAATTTCTAAGCCGACAAGGAGGAAGAATATGGCCATTAGGGCGTCGTTTATCCAGGCGAGGATGCTGTAATTAAGGGAGTCAAATCCTAATCTGGTTTCTAAAAAGGCTTCGAAACTTTCTTTTGAAGCGGTATTTGCAATGAGTAGGGAGATGGCAACGCAAATGAGCAATAGGAAACCGCCCACTTGTCCGGAGCGGAAGAAACGTTGAAATACTTCTAAATTAATGATTTTAGGCATAATGGTAAAAATAGTAAAATGAAGGGGGATAGAGGGGATGTTTTTTGTTTTTTTTGAAGAGGAGAGTGGGGTTGTGAGGGATGGGGAGTTGTAATGCCATCGCTTTATTTTCGCTTCGCTCAGTCTTGCCTCGGTTAGCCGCCACCGAGGGGGCTCTTACCTTTTTCTTGATAAAAAGGTAACCAAAAATCAAGGCTTGGAACTGATGTCGGATAAATTCGTTAAAGCTTTTTGGTCGTCAGCACAAGTTCCGCCGAAGGGGGCGGAAAGTGTGTGCTGCCTCAATGCAACGATGGAAGGAAAGATAACGATAAAGCTTTAACGTTTTATCCTTCCATCATTTCCTATGCCGGATGAGCAGGGAGGAGATAGCATAATTCAAACAGCGAGGTGCAAATAGAATGATGCAGGTAATGCGTTAAATCCGTCATTGCGAGGCTGGGGAGAGCGAGCCGAAGCAATCTTTGTTGTAAATCCCTATTACGGTCGTCATTCTCCCGCATTCTGAAATCGTAATGCGGTCGCTTCGCTCGGGCTTGCCTCGGTTACCGATATGAAATCGGTACAGGTTAGCCACCGAAGGGCTTTTACTTTTGGCTTGGCCCAAAAGTAACAAACCTGAGCGCAGCGAAAGCATGACTACCTATAAAAACAACAAACAATAAGGCATAACTGAAAGGCTTGGAACTGATGTCGGATAAATTCGTTAAAGCTTTTTGGTCGTCAGCACAAGTTCCGCCGAAGGGGGCGGAAAGTGTCTGCTGCCTTAATTCAGTGATGAAAGAAAAAGGTAACGATAAAGCTTTAACGTTTTCTCCTTCCATCATTTCCTATGCCGGATTGCAGGGAGGAGATAGCGAGGTGCAAATAGAATGATGCAGGGAATGCGTTAAATTCGTCATTGCGAGGCTGGGGAGAGCGAGCCGAAGCAATCTTTTTAGTTTTAACACACGGTCATCATTCTCGCGCATGCGGGAATCGTAATGCGGTTGCTGTGTTTTCGCTTCGCTCAGTCTTGCCTCGGTTCGCCGCCACCGAGGGGCTCTTACCTTTTTCTTGATAAAAAGGTAACGAAAAATCAAGGCTTGGAACTGATGTCGGATAAATTCGTTAAAGCTTTTTAGTCGTCAGCACAAGTTCCGCCGAAGGGGGCGGAAAGTGTGTGCTGCCTTAATGTAGTGATAGAGGAAAAGGTAACGATAAAGCTTTAACGTTTTCTCCTTCCATCATTTCCTATGCCGGATAGCAGGGAGGAGATAGCGAGAAGCAAATAGCGGGATGCAGGGAATGTGTTAAATCCGTCATTGCTGAGGCTGGGGAAGAGCGAGCGGAAGCAATCTTTGTAGTAAGTTTAACACGGCCGTCATTCTCGCGCATGCGGGAATCTTAATGCGGTCGCTATGTTTTACAAATATGTTTGCCCTACGCTTAAAGAGGTCGTCATGCTGATCCGATAAGCTATCGGATTCAGTCCAGTATCTTTCATGCAATTTAAAACGCTCAGGGGCCAACTAGTATCATCACCGATTTACGAAAAGCTTTTATAGGCATTGAGCGAGGAAATGCGGAAGGTAAAAACTCATCCAAAACAAAAAGCCATCCCGATATTAGATTCGGGATGGCTTTAATACGCCAGGATGACGTAAGAGGAATATTTATGGTTTCTTACCAATATTTACCCTGATGTTTACTTCAAAATCGCCATCGGTATAACCACTAATTGCAGAGGTTGCGGTATTGTAATAAGCCATGAAATATAGGGTAGATTTATAGTTCATCCCGAAACCTACAGTGGCGTTTTGTGTATTGTGGTACATCGCCATCAGGTATAATTTATCGTTGGCAAAGTTGGCATTTAAACCGGCATCCCATAGGTTATCGAAGTTTTTAATGCCCCTGAATACGCCTTTAGGTTCGATACTGATTCCGTTGATGCCTGAGCCTAAAGCAAATTTGTAGCTTACTGCTGAATAAAAAGTAGGCTTGTCGGCATAATTTAAATCATCTTTTCTGAAAACGGAACGCATATTCGGCACGGCTCCTTCAACAGTTAATCCCCTGGATGTATAGGAAATTCCGAAATCGCCATCAAGATAATAGCCCCTGTCGTTAAAACGGGCAATTGATGGATCGTTGATGTCGCTGTTTCTTACACTGCTTAAATCGAGTTTATCCTGACTTGCACCAAAAGAGATTCCGAAATTTAATTTCTGGTCTTCGTTGCTCAAGGGCAGGTGGTAGGCAAAGGTTCCTACGGCTTTGGTACGCTGGATACCGCCCGATTTCTCGTTGTAAATGTTTATTCCCCAGCCTACTTTGTTTGCCTGCTGATCTAAAGTTACGCTTTGTGTGATGGGGGCACCGGGAATGTTAGACCATTGCTTGCGGAAACTTCCGTTGATGTTAAAACCTTCGTTTATACCGGCCATTGATGGGTTAACGAGGTAACGGTTTTGGAAATATTGTGCATTTAGTGGAAGGATCTGCGCTTTTACCGAACCTAAAAATAATGTGCTTGCAGCAAATAGAAACGTTACGCGACGCATTTGCTTTATGTTTTTTGTAATTGCTCTCATGTCTGTAATTAGTCTCTAATGATGTTGATGTAACCTTTAAAATTGCCGATACCATTACCTAAATCAATAATGTAATAGTAGGTGCCTTCGCTTAACGGACTACCATTTATGGTTCCGTCCCAATCGTTGGCATAAGTGTGTTTGGTGTACAGCATCCGGCCGGCCTTATCGAATATTTTTAAGGTATTGTTTGGGTAATAATCGATGTTTTTCACAATAAACTTATCGTTGTATCCATCTCCATTAGGGGTAACTACGGTACTGGCTTCCAGTTTATAATCATCTATTACGGTAACCGCAATGGTTTGATCGCTCACACAACCGCTTGCATTGGTAACGGTTACCCTGTACGATCCACTTTGTTTCGGGCGGATGGTTAATGCTGAAGTGCTTTGTCCGCTGATGATTTCTGAGCCCGACCAGCTGTACTGCGTACCGCCTGTTGCTGTTAAAATGATGGCATCTCCTTTGGAAATTGATAATCCTTTATTGCTGCTGATGGAAACCACTGGTAAAGCATTTACGGTTACTGTTGCTGTTCCGGTTTGTAACTGGCTGGCATAAGCATCGGCCACGCTTACCAATGTATAAGTAAAGGTGCCTGTAGTATTGGTGGGCACGCTAAGGGTAGCAATGGTTGTGTTTGTGGTTACTGTACGGTTAGCACCTCCGTTAATGGCGTAGGTAAAAGTGTAAGGTGCTGTACCTACTGCGCCTGTAAAGGTGATGTTTGGGGTATTGCCAAAATTACATACGGATGTGCTGCCAGATATGGTTGCCACTGGTAAAGGGCGGATTAATACTGTTGCGGTACCGGTTTGTGGCTGGCTACAGTTTACATCGGCCACGCTTACTAAGTTATAAGTAAATGTACCCACTGTTGTTGTAGGTGCTGTAACGGTTGCAGTATTACCGGTAGAGGTTACTGTTCGGTTTGTACCATTATTAATGTTGTAGGTAAAGGTGTATGGTGCGGTTCCGTTGGCTCCGGTAAAGGTAATGGTTGGTGCGGGTGCCAGGTTTGGTACTGCTGTAGTGCCTGCAATGCTTGCGGTTGCCAGTGTGCGTACGGTTACGGTAGCTGTACCACTTTGGTTTTGGGCTGCATTTACATCGGCAACACTTACGAGGTTGTAATTAAAGGTGCCCGCAACGTTGGCTGGTGCCGATACCGTTACTGTGGTATTGGTACCTGTAGTGCTGATGGTTTTATTTGCCCCGCCATTAATGTTATAGGTAAATACGTAAGGCCCTGTGCCGTTACCGCCTGTAAATGTAATGTTTGGTGCGGTACCGTTTAAGCACAATGCGGTAGTGCCCGAAATACTGGCTACCGGAATCGGGTTAATTTTAACTGTTGTTGAAACATTTTGTGCCTGTGTACTGTAAGCATCGGTAATGCTGGTAACGGTATATACAAAGGTACCCACCACATTTGTTGGCACATTTACCGTGGCTGTATTGGTGTTTGTGGTTAGGGTTTGGTTTGCGCCGCCATTAATGTTGTATGTAAAGGTAAAAGGGGCATTGCCTGTAGTTGCTGTAAAGGTTATTACAGGGGCTATTGTATTTACTGGCACAGCGATGTTGCCGCTTATTGCAGCAACAGGTTTTGGATAAATACGGAGGTTTGCTGGCGTGTAATTAATGGTGTAGTTGGTATTTAAAGCCAATGTGCCTTGTTGAATGGCATAATCGCCAGCGGTTTCGCCCGGCAAGCGGGTTAAGCTGCCTGTAAAAACATCGGTGCCGATTAAGGCCGGAGCAGATACGTATGTTAATGCAGGTTCGGTTGTTGCTTCTACCTTGGTTTTGGCATCGGCTTTTACGGCAATGGTTTTTGGCGCAATGGTTAATAGCTGTTGTTTAGCAACTGCGGGATTAAAAAAAGTATCGCCAGCCTGATTGGCGGTAATGGTAACGGTACCTGCTTTAACAATATGGATGTCGTTATTGCTGATGGTGGCAATATTGGTATCACTACTGGTATATTCGATATTGATGGTGTTGTTATCGCTTGTGGCACCTGCAACCAGGTCGGGATCGCCATAGGTAGCGGTTCTTGTTGCTGTGAAAGTGATGTTCTGGTCTTTTTTTACCGTGGCATCATCCCGTGTATACCAAATGGGTGATGTAATGATGCGGCTGCCATCTGTTTCTAAAATATCGGCATAATAATACCCTGTGGCTAAATTTGCCAATCCATTATCGGTATAGGTTAAACCTGGTGTTGCGCTTGTTGTTAACTCAACCGGGTTGGTGCCGCTTCCTGGTGTGCCGAATAAAATTTTAATACTCGCTATGGCACTGGTTGTAATGGAACTTACCGAAATCTGCGGTGCTCCGGCTGTTTTAAATATGCTGCCTACGGGCTGTTTGTTAATGGTAAAAATTACTTTGGCAGCCGAATCTTCTGAGGCATAAAACCGCATTTTTTTAATGGCATCCAATAAATCATTTTCGGTAAGGGCAGGGGCCAATACCACTAAACGGGCACGGGTATGTTTACCAAAGGTTAAATTGTGGTTATCGTGGTCGATGGTTGCACCCAGGTGATACCCTTTGGCGAGCATGCGGTTATAGTAACTTAAATAACTCATTGAGCTGGCAGGATCGGAATAGGTTACATTTGTAGAAAAGGCGGGGCCGCTTTCTAAAGCTGATCCTACTATGGCACTATCGGCACTTAAATCGTAAGTTGCAGAGATGTTGTTGTAATCGGTTGTGTTGGGGTGGGCCAAGGTTGCAATGGCATTTAATCCATGTCTGTTTATAATTCTAAATAAACCTGCAGGCCCTGTATAGGTGCTTTTTGGTACATAGATCTGGTTTTCGCCTGATTCCCATCCGATCAGTGAATCGATACCATATACGATTACGTGTCCGCCGCCACTAATTACGCCCCACTCCATGCCGTGCAAGGCAACAAAATTGGAAGTGGTTGCTTTTTTAGCGGCATCGATGCCTGGCTGCCAGTTGGCTAGCGACATGCCGGCCTGGGTATGGTTGTGTTCTGATATGCCCAGGAAATCCAGATTCATTGCTGTTTTGGCAAATGCATAATCATCTTCGGGTTTTTTGGTTAAATCATCTTTGTTACCGTCTGAATAACTGCTGTGGCTGTGTAAGTTGCCGTAGTAAAAGTTCAGTTTGTTTACATCGAGGATTCCTGTTTTAAAGTTTCCTAAAAGGGGTTGTGCAGTTAAGTATAACGGGCCACCGCTACATGCACTGTTTAGCGCGTAGGTAAAGAAATAGTAATTGGTGTTCTGTGTTAATCCATTTCTGATAAATGATGTTCCGGTTCCTCTTTTTACCACGATACCACCACCAAGCTGATCGCCAACATTGTAAACGGTTTGGTTTACGGGTGCTGCGGTTAGGGTGTTGCTGGTGCTCATTACCACCAAATATTCGTCGGCCGCATTTGGTGCTGTAAAACTTGCCTGTATAAAATTGTAGTTAGATGAGGTTACACTAAAGTTTGTGGGTTGTGCGGTTGGGGTTGCACAGGGCAATAAGGTTTTAGTGGTTTGTGCTGCAGTTAAAATATTGGTGGTTAAATATTTGGGGCCGCCCGTGCATGAAAGGTTATTTAAAGGAACAATAAAATAGTTGTAGGTGGTAGAACTGCTTAAAGCATTATCGGTAAAGGTATTGCTTACAATTTTGTTGATTACTGTACCACCTCCAAAAGCAGAACCAATGGCGTATGCTGTACCATCAACTGGTAATGTGCTTAATGTAGCACTTTTGCTCCTGATGATGAGGTATTCGTTTGCATCAGCCGATTTGGTGAAGGTTGCGGTAATGCTTCCGGTAGTTACCGAGCTGAATGTTAGTGCTGTTGCAGGGCTGGTTGGCGCTGCACAGGTTGGTAGGTTTGGTGGGAAATGTACGCCCAAACGGTCGGCATCATCATCATCAATGGCGTTTTGAACGGTAGCCAGTGGTGTTCTGGTCCAATCATCAGCTATAAAAGTTGGACTTGGTGCGGTTACATTGAGGCTTCTTACATAAGAAACGTCTTTAGCGTTCACCCCTTGTCCGAATGCATCGATAATGTTGTTGTTGGCATCTAAAAGTGCTACTCCATCGTTACCATTAAAGTTGATAACGGTATTGCTGATGAGTATGGCATTTGCCTGTGTTAGGTAAGGAACTTCGGTGGTATTGCCTGAGTTGCCCAAAAGTACCGACCCCAATGCTGGAATGGTGAAATTTAAGTTTACCGTTTGTGAGGGTGCTCCGGTTATGTTGATGTTACCTGCATCGCCCGAGATATTGTATAAAGCTAATTTTAATTGTGGTGATGCGGTATTGATAGGGGCATTGGTGAGGTTGGTTAATTCGATCCATTTGTTTACCGATGCGCCTTCGTAATATTGACTGATGATTACTGGCGAACTCACCAACGGAGGGTTAGCTGTGGTGGCATCAACCGTGGCCACAGTGTTTTGCAGGTTGCCGGCATTATCTTGTGCCACTACATATAAGGTGTAAGCGGTGCCGATGTTTAACCCTGAAATTGTTGTGCTTGCATCGGTATTGGCCGTGTTGGTAAATGAGCCTGATTTTAAGGCTGCAGAGCCACTGCCATCTTGTGCAGCTTTAATTTGTGCAGGTGTTGGGGCTGTTCCTCCCGTAAGAGATAACACATAATAGGTGGCGCCTGCCTCGTTTATGTTGTTTGCAAATGCTACTGAAGTTGTGGTAACGGTTGTTGTTTTTGGGTAGGTTGCTGCGGTAATGGGTGGGGTTACATCGCCAGCAACGCCTGTACCACTTACGGCAACATTGATGGTAGTTGCGCCAGTGCTGGTAATTTGAACATTGCTTGCCGATGGGCCCGCAACTGTTGGGCTATACCTTACATAAACGGTTGGCGCTGCTGTAACTTCGGCAACACTATAAACAATAGCTGTACTAAAGGTGCTATTATCTTTCGATATTGTGAATGGTGATGTGGTGGTAACGTTGGTACTTGCTGTGGTATTACTGCCGCTAAGTGTAAAACTCTGTGCTGTTGAATTTGTTGCTATACTTTGGTTGCCAAATGCCAAACTGGTTGGTGATGCTGCCAATGCAGGGGTGGCAGAGCCACCGCCAGAGATAAAGCTTAAGTTGAAATTATCAATAGCGGTTGATGGCCTGTTGCCTGAACCTGTTGTGGTATTTAAAGATACTATGCGGATCCAAATGGTATTTGCATTGTTATCTAATGCATTTCCGAAATCTACATTTACCACATTATTTGTAAATAAATTGTTTCCGGTTGTTAATGTGCCTGTAGTGGTTGCTGCTGTAAAGGTTGATGGTGCAGCACCTATCCCATAATCAATACGCCAGGTTGCCGTACGTGGAGAGGTAGCATCAACAGATTGTAGGTTGAAACTTAACTTAAAACCTGTTTTCCCTGTGGTATTGGCCAATTGAAAAACAAATGCTCCACTGCCATCTCCAAGCGCAGCGGTTTGTCTTAAGCCTAAAGCCCTGTCGGTTGCAGCAGTTTGTGCTACTGGTGTTGCTGTGGCCCCTGCAGTAGCCGATGCAAAATTTTTAAATGCACCTGTACCATTGTTCCATGCGGTAGCTGTATTTGTAAATGGAGAAATTGTACCCAGTGCTGTGGCTGTGGCATTAACTCTGGTAGAAAAACCAGCTGGTAAAGCTGTTCCGATACCATCGAAGGTTTCTACATATGGAGAAATGCCAAGCGTAACTTGCGCCAGTAATCTGCCTGTTATGAGAAATAATAGGGAAAAGAGTAAAAGTTTTTTCATATAAGTTTTTTAGGGATATGAAATGATGAATGATTTTTATAATAAGTTGTTTAAGCGGGTGTAGGGTAATTGCTTAAGGTTGTTGGGAACGATGCCGAAAGGATGTAAATAACTAGGAGTAACGTTTTACCATAAGTGGATAATAAGGATATTGATTGGAGAATTTTGATTATTCGGTAAAAGTAATGCACTCAAAAATAATATATACAGTATACCAAACTGCCTGAAGGAACAAATTTGCCCTACAAATGCTTTTTTTAACTGAAATGCAGTTTTATTGGAGTAATTGTAGCGCCATATTAGATGATTAGGTTACGAAAATAAGTGCTGGGTATTAATTTAATATTATAGTTGTATTAATTTTACTTGTTGTTCGGTTAAAAGCTTGGGCAATAAACTTTTAATGTTATAAAAGTATGTATTTCTTTGGTATTTAGATTGGATGTTGATAAAATTCGTTGTTGTGAAGTGGTGAGAGTGAGTTGAAGCAATATTTTTAATTTTTAACACACGGTCGTCATTTTCGAGAATGCGGGAATCGTAATGTTTTCGCTTAGCTCGGGCTTGCCTCGGTTAGCCACCGAAGGGCTCTTACTTTTGGCTTGGCCCAAAAGTAACAAAAGTCCAAGGCTTGGAACTGATGTTGGATAAATTCGTTAAAGCTTTTTTGTCGTCAGCACAAGTTCCGCCGAAGGGGGCGGAAAGTTTGTGCTGCCTCAATGCAGCGATAGAGGAAAAAGGTAACGATAAAGCTTCAACGTTTTCTCCTTCCATCATTTCCTATGCCGGAGAGCAGGGAGGAAATAGCATAATTCAAATAGCGAGATACAAATAGCATGATGCACGGAATGCGTTAAATTCGTCATTGCGAAGCTGGGGGAGAGCGAGCTGAAGCAATCTTTCTGGTAATGTTTCTAACACGGTCGTCATTCTCGCGCATGCGGGGATCGTAATGCTGTCGCTATGTTTTCGCTCCGCTCGGGCTTGCCTCGGTTACCGATATGAAATCGGTACAGGTCAGCCACCGAAGGGCTCTTACTTTTGGCTTGGCCCAAAAGTAACAAAAGCCCAAGGCTTGGAACTGATGTCGGATAAATTCGTTAAAGCTTTTTTGTCGTCAGCACAAGTTCCGCCGAAGGGGGCGGAAAGTGTGTGCTGCCTCAATTCAGTTATAGAGGAAAAGGTAACGATAAAGCTTTAACGTTTTATCCTTCCAAGGGGGCGGAAAGTGTGTGCTGCCTCAATTCAGTTATAGAGGAAAAGGTAACGATAAAGCTTTAACGTTTTATCCTTCCATCATTTCCTATGCCGGAGAGCAGGGAGGAGATAGCATAATTCAAATAGCGAGATACAAATAGCATGGTGCACGGAATGCGTTAAATCCGTCATTGCGAAGCTGGGGGAGAGCGAGCTGAAGCAATCTTTCTGGTAATGTTTCTAATACTGTCGTCATTCTCGCGCATGCGGGAATCGTAATGCTTTCGCTCCGCTCGGGCTTGCCTCGGTTCACCGCCACCGAGGAGGCTCTTACCTTTTTCTTGATAAAAAGGTAACCAAAAATCAAGGCTTGCATCCTTTCTTGTAAAAACCTATGGAAATCTTAATTGCGGCAGTATCTAGGCTCTCCCCCCACTTTTCCATACGCACCTGCTTGATCCTGCCTTGGTTTGTGTGAAGGGAATGGAAGTGCAAAGATTTCCATGGTTTTTCCTGCGAAAATCTGCTATGCCAGATAGCAGGGCGTAAATGGCGAAGCGCAGATTCTAGCATCCGTAAATTAATTCTTTTTAAACTATGAGGGAACGCATAAAATCGTCATCTCGACCGTAGTGGAGAGATCTTTGGATTTGCTATCACCATAAATTCGTTATTGCTGGGGAAGAGAGAGCCGAATCAATCTTTTTAGTAGGGATTTTTAACCCGGCCGTCATACTCGTGCATGCAGGAACCGCGTAGTGTTTAGCGTAGCTAATTTTAATGTGGTCGCTTAAATTTAAACTAAATCTTTTAATTTGGCCTGTTTCAAGCATTAACAGATAAAATGATAGCGCGATTGCGAAGCTATAATCACCCTAAACGACAACTACAAATATTCTTCTATATTTCCTTTTCCTTCACGGATGATGTCGAATTCTCCGGTAGTACAATCGATAACTGTAGAAGCCTCATTATCACCATAACCCCCATCAATGACTAAGTCTACCAAATCTTCATATTTTTCATGTATCAATTCAGGATCGGTAGAATATTCGATCACATCATCATCATCTTTTATTGAGGTAGAGAGTATAGGGTTGCCTAATTCTTTTACAATACAACGTGCAATGTTATTGTCGGGCACACGGATACCCACTGTTTTTTTGTTCGAACTTAATAATTTGGGTACATTGTTGTTCGCATTAAAAATAAAGGTAAACGGCCCTGGTAAGGCTTTTTTTAATACCCTAAATGTGGTATTATCAATAGGTTTAATGTAATCGGAAATGTGCTTTAAATCATGGCATATAAAAGAGAAGTTTGCTTTTTCTGGCTTGATGCCTCTTATACGGCAGATTTTTTCGATTGCTTTAGGGTTCGTAATGTCGCAGCCCAAACCATAAATGGTATCCGTAGGGTAAATGATTAAACCACCCTTTTTTAGCACTTCAACAACTTGTTCAATGGCTCTTTCGTTGGGGTTTTCTGGATAAATCTTAATAAGCATAGCGTAAAAATAACAAATTAATGCGTTTGTTGTTTGAATAACATTAATCATAAACATTCTAAATGTGTACAAATAATTGTACAGCTTTTTTATTATCTTTAATTTTGAAGATTATTAACAAGTAAATGGAAATCACAAATTATACCTCATTCAGGCAGAGCTTAAAGTCTTATTTAGATAAGGTTTTTACGAACCACACTCCCTTATTTGTTACCCGGGCAAAAGGAGAAGATGTTGTTGTGCTATCTAAAGCAGATTATGATAGTATGCAGGAAACTTTTTATTTGCTAAAAAGCCCAAAGAATGCAATTAGGCTTGAGCAGGGACTAAAAGATTATGAGAATGGTTTAGCCAAAAAGCAAGACTTGATCGATAATGATTAAATTGTTTCTTAATGGTGCTTGGGAGGATTATCTCCACTGGAAATCGGTGAATAAATCGATCCTCAAGAAAATAAATGCACTGGTAAAAGAAATCGAACACACACCTTTTGAAGGTACCGGAAAACCCGAACCACTAAAACATACATATTCTGGATGGTGGTCGAGGAGGATTAATTTAGAACATAGACTTGTTTACAAAGTAGAAGATAACAAAATTATCCTCTTACAGTGCAGGTATCATACTTAACAATAACAACATGAGAAAAGCTTTCGTAGCAATTGCTGCATTTCTAATTGCCCTAACCATTATGTTAGGCTTATATCACCCTTTTTTATGGTGGACATTCATTTTTACAGGTCCTTTTGTAATCCTTGGGGTTTACGATTTATATCAACCCAAACACAGTATAGTAAGAAATTATCCTGTTTTTGGTAGGTTAAGGTACTTTATGGAAGAATTAAGGCCCAAAGTTTACCAATATTTTGTAGAAAGTGATACCAACGGAACGCCTTATAACAGGTTAAACCGTTCGCTTATTTATCAACGTGCTAAAAAAGACAATGATACCATCCCTTTCGGAACGCAGTTAAATGTTTACGATAATGGGTATGAATGGTTAAGTCATAGTATTGCAGCCATTTCGCACCACGAATTAAATCTTGATCCTCGTGTTACAGTAGGTGGTCCTGATTGTAAAAAACCTTATTCTGCCAGTATTTATAATATTTCGGCAATGAGTTTTGGTTCATTAAGTCAGAATGCCATTTTAGCTTTAAATGGTGGGGCTAAATTGGGCAATTTTGCTCACAATACGGGTGAAGGTGGAATCAGCGATTATCACCGTCAGCCGGGTGGCGATTTAATCTGGCAAATTGGTACCGGTTATTTCGGTTGCCGTAATGCGGATGGTACTTTCAATTATGATGCTTATGCAGAAAGGGCTCAAACTGATCAGGTGAAAATGATCGAAATTAAACTTTCACAAGGTGCAAAACCAGGTCATGGGGGAATGTTGCCAGCTAAAAAGGTAACGCCAGAAGTGGCCAGAATCCGTTTGGTACCCGAAGGTAAAGATGTATTGTCGCCACCTGCACACTCTGCCTTTAACACCCCTATCGGTTTAATCGAATTTGTTAAAAAGCTAAGGGATTTATCGGGTGGCAAGCCCGTAGGATTTAAATTGTGTATCGGGAGAAAGAGCGAGTTTTATGCCATCTGTAAAGCCATGGTAGAAACCGGAATTTATCCTGATTTTATTACCGTTGATGGTGGTGAGGGTGGTACAGGTGCAGCACCACAGGAGTTTTCCAATTCAGTTGGTATGCCGCTGCGCGAAGGTGTGGCTTTTGTATATGATGTTTTAAACGGTTTCGATTTAAAGAAACACATTAAAATTATCGCATCAGGAAAAGTAGCAACAGGTTTTGATCTGGTTAAAAATATAGCATTGGGTGCCGATATGTGTAATGCCGCCCGTGGAATGATGTTTGCCCTGGGCTGTATCCAGGCTTTGGAATGTAATAGCAATACTTGCCCAACAGGTGTGGCCACACAAGATCAGAGTTTAATGAAAGGGCTTGTGGTTGAAGATAAAACCGTTCGTGTTAAAAATTTCCATAACCTTACCGTAGCCAGTGCTGTGGAGTTGTTGGGTGCTGCGGGTTTAAGAGAAACGCATCAGCTAAGCAGGGCTTATATCAATAGGAGGGTGAGTCCGAGTGTTATGCAAAGTTATTTAGAGAGTTTTCCATACATTCCTGCAGGGAGTTTGTTGCAAACGCCTTATCCTACCCGATACGAATTGGGCATGGCTTTGAGTACTTCGGCCAGCTTTGCGCCAACAGATTATAAAGTTTCGGCAGTTGATTATGCACATGCCAATCCATATAGCGATACCATGCATGATGATGGGCGTTAAGGGGACTTCCGAAGTTTGAAAGGCTTAAGCGTAGGCAGAACTTCGTAAGTTTAGCGCATGGCTAAATCAATAGTTTTTTGGAAAGCGGGGTTAGTGGTGCTTGGGGTTGTTCAGTCCTGCTTTCATTACAAGTCCGCTCACGATGAAAAATCGTGATTGCGTGCTTTTCATTCCAATCAGGTTTAGTTGGCAGAGATAGGAAAACTATTAATGGGTTTAAACACCAAACGTTCCTACGGAACGAAACCGCTAATTTTGCAATTGGCGGTTCTACCCATGAGGCGTCCCGATGGGACGATTGGTGATTTTAAAATTTTCCTTTGCCGTCCCATCGGGACGTTTCGTGGGTAGAAAAAAAAATGGAATGTTTTTTTTTCGTTCCGTAGGGATGTTTGGTGTTTTTTGCAACAATAAAGGATTCCTTCAGAAATATTTGCATAAAAAAAAAGAAGTCAAGTTTTTAAAACTTGACTTCTTTGATATAGGGCTATTTGTTTACCCTAAACCCTAAACCCTAAACCCTAAACCCTAAACCCTAAACCCTAAACCCTAAACCTCTTCTAAAACTCTGCGTTTTTAGGGAATCTTGGGAAAGCAATTACATCACGGATGTTGGTCATTCCGGTTACAAACAATACTAAACGTTCGAAACCTAAACCAAACCCTGCATGTGGAGCAGATCCAAAACGGCGGGTATCTAAATACCACCAAAGCTCATCTTGCGGAATATTTAAATCTTCCATGCGTTTGGTTAATCGGTCTAAACGCTCTTCACGTTGCGATCCGCCAATCATTTCGCCAATGCCCGGAAACAAGATATCCATAGCAGCAACAGTTTGTCTGCCTTCAGCATCTGGCTCATTTTGGCGCATGTAGAATGATTTAATATCTGCAGGGTAATCAGTTAAAATTACCGGTTTTTTAAAGTGTTTTTCTACCAGGTAACGTTCGTGCTCGCTTTGTAAATCAGCACCCCATTCATCAATCAGGTATTTAAACTGTTTCTTTTGGTTCGGCTTAGAAGATTTTAAAATCCTGATCGCCTCTGTATACGTTAAACGCTCAAAATCGTTTGCAAGGCAGAAATCCAATTTCTCCAATAAGGTAAATTCGCTGCGCTCGTTCTGCGGTTTTTGCTTATCCTCTTCTGCTAAACGGGTGTTCAAAAATTCCAGTTCATCCTTGCAGTTGTCTAAAGCATATTTAATTACATACTTCATCATATCCTCTGCAAGTTGCATGTTGTCTTCTAAATCTGCAAAAGCAACTTCAGGCTCAATCATCCAGAATTCTGCCAAATGGCGTGTGGTATTCGAGTTTTCTGCCCTGAAGGTTGGTCCGAAAGTATAAATCTGTCCGAATGCCATTGCCGCTAACTCACCTTCCAACTGGCCCGATACCGTTAAATTGGTAGCACGGGCAAAGAAATCCTGCGAAAAATCTACTTTACCATCTTCTGTACGTGGTGTATTGTCGAAATCTAAAGTGGTAACCTTAAACATTTCTCCGGCACCTTCTGCATCGCTTGCTGTAATTACAGGGGTATGCATGTATACAAAACCACGTTCGTTATAAAACTGGTGGATTGCAAAAGCGAGTGCATGGCGCACCTTGAAAACAGCATTAAAAGTATTGGTGCGGAAACGCAGGTGTGCAATTTCGCGTAAAAACTCTAAACTGTGTTTTTTGGGTTGTAATGGAAACTTTTCAGGATCACTATCGCCCAATATTTCTACGCTTGTTGCTTTAATTTCAACGGATTGACCTTTACCTAACGATTCGATCAGTTTTCCTGTTGCAGAAATTGCCGCGCCTGTTGTTATTCTTTTTAACAGCTCATCAGGTAAATTATTAAAATCGATCACTACTTGGATATTGCCCATGCAAGATCCATCATTTAATGCAATAAACTGATTATTACGGAAAGTTCTAACCCATCCCATAACCGTTACTTCTGTGTCAAATGCTGTCGACTTTAATAAATCTTTAATTTGCTGTCTCTTAATCATATTGTTATTTGTAAAAGGCGCAAATTTAGAAAAAAAAACGTATCAGTCAGCAGTTTTCAATGTACAGTTTTCAGTTTTTTAAGTTATAACTGTATTCCCAACTGCGAACTTAAAACCAACAACGCCAAACTACTGCTGTTGTTTGATGTTAATTCTAATCTTTAACAGATTTTAATATTAAATTAATTTTGCCATAATAAAGTTATATTTAACTTAATTTTTAGTTGATTATTGTTTTAACGCCTGATATCCCTCATGAATACATTTGATATAGATAAACAAACTTTAGCAGACCTGAATATATTTGAGGCATATGGTGTAAATAAAAGTATTTTCTCTTTATTCAATTTCACTTCAACGATTAAAGGCAACGATAAATTGATCGAAATTTTTAAATCAGCCACCACTGATATTAAGATCCTTAATGAACGGCAGGAATTGATAAAATATCTGTCTAATTATTCGGGTGCATTAAATTTTGACCGTACCAATATGGATTTTGTTGAGAGCTATCTGTTACAAAATTCTAAAATCAAATCTTACTCCAGGATATCGGCATTAACTAAAGCTGCTAACTATTTTTTTTATCCAAATCAGGCGTACTACCTAAAAGAGAAAGGTGTTGGGGAGATTGTATTTTTACTTAAAAAGCTCGCTGAAATGTTTGCTGGCCTGAGTGATGAAGTTAAGCCTGCATTGGTTAAAGCATTTGATGAGGTTATATGTACATTATTTAAGCATCAACTGGTTAAAGAAGTTGTTGAGCGTAGTGAAAGTAAGATTACAATATTCGAACTAGAGCAACTGGATCTTATATTAAGAGGCATTGAATTAAAAACCGTTAAGCTGTTTTTAGATTTAACCTATCAGGTAGATGCGTATTTTGCGGTAGTAAAAGCGGCTCGGAAATACAACTTCACGCTGCCTCATCTAAACTTAAAAGAACGTAATCTCATTATTAAAGGGGTATTCCATCCTTTTTTAAATCAACCTACGCGAATGATATTGAATTTGAAGTGGAAAAGAACGTATGCTTTCTTACAGGAAGTAATATGGCTGGGAAATCGACCTTTCTGAAATCAGTTGGCATTTCCATCTATCTGGCGCATTTAGGACTTCCTGTTCCTGCAGAATATATGGAGACCGGCATATGGCAGGGGTTGGTGTCGACAATAAACCTGCCCGATAACTTAAACGAAGGCTACAGTCATTTTTACAATGAAGTTTTAAGGGTAAAACATGTTGCAGAGAAAATTAAAGTCTCGAAAAATATTTTTGTGATTTTTGATGAACTCTTTAGGGGTACAAATGTAAAGGATGCATATGATGGATCTTTATCTATCATTAAATCATTTTCCAAAATAAATGACTGTTGTTTTATGATTTCAACGCATATTATAGAAGTTGCCGAAATGTTAAAAGAAAACAAAAACATCATGTTCAAATACCTGTTTACCAAAATGATAAACAATAAACCAACCTTTACATACCAGCTTATGGATGGAATTACCGATGAGCGTATAGGAATGTGGATTATTGAAAATGAAGGAATTGCTGAAATCCTAAACAGCAGAGATTTGAATTAGATCTCTACTGTTTTATTCTGAACTGTAAATTACCAACTGTATACTGAAAATTGTTAACTGAAAATTGTCAACTCTTAACTGGACAACTGCCTACTGCTGTTGTTGTTGCTGTTGCTGATGAATGGCCTCCATATACTGCTGATAGCTGTTTTTTGTTCTGGTGGTGGTTATCGTTCCCGAAGGTTTAGGATAGTTTACTTCTTTGGGTTGGAAATAAGTTTCATTATCATTAAAATCTTCATCGTTGTAGCCTACCGATACATTAACTTCCATAATATGTTCGAAACCGCCTTTGTAAACGCCTTTTACTGGCGAGCAATCGGTAAAATTCCGGCCTACGGCTAAGCGTACATGGTTTTCATTGGCTATACAATTGTTCGTAGGGTCCAGACCAAGCCAGCCATATTCGGGCAAATAGGCTTCGGCCCATGCATGGGTTGCGCCTTCTCCACGCATGCCATCTCTATTCGGACAAATGTATCCACTTACATACCTTGCAGGAATACCTGTTAAACGCAACATCGCTGTTAATACGTGTGCAAAATCCTGACAAACGCCGGCCCTTAGTTTCAAAATCTCGTCAATAGTGGTATCTACAGCGGTTACACCTTTAATGTACTCGAAATTACTAAAAACATCTGAACAATATTTTATTGCAGTTTGGTATGGCGTATCTTCCTGCTGTTTGATATTTAATGCGGTTTCTTTAAGCTGGATAATGCCTTCGAAACTTTCCTGACGTAAATAATCAATATAGGGTACTTCGTATTTAAGGGCATTCAGGCTGTTCCATTGTTCGCTGCTAAACATATCATCCTGGGGCAGTGGTTTTGCAAAGGTTTCTACACTTACTTTAGAAAAGATTTTAAGTTGGGTATGCGGTTCGTTTTGCGTAAACGTGCCTACTTCATTGCCGTAATAATCGATAAAGATTTCAATTTCCGGACTTCCGGAGATATTCAGGTCATGTTTTATCACTTTTTGATAATCATCTTTAATTGGAAATAAAATGATCTGGTTGGCACTATCACGTACCGGCAGTTCGTATTTGTAATTAGTGATATGTTTGATTTTGAAAATTGGCATAAGGCTATTGTTATGTTTAACCGCAGATAAAATGGATGCGTACAGATTTTTAAGTATAAGGGATATCTGTGTTAATCAGCGTTCATCTGCGGTTAATATTTATAATTTTTATGAGTTTGCGAAATAGTATTCGTTCAACAGATTTCCGATACCAAAAAGTTCTGCCCTTATTTCTGTAAGGTAATGGTGCAGCTGCTCTTCGTCCATAGTGTTTACCGAACTATAGGTAATCATACTTTTTAGCCTACCTATTTTAAACGATAGGTTATTGTAGTGGTCGATATTGCTTTCGCTTTTTAGGCGGTTAAAATACCTTTCAATATTGTGCATGGCATACAATGCCGACCTTGGAAAATCGTTATTGAGCATTACCAGTTCGATGATGTTTTTTGCATCGAAACCCTGCCGGTATGTTTTTAAATACAATTCGTAACCACCTAATGAGAGTAGCAGGTGTTTCCAGTAGGCAATATCTGTGAGCAGATCCGGGTTGCTGCTAATGGAACTGAATTTAATATCTAAAATGTCTATCGATTGTATACTCCTTTCCAGGTGCTTGCCGATTTTCATAAAACTTCTGCTTTCGCCACGTTCCATTACGCTATCTGCTGTACCATGGTATAACATTACCTGCTTAATTAAAACATCCAATGCGGTAATCGGGTCGTCCTGTTGTACATACCAGAGTAATTTTTCGTCTTTTACTGCATGGTAATATTCATTTAAACATTGCCATAAATCTTTTGGAATATGTTCCTGAACGCTTCTGGCATTTTCGCGGGCAAGGGTAACGATGTTTAAAATCGAATTCGGGTTATCCCGGTTGAGCAAAAGGTATTCAATTACGGCACGACTATCATGCTGGATATTTAACAGTTCATTTTCATCATCAGAGGAAAAAATTCTGATTACAGGCTTCCAGGTAAATTCCTGTATGGTATCTTGTGAGGAAGCGTAATTTATTTTTAACATGCGCAGCATACCGTCGCTGCGCTCAACATATCTACTTAGCCAATATAAGCTTGAAGCAACTCTACTTAACATATTTCGTATTTTAAGAAGTTAAAACCCATGTATCTTTACTGCCTCCGCCCTGGGAGCTGTTTACCACCAGTGATCCTTCTTTTAAGGCCACCCTGGTTAATCCGCCCGGCACAATTGAAATGCCATCTGGTCCGTTCAGTGCAAAAGGGCGTAGGTCTATTCTTCGTGGTGCCAGCTTTCCATTGATAAAACATGGGGCCGAAGATAGGCTGATGGTGGGTTGAGCAATAAAATTGCGTGGATCTTTCAATACTTCAATTTTGTATTCTTCAGTTTCCTGTTCGCTCGCTTCATGGCCCATTAACATGCCATAACCACCGCTACCATTTGTTTTTTTAATTACCATGGTATTGATGTTTGCAAACACGTAATCGAGTTCGTCCTGATTGCTGAGCTGATATGTGGGTACGTTTTTTAAAATAGGTTCTTCGTTTAGGTAATACCTGATCATATCGGGCACATAGGTATAAACCGCTTTATCATCCGCCACGCCATTTCCTACCGCATTTATAATGGCTACATTGCCTTTTCGGTAAGCGCCCATCAAACCTGCAACGCCAAGCACACTGTTTGGATTAAATACTAACGGATCAATATAATCATCATCTACACGCCTGTAAATTACATCTACCTGCTGCAAACCTGTGGTGGTTTTCATAAATACTTTCTGATCTTTAACCACAAGATCTCGACCTTCTACCAGTTCTACTCCCATTAAACGGGCCAATGTAGTATGTTCGTAATAGGCAGAATTATACATTCCCGGGCTTAAAAGCACAATTGTTGGATTTGAAACGGCCCTTGGTGAGAGAGACATTAAATTTTTGTACAAAAGGGAAGGGTATTCGGTTACGCTTCTTACGCCGCATTGTGGAATCAGATCTGGAAATAACCTTTTGGTAATTTCCCGGTTCTCGAGCATGTAACTTACACCCGATGGCGTTCGGAGGTTATCTTCAAGTACGTAAAAGGTTCCATCGTGGTCTCTTATTAAGTCTATACCCGCAATATGGATATAAATATCATGCAATACATTTACATTGTGCATCTCCCGAAGAAAATGTGGACATGAATAAATTACATTTATAGGTACAATTTTGTCTTTTAAGATAAATTGATTGCTATAAACATCTTTTAGGAAAAGATTTAACGCTTTTAAACGTTGTTTTATGCCTTTTTCTATAAAATTCCATTCTGTTGAAGTAATTATTCTAGGAATGATATCAAAAGGAAATATTTTTTCTATTCCTTCGCCACTATCGTACACCGTAAAGGTAATACCTTGACTCATGAATAGTTTTTTTGCGAGTTCTTCTTTTTTGTTTAGGTTTTCGAGAGACTCTTTAGAGAAATTTCTGATAAAATTTGAATAGTGATCTCGGTAATTATCTCCATTCAGAAACATTTCATCGTAAGTTTTGGGATGATTAAAGTAATTTTTTATAAAATCTTCTATCATTTTGCTTAAATATTTCTTTAAAGTATGATTTTATACCTAAAAAACTAGTATTTAATGTTAAATAATTGATGTTTATATATTTTTTATCTAATAATTTAAATTTTTATAGCTGAATTTTAGAGTTTTATGTGTTTTTATATAAAATATTTCAATTTTTTAATCAAAATGTTTGCTAGTATGGATAAAGTTTGTACTTTTGTAATGCTCGTTAATTATTATTATATATTTGGTTTAAAAAAAGCGCTGGTAACGGCGCTTTTTTTATAAAGCTTTCAAGACTTATTCATAATCAACATAAACCAAACAACCTAAACTAAGGAAGCCCCAGCAAAACTGGGGCTTTTCTTTTTATGATCTTTTTTTGTTCAGGTCTAATCGCTTTAGATTTGTATCTTTTTTTGCGTGATCAGCGGGAAGCGACGTAACGTTTTCCCGCAGATTTAAAAAAATCAAAAACACAGATTAAGCAGGTTGCTAATTTGGGGGTGAGAATTATTTAGCGCGATAAAATCGATGTTCCCACGCTTCCCCGTTTCAAACGAGGAGGATATTTAAGGTGGGTTCGGGCTTTTTGGGTGAGCAAACTTTCATGTTTGCGAGCCTATATATAAAGATAGCTTCATCCAATCAAAAATTGGCTTCGCATCCGATAGCTATCGGATGATGATCGCTATCTGGATTCTGCTCATAAAAAAAGCTATCCTGGTTTTATCCGGGATAGCTTCAATATATGTTTTGTTGTTGTTATGCTTCTGAATAACTGATTTTGTTAACGTGTTTATCAATTTCCCATCTTCCTGTACCTTCTTCACCTATTACTTCGAACAATTCTAAAGCTCTGCGTGCTTTATATTCTTCTTCGCGTTGTTCTTTTAAGAACCAGTTTAAGAATTCCATGGTTACAAAATCCTGTTCTTTATGGCATCTTGCAGCTAAGTTTTTAAAGCTTTGGGTAATCGCAATTTCTGCTTCCAAGGCATCTTCAAAAACTTCTCTAAACCCGGCAAACTCAGTTTTAATGCCGTTTACTTCTGGAGATATTGCATTTCCGCCCATATCTAAAACGTATTTGAACAATTTTAACTGATGAACTCTTTCTTCTTCTGATTGCTTTAAAAAGTAATCAGCTGAGTAGTCGAATCCGTTTTGGTCACACCAAGATGACATTGATAAATATAGTGATGAAGAATGAGCTTCTTTTTTAATTTGCTGATTTAATAATGTTTCTATATCCTGAGATATTAAACATTTGATACGCATTAGATCTTTCATGTTTCTGTGCTTTTATAACAATACAAATGTAAATGGAATTTGTTCTCCATTATAATTTATTTGCAATATGAAATTAGTCTAAATTGCTGATAATAAGTTATTTGTAATGAGTTTAAATAAGAGCAGCAGCGTAAGAAAAAGGGTGGGAGATATTGCAATAACGCGAAACGGATACTGGTTGAGGATCAGTGAGGTAAAGGTTATTTTTCGGTTGACATTGTTCAGCTGGAAGTTTTCAGTTAGCAGTAATCAGTCTGATAAAGCAGAAAGCAATTAACCTTTTTAAAAAAATCAGCGATGAACCCGCATTTCGATTGCAAAAGTTAACCAATAAAAAATTTCATCGACTACCTAAAATTAATAAACCAGTCTGTATAGGCAATCGCTGATGAGGTGATTGAGTTTAAACATGGTGAAAGTACCTTGAAGTAAATCTTTTAATGCAATAATTTCTAATGCACTTAACAGGTAGATGTGTTCACAACCATTAAACGTAACCAGTTCGAAGTCGGCTTTGTGGGTATTTAAAAGGAGCGCTTCAATATCAATCTGCTCTACAACCTTTTTTAATTTTTGAAGTGAAAGGCAATTGAAGCGGGCAAACTTACCGCCAAAATCTACATAAAAGCAATTTAATTTATCTGATTGATAAATAGAACCATGGGTATTTGAGAATACGTTAACCAGTTCGTTAATATCGATACATGCTTTTTCCATCGGTTACAAAAATTGGCATTATTTAGATTAAATACAAATAAAAATGGAAATAAATCTGATGATCAATTATTTTAGGAACATAGTGTTCTATAAAAGTTAGATAATTTAGAAATACTTTTTGGCCTTAAAAACCATATGATGATACCATTCATCCATAAAGTGTTTTTCATTCTCGATAACGAAGCCCATTTTTTTATATAACTTCAATGCATTCGCATTATTTTGTTCTACCAGCAGGCCTATAGTATTGTGACCAAGTTTTTTGCCCCAATTTATACCAGCTTCGATCAGTTGTGTTCCAATTCCTTTTCCCTGGGCGATAGGGTGAACACTAATGCTGTCAAGGTAAAACTCTCCATCTTGCGTTTCTGCATCCTGATTGAGGCTATTTGCACCGTAATGTTCTTCAATATATGCTAAAAAAGGTTTTCGAAGCTTTTCCAGATTTCCACCATCATAGGCATTTAATGAGCCGATGACTTTGCCATCCTCTTCATAAACCAAAATGTTTTCATAACTGTATTGGTTGTTTAACTGCTGAAAAAAGTGTTTAAAAATCTTATTGATAGTAGTCTGATCTTCAACATGAGTTAATTTTTTAGCCAACATACCCATTGCCTGAATAATCAACGACACAACTTGTTCAACATCGTGGGGCCTGGCTGGTCTGATCATTAAATATCGCTTAGGTTAAAAGTTTCGGATACACGGATTCCTTTTTCAGTTCTTTGCAGGGTGCAACATTCATTAATAGGATCATGTTCTAAATACAATATGTAATTATTGTTTACGGCTTCTTCTAAAAAAGCTTGTTTTTCTGTAAGGGTTTTTAAAGGAAACATGTCATAAGCCATTACATAGGGTAGGGGAAGGTGTCCAACTGATGGCAAAAGGTCGGCCATATACACAATGGTTTTTCCCTTGTAATTGATTTTGGGTAACATCATGGCATCGGTATGTCCATAAGCAAAACTGATATTAATATCTTTTTGCCATTCGATATTTTCATGTTCGGTTATAAATTTTAGCTGACCGCTTTCCTGAATTGGGAGGATATTTTCTTTTAGAAAAGAAGCTTTTTCTCTTGCGTTAGGTTCTACCGCCCACTGCCAATGTTTTTCGTTAGTCCAATAGGTCGCATTTTTAAAGGTGGGCGTTAGTTTTTCATTTTCTCTTATCACTGCTCCGCCTACATGATCGAAATGTAGGTGTGTAAGAAAAACATCTGTAATATCAGTTTTTCCGAAGCCTAGTTGTGCCAGCGATTTCTCCAATGAGTCATTACCATGCAGATAGTAGTGACTGAAAAACTTTTCATCTTGTTTATTTCCTATGCCTGTATCAACCAAAATCAACTGGTTACCTTCTTCGATCAATAAACAGCGCATGGCCCATGTACAAAGGTTATTGCTATCGGCCGGATTGGTTTTTTGCCAGATGACCTTAGGTACAACGCCGAACATGGCACCGCCATCTAATTTAAAAAATCCTGTATTTATGGTGTGAAGTTTCATTTAGGGTCAAAGTTTAGAAAAAATAATCTCTAAAAATACAAAACCCTTTAGGATTAGCTAAAGGGTTTATGTAATAATATTGGTTTTATTTACGGCTTTAGCCTTATGCTTTCTACCTTTTAAACCTTATACCTCTATAAGTGGATCACTTCACCGTAAGCATCAGCAGCTGCCTCCATAATGGCTTCGCTCATGGTAGGGTGAGGGTGAACAGATTTAATCATTTCATGTCCGGTAGTTTCTAATTTACGGGCCACTACAATTTCAGCAATCATTTCGGTAACGTTTGTTCCGATCATGTGTGCGCCTAATAATTCTCCGTATTTAGCGTCGAAAATTAATTTTACGAAACCATCTTTAGCTCCTGCAGCACTTGCTTTACCTGAAGCTGAAAACGGAAATTTACCAATCTTTAATTCGTAACCAGCTGCTTTTGCTGCTTTTTCGGTATAACCTACTGAAGCGATTTCTGGCGTGCAATAGGTACAACCCGGGATATTGTTATAATCCAATGGCTCAACGTGTTGACCAGCAATTTTTTCAACACAGATAATACCTTCTGCTGAAGCAACGTGAGCAAGGGCTTGTCCGCCAACTACATCACCGATTGCATAATAACCTTTAACCGATGTATTGTAAAACTCATCAGTAACAATTTTACCTTTTTCAGTTTTAATTCCGGTTTCTTCTAAACCAATGTTTTCGATATTGGCAACAATACCAGCTGCAGAAAGTACAATGTCAGCTTCGATGGTTTGCATACCTGAAGCCGTTTTAACAGAAACTTTACATCCTGCTCCGCTGGTATCAACGGCTTCAACACTTGCTGAAGTCATTACATCAATACCTACTTTTTTCAAGCTGCGCAATAATTGTTTAGAAACGTCTTCATCCTCAACAGGAACTACATTATCCATAAACTCTACGATGGTTACTTTGGTACCCATTGTAGCATAGAAATAGGCAAACTCTACACCTATAGCACCAGAACCTACTACAACCATACTTTTTGGCAATTCAGGAAGTACCATGGCCTGGCGGTAACCGATAATTTTTTTACCATCCTGTTTCAGGTTTGGTAATTCTCTTGAACGTGCACCTGTAGCAATGATGATATTTTTTGCACTCAGTTCTTGTTGCGAACCATCTGCACCTTTAACTTCTAGTTTGTTTCCTGGCTTTACTTTACCAGTACCCATGATTACGTCAATCTTATTTTTTTTCATCAAAAACTGAACGCCTTTGCTCATGCCGTCTGCCACACCACGACTACGCTTTACCACAGCTGCAAAATCTGCAGTTGCACCAGCAGTAGTAATTCCGTAATCGGCTGCATGATTAATATATTCGAAAACCTGTGCGCTTTTTAAAAGTGCTTTAGTAGGGATACAGCCCCAGTTTAAACAAATACCACCTAATGATTCGCGCTCAACGATTGCAACTTTTAGTCCCAATTGAGAAGCTCTGATTGCAGCTACGTAACCACCTGGGCCGCTGCCTAAAACAATAACATCGTAATTCATCTGTTTTTTCTAGTTTATTTTTTATCTCATAAAAAGCACTTGAATAATGAATAGCATTATTTAAGTTTCATTCTATTTAAAGAGATTTATCTTTTATTTTTTTTATAAACCGTAATCTTCTGGTGAAGGAGTCTCTGTTGAACAGATTAGTCTCGTGTTTCTAGTTGCCTACATCCACATTACAAATGTTAGCGGATGTTAATCCTCAAACAATCGCTCAAAACTAAAAAAAAAATGTCAATTGGCTAGACCTATATTAAGATAGCTGGTAAAATTTACAATGAGTGAATATTGGTGCTGCAAATTTACGTTTGGATGTTAATCATAATAAGGTGTGATTTAATGAAAAACATAATGAATATTCTACTATAGGGGAAATTATGCTAGTGTTTTTGCTTAAAAGCTTATTGTTAATAGGCATAATTGGAAAAATACCAACATTAAGAGGTGTTTAATGTGTAAATTATAATCAACTGTGTATTTCGTTATTAAAAATTTGGATTTTTTATCAATGTATTGATAAAGTGAAAGTTATAAAGGTGCTAATATGTGTTAAATGTTGAAAAGTTTTGCCGGACTTAATAATTATTTAACATTGAATGTTAAAATGTGTTAAATTTTATTGGGTACATTTGCGGCATAATATCCCTATTAGATTATTATTCAACAACAAAAAACATTTAAAAAACAAAGTATGAAGAAATCTTTACTTTTAAGATTAGTGCTTGTTATTGTTGCGTTTGTAGGTCTTACCTTAAGTGTTAATGCACAGGTAACCACATCGTCGATGACAGGAACAATTAAGGACGACAAAGGTGCCCTGCCTGGTGCAAGTGTTAAAGCTACACACACACCAACTGGTACTGTTTATTCTGTATCTACAAACGGTGACGGCCGTTTTACAATTGGTGGGATGCGTGTTGGTGGCCCATACACTATTGAAGTAAGTTTTGTGGGTTACAGGCCTGAAAAACAAACTGATATTAGTTTAAAATTAGGAGAACCTTATCTTTTAAATTTAACACTTGTTGATAATAGTTCAACACTTGCTGAAGTTAAAGTGGTAGGTCAAAGCAGCAATGCAATCATGAATTCCAATAAAAGTGGTGCAAACACTGTCGTTACAAGACAGCAAATTCAATCTTTACCAACAATCACACGTAGTATTAATGATTTAACGAGATTAACTCCACAAGCTTCAGGTACTCAAGGTGCAATTGGTGGCGGTAACTACCGTTCCAATAACTTTACTGTAGATGGTGCTAACTTTAACAATCAATTTGGTATTGGTCAGAATATTCCGGCTGGTGGTTCTCCAATTTCGATTGATGCGTTGGAGCAGGTATCAATCAATGTAACGCCATATGATGTTCGTCAATCGGGCTTCACAGGGGGTTCAGTAACTGCGGTAACCCGTTCTGGTGCTAATACATTTTCTGGAAATGCCTTTTATACCATGCGTGGGGAAGAGCAACAAGGAAATAGGATTGGTGAAACGTATAGAATTCCTACATTACAAAAGCTTGATGAAAAAAATTATGGATTTAGTTTAGGAGGGCCAATTGTTAAAGATAAATTATTCTTTTTTGTTAACTACGAAAAAAAACATACTATTGAACCAGGTAATAACAGGATTGCGGCTACTCCGGGTTTACCATATAATAGTGGAGTATCAACAGTTGCACCAGCAAATGCTTCTGATCTTGACCAACTAAAATCTACTTTAATTTCTAGATACGGATATGATCCAGGTCTTTATCAAGGATATTCAAATATAAGTGATAACGAAAAGATGTTTGCCCGTTTAGACTGGAACATTACAAAAAATCACCGTTTTAGTGTTCGTTATAATCAGGTAGAGAGCACATCACCAAGTTCTGCAAGTACATCGGTAACTGGTTCTGGTGTGACTGGTAATTTAGGTTATGGAAATAATAGATCGGGAACTGCTACGAATGCAGGTTTGAATTTCTCAAACTCAAACTACTATCAGGCAGCAAATTTATATTCTGCTGTGGCTGAGCTAAACTCAAATTTCGGAAGTAAAGTTACTAACGTTTTACGTGCAACTTATTCACATCAAAATGATCCAAGGACTTCAGATAGTGCTCCATTTCCATTAGTAGATATTTTAAATAATACCCAAAGCGGAACATCTGCTGGTAGTGTTTTAACCACTTTTGGTTATGAGCCATTTACTTACGGAAATTTAAGAGATGTTAAAGGATATACTTATAGCGACGATTTAAGTTTAGCGCTAGGTAAACATAATATTACTTTGGGTGTACAAGCAGAGTTTAGCACAACTAAAAATGGCTTCCAACGTTTTGGAACTGGTTTTTATACTTTTGCATCTTATGCTGATTTTTATAATAATGCTAAGCCATTACAATATTCAATAACTTACCCTTTAACTGCAGACGGTTCACAAGCTTATCCTAGCTTTAAATTTGCTCAATATTCGGCTTATTTACAAGATGAGTTCACAATATCTGACCGTTTAAAAGTGACAGCTGGTATTCGTTTCGAGCGTGCTACATTCCCTGATGTGTCTGAAATAAAAACCCATCCTTTGGTTGCTGCACAAACTTTTGCAAACGGAGAAAAAATTGATACTGGAGTTTTACCAGAAGCTAAACTGACTTATTCTCCACGTTTTGGCTTCAATTGGGATGTGTTAGGAGACCGCTCTTTACAAGTTCGTGGTGGTTCTGGAATCTTTACAGGTCGTGTTCCTTTTGTATGGATTGTTTCACAATCAGGTGATGCTGGATTATTACAGTTTACTCAGGTATATTCTGGACAAGCTAATACTCCATTCTTTAATCCAAGTATTGCTCCAAACCTAACTTCATCTACTATACCTGCTGCTGGAACGAGCATTCCAGGAACGATCAGTGCATTATCTCGTAACCTAAAATTCCCGCAAACTTGGAAATCAAGTTTAGCGGTTGATTTTAAATTACCTGGTGGCATTGTGGCAACATTAGAAGGTGTTTATGGCAAAGATCTTAATGTAGCTATAGGTCAAAATGTAAATCTGCAAACTCCAACAGCGTTAAATATACCAGGTTATCCAGATAACAGACCATTTTACGGAAGTACTGTAAATGCTAGACAAGTTGTAAATATGACAGCAGCCGGAATTCCAAGTCCAACTGGTACCTCAGCTTTAAACGTTGTTGAAATGACAAATGCAAAAGGTGGTTATAACTGGCAAGCTACTGCGCAGTTGACAAAACAATTTCAGGGCGGCTTATCTGCAATGATCGCTTATACCCGTTCTGACCAACGTAACTATGGTGATGGAAGTGGTGATCAGCTGTTAAACTTATGGTCTATTCCTTTTACATCTACTAATGCAAATAATCCGACATTAAGTTATTCTCAAAACTTAACTCCAGATCGTATTGTTGCCAATCTTTCTTATAGAAAAGAATATTTTAAGAATTTAGCTACTGCGTTTTCATTATTTTATTCTGGTTCACAGCAAGGAAGATATTCATATAGCTATAGTGCCGATTTCAACCGTGATGGACAGACTAACGATTTAATCTACATTCCACGCGATGCATCTGAAATAAATTTTGTAAATATCCCTACTGGAACAACAGGATATGGAAGAGCATACTCTGCACAAGAGCAAAGTGATGTTTTCATGAATTATATTAATAATGATCCATATTTAAGTAAACATAGAGGTGAGTATGCCGAACGTAATGGAGCATTGTTGCCATGGAGAAATCAATTTGATTTTAGATTAACTCAAGAAGTTTTCAGAAACTATGGTAAATCTAAAAATTCATTTCAATTTACTGTTGATATATTCAATGTGGGTAATCTGTTAAATCGTAAATGGGGTAACATAAATTTTGCTAATAATGCAGCCATTTTGGTCCCTCAAAATGTATCATCAATCAGTGCAACTACAAAACCTACGTTTAGATTAGCTAACGCTCAAAACGATGTTGTGAGAGAATCATTCGGTACTTCACAAACAATTTCATCAACCTATTATATGCAGTTTGGTGTGCGTTATAATTTTAACTAAAACTGTAAATTTTTAAATTGATTAAAATGAAAAATATATTATCAAAAGTTATGGTTGCAGCAAGCGTAGTTGTTCTTTCAATGAGTGCTTGTAAAAAAGATCCTAACGCAGAAAAAGAGGTATCTGGTACGGGTGGTACAACTATAGAATTGGCTAAAGGTAATGCTATATCAGCTACAGGTACTGTAGGTACAAGTGTGGTAACGCTTAATTACATTGTTGGGGAAAAACTTTTCCCTTCAAAAGTGATTCCTAAATTAACTGTATATTATTTAGCCAATACACAAACGAGTGCAACTGCTGTTAGTAGTTCTGTAAGGACAGTTCTTTATTCAGCATCAAATGTATCGCTTGCTGCTACGCCAACACCTTCTGCTAGCGCACCTGTGGTTACAGCAATCGGTGCATATGGAAATGCCTCAAATGTTATTTGGGGTCTTACATATACATTTAATTTAAATCAGATTGGAAAAGGCCTCTTTACGGTTAGTAATGGAACTGCATCTCAATCAAGAGGTACAAGTATTATTATTGTCGCTCAAGATGCTTCTAATGTTACACTTGCAGAATACACTTTTGCACTTTCTGAATTTGGCTTAAGAGCTGCATTATAGATACTGAAAGTAACAAAAAAAGCCTTGATATATACTATATCAGGGCTTTTTTTGTTATTCAGCTGTTTGTAGCGTTTATAATTTCCAATACGTTATTATTGTAAATCTAAATGAATATGAAAAACCTAATCTATTCAACAATCTTATTTATATGCTTTACTTCTTGTAAAAAGCTTACGGTAAAAGAAGAAAAAACATTTTATGAAATTAATGTACTCAAGCCTGATGGGTACCTTACAAGCGCAATACGCGTTACACTCATGGTAGACAGCAAGGCAGATATTGTGCCTGGTGGCGATGTAGCATATAGAGGTACTTACAAAATCAAAGGTAAAAAGCTTACTGTTACTTCAGGAAAAGAATATGAATTTGAAATCACCTCAGAAACAGAAATTAAGTATGGTGAACGGATTTTGAGGTTACAATAGTTTATCGATACTTATTATTTTTTACAAATCCCCGGCCATTAAAACCGGGGATCTTTTATTTATATCAACTTCTAAAGTATTCATTATTTCAGATTCCTCAATATATTGTTTTTTTAACCTTCGCAGGTACCCCTGCTACCATCACATTTTCTGGAACATTATGGGTTACGCAAGCTCCGGCTGCAATATATGCTCCTTTACCAATGGTTATCCCTGGAATTACAGTTGCGCCCGCGCCAATAAAAGCACCTTCATTAATCATTACGTTACCGGCAATAGTAACACCCGGAGAAATGGTTACATAGTTTTCAAGTATGCAATCATGACTGATATTGGAGTTGGAATTTACAATGCAATGGTTGCCTATCTGCACATTTGCATTAATTACACAACCTGGAGCAATACAGTTGCCATAGCCGATCTTAATTGATGAACTGATGTAATTGTGTTGATGGATGATGTTAATAAACTGATAGCCCTTATTTTCTAATTGCTCAATAATTGTTTTCCTTTCATAATTACCAATTGCACCGATAAGAGTGATATTTGAAGAAGCAGGCTTGTTTTTTAAAAAATAGGATAGGGAAATTATTGGTTTGGCCAGGTTTGGATGGTTAACAGCATCAGCAACATTGGTAATGTATCCCGCTAATTCGTACGCTTTACTGCTATTAAAATACTCACTCAGCTCTGCAGCATGTTTGCCTGCACCCAGAAGATACACTTTAATCATGTGGTTAAAATTTGAAATCGCATATACTAATAACAAACAAATTTAGATGATGTGCTGAAAAAATATTAAAATGTATCGATAAAAATATAATTGTGAACGATTTTTATACTTATTGGATAACATTTGTATAGAATATTTCACAATTATTAAAACCATTTTTAGCTGAATGTGATTCTTATAATAGATCTATCCATTAATTATAAATACGATATACAATGAGCAGTTCGAAACAAACCCATGATCATGCTACTATAAAAGCATGGGCAGAAAAACACGATGGTGTGCCAGCAATTGTTGGTGATACCGCTAAAACTGATAAAGGTGGCGTTTTGAGAATACATTTTCCAAAACACAGCGACAGTTCTTCTGATTTAAAGGAAACAGACTGGGATACTTTTTTTAAAACCTTTGACGAGCATAAACTCGATTTCTTGTATCAGGATAAAAAAGCGGATGGGGAAGATAGCACTTTCCACAAATTTGTAACACGTGACTAGTCAATAAAAAAAGGCTGCTGAAATTTACGCTCAGCAGCCTTATATAAATCATTATGTTGTTTCTTAATTATAAACAAAAGTTCCTTGGTCACTTTCTATGGTTACCTGTTTCTGGCTGCCTTTTTCTACCCGACCGATAATCTTAGCGTCAATATTGAAGCTTTTTGAAATTTCGATAATACTTTCGGCAATCTCCTGAGGAACATAAAGTTCCATGCGATGGCCCATATTAAATACTTTGTACATTTCCTTCCAGTCGGTACCAGATTGTTCCTGTATCAGCTTAAATAGTGGTGGAATAGGGAATAAGTTGTCTTTAATAACATGGATATCATCATTGATGAAATGTAATACCTTGGTTTGTGCGCCACCACTGCAATGTACAATTCCATTAATTTGATTGCGGTAACTGGCTAAAATCTGTTTAATCACCGGTGCATAAGTACGGGTTGGAGATAGTACCAATTTTCCTACAGTGGTTTTGCCAAATCCTTCAATTTCGATTTCCTCTGTCAGCTGTTTTTTTCCTGAAAATACAAGATCAAATGGTACTGCGGGGTCAAAACTTTCAGGGTAGCTGTTGGCTACTGCTTTATCAAAAACATCATGCCGGGCAGAGGTTAAACCGTTCGATCCCATTCCGCCATTGTATTCAGTTTCGTATGTTGCCTGACCATAAGAAGCTAGGGCCACAATTACATCTCCGGGCTTAATGTTGTCGTTGCTAATAATGTCTTCACGTTTTAACCTGCAGGTTACTGTAGAATCAACAATTATTGTCCGCACTAAATCGCCCACATCGGCAGTTTCACCACCTGTAGAATATATGGAGATGCCTTGTTCTCTTAAGTCGGATAAAATTTCTTCAGTTCCGTTAATTACAGCAGCAATTACTTCACCAGGAATTAGGTTTTTGTTCCGTCCGATGGTTGAGGATAGTAAGATATTGTCTGTAGCACCCACACAGATTAAATCGTCGATGTTCATAATGATGGCATCTTGTGCAATGCCTTTCCATACCGAAATATCGCCGGTTTCTTTCCAGTAAACATAAGCTAAAGATGATTTGGTACCTGCACCATCAGCATGCATGATATTACAATATGCTTCATCAGCACCTAAAATATCGGGGATGATTTTGCAGAATGCTTTAGGGAAAATTCCTTTATCGATGTTTTTGATGGCATTGTGCACATCTTCTTTTGAGGCAGAAACGCCACGTTGATTGTACCTGTTATCACTCATGTTGGCGCAAAGATAAGGTTTTAACAGGAAGAACTAAAGCTAAATACTTAACGTTTTTTCAGGTAAAATGGTAAGGGTTTTTTGATATTTTACAGCTGAGTTTGTTTAACCACGAAGGCACAAAGTGTGAATTTAGGATGGTGGATTTTTCTTTTTGAATAAATGTTTGTTGTAGACCTTTCGGTTAGATCCTGAAACAAGTTCAGGAGGACGATATGGAGGGAGATTGCTTTCTAAATGATTACAAAGCTGAGCTTAATAAGGTTGTTTCACCACGAAGGCACGAAGTGTGAATTAAGGATGGTGGATTTTTCTTTTTGAATGAATGTTTGTTGTAGACCTTTCGGTTAGATCCTGAAACGAGTTCAGGAGGACGATATGGAGGAGGATTCCTTTCTAAATGATTACAAAGCTGAGCTTTTTAAGGTTGTTTTACCACGAAGGCACGAAGTGTGAATTTAGGATGGTGGGTTTTCTTTTTGAATGAATGTTTGTTGTAGACCTTTCGGTTAGATCCTGAAACAAGTTCAGGAGGACGATATGGAGGGAGATTCCTTTCTAAATGATTACAATTGAACGATTAACCAGTTTACAATTTTCGGGTTTTAAATGACCGGACAAATTGAGCCATTGAACCAATAAAAAGGGCGTAAAGTTAAACCTTACGCCCTATACCTTAAACCTTACGGCTTAAAATCTATTTCATGAATAATAATTCTCTGAATTTTGGTAAAGGCCAAACGCTATCGTCAACAATTTGCTCTAATTTATCAGCATGGTAACGGATAATGTCGAAGTAAGATTTAACTTTCTCATCGTAAGCAATCGCTTTTTCGCGGGTATCTTCGATTTTGTTGGTTACTTTACGTTCTTCTAACATGGCATCGATATTGGTTTTCACAATTTCTAAATGCTCTGATAATTTTTTTACGATATCGATAGAAACTTTGCTATCTACACCAATTGCTTTTAATCCTTGTACGTTTTCGATTAATGAGTTTTGGTAAGCAATTGCAGCTGGAATGATTGCAGTGTTAGCCACTTCACCCATAACACGTGCTTCGATCTGTAATTTTTTGTAGAAGTTTTCCAACATGATTTCATGGCGGGCATGAATTTCACGTGCACTGTAAATACCTGTTGTAGCAAATAACTCAGCAGATTTTTCAGTTAAATATGCATCTAAAGCTTTTGGAGTAGTTTTGATGTTTGATAAACCGCGTGTTGCAGCTTCATCTTCCCACTCCTGGCTGTAACCATTACCTTCAAAACGGATACCTTTAGATTCTTTGATGTATTTTTTGATCACTGTTAATAAAGCGATGTCTTTTTTATCGCCTTTTTTGATCAATTTATCAACCTCAACTTTAAATTTAACCAATTGCTCAGCCATAATTGCGTTTAAGATCGTCATTGGGGCAGAAGAGTTTGCTGAAGATCCAACAGCTCTAAGCTCGAATTTATTACCTGTAAATGCGAATGGCGAAGTACGGTTACGGTCGGTATTATCCAATAAAATCTGAGGGATTTTAGGAATACCTAACCAAAGTGCGTTGTCTTCTTTAATTTTTTTGCTGATGCGTGAGTGCTCAATCTCGTCTAATACATCGTTCAATTGAGAACCTAAGAAGATTGAGATAATTGCAGGTGGCGCTTCGTTTGCTCCTAAACGGTGATCGTTGCTTACCGATGCAATACTTGCACGTAATAAATCGGCATGCTCGCTAACGGCTTTAATTGTGTTAACAAAGAAAGCAAGGAACATTAAGTTGTTTTTAGGCGTTTTCCCTGGTGCCAATAAGTTTTTACCAGTATCGGTAATTAGCGACCAGTTGTTGTGTTTACCTGATCCATTGATACCTGCATATGGTTTTTCGTGTAACAATACACGGAAATGGTGACGACGGGCAACTTTCTCCATCAAATCCATCAACAATTGATTGTGATCGATAGCCAAGTTGATTTCTTCATAAATCGGCGCACACTCAAATTGTGATGGTGCAACCTCATTGTGACGGGTTTTTAATGGAATACCTAATTTTAAGGCTTCATTTTCGAAATCTACCATGTAGCTGAATACGCGCTCAGGGATAGAACCGAAATAATGATCTTCTAATTGCTGGCCTTTAGCAGACATGTGTCCGAATAAAGCACGGCCTGTTAATAATAAATCGGGACGAGCATTAAATAATGACTCATCAACCAGGAAATATTCTTGTTCGATACCTAAAGAAGCATTTACTTTAGTAATGCTTTTATCGAAATATTGGCAAACATCAACAGCAGCTTTATCAAGCGCAGCTAATGCTTTTAATAAAGGTGCTTTATAATCCAAGGCTTCACCGGTATAGGATACAAATACAGTAGGGATACAAAGTGTTTTACCTGCTTTACTTTCCATGATAAAAGCTGGAGAAGAAGGATCCCAGGCAGTATAACCACGCGCTTCGAAAGTATTACGGATACCACCGTTAGGGAAACTTGATGCATCTGGTTCTTGTTGAACTAGTGCACTACCAGCGAATTTCTCGATAGCTCCATCGCCACTTGGTTCAAAAAATGAATCATGTTTTTCAGCAGTTGTACCAGTTAATGGCTGGAACCAGTGCGTATAGTGCGTTGCGCCAGCGCTCATTGCCCACGCTTTCATAGCGGTTGCAATTTGGTTGGCATCGTCAGAATTAATTAACTCACCTTGGTTGATAGATGATATTAATTTTTCATACACGTCCTTAGATAAGAAATCTCTCATTTTTCTCTTATCAAATACATTAGCGCCAAAAAAGTCAGAAATTTTTGCTGATGGTGCTTTAACTTCTGGTGAAATTCTGTTTTGAGCCTCTTTTAATGCGATGGTTCTTAAGCTTTTCATTAATTTGTTATGTTTTTTGTCAAAAATAGTATATTTTATTAATTTTCGTAAAACAATCGTATTTTTTATGATAATTTTATTGAAAATGAAATAAAAAAATGTTTTTCAGATGAAAAATTTCATTTTTTGTAAAGAAAATAGATTTTTTAACGTTTTTATGGAATTGATGTTTTAGCTGCATCATGCTATAAAAACAAAAGCTATGTTCAACTCTTTAATTAACGTATACAAAACCGAGTGGCTCGATCTTGTATTTGCAAACCGCAACAAAAACTATGGTGCTTATCAATTAAGGTCTAAATCTTCATCGATTATGACCAGGGCATTATTCGCATCCGGAAGCCTGTTTATCTTGCTGTGTTTTTCGCCATTAATTTATGCTAAACTTTTTCCGAAAGAAATTATTGCAGATGTTCTTCCTCCAACGGTGGTTGATTTGAAAAATGTGATCCATCAGATGAAACCAAAAACTCCTGAACCAGAGAAAAAGGTTGAGCCTGCTAAGGCGGATCTGGTAAAGGTTAAAACTATAGCGATTCCATCACAAGTGGTGGTGGTTAATAAAACAGAGCTTCCGCCTCCGCCAACAGTTGATGACATAAAATTAGCAGTGATCAGCACTAAGACACAGGATGGTGTTGTAGCACCTAATGCTACCATTGCTGATGGTAAAGGAAGTGGAGATGGTACTGGAACGGCTAAAGAAGGTACTGGTGCGGGTGAAGATAAAGAGATTTATTTAGGAGCCGATGAATATCCGGAGTTCACTGGTGGTGCCAAAGCCTGGTCTAAATATATGGAGCGTAATTTAAGGTATCCTTACAAAGCGCAAGAGGAAAATGTTCAGGGTAAAGTATTTGTGAGCTTTGTAGTAGAGAAAGATGGCTCTATTACGGATGTAACGGTGGTTAAAGGAATTGGATTTGGTTGTGATGAAGAAGCAATAAAAGTAATTAAAAAATCTCCCCTCTGGAAACCAGGTAAAAACAAAGGTACAGCAGTACGAGTGAGGTATAATATGGCCATCAATTTTCAGATTTCTAATTAAAATACCCCTCCATGGAAAAATCCTATTTGATTTTGCTCTTTGTTTGTTTTATAAAACTCAATTTGAGTGCACAAGTTGTAAAACCTATTGATAGTGCGGAAATACACAGTACTAAACTTGCCCATGCAGATTTGAAAAACGGATGTGTTAAATTTTTAATCCGTGGGGGCATTATATCTTCATATACCAAAGGCCAGGAAGTGTTTGAAAAGAAGTATGGTATTGCCTATTATAGTTATGGCTGCGTAATGCCTGTTAATATTTCTATCAATGATTATAACAAAGTAGTTGCTTCTTTTATGGACCTTAAATATGGAACTGATTGGAGGAAAGAAGTGAGGAGTGATATTCAGGGGATTTAGCGGGTATGGAAGAGCTGAGAGAAAGTTCATGCTTGAGGGAAATCGATTTTATGATCTGTAGGATAGATGCTGAATCAAGTTCAGCAGGGCGACTTAACGATTGGTGTTAATCCTCAGGATGCCATTTCTTTAAAATTTAAAAAATGATTTTTCTATTAATGCTCTTATAGAAAAATGTGAGGTTGGGTAAATTGAAACGGTTTGGGCAAAAGCTCAAGCCGTTTTTTGTTTTCGCGGCTCGCCACCCCGAACTTGTTTTATTAGTAATTTTTATAGTTTCAAAGGTCTAATGGCCACTTCGTAGTTGGTCTGATTAGAATGATAGATGCTCAATCAAGTTCAGCATGACGATTTTAATAAACAAACTGCTCGAAATGATGAATGTTTGTAAATAAGAAATGGATGATGGTTTTTAATTCCATCATCCATTTCCTTTATTTAAATTTTATGATTTATCCTTTGTTTTCAATCCATTTGCGTGCATTAACAAAGGCTTCCATCCATGGCGACACTTCATCTTTACGGCCTTGTGGGTAATTTGCCCAGTGCCATTGGAACAATGAACGCTCAATATGTGGCATCATTACCAGGTGGCGGCCAGTTTCATCGCATAACATTGCGGTGTTGTAATCAGATCCGTTCGGGCTGGCCGGGTAACCTTCATATGCATATTTTGCTACGATTTTGTATTGATCTTCAGCATATGGTAATGAGAATCTTCCTTCTCCATGCGATACCCAAACACCTAAAGTGCTTCCGGCCAGTGTAGATAACATTACCGAATTGTTTTCTTGCAGGATTAATGAAGTAAAAATACTTTCGTGTTTGCCGCTTTTGTTGTGCAGCATCTTAGGTTTTTCTTCGTGGTTTTTATTAATTAAGCCCAACTCTACAAATAACTGGCAACCGTTACAAACGCCAACAGATAAGGTATCAGGGCGGGCAAAGAATTTCTCTAAAGCCACTCTTGCTTTCTCATTATATAAAAATGCACCAGCCCAACCTTTGGCAGATCCTAATACATCAGAGTTAGAAAAACCGCCAACAGCACCGATAAACTGAATATCTTCCAAAGTCTCTCTTCCTGTAATTAAATCGGTCATGTGTACATCTTTCACATCAAAACCGGCTAAATACATGGCATTTGCAAGTTCGCGTTCCGAGTTACTTCCTTTCTCCCGGATAATGGCCGCTTTCGGGCGTGGTTTGGTTGTATCGATAACAGGTTTCTTGCCATCAAATTGTGATGGGAAATTGTACTTTAATACCTGATTTTTATAATTGTTGTAACGTTCTTTCGCTAAACCGTTGCCCGTTTGTTTACTGTCAAGCAAGTATGAAGTTTTGAACCAAACATCACGTAAATGATCAATATCAAAACTGAAATTATCTGTTGCATTTTTAACTTCCAGTTTAGCTGCAGAGTTTACTTCACCAATTTTATGGAAAACAACTCCTGCTTGTGTTAAAGTTTCTTCAGCCGAAGCATCAGCCTGGAAAACAATACCAATATTTTCAGCAAATAATACTTTAATGCTATCAGTTTCTGCCAATGAAGATAAATCGATCGAAGCCCCTAAATCACGATCTGCAAAACACATTTCCAACAGGGTTGTAATTAAACCACCGCTACCAATGTCGTGTCCAGCCTGAATTTTATCTGCTTTAATTAATTGTTGTAAGGTATTAAATGCTGTTTTAAATTGATCTGCACCTTTAACATCAGGGGTTTCTGTACCAATTTTGTTTAAAATCTGTGCAAAAGATGAACCGCCTAATTTATAATTGTCGTTAGATAAGTTGATGTAATAAATTGATCCGCCGTTTTTCTGCAATACCGGTTCAACTACCTTAGTAATGTCATCACAATTGGCTCCTGCAGAAATAATTACGGTACCTGGCGCAATTACATCACCATCTTTGTATTTCTGTTTCATCGATAATGAATCTTTTCCGGTTGGGATGTTGATTCCTAAATCGATAGCGAAATCAGAACAAGCTTTCACTGCTGCATATAAACGGGCATCTTCTCCTTCATTTTTGCAGGCCCACATCCAATTGGCAGAAAGTGAAACACTTTTTAAGCCATCTTTTAGCGGTGCCCAAACAATATTCGAAAGCGATTCTGCAATGGCATTGCGGCTACCGGCAGCAGGATCTATTAAGGCAGAAAGTGGTGCATGGCCAACTGAAGTGGCAATACCTTCTTTACCCTGAAAATCTAACGCCATTACACCACAGTTGTTCAAAGGCAATTGTAATGGTCCTGCGGTTTGTTGTTTGGCAACGCGGCCACCTACACAGCGGTCTACTTTGTTGGTTAACCAATCTTTAGCTGCAACTGCTTCTAATTGAAGTACTTGCTCAAGGTAAGTATTTAACTCTGCTTGATTATATTCTATTGCTTCGTACTTACGATCGATGGTTTGATCGTCCATTACGATTTTTGGCGAACTGCCAAACATCGCAGCCAGTTCAAAATCCATTGGCTTTAAACCTGTTGTTGCAGATTTAAATGTAAAACGATGATCGCCGGTTACTTTACCTACGGTATACATAGGTGAACGTTCGCGATCGGCAATTTTTTGTAAAGTTTCGATATGGTCGTTGCCGATTACCAATCCCATTCTTTCCTGAGATTCGTTACCGATAATTTCTTTAGCCGAAAGGGTAGGATCGCCAACTGGCAATTTATCCAGGTCGATTAAACCACCTGTTTCTTCCACCAATTCTGATAAGCAGTTTAAGTGTCCACCGGCTCCGTGATCGTGGATAGAGATAATTGAATTGTGATCGCTTTCTACCATGCCGCGCACCGCATTTGCTGCACGTTTTTGCATTTCAGGGTTTGAACGCTGAATCGCATTTAATTCGATGCCGCTTCCATGTTGGCCGGTATCTGCAGATGAAACAGCTGCACCACCCATTCCGATTCTGTAATTTTCTCCACCAAGAATAACAATGTTATCGCCTTCTTTTGGTTTAAGTTTTTGTGCCTGGCTGGCTTTACCGTAACCGATACCACCTGCAAGCATGATCACTTTATCGAAACCAAGTTTCCTGCTGTTTTCTTCGTGCTCGAAGGTTAAAACCGAACCTGTAATAAGGGGTTGTCCGAATTTATTTCCAAAATCTGTAGCACCGTTTGATGCTTTGATCAGGATATCCATCGGAGTTTGATATAACCATGCTCTTTCTTCAACACCTTTTTCCCATGGGCGGTTATCTTCCAAACGCGAAAGCGCGGTCATGTAAACTGCCGTTCCCGCTAAAGGCAACGAACCTTGTCCGCCTGCTAATCGGTCTCTTATTTCGCCACCCGAACCAGTTGCTGCGCCATTAAAAGGCTCTACTGTTGTTGGGAAATTATGGGTTTCTGCTTTTAATGAAATTACAGAGTCAAAATCACTTGTAGTGTAATAATCAGGTAGATCGGCACGTTTAGGTGCAAATTGCTGCACTTTAGGGCCTTTAATAAAAGCTACGTTATCTTTATAAGCAGAAACAATATCGTTAGGGTTTTCTTCTGATGTTTTGCGGATTAATTTGAATAAAGAGGTAGGTTGTTCTACCCCGTCGATTACAAATTTACCATTGAAAATTTTATGGCGGCAATGTTCTGAGTTTACCTGAGAGAAGCCAAAAACCTCAGAATCGGTTAAAGGTCTTTCCAGTTTTTGCGCCAGGGTATTTAGGTATTCAACTTCTTCATCACTTAAAGAAAGCCCTTCCTGTTTGTTGTAAGCGGCAATATCGGTAATTTCTAAAATCGGCTCTGGTTTGATGTTGATGGTATAAACCTCTTGATCAAGCTTGCCGTATTTTTGAGAAAGCATTGGGTCGTAATCAGCAAAGTTTTCATCAACCTGCTTAAATTCTTCGATCCTGATGATGCCCTGCATGTCCATGTTTTGGGTAATCTCTACGGCGTTGGTACTCCAGGGAGTAATCATTGCTGCTCTTGGCCCAACGAAAAAGCCTGTTAGCGCTGTTTCTTGCGAGATTTTGGCACCGCCAAATAACCATTCAAGTTTAGTAATATCAGTGGTAGAAAGCGCTTTGTCTGTTTGTAAAACAAAAATCGCCTGCGATTGACTAAGGAAGAAATGAATCATGCTTTTTTTTTGAAGTTGCAAAAATAGCTTTTTTATATGAAAAAACTGGTGTGATTACAGGATTGAATGAGAGAATTTGAATGATTGAATGTCAAAATATAATGATCGAATTAGATAATTATTAAATGAGAGAATGGCTGATGAGAGAATGATTGAATTTTGAATGAGAGAATGTTGAAATAATTATTGGTTAATTCAATTAGAGAATGCGCATTTTTGTTGAACGCTAACTCACTCATTTACTCATTCAAAATTCAATCATTATTTATGCTTCGCATCCACCACACTGCCATTATCTGTTCAGATTATGAAAAATCGAAAGATTTTTATGTGAATAAATTGGGTTTTACCGTTTTGGCAGAGGTTTACCGGGCTGAAAGAAAGTCGTATAAATTAGATCTTGCCGTTAATGGCGTATATCAGATCGAGTTGTTTTCTTTTGAAAACCCTCCTGCAAGGCCATCACGACCAGAAGCGCAGGGTTTGCGCCATCTGGCTTTCGAAGTTGATGACATTGAAAAGGAGATTGCACGTTTAAATGATCATGGCATTATTACCGAGCCCATCCGTATTGATGAGTTCACTGATAAGCGGTTTACTTTTTTTGCCGATCCGGATGGATTACCTTTAGAATTGTATGAAAAATAGATGAGTATTTTCAAGTTCAAACAGTTCGAAGTCGACCAAACAGGTTGTGCCATGAAAATTAACACCGATGGTGTATTGCTTGGTGCAACTGTTAACCATCCGGCTCCAAAAAACATACTCGATATTGGTACAGGCACTGGCGTAATCGCCTTAATGATGGCGCAACGTTTTCCTGATGCAAATGTACATGCTGTAGAAATTGATGGACAGGCTGCGGAAACTGCCGGAAAAAATTTTGAGTTTTCAGCCTTCAGTAATCGTTTAACGGTTAGCCATATAGCCATTGAAGAATTTGAGTGCAACCAGGAATTTGATCTTATCGTTTCCAATCCACCTTTTTTTGTAAATGATTTAAAAAACGAAGAGATTAGAAAAGGGATCGCCAGGCATGCTGATGAAGACTTTTTTGCCGTATTAATTGAAAAAGCTGTTCATTTATTGAACGATACTGGCATGATTTGGTTGATTTTACCTATAAAACAGGCTGATGAAGTGATTGTTATTGCTGCTCAATATGGTTTATCCCTAACGGAAAGAGTTAATATTCATTCCGATGAAAATAAACCCACTTTTAGGCAGATTATTTGTTTAAAAAAAGGGGAAATGATTTTAAATGAACGGCATTTTTATATTTATCAATCTTTAAAAGCTCATACAGCTGAATATAAGCTTTTGCTAAAGGATTTTTTTCTCGCTTACTAAAGAAATAGTTCAATTTAATCATTTTCTGATATTATCCTCATAATCATTTGTAATTTAGGGCAAATTATCTCACCTGAATTAAAATGAAACGTATCCTAAATGTATTCTTGCTGTGCTTTATAGCACTGTCTGCTCTTGCTCAATCAAAAAAACAAAAAACAGTTGATCCTTTAAAAGGCATTGATACTTTATTAAACCGCATATTAAAAGATCAGAAAGTGGCCGGTTTTGCGGTAGCGGTGGTAAAAGGGGATCAGGTAATTTATAGCAAAGGTTTCGGTTATCGCGATCTCGAAAATAAAAAACCGGTAACACCAAATACACTTTTCGCCATAGGCTCGAGTACGAAAGCATTTACCTCTTCACTTATTGGTTTATTGCAAAAAGAGGGGAAACTGGCTTATGATGGTATTGCAACTTCTTATTTGCCACAATTGAAATTTTATAACGACAATATGAACAACCAGATAACGGTGCGGGATATGATGTGCCACCGCACAGGTTTATCCCGTTACGATTTGTCGTGGTATATATTTAATACCGCTAACCGTGATAGCATCATCCAAAGGGTGCGTTACATGGAGCCAACTGCTGGTATCCGTGAAAAATGGCAGTATAACAACTTTATGTTTTTAGCGCAGGGTATGATTGTTGAAAAGCTGACCGGAAAAACCTGGGAACAGAATATTAAAGAGAAATTTTTTGATCCTTTGGAAATGAGCCATTCCAATACTAATATTTTCGAATTCGAGAAAGATAGCGAAGCCTCCTTGCCTTATACCGTAAATAATAAAGGTGCTATAGAAAAGACTGATTATTTTAATATTGATGGAATGGGGCCAGCGGGAAGTATTAACAGCAGTGTAACTGACATGACGCATTGGCTAAAGGTTTGGATTAGCGGCGGTACTTATAATGGGAAAGAAATTTTACCTTCATCATATATCGGGGAAGCAGCAAGTTCTCAAATGGTTAGGAGTGAAGGTTTGCCTTCAGAAGATAAAGATATATACCTGGCTACTTATGGTTTTGGTTGGATGATCAATTCTTATCGTGGTCATTACATGGTAGAGCACGGTGGCAATATTAATGGATTTTCGGCTAGTGTATCCTTTTTTCCAACCGATGAATTAGGCATTGTGGTATTAACCAATCAAAATACTTCAAGCGTTCCGGAAATTGTATACAGCAGCATTGCCGATAGGGTTTTGGGGTTGAAAAATATTGATTGGAATGGTAGAGCCAACAAAGAAAAGGCAAAGGCTAAGGAGAGAGAGAAGGCAGTAAAGAAAACGGCAGAAAATGCCCGTGTTTTAAATACAAAACCTTCGCGTCCACTTAAAGATTATGATGGTTTGTTTGATAATCCTGCCTATGGTGTAATTGATATAACTTTCAAAAATGATTCGCTTTTTGCTAGGATGGGGAAGGAGAAACTATTGTTAAGGCACTATCATTACGATGTTTTCAGTATTAGTGATATTGATAAGAACGGTAAGATTGACACTGCAGAAAGTGATTTGCGTTTTAATTTTAGCAGCGGACAGGATGGTAAAATTGAAAGTGTGAATATTCCGCTGGAACGGGGAATGAAAGCTATTGTGTTTGCTTACAAAACCAAAACAGTTGATTTAAATGCTAACGCCTTAATGAGTTATACAGGCAGTTATGGAGAAAAAGGCATGAGTAAAGTATATTTAAAAGGAAAAGTTTTATTTGTTTCGGTACCCGGGCAACCGGAGTATGAAACGATATCGATAGGAAACGACACTTTTAACTTTAAAAATTTAAAGGGATTTAGTCTCAAATTTGAAAAGAAAGCGGGGATGGAGAAGGCTTCATCAGTTTCTTTTATTCAGCCTAATGGAACGTTTAAGCAATTAAGATACGATTAAATAAGCGCATTGAATGTTGAATAATCAACTAATCGCTTAGCTGGATTCAATTGCGGGCTAGAAATAGATAGGTTTAATAAATGATAATATCCTACAATTTAAAAAAGGAGCCTGATTTAAGTTTGCGTGAAATTTAGATTTAAAAAAGTTTGCTTTCCGAATTTTATAACTCCAAATAAATAATTTTTAGCTCAGGTAAATGTGTGAAAGGTGCTGGGTGTTAACTTTACAAAATGAAAAAAATAGGATTAATTTCTGATACACATGGTTTTTTAGATGATGCGGTTTTTAAGCACTTCGATGGTGTAGATGAGATTTGGCATGCGGGCGATTTTGGCCCTGGTGTAGCAGCGCCCCTGGCTGCGTTTAAACCATTGCGTGGCGTGTTTGGAAATATAGATGATGCCGGTATTAGAAATGAATTTCCTGAACAAAATCGATTTAGTTGTGAATCTGTTGATGTTTGGATGACGCATATTGGTGGTTACCCTGGCCGATACTCTTCTTTTGTAAAGCCGGAAATATACACTAACCCTCCAAAATTATTCATCACCGGGCACTCGCATATTTTAAAGGTGATGTTTGATGAAAAAATAAAATGTTTGCATATAAACCCTGGTGCAGCCGGAAAACAAGGCTGGCACAAAGTGAGAACCTTGATTAGATTTTGCATAACTGATGAAAATATTCATACCTTAGAAGTTATAGAGTTATCGGGTAGATAATGTAAAATATACACTAAGTATGGTTTGTGGCGTTAAAACACTAGGACAATTTATTATAGAAAAACAAGCAGATTTTCCATATGCAAAAGGTGAACTTTCGAGGTTACTCAGAGATATTGGCATAGCTGCAAAAATTGTAAACCGCGAAATTAACAAAGCCGGTTTAGTTGATATTCTTGGCGATATGGGAACCACCAATATTCAGGGTGAGGAACAAAAAAAACTTGATGTATATGCAGATGAGCAGTTTATTGCTGCCTTAACCAGTGGTGGCGAATGTTGTATTGTGGCTACCGAGGAGGAAGATGAAATTATCCATATTGAATCGCCTGTATCTCAAAACGCCAAATATATTGTGTGTATCGATCCGTTGGATGGCTCTTCCAACACAGATGTAAACGTTGCGGTAGGTACAATATTTTCAATTTACAGAAGGAAATCGGTTGAGGGCAGGGCCAGTATGGAAGATGTGCTTCAAAAAGGTACAGAACAGGTTGCCGCCGGGTATATAATTTATGGTTCATCTACCATGTTGGTGTATACAACTGGTAAAGGTGTTAACGGATTTACACTCGATCCATCAATCGGGGAGTTTTGCCTTTCGCATCCACAAATGAAAATACCTGAAACAGGGTATATGTATTCGGTAAACGAGGGAAATTACGTTCACTTTCCTGATGGGGTTAAAAAGTACATTAAATATTGTCAGGTAGAAGATGAAGCCACAAAACGTCCATATACATCACGCTATATCGGTTCAATGGTTGGCGATATCCATAGAAATTTAATAAAAGGCGGGATTTATATCTATCCAACCACTTCGCGTTCTCCAAATGGAAAATTAAGGTTGCTGTATGAGTGTAACCCGATGGCATATATTATTGAGCAGGCTGGGGGAAAGGCGAGTACAGGTTTTGATCGTATACTGGATATCATTCCTACTGAATTGCACCAAAGGGTTCCTATTTTTATAGGCTCAAAAAAAATGGTCGAAAAAGCAGAGGAGATGATGATGCTTTATACGGCAAAATCAATTTCCGTTGATGCCAATGTAAACGCTAAACTGGAAGATTTAAATGTTATCGGTGGAGTTGATTAAAGTTGTGCTTTACTTCTTTCCACTTCAAAAAAGGTATCAATAGCTAAATTTTGCTTGTCTTGCGAGGCGAAAACCGCTAAACGGTCGCAACGTTCATTCTCAGGGTGGTCGTTGTGGCCTTTTATCCAAATAAACTTTACTTTGTGGAGTTTGTATAATTCAAGAAATCTAAGCCAAAGATCTTTATTTTTTTTGTCTTTAAAATTTTTAGTCACCCACCCGAAAACCCATTTTTTTTCTACGGCATCTACCACATATTTCGAATCAGAATAAACGGTTACCTGTTGATTTAGGCTTTTTAATGCTTCCAATCCTTTAATTACAGCAAGCAGTTCCATGCGGTTGTTTGTAGTCATCCTAAAACCGCCACTTAATTCTTTATAATGCTGTCCTGCCCTTAAAATAGTGCCCCAACCTCCTGGTCCAGGGTTTCCGCTAGCTGCTCCGTCTGTATAAATTTCGATCATAAACGTTGTAAAGTTATGTTTTTAGCTTCAAAATAGCTTATTTTATCTGTTAGGGAAAAAATTTTTCAATTTCAAATAATTGAATGTTAAGGAATTAAAAATTTGCAGTAAAAACTTTGAAAAAAATATTTGCAAGAGATATTAAAAGTCGTACTTTTGTGACATCAAAAAACGGTGGCTGTAGCTCAGTTGGTTAGAGTATTGGTTTGTGGTGCCGAGGGTCGTGGGTTCGAGCCCCATCAGCCACCCTGAAGTTTTAAAGCAGTTCTGAAAAGAGCTGCTTTTTTTGTTTTTGGAGTAAATTTGGACACATTTTGGATCAAGCGGAAAAGTTGGGATCAAGCGGAAAAGTTGGGGGGAGTTAAACTTTAGGCATATATTTTCGATAATCTGAATAAGAAGAACTTAATATCCCTTACACCTCTCGATGTTGCTCTAAAGGCTTTGATCTTGGCATTGAAAGATTCTGCAGAAGCATTT
>NZ_LMKM01000018.1 GCF_001421515.1 Pedobacter sp. Leaf216 | reverse complement strand
CCAGAGCCGATGGTACTGCGGTAACACGTGGGAGAGTAGGTCGGTGCCAAATCTTAAAAGAAACCCTTCAGCAGAAATGCTGAAGGGTTTTCTTCGTTATATAGAAGACCTTATGTTTAAGGCAGCATGATTTGAAATATTTAATACTGATATAAATTTAGGTTTAAGGCGAAAGGCTTAAGGTTCAGGGTTTMCCCTCCACCTTYACACCCTSCACCTTCTACCTCAATAAAATATTTAGGTGCCTATATCGGTGGTGTCCACCTCTTCCCATTCCGAACAGAGAAGTTAAGCCCACCAGAGCCGATGGTACTGCGGTAACACGTGGCTATATCGGTGGTGTCCACCTCTTCCCATTCCGAACAGAGAAGTTAAGCCCACCAGAGCCGATGGTACTGCGGTAACACGTGGGAGAGTAGGTCGGTGCCAAATCTTATAAGAAACCCTTCAGCAGAAATGTTGAAGGGTTTTCTTCGTTTATGGCAAATTCAAAACTGTCAAGATTTTTTTTCAACATTAAAAAGTTAAGAAAAGTTAAGTATAATAAGGATGTGCTTACTTTATTAATGGCCTTAATCCCTTTTAATAATAAATAAGCCAGATAAGTTTCATCATTAATAGACGAAGAAAGTTAAGGTTTGGTTCCCTCTGGTTACATAGATGTCCGTTAAGTATATTCTGCTAACGGTTTACCTCTTTCTTCCTATAACTGCCTGGATCAGTTCGATAGCCCTGATGGAAGTGGGCACGGAGCCAATCCTTTATTGGTGGAGTAAAACGTACAGCAGGACGGGACCACTCCTATTTGCACAGTAATTGCGCTCCAGAAAAATTAAATCAGTTAAAAGCTTTGTTCTTTAAAGCCAGTGTTGGAAAGAAGAATTAAGCGTTCGCGGCTTCTTCTTTAACTGCTAACTGACCACAGGCAGCATCAATATCTTTACCACGGCTACGGCGGATGTTAGTGTTTATGCCCTGACTTTTTAAGTAATTAGAAAAAGCATCAATTTTATCTCCTTCGGCATTTGTAAAATCTGCAAAAGAAATTGGATTGTATTCAATAAGATTTACTTTACAAGGGATATGCTTGCAGAATTTAGCCAAATCCATTGCATCAGCTATCTCATCGTTAAAGTGATTAAAAACAATGTATTCGTAAGTTACTGGATTTTTAGTTTTGGCAAAATAGTATTTAAGCGCATCAGCTAGAGCTTTTAATGAGTTGGCCTCGTTAATTGGCATAATCTCATTACGCTTTTTATCATCAGCAGCATGAAGGGATAGGGCAAGGTTAAATTTCGCACCATCATCGCCCAATTTCTTAATCATTTTGGCAATGCCTGCTGTTGATACAGTAATGCGCTTGTAGCTCATGTTTAAGCCATCTGGAGCAGTGATGCGTTCGATAGATTTCAATACATTAGTGTAATTTAATAACGGTTCGCCCATACCCATATATACAATATTGGTGAGTGGATTGTTATAATTCTGTTTGGCTTGTTTATCGATTAATACCACCTGGTCATAAATCTCGTCGGCATTCAAGTTGCGCTTACGATCCATATAACCGGTTGCACAGAACTTGCAGGTTAAACTACAGCCAACCTGTGAGCTTACACAGGCCGTCATGCGGTCTTCGAGCGGAATTAGCACGCCTTCTACAATGTTTCCGTCGGCAAGCCTGAACGTGTTTTTTATGGTATGGTCGTTACTAAACTGTGAGTTGTTGACCTGAACAGCATTGATTGCAAAAGTTTCATCTAATGCCTTACGTAGGTCTTTAGATAGATTGCTCATTTGCTCGAAACTTGTTGCTGATTTTTCCCAAAGCCATTGGTAAATCTGCTTGGCCCTAAAGGCAGGCTGTTGCATTGCCACAAGGTGTTGTTGCAGTTGAGGAAGATCTAACGCACGAATATCGGTTTTTTTTGCTGTTACCATTTGTTACAAAGGTACTTAAAAAAGGTGTAAGGCAAAAAGGATGACGGTGAATGTCCCAGTAATAAACCGAATTTTACAATTGATTAGCTTTATCTTCCTCTGCTCCTTGTATTTGGCTTGGCGTTTGTCTTCCCTTTTGCGGGCCGTGCATTTCGATTTGCGGAATTACCTTTACCATTGGATGGCTTAGCAGAAGAATGGCTTGAGGGCTTTTTAACACCCGGTTTTTGTGCAGGTTTTGATGGTTTGAGAGTTTTTTTTGCTTGCTCTTGCCTCAGCTCGGGAATTTCTTCCCAGGCATTTGCTTTTTTCCTGGAAGCATTTTTGGGCTTTGATTTGGCTTCTGAAGAAGAGTTTTCTACACTTTTAGTAATGCTTTTCATTTCATCTTCCGTAAGCTCCCTAAACTCCCCGGTAGGAATACCCTTTAAGCTGATATTCATGATGCGTGTACGTTCAAGTTTGGTAACCTCATAACCGAAATGTTCGCACATTCTGCGGATCTGCCTGTTTAGGCCTTGAGTTAAAATGATATTAAATACAAATGTACTGATCTGGCGGACTTTACATTTACGGGTATTAACGCCCAGAATTGGAACGCCGTTACTCATTTCGAAAATAAAATCTTCGGTTATCGGTTTGTTTACGGTAACAACATATTCTTTTTCGTGTTTATTCCCTGCCCTTAAAATTTTATTAACGATATCGCCGTTGTTGGTTAAAAAAATCAATCCTGAAGAATCTTTGTCCAACCTGCCGATCGGGAATATCCTTTCGCTATGGTTTACATAATCTACAATGTTATCACGAACGCTGCCTTCGGTAGTACTGGTGATGCCAACAGGCTTATTGAAAGCTAAAAGGATGAAATTACTTTCTTCTTTGGGTTCGATATTGTGACCGTTTACCATCACTTTATCGCCTGCCAAAACCTGATCGCCAACTTTTGCTCTTTTTCCATTGATGAAAACGGTACCCTTTTCTATATAACGATCTGCTTCACGGCGTGAACATAATCCGCTTTCGCTGATAAATTTATTTAAACGGGTTGCAGAGTTGTTGTTCATGCTGCAATTTTACGGAAATAAATTGTGTTATCCATTTTTCATGCTGGCAACAAATAAATCAACAGTGGTTTTTAGTTCGCCTAAGGTATCCTCATCAGTAATTAAGCCATCATTGTTGATCTTTGCTTTTGCATAAGGGATGTGCTGGGCAGTAACCTTTGCTTCGATGACTGTTAAAATATCGATAATGGAGTGGTAAGCTTTTTCGCCCTGCGTTGAGGCAATAAGTGCTAATGTTGGTTTTCCGGCAAAAGAAGCTGAACTTACCGTCCAATCAATTAAGTTTTTTAACGAACCTGGTAAGCCCATGGCGTATTCAGGTGTGGAGATGATAATGCCGTCTGCCTGTTGAATGGTTAACCTCAAGTCTTCAACTGCAGCCGGTGGGTTATTTAGATCTAAATCCGGATTGAAGTGCGGGATATTGGCAATAGATGGAAAGCAGGTAACTTCAAAAGTTTTACCCAAAAGTTTGGTAACCGCTGAAATGTAAAGGCTGTTTGTTGAAACTGCTTTTGTACTGCCACAAATTGCCATTAGTTTTGTCATCTGCTAAAGTAGCTAAATGAAGATTAATAAAAAAAAGAGTCAGGTAAATTCAATCGCAATTCAAAAAACAGGCCATTAAATTTGGCAGGTTTCAATGGCCTGTTCCGAGATGTTATTAATTAAAAATTGTGGTCATCGGCACTTGGTCCGTAGCTCCCTGGGATCGGGATTTCCAGCAATCTTAAATAAACCCCCAATTGAGCACGGTGATGGGTGGTTTGGCTCAGTGAATGACGGATGGTTTCGTATTTTGAATAATCTGCCAACACCTGTTTGCCCATTCTGAGTACCCAGCGACCGTTTAGTTGGTCTTCTGTTGCATTTTCGAGTGCTTTTCTTCCTATTTCATAATTTTTTTCCAGAATTTTAACCAAATCATCTGCATTATAAGCCTCTTGCTCAACATATGGTGCAGTTTCAAAATCCTGTCCATCTGTTGTTAAAGCCAACGAAACCCAGCTTGGCAGGTCGGCAATGTGAACAGCCAATGATTTCATTTTCATGCTTTTTTCATGCGGTGCCCAATCAAACTTTTCCGTAGGTACAATTGCCAGGAATTTTTTGGTGGTGTTAAATTCTGCCGCTAATTCTTTCGATAATAGTTTAATAATGTCCATATTTTTCTCTTTTGTTTTTTCTGCTGTGTTTAAATCCATCAGTAATAAATCGACTATACCCATGATTTTGATGTTTGTTTACACAAAGAAAATACAGCGCACTGACAGCCCTATGGCAGTGCAAAAAAAATATTTTTTTAATAATTTACCGGTAGCAAATGCATGTATTCGCTTAGCTGCATATGCGTTGTTTTTTTGAACGGGATACCTGAGTCTTTAAGGCAGATGATCCGGGTGAGGTTAAAATCGCGGTATTGGTTACGGTAATGGCACCAGGCTATTAAGTGCCAGCTGAAAGCATAAAAGATCAGTCCGATTGGTTCAACTTCTCTTTTACTTACCTCTTCTTTGTTGTTTTTATATTCGAGCTGGATGAGGTGTTTTTCAGAAATTGCCTGCTGGATCAATGAAAGATATTCGAAGTTGAAAGTTAACCTTTCAGGAATTTGTAAGCGAATGTGCTGGTTTAAGGTTTCCAGCTTCTCTTTCTGGCCTGTTTTTAATACTGCCTTTACTTTTGTTAAAGCAGCCGAGTAATGATTACGGATAGAATTATCGGCAAAACCATTTACCAGGCTTTCTACCAAAAGCAAGGCATTTGCTTCATCCATGTTAAACGAAACGGGTGGCAAGAAATAACCCTGAACCAGGTAATATCCCTTATGTTGTTCAAAGCTTACCGGTATTCCCTGCTCTGCCAAGGCTTTAATGTCGCGGTAAACCGTTCGAATGCTCATATCAAACCTTTCGGCAATTTTTTCCGCTGAAATGTACTTTCTGGATTGAAGTAAAGTTAAAATTCCAAATAGGCGGTCGATCCGGTTCATGATTGCTTGGTATTGGCGATTATAAAATTAGAAAGTTTTTAGTGATTTTCCTTATGGTACGTTATTTGTAAACGATAATGGATACCAATTCCAAACGTTAAACCGTTCTAATAGTGGTTTAAGCATCATAATCTGAATTAAATGGCGGCTGTTATTCAAAAGCGGTTTTTCCGGGCAATAAAAAGTAAAGTAATTATAGGTTTCCTGTTTGCCTGTTTTGCGCTGCTTTTGGCCTGGGGCATCAGCAAGTTCGCCTTTACCCGGATGTTGGATACTGTTGAAGAAATTTCTGCCCCGAACGACCGCCTGAGAATTGTAAATGACCTTTCGCACAAAATTGCACGTTTGGATCAACTTCAGCGTGACGAAGCTTTCAACAAACAGGGTACTTATAGTTTTTTAAAAGAATCGCGTAAGCTGAGATCGACATTGGATACTTTGCGTAAATTATACCGGGGTGATTCTGCTCAGCTGGCAAGGATAAAATCGATTAAAAATTTACTTTCTGACCGCGACAAACAATTTGTAAATTACTTAAAGGTGAGGGAAAAGCTGGTGAATACCAAATCCTTCTCTGATGAAGTTAAAAAATTGAACGAACTGGTTGCAACACGCTCCAGGCAAACCGATAGTGCGGTATTAACTACCGAGACCACCACCTCTACCACAACTGTTGCACCCGAAGAGGAACAAAAATCAAGAGGTTTTTTGAGTAAATTGTTCGGTAAAAAGAAATCTGATGTCTATAAAATTATCAACGAAGAATTTAAAGTTAAGCGTGATACTTTAAATGCAAAGGCCGAAGATAGTATTATGAAAAGCATGACGGGTTCGTTAAAAAATATCGAACTGGAGCAGCGGCAGAAAAGTCAGAAATTTTTGAAACGCGAAGCCGATCTTTCTAATGCCAGTAATGCGCTAACGGCACAGATGCTGCAGATTTTAAGAGAAGTGGAAGGCGAAGCCGTAGCGCAGGTGGATTTAAATGGGATACAAGCCAAAGAGGTAGTAAATGATGGTATTACGCAGATTACCACCATTATTATTATATTTTTTCTGCTAACGGTAATCCTTCTTTACCTAATCTTAGCCGATATTACCAAGAGCAACCGGTACCGCAAGGCTTTGGAACTGGCCAAAGATGAAGCCGAATACCACGGTAAAGCGAAGCAGCGCTTCCTTTCCAATATGAGCCACGAAATTAGAACGCCCTTGCAGTCTATTTTAGGTTATGCCGAGCTGATTACCCAACAGAATATCCCAAATAAAAAGGATGTGGATGCCATTTATCAATCGGCTATTCATTTGCTGCAGATTGTTAATGAGGTATTGGATTACAATCGCATTATTTCGGGGGAGTTCAGTTTTAACAATCAGGTATTTAACATAAGAAATGCTTTGGAAGAGGTGGTATCGGTGATGCGGCCACTGGCAGAGCAAAAATCGCTTCAATTGAATGTTGCACTAGATCTGGCTGACCTGGAGTTTGTAAAAGGTGATGTTTTTAGATTGAAACAGATTTTATTCAATTTATTGGGTAACGCGGTTAAGTTTACCTTAAAGGGCGAGATTAAATTACTGGCTTCTTACAAAAAGCAGGGTGAGGATTTGCACTTTCATTTTACAGTAAAAGACACCGGGATCGGTTTTGATGAAAAAGATATTCCTAAAATATTTAATGAATTTGAGCAGATTGAATCTCCGGAGAAATATATTATCAATCAGGCTGGTACAGGCCTGGGGCTTCCGATCGTGAAATCGCTCATTGAAACTCAAGGGGGAAGAATTTATGTTAAAAGCAAAGCGGGTGTTGGTACAACATTTAATATTTACATCAAATATGAAAACACAACAGAGCGTGTTAATGATGCCCTTGACCTGGAGCACTATGCCATTGTAAACCCTGGTACGGTATGGGTGATTGATGATGACAAGCTGATACTGGATTTATGCGGAATGATTTTCCTGAAAAATAAAATCCCGTACAAAAGCTTTACGCAGGTGGCCGATATTTTACATACTGAACCTGAAGCTGATTTGAAATATGTGCTGGTTGATATGCGCATGCCTGAAATGACCGGTATTGAACTTTGCCACCTATTAAAAAAGAAATTGCCTGCGCAGGTTAAGTTTTATGCCATAACCGCACAAGTATTGCCAGAAGAGCGTGAAATGGTATTAAGTGAGGGCTTTGATGGGTTGATTATGAAGCCTTTCAAGGCGGTTGATATCCTTTCGATATTTGATAAAACGGAGATACTGACCACTCCACCGGAATTTGATTTTTCTTCTATCGAGAAAATGACATTTGGTGATCAGCAGCTATTGGAAAAAATCCTTAACCGTTTTAAACAGGATTCTATCGATGATGCTGCCGAATTGAAAAAATACCTGGATGAAAACAATCAGGATAAAAGCAGGTTGCTCGTTCACCGCTTAGCAGGCCGTACCGCACAAATGGGATCCAAAACACTGGCAAATGATTTGCGTACCTTAGAGATTGAAATTGCAGAAAACGGCTTAACTGAACATACCAAAGCAGAGGTTTTGGCGCAGATTAGAAAATTGGATAATTTAATCGCTTTTATAGCAGAAATGGATTATTCAAGTACCGTTTAAGGGAAGCATTTAATCAATTCCATAACGTTCCATTTTAGCATATAATGTTTTACGGTCGATGTTTAAAATTTTGGCTGCTTTTGATTTGTTGTGCCTAACCTTAATCAATGTTTCAGTAATCAGTGCCTTTTCATTTTGTTCGTTTACTGCCTTTAAATCGGATGAATTACCGGGAGCGGATTGGTGTTGCACTGAAATCATCATTTCATCAGGTAAGGCCTCAACCTGGGCAACATCACCAGGACTTAACAAAACCATGCGTTTGATTACATTGCTCAGCTCACGTAAATTGCCAGGCCAATCGTAATTGAGCAAAAGGGCCTTTGCTTCGGCTGATACACTTTTTACATTGCGTTCTAAATCGCGGTTTGATAACTGGATAAAATGATTGATAAAAAGTTCTAAATCGCCTCCTCTGTTTCGTAAAGGTGGAAGTTGTATTTTAAATTCGTTCAACCGGTGGTACAAATCTTCTCTAAATTCACCTTGTTGCATGCTATTGGCCAAATCATCGTTGGTAGCCGTAATGATGCGCACATTTACCGGAATTTGTTTGGTACTGCCCAAAGGCTGGATCACTCTTTCCTGTAAGGCCCTGAGCAGCTTAATCTGCACTTCATAACTTAGATTACCTACTTCATCTAAAAATAGCGTTCCTCCATTGGCTGCTTCAAACTGGCCTTTTTTATCGTTCAGTGCACCCGTAAAAGCACCTTTTATGTGCCCGAAAAGTTCACTGGCTGCCAAATCTTTTGATAACGCACCACAGTCAATGGCAACAAAGGGTTTATCGGCACGCTTGCTTTGCTGGTGGAGCGTTCTGGCGGCAAATTCCTTACCTGTTCCACTCTCGCCCTGTATAATTACCGACATATCGGTAGGTGCCACCAGGTTGATGTGTTCATATAATTTATCTGCAATCGCGCTTTTTCCTTTAATAAAATCGCTGTTGGTTTCTTTTACTTCAACACTTTTTGAATCCTTTTTAGCAAGAGAATTTTTAATCACCATCAGTAACTCATCAGGGTTAACCGGTTTGGTGATGTAATCGAAAGCGCCGAGCTGGATGGATTTTACCGCGGTACGAACATCATTAAAGCTGGTCATGATGATAACCGGGATAGATAGGCCTAAATCGCGGATATGCGTAAGCACTTCAAACCCTGTACCGTCTGGCAGGCGATAATCAATTAAAAGTAAGTCGAACTCATTAGCCTCAACTTGTTTGAATGATTGCTTAACATGGGTTACAAGGGTTACCTCATGACCGTTTTTAGTTAAAAAACCTTCAAGTAATTGAGCAAAGGTTGTATCGTCTTCTAAAATCAGGATTCTCGCCATTTAACAAAAATAAGAAAAGCCGGACATAATCCGGCTTTCTTTTGTAATAGGTAGATGTAATATTTGGGTTTTTATTGTACTGGTTTACCTTCTTTGTCAATTTTAACTGAACCAGTTTCTGCTTCTTTTTTAACATTGATTAAAAAGTATTCCTTTGTTCCTTCTTTAACAGACCAAGCTTCTGTAGCTGTCCATCCTTTATAAGCATCAGATTTTAATGCTGTTGTTACCGGAGCAGGAAGTTCTTCCAATTTTACCGGAGTTTTTACTGCGCTATCTTGAACTGCAACAATTGCAGCGTTTTTAATTGTATTTACTTCACTTGCCTGTACTGCTGAGAATCCTGCAAAAGCTAAGAACGCAGCTGATAAAATTAATTTTTTCATGGTCTTTATGTTTTTAGTTATGCGCAGCCCGTGGGCCGCGCTTATGTTGATTATGTCTTAATGGCGTATTATTTACGATTATTGAACAGGTTTACCGTCTTTATCAATTTTAACTGAACCAGTTTCTGCTTCTTTTTTAACATTGATTAAATAGTACTCTTTTGTTCCTTCTTTAACAGACCAAGCTTCAGTAGCGGTCCAACCTTTATATGCATCAGATTTTAATGCTGTGGTTACTGGCTCAGGTAATTCTTCCAATTTAACCGGAGTTTTTACTGCACTATCTTGAACTGCAACAATTGCAGCATTTTTAATTGTATTTACTTCACTTGCCTGTACTGCTGTGAATCCTGCGAAAGCTAATGTAGCGGCTAAAACGAATTTTTTCATGATATTATAATTTAAGTGTTGTGTAACTTACGTTACGGTAATATGCTTGTTAATTATAGAGCGTTAATCAGATTATTAATATTATTGAACTGGCTTACCGTCTTTGTCAATTTTAACTGAACCAGTTTCTGCCTCTTTTTTTACGTTGATTAAATAATACTCTTTTGTACCTTCTTTAACAGACCAGGCTTCGGTAGCGGTCCATGCTTTGTATGCATCAGATTTTAATGCTGTTGTTACCGGAGCAGGAAGTTCTTCCAATTTAACCGGAGTTTTTACTGCGCTATCTTGAACTGCAACAATTGCAGTGGTTTTAAAATCTTTTACTTCACTTGCTTGTACTGCTGAGAATCCTGCGAATGCTAATATTGTAGCTGCTAAAACGAATTTTTTCATGGTATATATTTTAAAAATTAATTTGTGTAACAATACTTGCTAATGATTCATAATGGTGCCAAATGCCAGTTTTTATTTAAATTGCTCATTATCAATGTTTTTGTGTTGTGCCAGGATTTTTTTATTGTGGAGTTTCTCCACACTTTGTGGTGAATGACTACAGAAATTGCAGCCGTTTCTTTAATGATCCGTTCGTTAATCGATAGTGTGTGGCCGAAATAGCTAAATTCAGAATAGAAACTGCTGTTAAAAAAAAGATATTTCAGTTTTTGAAAAAAGAAGATTTTTTTCTATCATTGCAGCCCGATAAAAAGCCTCCTTAGCTCAGCTGGTAGAGCAACTGACTTGTAATCAGTAGGTCATTGGTTCGATTCCGATAGGAGGCTCTTTTTATTTCCAAGTTCTGGTTTCCGCCAGAAAATTCTTTCAAAAATCATTTCCCGATCAAAATAATGCTGGCCTGGGAAGAATATTTTTATTTGCTCTCTTTATTGCGCTATTTTGCAGCATGCTAAAATATTTTTCAGCCGATTGGGTTTTTCCTGTTTCTGCCCCACCGATCAAAAATGGTGTAGTAGCCGTAAATTCGGATGGTACTATTGAAGAAATACTGACTAAGGAAGAGGCAGCCAAACTTGATTTAAAGGTAATAAATTATAAGGGTGCTATAGTTCCGGGTTTTATCAATACCCATTGCCATTTAGAACTTTCGCACCTGTTAGGGCAAATTCCTGAGCATACGGGATTGGTTGAATTTGTGCAGAACATTATTAAAAACAGGCAAAGCGAAGAAGAAAAGATTAATGCAGCCATGCGGGATGCCGATCAAACCATGGTTGATAATGGGATTGTTGCCGTAGGCGATATTTCCAACCAGCTATTTTCAAAGGGAATAAAAGAAAACAGCAAAATACATTACCACACTTTTGTGGAGGCAATGGGTTTTAACCCCGAACGTGCCGAGGCAATCATGGCGTGTTCCATAGGGATTAAAAAAGGCTTTGCACCTTTACCGGCATCAATTGTTCCTCATGCTCCATATTCGGTATCTCCCGAACTTTTTGAATTGATAAGACAGGATGCTGAAGATCACAATAGCTTTATAAGTGTGCATAACCAGGAAACTGAAAACGAGAATGCTTTTTTTGAGGATAAAACCGGGGGATTTTTAGATCTCTATCAGTTTTTGGGATTGGATATTTCTTTCTTTCTACCAACACAAAAAACATCTTTACAAAGCTGCCTACCTTATTTAAAGGAACAGAAAACTTTACTGGTGCATAATACGGTAACCAGTAAAGCAGATATTCAATTTGCAAAAGCTAACAATGGCAAGCTCTACTGGTGCCTTTGTCCGCAGGCCAATTTATATATAGAAAATGCGCTGCCGGATGTTGACCTTTTAATAGCAGAAAATGTAAAAATTACCTTAGGAACTGATAGCCTGGCGAGTAATCATCAACTTAATATCCTTTCAGAGATGATTACCTTGCAGAAACACAAAAAAGTAGATTTTGAGCAGCTTTTAACTTGGGCCACTATAAACGGTGCTGAATTTTTAGAGCTTGATCGACAAACTGGAACAATTGCGGTTGGTAAAAAGCCAGGATTGAATTTAATCCAGCTATCCGCTGATTTTACGATTGAAAGCGATCAGGTTCAAAGGCTGATTTAATAGTAAATATTTCTACATATCATCTTTTGTAATCGACTTAAAAGGTGTCATTTTTAAGGTATGATAGAGTTTGTTTAAAAACTTTAATGTATAAGACTTTTTATAAAGTAAATATTTTCGATGAATCCAATCTGTAAACTTTTCAATATTAAATATCCAATTATTCAGGCCGGCATGGTTTGGTGCACCGGCTGGAAATTAGCCTCCGCAGTTTCTAATGCCGGTGGCCTTGGTATTATTGGTGCAGGCTCCATGTATCCAGATGTTTTAAGAACGCATATCCAGAAGTGCAAATTGGCTACTGATAAACCATTTGGGGTAAATATTCCACTCTTATATCCCAATATCCAGGAAATTATCAATGTGGTGATCGAGGAAGATGTGAAAATTGTGTTTTCTTCTGCCGGAAATCCTGCAACATGGACCAGTATTTTAAAAGCCGAAGGAATAACAGTTGTGCATGTTATTGCGAACACCAAATTTGCTTTAAAGGCACAAGAGGCCGGTGTAGATGCGATTGTTGCCGAAGGTTTCGAAGCAGGTGGGCACAATGGAAGAGAAGAAACCACTACTTTGTGTTTAATCCCGATGATTAAAGATGCTGTAAGCATTCCTGTTATTGCTGCCGGAGGTATTGGGAGTGGAAAAGCGATGTTGGCTGCCTTTGCATTAGGCGCTGATGCGGTACAGATCGGTTCAGCCTTTGCTGTGGCTGAGGAGTCTTCGGCACACCGATCATTTAAAAATAAAATTATTTCAGCCATTGAAGGTGATACCAGACTGGCCATGAAAAAACTGGTTCCGGTGAGGTTGTTAAAAAACGAATTTGCTGATGCAATTTCAATAGCTGAGAGCGAGGGTGCCGACCGTAACCATTTAATGGAACTTTTGGGCAAGGCTAGGGCAAAATTGGGCATGTTTGAAGGGGATATGGAAAACGGCGAACTCGAAATCGGCCAGGTATCGGCAATGCTCAACGCAATCAGGCCTGCAAAAGAGATTCTTGATGAAATATGGTCGGCTTTTAAAGCTGAATGTGCAAGATTGAACAATTTGCCCAATGAATTGGATTTTTAAACATTCTTAAACACAATTGCTTTGCTAACTTTGCAACAATAAATTTAAACATGAGCGAAAGAAATGTAGCGTCTCCTTCGGGGGATTTAGAGGTGAAACACCTTAATATAATTGTAACAGGAAAAGTGCAGGGCGTTGGCTTTAGGGAAACGACTAAAATTATTGCCAATCAAATGATGGTAACCGGTTTTGTACGTAATGAAAAGGACGGCTCGGTTTACATTGAGGCCGAGGGAGAAGCTATTTTCCTGGAAGAATTTGTAAACTGGTGCAAGGAAGGGCCAGATCGTTCGCGGGTAGAAAATGTTGCCGTAAGCGATGGCGAAGTAAAAAACTACCGTAATTTCGAAATTTTAAGAAAATAAATTGCTGAACTGTTGGAGGATGGTTGTATTGTTCGGTTAAGGAGCTTATTTCAATGCGCAGTATTCAAATCTCAATCATAAATGTCTGTATATAAAAAGTTTCTTGGACAAACCATGATATATGGTATCAGTACCATTTTTTCGCGGTTGTTCAATTTTATTTTAACTCCTGTGTACACAGGTGTATTTGCGCCTGGTGTTTATGGTGTTTTCACTACAATGTTCAGCTATGTATCCATCATCAATCCTATTTTGGCTTTTGGTATGGAAACTACTTTCTTCAGGTACTTGAATAAGCATGAGGATAGGAAACAGGAGGTGTATAACAACAGCTTTTTGGTAATTGCTTTTATTTCGACACTGTTTTTAATAACCGCATTAATTTTTTCTGATTATCTGGCAAGGTATACCCTTGATGGAAACATTGCAGGGTTGGCCGATCAAAAATCTTATGTGCATTATTTTGTCTGGATCTTGTTTGTGGATGCAATCAGTGTAATTCCTTTTGCCAAGTTAAGGGCTGATGGGAAACCATTTAAATATAGCGTGATCAAGTTTTTAAATATCGGAACTTTTGTGGGCCTCAATTTAATGTTCATCTATGTTATACCATTTTTTATTAAGCATGATATCCTTTCGGGATGGCTTTCTTCCTGGTATAACGGGCGTTGGGTGGGTTATGTGTTTATAGCCAATTTAATTGCAAGCATAGTTACTTTACTGATGCTTATCCCGCAGTTTATGGAAATCCGGTTAAAGTTTAATAAAAGCCTGTTCCGTAATATGCTGGGTTATAGCTGGCCGGTTCTGGTTGCCAATCTTTCTTTCATTATCAATGAAAACCTGGATAAGATTTTATTGAGTAAATACCTGCCAGAAAGTATTTCCAGTCATGATGTGGGTATTTATGGTGCAGTTTGTAAGCTGGCTATCTTCATCAGTATTTTTAACACAGCATTTAGGTTGGGCGCAGAGCCATTTTTCTTTAGTCATGCCAAAAATGCAAATGCAAAACAAACTTATGCAACAATTCTGTACTACTTCGTGCTTGCCTTATCAATCCTTTTTGTTGGCCTGACAGCCAATATTGAAATTATCAAGCATTTTATCAATTCGAGGTATTGGGTAGGGCTCAACGCGGTTCCATTCCTGTTGTTCGGCTATGTTTGTCTGGGTATTTACATGAATCTATCGGTATGGTACCGTTTATCCGATCAAACCAAATACGGTTTATATATTTCACTTGTTGGTGCAGTTTTTACCATTATTATGAATGTAATCCTTATTCCTAAATTTAGCTATATGGGCTCTGCCTGGGTATCAATGTTTGCTTATTTCATCATCATGGTAATTTCTTATCTGCTTGGGCAAAAGCATTATCCTATCCCCTATAAACTTAAGGCAATGAGTATATATATATTGGTTTCTATTTTAATGGTATACCTTTCATTCTGGGTTTTCAAACGTAATATTTACATTGGCAACGGCATTTTAGTATTATTTTTAGCAGGTGTTTACTACTTTGAAAAAAATACGGTAATGAAAATGTTAAAAAGAGATAGTTAGAGACTTTTGTATTAGGTTCATAGTTAATGGTCAATGGCCATCAAATCATAATCAATAAACCAAGCACCAATCAAGCAAGATGGAAATAAAAATAATCAATAAATCTGAGCACGCGCTTCCACAATATGAAACAGCCCACGCAGCAGGGATGGACCTCCGCGCATCGATAACTGAAGAAATTGTGTTGAAACCTTTGCAGCGGTTGCTCGTACCAACAGGGCTGTTTATTGAACTTCCAATTGGCTATGAAGCGCAGATCAGACCACGGAGTGGACTGGCTTATAAGCATGGCATCGGTATTGTAAACTCACCAGGTACGATTGATGCTGATTATCGTGGTGAAATAAAAGTTTTATTGGTAAATTTATCAGATACGGATTTTAAAATTTTAAATGGCGATAGAATTGCTCAAATGGTGGTGGCCAAACATGAAACCGTTAGCTGGCAGACTGTAGCAGCATTGGGCGAAACGGCCCGTGGCGATGGCGGTTACGGCCATACCGGGAAATAAGTTTGGAGTTAGCCGTTTTTAGTTAATTTTTGGATGGATAAAATGATATGAAGTACAAAGTACATTTTCTTATCGGAGCTACTTTGTTTGGCTTCAAGGCCTTTGGTCAAAGTGTAGTTGCGCCAGCCAGCAACCGTGATAGCAATATGGTAAAACAGTTGTTTTTTGCTGGGCTGCGCGAGAAAATGTCAGAAAATTATGTGTTGGCTTCTACTAATTTCAATAAAATTTTAGGTTTGGATCCTAATAACCATCCCGCTTATTTCGAGCTGGCCAATGCAAATCTCCGCCTGGACAAACTAAACGAGGCAGAGCAGAATATTAAACAGGCCATTAAGTTAAATGCCGAAAACCTATGGTACTGGCGCTTACTTGGAGAGGTATATAAGCGAAACAATAAAATGCCAGAACTGATTGAGGTATTTAATCAGCTGATCCGCCTTGAGCCGGAAAATGATGCTTATTATTTTGATAAGGCCAACGCACAGTTTTTAGCCAACCAGCTTGATGCCGCAAAAAAGACTTATGACGAAATTGGTGCCAAATTTGGGGAATCAAGGGATTTGGTAAATGCGAAAAAACGGTTTCAGGCAAATGGAAGTGCAACAGAGAGTGATATTGTTAAATTACTGGAGGGGAACCAGGCCGATGTAAAAAATTATTTATATGCAGCAGGTTTGCTTTTGCAAAAAGGAAACGATCCTGAAGCTTTAAAGGTATTAAGCAAAGCACAGCAGTTAGAGCCAAATAATTTTGAGGTAAACCTTGCCCTGGCCGATATTTACCGCCGGCAGAAAAATGATGATGCTGCATTTGGGGCATTAAAGCTGGCTTTCGAAAGTGCAGAAATGCCATTAACTGAAAAAGTTAAAATTATTGCCGCACTTTTTTCTAAACTGAACCAGCCTGTTGTAGCTAAAAATGTAACCGTACTGAGTAAGCTTGTTGCAGAAAAAAATCCAGGTGATGCTAAAGCACTGGCACTTTATGGCGATGTGTTGTACCAGCAGAATCATTTAAAGGATGCTTTGGTGCAGTATCAGGCTGCTTTAAAGCTCAATGAACAGATTTATGTGGTTTGGGAGCAGGTAATTAATATCCAGACGTTACTGGGCCATTATGATGAAGCTGTAAAAGTTGGCGATGAAGCCCTCACAATTTACCCCAATCAGGCCAGTTTATATTATTATATGGCTTATGCCTTATTTAAAACAGGCAAATATGAGGCAGCCCAGAACAACTTAAAAACCTCATTGCAATTGGATGTGGAGAACAAGAGCCTCCAGGCACAGATTTATGCCTTGCAGGGCGATATTTATATCAATCAGAATAATTTTGCCTCAGCTAAAACGGCTTTTGAAAAAGCAATTTCACTTGAGCCTGATAATTACCTGATCATGAATAATTATGCCTATTACCTGGCCTTAAAAAATGATGATCTGGCAAAAGCGGCCAAATATGCCGAAAATGCGGCCAACGGTATGCCCGATAATCCATCGGTTACCGATACTTATGCCTTTATTTTGTTTAAGCAGCAAAAGTACGATCTGGCAAAAACATGGATTGAAAAGGCCTTACAAAACAATAGCAATAAGAACGGTGTTTACCTGGAGCGATATGGAGATATTCTTTTTATGAAAGGTGAAAAGGATGCGGCATTAATCCAGTGGCAAAAGGCTAAAGAGGCCGGAAACGGTTCGGAAGTATTAATTAAAAAGATAAATGAAAAGAAGTATTTTAAATAGCGTAACCCTGTTGGGAGTTGTGGTTTCTATATCGGCCTGTAAGCCTAAGAAAGAAATTGTGGTAGCTCCTCCAACCAAAGTGGAAACCAAAACCGATAATTCAAAAGCAGAAGCCTTAACCTTGTTAAATAGCAAACAGCTAAAATTCAATACCCTTTCTTTAAAGGCCAAAGCTACTTTGGATATTGCAGGCGATGTGAATGATGTAACCATGAATTTCAGGATGAAGGACAAAGAGATCATTTGGGTTAGCATTACGGCATTGGGCGGGGCATACGAGCCGGCAAGAGCATTGATTACCCCTGATAGCATTAAGATTATGAACAGGGCAAAAAGCGAATATTTAAAAAAACCATTCAGCTATATTTATAATTTCACCAATAAACAGGTCAACTTTAATACCTTACAGGCCATTTTAACCGGAAATGCCATGGGTGAGTTTTTAACCCAGCAATCGGATGTTAAACAGGAAAACGGTGCCTGGGTAGTTTCGGGAAGTAAATCTGAGCTTGACTATAAACTGCTTTTTAATACACTTTTTAAAGTTGCGGAAACAAATTTGAATGATGTAAAAAATGGTCAGGCGTTAAAAGTTACCTATACCGACTATCAGAAATTAAACGAATCCTTATTTCCAAGTGCCCTACAGATCAAAACGCTATCCAAAGCCAAGAAAATAAATATCGACCTTCAGTTTGTGAAAATTGATGGCAATGTTCCTGTTGATTTTCCGTTTAATGTACCAAAGAGATTTGCAGTTGTAAAGTAAGGCTTAACAATGGTTAGGTATCTATAATGAGTTGCCAAAGTGATTCTGCTGCATTGCAAGGGTTGCTTTGGCAATATTTGCATTATATGAAGATTAAGTGAAGACAATTCTGTAATAAGCGATTATGACTTTTGTATCTCGATTTTAATACTTTTTACTATAAAATTTTTATACTTTTGGCTTAATGAAGCTACAAAAACTCCTATTTATCCTTTTTTTAAGCATACTTACCCTTTCGGCGGTTGCACAAACTGAAAGTCAGCTCAGAAGGAAAAAAGAAGCTATACAACGCGAAATTGAACAGCTTCAAAAGAATTTAAATAAGGCTGCCAGTGGTAAAAAACTTACCCTGCAACAGATTAATGCGATAAATGCCCAGATCAGGTTGCGCCAGGATAAAATTGGTACAATCAATTCTGAAATAAAAAATCTGGATAACCAAATCTCTCAGAACACGAATACCGTACATACGTTACAAGGCCAGTTAGGCGATCTTAAAAAGGAATATGCAGGAATGATCCGCTTTGCACAACGGAACAGAAACTCTTATGATAAGATGATGTTCATTTTTGCAGCGAAAGATTTTAACCAGGCTTATAAAAGAATAAAATATTTACAGCAGTTTAGCCAATACCGCAAAAAGCAAGCGGGTTATATCGAAAATACACAGCAAGACTTAAATGGCAAGATTAAAGTGCTTGATAAAACACTTCGGGAAAAAAGTGATCTGTTAAAAGAACAGGAAAGGGAGCGTGAGCGCCTGGGTAAGGATAAGAGTGAGCAGGCGGTAGTTTTAAAGAATTTAAGCAAGCAGGAATCTCAGTTTAAGCAGGATATCAATACCCGCAAAAAACAACAGGTACAGATTGACAAGGCAATCCGTTTGGCGATCCAGAGAGCAATTGAGGAAGCCAGAAGAAAAGCTGCAGAAGAGGCCCGTATCGCTGCGGCTAAAGCAGCAGCTGAGGCAAGAGCGGCAGCAGCCAAAGCAAAAGCCGAAAACAGGCCTGCCCCGGCAGCTCCGGTAGCAGCAAAAGAGAAGAGTACCAATGAACTGCTTACCAACGATGCCGGTTCGGCTAAACTGGCAGCAGGATTTGAAAATAACCGTGGTAGATTGCCATATCCTGTTTCAGGAACAATTACCGAACATTTTGGTGTTCACAAGGTAGATCAGGCATCTATGAACAATGAGGGGGTAAACATTACAGCCTCAGAAGGTTCGGCCGTGAGGGCGGTTTTTGATGGTGAGGTTTTAGGAGTAAGCCTTATTTATGGTAAGTACGTGGTAATTTTAATGCATGGTAATTATTTTACCATTTATCAAAACCTTAAATCGGCCAGTGTAAGCAAAGGAGATAAGGTAAGTACCCGCCAAACAATAGGTGTGCTTGCAAATTCAGGAGATGTTGCCGAGCTGCACTTCGAAATTATGAGGGGACAGACAAAATTGAATCCAGAGGCCTGGATTAGTAAGTAAAAGAATAGTTTTTAAAATGTATATATTTGTATAAATTATATTAGTGATGTATCAAGGCACGTTATTAGAGTTTTTAAACATGGGTGGATCGGAGATCGTGCTCATTTTAGTGGTAGTCTTATTGTTGTTCGGTGGTAAAAAGCTACCTGAGCTTGCAAGAGGGCTGGGAAAAGGGATCAGAGAATTTAAAGATGCATCTGATGGTGTGAAGCGTGAAATTCACAGAAATATCAATGCTATGGACTTAGATAAAGAAGAAGCGGAAGAAACAGCTGTAAATAACCATAGCCAACGTCATCATCCAACAGAAGAAACACCTGTTGATGAAAAGGTTGAGGCCAGTGCGCCACATATAGACCTGGCCAAGCCTACCGACGAAAAAATTGTAACTGACAAAGAAAAAGTTTAAACAAGAAAATGATGTTAAATACAACAATAGCAGCAATGCTTGGAACACCAGAAATTATCATTATTGCGGTAGTGGTATTGTTATTATTTGGTGGTAAAAAAATTCCTGAACTGATGAGAGGTTTAGGTAAAGGTGTTAAAGAATTTAAAGATGGTAAAGATGGCGTTGATGGTGAACAGGTAGATCCATCTAACCGTGATAAAACCGTTTAATTGCAATAAATTTTAGTTTTGAAGAAATACAGCTCTCTTAAAGAGATACAATCGCTTATTTCGCAAAAGCAATTAACTTTACCCGATTTATTGGCTTATTATTTTAAGCAAATTGAAAAAAATGAACACCTCAATGCATTTAATGAGGTGTTTTTTTTATCGGCCGAAGCTCAGGCGAAAGCGATACAGCAAAAGATAAAAGAAGGTACTGCGGGTAAACTTGCAGGGATGGTGATTGGTATTAAAGATAATATCTGCTACAAAGACCATATTGTTACTGCATCTTCAAAAATGCTCGAAGGCTTTGTATCGCCATATTCCTCAACGGTTGTAGAACGTTTACTGGCGCAAGATGCCATCATTATCGGCCGGTTAAACTGTGATGAATTTGCCATGGGTGGTTCTAACGAAACTTCGTTTTATGGAGCCGTTAAAAATGCCGCAAACCCTGAGCTTGTGCCGGGAGGATCTTCTGGTGGTTCTGCTGTAGCTGTTCAGGCAGATATGTGTTTATCTGCTTTGGGTACCGATACCGGAGGTTCAGTCCGCCAACCGGCTGCTTTTTGCGGTCAGATTGGATTAAAGCCAACTTATGGCCGAATTTCCAGGTATGGTGTTATTGCGTACGCTTCATCTTTTGATCAGGTTGGCCCAATTACTTCATCTGTAGAGGATGCAGCCCTGCTTCTTCAGGTTTTGGCTGGTGCTGATGATTACGATTCGACAGTTTCGCCCTTAGCCGTTCCGGATTATCCTGCTCAGTTAAATGAACATAAAAAACAAAAAATAGCGGTTTTAAAAGAAACGATAGAAAGTGATGCGCTTGATCCTGAAATTAAAACAGCAATTTTAAAATCAATTGATAAACTGAAAGCAGACGGGCATACGATTGAATATGTTTCTTTCGATCTTTTGGATTATTTGGTTCCGGCTTATTATATTTTAACCACAGCCGAGGCCTCCTCTAATCTTTCCAGGTATGACGGGGTGCATTATGGCCATCGTAACCTGGAGGCAAAGTCTTTAAACGAACTTTATAAGCTATCAAGGGCCGAGGGTTTTGGAGAGGAAGTGAAACGCAGGATCCTTTTAGGAACTTTTGTATTAAGTGCCGGATATTATGATGCTTATTATCAGAAAGCGCAGCAGGTAAGGCGTTTAATAAGAGAAAAAATGGATGCTTTATTTCAGGATTATGATTTAATTCTTTCTCCTGTGGCACCTACTACTGCTTTTAAAATCGGTGATAACCTACAGGATGCGCTGGTGATGTACATGGCCGATATATTTACGGTATTGCCATCTTTAAGCGGTAACCCGGCAATTGCTTTGCCTTTAGGCAATAATAATGATGATTTGCCGTTAAGTATTCAATTTACAGCCAAACATTTTGAGGAAGATAAGCTTTTGGCTTTTTCTCAGGCTTTTTTAAAATAGGCATTAGCTCTTTGAGCTGTGTGCAGTAACTGCCATGCCGTCCTGATGTTTTCAGGACTGGCATCTATACAATAGATTCTGAATCAGGTTCGGAATGGCGATACTGAATAAACCAATAGCCCATGATTAAAAAATTACTTTTTGCTTCAATTTGTGCTTGCTTAGGATATATTTCTTCCGCTTCTGCGCAACAAACACTCAGATTAGATAGTCTCCCGAAGGTACACAACAACATTTTTATCAATACCGATACTGTAGCGGTGCCTTCAGTTTCTGAAAACCCATTAACCATGGGACAGAACTTTATTTATAAGCTCAGGCTTGATTCCATCGCGAAAACAGTTCCACTTCCTTACAACGAATACGTACAGCAGTACATTGATATTTATGCGAAGCGTAAGGATATGTTCGGCAAAATGATTGGTTTATCGAGTTATTATTTCCCGATTTTTGATAAGGCTTTAAAAGATTATAACATTCCGCAGGAAATTAAATATTTAACCATTGTAGAATCACAGATGAACCCGCATGCCATTTCCAGAGTTGGCGCAACAGGGATCTGGCAGTTTATGTTTGGTACGGGTAAAGCCTATGGCTTAAAAATGGATAATTTTGTTGATGAGCGGAAAGATCCTATTCAGGCCAGTTATGCTGCCGCAGCTTATTTTAGGGATGCGTTTGAAGAATTGGGCGATTGGCTTTTGGCCATTGCTGCCTATAACTGTGGTAAAGGCAATGTAAACAGGGCCATTGAAAAAGCAGGATCAAGGGATTTTTGGGTAATCAGACAGTTTTTACCTAAAGAAACCAGAAATTATGTGCCCGCTTTTATAGCTGCTGTATATGTAATGAACTATTCTGGCAAGCATCAGATTACCGCACAGGCATCAACCATGTTTTTAAAAACCGATACCGTTCAAACTACCCGTTTTGTTTCTTTATCTACACTGGCAAAGGTGCTCAATATTGAAGAGGCAGCGATGATGGCGTTAAATCCATCATATAAGAAAAAGATTGTAAACGGTACGGATGATGAGCCGAAACGGATTGTGATGCCCAAACTGAAGGATATTGATTATGCGGGTATTTATGATGTGTTAAATAACCAGGAAGTCGAAGCAAACATGAGGGTTATAGAGGCCAGCACTGATGATGTAAGGGATTTAAGAAAGAAAAAAGGTAAAAGTCTGGCCGTTTCTGCTGTAGTATACCACAAAGTTACTGCCGGTCAGAATTTAACGGCTGTAGCCAGTAAATATGGTGTTGAGGTACAGGATTTGAGGGTGTGGAACGGTTTGAAAAGTAAGACAATAGTACCGGGACAAAGGCTGAAAATTTATGCTAAAAACCGCACACCATTAAAGGCACCAGCATCATTTTTAAGTTATACGGTTAAAACCGGCGATACCTTATCGGAGATTGCTGAAAAATTTGATGGTGCGACCGTGCAGACAATCCGTCGCGATAACCGCCTGTCCAAAGCGGGTTTACAAGTGGGTATGATTTTGAAAATTAGCAAAGGGTAATAAACCTGCAATACAATCTTCGCTGATCTCTATCACTGCATTTCAGCTTGTACTTTAGCCGCTGATAGAATTAGATTTTTCTTAAACCCAAACTCAAATGGCTGCCGGGGATACGGTTTTTGGCGATTTTGAAGTTAGTATTAAAAGAATGCCAGAACTGTTAGATTCAACTGAACATGCAATAGCCAGTGGCAAATTACATTCATTGGAGATCAGCGCACGATTTCATAAGTTTTTCATCTATCTCCATCCTTTTCCCGATGGTAACGGCCGTGTAGGAAGATTGATTTCCAATTACATTCTAGCCAGGTTTAAGCAACCACATCTGATTATAAAAGCAGTTGACAAAGCTGCCTATATCGAAGCACTTAAACTATCTGATAAACATAGGGACAATAGCATATTAACGGTCTATTTTGCCAATTTAGCCATCGAAAGGATGAATAAGGAGATTGAACAGAAAAAAAACCTAACTCAAAACTTCGAGATGAACTTCCAGCCCAGAAAAAGGAACCAGCAGGGGAATCTCCTTTCCTATATTGCTCAATTATTCTTATTTAACTTTTTTTGAACGGCTTTTTATTTTAAGCCTCATAAAAAGAATTGTACCTTTGCACCGTCACTAATAAGTTACTTAATGAGTAATACGAATAGAAAGCAAGATGCGTTGGATTACCACTCGCAAGGCCGTCCGGGAAAGATACAAGTAGTACCCACTAAACCTACAACATCGCAAAGGGATTTAACCCTGGCATACTCTCCAGGAGTTGCTGAGCCTTGTTTAAAAATAGCAAATAATAAAGATGATGTTTATAAATATACCGCAAAGGGTAATTTAGTTGCTGTAATCAGTAATGGAACAGCAGTTTTGGGCCTGGGCAATATCGGTCCGGAAGCCGGCAAGCCGGTAATGGAAGGTAAAGGCCTTTTATTTAAAATATTCTCTGATATTGATGTATTCGATTTGGAGCTGGATACCGAAAATGTAGATGATTTTGTGAAAATCGTTAAGGCTTTGGAGCCCACTTTCGGGGGGATTAACCTTGAAGATATTAAAGCACCAGAATGTTTTGAAATTGAAAGGCGTTTAAAGCAGGAAATGAACATTCCTGTAATGCATGATGATCAGCATGGAACAGCCATAATTTCTGGTGCAGCCTTGCTAAATGCCTGCGAAATTCAGAAAAAGAAAATAGATAAAATTCAGGTTGTAGTAAGTGGCGCTGGTGCAGCAGCTGTTTCCTGCTCTAAAATGTACCTCAGTTTAGGGGTTAAAAAAGAGAATCTGGTTATGTTTGATATCAATGGATTAATTGATATTCACCGTACCGATCTGGATGATATCCGCATGAGCTTTGCCACCACCAGAAAAGGCATTTCTAATATTGGAGAGGCGATGAAGGGTGCCGATGTTTTTATCGGACTTTCGGCTGCAAACGTAATTTCTCCGGATATGTTGGTGGGGATGGCTAAAAACCCGATTGTGTTTGCCATGGCCAATCCAAATCCTGAGATTGCTTATGAACTGGCCATTAAAACACGTAAGGACATTATTATGGCTACTGGCCGTTCTGATTATCCCAACCAGGTGAACAACGTTTTGGGTTTTCCTTATATTTTTAGGGGAGCGTTAGATGTTAGGGCAACCAGCATCAATGAAGCCATGAAAATTGCTGCGGTTAAGGCGATTGCAGAACTGGCTAAAAAATCGGTTCCGGAAGCTGTAAACTTGGCTTACAATGCCCGTAACTTAAAATTTGGGCGCGATTATATCATTCCAAAACCAGTTGATTTCAGGCTGATTACGGAAGTATCAACAGCGGTAGCGAAAGCAGCCATTGAGAGCGGCGTGGCCAGAAAAATCATTACCGATTGGGATGCCTATAATGAAGAATTAAGAAAACGTTTAGGCTTGGATGATGCCATTATGAGGGCGGTAACCACCAAAGCAAAGATGGATCCTAAACGTGTGGTATTTGCTGAGGCAGATAACTATAAAATTTTAAAGGCTGCCCAGATTGTAAAAGATGATAACATTGCTATTCCAATTCTTTTGGGAAATAAAGAAAAAATACAGGCAATTATCGATGAACATGCACTGGAGCTAGATGGGGTAGAGATTATCGATCAGATGCAGAACCCTGACAAGACCAAGCAATATGCAGAAGCATTATTTAAAAAACGTCAGCGTAAGGGTGTTTCTTCTATGCGCGATGCCACTAAATTATTGAGAGACCGTAACTACTATGGTGCATCGATGGTGGAGTTTGGCGAGGCCGATGCCATGATTTCGGGTTTGACAAAAAATTATGGTGCTACCATTAAGCCTGCTTTGCAGGTAATCGGGGTAGAGCCAGGCGTAAAACGTGTGGCTGGTATGTATATGATGATGACCAAAAAGGGGCCCGTTTTCTTTGGCGATACCACAGTAAACGTAGATCCAACGGCAGAAGAACTGGTGGATATTACCTTACTGATCGATAAATCTGTTAAGCAGTTTAACATCAAACCGCGTATTGCCTTATTATCTTATTCAAATTTTGGTTCGAATGATGGGGTAACACCAAATAAAGTAAGGGAAACGGTAAACCTTCTTCATAAAAACCATCCTGAAATTGTGGTAGACGGGGAGATGCAGGGAAATTTTGCCATTAACAATGAATTGCTGCAGGATAATTTCCCTTTCAGCACCCTGGCAGATGCTCCGGCGAATACTTTGGTGTTCCCAAATCTCGAATCTGGAAACATTGCATACAAATTGTTACAAGAACTTGGAGGGGCCGAGGCGGTTGGTCCGATCCTTTTAGGGTTGAATAAACCTGTTCATATTGTTCAATTAGGTAGTTCTGTACGCGAAATCGTTAATATGGTAACCATTGCTGTTGTAGATGTGCAGGCAAAAGAAGAAATTGCAACATCGAAACGAAAAGGTATATTTGGAAAAACAACTAAAAAGTAGCATTACATGTACGCCTATATTGATGGTAAATTGACATTTAAAAACCCGGCTTATGTTGTGGTTGAAGCCGGAGGTATAGGCTATCATATTAACATATCTTTAAACACATATAGCGCTTTGGGCGATGCTGAAAGGTGTAAACTCTACACCTGGCTACATGTAAAAGAAGATGCACACACATTATACGGCTTCGCTGATGAAGGCGAACGCCGTTTATTTTTACACTTGATATCGGTAACGGGCATTGGGCCGAATACAGGCAGGATGATTTTATCGTCCATTACCCCAGTAGAGATACAAACCGCAATTGTTAAGGCCGATTTGCCTTTAATTCAGCGGATTAAGGGCCTGGGCGCAAAAACCGCACAACGCCTGGTTTTAGAGCTTCAGGATAAATTAAAAAAGGAAGGTGTAGATTCATTAATTTCTATGCCTCAACACAATACTGTGAAAGATGAAGCGTTATCAGCATTGGTAATGCTCGGATTCGCCAAACAAACCGCCGAAAAAACTATAGACCAGATATTAAAAGTGACAGAGGGAACGCTTTCGGTAGAGCAATTAATTAAACATGCTTTAAAAACTTTATAGATCTACTGCCTTTGAAGAGAATATCTACATTTCTGTTTCTCATTCCTCTTTTTTTAATTGCTTCTCAAAACGCTTACACTCAAGTTGTTCCAAGCAAGGTGGATACAATTAAGCCAAAAAATAATTTTGGTTTGAAAGAAAAAGAACGTTTGGGCCTCAGTCCAGCTGTTAATCCTTTTTATCCATCTCCAAGTAATTTAAAGCGCGTTGTAGAATACGATGCCAAAAATAAACGCTATGTAGTTAAAGAACTCATAGGAGATAATTTTGTTTTAAATACTCAATATTTAACGATTGATGAATACCAGCGTCTGGTTAGCAGTGAGATCAAACGCGGCAATTGGCGCAGTATATCGAATGCCGAGGTAAGCGATTACAGAAGCACTGGTATTATTCCGCAGATTCAGGTAAACAGTAAAGCATTCGAAAAATTATTTGGTGGAACTACCATCGATATCCAGCCCCGAGGTGAAGCCGAACTTACTTTTTTAGGCAGGGTGAATAAAAATGAAAATCCGCTTTTTAACGAAAGGCAACGGGTGCAGACAAATTTCGATTTTAACCAAAGGATCCAGATGGACCTGGTTGGAAATATCGGAACAAAACTAAAAATTAAAAGTAATTACAATACGGAGGCTCAGTTCGATTTTGAGAACCAGATTAAACTGGATTATTCAGGCGGGCCGGATGATATTATCCAGAAGATTGAGGCAGGTAACGTAAGTTTGCCTTTAAATACTTCACTGATTACCGGAACACAGGCACTTTTCGGGATTAAGACACAGTTGAAATTCGGGCGGTTGAATGTGACCAGTGTATACACTCAGCAGAAATCAGAATCAAGGGAGATTAAGATTACCAACGGTGCGCAGCAAAACACCACCACCGTAAATATTGATAGTTATGAGGCCAATAAGCACTATTTCCTATCGCAGTATTTTAGAAATAATTACAACAAAAACCTGGCTAATGCCCCAATTATCACCTCGCCGATCCAGATTACCAAAATAGAGGTTTGGATTACCAATAAAGCTGGAAATACCAACGATTCACGAGATGTATTGGGTTTAATGGATTTGGGTGAAAATGTTCCTTTCAACACATCTTTGCTTACCGGCGGAACTTCGGGTTTGCCTGCCGGAACTACCGCTACAGGTTTTTCACAACAATCTAACAACCTTATTGCGCAACTAAATGCTTACCAGGGCGGGGCAATCAGGCAAACAAATTCCAATGCTGTACTTTCTTTCTTCCAAACCACTCCTGCCAATAGCAGTAATACCGATAACTTTGCCAAACTTATTTATGCCAGAAAGTTAACTGAGCGCGAGTTTACTTTCCAGCCTCAACTGGGTTATTTATCATTAAACAACCCTTTAAATGCCGATGAGGTGTTGGCTGTTGCCTACCGTTATACTTATAACGGTGTAGAATATCAGGTGGGTGAGTTTTCTACCGATGTTACTTTTGATGCTGCAAACCCAAAGGTGCTTTTTGCGAAACTTTTAAAGAACGAAACCACAAAAATTCAACTTCCCACCTGGGATCTGATGATGAAGAATATTTACTCTATCGGAGGATATCAGATCAGCAGTCAGAATTTTAAACTGGATATTTACCGCATTGATAATGAAACCGGTGTGGATAATCCGGTAATGACCGAAGGGCAGAATACGGCCAATAAGCAATGGATTGCCTTAACGGAGTTTGACAGGTTAAACCAGCAAAATGAGCGCAAACCGGATGGTATTTTCGATTTCGTGGCCGCAAATAACGCTTTTGGTTCATACTCTACCGCAAGTAATGCCAACCAGGCCAGTATGTTCGGAGTGGGCAGTAATGGGCAAACATCATTGGTTACCAACACCAATTCGGGATATATTACCATTGATCCGGCAAATGGAAGGATTATTTTTCCGGTGATTGAACCTTTTGGTAAAGATTTGGCAGCAAGGTTTTTACCAAGTGAACAGGCCTTGATCAATAAATATACCTTTACTGCACTTTACGATTCTACACAAACCATTGCCAAGCAGTTGTTTCAAAATCAGAACAGGTACATTATTAAGGTAAATTATCAATCGGATATTTCCTCTGAATTCAGTTTAAATGCAATCAATGTTCCTGAAGGATCTGTAAAGGTTTTTGCAGGAACTATGCCACTAACGGAAGGTGTGGATTTTACAGTTGATTACCAGGGAGGCCGGGTGAGCATTATTAACCAGGCACTTTTGGTTTCCGGTCAGCCCATCAGGATTACCACAGAAAACAATGAACTTTTTGGCTTGCAGCAAAGGTCGCTTTTTGGAACCCGTTTGGATTACCGCGTAAACAACAAGCTGAACCTGGGTGGAACGATCATGAACCTCACCGAAAAACCATTAACCCAAAAAGTAAATATTGGTGAAGAGCCTATTTCGAATACCATTTGGGGAGCAGATATCAATTACAGCTCACCATCGCGGTTTTTAACTAAAATGGTAGATAAGTTGCCGTTTATTTCTACAAAAGCCCCATCCAGTGTAACCTTTTACGGTGAATTTGCACAACTGATTCCGGGCCACCCACGAGCACTTAATTTTGCAGGAAGTAAAAATGGGGTAAGTTATCTTGATGATTTTGAAGCATCGCGGTCGGTAATCGATTTAAAAAGTGCCATCGCCTGGCAGTTATCAGGTACGCCACAACTTTTTTCCGAGTACGATAAGTCTAATGATTTATCGTATGGTTACAACCGCGCAAGAATTGCCTTTTATAATATAGACCCTACGTTTTACAACTCGGCGGCCTCAACTACACCGGCCAATATCAGGGGCAACCGCTCTGAACTTTCCAATCACTATGTAAGAGAGGTAATTGAGCAGGAGGTTTTTCCTTTTAAAGAAACCGCAACCGGACAGGCATTAAACATTACCACTTTTGATGTGGCATATTACCCTACGGTTAGGGGGCCATATAATTTCCGTACTACCGATTTTAGGCCGGACGGAAGCTTGCTGCAACCAAGAAATAACTGGGGCGGTTTTCAGCGGAAGATTGAAACCAACGATTTTGAAGCACTGAATGTTGGCTTTATTGAGTTTTGGGTAATGGATCCATTCATCTATAAACCGAATTCTGCAGGTGGTGATATGTATTTCAATTTAGGAAATATCTCAGAAGATATTCTTAAAGATGGAAGAAAATCGTTGGAGAACGGCTTGCCGGCCACAAACGATCCCACTAAATATGATGAAACTGCATGGGGCCGTGTACCAAAATTACAGCCGGTTGTGCAGGCGTTTGATAACAATGCCAACGCACGCAGGGCGCAGGATGTAGGTTTGGATGGACTATCAGATGCGGATGAAAAAATTAAGTTTGCTGCGGCCATTACACAGATTAAAGGCCAGTTGAATGCTACTGCTTCTACTGCGCTTGATGCGGATCCATCCTCAGATAATTATGCTTATTTCAGAGGGCCGGCTTTAGATCAGATCAATGCAGGGATTCTTAAACGGTATGAGAAATACAATGGAACTGAGGGCAACTCGAAAACCTCACAACAATCGCAGGAAGAATTAGGGCTCGAAAATTCGGCTTCTACTTCATTGCCGGATGGTGAGGATATTAACCGCGACAACAACATGACCCAAAGTGATGAATACTTTCAATATAAAGTTTCCATCCGTCCGGGAGATTTAAACGTTGGACAGAATTTTATTACCGATAAAGTAACCTCTCAGGTAAAACTGGCCAACGGAAATACACAAGCTGTTTCATGGTACCAGTTTAGGATTCCAATCGGGCAATATCAAGATAAGGTTGGTGGAATTCAGGATTTTAAATCAATCCGTTTTTTCAGGATGTTTATGACCAATTTTGCTGATACCGCGATTATGCGTTTTGCAAAGCTGCAGCTTATCCGTGGTGAATGGAGAGAGTATAACGCATCAAATGTTGCCGCGCAGGTAATTGTTGATCCATCATTGCCAGCCTTAACGCCTGATAATTCTACCATCGAAGTTTCAACTGTAAACATTGAAGAAAATGGTAAACGTTCGCCTATCCCTTATGTAACTCCTCCGGGTATTTTGCGCGAGCGTGATTATAGCAATTACCGTGGCGATACCAGGCTGAATGAACAATCGCTCTCGGTGAGTGTGAAAAATTTAAGGGATGGTTATAGCCGGGCGGCATTTAAAACTGCTTACAGCGATTTTAGATCTTACAAACATTTAGAGATGTTCGTTCATGCAGAGGCCATTAATAATCAATTGTTAAATGATAACGATGTTTCTGCCTTTTTAAGGATCGGAACCGATAACCAGGATAATTATTACGAATATGTAATGCCTTTAAAGGTTACCAACCCAGGTACCAGCGATCCTGATGCCATCTGGCCGGAAGCCAATAGAATGGATATTGATCTGACGCTTTTCCAAAACGCAAAGTTGGCCCGTAACGTAGCAAAACTGGCAAACGGACAACCTTGGCCTACCAATGTACCATTTACCTATACTGACGGATTGAGAACCATAGTTGTAAAAGGGCAGCCCGACATGAGCAAGGTTAGGGTGTATATGGTGGGGATTAAAAACCCTTTGCGTACCGTTACTGATGGGGCTAGGGATGATGGCCAGGATAAAAATGCGCTGGTTTGGTTCAATGAGTTAAGGTTGACCGAATTTGATGAAAAAGGTGGATGGGCAGCAACAGGCAGATTGAATTTGAAACTTGCAGATTTTGCAGATGTAAATATTTCCGGTAGTAAATCCACTATCGGTTTTGGTTCTATAGATTCGAAAGTGAGTGAAAGAAACCGTGCGGATAATGTGCTGTTGGATGTTTCTTCGGCCATGGAACTTGGTAAATTCCTTCCACAAAAATCAGGGGTTAAAATTCCGATGTTTGTAAGTTATTCCAAACAGGTTTCAACACCACAGTACAACCCAAGAACACCGGATATTGAACTGAAAAATGCTTTGGATCAATCAACCAAGGCCCAAAAAGATTCTATTTTGAATTTTGCACAGGATTACACCGTTAGGAGAGGGATCAACTTTACCAACGTAAGGAAAGACCGTGTAAACAACAGTAAACCCATACACCTTTGGGATATTGAAAACTTTTCGGCAAGTTATGCTTACACACAGTACAACCACCGCGATTTTATTAATCAAAGCAGCATACAGAATACTTACAGGGCATCATTACAATATAGCTATTCAAAAGAAGCCAAAACCATTGCCCCTTTCGAAAAAATTATTAAGTCTAACATGCTTGCCTTATTAAAGGATTTTAACTTTAGTATTTTTCCGAGTGCAATCAATTTCAGAATTGATGTAGACCGTTTGTATTCAGAAAATACCTTAAGAAATAACGATCCTAACAACAGCATAGGGGTTTACCAGAGTGGCTACGGCACTACCTTTAATAAGAACTTTACCATGAGCAGGATTTATGGTATCGCCTGGAACCTCACCCGTTCGTTACAACTGGATTTTAACGCGACAAACTATTCCATTATAGATGAACCCGACGGTAGAATTGAAGGATTGAAACGGGATACGGTTTGGGAAAATTTAAAACGGTTGGGCCGGACTACCGATTATAACCACAACCTAAATGTAACCTATAATCTGCCGATCGATAAAATACCAGGGTTAAACTGGGTTACGGTAAAAACCCGTTACGGCACCAACTTTAACTGGCAAACCGAGCCGCTTTCTACCCTGCGCGATCCTAACATTAACCTTGGAAATACGGTTCAAAACAGCAGAACGGTTCAGGTAAATCCTACTCTAAACTTAACAACGCTGTACAATAAATTTGGCTTTATCCGCAACGCAGGTAATGACCAGGATGGCGGCGGCGCTAAGAACTTTTTCATTAATTTGTTAACGAGTTTGAAAAATGTAAATGCCAGTTTTGTACAAACAAAAGGTATTTTCTTGCCTGGCTATCTGCCAACAACCAAGTATTTCGGTATTGACAATGCCACCGGAGCCCCAGGTTTAGGTTTCGCATTCGGCAGTCAGCGTGATATCCGTGAAATGGCATTGAACAGCGGCTGGTTAACTACAGATACTTTGCAGACTCAGCTTTATGTGAACACACTCCGCGAAGATTTACAGCTTACCGGCCAGGTTGAGCCTTTTAAAGATTTACGGATTACTTTAAAAGCGAATAAAGCGCAAACCAGAAATTTTTCTACCAACTTCAGGTACGTGGCAAGTGCATCATCATTCGAGAATTTAAGTGCCATTACAACAGGCGATTATAGCGTTTCGTACATTGCCTTGGGTACTGCCTTTAAAGAAAGCAATTCGAGCACGGTTTCTTCTTTGTTTAACCAGTTTATGGCCAACAGGATTATTATTTCGAGAAGGTTAGGCGCACAAAATCCAAATTCTTCAGGTATTAACAGCGGTTTTGCCGATGGTTATGGCAAAGAAAGTCAGGATGTAATTATTTCTGCATTTATGGCTGCATATTCTGGTAAGGATGCTGGTAAAACAAAAATGAATGCTTTCCCGAAAATACCGCTTCCGAACTGGAGTTTGACCTATAGCGGTTTAACGCGGATTCCTTTTATTGCCGATAAATTTTCATCAGTAGATATCAGGCATGGTTACCGTTCTGCTTATAATATCAATGGATTTAATTCATTGCTGCGTTATCAGGAAACCAATGGTGGGGTAAGCAGCAGGGATGTGAACAACAACTTTTTACCCGAATACCAGTTTGCACAGGTAACCATTTCCGAATATTTTTCACCACTGATCGGTGTTGATACCAGGTTTAAAAATAACCTTACAGCATCTTTTGAATTAAACCGTTCGAGGTTGCTCGGCCTGAGTTTATCAAACAGTCAGCTGGCACAATTATCAGAAAACAATATGGTATTGGGTTTGGGTTATCGTACCAATAAATTCCGTTTTCCGTTTGGATGGTTTAAAAGCCTTAAAATGGATAATAATATGGATTTTAAATTGGATGTAGCCATTCGTGATAATAAAACCGTGATTTACCGGGCCGATGTTACCGAAGCGGAAGTATCATCAGGAGCGAAGAACATTACCTTGAGGCCAAGTGTAGATTATGTGTTAAACCAGAAATTTAATATCAAATTGTTTTACGATTCGAACATTACAAAACCATATACTTCACAAACTTTTAATACCTCGTTCAGTAATTTTGGCTTTAGCTTAAGGTTTACATTGAATTAACCGGATACAGCTGCTATTGGGAAGAAGTTGCGTTATAAAAGCTTAAATGTTACTTAAATAAGTCCTTCTTAGAGTCCAGGAAAGCAAATATTCCATTAGCATGCAGCTCTTCAGTTTCGATTTTTATTGATCACTTAAAGGTGTTAGCTCATTACCTGGGCTTTTATTCGGTAACTTCCTGAATGGCTTGCCTTCACGGACAGTGAAAAATATGCTGGATATAAATGCAGTTAAGAACATTGGCACATAACTGAATAATAGATAATCTAAAGCCATGAAAAAGATGTTCCCACTGGCAACCAGATAAAGGATAAAGGTTACGATAGCGTGAGCAACAGGCCTATCATTGATGAACCTTAAATAACCTACTTTTTTGACAGTATAGCTATTGACAATAATGAAGGCAGCAAGAATCGCTACAAATAAAAATATATGATTGAAGGGAAGGTTAAAACTAAACATCCAATTCGCTGGGTTGATGAGCCTGATCAATGCGATGTAGGCAAATCCAATAACCATAGTTAGTGGTGCTGAAGCCAGCAGGGTAGTTAAGCATACTTTTAAGGCGTAGCGTAATGAAGATTTCATGTTGAGCGTTAATTGGTTAAGTGAATATAACTATTTTTACTCAATCTGTTTAATCATAATATCTTATGCTTGCGAACGTCCGGTCAAATCAAATTAACCTTTTATGATAAGTTAATTCTCCAGGCATTGCGATATGTTAAACTTAATTGTATTTTTGATGCATAAACTACCGGTTTGTAAAATCCACAAGATATTGGGCAAGCTGGCTTAAAGAAGAAAATACATAACTTATATTCAATAATTTACAACTAATGAATTTTCCATCAGAATTAAAATACACTAAAGACCACGAGTGGGTTAAAGTTGAAGGTAACGAAGCTTATATTGGTGTTACCGATTTCGCACAGCGCGAATTAGGTGATATCGTTTATGTTGATATCAACACTGTAGGCAGCGAAGTAGCTAAAGAAGAAGTTTTCGGTACAGTAGAAGCTGTTAAAACTGTTTCTGATTTGTATATGCCAGTTACTGGAACGGTATTGGAAGTAAATGCTGAATTAAACGACAATCCAGAACTTGTTAACTCAGATCCTTATGGAAAAGGTTGGATGGTGAAAGTATCTTTAGCCGATTTAGCTGAAGTAGATGGTTTATTAACAGCAGAAGCATACCAGGAATTGGTAGGCGCCTAATCTTTATATTTTGTACGAAGCACTAAAACAGCAAAAATGGGCCATTCTTTGGACAATTGTCGTTTTAGTGCTTTGTAATATGCAAATTTCCGACTCTGTTGGCGAGAGCGGGTTTTTCTTCAAAGGTTTTGATAAGATGACCCACATGGGCTTTTTCTTTGTCTTATCAGTTTTGCTCTTCTACGGAAAAATAAGGTATCAGCATACTTTTGCTTTCAGAACCTTAACTATTTTCAAAATTTTGCTCATCAATGCGATTATTGGCGGGGGAATTGAATTGTTACAATGGAAAGTTTTTACCTATCGCTCGGCTGAATGGTGGGATTTTGGTTGCGATATGCTCGGCGCATCCATGGCTGTTTTTAGTTATGTACTGCTTCATAAATTGAATTTCAATGAAAACGAAAATTAGCATTATCATTGTAATTGTAGCCATAAGCTTCAGTGGATGCAGCATCTTTAAAAAAGACTGTCATTGCCCAAAGGTTTATTACAAAAGTTATCCTGCTCAAAGAAAATAACATCTTTCTGAGCCTATCTTTGCATCTGGCAGCTCTGCCAGGGGCTGTATTTAAAATGTTACCAAGCTTTTAACACACCTTAACAAACCTTTAGGCTTTTCTACAGTCTGATAGCTTAGTTTTATAATATAATATCTAATTTTTTTTGATGAAAAGGAACGTTCAGAGGGCAATATTTGTTGTTCTCCTATTTTGTGGTTACATCGCCCAGGCTCAAAATACTGGCTCGATAAGCGGGAAAGTAATTAACGCGAAAGATAAAAAGCCCGTTGATTTTGCTACCATAGCAATTAAGAGCTTAAAAGACTCTAGTGTTGTGGCCTCAGGTCAAACCAATCCTGATGGAAGTTTTAGCTTTAAAGCCATTGCGCCAGGGAAATATAGAATTTACTCCGCCTTTTTAGGTTTAAAAACAGCTACAAAAGATATTGAAGTGGCTAAAGCAGCAGTTAATGCTGGCGATATTGCCATGAGTGATGATGGTGTTGATTTAAATACCGTTAACGTTACGGCCACTATACCTATTGTGGTGAAAAAAGATACTTTGGAATTTGATGCAAAATCAATCAAAGTGCGTGAGAATGCCGTGGTAGAAGATCTTTTGAAAAAAGTACCTGGTGTAGAAGTAGCCAAAGATGGAAGCATAAAAGCCCAGGGCGAAACCATAACCAAGGTTAAAGTAGATGGTAAAGAGTTTTTTGGCAACGACCCTCTACTGGCAACTAAAAACCTTCCTGCCGACATGGTAGATAAAATTCAGGTAATTGATGAACTTTCTGAGCAGGCTCAATTTACCGGTATTGATGATGGTACAAGAAATAAAATCTTGAACATTACCACTAAAAATGGAATGAAACATGGTTATTTCGGCAACAGTACAGCAGGTTATGGCTCTAATGACCGTTATGATGCCAGCCTGAACGTAAATAAATTTGACGACGACAGGCAGATCAGTTTTATCGGGCAGTTTAATAATGTAAACAAACAAAACTTTGGCCAGGGTGGTGGTGTAGGTAATGGCTTTGGAGGTGGCGGCGGACGCGGTGGTTTCAGTGGTGGCGGTGGGGGCGGAGGAAATGCTAATGGAAATGGCGGCATTACCAATACAAATGCAGCAGGTTTAAACTTTGCCGATACCTATAAAGATGGTACACAGTTTCAGGCCAGCTATTTCTTTAACAAAGCAACATCCGAACGGTTGCAAAATTCATTTACACAAAATTTAACAGGTAGTACCAATGACATCACGGAGGATATAAGTAATAATACCGACCGTATTAACCACCGTTTTAATTTTATGGTGGATACCAAAATAGATCCCTCATTATCAATTAAAATACAGCCAAACCTGGCTTATACTGAAACCGATGGAAACAATTTAAATTCGTACACCCGGATACTTTCTGATGGTTCAACTGTTGGTACACAGCGCAACAACACAACTGCCGCTACTCCTACTTTCAGCAATAACCTGTTAATCCGCAAAAGTTTTAAACGCAGAGGACGTACATTATCTTTAAATGTAAGCACAAACATAAATGATAACGATGGAACAAACCTTAATTACAGGAATGATAAAATTACAGTCGGAACAGTAGCAAGAGATACTGTTACCAATCAATTGAATAATACCAATAGCCATTCTATAAGTAATACCACAAGGGCAGTTTATACAGAGCCGTTAAACAAAACCTTAAGTGTGGAATTTAATTACCAGAACGGGTATTCAAATAGCGATTCGCAAAGAGATGTGCTTAATTACAATCCTATAACTTTGCAATATGACCTTGTAGACAATACTTTCTCAAACATTTATAATAACCGTACCCTTACCAATGCGGCAGGCGTAAGTTTAACAACAACAGAGAAAAAGTACAACTGGAATATTGGTGTGGCTGCGCAGCAAACCAATAGGGTAAATACCAATTTAACCACTGGCTTAAAGCGTACGCAGAATTTCATCAATATTACGCCATCTGCACAGTTCAGGTATAACTTTAGCAACCGTAAACGCTTGTTTATTAACTATCGTGGCTCTACCACTCAACCGAGTATCGACCAGATTCAGCCAATTCCTGATAATACAAATTCGCAAACCATTTATGTGGGTAACCCAGCTTTAAAACCTTCTTTCAATAACCAGTTGAGGATTAATTTCAATAACTTCAATATTGAAAACGGCAGATTCTTTTTTGCTGGCTTAAATTTAACCCAAACTTTCAACAGTATCGGTAACAGTGTTTCACAGCTTCCTAGTGGTATCCAACAGGTGAGCTATGTTAATGTTGATGGCGTTTATGCAGGTAATGCCAATGCAACATGGTCTTTACCTTTAATGGCAGAGCGTAAATTAACCTTAAATATTTCAGGTAACGGAGCTTATAATAGGAATGTAAATTACATTATTCCAAGAGGCGGTACCACATCAGTTAAAAACATTACCAATTCGTACACCATTTCCAACGGTTATAAATTGGTTACAAATGTTGATAAATTTGATTTAACGGGTGGTATTACCGGTAGTTATACCAATTCAACCTTTTCAGCACAGCAATCTTCCAATACACAGTTTTACACCATTAATCCAAGCTTTGATGTAAGTTATGTATTGCCAGCCAATATCAGGTTAGCCATAGATATTGATTATTTCAGAAATTTTGGTGGTGGTGATCTGTATAACCAGGAATATACCATCCTTAATCCATACATCAGCCGTCAGTTCTTTAAAAACAGAGGTACATTTAAATTCTCTGTTAATGATGCACTTAACCAAAACACAGGAGTAAGCAGAACAGCTACAGGCACATCAATTCAGGATGTTAACTTTAATGTGTTAAAACGCTATTATATGTTGTCATTCACTTATTCGTTAACCCGTATTGGTGGCCGAACAATGAGTGGAGATATGCAGATGCCAGGTCAGCGCGGTGGAAACGGCGGAGGCGGTGGTCGTACCAGAATGTAAAATCCATATAACTAAGTTTAGTGGACTAGTTTTTGAAAGTCCCGGTTTTTAACCGGGACTTTTTTTATTTCGTGCGCCGGGCATGGCAATCGACTATAGGGTTCAAGTCCCGAACACGCTTAGCAGTAGGAAGTGTTAGCTCGAGACAAGGGTGTCGTGGGT
>NZ_LMKM01000017.1 GCF_001421515.1 Pedobacter sp. Leaf216 | reverse complement strand
CAGTCACCCACGACACCCTTGTCTCGAGCTAACACTTCCTACTGCTAAGCGTGTTCGGGACTTGAACCCTATAGTCGATTGCCATGCCCGGCGCACGATAAAAAAAAGGCATCCCAACTTTTGGTTGGGATGCCTTTACTAATATCGTAAAATAATTGGTTTATTTTAAACCGTTAACGAATTTCGTTAATTTTGATTTATTATTAGCCGCTTTGTTTTTGTGGATAATGTTCTTTTTAGCTAAACGATCTAACATAGAGATTACTTTAGGCAATAAATCAGATGCAGATTTTTTATCTTCTGCAGCACGTAATCTTTTAATAAAGGTACGTGTAGTTTTTGCCTGATATCTGTTACGTAAACGTTTTGTTGCGTTTGCTCTAATTCTTTTTAATGAAGATTTATGATTTGCCATTTCTATTTAGCCTTTTATTTTTCTTATTCGTTTCCTATAATTCGGGTTGCAAATATAGGATTAATGTTTTTAAATTACAAAACACTTTAAACTTTTTTTTCATTAAAGTTTAGCCCTATTTAGCAACCGCAAAAATACGTTAAATTTATTCATTAATAATACTTTAACTTAATTGAATAAAATTTCTTTTCAATTGAAAAAACAGGCTTAAAAATACTATTTTTGGACAAAACGATTTTTGAGTGAAAAAACGAATAGCCATCTTTGCATCAGGTTCTGGCTCTAATGCCCAAAAACTGATGGAGCATTTTAAGCGGAGTAATGAAATAGAAATCTCTTTGGTGTTAACCAACAACGCCGATGCCTATGTACTACAAAGGGCTGATAATTTTGAAATCCCCACTCATGTTTTCGATAAAAACGAGTTTTATAAAACCGAAGAAGTAATCGATTTACTTAAAAACCTGGAAATAGATTTCATTGTGCTTGCGGGTTTCCTCTGGCTAATTCCTAAAAGCCTGATCAATGCTTACCCAGGTAGAATTGTGAATATACATCCGGCACTTCTCCCTAAATTTGGTGGCAAAGGCATGTACGGCGATCATGTACACAACGCTGTTATGGCTGCCGGTGAAGCAGAAGGCGGTATTACCATACATTATGTTGATGAAAATTATGATGAAGGCGAATACATTTATCAGGCCCGGTACCGAATCGATAAAAATGACAACCTTGAAATGGTTAAGTTTAAAGGGCAGCAGCTCGAACACCAACACTATCCCAGGGTGGTAGAAACCATTGTAAAAAAGATAAAGAAGTAACCGGGATTTTATACTAATCGATCTTAAAAATTTCAGGATCTGTTTTAGCGCATAATAACATTAAAGTATCTCCAATTTGTAAATCAGAGTTTCTGTTAATCACTTCCTGTGTCCAGATTTTATTATTTAATTTATAAGTAAATACAGCGTAGGGTGTTTTACTGCGTTTACTTCTTCTTAAGTATAAATCAGTTACTATTCCCTGAGCATGCACGCCATGGTTGGCCAATTGTTTTTCCGTAAAAGCTTTATGCATTTTAATCACAAAAAAACCTATCGGCCCGCCAACAAACAGCAAAAATAGAAAAGACTTCAGTTTATCCCACCTTCCCCTATCTCCTAACCATAAATCCCCTAAATAAAACAGTGCCAACATTGCTGAAATGCTTAGCCACATTATCCAGTTAAACCCAAAATAACGATGTGAATGGTAAATTCCAACGTAACAACATATAATAAGAAAAACGACAACTATATATGACCAAGTTGCTTTACGATTTGATTGAAACATTATTCTCCCTCGTGATAATTAATAACATTTTTTTGATGGGCTAAATTAGCAAAATTGAAATACCATTAGTAAATTTTAAAGCCTCACAGATTAATTCTGCTCAACCAGGTAAATATTACATATAATAATTAGAATGTGTAGAAAGTGAATATTTCCGCTTGCAATATGGAGATATAAGCATCTTTAAAATCTCATAGTAAAATAAAAAACACCCTGTTGAGAAAGATATAAGACTAATTTCATTTTTATTGATTTTACCCCCTTAATAAATGCCCCTGTTTTACTACCTTTGCGGCTCAAAATTTTCAGTAGAATGAGTCAATCCATTAAAATCAAAAACGCTTTAATCTCAGTATATTATAAAGATGGTTTGGAGCCATTGGTGAAATTATTAGCTGCACAAGGTGTACAGTTATTTTCTACCGGTGGTACAGAACAATTTATAAAAGATTTAAACCTTCCTGTTACGGCAGTTGAAGATTTAACAGGTTATCCATCTATTTTAGGCGGACGTGTTAAAACTTTACACCCGAAAGTATTTGGTGGGATTTTGAACCGTAGGGCTTTAACTGGCGACCAGGAACAGATTGCTGAATATGAAATTCCTGAAATTGACCTGGTTATTGTTGATTTATACCCTTTTGAAGAAACTGTAAAAGCAGGTGGAACACCGGATGAAATTATCGAAAAAATCGACATTGGTGGTATTTCTTTAATCCGTGCTGCTGCAAAAAACTTTAACGATGTTGTAATCATTGCCTCTAAAAATGACTACCCTACTTTACAGGCTCAATTAGAGGCGCAAAACGGAGAAACTACTTTAGCACAACGTAAATCTTTCGCTAAAACAGCTTTCCATACTTCTTCTCACTACGATACTGCAATTTTTAATTACTTTAATACTGAAGAACCGCTTGATGTTTTTAAACAGAGTGTAACGCAAGCCAAAACTTTACGTTATGGCGAAAATCCTCATCAAGGTGGTGTATTTTATGGTGATTTAGATGCCATGTTTACTAAACTGAACGGCAAAGAGCTATCTTACAACAACCTGGTTGATGTGGATGCAGCTGTTGCGCTGATCGATGAATTTCAGGATCCAACCTTTGCGATCTTAAAACATACAAATGCTTGTGGTATTGCATCACGCGCTACCGTAAAACAAGCCTGGATTGATGCTTTGGCCTGCGATCCTGTTTCTGCTTTCGGTGGTGTACTCATTACCAATGTAGAAGTGGATTTAGAAACGGCACAGGAGATTAACAACCTTTTCTTCGAAGTATTAATCGCACCTTCTTATCAGCAAGAAGCGGTAGAATTGTTCAGTAAAAAGAAAAACCGTGTTATTTTACAACGTAACGAGGTTGAATTAAGCAAAAAACAATTTAAAACATTATTAAACGGTGTAATTGAGCAGGATAAAGATTTAATTATCGAAGGGCCTGAACAAATGACAACCGTTACCGATAAAGCACCGACTGAACAAGAGTTAAAAGACTTGTTTTTCGCTAATAAAATTGTAAAACACACTAAATCAAATACCATTGTATTGGTAAAAGATGACGTTCTAATTGCAAGTGGTGTTGGGCAAACCTCACGTGTTGATGCTTTAAGGCAAGCGATTGAAAAAGCGGCTTCATTTGGATTCAGCGTTAAAGGTGCAGCAATGGCTTCTGATGCTTTCTTCCCTTTCCCTGATTGTGTTGAAATTGCTGCTGAAGCTGGAATTACAGCTGTGCTACAACCTGGCGGATCAATAAAAGATGCTGATTCTGTTGCAAAAGCAAACGAAAAAGGTATTGCAATGGTAACCACTGGGGTACGACACTTTAAACACTAGTTAAGCTTAAAGTAGAAAGACTAAAGCTAAAAGCAGAAAGACTAAAGCTTAAAGCAGAAGGACTAAAGCTTAAAGCAGAAAGACTAAAGCTTAAAGTAAAAAGACTAAAGCTTAAAGCAGAAGGACTAAAGCTTAAGGCAGAAGGACTAAAGCTAAAAGTAGAAGACTAAAGCTTAAAGCAGAAAGACTAAAGCTTAAAGCAGAAGGACTAAAGCTTAAAGCGGATATCTTATTCCCTTAGCGCACTCGAACTTTGGTCTTGTAACTTTGGTCTTTTAGCTTTTTTATTTTCTAAACATTTTAATTGCCTTAAAAACAATGGAATGAATGAAGAAAATAAAACTTAAAACAATAAAAAAGCTATTTTTACATTAGGAATAGTATAGATTTGACAAAATAAAGAAAACATACCTTATACATGGGATTATTTAACTGGTTTACGCAAGAAGTTGCCATTGATTTAGGCACTGCGAATACCCTGATTATACATAACGACAAAGTAGTTGTAGATGAGCCATCTATCGTTGCTTTCGATCGTACTACAAATAAAGTAATTGCCATTGGTAGGCAAGCCATGCAAATGGAGGGTAAAACCCACGATAATATTAAAACTGTACGTCCGCTAAAAGATGGTGTTATTGCCGATTTCAACGCGGCTGAAGCGATGATTAAAGGCATGATCCGCATGCTGAATGGCGGTAAAGGCTGGATGTTTCCATCATTGCGTATGGTAATCTGTATTCCTTCTGGTATTACTGAGGTAGAAAAACGTGCAGTACGCGATTCGGCAGAAATTGCCGGTGCAAAAGAAGTATATTTAATCCACGAGCCAATGGCTGCAGCTGTAGGTATTGGTATTGATGTAGAAGAACCTATGGGTAATATGATTATCGATATAGGTGGTGGCACAACAGAAATTGCGGTAATCGCATTATCTGGTATTGTTTGCGATCAGTCAATCCGCGTTGCCGGTGATAACTTCGACTCTGATATTGTAAACTACATCCGCCGTCAACACAATATTATGATTGGCGACCGTACGGCAGAAAAAATTAAAATTGAGGTTGGTGCAGCTTTACCTGAACTTCAGGATGCTCCTGCTGATTTTGCCGTTCAAGGGCGTGATTTAATGACGGGCGTACCTAAACAGATTACGGTTTCTTATACCGAAATTGCACATTGTCTGGATAAATCGATCTCTAAAATTGAAGAAGCGATTTTAAAAGCTTTAGAGATTACTCCACCAGAACTTTCTGCAGATATTTACCAAACCGGGATTTATTTAACGGGTGGTGGTGCTTTGTTAAGGGGTTTGGATAAACGCGTAGCAGCTAAAACTAAATTACCTGTTCACGTGGCCGAAGATCCTCTTCGCGCGGTAGTACGTGGAACCGGCATCGCCCTTAAAAATATTGGCGGATATAAATTCTTAATGCAATAACATTCAGCTCGGAGTTTGGGGTTGTTGATTTGGTTTTTCCAATCATGCGCCAAACTATTACTCTTAACTCCGAACTTTTAACTCCAAACTCAAATGCGTAACCTTTGGATTTTTATCAGTAGATACAACGCATTTTTCTTATTTATCATTTTTTTCACCATTGGGATTTACCTAACGGTTAAAAACAATTCCTATCAGCGTAGCGTAACCCTAAACTCAACAAATGAGATTGTGGGCACAGCGTACGAACGGTTAAATGTTTTTAAAAGATACCTAAACCTGGGCATGGTAAACGATAGCCTTGCTGCAGAAAATGCCAAACTTAAAAGCCAATTACTTGGATTAACCACAGTAGATACGGCTAAAGATGTTAGGGTTGTGGATACGGTAACCAATCAGGATTACACCTATCTTGCGGCCAAAGTGGTTAAAAATTCCATTACGCTGCGCAACAACATCATGACGATTAATAAAGGTACCGTTGATGGCATACAAAGCGGGATGGCCGTTATTGCACCACAAAAAGGTGTTGTAGGTTTTATTCGTGATGTTTCTGCGCATTTGGCCACTATACAATCACTATTACATAAAGATACCCGGATTAGTGTAACGCTGAAAAAAAACAATGCACTGGGTTCTTTGGTTTGGGGTGATGGAAATTTCGATATCAAAAAGGCGTTTATCAAAGAAGTTCCCAACCACATTAAAATGTACGTGGGCGATACCGTAGTAACTTCTGGCTTTGCCTCTTTCCCTGCCGGAATTTTAGTGGGAAAAATTACTAAACCCAATGTAGCCACCAATGATAATTTCTTATCGGGCGAATTGAATTTATTTACAGATTTTAGCACATTGCAATATGTATATGTGGTAAAAAATAAAAAAGCTGAAGAACAAAAAGCTTTGGAAAGCTTAGCTAAACCAAATGAATAGTAGAATCATTATAGTAAATGTGATCAGGTGGTTTTTACTACTTTTTGTGCAGATATTTCTGCTCAAGAATATGGGCTTTTATGACCTATCTACGCCATTTATTTATGTGCTGTTTTTGCTCTTACTGCCATTTGGCATACCAAATATTCTATTATATGTTCTAGCATTCGCTACAGGCTTAACACTCGATGCCTTTTATGATACCATGGGCGTACATGCTACTGCTTGTGTTGTGCTGGCTTTTGTAAGAATCTTATTTATATCAATAAGCTTAAACCGCGACGCAATTGATGACCCTGAACCATCGTTAAGTTATATGGGTTTTCAATGGTTTTCTCTTTATGCTTTTCTTTGCGTTATTGCACACCATCTGGTGTTGTTTTTCTTAGAAACATTCAGGTTAACCGAAATTGGTTATACCTTAATGAGATGCGGCTTAAGTTGTATCTTTACACTGCTTATTATTTTATTGGTAGAGTTTATATTCTATAGAAGAACACCACGTTAATGGATCAATTATTTAATCGAAAATATATCGTTCAAGGATTATTTATTGTAATCGCCCTGATTTTATTAGGAAAGTTATTTTATATCCAGGTAATTAGCGATAAGGCATTTGTTTCTGCAGAAAGTAACGTTTTAAGGAAAATTTACAAATATCCTGCCCGTGGAGCAATCTTAGATCGCAACATGAAGGTAATTGTGCAGAACGAACCTGTTTACGATTTGATGGTTACTCCAAACGAGGTGAAACCCTTTGATACTTTGGCACTGGCCAAGGCACTGGACATTAGTTTTGAAGATGTAAGGAAAAATCTCCGTAAAGCAAGAGGCAAATCATCATATCAGGCTACTCCTTTTCTCAAACAGATTTCTGTTCAGAGTTATGCCCGCCTACAGGAAACACTTTACCGCTTTCCAGGCTTCAGAACACAGGATAGAACCATCAGGCATTATCCTGATAGTGTTGGAGGGCAATTATTTGGCTATGTTAAAGAAGTTAGTCCGCTTGACATAGAAAAATCTGAAGGATTTTATAAACCCGGGGATTACAAAGGTAAAAGTGGATTGGAGTTTTCATATGAAGAAACTTTACGGGGTGAAAAAGGTGTAATCAATACCGTTTACGATGCCCATAATACTCCTCAGGGAAGTTATGCTGATGGAAAATATGATATAAATGCTGTTTCTGGAGAAAGACTGATTTCAGGAATTGATATGCGGATTCAAAAACTTGGAGAAGAATTAATGAAAAATAAAGTTGGTGCAATTGTGGCAATTGAACCTTCTTCAGGAGAAATTCTTTCTTTGGTAAGTAGTCCCGGATATGATCCTAATCTTTTGGTAGGACGAAACCAGGGTAATAATTACATGGAATTTATCGTTGGTAATCCTTACAGGCCATCTTTGGTAAGACCAATAATGGGTTATTATCCGCCAGGATCATCTTTTAAGCCGGTTGACGCATTAATTGCATTACAAGAAGGCGTAATTGACCCGAATACCACGTTTTTTTGTCCCCACTACTATCAGGCCGGTAATAGAAAAATAAAATGTGAGCACTTTGATGGTTCAATTGCATTGCGAAGAGGTATAGCACGCTCTTGTAACACTTATTTTTGCTATGTTTTTCAAAAGTTAATCACTAAAAATGGAATGAAAAACCAAAGGCAAACTTATCAGGAATGGCGGGATAAAGTGGCAAAGTTTGGATTTGGCTCAAAACTCGATATTGATATGCCTTACGAGCGGAAGGGATATTTTTATACAGCCGATCATTACGATAAAATTTATGGTAAAAGATGGGGATATACCAATGTGATTTCACAAGCCATTGGGCAGGGAGAAATTACCGCAACGCCCCTACAAATGGCAAATGCGATGGCTATTATTGCTAACCGTGGTTATTATATAAAACCGCATTTAATAAAAGGAATTGGCGATAAAAACCTGGTTAAAAAGGAATATGTGGTTAAAAATTATGTAGGTGTAGATGCCCAACATTTTGAACCCGTGATAGATGGTATGCAAGATGCGGTTAATAGCAGCTGGGGAACTGCAATTTTATCTCAGATCCCAGATATTTTACTTTGTGGAAAAACAGGAACCGTGCAAAACCCTCATGGTAAAAACCACTCTGTTTTTATTGGTTTTGCACCAAGAGACAACCCAAAAATTGCGATTGCTGTAATTGTGGAAAATGCTGGCTTTGGCAGTACATATGCTGCTCCTATAGCAAGTTATATGATCGAAAAATACCTGAAAGGAACTGTTACCGGAGCAAGGGCAGCCCAAGCTGAATGGATGAAAAACCAAAACCTGCTGCCCGTATTAAAGGATAAAACAGCGGCAGTAAAACTTACAAAGGCAGATAGTTTGCTGATTAAAAAAGCAGATTCGACTAAAAGAATTAAAGATAGCTTGCGCATTAAATCGGCCATAATTAAACAAACGGTAACAACAAAACCTAAAGAATTGAAAACAGTTGTGATCGATAAACCTGTAACACAGAAATAAAATGCAGCAGCAACAGGGAAACCGTTTTTTTTTCAATGTAGACTGGATTACTGTTTTAATCTACATTGCTTTATGCGCTATTGGCTTTACCAATATTTATGCATCGATTTATAATCCTGATAAAGCCGGAGTATTCGATTTTACAAGCAGCTATGGCAAGCAGTTGATATATGTTATTACGGGTCTTATTTTAGGCTTATCGATTTTATTATTTGATGGCAGGTTATTTAACGTTTTTGCGCCTTTTATTTATGGCATGACAATACTTTTATTAATAGTGGTGTTGTTTGTAGGTAGAAATGTAGGCGGAAACCAGGCCTGGATTCCCATTGGCTCCTTTCGTTTACAGCCTTCTGAATTTGCTAAATTTGGTACAGCATTACTTTTAGCCAGGTATGTAAGTACGTTTAACCCCAAATTCCGGGATATAAAATCGATCATGATTGCGGCCGCAATTGTACTTGCACCACTACTGCTTATTATGCTACAGCCGGATACCGGCTCCGCACTGGTGTTTCTTGCATTCATGTTTCCATTGTATCGCGAAGGTTTATCAGGTTACTTTCTCCTGATTTTTTTAGGAATGATTGTGCTCTTTATTGCAGATTTTTTAGTTCCAACTTACATTTTAATACTGATTATAACCATAATTGCAGGTTTATTTATTTACAATAACAGAAGAAAGCAGAAAGTAATTTTTTCTACGGTTCTTGTTACAGTAATAGCGATAGCCTATTTATTTGTGGTAAAAATTGCTTACGAAAAAGTACTGGCACCACATCAACGCAGCCGTATTGAGTTGATGCTGGGGCTAAAAACCGATAATAAAGGTGCGGGTTACAATGTAATCCAATCACAAATTGCCATTGGATCGGGGCAGGCAACTGGCAGAGGTTTTTTACAGGGAACCCAAACTAAATATGGTTATGTGCCAGAACAGAGTACCGATTTTATTTTCTCTACCATTGGTGAAGAATGGGGATTTATGGGCTGTTCGGTTGTAATTGGCTTGTATATATTTTTACTGCTTAGATTGATTAACCTGGCGGAAAGACAGCGGTCTACCTTTTCGAGGGTTTATGGTTATAGCGTAGCCTGTATTCTCTTTTTTCACGTTTTCATCAATATCGGAATGACTATTGGTATTATTCCTGTTATTGGTATTCCTTTGCCTTTAATTAGTTATGGAGGTTCATCTCTCTGGAGTTTTACAATCCTGCTATTTATCTTTTTAAAACTGGACTCTAATAGGATGGGATTTATTTAGGCACATTTTGGACTGGGCGTGCTGAAATAAATTCAGCAGGACGCATGGGGTTGAGGTAATCGTCTTCCTCCAGAATTACGTCTTCCTGAACTTGTTTCAGGATCTTTTACTTTAGTTATTTTTATAAGAATAGATGCTGAAATAAATTCAGCAGGACGCATGGGGTTGAGATTATCGTCTTCCTCAAGAATTACAGCAGGACGCATGAGGTTGAGGTAATCGTCTTCCTTCAGAATTGCGTCTTCCTGAACTTGTTTCAGGATCTTTTACTTATTTACTTTTATAACAATAGATGCTGAAATAAATTCAGCAGGACGCACGGGGTTGAGGTAGTCGTCTTCCTCAAGAATTACGTCTTCCTGAACTTGTTTCAGGATCTTTTACTTAAGTTATTTTTATAAGAATAGATGCTGAAATAAATTCAGCAGGACGCATGGGCTGAGGCATTTAGTACGACGTATTATGGATTAACTAACGCTTTACGCTAAACGCCTTACACATCCTGCTCCTACTTACTAAATCTTCTGTTCAGCAACTCATAAAACTGATCTACAGTAGCCTGTTTATTGGCCCAGTTATTTTTTGCGGCATAATTATTCTGAAGGAAGCTATCGGCAGCTTCGAAACTGTTCATTTTATTGATGATATCAAGCGCTTCCGAATACGCCAGGTTATAGCCATTAAAAAGATCTTTAATAAAAAGCAATTTTTCATTCAAACTGATCGCCTGTTTTAAATCGGCAATTGGTGCTTTAACAGGCTCTTCTGCTTTACCATTGGTTCTGGCCAGCAGATCATTCAAACTAGGGGCTGGTTTTGAAGCTACTGGTTCTGGAAATGGTTTTACCGGAACTGCTTCGGGGGTAAATAAAGGACGTTCCTGCTCAACCGGTGGTGAAATTACAGGATCATCAAATTTTACATCCCTTAGGGCTTCAATCGGTTCGCTTGGCGCAGCAACTGGTGCTTCATTAAATTTAACTTCTTCTTCTTTTTCTTCTGCAATTACCGATGGTTCGTACTCTTCTTCTTTAGGAATTAAGAAAGGTTCAGGGCCAATTTCATCTTCTTCAGCAGGTATAACTTCTGGCTGAACAGCTAAAGCCTCTTCTTTCTCATCTATTTTCTTTTTCTGCGCTAAAATTTCTGCTTCTTCTTTACTCAAAGGACGGTCGAAAATTTCTTCTACAGATTTTGCCTCGTAATCAAACTGATCGCTTTCATCATGTGTGCCCAATACAAACTCGAAAGTATGATCGTCTTGATCTGGTTTAAAAAAATCCTTATTTAAAATTGATTCAGCCTTTTCGAACTCAATGGTTTCATCATCTAAAATTTCTTGTTCCGGTTGTACATCCACACGCTCCTCCTCCTCCTGAGCTGTAGCAACTTCTTCCAGTTCTTGTGGATCAAAACAATCATCATCCTCTACATAACTTTTTTCAATTTCAGGGAGGATAATGGTATTTTGTTCGGCTAATAAAGCATGATTGCCAGCTTCAGGAGATTTATCTTCTACAATGGTATTTAATTTTTTAACGATATTGACATGATCAGATAGGAAATGGGCATTTGCCAGGAAAAGCTCCAGCTCGAGATCGTTTAATTGTTGAGGATTTTGAGCTAAAAACTGATATTGCTCATTTAATTCTGTTAAAATATTGCCGATCTTTTTGAAAATATCCTGTTGGTTCATCATAAAATTAAAACGAATTTTTAGTCGATTTATGTTGGTAACTATGTGTTCAAAAATAACACATAATTCTCATATTTGTTCGGTTTAAAAATTATAGAACGGACATAGGGGCATAAAAAATCGGGCATGTTATTTAGCGAACAAAATTTTAGAAGAAGAGGCGAATTTTCGGGAAGTATAGAGGTGGTATGCGGTTCTATGTTTTCGGGAAAAACCGAGGAGCTCATCAGAAGATTAAAAAGAGCGCAGATTGCTAAATTAAATGTCGAAATTTTTAAGCCCCGTACAGATACACGCTACCATGAAACCGCTGTGGTATCGCACGATTTAAACTCCATCAATTCTACCCCTGTTGATAGTGCATCGGCCATTTTATTGTTAGGTACCAACACCCAGGTTGTTGGTATTGATGAGGCGCAGTTTTTCGATAATGAACTGCCAGAGGTTTGTAATAAGCTTGCGCTTAAAGGCATACGTGTAATTGTAGCCGGTTTGGATATGGATTTTACAGGTAAGCCTTTTGGCCCAATGCCGGCCCTAATGGCCATTGCCGAGCATGTTACCAAAGTAAATGCAGTTTGTGTTTGCTGTGGCAATCCGGCGTTATATAGCTTCCGCACTGCGGCAGATGAAGCAACTGTTTTATTGGGCGAAAAAGAAAGTTATGAGCCCCGTTGCAGGGCTTGCTATAATTTAGGAAAAGGATAAAGCGGTTTAATGGGTTAATTAAATGGCTCCAGTGTCAAAATGAAATTAATCACCTTTAACTGAAAATTGCAATCTACAAACTGATAATGGTTTCCCAACATCATCGCCTTGCGCTAAACACATATCATGAAAAAAAATAAGATATCAATATTAGGCTGTGGTTGGTTTGGGTTGGCATTGGCAAAAAAACTGATCAGTTTAAATTATGCTGTTAAAGGCTCTACAACCAGTCGGGAGAAATTAGCTTTGTTAGAAGCAGCAAATATACAGCCTTATCTGGTCAATTTTACTGCTGATGAAATAGTAGCTGATGATGCATTTTTCGAAGCAGATGTGCTGTTTATCTGTATTCCACCAAAGCGGAATTCGACTGAACTGCTTGATTATCCGCAAAAAATCAATTCAATTTTAACAGCGGCAAAAGATAAATCGAAAAATATAATTTTGATCAGTTCTACGAGTGTTTATGCTGATGAGAACAAAATAGTAAACGAAACCAGTGAGACAAATCCGGATACTGATTCGGGAAAGGTGGTTTTAGCTGCTGAAATACTGTTTAAAGAACTTAATCCGGAAACTTTTACCATCGTTCGGTTTGCAGGATTAATTGGCCCTGATCGTAACCCGGGAAGATTCTTTGCCGGAAAAAGCAACGTCCCAAATGGCCTGGCTCCGGTAAATTTGATCCACCAGGCAGATGCGGTAGGCATTTCGCTTAAAATATTAGAAAAAAACGCCTTCGGCAGAATCTACAATGCCTGCTCGCCAAACCATCCTGCAAAAATGGATTTTTATATCAATGCAGCAACAACCACAGGACTTGCAGTGCCCAGTTTTATTGCAGAAAAAAAGGATTGGAAAATTGTAGAGAGTGTTAATGTACCAGAGTTTTTGGATTATACGTTTGAAGTTGGTATTTAGCTATACTTTCTTACGTCATTTTTACCGAAGCTAACTCAGCAAGCCCAGTAACTCCTTCTTAGTTAAATGCTTAAATAAACTTCCATCCGTCTGGATCAAATCTTTTACCAGATCTTTTTTAGTGGCCTGAAGTTTCATAATTTTTTCTTCAATGGTATCTGGACAGATTAAACGCACGGCCATTACATTTTTATGCTGGCCAATCCGATAAGCCCGATCTATGGCCTGGTTTTCTACAGCAGGGTTCCACCATGGATCGACGAGGTAAACATAATCGGCCTCGGTTAAATTCAGCCCGGTTCCGCCGGCCTTCAGGCTGATCAGGAAAACCGGAATATCGGCATTCTGCTGAAAAGAATTGACGGCTTCTTCCCTTTTACGGGTTTGCCCGGTTAAGTATGCGTATTTAATTCTCCGGTTTTCCAATTGCTTTTTTATGAGATCAAGCATGGTTACAAATTGAGAAAAAACAAGGATTTTGTGTTTTCCTGCCTTACTTTCTATCTGTTCCATCAAAACATCAATTTTTGAAGAAGCCTGTAAATAAGATTTTCCATCGGCCAATAGTGCAGCCGAATTACAGATCTGCCTTAAGGTGGTAATGCTTTTCAACACATGCATTGAACTTTTCGGCAATTCATCTTCCTGCTTACCTAAAATAAAATCCTGAATTTCCTTTTTGTTTGCTTCGTATACTTCGCGCTGTTCTTCGCCCATTTCGCAATACAATACAATTTCTGTTTTATCGGGAAGTTCTTTAGCCACCTGTTCTTTTGTTCTGCGCAGAATAAACGGTCTGATTTTTTTCTGAAGTTCCTCTGCCCTCTTACTATCTTTAAACTGATCAATCGGGGTAGAGTATAAATCGGCAAACTGCTGCTTACTGCCAAATAAACCCGGACAGGCAAAAGAAAGCTGTCCGTACAAATCAAAGGTATTATTCTCTATCGGTGTACCTGTCATAACGACCTTATTTCGAGATTGCAACATCCTTACGGCCTTATAACGCTGCGAATCAGGATTTTTAATCAGCTGTGATTCATCTAAAAAGATGTAATTAAAGCGGTAATCTTTTAAGAAACGGATATCAGAAAGCAGTGTTCCGTAAGAGGTTAAAATAATTTCGTAATCATCAAAAGTATCAGTTGTTTTGGTTCTTTGGCCTGCATAAATGGTTTTCACTTTTATAGAAGGCGCAAATTTTTCTACTTCTGTTTTCCAGTTAAAAATTAATGAGGCCGGAACGACTACTAAATTTGTATTGTGGGCTACTTTTTCGCGTTGAGATAATATGAAGGCCAAAACTTGTATGGTTTTGCCCAGTCCCATATCATCTGCCAAGCAAGCTCCGAAATTAAAATCATCTAAGAAATTAAGCCAGTTTAAACCATCTTGCTGATAATGGCGCAACGTTGCAGTTAAACCTTTAGGCACTTCAACCTCCTGAATTGCATCAGTGCCTTCAAACTTTTGTTTGTAAAGTTCAAGCTCATTCTTTACCTCTCCATCCAGTAAAGCATCTTCGTAAAGTTCATTTAATGATGCAAACTTAATTTTTGGTGTAAGGATGGCATCTTCCGTTATTTCTCCTGCATTAAAATAGGCAGCAAATTTTTCGATCCACTCATGTGGCAATATGCCCTGAGTGCCATCATCGAGCGTTACAAACTTGCTTTTATTCCTGATGGATTTATGAAGATGCTTTAATGCAACCTGTTGCCTGCCAAATTTCACTTTAACTTTGGTTTCGAACCAATCGGTGCCACTCAAAACCTCAATATTAATTTTAGCTTGAAATTCGCTCAGTTTATTGTTTTTAAGCTGGTTGAAACCTAAAATATGAATGCCTTTGTTGCGCCATACTTCAAAGGCTTCGAGGAACCAGGCTTCTTCCAGAAACCGTTTACGGTGGAGGTAAAAAGAATCATTGGTTTCCTGATCATAAAAATAAGGATGCTGTTTTAATACGTTTCCGATAAACTGCAGTTCGGCATTTTCATCGCGGTGTAAAGTAAAAAGGTTGCCCAGTTTATCCTGTGCCTGAATCTGCTTTTTAGATAGGACAGGAATTTCTATGTTGCCATAGCGCATTACGGGCGTTAGGAGAATATAATCTTCAGATTCTGACAGATAGATCAACTGTTCGTTTTCGAGATCAAACCCTTTTTCTTCTATCTGATTTTTGGTAGCGGGTTTTAAATAAGAATAATCTACGTGAATACTGCCCTCTAAAGGAACCAGAATGGCTTTTTGAAATGCCGGATACTTTGTTTTATGAAGGATTAATCTATTGCTTTGTTTTATAAAAAAACCGATTACGCGTAAAAAATCCAATCTGCCAATTAAATAAAGCTGATCTTTTAGTTTAATGAAATACTGGTGTACCAAAAAAAGATTATCCAGTTCATAAGATTTTCCTTCGATGATCAGCCTACCTGTAATTTCGAAATAATCATCGCGCTGATTTACAGAAAGACGGAGATCTACTGCTAATAAATGAACCTGAACAGCTGTAATGCCCGAAGCCTGAATGGCAGCAGATTGCTTACTATCCTGCAGGAAAAATGGAAGCTGCTGCGGATTTTTTACGATTGCTTTTAGGGCTTCTATCTCTGCTTCGCTTTGATCGTTATTATAATTTTGCTGGAAAGTATTAATGCCACTAAAAAATTTAACCAAATCGTTATCATCAGTTTCAAAGAGTAAATCAGCTGGATTAATTGCTTTTATCGGGTTTTTAACCTTGCCGCTTTTGGTAGTTTCGGCTTCGAATAATGATACGGTTAAATTATTGTAATAACGATGCTGACCAAAAACCAGGATCATTTTACCCTGATCATTCTTGATTTTAATTTTTGATTTGGATGGAGGAACTGGTAATAAGATTTCTTCTAAATTTTGCTGATTTTCTTTATTAAATGGCTGTAGAGCGTCCATTTTTGGACGGATAACTACCTGACCATTTTCATAACGGAGGTTAAAGAGCAGATCAAGGTTTTCTTCTTTTTCCAATCCATAATCAACCGCTATTTTTAAAAGCTTTTGTTTCCGCAGGTTTGCATCAAAGAAAATCAGTAAATCCTGCCGCTGTAGAATGTTGTACAAAACCCTTGCCTGGTGCTCACATAATTTATTTTTGGGTGTGGCGCAACGACAAGAGAGTTTTACCGAATGTTCATGCTGTTGTATCTGAACAATGGGAAATTGCAATCCAGATGCTTCATCGCTAAAGGCTGCAAAATCGATTTCAATCTGCTCAGGGTAAAGCTGAAAAAACCCTTTAACATCAGTGTGAACATGTGCGCTCAAATGTTTAAGGATCACGATTTGACTCAGATTTTTCAGGTTAAAATCTTTTAAGATATAATCATATGGATTTTGTTCTGATACCGGTTGCGTGCTTACCTGTTCACTCATTTAAACTAAAATAACTGAGTGATAAAAGTAATGATTAATAAGTTTTCGCTAAAATGACTTGGTAGGTTTTTATGCACAATGGATAATTTATTCTCAGAAAAAATCCAGAAAGTAGCTCATAAAATTATATAAATACGATCCGTCAGCCTGAATTTATCCAGGGTCTTTCTGGCTTAAAAGACGCTGAAATAAATTCAGCATGACGATTTACTATAAAATTTTACTTACTATAACGACTTCCGCAAGTTCAAATAAAAAGGAACCTCCACTTTTTCTGTTTTTCCGTTTAATATAAATTCGGCAGCTTGTACTCCAAGTTGATTAAAATCAGTGGATATTGTAGTAATCCCATCTAAAATGATTCTTTTTAATGGTGTTTCGTTATAAGAAATTACGCCAACATCTTTCCCGATTTTAAGCTTTTGGGCAATTAAACGTTCGATAAGCATCACCAGGTCATCTTCCATCAGGTTAATATAGACCTCGCCAGGATTAATTTCTTCATCTTTGATGTTGTGGATCACTTTGTGATCAAAAGCATATTGCTGGCAAAAACGGTAAAAGCCTGTTAATATCTCGTGCGGGAAATAACTGTTTTTTGGAAAGATAATTTTTAGGGTTCGATAACTGGAAAGCCGATCCAATGCCTGTTCCAAAGCAGCATAAATATCCTGAGCAAAGTTTTCGTAAGCCGCAGCATAATCGCCTGTTACTCCCGGTAATAATTTATCAAGAATAACCAGCTTTTCTTTTGGGATGGTGTTGATGATTTCGTGTGCATTTTCTCCCCCTTCTAAAAAATGTGGTACAATCACAAAGTGCGAATAATCATCCCGTTTGGCCACGATCATTTTCTTAAACAATGCATAATCGTTGTTGTAAATATAAAAATCGATTGCTGCACGCTCTCCCAAGGTTTTGGTAAACGAATCGTATATGATTTTTTTGTGTGTACTGAGCTTATTAAACAGTAAACAAACCTTTAACTTGCGCGAAAAATCGGTGTTGATAATAAAATAACCCTTACCCGGTACCGAATCTACTACTCCAAGCTTCCGCAGGTTACGGTAACCTTTTTCGGCGGTATCTCTGGACATTTCCAAACTGAAACTCAGTTCGTTAATAGATGGCAATAAACTATTTTTGAGAAGTTTACCACTTTCAATAGCGGCCAAAATGGCATTGGTTAATTGCTTGTATTTTGGCGTCGATGAATACTCATCAACATTAAGATAGGGAATTAAATCTTCTGGTTTCAAAATGGTTGTATAGTCTAGGGATTTCGAATATAAGGAAATTCCTAAAAATCTAACGTACGTTGTATGGCTGAATAGTATTTTAACTGAATCATATCCGTTGGCGCAGGGTTTTCATTCCAGGCATCATTTATTGCTAAAGCGGTGCCTATTGCGGTTGCCTGCGATACTGAAGAGGCATAAACCTCAATATCAGGAATAGAAGTTGCGAGCAAATGCATATAAATCGCATTTTTACCAAAACCACCATCTACAAAAATTCTTTTCACACCTGAATTTAAAATCAGCTTTAATGAATAAATCTGCTGTTTGATCAGATCGAAAATCAATTGGTGATAGGCTTCTTCTGCGGTTTGAAAGAGATTCAAATCTCGTTCAGGAAAGGCAGAATTTGCCGAAAAACCTCGCTGTTCCTGTTGGTTTTCGGGTATTTTATTGGCCAGCTTCAAAATCATTGAAGGGTTAAACTTCAAATGTTTAAACAGATAGGCAGCACGATCGAAATGTTCGGCAATCCGTTTAAGCTGTACCTCGTGTTCGTAACCCGCAAAAATACGCGAAGCTTTAACGGCTTTACCTTTGAAATGCATGTAACAAAGGCAATCTTGCTTAAGTTCATCGGCTGTTAACGGCTCTTGATTAAAAGGGTTTAAACTGATGCACCAGGTACCGGTTGATATGAGTACAAATGGTGTATTAAAATTAGCAAGATAAGGGATTAATGCGGCTGAACTATCGTGCAAACCAACACCAACCTTTACACTGTTGCCTTCGAAATTAGTTGTAAGACTCGAATCTGCGGGGGTAAAAGCACCAAACTTACCCTCAATTTGCTCAGTGGTAACCCAATTGTGGTACTCACTTTTATTGAAATCCCAAAGCTGCGTATGGCAACCGATACTGGTAATATCGGCCACGGCCTTACCTGTAATTAAATAACTTAAATATTGCGGCAGGTGTAAAGCCCACTTCACCTTTTTAAATATTTCGGGTTTTTCGTGCTTCAGGCGGTACAATTGCATGCCTGAGTTTAAGCTGCCCAAAATTGGCGAGGCTGTTTCCAATGAAATCTTCTCCTCACCACCATACTTATTGTAAAAAGCTTTTTTAAGTGCTTCGGGGTATTCTTTTAAATAATTATAAAGTGGTGTTAAAGGTTCTCCATTTTCATCCAAATAAACAAAACTGGCACCATAAGTAGAAAAATTTATGGCCTTTACATCGAACTCCTTTAACTGCAAAACCTGATGCAGGGAATCGTAAACGGAAGAACGCAGGCTTTCGAGATTTTCGCACGGCTCTCCATCTTCATCAACAGTTTCTACAAAACGTGCAGACCGCTCGTAAACGATGCTGTAATTTTCGTCGATCAGAAACAGTTTTTTATTCGTTTTTCCTACATCAAATATGGCAACAACAGGTTTAGGCATTTCTATTTCTCTAATTATAAACCTGTGGCAACGGTATTTCCGCGGTGATTAACTAATTGATTTCTAACACCTAAATCGCGGTATAATGCAATTGGTGATAATGCTGCTCCTGCCCTCAACCTGGCTTCGGCTACTAAAGCCCTTAAATCGCTACGGAAAGTATGTTGTAAAATTTCTTGGGCTTTGGCTACATCATTGTTGTTCTGCGCTTCGTTTAATGCTTTTCTATCTACCAGTAAAGCTTGTGCATAGGCAATCATAATGGCCTCTACCGATTGCAATAAATCTTCTAAAGGATCTTTTACATTGTGCGAAGCATCGATCATCCAACCCAGATCTTTTGCATGGTTCATTCCTTTAGCATCCATACCTTCTACCAGTTCATTAAATATCAAAAATAACTGGTAAGGCTTAATGCTTCCTGCGGTTAAATCATCATCGCCATACTTGGAATCGTTAAAGTGGAAACCACCCAGTTTTCCTTCCATTAAAAGCAATGCAACAATCTGCTCGATGTTTGCATTAGGCAAATGGTGACCTAAATCTACCAATGTATAGGCTTTTTTACCCAATTTACTCGCATACAGTAAAGACTGTCCCCAATCTCCAACCGTAGTAGAATAAAAGTTAGGTTCGAAAGCTTTATACTCCACAAATATCTTCCAATCTTCTGGCAGGGCTGAATAGATTTCGTGTAAACTCTCTAAAGTATTTTCGAAAGCCTTACGGAAATTTAGTTGTCCGGGGAAACAAGAACCATCGGCAAGCCAAACGGTTAAAGCATCAGATCCCAGTGCAATACCATGTTTAATTACTTCTATGTTGTGCTCAATTGCTTGCTTGCGGATATCTTTATTAACATTTTGCAATGAACCAAATTTATAGCTGTGTGCAGCACCTTTCTGATCCTGAAAAGTGTTGGAGTTCATGGCATCGAATTTTAAACCGTAGCCAGCAGCCAAAGTTTTTAAAGCTTCAGCATTTTGAGGGATATCCCATGGAATGTGAAGCGAAATTGCTCCACTGGCACCGTTCAGTGCGTGCAACAAACCAACATCTTCAATTTTTTCTTCAATTGTACGCGGTTCTCCACCGGTAATGGCAAAACGGCCAAAACGTGTTCCGCCTGTGCCTAATGCCCAGCTTGGAATTGCAATCTGAAAATCGACCAGTTTCTGGATTACGCTTTCGACATCAACATGTGCCCAATCTTCTTTCAAAAAAGAAAGCTTACGCTGATGAGGGGTTAAAAGGGAGTCGTTATGTTTTTCTATTTGGTTCTGCTCGATATTCATAAGAATATTTGGTTTTTATTAGGTTAATTATTGTGGCGATACAATCGCCTTTCTCATTCATCCTCGTTATAAACGAGGACGATTATAAAAATTTAAAGTCATTTTCGGTCTGTGATTGAACACAGACCGGTTAAACAACTTACTAAAACTGATTTTAAAACTATTACATTGTGGGCTATGTCTTTTTAGACCACTATTTTATTTTGTTTTTCGGTCTGTGAGGATAAAGACCGAGGATTTTATTTCATTCTAATTATCCATGGTCTGTTATCCATGGTCTGTGTCCTCACAGACCATTTCCTTACTTCTTTTTCAGTATGTGAGGACACAGACCGAGGATTTTATTTCATTATTATTATCCATGGTCTGTTATCCATGGTCTGTGTCCCCACAGACCATTTCCTTATTTCTTTTTAACCACCATTACCTCACAAATGCCATAGCTACCCCGCCATCAACATTTAGAACATTTCCGGTTGATTTATGCAGCAAGCCACCTACAAAAGCGAAGCAAGCATTAGCAATATCATCTGGTAAGATAATCTGATTTAACAATGTACGTTTTGCATAATAAGCCGGTAACTCTGCTATGGTAATTCCGTAAGCTTTCGCACGGCCTTCTGCCCAGCCCCCTGCCCAGATATTGCTATCGCTGATTACTGCATCAGGGTTAACCACATTTACGCGGATATTATCGGCTCCGAGTTCGGCAGCATTTAATCTGCTTAAGTGCAATTGTGCTGCTTTTGCACTTCCATAACCGGCATTGTTTGGTCCGCTTACCAAGGCATTCTTGCTTACAATATTAATGATATCGCCACCAATATTTTGCTTTTGCATCGTATTTGTTGCAGCTTGGGTAATAAAAAACTGGCCTTTTACCAAAACATCATATAACAAATCCCAATCTTTCTCTGTATGATCGGCAATGGTTTTAGAAATCGATAATCCTGCATTGTTTACAATAATATCTACCCCGCCAAAAGCGAGAGCGGCAGAATCAAAAGCAGCTTTAATATCAGTTTCGCTGGTTACATTTAAAACGGCTGTGCTGTAAGAATCCTTACCATAAAGGCTTGCAAATTCATTACCTGCTTCTTCTAAACGCTCAGCGTTCATATCATTCAAAATCACCACTCCACCTTCAGCCACAAACTTCTTGGCAATTGCTTTGCCTATGCCGCCTGCACTGCCGGTAATCAGGGCAATTTTTCCTGTTAAAGGTTTTGGCTTAGGCATGCGTTGTAATTTTGCTTCTTCCAACAACCAATATTCAATATTAAATGCTTCCTGGTGTGGTAATGAAGTATATTGAGAAACGGCCTCAGCACCTTTCATTACGTTAATGGCATTGATATAAAATTCTGCAGCCACTCTAGCCGTTTGTTTATCTTTAGAAAAAGTAAACATTCCGATACCGGGATATAAAATTACTACTGGATTGGTATCACGGATAGCAGGGCTGTTTGGATGTTTACAGGCTTCGTAATAAGCAGTATACATTGCTCTATATGCTTCGAAAGCAGGTGTTAGTGTTTCTTTTAACGCTTTAACATCTGATAAATCGGCATTACTTTCCAATGTTAAAACCAGCGGACTGATTTTGGTTCTTAAAAAGTGATCGGGACAGCTGGTACCCATCGGTGCAAGACGATCAAGATCATTGGAATTGATGAACTCCAAAACACGGCTATCATCGGTAAAATGACCAATCATGTGCTGTTTAGATGAACACAAACCACGTAAAACAGGCGCTAAAGCTGCTGCTTGTTTTTTACGTTGGTCTGCAGCTGCACTTTCAATTTTCTGTCCGCCAAAAACAGGACCTTTTTTACCATAATTCTGCTCAAGGTATTCAGAACAGATTTCGATTACTTCTAAGGTATTGAGGTAACTTTCGTAAGCGGTATCGCCCCAGGTAAACAAACCATGTGAACCTAACATGATGCCACGGATGCCCGGATTTTCATCTAAACATTGTTTTAATTGCAAGCCCAGTTCAAAACCTGGTTTTTTCCATTCTACCCAACCAATTGTTCCTCCGAACAGTTCTTCGGTAATCTTTTTACCATCTTTAGCGGCCGCAATTGCAATGGCAGCATCCGGATGCAAGTGATCAATATGTGCAAATGGCAAGAAACCATGCAAAGGTGTATCAATTGATGGTGCTTTGGAGCTTAAATCGAAAATACAGTGGTTAAACAATTCAACCATTTCATCTTCGTAAGCTACGCCACGGTAAATATTTTTAAGGCTACGTAAACGGTCAACATATAATGCTGCAAGGCCACTTTTCTTTAGTGTACCCAAATCGCCACCTGATCCTTTTACCCACATTACTTCGGTTTCCAAACCTGTAAGCGGATCTTTTTCCGATAATTTGCATGAGGTATTGCCACCTCCGTAATTGGTTAAGCGTAAATCTGCTCCCAATAAATTAGAGCGATAAATTAAGAGGGCAACTTCATCTCCCGCAAGTTTTGCGGCTTCCTCTTCATCCCACAGATAGCTTACATGCTTATAACTTTTCGTATCGATTGACATTCTAATTTTATATTTAAATTTTATTATTATCCTTTAATTGAATTACCATAACCTACAATGAGTACTGAAATGATAATGGTTAAAATTCCTGCTAAAACGGTCATCAGGGTTTTTCTTGAAACGCCTTTCCATTCTTTTAATACTAGCCCCCAGATGTTGGCAATTAAGATGATAAAAGCCATGTGCAGAATCCACGAACTGGCACCATTACCCATTTTGCTTTCGCCCATGCCATAGAAAAAGAACTGTAAAAACCAGGTTGTACCGGCCAGTGCAGAAAAAATATAGTTTTTTAACAGTGGTGTTTTTGCATTGGTATAATCGCCAAATGTTTTGTTGCGGGCATTTAAAACCATACACCAGATAAAGTTTGTGGTTAAACCGCCCCAAAGTACAATGATGTAGGTTACGTTATTTGAGAATAGAAAGTTGCCAGCTTCAGCAGGGTTTGCAGCTTTCCAGATGGCGTTTGCAGCATCGGCCATAGGCTTACCAGCTTCGATACCGAAATTGAAACAAGCACTTAAAACACCTGAAACAATACCTACAAATAAACCGAGACCGAACTTGTACTCTGTTTTCACCTCCAGTCCGTGCGGATCGGTAACACCAGATTTTGTTTCCTTTTCTTTCATCATACCTGCCTTACCGCAGATTACAATACCGAAAACACAAACCAATAAGCCAAGCAATACCATTCGGCCCCAATCGGTATGCAGAAACATGGTAAATGTATCTTTACCGGCCTGAGGAAAAAAATCAAAATATATGGATGGCAGAATTGAACCCAGCACCATGCAGAGCCCTAAAATAATACTGCTCCCTAATGATACACCCAGATAACGAACGCCTAAACCATAGGTTAAACCGCCAATGCCCCAAAGAATACCAAAGAAATAGGTTAACCATAAAATATTGCCATGTGTTGCAGTGATAATTGCACCAAAATTAGGAACGGTTAAATAAGCTGCTAATGGCGGAACGATTAACCAGGAGAAGATTCCTCCAACAATCCAATAACTTTCCCAGGCCCAGCCTTTAACTTTTTTGTATGGAATATAAAAACTTCCAGAGGCGAAACCACCGAAGAAATGAAAAATTACACCTAGAATTGCTTGCATGCGTGATTAATATATTTGGTTGGTCTAAAATAGAATTTACAGTAATTTTAACTGTTATGCACTGTTATGGATGAAAGGTAATTTGAAGTTTGGAGCCGGGAAACGGAGGTAGGAAGAAAAAGCGTAAAATTATGAGCGGCCTTTTGGTATTATCGGGGAATTGTTTTCCCGCAGATTGAAGAAGATTTACGCAGAATTTGTAAAAGGTTGGATTGGAAACTTATTAGGGGCTTTAAAGATTGCTTCACACTTGGCACATTCCTAAGCCTTCATTTCGAAATGACGGTTTTTCGTAAAATTACTTTGAAACCTTCCTGCCGTGGGCAGCGATAGATCATAGTTACTTTGAAACCTTCCTGCCGTAGGCAGCGACAAAGCAAAGTTACTTTGAAACCTTCCTGCCGTGGGCAGCGGCAAATTATATAAAAATTGATTAATTAGTTCAAGGCTTCTACTTTGCAGACAATATCTTCGATTACCTCTACAGATTTAAGGATTTTATAATGTCCAACCTCTTCAAATGATTTTGCGCTGATGGCAGGGTATTTATCCAGGAATTCTTTAAGATAAGTATAGGGCGAAATGTGGTCAGCAGGATCGTAAGCTAAAAAATGATCTAAATCAGGGCTTAACTGATAAAGGTTGGTAAGATTAAAATGGCTGGCTTTAACCGGGAACTCTTTGGCAAAATTGCTAAAAAATATTTCCTGATGTGCAGTTCCGATGCTTACAGTATCTAAACTTTGTTCGAAGTTTTCTTTAAGTCTGATTAATGGCGCAATGCTGATCAGCAAATCAGGTGTTAAACCCAGCTCCTGTAAAGCAATAACATTGGCCATGCCGCCTAATGAATGCCCGATTAATACATTGGGCTGTACATAATTTAAGGCAATTGCTTTTACTGAATCGGCATAAAGCATCAGGTTGGAAAATTCTGAAACTGAACTTCCATTTCCGGGTGCATCAAAGGCAATAATCTCCAGCTCTTCATTCTTTTGAAGTGCTACAATCAATTCATAAAAATCTAAAGCTTTTGATGCCCAACCATGGGTAAGCAGTACTTTGCGTTTGCCACTACCCCAGCTAAAACAGTTAACGGTTACTTCGGCATTGGTAAAATAAGTATCAAAAACACTCAAACTGAACTGTTTTGATTCGGCAATAAGCTGTTCCTGATGCAAGCGTAAAGGCATTTTAGGGGAGTAAAAAATGAATTCACGCATTAAAGCTAAATCAGGATCTGCCTGTGTTAACTTAAGCTCGTTTACAATCTGTTTCAGCCTTTTCAATTCGAACTTATTTTATCGTTAAACCAAGTGAGATTTTAAATCTGCAGGAGAATAGTTGATCGATTTTAAGGTTTTGTCGTCCGATTTCCTGAATACGAGGAACAGTCCGTCTATTTCTTTGTAATAAGATTCTGTTTGATCTTTATCTAAATAAAACTGGATCGTTTGTTCTGCTTCTTCTACCGTTTTGCAGGCTTTGCTCATGTTTGAGCGGTGAACTTCATCAAACAAAGTCTTAAACTTTCCACCTAAACCAAATTCGTGGATGGCACCGGCAAGCACATATTGCAAATCGCAAAGCGCGTCAGCAACCTCTACCAAGTCATTATTTTCTACCGCTTCCTGTAGTTCTTTCAACTCTTCAGCTAAGAGTGAAATGCGGAGATTGGCCCGCTGCTTTGAAGGAATAACCGGGTTTTCTAAAATAGGATGTTTAAAGGTAGTGTGAAATTCTGCAACCTGGTTAAGCGAATTGGTTTCTTGCATGGTAATAACTGATTTAATCTTTATGCAGCAAACTTAAAAAAAACGGGAGATATAATGGGGAGAATTTATGCACAATGGTGGTGGGTGGGGTATTTTGATCCGATAGCTATCGGATTTATTTAAGGATTTTTGTGCTGATGTGTGCCACGGAAACACGGACTTGCACGGAATTAATTTTTTACCATTAAGGAGTTAAGAAGATTAAGAACGCGCATATTCAACAACATAACAATTAACCAATCGATTAATTAGCCGTTCTTCTTGCCTTCCCTTACTACTTTGAAAAACTCTTCTTTATAGGTTTCGCCAATCGGAATCGCCTGGTCGTTAATGTAAACGGTATTACCATCAATCATTTTGATTTTTTCAATAGAGATGATATACGATTTATGAATGCGGTAAAATGGTGGCTGAGGCAGTTCGGTTTCGAGCTCGCGCAGTGCCTGGTAAGTGATAATTCTTTGGCTGGCGGTATAAACTGAAACATAGTTTTTCAGTCCTTCAATGTACAGGATGTCTTCGTAATTTACCTTGATAAATTTATTCTTGGTATCGCCTTTAATGAAAATAAAATCATTTCCTTGTGCAACTTGCTGAACAATCGTTTCCTGCTGTACAGGTACCACAGGTGCTAAAATCTGCTGCGCCTTGGTGGCTGCCTTGTAAAAACGTTCGTAAGAGATTGGTTTAAGCAGGTAATCCACCACATCCAGATCAAAACCTTCCAATGCATATTCGGGATAAGCTGTGGTTAAGATTACCTTACACTTCCCTCCGCAGATTTTCAGGAACTGAATCCCCGTTAATTCAGGCATCTGGATATCTAAAAAAACAAGATCTACCTTTCCTTCCTGAACCAGGTTAAGTGCTTCAAAAGCATTGGTAGTGGTTCCCATCAATTCTAAAAATGGTGTTTTATTTATAAAAGCAGCAATAATATCTGAAGCGTAAGCTTCATCATCAACAGCAAGGCAACGGATCATATTAGGGAGTTATGGTTTGGCGATTAGCAGTAATTAAACTTATATAACGATACAAATTATCATTTACAGATTTAAAATCAAAGTACTTTTATAAGTATTGCCATTGTTAGAAATCAGTAACTCATGTTTATCAGGATAAATCAGATCCAATCTCCGGTGAATATTAACCATCCCTACCCCACTTGAATGGTCTTTTTGTGCATGGCTGATCTTATTGCTTACCTCAAAACTTAAACGTTTGTTTTGCACCTTTAATTTAATGCGCACAGGCTGGGTTTCATCATTTACCACACCATGCTTAAAGGCATTTTCTACAAATGGAATTAATATCAGAGATGCAATTTTTTGATCGGTAATGCCTTCGGTAATAAAATCTACATAAAATTTTGGTTCGAAACGCATTCTGAAAAGGGCCACGTAACTTTCCAGATATTCAACCTCCTTATCTAAACTTACCTTCCCATCCGGACTATCGTTCAGGGTGTAGCGCATCAAATCAGACAAACGCAATACTGCATTGGCCAGTTTATCCGAAACGGGAATAGCCAGTGAATACACATAATTTAAGGTATTATACAGAAAATGAGGGTTGATCTGCGATTTAAGAAACGACAGTTCTGCTTTAACCACTTCTTCTTTAAGTTTTCGGTTAACCTGCTCTGATTTAAAACTCTGTTCAATTCCATAAGCGGCGGCGGGGGTTACAATGAAACCTAAACTCCAATAAATATTATCAGAAATGTAGGCCCAGGCAGTTGTGCGGTCGTCGTAATTATGAAAACCAAACCATTTTAAATAAAGCACTTCTTCTATTAAGTACCTCAAAGCAATAAAAACCCCGATGGTAAGTATAATGCCTCCGATTAACTGGGGAACCTTATTTTTCTTTAAAAACCTTGGATATACCCATAGGTAGCAGATGTAGAACTCTATCAGTTGTATAAAATTCATAGAGATACTAAAGGCCGATTTGTTAAAAGTAATGCCATCAATTAAGTATCCTCCATAAAAATAACCCAATACAAGTACCCAGCACAGAATATGGATAGATATGATTTTTATTGTTTTCATGTTCTAAAACTATGCAAAGCTTTTTTAACTGCCTATTTTCTTATTCCAAACCTGTAAATAATTATCCCAACCTCTACATTTTAAGGATCAACACCGTTTAGCAGTGAAAAAAGCATTGGGATAATATTTTAAGGGGTTGGGATTATATAATTTTCGGGCTGATGCAACCTCTTCATCTTTGAAACGTCAATTATAAAACAAACACGATGATGAATATTTTATTTAAAACTGCTCTTTTTCTGTCCCTTATTTTCACTCTGCAATCTACCTTCGCTCAAAACATCAAAGTAAGCGGAACGGTTACCGATAAAAGCAATAAAGCACTCGATTATGCTTCTGTAGCACTCATTCATTTACCAGATTCGGTTTCAATTGCTTTGCAGGCAACCAACCAACAGGGCTTGTACGAGTTTAATCATGTTAAAAGTGGCCGGTACCTGATAAAAGCGTTAATGATGGGTTACGGTAAAAATGTATCTGCTGTTTTTGAAGTAAAAGATTTGGCGGTTAAAGTGCCTTCAATTGTACTCACAGATCGTTCAGAAAACTTGAAAGAGGTAAATATTAGATCCAAAATGCCTGTAATCGATCAAAAAGCGGATCGGGTTATTGTAAATGTGGAGCAAATGAATACTGCTGGCGATAATGCTTTGGAAGTAATCAGCAGATCGCCGGGTGTTAAACTGGACAAGGATGATAACATTGTGCTTAAAGGGAAAAAGGGTATTAACGTAATGATTGATGGCAAATTGAGCTACATGTCGGGCATGGAATTAACCACCTACTTAAAATCTTTACCAGGTTCGGTGTTAAGCAAAATAGAGCTGATTTCTAACCCTCCATCTTCTTTTGATGCTGCCGGAACCGGAGGTATTATCAACATTAAACTGAAAAGAAATAAAATGCAGGGCTTTAACGGAAACGCAAATTTAGGCGGCGGTTATGGCCGTTACGAAAAAGTTTACGCAGGCACCAACCTTAATTATAACATTGGCAAAGTAAGCACTTATGTACGTTTAAATGCAGGCCACTATAATTCATTTAACAGGTTAACACTAAACCGTACCATCGGCGATGAGCAATACAACCAGGTAAATTTCTGGCACCCGGTAACAAACAGTTTAAATTACTCTACAGGTGCCGATTATTTCATCAATGAAAAACATACGCTAGGCGTTATGGTAAAAGGTTTCACTGCGCCTGAAGAAACCAAAGTAAACAGCAATTCGGTAAATTATAATGCAGCCGGGGCAAAAATGGGCGGAACATCAATGTTCAACCCGCAAAGCAACACCGAAAAAAACCATGCATTTAATTTAAATTACCGTTTTAAAACAGATACACTGGGTGGAGAACTGGGTTTTGATGCCGATTATGTTCAATACGATAACAGTAAAAACGAAACCTTTACCAACAATTACCTCAATGCCAATGATCAGTTAATTGGCAACCCGGTCGATCTCCGCAACAATGGCATGGGCAAGGTATCCATCTATTCGGTTAAGGCAGATTACAGCTTAAACTTTAACAAAACATTAAAAATGGAAACGGGTTGGAAAAGCAGCTGGGTAAAATCGCAGAGCGATGTGCGTTTTGATTCGTTAAAAACCGCTGGCTGGATTAACGATCCCCGCCGTACCAATTTGTTTTTGTATAATGAAAACATAAATGCGGGTTACCTTTCGCTTGATCAGAGTTTTAAAAACTTACAGATCAAAGCCGGCTTGCGTGCTGAGCAAACCTTGGGCGATGGCAGCTCATCAGGCACCAATACCACAATAGAACGGAAATACTGGAAGCTTTTTCCAACACTTTTTGTTTCATACAAAATCGATTCGAACAACCTGGTTACCGGAGCCTACCGCAAAAGCATTAACCGCCCTTCGTACAGCAGTTTAAATCCTTTTACCTTTTATACCGATCCTTATACCGCATTACAAGGTAACCCACTGCTACAACCCTCTTATGCAAACAGCCTTGAATTTAATTATTCGTTAAAAAACTTCAGGGTACTTACATTAAGTTATTCGGTTGGCAGCGAATCCATTTCGGAGGTGATTTACCAGAACAATACCACTAAAGAAAGTATCTCCAGACCGGAAAACCTAAACCGCACGGTAAGTTTTTATGTAGCTACAGGCAGCCCATTTGACATAACAAAATGGTGGAACAACAATACAGAGGTTTCTGCCGCTTACAACAGTACTTCTTCGCCGGTACAGGGAGCAGGATACAATGCATCGTCATGGAGCTGGGGTTTTAGTACCGATAACACCATTACCCTACCCAAAAACTATAGTATTTCGGTTTTTGGTTTTTACGAATCGCCTTCGGTATCCGGATTGTTCCACAGTTTAGAAAGTTATCAGATTAATTTAGGTGCTAAAAAAACCTTTTGGAAAAAGAATGCAACGGTTTCATTTAAGGTAAATGATGTTTTTAACACGAGCAAGTTCAGGGCAAACCTGGCGTACAACAATATCAATACCTTTTGGCAAAACGAATGGGAAAGCCGCAAGGTAAGCCTAAGTTTTACCTATAAATTTGGTAATATGAAAATAAAAACTGCCCGCAACAGAAGAACCGGAACAGCCGATGAAGAAAACAGGGTTGGTAAGAATTAAAATCAGATAGGTTTGGTATTGTCGCCATTCGCGCGAAGGCGCGAATACTAATACAAAATGCTTTAAAATTCCCAACCCGATAGCTATCGGGTTGGGAAATGATGAATCACTCCTAATATCCTAAAGCTTAACTTTCACAAAATACAATCTGTTCCGATCAACTGAATTGGTTAACGGCAAAATTTTCTGTGCAAAACCACTAGCGCCGTTATCTACCACACCAAAATCATCATCGTTAGAAATTACAAGTATATTACCCGGTAATAAAGCCAGTCCTTCTGCTTTATCGTGGGGATAAACGGAAGGCAGGTCTTTTAAAAGGTCTAAAACAACAGTTTTACTAACCGGAGTTATGCCTGCGCCACTTAAACCGGCAGCATTATTTAATTCTTCTACCGTTTTGCCTCCATATAGTTTACCTGTAGCACCATTCGCAGCATCAGAAATATCGGTAGCTCCACTAATGTCAATTTTAAAAACCTTTTTAAATGCTGCCGGATTGGAAGCCGCACCACCATACAACCCATCACGCTCAATGGTTAAAAAAGTTGTACTGTTAACGGCCACAATATCGCTTACACCTGTTAAAGAAACATTATCCATTAGGTAAGCATATTGTTTAGTTGCTCCGCTTGCAATATCGAAAGTCAGAATCCTTAATACAACTGAATTGGCAACAGCATTTTTTGAAGGATTGTACATTGGCGACTGCATCATCCCCACTAATGTTTTCCCATCAGGAGTAATGGCAAGGCCTTCCATACCACGGTTTGCTCTTCTATTGGCAAATACTGCCGGAATTCTTCGTCCACCTGTACCAGTTCCAAAGGGATTAATACGTTCTATGGTTTTGCCGGTAGCATCAAAATGTGCAATATGAGGACCATACTCATCACTGATCCAAAATGACCCGTCAGCAGCCCTTACCAAACCTTCAGAATCGATACCATCGGCACTAGGTGCAATTACCTGTCCGTTTAAGTCGTAGGCCGTTTCTCCCGAAGCACCCATTCCGGCAGGATTCGGAAGTCCGTTTAGTTTATCGCCACTGGCATTTTTCAGGTATATGGTTTCTTCAAGAATTAGTTTACCGTCTTTCAATCTGAATTTTCCGATCTGAGGATCAAAATCCGGCTTGCCGATGATGATTGAGTTTGCAATCTGCCCGGCAACATTCGAACCCCTATCGGTTAACATATAAAAAACATCAGGCGAATTGGGATCAGCAGCTACCGCCGAACCAAAGCCTCCATTATACACCTTTACGCCAGCAGCGGTAGTGAAAAGTACCGGAGGATCGGCAACTTCTGCTACATTAGGATAAGTGAGTGCTGTTGGGGTTTCTTCGTGGTTCTTTTTACAAGATACCATACCGATAGATGCCGCAGTAATTAGGGCAAGTAAATCTCTTTTCATTTAAATGGAATAATTTTTAAACAAAGCAAGGATGTAAATATGAAGGCAATGTTAAGTGAATAACAAGTATTGATGTGTATGCTTGTTACATTGGCAAGAAAAATTAATCTGTATTTCTGTGGCAAAAAACCGAAGAAACCCTCAGTAATTCACATAATGCTCTTCAAAACTGCCATCATCGTATAAATCAATCAATCCATAACCTGGTGCGGTTTCTCTCCGGTTACCCTCCCACCAGGCACCAGATACTGCACCGTTGCAGAGATAGGTTACATTGTTGTAAACCACTTTATCGCGCATGTGCAAATGGCCGCTTAAACATAACTTTACATTTGGATGCTGATAAAACAGGTTGATGATTTTAGCGGTATCGGTGTGCATGTCGCCACCCAACATGGTCCATTTATTTACAATATTGTCTTCTATCATCAAGAGCGCAGTAAGTATAGGGATATGCGACATTACCATTACTGGCATACCGGCACTCGTTGTATCAAGTTCATTTTTTAACCACAGCAATTGTTCTTCGCCCAGCTTACCAATGTACCAGGTATTGTCGATATCCAGATGAGTACTGTCTAGCACAATAATTTTCCAGCCATTTTGCACCATACTATAATAAGGCTTAGCCAGCTGCAACTTATCCATGGCATATTTTCTCCCATAAAAAGTATCGCCTTTTGTGTTTTCATTCCACCAGATATCGTGGTTGCCCAAACAGTAGCGTACAGGCAAGCTACATTCGTTTTTCATCGTGTCGCCTACCAGTTTCCATTGATCGTTTATGGTAGCGATATTTTCTTTATTCATATCAAAAACGATATCACCTCCATTTAATACCAAATCTACTCTTGGCGATTGATTTTGCAGGTTATGCAGGCATTTAATAAATTTTGCAGGTGCATTAAATTGGTTTTTCAGGTGTACATCCGTAATATGCGCTACCCTAAGCACGGGCTTTTTATAAGCTGCTGAGGAAATTGCGGGCAGCGTAGGCAACAAAAATAGCCCACCAATATTTTTGAGTGCAGATCTTCTTTCCATTATAGTTCTTTATTGCTTCAAAATTAGCATTGCAATGTTGCCTTAACATTAAGCTAAAAAAAAGCGGTGCATGCCATTATACACATGCACCGCTTGGCTGATCTTACCAGTTATTACCTGGCCAGATGATATGCCTTTATGATTTTATGAAAAATCGTATTATTAGGATAAACGCCGTTAAAATATTGCGACCCTGGTCCGTAGGCAAACACCGGAACCATAATACTCGTATGGTCGTTGGTACTAAATTCGCCGCGGATCATCCCTTTTTCTGCTGAACCATCCAAAAGTGTCAATCCCCCGGTTTCATGGTCGGCGGTAACAATTACCAATGTTTCACCATCTTCATCAGCAAAGCGGAGTGCTTCGGCAATTGTGCGGTCAAAATCGTGCAGTTCTGTAACCAGGTAAGGAAAATCATTTGCATGCCCTCCGTAATCAATTTGTGCTCCTTCTGCCATAATGAAGAAACCGCGTTTGTTTTTTGCTAAAATTTCAATTGTATGCAAAAGCGATTGTTTGAGCATATCTCCTCTGCCTTTAATCACCGGTCGGGTAGCAGAATCAGCAAGCAATACCAACTGTTTACCCTGGTTTTGCTTTTTAAAATCAGTCAGATTATTCGATAACTGAAAACCCTTTGTTTTAAGCTGCGGCAAAAGCTGAGCATTTTTATTCTGCTCAAAAGCTTTACGGTTGGAACCGACCAAAACGTCGGCTTTGCTGGTTAAGAGGTCGTTTGCAATAGCACCATTAAAAGCGCGATCGAGCTGATGGGCATAAAAAGCCGCTGGCGTGGCATCTGTAAGATCGCCTGAGCTGATGATGCCACTTTTTATTCCAAAACCGGCCAAAGTATCTACTAAATTCGTCTTTTTCTGATCATCAGGCCCCATTCCGATGTAGCGGTTATTGGTTTTAACGCCTGTAGCCATTGCTGTACCACCCGCAGCCGAATCGGTGTTGCCAGCATCGGCCGCAGCAGTTTCTGAAAACCCGATTGCATGGAACTTTGCCATATTTAAATCACCATGGTTGGCAATTAACCCTGCGTGTATGGCTGCAAGGCCCATTCCATCTCCGATTAATAAAATGATGTTTTTGGCTGGCTTATCTGCGCCGTCGGTTTTATAAGTTGGCGTATAGGGTTTGTAAGGAGTTTGATTGGTATAGCTTAACTTATCCTGATGAAGATAAAAATCTTTCAGTTTATTTGGGTTATCGGTATTAATCCAGTCTGCACCAAACCTTTCGAGCACAATCCATGTATTTGGACTATCCTGAGTGGCCCAAAACCTGAAAGGCTTTCCTTTGCGGTGTGCCTGCATTATAGCTGCTTTCATCCTCGCTTCGTCGGTTTTGGTGGGGTTGCCTTTGCCATTCCATGTGGTATGGTTTTTAAGGTCATCACTGATCATTGCGACCCTGGCCAGTTGTGCCTCGGTATAAATGGTTGTCGGCCTTCCATCGAATGATAATTTCTCATCATAATTTTTAAAATCTGCCGGAAGGGGCATATCACCACTAATTACAATCTTTATGGCATCAGCATTGCTTTTCACATCAAATACCGCAGCATAATCATCCAATTCTTTCAGCAATACAGGCAAAACATGTTTATAATCTTCCTTCACATCAATAACAAGTTGCAGTTTCAAGGCTGCATTTGCATAAGGATGATTCCCATTTGCTTTAAAGCGTTGCGCCAGCGGATCGAGATATATTTTTTTCAGTGTAAAATCAGGCTTAATTTCCGAAACTTCATGCGCTACATAGAGTGCTCCATCTTTTAAAAATACATCTGCTTCGATAGATCCCATTCCGGCATAATATGCTGTTAAAAGGGGGATATTCTGTTTGTAATCATTGTGGCTATGTCCACGGTTTGCATCAAGTTTAAGCTGTGCAGATGCGCCCTGCAGCCCAACTAGTATTGCCAGGGCTGCAAGGTTTATCCATAATTTATTTACCATCCCGGGTTTTGTTTAATTACGCCAGCACTGTTGTCAATTTCTCTTTGTGGTACTGCCCAAACATCATGAACCTGTGGATTGAAGGTTCGGGCCGGCCAGATTACACTTCCATCAAAATCATGTAATGGTTTAGCATAAGTGGATTGCGCATCGCCCCACCTTACTAAATCGCGGTGACGATCTGCCCATTCGCCTGCCAGTTCGTTACGGCGTTCGCGTTTAAGATCTTCGATTGTCATTCCTGTTTTAGCACTTAAACCTGCACGCAGCCTGATTTTGTTCAGCTCGGCATCGCCTGCTCCACCGCCTCCAAGGTTAATCGCAGCTTCTGCTTTAATTAATAACACCTCTGCATAACGCATTAGCGGTACATTTAAATCTGTTGTTCCGTTATCGCCATTCGGATTAACGTGTGTTGGAACTGGGTTGGCATAAGAAAACGGCTCCATGTACTTTTTAAACTGGTAGTTTGATGTTGCCCCTGCATCTTTGGTAAAACTGCGTTCGGCACCGAAAAACATAAATTTATCGCCAGGTTTTAAAATGGTGGCTTCACGGCGTTGATCGCCCGCTTCGTATGAATCGTAAAGCTCTTTGGTTGGCAGATAATAACCCCAGCCATTGTAAATTCCCCAGGCTTTATTGGTTAACATAACACCTGGAAGCTTGCTTCCCCAGCCTGTACCACCACCACTTGGCGTACAAACTACCGACCAGATATATTCTTTAGACCAATTGTTTGAGGCTTTAAATACATCTGCAAAATTAGTGTTTACTAAATCATGCTGCCCTGAGGTAATTACCATATCGGCATATTTTGCTGCGTTGGTATAATCTTTTTTGTACAGATATACTTTAGCAAGGTAAGCCCAGGCTGCGGTTTTATGTGCTTTGCCATAATCGGCTGCTTTCATTGCCGAAAATAAAGGAAGGTTATCTGCTGCTTTTAATAAAAGCGAGATGATGTAGTCGTAATTTTCATTTACGTTTTTTGCACGGGCAATTGGTTTGGCAGCGTCGGTATCTGGCATAACGATTGGCACCCCTGCTTTATCATTTCCATAGTTTGCAGCCAGCTGAAAATAAACCAACCCAGCATTAAAATAGGCATCGCCAATAATCTGTTTTTTTAGGCTTTCATCCATTGTGATGCCAGGTACATTGGTAATGATATCGTTGGCGCGTTTAATAATGGCATAACGCATACTCCACTGGGTTTCGGTATAACCTCCGCCAACATAGGTACGGTTAAAGTTTTTAATGTTATCGGCCTCTGGTTTATTTCGTCCGGTAACCATATCATCGCTGGCATTGATAAACCAGAACATTCCGCGACCGTAAAAATCTTCTGCATTATAGTTTTCATACATGCCGCCCTCAGCTTTCAGTGCATCTTCTTTTGTTTTCCAAAAATTCTGCGCCGAAGGAGATCCTTCTGGTACAATATCAAGTTCTTTTGTGCATGAAGAAAAAACAGCAATTGCTGCAAATGCGATATATTTTAAATTCTTTTTCATTGTTGTTGTTATTATAGATTTACACTTAAACCAAGGATAAAGCTTCGGGCCTGCGGATAGCGGCCAACATCTACCCCGTTATTGTCCATTCCGATTTCTGGATCAAAGCCTGAATAATTGGTGATGGTGAAAAGATTGTTTGCTGTAGCATAAATTCTTACTCCACCTGTTTTTAATTTGCCAGCAATAGATTTTGGCAAACTGTAACCAAGTGTTACGTTGCGGATACGCAGATATGAGCCGTTTTCTACATAAAAATCCGAAGCTGCAAAGTTTCCGTTGGCATCACTGGTTGATATTATCGGCACTTTGCCTCCTGGGTTTTCCGGCGACCAAGCATCCAAAATTCCTACCAGTTTGTTGTAAGATGGTCCGGCAGCACTGTAAGTAGTACGCTTCACAGCATTAAACAACTTATTGCCCTGTACGCCTTGTGCAAAAATGTTGAAATCGAAGTTTTTATAGCTTGCATTAAAACTTAAGCCGTAAGAAAAATCCGGGTAAGCACTGCCTGCAAAATAACGGTCGTTACCATCAATTGATCCATCGCCATTAATATCCACGAATTTAAAATCACCTGCTTTTGCATTAGGCTGGATTTTGGTTCCCTTTGCATTTTTATAGTTATCAGCTTCTGCCTGACTTTGGAAAATGCCATCTGTTTTTAACACAAAATAACTATACAGCGGCTGGCCCACCCTATTGGTAAGTGGCGCAACCTCATTGCGGAAATTGGTAGCAACTACCTGGTTTTCTATACCGGGTATAAGTTCTTCTATTTTGTTGTTTATTTTTGTTAAAGTAGCATTTACCGAGTAGGTGAAAGCTGCATTTTTATCACTGTTGTAAGTTAAACCCAGTTCGATACCTTTATCTCTTACTTTACCTGCATTAATAATTTGCGTATTTAAACCTGCGGTTCCGGGTAAGGTTCTGGTTAGGATCATTTTATCGATTTCTTTAATAAAATAATCTGCAGAAAGATTTAAACGGCCCAATACAGCTACATCAACACCAAGATTGGTTTGTTTGGATTCTGCCCAGGCAATGTTAACATTGGCCAAAACATTTTGAACATAACCATTTTGCAAAGTTGGCGTTTGCCCGAAGTAACTTTGTGTTGGTGCCAATAACGGGTTAACCGCATCGGAAGTTAGCGAGGCTAAATTGCCAAGAAAACCGTAGCTGCCCCTTAATTTCAGTTCATTTAACCAACTCACATTTTTAAGAAAATCTTCTTTGCTGATGATCCATCCGGCTGAAGCAGAACCATAATTCCTGGTTCTGTTATTTTGGGTAAGTAAAGATGAACCATCGCGGCGACCGATTAACGATACCAGGTATTTTTCGCGGTAGTTATAATTTGCACGTAAAAACAATGATGATAAGGCCTGCGCTGTATAACCGCTTGAGGATGGCTGTATCACTGTGGCATTCATTAAATACCTGTACTGTGGCGATTCATCATCAAAACCGGCACCTGAAGCGAATAAACTTTTATACTGTGTTTTTTGAAATGAATAACCTCCGGTAACATCCAGCTGGTGGTTACCAAAAGTATTTTTATAATTTAATACTTGTTCGGTTAAGAAATCATTATTGCGGTTACTGCTTTCCTGCAAACTATTGCTCAATACCGGCTTTCCTACTTCTGGCCTTTTAGGTGTAAAACTTTTAAAAGAAGCATCTGTTTTGGTAATGCTTAAGTTAGACCTAAATGTTAAACCTTTGGCCAGTTTAATATTGGCGTAAGGATTAATTACCAATACATTTATAGGGTTATTGATATCGATGCGATTTAACTCTGCTACAGGGTTAACAATATCACCATAATCTCCGGCATATGGCCCTGGCAAACCGGCAAAGCTGCCATCGGCATTATACGGTGTTCCGTTGGTTGGATAATAAATTGCAGAAAGTAAGGCCCCTGTATAATCGCTGCTGGTGTTGGCACCATTTCCGTTGGTACTGCTGTAAGAAAGGTTTTCGCCAACTTTTAACCAATTGGTAACCTCATGCTCGGTATTAATCCTAAAGTTATAGCGTTTGCTTTTGGTATTTAATACAATTCCTTCTGCATTGCGGTAATTGAAACTTAGGTAATAATTGGATTTTTCGCTTCCACCGTTTATAGCGGCATTGTAATCCTGCAATAAACCTTCTCTAAATACTTCATCCATCCAGTTGGTACGGGTAATCTGCCCATCGGGATATTTCGTAGCATCAAAGGCAGGCAAAATGGTGGTTCCGCCGTTTTTGGCGGCTGTTGCGGCCACTTGTGCACGTTGCTGTGCATTTAAAGGTTCTAGTTTTTTCCAGGCATTTTGCCAACCAACCTTTGCATCAAAACTGATCTGCATTTTGCCGCTTTTGCCCTTTTTGGTGGTAATTAATATTACGCCTCCCGAAGCTCTTGCGCCATAAATTGCTGCAGATCCGTCTTTTAATACCGAAATGGATTCAATATCATTGGGATTTAGCTGTGGTGTACCTGTAAAAATAGATCCATCGATTACATAAAGTGCATTTTCACCGTTGATACCACCAGAGCCACGAACGTTGATACGCGGCATAGATGTTGGATCGCCACCCTCATTGGTAACAATTACACCTGGGGTTTTTCCGGCAAGTACCTCCCCTACACTGTTCAGCGATCGGGAAGAAAGTTTATCCATCCCTACAATGCTGATTGCGCCCGTTAACGTTTCTTTTTTCTGCGTTCCGTAACCCACTACCACTACATCGGCAAGTGTAGATCGTTCTTCACTTAAAACCATGTTAATCACCTGGCTTTCGCCCACTTTTATTTCTTTGGTACGGTACCCGATCATCGAAAATGAGAGTACTGCATCTGCCCCCACCTCAATACGGTAAGCACCGTTGCCATCGGTTATGGTGCCGCTTTGTGTACCCAATACTTTAACCGAAACACCAGGTAAAGAAATACCTGTAGAATCTCTTACTATCCCGGTAATTACTCTGTCGGGTTTATTAAATACTGCATTATTGAGTATGATGTAGTCGCCTTTTTCTAAAACCTGTAAACCAAGCCTATCAAGTAACGATCTTACGGGCTCAGTGGTAAAATCGCCGCTTACATACGTGTTTTTCTGCTGCAACTGGTCAGGGTTGTACACAAAACTCAATCCCGTACGCGATTCGATTTCTTTGATAATTTCGGTCATCTTACGGCCTTTGCCAATTGTAATGCTCACCGTTGTTTGCGCTAACTTTTGCGCCATACCTGCCGAAGCCAGTATTGAGCTGCAAAATATGCAGAGAATTGAAAATGTTAAACATGAGTATTTCATGATCTTATGAAGCGCTGGAGTCCTCTTAGGGGAGGTTGTTTTCATTGTTTAATTTGTTTGATTTTATTTATTTGTAAAGCTTTAATTGTGCTGACTTTTTCTGCCAGAAAGAAAGATTACGGTGGCCGATCTGATCGGTACCGCAGATGATTGTTGTATCATATCCTTATCTCATCTGTATATATTAAATGTTTTATGGTTTTTGGATGCATTGAATTTTAGGTGGTGCAAACTGCAGATGATATCCAGAATTTCTTCGGGCGTTTGCCTGCTGCTAAAAACGGCCGTAGTTTTAAGTTTATTCAAAGCGGTATCGCTCAAAGAGATTTTAATGCTGTACACATATTGGAGTTTGTTGATCACCTGCTCCAACGTTGCGCCTTCAAAAGCAAGTTCTACAAAGGCTGCCGCTTTCAACTTGTGGATTGATGCACGGCCGCCATCTTTATCGTAGGTTAAAAATTCATCTTTAATCAGCGTGCCCAGATTTCCATTTTTGTTGCTTACCGAAACTTTTCCGGTAACTACAGCAACCTCGATGTGTTTACTGGCCTGATAGGATTTCACCTTGAACGAGGTACCCAACACCCTGATATCAACACCCGATGTGGTATGCACCGTAAATGGTCTTTGCTCTTGGTGGGCAATGTCGAAAAAAGCTTCGCCCTCTTTTAGTATAATGTGGCGACTGTTTGAAGAAAATATTTTTGGGTAGATAATTTTTGCTGAAGGGCCCAGCATAACCACCGAACCATCGGATAAGGTAATGCGTTTCTGCTCTTTACTCCCCGTAATTACGGTAAGCTGGTTTCCGTTTGAACTTACCGGTGAACTGCTTTTCCAAATGCTTAAACCAACTGTAATGATAATGAGTACGGCTGCTGCAATCCTGACAAAAAATTTAAGCTTAAATACTTTTTGATGCTGAGTTTCATTACGCATTGCCGCCTTAAGGTTAACAAGTAGCTGCGCTCCAATTGCTGCTTTACGGTCGGCAGCCACTTCAACTTTTTGCTGATCGAGCGCGGCATACCATTCTTCAACTTTTTTTTGTTCTTCCGGATTTGCCTGCTTATCGAGGAATTTCTGCAGCAGCTCTTTTGCCTGTTCTTCTGTCATTTAAATACATGTCAGTTGAAAAGCAGATCGGTACTAACCAAAAATGTTATCGATACATTAACTTTATGTTAAACCAATCAGCATGGCGATTAACAGGATATAGGAAAGGCTTTTTTTGAGCAGTTTTAAGGCTGCAGAGATTTGATTTTTCACTGTTTGTACAGATACGTCAAGTTCTGAAGCTATTTCTTTTATGGATTTTTCCTGTTTCCTGCTCATCGAGAATACCAGTTGCATTTTCTCCGGGAGAAGCGCAATAGCGGCATCAACTTCCAAATGGAGCTCTTTTAATATCAGTTTATCATCTGCAGCGGCTATATGCTGTTTATCCATGAGCATGGAAAGTGCATTTTGATGCTGCGCTTTAGCACTGCCTGATCTGAAATAATTAATTACTTTATATTTTACTGCGCCATGCAGGTAGGCACCTAAACTTGCTGTAAGGTTTAGGGATGTGCGGTTTTCCCATAAGGAGATAAAAATTTCCTGTGTAATATCCTGTGCGAGTGCTTCATCACCGGTTTTTTTGAGGGCAGCATCAAAAACATCTTCCCAATAAACCTGGTAAATTTCTTCCATGGCCTGGTGGCTTCCGCACTGTAAAGATGAAAGTAGGATTTCGCTCAAGGGATGCTGCTTTATTCGCAGCAAAGCTAGCGGCCTTATATTCCCTTATTATTAATAAATCTTAAAGTGTAGATGTTATTGATGGAAAATCTACGATAGAGAATGAAAGGATTCTGCGCTCAACCTCAATATCTGCTATAAAATTAGCCGATTGAGTTGCGATAGATTCAAGAAGTTGCCGCAGCTTCTCAATGGGCTTTATTCTGTGCCCTCTGTGATCTTTCTCTGTGAACTCGGTGGTTAATGGCGGAAAATGCACATTGAAAAGTATCCTGCGCTCAACCTTAATATCTAGAACATTAGGCGATCGAGGTTGCCAAAGATTCAAGAAGTTGTCGCAGCTTCTCAATGGGTTTTATTCTGTGCCCTCTGTGATCTTTCTCTGTGAACTCGGTGGTTAATGGTGGAAATGCACAATAAAAAGTATCCTGCGCTCAACCTTAATATCTAGAACATTAGGCGATCGAGGTTGCCAAAAATTCAAGAAGTTGTCGCAGCTTCTCAATGGGTTTTATTCTGTGCCCTCTGTGATCTTTCTCTGTAAACTCGGTGGTTAATGGCGCAAAATAACGACCTTTCTTTTACCCAAATAATGCTGCAAATATTTTATTCGAATGCAATTTTGCCTGATGATCGTAAATATGCGAGGTGCTCATAATCTCGTTTACACCATACTTTGTAACAAAAGCCTCTAAATTTTCTTTAATGGTTTCTGCACTGCCTATAAAAGAGTAATACAGCATTTGCTCAACTGCTTCTTTTTCCATGCGGTCCCAATATTGATTGATATCATCTATCGCTGGTTTTAACAACTCTCTTTTACCTGTAATCACACCCAAAAACATGCGTTTTACCGAGCTTGATAAACGGTCTGCTTCCTCATCAGTATCGGCAGCCACAACATTTACACAAGCCATTACATACGGTTCCTGCAAAAATACGGAGGGCTTAAAATTATTTCGGTAAATAGAGATGGCCTGTTCAAAATAAGTTGGCGCAAAATGACTCGCAAAGACATAAGGCAACCCTTTTTCAGCTGCTAAACGCGCACTATCGGTACTAGAACCTAAGATCCATATCGGAATCTCCAATCCTTCTCCAGGAATAGCCCTAACGCTTGCGCGGCTATTGCTGGCAGAAAACAATTGCTGCAATCTTTCTACATCTCTGGGGAAATTATGGGCCGCGTTAAAGTTTTCGCCACGGATAGCCATTGCAGTAACCTGATCGGTACCTGGTGCCCTGCCCAAACCTAAATCAATCCGGTTTGGATAAAGCGAAGCCAACGTACCAAATTGCTCGGCTACTATTAGAGGCGCATGGTTAGGCAGCATAATCCCGCCAGAACCCACACGGATACTTTTCGTTCCGCCTGCAATATAGCCGATGAGTATTGCCGTTGCAGAACTCGCTACACCAGCCATATTATGGTGCTCGGCAAACCAATAGCGTGTATAGCCTAAACTTTCAGCTTGCTTGGCCAGATCAAGACTGGTTTTAAAAGTATCAGCAGCAGTATAACCATCTAAAACAGTTGCAAGATCGAGTACAGAGTAAGGTATATTTTTTAATAAGTGATCAGCCATAACTTAAAAAGGGATAAATGTAGATTGCAAAAATATCCTTAATTAAACCAACTCACCACCATCATAATTATAAATGACGTTGAGCCAACACTAAAACATTGTAATGATAAATCAGACCTTATTGAGTTAAAAAAATAAGCTAGAGCACCAATAACATCCAAACATTGCAGGCAAAATGCCCCCAATTGCCCAAAGGAGCAGACAGCTTTTTGAAACCTGTTTTTTCATACATGGCAATAGCAGTGGTGAGTTCGGGAAACGATTCGAGATAAATTTCATTATAACCAAAATGCTGTGCAGACTCAATGCTCTTCTCCATTAGCATTTTACCAACGCCTTTTCCCCGTGAAGCTGCCGATGTATATAATTTTACAAGTTCCACGCAGCCCGCAGGCAACCCTTCGGTGGGATAAATACCGCATCCGCCGATAATTTCACCATCTTCTTCTGCAAGCCAATAGGCCGATCCCGGATGTTCAAAAAGTACGGATAACCGATCAGTTGTAGGGTCAGTATAAACCGTACCTGGTTTATCGATCTTAAATTCCTCTAAAATTGTTCTGATCATTGCTGCAGTAGCCACATTGTCTGCTGCTGTTATCTTTCTGATGTTAACGGCCATATTGCTCGATTTTTTTTCGGTAAAGTTAAAAAATGAGACAAATGCTTCATAAAAATAGCAAACAAAATACACCTGGATTTGATTTATTAATATAAACAGATTTATACCATGGAAAACGAACAAGAAAAAACATCGGCCGAAAACAACAGTAACCATCCAAAACCTACTGATGATGTACAAATGAACATAGAAACGGTTATCCCCTCTACAGAAAAGGAGGTTAAAACTGAAAATGATGCTGAAGAAAGTAATGGAGAACAAACAGAAACAGGCAGTGATAACCAACAAGAGGAAAATCAAAGTGATGATGGTAATGTAGAAACTGTTACGCCTGAAGCCTAACTTATTTTGTTAAAGCAGCAATGCAGCTGAAATAGTTTTACTATTTTGGCGTTATGAATAGCATGAAAGAAAAATTATTGCTTTTCCTGATAGCCATCAGCATTTTTGGATGTGGGGTAAACAGGCAGGCACAGCAAATAAAAGCCCTTGAAAATTGCACCTATAAAATTACAGGTGTACAACAGGTGAGCGTTGCAGGCACAGATGTAAAAAAGTTAATGGACCAGCAGAGTTTTAGTTTAACCAGTTTACCGGGTGTGGCCTTGGGTTTATTGAGAAAAGACATACCGTTAAGGGCAAACCTTAATTTAGAGATCACCAATCCATCTGCTAACCTAGCGGCGATTAACCAGTTCGAATACAAAATACTGGTAAACAACACCGACCTGGCAGAAGGAACAGTAAACCAAAATGTAAGCATTGCACAGGGACAAACCGTTACGGTACCTGTTCAATTGGTGAGCAATATTTATGGATTGGTATCAAATGGAAATGTGTTTAACGACATCATTAAAGCAGCCCAAAAAGGATCATCTTCTAAAGATGAGAAACTCGGTTTATTAACCATCAAAATAAAGCCGACTTTTATGTTGGGCAATACACCGGTTAAATATCCGGGATATATCACCATCAATAAAGACATCAGTAGTAAGATATTACTGTAAAAATAGCCAATTTAGCAATTGATTAAATGGGTCAGGTTTTAAAAAACTTGACCCATTTTTTTGCCATTACAAGTAAACATCCAGGCGCTAAAACTGAAATTGACGGAATTACATTACAATGCTGATCTAAAAAATTTAGAAAATCTTTTCCTACAAACCCCTATAGAGATAACAAATTCTTAGTGACCTTATCAATGCCTATTTTAAAATATCTCTTAAAATACATTTAACTGCTTTAGGTCTATAAACAAATAAAATCAATCGCAATTCGGAACTGGTACCCTGAATCAAATATTTTTTGAGAAGGTTCTTTGAAAGATTTATTTTGGTAAAAAAGCTGAAATTGCAGCGAGAATAGTTAAAAAATGCCCTGTAAGCAAGGGCATTTTTGATTAAAAACGTAGTTAAAATCTTTTATCAGGTGTCATTACCATACCTTTAAATCCTTTCGGATCTAATTTTTCGTCCACAGCCTTTAATTCTGCCACGGATAACTTTGATGGCATTACTGTTGCAGTAGCACTTAAACTTGCGGTTTTAGCTCCCGTGGTTACAAAATTCCCTGTTTTTGCGTACAGTAATGCATAGGCCAATAAGGTTTCTGTTTCATCACCCCAGGCTTTTGTTAAATCTTCAGAAGATTCTTTATCAACAGTTAAACCCGAATAATAACCACCAACACCAAGCTTATTTTTGGTTTCAAACTCAGGAATATACATATCTACCTTATCAATTCTTATCGGAAAGAAACCAACCGGTTTTCCATAGGTTGTTCTGCCAATTAGTTTTACATCCATTACAGGTTTTAGGCTATTAATCGTTAATTCGCTTGCAGATGCTGTAGAACCAGATACAATGAAATAAATTCTGTTTAAAGCCAGTGATCCTGATTTTGCAAATTTCTCAATATTATCTGCCGATGTAGGAGAATAATTTAAATCCGCATAAGTGGCATACTTTCCATTTACACCAGTAGTAAAAGTTTGTAGTTTACCTGCATCATCAAGCAAAGGCTGGTGTGCCAATATCGAAGCTTTCCGCTGAGCAGTGGTAATCGATTGCAAATAGTTATTGTAATAGGAAGTAAACATTGTATTACCTGTTTCACCTGCAGGGGCAGCTAAATTAATCATCTGGGTTGCAGTAGAAACGTACCCTCCGCCATTATAGCGCAAATCAACAACCAATTCTGTTACGCCCTGTGTTGCAAAACTTGCGAAAGTGGTATTTATTGCTGCCGAAACATTATTGGTAAAACTATTGAAAACGATATAGCCCACCTTTTTTGCATCCACAGTATAAACATGGGTAAACAAAATTGGATTGACCGTGTAAAATGAACTGGACACAACAGCTGTTTTTGGATTGCCGTTTATATCATTGAACGCCAACGTAATACTCGGATTTGTACCAAATATGGCAGTGTTTAAAAAATTAATTGCATTAGGATAGCTCAGGTCTGTTCTTCCATTAACACCAGTTAACCTGCAACCGCGTGTTAAACCCTGCTGTGCTGCTGGCGAATTTGGATAAACATATTTTACACGCAAATCTGTTTCATTGTTGTACTGTACAGAAAAACCGTAATCATTTGCAGAACCGTTTACATCTGCTTTAAGCGCACCCGTTTTACCAGTAGTTGCAGCGCTATAATCAAAAAACGAATACTTAGGCTCCGCAGAATTGCTCACAAATTCATATGGCTTTCCTGTTGATGGATCCGTAGAATATTGTGTCATAGCATACAGCTCCGTTTCGTTTGAGCTGAAGCTGCGCGGTTTAAATACATCATAAGCTGGCAATGAAGTGTTCCAATAATAAAGTTCCTTACCATATAAAAAGATCGAATCCTTTGTCAGCTCATCCCTTGTTCCAGATAGAGTAGGCGTTGTAGGAACTACTGGAGGTTCTGGCTCAGGCTCAATACTGCTCTTTTTACAAGCCATAACCGTAACCAAGCTTAAAAAGCCCAGAATAGCCAAAAGGGTAAATTTATTATTTCTCATAGATTTTTTGTAGTAGTATCATTATTGATATATACGCATTATCCAACGCTAAAGTTGTTAATCATTCGTATTTGTTTACCAACACACTAAATTTAATTCAAAATATTGTGTAGTTGAACATATGTAACGTTCAACTAGGTAAATCTACCGATTAAATTACTTTATTCTGAGATAATTATGTTAAAAAACATTAAAATCAAAAAGTCCGTATGCCCCCATAAATTGTCGTTTTTACACCGCTCAATTCAATCAAATCATCCGCAAATTTGAAATATAAAATACCGGTTATGAGCATTGCTAAAGTCAATACCTTCATGGATCAGTTGGATCATCCTTTAAAGAAAGAAATGGAAAAGGTGATCAATATCATTACAACTGCTAATCCGAAAATCGAATGTGATATTAAATGGGGCGGACCAAGCTTCAAGTTTAAAGAAGATATGGCCACTATAAACCCAAAAATAAAAAACTATGTGGTAGTCATTTTTCATAAAGCGTCTTTATTAAATGATGATTTCGGATTTCTCGAGGAACAAACAAAAGGAAAGGCTTACGCTAAGTTTTATTCAATGGCCGATGTGGGGAAACACGAAACTGCTTTGAAAAAAGCTGTAAATGCCTGGGTTAGTTTAATGGAAAACTGATAAAAAAATAAAATCATGGAAAAGATTGAATTCAAAATCACAATTAACGCCACAGCGAAAAAAGTTTGGGAAGTTCTTTTTGGCGCAATAACCTATCCTAAATGGACCGCCGTTTTTGCAGAGGGATCACAGGTAAAAACCGATTGGCAAAAAGGAAGTACAGCACTGTTCCATGATAGTAAGGGGGATGGAATGGTAGCCATTATAGAAGAAAATATCCCGGATAAATATATGTCTATAAAGCAAATCGGCGAAATAATGGACGGTAAACAGAAACTGCATGACTGGGGTGAGTCGCTGGAGAATTACACATTAAATGAAAAAGATGGTAAAACGGAGCTGATCATTGATATGGGAATCAACAAGGAATGGCTTGAATATTTCGAAAAAACATGGCCAAAAGCATTAGATAAAGTCAAAGAATTAGCCGAAAAACCGGATGACCATATCGAAACTTAAAAAATAACAGGTCCTTTAATAAATGGAAACTTCCTTTTAAGAATAATCCATAAACCAAAAAAGCCTTACATTGCTGTAAGGCTTTTTGGAGTGGTGCCACCTGGATTCGAACCAGGGACACAAGGATTTTCAGTCCTTTGCTCTACCGACTGAGCTATGGCACCCCCTTTTGGGAATGCAAATGTAGTATTCTTTTCATCAAATCCAAAAAAAGCATATCGGTTTTTTTCTTAAAACCAATCGTCAAAGACGCATCTTTTTGACATGCAATAAGATGCGTTGAAAAATATTTTCTCCATAAAATTAATTGGGACAAGAAAATATTTCTTTACGCATTATGCCTGTATTAATGTAAACGAGAAAAAATTGACTGATCGGTTTAAGCTGTTTTGGGATCAAGCGGAAAAGTTGGGGGGAGTTAAACTCTAGGCATATATTTTCGATAATCTGAATAAGAAAAACTTAATATCCCTTACACCTCTCGATGTTGCTCTAAAGGCTTTGATCTT
>NZ_LMKM01000016.1 GCF_001421515.1 Pedobacter sp. Leaf216 | reverse complement strand
CCACGACACCCTTGTCTCGAGCTAACACTTCCTACTGCTAAGCGTGTTCGGGACTTGAACCCTATAGTCGATTGCCATGCCCGGCGCACGAAAAAAAAAGAGCCGGCGTTTGCCGACTCTTTCATTTAATTGCTTAAATCAATATTATTTATTTAAAGTACTAACCTCTTTTAGGTGTTTTTTTAAAACTGGCAAATATTTATTGGCATAGGCCTTAACTGCCGCGTCTGTTGATTGCGATGCTTTTTCAAATAATGCCACTGCATTTTGGTGATCGGTAACCATCATTTGAACATAAGCCTTATCAAATGAAGTTCCGCTGAGTTTGTTCAGTTGTTCTGTAGCATTTGTTACATCATATTCATTTCCTCCTTTAGTAGTTAGGCCGGTATTGCCAGCTTCACCACCGGTATTTTTCACTCTTGAGGTATCTTTCAAGTTTTCTGGGGCCGAGTCTACCCTTCCATCAGGTCTTTGACCATCATCTGGCGTGCTATTTGGCAAATTAACTTTCTTAAGCTTTGCCAAAACTTTTAATTCTTCGTTGGCTTTGGTATGATCATCCACCATCATTCGGCCAAATGCCTTAACTTTTTTATCGGCAGCTTTATCGGCAGCAAGTTTTCCTGTTAATACCTCTTTCATTCCGGCAATCGCTGCTTGTTGCAAAAACTGTTCAGTTGTTAAACTATCCGCTTTCTGGATATAATCAAATGTTGTAGCATAGTGCCAATCAGTGTTTGCAATTGCGTTAAATGATGTGGCTGAAACAATCATTCCCACTACTGCTATTTTTTTGGTATTAAAATGGTTTTTCATGGTTAATTAATTAAGGTTAAATGCATTACTATAACCCGATTAATACTTAAAAAGTTTCATCGATTGCTATTGTTGATTCAAATACCGCACAACATACAGGGTTTAATAATTTATTTTTTCCTAAACCTAATTTGTTTTCATCCTGTTCTATAATAAAAACATTTACATTATGGAAAATCAAGAGAACAATCACCAAGAGGAAGAAATTCAAAATATTGAGCAGTTTCAGATTAACCGCTCAGAAGGAAATGCAGCTGAAGGATACAATACTCCTGAGCCAGATGATGATGAATACACTGAAGATGAAGTGCCGTTTGCAGATGGAGAAGGTACTTTGTTAAATGATGAAATTGAAGGGCCTGATGATGAAGATGATGAGGATTTGGGCGATGATGATGTAGTGGAAGAAGGCGACGACTACAATGAATCAGATATAGAAGAGCTGGATAAAGATCCGAATGCTTATGATGAGGATGACAGTGAGCTTTTGTAAATTAAAAAAAGCATTAAAAAGATGCCAGATTGAAAACCAGTCTGGCATTTTTATTTAAATAAAGATGAGCCACAATATTTACAAAACAGTGCATCATTATCATGCCCTTCCCTACTGCAATTTGGACAAGATTCTGGTAGTTCTTTTTTCTGCCTGGAAGCAACTGCAATATCGTGGGTGATAATTCCGGTTGGTACAGCGATAATTGCATAACCGATTAGCATTACAACCGAAGCTACAAACTTGCCCAGCGGTGTAATGGGCGAAATGTCGCCATATCCTACTGTAGTTATGGTAACTATAGCCCAATAGATACTTTCTGGAATATTAGAGAAACCATTTTCACGTTTTTCTACCAGGTACATGATCGATCCAAGAATAACCGTTATGGTTAATACAGTGAGCAGAAAAATGCTTATTTTCCGAACACTATTTTTCAGTGCCTGCGTTAAGAAATTAATCTCGGTTAAAAAATGGCCAAGTTTAAATATTCTGAAAACCCTAAGTAACCTCAAAGCCCTAAATACCAATAACGATTGCGCACCGATAAAAAAGATACTTAAATATGAGGGCAATAGTGCAACCAGATCAATAATACCCAACGGACTGAATACATACCGAATTGGCTTTCTGATACTTACCAGCCTTAAAATATATTCTATAGTAAAAAGCGATGCAAAAACCCATTCAGTAATATTGAATAATTTGCCATATTGCTGATGAATACTCACCACACTATCGAGCATTACCACAATAATACTCGAAAAAATGGCAATCAATAGGCCAACATCAAAAGCCTTACCTGCGGGCGTGTTCGATTCGTAAATGATTTCGTGTAGTTTGAAACGCCAATCTTTTGAGGGGTTTGATGCCATATTAACAGTTAATTCTGGTTAAAGTTAAAGGAAATTTAAACCAATTTCCCTTAATATTTTGCTCATACACCAACATTTTTAATGCCAATTGCTCGGTAAATTAGTCTTTTAAACCCTAACCAAAAGAAACCACAAAATGAGAAAAACATTTTTATCAGCTTTGCTGCTGCTTAGTTTTGCCTTACCAGGCTTGGCCCAAAAGCGATTGGGAAACGAAACTGCTGCTCAAAAAACCAAACGAATGGAATGGTGGACGGATGCCCGCTTCGGAATGTTTATCCATTGGGGGCTTTATGCTTTACCTGCGCGCCACGAATGGGTAAGAAATGCAGAACGCATAACAAACGAAAATTATCAGAAATATTTCGATCAGTTTAATCCCGATCTCTTTGAACCTAAAAAATGGGCAAAGGAAGCTAAAGCGGCAGGAATGAAATATGCCGTATTAACCACTAAACACCACGAAGGATTTACATTATTCGACAGTAAATACACCGATTATAAGGCCACCAATACTCAGGCTAAACGAGATTTAGTAAAAGAGTTTTTAGATGCATTTCGCGCAGAGGGTATTAAAGTTGGCTTTTATTATTCACTGATAGACTGGCACCACCCTGATTTTCCGGTTGACAAATACCATCCTTTAAGGCCACAGACAGAAAGTGATGAAGCTTACGCTGACCTAAATAAAAACCGTGATATGGCAAAGTATCGAAAGTATTTGTACAATCAGGTAACAGAATTGCTAACCAAGTATGGAAAAATTGATATTCTTTGGGCCGACTTCTCTTATCCCGGCAAGTATGGCAAAGGCCGTGATGATTGGGGTTCGGTAGAACTGCTTAAGCAGATTAGGAAACTGCAACCGCAAATTATAGTAGATAATCGTTTAGACCTTAATGATTATGAAGATGGTACTGATTTTGAAACCCCTGAGCAGGTTGGTCCGAAAGAATTGGAAAAATACCGCGGTAAAGTTTGGGAAACCTGTCAAACCTTTTCAGGTTCATGGGGATATCACCGCGACGAAAACACCTGGAAAAGCAACAGAAAATTATTGGATCTGCTCATTACTTCAGTAGCCAATGGCGGCAATTTATTGTTAAATGTTGGTCCGACTGCCCGCGGAGAATTCGATAGCAGAGCCAATACCGCATTGGATAGTTTGGCCTTATGGATGCATGCCAACTCGAAATCTATTTACCATTGCACTTTTGCTCCTGCCGGATATAAAGCAGCCGACGGAATAAAACTAACCTATAATAAGGATACTAAAAAGCTTTATGTACACCTTTTCGAATACCCCAACACTGGATACCTCACCTTAGAGGGATATAAAGACAAAACAAAATATGCCCAGTTTTTACATGATAATTCAGAAATACAGGTCGATGTGGAAAAATCTACCGGGAATAACCTTGTTTTAAAACTTCCGAAGAGGAAACCTGATTTTGAGATTCCGGTAATCGAACTGACTTTAAATTAATCTACCTATTTTTAAGTTAAGCCCGTAAGTTAATTCTTGCGGGTTGTTTTTTTTGAACTGCATAACAAACCTTATCCGGAAATGAACAAAACATTCTCAGAATTTTATTGTCTACAAATAAAAACATTATGAAAGTAAAAGGTGCATTTGTTTACCCTCTCGAAACAGGTGAAAAAGCTTTAATCCTCCTAGCCGAAAGCAAAACAGATCAGGATAAACTTTATCACTATTTAACGATAGATGCCTACAAATTTAAAAGAGAAATTGCAGAGGAAGAACCCAATATTGGATGGATTTCTGCAGGTTATAAAAATGAGCACAATGAAATTACATGGAATCAGGAGTATATCCCGGTGCCCAAATGGTACGATCTGAATTAAATCATATTAAACATATTGATGCCAAATGATGTTAAAATAATTATGAAGTTTATTGTCCTGCTAATTTTATTCTTTTCCTGTTATGTAACATCCTTTGCCCAGTATACAGATAGTACAAATTACCATGTATTGCTTACCTCAACAGGATCAATTAACCGAACAAATGAAGATCGTGCCTATTTACTAAACAACGCATTAAATTTCGGCATGAAAAAGAAAAGTTTTGTTTTAAACTCCAGTTCGGCCTGGCTTTATGGCAAACAAAATAACAATTTAACCAATAACGACTTTTCTACCACGCTTAACTTCAACCTGTACAAAACTTTTCCTCACTTTTATTATTGGGGTTTGGTAAATTACAATACCAGCTACTCGCTAAAACTTAAAAATCAGCTGCTTGCCGGAGGAGGAATTGCGTATAGTATTTTAGATAGAACAAATGCCTATATTAATTTAAGCAACGGTGTGCTTTTTGATCAAAGTAGCCTCATTGTTGGCGATAGTTACCATACTTATAGGAATTCTTTGAGATTACAATATCATTTCGCTATTAAAGAATTGATTACTATTGATGGAAATCATTTTTTACAAAATTCTTTCGACAGAAAAGGCGATTATATCATCCGATCAAGCACCACGCTTGGCTTAAAATTGCGCAAATGGATAAGCCTTACAACTGCGCTTACTTACAATAAGCTTAATATAACCCAAAGTGAAAACTTAAACCTTACTTATGGTTTAACATTGGATAAGTACTTTTAGCTAAGTTATTAAACTGATTACTAAGATCAGTTGGTTAGGGAAGCCCAAAGGTTATTTACATTGTTGTATATCACAAATAAAACATTGGACTACTAAATTATTTATGCAGATAACAATTCACCCTGGTTTAAATTCGCATAAGCTTTGGCCTGCACCACATTACCTATAATAATAATAGCGGGATAAGTTAATCCTGCTTCTTCGGCCGATTTTTGCAGATTTTGCACTGTACATACTACCTGTTTCTGATGAGGCAAGGTAGCATGCTGAATTATTGCAGCTGGCATATTACCTAAACCAGCATCGCAATAGGCTTTAACAATTTCACCAACCTTTTTCATACCCATGTAAATCACAACTGTAGCCGAACTCTTCATGGCGCATTTTAGGTCGTTGGTTAAGCTTCCGTCTTTCTTGGTTCCGGTAAGAATCCAAACACTTTCACTTATCCCACGGTGGGTTAAAGGTACATCTATAAAACCTGCACCTTGCATACTGCTTATTCCTGGTATATAATGACATGTAATCCCTCTGGCTTCTGCATAAATCAATTCTTCGAACCCTCTGCCAAAAATAAATGGATCTCCACCCTTTAATCGCACTACAACTTTAAAATTTTGAGCATTTTCTACAATTAAATCGTTTATTTTCTCCTGTGGGGTGTAATTTCCATAAGGTTGTTTACCAACATAGATCATTTTACAGTTTTTTGGAGCAATTTTTAGCAATTCTTCGTTGCTTAGGTTGTCGTAAAGTATAACTTCTGCCCTTTTTAGCACATTAAATGCTTTGATAGTGATTAATTCTGGATCACCAGGACCTCCACCCATTATAAAAAGCCCAAAATCAGTCGTTTTTTCTACCATAATTTTAATGATTTAACTATTTAATGATAAAAGTGATGAAATTTTATTAAAAAAGTAAATATTTTATGATAAATATCACTTTTAAATAACTTTTTACTCAATAATAATCTATATTTGAATATCAAAAATCATATAAAAACAATATCATGATTTAAAAAACCAATTATTTACGTTGAAAAACATAGTGTGATGAATAATTGAATAAATAAAACGACTGATACAACTAACAAACTCAAAATACCTTTAAGATTTATGAAAGAACCACAGATAATCGTAATAGGAAATGGAATGGTGGGATATAAATTCTGCGAAAAGTTAAGATCAAAGACAAAATCTTTCAAAATTATTGTTTTTGGCGAAGAACCTCGCAGGGCTTACGACCGTGTACACTTAAGCGAATACTTTAACGGCAAAACAGCTGATGATCTCTCACTTTCTACAGAAAACTGGTATCAAGAACAGGATATTACCTTATTTTTAAATAATCCGGTAACACAAATAGACCGTGAACATAGAAAGGTTTACACCGCTAACGGAGCAGACTACAGTTACGATATTTTAGTTTTCGCTACGGGTTCTGGTGCTTTTGTACCCAATATACCCGGAATTGAAAAAGATGGCGTTTTTGTTTACCGCACAATAGAAGATCTGGATTTGATTAGTGGTTATGCAAAAAAGGCTAAAACGGCTTCGGTTATTGGAGGCGGTTTATTGGGTTTGGAAGCCGCTAAAGCGTTAATCGATCTGGGAATTGAGAAAACGAGTATCATTGAATTTGCTCCCCGCTTAATGCCGAGGCAAATTGATGCGGCCGGTAGCGACATGCTTAAATCGAAACTAGCAGATTTAGGTTTACACATCCACTTAAATAAAAACACCACCAGTATTGAAGGCGACGGCCGCATTACCGCATTAAAATTTAGCGATGATACGGTTATAGATGTTGATATGCTGGTGATTTCTGCCGGTATTAAACCACGTGATGAACTGGCAAAAGCCTGCGGTGTTGAAGTTGGTGCACGAGGGGGAATTATCGTTAACGAAAAAATGCAAACCAGCGATCCTGCCATATATGCCATTGGTGAATGTGCTTTATACGATGGAATGATTTATGGTTTAATTGCCCCAGGTTATGAAATGGCCGAAGTATTGGCCACAAACCTTTGCCAAGGCGATAAAGCTTTTACCGGATTTGACATGAGCACTAAACTCAAACTCATCGGCATCGACGTAGCGAGTTTCGGCGATAACTTTATTACTGAACCAGATTGCCGCACCATCATTTTCGAAAACAAACACAAAGGAGTTTACAAAAGAATAAATGTTAGTAATGACGGGCAATACCTTTTAGGAGGTATATTAATTGGAGATGCAACAGCGTACAACCTGCTGTTGCAAACCTCTAATAACCGAATTGTTTTACCAGAAAACCCTGAAGAACTGATACTTGGTGCACGGGGAGGAAGTGAACCAGCTGGCGGGGCCGGAATTACCGGTTTACCGGATAGTGCATTAATATGCAGTTGCGAAGGTGTTACTAAAGGCGATATCTGTGCTGCGGTAGCAGATGGTTCTTGCGAAAACATCGATGACCTGAAAAAATGCACCAAAGCAGGTACCGGTTGTGGTGGTTGTTTGCCAATGGTAAAGGATTTAATGACTTACACCTTAAAATCACAAGGCAAATACATTAAAAATGTAATCTGCGAGCATTTTAATTATAGCCGGCAAGAACTTTTTGACCTGATCCATATCCACGAATTAAAAAGTTATGATGAGGTGCTGGATGCCTTAGGCAAAAATGATGGCTGCGAAGTGTGCAAACCACTGGTATCGTCACTCCTTGCCAGCTTATGGAACGAAATGATCCTTAAAAAAGGAAACGATGTAGCGCAAGACAGTAACGACCGTTTTTTGGCCAACATCCAAAAAGGAGGTTCATATTCTGTAGTGCCAAGGGTGCCGGGTGGAGAAATTACACCTGATAAATTGATTGTAATTGGCGAAGTTGCTAAAAAATACAACCTCTACACCAAAATAACCGGCGGGCAACGGATAGATATGTTTGGCGCACACCTTAACGATCTTCCCATCATTTGGGAGGAATTAATTGCGGCCGGCTTTGAAAGCGGGCACGCCTATGGAAAAGGTTTAAGAACAGTTAAAAGTTGCGTGGGTAGCACATGGTGCAGGTTTGGATTACACGACAGTGTTAGTTTTGCCATCAGGATTGAAGAAAGATACAGAGGCATACGGGCGCCTCATAAATTTAAGTCGGCTGTAAGTGGCTGTATAAGAGAGTGCGCAGAAGCCCAAAGTAAAGATTTTGGCATTATTGCCACCGAAAAAGGCTGGAATTTGTATGTGTGTGGTAATGGAGGGAGCAAACCACAACATGCCCTTTTGCTGGCTACAGACTTGGATAGCGAAACCTGCATCCAATACATCGACAGATTTTTAATGTTTTACATCCGTACCGCTGATCCACTTACCCGTACGGCAACCTGGCTGAACAAAATGGAAGGTGGAATAGATTATTTGCGAAATGTAATCATCAATGATAGTTTGGGTATGGCGGCCCAATGGGAAAATGAAATTGAAAATTTAATTGCCTCGTATAAATGTGAGTGGAAAGAAGCTGTTGAGAACCCTGCAATCAGAAAAAGATTCTCTCATTTTGTAAACGCACCTGAAGATAAAGACCCAACAATCGAATTTGTTGAAATGCGCGGACAAAAAAGAACCGCAGAATGGAAAACCTTATAAACTAATCCTTTACAAACTTTATAAAACCCAAAATTATGAAAGAACAATCGAATTGGCTGGCAGCGTGCCGAGTCGAGGATGCCATTGAAAACGGTGGCGTGTGTGTAAAACATGGTGAAGAGCAGATTGCACTTTTCTATTTCACCAGAAGAAATGAGTGGTATGCCACTCAAAATGAATGCCCGCATAAAAAGCAGATGGCACTAAGCCGTGGCATGATTGGCTCTACTACCGATGAACCTAAGGTAGCATGCCCTTTCCACAAAAAAACATTCTCATTGAGCACCGGCGAATGTTTAAGCGGCGATGAATGCGCCATAAAAACCTATCCTGTAAAGATAGAAAACGGAACTGTTTACATTGGCACAACGCCAAAATCTTAACCTGACCCAGTAAGATTTAAACTTTTCCGGATTAAAAATTTAACCAAACCAAAACATTATGAAAATATCTAATTATGTAGCCATAACAGGCTGCCTCGCACTTACCTTGTTCTTTTTTTCGGCAAAATCGCAAACTAAAGCTGTTTTATTCGATGGTACCATCGTTGCAGGTTATGTTGATCACGGTGCTTTTATCAACTGTACCGGTCCGAGTATAAAATTTAGCAAAAAACCTTATACCATATTACTGGGGCTACTTCCAAGCTTACGAATCAAAGAAGATAAAGTTGCTGCCGGTGCCCCAAAAAATGCGGCCCTTACGCCAAACCTTGGTTTTGGCTTAACGGCAGCATTCCGGCATATCGCACTACAGGTTCCGCTATATTATAATCCTAAAACTGCCGTAAAAAATGGTAAATGGAACGCGGGTGTAGGCTTAGGCTATAAATTTTAACATGAACCGTTTCACGCTAAAACCGAACATTATGATACAGAATACCACAACTAAACCACTGGATAAACTTAATATATTTTCGCTTAAGGGTGTTCAGATGAAGACCTTCCACATTACCTGGCTTACATTTTTCTTCTGTTTTTTCGCCTGGTTTGGAATGGCCCCTTTGATGAAGATTGCAAGAGAGCAGCTTCACCTCACTAAAGATCAGGTTGGCAATATTCAAATTGCCTCAGTATCGGCCACCATAATTGCCCGTTTACTTATAGGTAGGTTGATTGATAAATTTGGGCCTAAACTGATTTATACCTGGCTTTTAGTGCTTTGCGCCATTCCGGTACTCTTAATCGGCACCAGCCATTCTTATACATCATTTTTACTTTTCCGCTTAGCGATTGGCGTAATCGGCGCATCATTCGTAATCACCCAGTTTCATACCTCAATAATGTTTGCTTCCAGTATTAAAGGAACGGCAAATGCAACAGCAGGTGGTTTTGGCAATGCCGGTGGTGGTGCTGCCAATCTATTTATGCCTTTAATTGCATCTGGTTTTACAGCCCTGGGATTTTGCAGTACAGAAGATAGCTGGAGATATGCCATGATTTTTCCTGGTGTAATGCTGCTTATCTGTGCATTCTTATACAACCGGTATACTTTGGATACACCACAGGGCGATTTTAAAGACGTGAAGGATGAAACCGTAAAAAGTACCAAAAACACTTTTTTATTAGCCGCAAAAGATTACCGCACCTGGATTTTAACCATTGCTTATGCAGCCTGTTTTGGCGTAGAAATTACTGTAGATAACTTTGCACCGATCTTTTTTACCGACTCATTTGGCGCAACAATAGCTATTGCAGGTATGGTTGCAGGTATTTTTGGCTGGATTAATATTTTCGCCAGGCCACTAGGTGGAATTGTTGCCGATAAAATTGGCAAAACCTGGGGATTTGATGGCAAAACACTTTTACTCGCTTTATTGCTTTTAGTAGAGGGAATCGGCTTAATCTGGTTCGCAAAATCAGGCAATATCGGAATGGCCATTTTCATGATGTTTGTTTTCGGCCTAAGTTTAAAAATGGCCAATGGCGCAACTTATAGCCTTGTTCCATTCATTAACCCACTTGCTGTGGGCAGTGTAGCTGGTATTGTTGGTGCTGGCGGCAACATTGGTGCCATGCTAATAGCCTTCATGTTTAAAGCCAAAGCCAATCATGCTACCAAAAATGTTATTGAAAACGGAATTAACGTTCAAAAAGATCTGATTGATTATACCAGTGCATTTACACTTCTTGGTTTTATTATACTTGGGGTCGGGATTGCGGTTTTCATATTCAGAACCGTTATGGCGCAGAAAAGATCGGCAGTTGAAGATTTGGTGCTTACACCAAGCAAATAAAAAACACCAACGAAATTACCCTACCAGCTGATCTGATTTGAAAGAAGAAAAAAACATATCGCCCAACCAAACAACCACCTGTTGCTACTGCGGCGTGGGCTGTGGGATTGTTGTAAATAAGGATATCCACGAGCGGATAACAGTTGAAGGAGATAAAAACCATCCGGTAAACAAAGGGATGTTATGCAGCAAGGGGATGAACCTTCACTATACGGCAAATGATAAAAGCGATAGGTTACTTTACCCGGAAATGCGCTATAATAAAAATATGCCGCTCCAAAGGGTAAGTTGGGATACCGCGCTAGAAAGAACAGCAGCAGTTTTTAAAGCACTGATTAAAAAACATGGTCCGGATAGTGTAGCTTTTTACGCCAGTGGCCAATGTTTAACTGAAGAATATTATGTAGTAAATAAATTAATTAAAGGATTTATCGGTAGCAATAACATCGATACCAACAGCCGCTTATGTATGAGCAGTGCGGTTGTTGGTTATAAAATGAGTTTAGGTGAAGATGCCGTACCCATTAGTTACGATGATATAGAAATTGCCGATTGTATTTTTGTGGTAGGAGCAAATCCGGCATGGTGCCATCCTATCCTATGGCGCCGTGTTGAAGCCGCAAAACAGAAAAATCCTAATCTGAAAATTATCGTTAGCGACCCCCGAAAAACACAAACCTGCTCGCTGGCAGATGTTCATTTACAGCTTAATCCAGGCACAGATATTACGCTGCACCATGCCATTGGCAGATGCTTAATTGAAGATGGAAAAGTGGATGCAGATTTTATCACAAACAGCACCAATGGCTATGAGAAGTACCATCATACAGTTTTTAAAACTTCTTTGGCAGAGGCAGCTGCAATTTGTGGGGTAACGGAAAGCGATATTCGCTTAGCAGCATCTTACATTGGCCAAGCAAAGGGTTTTATCACCATGTGGACGATGGGACTTAACCAAAGCGTAGTAGGCACCAATAAAAACCTTTCGCTCATTAACCTAAACCTGATTACCGGGCACATCGGCAAACCGGGCAGTGGTCCTTTTTCATTAACCGGCCAGCCTAATGCCATGGGTGGACGTGAAGTTGGCGGCTTGAGTAATTTATTGCCTGCACACCGCATATTGAGCGATGAAAATCACCGCAATGAAGTTGAAAAATTTTGGCAGATTCCACTAGGCACCATACAAGCTAAACCGGGATTATCCGCAACTGAAATGTTTGATGAACTGAATAGCGGAAAACTTAAAGCAATATGGATCTTGTGTACCAACCCGCTAATTAGTTTACCCGATGTGAGGAAGGCTGAAGAAGGATTAAAAAAGGCAAAGTTTGTTGTTGTGCAAGACATTAGCAATACGGTTGAAACCCTAAAATATGCAGATGTAGTATTGCCTGCGGCTGCATGGGTAGAAAAAGAAGGTACCATGACCAATGCCGGCCGCTATATTTCTTACCTCAGTAAAGTGATAGAAGCACCGGGCGAGGCTTTACCAGATTCTGAAATTATTTGCCGCTTTGCAAAAAAAATGGGTTACCATGGCTTCGATTTTAAAGATGCTGCTGAGATATATCACGAACACGCTGCCTTAACGGCCGGAACCCATATCGATATCAGCGGCCTTAATTATGAGATCTTAAAAGAAAAAAGAGCCGTTCAGTGGCCCTATACCAAAGAAGAAAACACGTTCGGAACGGCTAGATTATTTACCGATCATCAATTCTATACTCCAGATAAAAAAGCAAATATCCTATCATTTGATGACCAGAACCAATCAGAACCATTAACACCAGAACATCCACTTATTTTAACTACTGGAAGAATTCGGGATCAATGGCATACAAGGAGTAAAACGGGTAAGGTAAATAAGCTGAATCAACACATCAGTGAATCTTTTTTAGAAATTAATCCGATTGATGCTGAAAACAGGAACATAAAAGACAATGAAATAGTCGAAATTTCGAGTTTACGTGGAAATGTACGTGTAAAGGCAAAATTTTCGGTAGATATTAAACCAGGAGTTGTTTTTATGCCCATGCATTGGGGTAAAATCTTAATAAGTGATTTAAATCGTGTAAATAACCTCACCAATAACCTGGTTGATCCGCAGAGCAAAGAGCCTGATTTCAAATTTAGTGCGGTACAGGTAAAACTATATCAAAAAGAAAAGCAAAAAATTATTGTTATAGGTGCAGGTGCCGGAGCTTGTGGTTTTGTTAAAAGCTACAGGGCCTTAAATACCGAAGATGATATTGAGATTTTTAGTAAAGAAAATTTTCCTTTTTACAACCGTGTACTTCTTCCCGATTATATTATCGGCACCCTGCCCTGGCATAACCTCATAAAAATGAGCGATAGCGAAGAAACCGACTACCGCATTAAGTTACACCGCGGTTTAGGCATTGATAAAATTAATAAAGGGGATAAAACCGTTACCGATAGCAATGGCAAAACCCATCATTACGATATTCTGCTTCTGGCAACCGGAAGCAGGGCTTTTGCGCTTAAAGACATTCCTAAAATAAATGGAATATTTACCATGCGCAGCCGTAACGATGCCGACAGTTTTAAAAAACATGTTGATAGCACAAGCGGAAAAGTGGTAATTGTTGGCGGAGGTTTATTAGGGATAGAACTGGCCACTTCCCTAGCCGAAACAGGATCAAAAGTAACCATTATTCAAAGGATATCAAGATTAATGGGCCGCCAGTTAGATGCACTTGGCAGTCAGTTATTGCACGAAGAATTGATCAGCAAAGGCATCGAAATTTTCTATAATGATGAGGTAGACCGCATTATCGGAGAAAAAAGTATTGCTGGCATCCGTTTAAAAAGCGGTTTATTGCTCAATTGCGAATCACTGGTAATTGCTATCGGCACCGTTCCCAATACAGAACTGATTAAAGAAGCAGGTATTGAATGTATACGGGGAGTAGTGGTTGATGAGTACTTGAGAACAAGCGAAAAAGACATTTATGCCATCGGTGAAATTGCAGAATTTAAAGGACAAATGTACGGTATTACCGCAGCAGCAGAACAACAGGCAGAAATTGTTGCCCGCTTTCTCTGTGGTGATATTGCCAAATTTTACCAAGGCAGCTTATTGATGAACATTCTTAAAATGCACAGCTTAGAACTTTGCTCTTTGGGCTTGGCAGAAATACCCAATAACGATCCTACCTATGAAGAAATTGTTTTTATTGACAAAGCAAAGCGATATTATAAGAAATGTATTGTGCACAATGACAAATTGGTTGGCGCAATACTGATTGGAGATAAAAGTGAGTTTTTGGAATTCAGAAACCTGATTGAAAATAAAATGGAGCTTAGCGAAAAGCGGCTTCAACTTTTAAGGAGCGGCAAAACAACTGAACCAATTATTGGCAAAACGGTTTGCAGCTGTAACAATGTTGGCGAAGGAAATCTCATTAACAAAATAAAGGATGGCTGTAAAGATCATTTGCAGTTATGCCAGTTAACGGGTGCCGGAATGGGTTGTGGCAGTTGCCGCCCCGAAGTGAAAGCGATTTTAGATTCGTTTGTAAATGTATTAAAAACAGAGCCTAAGCCTGAGATCGCATTAGACAAAGTGACCAAAAACAACCTAAAAATTAAACAAAATGATGAAAGTAAAACTCACCCCTTCTGAATTTATAAACCTTAAAGGGATTGAATATTTTCAGTTCGAAGAAGATTTTATTGAAGAAAATATGCGCTGCATCCCTATGGTAGTCCGTTTTAAGATGGATGCAGCGGGAATAAAGCTAAAATTGGCCGAATGGAGCAAATTCCATTCATCAGAGCGGGTTAAGCTGGCACTTATGCCTGTTTTTACACAGGATGAAACAGATCGCTATCATCAGTATCTGATCGGGCTTATAGCTAAATATACCGGAAACCAGGCCACTACAATACCTATCGATCTATTACCCGACTGGGGTAATTTGCATCAAATCCCTGCAATGCTACAAGATAAATCAGCAGCGTTAGCCTTCCAGTTAACCATTGAACAATGGCGTAAACTCACTAACATTCAAAGATTTGCACTTTTGAAATTATGCCGACCTGGGCACGAAAACAAAAATTTTGCTAAAGCCATAGCAGAATTTGGATTGCTAAATACTTAAAGCTATGTATCAAACTGTTTTTATAAACTTCCCTGGCGGAATTATCTCCCCTGGTAACCTCTACAACATTCTTGTGGCCGCAGCAAAAGCTAGGATCCAATATGTGCGCTTTGGTTTACGGCAGCAACTCTTACTTGATACCACCACCTACAACATAGAAATTTTTACCAGCGAACTGGATAAATTGGGTGTTGATTTCGAAGTTGATGCCATCAATTATCCAAATATCATTAGCTCCTATCCTGCTGAAGAGATTTTTATCCGCAAAACCTGGCTTACTGAAGGCGTTTATAAAGATATTTTAGATGAAATTGATTTTAAACCTTCAATAAAGGTGAATATTTGCGATAGCGACCAGAGTTTTACGCCAATGTTAACTGGCAACATCAACTGGATTGCTTCTTCGAAATCAGAACATTACTGGCATTTAATTATCCGGTTCCCAAAAACCAATGTAACCTACGAATGGAACCAACTCTGTTACACCAATCACATTGCGCAGGTTACCAAAGCTTTGGATAACATCATTAAAAATAATGCAGCAGATTTTGTGGATAATGCTTTAGCAAGTGGTGAAGATCTTTTTGCACGCTTAGAACCGAAAAACTTTATCCTTAAACCTGCTGAAAATACGGTTTCACTCTCTTCATTCAACTTGCCTTATTACGAAGGTTTAAACCGCTACAACAACAAATATTGGTTGGGCATTTACAGGCGCGATGAACTTTTTAGCATTGCATTTTTAAAAAAACTCTGTCAGCTTTGCTTAGATACCAAACTGGGGCAATTGTGTTGCACTTCATGGAAAACAATCATTGTAAAGGGGATTGATGAAAAAGATAAAAGCCTTTGGAATACTTTGCTCGAAGAATTTGAGGTTAACATGCGGCATGCAGCCAACGAGCTTAATTTTCAGGTGGAAGACAACTGCAATGAAGGTTTAGCTTTGAAAAGCGTACTGGTTAAACATTTAAGTATCGACGATACCCGAACGTTTGGAATTTGTTTTGGCATTAAAACCCGTAAAAAAAGTGAGGTTTTTAGCAGCATATTAATTCAAAAACGCCATCTGATTAATTTTTTAGGCTTAAAACTGTTTGCCGTTTATGATATTTTATGTGCAAAGGATTTTAATCCGAATGAGCGTACAGGAGAAATTTTTAGCCGAAGCAACCCCGGTTTTCTCTTACCCGAACAACTCAGGCGTGCGATATTTAAATTTTACAAATACCGCTTAAATGCCATCAAAACCGGTAAACAAGTACCAAGTATCCAGGCAGAAGAAAATCAAAAAAAAGATGCTGGCTTTTTATACCAATGCAATAGCTGCTTAACTGTTTACAGCGAAAGCATTGGCGAAATTGAAAATAACATTGCCCCTGGCACCGCATTTAGCGATTTACCAGCACATTATTGCTGTGCACTTTGCGAAGGTGAAAAAAATAACTTCACAAAAATTGATCAATCGGTTTTGCAGATTTTGTAAATATGAAATTACGTTTAACTTAAACTTAGTTGGCATTTTTCTTATGAATAGTCATTTAACTAAAGTCAGGATTACTTTAGGTCGTTTATTTCCTCTTTTGAATTAAAATTTCCAAAATAATGGGAATCCTCATCTGCTATAGCAATTTCGCATACATGTAATTTGCTTAAAACATATTTCATGCTGTGCCTGCCTAAACCTCTCCTGTTAAATAGTTCAATAATTTTTTTTAAGCCTTGAGCTTTATAAATTCCACATAAGGGTTCTTGCTGAGCATCCTTACTGAAAACGTAAGCATCGAAACCATCATCAGTTTTAAACGCTTGCATAAGTTGTTGCAATAAATGCGTTTCCATCATCAGCATATCGCAAGCTAAGAGAAATAAATCTTCGTCAGGATTGGATAAATGAGCGGAAAGCACACCCAATAATGGCCCTTTTACATCAGAAAAATGGTGATCTACAATTAGATTTTCTTTTCCGAAATAATCGGTATAGGTTTCTTGCTGCAATGGGTTGACAGAAAATTGAACCGATAAATTCATAGTACTCAATTTATCGTATGCAATTTGTGCCCAAAGCTTATTTTGATGGCAGAGTAAACCTTTATCAGTGCCCATTCGTAAACTTTGCCCTCCACATAAAATGATTCCTAACATAAGATGCTGATAATTAATTTTTTAAGCGCAACTATCACTTAATTTGATTTTTATAAAATAAATTATCCCTCAGTGTGGCACCAATCTATTTAAAAATCTAAAGATATAAAACCATCGTTATTTACTACTCAAATCAATCAGGCCAACTTCATTTAAAATACCAATCTGTTTGCCGTTCACTATAATTAATTTTTCTGCAAGCAATTCATTCATCGTCCTAAAAACGGTTTCGTAAGTTGCACCGGTAAATGCGGCTAAATCCTGACGGCTTAATGCCAGGTTTAAAAATCCATCTGCATCCAGGCCAAATTGATCCCTCAATCCTAAAATGGCAACCGCTAACCTGCCTTTAACAGACATTAATGCCAGGTTACGCATTTTCTTTTCTGAAGAATGTAACTCATCAGCATAAAACATTAATAAACTATAAGCAAATTCCTGGTTTACCTTTATTGTGGCTTTAAAAAAATCGATGTCAACAAAACATAGTTTAGTGGTTTCTAAAGCGGTTGCTGAAATTGGATAAATATCAATGCTGCTGCTGATTCCCCGATGACCAAATATAGCCCCATCATTGGCAAAACGCAAAATCAATTCTTTGTCGCCCCACTGTTTATGCACTTTTACATTTCCTGAAGTAACAAAATATACCCCACTTACCGGATCGCCTTCCCTGATTATAACCTCCCCTTTTTTTGCAATGAAATTTCTTTTATGATTTGCAATAGCAGGATGCCATTCTTTTAAAGAAAGTTGGCACATAAAACAGGTTTTAAGATCGCAGCTGTTATTTTTCTTCATGTTTGTTAGGGATGTAGGGTAAAAATAACAAATGATTGCACATTTTTATCCTGGGTTGTGCTTTTTATCTGTTCTTCACTATTGTTGAAAATTTTTTAAGAATAAAACTCATTGAAATAGAACACTTAGCGTTATTTACATCCATAATTTGCATAAAGAAGTTTAAACATAAGCCTCCAAATCATAATTTTGTGTTATGGCAAATACAAATGTTAGAAAATCAATCCAAAATAAGATCGAATCCTTAGGTAAGGAAATTGAAACCTTACAGGCAGAATTAAAAAGATGGGAAAAAATTGCAGCCGATTATGAAACCAATTCGGAAAGCATTGATTTAATTTTATCAATCCAATTACCCGAAAAACCTGAACCTAAAGCAAAAAAGGTAAAATTGTAAAAAACATTAAAAAAGAAAACCCGAATCATTTCCGGGTTTTCTTTTTTAATCACTTTGAATTTATTTAAGGTTCCAGCGAGAAATATGCTGATCCCGATTATTCGCAACAACAATACGGTTGCATAAATGCAAAAGACATTATTGCAAAACTTCTTCAACCTTTTTAACTGGGATTTTCGCCCTTGGCTTAAAACCCCCAGTTTTATTATCACCTTCGGTTAAAACGGGTTCTTTCTTCTTTTTTTTCTTAAATTTTCTACCATACCAAATCAGGAAACCCGTTATTGGCAAACTTGCACCAATAAGCGAAGCTAAAAATGCCAGTACTTTGCCTGGAAAGCCTAAAATACTTCCTACGTGAATATCGTAGTTCATTTTTCTAAGTTTGCCACCAAAATCTGCTTCTTCATAAGGAATTGAATAAACCCCGTCGCGTTTAAATTCTTTTAAAGTGTGTTGATCAAAAGTATAACCCTGGTTGTTGTAAAACTGGCCGGTATTGGGATAAACTGTAATGTTAATCGTTGCTTTTGCTTTTGATGTATCTGGAAATGTATAATAGAATCCCTGCGATTTAGGATGACGGGTAATCACTTTTTGCCAGGCCAAATCCATTGCTTTTTGTGGTGTGTAGAATTTTCCAAGTGCTAAAGAGTCAGATTCCAAACGTTGGAAATCGCCTAGTTTTTCGCCTCCTGAAGTTACCCAATATAAACCTTCACTGTACCATTTAATGCCATATACCATACCGGTTAAAGCGATAAAAAGCAAAAAAATCAAAGAATAAAAGCCCATAACATTATGCAGATCAAGATTTACCCTTTTAAATGAAGCACCCCACTTAATTTTAAAGCTCTTATCACGGGTAGATTTGTTCCATTTTTTTGGATACCACCAAATCAATCCGGTAATTAATAAAACAACAAACACCATAGTGCCGTAATTTACAATCGGCCGCCCGATGCCAAAAGGTAACCACAAAAATCGATGACCGTTAAGGATAAATCTAAAAAAATCAACCTCTCCTTTTTTGTGCACCACTTTGCTGATTACTTCCCCTGTATATGGATTAATCTTCAAACTTGTGCCACCGCCTCTTCTTCCTTCGTCTTTCTTCCCTCTTAGATTCAAGTTAATTGCTCTACCCTGCTGATACTGTGCATAAGCAGGAACTTTTTCAGGATAAAGCTTAAAAGCAATCGCACTGAGCTGCGAAGGTGTAATAACAGGCTTATCCTGCTTTTCTATTTTGGTTTCGGGTTCTAAAAAACCTGTAATTTCTTCATTAAAAACCCAGATACAGCCTGTTATACAAACAATAAGAACAATGACTCCGGATATAAGGCCAAGCCAGAGGTGAAGCCATTTATTGATCCGGTTAAATAATGAATCTTTATTTTTTTTCTTTGCTGGAGTAGTTTTGTTTACCGTTGCCATTGTTCTGTTTTGTTTGTTGAGGTGATAATTTTGCGGTTATTTTAAATGTTGAACAGCTGTAATTACTCCGCCTTCAACTTTTAAGCCTCTGGTTGCAGTTGCTGTAGCAGCATCTATTTTGTATACGTAGCTGGTACCATCTGTTAAATTGAAACCCAGGTAGGCCAGTTTTCCATCTTTTGGGGTATAGTTGTTTGTAGTAATGCTTGATATGGCTGTTTCTGCAGGAAGGCCAGATACTTTTTTGAAGGTTTTATCAACCACGTTTAAAACGCCAATCGTTTTTCCATTTACATAGGCACCTTTGTTGGCTTTTAATACCGCATTTACGATGAAATTATTACCACCAATATAAATCCAGTTGGTAATTACATAACCACCTGATACAGATTCGAAATCAAGGAAATAGGTTAAATCGAATTCGGTTGTACCAGCTTTGATTTTTGTAATGGCAGATGGTTTGGTAGAGGTGATTTTAGAATCAGTAAGCACATCAGGGGTTTCAGTATTATCGTCAACAGCTACTGAGCTCGAAAACGCATAAACGTCTCCATTTTCTACTACACCCAATCCATCGGTAAAATATCTTCCTATAAAACTGGTACGGTCGTCTTTAATTACTTTCTCCAATTTCATATCTGGATAAGAATAAACAGCTATCCATGCCGTATTTGGATATTTTGTCCAGAATCTGCTTCCGTTAATACAGAAAAACGGCGCATAAACCTTATTTCCAACCTGTTTAATCCAGCTAAAGTGAGCAATTTCTCCATTGTTTGCAGGTGCCAGGGCATCTAGTGTACCTTCGCCTGAAATTAAAAGGCTGTTGGTATTTACACGGTAAAAATTAGCTGTTGGGGCGGTTAGGTTTCTGGGAATTTTAACCAATAATAAGTCATCATTAACCGGTGCAAAAGCCTGTACGGTTTCGGTTTGGAAATTTGAAACCTTATTTAATTTACCAGCTAAAATATTGTAAGTGGTTACTGCTCCAGGATTTCCCTGTCCGTAAAGCATACTGAAGAACTTATTGTTGTGGGTAACATAGTAACGGTAAGTTCCATCTTGTTCTACACCGTTTCCGGCAGTAGAAATGGTTCCTTTATCCAAATCGCTGGCAGTAAGCAAGTAATCTGCAACACCGGTAGAAGCAACAGGAGTTACCGCCAAAATATAATTCCCAGGGTTTTCGGGTACATTTTCACCTTCTTCTTTTTTTGAACAAGAACTAAGTACCGCAGCGAAAGCAAGCGCAATAAACGCTTTTGTAAAGTTTGTTTTCATATGAACTGATTTTATTTTAATTATTGATTTTATTAATGAAATATCTAAGATTGAGGTAGAATGCCCTACCTGGTTTTTGAAGACTAAAATTATCGAAGAGTTCGGCATTGGTAATGTTTTTGGCTTCAAGGCCAATATTATAGCGGCCTTGTTTTAAACTGTACACAAAGTTTAAATCATGGTTAAACTGCTGTGGGATCACTTTTTTATCACCTACAGCTCCCTGACTTGGCCAATAAAGCCAAAAAGCATGAACATATAACAGGTTATAGCCAATAGAGAGGTTATTGCCTTTGTGGCCAACGTTTTTTAATGAAATAGAAACATCACTATTGCCATACAGGTAAGGAATGTTTGGCATCTGATCGAGATACACATTACTTACATTGGTAAACTTTTCGCCTGTGCTTGGATTAATTTCATACTTCTGCAGATTTTTAAGATTCTGATAGGTTACGGTAGTACCAACGCTTAACCAGTTTTTATACGAATACCTGATTTCGGCATCACCACCTACCGTTCTTACCCCATCGCGGTTATCGGCTACCAATTTCGATTGATTCTGATTTAACCTGTTGTAGATAAAATTAGTGGCATTGCGGTATATGGCATTGGCGGTAAAAGAGAAATTGTGATCTTTATTTAAAGCAAAGCCATAGCTGAGGCCTAAATTAAAATTGTCGCTTTTTTCTGGTTTTAAACCTGGGTTTGCATCCTGGTTTTCTACATCACCAAAAATCTCCTGCGCTTCCGGCATCCGGTTGGTAAGCTCATAGGATGCTTTTAACTGCATATTCCGGTTTACAAAATAAGTTACCGCTGTACCATAACCCAACCGCTCAATATTGTTTTTACCAGCTGTGCTGCCATTTCCATTAACATTCGCCTGGTTAATGTATTTCCCGAACAATGTTGCACTCCAACGGTCTCTAACATCGAAACTATAACCAAGGCCCAATACGTTCTTATTGGTTTTACGGGGCCTTTCATAATCTGCATTTGTGGGATTTAACTCATCACTTCCCTTACGGTTAAAGGTTGTAAATACATTACTTAAGGCTACCGATTGGTGATCATCTATTTTATAATTCAACATGGTTGTTGCCAGGCCATTGTTGTTTTTGTATTTGTATAAACTGCGCGAACGCTCGCCATTTGTTCCGTTTGGTTTACTGTTTCCGTACCAATCGTAGCGTACATTTAAAGTATCTATATTTTGTTCGGTACCTAAATTGTAATTGGCATTAATTGTTAGGTCTAAACCCTTAATCAGGTTCTCTTTTTTATATTTTAGTGTAGGCATAAGAATGTTGCCCCTGCGGTGCCAACCACCAAAAACAGAAACCATCCTGGCGCCAGTTTGAATTTCCTTATAATTTTGACCTACTGTTATGCCAAACAAAAGCTTATCTGCATAACTTTTACCCACAACACCTACATTTGCAATTAAGGTTTCGTTATGGTAAGTATCATTAAATCTTCTTAAAGCAGCTTTTGGCGCGTAAGCTCCAGTATAAATGTCAGATGCTTCTACATTCACTTTATAATCATTATCCGAATAATTCTGGAAAGCGTTTAATTGAAAAGTTAAGCCACTTCTTGATGTTACTGCTGCATTAATTACGCTCCTATGCGTATTAAATGAGCCAAAAGAGTAAGAAGCATCGATATAATTGCGGTAACGATCGCCAGTTACAATGTTAATAGCACCACCCAAAGCATCTGAACCCAGCCACATCGGCACCACACCTTTATACACCTCAATTCTATCAGCAATGTTGATTGGAATATTATTGATCTGAAATGATGAGCCAAAATTATCCATCGGGATGCCATCGATAAAATAGCGCACATGATTACCTGAAAAACCATTTAATGAAAGGTTAAAATTCGAACCAACGCCTCCCGATTCCCTCACCCTTATACCCGCTACACGATCTAATGCACCAGAAATATCAAGCGTGGTGTTGTACAACTTCTTAGCGTCGACAGCTGTTACGTTAAAGGCCTGCCTGTTCACTTCCTGACTGGATGTTCTGCCGATAACGTTTACGGTTTCCATCTGCTCTGAGGATTCTGACAAGCTAAAATTTAAAGCTATTGTTTGTCCTTCAGTAATAGTGATTTCCTTTTTTTGCGTTTTAAATCCAATGGCAGATACCTGTAGCGTATAGCGACCAGAAACGATATTTAAGATTTTAAACTCACCTCGTTGATCCGTTAAAGTACCATAATTGCTTTTGTGGATTTTAATTGTAGCCCCTGGAAGCGGAGTTCCATCACTGGTTTTGATTTGCCCCGAGATACCTGAGAGTCGATTTTGGGCAGAAGCAAAAATTACACAGGCACATAGCATGCCCAATAGCAAAATTTTCTTAATTTGCATGGCTTTTAATGGAGATTAAAGGTGAGCCGGATTTCCGGTTAGCCACACGGGTCCGAACCGTGTGGCATTTTTATTTTTGGCAAATATAGCCTCTATTTAGATCAAGTCCAAATAACAATTGCAACATATCTGTTTTGTTTAAGCCTTTTACCTGCGAAAAAGATTATATACAGCTGATAAACTGAACTTTACTCCTCCTTAAATAATTAGAAAAAAGTTAAAAACCGTTTACAGCATGTGTATGTTATGTACATACAACAAAACCAGTAAATATGAAAAAGTTAATGTATGTAATGGCAATTTCTGCCCTGGCTTTTCAGGCCTGTGGCGGCGGAAATAAAGATGCCAAAGAAAGTGCCGACAGTTTGAATATGGCAAAAGATACCACCACCAATGCTGCTGCAACAGGCGGAATTGCGGTAGATGAAGCCGATTCTAAATTTACCACTCAGGCAGCCGTAGGTGGTATGGCCGAAGTGGAATTAGGTAAAATGGCATTAGAAAAAAGCAGCAACCCACAGGTTAAAGAGTTTGCAACCATGATGGTTAAAGATCATGGTATGGCAAATACAGAACTGATGGCCATTGCAAAACAAAAAAACATTACATTACCAAGTACTGTTGATGATGAGCATAAGAAAAAAATGGACGACCTGAGTAAAAAAACAGGAGCAGATTTTGACAAAGCTTATGTAAGTGCAATGGTAGACGGACACAAATCGACCCTTAAATTAATGGAAGATGAATCCAAAAATGGAAAAGATGCCGACCTAAAAGCATTTGCTACCAAAACAGCACCAATTGTACAAACCCACTTGGTGATGATTAACAAAATTAATGATAGCATGAAATAGGCTATTCTTACCTTTTAAAGTGGTTGTTTACAACCACTTTAATTTTTATTATCGCTTATCTCTCCTCGTCAGTTCCAAAATTGTCGAATTTATTTTCTCAAAGGTTATGGGTTTTACAATAAACCTGTCGCAATATACATTAAAGGCATCAAGCGCATATTTTTCGTGGAAGGTAATAAAAACAAGGTATTTTACATGATCCCTCAATAGTTTCGCAATATCCAATCCTGAAACTTCCATCCCGATATCAAGGAACAAAAAATCTATCTCCTGCATTTCTCTAATTGCTAAAACCCCATCAATTGGGTCTGTAAAAGTGGCGGTAACATTTAGGTTTTCAATTCGATCGATAAAATTATTTAAAATACTGATACTAATTTCGTCATCATCTATAATGATGCATGTTTGTTGAGCGGCATTAATTGAGTGCATTATGATTAAGCGTTTTGCTTAATAAGCCAAGAAACATGCCTAAATCTTTTCAAAAAAGCCTGTAGGTGTAAAGAATAATTTTAAAATTCGATTTTATAGTTATTTATTAAAATCGAATCCATTAAAAATTCTGTTAAAAGTCATTTTTACCGAATAATTATGTACTTAAACAATTACAAATTTGTATTAATACACCTTAACACGATCATTTCTTATTGTTCGGGAGGGGTATGCCAATTGATAAAAGTTTTTCTGCTAATCATTTTTAAATATGGATAATTTCCATTTGATTGCTTTCTTTGTCTAAGTTCATATAAAAAATGTCCACCTAAGTCTACAATTATTTTCGCAGTAGCTAAATACCATACACTATGCGGTTGTTTCCAACAGAAAGAATATAAATCAGAAGTGAATTTAATATCCTTCAGTTCCGGATGATAAAAATTGAGTATTTTAGGATTTATAACACCCTGTAATACATCGTTTTTCATTACCATCGATAAATGATCGGAATGGCAAAATTCATAATCGGCAAGTTTCGGATCATCTACATCAGGTAAATGTTTCAAAATTTTAAATCCTTTAAACTTTTTGCCATTTAATACCCAAATCAAATTTGGATAAAAGGCTTCCCTGCTATTTAATTCGGCAACTGTAATTGGCGAATTTTGAAATTCGATGGTATACCCTGATGGTGTAAAAACATCTGCGCGATGAATATCGGTATTGGCGGCATCATAAAAAGCAACTTCTCTGAATGAGGGTGGAAAAGCCAGTTTCCAATCGCGGTGCCAGGCGGTTTCTTTGCGGTAATATACTTTTCCAAGTGATGAAACATCCTGAATGATCTCAGGATGAGGGATATTTTTATTCACTTCACTTTTGTTCATTCTTCATTAAGGATTAGAATGCTGGATAATTTAATTAGGGAATTGCAAATTTAAACTAAAATTTTTAGCACCAAACAACATTTAAAAAAAATAACCATTAGAAGAGCAATCACTCAGAACAGGAATTCCTGTTAAAATTTATTTAGATGAACCCGAGACAGATAAGCGATAAAGCTTCATTTTATTTCACATCAGTTGTTTCATAATGATAACTTTGCGTTATGACCATCCAAGAAGTACAGCAGTTAGAGGATTTTTTTACACAGGCCGGAAAACAACAGGTTCCTATTTATCTTAACCAAGCTACCATAATTACAGATTATGAACATTTCCTGGAAAGCCATTTTATGCCGCTTCGGCTTAATCCGGATGCAAAAGTGAATTTACCGCTTATTCACAGGCTAAAAATGCTGAAGTTACTTATCGAATCGAACGCTTAAAGGTATAGCTTCTCCCCTTTTTGATCATTAAATCTATTGTTGTGGCGATATCTTTAAAGTCATTTTAACGGCAGTTTTTCATTTGCATTTAAAACTTAAGCTGCTTTAGTTTTTAAAATAAATATTTCCAACTATATTGGCCATTGTTGGTTATTCCTATAATTGATCCCTATTTTATGACTAAAAATATTTTTATTGCTTCAGCCGAACCCTACACCGGAAAATCAGTAATCGCTTTCGGCATGATTAACATGTTGTTGGCAAAAACTCAAAAAGTGGGCTATTTTAAGCCTATTATAGCACAGGATGACCCAAATCAAAAAGATGAACATGTAGAAGCCATGCTTGATTATTTTTCGCTTCCTGTTAAATATGAGGATGCTTTTGCTTTTACCCGGCAAGAAATGCTGCATCAATCAGAAGATAGCGGAATAATTATCAATACCATCATTAGTAAATATAAAAAACTAGAAGATAATTATGATTTTACAGTAATTGAGGGTAGCGACTTTTTAGGCGAAGGCATGGCTTTCGAATTCGAATCGAATGCTTTAATGGCCAAAAACCTTGGTGCTCCTGTATTAATTGTGGTATCGGGAAAAAACAAAACGGCGAGCCAGCTTTTTAAAACTGCCATTAACATTTACCGTAACTTTTTACTGCGCGATGTACAGGTTTTGGGCGTGGTGGCCAATATGGTAAATCCTGAGGAGGCCGATCGGATAAAACAGGCTTTAACCAACCAATTGCCTGCTGAATTGCTAATTGCAGTAATCCCTACCGAAACAGGACTGCAAAGCCCAAGCATGAAAGAAATTGCGTTGGCTTTGGGTGGCGAGGTACTTTTCGGATCTGAATTGCTCGATAACCAGGTTGATAACTTTGTTACCGGAGCCATGATGTTGCCAAACTTTTTAAGGCACATTAAAGATAATCTCTTGATTGTAACGCCCGGCGATCGTGGTGATATCATTATTGGGGCTTTACAGGCTAATTTATCAGCCAATTACCCAAAAATTGCAGGGATTGTTTTAACAGCGGGCAGTTTACCTGATGAACCGATTATTAAACTGATTGAAGGTTTACAAACCATTATTCCGATTGTTTCGGTACAGAAAGGCACTTTCGAAACCACCACTACAATTGGTGGTATCCATTCAAAAATAACGATTGAAAACAAGAAAAAGATTGCCACAGCGATTGAGCTTTTCGAAAAATATGTAGATATAAAAGCTTTAGACGATAAAATTATCACCTTTAGCTATCAGGGCATTACGCCGCATATGTTTCAATACCAATTGGTTAAATGGGCCAAACGTGATAAAAAACATATTGTTTTGCCTGAAGGAAATGATGAACGCATTTTAAAAGCGGTAGAAAAATTAATTGCGCAAGACATTGTAGACCTTACCTTATTGGGCGATCCGGTTGAAATTACCAATAGCATTAAACGATTGGGATTGAATTTAGATACCAATGCGATAAAAATCCATAATCCCGGTCAGTCTGCGCATTACAATGATTATGTAGATACGCTGCATGAGTTGCGTAAGGCCAAAAATGTAAACCTGGAAATGGCAAGGGATATGATGACTGATGTTTCTTATTTTGGTACCATGATGGTTTACAAAGGTGATGCTGATGGAATGGTTTCCGGAGCGGTGCATACTACCCAGCACACCATCAGGCCTGCATTGCAATTTGTTAAAACCAAACCGGGAGTTTCAGTGGTTTCTTCGATATTCTTTATGTGTTTACCCGAGCGTGTGGCCATATTTGGCGATTGTGCGGTAAACCCCAATCCTACTGCGCAGCAACTGGCAGAAATCGCCATTTCGTCAGCAGAGAGCAGTGCGAAATTTGGCATTGAGCCGCGCATTGCAATGCTTTCTTATTCATCCGGAACATCTGGTGAGGGTGAAGATGTAGAACGGGTACGCGAAGCCACCGCCATTGTTAAAGCAAAACATCCGGAACTGAAAATAGAAGGCCCAATACAATATGATGCCGCGGTTGATCCACTCGTGGGTAAGCAAAAACTTCCGGGATCGGAGGTTGCAGGACGGGCAAGTGTACTCATTTTCCCTGATTTAAATACGGGTAACAACACTTACAAAGCCGTACAACGCGAAACCGGTGCATTGGCCATTGGCCCTATGCTGCAAGGTTTAAACAAGCCAATAAACGATTTAAGCCGTGGTTGTACTGTAGATGATATTTTTAATACCGTTGTAATTACAGCGATCCAATGTCAAGATATTTAACATGAACATTTTAGTAATTAATTCAGGAAGCAGTTCCTTAAAATACCAGCTTTTTAAAATGCCAGAAAAAGCCCCTGTTTGCAGTGGTTTAGTAGAACGTATTGGCATTGAAGGTTCATTTGTAAAACACACCGTTTACAAGGGAGCAGAAAAACACAGTATTGAAGAAACTGGTTTTATTGCCAACCATGGAGAAGGTTTAAAACAAGTGCTCTCCTTATTAACGGAAGGATTACATGCGGTAATTAATAGTCCGGATGATATTGATGCCGTTGGACACCGTGTAGTACATGGTGGCGAAAACTTTTCGGGTCCGGTAATTATAACTGATGATGTAAAAAAGCTGATCAAAAAGCTATTTTCGCTGGCACCGCTCCATAATCCTGTTAATTACAAATGCATAGAGGTAGCAGAACAAACTTTTGTTAATGCAAGGCAAATTGCAGTATTTGATACTGCGTTTCATCAAACCATACCCGAGCAGGCTTACCGCTATGCCATTCCGGAATGGTATTATAAAGAGCATAACATCAGGGTGTATGGTTTTCATGGTACAAGCCATAAATATGTAAGCGAACAGGCTATAAAATGGTTAAACAAGTTGCACAGTAAAATTATCAGTATCCATCTGGGCAATGGCTGCAGCATTACAGCCATAAAAGACGGTAAATCTATCGATACCAGTATGGGTTTTGGCCCGTTAAGTGGATTAATGATGGGTACACGTTCCGGAGATATTGATCCTTCGGTTATTTTCCATTTAATGGAGCATGCGGGTTATACATTGGAGCAATTGAGCACACTGGTTAATAAACAATCAGGGCTTTTAGGTGTAGGTGGCTCGAGCGATATGCGTGATATCAAAAAATTGGTAAGCGAAGGAAATCAAGCGGCTGTTTTAGCCCTAAAACTGTACGCTTACAGGATTAGGAAATTTATTGGTGCTTATGCAGCAGTGTTAAATGGTATTGATGCGGTGATATTTACTGCGGGGGTTGGCGAAAATGATAGCAATATGCGAGAGGCTGTATGTGCTGAACTCAATTACCTTGGTATTGAACTGGATCAAGATCAAAATATTGCCTACAAAGGCGAATTAAAAGAAATTAATACTGTTAATTCGAAAGTTAAGATTTTGGTAATACCCACAAATGAAGAATATGAAATTGCTTATCAGTGTTTTGGACTTTTAGCATAATGAATCCGAAGTTGGCCTTGTGCGAACTTCGGAAGTGTTAAAGCTTTTAAGCCGTTTCCAGAATAGATAATATATTACCGGAAGGATCTCTAAACCAGGCAATATTTGGTCCTCCATTTCCGCGGGATATACCTTTTTCATCTGTTTTAATCGTGTCCTGATTGTAAATCTCGAATTGCACCCCCTTTGCTATAAGTTCATCCACTGTTTGATCTATATTATCAACCGGAAAATTAAGCACAGTAAACGTTGCCGGAACGTGATTGGGCTTTGGATATAGTAATACATTAGTTGAGCCAGATATTACTAACTCAATCAATCCCATCGGGTTATCTTTAACCTCAATACCCAATATACCCTGGTAAAAATCTTTTGCTTTCTGTAAATCATCTACAGAAAATGAGCTGAATGCTTTGGAATTTTGTAACATAGTTATTTAATTAATTCAGTTATGTAAAATCGCATGATTAAATGTAGCGGGTTATTTTTACAAATTTTGGTTGCATAAGCGTCAATAATAAGGCCTGAATGAGACATCTTTCTCAGCGATGTTGTTGTGAAATACAAACAAATTTAAATCCATGTAAATCCGTGTTGAAACACCTAACTTTTCCAGGCCCCCATTAAACGCCTGATGACTACAATTTCAGCAACATGATAAGCATTATGATCAGCAATCTGCAAAGCTTCACGCAATACACTTTGTCCATCGCCATGTGGAATTGCCTCAAATAAATCAGCAGCATCCAAAAGCGCAATAAATTCATTTAAATTACTATCAATCTGCTTCAGTGTATTGTTCCAGGCTGCTTCATCTGTTGGAGCAAGTGCTTTAGGCCAATATTCATCGGGCCATTTTGGCGATTGGTGCGAACCGTCTTTACTAAATTCGAGCATATCCCATTGGGCAATTTTTATGTGTTCTACCAGTTGCCAAATGCTATAAGGCAAATTATGGGGCTTTTCTCCTAATAAATTAAATGGCAGATCGGCAACGGCATCTTTAAAACCTACATGGGCCCCTCCTCCATTTAATAGCTTTTTCAGTTCTGTAATCAGTATTGATGTTTGATTGTCCATAGTAACGTCTCGAATTGTATAAATAACAATCGTGTTTCTCATAGGTTTGTATAAAATTCAGTTTAAAAACTTAGACTGTTTGTTTTATACGTATTTCTGCTAATTTTGAGCATGAACCTATCTTTTCCGATCCTCGAAGCCTATACTTACCTCAATACTGCAAACGCTGGTATCTTATCTCAAAATATTGCTGATTGGAGAACCAAACATGATGACGATTTTATTGCCGGAGGAAGCATGTTCAGAACGGAAAACCTGCCATTAATCGATAAGCTGAGAAATACTATAAGCGGCCTTTTCGGATCAAAAACTGAAAACACCTTTCTTGTTCAAAATTTCTCGGTCGGGTTTAATACTTTGTTGGCCGGATTGGATAAAAACCATCGTTTTCTGCTATTGGAAGAAGAATATCTATCAGTGAGTTATCCTGTGCGCAGTGGTGGTTTCGAATACCGTACAGTGGCAATTGATAAAAATTTAGAGGAAAATATTATCCATGCAATTGATACTTTTAAGCCCACAGTATTTTCATTTAGCATGGTGCAGTACATCAGCGGATTAAGAATGGACGATGAGTTTATTCAGAAACTTAAAAGTAACTACCCTAAACTTTTATTAGTTGGTGACGGCACACAGTTTACAGGCACAACAGCGTTTGATTTTGAAAAATCAGGATTGGATGCCTTGATTGGAAGTGGTTATAAATGGCTTTTAGGTGGCTTTGGAAATGGATATGTTTTTCTTTCCGATCAAATGAAAGAGGCAGTTTACAGCCAAAAGAAACTGGCAGAATTACCAAATACTCCATTTTTGAAGGGAAAAACCCATTTATCAATGTGTTTTGAACCGGGGCATTTGGATACGTTAAACTTTGGTGCATTAAACGAAAGTTTAGCGGAGCTTGCTGCAATCGGTTTCGATTCGATTGAGAAACTGACACAAACGTTAAGCAACAAAGCCAGATTCGAATTAAATTCGAGGGGGTTAATTCCAGACTGGATGCTGGATAGAAAATACCAATCAACTATTATGAGTATGCCGTTGCATGAAAACAAAGTAAACCAACTTGCCGAGGCAAAAATAATATGTTCACCCAGGGGAACGGGAACCCGGATTTCGTTCCATTTTTACAATACAGAGGAAGATTTAAACCGCCTTTTAACAGTTTTGGATGGCAGAAATTAATCTACCTTCCAAATGGCATCTACAAAGTATTGATTTTGATCGAAAAAGCGTTGAAGCGGCTTAAAACCTGTTTTCTCAGCCAATTGATCGATATCAGCAAGTGAATATTTTTGTGATATCTCCATGTAAACATGTTCATTTTCAGCAAAATGTACGGCCTGGTTCCCAATGTTCACAATCTGGTTTTTTAAACTGATGAGGTAACTTTTACAGGCACCTGATGCAGGATCATAACTTGCATAGTGATCAAAATATTCAAGATTAAAATTACCATCGAGTTCTTTATTAATGCGGTTTAGCAGGTTAAGGTTAAACGATTTTGTAATACCCGCCTGATCATTATAGGCTGCAAGGATTTTTTGCGGGTTTTTCTTCAGGTCGAAACCAATAATTAAAAAATCGTTAGGCGAAAGTATCTCTTTTAATGAAATACAGAATTTTTCTGCATCGGCGATATTCATGTTTCCGATGTTTGCACCCATAAACAATACTACTTTCCTACGGTTTGATAGTTCTGCAGCCCTTTTGAGCATGTCAAAATAATCGCCATTTAAGCCAGTCATATTTAAGCCCGGAAGCTTTTTCGGAAGGTTTTCTTCAAGATCATCAATTACATGCGCTGAAATATCGATGGGTAAATAACTAAACTCCAAATTACTGCTCATCAATGAATTAAGCAGATGTATAGATTTTGTGGCATCCCCGGCTCCCAATTCAATCAGATCAAAAGAACTTCCATCTGCAGCAATTGCCTGCGAAAGCTGATCGGCCTGATATTGAAGAATCTCCATTTCGGCATTGGTTAAATAATATTCCTCCATATCCATAATCTGTTGAAAAATACGGTCTCCGGTAGCATCATAAAAATACTTGGAAAGCATAAATTTCGGTTCAGATTGCAAACCCGTTAAGGTTTCTTGGAGAAACTGTGTTTTTTGGTCGGTTGTTGTTTCGATAGTGGTGGTGGTCATATCTATACTATTTTACCAGGCGGAGGCCTGTATATTGCCATCTTAAAAGTGGGTGAAAGAAATTTCGATAAGTGATTCTCGAATGGTTATCGGGTGTAGCTATTGATGCGCCCCGAAGTACTTTTTGGTTAACCATAAACTTACCATTGTACTCGCCTATTGCGCCTGGTGCTTTGCTAAAACCGGGATAAGGCAGATATGCACTTTCTGTCCACTCCCACCGTTCGCCCCAGTTGAAGTTTTGTGCGGCAATTTCCCATTCGAACTCTGTGGGTAAACGCATTCCTTTCCAGCTTGCAAAAGCATAGGCTTCGTAATAACTAATGTGCGTTACCGGGGCATTTAGATCAACAGGTAAAAGGCCGCTTAATGTATAATTGAACCATTTTGCATCAATTAAGTGCCAATACATGGGTGAGGCAATGTGGTTGGTTTTTAACCAATCCCAACCTTCAGCATGCCAGTAATTAAAGTTTTCATAACCTCCGGCTTCAATAAATCGAATAAATTCGGCATTGCTTATCAGTGTTTTACTGATGGAGAAATTTTGCAGGTAAACTTTGTGCCTGTTCAGTTCATTATCGAAACTGAAATCATTTCCGTTATAGCCAATTTCGTAAATACCTTCTTTAATATCAATAAAACCATCATCCCCATTACTGTGATGCAAAACTTCCTTTTTAAGCGTAGAATATACCGGAAAGAGTGGATTATTGCCTAAAATGTATTTAATATCGGTAAGCAAAAGTTCCTGATGTTGTTGTTCGTGGTTAAAACCTAAAACCAATAAAGCTTTAATTTCATCGGCGATTGGTTGAGCTAAAAATTTTACCATGGCTTCATCCACGTAAGCCCTGTACTGGTAAATTTCATTTACACTCGGGCGGCTTAAATTTCCGCGGTCTGTACGGATTACCCGATTGCCTACAGTTTCATAATAACTATTAAAAACAAAACTATAGTCATCGTTATATACCTGGTAATTAACAGCAAACGGATTTAATATAAAGGTTTCGAAGAACCAGGTGGTATGCCCCAAATGCCATTTCGGAGGACTTACATCTGCCACAGGCTGTACCACATAATCTTCTGTTTGCAGCGGTTCGCAAATTTGTTCGGAGCATTTCCTTATCTCCAAGTATTCTTCTGCCAGTGTCATTAATTTTTATCTAGATAGTTTTTAAGATCTGTGATGGTATTAACATTCAGATCTTTTGATTGTTTTCGCCGCATCATTAATGCATAAGAATTGTTAAAACCAATAGGTTTAAGCCATTTGATTTTGAATTTCTTTTCAAATTCTGCCGATACATAATTGTAGGTTTTTTCTTTATCGTGGGCCATTTCTTTTGCTACTTTTGCATCTGGCTGCAGCAAAACCAGCAAGCCTGTTCCGGTATATTCAGGATAAAAATCGATCTGGTTATTGGTTAGTGCATCAAAACATATCTTTGTTCCACCAAGTCCAGTTTTGGTTGATACATCGTAATCTGTGTAGCCTTTAATCAGCATACTGTACATTTCTGCGAGGATATATTGCTCACCAAAAATTTTGGAACCAATTCTTATTGTGCCGTTATGGCCATTTTTAGGGGCTTTATATAACCCGATACTGATCAGGAAATCCTTAGCTACCCGTTCTGGAGACTGGTGCAGGTAATCCGTTTTATAGTTTAGATCGGTCATCGCAGCATCCGTAATTTTATCTGCAAGGAGATTTAATGTTTCCTCCAACTGAGGAAATTGCTTTAATGCTTCGTTCCGAACTATTGGTGCTGCGTAATATGGTGGAAAAATGTTTTTATCATCTTTAAGAATTTTAAGGTCGAAAGCTTTTAAACGGCCATCGGTAGAATAACCACTAATTACATCGAGTTCTTTAGCGTACGCTGCTTTATACATTACCGCATCACTGATTACGATGGTATGAATCTTTAAACCATATACCGATCTTAAGCCTAGATCTCCATCTTGCCTACCCATAAATTCGGGGGTAAATCCGGCTGTTAGCGTAGAACCATAAGCAGATGGGAGCGCGTAAAAACCACCTAAAATTAAAATTACAACAGGAAAAACATAGAGTGCCCGCCTTAACTTTTTAAAATCCATTTTCTGAATTAATGAAAGTAAAGCATCCAGAATAATTGCAAGCAGTGCCGCGGGGATTGCTCCTGCCAGGATCATGTTGGTATTATTAAGCGAAATGCCTCCAAAAATAAACTCTCCCAATCCGCCGGCGGCAATAAAAGAGGCCAATGTGGCTACACCAACATTAATTACCGTAGCGGTACGGATGCCCGCCAAAATTACCGGCATGGCTAAAGGCAATTCTACTTTTAATAAAATCTGACTTCTGCTCATCCCCATAGCCCTTGCAGCTTCTTTTATATGCTGATCAATACCAATAATACCAGTGTAAGTATTGCGGATAATGGGCAAAAGGGCATAAATAAGCAAGGCCACAATGGCGGGCTTGGCACCTATACCCAAAACAGGAATCATAAAGCCCAATAAGGCAATACTTGGAATGGTTTGCAGCACACCTGCAATACCCAAAACTGTACCCGAAAGCTTTCTTTTTCGTGCTATTAAGATACCCAAGGGCAAACCAATGGCTATGGCCAGTAAAAGCGAAATAAAAGTTAAACCTACATGCTGCAAGGTTTGGTTAAGCAATTTATCAGATTGCCCCTGCATAAACTGCCATAAGGTTTGCTGTTGTTCATTCATGCGGTTGCGAAGTTTGAAACTGATTAAAACCTTGTGTCAATTGCTCAAAAGTAACCGTTTTGCTTTCCTTATTATCTGCAGATATTAACAATTCATGCCTGTCGGTATTCCTCAGCAACTCCATAGCTTCCCATATATTAAGGTTTGCCGGAAAAGCTTTTCCATCTTGAAGTGTTCCTTTAGGTAAAAACGACCAAATATCCTGTATATTAACCACTTTAAATTCTAAAGCAAGTTTTTGACTGGCTAAGAATTTCTTCGCAAAATCGTTCACCGGTTGATAGAGCAATTGTTTTGGTGTACCGATCTGAATAATTTTTCCTTTATCCATTAAACAGATCCTGTCTGCCAGTTCGAAAGCTTCCTGAACATCGTGTGTAACCATAACAATGGTTTTACGTTTTAACTCCTCGAGTGCTTTAAACTCTTTCTGAATGCTGCTCCGGGTTACATTATCAAGTGCACCAAAGGGTTCATCCATTAACAATACAGCCGGGTTGGTAACCAAAGCACGTGCCAGGCCAACCCGTTGCTGCTGCCCGCCACTGAGTTGATGGGGAAACATTTTTAGTACATTTTCAGGAAGATGAAGTTTACCAATAAGTTCTTGTGTACGGCTCTTGATTTTCTCCTTTTCCCACCGCAACAGTTTCGGTACTACAGCAATATTTTCGGCAATGGTATAATGCGGAAAAAGCCCGATGTTTTGCATCACATAACCAATGCCTTTCCGCAATTCATCAGGGTTTTGATTGGTAATGTCGGCTCCATTGATGATAATCTGCCCGGTATCTGGCTCAATCAAACGGTTAATCATTTTTAAGGTAGTTGTTTTACCGCAACCACTTGTACCCAATAGTACGAGCGTTTCTTTTTCTTCTACTTTAAATGAAATGGTATTTACAGCCTGAGTATGGCCAAATTTCTTGCTTATCTCCTTGAGTTCGATCATATTTAATTGTCGAGTTTCATAAATAAGTTGTTCAACGATTCTGAATAGGTAGGATGCGCAAAAACACAATACCTGATCCTATCGTAAGTGATTCCGCCTTCCATGGCCATCTGCAAAACCGACATAATTTCTCCACCCTCTGAAGCTAATATGGCAGCACCCAATATCTCTTTTGTATCGGCATTTACCACGGCTTTCATCAGGCCAAGTGTTTCACCTGTTTCTATGCCCCTGGCCACGCTCGTCATCGGAAGGACTGCTACTTTATAATTCAGTTTCTTTTCTTTTGCTTCTTTTTCCGAGATGCCAATTCGTCCAAGTTGTGGATCAGTAAACATACAATAAGGCACCGGGCGATCGTGAATAGAATAATCGGTGCCCTCAATCAGGTTGCGGTAAACTATGGTATAATCGTTATAGGCAATATGGGTAAACGCCGGACCTCCCTTTACATCACCAAGCGCATAAATTCCTTCTATGTTGGTTTCCAGTTTTTCATTAACCAGAATATGTCCATGGTCATCGAGCTTTACGCCACAGTTTTCAAGTCCTAAATCTGCTGTTTGAGGCGTTCGGCCTACGGCAACCAACAAATGCGTTGCACTGATTTTTTTCTTGCGCTTACCGGAAAGGAGCTCAATGTGAATCTGATTTTTGTCTTTTTCAATTTTATCGATTTCAACCCCGGTAATGAGTTCAATCTTTTCATCAGTTAAGATTTCGGTTAACGCTGATGAGATATCCTGATCTTCTTTAGCCAATATTCCGGTTGATTTTTCGAGAATGGTTACTTTACTTCCAAAACGGTTAAACATTTGTCCAAATTCGAGGCCGATGTAATTTCCACCAATAACCACCAAATGCGCTGGAACGGATTCGAGATCTAAAATTGTTGTTGAGGTGAGGAAATCAATTTCATTTAATCCTTCAATATCCGGTATGGAGGTTTTTGCTCCTGTATTGATAAAAATTAAATCGGCAGTCAGTTTTTCTTCACCGCCGTTGTTGAGTGATATGGTAAGTTCTTTCTTTCCGCTAAACCTGGCTGTACCGAAGATAAGGTCAAGTCCTTTAGTGCCTTTAATGCCTTTTTCTGATGAAGACCTAAATTGTGTTACTATATCATCTTTACGCTGTTTAATTTTTTTAAAATCAATTTTTACAGTACCTACCTCAACACCTAGATCAATAGCTTTTTTTGCCTGGTATACGGCTCTTGCAGAGGCTACCATAGCTTTGGTTGGTGTACAACCATCGTTTATACAGGTACCGCCAACAAGCCTTTTTTCGATAATGGCTGTTTTTTTACCCGCTTCGGCCAGTTTTTTAGCCAATGGAGTGCCAGCCTGCCCTGCTCCAATAATTATTGCATCATAATGTTTCATTGATTCTTAGGTTAAAAGGATTTGTTTTGTTCTGACACTTATAACCTCAATAGCCAGCTCAATGTTTGATCATGGCTAGTTATTATCTGATTAATCGAAAGAAAGTGCTCACCCTAAGTTCGAATAAAAAAGTTACAAACTATATTTAAAAAGCTACGTTAAATAAATGTAGACAATTAATTGACAAACATAAATTACCGAAGCCATGTATACTCAATCGACAGAAAACACGAACCTAACCGTTTATATCCAGGATGATCATTCGATCGAAGACAAAAGAGAAATTTTATTAAATGGTTTATTAGATAACCTGAACAGCGAAACTGAATCATTAATTAGAGAGTAATTGATAGGTTTTATTTTGTGAAATTTAGGGCGCAACAAGCTTTTAGGTTTAACAAATACTTGAATCATTATTTTGATTTTAGCAAGTCGATTTTTCATTAGGTAGCTGAACGGAGAAATCTAATTTAAAAGATTTCTCGGTTTCATTGCACTCCGCTCGAAATGACTTGCAGCAATTGAATAAATTTAACTTATCAACCTGAATTTATTTCAGAACGTTTGAATAATTTAATTACAGCATACTTAGTTTACGATAAACTGTGCTCGCCTTAAATTATCCGTAGCCTGCAAAATTTTATCCTTTAATTTGGGGTTGTAATTTGGGTGCGCGTTTAAAAAATCTTTCACTATTCTATTTGCCTGCTTGGTATTGTAATTCGAAAATATGGAAGCCAGCCATGATTGAGGGAAAAATATATCCCCGGTTTTTTGTATCTCTTCCAATAAATTTAAACTTTCGGCAAGGTAATTCACTGAACTAGCCTGCCTGATTGGATGGTGAAGGTAAAATAACGCCGTTGTAACCCATGCTTCTTTGTTACGGTTTTTCCGCTCCTTCAAACTATTAAAAAAACCATCTCTTACTTTAATATCGGTTGATAGTGCTGGCATTAAATAAAGTAGGCGGTTTTTACGGTCATCATTTTTAGTCCTTGCCAACTGTTCTTTTAAAATGCTGTTCGCTGTATCCGTTTTGAGGGCTAAAGTTAAAGCCAAGGCACTATAATCATCTTCCAAAAGTTTAATTCCTTCAGGTGCAGATTGTTTTAGCCAGAAATTATACATTTTTTTACCTGCTTCGGCACTCAAGTAAACATTTTGGTAAGCATTAAATAAAATCTTTTTATTGTTTTGCATTTGCTGCTTCTCCATGGCGGTCCATATTGTTTTCTCCACACCAACATGTAAGGCATTTCTTTTAGCTGGGGTGAGAAATGTCCAGTAAATATTTGTTAAATACCCTGAAAGCAACCTCAGGTTCATTTCATTTTGTTCTACATTGAGTCCTTTAAGCAAAACATTTAAAAGTGCATCAGGTTTATTGCCGCGGCCCGAAAGCATATTCTCATATGCATTGATATAGGCTGATGCTCTTTCTAAAGGATCTACCAAACTATAAAGATTAGCGGTTAAGGGCTGGTCGATTGGGAAAAGACCATAACCGGCACCATTCGCATTAAACAAAATGTATTGAGGCTTCGAAAGTCCCTTTGCCTCATTTATAAACGTTTTTGCATTCATCGAATTAACCATTAATACCCTACTGCTATCGGCATATACCAGTTTCACTGTGAAAGATTGAGGCCATATTCTTTGCGCGCCCACTTCGCTTTTCTGACTGATGGTTAAATCGTTTATTTTGTCGCCATCAAACTTAATATCATAACTAAAAATTGGTCTGCCAGGTTCATTTACCCAAACCTTATTCCAACTGTACAGGTCGCTTTTACTATATTTACTTAAAATCGCTATCAGATCGTTCCAGGTAGCGTTGCCATAACTGTATTTTTTTAAGTATTCCCGTATTCCTTTCTGAAAACTCTCCTTTCCCATTAATAACTCCAACTGGCGCATCATAATCGGGGCTTTATGGTAAATGATATTTCCGTACATTGAACCTGCTTCCTGCAGATTATCCAATTGCTGGCGGATGGGATTTGCACCCAATGTTCGATCTACGCCATATGCTGCGGGGTAATGGTCTTGCAAAAACTTTAAGTCAAAAGTACTTTTACCCATCAGTTTTTCTGTCACCTTATCAGCCATAAAATTTGCAAAAACCTCTTTCATCCAAACATCGTTAAACCATTTCATGGTAACCAGATCGCCAAACCACATGTGTGCCGTTTCGTGCGAGATGAGGTTGGAACGCGAAATAAACTGATCTTTGGTTGCTCCCTGATCCAGAAACAGGGCCGATGCTTTATACTGTACTTCTCCGGGATGTTCCATACCGCCAAACTGGAAATCAGGAATTGCTACAAAACCCACTTTCTGAAAAGGATATTTAATGCCCGTCCATTCCTCCAAAAAGTCAATTGCATCACGGTGTGCCACAAAAACAGAATCTACACTGAGTTTAATTTTAGCAGAATCGGTTTCGCGGTGCAGAAATTCCATGTCGCGGTTATTCATCTTATTTTTAATAAAAGCATATTTTCCTGCTGTAAAAGAAAACAGGTAAGTAGGCAGTTTATCTGAATTTTTAAAATGATACGTAACGGCATTTCCATTTACCAGTGAATCCTTTTTAATTGCATTGGCCATTACTTTCCAATCAATTGGTACCGTTAATGAAAGTAAAAAATTAGCTTTCAAGTCAGGTTGATCAAAACAGGGAAACACGGTTCGGGCATGATCGGGAACAAAGAGTGCATAAAGAAAATCCTTATTTCTGTTTAATGATTCATTGCCTGCAACAAATTCGATTTTAATAGTATTATTTCCGGCTTTTAGGTATTGCTGATCGATCAGAATATGTTCTTCCTTAAAATTAAGCGTTATCTCTTTGCCATTAACTAAAACCTGCTTTAAATGATCGGCATTTTGCTTAAAGTCTATTTGCAGTTGAGCCAGCTTATTTAACTTAAAAACAATACTTTCTGTAGCGTTTATTATTGCTGTTTGTTCTGCAGGAATGTTAAAATGAAGTTTATACTGAATATTGCTGATGGAAGCACTTCTTGATGTTGCCAGCGCAAGTGAAACCCCTGGTGTTACAGGGATAGCTGGTGTGTTATTTTGCGCAAAGCAGGAAGCACTCAATAATAAAAAAAGGCAGGTATATTTTGTAATCGTATTCATCGTATAAATTTTTATTCTCCGTTAACCATTTGTAAAATGGTGCCATAACTCATCCAAACCATGGTAAGTACCACAGCCAAACCAGTAAGCGTAAGCCAGAGCGGTTGTTTATAATTGGCAATAATTTTGGTTTTATAAGCAGCGATAAGCATAATGCCCAAGGCAATTGGCAGTATAAAACCGTTTATGGCCCCTACTGTAAGTAATATTTTAACAGGTTTGCCAATAAGGATAAAAATAACACAGGAGATGGATATAAAAGCAATAATAATTTCCCTGTTGTATTTTAAGATTATGGGATGGAAACTTTTGATAAAAGATATGGAGGTATAGGCCGAACCGACAACAGATGAAATACCTGCCGCCCAGATGACCACACCAAAAATTTTATAACCAATTTCACCACTGGCCAGTTTAAAAACCGAAGCAGCCGGATTGGCAGGATCTAAGGCTAAACCTTTACTCACCACCCCCAAAGCGGCAATAAACAACAATAAACGCATAATTGACGCAAGGCCGATTGCACTTAATGCGCCTTTATTTACCGCAGCCAGGTTTTGTATACCTGTTTGCCTGGCATCCAATAAACGGTGTGCGCCTGAAAAGGTGATGTAGCCACCAACCGTACCCCCAACAATGGTTAATACCGCGGTAAAACTAAATTGCGTTGGGTTTATCGCCCTTAATGCAGCTTCGGCCAAAGGCGGAGAGCTGGTATAGGCGATAACTAAAGCCAGTACGATTTTGATTAAGCCCATGGTTTTGGCGAAAACATCCATGGCTTTACCGGCTTCTTTGTAAATAAAGATACCAATAGCCATTATAGCACTGATTACTGCACCTTTACCTACACTAATGCCAAAAAGCACATTTAAACCCAAACCTGCCCCGGCTATGTTGCCGATATTAAATGCCATGCCACCTAAAAAAACGAGGAATGATATAAAATAGCCCAAGCCAGGAAATACCTTATTTGCAATATCTTGTGCGGGTTTATCTGCAACAGCAATAATCCGCCAGATGTTTAGTTGTGCAATGGCATCCAGTATGATGGATAACAAAATTACAAAAGCGAAACTGGCACCCAATTGTTGGGTAAATACGGCCGTTTGCGTTAAAAACCCCGGACCAATAGCCGATGAAGCCATTAAAAAAGCAGCTCCTAAAAGTACACTCCAATTGTATTTTGGTTTCATGCCGTGGGTGCTTTAATAGATATGCCCTCTTTTGTTAAGCGTTCAGAAATTAATTTAGCAAAAGCAACCGCATGTTCACCATCTCCATGCAAACAAAGTGTTTCTGCACTCACAGTAATCTTATTTCCATTTACACTTTTCACCTCTTGTTTAATGGCGAAACCTAGTGCTTGCGCAACAGCCTCTTCATCACTCGTAATTAGCGCATTGGTAGCTGTACGCGGGGTTAACAAACCATCATCCCGGTAGGTACGGTCGGCAAAAACTTCTGATGAAGTAACAATACCTTTCTTATGTGCTTCGCTGATCATTTTACTACCGGCAAGTGCATATAGAATTAAACCAGGATCAAAATCGTAAACTGCCTGAACAATTGCCTTGGCCAAAACCTCATCCTTTGCTGCCATATTATACAATGCACCATGTGTTTTTACATGATGGAGTTTGCCTCCTGCAGCTTTAACAAAACCACTTAATGCGCCAATTTGATATAAGGTAAGCTGGTAAGCCTCATTTGCAGATATCTTCATTTCTCTTCTGCCAAAGCCCTGTAAATCTGCCAAACCCGGGTGTGCGCCTATTGCAACTCCTTTTTTTACCGCCAAAGCAACAGTATGCTGCATTACTGATGCATCTCCTGCATGGAAACCACATGCAATATTGGCTGAAGAGATATAATCCATCAGTTTTTCATCATTGGGCATGGCATAATTTCCAAATGCTTCCCCCATGTCGCAATTGAGGTCTATTGTTTTCATAAATTTAAATATTTAAGGCCTATCGCTGTGGTAATCAACGATAAATCATGTTCGCGTTCCAGATATAGCTCTTCTGCTTCATCTCTGGATATTTCAGAAAAGCGAATTTCATCGCCAGGCTTTAACTGTGCACACAAAGGTAGATCAACAGCAGCAACATGGGCTATGCGCGGGTAACCGCCAGTTGTTTGGCAATCGGCCATGAGGATTACCAAATCGCCACTTCCTGTAACCTGGATTATTCCGGGAGTTACAGCGGTACTGAGCAATTCTTTTTTAACTTTTCTAACCAGGGCTTTGCCGTTTAAATGGTATCCCATCCGGTTACTTCTTTTATCTATTTGATATGTTTTGGTTAGGAAAGAGATAATGGATGTGGCATCAAACCAATTGATTTCGTTAGCCAATACCACCCTAATGGTGTGCCTGTTTTCGGGTATTAAACTTTCGCGGGAGATACGCCAGTTCGGATAGCTTAACTGATTATTTTTAAGCTGTTTAAATATCGCTTCCGAAACCTTTGCTAAACAAAGATTATTGCTCAATACATCGCCCTTTTTTAGTGCCCTTCCATTAAAACCGCCGAAACCAGCAGCAAGAAATGTACTTTTACTTCCCATTACTTCGGGCACCTCCCACCCACCGGCAATTGCAAGGTAAATTCTAATCCCTACAGGGTTATTGATTAATTTTATTACCGAACCTGCGCGGATAAATAACGGCTTTTCTGCAGGCATCACCTGATCATGATCAACCAGAAATGCCCCATCGCCAAAGTATGCAAGCAAAAGATCGGTTTCTGCTTTAAAAGAAGCATCAGCATAAGTAAACTCAATGGTTGCCAAATCATCATCATTACCAACCGCTTTATTGGCCAGCCGATGAGCGAGTTGATCCATCGCACCAGAAATGGGTACAGCTTGTGAAAGGTAGCCATATCGGCCCATATCCTGTACTGTGGTTAACAAACCTGCTTTTAGGATACTGATTTTCATACTCATTGTTTGCCATAAGTATTAAATTCATCAATATTGATGGCTCTGAAGCGAACCAAATTGCCCCCTTTTAATAATGAAGGTTCGGCCCTGTTTACATCGAACATTTTTAAGGGTGTTCTCCCTATAATCTGCCATCCGCCGGGTGTTTCAATCGGGTAAATACCCGTTTGCATCCCCGCTATACCAACTGATCCTGCTGGTATTGTTGCATCTGGCACCTGCTTGCGTGGGGTTTGTAAACTTGCATCCATGCCACCCATATAGGCGAAACCAGGTACAAAACCTATCATGTACACAATGTATTGCATGGAGGAATGCCTTTCGATAACTTCTGCTATACTAAGTTGATTTATTTTTGCAACTGTTTCAATATCAGCCCCAAAACTCCCTCCATAACATACCGGAATAATGATTTCAACGGGTTTATTTATAGCTTGTCTGCTTTCTGACTGTTTAATGTGATTCAGGAAGTACGATACTTTATCAAAACAAGTTTCGCCCGGAAGATTGGATGTGTGTACTAAAAGCGGATCAAAAAATACGGTAAGTGTACAATATGCAGGCACCGTAGTGATTAAACCTGGAAAAGGATTTTGCATTAAAACACGGTTGTAGCTTGTAATAAGCTGCAATATTTCTTCACTAATTACTGTTCCGAACTCAACGGTAACCGATTGCTCATTCAATCCATAAATATTAACCGAATAATCAGGCGTAAAATATGGGCTTTCTTCCGTCATATTAACAATCTGATAAAAATTTTAGCATATAACCTCATTATATATCGAACAGCATAAAAGCATAGCCATAAAAATGATTATATAATATTGAAAACGCAAAGGTTTTGAAAATTTCATCATCATTTGCTCAGAAATAGGGAAAAATTAGCTGCATTTAATCTCAAAACGTTATAATATATATTCGATGATGTTTATAAGACTAATTTTTAAGAATTAGCTTATTTTAATAAAAGTGTAATTAACAACCAAATAACATCATTATGATAAACAAAAAAAACGGTTCCTATCCGGGAAACCGCTTTTAATCATTAACTATTATTTTGATGTCGTATTAAATACTTGCTTTTACTTCGCCACAGGTAAGCATGTTTTTTGGGTAATAAGGGTTTTGTATCGCCTTTTCATCGCTAATCCATGTAGTACCCATCATAGGGCAAACCTGTTTGTAAAGTGTGGTTTTCTCTGGTTTAAACCTTTCAATAATCGACCACATTTTAACAGAAAGTTTATCCATTTCGCTGCGTTGTTTATTGATTGATTTTGTAGCAGCAATAGCCAAAGCAAGTGTTTTAATCTCTTCACGTGTTGTTGTGGCCGCATTCATTTCAGCTAACGAGAGTTTTTTAAACTTAAACTGGTTTAATACAGCAACAAACTCTGTGGCAGATTTAGCCGCTTGTACCGAATCGGATTTTACCAGACTGTTTTTCATACCCAGGTAATTGGAGATGATCGCTTCTTTTAAAGCTTCTCTTTTCTGCGCCAGTTCTGGCGTGGCCACTTCTTGAGCCGATGTTTTAACCTGTGCTTTTAATCCTGAGTTTAAAAGTAATGCTGCACCCAGCAAAGCAATTAAATAACTTTTCATATTATGAGATTGTGTTTGATTTCTTGTTAATTTTTTCTATTTCTAAAAGCATATCTTTCAAATGCAACAGGTTAATGCCTGTAGTTTGCGGCATTAACAACTTAATTGTTTCCTTTACATCATTAAGGTGTACAATAGCTTCCAACCTTACATCGCTCCTTTGGGCTGTAGTCATCGCTTTGCCATCAGCTATATCTTTCGGATTAATCAGCGTGTTTAACTTTTCAATGTATGAGCGTTCCAGACTGCGGCGGTAAACATCACTGCTTTCCACTCCGGTAAACTTAACCCAGGTGGCATGCTTTAAATCCACTAAAAATTCTTTTACCGGATAAGGATTTGCTGAGGCAAGTGCTTTTTGGCTTAAATTGTACAATAGCCCCTGACTTAAAAACATATTCAGCATTTGGTTCTGCTGATCTACCATTTCATCCATCGGTTTAATATTAATCCGGCTGGTAATATCTTTAGGGTACAACCACAACGGTGCTTCAAATACCTGTCGGCCTACATAATCTACAACAGCCTTAACACGTTTTTTTGGCACTTCGGTAATTACAACTCCAGCCTCATCAGCACTTCTTTTGGTTACATAACTATTGCCGATATTTTTCATTACATGATAAAGGTACCTGCTGTATTGGCGAACAACCGCTTTATGCATGTCACTTAAATTATCGTAAAGGTCGCCAGGTTCATAAGTCCATTTAACCAGGTTGGGCACCACGCGCTTTAAGTTTTTTATCCCGTAATCACTTGCGGCAATGGCATCATCACCGATATCTTCTGTTTGGCTGCGCGGATCTTCTTCTTTCCCTTCGCCACCAAACCAAAGTTTAGGGTTGGCAGAAAGCGAATCAAGAATCATCTTCTTAGTGATTTTTTCTTCCGAATATTCATCTTTAATTCCAGCATAATAACGGTAGCCCCAATTAATTGCCCATTTATCATAAGCACCAATACGCGGGTAAATGCCAGCAGGCGAAATATGATCTTCGGGCTGCGCCACATAATTAAACCGTGCGTAATCCATTATAGAAACCGTGTGTCCGTTTGCCTCTACCCATTTCTTATCCCTAAGTTTTTCAACGGGAGTTTGGCTGCTAGCTCCCATGTTATGTTTTAAGCCAAGTGTATGTCCAATTTCGTGTGAAGAAACAAACCTGATCAGCTGGCCCATCAGCTCATCGTCGAAGTTCATCTTTCTTGCCCGCTCATCAAGCGCACCCGCCTGGATCATGTACCAGCTTTGCACCAGCTTCATTACATTGTGGTACCAGCCTACATGACTTTCTATAATTTCCCCACTTCTGGGGTCGCTAATTCTTGGTCCGTAAGCGTTTGGCGTTTCAGAAGCATAATACCTGATTACCGAGAAACGTGCATCTTCAAGGCTCATGGTGGTATCTGCCTCTGGCCATTCCTTGCCAATTATGGCATTCTTGAAACCCGCCTTTTCGAAAGCTTTTTGCCAATCGTTAATGCCTGCAATTAAATAAGGTCGCCATTTTTTTGGTGTTGCCGGGTCGATGTAATAAATAATCTGCTTTTTTGGTTCAACAAGTTTGCCTTTTTTATACTTATCCAAATCCTCAGCTTTAGGCTCCAAGCGGTAACGTTCAATAAAATATTTAACATCAGCGTGTTGCCTTTCCTCATCAAAAAGAATGTACTTGTTGTTAAAAAAACCTACTCGGTCATCTGCAAAACGTTTGCGCATGGGTATTTTAGGCAAAAGCACAAAAGAGGTGTTCAACCTTAGTGTTACAACCCCCGTAAGTGCACCTGATGGGATGATGCCTGCAGAGGTAGAATAGGTTTTAGTACTCTTAATCTCAATATTAATGGGATAAGTGCTTATTTTCTCGATAAAAGAACGGTCATCAGCCACGCTTCCCAGTTTCTTGTTCGATTTTTCATCAGCAGCGATTGAAATAACAGGATTGTCTTTTTTAATAAAATCGGTAACCTCAATTACATAATTTCCTGTTAAGGGATTTTTTGCCTTGATATCGAAAGCAGCAACGATTGGGTTTTCCTGCGATTGCAGCACCGCTTTGTAAATGGCTTCATCATTGCTTTTAACATCCTGCCTGTAAAGCACCGATCTTAGCAATAAATTATTGTTGTTCCCTTTTTCAAAATAAATGGTTTGCTCATTGGCCGCTTCACCACCAAAACTCCCCATGCCCTGTGGCGTGCTTACATAACGTGTAACAGCTAAAATGTAGCGGTTAAGCATACTATCTGGTATTTCGAAATACCATTTCTGCTCTACACGCTTAACATCAAAAAGCCCTGTTTCGCTAAAAGAATTTGCAGGAATCAGCTTGCTGTAATCAACCGGTGCTTTACGGCTGGTGCTATCAGCCTTAACAACAGGTGTTTTTTGTGCGTAAGCAGTTATAGAGAGTAAGAGTGCGATTGGAAATATAATGTGTTTAATATTCATGTTAAAACGGGAGCTTTTCGTCTGTATTTAAAGTAAGATTGGGATTTTTCTTGAGTACGTTAAGCGGAAAAGGAATAATATACAACCTTGATGTAGGCAATAGCGTATAAGTTTGTTGTGGAACCGTTTTATTTACTATCGGGTACTTCCGCACTACCGTTTTAGCATATTCAGGCTCGGTATTTAAGCGTTTTAAATCCATAAACCTGTTAAAACCTAAAAACAGCTCTTTTCTACGTTCATTTATAATAATATCCATGGTTTCTTTCATGGTTGCCGGTACCGGGAGTAAAATTGTACCCGAAAGGATGCGCTTTTCGCGGAGTTTGTTTACCACTGCCATTGCACCAGCAAAATCACCTTCTCTGGCCAAACATTCGGCCTGCATTAAATATACTTCTGTTGTTTTTAAACCAACAGTTGGATAAAAAAACCTGGTATACGCTATACTATAATATGCTGCATTAGCACCAATATCTAAAAAGCTTGCACTGGTGGTGTTAAAAAACATATTGAAACGTGCATCATTGGTACCGAACAATGCTCTTAATTCGGGACTGATTAGCCAGGTATAACCAAAATTGGTTTCATTATAGCCCTGGATGTACATGTAACTTAATACTTCAGGGTTATTGGGCGCAACAATTGGAGTTACCGAAGGGCCTCCTTGTTTGGTAGTATAATTAACGAGATCAAAAATCTGGTTGTTATAAAAAAGTGATTTCTCGCACGCTGCTTTAGCCTGTGCAATTTCCTTTTTAAACAAATGCACTTTAGCCTTTAGTGCCCAGGCAAAAGCCAATGAGGGGTGGTAAGGATCTGCTGGTTTTTCTTGCAATAATGGAAGTGCTTCATCTAAATCTTTTTGGATAAAATCATACACCTGGGCTACAGTCGATTTTACCGGCTGTGCCTCTAAATCGTATTTATCCATAATGCAGATGCCGCCATCAGTAGCTGCTGTTGCCGCATTATAAGCTTTGGCATATACGTTTACCAATAAAAAGTGATCGAAAGCCCTTAAAACTTTAGCTTCTGCCTTGGCCAAGGCTTTAACCCGGTCGTCGCCTTTGCTGCCATCAACTAGGGATATAATGGTATTCCAACGGTTGATGTATACGTATGCCCGTTCATAAAAATTAGAACTCTGTATCAACGAAACACGATCGATGTTTTCGTTAAAACTAAAATGTACCGTGTTTAAATTAGGTGTTACGCCAATAAAATTCGATTCCTTAATCCACATGTCATCAACCAGGTATTGGAAATTGCTGATGATGTAAGCCCTGTTTGGATAAGAAACCAGGTCGTAATAATCCTGTGCATTTTCTACAAGCAATGAGCCTGTTGGTGTTAAATCGGTATATTTTTTACATCCGCCCATTGCAAAAAGGAAGATAAATGCTATAAATATGATATTTCTTTTCATTTTGTTAAAAGGTTAAGTTTAGGCCAAATACAAATGATTTAGGATTTTCAAGGGCTCTGGTACCTGTAATGCCCGAATAAGATTCCGGATCGATATCATCACCCGCGGCACTTGCATACCACAGATTGTTTACTTGCGCAGTAAACCTGGCAGATGGAAGTTTGAACCTGCCGGTTAGGCTTTTAGGCAAATTGTACGATAGCGAAATATTTCTGAGTTTAATGTAATCGCCCTTCACCACATTTACATCTGCAGCTTGCCACATGGTATTAATGGTACTGGCACTGTTAATTAAAGCTTCAGGATAATCGACCAATAAGCGAGGTACATCAGGTACATTTCCATTTTTAAAACGTTGGGTAATGTTTTCATCATTAACATCGTAAACACTGATATTGGTTACATCTCTTCTGATTACATTGCCACCAGAAAATACCAGTAAAGCGGCTAGTTCGAAACTTTTATACGAAACCCGTTGAGAAAACGATCCTGTATACGTTGGCGTTAAGCTGCCCATGTTTACCAAACTGCCAAAATTGTTAAAGCTTTTAATGCTTGATACAATGGGGTTGCCGTTTGCATCAAAATCGATACTCGCTTTACCGTTTTCATCCAAAAAATACGGATAGCCATTTACCATCCCTCCATAGCGGTAAGCATATAAAGTGTTATAGGCAGAACCTTCTATGTAATAAATTGCCGGAGATGACACGTAATTGCCTGCGCTGGAAAGTGAGCTGTTAACTTTACCAATTCTACTTCTGTTAAAACCCAGGATAAAGGTAGAACTCAAAGTTAAATCGCCTGATTTTAACCAGTCGCCATTTAGGGTGAATTCGATACCACGGTTAATCAATGTACCATTATTAATCATCCGTGTGGCTACACCCACAGTAGGATCTAACTCTGCATTTACAATTAAATCGGTACTCTTTTTATAGTAAACATCAACACTTCCCCTTAAACGGTTCGATAAAAAGGCATAATCTACGCCACCATTATATGTCTCTGTTTTTTCCCAACGCAATTTGGGATTTGGTAATGCAGTAATATCAATATATTGCAATGATGTAAAAAGGTTATCGCTTCTTCTTCTTGCAGTTAAATATTTAGAGCTTTCGGAGTTCTGATTTCCGTTTACGCCATAAGTGGCGCGCAGTTTTAGCAAATTGATCCATTTCTGCTCTTGTATAAAAGCTTCATTGCTGGCATTCCAGCTTCCACCAACTGACCACAACGGACGGTTTTTAAATTCAGGATCTACACCAAAAAAATCAGCCTGATCTACCCGCACACTACCCGTAATATTATATTTATTTAAATAAGTATAACCTGCATTTGCATAAGTAGAAAGGTTACGGTGTTTACTTTCTAACTGTGTACGGCCTACAGTAGATAATGTTTTGGTACCACCATAAATGTAGCTCGGAAAACCTGTTTGGCTTGCCGTTTGCGTATTAATCAGTGTAGAGGTAAGCGTTATCGGATCATAACCATACCTTAAATCTTCAATGCCTCTGGGCGAAAAGGTTTGGCGCATCTCAAAGCCTGCAATGGCAGATATGGCATGCTTTCCTTTATCAAAAGAACGGTCGAAACTCAACTGGTTTCTAAAAGTATAACTGTTACTTCCTCTATCCGATTGACTATACCTGCCCCCTGTAGGAAGTCCGAAAGCATATACATTTGTGGCAGGCGTGTAACCAACCAATGCATTGTAGGCAGATCTCATTTTATAAGAATTAACATCATAGTACTGATCCGTTTTTGCACTTTCATTTTCGATCTGTAACTGACTTGAAAGACTTAGACCTTCCATAAGCCTGGCCTGTACATTGGCAAAACCCCTTAATGAGATATTGGTAGAATTGACCAGTCCTTCGTTTAACGACTCCAGAATATTGAATCTATATGAACGGAACTGCGCATTATTTTTCAACGCATCAACCATAGCACCGTTAATATTTCCGCCAGCAATTCCATCTGGCAGGTTTACATAATCTGCATAAACAAGGCTGCCATCTGCATTTACAATAGAAGCATAACGTGGGCTAATCGTGGTGTAAGCATCATAAGAACCATCAGTAGTTACCGATTTGGTGTATGTGCCATTAAAGCCCAAAGTTGTGGTTAGCCACTTGCTTACGTTATAAGTGTTCTTAAAATAGATGTTCAGCTTCTGATCATTGTTATGAATTATTTTTTGTGCCGAATTATCGAAGTTTATCGATGTGAAAGTATTTGATTTTGCACTAGAAGAACTGAAAGACAGGTTAAAACGCTGACGGAAAGCTTTCTGCCAAACATTATCTCTGTACTGCTCGTAATAATCTGCATTGCGCCAGGAGGCCAATTGTTGATTTACCTGATCGGCTGTAACCTTACCTGCGTCACGATCGCGGTACAGTTGGTAAAGCGGACTGTAATATTTAATCGAACCATTTGCAGCGGTTCCATATGCGGCAAACATCGATTCTGTTGTAGTGTACCTGGCACGTTCCTTATTGTATACATCGGTTTCTAAATCGAGTATATCACTTGTTGAAGCATAATGCATTGAATTAAAACTCGGCTTAGCATCAACAAAAAAATCGGTGTTTAAGGAAATTTTAGCAGGGGTATTTCCTTTTTTAGTGGTTAGGATAATAACCCCGTTGGCCGATCTTGAACCATAAATTGAGGCTGCTGCAGCATCCTTTAAAACCGTTACCGATTCGATGTCGTAAGGATTAACATCTTCCAAAGCGGTTTCAGATGGCAAGCCGTCAATAACAATCAAAGGATCAGTTCTAACCCCAGTTTGGGATATCGAAAATGTACCTCTCCCCCTAATCACCTGCTGATCGGCACCTATACCATAAGGATTTTTATTATAAGCCAAACCCGCCACACGACCTTCTAAAGCACCTACAAGATCAGGGTTAATTTGCTCATTCAGCTTCTTTTGGTCAACAATCGCAAATGCGCCTGCATTTCTTTCAAGCGGAAGCGACTGAAAACCATTTACCATAACCTCTGCCAATAAAGATGCGTTGGCACCCAACTTAACAGTTACCACCTTTAAAGCGGCATTTTTATCAAACCGCCGGGTGCTCGAAAGATAACCGATATAACTGATTTCGAGCGTATTGTATTGGTTGGATAAAGTTAAATTGAAGTGTCCGTTACCGTCTGTAAGTACATATTTGTTGGTATTTTTGATTTTTACTGAGGCACCAGGCAATGGAGAACCTAAACTATCGGTAACCATACCATGCAGCACATATTCATCTTCAGTATCCGCTTTGGGTACTTTTAAGATGATGGTACGGTTGTTATTAATTTCATAATCGAAATCCTGGCCTTTAACAACCGCTTCCATTATGGTTTTAATATCGGCAGTATTCAAGTTAAAGCTGATGGGTTTGGCTTGTTTAACCAAAGCTGCATCATAAACAAATTCATAGTTTGTTTTAGCCGAAATTTGCGATATAACGGTATTTAGAGAGGCTTGTTTAAAAGTGTACTGGATATTTTGTGCTTTTGCCTGCATTGATAACATTGCAAACAGACAAAAAACAATTGGCCAGTTCAGTAAATACCTGCATCCAGATCGGACGAGGCGAAAGTAATGGTTTGTCATAAAAATTTAGTTTGGTTGGTTAATTGATCAACGTTGGAGCAACCTTATTCCTTAAGCACAATTTTATTCTCTCTGATTTTAAACCTGTAAGCTGTTGCTGTAGAAATGGCATCCAATACCGCATCAATATCCGCCTTACGGGATATTTTCAGGTACAGGTTTTTCTGTGGGATAGATTTCACATCTACAGCTACATTGTACCACCTTGCCAGTTTTTGCATCACAATTGATAAAGGCACATCATTAAACAGAAACTCCTCATTCGTCCAGGCATTAAAGTCTTTTGCCGAAACATTGTAAAGCGCGAGTTTGCCATGTTGAGAAATAACCTGTTGATTTGGTTTTAAAACCACCTCATCCCTGTTTGGATTTGTAAAACGGATGCTTCCTTCCAGCAGTGTGGTTTGCGTACCTTCATCTTCAGGATAACTGCTTACATTAAACTGCGTACCCAGCACTCGGATTTCATTGCCTGCCACACTAACAACAAAAGGTTTGAGCGGATTTTTGGCCACATTAAAGAAAGCCTCGCCCTCTACGTAAACTCTCCTTTCTGATCCGCGGAAATCAGTTGGAAAACTAAGTTTCGAGCCAGCGTTCAGCATCACAATTGAGCCGTCGCTCAAAGTAACACGGTACTCGCCACCGTTTGGAGTAGTTAAGGTGTTCAGCTTCGATGCTTCGGTAGAATCTGCACCATTGGCCATAAAAACCATTGTTCCATCTGCTTTTGTGCTCACTGTAATCCCTACGCCGTGGTACAATACCGTGTCTTTTTTACCAGCTTGCAACACTGCTTTTCCGCTAAGGTTTAACATGGCCTTAGCCGAACCCGGAACAACCATTTGGTTTGAATTCCAAAACTTAACAATGAGCAAAGTAACAGAAACCACTAGCAGAATTGCTGCTGCCACCCTGATAAAGCGGTTAGGTTTAAACACTTTTAAGCTGTTTTTTTCAGGCTTTGGAAAAAGTTTATCAGATAATCCGGCATGGATGGTAGCAAGGCGTTCATCTTCAGCACCATCAAACAAGGTGTCGTTTTGTTCAAAACTAGCACCAATCAGTTTTTGCAGTTCCCTTTCTTCTGCAATTCCAAAATAATCAAACAGTTGCTCAAGTTCTGCAGCATTGCTTTTGTTGGCAATAAATCTTTCAAATAATTCTGGGCTTAAAGGTTTTTTTTCCATCGTTGTCAATATATAATATGCACGAGCTGGACAAACACACTATCGCACCTTGATTTTTTTTTTAAAAATATTTTCTTTAACCCTTTAAATAGGCTGCAATACAGAAAATAATAAATTCTTGAGCGTGAAAAAAGACGTAACGTTTAATGTATTTTGTAGCACTAACCAATTGGTTGCTTACGGTAGATGGGCTTAATGATAGGATTTCGGCAGCTTCCTGGTAGCTTTTACCTTCTATTTTGCAAAGTTTAAATATCTCTTTACGTTGCGCAGGGAGTTTTTCTATGGCTTGATTAAGTAATTCAATTCTTTCTTTGTTGAAAATGTAATCTTCCGTTTGGTTATAAAATTCAGCAAAAGTTTTAATCAAGTGCCTTTGCATTTTTACATCAAGTGCTAACCTTCGGTAATAGCCGTAAATAACATTTTGTGCAATGGTAAAAATCCAACCTTTGAAAGATTTATCAAGGTCTATTTCTTCCCTGCTCGTCCAAACTTTTAAAAAAACATCCTGCATAAGCTCATCAACGACTTCATTGAGCTTAATCATGCGCTGCATTTTTGGCAACAACATTTTACTATACCTGGCGTAAATAAAGTCAAAAGCATGGCGATGGCCATTTTTAAGGTCTTCTAGATACTTTAATTCTTCCTTATCGCGCAGTTTGTCGGGTGACATTTCGTCAAATCTACAAATTAAGCAGAATTATTAGTCAAAACGAGCTCATATTTAACAGAATAAAGCAAATTTGTCAGAATTATAATACGAAAGAACACTATTTTGCTATTTATGGCTTTTTTTGAAAGTATATGGAACGTTGCGATTGCATTAAGATTGCTTCTTGCCTCACAGTGGCGGATGTATTAAAGGGAAAAAATAAAGATTGCATTAAGATTCCCGCATGAGCGAGAATGACGACCGTGTTAAAAACCAACCAAAATAACTGCTGAGATTGTTTCTTGCCTCACAGTGGCGGATGTGATAAAGCAAAATAACAATCGCATTAAGATTCCCGGATGCGCGAGAATGACGACCGTGTTATAAACCAACCAAAATAACTAATGAGATTACATTTTGCCTCACAGTGGCGGATGTGATAAAGCAAAATAACAATCGCATTAAGATTCCCGCATACGCGAGAATGACGACCGTGTTAAAAACCAACCAAAATAACTAATGAGATTGATTCTTGCCTCACAGTGGCGGATGTGATAAAGCAAAATAACAATCGCATTAAGATTCCCGCATACGCGAGAATGACGACCGCAAGTTAAAACTGAAAAGATTGCTTCAGCTCGCTCTCCCCCAGCTTCGCAATGACGGATTTAACGCATTCCCTGCATCATGCTATTTAAACCCCCGCTATCTGCACCCTGCTATTTGCTCCCTGTTATCCGGCCTAGGAAATGATGGAAGGAGAAAACGTTAAAGCTTTATCAATACCTTTTCCTTCATCACTGCATTGAGGCAGCACACACTTTCCGCCTCCTCCGGCGGAACTTGTGCTGACGACCAAAAAGCTTTAACGAATTTATCCGACATCAGTTCCAAGCCTTGGGTTTTTGTTACTTTTGGGCCAAGCCAAAAGTAAGAACTTGTGCTGACGACCAAAAAGCTTTAACGAATTTATCCGACATCAGTTCCAAGCCTTGGGTTTTTGTTACTTTTGGGCCAAGCCAAAAGTAAGAGCCCCTCGGTGGCTAACCGAGGCAAGCCCGAGCGGAGCGAAAACATTAAGATTACCGCATGCGCGAGAATGACGACCGTGTTAAAAACCAACCAAAATAACTAATGAGATTGCTTTGTGCCTCATAATGATGGACGTATTGAAGGGCAAAAAATAACGACTGCATTAAGATTCCCGCATGCGCGAGAATCACGACCGTGTTATAAACCAACCAAAATAACTAATGAGATTGATTCTTGCCTCAAAGTGATGGATGGGATAAAGCATAAATAACAATCGCATTAAGATTCCCGCATGCGCGAGAATGATGACCGTGTTAAAAGCCAACCAAAATAACTAATGAGATTGCTTTGTGCCTTCACAGTGGCGGATGTGATAAAGCAAAAATAACGATCGCAGTAAGATTCCCGCATGCGCGAGAATGACGACCGTGTTAAAAACCAAAAAAATAATTGATAACATTACTTCGTATCAACCTCAACCTTCCCTCCATTCTTAAACAAATCATGAGAAATAAAATACCCCTGATTTACCTTTCCATCTACTTTAATGGTAGTTATTGCCCTTCCTTTTCCAGGTTTACTAATGGTTAATACTTTACCGCTACTCGTTTTCCATTTCACCTCATCAAAAAGAGGTGCTGTAACAATATAATTTGGGTCGGTAGCCGAGAAAGGATATAAACCCAATGAAGTGAATACATACCAGGCCGACATTTCGCCGGCATCATCCATACCAGATAATGCTAAACCGTCACTTCCTATTCCATACAGTTCATTCAATATTCTATCGATTATTTTTTGCGATTTCTCAGGTTTTCCGATAAATGTATAGGCAAAAGGCGCTTCATGATCTGGCTGGTTGCCCTGGCAGTATTGTCCAATCATGGTTTCTACGTTGCGGGCAATATATTTTGGGTTCCATGGCAAAGTAAACAACGAATCCAACTTAGATTCGAAACCTTTCGCACCACCATAAAGTTCAATTAAACCTTGCATATCATGTGGGGCATAAAAAGAAACTTGCCAGGCATTTGCCTCCCTGTACATATACTCATAATAAGGGTACTGTGGATTAAAAGGTTTAATCCAATCGCCATTTTCCAACCTGCCCCGCATAAAACGGGTACCAGGATCGAACATGTTTTTATAGTTTTTAGATCGGGCCATCAGGATACGGTAATTGCTGCTATCGCCCAATTTCTTTGCAAGCTGTGCCAGCGAGTAATCATCATACGCATATTCTAATGTTTTAGAAACCCCGGCTTTTGCTTTGGTTTCTACATGTGGATTTTTAACATCAGGGTCAGAAATGTAACCCTTCTCTATGTATTCCTTTATAAACGGACGCGCACCACCTTCTACATTCGCATTGCGCAATAAAATCTGGTAAGTGCCCTTAATATCAAAGTCGGTTATTCCCCTTAAATAAGCTCCGGCAATAGATGATGCACCATGATCACCATGAAAAAAAGTTGGAATAAATCCTGTTTTGTCACCAACATCTTTCATCGATTTAATTACATCTAACGTAACTTTAGGAGTAATTAAGCCTAAAAGCACATCTTTATTTCGGTAAGTATCCCAAAGTGAAGGTTCTGTATAATAATTAAAGTTACCATTCACTACATTATGCCTGGCATCTTTAAATTCGCCATTTACATCGCTCCTCAACGCAGGCCATAAAAAAGAACGGTACAAGCAAGAATACAACATTTGTTTTTGTTTCTCAGAGCCACCTTTAACCTCGATGTTACTTAACAGACTCTCCCATTTAGCTGTTGCTTCATTTCGGATTTGCGTAAAAGTCTTATCACCAATTTCCTTTTCAAGGTTTTCTTTGGCATTAGCGGTACTTACAAACGACAAGCCTATTTTAAGTTCAACAGGTCCTTTGCTGCCATCGGCAAGGTGTAATATGGCAAATCCCGAACGTTTTCCCTTATCCGTTTGATCGAGCTTTTCGATTTTTCCGTTAACCGTAGCATAAAAATAAATGTTTTCACCTCCCTGGAAACCTTGTACCGCAGCATTACCCACCTGTTCAATATTCCATGTAGAAACGCCACTGTTTGCTTTGCCCAAAAGGAATAAAATTTGCCTGTCGCTGTTATTTTTATAGTCGTATTGATGAAATCCAGCCCTTAAAGTAGAAGTAAGTTTGACATTCACTTTATAATCATCAAGGTAAACCTGATAAAAACCAGGTGCCGAACTTTCATTTTTATGCGAAAATTTAGATCCATATTTATCTCCTGGATTAGATAACGGTAAAATCGGAATGTTGCACAGGTTCCAATGCCCCTTATTGGTATGCGCAAAACCATAAATCGTATCATCTTCATATTCGTAGCCTGCACCAGATCCAAATTCGGTAATCGGACTCAGTTGCACCATTGCATTTGGAAGGGAACTCCCAGGAAAGGTTAAACCCGCCCATGATCGCCAGCCCTGTGGCAATTCGTAACCCAAAATTTTAGGGTCGGTTAAAGGTGCTGTACCAATGAATGTATTTACATATTTGGTAAATGATGTTTTCGTTTGGCTCTGAGCATAATATATGCCCGCTACGTTTAAAAATAAGCACAGGAAGATAAATTTGGTTAGCGATTTCATTTACATAAAACGTTTTAGTATGTACTATCAAATATATAAAATCTATTAAAATCCAACTTAAAATATCACAATAGTTACCAAATAAAGTTTTGATGTCATTAATACCGATGCTTAAATAACTGAATATAATGCCAATTATCAATATGCTTTCCCATATGCAAATAACAGTACAATCACTTGATTATCTATATATTTGGATACACACTAATCAAATGTTCTATGCTTTTTAAATCCAGGCAAATTATTCATTGCACTTTACTTTTGTTGTTGGCCATTGGCTTTTCAAATGGTGTTTCCGCACAAAAGAAAACTATATCACCACTTTTACTTTGGGACGATAAGCCTGCAACAAAATGGATGACAGAAGCATATCCCATCGGAAACGGCCGCATCGGCGGGATGATTTTTGGAGGTGTAAACCAGGAGCATGTTCAGTTTAACGACAATACACTTTGGACAGGTGACGAAAACGACCGGGGGATGTATCAGGCCTTCGGTGATTTATTTATAGATTTTGATCAAAAAGATAAAAACTTTACAGCCTATAAACGTCAACTCAACCTTGCTGATGCCATATATTCCATCAGTTACACGCAAAATGGAACAAATTATAACCGTAAATATTTTTGCAGCTTCCCGGATAAAGTAATGGTTTTAAGGCTAACGGCTGGTAAAAAAGCTGCCTACTCGGCTGTAATCAGGCTTAAAAATGCACATCAGGGCGATATTACAGTAAAAGGGAATACCATTGAGTTTACGGGTAAATTACCTAACGGAATGTCTTACCAGGCCACTGCCTTAGTAAAAATTGAAAATGGAAGCAGTCATTCGGTTAAAGATAATGACGGTGACAAACTAAAGGTAGATGGTGCCGATGCCATTACGATTATTTTAACCGGAGCGACAAATTACAGCAACAAACGCGAGCAAAATTGGAAAGGTGAAGAACCAGGAACAAAAATAGAAACGATTCTTAAACAAACGGCAACTAAATCTTATTCATCATTATTAAAAAACCATGTTCAGGATTATCAATCTTTATTTAACCGTGTTGCTATCACATTAGGCCAGGCCGATTTAATGCAAAATAAACTTCCAACCTACCAAAGGTTAATTGATTATAAAAAGAAGGCTGATTTGGGATTAGAATCTTTAATTTTTCAATATGGAAGGTACTTACTGATCAGTTCATCGCGAAAAGGAGGTTTACCGGCAAACCTTCAGGGCTTGTGGAATGAAAGCAACACGCCACCATGGGGAAGCGATTACCATTCGAACATCAATATCCAGATGAATTACTGGCTTGCCGAACCTACAAACCTTTCAGAGTGTCAAATCCCCTATCTTGATTACATTAACAGTATGCGGGAGGTAAGTGCTATCGCCACACGCAAACAATACCCTAATACAAGGGGCTGGACAGTTAAAACCGAGAACAATATTTTTGGCGGAATGAGCTTTTTATGGAATACACCTGGAAGCGCATGGTATGCACAGGCCCTTTGGGAACATTATGCTTTTACGAAAGACAAAAATTATTTAAAGAATTTTGCTTACCCGATTATTAAAGAAATCGCTGAGTTTTGGGATGATCATTTAAAAAGAAGATTAGATGGTACTTTGGTTTCGCCAATGGGCTGGTCGCCTGAGCATGGCCCTACTGAAGATGGGGTTACGCACGATCAGCAGATTGTATATGATTTATTTACCAACTACATTGAATCAGCCGAAATTTTAGGAATAGATAAAGAATATAAACTACACATCGCCGATCTTAAAGCGCATTTACTGAAACCTAAAATTGGAAAATGGGGACAATTACAGGAGTGGGAAACCGATCGCGATGATCCGAAAGATCAGCACAGACACATCTCTCATCTTTTTGGCCTTCACCCTGGCAGGGAGATCAGCACCATTAAAACACCAGAACTGGCCAAAGCGGCACGCGTTACTTTAACTGCCCGTGGCGACGAATCAACAGGCTGGTCTATGGCCTGGAAAATGAACTTCTGGGCAAGGTTACAGGATGGCAATCACGCCTACAAAATTTTACAGAATTTTATTACCCCGGTGGGCGGATCGGGTACTGATTACAATAAAGGTGGAGGTATTTATGCAAACCTTTTCTGTGCACATCCACCCTTCCAGATCGATGGAAATTTTGGATATACGGCGGGCATTTCGGAGATGTTATTACAAAGCCAGGCCGGAGAATTGCAGTTCTTACCTGCACTACCCGATAAATGGGATGAAGGAAGTATTCAGGGCTTAAGAGCAAGAGGCAATTTCGAAATCGCTAACCTGCAATGGAAAAGTGGTAAAATTGTGAAGTTATCCATCAAATCATTATCTGGTGAAGATTGCATAGTTAGAAGTCCGAATGCACTTAAAAGTAAAGGTATAGAAGAAAAGAAATCAGGAAAAGACTTTGTTTATAGTTTTAAAACGCAGGCAGGAAAAACATACAGTTTTGAATGAGATTATAATTTACCTTAATTACTATTGAGGTATCTTCCGGCTAATGTAAACTAGCAGATTTGTTTAAGCTTTTTTACGATGATGTTTTTATGCTCCAGTTGAAATAGAAACATTAAAAATTCATCCGTTTCACTAATTTTAATACTTTTAATAATACCAGAATGCTGATTATCTGAAATTTCATTTCCAACCTTCAAATCTAAGAGGGTTGATGTTGGGAGGCTATCGCTAACAATGGTCATTTTTCTGAAGGTATACTTAAAGTGAAACAGGTTTTTTCGGGCGTGGATGAAACATCAAGGGTTCCTTTATGCGCACTTGCAATTTCTGAAGCAATATATAAACCAAGGCCTAACCCCTTTTGATTAGGTTCTACTTCGCCCCTCGAAAAAGGCTGAAATAAACGCTCCATAGCAGCAGCAGGAATTTGCTTGCCTTTATTTGCTACACACAGGTTAAATTCTTCTGCATTACTATATGCGGTAATTTCTACCGTAGAATCTGCCGGAGAATAATTTAAGGCATTGGCCAGCAGGTTAGAAAAAAGTTGTGCCAAACGCTTGCCATCGGCATTAACAGGATGATCTAGCGTAAAATTCAGTTTAACGTTTCTTGACGGCCAAATGGCTTGCAATTCATCTACCACCTGAACCAGCAATTTTTCCAAATCTTCATCCGGTGTTTTGTTAAGCGTAATGCCTTCACCTAAGCGGCCAGTAGCAAAATCGAGCATGTTCTCAATCAGCCCGTTCATTCTAAAAGATGAATCTTTAATAATTTTTGTAATCCGGCCACCTCGCTCATCTAAATTTAAACGGGATAGAAGCTGTGCACTGCTTGATATTGCATTTAATGGGTTTCGTAAATCGTGACCTAAAATAGCAATAAACTGTTCTCTTAAAATTGCTACTTCCTGCTCTTTCTTCAATTTTTTTTCTGCCTGGGCAAGTTCTTCAAGCGCATCTAAATGAAATGCAATTAAATCGGCAAACATGGCAAACATGCCCGTAATTGTTGGATTTTTTAATTTAGCAGGTTTAGGGTCAATCGCGCAAAGCGTTCCGAAAAAATCACCATTTTTTAACTTTATAGGTGTCGAAATATAACTTTGAAAGCCATATAATAAAGGCGTATGGTGGTGGTTAAATTCAGGGTCCTGATCTACATGATCGATCACAACAGATTGATGATGCTGCCTGATTTCGTTGCAAATCGTTGTTTCAAGATTCAGTTCGCCACCAACCTCAAGGCCAAAATTAATTTCATCAAGTACGGCACAGGCAATCCACTTATCAGAAGTTACCCTGGCAATAGCGGCAAAGCCCATACCAGTTGTTCGGCAAACAATTTCCAAAATATTGGCAACAGCGGGTATTTTGCCTATTGCCTCCATATCAGAGAGGATTAATTTATTAGAATTTTGCAATGTAGGGATGTATAATTTCGCCAATCTACGAATATTTCTTTTTTTAAAAAACTGTTGTTTAATCTTCTAACACTTGTTTTACACAAATTAATCCGTTTATTCCTAAATCGATTAAGTATTATATCAAAGTGAATAGAAGTTGATATAAAGTTACCAAATGATTACTGCATTCGCTAATTAAAATTACAGCGTTTACCGTCTAATTGATCAGCTGGTTGTATCCATAAATTCCTATCTGAAGATAAAATGAACTGATTTTGGCCGATTTATAAAACCTGTACGTCGACAATTAAGCTGCGTTGGTATAAAGCACCAATAATCACTGAAACGTCTTGTAACTAACAGCGTCTCATTATCAAACAATCACAAAATATTAATTAAAAATATAAACAACAATATTATGAAAACCGCTATCAAAACCCTCGCAAAAACTTTATTCGCAGCAATCGTTTTAACTTCATCAATCTTTGTTACCAATGTAACAGCAAACGAAAAACAACCTGTTAAAATCTCTGCACCAAAAAACTTTAATAAAATTATGGTAAGTGGCAATGTAGAAGTTACACTTATTCAAAACGGAACTGAAGGCATAACTTATAGTGATGACAATACCGGAAAAGTAAAAGTTATACAGGATGGTTATAACCTTAAAATATCTTCGGCAGATAAAGGCCTGGCAAAAGTTACCGTTTTTGTAAATGATATTTACCGCGTACAGGCATCAGATAATGTTGTGGTAAAAACAGCAGGTAAACTTGATGTAAAATATCTTCAGGTATTTTTAAAAGGAAATGCTGTAGCTAAAATAAACTCCAATACAGAAAGCTTATATACCGTTATCGAAGATCATTCTGACCTTAAATTAAGCGGAGCAACACAAAACCATAACCTGGTAATGGGTAGAACACAAAAATTGGATTTAGATCGTTTTTCTGCTTCAAAAACAGAAATGAATACTCCTGAAACAATCTTACAAACTGCTTCTTTAAGTAAATAAAATCATATTATCCATAAAAAAAATAGGTGGTATCGTTAAGGTAGCACCTTTTTTTTGTTACATTAAAAAAGCATCAATTAGCGTTCTTCATGCCCGCCATAATGTTCAATCAGTAGATTTAAAATGTTGGCAAGCACCGGATTATGATCATCAGCACGCCAATTAATGAATATATCAGTTTTAAAAGGCAAAGGAATAAACCGCAAACCCGGACTTTGATGAAAAAGATAAGAATCTGGTAAAATTGCGATTCCAAGCCCTCTCCTTACCAATGCTATAATTGTTGAACCAAATTCTGAGTGCAGAAATGCATCCGGCACGAAACCGTAAGACCTAAACAGGGAATGAATAATTTCGCTATAACTACTCCCCTCATCCCTGGTTGGCAGAATAAATTTTTCGTTGCGGAGGCTTTCGGCCGATAAATCACCAAATGATTTTAATGCGTGTTCTTCCGGAACCACCAAAGCCAAATGATCAGAATGCAATTTTCTCGAATTTATCCCCGCCTCACTATTAATGTCTCTGGTAATGGCCAGGTCAATTTTATAGTTCTTTAAAAAATCCAGCTGATTCTCATATAAAACCTGCACCAGTTTAATTTGAAGTTGAGGAAATACCTGACTGATTTTCACCAGAATATCGGGCATTATAGACGCTGATATCGAATCAGGATGTGCGATGGTAATGGCACCACGTTCGCCTAAATGGATCTGTTTTGCAAACTGATGTATATAATCGAGCTCACTCAGCTCTACTTCCCATTTCTCTTTTAAAAACTGACCGGCAGGTGTGAGTTTAACATTTCTCTTATTCCGGTCAAAAAGCTGTAAACCAAGTTCATTTTCGAGCGACTGGATCTGTCGGCTAAGCGCAGATTGTGTAATGTTAACTTTCTCTGCGGTTTTCCAGTAATGAAGCTGCTCTGAAAGCACCAAAAAATATTTAATCCGCTGTAAATCCATTAATGCAATTTATGCATTAATAAATGAATAAATAGCATTTTAACACATTTAATAAGTAATTACATTCGTGCCATGGAAAATATCGAAATTGTTAGGGCAACACTTCAGGATGTAATAAAACTTCAGCAAATAGGTAAAACTACGTTTGGCCAAACCTTTGCCGAACTCAACAGTGAGGAAAATATGCAAAAATACCTTCAGGAAAGTTTTTCGATAGAAAAGTTAAATCTGGAGCTCAGCAATAAAGACTCTGAAATTTACTTTGCCATACTCGACAACAATATAATCGGTTATTTAAAGATTAATCTTAAAGAAGCTCAAACAGAAAAACTAGATCTGGATGCGCTTGAAATTGAGCGCATTTACGTCATTAAAGAATTCCACGGGCAGAAGGTTGGACAGTTTCTTTATCAAAAAGCCATTGATCGTGCGCATCAAATATGTGCATCATATGTATGGCTTGGTGTGTGGGAACAAAACGAAAGAGCGATAGGATTCTACACTAAAAACGGTTTTGAAACTTTTAGCAAGCATACCTTTTGGCTGGGTGATGATGAGCAGACGGACCTGATGATGAAAAAAGCTTTGGTATTAACTAGTGAATCGAAATCATAATGGAAAAGAAAAACACTTTTCTTATATTGTTAATATTTGGAACTGCCTTTTGGGGAATTTCCTTTTCTGTAACTAAACTCGCTATCGGACAAAATCCTTCCGCGCTCTTCTTATTTTACCGCTTCCTGCTGGCAACATTCGTTTTATCAATTATTTTCTGGAAACATGTAAAAAATCTGAATTTAACTGCCTTTAAAACCGGTGCTGGCTTGGCTATTCCATTAATGCTCGGTATTTACTTACAAACGCTTGGTATAACGCATACCTCTGCATCACAATGTTCGTTCGTAGCTGGAATTACCGTAGTGATGATCCCCGTATTTAAGTTGATCATTTACAAAAAAGCAGCTCCATTAAAAATATGGCTTGCTACGGTTGTAGCGCTTATTGGCTTGTCGATTATTTCGATTAAAGAGAACTTTAACATCGGTTCAGGCGATCTTTATACCATTGCTGGTGCGTTTTTCTTTGCAATATATTTAATTCAGATCGAACGTGAATCGAAAACCAGGGATATTATCCCAACCATTGTTCCCATGTTTGCAAGCTGCGCAATATTGACATTTTTATTAAGTCTGAACCAACAGAACATGATCTGGATTCCTCAGGAAAATACCTTTTGGATGGGCATTGTTTTCTGTGCAATATTTTCAACTGCTTATATGTATACGATTTCGAATATCTCGCAAAAATACATTAGTGCCGAACGCGTTTCCATCATCTATCTTTTTGAACCTGTTTTTGGAGCGTTTGCAGCACATTTTATATTGGGTGAGCACATTACAACCCGGCTTATCATTGGAGGAGGCTTAATTTTTATGGCCACAATTATTTCAGAGATCAAGCTAAAATGGCGGGTTGCAGATGCAACCTAACTAAGTTGGAGCCATCCATTCCAAATAGGAACACCTGAAGGGTACCAGGGCAAAAATAATCCGGTTAACATGCAGTGGTGAGCTTATTAACAAAAAACAATTTTTGCAGTAGCAAATGATGATTTTAAGATTTTTAATTAAAACACAAAAAACTGCCTTCATTCAATAAAAATTTGGTCCATCTAAGTGAAAAACAGCAATATATTAAGGGTTTTTACACTTTTAATCTCCAATACCCTTAAGTTCAAACGAGTAACTATTGTAATCGATAAACTGATCATCTTGGTGGGTAACCAGAATAACGGTAGTTTGCTGTTCATCAAAAAAATGGCTAAGTTTAGTAATCAACCTGCTTTTTAGTTCCTGATCAAGCGCGGCAAAGGGCTCATCCATTAAAAGCAATTTTGGCTTGGTTGATAATGCCCTCAGTATCGCAAGTCGTTGTTGTTGACCGCCAGACAGTTGTTTTGGCAGCCTGTTTTTCAGCTGAGTCATTTCTCCAAGCTCCAGCAAATGAGTAATGAAGCTCTCATCATCCGTTCCAAACTTAAGGTGCTTTTCTACCGTCATATTTGGAAAAAGCGCATAATCCTGAAAAACAAAACCAATTTGCCTATCTTGAACTTTTTTTGAAAAACCACTTATTTGATCAAACCATAACACATTTTCTACACTAACGGTTCCACTGTCTGGTAAAACCAATCCGGCAATAATTTTCAATAGTGTTGTTTTTCCTATTCCGGAAGGGCCTGCTATTCGGGTGATGGCGTTTAAATTAAAGGCTGTGTTTACTTTAAGTTCAAAATTGCCGTATCGCCCGTCGATTTTTTTTCCAATAGCAATCTTTATCATTCGAAAGGGCTTTTAATTGCATTTCTGTTAATCAAAAATACTGTAATTACGATGATAAAAGTTATAGCGAAGAGCACCAGTGCATATGAATTTGCTGAATGATAATCCATCGTTTCTACGGCGTCGTAAATGGCAATAGAGGCTACTTTGGTTTCTCCTGGTATGTTACCGCCTATCATTAATACCACACCAAATTCGCCAAGGGTATGTGCAAATGTAAGCACCGCAGCAGTAAAAATAGATGGCTTAACATTTGGTAAAAGGACATAAAAAAACGTTTTTAGTTTTGATTTGCCCATTACATAAGATGCTTCTGCAAGCGACCTCGGTAGATGCGAAAATGCAGCCTTAATCGGACTTACCATAAATGGCAAACTGTAAATAATAGAGGCAAATACCAGTCCTTTAAAAGAAAATACAAGCTGTAAATCGAAATACTGATGTAACCACTTGCCCAAACCATTGTTTGGACTAAAAGCCAATAACAGGTAAAAGCCGAGTACAGAAGGTGGAAGCACGAGAGGCATGGTAATAAAAGCCTCAATAATGATCTTAAAAATAGTTTGTTTACGGGATAACCAATAGGCGATTGGAATACCGATGATGAGCAGAAAGATTGTTGTAATTATGGCTAGCCTGATGCTTAACCAAATCGGTTCCATATCCATTTTTTTCTATTTTGGCAGATGATAACCATTGCTTGCTATTATTTTTCTGGCTGATGCCGATGAAAGATAATCATAAAATTTATTCGCTTTTGCCAAACCTGTCTTATTTGCATTAGCCAATAAGATAACAGCCTGTTCAATCCTGGCATAACTTTCCGGGTTAATTCTTGTCCATTTAAGTTTGGTTTTATCGCTGTTTTCATATAAAAAAGCCTCAGTTGTAAAACCCATGCTTACTACAGCTGTTTGGAGATAGGTGTTTACCTGAGAAATACTTTCTGCAAATACCAATTTAGGTGCAATTTGGCCCTCCAATTGGTAAAACTTTAGAGATTCTTGAGCAGCCCTTCCATATGGGGCAGTTTTTGGGTTCGCTATAGCCACCTTTTTAACCTGCTCACTTTTAATCATGGCCTGCCAGTTGCTGATATCACCATCAAAAGTACTGCAAACAATCAGGCTGCCGAGGGCATAAATTTTTGGTTTTTTGATTCCGTAACCTGCTTTAAAAAGTTTCTCCGGAAATTCGGTATCAGCTGAAAGAAAAAGATCATATGGTGCACCATTCATAATCTGCGCCGTTAATTTACCAGATGCTCCGATAATGGCTTCGGTTTCGATCCCTGTTTGTTTTTTAAAATCGAGCTGAAGTTTTTTGATCAGTCCTTGTGCATTGGCCGCTACGGCAATCCGCAATTTCTGAGCAGATGCACAGAAATGTACAGCAAGAAAAATCAACAATAAAAACCCAATGCGGACAATTTTAAATGGATTCATGTTATTAAATTAACAATTTACAGTGAATGTTACTTTGCAAAGCCGATTTTAATGCTGGTTACCTGTTTTATACATCTTGCCGGCTTTGTCTCATTTTGCACAATAATTCTGAAAGGTCCATCAGCAACAGGAAGTGGTTTTTTATCCATTGTATTTGTTAAAATAATCTTATCATCAGAAAATTGCGGGTCTAATTCGGCCAGTGAAAAAATAATCCGATATCCATCGCTGGCCTCTACCATTACATATTTAGTTAAATTATTCCCCCTAAGCTCCTTCCCCATTGTTGCGCCCGCCTTTATGAGTAAATCGGTCAATAGTACACCAGAATATTGATGGTCTTTATCATCACGATCTTTCCGAATTATTTCTACCCTTGGCATTTTGGCAAAATCTGATAAAGTTAGCACGTATGGTTTTGTAATTTCGCCGGTAATGTTTACACTGGCTTCTTTTTTTACCTGCGCATTGGCCAGGGATAAAAAGGAAACCGTAAATATCAGTTGCAGTAAAACTTTATTGAAATATTTTTTCATATTTAGGTTGTAAAAAGGATTGGAGAATTTGTGGTTGATCACAAAGGTAAAATCTGTGAGGTTATTTAAAAGATAAATGAACTTTCTTTTTTAATCTTATGATTATTTAATCTGCCGTTTTTAGCTTTAAATGATGTGAAAGAAATCTTTTGCCAGTTGTTAAGAAAATAAAAAAACTACTTTAGCATAAAAAGCACAAATCATAACGATAAGATGTGTGTTTTTAGCATTAATTTTCTAACGTTTCATTATATCCCGAACCTAAAAATTTTAGCCGAAAAATCAGCTTTAAACCATATGAGCCATAATCTAAAAAAGTTTCTCTTAAAATCTGCCATTGTACTTGCTGTTATACACTTTGCCTATTTTATTTATGGATATTTTAAATTTGCGGGCATAAAAGAAATCAATATTTATACTGAATTTTATCGTTTTAAGTTTTATGATGACGTATCCATTTCCCACTTCTTTATAACGGGTTTATTTTTACTAACGATACTTATTTTATTAATTAGAAATCACACTAAACAAAAGTACTCTGCTAAAAATCTGCTTACTATCGGGGCTGCTTTACTTGCTATAGTCTTACTATCCTTAACTTTCTTTATCAGTTATAGTTTCGGCTTAAATGCCAAGCTTAGGCAAGAATTACCTGAGAAAAAATTCAACGCTGATAAAACTTTATTGAATGTTCTAAATCCTTTTTTATACCCTGGTTCTGCCTACAATTCAGAAACATTATTTAATGTAACCAATATTCTTTATCCAAAGCCCTACCCCGTGGTTGAGGTGAGAGACACTGTGTTTTACGATTTAACCAATAAAGATTATTTTAGTCTGCAAACTGCCTACTACAGCATCGATACCTTAAAAATGCTTACTTCTGATTATGAAAAGTTAAAGGGCGCGACCAGTTCTGCGTCTGATTTTTTTGGCTTTGATCAGAAAGAAATACTGAAAAGAATTATTACAAAAACAGTTAGAAAAGACAGCACAGAAATTATATACAGAGGATCTGAAGTTAATCCGCAATACGATGACAACATTTGCATTTTTCTCGAAAACAAGATGTTGATCAGTCCCATTGAAGATCAAAATGTACCTAAACAGCAGCGTCAAAATGCCATACAACGGTATAGGTTACTTTATAAATTAAACAAGGATTCTTTATTGCAGTCTTTTAAAAAGCTTGATACACTATTTAAAAGATATAAGATTGAATCGTCTATTAATCCAACAGCTCTTACCCAGGATGTATTTCGTTTTCGGGATAAAGATCAGCAAGAGTTAAATCAGATCCGAAACAACTTTGACAGAAATGCCTTAATTGAAAAAATCAAAATCCTGAACCGGCTTTTTTACCAGCCAAGTTATTTTCATTCGTCCATCAGAATGATTTTCTTCATCGTACTATTCTCAACATGGTTATTCGGATTTATAATTTTTGTATCTGTGAATTTATTACGAAAACCGAAACAATTGGAAGTTAATGAATTGAAATAGTGAGTTTTATATCCTAATATTATCTTTAGAATAAAGAAACTAATTTATTAGTGATTATAATTTAATAGCAGAAATTGAGGTATTTATTTGCCGATACAAAACTTGGTAAAAATATTTTCTAATAAATCATCTGTTGTAACGGTACCGGTAATTTCACCAAGATAATGTAAAGCCTGCTTAATATCCATCGCTAAAAAGTCCGACGTAACAGGATTATCCACATTGGCCAGTACATTTTGTAAGGCATGTTCGGTTTGTTTAAGGGCTTCTACATGGCGGATGTTTGTTACCAAAGTTTCGCTGGTATTGATGTGGTGCAAATTCACCTGCTCCAGTAAAGTAATTTTCAATTCATCTATACCTTGTTTCTCTTTTGCAGAGATAAAAACCACATTTAACGCTTCGAAGGCTTTACGCTGGGCATCAGCAATCAAATCTGCTTTATTTACTAAAATTAAATATGGAATGGCCAGCTGTTCTAAACCGCGTACTTGCTCTTCAATTTCTTCGATGCTTTGAGCGGCATCGGCCATATAAATAATTAGCTTGGCCTGCTTCATTTTTTCCAAAGTACGCTCAACGCCCAATGCCTCAATAATATCAGCAGTATCGCGGATTCCGGCTGTGTCGATAAAGCGAAAAACTATGCCTCCTATCGTTAATTCATCTTCAATGGTATCGCGTGTTGTACCTGCAATATCAGAAACAATTGCACGCTCTTCATTCAACAAAGCATTCAATAATGTCGATTTGCCAACATTCGGTTTACCGGCAATAACAATCGGAACGCCATTTTTTATTACGTTGCCCATTTCAAAAGAGGAAATTAAGCGCTGTAATACATAGTTGATTTTATTAACCAGGTTTTTTAATTGCTCACGGTTGGCAAATTCTACATCCTCTTCGGCAAAGTCCAATTCAAGCTCAATCATCGAAGCGAAATGGATCAGTTGCTCACGTAATCCTTTTAATTCATTTGCAAAACCGCCGCGCATCTGTTGCATGGCTACATCATGCGAAGCTTTAGAGTTTGAAGCAATTAAATCTGCTACAGCTTCTGCCTGACTTAAATCGAAAGCACCATTTAAAAAAGCGCGTAAAGTAAATTCGCCAGGCTTGGCGGCACGTGCACCTTTACTAATCAACAAGTTAATTATCTGTTGAATAATATAATTAGAACCATGGCATGAAATCTCAACCACATTTTCTTTTGTATAGGATTTTGGCGCAACAAATAATCCTGCAACTACTTCATCAACAATATGATCACCATCTTTAACTAAACCAAAATGTAAAGTATGTGAAGCTTGCTTTTCTAAATCTTTTCCGGCAAAAACGGTATTGGTTAAAGAAATAGCCTCCGGACCAGATAAACGGATAACGCCAATGGCCCCAGAACCTGAAGGAGTTGATAAAGCAATAATGGTATCTTGATTGTACATGCGGTATTTTTAAAGCTGCAAAAATAAGCCTAATCAAGGGTATTATGGTGTGAGAGAAGTAATTTTTTTTATTGTAGACTCATTAGTTAATGGTATAACTGGTTTATTGCTCCTCATTGCTTCACCTATGGGTAAAGTAAGTGGTAATCAATTAAATTATAAATATACACACCTAGCATTAGGCTTAGCCTGTCAACTGTCGCCAAACCCATAAACTCTGGTGCTAAACCAACTAATTAAAACTTTTTCACAACAATGGTGTTTAAAACTGAAATCAGACTAAGCTTTTATGACTAACAATTTACCACTAACCGTTAAACGATCTATTGAGTTAATGGGCCTAATGGCTATTGTAGCGGTTATGGTAATCGGACGGGATATTATCATGCCAATGTTAATGGCCTTTTTCATTAGCATTATGCTCTTACCTGTTTACCGTTTTTTAAAAAGGAAGAAAATCCCCGAATCGTTTTCCATTATTATATCAATTTTGTTGGTTGCGCTTTTTGTTGGACTAATTGTTTGGTTTTTTTCCAACCAGATTGGCATTTTAGTTAAAGATTTCCCTCAAATAAAAGCCAATGTTACCCAGCATATCAATTCGTTAAGTGATTGGATCAGTAGAATTACGCACTATAACGACAAACAGCAAAAAGCATTTATACAAGACAAAAGCGACGATTTAATGAATATGGGCACCTCGCTTGCTGGTGGTGCAGCTGTAACGCTAAGTGGCATTTTTGTATTTATAGGTTTGTTGCCCATCTATATTTACCTGATGCTTTTTTATAAAGACATTTTATTGCGCTTCATTTTTATGTGGTTTAAAACCGACGATCACCCTAAAGTTAAAGAAGCGATTTACGAAACAGAATCCATTATCAAAAGCTATTTAATCGGACTCCTGATTCAAATCACCTATATGACGATTTTATTGGGTGGTATATTGATGCTGATCGGCATTAAACATGCGCTTTTAATAGGTGTTATTTTTGCCATCTTAAACCTGATCCCTTATGTGGGTGCCTTAATTGGTAACGTAATTGGTGTATTGCTTACCCTAACCTCCTCACAAGAATTGTGGCCGGTGGTTACAGTTTTAGGTGTAATTGCTTTTGTTCAGTTTCTGGATAACAATATATTGATGCCTAGGATTGTAGGCTCAAAAGTAAAAATCAATGCACTCTTTGCCATTCTTGGTGTATTTATCGGTGGAAGTATAGCTGGCATCTCCGGGATGTTCCTTGCCCTTCCAATTGTGGCGGTATTAAAAATTATCTTCGACCGTACTGAATCATTTAAACAGTGGGGTGTACTCCTTGGTGATGAACGGCCCGCTAGAAGCCCAATGACTTTTCCAATCTTTCGAAAAAGGAAACCTGTGGCAACTAAAACTGGGATTGAGAAGGATAGCTGATGGTTTATAGTTGATAGTTAATGGTCAATAGTCAATGGTTGATAGTTGATAGTTAATGGTTGATAGTTGAGAGTAAATGGCTAATAGTTAATAGTCAATTGTTGATTGTTCATAAAATGAAAAAGCATCGCTGGTTTAATCTGGCGATGCTTTTTTGGATATGCTATTTTCTATAAAAGAATGTTTTGTGAAAAATCTGATCTTTAATTATTTATCCATGTACTTCCATTATAATATCCAAACTTTCACAATATCATAGGCAAATCTTAAAATCGTTCCGAAAACTACAATCAGGAAAAATACCCTGATAAACTTATTCCCTTTTAACAAAGCTAATTTCGTCCCAAAAAAAGCACCTGTTAAGTTAAAAATAGCCATAGGAATTGCGTATTGAAACAGAATATGTCCGGAAGAACTGAAATAGATAATTGCTGCTAAATTTGTGGCCATATTTACAATTTTTGCATGTGCACTGGCTCCGATAAAGTCAAATCCCAATACCGCTATAAAAACTAAAATAAGAAAAGAGCCCGTTCCCGGCCCGATTAATCCATCGTAAAAACCAATCACTATCCCAAACAAACCCGCCATTAATACCTGTTTTTTAACGGAATGATCTTTTACCTGATGTATACCAAACTGTTTATTAAAGTAGGTATAAAGTGCAACCAAAATCAGCACAACCAGAATTACGGGTTTGATGACAGAATTATCGATCCTGCTCACCAGAAAAGCACCCAAAAGCGCAGCACAAAATGCAGTAAGCACACAAGCGGTAAGTACCTTATAATTAAAACGGACCTGTTTAGAATATTTAAATGCTGCAAGCGTGGTACCTGCTAAAGATGGAATTTTTGTAGTTCCTAAAAGGGTTGCTACAGGATAATGGGGTAAAATAAGCAAAATGGCGGGAGTTTGTAATAAACCGCCGCCACCTACAATAGCATCTATAAACCCGGCAGCAAACGCCACCAGACAGAGTAATATCAATTCGTACATCACAGAACTAGATTTTTAAGATAGTAAGATTCTATGCGCACATCCATAATCTCATCTCCATTTTCAATCCTACCTCTTCCACCTTACATCCGCTCTGGCGAAGTAATACCTAAAATCAACATTCCGGCGTGAATAATATCAGCCGTTTTTTTGCTCAGGTTTAAACGGAACTGTTTCGTTTCACCTTCTTCAGTTTTTACGATTGGTGGTACCTCATGGTAAAATTTATTGAATAGTTTCGCCAGTTCGTATAGATAATTGGCCAAACTTGCCGGACTATAAGCATTAGCCGCAATAGCAATTTCTGCAGGGTATTTGGCCAGTTGCAGAATCATTTCCAATTCTACTGCTGATATTCCTGAAAAATGCTCACTGCCCACTGCGAACTTATAATCGGTTTTACTTAGTAAAGATTTTATCCTTGCATGTGTATACTGAATAAAAGGACCTGTATTACCTTGAAAATCAATACTTTCAGCAGGATTAAATAACAAACGCTTCTTAGGCTCCACCTTTAAAAGAAAATACTTTAAAGCCCCTAAACCAATATTTTTATACAGTTCTTCTTTATCTTCTTCACTAAAATCGTTGGTTTTACCCAATTCTTCCGTTTTTTCGCGGGCGGTAGTAACCATGCTTTCAATTAACTCGTCGGCATCTACAACAGTTCCCTCACGGCTTTTCATTTTACCGTTTGGCAAATCTACCATGCCATATGAAAGGTGATATAAACCTTTCGCCCAGCTTTTGCCTAGTTTTTCTAAAATCAGAAACAATACTTTAAAGTGGTAATCCTGCTCATTTCCCACAACGTAAATCGACTCATCCATATCGAAATCGTCGTGTTTCATCTCAGCAGTTCCTAAATCCTGTGTAATGTAAACGGAAGTTCCATCAGCACGCAAAACTAATTTTTGGTCTAAACCATCGGCAGTTAAATCAATCCATACCGAACCATCTTCCTTTTTAAAGAAAACGCCTTTTGCTAAACCTTCATCAACTGTTCCTTTCCCTAACAGGTAGGTATTGCTTTCGTAATAAAATTTATCAAAATCAACTCCCAGGTTTTTATATGTAACATTAAAGCCAGCATATACCCATTCGTTCATGGTTTTCCAAAGCGAAACCACTTCTTTATCCCCTTGCTCCCATTTCAAAAGCATGTGTTGCGCTTCCTTAATTAATGGGGCATTTTTCTTAGCTTCCTCTTCTGTTTGTCCTTCAGCTTTTAAAGCATCAATTTCTTTTTTGTATTCTTTATCAAAAATTACATAGTATTTGCCAACCAGGTGATCACCTTTTAAACCGGTACTTTCTGGCGTTTCGCCATTGCCCCATTTTTGCCAGGCCAACATCGATTTACAAATGTGGATGCCACGATCGTTCACCAAATTTACTTTCACTACATCGTAACCGTAAGCTTTTAGCAATTCTGAAACCGAATAGCCCAACAAGTTATTACGTACATGCCCAAGGTGAAGCGGCTTATTGGTATTTGGCGAAGAATATTCTACCATTACCTTTTTACCGTTCGGTGCAAAAACGCCAAAATTGTGGGATAAGATTTCTTCGTTAAACTGTTTTAAGAAATAACTTTCGGCAATGCTTAAGTTTAAAAAGCCTTTAACCACATTAAATTTAGTAATATCGGCTACGTTAGCAACCAAATATTCGCCAATTTCTGTAGCGGTTTGCTCTGGCGATTTCTTCGAAATTTTAGTAATCGGAAAAACAACTATAGTTGCTTGTCCTTCAAATTCTTTACGGGTTTCTTGTATGTTGATTACACTTTCGGCTATCTCTTCCTTATAAAGTTCAGAAATGGCTTTTTGCGTTTCGGCAATAATAAAATTCATGCGCCAAAAATATGTAAAAAAGGTGGAAGGTGAAAGGCTTAAGGTGGAAGGTTTTCGAGCTTTTAAAGGGTTTGGAAAGCTAATATAGTGCGAATCGGTTCCGATAGTCCTTCTTTCCGCTATAGTCCCGATTGAAGGAATCGGGAGCTGTCGCTTCAATAAGGTTTAAGGAGGTTAGTTTTGTGCAATAAATAAACCTATCTCCATATTGGTCTATCTCAAATCTATCAACTCAATTCTCTTATCTGAATTTTTCTAATAGATTTGCAATAACTAACTTTTTTATGAGCGAGCAGAACCAAAATTTTAAAGTGAGCGTAAATACCGAAATCGGTCGCTTGCGTAAATTATTGATACACAGTCCGGATAGTGGATTAGGCAAAGTGGTACCTTCTAAAGCGCAGGATTGGCTTTTCGAAGATATTGTACATTTAGATACCATCCGTAAAGGAGAATACGATTATTATATCAAGTTGCTGATGTATTTTCTTGATCCTGATAAGATTAAAGGAAAATTGGCCGAAATAGATTCAGAAGCCTCAGCACGTAATTTTTATAAACCCAATCATCCTGATTTTCATAATTCTACATCTGTAATTGAGATTCAGAATTTGTTAAGTGAAATGCTGGAGAATGAATCTATCCGCAAAAAACTGGTTGCTGCTGTTTGTGCGATTGAAGGCTGTACTTACAAAGTGCAGTTAGCATTAACCAATACCGATCCAAAGCAATTGGCAGAGATTTTCATCTCAGGTACTTTGGCCAACGATACCATGATTTTTGCGCCGATTCCCAATTTAATTTTTACCAGGGATGTGGGTACAACAATCAATAACCACATCTTGTTAAATAAACCTGCAAAAAAAGCTCGCGTTAGAGAAACGCTTTTAATGCGCTATATTTTCTTCAATCATCCACTGTTTGAGGGCTATCGCAATAACATTCTTGAAATTCCGGATGTTACCATGCACTTTTTACGCCCCGGTGATGAGCCTGCTTTCAGCACCACTTTAGAAGGTGGCGACGTGATGATGGTGAGTCCTAACCATGTGCTGATTGGTTGTAGTGAAAGAACCTCAGAACATGGCGCCAACGAAGCGATAAAATTGTTGTTCGATCAGGATGTGGTAGAAAAAGTTACGGTGGTTAAAATACCAAGCAAACGTGATTATATGCACCTAGACACCGTTTTTACACAGGTTAAACGCAATACCTGGGTAATTTTAAATTCGATTGCCCATTCGCCTAAATATAATCCTTACGAGCCCATTAATTTTTTAAAAGAGCCCGAAAAATTAGAAGCTACCACCGCAATTCAATTTACGAAAGCAAACCCACAAGAGCCAAAACACTTCGAACATGTAGAAGCTTTATTGAATGATATTAGTCAGAACGATTTAAAAAGTACCGAACCAACACAAATCATCTATAGCGGAAACAATCAGTTCCCCTACGATTCTCGTGAGCAATGGACAGATTCTTGCAACCTTTTAGCCATTAAAGAAGGTGTTGTTTTAGGTTACGATAGAAATGATAAAACCGTTGAAGCCTTTAAAGCTGCTGGCTTTGATGTAGTGGATGTGAAAGATTTGATTGAGGATTTAGAAAGTGGCAAAGTAAATGCGGAAACCATAACCGATACATTGATTTTAATGCCTTCGGCAGAACTATCGCGTGCCCGTGGTGGTTTTCATTGTATGAGCCTGCCAATTTTAAGAGACAATTTATAAATTTACCCATCGTCATACCGAATTTATTTTGGCATCTTAATAAAAAGAGTTCCTCAAATGAATTCAGAATGACGCATAAAGAAAAGGAATGCAAACAACAAACCATATCCTCATGATCCGTCCTGTTGATTTTAAATTCAACACACAAACGGCCGGAAATAATAAGTTTCAAATTGCATCTACAGAAACTGATGTGCAAAAAGCGGCTTTACAAGAGTTTGATGCCTTTGTGGATTTATTAAGAAAAAATAATGTTGATGTAACGGTTATAGATGATACTTTACAACCCGAAACACCAGATTCCATTTTTCCAAACAACTGGGTTTCTTTTCATGATGATGGCTCAGTATATCTTTACCCGATGTTTTCTGAAAACCGCCGCTTAGAGCGAAGGAAAGAAATTCTGGATGGATTAAAAGAGAATTTCGAAGTTAACCACATCAGCGATTTAAGCTTTTATGAACAGCAACACGCTTTTTTAGAAGGTACAGGAAGTATGGTATTGGATCGTACCAATAAAATTGCTTATGCCTGTTTAAGTGTGCGCACTGATGAAGAAGTGTTGAACAATTTCTGTATGCTAACCGGATTTGAGCCAGTGGCTTTTCAAGCCGTTGATGGATCAAATTTCCCGATTTACCACACCAATGTGATGATGTGTATTGGCGATCGCTTTGCGGTTATCTGCCTGGACTCCATTAAAGATCCGGAAGAAAAATTAAATGTAACCATCAGTTTAAAAGGAAGTGGAAAAGAAATCATTGAAATCAGCCTTGAGCAAATGAACAAATTTGCAGGTAATATGCTACAGGTTACCAATGTGGATGATGAAAGTTTATTGGTGATGTCTGAGCAAGCTTATCTATCTTTAAACACCGAACAGATAACTGCACTTGAACAATACAGCAGAATCATTTACGCACCACTTTACACGATCGAAAAAAATGGCGGCGGCAGTGCAAGATGCATGCTGGCTGAGATACATTTGCCGAGTAAATTGTAGCTATAAAAGATTAGCTCGTTAGCCAACAATCATGTGAATGAGTTAATAATGAAATGTTGTAAAAATCAGTCGTTATTTCGACTGGAGCGCAGCGAAATGGAGAAATCTTTGAACTGTATTTATCCCTCGCCATGGTTCGTGTCTCCACGAACCATTTTTAGTTTTGCCATGGAGACTCGGAGCACACGGAAAATTCTATCGCGTTAGCACACTCGCTATTCAACCTTCAAATAGCAGCACCGGGCTGATTTAATAAACCTGATCGGAATGAACACGAGTGCAACGAAGTAAAATGAAGAGCAGGACTAACCCCAACCTATAAAACAGGAACCTGCTTTCCAAATGATCAGAAAACAGTCTCTCTCTAATGCCGGCGAAATGACAATCTATATTTACTTCTCCCCTTTTTACAATCATCTATTCCGATTAGTTTTATTACTTTCGCCAAAAATCCAGTATCAATATGTCTTTAGCACAAGAATTACAATCCCGTTCGGGCAATAAATGCGAATTATGCACTGCTGAAACCAATTTAACGGTGTACGAAGTACCGCCAACCAGCAATGCCAATAGCGATAACAGCATTTTAGTATGTAAAACCTGCTTAAACCAGATTGAAAAAACCGAACAGCTTAATCCTGAACATTGGAAAATACTAACCGAAACCATGTGGTCGGAATTTGCCCCGGTACAGGTTGTTGCCTGGAGAATGTTGAGCAGATTGAGAAATGAAGGTTGGGCAGCAGATAGTCTGGATATTTTATACCTTGAAGAGGAAACTTTGGATTGGGCTAAAAAAACCGGCGATCACGAGCAAGATGGAACAGTAGAATTTCATCAAGACAGTAACGGAACGCGCTTATTTGAAGGCGATACCGTGGTATTGGTTAAAACCCTTGATGTTAAAGGATCAACTTTGAGCGCTAAATTGGGTACCGTAGTTAAAAATATCCGTTTGGTTCATGATAATACTGAGCAAATTGAAGGTAAGGTTGAAGGACAAACCATTGTAATTTTAACCAAATACCTTCGCAAAGGATAATGTATTATTTTAGGATTGATAAGACTGCTCGCTATTAAACCAAAATAAAAGCACAGTTTTTGCAAAATAAATCTGGATCAGAACGATCATCCCATTCTTATAAGGATACAGTTTAGCGCAGGGCCAACCTAAACCCATAAAATAGTGCCTTGCTTTGAAAACGCTTAACACTATTCTATACAAAGCACTGATTTACAGGTGATTATTTAAACATAACCACACATTTTCTTACTAAAACAATTTACCAATATTTTTTGTAGTTAGGCTAAGCGTTTCCTTACAGTAAAAATATTTTTATTAAAGATTAATTCTCGATTTAAAATTACATTTTTGCAAAAATTATTTAAAAGTAAATGCAGAGTTACTCAGAATTTCTTGATCTAAGTGTTGGTTTCCCTCAAGAGGGTTTCGATGTTATAGATGATGAGTTATATTTTCAGGATTTAAACCTGATGGAAATGATCGAAACTTACGGTACTCCCCTACGTTTCACGTACTTACCAATGGTGAGTAAGAAGATTCAGCAGGCGAAGATTCTTTTCCAGACCGCTATTTTAAAGAACAATTATCGTGGCGATTATAAATATTGCTACTGTACAAAAAGCTCGCATTTTAAGCATATTGTAGAAGAAGCTTTAAAAAACAACATCCACTTAGAAACATCTTCGGCTTTTGATATGCCAATGGTTGATGCCTTGGAGAAAAAAGGTGTGTTAACGAAAGATACCACCATTATTTGTAACGGCTTTAAAACCTATCAGTACAAACAATATATCATTGATATGTTGCATGATGGTTATACCAATATTATCCCGGTTTTAGACAATAAAGAAGAGTTTAATCTTTTTGATGATGAGGTTGATATTGATACCCCTTGTAACCTAGGTATCCGCATTGCTGCTGAAGAGCAACCTGATTCGCAGTTTTATACTTCGCGTTTAGGTGTGCGTATGGAAGATATTATTGATTTTTACAATAACAAAATCGTTCATAATCCTAATTTCAGGGTTAAATTATTACACTTTTTCATCAACTCAGGAATTACCGATTCGCCATACTATTGGAATGAGTTAGAGAAATACGTAACACTTTATTGCAAGTTCAAAAAAATCAATCCTGATTTAGATACCCTGGATATCGGTGGTGGAATGCCATTTAAAGATTCGCTGGTATTCGATTTCGATTACGAATATATGGTAAACGAAATTGTAAAAAGGATTAAAGAAATCTGCGCCATCCACGAAGTAATGGAGCCAGATATTATTACTGAATTTGGTAAATACACGGTTGCTGAGGCTTCTGGTATCCTTTACAAAGTATTGGGCCGTAAACAGCAGAATGACCGTGAGCGCTGGTTAATGTTGGATGGTTCTTTCATCACAAATTTACCTGATGTTTGGGCACTAAACCAAAAATACATTTTATTGCCAATCAATAACTGGGATGCTGAATATGAGCGGGTTAACTTAGGTGGAATAACCTGTGATGGACAGGATTATTACAACCAGGAAGCACATATGAACAGCGTATTTATGCCTAAAACACGTAAAGTTCAGTATTTAGGCTTCTTCCATACCGGGGCTTACCAGGAGGTACTAAGCGGTTATGGTGGTATTCACCACTGTTTATTGCCAAGTCCAAAACATGTTTTGATCCGCAGAAACCGCGATGAAAGTTTCAATTTTGAGGTTTTTGGAGAAGAACAAAACAGCAAGCAAGTATTGAAGATTCTGGGTTACTAAATCAGTCGCAGTTCAATCTGAGATATACAAAAAACAAAGTCAAACATTACAAAACATACAAATACCCCGGTTTTTTTACTGGGGTATTTTTTTTATATTTGAGTATGGCACATGAACAAATTAAGTTATTCGATCGGATCATTGCAACAGATGGTTTGATGGGAGGAAGACCTACAGTGCGTGGGTTAAGATTCCCAGTTTCTGATGTACTGGAATTATTGGCAAGCGGCATGAGTGAAGATCAAATATTAGAGGAACATCCCATCCTCGAGAAAGAAGATATTAGAGCGGTTCTCTTGTATAGCGCACAAAAAGTAAATGAGGACTTAATGTATGAATAATTGGGAAATTTGGACCGACACCAATATATCCCCTATTATTGCCAAATGGCTTTCAGAATACACAAATTTTAAAACAAAATCTTCTTTTAGTCTAAACTTACATTCGGTAGATGACTTTACCATTTTTAGAATGGCTCAAATTAAAAAGAATGTTATAATTATATCCAAGGATTCAGATTTTAAAGAATTAATCGATTGGTTTGGTGCTCCTCCCAAGCTTATTCTTATTAAATTCGGCAATTGTTCAAATAAACTTTTTTGGCAAAAATTAGAACCAAAGATTAATTCAGCATTAGAAGTTCTTTTAAATAAAAAAGAGGAAGTAAATGTAATAAGTATCACTTAATAAATTTTTAAATGCAATTCGGTAAAGTAGACGACCCTTCGATTATAGATTATACCCTCCCTGCGGATGCTCCTGAAACGGAAGCAGTTTTGGCAGCAAATAAACCAAAACAATCCTTTAAAGCTTATGTAGGCTGTGCAAAATGGAATAAGGCCGACTTGAAAGGTTTTTATCCAAAAGGAACAAAAGATGAATTAACTTATTATTCTACACAATTTAATTCGATTGAGCTCAATGCTACATTTTATGGAATGCCAACGAGCGAGCAAGTAATTACCTGGACGCAAAAAACACCGGCAGATTTTAAGTTTTTCCCAAAACTGACCAATACCATCAGTCACTTTAAAAGATTAATCAACGTTAAAGAACCTGTAGAACAATATTGCGATGCCATCAGTAATTTTGAAGATAAATTAGGAATGGCTTTTCTTCAATTGCATGATAATTTTAAACCCAAAGATTTCGAAAGGTTAAAAATTGTAATTAATGAGTTTCCGAAAGTAATTCCTTTAGGGGTTGAAGTCAGAAATACCGAATGGTTTTCAAACCCTGCTATTGCCAATGAATTTGCACAGTTATTTCAGGAAAATGGCATTTCAAATATTATTGTTGATACTGCTGGCCGAAGAGATATGCTCCATATGCGTTTAACTACCCCAACAGCTTTTGTGCGCTTTGTAGGTGCAAATGATGATGAAATTGATAAAAAACGTTTAAACGACTGGATTGAAAGAATTGTAATTTGGAAAGAACAAGGTTTACAAAACCTATATTTCTTTGTACACCAGAATGTTGAACTATCCTCACCCTTGTTTTCAGCTTATTTTACTGAAAAGCTGAATAAAGCTGTTGGAACAGATTTAAAAATTCCGGTAATGGCAAATCAGGCTTCACCAAGCTTATTTTAGTTTTATTTACGGTACGTCATTCTCGCGTATGCGGGAATCTTAATACACCTTACACGAGCTATTAAGATTCCCAATCAACCCGATAGCTATCGGGTTGGGAATGACGACTTTTCTAAATTATTTTCTCTTGTAAACCGTTTCTGTAGCTTTTGCTTCTTCACCTTCCGGAGAAACATTAAAGGCGGTTAATATAAACTCATTATCTGCAATAATTTCCAAAGTTGTTTGCCAGCCCCAAAGCTGCTCACCATATTCCGGATTGCCGTATTCGCCAAAAACAGAAAAACCTTTTGTTGTAGCCTCACCTCTCGAAAGCATAATCTGCGTACCCATGTGGAAACTATCTATCCAACTTGTTGTAAATCTTTGGTAAGGAATATCGAAACCGATAATCATTTTGCCTTCAACAGCTTTTCCTTCTAAACTTCCCTGGTAATCAAGAGAAATAAAACGGTTACCCAAAATTGAAGTAATTTTTGCTTCAACTGGAGATTCATCTGCGAGCAAATCCTTTTCGAACCAGGTTTTGGTTGTCCCATTCCAGGTGCCTATCAAACTTTGAAGCTGTTGGTGAACGCCGTCTGCTAAAGATTGCTCAAATTTACTCTTCGCCATAATCCAAACTTATAAAATTTAAGTTGTAATGTTTAATTGTTTGCATAGGAGATTTTGAAATCAAAATTGTAAATTGTTGACAGAAACCTATTTATATTATGCTAAAGGCGTTAGATCTCAATCAGGTTATGGTTATCGATATCGAAACTGTACCACAATACCCATCTTATCAAGATGTACCTCCACAATTTCAAGAACTTTGGGATCAAAAAACGCATTATCAGCGAAATTCTGAACAAACGGCAGAAGAGTTTTACGAAAAAGCCGGAATAATGGCTGAATTTGGAAAAATCATCTGTATCAGCATGGGAATTTACAATGAAAACGAAAAATCAAGTACTTTGAGAATCAAATCCTTATTTGGTGACGATGAAAAGGAAATATTGCAACAATTTTCATCTTTATTAAGTAAACAGATACCAACCTTAATGTTTTGTGCACACAATGGAAAGGAATTCGATTTCCCCTATATTTGCCGCAGGTTACTCGTAAATGGAATTGAAATACCTGTTCAGCTACAACTTTCGGGTAAAAAACCTTGGGAAGTAAATCATATTGATACGATGGAACTCTGGAAATTTGGCGATTACAAACATTTTACCTCTTTAAATTTATTGGCAGCAATTTTAGACATCCCCACGCCTAAAGATGACATTAATGGCGCTCAGGTAAGGCAGGTTTATTATGAAGAAAAAAATCTCGATCGGATTGTTACCTATTGCCAGAAAGATGTAATTACTACCGCCCAGGTACTGTTAAAATTTAAAGGTATGGATGTTATTCCAGCAGAAAACATTACAATTGTAGCCTAATGTTAAACGTTGCGCATTTAAATATCGATTTTTATAACCAAGATGAGAAAACTTGGTTTAAGGCTGTAAAACAGATTAGTTTTAATGTAAAAAAAGGAACTGTTTTGGGTATTGTTGGCGAATCAGGCTCCGGGAAGTCGGTAACCTCTTTCTCCATTATGCGCTTACATGATGAAAAATCGGCAAAAATCACCGGAGATATCGATTTTGAAGACATTAGTTTGCTCAATCTCAGCTCAAACGAAATCCGTCAGATCAGGGGAAATCAGATTTCAATGATTTTCCAGGAACCTATGACTTCTCTAAATCCAGTTTTTACTTGTGGTGAACAGGTGGCTGAAGCCATTATGCTGCATCAAAAAGTGGGTAAAACTGAAGCAAAAAAACATACCATCGCACTTTTTAACGAAGTGCAGTTACCACGACCAGAAAAAATTTTCGACAGTTACCCTCACCAAATATCAGGCGGACAAAAGCAAAGGGTAATGATTGCCATGGCATTAAGTTGCGATCCAAAATTATTAATCGCCGACGAACCTACGACAGCTTTAGACGTTACTGTTCAGAAAACAATTTTACAGCTCCTGTTAAAACTGAAACAGGAACGGAATATGGCAATGATTTTTATTTCTCACGATTTGGGGGTAGTAAATGAAATTGCCGACGAAGTTGCCGTAATGTACAAAGGTGAAATTGTAGAACAAGGACCGGCAAAATCAATTTTTGAAAATCCTCAACACCCATATACCAAAGGTTTACTCGCCTGCAGGCCCTCCCCTAACTTACAATTAAAGAAATTGCCTATCGTAGCTGATTTCCTCACCGGAAAGATTGAAGATGCTTCAGCACATTTACAAGCAGCAAATCAATTAACTGCGACTGAGATTGAAGCGCGAAGGGAGAAATTGTATGCACAACAACCTTTGCTCCAGATTAAGAATTTATGTACCTGGTATCCCATAAACCAGGGTATATTTGGCAAAACAACTGATTATGTTAAAGCTGTTGATAATTTAAATTTCGAAGTATTTCCTGGCGAGACTTTAGGTTTGGTTGGTGAATCTGGCTGTGGTAAAACTACGCTGGGGCGTACCATTTTAAGATTGATCCAGCCAACATCTGGCGAAATCATATTCGATGGAGATGATATTACACACATTTCAAAAAGTGATCTGCGAAAATTAAGGAAAGACATTCAAATCATTTTTCAGGATCCCTACGCCTCGCTAAATCCTAAATTAAGTATTGGTCAGTCGATATTAGAACCCTTACAAGTTCATAAACTACACCACAATGATGCCGAACGTAAACAAAAGGTGTTGGAATTGTTGGATAAAGTAGGTTTAAAAGCTGAACATTATAACCGGTATCCACATGAGTTTAGTGGCGGGCAACGACAGCGCGTAGTAATTGCCAGGGCTTTGGCCTTAAAACCTAAATTCATCATCTGTGATGAATCCGTATCCGCCCTGGATGTTTCAGTACAGGCACAGGTTTTAAACCTAATTAAGGATCTTCAGCGCGAATTTGGGCTTACCTATATTTTCATTTCTCATGATTTAGCCGTTGTAAAACATATTTCAGATCGGATATTGGTTATGAATAAAGGAAAAATTGAAGAAGAAGGTTTTCCTGAACAAATATTCTATAGCCCAAAAGCAGAATATACCAAAAAATTAATCGCCGCCATTCCTGGAAATTAATTGCTATGCCTAAGCAAAAAATATTTTTGTTAATCATACTCTTTTTACTTTCTTTTAACTGCATTGCTCAACGAAATACGTTGGTTACAGTTATAAAAAGAGAGAGTATTTTTGAGCATGCACCATTTGAAGCCTGCCATGCCTCTACACTTTGCGAGCTGAAAAAAGGCACAATAATGGCCGCCTGGTTTGGCGGAAAACATGAAGGAAGTAACGATGTTGCAATTTGGATAGCAACACAAGAACATGGCAAGTGGAGTACACCCATTAAAATTGCCACAGGCATAACAAGTAATAACCTTCCGATAGCCTGTTGGAACCCTGTATTGTTTAAAACCAGAAACGGAACTTTATTTTTACATTATAAAGTTGGTGCAAACCCCAGGGCATGGTGGGCAGAATATAAAATATCAAATAATGACGGCAAAACCTGGTCGGCTGCTAAAAAGCTTCCTCAGGGGTTTTTAGGTCCGATAAAAAATAAACCTGTTCAGCTTAAAAACGGAACAATTCTATATCCATCAAGCACCGAGAGTTTAGATGAAAAAACATGGAAAATTCACATTGAAAAATCTGATAGTGATGTAAAAAACTGGAAGAAAATTGAAATCAATTGTGATACTTTCGGAGTAATACAACCCTCTATTTTATCTTATCCTAACGGAAAATTACAGTTGTTATGTAGAAGCAGGCAAAATGTAATTGTAGAAAGCTGGTCGGAAGATAATGGCGAAAACTGGTCTAAACTAAGTGCCACAACTATGCCAAATCCAAATTCAGGAAGCGATGCAGTTACTTTAGCGGATGGAAGGCAATTGTTGATTTACAATCCTTTAATATCAGGAAAAAATTGGTGGGAAGGAAGATCAATTTTGAAATTAGCTATTTCTGCAGATGGAAAAAACTGGCAGGACATTTACACTTTGGAAAAGCACGACAAAGGTGAATACAGCTACCCAGCAATTATTCAGGACAAAAAAGGAAACATACATTTAACCTACACAGCAGAAAGAAAAAAGATTAACTATGCTGAGATTAAGTTAAGCACGGGCTTGTAGCTTATAAGATGCTACGATTAACGGAAATAGGGTTAAAAATGAAATTTTATTTATTTTTTAATGGATGTTGGTCAATAGTTAATAGTCAGATCGCTAGCTTCACTGTTATTGAAAATGAATCATGAAACATAAAACCGTAGGAAATTTCAAATATCAATCCACAAATAGACGATAAACAGATGAACTAAAAACCATCATTCATTTTACATATTGTCTGCTATATTTTCCATCCTGAGCATCTTTTCTGTATCTTCGGTAAATTCAGTTTAGCATATGGCAAAGAAAAAATCGGCAAATATAAAATTGGTTCTGAATCAATTGGTTAGTGATGTTTTTGAAAAAAACAATAATCAGCTGCTTAATTACAAGCAGGTTTCGGCGAAATTAAATTTGAACGATCAGGAATCTAGAGAAACGATTCTGGAAATCTTAAAAGAGGGAAAAGGTGCAGGAATTTTCTTAGAGCCTGAAAAAGGTAAATTTAAACTTAAAGAACTTCAAAACTTCATAATCGGAACGGTTGATATGACTGCCGATGGTTCCGCATACATTGTACCCGAAGATGAATTTGAGAAAGATATATTCGTTGCCCCACGTAAGCTTAAAAATGCTTTACACGGCGACACTGTAAAGGCTTATGTTTTCGCGAAAAAAAGCGGCCGTAAAAATGACGGTGAAGTTGTTGAAATTATAAAAAGAGCCAAATCAGATTTCACTGGTGTAATTAAAATATCCGATCGTTTTGCTTTTGTAATTGCAGACGATAAAAAAATGATGCACGATATTTTTGTCCCTCTGGCCGATACCCATGATGCAAAAAACGGTCAGCGCGTATTGGTAACCTTATCAGATTGGCCCGAAAGTGCTAAAAATCCAATAGGAATTGTTAAACACGTGTTGGGCAACCAGGGTGAGAATAATACCGAAATGAATGCAATTTTAGCACAATACGGTTTCCCACTCGAATTTCCTCCACAAGTGGAACGTGAAGCAAACGCCATTCCTGAAGAAATTCCTTCATCAGAAATTGCCAAAAGAAAAGATTTTAGAAATGTTTTAACCTTTACCATAGATCCGGCTGATGCGAAAGATTTCGATGACGCCATCTCTTATCAAAAACTTCCTAACGGAAATCATGAAATCGGGGTACATATTGCTGATGTTTCACACTATGTAATTCAGGGAACTGAACTGGATAAAGAAGCGTACAGCCGTGCCACTTCTGTTTACCTGGTAGATCGTGTAATTCCGATGTTGCCCGAACGCTTAAGTAATGGTGTATGTTCATTACGTCCTCACGAAGACAAATTGTGCTTTGCAGCAGTTTTCGAACTGGATGAGCAAGCCAATATTCAATCCGAATGGTATGGAAGAACGGTTATCCATTCAGACAGGAGGTTCAGTTATGAAGAAGCACAGGAAGTAATCGAGAACAAGGCTGGAGACTACGCTCAGGAGATTTTAAAACTGAATGAGTTGGCTTATATTCTGCGCGATCGTAAATTTAAAAATGGTGCCATCAGTTTCGAAAGTACCGAAGTAAAATTCAAATTAGACGAATCTGGAAAACCAATAGGTGTATATGTTAAAGAACGTAAAGATGCGCATAAACTCATCGAAGATTATATGCTTTTGGCCAATCGGAAAGTAGCCGAATTTATTGCCAAGAAAACAAAGGGAAAAGACAAATTAACTTTTGTTTATCGGGTACACGATTCGCCAAACATGGAAACCTTAAATACCTTTGCAACTTTTGCTTCCCGTTTCGGTTACAAAATCAATACAAAATCAGACAAAGAAATTGCCAAATCTTTAAATAATTTAATGGCTGATGTTGAAGGAAAAAAAGAACAAAATATTCTTACATCGCTTGCGATCCGCTCAATGGCAAAAGCCATATATTCAACTAAAAAAACCAGTCATTATGGCCTGGCATTCGAATATTATACCCACTTTACTTCCCCTATCCGTCGTTATCCCGATGTAATGGCACACAGGCTTTTACAAACTTATTTGGATGGCGGCAAATCGGCTGATATGGAATTTTACGAAGTGGCCTGTGTACATTCATCAGCGATGGAGAAAAGAGCTGCAGATGCAGAACGCGCTTCCATTAAATACAAACAAGCCGAATACTTAGAAAACAATATCGGTACCGAATATAAAGGCATTATTTCAGGTGTTACTGAATGGGGCATGTACGTAGAAATCGAAGAGAACAAATGCGAAGGAATGATCCGTTTAAGGGATATATCAGACGATTTTTATGTACTCGATGAGAAAAATTACTGTATTGTTGGTCAGCGTAAAAAGAAAAAGTACCAGTTGGGAGATGAAGTGATGATTAGGGTGAAAAAAGTAGATCTTTCTAAACGACAAATCGATTTCACCTTAATTCCAGATTAAAAAATATAAAATTGTGTCTTAAACACAGTGTTTTCGCAATAATTACAAATGCATACTACAGAGCAATTACAACAAATTTTAGATACTGCAATACAAAATTTAAAGTTTCCGGATCACCCAAAACAGCTTTACGATCCGATTACTTACATTATCAACCTTGGTGGCAAACGTGTTAGGCCACTCCTGGTTTTGATGGCAACAGAATTGTTTGGAGAAGATGCAAATGAATCAATCCACGCCGCAATGGCCATTGAGGTTTTTCATAACTTCACACTGGTTCACGACGACATTATGGACAATGCACCACTGCGCAGAGGCAAAGCTACTGTACACGAAAAATGGAGCACAAATATTGCCATTTTAAGTGGTGATGTAATGATGGTTGAAGCGAACAAAAACCTCGCAAAAGTTAATTCTGCATTCTTAGGTCCTGTATTAAACACATTTAATGCAACTGCACAAGGTGTTTGCGAAGGCCAGCAACTGGATATGGAATTTGAAGGCCGCGATGACGTAAGTATTGAAGAATACATCAACATGATCAGGTTAAAAACGGCTGTTCTCTTAGGTGGCGCATTAAAGCTTGGAGCAATCATCGCTGGTGCATCAGAAAAAGATGCAGATTTAATTTATCAGTTTGGCGAAAACATTGGTATTGCTTTTCAATTACAGGATGATATTTTAGATGTTTACGCTGATCCTGAAAAATTCGGGAAACAGGTTGGTGGCGATATTATTGCCAATAAAAAAACCTTTCTCTTATTAAAAGCCTTTGAACTTGCCGATGGAGAAACCAGGGCTTCATTAGATACCTGGACGGCATATAAAGAATTTAACTCACAAGAAAAAATAGATACTGTACGCCAGGTATACGATACTTTGGACATTCAGGATATTGCCAAAGAAAGCATGAACAATTACCTTAACAAAGCTTTAGCAGTATTCGCACAGATTAATGTGAGTGATGAAAAGAAATCAAATCTATTAACGCTTACAGAGCAATTAATGGCCAGGGAGTATTAATTAAGGAGAGTTGTCAACTTCTATAGCCAAACGGCCAGAAAGTTGACAACTCTGTATTTCCTTTTACACTTCAGTCTGAATTTGTTGATTACTTTTTACGTTAAAATTTAAAGATTTTTTCCTCAACTATCTCACAATGAAGTATTTATGCGTAATGGTAAAATCAGTAGGTTAAGCCTTTACCAACTTATACTTTATCCAAAAATCAGAAGTTTTTGCTGTCGATTCACCACCATCCGATGGTCGCTGACCTCCACCTCCCATTCTTCCACCGCCGCCCATGCCGCCACGGCCCATACCTCCGCTACCCATTCCGCCTCTACCGCCTGATCTCCCTCTGCTATTGCCATCACCTCCAGGTTTACCTTCTCTCTTAAAGCCAGATTTATTTGGTTCATTAATTTTTATATTATAAACCAAAGCTTTTTTAAGATCTAAACCTACCTGTAATTGTGCTAATGGAATGCTCAACTCGTAAATTAGGTCTCTATTGGGATGAATGCTCATTCCAGTTTCTAATCCAACTTGGTTTGTAGCTGGCAACTCACCATCGGGTATATTTTTAAATCCCGAAACTCGAATGCTTTTATTCATCGCTACAGGATCGTGTGTTGCTCCGTCAGGCGATAGAGGCGCATGGTGTTCTTCTCCTTCTGTTGGCATTGGAGGCCTATCCATTAAAGGAAAAGTCAACTTCATTCCATCCTTTTTCTTGCCTTCAGTATTGATGTTAAGCGTAATTCCGCCCCTTAATACACTAAAAGTGGTTTGTGGGTCTAGCGATTCTATAATGATGTATAGATTTTTATCATCGTTTGCAAGGGCAAAAGCAAGTTTAGTGGCATCATTGTATTGGTTAAGCGGCTCGTTCCATTCATTTGATACGCCATCGGCCTTGAAAGGTTTAACCATCCGGATATTTTCTTCTACATCTTGTGCTCGAACAGAAAGACCACCCAGTATAATAGAAAAAACAGCTAAATTGAGTATTTTAAAATTCATTGTAATTTAATTTATATGCGAATGTATCGCGATGAATTGTTAAATTTTGTTATTTAACAGGCTTTAACAATTATGTAGAAATGGAGCGGGAGATTAGTAAGGGAAATCACTTGCAAACCAGTTTTGATTTTAGCATTCAAAAATCGTCTTCCTGAATCCTAAGAGCAATCGTATTCCTAAACTTGTTTTAGGATCTTTAAATTGATTTGTTCTGTTTCAATAGATGCTGAAATAAATTCAGCAGGACGCGTATCTGGCAATATCGTATTCTTGAATACTAAGAGCAAACGTCTTCCTAAATCCTAAGAGCAATCGTCTTCCTGAACTTGTTTCAGGATCTTTAACTTGAGTTGTTTTTGCAAATAGATGCTGAAATGAATTCAGCAGGACGCGTATCTGGCAATACCGTATTCCTGAATCCTAAGAGCAATCGTCTTCCTGAATCCTATGAGCAATCGTCTTCCTGAACTTGTTTCAGGATCTTTAATTTGAGTTGTTCTGCTACAATAGTTGCTGAAATAAATTCAGTAAGACGCGTATCTGGCAATATCGTCTTCCTGAATCCAAAGCGCAATCGAATTCCTGAATCCTAAAAGCAATCGTTTTCCTGAATCCAAAGCGCAATCGTCTTCCTGAACTTGTTTCAGGATCTTAACTTGAGTTGTTTTGTAAATAGATGCTGAAATGAATTCAGCAGGACGAGTATCTGGCAATATCGTATTCCTGAATCCTAGGAGCAATCGTATTCGTGAATCCTAAGCGCAATCGTCTTCCTGAACTTGTTTCAGGACCTCTAATTTGAGTAGTTTCTGTAAATAGATGCTGAAATAAATTCAGCAGGACGCATATCTGGCAATATCGTCTTTCTGAATCCTAAGCGCAATCGTATTCCTGAATCCTTGGAGCAATCGTCTTCCTGAACTTTTTTCAGGATCTATAATTTGAGTAGTTTTTGTAAATAGATGCTGAAATGAATTCAGCAGGACGCAAACCCGGCAATATCGTATTCCTGAATCCTAAGAGCAATCGTCTTCCTGAACTTGTTTCAGGATCTCTAATTTGAGTAGTTTTTGTAAATAGATGCTGAAATAAATTCAGCAAGACGCATGCATGGCAATATCGTATTCCTGAATCCTAAGAGCAATCGTATTCCTGAATCCTAAGAGCAATCGTTTTCCTGAATCCAAAGCGCAATCGTCTTCCTGAACTTGTTTCAGGATCTTAACTTGAGTTGTTTTGTAAATAGATGCTGAAATAAATTCAGCAGAACGCGTATCTGGCAATATCGTATTCCTGAATCCTAAGCGCAATCGTCTTTCTGAATCCTAAGCGCAATCGTATTCCTGAATCCTAGGAGCAATCGTCTTCCTGAACTTGTTTCAGGATCTTTAAATTGAGTTATTCTGTTACAATAAATGCTGAAATAAATTAAGCAGGACACGTATCTGGCAATATCGTCTTTCTGAATCCTAAGAGCAATCGTATTCCTGAATCCTTAGAGCAATCGTATTCCTGAATCCTTAGAGCAATCGTCTTTCTGAATCCTAAGAGCAATCGTCTTCCTGAACTTGTTTCAGGATCTTTAAATTGATTTGTTCTGCTACAATAGATGCTGAAATAAATTCAGCAGGACGCGTATCTGGCAATACCGTATTCCTGAATCCTAAGCGCAATCATCTTCCTGAACTTGTTTCAGGATCTCTAATTTGAGTTGTTCTGTTTCAATAGATGCTGAAATAAATTCAGCAGGACGCGTATCTGGCAATCTAAGTACGGAATTCGTTATAACCCAATTGTGCCACCCTTAACCTAATCGAAAAGAATTTGAAAATCGACCAAACAACAAAAAACTATAATCGAGTAAGAAGCAGGGAATTAGTTTCCCTGCTGTCTCCTCACACCACCGTACGTACCGTTCGGTATACGGCGGTTTGTTAGAATAACTTCGTTTGGTGT
>NZ_LMKM01000015.1 GCF_001421515.1 Pedobacter sp. Leaf216 | reverse complement strand
ACACCAAACGAAGTTATTCTAACAAACCGCCGTATACCGAACGGTACGTACGGTGGTGTGAGGAGACAGCAGGGAAACTAATTCCCTGCTTCTTACTCGATTCTATAATTTCGTTTGATTTAAGGACGATGGACTTATAATTCCAAACTACTTCTTCAATCCTATTTCTCTTAATCTTTCATCAAGATATTCGCCGGCAGTCATATCGCTATAAGCTTTAGGATGATCCGCATCAATAGTTGATGGTAAACTGGTCAAGTCCATATCACTACGTGGGTGAAGGAAAAAAGGAACAGAAAAACGTGATGTTTTCATTAATTCGCGCGGTGGATTTACCACTCTATGCGTTGTCGATTTTAATTTATTGTTGGTTAACCGTTGTAACATATCGCCCACATTTACCACAATATCAGTATGGTGTGCTTTAATAGGTAACCATTCGTTGCTGCGGGTTAATACCTCTAAGCCATCGGCACTGGCACCAATTAATAAGGTAATCAGGTTAATATCTTCATGTGCACCTGCGCGCACCGCATCATCAGGAATCGTTTCGGGATTCTCGATCGGGAAATAATGTATTCCCCTCAAAATAGAGTTTCCGTTATGTACGTGTTTATCGAAATAATTGATCGGCAATTCAAGGTAAGTGGCAATGGCACGTAACAAATGCGTTCCGTTTTCTTCCAGTTTTTTGTAAATATCGCCTGTAACTTTATTAAATTCAGGTAGTTCTGTTAAAACCTCATTGTCAGGATATTCATTTTTTACCGGATCACCATCTGTTACTTCCTGACCAATTTGCCAAAACTCTTTTAAATCTGGTGTTTTAGCTCCTTTAGCAGTTTCTTTACCTGCACTGGTGTAGCCGCGCTGACCAGCCAATTCTGGTTTTTCGTATTTTCTTTTAATTTCAACCGGAAGCGCAAAAGCAGCCTTTATGTTTTCGTAAAGTTTATCAATTAATTCCTGGCTTAAACCATGATTGGTGATGGTAACAAAACCCGAGTCGTTAAAAGCTCTTCCCAATTCATCAGAAAACTTTTTACGCTCTTCTGCTGAACCATTGATGTAAGAACCTAAATCCAAACAAGGAATATACGGTGTAGACATAATTATTAAATTTTAATGTTGTACGAATTTAAAAAAGAATTGTTAATAAGTGTTGTTGGTGTATTATTTTGTGGTGTAAAAATTTATAAATCAATGTTTTAAGTTGTTAACATTAACTGCAAAATTCACAAATAGTTGTATTGTCACATAAAATCCATTATAATTCAAACACAAACTACAGTTTAATTTATTTCGTATAATTAGGTAGAAAATAATCCAATGAAACTGTAAGGTTAAAGGGTTATTTGCGACTAATAAAATAAACACACATGAAAAAAATACTTTTAATATTATTAGCTGTATTGGCCTTAAACCAGGCAAATGCACAAGGGAAAAAAACAGAAAAGGCTACATTTGGAATGGGTTGTTTTTGGTGTACCGAAGCTATTTTTCAACGCTTAAAAGGAGTAGTTTCAGTTAAATCAGGTTATGAAGGAGGTACATTAAGCAATCCAACTTACGAAGAAGTGTGTACTGGTGCTACCGGACATGCAGAAGTTTTAGAAATTACATATAATCCGATGGTGATTTCGTATGATGATTTATTGGAGGTTTTTTGGAAAAGCCATGATCCAACTACCTTAAATCGCCAGGGAGCAGATAGCGGTACGCAATACCGTTCGGTGGTTTTTTACCATACACCAGAACAGAAAGCTTTAGCAGAAAAGTATAAGGCTGAATTGAATAAAACCAATGCATACGGCAAAAAAGTAGTTACAGCGATAGAAGCTGCGAAACCATTTTATATAGCTGAAAATTATCATCAGAACTATTTCAATAAAAATGGAAGCGAGCCCTATTGCAGATTGGTTATCCAGCCTAAAATAGATAAACTGGAAAAAATATTTAAAGCCAAGCTTAAAAATTAATAATTCAAGTTGAAGAGCCCTGTAATAAACATTGCAGGGCTTTTTTAATTTAATATATTAAATATGGTAAAATGTAGTATCCTGGATGGCAGCAGAGCGAACAGCTATTTTAGCGAATTTAAAAAATGTGATTTTATCATAATTAATGTACTCATTTAGTTTTTTCTGATCAAGTTCGAGTAGAAGCTGGTCGGTTTTTTCTTTTAAGCAGGAAATAAAAAAGAACACAGTTAACAATAGAAGTAAGTTTCTAATGAGGAATCTAACGGTAAAAAAGATTTATAAAACTAACATTTTAGGGTTAAAAAAAACCAATGAGGCTTCTTCATGCTATTATCATTAAAGAAATTGAATGGCTTATTGTAGAATTTTTAAATTTATGCCGCCTTTAAAAGTATATTCGCAATTATTTTAAGCAAATAAGTAGTGGTTTTATTAAATTAATAATGGCTTGTAAGTGTTAGTGTAATGTCTTTTTTCTTTGGCAGATCAAGTACCATAAATTTTGGATTAAAATTTGATTAGAACTTGCTAAAACATTGGTGTATTTCTAATTTTTAGGCAATTTTTTTAAGATTTAATGCCTTAAAATTCGTGGGATGTTTAAAATCATTCTAAATTTGTAACTCCTTTAAAGTAAGATGACAAAAAAGAAAAAGACAGTTGGTAAAACTGACGCAGATGTAATTTTAATAGGGGCTGGCATCATGAGTGCAACCCTTGGTGTTTTATTAAAGCAATTAGAGCCGAATCTAAGTATTGAGATTTACGAACGTTTAGATATTGCAGCAGCAGAAAGCTCTGATGCCTGGAATAATGCTGGAACGGGACACTCTGCTTTTTGCGAATTAAACTATACCCCTGAAAAGAAAGATGGCACAGTTGAAATTAAAAAAGCTGTTCAGATTGCTGAACATTTTGAGGTTTCAAAACAGTTTTGGTCTTACTTGGTAAATAAAGGACTGGTTTCTGATCCATGCAATTTTATCCGCAGCATTCCTCATATGAGTTTTGTTTGGGGTAAAAAGAATGTAGAATATCTTAAAAAACGTTACGATGCTTTAACGCAATGCGACCTTTTTAGCGATATGCAATATACCGAGGATACTGAACTTGTGAAAAGCTGGGCGCCATTAATTATGGACGGCCGTAAAAAGAACGAGAAAGTTGCCGCAACAAAAATGGATCTTGGCACCGATGTTAACTTTGGTACGCTAACCCGCGACATGTTTAACAACTTAAAGGAACAAAGTAATGTTAACCTATATTTTAACCACGAAATCCGCGACCTGAAAAAGAATAAAGATGGCAACTGGATTGTAAAGGTTAAAGATTTAGAAAGCGGAGACAAACGTAAGCGAGTAGCAAAATTTGTATTTATTGGCGCTGGTGGTGGTTCTCTGCCATTGTTAGAGAAATCTGATATTCCTGAAGGAAAAGGTTTCGGTGGTTTTCCGGTAAGCGGGCAATGGCTAAAATGTACCAATGAGGAAATTATCAAAAAACACCATGCAAAAGTATACGGTAAAGCTGCGGTAGGTGCGCCTCCAATGTCGGTACCACACTTGGATACCAGAATGATTAATGGTAAACAAGCGTTATTATTTGGTCCGTATGCAGGTTTTTCTACAAAATTCCTTAAAAATGGCTCGTTCCTGGATTTACCAAAATCAATAAAGTTTAATAACATCCGTCCGATGATATCTGCCGGATTACATAACTTAGATTTAACAAAATATCTAATTGAACAAGTAAGGCAATCGCCAGAAGATAGATTAGAAGCCTTGAAAGAATATTTACCAACTGCCGAACTTAAAGATTGGGAATTGGAATATGCCGGACAACGTGTTCAGGTAATAAAAAAGGATGAAAAACAAGGTGGCGTTTTAGAATTTGGTACAGAAGTAGTGAGCGCAGCCGATGGATCTATTGCGGCTTTATTGGGTGCTTCTCCTGGTGCATCAACCGCGGTATCAATTATGCTCGATCTGCTAAACCGTTGTTTCGCTGATGATTTGGCAACTGATGAATGGCAGGCGAAAATTAAAGAAATGATCCCGACTTATGGTAAATCACTCGCAGAGGATGCAGATCTTTGTAAAGAAACCAGAAGCAAAACATCAAAAGTTTTAAAAATAGAAACCACCGTAGTTGCTTAAGCAACAAAAATAAAATTTAAAAGGTTCCGATTTTATCGGGACCTTTTTTTTTGAAAAAAATCGACCTCTACCGTATTCTTCTGTATACCGAGGATGCGTCCCGCTGGGAAGGCTTGGGTTGAGAAAATATGATGTAGACCCGTAGTGTATTCCAAGGGCCTTTATTTATTGTGTAAAAAGATCAATACCAACAACCCACTCCCTTGGTCTGTGTCCTCACAGACCGAAACTTGCTATATCATCAATCGTTTGCATTACCAAACGTTCCTATGGAACGAACACAAATAACAAATTGTTATTTGCTACCGATGAGGCGTCCCGCTGGGACGGCTTAGATACTAAAAAAAAATAATGTCGACCCTGAGTGTAGTCGAAGGGCCTTTAATTTATTTGTTAAAAAAGATCAATACCAACAACCCACTCCCGCGGTCTGGGTCCTCACAGACCGAAACTCTTGCTATATCATCAATCGTTTGCATTACCAAACGTTCCTATGTAACGAACACAAATAACAAATTGTTATTTGCTACCGATGATGCGTCCCGCTGGGACGGCTTGGATCCTGAAAAAAATTGTGTAAACCTTGAGCGTATTCCAAGGGCCTTTATTTATTGTGTAAAAAAGATCAATACCAACAACCCATTCCCTTGGTCTGTGTCCTCACAGACCGAAACTTGCTAAATCATCAATCGTTTACATTACCAAACGTTCTTATGGAACGAACACAAATAACACATTGTTATTTGCTACCGATGAAGCCTCCCGCTGGGACGGCTTGGATCCTGAAAAATATGGTGTCGCCTTTGAGTGTATTCCAAGGGCCTTTATTTAATGTGTAAAAAGATCAATACCAACAACCCACTCCCTCGGTCTGTGTCCCCACAAACCGAAACTCTTGCTGTATCATCAATCGTTTGCATTACCAAACGTTCCTAGGGAACGAACACAAATAACAAATTGTTATTTGCTACCGATGATGCGTCCCGCTGGGACGGCTAGGGTTGTGAAAAAAATTGTGTCGACCCTGAGTGTATTCCAAGGGCCTTTATTTATTGTTTAAAGGAGATCAATACCAACAACCCATTCCCTCGGTCTGTGTCCTCCCAGACCGAAACTTGATAAATCATCAATCGTTTGTATTTCCAAACGTTCTTATGGAACAAACACAAATAACAAATTGTTATTTGCTACCCAGGATGCGTCCCGCGGGCACGGCTAGGGTTGAGAAAAATATGGTGTCGCCCCTGAGTGTAGTCGAAGGGCATATTATTTGTTTCTTAAAAAGATTATATCAATAGCCCTTAGAATTTAACATAAAAAAAACGTCCAAAATTTATTTTAGACGTTTTCAATTCTGAACCAATTCAGGATTAAGATTTTGTTGTATTTAATTAAGCGGCGATCACTTCTGCAACTTCATCGGCAGAAATATCGCTGTGTGATGCTTCTAACACACAATCGCCATTTTTAATTAATAAAATTTGTGGCGATTGGTGTGCCACCTGAAATACCTCTGCAATCTTGTTTGAAATATCCCGGTAACTAATTAAATCTAAAAAATAGAGTTTTGTGTCAGCTGGAATAACTTCCCAATCAAACTCAAAATTCTTTTTGGCCATCAAGCTAATGGAGCAACGTGTACTGTGCTTAAATATAAGGCTAAAACCGCTCGCGTTTTTGATTTCATCAAGCTGTTCTATTGAAGTTAAGTTAACCCAAGTCATGATATTATATTATTGTTTTACAGAATAACAATTGCAGCTGAATAATGTTCTGCAAATGACCTGAATATGAGATTACAAATGAGTTAGATTAGTTTCTTCTGCGTTTACCTTCTGGGTAAGAGCCATAAGCAGGGCAAAGCTTAGAAGAACAAGATTCTAAAATGGTAATGGTGCTAAACACCGCCAATAGTAAGATGGCTACTTTTTTCATCGATCTGATAAATTTTAAACGTCTAAGGTACAAATATTTATTAAAAACCAAGTTTATATTTGTGCAGAAAAATCAGCCATCTTAATTGCAGTAATTGCGGCTTCATCGCCTTTATTACCATGTTTACCACCTGCACGATCTTGCGCCTGCTCTAAATTATTAGTAGTTAACACGCCAAAAATAACAGGTTTACTGTATTTAATGCCAACATTTGTTACACCCTGTGCAACCGCATCGCAAATAAAATCGAAATGTTTGGTGTCACCTTGTATCACACAACCTAAACAGATTACAGCGTCAATATCGCTTCTTTTACTTAATAAAATTTCTGCACCCACTGTAAGTTCAAAACTTCCCGGAACAGGTAAAGAGATTATATTTTCTTCTTTTACCCCGTTGGCCAACAAAGTTTTTAATGCTCCATTGTAAAGCGCACCGGTAATTTCGGCGTTCCACTCGGCTACAATAATTCCGAATTTATAGTTTGCTCCACTTGGAACTGTAGTATGAGAGAAATCTGATAGATTTTTTAATTGTGTTGACATAAGGGCAAAGATAATGTTATGCTGTGAATGTTAAAAACCTTAATGTTTGTTACTTGTAACATTTAACTGGTAATGTTTAGATTAGTAAGATAATCAGATAAATTTTAACGGCTTATGGAATTTCAGCATTCTGCCCATCTCTATTAAAACGCAAAATCATCTTATGAATTCATCATTACGTATAGCCGCATCATTCCTTTTTATCTTCTTATTATCATTTAATGCTTCTGCGCAGGTTAAATACACACTGGCCGATTTTGAAAAGGTAGATTTCATTGCAAACGAAGGCAAACCAAAAGATGCGCTTAATTTGATCGCAAAAATTAATAAGCAGGCGCAAAGTGATAACAATGCACCGTTGCTGATCAAATCTGTTATTTACAGAATGATGTTTCAAAGTTACCTGGAAGAGGATGCTTTTGATAAAATTTTGATTGATTTGCGTAAAGATATCAGCAATGCCAAGCAACCTGAAAAAAGTATTTTACAATCTCTTTTGGCTGAAACCTACTGGAATTATCTACAACAAAACAGGTGGCAGATTAATCAGCGTACACAGATAGAAGGCGATGTAAGTACCGACATTAAAACCTGGAGCATAAAAAAACTCAATGATGAAACGGTAAAATACTATCTGTTATCCTTAAAGGAGAGTGAGCTGTTGCAGCAAACAAAGGTTGATGTATTAGACGCTGTTTTGGCCGGAGATAAAAATAACCGAAAGTTCAGGCCAACATTATACGATTTACTTGCCCATCGTGCCATCGGTATTTTTAACAATACCCAACTTAACCTGACGCAATATGATGAGGAATTAATCAACATGAGTAATGTAGATTGGTTTGGAAACCACGAGACCTTTTTAGGAATGTCAATTCTGCCCGATAGCACATCCTTTAAACCCCAGGCTTTAAAATTATTTCAGCAGTTGATAAAATTTCATCAAAACGACAGCAATTTGTCGGCATTAGTTGATGTTGACCTAAAACGTTTAAAATTTGTAAAACAGAGTTTTAATGGCGATGGCTTAGAATTATATTATAATGCGTTGGATGTATTGGCCAAACAAGCTCAACAAACTGAAGTTTATGCCGATATTTTATACGAGCAGGCCGAAATTCGTAAAAATGCACAATTACCGGGCGATACCGACAAACAAAATCTGATCAAAGCTATAGCGTTGGCAGAAAAAGCGGTTGTTGCCTATCCGAAAAGTATTGGTGGGCATAATGCTGAAAACTTGATTAAAAAAATTCAAAGTAGCGAACTATCAGCTAAAACCAAAAGTTATATTTTACCTGATAAACCCTCACAACTCCATCTATCTTACAAAAATGTAGATACCATACAGTTTAGATTATTTAAAACACCTGAATTTGAGAATGAATATGAGCAGTTTAAATACAAAGCAGATTTTTTAACTTTCTTAACCAAAAATAAGGTTGTAAAACAATGGTCAGTTGTGGTTCCAAAAAGTACCGACTACCAAAGCCACACCTTGATTGATAAAATTGATGGGTTAGATTTAGGAGCTTATACTTTAATTGCCCAAGCCATTAACCCAAAACAAAAAGATACTGTTTACAGCAATATCAATTTCAAGGTTACTATAATGGCCGTAACCAACAGGCGCAATATCGAAAAACACGAGTATACAGTTTACCAGTTGAGTAACGGCGCACCCTTAAAAAATGTTAAAATTCTACAACGTAGATACAATTACAATACAAAGAAATACATCGATGGTGATTTAATGATCACGAATGATAAGGGTTACGCCAGTACAAATGAAACCGAAAATAACATGGCTTATGCATTGGTAACACATAATAACGAGGAATTGAAATTAAACATTAATAATTACAACAGTTATCGTGAGGATGTTGATCAGGAACGCATAATTCTTTTTACCGATAGGCCGATCTATCGTCCGGGGCAAACCATTTACTATAAAGGATTATGTTTAAGGTCTGAAAAAGGAAAAAATAAAATAATTCCAAATAAAGTGGTTGAGGTTTATTTTAAGGATGCCAATAGAAAAGAAATAACCAAAAATGAGGTTACCAGTAATGAGTATGGTACTTTTCAGGGTTCATTTACTATACCAATGGGTAAGCTAAATGGCAATATGGCAATTGTAACCACATATGGCAGCATTGGTGTACAGGTTGAAGAATATAAACGGCCAACATTTGAAGTGGTTTTCGATAAGCCAAACCAAATTTATAAACTTAACGATAGTATTAAAGTCCAGGGTAAAGCCACTTCCTTTTCAGGATATGCTGTTGGCAATGTGAAGCTTAGTTATAAAGTTTTTCGCAGGGCGATTTATGATGGCAGAATAGATTATTCGCAAGGTGACGCTATTTATGGAGCAACATTTTTTCAGCGGAAACAAATTGCCACCGGCAAAACGAGCACCAGGCAGGGCGGACAATTCGATATTAATTTTTTTGCGAAAGCAATCAATTTAAACCAAAATTACAGCTATGAAGTTGAAGTAGAATTAACGGACATAAATGGCGAAACCCGTACAAAATCAACAAGTATTAATGTGGGGCAAAAAGACATTAACATTAATATAGATACCCGGCAGGTAATTTATTTAAGTAGCAAAACTGACAGTATTCCATTTTGGGTAACCAATTTAAATAACGAACCGATAAAAGCCGATATCAAGGCAGAGTGGAGTTTACTCCAGGCCCCCTCAAGCCTGGTGAACAAAAGCCCTTTTAATGCCGAAAATTATACCATGAGCAAAGAGGAGTTTATTAAAAACTTTCCTGATCAGGAATATAATAATGAGTTGGAAGTAGCAAAATGGCCGATAAAATCAGTATCGCTGAAACAAAATTTAACCATTAAAGATGGTCGGGGGAATTTAACTTTAAATCAAAAAAATATAAAACCAGGTTATTACAAAATCAGTGTGTTGGCCATAAATGCTCAGAAAGATTCAATTAAAGTTGACAAATATTTAGTGGTGTATAATGAGCAACCAGCTGTAATACAGTCAAACATCGAATGGATTTCACCAGAGGTAAATGTAATCAAACCAACCGAAAGTGCGGTTTTTAGATTGGCCGGACTTGCAGAAAATACCATTGCCTATTATGAGGTTTATTATTGCGATAGCATTGCCGAAAAAGTTTGGATTAACCTATCGCCAAAGCAGCATATTGTTAAAATTAAACCCAATGCTGTTTATAAAGATGGATTTGCCGTACAATTTACAATGGTTTACCAGGGAACGATTTACCAATCGATGCAACAGGTACGCATTACCAACCCTGCAAATGAATTGAACATTCAATTTTTAACCTTTAGAAATAAACTGCAGCCAGGTGAAAAAGAAAGCTGGAAATTACAGATCAGCAATAAAAATGGCGAAAAGCAAATGGCCGAAATGGTGGCTACACTTTACGATGCCAGTTTGGATGATTTTAAAAGGATGGATTGGAACACGCAGTTGACCAGCGGCTTTAACTATTATTTTTACAACTGGAATTTTAATGCCAATGATATTACTAACCAGGGTTATTTATGGTTTTTAAGAACCCACAAAAATTATACTGTAATTGAACGTTGGTATGAAAACCTTAATTTATTTGGCTACAATTATTATGGAGGCTACAACAACAGTTACGAAAATTATATAAACAGTTTACATAAACCTAAAATAAAAGGTTTGTCGGCAGGGGCGAAACAGAAACTGGCAGCATTAGAAAAAGGAAAATCGGTTTATGGAGTGGTATTCGACAGCGAGAATGAAACACTGCCAGGTGTACAGGTAAGCGCTGGTAAACGTGTAACAAATACAGATAATGATGGTATTTACATTATTGAAGCCAAAGCAGGAGAAAAATTAAACTTTGCTTTTATAGGGTTTAAAAATTATGCTGTTAATATAGGCAGTAAAAAACGCGTTGATGTAATTTTAAAAGAAGATAGGCAATCGTTAAACGAAGTTATGGTTGTGGGCTATGGCGAGCAACGAAAGAAAAGTGTAACTGGCTCTGCTGTACAGATAAGAGGTGTTTCTGCTTTGCAGGGAAAGGTTGCCGGGTTGAATGTAGCGGCACCAATGGCTGAATCTGCAGTAGCACTGAATGATGAATCTAAAGATCCAACACTGCGTCAGGAAATTGAATCCCTTAAGAACAAAAATATAACCTTACGCACCAATTTTAACGAGCTTGCATTTTTCTATCCACAATTACTCACCGATGCCAAAGGTGAAATTAAGATAGAATTTACCATTCCGCAGAGTTTAACCCGTTATAAAATGATGGGCTTTGCACATACCAAAGATTTAAAAACCGCATCCATTACCAAAGAACTTGTTACCCAGAAACAATTGGCTATTGCCATCAATGCACCACGCTTTTTCCGTGAAGGAGATACCATTTTATTAAGTGCCAAGCTAAACAACCTAGCAGGAAAAAAACTTATGGGCAATGCCAGTTTGGAGCTAACTGATGCTTTAACCGCGAAACCGATCAGGATTTTTGCAATTAATGAAAAAACAGAGCAGAATTTCGTGGTTGATGATGCCGGCAACACCGTTTTAAAGTGGAAATTAATTATTCCATCAGGGATTAGCGCCATTACCTATAAAGTTGTGGCGCAAAGTGGCAAATTTAGCGATGGAGAAGAAAATACCATCCCGGTATTAGCAAACGCGATGCTGGTTACCGAAAGCATGCCTATAAATGTACGCGGCAATACCACAAAAATTTTCGATTTCGAAAAGCTAGAAAAATCCGGCAGTTCGAAAACCTTACGCAACCAGAGTTTAACTTTTGAGTTTACATCCAACCCTGTTTGGTATGCCGTGCAGGCCTTGCCTTATTTAATGGAATACCCTTATGAGTGTGCTGAGCAAACTTTTAGCAGGTTTTATGCCAATAGTTTTGCCACCGGAATTATCAATTCAACACCAAAAATTAAAACTGTTTTTGAGCAATGGCAAAATACCAATAACGGGGAGGCATTATTATCCGATCTGGAAAAAAATAAGGAATTAAAATCTATTTTGTTGGAAGAAACGCCGTGGGTACGCAATGCAGACAACGAGGCAGCGCGTAAAAAACGTTTGGCTATACTTTTCGATTTAAACCGAATGACTTACGAATTGAAAAACAATTTCGAGAAGCTGGAGAAAATGCAGTTCAACAATGGTGCTTTCCCATGGTTTACCGGCATGCAGGAAGATAGATACATTACACAACACATTGTATTAGGAATGGGCCAGTTAAAAAAATTGAAAATGATTGACGAAAAAGCCTATCCGAATTTTAATGTGATGTTGAATAAAGCCATTATTTATTTAGATGCAAAGTTTGTTAATGATTATAAAGATGAAGTGAAGGAAAAACGTTTTGGCTACTTACCATTACACTATCTTTTTGCCAGAAGTTATAGCAATCAAAAAAATACCACTGCCGATTTTACAAAAGCCAAAGATTTCTATCTCCATAAATTAGTCGCCAATTGGAAAACCTTCGATACCTACCAACTGGCACAGGCTGCTTTAGTTTTAAACAGAAACGGAAATACTGAAGAAGCTAAAAAAATAATCACCTTATTAACGCAAACTGCTCAACAAAGCGACGAAATGGGCATGTATTGGGCTAAAAATCAAGCAGGCTGGTGGTGGTACCAAAATCCGATAGAAACACAGGCACTATTGATTGAAGCTTTCGGCGAGGTGGCAAATGATACCAAATCCGTAGAGGAGATGAAAATCTGGCTGCTTAAAAACAAACAAACCAACGATTGGAAAACCACAAAGGCTACTACTGCGGCATGTTATGCCTTGTTAATGAACGGAACAGATTTATTGGCAGAAAGTAATGAGCCAGAAATTACAATAGGTGACCAGAAACTGGCACAATTGCAAGAACCTATCCCGATAAAAGAGGCTGGCACAGGTTATCAAAAATTAACCATCCCTGGTATAAACGTGAAGCCGGAAATGGGTAGGGTAGCGGTTAAAAATAACAACCAAACCATTGCCTGGGGTGCTATGTATTGGCAGTATTTCGAACAGCTGGATAAAATTACACCTGCAAACACTGGTGTTAAAATTAAAAAAGAGCTGTTTATTCAGAAAGCAAGTAATAAAGGAGACATTTTAACGCCATTAACTTCTGCCAATGTATTGGCTCCGGGCGATTTATTAAAAGTACGCATCGAAATTTACTGTGATCGTGACATGGAATATATTCATTTGAAAGATATGCGTTCATCGGGCTCTGAACCTATAAATGTAATTTCAGGATATAAATATCAGGATGGACTTGGTTATTATGAAAGTACAAAAGATGCATCAACCAACTTCTTTATCAGTTACATGCCAAAAGGAACCTATGTATTCGAATATCCATTGCGGGTAACGCATGCAGGAAATTTTTCAAATGGAATTACCAGCTTGCAAAGTATGTATGCACCAGAATTTACCACACATTCTGCTGGGATAAGGGTTACGGTAAAATAAATGAATTACCTTGTTAAGGTAACTGAATACCGCCATAAGTGGCCCCGATGGGAATAATTTTCTCTCCAATCCAAATTTGGCTGCGGTCAAATTTGGATATTTTGTTTTTGGCCACAATAAATGCACGGTGGCAGCGGATAAAATCAGCTTTTGGCAGCAGTTCTGCAAGATCGTTAATGGTTATTCGTGAACTTAAAAGCTTGCCGACAAGTTTAATCTGTGTATAATTTCCTGAAGCTTCCACATATAGGATTTCGTTTAATTCCACCTTAATTTGTTCATAACCATCTTTTACAAATATGTATGCTGTTTTAACTTCTAGCCTTTGATTTCGCAGATTAAAGAGTTCTTGTGCTTTGTTACAGGCTTTTAAAAAGCGCGAAAGTGAAAAAGGTTTTAACAAATAATCAACAGCATCAAGTTCAAAACTTTGAACGGCATGTTCGGTATAAGCAGTGGTAAAAATAACCATGGGTGGTTTGCTCAAACTTTTTAAAAAATCTATACCGCTAATGTCTGGCATTTTGATGTCGAGAAAGATTAAGTCAACCTTATTGTGCTGAAGGTAAGTAATTGCCGCAAAAGCATCCGTAAAAGTTTGCTGCAACGTTACAAATGGAACTTTTGAGGCGTGCGATTTTATAATATCGAGTGCAATGGGTTCATCATCTATAGCAATGGCAATCATTTTTTTATTTGTTCTTTGTGTTTGTTAGGCTTTTTATTATGCTGAAGAAGGAGAAGCATCTCCAACCGATTATCACTGATCTAACGACGTTCGCCTGTTGCTTTTCTGTAATTCAAGCCAGTTTTCATCGTTAAAAGATCCTTCATTGCATTCAGGATGACAGCACCAATTTAAATTCAATAATAAGAATTTTTACTAACAAATTGTCCTCATTTAGCCTCTGCTCGGATTGTACTGCCTTAATCCAACTGTAAGGTTAAATGAACAAAAAACTCATTGGCACTCTCCCGAATAATTAGTTCATGCTTCTCATAATAAAGTAACGATAAACGTTGTTTTACATTCTCCAATCCGATACCGCTTTTTAACTTTTCGGGGTCGTTATCGGCTTTAATATAAATGCTATTGCTTACATCGAAATATAATGTGCTTTCTTTAGTTTGTAAGGTTATTTTAATATACGAGGGCTGTTGCAAACTGATTCCATGTTTAAATGCGTTTTCGATAAAAGGAATTAACAGCATTGGTGTAATCTGTAAATTGTTCAGTTGTTCTTCAATGTGTGTATCAATCTTAATGTCTCCTGATCGTGAGGTGCGAAGTTTTTGTAAATCGATATAATTGTTCAGATACTCTACCTCACGGGTGAGCGAAATTTTATCCTGTGTATTTTCGTGGAGCATGAAACGCATCATATCACCAAGTTTCTGGATTCCTTCACCTGTACGTTCTGCATTTTCCTGCAAAGCGGTTCCGAAAAGTGTATTTAGTGCATTAAATAAAAAATGTGGATTGATCTGTGATTTTAAGAAATTCAGGTTAGCATCCGATTTTCCCAGTTCCGTTTTAAGCATTTGTATTTCACTCAGTTTCTCGAATTTATGTTTGTATATATACCAGGCTAAGGGGGTGGTAATACAGATTAAGCAAATGGCATTTAATATCAGGGCAATCGGGATGGCATTACGGTTGCGCATAAACGCAACTAAAACAATTAATAAAAGCATCGAAACAATGATGGTAATGCCCACATTTCCCCAAAAATATCTTGCAAAACCCTTAAAATTTTTTCTCAGGTTTGGGATGATGTAATAAATGGCACAAAATGCAACGAAAATATTTACCGGTGGAACAATCACCCAGATCACCAGCAACTCATAATCTATTCTTACCGAAAGTACGGCTGCAAATATCATTAGCGTTATCAGCCAGATTTTGGTTGATGTAAAAAGTTCAGGAGTGATATTGTCGTTATAACCTTTTAAAATTGGGATTCTTTTCAGTAGTTCTAATCCCTGCTCATTAAAATAGGCATAAATGTTAAACAGTAAATAAATGAAAAAGATATAGGTAAAAGCTTCACCGAAAAATATATCATAGGCGCGCTCTATGTCATCATATTCTACCAAACGGTATGCTTCTGAGTAGGTGTTGGCTATCATCCAGGCCAGGATAGAAATGAAGGTAACAGAAACGGTTAAAATCACATTCATGATGATGTTCCGCTTTCTTGCCAAATGGGGCATCGAAACAAAATTGAAAAACAAAAAACTAAAGTAGAGAATGCTGATTTTAACGATTTCGGGCAGAAAGAAGTTTTGCATTACGCTATAATCGAGCGAGTTTTCCGAAAAACGGTACGAGCCCCCGGAGCCATAAGTGGTTTGCGTACAGATACTGATCAGCGCAAGGATATATAATGTTGTGGAAATCCAAAATTCAAGCTGATTAATACTTTTGGATTTGATTGATGAGGGGTTGCCAGATAGAATTACCATTTCATTTATTTTATGCTGCAATTTTACGAAGAGTATCTACATCAATATTTAAAATGTGATGGAAGTGCTAAAAAATGTGACGAATGAATAGGGTATTCAGGATGGTAGAGTTGTCAACTTTCATCGCACGCTCGCTAGAAAGTTGACAACTCTTGATGTGTAGTCACATGTTACCATCTGGCTAATTTTAGGTTAGTAATTGATATTAATGCGAGTGTAGAATAGTAATAACTCACACCGCCAACCGAATACCCACCACCGATAAACAATTTTACTATCTTTGAAAAGGATTTTTAGATTGATTTCCATCATTCATCTAAATTTCCCACTTACTCATACCATAAATCACTCAATTAACATGACCGTTTACGGAATTCCGAATTGCAATACAGTTAAAAAATCACTCGATTGGTTAAAAGCACATCAGGTTGATTTTGAATTTCATGATTTTAAGAAAAAAGGCATAACCGAAGAAAAATTAAACGAATGGTGTAATGCTTTTGGTTGGGAAACCGTGTTGAATAGAAAAGGATTGACCTGGAAAAAACTCAGCAAAGAGGAGCAGGCAAAAATAGACAACCAGGAACTGGCTATCGCTTATTTAAAAGAAAATACCAGTGCCATTAAACGCCCGGTTGTTGAGCAGAACAATAAAGCTGTATTAATCGGATTCGATGATAATAACTATTTAAAAACACTAACCTAATTCATTTGTTCTAATGTTAAAGTTTGTTAAATGCAAATTTTAAATGTCGAACTAAGTTACTTTTGATTATGTACAAACTGATCATTTTTCTATTACTTGCCCTGCCTATCGGCGTTTATGCACAAACGGTAACTACAGGTACGGTTTTCGATTATTCGAAAAAAACACTCTCACTCCCTGGTGTAACCATCAGAAATCTGAACAGTAAAAAAACTACCAGTACCAATAGAGAGGGTAAATATACCATCGGAGCAAATATTGGTGATCTGATTGAGTTTTCGGCCATTGGCTACCATACCGATACCTTATATTTAACCAATTTGTTAAACAGAACCATCTATCTTCCTACAAAATCGAATAGCTTAAAAGATGTAGATGTTACCGCAGTGCGGATGAACAGCCAGGTTACCGATGCAAAAGATCCGTTGGCAGAAAAATATACCCTTTTAAGTACCGGCGGTAACCTTAACCGTAAAAGAATGAAAGATAAAGTTGGTGGCTTAAACCTTAACCTTGGGTATGGTAAATATAGAAGGCAACAACGCAAAGAAGCTGATCTTGAAGAGAAAGAAATGTATCAGCAGGAAATTGATGAAAATTTTACCCCAAAAGCCATTACCGAACTTACCAAATTAGATGGTGATGACCTTAAAAACTTTATGATCATTTATAGGCCATCTATTGAGGCGGTAAAAGCAGAAAGACCATACCGTTACCCTTATTACATCTCACGTGCCTTTGCTGCATGGAATAAATTAACCCCACAAGAAAGAAAACTTCAGGATTTACCTAAATTAAAAGCAAATTAAGAAGTTTTAAATCATAACAACCGAATTGTTGCCATAATAGGTAACATTATAACCACATATAAATCTATATGTGGTTATTTTTTATATTTACAGCAGTATTACAACCTTATTATTATCATGAAAATGACTAAACTGATTAATTTTTGTTTAGTTTGTTGTGTTTTTGCGCTTTCAGCATCTGCCCAGCAAGCTACAACACCTGCACCAGCAACAAACTATAATCCTGCTGAAGCATTCGGGCCATTATTTTATACTCAAAACGGAAATGAATTCCGTTCGGCAATTGGTGCACCAGGGCCAAAATACTGGCAAAACCGTGTAGATTACAACATCACCGCCAACCTCGACGAAACTAAAAACATGGTAAGCGGAACAGTTACCATTACTTACAAAAACAACAGTCCTGATAAATTACCATATTTATGGTTACAGTTAGATCAGAATACCTTTAAACAAACCTCTCGCGGTTATGCAATTACACCATCCCGCAGCCGTTATGGAGCACAGGGCGAAAAATTTGATGGTGGATATCAAATCCAGAACATCAGTGTATCGCAAAAAGCAGGTGCTGTAAAGTTTACCTCTTTAGTTGAAGATACCCGGATGCAGATCCGTTTAGATCAGCCTATGGCCGCCAATGGTGATATAGTTACTGTAAAAATGGACTATTCGTATGTGGTACCAAAAGAAGGATCAGACAGAACGGGCCATTTAACCACTAAAAATGGAGAAATTTTTGCCATTGCACAGTGGTTTCCACGCATGTGTGTTTACGATGATGTAATTGGATGGAATACCTTGCCATATTGGGGCGGTGGTGAGTTTTATTGCGAATATGGCGACATTAACTTTGCCATTACCGCACCGGCAAACCATATTGTAATGGGTTCAGGAGAGTTGTTAAACCCTGCTGAAGTTTTTACAGCTGAACAGTTAAAAAGATGGAATGCCGCTAAATTGAGCGATGCTACCATCCACATCCGTAGTGAAGAAGAAGTAACCGATCCTAAATCGCGTCCGGCGAAAGATAAATTAACCTGGAAATTCAAAATTACCAATGCACGTGATGCGGCCTGGGCTTCGTCAAAATCTTTTGTATTAGATGCAGCGAGGTATAAATTGCCAAGTGGTAAAACCGGTTTGGCAGTTTCTGCACAACCTGTAGAAAGTAATGGTGCTGATGGTTATGGCCGGGGTGTAGAATATGTAAAATCTACCATCGAACATTATTCATCAAAATGGTTTGAGTACCCTTACCCAATGGCAGTTAATGTGGCCACAAATATTGGTGGTATGGAATATCCTGGTATTGTGTTTTGCGGTTGGAAAGCTAAAAAAGCAAGTGCCTGGGGTGTAATTGACCATGAATTTGGTCATACCTGGTTCCCGATGATTGTAGGATCTAACGAACGTAAATACGGTTGGATGGATGAAGGTTTTAATACTTTCATTAACGGAATATCGAAAAGCAGTTTCAATAAAGGCGAGTACGCAACTCCACCAGCAGATTTAAACAAAATTGGAAAGGCTGTAATTGGCAACCCGATTTATGAAAACATTATGCAAATGCCTGATGGAATGGCTGAAAGAAACATTGGTGTTAATTTATACAGCAAACCAGGTTGGGGATTGGATATTTTGAGAAATCAGATTTTAGGCGAAGACCGTTTCGATTATGCTTTCCGTCAATACATTAAAAACTGGGCGTTTAAACACCCAACACCTTTTGATTTCTTCCGCTCGATGGAAAATGGCGCAGGTGAAGATTTAGCGTGGTTTTGGAGAAGCTGGTGGTTAAACAGCTGGAAAATGGATCAAGGCATTGCTACTGTTGAAGCTGTTAAACAGGATGATAAATTGGTGGGTTACAACATTAAAGTGGTAAACCTCGAAAAAATGCCTATGCCAATCATCCTTCAGGTAAAAACTAAAAGCGGTAAAACTGAAATTGTAAAAGTTCCGGTTGATGTTTGGATGAAAAATACCAGCTGGTTGGTGCGTTATCCAACAACTGAAGAACTTGAATCAGTTACTTTAGATCCAAATAAAGTATTGCCAGATTCGAATCCTGATAACAATACATGGACAGCTACAGGAAACTAATTCCGCTGTAAATGGTATAAAGCCTCCTGATTATTAAAAACATCAGGAGGCTTTTTTTATTGCAAATTGCCGACGATTTACCATTTCTTATCGGATAATTTAGCGGCTGATAAATTTGTAGCAAATGGAAATAGATTCTTTAGAGATCACCAATCCCGATGGGATATATGATCCCCGTGCACATGGCTACTCTCATGTAGCAACAGTGCAGGCAAACAGTAAACTGGTTTTTGTTGCCGGGCAGGGTGGGAGCAGAACAGATGGTATTTTAAGCGAAGATTTTAGAACCCAGGTAAGCATTGTATTTGAAAATATTGCGCTCGCCTTAAAGAGTAAGAACCTTAGCATGGCCAATATCGCAAAACTGACAACATTAGTGGTGGGCTATGATGACGAAAAACATCAGATTCTGATTGAAGAATCAGTAAAGATATGGCCAGATCAGAAATTTCCGGTTAACACATTAATTCCGGTGCCACGGTTGGCGTTAAATGGTATGTTGATTGAAATTGATGCTACTGCGGTAGGTTAACTGTTAAATCATTATAAAATATTATAAAGCGCATCAGTATTTTTAGTGATTATTATTGGTTACCGCTTATTAAGATTATAGGGTCAAATCATGATTAAAGCTTTAGGCCTTCAGTGCCAAACCAAGCATGATGGTCATGAAAGCTCCCTGCCGCGGGCAGCAACCAAGCATGATGGTCATGAAAGTTCCCTGCCGTGGGCAGCAACCAATCATGAGGGTCATGAAAGCTTCCTGCCGTGGGCAGCAACTAATTATGAGGATCATGAAGGTTCGGTTTTTGGTAGCATCAACTTGTAGGCAACAAAAGCAGCAGTTTAAAAAACAACACATGGAAAAACTAGAGCGTAAAAACGTTTATAAAGTTTACGATAAAATAGGTCACTGGTTTGCCGAAAACCGCCATTCAGTTTTAGAAGAAAAAGCTTATCTGGATGAGGTGCTTAAAAAGCTCCCGCTCAACGCAAGTGTTTTGGATTTGGGCTGTGGCAGTGGAAAACCCATACTGGAATACCTGCTAAGCATGAAAGTTAAGGTTTTAGGTATTGATGCCAGTACGCAGATGCTCGAAATTGCAAAAGCAAATTTTCCGGATACACGATTTATCCAGAAAGACATGCGGAAGTTGGACCTTGATGAAAAGTTTGATGCGATAATTGCCTGGCATAGCTTCTTCCATCTTCCTGTTGCCGATCAGCCTGGCATGTTCAGTATTTTTGGTCGGCACCTTAACCCCAATGGAGTTTTGCTTTTTACCTCAGGTACCGAAAGGGGAGAAGCCTGGGGAATGAACGGTGGCGAAAATATTTTTCATGCATCATTGGCTGTAGCAGAATATCATCAATTGCTCGAAGAGAATAATTTTGAGGTACTTACCCATAAAGTTAACGATCCTGAATGTGGCGGTGCAAATGTTTGGCTGGCGCAATATAAACCCCGATAATTTTGCCTTAACTTTGCCCAATGGCCGAACAGCAAAAAAATAACCCGTTACACGGTATCACCCTTGAGAAAATTGTAACCGATCTTCAGGTACATTATGGTTGGGAAAAACTGGGATCACTGATCAGGATTGATTGTTTTAACAACAACCAAACGATTAAATCGAGCTTAAAATTTTTAAGAAGAATGCCCTGGGCCCGGAAAAAAGTAGAGGAGTTATACCTTGATACCTTTCATAAATAATAGCATGAGTGGGTTGTGCATGATTGAATGCCTCAGCGATCAAATCCTCCGTTCAATCATTACATCTTTCTTTAATTCCATTATTCAAACTTTCGATAATTTAATAAGTTAATAATTTTCAGTACCGGTAAATGCTACGTTTCTGGAACTTTTTAACTTTCCAGACAAAAAAAATATCTTTTTTTGTCACACTTTACATCTTTTGGTGTCTTATAGCTGAAACCTTGAGAAAAGGTTTTTCAAACAAACTAAAGAAAAATCAAAATTTCAGTTATGAAAATCTATTTATTGATGTTGCTGTGCATCATATCTACGAAATCCTTCGCACAACAGGCTGCCAGTATCAATGGAAAAATTATTGATGGGAAAACCAACCTTCCGATTGAATATGTAGGTGTTATTTTATCAAACATAGCCGACTCAACCAAAAAAGTTGGTGTGGTAACCAATAAGGTGGGCGAATTTACCATCAACACTGTTGCCAACGGAGATTATCAGATCAGGATTTCTGCAATGGGTTATAATCCGGTTACGAAAAAAATTAACGTAAACGGAAAAGTGCTTAACCTTGGAACATTCAAAATGCAAGAAGATGCAATAGCTTTAAAAGATGTTGCAGTTAGCGGTAGGTATGCTATGGCAACGGTAAAAAAAGATACTGTCGAATTTAATGCCGATGCTTATAAAACCAGGCCAAATGCAGCGGTAGAAGATCTGCTGAAAAAGTTGCCAGGCGTAACAGTTGATAAAGATGGGAGCATTTTGGTACAGGGACAAAAAGTTACCCGTTTAACCGTGGATGGAAAAGACTTTTTTGGTACCGACCCTAAAACCGCCACTAAGAATTTACCTGCCGATGCCATTGCCAAAGTACAATTGATTGATAGCAAAACACAGGAAGCCAAAGCAACCGGAATTGATGATGGGCAAAGGGAAAAGGTTTTAAATTTAACCATTAAAGAGGATAAGAAAAAGGGCTGGTTTGGCAATGCCAACCTTGCCGGGGGTAATACCGATAAATACGGAACATATTTAAGTGCGAACCATTTTAATAAGAATTTGCAGTTTGCAGTTTTGGGAATGAGCAACAATACCAACGATGCCAGTTTTGGTTATGATGACCTGAGTAGTTTTAGTGGAGGAAACATTGGAAATATATTCGCACCGCCTGCCGGGGGAAGTTTTTCAATTAACAACAATAATGGTAAAACCACTATAGGAGGAAGCGGCGTTTTTGATAACAATGCCATTGGGTTATATACTACGCACAGTGGTGGCGTAAACTACAGCAACTCATGGGGCAAAAACAATAAGTTAGCCATTAGCGGGAGTTATTTTACTTACTTCTCTTCCGGTTTAGGTAATAAACTATCAAATATTCAGGATTTAAGCTCGGGCGATATCTTACGTACATTGGATAATACTGATCGGAACAGCAATAACCAGGCACACCGATTCAATTTCAAGGCAGAATATCATCCAGATTCATTAACCGATATTGTATTGCGTCCGAATGTGATATTAAACAATAGCACCAACATTAACAACCGAACTTTCAATGCAAATTTTGATGCTACAGGAAAGGCAAACGATGGAACTCAGTATTATAACCAACATAATTTTACGCCTTCATTATTTGGCGAATTTACCGTACTCAGAAGGTTGCCAAATAAAAAGGGTTCAGTATCAATCCGCTTAAATGGCACTCAGAATACTTACAATGCCGATTGGCTCAACCAATCGCTGCTAAACCAATATGTAAACGGCGCGGTTAACGTTACCAATATTAACCAGCAGGCCAACCAGGAAAACGCAGCCAAAACCTATACCATTAATGGAAATTATGCCCGGCCTTTAAATCAAAAATGGAGTGCCAATGTAGCCTATGGTTATACGCGCAGTATTGTAGATGCCCAACAGCTTACTTTTGATTATAACTCAACCACCGATCGTTACGAAACTATTGTTCCTTCGTTAACCAATACTTTCGATAACCATAATAGCCTGCAAACTGCTGGCTTGGGCTTTATTTATACAGGTAAAGACTGGACTTATAATTTTGGATTAAATGGCCAGCAAAGTTTATTAAATGCAAACGTATTGAATAACATTGGTACTAACATTGGCAATATCGAAAAGTCTTATTATAACTTATTGCCCAGGCTAACGGTAAATTTTAAGAATAAAGCCAATCAAACCATAGCCATCAATTATCGCGCAAGTGTTAATCTGCCATCGGTAACCGATTTACAGCCAGTGCAGAACAATACCAATCCGTTATACCAGAGGATTGGAAACCCTGATTTAGAAGCACGAAAAAATCATCGCCTTTCGGTCAATTTCAATACGTTCAGCCCCGATAATAACCACTATTGGAACGGTTATTTCCTGTACAATTTATCTTTTGATGATACAGGCAATGATATTACCTATAATAACGGAATCCAAACGGTTAAACCCATAAATGTAAACGGCAATTATTACCTGCGGGCAGGAACATTTTTCGGTATGCCATCAAAACTTAAAGGATTAAGGATGAACTATGGAATGAACTTCTTTACCGAACATAGAACAAACTTTATCAGCAATGCTAAAAACATTACCAACAGGTTCGAAATCGGGCCAAACATTAACTGGAGTTATGATATTGATGATAAATTTAATGCTGGTATTTATGCTTACGTTGCCTATACCAAGATAAATAATACAGCCGAATCGGCAATTGATAACAAATATTTTAGTCTGGAGAATAACCTTAACCTGAGTTATGAGTTTATTAAAGATTTAAGGGTAGAGGCCGATGTGAACCATGTTGGGTCAGCCGGGCGTGCAGACGGATTTAACAACAATTACTTTTTGCTTAATGCAGGCATTAACAAGTATTTAATGAAACGCAGGGTAACACTAAGTTTAAAAGGGTTTGATATTTTGAATCAAAATACCAGCATTGATAGAATTGTAAACAGCAGCCGGATAGAAGATGTGCGCTACAATAACATTACCAGGTATTTTTACCTATCGTTAAATTACAAGTTAACCAAAGTAGGTGCAAATAACGAAAGAAGTAATCCCCGCAATACGGTTAATTAAGTTAAGCTTTTAAATTTTGATCAGGCCCCTGGCAATTGCTTTTAAGAAGTAAATGTTAGGGGCTTTTTATTAAAGAATTAAGAAAGAATCTTCGCGCAAACGTTTGTGGATACATTTTTGATAAAAACACGCACTTTAAGCAGCATTTTCCTTTAAATTCTTTAAAAATATTCAATAAATAGGGGAGTTCGTGCCCATTTCTAAATCCGTCTCTTAATATTTGGTGTTGTTTTGTTCATAAAACCATCAATTCGTGGGTTTAATCAAACGTTTGCGTGGTGTTTTAATGGTTTATGCATTCAAAATCGCATAAATTAGGTACTTAAACAAAACCAATAATCGGATAAGTAATTCGAAAGATGATTTACATTTATTGCGTAAAAATAAATGGTATATTGTTTAAGCATTCAAGTTAAATCATTACAAAAAAGATGGAGTTATTAGTAGCAGGCGATATAACCAAAGAAAAAACAACGCTGAAATATCTTTTCTTAACCTTTCTAAAAATTGGTTGCGTGAGTTTTGGCGGTCATATGGCACTGGTTTCATTAATTCAACGGATTATGGTTGAGCAAGATCAGTCTATCGATAACGAGGATGTGTTAAACAGCGTTACTGTAGCAGCTTTTATGCCCGGCCCTATGGCAGTTAATGTGGTTGCCAATATTGGCTATTTGTTAAAAGGGAAATGGGGTGCCGCTATAAGTATGTTCGCGGTATTGCTTCCTGCCTGTACTTTAGTGTTGGCGTTGGCCTACATGTATTTATCAAATGGGCAAAGTATGGCCTGGACATCCATAATGCAATATGTTGGTGCAATTGTAGGCATTATTATACTATCAACCGGTTTACAGCTGTTTAAAAAGGAAATTGCGCTTAATTATGCTAAAATCTTCCTTTTTTTACTGGCCACAACGCTCGATCTGATCAAAGGAAATTACTTAATTACAATTGCACTTATTGCTATAGGGGCAATTGCAGGTTTAATGCTCGACAGGAATAGAGTTGATCAGATTAAAGTGATGAGTAGCTTTAAAACCAATTTTAAACTAAAAATAAAGTCATTTTCATTTATCGCCGTAACCGTTTTATTCATCAATCAAATCTTATTTTTTACGGCTGCATTTAAATCCTATCAGAACATTTTATTCAAAATAGCTACTGTTTTTTCGGGAATCAGTATTTCTCTTTTTGGAGGAGGTTATGTGGTAATTCCGATTATGCAATCGCTATTGGTTAAAGATTTGCATTGGCTTAACGCGAAGGAATTAATTGATGTAATTGCTTTTAGTCAGGTTACGCCAGGCCCAATCCTGGTAAGCGCAACGTTTATAGGTTTTAAGCTGGGTGGTTTTTTAGGTGCCTTTGTTGCTACCTGCAGCATGTTTATCCCTTCGGCCATTTTAATGATTGTGGTTTCAAAAATCTTTAATAAAACCAAAGACCATCCTTTTATTAAAAGCATGATCTCAGGAATTAAAGTGGTGGTTGTGGGGCTGATTATTTCTTCAGCCATTAAAATATTACTACTTCAGCCCCGAACACTTTTAGTGGCCGCAATATGCATTGCCGCTTTAATAGTAAGCTTTAAATATAAATTAAGCCCTGTTTATTTAATACTCGGTGCAATTTTTCTTGGTACAGTATCAATTTTTATATAATGGAAAGTTTTTTAAAGCCGGATGGTATTCAGATTATTGGAACACAAAGATCCGGTTCCAATTTGTTGAGGGTAATATTAGATCAGTCTGAGCAGATTGCCTCACCCCATCCCCCACATATTCTGGTCACCTTTGTGCCCTTGCTTGGTTTGTACGGATTTTTAACTGAAGAAAAGTATAAGCTACTCATTGCAGATGTAGTAAGTTACGTAAAAGCTAACCCCGTGCCCTGGGATGGTGTTGAGCTTAGCGAAACCTGGATTTTTGAAAACTCAACAACATATAGCCTTTTCGAAATCAATAGATTGATTTATGAAACTGCAGCAATTGCCAAAAACGCAAGGTACTGGTGTTGTAAAAGTATGGCTAACGTGCATTATGCGGCCAACCTTGAACAGCACAACCCCAATTTAAAATACATTTATTTATACCGCGACGGGCGGGATGTTGCCCTCTCGTTTAAAAAGGCAATTGTTGGCGAAAAACACATCTATCAGCTGGCTAAACAATGGTTTACAGATCAAAATGCTTGTATTGAGCTGTCAAGGAAAATTACAAAAGATTGGTTTTTCTCTTTAAATTATGAAGAATTGATTGCCAATCCTTCAAAAGTGATTCAGGAATTGTGCCGCTTTTTAGCCATTGATTATTCAGAACGCATGTTGGATTTTCACCATTCAAAAGAATCGAAAGCAACAGCCAGCGCAGGCGAAATGTGGGAAAATTTGGCCAAGCCTATTATAAAAGACAATACAGGCAAGTATAGGAAAGAACTCCGTGCAGAAGAAATCGACATATTTGAATCTATAAACCACCAAACCTTAACCGATTTGGGTTATAAGTTAGATAGACCGGAAAATAAACGTAAGCAAATCTCTGAAAATGATATTGAAGGGTATAATAATGAAAACGATCTGCTTAAAAAAAGCATACTTTTAAATGCCCGTCAATCAGATCTCGATAACCGGGGGCCACAATTAGCAATATTAAAAAGAATAAAATCGCAGTATTTAACAGCAAGCGTTTAAAATAACATGATTGATACTATTGATATAAATAGCATACTGGAAATAGCGGTTGAAGCCGGAAAAGCAATTTTAACTGTTTACGATAATGAAGAAGACTTCGAAATCTCAACCAAAAGTGATTCTTCTCCTTTAACCAAAGCCGATAAAATAGCAAATGATATCATCTGTTTCCAACTGAAAAAACAGTATCCTGCAATTCCTATCCTCTCAGAAGAAGGAAAAAGCATTCCTTACGAAGAAAGGAAAAACTGGGAATTGTATTGGTGTGTAGATCCATTGGACGGAACTAAAGAATTTATTAAGAGAAATGGTGAGTTTACTGTAAATATTGCCTTAATCTACAAAAATGCACCAATATTGGGGGTAATTTATATTCCGGTACAAAATCTTTTATACTACGCTAATGAAGCTTCAGGCAGCTGGAAACAAACTCCCGGACAGCCACCTTTAAAAATAAATGCAATTAAAAAGGCCAATAACTGGACGGCAGCGGTAAGCAGATCGCATGCTGATGGCGAAGAACGCGCAATACTTGCCGATTATCCAATTGTAGATTTTATTGCCGTGGGCAGCTCCCTTAAATTCTGTTTACTGGCCGAAGGCAAGGCCCAGATTTACCTTCGAACAGGCCCTACAATGGAATGGGATACCGCTGCGGGGCACGCAATAATCTTGTATAGCGGTTGCCACATGCATACCTTATCCGGGCTGCCGATGCTTTACAATAAAGTATCATTGTTAAATGAAGGCTTTTTGTGTAAAATAGATTAATAATAATATATGCCTGTTGAACTGATGTCTGAAAATAATATTCCAGCGCAAAACGGAATGGTGATCTGGTTATTTGGTCTATCAGGATCTGGTAAAACGACCATTTCAACTTTATTGAAAGAAAAACTCGAAAGCGAAGGCTTTTTTGTTACCACATTGGATGGTGACGTACTTCGTGAAGGGATTAATAAAGATTTAGGTTTTAGCGAATCAAATCGGGCCGAAAATATCAGGCGGGCCGCAGAAATAGCCAAAATAATGATGTTGAACAATATTATTACGATTTGTTCATTTATCACTCCACTAGCACAGCACAGGGCATTAGCAGCCAATATTATTGGCGAAAAGTATTATGAGGTGTTTTTAGATTGTCCCCTTACGGTTTGTAAAGAGAGAGATGTAAAAGGTTTGTACAAAGATGCCGATCTTAAGCTGATCCCTAATTTTACAGGTGTAAGTGCCAGGTTTGAGCCCTCTGTAAATGCCAATCTCGTGATTAAAACAAATACAGAAAGTCCATTTCAAAGTATGAACAGGTTATTTATGAAAGTTATTCCACGAATTAATCCTAATTCCTGATCGCTTTCCATAGCAATTGCCTTTTAATCATTCCCCATTCAATTTTGATCTTTGTTTTAAGTGCTGTTGAGGTGCTTAGTCAATCGATTGCGCAGTGTTTTTGCATTTAAATAAGTGCTTTAATCCCTAATATTATAAAAGCAAGAAAGAATAGCCCTCGCTTTTTTGTGAGCAGTCAACTATCAAACAAAACACTATGACCAAAATCTACGAACAAACCACGGAGAATTATAGGAAAAATGTTCCTATACCTGAACGCTCTTTTTTAACGACTCTTTTTAAATCTATTTATTTTTCTTTAATTCTTTTGCTCCCGCTGGCGGTTAGTGCGCAAACAGTGGTAACCGGTGCGGTGAAAGATGAAAAAGGACTGCCAGCTGTTGGAACTTCGGTAACAGAAACAGATGTGAAAAACGGAACCTCTGTTGATGGCAACGGTAAATTTACCCTTACATTGAAAGGAAAATTAAAGGTTTTATCTTTCGCATTGGTTGGTTACAAAACACAAAAGGTTACTATTGGGGCTTCTAATGTAGTAAATGTAAATCTCGAAGAGGATTTAAATAAGCTGAACGAAGTTGTGGTTGTAGGCTATGGAACACAGCGCAAAACAGATTTAACAGGTTCCATCAGTTCAATAAAAAGCGATGACCTGAATCTTGGTGGTACAACCTCTAACATCGGTCAGGCAATACAGGGTAAGGCTGCAGGTGTGCAGGTGCAGCAAACCAGTTTTGCACCAGGCGCAGGCATGTCTATAACGGTAAGGGGTGGTAATTCCATCAATACAACCAACAGCCCGCTGTATGTTATAGATGGGTTTATATCCGATAATGGAAGTACGGTAAATCCGAACGATATTGAAGATATTCAGATTTTAAAAGATGCATCATCTGCAGCAATTTATGGTGCAAGGGGAGGCAATGGTGTTGTTTTAATTACAACAAAAAAAGGCAAGGCCGGTAGGGTAGCTATCGATTTGGATTTATCAAATGGTAACCAGTTTTTAACTTATAAGCCATCACTATTAAACGGGCAGCAATACACGGCTATTCAAAATGCAACAGCCATTGAAGATAGTAAGCCTGCACCTTTCCCATCATCTTTTGCCATTGCAAATACAAACTGGTTGGATGAAGCAACGCAAACAGCTTCTGTACATAACAGAAGTTTGAGTATCAGCAGCGGCGACCAGAATTCTAAAATTTATGTTTCTGGAAATTACCTTAATCAAAAAGGTGTTTTGCAGGGTACCGGGTTAGAAAAATATACAGCCAGAATAGGTGCTGAAAAAACACTTAATGAACGTTTAAAGTTAGGCGCTAATTTTTATGGATCGAGTGCCAAAGTATTACAACAGTCTTATTCTGCTGATATTACTGCACCATTGTTCGGCTTATTAACCGGGCTGCCTAATATTCCGGTTTACAACCCTGATGGAAGTTATTACCGTTATCAAGGTAAAGATAATCCCCTTGCAAGTTTATTGGAGCCTACAAATACGAGTAACAATAAATTGGTAAACGGAAATATTTCTCTAGACTATCAAATTATTAAAGGTTTAACTTATCATTTAGGGGCGGGTGCTGAGTATACCAACCTCAATGAGGGGCAATATATACCTAGAACTTTGAGTGCAGGCGCAAAAAACGGTGGCTTGGCCGCTCAAAAGAGTTCAACTACATTTAGGTGGTTGGTAGAAAATTATTTAACCTATAAATATAAAACTGGAGATCATGACTTTACTTTTTTAGCCGGAGTATCCAGTCAGAAAGATGTTAATGATTATTTAGCTGCGGGTAGTAAAGGTTTCCCTACAGATGCATATTTATTCTATAACCTTGGTGCAGGTTCGACTCCAAACGGTTCTGGAGTTACCATTAGCAATTTGGGCAACGGTTACAATAGCTTTAAAGAGCAATCTACCTTCAATTCAATGTACGGCAGGGTAAATTATAACTATAAAGATAAATTACTTACATCATTTACATTAAGAAGGGATGGTTCTTCGAAATTCGGACCCAACTACAGCTATGGATATTTCCCTTCGGGCGCTGTTGCCTATAAATTTACCGATGAGGAATTTATCAAAAATCTAAATACTTTTTCGAACTTAAAACTACGTGCAAGTTACGGCGTAACAGGTAACGACCGGGTTCCTAATTACTTGTATTTGGCAACTTTTACCAATTATAGCACTGTATTAGATCCAGGCAGCCCACTGCAGATTGGTACGGAGCCTAAAACCCTGCCAAACCCTGATTTAAAGTGGGAAAGTACTACACAATATAACTTCGGTATCGATATGGGTTTTCTGAACGGCCGTGTAAATGCAACAATTGATCTTTATGCAAAGAAAACAACCAATTTGTTAATTAATATTCCATTAGAACAGTATTGGGGTTTCAACTCCATTACTGTAAATGCTGGTTCTATCCAAAACCGTGGTATCGAATTTCTATTGAATACGGTAAATGTTCGTAATGATAACTTTACCTGGAATACCAATTTCAATATTTCACTTAACCGTCAAAAAGTATTGTCGTTAGGTCCTGTTAATCAAATTTCTGTTAATACGGCAAATCCGAGTGGTACAGTATCAGGTCGCGAATTTTCAAGAGTAGTACCTCGTCGTGAACTTGGTGAACTTTTTGGATACATTTATGCTGGTGTAATTAAAACAGGAGAAACATATGCTCCACAGCCAGGTTCTAAAGCGGGCGATCCGAAATATCAGGATGTTAATGGCGACGGTAAAATTACACCCGATGATATGACCTTTTTGGGTAACTCTACACCACGTTTTACAATGGGTTTTGGTAATGATTTCCATTATAAAGGTTTCGACTTAAATATCTTCTTCCAAAGCTCTTTCGGTTATTCGTTGTATAATATGAACAGATTGGTGTTGGAATCTACAACGAGCACAGATGCATTGAACAGGTTTGTTGCAGGTACCAATGAAAATACAGATATTCCACGTGAAGGGTATTTCTTAACAACCTATGGCAGTTATGTTAATTCGCGTTTTGTGGAGGATGCATCCTATTTAAGATTGAAATCAGTTTCTTTAGGCTACAATGTACCTACCAAATGGTTAGATCATATCAAAGTAATTAAAGGTTTCAGGGTATATGCAGAAGCCCAGAATTTATTTACGATCACCAACTATAGTGGAACCGATCCTGAAGTTAACTCACATTCAGGAAGTAATTTTGGAGGAGGGATAGATTTTAATGCCTTCCCTGCATTCAGAACATTTTCTGCAGGTGTAAAATTGACGATCAACTAGTGTTACTTTCCAATTTTAGGATTAATAAAGATAAAAAGATGAAAAGATATAAGATTATTTTGGCGATTACTGCAGTTGTACTTTTGCAGTTTTCTTGCAAAAAGGATTTGGAACCAGTAGTATATAGTAGCTTAACCTTAGGCAATGCTTTTAAAACAAAATCCGACGCTATTGCTGCGGTAAATGCCGTTTATGCCCGTTTAAAAGGCCCCTCTGTTGGCGATAATTTTGATTATTGGACAGTTAGGCATTTTGCTTTGACTGATTTAACCACAGATGTTGGACATTGCAGCTATGGAGGAGATCCTGGTCAGTTATCAAATGTACAATGGAACTCAGCAAATGGCTTGATTGCTGAAGATTGGCGACAAATTTATAAGCTTATTGCAAATGCAAATAATGCGATTTATAACCTCTCTAACATGAGTGCAATTACTCCAGAAGAAAAAAGCCAATTCCTTTCTGAGATGAAATTTTTAAGGGCCGTAGCTTATATGGATTTAACCGATGCCTGGGGCCCGGTAGTTTTAGCAACTGAAAAAGATGTGGAAGAGGCGAGTAAATCACCTAACTATTTTGCCAACAAACAATTAACTCCACTAGATCAGATTGAAACATTTTTAATTAATGATCTTCAAGCAGCAGCTACAACTTTACCTTTAAATTATGTGAATAATTCCATATATTCCAGCAACGATGTTGGCCGTGCAACAAAAGGTGCCGCACTTAGCCTATTGGCTAAATTGTACCTGCGCCAGCACCAATGGCAAAAAGTTGTTGATGTAACCAAACAAGTAATGGATTTAAAGGTATACTCACTTTTTTCAACTTATGAGGGGCTTTTTGCAGAAAAAAATCAATGGTGTTCAGAGAATATTTTCTCTGTTTTGAGCGATGCAAATGTTAATGGAACAGAATTGCTAAATCACTTTGGCCCACAACAACATCCTGTTTTAACAGACAGGTGGCAATATTACGCTGTAACCTGGGATTTTTACAACAGTTTTGATGATGCTGATGATCGTAAGAAACTATTCTTTCCTGAGTATCTGGGCGTGGATAAATTGGTACACAAACAAGCGCCTACCTTAGGTGCTACTCCTCCGGAAGGTATTTTTTATATGCAAGATGTGGCCACAGCGAAATATGCTGATCCAAATGGAGCAAATACCTATTACGATGGGCATAGTGTAAATATACTCCGCTACGCAGATATATTATTAAGTAGGGCAGAAGCGATAAATGAATTAAGTGGTCCCAATGCCGAATGTATCGATCTGATTAACCAGGTAAAAGGACGATCACACGCCAAGCTTTTGGTAGCTGCAAACTACAACCAAACCACTCTGAAAGATGCCCTTTTACAAGAACGCGGTTGGGAATTGTTTTACGAAGGAAAAAGGAGAGCAGATTTAATGAGGTTTGGCAAGTATGAGGCCGTAGTAAACGGTTACTTAAAGCGCACCAATCAAACGCCTACAGTAGTTATGCCACGCGATCAGTTTTTTCCATATCCATTAAACCAGGTGAATATAAATCCGAATTTAAATAATTCTGGCAGACAATAATTTCTTACTTTTAATTGTAGATAAAAAGAATATGTAGTTTTTGCTGCATATTCTTTTTTATTTAAAAACGGCTATCCCTAGATTTTAATATTTCCATTATATGAGGTGTTTATTTAAACTTGTTGTTTTACTTGCCGTGCTTACGTTTTACGGCTGTAACCAGGTAGAGGGCATTAAAGAGATTAAGCTAGGCTTACACAATAACAATGTGCTAAAAATACAGGTTGATGTGGTTGCCAATGCTGCTTTTGATGCCTACATAGAATACTGGGCAGATAAAGTTCCCGATGCACAGAAAGAAAGTACAGCACTGTCTAAAAATAAAAGTAACCACAAGTTTGTGCTGTGTAACATCATGCCAAAAACCAGCTATGCTTACCAGGTTATCACCATAAAAAATGGTACCAAAAAAGTAAGCAAAACCTACAACTTTGTTTCTAATGAATTGCCCGAGTGGCTTAAAGATCAATTTAAAGCAAAAAGTGCTGATGATAAGTTAATACCAAAAGATTTAAAAAACGGATTAATCCTGGTTAACAAAAGGTATGCTCCCGGCATGGCTTACCTGGTTGATTATAAAGGAAGGTTGCGGTGGTACCATATGGTAGATAATGTTGGTTTTAAGGTAATTAATTTTACAAAAGATAAAACCTTGCTGTCGATTTTAGGCGGTAATGATGAGCCAACAAGTTATGGTAGTCAGATCCTGGAAATTAATTTAGAGGGCGATACCGTTCTCATGTTAAAAAAAGGCCAGGGTGATTTTAAACAGACCATTCACCACGAAATTTTAAAAAACCAAAAAGGGCAGTTGGTTACCCTATTTGTTGATCAGAAAATTTCCGATTTGAGCAGTATTGGTGGTAAGAAACAAGATACCATTAACGGTGATGGTATTTTAGTAATGAATAAAAAAGGAAAACAGATCTGGAAATGGAGTGTGTTTGATAGCCTTGATCCCTTTAGCGACAAAGCACTGCTTAAAACGAAAAAAGATTGGATGCACGCCAATAGTTTAAACTATGATAAAGATGGAAATTATATTATTTCATTTTATAATAATGGCCAAATCTGGAAAATTGACGCTAAAACCGGTAAAGTAATCTGGAAATTCGGCAAATGTGGTAACATTAAAATGCCAGCCAATACGGGTTTCTCCCAGGCCCATGCCGTACATATTAATACAGAAGGAAACTTAATGTTCTTTGATAATGGAATTGAAAAACATCAATCAGGTGCTTATGCCTTTAAAATAAATGAGCAAACCAAAAGTGCAAGTTTAGATATGCATATTCAACTGCCTTCACAAATATATAACGACCGGATGGGCAGCGCGTATCTGATTAACAGAGAAAACATTTTATGTTGCAGCTCAAAAAGGCATATTGTAGTCCTTACCAATAGAAAAGGTGTTTTGTTGTGGACATTAGAGGCTTCTGTGCCGGCATATAGAGGAATATTTGTAACTTCGGATCAATTAAGTCCATATTTAAAGCCTTAACCTGATGAAAAAAGCTATATTCCTTATTTGTGCAATAGTAATAAGCCTAAGTTTTTCTGCATGCAAAAAAGGAAAAGTTAAAAACCTGAACAGTATTGGTTATGGCTCATCTTTTGGGATGTGTGTTGGCTATTGCTCCAATAATCTGCTTATTAGCGATTTAAAACTCACCTTATCAAAATCAAAAAACGGACAGCCTTCTGATACCAAAATCTGTAGCAAAACAATTTCTGAAGCAGATATTAATGCCATTAAAAACGATTTAAATATGGATAAGATCGCAGCATTACCTGAAGTGATTGGTTGCCCTGATTGTGCAGATGGCGGAGCAGAATGGATCTCCATCAATGCCGATGGCAAACAATATAAAATTACTTTCGAATATGGTAAGGCACCAAAAGAACTCGAAGCTGCGGTTGAGCGATTTAAGGTACTAAAGGAGGGATTTAAGGATTGTAATTAATTTTAACAATCGAACATAAAAGATTGGAGTGTCAACAAGAAAGACTTCCGCAAGCCCCTGCAATTTCCCATTAATTCAGTTTGCAACAATGATTTTTAGTGTACTGTTCTTGCAAGCTAAACCCGGTATACGTGGAAAGCGAGTTTTTCAGGAGCTTGGAACATTAGCGGGGCCGAACCTCACCTAAGTATTGCTGTGGTTGCTTTCCAAAAAATAATCACATTTATTTAAGTTGCTGAAATAAATTCAGCATGACGAGTATATGAAAAGTTTTCATCTGCAATTTCCCTTAATTCAGCTCCCAATAACGATTATTAGTGTACTGTTCTTGCAAGCTAAACCCGATATTCGTGGAAAGCGAGTTTTTCAGGAGCTTGTAACATTAGCGGGGCCGAACCTCACCTAAGTATTACTGAGGTTGCTTTCCAAAAAAAATAATCGCATTGATTTAAGTAGCNGGGGCCGAACCTCACCTAAGTATTACTGAGGTTGCTTTCCAAAAAAAATAATCGCATTGATTTAAGTAGCTGAAATAAATTCAGCATGAATAGTATATGAAAAGTCTCATCTGCAATTTCCCTTGAATTCAGCTCCCAAAAACGATTTTTAGTGTACTGTTCTTGCAAGCTAAACCCGATATACGTGGAAAGCGAGTTTTTCAGGAGCTTGTAACATTAGCGGGGCCGAACCTCACCTAAGTATTACTGAGGTTGCTTTCCAAAAAAAATAATCGCATTGATTTAAGTAGCTGAAATAAATTCAGCATGAATAGTATATNGGGGCCGAACCTCACCTAAGTATTACTGAGGTTGCTTTCCAAAAAAAATAATCGCATTGATTTAAGTAGCTGAAATAAATTCAGCATGAATAGTATATAAAAAGTCTCATCTGCAATTTCCCTTAATTCAGCTCCCAAAAACGATTTTTAGTGTACTGTTCTTGAAAGCTAAACCCGATATACGTGGAAAGCGAGTTTTTCACGAGCTTGGAACATTAGCGGGGCCAAACCTCACCTAAATATTGCAGAGGTTGCTTTCCAAAAAAATAATCGCATTGATTTAAGTTGCTGAAATAAATTCAGCATGGCGCGATTGTAGGAAAGGTTTCATCTGAAATTTGGAACCCCTTTAGTTCGGAATATCAACATAAGAATGGGAGAGCCACAACTCCTTAACCATCAACTAGAAACTAATAGCTGCCAACTTAAAACTTTTTACGCTAACCCCTTGATTTTTAAAAAGAATTGTTCTACTTTTGCAGTCCGTTTTATGGGCTATCTGTAAGGATGCCGGGGGAGCGGTAAATTTTTTAATAAAAAACATAAAAAAGCACAATGCCAACCATTCAACAATTAGTTAGAAAAGGTAGAGTAGCACTGGAGTTCAAGAGTAAGTCTCCAGCGTTGGACAGCTGTCCACAGCGAAGAGGTGTATGTACACGTGTGTACACCACTACCCCTAAAAAACCAAACTCAGCAATGCGTAAAGTAGCCCGTGTTCGTTTAACGAACGGTAAAGAGGTTAATGCATACATTCCTGGAGAAGGTCACAACTTACAGGAACACTCAATCGTATTGATCCGTGGTGGTCGTGTTAAAGATTTACCAGGTGTACGTTACCACATCATCCGTGGTGCATTAGATACATCAGGTGTAGCTGGTCGTAACCAACGTCGTTCTAAATATGGTACTAAACGTCCTAAACCAGGACAGGTAGTTGCGGCACCAACAAAAGGTAAAAAGAAATAATCGGGAGGAAATAAGAAATGAGAAAGTCAAAACCAAAAAAGAGAATTATTCTTCCTGATCCAAAATTTAACGATGTTCAGGTAACTCGTTTTGTAAACAATATGATGTACGATGGAAAAAAATCTATCGCATATGCTATTTTTTACGATGCTGTTGAAATTGCTGAGAAAAAAGCAGGTGAAAACGGTTTAGAGATATTTAAACGTGCTTTAACTAACATTATGCCAGCTGTAGAGGTTAAATCTCGTCGTGTTGGTGGTGCTAACTTCCAGGTTCCAACTGAGGTTAGACCAGAGCGTAAAACAGCTTTAGGTATGAAATGGTTAATTTTATACGCTCGTAAACGTGGCGAAAAAACCATGAAAGAGAAATTAGCTGGTGAAATCGTAGCTGCTGCTAAAGGTGAAGGTGCTGCTGTTAAGAAAAAAGAAGATACGCATAAAATGGCTGAGGCTAACAAAGCGTTCTCTCACTTCAGATTCTAATTATTAGGATTAACAGATTAGTAAGATTACACAGATTTAATTAGAAGATTATACTGATTAGATAAATTACACCGATTTGTTTTAACATAATCGGTGTAATTATTTAAAATCAGATAAATCAAAAACATAACATGGCAAGAGATTTAAAATTTACAAGAAATATTGGAATCGCGGCTCACATTGATGCAGGTAAAACTACAACAACAGAGCGTATTCTTTATTATGCTGGTGTAAGTCATAAAATTGGTGAAGTGCACGAAGGTGCTGCAACAATGGACTGGATGGCACAAGAGCAAGAGCGTGGTATCACGATCACTTCTGCTGCAACTACTGTTGAGTGGAAATACAGAGGTCAGGCATACCACATGAACATTATCGATACACCAGGACACGTGGATTTTACTGTAGAGGTAAACCGTTCGTTACGTGTATTAGATGGTTTAGTGTTCTTGTTTTCTGCAGTTGATGGTGTTGAGCCTCAATCAGAAACCAACTGGCGTTTAGCTAACAACTATAATGTTGCCCGTATCGGTTTCGTTAACAAAATGGACCGTTCTGGAGCAGACTTTTTAAAAGTTGTTAAACAAGTTAAAGATATGTTAGGTAGTAATGCAGTTCCATTGCAATTGCCTATCGGTTCTGAAGATGCATTTAAAGGTGTGGTTGATTTGATCAACAACCGTGGTATCGTTTGGAATGAGCACGATAAAGGGATGACCTTTACTGAAGTGCCTATCCCTGAAGATATGATAGATGAGGTTGCTGAGTGGAGAGAGAAATTATTGGAATCAGTTGCTGATTACGATGAATCTTTAATGGAGAAATTCTTTGAAGATCCAAATTCAATCACTGAGCGCGAAATTTTAGATGCATTACGTGCAGCTGTTTTAGATGCTAAAATCGTTCCTATGGTTTGTGGTTCATCTTTCAAAAACAAAGGTGTTCAAACCATGTTGGATTATGTGATGGAATTATTGCCTTCACCTCTTGATTCAGAAGGTGTTGTTGGTACAAACCCTGATACTGGTGCTGAAGTTTTATTAAAACCAAGCATTAAAGAGCCGTTTGCAGCTTTAGCATTTAAAATTGCAACTGACCCATTCGTAGGCCGTTTATGTTTCATCCGTGTTTACTCAGGTAACTTAGATGCTGGTTCTTACGTTTACAATACCCGTTCAGAAAGTAAAGAGCGTATTTCTCGTATCTTCCAAATGCACGCTAACAAGCAAAACCCTGTGCCTAATGTGGCTGCTGGTGATATTGCTGCGGTAGTTGGATTTAAAGATATCAAAACTGGTGATACGCTGTGTGATGAGAAAAACCCGATCATTCTTGAATCAATGAACTTCCCTGAGCCAGTTATCGGTTTAGCTATTGAGCCTAAAACTCAGGCAGACGTTGATAAATTAGGTATGGGCTTATCTAAATTGGCTGAAGAAGATCCTACATTCAGAGTTCAAACTGATCAGGAAACTGGTCAAACTGTAATCTCTGGTATGGGTGAGTTACACTTGGATATTTTAATTGACCGTTTAAAACGTGAGTTTAAAGTAGAAGTTAACCAAGGTGCGCCACAAGTAGCTTACAAAGAAGCAATTTTTGGTACCACTCAACACCGCGAAACATACAAGAAACAATCTGGTGGTCGTGGTAAATTTGCTGATATCCAGGTTATTATTTCGCCAATCGATGCTGATTTCGAAAAAGGTGGTTTACAATTCGTAAACGAAATTACAGGTGGTTCAATTCCACGTGAATTTATCCCTTCAGTAGAAAAAGGATTTGCTGCTGCGATGTCTAACGGTGTATTGGCTGGTTACCCACTTCCTGATATGAAAGTACGTTTGATTGATGGTTCATTCCACGCAGTCGATTCAGATGCTTTATCATTTGAGCTTGCAGCTAAAATGGCATATCGTGAAGCTTTACCTAAATGTAAACCTACGTTGATGGAGCCAATCATGAAAATCGAAATCTTAACCCCTGAAGAAAACATGGGTGATGTTATCGGTGATATGAACCGTCGTCGTGGTCAATTATTAGGTATGGATACCCGTAATGGATCTCAGGTAATTAAAGCAACTGTGCCACTTTCTGAAATGTTTGGTTATGTAACTCAGTTACGTACAATCACTTCAGGCCGTGCAACTTCAACAATGGAATTCGACCACTATGAAGCTGCGCCTAAAAACGTACAGGATGAAGTAATTGCTAAATCAAAAGGCAGAATTAAGTCTGAAGACTAGTAATGTGATGTGAATAGCGTTTTGCGTTTAGCGATGATTTGTCGCCCTACGCAAAGCGCTTAACACAAAACTTAAAATAAATCCGGCTTCTGTTGTTAATAGCTCTAACAGGAAGCCATAATTAAAATAAGATGAGCCAAAGAATCAGAATTAAATTAAAATCTTACGATTACAACTTAGTAGATAAATCTGCTGAGAAAATCGTAAAAACTGTTAAACCTACGGGTGCAGTTGTAAGTGGACCGATTCCACTTCCTACAGAGAAGAAAATCTTTACTGTTTTACGTTCTCCACACGTTAACAAAAAAGCTAGAGAGCAGTTCCAATTATGCGCTTACAAACGTTTATTGGATATTTATAGCTCTAACTCTAAAACAGTTGATGCTTTAATGAAACTTGAATTACCTAGCGGTGTTGAAGTTGAAATCAAAGTTTAATTGATTTAAAAAAGAATTAAAAGTCCCGATATAAATCGGGACTTTTTTTATGCCCAAAAATTCGAAACAAAAACCAGGCTGATCGGTTTTATTGATATGGAAAAGGATGATAATCAGCAAGAAGAGTTACCGATTGAAGGTCAGGATTTTGCAGATCCTCAGGAAGGATCAGTACAGAAACCTTCGTCGCATGGGGAAGTTGCCAACCAGAAAGGCAGTGATTTTTCTGAACTTGAAGAAAGCAGAATGGAAAAACCACCTAAACACAGGTATGAAAATGGATCAAGTAAAGATGACCTGGACAGTGATACTAAAATAGATCAAAGTAAAGGTGTGAAATAGGCACGCTGAATGATTTTAGTATAAACTTTTTAGTATCGTCAATTGTTCTTAAAAATAGAAGCATCTTAAATAGCAACGACTATGGAAATGAATGATAATAATAATAAAGATGTAAATCCTCAGATAGGCGGTAGCCATGATGATGATATTGAGTGGGATAATGGCGAGGCTACCTACGGACACAAACGAGCTGATTTTAAACGTAAAGATCAACCGGATGATGCGCACCTCGCAAAAACTAAAACTGTTGGTAAACACAACATCAATAAGGAATTGAATAATGCCAATTTGAGTCAAAATGAAGATATTGGCAATAGAAATAAAGAAAAAGACAGGGGAATAAGCGGGAAGGATTTATAGTCGATTAAAAAGGGAATATTCATGTAGAATAATCCCTTAATAATAATTTTGCATTTTCCGGCAGATGGAATTAATTAGGATTCTACAACTGAAATGCGTTAATCAAGTGGCGAATGCCCTTAAATCGTTTAGTCTCTGATTTTTGTTAATCTTTGTCGCGAATCCTACAGCGGGCGCAAATTTCAAGAACTTAAAATCAAATTGCAATTCTGAATTCTATAATTCGATTGACAAATGTCAATTTCGTTTGTCTTTCCGGATTTCCTGATCTTGTCAGTACAGTTCACTTGTTTGTGAATAATCTCTTTTAATCTGATCCCCGTAACTTTTAACCCGGTCTACATATTTAGGAGCCTGATCTTTCAAGTCATCTAATAATGATTTACCGTCTACAGCTCTTTTTTTCGTAGCATATTTAAAACCATAAACAGCTGCTGCGCCTAAAATGGCATATTTTAATAATCCCATAAGTTTATATATTATATTCCTGTATTTAAAGCGTGGTCTTCATCAGTTTCATCAATATCTGATTTACCTTTAAAATCATCTGATGAACTTCCGGTATGGCTTTCGGCACTTTCTAAGGTTGGGTGTTTATCCGGGCTGTTATAAGCATCATCGCTAAGCGTATCTTTTCCTTGAGTGCCCGAATTATCCATCCCGTCTTTAGCCAATGGATTACCTTCAATCAGTTCACTAGGTTCCTTGCCATAAGCGGTTATAATATTGGTATCATTACCTTTTTCATAAGCTTTCTGTACATCAGATTTTTCTGATTGTTTATCATCAGTGCCTACATAACCTTCAATATGTTCTTCCTTATTATAAATGCTCGTTTTCATAAGATCATCTGTTTGGTTATAAAACAGACTAAGACCTAAATAGTTTGCTTATTATGAAGGAGCAATATGGGAGTAACAAAAAAGGCAGATATTTCTATCTGCCTTTGGGTTAACTTTTGTAAGGAAAATTCCTTGATATCTTTCTCATCATCCTTTCTACCATATCATCGGTAGAACTCATGATGGTATCATCCATCGTTTTAAAGAAACGCCATAACAACTCGCCGTCTGATCCATTGTTAATGGTTAAAAACATTGTTCCCGTTCCGGATTTGCCACCAAAACCCCCAAATAAAACAGCAGATGCAATTGCACCAGCTTCAGATTTTGTTTGTTCAGTTTCGAAACGACCGCCAATTACAGCGTCAACACCAAGTATTTTGGCCAGTTCATCTTTAGTGGTTTCATCTAATTTACCCAATACACCAGCTTTTTTCAATAAGATATTGGTTTTATCAACATCCTGAAAAGTTACCGTGTAATCAGAAGCTTTTCTTAACAAAAAGGTGTACATACTGGCTTGTATCGATTTAGCCATTGATTCTTCCTGATTTTTGTTGGCATCAGGATTGAAATTTTTTGGTTGTTTCCTGTAGGAGATTTTTACTTCAAAAGGTAAAATGGCTACAATTTTCTGTGTTTTGATCGTTTCCTTTAATTTCGGACTTTCAAAAATTTGCTTCGAGCCTTCAAATTGCGCTTTGGTCAAAACCGTAAAGCAGCACAAGATAGCGAGCGTTAAAAAGATTTTCTTCATTATTTGTTTGTTTGATTTTGTAGCGAATATAGTGATATCTTTTAATAATTGTAATATGAATTTTACCTGAAATTTTATGCTTAACCATTTTATCGTTTTGTTTAACTTGCGCCCAAATTTTAAAGGCGAACGGATAAATGGAATGGAAATATTTACTTTCTAATAAGCGGTACGGGCAGGAACAATATGGTGCAAGCACCGATCGGGCACGTTCTGATTTTCAGCGTGATTATGACCGGTTAATTTTTTCTTCTCCATTTAGAAGGTTGCAAAATAAAACCCAGGTTTTCCCATTGCCAGGGAGTGTATTTGTGCATAACCGTTTAACGCATAGCCTGGAAGTGGCCAGCGTAGCCCGTTCTATGGCGAATATCTTTTTAAACAGTGTAGAGATTCACAATCCTGAACTGATTAAGGAAGTGCCATTAATTAACGAAGTAGGCAATATTGTAGCAGCTGCGGCCCTTGCTCATGATTTAGGAAATCCCGCTTTTGGCCATTCAGGAGAAGCCGCCATTTCAAGGTATTTTACCGATGGTGATGGCCGTGTTTATCAGAAAGACATGAGTGATTCACAATGGCATGATCTCATCAATTTTGAAGGAAACGCCAATGCGATCAGAATCCTTACGCATCCTTTAAAGGGAAAAGGAAATGATGCCTATGCACTAACTTATTCCACTTTGGCATCAATTGCAAAATATCCTTGTGCATCTATCGCCGGAAAACAAAAAGGATTGTTGCATCGTAAAAAATATGGTTTTTTTCAGTCGGAGGCCGATACCTTTAAACGAATTGCTACTGAATTGCATTTGGAGCAGGAAGAAAGCGAATACCTGATCTACAAACGTCATCCATTGGTTTATTTGGTTGAAGCTGCAGACGATATTTGTTACAGCATCATTGACCTGGAGGATGCGCACCGTTTAAAAATTCTTTCATACAAAGAAGTAAAAAATTACCTGTTGCCTTTTGCAAACTCAGCAACTATCGAAAATCGCTTAAAAAATGACTATGAAGATGATGATGCAAAAATTGGTTTGTTACGGGCAAAGGCAATAAATACTTTAACAAATGCGTGTGCCGGTATATTTTTTAGAGAGCAGGAAAAGTTGTTAAATGGTGATTTAAACCAAAGTTTAACCGATTTATTACCCGAACCCTATATTACCGCCTGGAAAGAGGTAGAAAGAATCTCGGTAGAACGCATTTATAATTTCTCTTCTGTAATACAGAAAGAAGTAGCAGGGTATAAGATTATGGCAGGTTTATTAGAAGAGTTTGTACCCGCTTTAATTCACAACAATACCCATTACTATAAAAAATTGGTTAAACTAATACCCAAACAGTACCATACAGATTTAACTGATGTTTATTCTATCACCCAAAGCGTGCTGGATTTTGTTTCAGGTATGACTGATTTATATGCAGTAGATTTATACCGCAACATTAAAGGCATATCTTTCCCCTCCGAAACATAGTAATCCTAGCTATAATAATTGATTAATTAATTTGTACTTAACATATAAAACAGTACATAATAGTATGTTCGTGTAAAATTATAAAATATAATTTTTTGTAACTATTTGATAGTAAATTAATTACTTTCAATAAGGTATTTTCGAAAAGGCCTTTGTGTAATGTAGCCTTTATGGGATATACTAATTGGTAGATTTGAACGTTTGGCCGCTGATATTTATATCTCTGGTCAAATAAATAGATCTCATCCCGTTCATGAAAAAATTTCTACTGATTGCTTTGCTAAGTTTAGTTTTGGCAGTAGCTGTTAAGGCGCAGGCCCCACAGCAGTTTAATTATCAAGGTGCTGCCAGAAACGCTAACGGTACTCCGATAGCAAACAAAAACATTTCCCTTCGGATTAGCATATTAGATGCATCTTCAACCGGTACCACACAGTATTCGGAAGTAAGGAATGTAACTACGAATGCTTTGGGTTTATATGCTGTAGCCATCGGATCAGCAGGAGCAACCGCAGTTAGCGGTACAATTGCTGGCGTAACATGGGCTAGTGGATTAAAATTTATAAAAGTAGAAATTGATCCGGATAACGGGAGTAATTTTAATCTTGCCGGTACCGCCCAGTTATTAAGTGTTCCTTATGCACTTTATGCTGCCAACGGACCAATTGGCCCAAAAGGCGATCCAGGTGCAACAGGCCCGGCAGGGCCTGCCGGAGTTGCCGGAGCTGTAGGTCCGCAAGGTATAAAAGGTGATACTGGTGCAGCAGGAGCTACTGGTCCTGCTGGGGTTGCCGGGCCAGTAGGTTTACAAGGTCCTGCCGGGGTGCCTGGAGCAACAGGTGCGCAAGGCCCTACAGGTTTAACTGGCGCAACAGGTGCGCAGGGAGCAGTTGGCGCAACAGGCCCACAAGGAATTAAAGGCGATACTGGTGCGGCGGGAGCAAATGGCTTACAAGGTTTACAAGGAATACAAGGTGTTAAAGGCGATAAGGGAGATAAGGGCGACAAAGGTGATGTAGGTCCGGTTGGCCCTTCAACCGGAGTTGCCGGAGGTGATTTAAAAGGGAACTATCCAAACCCTACAATAGCCAATATTCAAGGTAAATTATTAAGTGCAGCTACTCCTGTTAATAACCAGGTGCTTTTATTTGATGGATCTGCATGGAAACCAGTAACTTTGGATGTAAATCAATTGGCGGGTGCTAAAGCTTTAACCTCAACAGATTTAAGTGTAAGTGCAAATGGCACATCAGCTTTATTAAAAGATGTAGTAATTGATATTAATGCAGGAGCAGTAAGTACAATAAAACTCGCTGATGCTGCTGTAACTACGCAGAAACTGGCCGATGGTGCAATAACTTCAATGAAGATCGGAAATAAAGAAGTTAAGAATATCAATATCGATGATGCTGCTGTTAATACACTTCAGCTTGCAGATGGATCGGTAACAACAGTAAAACTTGCCAATGGCGCAGTAACTTCAGTTAAAATAGGAAATAAAGAGGTTAAGAATATCAATATTGATGATGCCGCTGTTAATACACTTCAACTCGCAGATGCTTCGGTAACCACACCAAAACTGGCTGATGCCTCAGTAAACCTTGCTAAATTAACTACTGATGGAGTGAGCGATGCCAATAAGGTTTACATTACCAACGCCACAACCGGTAAGCCTGAGCTGATTAGCAGAACACTTTTTGCCAATGCAAATGCCTGGGCATTAAGAGGAAATACTGGTAACATCGACCAGAACAATAACTTTTTAGGTAATACTGATGATATTGCCATTAACTTTTTGGTTAACGGGCTAAAATCTGGTCGTTTGGGTAATTCTTCTGAAACCAATTTATCTTTCGGTTATAAAACGCTTACCTCAAATGTATCTGGTTTTTACAACAGTGCATTTGGCCGCGAAGCTTTATCAGTAAACATTTCAGGTTACGAAAACAGTGCTTTTGGTTATTTGGTATTGCAGCGTAGCTTTAGTGGGATCAATAATAGTGGTTTTGGTTCGCAGGCATTGGCCATTAATACTGTAGGTTCTAATAATACTGCAATTGGTACGCATACACTTATGGCAAATGGAACAGGTGTGGCAAATACTGCCATAGGTAGTTTAGCCCTCGAAGCTAACAATGGCGACAACAATACCGCATTAGGTTATGCAGCAGGCTCAAAAAATAGTGGTACAGGTAACATTTTTATCGGAAATAATGCTGGAAGTAACAGTACTAATATAAATAACAGCCTTATTGTAGCCAATTCCAATACAGTTTATCCATTAATTGCTGGTAATTTTACAGCAAACGGAGGGGCGCTAACCATAAATGGCACTTTAGCTGCAAATTCTACTTCTTACGCGCCTGCAAATGTGAGCACCTTAAATGTAAATGGTTCAGTTGCGGCAAGCGTTTTAACCTTTACCACAGCAGGATCATTAACGCTTGATGCCAGCCATTATACCGTTAGGATAAAAAATGCAGGAGCAGCAGTAACCGTTAATCTTCCGGCGGCCTCAACTTGCAAGGGACGAATTTATATACTCATAAAAGCTTTATCCTCCGGAGATGTAAGCCTCAGTAACCCGGTTCTATTGAACGATGATTCGAGCCTGATAACCATTACAGGAAATAAAACTTACACTATCCAAAGTGATGGCTCGTCCTGGATTTCTTTAAACTAAAGCAAGATGAGAAGAATATTCTATCCGTTTATTTTCTTGCTGTTCGGTTTTTATAGCAATAGTTTAAAGGCACAGAGTTTACCTTATGTTTTAAATTCGGCCAGTGGTTATGGAAAAATCAATAATCAGCTGTATGATTTTAGTATTGGAGAAATGGCGGTTGTACAAACTTTTCAATCTAACAGTACCACATTGACACAGGGTTTTTTACAACCTTTTCTGATTATGCAGACCGATGCAGATGTAGCTATTGTAAATAATATCCTTACACCAAATGGCGATGGTAAAAACGATTTTTTTATAGTTAAAGGTTTGGAAAAATATCCGAACAATAAACTATCGATTTTTGATAGAGGGGGAAGGTTGATTTATGCCACTACAAACTATCAGAATAACTGGGATGGATACTTTAATGGGAAACCATTGATGGAAGATACTTATTACTACATGCTTGATTTGGGTGCAGATGGATCTATTAAGGGGTTTATATCAATTTTATATAAAAAATAACAGGGTGAGGAAAATGAAATGTTATATAGCCGTACTGTTATTTATATTTAGTACATCGGCATATGCCCAGCTTAACCCAATGGGTAGCATCTATTATCAAAATCAGTTTTTAGCCAATCCGGCAATGGCAGGTTTAGAAAAAGGAATCAATTTAAATGCTGCCCTTAAAACGCAATGGGTTGGGGTAGATGGTGCACCTAAAATCCAGTACCTTACCGCCGATTACGGTTTAACCAATAATAAGGTTGGCTTGGGATTGCTTTTTTATAATGAGGGGGCAGGAGCCATTAACCGAACAAGGGCAACCTTAACCTATGCCTATCACTTGCCTTTAAATAGTGGAACCAACTTTCTGGATTTTGGCCTATCGGCAGGTATTATGAACGAATGGGTGGATATTGGGAAGGCAAAGGGCGACCTGGATGATGATGTACTGAACACTTTTAATGATCGGAAATTGTATTTGGATGGCGATTTTGGCGTGGCTTACCGCACTGATAAACTAACGCTACAAGGCACATTACCTAACCTTAAGCGGTTTTTTAAAAGAGATGTGTTGAGAAACGTTGTAGACCGTTCGATTTACTTTTTTGCAGCAGGTTACAAATTTACTACCGATAAAGTAATTAGCAGCATTGAGCCAAAACTGGTGTACAGAGGAGTACAGAATTATGACGGGATTTTTGATGCTGGTATAAATCTTCAGTTTTTAGAAAACAAACTCATGTTTAATGGCATTTACCACAGCACCAATAGTTTTACCGGTGGTTTTGGTGCCAATTATAAAAACCAGTTTTCTCTTCTTTTTCAATATACCACCAATACCTCGAAAATGCAAAACTACAGCAATGGCGAATTTGAGGTGGGCCTAAAATATAGTATCAAAAAATAAAAGCTTTTTTAACAGGATTGAGTGCAACAAATAATCTATTTTAGTTGTGCTTCAGATTTTCTATTCGCTGTTTTTTTTGTCGAAATGACTACCTTTTAACTGAAATCTCCATAAACAGGCCTTCGATACAAAACGTTTCATGTTTTGCCTTGGTCAAGTTCTCTATATCGCATTAAGGATCATTCATTCCATCTTCGCGACAAATCTGGTATTTATTATGTTAACAGATCAAAAAGCCCGATTTACCACCCCTTTTTTCCCAATTCCACCTCTTTTCTTCTGTATACAACGCATATTGTTACACCCTTCAGCTCGTTATGCCGAGAACCAATATCGGTTATTGGGTATTCATATCCAATTTTCTTCGCATTAACTTATGAAATTGATAAATGCATTTTTTATCAAAATTTTAACCAATTATAAGCACTATTTGAGACGGAAGGCCTTTTCCCCGCACTTTTTTGAAAAAAGGTCTGCACTATTAATAGTTGCTAAGTATATGCTTTGTCCCCAATGTTTCAAAAACGATCCGCAGCCTGAATTTACATTTTCTTAAGTTTCACAATATCATTAATTATTTTATGACAAAACAACTATTATTTTTGATTAGGAGCTGTATTGCACTGTGTGTATTTGCAATCTGTTCTATTGGTAGCACACATGCCCAGGATACAACTGTGCAGGGTATAATAAAGGATGCCGGAGGCCCACTGCCCGGCGTAAGTATATCAGTAAAAGGAACCAGTACTGCTACAGTATCGGGCAATGATGGTCGCTATACCATCAAAGCATCATCTGCCTCCACACTGGTTTATTCATCAGTTGGTTATGCTCCGAAAGAGGTTAAGTTAGCCGGGCTTACTGCACAGGCTGGCATTTATAAAATTGACATAAGCCTTACTGCCGCAAATAAAGATCTTGATGATGTTGTTGTTGTTGGTTTTGGAAAGCAGAAAAAAGTTAATCTAACAGGTGCTGTTAGCAGTATTGATGCAAAAGCTTTTGAATCACGTCCTGTTGTAAACGCCACCCAGGCATTACAAGGCAAGGTAGCTGGTTTAAATATCACCCAAAATAATGGTTCGTTAGATGCAAGTCCCACAATAAACATGAGAGGTATTGGTACTATAAGTGGCAATTCATCAGCAAGTCCACTTATACTCATTGATGGGATGGAAGGACAGCTGAACGTACTTAATCCACAGGATATCGATAATATATCATTTCTTAAAGATGCTTCTGCATCATCTATATATGGTTCTCGTGCTGCTTTCGGAGTAATATTGGTAACTACAAAGCGAGGCAAATCTGGCCTAACACAGGTTAATTATAACAACAACTTTCGTATTACAAGTCCTGTAAGCTTACCTCAACAGCTCGATTCTTATAATTTTGCATTATACTATAACGATGCGAGTATAAATGGTGGAAGCGGTGCACGCTTTAGCCCTGAATACCTGCAACGCATACGAGATTACCAGGCTGGTATTTTGAAAAGCAGTATTGCGCCAAACACAGGAAACGTTCCGTATTGGCAGGATGGTTATGATTTTGGGAATGATAATGTGGATTGGTATAAGGAAATTTATTCTAATCATGCATTCTCCCAGGAACACAATCTTAGCTTAAATGGAGGCAATGATAAAACAACTTATTATCTCTCAACAAACTACCTTGATCAAAAAGGACTTTTAAAAATCGGTGAAGACCTTTATTCGCGTTATAGCCTTGCCGCAAAGATCAACACTAAGATTTCTGAGGCAGTTTCATTGAATTATAGTACGCGGTTTTTAAGAGAAGATTACCGCAGACCCAGTGATCTTGGTAACGGTCTATATGCAAATCTTGCACGTCAGGGATGGCCAACTTTGCCCTTATATGATCCGAACGGATTCCTCTACAGCTCTCCTTCACCAGCCCTTGGCCTTAGGGACGGAGGGATAACCAAGAATCAGAAAGATTGGATGTACCAGCAGCTACAGCTTGTGTTTGAACCGATAAAAGGATGGAGAACTTTCGCAGAGGTTAATTACCGCACTAGAAATGATTTTAACCATTATGATGTTCAAAAAACCTACAACCATGATGTAAATGGGAATGCTTATCTATACAACCGAAATTCTGCTGTTTTTGAAGAGGGATACCGCGAAAATTATTTCAACTCCAATATTTATTCTGAATTCTCAAAAACATTGGCTGAAAAACATAATTTCAAGGTGATGGGTGGTTTTCAAACAGAGATGACCAGGCTCAGGGGCCTAAATGTATCGAGGCAAGGCATTATTGTGCCCGAACTTCCAACCATTAACACAACTTCCGGGGCCGATCCTGATGGTAAAATTCAGCCTCCTGTTGTTAACGGAGATTATCAGGCATACAGCATAGCTGGCTTTTTCGGTAGGTTAAATTACGATTATGATGGAAAATACCTTTTGGAAGCTAACCTAAGATACGATGCATCCTCAAGGTTTAGGGCCGATCAGCGGTGGACTTACTTTCCATCGGTATCTGTTGGATGGAACATTGCCAGGGAAGATTTTGTGAAAGATAACTTAGCGTTTATTGATGTATTTAAGTTTAGGTCTTCATATGGAAGTTTAGGAAACCAAACAACAACCAAAAACGGCTCACCGGATCCTTATCCAACTTATTTAACTTTACCTGTTGCTACGGGTAACGGTAATTGGCTGGTAAATGGTGCACAGCCTAATACTGCCAGCGCACCCGGGCTAATCAGTTCTACACTGACATGGGAAACCGTAAAAAGTCTTAACCTTGGGCTCGACTTCGCTTTTTTTAAAAACAGGCTTACCGGAAGTTTTGATTGGTACAACCGTAAAACTATCAATATGCTTGGGCCAGCAACAGAACTACCTGTGGTTTTAGGAACTGCTGTTCCGCCTACAAACAATACTGATTTAAAAACCGTAGGTTTTGAATTGGAGCTGGGATGGGCAGACAAGCTTAAAAATGGACTTGGATATAGTGCACGTTTACAGCTGAGTGATAATCAGACTACAGTTACCAGGTTTCCAAACCCTAGCGGCTCATTAAACACTTATATAGAAGGAAGAAAGCTTGGAGAAATTTGGGGGTATACCACTATAGGTATTGCAAAAACCCAGGCAGAAATGGATGCCCACTTGGCTACTTCTTCTAATGGCCAGAATTTTTTTGGTTCACAATGGGCCGCAGGGGATATTATGTATGCAGATTTTAATGGTGATGGCAAACTTGATCAAGGTAACAATACCCAGTCTGATAGTGGAGACAAACATGTGATCGGTAATTTTTCACCGAGATATAATTTTGGGCTGGATTTAAATGTGGATTATAAGGGCTTTGATTTAAGGGTGTTTTTCCAGGGAGTGTTAAAAAGAGATTTTTACACACCAAGTGCCTACTTTTTTGGTGCTACGGATGTAATCTGGTTTTCAACCGGACTTAAAGAGCATTTGGATTATTTCCGTGCAGACCCTAACAATCCATTAGGCCAAAACCCTGATGCTTATTACGCCAGGCCAATATTTGGAACTTTAAAAAATCAGGCTGTTCAAACCCGGTATCTACAGGATGCATCTTACATCCGCTTAAAAAACCTGCAACTTGGCTATTCGCTTCCAGTGCCATTAGTGAAAAAATTAGGGTTGCAAAAGATTAGGGTATATGCTTCCGGAGAAAACCTGTGGACGGCTACAAAGTTAACGAAGATTTTTGATCCTGAAACCATTGATTATCAGCCTGGAGATTCAAGATCAAACGGTAATGTTTATCCAATCACCAAGGCACTATCCTTCGGTCTAAGTGTCACTTTTTAATATAAGACGATGAAAAATTTTAACAAAATAAGCCAGCTTTGGGCTGGAGCAATACTTTTAGTGCTTGTTTCCGTTTCATGTAAGAAATACCTTGATCAGGAACCATTATCAACTATAAGCCCGGAAAAATACTTACAGGAAGAGTCGCAACTAGGTGCGTACGCAATAACACGTTATACCGATATCCTCCCTTCTCATACCAATTATTCATTCGGAACTTTTGGAATTGATGCCAATACAGATAACATGGCAACCACTTCTATGGACAATAGATATGCACCAGGGCTTTTCAAAGTTGGATCATCGGGTGGCGACTGGGATTTTAGCAACATTTATCAGTTAAACTATTTTCTTCAGGATGTGGTTCCCAAATGGAAAACCGGAAAAATAGGTGGTAGTGAAGATAAAATTAAACAATATATAGGAGAAGTTTACTTTTTAAGGGCCTATGTTTATTTCTCAAAACTGCAGGCATTAGGCGATTTTCCCATCATTAAAACCACTTTAAGTGATGATGCGGCAAAATTGAAAGAGGCAAGCAGAAGAATGCCAAGAACTGAGGTTGCCCGTTTTATACTTGCTGATCTTGATTCGGCAGCAATGTTGATGAACAATCCTGATGGATCTAAAAACCGCCTTTCTAAAAACTGTGCACTGTTGTTAAAATCCAGGGTTGGTCTTTATGAAGGTACCTGGCTTAAATATTTTAAAGGCACCGCTTTTGTACCTAACGGACCAAGCTGGCCAGGTGCTAACAAAGCTTATAATGCAGGCTATCAGTTTAAAGCCGGAAGCATTGAAGCCGAATCACAGTTTTTTTTAAGTGAATCAATGTCTGCAGCTAAGGCCGTGGCAGATGCTGTTCAGTTGGTAACAAACACAGGGATTATTGAATCAGCCAATAATGAAAATCCATATTTCAATATGTTCAGTAACGTAAATATGGCTGGGTACAGCGAAGTTTTACTTTGGAGACAATATTCAGTAAATATAACCCATAACGTTCCTGTGTATGCGCAATTGGGCAATAATTCTGTAGGGTTAACCAGAAGTATGGTAGAAAGTTTCCTTATGGCAAACGGACTTCCAATTTATGCACCAGGAAGCGGTTACAAAGGTGATGATTACATTAAAGATGTAAGAGAAGGCAGGGATGGCCGTCTAAACCTTTTCTTAAAAGAACCAGGGCAAAAAAATCAACTGGTAAACATCGGAGCAGGCAGTCATGGAACCACTATAGAGCCTATACCTGCTATAGATCAGTCAAGCGCTGAAAAAAAATATTCAACAGGCTACACCATAAGAAAAGGCTTGAGTTATGATGGTGCCCAAACCAATAATGGGGGAGGTTATACCGGAAGTGTAACTTTTAGGGCTACCGAAGCGTATCTAAACTACATTGAAGCCGATTTTGAGCGAAACGGGGTATTGGATGCAGTTTCCGTTGGTTATTGGCAACAGATAAGAACCAGGGCAAAGGTTGATCCTGATTTTAATAAAACCATTGCTGCAACCAACATGAACCTTGAAAAAAAGGACTGGGGAGCTTATTCAAATGGTGTTTTGGTTAATCCAACTCTTTACAACATCCGAAGAGAAAGGCGCAATGAGCTTATGGCTGAAGGCTTAAGGTTTATGGACCTTAAAAGATGGAGAGCTATGGATCAGATGATTTCTACGCCAGACCATATTGAAGGATTTAAATTATGGGGGCCGATGAAAGATTGGTACAAGCCGGCCCAGCTTGCTTCTGGTGCATCAAACCCTGGAGCAATCGTATCAGATCCGGCTTTAAGTTTATACCTCAGACCTTATGAGATTTATGGCAACAATGAATCTTACAAAGGCGTACGGTGGACGATGGCGCATTACTTAAATCCAATTGCTGCACAGCATTTCATTATTACTGCAGAAAATGGAGATTCTAATTCGGCTGTGATCTATCAAAACCCTGGCTGGCCCGTTAATGGCGGTGCTGCGGCTATCGGTTTTTAAATAAAAGCTTAAAGATTGGAGAAGTGTAATCAGTATTATTCTTCTCCAATCTATTAATAATGAGCTGGTTAATTACTAAATTTTAGTAAAATCTACACGAATGTCTAAATAAAAACCTTTTACCTTAAATTTTGATGTCTTGCCCGACAAATGAAATTAGAGGTATAGGAGATTTTCTAAACGGATGAGCTTGCTCACTGGATGCTAATCTCAACGCTTAAAAATACCTACATCTAACCATTTATATCAAGTTATTCTTAACCTATGAAAACATTAAAAATCTCATCAACGATGATTGCATTTTTGCTATTCATCTGTACGGTATTGAGTTGCCGAAAAACCCCTGATCAGGCTGAAGCCCAGCTCGAACAGTTCAAAACACAAAAAAACAATAAGCTTAGCGCAACAAATTTTACTGCCGACCCAAATGCCAGTTTCTATACCGGAGGAGATATGTACGATACAAATGGAAACATTGTACATGCAGTTGAAGGAGGAATAATCAAAGTTGGAAACCTTTATTATTTGTGGGGAATGGATAGATCGGATAACAACTATACCTTTAAAGGTGTAAATATTTACTCATCTGCAGATTTGAAAAACTGGACATTCGTAAATACCATTCTAAAAAACTCAACCCATGGCGATCTTGCTGCTGGTTCAGTTGTAGAGCGGCCGAAGTTATTGCACAATACCACAACAGGGCAGTTTGTATTATGGGTACATTACGAGGGTTGGGGGGCATATGGAACAGCAGAAGTAGGTTATGCAACCAGCAGCACCATAGGTGGTAACTACAACTGGCAGGGCCATTATCGCCCATTAGGCCTGGATAGCCGCGATATGAATGTTTATAAGGATACGGATGGAAAAGCATATATGATTAGTAGTGTAAGTGTAAACTCCCAGGTAGCAATTATGGAGCTTAACTCATCCTACACCGGCCATACACGTGTGGTATACCGAGGATCGGAAGTAAGCTGCGAAGGTCATGCCCTGTTTAAATCTGGCAATACTTATTTCCTGGTCGAATCCAAATGCTCAGGTTGGGATACAAATGATAACCATTATTATACTTCAGCTTCACTGGCCGGCCCGTGGACTTACCGTGGATTGATCGCTCCAAATGGTGCAAAAACTTATCAATCACAAATTACAAATGCTTTTCCTGTATCAGGCTCAGATCGAACAACATGGGTATATCTTGGCGACCGCTGGTCAACATGGGATATGGCTTCTACCAGGTTGGTCATTTTACCCTTTCAGCTTTCAGGAACTACGCTTAGCCTTCCCTGGTACGATCAATGGTCGGCAAATACGGCTACTGGCAACGTTACGGTTTCACCTGCAATACAATTTGATGGTCAGGTAAAGATTATTAACCGGAAATCTGGGAGGGCAATGGAAGTTGGCGATTGGTTGCAAAGCGATAATGCTTCAATAAAGCAATACGACTATCTGGGAGGCAATAATCAACGGTGGACAATAACGAATTTGGGTCGTGGAGAATTCAGGGTTACTAATGTGCATAGTGGAAAATCGCTCGAAGTACCTAATTCGACAAGAAATACAGGTACAAATGCCACCCAATATACCTGGAATAATGGTTTTAATCAGAAATGGCACATTATCCCTTGCAAGGGAGGTTACTTTAGGTTTATAAACGTTAATACCTTAGGAAAAACGCTGGGTATTAGAGATGCATCAACCGCTAATAGTGCTGATGTGGTTATCAATGAGTTTAGGTTTGAACAAGATGCGCAATGGCAGATATTGCCTGCATCCAACTAACTTTCGATAACTGACAAAAGAATCAATTAAAAGCGCAGAATAGTTTTTTAGAATAGATAGCGATAAATCGTTATTGCGAGGAGGAAACGAAGAAGCAAGTTTACAAATGTTGCCAATAGCTAACGTTTTAAGCTTGCTTCCTGCTTAGCAATAACGATCGCTCTATGAAATCTACCATCAATAGCCAGTTGAAAAGATAATATTTTAGGTTTTCCCCCGCTAAAATCTTTTATATCAAAACGGGCTACACGTAACTAGTTAAAGCTTAATTATTCCATCTAAACGACTCCCCGGTACAAAAAATAGAATATTTTCGCCTATCTTCCTCTGCCTTCATCCCATTTATTACGCTCATCTTGCAGTTCGCGTGCCAGTTTCATTTCTTTATCTTTAGCTTTTACCTTGTGCGCCTGAAACTCATCGGCTACCTCTTGGTAAAGGGCTGTTCTGTATTTAGCTTCGTGCCTAAACTTACCCGATTGGAAAATTACAAAGGCTAAACCTATCCCTAGTATAATGATAATGGCCCAAACAATTGTGTTGTAGGTACCCTTATCAAAAGATATTCCTAAAAATTTAATTTCATTAACTGCGGCATTGGCATTGGCCAAAGAACTTTCTTTGCCATTTACCTCACCTTTCAAGGTCGAAATGTTACCGGCCTGAGATTTAATTTCCTGCCTGGCCTCTTGTAACTGTTTGCGTTCTTTCCTTAATGTATCGTTAACACTTTTCCATAAGGATGATAATCTTGACGGATTGATCAGCCTTGCGCCATACAAACTTTTAGATTTTTTTAACATGAACTGATACTGTCCGTTTAAAGATGGATCAGTATTTTTAGTCGTGTCGGGCAAAGCTTGTCCAAACGCAACGTTTAAAAATAGCATAGCGCCTAAAAACAATAGGGTGTGTTTAATTTTCTGCATAGTTAAATATAGGTGTTAGAATGTAAAACTACATTTTTATCCATTTCCCGGTTAATAAATTTTGTTTAAGGTTTAGGAAAAGTGTAAAACCGTTTGCTGTTTAACATTCTAAATAACAATTTTATCACAGTTTTATTATAAATTTATTTGCGATAGGTTACATTTGTTCCATGCAAATAGGAATTATTGGTTTAGGCGATATGGGCAAATTGTACGCACTATCGTTTGTAAAGGCTGGTTACAAGGTATGTGGAGCAGATATGCCTTTACGCTTTACCGAGCTAAAAAATGAATTAGTACCAAAAGGAATCGAGGTTTTAATTGATGGCCATGAGGTTGCCCGTAAATCAGACTTTATTATCTATTGCGTTGAAGCTGAAAAAATTGATGAGGTAGTAGCCGTATTTGCACGATCTACTAAATATGGTGCAATAGTAGCCGGACAAACATCTGTTAAACATCCTGAAATTGCAGCTTTCGAAAAACATTTGCCAGAAGATACCCAGATTGTAACCTGCCATTCTTTGCACGGACCCGCTTTTAGTCCGGAGGGCCAAACCCTTGTTGTAGTGCGTCACCGTGCTACCGATGCTGTTTATGCCAAAGCTTTGGAAATTTATAAATCTTTAAAATCAAACATTATTGAAATGGACGATTACAGGGAGCACGACCGCATTGTGGCCGATACACAGGCGGTTACGCACATGGGTTTCGAAAGTATGGGCTCAGCATGGAAAAACGCAGGTTTTTTCCCTTGGGACAATCCTGCCTATGCCGGTGGAATAGATAATGTTAAAATTTTGACCACATTAAGGATTTTTAGCTATAAATCGCACATTTATGCGGGTTTGGCTATTTTAAACCCTTATGCGCAGAAACAGGTAAAATATTACGCACAAGCAGAATCAGAACTGTTTAAATTGATGATCTGTGAAAATGAAGTGGAGTTTAGAGAAAAGATTTATGCCGCCCGCGATTTTGTTTTCCATGAAAGTCGTGCCCTTTTATTGCTAGACGATAATATCATGAAAGAATTCAGCCTGTCAGATGCAAGCCATAAACAAAAACCCAATTCACATCTAAGTTTGCTGAGTATGGTATATGCCTGGTATAAAATGGGGGTAAACCCTTATGATAACCTGATCTGCCAAACACCTCCATTTAAATTGAGATTGGGCATTGCCGAGTATCTTTTCAAAAATGAAGCAATGCTGGAAGAATCTATAAAAACTGCATTATATGATAAATCTATCCGTGGTGATGATTTAGAGTTTCACACAGCAGTGCACGAATGGGCATCAATTATTGGCTATGGCGATTTAAAAGGTTATAAAGAACATTTCGAAGCTGCCAAATCATTTTTTGCCAACCGTTTAAATGATGGACGGGATTTAAGTGCGGAAATGATTAAAAGGCTGGGCAAGTAAATTCGAATATGAAAACCATTTTGAATAAACCAGAACTGGTTTCGCTATTGCAACAACAAATAATAGATATCGAATTACTTTGTGGTGAATATGATCTGGGAAACGAAGCCGTTATTTCTTCAATAGCTGAAAAGATTATCATGATTTTTCATAACTCCGATCAAACAAAAGCATTGGTGAATCAGCTTAAATTAACCCATCCTGATATGTATTGCAGTTCTGAGATCTACAACTCCAAAAGCCTCACCAATTTTATCGGATTGTTAAAATTGGCACATCAAGCAGGGGAGGGCTGGAGATATTCTTCTAAATTAGACCCTGGAGATTTAAAAAGTGTATCCCAAGAAAACTGGTGGAATAATAAAAAGGTAATCATCGATTCGGATGAAATAGCATTTACAAGGGCTAAAATAATTAAATCGGTGGCCAGTTCTAGTCCATTGTTGCTTAATACGTCGGGCTGGAATGTAAAAGATGCTGAAGGTAACAAATCAACCATTAACCCAATACCCGAAACAGTGAGGCAAATCGCTTTCGAATTGCTGGAAAGTTTTAAGGATGTTGATTTAGGGAAGGAAAGTAAGTTGCATTATAAAGGTATAGCTGATAAGCCCCAAATTTAGGATATTAATGCTCCTGGTATCTGATGGCTTCAGTTTAGAATTAAAATCTTACACTTAAATATGGTACCAGAAATCAAAATTTCAGTAGGAGGTAATCCTTTTTTCGATTTAGTTAAAGTAGTTTATCAATATTATCCGATTGGTACGCAGGATGTAAATGAAGCATTTCCGGGTTATAGCAAGCTCACGGCTATTGTAAAAGATAAAATTGAAAGACTTATGTCTAACACACTTCCTGCGGCTGCTAGTAAATTGGATAGCGATATCCAGAATTCATTTAACGATTTTACAGTCCTAAATAGTTACCATCATCAATTCCCCAATTATGCGATGGATATTCGCTTCCCCAAAATAGAATATCCGGAAGTAGATCTGAATTATAAATTGAGTGTGAGAATATCCCTTTTAACAAACCATTATACCATTTTCTTTGAAGAATTGATTTTTCATAAAAACCTTAAGGCAGGTCCTAATCAGGCGGTGTCAATGTCGTTTACCGTTTCATCCTCAATTGGGCATATTGCTAATGCCGAAAATATGGTTCAAAAGCTAAAAACAATAGTCGAAAGCAATTTTCCTGATTATAAATTTGTTAATCATAGACTGTTGTTCTGCCGTAAAATTGAGGGTGGCTATCCACATGGTGCTGATCGCAATCCGTTTAAGAAAGAATTTTCGCTTTACAATTTTCTTTTTGATAACGAATATGAAGTATTTGGAGATTTAAATGTAGTTGGTTAAGCCTGCAATTATTCATCGTACATTCCAAATTTAGCTGCCATAAACTCACATTTTCCGTCACCCATCTTACATCATCCATATAACATATAGACTTTATTTTATTCCCTTAATCCTTCGTTTACCCAAAAACAGTGCATTATATTTGCCCGCATGTCGGTATTGTTGTTTACCATTATCGTTTTATCAGGTGCTTTTTTAGCCGGTTTACTGGGCTCTTTAACGGGTTTGGGTGGCGGGGTAATAATTATACCCCTGCTTACTCTGGCTTTAGGCGTCGATATTCATTATGCTATAGGTGCATCCATTGTTTCCGTTATTGCAACATCTTCAGGTTCTGCGGCAGCCTATGTAAAAGAAGGGATTACGAATATCCGGATTGGTATGTTTTTGGAAATTGCAACCACAATAGGAGCAGTTTGCGGTGCAATTGTAGCCGTTTACTTAAACGCCAACTATATCGCAATTCTTTTTGGCTGTATCCTGATTTTTTCGGCCATCATGACTTTGAAGAAAAAAGTAGACCATACCACATTGGACAATACCGATAAATGGGCCAGATTTTTTAAGCTCAACGGATCTTATCCTGATAAAGGAATTGATCACCCATACGCGGTTAAACATGTTCCCGGAGGGTTTATGATGATGCTTTTTGCAGGAACATTATCGGGTTTGCTTGGTATTGGGAGCGGGGCGCTAAAGGTAATCGCGATGGATAATATTATGCGTTTGCCCTTTAAAGTATCAACCACTACCAGTAATTTTATGATGGGTGTAACTGCAGCGGCCAGCGCAGTTGTTTATTTACACCGCGGTCAGATTGATCCTGGAATTGCCATGCCCGTATGTATTGGTGTACTAACAGGGGCTACCGTTGGTTCAAAAATTCTATTAAAAGCTAAAACTGATAAACTTAAAATTGTATTTGCGGTAGTAGTTGCTTTTTTAGCGCTGCAAATGATCTATAAAGGAATAAGCGGATTATAATGAATACTACTGAAAAGGAAAAGATGAACGATAAAGATATTCAGGTTATTCTGGGTACGCTTTTGCGGGCAGGTGTAATTATCTCAATGAGTATTGTATTAATTGGTGGCGCAATCTTTCTGATCCATAAAAATGGCGCTATTACTGACTATAAAGTTTTTAAACCCGAGCTAAGTAAATTTTCTTCCATAATAGCCATATTTAAAGGAGTAGCTACTTTTCAAGGCGATGCTATTGTTCAGTTTGGGATCCTAATGCTTATTTTTACGCCGATTGCACGCATTGTTTTTGCTATTTTTAGCTTTTTAATTGAGCGCGATTACCTATATGTACTCATTGGATTTATCATTTTAGCGATCATAACTATCAGTTTAAATGGCGGTTTAGCACATTAACATCTCTTTTTTAGTTAAATCCCATCATATCAGCAATTTATTTGAAAAAATATTTGGCTAACTATTTGAAAATTAATATTTCTTGCCTATCTTTGCCGTCCCTTTCGGGGGATGTACAACCACCTTGAACGAAGCCCTACTGCTTCGATGGGTGTTAAAAAGAAAAGATAAAATGTCAGGAATTATTGGAAAAAAAGTAGGAATGACCAGTATCTTTGATGCCGAAGGAAGAAACATTCCTTGTACGGTAATCGAGGCTGGGCCTTGTGTAGTTACACAAGTAAAGACCGAAGAAAAAGACGGGTATTCATCAATCCAACTGGGTTACGATGAGAAAAAAGAGAAAAACACAACTCAACCGTTAAAAGGCCATTTCGCGAAAGCAAACACAACTCCGAAACGCAAGCTGGTAGAATTCGATTCGTTTACAACTTCACTTAATTTAGGTGATGTAGTAACGGTTGATTCTTTCGCAGAAGGCGATTTTGTTGATGTTGTAGGTACCTCAAAAGGTAAAGGTTTTCAAGGTGTTGTAAAACGCCACGGATTTGCCGGTGTTGGTATGCAGACTCACGGTCAGCATAACCGTTTACGTGCCCCAGGTTCATTGGGAGCATCATCATTCCCTTCACGTGTATTCAAAGGAATGCGCATGGCTGGAAGAACAGGTGGAGACAGGGTAAAAGTTCAGAACTTACAGGTTTTGAAAGTTTATGCTGAGCAAAACTTATTAGTAGTTAGTGGTTCCATTCCAGGAGCTAAAGGTTCTTACGTAATCTTAGACAAGTAATCAGATGGAAGTTAAAGTATTAAACATTTCAGGTAAAGAAACAGGTGCCAAGGTGCAACTTCCTGAATCGGTATTTGGTATCGAGCCTAACGACCACGCGATTTATTTAGATGTAAAACAGTATTTGGCTAACCAACGTCAAGGTACTCACAAATCTAAACAACGTAATGAGATTGCTGGTTCAACTCGCAAACTATACAAACAAAAAGGTACAGGTGGTGCCCGTGCTGGTAGCATTAAATCTCCGTTATTTAACGGTGGTGGTCGTGTTTTCGGTCCTCAGCCACGTGATTACAGTTTTAAATTGAACAAGAAATTAAAATCATTAGCACGTAAATCTGCTTTAGCTTATAAAGCAAAAGATAACAACGTGGTAGTTTTAGAAGATTTCAACTTCGATACAATTAAAACTAAAAACTATACAAGTTTATTGGCTGCGTTAAACGTAGGTACTCAAAAAACTTTGTTGGTTTTACCTGCACAAAATAATAATATCTATTTATCAAGCAGAAACGTTCAGAAAACTAAAGTGATTGCTGCAGCAGATTTGAATACATATGATGTATTAAATGCTGGTGTACTTGTGTTAACTGCTGATTCTGTTAAAACTTTGGAGGAGGCATTTGCCAAATAATATGGAAATTTTAAAAAAACCAATATTAACCGAAAAAGCTTCAGCTTTAACCGAGAAATCTAACCGTTTCACGTTTAGCGTTAACCATAAGGCTAACAAAATCCAGATTAAACAAGCAATTGAAAAATTGTACGGTGTAACCATCGTTGCAGTTAACACAATGGTTGTTGATGGAAAAGCTAAATCTCGTTACACTAAAGCAGGTTTTGTTTCAGGCCGTAGCCCGAAATACAAAAAAGCAATCGTAACGTTAAAAGACGGCGAAACAATAGATTATTACGCAACCCTTTAATTTAATAATTCATTATAACTATGGGCTTAAGAAAATTTAAACCAGTTACTCCAGGTACCCGCTTCAGAGTTGGTGCTAGTTTTACGGAGATTACAGCAACCAAGCCCGAAAAATCATTGGTTGTATCATCAAAAAAGTCTGGTGGACGTAACAACACAGGAAAAATGACTATGCGCTACATGGGCGGTGGTCACAAAAAATCATATCGTTTAATCGACTTCAAACGCGATAAATTCGATATTCCTGCAACAGTAGCTACTGTTGAATACGATCCAAACCGTACTGCCCGCATCGCATTATTACATTATGCAGATGGCGAGAAGCGTTATATCATCGCTCCTGAAGGATTGCAAGTTGGTTCGGTATTATTATCGGGCGATAAAGCAGCACCAGAAGTAGGTAACACTTTAAAATTATCGAACATTCCATTAGGTTCTATCATCCACAACGTGGAGATTCACCCTGGAAAAGGAGCACAATTGGCTCGTAGTGCAGGTGCTTATGCACAATTAGCTGCCCGCGATGGTAAATATGCTACTTTGAAAATGCCTTCAGGCGAAACCCGTTTAATCTTGACTACTTGTCTTGCTACTATCGGTGCAGTATCTAACTCAGATCACGCAAACGAAGTATTAGGTAAAGCAGGTCGTAAACGTTGGTTGGGCCGTCGTCCGAGAACTAGACCGGTAGCGATGAACCCTGTCGATCACCCAATGGGTGGTGGTGAAGGTAGATCATCAGGTGGTCACCCACGTTCAAGAAATGGTGTTTTAGCTAAAGGCTTCAAAACCAGAGAACTTAAAAAATATTCTAATCGTTACATCATAGAGAGAAGGAAGAAATAATGGCTCGTTCGATAAAAAAAGGACCTTATATTGACCATAACGTAGAGAAAAAAGTAAACTCTATGAATGATTCAGGCAAAAAGTCTGTAATCAAAACTTGGTCTCGCAGATCAATGATATCACCAGATTTCGTGAATCATACATTTGCAGTACACAACGGAAATAAATTTATCCCTGTGTACGTAACAGAAAACATGGTTGGTCACAAGTTGGGAGAATTTGCTCCAACCAGAACATTCAGAGGACACGCTGAAAAGAAAAAATAATTAGACAATGGAAGCAATAGCAAAATTAAACAATTGTCCAACCTCACCGCGTAAGATGCGTTTGGTTGTAGATCTTATCAGAGGTGAACGTGTAGAAAAAGCATTAAGCATTTTAAAGTTTACCAATAAAGAAGCAGCAATAAGAGTTGAGAAATTATTATTATCTGCTATCAAAAACTGGGAATCTAAAAATGAAGGTGCCCGCCCTGAAGAAAACCAACTTTTTGTAAAAACAGTTATGGTTGATGGTGGCCGTCAGTTGAAACGCTTACGTCCAGCTCCTCAAGGCCGTGGATATAGAATTCGTAAACGTTCTAACCACGTAACGCTGATTGTAGATAGTAAAAGTACAGAAACAACTCAAAACTAATTTTAGGAAATGGGACAAAAAGCAAATCCAATAGGTAACAGGTTAGGTATCATCAAAGGATGGGATTCTAACTGGTTCGGTGGCAACAACTACTCCGATAAATTAGTTGAAGATGAGAAAATAAGAAAATACCTTTCTGCCCGTATCGCTAAAGGCGGTGTTGCAAAAGTAGTTATTGAGCGTACGTTAAAACGTATCACCGTAACTATCCACACAGCTCGTCCGGGTATCGTAATCGGTAAAGCAGGTGCTGAGGTTGATAAAATCAAAGAAGAGTTAAAGAAATTGACTAAAAAGGAAATTCAAATTAACATCTTCGAAATTAAACGCCCAGAACTTGATGCACAATTAGTTGCAGAAGGTGTTGCAAAACAATTAGAAGCAAGGATCTCATTCCGTAGAGCAATGAAATCTTCTATCGCATCAACCATGCGTATGGGTGCTGAAGGTATCAAAATCATGACTTCTGGTCGTTTAGGTGGTGCTGAGATGGCACGTACTGAGCAGTACAAAGAAGGAAGAGTGCCTTTGCATACATTCCGTGCTGATATCGACTACGCTTTAGCTGAAGCCTTAACTACTTATGGTAAAATAGGTGTTAAAGTTTGGATCTGTAAAGGTGAAGTTTATGGAAAACGTGATTTGTCTCCAAACATTGGTGCAACAAACAACGGTCCAAAAGGCGCATCAGATAAACCAGCTTTCGGTGGAAGAGATAACCGTGGTGGTGGAAGAGATAACCGTGGCGGTGGTAACGACAGACGTGGTGGAAACCAAGGCGGCGGTCGTGGTCCGGGCCAAGGTGGTGCAAACAGAGGTGGTGGCGCAGGCGCTAACAGAGGTCCTCGTAAATAATTGATTTATTAACATCGTTTAACGATTAGAACAAAATAAAATGTTACAGCCAAAAAGAACGAAGTTCAGGAAGATGCAAAAAGGCAGAATGAAGGGTTTAGCTTCTCGTGGAGCTGAGTTAGCATTCGGATCTTTCGGTATCAAATCTCTAGAAGCTACTTGGATCACAAGTCGTCAGATAGAGGCTGCCCGTATTGCCGTAACTCGTTTCATGAAACGTGAAGGCCAAGTATGGATCAGGATCTTCCCGGACAAACCGGTAACTAAAAAACCTGCTGAGGTACGTATGGGTAAAGGTAAAGGTGCTCCTGAATATTGGGTAGCAGTTGTAAGACCAGGACGCGTAATTTTCGAAGCTGAAGGTGTGCCTTTAGAAGTTGCTAAAGAAGCATTGCGTTTAGCAGCTCAGAAATTACCGATCCAAACCAAATTCGTAGTACGTAGAGATTACGTAGAAGCATAGTAAAGTGTTGAGGTGAATGTTGTAAATACTTGTTTATTATAACCGCTACACTCAACGTAAAAGAAAAAGAAAAATGAAAAATTCAGAAATCACAGGGCTTTCAAAAGAAGAATTAGTAGCTAAGATTGCGGAAGAAAAAGAGAACTTATCAAAATTGAAGTTCGCTCATACTATTTCAGCTATCGAAAATCCTTCGCGCATTGCAAAAGTAAGGAAAGACATAGCCCGTTTAAACACTGAGTTGACAAAAGTGAAAAACACTGAGTCAGCTACTGAAACTAATTAATTTGAGAGTCGACATGGAAAGACAATTAAGAAAAACAAGAACCGGGTTAGTGGTAAGCAACAAGATGGATAAATCTGTTGTAGTGAGCGTGGAACGTAAAGTAAAACACCCGATTTATGGTAAGTTCGTAAAGAAAACTACCAAATTTATGGCTCACGACGAGAAAAACGAATGCGGTATCGGTGATACAGTATTGATTATGGAAACTCGTCCTTTGAGTAAAAACAAGAACTGGAGATTGGTACAAATTTTAGAAAGAGCTAAATAAGATGGTACAACAGGAATCAAGATTAAACGTTGCTGATAACAGCGGCGCAAAAGAAGTATTGGTAATTCGTGTGCTAGGTGGAACCGGCAAACGTTATGCTTCAATTGGTGATAAAGTAGTTGTTACCGTAAAAAGCGCGTTACCTTCTGGTAACATTAAAAAAGGTACAGTTTCTAAAGCAGTTGTTGTAAGAACTAAAAAAGAAATCCGTCGTAAAGATGGTTCTTATATCCGTTTTGACGATAATGCAGCTGTATTATTGAACGCACAGGATGAGCCAAGAGGTACACGTATCTTTGGCCCGGTTGCGAGAGAACTACGTGAAAAACAATTCATGAAAATTGTATCATTAGCACCGGAGGTATTATAAAATGGGAAACAAAGTAAATACACCATCAAAACTTAAAATCCGTACAGGAGATTTAGTTAAAGTCATTGCTGGCGATTCAAAAGGTCAACAAGGAAAAGTACTTTCAGTACAAATAGATAAAAACAGAGCCATTGTAGAAGGCGTTAACTTAGTATCTAAACATACTAAACCAAATGCTGCAAATCCAAACGGTGGTATTATTAAAAAAGAAGCTGCTCTTCACATTTCTAACTTGATGTTGGTTGATCCAAAATCTGGTAAAGCTACCCGCGTAGGTCGTAAACTTAACGCAGATGGTAAATTAGTTAGAGTTGCTAAAATTTCAGGAGAGGAGATTAAATAATGGCTACACCAAGATTAAAAAGCAAATACAAAGAAGAAGTTGTAAATGCATTAAAAGAAAAATTTCAGTACAAAACTGTAATGCAGGTTCCTAAATTGGAAAAAATCTGTATCAATCAGGGTGTTGGTCGTTTTTCTGTTACAGATAAAAAGATTATGGATACCACTATCGTTGAGTTGACTACCATTACTGGTCAGCAAGCGGTTCCTGCTAACTCTAAGAAAGATATCTCTAACTTTAAGTTACGTAAAGGTATGCCAGTAGGTGTACGTGTTACATTACGCGATAACAACATGTACGAGTTCTTAGATCGTTTGATCTCTGTAGCTTTACCTCGTATCCGTGATTTCAAAGGTATTAACGATAAAGGTTTTGATGGAAAAGGTAACTATACATTAGGTGTTACTGAGCAAATCATCTTTCCTGAGATTAATATCGATAAAATCAATAAAATTTTAGGTATGGATATAACTTTCGTAACTTCGGCAAAATCTGACGTTGAGGCTCTTGAGTTATTGAAACAATTCGGATTACCATTTAAAAATCAAAAAACAGCAGAATAATGGCAAAAGAAGGTGTAAAAGCACGCGAAGTTAAGCGCCAAAAATTGGTAGCTAGATACGCTGAAAAACGTGCAGTTTTAAAAGCTGCAGGAGATTTCGAGGGTTTAGATAAATTACCTAAAAACTCATCTCCAGTACGTTTACACAACCGTTGTAAATTAACTGGTCGTCCTCGTGGATATATGCGTACCTTTGGTATTTCAAGGGTAACGTTCCGCCAGATGGCATTAGACGGTAAAATACCAGGTGTTAAAAAAGCATCTTGGTAATATAGCTTAAAGACTAAAGTCTTGAGCTTAAATACTAAAGCTGAAAAAGAGTTTGAAGTTCAAAGTTTAAGGCGATATAAAATCGCTTTAGACTTTGGTCTTTTAGCTTTCGGCTTGAAAAAGAATTTTAACCGGTAGCAGGTCCCATACCGATGTGAAATCGGCACAGGAAACCACTATCACAAATAATAAAAAATGAATACAGATCCAATAGCAGATTATTTAACAAGAGTAAGGAATGCCATTAAGGCCAACCACCGTGTTGTAGAAATTCCTGCATCAAACCTTAAAAAAGAAATTACTAAAGTTCTTTTCGATAAAGGTTACATCGCGAACTACAAGTTTGAAGATACTACAGTTCAAGGCACCATTAAAATTGCTTTGAAATACAATCCGATTACTAAAGTTCCTGCTATTCGTACATTAGTGCGAGTAAGTAAACCAGGTTTGAGAAACTATGCTGGTGTTGAAAATATGCCAAGAGTATTAAACGGTTTAGGTATCGCAATCTTATCTACTTCTAAAGGTGTAATGACCGATAAAGAAGCAGCCAAATTAAACATTGGTGGTGAGGTATTGTGTCACGTTTATTAATATTAGGAGAACAGCACAATGTCAAGAATAGGAAAAGCCCCAATTACAATCCCTGCAGGTGTTACAATTACCGTTTCAAAAGATAACGTTGTAAGCGTAAAAGGTCCTAAAGGTGAATTAACACAAGCAGTAGATTCAGATATCACTGTAAGTCAAGAAGAAGGAATTTTAACAGTTCAACGTCCTTCAGAACAAAAGAAACACAAAGCATTACACGGTTTATATCGCTCTTTGCTTAACAATATGGTTATTGGTGTTACAGATGGTTATAAATTAACTCAAGAATTAGTAGGTGTTGGTTACCGTGCTACAAACACAGGTAATACATTAGATCTTGTTTTAGGTTATTCTCACCATTATGTGTTCCAGTTACCAGAAGAAATTAAAGTAACTACATCTTCAGAAAAAGGTCAGACTCCTAAAATCATTTTAGAAAGTATTGACAAACAATTGATCGGTCAGGTAGCAGCGAAAATCCGTTCGTTACGTGCACCAGAGCCATATAAAGGTAAAGGTATCAAGTTTGTAGGTGAAGTGTTAAGAAGAAAAGCAGGTAAATCAGCATCTAAAAAATAGTAATCATGGCAGGTAAAAAATTATCAAGAAGAGATCGTATTAAAAAAGGGATCAGAAAAAGACTTACCGGTTCGGAAGAACGTCCAAGGTTATCTGTATATAGAAGCAATAAAGGGATTTATGCGCAGGTAATTAACGATGTAACCGGTAAAACAATAGCATCAGCATCATCATTATCGAAAGATTTTACTGGTACTGGAAACAAGAGCGATCAGTCTGTTGCAGTAGGTAAATTAGTTGCCGAAAAAGCAATCGCTGCAGGTGTTAAAGAAGTTGTTTTCGATAGAAATGGCTATTTATACCACGGTCGTGTAAAATCGTTGGCAGAGGGTGCCCGCGAAGCTGGTTTAGTATTTTAATCTGAAGAAAAAGTAAGATGTCAACTATTAATATAAAAAGAGTAAAAACCACCGATATCGAATTAAAGGATCGTTTGGTTAGTATACAACGTGTTGCCAAAGTAACCAAAGGTGGCCGTACTTTCAGCTTCTCAGCAATTGTTGTTGTAGGTGATGAAAACGGTGTTGTTGGTTTCGGTTTAGGTAAAGCGAAAGAGGTAACTGAAGCAATCGCTAAAGGTGTGGATGATGCTAAAAAGAACTTGGTAAAAGTTCCGATTTTAAACGGTACTGTTCCTCACGAGCAAATCGGTAAATTCTCTGGTGGTTTTGTTTTAATCAAACCAGCTGCAGTAGGTACCGGAGTAATTGCTGGTGGTGCGATGCGTGCTGTATTAGAGAGTGCTGGCGTGCATAACGTATTGGCAAAATCTAAAGGATCATCTAACCCACACAACGTGGTAAAAGCAACTGTTGATGCATTAACTAAAATGCGTGATGCTTATACAGTAGCTCAAACTCGTGGTATAGATTTAAACAAAGTATTTAACGGATAATATCATGGCTAAGATCAAAATAACACAAGTAAAAAGCGTTATCGACAGAAGCGAGCGCCAAAAAAGAACCGTTCAGGCTTTGGGTTTATCTAAAATGAACCAAAGTGTTGAGGTTGAAGCTACTCCACAAATTATCGGTATGGTTCGCAAAGTGAACCATTTGGTAGCAATCGAAGCAATTTAGTAAAAGTTTTAAAGGTAGTATGGGTAAAAGCCTGTACTACCTTTATATATGTTTAATCGTTGTACCTGTTTAGTGAAAGCGAAGGGCAACACAAATTCAAAAAAATGAATTTAAATAATTTAAAACCTGCAGTAGGTTCTACAAAAAACAGCAAAAGAATTGGTCGTGGTACAGGTTCTGGTCGTGGCGGTACTTCAACTCGTGGTCACAAAGGTGCGGGTTCTCGTTCAGGTCACAAAACCAAAATCGGTTTTGAAGGTGGTCAAATGCCATTACAACGTCGTGTGCCTAAAGTTGGTTTCAAACCAATTAACCGTACAGAGTATGTTGGCGTAAACTTAGATGTTTTACAAGCATTGGCTGAAAAACACAGCTTAACAACTATCGATTTTGCTGCTTTACAAGCGCATGGTTTAGCTTCTAAAAACGACTTGGTTAAAATTTTAGGTCGTGGTGAAGTTAAAGCAAAGCTAGAAATTACAGCACATGCGTTTTCTGCAACCGCACAAAAAGCTATTGAAGCTGCAGGTGGTTCTATTGTAAAATTGTAATTATTAAATGAAGAAGCTATTTACTACTTTAAGTAATATCTGGAAAATTCAGGAATTAAAAGAGCGTATATTGTTTACGCTCTTAATTCTTTTGGTATACCGTTTCGTATCTCACGTGGTTTTACCAGGTGTGGATCCAACTGCTTTAGGCAATAACGAAAAATCAGGAATCTTGGGCTTACTAGATATGTTTGCCGGAGGTTCTTTCTCTCGTGTGTCTATTTTAGCATTGGGCGTAATGCCTTATATCTCTGCGTCCATCGTGGTGCAACTATTGGGTATTGCTGTTCCTTCTTTCCAAAAAATGCAGAAAGAAGGCGAAAGTGGTAGAAAGAAAATGAACCAGATTACCCGTTACCTAACGGTAGCGATCACAATCGTTCAATCTGTTGGTTACGTTAAAACGCAAGTTCCTGCAGAAGCTATTTTATTGCCAAATACTTTATTTTTAGTGTTATCTACGTTTGTATTAACAGCAGGTACATTATTTGTAATGTGGTTAGGTGAAAAAATTACTGATAAAGGTATTGGTAACGGTACATCACTAATCATTATGGTTGGTATTATTGCCCGTTTACCAGTAGCAATTTCTCAAGAATTTAGTGCACGTGTAGGTTCATCTAGTGAAGGTGGAGGTCCTGTTGCATTAGTTTTAGAGATCGTTGCATTATTTGCAGTGGTGATGTTTACCATTTTAATTGTTCAAGGTGTACGTAAAGTGCCTGTACAATACGCTAAGAAAATTGTTGGTAACCGCCAGTTTGGTGGTGTTCGTCAGTACATTCCTTTAAAAGTGAATGCTGCTGGTGTTATGCCGATTATTTTTGCTCAGGCGTTAATGTTTATTCCAGGTGCTTTAATGCAGTTTGTTCCTTCATTACAAGGTTCTTGGTTAATCCAGTTCAGCAATACAACTTCGTTGGCTTATAGTTTAACGTTCGCATTTTTAATTATCGCATTTACTTTCTTCTATACTGCAATTACAGTTAATCCAACTCAAATGAGCGACGATATGAAGAAAAATGGTGGTTTTATCCCTGGTGTTAAACCAGGTTTTGCAACATCAACTTTTATTGATGATGTAATTTCTAAAATTACTTTCCCAGGTGCAGTATTTTTAGCGATCATTGCTATTTTACCTTCATTAGCGGTTAAGTTCGGAATTAAACAAGAGTTTGCACACTTTTTTGGTGGTACTTCTTTATTGATTTTGGTTGGTGTTGTTTTGGATACATTGCAACAGATCGAAAGTTATTTATTGATGCGCCATTACGATGGTTTGATGAAAACGGGTAGAGTTACCGGCAGAACAGGTGTTCCTGCTGCAAGTAGCAATGCTGCGTTGTAGTGTAAAGGATGTCTAAAATTTATTACAAATCTCTTGAGGAGATCGAGTTAATAAGAGAAAGTTCCATGCTTGTTTCTAAAACTTTGGCCGAAGTGGCCAAGGTGATAAAAGCAGGCATGACTACCATTCAGTTAGATAAGCTGGCTTACGAGTTTATAAGTGACCACGGAGCAATCCCGGCATTTTTAAATTATAATGGTTTCCCAAATTCTTTATGTATTTCGCCAAATGAGCAGGTTGTTCATGGTTTTCCAAGCGAATACGTAATTCAGGAGGGCGACTTAATTTCAGTTGACTGTGGTGTAATCAAAAACAATTTTTTCGGCGATTCGGCTTATACTTTCTCCATCGGGGAAATTGATACTGAAAAACAGAAATTGGTTGAGGTTACCAAACGTTGTTTGGAGTTAGGAGTAGAAAAGGCCGTAGTGGGTATGCGCATTGGTGATATTGGTTTTGCCGTTCAACAATATGCAGAAGCTAATGGATTTGGTGTAGTAAGAGAACTTGTTGGGCATGGTGTTGGTGTAAAACTTCATGAGAAACCAGAAGTTCCGAATTATGGGAAACGTGGTGCAGGACCAAAACTTGAAGAAGGAATGGTGATTGCAATAGAACCCATGATCAATGCAGGCGTAGCCGGTGTTAAATTCCATAACGATGGATGGACTGTAACAAGTAAAGACAATAAGCCATCGGCACATTTTGAACACACAGTAGCGGTTAAAAAGGGCAAAGCAGAGGTTTTATCAACGTTTTCTATTATAGAAGAAGTTTTACAACAAAAAAAATAAATAATTAAAATTTTTTATTTAATTTTGCAACCCTGTTTAGAAGCAGCTAATTAAGTAACAATCAATAAAATATGGCTAAACAAGCCTCAATTGAACAAGACGGAGTAATAAGAGAAGCATTATCCAATGCAATGTTCCGGGTAGAACTCGAGAACGGGCATGAGATTATTGCGCATATTTCAGGTAAGATGAGGATGCACTACATCAAAATTCTTCCTGGTGATAAAGTTAAATTGGAAATGTCTCCTTATGATTTAACAAAAGGACGCATTACTTATAGATACAAATAAAATGAAAGTTAGATCATCAATTAAAAAGCGTAGCGCTGATTGCAAGATTATTCGCCGTAAAGGAAAACTTTACGTAATCAACAAGAAAAATCCTAAATACAAGCAACGTCAAGGGTAATTAAAAATACTGTAATCAACCGCACAACGGTGGCCCGCCGTTCGGAATTACTCAAAAAATAAATAAATATGGCAAGGATTTCAGGTATTGATTTACCAAGAAACAAAAGAGGAGAAATCGGTTTAACGTATATCTACGGAATTGGCAGAACAACTGCACAACGTATATTAACTACAGCTGGTATCGACTTGAACAAAAAAGTACAAGACTGGTCTGATGATGAGTTATCAGCTATCCGTACAATGATTAACGATGAGATTAAAGTAGAAGGTGCTTTACGCTCAGAGGTTCAGTTAAACATCAAACGTTTAATGGATATTGGTTGTTACCGTGGTTTACGTCACAGAAAAGGTTTACCTTCTCGTGGTCAGCGTACTAAAAACAACTCACGTACTCGTAAGGGTAAGAGAAAAACAGTTGCTAACAAGAAAAAAGCTACTAAGTAATAGATAGATAAGAGATATGAGATTTTAGATGTGAGCACCATATCTTCAAAATCTGCTCAAATCTGGAATAAAAGAGAAAAAGTAGGATACTGAGTATCGGGGTAGGGTAGTTTCCTATCTCAAGTCTCATATCTAAAATCTAAAAGATAAAATGGCTAAGAGTAAAAAAGTAACAAAAAAACGTATCGTTGTAATTGAGTCTGTAGGTCAGGCCCATATCAATGCTACCTTCAACAACATTATCGTTACCTTAACAAACAACAACGGACAGACTATCTCATGGTCTTCTGCTGGTAAAATGGGCTTTAAAGGTTCTAAAAAGAACACGCCTTATGCAGCTGGTCAAGCAGCTTCAGATTGCGGTAAAGTTGCATTTGATTTAGGTTTACGTAAAGTTGAAGTATTTGTAAAAGGTCCGGGTTCAGGTCGTGAATCTGCAATCAGAACTTTACAAGTAGCAGGTATTGAGGTTATGTCTATCAAAGATATCACTCCACTTCCTCACAACGGATGTCGTCCTCCTAAAAAGAGAAGAGTTTAATTAATTTTAAAGCTAAGAATCTCCAGCTTCAGGTTGGATGATACTTTAAAACAGAAAAAAAAATGGCAAGATATACAGGCCCAAAATCAAAAATCGCCCGTAAATTCAGAGAACCAATCTTCGGTCCTGATAAGGTGTTAGACAGAAAAAATTATCCTCCTGGGCAACATGGCTCATCAAAAAGAAGAGGAAAACAATCTGAATATGCTATCCAGTTAATGGAGAAACAAAAAGTAAAATATACTTATGGTGTATTAGAAAAACAATTCAGTAACTTGTTTAAAAAAGCATCTTCTCGTGCTGGTATTACCGGTGATAACTTACTTCAGTTATTAGAAGCACGTTTAGATAACACAGTTTACCGTTTAGGTATTTCAACAACCCGTTCTGGTGCACGCCAGTTAGTTAGCCATAAACACGTAACCGTGAATGGTGAAGTTGTAAATATCCCTTCATATCAGTTAAAAGCTGGTGATGTGGTTGCTGTTCGTGAAAAATCTAAATCTTTAGAATCAATTAGTAACTCAGTTGCAGGTAGAACAATCAATAAGTTCGCTTGGTTAGAGTGGAACGCTAGTGAATTAACTGGTAAATTCTTAACCTATCCTCAACGTGATGAGATTCCTGAAAACATTAAGGAAAACTTAATCATCGAGTTATACTCAAAGTAATAAATGATCTAGTTAATTACCTCAAAAGGGTAATTAACTTTTTTCATGTTACTATATATTCAATAACGAATTTAAAAAATTATAAATGGCAATTTTAGCATTTCAGAAACCAGACAAAGTGATCATGCAGAAATCGACTGATTTCGATGGCACATTTGAATTTCGTCCTTTAGAGCCCGGTTTCGGTGTAACAATTGGTAATGCCTTAAGAAGAATTTTACTGTCTTCATTAGAAGGTTATGCTATTACTACTATTCGTTTTTCAGGCGTTTCTCACGAGTTTTCTACCATGAAAGGTGTTGTAGAAGATTTAACTGATATCATCTTAAACTTAAAACAAGTTCGTTTTAAGAAAACAGGCGATTCAGGTGATTCTGAAAAAGTGTTCATCATCGTTAATGGTCAAGATCAGTTTAAAGCTGGTGATATCACTAAATTCTCTAACAACTTTACAGTTTTAAACCCTGAGCATGTAATTTGCAACATGGATAAATCTGTTACTTTGGAGGTGGAATTAACCATCAATAAAGGACGTGGTTATGTACCTGCTGAAGAAAATAAAGTTGCTGATGCTGTTGTAGGTGTAATCGCAATCGATTCGATTTATACTCCAATGAAAAATGTAAAATACACGATCGAAAACTTTCGTGTTGAGCAAAAAACGGATTATGAAAAATTGGTTTTAGATATCTCTACTGACGGTTCAATTCATCCAGAAGAAGCATTAAAAGAAGCGGCTAAGATCCTTATCCAACACTTTATGTTATTCTCTGATGAGAATTTAGTATTAGAATCTCAAGCTAAAGAAGAAACTAAAGAGGTAGACGAGGAAATTTTACACATGCGTAAAATACTTAAAACTGAATTAGTGGATATGGATCTTTCAGTTAGGGCATTAAACTGCTTAAAAGCTGCTGATATCCGTACTTTAGCTGATTTAGTTTCTTACGACGTTGCTGACATGTTGAAATTCAGAAACTTCGGTAAAAAATCTTTAACAGAGATCCAAGAATTAGTAAAATCAAAAGGTTTATCATTTGGTATGAACCTGTCTAAATTTAAATTAGACGAAGAATAAAACGCATGGCGCCATGCGCTTAGCGCAAAGCGTTGAACAAATTAATATTTCACAGTGTATAATTCCCTCAGCTTAATTGCAACGAGACGGTATACACTCAATTAAAAAACAATGAGACACGGTAAAAAAGTAAACCACTTAGGTAGAACCGCAAGCCACAGAAAGGCGATGTTAGCTAACATGGCTTCATCACTTATTTTGCACAAAAGAATTACAACAACTTTAGCGAAAGCTAAAGCTTTACGTACTTATGTTGAGCCAATTATCACTAAATCAAAAAATGATACTACTCACTCACGTCGTACAGTATTTGCTTATTTACAAGATAAAGAAGTAGTAACAATCTTATTCCGCGAAATTGCTGAGAAAGTTGCAAACCGTCCAGGTGGTTACACTCGTATCATTAAATTAAACAACCGTTTAGGTGATAACGCTGAAATGGCTTTAATTGAATTGGTAGACTACAATACAGTTTACGGTAAAGATGCAGAGGTTAAAGAAGAGAAGAAAACAACTCGTCGTGGTAGAAGTAAAGCTACTGCTGCACCTAAAGCTGCTGAAGCGAAAGCTGAAGTTGCTGAAGAAGTTGCTCCTGCTGAAGAAGCACCTGCTACTGAAGAACCAAAAGGAGAATAATTTTATTCACCTTAAGATTAAGAAAGTCCTGTTCGAAAGAGCAGGACTTTTTTTTGTGCCGTCAGATGTCCTATGTGACGGTTGCTATGTTGTTATCACGATAGACTTAGATTTTGGTTATGCGTCGGAGAATAAATCTGCTATTAAGGGTATAAATTCAATTAAGCTACCCTGTTAATAAACAATAAACCATTTAATATTAAAGTCTTAACAAAATCAAGCAAACGTTTGTCTCATTTTTTCATTACATAGCATTATTTCAAGTAGGTATCTATAAATTAGCCTAAAACAAATTTGAAATGAAATTTAGGCTTTTTCTATTATTCTGTCTTTTCGGGCAGTTATCACTTAATGCTCAAACACTAAAATATACCAATGGCAATAACGCCTGGAATCCTGATTCGTTAGGAAACCATAGAGTTGTTCTCCAATTTCAGGGAGCTGGTAAAATTGCACATGCTAAAATTGATTGGCGCAGGAGGGATGAACATCCTGAACTGAAGGGAATCATTATACAAGATGCCAATGGTAAACTGGTTTCGGTAGTTGGTTCTGATAATCTGACCAGAGAAAGTGCTGATATTTATTTCGAAGCATCTGCTGCTGGAAAATATTATGTTTATTATCTCGCTTATAAAAACGAGGGCAGAAGCAACTATCCAAAAGGGCTTTATATCAAACCTAAACAGGTGGATCAAGCTTGGTTAGCCAATGCAAAGATTGTTAAAGTAAATGCTGCTGTTGTCGAAATTCAATCTATAGATGCCTTTAATTCTTTTTACCCGATGGAAGTAATTGCAACGGGCAAAGAAACGGCAGCAATAAGAACCAAATATAGCGCAGATGCTTTTGTTGTTTTTCCAGAGGACAGAATGTTTCCAATCAAAATGCAAAACGATTTACCTTATCGTTGGGTGCAAAAAGGTGCTTTAAATACTTTTGCAGGCTCAGCTGCTAAAGGTGAAAACTATGCTTTTCAATTGGGTGTATTTGCATTGAAAGATCTCAAAAATGTTGTGGTTATCTTCGGTGATTTAAAAAGTGCAGCTGGAAAAGTGATTTCTTCAAAATATATAAATTGTTTAAACACAAACGGTATAAGTTATGATAACAAACCTTTAATTGAAACGGTTGATGTAGCCTCTGGCAAAATTCAGCCGATGTGGATCACAGTTAACATTCCTGAAAGTACCAATGAAGGCGTTTACTCAGGTAAATTTACAGTAAAGGCCAACGGGAAATCGAAAATAGTTGATGTCAATATTACAGTTGGGAAGCAGGTTTTAGCCGATGCAGGTGTTGGTAATCCAGAAAAACAAACACGTTTAACCTGGCTAAATTCTACTTTGGCACAAGCCAATACTGTTGTTGCACCATATACGCCCTTAAGTGTTGATGGAAATGTAATCTCACTTTTAGGCAGAAAGTTCGAAATAAATATTGATGGTTTTCCAAAACAGATTCAAACATTCTTTAATCCAGAAATGACGGCTTATAGCGAAAAGCCTAATAATATTTTGGCTGAACCTATCCATTTTCACTTTTTTAATACACCAAAAACACAGGAGAAGTTTGTTCCAAGCAATTTCCAGATTACCAGTAAAGAAGCTGGAACCGTTAAATGGACAACTACCAATACTTCCGAAAACGTGAAAATGGATTTGGAAGGTGCTTTAGAATTTGATGGCTATGTACACTATGTTATTAAAGTAACCGCATTAAAAGATGTCGAATTCAGCAATGTTGATTTTCATATTCCATTTGATAAAAACGCTACAAAATATTTAATGGGTTTAGGTGAAAAAGGTGGGGTTAGACCAGATACTGTAAAATGGAAATGGGATGTAGCGAATAAAAATCAGGATGCTGTATGGATCGGTAATGTAAATGCAGGCTTATATTATAACTTGAGAGACGAAAACTATGTTCGGCCGCTTAATACTAATTTCTATCTTCAAAAGCCTTTATTATTGCCAAAATCATGGGGTAATGGAGATAAAGGTGGTATCCAGATTAATGTTAAAGGAAGTTCGATGCTTGCCGACAACTTTACCGGGGCAAGAAGCATGAAAAAAGGTGATGTGCTTTATTATAATTTCAATTTATTGATTACACCATTCCATTTACTTGATACTGATTTTCAATGGGATAACCGCTTTTATCATAAATACGGTGATTTGGATACCATTAAATCATCAGGTGCTACGGTTGTAAATATTCACCATGCCACGCCAATTAACCCATGGATCAACTATCCATTTATCGAATGGAAAAAGATGAAAAGTTATATTGATAATGCACACGCTAAGGGTTTAAAAGTAAAGATTTACAATACCGTTCGCGAACTTTCGAACCATGCTTACGAGTGGCCTGCATTAAGAAGTTTAGGTACTGAAGTATATTCACCGGGCAAAGGTGGAGGTTTTAGCTGGTTACAGGAACATTTAGACTCCAACTATATTGCAGCCTGGTTTGTACCCGAAATTAAAGATGCTGCCGTAATTAATAGTGGAATGAACCGCTGGCATAACTATTATGTAGAAGGAATGAACTGGCTGGTAAACAATGTGGGTATTGATGGCGTGTATTTAGATGACGTTGCTTTTGACCGCGTAACGATGAAACGCATTAAAAGGGTGTTAACACAAAATAATCATCCTGGCATTATCGATTTACACTCGGCAAACCAGTATAACAAAAGCGATGGTTTTAACAATAGTGCGATTTTATACCTGGAGCATTTCCCATACCTGAACCGTTTATGGTTTGGCGAATATTTCGATTATCAAAAAAATAATCCGGATTTCTTTTTAACTGAAGTAAGTGGAATTCCTTTCGGTTTAATGGGAGAGATGCTACAGGATGATGGAAATCCTTGGCGCGGTATGATTTATGGGATGACAAGTCGATTAGGGTGGTCGGATAAGAGTGATCCTAAACCTTTATGGAAAGCCTGGAGTAATTTTGGTATTAAAGGATCTGAAATGATTGGTTACTGGAGTGAAAACTGTCCGGTTAAAACCGACAACCCTAAAGTATTGGCCACTGTTTACAAACAAAAAGGTAAAACAATGATTTCATTGGCAAGCTGGGCTGGAGATGATGTAAAGGTTAATTTAACAATCGATTGGGCCAAACTGGGTTTAGATGCAGGTGAAGTAAAGATTACAGCCCCGGCAATTGATAAATTCCAAACCTCAGGAAATTATCCTGATGGGAAATTGGTTCCTATTGAAAAAGGAAAAGGTTTGATTTTGATAGTAGAGTAATATTTTATTTACGTCAACCTGAAATTGTTTCAGGGTCTTTATTGCCATAAATAAAAGAAGTCAAGTTTTTAAAACTTGACTTCTTTGGTATAAGATTATATTTTATCAACCGTGGTTCGCGTATTCACAAACCATCGCATTTCGGTACGTGAGGACACTTAATATCACTAAGGGGAATCCTATTCACAAGAAAATATCTTTTAACCACAGATAAAAAGGATGCACACAGATATAAAGATCTGTGTTTATATATGTCCATTTGTGGTTAAAAACGCTTAAATAAAGAAGTCAAGTTTTTAAAACTTGACTTCTTTGCTATAAGATTATATTTTCCATCTACCATGGTTCGAGTCTTCACAAACCGCGTAATTTCGCATTCGTCGCCATCGAGAGAAGTAACGACGAAGCAATCTTACAACGATCGCAACCGGCTAGCACTTTAATATTACTTCCTCGGCTGAAAAGACTTTTGGCACTGATGATTTTTTAGGCTATACCTTCACATTCTCCATACCGTACTGTTTCAGTACATCTGCTGGAACACCTGCCCATTGGTTTGGCGCATTGCCAACATAGCCAATATCTTTAACGCCAATTTCCGTTGTATAAAACCCTGATGCAGTTAAATTTCTCATTCTGTTGAAAAATGTTACCCCTGCCTGCATTTCTGGTCGGGCTTTTTTCGGGTAAGCAATTTCATCTACAATCGAAAGCTGTTGATCTGTAGATGCCTCAACAAAAGGTTTCTGGAATTTATTAAAACTGTACACATCCAGCCATTTCAGGCCGCCACGCATGGGTACTTTATGCTCTGGAATATCCTTTACAATAAACTCAATAAATTCTGGCACCTTGGCATCAGAAGCACTGCCAGAAACATCATCTTTAGGTATAATGATATCAGCTAAAACCGTAATTGTAGCCATTTCATGTTTGGTAAAATAGGTTTCGGCTTTTAATTTTTTATCTCGGTCAATTTCCCAGGGCTCTCTTCCTGTTTCTTTTGCCGTTTCTTCTGGTGCTGCTACATCGGTTTTTGTTTCAGGTTGCTTACAGGCTTCAAGTAGTACTGTGGTACTAACAACTGTTAAACCCAGTGCTTTTAGGGAATCACGTCTGTTCATATAGTAATTCTTTAAATGTTTTGTTTTTTCTTTTGAGCTAAAATATATTCGGCTGTACGCATCGAAAGTGCTAAAATAGTCCAGGTGGCATTTTTGTCGCCCTGCTGTACAAACGGACCAGCATCAACCACAAATAGGTTTTTGCAATCGTGTGCCTGGCAATATTTATTCAATGCTGATTTTTTAGGATCATCCCCCATACGGATTGTTCCAACTTCGTGAATAATTTTACCGGGGTTGAGTAAACCATAATTGGTGTCTGCTCCCTGTATTTCAGAGGTTACAACAGCACCCATTTCTTTCATAATTGACAGGAATGTTTCCTGCATGTGTTTGGCTTGCAGAATTTCATCTTTGTCCCATTTATAATTGAACCTCAAAACAGGAATCCCGTATTTATCAACCGTATTAGGATCAATTTCGCAGTAATTGCTTTCTCTCGCAATTGCGGTACCACGGCCTGCCATTCCAACTCCAGTTCCATAAAAACGGCGATAATCATCTTTTAAAGATTTACCATACCCACCCGCTTCTTTCATTTTGCCATCCCTTCCTGGTACCATTCCATTCATTTCGGCCACGCCACCGCCAAAGCCATAAGCAGGCATGCCCATTCCACCCCAATATTCGATATGATAACCACGTGGAAAGTTTAATTTCCGGTTATCTAACCACCAGGGCGAATAAATATGCACACTGCCAACACCATCTTCGTTGTAACGCTTCCTGTCCATTAACTGTGGAAGAAAACCCGAAACACTTGCCCCTGTAGAATCATGCAGGTATTTGCCGATTACACCACTGCTGTTGGCCAAGCCGTTTGGATGCGAATTTGATTTTGAATTTAATAATATACGGGCCGATTCGCAAGCACTTGCACCTAAAATAACCAGCTTGCCAGTAACCTGATATTCTTGTAAATCTTTACGGTTTACATACGAAACGCCCTTAGCTGTACCATCTTTATCGGTAATCACCTCGCGCACCATTGCATCAGTAATTACAGTAAGGTTACCGGTTTTTATTGCAGGGTTTACCAAACATGAAGAAGAAGAAAAATCGCCATAAACTTTGCAGCTTCTTCCGCATTGCCCACAGTAAAAGCAAGGAGCACGGTCGCTGTTATTCGGTAAAGCTTCGGTAAGTACCGAGCCACGACCAGTAATTACTTTTACACCAGCCTTTTCTGCACCTTTTTTGATAAAAAGCTCATTTAACCTTGGTTTAGGTGGTTTCATAAAAATTCCATCAGGTTCATTTTCTAAACCTTCTGCTGTTCCATAAACCCCAATCATGCGGTCTACTTTATCATAAAACGGTTTAACATCGGCATATGTTATAGGCCAGGCATCTGTTAAGCCATCTTTAGGTTTAAAATCTTCGGGGCCCATCCGCAAAGAAATTCTTCCCCAGTGGTTGGTACGGCCACCGAGCATCCGCGAGCGGAACCACTCGAATTCGCTTTTATTTTTTTGGGTATAAGGCTCACCTTCCAATTCCCAGCCTCCGTAAGAAGCATCGAAATCGCCAAATGGCCTAACAGTACCTGCACCTCTACGTGGAGATTCCCAGGGCCATTTTAGTTGATGTGAATCTAATCGGGGATCGAAATTTTGACCGGCCTCTAGCATTAAAACCTTTTGACCTGCATGGGCCAGAACATATGCAGCCATTCCACCACCCGCACCAGAGCCAACAACAATGGCATCATAAACGGTAGGCGATTTTTTTATCTGAAAGTCACTCATGGATTATGGTTAGCTATTTTTATATGCTCTAATCTAAAGCTTAATTTTTTGAAATAAAAGCGTTAGGCTTCTTTGGAATCAATATAGATAATTGCTGCCTTTGTGTATTTCTAAATCGTATTACGTTAACAATGTATCAGCCCTTTTTTGGCGGTGAAAAATTTAATTTGGTCGCTCTATTGTTACATTATCACGCAGATGTTCTGCTCCGGGTAAACTTGATTATCTTTGTCATTTAAATTTCAATGCCAGTGTCAGAATATATCAAACAATTTATCGCAGCTTTAAAAGAAAGCCTGAATGCAACAACTTTTGTAAAAGTTTCTTTAGGGAACTATAAAGGCAATGAAGAAGCATTAAAACAGTTGCTGGTTCGTAAAGTTGTAATTAAGCGCGATGATAAACTGGCTTTTACCTACCGTTACAAAACCCGCGATGTGGTGAAAAATTACCCGGTTGATGAAGCTATAGATCTAATTTCTGATTACCTGGAGCAAGGTTTTAAAATCGGTACTTTATTTACGACCGAAAAAGACCTGATTTTGGAAGAATTGAATAATGGTAAAATTGTTTTGAGAGAAAGTCCGGCATCAAGCGCGACCGCTCCTTCTGTAAACCACGACAAAGAAAAAGCGCGTTTAATTAAACCCGATTCAAAGTCGTATTTAACGGAACTGAAAATTACCGATGCCGATGGTAAGGTGTTTAAAAATGCCCAGGATAAATTCCGTCAGATAAACCATTATATTGAAATTTTAAGTTCTTTAATTAAGGAGCTGCCAGAAGGTACGATTAAAAAAGTGGCTGATATGGGCTCCGGTAAAGGATATTTAACTTTTGCATTATACGATTACCTGCATTCGGTTTTAAAACTGAAAACTGAAGTAATTGGTGTTGAATACCGCCAGGATATGGTTGATTTATGCAATCAAGTGGCCGACAAATCTGCTTTCGATAAATTAAAATTTGTTCAGGGAACAATTGAGGAATATAATGCTGAGGATGTTAATTTATTAATTGCCTTGCATGCCTGCGATACCGCAACTGACGATGCAATTTTCAAGGGAATTAAAGCTCATGCCGAACTGATTGTGGTTGCACCTTGTTGCCACAAACAAATCCGTAAAGAAATTGAGCAACATAAAGTAAAGAATGAGGTATCATTTTTAACTAAATATGGTATCTTTTTAGAACGTCAGGCCGAAATGGTTACTGATGGTATACGTGCCCTGATTTTGGAATACTTCGGGTATAAAACCAAGGTATTCGAATTTATTTCTGATGCGCATACGCCTAAGAATGTACTTGTGGTAGGGATAAAGGGCAAGGAGCATGGTGCAGAGAAGAAAGCAGAAATTTTACAGAAAATTAAAGCAAGTAAAGAATATTTCGGGATTGGGCACCACCATTTGGAAAGATTATTGGGGCTTTAGATTTTTTAATGTGGTCGTCATGCTGAATTTATTTTAGCATCTATCATACATTTAGAAAAACAAATGGGGCGTTATCCCCTTTTAAACTAGCCCCTAAAACAGGTTCAGGGGTAACGAAGGCCTTTATTAAGTTGATCGCCTAAGAATAAATCCAAAGCAACACTGGCTTTTTCCTGTTTTTGAGTAACACATCAATCTTTAGCATGGTACCATCTGATAAAACAGGGCAGCCGGCACTTTGGCCAAATAAGGTTTGAGGATAAATTTCCTGGTTGGGTACAGGCGTATAGGAATGTAAAACGACAATTCGCTTAAAAGCATTACTGTTTGATTGCTCTAATCCAAACATTTTATAGTGTACATGAATCCCCCAATTACTATAAGAGCGGCCTTTCACTTTATACTTACCCAATGAAGTACAATAACTACCTTCTTTATTGCTAAAAACGGGTTTGGCCGGAGTACTGCCTCCACCAACACCATGCGCACACAATCCTTCAACGGTAATTGCTTTTTGTTTGAAATCGTAAACGAAAATTCTGTTTTTGCCGGAGTGGATACTCATATCAACCATGATGGCGATGGAAGTGTCCATCTTGTTTTTATGGCAAAAAGCTAGGGCTTCATTAATTCTTTCTTCTCTTATTTTGTTACCAGTAGTGGGTTTTAAACCTAACAGCGTAAATAAGAAAAGGATAGCGGATAACTTAAGCATATAAGATTAATGAAAAAGCATACATTTTTATTGTTGAGCCACAACCGATAGATGAATTTACAGATGCAATAAAATCAAGGCTACCAATGCAGGTATCGACTGTACATACAGAATCCTTTTACTGGCCGTGGCTGCACCGTAAATACCAGCAATAATTACGCAGGTTAAAAAAAATACAGCCACATAAATTTTCCACTGATGATCAGTTATACATAACGACCAGATTAAACCTGCGGCTAAAAATCCATTGTACAATCCCTGGTTTGCTGCCAAGGTTTTGGTTGGCACAAACAAATCTTTAGGGATGGTTTTAAAAACTTTTGGTGCTTTGGTAGTCCAGGCGAACATTTCTAACCAAAGTATATAGATATGGATGAAGGCTACTAAGCCGATTACGATTTGAGCTGCTAATTGCATTTTATAAGGGATTATACAGATTTAAATGATTGTACAGATTGATTGTATCTCTAAAGATATAAAAATTAAAAGTGGTTTTTTAACGGGCTGTTATTATAAACCCTAAAGCGGAACTGCTGCCTCCAAAGCACTATTGACTTTCATTTTCAAATCATTTTCAGAAATTTGTACTTCGCTTTAGTATTTAAACCTAAGCCTTTCAGCTTATTTCTGTCATGCTGTCAGTAAACTATAACCTCTTTTTTTACATTTTATCAGTCTTTTACATGTATTATCTGCCAAAACCCAATTGGCACAAGCATTGTTTAATAGGAGTAGAAATTATAATACTTTAAAAAGAGAAAATACAAATACAATGGGAAAAATTATTGGAATAGACTTAGGAACAACAAACTCTTGCGTGAGCGTAATGGAGGGCAACGAGCCTGTAGTTATCGCAAACAGTGAGGGTAAACGTACTACACCGTCTATTGTTGCTTTTGCAGAAAACGGTGAGCGTAAGGTTGGCGAGCCTGCTAAACGTCAGGCTATAACCAACCCAACAAAAACGATATATTCGATTAAACGCTTTATGGGTAACAGCTATGACGAAAGCGCGAAAGAAGCTGGACGTGTACCTTATAAAGTTGTTAAAGGTGATAACAACACACCACGTGTTGAAATCGACGACAGAAAATATACTCCACAGGAGATTTCTGCAATGATTTTGCAGAAAATGAAAAAAACTGCTGAAGATTTCTTGGGTCAGGAAGTTACAGAAGCGGTTATTACAGTACCAGCTTATTTTAATGATGCACAACGTCAGGCTACTAAAGAGGCCGGCGAAATTGCAGGTTTAACTGTAAAACGTATCATTAACGAGCCGACTGCAGCTGCTTTAGCTTATGGATTGGATAAAGCACACAAAGACATGAAAATTGTTGTGTTCGATTGTGGTGGTGGTACACATGACGTTTCTGTATTGGAATTAGGTGATGGCGTTTTCGAAGTAAAATCTACTGATGGTGATACACACTTAGGTGGTGATGACTTTGACCACATTATTATTGATTGGTTAACTAGCGAATTCAAAGCTGAAAACAGCATGGATTTGGCTAAAGATCCAATGGCTTTACAACGTTTAAAAGAAGCTGCTGAGAAAGCTAAAATTGAGTTATCAAGCACAACTTCAACTGAAATTAACTTACCATACATTACTGCTGATGCTAGCGGCCCTAAACACTTGGTGCGTACATTATCTCGTGCTAAATTTGAGCAATTGGCTGATAGTTTGATCAAACGTACTATCGATCCTTGTAAATCTGCTTTGAAAAATGCTGGTTTAAGCACAAGCGATATCGACGAAATTATTTTGGTAGGTGGTTCAACCCGTATTCCTGCAATCCAGGATGCAGTTAAAGCTTTCTTTGGTAAAGAGCCAAGTAAAGGTGTTAACCCTGATGAGGTTGTAGCAATTGGTGCTGCTATTCAAGGTGGTGTATTAACTGGTGATGTAAAAGATGTATTGTTATTAGACGTTACGCCTTTATCATTAGGTATTGAAACTATGGGTGGTGTAATGACTAAATTAATCGAGTCTAACACAACAATCCCAACCAAAAAATCTGAAACTTTCTCAACTGCGGCTGATAACCAGCCTTCAGTGGAAATTCACATTTTACAAGGTGAGCGCCCAATGGCTGGTCAGAACCGTACAATTGGCCGTTTCATTTTAGATGGTATTCCACCAGCACCTCGTGGTGTGCCTCAGGTAGAAGTATCATTCGATATTGATGCCAACGGTATCTTACACGTAAGTGCTAAAGATAAAGCTACTGGTAAAGAGCAAAAAATCCGTATCGAAGCATCTTCAGGTTTAACTGATGCTGAGATCAAAAAAATGAAAGAAGAAGCTGAAGCTAATGCAGCAGATGATGCTAAGCAGAAAGAAGAAGCTGATAAAATCAACGGAGCTGATGCTTTAATTTTCTCAACTGAGAAACAACTAAAAGAGTTTGGTGATAAATTATCTGCTGATAAAAAAGCACCAATCGAAGCTGGTTTAGAGAAATTAAAAGCAGCACACGGTTCTCGTAACTTTGCAGATATCGATGCAGCACAAGCTGAATTGCAAAATGCATGGAACGCAGCATCTGAGGAAATGTACAAAGATGGCGGTCAGCCTCAAGGTGGTGAACAACCACAAGCTGATGGTCAGCCTCAAGGTGGTGGCGATAACGTTACCGATGTTGATTTTGAAGAAGTAAAAGAAGACGATAAGAAATAAGTCTTGAGTCTTTAGTTCTGAGGCGAGAGTCTTGGGAGAATATTAAAAGCGTTCCGATTTCACATCGGAACGCTTTTTTTGTATATGATGTAAATCGCGCAGGTTTGATGCGATCATAATGCTGAATTTATTTCAGCATCTTTTCATCACTTAAGGTCCTGAACTAATTCAGGGTGAAGAATGAGGTTAAATCCATTCTTTTATTAATATAATATCCAGGCGATAGTTTACTTATGTATTTTTAAATGCCTTATATGGTTGAAATGGTTTGGAAATGAACGGTTCGGTACGTTTCGGTTGATGTAGTCCCGCCATTTGCTAATCCGATGAAAGATCGGAACCGCTGCTGTCGGGTTTAGGTAGGAGGGTTTAGTGCTTCTTGGGGCAGGTTGAATAGCGATCGGTTTAACTAATGCGATCGTCATGCTGAATTAATTTCAGCATCTTTTCATCACTTAAGACCCTGAACTAAATTTAGGGTGACAAATGAGGTTAAACTAATTAAGTATGACGAATTTAATTAAACTAAATTCTGTTCAATAATATCCTGTAATTCTTTTTCTTCTGCAGCAATTTGTTGCAATAGTTTAAACTGATTTTTGGCCCTATCCAAATTTTGTTTGGGGTAGCTAATAGGGTAATACTTATTGCCGCTCAAATAATCAGTTAAGAAGCGCAGGGCCTGCATATAAATGATGTATTTGCCTGAGAATAAAATGAGTTCTTTTTCTGTTTCGGTTAAAATACCTTTCATCTCCGATAAATAACCTTTTATCGTGGCCTCAAAGTAGGGCAAACGTATCTTAATCTTATCTAAATCGGTTTCATTTTCAGAAAAAGCACAAAGATAAGTGCGCATCATATCACCCAGGTCGGAAATAAATTTACCGGGCATAATGGTATCTAAATCAATTACACAGATGCCCTCATAAGTTTCATTATCCAATAAAACATTGCTTATTTTGGTATCGTGGTGCATTACACGATCAGGGAAATCAGTCCTGTGCGAGTATAAAGTATAATAATCTAAAATATATTTATGAGATAAAGCATCTTCAATCTGCGTATTTGCCGCATTTTTGAGCATTTCTTCTGCCTGGTTTAAAGCTAAAATAAACTGTTTGTACCTTAAAGCCAGGTCGTGGAAACCAGGGATGGTAGCCTGAAGTGTTTTAGCCTCGAAATGATTAAGCAGCCTGCTAAGTTTTCCAAACTGCTTTGCTGCTTCATAAGCTTGTTTTGGGTCGGCCAGTACATCCAATGAGATTGTGTTAGGCACAAAGGGAAGCATGCGCCAGTATTCATTATGGATATGGGCCATTTCTTCGCTGTTAGCGGTAGAAACCGGTTTTATAAAAAGGTAATCTGGATAGTTAAACGCAAGATAATCGGCAATTGCCCTGAGGTTATTTGCAATAGCTTGTGGCGATTTGAACACCGAGGTATTGATGTTTTGAAGAATGTACTTTTTTTCTTCTGCTAATGGAGCAAGCAAATAAGTACGGTTAATTAAACCCGTACCTATTTGTGTAATTTTGATATTTTCTTTAGTGTATCCGTAGGCTTTTAAAACTTCAGAATCTAAATTTAGTTCCATAGTTTTTCCGGATATGTTCCGTTTTTAACCAACTGGTCAATACTATCCTGAACATAAGGTTTGTCTTCTTTGTAAGTTACACCAAACCATTTATTTGAAGTTGGTACCACTTTAAAGGTTGCTGTATTGCTTTTTACCAAACTTTCGCCAATTAATGGAATAAAGAATTCTGCCTTAGGTTTATCTTTGTTCGCTTGGGCAAATTCTCTGAAAAGTTCTTCGGTAATTTTAAATACTGAAGGTGTAAAACCCCAGAAATTCATCGATACAGGTGTTTCAAACGCTAAAGGGAATTCTTCGCCATTCTCTTCATAAAAGATACTGCCATCCTTAGGATAAACTTTTGTACGTTCTACAATTTCTTCCAGGTTACCAGCTGCGTCTACTTTACAAACACCGCGTGATACTGCACCAAACTCAGATAAAGTTTTGCCAATTTCGTATCCAATAATGGCATAATTGCTGTCGGTAACTTCTGTAGATAAGAAATCGACCATTTTTTTAAAGGCATCGTAACCATAATAATCATCTGCATTAATAACGCAAAACGGTTCTTTGATTACGTTTCTTCCAGAAAGAATTGCATGGGCAGTACCCCAAGGTTTTTCCCTGTAAATTTCCTCTTCGATACCAAATTGCTTTAAATCAAAGTTCTGAAAAACGTAATCCGTTTCAATTCTTCCGGCAAGTTTAGGCTCAAAAATAGACTTAAAGTTTTCTACAAACTCTTCTTTAATGATAAATACAACTTTGCCAAAGCCAGCATTAATTGCATCATATATTGAATAATCGATAATGGTTTCGCCGTTCGGGCCAAAACCATCGATCTGTTTCATACTTCCATAACGGCTTGCCATACCTGCAGCCAATATTAATAGGGTAGGTTTCATCTATTGTTTATTGTTTTTTTGGGATTACACCAATATCATTTAAAGTCATTTCTATTGGTAATGTTATTGTGAAATTAGTTATATGAGCGTTTTTATATTGTTATTTAACCAGTTTTAATATTCAAACAGACTATCTCAGCTTTTTGAGCATGTTTTATTCTTCTAATCATGCGAAATACGAGGTACAGTCTTTTACCAATCTGGTGTGTTATTGTTGCGAAAATAGTAATTTCTATGTTTATTATTAATGGCCCTTGCGGGCCATTAGCTTAATTGCTATAATGTATTTATATCATTTATTTAAAATCCAAACAGGCCGCCACCGGTTTTTGAGTGTGTTTTTTTTCCTGTAAGCATGCCGAAAATGCCCCGAACAATTTCTTTGCCAATCTGGCGTGTAATTGTTGCACCCATTACCTGCTCTACCAAACTCTTTTCGCCTGGTTTAGGTTTGCTTTCCTGTTCGGCCTGTTTCTGTTCCTCAGCCTCCTGTTTTTGTTGCTCAGCAGCTGCGGTTTGTTCATTAATGCGTTTTGTTAAAATCTCATAGGCACTTTCCGGATCAACCGGATCTTTATATTTGGTGTACAATGGACTTGCATGCACCACTTGATCGAAATCTGCCGCGGTAAGTGGCCCCATTACTGCACGCGGGGGCGTAAGCATGGTTGCAGAAACCTCAGTAGGTATTCCTTTTTCATTTAATACAGTTACCAATGCCTGCCCTGTACCCAATGCGGTTAATATCTTGTCAATTTCATAAAAATCGGATTTTGGATAAGTATTAACAGTTTTCTTTAAAGCATCTACATCATTCGGGGTAAATGCCCTTAGGGCGTGCTGAACGCGATTACCCAATTGCCCCAAAACACTTTCCGGAACATCGGTAGGTGCCTGCGTACAGAAGAAAACGCCTATTCCTTTTGAACGGATTAACCTGATAATGGTTTCTATCTGCGCTAAAAATGCTTTCGAAGAGTTTTTGAAAAGTAAATGCGCTTCGTCAAAAAAGAAAACCAGCTTCGGTTTATCTAAGTCGCCAACCTCAGGCATGGTATTGAATAATTCGGCCAATAAGCTCAAAAGGAAAGTAGAGTATAATACCGGCTGATTTTGAACATCAGCAATGTTTAATAAACTAATGGTTCCTTTGCCATCAACACGTTCGAAAAGATCTTCAATATCGAAAGATTTTTCACCAAACATACCTGCCAGCCCCTGTTGCTCTATGGCAACAATTTTTCGCAGTATAGTGCCTGATGTTGCTGTTGATATGGTACCATAACTGCTTTTTATTTCTGCTGCACCAGCCCCTTCAGAAAGGTAAGATACTAGTTTCTTTAAATCATTTAAATCAATTATCGGCATCTTGTTATCGTCGGCATATTTAAATATTACCGCCATAACACCTGATTGTGTATCGTTTAAATCTAAAATTTTTGATAAAAGCGTAGGTCCGAATTCGAGCACGGTTGCCCGCATCTGCGCACCCATTTTACCTGAAAGCGAATAAATTTCTATTGGGAAACCAGATGGTGAAAAAGGTTTGTTGAGCTGTTGTGCCCTTTCTTCAATTTTTGGATTAACTGCGCTAGGCTGGTTCAACCCCGATAAATCACCTTTCACATCCAACATAAACACCGGAACACCTGCATCTGATAACTGCTCTGCCAATAATTGCAGCGTACGTGTTTTACCGGTTCCTGTAGCTCCCGCAATTAAACCGTGTCTGTTCATCATTTTTAATGATAAATTAACTTCGGCTTCGCTGTAAACCTGTCCGTCTAAAATTCCGGCGCCTAAATAAATGTACGAGCCTGTTGGGGCATAAGATGATTTTATTTTTTCGATGAATTTTGAAGAAAGATCGCTCATTTTTTAAAATTAGATTGCCAATTTAAGAAACATATCTTAAAAAGGATGTGTTTTTGTTACCACTTTTAATGCAAAATACTGCACAAACGGTTGTTTAATGGTGTTGGTTAAGTTGCTTATAATAATTTAGTTCGTTCTGAAGTGTTGTTATTTCCTGCTGCATATTTTGCAATTGATTAAGCAGATGGGAAACGGCATGAATCCCTTCTAAATTGATTTCAAGATCGTGCGCTAAACGCAGGTATTGCTCCAATTTAGCTAATTCATCAACAGGTAAAAAGATCGATTGCTTTTTAACAGTGGTATGGATCAGTCCAAAATCTTCTAAAGACTGGATAAAATTGATCTCCACATGGTGGTAAGCGCAAATATCTTCTACAGGGATTAGATAGGTTTCCATAATGGTTAGAATTTGGAAAGTTTTTCAAATAGTTCTTTTTGTTCGGCGTTTAAGTTGGTAGGCAATTTAACCTGCCATTTGATGTACAGATCACCAAACTGATTGTCTTTTTTATAAAGCGGAAATCCTTTCCCTTTCAAACGCAGTGTAGCATCGGGTTGTGTGCCTTCGGGTACTTTAAGTTTCACTTTGCCGTTTAGGGTTTCTACAATTTTCTCTCCGCCTAAAATGGCTGTATATACATCTATTTCTTCCTGAATGTAAATGTCGTTGCCCTTGCGTTTAAACTTAGGGTCGTCAATAATATTAAATTTAATAAACAGATCGCCCGGAGGACCATTATTTACACCTGCTGCGCCATAACCTGGCAATTTAATTTTCTGTCCGTTTTCTACACCAGCCGGAATGGTAATGCGCACCTGTTTACCGTTTACAGTTAGCGTTTGTTTATGTGTAGTGCAAGCATCGAGTAGGTTTAACTGCAAATCGGCATTATAATCCTGGCCTTTAAAAGGAGAATTTCTACTGCTTCTGCCCCCACCACCAAACATGGAAGAAAAGAAATCAGAGAAATCATCTCCGCCAAAACCACCCGAGTAGCTATTTCCTCCTCCATAGCCGCCGCCTTGCGATTGATATTGCCTTTGCTGCTGCTGTTGCGCATCCAGCTGATCGGCATGTTGCCAATCTTTACCATATTTATCGTACTTCTTTCTTTTATCCGGATCGCTTAAAACTTCATTGGCTTCATTAATCTGTTGAAAGTTTTTATTCGCTTCCTCATTATTGGGATTAAGGTCGGGATGGTGCTTTCTGGCTAATTTTCTATAAGCTTTTTTAATATCCTCAGTTGTAGCATCTTTTTTTAAATCGAGGATTTTATAATAGTCTATGTAGTCCATATTGGCATAACAAATAAGTAAAAAGAATGTTCAGTTTTAATGGTATAAATGTAAGGTTTTAGGTTGAAAATGCGGCTAAACCGTGGTGCAAAGCGCATAGGAAATAGAGCAAAGGGTAAAGAGAATAGAGCAGGGGGTGTGAGTTGAATTTGATGCGGTTAGCTGTTATGATTCTGGCTGATTGATAAGTGCCTGATTAACTATTGAGCATAATGGCAAAGAATGAGCAAAATTTAAATGCTAAGTATGGATTTACCTTTTATAATGATGCTAAGCAGCGCAGGGCACTAAACCATCAAAGTTACTTTGTTTTGCCGCTGCCCACGGCAGGAAGGTTTCCAAGTAACTTTGATTTGTCGCTGCTTATGGCAGGAAGGTTTCAAAGTAACTTTGTTTTGTCGCTGCCCACGGCAGGAAGGTTTCAAAGTAACTTTGATTTATCGCTGCGTATGGCAGGAGGTTTTCAAAGTTAATTGATGCCATTTTACTCCAAATAACCAAATGGATAAGAATAAGCGATTGAAAGATAGTTCATAATCAGTGTCAGGTAGAAATAGCTAATACCCTCGAAATTAAACTTAGAAACAAAAAAAGTGCCCCGGTTAGAGGCACTTTAATCGATAAAGGTAGAGAGAGATTTATTTTTTGTTTTTAACGTATTTTTCCAACCACTGGTCTTGCTCCCAAAGCATGTGCAATAAGTTTTCTTTACCGCGGTAACTGTGTGCCTCGTAAGGTAAAAATACAAAACGGGTGGTGCCTCCAGCTCCTTTTATAGCGTTAAATAAACGTTCGCTGTTAATTGGGAAAGTTCCTGGGTTATCGTCAGAATCACCGTGGATTAACAATATAGGTGTTTTAATTTTATCGGCATAACTGAAAGGGCTCATTTCATAATATAATTGAGGGGCCTGCCAGTAGGTGCGTTCTTCGTTTTGGAAACCAAATGGTGTTAATGTACGGTTATAAGCACCGCTGCGGGCTATACCTGCTGCAAAAAGATTGGTGTGTGCCAACAAATTTGCTGTCATAAATGCTCCGTAACTGTGACCGCCTACAGCCATGCGCTTTTTATCTCCAACGCCTAAATCTGATAATTTATTAATGGCAGCTTCTGCGTTTAACTGCAACTGATCAACAAAGGTATCGTTGGGCTTTTTGCCATCTTTAGCCACAATCGGCATTTCGGCATTATCCAGAACCGCATAACCACGGGTTACCCAAAATATAGGTGATGCCCAACTGATGGTTGTAAATTTATCTTTCGATCCGCGGATCTGAGCCGCATCAGCTGCTGAATTAAACTCTCGTGGATAAGCCCAGATTAATGCTGGCAACGGACCATCTTTATCCTTATTGTAGCCCTTAGGTAAATACAGATCGCCCGTTAAATCAACCCCGTCTGCACGTTTATAAGAAATTTTTTCTTTGGTAATACCTTCTAAAGATGGATATGGATTAGTGAAATTGGTAATTGGCTGATCTGCAATGCGGAGCATCAGGTTTTTGATAAAGTAATTGGGAACCAGTTTCTGACTCTCCTTGCGGGTAAGTAAAACCAGTTTATCAGGGTTAATTACATCAGTTACATATTCAAAAGTTCCTTCTGCACTGCGCCAGATAATTTCGTTCTTTTTGGTTGCTAAATCAAACTTGGCCAAAAACGGTAAGTCGCCTTTTTCTGATGAGCCTACAACGTTGTTCATCAATAGTTTGGTGCCATTATCAACTGTTTTAATTACCTGCCGGCCATATTTGTTTTTTGTTGTAACCGGCGAACCTGGATTGCCATAAGCATCAGTTTGGTTCCGGCTGTATAATTCCTCTACAGCACCGGTAGTTGGGTTGTACCTGCTTACTTTACTGGTTTGTTTGCTGCGTAAGCCTTCCATAATGAGGGCAAGGTTGGCATCGCCCCATTGTACACCACGGTAACGGGTTTGTGTTTTAAACAGTTCTTTTTCTGCCCCTGTAAAAGGCGCGCTCAGGGCGTAAACGGCATCATGAAAAGGAACATCTTTTTTAATTAAACCACTGTCTAAAGGTTTGCTCCAAACCAAAGTGGCAGGCTCATCATCTCTCCAATCAAAACCACGCGCTACGTTTTGTGTATTATCATAACCTGATGGAGTGCCTTCTGAAGATGGTAATTCGGCAATAACTTTTATTGTTTTACCAGTTAAATCGGTAATGGTTACGGTAGAAGGGAAACCATAAGCAGAAACCAGGTAAGAAAAAGGTTTGCGGATGGTTTCAATCATCATGTAGTTTTTATCGGGCGATATACTTGTTAAACCATAAATGGCTGGTTTGCCAATTGGGGTTTCTACACGTGCAGTATTTTTAACCAATTGTGATGTGGCAAAAAACTCAAATAATTGTTCATCAAAAGGCGATTTTATTAAATCCTGATAAGTAGCACTTGGCGCGGCTTTACCTAAATTTTGTTGTATGGTTGGCCCTTTTGGCGTTAATGGTTTTGTTGGTGCGGCACTTGCTGGTTTGGTTACCGTGCGGTAAATAATGGTGTTATCGTTTAACCAGATAAGGCCACTGCCTAAAACTACATTTAAGAAAGCTTTATTTGTTTTAGTAGCTTTTTTTGTAGTTAAATCTATAATGTAAAGATCTACACCTTTTTGTGTGGTGTTGGTAAAGGCAATTTTGTTTTCTGAAGGGTTCCAGTTGATATTGCTTGCATATAATGGCGTTGGCAAACCAGTTACCTGGAAGGTTTGATTGGATTTTATATTTTTAAGACTGAAGTTATTAATGTACGTCTGCCTGCTTGGCGAATAATTGTTTGGATTTAACCTTAAGCCCGCAATCCGGTATTCGGGCATGGCCAATTCTTCTACAGATGGGTAAGAATTACGTTCGCTAAATAAGATCCATTCTGCCTTGCCATCAATGCTAACGCCAGGTGTGGGTTTGGCCAGCAGCAAATCTGCAATTTCTTTTGGTGGGGTTTGGTAGCTTATGGCATCCTGTGCCGCTGCATTAAGCGAAACACAAGTGCCCGCTATCAGTAAATAGAGGTGTAGTTTTTTAATCATTTCCAGTTAGTTTGTTCGAAATAAGGAATAATCAAATATTGCAAAATTTAACTAATTATAGCGTAACTTCTTATTTACATCGTGCTGGTAAGGTTATTATTCCTGCGCAGGTGGGAACCCTAATGCGCCAAGCTGTTTTTACCCATTACTCAGGCTTGCTTTCGCTTAGTCTTGCTTCGGCTCACCGCCGCCGATGGGGCTCTTACCTTTTTCTTGATAAAAAGGTAACCAAAAATCAAGGCTTGGAACTGATGTCGGATAAATTCGTTAAAGCTTTTTGGTCGTCAGCACAAGTTNGGGGGCGGAAAGTGTGTGCTGCCTCAATGCAATTATAAAAGAAAAGGTAATGATAAAGCTTTAACGTTTTCTCCTTCCATCATTTCCTATGCCGGATAGCAGGGAGCATATAGCGAGATGCAGATCGCGAGGTTTAAATAGCATTATGCAACGAAAACGTTGAATCCGTCATTGCGAGGCAGGGAAATAGCGAGCCGAAGCAATCTTTGTAGTTTTTAATACGGTTGTCATTCCCACGCATGCGGGAATCGTAATGCGATCGCTATGCTTTTACAATCTTTAAGCTTATCTCTTTTAAGAAACTAAAGGGGTACATAGTAACGTCATTTCGACCGTAGTGGAGAAATCTTTGGATTTGCCTTCACAATAAATCCGTCATTCTCGCGCATGCGGGAATCTTAATACGATCGCTATATTTTCGCTCCGCTTAGTCTTGCCTCGGCTCACCGCCGCCGATGGGGCTCTTACTTTTGGCTTGGCCCAAAAGTAACAAAAGCCCAAGGCTTGGAACTGATGTCGGATAAATTCGTCAAAGCTTTTTGGTCGTCAGCACAAGTTCCGCCGAAGGGGGCGGAAAGTGTGTGCTGCCTCAATGCAATTATAAAAGAAAAGGTAATGATAAAGCTTTAACNGGGGGCGGAAAGTGTGTGCTGCCTCAATGCAATTATAAAAGAAAAGGTAATGATAAAGCTTTAACGTTTTCTCCTTCCATCATTTCCTATGCCGGATAGCATAGAGCATATAGCGAGGTGCATGTAGCGAGGTTCAGATTAAAACTGTCGTCATTCCCGCGCAGGCGGGAACCGTAATGCGATCGCTATATTTTCGCTTCGCTTAGTCTTGCCTCGGCTCACCGCCGCCGATGAGGCTCTTACTTTTGGCTTGGCCCAAAAGTAACAAACCTGAGCGCAGCGAAAGCATGACTACCTATAAAAACAACAAACAATAAGGCATAACTGAAAGGCTTGAGGCTTGGAACTGATGTCGGATAAATTCGTTAAAGCTTTTTGGTCGTCAGCACAAGTTCCGCCGAAGGGGGCGGAAAGTGTGTGCTGCCTCAATGCAATTATAAACTAAAAGGTATTGATAAAGCTTTAACGTTTTCTCCTTCCATCATTTCCTATGCCGGATAGCAGGGAGGAAATAGCGAGGTGCAGATAGCGAGGTTCAGATTAAAACGGTCGTCATTTCCGCGCATGCGGGAATCGTAATGCGATCGCTATGCTTTTACAATCTTTAAGCTTATCTCTTTTAAGAAACTGAAGGGGTACATAGTATCGTCATTTCGACCGTAGTGGAGAAATCTTTGGATTTGCCATCACAATAAATCCGTCATTCCCGCGCATGCGGGAACCGTAATGCATCACTATGTTTAACGAAATTATTTTTCCCCTGTACCACATTTCTTATTGCATTATAACCATCACTCCCCAACACTTATCCTTTTACAATTATTCTTAAATGAAGATTGACAAATGTCAAAAAAACAACATTTTTTATACAACCTTTTACACTTTTTTCTACATTTGAATTGTCAATCGTCCCCGATAGCTGATTTAATTATTTTTTCATTTTTTAAAAAATTAATTATCTCAATGACAACACAATTAAAGCAAGGAGAAATCCTTGAGCGCTTAGTGCGCAGAGATCGTATGGGCATCAGTGAGCTTTCCAGAAAGCTTAATGTAAGCCGCAGAACAATTTACAACTGGTTTGGTCAGGATAGGATTGGTCACGAAGTAATTTGGCAGGTAGGCAAATTATTAGGGCAGGATCTTTCAGCATCATTCCCGGAAGCTTTTCCCCGATATAGTTCAGATAATGCAAATCAAACTGCAGATCCTTCAAAACAAATCGGGTCTGACGCCAATTCGGTTTATTTCTGGATGAACAAGTACATTCACTTATTAGAAAAGTACAATGATCTGTTAATTACCGAAGAGCAACAGGAAGATCCCATTAGTAAAGAGTTTCCGTTAAGAAATAAAAAAACTGAAGCATTTTTGTACCAATAATAATATATACTAACCAAATACCGTGCAATTGCACAACTTAATGTGAGTGATCTAATCATCCCGTTAGATTTTATTTTTTTTACCACTCACCCTTTAAGTTGAATCAATTGTTTCTCACCTCCCTATTCTAAACTCTGTAATATTTTTGGGTGTTAACATCTATGCTTTTATAAATTTCTAAATTGGTAATTATCAATAGAAATCAGAAGTCATGATTATTAACCGAAACAACTATTTATTAAGCTTAAGTAGCTTAGTTGCCTGCTTTGTATTTTCTTTATTTACTGTTTGTGCGCAACAGAAATTAAATGTGGCAATTGCCGGGTTAAACCACGATCATGTGTATCTCATTATGAACAGTTACCAAAAGGCAGAGGTTAATATCATCGGTATTGCAGAAAGTAATCCTGAACTGGTAAACAAGTTTAAAACACGCTACAAAATTCCCGACAGTATATTTTATACTAACCTGGTTGATTTATTAAAGAAAAAGAAGCCAGATGTTGTACTGGCCTATAATGCCATAAGCGATCATTTAGCCGTGGTAGAAGCTGCTGCTCCGCTTGGCATATCGGTAATGGTAGAAAAACCTTTGGCGGTAACGGTTAAACAAGCAGAAAGAATGGCGGCACTGGCCAAACAGTATCAGGTGCATGTGCTTACCAATTACGAAACCACCTGGTATCCCAGTAACCAGGAAGTGTATAAAAATGTTAAAGAAACCAATAGCATAGGCACCTTAAGAAAAATAATTGTACATGATGGGCATGAAGGACCAAAGGAAATTGGTGTAAGTAAGGAGTTTTTAAGCTGGTTAACTGATCCCGCTAAAAACGGTGGAGGTGCATTGGTGGATTTTGGCTGCTATGGTGCAAATTTAATGACCTGGTTAATGGATGGTAAAGCACCCGTTTCTGTTACAGCAGTTACGCACCAGATTAAAAAAAATATTTATCCGAATGTGGATGATGATGCCACAATTTTATTAGAATACCCTGGTGCCACCGGCATTATTGAGGCCTCGTGGAACTGGCCGTTTAGCATAAAAGATATGGAAGTGTTTGGCGCAACAGGATATATACAAGCGGTAAACGAAAAAGATTTAAGGGGAAGGAAAAACGGGAAGGAAGATTATAAGTTATATGCAGCAAAAGCATTACCGCCAGTATATGCCAATCATTTAAATTATCTATCAGCAATATTAAAAGGCGAAATTAACCCAACAAATGATTTATCCTCTTTAGCCAATAACTTAATTGTAGTTAGCATTTTGGAGGCGGCTAAAATCTCTGCCAAAACGGGCAAAAAAGTGGTGTTAAAGTAAGCAGCCCCGAAATAAAAATAGCCACCTGTAATGATGGCTATATTGGTAAAAGATATTCCTCTTTTTATGGTGTGCCTGCCCTCCGCGGATCTCCCGCTCACAGGACTTTTTTGTCTTTCCTTTATGATTAACAATTTAGGCAATAGTTAGTTTTGTTATGCAAAATAATTTTACACATCGTGTGGAAAATGTTAATATCTCTGTAAAAGCCAGCTGTATATCTATAATTTAGGTTAAAATGGCGATTAATTGTAAACCCGTTTTACGTAATTTTTTTATATAAAACATTTTACGGCCTGCTGCGTTTCTGATTAGGTTGCTCAGAAGGTTCATAACCATCCTCGTGTACAAATTATCAAACACTAAATCTATGATCGAATTAAATAACGAGCTTTTTTGCAAACTTGGCGATTTGTCTGTTGATGGCTACTTTATTTACGAACATGATCAACAGAAATTTTCTTACCTGAATAAATCCTTGGCTGCAATCTGGGAAACAACACCAGATGATATTTATACTAATCCACAAGTACTTTTGGAGCGGATTCATCCTGAAGATACAGCGCATGTATTTTCATGTTATGAAGAATGTTTAGAAAATGAAAAAGAAAAGAGATATGAGTTCCGCCTCACTTTTAAAGGTAGAGAAAAGTATGTGCGTACAACGGTATTTGCTGTTGCTGATGCAGGCAGAGCGCGGATGATTGGTACTGTAGAAGATACTACTGTAGTGCGGCACAATAAAATCCATATTGAGCAAATTAACGCCAGAAAGAACATAACCCTTGAGGTGCTGGCGCATGATTTGAAGGAGCCACTTGGAATGATGAAATTAACAGCATCATCAATGGAAGATAGCATTGCACAAATGGGCGATGAACGGATGGTGAATTCGTTAAGTTTTATTAAGGATATGTGCGAGCGCAACCTGCTCTTGGTAAGGAGTATGATTAATCGGGAGTTTCTTAAATCATCAGTAATAGAAATTGGCAAGGAGCGCGCCGATCTCGTTTGGGAGCTTAGGGATGTGGTGCGTTTTTACAAGCGATCTAAATTGGGCAAAACCAAAAATATACAGTTTACCAGCTCTGCCGAGCAAATTTACCTGCGCCTGGATAGCATGAAGTTTTTGCAGGTAATTAATAATTTAATTTCAAACTCCTTAAAATTTACAACCGATAACGGTTACATTGGTTTGCATGCCGAAGAATTGGAAAAAACGGTTCTAATCACCGTAACTGATGATGGCATAGGGATACCGGATGAGTTGCAGGCAGGACTATTTGATCATTTGCCTGAAACTTTAAGGCCGGGTTTAAAGGGCGAAGAATCCGGAGGTTTTGGAATGAGCATAATCAAGTCGATTGTAGATTTGCATCAGGGAAAAATCTGGTTTAAGAGCAAAATTGGTGTCGGAACCACCTTCTATATCGAGCTTCCGAAGTAGCCGTTTTTAATTTTAAAATGGCGTAAGTTATATTTGAATTATGATTAACATTATTCTTGCAGACGATCACCATATTATCCGCACCTCTCTAAAAGCACTTATAGAAAAACATGATGGGATAAAAGTTGTAGCAGAAGTATCTGATGGTTTAGGTGTTTTAGCACTTTTGGAAAAAGGAATAAAGGCTGATATTGTTTTGTCTGATATGGCCATGCCGAACCTTGATGGTTTAGGTTTAATTAGTGCAGTTAAGGCACATGGATACAATACAAAAATTGTAATTCTCTCTATTTTAGATGATGAAAAATATGCTTCAAATGCCTTTATTTCAGGAGCTTTTGCTTACCTCTCTAAAGATATTGAAGAAGATGAACTGCTGTTTTGCATTAAACATGTAATGAAGGGAAAACGGTACCTTTCATCTAATTTATGCATCTCAATTTTGGAGCGTTTTAACACCCAATTAAATATGCTGTCGCAAAAAACCAACGGAGAAATTAATTTTTCTGAGCGCGAAATTAACGTATTACAACTCATAGCAGATGGTTTAACCAACCAGGAAATTGCAGATAAATTGTACCTCAGCAGGCGTACAGTTGAGAGCCAAAGGGAGGCTTTAATCAATAAAACGGGTACCAAAAACTCAGCATCTTTAGTCCGTTTTGTGATGCGGAACGGGTACATTTCTTAACAATTTTGGTGGTTTTGGGGTTCATTTTACGGTGTTTTAAATAAACCGTAAAAAATCGGGTATTTCTACAAATAACATTGCATGTTACCGTTTGTTGAACATTTACATCAATCCCAAAACCAACATGGAAACATTAAATTTCAATTGCGACATTTACCAATATCGCCAGCCACTTTTCGAGCGGGCATTAGCATACACTCGTGATGAAGACGATGCCGCCGATCTGGTTCAGGATACCTTTATGAAAGCATTTAGGTTTTCGGCCAAGTTTGAAATGGGCAGTAATGTTAGGGCATGGCTTTTTACCATTTTAAAAAATACCTTCCTTAATCATTATTATAAATTAAAGCGGAAAAACGAAATGATCCAGCAGGAAGAAGATTTAACTTCTTTACAGTTGGCCCCCAGTGCATCAAGCAATGCCGGAACTGCTAAGTTTATGATGGAAGATATTCAAAAATCATTAAATGCATTGCCAGAAGATTGCCGCTTTTGTTTCTGCCGCTATTTTGAAGGGTATAAATACCATGAAATTGCTGCAGAACTGGATATTCCCCTTGGTACTGTTAAAACCAAAATACATGTGGCCAGAGGACTTTTGAAAAAGATGCTTAAAAATTATAAATCTGGCATGGCAGCCTAGTTTTATTGCTAAGCTCAATTCAAAATTCTACAGCTATCTAAAAAATAATGAGTTTAAATATTAAAAAAGGGATAAGTAATTAGCTTATCCCTATATCTAAACTCAAACATGCGCTCAAACATGAATGAATCTTATCTACTAAACAGTTCAATTAACTATTGGTTTTAAAAAGGCGAGGTTATTCTACTCAATTTTTCAATATTACCTTAGCTTTTGCTTCAATTCTATTTTCAGTTCATTTATTTGCTCCTGCGCCTGTCTGTTTTCCAGGTAAAAATAAATTGCAGTAGCCAAAAATATCTTTCCCAATACAAAAACAGCTATAAATGCCCATTTCCAGGCTTTATTAACCCGCATCTGGTTAGATTCTGATTCTACCTCGATATAGCGTTCTTGTTTGGCATATTCCTGCTCTCTGTTATCGTACCTGAATGCTGGCTCTGGTTCGGCCTGTAAAGCTTGGTTACGGCGTTGAATTTGGTTAATCTCCTGTTCAATTTTCTCCAGAGTTCCGGCAGGTGGATCGATGCTCATGCTTTGCGCCAATGTTTCCATATCAAACTCTAATTGATCTAAAGCATTTTTAAATTCAGGGTGTGTTTTTGTTAATGATAAAACCTGCTGAATTTCCTCTTCGGTTGCAATACCCATTACATAGGTTTCCATTAAACCGCTTTCCATTAATTTTTTAATTTCCACGGGCCCTCCTCATTTTATCAATTGCTAATTTTAATTGGTTACGTATTTCCTCTTCTCCATAATTTAAGCTTATGGCCAGTTGTGAAATTGATTTTCCGTGATAGTACACGGCTTTAAAAACTATTTTCTGCAAATCATCAAGCGATGCTAAGCCTGGCTCGCTAACAGATTGTTTTTGAATAAGCTGACGATCTGATAGTACAGCCGAATTTAACCTGTTTTGTGCATACTGGCGCAACTCAAGCCAGATGTGCTGATTGCTTTTTTCTGCCGCCACAAAATCCTGGGTAAAAGAGGTAAGGATTTTAACCAATTGATCTTCTGATTGCTGCTTGTCTTTAACAATGCCATTAATGTAGCCAAGCAACATTGCCGCATAGCGATCATAAAACCAACGGATATCCTTTGGTTCTGCAGGAGGGATATTTAAAACTGCTTTGAACATGGGTACTTACGGGATAATTTAATATACTGCAAGATAGTTGCAAATTTTTTATAAGTCATAGTTTTTTAACTCAAAAGAAATTTTATTGCTAAAATTGTAGCTTTAGTATGGTAAGTTGAAACACTTGGTTTCAATTTGGCGTTTTAATACTGAGATTTATAAAATGAAGATAGCAACTTATAATGTAAATGGAGTTAATGGTCGCTTGCCTGTTTTATTGCGCTGGCTCGAAGAAACCCAACCCGATGTAGTTTGTTTGCAGGAACTAAAAGCACCGCAAGAAAAATTTCCTGAACAGGCCATTAAAGATGCTGGTTATAATGCCATTTGGCACGGACAGAAAAGCTGGAACGGTGTTGCCATATTGGCCAAAAATTTAGAAATAAAGGAATTAAGGCGTGGGTTAGACGGCGACCCTGAAGATTTGCATAGCCGGTACATTGAGGCTATGGTAAACAATGTAATTATTGGCTGTTTGTACCTGCCAAACGGCAACCCGGCACCGGGGCCAAAGTTTGATTATAAATTACAATGGTTTGAGCGCTTTACTGCCCATGCTGCCAAATTACTCACCTACAATTTGCCTGTGGTTTTGGCTGGAGATTACAATGTAATTCCAACAGAACTCGATGCTTATAAACCCGAACGCTGGGTGGAGGATGCTTTGTTTAGACCAGAAACACGTTTGGCCTTTAAAAATTTAATAGGGCAGGGGTATACAGATGCCATCAGAAAGTTATATCCTGATGAAACAATTTACACCTTTTGGGATTATTTCCGCAATGCATACGGAAGGAATGCAGGGTTACGGATTGATCATTTTTTGCTGAGCCCACAGGTTAGCGATCGCTTAAAATCGGCAGGAGTAGACAGGGAAGTTAGGGGATGGGAAAAAACAAGCGACCACGGACCTGTGTGGATTGAAATTGATGATTTATAATTAAGAAACAGACTGCTTTAAATCGGTAACATCTAAAGTTGTTCCGATTAGTTTTAAACTTTCGCCATCTTGCTGAGATAGTATTCCATCCGCTTTAATCCATCTGATTTCACCATCAGGACGGCGGATGCGGTAAAGCACATTGTAACTGCTTTTTTCTCTGGTTACTGTCAATTCAATTTCGTCTTGAACATGGTCAAGATCTTCTGGTAAAATTAAGCCTAAAACGGTTTCATAACTTAAAACAGCATTTGGCGGGTACCCAAAATTTTCTTTAAACGACCTGGTTGAGCGGAGTATTCCAGTGGCTACACTTAACTCCCAAAAACCCAGACCAACGTGGTCGAACACAACATCCCAATGACCATCGCAGATAATTGAGAGATCGATGCTTCTAATATTTGATCTCATAATAAGGATAAACTAATTGTTATAATAACGCAAACAATGTAAATATAATTTTAAGTATTAATAACAATAAACGCAGTGCTTAAGGTTTTAATTGGTATAGTTGGCAAGAATTTTTCTCTACGAGGAGATAAGTAGGTGAAATTGGTATAAAATTACTCTATGTGCTGTTAATTCGCAGAAGTTTTTCAGCTAACTAAGCAATCTTTTAAGCAAAAATATCTAGCATGATGGTTTACTTCTCGTTTTCCTCCCTCAAATGACGGTATTTTTATAAATAAAGCTTCTTTTAGTATTTATTCAAGATAATAATGCCTGATTTTTTGCAGGTTATCATCCAGTTCGTAAACCAGCGGCACCCCTGTAGGGATTTCTAAAGCGGTAACTTCTTCGTTTGATAAGTTATCGATGTATTTAATCAGTGCCCGTAAACTATTGCCATGTGCGCTGATAATTACTTTTTCGTTTTTGCTTATGGCGGGTACAATGCGCTCGTTCCAATAAGGCAATACCCTTGCAATGGTATCGCTTAAGTTTTCGGTTAAGGGCAATTCTTCGGGTTTTAAGAGTTGATAACGGAGGTCGTTCCCAGGATAGCGTTCATCATCTTTGGTAATTTGTGGAGGTTCTTCATCAGGATTTCTTCTCCATTTATATACCTGATCTGCTCCATATTTCTCTGCAGTTTCTGCCTTGTTCAGGCCTTGTAAAGCACCATAAAAACGCTCGTTTAAATGCCAGCTTTTATGTTCGGGGATCCAAAGGTGATCAAGATCCTCCAAAATGATGTGTAATGTTTTAATAGCCCGTTTTAATAGCGATGTAAAAGCGATGTTGAAATTATAACCATGCTTTTTTAAAATTTCACCTGCCTTTTTTGCTTCCTGGTAACCATTTTCTGATAAATCTACATCCGTCCAACCGGTAAAACGGTTTTCGAGGTTCCAAACGCTTTGTCCGTGGCGAATTAATACAAGTTTTTTCATAACTATATGCTTAAACAAATAAGATGTAAAATGTTCTAAAAATGATTGTAGTGAAATTGTAAAATGCCTTTTAAATAAAAGAAGTCAAGTTTTTATAGCGCATGGCCATTAAAACTTGACTTCTTTAGCAACTAATCTTGCTCGGATATTAAAAATTAAATTTGTCGATTTTCTTTTTCGATCAATTCTCTTTGATCTGTTAAATCTTTATAATAGAAATAAGCTGTAAACCCTAAAATGAGGATAATGTTGCTTATTTTAAAACTATGGTCGAGCCAGTAAGCAAGTGGCGGTGCATTACCGTTCATGCTTTGTTTTATGCTTGGCCATGAGTTTAGCGTAAAAATGATCAAAATCATCAGCAAAAGCTTTAAAAAGGTTCTGATGATGATTTTTTTATGGTTTACTTTTTCCATTATTTAAATTCCCTGAAATCATGACCATCGGTAATGTTTAATAAACTTTCGTAAATTAAACTGATTACATTGTCAACATCTTCTTTATGCACCATTTCTACAGTGGTATGCATATAGCGTAGCGGTAATGAAATTAATGCTGATGGAACACCCCCATTTGAGTAGGCAAAGGCATCAGTATCTGTTCCGGTAGAGCGCGATGAAGCCTGACGCTGAAATGGAATATTATTTTTTTCTGCAGTTTTAATTAACAGTTTATTCAGGTTGGTTTGCACGGCTGGCGCATAAGAAACCACCGGGCCTTTACCGGCAGATAAATCGCCCTGAATGTTTTTGTTAATCATTGGGGTAGTGGTATCGTGGGTTACATCGGTAATGATAGCCACATTAGGTTTAATACGATGTGCAATCATTTCTGCCCCACGCAAACCAATTTCTTCCTGTACAGAGTTTACAATGTATAAACCGAACGGAAGCTTCTTCTTGTTTTCTTTTAATAAACGTGCAACTTCGGCAATCATAAAGCCACCTACACGGTTATCTAAAGCGCGACCAACATAATAGCGGTCGTTCAATACCATAAACTCATCTTCGTAAGTAATTACACAACCTACATGGATGCCCAGGTTTTCTACTTCCTCTTTTGAAGTACAACCACAATCTAAAAATATATTTTTAAGTTCAGGAGCCTGTTCTTTTTCACCATGGCGGGTGTGGATGGCCGGCCAGCCAAATACTGCTTTTACCAGGCCTTTTTCGGTGTGGATGTTTACGCGTTTTGAAGGCGCAATCTGATGATCAGAACCACCGTTGCGGATTACATAAATTAAACCATCGCTGGTGATGTAATTTACATACCACGAAATTTCATCAGCATGCGCCTCAATAACTACCTTAAAAGCTGCTTTAGGATTAATTACACCTACTGCTGTGCCATAATTATCTATAAAATGCTCGTCGATATATGGTTTTAAATAGTTTAACCAAAGTTTTTGCCCTTCCCATTCGTAACCGGTAGGCGCTGGGTTATTAATGTATTCTTCCAGAAATTGTAGCGATTTTTTTGTTACTACCGGAGTATGTTTCTTTTTTTCGTCGTCTTTTTTCTTAGCCATATGTTATTTGTTTTACCACCAAAGCACCAGGGGGCACAAAATTAAATTTCTTTGTGATCTTCGCGTATTGGGGGTTCTTCGTAATTTAATATTAATTGCATGATCACAAAATCGTACCCATCTTTAAAAAAGGTTTTATCGGTTTCGTGGAAGCCAAATTTAAAGTAAAATTCTTTAGCATTTACACGGGCATTGCACCATAGTTTTGTCGCTTTTTGAATTTTACAAAAATCAATGATATATTCCAGCAATTGCGAACCTAAACCAGTCTTTTGTGCTGTAGGAAGAATGGCCAGTTTCCTGAATTGGTAAACATCTCCATCATTAAATACGGAAACTACACCTGTTAATTTATGATCAAGATACAATCCAAAATGGATGCCATTAAAATCATCTGGTAGTTTTACAAAATCAAAGGGTTGATCAGGATACATGGTTTCATGCCTGATCCGCCAGGTTAAAGAAGGAAATATTTGCTCAATTTGAACCATCGTTATAATAAAAAGCTAAAACCGATTCTGCCGTCAACCCCAAAGTATGGATCAAAGGCGCCTAAGCGAACGGTTGGACCTAGCATCAATTCAAAATTTATTTTTTTGCCAATACTTCGTTGGTACCCCCATTGCGGAGTAATTCCAATCTCACCATTACCAAAATAATCATTGTTTAAAAGCGGTTTAAAGTATGCCGAAACATCCAAGCCGTAATAGTTGGCGGCATTGTTGGCCGTTTTCCTTCCTTTTTTATTTCTTTTGTCAAAATTATAGTAGCGCCTAAACCCTGCATTAATGTTTGGAGAGATATTAAAATAGGTATTCGTTTTAGCAATAAGGCCATAATCCTCTGTTTGGATGGCAAAGGAAGCACCTATACCTCCGGCAAAATATAAGGTGGCCAGTCTATCAATTTTTTGTTCACGCTCATAACTAATGCCCAATAAGGTAAGCCTTATTTTGTTCAGCGATTTAACTTCTGTTTGTTGTTCTACATGTGTACTGTCTTGCGCCTTTAACTGGCCTGCAAAAACTAAAGAGAATAAGAGAATTGAAAGTGTTTTGATTGCGTTTTTAGATTTCATGTATTTTTATTAATTAATGGATTTATTTTTTCTTCCGTAAAATTGGTAAATTAATATGTTAAGGATTATTATACCCGTCATCCCGTAGCAGAATAAAGCCCATCCACCCTGATCCCAGAGCCATAAACCGAGTGCCGACCCACAGCTTGCGCCAATAAAACTAACCGACATAAAAATGGTATTTAACCGGTTTCTTGCTTCAGGTATTAAAGTGTAAATCCGGGTTTGGTTAGTAACATGGATAGCCTGCTGGCCAATATCGATCAATACAATGCCAATTACAAAAAGATACAAGTGGCTGCCTGTAAAATAGAATAAGGCAATGCTTACAATTTGCAGGATAAAGCCAATCATCAGGTTTTTACGTGGATTGTTACCATCGCTCAGTTTACCAACCAATGGTGCCGCCAATGCGCCTGCAGCTCCGGCAATTCCAAATAACCCAATCTGTAAAGTTTGAAAACTAAAGGGTGGATTGGCGAGGAAAAGCACCATGGTGGTCCAGAAGGCACTGATTATGGCGAAGGCCAAAAAGTTAATAATCGATGTTTCTCTTAAAGCAGGCTGGGTTTTGATGTAGCCAAACATCGAGCGCATTAATTCTTTATATGTTCCTTTAAAGGCAGGGTAACTTTTAGGGAAACGTTTGGCCATTAAAATGATTAGTAACCCACAAATGGCAGCAGCGATATAATAAACAGCACGCCAGCCCAACCAAAAGCCAATGCTTCCGCTTACCGCGCGTGAGGCTAAAATGCCCACCAATAACCCGCTCATAATCATGCCGATATTTGCACCACGGTTTTCATCGGTGCTTAAGTTGGCTGCCAATGGTAAAATTAATTGTGGTACAATAGAGCATGTTCCGATTAATATGGAAGCAATTTCGAGTAGAAAGAAAGTGTGCGAAATTGCCGCCACAAGTAAGGCAAAAATAGCCAGACCAGTAATCATGAGAATCTGTTTCTTGCGCTCAAACATATCGCCAAGTGGTACCAATAGGAAAAGGCCAAGGGCATAACCAATTTGTGTGAGGTAAGTGATTTTTCCGGCATCGGTTTCGCTGAGCTTAAAATCTTTCGCAATTAAGATCACCAATGGTTGGCAATAGTAAATGTTTGCAACAATGAGGCCTGTGCAAAAGGCCATGAGTAAAATATCTGTCCGTGATAATTGGGGAGTAATCTGCATGTTGGTTTTTGAGTCAGAAGTCAACAGTCATAAGTGTTAGTGGGCGGGTTGCTATACTAGCTGAATATGCACTTATGACTATATACTATTTCTACAAAGGTATATTTCCGTGTTTTTTTCTTGGGCTGTTCACTACCTTATTTTCTAACATCTTAAAAGCTTTTATCAACTTTACACGGGTTTGGGCGGGTTCAATTACTTCATCAACAAAGCCACGCTCTGCCGCACGGTAAGGGTTAGCAAAGATATCGGAGTAGAGCTTTTCTTTTTCGAGCCACTTTTCTTCGGGTTTTTCTGCTGAATTGATTTCTCTTTTAAAAATAATTTCTGCGGCACCTTTAGCACCCATAACCGCAATTTCGGCACTTGGCCAGGCGTAATTCATATCTGCACCAATGTGTTTGCTGTTCATTACATCGTAAGCTCCGCCATAAGCTTTTCGGGTAATTACTGTGATGCGCGGTACAGTGGCTTCGCTAAAGGCATACAATAATTTTGCACCATTGGTGATAATTCCGTTCCATTCCTGATCTGTACCTGGTAAAAAGCCCGGAACATCTTCAAATACAAGCAAAGGGATGTTAAAACAATCGCAAAAGCGGACAAACCTTGCGGCCTTATTTGATGAATTGCTGTCTAAAACACCTGCTAAATAGGCTGGCTGATTGGCCACTATGCCAATGCTTCTTCCTGCAAGGCGGGCAAAACCTACTACAATATTCTCTGCATAGGCGGCATGTACTTCCAAAAAGCTATCACTGTCGGTAACAGTGGTAATTATTTCGCGGATATCATATGGCTGTGAAGCATTTTCGGGCATAAAGGTATTCAGCTCCGGCCTGCTTTCATCAGCGGTTTCGTATGGTAAATGATCGGCAATTTCCTCACAGTTTTGAGGCATATAACTGAGTAAGCGTTTTACGTGGTTAATGGCTTCAATTTCGTTGGCACAGGCAAAGTGCGTAACGCCTGATTTTGTGGCATGTGTGGTTGCGCCGCCCAATTCTTCTGAGGTTACTTCTTCATGTGTTACTGTTTTAACCACATTTGGGCCGGTAACAAACATATATGAAGTGTTTTCTACCATTAAAATAAAATCGGTAATGGCGGGCGAGTACACTGCACCTCCGGCACATGGGCCCATAATGGCCGATAGCTGCGGGATAACACCGGATGCCTGCACGTTTTTATAAAAAATATCTGCATAACCGCCTAATGAAACAACACCCTCCTGGATACGGGCACCACCGCTGTCATTTAAACCAATTAAAGGTGCACCATTTTTCATGGCCATATCCATTAATTTGCAGATTTTTTCTGCATGGGTTTCGGAAAGTGAACCGCCAAATACGGTAAAATCCTGAGAGAAAACATAAGTTAACCTTCCGTTGATTGTTCCATAGCCTGTTATTACACCATCACCAAGATATTTTTCGCGTTCCATGCCGAAATCGGTGCTGCGGTGGGTAACCATCATCCCGATTTCTTCAAAGCTACCTTCATCCATTAAAAAATGAATGCGTTCGCGGGCTGTAAGTTTGCCTTTTTTATGCTGACTGTCTATCCGCGCTTGTCCGCCACCTAGGTTGGCCTGGTTAATCTTATCTTTAAGTAATGCTATTTTTTTATCCATTGCTGAAGCTATGAGAATTTAAAATTAAAAATTACTAACGGTAATGCAAGGTTTGCACCAGGTTATTTATCCTTGAACTATGCCCGATGTTAATTAAACAGCAGCGGTATCCTTTTTGGCCTGGTTTGATTTTAATTTTGAAATGAAAGTTGCCAGAAAGATTAAGCAATTGGCAGGGCTGCGCTGGCCGATGATAACCAAGCCATGATGTTTCAAAAGATAAATAAAAGCCTTTTTTATAAGCTACAAACTAAGATTTACGATATAATTACATTTTTTTTACAGCCTAAAGCATTGAAAAACCAATTATCCGTTTATTTTTGTAACCGTTAGTATTAGAACAACATTAGAATTAGTAGATGTTTTTAAGGAAATACAAGTATTTAATCGTTACATCATTCATGTTCATCTTCATGGCGAAGATGGGTATATCTGGTGCACCGGTTTTTTGTACGAGTATTGATAAGGAAATCATGAACGCTGTAATCATGCAAATTGAGTTAGAGCATGATGGCGGAAAGGATACCGCCAAAGATACCGCAAAGTTTACCGATTTTAAGCTTGTTGAACTTAACCATCCTATTTTTTCTTACGAGTTCTCTTCAAGTCATTTCTTTTTGAAGAGCAGTTTTATTGAACATTTCAAAAGATATGTAGATCCATATCATCCTACGGTACCAACACCACCGCCTAACTTTATTTAGTCAGTTTTTATTGGGGTAATCTTTTTGGTGAGTAACCAGCTATGATGGTATATGCCGTGTTTAAATACCTGCACGATATAATCATTGTGATCTGTGATCGCTTTTTAAAATTTCCCCAACGATTTATTCGTTAAAATTTACCAGATAATTATATCGTTATGCAAAAGTTTAACCCGGCCTTTTCAGGTTCGGACGTGAAGAAATATATTCTTAAAAAGAATTTAAAGAAAGATCTACCATCAAGTATTGTAGTGTTTTTGGTGGCCCTGCCATTGTGTTTAGGTATTGCACTTGCCTCGGGTGCGCCATTATTTGCCGGTTTAATTACCGGTATTATTGGTGGTATTGTAGTGGCCTCATTTAGCGGCTCGCAACTGAGCGTAAGTGGCCCCGCAGCAGGTTTAACCGTTATTGTTTTGGGCGCTATTACCTCTTTGGGTAGCTATCCAACCTTTTTACTTGCTGTTGTGCTGGCAGGGGTATTCCAATTAATTTTAGGCCTGGTTAAGGCCGGAACAATTGGTAACTACTTTCCATCAAGTGTAATTGAAGGCATGCTTGCTGCAATCGGACTGATTTTAATTTTAAAACAGTTGCCGCATGCATTAGGTGTTGATACTGATTTTACAGGCGATGAAGGTTTCTTTCAACAAGATCACGAAAATACTTTTTCTGCAATTACTGCAGCAATAAGCCATTTTAGTTTGGCTGCTGTAGTAATCAGCTTATTATCGATAGCCATTCTTATCATCTGGCCTAAATTTCCTAAATTGGCAATTGTGCCGGCACCATTGCTTGTGGTAACCTTGGGTATTATTGGTACTATAATTTTTGCTGGTACTGATCATCCTTTAAGGCCCGATCAAATGGTGAAAATACCTGTAGTAAGCGGATTCGGTGAATTTTTAGGTTTGTTTACCATGCCCGATTTTTCGCAACTGGCTAATAAAAACGTTTATATTGTGGCTATAACCATTGCTGTTGTAGCCAGTTTAGAAACCTTGCTCAGTATTGAGGCGGTAGATAAGATTGATCCGATTAAGCGTGTTACGCCAACAAACAGAGAATTGATTGCGCAGGGGATAGGCAACATCACCAGTGGAATGGTTGGTGGTTTACCCATGACATCGGTAATTGTACGGAGTTCGGCCAATGTAAATGCTGGAGGAAGAACAAAAATGTCGGCAATTTTCCATGGAACCTGGTTATTGTTATCCCTGTTGTTTATTCCGGGTTTAATTAACATGATTCCATTGTCGTGTTTGGCAGCAATTCTTTTGGTAACGGGTTATAAATTAACTCGCATCAGCTTGTTTAAGCACATGTACCATAAAGGATGGGATCAGTTTGTGCCATTTGTAATTACAGTTGTTGCGGTGTTGTTTACCGATTTATTAAAAGGAGTGGCCATTGGTATGTTGGTTTCGATATTTTATTTATTGCGTACCAACATGCGTAACCCCTTCTTTTACAGAATTACGAACGAAGGCGACAAAAAGAATATAAGGATTAAACTGGCAGAAGAGGTTTCATTTTTAAATAAAGCAGCAATACAGGTAGTTTTAACGAATATCCCTAAAGAAACAAATGTAACTATTGATGGTTCGAACGCCAGGTACATAGATCCTGATGTATTGGAAACCATTTTTAATTACAAACATAATGCCTATACAAAAGGTATTATTGTAACCCTGGAGAACATCCAGAAACATTATACAGTACCAAAATTAAATATTAAAGTAAAAGAAGAAATTAATAAAATATAGTTATGTGCGCAAAAACAATAGAAACACAAGATATTACTTACGATAACTTGTTACAAGGCAATAAGGATTGGGTTAAGGATACAATAGACAAGGATCCTGCCTTTTTTGATAAACTTTCTGCAGGCCAGAGTCCGCCTGTATTGTGGATAGGCTGTTCTGATAGCCGTGTACCTGCCAACCAGATTACGAATACCCGCCCTGGTGATATTTTTGTACATAGAAATATTGCCAATGTAGTGGTGCATACTGATATGAATTTACTTTCGGTACTGGATTATTCTATTAATGTATTGAAAGTAAAACATGTAATTGTTTGCGGCCATTATGGTTGTGGTGGTGTTAAAGCGGCCTTGGGTAACAAACAGGTTGGTATAATCGACAACTGGTTGAGAAACATCCGCGATGTATACCGTACGCACGAAAGTGAAATGGCGGCGATTGAAGATGAGGATCAGCGTTTTGATCGTTTGGTTGAACTGAACGCTATTGAAGGTGCAGCAAATGTAACCAATACTTCAATTGTACAAAGTGCCTGGGCAAATGGCCAGGAGCTTTCTGTACATGCTTGGGTTTATAGCTTAAAAACAGGAATCATTAAAGATTTACAGGTAACATGTACTTGTATTGATGATGTTGCTCCTGCTTTTAAAGTTGGATAAAACACCACCATAGGTGTTATTTTTTAGTTGTTAGGAAAAGCCTCCGGTTTATATCGGGGGCTTTTATTTTTCGTGCGCCGGGCATGGCAATCGACTATAGGGTTCAAGTCCCGAACACGCTTAGCAGTAGGAAGTGTTAGCTCGAGACAAGGGTGTCGT
>NZ_LMKM01000014.1 GCF_001421515.1 Pedobacter sp. Leaf216 | reverse complement strand
TTTTCATATTGCCAATTAAAATTAATAGTTTTTCTAATAGCCTCGCTGCGCTCGGTCTAGAATTCTACTTTTAACTGGTCTGAATTTGGGGAAGTGCACAACCAAGCATTACGGAGATGCCAACATCAATGTCATTGCAACTGAGATCCTAGGATTAACCAAAATGAACTGGAACTCTCTTGACCTGTATTCTAAACTTCCTTCCACCATAGATTCCTCTAATCAGATTGCAAGGATAGGAAAGTTGCTATCTAGGTTTGAAGGCAAAACCTATGATTACAGATTGTTTATCTAAATAAGAAAAAAGAATATGAATGATTCGTTTTCTTTAATTCAAAATATGGAGAAATCAGAAGTCATAAACGATAGACCAATTGATTTTTAGATTCGAAGTGGACAAACCAGAGAGCCTTGACCCTTTTCACCAAAAATAATTAATTTACAATGACTGGTTTACAGCCAGTCTATTCATAAATCAAAATTGGCGAAAAGGGGTCAATCGAATTGGTTTATGCAGGTTATCAGTACATTAACCCCCAATTAACCACAAAAACATAAAATTCTCTTGCTAATAAAACCAAACAAATCAAGACAAAACAAAGCGATTAATTATTTATTTTTGAACAAACACGCTCAAATATGATATTACTCTCCTATGCATTAAGCCTTATCCAGAAACAAGTTGTCGAAATCGTTGCTCAGCGAATAAAAGATCAAGAAGCTAAAACCATAATTTCAACGCCGCTAGGATCCGGAAGACATTCAATGTTAATTGCTGCTCTGGCGAATAGCGGGGCGATGGAGAACCAAGCAGAACGCATCATCATCATATCTCCAACAATCACTGCCAAAGCCTCGCTCTCTGTCCAAATAGAAGAAAAGCTGAAAATACCAGTAGCAGAATACCACGACAGACTGGATTGGAGCAACACCAAGATCCTCGCCTTAACCATACAGGAGTATTTTAGATTTTTAGAGCAGCATCAACAAGTCTATCCCATCAGCCTAATTGTATTAATGGGCATAGAACATTCAAAGCAGCTTAAGATATCCCAAGTGCAAAAAGACTTTCCCAAAAGCAATGTCCTAGCTTTTATCAACAATGAAAATGCAGATCCTGAATACGGCGAGCCAACCTTTGTCTACTCGACCAAGCAAGCCATCGAAGATGGAATTCTCTCACCTGTCAAATACCTAAGGGTAAACTTAGAACTTAGCCCTGCGCAGTCCCGCTTACACGAATACCTGCCCCAGTTTGATTGGGAAGATGAAAAATTATTTTCCCCAGATGAGCCCATAAATGACTATTTACGCTCCCTTGCTGAAAGCATAATAACCTTAATCAAAAAAGGCAAAACCATCATTATATGTCCTTCAACTGCTTATGCAGAACACCTTAGCGAATCAATAAATCAATTATCAGAATCTAGGATTTCCTCATCCATACATGTTGAACTAGCGCAAGAGCAGTTCCAAGAAATCCATACAAAATTCAAAGACTTAGAATCAAATCTTCAAGTTTTACTTATTGTAAAAACAAACTGGATAATTGATACCAACCCCTATATCCAAAACATCATCCCATTAAAAAAGTTCTATAGCCCTCAAGAACTAAAAGACCTGATTCAAAGGGCCCAAGTACCCGGATTTAAAGAGAAGGAACTTCTCTTTATTGACTACATCGGAAACTATGAACTCATCTCAGATTTGTTTACCGGAACAAATAGTCAACAAGCCATTGATCCAATCACCGTTCCAAGGAAACATTTACTGGAAAGCGATATCCTCTTTAGGGATAAGCGTAACATCGAACCTGTTCTTGCAGCAAATGAACTTGCGCAAGAACTAGCCGAAATCATAAAAATCATTCCGGGAGAACAAGGCACCATGATTGGCATCTTCGGCACCTGGGGAAGAGGAAAAACATTTTTGATGGATTTGGTTTGGAAAGAATTAAAAAAATCAAAAAGATTCATGAAGGTAGAATTCCATGCCTGGAAATACCAAGATACCCCAGCCACCTGGGCCTACCTTTATGAATCACTAGCTGAAAGATATTTCGATGATGGAAAAGAGGAACACAGATTTATAAAATGGGTGAGAAAAGGCCCAAGACTCATAAGATTAAATTACCAAAGAGAAGGCCTGCTCCCCATCTTGAAATTCATAGGCATTTTAACCATTAGCATTATTGGCATTCTACTAATCGATAACTTAGTAGCAGATAAAATCAAGACCTCTGACTGGCTTTACCAAACCTTAAAGATACCGGCGGCAATAAGTTTATTTTTCTACGCCATAATACCCGTGTTCAAGAAAGACTATGCTGCCAAAGCAAAAGACATTTTTTTAAAATACAGCTCAAAACAATCCTTTAAAGACCATCTAGGCTTGCAAGCTGAAATACAAAAAGAAACCTTACATCTACTCAAATGCTGGATCACGACAAAAAACCTAGGTGAAGAAAAAATCATCCTATTCGTTGAAGACATTGACCGTTGCAACGAAGGTAAAGTAATACAAATTATTGACTCCCTGCGTGTATTACTTGAAGAGCCGCAAATAGCCGAAAGATTACTCATCGTTGCCGCAGTAGACGAGCGCATTTTAAAACTAGCCATCAGAAACAAATACCATAGCCTCACTTCACTCGAAAAGACAGATGAGAAAACCCATCACGCTCGGCTTAACAAAATGACAGATGAATACATGGATAAACTTTTCATTTCAGGAATCAAGTTAGGGAAGCTATCCATACATGACCGAGATGACTTTCTGCTTGCGCTCACAAAAAGTGACCGTGAAAAAGACGTGCTGCTGAAGACTCTAGCCGAAATTATCCAGCAGGATCAAAATCATCAAGACGCTAAAATGAGTCCTCATTTACAAGAGATTTTAATTCAAAACGACATCGAAGAATACCAGCAGCGACAAGCTGATGAAGAATTGCTACTGGCTCAAGAACTAGAGGATGATTACATTCCAGAATACGTAGAACCCTCTCAAACTGCCGAAAATGGACATATAAACCGTGAAAGAGGAAAATTAAGTGCTGAAGAAATAGACATTTTAAGACTAGCGACAAAAGATTATAGCAATGCCACCCCAAGACAAATCAGAATCTTCTACTACCGTTACCTCATGGCCAAAAACCTACTCGCCAGACGATATAGAAGCCTCGGAAAAACCAATACCTGGATAAGCGTAAAAAATTCCACTATCGTTGCACGCTTAGTCATCGTCTATACAATACATGAAGAGCCTGAAATATTGCAAACCCATTTGGAAGACATGCTAGCAAGTGACCAAACTTGGATAGATGTAAAACTCATCTCACTTGTTAAAGTAGATACCAAAGACTATATCGAACTGTTAAAGATTTTGAATATCGTAATTGCCTACTGAGGAATAAAGAAAGTCAGTTTATATGTTTATGTATTTCCGATTAGCATAAGACCTCACTCTTTTTCAATTTAAATCAGCCATTAAAAAAGTAGTCTAGTACCCTGATGTTGAACTTAAGATAGCACCCAAAAAAAAGCCCAGCAACAGCCGGGCTTCTAAAAAAAATAAAAACTATAGGAACTAAATTTATCTTTAAACGAGGATTAATTGAACGATTAAAATCGTAAATCCAAGCTAATGTTAATCTTATCATTTCTGCTCAATCCAAATCTTCTCTCCTTTTTTCATCCGCTCAATGGCCACACTAAATTCAGACTTATAAGCCGCATCACCCTTGTGACGCGTTAAATCAAGCTCAAGCGCCTTTTGTTCCCACTTTAGCGCCTCTTCCAATTTACCAGCTCTGTAGAAAGCCTGGTATGGGGTGATGAGTCATTTAGAACCGCTTTTATCGAACCAACCTTCAATGATAACTTACTGAAAATCAACAAAAAAGGGTTGTTTTTTTTTATAAGCAACCCTCTATAATTTCGGCTAAAAAACCGGATAGTGCTCAGTACCGGAGTCGAACCGCCAGTGATTAGTAACTTAAATTACTTCCAATTTTAAAAGAGAATGATTATATTTACATAGCAATTGCAGCTAAAACGTATCAAAAAAATTGGTGAGCGATTAGGTGAGTGAAAATCGAAAACCGCAATTATACTATTTCAACGCTGATTTTAGCACTAGGTGCAAATCCCAGCGGGATCACATCAAAAGCCTTACAGAAATGTGAGGCTTTTTGCATTTAACAATATTTGACAAATATGTTTTTTTACTGTCCGCGGGTGTACACTTGCTGTCCGATAACGAACGCTATTTGATTGGTCGAATCATAAATACCGTCATTTAAGTCATATAATGCATTTTTTTCCTCTTGGCACGCACTTGGTTGTGCATAGCAAAGTTATATTTGTTTAACAGATCAACCAGTGATGCCATGTTCAGTCTAAATTTAAAAATTTCTTTACGCAACCTTTGGAGAAATAAGGTTTCTTCTGTAATCAACATTATAGGTTTGGCTGTTGGTTTATCTGCGTGCCTTTTATTGCTGCTATATGTAAATTATGAAGTAAATTTCGACCGTCATTTTAAAGATGCCGATAAGATTTATCAGGTAATGACCAATTTTCAGGATGCATCAGGGAAAATTACCAGTACCGGAGGTGTACCCGGCAATGGGATTGCAATGGCCATTAAAAATAAAATACCAGAGGTTGATGCCATTACCCGCATCGGTGGGGGAGATAATTCGCTAATTGCCAATGGAGAAAAAAGCTTTAAAAAGACTGATCTTTTTGCCGACCCCGAAATACTTAAAGTGTTTAGTTACGGGTTTATTGCAGGTGATCCGAATACGGCTTTAAATGCACAAAATGGGATAGTATTGACAGAAAGCATGGCAAAACTTTTGTTTGGTACTACTGAGGTTTTGAATAAGACTGTGCGCTATAAAGATGCTTTTAATTTAAAGGTAACTGGGGTGATGAAAGATTTGCCTGCCAATACCACGCTGAGGTACGATTATTTAATGTCGTGGGCTTTTTTTCAAAGCATAAACCCATATGTTAAAAATCCAGGCTGGGGCGATTTTAGTTTTCTTACAATTGCAAAAGTTAACAATCCTAAACTTATTGCGCCCATTAACGCAAAAGTTAAATTACTCTTTAATGAAAACTATAAAGAACAAAAAAATCAGAATTTCCTGTATCCATTATCCGATTTACATTTATATGGCGAATTTAAAAATGGTAAAAGTATAGGTGGCGATATTGATCGCATTTACCTTTTTGTTGCCCTTGCGTTTGGTATTTTGCTGGTAGCCTGCATCAATTTTATGAACATGGCCACCGCTAAATCAGAACGGCGTGCAAAGGAGGTGGGCATTAAAAAAACGATAGGGGCAACAAGGGGATCTTTAATCATTCAGTTTTTAACCGAAGCCATGGTGCTGGTGGTAGTGGCGGTATTGTTTGCCGTTGTAATTGTAGAGGTTACTTTGCCCATTTTCAATAACTTATTGGATATCGATATTACAATCGGTTATACCAATGTAGCCTATTGGGTAGGCATTTTAGGGGTAGCAATGTTTACCGGCCTTTTATCGGGCATGTATCCGGCATTTTTTCTCTCATCGTTTAACCCCATCCAAACTTTAAAAAATAAGGTGGCAAGGGCCAGGTTAATTCCGATTAATTTAAGGCAGGTGCTGGTAGTTGGCCAATTTTGTTTTGCCATTATGCTCATCATCTCCACATTGGTAATTTACAAGCAGATGCAGTACATCAAAAACAGGCCGATAGGCTATAACAGCAATCTGCTTGCAGAGATGGCTCAGGATGGTAACTTATCGGCTAAGTTTGAATTGTTTAAAGCGCAGGTACTTAAAAGCGGTGCGGCCATAGCAGTTAATCAAAGCAGCCAGAGCATGACGCATGTAGGCAATTGGTTTTACGGACTTAAGTGGCCCGATATGGAAGAGAAAGGGAAAGAAATTGTATTTAACCGGCTTCAAACCCAATACGATCTGGTTAAAACCACTGGAATACAACTGTTGGATGGGCGCGATTTTTCAAAAGATTTTGCTTCAGATACAGCCACCATTATGTTGAGCAGCAATGCAGTTAAGGTAATGCAGTTAAAAAATCCGGTGGGTAAAACTGTTGAGCTTTTTGGTAATAAATTAAAAGTGATTGCTGTTTTTAAAGATTTCTTATGGGATTCTCCCTACCGCCCGGGCAAGCCTATGGTGATTAATTTTAGTAAAAATGAAAATAGCAACATTAATTTGCGCTTAAATCCCAACTATAGTTTAAGCAAAAATGTGGAAATGATTTCGGCAATTGCCAAGCAGATCAATCCGCAATACCCTGTAGAAATTAAATTTGTAAACGATCTGTTCACCAGGAAACTGCAATCTGAAAAAATACTCGGTATTCTGGCCAATCTGTTCGGAGGTATTGCAATACTGATTTCGTGCCTTGGTTTATATGGTTTAGTGGCTTACAGTGCCGAGCAGCGCACCAAAGAGTTTGGCGTGCGCCGCGTATTGGGGGCTTCGGTATGTAGCATTATGCAATTGCTTTCGGTATCTTTTTTAAAAATGGTTTTGGTAGCGGCATTTATCGGTGTGCCTTTGGCCTATTACTTTATGAATAAATGGCTTGCCGGTTTTGAATTCAGAACAACTATTTCATTTTCTATGATCTTAATTGCCATTATTGGTACTGCTGTGGTTGCTTTTTTAACAGTAGGTTTTCAGGCTTATAAGGCAGCAAAAGCAAATCCGGTTGAGGCTTTGAAATATGAATAGGCTGCTAAATTGTAGCTGTAAAAATTAGGCATATCTTTGCAAAACTTAATGCCTTGCTTTTATCAAGATTGGGCAATTAACCTGCAATTAAATGAATGCTACACAATTTTACGAACAGCTGAGCGATCAGTTATCCATTTTGCCCAAAAATCAGCGCATTGCTTTTGCTGTAAACATCTGCGATAGACTGCTACCTGATTATATTGATTTTTATGCGCAGTTTAACTGGGGGAATCCTGATATTTTGAAAAGATCGATTCAATGTGCTAAAAATGCCATTGCTAATGTTGTAGATGAACACGAAGTAAAGCAACTTTTAGCCGAACTGGAAGCGGTATTGCCCGATACCGAAGAATTTACTGATCCATTGGGTACTTACGCCTTAAATGCTGCATGTGCCTTATTCGAACTGCTGGAATACCTGCTAAACCAAGAGATAGATCATTTACTAAATATCAGCAGCACCATAACCGATACAATCGATTTTAAGTTGAGCGAGCTGGAAGAAGATTTAAATGAGGATGAAATATTAAATCATCCTGAAATGCTTAAAGAATGGCATCATCAGCTCCAAATCAGCAAATAAAAAACTTGCTTACAATTCTTTCATATGCTCTAACGAGGCAATAATTTTTTTCTGACTTTTAATGGTTTCATTATAAAGTTCGAGCAATCGGTTTTTCTCTTTGATCAGGTTTTTAAGCGAGCTTATGCCATCATTGCTTTGGGTGTTCAGGTTGGTTTCAAACCTGGCCAGGTCTTCATCCTTGCGGTAATATTCAAAAAAATTAACCTCGAGTGCTATCGAAATCCTGGTTAAAATACCCGTATCAATCGTAGTCGATTTAAGTAAAGTGCCTACCCGGTGTTTGCTAATGCCTGCAGCTTCGGCCAGTTGTTCTCTGCTGAAAGATTTTGCTTTCATCTCTTTCCAAATCACCAATCCAATGTTTATGCTCATGCTTGTAGGTTATCGTAATTATTTCTTTTGAGCTTCAAAACCATATAAACCATTTTGGTAGAGGTAAGAGGCCATCTGATAATTGGAAATTGCTTCATTAATCAGCTGTTGATCGGCTGGTATGGCTACAGAACTGCCCGTTTTAAAATCGGGTTTGTAAGTGGCAGCCTTTTTATTCGGATCGAGTATAACCAGTTTGTTGTTTTTAATGTAACCCAAACTCTGGTAAGTACTAATAAAAGCACGTTCATCACTGGTTTTCATTTTAAAAACATCCTGACCGAAAAATTTACTGTTGTAACTAAAATTAAGGTAGCCTAAAATAGTAGGCCCAATATCAATCTGGGCAGTTAACTTATCAAATGTACCAGGTGCAATGTGGCCAGGACTATAAAAAATCATCGGGATGTGGTATTTATCAACCGGTAACTGCACTTTGCCTGCACTGGATGCACAATGATCGGCTACGATAACAAATAAGGTATTTGCAAACCATGGTTTCTGCCTTGCCTCGCGGATAAACCTGCCAATGGCATAATCGGTGTATTTAACTGCTCCCTCTCTGCCTGTGTGTGATGGTATATCAATCCTGCCATCGGGATAGGTATATGGGCGGTGGTTGGAAACGGTCATAATCTGTGCAAAAAACGGTTTGTTATTTTTATAATCTTTATCCAGTTCGCGTAATGAAAGCGTAAACAGATCTTCATCGGCTACGCCCCAGATATTGGAATAATGAATTTCCGAATCTTGTAAGGCACTTCTGTCGGTAACCTGATAGCCATTGTTCGAAAAAAACTCGTTCATGTTATCGAAATAACCATAACCACCATAAATAAACCTGCTGTTGTAGCCTTTTGCACGGAATATACTTCCTAATGTGAACAGATTCTTATTATCAGGCCGTTTCACAATCGATTGTCCGGGTGTAGGAGGGATACAGAGCGAAAGTGCTTCCAAACCACGCACGGTGCGGGTTCCGGATGCATATAGGTTATTAAAAAGGAGTCCTTCTTTAGCAAGCGAATCCAGTTGGGGCGTAATGTGCTGCGTGTTGCCGAAGGTGCCCAAAAACTCGGCACTTAAACTTTCTACACTAATCAGCACTACATTCATTTTGTTTTCGGTGCCTGCATTGCTAATGTTTCTGGATGTGTTTTTAAACGTTCCGTTTTTAGCAAGGGTATCTTGCTGCAATAAATGACTTAAAATTGTTTCGGCATTTTTAATCGGAATCGTTTTATAAAAAGTATTGTAATCGAGTTGATTGTTCCAAAAGGCAAAGCCAAAATCATACATCCCATTGCCCGAGAGCTCATTTACATATTGGTTTTTACTTAGGTATTTTAATTTATGGCTGATACAGAAATAGGTAAAAACAGGCAGGCACAATAGCACCAACGCAACTTTTGTGCGCTGGCCAAAACTGGTTTTGTGGTTGGTAGAGCAGGTAATTTTTTTGCGTAAAAGATATATAACAACCGCAGTAATAATTACCAGCCCAACCATAATGCTGTTAATGGGGTACGACTGGCGGATATTACCGATAACTTCTGTGGTGTATACCAAATAATCGACGGCTATAAAATTATAACGCACCGAAAATTCCTCCCAAAAAAACCATTCGGATACGGCATTAAAAATGAGCGTAAAAACAACAATGAAAAAATAGATAAACAGCAATACCCTGTTAAACTTACGGCCATACCATTTTGCAGGCATAAGCCACAGGTACAGTACAATCGGAATTACCGCGAAAGATGCAGCAGCCAGATCGTAAAACAAACCGATAACAAATATTTTGAACAGGTTAAGTATCGACCAATCAACCAATGTGGCACTAAATAGCAGTAAGGCAAGCCTGGTGAGGAGCGATATTCCGCATAATAACAGGGTAGCTAAAAAAACGGGTCCAAATCTATTATGTAATAAAGTATTGGTTGTTGATTTGATGCTCATAATTAATGATTAATCGAAACTGAAACTAGCATGCTGCCCATTGTAGATAAATGGCGAAGGTAGGTTCCAATTCTGAAGTAATTCTGAAGTTTGGTTAGTGCTGAAAGATAGGCAATAAAGCATTGAAGTTTATAATTTATTAATATGGGCGTAAGTTCGATCCATCACCATATTTCTGGGCCTGGGCATTAAGCAAAAACCATAACATCAGGTATGCGCTTCAATCTAAATAAACACCTTGGGTTTTTAATGCTGTTTAAGATAGCTTGTAGAAGAAAAAATGTTTTGTTTTCGATAATGATCAGGTGCGCAATTTTTGTTTTATTCATTTTATGACCATTGCCGTAATGCTTGAAAATGAACGTTTAGCTTTCCATTGGTTCTGCATTCCCGTTATGCACTTCAATCTTTTTATTGCAGATATTATGCTACCAGCTGCAAGCATAATAGAGATTCTTTTTAAAGCAATAAAAAGGATTTTCGTTGCTACCGGGTTTAGGAACGAAGTATAGTGGTTTATGGCTAACGCTTCTTAACTGAGTATAAGAAAAGGATTATAAAAAGCGGGGGCWTCATTATAAAAAGCGGGGGCRTCATTATAAAAAGCGGGGGCATCATTATAAAAAGCGGGGGCATCATTATAAATGGCAATGGCGATTATTAGAATAGTTAGTTGTACAACTCAAAAGAGTGTTGATAACTGGAATAGTGATTACTAATATTTTTAGTATTTTTGTGTTGATTTAACGCTGTTGGGTTAAGATACCAATGGCTGGAATGCATTAAACTAAATGATGATGAAAGAATTAATAGAACTGATTAAACGCTATTTATTAAAAGAAGCAGAAACTTTAAACCAAATTACGGATAAACCAAAAAAACGCAAGAAAAAGTAAAATACCATATTTTATCATCTGTAAAATGAAACCCAAAGAACTAATCACCAAAAGCGAGCGTTACCAAAAATGGGAGAATTTTAAGTACGAAGAACCGCCTAAACCAACGGTAACTTATTTTACCATTTACGAAAAAGCAAAAGCCGCTAAACATTGGATCTACGACCCCGAAATTAAACGCTGGCAAAGCCCCGAGGAGTTTTTAGAATTGGAGAAAAGAATGAGTGGTGGTGAACCTAAGCGTTTGGAGCGTTTGCAAATGGACACAGATAAACACGGATTTTATAACTGTGTTCATCCTGTTGATCTGTGGTTTTATTAATTATTTGTGTTATGCCAGGCAATATGCAACCTTGAATAGTACCACAAAACTATTTTTTTAAACCGGATTGCAGAAAAGATCCTTTTTTGAAGCAAGGCATTTGTATAGGCTAAAAAGATCGCATCGAAAAGCCGGAACAAACGCCTAACATAACGTTCTGGAACCTGCTTTCCAAATGATTTGGATTGACAAAATTTATGCAACGCTCTATTTCTTAACCATAGATGGACACAGATAAATACGGATTTTTATAGCTGTGTTCATCCTGTTGATCTGTAGTTTTATTAATTATTTGTGTTATGCCAGGCATTATCCAACCTTGAATAGTACCACAAAACTATTTTTTTAAACCAGATTGCAGAGGAGATCCTTTTTTGAAGTAGGGCCTTTGTATAGGCTAAAAAGATCGCATCGAAAAGCCGGAACAAACGCTTAACAGAACGTTCTGGAACCTGCTTTCCAAATGATTTGGATTGACAGAATTTATGCAACGCTCTATCTCTTAACCACAGATGGACACAGATAAACACGGATTCTTATARCTGTGTKCATYCTGTTRATCTGTGGTTATTATTAATTGCCTGTATCATGCTATTGCTTTTGCATGCCTATAATCAACGGCTTTAAAGTCGAATACCGTAGTTTTGAAATGACGCTAACCAAATATAAGTTTTAGCCATTCCCTTAATATTCAATTAAAACTGTGCTAAACTTTTAACAATTTCATAATGCTATATCACCACATTGGTAATGGCTGGCACACATCTTTGTAAATAAAATCAGCATCAAAATACCCCGTGGTTTAAATAATTTAATTGATATGAGATTGATTTCATGTATAGGCATGTTAATGGTTATCCCGGCAGTTGCGCTGCTTACCATGAATAAAGAACTACAACCTCCAAAATCGCCAGCTGGTAACCACATTAAGTTACCTTCCAATGAAATGGAGTCTGTTACTGATACCGATTCTTTATCTCACCAGAAAATGCTGCGTTCAAATCATCCTACATCAGTTCGCCATAATTTTCCATCCAGTAGTTACGCTCAGTCTAAACCATTATTTACGAAATAGTAAAAAGGCAACACCCTTAAAAAAATATGAATAGAAGATCATTGTTAAAAGGCGGATTATTAGCCGGCTTAAGTGCTCCATTAGTTGGGTTTAAAGATGTATTAGCCGCCCCGGTTGGAGGAATAAAAAAAGCAAAAAACATTATCATGATGGTGAGCGATGGGATGAGCATAGGCACTTTGAATATGGCAGATTTGTATGCCAGCCGCACTTTCGGTAAAAGCAGTAAATGGTTAGGTTTATATCGTGATAATAAGGCTGTTCGAGCATTAATGGATACCGCTTCTGCCAGTTCGATGGTTACCGATTCTGCAGCGGCAAGCTCATCATGGGGTGGTGGGTTACGTGTAAGAAATGGTTCGCTCAATGTTGGAATGAAAGGGGAGAAACCTCAACCCATTCTTCAGAAATTTAAAGAAAAAGGTAAAAAAGTTGGTTGTGTAACCACCGTACCCATTACCCATGCCACCCCTGCAGGTTTTTGCGTTAACCTGGATAACCGTGGTGGACAGGATATTATTGCTGAAATTTATTTAGGCCTAAAATTCGATGTAATGATGGGTGGCGGAAGTAAATATTTCGGCGAAAAAAGAGCAGGAGGAAACCTTTTACCTAAATTCTTATCCCAGGGATATAGGGTTGCAGAAAATAGAAATGAAATGTTGGCCCTGGATCAATCCAAGCCGATATTAGGATTGTTTGCTGAAGATGGACTCCCTTACGAGGTAGACCGTATGCACGATGCTGAATTGCAAAAAATGGTGCCAACATTAGCCGAAATGACTGTTAAGGCCATTGATTTGATGAAAGATCATAGAGATGGTTTCGCATTACAGATTGAAGGCGGAAAGGTAGATTGGGCAGCGCATTCAAATGATTTAGGTGGATTAATATTCGATCAATTGGCTTTTGATGAAGCGGTGGGAAAAGTAATTGAGTTTGCTGAAAAAGATGGAGAAACATTGGTAATTATTACTACAGACCATGGCAATGCAAATCCTGGCCTCTTTTATGCAGATGAAGCCAATAAAAAATTTGATAGCTTACAAAACTTTAAACACAGTAATACCTGGTTGCTTGCCCAACTGAACCAATCTTTCAGTGAACAAAAAATCATGGAAATGATTAAAGAAAATCAGGGTATCGAAATGAAAGCCGACGATGTAAAATCGCTACTTGCTCATTTTAAAGATATTGTTCCTAACCAGTTATATAACGAAGCAAACCTTCCATTTTACGAATACGGCAAGATTTTAAGTAAATACACAGATGTGCAATGGGCGGGTATGAACCACACTGGCGATTATGTTGAGCTTACAATGTTCGGCCCCGGATCGGAACTGTTAAAACCTTTTGTTAAAAACTACGAACTTCATAATTTTATGCTTAAAGCAGCCGAAATGCCAGAACATTTTCTGGTAAGGGCCTAGTTAATTATGCGTTAAGTGATCTTACTTTATATTATAAATAGAACATAACTTATTTCTGAGGGTTAATTATTTTAACCACAGACTTACACAGAGATCAGTTTTTGCCACGGAGACATGGAAGGCACGGAGAATTCAAAGATGAACATCTACATCGTCCTCGTTTGTAACGAGGATGTACGAGGAAAGTGATTTTATCGCTCCTTAAAGGAATTATTTTCGCATTGCAAATGCGTACCTTAAATAGTCCTCGTTACAAACGAGGACTATTTAAGACTAAAATAAACACCGCATTAAGATCCCCGCCTGCGCGAGGATGACGGTGTGGCGTAAATAATCTACATTGTCCTCGTTTGTAACGAGGATGTACGAGTAAAGCGATTTTATCGCTCCTTAAAGAAATTATTTTTGCATTGCAAATGCGTACCTCAAAAATCCTCGTTACAAACGAGGACTATTTAAGACTAAAATAAACGCTGCATTAAGATCCCCACCTGCGCGAGGATGACGGTACGAATTAAATATTCTTTTGCCGTCATGCGGTATGGAGTAAATACCTACATCGTCCTCGTTTGTAACGAGGATGTACGAGTAAAGCGATTTTATCACTCCTTAAAGGAATAATTTTCGCATTGCAAATGCGTACCTCAAAAATCCTCGTTACAAACGAGGACTATTTAAGACTAAAATAAACACCGCATTAAGATCCCCGCCTGCGCGAGGATGACGGGTGTGACGTAAATAATCTTTTGCCGTTATACGGTATATGGAGTAAATACTTGTTTAGCGTCATTTCGACCGTAGTGGAGAAATCTTTGTATTTGTTTTTTCAAATTCCTTTAAAAGATTCATCTGAAGCGTGGCACTCTCGTAATGCCAATCCCTGAATTATGAACTATAGACTATGAACCATTGACTATGAGCCATTGACTATAAATCATTGACTATGAACCATTGACTATGAACCATTGACTATGAACCATTGACCATAAACCATCAACTCCAAACTCAAAACTCCCAACTCAAAACTACCTCCCTTCCCACCAGGTTAAAGGAAACTTTATCTCATCAACCGAACTGGCAATCATATCAGGTTTAAAAGCATAATGACCTAAAGTATCTTTGCTTGATATACCCGACAGAACTAAAATTGTTTTATAACCCATCTGTACGCCGCCTTGAATATCGGTTTCCATGGTATCGCCAATAACAGTAGTTTCGCTGGTTTCGAGTCCGAGGAATTTACGGGCCGAACGCATCATCACCGGACTAGGTTTGCCTGTTACAAACGCTTTTCTGCCTGTAGCTTCTTCAATCATGGCTGTGGTTGCGGCAATCCCAAGGTTGTTCCATCCTGGTTTTTTAGGCGATGGATCTCTGTTCGTCGTGATGAATTTTGCGCCCGCAAGAATCATATCTACGGCTCTCTGAACCATTTCTAGCGTAAAGTTTCTTCCTTCTCCAAGCACTACAAATTCTGGGTCGGTATTTACCAGCGTTATTCCGTGATCGTGTAAACTGCTTAATAAACCACCTTCGCCCAGTACGTATGCGGTACCATTCGGACTTTGATCGGAAAGAAATTTACCTGTAGCCATTGCACTGGTATAAACGTGACTTTCTTCAACCTTAATGCCAAGGCCTTTAAGCTTGCGCACAACCTCCAAACCGGTTCGCTGGCTATTATTGGTCATAAAAGCGAAAGGAATATCTTCGTCGATTAATTTTTTAATAAATTTATCAGCACCAAATATCAATTCTTCGCCGCTATAAATCACCCCATCCATATCTATTAATAATCCTTGTTTCATGTTTTTCGAGATTTAATTTGTTTGTATGCAAACTTAATATTTTCTTGTTCAATCAATGTTAATATAAAGTTTTTAGAATTTTCTGGTTCAATATATTCCGGGTTTAATTGATGCTGAAAATAATTTAACATAAACTTAATGTATCAGGTGTAGCGCAAATTCATTTGATCCCGTATTGATTACAAAAACTAAATCCACATGAAAAACGCTTTCAAGCCTACAGCCATTCTTTTAATCGCGCTAAGCACTTTGCTCGCCTGTAAAAAGAAAACCGCAGACCCTATTGAAACCATTGTAGACGATAAAGATTTAACCGGTTGCCCGGTGGGTACAACCTGTTATTATCAATATGTAAATAAGGCCACAATGCTTGATCGCCAGATTACCTTAACCACCGGACAATACCGCGTTTTCTGGTCAAAAAACATAGGTTATGGCGCGAGGTCATTTTATTTCCTGGCTCCGATGATGGGCGATAATTTTGTTCTTAATGATAAGGATGTAGCTGAGGGCAGGGTAAAATATGTAAGTGATTGCCCATCATGTCTTTCAATATCTTTAAAAGCTTTAACCGGGACAGTAAAAGGTATAAGGGTAACCAAAACTAGTGTTCAGGGTGAAAAGTGGTTGGTAGAATCTAATATCGTTTTGGCTGTTGAAGGAACCACAACACCTTTCGACACGGTGCACGTTAAACAATATTATTTTCCCGCTGTACAATAATCATTCATTTTACATGACACTTAAATGTACATTGGTGCCATTTTTCGCCAGTAATGGGGTCGGTGCGCATTGCTTTGCCAGGTATGAAACTGATTGGGTATTCCTTTTTCCCATAAAAGACTGCTCAGGTGCTGGTTTCCACTTAAAAATGGGTCAGTTTCGCCAACTGCCAAGATGATTTCCATACTTCGCACTTCCGAAAGTAATTTATCATCATTAAGATTGGCAATGTATTGAGCTGGCATGTTGTAATACACTTTTTCGTTATGAAAACCATTTAATAAATCTCTAAAATCACCAATATTATCCGTAAGATCATAACGGCCGCTTATTCCAACAGCTTTTTTAAATAACCATGGGTACTTCATGGCCAGATTGATGGCGTGGTAAGCGCCCATGCTGCAGCCTGCAGTTTCTATATAACCGCCACCGTTTTTTTGATCAATAAGTGGCATTACTTCTTCCAATAAGTATTTTTCATACTGGAGATGACGTTCAATCCGCACTGAAGGAAATACTTCATTATTATAAAAACTTTCGCCATCAATACTATCCACGCAAAAAACCTGAAGCTCGCCGTTTTCAATCTGATCGCTCAATGAGGCGATAATTCCCCAGTTTTCGTAATCATAAAACCGGGCCATCCGCGTAGGAAAAAAGATAACTGCCCGCCCGCTTTGTCCGAAAACTAACAATTCCATATCCCTTTGAAGGTTATGGCTGAACCATTTATGGTATTCCCTGTTCATTTGCTTAAAATTCTTTATGGAAAAGTAGTGCTTCGATGTTATCGGGATATTAATTATAGGTAATGATTAACCTATTTTATCTTTAACAATTTCGGCCCATAAACGATAACCTTCTTCGCTTAGGTGTAAGCCATCATGATCGTATAATGCAGGATCAGGATTGCCCGCTTTATTTAGCATTTTTTTAAATACATCAATAAATTTCCAGTTGCCATTAATTTTAATGATTTCACTTTCAATCAGGTTATTGGTATACCTAAACTGATCGGCCATATGCCAACGGTTTAAACTTGGCTTTAAAGAAATAAAATAACAGGGCAGGGGGCCAAACCTTAAATTTACCTTAACCATTAACTGCTGAAAAAAAATAAAGATCTCTTCAGGGTTCCGGCCATCTCCAAGGTCGTTATCGCCAGCATAAACCACTAACGATTTGGGTTTATAATCAGTCATGATCCGTTCGAAAAACCAAACACAAGCAGCTAGGGTAGAACCGCCGAAACCCAGGTTGGTAACTTTAGTGAAATCAAAATCATCTTCCAAATTCTTCCATAAGCGGATTGATGAACTCCCGTAGAAAATAATTCCCGGATGCTCGCGATCCATTCGATGCCTTTTCTCCAATTGTTTAACCTCTTCTTCGTACCAGTACATATTGCTAAGATAAAAAGTTCTGCCCTTTGAAGAAATGGATTTATGTTAAGTTTTTGTGAATAGAAAAGTATTCATAAGTCAATAACTTATAAAGTTAACCCGTTAATTTTTTAAGTGGTTAAACTGATGATCAACTTAACTTTGTACAAGATTATACTTCTAGCACGAAAAATTAATCAGCCAGCTCAGGCCTGCCCATTTTCTTTAATATGCGGTAATGGGAGCGCAAAGCGAGAAGGAAAGTTGCATTTTCATGGTAAGGCAGGTTAAAGTCTAAAGCCGTTTGCTTAACAATGCCTGCAATTCTTCCATAATGTATATGGCATATTTTTGGGAAAAGATGGTGTTCAATTTGTCTGTTTAACCCGCCAAGAAAAAATGCTGAAATGCGGCATTCAGTGGCAAAATTTGCTGTAGTGCGCATTTGGTGCTCTGCCCAGGCTTCTTCCATATTACCATCGGCGTTGGTTACAGGGAAAGTTGTTCCCTCTACAACGTGGGCCAACTGAAAAACAAGTCCCATGGTTAATCCCTGAGCCATATGCAATACCACAAAACCAATGGCAACCTGCCACCAACTAAGCGGCATTACCAAAATGGGCAAACCGATAAACACAAAATAATAAAGGAATTTATAGAAAAAAAGGTTAAAATATTCAATTTTTGGGTGTGTATGCTGACAGGCCCCTACGCTTTTCTGAAAGAATTTTTTATAATCTTTGCGGAATACCCACGAGAGTGAAGCCAAACTGTATAAAGGAAAAGCATACCATTGCTGGAAACGTTGGTGGGGCTTTAATTCATCCTCATTACAAATGCGGATTAAACCTGGAGCCACTTCAATATCTTCATCATGCCCGGGGATATTGGTGTAAGTATGGTGCACCACATTGTGCGTAATGTTCCAAACATAAGGGTTTGCACCCACCATATGAAAAAGGAAACTGAAAAATGAATTGATCCGTTTAGAGTTTGAAAAAGAGCCATGAATAGCATCATGGCAAATGTTAAAGCCTATAAAAGCACATGTTGCGCCAAGTAAAACAGTTAAGCCTAAAAGTAATGCAGTGCTAATGGGTAAAAGTAATATCACAAAATAAAGTACCAGGAATACGGTTAAGAAAAAGCAGGCTTTAAACCACATTAATTTGTTGGCATTTGTACTTCTGTTGTTTTCCTTAAAATCTTTATTTACCCTACGGCGAACTTCGGCGTAAAAAGAATTTCCCGTTAAACAGGGGAATTTTGCTTTTGATTTCATGATCTTGTGCGCTTATCTACCCCATGTACGAGGTCGATACTCCAAGTTCATTAAGTTTTATATGTATGCTGGTATTTTTGCCAGGCTAAGTTATAAACGTAAACTGCTACGTTTTAGTTTTCTACGAAGATAATAACTTTAGTTGTTGATGTACCTGAGCTAAATGTTAAATTATGTTACCATTTTAACAGTAATGCCGCTTTTGTTATAAGCGTTGAAGGATACAAAAAGGAAGATGGCCGAAAATGCTTTTGTAAAACTTATTGCATTACCAAACAGCCCGGGCTATATTGTGCGGGAAAGTATAAAAAAAATTAATGCAGACTACTCACTGTAGTTCCTCTTATTAGCAGCATAAATATGGTACCAGATGTACAGAATCCATATTAACACCACTGTACTATAAACCAATTCAGGGTCAGAAGCATCCTTCGTGATTAACAGCGCAATGGAGGAAATCAGGGCAGTCAGGAAGAAATAAAGAATATTTTTCATAACGTACTGATTTAATGAATGTTGGATTTAGTAAATATAATAAAATATCTTTTTCGAACCAACTGTTTTTTAAAATAATTTGTTAAAATGTGTTTAAACTATTTAATTGTTCCATTTTTATTATGTTTTTCATCTATTTGTTTGTTTTTTAAAGCATTACTGCAATAATAAATCAGATGTTTGGGCTATTTTATTGGAATTGTTTTTTTTAGTAACTATTGTGAAGGATTTGACTCAATCTTTAATAGGTAGACGCATGAAGCGTTAATTTACTTTAAAATTTAAAGAAGATATTTAAATTTTCTTTAGCTGCTGTAACAGAATTCAAAAAAAAGAATTTAATAACACGCGATTGGTTAATAAGTGCATAAAACAGCACAAAATTGTGGCATAATAGAATTTAGATTTTTTTGTATGTTTACCCGACAACTAACCAGAAAATAATAACACACACAAATGATTAAATTTTCTTTAAGCTTAATTTCGTTTACATTAGTTTTTTTTGGACTAAAAAGCTTATTCAATGAACCAAAAGCATCACAGGCCTTACCGCCCGAATTAACCATTACCAATTTTGCAGGCCCTGATGTTACCCCAAGTCCGGCTTGTTTAGCCGTTGCCCCAACAGGCGAAGTTTTTGTTGGTGTTGATATGATCGGCTCTTTAGGAAAAGATCCAGGTAAAGGACATATCCTGAAATTAATTGATAAGGATAATGATGGCAAAATGGACCAGCATGTAGATTTTGCAGAAGTAGATAACCCAAGGGGGATTATTGTGCAGGGAAACCAGGTATTTGTTTTGCACACCACTTTTTCTAAAGAAACAAAGCAGGCTACCGGTATGAATTTAGTCGTATTTGAAGATAAAGACGGCGATGGAAAGGCAGATGGACCAGAAAAGCCACTTATTGAGCACATTAGCAATGCAAAATACATCCGCGAACGTGGTACCGACCACGCCACCAATGGCATAAGAATGGGAATTGATGGGTGGATTTATATTTCGGTTGGAGATTTTGGATTTCACGATGCGGTAGATCGCTCAGGCAAAAAGTTAACCATGCTTGGCGGTGGCATATTGCGCGTGCGCCCCGATGGTACCGAAATGGAAATATTTACGCATGGTACCCGCAATGTGTACGATGTAGCGATTGATCCTTATATGAATGTTTTTACCCGCGAAAATACCAATGATGGTGGGGGTTGGAATGTGCGTTTCTCTCACCACATCCAATCAGGTGAATATGGCTATCCGGTTTTATTTCAGAATTTTACAGATGAAATTATTCCTGCGTTGGCAGATTTAGGTGGAGGATCGGGTACAGGTGCATTATTTATGGATGAACCCAACTGGCCTGAACAATATAACCATGTGCCAATGATGGCCGACTGGGGCAGAAGCATGCTTTACATCCACCGTGTATCAACCGATGGACCAACCTTTACACAAAAGGATGAAGAGTTTATCAAATTACCTCAAATTACCGATTTAGATGTTGATGGCTCAGGAAGGCTCTACCTTTCAGCATGGGATGGTGCAGGTTATTCTGGTAGCCCGGATAAAGGATACATTGTTCGTGCAGTGCCAAACAACTGGACTTATAAGGCTTTTCCAGATGTTAAAAAAGCTTCTGTTAAAAAACTAACAGAATTACTAAAATCAAATAGCGCAGTGGCAAGGCTTACGGCTTCGCAAGAATTGGTGTTACGCAATGATAAACAGGCCATTAATGCGGCATTAAAAATTGCTTCCGACCAAAGTTTAGCACTTGATGTACGTGTGGCGGGTATTTTTACATATGCACAGCTCACCAAAGAGAATGGTATTGCTACTTTAGTTGAATTTACCAAAGATAAAACCTTAAAAGAATTTGCTTTAAAGGCACTTGCCGACCGTAAAACTTACATTGATAAGGTACCTGTAGAACCATTTTTGGCAGGGCTAAAAGATTCTTCTTTACGCGTTCAGGCCACTTCCATAATTGGTTTAAACCGTTTAGGGCGAGCAGAAGTAGCCAATGTACTTTTACAAACAAATGTTCCGGCTTCATTTACTGCGCCTGCCAAAGGTACAGAAGGGCCGCATGCTACGCCAAACTCAGCAATTATTTTACCTCACTTAGCTGTTCGTGCTTTGGTTGATCTTAATGCTGTAGATGCTTTGCTTGCTGCTGTTAAAACCGAAAATTCAACACTTGCACTTTGGGCGTTGCGTTATATCCATACCGAAAAAGCTGTTAATGGCTTGATTGAAAATTACAATCAATCGAAAGATGAAAAGTTAAAGCAACAGATTTTGGTTACGTTGGGCCGTTTGTATAAAAAGGAAATTGCTTACGATGCGAGCTGGTGGTGGGGTACACGCCCCGATTCGCATGGCCCATACTTTAAAGCTGTTTCATGGGAAGGCTCTCCTGCAATTGAGAAGTTTTTAAAGGCAGAGGCTGCAAAAGCAGGTGCCCAGGGCAAACAGTTTTATGTAGATTTAAATGCGCGCCAAAGGATGGATATTCCTGAATTTGCTGAAGAGGAAAAAGTAGCAGCTGCAGAAGAACCTAAAATTGATTTGGAAAAAATTAAAAATCAAAAAGGCCAGGTAGGCAAATCTTCTATTGAAGATGTATTGTTGGCCATTAATAAATTACAGGGAAATCCGCTAAAAGGAAGAAACATTTTCAATAACCAGGGTTGTATTGCTTGCCATAGCTTAAGTAAAAGTGAAAAAATGAAAGGTCCGTTTATGGGGCAGATTGGCTCCATCATGAACCGTGAGCAGATTGCAGAATCTATATTAAAACCTAGTGCTTCTATTTCACAAGGCTTTGCATCGGTATTAATTACTGCCAAAGGTGATCATACCTATATGGGTTTTATCACCGAAGAAACAGCTGCCAAAGTTGTTTTGCGCAACATTGCCGGGGAAGTATTTACCATAAAGGCAGGCGATATTTTAACGAGAAAGGAAATGGAAAACTCCATGATGCCTGAAGGTTTGGCCAATTCGTTGTCGTACGAAGAACTTGCTTCTTTAGTTACTTTTTTATCTGAACAGAAAAAATAAATTAATATGCATAATTCCGGTCGGGTTTGCCGATCGGAATACTTTATTAAATCTGATTATTCTTATTCCAATTTCTGCGGATGATAATCAGTTCTCCATCTACAAGCTGAAATACGTAGCTGTTTAGGCTTATCGACTTGAATACTGCAATACGGTATACCAGGCCAGATTTCTCTTCAAAGGTAATTTCTTCACCGATATAAACCCGATCCAGTTCCTTTGCCGTTGTTTTATCGGTAATAAACATATAGAGAGAACACTAGTTTCAGAACAGTGTTTTAGAAATATTTATATTCTTGCACAATGTATACGTATAAACCTCATAGGTGTAGTAATATTTTGTATTTATACCTGTTTTCTTTATTTCAGGGTTATTCCTTCAGGTTTTAGCTTCAAAATTCCTATCTTAATATAAATTGTTATAAATACAATATAATGCATCGGATATTAATTGAGGAAACTGACGGATCTATTTTAGAGGTACTCAAAATTGCATTGGAAGAAGAAGGATTTATCACCCTTGGAACCATCGGTTTTAAACCAGGTTTTATGGAACTGGTAGATAATTTCAAGCCTCACACTGTTATTTTGGATTTTCGCCTCAACCGGAAAGATGCAACCTGCATTTGCCAATCCATTAAAAATAAATATCCATACCTCCCGGTGCTTGCGTTAAGTTGTAACATTGATATCCACCTGAACTATAAGCTGCATGGATTCGACGATTACATCAGTAAACCTTTTGATTTAAAAGTACTTTATAAAATACTACGAAAACATACTGCTGGTTCGGTTCAGCACCATCAGGAATAGCACCTATTAATTTATTTCATTGTTATTGGTGCGCAATTTTTAAGATAAAACAGCAGTATTTGTTTTGGTTTAAAAAAACAAAACTTACATTTAGCGATTAAATCTATATACCTAGTCGATGAGCAGATTGACCAGGTATGACCACCGATTATGGAAGACCATTTTTTTGAACAAATATTTAAAAACCCTCAAGAGCAACCAAATATCCCACCAAATGAAGTCATCTCCCTTTGGGCGGAACGACTCATTCAGGTGCTTTTTCCAGAAAACTCGGCCAAGGTATTTGCAACTGTAGAAGAAGTAAAGGCTTATATTTCAGTTTTGGAACTAGAGCTTTATGATATTATATCGAGTAGCTGTAAGCTTAAAAATGCAGAATGCAAAAATGCAGCCGGTCAGTTTTTCGGAATGTTGCCCGAACTTTATCGGGTATTAAATACCGATATTGTTGCGATATACGAGGGCGATCCGGCGGCACAGAGCAGGTTTGAGGTGGTTAGAACTTATCCTGGTTTTTATGCCATCTGTTTCTATCGTATTGCCCATATGCTCTACCAATTCGGCATTCCGCTGGTACCCAGAATCCTCACTGAATATGCGCATTCTAAAACAGGTATTGATATCCACCCTGCGGCCAGTATCGGCGAATATTTCCACATCGATCATGGAACAGGGATTGTAATCGGCGAAACCAGTACAATTGGGCGCTATGTGAAACTTTACCAGGGCGTAACCTTAGGAGCATTGAGTGTAAAAAAAACATTGGCAGGCAGCAAACGCCATCCAACGGTAGAGGATAGGGTAGTAATTTACTCTGGGGCAACCATTTTAGGAGGCGAAACCGTTATCGGCCATGATAGTATCATAGGGGGGAACGTTTGGCTTACAGATAGTATTCCGGCGTTTTCTACAGCGTATCATTCGCCAATCATTACCATAAGAAACCATAAAGAAACCATTTAACATATTAAAATATGGCAGGAATAATCGATCTGATCGGAAATACGCCAATGGCTGAGCTGCAAAAGCTGAACATTAATCCGGCAGTGAGGGTATTTGCTAAATTAGAAGGCAATAACCCGGGAGGAAGCGTTAAAGACAGGGCTTCGCTAAATATGATCAGGAGCGCAATAGAACGTGGCGAAATAAAACCTGGTACAAAACTGGTTGAAGCAACAAGTGGTAATACGGGTATTGCGCTGGCGATGATTGCAAGTTTATACCGTTTGGATATTGAACTGGTAATGCCTGCCAACTCTACACGCGAACGTAAGGTAACCATGGAGGCATTTGGTGCGCAGGTAACTTTATTGGATAGCATTGAAGATTGTAGAGATTATGCGGAAGAAAAAGGAAGCAGCGAGGGGTATTTTTTGCTCAACCAGTTTGCAAATTCAGATAATTACCTTGCACACTACAAAACAACAGGACCGGAAATCTGGAAAGATACCAACGGAGCGATTACTCATTTTGTAAGCTCGATGGGTACTACAGGAACCATTATGGGCTGCTCACGTTTTTTAAAAGAAAAAAATAAAGATATACAGATTGTTGGCTGCCAACCTACCGAAGGTTCATCTATACCGGGAATAAGGAGATGGCCTGTTGAATATTTACCTAAAATATTTGAGCCAGAGCGGGTAGATCGTGTGATGGATATTGCACAGGAAGAAGCCACTTTAATGTCGAGAAGAATGGCTAAAGAAGAAGGCTTGTTTGCAGGCATGAGTTCGGGTGGGGCATGTGCCGCTGCATTAAAACTTGCAGGCGAACTGGATAAAGGGACTATAGTATTTATTGCCTGCGATCGTGGTGACCGTTACTTAAGCAGTGATCTTTTTGGTTAATATTTTAGTTGCTTTAGGATTTTTGATTGTATGCCAACATTTTAATTGACCTAATCAAGTATTTATAACAATAAATTCTACATTGAGGATGTTTAAAACTTATTTCTACGCTAACTTTTAGGATAAAAATAATATGATATATTTGCTAATTAAATTAGCATCATGTCGGTAAAGGTTAACATTACATCCAAAGGAATTCAAAAGGTACTTAAAAACTACAATGAAAAACAAGCTATCGCTGAATATATCTGGAATGGCTTTGATGCCAATGCAGATACCATCAGGATAGATTATGTTGCCAATCCGCTTGGCCTTTTAGAAAGCCTTAGTGTTGCTGATAATGGTTATGGAATTAACTTCGAACGCTTACAACAAAAGTTCGATCCCTTTTTTGAATCCGAAAAATCGATTCAAATTGTTGCGCCAAAGCATACTTCAAAAATGCATGGACGTAATGGCGTTGGCCGGCTTACCTTTTTTACTTTCGCGCATGATGCCGTTTGGCGAACCTCTTACAAAACAGAGCAGGGCTACCAGCAAGGCGAAATAAAAATCAGTACTGGTGGATTGAACAGTTACAGTCATGATTTTACCGAGACAACTCATGCTATTGGCGAAACAGGTACAACTGTTGCTTTTAGTAACTTGAAAATCAGCGTGCAAGATGTTGAAGAAACCGTGCTTCCATTTTTGATCAACGAATTTTGTTGGTTTATTGAGCTTAACAAACACAAAAACTACGCAATTATTGTAAATGGCGAGGCATTGGATTTTAGCAGCAACGTTAAAATTTTAGAAGAATTTAATCTTTTTTATCCCGATTCTGCGGTTACATTTAAGGTGAAGTACGTTCATTGGAAAGAAAACCTGCATCGAGAGTTATCCAAATACTATTTTTTAGCGGGAGGCGAGGAGATATATAAAGATTATACTACGCTTAACAAAAAGAGCGATGATTATTTTCACAGCATTTATATTGATAGTGATTTCTTTCGTGATTTTGATTTTAAGAGTTTCGAAAATGAAGGTCAGGTAGCCATATTTGGTGCTGCAAAATCTTCTCCTGAATATCGGTTCCTGATTAAAGAGCTTACCGAATACCTGAAACATAAGAGAAAGCCGTTTTTAAAAGAATACGCCAGCCGTTTGATAGAAAGTTATGATCAGGATGCCATATTTCCAGCTTATTCATCTCCAACGGAAACAGCACAACATAAGGAACCATTGGTTAATTTAATAAAGGCATTATACGAAATAGAACCAAAGCTGTTCAGTAGCTTAAATACCGACCAAAAAAAGACATTGGTACGGTTGATTGATCTGCTGCTGCGCTCGGGTCAACATAGCCAACTGTTGGAAATGTTTAATGGATTGATTGAACTGGAACCTGAAGAGCAAAATGAATTGCGTTTGCTGCTGAATTAAGGCGATTCATTATAAATTATATAGAAAATAAGTTAATATGGGTCTTCGACTCCGCTCAGACTGACAAATTTCAAAAAAAATAGACATCACTGAAGCAAAGCGTAGTGTATAGATCTATTACAATTGAATTTCTGCGTATTATTCCGTTATTATTGGAAAGTGGGCAAAAAAAAGCCACAATTTGTGTTGTGGCTATATCCAATTAATAATATGAAGTATTCAAATTGCTGTTCTGCTTTTCTGCGGCCTCAATTGGTGCATAATCTGATAGAATAAGTGCTTCACCTTTTTTAACGCAAACATCATGTTCGAAATGTACTGATGGACTTCCATCAGCCGTTCTGATGGTCCAGCCATCTTCATCCAGAAAAACATCTTTTTTACCCATATTAATCATGGGTTCTATGGCCAGAACTAAATTTTCTCTTAGCAGCAAACCGTTGCCTTTGCGACCGTAGTTTGGTACCTGTGGATCTTCGTGCATATCCTTACCCAAGCCATGTCCAACCAAATCACGAACAACGCCATAACCTTGTTTTTCGTTATGCATTTGGATTGCCGCACCGATATCTCCGATGCGTTTCCCAACTACGGCTTCTTTAATGCCTAAAAACAAAGATTCTTTAGTGGTTTTAACAAGATTTAAAACCTCTTTAGAAACCTCACCAATTATGAATGTATAAGCGTGATCGCCATGAAAACCATTTTTGATTGTGCCAACATCAACAGAAATAATATCACCGTCTTTCAACTCATCTTTTGTCGGAAATCCATGCACCACAACATCATTTACGGACGTAATGATGTGAAAAGGAAAACCGTTAAAATTAAAAAAAGAAGGAACTGCACCATGATCAAGTATATATTCATTGGCCAGTTTGTCAATCGCCAAAGTGGTAATGCCTGGTTTTAATATTTTGGCTATTTCTGCTAGTGTATCGCTCACAAGTAGTGCACTGATTTGCATCAGTTCTACTTCTTCGTTGGTTTTGTATAAAATCATTGGTGCAAATTTAATAAAAGAAGTTGGAAGGCTGAAATATTGGATCAGTGTAAGATTTAAGCTATTATGAGATATAAACAAACTAGAAATTAAACCCACTGGAATAATTTTAAGATACTTTTCTAAAAAAAAATAATGGCTGAGATTTTTTTTAAGCGAGCTGTCAATCATTTGTTTTACCTATTATCTGATAGCATGATATATTGCGGTAAAACCTTAAAATATTGTACTAAATTTGCCCTTCGATACCCATTTCAGCATGTACGAAATTATTACGCAATCGTTAAGTAAACTGGTCGATTTTACCGAAGAAGAGCTTTTTTTATTTATGCAACGCCTTAAACCTTTAAGTTTAAAGAAGCACAGCTTCTACCTAAAAGATGGTCAGGTTTGCAAAAGCATGGTAATTGTTTACAAAGGCGGCATGCGGGTTTTTACACGTAATGAAAAAGGCGACCAAACCTTAGGTTTTGCCTTTGAGGGGGAATGGATTGGCGATTATGAAAGTTTTTTACTTCAAACACCTTCCGATTTTTTTATTGAGGCCTTGGAAGATTGTGAAGTATTTACTTTAAGCTTTGCTGATATGCAGTCACTTTATTTGCATAGTCAGCGCTTTGAGCGTTTTGGACGGATTATAGCCGAAAATTTATTTATTGAAACCGCAAAGAGCAAACGTAACCTCATGGCGCAATCTGCTGAAAACCGTTATCTTAACCTTATTGATACTAACCCGCATATTTTAGATAGATTGCCCCAACATTTAATTGCTTCGTATTTGGGCATTCAACCACAAAGCCTGAGCAGGATTAGGGCGAAATTGACCAAAAAGTAGTTTTAAGTTGGTTAATGGTTTCTAAATGCATACTTATTTGGTTAATTAAAGCTATACTACCTCCTTTAAACGCTTCCCACAGATCAATACCTTAATGTTCTTGCTGTAAAACATTATTGCGGTTTAATCTTCACCTATGTTAACGATTTCGTTGTGTTTATTAACGCAATATCATCTTTAACCCAAATGATTATCGGCAGCTTTGTGCTATTAAAACATCTGAATCTTTTTAAATCATATGGATACACCACAGGTTTTCTCTATTGCCAGTGCGCTTGCTGCCTTGCAATGGTTGTTATTAATCTTTGCTCCAAAATGGAAGGTAACCGTATGGCTCGTTCGTTTTGCAGTTATACCTTTAGTGCTCGCTATAATTTATAGCATTTATATTATAGGCTTCTTTAACATTGAAGGTGGCGGATTTGGCTCTCTAAAGGAAGTACGTACACTTTTTGCAAATGATCAACTTTTACTAGCAGGCTGGGTACATTACCTCGCTTTCGACCTCTTGATTGGTTTTTCCATTATAAAATCGGCAAATGATAAAAAAATTTCCCATTGGCTGGTCATTCCTTGTTTACTCCTCACTTTCATGTTTGGCCCCTGCGGTTACCTGCTTTATCAAATTATTAAAAAAACAAAATAATAACATGAAAAATCTTTTCACGCGGATCAAGATTGGTAGTCCTGCTTTATATTATTGCGGTTTAGGTCATTTAATTTTATTTCTGCTGATGTTGCTTATTGCCTTATTTGATCACAGGCAGTTAATGGGCATCAATCTCTGGATTAAACCCATTAAATTTGCAATTTCTATCGCCATATATTGCCTAACCTGGCCACTCTTTTTACAATATTTTCCTTTTGAACGGTTAAAAAAATACTTCGCTAACTTTACAGTGTTTGCCATGTGTTTCGAAATGATTGCCATTGCTACCCAGGCTGCAAGAGGAGAGTTATCTCATTACAACATTACAAGTACTTACAATGCTCTAGTGTTTGGTACCATGGGTATTGTAATTGTTTCGCAAACGCTTTTCGCCTTATTAATTGGCTTAACGTTTTTTAAAGTAAAGGCTGTTGCCATAAATCCGGCTTTACTGTGGAGCATCCGTTTAGGCATAATCATGACTGCCGTTTTCGCTATGGAAGGTGGTATTATGGCTTCCCGCTTGGCTCATACCGTTGGGGCAGCAGATGGAGGAGTGGGGATACCACTGCTCAACTGGAGTAAGGTTGCCGGCGATTTACGCATTGCCCATTTTATGGGACTGCATGCTTTACAGGTTGTTCCGCTGTTTGTTTGGTTAACAAAAGTTAAAACAGCCCGATCAGCTGTGCTGTTTTCGGTGATTTACTTTTTTTTGATATCATTTTTGTTTTATAATGCATTGATGGGCAATCCTTTACTTTAATGGGTTGCAATGATTTAACTCAATGTTGATCGCTTTTTGAAGTTTAGATAAATTCCGGTGCCAATTAACAACACAAGTATAAAAGATGCTGCGAATGAGATTTTTTCTCCAACATAATAAGCGTTTGGATGGAAAATAAATTCGATTTTATGCTTTCCGGCAGCAATTTGTGCACCTCTTAAAATATAGTTTACGCTAAAATAAGGCTTTTCAACACCATCTATAAACATTTTCCAACCTTTATTATAGTATACTTCCGAAAAAACAGCGGTATTGGCCTTTGGTGCAGTGCTTTCATAAACAAGTGTATCAGGCGAATAACTGGTCATCTTAATCTGTCCGGCAGGCAGCTCATTGTTAGGGGTTTCCTGGGTGATGAGGCTTTTGTATTTTTCATTGATAATTACATCTGTTTGTGGCACTAGCGTACTTAGTGCATCCATTTCTGCATCAGCGTTTTTTACAAAAGTAATATGGTTCACAAACCAGGCGTTGCCGCAGGCTTTTGGATTGGCCATTACCTTAAGCTGTTGTGCAGAATCGGCTGTAATTATATACTTGGTATTCAACATGCCCAGAATATTAAGATTAACACCTTTTTTAAATTGTATTTCTACAATTTCGTTGAATTTTTTTAGCCTTGCTGCAGAATAACCACCTATCGATTTGTGAAAATACGGTGTGGTTGCATCACTTAAAATGTCTTTGGTTAAATCGATAACCTTATAATTCAAGTCGCTATCTTTCCATATTTCTAAATCAACAGTTCTAGGCTCAGGGGTATTGGTAATGGATTTTACCACAAAACTTTCTTTATTTACGTACCGCTTATCAACCGTGTAAAGGTCCGTTAACATAATCAATGCTATAGCAATTGGAAAAAATACCGGGTTTATTTTATCTTTAAGGTATAACCACAGCAATGCAAAGGCCCCTATAATGTAAGCCAATGATCTAATGGCATCGCTTTGTGCTAGCCATTTACGGTCTTCAACTAGTGCATTTCCGATTGTATTGGCTTCGGGTGCCCCAATTTTAAATGCTGTAGCAATCTGATTAAGCATTTCATTATGGTTGGCACTCTTAAATGATAAAAAGAGGGTAGGCACTAGGGCAATCAATAATGTAAAACCAGCTGTTATGTATAAAGCCGGAAATATTTTCTTTAGCAATATTTTTTTATCGCTGGTATTCATTACTTCTTGCAGGCTTAATATCGCCAGCATCGGGAAACATAGGCCAGCCACAGCAAGGATAGATTCTACCGCCCTGAATTTGTTATATAAAGGTATATGGTAAAAAAACAGATCGGATAAAAATGGCCAATTTTTGCCAAAAGAAAGTAGCATGGTAAAAATAACAACTGATAACAGCCACCATTTAATACTGGATTTAACAATGAAAAGGCCTAGTACAAAGAAGAAAACAATGATTGCACCAAAATAAAAAGAGCCTTCAGTAAAAGGTTTTTCGCCCCAATAAAGTGCCGGCATACTTTGGGCAATGCCTAATGCCTGATTTTCATCAGCTCCTAAGGTTCTGAGTGATTTAATAAGGTTAGACTCCGGATTTGTATTCGGTCGGGAACTTCCGCCATACGCATTTGGAATTAAGAAAGTAATGCATTCGCCAATACCCTGGCTCCATTCATATGCATAATCTCTGGGCAATCCGGTTGTTTTTTTAGTGCTTGTACTACTCAGCTCCGAAGTACCCCTGATGGTTTCTTTTCCATACTCATAAGTGCTCCATAAAGAAGATGTATTTACCAATATGGCCAACAGGGTAGCCGCGGCTGAAAATCCCACTGATTTTAGGAATAATGGAATCGATTTATCAATAAAAGCTTTATAACATTCAACCAATACGAACAGCAATATTGCCATCATTAGATAATAAGTCATTTGGATATGGTTTGCCCTAATTTCCATAGCGAGAAAGGTGCTCAATAAAATTGCACCCTTAAAGTATGATCGTTTAAAAATTAGAAGAACCCCTGCTAAAACGGGGGCAAAAAATGCGATGGCGAAGATTTGGCTGGAGTGGCCGGCACCGATAAGTATAATGTTGTAAGATGAAAAGCCAAATGCAAGCGCTCCGGCGAAAGATAGCCATGGATTGACTTTTAGCACACAGAAAAGCAAGTAGGTGCCGAGCAGCAATACCATAAAAATTCCCGTCGGGGCAGGCATGGCATAGCTAATTACTTTAACAATCCAAGTTGTAATATTTGCCGGGTAGGGTGCCCATATCTGAAAGGTGGGCATACCCGCATGGATTTGATTCGTCCATAAAATGGTTTCTCCTTTTTCTTTGTAGTGGTTAATTTCGGTTTGGGTAGATTGTGCCCGGGTTACATCATTTTGTCCTAATGTTTTACCCATAAAAGATGGACTAAAAAAGAGAAAGCAAACAACAAAAAGTAAAAATACAATAAGGAAATGTATAGAATTATTGCTCAACCAGTTTTTCATCATAACAGGAGTGTTTAGAACACTAAAAATATGATTTTCGATTGAAAATGAATGAATTATTAACTAAGGTATAATACTTGAATTGCAATATCCATCTTTTAAGCTGAATTGGAGGGCAAAATTCTTGCGAGAGTAATATCCATGCTCTTGTTGATTACTTAAATAGCCCACATTGATTAATGCAGGCTATTTGTTAAGCTTTTTAGAAATGTAAAATCTATAAATGCAAAAACGGGTTGTAATGGATAATTTTAAGAACTAACCCGTTTGCTTAAAGCTGATAGTTTCCACGGTAATTTTTCAAATATTTCTTAAGTTCCAGTCGGGCCTGGTGAATGCGTGTTTTTACTGTCCCCAACGGCAAATCAAGTTCTTCGGCAATTTCATGGTATTTATAGCCTTCAAAATACCTTTGAAATGGAATACTAAGCGCGGGTACTACGCTATTAAGTGCCCGTTGAATATCGTTGATCACAAAACCGGATTCGGCAGCATTCCGGGTGGAACTTTTTAGCAAATGTGCACTGGAAATTTCTTCCTCCGTAGTAACCGTTTCACTGCGTTTTTTGTTCGAACGGTAGTTATTGATAAAAGTATTGCGCATAATTACATAAAGCCAGCCTTTAATATTTGTACCCTGATCGAAATTATGACAGAAACGGATGCCTTTTAGCAACGTATCCTGTACCAGATCTTTAGCCTCGTCGGGATCTTTTGTAAACTGCATGGCATGCGAATGAAGTGCTGTTGCATGAGAATTTGCCGCTAAGCTGAATTCATTTTGATTCATTGTTTTTTAATGTTTAAGATCTTAACTATCAATTTGGTATGCCAGATCTATTGTGTAATATACTTTAACTCCAATATGATCACTTGAAGGAGCAACAAAACAAGTTAAATTTGGTTTACCCATAACTGGTTTTTTTATCAGATAAGCTTAAATAGGGTATTTATACGAGGGAAAAATTATTGATTTTGAATAATTGAATGTGAATAATTGAGGAATGGAAAACCTTATCTTTGAAATTAAATATTTTGTAAATTCAACAAAAAATCAATGCCTGCAACGCCTATAAAAATATATCCCTCATGTATCGGTTTTTTGGAGAAACTGAAAAGTAACAATAACCGCGATTGGTTTAATGCACATAAATCCGAATATCAGGCAGAACAGGCCCACATCGAAAATTTTGCTTCAGGATTACTAGCAGCACTCAATCTGCACGATGTAATTGAAACGCCTTCGGGCAAAAAGAGTTTGTACCGCATTTACCGCGATACCAGATTTTCTTCAGATAAAACACCTTACAAAACACATTGGAGCGGAAGTTTTAAACGTGCAGGTAAAAGTAGGCGTGGAGGCTATTACTTCCATATTGAAAAAGGAAACAGTTTTATTGGTGGCGGATTCTGGGGGCCATCTCCGGCTGATTTAAAGTTAATAAGGGATGACATTGCTTTTGATGATCAGCCGCTGCGCGATATTTTAAATAGTAAAAGCTTTATGGATGCCTTCGGCAATTTAGGAGGTGAGCAATTAAAAACAACACCAAAAGGTTTCGAAGCCGAACATCCAGCTATCGATCTTTTACGCTTTAAGCAATTTCTACTGATTAAAAGATTTGATGACGAAACGGTATCAAAAGATGATTTTGTGCATCAAATGGGAAAGGGATTTAAAGATATGAGGCCATTTTTTGATTACATGAGCAGTTTACTGAGTGGTGATGCAAATGGCGAATAGTTGGTTGTTTAATTGCCCCGAAAATAACTCGACAGGTTAAACATTATTCTATATCCACTGAATAACATTAAATTGTTATCCAGTGGATATGAAAATCAAATTAATAAATCCAGATGTTCAACTTCTGGTAAAAAAATCTTGTTTAGCTGTTTACCACTTCAAAACCGCCATACATGGCCATTTCTGCAGAATGATGAACCGTTAACTTTAATTTCATACGTTCAATCAGTTCTTTAGCAAAAGTGATACTGCGGTGTACATCATTATTGCCTCTTATTTCAATTCCGCGCGCCAATAACTTAAATTTATTAGGCTCGAATTTTTCGATAAACTTTTCTAAGTCTGTACTAATTTGAGTATTCGTGTTTTTCATATTGATAGTTTAATGCTCTATACAATCTGATAACACAGGCAAATGTTTTAAATGATTTATCAACAAACACGGTGTTTTACACAAAAGTTGTTGTTAATTTATGTAAATAATTGATAATTAATTATTTATAGTTTTTGCGCGCCTTATATATTTCTTACAACCTCGCCGATTTCTGTTCTCGTTTGAATCATTATCCTTGGAAAGCTGCCATTATAATAAATAAAAAATTTTGTATGATTTTTTAAAACAATTTAAAACCAGTTGCGTTTAGTATGTAGTTTGTTTGGTTAGTTTTATCGGTGGATGCTTATAAAACATAATTATATAGCCTCATAGTAATATGGGGCTTTCTCTTTTTACACGTTTTTTTTGCGATGTCTCCGCGAATTTCCATTCAATAATTTAAAATAAATTTGGTTGTAAAATAACTTAAACTATCTGTTCAATTTGCTGTTGTTACTTTAAATTATCTACAATATATATTATGGAAAATCAAGAAAAAACAGTAGAGGTACTTAACGACCTGATTCAAATTAACAATGATAGAGCAGATGGCTTTGATAAAGCAAGTGCAGATTTAAAAGATGTAAATATTGATTTAAAAGCAACTTTTGATAAGTTTTCATCTGATAGTAGGGCTAATGTAACCGAACTTGCCGGTTTGGTAGGACGAAACGGTGAAAACCCTGATACAGGCAACACCATCTTAGGCAGCTTACACCGTGCATGGATCGATATTAAGGCAAGCTTTGGTGGCGACGACAGACACAGTATTTTAGCTGAATGTGAACGTGGTGAAGATGCCATTAAAAAAGCCTACCGTGATGCACTTCAGGAGAATGAGCTTGGCGAAGCAATCAGAACTGTATTGTTGAAACAACAAGAAGGAATTAATGCCAGTCATGATGCAATTAAAGCATTGAGAGATGCACATGCTGCATTGTAAGATTGAGGATATAAATAAAGAGCCGTTCAGATTTCGAATCTGAACGGCTTTTTTTTGCAGTTTCAATTTAATTTATTAAAAGTTGCAGGCTGCAGGCATATCAATTGTTAAATTATAATTTGTCTGGTCTATCTTTTGCGTTACCCTATAAGTTTCGGCACCATATACAATCTGAAATTCATATGTTCCGTTCTGTTCAAGTAAATTTGTGCTAATTTTTCCTTTATCCATATAGCCCAGGTATTGAAAAGCAGCATTGCTCCCCGATTTTTTAAAGTATACATAAACACTCGGTCTAATTTCCAAATCTGTACGGTTTGGGCATCTGCCGGTGAAAGTGAGTGCTACATTATTATACACTGGTGGCGGTGGCGTTACAATTGGAGGCGTGGTTGAGCCAATTTTTGTAAGCTGAATATTTACCACCTGCTGTTTGTTCTCTGCTTTAAAAATAACCTGCCGCGCTTCTTTATTATAACCTGGCGCATTAATTTCTACGTTAACATTAATGGGTTGATCGGCCGTAGGGGCAATGGTAGGTCGAAGGCCAATAGTTACGATTCCCGAGCTGAGTTTAATTTCTTTATTACCCGAAAGTTCGTAAATGTCTTGCGCAGCAGCACCCGAAAGTGTGATTGTAGCGTTGGCAGGAGCAGGATTGCCATTTTCTCCATCGGTGACATTTATCAATGCGGTATATTTTATTACGTCAGTATCGACAACTATTTTAATGTTTTCTGTAGGCTTTGTGCAGGCAGCTAATGTTAACATAATTAACCCCATTTGCAGTTTTTTGATTGTAAACATAATCCATAGCATTTATAGTTTATAACTGAAATTGACCTGAACGATGGGCAGCGACCGGTAATCTTTAATATTTGATTGAAACTGCGGAGTTTGAGATGAATTACCTTCCAGCAAGCCTGTACCTGTAATATCGGCTTTAGGTTTACTGAGGTAGTATGTGCCCAGATCGAAATTAACATTAAACCTATTCTGCGGGAAAGTGTGTGCAAACGCTACCCCAAGGTAGGGGGCAATCCCTTTCCAGTTCACATTTAAATCAACGTAACCAATCTGATCGTCCGTAAGTACCAGATCACCGTATTTGTAATCATCAGAAGGGATTATCCGAAGGTCGCCTTTTGCTTTAAAGAAATAACCAAAACCACCGACCAATCTAAACCAGGTTGCTTTCTTAATGGGAACATAATCTGCTAGTTCATGCACATTATAGAAATCGGCAGATAAATTAGAAGTAGAATTGAATCCCGAAACTTTAAAAACGTCGTTTGCTTTAAAAGGAATGAAATTAAATCCACCACGGAGGGAAAGTTCAGGTAAAATACCATAAGCAAACTCGGCACCTATACCTTGCGTACCCACATTAAGCTGAACAGATTTTTGGTTTAGAAGCGAGGGCGCTGATGAATTTATTTGTGCGTTTAAATTTCGACTGATCAGAAATAAAAACAAAATCAACAAATAGCGAGCTAAGTACATCATAAATAGGATTAAGGTTGATAACTATTGGACAATTTTAGCAACGATTAATGTAGATCTTATTAGGGAACAGTATTCCTTTAAAGAAGTTTAAATTATTTTCAGCTGAACGGGATGAACAGCATTGTATTGAATTAGAATGACTTATATACACCAGTTTAAAATGGTTGGTATTATAAGTAATCTTTATAACCAAGTTTCTGTGCTATTTTTTGGCTTAATTATATTCACTTTTAGCCCTGCATTTTGTGAAAAATTAAAAATCAATCGGTTTATAACAAAATTGTTACTTTAAATTTGCTTGGATCCCCTGTGCTTTAATTACGATAATAATTCATTAAAAATCACTTTACCGTTAAAATGCTTCTTTTTTATTTTAAATATTGAATTTGAATGAATTCCTGAAGCTGTAAACCAATAAAAAATGTACTTTTTTCTGAAATTCTAATTTTTTAGCTAAAGTTTTCGAAAATGATAATATTTCCGCAAATCCAATAGAATAACTATTTTTGTCATCAATCAGGTCAACCTGATAAAGTCTATTATCCCGTCCTAATTACCAAAAATGCGAACAAACAATGTTTATCGTATTCAAGCGCTAATAGCTGTTTTTTATAAACTGCAATACATCACGCGGATAACTTTATTTGTACCTGTATTTCAAACCGTTTATATGATCCCGATGCTATGAGTAGTTTTACATTCGAAATCCACAATAAAAAAAACGATCAAATTTCAATTATAGATGTTACAAGCTCTGGTGGAGCATATTCTATCAACATTGATGATGTGTTTAGCGGCACCATGATAGAAGATAGCGAAGCCCCAACAGGATATTTCACCACAGATAAAAATCTTTTTCCCTTTATTGAACACATTGCCGAAGGCTTAAACACCCATAAAAACAGAATTTCCCTCAATGAACTGTTAGCCGCAATGGTTGGCATTTTACAATTAATTTCTTTCCTGTTTGGTACGGTGGTTACATTTAAACTGAAAAAACTTTTTAGTAAGGCTAAATTGGGAATGCTATTACCTGCAATACTAGAATTTATAGGTTTAACTGAAGGATCTGTTAGTGGATTTTAATACTTAAATCAAATCCACCATAAATGCAACCTTTTTAAAGTAAATTTTAAGTATAAATACCTAAAGTAAATCTGCACAAATACTTTATTGGGTTTAATAAGACATCCATTACCGTAATATTACCTTTTCTTTTCATAGCTATTGTAATTGATATAGATTTTAGCAAGATTTGCAGAGTCTATTTTAATTTACAAATATGTATTACAACTGTTCTATAGTTGATGATGAGCAGCATGCAATTGAGGCTTTGAACGATTATATCAAAGAGATCGACTTTTTAAAGGTTACCAGTATATTTAATAACCCGCTAGATGCTTTAAATACAATAGGGAAAGGAGAAATGATCGATTTTCTTTTTTTAGATATTGATATGGATGGAATGGCAGGTACCGAATTATCAAAACATTTAAGGGATAAGGCCCGTTTTGTGATTTATGCTTCATCAAACTTAGAGCATGAGGTTAGAATGCTCGATTCTAGCTTCGAATGTTATCTTGGCAAACCAATATCTATGAAACGTTTCGCCAGCACTATCGAAACACTTGTACGCATCAACAATCTCCCGATATCGAACTGATACAAAAACATATGATCGAACTTAATTACGTATTTAAACAAGAAGGTTTAGCAGATACATTATATCAGTTAATCCGTGCCAGCATGGAAGATCCATGGCTGGTGCTCTCCGGCAATAATGTACTTGGTATTATTGATCGGGTAGATAATTGTTGGGTGCAGATAGCGGGCAACGAAGTTTCTGAAGCGGCAATAAACGGTATGGGTAACTTCATCAGCAAGCAGCAGTTTAGTTGGTTACCCGGCTTAGTTAAAAAACAATGGCTGGATTACGTTTTGGAAGTAACCGTTATAAGCAAAAACAACTATGAAGTTATTTGCAAAGAAAATATTTGCATTAAACGCTTTAAGCAACGGTTTATTCCAGGAATACATGCGCTGGCCAGAAGGGAAGAAGAGATTGTTTTCAAAGTATCTTCCTTCAATAAATCCAGTTTTTATGAGGTAACCAAAGCCCCTGCAATTGACAGGTTTGTATAATTATTTTTAAAATGAATTAATAAGTTAATGCTTCCATATTGGTAGGGAATGCTTCCTGTAAAGCTTTTTCTTTAATCGCTATTGTTAAAGTATAAAAACCATCTTCATCAACATAAGTATTCATTTCTGCTTGGTTACCATAGGTATAATTCAATCTTGTTCTGATATTATCTAAACCTGATCCAAAACCCACTTTGCTTTTTACCGATGCAGGCAAATTCCTGCTTTCAATTTTTAAGGTATCGTTATCCATATACAGATCGATAGTGGCTTTATTATCACTATCAAACAAATTACCATGTTTAAACATGTTTTCCAGAAGCGTTAACAATACCAATGGAATAAATTTGATATCCAGTACATCAGGTGAGGAAGCCATTTCTATAAAAACCTGACCTTGGGTGAGCTGATGAAGCTTTATCAGGTTTTGGCATTGCGCTATCTCATCACTTAATTTTATATAACCATCATTATGCTCTGTATTGGCGGCAAAACGCATCATATCCGATAAATAAACCATAACCTGGGCATCCTCAGGATCATATTGTCTTATTTTTTGGTGAATAAATTCTAAGGTGTTAAACAAAAGGTGGGGATTGATCTGTGCTTTCAAAAAAGCATTTTTAGACATTAAAAGTTCTTTATCGGTTCTTTCTTTATCAATAAGCATTTTAAAACGCTGTTTTTCAACACGTTCTTTTTCAGCTCTTTCGTTTAAGTAACGTTTTATGAAGAAGTAACCAGTTGAAAAGAGCATAAAATATGTACTTCTATAAAGGAGTTTAAAGATTCTAACGGTAAGTGTTGGAAGAGTCCCTGTTAATATATTAGTATATACATATAGTAAGTGGTCAATTCCAAAAATCAATCCAATATAAATGCATATTTCAAGTGCAACAATAGGTAGGATTTTCCATAAGGAACTGTTGGGGAAAGCTGTTACCTTTTCTAACAACCATGTATGTGCGTAAAATAGAAAGATATTAAATGAATAATGTATAACGTAATTACTAAACGTTCCTACAGCTCCAGCAAAAGCAAAAACCATAATTGTTTCCCAAAATATAAATACACACCATGAAATCAGGTGTATTTTATATTTACTTAGCCAGTTTACTAATGAGCTTTTCCTCGCGTTTAAACTATCCATAAAGAATTCTTTACTATATATGTAATCTATAACGTTACAGCGCTTCTACACTTCTAGTTTTCATAAAAAAAAATGATATGAGAGCTAAGAAGATTGTTAAAAGAACACTATTTGTATTTAAAAAAAATGTTTATTTCGATATCAAATCTGATCCCACTACATCTGATCCTACAGGTACCTCCACAACTTCATTAACTGGTATTTATAATCTAAAGCATTGCAAATAATATTACTATCAGCAGCCGCTATTTTTTACGGCTGCTGATAATGAGTTTTTCTGAGATAAAATCACGAAAATCGTTGTGATAAATATCCCCTACAGAAAATGTAGTCTGGTTTGATAATGTTATTCGTGTTCCATCTATATGTGTAATGTGTTCAATTGCAATTATATAGGCCCTGTGTAATTGTATAAATCCCTTTTTAATGCTAAGCTGTTCTTTTACATCTTTTAAACTCAGGTAAGCAATAATTACTTTATCTTTTGTGTGGATTTTGATGTAGTTATGAAAACTTTCGAAAGCGATAATGTCCGCATAACGCACCAATACCGCCTTATGGTCTTCTGCTTTATTTTTTACCAGGAAAAAGGTATCCTCTTCAGCATTTTCCATTTCTTCGCCAAAAAGCCTGTTAAGGGTTAGTGCAAACTTGGCATAGCCATAAGGTTTTAGCAGGTAGGCATCTCCTTCAGCTTCAAATGCTTCAAAAGCATATTCCTGGTGCGAAGTTGTGAATATTAGCTTCCGGGTTTTTGATCTCACTGCTTTTGCCAGCTCCAAACCAGAAATTTGCGGCATCTGCACATCCATAAAAATCACATCCACAGTTTCTATTTTTTGCAATTCTCTTAATGCAGTTAATGGATCTGTATAGCTTCCTACAAGTCTCATATTTGGCGTTTCTTCAATGTATTTTTCAAGTCCCGCTATAGAACTTAACTGGTCATCAATGGCTATACACTTAATCATCTCCTAATCGTTCTTTTGCATCCATAACGAAATTACACCTTTTCATAACGAAAATAGTACGTTTTATCCTCATTAGTTTCAAAATTTCATTTTCCTGGCTAAATTAATGTAAAAAAGTGTCTTATGAAATATACAGGAATTATTAAATGGTATAACCCCGTACGCGGCTTCGGGTTTATAGAGCTTGAAAGTGGTGCAGAGATGGTTTATGCCGACAATCAACAGCTGAAAGGAATTTTTAAACCATTATTATTGGTGGGTACAAAAGTGCGTTTTAACCTTAAAAGAGGTAATATTGGCTGTCAGGCTACCAATATTGTGGTACTAAATTAAGTTACTAACTGGTAATTTAACCGATTTATAACGAAAATATACCGATCTGTGTAACCAATTTCTTAAAATGTTTTTTGCAAGCGATATTCGCTTTCGGTTTTACAGATAAACAAAATAATCTAACCGAAACCTCTGTTAGGCTAAGCTTAACATAAATAATGCTCGCTCAACATCTACCTATCAATACCTAATTAATGTGCTTTCCTATCTAAATTGATACTCTCCTTTTAGATATGGATATTGGCAAAAATTGAAAAGCCAATGGTTCATTCTTTGAGTATTCGCCGCTCGGCTTCACTATGGTTTTATGAAGAATAAACGCAGCTTTAACAGTTGAGGATATTTCTTTTGCATTAATATCTTTGATTTTTCATTAAAAGTTTTAATTCCTGATTTTTTGGATAATTTGAATACGAATTACGCAACACGGAGGCTGTAATTTTATCATACCAATGTTGTGTTTAGTTATTTATAGACTTATTCCAATTACAAAAGCACTAATAACTGTAGAACTTAATTATTTCACCGGATATTCTACATATTTCTTATTGAAATTTGCAAATATCAAGATATAAGTAAGATAAGCCCCAAATAACGCAATGAAACCGATTGTATTTATATTATCTTTGTGTTATCCCTATGCGTATTTACAGTTCATATTCTGACAGCGAATTGGCATTCTTGTTAACTCAAGGTGATGAACTGGCATTTACCGAAATCTACAACCGCTTTTATGGGCTTCTTTTTATTCATGCCAGCAAACGGTTAAACGACGAAGAAGAAGCGAAGGATGTGCTCCATCAGTTATTCGAGTCGCTTTGGGTAAAACGCATGCAGGTAGCACCCGACGGTAATTTATCCGCCTATTTATATACTGCCGTCCGCAATAGGGTTTTAGATGTGTTTGCCCATCAAAAGGTAGAAAATAAATATGTCGATTCTTTACAGGATTATATCGATCAGGACCATGTTTTGACGGATTATCTTGTTCGCGAAAAACAAATGGCTTTATTAATCGAGAAAGAAATTGATGCTTTACCGCCAAAAATGCGCGAAATATTTATTTTAAGTAGAAAAGAGAATAAATCGCATAAAGAAATTGCTATTCAATTAGGGCTTTCGGAGTTAACTGTTAAAACTCAGGTTAAAAATGCATTGAGAATTCTTAAAACCAGGTTAGGACTGGTTGTTTACGTTGCTTTACTGTTTAAAACATACCGATAGCTATAATACTTCCTTATCATAGTGCTGTTTTTTCTACAAAAAAGAGTAAAATCAAATTATTTATAAATAAAAATGATTTTCGCCTACCCCCAGCGTTATGGCTTCGCCGTATATACAATAATCAACCAAACTAGATTTCTTTTTTAATGGAGAAAAACGCAAAAAAGCTTTTAGATAAATATCTTATGGGCAACTGTACAGCAGAAGAAATTGCTGTGGTAGAAGATTGGTATCTCCAACTGCGTAATGAAGCTGTTGCTCCGGCACATACAACCATTGAAAACAGTAAAGCAGAAGTTTGGAATAGTTTAAATCCACGCCCTAAGGCATTAAAGTTAATTACGTTCAAAAATGTTGCCATTGCAGCAAGTATTGTTTTATGCTTTGCTATTGGAACTTTTTATTTCATTCAGCATAAGGACGCGCCTTTAGTGGCCAAAACGGAACTGAAAGATATTCAGCCTGGCGGTCAAAAAGCTATGTTAACACTGGCAGATGGTACTGTTGTTGATTTGGACGATGCCAAAAATGGTCAGATTGCCAATCAGAATGGTATCATTATCCGTAAGGCTAAAAATGGTCAGCTCGAATACATTATTAAAGAAAATCCAAACGCATCCACTGCAGGGGCAAATACAATTAGCACACCTCGTGGCGGGCAATACGAGGTAACCTTGCCTGATGGTACAAAAGTATGGCTTAATGCTGCCACAAAACTTACTTATCCTTATGCCTTTGCTAAAAACGAAAGGGTGGTATCGTTAAGTGGTGAAGCATATTTCGAGGTTTCAAAAGATCATACACGTCCTTTCAGGGTTAAAACAGATGCACAAACGGTAGAAGTTCTAGGAACACATTTCAATATTAACGCTTATGGGGATGAATCGACCATAAAAACTACCTTATTAGAAGGTGCGGTAAAAGTGAGTGCGGCTACAGGTATAGTAAATTTACATCCTGGAGAGCAATCGCAATTTTTTCCAAACAGCGCAAAGTTAACGCTTAATGCGCAAGTGGATACAGATAAGGAAATGGCCTGGAAAAATAATATTTTTTCGTTCGATAATGATGATTTACAGAGTGTTATGCGTCAGATTTCGCGCTGGTATGATGTAGATGTGGTTTACCAGGGCAAAATTGCGCCTGAAAAATATGTGGGAGAGATACCAAGGAATAGCAACCTGGCCGAGGTTTTTAAAATATTGGAGCTTAACCACGTGCATATTGAGGTAAAGGGCAAAGTACTTACGGTATCAGGAAATTAAATAAGAAGGGCTTTTCTATAAACAGCCAAGAAAATCAACCAACCAATTTACAAACTAACTAAACTTTATGATGAAAAAACTACCAGAAATTTAGCATTATACCTTTAATACAAACCGAAAGCGCGACAACGCTTCCGGTAGAAATTTGGACAAGCAGCTTGCTTCGAACCCAGCTGCTATTTTTTAACCTCATTCATTACAAAGGTATGAAATTAACTACCCTTTACAACCCCGCATGCGAAGTGCGGAGGGTAAAGATTAAATTTTTATTGGTCATGAAATTGACTACAATCTTATTACTTGTTGGTGCCTTACATGTGTCGGCAGCCACTTTTTCTCAAACCGTTACCATATCCCGGAGAAAAACTTCGTTAAAAAAGGTTTTCAAAGAGATTAAAAAGCAAACGGGTTATTTCTTTTTCTACAAAGGCCAGGTTTTGGAAGATAAACCTGATGTTACTGTTGAGCTGATTAAGGCTTCGTTAGTGGAAGCACTTAATACCACTTTAAAGGATCAGAACCTGAGTTACAATATCGTAAACAAAACCATCGTAATTAGCGGCAAGGAAAATTTACCAGCTGTTGCAGTACGTGCAGCCGTAAAAGTTGAAGTAAAGGGTGTAGTTACTGATAAAGCCACTGGCGAAACAATTCCTGGTGTAAATGTTTCTGTTAAAAATGGAGCAAGTGTTGGCCTAACAAACGATAAGGGTGAGTTTAAGGTTAATGTTGATGAAGGCAGTATTTTGGTTTTCAGTTATGTAGGTTACGATGTATTAGAAGAAAAAGTCATAAGCGGTAAAACGTTTAACATTAAGCTTAGCCCTAAATTAACACAGATGAACGATGTGGTGGTTACGGGTTATCAAACCATTAAAAAGGATAATTACACCGGTAATGCGATTACTATCAAAGGCGAAGATTTAAAGAAAAACAATCCACAAAATTTATTGAAAAGTATCCAGAGTTTTGATCCATCATTCAAGGTTTTGGATAATAATTTATTTGGTTCAGATCCAAATGCTTTGCCAAAAATTAATGTAAGGGGTGCAACTGCGCTTCCATCTATAGAGGATACGGAAAACATACTAGATCGGAATAATCTTTCCAGTAATTACAATCTTCCGGCCTTTATGTTGGATGGTTTTGAAGTTACGCTGCAAAAGGTAACTGATCTTGATATTAATAGAATAGAATCGGTAACGTTATTAAAAGATGCTGCCGCAACGGCAGTTTATGGATCTAGGGCCGCTAATGGAGTAATCGTTATTACGACTAAAGCACCCGTAGCCGGAAAATTACAGCTTTCCTATAACTATGAACTTACTGTAAATGCTCCTGATTTAACCGACTATCATGTTTTAAACGCCAGCGATAAACTTAACTACGAAAAATTAGCAGGCTTATATGATGCCAGTAATAATGCGGGCTATAATCAAGATCAATTGGATGCAGAATATTTTGCCAGGTTAAAAAATGTAGCGAGTGGGGTAGATACTTATTGGTTATCGCAGGCACTAAGGAATGCCTATCGGCAAAAACATTCCCTTTATGTACAGGGGGGGGATCAGAAATTCAGATATGGGGTAGATCTTCGTTATGAAACTACTCCTGGAGTAATGTTGAAATCAGATCGTAACCGATATAGCGGAGGAATGAACTTTACTTACAATCCAACATCAAAGTTGCTTTTCCGGAACGAGGTTACCATTACACAGGTAGATGGTAACAACTCTCCATATGGCGACTTTTCTACCTATGTACGTATGAATCCTTACTATCCTAAAACAAATGCAAACGGAGATATGATTCAGGAACTTGCCACCTGGCAAGTGGATACACACGACGGTAACAACGGGCCACAGATTAAACCGAGATACGTATTTAATCCACTTTACGAAGGTAACTTAGCCAGCTTTGATAAATCATCAAATTTGGAAGTTATTGATGCCTTTTCTGTGGATTGGAAATTGAGCCCTAGTTTAACCTTCAAAAGTCAGATTAGTTTAAATAAGAGCAAAACCACTGGTGATAAATTTGTTTCGCCCTTAAGTAATGTGTTTTTCGAGTATGCAGCAGATAAATTGAATAATAAAGGATCTTATACTCTTGTAGAAAGTGATCGTTTGGCTGTTGATGGGAAAGCTACTTTGGGATACAATAAACAGGTGGGAGATCAATACTTCAATCTGGTTTTGGGTACAAATGTGGTAACCTCAAGAAGTGATGATAAATTGGTTGAAGCTCAAGGTTTCTCTAACGATCGTTTTACAAATATTGGTTTCGCACGTATTTATAAGGAAAATTCGGCACCAGGGGGCAACGTTTCAGAAAATCGATTGGCTGGTGCTTTCTTTTCAGGCAATTACTCCTTTAAAAATAAATATCTTTTAGATGCTTCCTTCCGTTATGAAGGTTCATCAGCCTTTGGCTCAAATAAACGCTTTGCGCCTTTTTGGTCAACAGGTATAGGTTGGAATATGCATCGTGAGGCTTTTCTTGCAGATTCTAAAGTAATCAGTCAGCTGAGATTAAAGGCCAGTACAGGTATTGTAGGTTCGGTATCATTTCCGGCCTATTTATCACGCTCAATTTATCAATATGATCCATCAAACTGGTATTCTACCGGTTTGGGTGCGCAAGTATTAGGTTACGGCAACAGCAACCTGCAGTGGCAAAAAACAAAAACTTATGATGTTGGCATCGATTTAGGCCTGTTTCAGGACCGCTTTGTAATATCTCCACGTTACTATTATAAGTTGACCAAAGGTTTAATTACAGATATTGATCTTTCTCCATCAACTGGGTTTACTACATATAAGGAAAACCTCGGCGATATGGCAAACGAAGGCTATGAACTTTATTTAACTGCTAATGCTTATCGATCACAGGATTTCAATATCAACATTACTGGAAATTTAGCACATAACGTAAATACTTTAGTAAAACTTTCCAATTCGTTAAAAACTTTAAATGATAAAATTGACCAATATCAGACGAACCCTGATAAAAAAGCACAATCTACACCTTTATTGCGCTATAATGAAGGCCAATCCCTCTCTTCTATATATGCAGTTAGATCATTAGGTATTGATCCTCAAACCGGAAAAGAAATTTTTGTGAAAAAAGATGGGTCAATTACCTATGACTGGGACGTAAAAGACATTATGCCTGTTGCAGATGGGGCACCTAAAGCCGAGGGTAATGTTTCTGCAAATATTGGTTACAAGAGTTTTATGCTAAGCTTAAGCTTTTATTATCGTTTCGGAGGATATACCTACAATCAAACATTGGTAGACCGGATTGAGAATGCAGATCCACGTTTTAATGTGGATAGCAGGGTATTAAACGAACGATGGATTAAACCTGGAGACCAGACTTTTTTTAAAAATATAGCTGATTTGTCCATTACAAATGTATCCTCAAGATTTGTTCAAAAAGATAATCTGATGGAATTACGTTCCATTTATCTTTCGTATGATTTTAAAAGGGAAATGATCAAAAAGTTTGGCTTCCAAAATCTCCGTACTGCTCTGACTATGAACGATATTTTCAGAACCTCCAGCATAGAAATGGAGCGGGGAACGAGTTACCCATTTGCCAGAAGTTTAACTGTTTCATTGCTGGCCTCATTCTAAACATTAAGAAAATGAAAAAATATTTGTTAATCATCTTTGCCATCATTGCCTGCACATCGTGTAAGAAATTTTTGGATATTCAGCCGGAATCCGATGTATCTAAAGAAGAATTATTTACAACTGAAGAGGGTTTTAAGGAGGCTTTAAACGGAGCTTACGTTGGTTTTGCTAGTCCAAATTTATATGGAGGCAACTTAACCGTGAGCAATTTGGATATAATTGCACAGAATTATCAGTTTAACGATGCAATTTTGCAAAAAGTAGCTGCATTTGATTATACCGTTCCTGCATGGATGAGCAAAATCAGCATCATTTGGAACAATTCTTATAAAGGAATTGGTAACGTAAATCAGATCCTGGAGGTTATAGATGAGCGAAAAGGCATTTTTAGGGATGGTAATTATAATATTATTAAAGGTGAGGCACTGGCATTACGAGCATACATGCACTTCGATCTGTTGCGTATGTTCGGGCCATCCTATAAGAACAACCCAACTTTTAAGGCAATCCCTTATGTTACTACAGTTTCGACCAAAACCACACCATATTCTACTGTAAGTGAAGTTATTGATCGGGTTATTAATGATTTGCAACAAGCAAAAGCTTTGCTTAAAACCAGCGATCCAATTATTCCAGCTTCTTATGTGGTGGGCTATCCTAAAGGCGAAAAGGCAACTGAACTTAAAAATAGCTCTCTTTTTCTACAAAATAGGAGGCACCATATTAATTATTATGCTGTAGCCGGAGAATTAGCAAGGGTGTACCTGTATAAAGGAGATCAGACAAATAGTTTAAGCAATGCAAAAGAAGTAATAGAGTCTTTAAAGTTTCCATGGACGGTTAAAGAGGATTTCTTTGCGGCTGATGTTGCCAAACGCGACCGGATATTTTACAATGAGATTTTGTTTGGCTGGTTTGCATCTAAAGCATCGATAGATCAGGCTAACGGATTATTTGCAAAAGATAATCCCGATTATTCGGCCACAACAGACCAGATTAATACCATATATAATTTGGGCACTGTTGGTGCAGACGATTGGCGTTATAAACAATGGTTTAGATTAATAAAAGCAGCGAATGTTTCCGATCGGTTCTATCTTCAGAAATATGTGGTTAATTCTTCTCCGATAGAAAACCTGCACCCTATGGTGTTACCTGCTTTGCGTTTGAGCGAAATGTACCTTATTGCTGCAGAAGCAAGTTTTGATACAGATGCTATAAAAGCATTAGACTATTTTAATACACTTAGGGTTCACCGCGGTATCGGAACAGGATTATCAGCAGGTATTTCTAAAACAGATTTTGTAAAGGAACTTGAAGGAGAATACCGCAAGGAGTTTTATGGTGAGAGTCAGAACTTTTACATGCATAAGCGCTTAAACCTTAATATCGTTACTACTTCAGGATTGATATATGCTCCTTCGGATAAGCTTTTCGTTTTTCCACTTCCCATTGATGAACAGGCTTACAGAAATTAATTTAACAGACACAAAGATGAAAAATAATATTATTTATATTTTGCTTTTGAGCATGACTTTCTTTGCCTGCAAAAAGAACGAAATGTTGCCTTATATTTCTAACGACAACGTTTATTTGCATTATCTAGATAAAGATGGCAATCAGGATACCACCACACTCAGTTATTCTTTTGCCTATCGGCCAGGTTTGGCTCAAGATACCATTTGGGTACCAATTATTGTTACTGGTCCAAGGGTTTCTCACAGCCGCCAGTTTTCACTGTCTATCGTAGATTCAGTTACCACTGCAATAAAGGGTACACATTATGAGCCATTAAAGCCATTTTATACATTACCTGCAGATTCAGGTACCCTTAAGATTCCTATTATACTGAAAAATACTGATGAAGCTTTGGCTAATAAATCAGTTCGATTAGGCTTCAGTACTATTGGTGGAGGTGACTTTCAGGCAAATCTTCCTTTGTATTTACGCAGTAAAAAGGTGCTTTTTTCTAACCGTTTAGAAAAACCAAGCTGGTGGATTTACTGGGAGTCTCAACTTGGCGAGTATGGAAGGTTAAAGCATCAATTGTTTTTAATTTCGTCAGGTACTGTCGATCTGGTTGATATGTCTAAACCCAATGCTTATTTAGAAATTCCCCGTACACTTTACTACATCGAAAATTTTCGAGTTTTCTTGAAAGACCCAGCTGCCTGGATTTTAAAAAATCCTGATAAAGGTTTCGTATTTACACCAAAAACTGATGGGAGCAAAGATTACGATTTCTACAATACGTCCTCGCCGAGCAAACGTTATACCGTAAAATATTTTTCATTGGTAAATGGTTATTTTTTTATTGATGAAAACGGCAAACAGATTATTATCTAACAGCTAAAAAGAAATGAAGATGAAATTCAAATTGTTTTTTTTACTGGCCATATTGGCCGGTTTATACACGGCCTGTAAAAAGGATCTTGGTAATTATGATTACCATCCGCCCTCAGAACCTACCCTTAGTAAATTTAAGGATTCTACTTTTTCAGCCCTTTTGGGTGATTCATTGATCTTAAATCCGAAAATCATATTGGCAGATGCCGATCCATCAACTGATTTGTCATATGAGTGGAAAATCAATGTTCAGGAAGAAGCAAGAGAAGCGGTATATACTGGTTCTCCATTAAAATTGGTTTACAATCTTGGTCCAGGTTTGCGCTCTTCAAAATTGATTATTACCGATAAACGCAATGGGTTAAAGTATGTTATTCCTTTTAACATTATGGGAAGTACCGAGTTTACCAAAGGAAAAATTGTGTTGAGTGATGATAACGGAACCACCAAACTTTCATTTGTGAAACCAGATAACAAGACTGTTATTGCGGATATATATAACGCCTTTCATAAAGAAACTTTACCATCAAACCCTGTAGAGCTTTATTTTGCCGATCCACTTCCTTACCAACCAATTACACAGCAACAGTTTTGGGTATTATGTAATGATCAAAATAAGAAAAGTCCCTTCTTGGATGCAAGTACTTTGTTACGGAAAAGCTATCTCAATGATCAGTTTTTTACCCCCCCAGCTACCATCTTTCCCGGACATATAGAATCTTACCAGGGAACTGTGCCAACAGGTGTAATAAACGGCAAAATGTATGTGGGAGTGGTTTCTACCGCACCTTTTGCACCAGATTATGGCAAATTTGCAAATGAACAGGCGGGTGATTATAATTTATCTAAATATTTTACTTTCACTGGCGCATTCTATTTTGCCTTTGACATCAAAACTAAAGGGTTTGTAACTTTTGCCGGTGATGGAAGTTATCTTGGTAAGGATTATGTTGTGGATCCTGCCGGAACCAGTTTCGATCCTAAAAATATTGGTATGGATTTGCTTTACATGAAAACTGGTCCAGCAGGTACATATTATGCATATTTCAAAGCAACAGATGGTACAATCTATGAATTAAGCTTCACCTATCAGTTCGATTCCGTTAATAGAAAAATCAAAGCAGAATATAAACGCGTATTTAAAGGGGCTTCACTTGTAACAGTAGATACTAAATGGCAACGTAATAGTTTAAATGTCTTTTACTTTACCTCCAATGATAAAATATATCGTTATAACCCACTTAACGAAGAATTACGTGCACTGGATGCTGATTTTGGCGGGAAAAAAGTATCAATGTTAAAAATCAGTAATGATGATAACACCCTTACAGTTGGCACAACCGGTTCAATTTACACCCTTGATGTTAGTGTAGGCAAGAACGGGATTATCACACAAACCATTACCGGAATTCCAGGTGCCCCTGTAGATATTATAATCAGAAAATAACTATTTCATGCCTGAGTACCTTAACCCTTAGGCATGAATTTACTCAACTTATAAAAACATATAGATGAAAACTATAAAATTATCACTATTGGCGTTATTGTTCCCGGTTTTGCTGTGGGCGCAAACACCTAATTTTAGCTTAACAGGCAAAATAGGCACTTTGGGTGCCCCTGCCAAAGCCTATATCGATTACATGGATAATGGCGTAAGCCATGAAGATTCTGTAGCACTGGTAAATGGCAACTTTAAATTTTCGGGCCATATTACTGGCAATGCCTATGCGCGTATGGCGTTAGATCATACTGGTGGTGGCAAAGGAAAGGCCGTTTATACAGGCGATGTGATTTATTTTTATTTTGGAAAAGAACAGGTGACCATTACTTCTAAAGATTCGCTGGATAATGCCGTATTTACAGGTTCAAAAGTTTACCAGGAATACGATGTTTACAACAAAGCAATTGGAGGTACCATTATGGCACTTACCAAAGCTGTAAACATCGATTTTAACCGTGGCACACCCGAACAGCAAAAAGATACCGCTTACATGAAAGCGGTAGATATGCGCTATAGAAAAAACATTCAGAACAGAACCGATAAACAGTTTTTGTTTGCAAAAGAACACCCAACTTCATTTTTCTCATTAGTAGCACTATCAGAAGCTGCCGGAACTAAGGTTGATGTAGCTAAAGTTCAGCCGCTGTTTAATGCCTTGAATAAAGAATATCGCGAAACTGACATGGGAAAAGAACTGGCGCAGCGCATTGCCGCAAGTGGCATTACGGCAATTGGAAATGCAGCACCACTTTTTACACAAAATAATGTTGTAGGCAAACCAGTTTCATTGGCCAGTTTAAAAGGTAAAGTAGTTTTGGTAGAGTTTTGGGCAAGCTGGTGCAGTCCATGTAGAGCAGAAAACCCAAATCTGGTAAAGCAATATCAGACTTATAAAGATAAAGGCTTCGAAATTATTTCAGTTTCCCTTGATAATGTAAAAGAACGTTGGCTTGAAGCCATTGAAAAGGATGGTTTAGACTGGATCCACGTATCAGATTTAAAAGGCTGGAACAACGAAGTGGGCCGTTTATATGGTGTACGTGCAGTTCCTGCAAGTTTTTTGGTTGATGCCCAAGGTAAAATTATTGGCAATGGCTTACGTGGCGAACCTTTAAACAAGAAACTGGCAGAAATATTTAATTAAATCAGGGACAAACAAGTAAAGATGAAAAAGATACTGACGGTATGCCTCATGTTAATTTCGCTGCTCACATTTGCCAGCGGAAAACGTCGTGATAAAATTGCTTTAAGGGTTTTGTACGTTGGGTATAATCCCGATAAACCTATGCCCGAAAATGTGGTTTACTATTCTACCACACCAGGTATAGTAGATAAAGTTTACAAAACAAGAATGGCAGATTTTAAAGCTTTTCTTGAGCAGCGGTTTACTGAAGTAAGCGTGGTGGATGTGGCTGATTATAAGGTAGAAATGTCTGATGAGGTTGATGTTACCTTAATGGATGCTGGTCCGGTTGCGCTGCCTGCAAATTTTAACCGTCCGATGGTTTTGATGCATGCCATGGCACCGAATGTAGGTTTGCCCTTAGGTTTAAAATTTGATTGGTATTGCCAGTGTCTGGATAATGAAGCGTTGAACATTAAAACCAGTCACCCTATTTTTAATACGCCAAACGCAGTTAAGTTAACTTTAGTAAAAAAAACAACTCCCGGTTCTTTTTTTAATGGGCACCAGGCTGCCACAACGCCAAAGCAAATGGATATGTGGCAGGTGGTAAAGCAGGGTTTTTCATCCAAAGAGCCTTATTTAATCGGGATGGTTTCGCATGGCGAAGGCTTTAACGATTCTCCTGATGCTGAATCGATTTCGGGAGGGGTTTGCCTTAAAAATGCTGAAGCCGTGGCATTGGGTCGCCAGGGAAATTATTTTATGTGGGGTTTTGCAGGTTCGCCTGATTATATGACGGATGAAGCGAAGGATGTTTTTGTAAACAGCATTTGTTATATTAAAAAGTTCGATCATTTATCAGCTATTGTTAAAAAGGTACAGATTGAAACCAGGAGTGGGATTGATGAATTGGTATACCGCCTGAACAAAGACCTTTATAATCAGGCTATAGTATCCCGAAAGGAAGGTAATCTTCGGATGCTAAAAATGCAACAGGAATTAAAAGATAAAAAGGCAAAAGGTGAAGACATTGGCCATGGCAACGAAATGTTTTTAAAAATGCCGATCACCAACGATACGCAATCGTTCGAAGATTATGTGAAAGGTTTTGCTGGCGATAGTTTATTCAACATTTATGGTACCAATATCAATCAATACCACCAATATTACCGCCAAAATTATGAATATTTTTATCCTTCGGGTGTGTACAGCTTGCAATTGGATCGCGATGCACAAAAGTTGGGGATTTCCAACCGAAAAGTTGCCCTTTTGGATAAATGCGTAAGCCTGCTCGAATCCAATACAGATGTTGCAATGGCCCAACGCCTTTTGGAGCGTTATACTGTAGAAAAATTTAATAAGGCAGCAGATTGGCGAAAATGGCTTGACCAAAACCGCAACAATCTGTTTTATACCGAAGCAGGTGGCTTTAAATTTATGGTAAACACATTCGGCAAAAATGTTTCTCAAAACCAGCTGCAAAGTTATCACTTACCAAAAGAAATTTTGAGTGCAGAACCCACAACGGCTGATCCTGTGGCTGTTTCTGCAAAGTTTATTCCAGGTAATGGCGATAAAAAAGGTAGTTTGCTAATTGAGGCCAAAATTTTAAAAGGCTGGCATATCTATGCTTATGTAGCAAAAGATAATCCTTTTGTAGTTACCGAAACCAGACTCGAACTCCCTGAAGGTGCAGTAGCAGATCACGAATGGAAAACAACAGCAGCTGTGCCATACCCTGGTAATGAAGGTATGTTTATTTTTGAAGGAAAGGCAGGCTTTAGGATTATGGTGGATTACAGCAAGGCAAAAGCCGGTACTAAAATTAAATGTGGTTTGTATTACCAGGTATGTGATGAGACCAAATGTTATCCACCGAAAGAAAAAATATTGGAAATAATTATTTAATCTACCTATGCGCTCGGCATGGCCGGTAAAATGGCCTTGCCGTTTTTAAATTCCTTAATCAAATATGAAATTCTCATTAAAGCCTTACTTTTTAGCCTCGCTGTGCCTGTTTGTATGTTTTTCAGCATTGGCACAAAGCCCGGTAAATAAATCCGATTCCTTACGAAATAAGCTTTTATCAGAAATGATTGCAGAGCCAGCACCTGGTTTCACTTTAAAAGACCTGGATGGAAATGCCGTATCACTAAAAGATTTGAAAGGGAAGGTAGTTGTACTCGATTTTTGGTCTACATGGTGCGTGCCCTGCAAAAAATCTTTTCCAGCCATGCAATTGGCTGTTAGTGCCTACAAAAACGATCCCTCAGTGAGGTTTCTGTTTATCCATACCTGGGAAACGACCAAAACCCCGCTCGAAGATGTAAAAAAGTATATAGAAACATCTGGTTTTAAATTTCAGGTGCTAATGGATCTTAAAGATGGTTTGGGGCACAATACCGCTGTTGAAGCTTATGGCGTTAATGCCATTCCCGCAAAATTTGTAATCGATGGCCAAGGGAATATTGTATTTAAACTTACCGGCTTTACCGGAACAGATGCCGCTGCACTTAAAGAAATTTCTGAAAGGATCAGCCTGGCTAAAAATCATAAGTAAAATGAAAAACAACATAAGGGCAATCGCATTAAGCGTATTGCTATTGATTAATTTCAATGCTAGCGCTCACAAGAAACAAGTTGCTAAATTTGAGCATACCATAACCGAAGCCCTAAAAAAAGCGTACCCGGCAAGTGTGAGAATGTGGGGTTTTGATGTGCAACAGAACCAAAGAACCAGCGGCCAGTTTAGTGGCGTGGTGGTAAGTGCCGATGGCTATATTTTAACAGCCGCACACACCATTTTACCTGGAAAAAACTATAAAGTGTTTTTCCCTGATGGACGTGAATGCATTGCGCTGGCTTTAGGTAAAATCGACAAAAAAAATACGCCCGGCATACCTGATGTAGGCTTGATGAAAATAACAGATAAGGGTGTTTATCCCTTTGCAGAAATGGGTTACTCGGCAAGCTTGGTCAAAAATGAACCTTGTATCAGCATTTCATATCCTGAAAGTTTGAATCAAACTAAGCCAACTTTAAGGTTAGGGGAAGTTGCCGAAGTAAAAAACGAATATGGCTTTATCCGCTCAACCTGTAAAATGGAACCCGGCGATTCTGGCGGACCGTTATTTGATTATTATGGCCGGGTAATTGGTTTGCACAGTGCCATTGATGTTTCAGAAGATATGAATTTTGAAATCCCTGTTGATCTTTATCGCCGTTATTGGACAGCCTTAAACCAAGAGGTATTTTACACTGCATTTCCGGATAAAAAAGATAGTGTTGACGTTGATCCTTTAGCAAAGGTGCTTCAAAAAGATACCAAACAGAAGGCGTTGCACCCGGATTTCGATTCACCCAAAATTACTAATAGTACGTTTTTAATAAAAAGTAAATTAAAAGGGATTGAACAGGAAGGAGCAGGCACATTATTGAATATTAAAACTACGGCTGGAACCAAAAAGCAATTTGTTTTAGCTAAAAATACTTTAATTGGTGAAAATCCGCATTTTTTTATAAACGGAGTTGCTGTGATACTAAAAACAATTGAGAAAGATCAGGAAAATGATCTTGTTTTACTGGAAATGGAACAAAAAGTGTCTGGCGGTATCGAATTAAACTTGGCTGATTCTGTTAAAATAGAAATGGGTACATTCCTTTTTACCATTAACCATGATGGCAAGCTGATGCAAAGTATTTTAGGTAGTTCGCTTTTTAATTTGCCAAAAATAAATAGCCAGCCGTATTTAGGTGCAATGGTGGTGTACAATTCTAGTCCAGCTCAATTCTCATTAATTAAAGAGGGAAGTCCGGCAGAAAAAGCAGGTATAAAAGTTGGAGATGAACTGATCAGCATTAACGGAAACATTGTAAATACCGCTAAGGAATTTGCACCTGAAATGTCTAAATTTTGGGCAGATGATGAAGTTGCTTTTGAATGGAAAAATGATACAGGTAAAATGCATAAAACGGTTAAGCTGGATGGCCGGGGCCAATCGGTTTTCAATCATCCGGCAGAAAAATTTGAAGGGGGTAAATCTGTGAGGAGAGATGGTTTTAATGCTATTTTTACCCATGATGCAGCCATTAAACCGAACCAATGTGGTTCTCCGGTATTCGACTGGCAAGGTGATTTTTATGGAGTCAATATCGCAAGGTTTAGCAGAACAACCACAGTTGTGGTGCCTAAAAAGACAATTGTTGATTTTATTGCAAAGGTTGTTCAATAGGGATTTTGTGAAGGATCGCAGAACCTGATTTGGAATTTTAATGCTATATAATGCTAGTGTTGTAAGATCCCCGCCTGCGCGAGGATTACGGAACGGGATAAAATACTCGTTTATTGATCATTTTGACCGTGGTGGTGAAATCTTTAGACATAGTTCAAAGATTTCTCGGCTACGCTGTGCTTCGCTCGAAATGACGATTGAAAATTAATTGTCATTCCCACTAGATTGGGAATCTTAATGCCCTTTAATGCTTTTGTTGTAAGATCCCCGCCTGCGCGAGGATGAGGGAACAGGATAAAATGGCGACTAAAATTAATCGTCATTACAACCCGATAGCTATCGGGTTGATTGGGAATTTTAATCCTCTATAATGCTTGTATTGTAAGATCCCCGCCTGCGCGAGGATGACGGAACGGGATAAAATACTCGTTTACTCGTCAATTCGACCATAGGAAGAAAACTTTCTCTAATGGTCGGTGTCCCACCGACCATTTATTAATGCTATTTCTTCAATAGCGTATCAATCTCCGTAGTAAATTCATTCACAAACTCATCATAAAATTTCCCTGTTGCAGGGCCATTAAAACCGGTATGTATCTGTGCTACATTACCTTGTTTATCAATAATGATTGTGGTTGGGAAAGAGAGAAAAGAATCGAGGGCTGGCAAAGATTCAGATACCACCTGTTTATCAGCAGTACCGGCGAGTACCTGATCGTACTCAATACCAAAGCGTTCGCGGAAGCGGTTCATTACTTTTTTAGCATATTCAGGCTCGGTAGAGCGCTCGTAATGCAAGGCAATTATTTCAACACCCCGTTTTTTGTTTTCTTTATACCATGGTGCAATAAAAGTAGCTTCATCAACACAGTTAGGACACCAGCTCCCTGTTATTGTTAATACCACAACTTTATTTTTGTATTTTTCATCCTTTAGTGAAATCTTTTTACCATTTACATCAGGGAAACTAAAATCGAGTGTTTTATAACCCTTTTTAAGGTAAGTAAGTTTATAAGGATCGGGTAGGGCAGCATCCTTATTTTTAGTTCCTGTAAATGGCTGACTTCCTCTTGCACCTAAAATCTCGCCTGTTAAAGTACCATCAGGTTGGAAAGTTCCTTTGTAGTAAGCTGGTGAAGAACCAATAAAGCTGGATAGCTGAAATTCATTTCCTTCTACTACGCCTTCAAGAAATCGCGAATCGCCGGTTACACGAAGAAAAGTACCTGTAAGTTTATTGCCTGTTTGCTTAAATAGCCCTACAGTTTTTTCTTCTTTGCCATTAGGCGATTTAAAAACCACATCGTAACTGCCAGAATAATCTGCTGTGGCGGGTTTATTATTGGAATTAAATCGGAAGTTTTTGCGTTCAGCAATAATTGTTAAAGGTTTACCTGTTTTATCCTGTTTCCGTAATGTACCATTTAGCTGGTCACCATCAATCGCAAAGGCCAGTTCGTTATCAAATTGATCAAGTTTAACAAAAAGAGAATCTGTAGTTTGCGTTACAACACCACCTTCGAAACTTTCTTCGGCATTGCGAAAATATAATTTCTGCTGACCGCCTTTTTCATTAATCTCAAAGTTGAATGGAATTTCTAATCCTTCCTTTACTTTGGCTATTCCGCGCCAGTTACCCAATGCTACAAAGGCTTTAGTTGCTTTTGCGTTGGTTTTTAGCTTTTGGCTATTTGCTAAAGCGGTATTTTCCTGAGCGTATGTAAATGATGTTGATGTGGCCAATAAGGCTGATAAAATAATTTTCGAATTCATTAGGAATGTTTTAATCGACTAAATTAGTCGACAAATATACAGGTATATTGAGCAAAGAAAAAATATTTCAATAAAAATCTATAAAAACTATAGGATAAATGGAATTAGTTATACCTTTGCTGCAGTTATTTTAAAATACTTATCAAGAAAGGCGGAGGGAATGGCCCTATGAAGCCTTAGCAACCAGCTATTTGTTAGAAATGGTGCTAATTCCATCCCGGATGAATCTGGGATAGTTAAGTCAGTTGTTTGCATATCCTTATCAAAATATATGGGGCACTTCTGATTTAAGAGGTGCTTTTTTTGCTCTGCTGCATTCTTGATTAGTAAAAATGTTATAAATAAAATCATCCAAATGGAAAAAACAGACCAGCAAAAATTAAATTATTTAAATCCTTGCACATATACCCGGATGTGTAAGCCCTGTTAGCACTGCTCCAGGTTAACAGGCTTTTTCTAGGCTAACCAATCCTTTATTAATTTGAAAATTAACACGGTTTAATCGTGGTGGAATCGTTTTGCCCAAATTATTATCCCTTTTACTAATTATTAACTACACACATGTTTAAATTTATTAAATCAACAGCGTTTATTCTGCTGCTCTTTATAGCACAGCAGCTATCCGCTCAAAATGCAACGGTTTCCGGTACGGTAAAATCGGCAGATGGTGAAACACTTCCCGGTGTTTCCATTCTTATAAAGGAGACCAAGCAAACATCAATTACTGATGGTAAGGGCGCTTTTTCTATAAATGCACCCGATAAAGGTACTTTAGTATTCTCTTACATTGGTTTTAAAACCCAGGAAATACAAATCAGCAAAAATGGACCGATTTCGGTTGTATTGCAATCGAGCGATAATGCACTTGATGAGGTAGTGGTAACTGCGTTGGGTATTTCGCGACAAAAGAAATCTTTAGGTTATGCCGTTCAGGAACTTAAAGGACAGGATTTGGCTGAAGCGAAAGAATCTAACCTGGTGAATGCATTGGCAGGTAAAATTGCCGGTGTAAGGGTAACCAACAGTCAGGGCAGCATGGGTTCTTCGCGGGTGGTAATCAGAGGTGAAACTTCAATTGCAGGTAACAACCAACCTTTATTCGTGGTGGATGGGATTCCTGTAGATAATTCGCAGTTAAATTCGGCCGGGGCAAGAGATTATGCCAATACCATCTCGGATATTAACCCGGAAGATATAGAATCGATCAGTGTTTTAAAGGGCCCCAATGCGGCTGCTTTATATGGCTCAAGGGCTGCTGCAGGGGTGATTTTAATTAAAACCAAAACCGGGAAATCAAAAAAAGGATTGGGGATTGCCATTAACTCAAACGCTGTGTTAGAAACCTTATTAACGCTCCCTGTTTATCAAAATGCATTTGGTCAGGGATCGGAAGGTAAATTCAGCTATGTAGATGGTGCGGGCAAAGGCATTAACGATGGGGTAGATGAAAGCTGGGGGCCAAAATTGGATGGAAGATTAATTCCTCAATTCTTTTCTAAAGGAGTTGCTGTTCCATTTGTTGCACACCCGGATAATGTACGCGATTTTTTTCAAACCGGATATTCATTAAACAATGGTGTATCAGTTGCTGATGCAGGAGAAAAATACGATTACCGGATTTCGTACAATAACCTTAAACAGGTAGGCATAGTGCCAAACTCAGGTCAGGGAAAAAATTCATTTGTATTAAATACATCTCTAAAAATAACACCAAAGCTTACGTTAACGGCTAATGCCAATTATAGCAAACTCAATTCAGATAATTTACCTGGCACAGGTGGTTCACGATCAACAAGTACGATGTTGCAGTTTACGTGGTTTGGCAGGCAGGTTGATATTAACCAGTTGAAAAACTATTTAGACGAAAATGGAAAAACGTTTAACTGGAACAACAGTTACTATAGCAATCCATATTGGGTGGCTTATGAGAATACTGTTTCGCAAAACCGTAACCGGATTATTGGAAGCTTGGCACTGAATTATAAAATTATCGATGGCCTTGATTTTAATTTCCGATCGGGTACCGATTATTATACCGACAGGCGTAAAGTAAGAATTGCTTATGGTACCAATGGAACGCCATTCGGCTCCTATACAGAAAGTGCGTTTGCGGTGAATGAAAATAATACCGATGCAACATTAAACTTCAACAAACAGCTAAATGAAGATTTTAGTCTGGAATTGTTGGGTGGTGGTAACATCCGTAAACAATCTATTGAACAAAACGATCAGAGTGCGCCTAAATTGGCCATTGCCGGATTGTACACGCTTAAGAACTCACGCGATCCTTTAATTTCTTCAAATAATTTATCGCGTTTAAAATCATATAGCGTTTATGCATCCGGGCAGATAGGATTTAGAAATTACCTTTTTGCCAACATCACCGCCCGTAACGATTGGTCATCTACTTTACCTGCACAGAACAGATCTTACTTTTACCCATCGTTTAACGGAAGTTTTGTAGCTACCGAAGCTTTTGATATCAAAAGTGAAGCCCTTAATTATTTAAAAATCCGTGGAGGTTGGTCTAAAGTGGGTAAAGATGCAGATCCTTACCGATTGATTAATACTTATGCATTTGGTGCGCCATTTAATATCGATCCGGAATTACTTAAGTTATACCCTGATATTGTAAGTGCTAACCCTCAGTTAAGCCCTGGATCGATAGATTTAAATCCCAATTTAAAACCAGAAACTACAACTTCTACCGAACTGGGTGTTGAAGCTGTGTTTTTTAACAAAAGGTTACGTTTCGATTTAAGTGCTTATAATACAAATAGTTACAATCAAATTTTGGCGGCCGATGTAAGTCAGAGTACAGGTTTCAGTTCAAAACTACTTAATGCCGGAAAAATTAACAATAAAGGGATCGAAGCACAGTTGGGTATTACACCAATAAAAAAAGCTTTTACATGGGATATTGATTTCAACTTTGCAGCAAACAGAAGCAGGGTAATAGAATTGGATGCCGAAAAATTATTAACCAACTATGTTGTGGCATCAAGCACAGCGCAGGTAATTGCTACTGTTGGGCAGCCTTATGGTTCGCTTTTCGGAACAGCCTTTTTAAGGGATGGAAACGCAAACATTATTGTTAATGCTACAGGTGCACCTGCTACAAATCCTAATAAACAGGTACTTGGAAAATATACACCAGATTGGATTGGTGGAGTATACAATACTTTTACTTATAAAGGTTTAAGCTTAGGTGTTTTGGTTGATGCAAGCATTGGTGGTTCTATCTACAATGGTACTTACTCAACTGGTACCTATACAGGTGTATTGGCTTCTACATTGCCTGGCAGGGCGGCAGAATATGGTGGTATATCTTATTATTATCCGGATAACAAGAAAGAGAATGGAACAGTTAGGGTAAATGGAACTGCACCAGCGGGGGTTACTGTTTATGATGATGGGGTTATTTTTGATGGCGTAACAGCTGATGGTAAGCGCAACGAAAAGATATTGCCCGCTCAACAATATTATAAATCATTCAGAAATATTGATGAATCAAGCATATTCGATGCTTCTTATGTTAAACTTCGTGAGGTGAAGTTAAGTTATAACCTGCCCGCCAAATGGCTTCGTCCGCTAAGTTTACAAGGCGTTTCAGTATCGCTTGTTGGCCGTAACCTGTGGATCATCCACCGCAATACAGTAGATATCGATCCAGAAGTGGCTTTTAATACTGGTAACGGTCAGGGTTTAGAGAGTTTATCTAATCCCAGCACACGCAGTTACGGCATCAACTTAAATGTTAAATTTTAAATATTTCGATCATGAAAAATAAAAAACTATATATACTCGCCATTTTAGCTATTGCATTTGCATCTTGCAATAAGGAGCTTGATGAAGTAAATATCAATCCGAATGCTCCGGAAATTCCATCACCAGATTATTTATTAACGGGAGCCATCAAAAACACGTCAGATACTTACTGGGGAACTACCAATAATCTTAATTCGAGTTTGCTTTTCGTACAACATTGGGCTAAAGTTCAATATACAGAAGAAGATCGGTTTATCTATTCGAACAGCAGTTTTACCGCCTTATGGGCTACAGGATATGCGCAGAGTATAGCAGGTTTAAATAAAGTAATTGAGCTGGGCGATGCACAGGCGAACCCGAATTATAAAGGTGTGGCACTTGTGCTTAGATCATGGGTGTTTTTATTGCTTACTGATGCTTATGGCGATATCCCTTATACCCAGGCCGGCAAGATTAAACAGTTTGTTACGCCTGTTTATGATAAACAAAGGGATGTGTACTTCAATATCTTAAATGATTTGAAATCTGCACAAAGTGTATTGAACGCTACTTCAGGTGCTCCAAAAATTTCTGGCGATATCCTTTACGGTGGAAACATTACACACTGGAAAGAATTTGCCAACTCATTACGTTTGCGAATTGCACTGCGTATTGCAGATAAGGAACCTGCAAAATCCAAAGCAGTTATCGACGAGATTAATGCCGAAGGAGGAAGCTATATCAATAGTAATGTTTTTAATGCAAAACTAGTTTACCAGGCTTCACCACAACAAAATCCGGTGGCTGCATCATTCGAAACCCGTAATGATTACAGGATCAGTAAAACCATTGTTGATAAACTTATTGGTTTAAATGATCCACGATTGCCAGTTTATGCCAGTAAAACGGAAAATGCGCCACAAGGATATGTTGGTATACCGAATGGCTCTACCAACTCTGAAGCGAGTGCGATTGGTTTGGCAAACTCTTCAAAACCAGGTGCTTATTTTTTAAACCCACTTGCGCCAGCAGTAATTATAAGTTATGCCGAAGTGCTTTTCGATAGGGCAGAAGCAGCAGCACGCGGTTTTACTTCAGAAAATGCAGCAGACTTATACAAACAGGCCATTATAGCTTCGTTTAACCAGTATGGCATAACAGGAAGCCCTGTAGATGCTTACCTTAACCAAGCAGCAGTACAATACGATGCTGGTAACTACAAAAAATCTATCGGTGAGCAAAAATGGATTGCTTTATTTGGTCAGGGTTTAGAAGCCTGGGCAGAACAAAGAAGATTGGATTATCCGCAGTTAACGGCTTCTGTAAATACGGTGTTGAACGGTAAAATTCCGGTACGTTTTATTTATCCAGGTACCGAGCAATCGTTAAACGGTCAGAATTATAAAAATGCAGTGAGCAACCAAGGACCAGATTTATTAACCACCAAACTTTGGTTTGATGCTTTTTAATTAAATGATGAGTAACATGAATATCTTAAACAGATAGGTTTACGTCATTAAGAGGAGCGAGGCAATCTTAATGCGCTGGCTAGTAGCGATCGTTTTATGATTGCTTCTACGTTTCTCCTCGCAATGGCAATAGCTTTACCACTGCAAACAGCTAATAATATAGTGTTGAAGGGTTTGTTATAAGATTTCTCCGCTTTGCTTCGGATAAAATAACGATTGATGGATAGATTTTATCAATGAGAGGTAACAGGAGAATTTCAATAAAAAAAGCGTTCCAAAATTAAATCGGAACGCTTTTTTTTATTTAATCTTCAAAGAAAGAGATACCTCACTTCTGGAGATTCCTCTTTTTTTCGAGGTATTCATCTCGCTAAATCTTCAGCAGCATTGCTCGCCCTATTTTTTAAGTCTTCAGTATATCCTTTTGCTTTATCAGCCCATTGCGGTGCTTTATCCAATAATTCATCTACGATTGATTGTCCAGTGATTGGATCTTTCTTAGTGATATATTTAACGCCTGCATATACTGCAGCGCCAATAATTGCTGTTTTTAAAATTCCCATGTTCTTTTCTTTTTTTTTATAATTAACATTTCAGAATCACTAAAAGTTTTAGATGATTTTGAAGCCTAGTTGTTACAAAGTTTTATCTTACTGGCAATTAATAGCCATTAGCATAGCATTATATAGGCTACATTTAAAATAATCGGCAGATACCATGGCGTTGGTTATAGCAGCATTAAATTGTAAATTACTATTTAAAAATTAATGATCATTTTATAGATCAGCCTTGAAAGATCGGCTTGCATGATAAATATTACATACATAATCATGATTAAATTTATATATTTCGGCCTAATTAACCTCCTATAAATCGATTAAACCAAATATTGCTGCATGAATAAGGAAAAGCTGTTCAATGAAATCAAAGAGTTGAGCATCATAAATTCTTTCTCGAAGCACGAACAGCTTGTACAGGGAATCATTAATGGCTTAAACCATAAGTTAATTGCCAAGGGCGATATTTTGCCTTCGGTAAACGAAATGATGAGAGAAACCGGTTTCGCTAAAGAAACCATCGGTAAGGCCTATAAGGAGCTGATTAACAGGGGTATTTTGGAGTCGAAAAACAGGATGGGTTATTTTGTAGCTACTGACGATACCGAGCAACACCTTAAAGTTTGTTTGTTAATTTATGCATTTGATACTTTTCAGGAGACTTTTTACCAGAATTTTCGTGATCATTTAGGCGAAAACATCCAGGTTGATGTATATTTCCACCATAACAATTTTAGTGTATTCGAATCAATCATTAACAGCAATAAAGGGCAGTACGGCCTGTATGTTGTAGCCCCGATAGAAAGTGAGGCTGCCAAAGCGGTATTGGAACAGTTACCTAAAGAAAAGTTGCTCATCGTAGATCGGTACATAGCACTTAAAGGCGAATATTCGTACATCGTTCAAGAATTTAAGAAAGCATCATACAACGCTTTTTTACAACTTGCCTCCAGGATCAAAGAATTTTCTCAGTTTGTTTTCTTCTTTAAACCATCATCGGCCGAACCGAATGAAGTACTGCTTTCTTTTAAACGTTTTGTGAAAGAATTTAAAATTAACGGGGTAATTAAAAACAGTTATGAACCGGGAAGCATTGAGCGTGGAAAGGTTTATTTTACCATTCACAACCTCGAACTTTGGGAAATGCTTAAAGATACCAAGGTGAAAGGATTGAAAGTGGGCAAAGATTTAGGCATTCTCTCTCATAACGATGATAACGTAAAAGAGATCATTTTTGATGGAATTACCACATTTTCGATTGATTTTGCCGAAATGGGCCGTTTAGCAGCCGAATTTGTGCTCAACCTGAAGCCTATAAAACATGTAATGGAAAATAAACTTATCAGAAGAAATTCTCTTTAACACCATCGCGTGGGTACTACAGCAATCATTAGCTTTATTTTGTTTACGGTACTTGCCGCAACAATATCCTATTTCAAAACAAGGAAAACACAGCGCACCACCATCACTGGCTTTTTCTTCGCCAACCGAACAAACGGCTTTATTATTATTGGGGCTTCGCTTTTTTTTAGCAACATCAGCGCCAATCAGTTTATCGGCGAAAACGAATCGGTTTACATCAATAACATGTCGGTAATAGGGTGGGGAATCTCATCTATTCTGGCCATGATCATTGTATCCGAATTTTTTATTCCTATTTATTTCAAAACAGGCATCCGTACCATTCCCGATTTTTTAGAGAAACGTTACGACAAGCAAACCAAAACGCTCGTGTCGGTCGTATTTCTTTTTAGTTACATCATAAACCTGCTTCCATCGGTACTTTATGGTGGGGCCGTTGCTTTTAGTAACCTGATTAACCTTTCGGGTTTTCACTTGTCGTATTGGGAAAGTATATGGATATTTGTATGGGTAATGGGTCTAATCGGTTCGGTTTATACCATTTTAGGTGGTTTTAAAGCAATTACCATTTCTGATACTGTGCTGAGTGCCGGTATGCTCATTTTAATTGTAGCCCTGCCTTATTATGGATTGCGTTATTTGGGAAATGGCGATTTCTTTGGTGGACTTTCTACCGTACTCTCTACCAAAAAAGAACACCTTAACTCAATTGGGAATAACAGTGATGCCGTACCATTTTCGACCTTGTTTACAGGAATGCTGATTGTTAATCTATATTACTGGGGGATGGAGCAGTACATTATTCAGCAAGTGCTGGCGGCTAAAAGTTTGGAAGAGGGGCAGAAAGGAATTGCTTTAACCTGTTTTGCCAAATTGCTGTGTCCGTTACTGATTAATATACCCGGTTTAATCGCTGTACACTTGTACCCCGTTTTAAGCAATACCAACCAGGTATTTCCGCTGCTGATTAAAGATGTGTTGCCTCCGGTTTTAACCGGTTTATCGGCCTGTGTGCTTTTCGGTGCTGCCATTACCACTTTTAATGCCGGGTTAAACAGTTCGAGTACTTTATTTCTTTTAAATTTATACAAACCCTTTAAAGAAAAACAAGGCCAAACCCTTTCAGATAAAAGTTTATTGCGTACAGGGCGGTTGTTTCAAATTGCGGTTTCACTTTTTGCAATGGTTTTTGCGCCATTTATAATTTTCTCTAAACATGGCTTTTACGAGTACCTGCAAAAAATAAGCGCAATATTTAGTCTGCCAATTTTTACAATCATTTTTTTAGGGTTTATTACCAAAAAAATGCCACCCATAGCGGCAAAAATCGGAATGATTTTCTTTATCACCTGTTACGTATTAAGCGAATGGGTATTTACCATTCACCTTCATTACCTGCACACACTTGCCATTATTTTCTTAATCACCATCGCATTAATGCTGATTATTTCTAAAATGCATCCCAATCAAAGTCCTTACACACTTGTTCTGGATAATAAAATAGAAATAATTCCATGGCGCAGCAGGCATTATTACCATGCAGTATTAATTTCGCTCATGGCACTCGTCTTTTTCATTTTTTCAAGCTACATACTGGCCTAAGCTGATTGATTATTCTTAAACGTTTTATTTAAGAAACTTGGATTATTAATTATTTTGTTTATCATTGTATCAGAAAATAATAGGATAGGATAGGATAGGTCAAAAACGCAATTGGTGATCTTTCTTTAACCATTTTGTTTCTCCTTAAAAAAAGGGCATGGGCAAATAAGATGTTTAAGTAACTGTTCTTCAATCCTAAGCATATTTTCTATTAACCAAATAATCCAAAATTATGAGAAATTTTACTACATGTGCAGCAATGCAAACCATTGCTTCGATTGCAAAAAGATGGCGAACAGAATTACAAAATCTTACAAGAGATTAATTCCTGTCTATTCACATCTATCTACAATTTTTTAATTCATCATTTAAAAGCTAATTGGCAAATGAAGCAATTATTTTTGTTTTTTAGGCACCTTTCGGTGTCTGGCAGGCTAAAAAATGCATTGGTATCGGCAGGTACGGTACTTGTATTTTTCCTGATTTTTATGCCTGTAAAAGGTTATTCCCAGGTGGGAAAGAAAACCATTACAGGTAAAGTTACGGATACTTTGGGAGTAGGGCTTCCGGGTGTAACCGTGGCAGTAGTGAACAAGGTTAATGTGGGTACCCAAACCGATAATAATGGTAAATATGTACTCGACGTAGCTCCGGGAGAAATCCTTCGGTTTTCATACGTGGGTTATCGCGAACAAAGAGCCACTGTTGGTACAGCTAACGTACTAAACATTAAATTGGCAGAAGAAAACATGCTTTCTGAAGAGGTTGTTATTACCGCCCTTGGCCAAAAGCAACGCAAAGAAGCTTTAGTAGGCTCGGTTACTACAGTAAAAGTAGGTAACCTTAAAATCCCTTCAAGTAATTTAACCAATGCACTTTCGGGACAGATTGCAGGTGTAATCGGTTACCAGCGTAGCGGACAGCCGGGACAAGATAATTCGCAGTTCTTTATCCGCGGGGTAACTACTTTTGGTTATAAACAAGATCCGCTTATTTTAATTGATAACGTTGAACTAACAAGTTCTGACCTTGCAAGGCTTCAGGTAGATGATATTGAAAGTTTTTCTATCCTTAAAGATGCAAGTGCTACAGCTTTATATGGCGCAAGAGGAGCAAACGGCGTAATTTTGGTTGCAACTAAATCTGGTAAAGAAGGGAAGGCGAAAATTAGTTTCCGTTTGGAGAATTCTGCATCCCAGTCAGTTCAGAGTTTACAACTTGCAGATCCGATTACTTACATGAGGCTTTTTAATGAAGCCACTATTGGAAGAGGAATGGATCCTATGTTTACGCCAAACCAGATTATCAATACACAGGCTACCATTAATAAAAGCCCTGGTTACAACGAATATGTTTACCCAGCGGTTGATTGGCTTGATATGCTGTTTAAAAAACGCACGAGTACGCAAAGGGCTAATCTTGGTATAAGCGGAGGCGGTGGCGTAGCCCGTTATTATATTGCAGGCTCTTATAACCTTGATAATGGTATACTTAGAGAAGATGAGCGGAATAACAACGATAATAATGTGAAGTTCCGCAATTATCAACTTAGGTCTAACATTAATATAGATTTAAGCAAAACAACAGAAATGGTGGTGCGTTTATCCGGTAATTTCAGTGAGTATAACGGACCTTTGGCTACAGATGGCGGTTTTTCTACCGATTTATACAATATCGCTGTACATACAAGTCCGGTTTCATTTCCCGCATTTTATCCAGCTGATGCGGCCAATCAGAATGCGCAGCATATTTTATTCGGAAATAGAGGTGGGGCGGGAGTTAACAGTATTCTGGATAATAATCCCTATGCTGCTATGTTACGCGGCCACAAGAATTCATCCGAATCGCGCATGTCTGCCCAGTTTGAAGTTAACCAAAAATTAGATTTTTTTACAGAAGGTCTTTCATTCAAATCTATTTTTAGCACAAACCGGTATTCTTATTTTGATTCGCAAAGAGCCTATTCACCTTTTTACTATAATATTGGTTCCTATGATAAACAAAGCAATACCTATGTTTTAAATTGGCTTAATTCATCTGTAACTGATGGTGCACCCAATATTGCACAAGAATATCTGTCTTATAACCCAGGCAATACCAATATCAATACTTTCCTGTATGCACAGGCATCATTAAATTATGATAAGGCTTTTGGCAACCATAATGTAAGTGGCACAGTAATCGGTACCGCACAACAAACTGTGTTTAGTAATGCAAGTTCATTACAAAATTCGCTTCCCTACCGAAACTTGGGTTTAGCCGGACGCTTAACTTATTCGTACAAGAGCCGTTATTTTGTTGAAACCAATTTTGGCTATAACGGATCTGAAAGGTTTTCGGAAGATCATCGGTTTGGTTTTTTTCCAACCATTGGTGCAGGATGGGTGCTTTCTAATGAAGAATTCTGGAAGGGTGGAATTTCCAATGTAGTTAATCGCTTAAAATTAAGAGGTAGTTATGGTATTGTGGGTAACGATGCTATTGGAGCACAACGTTTCTTTTATATCTCTGATGTGAATTTAAACGGTGGCGGAAATTATGCTCAGTTTGGTTTCAATGGTGGCTCTAACCGCAGTGGGGTATTTATTAAAAATTATGAAAATAAAGATGTTACCTGGGAAACATCACAACAAACCAATTTAGCTTTGGAAGCTACACTATTCAAAAACCTGAATTTAATTGCAGAGGTATACAATAACTATCGTTATGATATTTACATGAGCCGTGCAAATCTGCCAACTACACTTGGTTTAGAAGCCAGTGTGGGAGCAAATGTTGGTGAGGCTAGATCGCGAGGTATTGATTTATCATTAGATTACAAGTTTAATGTAAATGCGTTTTCTTTCGCTGTACGCTCTAACTTAACTTTTGCTAAAAATAAATACATTAATTATGAAGAACCGCAATGGGCAGAATCTTATAGATATACTACAGGGCAACCCATTAGCAGGAACTATGGTTACATTGCCGAACGATTGTTTGTTGATGATAAAGAAGTACAAAATTCACCCACACAAATCTTTTCTGCAAATGGTAAGGCTCCTCGTGCCGGCGATATTAAATACCGAGATTTAAATAATGATGGTAGAATTGACGAGGCGGATAAGGCTTATATAGGTTTTCCTCAATCTCCGGAAGTAGTATACGGTTTTGGATTTAGTTCATCATACAAAGGTTTCGATCTTTCTGCTTTTTTTACTGGTCAGGATAGAATGACTTTCTTTATCGATCCAACACGGGTAAGTCCATTCGTTCCCAGTAACCAGCAATACATTATAGGAAATACCCAATTGCTTAAAGATTTTGCCGATAATCACTGGTCGCCAGAAAACCAAAATCTTTATGCCCTTTATCCAAGATTGGCTGTAAACAGTGCCGATTTAGAAAACAATGCACAAACCAGTACTTGGTGGATGAGAAACGGGCGGTTGATGAGGTTAAAATCAGTGGAGTTTGGCTATACCCTCCCTCAGCGAATTTCATCAAAAATTAAGCTTAATTCCTGCCGGATTTACTTCAATGGACTGAATCTCCTAACCTGGAGTCCATTTAAAATGTGGGATCCCGAACAAGGTGGAAACGGCTTTGCCTATCCGATACAAAAGGTATTCAATGTTGGTCTTAACGTAACGTTATAATGAAAACGATAAAAAAATATTTCAAATACAGCTGCATTGTTTTAATCCTTTGCAGCACTGTATCCTGTAAAAAATACCTGGATGTAACCCCTGATGATATTGGTACGCTTGACTATGCTTTTAGGAATAGAAATGAAGCAGAAAATTACCTTTACTCATGTTATGCCTATTTACAAAGGATGAACGATGTAGCTTCAAATCCAAGTTTTACCACATCATCAGAATTGATATATTCCAATACCCTTGATAATTTCCAAGGATTTAACAGAACCGGCTTTAATTTGCTGCGCGGAACTCAGACAGCTGCAAAACCAGGTTTAAATACCTGGGATGGCGAAGAAGGAAGCTATAGCCTTTGGCGCTCCATCAGGATCTGTAATATCATGCTGGAGAATATTGACAAGCCAATTGATTTAGGTGCAACAGAAAAAAAGCGCTGGACCGCCGAAACTAAATTTTTAAAAGCCTATTATCATTATGTTTTGTTTAAAATGTATGGTCCAATACCGCTGATTAAAAATAATTTAGCTATAAACAGCACTACTGACGAGGTAAGAATCAAACGTGCTACAGTTGATGAATCGGTTGACTACATCGTATCGCTTTTAGACGAAGCAATTCCTGATTTACCAGCAGTAATTAACAGCCAGGCTACAGAGTTGGGGAGAGTAACCAGCGTAATTGCACTTTCGGTAAAGGCAGATGTGTTGGCAACAGCAGCTAGTCCACTTTTTAACGGTAATCCTGATTATATAAGCTTTAAAGATAAAGAAGGAATAAGTCTTTTTCCATCTGCTTATGATGCACAAAAATGGAAGAAAGCCGCTGATGCTGCCAAAGTTGCCATTACTGCAGCAGAAGCACAGGGAATTAAGTTATATACTTTCACTTCACCATCAACCGTTGGCAAATTATCTGATTCAATAAAAAGACAGCTTGATGTACAGAATGCTGTAGCAGAAAGATGGGAGTTAAACTCAGAAATCATCTGGGCATCAAATCCCGAATTTAATTACCAGGGATTTGCAACACCAAGACTTACAGCTAAATCAGCAGTAAATAATTTTTCAAATCCTTCCACTTTTTCTGCTCCAATAAGTACGCAAGAGCTGTTTTATACCGTAAATGGTGTGCCAATTACTGAAGATAAAACATGGGATTATGCAGGTAGAAACACCATAAAAGTAGGTGATAATGTCAGTAGATACTATATACAACAAGGATATGAAACGATAAAAGGTCATTTTGCAAGAGAAACCCGTTTTTACGCAGATGTTGCTTTCGATGGCGGAATTTGGTTTGGAAATGGACGAAACAATCAGGATGATCCTTCAAATCCCTTATACTATGTATCAGCAAGAGGTAACGGTTTTGCAGCACCGAGTGATAACATCAGATTAAACATTACAGGTTACTGGCCTAAAAAATTGGTAAGCTATGCTTCAGTTTATGATGATGGTTTTCAGCCTTCTGCCTTCCGTTTGCCATTGATTAGATTAGCAGGATTATATCTCCTTTATGCTGAAGCGTTAAATGAAGTAAACGGACCAACAGCAGAAGTATTCACTTATATTGATAAGGTTAGGCAAAGAGCTGGTTTACAAGGTGTACAGGCCTCATGGACCAACTTTTCAAGAAACCCCAATAAATTTAGTACCAAAGATGGTTTAAGGCAGATTATTCACCAGGAAAGACGGATTGAATTGTGCTTTGAAGGCCAGAGTGGCTGGGATTTAAGAAGATGGAAAGAGCTTCAGGCGGTATTGAACAACCCGATTCAAGGTTGGAGCATTAATAATGCCGAAGCAATTAACTATTATCGTCCAACAACACAGTTTATTCCGGTTTTTGGCTTAAAAGATTATTTGTGGCCAATTAAAAGCTACGATTTGGTGGTTAATCCAAATTTAGTTCAAAACCCTTACTGGTAGTTTAAAATATTTAAAGACATGAAGAATATTAAAAATAGTATTTACTTAGTCCTTATAATTTCCATGGCATTGAGCATTGCTGCCTGTAAAAAGATGGAAACCTATAACGATCCTGCTTCTTCAGATATGACGAAACCAGGTGTAGTATCCAATATTAAAGTTGAAAATTTTAATGGTGGCGCAAACATTACCTATGCATTGCCAAATTCCAAAAATCTGTTGTATGTACTGGCCCGTTACAAAATAAATGGCGTAACCACCAGAGAAACAAAATCGAGTTATTACTCTGATTCGATTATGGTAGATGGTTTTGCGAAAAAGCAAGGCTATGAGGTTACTTTGTATGCGGTAAGCAGGGCAGAGGTTAAATCAGATCCTGTTGTGGTAAAGGTAAATCCTGATACACCACCATATTTGTTAGCCAAACCAACCATTAACGCTGAGGCAGATTTTGGCGGGATAAAAATTACCGGCTTTAATCCATTAAAAAACAATCTAGGGGTTATTGTTTTAGGTGTAAATGATGCCAATGTATCTGATGTGATTGATCAGCACTATGGTAAAACTGATACAATATCCTATTCGGTAAGAGGTTATGCACCAATTCCAAAGAAAATCGGCTATTATGTTACCGATAATTTTGGAAATATCTCTGATACAACGTACAAAACCATTACCCCATTTTTTGAAACCATACTTGATCGGAATAAGTTCTTTCAATATAAACTTTCTTCGGATGGTGAGATTGCATATGGCTGGGATCTTCCTTATTTATGGGATGGTAAAACAGATGGCAACTCGAACGGATGGCACACCGCGCCAGGTGGTGCAATGCCTGCAATAGCCACCTTTGGCTTAGGCATCAGTGCAAAATTAAGCCGATTTATTTTATGGGAGCGGCCAGATGGTGGAGATAAATATGCCTACGGCCATGGAAACCCAAAAGTATTTTCAATTTGGGGATCTGATTTATCCAACCCTCGAGATGCGCAACTGCCATTATCAGCACCTGTTGGTACGGTAATCGGAGATTGGGTTAATATGGGCAATTATAATTTCCCAAATCCACCTTCGGGCTTAGCTCCTGTAGCACACACCACCGCAGATAATGATTTTGTAAAGGCAGGTGTAAGTTTCAATTTTCCGCTTACCGCCCCTAAAGCGCGTTATATCCGTTTGTCTGTAAGCACAACATGGTCTAACGGTACTTTTGCTCACGCAATGGAAATGGCATTTTATGGCGATCCACGGTAATAATGAATACAAAAGATAAATTTCAGTTATGAAAAATATATATAAAATTAGTGGGTTGCTATTGTTGCTGATAACAATAATCATCAGCTGCACAAAAGATGACCTTGCCTTTAAAGACTATTTAAAAGATGGTGAGATCGTTTATCCCGGTCGCGTAGCCAATATTGTAACAAAACCAGGTAATTTAAGAACAGCTTTATGGTGGAACCCAAGTCCGGATCCAAGCATTAGTAAATATGTGGTTTACTGGAACAACAATGCCGATTCAGTAGTGGTAAATTCTGGTAGCCACAATCCTTTAGATACCATTAAAGTAACCATTCCCAACTTAAAAGAATATACATATACTTTTACGGTATATTCTTACGACGCACAAGGCCATAAATCGATCCCGATTGAAGCCAGAAACGTTAGGGTATATGGCCCTTTATATCAATCAGGACTATTAAACAGGCCTTATAACGCAACAAATCCCTATGTTCTAAATGGAAACGGATCTGTACAGTTGAATTTTAAAACGCCAGATACCATTAATGTAAATACCATTGTTCGCTATACCAATACCACGGGTGCTACCATAGATAAAACACTTTTGCCTGCAGATACAGCTCTTACGTTAACCGATTATAAAGCAGGAACAAGTATATTGTACAAATCATCTTATATTCCAGGTAAGGGATCATTAGATGTGTTTGCCGTAAGCGATTTTTCTACCTTTCCTCAAATTTTTACTTATGTACTTTGCGACCGTTCGCTTTTTGCAGAAGTACGTTTGCCTGGCGATGCACAAACTTATGAGTCTGGCACAAGCATCAGCAAACTTTGGGACGGAAGCGTTGGCCCACAAGGTTATCCTAATATTTTTCACAGTGCAGGTAACAGCGGTATGCCACATGTAATTACCTTCGATTTAGGTAAAATTTATACTAATTTATCGCGTATAGAAGAAACCGGAAGAGATTGCTGTAATAATCCCGATCGCTTCGAAGTTTGGGGCACAGCCGATTTAAGCAACGCCACCACAACATTATCGACAAGTGATAATGGCTGGCCTGCACAAGCAATAAGCAAAGGATGGACTTTATTAAAAGATGTAACCAGAACCGATGACGGGAAAAATGCTTTTACTGCTGAGTTGGACAATGCAGGTAAACCGATTCGTTATATTCGCATCAGGATTAAACATGTAACAACTGGAGATGGGAATTATAGCAATATGAGTGAAATCAGGTTCTGGAACAAACAGTAATACCACAAGCGTCGTCATTTCGACTGTAACGCAGCCGGATGTTAAGATAGGAGAGAGCTATCTTAATAAATTTCTCTTCCTCGTTTCACTACGGTCGAAATGACGATTGCTTTAGTAGAAGGGATTAATTAATTGTAGTTACCTTGAATCTATTTCTGGGTGTACGATATATTATAGATGCTGAAATGAATTCAGCAAGAGGGTTTTTATTAACTTAAATCCATTACAAATTACAATAACACACAAATTCAAATATGCATCGAAAGTTACTGATCATTACTTCACTATTCTTCTTTTTAACGGCTAACTATGCAATGGCGCAACAAAAGCCGCTATTGCTTTGGTACGATAAACCTGCCAAAATATGGGAAGAAACCCTTCCTTTAGGCAATGGTAAACTCGGTATGACGCCTGATGGAGGCGTCGATAAAGAAAACATAGTACTTAACAACATTACCTTGTGGAGTGGAGGAAAACAGGATGCCAATAATTATGAAGCCTATAAGAGTTTGCCAAAAATCAGACAACTCATTCTTGAAGGCAAAAATGATGAAGCGCAAGAATTGGTTAACCGCAATTTTGTGTGCAAAGGGCAGGGCTCAGGAGGGGCAAACTGGGGTAAATATCAAACTTTGGGCAATTTGCAGCTTGAGTACGAATATCCTGGAGTTAAGGAAACAAAACCCGAAGCCTATAAAAGGACTTTATCACTCGATCAGGCAGTAGCTGTTACTGAATTTACGCTCAACGGTGTGAAATATAAGCGGGAATATTTTTGCAGTTTTGATGATGATGTTGCTGTTATCCGCATAACATCCGATCAGCCTAAAAAATTAAATTGCAACATTTCCATTAACAGACCCGAAAAGGCAACACTTGCCAGCCAGGGCAATGAATTGTTGATGTTCGGTCAGTTAGATAACGGAACCGATGGGAAAGGCATGAAGTACATGAGCCGGGTGAGCACAACACTTAAAGATGGCACGGTTACTAGCCAGGGCAACATACTTAAAATTAAAGATGCAACCGAAGTTATCATTTATGTTGCCGCTGAAACTGATTTTATTCATTCTGATTTCGAATCAAACGTAAAAAATATACTTCAGGCAGCAAAGAAGAAAGCTTTTGCAACTGAACTAGTCAATCATCGTGCAAACTTTGGTAAGTTATTTAATCGCTTAAAAATTAATTTGGGTGAAGGTGAAGCAGCAAAACTGCCTACAGATGTTAGGTTAGAACGCTTTTATAAAGATTACAAAAATGATGTATCGCTTAGTGCATTGTTTTTCCAGTTTGGCCGGTATTTAAGCATCAGTAGTACCCGGGTTGGGCTTTTACCTCCAAATCTTCAGGGTTTATGGGCAAATCAGATCAACACACCATGGAACGGAGATTACCACCTGGATGTTAACGTACAGATGAACCACTTCGCTATTGAGCCTGCTAATCTTTCTGAGCTTAATCTTCCACTGGCAGAATTGGTACGAAATTTAACTGCAAATGGTGCAAAAACAGCAAAAGCTTATTACAATGCTGATGGGTGGATTGCACATGTAATTACAAATGTTTGGGGATTTACGGAGCCCGGAGAAAGTGCATCTTGGGGTGCTTCAAATGCAGGTTCGGGTTGGTTATGCAGCAACCTTTGGGATCATTTTGCTTACAGTCGCGATTTAAAATACCTGAAAAGCATTTACCCAATTTTAAAAGGATCGGCAGCATTTTACCAGAGTGCATTGGTTAAAGATCCGAAAACGGGCTGGTTGGTTACCTCTCCATCGGTATCGCCCGAAAATAGCTTCTATTTACCAAACGGAAAAACAGCAAGCATTTCAATGGGACCAACCATTGACAACCAAATTGTGAGGGAGCTTTTTAATAACGTTATAACCGCAGCAAAACTGCTTAAGGTAGATGCAGCATTCAGTGCATCGTTACAAGAAAAACTAAAATCTATTCCACCTGTGGGTGTAATTAGTAAAGATGGCCGTATACAGGAGTGGTTGGAAGATTATAAGGAAACCGATCCACAGCACCGCCACATTTCACACTTATATGGCGTTTATCCGGCCGGATTAATTACACCAACATCAACGCCGGAATTGGCCGAAGCCGCTAAAAAAACACTCGAAGTAAGAGGAGATGACGGCCCAAGTTGGTCTATTGCCTATAAACAGATATTTTGGGCAAGATTACAGGATGGTAACCGTGCATTTAAACTTTTTAGAGAGATTTTAAAACCTACTTTACGCACCGATATCAATTATGGAGCCGGTGGCGGTGTTTATCCGAATATGTTATCAGCCGGACCACCATTTCAGATTGACGGAAACTTTGGTGCCACCGCGGCCATTGCCGAAATGCTGATCCAGAGTCATGATGGTTTTATCGAATTGCTACCTGCCGTACCTGATGCTTGGAAAACATTTGGCGAAATAAAGGGATTAAAAGCCAGAGGCAATTTTACAGTGGATATGAACTGGAAAAATGGTAAAATCACTTCTTATAAAATAGCTTCGGCATTACCCCAAAAGGTAAAAGTTAAAATAAACGGAAAACTGACCACCATAACATCGGTTAAACTTTACAACTGAACATGATTTTTAAATTTTTATTCAGGCATAAGTCGCTTTTAATATTAAGCATATTGATCTTTCTAATCAATCCGGCTTTTGCAACGGTTATAAATTATGGCAAAGCCGGAAAAATAGATTATAACCTGCAAACCGGTACTTTTAATGTGTACAATGGAAGCAAAAGCCTGTTGTTAAACGGTTTTTCTCATGCAAATATTAATCAAAAGATATTGAGCTCGAAAGAATACAAACAAATTAGCTATACCAAATCTTCAATTAAAGATGGTTTTGGAAAAGGTTTTAAATATAGTTTTCATTTAAAGCAGAAAGGTTTACCCGATATGCTTCAAATATTTTATACTTATAGCAATGCTGATTATTTTTTGATCGAAATCACATTAAAAGGAGATGATTTATCGAGTAACCACATGGTACCTTTAAGTGGATCGCTGATGGATGACGACACTTTGGATACACCCACAAGTTTATTTGTACCTTTTGATAACGATACCTTTATTTCGTACAATGCCAGCCCGCTGAAAAGTAATACAAGCAATCAAAGTGCAGAAGTTACAGCTTTATACCATGATTTATCTAGAAAAGGTATTGTAATTGGCTCAGTAGAACATCAGAATTGGAAAACTGGCATCATTACGGCTATGGATAAGGATAAAAATATAAGTCTGCAAGCCATTTCCGGCTTTACCGATGAGAAAATTACCCGCGATAAAATTGAACATGGTTATTTAAAAGGGAATGCCATTAGTTCGCCAAAGGTATTTTTTGGTGTTTTTGCTGACTGGCGCGAGGGAATGGAAACTTATGCGAAAGCAAACCGTATAGCTGAACCACCAATTGTTTTTAAATGGAAAGCGGCCACACCTGTAGGCTGGAACAGCTGGGGTGCCATGCAAGAAAAGATAACCCTAGAAAAGGCGAACCAGGTTACAGATTTTTTTGCCGATAGTTTGAAGGCCTTCAGAATTGGTGATGTGGCATATATCGACCTGGATTCGTATTGGGACAACCTTTTAAAAGGAGGTTTACATGGCGATTACTCAAAACTTAAAGCCTTTGCTGACCATGCAAAGGCTAAAGGATTGAAACCCGGTATATACTGGGCACCTTTTGTTGATTGGGGCTTTGCTGCGGGTGGAAAACGTGTAGCAGATGGCAGTTTTTATACTTTTGAGGGCATGTGGACAAAAGTTGGTGACGCATACCAAGATCTTGATGGTGCCCGGGCATTGGATCCCACACATCCGGGTACCCAACAGCGCATTAAAACCGTAATTAATAAGTTTAAGGAATGTGGTTTCGAAATGATCAAGATTGATTTTTTAGGTCATGCCGCAATAGAATCAGACCGTTTTTACGATCCCAAAATTACAACAGGTATGCAGGCTTACAAAGCTGGTATGGAATTTCTGCTCAAACAGCTGGATGGTAAAATGCTGGTGTACGCAGCCATATCGCCAAGTTTGGCTTCGGGACGATATGTTCATGTACGCAGAATTGCCTGTGATGCATTTAAATCAATAAAAGATACCGAATACACATTAAATAGCGTGAGTAACGGCTGGTGGCAAACTTACCTTTACGATTATATTGATGCCGACCATGTGGTTTTTGGCGATCAATCTGAAGGTGAAAATACAGCAAGGTTTTTATCGGCCATTGTTACCGGAACCTGCATTACCGGCGATGATTTTTCGCGCAAGGGCAAATGGACCAACACCGCACAGCGTTTGCTGAACAACAGCGAAATTTTAGATGTTTTGAAAAATGGAAAGGCATTTGTTCCCGTTGAAGGTAATAGCGGTAAATCTGCTTCGCAACTTTTTATAAAGGATACTAGCGGTGTAAAATACCTCGCTATTTTTAATTACGAAAATGAAGCGAAAGGTTACAAAATCGATTTTTCGAGAATAGGCTTAAATGCAACAGAAGTTTACCTTTCAGAAAACCTTTTAATCAAAGAAACTAATCAGCTTAAAAATAACCAGGTAATTAACCTAAAAGCCAAAGATGCTGTTATTTTTAAAATAAAACTTAAGCCCTAAAATCAACCAAATATCTATAAAACATTATTGAATTACTATTGAAAGAAATGAACAGATTACATCAACTTACCTATTATTTTAATCATGGCGCAGTGGCAATCGCCGTTTCACTTTTTACCCTCGCAACTGTTAATGCGCAAACCATAATTCCTATTGAAACCGCTCATAATGCGTTGGTTTTACAGGCAGATGCAAAAAAAGATCTTAAAACTATTTTCTTTGGTAAAAAACTCGCCAATAAAGAAGAATATAGCCAGGTTAGCGGTCAATATAAGCAAACAGACGATTACAGTGAACAACTTAATGCTGCCTACACCCCTTCGGGATCGAGAAACCTGGTGGAGCCTGCCATAAGTGTTACACATGCAGATGGCAATAATTCACTTGATTTAAGTTACGTTGATCATACTGTTACTGCCATTGATAATAATGTAAACCTGTTAAAAATCCGGTTGAAAGATCCTGCATACAATTTTGAGGTAACATTATTTTATAAATCCTTTTATAAGCAGGATGTAATTGAACAGTGGACAGAAATTAAACACAGCGAGAAAGGCATAGTGACATTAAATAAGTATGCTTCAGCCAATTTGCACCTTAAATCGCCACATTTTTGGCTTAACCAGTACCATGGTGATTGGGCAAAAGAAATGCAGCCTGAACAAAGTGAACTTACACACGGCATTAAAACATTGGATAGTAAGCTTGGTACAAGGGCCAATCTTTTCCAGCCATCGGTTTTTATGATTTCGCTTGATAAACCTGGGGAAGAGAATGAGGGTAATGTGTTATATGGTGCTTTGGAATGGAGCGGAAATTTTAAAATCGACCTGGAGCTTGATTATCAGAATAACCTGCGCATTATTGCCGGAATGAACAATTATGCTTCACCTTATAGCTTAAAACCTGGTGAATTATTTACTACACCAGCATTTTTATACACTTTTTCCAATCAGGGTAAAGGAGATGCCAGTAGAAAATTACAAAACTGGGCACGTAACTATAAAATACTCGATGGTAAGGGCAGTAGATTAACACTTCTGAACAATTGGGAAGCTACTTATTTCGACTTTAACGAACAGAAGCTTGCTGATTTATTAAAAGATACTAAAAAATTAGGTGTTGATTTGTTTTTGCTCGACGACGGATGGTTTGGAAATAAATATCCAAGAAACGACGACCATGCGGCCCTGGGCGACTGGCAGGAAAACAAAAAGAAATTGCCAAACGGCATCTCTTCACTGGTAAAGGAAGCAGATAATGTTGGTACTAAATTCGGTATCTGGATTGAGCCTGAAATGGTAAGCCCAAAAAGCGAACTGTATGAGAAGCATCCAGATTGGGTAGTAAAACAACCTAACCGACCAGAACATTATTTCAGAAACCAATTGGAACTTGATCTTTCGAACCCCAAAGTACAAGATTTTGTTTTTAGCGTGGTTGATGGTCTGTTTACCAAAAACCCTAAGTTGGCTTATATAAAATGGGATTGTAACGCGGTAATTTACAATGCCTACTCGGCACATTTAAAAAACCAGTCGCATTTTTATATAGATTATGTAAGGGGATTGTATACTGTATTACAACGCATTCGTGCAAAATACCCAACCATACCAATGATGTTGTGTTCTGGTGGTGGCGGCCGGGTAGATTATGGTGCTTTACAGTATTTTACAGAATTTTGGCCGAGCGATAATACCGATCCCTTAGAAAGGATTTTTATGCAATGGGAATATTCTTATTTCTATCCTGCCGTGAGCAGTTCAAACCATGTTACCGATTGGGGCAAACAATCTATCAAGTTCCGAACAGATGTAGCCATGATGGGAAAGCTGGGTTTTGATATTGTAGTGAGTAAATTACCCGAAAAAGAACTTCAGTTTTGTCAGGAAGCCATTAAAAATTACAACGATGTGAAAGCAATCATCTGGCAGGGCGATCAGTACCGTTTAGCCGATCCACGTTCCGGGAGTGTAGCATCAATGTTATATGTTAACGAAGAGAAAACCGAAGGTGTAATTTTTAATTACCAGGTGAATTACCGTTATGGTGAAAGTAGCAAATATCCGGTTAAATTAAACGGTTTGGATGCCAATAAAAAATATCAGATTAAGGAGATTAATCTTTTTCCGGGAACGAAATCGCCAATTGATGGAAGTAAAACTTATACAGGAGATTTCTTAATGAATATAGGTTTTAACCCAATTTTAAACACGGATAGGACCAGTGTAGTGCTGAAGTTTGAGGAAGTGAAGTGAAATTGAGCGATTGTCATAGCCAGGAGAACGATGAAGCAATTTTTCATGCTAGTAATTGTTTTAGAGATTGCTTCCGGTGTTGAAAAGGCTTTCTGAAGAACGATTTGGCTAAGGCCCTTCGACTACGCTACCATTGACAGATTCTAATAAAATGCGTCGTCATCTCGACTGGAACGCAGTGGAATGGATAGATCTATTACGTTAATTTCTCGGCTACGTTGGAGCGGTCGATATTGTGAGGCATGAATCAATCTTTCACGTTTCTTTACTCAATTTATTATTGGATCAATATACAAAGAGATGCTAAATTTTATTTAGCATCTCTTGAGTAAACTATCTTGTTTCAATATTTAACCTCTTCCAGGATAATACGTTTTCACATAATTAATATCGCCTTGCGAAATTGTGGTGTTGCTTGGTGTGTAAGCTCCCCTGTTTTTCAGACCATTCAAAAGTATAATTTTGTCCTCAAATTTCCTGTAATAAATCTACAGGAGATTTGAAGTTCAATGCTTGAT
>NZ_LMKM01000013.1 GCF_001421515.1 Pedobacter sp. Leaf216 | reverse complement strand
CTCTTGATACGTAAGGCAACTTTTTGCCCACGAATAGGAAAATCCTGAATGGAAACTTCTGGAAGAAAGCCCTTTGATTCGAGCTCAGTTATCCCGTAGCCAGAGGGAGCTATATTCTTCTCTTCAAGAAAGATCTGAAGCTCTTTCGACTCTTTTGCGACTTTGAGTATTTCGAAATAATCMAGAATGCCTTCTGGTAATAAAAAACTGACAAGGGTTTGTTCGGCTGGATTCAAGGGAATTTGTAATTACTATTAACTACAAAAGAAACAAATTATTCGATTACCCCCAACTTTTCCGCTTGATCCNAAGGGTTTGTTCGGCTGGATTCAAGGGAATTTGTAATTACTATTAACTACAAAAGAAACAAATTATTCGATTACCCCCAACTTTTCCGCTTGATCCCTAGAACGCGGACAGCCTCATTCATTCGAACAGTTCGATGTTGTGTTCCGTCAAAAGTGAGTTTTTGGGGATAGATCGAACTAATTAATCGCCTTTTTCCTTCAGAATCTGCCTCTATATATGTTTCATGTAGGTTTTTGAGCAACCCAGTCGCTTTTCCGATTAGTTCACCAATATTCTCTTTTCCCCTGGATAAATCGATGAGTCTATTTTCAAGAACAAGGATATTTCTTTCACAGTCTGATTTTATTTTCCTGTACTCAAAATCAAGAATTACATCGTTGAGCATCTTGTCCCTAGCCTTCGAAATTCTATTATTAAACTCCTCCAACTGTTTTTTTACATTTGATAATTCATTATTATCTTCACTTGCAAAAGCTTGATAAACCTGCTTCAAAATCATAACATAGGCCTCATGCAACAGTGGATCTATAGTGTATTTTTTTAACTCCTCCACAAAAAGCTTATTGACTTTTTCAGCGTTATATCTCACCCCACACTTCGAAAAGCAATGGTAATAGTGATAGTGCTTGCTGTAACCTTTTGAAGCACTACCTGAAAGCATGTAGCCACACTTTGGACATATCAGAAAGCCACGCAAGGGAAGCACATCAGGAGAAGATATATTAGTCTTTTTTGGCTTGTTTCTGCCGTTCAAAACATCCATAGCTTCATAAAAGATGCTTTCCGAAACTATCGCTTTATGTTGCCCCATAACAGTATGGGCCTCCTCCTCCTTATATTTCGCAATAGGTATCCTACCGCAGTAAATAGGATTTCTAATTATCTGCCAAAAATTTTTTCTACCTGTCTTAAGCCCTTTATCCGATGCTGCCTTCCAGATCTGATCAATGAACCACTTACCCGTAGACAATTCGTCATATACCCATTTCATTATTGACGCTTGAGGCTCTACAGGACAGATATACTTTCGCCCATCTTCGGTTACCTTGTTAGTATAACCTATGGGCGCCGGCCCCATCCATCGCCCTTCTTTCCTTGCTCTTCTCATTCCGTGAAAAGTATTGAGCGCTCTTTTATCATTCTCAACTTCGGGAGCTGCGAGATAGAAAGCCAACATCATTTTGTTTTCAGGAATGGAGATATCAAGAGGCTGCTCAATGGCCTGCGGCTCTATACCGAGATCACCCAATATTTTTATCATCTGATAGGCATCCCCCGCATTTCTACTGAATCTGTCCCACTTGGTGAAAAGTACCAAATCCGTTTGTCCTCTTTTCTTTTTTAGATCAGCCAATAATTTTTGCCAGGCAGGGCGTATAAAGCTTTTGGCGGAATGATCCTCAAAAACAACTTTCCTCACTTTGATATCTCTGGCGAAACAATATTTCTGTAAAACCTCTTCTTGGTTGCGTTGAGAATATCCCTTATCAGCCTGTTCATCAGTACTTACTCTTATATATAAATCTGCTGTAATCATCTTTTTAAAACTTGCTCAAATCAAATGGACAAACCGGAATAGATTGACCCCGTCTCACCAGCAATAGATTTGTTGCAAGTTTTTGATTATCTTCATGTTTAGAAATTGGCGAGAAGGGATCAAATTTATTGGAATGTCCAGTAAGCAATTCACGTATGGAAATCCTGATTAATAATGGAATCATCCGATTATCTGAAGCCTGGCTTAAGGATATACGTGACAACTATTCGCAATTGGAAAATAAATTCCTGGCCAATAATATAGATGCCTATTTGGCTAAACCAGAGGATTATGTTTTAACTGCAGAAAATATGCTCTCTTTACTCTACAGTAACCAGCTTAAGTTTGGCCAAAAATTGCATGTTTCAAGACTGGTTGATTCCAGCATGGTTGAGGAAGAGCCGAGGCTGGCTAAAGAACTAGCAAACTTTCAGTCCAGTCAGGACTACCGGGAAATGGATTATGGGTTATTGACAACTATATTAACTTATGCTAAAGGAGAGACGAGTAATAAATTATTCCAAATCCAACTGTCTTCACTATCTGACGAACAAGTATTAGAATGCATATATCTACTTGAACCCGCTTATCAAGCACTTTTGGAAAAAGGTAAATACCCAAAGCTCGATGCAACAGAACTTAACTGGAAAATTGTTCACGCATTTGAGCATCGTGGTCATAATTATATAGGAGATGATGTTCTTTGAGAACATTGCGTTCATAAATGAGGTTATGTTCATGTATCATGAACATAACCTCATTTATGAACATAATAAGTGTTTAAGTTGTATTTAAGATTAATGTTCATTATATTCGTCTGTTCATGTTACATGAACACGTTAAAATTATGAACATTAAGCATGAACAGATATTACAGCCCGCATTGAGCAAACTTATGGAGCTGACGGGGATGGAAATAAAGGTGCTGAACAGACCAGACAAGGAAAGAAGAGCAGATGCGATCATAGAGTTGCAACATGGCCTCCAAAGCTTTTTGTTAGAAGTCGAGGTAAAAACGGAAATCCGAACCGCCGCACTAGCCAACCTATTGGAGAAACAAAAGACAATAAATGGGAACCTGTTGATGGTATCAAGATATATACCTGCTCCGATGAAAGATGAAATGAAGGCCAACGGGATCAGCTACCTGGAAAGTTCAGGCAATTGTTATATAGCAATCAAGGGCATGTACATCTATGTGAGCGACCAAAAGAACCAGCTTTTAGCAATAGAAGAAACCAAGTTATGGGCGCCATCAGGCATGAAGTTCATTTTTGCGGTGCTGATGGACGAAGAACTATTGAATGCTCCGTACCGCAGAATTGCCTATACCGCCGGTGTTGCACTGGGAAATGTCGGAAACTTTATTTATGAAATGAAACGTGAAGGCTTCATCATAGAAGGCTCAAGGAACAAACAGGAAATGCTCCTGATTGATAACAGGCAGATACTAATTGACAAATGGGCAGACATGTACAGAGTTACGCTCAGACCAAAGCAACTAGTCGGCAAGTTCCGGTTCAATAAGAAGGAGGACAGAGAAAATTGGCATAATCATGCGGCATCTGACCTTGGGATATATTGGGGAGGAGAAACTGCCGGCGCCATTTTAACAAAATACCTATCGCCTGAAGTCTATACCATCTACTCAGACCAGGACCGGTTTGATCTGATGAAAAAAATGAAAATCGTTCCCGACCACAATGGTGAGATAGAGCTGCTCAGGCCATTCTGGAACGACGAAATATTCAACGGTGGGGATACAGTTCCACCCCTATTGGCCTACGCAGAACTAATCAGCAGCTTCGACAGCAGAAACAGAGAAACCGCGGCACGCATAAAGGAAAAATATGTTAAATAGGTATATAATAGAACCGGTCATATCGGAAATGCTCGCCGTTCTTCAGGAAGTATTTTCAAAATTCGAAATTGACTTTTACCTGGTTGGGGCAGTCGCACGCGATATCAATCTTTCTGTGAATCAGGAACTCGCTTCTACCAGAATGACTAAGGACGTTGACCTAGCCATTACGATAAATGACCAGGGACAGTACGATAAGATAAAGTCGGAATTAGTCTCTACAGGCCTCTTCGAGGTCCATGAGTCGGAAGCCATAAAGCTTTTCTACAAAGGAGCGGTAGAACTTGACCTTTTGCCATTTGGTAAAATAGAAGGACCCGACGGCAATGTAAAGCTAACTGACCCGACATTTGTACTCCATATGCCCGGCTTCACTGAGATTTATCCGTTCGTGCAGGATGTTGAGCTGACGGACGGACAAAGGATAAAAGTGTGCTCCATGGAAGGAATCATTATGCTGAAACTGCTTGCAAACGATGACAGGCCGCAACGGACGAAGGACATCAGTGATATCGAGCACATCATTCAGAGTTATTTTGATCTTTATGACGGGGACATCTATGAACATCACTTCGATGTGATGGAGATGTATGACACCAATGAACGTGACTACATACAACTGGTTTGCGCCAGGGTGATCGGCCGCAAAATGCGCCTGATACTCAAGGATTCGCCAAAGCTTATGGAACGGATATCCGGAATATTAACAAAAAGACCAACACCGAGATGGTTGGCAATGCTTGATGGACTTAATGAAAACACCTAACCATTTTTACGCGATTCATTACTCTTGAACCAGGCAAGTTCCAAACTTATTTATATTTTATCCATGAATTAATCCACCATAATGACGCTCGAAGAAATACGTTCTCAACCGGTCGCTTTCCAGTATAATTCCTGGAGCGGTATCACCAGACACCTGACTGTAGGCCAGAGCCTGGATATGATCAAAAACGGCACCTACAAAAAACAGGTGGACAGGCTTCGCGGGTATCTTGCTGCGGGAGATAGAGATACTTATGACCAGGAAAAAAGAAAACTTCCCGCTGTTACCTTTGCTGCTGATTTTACTGAAAAAAGGAAGCGCCAATCGATAGCAGTTTACAATGGCCTGTGCGTACTCGATATAGATAAACTTACAGGGGAACAGTTAGAACAGGTAAAAAAGCAGTTTTCCGAAGACCCATATGTCTTCACCTTTTGGGAGTCGCCATCTATGGCTGGAGTGAAGGGGCTCGTCCACTTTGAATTTCCTGCAGATACCCTAGCTGCCCAAATCAACTTTCGCCATACCTATGGTTTTAGGAAAATATATGATTATTTTCTTGAGAAATACGGAATATCCCTCGATACCAGCGGAAGCGATGTGACCAGGTTATGCTTCTTCTCCCATGACCCTTTACTTTTCCTTCAGGATAAAATCCTTTCCTTTCCAATCGTTTATTCACCAGAAGAAATAACCCGTACTCGGGAATCGATAAAGTCTGCAGAATATACGTATTCGGCAGAGGCTACCATGGATCAGAAATTTAATCCCAAAGACAAAAACAGCCAGTCCAGCCGGACCAGAATCCAGGCAATCATCAGATTCCTTACCAAAAGAAACCTGTCGATTACCAGCAATTTCCAAAACTGGTATGAAATCGGATATGCCATGGCCAACACTTTTACCCACGAACTTGCTTTAAAATATTACCTTGCCCTGTCAAAGATGGATGGCAGAGCCTTCGATGAAACAGCATGTAAAAATATGTTGGAATATTGTTTTGCCAATTCGATGGGAAGGTTTAGCTTTGGAACCATAATATTTTACGCCAAGAAAGTTGGCTATGGAGAAGATGTAGGGGTACCTAAGGTGGCGGAGAAATCATGAAAATGGATTCACTGTCGCAAGTATTAACGGCCGTTCTGTGCACGACAAAGTTGGGAGGCGCTCAAATAGTTCAGTATTTTCTAGTCAGGAACCCCTATCTTTTCTTTTATGCGACCACTTAGAGACTATACTACTGACCGGGTAATCTTGGAAATGCTTTGCAAAATGCGGGTCAAGTTAGCCCACAGGCGTAACAAAGAGCATTTGATCCACATCCATACGGGAAATCCGGCCCACAACTACCATAACACTAAGCCTTCGAAAAATGAAGAAGTATTATGCAGTTTTTTCCCTCCCAGAAAAAAATGGAAGACTGTGCTCAAAAGAAAAAGAATTAAAGATGGCATTCCAGTTAGCAGCAGTGAAAAGACATTGATGTCATTAAATGCCACCCTAAGGTTTTACCGAGCATGCGAACCAGATGCTCCGTTTCTTAGTAAGCTCGATGCCTTCATCAAGGAGATTCAGAATGCCGTACATGGAGGAGATTATCAGATCGGATCGCCTAAGATCATTCCCCAGCTCAAGGAGGACAAAGCTGATCCAGTTAAGGTCAATATATGTCGTCCGATTGCTTCTTTTGGACTAAAGGACAAAATCATATTAAGCATTACCAATAGATATCTTACAGCAATTTTCGACCCACTATTCATTGATAGCTCCTATGCTTTCCGATCAAAAAGGTTGATTAAGGGCAAGATGATGTGCCCTACGCACCATGAGCCAGTAGTGGAGGTAATGGAATACAGGAAGCATTATGGGGATGGCGCACTTTATGTCGCAGAATGTGACATGAAAAAATTCTTCGACACCGTCAACCATTCGGTAATAAAAAAAGTATTTAACCAGTTTTTTAACAGAAAATTGATTAGGGAACAATCAGTCGATGACCTTGCCAATGCAAAAAAAATACTTTTCGATTACTTGAAGGTATACACCTTCAATAAAATGGTGTTGCTCTTAAACAATGACCAGTCCCATTTTAAGACATTCAAGATTCCGAACGGTGAATATGGTTGGGTAAAAAACGAGCTTCTTCAAAGTGGATACTATAAGCATCTTGGCAATGCGCGCATTGGGATACCTCAAGGCGGCGCCCTCTCCGGACTGATAGCCAATGCAGTACTGAATAACGTAGACCGAAAAATCATAAAGCACCAGGATGGCGATTTGTTATATGTGAGATTTTGCGACGATATGCTGATCATCCATCCGAAAAGAGAAAAATGCCTTTCAGCGTTCGAAGCTTACATGCATGGGATAAAAGATCGAAAACTTGCCATTCACATTCCAGTAGCAGCTCCATATAGCAGCCACGCTCACTTTTGGAAGGAAAAATCAAAATATTGTTACAAATGGGGAAGCGACCGGGCTGCCGGATCTCCATGGATTGGTTTTGTTGGATACGAAGTGCACTATCAGGGACATATAAGGGTGCGCAAAAGTTCTTTGATAAAAGAAATGAAGAAACAGTATAAGGTCGTTGGAGATCTAAAATTGATTTTAAAAGACCCATTATGCAGAAGTGAGAAGAACACAATTTATGATCTGTCGCCAGCAGGCTAATTGGTATGTCAGTCGGGAGGGTTGCACTTTGGAACTACAAAACCATGAAAAACGAAATGTGTTGGGTAAGCGGCTACAAACTTTTAACAGACAATAAATATTCGAGGATTCAGCTTAAAAGATTGGACAGTAGCAGAAACCGGTTGTTATTGAAACTTAGGAAAAAGATTGCAAAGATGAAGGCTGAAGAGCAGAAGCCCGACTCGGAGGAAAATGATTCAATTAAGCAAATTGAACAGACCTACCATGGAAATCCTTACAGCTACTTTTACCAGACGCTGAAAGCAAAAAATGATGAGGCAACAAAATAATTGGCTGCCCCTTTTATGATTACGTTGTGGAATTGCGATATTATATTAGAAATTTTTTTCCGTCAGATATTTTTTTGAGATGCATTAATTTAGATTCAAGTAATATGAGAATAGGTTTCATATTAATGGCAATTGTTAAGGCAGAAGATTTGAATCGATATTGATTATTTCGGTTGAGCATTTCTCTTTTTTCTATACTGCCCCTCAATCTTGTTATTGACCACTTTTTCAAAATTTACTATTGCCTCACAATGTTCATAAAAGTTCGATTTTCCGCCGATTGACTCTACTTAAACGGCAAAAAGCCTTGAAGTTCGAACCTTTTCTTTGAAAGGCGCTCAAATTCAAGGCTTTTTCTTTTTATGATGTTTTCCCAAGAAAAGAAAAAAAACATGGATAAATGCTTTATTACCTGAAAATGAGGCAATTATTAGTTCGATCCTGCTTGGGTTAACCCAACCGGCGAAAATTACTTTAAGCACTGGTTAACAAGCACTTATGGTTCGAACTGATAAATCGCTATGGTTTCTTTTCTTGATTTTCTTTCTTAAAATGATCTTGAACGATTATCTCTGAAAACCTTTTTAATGTTCGAATTACCTCTTGAGCTTCCGCATCAGAATAATGTTTGAACATAGGTAGATCCTTAACTTCCTTAATCGTTATCTCAGTTAAGCGACTGAAATCTAGGTCATCTAGATTTTCCATAACTAAATTTAGAATTGAGTCCATAGAGAAAAGCTTAATAAATAGACAATTGAATTGTGGTTGCGGTATCGATTCAATTACATCCTTCACAAATTATAAGCTCGCAGAAGACCTCCCACAATTAAGCCTCAATCGAACATGAAATAATAACCAAATATAGAGTTATTTCATCCAAGACAACTTAACTTGCATTTAGCCCTCATTTTCAACAATTTGAATTATCAAGAACTCATTATAAAAAACTAAAATTCTTATTTGAATAAAGGAATAAGAATATGAGAATAATACCCTGAAAAACCCATGTTTTAAAGGCTATATCCAAACGATTTAAACCTTGCTGAGTATAAAATAATGAGGGAATTATAATAATACCTTTATTCATATGTGTAGGTAAGGTTGAATTTTTGAAATTTATTCTAGATACTTTGGAAATAATTAATAAAGGAGAAGTATACCTGGTTATCATACTATTAGAATCTTTTGGAAAGGGAATAATGTTATCGATTTAAGTCTGCTTATCGTTTCTGCATAATACTTATCAGTGTCCAAAATTATTTGATACTGACTTATTACTTTAGTCGATAATTATTTTTCTTTTTTTGAATATTTCTGTTTGGCTCAGCGCCGGAAAAATAATTATACATACCCGTCTTATGCAATTCAGGTATGTATAATTAAAGGAATAGTTTTACATCAGCTATGCCAAAATTCTATAAAAACGGACGAATCGCTTCGTCTGCCATTTCAAGATATTGAGCACGCTTGCTTTCGTCAGCTTCTTGCAGCGCGGCTGCTAAACTTTCCTTGTCCAGGTCCTGACAATAGGCGGGCGTACCGGGCTGCTGTCTCCAGGATTTGGAAAGCAATCCACCATCGATAGCGTCAAAACCAATTTCGTTAATAAGCGCTTGAACGGTCTGTTTATGTTCTTCCTGATCACCTGCAACAGATATAGCGATACGCTCAGGGCTTCCTTCGGGTTTTGATTTTGAAGCCAAGCTTGTCGAAAGAATATTGTTGAAAGCTTTGATTACAGCATGGCCCAACACTTTTGCAGTCCATTCACTATCCGTCAATCCCCTTTCAAGATCAATATTCTCTCCATCACGGGATGGATAATAATTACCGGCATCTACAATAATTGCCTTTGTGGCGGCCAAGATAGCAACCGGAAGCTTTTCCAATGCAGTTGGAGGTACAGCGACAATGATGATGTCCTTCACTCCTGCCGCCTGTTCTACCGTCACCGCTGTTGCACCAGTTTTGTCGGCGATCTCTCCCAAAGATTCCGGTCCGCGTGAATTCGCAATTTTCACCTTATGCCCTAAGGCAGTTAAATGTCCGGCTAATGTACTTCCAACCATACCGGATCCGATTATTCCTATTTCCATTTTAATATATATTAGTTTAAATGTTACTTGTGCTTACTGTCTTCTCAATCCTAAGGATAAGCCATTGTCACTTTATCTGCCTTAATTCAATAAGTGAATCCTGAATTTATTTGGAGTAGCTATATCAAATTTCCTGACGATCCTGAGCGCATCAGGGCAACTGTTTCCTCATGAGAAGCCGGTGGATCAGCTTTTATTAATTGGTCTATAATAAAATCCCTTCTGGCAGGGCCTTTTCCTTTTTCAGCTTTGGGAAGTGCCAGTTCGAGTTCTTCTGCATTTAGTTCCGTACAAAAAGCTGGAGTTCCAGGTTCCTGCCTCCACGACAAGGCCAGACTTCCGCCATCTACAGTATCGAAGCCCATTTGATCAACCAGTTCAGCCGCTATTTTCTTATGCTCATCGTTATCGCCGGCTACCGATACAGCTATCCTGCCTTTTTCCCCGGCAGCTTTACCGTTATGCTTGAGCGTGTATCCCAGTAACATATTAAAAACTTTCACAACCGGCCTTCCCAATAACTCGGAAATATATTCACTTTCCGTTTTTCCTGCCAAGCCCTCAAGCTCGCCATCACGTAAAGGAGAATTATTAGAGGTATCCATAATGACAACCTCTTCGGGCACATCCTGAAACAAACTTTTCGGCAGGTCTTTATAGCCGCTGAAGGGAATGGATAAAATAATGGCCTCCACATCTTTAACCACGTCTTCAAGTGTTGCAGCCTTTGCTCCCAAACTTTCTGCAATTTTGCTGAGCTCAGCGAAATCCTGGGTGTTGGTTACCTTAACCTGATTCCCTGCTTGCGACAATTTTTCTACCAGTGTGCTACCCATAACACCTGTTCCAATAATTCCTATTTTCATAATTTAAGTATTTAACGTTTTTATTTTTTTTAATTTTAAGTTTTTTGTTCTGTACTGTTAGAATTTCCTTGGTCCAGTCACAAAATTTAGCAAGCCAGAGGCCTAGGCCTCTCCATCTGTTACCTAAAGATGGAGGCCTTTATTTTGGGAGTTGATCATCTTTGAAAAGGTGTTCGACCTGTTGATACGGTTGAGCTGAACCTAGACCAGGATGTCCTAATTCAATAAGTTATCCCTGAATTTGTTGGGAGTACTGCCTACCTCTTTTTTAAACAGACGCGAGAAGTAGGTAAGATTCTCAAAACCAAGCGCCAAGGAAATCTCTGATATGTTCATATCACCCGCCGTAAGCATATTCTTTGCCTCAGCAATTAAAAAAAGGTGGATAAGTTCCAAAGTGGTTTTACCCGTTTCTTCTTTGAGCAGGTCGGTTAAATAACGGGGCGAAATATGCATCTTTTCCGCCAGTGAAGCCACACTAGGCAGCCCGGTATGCTTCAATTTTCTTTCTTCGAGATCTGCTGCGAGCAAAGCGTTGAACCTGGTAACTGTTGCCCCACTTAATGCTGTCCGGTTAATAAACTGTCGTTTATAAAAACGCTGCGCATATTTCAGTATCGAATCAATATGACTGATGATGATCATTTTGCTATGTTCGTCCGTATTATTGTTATACTCCTTTTCTATCGCGAAATACAGGTTCCAGATGATACTTTCTTCGGTTGGTGAAAGATGCAGTGCCTCATTGACCTCGTAGTCGAAATAGCCGTACTTTTTAATCTCACTATAGAGCGAAGTTCCAGGTAAGTAGTCCTCGTGGATAATGATCATAAACCCCTTTTCCTTTAGTTCGGTATTTTTGAACAGTACTCTCTGTTGCGGCTTGATGAACGACATAGCGCCAAGGTCATGGTCATACTTGGTTTTTCCGTAGCGGATTATCCCTGATTTTAGCTTTTTGAATCCAATAATATAAAATGCCGAAGTAAATTCGAGGTCGCTGATGCCGGTGCAACTATCACCGTAAGCCACACTGAAAAGAGGGTCTTCAGGCGGCTTGAACCCAAGAACTTCATACAGTTCGCTTATTTTTTTGAAATGCTTCATATTGTTACAATTTAAATCTGGATTTGGTAAATCGAGGTTCCGCTGCTGTTGTTTTTTTTAACCATGTTCCGCCACAGCAACATCCTGCCAGGCTGAATAGTATAAGACAAATTTCCGTTAATAACCGACAGCTTTTATGATACAGAAGTAGACAATTTTGAAACATTTTAACGTCTGACCATTATTATAGGAAACCGTTGTTTGTAGTAACGAGACAAATTAGTTTCAGCACCGTCATCAATCACCTGTTGGCATTTTACCTTACATCTAAGTTCCTTTCCGGAACAAAATCAACTCGAATTAAACTAAATTAAGCAGTATAGTATGAATGCTTGCTATTTTGCGCAAAAATCCACCTTATCATGGGAGAGGCCTATACGAACGTGGTCACAGCTAGAAAAGAATAATCTCAATAGTGCAAGGTGACGGCTATTGAGATTAATTCGTATTTATATCTTTTGAAAGTTCTGTCTCTAGACAATGGAAGGACAGCGGTTGTTAACTTGTTTTTGGATTTTTAGGAAATAGCGAACGATTATATTCAACTATCTCCTCATGCGAGGGCTGACTGGTGCGTTCCGAAAATAATTTAATCACCGAGTCCCTGATCTGAGGCGCTACTGCCCTTATGCCGTCCTGGAGTGCCCGTTCAAGCTCCCCTGCATTTAATTCTGTGCAATAGGCCGGAGTTCCTGGCTGATGCCTCCATGAGTTTTCCAGATCACCGGCATCAACAACATCAAAGCCTGCTTCATTTACGAGCCTGGATATAATTGCTTTGTCCTTTACCTCATCGCCTGAAATCGCCATCGCAATACGATCTGGTGCGCCTTCCGGTCTTCCTTTCGCCACCAGGGTTTCTGCCAGCAGATTATTGAACGCCTTAACTACTGGACGGCCGATTTGTTCGGCAACCCATACGCTCTCTACCTTACCTTTCTTGATTTCATCAATGTCAGCATCCCGGAAGGGATAGTAGTTGGAAGTATCCACTACAATGGTATCTTTTGGCACCTGGTCAAACAAGTTTTTTGGCAGTCTCGGAATGGCTATGGTGGGTACCGATAATATGACTACATCCACATCCTTAACTAGATCACCTACTGTTGCAGCCGATGCTCCGAGTTCACTTGCCTTCTTTTCCAGTTCATCGAATTCGCCCGAATTGCTTACCGAAACCTGATGCCCTGCTGCCACCATCTTTTTTGCTATTGTGCCTCCAATGGCACCTGTTCCTATAATTCCTATTTTCATTTTTTGATATTTAAATGTGATTTTTCTTCAATTATACTATAGATCTTATTGTAGTTTTTTCTTGGCGGAAGCTGGTTGATTGCCCGGTTAATATCAACTGCGTGGTCTACAAAGCCATCAGGATAATTGCCCAGCACTACGTTATTGAAATAGCTGTCGTCAAGTTCCTTCATCTTTCCAAAGGCCCGTTCCTGCTTTTCTCTCAGCTCCTCTTTCTTTGCCTTTTTGCGTGCATCTATAAGTTCCGTTAAGGTCAGGTCTGTACAGTACGCAGGGCCACAAGCTTGCTGACGCCAGGAATCTTCGAGTTGTCCGGCATCCAGCGCATCAAACCCGGCTTCATCCACCAATCCCCTCACCACATCAACAGCCTGTTGAACGTCGCCCGAAACAGCCAGGGCGATCCTGCCGGCAGTTCCCGAGGCCTTGCCTTCTGTAGCCATGCTATAGGCAGCGATATTACTGAATGCCTTGATAACAGGTCTTCCAAACTGTTGCTGCACCCAGACACTGTTAACCATGCCTTTATCAATAGCCTCAATATTCCCATCCCGGTGTGGCCAGTAATTAGTGGTCTCCACTATGATTGTTGAGGAAGCTATTTTCCCTTTAAGGGTTTCAACAAGGTCTGGTATATTGACCAAGGGGATTGATACGATCAGGACATCAATATCCTGCACAACTTCGCCTACCTCTACGGCCTCTGCTCCTGCTGGATCGGCCACAGCCTGAATTGCTACTTTTCCTTTACGGTCGGCTAGCTCTAGCTGGTGCCCACAGGCACTAAACTTTTTGGCCAGTGTCTGGCCAATTAGGCCAGCACCGATTATTCCTATCTTCATTTCTTATCTTTTAACTTCTCATATAATCACATTACTTGGCCGTCATGCCACCATCTACCTTATATTCGGCAGCTGTCAGGTAAGATGCCTCATCCGATGCCAGAAACAATACCAGATGGGAAATTTCTACTGGCTCGGCAAACCGCCCCATCGGTGTGGGCTCAAGCAGCTTCGGATCATCAAAAACACTTATATCAGGAACAATATTTGTCCTTACCCCGCCAGGATGCACCGAGTTAACACGAATGTTTCTGGTTGCATATTCCAGTGCAGCCATTTTTGTAAGGCCTGTTACGGCAAACTTGCTACCCACATAAGCTGCATTGGGTGAGCCGGGCGCCACCTGCAGTCCTGAGACCGAAGAGATATTTACGATCGAGCCTTTCCCAGCTTTCAGCATGGAAGGGATTACGGTTTTCATGCCCAGGAATGTCCCATCTGCATTGATGGCCATAACTTTTTTATATTCCTGATAATCCAGTTCGGCAACATTGGCAAAGGCTCCCGTAATGCCGGCATTGTTCACAAGAACGGTTACCGGTCCAAATTTTTCCTCTGCAACCTTAAGTACTTCTTCCCACTGTTCCTGGTTGGTCACATCATGCTTTAGGAATATGACGTTCTCTCCAAGCTCATCAGCGAGCAGTTTTCCTTCTTGTTCCAGTACGTCGCTCAGTATCAGCTTGGCCCCTTCCTGGGCGAACAATCGTGCATGGGCCTCGCCCATTCCCCTTGCGGCACCTGTAATGATGGCCACCTTTCCTTCGAGTCTTTTCATATGATATTTTTTGGTAGTCAATAAATAGATCGCTTCACTAACAATAGCAATCAGCCAATTAAATAACTATTGCAAAGTTATCAGATATTGCTTTCCTTTGTATACTACTTTCCCAAAGGAAAGTGAAATAATACAAAGACAATGGCTAAAAAAAAGGAACACTGTGATTGTTTGAATACAATTAAACCAGTTAGGGATGCACTCGATGTGATCAGCGGTAAATGGAAACTTCCGATCATTATCTCGGTTGGTGTGGGCAACGACCGATTTACGGACATACAGCAAAGCATCCCCGGAATAACTCCAAAGGTGTTGGCCAAGGAACTCAGGGAACTCGAACAACATAGACTTTTAAAACGCTCTGTTGTGGGCGACTACCCTGTTAAGATTCTATATACTCTGGAAAGTTATGCCGATACCTTAACCCCAATCATATATTCACTGAAAGATTGGGGAGTAAACCACAGAACATTTGTTACCGATAAATGTGGGCTTAATTCCTAGAGGCATCAATTATCTTACTTTCCTTTGGGAAAGCACTATATAAAGTATAGCCATTCGCGACTAACTTTGCATCACGACTTTATTTAAATTTAAGTGTATGAAAATTGGAATAATAGGTACAGGATACATCGGGAAGACATTGGCGCTAAAGCTGGCAAAAGCCGGACATGAGGTGACGGTAGCAAATTCCAGGTCGCCGGAGAATATGGATAAAGAAGTCCTTGCCACCGGAGCTGTGGCAGTAACGGCGCAACAGGCAGCACAGGATAAGGATGTAATCATTTTGTCTACTCCCTTAGACCAGATCACTAAGGTTGCACCGCTATTTGCAGAGGTGCAGCAAAGTGTAACAGTAATCGATACCTCTAACTACATACCTGCACGCGACAGCAGAATTGAGCGTCTAGAAGCAGGTCAAGTTGAAAGTCTATGGGTTCAAGAACAGCTCGGACGTCCCATTGCCAAAGCATGGAATGCAGTCTTGGCATATTCTCTTGCCGCAAATGGCAGACCTGCCGGAGAACCAGGCCGTATTGCCATTCCCATAGCCGCCGACCGCGAAATTGATCGGGAGATTACCAAGCGGTTGGTAGAGGATACCGGATTCGATGCCTTTTACACAGGCTCCCTAGAAAATTCCTGGAGGCAGCAACCAGGAGCACCTGCATACTGTACCGATCTTACCATAGAGGAATTATCAAAAGTGATTGATACCGCAGAAAAAGAGCGTTTGCCCAAACGCAGGGATTTTTCGGTTCAGATCATCACAGAACGGATGAATGGCATCTCCAATAAAAATGCCGACTGGGATTTCATCCTTCGTATTAACCGTACGTTGTACATGTAAGGGTCAAACGCAACTTAGGTCCCCAAAAATAAAAAACAGATAAAATTTTAATATGGAAAGACAGATGCTGATTGGCCTGCACCTGGGAAACGGATATGGTTCCCAGCCCGGCGCATGGCGTATGCCTGGAGTTGACCCCAAAAGTTATACGAGTTTTGATGCAAGGGTAAAACAAGCCCAGGCGGCAGAGCGTGGAAAGTTCCAGTTTATATTCCTGCCGGATGGTCCGGGAGCGATCATGGCCGATATTGGTACCGAATCGCCCAACTTCAACCTCGATGTAATGATGACCCTGGCCGCAGTTGCGAGGGAAACGGAATATATTGGGCTGGTTGCCACTGGCTCGACCACCTTTAATGAACCTTTCAACTTAGCAAGGCAGTTTAAGGCGCTGGATATCATGAGCCACGGCAGGGCGGGTTGGAACGCAATCACTTCAAGTGGCGATGATGTTGCGGCTAATTACGGAAAAAGTATCCCATCGAGCGAGGAACGATACGGCCGTGCCCATGAGGTCATTCAGATCATCCAGGCACTTTGGGGCAGTTGGGGAAAAGAAGCTTGGGTGCACAACCAGGAAACAGGAATATTTGCACACAAAGACCAGATTGCGCCAATTAATCTACAGGGAAAGTTTGCAGGCTCAAGGGGCCCTCTTTATATCCCACCCTCATAGCAGGGACAGCCGATTATATTCCACGCCGGCGGCAGTCCAAATGCGCATGAACTGGCCGGGCGGTTTGCTAGCGCCGTGATTGGCTCCGCTTTTACAATTGAAGACGCGAAGGCACAACGCAATGCGTTCAGGGTTGCGGCAGAACGTTATGGACGCGATGCCGACGAGATCAAATACATTCCAGGCTTGATGACCACGATTGCCAAGGATAGGCGCACAGCACTCGATCGTCGTATTCAGATGACCGAACATCTGTTTCCACAAAGGATTGCCTACCTGCAACAAATGCTGGGAATACCTCTGGCTATTAATCATATAAATGAACCAATCCCAAAGGCGAAATTAGACCTTGCACGCCCTTCACGATACGACCCGCGATCATCACATGCGCTAAAAATTGCGAAAGAAGGCTGGAGTTTACGTGATATCCTTGCCCATGGCGTGATAGACTATCATCCTGTGATCGTAGGCCCAGGCGTTGAGGCATCAGACCACATGCAGCCATGGTTTGAGGCCGGGGCAGCTGATGGATTCTGGATCTCACCCGATGTTGATTCAGATGGAATAGACGCTTTTGTAAATGAAGTGGTCCCGATCCTGCAAAAACGGGGATTATTTCATCAGGAATATGAAGGCAAAACCCTCCGAGAACATCTTGGTGCACCTGACCAATATGGAACCGATCCGCGTGTTTAAAGCTTGCAGAGTATACTCCCAATGAATGGTTCCTAAAAGGAAATATTCCGTAGAATATGAGAATAAAAAGCCTTTCATAACGTAAAGGCAACGTAAAAACGTTCCATTATTGCCTACTTTTGTATCACTATAGCACTGAATGATTGACCGAACTTTGTCATTATCAATTACTAAAATATAACATAATGGCAAAGACAATTTTTATAACAGGCGCATCCCGCGGATTTGGCAGTATCTGGACAGAAGCGTTCCTAAAACGCGGAGACAACGTAGTTGCAGCTGTCCGTAATCCCTATGCACTGGAAGACCTTATAAAGGAATTTCCATCAAATCTATTGGTCCTGGAACTTGATGTAACCGATAAAGAGATGAGCTTTGAATCGATGCAAACTGCAAAGGCACACTTTGGCCGCATAGACGTACTGATAAATAACGCTGGCTTCGGACATGTAGGAGCTGTAGAAGAGTTGAGCGAGCAGGATGTCAGGAAACAATTTGAAACAAATGTACTGGGTTCGTTATGGACCATGCAGGCGGTCTTGCCGATCATGCGGGAGCAGAAATCGGGGCACATCATTCAGCTTTCGAGTGCGCTTGGCCTTAATACGGTATCCTTGATGGGCTTGTACAGTGCATCAAAGTTCGCAATCGAAGGCCTTACAGAAACGCTGGCTGGCGAAGTGGGCGGTTTTGGCATTAAGGTAACCATACTGGAACCGGGTGGTTTCTCAACGGATTTCTTCGGCACCAATTCCCTTGCATCAAGCGAGCCAACAGCTGCTTACGATGACATCAGGATGGACTTTTATAAGCATGCCACAGAACAGGACTCGGGCAAACCTACGGCAACCGTTGGAGCGATCCTAAAACTGGTGGATACGGATAATCCCCCGTTAAGGCTGTTATTGGGCAAAACAACATTACCTTGGGTAAAATATACTTACGAAGAGCGCTTAAAGACATGGGAATCATGGCAGGATGTTTCTGTCGCAGCCCATGGCTAACAGAAGTTTAACTTTGCAGGGTTTGGATTTACCGAATCCTGCTTTTATGAAAGCTAGATATGGATCATTTCAAAAAAATTAGCGAGCTGCACGAAGCGCTTGGCGTAAAACCTCCGGAACATCCACTTTTTAGCGTGGCCTACGGTGAGCGGGAAGCTTGTGATGGCAACAGTATAATCGAATTTTCCCCGGAATTTTACGTTATAGGGTTTAAAAAGCTAAGAGCTGGCAGTATGCAGTATGGAAAAACAAAATATGACCACGACCGTGGCTCGATGTCTTTTGTAAGGCCCCGCCAGAAAGTTTCCTTTAAAAATGTCGAATTGGAAGAGAAAGGCTTTCTGATCATGATCCACGAAGACTTCCTGCCCGGAACCAGCCTTTACCATGAAATTAAAAAATACGGCTATTTCGATTATGAGGTGAATGAGGCCTTGCACCTTTCACCCGCAGAGGAAGACATCATCTGGAACCTCTACTTCAGCATAGAAAAAGAATATAACAACAATACCGACGAGCTGAGCAAGGCCATCATTATCAGCCATCTTGACGCCATGCTCAAATATGCACAGCGTTTTTATAAAAGGCAATTTATAAATCGTTCGCAACTATCAGGGTCAACACTTACAAAGTTCCAAGAGCTGCTTACGGCTAATTTCCAGGAGCGGGAAACCAAGGAAACTGGCCTTCCCACTGTTGCGCTAATGGCAGAAAAACTGCATATATCTCCCCGTTACCTAACCGATCTGTTGAAGGGAGAAACAGGTAAAACGGCACTGGAACTGATCCATCTTTTTCTGATAGGAGAAGCGAAAAACCTATTGGCTGAAGGCGATCTGAATGTCTCGGAGATCTCGCATCTACTTGGTTTTGAGAACACCACTTATTTTTCTCGCCTGTTCAAAAAAGAAGTGGGTACTTCACCGAATCAATTCAAAGACCAATTTTTGAATTAAAAGCCGTCAACATTATTTAAAACAGTTTAAAATGTCAAACATTTGATAGACTTTAAATAAGCCTTCGGCTGTAATTAATCTCCTTTTGAAAAAAAGCTAATTTTTAACATAAAACGTTATAGATCAATAAAATTCGTTAATGTTTGCAACATGAAATTCGTGGTAAACATAGTGCCATTATTTTTATTCCGAGAACCCTTGCTTTTAGTAACGATTGTTTTGGTTAGGAGATGATTACCACAGATATTTTTCCATCAGTAGAGCTAGCGCAAAATATTTTATTCTAAAAAAACATTTTTCCCTATCAACCTTAATTAGGGGAAACAGATCCCAGTTACTAGAATATAAGTATTAATAACTGGGATCTTGAGTATGGTTTAAATTTTGCGTCTTTACTCGTTATATTGATTACCCGCAGTGTCAATCTACTTAAGTCGACTGCGCTCAGGATAACAATGCGAGCAAGGAAAATTGTTTAGGTATTATACGATAATCGTTTTGGACTTGACAGAAGAACAGAATCCCTTAGCTGACCATTTTTCCCTTAGTTTACTTGTAAGTTTTTTCATAACTTTTCTTTCTTCGATACTGCCCTTCAATCTTATTTTTTAAAGTTTTTTCAAAATTAACAACTGCTTCACAATGCTCGAAGAGGGTCGAACTTCCGCGGATTGACTCTACTAAAACGGCAAAAAGCCTTGAAGTTCGAACTCTTTCCTCGAAAGAAGCTCAAATTCAAGGCTTTTTCTTTTTATGATGGTTTCCCAAGAAAAGCAAAAAAAAAACGCATAAATGCATTATTGCCTGAAAATGAAGTAATTACTAGTTCGATCCTGCTTGGTTTAACCCAACAGCCGAAAGTTATTTTAAGCCCTGGCTTACAGATATTTATGGTTCGAACTAACAAATCGTTATGTGGGTAAACCGTGGTCAATTGACCCCGTCTCGCCAATAATAGATTTATTATAACACACTATTTTAAGAGCACTTTCAAATAATTAGAAGTTGTGGCAATGGGGTCAACTGAATTGGTTTGCTCACTATATGGCAACAACCTTATGTTTAACAATCCTTATTTTATAACCCTCGCACAATTAATTTAATTTTTTGAAAATTTCCTGCATAGTTTGCTTATCCATGCTAACCATATCCACCAGTTTTAATGTTTTGACCATTTTTAGCGTTGCAGTCTTGTAATGTAGGAAGTGCTGGGTATTAAGATGCGATTGATAAGCAGCTTTGTTAGCATAAATCTCAATTATTCTAATCTCGGTGACTGTTTCTTTTTGGAACATTGGAAAAATTGCAATCACACCGGGCTCTAGCTTTACAGAAGCTGACGCCTCTTCTTTTAAGATAGCGTTATATTCCTGCAGGTACTCCGGCAGGATTTCAATTTCAGAAATACGTACCATCATATCCTCATCGTCAATTGGCGTGGTAGTAATCGATAGGACATTTCTCAGTGAATTTGCCTGTGTTCTGCTAACATGCTTCTCTATCATTTTTGCAATTTCTGCCAACTGCGTTAGCGTAATCCCGGTATTCATTCCAAATTTTACGTGGGACTGTAATTGCGACTCCACACCCTGCATCGCGGCCAGGGCAGAAATAGTTACCAGTTCTCTTTGCTGATAGGTCAGCACATCACTCTGGAAAACATCGGCAAATAAATGTTCCTTCAAAAAGGCATCAATCCTTGGAGCGAATTCACCAAATCCTCGTGCCGGCTTAGCTTGGGGCATACTTGTTAGCGTTTCCAGAACCTTTCTTCCCCGTTCATAATTGTCCCCCGAACTGCGCTCTAAACTAATTTTCTTTCCCTCTTTATCACTGATGGCTCTGGATTTCCGTTCTTCGATTACCTTCATATAAACATTAATCGCATTCAGGCTTCTGGGAAACCCGCAATAGGCATAAAGTTGTACTAAAACTTCCTTGATTTCATTGACGGTAAGCCCTGCATCAAGTGCAGTGTTTAACTGTACCTTAAGGTTTGCCATATCGCCCGTCGCGGTAAGTGATGATATAGCCACCAGACTTTTTTGTGGCTGACTTAACGGACCACTAGTGCCAGTTTCAATTTGTGCGTTCATTGTTTTACTGCTTATGATTAAGGTCAGGCAAATCACCCATTTGATAATGCTATGCTTTTCCATAATGTTATTGATTTACCTCATAAAATTCCTCGTCTGTTACTGGATTGAGCCAGGTCACATTTTCATCCCCACTGTAATTGGTAATGGTGATGTGAACCATTTTGCCAAGAGCCGATGCCCCATGCCAGTGTATCACATTTTCTGGAATATTTACTACATCACCTTTTTTTATCGGCTGTGCAATTTTGCCTTGTTCCTGATAAAAACCGTTGCCTTCAATAACAATCAGTACCTGTCCTTTTGGATGGGTATGCCAATTGGTTCTTGCCCCTGGTTCAAAGGTCACGGTACCAGCGGAAAAACAATTATTGTTGTCCCTTGCAACTAGTGGATATAAATATGCTTTTCCTATAAACCAATGCTTAGATAACGGTTCGCCCAATGGGAATATTTCTCTTGTCTCCATTATTGTAAAATTTAAAAGATTTATTCAATGATGTAAGCTATTGCAGTTCAAATTTTACTGTTACATTGCCAGAACCCAATGCTGCAGAAAGGCCAGTAGGGTTATCCACTTTTGCAATCCTTGTATAATTATAGGAAGTAGAAAACGTTTTATAAAAAAGAACCAGCGTATTGGAACCGTATAGCAACAAGTCTCCGGTTTGAATCGTTCCAGGGTTTGAGGCATTTGCCGGCAATGCTGCAGAAAGATCGAAATATTTTTCATTGTCATTCAGCTCGGTCATATTCAAGGTAAGTGGCAATTTGGCCTTGAAGGCATTTCCCGCGGTATTGGTATTCAATGTGGCTGTAAACACGGCGGTGCCTATCGTTATCTTCATTTTACTCCCTGTTATATTATTCGGGTCTCCGATATTATTTCCATTTTCTGATGTTATTTCTTGACTGTTTTCTTTCCCACAGCTTGACATACTTAAAGATAAGGAAATTAGTATCATAAGGGTTATAAACAAATGTTTCATCTTACAGTTCTTGGGATGTTGGACGGAAGATAATTTCATTGATATCTACATCTTCTGGCTGGCTGATCGCAAAGGCAACCACACGGCCAAACGAATCCGGGCTGATGCCAACTGATCCCACATAGTCTTGATTTGCCTGTTGGATATCCTCCTCGGTGATATGCTCCAACAGCTCAGTCTTTACGGCACCCGGACAAACGATCATTGTTCGGATATTATATGGCTTTAGCTCCATCCGTAATCCTTCTGTCAAGGCACGAACGGCAAATTTAGTTGCTGAATAAACAGCCGAACCAGTGAATATTTTATGCCCTGCGACAGAAGAAATATTGATAATCTGACCTGATTTTTGCTCCTTCATATAAGGGAGTACGGCGGCAACACCATTGAGCACTCCTTTGATGTTCACATCGATCATCTTATCCCATTCGTCCACATTAAGCCGGTCCATTGGGGACAACGGCATGATGCCGGCATTATTCAGGATCACATCCACCCGACTAAATTCTTTCACCGCCGAATCGACCAGTCCTTTTACCTCTTCCCGCTTGGTCACATCTACGGTCACCGCCAGCGCTTTTCCACCATTTGAGTTAATCTCCATTGCCAGATGTTTGATCCTTTCACCCCTTCTGGCGCCCAATACCACTGTTGCACCGAGCTGGGCAAGGTACTTTGAGGCAGCCTCGCCAAGCCCACTGCTTGCCCCGGTGATGACAATTACTTTATCTCTTATATTATTTTCCAAGGTTTTATAATTTTTAATAATTTTTTTTCTGACTACGATTGCGCTCAAATCGTAAGCGGCTGATAAGCAAGACTTCTATAAATTTAATTTTTCGAATATTCTTCATCTGTAACTTTCATCAGCCAGCTCACGATCCCCTTTTCAGTTTTGGGAAGTATGTACATCTGCAGCATTCCCGTATCGGGACTTGCCCCATGCCAGTGCTCTACATTGGGCGGGCATTTTACAATATCTCCTTTTTTAAGGAATTGTTTTGGCTTACCTTTAATCTGATGGTATCCAGTACCATCGGTGATGATCAGGATTTGGCCCGAGGGATGTTTGTGCCAGTTGCTTCTTGCTCCAGCCTCGAAATATACGTTACCGACAACGGTGTTATAAACCGAATCATTCTCTACCAGCCCAACATTCCAGGCCTTTCCTGTGAAATTTTCAGTTGGCCCAGGTGTGCCTTTGGGAAAAATAAAATTTGGTGTCTGATCAGCCTTTTTATTGCTTTGAGCTCTTCCAGCAATACTAAAAAGCATCAATGTAGCAATTGCGGTTATTGTTAATACTTTCATATGTTATAATATTGGGTCTGACTATTTCTGGTCTTTCAGTTGTTTGGTGAAAAAGGATTCCAACTTGTCGAACGGAATCAGGTCGGTCTTGTCATAAAGGTCAACATGGCCGGCATTTGGAACAATGACCAGTTCTTTTGGCTGCCCTGCACGTTTGTAAGCATCTTCGCTGAATTCCCTTGAGTGTGCCTTGTCTCCGGTAATGAACAACATCGGACGGGGAGAAATGGTTTCAATGTCGTTGAACGGATAAAAGTTATTGAACTTTGTATTACTGCTCAACGTAGGATGTGTGGTCGTTTTCGGCGAGCCACCTTTAGGCGTATATTCCCCTCTTGGCGTGCGATAGAACTCATAGAACTCGCGCTGTATCGGATCGGTGTTTGCATCCAGCTCGTGGGTAGTGCCTCCCGTATATTTAGTCTCGCCACCCAAAAATTCGGCATATCGTTGCTCGACTGCTTCAGCCTGATTTTTTTTTCTTTGTTCAAGGCTCAAAGAATGGTTAAGTGCATTGCGGTTGGCCGAGCCCATGTCGTACATGCTCACCGTTGCAATTGCCTTCATCCTTGGGTCGATCTTGGCCGCACTGATCACGAAGCTGCCGCTTCCGCATACACCTAGCACGCCTATCCGCTCCCTGTCAACAAATTCTCGGGTACCAAGGAAATCCACAGCAGCACTGAAATCTTCGGCATACATATCCGGAAGTACGGCATTGCGTGGTGAACCTTCACTTTCGCCCCAAAAAGAAAGATCGATTGCCAGGGCTATGAAGCCCCTGTCCGCCATATTCGAGGCATACACATCCGCACTCTGTTCCTTTACTGCGCCCATCGGGTGGCCAACGACGATTGCTGCGTTCTTTGCTTCCCTATCCATGTTCCTGGGAATGAAAAGATGTCCCGCGACCTGCAGGTTATATTGGTTTTTGAAACTAACCGCATACAGGGCGACCTTGTCACTGACCTTAAAAGTGGTATATTCTTTAGCTGATATTTCTTTCATCTGTACATTGTTTGATGTCGATTGTGCATTTGCTGTAGCATATAAAAGCACAGCCGTGAGCGTGATAAAAATTGATTTTTTCATGTTAAATGTTTTTGATGAATTTTGCCGGAACTCCTCCGACAATTGTATTCGGGGCAACGTCACTGGAAACAACTGCTCCAGCGGCAACCACGGCATTTTCTCCAATGGTCACTCCAGGAAGTATCGTTGCCCCCGCACCGATCCAAGCATTTTTTTTGATGTGGATGGCTTTTGGAACCAATGAATGGCGGTCTTCTAGTGAAGTTGGATGCCCTTCGGATAACAGGCTCACTTTCGGAGCAATAAATACATTGTCCTCAATGGTAATTCCGCCCAGGTCCAAAAAAACACAATCGAAATTGATGAAGACATTTTTACCAATTTTCGTGTGCTTTCCGTAATTGATGTGCAAAGGCGTAAATACCACAACACTTTCATCAATTTCCGTATGCGTTATTTGGCTTAAATAGTTTCTTATTTCATCTGGATCTGGGGTGCTATTCATTTGGACCAAAAGTTTCTTGGTCGCAAACGATTCTTCCCGCATTCTGTATGCTTCCGGATCGTTCGGTGAAATGGTTTCTCCATTGCGTAACCTCTCGAAAATGTTCTCTGTGCTCATTGACCTGATTTTTATTTTCAACAAAGATAAAAGGATTTCAAAGGTCTTATGTTACATTTATTTCGCAAGTAATGTCAAATATTACTTATTATTAATTAATTGTTTTACTTTTACCTAATATGGCAGCAAATCAAAAAGTTATGCTCTACAAGGTAGTATCGGGAAGTGAATTCCCAGCGGATTATAGTATCCGGTTTCATACCCATATATATTGTCAGCGCGGTAGCGTGAAATTTGTCTTTAATGACCACCAATATCAAAGTAAAAAGGGCGAATTTATTTTTTGGCTGGCGGGTATCAATGTATCAGACCTGTCTTTTTCAAAAAATTTTAAGGCCACGGTCTTGTTTGTCGACAGCGAACTGCTTACCGCAAGTTTGCCCAGTGCCACGGCGAGCATAGATAGCATTATACATTCCAAGGAATATCCGATCTTGCATCCGGATGAAAAAGATAAGGAGAAGATCCTGAAAAATTTTCAGTTGCTGTATGATATGTCGCAGGAAACAGGCCATCGGTTTTATAAGGAAGCACTTAAACTTCAAATGCAGATTTTCCTATTGGAGATGTGGCACATTTTTGAGGACGAGCTCGACAGAAAAAAACGAAGTTTGCAAAGCGGTACCTTGTATGAGCAGTTCGTACAATTGGTGCGAGAAAATTGTATGAGGGAGCGGGAGGTTCGGTTTTATAGCGAAAAGCTGAATATCACGCCCAAGTACCTCAATTACATTTGCAAGGCCAATACCCGGATTACCGCCTCAGAATGGATACAGCGTAACGCAAAGGAACGGATTATTATCCTGTTACAAAACAAGCAGCTGAATATCTCAGAAATTGCAGATCAAATGGATTTTTCGAGCCGCTCGTTCTTTAGCCGGTATGTAAAAAAATTGCTTGGCGTAACGCCTAAGGAATACCGGGAGCGAATATGAAGTTACAAATTAGGTTTCTTAGCGATTGGGTAGAGATGGGGCTATAATGTCCAGTTGTAGCAGATCAACATATTTGATGTACAACTCATTCAAATGAAAAGGATATTAATCACCGGCTCAGCAGACAGACTTTATTCCTAACTCGGGCCATTCGTGTGCGGTTTCATTTTTACACATAATACTCTTTTATTTACCATTTTTACTGATTATGGGTAAACATTCGCCAATCCAGATTCATTTCGTTAAATTCGGTATAATGTTAAAGGAAATGGAAGATGTTAAAAGATTAGACACGGTTCGCCAGTATAATGAGTATGCTGGCGTGGACACCCTTCACCCTTTGGTTAGTGTGGTAAATTTCAATGAGGTTCCTACGATTATTCATTATAAACACTACATGGGTGTGTATGCCGTATTCTTCAAGAACATAAAATGTGGTAATATGACCTATGGCTGCCAGACCTATGACTATGAGGATGGAACCATGGTGTTTATCCAGCCCGGACAGGTATATGGCATATACAGCGGAGGCGTTCCGGTAACGCCTTCCGGCTACGGTCTTGTCTTTCATCCCGATCTGTTGAAGGGAACCCATTTAGGCAGAATAATTAAAGACTACAACTTCTTTTCATATGAAGTGAACGAGGCCCTCCACCTTTCAAAAAAGGAGAAAAAAATAATCATAGAATCACTGCTAAAAATTTCCTCCGAAATAGAACAGAACATCGATAAGCACAGCAAGACGCTGATCGTTTCAAATATCGAACTGTTGTTAAACTACTGCATTCGTTTTTATGACCGTCAGTTTATTACCCGCAGCAATGAAAACAAGGATATTCTTGTTCGTTTTGAGAACCTGTTAACGGACTATTTCCGATCAGGAAAGGGCGCTCAGCTAGGACTGCCTAGTGTGGCATACTGCGCAGGCCAGTTGCACCTATCGCCCAACTATTTCGGCGACCTGATCAAAAGGGAAACGGGCAACACCGCCATGGATTACATCCAGTCAAAAATGATCGAACAGGCCAAAGCGCAACTTTTCGACAGCTCAAAAAAATTAAATCAAATAGCCTGTGAGCTCGGCTTTAGGTATCAACAGCATTTTACCAGGCTATTCAAGCAAAAAACAGGACTGACACCAAATGAGTATAGGACGTTAAATTAATCACAAGACTAAAATGACTGGAGTGATAGAGTATTTTTGGCTGTAAACATTATAAAGATCTAATAAAGCCACCGGGACATCCTAAACAAGACCAATTATATGATCAAACTTAACATTAACCAAAAAGCCCATGAAATAGATGCGGATCCCGAAATGCCGCTCTTATGGGCCATTCGTGACCTTGTTGGACTTACGGGCACCAAATATGGATGTGGGGTTGCCCAATGTGGAGCCTGTGTCGTCCATCTCGATGGTGAGGCCGTAAGATCCTGCGTCACAAAGCTTAAAAGAGCCCAGGGAAAACAGATCACAACGATCGAGGGACTGTCGGAAAATAACGATCATCCGCTTCAGCTTGCATGGAACGAGGTAAGCGTACCCCAATGTGGCTATTGCCATTCCGGTCAGATCATGTCCGCCGCCGTTCTGCTGAAAGAAAAACCAAACCCTACAGATGAAGATATAGACAATGCAATGGCAGGAAATTTATGCCGTTGTGGTACTTATCCGCGCATCCGACAGGCAATACACATGGCTGCAGAAATGCAAAAAAAAGGAGGCGTATAATGAAACGAAAAATCGTAAGTGATATTAAAGGCACTAGGATCCTAGTGGTATCATTCATTCTTGGCACACTAGTAATTTGCATGGCCTTCGGTTTTGAAAATGAACCGCAACCTGTAGCGCAACTAAAAACACCGGTGAAAAAGGACAGCATCGCATCGGTAAAGGCATTTCAGCAGGTTTACCGTGTCCTGATGAGCCCGCGTTGCATGAACTGTCACCCCTCCGGCGATATCCCACTTCAGGGTGACGATAGCCACCTCCACGACATGTTCCCCAAAAGGGGCGTTGAAGGAAAAGGCTTGCTAGCGATGAAATGTACGAACTGCCACCAGCCGGAAAATACCAAGGGACTACATGCTCCTCCCGGAAATCCTAATTGGCACCTGCCCCCTGCGAACATGAAAATGGTATTCCAAGGGAAAACCGCACGTCAATTGGCCAAGCAGCTTGTTGATCCTACACAGAACGGGAACAAAAACATGAAAATGTTGATAGCACACGCTGACGATGATTTGGTGAAATGGGGCTGGGCTCCAGGAGATGGACGAACGCTTCCTCCGTTATCTCATGCAGAATTTAAAAAACAGTGGCTGATCTGGCTCAATACTGGAGCCTACGCACCAAAGAAATAAAAGTCAACCTAAAAAACAGATAAAATGAGCAACAGCGAAGTATCAAGACGGGATTTTTTAAGGGTAGCAGGCCTTGCCGGCACGGCGCTATGTCTGGGATTTTATTTCCCGTCAAACGCTGAGGAAGCAGCAATAGTCAATACCAGTGGTTCAGCTGCCGCTGACTTCGAGATGAACCCATGGATCCATATCAATATTAACGGAAAGGTTACTCTATTCAACCATCGGGCAGAAATGGGCCAGGGCTCTTATCAGTCAGTACCCCAGATCATTGCTGAAGAACTGGAAGTGGATCTGAAAGATATAGACGTTGCTTCGGCAATAGGGCATAAAAAATATGGAAATCAGATTACCGGTGGAAGCTCAACTATTCGAAGCAGCTACAAAAACCTGCTCAAGCTTAGCGCCACGGCAAGGGTAATGCTGATTTCTGTTGCGGCAACAAAATGGGCTGTTCCACAAGCGGAATGCTATGCCCAATCCGGTCACGTTTTCCACAAACCCACAAATAGGAAATTCCACTACGGGGAACTTGTGGAAGAAGCTACAAAACTGCCGGCTCCAAAGGACGTGGTACTCAAAAAAACTTCCGAATATAAACTCATCCGTAAACCGCTCAAAAGGTTGGATACTCCAATGAAGACCAATGGAACGGCTATATTCGGAATCGATAAAACGTTGCCGGGGATGCTGTATGCAGTAGTGGAGCGTAACCCCAGACTTCGCGGAACTGTAAAAAGTTTTGATGATACCGCTGCAATGAGGGTGCCAGGCGTAAAAAAGATCTTTAAGGTAAAAATGCTGGTTTTCAAAACCTATCGCGAAGGCGTGGTCGTAGTCGCCACCTCTACCTGGGCAGCCATGCAGGGTAAAAAAGCGCTGAAGGTAGAATGGGACGATACTGGATTTGAACACATCAGCACTCCGCTAATCTACAGCAGACAAATGGAAATGCTTAAAACCAGTGAAGGACTTTTCCTTAGCAAACAGGGAAACCCGGATGAGACAATTGCACAAAGCGCAAATGCGCTTGATGTAGTTTATCAAACGCCCTATCAATCGCACACTCCAATAGAACCAGTGAATTGCGTTGCACACTATCAGGCTGACAAACTGGAAATTTGGGGGCCGATCCAGGCCCCCGATATGGTCCAGGACTACCTCAGTGCAGAACTAAAGATGCCAAGGGAAAAAATTATTGTGCACATGACCTTTCTTGGCGGTGGCTTTGGAAGGAAGGCATTCATGGACTATCCGCATGAGGCGGCGATCATTTCCAGGGAAATGGGCGTTCCGATCCAGGTAATCTGGTCCAGGGAAGACGATATCACACAAGGTCCGCATAGGCCCGGTATTTCTTACCGCTGCCAGGGGGCAGTAGAAAATGGGATGGTAACCGCGCTAAAGTTTCGCATGTGCGGACAGAATAACGACCACTGGATGAGAGGGACGAAGTCGAACAAGGCGAATGGAAGCACCTCTGAAGGATTTTTGAAGCCTTATTACGAAAGCATCAAAAATATAAGTTTTGCTGAGGTTCAATTTGAAACACCTATGCCAACGATGTGGTGGCGCTCGGTTTATGCATCCACCAATGGCTTTGCTTATGAAAGTTTTATGGATGAACTTGCTTTAAAAGCTGGTAAGGATCCACTGGCGTTAAGAAGGGAGAACCTGAAGGATGAACGCAGTCAAAAACTGATCGATAGAATGGAAGAGGTGTCCGGCTGGAAAAAAAGAAAGAAGAATGAGGGATTTGGCGTGGCCATTACCGAATGTTTTGCTAGCACTGTCGGGCAGATCGTAAAGGTATCGAAAGATGGAAATGGAAAAATCAAGATCGATCAAGTTTGGGCAGTAATGGACTGTGGCTGGTATGTAAATCCGGATATCATTAAGGCGCAAGTGGAAGGAAGCATTGTGATGGCCCTAGGAGCTGCAACCCTTCATGAGATTACGTTCAGCGATGGACTGGTACAGCAGCGAAATTTTTATGATTATAAGATGCCGCGGATCACAGACATCCCTCCGATAGACGTCTATATTATGGAAAATGAAGCCGATGCAGGTGGTGTGGGGGAACCAGGGCTTCCGGCGTTCGCTCCAGCACTTACCAATGCCATATTTGATCTTACGGGCAAACGGATCCGAAAACTTCCTTTTGACCTAAAAGCCGTGTAAAGGTTTTCTATAAATCATTGGAACAGGATTTGGCAAACTCCTGCTATGAAAAAATAGAATGAAAGAAATTAACGATATTATAGTAGCGTATCAACTAGCAAGAAAAGCGGGCCAAAGGTCTGCCTTGGCAACAGTGGTCAGGGTCGAAGGTTCGTCATATCGCAGACCGGGTGCAAGGATGCTAATTACCGAAGATGGATTACTAACCGGAGCGATAAGTGGAGGTTGTTTGGAAGGCGACGCCTTGAAAAAGGCTCTTTCGGCCATACATCAGCAAGAAAATAGACTGGTAACCTACGATACTACAGATGAGGATGATGCAAAATTTGGTGTGCAGTTAGGCTGTAACGGCATTGTGCATATTCTTTTCGAACCGATTGATGGTTTAGATGAAAATAATCCAATCAAAATATTGGAATCAATAAACGGTGAAAGGGAAAATGCGGTAATTATTACGCTGTTTTCTTTAGAATCTAAAACCCACCTTGGAACAAGATCTATCATAAAAAGTGAAAATCGATTAGGTAATCTTCCAACATCGATAACATCAGAAATTTTAGCCGATGTGCAGCAAGTATTGGATAGCGAGGAGTCTGAACTTAAGAACTATAAGTTTGAAAACGAGTTGATCGATGGTTTCATAGAGTTTATCAAACCTCCCATTGCTTTGGTTATTGCTGGAGCTGGCAACGATGCACAGCCACTGGCAACCATTGCGCATTTATTGGGCTGGCAAGTAACAATCGCGGATGGAAGGCCAACCCATGCAACGCGTCAACGTTTTCCAAATGCCAAAACTCTGGTTACAAAACCCGCTCAACTATTACCTCAGCTTAATATTGATGCTCAAACTGCTATCGTTTTGATAACACATAACTATAACTACGATACCGAGTTTTTGGGCTTACTTTTGCAAACTGATGTACCCTATATTGGCGCCTTGGGACCGAAGAAAAAACTGTTGAGAATGTTGGACAAGCTTGACATGAATACCGAAGCTAACCGCTCTCGTGTTTATGGACCAGTTGGACTGGATATTGGTGCAGAGACGGCAGAAGAAATTGCAATTTCAATTATCGCCGAAATTAAGTCTTCTTTGAGCAGAGCAACAGCATCGTCACTAAAAGAGAAAAACCAGCCTATTCATGTACATACAAAATCTATGTCATGAAAACAGGAATAATAATATTGGCAGCCGGCAATTGTAGCAGACTGGGAAAACCCAAACAACTGCTTGTGTTTAAAGAAAATACACTTTTAGAGAAAACCGTAGCAGCAGCAGAACAAACTTCATTCGCCCCTATTGTTTTGGTTTTGGGTGCCTACGCTGATGAAATTTTGGCATCAATTAAAGAAATGAACATTAATTATACCGTCAACGATAATTGGCAGGATAGCATGTCAGCCAGTATTAAGGTAGGCCTAAAAAAAAATTATTGGCCTCGAGCCAGAAATAGAAAACGTAATTGTAACTGTTACTGATCAACCATTTGTTACTGCTGATATTTTTAACTCATTGCATGAGCAGCAGCTTAAAACAGGTAAAAATATCATTGCCTGTAGTTATGCCGAAACCATAGGCAAGCCAGCATTGTTCAATACGCAGTATTTTGATGAACTGGATTTGCTAGAAGGTGGACATGGTGCGAAACACCTAATGGCCAAACATATAAACGATGTGGCAACAATTCAATTTGCATTGGGAGACATCGACATTGATACCGAAACAGATTATAAAAATTTAATTGACTAAAATGATAAAGGATTCCTTTGGACGCGTGCATGATTATCTGCGGATATCCCTTACCGATAACTGTAACTTCCGATGCTTTTATTGCATGCCCGAAGAAGAATACGATTTTACCTTAGCCTCCCGTTTAATGCAGCCTGATGAGATTTTAACCCTGGCGAAAATTTTTGTTGAACAGGGCGTAAAAAAAATTAGGCTTACCGGTGGTGAGCCTCTGGTACGAAAAGATGCGGCAGAAATTATAACAGAACTTGGTAAATTACCCGTAGAATTGGTAATTACCACCAATGGAACAAGAATTGCCGAAATGTTGCCAACGCTGGTTGCAGCTGGAATAAAGAGCATCAATATTAGTCTGGATACCCTGCAGCCAGAAAAGTTTATGCTTATTACCCGCCGCGATGTCTTCCATCAGGTTCGCAGTAATATAGAATTACTGCTTCAGGAAAAAATCATGGTTAAAATTAATATGGTGGTGATGAAGGGTATGAATGATGGCGAAATAAAAGACTTCATAAACTGGACAAAACATAACCCCATTCAGGTCAGATTTATCGAGTTTATGCCCTTTAGCGGGAATAGATGGACCAGCAATAAAATGTATTCCCTCCAGGAAATTTTATCTAGAATTGAACAGGATTTTACGGTTTTGCCCGTAGAAGGAATGCCTCATGATACGGCAAAGCATTTTATAATTCCCGGTCATGAAGGTTCATTCGCAATTATCAGCACCATGACTGCACCATTTTGCAGCACATGTAACCGAATGCGCCTGACTGCGGATGGTAAGCTAAAAAATTGCCTGTTTTCCAACGGGGAAACAGATTTGCTTTCTGCTCTTAGAAATAAAGAAGAAGTTCTGCCGCTTATCAGGGCATCTATTATGAGTAAGAAAAAAGAATTGGGTGGTCAAATGATTACTGACTTTGAGCATCTTGACCCAGAAACCATAAAAAACCGAAGTATGATTACCATTGGAGGATAAGATACATGATTACTGTACAACAAGCCCAAGAACTCATTTCCCAAAATATTAATCTGCTTACTCCTGTAAGGTTACCACTAAACCAGCGTTGCGGGCACGTACTGGCGCAAGATATTCTTGCAATTTATGACATTCCCGCTTTCCGGCAATCATCTATGGATGGCTACGCATTTAGCTATGATAAAAATTTATCCGAACTAATTTTAGTTGGTGAAATGGCAGCTGGAACAAATCAATACCTTGAAGTAAGGTATGGAGAAACCAATCGCATCTTCACCAGTGCGCCACTTGCTGATGGTGCTGATACAGTTGTGATGCAGGAGAAAATCGAAAAATCAGGAAACAAAATTATTCTGAATGATCCTAGCCTATCAACTGGAAATAATGTGAGGGAAAAGGGATCAGAAATTAAGGCAGGTGCACTGGCAATGCAAAAGGGAGAAATACTTAGTGCGGCGGCAATCGGTTTTTTAGCAGGAATCGGGATTACTGAAGCTGATGTTTTTCCGATGCCTAAACTTGCTATTATCCTTACGGGCAATGAATTGAAAGAGCTTGGTGCGGCATTGGATTTCGGTCAGGTTTATGAATCGAACTCGTATTCCTTAACCGCTGCATTGAAAATTCAGGGAATTACAAATATCGAAGTTTTTTGGGTAGTAGATGAGCTGGAAAAATTAACCACAACTTTAAAAGAAGCATTGAATAGCTGTGACTTAGTTCTATTGACCGGTGGCGTAAGCGTTGGTGATTATGATTTTGTTATCGAGGCAGCTAGAAATTGCGGAGTTAAACAAATTTTTCATAAAGTAAAACAGAAGCCCGGCAAACCACTATTTTTTGGCACGAAATAAAATAAGCTCATTTTTGGGCTTCCTGGTAATCCATCCTCGGTTTTGAGCTGCTATTACAATTATGTTTTGCCGGTTTTAAAAGGAATGTCCGCCAAAAAGAACGCTTTAAAAACTATTAAGGCACAATTGAATACCAGCTATCAAAAACCCAAAGGACTTACGCATTTTCTAAAAGGCATTTATGAAAATGGTATGGTAACGCCGTTAAATGCTCAGGAATCTTATCGTTTAAGTTCCTTTGCGCAGTCGAATTGTTTAATCTGTTTAAAGGAAGTGCAACAAACCTTTGCGCAGGGCGAAAGTGTTGATGTTCTACTTATAAGCCAATAATCAATGCAAGAAAGTTTTTTACTGTTTTATATCTTATTATTTATTGTTGCATTTCTGTACGCCTCGGTAGGGCATGGAGGAGCAAGTGGCTATTTAGCCTTAATGGCTATTTTTGCGGTTTCGCCAGCCGTTATGAAACCGACTGCTCTTTTATTAAATCTGTTTGTTTCTTCCACCTCGTTCATTCAATTTTACAGAGGAGGACATTTTAAATGGAAAATGTTCTGGCCTTTTGCCGCTGCCTCTATTCCACTCTCCTTTTTAGGTGGCACAATGGCAATTGAAAGTGCGGTTTACAAAAAAATATTGGGGGTATTGCTGCTTATACCGGTAATTCGGTTCTTCTTTTTTAAAAATACAGACCCGAAAGATTTTAATAAATCGAACATTCCACTTTCCCTCGCTATTGGTGGTATTATAGGTTTGCTCTCCGGAATGATTGGTATTGGAGGGGGAATTATACTCTCTCCCGTAATATTATTACTGAGATGGGCCGATCAAAAACAAACTGCAGCAATTAGTGCTGCCTTTATTTTTGTAAATTCATTATCCGGTTTAGGAGGCCAGCTAATCAAGGGATTCCAGTTCAATGCAGACATGCTAGCCTATGTGGGAATTGCATTTTTGGGCGGCATTTGCGGTGCATATTTTGGTGCGCTGAAGTTCCCTCAAACCGTATTAAAAAACGTATTGGCCTGCGTACTTGCTTTAGCTGCTTATAAATTATTATTTACACATGCATAAAATGAAATATATCATTCCCGTTCTTCTATTATTAGCTTTTGCTGCAAAAGCGCAGGAAAGCAAAGAGTTTGTAATAGATGGAAAAGTAAAAAACAAATTAACAATCGACTTAGCATCATTGAAGAATTACAAAATGCTAAGTCTGGATAGTTTGGTAATTTTCAACCATCTCCTAGAACGTAAAAGAAGTATCAAAAACGTTAAAGGTGTTGCTTTAAAAAATATTCTATCGAAAGTAACCATAGATGAAGCATCACCAAAAAAATTAAGTGAGTATTACCTGGTCTGTACCGCAACAGACAATTATAAAGTAGTTTTTTCATGGAATGAGGTCTTTAACGCTAAAGCTGAAAACAATATTTTAATACTGTTAAGCTTTAATGCCGAACCTAAAAAAACGGAAAGAAACAGCTGGCCAACGATAGGCTAAGCGCAAATGAGGAAAACCTTCGGAACATAGTAAAACAGGCACCAGTGGGAATGTGCATATTGCAAGGAGATCCACTGTTTGTGGTCGAAATGAACGACACTTTTCTGGAAATCATCGGAAAACCTCGGGAAGCATTTGATGTTATGCCTTACTGGGAGGTGAACGCAGAATCTAGCGCAATTTATGAACCGATTACAAAACAGGTACTTGCAATCGGCTCTACCTATTATGCAAACGAACATGAAATTATACTTATCAGAAACGGCGAGCCACAAACTGTTCATATCAACTTTGTTTATGAGCCGTTAAAAGATGCCGATGGCAAGCCATTCGCACTTATGATCGTTGCCATTGATATTACCACACAGGTGCTTGCACGCAAAAAAATAGAAGAAAGCGAAAAACACTTCCGTTCCCTGGCTGATATTGTACCGGCAAAAATAAGCAATGCACTCCCTAGCGGAGAAGTAACCTTCTTTAACCAACAATGGCTGGATTACAGTGGAATGAACTTTGAAGACTTAAGGGATTTCGGGTATCACCAGATGATGCATACTGAAGAAATTCCGGAGTTTCAGCAGCGATTGGGTGAGGCCGCTGCTAAAGGGACAGCGCTTGAAATGGAAATGCGCTTTAAAGACATTAATGGCGATTACCGATGGCACCTGAATATTGCCTCTCCTATAATGGATTCGCAAGGGCAGATTACCATGTGGGTGGGTTGTACCACTGATATAGAACGCATGAAAGAAGAAGAACTGCGCAAGAATGACTTTATCGGTATGGTTAGCCACGAGCTTAAAACGCCACTTACCTCGCTAAACGCTTTTTTACAAATCCTGCAGCGTAAAGCTCGTACTACTGATGACAGCCCATCTCTTGGTGTACTGGACCGTTCGCTTAGCCAGGTTAAAAAGATGACCACAATGATTAATGGTTTTTTAAATGTTTCCAGATTGGAAGCCGGCAAAATCCACATTGATAAAAGCCATTTCGAAATGGGTGAGCTAATGAAAGAAATTGAGGAAGAATATAGGATTATGATCAGTACCCACCAGATCAACTTCTCAATTAAGGGCGAACAGCAAATTAATGCAGACCGTGATAAAATCAGTCAGGTAATCAATAACCTGATCAGTAACGCTGTAAAATATTCTCCAAATGGAAGTACCGTAATGATCGACTCGGAAATAATTGGCAAAGAGATAATTGTACGTGTAAAAGACAGTGGAATGGGCATTAATGCGGAAGATCAGCCAAAGTTGTTTAACCGTTACTATCGCGTTGAAAGTAAACAGACCAAAACCATTGCAGGTTTCGGCATTGGCCTCTATTTGTGTGCAGAGATCATCTACCGCCACGGGGGAAAGATTGGCGTAGAAAGCCAGATTGGCCAGGGCAGCAAATTTTGGTTTAGCATTCCCTTATAAAATCATTACATAAGCGAAGTGGACGTTAATGAAAATTAGTTGAAGCAGAAAATTCGCCACCGCTTTGCGCCGTCAATATCGTTCGATATTCCGCAGATTAACGCTACATACACGATGCCAATGTTATTATGTTAGCACTTTTGAAATACAGATAAACACAGATCTATAGCTTATGTTGTACGAAAATTTAACCGTCTGCTTTCCGCTGTTTTTGGCTCCTGCCTGTTAAATACTGTTGGGTTTTAATATTCTCCCACATAATTAACTTATCTTCTACTTTCGAAAATGCCCTGATATCACCATCCTGAGATATAACCAGGCCAAGAGAAGATGGATGGTTCCAGCAATAGGCAATCATTGATCGGTGCCTTGTTCCATAATGCCTGGGATCATGTGGTTCAAGCGATTTTAGAGTTGCAGTTGCAGTAGAAGAAACATAAATCTTTCTAGGCATTTTTTTGGCCCGGAGTACTGCGCCAAAACCGTTGCTCACCATACTGCGATTGAAAAGCACCACCCCATCTACACAGGTTTGTGAGGCTATAAAGCTAATTGCTCCCTTTATCTCATCCCCTGTACCCTGCTTAGTATAAAAAGATCCTGATTCGCGCAGGTAAAGCAATTTGCTAACCGATCTTTTCCCGGCATCCAAATCTCCTTTAATGGTACTTTCGGCAACAAAGTTATCGATAGATGCTTTTGCATGTGCAACCATCGCTAGTGTAAGCCGCTCGTAATGAATTCTGTATTTTACGTCGAGGTCAGCACTGTTATCTCCAATCAGTATGGCTCCACCATGTTGGTAGTTCTGTATTTTGAGCAGCAACCTCGAAAAAGTCTGGATCCATAGCCCATCTAGAAAGTCTTCCCATTCAGCATAGCTTTCATTGGGATGAAACTGCTCTAGATATGCTTTTAAAGTAATCTTCAAAAAATCAGCATTCTTTCTTAACATTTTAGAAATGGGGCCGATTGTTAAAACATCCAGGTAACGCTTTACAAGCACATTATGCTTCAGGGTGGCGAGGAGTTCATAATCAAAAAGCACGTTCAAAGTACCAATATCGCTGATGGAAACCTGAAATAAACCAGGTTGTTCTGAACCGGTATCAGACTCATAATTTAAAAAGTTTTGATAATGCATCGCCTGATCGATCATACCCCAGATATAAATGCAGCCCTTTTCATCGTAATAAACAGCTAATGAGGAGCTGGCCGGATCTGCAGCCTTTGAAAGCTTGGCCAGGGTTTTGGTTGTCATCGCCACTTGATGGTCGAAAGCTACACAGCTCCACCTTTCCGGTACAATATAATTTGGAGGAGAAGGATCAGGGTTTTGCGGATCGAGAAAGGTGATTGTAACCCTGATCAGCTCGCTCTCCTCCTTGCACATGCTCGAATAAAAAAGGCAATCGAAGAGATCTTCCAAAACCTTTAAATCAGGAAGCGGGAGTTTGTTCCTTGTTAACTTAAGCTTATTCTGTACCAGCAAAGCCAGGTCAGCAGGGCGCGAATTTTCCAAAATACAATCGTTTAAAGCATAACAGATTAAAGTTAAAATCGTTTTACCTGAACTTACTCCTACATAAAAAATTGTTACGCAAAAAAGGTGTAACCCAGCTTAGAAGATTTTCCCTATCGAGCTATTTTATTGCTGATAATGCGGTGTATTAATCATGATCATTATAAAGGATTGAAGAAAATATTTTCCACATGTAAAACAAAAAAAATCTTTTTTCCTTTTAAGATAGATTCTGCAATAAACAAATTTAACAAGGCAGCGAACTGATGAAGTTTAAATACACTTTTTAGGTTTAAATCTCCTGGCTAAAGCCGTTTTAAGCAAAACTTGTTTTCACTAACCAACATAAGAAAATAAACCCCACGATGATTAATCGCCGCCAATCCCAACGTTTTACCGGAATTATCAGAAAACTCTTCGTTATCTTTCTCATACTTACTTTCATATTAACCGCAGGCTCTTTTATACTCCGCCACACCATAACTGCAAAACTCGACCGTTTAAGCGGCCAGCTCCGCCAACCATGGCAGCAACCGGCAATAAACAGGCTGCTCATTGATTTAAATATGACTGAGAACAGTTTCAGGCAGGCTAGCGCCAACGGACGGGCAAGTGATTTGGATGCATACAAAACAAACCTTAAACAGATTTTTGCCAAGATGGGCGGGATAATCAACCGGTATAAAACGGACGCAAATGGCCACTTACCAAAAAGCAAACAACAGATTGCACAAGCACTTCAACAAAAAATAGCGGTTTCACAGCAGCTGTTTGAGCTACAGAAACGCTTTACATCGCTCCTTGAGCAAACAACCGCAGGCTCAATTCAAGATCGCTCTGCAAAAGGTTTCGGAAAAAGGAATATGCAAACCGATACCTCTGTTTCTGTTTACCAGGAACCAACCAAAAGGAGCCTGATTAAACGATTAAAAGATGCGGTGAGCAATACCAGAACTGTTAAGGTATTAACAATTGAGCAACAAAAAAAACAGCAAAAAGCTGAATCTGAATCCGATCAGAAAGCCCTGATTAATGAACTCGGCCAACAATACGCGCTTCTGGGCCAATCGAACCAGGAAATGATTTTGGCGAATTTAAACCTGCTTACCGAACTGCGGGGGCTTTTATTGGATGTGCAGGGTATAGAGCGGGTAGCCTTTGAGAAAAGCCGTGAGGAAATACTTGCAGAGTACCGTTCAACTTCCCGCGATTTAAATACCTTTACCGGCGTAGCATCCGTTTTCATATTACTTTTTATCATCATCCTGATCATTTACATCAGGAAGGCTTCCGGTGCAGAACGGAGGTACATCATGGAAAATTCGAGGGCTGTTAGGTTGGCTGGCCAAAAGTCAGAAATACTTGCCATCATGAGTCATGAAATCCGCAATAAGTTAATGGCCATAAACGGAGCGGTATTTATGCTTAAGCGGACAACCTTATTGCCTGATCAGGAGAAGAAAGTTACCTCCATTAATCTATCTTCAACACTACTGCTCGAAACGGTTAACAACGTACTTGATGTGAGTAAAATGGAACAAAGTGCCGCAGAACTAAATATAAGTCCGTTTACCCCTTACCAGGCCATTAGCGATTCGATGGAAGCCATGCGTTTTATGGCTGAAAGAAAAGGGATTGATTTGAATCTTGAATTTGAAGGCAGTAAAGAGTTAAGCGTAAACGGAGATGATTTGCGGCTTAAACAGGTGCTCATCAATTTACTAAGCAACGCCATTAAATATACAGATAAGGGCTATGTTCATTTATCTGCTCAACTCGAGAAAAAAGAAAAAGCTTACTTGCTTACTGTAATCGTTAGAGATACAGGCTCGGGCATTCGCAAAGATAAGCAGGCCGAATTGTTTTCGCCCTATTACCAGGCCGGTGGCCAAAAGCCCGGAACAGGATTGGGTTTATATCTATGCCGCCAGCTCATAAACCTACAGGGAGGTACCATCGCGCTCGAAAGTGAAGAAGGCCAGGGTTGTACAGTGCGTTTTTCAATCCCTTATTAATTCATTTGCAGGAGGTTCTGTATAATAAACAACAGCAATTAAGTAAATTATGGCTGATGAATTGCTCTATGTAAAATAATTGCAAGGTTCATCTTTTCTTTTCTCTTATATAAAGTTACCTTTGGAACCAATAAAGCGCATCCCTGCAAATGTTGTATACCACTAATAGTAACCTTACCCGTCACCTTAATGACGAATAAACTCAATTGTATTGTTATAGACGATGATCCTGAGGTAAGTAGTTATGTCAGTGAATTTGTTCGCGAAACCTCGTTTCTTCATCTGGTTTCCGTTCATGGCAGCCCCGCACAGGCAATTGATGTTTTGGGCAATTCGGATATCGATTTAATTATACTCGACATTAACCTTCCGGGAATTGATGGAATGAGTTTTGCCAAAACACTCCATAATCAATACGGAAAAGATATGCCCCGGATTATTTTCATCAGTGGCTCTGGCGAGTATGCATCGCAAGGTTATAAAGTAGATGCAATAGATTACCTTTTGAAGCCTTTTACCTACGAAGATTTTTTTAAAGCTGCTTTTAAAGCGAAAAATTATTTACTGCCTGCAGTGCAGAAAAGCGATGCCGGAGAATTTATTTTTCTTAAAGTAGAGCATGAATTAATCCGTGTAGATGTAAACGACATTCTTTACGGAGAAAGCCAGAAAGATTATATTAATGTTTTTATCAAAGGTGGAAAGATGATTACGGCATTATCTACCATGAAAACAATGGAAAGCATCTTACCTTCCGATCGTTTTATGCGCATACACAGATCTTTCATTGTAGCCTTGGATAAAATTGATGCCATACAGCACAACACCGTCAAAATTGGAAAAGCAGTGATACCCGTAACCGAACAATATCGCCCGCAGTTTAAGTCACATTTCAAATCCTGGTTGTAATCCAATAACCACCAATAATTTCGACGATTAATTTAAGCCTTCTATCGGATAGGTAAGGCATTCTGACGAACGGATTTTCTGCCGGAAATACAAATAACTTTCTTTGATGTGTTTACATCAGGGCTGATAAGCGCTGCTACTAATTTGACACGACCATGAAAAAATATATTACTCGTTATCCTGCCACCTGCTCATATAATTTGGCCATAGAAATCTACCAAAAAGACTGAGCCGTCGCGATGTGATCTATAACAATAAATCATTTCGAAGATAATCCCCTGGCCTTTAAGATGAGTGAAAAATGCGATCAGCCTGAAGTTACTTCTGGCCTATTACCAAGCATATCGAACCGGCCAGGTATTATCCACTAACACTCAGGTATAATTAAAATAAACAATAACAAAAACACCCAAAAGATGAATTACAAATTTACAAAATCAACAATGTTGCTTGCTTTATTAAGCATCTCAACCCATCTGTTTGCGCAGGAAACCCCAACTGCATCAGCGCGGTTTGGCAAACAATCTTTAAGAACATGGAGCGTTGGCGCCCATGGCGGAATATTAAGCCAGAATACCTTTTTAGGTGGCGAAAGCATTAAGGCCAAAGAGTTTAAAAGCATTGGCTATGGCGGCTTCATTAAAAAACAAATCTTGCCAGCGTTGGGTCTTCAAGCAGACTTTTTGCGTGGCGAAATTAAATCTTTAAACTCAACCAGCACAATCGAGCAAAAAAACAGCATCAATTGGTCTGGCTCATTAACCGCGGTATTAAACATTGCAAACTTTAGCCTTAATACAGAAAACGCTGTACTTATTCCTTACGTTAAAGCAGGTGCAGGTTATATGTCGTCGGATTCTCAGACCGGAAATGTGGAAGTATTTTCCAAAAGGGAAGGCTGGTTTATTCCTACCGGAGTAGGATTTAAGTTTGGTGTTGCCAAAGGGATCAATATTGATTTAGGTTATGACATCAACTTCATTAAATCTTCTCCAACTGTTAAAAGTGTTTACAACGAAAGCAGGTTTTCTTATGCCCATGCAGGTTTGGAATTTGCTTTAGGAAATAAAGAAAACTCACAACTGCAAAACTATAGTGCAGTTGCCGATCTGCGCAAGCAAAGTGCAGCAGAAAGTGCCGATCTGAGAAGTGCATTATCTACCGCAGCGCAAAATGCTGAAAGAGACAGAGCACAATATGCCAAAGATTTAGGTGATGATGATAATGATGGTGTTGCCAACAAATTTGATAAATGTCCTGGTACACCTTCTGGAACTGCTGTTGATGGTTCAGGTTGCCCATTAGCTGCACCAACCACCATTATTAAGGAAACCACAGTGATTACTGAGGCAGACCGTAAAGTAGTTAGAGATGCAATTTCGAACCTGGAGTTTGATTTAGGAAAATCAACCATCCGTTCAAAATCATACACCACGTTAAACAGAGTTGCGGCCCTTTTAATAGAGAAAAACTTCAGCTTAAAACTAGCCGGCCATACTGATAATACAGGCAGCAGAGAATTAAACCTGCGCTTATCAAAAGAAAGAGCAGAATCTATTAAAACTTACCTGGTATCTCAGGGTGTAAATGCATCAAGAGTAGAAACTACAGGTTATGGCCCGGATCAGCCAATTTCAACAAATAAAACTGCCGCAGGCCGTCAGGAAAACCGCCGTGTAGAATTCACATTATATTAATCCTTAAATAAATAACATCAATCATGAAAAAATTTTTAGCAACTGTAATTATCTCAGCAACAACTATCCTTGCTGCCAATGCCCAAATTCAAAAAGGCAATGTATTGGTAGGCGGAAACCTAACCAATATCAATCTTGGGTTAGATGATCCGAAAATCTTCAGTGTAGACATTACACCAAAAGCGGCCTGGTTTATTCAGGATAATGTAGCACTTGGCGGTTATGTAAACTTTGGATTGGAAACAGCCAAAAATTCCAATACAACAACAAGCTATGGTGTTGGCGCATTGGGCCGTTACTATACCGGTAAAGATACTGAAGTACTTCGCCACGGACGTTTCTTTGCAGAAGCAACAGTGGGTATAGGTGGCGTTAATGTGAGCAATGGCGGTGGAAATACAAATGGATTAAACCTAAGCGTAGGCCCTGGTTTTGCCTATTTCATTACCCCAAATATTGGCCTTGAAACCCTGTTGAAATACAATGGACTGGTTGGATTTGGAAGTGCTACAACACAGAACAACATTAACCTTTCATTCGGTTTTCAAATCTACCTGCCCGGACAACGGACTGCCAACAAGGTAAAAAGAGATATTACCAATTAATAAATCAAATTTAAAATGCTGCTTTCCATCCCGAAAGCGGCATTTATTTTAATACATCGCATTATTTATAAACTCAAACGGTTTAAAGTTTTGCCGATTTCCAATCGCGGTCTCCTAAATAATTTTCTATCTAACAACAAAATCATGGAACAAAATATTGATCACATAAGAAATAAACCTGCCCTCGGATTTTTAACCCGCCTATCATGGAGTGCTATAATTGCTGGGGTTTTCATTGCCATAGCAGTGCAACTTCTTTTAAGTTTCTTAGGGCTTGGCATAGGCTTCGGCAGCATTAATCCGCTCGATGAAGCCAAACCTTTCAGCGGCCTTGGTACAGGAGCATTAATCTGGTGGATAGTAACTATGCTAATTTCTATATTTACAGGCGGATGGACTGCTGGCTGGTTCTCCAATCACATACAAAAAACGGATTTGGTATTGCATGGGCTGCTCACCTGGTGCCTGCTCACTTTCCTGAATATCTACCTGATCACTTCATCAGTTGGAAAAATTGTAGGTGGCGTAGGCTCGGTAATCACCAAAGGCTTTTCTCTTGCCGGAGAAGGAATAAAGGCGGCAGCCCCAGAAGCAGGTAACCTGATTAAAGATCAACTGGGTGTGGATAAAAACACTTTTGGGAAGATGAAAGATGAAGCTCAATTATTGTTAAGGCAAACTGAAAAAAAAGAATTACAGCCCAATAAATTGAATAAAAAACTTGATCAGGAATCCCGTCTGGGTGAATCAACCGGTGAAGCTGTTCTGGAGAATCCTCAGGAGGCACAGCAAAAAGTAGATGCATTAGTTTCTAAATTATTTTCTGAAAACGACTCTACCTTCAATGCTGTAGATCAGGAAGCATTGGTAAACATTGTAAAAAACAGAACCGGAAAAAGCCAGGCTGAATCAGAACAGATTGTAGCAAACTGGGTAAGCACCTTAAAAACAGCAAAAGAAAAGATTAAAGAGGTTAAGGCAGAAGCAGAACAAAAAGCGCGCAAGGTGGGCGATGAAATGGCTTCAGCCCTTTCAAAATTTGCAATCTTCTCTTTCATCGGTATGATATTGGGAGCTGTTAGTGCAGGTTTCGGAGCAATTTTGGCCTCAAAAAAAAGGCTTACAATTATTGAAATAACACCCGAAGAACGAATTTAAATCTTGATTAAAGAAAACATGACTAAAGGGAAAAGAATAGGAACCATTGTAGCGGTAATTTTCGTTTTAATGCTTTTCGGCTTTGCTTATTACAATTACTTTTTTGTTTTTGGCGAGGGCGTTAAAGCCGGGGAATTAAATTACATCGTTAAAAAAGGCTATGTTTTTAAAACCAATGAAGGAAAACTCATACAAAGCGGAGTGCGCTCCAGACAAAAGGGAACACTTGAAAACAACGAATTTGAATTCTCTGTAGCTGACGAAAATATTGCAGCAAAATTGATGGGCAACAGTGGCAAATTTTATGAGCTGCATTATAAGGAATATAAAAGCACTTTACCCTGGAGAGGATACAGCAAATATGTTGTCGACAGTATTTATGCCGCAAAAGAAGTTCAAAACTAATTAGTAGTTAATACCAAAAAAATCAAATACAATGGACAAATTAGAATTAAAAGGTGCCTGGAATGAGCTTAAAGGAAAAGTAAAACAGGCCTATGCAGATCTTACGGAAGATGATCTGAAATACGAAGAAGGAAAAGATGATGAACTTTATGGAAAATTACAGCAAAAAACCGGCAAAACCCGCGAACAGGTTGTAGATTGGCTTAAATCTTTATAATCACAAGCTCCTAAAAGCTCCAGAACAAATGTTTTGGAGCTTTTTTATTAGCGCAATTTCCCGCTAATGGCGAGCAATTCGATTGCCCGATATTTCAAAAGTGAATAACCCTTTAGGCTTTGGCTTTATATTTTGCATAAACAAATTTCAATATTCCCCAACATATACAGTATATTGTCCGGCTTTTAATCCCCATAAAAACCGCTTAATAAATGCGTACCGCAGAGTTTGTCGCTTTCATAAAAGGAACTGTTTCCATTGAACAACATGAGCTTGATCTTGTACTATCGCGGTGCAGGTTTAAATCGATACCCAAAGGGAAGCTCGTACTGAAAACCGGCCAAATTGCCAACCAATACTTCTTTATTTCAAAGGGAGGTTTACGGTTTTATTATGATTTTAATAACAAGGAAAATACAACCTGGGTATGTTTTCAAAATGAATTTTTCACTGAAATTTCCAGTTTGAATCCGCAAAAACCCACCAGGTTTAACATTCAGGCAATTGAAGAAACAGAACTGCTGATTATCGACAAAAAGGATATGGATTTTCTATATGCGCACATTCCCAGCTGGGAAGAATTCGGGCGGAAAGTATGGGAAGCCACAGCGGCGAGGATGGTAGACCAACTTCTTAACTTTCAAACCATGTCTGCCGAAGAGCGTTATGCAGGATTCTTAGAGATGCCCGAATTGTTGAAGAAAATCCCTGTGAAACACCTGGCTTCCATTCTGGGGATCACCCCCAATGCCTTAAGCAGAATAAGGGCAAAAATCAGATAAAACATTTACTACCAATTGGTAGTTTTACCAACCTGTGGTCATGTTAACTTTGAAATCACAAAAAACATGACAATATGCAACAAAATTCAATAGCAAATGATATTTCTTATCCTGACGAAAAGTTAATTGAAGACTTTCCAGGTTTTACCAACGGCTATGCAAAGGTAAATGGAGTTAAACTTCACTACGTTGATGGAGGTTCGGGAGAACCCTTATTATGCTTACCCGGCTGGCCACAAACCTGGTATTCTTATCGCCCAATTGCGCTTGAACTTGCTAAAACGCATCGGGTAATTATAGTGGATATCAGAGGAATGGGCACATCAGAGAAACCTGAATCCGGCTTTGATAAAAAGAATATGGCACAGGATATTGTGGAGCTGATAAAAATACTCAACCTTGAGCAGGTGAACATTATCGGCCATGATATTGGTGGCATGGTTGCCATGAGTTTGGCCTTCAACTTCCCTCAGTATATAAAAAAACTGATCGTTGCAGATGGCATACACCCCAATGAAGGCATGATGCATATGGCACTCCTACCAACCGCTGGTACCTTTGGAGAAAAAATGGATGCCAATTTACCTTATGCTTGGTGGATGGGTTTTAACCAGGTGAAAGGCCTCCCTGAACTGATTCTAGAAGGTCGATTTAGGTACCTTATAGACTGGCTTTTCCGTTATGTGATGATTGATGAATCGCTGATGAGTGAAAAAGAGTGCGCAATTTATGCTGCTGCCTACAACGATAAAGAAAGTATCCGGGCATCCAATGCATGGTATCAGAGTTTTATTACCGATATCGAAGATGCAAAATCATACCAACCCTTATTAATGCCTGTACTTGGCATTGGAAGCTATGTAAGTTATAACTACATGAAAATGGCTTTGCCCTATGTTTGTAAAAACCTTGAGATGGCCGGGATGACCGAAAGCGGGCACTATCTATTTGAGGAATGCCCCGAAGCTGTTATAGCAACAGTAAACGAATTTTTAAAAAAATAACCTACCTTAAAAAGAAATGAAAAAAACAATTTTAGTTGCAGGAGCAACAGGCAATTTGGGATCGATGATCTGCATGGCCCTAGTTAAACGTGGCGCAGTAGTAAAAGCCCTTGTACGGCCGGAAAGTGATGCTGAAAAAATTGCTCTGCTTGTAAAAAATGGAATTGAGCCAATTACGGCCCAATACAGCGATCATACAAGTTTGGCAAATGCGTGCGAGGGTGTAGATTGCGTAGTTTCTGCATTGGCAGGCTTAGAAGAGGTAATTGTTGATCACCAAAGTGCCTTGCTGGATGCCGCCCTAAAGTGTGGTGTAAAAAGATTCATTCCATCTGATTTCTGCACCGATTATAATCCATTGGTACAGGGGGAAAATAGAAATTTCGATCTTCGCAGAAAGTTTAAAGCATATATAGATGGCACAACCATACAGGCAACATCAATTTTTAACGGTGCATTTGCCGATATTCTTAAATACAATACCCCCATGCTTGATTTAAAAAATAAAACAATTGGTTACTGGGGCGAAAAGGCAGATTGGAAACTTGATTTCACTACTATGGAAAATACGGCAGACTTTACTGCTGAAGCCGCTCTTAAAGATGAAACTCCGCGTAACCTCCACATTGCCAGCTTTCAGGTTAGCCCAAATATGTTAGCGCAAATTGTAAATTCTATCAACAACGAACATTTTACTGTCCACAAAATTAGCGACCTTGATCAGTTTGCGAACTTTATAAAGCAACAGCGGGCAGATAATCCTGCTGGAGAAATGGAATTGTACGCCAAATGGCAACAGGCACAATACATGTATTCGATGTTCACCACTCAACACCCAACCCTGGATAATGAGATTTTTGGGCAAACAGCATGGACAACTGCAGCAGATTATCTAAGCCTTTTTATTAAGAAAGCAAATTAGCGTCATTATAACCACCGCAAATTTTTGGGTGATTTACCGTAATAATAAAGTATAGTTGGATTTTTAAACAGCATTATTGAGCCATATATGCTTGAATTTGTTATGATTTCATTCTGATTGTAGCAAGACACAATTAAGTTAGCGTTTTAACCACAGATGGACACAGATAAGCACGGATCTTTATAACGGTGTGCATCCTTCTCATCTGTGGTTAAATTATATTAGCCGTTACCAGAGCTTAACTTAATGCCATTGGAAACACAACGATCTGAACCATAAATTACAAAAAGTACTGGGCATCTTTAGCTTTCCTCCTTACCGCGAACGGTATTATGCAAGTATATTTCTTGTTGTGGAAAAGGAATTTTTATCGCGTTCGCTTTAAACTTTTCGTTAATAGCGGTTACAATATCACTTTTAATTAGGGCTGCCTCCTTAAAATCCCTTACCCAAAAATATATTTTCATATCAATTGAACTTTCGCTAAAAGAATCGTAAAGCACCGCATATGAAGGCTTTTTCAAAATGCGTTGCTCCTCTTCTAAAATTTGACTTACAAGCGTTTTTACAACCGGTAAATCAGAATCATAATCTATGCCTAAAGGAATAAAAACACGTCTTTTGTTTCCGGCCAGCGACCAGTTAATTAAATGCGAACTCAACAGGTCCCCATTCGGCATCACCACATCCGCCCCATCCCAGGTGGTTATTACACTGCTTCTAAAACCAACCGATTTCATTGTTCCGGCCTGCCCGCCAATATCTACCACATCGCCAACATTAACGGGCTTTTCAAATGCGATAATTAAACCACTTACCAGGTTGTTAACAATGTTCTGTAACCCAAATCCGATCCCTACGCCTAGTGCTCCAATTACTATTGTAATTCGATCAAGGGGTATCCCCACGGCTGCAATAGCAAGAAAAAGCCCAACGCTTAATATAACAATGCGAATTAAAAGCAACCAGCTCCCTATCCCTTGCATTACGTTCTTTTTTCCCTGTTTATCGTGTACGAGGTGCTTATCCGACGCAAAGAAAGATACCACTTGCGAGGTTACAACGGATACACCCATGATAAAGAAGAATAACAAAAGACCATTGATAGTAAAGGTGTATTCACCCAAGGTTCTTTCTATAGCAAAAAAGTCTTGAACTGGGTTTACCACAGATTCAAAACCTGCAAAATTTCGTCCAAGCAGTAATATCCATCCAAAAACAAGGAGAAAATAAAAAGACATTGGTACCTTTTTACCAACCTTATCGAAGTTGAGGTAGAAAAGTTTCTTATCCTGCTCCTTATATACACTAAATGCAAGAAAAAGGCCCTCATTAATCAGGCGAACAGTCCACAAAAACAAAATGGCAATAACAACATTTAAAAAACCACCGATAAAAAGCGTTTTGGCAAGATTGTACCTGCCAAATATGTTTGCCAGGGTAGAGCCGAATTCTAACAACACCATTAAACCAATTGCCAAAACGATTAATTTCTCACGGAGTTCCTGCTTCTTTCCAGTAATCATAATCACTGCACCTGCAACCGAACCTACTGTAGAAATGATCAGCACCAACCATCTTTCAGGTCTTGAAGCCTGAAGAATAAGATTATCTAAAGCCGCAACCAAGAAAAACACCACCATCAATAGCCAGGTACGCATCCAATACCGAGTAATAAATGCCCTGAACATCACTGTTAAACATAAACAAGATAGGGTCCAGATAATCACATTTAAAACAAATGGAGGAGAGATGAACATAAATTGCGATACATTTAGTACCAATAATATAGCCGAAAGCAGCGGATAACGAAGTACCAGCTTACCTTCAAAATTATCAGTTAAAAGATCTTGTTCTTTATAAATTGATTTCAGGGAGCGGATATACAGAAATGAGCATAATATCAGCAATAGAACAACAAATAATTTCCCTACGTTATTTTCAAGGTAAAAAATAAGTGTCAGCATTCCCTTTGCCTCTGCCTGTTGAAGAATTTCTTTAAAAGGCCTGCTGTAAACGGCCGAATCCCAAATATTGGCAAATTCTCTCTTAAAAGAATTCCTAGCCATATCCTGCTGGTAAGCAGATATTTCTTCCTGACTGATTTGCAGGTTAAATACCAATAGGTTTGTTCTATTTAAAAGAGCCGTTGTGCGCAAAAGATCTTGCTTTAACAGGCTGTCAATAGGATGATATTGGTAAGCCACCACTTTGATCTGTCCGATATACCTGGTTAGGACTGCAGAATCATTAGAAAATTTGAACAGGGCAGGAATGCTTAATAATGAGTCTAACTTGTACCTGAAGGTATTAAGCTGCTCTTGATGTACATCCAGAATCAATTTAATAGCGGCGGCTTTAACCTGTAGCTCGGTTAAGATTTTAGATGTCGCGGTCAAGTTTCTGAAGGTCTGCGCGCTTCCCGTATTAATGATTACCCCATCAATTGCTGTTTTAAAATCTTTATCAATGCCATCTAACCGCGATTTTGTAACCAAATTATCCGGAGACTTTTTAAGGAACATTTTTGCCTTTTGCAGGTTTCGTTTAACCTCTTCAAAAATTTTGTTTTGCGCCAGCAGGGCCTTATCAGACTCAAATTCTTTCGCGCTCGAACTTGCTGATTGCTTTGCGAATCGCTGCATTTTTTCTACAAATCCAATCCTAGCAGTATCACTATGCACAGTGTCTTTTACCTGAGACTTATTTTGTGCCAGCAAAACAATTGGCAATAAGAGTAATATCAGTTGGATTGAAAAGGGTCGAAAGAATATGCTAATATTCACCATGGAGCTTTAGTAAAACAAAAAATTAACTCAAGTTAGAAAAAAAGGTGGGATTTATCTGCACAATGGCGTAGTTCTGAAATTATAAGCAGAATAAGTACATTCGGGTAAAGCTATTTTGAAACCAATTTGAAAGTTTTATTTTTGAAGCTTCTCCTTAAGCACTTCTATGATGGATAATTTTCAGGCGCTGTTCGATTATGTTCAAAAACTTTCAGGCCAAACGCTTTCTGTAGAAGATAAGCAAATACTTACCACTCACTTTAAACCAAAAAAAATCCGCAAGCGGCAATACTTTTTACAGGAAGGCGATGTATGTAAATATACTGGCTTTATTGTAAAAGGGGCAGCCAAAACGTTTACGGTAGATGAAAAAGGGCATGAACATATTTTAAAATTAAGTGTTGAAAACTGGTGGTTGGCCGATTTTGAAAGTTTTTACAAATTAATACCAAGCCGTTTTAATATAGAAGCGTTAGAGGATATGGAGATCTTACAGATTACCCATAACCTGGTAGAGGAATTTATAAAGCCCATCCCCGCTTTTTCGGCAATGCAGAATGTGCTTAGCCAGAACAATACCATAGCGGCACAGAAGAGGATGCAGAATGCCATTAGCTTAACCGGCGAAGAGCGTTTTCAGGAACTCATTAATGATTATCCACATTTTATACAGCGGTTTCCGCAAAATTTAATTGCTTCTTACCTGGGTTTAACCCCCGAAACCTTAAGCCGGATCAGGAAGAACTCTTCCCGGTAGATTGATCTTTATCAAGCGTATTTAATGACTTTTGATAAGATGCAGCTCCTTGCGCAAGTGCATCTTTGACCTAACATTAAATAGGTAAATCATGAGTAAATTAAAAAACAAAGTAGCCGTAATTACAGGCGGTAATAGCGGCATTGGATTTGGTATAGCTGAAGCGTTTAAAAATGAGGGGGCTGCCGGAGCTATTGTTGGCAGAAATCATCAAACTTTAGAACATTCCATTAATCAGTTAGGCAATGATTTTATAGCCCTCAATGCAGATGTAACCAACCTTGCCGATTTGGAGCGGGTGTTTAAAGATACAGCAGAAAAATTTGGCAAAATTGATGTGCTGGTAGCCAATGCCGGTGCAGGAACAACCGGAACCGTAGCAGATGTTAGCGAAGAAGACTATAATAAAACGATGGATCTTAACCTGAAAAGCGTTTACTTCACTGTACAAAAAGCATTGCCTTACATGAATGATGGAGGATCTATCATCCTTATCGGATCTAATGCCGCACATCGGGCATACCCCTCATTCGGACTTTACGGTGCGGCAAAAGCTGCGGTAATCTTTTTTGCTAAAAGCTTTTCGAACGACTTGTTAGAAAGAAAAATCAGGGTAAATGTAATTACGCCGGGCACTACAGATACGCCAGCATTTGATAAATTTGTTCCTGCAGAACATATTGAAGCTGTAAAAACTCAATTTGCAGGTGTAATGCCAATAGGCAGAATCGGGCAGCCATCTGATATTGGTAAAACAGCAGTTTTCCTGGCATCTGAAGATTCTTCGTTTTTACTTGGTGCCGAAATTCTTGTTGATGGCGGCATGACCTACCTGGCCAAGTAATTCTTATTCACTGGCATGAATTTGAATTTGTGCCAGTGAGTAATTAGCTGTTGAAGGTATCCACTCAACAATATTGAAAAGTGATTATCAGCATATTCAATCCTTACTGTTTCTTTGCTTTATTAACAACAAAGGCATTTATTATTGCCATTATAATAATGACAAGGATATTTCTTTGCCAGTTAATTTCGGAGAATATAAAGTAATCGATAAGGAAAAGAACTATCCCACCTATAATAGGAGGTAGTATAATTAAGGGTAATCTATTCATATATATTTGAAGAGATACTACTGATAATGGTAGTTGGCGCCATACCGAACTTTTTCTTAAAAGAATGAGAAAAGTGCGACAAGCTTTCGAAACCCAAATCAAGATAAACGGATGAAGGCTTTTGATGTTTGGTTTCAATAAGGTGTTTGGCTTCATTAAGCCGTTTATCCTGCAACCAATGCCTTGGCGGTGCGCCGAATGTTTTCAGGAAATCGCGTTTAAAACCTGCGAGGCTGCGGCCGGTGAGTTGTGCAAATCTTTCAATGGGCACATTAAAATGGTAATTGCTTAGCATAAACTTTTCCAGGTCGATTTTATACGGTTCAGAAAAATCGAACAGAAAGTTGCGCAGCGTTGGAAGGGCCAATAACAACAATTTAATTCCTTCTTTCACTTTCAGAATCCCCATTTCATCAGTCATGCTGTCGCCCGAACTACGTGCATAAGGCACAATAGATTGAAAATAGCCCTGCAAGAATTCATTTGTAGGAATCAGGATATTGGGCGGACCTATATATTTATGGTCTGCCTCTAACTTTTCTTCAAGCACAATTTTGCGCAAAAGATTTTCTTGCAGGGATATCACAATGGTTTCATAGTTTCCACCGGGCAGCGGCGTTTTAGTAAGCGTACCCAACTGGTTTTTACCAATCAGCAGCACCTCTCCTCCCCTTATTGAGATATTCTGACCGGAGGTTTCTAAAACCAGCTGACCAGAAACCTGTAACACCAGGGTATGGTGATTCCAGAAGCATACTTTCTCCTTACGCTCTGTAGAGAGGTAGGAATAAAAGATTACGCCGGGGAGGATTTCTGCTGGACTGTTCATTTAGCGTTGTAAATAAGTGCCACCATGTATTGCACCTATTGCAAAAGTAGTATTTAAAGTGTTCATTTCTTCAGGTGTAAATGCAATATCCATGGCTTTAATATTTTCAGGCAATCGCGATCTATGGCTCATGCTCACCAAAGGCATAATGTTATTTCCCTGCTCTTTAACCCAGGCAATGGCCAACTGTGTTGGCGTACAGCCTTTATTATGGGCCAGTTGCTTTAACACTTCTACTTTTTCGAGGTTATGCACCAGGTTATCACCCTGAAAACGAGTAAAGTGGCTATGGTAATCATTTTCGGCAAGTGGAGCTTTCATCTCTCCGGTTAACAAACCTTCGGCAGTATTGGCAAAGGCCACTACGGCAATGCCCAACTCGGCAGCTGCGGGTAAAAGATCGGTTTCTATTTGCCGGTCGGCAAGCGAATAACCAATTTCCAGGGCACTTATCGGGTGGATGCTGTTGGCCTGGCGAAGTTGATCAGCATTAATCTCGGATACACCAATATGGCGCACTTTACCTTCTTTAACCAAATCGGCTACGGTGCCAATTATGTCTTCTACCGGTACGCTTCCATCCATCCGGCTGGGCTGGTAAAGATCAATAGTTTCGATACCTAAACGGGTAAGCGAGTAATTGATAAAGTTTTTAATGGCAATCGGTCTGAGATCCAAGCCCAGCCACTGGCCATTGTGAAAGATGGCACCAAATTTTACACTGATAAAGGCATCGTTTCGCCTGTCTTTAATGGCTTTGCCGATAAGCATTTCGTTGTGGCCGGCACCATAAAAATCTCCGGTGTTGATAAAATTAATGCCACTATCCATAGCTTCGTGGATGGTAGCAATACTTTCCGTTTCATTAGGTGTTGGCCCGCCCCAGATAGACGACATGCGCATACAACCTAAACCAAGTTTAGATACGAAGGGACCATTTTGTGCCAATTGAATTTTTGTGATGTTGTTCATAATACAAAGATCAACAATCAGCAATGCGGAAACTTTCTTCTACGGCTCAAATATTTTGCTTGTATGGCTCAATTGTCTAGATTCATTGTATTACCTACGGGTAAGATAAACAAATTGGTTGTGGTCTGAGACGTTCTCTTAATCTCTAAACTTAGATTTAACTTATTATGTATCATTATGAATGCAATACTTACCGAAGCACCGAATCTTCGTTATTTTTTAGAAATTGCAATTTTTTACCAGAAACCAGATGATCACTAACCCAAATATTGAGCTGGCCACCAAGCCACATTATCCCATATTAGATGGCCTGCGTGGCATTGCAGCCATTATTGTAGTTACCTTTCACCTCACCGAACCCTTAGGTACCGGGCACCTCGATATATTGGTTAATCATGGTTACCTCGCTGTAGATTTTTTCTTCCTGTTATCGGGTTTTGTGATGGGCTATGCCTATGACGACAGGTGGCAGAAAATGAGTTTAGGCAATTTTTTTAAACGCCGCATAATCCGTTTGCAACCAATGGTAATTTTAGGGATGACACTCGGTACCATCGGGTTTTACTATACGGATTCTACCATTTGGCCCCTTATTCATACCATCCCATTATGGAAGATGCTGCTCGTGCTGTTAATCGGTTATACCATCCTGCCTGTGCCTTTATCGCTCGATATTCGTGGATGGGAAGAAATGCATCCTTTAAACAGTGTGGGCTGGTCGTTATTTTTCGAATATATTGCCAACATTTTGTATGCGGTGTGGATCAGGAAATTTTCTAAAACGGCGTTAACAATATTGGTCGTTATTGCTGGAATAGCATTGGCACAGCTCGCCATTTCTAACGGCGATGTTAGTGGTGGCTGGACGTTGAATGTAGAACAGGTACGCATTGGCTTTACCCGCACCATGTATCCTTTTTTTGCCGGCCTGCTCCTATCGCGCATTGCGAAACCCACCAAAATTAAAAATGCTTTTTTATGGTGCAGCCTTTTAGTGGCCCTTGTACTTTATATGCCACGTATTGGCGGTGCCGATCACCTATGGATGAACGGGGTATATGAATCCATTTGCATCATCATCGTTTTCCCGCTTATTGTATACATCGGTGCCAGCGGACTGCTGCAAACACAAAGGGAACGTAAAATATGTAAATTTTTGGGCGATATTTCTTACCCGCTTTACCTGGTACATTATCCATTGGTTTATTTTTACGTGGCCTGGATCAGCAACCATAAAGGCGTTACACTTGCGCAGGCCTGGCCATATGCCCTGCTTATTTTAGTTGGGGGTATTGCCTTAGCTTATGCAGCATTAAAATGGTATGATGAACCTGTTCGCAAATGGCTGCAAAAAAAGCTGGCTTAATTACAGCAATTCATTTATACCCCTGCCTGTAGGGTTTTTATTGAAAAAGGTGGCCATTATGCTCTTTACATATGGCCACCTTTTGTGTTTACTTTAAAAAGCCATCCAAATAAGCCAGTATTGTTTTGGTTTGCATCATCAGGCTTACATGGCCCTGCGCCGGCACAATGGCCAGTTGTGCTTTTGGCATCGCACCCATATCGGCAAATTTATCACCACCCAACAAACGGTAGGTTCTAATTAATTCAATTTTATCAAGGCCATCATTATCACCCGCAATGATGAGTACGGGCGAGGTAATTTTAGCAAGCTTGTCGTCGCCCATATCGAAGGGCACATTGGCATACGCAATCATTTGCGTTAAAAAATTTGTCCATTTAGTTTTGTCGGGTGCTACCGCGTCATAAGCAGTTTTCATTGGTGTGTTTGATAACATCTCCGGTTTAAGCCCTTTAAATGCATTGTTTACTTCGGGCAGCCAACCAGTGCTTTTATAGGTAGATGATATGATAACCAGTTTATTTACACGCTTTGCACTTTGTGTAGCAAACTGATAAGCAATGGTTCCGCCCATGCTATAGCCAACAACATCAGCACTATCCACTTTCAAATAATTCAATACCGCTTCAACATCGCTGGCCAGAGTAACCTGGTTTAATTTACGGTCTGAATATGGTGTGTGCCCATGGCCCTGCATTTCTATAGCAATTACTTTCCTGGTTTTGGCTAATTCGGGTATAAGTTCGCCCCAGTTGGTGGCAATCGTCATAAACGCGCCATGCAACAATACCAGCGGTTTACCTGCTCCGTAAACTTCGTAATAAACCTTTAAGCCGTTTGCCGGCGCATAACCGCTTACGGCAGGTTTTAACTGTTGCCCTTTTGATTGAAGTGTGGTTAACATTACCATGGCCATTAACAATATTAATTTAAATGTATTCCCTGTTTTGAATAAGCTTTTCATAAGGCTATTAAAATTTGGTATGAAATTATTTACAATACAAAGATGGCGCACATTTATTGATCCGGTGAGCGGTATAAACGACAACATTAGATGTGAATTGCGTCATTATTTAAACAGGACAGCCTAAGATTTAGTTGCAGGAGATCAGAATCGCGCATATTTAGCTACCGAAAACTTGCAGGAGGCCAAAATCGCGTAATATTGAGTTTTGAATGTTAATAAGTTGCTATTTCTACGCAAACTAAGCTTTTAAGCTTCTATTGATCCAAGATTTCTTAAGGCAATAAGATCAAAAAACATTAATCTAGTACTAAGTTTATCTTCGGGGTCTAAAGTGAGGTATTCTTTCTCTTGTTCTTCAGTTGAAAACAAATAAACAAATCCACACTTTTCGTAATAAGTTAAAGGAATTGGCTCATTATAAGCGTCAACTACGATAAATCTACAACCAGTTTTATTACTTCTTTCTGTAAACCACGCCTTAATGAAATCCATGACTTGCTCACCTATCCCTTGTCTTTTAAAATCACCGTTTATACCTAATCTACCAATAAGAACAGCAGGATAAGAACGCATTGTTTTTTTTCTAGGAATATCTTTTTGAACTTTCTTGCTTCTTGCATTAGGAAGGTGAGTAGTTTTTACACTGTCATTTGAAAGAGTGAACTCAGCAATAATGATCTTGGGATCTTCATCAAGCGTAAAACAATAGGTTTCACCAAGTAAACTTTCATAATATGCCTTTGCATCATTTTGAAAGAAATCGTTTAAATCCTGATGCTTGCAATCAAAAAAAGTGCACCTCTCAACTACATCAACATAGTTTTCCAAGGTGCACTTTTCTTCTAAAAAATTTCCAGCCACTAATATGTTATATCTTTGCTTTTGAGAGAATTTTACTTGCCGACTTAACTTGAGACGAAAAGTCGACAGAGGCCTTTTTGTTAAAGTTTGAGGAAACTTGCTTTTCAAACGAAGCAGCCACCTTGTCTTTTAAGACTGGAATAACTTTAATTGCAATTGCCATGATTCGTAGTTTTTGTTATTTTTATTATTTCTAATGCCAAAGATAGTCCATATATAAAATTTGTCAATATGATATTTTTTTTCTGTCTCAAGCTGTAAAGAATAGGTTATAAATCTTTCTTTCAGCGTAAGATGCAGTTTATAAGTTGTTTAGGCTGACACATAGATGCACTACCTTGATGCGATCTTGCATACAAACAATACCAAAATCAATATCATAATACGAGTTGTTTACATTGCTTTAAAATGATTCGCTGCAGTATCTATTTTCGAATAAACATTTTTATCGAAACATACTAAATGATAATTCTATGACAATCAAATATAAAAATTTGAAATTATTGGAGATAAATTAAGTTATTCATAAAATGTTAACTTCACCATTTTACAAAGCTTATAACAAAATTCACCATAGTAAAAATGCTTTACTTCACCGTCCAATAAGGCGAATCAGTTCTGGCGGTTAATAGATAATCCTCAATTTTTTTCACCACATCAGGATGGGCCGCAGCAACATCATTGGTTTCGCCAATGTCTGTTTTAATGTCGTAAAGTTCCAGTTTATGGTGTCTTTTTACTGCTTTCCATCGGCCGTACCGTACACCCTGTTCAAAGCCCAGCTCGAAAAACTCCCAATATAAAAACCGGTCAGTTTTAACTTTTGCTCCCTTCATTACCGGATAGATACTGGTGCCATCTGTACGGAATCCGGAGGTTTTACCGGCAATTTCTCCAAACGTTGGCATAATATCAGGAAAATATCCAGGTACATCGCTTGTTTTCGGGGCGTTTTTAATAAAGGGTGCCCAGGCAATAAACGGGATTCTGATTCCTCCATCATACATATCCCTTTTGTAGCCTTTAAGCTTACCGTTCGAATCAAAAAATTCTGATACCGCTTTGAGCTGGCTCGTTGGCTCCGATCTTGGCCCGTTATCGGATGCAAAGAACACGATTGTATTCTCCGACAATCCGCTTTTTACCAGGTAATCTTTTATTTTTCCTACCGATTGATCTAAATAATACACCATGGCGGCATAGGTTTTCATATCTTCCGGCCAGTTTTTATTCTTGTAAATGGCCTGGTCTGGCACATCAAGCGGCGAATGCGGATTGTTGAAGTTCAGCATTAAAAAGAAAGGCTTTTTATTGTTTTTCTGCGTTTGCAGATAGGTCAATGCTTCATCCGTACACATATTGGTTTCATAGTATCCTTTTTTTGCATCGGCATTTGGTGCCACGTTTACAAGTTTTCCGTTGATGTAACGGTGATCGGGCCAATAGGTGCTGGCGTAGGTGGAAGGAATATTAATCAGCCAGCCCGAAAATTGATCAAAGCCCCTTTGTAAAGGTGTAGCAAGCGAATCGTAACCATCTACATGCCATTTTCCAACGAGTGAAGTTTCATATCCGGCATCCTGCATCAGGTTTCCTATCGTATAATCATCTTTGGTAAGGTTGGCCCTGTACACTACATTTTTACCTTTCTTACCTGCAATTCCGCCTTGCTCGGTTGCATTGCCCCTAATGGTGGCATGCCCGGTGTTAAGCCCGGTAAGTATTGATCCGCGAGAGGGCGAGCATACCGGTGCCCCGGCATAAAAATCGGTAAACCGCGTGCCTTCATTGGCCAGCTTATCAATATTAGGGGTCAGGATCTGCTTCTGCCCGTACACACCAACGTCGCCATAACCCAGGTCGTCGGCCAAAATAAAAACAATGTTTGGCCTTTGTCCCGCCTTTCGCTGGGCAAAAACTGCTCCGCTGTAAAGCAGCGAAAAGCTGATGATGATTAAACTTCTTATGGTCATTTTATTAAAATCAACACTTGTAATTCTCATAATACACTAGTTATAACCCGGGTTTTGAATATATAGGCCAGGTGCTGTCTGAATTTCTGCAGCAGGTACCGGATAAATTACATAGTTGGGTACAATTTCATTAATTTTAGCAATCCCATCGGCCACCCTCCAGGCATTCATCTGTGTAACGGCAAGTCCTTCGCGCACAAGATCGTTCCAACGGAGGCCTTCGCCCAAAAATTCTCTCTGCCGCTCCTGCATTAAAGTCTGTATGGTTACATTAGTTAATGCACCTACACCTGCCCTGGCCCTAACTTTATTAACCGCTGCATCAACATCGCTCTGCGTGCCTGCCGCTCCATGCAAAATACATTCGGCTTTCATAAGCAAAATATCGGTATAACGCAGTACGATAAAGTTAACAGACCAATCTTTGCCAGACAAGCCTTTTTTGGCTACATCGATATATTTTTTAATAAAAGGCCCCGCAGTATAGGTTGTGGCTACGTTAAATGGGTACCGCGTATCTGTTCCGCTAACCGTATTGGTGGTGTAAGCAGTAACAAGATTTTTGGCCACCGGAAAGGTACTGGCACCATAACCATTTCCAAAGCTGTTGGATATTCCGTTGCCCGTCCAATACGCTACAGGTACCAGATGTGAAGGAAAACCAGCTCCGTTTAAACTGGATGCAAACTGCACATCGAACACCACTTCACTGTTGTTTTCGTTGGTATACGAAAAGATGGAAGCGTAATTAGGGGCAAAACTATAAGGGCTGCCGGTAAGTACCGCATCAAACAGGGCCGCAGCCTTATCATATTCGTTGCTGTTAAGGCCAGGTCCGTTTATACCATAAGTGGGACCCGATTTGGTTAAATAAACCAAGCCCAATAAGCCTTTTGCAGCATACGAGGTTGGCCTTCCAAGGTCGGCACCTGTAAAGGTGGCCGGCAGGTTGGCCGCAGCATATTGCAGGTCCGATTCAATCAGCGCATACACTTCAGCTACCGGGCTTCGGGGAATACTGGTTACTTCTGCTGCACTCTTAACCGTTGCAATTAAGGGCACCTGCCCAAAGGTACGAACGAGGGAAAAGTAGTAAAAAGCCCTCAAAAAACGAACTTCAGCTGCATACCTGGTGGCGTTTGCAGGGGTAAGCACGCTTCCTTTGGTTTCTAATGCTGCAAGTACTGTGTTTGCATTGTATATGCCATTGTAATTTGCTTTCCATGCGGTTGCGATAAAGCCCGTTGTGGTAATGCTTGGTGTAAAATTATTAATCCCGTCCCAATCGCGGTTACCGTCAGATGTGGCATTTAAGTTATCGCTCCGCATTTCACCTAACCATAAGGCCTGGCTTGGGTAATTACTCAATTGTGCATACACACCATTTACGGCCTGAAGAAAGTCGTTGTTGTTCGTAAAAAAATTATCGGTGGCTAAACTCGATTCTGGTGTTTGATTTAATTCCTTTTCGCAGCTGCTTAACAACAGTATTGCAGAGAACAGGGTTAAGTATATTTTCGTTTTCATCTTATTTTACTAAAAGCCAATATTTATACCAATTGATGCTGTTTTACTTAATGGCGCCGAACCGTAATCGCCCGATATTGCGTAGCTGGCATCGCCGCTTACATTTGTATTTTGCGCTTCGGGGTTGGCCCCACCCTTGTAGTTATCATGACTGAAATAATTTTCTAACGCCACAAATATTCTTGCCGATGAGATGCCCCGTGTTTTAATCAATCCTTTAAGGTTATAACCCAAGGTGATATTTTGTACCCTGAAGAAATCGCTGGAGTATACCCAATCTGAAGTTACATTGGGATAGGTATAAGTTGCACCCAGTTTACCTCTTGGTGCATCCGGATTTGGATTTGCCGCCGTCCAGCGGTCTCTCCATACCCCAAGTACATTAGCTGTTGTACTTCCGGAAAAGTCTATTGCCCTGCCCAGGTACGAAAGTATCGAACCTCCATGCTGGCCATACAGCTGTACGCCAAGATCGAAGTTGCCATATTTGAAATTGTTTGTCCAGCCCCAGGTATACTTCGGAGAAGGCTGGCCGCCCACTACCCTATCGGCAGCACTTATTTTTCCATCACCGTTGGCATCAACATACTTTGCATCTCCAGCTTTCTGTCCTGATACTTTTGCCACCGCCGGATTGGCAACATCAGCAGCAGTTAAAATGCCATCCGTTTTGGTAATGTAATAGCTAAAGGCAGGCAGCCCTTCCCTTAACAGATATGGGGCATTGCTCCCGCTGTAAGCAGAGGCAATTTCAATATCAGCATGTGTAGGGCCAAGATCGGTTACCGTATTTTTGTTAAAGGCAATGTTGGCATTCATTGTCCAGCTGAAGTTGGCCGTTTTTACGTTTACGGTGTTCAACCCAAACTCTAAACCTTTATTAACAACTGCGCCTATATTTTGTAAGCTGCTGCTAAAACCACTTGCAGAGAGTACCGGCAGGTTTAATAATAAATCTGTATTCTTTTTATGATAGGCATCGAAAGTAAAATTGATTCTGTTGGCCAATAAACTGAGGTCTAAACCAAGATCGTAAGTGTTGGATGTTTCCCATTTCAGTGCTTTGTTGGCAAGGCCCGAAACCACCTGCCCGGTGGCTGTTGTTGGCGTATTGCCGCCAAATACATAGTTGGCATTTATAAGTGTGCTTATGGCGTTATAATCGCCAATGTTGTTGTTACCCGATTTACCCCAGCTTAACCTTAATTTTAGTTCGCTGATGGCTTTAACATCTTTAAGAAAAGATTCTTCTGAAACTTTCCATCCGGCAGATACCGAAGGAAAGGTACCCCACCGGTTTTCGGTACCGAATTTTGAAGAGGCATCCCTCCTGATGGTACCTGATAACAGGTAGCGGTCTTTAAAAGCATATTGCAACCTGCTATAGTAAGAAAAAAGCGTACTGTTTGCCGCGGTTGATGTTCCTGTGGTGGTAACACCTGCCGAGTTGGCAATGGCATTACTTAGGGTTTTAATGATATCATTTGCAAAACCACCTGCTGTTGCAAGGCTCACGCCCTCGGTATGTACAATATTGTAAGATACCCCTGCAACGGCCGAAATTTTGTGTACACCAGCAATTGTTGTACTATAATTTAGTGTGTTTTCGTTTAGGAAATTTTGTTTTTTGATTACCGCATAAGAACCGGTTGAGTATAAGCCAGGGTTGGTTAATAAAGCTGATGCTGCGCCTACAGTAACCTGATCGGATGTGTATTTTGAAGTGTTCCTGTCCAGGTTGTCATAATTTACACTCGAGCGTAACGACAGGCCTTTTATAATCTGATAATCTCCGTATACGGAAGCAAGCAGCCTGGAAGTTTTCACTTTGTTAATGGCTGTTTCCAGGTAAGCATATGGGCTGATTATCCTTGGGCTACCCCAGGTGTAGGTGCTGTAACCATAAGCACCGGAATTTAATCCTGCCGTACTTTCTACAACGGGTACCATTTGTAAGGCATTCATCAATTGGTTGTCTTTACCCTCGCCCGGTGGCGCATTGTTAACAGAATAAGATGGCGCGAGATTGATTCCGAACTTAAGTTTTTTACTGGCATTGGCTTCTACATTGGCCCTTAAACCATAGTTTTTAAAATTGGAGTTAATCAGCGTTCCATTTTGGTTGAGTACATTACCGGAGATAAAGTAGTTTACGTTTTCCGATCCGCCACTTGCCGAAACCTCATAGTTTTGATAAGGTGCACTGGTAAAAATTGCATCCTGCCAATCTACATAATCAAGCCCCGGGTGCCCGGGCTGTGCCCACCTCGGATCCGTCATGTAACTGGTGTTTATTGTGCCTGCGGCCAAACCTAAAATAGCAGCTCTTTCTGCATTGCTTTGGCTGGCTGTTCTGCCCGTACCCGATGCTACCCATGCCGCGTTGGCCAGTTCGGTTGCCTGGGCCACCCATTCATCAGCATCGAGCATATCGATTTTTCTGGCAACTGAACTGATGCCTGCATTGGCGTCTAAAGTGATTCGGGGTTTACCCGCCACACCTTTTTTGGTGGTAATAATCACAACGCCATTCGCCGCACGTGAACCATAAATAGCCCCGGCAGCAGCATCTTTTAATACCTGTACACTTTCAATATCGTTAGGGTTAAGGTTATCAAGCGGACTGTTGGAGATTCCGCCAGCGGCATTCTGACTGGCTACATCAAGCGGGAAACCATCCAGAACATACAGGGGTTCGTTACCTGCTGTAATGGAACCTGCCCCACGTACCTGAATGCTTAGGCCTGCACCGGGTGTGCTGCTTTGCTGCCTTACCTGCACACCAGCCATTTGGCCGATAAGTGCCTGCTCTACCCTCGATATCGGCTTTTCTTCTACAGCTTTTGCATTAAAACTAGCCACAGCACCGAGAACATCACTTTTTCTCTGGGTTCCGTAACCCACTACCAACACTTCATCTAGCTTACTTTGATCGGGATCGAGCTTAATCAAAAGTTGTTCGCCTTTATAAAGCACTTCCTGGGTTTTGTAGCCTACATAGGTAAAAACTAATGTGGGTTGGTTTACCTCGGTAACCAATTGAAATTCGCCATCAGGATTGGTAGATACTGCCTGGGCAGTTCCTTTTATACGTATGCTTACCCCCGGCAACGGAAGGTTCTTTTCGTCGGTCACTTTTCCCTTAATTGTAATGGCATTCCATCGCTGATGAACAACATTTAGCACACCAAAAGTGCTGTACACTGGTGGGTTTGCAGTTTGGGGGCTATTCGGGTGCGCAGGTAGCTTAACATGTGTTTCTTTAATACTTTTATTTGCCGAAGCAGGTAAAATGGAGGAAAACAGGAAAAACCCTGTTAAACCTGGTAAAAAAAGTGTTTTTAACAAAGGTTTGTGATGCGAGTCCTTCCAGAACATTCCGCTTATTTTCATAATTAAGGTTGGTTTATGCCAATTATAAAATTGCAATGGGCTTAATGGGATGAAAAAACTCCTGCAATTTTCTTAATTTTAGCATGATCATTGAATAAATAGACCGGGTGCAACGCCAATTGATCTCCGGTTAAATGGTTTAATGTGAGGAATGTGCAGAAATGCATTTCCCCTATGTTGTAAATTATAACGCTGCGCTGTTGGTAAGCTTCTTTTTCTACCTCATATTGTGTTTACCTGCTTCATATGTATAACCAGGTAAATGGCTACGCTTATGTTTTGCTGTTTAATGCAAAGATCATATAGCAAATATTGATGATGAGGAAAATTTGCCGTGCCGTAACCTCACTTTCGATATGAGTTGTTAAAAAAAAAATCTATCGAGAAGCTTTCTGCCAGAGAAAAGATTAATTCAACAACAACTACAGCGGTTACTGTAGCAAATTTTTGGTATCAGATGGTAGGGAGTAAGGAGTGGTTTGGGATTCATAATATATAAAGTCTATCTTATTAGTAGACAAAATTATATTATCTTAACATGCCCTACAAACATTTAACAAAATTTACGATTTTGATAATTTTTGAACTTCCGGCAACGATGGCATAACGATTTGCATGCTCAATAATTATTCTATTGATAAAAATATTCAGTAAATGGATTGTATTGCAAAAGTGATGGAGATTGGGAAAGTAATTAACGAAGGGAAAAAGTCAAACCATTTATCCGATCTGCAATAAGCGGGCATTACCAATATGATGTTAAAACTAAAGCCCATCGTAATGAGCTTTGATCATACCATTTCATGTATTAATCAATTAAAAGTTGCCCTAAACGCCAGTGGCGAAAGCTGCGTTTTTGCTTTAAACAGTTTACTAAACGATTGCGAATGTTCGAAACCCAATTGATAGGCAATTTCGCTGACTGATAAATTTGAAGTAGATAATTTTTCTTTGGCTTTTTCAATAAGCTTATTGTGCACATGCTGTTGCGTGCTCTGCCCCGTTAAAATACTTTACCGATACTCTTTATGCCTTTCGTAATATTTTCTCCATCGCTCTGCCCTTTGCCAATTCATCAACCAACTTATCCAGGTACCTGACTTGTTTGGTTAAAATATTTTCGATTTCCTCAATGCGGTACCCACAAATTGATCCGGTGATCAGGCATGCATTAGGATTTAATGTTGACTGCTGAAAAAAGCTTTCAAAAGTTACTTTTTCATCAATAAGCTGCTGGAGTTTTTGCTTGTTGAAACCTGTTAACCAGGTAACCACTTCATCTAATTCTTCTTTTGTTCTGCCTTTTTTCTCCACTTTTGCCACATACATAGGATAAACTGAAGCAAATGTCATTTTTGCAATGCGCTCATTGTGGGTATCAGAAGTATTCATATGGATATGCTAATGTTAAACCTTATTGCCTATAGCGATACCAAATTTAACATTTATTTTTAGGAAGGATAAATCAATCTAGCATTCTTTCATATTGATGAATAATAGCAATTATTACCCAAACGCACCTGTCTTTCCGGTTTCCAAAAAAAAAGATGACACCTACAACACCAGGAAAACATTATTTGAAAAGCAGTTTAAGCCCGCTCTGAACCAACATAATAGTCTTTTTTAACCACGGCTGCGGTAACCATTAGCTGACCAACATGCCTCATGGTATGCTCGGCTGCATGGAATAACAAACCTATTACAGTTGAAGGGAGGCCTGCACGGCCCACTCCTCTAAAATCGGGCAGGGTAGATATATCTGTATTTTTTAGCTGCGCCAAGGCTAAATCGACCTGATTACTGAAACGGTTTACCAAATCGGCCACAGTGTATGGATCTGCCGCATCGTTACCTTCTTCTGCCAATTGTGCAAACTGAAATTGGGAAAGCCCTTGTGCCCTTGCATAAGTAAAAACCCGATCGAGTACGCCACTTAAGTGCTGAAGATGAAAACCTGTAGAAGCCATTCCGGCCGGGCGTTCCCAAAGTAAAGCTACCGGAAAACCATCCATGTATTCGTTAATCTCCTCTCTGGCTTGCAGTAATGCATGAGCAATAGGCTGTAGTAATGGATTAAACTCTGGCAGCGGACCTCTTTGCCAAACTTCTAACTTTTGCGACATATCTTAAATAAATATTGCCTTATAGGTAGGAAACCGTTATTATCAGCAACCAGATTACGCTAAATGTGCCTCCAAAATAAACCATAGACATATTTTGTTTAAGGTTTTTCTTGATGAAAGCGGCATAAATCATCCAGCCGAAAAATGCAATAAAATATAACGGAACTGCGAATAACAACATAGCTTATAAATTGATAATCAAATATAAACAAAACCTGTGAGAAATTTCGTCTACCATTAAGAAACGCAAGTGAAAACAAATCTTTGATTATTTATTGCTAACTTCTTTTTCAACTGAGATAAGGCATTGTAAAAGAATCAACAAATCATCATGCTGAACCAAGCGAAATGCCTTAGATATTAAGTACCTAAAGATAATTCACCATGTTCAGCACAATATTATATTACAAGATCGATCTTACCAAACCACCCTCTACCCTAATGGCTGCGCCATTGGTGCCAGAAGCTAAAGGACTTACGTAAAAAGTAACGGCATTCGCTATTTCGCTTACATCAAGAAAGCGCTGTAACAATGAAGTAGGCCGCATATTTTTGAAAAAGTCGGTTTCTACCTCTGCTATACTAATGTTTCCCTTTTTCGCCAAATCTTCAATAAAACCACCCACTCCTTTTGATTTTGTTGGCCCTGGCAAAATTGAATTTACAGTTACTTCTGTACCCTTGGTTAATTCTGCCAAGCCACGACTTACCGCCAGCTGGGCAGTTTTGGTCATACCGTAATGGATCATCTCATCCGGAATAAACACAGCCGATTCGCTTGAAATAAAAATAATTCTGCCCCAGTTCTTCTTCAACATTTTAGGGAACAACTCGCGGGATAACCTGATGCCGCTCATTACATTTACCTCAAAAAACCTGAACCAATCTTCATCGCTTATCTCTTCAAAGGCTTTGGGTTCAAAAATTCCAGCATTGTTAACCAGAATATCGATTTCAGGAAGTGCTGCAATCAGCCTGTTTACGTCTTCGGCACTCGAAAAATCAGCAGCAATACCCGAAATAAATTCACTGCCTGCAATACTTTCCAATGCTTTAACTGCATCATCTACACTTTGCTGCGAACGGCCATTTATGATTACTTTTACGCCTTCTTTTAACAAACTTTCGGCAATTGAGAATCCAATACCAGCGGTAGAGCCGCTTATAAAAGCTGTTTTATTCTTTAATTGTAAATCCATTTCTAATTTTTAAAATGTTAATCATAATATTAACTGCCATTTGGCATGTAAAACTTTTTAACTTAGTTGCTTTAAGCAATACAAACTGAACAATTTTCTGCTTAAAATGTGTCATTTCAATATGCTAAAAATGAATAATCGTTAAAGCAATCCGGGCATCATTTTTGAACACAGAGTCTGGCTATAATAAACATATAGCTAAAACGTAATCAAATCTATTTATGAAAAAAACAGCAATCGCTCTCGCCCTAGGGGTAGCTATGGCCTCTTGTAACAACAAAGAGAAAAAAGCAGAAGTAAATCTTAAAGATAGTACCACAACCAGTCAAACTGAACCATCAAAAACCAGCGGAAGTGTTACCGCTACCGAAATCGACTGGAAAACTATTCCTGAGGTTAAAGAAATTGGCGAATTTCCTTTTTTTAAAGCTCCGGAAGGTATAAAAATTGTAGATGAAAAAGCCGGGCTGACTGATGTTTTTGAAAATGAAATGTTGGAAAACTATACTGGCACTGGCGTTTACACCACCAAAGGGAAACTTGGTATTATTGCTTTTGCAGATGAAAAAAGTCAGAATTTTAATCAACGCTTTTTTAATCAGGAGTTAACTGACTATATAAGTAAAATAGGGGCGAAACAGTTATACAGTGGAAATTATCCTGCCAACGATACTGCGAATGAGGCTTTGAGGCAAAAATTGAAAGGAAACATTTGGAACGGCAAAGGGCATACTTTCGCACTTTCTGATGATGAACCTTTTGCCGTATATGCATTTAGAAATAATGGTAAAAATTATATCGTTAATGTGCAAACAAACTCTGCCCAAGGGTATATTTTTATAATGGAATTAAAAGCTTAATTGGTTATAAAACAAAAACAGACCTTGCTGAGCAAAGTCTGTTTTGTAAATGTTTACGGTAGATGTATTGATATAACACGATACCTTTTTTATTGTTTTAATTATTGCAAAATAATTTAATCAAAGTTCAAATGGCTTGTAGATTAATGATACGCCTGATTCTACCAAAGCGCTTTTCGAGTTTTAATGACTTCTCATTTAATTGTGTTTTAGCTACCAACTTCGCCCCTTTTAATGTTGCACCAATTAAAATCCCGCCAGAAATCAATACAAAGTTTTTTATAATATATTGCCCCAGCAGTGTTGGAACCAGTATCGAATGATGAAAGGTTTCATGAGGGAAGAAAATTAGCGGAAGAAATGTACCAGCCATTTGCATGTACAATAAAATTAAAGTTAGTCTAAGCCAGGCTTTTGTAATTAAGCCAATACCAATAACGCATTCCCAAATTGCTAATATAGGCATGGAAATGGAGGGTTTGATGGCCCCGAAAGTAAGTTTGAGTATAGTACGCCCTGCAATTTCTTCTGCAGAACTCATGCCAGGGAAAAATTTAAGCATTCCAAACCAGATAAATATAATACCCAGACATATACGCAAAATATTAATGCCGTTCCGTGCTTTCCAGGCTACTATTCTTGATTCTGTTATTCTGAGGATACTGAACATGCTATAGGTTTTAGACCTTAATATACGTCGATTAACATCATTGAGTTTACTTCCAAAAGGGGTTACCTACTCGTTTATGATGTTAAAGCATGGTTAATCGCTAAAATGCTATACCAGTTATTGTAGAGAATAGAAGATGTGATTTATATAAAAAGATTGGAGGCTATGGGTCGTTTTGTTTTAAAGTGGCAAACTGAAATAGAAAGTTGAGCCAACTCCTAATTCGCTTTCTACCCAAATTTTTCCTCCATGGCCACGGATAATCTCATCACAAAGGTAAAGCCCAATCCCAAAACCGCTGATATTGGCCATTTGCTTACTATCTACCCTAAAAAAACGATCAAATAATTTATCCTGATCTGTAGGCAACACACCCATACCTTCGTCTTTTACACTCACCTGTGCAGTTTCATTAACCCTGATACAGGCTACATTAATGGTAGAGCCAAGTGGAGAATATTTTACCGCATTGTTGATCAGATTGGTAATTACCTGCCCAACTTTATCTTTATCGGCTACAACAGGTGTTGTTTCTACAGGTGCAAAAATAATATTGTGGGAGGAGATGGTGGCCAGCGATTCTACTTCGGCCTCTTTAATTAAGTCGGCCATATCAAATAATTTCAGGTCGATGGGTATTTTTCCTGTATCGGCCCTTTTCATATTCAAAAAACCATCTATCATGGTGCTCATCTTCTTGGTTTGAATATAAGCCCTGCTCAGAATATTCCCACTCATGCCATCTTTATTTTTATCGGCACGCATTTGTAACACCTGGATATAACCACCCATTGAGGTAAGCGGTGTTTTAAGTTCATGACTTACCATACTGATGAAATCATTTTTGCGCTGTTCGTTTTCTTTTTGCTCGGTAATATCCAATACAGTACCAGAGAAATATGATTTTCTTCCCTTTTCGGCAGGGTTCAGTTTCCCTGTTGATTTTACCCAGCGTTGCCTTTTGCTCCTGAATTCGATAATGGGATATTCAAGATCGTAGGATTCATTATTAAGAAAAGCCTCGTTAATTTTTTCTACCACCTTGGCACTATAATCTTCTCTAATTTGAGAAACCGCAGCCTCGTAAGGCATTGTTTCATCTTCATGGTAACCAAAAAACTGCTTTAAGCGTGGCGAAGGAATAAATGCCCTTGTATCGGCATCGATGTACCAAATGCCTAAATCGGCTTGTTCGATTGCCATATTTTTCAGGTTTTCGCTTTCTGCCAGTTTTGCATTTACCAATAATAAACTGTTTTGCGTAACCTTGAGGGCGTGATTTACGGAGAGCAATTCTTCATTTGCAGCACGGATTTCGCTGTTAGTTTCAGATAATTCGGCATTTAGCTTTCCCACTTCTATCTGACTGCGGATTAACTCCTCATTAGAAGCCAGCAATTCTTCATTTGAAGCTGTAGTTTCTTCCATTAACTGATGCTGTAACTCTACTTCGCTGATAGAAGAAAGGCGCAATTCAATTTCATCCATCACAATTTTAGCCATGCTTTTTAAAATGGCTCTGCTGTTCGCATCAAATTTTCTGGGTATTTTATCTATAATGCATAAAGTACCAATCCTAAAACCATCAGCTGTAGTTAATGGTGCACCTGCATAAAATTTTAAACCAAAACTGCCTGCAACATTTGGGTTGGTAAGCAAACATGGCTCATGTGGTGCATTTTCGAAAACGGTAACCTCCGGATCTAAAACAGCCAGTGAACAAATACTTACGCCCCTTGGTGATGTGGTTGCCTTGCCCATACCAACATTGGCTTTAAAATAAACCTGTTCTGCATCTACAAGTGAGATTAAAGAAACGGGTACATTAAATATTTGAGTAGCCAAACCCGCAATATGATCAAAACAATGCTCTGGTGGGGTATTTATAATTTTGTAGCGCTTGAGGGCTTCAACACGCTCGACATCATTATCGGGGATAATATTCTTTCCGAACGTATTTTCCATTGTTATAATTTTACTTTAAAGCAATTAACTACCTTTAAGTGAAGGGTTTATTAAAAATAATATTATGATTTATCTAGTATTGTAACAGCCAGGCGACACAAATGTTTGGCACATCAATTAATATTCCTAAGGCTTGTACGAGATCTATTTAGTGAGGATTTGTAAGGTGATAATCTACCTTTTTAAGCAAATCAAAAATATCAAAAGGTTTGGCAATAAAATCTTCAGCTTTGCAGTTGCGCTTCATTTCATTTAGGCCTGCATGGGCACTCATCATCATAATGGGTATCTTTTTAGTGGCCTCGTCATTTTTTAAATCATCGCATACCAGTAAGCCGTTCCCATCAGGCAACCTAACATCGAGAAGGTACAAATCCTGTTTCCCCTTATCCTTAAAGGCCATAAAGTCTTTTATGTTCGAGAATCCATAAACCTCATATTGTTCATCGGTCAGTATCATTTCGATAATCTCACGTATGCCCTCATCATCTTCCAACAAACATATTTTCTTGCCCATAACTATATCACCCTTATTTGTTTAACTAAACAGTGATAATGTAACAACACTTGCCAGATAATGTTTTAGCTGTTACACTATAGGAGTACAAAAAATGATGGTATTAAAAAAAACAGCTAAACGCTAAGCGAATTTTCCATTTTTTGAATGAAATTGTGGTTTATTTACAATAGTAAAAAAGCGTGATTAATTCCCGATTGCTCTTTTTGCAGGCTTAAACTGTGTAGCCAATAATACACCCCCAAGTGCAGCGGTTAAAAATACCCCTTCAATAATTGCTAAACGTTTTTTCTTTCTAAAACCACGGTAAAAGGAGTGTGCAGCGATAATGCCCAAGCCCGCAAATTCTATATTTCTCTGTACACGCTTAGAAGAATCTTTACTTTTAACCAATACCAGGTGCAAAAGTTCGTCAATTAAACTTATGTTTTTCGAAATGCCTCTTCTAACTTGTGCCTTACTTGCAGATGCACCAATTTTTTTTGCAGCAGTTTGTAAGCCGGCAGTCGTAATTGCATTAATCAAATGTGTTCTAGTATCTTTTTTTTCCATATCAATTCCATAGGTCCTATTATTTGAACCCAATTGCTGTGATATAGTTTTGATTAATTTGAGAAAGACTTAATGCCGTAGCATTTATCAATTTTAGTGTTAGCGGACAGCAATTTTATATCGTGATGAGTTTGACTTTTCACTAACGATCAATAATTAAGGGTTTTAAGATAAAATAACGAGATCGATATCCCTCATGGCCAGATTTTTCAAAAGACCATTGAAAACTGCGGTACGGAGAATTACCTGGAAAATATTAAGGTGTGGCTTGCCGATGCAAATGGTGGTAACTTCTTTTTCGGTGGCCACATCGATAATGGTTTTGGTTATTGCATTACTTTTTACTTTAATCACTTCTGCACCAAGTTCGGTTGCCAATTTAAAATGATTGATAAGGTGCCGCTGTTTATCCAGCTTAATGCGCTCCAAGCTTTCATTATCACTTTGCACATACAATACGATCCACGGAGAACGGTAGTATGAAGCCAATCTTGCTGTTTTGCGGATTACCACACCAGCTGTTTCTGCATTGGAAGAAATACAGGCAAGAAATCGCTCGGGCCGGAGTTTTATTGATTTGGGAATTTCTGTCTGGATTTTCCGTTCTACCTGATGCACAACTTCTTTAAGGGCAAGTTCGCGAAGTTGGAGAATTTTGTCTGACTGGAAAAAATTGCCTAATGCCCTTTCAATTTTAGATTGATCATAAATTTTCCCTTCTTTAAGCCGGGTAACCAGTTCATCAGCTGTGAGATCGATGTTTACAATTTCATCAGCAAGTTCCAATATTTTATCGGGAATGCGTTCGGTAACGGCAATTCCGGTAATTTGTTCAATTTCCTCATTTATGCTTTCGAGATGTTGGATATTTACTGCGGATATTACACTGATCCCTGCTTCGAGCAGGTCGAAAACATCTTGCCAGCGTTTGGTATTTTTGCTGCCTTCGGCATTGGTATGGGCAAGTTCATCTACAATAACGATTTCGGGATGGCGGTTTATAATTCCTTTCAGATCCATCTCCTCTATTTCTTTGCCCCGATAAAATATTTTTCGCCGTGCGATAATGGGAAGGCCTGCAACAAGCGCTTCTGTTTCTGCTCTTTTATGGGTTTCTACATAACCGATGCAAACATCAACTCCGTTGCGCAACAGCGCATGTGATTCTTGAAGCATGCGGTACGTTTTGCCCACCCCGGCACTCATACCGATGTAGATTTTAAGTTTCCCGCGCCTGGATTTTTTTACCAGATCCAAAAAGTGCCTAACCGATTCTTCTTTTTGTTCTTCTTCCATAATCTTTTACCAGGTAACTATTACAATTCCTTTTTCTATTAATATGCTGAAGGCAACAATTATTACAAGGGTAAACAATATAACCTTAAACCTGAATGAAATTTTCCTGGTAAGCAAATTAACATGTTTATGCGCCGTATAACTTTTTTTGAGATGAGATGCCTTGCTCCTTTTTAACGCATTCAATTTTCTGATCATTAACTTACCGGTAATGGCTAAAAACAGGCTGAAGATGATTTCTATATAAGGATGCATTGTTACAATTGATGATTACAGGAATTATTTTTAAAATAGCCGCCATCTCGACCGATTGCAACGGAACGGAAAGATCTACAATAGACTTATCGACTCCAACATGCTCTGCCCGAAATGACGACGCTATTAAATGCTAAAACGAAACTGCTATGCTTGCCGTAAGGGTAGCATTTGCATTTACCGCAGCATTTTCTCTTGCAAATATTTTGTCTTTGCTATCGTAAGCTTTTCCTTCTAATCGAATTACAGCGTTTGCTATTGGCGCATAATCAAGATTTAATGAATAACCCTTGGTTTTGAAACCATTTGTTGTTCCTGTAGCGATAAAAATGCCGTTTTTGTCTTCGTAATACTCAAATCTTCCGGCTACAGCCCATTTAGGTGCAAATTTGTATTGGAGAATTGCCACTGGCGAAATCACTTCATTTTTATCATCGCTTCCTTTTACTTTCTGTTGGGTGCCATAATCAAAACCGACTGTTACGCCAAATTTATCAGTAACCTGAAAAATGCCGTAAATATTGTGGTAAAACCTGTTTACCCGGGCCGAATCGGCACCTTCTGTTCCAAGATAATTGCTATAATTAACGGTAATTTTATCGGTTGGTTTCCAGGTAAGCTGAAGTCCGCCGGCAGGTTTATTGTTTCCATTTTGGCGTGTAATACGCTGCCATCCGTTAAGGTAAAGTGCTGTAGCAGAAAACTTACCATCATTTGTTCCATAGCTGATTTTAGCCCCAGATTCATAATATGGCGTATTCTCTGAAGAAATATTCCTGGTAAGCACCCAACAGTCTTTTGAAACTGCACTTTCAAACCCGATATGAGAAGAGAAAATTCCGGCATCAATCCAAAGGTTTTCTGATTTGGATAATTTTACTCCAGCGTTGGCCTCAAATATGTTTTTTAGCACACCAGGCTCAGCAGCAAGGTTTGCATTGGTATAGGTTCCGGCCATTACCGCTAAATTAGCGCGGATATTGCCACTATCGTAAGCTGCTTTAATAAAACCAAGGTTAAGGTTCACTTCGTTTGCACGGTTATGCGAATAAATAAATGCCGGGCGGTTATGATCGGCTGGTTTGTTAAAATCATATCCGTAATAAGCTTCGAGGTAACCTGTTACTTTAATTTTTGGTTCTTCCTGTGCTTTCGCGAAGAAACCCGTAGTGAGTGTAGCGGCTAGTAATAGTAATTTTTTCATTTTATCTGATTGTTTTATTAAGTAAAGTTTAATGTGAGCGTCATCTCTGTCCGATAGCTATCGGATGAATGCAATGAAATAGAGCGATCTAATTCAAAAGATTTCTCTAATACGGTCGAAATGACGTTCGTGGATTATTTAAAGTTCATCAAGTGCAATGTTTAATTTCAGCACATTTACTGATGAAGGGCCAAAAACGCCCATAAAAGGTTTAAGGGTATTCATCGCGATAAGTTCTTTTACTTTTTTCTCATCTATATTCCTGGCTTTCGCAACCCGTTGGATCTGAATGGCTGCACCTTGCTCAGAAATATTTGGGTCGAGCCCGCTACCTGATGCAGTAACCATATCGGCAGGAATATCTGATTTTTTGATACCTGGGTTGTACTTCAATAATGTATCAATACGCGACTGTACTTCTTTTAAATAATCAGGATTGGATGGACCTTTGTTAGATCCGGCAGAGCCAGCTGCATTGTAAGCCACTGCTGATGGCCTTCCCCAAAAATATTCTGGCTTGGTAAACGACTGGCCCAGTAATGCATAACCCACTGTTTTACCGTTTTTAGTGATTTTTTCTCCTCCACCGCTTCCTTTAGACATTTTACCAATAAAGGCCACACTGATGGGATATATTACGCATAACAGTACCAATAGCACAAGGGTTAAGCGGATAGATTGAATGATGTACTTTTTCATTTTATTAAAATTTATTTTACTGATAAACAGATTTTTTTAGACAAATAACCCCACTAATAAATCGATTATTTTAATGCCTATAAATGGTGCTACAACGCCGCCAATACCATATATAAACAGGTTTCTGCGTAATAATGCAGTGGCACCGATAGGTTTGTAAGCCACACCTTTTAAGGCCAGCGGGATTAGGATCGGAATAATAATGGCATTAAAAATTACTGCCGACATAATGGCCGATTCGGGGCTGTGTAAGCCCATGATATTTAAACTTTGCAAAGCAGGTATCGAGGCAATAAACAATGCCGGAACGATGGCGAAATATTTGGCAACATCATTCGCAATAGAGAAGGTTGTTAGCGTACCACGGGTAATTAACAATTGTTTTCCTATTTCTACAATCTCAATTAGCTTGGTAGGATCATTATCTAAATCGACCATGTTACCAGCCTCTTTTGCAGCTTGTGTACCACTGTTCATGGCTACACCAACATCGGCCTGGGCTAAAGCAGGCGCGTCATTGGTACCATCACCCATCATTGCCACCAGTTTACCAAGTGCCTGTTCATCTTTAATATAATTCATCTTATCCTCGGGTTTAGCCTCGGCAATAAAATCATCTACACCAGCCTTTTCAGCAATATATTTAGCCGTTAATGGATTATCGCCCGTAACCATTACCGTTTTTACACCCATTTTTCTTAAGCGTTCGAATCGCTCGCTTATACCTGGTTTAATAATATCCTGCAATTCGATTACGCCAAGGGCTTTTTCATTTTCTGATACTACAAGGGGTGTACCGCCATTGGTTGCAATTGCCTTTACATGGTTTTCAATGTCAGATGGAAATATATTTCCGGCCTTTTCTACTATATTTCTAATCGAATCGAAGGCCCCTTTTCTGATTCTTCTTCCATCAGCAGTATCTAATCCACTTGAGCGTGTTTCGGCAGTAAATTTTATAAAAGTTGATCCTTCAGGTGTTCCTACAGATTTTATACCTTGTTCTGCAGCCAGTTCGATGATTGATTTTCCTTCAGGGGTTTCATCTGCCAATGAGCTTAGCACACAGGCATCGGTAAAAGCTTTAATGTTTACGCCAGCAGTTGGGTAAAAATTGGTGGCTTTACGGTTTCCTATAGTAATTGTTCCGGTTTTATCTAAAAGCAATACATCAATATCGCCTGCGGTTTCTACTGCTTTACCAGATTTTGTGATTACGTTGGCTCTTAATGCCCTGTCCATCCCGGCAATGCCGATGGCCGATAAAAGTCCGCCGATGGTGGTTGGAATTAAACATACAAAGAGGGAAATTAATGCAGCAATGGTAATGGGTGTGTTGGCGTAATCGGCAAAAGGTTTTAAAGTAACGCACACAATGATAAATACCAGGGTAAAGCTTGCCAGTAAAATGGTTAAGGCAATTTCATTTGGTGTTTTTTGGCGCGAGGCACCTTCTACCAGGGCAATCATTTTATCTAAAAAGCTTTCTCCAGGAGCAGTACTTACCTGAACTTTAATCTCATCAGATAAAACTTTTGTTCCTCCTGTTACCGAAGATTTATCGCCTCCAGATTCGCGGATAACCGGAGCAGATTCACCAGTAATGGCCGATTCGTCGATTGTAGCAATACCTTCAATAATCTCTCCATCTGTAGGAATGGTATCTCCGGTTTCGCAAACAAAAACATCACCTTTTTTCAACTGGTTAGAAGAGCGGATTTCGATTATACCATTTCGCAAAAGCACTTTTGCAGGTGTTTCCTCTCTTGTTTTACGTAAACTATCTGCCTGCGCTTTACCCCTTGCTTCGGCAATGGCCTCCGCAAAATTTGCAAAAAGTACAGTAAGCAAAAGCACTAAAAAGATGAAGAAATTATATAAAGGCGATCCTTGCCCGCTGTGGCTAAATGAATATACTGTAACATAAGCCATTACCAGGGTTCCGATTTCTACAGTGAACATAACCGGGTTGCGGACCATTACCCTTGGATCGAGTTTGATAAAAGATTGTCTAAGTGCGGTCTGCACTAAGGCAGGTTCGAACAATTTATTATTGGGTTTCATATTTGAATTTTATTATTGTTTTGTCGTGCTGAGCTTATTGAAATACTTATAATTGCATCTCGAGATACTCAACTGCGGCAATTCTTATTTATTTAAGCATGGTAAAGTATTCTGCCAATGGCCCAAGTGCCAATGCAGGGAAATAAGATAAAGCGTTCAGTACCAATATCACTGCAAAAGTCATCAAGGCAAAGGTTTTGGTATCTGTTCTAAGTGTACCAGCCGATTCAGGGATGAATTTTTTGGCACCCAATAATCCGGCAATGGCAACAGGACCAATAATTGGCAAGAAACGGCCAATAAAAATCACAATACCGGTAGATAAATTCCAGAATATATTGTTATCGCCCAATCCTTCAAATCCTGAACCGTTATTGGCGTTAGAGGAGGTCATTTCATAAAGCATCTCTGAAAATCCATGGAAACCAGGATTATTAAGCCAATTTTTAGGTTGAACGGCCCATGCCGCATCGCCATGATTGGTAAAAATGTAACTGGCAATTGCAGTACCTGCAAGAATCAAAAACGGACTTAGCAAAGTAATAATGGCAGCGATTTTAATCTCTCTGGCCTCAACTTTATGTCCGAGAAACTCCGGCGTTCTACCTACCATTAATCCAGATATAAATACGGCAACAATCAGGTAAATAAAATAATTTAATAAACCCACACCACAGCCTCCATAAAAAGAATTGATCATCATGCCAAGTAATTGCCACGTCCCCGACATTGGCATGGTACTATCGTGCATACTATTTACAGATCCTGTAGAAATAATAGTAGTTACCGTTGCCCAGTAAGCAGATGCAGCGAGACCGAAGCGGACTTCCTTCCCTTCCATTGCTCCGGTAGTTTGAGAAATGCCCATTTTTGCCAGGGCAGGACTTCCACCAAGTTCTGAACTTAGCATAGGCAAAAGCAGCATAAACAAACCAATTGTCATTACTCCAAAGATTGTCCAGGCCAGTTTTTTCCTGCGGATAAAATATCCGAAAGCAATCACCATTGCAATCGGAATGATTACCTGTGCAATTAGCTCGGCCATATTGGTAAAGTAACTTGGGTTTTCGAAAGGATGTGCTGAATTTGCTCCAAAATATCCGCCTCCGTTAGTACCCAAATGTTTAATGGCAATCATTTGAGCGGCGGGCCCTCTCGAAACATTAACCGTATCACCCTGTAAAGAAATAAACTTGTCTTTACCATCATAACTTGCCGGGGTACCGTTAAAAGTTAAAATTAAGGCCATCACAAAAGATAGCGGCAACAATAAACGGGTAATTGATTTTACAAAAAACTCCCAGAAATTTCCAAGTTCGGTTGTTGTTTTATCTCTAAAAGCTTTAAAAAGCACAACTGCAGCAGCTATACCTGTGGCAGCACTTACAAACTGAAGAAACATCAGTACATATTGCTGGGTGAGGTAACTTACACCACTTTCGCCTGAGTAATGCTGAAGATTACAGTTGGCTACAAAGCTGATAATGGTATTAAATGCTAAATCTGGAGTCATTCCAGGGTTTCCATCCGGGTTGAAGGGAAGTTTATCCTGAAAAATGAGTACAAAAAAGCCATAGAATAACCATAATATATTAATGGTGAGCAAAGCTTTTAATTGCTGCTTCCAGTTCATCTGTTCTTTAATGTTGATTCCGGAAAGTTTGTAAATACCAGTTTCCAATGGTTTTAAAAAATCTGTCCAGACTTTTTCTCCTGCAAAAACCTTAGCCAGGTATTTACCCAAAGGTATTGCGATGGCCAGGGTGAGCAAGAATGTGGCGATAATGCCGGTTAATTCAGTGTTCATTTTTTTGATGTGTTAATTGTTCTCCAGGAAGGAGAAAGGATTAAAATTTTTCGGGTTTGATCAGCACGTAAATCATGTAGATAAATACGGCGATGGCGATAATAAATAATGCGATCATAGTGTTAGATTTTTTCGAACCAGTCGATTGATTTGTAAGTTGCCCAACAGAGCAAAATGAGAATTAAAAAAAGTAGTATTGTCATGATTGTATTTGCTTTGCATGCCATTAGCCAACTGTTATACCAGAAAAAGCAAAAACAATATAAAGTATTCATTTTCAGATATTTATAAACAAAAAACATAATTACAGCAAATTAAAGCATAAAAAAACCATTCCATTTTGGAAAGGTTTTTTTCATTTGGGAAAATTAATTCGTCATTGAAGAGGGGAAAATCTCAAGTCTTAGCGAGATGCTAAGACTAGAAAAAGAGATCCTTCGAATACGCGACCATTGACAGGCTTCAGTAAAGCGGTCGTAATTGCGAGGTAAGAAGCAATCTTTCATGCTAGTGAGCCTTGCCATAAAGATTGCTTCGTCGGCTGAAAAACCTTTACAGCAATGACAATTTGTTAGGGCTTATCTGAAAGGTCTGTGAGGATACAGACCTCCGTTATAGTCAGTTTCCTTTGAAACTATCGTCATTGCGAGGAGGAACGACGAAGCAATCTTTCATGCTAGTGAGCCTTGCCATAAAGATTGCTTCGTCGGCTGAAAAAGCCTTCTCACAATGACGATACCCATTAAAGCCTTAGCGAGACACTAAAATTAGGAGAGCTCCAAAGTTTCGAGTAAACTAATATAAATATCAATCCCTTCTTCAATTTCTTCAATACCGATAAATTCATCAGCAGTATGCGAACGTGCAGAATTGCCTGGCCCCATTTTTACTGATGGCATATCCAGCCAGCCTTGATCTGAACTAGTTGGCGACAGGTATGTTTTTCTACCCAATGATAGGCCTGAAATTACAAGCGGGTGAAGAATATCAATATAAGATGGTTTCAATACATTGGCGCGAATAGTAAAATGGCATGATGTGTGGTTAATTATCGTATTTATAATTTCCCTTTCGGTATAATTGTGATCGAAGCGGATATCTACCGTAAACCTGCACTCATCAGGAACAATATTGTGCTGAATTCCGCCTTTAATCTCCGTAACCGTCATTTTTACGGGTTGCGGCTGATCATCCATAATGGGAAATAAATAGTGCCTGAACCATTCAATATCTTTAAGCGCATGGTAAATGGCATTGTCTCCTTCTTCCCTGGCTGCGTGGCCCGCACGGCCTTTCGAAACACAGTCTATTACCATTGATCCTTTTTCAGCAATAGCCATTTGCATACAAGTTGGTTCGCCCACAATTGCAAATGATATTGTCTTCATATCATTTAAGATGCTCCGAATGCCTAATTCTCCTGAGGTTTCCTCTTCAGCCGTAGTCGCCAAACAAAGGTTAAAAGGAAGCTCTTTCCGCTCAAAAAAATACAAAAAAGTGGCAATTAAGGCTACAAGAGGTCCTCCAGCATCATTACTACCAAGCCCATGTATTTTTTCATCTTCAATAACCGGGTTAAAAGGATCTCTTGAATATTGTCCGTTTGGCCTTACCGTATCGTGATGGGAGTTTAGAAGTATGGTGGGTTTCGAAGCATCAAAATATTTATTGTAGCACCAGATATTATTATGTTTTCTGAAAGTATTTATGCCATGTGTGTTTAAAAAAGATTCGATTTCATTGGCGGTAAGTGATTCTTCGCCACTAAAGGAAGGAATAGTGATTAAGGTAGAAAGTAGCTCGAGCGATTGCTGATACAACTGGTTAAGATCAGTACCCTGGGTAAGGTGAATTTTACTTATGGTATTCATGGTAATGTAATGGGGGTGATTAAGAATGTGCAACTTCCTGATAAATTTCTGTTTGCTGATAAACAATTGGCTGAGCATCTATAAAATATGCCGGATCGAAAAGCATTGCGGTACAGAGGCAGTTGCATTTTTTCTTCCGCTCCAAAATATCATAGTTTACACAGCTTTTACAGCCTTCCCAAAAATGCCCGTCGTGTGTAATTTCAGCAAAACTTACCGGAAGAAAACCAAGTTTGGTATTCATCCGCATAATTGCCGGCCCTGATGTGATACTAAAGATTTTTGCGTTGGGGTATAATCTTCTCGACATTCGGAAGATCTTGTTCTTGATTGACCTTGCAACGCCGGAATTTCTGAACTTTGGCGCAACAATAAGACCGGAATTGGATACAAAACGTTCGTTTTCCCAGGTTTCAAGGTAAGAAAAGCCAACCCACTCTCCCGTATCGGTTAGGGCAATAACAGCTTTGCCAGCCGCCATTTTCGAGATTACCGATTCTACCGTTCTTTTTGCAATACCCGAGCCGCGGGCAAGTGCCGATTGTGCTGTTTCCTGTATAATTTCTTCAGCGTAATGTGCATCGTTCTGATTTGCGGTGCGCACAAAAATAATGTGGTTATCCATTGTGATTAAAATTTCATGCCAGGCCAATTACAAAGGAAATGCCTAAACACGACTCTACATCCAGAATCTGGCTTTAAACAACAATATGAAGCACTATTAATTTATCAATAGGAAGCTCCCACCACAATACCTTACCAAAATGAAAGGGTTAGTTCCATAACGGAAAACCATTAACAGTTGAATAAAAAAATCAATGATGCGATATAATCTTGAATCTAACCTATAGGATAATAACTTACAGTCAAATATTGATGTACTAATACTAATATTTCGGATTTTTTGGCGTATAATAGATTTTGCAAGACCATTAAACTTCTACAAGAATCAAACTTCGATCCCAAAAGTTGATATTATGATGCTCAACGCTAACAAAATTTCCTTTGTAAAGCCCCTTATACAGTATATGGAGCAATACCATACTTTTCCCGACGATCTCGCAGCCCAATATGAAAAAAATTGTACTGTGGTTATGGTAAAAAAGAATAAACATATTGTTTCACCAATTGATAGTAATGCGGCGCTCTACTTTGTAAAAAACGGTATTGTACGTGGTTTTGTAAAAGAAGGGAGTAAAGATATTACCACTTGGTTTAGTTTTGGGAACAATATTGTGGGTGCTATACGCCATCCCGATGCACCGAGCAATCAATCTATAGAATATTTGCAGGCCCTGGAAGATTGCGAACTGATCCGCATTCCCTACACCCTGATTGAATATGGATATGCTCATTTCAAAGAAGCAAATATTATTGGCAGAAAACTTCTGGCACTTCATTATTATGCAGCTTCTGAAAGATCTATTCTCGCCAGAATACCGAATGCACTGCGGAGGTACAGAAAATTGGCAGACAGCAAAAAAATTGACTTGAATAAAATACCTCTCCGTTACCTGGCCAGTTATTTAGGGATGAGAATAGAAACGATGAGCAGAATTAGAAGTAAAGAATTTAATAAAAACACTGAACCTAACATTGAGCTATAAAAGTTGCGATTGGACATATACCAATCGTAATTTTGAACTTAAACTAACTATATTTTGTTTAAAAAACCGCTTATAAAAGGAAAAGTATAATTCTATATTTCTATTAATTTATGAACTGATATTTCCCACTCACAACTAATTAATTATAAGCATCCCCAAAAAAAACGGCACACCCATAATGAGTGCGCCGTTTTACCTGAACCCATAAATCAATTGGTTTTAGTTTAGAAATTTGTGTTTACAATTAATTGACTGCGACTTGAATCAACAAAATCAAGCGGAATAATTCCATATTTACCATGTATATTATTGGTAAAAAAGGTGGTAATTTTTGGATTTACAGCATTCGAAACTGTTGTAATGCTAGGAATACTGAATACTCCTGCTTTATATCCACTCGCGTAATTAAGATAAAGCTTGTTCGAAGAATCATTTTTTGCCTCGTTTAACAGCGTTTCAATTTTAGTCCATTTGGTATTTACATCGTTAACATTGTAAAAATCCTGCACTTTTAAATTGGCAGCAGCGTTGGCAATGTCGAACGTAGTATTATCCGCCCAGGCAGTAGCATCAATTCCCTTTGGAGATGAGCCAGAGAACCTTCTTAATAACCTGATTTTTCCACGGATGCTACCCAGCGTAGGAATGTTATTGCCCAAATCCCATTTACCAGGGTTTTGCTGTACATAAGCATCAAAAGTCTGCTCAAACGAGCGGGTATTATTTGATGGCGTATGTTCTTCTTTCACACTCATAATGATTGTTTCGGTTGGATGGTTGTTTAAAAAATTAATACAGGCATTCAATACATCATTAAAATTAAGGTTTTGGTAGATGGCTCCATGGTGGATCGCGAAAGCATTATCAATATGCCTGCAACGGATATCCAGATAGCGAACACCTGCATTTAACTGGTCGGCAATGCTTAGGTTCTGGCATTTTGCAGTACCTGATACGGGTTCTATAGTAGCACCAGAATCGTGTGTGCCAGGAATAGATATTGCCGAAATGCTGTTTTGATCTGCCAGTACACTCATCCAGTTGTTTAACGAAATGCTTAACAGTTGCGCTGCCGGACTCGAATTACCTTTTAGTTTTGGACTTGCAAAATTTTCTTTTGATTGCTCTTCTTTTTTACAGGCACTAAAGGTTAATACCAAGGCCACAAAAAGTGGTAGTTGTAATTTTCTCATAGTTTTTTTAAGGAAGGTGATGATTTATTTGGTTCAGTATTATAAAACTAGTAAAAGGTTTTACCAAAACAGCACATCCTAAATAAATTCATAATTCGTTAATATAGATTGGGTTATTAACATTTAGGAATAATGATTTTTGTGTAAGAATCCGAAATACTTAAATGCTAAAAAGCCACAGTATTTAACCGTGGCTAAGGTAATGCAATTGATTGTATAACATTTGTGGTTTGAAAACTGAATTAAGGCTTATTAACTTTGAATTAAATTCACGTTAATGCGTTTGGATTGTTAAAAGAAAAAATCAGGTACAAGGGCAGATGCCCTTGTACTGATAGCGTTGAGTATCCCTAAACTTCGCTTTTAGATATCCCTATATATCCAAGTGAGCTGCAATAATAGATGCTTATTCCGAATAATTATAATTTATGCACGTCCATTTGTTTGTCCAAAAATATGAACGGCTAAAAAATTAATAATGAGCATTTTACAAATTAAAAAAAATAATTAAAAGTAGGTAAATGTAACCGTCGCCTGGCAATTTTTACTTGCTACTGCCCTTATCCAATGCGCACTGAAACCTGCTGGAAATGTGTAATTTAAATTTTGGCCAGCTTTGATTGAGAATTTTTTGTATTGATGAAAACCCGTTAAATCAAAATCTACCTCCAAAGTAATTTCTACATCTTGATCGGTTGCAATCCTTACTTTTTTCTGATCGTAGCCAGTCATTAAATAAGGTAATGATGGATCATTTGCTTTTACTGCGGTATTTTTCCATACACTCCCTTCACCAACCGGTTTACCCATTTTCCACAAATCATCAATACCACCATACCATAATCCATTGGTTTCGTTGCCAAAATATTGTCCATCAGGTTTAGCACCTATTTTGGTACCACTTAATACCAATAAGCCTCGCCAGGTACAAAAATCGATTATTTTTTTGCGATGTGTAGTAACCGGGCGAATGGCAGCATAGCCAGATTCACGGCCAACTTCATAAAATGTACCTTGTACATTCAACATAAAACGTTCCGATTCCACCTCCCGTTTATCTCGGTAAGGAAAACGCTCATATTCATCAGATCCCTTTGGCAAGCGAAAAGTTCCTGTTTTATCTTTGATGATAACAGAAGCCTCATCAACAGTATAATTTTTATTTAGCGCTAAAAGCTTTTCCATTTGCGCTGTACTATCAGCCGGATTGGTTAGAAACGATAATTTTTCGTCAACTTCAAAATATTGCTTTTTCTCCTTTGAAGTATTTAATACCTGTAGATTTTTGTTGTACCCTGATGGACGGATCAAATTCTCGTTAATTGGCAATTTCTCATTGATTCCTGCGAGCGTATTGAATAACTGATCTTGTATTTTATGTCCCTCCCCGGTGAAATGGAAAAATGCAGAGGCATTACAATCTTTATTTACCTTAAACCGAACCCATGTGGCCTTAAAATCAGCAGGGAAGATAAAATAGTGATACGCATTGGCAGCAACGGTGATCTTTTTATAATCTTCCCACTTGTTATTTCCTGCCCTATCTATTTGAACCGTAAAAATTACAGGTTGATCTGATTTTTGAGTAAGATGCAATACCTTTTTATCAAAACCGTTTATCAGAAACGCATCAGATGGTATATTCGCTTTTATAGCATCATTATCCCACGGTCCACCCCAACCTGTTGCAGCACCCCAGTTTTTTAAATCATTCCACTGCCCAAACCAAAGATTGGATTGTGCCCTGCCAGCCATAGGATTTTCTAAAACAGTGGTTTCGTCTGTAGAAATTACAATTTGATTATTCCAGCTACAAAAATCAGGAATATAACGTAAATGGCTATTTACAGGTGTAATGCCACTGCTGTTTTTCCTTGAAAAAGATTTAGGAAAATCATACATCATGCCATGCATATCCATCAACATTTTATTATTTCCAACTTCACGGATACGTGGCCATTCGGTATACCAGCCACCTCTATGATCATAGGTATGCGCAGCTTTTGGCAAACGATATGTATACCATTGCCCATGATCCAATAATTTCAGCATTACAGAACGTTTATCCCAACCTATACTCCACAACGGGCTTTCATCATTTGGCGAACCGTAAATACCACCAGGTCCGGTTACATCTGTAAACTGTTTTCTTTCAATAATTTTCCAGGTATTTCCATCCCAACTTGCTAAAACACCTTTTTCTTCATCGTTTTTTGGTAAATCTCCAGCTTCTAGCATATCTTTTGTTAGCTTAAAAACAGCTTCTTCGCCATTATTTGCAACCACCAATTGTTTTTTCGCAGTGTAAGCACCTTTACCATGCCAGCCTGGCACAGGTTTATTAAAAAGCTTTTTTACTGCCAGGGTATGCACATTTGCTTCGTATAACATGCCCTCCATATCATAAAAGTAAACCATATTGGCCGGGTTAGTTAAATGCCGTGCTGTAGCCGTCATTCTGCCAGGCATAACCGAAAATGGAATAGTCCTCACAATTCCTTTATCATTTATAAAATAGTTACTCGTTATTAACTGGTTAGACTCTTTGTGGATCATCCGGTTTGCAGGTGTGCCACCAATGCTCTCGGGATGAATGGTAACATTGAGTTCATTATCAATGCTATACAACTTATCAGAACTTCCTTTAGGCATGTGTGGGGAATAGGTTACCATCCAAAGTTTGCCTGCCCATGGGGTAATGGCTCCAATACCGTTTTCGCCACCATCACCATTTGTTTTTTTTATACTTCCGGGCAGAGACCAACTTTCGTTAAATGTGGCTAAATGTGGGTATACTCCACTTACTTTTAAGGGCTTATCTTGAGCATAGCTCAAATGGCCAGTAAGGATCGCAGTACTTAGTAAGAGACTAAATTTTATCATCAGGTTTTATTTTCATGTGTGGATTAGTAATTTGGATTTTGTATTAATTTGGGATTTGCCCTTACTTCAATAGCCGGTAATGGCCATAAGTATTGTTTCGATTTGTCGAAGTTACGCTGAAATAAAACTTTAACATCGGTACCAAAGCCACTGTAATCGGCAATTCCATCGTCATCAATTGGCGTAACACCCGGAAAAGGCCATTTGACTCTATTTTGATTTACTGGGTCTGGCAAACCGATAACAGGACGTGTTAATGCCTTTTCTGCTAATTTCCATCTAATCAAATCCATATAACGCAGTCCTTCAAAAGCAAATTCTACCCTACGTTCTCTTCTTACCACATTTTTTAGTTGTGCTAAATCTAAAGTAGTAATTGCTGGATAAGAGGCTATTTGACTAACAGATAGGCCATAAGCTCTGGCCCTAACTTTGTTAATGGCATCAAGTACGGTATTATCGGCTTGTCCCAATTCAATTTTTGCCTCCGCATAAGTAAGTAGTATTTCAGCAAAGCGGATAATAATGGCATCATTATCTTCCTTATGCGTATCAGACCAATTCTGAGCAACACCTTTTTTAAATACAAAACCGGTAAAACTTGCAAAAGGTGCAACAGCGCGCGTATCGTTGTTGGTTACCTTTCGCCCTAACTTATTGCTCCATACCTGTGCAGAATCGGGGTGTGGATTATAGTTATAGCCTAACCAATAACTGGTACGCGGTACCGCTGTTGAAGAGGTATTACTATAAAATGGTACTATTGTAGCAATTAATCGTGGATCGCGGTTTGTGAAAGGATCTAATGGATTGTACAAAGGGGATTCATCAATCGGCTTTCCATCTGTACATTCGAAAGCATCTACCAATTCGCGGGTTGGCAAGGTAGCACCAAAACCACCAGCGTTACGCGTCAGAATATCATCTGGCACACTAAATACCTGCTGCGTTTGGTCTCTGGGTATACTAAATATAATCTCTGCACTTTGCTCGCCAGCCAATTGGAAAAGGTTATCATAAGAAGCGTTTAAAGTATAAGCGCCAGCTCCTGCTAAATTCATAACCGCTAACGATGATGATCTGGCCGTTTCCCAATCACCCATATATAAAGCAGTACGCGCTTGCAAGGCTAAGGCTGCTCCTTTTGTTAATCTTTTTATAGCAGTTCCATAATTTTGAGGTAAGTTTTGTGCGGCAAACTCATATTCTCCCTTTAAAAAGGTATAAATATCTGCTTTACTGGTTTTATTTACATTTTTTGCCTCATCTATGGTTAGCGTTTTGGTATTTAAAGGTACGTCGCCAAAATGGGTTATTAATTTAGTGTACTGATAAGCCCTAATCAATCGCATTTCGGCTTCTAACCTGGTTATTATGGCAGTAGGCGTAGTTGCTGCTGCCCGATCTTTATTTTCTAAAAAGGTATTTACCCTTGCAATGGCTTTATAACAATTTAAATAATAGGTTTGCACATTGGCATTATCAGATGACAGGCTACCCGCTATAACTGGATTACCGCCTGATCCACCACGATAAAAGCAATTATCTGAGAAAAACTCCTCCCATGTGCTAGTTGCGGTTTTAGCAGAAGTCCAAAAATCTATCCGGTATAAATCATTTACCGCCAATTCCAGCTCGTTCTGGTTAGTATAAAAGCTACCTGTAGCAGGACTGGATGGATCTGATAAATCGAGTTTTTTGCATGACGATGCAGTAATAATGCCTATCGTCAAAAATGCATATATGATTGTCTTATTCATTTTGTATAGATTAAAATTTAACACTTATACCACTTAGAAATGTGGTAACGATAGGATAGCTTGCATTGCCAGACTCTGGATCGGCATATTTAGGATATTTACTACTGGTTAAGAAATCGTTGGCAGAAATATATAAGCGAATAGATTTAAGTCCTAGTTTTTGAAAAACATTGCATTTATCAAAAGTATAACCCAGTGTAATATTTTTTAACCTAAAATAAGAACCATCGAATAACCAAAAATCTGATGAGGCATAATTATTAGCAGCATTGGAATTGGTTAACCTAGGTAATGTTGCGTTTAAATTTTGTTCAGTTGTGTTGGTTTTGCTCCAAAAATTTCCTTCTAAATAAGTTGGAAAATTACCGAACTGCTCTTGAAAAGGCCGAACGATATCATTGTTTAGTCGGCTTAGTTTTTTGCCAACTCCTTGAAAAGTAATACCAAAATCAAAGCCTTTATAACCCAAATTTATATTACCGCCATACTGATAACGAGGCAATGATCCGCCTAATAACACCCTATCGTCGGCATTGATTATTCCATTACCATCTATATCTTTATAACCTACATCGCCAGCAGTGATTGCAGCGCTGGTTTTTGCAGTTCCTGCTATTGGAGCAGTCTGGTAAATACCTGTACTCACATAACCATACCATTCGTTAAACTGGCTTCCCTCCTTATTAACTAAAGTACTGCCACTTTCCTGGCGTGTACCACTCATGTTTTTTATTTTACTTTTAGCATCAGAAATATTAAAACTAGCGCTATAATTAAAATCGTTAATTTTATCTTTCCAGTTTAGGCCTAGTTCCCAACCGCTTACATCAAGTATACCCGCATTTTGCTGTGGTTTATCGTAGCCCATATTTAATGGAATATCAAGTAGCAACAAAATGTCTTTAGTACTTTTTTTAAAATAGTCAGCAGTAATATTTAACCTATTATTTAAGAAGGTAGCATCCAATCCTATGTCTGTAGAGCGGGTAGTTTCCCATCTGATATCATTTACCGCATAAGCAGTCTGGCTTCCAGAACTTAAAGGAACAAGTACGCCATTTTGATAGAATAAAACATTTCGAAGGTCGATATTGGCCTGATAAGGGTAATAAACTTGTCCCCCACCAGGTCCATTACTGATCCGTTGGTTTCCCACCTCGCCATACGAAGCCCTGAGTTTTAAGAAATTAATCCATTTTGTTTTTTTCATAAAATTTTCTTCTGAAAGCACCCAACCCGCTGAAAATGAAGGATAAGTAGCACTTCTAAAACCTTGTGCAAACCGCGAAGATTGGTCTAATCTTAAATTTGCCTGGAAAAGATATTTTCCCATATAATCATAGGCAACCCGGCCAAATACAGAATGTAAACTTTCTTCAGTTGCGCCTCCAGAATTATCACGTAGCGCAGTTGAACCCACCGTTAAATATGGAAAATCTAACAAAGGAAAACCATCTCTGCTTGCACCAAGTGATTCAGCATTTGAATAAATGCTTTCGTAACCCGCCAGCGCGCTAAAATTATGTTTATTGGTAAAGGTTTTGGTGTAATTTGCCAAAAACTGGCCTGTAATTTGGTAAATCTCATCTCTCGATTCATTTAATGTGGTGAGTGAGGTATTACTTGCTGCACTTGGGCTCCCATCGGGATTGGTGAATGCAATTTTCTTTGAAAATGCCTTGCTTTTATTAAAATCGAAAGTCGGTGCAACAACCCCAGATAAGGTTAAATTGTCAATTGGTTTAAAGTTTAACACTAACCTGGCTTGGAGCTGGTTAGATTTTGAGGCGGTTGTGCCCCCCTCATTTAGTTGTGCTAACGGATTTCGTCCATCTTTAGCAAGAGCAAAAGCACCATTTGAATAATAAGCGGCGTATACCGGAGGCAATACCCTAGCTTCGTAAATAGGCGTTTGACCACTAAAAGGGTTAGCAACAGGAGATAGGTTATTTAAACGACGAAAGGCCAGATCTGCAGTTGCACTAAATTTATTACTGATTTTAATGTCGTTGTTTATTCTAAATTGATATCGTTCATAATTATAATGATCATAAAATGCGCCTACATCTTGATAGCCCAACGAAACTTTTGTTCTTAATTTTTCAGTGCCGGAGGTAAACACCAAATCATGTTGCTTTCTTGGTGCATATTTATTGGTCATAATTAAATCTTGCCAATCAGTATCAGCAAAAGGAAATTTATCAGGAGTGACCGCTCTGTTTTTTTCGAAATTATCAATGGCATCCTGCGCATATGGACCTGTTGCCGCACCATCATTAACGGCCTGCTCGTTAAAGTAACGCATATATTTTGGCGAATTTACATATTCAGGAAGGGCTGTTGGCTTTTGTAAAGCATACTCGAAATTGTAATCAATACTCGAAACCCCGCTTGCGCCACGCTTTGTTGTAATTAATATTACTCCTGCAGCACCCCTTGAGCCATAAATTGCAGCCGAAGCTGCATCTTTTAAAACACTCAATGATTCAATATCATTTGGGTTGACTAAATCCATGCTGCTCACAGGTATGCCATCTACAACAACTAAAGGACCATTGGTATTAAGTGTAGTTACCCCCCTGATTTGTACTGTAGCACCTGCACCCGGTGCCGAATTGCTACGGGTTACACTTACGCCAGGAACTGCTCCCTGCAAAGCTTCTGATACTTGCAAGGTTTGACGGTTTGTAATGTCTTGCCCGCTAACCGTTGCAATTGCCCCTGTTAAATCTTTCTTTTTCTGGGTACCATAACCTACTACCACGACATCATTTAAATTTTTTGTGTCCGCGATTAAACTGATATTAAGGTTATTACCCGTTATTGAAACAGTTTGTTCCTGATAGCCAATATAGGTAACCAACAGTTTATTGGTACCATTAGGAATATTAAGGCTAAACTGTCCGTTCGCATCAGTGGTTGTACCTGTTTTTTTTTCAGGAATACTTATGGTTACACCGACAAGACTTTCTTTGCTACCAGCATCAATTACCTTTCCGGTAACAAATCTGGTTTGTGCCTTTAAGGTGTAAAACGTACACAAAAGCAGCACAAATAAGAGTAGTTTTTTTTTCATTTAATTTGGTTAGTTTTATAAAAAATAGTTTGTTTTGCAGCAATTGGTTTCAACCTTTGATTTTGCTTTTATAAACTTAGGTAATGATTTATATCACCAAATACTAACCATTTGTACAAATGTTTGCCAATATTATTGACAAGACAACAAATTAAAAATCAGTCAATTAAATCAAATGAATAACGAGTTTGTACAAGCCGAAAATTCTGTTTTTTTTAAACAGCTGGATATTTGCTGTAAAAAAGTTGCCAAGGAGATTAGTGAAAAAAGCATTTCGGAATGGAGAAATAGCGACTATATCAAGCTTAGTGGTTTATTGCATCGAAAAACAAAAGTTCATCTGAGTGAAAACACCCTAAAACGCATTTTCGGAAAGCTCAAAACATCAACACGTTATTACCCACAAAAAGCAACAAGAGATGCCCTTGCTCAATTTATTGGTTTTAGAGATTGGTATGAATTTGAACTTTTACACCCACTAAATGAAAAGGATACTCCTATTAAGCCAGAAATAAAACCGGGGACTTCAAAGCATAAGAACAAAACCTATATCTACGTTTTGTTAGGCTTTGGCATTATAATGACCGGCATAATTTTCTTCCTTTTCTTAAGTGGTAACCAGAGTGTTAGCAATGTTAAATTAACCTGTTTAAACCCCGAAGGTAAAAGTCCGCATTCTGCCATTTTTAAACTGGATGTTTTGGGAAATCTACCTGATGATCCATCAACTTTTATAATAGACTTTGGAGATGCTAAAACCAAACGATCTGCTTCTGCAAATGCTGTTGTTAATCATTATTATGAAACTCCGGGGCGTTATTTCCCAATATTATACCACAAAAATACACCTATAGATACCGCTTATGTTTACCTGCAAAGCAAGGGATGGGATGTGATTGCTACAATACAATATGATACAACTAGGGTATATCCAATATTAAAGAAAATTTCTACCGCTCCTGATTATCATGTTACCACTAAGGAATTACTGAATGCAGGTATCGATACCAGTAAAACCTTTTTTGTATCGTTTGCAAATGTAAGACCCACAGCTATTAGTGCTGATAATTTTGAATTTAGTGCCGATATTAAAACCTCGGCCGAAAGACCAGGTGTTCGCTGCTCTCAGGCCGATATTGTGGTGTATGGAGAAAGCGATAGTCATTTTCTAAGTATTATCAAACCAGAATGTATTGCGTGGAGTGCTTACAGATTTTCTGAGCAGTTTAAAAATGGAGATAAAACTGATTTAAGAGCATTCGGACATGATTTAACCATTAGTAAAAATGTTAAATTACGAGTAAAAAATCAGCACGTATCCTTATTAATAGATAATAAGGAAGTTTTTAAAACCACCTATCATAAACCCATTGGAAAATTAATGGGCTTCAAAATTATGTTCGCAGGGATTGGCTCTTTTAAAAACTTCAATCTTGCGGACTTGAAAACGGGCGAAAAGTTTTAAGCATATATCTGCCAATGGCAAAAAATACCACAATTATCAGCCGTTAAAGCAATAGATGATTATGCGATATGTTAAAATGGTTATATTGCAACACTAAACCGTTAATGAACAATCTCAAAAAAGCTAATTTTAATAAACTATCGTCATTTCTGTTAAAAAAGGAATGCATTTTTGCCATTTACCTGATATTAGCTATTGTAGCAGGTTATAAGCAATATCATCACCATACTTATAACAATTACCTGATTTTTAAATATGTATATTGGCACACTGTAGATTTACAAAACTTATATAACAATTATCCTGAATATTTAGATAGTAACCACTACGGACCCATATTCTCTATTTTTATTGCCCCATTTGCTTTACTTCCTGATGGTTTGGGCGCCATTCTATGGAACATTTCTAATGTATGTATATTACTATGGGGTATTTACAGCCTACCCATTTCAATAAATAAACGTACTATAATTGCCTGGATCTGTGCTCACGAAACTTTAACTGCCCTATTCAGTTTTCAATTCAACATTGCCCTAACCGGAATAATATTACTCAGCTTTTCTTACCTGATCAAAAAGAAAGAAATACAATCAGCATTTTTTATTGCCTTTGGCACGCTTGTTAAACTCTATGGAATTGTAGGACTCGCATTTTTTTTCTTCGCTAAGAATAAATTAAAATTTATTATAGGCTGTTTTATTGCTTTCACCGCACTCTTTTTATTACCAATGGCACTCTCATCACCAGCATTTATTGTTCAATGCTATGCCGATTGGTACCACTCACTCGCGCATAAAAATGATATAAATGCTTCTTTAACATCTTTTCAGGATATTTCTTTAATGGGGATTGTGAGAAGAGTATCCGGGAACGTAAATATTCCAAATACACCATTTTTGTTGGGCGGTGTGCTTTTGTTCGGTTTACCATATCTGCGGATCAATCAATACAAAAATTTAGGTTTTAGGTTAATGCTTCTCGCATCTACACTTATTTTTACTGTTATATTTAGCAGCGGGTCGGAATCGCCAACTTACATTATCGCATTCGCCGGTGTTGCCATTTGGTTCGTGGTGCAACAAAAACCCAAAAAAGTATGGGTAATTGCATTGTTTGTTTTCGCTTTTATCTTAACCAGCTTATCTCCAACCGACATTTTTCCCAAATCAGTGAAAGAATTTATTCGTCTATATTCCCTTAAAGCCCTACCTTGCGTAATCATTTGGCTAACCATAATATATCAAATGATGAAAGAAGATTTTAAATCTTATCTGATTGCCGAGAATGAATAAATTAGTTTCTATAGTAATCCCTGCCTACAACGAAGCCGATAATATTTTTGTAATTGCAGAAAGTATTAAAAATGTTTTTTCTACGATCAATTATCGTTACGAGATTATCCTTGTGGATGACGGAAGTGCCGATCATACCCTAGAAAAAATAAAAGACCATGCATTAACCGCAGATAATATATTTTTTCTGGAATTTTCTAAAAACTTCGGCCATCAACTGGCAGTAAAAGCGGGTATGGATCATGCTTTCGGCGATTGTGTTATTTCTATGGATTGTGATATGCAGCATCCACCAGAGCTGATTCCACAAATGCTCCAAAAATGGGAGGAAGGTTTTGAAGTAGTCTATACCATCCGCGAAGAAGATAAAAATTTGTCAAAAAGTAAAAGAGGTTCATCTAATCTGTTTTACAAAACCTTAAACTGGCTTTCGGATATTGACCTTGAGCCGGGAGCGGCTGATTTCCGTTTGCTCGACCAAAAAGTTGTTTCTGTTTTTAGAAATTTTCATGAAAATGAGCCTTTTTTGCGTGGATTAGTTAAATGGTTAGGTTTTAAACAATTTGCGATCAGGTATAACCCTGCTGCCCGGTTTTCAGGCCAAAGTAAATACACTTTTAAAAAAATGATAAGGCTAGCACTTCATGGTGTTACTTCTTTCAGTATAAAACCGCTTTATTCTGCCGTTTACTTGGGTTTCACCCTTTCTTTCGCTTCGGTGCTATACATACCCTATATTATTTATGCATTCGTAAATAATGTTGAAGTTTCCGGCTGGGCATCAGTAATCATGACCATTGTTTTTTTTGGAGGATTACAACTCATCATTTTAGGGATAATTGGCATCTATGTCGGTAAAATGTTTATGCAATCTAAAAACCGTCCAAATTATATCATCCGTTCAACAAATATTCAACATAAATAAAATGGTGCTTTTAAGTTTTGATATCGAAGAGTTTGATATGCCTTTTGAATATGGAAAAGACATTTCTTTTGAAGATCAGATTGCCATTTCGAGGGAAGGAACCATTGCTATTTTAGACATTTTGGATAAATACAATGTGAAAGCCACGTTTTTCTGTACAGTTACTTTTGCCGAAAATATTCCGGATCTGATAAAACGAATTACAGAAACAGGTCACGAACTCGCATCCCATGGCTATTATCATTCTGATTTTAAACCAGAACACCTGCTTCAATCTAAACTTAAATTAGAAGAACTCTCTGGCAAAGAAATTACAGGATACCGAATGGCCAGGATGATGCCTGTTGATGAAAAAGAAATTGAAAAAGCCGGATACAGATATAATACATCTATTAATCCAACTTATTTACCAGGGCGTTACAATAATTTTAATATTTCGAGAACACATTTTATTAAGGATAATGTAATACAAATTCCAGCTTCGGTAAGTCCGCTGATTCGTTTTCCTTTGTTTTGGCTTTCCTTTCATAACCTCCCATTAAGCGTATATAAAACATTAGCCAGCTGGACTTATAAAAAGGATAAATACTTGAATATTTATTTTCATCCCTGGGAATTTACTGACCTGAAAGATTTTGAAAGATTTGGTTTCCCCGCTTATGTAAGGAAAAATACCGGCATTAAAATGATTAAACGCATGGAAAAACTTATTTCATGGATGAAAGTTAAAAATTATACATTCGGAACGTTTCAGGAGTTTATCCAAACTATTTCTGTAAAATAAAAAATCGATAGCTGAGAACTATTTATACGTTTCAGCCAATTTTAAAGCATTATAGGCATTAACAATACCTCCGCTCACACATACCTCACTAAAAAGTACCCGAACATTTTCACCTTTCTCGTTTTTGCATTTTACTTTGTGTGCAACTTTTGAAACGGATTTCATAAGAATCTCACGTATTTGAGCAGGCTTTAATTCCGGATAGTAGCTTAAAATTAATGCGGCCAAACCTGCAACAACAGGCGAAGCCATACTGGTACCATCCGCCTCCTCATACTTATTGTCGGGTACGCTTGACTTTATTAAAAATCCTGGTGCAAAAACATCTACATTGTATTTACCATAGTTTGAAAAATCTGCTTTAAGGTTATCATCATCCTTGTAAGCACTTGCACCAACCTCAATCCAATTGCTGGCATGTGGGAGATTAAACTTAGCAGTGTCTACCGGAATAGCTTTAATCAATGCCGACCTTTCGAAAGGTGGCCGCATACCCATTCCATTATTTTGTGCCATTGGTTTAGGAGGTGTAAAATCTGGTTTAGTTGGCTTTTTGTTTGCTTGTTTATAAGCTTCAGCTTCCTTACTATCGAAGAACTTATTAGGATAATTTTCTTCTAAATCATTATTTTGATTGTCGTTTCCAGCAGCATGCACCAATAGAACACCTTTTTCTTCCGCATATTTAACAGCAGAATCTACTGCTTTTTTATCCCATTTATAACTTTTGCCGAAGCTCATGTTAATCACCTTTGCGCCGTTATCTACCGCATAGCGGATACCATTGGCTACATCTTTATCACGTTCATCACCAGTGGGCACAACCCGGATAGCCATAATACTTACATTATTGGCTACACCAAAAATGCCTTCAGTGTTTGTGCGATCTGCACCTATAATACCTGATACATGGGTTCCATGGAATGCATCTGGCCCTTTTACATCATTATTCCCGTAGTTTTTCTGATAAGGATTGGTGTAATCATCACCAACCAATTCAGCACGCATATCATATTTAGGATTTAAGTTGTATTTTAACATTGCATCATATTGCTTATAACCTTCTTTGATGCTTTTGTAAAATTTATCAAAACTTCCATCCTCTCTAGATCCTTTTCTGATGATATTTTTTACCTGTTCTTCGGTCTCATCATCCGCTTTATAACGATCAACATCCTCCAACGTAGGTACTTCCTTTTTATTGATTTTAGCTACCGAATCCAAAACTTTGTTAATTGCAATAAGTACAGAAAATGTGTTACTGGCATCCTCATACTTTTTCCCGAAGTCGCCTACCATTTTTTTATACAATTTAAATTCTTCCTTTTGGCTGCTATCCAAAGGTGTTAGATTGGTTGTGGATTGATATTTTGGTGTATAAATTCTTAATAAGCGTACCAATTCTAAGTTATCATACTCGAGATTTCCTTTTTTTGATCCAATAAAATTCCAGCCATGAATATCATCAATGTAACCATTTCCGTCATCATCAATTCCGTTTCCAGGAATTTCCTTTTTATTCGTCCATAATATGCGTTGTAAGTCCGGATGCTTAATATCTACTCCCCCATCAATTACAGCCACAATGATATTTTGCTTTGGCTTTTTATCTTTCAAAATATCGCGATAAGCCTTTTCCGTACTTATTCCGAAATATCCATTTTCTAACAAATCGAGATTAAACCAATTTGCCGGAAGTTGCACATTTTTACTTTGAGCAAAAACGGAGGTGTTTATGCACAAAATTAAAGCAAGAAAAGTCAATGTCTTAAAGTTCACATTCATTATGATAGTATGTACGAAATACTACAATAATACGGTTTTATTACCTTGAGGGTGAAAGATTTTACATTTTTTAACAAGTCATAATGAAGTGTATCAACAACATAATCTGTTGGAAATATTTCTTCATCATAACATTTATGGAAGAGCCTGTTTTGATATAATACCTTAATCTTTCTTAACTTCTTAATGGTAGAGAAAAGAAAACCCTCTTCGTAATCAGCGGGAACCTAACCATCAACCATTTAGAAATAAAGGTAATAAAGAAAGGGTTTCCAAGCCAACATAGTGCTTAATTTTACTTAACAGCTTAATGATGGTAAAAACAATATGCGGAGATCAGCACGACCAGCCTCTTTATTATTTAGAAATTAAGGTAATGAAGAAAGGGATTCCAAGTTAACATAGTGCATCTTCATGTCGGGAAGAAAATCGGAAATGCTGATAGGATTGCCTTAAACGAAGAAAACCCTTCAGCATTTCTGCTGAAGGGTTTCTTTTAAGATTTGGCACCGACCTACTCTCCCACGTGTTA
>NZ_LMKM01000012.1 GCF_001421515.1 Pedobacter sp. Leaf216 | reverse complement strand
TGTAAGCTCCCCTGTTTTTCAGACCATTCAAAAGTATAATTTTGTCCTCAAATTTCCTGTAATAAATCTACAGGAGATTTGAAGTTCAATGCTTGATGTGGTCGATGGTAATTGTAATCCATCATCCATTCCTCTACTTTCTCCCTTACATCATCCAGGGAGTGAAATATGTATGCATTTARCAATTCTCTTCTGATGCTTCCATTCAATCTTTCAATATACGCGTTCTGTGTTGGCTCTCCTGGCTGAATAAAAACTAGTTCAACATTGTTTTCCTTTGCCCATTCATCCAACTTMTGCGAGATGAACTCCGGCCCATTATCCATTCTTATTTTTTTTGGAAGTCCCCTATATTGTTTCAACTCATCCAACGCTCTGATAACCCGCAAGGACGGCAGTGAATAATCTATCTCCATAGCTAGCATCTCTCTGTTGTAATCATCAGCGATGTTCAACAACCTAAATTTCCTTCCATTCCAAAGCGCATCGCTCATAAAATCCATGGACCATACCTCATTTATAGTTTCTGGTACAGACAAAGGCTTCTTGACTCTTTCTGGCAKCCTCTTTTTTGCCCTGCGGCGGATATTAAGCCGCATTGATGTATAAATCCTATAAATCTTTTTATGGTTCCATTTAAGCCCTTTTCGACGCARTCGGTAGTAACACTGCCAGAAGCCTATGGAGACGTGCTTTTCAACAAGAAGTGAAAGCGCATCAACTACTTCACTATCATCCCGTCGTTTATGTTGATAATAATGTTTGCTGCGGTTCAATCCRACGCATTTACAGGCCTGACGATGGCTTATCCTTTTTACCATTTCATCCACTAAATCCCTTTTTTCGTCAGGCGTTAAAGCTTTTTTTCTACAGCCTCCTTGAAAACTTCATGCACGAGGCTAAGATTMGCATACATTTTCTTTAAACGTGCATTTTCTTCCTCCAATGCCTTAAGTTTTGACAACTCTTTTACTTCCATTCCGCCATATCTCTGGCGCCATTTGTAAAAGGCTGCTGTACTTATTCCTAACTCTCTGCAGAGATCGTGCACATTCTTGCCATTCTCATGTTCCTTGATTGCTTTTACAATCTGGGATTCCGTAAACTTGATTCTTTTCATATTGCCAATTAAAATTAATAGTTTTTCTAATAGCCTCGCTGCGCTCGGTCTAGAATTCTACTTTTAACTGGTCTGAATTTGGGGAAGTGCACANTTTTCATATTGCCAATTAAAATTAATAGTTTTTCTAATAGCCTCGCTGCGCTCGGTCTAGAATTCTACTTTTAACTGGTCTGAATTTGGGGAAGTGCACATTGCCAATAGAAATTCAAGAATTATTTGTCAATAGTTTAGAAAAGATTAGTAATGATTTCTATTTGAAATATCCCTATAAATACTTTTGATTTCCGATCGGGTAATACCATCAGCATAAATTTACCCCAAGCGCCAAAATCGTAAATGGCCTGTACAATTTCATTATTACCAATTATTTTGGTGCACCTGTACAGGCTTATGAAGGTGCAGTGAGAAAGTTTGGGATTGCGAACCAACGGGTTATAAAGATGATTTAGACGTAAAATATCAATTGGTTAAAAAGACTGTAGATACTAATAAGAAATGGACAATCGACGATATTGTTCCCGAACTTAAAAGGCAATTTGGAGAGGATTTGGATCTGTTTAGTTAATAATGTCAGAATAACTACTATAACCTAAACCTTATCCTCCAACAACAATTTAATCACATTTTTTAACGCTGGGTTGCGGTTAGATTCTTTCCAGATCATATAGAGCTCCGTTCTTTGCGAAATATGCGTAAGCTCTACAAACTTTACGTTTTCCTGATAGCCATATTGCAAAGCAGTTGGTACAATGGCAATGCCAAGGCCTTCTTCTACCAGTTTGTAAATAGTGAGCGCATTAACAGATTTGTGGTAGGTTTTGGGTTTAAAGCCATGATCTTCGCAAATGCTCATCATTAAATCATAATAAAAAGGACTGTCATCACTTGAAAAAAAGATAAAAGGTTCGTTACCCAATTTTTTTACCGCTTCAAAACTAGCCTTCTTCATGGGGTGGCTTTTGGGTAATACGAGTGAAAAGGTATCCTGATGGATCATGTGTTTCGAAATGCCGGGTTTAAACTGTTGCATCCGCACAAAACCTACGTCGAGCATGTCTTTTTCCAATAATTCCACCTGTAATTTATTGGGCATTTCATCTAGGTTGGTCCTAATTTCGGGGAAGTCTTTATTTAGCTTAAAAATAACTTCGGGCACAATTTTTTGTGCCGCCGAGCCTAAAAAACCAATTCGGAGTTCACCCTGCTTGCCCTCATTAATATTGCTGACCTGTTTTTTAATGTTTTCGAGATGGCTGAACAAAAAATCAACCTCGTTTTTAAGGTATATACCAGCTTCTGTAAGTTCCACTTTTTTCTTATTGCGATCGAACAGTGGGGCGTTAAAAATTTCCTCCATCTGTTTAATCTGCCTGCTTAGGCCAGGTTGAGAAATAAAAAGGCGATCGGCAGCTTTTCTAAACTTCAATTCCTCTGCCAAAACCTGGAAATATTTTAAATGTCTAAGTTCGATTTGATAACCCATGGTTATTACATGATGATGTAATTGGTATTTATAGGTATCAAATATAGGGCTTATTTTTGTTTAAAACCTTTCCAGCATGAGCGAGCAGCAGATATTTAATTACGGAACAGATTATTTAACGGCTAAATTGGCTTTGGCCATATGCAATGGAGAAATTAAGGGCTTTTTAAGTGAAACTACACGTTCTAAAGTGCTTAAAAGCAGTAAAGTTGTGGAGCGGATTGCGGTTTCAGATAAGGCAGTTTATGGCATCAATACCGGTTTTGGTCCATTATGTACCTCCATGATTTCGGCTGCGGATACCCGTAAATTACAAGAAAATATTCTAAAAAGCCATGCAGTTGGTGTTGGCGAACCTATAGATGTTGAAATATCAAAACTGATGCTCGTTTTAAAATTACAGGCCTTGGCGCAGGGTTACTCAGGGATTAGGGTGGAAACGCTCGATCGGATGATCTGGTTTTTAGAAACTGGTGCCACACCATTGGTGCCCAAGCAAGGGTCGGTTGGTGCCTCTGGCGATCTTGCTCCATTATCACACCTGTTTTTACCTTTGATAGGCTTAGGCCAAGTTCATTATAGAGATAAAATTATTGCTACAGCTGATCTTTTAAAAGAACATGGGTTACAGCCTTTGCAATTGGGCCCGAAAGAGGGTCTTGCTTTAATTAATGGTACGCAGTTTATTGCAGCCCATGCCGTTAAAGTGGTGCAACGGTTAGAAAATGTGCTTGCCTCGGCAGATATTATTTCGGCTATGATGATTGAAGGCTTGCAAGGATCAGAAAAACCTTTTCATGCGCAACTTCATCAATTAAGGCCTTATCCGGCAAATGTTACGGTAGCAACGCAGATACGGAAGTTTTTGCAGGGTTCAGAAATCATGCAATCGCATGCCGGTTGCGCCAAAGTACAGGATCCCTACTCGTTAAGGTGTATTCCACAGGTGCATGGTGCCTCCAGAACGGCATGGATACATTTAAAAGAAGCGTTGGAAATCGAACTCAATTCTGTAACCGATAACCCCGTTATATTTAATGATGATTTAACCATCAGCGGAGGAAACTTTCATGGTCAGCCGCTCGCCTTGCCGTTAGATTATGCCTGCTTAGCGGCCTCAGAAATCGGAAACATCAGCGATCGGCGAATTTACCTCTCTCTAGAAGGAAATACGCCTGGCGTGCCGAAATTATTGATGAAAGAAACTGGTTTAAATTCTGGTTTTATGATTGTGCAATATACCTCAGCAGCATTGGCAAGTGAAAATAAAGGACTTTGTTTCCCGGCCAGTGCCGATAGTATTCCAACTTCACTCGGCCAGGAAGACCATGTGAGCATGGGTTCCATTAGTGCGCGTAAAGCCTTACAGGTAATCGAAAATGTAGAAAAAATATTGGGTATCGAATTGTTTTGTGCTGCACAGGCTATAGACTACCATCAACCATTAAAGCCTGGTAAAATACTCGCTGCGGTACATGATTTTGTGCGGACTGAAATTGACCATTTTGAAGAAGATCAGATTATGTACAATCGAATGGAAAATGCTATCGAAATGGTGAAAAAAGGCAAAATTGTAGCTGTTGCCAATGCAGTAGAATCTACATTGAAATAACAATTTAAAATTGCGAAAATATGGATTTTAAAGCACAGATACTGGCAGGAATTCCTTCAACATTGCCTCCAAACAGAAAAAGGAATGAAACAATTAGCCATGCACCAGTGAGAAGAGCTGTTTTAAATGCAGATGAAAAAAAACTCAGTATTAAGAATGCATTGCGCTATTTTCCTGAAATGTGGCACAAAGAACTTGCTTATGAATTTTTAAATGAACTGGAAAACTACGGACATATTTACATTTACCGTTTTATGCCCGATTATGATATTTATGCAAGGCCAATAACAGAATATCCTTGTTGCACGCCACATGCGGCTTCAATTATGCTTATGATTCAGAATAACCTCGATCCGGCAATTGCGCAACACCCCGAAGAGCTAATTACCTACGGCGGCAATGGGAGTGTTTTTCAGAATTGGGCGCAGTATCTTTTAACCATGCAATACCTGGCTACAATGACCGATCAGCAAACGCTGAATATTTATAGCGGGCATCCACAAGGATTATTTCCATCAGGCACTGCTGCGCCCCGTGTAGTGGTTACCAATGGCATGATGGTGCCAAATTATTCAACACCCGCCGACCTTGAAAAATTTAATGCCTTAGGGGTAACTCAGTACGGACAAATGACCGCAGGATCTTACATGTATATTGGGCCTCAGGGCATTGTTCATGGTACGGCAATCACCTTAATGAATGCTTTTCGAAAGAAAGGTTTTTACGGAGGAAATGTAGCAGGCAAAATCTTTTTAACGGCTGGTTTGGGTGGCATGAGCGGTGCACAAACCAAAGCGGGCAACATTGTGGGTTGTATTACAGTATGTGCAGAGGTAAATCCAAAAGCGGCTGCAAAAAGGCATCAGCAAGGCTGGGTAAACGAGCTAATTGATAATTTAGCAGAACTGGTGCAAAGAGTGCGGATTGCTCAGAAAAAAAGAGAAAATATATCGCTAGCTTATATCGGTAATGTAGTAGAAGTATGGGAACAATTTTATGAAGAAAATATTGAGATAACGATTGGTTCAGACCAAACCTCACTACATAATCCTTATTCTGGCGGATATTACCCGGTAGGTTTAAGTTTTGAAGAAGCAAATGTAATGATGGCAAATGCCCCGGAAGAATTTAAATTGTATGTTCAGGATTCGTTAAAAAGGCAAGCTACAAGCATAAATAAACACCATAGCAAAGGAACTTATTTTTTTGATTATGGAAATGCTTTTCTTTTGGAATGCAGTAGGGCAGGTGCCGATGTAATGGTCCTAAATGGGATTGATTTTAAGTATCCATCCTATGTAGAAGATATTTTAGGCCCTTTATGTTTCGATTATGGTTTTGGCCCTTTTAGGTGGGTTTGTGCCTCGGGCAATGAAAAAGATCTCGATTTAACCGATCGCATAGCGAAAGAAGTAATGGAAGAAATTAAGCTGAATGCGCCGCAAGAAATACAGCAGCAGTTACAAGATAATATCGACTGGATTGTTGCGGCAAAAGAAAATAGATTGGTAGTAGGCTCAAAAGCCCGGATTTTATATGCGGATGCTGAAGGAAGGGCCAAGATTGCGCTTAAGTTTAATGAAGCGATCAATACAGGGCAATTGTCGGCTCAGGTTATTTTAGGTAGAGACCATCACGACGTAAGCGGAACGGATTCTCCTTTTAGAGAAACAAGCAACATTTATGATGGAAGCAGATTTACAGCAGATATGGCCATTCATAATGTTATCGGCGATAGTTTCAGGGGGGCAACCTGGGTATCAATCCACAATGGAGGCGGCGTAGGCTGGGGAGAAGTAATAAACGGTGGTTTCGGAATGGTGCTTGATGGAAGCGAACAAGCCGCAGAAAAATTGAAGAATATGCTTTTTTATGATGTAAATAATGGCATTGCCAGAAGAAGTTGGGCACGTAATAAAGAAGCCCGCTTTGCTATTGAACGAGAAATGGAGCGGACGGACACTTTAAAAATTACGCTGCCAAATTTGGTTGACGATGCCCTTTTGGAGGGTTTAAATATAGATTAGGGCTCAGCGAAGTTAAACTAAAAACTTACCCTCATGGCCAGATTGAATGGTTAATGTACTAAAAGAATAAATACTGGAATAATCATTAAAATTCCGCCTGCGCAAGAATGAATGTTTTTCTCTAAAAAACTTAGCGAACTTTGCGAAAAACTTTGAGCGCTTTGCGGTAAAAACCACAACAAAATTTAACTCAAAGGTAAAGTGAAATGAAAAACAGAGCCCTTTCCTTCTTCACTTTCTGCCCATATCCGGCCACCATGTCTTTCTATAATTTCGGCACTTAAATATAGCCCTATACCAAATCCAGAAATGGTATGGTTGCCCTTAACCCGATAATAACGTTCGAAAAGTTTATCTATGTCTGCTTGATTTATCCCTATACCTTCATCTTTGATCTGGATTTCGACCTCCTTATCGTGCAATTTACAGTTTACTTCGATGCGTGTTCCATTATCCGAATATTTTAAACCGTTACTGATCAGGTTCGAAATTACGTTGCCAATTTTATCCCGATCGGCATTAATACTCACATTACAGGTGGGGTGCAATATAATCTCGTGTGATGATTGCGAGATATAAGTTTCTTCAATGGTTTCTTTCAATAACTGATCTAAGCTAAAATCTGTTTTTTCGATTAACAGTTTTCCAGATTCCAGGCGGGATACGTTTAAAAAACCATTAATCATGGTCGTCATTTTACGGATCTGGCTATGGGCTTTGTCTAAAGCAATGATTTCATAATTATCTTCGTCTTTCTTAGCCTTGCGCTGCAACACCTGCACAAAACCGTTAATGGCTGTTAAAGGTGTTTTTAATTCATGACTCACCATTCCAATGAAATCATTTTTTCGAAGTTCGTCCAGTTTCTGCTCGGTAATATCAATAAAAAGACCTGAGTATTCTATCGCATTGCCATGCTGATCTTCGAAAACCCTTCCGGTAGCCCTAACCCATTTATCTTCACCGGTAACTAAATTTTTTATTGGATATTCGGTATCGCTTGATGAATGGTTTTTTAATGCACTGCTTAAAGCAGTATTCAACATATCATGATAATCCGGGTTAATTACACTCATGATTGTTTCCATTTTAGCAGGCTCGTTCATCGGTAAGCCAAGTAAGTTTTTTACAAAGCCCGATAGGGTAACTTCTAATGTTTTAGGGTCGATACTCCAGGTACCCATTCTACCTGTATCTATCGCCTGAAGTAATTTTTCTTCACTATCTGCTAATTTTTTGGTGTATTGAATCAGGTCTTCATGTGTTTGCGCAAGCTCCTCGTTGGTTGTGGCCAACTCCTCATTTGCTGCTGCCATTTCCATGTTAATGTCCTGAAGCTCTTCCTGGTAGAGTTTTCTTTCGGTAATATCCGGACTAACCGATGCTATGGCGATTATTTGGTCGGTTTCATCATTCTTAATGGTGAAACCATTCCATTCAATCCAAAAAGGGTTGCCTGTTTTTTCATTCCAGAAGCGGATTTCCTGTCTGAAATTAATATTTTCCAAAATACCAGGTAAAAGTTTTTCTGCGGCAGGCCTGTCTGCAGGGAAAACACAATCCAAAATGGTTCTATTGGCAAAATTTGTCCAGCCTAATTTTATTAAAGCCGCAGGATTTAAATATTGTATGTACATGTCTAAGCCAGACAATGCAATAAATTCGGAACTGGCTTCGATGAGTTTATTTAAATTAAGGCGTTCTATTTCGATGAGTTTTCTTTCGGTAATATCAACACACGAACTAATGTAACCAGCGAATGATCCATCAGCATGAAAGCGGGGAGGGCCGCTCGCCAACAGCCATCGGTAATCGCCTTTTTTGGTCAAAATTCTAAATTCACCTGAAAAGGGTTTTTTGTCCGATAGTGCAGTAAGGTAAATATTTAAATAGTTATCGCGGTCTTCCGGATGGATCAGATCTGCCCAGCCAAAATTAAGGAGATCATTCATCGATCGGCCGGTTAATGTTGTCCAGGGCTTGTTAAAATAAACGGCACTTCCATTTTCATCGCCAACAGCAATAAATATATCGGTTCCCTCGGCCATTGTTTTAAAACGTTTCTCACTTTCCGAGAGTTGGTTAAAACGTTCAACCACCCTTAGTTCAAGTTCATTGTTTAAAACATGCAAACTTTCTTGTGTTTGCTGTAGTTCCTCATTTGTAGATACCAGCTCTTCATTGGTGGCAGCAAGTTCTTCTACTGTGGCGGCAAGTTCTTCATTAAGGGCCTGTTCGCGTTCTAAGGCTTCCGCTTTTTCGTTTTCTCTTTCTATAGCTTCTTTCTTAAGTACACGTTCGGTTACATCAATTGCGGTATGTAAAATGCAGATGGTTTTACCCTCGTCGTTTTTTATTGCGCGGTACTCAAAATCAAAATAAAAGGTTTTCAGCTCCCCATCAATTACAATGTCGGCAGCAGTATCTTTTCCGGCAATAACAAGGCCTTCTAACCATACTTTCCTAAACATATCAATAAAAGGCTGCCCTTTTAATTCAGGCAGGGCATCTTCAAGCGATTTTCCGATCACACTTCTATCTTTCCCCCAAATTCTAAGCATCGCATCATTTGCCGCCTGGATAACGGCATCTTCACCAACATGAACTGCAGTTGCGGTATGCGTTAAATTAAAGACTGCTATTAATTGATCGTTACTTAGGAGATGACTGGATTGATTCATTATAAAATTTTATCGGGATGACCTAAAATAAATATTTTATCTAAGTTTCAAATAATAAAAGGATTAACCAACATCATTTCAAACTATATACTAACCATAACCTCCTTAAAAAGTTTTTTAATTATATGGATTTCTGATGCATATTGGGTGTTTTTCCTACAACCAAAGTATAATGTATTGGTCAGTTTTGATGTGCCTTCCCATATTACTTTTACCTTTCCATCTTCCACTTCTTTTTTACAAAGGAAATCGGGAATAATGGCCAGGCCTTTTCCACCAGATAAACAGCGCACAATTGAGTTAAGGTTCGGAACAATATAATTTGGCCTGAAATCGGCATGTTTGCCAAAATTAAGTTGCCAAAAACGTAAAAGATGTTCCATATCACCTGCGGTACCATACCACTTTTGTTGTTTTAGCCAGGCTTCCATCCCTTGTAAATCTTTCTTTTTAACCAAGGCGTTAAAAGTGCCACTATCTGTTTCTGTGCCACCTACCAAAACAATGGTTTCTGATGAAAATGCCTCGTGCGCAATATTGGGCGAATTTCCTTTTTGCGGTGTAATAATTAAGTCTAAAATACCTTTATCCAACTGATCGAGCATTTCAGGATAATCTCCAAAACGGATAATCACATTAAAAGGCAAGGTAGAAATATATTGTTCGAGTGTAATCTGAAAAGTTTCAAAACACATGCCCACACTAATGGTTGGCGTATGTTTTTCGGTGCTTTTTTGAAAATGTTTTTCAGCATCTTCAAGCTTTGCCAGAGGTTCTACTATAAAATTATACAATACTTTACCTTTTTCTGTCGGGATCATTTTCCTTCCTGTGCGCTCAAAAAGTTTGTAGCCAACATAATTTTCCAAAGAACTTAAATGCAAGCTTACGCCAGGTTGCGAAATAAACAGGTTTTCTGCTGCACCAGTTAAAGTACCGGTTTTATAAATCGCTTTAAAACTTCTGTACCATTCTAAATTAACCATGTTTTAAGTATTATAATTCTGATACAAAGATATGAATTAACTTATTTTAATAATACTTGGGCAGGGTGTAATTTTGTATTATCAAAAATAGAAATACGAAATGACAAAAATATTCATCATTAACGGAGGCCAAAAATTTGGGCACTCGGGAGGAAGATTTAACGAAACGATAGCTGATGCAACGGCCGATTTCTTTTCATCAGCAGATGGTTTTGAGGTGAAAACAACCAATATTAACCATGATTATAACCCAAAAGAAGAAGTAGAGAAATATGTTTGGGCCGATGTGATTATTTACCATACGCCAACTTGGTGGTTCCAGTTACCGCATGGCTTTAAAAAATATATAGATGTAGTGTTCACCCAAGGGCATAAAAATGGAATTTACATAAGCGATGGCCGCAAGGCAGATAACCCAACCAGAAATTACGGAACCGGTGGCATGCTGCACGGGCGCAAATATATGGTAACCTCATCATGGAATGCCCCTAAAGAAGCTTTTACAATACCTGAAGAATTTTTTATGCAAACCAGTGTAGATGATGGAGTGTTATTCGGTTTTCATAGAATGAACGCTTTTACCGGTATGGAACGGATAAACGGAATCCACTTTCACGACGTAGAAAAAAATGCGGATATTATAGGCGCATTAAAATTATACCAAGAACATTTAACTAAAAATTTTTTAAACACAGCAATATATGAGCATTTACCTCACAGCAATAGTTAAGAGCAAAGAAACAACAACAGCAGCTTTAAAAGCTGTTTTATTGGATATGGTGGCTAATTCTCGTAAAGAGGAAGCCTGTATCCAATACGATTTGCATGAATCTGTAAGTGATCGAACTTTCATCTTTCAGGAAGAATGGAAAGATCAGTTGGGTTTGGATGCGCACAACAAGCAACCTTACATTTTAAGCTTTGTTGAACAGGCCGCAACGCTTACAGATGATATTATAATTTACAAAACCGAAAAACTGGCTTAGTTACAATTTTGCACGTTTGGCTGTTAAAGATGAGCCGGCAGAAGCAATTACCACAAATGCAACAGCAAAACATTCTGTTAAAGATAAATATTCGTGCAGAAAAACCAATGCCGCCAGTGAAGCCATGGCAGGTTCAAGACTCATTAAAATACTGAAAGTCCGGGCAGGAAGCTGCTTAAGGGCTCTCATTTCCAAGGTAAATGGAATGGCACTTGATAGTAGAGCAAGTGCTGCTCCTAAACCTATTAATTTAGGGTTTAACGTACCAAATCCACCACCAAAAATACCAAATGGCAGTATCACTATTGTGGCAAATAACATCCCGATTGCCACGGCATCGCCACCCTTCATAATTTTAGAAATTCTACCGCCAAGTATAATATAAGCAGCCCAAAAAACACCAGCTAAAAGAGCAAGTAACACGCCACCAACATTTAAGCCAGTGCTTGTCCATGGGGCAATTAATGCAATACCCGCGGCGGCCAGTAATACCCATAAAAAATCGACAGGTTTTTTAGAACCAAAAATGGCCAGCCCCAGTGGGCCAACAAATTCTAAAGTTACGCCTAAACCGATTGGTATGCGGGCAATGGCCATGTAAAATACCATATTCATTACGCCCAAACAAACGCCGTAAAGAATTACATATTTCCATTGTTTGGCATTAAGTTTAAATAGGTTTGGCCTAAAAGCGATGAATAAAATTACGGCAGATAATCCGATCCGTAGTGATGCTGTTGCTGCAGCCCCGATTTGTGGAAAAAGCCCTTTTGCAATTGCCGCGCCACACTGCACACTGATGATAGACAGTAAAACAGCGGGTATTGGAGGAATATTAATTTTGCTTTTCATCAGGGGGCTCGTAAATGAGGCGCAAAATTACGGAAATATACCTGCTTAATTTTTTTTAAATAAAAAAGGGAGAATCAGATTACGCCGATTCTCCCCAATATTAAATGTTAGCTTTTAAGCAAACAATTCCTGTTCATCTCTATTTTCCGTCGGAATCTTTTTTAAGAAATCGTCGAAAGATGGACCGTCATTGTCCGAATAGATTCCATAGGCATCTAATATATATCCAATATTTTTGTCCTGATCTTCCACAAGATAAAGTACAGAATTATCTGCCGGATCCGAATCTCCTTCAAAGCGGTAAGTTTTAACAATAGTTAAATCTTCAGGGCGGTAAATTTTACCTAATGATTTACTTTGCATCTTACCATGATCAGAAATTTTTAGTTCATTATCTTTTCCTTTCAGCCTCAATTTCTCTAAAATTTGACTCAAAGTGTTCATTGCAACTGGGCGTTCCATAGTTATACGATTTTATATTGAGTAAACAAGTCGTACTGGAAATGGTTTTGGCACTTGCTCTTTTTAAAGCAAACCAAATGATTGTCAATCTGTTTGTTATGTGAACTAAATTTTGAAATAATGAAAAAATATCTTTTAAGCTTAGCCATTGCAGGTGTTGCGTTTGTAAGTGCCTGTACAAAAACCGACAAAGAAATTGCCCAAGCCACATTAACCGAAACAGCCGACAATAGTAAAACCATTGGAACGGCAAAGTTTTACGAATTGAGCGATGGAAAAATTAAAATGGATATTGAAATGAATTTTGCTGCACGGGCCGACAGTAATGTTGCTGTGCATTTTCACGAACATGGTGATTGCGGCAATATGGGCGAAAATACCCACGGCCATTGGAACCCTACGAAAGAAGCGCATGGAAAATGGGGATCTGGTGCTTACCATAGTGGCGACATTGGCAACATTAAGTTAGACGGTAAAGGCCATGCCACACTTTCGGTAACTACCGATAGATGGAATATTAAAGATGGCGATGTTAAAAACATAATTGGCCGCGGTATTATTGTGCATGGTGGCACTGATGATTATACTACACAGCCTACAGGTAATTCAGGCCCAAGAGTAGGTTGCGGGGTAATTGAGGCGGTGAAGTAATGTATCATCTTCGTTCCTTTTTGGAATGAGGATTTTTGTTTAGCGGTTAAATTTTTAACCGCTTTTTTTATGCAATTTAATCTGGCTTGTCATCATCATTAAAAAACCTAAATATTATGGCAACGCTAAACGAATCTCAAAGCGGCAAGGCTGCAAAAGGAAGAACAAAAAAACCTGCACCAAGGGTAGATCTTACTGCAATGGTAGATCTGATGTTTTTATTAACCACGTTTTTTATGCTCACCACTTCTTTGGGCTCTTTAAATGCAGCCGACATTGCGAAGCCGGATAAAACCGATGTTGATTTGGTCGTTAATTACCCCGAATCGCGCACCATGACGATCTTGTTGGGAAAAAATAACAAGACCGTTTGTTACATGGGTACCATCGAAAAGGCAAATATGAAAGTTATACCAGTGGCTGATATTCAAAAAGAAATCATGGCAAATGAACAGTTGGTTGCCCAAACCCATCAACACAATCCAGCCAAATATATGATTGTTATTATCAAGCCGAGCAAAACCGCAAGATTCCAGAATTTTGTAGATGTAATTGATGAAATGAAAATTGCCAATATCAAATCTTATGCGATAGATGATGATCATATTGCTGAAAAAGAAATGGCATTTATGAAGCTAAATAATCTTTAAAATAAGTTGAATTTTATCACGAACTGCTTAGGAATCTGCCTTTCAAAAAAAAGGTTAGCCAACTTACAAAGTTCAAACAGGCCATGGCACAAGCAAATTTCGCAAGTTTAACGCAATAAAAAAGGCGTTTTGCCTTATGCAAAACGCCTTTTCATATAAATTTATAAGAATTAAATACCGAAAGCAGTTTTAACCTGATCTACGTAATCTAATTTCTCCCAGGTAAACAGATCAACAGTAACTGTTTTTTCTTCACCATTTGGGGTTCTAAAAGTTTTGCTCACTGTTTTTGGCGTACGGCCCATGTGCCCGTAAGCAGCAGTTTCGCTATAAATTGGATTTCTTAATTTTAAACGTTGCTCAATAAAGTAAGGGCGCATATCAAAAATCGATTCTACAATTTTAGCAATTTCTCCATCTGTTTTACCCACTTTGCCCGTTCCATAAGTATTGATATAAATACCCATTGGTTTTGCAACACCGATAGCATACGATACCTGAACAAGAATTTCATCAGCAACACCGGCTGCCACCAGGTTTTTAGCGATATGGCGTGTAGCATATGCAGCACTTCTATCTACTTTACTTGGATCTTTACCCGAAAATGCGCCACCACCATGTGCACCTTTACCACCATAAGTATCAACAATAATTTTTCTTCCGGTTAAACCAGTATCACCATGCGGACCGCCAATTACAAATTTACCGGTCGGGTTAATGTGGTACTCGATTTTATCATTAAATAAGTGTGCGTAAGCAGGATTGCTTTTGATAATTCTAGGAATAAGGATGTTTACCAGATCAGTTTTGATTTTAGCCAACATTGCCGTTTCTTCATCAAAATCATCGTGCTGCGTAGAAATAACAATGGCATCGATGCGAACTGGTTTATTGTTATCATCATATTCTAAAGTTACCTGGCTTTTTGCATCCGGACGTAAATAAGTGATTTCATTATTTTCGCGGCGCAAAACAGCCAATTCCTGTAATAATTTATGAGAAAGGTTTAATGCCAAAGGCATATAATCTTCAGTTTCGTTGGTGGCATAACCAAACATCATACCCTGATCACCAGCACCTTGTTCTTCTTTATTCGATCTATCTACACCCTGGTTAATGTCTTGAGATTGCTCGTGTATTGCAGATAAAATTCCGCAAGAGTTGGCCTCAAACATATATTCACTTTTTGTGTAACCGATTTTCTTAATTACATCACGCGCAATCTGTTGTACATCTAAATAAGTTTTAGATTTTACCTCACCAGCTAAAATAACCTGACCAGTAGTAACCAAAGTTTCGCAGGCAACCTTTGATTCCGGATCGAAAGCTAAAAAATTATCAATTAATGCATCCGAAATTTGATCGGCGATTTTATCTGGGTGACCTTCAGAAACAGATTCTGATGTAAATAAATATGACATTTATTAAATATTTAATGATAAATAAACAAATTTAAGATTGCCAAACCCCTTGTAAACAGGTTTTTAAAGTATTGAAAGGAGGTATTAGCAATTTTTTTAAGTGGTTGCAATCCGGTCCCGAAGTATCGGGATAGCAAATCAATCCACTTTTTACTGTCGCAAAATTAGCATATTTTCTTTATTTCAAAAATTATAGATTATTTTGTGCACTCATTCTTACACTTTGCACACAAAGATCAATATCCTCTTTATCATAAACCCTATCTCTGGTGGGAGAGGGAAATTACGTATTCCCGATTTTATTGATAAATATCTGGATAAAGAAAAGTTTAGCCCGAATTTCGTTTTTAGCGAATACGTTGGCCATGCCGGCGAACTTGCTGATGAAGCAGCAACCAAAAATTTCGATGTAATTATTGCTGCGGGAGGGGATGGAACAATAAACGAAGTGGCCACAAAAGTTTTAAAGCATGATAAAACTTTAGGCATTCTGCCACTGGGATCAGGCAATGGCCTGGCCAGGTTTTTAAATATTTCGAAAAATTTGAAGTATGCCCTTTCCATCATCAATAATTTTAAAATAGATGAAATTGATACTGCCGAATTTAACCAGAAATGCTTTTTTAATTTGGCAGGAATGGGTTTCGATGCACACTTGAGTGCTGTTTTTTCGAAAGATAAAAAACGCGGATTATCGGGTTATGTAAAGCTGGGTTTTAAAGAAGTTTTTAACTATAAAGCACAAACTTACCTGTTAAATATCGATGGTGTTGAATATTCAAGAAAAGCTTTTGCCATTAGCATTGCTAATTCCTCTCAATACGGAAACGATGTTTTTATTTCGCCTAATGCATCAGTAAAAGATGGTTTGCTTGATGTTTGTATTATTAAACCTTTTCCAATAATAAAATTGCCGGTTTTGGGTTATGTAATGTTAAGGGGCAAAGCCGAAACATCAGACATGATTGAAATTATTAAAGGAAAAAATATTAAAATTATTAGGGAAGAAGCAGGCGCGGTGCATGTAGATGGCGAACCTTTACAAATGGGTACAGAGATAGAAGCAATGATAAAGCCGCTTTCTTTAAAAGTGATTGTGCCTTAGTTAAATTTGGAGTTGAGGATTTAGAACAATCCGACCGTCAAACCATCAACGACTTAACCAATTGCCAGTAAACCAATGAATTTTATAAAACATGAAACCAAAGAAAAATAGTTTAAGTGATCTTGGCGGAATTATGTATTCTACCAATCCTGAATTCGAATACGAAGAAGAAGTTGATGATACCGTTACCTCGCCAAACAATCAGCAGGATTTAAGGGTAATGCTCGATAAAAAAAACAGGGGGGGTAAGGCAGTAACATTAATTACAGGTTTCAGGGGTAAATCAGAAGATTTAGACGTTTTAGGCAAAATGCTAAAAACAAAATGTGGTGTAGGCGGCTCCGTTAAAGATGGCGAAATCATGATCCAGGGCGATGTACGCGATAAAGTAATGGGTATCCTTCAGAAAGATGGCTATAAAGTAAAAAAAGCTGGAGGGTAATTAAAGCGATATTATCTCCAGCTTACCGTCATTTCGAGCGAAGTGCAGCGCAGCCGAGAAATCTATCTAACATAGGTCTCTCTCCCGAACGTTCGGGACTACGCTTCAGTCGAGATGACGATTTTTCTTTTCAACCCAGTCAATGGTAGTGAAATACATCTCTTCGAAAAATATAATTCCTCTCAAATCTAAATCCTGTCTCAACGCCCACTTTTACAAGTTTATTCATGCCACATCCTGTTTTAAGGTTTCTTAAGCAGATTTTTTACAAGATGTTTATGGAAAATTAAACGCATGAAAAAATTAATTCTTTCCTTTTCTTTATTGCTTTTTGCTTTAGTGGCGAATGCACAGAAAAATAAATATCTGGTTGATGAATATGGTAATCCGATGCACTATTCTATTGCAAATAAATTTTCTAAATGCAATATATTTCTAGTGGTAGATAGTGGTACTAAACAGGTTACCCCATTCGAATACTTAAACAATCTTGCTTTAGGGAATGTAGTTTTATTAAAAGGTGCAACATCAATTGAGCTTGAAAGCCGGATCCAGAAAGACAGTTTGAGTTTTTACAGGTTTTCAATTATAGAGAATGATTCTGTAATACTTAAAAAGGATGAAATCCCAACTAAAATAAAATATAAGTGGGGCAAAGGCAGTGTATTGCCAAATTACGTAGCTGTAGATTTAGGTACGTTTAATGTTGTAAATAAGAAAATCGAAGTTCAAATATTTAGAATTGATAATAAAAAAAGAGTTAACCGAGTATTTATATACAATAAACCAATTTTATTACCGCAATCTTTATCATTTAAGGTATTAGAAAAAAAAATAACCAAGGATATTAAAAATAGGGCCACCATAATCGTAAATGAAAAAGTAAAGGGGATTAGAGTTACGATGAAAAATACAGATTTTAATATTCTATACTCAGTAACTGTTGATCATGTTGATGCCCGTTCTTCTGCTACGCTAGAACCTAAATGGAAATTGATTAAGGGTACTAATTTGGTAATTGGGGATATCAATGTTGAAAATTTTACTAGTTCCGGTAAATATGAGATTATCGTATATCCCAAAACGCGTACTTATTCTTATTGGATGGATAATACATTGGCTAGGACTTTTCATTTCACAGTAGAAAAACCAAAAGAAAATTTTTTCACATCCAAGGACCTATGGAGAAGTGCCATAATTGGTGGGTTTTGTGCATTTATTGCGGTTCTAATCCTTAATAACCGAAAAAAAAAGGCAGCCAAGTTACTTGCTCAGAAATCTCGGGAAAAAGAAATTGCGAAACTCCGGTTAGAATCTGTTCGTTCGCAATTAAACCCGCATTTTTTATTTAATGCACTTGCAGGTATCCAAACACTGATGAACAAAAATGAAATCGATAATGCCAATCGCTACCTTGTTAAATTTGCACGACTAACACGGAATGTGTTAGATCATAAAGAACTCATCAGTTTAACTTCTGAGAAGACCTTGCTTGATGATTATTTGCAGATGGAGCAACTGCGTTTTGGTTTTCAATATCAGATTAGTGCTTCGCCTGATTTAGATGTGGAGAATATCGAAATTCCGGCTATGCTCTTACAGCCCTTTGTAGAAAATGCCGTAAAACATGGTATTGCCGAAAAGGGAAATGATGGTAGGATCGAAATTAATTTTATTAAAAAATCCACAGATCTTATATTGAGTGTAAAAGATAATGGCAGCGGTTTCGATGTTGCAAAAGATTATACGGGTTTGGGCTTGGCATTAACCAAGAACAGAATATCTTTACTAAATTCGATTTATAAGGAAACCCCATTTTTGCTGGATGTGAAAGCAAATAATGAAGGAACAATAATTAAAATTACACTAAGCCAATGGTTATAAGATGCGGGCAATTTTAGTAGACGATGAAGCAGCCAATTTAGAAAATTTAAAGATTTTATTGGGTAAACATTGTCCGGATATTAAAGTAGTAGCCAGCGCGAGCAATGTACAAGATGCTTTTTACCAGGTTAATCTCCATCATCCCGATCTGCTTTTTTTAGACATACAGATGGGTAAAACAACTGGTTTCGATTTATTAAACCAACTTAATGAGAAAACTTTTGAAGTTGTTTTTGTAACCGCCTACGATAATTATGGTATTCAGGCTGTAAAATCCGCAGCTTTAGATTACCTGCTTAAGCCAGTAGATGCTGAGGAGTTGAAAGCCGCTGTTGCAAAGGCCGAAATTAGGATCAAAAACAAAATACATGGCGAGCAGCTCAATTTTTTACTGAGTCAGATCAAAAAAAATGAACCTGGGATTCCGAAAATTGCCTTACCACAGCAGCACGAAATCCGTTATGTTTCGGTTGATGATATTGTGCGCTGTGTGGCCGATAATACCTATACTTTTTTCTTTCTAAGCAACGGTGATCAAGTGCTGATTTCAAAACCACTGAAAGAATACTCCGATCTGCTAAAACCGCACGGTTTTGTGCGGGCACACCAAAGCCATTTGGTTAACCCAAAATTTGTAAAAAGCTGGCTAAAAGAAGATGGTGGGACGCTTTTAATGAATAATGGCGATAAAATACCCGTTTCTAAACCAAACAGGGAAATGGTAAAAGAAGTGTTAGGGAAATGACTTTTCAAACCTCGTCAATGTTGATTTTTAAATGAATGATACGTGATTACTTTAGTTAAACATTAATCAATCAACATGAAACAGTTATTAATTTTATTTTTCTTTATCATTTTTCTAGGCCTGCAAATTGTTCACGCTGCAACTATTGGTGGGCCAGAAATAATTCTCCTAACTATGGTCGGCTTTATCTCTATAGCTGTAATGATCGGTTTTGTTTTCTTATGTCTATATTTATTCAAAAGATTTAAGCGGGTAGGAAATGAAAAATAGGATAGTTTTCGGATTAACTTTTATTGTTGCGTATGGCATACAGGCAGCTCATGCTGCTATGTTAGGGGCACCCGAAATAATTATGCTTTTGGTAGCAGGCCTTGTCTTTTTCGTATTTTTTGGTGGCATTTTTATGCTGATCTACTTTTTGATTAAAAAAAATCGGAGTACATCATCAAATCCTGCTCCGAATACATTAGCAATAAACTTTGCCCCTCCGCTTACTTATCAAAACGCTACAGTTGAAGAAAGAGTCGATAAAAAGGAAGTGGTTAAAGGAAATACCAGGATAGCACTACCTCAACAGAATGAAATTAGATATGTGGATATTGATGGAATCATCAGATGCGAAGCCGATAACAACTATACCAATTTCTTCTTTAGTGATGGTGGTAAATTGTTAATTGCCAAATCATTAAAAGAATACTCCGATCTGCTAAAACCACATGGTTTTTTGCGGGCACACCAAAGCCATCTGGTTAACCCAAAATTTGTAAAAAGCTGGCTAAAAGAAGATGGCGGGACGCTTTTAATGAATAATGGCGATAAAATACCCGTTTCTAAACCAAACAGGGAAATGGTAAAAGAAGTGTTAGGGAAATGACTTTTCAAACCTCGGCAGTTTACAATTAGCATCTGCAAGTTTATTTAATATTACATTTAAAAACCTGATCGGTTTAAACCTTACATTTTTGTACTTTTGCGGCTATGTCAGTTATTAAACCCTCATTAGCTAAAGGTACCCGCGATTTTACTCCGGTTGAAATGGTAAAACGCAATTTTATTTATGATACCATTAAAACGGTTTTCAGGAAATATGGTTATGCAGAAATCCAGACCCCAAGCTTCGAAAATCTCTCTACTTTAACCGGTAAGTATGGCGACGAAGGCGATAAACTGATTTTTAAAATTCTAAATAGCGGTGAGTATCTTAAAGATCCTAAAAAAAAATCTTTCGATTTCGCTGAAGATGACAATAGCAATAAGCTTATTCCCTTAATCTCTGAAAAAGCCCTCCGTTACGATTTAACTGTGCCTTTTGCACGCTATGTAGTAATGCACCAGCACGAAATTACATTACCTTTTAAACGTTTTCAGGTGCAACCCGTATGGCGGGCCGATCGACCGCAAAAAGGCCGTTATCGCGAGTTTTATCAATGCGATGTAGATGTAGTAGGATCTGAAAGTTTGCTGAACGAAGCCGAATTTATTTTAATCTACAATGAAGCTTTGAGCAAATTGGGACTAAAAGATTTTACAATAAAAATTAACAACCGTAAAATTTTATCTGGCATCGCTGAAATTATTGGCAAACCAGATTTAATTATCGATATGACTGTTGCCATTGATAAACTGGATAAAATTGGTTTGGATGGAGTAAGTAAAGAACTTATTGAGCGTGGTTTTACTGAAACTGATTTAGAAAAACTCCGTCCGGTAATTTTACTGGAAGGCCGTAACGAAGAAAAAATAGCCAGTTTAAAAGATGTATTGGCAGAATCTGAAACAGGTTTAAAAGGTATAGCAGAAATTGAGCAGGTTTTTGAATATGTAGAAAGTCTGATTTCTTATGGCTTGCCACTAACCGCTAAATTGGAACTCGATATTACATTGGCTCGGGGCTTAAACTATTATACCGGCTGTATTTTCGAAGTTAAAACCAACGAAGTAGCCATGGGCAGTATTGGCGGTGGCGGTAGATACGATGATTTAACAGGAATGTTTGGGTTAAAAGATTTAACCGGAGTTGGTGTTTCTTTCGGGGCCGACCGCATTTACGATGTATTGGAAGAACTGAACCTTTTCCCTGCCACTACAGAAGTTGGTACAAAAGTATTGATTAGCAACTTCGATGCAGAAGCTGAAAAATATGCTTTGCCAATTGTTCAACAATTAAGAAATGCAGGTATTTCTGCCGAATTATACCCAAGTGCAGCGAAATTGAAAAAACAGATGGCTTATGCTGATGCGAAAAAAATCCCTTATGTGATATTAATCGGAGGAGATGAAATTGCCAGTGGCGAACTTACCCTAAAAGATATGCAAAGTGGTGAGCAGAAAAAACTGACTGTTTTAGGTATTCTGGAGTTGCTAAAAGATTAATTAACCACAGAGAACATAGAGTTTAATAACTATCCTAACTGGAAATTAACTCAGTGTTTTCTGTGCCTTACCTCTGTTCTCTCGGTGGTAAAAACTGACTGTTTTAGGTTCTTTAAAGTTGGCTAAAAGATTAATTAACCACAGAGAACATAGAGGTTAATAAATATTCCGCCTGGAAATAACTCAGTTTTTTCTGTGCCTTACCTCTGTTCTCTCGGTGGTAAAAACTAACTGTTTTAGGTATTATTGAATTATTGAAATAGTTCTTTGATTTTTACCGCAAAGAACATGGAGGACTTCGCCAAGAAGCGCAGAGTACTGATAATATCCAGCTTTGCGATCATTGTATTTTTCTTCTTTTGCTTTGTGGTTAAACTTACCTCCCAATACGCAATAAAACCGGAAAGTGAACACCTTTCTCGGCATCATTGCCCCAGGCTTCTTTAAGTTCAGTAAACATATACTCCAATGGATTACGGTCATTGGCTTTTTTATAGTGCTGCAAGGATGACCAGGTATTTAAATAGCCAATTAATTGGTTAAAATTCCAGGTAGTTTTAATTTGGAAATGAGGTGCAGCAATTTCTTCAAAAGGGAAAGGGATTGTTTTATAACCCTCCTCAATATATCGCCGTTCGCTGTCCCAATACTTGCCTAAAATGTCCTCATAAAGCTTATGTACCGCTTTATCAACTTTTTTATCAATAAACATGATGCCGTAGCCAATTACTGCGAAAAGGCCATCAGGTTTTAAGGTTCTCTTAACTTCTGCATAAAATGCTTCAAAATTAAACCAATGGATGGCTTGTGCAACAGTAATCAAGTCGAAAGTATTGTCGGCTACCGAAGTTTGTTCTGCAGGTTCAACTTTGTAAGTGATATTTGGAAGTTGTAAAGCATTTTTTAACTGATTCTCACTAATATCTGTTGCGTAAACAGCCGTAAAATGATTGGCCAATATACGCGCAACCTGCCCATTTCCTGTGGCACAATCCCAAGCTGCATCCTTGTTTTTTACTAAAGTGAATAAATATTCATACAGCTCCTGCGGATAAGTTGGTCTGTATATCGCATATTCTGCTGATTGTGAAGAAAAATTATCTTTCATTTTATTATGATTGAGTGTTGATGAAAGAAGGAGTAAATAACATCAGAATGAAAATAACTTCGCTCTTTCTTTATAAAAATATCATATTTTTGATTAACAACCGGTATTGATTTAAGTTTCATTTCTGGCGGTACAAACTCGGTTAGTCCAATTTTCTCACCAATAATTCACCATATGGAAAAAACATCAAATCAGAACGAAATCAAAGGTGTAGAATACCGTTTGAAATCAATCTTTGGTGGTTCAGTGGGTAACCTTGTAGAGTGGTACGATTGGTACACCTATTCGGCTTTTGCCCTTTACTTTTCTCCAGCATTTTTCCCGAATAGCAACCCAACAGCACAATTATTGGATACCGCCGGAATTTTTGCCGTAGGTTTTTTAATGCGGCCTATTGGTGGTTGGTTGTTTGGGAGTATTGCCGACAAATTGGGTAGGAAAAAATCAATGACGCTTTCTGTGCTCATTATGGCGATAGGCTCACTAATTATTGGCTTAACGCCAGGCTACAAACAGATTGGTATTGCCGCTCCATTATTGCTGATTTTTGCCAGGTTAATTCAAGGCTTGAGTACCGGTGGAGAATACGGAACCTCAGCAACTTACTTGAGTGAAATGGCTACCAAAAAACACCGTGGCTTTTACTCCAGTTTTCAATACGTTACGCTAATCGGCGGACAATTGTTGGCTTTAGGCATTCAGCTCATTTTACAAAACTGGTTACTTACGCCTGCCGAACTGCACGATTGGGGCTGGCGCATTCCTTTTTTTATTGGGGCTATACTCTCTTTTATCGCTTTGTATCTGCGCAGGCATATAGACGAAACTGCTGCATTTAAAAACAAAAGCTCGGCAGATAAAAAAGGCGGTATAGCGGTATTGTTAAAATACCCAAAAGAAGTTTTTACCGTAGTAGGCTTAACCTTAGGCGGAACAATCGCATTTTACACGTTTAGTACTTATATGCAGAAATTCCTGGTAAATACAGTGCACCTTACCAAGGAAACTTCTACCACATTATCCTTTATCTCGTTACTGGTTTTTGCCATTCTGCAGCCTTTATTTGGTTTACTATCCGATAAAATAGGCCGCAAACCCTTATTGATCGGCTTTGGTGTACTAGGTACTTTATGTACTTATCCAATTTTAAATGGATTGGCAGGCGAAACAAATACCACAATCATTTTTTTATTGATGATCGGTGCTTTAATTATTGTAAGTGGTTATACCAGCATTAATGCTGTAGTTAAGGCAGAGCTGTTTCCTGCCGAAATCAGGGCTTTAGGCGTAGGTTTGCCTTATGCTTTAACTGTTGCCATTTTCGGTGGCACGGCAGAATATTTTGCCTTGTGGTTTAAAAATATAGGGCACGAAAGTTATTTTTATTGGTATGTAACCGGATGTATTTTAATCTCGTTGATTTTGTACACAACCATGAAAGATACCAAACACCATTCGAAAATAGAGGATTAGATTTTGAAGCATAATTCCCTAGTAACGTCATTCCGAACTTGATTGGCTATCTTAATGCAAGTAAAGGATGGGATGAAAAAACTTAGTAGCAAATTACTCAGTATTGTAATGCGCATTATGATTCCCACTTGCGTGGAAATGACGCTGAATAATTTCCTTGTCAATCAGTGTCTCCGTGGCAAAAAAACTGCTTGGTTACAAGTAATTACTCACTTCAATTAAATTCATATCCGGATCGCGAAGGTAAATGGATGTAATTTTTCCATTTGCGCCTGTCCGTTCCACAGGTCCTTCTTCAATTTCGATGCATTTTTCTTTAAGTTCCTGCATTACTTCACGTAGTGGAAAATCGGTAATAAAACATAAATCGGCCGTTCCGGGCATGGGTTTAAAGGCTTTAGGCTCAATTTCGCTTCCGTATTGGTGAAGGTTAATTTTTTGATCGCCAAATTTTAAAGCTTTTCTGTTTTCGCCAAACTCAATAATTTCCATTCCCAGGGCAAGGCTGTAAAATTTGCATGTGCTTTCTAAATTGGCAACTGTTAGTACAAGGTGATCTAAGTTTTTAATGTCCATAATATTAAATTAGAACTAAAGCAGCTGTCCTTTTGTTTTAGCCAGGAGCAAGTGCTGTCGATATTTGGTTAGTAAATAATCGACAAACAAAATACTCAATTTTTATATATTTACCATTATGCAAAACCTGCCTCCATTAGCCGAACGTATGCGCCCTCAAAATCTTGATGAATATGTTGGTCAACAGCATCTGGTTGGAGAAGGAGCAGTTTTACGTAAAGCAATAGAAAGCAGTCAACTGCCGTCCATGATTTTTTGGGGTCCGCCAGGCGTTGGCAAAACAACTTTAGCCTATATCATTTCGCAGGCATTAGATCGCCCTTTCTTTAATTTGAGTGCCATAAATAGTGGTGTAAAAGATATTCGAGAAGTAATTGACCGTGCGGCGCAGTTAAAAGACAGCTTTTTGGGTTTGCCAATTCTATTTATCGATGAGATTCACCGTTTCAGTAAATCGCAGCAAGATAGCTTGCTCGGTGCGGTAGAGCGGGGCTTAGTTACACTAATTGGTGCAACAACCGAAAATCCATCTTTCGAAGTCATTTCCGCATTACTTTCCCGCTGCCAGGTATACATTTTAAAGTCTTTAACAGAAACCGAACTGGTTGGTTTATTGCAAACGGCCATTAAAAAAGATATAATACTTGCAGAGAAAAAAATAACGATAAAAGAGCACGAAGCTTTAATCCGATTATCTGGTGGCGATGCGCGAAAATTATTAAACGTACTCGAAATTGCCATCAACGGTATTGGCGGAAATAAAATTGTGCTCACCAACGAAAATGTGCTGGCACACGCACAGCAGAACCTTGCCTTGTATGATAAAGCCGGAGAACAGCATTACGATATTATTTCGGCATTTATAAAATCTATCCGTGGAAGCGATCCCAATGCGGCGGTTTACTGGCTGGCGCGGATGATAGAAGGTGGCGAAGACCCGCTGTTTATTGCACGCAGGTTATTGATTTTATCTTCAGAAGATATTGGTAATGCCAACCCAAATGCCTTATTATTGGCCAATAACTGTTTTACCGCAGTAAATGTAATCGGTTATCCCGAGGCACGGATAATTCTTTCCCAATGTGTAACCTATTTGGCCAGTTCGCCTAAAAGTAATGCATCATACGAAGCCATTAATAAAGCGCAGGCTTTGGTTAAACAAACGGGCAATTTACCTGTACCCTTGCATATCCGTAATGCACCTACCAAACTGATGAAAAATATCGGTTATGGAAAAGATTATCAGTATTCGCATGGCTATGAAGGAAATTTTTCTCCACAGGAATATTTTCCTGATGAATTAAGTGGTACTAAACTTTACGATCCGGGTAAAAATGCCGCAGAAGAGAAGCTGAGAGAAAAACTTAGGCAAAACTGGAAAGACAAATACAAATATTAGTGTAACATTTTCTGCATAATGCATACTAATAGGTATATTGACTAAATCAAACATCTAAACTAAATATGCTGAGTACTTTTTTAAGCCATCAAAGAAAATCATTTTGGCGTTCGCGGAACCGTGGCAGTAGTATAGCCGGACAGGTTGTTTTGGGGTTTTTTATGCTCTATTTTTTTATTTTGGCGCTTGGGGCAGGTTTCGGAATGTCTCATCTGCTGAATTACTTTTTTCCTGATCAGGATGTAATAAAAAGCTTCAACGGCATTATTCTTTTTTACTTCGCATTCGATTTTATTATGCGTTTGCAATTTCAGGAACTACCAACACTTAGTATAATACCGTATCTCCACCTTCGGATAAAAAGAAGTAAGATTATTAGATTTTTGAATGTTAAAGCCCTCTTTTCGGTGTTTAACCTTTGGCCGTTCTTTATCTTTCTTCCGTTCTTTTTTATTAAAATTCTGCCTCTATATGGTGGCCTGGTTACATTGATGTACATTGTGGCGATATTTTCGGTAATGATTTTTAACAATTACCTCGTGCTGTATATTAAGCGCAAATCGATTACCAATACCCTTTATACTTTTGTTGGCCTAGTGGTTATCGCCGCATTTGCAGCCCTGGAATATTATAAGGTAATTTCGATTATGGCCGCTTCTGATTTTGTGTTCAGGGCCATTGCTGCCCATCCGGTATATGCATTTGGTTTCACCATCGCTGCGGTTGCCATATTTTTCGTTAACACTAATTTTTTACGTAAAAATTTATATGTAGAAGAGTTAAGCAAAAAGCAAGAGAAAAAAGGAAGTACCGATTATGCTTTTCTTAACCGTTTTGGAAAAGTAGGCGAGTTGGCCGCGCTTGAATTGAAATTAATTCTCCGCCACAAAAGGCCACGTTCTGCAGTCATTCTTGGTTTCTTTTTCCTTTTTTATGGATTTATCTTCTACAAAGAAAAAGCAATAAATACTGATTCGTTTGGGCAGATGATGTTTGGCGCAATCTTTATGACGGGGGTATCCATCATTATTTATGGGCAGTTTATGTTTGCATGGCAAAGTGCCCATTTCGACGGGATATTGGCCAATAAAATTAACTTTAAAGATTACATTAAAGCTAAATTCCTGCTTTTTACCATCGGCTGCACCATTATTACCCTATTGGCCAGTTTTTATGGCTTTTTAAGTCCAAAATTGCTGTTATTACACCTGGCGGCATATTTATACAATATCGGTTTCGGAACGGTGGTGGTGCTTTATCTGGCCACTTTGAATTATAAAAGACTGGATATTACAAAAGCAGCAAGTTTTAATTACCAGGGCACAGGAGCTACGCAATGGCTTTTAATGTTTCCTTATGCACTAACTCCAATTTTAATGTATGTACCATTTGGCATGTTAAATAAACCTTATTGGGGTTTGGCGGTAGTGGGCATTTTTGGCCTTGCCATGTTATTTCTGCGTGGGTTTTGGGTAAACTACATTGCAAAACGACTTGAAAAACAACGATATAAAATAGCCGAAGGCTTTAGAGAATAATTATGATTTTAGAAGTTAAGAATTTACAGAAAGTTTATGGCGATAAAACCGTTGTAAACATCGAAGATTTGCAGATTGCTGCCGGCGAAACTGTTGGTTTAGTGGGGAATAACGGCGCTGGTAAAACCACTTTCTTCAGGATGCTTTTAGATTTAATCCGCCCCACAAATGGCGAAGTTTTATCAAAAGGTGAAAACGTAATGCAAAGCGACAATTGGAAAAATTACACCGCATCGTTTTTAGATGAAGGTTTCCTGATCGATTATTTGACGCCCGAAGAATATTTTATATTTATCGGTAGTTTACATAGCATGAGCATTGCCGATGTTTCTGCATACCTACAGCAGTATAATGAATTTTTTAATGCAGAAATTCTGAACAGTGGCAAATACATCCGCGATTTTAGTAAAGGAAACCAGGTTAAAGTTGGTATAGCTGCTGCACTGATGCAGAAGCCCGAAATCTTAATCTTAGATGAACCCTTCGCCAACCTTGACCCAACAACGCAAATCCGCTTGAAGAAACTTTTGAAAGACCAGGCAGGAAACATGACCACTTTTATTTCCAGTCATGATTTAAATCACGTTACAGATGTTTGCAGTAGGATTGTACTGGTAGAAAAAGGACAGGTAATCAAAGATTTTAAAACAGACGAGAATACATTAAAAGAATTGGAGAGTTATTTCTCTGCTTAGTTTTTTGTACTAAGAATGATACATTATCAAAGAGTTACCATAAACAGGGGCTCTTTTTTTATGCTTAATGTACGGGTTTGTGGCAATATTCGTTCAAAATGTATATAAAATGTAGTTCAGGTGGTTTTTGGCATTGTGTTTGAATAGCACGAGTAGAAATTATAAATGTAAATTATTATGAGTATTTCAAGAGTAAGAATAGCGACATTAAGTATAGGATTAGCAGTAGGTTCGATGGCATTCCAAAGTTGTGATAGTTTAACTAAAACACAAAAAGGAGCTGGTATCGGTGCTGCAGCTGGTGGTGTTATTGGTGCATTAATCGGTAAAAAAGCCGGTAATACAGCAGTTGGTGCTTTAATTGGTGGTGCTATTGGCGGTACAGCGGGAGCTTTTATCGGCCGTAGAATGGACAGGCAGGCAGCTGAAATCCAGAAAGCTATTCCTAATGCAGAGGTTATTCGTGAGGGAGAAGGAATTATCGTAAAATTTGATAGTGGTATTTTATTCGATTTTGATAAAACGGCTTTGAAAGATGCAGCTAAAACAAATATCCAGAGTTTAGCTTCTTCATTGAACCAATACCCTGATACAGATATCAAAATTATTGGCCATACCGATAGCCGTGGTACAGAGCAATATAACATGGGCTTATCAGAAAGAAGAGCAGCAGCAGTTAAAGCTTATGCAGTTTCTCAAGGTGTTCCATCATCAAGGTTAGTTACCATTGGTAAAGGTTTTGCAGAGCCAATTGCAGATAACGAAACTGATGCAGGCCGTGCAGCAAACCGTCGTGTAGAAATTGTTATCGTTGCTAACGATGCATTAAAAGCGAGCGCACAAAAACAAGGATAATATCGCAATTTCCCTCTACCTATGAGGTCATTATAAATGCAGCCCCGGTGTACATCCACCGGGGTTTTTTGTTTATGAGTCGTCAACTTTCTCGCAAACCTGCTATTCAAGTTGATAACTCTTTAAAATATGTATTGTTGAAATTATTAGATAAGCCACTTAATAATTCTATTTTTTTTGAAAATCAGGTTCCTGTGTTTATCGGTTAGGGTAGTCCTGCTATCCACTTCAAGCCTTCACTTCATTACGGGCTTTCCGTTGCTATCAGTATCTATGTAATAAAAGTGATCTTAGTTCGAGTGGTCTTTTGCAAGCCACAATAGTTAAATTTATATAAACAAGAGAACTAAGATCATGACAAATTTAGCAGAAAAATTAGATTTTAGCGGTCACACGATAAGTTGCGGTATCGACGTGCACCTTAAAAGTTGGACTGTTTCCCTTTACCTGGGGAAGCAGTACCTTAAAAGTTTTGTTCAGTCTCCTCCCTCTGTTGAGGGCCTGCGGAATTTTCTTTTAACCAGTTATCCTAAGGCGAATTATGAATGTGCCTATGAGAGTGGATTCTGTGGATTTTGGATACAGCGTGCTTTTGCTGCCCTATCGATAAGCTGCATTGCTGTGAATGCAGCAGATGTTCCCAGGACTGATAAGAGTACAAAGAACAAGAATGACAGAAATGATTCCCGGCGAATAGCAGAGGCGCTTCAGGCTGGCCAGCTGGAAGGTGTTTATGTTCCTGATCCTGAGCTGGAGGCGGATCGACAACTTGTACGCCTTAACGAGCGCTACAGTAATGACCTCACCCGGGCAAAAAACAGGATAAAGGGGCTTCTGCGCCTGATGGGTATTGAAATACCCCATAGATTTGCGAAGGCCAACTGGAGCAATGCATTTGTGGACTGGTTAAAACAGGTTAGCTGTGGGGAGTCGAGCATCAGAGTTGTGTTGGACAGGCAGCTCTCGATAATGGAAACCATCAGAGCTCAGAAACTGGATACCTTAAGGGAGATACGCAAGCTTATGCACAAGGTACGTTATCAAAATATTTCCAGACTGCTCTGCTCAATACCGGGTATAGGGCCTGTAACAGCAGCTGTGCTGATTGTAGAAATCGTTGATATTACCCGCTTTGAGAAATCAGATAGGCTCAATTCATTTGTCGGGTTATGCCCAATGCAGCACTCCTCAGGTGAGGACGATAGAAAAGGAAGTATAACAACCAGACAGCACCGCAGGCTCAGGTATTTACTTGTGGAGTCTGCCTGGGTAGGGATAAGAACAGATCCGGCTCTAACCCTGTGCTACAGCAAATGGTCTGCAAGGATTGGCTCCCGCAGGGCTGTAATCAAAGTAGCCAGGAAGTTATTACAAAGGATAAGACATGTCTGGATTCATTCGGTACCATATGCGCCGGGTCTGGTTAAATAAAAAAATAAACTAGCTGTAAAGATATGATAGACTGCTTTCTAAACCTTGCGGGTCAACCTGCTTTAATCAGTGTGCGGCTATCTTTAAACTTGAGTATTAATAAATACCTGCGGCAAATTAATGACCGCTAATAGGAGGATATAGCTAAGTTTTTAATACTTTTATAAAAAACAGCTTCTGAGAGGCATTAATTTAAATTCTAGATAGCGCTAATTCTCAGGGCAAGGGCATTATTTTGCTCATTAAAAAGGAAAAGCTTTCAAAGCCACTGAAAAAAGAGGTTTATTCATAGGAGGTTTAGCTAACCTAGGGTACTGCACACTACTCCGGCCGCCCTGCAACCTCAAATAGCACCACTAAAAGAATTACTTAAACGGGATTGAAGCGGCATCCTCCCGATCCCGATTCTTCATCGGGTGGGGAGATATAGCAAAAAGCCCGGCTACCATTAAAAAATGCAGGTGGCTTTGCTTTCCAAAACTTTGATCAAGTCGAAGGAGAACAAGGTGACAAACTTTAAATGGAGATAACATATTTTTTTTGAAAATCAGGTTCCTGTGTTTATCGGTTAGGGTAGTCCTGCTATCCACTTCAAGCCATCACTTCATTACGGGCTTTCCGTTGCTATCAGGTTTAGCTAACCTAGGGTAGTGCACATTACTCCGGCCGCCCTGCAACCTCAAATATCACCACTAAAAGAATTACTTAAACGGGATTGAAGCGGCATCCTCCCGATCCCGATTCTTCATCGGATGGGGAGATATAGCGAAAAGCCCGGCTACCATTAAAAAATGCAGATGGCTTTGCTTTCCAAAACTTTGATCAAGTCGAAGGAGAACAAGGTGACAAATTATTAGATAAGCCACTTAATAATTTTATTTTTTTTGAAACAGGAAGATCTGAGCGTAGGATAGGAGTTAATCTTCAGAATAAATATCCTCAAAATAGCTCACCATAAGCGATTTCATTAACATTTCCTGTTCAAGCATGGTGTAAGGAGGAATAGCTTTGATCAATTTCCAGTGCGGCCAGCCGTCCTGATCAAGACCTTCTAATTCATAAAAACCCATTTCGCTTAATAAGCGGCAGGTAGCAATATGCATCAGCTCTTCTTTTTGACGTTTGCTATATTTCTTCGGCCCTTTGCCCAATTCCTGTACACCAATAAGGAAAAGCATTACTTTTAAATCAGGAAAATCCGAATCAAATTCAGTAGAAATCCTTTCCTGTAAAACTTTCCACTTGGCATTAATCTCCGATGGCTTCATGTGTACAAAGATAGTGTAAAATGGTGTAAGGCTTAAGTAAAAGCTTTACGGTTTTAACATTAAAGCTTGAATGATAAATGTATTTTTAGTTACATTTATAATCTATGGATACGAATATCAATAAAACAATTAATGCAGGTTTATTAGCTTACGGCATGTCGGGTAAGGTTTTTCATGCACCATTTTTACAGGCACACAGCGGTTTTAATTTAAAAGCGATTGTAGAGCGAAGCCAGAAAAATGCGGTAAATGATTACCCAAATATTACAAGTTATAATAGTGTTGATGAACTTTTAAATGATGAGGAAATAGAATTAGTGGTAATTAATACCCCGAATAATTTACATTACGAGCATTCCAAAGCGGCTTTAGCCAAGCATAAACACATTTTAGTAGAAAAGCCTTTTACCGCTACAGTGGCACAGGCCAAAGAACTTTTTGAATTGGCCGATAGTATTGGCAAACAGATTTTCTTTTATCAAAACCGCCGCTGGGACAGCGATTTTACCTCGGTTAAAAAAGTTTTAGAAAGCGGTAAACTTGGTAAACTCAATGAAATGCATTTACGCTACGATCGTTACCGTAATGTAATCGGACCGAAAGCTTTTAAAGAAAATCCGGTTGAGGCAAGCGGACTTTTATACGATTTAGGTCCGCATCTATTGGATCAGGTCATCAGTTTATTTGGCAAGCCGCTAAGTTTCCATAAAATTTTAGGTAAAAATAGGGTAGGAACCCTGGTTGATGATTATTTTTCCATCCAGTTGAGTTATCCGGATAGTGTACAGGTTTTTGTTACCTCGAGCATGTTGGTGGTAGATCCTCAGGCTGCTTTTGTGCTGCACGGTGTTAATGGTAGTTTTATTAAGCAAAGAGCCGATAGCCAGGAAGAACAATTGTTGGCGGGTATGAAACTTAGCGACGAGGGTTACGGAATTGAGGCCGATGGTAAAGAGTGTTCGTTAACCACCATTGATGCCGATGGAAATAAGACAGCGGAAATTATCCAATCGGAGGTAGGAAGTTATCTGCCGCTGTTCGAAGCCATTTATCAGGCGATAATTAACAATAAACCCTATCCGGTTACCCGCGAAAATGTTTTAACCCAATTAGAAATTATCGAAAGCTAGGCACTATTGTGCCATCTGTTAAATCTGTGTAATTACTATAAACCCGTGTAATCCCTTTTATGAATTCCCTTCCATTTGCCTACCTGATCCCGATTTTTCTGATTGCCCTTTACCTCATCCTTAAAAAGAAAAAGGTTGTTGTTGATCCATTAACAGATGTGGACAAGAAAATATTGGATGATTATGTGGGCTATTACCACAATCTCGATTCGACGGATAAACTTCGGTTTGAACAAAAAGTAGCTTCATTTTTTAGTACCGTTAAAATTGAAGCAGTAGGGTTGGAAATGACCACCTTAGATGAATTATTGATTGCCTCCAGTGCGGTGATTCCGATTTTTGGCTTCGACGACTGGCAATACAAAAACTTAACAAGCGTTTTATTGTATCCGGATACTTTTAACAAAGATTTTCAGTTTGAAGAAGGTGGAGAAAGAAATATTATGGGCATGGTGGGAACGGGTTACATGAACGGGCAGATGATTTTATCGCGTTCTGCACTTCGCCATGGTTTTTCTAAAAGTGCCGGAAAAGAAAATACAGCAATACATGAATTTGTACATCTTTTAGATAAATCGGATGGTGCAACGGATGGCGTACCTGAAAATTTAATTGCCCACGAATATACTTTGCCTTGGGTTAAAATGATGCATGAGGAGATGCAAAAAATCGAAGATAACAAATCGGATATTAATCCTTATGCCATCACCAATGAGGCAGAATTTTTTGCTGTGGTTTCAGAATATTTCTTTGAAAAACCTGAACAGTTAAGAGATAAACATCCCGAACTTTATTTTCAGTTAAGCCGCATTTTTGCGCAACAGCCTGCAGGGTAAAATGATAATTATCAAATGAAAATAGTAACAACAATTATTTGTGGGCTGATCTCAATCAGTGCCTTTGCGCAAAAGACTTATGTATTGAAGCAAAATTATCCGACTGGTTATAAATACGATTTTTCTATTACTTCTGATCAGATCATTAACCAGAAAATTGATGCACAGGAAATACATTTAACTCAAAATATTGGTACAGATTATACTTTTGACATAACTGAAGGCCATAGTGGTGAAAAGGATGTTAAGGTAACGTATAACAGGATTTTTATGAAATCTGTTGGTATGGGGAATACGTTGACCTACAATTCGGATGACCAGGACAGTACCATGAAAAATCCATTTGGAGGTTTAAAGGGGGCAACATTTTATATGATTGTTACACCTAATGGAAGTATTAAATCAGTAGCCGGAATTGATCGTATGCTTAACAATATGGCGAAAAAAATGAGTACAGATAGCAATAAGGTTGAGCAGATTAAAGCGGCTTTAAATAAGCAGTTTAGTATGGATATTGTAAAACAGACGATGGAGTCGTCATTTAAAATTTATCCGGAAAGAGCTGTTAAAATTGGCGACAGTTGGACGGTTGATACCAAAATGCAAATGAGCATGCCAATTGAGACCATTACGCAGTATACTTTAAAAGAAGTGAAAGATGATATTGCCACATTGAGCGTGAAGGGAACATTGGTATCTAAAGGAATTTTTGAAATGATGGGCAATAAAACGGAAACTGATTTAAGTGGAACCAACTCTGGAGAAACGCTCCTTAATATTAAAACTGGTATTGTGCTTAACAGCCACCTAAGGGTTGAGCTCTACGGCAAAATGAAATCAATGGGTAAAGATATTGATTTCGAAATGCAGGGCATTAATAAGATTGTAGGGAAAGAGATTAATTAATTTATTTAGACCGAGGCCTCGCAGGTTAATCCGGAGTTTGCCGTTTAAAAACCTGCGAGGTCTTTTTATGAAGTTACAAGCTTCCCGTTAAAGCCACCAAAAATTCTGTCGGGATTTCAATATGCGGGATGTGTCCGCAGGCATCAAACTCTATAATTTTAGCTCCAATAATTTTGGCTGCCGTTTGCTTTCCTAAAAGTCGGTATTGCCCATGCAATGCTTGTTGATCGGGTGTAAGCAACCCTTTTCCAACGATGGTTTTATCTTCTTTACCGATAAATAAAACGGTAGGTACTTTTAAATTCTGAAATTCATATACAACTGGCTGCTCATAAATCATGGTGTAAGTTAGTGCCGCAACTTTTGCCCATCGTGGATAGTCGGCGCTATTGGTTACGCCGCCTGCAATATTTACCAGGTATTCGTATTCAGGTTTCCAATAGGTAAAGTAAGATCCCTGATAATATTTCCGAACACTCTCTGCAGTGGTTTTAAGTTCGGTTTGGTATTGTTGTGCTGTTGTAATGTAAGGAATAAATGTTTTGTAATCCTCCAGTCCGATTGGGTTTTCGAGCAGCAGTTTTTCTGTTGTTTCGGGGTACATTAAAGCAAAACGCGTGGCCAGCATCCCGCCCATGCTATGGCCTAAAACTACTGTTTTTCGAATGCCAAGGGTGTCCAGCAATTTTTTGTTCCAGGCGGCCATTTGGTGGAAACTGTAATGAATATATGCTTTAGATGATTTACCAAAGCCAATTTGATCGGGTACAATAACGCGGTAGCCTACATTGGTTAAAGCTTTAATTACGTTTGTCCAATAATATCCCCCAAAATTTTTTCCATGAAACAGGATGGCTGTTTTTCCATTTGCATTGGCCGTTGGCGCAACATCCATATAAGCCATTTTTACATCCTGCCCCTCAGTATTGATCGGGAAATATTTAACAGGGTAAGGATATTTAACATTATCCAAAGTAATAGATAAAGTATCTGTTTTTTGTGCGTGTACTTGGCTAAAAACGAACAGGCATAGGGCAAATAAAAAAAAGTATCTCTTCATAATGGGGGTAATGATATTAAAACTAAAAAAGCTAATTGACCCAAGTTAAACTTTTGCCAATTAGTTAGCTTAAAAATCATGCCCTTTTTTACAATAATTAGGTTAATTTTTAAATGTTATTTATCCATTCAGGCAAAATCACTATTTAATTATTTGCTTTAAATTAACCATAGGTATTTGGATCGTTGTTTCGTCAGAGAGCATACCCTTAGCGTTTTTAATCTTGATGTGCTGAAAATTAACTTCATTTTTACCCATACTATTTAATATAAGCGAATCTATTGGGGCTACATTTTTGTTTTCCTCATTTTGAAATTCTGCATTTGCATTTTTTAAGTTTAGATTTAAATTCCCTATTGTAGTATTATTTACAGTTAGGTGTCCGGTATTAATATTCACTTTCAAATTATTGATCTCCGCATCTTCAATCATTATGTTTGGTATTATTACATTTTGTTGTTTATCAAGGGTTTGCTTTAAAAGGTTCAGGTCTTTAATTTTCAAACCTGCTCCAAATCTGAAGTTTATGCCTTTTACAATTTCCACATTTAAACTTTCCTGATTCGCTGATAACTCATCAATCGATACATTATTAAAAGTGATACTATTCAGGTTTGGCGAGAAAATCAACAATGTTCCATATTGATATTTGCTTCTTTCTTTTAAAGAGATATGCAATTTCCCATCATTATCTATTTTATAATCAATATCTGGTGCAATACCTTTGGTTGCCTTAAACAAGAACTTATCACTGGCAATAATTTTTATGTTTAGAAATGATGATTCCGAACCGTTAATCACTACGTTATGAAATGCCTTGACCGGATATTTTTTAATGAACCGATCTAAATCACTATTAATATTTTCGGCTCCCATTAGCATTTTATTATACGTTTTGTCGTCGATGCGGTTCGCTTTGGCAATCAAAATCATTACTGTTAAAGGAACAATAAGTAGGGTAAGTGCTAACCCTATTAAAAGTTTATTGCTTGTTTTCATTTTTTAGGCGTTAAAGTTTTGTGATACAAAAGTTTGGTAGCGGGATTTCAGCTCGTCGAAATCAATTTCCAGCAGATAAATATTCCTGAACAGATTGGGCAATTCATCGTCTATAAAAGTTGTTTTACGATATTGTTTTACCTGATCGATTGTATTATCAGCCAGGAAAAAACCAATTCCCCTTTTGTTATTGAGAATATTTTTACTTTGAAGCAATTCGTAGGTACGCATTACTGTATTCGGATTAACTTCCATTTCTATTGCCATTTCCCTTACCGATGGAATTTTTTCGTCAGCTTTCCATTTACCCAACAATATTTGTTCGCAAACATACTCCGCTATCTGTAAGTAAATGGCCTTGTTATTATTAAACTCCATTTAGGCCTCCTTTTCTTTTAATCGTATAAATGAGATAAACCAGAATACCAGTGTTATTAATATGCTCATTAAACTTATTAAGAAATAAATATTTTGTTCATCCTGCCAATAATGGCTTCCCACCCAAACGGTGTTATCTGTTAATTTTTTTATGATAAAAATTGTCAGCGTAACCCAAATTACCCCAAATGCCATTACCGATATTGCCGTTTTAATGTAATGGAAGCTTTGGAAAAAAATAGATCCAAGTAAAAAAACTGCGTTGATTAAAAAGGGCACATAATAAAATTGAAGAAACTGCTTAACCGTAGGTGTAGAAAAGAAATATGCAAGGTTATCTATAACAACTTTTTTTCCATTGTAATCATTATAACTTGTTACTAGTGTATGAGTTGCCCTAATAGAAGAAACAAAAATAAGATCGGTTAAGTAGAAGCACAACAGGTAGCTTGGTAATGCAACTATTACAGTGTAAAAGATACCACATAAAAATTTTTCAATGGTGGATGCAGGTGTCAAAATGTTAATTATTGCTTTTGATTTTTGACCTAATTGCATAAAATAACTGTTTGCTATGATGCTTACGAAAAGCAAGCCTGTAATCAAAAACAGTGGATACCTGAAGTTCAATGTGTTAAAAGAAATATATTTTAGTCTTTCATCAGTTAAACTTATGGCATAAATGAAGGCTAAAATCCCGATTAATACACCAAAACTGATCAAATAAATTTTGCCAAAATCAAGCCATTGTCTTCTAAGCAATAAGCCAAATCGATTGATATTAAATGTGTTGTTCATCGCTTAACTGAATAAAGGTTTAAATTTGATTTTTTCTGCAAGTATGGCATTAAATAAAAGTTCCATATCCAGCTTGCTTTCCTCCTGGTGGTAGTTTGGCATTACGGCGTTATAACCAGAGAGCGAAGGTTCGGCGTATATAATACTATCATCAATTTCCTTCACTTTTTTGAAAGTTAACTTTGCCGTAATTTCTTCTACAGTAGCTTTGAGGGCAATGTCATTATCATCAAGCATAATCACCGTGTCGATTAGGTTATCCAGATCCCTCACCTGGTGTGTTGAAATGATAATGCAACGTTCATCTGTCATGGCCGAAGCCATAATTTTTCTAAACTGCGCCTTAGATGGAATATCCAAACCGTTTGTGGGTTCATCCATAATAACCAGTTTTGCTTGTGTAGCCAGTCCGAAAGCAATTATTACCTTTTTCTTTTGTCCATAACTCATATTAATAAGTTTCTGTTCAACCGGAATGTCGAATTCTTTTATCAGGTTAGCGAAATAAGCATGATCGAAGTTTTTGTAAAAAGGAGCATTAGCTTTTAAGTAAGCATCAATTTTCACGGATGGTAGATAAAACTCTTCAGGAATAAAACAGATTTGCTCCAAAAGTGCCGGTTGCCGTTTAGCAGGATTAAAACCCATTACCTCCAAACTGCCACTTTGCGCATAAACCAAACCAGCCAGGTTTTTTAGCAAGGTAGATTTACCTGCACCATTTTTACCAAGCAAGCCATAAATATGGCCGTTGCTTAACCGCATGCTCATATTTTTAAATAATGGCTTATGCTTGCTGTAGCCAAAATTAAGATTGTTAATGTTGATCATATCTACTGTATTAGTTAAATAATACACTAATGTATGATGTTGTTCGGTTATCTCCAAATTTTTGCCGAAAAAAGTTTCACGTTGGGTGGAGAGCGGCTGGCGTTTTTCATTTATACGTTAACCCTAAACGCTACACGCTTGGCGCTCTTCGCCATCTCCTCCGCCATTGGAAGGTAAAATATCCATTAAATAATGGTGCAATAAAACATCCTTAACTGGTAGATTGTATGTTTGTAAGAGATCGATAAACAATGGATACAAAATGGGCATACTTGCTTGGCCGTTTGGCAATAGGCATAAGTTTTTTTGGGCATGGCTTGGTGCGTTTGCCTAAACTTGCCGGTTTCAGCAGCTGGATGGTTGGGCAATTTTCTAAATCAATTCTGCCTGAAGCCCTGGTAATTCCCTTTAGCTATGTTTTGCCTGTTGCAGAATTTATGGCCGGGATACTTATTATTGTTGGCTTATTTACAAGGCAGGGATTGCTTTTAGCTGGGGCAGTTACTTTGGCACTTATTTTTGGCACCACCCTGATTGAAAACTGGGAAGCATTGCCATCTCAACTTTTGCATGTTGCATTTTTATCGGTGTTGTTGGCTTACTTACCGCATAACAGTTATGCGGTTGATAAAATCATAAAAAAATAATGATGGAATACAGAAAAATAGGAAATTCAGATTTAGAACTCTCGGTAATTACTTTTGGTGCATGGGCTGCTGGTGGTTGGATGTGGGGGAGTACGGATAGAAATGATGCCATAAACGCAATTAAAGCCGGATACGATTTAGGCGTTACCTCAATTGATACTGCACCAATTTACGGCCAAGGAGAAAGTGAAGAGATTGTAGGGGAGGCAATAAAAGGCATCTCACGCGATAAATTGCAACTGGTAACTAAATTTGGGATGCGGTGGGATTTGGCCAAAGGCGATTTCGGCTTTAAAAGTAAAAACAATGACGGAAAAGAAATCGATATCTATAAATATGCCGGTAAAGAGAGTGTAATTTATGAATGCGAACAATCCTTAAAGCGTTTAGGTACTGATTACATCGATCTGTATCAAATTCACTGGCCAGATGTTACAACACCTATTAATGAAACTTTTGAAGCGGTAAGCAGATTAATTGAGCAGGGTAAAGTACGTTATGCAGGAGTGTGCAATTACGATGTAGCACAATTAAAAGAAGCAGATCAAACGTTAACACTTGTATCAAACCAGATTCCATTTAGTATGGTAAACCGTGGTGTAGAGGATGAGATTGTTCCTTATTGCATCGAAAATAATAAATCAGTTTTAGCTTACAGTCCGATGGAACGGGGTTTGTTAACCGGAAAAATGACGGCAGATTATAAATTTGAAGAAGGCGATCACCGCCAGGGCAATAAATTCTTCTCACCAGAAAGCATTGAAAAAACAAATGCTTTTTTGGCTAAAATTAAGCCATTGGCCGATGAAAAAAATGCAACCCTATCTCAGCTGGTTTTACGTTGGACGGTTGAACAACCAGGCATTACCATTGCTTTGGTGGGTGCGAGAAATGAAAAACAAGCCATTCAGAATGCTGAGGCCATAAACGTAAAATTAAATGCTGAAGAAATTCAATTTATTGATACTGAACTGGCGCATGCTGATTTTTAATCCTCTGTTTATTTCTCTCTGCCCTTCGTGGTTAAAATATTAAAAAGATATGTCGAAATTATTTTCTCCTTTTACTATAAAGGATGTAACCTTAAAAAATAGATTAGTTATTTCTCCAATGTGCCAGTATTCTTCAATAGATGGCTTTGCAAACGATTGGCATTTGGTGCATTTAGGCAGCCGGGCTGTTGGTGGTGCCGGATTAATTATCCAGGAAGCTTCTGCAGTTACCGAAGATGGAAGAATTACTTATGCTGATTTAGGCATCTGGAAAGATGAGCATGTAGATAAATTGAAACAGATTGTTTCTTTTATTCACAACAATGGAGCAATTGCAGGCATTCAACTGGCACATGCAGGTAGAAAAGCAAGTTGCGAAGTGCCATGGAATGGCGGAGAGCAGATTGCCTCAGGCGAAAATAGCTGGAAACCTGTTGGTCCATCACCTATCCCTTTCAAACAAGGCCAGGTAGAGCCGCATGAATTAACGATTTCAGAAATTCAGGATATTGTATTTGCTTTCAGGGCTGCGGCAAAACGTGCTTTAGATGCTGGTTATAAAGTAGTAGAAATACATGCTGCACATGGTTATTTACTGCACGAATTTTTTAGTCCACTCAGCAATAAACGTACTGATATATATGGTGGTAGTTTCGAAAACCGCATCCGTTTGGTAATTGATGTAGTTGAAGCAGTACAATCGGTTTGGCCAGAAAATTTGCCGTTATTTGTGCGTATTTCGGCAACAGATTGGACAGAAGGCGGCTGGAATGAAAATGATTCATTGCAGTTGGTTGCAGTATTGAAAGATCGTGGGGTGGATTTAATTGATACCTCTTCCGGCGGAAACGTACCTGATGCTTTCATTCCGGCGGGGCCTAATTATCAGGTTCCTTTTGCCGATAAAATCAGGAATGAAATTGGCATTTACACGGGTGCCGTTGGCATTATTGTAGAAGCCAACCAGGCTGAAGAAATTTTGGAACAAGGCAAGGCAGATCTCATTTTTATAGCCCGCGAATCGTTGCGTGATGCCTATTTCCCTACTCATGCCGCACAAGTACTTGGCGATGATACGGAATGGCCAAATCAATACGTGAGGGCTAGGCGGGAAACGGCTAAGAAATAACCCTGAATTGATTTCAATGTCTACTAACCCCAATCCTTTTTGAAGAAGCAATCTTAAAACTTGAGCTTATAGCAAGAGTTTTAAGATTGCTTTCTACTTCACAATGTGAACATTTTTCGAGATAAGCTACTTATTGCTGTGGTTCCTTAATAGAAAAATTTACTGGCATTTAAAATCGCTTTATCGTTATCCTGTAAAATACAGTTTGGATAAATCGTATAACCCGTCCACATTAAGGCCTGAGGATTTTCATTTGCTGGATGCGGCATCCCGAAAGCATGCCCCAATTCGTGGCCGGCACCACCAATCCATCTCGGAACAGCTTCGGTCATTTGTCCGGTTAATCCTTTAAGGTCATTTTCTGGCATGGCCGTAAAACCTGCTGCGCCTGCACCAGTTGTTCCTGCTGCATCTACATAGGTTAAATAAATGTATTTTGTTTCATCATAACTGCTTCCAAGTAAAGCTTTAGCATCATTTTTTGCATTAGAATAGAAATAAAATTGTGCATCACCTGTATTACCATTTTGTGCATTAAACCATGCGGCAGGATGCGAACTCTGCATCGTTTCTACCAGCATATTGCCATTTATATGAAAAGTTTTGTTGCTGCCCAATGTATTTTTATACCATGGTGTTAATTGAGTAATGCAGTTTCCGGCAGCATCTGTATATGCTTTATTTAGTGATCGATCTGATGGAACGATATAAATTACCCTCACACTTAAATTTGCCGGACTTGGATTTGGCCCTGTGAAAGTTGGGTTTTCAGGATCCATTTCGTCACTATTTTTAGAACAGGATATTAAACAAAATAGTATCAGTAGGCCTAATGCAAAGGTTTTAAAAGATGTTTTCATAGTAGGTTTTATTGGTTAACGATTGGTTTTATCTACTCTACTAACAGTCAATTGCTTAGATATGTTTGTTTTGTGATTTTACATAATTTAAGGGAAACAAAAAAAAGCGCGACTAATCTTATCGACCAGTCGCGCTTTTGTTATTGAAGATTTTGCTGGTTTAAATTATTTTACCAGGGTAAAAGGAACATAAAGTCCGAATGTGATATTTCTTCCAGTGTTATAAACTCCTAAATTTGGGTTTTCCTGGTCAAAACGGCCTGGTTTAAACCTGCTTAAAGCATCATAATATTTCTGATTTAACAAGTTGTTGGCTGATACCGATAATTTTACAGGTTGCTTGCCTAAATTAAATGTAGCACCAATGCCAGCATTTAACAATGTATAACCACTTGTGGGGGTTTCAAAAACATCATCAACACGGGTTTGCTTAAATGCAGAGTTAATACCAACCGATAGGTAAGCATCATTTGTTCCTTTAAGTTTAGGTTCAAAACGTAACTCATTTCTCAATGTTCCGGCAGGAATAAATGAAAGGGGCCTGTTTAAAGTATTGTTTTGAGCGTGTACATATCCAAATGTATTTTCGAAATGGATAAATGGAACCGGGTGAATGGTTAAACTTGCTTCAGCACCGTAAAGATTTGCATTTACCTGTCCGTAGCGGTAAACATCGAAAAGTGTACCGTCAACCTCGCGCTGTTCGCCATTATTTGATGCATAAATGTAGTTGTGGATGTAATTATTATAAATGCTGGCACTTGCACTAACAATTTTCCCTTCATATTCTAATGCTGCATCTATTTGGTAACTGCGTTCAGGACTTAAGGCCGAATTACCAATTTCGTATCTAAAAGTACCTTCATGCACACCGTTAGATCCTAACTCAGCAGGATTCGGGGCACGAAACGCACTACCAGCGTTAGCCTTAAAGTTAAGTTCATCATTAAATTGGTGCGTAAAACCCAGTGCGCCACTCACATTGGAAAATTTATTTTTAAATGGTGCAAAAAGTTCTTCTCCATCATCGAATAGTTGTTTTCCGTTGTTTTTTCTAAAATCGTAACGTGCACCGATGCTGAAAGTGTTGTTATCCCAGTTTTTCTTTGCAAAGGCGAAAACACCCAATCCAAACGTATCATACGCCGGAATTAAAAATTCTGTTCCTTTGTTTTGGCTATGGGCATCGTCTACACTTAGGCCAAATACTGGTTGCCATCCATTGGTTTCGTGGATATAGTATTTTAAATCTGCATTGTAGGTTTTTAGGTCAAAAAATAAAGCTGGATCTGGACCATCCAACTCCCGGCGTTGGTTTTGCTGATATCCAAAATCGGCTTTCAAGTTGCCATTTCCTATTATGAAATTGTTGTTTAAAGCAATTTTGTAGTGGCGGATATCCTGACGCGGATATGCTAAAGTGCGGCTTTTATTGTCGTCATTGGTAAATGGGCTGCCATCTTCTTTAACAAAATTTCCATTGTCATCAAGCGTTGGCTCATAAAAACCAATATTGTTGCGGAAGCTTGAAACGTTTAAATGTGTGTATCCCCAACTTTTATTTAAGCCTACCATACCACTTAAGTCGGTTTCATTAAAACCAGAGTTAGGAAAATACCCTGTTGGTGTTTTAAAAGAATAGGCATTTTTATAGGTTCCGCGTGCTCTCCAAACAAAACCGTTTTCATTACCATTCAACATTAAAGAGTTGGCGCTTAAGCCATTGTTGGTTGAGTAATTGGTTATAAATTCACCTTTTATCTGTCCTTCGGGCGCAGAACTTGGCTCCAGTAAATTAATTACACCGCCAAGTGCGTCAGAACCATACATTAATGAAGCTGCGCCACGTAAAACCTCCACACGGTCTGATTTAAACTGATCGATTTCAATACCATGTTCATCACCCCACTGCTGTCCCTGTTGTTTAATTCCGTCATCCAAAGTTACAATTCTGTTGTAACCTAATCCCCTGATTACGGGTTTGGAAATGGATGGGCCGGTGGTAATTTGTGATACACCAGGAATTTTGGTCAGGGCATCGATTAAGTTGGTAGAAGGCTGAAGCAACTGATCTTTACCGATAACTGCCGAAGAAGCGCTATTTCGTTTACTTGTACTGCTGATTAAACTTCCGGTAATTACAATTTCCTTCGTTTCAATTGCGGTAGGTTGCAGCGCAAACTCCAATCCACCCGCATCGGCCAAATTTACTACTTTGGTTGCGGTTTTATAACCAACATAATGCACTTCTACTAAATAACTTCCTTTGGTTGGAAGGTTATTAATGACAAACTCGCCATCATTATTGGTAACGGCTGTAACTTTTAAATCGGGTATAAAAATGGTTGCACCAGGCAGTGTTTGTTTGGTACTGGCATCAATAACCTTACCTTTTATATCTTTCAGTACTGCAGCAAAAACGGTGCTGCTCAATAATGTATATAGAATTACCAAGCCAATAAGCTGTAATTTTTTCATGTTTTGTGTGTAAATAAAAATGATGGAAAGCCAAAACAATAGCTTGAATAAAGCTTGTTTCAGTTTTTCTTATAAATAATTGGTTCAGCGCGAATGCGCTACAAGAAAAATTAAGCTAAAGGGGGGCCGCGTAAGCAAGTACGCTTAATTTCGGTAAAGGCATTTTTCAATGTAGGCTCAGTACGGCTGAAAATTTTTGCCGATAAGAAAATCCTGTAAATGTGATGGGTTTGCACATAATTTTTCTCAAAGCTGGCATTACAGATTAAACAGGTATCGCCGTGCGACTGCACATGACTAACATGTTTACAATGCGCTTCTTTCGGAACAATTGGTGCTGCCGGATGATGATGAAGCACACTCCACGGAGTTAAGGCAATAGCAAATACGATCAGCATAAATGCCGACAGGTATTTCTTAATGTTTTGCTTGTGCTTTTTCAACAGTCCAAAAGTAGTAAATCCTAAGCAATTATATATATTTACAAAGTAACATTGTATTTATGATGTTATGACTGACGGTTTTATTAAAAGTTTAAAAGGAATTTAACCAATAGTAATATGTTCGCTTTATGGTTTGCATCAAATAAAATTGACTAATAATGAGGTTTGTTAGAAAGAACATTTTAAATGCTTTGTTTATCATTACCCTTTTGGTAATTGTTTTTGTGCCTGATGCAAAAGCCTTTTTCATTAAAGGATTAATAGAAGTAGGTTTTTATAAACCTGCTGTTGATGTACCGAAAGAAAACTTTACAAATCTTAACGGCATTCAGTTTAAAGATGCAAAAGGTAAAATTGTAGATCTCGGTGATTTAAAAGGAAAAGTAATTTTTATTAATTTCTGGGCAACCTGGTGCCCGCCATGCAGGGCTGAAATGCCATCAATCAGCAAATTGTATAATCAGTTTAAAGATGATAGGGATGTTGTTTTTATTTTTGCCGACGCAGATGGCGACCTTGTAAAATCAACCGGGTTTATGACCGAGCGGAAATATGCCATGCGTGTTTTTAAAGTAGAAAGTAATATTCCTGAAAAGCTATTCGCCGGATCTTTGCCCACAACCGTTATTTTTGATAAACAAGGAAGATTATCTTTTAAACATGAAGGTGTGGCTAATTATGCAGATAAAAAGTTTGTTGATTTCCTTAATAAATTAAAAAACGGCAATTAATAGGTCGTTTAAATCATAATTTGAATATTCTTGTAAAAACCATCCAATTAGCTAGAGAATGCAATAGATTGAATGACGGAAGGGTTAATCAATGATTTTGTTATTTTTGTCCCCATGATTTCATTTTTCGAGGCTTCACTCAAGCAACTTTCCATCCACCATACAGGCAACAAACTGCTTGAAGAATATTATAAATTATCTGATGCTCCTCTAAAAATTGATGATGAAGTGTTAGGTAACCTATTGATGCAGTATTTCTTAAAGCCTTTCGAAAAGGTAAATGAAGTTTACCGTTTTTACCATCCTAACGATAATTTAGAACTTAATGAAGTGTTCCATTTTGTTCACGAAATTTTTGAGAACAACGAACTTTTTCATGAAGATTCACAGCAATTGGCTAAACATCTTTATGATGTAGCCAACCATCCGAAAATTAAATCAGGAGAGTTGTATGTTGCTTATTTCGAAAAAGTGCAGATAGAAGGAGAGCAACTGGATGTTGTAGGCGTTTTTAAATCTGAAACGAAGGATACTTATTTAAAAGTTTTTCCGGAGCAGGATGGCTTTAACGTTAGCTACGAACAGGAAGCGATTAGCATTAACAAACTGGATAAAGGCTGTTTGATTTTTAATGTAGATAGAGAAGAAGGTTATAAAGTTGTGGTACTGGATCAATCGAAAAGCAGCAACGATTCTGCTGTTTACTGGAAAGATGAATTTTTAAAGCTGAAGATCAGAAACGATAGCTATAACCAAACCAATAATGTTTTAGGCGTTTATAAAAACTTCGTCACACAGAAGCTGGATGATGATTACGAAATCAGCAAAGCAGATAAAATTGACCTGCTGAACCGCTCGATGAAGTATTTTAAGGAAAAAGAAACCTTCGATATTGAAGAGTTCGGTAATGAGGTAATTGGTAATGCGGAGGGGATCGAGTCGTTTAAAAACTACAAGAAAAATTACGAGCAGGAATTTGAAAGTCCGATTGCTGATAATTTTGAAATTGCAGAATCTGCCGTTAAAAAACAGGCGCGTGCCTATAAAAGCGTGTTAAAGCTGGATAAAAACTTCCACATTTACATACATGGCAATAAAGATATGATCGAAAAAGGTTACGATGATGATAAATCGATGAACTTTTATAAAGTGTATTTTAGGGAAGAGGAATAGAGGGTTTTTGAGTTTGGGGTTATGAGTTTGGGGTTTGGAGTTGCCTGGCATGGTTCAGTATGGCATCGCCCCCGTACCCTCAGTTCGTGTGCCTACAGACAAAATGAAATGCAAGGTTTAAGCATGTTTCAGTGGATCATCGCATCCAAACTCATTACTCCAAGCGCCAAACTAAATCCGCTGTTGTGCCTTTAAGGCCAGATACTGATTAATTACATTAACCGTTAATTTTTGTGGAGGCGTAAGAATAGCGAGAATGCCATTTTTGTTAAGCTCTTTAACCATTAACTTTTTCTCGTAGATAAATTTCTCTGCAATTGTTTTGTGATAAATACCTTCCACATTTTTTGCAGGTTCAGTGCTTAATTCTTTCAGTTCAGTATTTTCGAAAAAGACAACCACTAACAAATGGTATCTGGCAATCCTTTTCAGGTAGGGCAATTGCCTTTGTAGTGCCGATAAGCTTTCAAAATTGGTAAAGAAAACCAGGAGCCCGCGTTGTTTTACTACCGAGCGCACGGCTGAATATAAGGCTTCGAGGTTACTCTCCAGATACCGTGTTTTTTCTTTATAAAGCACATTCATAATAGTGCCCAGCTGTGATGCCTTACGGTCTGCAGGAACAACCGATCCGATATTTTCAGCTATTGTAATTAAACCGGCCTTATCTTCTTTAAGCATTGCCACTTTTGAAAGTGCTACAGTAGCATTTATGGCATAATCAAGCAAACTTAACCCTTCAAAAGGCATGCGCATTACACGCGATTTATCAATAACGCAATAAATATTCTGCGATTTCTCGTCTGTATAAGTATTTACCATTAAACCGCCTTTTCTGGCAGTAGCTTTCCAGTTTATGGTGCGTATATCATCACCTCCGACGTAATTTTTAATCTGATCGAACTCGCTGCTCTGGCCAATTTTCCTGATTTTTTTTATGCCAAATTCAGTTAAATAGCGTGAAACAGCCATCAATTCGTATTGCCCAAGGTTGATAAAGGATGGGAATACAGGTAGAATTTTTGAACCATCAAAATTATAGCGGCGATTAATTAAACCCAGGGGTGAACCAATATAAGTTCTGATAAATCCAAAATCATACTCCCCACGTTTGGTTGGACGCAAATTATAATGAATTGACTTGATTTCTGCAGGTTTTAAATGAAGTTTAAAATCTTTATCGCGTAACTGAAACTGGAAAGGTACCTCATCAATTACTCTTGCTTTTATGCCAAATCCATAATGATTTTTAATCTCAATCTGTACCGGGTTTTCGTCGCCGTTGCTTAAACGTTTTGAGGTGAATCTTTTTGCTTCTATACCTTCGATATTTCGGTAAAGAATAAAAATATCGGTAAAAAACAAAATAATTACTGTTCCTGTTGCAATTTCAGGAATATCGCCTAGCCAGGCAAAAAAGAATTTCAGCAGAAAAAGCACAATGCAAAACCCCAAGGCCATAAATAACCGGTTGGTTAGGAACAGATTGCTATAATATTGCTGAAAGAATTTTTTCAATGTTGTTTAATCGGCTAATTGTTTTAACTGGATAATTGCTGCGGCTAAATATTACTTAAGGTTTCAAGCTCTGGTATTCAAAACTATCTTGGTACTTCAATTTTTTTAATAATCTGGTTAACAATATCGGTTGTGGTTAATCCTTCCATTTCTTTCTCTGGTGATAACAATATCCTGTGGGCAAGCACCGGGCCTGCAACAGCAATAATATCTTCAGGTGTAACAAAATCTCTGTCTTGGATGGCTGCAAAAGCTTTAGCACTATGTACAATTGCTAATGATGCTCTTGGCGATGCACCTAAATAAAGCGATGAATTATTACGGGTTTCGTTTACAATTTTTGCAATAAACTCTAAAAGTTTAGGCTCCACAAATAAATTACGGATAATGGCCCTGGCTTCCTGTATTTGCTGAACAGATAATACTGGTTTTACTTCACTTAAAAGTGTTTTATTTACCAAAGTGTGCTGAGCCATCAGAATGGCCGTTTCTTCCTCTAATGAAGGATATTTTACTTCTATTTTAAATAAAAACCTATCCAATTGTGCCTCCGGCAAACGATAAGTCCCTTCCTGTTCTATTGGGTTTTGTGTGGCCAATACCATAAACGGCTCATCCATGATATAGGTTTGGCCATCAATAGTAACCTGACGTTCTTCCATCACCTCGAATAAGGCCGATTGCGTTTTTGCAGGTGCACGGTTAATCTCATCAACCAAAATAATATTGCCAAAAATCGGACCTTTTCTAAATTCGAAATCTCCTGTTTTAGTATTAAAAATGGGTGTGCCCAAAACATCTGATGGCATTAAATCAGGCGTAAACTGAACCCTCGAAAACTGTGCATCAATCGATTTTGCGAGCAATTTGGCACTTAACGTTTTTGCCACACCGGGTACACCCTCAATTAAAATATGTCCATCGGCAAGCAAACCAACAATTAGGAAGTCGATAACCTGTTTTTGGCCTACAATAATATTTCCAAGTACGTTTCTTATCTGATTCACCGCCGCATTGAGTGCGCTTAAATCGGTACGTGGGTTAAACTGTTCTTGTTCCATTGCTTTGCGTATTTTTATAAAACTGTTCTATGCTTTCGTTTAAATTAATCAATTGTGTATCGCTCAATTCGCTCATTTTTGGCGTTTGAATAAAATGTTTGGTCAATGTTTTAGCCAGGGCCTCATTAATGCCTGTTTTTTCCATTAACAACTGCGCAAAGTTGCTGTCGATCTCATTGGTTTTTAAGTAGTACCTTGTTCTTAAATACTCCATAAAATAATTTATTTTCTTTAAGCCAATATCCAGGTTATTCCGTTCGTGGTAATATACACTTCCCACTACATTAACAAATGCCAGCGAAGAATTGATAAAAGGATCTGCTATCGGAATAATTCTTTGCCTGCGTTTGCTCTCGTAGAGCACAAAAAGAATCAGGCTAAAAATGGCCAGGTAATAGGCAAACTCAAGTTCGGGATGTTTAAAAAATACCCTAAGCATATCGGTTGTGGTATTTTTTTGGACAGAAAAATATTCGTCGAAAATAACCTGCTTGCTGCCATGTAGATAACTTAAAGTTTTTGCGGCATATTCTGCACCGTATTTATTTAACAGGTTAAAATTGGTGTAAAATCCAGGTTCTGCAATCAGGTAAAGATTGCCTTTGCCGTAACTGTAACGGATAAAGTTAGGTCTGCCTTTTCCGTTTACACCAAGTATGGTGGTTTTGCTGCTATCTAACTTGCTAAAATACTGACTGCCTATGCCTCGTTCAAAGCCATAGTTGGCTTCGGTTTTTAAATTTGGATTAGTGAAATTCAGGTTATTACCTTCAGCCGTCATCGAGGTAGAAGTTTGTATCTTAAGGTCTTTTTCCAAATTACCTAAATCGTAACTGGCAATAAATACATCGTTTCCGGCCTGCATGTATTTAACCATCTGGCCGAAATCGGTTTTGCTGATCTCTGCCTTTTGAGCAACAATTAAATAGGCTGTTTTATTCAGTTTTTTTCCTTTTAAGGTATTGTAAATGGCAATTTTTGATAGCTGAACATCTGCTGCGGGTAAAATATCTTTAATTCTATTGTACAAAATAAAAGTTCCGTAAGGAATTTTATCTTTTGTAGCATAAGTTGGGGCCCAATTAGTGGGCGTAGGCTTATTATACTGCGCAACCAGGTAAGCAATGATGAGGAAAGCACCAATAACCAGGTATATTTTGTATCCTTTCATTTAATCTGCCTGTTAAACTGGTTAAACGATTGATTTATAGGCTCGAATTTTACTTCATCAATAGGGAAATCGCCATACCAGATGTAATCGAACTGCAGGGTAAGTCTGCTGAAATCGTTTCTAAGTTCCGGTTTGCTAATCTCCATCAGGTAATTGTAATTCGTTTTATCTGGCTGCCACTGAATTATTTCGGCATCGCTGAGTTGTTTTAACGCACGGAGATACAAAAGCCTAACGGCCAAACGGAATTTTCTTTCGGAAACCAACCTTTGCAATTCCTGTTCGTAATCAATTTCATGAATATTTTCTGTAATCACATCGTAAGGCAGTATGGTTGCTTTTGATTTCTTCCTGAAAATATTCTCGGCACCAATAATCTTAATTACAATGTATAAAATTAATGCAACGCCCAATCCGATAAAAATATACCGAGAAAATGGGTTTGATGATGCACCTTGAAACAAATCACCTATCAAACGCCAAAACCACATCCAAAATTTATCCCAAAGCGACAATTGTTGCTGTCCTATCTCGTCGTACTGAAATTCTTTTTGCGCCTTGTAATCACTAATGGCATCTTTATCAAATTTTGATGGCGTAATTTTGGTGCTGTCTACCTCGACGATCAAAGATTTTGCTTTCGGCTTAATAGCTTGCGCATTGCTGATTACCGGAATAAAAAACAACAGAAAAACAAGAAAATATCGGATTACAGCACGTTGCATTTTAATATTCTTCAGGTCGGGTATCTATTGGTTTTTCTGTATTGCCGAAATTTGCAATCCGCTCCATCAATCCGGTACTTTCTTTCTGTTCTACCAAACTAAAATAAGCCAGCGAAATGGTGATGATGGGTATAATGGTAAATACCTGACACAGCGATTGTAGCACAGTGGTAATCATGGTAAGGGTTAGCGACATGTGGGGTGTTTTATGTGTAAACATCCCGATCATATTAAACAAACTGGTAGGCAAAATAACCATACTCATGCAGGCATAAACAATAATCCATACCACGATCAGTGTACCAAAAGTAATCCAGAAATTATCCTTAATAATTTTGAAGCTTCTGCTAAATGAATAACTTAAAGAGCCGTTTTCAATTACCATAATAGGAAACATCATCGCAATGAAAGGAAATAGCCAAAAGCCGGGTATCAGGCAGAACATAAAAGCAACACACAACATGATGATCAATAGAAGAGAGCTGCCAAAAATTCGGAAGAAATAGTATTTAAAATATCCCCAAACCTCATCTATGGTAGGCGTTTGATTGCCTTTTTGCACATAAATAGCAATATAAGAGAGTATGGCTACACTCATACTTGCATAAGTGGCCAAAGAAAATAAGATAGATAAGAAATATTCTATTCCGTATAAACGCCCAAAAGCTAATCCGCTTGTACCCGTTCCACTACCGAAAGTATTGATGATGTTTACCATTTTATATTGTTGCAACAACATGGTTAGCATACTTGCCAGAACAAATAAGCCACAAAATGTAAAATACACTTTGATTAATGGCTTAAAATTTTGGCGCATAAAGGTAAAAGTATCATTAATCACCTGTCCGAAATCTCTTCTTTTCTTAAATTCAATTGCTGCCATTTTAATCTAGTGATTGTTGTTTATTGTAAATTTTAATAGGGTAGATAAATACATACCAAATGATAAAAGCTGCGGATGATAACAGGATCGAAATGCTTAGCCATAGGGGCATTCCGGTATGCCGTGTAACAAAGCTTTCGAAAAATGCAGCAACGATAAAAATAGGGATCAAACCGATCACGATTTTTAAACCATCTTTTGCTCCTTTGAGTACAGATGCCATTCGGGTATAGGTTTTAGGAAATAAAAAACTATTGCCCAATATCAATCCTGCGGCTCCTGCCAAAACGATTGCCGATATTTCTAATGTTCCATGGATCCAGATTACCAGTACCGATTGAAAACCTAAGCCTCTGCTAAAAAAGAAATATTGAAAAGAGCCGAGCATTATGCCATTTCTGAACAGTGAAACTATCGAGCCAAATGAAAAAATAATGCCCAGAACAAATGTATATAGGGCAACATAAATATTGTTTACCCCAATTTGGAAAAACATCATAAGCTCATTTTCTTGCTTGTATACACCAAAAGGATCGCCTTTTGCAATATTTTCATTAGTCATATTTACATAACCATCGCCCATAATCAGGCGTACAAAAGTATCATCGTACTTGGCTGATAAAGCACCAATTGCACACGAAATCAGGAAAAATGCCAGCGCGTAGTATATTTGTTTGCGGTGTTGTAAAAAAATTAAAGGGAGTTCGGTTTTCCAGAAATGAATAAACCGGTTCGATTTCTCTTTTTTGTTTTTATAAACTGATTGATGCAGTTTGGAGGCCAAACCGTTTAAATAAGCTGTGGTTTTAGAATTGGGATAAAATGTTTTTGAGTAAGCAAGGTCGTTGGTTATTTCTATAAACTGATTGGCAACTTCATCAGGATTGGCCTGTTGCATGGAATCGTAATTTTGCCACTTCTCCGAATTCTGTTTAACAAATAATGCTTCTCTCATTTAAGGCGTTACCAAATCTTGGGTTAAAATAGTTAATTTTTTGTGGAAATGAAATTTACATTGTTTCTCATCTCGAAACATTTTTAATGCAGATGCAATAATTGGCGGAAATATAAGAAATCATTAGTTGAAAATAATTTAAGATCGATATACAGCAATTATCTTTAAAAAAAATTATGTTTGAATATGGATAGCATCAAAATTAGCACCGCTCAAAATATTGATATTGATTACGAAATTGCCGGACTGGGAGAACGCATAGCTGCCCGCTGCATAGATTTGGCCGGGTTTTTAGTTATTGCGGTTATTACCATGGTGGTGATGGGGGCAGCCCAGATGGCAATGTCGGGTAGTGCTGCAATGGTTGTTTTTTTTATATTTCTGGCCATTTTTGCTTTCTACGATCTGGTATGTGAAATTACAATGGAAGGCCAGACTTTAGGAAAAAAAATATTAAAAATAAAAGTAATTAGTTTAGATGGATCCCAACCTACTTTAGGTCAGTATGTTTTTAGGTGGCTATTCAGGATGATTGATTTTGGTTTCCCTTTTGGTTGGGGCGTGGTTGCACTGGTTTCAGTAGCGGTAACCAAAAACCACCAGAGAGTGGGCGATATACTGGCCAAAACCACTTTAATTAAAACAAAGCCCAGAACTGAATTTACCAATGTAGCCTTTAGCTTTAATTTGCCAGAAGAGTACAACGCGCAGTTTAAAGAGGTTTTGCATTTAAATGATAGGGATATTGAGTTAATACATGAGGTATTAACAGGTTACTATCAAACAGGAAATGCCGATTTAATTTATGCCATGGCCGCTAAAACCAAAGCACATATTCTGGCAACCGTCCCATCCGGAATGAATGAATTACAGTTTTTAGAAACGGTGTTAAAAGATTATAATCACTTAACCGCTAATATGAGCGTTTAGCTGAAAAACATTTTGTGCAGGTAGCTAATCATTACAAAATTGCCAACAGTGATAACCATTATCCTGAATAGGAGTGTGCGTTGCTTAATGTTGAATTTATAAAGTATTACTGTAGAGATAAACAGCAATAAGAGTGGTATAGTTGGTGGGTAAAGTGACCAGCTTTTTGATAGATTGCCTTGAACAAGAGCAATTAAAGATCTTTGGAAGCCACAACCCGGACAATCAATGCCAGTTAAAGCTTTAAATGGGCAGGCTATTAAATGATTTTGCAGCCAATCAACAAAGTTGATTAAGCTGCAAAATATAAATATGATAAACATCCTGAATTAAACTACCGGTGGAGGGGTATCGTTAGGTGTATTCTGATTATCAGTTGGTTTGTTAAAAGGATTGTTGAAAGGATTATTTCCAAAACCGCCGTTTTGTGCTTCTGCCGCTGATGGACCTAAATATCTAGCATCGCTAAAACCCAAGATCGGCCAAAAAATGTATGGAAAGATAACTAAACCAACTGTAAAGCCTTCTGATTTGCCAAAACTTTTACTTACTAAATTATAAAGCCAAACTGCAAATACGATATTAACACAAGGTATTATTAACCATAAAATCCAGATCATTGGTTTGCCTACAATTTCTAACAAAATGATCAAGTTGTAGATAGGGATAATTGCGGCCCAGCCTGGTTTACCTGCTTTTTCGAATACTTTCCACATGCCAACAATCCACAAAACGATTATCGCAAGGTAAAAAATACCCCCAACTAAGCCAATACCCGCGGCTACTCCGCCTGATTCATACTCATTCATAATTTTAATGTTTTTAAAGGTGATTAATTTAAATAGTTGAACTAAAGTAAATTTTTTAATTTAAAAACAGAATAAATAAGCGGCTAAATTATTTTAACACATTAGCAACATTTGTGAATAAAGCACTTGCCCATTCGGCATACATTTTACCACTTGGATGCAATCCATCGTTGGCAATTAAAGAAATATCGGTAGCTGCATTTCTGGATGCTGGCGTAATGTTGGTGTAGCTAACACCTGCTGCAAGCGTTATTTCTTGATTTGCAGCGTTAAAACTATCGATTTCGCTTGAAATGGTTTGGGAGTTTCTTCCAGAATTTTTAGCAAAGGGAGTAACCCCCCAATCGGGTATGGAAACCACAAAGACTTTGCTTTTATCGCCTCCGGCAAACGTTATCGCTGTTTGTAACAATTCTGCGAACTCTTTTTTATAAGTGTTTATCGGGTAGCCACGGTATTGATTGTTAACGCCGATTAAAAGCGTTACAAAACTATATGTTCCGGTTAAGGCTTCTCTTTTTATGGCAGATTGCAGCTCGTCGGTGGTCCAGCCGGTAACAGCAATAATTTTAGGGTTTGCTACATTTTTGCCTTTAGCCTTGAGCAGGTTTTGCAGTTGATAAGGGAAAGATTCTGCCTGCTTAACCGCTTCTCCAATGGTGTACGAATCGCCCAGGGCCAGGTAAGTGTAATCGCCGGTTGTTGCCGGGGTTGTTGTAGGCGTACTGCTAGTAGGTTCGGTATACATGGGCTCTTTTTTTGTGCAGCCCGAAGTTAGTAAAGAAAATAAAATGATGTTCAGCAAAATTTTCATAGTTTAATCTACGAAATAGCTTTGAGCTTAGTTTTATTTCAGCGCAATGATCAGTTTTTGTCTAAAAGCAGCATCTGTAATAATCCCTGCCTCAAAATTTCCAAAGTTATTTTGGATCATTTGATTTTCTTTTTCAGTTAAGTTATTAAAGAAAAATGCGCACGATAATTTGAAGCCAGTTTTATCTGTAGCATAAAAGGTATCTGTTAAAATAGATGCGGTTGATCCACCTTTCTGCCCCAAATGTTCAAATGCTGCCTGATTGCTAGGATTTAGCATTGGCCACTCCATAATCTGATCTAATGTTTGCTGAACTTCGGGCTTGAAATAATTTCTATCGTTAATTTTCCGCATAATGTTTGCATAATCAGCAGTGGTTGACGCGACTAACTTATCCGACCATATTTTTTGGAGCCTAAACGAAAGGTCACCAGGCTTAAGAGTTTTAATGAACGCCGAATCTGTTTTTAATTTAAGGTGATTGCTTTCGCAGCGTTTCCTGTATTCATCCATTGGCATTGCCTGCAGTTGAGCAGCCCATAAATTTTCGCTAATATTTTCCGGCTTTAAACATGTCATAAGTGCGCCAGCGGTAAAATAATAATAGGGGGTGTGTTTGCTGATTTTTAGTGTTTTAATGTTGCTGTTTATGTTTTCCAGGCCTAATAGATCCTCAAGGTATTCGGTATTGGCATTCGAACTGAACCTAATCATGCCCTGAGCAACCTGTAACAATGAAACACTGTCGCCTTTTTTCTTTTTTAACGATTTCAGCCAGGCTGGATGTGCACCTCCATCTAAAGGAATATAATATTTGTTAAGTTCGGCTATAGGAATACTTAGCGTTGCATTTATCCTTTTCGAAACAACCTGATTAGCAAACTCAATCGCGATTAGGGTTTTGGCCGCACTCGCTAAGGGCATTACCTGGCTGCCTCTGAGATTAAGTACTTCTTTGTTGTTCTCTACCAGTACAATAGCTGCCTTTTTAGGATGCTCTTTTATGAATGTGATTATTTCATTCACATTCTGGGCAAAAGCAGCTTTCGTAGCTATAGCTAATGCAACTATTAGAATAAGCCTAACCATTAAATCAGCTTCATTTTAAAAAGATTGGCAATATGGTTTTTAAGCTTCCCTTTCACCTCTTCCATATCCGGTTGATAGCCCAATTCTTTCGCTAAAGAAGTTACGGCTTTATCATCAATACCGCATGGAACAATATTTTTAAAGTAATTCAGATCTACATTTACATTAAAAGCGAAACCGTGCATGGTTACCCAACGACTGCAACGAACGCCCATGGCGCATATTTTTCGTGCTTTATCATTGTCTGCATCCAACCAAACACCAGTATAACCCGGGTAGCGGCCTGCTGATACACCATAATCCTGCAAAGTAAGAATAACCGCTTCTTCGAGTGTGCGGAGATATAAATGAATATCGGTAAAGAAATTATCAAGATCAAGAATCGGATAACCTACAATCTGCCCTGGTCCGTGATAGGTAATATCACCACCACGGTTTATTTTATAATAAGTAGCCTGTTTAGCTTTTAATCCTTGCTCATCCAGCAATAAATTTTCAGGATGCCCGCTTTTGCCCAGTGTGTAAACGTGAGGGTGTTCGCAAAATACAAGGTGGTTTGGGGTAGGTTTTTGGGTATTGTTTACACGGTTTTCGGTTTTAATGGCCACCGTTTTATTCAATAAATCTTCCTGTTTATCCCAGGCCTGCTGATAATCTGTTAAGCCCCAATCTGTAAACAAGGTTGGAATCAAATCTGCTGCAATTACTTTTTCATCTGTTGCGTTCATCTCTGTGTGGTTAAGAATTGCTTGCTACATAGCCCAGCATATAGCCGTCTTTGGTTTTAAAATAGTTTACGGCCAGCTCGCGGGTGCCGTTAGGAAGTTCAACAATTGCATTTAAAGAACCCTCGCTTTTCAGCTTAAAAGGTTTAATGTGAATATGCTGTTTAAACTCCAGTCCTTTTTTTCCGTGCCATTTATAAATTGCTTCTTTGGCACACCAGGCTACATACAGGCCATCTGTATTATCACCTATCTGTTTTTGTGCAAGTTCTACATCGCTCAAAAACTTATGTTTAATGCTTTTTATTTTATGTTTAATTAATTCTATATCCACACCAACCGGATGATCTTTGCTAATCATTACGGCAGCGTAATCGTAAGAGTGACTTAATGAAATATGGTAATCGAAATTAACAAGATAAGGCTTGCCATGTTCATCAAACTGGCAATCTATATATTCAGTTGTTTTAAGCATCGTTCTCAACAAAAGTCGGGTGCTTAACCAATGCAGCAAACGTTTTCCGCTATTTAATGAAGAAATTATATCGCGTTCATGTTGCTTAAGCTGTAGTCCGGCCAACAATTCTTCCTCTGTTTCCTCAATTTTCCAAATTGCTAAAACAGAATGCTGATCAATATTTTTATTGTAAATAATTGGCATTGATTAAATTGGAGATTACATGCAAAATTATCTTAAATAAATGATAATTTAGGCCAAAAATACGTATAAAAATGATATTATCTGATAGCAGGATATTAGAAGAAATTGAGAAGGGAACAATCATCATTGAGCCTTTTAAACGCGAATGTTTAGGCACCAACTCGTATGATGTTCATTTAGGGAAATATCTGGCTACATACAAAAGCCGCGTGCTTGATGCCAAGGCTCATAATGAAATAGAACACTTTGAAATTCCGAAAGATGGATTTATCCTTCATCCGGGCACGTTATATCTGGGCGTAACAGTAGAATATACAGAAACGCACGGCCATGTTCCGTTTTTAGAAGGAAAAAGCAGTACCGGTAGGTTAGGGATCGATATCCATGCAACAGCAGGTAAAGGTGATGTTGGCTTTTGCAACACCTGGACGTTGGAAATATCGGTAGCCCAGCCTGTAAAAATTTATGCCGGAATGCCGATAGGTCAATTGATTTATTTTGTTGTTGATGGTAAAATTGAAACCATGTACAATACAAAAGGTAATGCGAAATACAACAATAAAACCACAAGGCCGGTAGAGAGCATGATGTGGAAGAATAAATTCTAATGATTGTTTGTTGGTTAATTGTTTAAATCGGTTAACTGTAAATGTCAGCTTGGTAAACTGTAAATTGCAGATGCCGAACTGAAAATTGTCATTTACTCATGATTTGCCGCCGCTTATGGCAGGAAGGTTTCATCACCGATAGAGCTTGTTTATTATAAATCTGATGGGAAGCATAATATCTGATTCAAATCAGGTATTTTTCTTTTGGAAACGAACGTTACAGCCTTTTGGCGGCCAGTAGTCCCGCCATTCGCTGTGTTCCTGATAGAAGAAATCGGAAGCCGCCGCTGCTGTCGGGTTTATGAACAATGATCTGTTTTTTGAGCACTAAACATTGTTTGTAAACCCGATTGTCGTGAATGCCGATTTTTCATCGGCAGAAACAAAAGCGGGACTGGAGGGGCCAAATGCTCAGGCCCTTTCATTTCCAAATAATTAGCAAAAACAACATTTTTCTTTTGAAAACGAACGTTACAGCCTTTTGGCGGCCTGTAGCCCCGCCATTCGCTGTGGTCCCTATAGAAGAAATCGGGAGCCGCTGCTGCTGTCGGGTTTATGAACAACCGGTAGTGATTGCTGAGGCGCAGCCCACCCTGAATCTCCGGGGAAACAATACTATATGTGCACGCTGTTGGGCCATCAACTAAAAACTTAGAATTCAAACTAAATTTCACGGTAACTTCATAAAAGTATGCTTTAGGTTTTGTACCTTGACGCGTATTTATTTGTACCTAACCTCATGAAACCCAGAATTATTCTCGCACTCAGCTTTGTTTGTTTATTAATCGGCTTTACTGCATTTAAAATGGATGATGATCCATTTAGTCAGCTTCTACAAAAATTCGATGATTATACCAGCAAATATCCCCAGGAAAAAGTTCACCTTCATTTAGATAAGCCTTATTATGCCATAGGGGATGATGTTTGGTTTAAAGCCTATGTGGTAAATACTAAAACCGGTACACCATCCAGCATCAGTAAAATTCTGTACGTAGAGCTGATTAACGAAAAAGATTCGCTTAAAAAAGTAGTCAAACTACCAATAATGGGCGGCATATCCTGGGGAGATTTTAAGCTTACCGATTCATTAGGAGAGGGCAATTACCGCATTAGGGCGTACACCAATTATATGCGGAATTTTGGAACTGAATTCTTCTTCGATAAAACAATTAAGATCGGAAATAGCTGGGCTAACAAAGTTTTTACAAAAACAACTTACAACTTCAGTAAAGAAAACAATACCGATAAAGTGAGTGCCACCGTGCATTTCGAAGATAAGAATGGAGTAGCCTATAGTGAGAACGAAATTAGTTATGATGTGCAGTTAGATTACCGTTCGGTAGCCAAAGGGAAGGTGAAAACCAGTTTAGGCGGTGATGCCGTAATCAATTTCACCAATAATCAACCTTTTCAGAATAAATCGGGTAAGATAATTGCCACCATCACGCTTGATAACAAACAAAAAGTAGTTAAATCCATCCCCATTACTTCAACTTCTAACGATGTTGATGTGCAGTTTATGCCCGAAGGAGGAACACTTGTTGAAGAACTGCCTCAAAAGGTGGCCATAAAGGCTGTTAATGCAAGCGGACATGGAGAAGATGTAGAAGGAGTTATTGTTGATGAAGCAGGTGCAGAAATAACCAATTTTGCAACCAGTTATTTAGGAATGGGAAACCTGGTATTTAACAGCCAGGCAGGAAAAACATATTCTGCGAAAATTAAGTTTAAAGATGGGTCGCAAAAAACCGTAAAACTTCCGGCTGCCGCTAAAAGTGGTTACACCATATCTTTAAACAGTTTGGATACTGGCAAGGTTGTACTTAAAATTATGGGCAGTGCCGATCTGGTTAATGGTGAGGAGCTAAAAGTGGTGGCACAGCATGGTGGAAATGTGTATTATGTTTCGAAAGCCAAAATGGATAAACAAGTGTTGCTGGCCAATATCCCTAAAAAAAATCTACCAACAGGTATTGTTCAGTTTACCTTATTTTCGGGCAGCAACCAGCCTATTGCCGAGCGTTTAATTTTTGTAAATAATAAAGCCGGACTGATAGACGTTTCACTCAATTCATCAGGCGTTTCAACAGCTAAAAAAGGTAAAACCAGTTTTGCCTTTGATGCCGCCAATGAAGGGCAACCTGTTTTGGGCAGCTTTTCTGTTTCGGTTACCAACGCCAATAAGGTAACACCAGATGAAGACAATGAAACAAATATCCTAACCTCCTTATTGCTTACATCTGATTTGATCGGATATGTAGAAAAACCCAACCATTACTTTTTAAAGGATGACCTACAAACGCAAAAAGAGCTCGATAACCTGATGCTTACCCAAGGGTGGAGAAGATTTATCTGGAAGAATATCGTTAATAACGTTGGCCCTAACATTACCTACAAAGCCGAACAATCCATCACCATCAGTGGTACAATAACCAAGGGCAATAAGCCAGTACCCGGTGGAAAAGTAATGCTTATGGCTACCAAAGGAACGATGTATATTTTAGATACCGTAACCAATGCCGAAGGTAAGTTTGTTTTTGATAATTTGAGTTTTGGCGACAGTACAAAATTTGTAGTACAGGCAAGAACCAAAACCGAAAGGAAATTTGTTGATATCAACCTTGATGTAGTGCCCAATCAGATTGTAACCAAAAATAAAAATGGTGCTGATGTTGAGGTGAACGTGAACAATACATTGATGAAATACATCAAAGAGAGCGACAGTTATTTTAATGAGATGACCCGTTTAGGATTACTCGAGCGAACAATTAAGCTGGAGGAAGTAACCATTACCGAAAAGAAAAATCCTGCTAAAAATTCATCAAACCTAAACGGAGCCGGCAGGGCAGATTTTATAATGACGGCCGATCAGTTGTCTACCTGCGTTACCTTATCTCAATGTTTGCAGGGCCGTTTGCCAGGTGTAATTTTTAGAGGCAATGTGCCGTATTTAATGCGCAGTCAGGATACACCAATTCGTATTATCGTTGATGGGATGCAAATGGAGTCTGATTTTCTGGATAACGTATCGCCGACAGATGTAGAATCCATCGAGCTTTTAAAAAGCATTGGTAATACCGCAATATATGGTTCGCAAGGTGGCGGTGGGGTAATTATTATTACCACCAAACGCGGCGATGGAGGCAGAAGTACCGATCGTTATGCACCAGGAATTGTAACCTTTAATCCAAAAGGCTTCACCATATCAAGAGAATTTTATTCTCCAAAATACGATACAGAAAGTAACAGTAACAGGGCCGATTTAAGAACAACCATTTATTGGAACCCACAGGTTGTGGCCGATAAAGATGGTAAGGGAAAATTTGATTTTTACAATGCCGATGAGCCTGCACAATATCGCGTGGTGATAGAAGGAATAGATGCCTTTGGGCATTTAGGTAGAAAAGTTTACACTTATGATGTTAAATAAGGAAAAATAGATAAATTTGAATTGATATGCATGCATAATTATATTTAGCTTAAATATCATGCTAATCAATACCTATAATCTTGATACTATTTAACATATGAATACAATAAAAGTAAGTGTTAAAGACCGTTTAGCCACTATAACATTAGATAGAGGAAAATCAAACGCCTTAAACCGCGAGCTGATTACCGAATTAGACGATATGCTCAAAAACATCACCGCCGATGATAACATTGGCGGTGTAATTTTAACCGGAACAGCACCTTTCTTTTCTGCAGGTTTGGATCTGGTAGAGCTTTACAATTATAACGAAGAAGAAGCAAAATCTTTCTGGCAGTTGTTCCTGGGTTTTACAGCCAACCTGGTTTCGTTTAAAAAGCCAATGGTAGCAGCAATAAGCGGGCATAGCCCTGCGGGTGGTTGCGTAATGGCTTTAGCCTGCGATTACCGTGTAATGGCCGAAGGGCAATACATTATCGGCTTAAATGAAGTTCCGGTAGGAATTATCGTTCCCAATAGTATTTTTCAGTTATACGCCTTTTGGATTGGTAAAGCCGAAGCCACAAAAAGCCTGCTTTCGGGCAAGCTCTATAACCCTGAGGAAGCTTTAAAAGTAGGTTTGGTAGATGAGCTGGTAAGGAATGAAAGTTTGTTAACCGCTGCCGAGCGAAAGATTAAAAAATTTATGGAGCTGGAAAGCAATACCTGGTCGCAAAGTAAATTAAATATCCGCGAAGAATTGATCACTGCTGTAACCGCCGATCAGTCGGCTACACTTGAGAAAATGTTGGCACAATGGTGGTCGCCGGCAACACGCCACATACTGAAAACAATTTTAGCCAACCTGCAACGGAAGTAGTTTGCAGTAGTTAGTTTTCAGCTGGCAAATTCACAGTTTAATCAATTAACCGGTTTCAACAGTTAACCAATTTCAACAATCAACCACTAATAACCAAATACACTATGTTCAGTTATAATTCACCAATGCTTAGAGAAGACGCTTTAAAAGGAAAAACCATTGTAATTACTGGCGGTGGAACGGGACTGGGAAAAGCAATGGGTGTTTATTTCCTGAAATTAGGCGCAAACTTAGTCATCACAAGTCGCAAACAAGATGTACTGCAAAAAACCGCCGACGAAATGGAAGAAAAAACAGGCGGTAAAATATTGGCTGTAGCTTGCGATGTGAGGGAGGTAGCACAGGTAGAAAATGTACTGGCCAAAACTTTAGAAAGATTTGGTGCGGTTGATGTGTTATTAAACAACGCAGCAGGTAATTTTATTTCGCCAACCGAACGTTTGTCTGCCAACGCATTTTCATCTATTATCGATATTGTATTAAAAGGTACCGTTAATTGTACACTTACCTTTGGCAAACATTGGATTAAGGAAAAACAAACAGCAACTGTATTAAATATCATTACCACGTATGCATTTACAGGTTCAGCCTATGTGGTGCCTTCTGCCTGTGCAAAAGGTGGCGTTTTAGCATTAACCAGATCTTTAGCGGTAGAGTGGGGTAAATATGGTATCCGTACCAATGCAATTGCCCCGGGTCCTTTCCCAACCAAAGGCGCATGGGAGCGTTTATTGCCTGGCGATTTAGCCAAAAAATTCGATTTCAAAAACCGTGTACCGTTGAAAAGAGTTGGCGATCATCAGGAACTTGCCAATTTAGCGGCATTTCTGGTGAGCGATTTCTCCGGATACATTAACGGTGAGGTAATTACAATTGATGGTGGCGAATGGTTGCAGGGTGCAGGCCAGATGAACGGCTTAGAGGCAATCCCTAATGAAATGTGGGATATGCTGGAGCAAATGACGCGCAGTGCGAAAGGGAGCTAGCAAAGCCTAATGCGGTTAATGGGAGGTATAGGCCAAAAGCCGATAACATTTCAACGTTCAAAATTTCAACATTCCAACACTAATCCTATCTTTGTCAACATGAATATCTTACTTTTAGGTTCAGGCGGCAGAGAGAGCGCATTCGCTTGGAAAATGAGCCAGTCTTCGCACTGCGATAAATTGATTATTGCTCCAGGAAACGGTGGTACAGGAGCTTACGGTACCAACATCAATATCAATGTAAACGATTTTGATTCGATCAAAAAAGTAGTACTCACAGAAAATATCCAGCTTGTAGTAGTAGGGCCAGAAGAGCCTTTGGTAAACGGTATTCACGATTTTTTCCTCGCCGATAAAGCCATTGCACATATTCCTGTAATCGGACCAAAAAAAGAAGGAGCCATTTTAGAAGGAAGTAAAGATTTCTCTAAACAATTTATGGAACGCCATGGAATTCCTACAGCGGCTTCAAAATCTTTCACGCCAGCTACTTTAGAAGATGGTTTGGCTTATCTACAAAACCATGCTTTACCAGTAGTTTTAAAAGCCGATGGCTTGGCTGCGGGTAAAGGTGTATTAATCTGTACCGAAACCATCGAAGCACAGGAAGAATTAAAGCTGATGCTGGGTGGTAAATTTGGTGCAGCTGGCGCAACAGTTGTAATCGAACAATTTTTAAGTGGAATAGAGCTTTCGGTATTTATTTTAACAGATGGAGAAAATTACATCACACTGCCATCTGCTAAAGATTATAAACGGATCGGATTAAATGATACCGGATTAAATACAGGCGGTATGGGTTCGGTTTCTCCGGTTCCTTTTGCCACACCAGAATTTTTGGCCAAAGTAGAAGAACGCATCATTAAACCAACAGTTGAAGGATTAAAGAAAGATAATATTGATTATACAGGATTTATCTTTTTCGGATTGATTAAAGTAGGAGAAGAGCCATTTGTAATTGAGTATAATGCACGCATGGGCGATCCTGAAACCGAAAGTGTAATCCCGAGGATTGAAAACGATCTGGTTGAGCTGTTTTTAGCTACCGCAGATAAAAAACTGAACGAAGTAAATCTTGTTATTTCAGATCAAACCGCTGCTACCGTAATGATTGTGGCTGGAGGCTATCCTGGCGATTATTTAAAAGGTAAAGCCATCACCGGAATAGAAAACCTTCGCCATTCTAACGCTTTCCATGCTGGTACGCTGTTAGAAAATGATGTGGTTAAAACAAACGGTGGAAGGGTTATTGCGATTACAAGTTTACAAAAAGATATGTTTACCGCATTGCAATCAGCCACTGCCGATGCAGGTAGAATTTATTTCGACGGTAAATATTTTAGAGAAGATATCGGTTTTGATTTAATTTAAAACTAATCAGGTATATAAAAAAGAAACCCCTCAGATCAATTGATCTGAGGGGTTCTTTTTTATCAGTTTATTTATCCTTGTGAGCACCACCCTGGATTTATTTCTTGGCTTATTTTGAAAGAAACATGCTGATCTCAAACATAGGAGATACCTTAACAATCTCTTTCGGCACAGCGATTGGATAACCGAATTATTATTTCGATTTACTTCCCAACAATTCCTGAAGTTTATCCTGTAAAGCTTGCTCTCTTAATCCTTTAGCGATAATTTTACCAGTTGGATCAATTAAGAAGTTGGCAGGGATAGATTGGATGCCATACATTTGTGCCACTTCGTTTTCCCAGAATTTTAAGTCAGAAACGTGTGTCCAGGTTAACTTATCATCAGCAATTGCTTTTAACCATGCATCTTTTTTCCCCGGACGATCTAATGATACACCTAAAACAGTAAAGCCTTTATCTTTAAATTTATTATAGGCTACCACAACGTTAGGGTTTTCCTGGCGACAAGGGCCACACCATGATGCCCAGAAATCAACAAGTACATATTTACCTTTAAAATCAGATAATTTTACTGGTTTTCCATTAGGGTCGTTTTGTGTAAAGTCCATCGCCATTGCACCAACAGCAGTTTTTCTGCCAGCGTCGAATAATTTTGCGATTTTTTTACCTCCTGAAGTCTCTTTAAGTTCAGACGATAAACCGTTAAAAGCTTTTTCTGCTGCCACTGCCTGATCAGGATCTGGAGCCAGCTGGCTAATTGCACTTAAGCTGATGTAAGATTTTGGATTGTTGCTAGCGTATTGTAACAACAATGGAGCCATTGCAGCAGCTTCTTTTTCATAACGTGCACCTAAAGCACCCATAAGGGCCTTATCTTGTTTTTGCTCGGGCGTATAAGCAGCATATTCTACATTAATGGCATCAAGCTTATCGGTTACCGGTTTGGTTAGTGCCTTTAATTTTTTAGCATCGTCATTAACAACAGAACCTGTTATCGTTGCATTTTTTAATGAATCGGCGGCTGCAAGTTTAATATTTCCTGGTTCTACGTAAAGTGAAAGCCCATCTAATTTTTCACCCTGTGCAGGGCGGTTTACAAATGGGTTTTTATTTAAGTAAAGGCTTCCTTGCGCAGGGTTTACTAAGGTACCTTTAAAGTTAAAAGCACCATTGGCAACAGTTGCAGAATCGGTAACACTTTTACCCTCGCTTTGATAGATTAAATAAACCTTATCGCCACTTTTTAATCCTTTTATATCACCGCTAACGGTAAACGGTTTTTGTGCTAAAGCTGCAAGTGGCAATAGTGCCATTGCAGATAATAATATCTTTTTCATGTGGGGTTTGTTAATCGTTTTTCAAATATAGAAATCTGTACTGCAAAAACGTAAATAGCTGTGTAAAATTATGATAGAATATTTAAAGGCTCACTAATTTTCTTTTTGCATAAGGACTATACGTTGCGGAGCTTGGGGCTATTTCAGAGTTGTCAACTTTCTGGCAAGCGTGTTATTAAAGTTGACAACTCTTTTAGTACTACTTATTTTTACCAGCAAGAGACAAATATTGATTTCAGCGTTCTCAACCTTCTTGCAACCCTGCTATTACAATGACAACTCTTTTAGGAAAAATCCCCGTGGTCTGTGTCTCCACAGACCATTTAATACTTTTCCACCCAAAACAAAGGCGCAATGGTTTTATTTTAGCATGAGGGATAGCAGTGGAAATCCTTTTTTTGATCCTTCATCAAAAAAGATTGGAACGTATAGCCCGACCCTTGCGCAGCTTGGGGCATGCCCAAATCGGTTACAGAATTTTATTATTATAATACTATTTCAGAGTTGTCAACTTTCTGGCACCATGTTATTAAAGTTGACAACTCATTTAGCTCCACTTATTTCTACTATGAAACAAATAATTTCAGCGTTGTCAACCTTCTTGCAACCGTGTTATTAATTTGACAACTCTTTTGGGAAAATCCCCATGGTCTGTTTCTCCACAGACCATGGGGATTTTCCACCCAAAACAAAGGCGCAATGGTTTTCTTTTTGCATGAGAGATAGCAGTGGAAATCCTTTTTTGATCCTTCATCAAAAAAGATTGGAACGTATAGCCCAACCCTTGCGCAGCTTGGGGCATGCCCAGATCGTTTACAGAATTTTATTATTATAATACTATTTAAGAGTTGTCAACTTTCTGGCAACCATGTTATTAAAGTTGACAACTCTTTTAGCAACACTTATTTTTAATACAGTTCTTAATTTAATTTCTGATAGGTTCTCCACCACAAATCAGGCATTTCGCCATTTACGGCAGTCTGGTAGTCATCATATCGGCAAGGTACAAGGTGGTAACGCTCGTTTTTAGTTTGTCCGGATGGATAAGGTACCTGCATCCACCACCTGTCTGATTTTTTGCTTTTCACGAACATCATTTCGCCCGAACCATCTTTTAAGCTGGTACGGTATATCATAAACTGAGATTTTGGTGTAAGCGGAAAATCTTTTTTACGGGCGTAATAACCTTCTATAAAATACCATACCATTTGGGCGAGTAAAAAAGCCGTTTGTCCGTTATTGTCGTAAGCAGGGTTGAATTCGTAAAAGCCAATTGAGGTTAATTTATCGTTCATGCCTGCATAGCGGGCAATGCGGCAGGCTTCTTCACCATCAAAACCATTCGGTGTGGTATTGGCATTTGCGGCAGCATCGGCAGATCGGATTGCGCCTATATCAAAGCTGATCATGTTTGCATTGCGGATAATGGGTTCAGTCAAAGTAATATCCTGGGCAAACTCGCCCAAGCGATGTACATCAAAATACAGTTTATCCATCACGCTCAAACTCTCCTGGTTTACAAAATAAGTTTGGTAACCTACATTGCTAAAATTGAACAGATAATTAGGCTGGTGTAAGAAAATTTTATTCAGGTAACAGTCCGATCGGGTGGCAATTCCTTCATGGTCATCATCACCGATATCAAATTGGTTATCAATAACAACCAGATCTACTTTTTGCTCTAAATCTTCATAACCCAGATACTGGCCATAGGTTAAATCCTGCCCGCCACCAATAATAATTGGGATGATGTCTTTTTTGATGAGTTCAGAAACCACCATTTTAATGGCGATATATGTATCAGCAATGGTTGCGCCGTGTTTAATATTGCCTAAATCTACAATTCTGGTACTAAAAGGACCTTCATTGAGCTTATAAAATTTCTCTCTAAAATAATCCGGAGCAAGGGCACTGCCTTCATTATTCACCGCCCCTCTTCCATCAAGCACGCCAAAAATAGCCAGATCGTAGGTATGCTCCTCAAAATCGGGAAAGGTTTCGGTGTAAATCTGCGCTTTTAAACCCAGCTGACTTGTAAAAAATCCTTGCCTGGGTGTAAAACTATCGGGGTTTATGGGTGAAAAGAAATCCGTTAATGACATATATTTAAAACTCTCGGCTCAAATATCTATTTTTGAATGCGTATTTCCACATATAGCCCGAAAAAAATAAAATGATACTGGTAACCGGAGGAACTGGATTTTTAGGATCTGAATTAATTAAACAGTTAACTGATAAAGGTTTAACTGTGCGGGCACTGAGGCGGGCGAAATCTAAAGTCCCTGCATTGATAAAAGATATTCAATTAATTGAGTGGTTTGAAGCCGATATTAATGAACCTTCTATACTCGAGGATGCCTTTGAGGGAATTACCAAAGTTTACCATTGCGCTGCATTTGTATCTTTTAACCCAAAAGATAAAAAACAACTTTTTCATGTAAATATTGAAGGAACATCTAACATCGTAAACCTTTGTGCCGAAAATAACTGCCGTTTGTTGCATGTTAGTTCGGTAGCAGCCCTTGGAAATGCAAAAAAAGGACAAAAAATAACGGAAAAAGATTTCTGGGAGTATGATGCCAAAGCCCATGCCTATGGATTATCAAAGTATGAAGGCGAAATGGAAGTATGGCGGGGTATAACTGAAGGTTTGGATGCGGTTATAGTCAATCCATCGGTTATTATTGGTAAAAATGCAGGTTTTGAAGGGAGTGGAGCTATTTTTAAATTGGTAAAAGGAGGTTTTCCGTTTTATACAGATGGCGCATCAGGCTTTGTTGATGTTGAAGATGTGGCAAAAGCCATGATCCTTTTAATGGATGCCGAAGTTTCTGGTGAACGTTTTATCGTATCTGCTGACGATTATCATTATAAAGCGCTGTTTGGCGAAATTGCTCAGGGTTTTGGAGTTAAAGCACCTGTAAAAGAAGCGAAACCATGGATGCTCGGAATAGCCTGGCGGGCACTTAAATTTGCTTCCTTGTTTACCGGTACACAGCCTTCTATTACCAAAGATGCAGCAAAAAGCAGTTTAACCTTGAGTTATTACAATAATAATAAAGTAAAAACGGAAACTGGCATTAACTTTAAGCCCGTTGCCGAAAGCATAAAAGAAATTACCCAACATTTAAGATAATGCCCAAACAAAAAGCCTATTACATCATCGATTTTGACAGTACCTTTACCCAGGTAGAAGCACTTGATGAACTTGCCCGCATTTCGCTGAAGAACCACCCAGATAAAGAAGCGATTTTTCAAAAAATTGAAGATTATACCAATTTTGCTATGGAAGGGAAACTTTCCTTCTCCGAAAGTTTAGCACAACGCGTTAAACTGCTCGAAGCAAATGAGGAGCATTTAAAACAGCTGATTAAACATTTAAAAAAGAAAGTATCAACGTCTTTTTCGCGTAATGCAGAGTTTTTTAAAAAACATGCCGACGAGGTTTTGATTGTTTCCGGCGGATTTAAGGAGTTTATTACGCCAGTAGTAAGCCAATATCACATTAAGAAAGAAAATATTTATGCCAATACCTTTGTTACCACCGGCGATGGTAAAATTATAGATTACGACCATGCCAACCCGCTAAGCGAAGAAGGTGGTAAAGTAAAGTTGCTTAAACATTTAAAATTAGAAGGCGAACTGTTTGGCATCGGAGATGGTTACTCAGATTTCCAGTTGCGTGAAAGCGGAATTATCAATAAATTTTTTGCTTTTACCGAGAACATTGCGCGCGAAAGCATTGTATCTAAAGCAGACCATGTTACGCCAAGTTTTGATGAGTTTTTGTATGTAAATGATCTTCCACGGGCAATCTCTTATCCAAAAAACCGAATTCTTTGTCTGGTAATTGGCGAAGTTGATCCTTTAACCATCTCAATTCTTAAAAATGATGGATTATCTATTCGCCATAAAACCACTTTCGAAGAGAAATATGTAAAAGATGTTGGCATAATATTGTTGGCTGATGGCGAAAAAATAGATAAAGAGCAGTTGAAAAATGCAGCCAAACTTAAAACAATTGGGTATTTAGGAAGTGCAAAGAATAAAATAGATCTTGACCTTTGTACCAAACAGGGAATCGTAGTTTTCGACGATCCAAAAAATAACCCGCGCAACATAGATTTTATTCCCAAACGCGTTGCCGATTTTATGAACACCGGAGCAACCTATTTAAGCAGTAATTTTCCGAATTTACAATTGCCAAAAATTGAGAAATCGCACCGTTTAATCCATATTCATAAGAACGTGCCAGGTATAATGGCTAAAATTAATACTGTTTTTGCGAAACACGATATCAATATTGTAAGCCAGTTTTTAATGACCAACCCCGAAATAGGCTATGCCATTACCGATATAAATGCCCAATACGATAAACAATTGTTTAAATCGCTTAAAAAAATTGAACAAACCATAAAGTTTAGGGTACTATATTAACCAGGATTGTATTTTCGAGGGATAATTTTTATAACAATCAATCTAAGTGACATGATTTTAAGGAAATGAATATCCTAAGGGTATCGTCATTGCGAGAAGGCTTTTTCAGCCGACGAAGCAATCTTACAACGATCGCTACTGGCGTGTGCTTTAGGATTGTTTCGTGCCTCGTGCTTTAGTTGGGATGACGGCCATCTTTATGAATCCCCCCGTTCCCTCAACGCCTCTTCAGCAACAAATGTTTCGGGGCTCCAATCGTTTGTGATTGATAAATCCCGGTATGGCCCGAGAACAGGTATGCAGTAACACAGGCAAGGGCGATGTAAATTCCCGAGGAGGTTCCGAATAACTCTACACCCATAAAAATACAGGCTAACGGAGTATTTGCTGCGCCTGCAAAAACAGCTACAAAACCCATTCCCGCGAGCAATCCTAATGGCAATGGAATAAAAAAACTCAAAAAGCTACCCAATGTTGCTCCAATAAAAAAAAGTGGGGTTACTTCCCCTCCCTTAAACCCGGCACTTAATGTTAAAGCTGTTAAAAATAATTTAATGGCAAAGGTATAGTAAGCTTCTTGTTGTGTAAATGAGGCTGAAATAACAGGTATCCCTAAACCAATGTAACGCGTATTTCCAATCAGGTAAATAATGCCAATCAAAATTATTCCACCTATAAAAGGACGAAGCGGCGGATACTTAATTTTACTGAAAATCTTGGATAAACCATGGTTTAAGGCAGAAAAAGATCTTGCTGTAAGTCCAAACAATATACCGGCCCCTAATGATAGCAGCAGGTTAACCGAGTTTAGTTCAGGTATTACAGAGATACTATAATGGGTATGGCCAACGCCCCAGGCCTTGCATGCATAATCGGCAATTATTGCGGTAATAAACGAAGGTAGAATTGCACTATAAGTTAAACTTCCAACCACAAAAACCTCCAACCCAAATACGGCACCAGCTAGTGGAGTTCCAAAAACGGAGGCGAAGCCAGCACTGATGCCGCAAATCAGAATAACTTTCCTGTCTCTGGCATTAAGTTTCAATAGTTTGGTAAACTGATCGGCAAATGCACCACCAATTTGAACGGCAGTACCTTCTCTTCCGGCTGATCCTCCAAATAAATGAGTAATAATTGTGCCGGCAAAAATTAACGGAGCCATCACAATTGGTATGATCTTTTTAGGCGATTGTAACTCTTCAATTAAGAGATTGTTTCCCTTTACCACTGCTGTGCCCCAATAATGATAAGCCAAACCGATAACAATACCAGCTAAAGGTAAAAAGGCAATGATCCAGAGGCGTTGTTCGCGGTAATTGGTTGCCCAGTTTAAGGTAGCCAGAAATAGGGCAGAAGCAGATCCAATAATTCCACCCAGTAGTAGAGAAATCAGCAACCACTTAAGTGTACTGATCAAGAGTAATCCGAAGTCGAATTTAATAAAGCGATGAACAGACAGAAGAAATCCTTCTGTTAATTTTTTAACAGGCATTTGAATTCAATTTTAAATAAAATCGTAGGAGTCATCAGCCTGTTTGGGCGGTTTTGGCGGTACCCCATCGCCTTGGTTTCAAATGTATAAAATTTAGTTATTTGTTGCAAAATCTTTATCACCTTTGTACCAGCTAACTTCAAACAATGGATTTCACACCAGAAATAAAAGACAAATTAAACCAATTACAAGAAAAGTATACCGCAATGGGGCAGGATATGGCCTCTTACCTCGATGGCCTCTTATATGCCGATTTCCTAACCTACTGGGATTATATCCATCTGGATACACTACTCAGTTTGCAAAGCCCTAAAACACCAATTCCTGATGAGGAAATCTTTATCATGTACCATCAGATTACCGAGCTCTATTTTAAACTAGCTTTGCACGAGTGCAGGCAGATTGCTGAGCATAAAAATTTAACTGTTGAGTTTTTTACTGCCCGCGTAAAACGCATTAATGCTTATTTCAATGCCCTAACCACATCTTTTGAAGTAATGGTTGATGGTATGGAGAAAGAACAGTTTTTAAAATTCCGCATGTCGCTATTACCGGCAAGTGGTTTCCAATCGGGGCAGTATAGGATGATTGAAATCTGTGCTACTGATTTTATCCGCCTGGTTGATAAATCTAAACGGGTAGCTTTAAGCACGGCAACAATAGAAGAGCAGTTTGAAAATATTTATTGGAAATTTGGGGCAACTGAGCTGGCTTCGGGCAAACAAACCTTAACCCTTAAACAGTTTATTAAAAAGTATGCTGCTCAGTTTCTGCAACTGGCAAAAGATCGTACACTAACTAATTTTTCGGCGCTATATCATCAATTACAGGCAAATGGAGCAGATGTTACAGCGCTTGCAGAAGAGCTGCGCAAATTAGATTTGTATGTAAACGTAGAATGGCCTTTATCGCATTATAAATCGGCGGTACGTTATTTAGAGAAAGATCCTGTTGATGTTGCCGCAACAGGAGGAACCAACTGGCAGAAATACCTGCCTCCGCGTTTTCAAAAAAGAATCTTTTATCCATTCTTATGGACAGATGAACAAATGGAAGAGTGGGGCAAAGGATGGGTGCTTAGTGTACTTAAAACACTCAAAAACAAAGATTAATATTATAAAAAGCTATTAAAAAAGCACGTTTTTTCTTAATTTGCGCGAAATAATTAATGATTGAATATAAGAATGAGCAGGTAAAATACTCAATCATTCGATCATTCACTCATTCAAAATTCAAATACAATGACCGAGACATTAGATATAAAAATCACGAATGCAACCGAAACCCGTTTGGCTGTTACTGATTTTTCGCAGTTACCATTCGGTAAGGTTTTTACCGATCACATGTTTACAGCCGACTTTGAAGATGGCGAATGGAAAAATTTACAGATTCTTCCTTATGGCCCCATTCCTATGAGCCCTGCAATTTCTGCACTTCATTACGGACAAGCAATTTTCGAAGGATTAAAAGCATACCGTCAACCCGACGGAAAGATTAGTGTTTTCCGTGCTGATAAAAATTTCGAACGCTTTAACAAATCAGCGGCAAGGATGTCGATGCCAGGTATTGCTGAAGAAATTTTTATGCAAGGTTTGGCAGCGTTAATCAATGTGGATGAGAAATGGGTGCCTAACCAGGAAGATTACGCTTTGTATATCCGTCCGGTAATGTTTGCCATGGACCCATATTTAGGGGTAAAAGCATCTGATTCTTATAAATTTGCCTTGTTAACCACACCAACAGGTCCATATTACAGCAGTGCCTTAAAAGTTAAAATCGAAACTGAATTTACCCGTGCAGACGAAGGTGGAGTTGGCTTTGCTAAAACTGCCGGAAATTATGCCCGTTCACTATATCCTTTTGAGCAGGCTAAAAAAGAAGGTTTTGATCAGTTAATCTGGACGGATTCGGTTACACACGAATTTATCGAAGAAGCCGGAACCGCAAATTTGCTTTTTGTAATTAATGGTAAACTGGTTACCCCATCAGTACGCAGTACAGTTTTAGATGGCGTAACGCGCGATACAATTATCAAACTGGCTAAAGAGGCCGGTGTTGAGGTTGAGGAGCGTAGGGTTTCTGTTAAAGAGGTGATAGAGGGAATTGAAAACGGAAGCTTAACAGAAGCATTTGCTGCAGGAACTGCTGCTACAGTTACACATGTTGGCGAAATGGGTTATAATGGTCAGGTTTATAAATTAACAGATCCATCTACAAGACACATTTCCAATGGAATTGCTAAAAAATTAAACGATATCCGTTACGGCTTAGCTCCCGATGAGTTTGGCTGGAACTGGGTTTTATAATAAAATCTTATCCAATAGTAGGAGGTTGTATCTCAATATATATGTCATCCTGAGGGAGAATTTATTGTGTAAAATCAATATGAATGACATTATTTTAAGGAAATGAATATCCTATGGGTATCGTCATTGCCAGAAGGCTTTTTCAACCGGCGAAGCAATCTTATAACGATCGCTACTAGCGTGTGTTTCAGGATTGCTTCGTACTTAGCAATTGTAAGTGTTTGGTAATTCCGTAATGAACTAGAGATAGTTTCTGCAATGGAAACACAGAAAATTCATAGATAATCATACTACATCGTCCTTGTTTGTAATGAAGGATGTACGAGAAAAGCGATTTTATCGCTGTTAAAGGAACTATTTTCGCATTGGCAAATGCCCTACCTCAAAATCCTCGTTACAAACGGGGACAATTAAGCTTTTTCAGCTCTATATTAGCATCAGATTTCGAACCTATTTATCTAAAATTACCACTCCTTTAGCTTCAAAAGCAAGCTCTTTTTTAGGATCTGTAATTTTTGCTACTTCTTCAGGAGTTTTTTTTGCATCTTCCGCATAATGACGTAAAGTTTCCACAGAAATTGTTTGTTTTTTAGCTAAGCCATCTAAAACAACTTTTTTGCCTACAATATCCATTGGCATAAAAAAGGCATAATCTTTAAATGTTACACGCATCGGTTCACCATTTGGCATTTCGAGGGTCATCCAGCAGCCTTTTTTCTTACATACATCTACAACTTTACCTTCAATTTTCATGTCTGCCGTTTTTTTGTCTCCCATTGCAGCCTCCATTTTTGCTGCCGGTTTTACATTTCCGGGTTTCACTTCCTCTCCGAATTTCTGTCCGTTGTAAGCGGTTTGGGCAAATGCAAATGCTACAGATAGGCATAGGCTTAAACTCAAAATGATCTTTTTCATGTTTATATATTATATGGTTCCGGTTATTATCTTGAACCAAAGTTATTTAATTTTTCTTTAAATAAATTAAAGGCAAAAAAATTCCCCGTTGGTGTCCACCAACGGGGAAAAATCATCCCATTTTCGTAAAGTTCTATAGCCTCATAGAACATACTTTACTAGGCAAAGCTTAATCCAAATCCATCTTTATTTTTTGTTTTAGATGTAAACCGCTAATAATAAGCGGTTTATTTTGTTTTGCCTTTTTATATCGTTTTTGCCAAAATTGTGGAACCGTGGAATTTTTTCTTCTATATGGGGAATGTTGTTGAATTGTTTCCCCAACTATTAGCCAAAAACAAGACTAAAAACTTCTTCTATTTTACTTACCGCTTTTATTTCAAGGTTATACTTTTCTAATGCGATTCCCTTCAAGTTGTATTTAGAAATGTAAATGGTTTCGAAACCCAACTTATCAGCCTCTGCAATACGCTGTTCAATTCTATTTACCGCCCTTATTTCTCCTGATAGCCCAACTTCTGCTGCAAAACAGTTTTTAGATGAAACAGCTATATCCTGATGTGAAGAAATAATGGCAATTAGTACAGCTAAATCAATTGCAGGATCTTCTACCCTTATTCCGCCCGCAATATTTAAGAAAACGTCTTGTGTGCTTAATCTAAAACCGCATCGCTTTTCCAGCACAGCCAAAAGCATATTCATTCTTTTGGTATCAAAGCCCGTTGCAGATCGCTGTGGCGTACCGTAGGCTGCTGAGCTTACCAATGCCTGGGTTTCGATCAGCATTGGTCTGGCGCCCTCTAAAGTAGCTGCAATCGCAATGCCGCTTAGTTCTTCATCACGTTGTGATAGTAAAATTTCTGAAGGATTGGAAACTTCTCTTAATCCACTGCCCTGCATCTCGTAAATCCCTAATTCTGCCGCTGCCCCGAAACGGTTTTTAATTGATCGTAATATGCGGTAAACGTGGTGCCTGTCGCCTTCAAATTGCAAAACAGTATCAACCATGTGTTCCAGTATTTTGGGGCCTGCAATGGCACCGTCTTTCGTAATATGACCTATGAGGAAAACGGGCACACCTGTTTCTTTTGCAAAGCGCAACAGTTCCGCTGTACATTCCCTAACCTGGGATACACTCCCCGGGGTAGAATCGATATGGGCAGAATGAAGCGTTTGGATAGAATCTACAACCAAAATTTCAGGCATTAAAATTTCAATCTGTTTAAAAATATTCTGGGTAGAGGTTTCGGTTAAAATATAACAGTTGGAAGTCGGGTTTTCCTGAATCCGTTCAGCACGCATTTTAATTTGCTGTTCACTTTCCTCCCCAGAAATATAAAGCAGTTTTTTACCTTTTAAATTTAAAGCCAGTTGCAACATCAGGGTTGATTTTCCAATCCCGGGTTCGCCCCCGATCAATACCAACGAGCCTTCTACCAGGCCACCGCCTAACACACGGTCGAGTTCTTTGTCTCCCGTTAATATTCTCCGTTCAGTAGAAGATTGTATTTCATCAACTTTGCTCGGTTTGCTTAATTTACGACTTGATGAATCACTTTTCCAGGTTGGAACAGATGCTGAGCTTTTTTCTACAATTTCTTCTACAAAAGTATTCCATTGGTTACAGGATGGGCATTTACCCAACCATTTTGCTGATTCATAACCACAACTCTGACAGAAAAATGCACTTTTTGTTTTTGCCAATTGATTAAAATTTTAGATTACGAATTTAACCTATCTGAATTAAATTGCTTTTATTTTTTTGAACAATTAAACGTTTGCCAATTTGCGTCGGCACGATATCATAAAAGCGATCGTAATTCCGTGCGGGTGGAAATTAAAATTTATTGCTTTTATTTTATTTAAAACAAAAAAGCCTGAATTTAAAAAATCCAGGCTTATAATTGAATGTGTTTTGAGTTATAGTTTAATCTCTTCGTCTTTTGCGGAGATGAAGTGAAACTCGTTTAAATAATACGATGATTGTGCCTTCACTTTAATCCATTGGCCATATTTAAAGAACCAACGGCGTTGAAGGTTGAAAATTCCTTTTGTTATGTAAGCTTCAATGTATGGGTGCACGGAAAGTGTTACACCTTTTTCATTTTGCTCTCTTAAAATATAATTAAGGTTGTTTTCAATATCATCCATTAAAACGATACTCGCTTTAATTTCTCCTGTACCACCGCAGGCCGGGCATTTTTCTACCGTTACAATATTCATTTCCGGGCGCACACGCTGCCTGGTAATTTGTACCAAACCAAATTTGCTCGGAGGCAAAATAGTATGTTTGGCTCTATCCAATAACATCAGCTCACGCAAATAATCGAATAGCATTTTACGGTTTGTTGGTTTGTGCATATCGATAAAATCGATTACCACAATACCGCCCATATCACGCAAGCGCAATTGACGGGCAATTTCTTTAGCCGCCTCTTTATTTACCTGTAAAGCATTTTCCTCTTGGTTTTCTTTACTGGCAGTACGGTTTCCACTATTCACATCTATTACGTGAAGTGCTTCAGTGTGCTCTACAACTAAGTAAGCACCACCTGGTAAGTTTACTGTTTTTCCGAAAGCATTTTTAATCTGCTTTTCTATCCCGAAGTGATCGAAGATGGGTTCTTTCTGTTTGTACAGTTTAACGATCTTTTCCATTTCCGGAGAAATATCGTGCACATAAGAACGGATATCATCGTACAACTCTGGTGTACTTACGTAAACGTTTGTAAAATCAGGGTTCAGAATATCACGGATTAACGTTGATGATCTGTCCATTTCTCCCCAAACTCTTTTTGAAGGTTCGGTAGCAGGTATTTTTTTAATGAAGTTTTCCCATTTAGCAATTAAATCCAAAAGATCTTTTTGCATTTCGGCAACTCCTCTGCCTTCAGAAACGGTTCTGATAATTACCCCAAAATTTTGAGGTTTAATACTTTCAATAATCTTTTTTAAACGATTACGTTCGGTATTGCTTTTTATTTTTTTTGATACAGATATGGTATTGGAGAAGGGCACCAGTACCACATACCTGCCGGCAATCGAAATGTCGGAACTTAAACGCGGTCCTTTTGTAGAAATTGGCTCTTTTGCAATTTGTACAGGGAGGAGCATGTTTTTACTCAGCACATCAGAAATTTTGCCTGCCTTGTTAATGTCGGCTTCTAGCTTTAAATTATCTAATAATGTGCCTGTAACCGAGCCATTACGCTTGATCTTAGTTAGCTTAATTAAAGATTGCACCTGAGGGCCCAAATCAAAATAATGCAGAAATGCATCCTTTTCATAACCAACATCCACGAAAGCAGCATTCAGGCCGGGCATAATTTTTTTAATGCGGCCTAAATAAATATCGCCTACGGCGTAGTTATTATTGATTTGTTCTTTGTGAAGCTCAACAAGTTGTTTGTCTTCAATCAACGCTATGGTAACTCCGGCAGGAGTCGAATTGATAATTAATTCTTTTACCAACAGCTACAGATTTAAGGCTTTCGCCTATTAACAAATGGATAGTAAATAAAAACATTGATATAGCCTAAATCCATATAATCGAAAATCATATAAATTATTTAAACCTCATAGTGTTTACTATGAGGTTTAATAAGCTTTATCAAAATAAGAAACTATTTTTTCTTATGTCTGTTTTTTCTTAAACGTTTTTTACGTTTGTGGGTAGCCATTTTATGTCTTTTTCTTTTTTTACCGCTTGGCATAGTTTTAAGTTTTAAATGTTTTTATTAATCTGTTAATTAATTTTTATTCTTTAGTTCAGCCACCTTCTTATCAATGAAAGAAGATAAGGTTGGGTTAGCCGCTAATTTTTTGCTTGATAGATAAGCATTTACTGCTTCTTTATTTCTGCCTAAATTTTCTAAAGCTGTTCCTAAATAAAAATAGGCTTCAGGGGTAGGAGCGGCGGCAATTACAGTGTTAAAACGTGGAATTGCTTTGTCGAACTGACCTGATTTTATTGAGAACAATCCTAAATTCATATTCGCTTTTACATTTTTAGGTTCTTTAGCCACAACTTCCAGCAACATTGCAATACCTTGCATTGGTGCGCCTAAGCCATTTACTATCGTTACACCTAAGCCTGTTTTAGCTTCAATGTTTGTAGAATCTTTCTCTAATGCGTTTTTATAAGATGTATTTGCTTTCTGCAATAAAGCAGGTTGTGCTATACTATCCTGTGTACTTTCAAAAGCTTTAACAAATTGATTACCAGATGCCAGCCATGATTTTGATGATGGTTCGGCCTGTGCTACAATTTCTAAATAAAGTGCTGATGGGGTGATTTGCTCTACATCGTCCCATTTCTGGGCCAATTGTTTTGCAAGCTCAATCTTCTCTGCACCGTTTGCGTTTTTGTAAGTGTTTTCTAAAGCTGTAATGTCTGTAGCCAGGTTTTTATTGATTACATTTTTTGCAGCTGTAGATGAAGTTTCGAGGTTTAAGGCCGATAAAGCTGCTGAAGAACCTGCGTTAGCCATTTGGCCGCTTTCAGGCATTTTTCCATTTTCTTCGGTCGGTTTCACCAAACCCTTAATGTCTCTTGTAAATAAAAATGCAACAAGCAATACAATCGCTCCAATAATAATGGTTTGTTTTGATCTGATGTTGCTATTCATAACGTTAAGACTTAGGCTTCTACTTTAATTTTTTTTGAATTGCTTTTCACTTTATCAACAAATACTTTTGCTGGTTTGAAGCTAGGAACAAAATGCTCTGGGATAATTATTGCAGTATTTTTTGAGATATTTCTCGCAGTTTTTTGCGCTCTCTTTTTAACAACAAAGCTTCCGAAGCCTCTAACATATACATTTTCACCGCCAATCATGCTGGTTTTGATAACCTTGAAAAATGCCTCAACCGTTTCCTGTACATCAACCTTCTCAATTCCGGTTTTTGTTGATATTTCTGAAATAATATCTGCCTTAGTCATATTTTATTATTTATTATATTATTGTGTTTTAATATTACTACTGTTTTGGGGTTGCAAAAGTATTGCTTTTTAATGAGATAGGGAAATAAAAGATGATTTTTTTATCTCCAGACTTATCAGTCAATTGCAACTTTTTTTTTAATCGGATAAATACACCGTAATTTGCAGTAATGACATTTCAAAATGAACTCATCAATTGGTATCTGATAAACAAGAGAGATTTGCCCTGGAGGCATACCACTGATGCTTATACCATCTGGTTATCAGAGGTTATCCTGCAACAAACCCGGGTAGAGCAGGGGCTTCCATACTTTAATAAATTTTTATCAAATTTTCCTACCGTTAATGATTTTGCCAATGCAACCGAAGCAAAAGTTTTGAAGCTTTGGCAAGGCTTAGGCTACTATTCCAGGGGCAGAAATATGCATGCCACCGCGCAAATTGTAGTTAAAGATCACCATGGAATCTTCCCAAATCTGCATGATGAGCTGATAAAGTTGAAAGGAATCGGCGAATATACGGCTGCGGCAATATCTTCTTTTTCTTCCGGTGAGGCACGTGCTGTGGTTGATGGAAATGTTTTCCGCGTGCTTTCGAGGTACTATGGCATTGATACGGCAATCAATTCTCCGGCAGGTAAAAAACAGTTCTTTTCCTTAGCAAACGAGTTGCTTTTTAAAGAAGATCCGGCACTGTATAATCAAGCTATAATGGAATTTGGGGCAATACAGTGCAAACCAAAATCTCCCAATTGCGGCATTTGTCCATTAAACCAAACCTGTTATGCTTTCACTCATCATGAGGTAAATGCGCTTCCTGTTAAAATAAAAAAAGCCGCACAGAAGCACCGTTATATTAATTATTTCATTTGTTATGATCATGAAAAGGTGCTCGTTAAAGAAAGGCAGGCTGGAGATATATGGCAGCATCTATACGATTTTCCGAGCCTTGAAACCACGGCGGAACTCGGATTTAATACCGGAATATTTATTGATCAGGTTAAAGAAGCCTTTGGCAATGATGTAAATTTTAAATTTATCAGCGCAAAAAAACACCTCTTGACTCACCAAATAATCCATGTTCAATTTTTTGCATTAAAAAATTATATATTTAACTTTAATAAACAAAAGGAACTTAATTGGGTTTCTTTAAATAAGTTAGATGAGTTACCGCAACCAAAAGTAATCCACGATTTTATACAGGAATACTTTTATAAGCACAAAATGGAGTAACTAACCATCTTAGCGGTGCACATTAACAAAACGAAACAACTAACCAAAAATATTTATGTCTGGGATTAACAAAGTTATTTTAGTAGGCCACTTAGGCAAAGACCCTGAAGTGCGACATTTAGACGGTGGCGTAACTGTAGCCAGTTTCCCGCTAGCTACATCGGAAACATACAACAAAGACGGCAAAAGAGTAGAACAAACAGAATGGCACAATATTGTGTTATGGAGGGGTTTGGCTGAAGTTGCTTCAAAATACCTCCAAAAAGGTAAACTGGTTTATATCGAAGGAAAATTGAGAACGAGATCTTTTGAAGACAAAGAAAAAGTAAAAAAATATGTGACAGAGATTGTTGCCGAAAATTTTACCATGTTGGGCAGAAAAAGTGACTTTGAGCAAAGTCCGACAACACCTGTACATCAAAATACAGAATCGAAGATTGAAGATGAATTTACGATCGGCTCAGCTGATGAAAGCGGAGATCTTCCTTTTTAAAAAAATACAAATCAATAAAAAAAGCTACCTGATGAGAGGTAGCTTTTTTTATGCCTAAATTATTCAACTGTTACCGATTTAGCTAGGTTTCTTGGCTGATCAACATTACAACCCCTCATTACTGCAATATGGTAGGAGAGTAACTGAAGTGGTATAGTAGCCAAAAGCGGCAAAAATGCTTCGTTTGCATCAGGTATTTCAATGCAGTAATCGGCCATTTTTTTAACTTCAGTATCACCCTGGGTTACAATGGCAATAACTTTTCCTTTCCTGGCTTTTACCTCCTGGATATTGCTGATTACTTTTTCATATGAGGAATTTTGCGTGGCAATAAAAACCACAGGCATCTCTTCGTCAATTAAGGCGATTGGGCCGTGTTTCATCTCTGCGGCAGGATAACCTTCGGCATGGATATAAGAAATCTCCTTGAGCTTTAAAGCCCCTTCTAATGCCACAGGGAATCCGCTACCTCTTCCTAAAAATAAACAATTGGTAGAATCTTTTATTTTTTCTGCAACTTCTTTAATTAAATCGTTTGATGATAGCGCGAACTGGATTTTTTCAGGAATATTATCCAATTCTGTTAAAAGTTCAATCAGTTTTGAAGTGGTGATGGTTCCTTTTTGTTGGGCCATGTAAAAAGCCATCAAAGTTAAAACCGTTACCTGTGCCGTAAAAGCTTTGGTTGATGCTACCCCGATTTCAGGACCAGCATGCGTGTAAACCCCAGCATGCGTTAATCTTGGTATAGAAGCTCCAGCAACATTGCAGATTCCAAAAATGGTTGCCCCACGTTCTTTTGCCATTTCGATAGCAGCCATCGTATCGGCAGTTTCTCCTGATTGTGAAATCGCAATTACTACATCTTTCTCTGTAATAATCGGGTTTCTATACCTAAACTCAGAAGCATACTCCACCTCAACAGGGATGCGTGCATACTCTTCAATAAGGTACTCGCCAACCAAACCTGCATGCCACGATGTTCCGCAGGCCACAATAATTATCCGATCGATATTTTTTAATTTTTCTGCAAATTCTTTAATTCCACCAAGCTGAACTTTTCCTTCTGCAGGATAAATCCGGCCGCGCATACAATCTTTAATAGAGCGTGGTTGTTCATAAATCTCTTTAAGCATAAAGTGCTCAAAGCCGCCTTTTTCCAACATTTCAAGCTGTAACTGCAATTCCTGGATCAATGGTGTTTGCACCGCATTATCCAAACGTTTAACCAAAAGATCATCTTTGGTTACCAGCGCAATCTCATTATCATTAAGGTAAATTACATTTTTGGTGTATTCGATAATCGGTGTAGCATCAGAAGCAATAAAATATTCGCCCTTGCCAACGCCAATCACCATCGGACTCCCTTTTCGGGCTGCAATTAACCGATCAGGATGATCTTTATCCATAATTACAATCGCGTAAGCACCAATTACTTCCATTAGTGCCAAACGAACAGCTTCCAACAGGTCAATATTTTCTATTTTTTGGATTTCTTCAATCAGGTGGATCAAAACCTCTGTATCCGTATCACTTTTAAATTCGTGCCCACGGCGGGTTAACTCTTCTTTTAACGTAGCATAGTTTTCAATAATCCCGTTATGGATGATAGAAAGCTTATCGTTATTTGAAGTGTGCGGATGGGAATTACGGTCAGAAGGTACGCCATGTGTAGCCCAACGCGTATGCCCCATGCCTACTGTGCCGGATTTATCCTGGTCTTCGGCAAATTCTTCCAGAACGGCAACTTTTCCCGCTTTTTTGTAAATATGTTGTCCATCGTTATTCATCAGTGCAATTCCAGCACTGTCATAACCGCGGTATTCCAGTCTTTTAAGTCCTTTAAGTACAATTGGCCAAGCTTCTCTATAACCAATATAGCCTACTATTCCACACATAAGTTTGAATAAATTTTAATTCTGTAAACATACTAAACAAACGTTTGACTTAGGTGAATTTTGAGTGAATTTAAATTTATGGAGAAACCACAGGACAAAAAAAATCTCCTGTTCTTTTGAAACAGGAGATTAAAATGAGTTGATATATTAATTAATCTTTGTATAATAAATATTCAGCTTCAACTTGTTTGTTGTTAAGTTTGTTGCTCCTATTATCGATCTTTCTGCAGAGGTTGCAGTTGGTACAACCTGAAAATTGTTAAAAGATGTTGGCGCAAGAAAGGTACCATTATCTTCTGTAGTTTTGTCAATTAAGCCTTGAACATAACTGGTTACAATAAATATATAACGGTTTTTTAAAGCATCAAAATAGCCTCCAAACAATGCATCTCCACCTGTACTGCTTGTAAAAGTAGTATAATCTGGAATACTTACAGGTTGTTGTGCAATATCCCAACGGTATAATGAAAGCCTTTGTGCAGCATTAAAAGGATAAGCAGGGGCGCCACCGCCCAACTCTACTACCAGTTCTGCCTTATTAACAATCGCTTTTCCGTATAGGTTGGTAAAAGATGTTAAATCAGGGAAGCTCAGCTTCGTTTTTACACCTGCAAGGCCTTGTAAATAAGTTACATTATATGATGCTGCAGGAGCAGAAATCTGTTCTTGTACAGGAGTGCCTGCGTAATCGTGTTTTATGTTTGCGGCCACACCCGAAATTACACTTGTGCCGCTGCTGCCATTGCTAACCAATACTCCAATCGGGAAGTTTACCGTTGCGGTATCTATGCCGCTTGATGAATTTACTTTCTTCCAAACCAATTGTAAATAAGAATCGGTACCTGTAAAGTTAAAGAAAGCAATACCCCCAACACCTGTTGAAGATGTTTTGTTGATTTGGGCGTATAAACCTTTAAAAGCATCAATAAATTTAGCATTTGAAGCAGTTCCGGTTGTACCCAGGTTCAAAATGTTATTCTGTATAAATGCTTTATTTAAAGGAATTCTGATCTGTGCCGGTACTGTTTTTAAAGTATCAGCTTTACCAGTAACAATATCAAATATTTTTGCTTTTGTATTTGGTGCAATTTTGCCGGTAAAATTTCCTAGCAAGGCGTTGTTAAAAGTCTGTACATCAGAACTTTTATAGTTTTCAACCTTGTTTGCCAATTGATAAACATCAATGCTGTATTTAGAATTGGTTGTATCTCCATAAAATTTGGTTGCCGTACTGGATTCATCAAGTTTTAATACCAAAACTGCCGAATCAAGTGTTGGAGAAGTTCCAAAATCAGTACTTACAACAGGATAAACAGTCATGGCCAAACTCGCCTCGGTTTTACCGAAAACAGGATCTGTCATATAGCCTAGCGGATAACGGTTTAATCCAAAAGTGTTTGCGGCAGTTTCCGGAACGAGTTGAGATTTTACCGGAGATACCACAAGCGTTCCGGTAATTGCAGTATTCGGATCAACATCTAAACCCACACCGTCGGGATTTTTACATGATGCAAAAAGAAAAAGACCTATCAACAGGGTTAATAAGTCTTGTTTTGTAAATTTCATATTTAAAATAATAATACCTAATTAAGCAACTGAAACCAATTCGTCATTTGAAATTTCTTCATAAAAAGTATAGAAGTTTTCAAAATTCTCGGTTAAGTTAAAAGCTAATGTTGGCTTATTGGAATCTTTAACAAATTTTAACACATCTTTATCCAGGTTTTCATCTGCTAAAACCACTGCATCTGAGTGTGTTATTGCGCCAATGTGCATGCTGTTGCAATCAGATGGTAAAAAAGCTTTTGTGTCGTCTTCCGTCATATTTGCCATTACAGCTTTCTTTGCAAAATCAGCATTTAATTTTTCTGTAAAGCCATCCTCATAAATTGAATACACTACTTTCGAATTTTTAAAAGTAGGATCGTTTTTATAGGTAGTTTTAATATAAGCAGGAACCAACGAGCTCATCCAGCCGTGGCAATGAACGATATCTGGTGCCCAACCTAATTTTTTAACGGTTTCTAAAGCGCCTTTGCAGAAGAAAATTGTGCGTTCATCATTGTCATCAAAGAATTTTCCGCTGGCATCTCTAAATACCTGTTTGCGCTGAAAATATTCTTCGTTGTCTAAGAAATACACCTGCATGCGTGCAGCTGGGATGGAGGCTACTTTAATGATTAAAGGGTTATCATTGTCATCAATAATGATGTTCATTCCCGATAAGCGTATTACTTCGTGTAAACGATTTCTTCTTTCGTTGATGTTACCGAATTTTGGCATTAAGATGCGGATTTCGAATCCTTTCTCTTGCATTGCCTGCGGTAACTGGCGCGTAATTTCAGAAATTTTAGTAAGCTCGAGGAAAGGCGACATCTCGTGTGTAACAATCAGCAGCTTCGTTTTTGCCATCTCCATATTCTAAGAAAATATTAAGTTAAATAAAAGATAATGAGCTGCAAAGGTAAGCATAATAATACTATTTATCAATATAGCAAGCATTTGTTTGGTTTCGTTTAGATTAATTTACACCTTTACGGCTTTAATTTAGATTGTCCGAATTGGAAATATTTAAAACCAAAGCAGCGCTTAAGGCTTTTTTAAAACCTTTAAAAGCATCAGCTAAAAAAATAGCATTAGTACCTACTATGGGTGCCCTGCACAATGGCCACATATCTTTGATAAAACTGGCCCAGCAAAATGCCGATATCATTATCTGTAGCATTTTCGTAAATCCAACACAGTTTACAGATCCGAAAGATTTGGAAAAATATCCCCGCCCCATTGAGCATGATTTAGCTATGCTCGAAGATGCAGGCTGTAATGGTGTATTTATGCCCAACGTGGAGGAAATGTATCCCGCCGGAGCAGACGAAGCCTGGCATATCGACTTAGGCAATGCAGAATTTTTACTCGAAGGCGAATTTAGAAAAGGCCATTATCAGGGCGTAACACAGATTGTAAAAAAGCTGTTCGATGCCGTTGAGCCCGATGTGGCCATGTTCGGACAAAAAGATTTTCAACAAGTATTGATGATCAAGAATATGCTGGCTTATTTTAAGTTGCCTATTACCATTATTACCTGCCCGATTATCAGAGAAGATGATGGCCTGGCCATGAGTAGCCGCAATATTCACTTATCGGCCAGCGATCGCGAACATTCATTGGTGCTGAGTAAATCGCTGCAATTTGTTATCGATCATTTTAATGAATACCCATTAGAAGAATTAGAAACCAAAGCAAAATCGTTCTATAAAAATATAGATGGTGTAGAACTCGATTATTTTACGATAGCCAATGGCGATACGCTGGAACCCGCTAAATCTAAAGATGAAAATAATCTCGTTGCCCTGGTTGCTGCAAAAGTTGGTTCAACAAGGTTAATCGATAATATGATTATTAAGTAATAAATGATGTAGTTGTTTAATGTTTCATTGCCTTATGGCTATTGGCCTAAGCTTTTAAGCTGTCTGCAATGCACCATCACGATTTACCTTTAACATTCTGCTCCTTTGTGAAACTCCAAACTGATGACGGAAAACTCCAAACTGATTACTAACTTTGCCAAATGGTTATTACAATATTAAAATCGAAAATACACCGTGTTAAGGTAACACAGGCCGAATTAAATTATGTTGGCAGTATTACGATAGATGAGGATTTGATGGATGCAGCTAACATTATTGCTAATGAAAAGGTGCAGATTGTAAATAATAATAACGGCGCACGTTTCGAAACTTATGTAATTAAAGGCGAGCGCGGTACCGGAACCATCTGTTTAAACGGCGCAACAGCACGGTTAGCACAGCTTGGCGATATCCTTATTATCATGTCATACGGGTCACTACCAATAGAAGAAGCTAAAAAATACAACCCGATCCTTGTTTTTCCAGATGATAACAACCACTTGCTAAAATAACCTTGTGACATTCGACCTCAAAACAGCGCTAAAATACATCATCCTGTTTTTAATAGGAATAGGGGTATTATATTTAGCTTTTCGAGGTCAGGATTTAGGTAAGATTTGGCAGGAAATTAAAACTGCTGATTATTTTTGGGTCATCACATCTGCCGTGGCCGTTTGGATAGCACACGTTTTACGGGCCCTGCGCTGGCAGATGCTCTATCAATCCATCCATTATAAAGTAAGTTTCTGGAGTGCTTATCATGCTGTAATGATCGGCTACCTTGCCAACCTGGCTTTGCCACGCTTTGGAGAAATTGGTCGCTGTTCCGTTATTCACAAAGCAGAAAAAGTACCTATGTTTGCCTCTATAGGTACTGTAATTACTGAGCGGCTTTTCGATATTGTAATGCTTTTGCTCACTAGCCTGGCCGTGCTGCTTTTTCAATACAACATTGTTTCGGGCTTTCTGTATAATACCATCTACCTCAACCTGGTAAAAAAAATAAACACCGTTAATTATTTGTGGCTTATTATAATCGGTATACTGGTTATAGTATTTATCGCAGCCGGAATCTATTTTCTCCGTCAAAAATTCAGCAAAAAATTCTTGCGCACATTTGTAAGCTTGCGCCAGGGGTTTGGTTCTTACAGTAAACTTAAACGAAAAGGATTATTTTTAACCTATACACTGGGAATATGGATTTTCTATTCACTCTCCATGTATTTTGCATTTTCATCTATTGAAGCTACTTCCGGTTTGCATTTTAACGCTGCTTTTACCGCAATTGTGTTTTCTGGTTTCGCAATGGCAGCCCCGGTTCAGGGCGGTATAGGTGTTTTCCACTGGATGGTTGCCCAATCCTTAGTATTGTACGCCGTATCTTTTAAAGATGGATTGGCCTATTCTACCATCATTCATTCCTCGCAGGTTTTGCTCATTCTCATTTTAGGGAGTTTGAGTTTATTCCTGATCCTGACCAAAAAAGAAACAAAATAACTCTTTATTTAGGCGTTTAACACGCTGCATGCCCTGGCTTTTTAATTATCCTTCCAATAAGCCCTAATTAAAAATAAATTACTATGCAGCCATAGTAATTTCAATCAGAAATGCTACATTTGATTTACTAACCTTTTATACATAAATGTTATGCATTTTGAATTAAGTGAAGAACAATTAATGATCCAACAGGCTGCACGCGATTTTGCGCAGCAGGAGTTAAAACCTGGAGTGATCGAAAGAGACGAGCATCAAAAATTTCCGGCAGAGCAAGTCAAAAAGCTTGGGGAATTAGGTTTCCTGGGAATGATGGTGAGCGAAAAATATAACGGTAGCGGACTGGATGCCATTTCTTACGTACTGGTGATGGAAGAGCTGTCTAAAATCGATGCCTCTACCTCAGTAGTCGTTTCGGTAAATAATTCTTTGGTTTGCTACGGATTGGAGGCGTACGGTAACGAAGCCCAAAAAGAAAAATATTTAAAACCATTGGCGGCTGGCGAAAAGATCGGGGCATTTTGTTTATCGGAGCCAGAAGCAGGATCTGATGCTACATCGCAGCGTACCACAGCAGAAGATAAGGGAGATTATTATTTGCTAAACGGTACTAAGAATTGGATTACCAATGGCAGTACAGCCTCAACCTATCTTGTTATTGCGCAAACACATCCCGAATTAAGGCACAAAGGCATAAATGCTTTTATTGTAGAAAAAGGAACGGAAGGTTTTACCATTGGGCCAAAAGAAAATAAATTGGGTATCCGAGGTTCTGATACGCATTCTTTAATGTTTAACGATGTTAAAGTTCCGAAAGAAAACAGGATTGGTGAAGACGGTTTCGGGTTTAAGTTTGCCATGAAAACGTTAGAAGGGGGAAGGATAGGTATTGCTGCACAGGCTTTGGGCATTGCTCAAGGTGCTTTTGAGTTGGCTACGCAATATGCCAAAGAACGTAAATCTTTTGGTAAACCAATTGCTGAGCATCAGGCCATTGCATTTAAACTGGCCGATATGGCTACACAGATAGAAGCGGCCAGGTTGCTGGTGTACAAAGCCGCCTGGTTGAAAGATCAGGGATTGCCTTATACTCAGGCAGGATCAATGGCTAAACTTTTCGCCTCAAAAGTAGCAATGGATGTTACCATAGAAGCCGTACAGGTACATGGTGGTTATGGTTTCGTAAAAGAGTACCATGTAGAGCGTTTAATGCGAGATGCCAAAATTACGCAGATTTATGAAGGAACTTCTGAGATCCAGAAAATGGTAATATCTAGAGAAGTTATCCGGTAGTCTTTTAGTCAAAAGTCTGTAGTCCTTAGTCCAATTTGACTCATGACTACAGACTCACGACTCCCAACTTATTCTTTCTCTCCGGCTACCGCACTAAATACTGCTTTGATCAGGGCAACAACTATGGCTAAAAATGCAGCTGCAATAAAGCCTGAAGTGTTAAAAGAAGTCATCATTTTATCCACCAATAAAATCATCAGTACGGTAATAATGAATGATACCAGGCCAAGCGTTAAGAAATTTACCGGAAAAGTTAACAACCTTAAAATAAACCCGATGGTTGCGTTAGCAAGTGCAATTAAAACCGCGGCGATAATGGCGTTTCCGTAACCATCTATAGTTACACCAGGCACAAGTCTTGCGCCAATAAAAAAGGCTAATCCCATTAAAAGGATTTCGATAATAAATCTCATAAATGTTTATTTTTGTTAATGTTTAAATGCTTTTTAAAATACACGGTTTTAATAGTTGTTTTCATGTTTGTACTTTCATGTTCGAATACAAACAACAAACCGATAATTAAGTTTTCGGTAGACAGCACTTCAATAGTAATTAAAAATATTGACGAGGCGAGCCTGTTGCAGGCTAAAAATGCCTATAAAGCTAACATTGATACACTTAATTTAATTTCGGTTTTAATAAAGCCGGGTGATCAGGATAGTATACAAGATGAATTGATTGTGCCCGGGAAGATTAAAATTGTAGGCGATTCGTTGGTTTTTAGTCCCGCTATGCCCTTTGTACAAGGAAAAGATTATTTAGTCGAAAGTTATTTGGGTGTAAAATTTGCAACCGTGGGAAATCTTATTTCGGGTACTGCAAAACATAATTTACAAGCACAACGACAAACACTTAAGCGGTAATAATCAGCATAATAATTACAGCAACTGTTTGATTTTTTGTAAAATTTTAGTACATTTGCATCGTAATCGAAGAAAAGAGAAGGGGACAGTGTCCCCTTTTTCTATGAAATCAGGTTAAAATATGCAGGTAGAAAAGAGAGTTGCAGTCCTCGTAGAGGAAAAGATAGCAGATCGGCCAGAACTGTTTTTGGTTGAAGTAAAAATGTTGCCAAACAATAAGCTGATTATCCATGTTGATGGCGACGAAGGCATTAGCATACAGGATTGTGTGGCAATAAGCAGGCATGTTGGTTTTCATCTCGAAGAAGAAAACACAATAGAACAGGCTTATAATTTAGAAGTTTCTTCTCCGGGTGTTGGTGAGCCTTTAAAACTGATCCGTCAGTACAATAAAAATATTGGCCGTACGGTAAGTATTAAATTGAAAGAAGGCTTAAAAAAGGAAGGAAAACTGCTGGAAGTAACTGAAAATAACCTGCTGATTGAAGAATCGGTTAAAGAAAAGGGAAAAAAGGCGGTAACCATTGAAACAAATGTTCCGTTTAATGATATATTAGAAACAAGTGTGTTAATTTCATTTAAGTAAAAATGAGTACTACAACAATTAATTTGATCGACTCTTTCCAAGAGTTTAAAGATTTCAAAAATATAGATCGCCCAACGGTGATCAGTGTGCTGGAAGAAGTTTTTCGTAGCATGTTGCGTAAAAAATACGGAACAGACGAAAACTGTGATGTTATTGTGAACCCTGATAACGGAGATTTGGAGATCTGGAGAACGAGAAAAGTAATGGAAGATGGCTTTTCTGAGGATGATGATTTAGAGATCGAACTTGCTGAAGTAGCTAAATTAGATAACACTTTGGAAGTTGGCGATGATTATATCGAGCAGATTACATTGGAAAGTTTTGGTCGCAGGGCAATTTTAGCAGCACGCCAAACTTTGGTTTCTAAAGTATTGGAGTTAGAGAAAGATGAAATTTTCAAAAAATATAAAGACAGGGTAGGCGAAATCGTTACTGGTGAAGTTTACCAGGTTTGGAAAAAAGAAACTTTGGTTTTGGATGATGAAGGTAACGAACTTTTAATGCCTAAAACGGAGCAGATTCCTGCAGATTATTTTAAAAAAGGTGATTCTGTGAGAGCGGTGATCTCTAAAGTAGAAATGATTAACGCAAATCCGAAAATTATCATTTCTAGAACAGCACCAGAGTTTTTACAACGTTTGTTCGAGCAAGAGGTTCCGGAAATTTTCGACGGTTTAATTACCATCAAAAAAATCGTACGCGAACCTGGCGAGCGTGCAAAAGTTGCTGTAGAATCGTATGATGACCGTATTGATCCGGTAGGTGCCTGTGTGGGTATGAAAGGATCGCGTATTCATGGTATTGTTCGCGAATTGAAGAACGAAAACATTGACGTGATTAATTTCACAAATAATATTTCATTATACATTACCCGTGCTTTAAGCCCGGCAAAAATCACTTCCATTAAATTGGATGATGAAACCAAACACGCATCGGTTTATTTAAAACCAGATCAGGTTTCATTGGCAATTGGCCGCGGTGGACATAACATTAAACTGGCTGGTAAACTAACCGGTTACGAAATTGATGTATATCGCGAGGCCGGAGAAGAAAGTGATGAAGATGTTGATTTAGAAGAATTCTCAGATGAGATTGATAGCTGGATCATTGATGAATTAAAGGCTATCGGTTGCGATACTGCTAAAAGTGTATTAGCACTTACTGTAGAAGATTTAGTGAAACGCACCGACCTTGAAGAGGAAACCATTAAAGAAGTGGTTCAAATTTTGAAGTCAGAATTTGAATAAGTGGTGTAATTGCCAAATAAACACTACTTTTGTATTAAATAAAAAACAATAACAGGAGCTAAATGTCAGACGACAAACCAATCATTTTAATTAAAGCTATTAAAGAACTTAATATAGGCATGGGTACGGCCGTTGAGTTTTTAAACAAAAAGGGGTTCTCTGCCGAGAAAAGCCCTATGTTTAAACTTACGGGAGACATGTATAATGCCTTATTGAAAGAGTATCAGGGAGATAAGATCGTAAGAGAAGAAGCCAAACAAATAGTGATTGGTAAAATACGTCGTGACGAGCCTGAGACTGAAAAGCCAGTAGAAGCGCCGAAGAAGAATACCGATTTTGAGAAAAACGAAGAGATTTTAATAAAAAATGCTCAGTCGTTTACTCCTCCACCGGTAGAAAAACCAAAGGTTGTTGAAACACCTAGGGTAGAAACGCCAGCGCCAACACCAGCACCTGCGGCAGCAGTTGAGCAAGTAAAAGAAGCAAAAGCAGAAGATAAGGTTGAAGAAACTGGATTGCCAGGTGTTAAAATTGTAGGAAAGATTGATTTAAACGATCTTAATTCTAAAACACGCCCAGTTAAGCGTGAAGAAGCGCCTGTAGCACAAGCACCTAAATCACCAGAACCTGTAAAACCAGTTGAACAGCCAAAAGCTGAAGTAAAACCGGTTGAGGTTAAAAAGGAAGAAACACCTGCTACGCCTGCACCAGTTGTAGAAACACCAGTTGTTAAAGCTCCAGAGCCTGCAAAACCAGTTGAACAACCAAAAGTGGAAGAAAAACCAGCTGAAGTAAAACCGGCAAGCAACGAGCCTGAAGTAATTAAAGCGCGTACTGTTAAATTAACTGGACCGAACATTATTGGTAAAATTGTTTTACCAACCGTTCCTGATAGAAGAAATGGTCCGGTAGCATCATCTAGTGATAGTGAGGCTGCAAAACGCAAGCGTAAACGTAAAAAAACTCCGGGAGCACCAGGTCAGCCAGGTCAACATGGAGGTCAAGGTCAGCAAGGTCAAAATAATCCTGCAGGGCAGGGGCAAGGTCAAACTGGTTCGCCAGGGCAACCTCGTCAGCCTTATCAAGGCAACAGACCTGGAGGTGGCACACCATACCAGGGTAACAGACCAGCCGGGCAAGGAGGAACTCCATATCAGGGCAATAGAAATAACAACAATAACAGACCAGGTTTCCAAAATAGAAATGCTACCCCTAGCGGCCCTAAAGAAGAACCTACTGAGAAAGAAATTCAAGATCAGATTAAAGCAACACTTGCCCGTTTAAGTGGAGCAGGTAAATCTGGAAAATTTGCACAACGTGCTAAATTGCGTCGTCAGAAACGTGATGATGTTGCGTTTAATGCTGAAGAAGCTGCAAATGAGCTTGAATCGCAATCGAAAATATTAAAAGTAACAGAGTTTGTTACGGCTAACGAGTTAGCAAGCATGATGGATGTACCAGTTACCAAAATTATTGGTACTTGTATGAGTCTTGGTATGTTTGTTTCCATCAATCAGCGTTTAGATGCTGAAACGTTAACTATTGTAGCAGATGAGTTTGGTTACGAGATTCAATTCGTTAAACCAGATGAAGATGAAGAAAATGTAATTGAGGAAGAAGATAACGAGGCAGATTTAATCGAAAGAGCTCCGGTTGTAACGATTATGGGTCACGTCGATCACGGTAAAACCTCATTGCTGGATTATATCCGTAAAGCAAATGTAGTGGCTGGTGAGGCCGGTGGTATTACACAGCACATTGGTGCTTACATGGTAACTACGCCAACCGGTAAAAAAGTAACTTTCTTAGATACTCCAGGTCACGAAGCCTTTACCGCGATGCGTGCACGTGGTGCCAAGGCAGCAGATATTGCAATTATTGTTATCGCTGCGGATGATGCAGTGATGCCTCAAACAAAAGAGGCAATTAACCACGCACAAGCAGCAGGTGTACCATTGGTATTTGCTTTTACTAAAGTAGATAAACCAGGTGCAAATGCAGATAAAGTGCGTGAGCAGTTATCGGTAATGAATATTTTGGTTGAAGATTGGGGTGGTAAATATCAATCACAGGAAATTTCAAGCAAAAGTGGCTTAAACGTTGATTTACTTTTAGATAAAGTATTATTAGAGGCTGAATTATTAGAACTTAAAGCAAATCCGAATAAGAGAGCTACAGGAACTGTAATTGAGTCGGCATTAGATAAAGGACGTGGTATTGTAACTACAGTATTGGTTCAGGCTGGTACATTAAGGGTTGGAGATCCAATCTTAGCAGGTAGTTACAGCGGACGTGTAAAAGCATTAACCAACGAGCGTGGTGCTAAAGTAGATTCAGCAGGTCCATCACAACCGGTACAGGTTTTGGGTATGCAGGGTGCACCTACAGCAGGTGATCGATTTAATGCTTTAGAAAGTGAAACTGAAGCACGTGATATTGCAAATAAACGTATGCAATTGCAACGTGAGCAGGGATTACGTACTCAGAAACACATTACATTGGATGAGATCGGCCGTCGTTTGGCAATTGGTAACTTTAAAGAGCTTAACATCATTGTTAAAGGTGATGTGGATGGTTCGATTGAGGCATTAGCCGATTCATTGTTAAAACTGTCTACTGAGCAGATTCAGATCAATATCATCAGTAAAGGTGTTGGTCAGATTTCAGAATCTGATGTATTGTTAGCTTCAGCATCTGACGCGATTATTATCGGTTTCCAGGTTCGTCCATCAACAGGTGCACGTAAACTTGCAGAAGCAGAACAAATCGATATCCGTTTATATTCTATCATCTACGATGCAATCAATGAGATTAAATCGGCAATGGAAGGTATGTTGGATCCAGAGTTTGAAGAGAAAATTGTGGCTAACGTTGAAATTCGCGAAACTTTCAAAATCACTAAAGTGGGTACCATTGCAGGTTGTATGGTATTGGATGGTAAAATTACCCGTAACAGCAAGATCCGTATCGTTAGAGATGGCGTTGTAGTGTATACAGGTGAACTTGCATCGTTAAAACGCTTTAAAGATGATGTGAAAGAGGTGAATAAAGGTTATGAGTGTGGTTTAAACATACAGAACTTTAATAACATCGAAGTTGGGGATATCGTTGAAGCTTACGAACAAGTAGAAGTAGCTAGAAAACTGTAATATCTTATTTACATAAATGTTAAAAGAGTCCCGAATTAATTCGGGACTCTTTTTTTAGCTGATATTTGCCAGCTAAACTACCTAAATTTGTTTAATGGATATTGAATTAAATAAAGAAACAACACCTGTAAAGAAGAATTTCGATTTTGTTAACACCATTCGATGTATCTCAATGATGGGTATTGTTTTCGAACACAGCCATATTGTTGAAGCACCGATGTATAACACAGTGGGTGATACTATAGCAGAAGCAGGGGTGATACAATTTTTTAAGTTTTCTACAGTAGCTTTTTTTCTAATTGGAGGATTTCTGATTAATCATAAATTCCAAGAATATTCTGCAAACCAGTATCTTAAAAACAGGTTTAAAAATACGGTAAGACCCTGGCTTTTCTGGATGGTTTTTTTCATCGCAATTACCATGTTGGATAGATGGGTAGCACATAGTAAAGGAAGCGATAGAGATTTAATGTTTAGCGATTTCGGGACTTATATTTCTGACTTTGTTTACAGGGTGCTATTTTTTAGCCCATATTGGTTTATCCTTAATTTTTTAATATGTATAACATTATTATTAATATTTAAGAAATTTCTCTATAAATACTGGTTAGGTGTGTTTTTTGGTCTTATTTCGCTTGTATATAGCGTGAATTTATATTTTAACTGGTTCGAAACTACACACACTTCAGCTTTATTTGGCTTCGTTTTTTATCTATGGCTTGGGGTATATTTAAACAAATATTATGCTACGGTAATGACGTTTGTTAAAGATACTCAATGGGTGATGTGGATTTTTCTTCTAATTTTAACATTTTCTCTTGGGATTTGGGAGTCTGTACACCTTATTGAACTAGGTAGTAAAGATGCCTATAATACATTAAGGATTTCCAATATCATCTATTCATTCGTAGCATTTGGTGTTATGTTAAAAATTGGCAGTATCAAAGTGCTCGATCGTCTTAAACCCCGTGAAACAACATTTGGAATTTATTTATTGCACAGTATTGTTATAGAAAGGGTGTTGCCGTTGATTTTCCAGCCTTTAAAATTAGATGTTCAGCATTATAGTGTTTATGAAAACACTGCATTATTAATTCTTCGATTTATAATAGCTTATTCAATTAGTTATCTGCTTTCTGCATTAATTATCAAAACTAAATTGAAATGGACTGTTGGACAGTAATGGGATAATTTAAAGCTGTTTAATACTGTTTTTGAAAGCTCTTCTGAATTTTTTAAAACTGAAGTACGAACTTTCGAATATTCCAGTTTTAAAATACCATTTAAGGTTAAGTGAATTAATTTGATCGGATATTAAAATATCCATCCACTTATTGAACAAGAATTGGTTAAAAATCTTCTCATCATATCTATTCGAAATACTGTTGGCTAATTTAAGTTCATTGAATAAAAATGCATAATCGTTTAAGTGCTTTTTAACGGGTGCCCAATTAAATAATTCAACATGTAAGTTTAGCCACCTATCGTTAAGAGGTATGCCTATGCGCTGTTGCATGTGGCTAATGATCTTTCTTTCATTAGCTAGCCTTAAATCTGTATTTAGCGTAGAGGTATTTTTGCTGTGGATGCGGTAATCGACAAGTGTTTTATCAAGGTTAGTAACTTTATGCATTTCGGCCATTCTTATAAATAGATCAAAATCTTCTGATATGGTATAGTTTTGGTAGCCTTTTAGTTCTTTAAAAGTATCGGCTCTAAACATTGCTGTTGAGTTAACAAACGGATTACCAAATAGCATAAATAAATCAACATTGCTATCTATAGGTACCCTCAACATATCACCTGTTTTATTACCGTTTTCATCGATAATGGCAGCATGCCCCCCACATAACACAGCATCTGGATTATCCATGAAATAACAGTATTGCGTCTTTAGTCGATCCGGATATGCTATATCATCACCATCTAGTATGGCAATATATTCACCACGTGCTAGTGTAAGTAAACGATTCCTGGTATAGATTAAGCCTTTATTGCCATCATTATGTGTCAATCTGATTCTATTGTCCTTAAATGATTCGACAATATTGGCAGTATCGTCTGTAGAGCCATCATTTACAACAATCAATTCGAAATCAGAAAAACTTTGGGTTAATATACTATTTATGGAATGCTCGATAAAATCTGCCTGGTTATAAGCAGCCATAAAAACAGTTATTTTTGGTTGTCCCATTGTTGTGTAGTTTTGAACTTTACCACTTTGACCTTTCCATTTAAAAAGTATATGTTATATATATAGCGTATACACTTCTGCTAAAAGCGATTAATTTCAAATATACCAACAAACTAAATACAGATTGCAAATGGAATTAAATAAAAGTTAATACATTATTTATTCTTTAATTTGCAGCCAATTGAAATAACAGAATCAGATGAAGAAAATATTGTTTATAAGCCACAACTTGGGAAGAACAGGTTCAGAAATGTTACTTTGGTATTCTTTAATGAATTTAAACCGGGAAAAATTTCTTCCATTATTGTTCACCAAAAGTAAAGGCTTGTTAATCGATACTTTACCACATGAGATTCAACATTTTCTGCCATATAGAGAAAATCCTAAAAGATCTTTAAGAATTCTGAGATCAGTTTTGAAAAAGGCTAAAATTGACTCGTTAGAATATCAATTAAATTATATTACGAAGAAACACAAAGTTAATATCTGGTACGTAAACACCATTGTATTACCAGAATTCTATCCGATTGCAAATAAACTAGGAGTTAAAATTATTACTCATGTTCATGAGCTTACCTTTGCCTACGATTTTATCGGTTATAATGATTTAGAGACCATCATTACAACATCAGCTGCTTTTATTGGATGCTCTAAAGCTGTTTGTAGTAAAATTAGCGATATGGGAAGGCCTGATGTAAAACTTCTATATGGATTTATCGATATAGGTAAAATTATCTGTACCAAAACTGCTGCCGAAGTAAAAGCAAATACAGGTTTCTGTGATGACGACTTTGTGTGGGCAATTTCTGGTAAAACAACATTGATAAAGGGTATCGATTTTTTAGTCTCCTTATTACCTGAGCTACCTGAAAACATTAAGATTATCTGGATTGGTGGCGAAGAAAATACTGGTGTATATTATTATGCGAAAAAAGCAGTAGAAAATAAGCACCCTGAACGAGTTAAATTCCTTGGTGCACAAAGTGAAGAATATTATAATTATCTTAATTCAGCTGATGCTTTCCTATTACTCTCGAGAGAGGATTCTTTTCCTCTTGTAATGTTAGAGGCTGCTGCATTAGGCAAACCTATTGTAGGATTTAACTCCGGAGGGATTAAAGAGTTTGTAAAAGAAGATACCGGAATTGTAATAGATACTTGGAGAACAAAAGACCTGGCCGAGGCTATGATGGAGGTAAAAGACCATCCAGAAAGATTTAATGTCGATGAAATAAAACGGCAAGCTTCCCTTTATGAGGTAAAAAAACAAGTATCCGTTTTAGAAGATATATTGGATAATATAAATTAAATTATCTCTAATGAGACCACTTGTTTTTTAACTCATTGCATTATGGATTATTTTGATTCAAGTCCATCTTTTAGAGCCTGTAAATAACGATGTCCATATTTTTGGTCAGGTTCTAAATGGCAGCCCTCTGCCCATTCATTCCACGCATTTACAAAAAGTAAACGCTCTTCCCCTTTAAAATGTTCTTTTGTATACCCGACTGTTTTTGTAACCCAATCTTGAAATTTTTCAGGGCTTGAATTAACAAAAATCGTTGCATCTTTACTCCGCCTGGCAGAGTTATCCCAACTCGGAAAAACAGAGCGGAAATATTTATAGGGTTTTGGATCTTTTTTAGTCATCTTATCAACTATTTCTTCATAATCGTATACTTTGTTTGAGAGTAATCCGCTCTTATTTATAGAGGTTTTATAAAGTAGCTTTCTGAGAAAATGGTTAAGGGGTTCTTTTTTGCTGTATTTCTGTAAATTAATAGAAAAATCTGGGGCAAATTCCATACTTGCATCAAAACCATGATTTTTGGGGTCGAAATCTCGCTTAAAATTTTCAACTCGGATTAAATATAAATCCTCAAAACCGGCTTTTTTAACCTCTGTTCGCCAAATTTCTGCTGCCTCATTGATATGTGGGTGGAGTTCAGATCTATACATTAGATAAACTGGCTTGCCATTTATTTTGATGTATCTTTCATCTTTAAAAAATGGTATAAGATATCGTATATGTTCAAGGTCATCTTTTAAATCATAATCTTGTTTTATCAAAATATCTGCTTCCATGCCATCCCAACGTCTCGTCCAATTTTCATTAGCCCAGCATAAGCAAAATGGGAAATCAGGTTTTTTGGATATTAGCATTTGCTCCAAGGGCTTTTCCATTAAAAGTTTACCATTGAACCAATAATGATAAAAACAAAAACCATGAACACCATATGTTTTAGCCAAAGCAGCTTGTTCAATCATCGTATCCAATAGCCTAAGGTCATAAAATCCTAAATCTGCTGGTAAATGGGGCTGATAATGGCTTTTGAATTTTGGTTTTGATTTGGTAACATTTGTCCATTCCGTAAATCCTTTTCCCCACCACTCATCATTTTCTTTAAAGGGATGAAACTGAGGTAAATAAAGCGCAATGGCCTTAACTTCGTTTTCTATAGGAGAATTTTGCATAAACCGCTTATGTTGATGGCAGATATTTTTATTGTAAAAGATTGTATATTAATTTCTATTTAATTGACTTTACCACAAATTAAATAGAATACCCAAATTCCTTAAAAATAGGCCCCCACACTTCCAGATTTTTGTTCCAGGCATGGCATCCGAATGGCAGTACATTGTTAGTGAGTTCGAAGGCTCTGTCTACAGGTACTTCAAATGCAAAAAATACTGCTTCCTTATAAGAAGGTATGTTTAAATATTTCTTCTTCCTATTTACTTCTATGCTCCAAAAAACATCTTCATTAAAATTGGTTGCCTGATTATCAGTATATTCTATAATTTTATTATGAAAGTGTTCTGTTAGCTGATGAAATTTTTGTGTCCTGCGTAAAGATAAACCCCCGTTTCCAACTTTATACTCCCGCTGAATATCAGTCGGCTCAAGAGTGACCTTCTTCCTAAGATCAAATTTTCTGTGTATATAGCCTAATATACTATTTTTTACAGCTTTAATCACATCTGGATATTTATGCCTGAGCCAGGGTGCTCCCACATAATCTATATTTTTTTCACACCAAATATTGAGGTCATCTTTAAAAATAAAAGCATCTAGTTGATGAATCAGGATGTACTCATAATCTAAAAATGTCTTGTAAAATTCTCCTGATAACATGAGCTTGTTGTAGCCTGCTATATCTTTAAAATACGCATCATCAAAACTGATGATACTGGTGAAAGGATAATTGGTATTTAAATTTAAGGATGTAGGTTTTACAAAAAAAATAGGGTAGGATTTGGAAAGTACTTTAAAACACTGTTTTAAAGATATATCCTCCAAATAACTTATTTCTTGATAAATTGGTATAATAACAGCAACCTTTTTCATAATGTTATGAATTAAACGATTTGAAAAACAGTATCCAATTTTTTATAGCATTCTTCCTTTTCATAATTCATGCTAAAAGCCATCAATGCATTTTCTGCTTGTTTTTTATATTCCGCTTCGTTTGTTAATAGCTTCATGATATTGTTTCCAAATTCCACTGGGTCATCACTCACCAAGCAACCGTTATTGGTTTTGTTAATCAGCCCATCAACACCTCTGGTATTGCAAACTATCGGTATGCCGAAAGATAATGCTTCTACTACTTTTATTTTAGTTCCTGTGCCTGTTAACATAGGACAAAGTGCTACTCTCGCATTTTGGTAATAGATTGATAAATCTTCGGCGAAATTTATTGAAATAATATTGGGTGCCTTTATTGATAAATGTTCATTGATTTGCCCGATTATGCAAATCTGGATATTGCCGGGTAAAAGTGGATACACCTCGTTAAAAAACCAATGAGCAGATTTTTGATTGTGGATATTATCACTTGCCACATAGATCAAATCATATTGTTTTTCCTTTACAAGGTTGCCGTTTTCTGGCTTATCAAGCATCATTGGGGCTAATACAACCTTATTTTTGCTAAATTGACTAAAAATATACTGTTCTTCTACAGAAATGGCTAAAACAATATCGAATAAAGAAATTCTTCTAATTTCTTCTTTAAAAGATTGCCCTATATCATTTTTTCTTTGATGTTGGGCAGTTATAAAATCGTGAGTATCAATTACCTTAACAGCATTTTTTGTGAATTTATTATTTTCTACCAGTGTTGCCCAACTTGCATAATTAATAAATATATAATCGTAATTGTTGCTTTTTAAAATTTTTTTGAATGACCTTTTAAATCGCATGGTCACCAATTCAGGAAATTGAAGTGGGAAAAACCATGCCTTATTTTGATAGAAAAAGTTTGGCAATTTATAGAATAGAAGATAAAAGAGGATATTTTTTTTCGAAGGCTTCTTTTTAATCACGAAGGTATTGTTGGCAAAACCTGAATCTTCAAATGCTTTAATATCTGTTTCATTCCAACGCCCGGTAAAATACTCGCTAACAAAATCTATTTCGAAATTTCTTGATTTAAAATAGCTTAACATGCTCAATGCCCGTGTTCTGTTGCCCGCATTTTTTTTAAGCGGATTATCAGGCATGAAAAATAGTACTCTCCTCATTTAAATATTTAGTCGTTAAAAGCCTGCATATCAATTAAACGCCTGTATAAACCATTTTTATTCATTAATTCATTGTGACTACCGGTTTCTACCACACTACCTTTATCTATCACAACAATTTTATCAGCATGTTGTATGGTACTTAAACGGTGAGCAATTACGATAGAAGTGCGATTTTTCATCAGATTATTTAACGCATCCTGTACTAATTTTTCCGATTCGGTATCTAAAGCAGAAGTTGCCTCATCCAGTAACATAATTGGCGGATTAGCCAATACAGCCCTGGCAATACATACGCGCTGTTTCTGCCCGCCCGAAAGTTTATTTCCTCTATCCCCAACAAAAGATTGATAACCGTTTTCTGTATTTTCAATAAAATCGTGCGCATTTGCAATTTTTGCTGCTGCAACAACCTCTTCTATGGTCGCATCAGGCTTGGCAAATGCAATGTTATTGAAAATTGTATCGTTAAATAAAAAAGATTCTTGATTAACAGTTCCCATTTGTGCCCGGATGCTTTCTACGGTAAGTGTTCTGTAATCGTGGGCATCAATTTTTATTGCACCTGATTTTGGATCATGGAAACGCGGAATCAGATCCATTAAAGTACTTTTTCCACCTCCCGATGGGCCAACAAGCGCCACTGTTTGACCTTTTTCAATATTGATATTGATGTTTGTTAATACCTCTTTGTCGCCATAAGAAAATGAAACATTTTCAAACGTTAGTGCACTACTAAAATTAGCTAATTCACTTGCATCGCTTTTATTTACTAGCGCTGGTTTAGTATCAATAAGGTCTAAAACGCGTTCACCGGCCGCAATCCCTGAATGGATGCCGCTAAAGGAATCGGCTATGGCTTTAACAGGCTGTAAAACCTGGGAAAAAGTAGCCAAATAAACCACAAATTCTGCAGCTTCTAAATCCCCTTTACCGCTTAAAATTAACGTACCGCCATACAATAGAATAAATACAACAACTAAAACACCTAAAGTTTGAGAAACCGGGGATGCCAATTGTTGCCTTCTAGCCATTTTTCTGTTTAGAAATGAATAAAATCTATTTTCTGTATCAAACCTTTCCTTTGCACGTTCTGTAGCATTAAAAGCTTTAATGATTTTTATACCACTCAATGACTCATCTAAAAAACCAATCATTTTTGCGAATGATTCATGGGATTGGGTGGCTTGCTGTTTTAATCTTTTTACAATTTTACTAATGATAAAGCCAGAAACAGGAATTACTAATAAAGAAAACAATGTTAATTTAGCAGATATAGAAACCAAAACTCCAATAAAAAACAGTAATTGAAGCGGTTCTTTAAAAACAACCTGTAGCGTATTGGTAACGGTGAACTGAACAACCTGCACATCAGATGCAACTTTGGATATGATGTCGCCTTTGCGTTCGTTGTTAAAATAACCAACATGCAAATTCATTACATTGTTAAAAACGGTTTTGCGGATGTTTAATAAAGTATGAACACGTAGATCTTCCATAAATCGCTGAGAGAAATAGCGGAAAAAGTTGGCTAGAAATACTGTTGCTATAATAATTACACATATTACTTTTAAGGCCAGAATTTTATCATCAGCAATGATGCCGTCAATATAATTGTTGAAACGCCCTAGTAAATTCCAAGAACTCTTAGCTTCTGCAATTTTTGTCGGATCGTCACATTTCCCTAAAAACAGTGCCTGCATTAATGGACCAAGCAGCGTAAAAAGAAAGGTATTGAAAAAAATTCCAAATAGTGTAGTTATCAAATAAGGTATTGCAAACTTCTCTATAGGCTTGGCAAATGATAGTAAACGAAAATAAGTTTTCATTATGTATTGTATATATAACGGAACTTAGGCAAGTGCCTAGCCGACAAAAAAATATAATAAGATTCTGGCAAATGTACGGTTTTTCATATATATCAATAAGATGATATAAATCTTACTTCTATAAGTTGAATTTTGAGCTTTTCGTAAATTTAAGAGATTGAAGGTTGGTTAATCAGGCATTCCTGATACAGATTTAAATATTGGCTTGCCGCTCTTTCCCATGAAAATTTTTCTGCTTGCATAATCGCCTCATTGTAGCGATTATTTTGTAAAAAGTCGTTCATTCCTCTTTTAAACACATCCTGCATGTGTTCTGGTTCGAAATTATCAAAGTAATAAGCAACTTCGCCACCAACTTCGGGTAAAGAAGTGAATTTTGAAAGGAACACCGGTTTTCCAAAATGCATGGCTTCGATTACAGGAAGCCCGAAACCTTCAGCAACTGAAGGGAATAAGAATGCATCGCAGTTTTCGTAGTACCACGCTTTGTCTTCATCAGAGATTGCCCCGGTAATATGAACCCGGTCTAAACAATTATATTTTTCGGCCTCCTCTAAAATCCTCTGTTTATGTGGGGTTTCCCTGCCTGAAATAACAAGGTGAAAATCATTCTCTTTTAACAAAGCGGGTAGCAGATGAAATCCTTTCTGAACCGATAACAAGCCGATAGTAAATAAGAAAGGTTTTTGTGGCACAAAGCTAGGGATATATTTTTCCGCTGAGATCAGTTTATCGGCTCCGTTGTAAATTACGCTTACTTTACCATCAGCTTCTGGAAAATAGTGTAAAACATCGTTGGCAACAAATTGAGAAATACACACTATTCTATCACATTGTGCAATTAGCTTACCCAGTTTTTTTAAATATACCTGAATTCTATGTGGCTTGCTAAATTTTAAATGCACCTTGTTCATATCATGAACGGTCATTATTTTTTTTGCATTTACTTTGCCGGGTTTTAATCTGCAGGTCTGATCTGAAAGATGAACAACATCAAAATCATTTTTTCTCTTAAAAAATAACCGGTCCAATCTGGATAGATAAATGAGATCAACCAGGCCATTAAAAAGGTATTGGGTATGTTTAAAAACGTAAAATTTTAATTTAAATCTTCCTTTGTTTTCCTGGATTAATGCATCACCCAATCCTTTTCCAAACGAAAAATAACCGCAATTGGCATCTTTCATCGAATCAAAAGTTACTAAAACATCAGGTTTTTTCATCAGGTGTTATTTTACAAATTGAAATTATGCAAATATAAGTAGATTTAAATTGAGGCCTATTTCACAATTTTATAATTCCGGTATTCAAACAACCGCAATCCGGTTAAATCTTCAATTTTTTGTAAAACTTTTCTTCGGAAATTCATTTTAGGGGTTTCCTGGGTCAAATCTTTTTCAAATTTCCAGTTCGCTGCTTCAATTCTGGCCTGCATTACTTTTGGATGGCTACCTTTAAAATGAACCAAACGATCGGCGTTGTGCATATCATAGGTATCTTGAACCGGGTAATTTTCTTCAATCCATTCTTCTGTTTGGTAAAATTGATTAAAGTTGCGCACTTTTCCCTGTAATCCTTTTGGTGGTTTTACCCAGCCATAGTGATATATATAGGCATCTATTAATTTAACCTTAAGTTTTCGATCATTGATTCTAAACCCTTGTGCATCCCGATAAGAATGGACGCCAGGTAAGTTTTTGATAATTCTAACTTCTCTTCTATACCAGCGCCTCGATTCTGCCAGGTAATCATAAGAGGCATAAAAGTGTTTATATTTTAAAAGCAAGGCTTCAACGTTATTATTGTTGAGTTCTGCCTCCATCTCTTTTTTAATCAAGGGGAGATAATCTTCATGTATGGCTTCGTCGCCTTGAATATAGATCATCCAATCCGTATCATCACTAATTTCTGCCAGTGCCTTATTTGTTTCATCAGCAAAAACGCGACCGCCTTCCCGTATACTTTCATCCCAAATGGTATTAATCGTTCTTATTTTTTGATCAATGCTTTTTACCATTTCTGAAGTTTCATCAGTTGAGTTTCCTAGCGCAACTATAAAATCATCGCACAATGGCAGTACCGAAAGTATTGCTTCTTTGGCAGGGTAATCATTAACAATTGCATTTCTTAAAAAGGTAAAACCAGTAACTTTCATCCAGATTTGTTGTTGATGGCCTGATGTGGCTAATAATTTTGTTAATTTGTACAAAGATAGTTTTATTGATGAATACGCATCTATCCATTTTAAACGAGATAAAAGCTGGCAATTATAAGGTTTTAGCAAGAGTATTAACGCTTATTGAAAATGATATTAAACCGTCGGATTCGATTTTAAGAGATCTGGATAGCAAAATTGACATTCCAGTTTTGGGTATAACCGGCCCACCCGGAGCAGGCAAAAGCACATTGGTAAATGCCATAACCAATCATTTTTCGGCAGCGAACAAGCGCATTGCTATATTGGCTATCGACCCTACTTCGCCTTTTAATTTTGGTTCCTTGTTGGGCGATAGAATCCGGATGGCCAATCAGTTTAACAATCCAAATGTTTTTATCAGATCATTGGCAACCCGTGGTGCTTTAGGTGGTATTTCTGCAAAAACAATTGAAATGGTTGATGTTTTAAAAGCTTCGAATTTTGACCTTATTTTAATTGAAACGGTGGGTGTTGGCCAATCAGAAGTGGAAATTGCTGGTTTGGCAGATAAAACTGTTGTTGTATTGGTGCCCGAATCCGGAGATGAGGTTCAGAATATTAAATCAGGCTTAATGGAAATTGCAGATTGCTTTGTAATTAATAAGGCAGATCGGGCAGGAGCAGATACCTTTGCCAATAACCTCAAAAAAATTGTTCATCAAGGTACAAAAACAATTCCTATCTTAAAAACAGTTGCTGACAAAAATATAGGCATAGCTGAATTATGCAATTGGTTAATCAAACCTCATTTAAGGGATAATAGCAGAAGTGTATTTTTATTTGCAGAAAAAGCATGGAAAATCATTCAACATGATAAGATGCGGATTATAGATAAAAAAAGGCTGCGTGAAAAAATCCAAGCAGCCTTAAAAAAAGATAATTTTAATATTTACCGCTTTGCGGATGAGTTTATGCGTAATGGTTAAGTGCTTAATTGTTTAAAGCGGTTAACTAAGCACTGCAAACGGGAAATTGTAAACTGGATACTGTAAATAAATTAACTGTTCATAATATCTTCAATTTCCTCCGCTTCCAATGGAATATCAGCCATTAAATCTACATTACCATCTGAAGTAATGAGAATATTGTTTTCCAAACGGATGCCCAAACTTTCTGCCGGAATATAAATGCCTGGCTCAACAGTTAAAATATTACCTGCGGCAAATGGGGTATATCTTCCGGCGAAATCATGCACATCGATACCCAAATGGTGAGAATTGCCATGCATAAAATATTTTTTATAGGCAGGGTAAGCAGGGTTTTGGTTTTTTACATCTTCGGAAGTGATCAACCCAAGGTTAATTAGCTGTTCAGACATAATTTCTCCTACTTCCTCATGGTAAGTATTCCAGATGGTACCTTCCTTTATTAATTTAACCGACGCTCTCATTACTTTCAAAACGGCATTGTAAACTTCTTTTTGTCTTGGGGTAAACCTGCCGTTAACAGGGATACACCTGCTCATATCTGCATTATAATTGGCATATTCTGCGCCGAAATCAAATAGGATCACGTCACCATCTTTACATTCCTGGTTATTATCCGTATAATGTAGAATGTTGGCGTTATGGCCTGAAGCAATAATGGGTGTGTAGGCATGTCCGGTTCCACCTTGACGGATAAATTCATGAATAATTTCTGCCTCAATTTCATATTCTTTTACACCTGGCCTGGTAAATTTCAATACCCTTATAAAGGCATCGCGAGTAATTGCAGAAGCTTTTTTTGTGAGTTCGATTTCTACATCAGATTTAACTGCACGTAAACTGCGCATAACCGGGGCCGAGCGTTCATAATGATGTAAAGGATATTTTGATTTCATTTTTTCAATGAAACGAACATCTCGATATGGAACTTCGTGCGCATACCTGTCGTTTTCATTGGTATTTAAATAAATATGTTCGGCATAATTAACTATACTATGTAAGATGTTGTCAAAATCTTCCAGCCAATATATAGCCTGAATGCCGGATGCGGCTTTTGCCTGCTCTTTTGTATATTTATATCCTTCCCAAACTTTAATGAAATCGTTGGTCTGTCTTAAAAACAGGACTTCTCTGTACAAAGGATTAGGACAATCGGGATATAATAATAAAATTGTTTGTTCCTGATCAATTCCTGATAAATAAAATAAATCAGGATTTTGTTTAAAAACAAAGCTTTGATCGCCACTTCTAGGAAACTCATCACTTGAATTAAATATAGCTAATGAATTGTTTTTTAGATGTTTAGAAAAATTTTTCCTATTTAAAATAAATAATGACTGATCAATGGTTGGATATTTCATGAATATAGTATTTTAATATGCGCAATGGCCAAAAGTAATAAAATGATTAATTACCGTGAAGTTTGGAACGGAGTTTGTATAAAAGTTTGAAAATTTAAAATTTTGTTTAATTTTGCTTTTACTAAAAAATTAATCAATTAAATTGTTTAACCCTTAAAAAAGAAAAAAGATTATGAATTATTCTACTTTAAAGAAAAGTGTTGCGCTTTCTTTAGTGGCATTAACAGGAGTAGCTTCTCTTGCTGTCGCTCAGGATGCTCCTGCAACAACTTCTGCTGTCAAGGTATTTGGCGGTAGAGGTCAGTACAGAACTTGGTCTATCGGTGTACATGGTGGTGTTTTAATGCCAGTTGTAGCTATCGGTGGTTCTAACGACTTCAACAAATGGGATGCTAACTTAGGTTACGGTTTAAACATCCGTAAACAATTAGGTCACTCTTTCGGTTTAGAATTAAACGGAACTCGTGGTAAACTTTCTGGTACTAACGAAGGTATTTCTAACCCAGCTGTTAAAGATTTCGAAACTGAATTACAATATGCTGTAGATTTACGTGGTGTTGTTAACTTAGGTTCTATCGATTTCTTACGTCGTGAGAACTCAGTAGGTTTCTTCTTAACTGCTGGTGCTGGTTATATGGCTTATGCTCCAAAAATCACTTTAAACAATGGTTCTGTTATCGACTGGAAAGGTAAAGCTACTGGTCCTGCTGATGACAAACATGATGCAAAAGATTACGTAAAAGGTTTCTACATTCCAGTAGGTGCTGGTGTTAAATTCAAAGTTTCTGAGCGTGTTAACTTTAACTTAGGTTACACTATGAACTTTGTTGATGCTGATAACTTAGACGGAGTTTATGCAAAAGGTCAAACTAAAGATAAATTCTCTTACGGTTATGCTGGTTTAGAATTCTCTTTAGGTTCTTCTGCTAAACCAAGTTTAGAGTGGACTAACCCATTAGCTACTATGTACGATGAGTTAAAAGATCCAACTTTACGTCAAGAAGTTGAAGCATTGAAAAACCGTGTTTCTGCTGTTGAGAAATCTGTTGAAGATTTGAAAAAAGATACTGACGGTGACGGTGTTGCTGATCAATTTGACAAATGCCCAGGAACTCCTGCTGGTACTGCTGTTGATGGTTCAGGTTGTCCACTTCCTAAAATGGTTGCTGATTCAACTTCAACTTCAAATGTAACTGGTTTCGAAAAAATCGGTTTCGATTTCAACTCTTCAGTTTTAAAAACTGAGTCTTACCCTACTTTAGATAAATTATCTTCAGTGTTACGTGAAAACGGTGGTAAAGTAACTGTAAACGGTTACGCTTCAAGCGAAGGTACTGCTGCATATAACGTGAAGTTATCTAAAGACAGAGCTAACTCTGTTAAAACTTACTTAGTAAACTCTGGTGTTAACGCTAGTCAAGTTGCTACTAAAGGTAATGGTGAAGCTAATCCAATCGCTTCTAACGATACTGAAGAAGGTCGTATCCAAAACCGTCGTGTTGAAACTGCTAGAAACTAGTATTTCAATATAAGATTTAAAAAAGTCCCGATGAAAATCGGGACTTTTTTTATGCCCATAAATTTTCTGTATTAAGCTTTTTAGCTAAGTTTGTACTATGTATTTCTTTAGAAAAAAAGATCCCAACAGGCCAAATAATATCAACTTAAAAATTATGCATTTTATTAATGCACTGGCCATCTTAGTTTTTCTTGCAGGCATCATCTACAAGCTTATTCAATGGCTTGCCAAATAAATTAATTGTATGAAACAAATTATTAAAACAACAAATGCTCCAGCCCCAATTGGACCATATAGCCAGGCTGTACAAGCTGGTAATTTTTTATTCGTATCAGGCCAGGTTGCCATCAATCCTGAAAATGGAGAATTAAACATTGGCAATATCGAAGAGGAAACTCATCAGGTAATGCGCAACCTTAAAGCAGTTTTACTCGAAGCAGGTTTAAGTTTCGATAATGTTGTAAAATCTACTATATTCTTGAGTGATATGGGCACCTTTGCACAGGTTAATGAAATTTATGGGCAGTACTTTACAGCCGATTTTCCTGCCAGAGAAACAGTACAGGTTTCGGTACTTCCTAAAAACGTTAACGTAGAAATTTCTGTTATTGCCATTGTAGGATAATTTTGGCAGCAGGCAAAAGCACGTATTTTATAGCGGGCATTATTCCTTACATCATCTGGGGAACAATGTCCGTTCCTTTACGCGATATAAAAGGATTCCCTCCGCATGAAATTCTATACTATCGAATATTTGTTTCCATTATTGTAGTTTGGGCGACCATACTTTTATTCAGGCAGGAAGCGCTGAAGCATGATTGGATTATCTTGAAGGCATTAACCACCGCAAAGAAGATCAAATTATCATTGCTAACGCTATTGTCATCCGTTTTGATTACCGGAAACTGGTTCACTTATATTTATGCTGTAAACAATGTAAGCTTAAAAGCAGCAGCCTTTGCTTATATGGTTTGTCCTTTGTTAACTGCGCTTTGCGGATTTATCATCTTAAAAGAACAGTTATCCAAAATTAAAGTAATTGCATTAGTGATCGCTTTTTTAAGCATCTTAATATTGGCAACGGGTTCATTACATGAAGTAATGTGGGCCATCATCATCGCATCATTTTATGCCCTCTACATTATTGTTTTAAAGGTAATTAAGGATGTAGATAAATTTAACTTCTTAGGTATTCAGCTTATACTATCGGGCTTAATGATGCTTCCATGGTATTTTGTTAACGCTGCGCCCGTACCTACTGAAACTTTCTTCTGGGGGCATATTTTCTTAATTGCGGTTGTTTTTACCATTATCCCACTCTTTTTAAATTCTTATGCCCTATTGGGTATGCCTTCATCCGCCTTAGGTATTTTAATCTATCTCAATCCAATTGTTGCTTTTACCGTGGCATTTTTCTACTTTAAAGAGGAAATAGGTATAAACCAGCTTTTCGCTTATTTGCTTTTGCTAGTATCGATTGCTATTTTTAATGCGCAGTTGCTGAAGAGTGTTGTTTACAAGAAACGATAATATATTTTGTTTAATTCGGTATTAGATACACCTGTTGAGTTTTTAAAAGGCGTTGGGCCAAGCAGGGCTGATGTTTTAAAAAAAGATTTAGGCCTCTTTACCTATGGGGATATGCTTTCGCATTATCCTTTTAGATATATAGACCGTACTAAATATTTTAAGATTAATCAGATCAATCCGGATGCTCAGTATATCCAGATCATCGGGCGGGTAATTAATAAAAAAGTTATCGGCGATAAAAGAGCAAAACGCATTGTTGCTGTTTTTAAAGATGAAACCGGAATTATGGAACTGGTTTGGTTCCAGAGCTTAAAGTGGGTTGATGAAAACATTACTGTTGGTACGGCATATGTTGCCTTCGGAAAGCCTACCATCTTTAATGGAACATTCAGTATCTCACATCCTGAAATGGAACTTTATCAGCGAAAACAGGTGGGCAGAGGAAACCTAACCTTACAGCCGGTTTATAACTCTACAGAAAAGCTGAAAAAATTTAATCTTGATTCAAAAGGTCTGCAACGTTTAATTGCGGGATTGTTAGATCAGGTTATTCCCCAGGTTCCTGAAACTTTACCTCAATATATTATTGATAAATACCAATTGCCAGATAAAAAGATGGCATTGTTAAATATCCATTTTCCTAAGAATCAAAAAGATTTAAGTGCTGCAGAGAGACGCTTGAAATTTGAAGAATTGTTTTTTATACAGTTACAGCTTTTACACAATAAGCATTTAAGGCAATTAAAATTTAAAGGGGTTACTTTTTATAAAGTAGGCGAGAAGGTGAACCGTTTTTACAAGGAGTTTTTACCTTTCGAATTAACCAATGCCCAAAAGCGTGTGGTTAAGGAAATCAGGATTGATACACAACGCGGTGTTCAAATGAACCGGCTTGTTCAGGGCGATGTAGGAAGTGGCAAAACGGCTGTTGCGCTAATGAGTATGTTATTGGCCAATGACAACGGCTATCAGGCTTGTATGATGGCTCCGACTGAAATTTTAGCACGGCAACATTATGCATCCATTACAGAGCTGGTAACAGATGATCTTGTTAGGGTGGCCATTCTAACCGGAAGTACGAAAAAGAAAGAGCGGACCATTTTACATGAGCAACTGGAAAATGGTGAAATAGACATTTTGATCGGAACGCATGCGCTGATTGAAGATAAAGTGCAATTTAATAATCTTGGTCTCGTGGTAATTGATGAACAGCATCGTTTTGGGGTAGAACAACGCGCCAAGCTTTGGCGTAAAAATATTATTCCTCCTCACATTCTGGTAATGACGGCCACGCCAATACCGCGTACCCTGGCAATGACCTTATACGGTGATCTGGATGTTTCAGTAATCGATGAATTGCCCGCTGGCAGGAAACCTATAGAAACTAAACATCTTTTCGAAGGCCAACGCCTTAGGATGTTCGGTTTTATGAAACAGGAAATTGCCAAAGGCCGACAGGTTTACATTGTTTACCCGTTAATAAAGGAAAGCGAAAAGTTAGATCTTCTTCATCTTGAAGCAGGTATAGAGCAATTGAGTTATCAGTTTCCACGGCCTGATTACCAAATGAGTATTGTACACGGCCAAATGCCCAATGCAGATAAGCAGTTCGAAATGCAACAGTTTATTGAAGGTAAAAGTCAAATTATGGTGGCCACCACAGTTATAGAAGTGGGTGTAAACGTGCCTAATGCTTCTGTGATGGTAATTGAAAATGCCGAAAGATTTGGGCTTTCGCAGCTCCACCAATTGCGCGGCAGGGTAGGCCGGGGGGCAGAACAGTCATTCTGTATTTTAATGAGTAGTAATAAACTGAGTAAAGAAGGTAAAATCCGTTTAGAAACCATGGTAAGAACCAACAATGGATTCGAGATTTCGGAGATCGACCTGCAATTGCGCGGCCCTGGCGATATTACAGGAACTCAACAGAGTGGTGTGCTTGATTTGAAACTTGCTGATCTGGCAAAAGATCAAATTATCTTAGCAGAAGCCCGTAATACAGTAATTGAGCTTTTCGAAAATGATCCGCAATTGGAAAAGCCCGATAACATAGTATTAAAAGCCTACCTGCAAAAGTTAGAAAGAGGCATCTCTTTTGATAAAATAAGTTAGTGCTATAACTTATTTAAACTTTTTAAATCTCCACTTACTTCATATTTACAATAATATTTACTGCTGTATAATAAGTTATACTTTGTGTAGTGATGTAATTGTTTTTTTACGAGTGTGCCCCTCATAAATATTATTTTACCCCCTTTTTTAAATCCTGAATATTCCTATATTGCGTACAACCAAATATGAACTGTATAGTCGGCAATTCTAAATATGGGTACGTCGTACACAGTAGATTTTAACCCCAAATGTGCTTATTTATAAGATAAGGGTGGTTAACAATGGTTAACACTGATTTATTGATTCGTTTAGAGCAATTGAATAAATTCTTTGCGAGAATATGCTGTAGCTATTTGTTTCGGTAAATCATATTTTAATCATGCGTATTATGACAGCTCTATATTACGCATGGGTATTAAAGTGCATTACAATCAATATCTAACCAAAATAAATTGAAAACTATGAAAAAAAATCTATTAAAGACTTTTGCCAGAAGTAGCATGTTTCTTGTTTGCGGTGGTGGTCTAATTTTTTCTCCGTTTAGCAGCAGATCCGCTGATGCTGTATTGCACGAAAAATCCCCTCTTGATTTTTACAAACCTCCGCTTCAGGATATTACTGTAAAAGGGCAGGTTACTGATGCTAAAGGTCCAATTCCTGGTGTGAGTGTTAAACTAAAGGGTGGTGCCGCAAGCACGGTAACAGATGGATCTGGTAAATTTAGCATTAAAGTGCCCGAGGATGCTACATTAGTATTTACCTATGTGGGTTATGTGGATCAGGAAGTGCAGGTGAAAAACCAAACGAATATCAATGTCCGTTTATTAGAAAACAATCAAAATTTATCAGAAGTAGTGGTAGTGGGTTATGGAACCCAAAAAAAAGCGGTAGTTTCTGGTGCCGTTGCTTCTGTAAAAGGTACCGAACTTGCAAAATCATCATCTGTAAACTTAACCAATTCGTTAGCCGGCCGCTTACCTGGTGTTACTGCCCTGCAGGGAAGTGGAGAGCCTGGTTATGATGGCTCTACCATCCGTATCCGCGGAATAAACTCGCTTGGAAATAATAATGCTTTAATTGTAATTGATGGGATTCCTAATCGTGCCGGGGGTATTGAACGTTTAAATCCAAATGATATCGAAAGTGTATCCGTATTAAAAGATGCATCTGCCGCTATTTATGGTTCGCAGGCTGCAAATGGCGTAATTCTGATCACCACTAAATTGGGTAAATCAGGCAAGCCGCAGTTCTCTTATGATTTTAGCTACGGTTTACAGCAGCCTACAAGAATACCAAAAATGGCTAATTCTGTTCAGTATGCCGAAATTTTAAACGAGTTGAACATTTTCGGTTCTGATCTAAATCCAAACGAATGGACAGCCGCATGGAATAGCTTCAAAAGTACAGGTTCTTACCTTTCTACCGGAGGAAAAACGATTAATGCGGCCTTCAAGCCTGATGAAATCAGAAAATTTGGTGATGGGTCAGATCCGTTAAGGTATCCAAACACCGATTGGTTTAAAACTACTTTCCAAACGTGGACACCTCAGCAAAAGCATAACGTACAGATTAATGGCGGAAGTGAAAATGTAAAATACCTGGTTTCATTGGGCTACCTTGATCAGGATGCCTACTATAAAAAATCGGCAACAGGTTATAAACAGTACGATATGCGTTTTAATCTAGAAGCAAAGCTGAGTAAATACATTACCACCACCTTAGGGGTAACCGCACGAGAGGAAGATCGTAATTTCCCTACCGTAGGGGCTGGTGATATATTCAGGTTTTTAATGAGGGGCCGCCCGAACGAAATTGCCATTTGGCCTACCGGACAACCGGGCAGGGATATCGAATATGGTTATAATCCGGTGGTATCTACTACCGATTTAACAGGTTATAACAAAGATGTTCGCGATTACTTTCAAACTACAGGAAAAGTAGAAATTAAAATTCCTGGTGTAGATGGATTAAAAGTAACCGGAACCGCGGCTATTGATAAATATTCAGGCAGGCAAAAAAACTGGCAACTGCCATGGACACTCTACGACTGGGATAAAAAAACTTTTGCAGCAGATGGGGTAACGCCAGTATTAACAGGTACTGTACGCTCTCAATATACCGACCCGAGGCTTAGGGAAACTGCAGGCGGACAGCTCGCTGTAAACCTGACCGGAATGGTTAATTATGATAAAAAAATTGGCGATCATAATATTGGCTTAATGGCTGGTGTAACACGCGAAACCGTAAATAATGATGGTTTTACCGCTTTTAGAAGGTATTATATATCTTCTTCAGTTCAGGAGTTACTTGCTGGTGATGAACGTGAGCAATCTTTAGGAAATAATCCCGGCGACCCGAATAACTTGTTTAAAAGGGCGCGCTTAAGCTATTTTGGTAGGGCAGGTTATAACTATAAAGAGAAATACCTTGCAGAATTTTTATGGCGGGTTGACGGATCTTATATCTTCCCAACCGATAGGCGTTTCGGCTTCTTCCCTGGGGTATCAGTTGGATGGCGTTTATCTGAAGAACCGTTCTTTAAAGATAATGTGAAGTTCATCAATAACCTTAAAATACGGGCATCTTACGGACAGATGGGTGCTGAAGCCTATTTTGGAGATGCTTTACAGGAATATCAATACCTCAGCTTAATGAATTTCGGAAACTACATCTTTAATGATTTAGTAACCAAAACCTTAACCGAAGGCAAAGTGCCCAATTTTAATTTTGGATGGGAAGTGGCCAATAATACCAACATTGGTTTAGATGCATCTTTCTTAAATAATAAACTATCATTGGAGTTTGATTATTTCTATAACAAACGGACCAACATCCTGATCAGCAGAGGCAGTTCTGTGCCAGAAAGCTCAGGCATTACCGATCGTTTACCCCCTGTAAACCTGGGTAAGGTAAATAACAAAGGTTTCGAATTTAAATTAAGTTATAACGACCAGGTTGGCGATTTAAACTTTGGTGTAAGTGTAAACGGGGGATACGCCAAAAACAAAATCATATTTTGGGATGAAACACCTGGTGCACCAGAATGGCAACGTTCTACAGGCAGGGTAACCAGTTCATGGCTGGTATATGATTATGATGGCGTATTTAAAGATCAGGCTGATATTAATGCAAATACCCTTAATTATAGCGCACTTACCGGAACACTTCGCCCAGGCGATATGAAGTTTAAAGACATTAACGGTGACGGTAAAATTAATGCTGATGATAAAATACGATTGGATAAAAACGGAACGCCAACTTTTACCGGCGGTGTAAATTTTAATTTGCAATATAAAGGTTTCGATTTATCGGTACTTATTCAAGGTGCAACCGGTGGAATGCAGATTGTTGGTTTAACAGAATCGGGCGATATCGGTAACTTCTTAGAATGGTCGTACCTGAACCGTTGGAGCATTGATAATCCAAGTTCGGTAAATCCGCGCTTATCCAACCGGGGTGCTACCTATTATACCGATAGCAATAATGCATTAAACAATACCTATTGGTTGCGTAGCAATAACTACATCAGGCTTAAAAATGTAGAGCTAGGGTATACTTTGCCAACCACGCTAGTAGAAAAAGCTGGGTTAAACAGTGTAAGGGTTTATTCAAATGGCCTCAACCTGGCTACGCTGGATAAAATCAAGATATGGGATCCAGAATCTACCAACACCAGCGGGCAATATTATCCTCAAGCCAGGGTAATTAATTTTGGTATTAAAGCCACTTTTTAAATGTATAGCTATTTATCAATTACAATGAAAAATATGAAAGCAATAATTCAGAATAGAAATCTATATCTATTGATTTTTGTTACCTTTTTTGCATTTGCATGTAAGAAAGACTTCTTAAATGTAGAATCACCTGGCCAAGTACCTTCCGAATCGGTATGGAAAGATCCTGCAACTGCACAGGCCTTTGTTAACGATATTTATAACGGCTTGGGCAACGGAGGTTTTTCTGAGCAAATGTTGGCATCCGTATCCGATGAAGCATTATTTACACACCCTACGCGCGGTATCGATCTTATTAATAACGCCACCATCAATCCCTCTACACTAGGTTGGGTAGATGATACCTGGGCATACAAACAAATGTATAACCGCATCAGGGCATGTAATATTACTATTGAAAAAATTACCAGTGGTGATAATGCACTTACCAGCCAGGCGTTAAAAGATCAGTTACTTGGCGAAGCTTATTTTTTAAGGGCCTATTTTTACCACCAGTTGTTGCGTTTCTACGGTGCAGTGCCTTTAGTAACTAAAATTTATGTGCTCGATGATAACTATAACGTTAAGCGCAACACTTATGAGGAATGTGTAAACTTTATTGTAAAAGATTGCGATGAAGCCAATAAATTATTAACCGGTAAGGCCATGGAAAAAGGGCGAACCACTGCTCTTGCCGCTTTGGCCCTTAAATCGAGAGTGCTGATATATGCTGCAAGCGATTTACACAACAGAGCCAAACTTACTGAGAAGGTTAAAAATATTGATGTTAAAACGTTAGATTTTTTAAGTTATGCAAGTGGCGATCAGGCAGAACGTTATCGCCTTGCACAAACAGCCGCAGATGCTGTTATCAAATTGGGTACAGGATATAAATTAGATCTTAATGCTCCGGCCTCTGTAGCCGATGGACAGGTAAATTATAAAAGTATTGCCATGGGCGGGGCCAGTAAAGCACCAGGGATAGATGCTACCGCTGCTTCAGAATTAATTTTTGCACGTTATTTTATTATCCAAAGCAACATTAAACATGCGCAGCAAAATGGTCCGAACGGTTACCACAACTGGGCAGGTAATACGCCTATCGGTTTATTGGTTGATGATTATGAGATGAAAGATGGCAGCAAATTTAGCTGGGCAAACCCTGCCCAAAAAGCCAACCCTTATCAGGATAGAGATCCTCGTTTTTATGCCACCATTTTATACGATGGTGCCGGATGGAAACCCCGCGATAAAGCATCAGGCAATGTTGATCCGGCAAGTCAGATCCAAACTGGAGTATATGATTTAATTGATAATGGTGCCCGTATAGACTTTAAGGGATTGGATACACGCGCAAGTTCTATCGAAAACTGGAACGGCAGCTGGACGGGTTACTACTACCACAAATTTATCGATCCAGATCCAACAATTGTAGATGCCTCTATGTCGCAAAATGTGCCCTGGCCTTTCTTTAGGTATACCGAAGCGGTATTTAATTATATCGAGGCCAGTATTGAGCTGGGCGAATTAAGTAAGGCGACCAATTGGTTAAATAAAATTCGTTTCCGGGCAGGTATGCCGGCAGTAACCGCCACAGATCAGGAGGGATTACGAGCAATTTATCGCCACGAACGCCGTATTGAAATGGCTTACGAAGAACAACGTTACCATGATACCCGCCGCTGGTTAATTGCAGGTGAAACATTGGGCAGGAAAACCACCTACATTAAAGTTACCGGTAAATTTAAACCTGGTAAAACCATGTCTGCACCATATCATTACGATAATACCATTTACGATTATACATATAGTCCGGTAGAGGAGAATGCGCAAGAGAGCAGGAGTTGGAACGATAAACTTTATTTCAGGCCATTTAGTCGCGATGAAGTAAATAAGAATAATATGCTCGATCAAAACCCTGGCTACTAAGCCTCTATTTTAAATGCCCGATGGATAATTTTATTCATCGGGCATTTTTATGCTCAAAATTTCAGCTTAGCAAGGGCAACTTTACCTTTAAATAGCTAAAAGAATAATCTTATTGTATATCCATTCCTGTTTTTAATTTTCATAACGTAGTTTTGCATATAACTTTTTTTTCCTGTGGCAGATTCAGATCCCAACTCCGTTATCGCAAAACACGATCCTTACGCAGCATTGCGTTTTAGAGAGTTCCGCTCTTATTTAGGCATGCGTTTTTTCTTCACTTTTGCCTACCAGATGCAGGCGGTAGTACTTGGAATTTATATTTATCACGTTACAAAAGATCCATTGGCACTCGGTTTTATTGGTCTTTGTGAGGCCATACCCGCCATAGGAATTGCACTATATGGAGGTTATGTAGCCGATAAAAGTGAAAAAAGAGGCTTACTGCTTAAAGTATTTATAGGGGTATTTATTTGTACCATCATTATGTTGCTGGTAACCCTTTCGCAATTTAACCTTCAGCAATTCAATATCATCTTCACCTTATTTAATTTTAAGGTAAACCTTGTAGCCCTCATCATGTATGTACTCGTATTTGGGATGGGCATTGCCAGAGGATTTTTTGGTCCGGCTACATTTTCTTTAATGGCGCAAATTTTGCCTAAAGAGCTATATCCCAATGCAAGTACCTGGAGCAGCTCAAGCTGGCAAATGGCTTCCATTTTAGGGCCGGCAATTGGTGGCATTACCTACGGTTTCTTCGGCATCACCGTTACTTACATGGTTATTATAACTTTCGTATTTATTGCGCTGATTTGTATTTTCTTCTTAAAAGTGCATCCTCCACAGTTTATACCCAAAGAAAATATTAAAGAAAGTTTGCTGAAAGGGATAAACTTTGTATTTAAAACCAAAATGATGGTATGGGCAATGAGTTTAGATCTCTTTTCGGTATTTTTCGGAGGAGCTGTGGCAATATTGCCTGTATTTGCCAACGATATTTTAAAAGTTGGGCCCGAAGGTTTAGGCTTTATGCGGGCTGCGGTTTCTGCAGGCTCAGTATTTACCATGCTCGCCATGACGCGCTTTTCGCCAATGAACAAACCATGGCGCAATTTACTAATCGCCGTAACAGGTTTCGGCTTAAGCATCATCTGCTGGAGCTTATCTAAAAATTTCTACCTCACACTCTTTTTTTTATTTCTGGAGGGGTCTTTCGATAGCATCAGCGTAATCATCAGATCTACAATTATGCAATTGTTAACCCCCGATGAAATGCGAGGACGGGTTTCGGCCGTAAACAGTATGTTTATTGGTTCATCTAACGAAATTGGCGCATTCGAATCAGGCCTCACCGCGAAGCTGATGCGTACCATCCCTTCAGTGGTTTTTGGTGGAACAATGACGCTCGCCATTGCCGGAATTACTTGGTTAAAAACGAAATCGTTAACCAAGCTGAGTCTGCAGGATATTAATGAGCATACTACTAAAGCGGATTAATCGAATAAAGAAAATACGATAAGAATATTTTTGTAGATGATTTTGGGCATGCCCCAAGCTGCGCAAGGGTCGGGCTATACGTTTCAATCTTTTTTTGATGAAGGATCAAAAAAAGGATTTCCACTGCTATCCCTCATGCAAAAAAAAAGGAAAACAATTGTGCCTTTGTTTTGGGAGRTAAATTATTAATGGTCTGTGAGGACAGAGACCATGGGGATAGGATACGATAAGAATATTTTTGTAGATGATTTTGGGCATGCCCCAAGCTGCGCAAGGGTCGGGCTATACGTTCAATCTTTTTTTGATGAAGGATCAAAAAAAGGATTTCCACTGCTATCCCTCATGCAAAAAAAGAAAACCATTGTGCCTTTGTTTTGGGAGGTAATTTATTAATGGTCTGTGGGGACACAGACCATGGGGATAAGATATGATAAGAATATTTTTGTAGATGATTTTGGGCATGCCCCAAGCTGCGCAAGGGTCGGGCTATACGTTCCAATCTTTTTTTTATGAAGGATCAAAAAAAGGATTTCCACTGCTATCCCTCATGCAAAAAAGAGAAAACCATTGTGCCTTTGTTTTTGGAGGTAAATTATTAATAGTCTGTGGGGGCACAGACCATGGGGATTTAATTAAAAGAGTTGTCAAATTAATAGCGCGGTTGCCAGAAAGTTGACAACTCTAAAATTCTAAATAAAAGGTCTGTGGGGATACAGATCATGGAGATTTAATTAAAAGAGTTGTCAAATTAATAGCGCGATTGCTAGAAATTTGACAACTCTAAAATTCTTAATGGTAAAATAATAAATGTTCTGTGGAGACACGGACCATGGGGATTTAATTAAAAGAGTTGTCAACTTTAATAGCTCGTTTGCCAGAAAGTTGACAACTCTAAATTCTAAATGGTAAAATAATAAATGGTCTGTGGGGATTGAAAAAGAGTTGTCAAATTAATAGCGCGGTTGCTAGAAAGTTGACAACTCTAAAATTTTTAATGGTAAAAAACAAATGGTCTGTGAGCACACAGACCATTGAGATAATGATACAAACTATACCATCAATTAAAACTTCTTATTCTTGCCCCACATCAAGTAAATGATCGAACCCAAAAAAGGAGCCAAGAGGATAATGATAAACCATAGTACTTTAACCGAAAAACCAATGTTGCTGTTTCTCGATATATGGTACAATGCCACTAATATTAATGCCAGCCAAAGTATGGCCGCAATAATAATAACCATCGCAATCTGATTGCTTTCAACCTGTGCTAGTAACATAACAATAATTTTTTGTTCCTAAGCTTCAACAACTCGCTCGCCAATTTGTTGGCGCCACATGGCCTGATATAAACCATTTTGTGCAATTAACTCTTCATGGCGCCCCTGCTCAATGATATGGCCTTTCTCTAAAACGTAAATTTTATCGGCATGTTTAATGGTCGATAAGCGGTGGGCAATCAATATCGTAATGTGGTCGGTTAAATCTGAAACCGAACGGATGGTTTTGGTAATTTCTTCTTCTGTAATCGAATCCAAAGAGGAAGTGGCTTCATCAAAAACCAAAATATCAGGTTGGCGCAGTAAAGCCCTCGCAATTGATAAACGTTGTTTTTCGCCTCCTGAAACCTTAACACCACCTTCGCCGATTAACGAATCTAAACCTTTATCTGCACGTGCCAGTAAAGTTTGGCAGGCTGCCTGGTTCAATACTTTAAAACATTCCTCATCGGTTGCATTAGGATTTACAAACAATAGGTTTTCTCTAATCGTACCCGAAAATAATTGCGTATCCTGTGTTACAAAACCAATTTTCTCCCTTAAGGCATCAAGATCTATATCATTACTCGGAATGCCATTGTATAAAATTTCCCCTTCTTTTGGTTGATACAAGCCAACGAGCAATTTAACCAATGTAGTTTTGCCTGAACCCGACGGACCAACAAAAGCAATGGTTTGGCCGTTATGTGTTTTAAAGGAAATGTTTTCTAAAGCATTTCTGTTCGCCGTTTGGTGTTTAAAGCCTACATCGCTAAAAGTAAGGTCTTTAATTTTGGTAATCGAAGTAGGGTTCTCCGGTTTCTTATCAATTGGTGTACTCAAAATCTTTTTAAAGTTCCCTAATGATACTTCAGCCTCACGCCAGGTTAAAATTACATTACCAAGCTCCTGCAATGGGCCAAAAAGGAAGAAGGAGTAAAAAAGAAATGAAAAATACTGTCCGGCGGTAATAGAATTATCGAAAATAAGCAACAGCAGAACCAGCACCATTGTACTGCGCACCAGGTTTACCGTAGTACCCTGAACAAAGCTCATACTGCGCACATATTTTACTTTTTTAAGCTCCAGGCCTAAAATTTTGTAAGTGGTTTTGTTTAGCCTTTCTATTTCCTGATCGGCCAATCCTAAACTTTTAACCAGTTCGATATTTCTTAATGATTCGGTGGTTGAACCCGCTAAAGCAGTGGTTTCGCCAACGATAGAACGTTGTATGGTTTTAATTTTGCGACTTAAAAACCAGCTCACAAAACTGATGATCGGAATGGCAGAGAAATAAACCAAAGTAACTTTATAACTTACCGAAACCGAATACACGATTACGAAAATCATTCCGATTAGGCTTACAAAAAGGATGCTGATAAAAGCAGTGATAAACTTCTCCGAATCTAAGCGTACCTTTTGCAAAATACCCAGGGTTTCGCCGCTACGTTGATCTTCAAAAACCTGATAAGGTAATTTTAATGAGTGCTGTAAACCATCGGCATACATTTTTGCACCCACCTTTTGTACAATTACACTGGTAAAATAATCCTGAAAGTTTTTAGCAATACGCGAAACCATTGCCGCACCAATTGCCAAACCGATTAAGCCCAACGAGCCCCAAAGGTACTGGCTGTAAGTAAGCGAATCTTTTTTATTGATAAAACGGTCTAAAATTCGACCTGTGATGTATGGATCTAAGAGTGAAAAGCCAATATTTATACCTGCCAGCAAGAGCGCCAAAGCCACAATCCACTTGTGGTGTTTCAGGTAGTTAAGTAATAATCCCATTAAGTTTTGTTGTTTATAAATGCAAACATAAAAAAAGGGAACGGATAAAAATCCATTCCCCTTTTTTATGACTTTAAGCTAAGATACTTAGCTAATATTTAATTAAAAACCGTAACGTAAACCGATTTGTATTTGCCAAGGGTTGCCCGATGGGGTAACAATACCAGTGTTGTTTACACGATAAGTATAAGCTTTGTTTGCGGTATCAAATGCGCTAACCGCATATAAAGCCTGGTTGCCCAAAGTTTCATTTACGCCCCATTTTTTGTTAAGCAGGTTTGCAAAATTAAATACATCGCCAGAGAATTCGATACTGTGCTTTTTATTAAGGTGAAGTTGATAACTTAACTTTAAATCAACAATGCCAAAAAAGTCATTCACACCGCCATTTCGCTCTGCTATCTCACCAGAGTATTTATTGATATAATCTTTTAAACTTTGGCTTGCGTTTGGATTATCCAATAACGTTTGTAAGCCTGTACGAACATTTGCAGGTACAGTTTGATTGTTTCTGTCAAACACATAAGCCAAATCGTTTGTAGCCACAAAATCACCATTGATATTGCCGCCTGCCAACAAACTATACCGCGTTCCACCAATACCAGAGTAGCGAACACCTAACCTAAAGCCATAAAAACTTGGCGAGGTGCCATAAATAACAACCTTATTGCGGAATTGATTATCTGAATAAGACATTTTGCTTAAATCTCTCGGATCATCTTTAACAGGCAAAGATAAGGTAGCAGAGTTTGCCACGTTGCCATTATATGATGTATTATCTTTTGTATCGTTATAAGTATAACTCGCCGAGATTTCTCCATCCTTAAAATAATTCCACGTCGCATCTAAAACTACAGCGAACTGATTTACTTTCCCTTTACTGTTTAATTCTAACACACGGCCAAACTGGTTGGTTAAACGTCCGCCTTTCCAATCGGCAACACCATTGCTTGCTGTGATACTCGAAGTTGGTACAAATACACCACGGTTACCTTCATTAGCCAGGGTAAAGTAAGGATTTCCTGCCATGTTTTTATCTACATACATGTAGTTGTTACGGCCAAGGGTTGCATAACCCGTAATGCCAACCTTAAGTTTATCGGTAATTAATTTACTGTATGATAAGTTGGCTTTATAAACCACTGGAATTTTTGCATCCTCGGCATAAGTATTAATCGTTGGTACCTGTAAAGCTGTTAATGAAGGGGTAGCAACAGAACCATTTCTATAACCTATAAAGTTTGGTGTGGGTACATCTTTGCCAAAAACATCAACTGTTGCCAAGTGTTTACCATCAAAGGTTAAGTTGTTAATGGTTACATAATTGTTCACATCCGAACCGAAGATACCTGCTCCAAAACGTACAAAATCTGTTCTGTTTTCGTTAATATCCCAGTTAAATTGGATTCTTGGCTGAATTAAAAATTGTTTTAACTCATTATCCGTTCTTACGCCAATGGCATCAAAAAGTTGTTGGTTAAGCGGCGATTTAGGATACGTGCTGTAATCGATACGTAAGCCACCTATAAAATCTAAACCTTTAGCCAGTTTGGTTTGCATTTGGCCGTAAACAGCGGCATTCCAAATGCCGGCTTTAACAGTTGGATCTGCAACCAATGGTACTTCGCGGTAAAATCTATTTGGCGCAAGGTTGTTAAAGTTTGTAATTGCCGGTACTTCGATCTTTTTTGTAGGGTCGTTTGGAAAAGCAGGATCCTGAATCTGAGAAGTTGAATATTCGAAACGGCCGTTTACCTCACTACCATAAAGCGATTTTGCATTGGTATACATTACATCAACACCAAATGTATATTTAACCTTATCGGTATTATAGTAAAAGTTATCTACTAATTGAAAAACATTATTGGTAAAACCTTCCTGCCCGAAACGGTGGCCACCAATTTGGATCGCAGTAGAAATTCCCTTGGTACCATCAGCAAGGTCTGATTTTATGTTTCCTACAATTGCTCTTGGAATGGCACCCGTTAATTCATCATTCTGCGTACTTGCCTGGTAAGTATATAAATGCTGTATTTTTAATTCGTTGGTAATTTTGCTGCTGATGGTTGAACGTAAAGTTGCCAATAAATTATTGTCAACGTTTTTATCGTTACCATAACTTTCGTAGAAGTTAATCGCAGTATTATCAGCCAAACCTAATGGGTTTCTGTCGTTCGTATAATTATCACGAATGGTTAACAAATTTCTATCATTAATTTGCCAGTCTAAACGGGCAAAAGCAGCATCAGATCCACGTTTTTTATCGAAAGAACCATACTGAGGGGTGTTTGCTACGCCATATTTAGTACGTGCAACATCCAAAAACTGTGCTAAAGTACTGTTCGTAATTCTGAAACGGGCTTCATCAGCAGGGCCATTTACATCGGCAATAATTAATGGGCGGGCATCTTTCTGATGATCTAAACCCACGAAATAATGTAATTTATCTTTAATAATCGGTCCACCCAACGTAAAACCGTATTGATAAGTAGAGAAATCGTTATCGCGCTTTACGCCTCTGATATCATAACGTGATGATAACCAATCAGCCCTTCCGTAACCAAATGCGCTTCCACTTACTGTATTTGTACCCGATTTGGTTACTGCAGTTACGGTACCTCCACCGGCTCTACCCAAAGTTACATCGTATTGGTTGGTTACTACTTTAAACTCACGAACAGCCTCAATAGAAATTGAGTATGGCGCACCACTTCTACTGGTTGTACTACCAGCTGATGTTGGGTTTTTAGCATTCATACCATCAATGGTATAATTTGTAGATGAACCCAACTGGCCCGATATATTGCCGCCGCGACTTAACGGAGATAAATCCATTAAATTGGAAAAGTTACGCCCATTTACAGGTAATTGGTTCATTGTTTTAGCAGAAATTTCTGTAGAAGCACCAAAGTTTTGAACTTTGTTTCTTAAACCTGAAGCGATTACCTGCACGGCTTCTAAATCTTGTGAAGCTTCCTGCATGGTGATACCCACCTTAACCACATCGCCAAGGTTTAACATATAGCCATTTCTGGTTTGCTCGCCAAAACCCACATAAACTGCTTTTACCGAATATGGCCCACCCAAAGGAAGCTCTTTAAAAGTGTACTCGCCCTGGGCATTGGTAGAGGTTTTGGTGGTAAACCCTGTAGAGTTGTTTTTGATCTGTACAGAAACCCCGGGAATAGGCTTTTTCTGTTGATCGGTTATAATACCAGAGATTGATGCCTGCGTGGTTTGCGCACTTGCCCGGTTGTAGACAATGCAAAACAGTAGCGACACTGCAATAAGTAAATTTTTCATCATGATTATTTTTCTGATTTTTTATGATGACAAAGATGTTAATGTGGTGTTAAGCCGAATTAGATTTAATATTATGAAATGGTTTAGTGATTGCCCTTTTTATAGGCTGATGTTAAAATAAAATGTTACTCATAAATTAATACTGCCCCTGAGTGTTAAATTAATGTTAACCTTACGCTTAAGCACACGCGGGACGCGTGCGCCAGCGCTTCGGTTGTATTTAACTTTCGCTAGCGCACGCGTCCCGCGTGTGCTACTTTAATAATTTAGCATACGCTGCCGCGTGTGCTATAAAAAAAATTAAAGTTCATTCAATTCTATCAATCCTTTACCTCCGCTATAGTCTATCGCGCTACTGTATTTCCAATGCCAGGCCTCGTTAACATAGCCAGCAACAACCGGATTTTCGTGCAGGTAATTGGCCTTTTGCTCAATAACTTCGGCACTCCATAATTCTATAGGTTGATTGTTATGTTGCCAAAATTGATATTCTGTAACGTTACTGCTTTTTGAGCCTGCCCGCTTAAACATCCACAGCAGCCATTCTTTTCTGCTTTCTTTACCATTCTCTTTAATGGCCTTCACAATTTGTTTGGAAGTATATTCTTTTATCCTACCGAGCAGCTTATCTGGATTATTGTTTTTTGCACTAAATATTAAATGCACATGACTTGTCATAATACACCAGCAGTGGAGTTCCAAACCAAGGTTTTTTGTACAATAAGTTAAGCAATCAACAAAAATGTCGCAGTATATGCGTCTAACAAAAATATCCAACCAATATACTGTGGCAAAACTTACAAAGTATAATCCCTCTTTATTATGGAATTTATATTTACGGCTCATTTCTGTATTTTTTATTGCCAGTGCATGAGCAAAAGCATGTATAACTTTTATAAATTAATACGAATAAACCATTTTAACCTTGGGAGGGTTGGTGGGGTATGGTTTTTTATAGAGATGATTATGATTTAAATATAGGAAAAAATATAATACTTAACGTTGGCACACGCATCGCGCGTGCGCCAGCAATTGAATAAATTATCTTGGTTTTACCAATAATGATTAAATTAATATTAATCACTTAATTTTACTTGTAAAGCAAATCTATTTAGTGTTGGGGGGCACCGATGATAACCGATGGATATGGAAATACAGTTAGAAGAAAATATACCTTTAAATGATGAAGATCTAAAGCATATAGCAAGTATGGAAGAAGGAGTTAAAAAGGTTCTCCCAATGGTTTTAGGGGGAAGTATATTTTTATTGATGGCTTTTACTGCGCTACTGTTGAAAGACCACTTTGCAGATTTTAAGTACTACGATTATATTTTATTTGTAGGTGCGGGCTTTGCTATGTATGGTTTTTGCTATTGCTTTGCCTGGCTGGTAATGAGCTACGATAGTGCCAATTGGAAAAAGGATAAAGCCAGGGGTAAAAACAAATTAATTAGTGTAGTGATCAACCGTGATAAAACAGAACATGCAGAATACCTGACTTTTGCCGGACCAGCTAAAAAAGATAAAATAAGAATCAGGGTAAAACCCAAAGATTATTCCCGTTATTCGGTAGGTACAAAACTAACCGTTGTCTATTTAAAATTTAGTAAAGAGGCGCTTGAACTTACTGAGATTTGATTATAAGTATGAAACGTTCCTACGGAACGGAAAAAACAACCATGTTTTTTCCACCTGGGATTCGTCCCGATGGGACGATATAAGACTGTAATATTCACAGATCGTCCCATCGGGACGAATCCTAGGGAGCCAATTTTATAATTGGTGTTTTAGTCCAGATATGGACGTTTGATGATCAGCCGTAAAGCCAGCCAAATCGTTATTAAACAAAAAACGGCCGGTAAATTAATATCGGCCGTTCTAATTTTAAGCTTTAACAGTCAATTAACCGGTTTAAACAATTAACCAGTTAACCATTAAAATGCTATTTCTTTTCGGCGGTATATTTATCGCTGAATTTTTTATCCAATTGTTTGTGCAGGTTATCAAGATTTATATCTCTGCCCTGTATAAATGCTTGTTCCACTTTATTGGTACGCATATCTAAAGCATCGCCTGCCGAGATAAAGAAAGTGGCATCTTTACCGGTTTCAATACTGCCCGTAATTTTATCAACGCCCATTGCTTTGGCTGCATTTAAAGTAATGGTAGATAATGCTTTTTCTTTATCCAAACCCCATGCAGTAACCGTACCCGCCATAAAAGGGAGGTTGCGTTGTTGCCAGTAACCATCAATACTCAATACCACGTTTAAGCCGGCATTGGCCAAAACAGCAGCGTTTTTATAAGGCATATTTACATCATCATCATTGTTGTTGGGTAAAGCATGAGGCTGTTTAACCACCAGGGTAATGTTGTTCTCTTTTAAGAAATCGATAATCAGGTAAGCTTCATCAGCACCCGTAATTACAGGCGTAATGCCAAACTTTTTGGCGAAATTAACAGCTGCAACGATATCTTTCTGACTATCGGCCGCGATAAACAGTTTTTCGTTGCCTGCAAATACTTTCTTCATCGCTTCGAAACGCGTGTTAATCACTTCTGGTTTGCCCATTTCCGAATAAGCTTTAGCCTCAGCAAAAAAGGAGGTTAACTGCGCAATGGCTGCCTGTGTTCTTTCCGCTAACGATTCTGGCGATTGCTGCGGCCGGCCGAAGCCTCCAAAACCACCTCTAAAACGAGGCGTAACAGGCCAGGTCATGTGCATGGCGTCATCCGTTTTAAGTGCTGCATCTTCCCAGTTCCAGGCATCGAGCTGCACAACTGATGAACTGCCCGAAACCGTACCGCCCTGTGGAGTTGGCTGTGCCATTAACACCCCATTGCTGCGCAACGTGGCCGGAACTTTCGAATCGGTATTATACGCTACAATCGAACGGATGTGCGAATTAAAATCGCCGATTTCCTGAAAATCCAATGTTGCTTTTACCGCTTCAATTTCTGTTAGGCCTAAATTTGTAGTAGCGGCAATAAAGCCCGGGTAAATGTGTTTGCCAGTAGCTACAATACGTAACACATCATCTTGTGGTACCTGGCCATTGGCCGTAACCGAAATAATTTTACCGTTACCAAAAAGGATGGTGCCATTTTCAATTATTGTTCCATTACCTACATGTACTGTGGCACCGGTAATGGCTATCGTTTTACTTTGTTTTTTGGCTGGCGAAATGTTTGCCTGCGCAAAACACATCAGGCTCGAAGCCGAAAAAGCCAGACTGAATAAATATGTTTTCATGTTAGTGTGCATGTTCTTTCTCGGTTAATTCTGCAGAATAGTTTTCTAAAGTTTCGCAATTGTATAATCGTGGTGCATCACCCATTGGGCGTTGTGTGCGGCCGCCTTTACTTTTGCTATCCAACATTTTTTGAATCAGGCGGGCTTTTTCTGCCTGTTGTGTTTTAATCACCAAGGCATCTTTATCAATGTCCCAATACGGAATACCATCAACAAATGTTTTTTCAGCGCGGGCATAAATAGAAAGTGGGTTGGCTGTCCATATTACCACATCGGCATCCTTACCAGCTTTTAAACTGCCCACTTTATCATCAATATGAAGCATTCTGGCCGGATTAAGCGTTACAAATTTAAGCGCATATTCTTCAGGCACGTTACCATACAATACCGATTTTCCTGCTTCCTGGTTTAAGTGGCGTGCCATTTCGGCATCGTCTGAGTTAAAGGCTGTAGTAATACCCACGTTGTGCATAATTTTTCCATTGTAGGGAATGGCCTCGGCAACTTCGTTTTTATATGCCCACCAATCAGAAAAGGTAGAGCCTGCAATGCCATGTGCTTTCATTTTGTCGGCCACTTTATAACCTTCTAAAATGTGCGTAAAAGTGTTTATTTTAAATCCTAAGCTATCTGCAACATGTATTAACATGTTAATTTCGCTCTGTACATAAGAGTGGCAGGTAATGAAACGTTTATTGTTCAGGATTTCTACAATAGCATCTAGCTCTAAATCTTTACGTACACTATTGCCTTTAACCGAAATTGCTTTTGCATACTCTTTTGCGCGGGTAAACTCATCTACAAAAGTTTGCTCTACCCCCATCCGCGTAACCGGGAAACGTGCACCAGTACCAAAGTTGCTCTGTTTAACATTTTCGCCCAGGGCAAACTTGATGAAACCATCAGCACCAGCAAATTTTAAATCTTCGGGCGATTTACCCCAACGGAGTTTAATCAACTGCGACTGACCGCCAATTGGGTTAGCCGAGCCATGCAGGATATGCGAAGTGGTAACACCACCGGCCAGCTGGCGGTAAATGTTCACATCTTCAGAGTTGATAATATCGGCAACACGAACCTCGGCAGATACCGATTGCGCACCTTCATTAATGCCACCAGCACCGGCAATGTGCGAGTGTTCATCAATAATACCGGCAGTGACGTGTTTGCCCGTAGCATCAATTACTTTTGCACCACTTGCCGAAAGGTTTTTACCAACGGCTTTAATCTTTCCGTTTTCCAAAAGTACATCAGCATTTAAAAGAACACCATCTTTCTCATTCGTCCATACAGTACCATTTTTAATTAATACGGTTTCCTGTTTAGGTAATTCAGTACTCCCAAAGGCAGAAAAAGGATAAATAACAGGGCCTAATGCCAAGGTTGCTTTAGGCTCATCTTTTTTAGGAGTATCTTTTGCGGCCTCTTTGTAAGTAGCAGTAAATTTACCGCTGGTGCCATCAGCCAATGCCGATTCGCCTTTTATAGTTACCGGGTTTGCAGAGGTGATGTAACCGCTTAAGCGGATATCGCCTTTCGGACTTTTCTTTAAATTGAAATTGATGCTTACCCAATCTCCGTTTCTGGTAAAAGTGGCAGTGGTTTTTACGCTATCTGTACCCAATCTTTCAATTGCAGCGGTAGAACCGCCACCTGTTCCTGTTATCTTTAGCGTTAAAGCACCAACACCATCAACATTTAAGTTGTAAGTGCCGCGTACATCACTTACATCCATTTTGTTTACGATGAAGCGTTTGCCCTGAACCCAGTTTTCGAAAATAATGTTTCCGTTTTTAAATAAATTATCAGATGAGATTAAAAAGTTAGCCACTTTTCCTTTTTCAAGGGAACCTACTTTATCACTGATACCCAACAATGAAGCAGGTATTTCGGTAACCGATTGTAAGGCTTGCTTTTCGGTTAAGCCATTTTCTATCGCCGTGCGGATGTTCGTCCAAAAATCGCGGCTGTTCTCTAATCCAAAAGCAGTTAAAGCAAATTTAATTCCTGCTTTTTCTAAGCTTGCCGGGTTGGTAGGTGCAAGTTCCCAGCCCTTCATTTGCGATAAAGTCAGGTTTCTGGCTTCCGCAGGATCTTCAACATCATAAGCTTTAGGGAAAGTTAATGGAATAATTAAGCTTGCTCCGGTCGCTTTTACCTCGTTTATGCGCTGGTATTCATCACCGGTTGATTTAATGATGTATTTCTTGCCAAACTCTTTGCCAATTTTATCTGCACGGAGAATGTTCTGCCAGCCATCAACTTCAAAAATCTGCGGCATAGTTTGTTGTTTGCCAAATTCATCCAAAGAGATGTTATACTCATCTTTTTGTTTGCCATACCATTGCGCATCGTAATAAGTTTGGCGCAATAAGGCAATCGAACCCATGAGTGAGGTAGGGTAATCATTAGATGAAGTGCCTTTGTTAAACGAATAGTTCGCTGCGGTTTGGTCTTTCAAAATAACGCTGTTATCTGCACCTTCGTTTAAAGTTACTGCTGCAGACACTCCACGGGCAATGCCATCTCTACTGATTACATTAACACTTCCGAAACCTGCTTTACGCAATTCGTCGGCCTTTTTAGTATCGGTAGAAAAAATATTTTTAACATACGTTTCAGGTCTGATGGATTCGTTCCAGCCATACGCACCTTTTTTGGTCGAAACAAAAATAGATTGTCGCTGACCACCAAAGCCCCGTTGTTGTGCAGGTGCTTCGGCCAGGCCATAGCTTGTAAAAGCATCAATTAACGATGGGTAAACAAATTTCCCTTTTAAATCGATTACCACATAACCTTTTGGTACGGCCAAACCAGCGCCAACGCCCTGTATGGTTTGTCCTTTAATTAAAAGTGTGGCATTTGATAAGGTTTGGTTGGCATTTACTACAATAGTTGCGTTGGTAAAGGCAAACATTCCAGGTCTGGTATCAAAAGAGCCGTTAACAGGGAAGGTTGTTTGCTGTGCAAACAAAAATGTAGTAGAAAATACCAGCCCAATGGCAAGTAAAATTTTCTTCATAATAAGTTTAGTGTTTAATTTGTTTAAAACTAATATAAATTAGTGTTCATTCTACTGAATATCCTATATTTTACAATTAATGACTATTTTTGGCTAAACATATTTGATAAAAATGTACAACATCGTAAAATCTGCGCACTCCGGATGGCGCTACATCGTATTAATTTTATTGGTTATCGCTGTAATCAATGCTTTATCGGGCTGGTTAGGCAATAAAACATACACAGAAGGTAACCGCAAGCTGAATGTTTTTACATTGATTAGTGTACATATTCAGTTTTTGATTGGCCTGGTACTGTTTTTTTTAAGTCCGTTAACCAAATTACCTATGAGCAATGCTATTGGCCGGTACTTTAAGGCAGAACATACCTCAATGATGATTATTGCAATTATTTTAATCACGATTGGAAATGCAAAATCGAAAAAGGTAACAGAAGCAGTTGCAAAACACCGTACTATTGCTGTTTTCTTCGGCCTGGCCTTGATTTTAATTATTGTAGCTATTTTATTAATGGTTAAAGATGTTCCGGGAAGATCATTCTTTGGGGTTTCTTAACCGGTATTTCTACATGTAATATATAAAGTCCTGCTTCAAAAGAGCAGGATTTTTTTATTGCTTTATGCGATTTGTTATATCTGGCTTGTAGCGATCAAAGATTGCTTCCCTGGCTGAAAAGGCCATCTCGCAATAACGAAATGGGTAAGGAATCTTCATCTTGAATGGAGAGATCTGTTAAGTAGATTTCCCAACTGCGCTGCACTCCGATCAAAAAGATGATATTGGGCAAAAGAAACTTTTAATTCGGATGCAACACTTCCATCTTTTAACCGCTTACTAAACTTATTTTCATAAATATTTCCATTTTTCAAAATTCTTTATATTTTTGTGGCTCATGATCAACAATATACATACCTGGCTTTGGCAAAGTAATTCGAACGGATTGCGCTGGCTGCGTATGAACAAAATATAGTTTATCAACCTAAACCTTATTAAAGAACCATTAAAGCCCGGCGTAGAACCACACGCCGGGCTTTTTATTGTTAAAAAATACGAAATGCAAACCTTAAGCCCTATAGCTTACACCATTTACCTTTATCATGTATAAAATAAATACGACTTACAAAAAAATGCTTGCCGATACCACAACGCCAGTGAGCATTTATTTACGCTTACGTGATGTGTACCCCAACAGCATCCTGTTAGAAAGTTCCGATTACCACAGCAGAGAAAACTCAATGAGCTTTGTTTGTGCAGATCCTGTTGCGGGCATCATTTTAAAGGGCTCAAGATTGGAATCTTATTTCCCTGATGGCACGGTAGAAATTACAGAAAGCAAAAACCTTATTGATGAAATAGCCGATTTTAAAGATAAATTCAGAGAAACTGAATTGCCTGAAATCAAGTTTATTTCTAGCGGTTTATTTGGTTACTTTACCTGGAATGCTGTGCAGCATTTTGAGGATATTAAGTTTACTTCTGAAACACCCGAGGGTGAAGATATTCCGGAAATGCAATACCATTTGTACCGCTACATTATTGCCATCGATCATTTCAAAAATGAAATTACGCTTTTCAAAAATACTTTTGAAGGAGAGGAGGAAGGCGGATTGGAGAAAATGGAATACCTGATTCAGAATAAAAATTATCCTGAATATAAGTTTCAATTGCGCGGTGCAGAAAGCTCTAATCTTACCGATCAGGGTTTTATGGATTTGGTAGAGAAACTTCAAAAGCACATTTACCGCGGGGATGTTTTTCAGATTGTACCTTCGAGGGCATTTAAACAAGCTTTCTCTGGCGATGAATTTAATGTTTACCGTTGCCTGCGTTCTATAAATCCATCACCATATCTGTTTTATTTTGATTACGGGAACTTCAAATTATTTGGTTCTTCACCAGAAGCACAAATCACCATTAAAAACAATACCGCAAATATTTTCCCCATCGCAGGTACTTTTAAACGCAGCGGAAACGACATTGAAGATGCCGAACAAGCCCGTAAACTAGAGCAGGATCCTAAAGAAAGTGCAGAACATGTAATGCTTGTTGATTTGGCAAGGAACGACCTGAGCCGACACTGTAACCGTGTTGAAGTAAAATCATTTAAAGAAGTACAATACTACTCCCACCTGATTCACCTGGTTAGCAAAGTAAGCGGGCATTTGCAGGAAGATGTAAGTGCTTTTAAAGTAGTTGCAGATACTTACCCAGCGGGTACTTTAAGTGGTGCGCCAAAATACAAAGCCATGCAGCTGATTGATGAAAACGAAAAACTCGGCAGAAATTTTTATGCAGGAGCAATTGGTTTTATGGGTTTTAATGAAGATTTTAACCATGCCATTATGATTAGAACATTTATGAGCAAGAACAATGAATTGCATTATCGGGCCGGTGCAGGCATTGTGGCCGATTCTGTTCCGGAAACCGAAATGCAGGAAGTAAATAATAAAATTGCAGCCCTGCGTAAAGCACTGCAAATGGCAGAGGGTATATAGTTGGGAGTTTTTAGTTTGGAGTAAAATCCGTTAACAGGAAATAAAATGGAAAATATAGATAAAAAAACCGTCTTAGTAATCGATAACTATGATAGTTTTACCTACAACCTCGTACATTTAATTAATGAGGTAGGTTATGAAGCTGAAGTTTGGAGAAACGATAAATTCGACTTGGCAGATGTAGATAAATATGATAAAATTTTGCTTTCACCAGGCCCGGGAATACCTGAAGAGGCCGGTTTATTGCTGGATGTGATCAAGACTTATGCACCTACAAAAAGTATTTTTGGCGTATGTTTAGGTCAGCAGGCCATTGCCGAGGTTTTTGGCGGAACTTTATTAAATTTAGGCAGACCAATGCATGGAATTGCCACTCCGGTAACCGTTGTGGATGGAGATGAGCCATTGTTTTGGGAATGCCCGCAAACAATAAATGTTGGCCGTTACCACAGTTGGGTGGTAAGTAAGGACAACTTTCCTTCGTGTTTAAAAATTACGGCAAGAGATCATAAAAGTGAGATTATGGCTTTAAGGCACGAAACATTGGATGTGCGTGGTGTACAGTTTCACCCCGAAAGCGTACTTACCGAGTATGGTAAACAGATGATGCAAAATTGGTTAATGACCCCCTAGCCCCCTGAAGGGGAATGAAAACCCAAGTAACTTAAAGTTTAAAATTGATTATAACAGAAATATGAATGATGGAAAGTCAAAGTCCCCTTCAGGGGATTTAGGGGTGAACATATTAGATAAAATCGTATTACGTAAAAAGGAAGAAGTTGCAGCCGCAAAGGCTTTAATCTCTGTTCAGGATTTAGAAAAATCGGTGCATTTTAACAGAACACCCTATTCCTTTAAATCGTTTTTATTGGCAGAAGAGCGCACTGGCATTATTGCTGAGTTTAAGCGCCGTTCGCCATCAAAGGGTTTAATTAATGGCATTGCCGATGTTGCTGAAGTAACCCAGGCGTATAATGCCGCAGGGGCATCAGCACTTTCTGTATTAACCGATGTAGATTTCTTTGGCGGTAAAACAGATGATATATTAGCTGCAAGAGCTGCAAACGATATTCCGATTTTAAGGAAAGATTTTATGATCGACGAATACCAGATCCTCGAGGCAAAAGCCTGGGGTGCAGATATTATTCTGTTGATTGCTTCAATCTTAACACCTCAACAAGTGAACGATTTTGGGAAATTTGCAAAAGATTTAGGTTTAAATGTGCTTTTAGAAGTGCATAATCTGGAAGAATTGGAGCGAAGCATCTGCCCTAATCTAGATGCCATAGGCGTAAACAACCGAAACCTGGGAGATTTTACTGTAAATATTCAAACCTCGTTTGATTTAGTCAATAAAATTCCGAACGGTTTTTTAAAGATTTCGGAAAGTGCGATTAGTAATCCACAAACAATTAAAGAATTAAAAACAGCAGGCTTTAACGGATTCCTGATCGGTGAGAATTTTATGAAAACCGATAATCCGGGTGCTGCAATTAAGGAATTTGTAGGGCAGATATAGACTGTATAAACCTCGCAGGTTTTTAAAACCTGCGAGGTTTATATTTCACTTTACCTTTAAACTAAGGACCTCAATCTTCTGTTAAATAAACCTGATAAAGCGGAAAACCCACAGCGAGGTACGAGTGAGGATTTGAAGCGATAACAGGACTTTCGTAGCCGAAGCACGCTGAACCCTGTTTTTCAAAAAAAATATTTAACCACCTAAGTCGCCTGAAAAACATTTAACTGGTTTGATTTGGTCGTATTGCCATAGAAGCGTTGACAATCATTTTTCTCTAAAGGGAATTAAAAACTTTTATTGCACGCGTATGGTTTCTTAATGGATTTACAAGTTTGCAAATTTCGTATCTTTGTTGCAATTACATGGGAAAACAAAAATTTTATGATACTGCCATTGTGCAGGAACGGGCAATTTTGGTTGGTGTGGTTACACCCGGCGAAAAAGATGCCCAAACAAAAGAATATTTAGATGAGCTGGCCTTTTTGGTTGATACAGCTGGTGGGAAGGTAGAAAAGGTTTTTACACAAAAAATGCTTAAGCCAGAGCGTGCCACATTTGTGGGTACAGGAAAACTGGAAGAAATAAAGGCTTATGTAAAATCGGAAGAAATTGATGTAGTTGTATTTGATGATGAACTGTCACCTTCGCAACTGCGCAACATCGACCGCGAACTTGGTGTTAAGGTGTTAGACAGGAGCAATCTAATACTGGATATTTTTGCCAACAGGGCGCAAACGGCACAGGCAAAAACACAGGTTGAGCTGGCGCAATTACAATATGTACTGCCACGCTTAACAGGTATGTGGACTCACTTAGAACGCCAAAAAGGAGGTATCGGGATGCGTGGACCGGGTGAAACGCAGATTGAAAGTGACAGGCGGATTATTTTAAACAAAATCTCTTTGTTAAAAGAGCGTTTAAGAAATATCGATCGTCAAAACGAAACACAACGTAAAAACCGTGGTCAGTTAATTCGCGTAGCTTTGGTTGGTTATACCAACGTGGGTAAATCTACCATCATGAATATGCTGTCGAAATCGGAAGTATTTGCAGAGAATAAACTATTTGCAACTTTAGATACAACAGTGCGGAAAGTGGTGATCGAGAATTTGCCTTTTCTGCTTTCAGATACCGTTGGATTTATCCGCAAACTGCCTCACCATTTGGTAGAGTGTTTTAAATCTACTTTAGATGAAGTACGTGAAGCAGATTTACTGATCCATGTGGTTGATGTTTCGCACCCAAACTTCGAAGATCAAATTAATACGGTTAACGAAACATTGAAAGATATTGGCGCGATTGATAAAGACATGATTTTAGTTTTTAATAAAATTGATGCTTATGTTTCGCCAGAACTTGATGATGAAGCAGATGATGGTAAATTAACGCTTGAAGACTTTAAGAAAAGTTGGATGAGCCACGATAAAGTGCCTGTGTTGTTTATATCGGCTACAGAAAAAGAAAACTTAGAAGAGTTTAAAACACTATTGTATGATAAGGTTAAAGCCGCACACGTGGCAAGATACCCGTATGATAGTAATTTGTTATATTAGATTAAATTCCGTCATTGGATGTAGAAATAAAACCCGCAGTATTAAAAACTGCGTGGTCTCATCACAGTGCCGACAGATAAATACACTATGGAAAGTAAACGTCAGCAGAAATTTGCAGGAGTATTACAAGAGGAGTTGGCACAGGTTTTTCAACGCGAAGGTGCTGCGTTTTTGCCAAATACACTGGTAACCATTACCCGGGTTCGGGTTTCGCCAGATTTGGCAGTAGCCAAAGTTTACCTAAGCTTTTTTAATACCAATAATACTACGCTATCTATCAATACGGTTAACGCACATGCAGGCGAAATCAGGTATAAGCTAGGAAGCAGAATCCGCCACCAGGTTAGGGTTGTGCCAGAGCTTACTTTCTTTGTAGATGATACAAATGAATATGTAGAGCGTATGGATCATCTTTTTGATAAAATTGCAAAAGAGCCAAGGCAAAAAGACGAAGACAGCGAATAAATCTTTGTGAGGAAGCTAAGGGAACCCATTAATTTCTTCACACATTTTATACCGGCGTTAATTGCAATTCCGGCAGGTTACCTATTGCTGCAAAAGTGCCATACCCCAATTGCATATACTGCTGCATGGATTTATAGTATTGGTACCTTTATCCTTTTTGGTGTAAGTGCAATGTACCATGGCTATCCGGTTACCGATTATGGTGTGCGTTTCTGGCAGAAATTCGATCATTGCTGCATTTATCTTATGATTGCAGGGTCGTATACCCCAACCGCATTGCTTGTATTTGATGGTTGGCTAAGTTGGAGTCTGTTCGCCATAGTATGGATTATTGCCAGTGTTGGTTGCCTGCTTAAAATCTTTAACCGGTTAAAAAGTAACGCCATTTCCTTGTCGATATACATTTTAATGGGCTGTTTAATTGTGCCTTTGCTACAAAAATTGTTAGTTGCTTTACCTGTTGGGGCAATTTTCTGGTTATTATTCGGTGGTGTTTTTTACATCGCCGGAACTTATTACTATGCAAAAGATAAACCGTTGTCCAGGTGGATCCACAGTCACGAACTTTGGCACCTGTTTGTAATTGGTGGGGCCTTATCTCACTATATTTATAATTTCGTTTACATTTTTAAATAATCAGCATGCAAACTTTCGAGCAACTTATCCAATCAAATGCTTCTTTGATCCAAAAAGTTGTAGATTTTGATGTAAATCAGGATCAGCTTTTAAGTTTAGATTTTACAGCAGCAAATACTGAGCTAACGGATGAAATTTTAGACAATACCGATCTGTTTTCTGCCTGGGTAAACGAAAAACTTGCCGGCAATAATGCACGTTATGGAATTGGCGGTTACAATGAACACCGCACCATTTATTCGCGAAGTGCTCATTTTGACACTGGCGAAGAACCCAGAAGATTACATTTGGGCGTAGATATCTGGGGACCGGTTGCCACCCCAATCTATAATTTTTATGATGCTACTGTTCAAAGCTTTGCCAATAACAACAACTTCGGCGATTATGGTGCAACAATAATTCTTGCCTATGAAATAGATGGATTTAAGTTTAATGCTTTATACGGGCATTTAAGTTTGGATTCATTAAAGGGTATAGAAGAAGGTAAATTTATTGCCGCAGGAGCGAGATTTGCATCATTGGGTGCAAAAGAAGAAAACGGTTATTGGCCGCCACACCTTCATTTCCAATTAATCGAAAATATGGAAGGGTTAAAAGGCGATTACCCTGGAGTTTGCAAGTTTAGCGAAAGGGAAAGGTACTTGGCCAATTGCCCTGATCCGAATTTTATTCTGAAGGCTACGTTTTCCAAGCATTACCACTGAGAACATGAAGAGGTTTTATTTAGCCAGAGAAACATAGATTAAAACGGAATAATTTATGTGATTTCCGTGGCAAAAAACTTCCCTTCCCTTTGCGAAAAACTTTGCGTGCTCTGCGGTTAAAACCGTAAATTAGTATAATGAAAAAGCTATTCACCATCTGTCTACTTTTATGCTGCTCATTTGCCATGGCACAAGTCCAGTTTAAATCAGGGAAAAGTGGCTTTACGAATTTCTTAAGAGAAAATACCATCTATCCTCAGTTTTCTAAAGATAACTGCATCCAGGGAACGGTAAATGTGAGCTTTAAACTCGACGGTGAGGGAAAGGTTTATTTCTCGAAAGTAAGTAAAGGAATCTTGTCCGATCTGGATGAAGAAGCATTACGTCTGGTTCGGATGAGCAGCGGAAAATGGCAGGTTCCGGTGGGTTACGATACCACGGTATCGATCGTTGTTCCTGTTAACTTTGTGCTGTCTGGCTACAATTGCGAAGGGAAATCAAGCGAAGCCATGCAAGAATCCATCCGCAGTTATCAGGCCGAAGAGGCTTTAACAAATTCAGTAATCAACTTTTATAAAAACATCGATCAGGCAAAGCCTGGGCAGGAAGCTCAGATTATTGCCATAAAAAATCAACTCGGTATAGATGATGAATATTTAGGCGACCGGATAAAGATGGGTTTGAAAAAGATAAAACAAGGCGATAAACAGGGAGCCTGCGAAGATTTTACTTTCGTTAAGTATATGGGGAGTAAACTGGCCGACGATTATCTGGCAAAAAATTGTAAGTAAATGAAAAACGCCACCAGATTTTTTGCTTTATTGGATATTATCAGCATCATATTGCTGGCAAAGCAGTTTTGGCAGATTTTATCTCACCTGAACGAAATTCCAGATCAGGTACTCTCACAAGCTAAAGTAGTTTTACTGTTGCCCTTGTTCGTATCGTTGTTTATTTCGGCAATAGGATTAATTTTACTTAAAAAATTTGGTTTTATAACCTACTACATTCAATTTCCATTCCGTTTAGTGGTATGGGTTTTTTCTATCGGTTTCATTACTTATCTGCCAGAAGTATTACATCTGGGCGATCGCTGGTTCGATATCCTATTCCGGGTTTGTTTTATTGCTGAGTTTTTCAGATTGTACTTTACAATTAGAATTCATCGTGCATTACCCGATAGCATCAGGGGCTGATTCGTTTGACAACACAACAGTAATGGCAGCTGGAATAATTTTAGCTTCCACCGTATTTACCTGGCCAATATATTCACCATCAACCTGGAAGTGCGCTTTGTGTTTTGAAGAAATTTTTACCGCTGCAGTTTGAAATACTTCAATCTTTTTAGGGTTAAATGGCAGTTTGGTTATCCATATTTTTAATATCTCCATGTAAGAGTAATCTTTTACCAAAACCACCTCAAAAAGCTCATCATCCAGTTTTCCATCCGGGTTTATTTTTAAGCCAGTACCATACATGGTCGCATTGGCAATGGCCACCATCGCAGCTTTAGAGGTTATGGTTTCATCTTTAAGTTTTAGTTGTACCTCCATCCGGCGGTGATTCCACAATGCGTGCCAGGTAGCTTTTGCATAGCCCCACATTCCGCGTTCGGGTAGTGCATCAAATTTTTTAACCAGGTAGGCATTGAAACCAAGATCGGATAAATGGATACAAATTTCCTCATTAAGTTTAACTACATGAATTTTTTGGAGTCGGCCGCCATCCAAAAAGGCCAAAGCCTGTTCAATATCTGTTGGTATGCCCAGTTCTTTTGCCATGCCATTAGCCGAACCTGCTGGTATAATCCCAATAGGTGTTTCGGTATTTAATAAACACTCTGCAACCAGTTTTAATGTGCCATCGCCACCCACGGCCACAACCCGATCTGCTTTAGAACTGTTAATTTTTTCCTTAATCTTATCAATGGAACAATCTTTAGGCAATTCAAATAAATCTACTTCGGTATTTTTTGCCTCGAAATGTGCAGAAATTACTTCTTTTAAGTTTATATCGTGACTGCCAGAGCCCGGATTGATTATAAATAGTAATTTCATGTAGTTAACTTATGTTTACATCACAAACAACTTTTAATTAACTCTGTTTTAATAACAATGAATAAATCTGTTAGTGTAAAAGTATATCATGGTTATGGCCATACCCACAATCTTGTTGTTTATGGGCACGTTTTTAAGCATAAAGCGAAAACAAAGCAGATTTATAGCAATAATATACTGGTTAACATCATTTATCTCTTAAAGCTTTTTATTTTAAAACCTTATGCTTTTGCTGATGTCCGTTTACGGTTTTTTAACCAGATCATTTCCAATACAGCCGAAGCAGATGGCTTTTTTAAATTCGAATGGGAAGCTGAAAACGACATCCCCGCGGGCTGGCATGATGTGATGGTAGAAGCAATTGATCAGGATGGAAGTGTGTTAGGTAATGGAGAAGGAAAAATTTATGTGCCACACATTACGCAATATGCTTTCATTTCTGATGTGGATGATACGGTAATGATTTCGCATTCTGCCACTATTGGACGACGGTTGAGAGAGCTTTTTATCAAAAATCCACACACCCGGAAAACTTTTCCTGCTGCTGCAAGCCATTACCAGCAACTTGCACTTTCGCATACCGATTCCAATCAGCCCAACCCGTTCTTTTATGTAAGTAGCAGCGAGTGGAATCTTTACGATTATTTGGTAGAAACATTTAAATTTAATAAACTACCTGATGGTGCTTTTCTTTTAAATACTTTAAAGCGGTGGAAAGATTTAATTAAAACAGGCAAAACAGGGCATGAAGGTAAATTATTGAGGGTAATGCGGATCCTGGATGCTTTTCCGAACCAGAAGTTTGTATTTTTTGGTGATAATTCGCAGCATGACCCTCAAATTTATGCTTCCATAGTAGAGAAATATCCAAAAAATATCGAAGCAGTTTACATCCGTAATATTCGCCCTGAAAAAGAAGCAGAAGCGTTAGAACTGCTTAGAAAGATAGAAGGTAAAAATGTTAGGGCTTGTTTGTTTAATAATAGTGAAGAGGCGATTGAACATTCTAAATCAATAGGATTGATCCAATAGTTACCTCAAATTATGAAATCGATTTCCCGAAAGGTGTAAAAGCCAGATTCATTAGCTTAAAATGCTGACGACCGAATGGAATACCTACAATGGTAATGCAAAGTAGGATGCCAAAAAACAAATGGGTTAACGCAATCCAGAAACCACCACATAAAATCCAAATCAGGTTCATGATGGTAGAAAGGCAACCTGTATTTGATGATGTATCGGTTATTTTAACCCCAAAAGGAGCAAGCCCCACAAAGGCAAATTTAAAACATTGTATGCCAAATGGAATACCTACAATCGTTAAGCAAAGGATTAAGCCTCCAATAATGTATTCGAAGAAAATAAAGATGCCACCAAAAATAATCCAGATGATATTGCCTAAAAAGTTCATTGTGTTTTTTAGGTTAAGATTTAATTCTGAAGTATTTGTTACAATTCATTTCAACAACATCATGTATTCTTTGTAATTTAGAATTACACACAAAAGAAACACAACATGAAAAAATTAATTCTTGCAGCGGCGTTCGTCGCTTGCTTTGGGCTGTCGCGTGGCATTGCCCAAAATGTAAATGGCGTAAAATTGACGGATATCCACGTGGATTTTGTTCAGATCCGTGCAACAAAAAGTTTTCTGGCAGATAAACAATGGATTGCGCTGGAGTATGGGCAAAAGGTTGGCGATTATAGCGAGCAGTACATTAGGGATGATAATGATAAAAAACTAGGATTTAATTCAGCAATTGATGCAGTGAATAAGATGAAGGCCTATGGCTATGAGTTGTTTAGTGTTTATACAGAGCAAGTTTCTTCAGATTCTAACCGGCCGGTTTATGTACTAAAAAAGAAGTAAATAACAAAGAAGTCAAGTTTTATAGCACTTTGGCCATTCAAACTTGACTTCTTTTGCTAAGGTTATATAAAATCAAGTGTATTAAATTTCTTGTTTAAAATATCCGCATTATTTACATCCAGCCATTTATCTAGAATGGTACCATATACCTGTCTAAAATCCAACTGATATTTTAAATCGCCCGTATCTAAATCGCCCAGATTAGGCGCAGCGTTAAAAATGCCTTGTTTTTTTAATTTTCCGCCGAAAACAAACATATTATTTGCAGTTCCATGGTCGGTGCCGTTGCTGGCGTTTTGTTCAACTCTCCGGCCAAATTCAGAGAAAGTGATTACCAATGTATCGTCGAGTTTGTTGTTCGATTTTAAGTCTTTCAAAAAAGCAGCCATGCCTTCGCTATACTGTTTAAGCAAATTGCCTTGTTGCCCGATCTGATTTACATGCGTATCGAAACCGCTTAACGAAACATAATATACCCTGGTTTTTAATCCCGAAGATATAAACTTGGAAACCGTTTTTAACTGGTTCGCAAAACCCGAAGTTGGGTAGGTTGATTTCGATTGATAAATTTTCGATGTATTCTGTATATAATTTGCAGAAGATGAAGTTTCGATCATGGTTTTATACAAATAACCCAGGTTATCTTCATCTAAATGCTCTTTATCGTTTTGCAGCATCGATTTAAAAAAGGGGTCGTTGGTATTGCGGAATAAGGCTGCGGGATCTTTTAAAGCGATGCCTTTTTTGGTTTGCCCTTTCATCGCTAAAGAAAGTGAATCATCTACTTCAATTGCAGTATAAGGGAATTTACAGGTTTGGCAGTTGCTGTCTAAATAGCGGCCAATCCATCCGGTAGATAAAAACTGGTTGCTATCACTACCGGTTTGCCAGATATCCATTGAGCGGAAGTGCGAACGGTCAGGATTTGGGTAACCTACATCATTAATAATCGTCATCCAACCTTGGTCATGTATCTCTTGCAGGGCAGCCATATTTGGGTTTAAGCCTTGCATATCGTTAAGTTTAATTACCTCTTCAGGCTTAATGGCTATGCTTTTTCGTTTTTGGTAATAAATATCATTTCCGAATGGGATTACGGTGTTTAAACCATCATTTCCGCCCGAAAGCTGTACCACAACCAGGTTTTTGTATAAACTCAACTCATCCAACGCCATGGCCTCAAGCGGTTTCATAAAAGCGGGAACGAATAATGAGCCTGCTGCAACAAACCCTGTATTTCTTAAAAAATTTCTTCTGTTCATCTTGTTAGTGTTTTAACTAATTGCCTGTATTTAGTGGCTCATTTTCAACGTTTTAGTTGGCTAACCTGTTATTAGCCATAAGCCATTAAACTATCAACCCCGGTTTAATCTTCGGTATTTTGTCACTTGGCTATCAACTATGAGTCATCAAACCATTAACCTAAATAAGCACCTAGCACAATTGATATTCGGGCATACTTGTAATTTCTACTGCTGTACTTCTCAACCCTTTATTATCACTTACCATGGTTGTTATTTTAGTGTTTAATTTCGGTTGCAATAAAAATTGGGTCAATTCTAATGGCGTTAATCCCTTAGGTAAAGTATCTAAAAATTTGGTCCAGTTTGCATTGGCATTTACATATGATTTTGGTTTCGTATTGGCGTTTGCATTGGTTGTTGCTGTTCGGCTTAAGGCAATTACAGCTTCATCTTCAGGGTCGGCTTTACCACTAAAGTCGATTTCCCCATCATTTAAAACCAGTGAAGGAATGCGCATTCTCAACATTAACGAAGAGCTGTCAATCCAGTTTTGTCCGCCTGGCCAGCCCGCTACATTTGGCGGGTTAAACAGGTATTGGCCCAAACTGCTTTGCAATTGTATTAAAACCTGAGGTTTGTTATAGGTAACATAGAATTCTCTGCTTAAACCTACCAGAAATTCTGCCGGCGATTTAATTTTGGTGCCCACGTTCTCATCACTATAAAACCAATCTGATGTAAACATTTTCCTCATTAATGAGGCAATGTCGTATTTTGAGTTGTAAAAATGTGTGGCAAGTTCTTTTACGTGCGCTTCGTTTGGATTATCGTTTACAAAGAATTTATATACTTTCCGGGCGATAAATTGTGAAGTTTCAGGCTTTTCGAGGATAATATCAATAATATTTTCCCCTTCAAAATTCCCGATTTTACCAAAAAAAGTTTTTGTTCCTGTATCGTGTTGGTTTTGCCTGAAAACAAACGATCCGTCTTTATCATACATCCAGCCGGTAAAAGAACGGGCAGATTCTTTAATGTCCTGCTCGGTATAATTTCCCCTGCCTAGGGTGAAAAGCTCCATAAGCTCCCGGGCGAAATTTTCATTTGGCTTCCCTTTTTTGTTTTGCTGGTTATTAAGGTATTGCAGCATTGCCGGCGACTTCGAAACCTCAACAAGCAAGCTTTTAAAACTGCCAAGTGCATTTTCGCGTTGTATATTGTTTAACTGTTGTGCAAAAAAGGGATTATTGCTGCGGCAGGCAAAATGTCCGTGCCAAAAAAGAGTCATCTTCTCCCTCAATGGCGCATCGGTATTAATCATTTTATTTACGAAAGCAATGTTTAAATCGCGGCTTACTTCATTTTGCTCGCGAATAATCTGCTGTCGCATTTTTTTCTCTTCATCGTTGAGGTCTTTTTTGGCATATAAACCTGCCTGCACCAAGAGTTGCCGCTTAGATTCAAAATCATTAACCAAATTGATGGGGTCTTTTTTTTCCGAATCTTTGAGGAGGTTATCTACCACTTTCTCAAGATTCTTTCTGCTTAGCTTTTCCAGATCGGTGTAAGAAATACCAAAGCCCGCCCGGTTGTAAAGATGTTTTACTTTGAAGAAATTATCTTTTGCGCTCATAATGGCTTGTTTTACAGTATGACTTATTTAAAACGCAAGGGTTTAATCTTTGTTTTCTTTCTTTATTTTTGTCCATGTTTTTTCAATTGTTAGACGATAACCCAGGCTTCCCTGATCCGGCTTTGGCAGAGGAGGATGGTTTATTGGCTATTGGTGGTGATTTAAGTACAGAAAGGCTTTTAGTTGCGTATTCAAACGGTATATTTCCATGGTTTAGTGAGGGAGAACCGATTCTGTGGTATTCGCCGCACGAGCGTTGCGTTATATATCCTGATAAGATAAAAATCAGCAAGAGTATGCGGAAAGTTTTAAAAGATGAAATTTTTAATATCACCTTTAATAAGGCTTTTGCAGATGTAATTCTAAACTGCGCAAATACTGAAAGGAAAGGGCAGGATGGCACCTGGATAACCAATGAAATGCAGGATGCCTACATCAGCCTCCATCAGCAAGGGTATGCACACAGTGTAGAGGTTTGGCTTGATGACAAATTGGTAGGCGGCTTATACGGAATTAAAGTAAACCGCGTTTTTTGTGGCGAAAGCATGTTTAGCCATGTAAGCAATGCTTCTAAAGCTGCACTGGTTTTTTTGAGTAAAATGAATATCGATTTAATCGACTGCCAAATGCCAAACGATCATTTAATGAGTTTAGGCGCAGAGATGATCAGCAGGGAATTGTATATGGAGTGCTTCAAACGTCTTGATGCATAAGGGTTTAAAATGATTTTGTATTGCGGATAAATGTTTATCAAACCGCCTGTTTTTAATCTGATACCTTAATGCTAATCTTTGTTCCCTACATCAATTAAGCCTTGCTCACGCATTGCGTTTTCTATTCTTTTATCGGGAATAAACCAGATGCAGGCCACTGTAAAATAAAGTGCGACACCAATCCACGGATTGATAAAGCTGAAGGCTATGCCGGCAATATAAAAAATCAATGAATATTTACCTTTAGCGTCGTTACCGATGGCATGTACAACAAGTGAATGCTGCCCTTCTGTTTTTTTGATAACAATAACCAGTAGGGTGTAAGAAACAGCTGCAAGAAAAAGCACTGCACCATAAACAATAACAGGCCAAAGCGCAAAATGATGTTCGCCCATCCAGCCAGCAGCAACGGGAAATAGTGATAACCAAAACAAGAAATTAAGATTGGCCCAAAGCATTGATCCGTTGGTCTTTTTTACTGCATGCATTAAATGGTGGTGGTTGTTCCAATAAATACCTACATAAATAAAACTGAGAATATAACTGATAAACTTCGGAATAAGGGGCTTTAAACTAGCCAAGGTATCGCCATGTTCAGGAACCTTAATTTCTAAAACCATAATGGTGATGATAATTGCAATTACCCCATCACTAAATGCTTCTAACCTGCCTTTGTTCATAATTTGCCGCTAATTTGATGGTACAATTATCAGTCAAATTATCTTATAAAACAAAACCTGCAAGTTTTTGGCTTGCAGGTTCCTTATTGTTGTTTTGTTGAAATTAAAGTTCTCTTACCCAAATGTTCCTAAAACTAATTGCCGGACTAGGGTCGCCGTGATCTTGTAATTTAATCGAAGCCGGGCCATGTTTCTTGTATTCAGGAGCACCGATATACCTGGTTTCGCCTTTTAATACATAACCGTTTTGTAAAAGTACACCGTTTAAAAATAGGGTAACGCTTGCTGGTTTTAGTACTGTTCCGTCTTCATTAAAACGTGGAGCATTCCAGATGATATCATAATATTGCCATTCGCCTGGTTTTTTGTTTGCATTTGCCAGTGGGATAGCTTGTTTATAAACACTTCCGGTTTGGCCGTTAACATAGGTTTTGTTGTTGTAAGCATCCATAATCTGGATTTCATAACCATCATCACCACCGCCGGTTGAAGCTAAGAAAACACCGCTGTTTCCACGTGCCTGACCTTCTCCAGATATATTTTCAGGAATTTTCCATTCCATGTGCAATTGATAATCGGTAAACTTTTTATTGGTTTCGATATTTCCTGTACCTTTTTTTACGGTGAAAAACCCGTCGTCAATTGTCCAGGCTGCTGGTTTAGATGGATCTTTAACCGAATGCCATGCGTCAAGATTTCTGCCATTAAAAAGTATTGTAGCATCAGATGGTGCATCCTGAGGCAACTTACCTGGGGTAACTATTTTAGGTACAGGTTCCCAAACCTCGGTTGTTTTTGGGTCTTTGGCAGGATCTGGTTTTTTATCTTGTGCCATAACTTGCCCTGCAAATAAAACAGGAATAAATAATAGTGTATACTTGTTCATAATTGTGGTTTAACTTTTTAAAGTTAACCAGTTTATTAAGAAATGGAAATTTCGTATTTAAAATTTTACCCCAAATCGTCAACAACGTAGGTTTCACTTACAATCACCTCATCAGGGGCTATTTCTTCTTGTCTTTGCTCTGCCAAATCGCGCATAGGGCAATAACCCGTTATACCACGATATAGTAAGCCTGCTCCAATTGCGGCACCTGTTAAACCAATAACCGGGTGTGAAAATATGCCAGTGATTCCTTTAAAAAGAAGGTATGTACCAGCTGCGCCAGATAGCCAACGCTCGGATTTTGATACGTTTTGAAACAACTCTGGATACTTCCAGGCTTCTTTAACGTTATTTACTGCTGTATTAAAATCTTGATTTGTCATAATGTTAGTATTTATGTTCTACTGTATAACAAGTAAATAAGGAATGAGTTTTGAAAAGAAATTTAAAATAATGTTGCCACGGAAGGGGGGGGTATATGCTTTGATACCACTTTTGGATTTGATTTCTAATATTACAGTTTGAAGTTTGCTATGTGTGGTTTAAAATAGCTTTTCAACTCAACTCCAAATGGACCGTGGCAAAAAAATTAATTTAATATATCCCTAATATCATCCTTACTCAGCGATTTAAAGAAACTCTCTTCTGTGGTGATTAAAGAACTTGCCAACGATTTTTTGCGGTTTTGCAGCGCAAGAATTTTCTCTTCAACAGTATCTTTAGCAATAAATTTATAGATAAAAACCTTTTTATCCTGACCGATACGGTGCGTTCTGTCAATGGCCTGCTGTTCTACCGCAGGGTTCCACCATGGATCGAGAATGAAAACATAATCAGCCTGCGTTAAGTTTAAACCTACACCACCTGCTTTTATGGAGATCAGGAAAACCTTTAATTCGGTATTTTGCTGAAATTCGGAAACAATTTCTCCACGGTTACGGGTTGAGCCATCTAAATAGGCAAAAGGAATATTTTCTGATTCAAAATGCTTTTTAAAAATATCAAGATGTTTTACAAACTGCGAAAATACCAGCACCTTATGTCCGCCTTTAAGCACATTATCTAACGTATGAATCACGTTTTCAAACTTTCCTGAATCTGATATATATTCTCCATCGATCATTACCGGGTGATTGGCCAATTGGCGTAAGGCGGTTAATCCCTGTAAAAGCTGAACTTGTTTTTGTGCAAAAGTTCCATCATCCATGCTTTGCAGCAGATCATTCCGGTAGGCTGATTTGGTTTTTTCGTAATATGCTGCCTGATCTTCACTCATGTCGCAATAAATAACCTGCTCGGTTTTAGGAGGCAACTCTGCGGCCACTTGTTCTTTCGTTCTGCGGAGCACAAAAGGTTTAATGATCGATTGTAGTTTACGCGCTTTTTCTTCGTCTTTTTTCTTCTCTATCGCCTGTACATATTCTTCGTAAAAGAATGCTTGCGTACCCAACAAACCAGGATTTAAAAATGTTAACTGCGACCATAAATCGCTTACCGAATTTTCTACAGGTGTACCACTTAAAATTAGTTTATGCCTCGATTTTAAACTTCTAACCGCTTTAAATGATTTCGATGCAGGGTTTTTAATGTTCTGACTTTCATCGAGAATAATGTAGTTGAAATAAAAGTTTTTTAGTTCATCTACATCAACCCTGGTTACACCGTAGGTGGTAATAATGATATCATAATTGGCAAAATTGGCCACATCCTTATTTCGATTTGTGCCTGTATGCGCCAGTATTTTAAGTTTTGGGGTAAATTTTTTCGCTTCTGTTAGCCAGTTATATATTAAAGAAGTTGGCATTACGATTAATGATGTGGTTTGAATACCCAATAACTGGTCGTCTTCTTTAACTTTTTGAAGCATGGCCAGTGTTTGGATGGTTTTACCCAAACCCATATCATCAGCTAAACAGCCGCCAAAATTATATTCGCGTAAAAAGCTGAACCAGTTATAGCCGGCCTTTTGGTAATCGCGTAAACTGCCTTTAAAGTGAACAGGCATCTGTGTATCGGCAATATCTTCAAAATCAGATAAGCGTTGAAGCTTGCGTTCGAGCGTAACATTTGCCAAACTGTCTTCGGCCAGATCGTTGATCAGGCCAATATGGTGTTTCTTTAATTTTAATGTTTTTCCTGCTTCTGCCAAACTGAACAAGCTGCCATATTGGGTAAACCATTTATCAGGAATAATGGCTACTTCGCCATCAGGCAATAAAAATTCGCGTTTTTTATGAAGGATGTGTTGTTTTAACGATAGAAAAGGAATTTGGTATTTCCCAAACCAAACTACGGCATTAATGTCAAACCAATCGTTACCTTCTTTAACTTCAAGGTCGATTTTACTTGCCCCGAGTACAAATTTTTTCTGTCCGGTTGCCTGTTCAATTTCAAAGCCTGATGCCTGTAAAATTTCGATATGCTCGTTTACCCAGTTAATGGCTCCATAACTGGGATTTTCATCCGGGGCAGCCACCTCAAGGTTACTGAAAAGTGCACTTGTTTTTTTTAAACCAAGTGACAGCAGTAAGTTAAATTGTTTTTTCTCCCATTCTGCTGAGCGTTTTACCCGGTGGAAAATATAGTTATCGGCTGTTTTTTCTAAACGTACGGTTACTTTGTGTGCATTTTCTACAGGGAAAGTATATTCGCCATATTTAAAGTACAGTTGGATTTGAGAAAGACCACCATCAACATATAAAACATTAATTACAGGAACGGCCTCAAATTGTTCTGTTCTAATTTCGAATCCCTCTGCGTAAACATGGTGTTTCTCAATTAACGGGGCAACAAATTTTTCGAAATAAGTGGCTTCGGTGGCTTTTGGTATGGCAATGAAACGTTTATTTAAAAACGGCTGCAGTTTTTTGCCTTCAATATCCTGATCAAAAAAGTACAAAACATCATTTAGTAGCAACCATGCGGGTTTGTTGCTGATGATCTGCGCTTCTTTAAACATAAATTCGATGCGCAGGTTTTGATATTTAATGGTGGGAAAGTACCTTGTTTCGGTTTCGTTTCTCCTGAAATGAAAAAGAATCGAAGCAGGTTCGGCCGCAAGTTCAATTTTGCGTTCTACCGGCCAGCCATCTTTATCCATTACATAAAGCTCATTTTTAACCTTTAATATTTCTAAAGCCTCGGCAAGTTTTTTTTCAATTTTTGGGCGGACGCTCTCATAAAACTTATCGTCGAAAATTTTGGTAAAGAACTCTGTCGGTCTGATCAGCTTTTTATAATATTTTTTAATCAGCGAATCCTGCTCAATATCGTCTAAAATTTTAATCAGCTTATAATCAATTTCACTTAAACAGGCATTAAATTCTTCTGCTGTATGGGTAAAAATTCTCTGGTAAGTAAAAGAAAAATCTCCTTGTGGGTTAAGCTGAACTACGTGTGGTTCAATTAAGTAGCCCAAATACTCATGCTTGCACAAAGAGTACACCACTTTACAGGCTTTAGAACTATCGACACGTAACATTGATTGGTTTAAAATTTTTGCAAGCTAAGCGCTTAAAAAACTTTAAACTTACAATATTTTGAAGTCACATCAAAAGAAACAGCTGTTTTTGAGATAAAAAAGCAGCATTTTTTTTGTCTAATTTTAAAAATACCCAATCAGAAAATGCTTTAAACAACCTTAATGATTTGCGTTGCTCAATTTACACATCAATTTGATGTTGCCAGCTTGTTTTGGTTACCTGTGAAAAGGAATTGCACACATAAATATTAAATACTTTATAATTGGCTACAACTTATTATCTTAGCCCTTGTATTGATCAGTTTTTAGCATCAATCAATTAACGCATCACAATAGTTTAAATGAAATTTTTTTACACGCTCTCTCTGTTCGCTTGTCTGTATTTTTCTGGCTACGGACAGGAAATCCCACGGAGTACACAATATATTTTTAATAATATCCTCCTAAATCCTGCCTTGGCTGGGATAGATAATTATACTGACCTTAAATTGGGTTTACGTAAGCAGTGGAGCGGTTTAGAAGGTGCTCCAAGCACTCAATACCTTTCTTTAAGTACGGCCATTGGTGAAGATTTTGTTCGAAGCAATGTAAATTCATTTGCCGGAAATGGCGAAAACCCGATGAGCAGAAGTTATGTAAATAATTATACAGCAGCAGAGCCCCATCATGGAATTGGATTGGTAGCCATGACGGATAAGGCCGGTTTGGTGCGACAAACGAACGTAAATGTAACGTATGCCTATCATCTTGGCCTTACCAACGAAGTAAATTTATCATTGGGCTTATCGGGTGGCTTTAAATCAATCAGTGTTGATGTTCGTGGTATTATTGCCGACGAATCTGGAGATCCATTGTTTTCTGCTGATTATAACAATAAAATAAGACCGGATATTGGTGCCGGTGTTTGGTTATACAGCCCAAGGTTTTTTGCTGGTGTATCTGCAAAGCAATTAATTGGTAGCAAAAGTGCCATCGTAAACGATAAGGTTAAAACAGATGCCTACCAGGCTGCTACCTTTTATGGAACAGCAGGTTATAAGATATTTCTGGATGAAGATATAGCGATGATCCCATCGGCATTGATTACCTATTGGGCAAACTCGCCTGCTACATTTGATGCCAATTTAAAGTTTGCCTATAAAGATAAGTTTTGGGTTGGCACGAGTTTCCGTAACAACGATTCTTTTTCGCTGCTGGCGGGATTTAATGTTGCATCATTGGTAAACCTGAGTTACTCTTATGATGTAAATACATCAGGCTTACGCTCGGTAAATAACGGCACGCACGAAATTGTACTCGGTATTTTATTAAATAACCGTTACCAGGTGGCTTGTCCGAGCAGGCAGTTTTAGCGCAATAGTGTTATGCTGCCACCCAGTGGTTTACATTCGGCCCTTAAATCAATCACATAGTAGTAAACCCCGGCAGGTAAATCTTTACCTCTAAAACGGCCATCAAATGGTTTGGTATAATTACCGATTGATTCGAATACCAACTGACCGCCACGGGTATAAATTTTAATGTTTGTACCTTTAAAATCTGGTAAACCCCTTACTTGCCAAACATCATTCATACCGTCGCCATTTGGTGTCATGGTATTGGTTATTTCAAGGTTGTCGTGCGTTACTTCTACATGTACTTTTGCAAATTCGCTCGTACAGGATCCTAATTTTCTCCTTACAAAATAATCGGCTGTTTTGGCTACCCTAAACTTAAATATTCCGGTACTGCTTTCTAAAAACGGCTTACTATCGTCGATTTTTTCGAATAACTGGTAGGTGCCTTCTTCAGGAGCAACTACTGGCAGCACGATATCAGATACATAACAAACGCGGAGATCGTTGATGATTGGTGTGAGAATTTTGAAAGGTTCGTCAACCACAGTGTAAGATTCACTAACTGCATAGCCGCATGTTGTTTTATCGCGAACTTCTAAATGATATGTGCCTGCACCAACATTAATCAGATCCTGCGTATACTGAACTGCTTCTCCTGCTTCATTTATCCATTTAAAATCATAAGCAGGAATCCCGCCGATTACCTGAATGCCTTTTACAGAACCTCTTTGTAAGGTACAACCATCTTTTATTACAGTTGCCGTATTGGATACGATGTTTAATTTTGGCGTAACATTGATCGGATATGGGCCTAAAATAGTTTCGCAATTATTAACATCATAAGCGAACATCCTATAATTTCCTCCGGGTAAATTTTTAAGCTCGATAATATTTCCTGTTCTTGTTGCGCCTGCCACTGTAGAGCCAGACTCATCTACCCATTTAAACGATGTTGGAAGTGTAGAGCTAAAATTAAGGTTGATGCTGCCATTAATCAACTCGCAGGTGGTATTGTTTACCGTTGGTGTAAAGGTGTAAATTGTTGGGGTTAGCGCATCTACCCGGTAAGTTCTGTCTAAAGTACAGGTATATAATGAATTGCTTGCTCTAAGTGTATAGGTGCCCGGAGCAAGATCGATCAGTTTAATAGACATGCCTGGAGAATAGGAACCTTTTTTTATGCTTTGTAAAGTTGGGCTTAACCATTCGTACGTATCGGCGTTTGTGATTGATACCCCGTCGATAATTCCATTGTTGGCCCCGCACCTTGCTGGTGTAACTGCTCCACCATTTATGGCCACATCGCTATAGGTGCCGATAAAAAAAGTTGCAGTAACAGGCGAACACTGGCCCTGATCGGAAACAGATAGTGTATAGCTGCCACCTCCAACATTTTCAAGGTCTAAGGTTGTTGATACAACATCTGTACCTAAAACTCCGGTAATTGGATCGCGCTTAAACCATTTATAACCTAATGTACCTGTTGCATCGGTAATGGTAATACCTGTAATAGAACCGTTTTCCTTTCCGCAAGCGGCAGAAACTGTTCTGGATGGACTGCCAATTTTTGGTTGTGGTTTTCTGGCAACTGTAATCGGATCTGAATTTAGTGTACAGGCAGCTTCATCTGATACTTTTACGTAATAAGTGCCTTCGGGTAAATTTACCGGGTTTGTTCTGCTTACAACAGCACTTGTTGCGGTATTTATCCACTCGTATTTTATAACACCTTTACCCCTCAAAACCTCGGCTGTAAATGTAAAAGATGTTTGTCCGCAGATTGGATTGACAGGTATAATAGTAGGTTTTGTTAATTTTTGGTCTTTAATTATGAACACTGTTGGAAATGCTTTACATCCATCATCAACAGTTACTTCATAAGTACCTACCTCCAAATTGGAAATGCTTTGTGTATTGCCTTTAGGTACACGGCTACCGTCGGTTTCTATCTTTACCCAGGTAAATGTAAATCCTTCGCGCACTTCAGGGATGGTGATTGATCCGTTGGCATTACAGGTAACCGGCTCCACTATAGCTTCATTAGGTAATAATTCTGCTGTAGAAAACGGAGAGGTGGTGGCATTTAATAAACTTGCCGTAGCGGTAACCATCCCACTTAGGCTGCCATTGTATTCCCATCGGCCATCGCTGCCTGCCTGTACCGTTGCAATATAAGTTTTACCCTCGCAAATGCCCTGACAGTTTACGGTATAAAATAACTCTACTTCTGAATTTGGGGTGGCCCTGCCCGAAACATAATCACTTCTTTTTTTCAGTACCTGGATATAGGGTTGAAGAATGGACAATGTTTTTCCAATCCCGAATGTTTTGTTACAAAAGAAACTGTTTCGGGTAATTTTTACCGGCTTTGATGATACCGTTTCGACACCGAAATTGTTGTTGGCTATTAGGTTTACTTCAGCTGGGGTAGCACCGCCAATGGTTCCACCTGCACCAGATTCTATTTTAACCCCAATACCGTTGCCCATTACCACAGTTCCGGCAGCATCAGTACCTATTGCATTGCCTGTTAAAACAAAATCTGAATTGGTAATGGAAACACCTGTTGTTCTGTTGCCACCAATAATATTGTTCCGTACGTAAAGTGCTGTATTAATTGAATTAACCTTTAACCCGGCAATTTCTAATGAAGATGAAGAAAGAAAAATAGGTAATTCATGGAAATCCTTTTTACCAGTATAATCAACCCCGATTTTATTGTTGATTACGTTAACATCAAACCTTGCATTGGTAGAATATGATGACCGGGTAATGTCGAGATTAATCCGGTTTGCGGCAATTACATTTCCTTCTCCGGCACTGTCGCCACCAACATCAAGCGCGCTATCGTACAAATTGGCCGAGATACCGAAAACGTTGGTGTTAGGGGTTATCCCATCATATATTACTCCAATTAAATTCGACTGGATCTTAATTCTGGTTGCTGCTATATTGGAATAGGGAAAGTTGTTCCGGATAACGATACCATTAATATTGCCACCGATTACATTTCCCTTTCCCGGAGCACCGATGATAATATTATTTGCCCGGTAATCAATTACTATTCCTGATCCTTGGGCGGTATTTACATTCTGTAAATTGGTAATGGTTGCAAAATTTCGGATGTATAAACCATAAATTTCAACACCGGTGGTTTGAACCTGAGTATCGGATGCCTGCCCAATTACTAAACCAGAAAATGTTGTGTTTGCATATTCCGGTTCTAAAATTACCTTAGCTCCCGAAACGCCGAGTGCGGGCCAGGCGGTTTGAGAGGTACCATCAATTACTACATTGGATGATACGATGGGCAATGCAGTACGGAGCCTAATGGTTCGGTTTGCATTATCACTTGGGCTACCAGGTAAATTAAAGTTAATGGTATAGGTAGAAGCCCGGTTTGCTACCGCTGCTTGCGTTAAGGCATCTCTTAAGGTTCCAGGGCCGCTATCCGCATTACTGGTTACCACATAAGTTTGAGCGTAGCTATTGCTAAATAAAAATAAGCCAACTAGTAGGGCTAGAAGTTTTGAGAGACGCATAAATTTGTTTGGTTCAGCCAAAATACAAATAAACTGTTTAGTGGCTAACGTTTTAGAAAACAAACGTACATTATTTTTTCGAAAATAATTGAGCCAGCTTTTAAAGGGGTGTGCACAATGAGAAAGTACAAGCGTAACGGGCTTAGAATCTTGGTTGTAATTATAGAATCAATGCTGATTTTGGCGATTTTACTTTGATTTGTCCCTGCCCGCGGCAGGAAGGTTTCAAAGTAACTTTGATTGGTCGCTGCCCATGGCAGGAGAGTTTCAAAGTAAAATGCACTTATGATGGTTATTTTTGCCCCTATGTTTAACGCGATCGTCATGCTGATCCGATAGCTATCGGATTTACTTCAGCACCTTAGTAGGTATTTTAAACACGGTCGTCATTCCCGCGCATGCGGGAATCTTAAAGCGATCGCTATGCTTTTATAAATTAAATCACCTCGCATGTTTGTCTTTGAAAATTAGAGTGGACGCATAGAATCGTCATCTCGACCGAAGCAACGCGAAGTGGAGAGATCTTTGAATTTGCCTTGCGCCAATTCCGTCCTTTGCAAGGCTGGGGGCAGAGCGAGCCGAAACAATCTTTTTGTTGTAAATTCCTACTACGGTCGTCATTCTCGCGCATGCGGGAATCGTAATGTTTTCGCTCCGCTCGTGCTTGCCTCGGTTCGCCGCCACCGATGGGGCTCTTACCTTTTTCTTGATAAAAAGGTAACCAAAAATCAAGGCTTGGAACTGATGTCGGATAAATTCGTTAAAGCTTTTTGGTCCTCAGCACAAGTTCCGCCGAAGGGGGCGGAAAGTGTGTGCTGCCTCAATACAATGATGAAGGGAAAAGGTAACGATAAAGCTTTAACGTTTTCTCCTTCCATCATTTCCTATGCCCGGAAGCAAGGTTCAGATAGCGAGGTGCAAATAGCATGATGTAGGGAATGCGTTAAATCCGTCATTTGCAAGGCTGGGTACGAGCGAGCCGAAGCAATCTTTTAGTAGGTATTTTAAACACGGTCGTCATTCCCGCGCATGCGGGAATCTTAAACCGATCGCTATTTTTTTATAAATTAAATCACCCCGCATGTTTGTCTTTGAAAATTAGAGTAGACGCATAGAGTCGTCATCTCGACCGAAGCAACGCGAAGTGGAGAGATCTTTGAATTTGCCTTGCGCCAATTCCGCCCTTTGCATGGCTGGAGGCAGAGCGAGCCGAAACAATCTTTTAGTAGGTATTTTAAACACGGTCGTCATTCNTTTGAATTTGCCTTGCGCCAATTCCGCCCTTTGCATGGCTGGAGGCAGAGCGAGCCGAAACAATCTTTTAGTAGGTATTTTAAACACGGTCGTCATTCCCGCGCATGTGGGAATCGTAATGCGTTTGCTATGTTTTCGCTCTGCTCGGGCTTGCCTCGGTTCACCGCCACCGAGGGGGCTCTTACCTTTTTCTTGATAAAAAGGTAACCAAAAATCAAGGCTTGGAACTGATGTCGGATAAATTCGTTAAAGCTTTTTGGTCGTCAGCACAAGTTCCGCCGAAGGGGGCGGAAAGTGTGTGCTGCCTCAATGCAACGATGGAAGGAAAGGTATTGATAAAGCTTTAACGTTTTATCCTTCCATCATTTCCTATGCCGTCTAGCATGGAGGAAATAGCGAGGTGCAAATAGCATGATGCAGGGAATGCGTTAAATCCGTCGTTTGCAAGGCTGGGGGCGAGAGAGCCGAAGCAATCTTTTAGCAGGTATTTTGAACACTGTCGTCATTCCCGCGCATGCGGGAATCTTAAAGCGATCGCTATGTTTTTATAAATTAAATCACCCTGCATGTTTGTCTTTGAAAATTAGAGTGGACGCATAGAATCGTCATCTCGACCGAAGCAACGCGAAGTGGAGAGATTTTTGAATTTGCCTTGCGCCAATTCCGCCCTTTGCATGGCTGGAGGCAGAGCGAGCCGAAACAATCTTTTAGTAGGTATTTTAAACACGGTCGTCATTCNTTTTGAATTTGCCTTGCGCCAATTCCGCCCTTTGCATGGCTGGAGGCAGAGCGAGCCGAAACAATCTTTTAGTAGGTATTTTAAACACGGTCGTCATTCTCGCGCATGCGGGAATCTTAAAGCGATCGCTATGTTTTTATAAATTAAATCACCCCGCATGTTTATTTTTGAAAATTAGAGTGGACGTATAGAATCGTCATCTCGACCGAAGCAACGCGAAGTGGAGAGATCTTTGAATTTGCCTTGCGCCAATTCCGTCCTTTGCGTGGCTGTGGATGACAAACCACATGTCTTCCGTGGCATCAGGCTTAGGCCAACAATTTACTCAACAAAAAAGGCATTCTGAAATATCAGAATGCCCTAAAAATGCTTGTTAATTATTGTTTATTTCCAGCCACCGCCTAATGCACGGTAAAGGTTTACAACCGACTGTAGTTTTTGTAATCTATCGTTAATGCCACTCAATTGAGCGGTTAACAAACTCTGTTCTGAAGTTAAAACATCAGTATAGTTTGTTGCTGAGCTATAACGCAATAATTCTTTGGTAAAATCAACAGCTTTGGTAAGCGAAGCAATTTGTTTTGCGCGTGTTTCTTCTTTTTCTGCTGCGGTTTGGTAAGCGTACAAAGCATTTGAAACTTCCTGTCCGCCAGTTAAAAGCGTTTGTTGGAAATTGTAAAACGCAATCTGTTGGTTTGCTTCCGCTGTTTTTAAACGGGCTTTATTTGCCCCTTTAGCAAAAATAGGCTGCGTTAAACCACCAACCAAATTGTAGAAGATCGATTTGCTGAAGAAATCCTGCAATTGCAAACTCGATAAACCACCTGCTGCGGTAATGGTTAATGCAGGATAAAAATAAGCTTTGGCCACATTGGTATTTTCAAAAGCCGATCTAAATCCAAATTCAGCTGCAATTACATCCGGGCGGTTTTTTAACAATTGCGCAGAAACTCCGGTTTGTAAATTGGCATAAGGCGTTTGCTGATCCAAAGTAGTGCGGTTAATTGCGTTTGGTGCTTTTGCAACCAGTACACTCAAGGCATTTTCTGCTTCTTTAATACTTCTTTTTAAATCAGGCAATGTTACCTGGGCAGCATATAAATTGGCTTCACTTTGTACAACAGCGGCTCCATTAACCACAGCACCTTGCTTTAATGCCCTCATGGTTTCTACATCCTGAGTTCTAACCTTAATGGTTTGCTCAGTAATGGCCAGTTGCTTATCTAGTGCCAGTAATGCATAATAGTTGTTGGCAATAGTTGCAATTAATTGAGTTTGAACGGCTCTTTTGGCAGCATCACTTTGTAATAAAGTAGCATATGCACCACGTTTTGCGCTGCTCAGTTTACCCCATATATCAGCTTCCCAACTGGTACTTAGCTGTGCTTTATAGGTTTGTGTTTCTAAATTAATGTTTATCCCTGCCGGAAAATTCTGTGCCGCAGCCGACGCTTTATTATCGGTTACGTTTACATCGGCCTGTAAACTTGGCAATAATGCCCCACGACTTTGAATTAAAGTTGCTTCTGCAATCTTAATGCGCTCAATTGCCTGCTTTAAGTCTAAATTTTCATTTATTCCCTGTTGAATGAGCGATTGCAATGTGGTATCAGAAAACAGCGTTTTCCATTGCAAATCGGCCATGGTTGTTGTATCTGTGGTATTGTTATCCCGGTATAAGCCTTCGCTGGTAACCTGTGGGCGTTCGTATTTTTTAGTTACGCAGGCACTCAGACTAAGAATTGCTAAACCGATTAAAATGGAATGTTTATATCTAAAATTCATTTTCTTAATATTAATGTTTGCTGTTAGCAGTTGCCAATTCGTATTCTTCTGGTGTTTGCTCATGATCAATTCCTTCATTAAAAGGCGATTTATTGCTTACACGTTCTTGTAAAGATTGGAATATGATAAACAAAGCAGGGATTACGAATACCCCAAACAAAGTACCGATCAACATCCCGCCAACGGCACCCGTTCCGATTGATTTATTTCCTGATGCACCTACTCCTGATGATAACATTAAGGGTAATAAACCTAAAATAAAGGCAAAGGATGTCATTAAAATTGGGCGTAAACGTGCAGTAGCACCATCAATTGCCGAATTTACAATGCTCATGCCTTTTCTTCTTCTATCTACCGCATATTCTACAATTAAAATGGCATTTTTTGCAAGTAAACCCACAAGCATGATCAAAGTAATCTGCGTGTAAATGTTATTATCTACACCAAATATTTTATCGAAAACGAATACACCCGCCAAACCGATTGGTAAAGAGAATAGAACAGCTAGCGGTAAAATATAACTTTCATACTGTGCTGCAAGTAAAAAGTAAACGAAAATTACGCAGAGTAAAAAGATGAAAACGGTTTGACTTCCTCCGGCCATCTCCTCACGGGATAAACCTGAGAATTCGTAACCATAACCTGTTGGTAAATGGATTGCGGCTTCTTCCTGTACTGCTTTTAAAGCATCACCAGAACTATATCCTGCATTCGGGTTACCTGTTACTGCGATTGAGGTGAACAAGTTGAAACGCGAAATGGCTTGCGGACCATACACTTTTTCTAAATTAATAAATTCAGAAATTGGTGCCATGCCACCGCTCGAGTTACGAACGTAAATACTGGTTAAACTTTGTTGGTTGGCACGGTATTGAGCATCTGCCTGGTAAATTACCCTAAACTGCTTTCCAAATTTATTAAAGTTAGATGCATAAACACCACCATAATAACCTTGAAGTGTAGCCAGTACATCGCTAACCGTTAAGCCAGCCTGTTTAACTTTTGCCACATTAACATCAATCTGATATTGAGGAAAATTAGGGTTAAATGAAGTTGATGCGTACTGAATTTCCGGACGTTTACTTAACGCTGCCAGGAATGAATTGCCAACATCATTAAATTTTTTAATATCGCCACCTGTTTTATCCTGTAACTGAAATTCAAAACCACCACTGGTACCAAAACCTTGAATGGTTGGCGGCGCAAAGAAAATAATTTTAGCACCTTTTATACTTGCGGCTTTCGCAAAAAGCTCTCCAATAATTGCTTTTACATCACGTTTACGCTCATCCCATGGAATTAACCTACCTATAACCATACCGTAAGAACTTCCTGAACCGCTGATTAAACTCCGGCCAACTACCCTTAAAGAGTTTTTAATCTCAGGCACCGTATGCGCAATACTGTCGATTCGTTTAATTACCAGATCTGTTTCTTCCAGTGATGTTCCTGCCGGTAATGAAATGTCAGAAAACACAGTTCCTAAATCTTCATTGGGTACAAAACCTTTAGGTGTGGTATTCATTGTCCAGATCAGGAGCACTGTAAAAAACGCAATGCCTGCACCAACAATCCATTTTGTTCTGGAAAGAAAGCCAACCGATTTTTTGTACTTCCCGGTTACGGCATCAAAAGATGTATTAAAGGCATCGTAAAAACGGTTTAAAAAGTTTTTCGATTTTTCATGATCTTCTTTGTGTGGTTTTAAAAAGATTGCACACAACGCCGGACTTAAAGTTAATGCGTTAATTGCTGACAAAATGATCGAAATGGCCAGCGTTAAACCAAACTGTTTGTAAAATACACCTGATGAACCAGAGATGAAACTCACGGGAATAAACACCGCGGCCATAACCAGGGTAATCGAAATAATTGCACCACTAATATCGTCCATTGCATCTATGGTAGCCTTTCTGGCGTCGGTATAACCCTCATCCAGTTTGGCGTGCACTGCCTCAACCACCACAATCGCATCATCCACCACAATACCAATGGCGAGCACCAGTGCAAATAGCGTTAACAAGTTGATGGTAAACCCAAATAAACTAAGGAAGAAGAATGTACCGATAATAGCTACCGGAACACTGATTGCCGGAATTAATGTAGAACGGAAATCCTGTAAGAAGATAAATACCACCAAAAACACGAGGATAAATGCCTCAATTAAGGTGTGAATTACTTTTTCGATTGAAGCATCAAGGAAATCGTTAACGTTTACCAATGTGGTATAATGAACGCCTTTAGGGAAAGATTTTTGCGCTTCATCCAAAGTTTTGATTGAATTTTCGATAACCTCTTTCGCATTCGATCCTGCCGTTTGGTTAATCGCGATACCTAAAGCCTGTTTACCGTTAAATTTAACCGTACTGGCATAACTTTGAGCACCCAATTCGATTCTGGCTACATCTTTTAAACGCAGTATCTGTCCGTTTGCATCCGCCTTGATAATGATGTTGCTAAACTCTGCCTCATCTTTTAAACGGCCTGTATATTTTAAAGTGTATTGAAATGCCTGATCGCCCTGCTCTCCAAACTGGCCAGGAGCAGCCTCAACGTTTTGTTCTGCCAAAGCAGCATTAACATCACTAGGTATTAAACCGTAAACCGCCATCACATCAGGCTTAAGCCAAACACGCATGGTATAATCCATTTGCCCGAAAGCACTTGCATCTCCTACACCATTAATACGTTTAATTTGTGGAATGATGTTGATGTTGGCATAATTCTGTAAAAATTTCTGATCGTAAGAAGGATCATCGCTGTAAATACCAAAAATAAGTACGTTACTCGCTTGTCTTTTAGCTGTAATTACACCCGATTTTGTAACCTCTGCAGGGAGTAAACTGGTTGCACGCGCTACCCTGTTTTGTACGTTTACCGCCGCTAAATCAGGATTGGTACCCAGTTTAAAGTTAACGGTAATGGTTGCAGTACCATCATTACTTGCACTCGAAGTCATGTAAGTCATGTCTTCTACACCGTTTATTTGCTCTTCCAGCGGAACAACAACGCTACTCATTACCACATCGGCGTTAGCACCCTGGTAGGAGGTAGAAACCTGAACCGTAGGCGGGGCAATTTCTGGGTATTGTGAAACCGGCAACGTAGCTAAACCTAAAACACCGAGTATTACGATGATAATGGATATAACCGTTGATAAAACCGGTCTTTCTATAAATTTCTTAAACATAATTAATATTGATTACACTGATATCGTGTGATTGTCACTCATTATATTGTTACTTTTTGATATCAGCATAAACTGAATCAGCACTTTTTTCTTCAGGTTTGATTTTTGTTCCATCCTTTAATGATTGGAAACCCTCAAGTACAACTTTGTCGCCAGCCTTTAAGCCCTTTGTTACCACATAAAATTTGCCTTTGGCCAAATCCATAATCTGAATTTCGGTACTTACCGTTTTAGCAGAATCGCCTAATACATACACGAATTTTTTACCCTGCAAATCGATAGTTGATTTTTGAGGAACTAAAATGGCATTTTCAACATGTTGAGGGATTCTAACAGATGCGCTAGCTCCATTTTTTAATAATGAAGTCGGGTTGGGGAATGTTGCCCTTAAACTTGCAGAACCTGTACTGGTATTAATTTGACCATTAATGGATTCTATTTTACCATTCTGTGCATAAACAGTTCCATCAGCCAGCACCAGGCTAACCGCAGGAATGTTTTTCATTTGCTGGGCCAGGGTGTTTCCTTTGTAGATATTGGCAAAATCCAATAGCTGTTTCTCGTTTAATGAGAAATATGCATATACTTTAGATGTATTAGAAACCGTAGTTAAGGGCTGTGTACTGGTGCTGCTTACCAAACTTCCGTTTCTGAAAGGAATACTGCCCACTACACCATCAACCGGGCTTGTAATTGAGGTATAACCTAAGTTAACCTGTGCATTTACCAATTCGGCTTTTGCCTGTGCCAATGCTGCTTTTCTGCTTTGAAGCGTTAACTGAGCAGCATCAAGATCATATTTACTGATGATATCTTTTTCTACAAGTGGCCTGGTTTTATTTACCGTTAACTGAGCCGCATTTACATCAGCCTCTGCGCTACTAATGGCCGCTCTTGCTGTTCTAACCTGTTGCTCATATTGTGGTGCGTTAATAGTGAAAAGTAACTGGCCTTTTTTAACAACCGCACCTTCATCTACAAAAATCTTTTCGATAAAGCCATCAACCTTTGGGCGGATATCGATATTCTGGATACCTTCTATCGTAGCCGGATAATCAGAATCCAAAGTTGTATTTTGTGTGCTTACTGTAAAAACGGGGTAGGCCTGTGGACCGGCTGCGGCTGCAGCGGCTGCTTTTTTAGCTGCATCATCATTTCCGCAGGACGCTAAAAGCATACCAATGCTCACGCTAAAAAAGAGAGTTGTTACTTTTCTCATGGGGTATTTCTGTGTGTTTAAATTTAAATTTCCGGGATTAAGGGCGATATCAAAAAAAATGGGACTTTGATTTTCGCTAATAATTGCCCAAAAATAGAGCCTAAAAAAAAATAAATCTGTCCGAATTCTGTCATTTAATCAATCGATTGATTTATTTTTTGATTAAAAACAGTGCTATGAAGCTTTAAAAAGCTGTTCAGTAGGCTATTAAAGCACTGTTTACTGGGAAAAAGCGTGTGTAAATATCTTGCGACAGATGTTAAAAGCTGTTAAAATCAATTGAAATATACAGTTTTTATTACAGTAAATGTTGTGTATTTTAGCCAACAGAGGGTGTAGCGGTTGTCTGTTTTACACTAGATTTTTAGATACTGGTAGCATTTAATTTTAAAATCCGCTGGTTTTGGAAAGGAACGCAATAAGCTTTTTTTATGTGAGCAATTTTTATCTAAATAGAAAGTAAGATTGTTCTGATCTATCAATTTAAAAAACCTCGGCACTTGTAATAACAAATAATTTTAAAAAGGAATCCTATTCCACTTCGCCCTCAAAAACCAATTTGGCCGGGCCGCATAAAAATACATTCGTAAATGTTTTACCATCGTAATCAAATTCGATTTTAATATCGCCGCCTAAAACCTTAACGGCTGTTGTAATATGACCGGTTTGATTTTTGTGTTTTGCCATGGCCATAGCCACAGCGGTTACGCCTGTGCCACAAGCATAGGTTTCATCTTCAACGCCACGTTCATAGGTGCGCACAAATAAATGATCGCCCTTATCTTCTACAAAGTTTACGTTAATTCCTTTCTCTGAATATGTTGCATTGTAACGGATACTTTTCCCCTCATGAAAAACATCAAAGTCTTTTAAATCACTTTGTAACGCAACATAATGCGGCGAACCTGTATTCAATACATAGGCATCATCATCTTTGGTAATGGTATCTACATCAATCATTTGTAAATCAACCCACTCGCCATTTTCTGAAATTCTGGCATAATGTGGACCATCTACTGCCAAAAAGTTTGTTTCACGGTCGATAATACCGAGTTGTTTGGCAAAGGCTACGATACATCTGCCACCGTTTCCACACATACTTCCCAGTTTACCATCGGCATTAAAATAATGCATCTCAAAATCGTAATCCTCATGTTTGGTAATGAACATTAATCCATCAGCACCAACACCAAAACGCCTATGGCAAAGCTGCTCAACTAATTGATTATCAATATTTTTTAATGGACTCGCGGTATGGTCTATTAAAATAAAATCGTTGCCTGCGCCCTGGTATTTAAAGAAATTAATTTTCATTTAATCTTCATTTATTTATGCAATATTTGAGTTGCAAAAGGTAATAAGCGGATTGTGTTTTTTAATTTAACATTTTTTAACACAAAACTAAGTGCTTTGAGGATGCAAATATCGTTTATATGGTATTAAATTTGAATAAACTTATAAAAGAAAATTTGAGCAGATAAAAACTGCCGGAGCATTCTGCTTAAATCAAATTGAAAGCGCTCCCGCAATAATAACATTTAACAATATGAAATATTGTAAGCTAAACAAACAATTAGCTAGCAAACCAGCTTATAATAAATCATGGCTTTAAACAATAAATAAACAAATGAACCATTAAAAGCTAACCAATTTATACTTTTAATAGCTTCATAACATTTAAAAACAATATACAAACACATGAAAAAAATATTAGGAATTACCATGTTGGCTGCTTTTATAGGTGGGGCAGCTGCAATTGGAGGTTACAAACTATTTGAGCGTAACCAAACAGGCAGTACAATTTCTGAAAAACAGAATTTATATTTTGCAAATAATCCACTTAAAGTAACATCAGCAGGAGCTACCGATTTTACACAGGCTGCGGCAGCAGTTGCACCGGGTGTGGTACACATTAAAACAACTTATGCGGCATCTAAAGGCCAGGGTTCGTCTTCTCCATTTGATATGATGGAAGACTTTTTCGGTGGAGGCGGTGGCCGCCAAATGCAGCGTCAGCCAAGGGCAGCATCAGGATCGGGTGTAATTATCAGTCAGGATGGTTATATCGTTACCAACAACCACGTAGTAGAAAATGCTGAAAAAGTTGAAGTTGTTTTAACCGACAGGCGTAAAGTTGAGGCCAAAGTAATCGGTCGCGATCCAAATACAGATTTAGCCCTGATTAAAGTTAACGCAACAGGTTTACCAGTGGTAAAAATGGGTAATTCAGATAATGTGCAGGTGGGAGAGTGGGTTTTAGCCGTTGGTTTCCCATTGGATTTAAATACAACTGTAACTGCTGGTATTGTAAGTGCCAAAAACCGTAGTATCGGTATTATCGGTCGTGAGCAACAAGGCAATGAAATTACAGAAGAAGAATACCGCGAGTATCAACGTACGGGTAAAAGACCAGACCGTCCGGCAAATACCAGTATCGAATCATTTATTCAAACTGATGCAGCCATTAACCCAGGCAACAGCGGTGGTGCATTGGTAAATGCCAATGGTGAATTGGTTGGTATCAACTCTGCAATTGCTTCGCAAAGTGGATATAACCAAGGTTACGGATTCGCAATTCCAGTTAATCTGGCACGTAAAATTGTGGATGATTTTATGAAATATGGCTCAGTTAAACGTGGATATATTGGTGTAAATTTTGTGCCTTTAAGTGGTGAGGAAAAACCAGAGGGTATTAAAACCAACGAAATTAGCGGTTTATATGTGAATGATGTTGTTGCTGGTGGCGGTGCTGCTGCAGCAGGAATTAAATCTGGCGATGTAATTAAAAAAGTAGATGGTGTTGTAATTAACGATTCACCAGATCTTCAGGAAAGAGTTGGCCGTTTAAATCCTGGTGATAAAGTTAAATTAACAGTGCTTCGCGATGGTTCCCTTAAAGATTACACTGTTACTTTGAAAGGTGAAGCCAGTGTAGGTTTAACTGCCAAAAACGCAACAAGCAAAGGTGCCGAAGTTTCAAAATTAGGTGCAACTTTTGCTCCAGCATCTCAGGCACAAAAATCTAAATATGGCATCAACAGTGGTGTTGTAGTAACATCAGTAACCACCGGAAAAGCTTTTGATAACATTGGTGTAGAGAAAGGATTGATCATTACAAAAGTAAACGGACAACCTGTAAACTCTGTTGCTGATGTTCAAAAAGCATTGCCATTGGGTAGAAACAATATGGTAAGTATTTCTGGTGTTGGCGAACAGGGTTCATACAACTACAGTTTTCCAGCACAATAATTAAGTAAATAATAGTTTAAGAAAGCTTTCCGGGGTTAACCCGGGAAGCTTTTTTGTTTTAATTGCAATTAAGCCAGGAATAGAGGTAAAAGGAGTAAAAATTTTTCACGTTTCGTTATTGCGAGATGGCTTTTTCAGCCAGCGAAGCAATCTTACAACGATCGCTACGAATTTGTGTATTGGATAGCTTGTTGCATCAGAAGAACCATTCCACATCCGCTTCGTCCATTTTGAGCGAATTAATGCACCCGTTAGGAAACCAACGCAAACCAGAAAATATAATTGAGTATTACCTACACAATCAAACGGCTATTTAATATGTTAAAATATCTTAAATAACCGGCAAATCACCTAATGCTCCGTACTCAAACCAATATTCATGCGTTTTTCATAATCAAGAATTAGTTTTGTTATCGCGATTGATTATCAGCCTTTATCGATAACTACTAAATTATTTTATTGTTACATATTTGAATAAGCATCCAAAAACGAATATTATGGCTTTAGCTCATATTAACCTAAGTGTAAAACAATATTTCAATTTCATGTGTAAAACCGACTTTGAACGACGGATATTTCATGATACCTACAAAGAATTTCAAAAAAAATCTAAAATATACAGCCTAAATCAACAACTCCATACCTTTTCGCAAATGCAGTTTACCAATGAAAAGGCAAATACATTACATCAAAAACTTCAATATTCGGTAATGAACAGCATTGCCGCCCTGGATCATAAAATGCCTGTTTTAAATGACCTGGAAGATCAGCCTGTACTTTTTGATTGGGCCGAGTTGCATATTTATGCTTCAGATCTTTTAAATAAAGGCGCTCATGTGGTTTCTATTACATATACCAGCCCGAAACTTATTTTACACGAAATTGTAGGCGATTTATTGATTTTAAGCTACAACGGGAGCGATCGAACACTGATGGTTAAAATTACCGAAAGCCTTTTGGTTAATTATGAACAACAGGAAAGTATGGCTTATAGCTAATAAACTATGTTATCTTCTCAAAGGTAAAATCAAGAATAATTGAGTAAGTATTTATTGGAATGAAATAGGAGTCGTTTATGGTCGGTTATTGCTGTTTTTAGGCAGAAAAGCAGAAGCGAATACTAATTTTTACTGCTATTTAATTATAAAATCAGGTAATACATCAGGTATTTATTGAGTAAATCGAGCTGCCAAACAGGGCTTAAAAGGCAAATAGTCAATATATTTAGCAATAATTAATATAATTAAAAATAAAAAATTGATTTATAGGTATTTAACTTTATCTTTGAAACAAATTAAAATACAATATAATGCAACAAGGAACAGTAAAATTTTTTAATGAAACTAAAGGTTTCGGATTTATCACTCCATCTAATGGCGATGCCGAAATTTTTGTTCATGCTTCAGGCTTAATCGATAACATTCGCGAGAATGATACCGTAAACTACGATGTAGAAGAAGGTAGAAAAGGCCTAAACGCGGTAAATGTTAAAGTAGCTTAAGAAAACTCGAACACATAAATCGTAAAAAGTCCCGATGCAAATCGGGACTTTTTTGTGGAATTAACTCCGCAGTAAGCATATAAAAATTATCTGCCAGCTAAATTTTTCTCTATTTCACTCTTCACAAAATCTAATGTAAGGTCATTATTGCTTAATACGTTGCCGTTTTTATCAACTAAAAAGAAATAGGTAACGTTATAATTGCTTAAGTTTTTGGCATTGGGAGATTCTGACCCTTTAAAATCGGCATATTGAGGCCAAATTAACTTATCTTCTTTGATGGTTTTTAACCACGAATCACGTTTTTTATCAAAAGATACACTGATAAATTCAACGTCTTTGTTTTTATATTCTTCATAAAGTGAAGCTAAGGTTTGATTGTCTCTGCGGCTCTTACCGCTATAAGATGCCCAAAAACTCACTAGGTTTACCTTTTTCAATACTTTCAAATCAAATTTTCTGCCTTTAGGGTTCTCGCCCTCAATAAGCGGCATTTTACTTCCCGCCATCATTTGGTTAGCCTGTTTTATTTCAGCAAGGAGATTTTTACCTCTTTTCGTTTCTTTTACTTCCTCACTTAGTAGGTTAAAAATGGATAAGTAATTTTTCGCTTCCGAATCCACAGTACCTAAACGTTCCAATAAAAAGAGCGGATGAGTCGATTTTGGATGCGCTTTAGCGAAGGCTCTTATAATTTCAAGTTTAAGCTTGAGTTGTTTTTCTCTCCATTGATCAGCTTTTTGAGCACGTTCCATTATATTGTTCGGGTTGGCCTGATCAAGATCTACCTCGGCTTTACTTAAACTATCAAGTATATCTTTACTCATGTTATCTGAAAGTTTGTAAAACTCGATAAACGCTTCGCCTTCTTGATCAGGTACGGTTTTAAATGGATAACTATTTGTATTTTTTCCATCAAGAACTCCCTTATAATCACCCTTATCCAGATAAAAGAAATATTCCTCTTTATGGGGCCCATCCTCTGTTTTTAAAATGGCATAGCCTGTTTTCGGAATGTTAATTTTAAAAGTCTGGTTCCCGTTTGTTATGTTTTCAACTTTTAGTGTTTCACTGTTTTCTGCACTTTGAATGGTAATTACGGCATTTGGACCAAAGTTTTTGGTTTCCAGATTAAAAGTAGCCGGAGCAGGATCGCAACCTGAGCATAAAATGGCCAGGAGCACAATAAAATAGAGCAGCTTTTTCATGTTAATTATTTGGTAAGGCAATATAACGAAAAGATTAGTTATGTTGGGTGTTTAGGGTTTCTTAAATTTTAACCATTAAGGAATTCATAACCCAATATTGCAACTGCCGTCACCCTGAGTTTATTTCAGGGATTTATAAAGGATAGTTGCTGAAATAAATTCAGCATGACGATCTGGGTGATATCTTTATCTATAAATTTCAAAACTATCGTTACCCTGAATTTATTTCAGGGCCTTTATAAAGGATAGTTGCTATAATAATTTCAGCATGACGATCTGGTCAATATCTTTATCCATAAATTTCAAAACTATCGTCATCCTGAATTTATTCCAGGGACTTATATAGGATAGTTGCTGAAATAAATTCAGCATGACGGTATGGGTATAATTTCAATTATTTCCTATTCTGCTTTAGAATGTTTCTAAATAAATGTTTTATCGTTGTTTTGTCATAATCGTTTATAAATTAAACTCATAATTAGATACTTTTGCAAGAAATTTAGATATAAATCCTAATCAAATGAGTGGTTTCGGAAATGCACTTTCTTCATCAATAGGAAGAAAATACGTTATGGGTATTACAGGAATATTCCTGATACTCTTTTTAATTGTACACGCAGGTATTAATTCGTTAATATTTCTTGACGATAATGGTTTGAAGTTTAATATTGGAGCACATTTTATGGCTACCAATTGGATCATCAGGGCAGGCGAGTACATATTGTTTTTAGGCTTGCTTGTGCATATTTATCAGGCAGTTAACCTTACAATTCAAAATAGAAAAGCAAGGCCAGAAGGCTACGCAGTTTACAATGGTAGTGCGAACAGTAAATGGTACAGCCGCTCTATGGGCTTGTTAGGTACTTTATTGCTTATTTTTCTTGTTATCCACCTGAAAGATTTTTGGGTAGTTTCTCGTTTCACAGGAATTCCAACTGTTGATGCAAACGGCAATGAAGATTTATATGCCGTTATGAAAGAGAAATTTCAGGATCCGGTAAGGGTTGTGGCCTATGTTCTTTTAATGATTTCTCTTTGTTACCACTTATTGCACGGTTTCGCTTCGGCATTTCAAACCATGGGATGGAATCATTCAAAATACAATGGAATGATTAAAAGAGCCAGTGTATGGTATGCGCTAATCATTTCGATCGTATTCGCACTCATGCCAATTGCAGTTTATACCCATTTAATTGATTAAGTTTTAGCACAAAAGAGATATGTCAGATATTAATTCAAATATTCCAGAAGGCGAATTAACCAGCAAATGGACAAAATATAAGTCTTCTGTGCCTTTGGTTAACCCATCGAACAAAAGAACTATTGAGGTAATTATTGTAGGTTCGGGTTTAGCAGGTGCTTCGGCTGCCGCTACCCTGGCTGAGATGGGTTACAAAGTAAAATGTTTTTGTTTTCAGGATTCTCCACGTAGAGCACACTCAATCGCTGCTCAGGGTGGTATCAATGCAGCAAAAAACTATCAAAATGATGGTGATAGTGTTTACCGCCTTTTTTACGATACCATTAAAGGTGGTGATTACAGAGCACGCGAAGCAAACGTACACCGTTTAGCTGAAGTAAGTGCAAACATTATAGATCAATGTGTAGCACAAGGAGTTCCTTTAGCGCGTGAGTATGGTGGTTTGTTGGATAACCGTTCATTTGGTGGTACACAAGTTCAGCGTACATTTTATGCAGCAGGTCAAACCGGCCAACAATTGTTATTAGGAGCTTATTCTGCTTTAGAACGCCAGATTGGTATGGGTAAAGTAGAAATGTATACCCGCCATGAAATGCTTGAGGTTGTTAAAATCGATGGTAAGGCGCGTGGTATCATTGCCCGTAACCTCATTACAGGAGAAATCGAACGTCATTTTGGCCATGCAGTGGTATTAGGAACAGGTGGTTACGGAAACGTATTCTATCTTTCTACCAATGCAATGGGAAGTAACGTTACAGCAGCCTGGAAAGCGCACAAACAAGGTGCTTATTTTGCAAACCCTTGCTATACGCAAATCCACCCAACCTGTATCCCTGTTTCAGGAGATCACCAATCAAAATTAACCCTGATGTCAGAGTCGTTGCGTAACGATGGACGTATCTGGGTACCAAAAAAGAAAGATGATAACCGTAAAGCTTCAGAAATTCCTGAAGATGAAAGAGATTATTATTTAGAGCGCCGTTATCCTGCATTCGGTAACCTTGTTCCACGTGATGTGGCTTCACGTGCTGCTAAAGAACGTTGTGATGCAGGTTATGGTGTAGGTGCTTCCAAATTAGCAGTATATCTTGATTTTAAAGCCAACACAGAACGTTACGGTAAAATCGAAGCTTCAAAAGCTGGTAACCATAATCCTGATAAAGAAACCTGCATGCGCTTAGGTACTGAGGTAATTAAAGCGAAATATGGTAACCTGTTCGATATGTATGCGCAAATTACAGGTGAAAATCCTTACGAAACACCAATGCGTATCTATCCTGCAGTTCACTATACCATGGGCGGACTTTGGGTTGATTATAACTTAATGACATCGGTGCCAGGTTTATACTGTACAGGTGAGGCTAACTTCTCCGATCACGGTGCCAACCGTTTAGGTGCATCTGCTTTAATGCAGGGTTTAGCTGATGGTTATTTTGTTCTACCTTACACAATTGGTGCTTATTTATCAAAAGAAATTTCGGTAAAGGCAATTTCAACCGATCACCCTGCGTTTGTAGAGGCCGAGGAAAGAGCAGTTGGTATTTTAAACACTCTAATCAATATCAAAGGAACCAAAACAGTAGATCATTTCCACAAACGTTTAGGCCACATCATGTGGGAAAAATGTGGTATGGCACGTAACGAAAAAGGTTTAAATGAAGCCATTCAGGAAATCAGGGCCTTGCGTCATGAATTCTGGAGTGATGTTCGTGTGCCGGGTACTGCTGATGAGTTAAACACTGAATTGGAAAAAGCTGGTCGTGTTGCCGATTTTATCGAGCTTGGCGAGTTAATGTGTATTGATGCTTTAAACCGTAACGAAAGTTGTGGTGGTCACTTCCGTGAAGAGTATCAAACCGAAGAAGGTGAAGCCCTGCGTGATGATGAAAATTTTGCATACGTAGCCGCTTGGGAATTTAAAGAAGGTGTAAACTTCGAACTTCATAAAGAAGAATTGAAGTTTGAAAATATTAAAGTAGCACAAAGAAGTTATAAATAGATAAGAGATGTAAGATGTGAGGCATGAGATGAAAATCTTGGTTCCCATATCTAATATCTCAAATCTCAAATCTGAGATACAATGAGTACAGGAAATATGAACTTAACGCTAAAAGTTTGGCGTCAAAAAAATAACAAAACCAAAGGTGCTTTGGTAGATTATAAATTGGCCGATATTTCACCGGATATGTCTTTCTTAGAGATGTTCGATGTATTGAACGAGCAATTAATCACTAAAGGCGAAGAGCCTGTTGTATTTGACCACGATTGCCGCGAAGGTATCTGCGGAATGTGTTCAATGTACATTAACGGCCGTCCGCACGGACCTAAAGACTTGGTAACTACATGCCAGTTGCATATGCGTTCTTTCAAAGATGGCGATACCATCGTTGTTGAGCCTTGGAGAGCAGCAGCTTTTCCGGTAGTAAAAGATTTAACAGTAGATCGTTCTGCATTTGATAGGGTTATTGCTGCCGGTGGTTTTATTTCGGTAAACACGGGTAATGCTCAGGATGCAAACAATTTGCCTATTCCTAAAATGCAGGCAGATGCTGCTTTTGAAGCGGCGGCTTGTATTGGTTGTGGTGCTTGTGTGGCTACTTGTAAAAATGCTTCAGCAATGCTTTTCGTGTCGGCTAAAATCTCTCAATTGGCATTGTTACCACAAGGTCAGCCAGAGCGTTACCGCAGGGTACAGAGCATGGTTGCACAAATGGATGCAGAAGGTTTTGGTAACTGTACCAATACTGGTGCCTGCGAGGCCGAATGCCCTAAAGGAATCTCTTTGGAAAACATTGCCCGCATGAACCGTGATTTTGCATCTGCAAAATTCATTTCTGAGGAAACAATTTAAAGATATACTGTGCATCCGGTTTAAACACCGGATTCTTGAGCCTCCACGTTGTGGGGGCTTTCTAGTTTTGGCTCTTTTTTGAAAGCTAAGAAGAATTAATAAAGAGGTGAAATATGAACTAAAAGTATTTTAAACTTCTAAATGACTGAAAATTATAATGGACTAAACTATAGTGATCTCTTGGTTAATATGAGCTGAAAATAATGTGGAATTTAACATTTACATCATGTTTTGAAAACATACGAAACTTGATCTTTTAAAACTGAAACCTTGTACAACAAAGCAAGCTCAAAATAAAAGTTTGCGAAAGTTACAATATTCCTATGTTAGCATATTAAAATTTTGCTTAATTAAAAATTATATTCTGTAATATTTGTATATACATTAAAATTTTCGTAAATTTAGTCTTCCGAGACAGGAGAGAAAACATAAAACCCCGGCAATTTTTGCTGGGGTTTTGTGTTTATTCAGATTACCGTTTGATTTTTATTTCATGCTGAAATTAACATTGATGTTGTATTTTACACGAACCGGTCTTCCATTTATTAAGCCGGGGTTCCACCTTGGCGATTTTTCTAAAACTCTTAATGCTTCCGCATCTGTTTCAGGGGTTAGGCTTCTGGTAACTTTAACATCAGTTAACTGGCCATCCTTTTCCACTACGAATGAAACGAATACTTTTCCCTGTGTGCTGTTTCTTTTGGCTACCTCAGGATACTTTATTTCACGGCCCAGGTATTCATAAAATTTCTTGATTCCTCCAGGGTAATCTGGCGTTTTCTCTAAAGAGGTAAAATCGTAAACTTTATCAGGATTGTTTTGTGCTTTTGCCTGGTTAAAACACATGGCGATGCCCATTAGGGCTAAAAAGATTAGCTTTCTCATTGTTTTATATTAAAAGGTTAGGGATTAATTTTTCTTGGAGGTTGCTTTATTGGTTGTGATAATAATTACACCATTTTTGCCTTTATCGCCGTATAAAGTTGTGGCCGACGAATCTTTAAGAACTTCTACTGACTTAATAGATTGTTCATTTATTTTAGGATCAGCAACTTCTTTACCATCAATAATATACAGCATTTTTGCTTTTGGATCGAAATCTCTATTTAACAGGTATCGCTTTTTAACAGGTAATTGGCCATTGGGCATTGGATTTACCTTAAATCCCGTTACTTTTCCATTCAAATGCAGATCTACAGGTTTTATAGGTTTAGCCTTTATAATGCTGTTACCTGTTGAATCGGTGTTTTTGGTTTCTATTTCTATAACTCCCGCAAAGCCGTCTGCTCCGTACTTTGCAATCGCAGAACTATCTTTTAATATGGTAACGGCTTTAATATTGGTAGGATCAAGATCCTTTACCGATGATATACCCCTTAAAACTTGCTTAGTCCCATTCACCACCATTAATGGTTCAGTAGCGGTAAGATATGTACTATTTAACTTAATTTTAGGTGTTTTGGTACTGTCGGCCTTTTGGGCAAAACCAGCTAAAGTAAACCCCATCAGCATGGTAAATACGATTACATTTTTCATAGTAAATTTTGATTAGAATCTTTTTCTGAGTTCAAAAAAGTTACCTGTCTTATCTATCGAAAGTTCTTTGGCATCTAACGATCGGAAAGTATTGCTTTTTGCACCCTTGCTTGTTATTAAAATTACGCCACCTTTAGCCTTTGGTCCATACAAATTCATGGCGGTTTGATCTTTTAGTACCTCTATTGATTCGATACTATTTGGATTGATTGTACCCAATTGGCTGTTCTCAGATAATTTAACACCATCTAAAATGATTAATGCATCAAGATTAGAACCATCTTTCAATTTTATCCTATCGGCAGGAATACTACCTGTTTTAATTTCTTTTGGTGTATCATCATTGATTGTGAAGTTCACATTGATGTTATATTTTACCCTAACAGGCTTACCGTTTGAAATGCCGGGGTTCCATTTTGGCGAATCTTTTATAACCCTCACGGCCTCTTCATCTGTACCGCTTCCTAATCCTCTGGTAATTTGAATATCCGATAGCGAACCATCTTTTTCAACTACATAACTAAGGAAAACTTTACCTTGAACATTATTCTCTAAAGCCATTTTAGGATATTTGATATTGCTACCAAGGTATTTATAAAACTTAGCTATACCACCCGGAAATTCAGGCTGTTTTTCGATTGAAACAAAGTCGTAAATTTTATCAGTATTTTCTGATTTAACCGTTCCGGTTTCAGTATTTTTTTGGAGATAAGATATAATGGTAATTTTGTTCAAATTCAGATAGCCTGCTGATTTTGGCAACAATTTATTTTTAAATTCTTCCGACGATTCCGGAATACTAAAGCTCACTGTTAATGCATATTTACCATCCTTTATCTGTTTAAAGCCTCTATATGATAAAATGGCTTTCATTACTTCTTCATCACAACCGGCACCTAATTCTACATTTGAAATGATATTTGTTACTCTTCCACCTTTTAAATTAAACTTTATCTGAGCGTTTCCTTGCACTTCGTCACTATTGGCTGCCGCCGGATATTTAATGTTTCTGCCAAGAAACTGATAAAATCCTTTCCAATTGGGATCTGTTTTTCCATCAATAGAAACCTTTGGTTCGGGAATTATTTCTTTAGGTGTTTCGGTTACCATATCCTGTACCATCTCAATCGGCTTATCTAAAGGAATCTGATCAGTAATGGAGATTAGTTTTTCACTTTTACGCACAGTTGCTGATGAAAATACGATCAAGAGTGCAAACAGTGGGATAGAAATTCCATACTTCATAATCGCGATTTTTTTAGATCGTTCTTTATGAAGCATGAAAATTCTTTTTTTAATTAACGATTTCTCTAAAAAGCCATTTGTTAATGCGTTTGGCGATATGCCGAATGATTTGCTGAGCAAAAGCATGGCATACTCAGCCTTATCGCCCTGAAATTCGGCGGCAAGTTCATCAGCCAAAAACTCATGGATATTTTTAATCGCTTTTTTGTATAGGTAAATTACCGGGTTTAACCAGGTAATTATGCCTATAATTTCGAAAAATAAAATATCTACCGTATGCCATTGTTTAATGTGTGCTTCTTCGTGAATATCAATCACATCCATTTGCGGCAATTCGCGGTCGATTATTTTTTTTCCGAAAAAAGAAAATGCCGATCCGGCTTTGCTTGATGTGATGAGTTTTTTAACTGCCAATAAGTTAAATACCAATCTACCCAAGAAAAACAATATACCTGCACAATAAATATAAACGAAAGCATTGGCCCAATTAAAGCCTGCGCTCCGTTCTGTTACTATTGTTGCCTGTTGTAATACGGCTTCCCAATTTACTGATGTATAAACCTGCTGTGCTGCCTTTTGTTCTGTAAGCCATTCTAAACGTATAAACGGTATGCATAACGACAAAATTCCCGCAGATACCAGGTAAATGCGGTTTAAGGTAAAGTAGGTTTCCTTATCTAACAGTAATTTGTAAAAACCGAAAAAAACAATTAAATATAAGTTCACCTGTAATAGGTAGTGGGCAAAACTCATTTTGGCTGATGTTTAATTTTGTTAATCATTTTTAAAATTTCATCAACGTCGCTTAAATCCAGTTTTTCTTCTTTAACAAAGAAAGAGAACATACTCTCAACCGAATTTTCGAAATAATTACCCAGCAATTTTTCCGTTGCGTGGCGCTTATATTCTTCTCTGCTGATTAAAGGATAGTACTGATGTGCTTTCCCGAAAGCTTCGTGGCCAATAAAGCCTTTCGTTTCTAAGATTCTAATGATTGTTGAAACAGTATTATAGGCAGGTTTGGGAAGGGGAAGCTCATCAATAACTTCTTTGACGAATGCTTTTTCCAATTGCCATAAAACCTGCATAATTTGTTCTTCAGCTTTGGTTAAATCTTTAATTTCCATAATAATTAATAATAATAAGGATGATGACAAATTAAATTGTCTTGACTAAAGTTAAAACTAATTCGTTAGTTATCCAAATTTTATTTGAAAAATATTTTAGAAATCGAAAATGCTGTATTTTTTAGAATGAATTTCCATTATTTTGAAATGGGAATGCAGAAGGTTTTGTATTTAAAGTATTGATAATCAGTGTGTTGATGATTTATCTTTTATAAAAGTTTAAATCGTGATGATGTTATTTTTAATGCCATAAACTACCAATCCGGTGCGTGATTTAATGTTGAGTTTCGCAAAAAGAGATTCCCTATAGTTGTCAACCGTGCGTGGACTTACATTCATTAAGTCGGCAATCTCTTTGTAAGTAAGCTCGGTGCTGCAATGCTGAAAAAATGTTAATTCGCGGGCAGAGAATGTTGGTTTAATATCGCTGTCTTTTAAAGCTACCAATAACCTTCCGGATACCAATTCATTTACAAAAAATCCTTTGTCTACAATTACTCTTATGGCTGCAAATAAATCTGATGGAGTTGATTCTTTGAGCATATAACCGCCAGCACCAGCTTTGAGCATTCCGATAATTGCCTTTTCATCTTCGAGCATGCTTAATGCAAGCACATGAACATTCGGGTGGTGGATTTTAACCCATTTGGTAGCAGCATAACCATCCATTACAGGCATGTTGATGTCCATCAAAATAAGCTGAACTTCAGTATGGTTATTAATTTTGTTTTGAAGATCCACCCCATTAGTGGCTTCAAACATCACTTTAATTTCATCAAATTCTTCCAACAGGCTGGCTAATCCTGAGCGGAAGAGCGTGTGGTCATCAACAATAGCGATAGCGATACTTTGGTTCTGCATACAGTTTAAGGGTATGGGATTTCGATTGCAATGGAAGTACCTTCTCCCGGGGCCGAATTTAAGGCTAATTTTCCATCAATCATCTCAATTCTTTTGTAAATAGAATTAAGGCCCATACCCGATTTTTGAGCTTTAATTTCGTCTGGATTAAAACCTATTCCATTTTCGGTTACTTTTAAATGTAAAGTATCGTTCTGTAGGTAAGCATCGATTTGAATCTGTGTGGCCTGTGCATGTTTAATGATATTATTGATAATTTCTTGCAGTAAACGAAGGATAATCAAGTCTTTATTTGGCGAAGTAATTTGTTTTTCAACCAGTAAATTGTTTGTTTTTAGCTCATATGCGCCAGTTTTATTAAGCCAGTTTATTTCCTGATCAATGGCATTACCAATGCCGTTTTCTACCAATTGCTCACCATGCAAAAGTTTAGCCAGTTCGCGAAGTTCTTTAATTGATTTGTTGACAAGGGAAAGTGAATTGTCTATTTTCTTTTTTGCTTTTTCTGCATCATTTATATTAACTGAATTTAGGGTAAGGGTGGTAAGACTCAGCAGTTGTCCAACATTATCATGCAGTTCTGTGGCAATGCTCTGCATGGTTTGATCTTGTACCTCAATACGTGTTTGAAGCATTTCGGATTCGAATATTTGCTGCATATTCTGCTTTTCCAGAACGTGGTTCTTTTTGTGCTGGTTATACGACCTGATATAAAGTAAAAGGAATATTGGCATCAAAAGAAAAACAAATGATGCCAATAATATGAGTGACATTACTTCCGTTGACGAGCTCTGCATATAAATGAATAGGCCCAGAGGCCATATAAAAAAAAGTTAAGTGTTGTGTAAATAATAGACCTTGTATTGTATTTGCCTAAAAATTTTTGCTGTATAATATCATCAAAGAAATTAGCGAGTGTGCTGCCAAAATAAAATATTAAGGCCCCGCCAACCCACCAAAATGCAGCATGAAATTTTAAATCGATATAATCTTCGTCTTTAAGCAATAAATAAAAATAGAATAAGCCATAAATAACAAAAACCACCGACATTATACTTATGGTAAAAGCATTATATACATGGATACCGTATATAGCGGTAAATGTGATGTAAATTAATATGATTACTCCATAGATTGCAATTATCCATTTTTTGATATCGGCATACTGTTTTATAAAAGTATAAAATCCATAGGTAACGTATGATACCTCAAATAAGGTATAAATGTTAAGCACAAATAGATTTGTACGGTAAGTTAAGGCGCAATACTTTCCAGCAGTTTCGGTTACCATTACGATTACCAGGTACCATATGGTTATTCGCCAAAATGGGTTCTTGTCTTTTGATAAAAAATATATAGCAAAAACAAGGCAAAGCAGCTCGGCATACGAGGCGCTTGTTGGCAGGATATATTTCAGAATCTTGAATATATCCAGTGGAATGTCAATTCTTCCTATCATCTATTTGATGTTATAACATCAATTTGCTAGTATCATCGCATTGTTGCGGGCATAATAAAGCTCTGTTTTCAGGATCGGTTGGTTGTGCATCCTCAACATTGCAGGCAACATCTTTATCAATAAAATAATCCGTGCAGGGTTTACCATCAATTAATTTGGTGACCACCAGAAGTACGGTATTCATATCGGCATAGGTATAAGGGATTTGGTCTCCGTATTCCAATTTGTTGATCTGATCAATAATCTCGCTGGTGTACCTTCCGAAATAGATTCTAATCCCGTCGCCACCAAAATCAATCATTTTTTTTGTTAAGGATGATATTTGTGCCGCAGGAAACCAGGCCGCTTTTGTATATGTACCTTTTTCTGTATTCTGGCTTTTGCGAAAAGCCTCCGTCATCTGTTGTGCAATATTTACCGGGATGGTGTTGTTTTTACCATCCTTCATTAAAGGAACTTGTGTCATAAAGTTATTTGGTTTTAACCCAAATATAGATAATAAGTGGGGAGCTAATGAAAGTTGAAAAATAAATTCTATAAGCCCTCCAAGCTTCACTGAACGATACCGTAAAAATACCCTTTAATTTAGGGCATTTTACACTAGCAACGAATTGCGAGGTACTACTACTTTTGGTATATGATAACAACTTAAAAAAATGCGGTTATCAAATAATAGAGCGTCTACCTATGAAAAACAACTATTTTGAACTTATTTAGAAATAGGTCTACAATGGGCGGCGACTACGAAAAACATTTAACCATTAATTTTTTCAAAAATGGCAAACAATATCCTCCTAAAGGAAAATCACAGTTCGATCAGCGAGAGGGAAATTGAGATTGTACACCTGTTATCAATGGGTTATAACAGTAAAGAAATCGGCGAAATGCTTTTTATCAGTGAGCATACAGTTAATACGCACCGCAGAAATATGGTAAGAAAACTCGATTTAAAAAACTCTTATCAATTAATTGTTTGGGCGTTTAAAGAAAGAATATTATCCCTGTAAGGGTTTCAAAATACATATAACCTCTCAATCTAAATAATAAAGCCTGCTATTTGATCCTAAAGTCAAATCAGCAGGCTTTTATTTTAAGCGGTGTTCAATTTACGGTCTTGCAGGTTGTGGTGCAGGTAGTTCTTTTCTAGGGATTTGTGCTTCGCGTTGCGATGTATTATAAACAAAAGAAGCAATAATTGTTGCGGCCTGTTTTAAGTCGTCTTCAACAAGTCTGTCATAAGTATCCATATTGCTATGGTGGGTTCGGGTATTGTAATCAGCAGGATCCTGAATGAATTGGAAGCCTGGAATACCAACCGCGTCGAAAGCCTGATGATCCGTACCGCCTGTGTTATTAATGGTTACCGTTGTTGCTCCTAAATCATTAAAAGGTGTAAACCAGTTTTGAAAAATCGGGCCAGCGGCCTCATTACCCTGTAAATAAATGCCACGGATTTTTCCTGTTCCGTTATCGAGGTTATAATAAGCTGAGATTTTTTTCTGATCGGGTGTAAGTACCATCGTTTTCGGATCGCCAAAGTGTTTGGTTACATAACCTCTCGATCCAAACAAACCCTGTTCTTCAGAGCTCCAAAGTGCAATGCGGATTGTACGTTTTGGTTTAAAATCTATTGCTTTTAAAATACGCATGGCTTCCATCATTACGGTAGAGCCTGCAGCATTATCGGTTGCGCCAGTTGCTGCATGCCATGAGTCGAAATGCCCGCCAATCATCACCACTTCTTCTTTTAACTTTTTATCAGTTCCCGGTATTTCTGCAATTACATTATAGCCTTGCGGATCCTTATCATAAAATGATGTTTTGATATCAGCTTCTACCTCTACTGTTTTGCCGGCACGCAAAAGGCGTAGTATATGTAAAAAATCTTCTGCTGCTACTTCCAGTTCTGGCGATACCGGTTTGGCATCTAGTGCATAAGAAGCACCATTACTGGTAAAAAATGTTCCTTGTCCGCCACGGGCATAAGTTAAAATTAAACCAACTTTTTCTTCAACAAGCATGGCGCTGATTGCAGCACGGATTTCGCGCATTTTCATCATTTGTGCCATTCTATCGGCCATTGGTCCGCTGGTTGGGCGTTGTCTTGCACCTGCTGCTTGTGGTTTAGCAGCGGCCATTTGTGCCAATGTGGTATCTGCATAGCGCGAAAAATCTGCTTTTGTGCCACTTGTTAAGGGTGCACCCTGATCCATCATGATGATTTTTCCGGCTAATTTGCCTTTATATTTTGCTAAATCGGCTACGCTATCGGCTTTAATTAAAACCACCTGAGATTTAATCGGGCCGTTGGTACCAGGTGTCCAGGCTTTTGGCGATGCAATAATGGCATGGTAATATGGGATGGTAGTTGCGGCATAGTATTTATCAATTTGCCAGCCTTTACCGAAAGTTCCCCAGGCTTCGAGGTGGGCATTTTTTAATCCCCAATCGGTAAGTTGTTTTACGGCCCAATCCTGTGCTTTTTTTAGTCCTGGCGAGTTTGATAAACGCGGCCCACTCACATCCGTTAAATTAAAAGCAATTTCCATTGCCTTGGAATTGTCTAAACCTTCTTTTCTAATTTTTTGTATAACAGCTGCATCTGGTGTTTCTTGTGCAAAAGCCGAAAAGCAAAGACTGAAAGCCAATGCTGTTAGTGTAAATTTTTTGATCATTTCTGAATAATTTGTTGGTTTTAATCTAAAATACACTTTAAACCGTTCCAAATTATTTTCCAATGATATTTTTACACGATTGTTCGATGAAATTTTAGCCCTAAACTTATTTTATGCTCTTTTTAGTCACAATAAAATAGCCAATAGTGAAAAGAATGGCCGCATAGATTAAGCTTGTCCATATTTCTTGGGTAAAAATTGGAAAATCCAATGGATCACCACCTTTTTTTACTTTCGTTATTCTTAATGCCAGCGTTGGTAGCGCGTAGGGGATAAGGTAAGCATATTTCCAGCCTACGTTTGCAGTTATAATGCCCATAATGGTTCCAATAAAACCAATTCCCATTGGCTTAAGGAAATCGCCCCATACTAAGCTTAAAATAAACTGTAATGATAAAATCCCTAATGAGGAGAGGAACAATTTAGTGTAAGAATTGATCAGGACAGTGGAGGGATTAAATTGGTTAAAGTTATATCCGGGCACTAAAACCTGTAATAAATGGCCAAATAAGTAGGTTAAAGTTGCAAAAAGGAATAAACAAATGAATATTAATAATACGGCGTATAAATATTTTGCCGCATAAATAGAAAATTTATTTAGTGGCTGCGCAAATAACATTTTCCATGTATCGTTTTTATGCTCGATATTATTAACTGAGAAAGCCATAAATATAACATAGAAAGGCATAACCAATAAACCCATAACATTTAGTGCTGCACCGATATAATTGCCCCAAAGCATCATTGGTGGGTAATGCCGATCAAGAATCTTCTCTGATCCGGAATAAAAACCAAAGGTAATTAGGCCACATATAATTACGGGTAATAAAATGGCCGCCCAAAATGCTAAAGTTTTACGCGATTTATAAAATTCTGATTGTAGAGATATGAAGAGCGTGTGCATATTAGTTTGTTTTGGTAATATCGAGGAATAAATTTTCGAGATCTTTTCTTTGTTTGTATAAACTGCTTACTGTAAAGCCATTTTTAATGAGCAAAGTGTTTAACTCGCCACTATTTTGCGCTGAAATAAATGGAACCGTAATTTTTTTATCGGTTTTTGTTATCACCTCATAACCCGATTTTAAGATAAGTGCGGTTGCGTTTTCAATCTGATCTACTTCAATTTCAAGCATGGGTTTGCTAAGTAAATGAAGTTCATCGATAGTGCCCTGAAACAAAAGTTCACCTTTATTTATAATGCCAACATGTGTGGCCGTTCTTTCTATTTCTGCCAGTAAATGGCTCGATACCAAGATTGTTTTTTGATGTTTAGTGGCCAGATCGATCATCAGATTACGGATTTCTATAATGCCGTTTGGATCGAGGCCATTGGTTGGCTCATCTAAAAGAAGTAATTCCGGATCTGAAATTAATGCCTGGGCAATGCCTAAGCGCTGTTTCATGCCCAACGAATACTTGCTTGCTTTTTTATTGGCAGCCTCTGTTAAGCCAACAAGGGCCAACATTTCATCTGCCTTTGTTTTTTTTATGCCCAGTAAAATGCACCGGTTAATCAGGTTTTCTTTTCCCGAAAGGTGACCGTAAATAGCAGGCTGTTCTACCAAGGCACCAATACGCTTAAGTGTAGCTATCCGGTTGCTGTTTATTTCTTTGCCGAATATGAAAACCTGATCTGAAGGCGACTTCAGCAGGTTTAGCAAAATTTTTATGGTTGTGGTTTTACCTGCTCCATTCGGACCAAGAAAACCGTAAATACTGCCTTTTGGTACTTGTAGAGAGAGATCTTTTACAATAACCTGGTTGCCAAAGTTAAAGTTTAAGCCTACCGTTTCGATAGCGTAATTATTCATGGCTATTATTTAAAAATAGCGGTGGCTTTTGTTACGATCGTATTTGATGTTTTTGCAGGTTTTATCACAATTTCGGCATCGTTTTGATTGGTGCTTACAGTAAGTGTTAAAATGATCATCATAAATACTGGTAATAATAAAAGTAAAAATGGCGATGTGTTTCCTAACTTTTTCATGATGTTTTGTTTTAATTGAGCGGCTGTGAATTGATCATCAGCCATTACTGCTTGATTATTGAAGTTGATTGCTGATGATGTTTTCATTTTGTTTTCGTTTTGATGATTCAAAGAAACTCAAGAAAAACAAGCTGCTAAAATCTATTATACCAAGTGTTCAAGATTCTAGATCAACGGCCATTTTTGGCGTTTGTCGATAAAATTTGCCTATTGGGCCGTTGGTAGAAAAAAAATGCCCGTTGGTAGATTGTGTAAGTAAATCGATAAAACTTTATTTATTTTGTGTGCATGATAGGATATGCGTCTATTGTACGTATATCAATTTCATATTCCATTTAATATATTTCTAATGAAACAAAGTAAGGGGCCTTTAATCTTGCATGCTATTTTCTGGACAATTATCGTGATGCTAATTGTTGGGCTAAATATTTTTGATACATCAATACATACAGCAAAAGATTATTTTATTAGCTATATCGCATATGGAATAATAAATATTTCTATTTTCTATATTAATTATATTTTCTTGATCCCTGAGCTAATCAAGAAAAGGAAGAAATATTTCATCTACGTATTGGCATTTTTAATATTGATTGCAGTTGCGGTTGTGGCTAAAACAGCAATCGCTGTTTTGTACCCGGATGATGTATTGACCAATGTTAGTGCTAAGGGAAAACGGATGGAGATTCCAGTACATAGTTTTGTGATTATGGTTACTTTCTTATCAGGTTTTTTCTTAATCTGCAGCTGTATTATCAAATTTACCATTGATTGGTTTGCAAGTGAAAGGATCCAGCGGAACTTAGAAAGTGAGCGTCGCGAAATGGAACTCCAGTTTTTGAAATCGCAGTTAAACCCGCATTTCCTTTTTAACTCGCTTAACAATATCTATTCGCTGGCTTATCAAAAATCGGATAAAACTGCCGATGCCATTATGAAACTCTCGGAAATTATGCGTTACATGATTTACGAAAGCAATACCCCAACCGTGGCGTTAAGCAAAGAAGTAGATTATTTAACCAGTTATATCGAACTGCAAAAAATACGGTTTAAAGATGGGGCTTATATTGAGCTTACTTTAAATGGTGAAATTGATAATCAGAAAATTGTGCCTTTAATGTTGATTTCTTTTGTAGAAAATGCATTTAAACATGGTGTGGTAACCGATCCGGCAGAGCCTGTTAGAATCAATATCATTGCCAATCAGAAAATTTTGCATTTTAGCGTGATAAATAAAAAGAACCAGCAAAATAAAGATGCTCAGGGTGGTGTGGGTTTAACCAATGTAGAACGACGGTTACAATTGGTTTATCCTGATAGATATAAATTAAATGTTGTAAATTCGGCTACTCATTATACCTGTGAACTGATGATTGATATTTAATCTGTAAACCAGATATAAATTATCATCTCGAATTAAATAATAACCAAAAATGAACTTAAACTGTATTGTTGTTGATGATGAGCCTTTAGCGCTTGATATTTTGCAGGATTATATTTCTAAAGTACCGTTTTTAACGATGGTTAAAAGGTGCGAAAACCCTATTGAAGCTTTGCAGATTGTTCAGGGTGGGGGAATTGATCTTGTATTTTTAGATATCCAAATGCCTGAGCTAACCGGCATCCAGTTTTTGAAAATTGCAGGTAATAAATGCCATTACATCCTCACAACCGCATACCCGCAATATGCTTTGGAAAGTTATGATCTGAATGTTTCTGATTATCTTTTGAAACCCATTGCATTCGACCGTTTTTATAAAGCGGTAGAAAAAGTTCACAACCAGGTAAAACCTGTTGAAACTCCTGCGAGTGTAGCGCAACCAATTGTTACACCAGCACCATTTTCAGGATCGCCAAATCCGGTTCAGGATTACATTTTCGTAAAAACAGAACATAAGATCCAAAAAATATACTTGCACGATATTTTGTTTATTGAGGGTTTGAAAGATTACATTTCGATTTTTACCAAAGATGAGCGCGTTATTACCCTGCAAAGTATGAAAAAGATGGAAGAGGCGTTGCCTCAGAGTCAGTTTATCAGGGTGCATAAATCATACATTGTAGCGGTTGATAAGATTGAAAGTATTGAGCGTAGCCGCATCACCATTAATCAGAAAATTATCCCAGTAGGCGATACTTATCGTGATGAATTTTTCAGGGTAATAGGGAATAAAAATATTTAGATCATTTGACGCCAAGCGTTTAGCGCTGAAAAGGATACTAATTTTATTGCCAAGGAAGCACAGAAACCACCGAATGATCCTGCCGGATAATTTGTTTTTTAAAAATCAATATAAATGACAGATAAATAAAGCAGGTGAATAGTCTTGAAGTATCGTCATTTCGACCGTAGTTGAGAAATCTTTTAAATTTGATTTCAAATAACTTGGTACAAAGATCTCTCCATTTCGCTGCGCTACCGTCGAGATGACGACCATTCTATTGGAGCCTGTCAATGGTAGCGGAGTCGAAGGATCTTTAAAGAAATTAATAAAAATTATAAAATAGCTGGCTGCGCCACTGGTTGACCTAAAACTTTTCTGATTTCGTTTTCAACTTCCAGCGTGATCTCATTTGGCGTTTTTATGCCTGGTTCAATGGGTTTTAAAACCGTCCATTTTAAGGCGTTGCCTGTGGTTAACGGAAACATGCCGAAGCGAACAATTTTCCATGAATTTTCGATGGCTACCGGTACTACTAGTGCATTAGGAACAACCTTTAAGATGGTTGCGATGCCTCCAAACTGAAATGTTTTCAATTGCCCATCCTTCGCTCTTGTTCCTTCCGGAAAAATAACCGTACTCCAGTTGTTTTCCTTCATTCTACGGCCAAGTTTAATGATTTCTGAAATGGCCTGCTTATTGTCTTTACGGTTAATATTTGCTCCACCGCCCAAACGGAGGTTAATGGAGATGGATGGAATACCTTTGGTAAGCTCAATTTTGGAGATAAATTTTGCGCTGTGTTTCCTTAAGAACCAGATCAATGAGGGAATGTCGTACATGCTCTGGTGATTTGCCGCAAAAATAATCGGTCTGTCGGTTGGCAAATCATATTCATTTTTAAAACTGATCGAATTGAAAAGGAAAACCTGGCAATAGGTGAGAAAAAAATTAAGGATATCTACCGAAACCTTGTGCGCTTTATAGCCAAAAAGCTTAAAACTAAGCCATTGTATGGGGTGGAAGATGCAGAGGGTTAATCCAAAAAAAATATAAAAAATAGGGCTTAAAATATATCCAAAAAGCTTGCTCATCTGGTCGGTTTAATAGATTGCAAAGATAATAATAAATTATTCTGGTTCTTTGAAGATGTATTTTTCTTCGTATTCAATTTTAAAGGTCTCCAAAAGGCTAGTGTATTCCTCTAAAAAATTTTGCTTTTTGTGGTGTTGTTCCTGGTTTTGAATATATTGAATAACCTGTTGAATATGGCTTTTTGAATATGAAAAAGCACCATATCCTTCTTGCCGTGCAAATTTAACTTTACAGAATCCCTGTTCATTAATCCATTTGGAACTTTCGGTCTTTACATTTTGGATAAGACTGGAAATAGATTGATGAGGCCGCATTCCAATTAGGATATGTATATGATCAGGCATACAGTTAATTTGAATCATTTTATGATTGTTTGTCTGGAATATTCCGGTAATGTATTTTAACAGTCTTTCTTTCCATTCTGCCTTGATTAAAGAAGCACGAAATTTAACAGCAAAAACAAATTGGATATGCAGCTGCGTGTATGTGTTTGGCATAGCGTTATAAAAATTAAATCAACAATAATTTTCCTATGGAAACCAAAATTTCAAAGCGAAATTTTTGCTGCCGAGGGTTTATCACTAGGGGATAATAGAAAATGGAATGATTTAATATTTAGGGGATACTTAAAAACGTTTTAATATGTGCTTATTAAATAAGCAATCTTGCATTGCAAGCAAGGCGTTAATCAAATTAGCAATTATTTTTTAATTTTTCTATAAAACTTTATCTTTTTGTTGGAGCACGAAACGTTCCTACGGAACGAAAATTACAATTCGTAATGTTCTACCCAGGATTTGTTCCTACGGAACAAGGAACGGATTTTTTAAATAATATCAATCTTAATCTTTTTTTATCTGGATTTAAGGTCGGAAAATTTAATTACATAACGCTTGTTTATGAAAATTGGTAGAATAATCAATAGGTTATAAAAAAAAATATCTCTAAAAAGCTGTTAGACATTGATATAGTTTAATGTCCCACCGGGAAATATGCTAGTTAGTAGTTCTATGATTTGTTCCTACGGAACAAGAAACGGATTTTATAAATAATAATATTCCATAGGAAAATACCCTATTTTAAAATATTCATCATTATTAAAATGTTTCTTTGAGAAGATTTAGAATGAGTGCTTTACAGGATTATAAAAAAAAATATCTCTAAAAAGCTGTTAGATATTCATATTGTTGGATGTCCCTTCGGGAAATATGCAAGTTAGTAGTTCTAGGATTTGTTCCTACGGAACAAGGAATGGATTTTTTAAATAATATCAATCTTAATCTTTTTTTATCTGGATTTAAGGTCGGAAAATTTAATTATATAGCTCTTGTTTCTGAAAATTGGTAGAATAATCAGCAGGTTTATAAAAAAAAATATCTCTAAAAAGGTGTTAGACATTAATTTTGTTTAATGTCCCATCGGGACATATGCTGGGTAGAAAAAATATGCAATATTTTGAATGTTCCGTAGGAACATTTGGTGTTTATAATTACAATTCACCATTAATCATCATCAGCTTTGCTTTCAAAATTGCGGCAACGCTCATGGAATCGGTAATTTTACCATCTAAAACCATTTGATAGGCTTCTTCGAAAGGTAATTTTTTAACAATTAGTTGTTCGGTTTCTTCGGGCATGGCAATGCCATGTATTAAATCGGTAGCTAGGTAAATAATGCTTAGTTCGTCGCTTACAGAATTAGAAAGATGCATTCTTTGAATCTCTTGCCAGTTTCTGGCACTCATGCCCGTTTCTTCCAATAATTCTCTCCGGGCACTTTCAAGCGGTGCTTCATAAAATGGTCCACCACCTTCCGGAATTTCCCAACTGTAGGAATTTAGTGCATATCTGTATTGGCCAACCAGCCAGGTATTGAGGTTTACATCCAAAGGAAGTATGCCGATGGCGAGATTTTTAAAATGAACGGTACCATAAATTCCCTTTCCGCCAGATGGATTGATGACCTGGTGCTCGGTTAAACGGATCCAATTGTTATCGTATTTTACATCGCTATCTAGCGTTTTCCAGGGATTTATCTCTTCCATGCTGCAAGATAATAACTTGTAATAGCTTTTACACAGGAAGGAATTGTATTGAATAAAATTTAGTAAAAAAAAAGGTGCTTAAAAATTTCTAAGCACCTTAAGTTATTAAAACGATCCTTCATCAGGACGGTTGTCCTGCTCTTCTTTCTTCTTTTTATTTGTACCTGTAAAAGTGGTTTTTCCGAAGCGGTAAGAGAAGGTTAGGTTGCCCATTGTTCCTTGAAACTGGCGTTCGAAATCAACAATTGTTGCTCTATCTTCAGTGGTCATGCTCCATCTTCTGGTGTTAAACACATCACGCACATTGAAGCTTAGAGATGCTTTTTTGTTTGGGAAATCATATTTGGCTCCACCATCAATTCCATACATGGCATTACGTTTACCCTGTGCCATTACTTCTGGTGCACGGTAATCGCCACGCACTTGTAATGATAGATTTTTAACTACGGTTAAATTTCCAGTTAGGTTGGCATTCCAGCTAAAGCCACTGCTCGATGGGATATCAAACCTGGCATCTCCCGCAAATTTCGCCTGGTAAAGGTTAACGTTGGTTGTAAAGTTTAAAGCTTTAATTAAGTCGAAACGGCCGATTAATTCTAAACCACTATTAATCTGATTGGTTAAGTTTTGAGGGGTTGAGGTGATAATTCCATTAACAGGTGTACTTCTTACGCGTTGAATCACATCATTGGTTTGGCGGAAATACAAACTCGATGTTAAGGTTACTTTTTTCCAGTATTTGCTATACCCCAACTCGAAAGAGTGTACATCTTCCGGCAATAAATTCGGGTTACCACCTCTATAATTTAAAGGATCTGAAACATCTAAAAACGGATTGGTATCCCATGGGCGTGGACGGTTTACACGACGGGTATAACTCAATTGCAGCTGATTATCTCCTTTTAATTTCTGTGTTAAGAAAACGCTTGGGTAAATTCTTTTGTAGTGGATGTTTCCTTCTGCAGCGGTTAATACATTGCCGGTATAACCTTCTAAATGGGTATCTAAACGTGCATCTTCGCCCCTTAACCCTATTTGGTATCCAAAATCTTTAATCTGGTTCTGGTAGTTGAAATAAAGTGCATGCACCTGATCTTTACTATCGAATCCATTAATTAATTTATTGTTACTGATGTAAATATTTGTGTTTGTAGGGATCGAATCCGCATACTGATCATTTTCTCCTAAACGGATCTGGCTGCGGTAACCCACTTCAATTTTACCAGCTTTACCAACAGGCAGAGCGTAATCTGTTTGTATGTTATAGTTGGTATTGTTGCCGGTATTGAATACGCGTTGTAAACTTAAAGTTTCATCAATGGGCACACCGTTGCGGTTAATGGTATTGGTACTGTAATACTGGTTGCTATTGTTTGTGCCGTATGAATAGCCGAAGTTGAATGTAAGTTCTTCTTTAGGTTTTTTAAATTTTTGTACATAATCTAAATTGGCATCATAACTATCTCCGAAACCATCGGTGCTATTGGTTCTGTTGCTTAATAAAACCGGCGACTGGTTTTTATCCAATTGCCTGATGTTGAGCTGCTCATTACGGTCATTTTCTCTTGAGTTAAAACCTCCTGATAAACTGATTACACTTTTAGGCGTAAGGTAATAATCGATACCCGCTTTGGCATTATGGCCTTTATCCAATGATTTGGAAACCGTGTTCTGGTTGGCAAATCTTGTTCTTAAAGAATCCGATTTGTAATAAATATCCTGAAAACCGCCACCAACTCGGTTGCCGTAACGGTAGCCATAATTTCCATAAATATTTACTTTACTGTTTTGGAAACTTAAATTGGTATTTGCATTGTAATTATCGCGGTTACCAGCAGTTAACGCAACTGAACCGTTAAAGCCAAGTTTTGTGTTTTTCTTCAACACAATGTTAATGATGCCTGATTGACCTTCAGCATCGTACTTAGCTGATGGATTTGTTATTACCTCAACACTTTCAATAGAGCTTGCCGGGATAGATTGAAGAATCTGCGCAACGTTACCGCCTGCAATTAACGAGGGTTTCCCATCAATTAATACTTTTACGCCAGTAGAACCACGTAAACTTACGTTACCATCCATATCAGTAGAAACTGAAGGTACGTTCTGCAATAAATCTCCTGCCGAGCCACCCTCACTGATTACGCTTTGATCTACAGCGAAAATCTTTTTATCAATTCCCATCTGCATCCCCTGTTTTTGGCCAGTTACAGTAATTTCGCTTAATACATTTCCTTTAGCTGGGTTCATTTTGATCTCACCAAAGTTTAATGTGCCTGTTGCCGCAGTAATGGCTATGTTATCCCTCACCATCGTTTGGTAACCCACAAAACTTATCTTAAAAGTAAAATTTCCTGTAGGGATATCGGCCATCACAAATGCACCGTTTACATCTGTTTGTACAATTTTAGCATTTTTAGCAGTGGCCTTATCTATTAAAACGGCCGTAGCAAATGGAATGGTTTCCTGTGTTTTTGCATCTTTAAGTATTCCGGTAATTTTTGCTTTTCCACCTGTTTGGGCAAAAAGGCTAAATGTTAAGCTCAAAAGTAAGAGGGTAATCTGTATTGTTCTTGAATGTATAAGTCTCATTAAAAAATAAAATTTCGTGTGTTTTTATAAAGGGAGACAAAGTAACGGCAACTAAGTTTAATTAATGAGCCGTAACTATTTTATTACAGCCATTTTATAGTAATATTTTTGTGGTAACGTGCTGTTAATACTTTAACAAATCAGTAGGTTTCGTTTTGATAAAACAATGAGGAATATTACAATTGATCAATTTGCAAAATGTTACTTTTGTTTATGATGAAAAGGATATTGATTGTTGATGATCTGCACCCTGCATTTAAAGAGCAGGCCACTGCCATGGGATACCAGGTAGACGATGAACCACAGATTACCCGACAACAAACATTAGATAGAATAAAAGATTATACTGGGATTGCCGTAAGGACAAAATTTAGGATTGATGCCGAAATTTTTGCTGCTGCACCAAATTTAAAGTTTGTGGCAAGGGCAGGTGCGGGCCTGGATAATATTGATGATAAAATTGCTTTTGAAAAGAATATAGCCTTAATAAATGCCCCCGAAGGCAATTGTGATGCGGTTGGCGAACATGCCACAGGATTACTATTATCGTTGATGAACAACTTCCGCAGGGCGGATATCGAAATCAGGAATGGCATTTGGGACCGGGAAGGAAACCGTGGCTACGAATTGAAAGGCAAAAAAGTTGGCTTCATCGGTTATGGTTTTATGGGACAAAGTTTTGCGAAAAAGCTCGCTGGCTTCGAAGTAGATGTAATGGCTTATGATAAATATAAAACTGGTTTTTCTGATGCTTTTGCCCGCGAGGTGAGCATGGAAGAAATTGTGAAACACAGCGATGTGCTGAGTCTGCATATTCCGTTAACAGCCGAAACCAAACAAATGGTTGATGATGAATATTTCTTCCATTTTAAAAAGCCTATTTTCTTTATCAATACCGCAAGGGGCGAAATTGTAAACACAGCAGCAGTATTGAATGCCATAAAAACAGGAAAGATATTAGGGGCAGGACTAGATGTTTTACAGACAGAAAAATTCCCCGCCTTAGGTGAAAAGTCATGGTATGATGAATTAAAGAATAACGAAAAGGTAATTTTAACCCCACATGTGGGTGGCTGGACTTTTGATTCGTACCGTAAGATCTCGGAAGTTTTAGCTGAGAAATTAAAGGGGCTTAGTTTTAGCTGATCAAGACCTCGCAGGTTTTTAAAGCTTCAAGGTGTATTTGGGGACTTCGAAACCCTTTGTTAACTAAACCTGATAGAGCGGAAAGCCCACAGCGCAGCGAGGACTTGGAGAGATAGCAGGGCTTTCGGAACCGGAGCACCACCAAACCCTGCTTTTCAAATTAATATTTACCACTTAAGCCACCTTAGTGATAAAAAGGTTAATGTTTTGTCTGAAAGTACGCGAAAAAACAAGGAAATCTCAATTTTATTTTCTTAAATTGGCTATACAATCTAACCAATTTTATCATGCCGAAAGATCATTTATATTCTACTACTGTTACCTGGACGGGCAATAAAGGCTCGGGTACAATGGATTACCGTTCGTACGATCGCGATTATGTAATTTCGGTAAAGGGTAAAGCCGATATCTCCGGTTCATCAGATTCTGCATTTTTGGGTGATAAATCTAAATATAACCCCGAAGATTTGTTGCTGGCCTCCATTTCAAGTTGCCATATGCTTTGGTATTTACATTTATGCTCAAAAAACGAGATTGTAGTTATCGATTATAAAGATGAAGCCACAGGTACAATGGAAGAAGGTGCGGATGGTAGTGGTAAGTTTAAAGAAGTTACACTACATCCACAGGTTTTAATTGCAGATAAAGCACATTACGAACTTGCAACATCGCTTCACCATGAAGCAAATAAAATGTGTTTTATTGCTAATTCGCTAAATTTTCCGGTAAAACATGAACCAACTTGTAAAGCAGAAAACGGTTAACAGCTTTCAGTTGATATATCGTCCTCACTTGTAACGAGGATGTAGGAGATAGGCGATTTTATCGCCATTAATTTGTTTATGTCGCATTACAAATGCGAATCTTGATAATCCTCGTTACAAACGAGGACTATTAGTTAACAGTTTTCAGTTGGTAGCCGTATCGGACCACCAACTGAAAATTGCCAACTGAAAACTATTTAGCTAACCAAACATTATCTGCTGGTGTGGCATCCATATAAATGCCGTTATCCAAACTGATCGATTTTACTTTTTTAGCACTATTCACTGTTACCACAACTTCTTTCTGATTTGCTTTCCAAACTGCCGGGGTTTTATGGATGGTATCTACTTTTCCATCTGTATAAGTAACCACCACATCAAAAGGAATGACAAACCCACCTGTATTTTTAACTGTTAACGTAGATTTACCTTTTGCAGCGGTAACTTTAGTAATGGCTAAATCGAGATAATTGTTGCTGAAGAACCAGTTTTGAAAAAACCAGTTTAAGTTTTGTCCAGAACCCGCATTCATTGAGTTAAAATAATCCCATGGAATTGGGTGTTTGCCGTTCCAGTTACTCATATAGTTATGCAATGCTTTTTTAAATAAATCATTACCAAGCATATCTTTTAGTGCTAAATACGATAGCGAAGCTTTTCCATAAGAGTTATTTCCGTAACCTGCACCCGATACCTGATCAGACATCGAAATTACAGGTTGATCTTCTTCTGCAGATTTATCATTAATATATTGGTTTACCCTAAAGTTTTTATAAAACTTATCTGCTGCTTCCTTTCCATGTTCTGCAATACCAATTAAATATTCAAATGTGGTAGCCCAACCCTCATCCATGTAAGCGTAACGGGTTTCGTTAATGCCCATATAAAATGGAAAATAAGTATGTGCCACCTCATGGTCTTGAACCAATTGAGCAAAAACCGGATCTCCAAATTGCGAATCATTTACCATCATCGGATATTCCATATCTGCAAAACCCTGGAAAGCAATTGTTTTTACATAAGGATAAGGGATACCTGGCCAATTGTTAGAAAACCAATCTAAAGCATTCAAGTTATACTTAACCGAGTTTACAAAATCTTTACCTGTGGTTGGGTTATATGCAGCTTGTGCACTTGCTCTGCGACTGGTTTTTTTATCTACAACTACACTTGCACCATCCCATACATAGTGGTTGCTTAAGGCGAAGGTAACATCGGTAATGTGGTTTACTGCAAATTTCCAGGTGTTCCAGTCTTTTTGCTGGGTTACTTTCCCATCTTTCATTTCTTGTTCGGTAGCAATGTGGATGAACTCATCCCCATTGTACGATTTTTTTAAACGGGCAGAAATTTCAGGTTGTAAAACCTCATCAGGATTCAGGAAATCGCCTGTGGCATAAACCACATAGTTTTTAGGTGCTTTAATGGAGAATTCGTAATCGTTAAAGTCGTTATAAAACTCGGCTCTATCCGTATGCGGAATGCGGTCCCAGCCATTATAATCATCAAATACCGAAACACGAGGATAACTATATGCCACGAAGAACGAATTTGGATCAATTTGCCCTTCTCTACCACTTTCTTTTGATAATGGATAATCCCAGTCGATTTTTACTGTTATTTTCGATTTAGGCAACAAAGGTTTTTTTAATCTTACATTGCCTACTGTTCCCCAGCTTTTACTATCAACCTGATAAGTTTCGCCATCTACCGAAAAAGCAGTAATATTTAAACCGGTGCTCAAAAAATCTTCGCTCACTGCGCCGCCTCTTGGAGAAGTTGGTTTGTGTAAATTGTTTACAAAGCGGATGGCGAGTGTTTTTAAAGTATCTGTACTGTTGTTGCTGTATAAAATTTCTTCGGTACCGCTAACCACCTTCGTGTTGGCATCTACTTTAATAGCCATGTTGTATTTACCATGGTTTTGCCAATAATTGGGGCCAGGTTTTCCGCTCATTGAACGGGTACCCTTGGCATATGCAGCCTTAATGTTGCGCGGCATATAAAGTTCTTGGGCAGAAACAGTATACCCACCCAAACAGATCAGTAGGGCAATAGACAATATCTTTTTCATTTTTTAAGAATAATTTTAGCTAAATTAAAACTAATGATTGAATTTTGAATGCGTATATGATCGAATGTTACGTTTTCAGTGGCTAAATCTTAAGTTGCGTACTCTGTGGTATCTGTTCCTAATCATCCCATTATAAGGCATATAAAACCTTAAATCATAAAAATCATGAGTATTTATTTGCTTTTGTAATTTCCACAATTTATCTTCGTTATAATTGAAGCAAGACTATGTAGCAAACCAACTATATAGTCTTGTTTGTTTTTTATAGCGTTTGAATAAAAATTAATAGAGCAATGACAGAGGTAACATACTACACCCAAGAGGGGTTAGATAAATTAAAAGAGGAAGTTCATTATTTAACAACCACCGGTCGTCAGCTAATATCTAAAGCAATTGCAGAAGCGAGGGATAAAGGTGATTTATCGGAGAATGCAGAATACGATGCAGCCAAAGAGGCGCAGGGTTTGCATGAAGCAAAAATTTCAAAATTAAAAAATACGTTAGCCAATGCCCGTTTAATTGACGAATCGAAACTTGATCTGTCGAAAGTGCTTGCCTTATCTATCGTAAAGATAAAAAATGTTAAAAACGGTGCCACGATGACTTATCAGTTGGTAGCCGAAACAGAAGCTGATTTAAAAACAGGAAAAATTTCTGTTAAATCGCCGATAGCGCAAGGTTTATTGGGTAAATCAGTAGGCGAATTTGCCGAAATTGAAGTGCCTGCAGGTAAAATGCAGTTCGAAGTACTCGAAATATCGAGATAAGCGGATAGCGTTTGGCGATGAGCGTTTTACTAATCGCTTGCCGCCAAACACTTAACGCTAACCGCCCAGCCCTTACACCCTAAACCATAACCCTCAAATGACTATCTTTTCAAAAATCGTTGCAGGCGAAATCCCTGCACATGTTGTAGCTGAAACTGTAGAATATTTAGCTTTTTTGGATGTTCAGCCTTTAACAGCGGGCCATGTTCTGGTAATTCCAAAAATAGAAACCGACTACATTTTCGATATGGACGAAGATTTATATGTAGGTCTTTGGATGTTTGCCAAAATTGTAGCCAAAGGAGTTAAGATAGCTTTCCCTTGTAAAAAAGTAGGTGTTTCGGTAATTGGATTGGAAGTGCCACATGCACATATTCATTTAATACCAATGAATAATGTTAGCGATATGAACTTTAGTAAAGAAAAACTAAAGCCAAGCGACGAAGAATTGGCTGAGGCAGCTGAGAAAATTAAACAAGCCTTATTAGAAGTATAAAAAGGCCGGCTGTGAAAACAACAGCCGACCATTCCAACCCGCCTTACCCAAAGAATTTTATGGTGCCGGAGCAACAGTAGAATTAAGCTGTAATACCGGCCAAACTGAACCAACTGCTGCAGTTGGTGGCTTTACATTGAAGCCTTGGTTATCACCTCTGTTTACATCAGGAACATAGTAATATAAAGGCCACCCTTTAAAGGTTAATTGCTTTTTATTCACTGTAGCAACGGTAATGACCCCGATATCAGTTTTAGATATTACAGAAGGAACGTTAAGGATTTCAGACTCATAAACTGGCCAGATACCTTCTTGCGTGGTTCCTTTAGTATAATTATTTACACCATTTTTATCATTAGCAAAAGCATATAAGGTGCGGCCTTTGTTATCCGTTAAGTAAATGGTTTTGCCATCTCCAACAGCATATGTGCTGGTGTAATTAATATTTTTAGATGTTAATTGTGCATTGGCCAGCATCAAAGAATAATCAGGCTTGGCTACAAACCAGATTCCGCCAACACCATCTCCTTTAATTTCGCCTTTTGAGGCATCACCCGAGTAATAATAAAGTGGATAACCGCGATAAGTACTTTGTTTACGGCCATCGGCACGGGTAACTTCGCCAACTTCGGCTTTGTTTAAGTTTAAATCTGTACTGGCATCTGCAGAATAATAAAGCGGCCATATTGTTTCGCAACCATTAACGCAGGTTGGTGTACCAGCTGCATCAGATGAGAAAAAGTATAAAGTTTTGCCATCCTTATCTGTTAGTACCGATCCAAACTTCGCATCAGCTGCCAGTTGTATCCCTTTATTATTGTTAGCAGCAGGTGGATTTGTTGGATCGTCTGAACTGTTTTTCTTACAGGCAGTAAATACCATGGCTATACAAAGCATAACCAATAGATTTTTTTTTAAGTAGATTAGCATAAGATTTTTGTTTTAAATTTTAACTTTATTAAAATGATATGCCGCTATTACGCCGCCAGGTTGTAAATGGTTGCTTGCAGAAAAAAGAATTTTAACCAAAACGAACAAAAGAAAATTATTATCAAAAAAATATATTTTGAGGCAACCATTTGTAATTTCTTACCGTAATATGTGTTGAAAGGAGACCTTGTGAGCGCTGACCGCGATAGAGAAGATATTATACAAAAGTATATTCAGGGATGCATTAGAAATGAAAGGGATAGTCAGAAAGCACTATACAAACATTTCTACAGCTTTGCTATGGGTATTTGTTTACGCTATGCAAATGATAGGTTGGATGCCGCAGGGATACTGAATGATGGTTTTTTTAAAGCCTTTAAAAATATTGCCAAATATGAAACTTCCAAAGCTTTTTTACCATGGCTTGGCAGGATCATTACCAATACGGCGATCGATTATTATCGTACCAATTTAAAATTTGCCGATCATGTTGATATTCAGGATCACGAAAATATTGCCCAAACAAATTCTGTGTACGATAAACTGGCTTACCACGATTTATTGGCACTGGTTCAAAAATTAACTCCCGCCTACCGAACGGTTTTTAATCTTTTTGCTATAGATGGCTATGCGCATGAGGAAATTGCCGAAATGCTCGGAATATCGGTGGGCACATCAAAGTCGAACCTGTTTAAGGCGAGGCAAAAATTACAGGAAATGTTAAAAGCTACAGAAGCGAAAACTTACCAGGTAAGGAGTTCGGGAGTAGATAGAAACCTTTTAGAGGTTAGGTTAAATACAAACATGCAATGAAAGATGGAAAAGATATAGATAAATTATTTAAAGACGGATTGGAAAACCCCGATCTACCTTTTAATGATTTAGATTGGGATGATCTGGAGGAAAGATTGCATCCAACACCAAAAAGGCGTATTGTACCGCTAATCTGGCTTACCGCCGTGGCGGGGATAGCTGCTATGTTACTTGTGGTGTTTTTACTGGTTAAGCCAGGGGCTGATAAAGCCGATGTTAAAGCAGTGGTAAAAACCAACAAGAGTGATCAAAATAATAATCAATTAAAAAATAACCCGGAAAGTGTAACTAAAGTGCCTGAAAGCGTTAATGATGGCGGAGCGACTACAGATTCAGCATCAGCAGTAGCGAAGAATGCAGGTAAAAAAACAGTTGCTACAGGCGTAACCGCCGCTTACGAAAGGGAAACCGTGCGGAAAGTAAATGAAACTGTGGTTGATCAATCCCGTATTTTGGCTGATGTGACTTATAATCCAAACTTAAGCACTAAAACTGATCCTGTTGAATTTAGAGATCAAAAATTAAGTTCTAGTGTTGCAATAGGTAGGCCTGAGCGGATTAAACCATCGCTGGTAAAACAAAAATCAAGATTTGTGCTTAGTATTTTAGCCGCTCCAGATTTAACCAGTGTTCAAAAATCGGGGCAAAGTAGCTTAAGTGGTGGTTTTGGTGTAGAAGCTACCTATATTTTGACCAAGAAACTAAGTATAACCACGGGAGCCGCTTATGCCAAGAAAATTTACGATTCTGATTTTAGTTTGTACAGGCCGAATACCAGTTATCTTTTTACTGTAGCACCCTCAAACATCCACGCCAATTGCGATGTGATTGATATTCCTTTAAATGTAAACTATAAGGTTTTTGGGAATAACAGAAATGCAATTTCGGTAAGTACCGGGCTTTCGAGTTATATCATGTTAAAAGAGAAATATAGCTATTCATACACCGGTGGCTATGAGGGCCCACAAGGTTTTGAAGTAAAAGGGCGTAACCAGCATTATTTAGGTATAGCCAATGTTGGTGTAGAATTTCAACGTAAAATAAATAATAACTTAAGCATCAGTGCAAAACCCTTTATGAAAATTCCATTAACCGATATTGGTTATGGGAACTCTAAATTAATGTCGACTGGTGTAGCGGTTTCAGTAAATATGAATTTGTTTAACAGGAATTAATGTTTAATGTTTCTGATTGGATCGGGTAGGGGTACAAAATCTGTTTCACCAGGTACAGGCTTAAAGCTTTGATTTAGCCATTTCTGCTTTGCATTCTCGATCAGATCCTTATCTGATGCTACAAAATTCCAATAAATAAAACGTTCTTCAGGGAATGGTTCACCTCCGAAAATGTAAACTGTGGTGTTTTCGTGCATGGTAAACTCACAAAGTTTAGCGTCGTTTGCGATCAGAATCAGGCGTGGTTCGAAAATATTGCCATCACTTTCAATTGCTCCTTCTAAAATATAAAGTGCGCTTTCGCCAAAGAGGTGATCGCCAATGCTTACCTTTTGTTTTGTGGTGCTTTTTAACTCTAAAAAATATAATGGGCTGTATACCGGAACTGGCGATTTATGACCGAAAGCTTCACCAGCGATTAATTTAATTTCAACACCATCTTGCGTCCAGGTCGGAATATCGGCACCTTCAACATGGCAGAACTCAGGATCCATTTGTTCTAAATCTTTAGGTAAGGCTACCCAAATCTGTAGGCCATGGAGCATTTTATCGGTATGGCGTAAATATTCAGGCGTTCTTTCAGAGTGTACAATGCCACTACCAGAAGTCATCCAGTTTACCTGACCAGGTTTAATCACAATATCCGATCCTAAACTGTCTTTATGGGTAATTTCACCTTCAAATAGAAAAGTTAAAGTAGATAATCCAATGTGCGGATGTGGCGGAACATCAAGATTTTCATGATCACTCATTGCCGCTGGTCCCATATGGTCGATAAATGAAAATGGTCCAACCATCCTTTTTTCTCTGAAAGGAAGCAGTCTGCCAACCATAAAATTGCCAATATTTGCGGGTCTTTCTTCAATAATAAGTTTAATGTTCGACATGTGATGGTTAATTTTAAAGAGGTGAATTTAAGGAAAAAGGGCGGGATTTGGATTGAAGGAAATTGGCATTCCGCTTTGATCGGGTTTAGGTGGCACGGCATTGCTACTGTTAGAGGTAAAATAAACCCGACCGACAGCGTTATTCCTAATTTTCAGTCGGGATTAAGCAAAGGGGCGGGGCTGAAGCAGCCGAAGTATTGCAGCTATTGCTTTTCAAATTATTAAGTAAATTTCCGTTTCCTCTGTGCTTCCATGGTATAAATATTATTTCTAAACTCAGCATAATGTTTCACCTGCCAGCACGGGCACATTTCTCCATTTCGTTACGCTTTATCAGATAGCTATCGGATCGAAAGGACGAAGGCTTATCAAAAAAGCATCCCTTTCGAGATGCTTTTCTAAGTTTAAAAAGAAAAAATATGGTTCTAAACCAATTCCATTAAAGCTTCTTTGGTAAATCCTTTTAATTCTTCTGTACGGTTGTGTTTAATTTTTTCTACCCAGTTTGGATCGGCTAAAAGCGGACGGCCAACGGCTACCAAATCAAAATCACCGCGGTCCATTCTGCGTACCAATTCATCTAAAGAGCTTGGCTGTGAACTTTGACCTGCGAAAGCACCAAAGAAATCGCCATCCAAACCTACAGAACCTACTGAAATGGTTGCTTTTCCGGTTACTTTTTTAGCCCAACCTGCAAAGTTTAAGTCAGAACCTTCAAACTCAGGCTCCCAGAAACGGCGTTGAGAACAGTGGAAGATATCAATCCCTGCATCAGCTAAAGGAGTTAACCATTGTTCCATTTCCTGCTCATCTTTAGCCAGTTTAAAATCGTAAGCTGCGGGTTTAAATTGAGATAAACGGATAATTAATGCGAAATCTTCGCCAACTCTTTTACGTACTTCTTTAATCACTTCAACGCCAAAGCGGGTACGTTCTGCTAAAGTTTTGCCACCATAAATGTCGGTACGGTTGTTTGTTCCATCCCAAAAAAATTGATCAATCAGGTATTGATGCGCACCATGAATTTCTACAGTATCAAAACCTAAAGCTTTGGCATCTGCAGCGGCCTGCCCAAATGCAGCAATGGTATCTGCAATAGCAGCATCTGTCATCGGTACGCCGTTTTCGAAACCTGGTTTGTTTAAGCCAGACGGACCTTCAAAAGGTGTACTTGGCAACCATCCTGAGGCATGATTTTCCATTACACCCTGATGCCAGATCTGTGGACCCATTTGGCCACCAGCCTGGTGAACGCCTTTAATTACATTTTCCCAACCTGCAAGTGCTTCAGCACCATAAAAATGAGGAATGTTGGGGTCTGCAGATGAAGACGGGCGGTTAATTACGGTTCCTTCTGATAAGATTAACCCCACTTCGCCAGCTGCTCTCTTTGCATAATACGCTGCAACTTCAGGTGTTGGTACTCCGTTAGGAGAAAACGACCGCGTCATCGGAGCCATTACGATTCTATTTTTAATATTTAATGTTTTAAGGCTAAACGGCCTGAATAAACTATCTGTGTTCATATTTTTTTAAATTTATAATGCGGTATTGATGATTTCACTTAATTTTTCTAAACCTTCCTTGTTGCGTTTGTAGTATGTCCATTGGCCTACCCGGGTAGAACTGATAAGATCTGCACGTTGCAGGATAGAAAGATATTCGGAGATGGTACTTTGAGACAAGCCACTTTTCAGCTGAATCTGACCAACACATACACCAACGTTTTCAAAATCGGCATTTTGCTGTTCAGGAAAATTTAGCTCTGGTTCTTTTAGCCAGCCTAAAATTTGTAAACGGGTTTTGTTTGAAAGGGCTTTAAATATCTCTACCTGATCCATGGCACAAATGTATATCGACTTTTCCCGATATGCCAATTAAAAGGTCAAAGTTTACAATGGTGTGTAAAACGAAAGGATTTCACCTGTTTTTAGCAGCGTATCAGAAAGCGTGATATAAGAAAGAAATAAAATAAAAACTGAAAAAAAGAACGGGGATAAATCATACCGACCTATCCCCGTCATCTAAATTAACGCTCTCGAATATATAAACCACCAAAAGGAAGATTTATTATCTCGAAGTGAAAATATTTTTATTTTTTTAGGTTGAACAAATGAAAATTTTTCAAGGTTTTGTTTCTGGTTTATTGGACAAAAAAGAACGGGGATAAATCATACCGACCTATCCCCGTCATCTAAATTAACGCTCTCGTATATATAAACAACCAAAAAGGCAATTTATTATCTTGAATTTATTTTTTTTTCTAAAAATTTTGTAAGCTTTTGGTAAGCAGTAAATTCTGGAAATTTATTTCGAAAAATTGCTCAAAAAAGAACGGGGATAAATCATACCGACCTATCCCCGTCATCTAAATTAACGCTCTCATATACATAAACAACCAAACAGGCGATTTATTATATACGATGTAAAATATTTATTTTTTTGCTGCTGTTTTTTTCGGTGCTGCTTTTGCTTTCTTTTCAACTGCTGGAGTTTCTTCTGCCACCTCAGCTTTTTTCTTGGCTGGTGCTTTCGCTTTTTTCACTTCAGCAACAGGTTCTGCTGCGGTTTCTGTTTTCTTTTTTGCAGGTGCTTTTGTTTTTTTAACTTCAACAGGTGCTTCTTCAGCTACAGTTTCTTTTTTCTTAGCAGGTGTTTTTGCTTTTTTAACTTCGGCAACTGGAGTTTCAACAACGGGCGGTTCAATAATTTCCTCTTTTTTAACCTCAACAGCTTTTGGAGCATGCTCTTGTTGCAGGTAATTGGCTAAAACCTGGCGTAAATACACCTCGGGTTTAGGCATATTGATGATTGATCCTCGTTCTTTATCCTGAGATTGCTTAATGTAAGCTGATTTAATTTTGCCCCAATCTTTAGAATAAAGTTTAATAAACATCTCTACAAATTGTTCGTCTGTATATTTTTTAGGCAACCTACCCAGCACTGCCTGAATTTTTTCTTCTTTTTTATGTAATACCGCCATTGATTTTAATTTGTACAAAGATAGCCGAATTTTATCATTATCCGTTTTTTGCTTTTTTAGGGCAATATCGCAGTTTTTCAGTTTGATATAGAGTAGTAATTAAGCACTCATTGCTGCTGCATTAGGCTCAGTTTTCTATTTTTAACCAACCTTTCACGGTGCTTTAATCCCCATTCCCGTAACTCGTCAATTACTTTATCCAACGATTCGCTATATGGCGTAAGCTCATAGGTTACGGTTACCGGTGTTGTAGAAAATACTTTGCGCACTACAAATTCATTCAATTCGAGGTCTTTTAGTTCTTTCGATAATATTTTTGGTGTGATTTCACCAAGCGATTTCTGAATTTCGTTAAAGCGCCTAGGGCCTTCCTGTAAGGAGATAATTAATGGAAGTTTCCATTTGCCATTTAATACGTAAAGTGCGTCTTTAACTGCATTTAAGCTTGCCATACAGGTTTCTTTATTGCGATGTTCTTTTCTTGGTCCCATGGTACAAAGTTAAACGCTTTCATAAAGGATAGCACTATCCTTTGGGATACTAGTATCTTTTGGATAGCAAAAATACATAAGTTTGCATAAAAAAAAATACAGTGAAAATAAAAACAATCAAAATTGTTTATTGGATATCAACAGCCTTAGTTGCATTAATGATGACTTTCTCTGCATATTCTTACCTTACAAACTATGCCATTAAACAAGCTTTTCATCACCTCGGCTTTCCCGATTACTTTAGGGTTGAACTGGCCATTGCTAAAATTTTAGGAGCCCTTGTGTTGTTGATTCCCGTAAAAGGGCAATGGAAAGAATGGGCGTATGCGGGTTTTGCATTTACGTTTATATCTGCCTTTATAGCACACAGTGCTTCTGGCGATCCCATCAGTAACCGCATTGGTCCGGTTGTCTTTATGATTGTATTGTTGCTATCTTACTTCACCTACCACAAATCCAAAACGGAGCAACAATAATCGATAGGTTGCACTAGGAAAACTTGAGCTTTAAATCGATTTAGCTGCATTTGCAACAAAATAACTGATGAAATAAGAACTTCCGTTTTTTTATTTTAATTTGGATTATTATGCACTAACCGACCAAATATTCAACACTTTTTTTTATTGCTGCAATAACCGTTTTAACTGCTTTTATTGATAAGCCAAAGCCTAAAAAAGCTGTTGATAAGCGACCTAATATCATTGTTATTCTGGCTGATGATTTGGGTTTTTCTGATATTGGCTGTTATGGAGGAGAAATTAAAACGCCTAATATAGATTACCTGGCAAGTCAGGGTGTGCGGTTTAAAAATTTTTATAATACTTCACGCTGTTGCCCTACGCGGGCGGCATTGCTAACCGGCCTTTACAACCACAATGCAGGAATTGGTGAAATGACTACTGATAGGGGTGTTGAAGGTTATCGCGGGGCCATAACCAAAAATAGCGTAACATTAGCCGAGGTTTTAAAAGATGCAGGTTACAGAACAGCAATGTCGGGCAAATGGCATGTATCAAATACAATTGAGCAGCCAACACCTCAGGCACAGTTGGATTGGTTGAACCATAAAACCTCTTTCCCTTTATTTTCTCCGATTGATCAATACCCAACAAGCCGGGGTTTCGAAAAATTCTTTGGTACACTTTGGGGAGTGGTCGATTTTTTTGATCCTTTTAGCCTGGTAAGTGGAACCACACCCATAAAAAATGTGCCTAAAGATTATTACCATACAGATGCCATAAACGATACTGCTGTTGCTTACATCCGTGATTTTGGCAAAGGCGATAAACCATTTTTCTTATATGTAGCCGAAAATGCACCACATTGGCCATTACAGGCAAAGCCAGAGGATATTGCAAAATATAAAGATACTTACAAAGTAGGTTGGGATGCTATCCGCGAGGCAAGGTATAAACGTATGGTGGCCATGGGTTTGATCGATCCTAAAACAGCCCCGATGTCTCCGCGTCAATCTACCGTACGTTGGGAAGATAATCCAACCAAGGCCTTTGATGAGATGGCCATGGCCGTACATGCCGCCATGATTGATCGGTTGGACCAGGGCATTGGCAGGATTATTAAAACCTTAAAAGAAACCAAGCAACTGGATAATACATTAATTATATTTTTGAGTGATAATGGTGCAAGTCCTGAGGATGCAATGCGTTATGGGCCGGGTTTTGACAGGCCAAGTGAAACCAGGGCAGGTGAAAAAATTGCCTATCCAATTTATAAAAAGGTAATGCCGGGTACACAAACAAGTTATACTTCAATAGGGCCAATCTGGGCAAATGTAGCAAACACACCGTATCAACTGGCAAAAGCGCAATCATATGAGGGTGGGGTACATACGCCCATGGTTGCTTTTTGGCCGAAAGGCTTAACAGCAAAAAAAGGCAGTTATACCAACCAGGTAGGGCATGTAATGGATTTTATGACCACTTTTGTGGAACTTGCAAATGCAAAATACCCACACAGCTATCATGGTAATTTAATTAAACCGATGCAGGGTTTGAGTTTGGTGCCTGCCTTAAAAGGAAAAGCTACCAGCGGGCACGAAATGCTATTTAACGAACATTTTAATGCCAGTTTTGTACGTTCAGGTGACTGGAAAATGGTCAATCTTTCTGGTGATTCTACCTGGCACCTTTACAACATAAAAAATGATCAGACGGAGTTGAATGATGTAGCCGCTCAACACCCTGATAAGGTAAAAGAGCTAAGCTCCAAATGGCAGGCCTGGGCGAAAGAAAATCATGTTTTGCCAAAAACTAAGTAAAACTGTAAGATTGTTTTAAGCTTAAATGAATAGTGGGTGGAATCTTTATTTCTTCCACCCCTTCTTCATTTTTTTATAAGCTTTTTTACTGATTTTAGATTTCTTTTTCGACCTTGACTTCCCTTTTTTCTTACGGGCATTGATGTTGTTAACAAGGGAGTTTTTAACACCTAACTTGTTCTTTTTCTTCCCTTTTCTTTTGTCTTTCTTCTTTTTACCCTTTTTCTTTTCTTTCGCCATAACAGATATATTTATTGAGTAGTAACATATAACGCTAACTAAAAGTTCTGATAAACTAAGATGAGCTTTTTAACAAAGTAAATTGAGCCGCTTAGCAAAGCTCATACTCATCATTCCCGCTACCTTTGATTCATTAAATAAATAGAAAAATGAAAAAAGTTTGGTTTATCACAGGTAGCTCCCGCGGGTTGGGACGTGACCTAACAGCACAAGTATTGGCAAAAGGCGATTTAGTTGCTGCAACCGCCAGAAATACAGCTGCTTTAAATGATTTTGTGAAGGAATATCCTGATCAGATTTTTCCAATTACTTTGGAGGTGACCGATTATGATCAAGTACATTTGGCAGTAGAATCTGCTGTGGCCCGTTTTGGTAAAATAGATGTTTTGGTTAACAATGCGGGTTTTGGTATTGTGGGTGCCGCCGAAGCTTTTACCGAAGAGCAGGTGCGCAGTCAGTTAGAAACCAATTTATATGCACCGATTGAAATTACAAGGGCTGTATTGCCATTTATGCGCAAACAACGTTCGGGTAGAATTCTTCAGGTTAGCTCTATTGGAGGGCGGGTTGGTAATGCCGGCGTTAGTGTTTACCAGGCGGCAAAGTTTGGATTGAGTGGCTTTAGCGAAGCCCTGGCTAAAGAAGTAGTTGATTTGGGGATATATGTAACCAGTGTAGAGCCTGGCGGTTTCCGCACAGATTGGGCCGGTGCTTCGATGACCTATGCAGCCCATGTTGAGGGATATGAATCTACGGTTGAAAAACGTGCTGATTTTTTCCAAAGTGGTAATTTTGTGCCCATGGGCGATCCGGAGAAAGCTGCCAAAGCAATGATTAGTTTGGTTGAAAACCCTGAACCACCAATTCATTTGGTATTAGGAAGCGAAGCCATTGGAATGCTTAAGCATGCAGATGCTGCAAGAACGGCTGAAATGGAAAAATGGATGGAAGTTAGTTTATCTACAGACCATGATGAAGCCGAGAATTTTTTGGATACTGATTTAGGTAAATCTTTTACTAAAAAATAATTACGTATTAAGATTCCTTTTAAACGGGAATGACAAATCTCGCCATAAAACTATAAATTTGATTAAGATGCCAAACCCAGAAAAACGCCCGGATATTTTATACTCCTGTTATGCGCAGAAGAGCAGCGAAGGCGAACAGTTTATCCCCAATCATTCTGTGGGTTTGGTTATTGCGGGTACTTCTGAGATTTTTATCGGGGGAGAAAAATTTGTGTTTTCAGATGGAGACTTCCGCTTTTTTCGTCGCAATCAATTGGCGAGGTATACCAAATACCCACCTCCAGGTGGAGAGTTTAAGTCGATCAGTATCAATATAGATCAGGAAATTTTGCATAGCATTAGCAATGAATACGATTTGCACATGCAAAAACCCAATCACGACTTAAAAGGATTGGCACTGGAAGCCCATAGTTTGCTGAAAAATTATATTGATTCTTTATGGCCATACCTCGATGGTAAAAATGGATTTAATCAGGCTTTAATCAACCTAAAGGTTAAAGAAGTGGTGATGATTTTATTGCAGACGAACCCTGTATTAAAGGATGTGCTTTTTGATTTTTCTGAGCCGGGAAAAATCGATCTGGAAGCCTATATGAATGCCAATTACAAGTTTAATGTTGATATTAACCGTTTTGCCTATTTAACAGGCAGAAGTTTGGCTACTTTTAAAAGAGATTTTGAAAAGATTTTTAATCTTTCGCCCAATCGGTGGTTGCAGAAAAAAAGGTTAAATGATGCTTATTACCTTATTACACAAAAGGGCTGGAAATCTTCAGATGTGTATCTTGAGGTTGGTTTTAAAGATTTGTCGCACTTTTCATTCGCCTTTAAGAAAGCTTACGGCATGGCCCCTTCCAGAATAAGTATTTAATTTATTATGCTTTTAAAAAATAAAAAAGGTTGTATCATTATTAGGGATAGTTCATTAAAATGATGGCATTAAGGTGAAATCGCCTTTATGATACAACCTTTTTAAAAAGAATATCTTCAATTATACTTTTTTTGGAGGAAGATCGAATGCAATCGCTTCATGCTCGAAATGGCCATTGTGTGCGCCATCGCAAAAAGGTTTGTTTTTAGATAAACCACAACGGCAGATTGATACTATTTCTCTACCTTGTAAGCCATAAGTATTTCCGTTTCTATCTACAATTTCGAAATCGCCCTCTATTTTAACAGAGCCGTTATTGTTAATGGTAAGTTTTGTTTTAGACATGTATATGTTTGTTTACCGCAAAACTAACGCATATTAACCGCAATTTCTGATCAGTTTTCTATTTAGAAACATTCTCTTGTTTGCTTATAATTCTTTCTTTATCACATAAGCAATCATATCAGTTCTGATTTCGAAACCGAGTTTCTGATAAAGCTTAATGGCACCTTGATTGTCATTTCTAACATGTAGAAAAGGTATTTCCGAACGCTGCACTATTCTTTTAATCTGTTCTTGCAAAACCTTAAAAGCGTAACCTTTGCCCAAATGATTGGGGTGGGTGCAAACTGCACTTATTTCACGATACGGGCTGGGATGGAACCGATGTCCGGCCATGGCAGCCAATTTCCCATCAACGAATATACCTGTGTAATTGCTGAGTTCGATGGTTTTTGACAGAAAAGGCCCGGGTTTGGTCAGTTCTACCAGGTCGATCATTTCAGTAACATGTTCTGCATTAAGGTCTGTAATTCCTGTTGCTTTTGTTGTAGAGATACCTTTCCCACTAAAAACAAATTGCAGCATATTGATGTGCGTTAACAATTTCCATTGCGTAGGTATTTCGACTGGCGTTTTCGAGAAAAATACAAACAAGCTTTCCGCAGGGCTGATTTGATAAAGGGTGTTTAGATTCTCTTGCGAATTATTTTTTAAGCCGGCAAATGCCGTAATGTCTTCCTTATAATATTTTACCTCATCAATTCCTTTTGCAAGGTGGCTATGGCCGGATGTTAAGGCATAATAAATTGGATTATCCAATAGGTGTTCCATCTGGCAAAGATATTCAATGCTAAATCAAGCGAAGGTAATTTTTAAATAAGGGTTTTAAACTGCCTGTTGGTTCAAAAACGTTTCTATTAAGTGTGCTGTAATCTCAATTGTTTTATCGCTTACCTCGGGGTTAAGGTTTTCGCCAATCATGGTGCCATGTACCCCAGGTAAAATAACCAGTTGGGCATTTGCAATCAACCTCGACATTTTAACCACATGTTCGGGTTTAATTACATCCTTATCCGCCACCATTAAAAGTGTATCGGCTGTAATTCCCTTTAAGTCATCATCGCTCAGGTCAACAAAATCCAGCATACGCTGTTTGTCTTTTTCAAACATGGTCTGCAATGCGTTTTGATTAGGGTTTACCGCTAAAAAAGCAGTTTTAAGTGGCTCTGGCATATGGTTGATCGTGGCATCTCCAAAACCATTATAAAAGCCATCAATTAAACCTTCACGTTGATAATTCGCCGAAATCACAATGATTTTATTCACTATAGCCGGATGGTGTGCTGCAATATGCAAAGTCGTTGTTCCGCCGTTGCTAAAACCCAAAAAATTGGCCTTGGTTATATTTAACTGATTTAATAAAGTGGCTACATCCTTCGCATCCTGTTCGAAAGATTCTTCCTGATCGCGGTCGCTCGTACGCCCGTGCGCCTGGAGTTCAACGGCAATAACTTTTCCTGTTTTTGCCAAAAAAGGAATCAGTCTGCCAAATGAAGATTGGATGGTAGAACCGCCACCATGAATCAAAACCAGCGGAATATCACCTTCGCCATAAACTTCATAATACATATTAATGCCATTAACCTTTTCGAAGGCTGCTTTTGTATAGGTTTCCATTATTGTTAAGTGTTTGCTTTACAAATCTAAATAAGCTAAAAGAAAATTAGGTATCAATAACAGACAAGTTTAGGGTAGTTTGAGCCAATTAAGCACTTGCCTTCTTCAACTTTTTTGTATTTTTTATAAAAGCATCCAAAAATTGATCAATTCCACTTGCTGCGTAGCCCAATAATCTGGAGTCTTCGCCGAGTTCGGATGATACGATTGTTGTTTTTTCTCTAATCTGCGTCATGCAATACGTATTAATAGCCTGTTGCATAGGGAGCGTAATGTATTGCTTTGCACCGGCTATTTTGCCGCTCAAAACAATTAGTTCAGGGTTAAACAGCTGAATAAGTACTGCAATTCCCTTACCCATGTGTGTACCAACATTGGAGAGTAATTGTATGGCGTATTGATCGCCTTTATTTGCCGCTTTAATAATCAGTGCAGGTTCAATCCTTTCCAGTTCTTCGTTAGAGAGGTTACTTAACATTGAATTTTTACCCGATAAAATGCCTTCTCTGGCCATTTCAGATAATGCGTTTCCGGAGGCAACGGTTTCAAGGCAACCATGTTTGCCGCAGTAACACAAAGCACCATTTTCAACAAAAGGCATGTGGCCTAATTCTCCCGAAAAGCCGCAGTTACCCTGCCTAAGCTTGCCATCTAAAATAATACCGAGGCCTACGCCCCAATCCATTAGCAATACCAGCACATTTCTCCGGCCTTTGGCCATTCCATGTGTAAATTCAGCCATCGATGATCCATTTACATCATTCTGTATTACTACAGGTATGTTTAATATTTTTTCAAAGGCTGCTGTTAATGAAATATTTTCGCCATCACTTAGGAAATAGCTATAGTTTTCACCTTTTTCTGCATCGATTAAACCAGGCATGCCCACGCTGCATCCAATCAATTGCTTAGGATCTATCGCTGCCGACAATAAGATATCCTCAATATGATCATGCAAAAGGCCAAAAAAATCTGTCCTGCTTTTAGAGATGGGTAACGGGATGGTTTTAACATCAAGAATAAAATTATAATTATTGTCTATAACACTAATCTTAGTATTAAATAACTCAATATCAATACAAAGGATCAATATTTTTTTATCCTTTAAACGGTAAAGATCAGGTTTTCGCCCACCAATTGATAACCCATATCCTTTCTTTTCAACCAAACCCTCATCCATCAAAGCAAGTAAGAGCTTTAATAAACTCGGCGTGCTCATATCCATCACTTCACACAAGACAGAAACTGATGATGCCCCTAAATTAAAAAGATGTTTAATGAGTTTAAGTTTATAAACCGATTGCCTATCGTTCCGGTCTGATATTAAATGATTTAATAGATTAAGATTCATGAGGTTAATGATACTATTTTGATAAATATAGATAACTTCTATTAAAAATTTATTAAAGTTTTTTTAATGCGTAAAGAAATTAGTGATGTTTTGTCTTTACAATAATTTCTTGCTAACATTAAAGTATAGATAAGCCTTAATATGCCGACTAACCACGGCATACCCTGTTTCTACTACACAGATAACCAAGATGAAAACTAAAGAAGAACCACAAAAAAATCAAAATTCCAGGCGCGATTTTATCAAGAAATCGGCAATCGGACTGGCTACTTTTACCATTGTACCGCGTTATGTTATGGGCGGACAGGGCTACCTGGCCCCAAGCGATAAATTAACCAAAGCCGTAATTGGCGTTGGGGGCATGGGCCGCGGGCATTTCGAATACGAAGGTACACAAGTAGTGGCCATTTGCGATGTTGATCAAAATCACCTTAAACAAGCCGCAGGAATGCTGGATAAAGGTGTAAAAACATTTAGTGATTATAGAGAACTGATACAGTTACCAGAAGTGGATATTGTACACATTGCTACCCCGCCGCATTGGCACGGGATAATGGCAGTAGATGCTGCAAATTCAGGGAAAGATATCTGGTGCGAAAAACCAATGACACATACCATTGGTGAAGGAAAAAGGGTGGTAGAAGCAGTGAAACAAAACGGCAGGATGTTTAGGTTAAACACCTGGTTTAGGTTTAAAGATACTTTTTACGGGATGGGTACAACTGTCAAACCCATTAAAAAGCTGGTGGATAGCGGAATGCTCGGCTGGCCTTTAAAGGTAACCGTTAGCAAGCATACTGGCTACGACTGGAAATTTTACTGGGTAGGGAAAGATCATTTGGAACCTCAGGCAGTACCACCAGAACTGGATTATAATGCATGGCTGGGGCCTGCGCCATATAAACCTTACAATGCACACCGTGTACACCAAACTTTTAGGGGTTATTGGGATTATGATGGTGGTGGGCTGAGCGATATGGGGCAGCATTATATCGATCCGATTCAATATTTTTTAGGGAAAGACGATACCAACCCCATTTCAGTAGAGGTTGATGCACCACAGCAACATACCGATGCTGTTGGCATTTGGCGGCGGATAACTTATACCTACGCCGATGGCTGCCAGATTATTTTGGATGGTGAAGGTAAAGATACCAATGTACCTTATATAGAAGGCCCAAAAGGTAAATTGTATCCCGGCTTTAAATCTGATATTCCTGATCTCGAGCGTAAACTGGCACAATTTCCTGATCCCGACCCGGAGATTGTAGAATTTTCCGAATCGGTTAGAACCAGAAAGAAATTTGCGCTGAATGAAGAGAACGGACACCGCTCATGTAACATTGTAAATATTGGTTTGGCCGCTCTGCGCTTGGGGAGATCATTAAAATTTGACCCTGTAAAACAAGAGTTCATCGATGATGAGGCAGCAAACAGATTAATTAATCCTGTAATGCGGGCACCGTTTTCCATTTAAAACCTTCCAAATACAATTATCATGAATAAAAAGATACTATTGGTGCTTTTGGCTCTTGTAATGCTTTCGAACATGCTAGCTAGCTCAAGAGCACTTGCTCAGGATAAAAAAGACGAAAGAACCACCACCACCCGTATTGCCGATTTATTGGCACAATTACCTGCCAGAAACTCAGTACAGTTAGCAGGCAACATGAAAGAAGTTGCAGCGCTGGGTGAAGAAGGTTATGTAACTTTAATCAGCGGCCTAACCCCTCCTGAAAAGGGAAATAATGCGGCAATTGAGTACGCTGTTGGTGGCTTTACCGCTTATGCCACAAAAAGTGATCAGCAAAGTTTAAAAAGCATGGCCATTGCTGCCTATTGCAAATCGCTGGCTAAACTAACCGATAAACAGAACAAGGCATTTATCATCAGTCAGTTTGATTTAATTGGGAATGATGCTGCAGTACCTTGTTTAACTGCTTACCTTACAGATGATCAGCTGGCAGACGAAGCCTCGCGGGCATTGGCCAAAATCGGAACAGCTGCTGCAACAAATGCATTGGTTGGTGCCTTAACTAAAGCTAATGGTAAAGCTAAAATTGCCATTGTAGAAGCCCTTGGGCATACCAATGATAAAGCAGCAGCAACAGCTATTGCCCCGCTGGCTGCAAGTAACGATAAATCATTAAGCAAAGTAAGCCTATATGCCCTGGCCAATATTGGCGATGCAGCATCAAAAGAGGTTTTGATAAAAGCAGCTGAACAGGCGGGGTATAAATATGATCCAACCAATGCCGTTGCTGCCTTGTTGCAGTATGCACAAAAAAGTATAGCAACAGATAAAGCCGTTGTAGAAAGTATTGCCAAAACAATTTTAGCTAAGGCAACAGCTGATGATCAGGTAAACGAACGCGTAGCAGCATTAAAATTGCTTTCAGCTACACAAAGCGATCAGCAGGCATTATTGGCCGCAATGGGCGATAAACAATTTGAGTATCGCGCAGCTGCTGTTAAGTTAGCTGCGGCTGGCGTAAATGATGCCAATAGCGCAGCCTGGGTAAATCAACTTAAAAAGGTAGATGCACCTACCCAGGTTTCCATTTTGGATATGCTTGCCAACAGCAAGGCAAAATCTGCACTGCCTGATGTGCTAAAACTGATTAAAAGTGATGATCAGCAAGTTAAACTGGCAGCCATTAATGCAGCTGTAAAACTTGGCCAGGAAGAAGTATTGGAGGAGTTTTTAAAACTAATGACCAAGGCCAATGCCGCAGATATTACAGGTATCGCCAATGGTATTTTAAGAATAAAAGGTGATGGTGTAGCCACCAAAGTTGCTGCATTTATCCCTAAAGCCAAACCAGAAGTTCAGGTTGCGTTAATTAATATTTTAGCTGCCCGCGCAGCCACAAACCAAACTGCTGTAATATATACCTCCCTGAACAGTAAAAATTCTGAAGTGCGCAAAGCAGCTTTCCATTCACTTAAACATGTTGTTATAGCCGAAAATAAAGCACAATTGTTTGAGCTTTTAAACAAAACTACTGATGCTGGCGAACTTACTGCCCTGCAGGATGCCATTATAGCCTCTGTAAAGGGAACAACAGATAAGGATGCGCAAACGGATGCAATTCTTCAGCAAATGGGAAATACACCAGCTGATAAAAAACTGTTACTGTATAAAGTATTGGGCAGTTTGGGCGGGCAAAAATCATTAAATGCTGTTTCCGAAGCTTATGCCACAGGTGATGAGGCCACAAAAAAGGCCGCAATTGAAGCACTTTCTTCATGGTCGGATGCTGCCTCAACAGATGAATTGATCAGTATTGCACGCAACACCAGCAATGCTGAATTTTTAAATCAGGCAATTACCGGTTACCTTAATTTAATCAGAAAAACGAACTACCCTGCCGAACAGCGTTTGTTGTTATTACGTAATGCAATGGCAGTAGCAAAAACTCCTGCTCAGCAGCAACAGATACTTAAAGATACCGAACAGGCCAAATGTTTTAATGCCATTGTTTTTGCAGGTATGTACTTGGATAATGCCCCTTTACAACAGGCGGCGGCAAATGCAGTGATGAATATTACCATGGCTGGAACTTACAATGGTGATATAGTAAAAAACCTATTAACCAAAACCATTGCCGTAATTACCGGTGGCGATGCCGGGTACCAGAAAGAAGGCATGAGGAAGTATATTTCAGAAATGAAAGCCGGCGCAGGTTTTGTTCAGGTTTTTAATGGCAAAGATTTATCTGGTTGGAAAGGCCTTGTAGCCGATCCGATTAAAAGATCAAAAATGGATGCCAAAACTTTAGCGGAGGCACAAAGCAAAGCCGATGCCGAAGCACAGGAAAGCTGGAAAGTAGTAAACGGCGAATTGCAATTTCAGAGCCACGGCAATAACCTCGCTACAGTTAAAAAATATGGTGATTTTGAAATGCTTGTAGACTGGAAAATCATCGACGATAAAAAAGGGGAAGGCGATGCCGGTATTTACTTACGCGGAACGCCTCAGGTGCAAATCTGGGATCTTGCACGTACCAAAGTTGGTGCCCAGGTAGGCTCTGGTGGTTTGTACAACAACCAAACGAACGAAAGCAAACCGCTCAAAGTAGCTGATAATAAGTTAGATGAATGGAACACCTTCAGGATTATAATGAAAGGCGACCGTGTTACCGTTTACCTTAACGGCCAGCTGGTTACCGATAACGTAATTTTGGAAAATTACTGGGATAGAAGTTTGCCTATTTTTGCCGAAGAGCAGATTGAGTTACAGGCACATGGATCGCCTGTGGCCTATCGAGATATTTACATCAAAGAAATTCCCCGCCCTAAACCTTTCGAATTAAGTGCACAAGAAAAAAAAGAAGGTTATAAAGTATTGTTCGATGGTACCAATATGCACAGCTGGACAGGCAATACAACTGATTATGTGATCGAAGATGGAAACATTGCCATCCGTCCGAAACCCGGCAAAGGATCTGGCGGTAATTTATTTACCAAAGAAGAGTTCAGTGATTTTGTTTACCGGTTCGAGTTTCAATTAACCCCGAGCGCAAACAATGGGTTGGGCATAAGAGCACCTTTAGAAGGCGATGCCGCCTATGCAGGTATGGAATTGCAAATTTTAGACAATGATGCCCCGATTTATAAAGACCTTAAAGTATACCAGTACCATGGCTCCGTTTACGGTACTATCCCTGCTAAAAGAGGATTTTTGAAACCAACAGGCGAATGGAATGATGAAGAAGTGATTGCAAAAGGATCTAAAATTAAAGTTATATTAAATGGTACCATTATTTTAGATGGCGATATAGAACCTTTTAAGAAAAACGGTACTCCCGATCATCAGGAGCACCCCGGCTTATTGCGCCAAAGTGGTCATATCGGCTTCCTTGGTCATGGCTCGCCCGTGCAGTTCCGCAACATCAGAATTAAAGATTTGAGCAAAAAAGAAACTGCCCCTAAAGCCTCAACTAAAAAGAAATAATTTAAATTTAGCATTATAATATCCCTGAATAATGACAGAAGATAAGGCAAATTCGAAAACCGAAAATTCGAGAAGAAACTTTATTAAAACAACGGCACTTGCAGCAGCCGGATTTATGATTGTACCCCGCCATGTATTGGGTGGGCCGGGGTTTTTGGCCCCCAGCGATCGCCTGCAATTGGCTGGTATTGGTGCAGGTGGAAAAGGAGAGGGCGATATTGCCAGTATTGTAAGAGGTGGTAAAACAGATGTCGCTTTTTTATGCGATGTAGACGATAGAAGGGCTGCAAACTCCCTTAAAAATTTCCCAAAGGCAAAATATTATAAAGATTACCGTGAGTTACTGGATAAAGAGGGCAAAAATATTGATGCCGTTACCGTATCTACTCCCGATCATACCCATGCACAAATAGCCATGGCGGCCATGCAGCTGGGCAAACATGTATATGTACAAAAGCCCCTTACACACGATATTTATGAGGCCCGGATGCTCACTGAAGCAGCAAAACGCTACAAGGTAGTTACACAGATGGGTAACCAGGGTGCATCGGGCGATGGAGTAAGAAGACTCCAAGAATGGTATGATGCAGGTAGAATAGGGAAAGTACACACGGTTTACTGCTGGACGAACAGGCCGGTATGGCCCCAGGGCATTTCGTGGCCAACAGCAAAAGAAGAGGTGCCGAAAGAACTGGATTGGGACCTTTGGCTAGGCAGTGCACCATATAAAGATTATATCAATAAACTTGTTCCGTTTAATTGGAGGGGTTGGTGGGATTACGGCACCGGGGCCATCGGCGATATGGGCTGCCACCTGGTAGAACCACCTTTAAGAGTGTTGGAGTTGGATACACCGATCAGTGTAGAATGCAGTGTGGGCAGTGTTTATGTGGATGAATTTAAACGGGCCTATCTGCCAGAAAGCTGCCCGCCATCGAGCCATGTTATTTTAACTTTCGCCAAAACACCAAAAACCAAACACGAAGTGCAGGTGCATTGGATGGATGGAGGCATTAAACCCGAACGTCCGGAAGAACTGGGTGCAAATGAAAGTTTCGGCGATAACGGTGTGCTTTTTATCGGTACGAAAGGAAAAATGATTTGCGAAACCTATGGCAAAAACCCAAGGTTATTGCCGCTGTCGCGCAACGAATCAGATAAAACCAAAATTACCATTCCACGTATCATAAACCAGGAAGAAGGCCATTATACACAGTTTGCCGAAGCAGCAATTGCCGGATACGGCAAAATGCAGCTCAGTTCGCCATTTGAAACTGCCGGTCCGCTTACCGAAACCTTGCTTATTGCTAACCTCGCCATCAGGGGAACCGATGTGCAGCGAAGGGATACGGCAGGCAAAATCAGTTACCCTGGTAGGGATATTAAAATGCTTTGGGATAAGGTAAATATGAAAGTTACCAATTTTGATGAAGTAAACCAGTTTGTGAAACGCGAATACCGTAAAGGTTGGTCATTAGGTGTTTAGGATTGATTATGTTAAAAGAAAATAAAAACTTAAAAGTTTTAGTAGTGGGCTGCGGTAACATGGGTGCATCACATGCAACTGCCTACCATACATTGCCAGGTTTTGAAATATGCGGCCTTGTATCAACCGGAAAAAGTAAAGAAATTCTCAACCAAAAATTGGGCGGTCAATATGAGCTTTATACTGATTTTTATGAAGCACTCGCCACTACCAGGCCAGATGCCGTTTGCATTTCTACCTACCCCGATACCCACGAAGCCTATGCAATCAAATCCTTCGAAAGTGGTTGCCATGTATTTATCGAAAAACCCTTAGCCGATAGCGTTGAAGGCGCAATTAAAGTGGCAGAGGCCGCGAAAAAGGCCGGTAAAAAATTATTGGTCGGGTATATTCTGCGCTATCACCCATCATGGGAAAAATTTACACAGTTGGCCCAGGAAATGGGAAAACCGCTAGTAATGCGCATGAACCTGAACCAACAAAGCCATGGACCAAAATGGACGGTGCACCGCAACCTGATGAAAAGCTTAAGCCCGATTGTGGATTGTGCCGTTCATTACATTGATATTATGTGCCAGATGACGCGGTCTAAACCCGTGCAGGTAAGTGCCATTGGTGCAAGGCTAACAGACGATATTCCCGAATGGAATTACAATTACGGGCAGCTGCAGATCCGTTTCGATGATGGATCTATCGGCTGGTATGAAGCAGGCTGGGGCCCGATGGTAAGCGACAATGCTTTTTTTATTAAAGATGTTTTCGGCCCCAGGGGATCAGTATCCATAATGGCGAAAACAGCAGGAGCAGCTGGAAACTCTGATAACATAGATGCACATACCAAAACCGAATCAATCAAGGTACACCATGCTGATTTAAATGCCGAGGATGAGTTTAGCAAAGCTGATGAATGGATAGACCTTACCGATGAGCCCGATCACCAGGAACTTTGTAACCGCGAACAACGTTATTTTTTAAAGGCCATAACCGAAGATCTTGATTTAACTGATGCAACTGATGATGCCGTGAACAGTTTAAGGATTGCCTTTGCCTGCGATGAATCGGTAAAAATAGGTGAAATGATCCGGTTATCGTAATTTTTCGCGTCATTTCTATTTTCTTGATCGTCCTGTTAAGTTTGTTTCAGCATCTATCATGTGGTGCTTGAGTCAAAAAAGCCTGGTTTTTTGTATCATTGACTTACGAAGTCAGAATTGGGATTACGTTATGGAAGAACTTCGTTAGTCTAAATGAAAATCAGGAACATGAACGATAACGATACCACCAGGCTATCACGGCTTACCGCAATTTTAACGCAATTGCAAACGAAGCGACTTTTAACTGCACCAGAGCTGGCCAAACGCTTTTCGGTTAGCGTTAGAACAATATATCGCGACATTAAAGCACTGGAACAGGCTGGTGTTCCTGTTTACACCGAAGAAGGGAAAGGCTATCGGTTGATGGAAGGTTATAAAATACCCCCGGTAATGTTTACCGAAAGCCAGGCAAATGCCTTGATTTTGGCCGAGCAATTGGTGCTTAAAAATAAGGACGCTTCCTTTATTAAAGATTACCTAGAAGCCATCGATAAAATTAAAGCTGTTTTGGGGCATCAGGTAAAGGATAATGTGAATCTTTTGGCTGAACGTACCCGCTTTACTCAAAATTTTAATAACGAACGCAACAGTAACAACCTGTCTGATTTACAATTTGCACTTACCAATTTCTACCTTACCCAGATAGATTATACCAATGAAGCCAACCAAACCAGCAGCCGCTTGATCGAACCTTTTGCACTCTTGAGTACGCAAGAAAATTGGTTGCTGGTGGCTTGGTGCCGTTTGAGGCATGAATTTAGGTTCTTCCGGTTAGATCGCATCAAGAAACTGGAGATGCTTGCTGAGAAATTCAGCCCCCATAAAATGACTTTGCAGGAATATTTCGATAAAAATCATTAACAGGCGTATACCCCTGACATAGGGCTGTCAATCGCCCGCATTAGTTTTGCAGTATAAACAAAATTAATGAACATGAACAACCTTTTCAACCCATCTGATACCACAGCCATTTTAGCGCGGATCGAAAAACTTACACCTGCTGCACAAAAACAATGGGGCAAAATGAACGTTAATCAAATGCTTGCACACTGTAATGCATCGCTAGAAACGGCCATGGGCCTGCATAACCCAGCAAGATTAGGTTTTGTTGGCCGCTTGTTCGGTAAACTATTGAAACCAAAATTTTTTAGTGAAGTGCCTTTCCCTAAAAATAGTGCAACCGATAAAAGTTATATCATAAAAGGCAATCCCGATTTTGAAACTGAAAAAGCAAAGGTTATTGAACAGATCAAGACATTTTCTTCAGGAGGTCCGACCAAATGTACCAAACATCCTCAGGCATTTTTCGGTCCGCTAACCCCCGAAGAATGGGCACTGATGCAGTGGAAGCATTTTGATCATCATTTGCGTCAATTCGGAAATTAATTAGCAATGGATATGGAAAAAGAAATTGAAACTTTTTGTCCGGCCAGTCAGGCAGATTGGAGGAAATGGTTAATAGAAAATCATACCGCAAAACAATCTGTTTGGCTTGTTTACCACAAAATAAAATCCAATGTGCCATCTATTTCCTGGAGTCAGGCAGTAGATGAAGCACTTTGTTTTGGCTGGATTGATAGTACCGCAAGGCCGATAGATGAACTCACCTTTATGCAATTCTTTTGTAAACGGAAACCAAATAGTGCATGGTCGAAAATTAACAAAGCGAAAGTTGAACGTTTGATTAATGAGGGATTAATGACTCAGGCAGGGTTTAACAGTATCGAAAAAGCAAAACAGAACGGCTCCTGGATAATTTTGGATGGAGTTGAAGAGCTGAAAATCCCGAAAGATTTATCGGCAGCCTTTAAGGTGCAACGGGGATCAAAACCTTTTTTCTTAAGTTTGAGTAAATCTGTTCAAAAAAGCATCTTGCACTGGCTCGTACTAGCTAAAAAACCTGAAACCAGGCAAAAAAGAATTAATGAAATTGCAATACTGGCAGGCCAAAAGCTCAAACCAAAACAGTTTTGATTGGGATAGTAAATTGGTAATTTTATTTGAGTACTCGTCCTTTAGTAGATGGTTTACAGGTTGTGTTTAAAAGCAAAAATCCCGCTCTACTTATCGTAAAGCGGGATCGTAGCCCGTAGGGGAATCGAACCCCTGTTTCCAGAATGAAAATCTGGCGTCCTCACCCCTAGACGAACGGGCCATTTTCAGTTTTATAATTTGAGTCTTCAATTTGCAATTAACTGCCAATTGAGAACCACCAACTGAATTGGTAGCGGGGACACGACTCGAACGTGCGACCTTCGGGTTATGAGCCCGACGAGCTACCAACTGCTCCACCCCGCACTCTCATGTATTTTTTAAAGGTAATACCAACCTCCAATTTTGCAGTATTGAAACTGATAAAAAAAACCGCTTGGCATCTGCTGCGGTTTCGTAGCCCGTAGGGGAATCGAACCCCTGTTTCCAGAATGAAAATCTGGCGTCCTCACCCCTAGACGAACGGGCCATTTTCAGTTTTAATCTTTAGTTTTCAATTTGCAATTAAAACTGCCAATTGAGCACTACCAACTGAATTGGTAGCGGGGACACGACTCGAACGTGCGACCTTCGGGTTATGAGCCCGACGAGCTACCAACTGCTCCACCCCGCACTCTATACAACTCGTTTTTTTGTTTGAATTAAATCCTTAACTCTGTTTCCGAATTGGAATGCAAAGATATAATTCGTTTCTTTGTGCTGCAAATTTTTTTTAAAAAATATTTTAATGGCGCATAAAGCAGGTTTTGTTAGTATAATAGGTAAACCAAATGTAGGTAAATCTACCCTCATGAATGTGCTTGTAGGCGAGCGACTTAGCATTATAACTCCTAAGGCACAAACCACAAGGCACCGCATTTTAGGGATCGTAAATGAAGAAGAATATCAGATTGTTTTCTCTGATACACCCGGTATAATCAAGCCAAAATACAGTTTACAAGAGAGTATGATGAGCTTTGTGAACGGATCTTTGACCGATGCCGACGTACTTTTGTTCGTAACCGACATTAATGAAGAGCATGATGAAGAAGATGTTCTGGAGAAAATTCTGAACCGCAATATCCCAACAATTGTACTCATTAATAAGATTGATAAAGCAGAGCAGGAAAAGGTAGAAGAGAAGATTGCTTACTGGCAGGAGAAGCTAAATCCGGTTGCGATTTATGCAATTTCTGCTTTACATAAACACAATGTCGACGGATTATTGGACCGTATGCTGGAAATGTTGCCAGAACATCCACCATATTACGACAAAGAAGATTTGACAGATCGTTCAGAACGTTTCTTTGTTTCAGAAATCATCCGCGAAAAAATCTTCCTTAATTATCAGAAAGAAATTCCTTACAGTACCGAGGTAATTGTGAAAAGTTTTAAAGAAGAGGAAATGAAAAATGGTAAAGGTGCAATGGTGAGGATTACTGCAGAAATTGTGGTAGAACGCGATTCGCAGAAGAACATTTTGATAGGCACAGGCGGTAGTATGTTAAAGAAAGTAGGTACCGAAGCGCGTTTAGAAATTGAAAAGTTTTTGGATACTAAGGTTTTCCTGGAAATGTTTGTCAAAGTAATTCCAGATTGGAGAAGTAAAAAGAATTACTTAAAAAGCTTTGGTTACGACAATTAATTTCGATTTTTATTGTATGAAAAAAAGTTTAACGTTTCTCTTACTACTGATCTGTACAACAGTTTTCGCCCAGGAATCGAATAATGGGAAAAAATTGTGGGCAAAATCCATCCTCAATGAAAAAGCACCAGAACTTGTGGTGGAGAAATGGATTTCACAAAAGCCAGATACCAAAGGTAAATTCGTACTGATTGATTTTTGGGCAACCTGGTGTGGCCCGTGTAGGGCGTACATTCCTACTTTGAACGATATTCAGAAAAAATATGCTGATAAATTGGTAATTATTGGTGTTTCTGATGAAACTGTAGAAAAAGTAGAAGCTTTTAACAACCCAAAGATCAATTATTTTGAAGCCATTGATACCAAAGGAACAGTGAAAAATTTAATTGAAGTAAAAGGTATTCCGCATGCCATTCTAATCGATCCGAAAGGAATTGTAAGGTGGGAGGGCTTTCCATTGTTGCAAGGAAACCAATTGACCGAAGAAGTAATAAAAGGACTTTTAGATAAGTATAAAAATTAATATTAATGGAGGTTACGAAAATTAAGCGTACCTTTGCAGCCCGAAATAAATCGGTTAGTAGTTGATAGTCAATGGCTGATAGCCAAATAGTTTTGAGCAGCTTGCCCAAACACCACGACCGTTAACTATAAGCCATTAACTATCAATAGAACACCCATGAGTAATATTATAGCCATCGTAGGCAGGCCAAACGTAGGCAAGAGTACCCTTTTTAACAGACTAACTGAAAGCCGTAAGGCCATTGTTGATGACATGAGCGGTGTAACCCGCGACAGGCATTATGGAGTGGGCGAATGGACGAACAGACAATTTACCGTAATTGATACCGGTGGTTATGTTGCCAACTCGGAAGATGTTTATGAAGCAGCCATTCGTGAGCAGGTAATGATTGCCATTGAAGAAGCCAGTGTGCTGGTTTTTATGGTGGATGTAACTACAGGCATAACCGATCTTGATGATGACATTGCCCAGGTATTGCGCAGAAGTAATAAGCCTGTTTATGTTTGTGCCAATAAAGTAGATAATACTGCTTTATATAATGAAATCCATACTTTTTATGGTTTCGGATTAGGAGAAGTATACCCATTATCATCAATGACGGGTTCTGGAACAGGAGAATTGCTGGACGAGATTGTTAAAAACTTCGAAGATATTCCTGAAGAAGAAAATCAGTTGCCTAAGATTACCATAGCAGGCAGGCCTAATGTAGGTAAATCCTCTTTGGTAAATGCATTGATCGGTAAAGAGCGTAACATCGTTACTGCTAATGCAGGTACCACCCGCGATTCGATTAAAATTCATTACAATCAATTCGGACATGAGTTTATGTTAATTGATACTGCCGGATTACGTAAGAAAACGAAGGTTAAAGAGAACTTAGAGTTTTATTCGGTAATGCGTACCATCAAAGCTTTAGAAGAAGCTGATGTTGTGGTATTGATGATTGATGCTGTTGAAGGAATCGAAAGTCAGGATATAAATATCTTCCATTTGGCAGAAAAAAACAAAAAAGGGATTGTAATTTTGGTAAACAAATGGGATTTGATCGAAAAAAATACCCAAACCATGAAAGCTTTCGAAGACCAGATTCACGAACGCATCCGTCCTTTTACTGATGTGCCAATTATTTTTACTTCTGTATTAAACAAACAACGTATTTTCAAAGCAATTGAAGCCGCTTTAGAAGTTTATAAAAACCGCAGTAAGAAAATTCCTACATCTAAATTAAATGATGTAATGTTGCCGTTGATCGAGAAATTTCCACCACCGGCACTAAAAGGAAAACACATTAAAATTAAATACATCACGCAAATTAATGCCACTTCGCCAATGTTTGCCTTTTTCTGCAACTTGCCACAGTACATTAAAGATCCATATAAACGTTTTATTGAAAATAAATTAAGAGAAAACTTCGATTTCTCTGGGGCACCTATCCAAATTTATTTCAGACAGAAATAGGTTAGGGGCTTCAAGGTACATATCTTAAGGAGAAAATACCAAGAAATATTATTAAAACAGGGCTGCATTCCATAGCGGAAGCGGCCCTGTTTTGTTTTTGTCATTCTGAATAAGCATTTACGGAACATTTGGACTGAAGCGGCATTTATAGAGAGGTCGTCATTCCCAACCCGATAGCTATCGGGTTGGGAATCTTAATGCACTAACCTTTAAGATTCCCATCCGTGGGAGCCACAATCTGTAATTTATCGGTAACTTTGGCAAATGCAAATCCAAGTTCAAAATAGTCTTTCAAGCGATATCGATACCATTTTCGAGTTTTATGATATGGCTGTAGCCCATCAAAAAAAAGTATTCAATAAACATTGGCAGGGCTTCAGTAGAGAGATGGTCCAAAATGAAATTGATGAGAGCCGCCAATATAAAATATTGGTTGATGGCATTGTAGCCTGTGTTTTTGCTGTTACTTTCAATGATAAGTTAATTTGGGGCGATCGCGACCACGATGCCATTTATATCCACCGTATAGTTACACATCCCGAGTTTCGGGGTTATGCTTTTGTTAAGGAAATTATCAAATGGGCAAAAGTTTACGCTCTTCAGAACAGCATAAAATTTATCAGAATGGATACCTGGGCCGATAATGAAAAATTGCTCAAATATTACACCGGATCGGGTTTCAATTATGTTGGCGTTGTAACAATGGAACAAACAGATGGTTTGCCTAAGCATTACGAAGGCATTAGTTTGAGTTTATTTGAGATTCTGGTGTAATTATAAAACGGTCGTCATGCTGAACTTGTTTCAGTATCTTTCATGTAAAAAATAACCTTGTTGGATAGATCCTGAAATAAATTCAGGATGACGGTAACTACATAGATTCTATTCAGACATATTTTTAATTCGTGTCGGTAAAACTTACTTCAACTCAATCTTCCAGCTCAACATATCATCTACTTCGCCAATATGTTTAAAGTTATTCTTTTCCAATATAGAATAGGATGCCACATTATCTTTTGTAGTGGCTGCGAAAATAGATTTGACCTTTGGTTGCGCTTTTGCCCACTGAATTAATCTGCCTACTGCCTCCGTCATAAATCCTTTGCCCCTAAATTCTTCATAAGTACCGTAACCAATTTCAATTTCACCGTTCGCATCAGGTTCACCAACAAAACTAATTTCACCAATCATTCTTTGGTCGGGTTTGGAAATGATTGTCCAAAGTGTGTGGTATAAATAGTCTTTATCCTTATCAAAAACATGGGGTAAAATCGTTTGTTCAAGAGCAGACTGCAAAGAGGGGGAAATATTTTTTTTGGTTGGTAAAAGGTCGAATTCTTTTTCCAGCGAATGATCGTCTTTAATGTATTTTAAAAGTTGATCGTGTGTTAAAGGCTTTAAAATGAGGCGTTCATTTTCTATCATTTTCGAGAGTATTAAACAGACCAATATATGCTATGGATTTTTAATAACAATAAAAACAGCATGAGTTTTGGTGAATTCTATAAAAAACAAAATTTATCTCAATCAGAGACCGTGAATCAATGTTTTTCTATAATTAGAATACTTTTATTACCTGGCCGCTAACAATTCCAAAAACACTTTTCTCAAAAGCCTTAACCACTTTATCCATCGTTACCGGAATCTCTCCCGGGAACGAATCAAAATAGGCAGGTGAATCTTCAACCACATTTGGACTGATCACGTTTAAGCGAATGCCATTATCAAGTTCGGGTGCTGCTGCAATAACGAAAGCATTTAAACCTCCGTTAACTGTGCTTAGGGCAGCACCTGCCGCAACAGGATGATCAGACAATATTCCCGATATTAAACTAAAAGAACCACCCTTGCTAATGTAATGCTGGCCGATAAGTACCAAATTAACCTGCCCTAATAACTTATCCAGCAATCCGCTTTTAAATACTTCCCCCGTCATTTGGTTTAAAGGTGCAAATGGTGCTTTTCCGCTGGTGCTAATTAAGGCATCAAACTCGCCAATCTTTTCAAACATGGCTTTTATAGATGTTTCATCCGTAATATCTACCTGAACATCACCAGAAGTATTTCCCACACGGATTACTTCATGCTTTTGCGCAAATGCTTCAGCCACCTTTTTACCGAGCGTACCTGTTGCGCCAATAATTACTATTTTCATGTTAATTGATTTAATTTAAAAACACTTATTCAGCATCGGTATTAAACATCAATCAGCTTGAAATGTTTGTGTTGCAAGGAGGTATTCAATACAATTGTAGCTACCAGAATTTGAGGAGCCATCTAATTAAATAATCTAAAGGAATGTAGACTTTATTGAAGGTTAAGAAGTGCCTGCCTTACCGCATTATCGGTTTGGTTTGCGGCTTTGTAATACCCCACATCACCCAAATAATAGCGGCAAAGTAAAGCCTTTAAATCATTAAGGATAATCGTTTTTGAATTGTATAACTGAAATCGATCTATTTGTACATTTTTACGTTGTAAAAATCCTATAAAATCTTTAAAGTCGTTATCGTTTATAGTGAAGATATTGATATTCTGCTCCACAAATGAGGCACTGTATTTTGCGGTGAGTACATTAAAAACGTAATCAGAAAGTACTTTTTTACTCACCAGATTGCTGTAAAATTTATTATAGCCGGTGGTGTCCAATTTTACAAAAATATCGGGCTGGATGCCCCCCAAAGGTTTAACTTTTTTTGTAGGCTGGATATTTACACCTTCAGTTTTTTCAATCGAATCCTGAAAAGAAGTACGGTCGCCAGTTAATTCCCCATCCATCATGCGTTCATCAAGTTCGTGTTTATAGGCATCATAACCTTTTTTGTAAGATTTCTGAATGCTACGGCCCGATGGAGTATAATACCTGGCGATGGTTAAATTCAGCGCAGAGCCATCGCCAAAGGCAAATTGCTCCTGTACCAATCCTTTACCAAAAGATCGGCGGCCAACAATAATTCCGCGACCTAAATCCTGAATTGCCCCGGCTACAATTTCACTGGCCGAAGCTGTATTTTCATTAATTAATACCGCCAGCTTGCCATTTTGAAAAGCACCAGTTCCTGTAGAAAAATAATCGGTTCGTGGTTCATGTTTTCCCTGCGTATACACGATAAGTTTATTCTCAGCCAAAAACTGATCTGCAAGGCCAGTTGCAGCGGTAAAATAACCACCACCATTATCCCGGAGATCGAGGATGAGCTTCTTCATTCCCTTTGCTTTCAGGTTATTTGCAGCAACAGAGAAATCATTGTCTGTATTGGCACCAAATTTACTTATTCTTACATAACCGGTTTCATTGTTGATCATGTAAGCCGCATCAATACTACTAATATTTACTTTGCCACGGGTAACCATAATCCGGTTGGTTTGTGGTGCACCAGGATGTAAAAGAACCACGCTAACTCCTGTGCCCGACCTGCCTTTAAACCGGCCGGTAAGTTGGTCTTTTGGTAAATTTCTTCCACTTACTGTGGTAGAATCAATACTTAAAATTTTATCTCCCAGTTTTATGCCTGCCTGGTAAGCGGGGCCCTCTTTTACCACTCCGGTAACCATCATGGTATCATTAAGCATATAATATTCTATGCCTACCCCTTCAAAGTTTCCTTCAAGGTTATCTGTCATATCCTGCGCATCAGTTGGTGGCAGGTAAACACTATGCGGATCGAGTTGGTGTAAAACACTATCTATCGGTAAATTTTGAAGCGAATCTGTATTGATGTCATCAACATAATTTCCGTTGATGATGTGTAAAATCTCATTTAATTTTTCATCGCTATTGCTGGCAAGCTGAGGACTTTTTTTTACGCCAAAACCTTGATCTTTAATAAATTTTATGCCCAAAAACATGCCCGCTATTAAAATAACAGAATAGCTCAAAGCAATCAACATGTTGTTACGGGTATTTTTTTTCATCGGCGTTACTGCAAATTTATGAAAATAAGCGGGTTGATATATTTTTTAACTGCTTTTTAGTGTCTTTTGTTTATAATAATTAACATAAATTAACCCAACCTGGGTATATATTGAAATTTATAGCGCATATTTTTGGATTTTTAAGGCAGTTTTTAAAAAGAATTTACCGAATTTTATCAAAATTAAATTTATGAACAGAGTTACCGAGCAAGAATCTAATTATAACCACATCGATCAGATGTCGGTGTTAGAAGTTCTGCAGGGCATTAATAACGAAGATAAAACAGTTGCATTTGCAGTAGAAAAATCTTTGCCTCAGATCGAAAAACTAACATCGGCAGTTGCCGAGCGGATGAAAAAAGGTGGTCGTCTTTTTTATATAGGCGCAGGTACCAGCGGCCGTTTGGGCGTGGTAGATGCATCCGAATGTCCACCTACTTATGGCGTTCCATTTGATTGGGTTGTGGGCATTATTGCCGGTGGCGATACCGCCATTAGGAAAGCTGTAGAATTTGCTGAAGATGATGCCGAGCAAGCCTGGAAAGATTTGCAGGAATTTAATATTAATGAGAAAGATTGCCTGGTGGGTTTGGCTGCCTCAGGTACTACACCATATGTAATTGGGGGTTTAAATACTGCCCGCAAACATGGCATATTAACCGGATGTATTGTATGTAATACTGGCGGACCTATTGCAGCAGAATCTGATTTTCCGGTAGAAGTGGTGGTTGGACCAGAATTTGTAACCGGATCGACACGAATGAAATCGGGCACGGCGCAAAAACTGGTATTAAATATGTTAAGCACTACAGTTATGGTGCAGTTAGGGCGTGTGGTTGGCAATAAAATGGTAGATATGCAGTTAACCAATCACAAATTGGTAGATAGAGGGACGCAAATGGTTGCCGATGAGCTGAATATTGGTTACGATGAAGCCGCAGAATTGTTAACCCGTTACGGAAGTGTACGTAAAGCAGTAGAAGCAGGACATTAAAAATGATAGAAAAATGGATTGAATGAATTTAATCATTCAATAATTTATCTATTCAATAAATAAAAATTATGCACGAGATAGAGCCTTATTACCAGTGGAGAGATGATTATATTTCGGCAGAAGATGAGCGGTCGCCATTTTACAATACCGAATATTCTGAACTTTACTTCGATAAGCAGATATATAACTTTTTATTGCATCCGCAATGGGACGAATTTGGTTCTAATACACTTTATATGAAAGTGTTGTATGCCGATTACGACCGCAGTTACGCCATTATTGAATTTATAGGTGAGTGGAACGATGCCATTAACAACGATATAATGTTAATGAAGCGCGATATTTTAGAACTCATGATGGATGAAGGCATTAATAAATTTATCCTTATCGGTGAAAATGTACTGAATTTCCATGCATCCGACGATAGCTATTACGAAGAGTGGTTTCAGGAAGTAGAAGATGGATGGATTGTTGGCGTCAATTTTCAGGAGCATGTAATTACCGAGTTCAGGGATAATAACATCGATTATTACATTAACTTTGGGGGTGCTTTTGACCATCTGCCATGGCGAACATTAAAACCCTTACAATTCTTTAAAAAAGTTGAAGAACTGCTGACAAAAAGATTGAACTAAATATTTATTTTTATATAGTTAAATACACAAAATTTAAAATGGAACAACAAAATTATCAATATCAAGACAACAGTGTTTTTGTACAAGAAAAATCTGTTTCTAAAAAATTCTTTGCAAACGTTTTCTTATGGATGTTCGTTGCATTGCTATTATCTACGCTTTCAGCTTTTTACATTTCGAATAGTGAGAGTGCATTGAGGTCGTTAATCGACTTTGAAACAGGTAGAAGAACAGCTTTAGGTTATGTAGCCATGTTTGCGCCGCTTGGATTAGTTTTATTAATGGGCGCGGGTTTTAACAAATTATCTTATGGTGCACTATTAGGCGTTTTTGTGCTTTTCTCTATTTTATTAGGAGTGAGTTTAAGCTTTATTCTTTTAATTTATACAGGAGCCTCAATCATTACCTGTTTTGCCGCTGCTGCTGGTATTTTTGGCATTATGGCTTTTATGGGCTATACTACTAATATCGACTTAAGTAAGTTTGGTCCTATCTTAATGGTAGGTGTTGCTGGATTATTTATTGCGAGCATTCTTAACATGTTTATTAAAAGCGAACAATTTAGCCTGATTATGGCCTTTGTAGGTATTGCAGTATTTACTGCGTTAACTGCATATGATGTGCAGAAAATCAAAAGAATTGGGATGGGAATCCAAGAGAGTGGAGAAGCAATTCCAGAAGCAGATACTAAAAAACTGGCAATAATGGCGGCTTTAAATTTATATCTGGATTTCATCAATATCTTCCTTTTCTTACTACGTATTTTCGGAAGCAGAAAATAGACATTAACAAAACAATATTCTTAAGGCCGTGCAGAATTGCATGGCCTTTGTAATTTTATTTGGCAGCAAAGCGATAAATTTTGGAATTGATGTAGCTTTGTTGCATTTTTGTATGCTTATTAAGAAAGACGGAGGGATTAGACCCAACGAAGTCTTAGCAACCTGTAACCGTACAAGGTGCTAAATTCTATCCTGAATTATTCGGGACCAGATAAGTTTAGGATTACGATTCACGTACCAACTTTTTAAATAAGCCTTTTAGAGACTTGAGATTATAGATTTGAGACTATAGATCTGAGACCATAGATTTGAGACCGTAGATTTGAAAGTTGAGACATAGCGTCTACCCAATTTTATATATCTGACACCTCATATCGCATATCTCATATCTGATATCTGATATCCCGTATCTCATATCTCAAATCTTACAACAAGAATGAACATAAGAGAAGAATTAGAGAAACGTATTTTGGTGATTGATGGTGCAATGGGTACCATGATTCAGCGATATACTTTAACAGAAGAAGATTTTAGAGGCGAGCGATTTAAAAATCATCCCTGTGATGTAAAAGGCAATAACGATTTGCTTAACATTACACGTCCGGATATTATTAAAACCATACACCTGGAGTATTTGGCAGCTGGTGCCGATATTATCGAAACCAATACGTTCAGTACCCAGCGCATTTCTATGGCCGATTACCAGATGGAAGATCTCTCTTATGAAATGAGTTTCGAAGGGGCGCGTGTGGCAAAAGATGCCGTAAACGAATTTATGGCTGCAAATCCAGACCGTAAGTGTTTCGTTGCTGGTGCTATAGGCCCAACCAACCGTACCCTTTCCATGTCGCCGAATGTAAACGACCCTGGTTTTAGAGCGGTTTATTTTGATGAACTCGAAGCAGCTTATTACGAGCAGGTACGTGGTTTGGTAGATGGAGGTTCAGACGTCTTATTAATCGAAACCATTTTTGATACCTTAAATGCTAAAGTGGCTATTGTAGCCATTAAAAAATATGAGGAAGTTATTGGTCGTAAACTGGAAATTATGATTTCTGGTACCATTACCGATGCTTCCGGCAGAACACTTTCAGGTCAAACTGCCGAAGCTTTTTTAAACTCTGTAATGCATGCAAAACCTTTAAGTATCGGTTTTAACTGTGCTTTAGGAGCTAAAGAAATGCGTCCGCATATAGAAGAACTTGCTGCAAAAGCAGGTTGCTATGTATCGGCCTATCCAAACGCAGGTTTACCAAATGAGTTCGGCGCATACGATGAGCAGCCGCATGAAACAGCCCATTTGGTAGATGATTTTATTGCATCAGGCTTTGTTAATATTGTTGGGGGCTGTTGCGGTACCACGCCAGATCATATTGGTTGTATTGCCAAAAATGCTAGAAAAGCCGAACCACGGAAAATCCCTGTACTTGAACCCTACATGCGGTTAAGCGGATTGGAACCTGTAACCATCACTCCAGAAAGCATTTTTGTAAATATAGGAGAAAGAACAAATATAACCGGATCGCCAAAATTTTCCAAATTGATTTTAGGTGGTGATTACGAAGCCGCTCTGGCCGTTGCCTTACAGCAGGTTGAAGGTGGTGCACAGGTAATTGATGTGAACATGGATGAAGGGATGTTGGATTCGGAAGCAGCAATGACCAAATTCTTAAACCTCATTGCCTCTGAACCTGATATTGCCAAATTGCCTATCATGGTCGATTCATCCAAATGGTCGGTTATTGAAAATGGCTTAAAATGTTTGCAGGGAAAAGGAATTGTAAACTCCATTTCACTAAAAGAAGGAGAAGATAAATTTCGCGAAAGTGCCCGCAAAATTATGCAATATGGTGCAGCCGTAGTTGTTATGGCATTTGATGAGCAAGGGCAGGCCGATAATTATGAGCGCAGAAAAGAAATCTGTAAAAGAAGTTACGATATCTTAGTAAACGAAATCGGTTTCCCCGCAGAGGATATCATTTTCGACCCGAATATTTTAACTGTTGCAACCGGCTTAGAAGAGCATAATAATTATGCTGTCGATTTTATTAATGCCACCCGATGGATTAAAGAGAACCTTCCTCATGCAAAAGTAAGCGGAGGGGTTTCCAATATTTCTTTCTCTTTTAGAGGGAATAACACCGTTAGAGAAGCAATGCACTCTGCATTTCTTTATCACGCCATTCAGGCAGGTTTAGATATGGGAATCGTTAATGCAGGGATGTTGGAAGTTTACCAGGAAATTCCACCTGAATTGTTAGAAAGGGTAGAAGATGTACTCTTAAACCGAAGAGACGATGCTACAGAGCGATTGGTAGAATATGCAGATACGGTAAAATCAAAAGGAAAAGAAGTAGTTAAAGATGAAGAGTGGAGAAAAGGCCCGGTTGAAGAAAGGTTATCACACTCGCTTGTAAAAGGAATTGTAGAATACCTGGATGATGATGTAGAAGAAGCAAGGCAAAAATATGCCCGCCCAATCCAGGTTATCGAAGGGCCATTGATGGATGGAATGAACATTGTAGGTGATTTATTCGGTGCCGGGAAAATGTTCCTGCCCCAGGTGGTAAAATCAGCAAGGGTAATGAAAAAAGCCGTAGCCTACTTATTGCCGTTTATCGAACAAGAGAAATTGGATAATCCCGATCAGGATCAAAATTCATCAGCAGGAAGAGTATTAATGGCCACAGTTAAAGGTGATGTACATGATATTGGAAAAAATATTGTGGGTGTGGTATTGGCTTGTAACAACTTCGAAATTGTAGATATGGGCGTGATGGTTCCTGCACAGGAAATCATTAAAAAGGCCAAAGAAATAAAAGCAGATATTATTGGTTTAAGTGGATTAATTACACCTTCATTAGATGAAATGGTTCACTTTGCCAAAGAAATGGAACGCGAAGGTTTTACCATTCCATTAATTATCGGAGGAGCTACAACTTCAAGAATCCATGCTGCGGTAAAAGTAGCACCAAATTATTCAGGGCCTGCCATTCACGTGTTGGATGCTTCAAGAAGCGTTACCGTTTGCAGCACCTTGATGAACCCTGAAACAAGAGACGATTACATTGCTGGTATTAGAGCCGAATATGATAAAGCCCGAGAAGCACACTTAAATAAAAGATCGGATAAACGTTTTAAAACACTTGAGGAAGCACGTGAGCATAAATTTAAGATCGATTTTCAACCCAACCTGCCGGTGCCGGAATTTACAGGCACCAGGGTTTTCGATAATTATCCTTTAGAAGAACTGGTACCATATATCGATTGGACACCTTTTTTCCATACATGGGAGCTCCGGGGAAGCTATCCAAAAATTTTCGATGATAAAAATGTTGGCGATGAAGCGAAAAAGCTTTTCGATGACGCGCAGACTTTGTTAAAACGCATCCTTGATGAAAAGCTATTAACAGCAAGAGCCGTAATTGGTTTTTGGCCAGCAAATGCAGTAGGAGATGATATTGAGTTGAAAGTTGCCAGTGATCAGTTGTCAAATGACTCTGAACTGAAAGCTGAGAACTCCAAACTGGTAACCATCCACACCCTCCGCCAGCAGGCAGAAAAAGTAGAGGGGCAGCCTTATTATGCCTTATCTGATTTTATTGCGCCGAAAGAAAGCGGTATTCAGGATTATTTTGGCGGTTTTGCAGTAACAGCAGGTATCGGTATTGATGAATTGGTAAATGAGTTCGAGGCCAATTACGACGATTATAATAGCATTATGGCTAAAGCACTGGCCGATCGTTTAGCTGAAGCCTTTGCAGAGCGCATGCACGAACGTGTACGAAAAGAATACTGGGGTTATGCACAAGATGAAAACTTAAGCAATCAGGAATTAATTAAAGAGGAATATGCAGGTATCCGTCCCGCACCAGGTTACCCTGCCTGTCCGGAACACACTGAAAAAGGCACTTTATTCGAATTGCTTGATGCAGAGAATAAAATCGGATTACATTTAACCGAAAGTTATGCCATGTATCCTACAGCAGCGGTAAGTGGATTTTATTTCGCACACCCTGATTCAAGATATTTCGGTTTAGGAAAAATTACCAAAGATCAGATAGAGGATTATGCCATCAGGAAAAACATGCCGATTGAAGAAGTGGAGCGGTGGTTAAGTCCGAATTTAGCTTATTAACCCCAATCCATAACAGAGGAGAGGAATCGTATTACAATTAAAACTTAAAGTCCCGATTATTCGGGATTAGGCTATGAAGATTACAGACCATATAAAAAACGCAAAGGGTAAAACCTTATTCTCATTTGAATTATTACCGCCAGTAAAAGGACAGAGCATCCAATGGATTTACGATGCCATAGAACCACTTTTGGAGTTTAATCCGCCATTTATTGATGTGACTTCGCTCCGTGAGGATTACATTTATAAAGAACAGGCAAATGGTTTGTTGCAAAAAGTATCATACCGCAAGCGTCCTGGTACCATTGCTATTTGTGCGGCCATAATTCACAAATATAAAGTTGATGCCGTTCCACACCTGATCTGCGGTGGCTTTACCAAAGAAGAAACCGAAAATGCACTGATTGATTTACAGTTTTTAGGTATAGATAATGTTTTGGCTTTGCGTGGTGATGCCCGTAAAGCTGATGGAAATTTCGTTCCAACTCCTGGCGGACACTGTTATGCTACAGATTTGATCGAACACATTAAAAACCATAACGAGGGTAAATTTTTGCACGAAGATGTAGAAACTTTTAAAAGTGATTTCTGTATCGGCGTGGCAGGTTATCCCGAAAAGCACTTCGAAGCACCCAATATGAGTACCGATTTTAAATTTTTGAAAAAGAAGGTAGAAGCCGGAGCAGAATTTATTGTAACCCAGATGTTTTTTGATAACCAAAAGTATTTCGATTTCGTAAAAAAATGCCGGGAACATGATATCAATGTGCCAATTATACCTGGTTTGAAACCGATTAGCACCTTATCACAGCTAAATGTTTTGCCAAAGATTTTTCATATAGATTTACCCGATGAGTTAACTGATGCATTATCGCATGCCAAAAATAATAATGAGGCAAAAGAGATCGGTACAGAAGCAATGATTAAACAATGTAAAGAATTGATAGATTTTGGCGCTCCGGTATTACACTTTTACACAATGGGCCGCCCTGAGCAGACCAAAAAAATTGCAAAGGCCATATTTTAATATTATTTACCAAGTATCCCTTATTCCGTGGTAATCTGTGTTTCCATGGCAAAAATAGTTAGCGATGAACAATTTACATACAGATCAACAAAACCTTGATGCTATACTAACAGAAGTTAAACAACAGGGAATAAATTATTTAAATCACATTCATGAACGCTCAACAGCCAGTTCGGGTAACGTAGAAACGGTTATCAATTTAAACGAAGAGGGGATTGGTGCCAAAAATACCATGGCTCAATTTAACCAACGTTTCGAACCCATTATGGTGGCCTCTTCTGGCCCAAGGTACTGGGGTTTTGTTACCGGAGGAACCACACCTGCTGCTATTGCTGGCGATTGGCTTGCCACCATCTACGATCAAAACACCCAAAGCGCAAATGGTAATGGCGATGTTTCCGCTAAAATCGAACTCGAAACCATTCAGTTATTACTTTCCTTATTTAACCTGCCGAAAGATTTCTTTGGTGGTTTTGTAACAGGAGCTACCTTATCTAATTTTACTTGTTTAGCGGTAGCCAGACAATGGATTGGAAAACAGATGGGTAAAGATTTTGCTAGGGAAGGCATTTCGGGAAATGTAAAGATACTATCTGCCACGCCACATTCATCTGCCATTAAATCCTTATCCATGCTTGGTTTAGGCAGCAGCAATGTTATACAGGTAAATGTATTGCAAGGTAATCGCGAAGCTTTGGATGTTGCAGATCTTGAGCTTAAAATACAAGCTTTAAATGGCGAGCCTTTCATCTTAATTTCTAGCGCAGGTACCGTAAATACGGTAGATTTTGATGATTTTGAAGCCATTAATGTATTAAAAGATAAGTATAATTTTTGGTGGCATATTGATGCTGCTTTTGGCGGTTTCGCAGCTTGTTCGCCCAAATACAAACACCTGCTTAAAGGCTGGGAAAATGCCGATAGCATTACAGTAGATTGCCACAAATGGTTAAATGTGCCTTACGAAAGTGCGGTATTTTTTGTTAAAGAAAAGCATCAGCTGCTACAGGTAGAAACGTTCCAAAACTCCAATGCTGCTTATTTAGGTAATCCGCTTGAAAATTTTAGCTATTTAAACTTTCTGCCAGAAAATTCACGCCGCCTCAAGGCCTTACCTGCCTGGTTTACCTTAACAAGTTACGGAAAACAAGGGTATCAGGATATTGTAGAAAGTAACGTTGAAATGGCCCTACAGTTTGCCGATTTCATTAATGAAAATTCAAACTTCGAATTGCTGGCACCCGTGCGTTTAAATACTGTTTGTTTCTCATTAACCGATGAAAATTTAGTAACAACATTTCTGAATAAATTAAATGCGAGTGGTAAAGTATTTTTGACCCCGACATTTTACAATGGGAAAAAAGGAATCCGGGCTGCTTTCGTAAATTGGCGTACATCAGCTAGTGATGTGAAATCAGTTACTACAACCATGCTCCAAATTCTTACAGAACTTTAACCATAATTTTATTGTTTTTAAGGTACACGACTTATATTTGCAACAATGAAGTTTAATACCTTTAAATACGTTTTGATCAGCTGCATTGCCCTAACTTTTTTCTTAAAAGTAAGCAATCTGGTTTCGTATTTAAGCTATTCTGTTGATATTGAAGTTTTATCAACCAATGATGACGCGACAGAGAAAGAAGAAAAAAAAATAGAAACTGAATATGCTGTGCAGCAGATGATGTTTCAATATGAGATAAATTTCCCTTTTCAAAGTTCAAAAAAGGTCATCATCCCCGATCATTCTTTTAAATTAGCTTACTTTCCTGAGGTTTTAACTCCTCCACCTTCCGTATAAGAATAAATTTTTACCGTTCAACTCCGCTTCTAAGAAACGGAAACAATTATCTATTTTAAAAATTACAAATTATATATATGAAACGAGCAATTTCATTCGCAGTGTTGTTAATCGCTGCTTCGTTAAAAATCAGTGCACAAGAGGTTGTGCAAAATAATGTTAAACCAGTAGAAAATGCCCTAACACAGGTTACAAAGCTGCAACCAGTAAGTTTTACCTATGATAAAGTTTGGGCAGAGAAATTGAAATTATCTGCCAGACCACAATATGGTTTTGTAGGGGCCGATGCTAAAGCTGCCGTTCCTGAACTTGTTTCCGTTCAGGCAAAAAGTTATCCATCCGGTAAAAATGCTTTTCAAAACGCTACCATAACCAGGGTTGATTACGAAAATTTAGTTCCGCTTTTGGTGGCCAGTATAAAAGAGCAACAACAGCAAATTGAACAATTACAGCATGAATTAAGAGCGTTAAAATCACAAAATGCCAAATAGAAAAAATCCCGATGTAAATCGGGATTTTTTATTAAAAATAATTACTGAAAGTAAAAAAATGGTAACTAATCTGTGGTTAAAGCCACCCAGTGCTATTATTGGACTAGCTTTACCATATTAATATTAAAAATAAATGAATAACAAAATTGCCGAAAGCCAGTCTAGATCAAATTACGCCGTTCCCTTAGTTACCATTACCCTTTTATTCTTCATGTGGGGATTCATCACCTGCATGAACGATATTTTGATTCCATACTTGAAGCAGCTTTTTAAATTGAGCTTTTTTGAATCTATGCTGGTGCAATTTTGTTTCTTTGGAGCTTATTTCGTCGGATCATTAATTTATTTCCTAATTTCTTATACCAAAGGCGACCCAATTAATAAAGTGGGTTATAAAAAAGGAATTTTATTCGGTATTGTACTTGCAGCAATCGGTTGTGCTTTATTTTTTCCTGCGGCTACCTACTCTGTATATCCACTGTTTTTAGGTGCGTTATTTGTACTTGGATTGGGTTTTACTGTTTTACAGATTACGGCCAACGCTTATGTTTCTTTATTAGGACCTGAGGATAGTGCATCCAGCCGTTTAAATTTAACACAGGCTTTTAATGCTTTCGGAACCACAATTGCCCCAATCTTAGGTGGTCATCTTATTTTTGAATTCTTTTCTGAAGCTGATGGCAGTTTCAGTGCTTCCGCAACACGTATTCCTTATTTAATATTTGCAGGCATCTTGTTGCTTGTGGGTTTGCTTATTTTTTATGTAAAACTTCCATCTTTCCAGCCTGAAGAAGAGGAACAAGTAAAAGGTTTGGGCGTATTAAAATTTCCACATTTAACCAGGGGAATCGTAGCTTTATTTTGCTATGTTGGTGCAGAGGTGGCTGTGGGTAGCTTTATCATCAGCTTTTTAAGGTTGCCTGAAATAACCGGATTGGATGAGGTGGTGAGTAAAAATTACCTGTCACTTTACTGGGGTGGAGCAATGATTGGCCGTTTTGTAGGGTCAATTTCTCTAAACCACACCCTAAGTCAGTCAAAAAAAATCATTTACATGTTGGGTACAGCTATTTCGGTTTTTGCCTTAATTTATGGTATTGTAGATTTAACTTTTGCACAGATCAGTTTCTTTTTGGCATTTATCGCACTAAATTTCCTTGGATTTTTAATCGGAAAATCAGCGCCAGCCAGAACTTTGGCTATTTTCTCTGCCATTAATGTGTTGTTGTTAGTATCAGCAATGGTAAATAAAGGTGAATTGGCGATGTACAGCGTTTTAGGTATCGGAATTTTCAACTCCATTATGTTCTCCAACATTTATACGCTATCAATTGCTAAATTGGGTGCATATACCAGTCAGGGCTCTTCTTTACTGGTGATGGCCATTTTAGGCGGTGCCATTATGCCGCTTATTCAAGGTGCCGTAGCCGATAAAATTGGTGTTCACCATTCATTTATTCTGCCATTGGTGTGCTACCTTTTTATTTTGTATTTCGGTATTTATTGCTCAAAAAGATTAAAAGGCATTGAGCAAACAAGTATAAAATCTGGACATTAATATTCTATTTACGTCATTCCCGCGCAGGCGGGAATCTTAATGCATAATTAACTGGCATTAAGATTCCCAATCAAGTTGGGAATGACGATTCTCTGGGTATGTGTCTAGGTGACTATTCCTTTAAGCAAATAATTCTTAAACCCTTCAAAATCCACACCCAACTGATCAGCATGTTTAGGTTTATTTTCTAAAGCTTTTACCTGTTCAGGGATTTCAATTTTAGCAGCGATACCCACAGGAAATATATCAGGAAACTTGCAAGCGTGTGCAGTAGATAAGAAAACAGCAGCACTTTCATCAGTTGGTTTTTCATTTCTGTATTTTTCAATAGCCAAATAAGCTATCGCAGTATGCGGACAGGCTACATAATTGAGTTTACCATCTAGCACTTTTATTCCTTCCAGTGTTTCTTCGTCAGTAAAGCGATATGAGGTAACCACCTTTTTAATGCTTTCAATATCCTGATCAAACAAATCCATAATGCGTACCCAATTACTTGGTGCACCAACATCCATGGCGTTGGAGTAAGTTTGTGTTGATGGTTTAGTTTCATAAACACCACTTTCTAAAAAGCGTGGTACTGTATCGTTTACATTAGTGGCTGCTATAAACTGTTTAACAGGTAAACCCAGCTTATAGGCCAATAAGCCAGCACCAATATTTCCGAAATTGCCACTTGGCACCGAAAATACTACATCAGTTAAACCTTGCTTTTTCAGTTGGGCATACGTATTGAAATAATAAAATGTTTGTGGGATCAATCGGGAGATGTTAATCGAATTGGCAGAGGTTAATCTGAATTTTGCATTCAGTTCTGTATCTGCAAATGCTTGTTTAACCAGAGCCTGGCAATCGTCAAAAGTTCCTTTTACCTCCACGGCCCTAATGTTTTCGCCATTGGTTGTTAACTGTAATTCCTGTATCGGGCTCACTTTTCCTTCAGGGTAAAGAATTGTTACCCTCGTGTTTGGTACACCTAAGAAACCCAATGCTACAGCACCACCGGTATCGCCTGATGTAGCTACCAGAACATCTAAAAGTTGTTCGCCATCCTTTAAAAAATATGCCATCACACGACTCATAAAACGGGCGCCAAAATCTTTAAATGCTAACGATGGTCCGTGGAACAATTCGAGCACAAAAGTTTTATCATCCAATTTTACTGCAGGTGCTTCAAAGTTAATGGCATCATCAATTAAAGCTTTTAAATCTTCAGAAGGAATTTCATCTTTTAATAAAGTTGAAGCTATTTTGTAAGCAATTTCTGGTAGCGAATATTTCTCGATATTTTCGATAAAATCTGCATCAAGCTGCGGAATTTCTACAGGCATATATAAGCCTTTGTCCTGGGGCATGCTGTTAAAAACGGCTTCTTTGAAAGAAACACGTAAATCTTTATTGTTAGTTGAGTATAGTTTCATTCTAAGGTTTAGGGTTTAGGGTGTAAGGTTTAGGGTTATGGCGCAGAGTACAAGCCTACGCCTTAAGCTTTCTCCTTAAGCCTTATTTACATCACTCGTGGTCCTTCCGCATTAACCGGAGACACAAAAGCTTTGCTGTTAATATTTATTTTATGTAAGTGCTGTTGTTGTGATTTGGTTATTTTTCTGGCGGTTTCTTCGTCTTTAGTTAAGGCAAAAACAGAAGGACCAGAACCCGAAATTCCGAAACCGATTGCGCCGTTTTCCATCGCCAGTTTCCTCATTTCTTCAAAACCTGGTATCAGGATCGAACGTGTTGGCTCTACCAGAACATCTTTCATGCTTCGTCCGATCAGGTCGAAATCGTTCATAAACAATCCGCTTACCAAACCCGCCACATTTCCCCATTGTGTAACGGCATCTTTTAAGGCCACTTTACTGCGGATCATCTGGCGTGCATCTTTGGTTGGCACATCCACCTCCGGATATACAATCGCGGCATACATGCCAGCTGGTGTAGGTAAAGAAATCACATCTAATGGTTCATAACTTCTTACCAGTACAAAACCACCCAATAGGGCAGGCGCAACATTATCGGCATGGCCATAACCACAGGCCAGTTCTTCACCTTTCATCGCAAATGGAACAAGTTCAGTTGCAGTTAATAAATCGCCCATTAATTTGTTAATGGCAAAAAGTCCTGCAACTGTACTGGCTGAGCTCGATCCCAATCCGCTACCAATTGGCATTTTCTTATGGAGTTCAATCTCTACGCCAATATCTAAGCGGTTGATATGCTGTAAATAATGTTGAACACTGGCACTTACGGTATTTTTCGCTGCGTCTAAAGGCAAACGGCCATCATCGCCAGTAATTTTTTTAATCACTACACCAGGAGTATCTATAAATCGCATTTCAACTTCATCGCCAGGCTCGTTTACAGCGAAACCCAGTACATCGAAGCCACAAACTACATTTGCAACAGTTGCCGGAGCGAAAACTTTTATACTATTTTTCATTATTATTATTGGCTTATCTATTTATTTAAAGTACCTACATTAATGATATCGGCAAAAACACCAGCAGCCGTAACTTCGGCACCTGCACCAGGGCCTTTTACCACCAACGGCCGCGATTTATATCGATCAGTAGTGAACGAGATAATATTATCGCTTCCTGATAACATATAGAATGGATGACTATCATCAACCATTTGCAGGCTGATTTCTACATTTCCATCTTCTAACTTGCCGATGTAGCGCAAAACTTTTCCATCATTGGCTGCGGTATTCTTTAAATTTTCAAAATAAGCTGCATTTGCCTTCAGTTCCGAATAGAAATCCTCTACTGAAGTTGCATTTAAACAAGCTTCAGGCAAAATGTTGTCGATTTTTACATCGCTCGCTTCCAATGGATAACCTGCATCACGGGCCAGGATCAGCATTTTACGCATAAAATCTTTTCCATTTAAGTCATCACGTGGATCTGGTTCAGTATAACCCAGTTCCTGCGCTTCCTTTACCGTTTCGTAAAAACCCGCATCACCTTTAAAATTATTGAAGATGTAAGAAATGGTTCCTGATAAAATGGCTTCAATGCGTGCAACCTTATCACCGCTCATCATCAACTCGCGCAGAGTACGGATAATCGGCAAACCTGCACCTACATTGGTTTCATAATAAAAATCGACACCAAACTTACGGGCTGTATCTTTAAATGATTTATACTGGGCAAAATCAGCTGAGTTACCTTTTTTATTACAGGTTACCACCGAAATGCTGCTTTCGAATATGTCCTGGTAAAATTCAATTGGCGATTCCGCAGCAGTATTATCCACAAATACGCAATTTGGGAGATTCAAAGCTTTCATTTTGGCTACAAAGCCTGCTAAATCCGCAGTTTCACCTTGCGTGTTTAATTCAGTTTCCCAATTTTCCAGTGAAAGGCCATCAGCATTGAAAATCATGTTACGGGTGTTGCTTATACCAGCTACTTTTACCTGTAAATCGTTATTTGCTGCTAAGAAAGGCATCTGCTCTTTTAACTGATTAAACAATGTTTTTCCAATATTACCTGTACCTAAACAAAAAACGTTCAATGTTCTTTTCAGGTCTGTAAAAAAAGCATCATGGACGGCATTAACCGCTTTCGATAAATCATCTTTACTAATAATTACCGAGATATTATATTCAGAAGAACCTTGTGCAATGGCCCTCACATTAATACCGTTACGCCCTAAAGCACTGAACAAACGTCCGCTCATGCCTGGTGTACGTTTCATATTTTCGCCCACTATTGCCAAAACTGCCAGGTTGTTTTCAACTTCAGGCAACTCTAATTTCTTTGCGTCCAGTTCAAGCTCAAATTCTTTTTTGATTAAAGCAATTGCCTGCGAAGCATCTGTTGGTTTAACTGCGAAAGTAATGCTATGCTCTGATGAAGATTGAGTTATCAACACCACATTGATCTGCTCGCGCGATAGAAGCGAGAATAACCTGCCGCTAAAGCCTGCCTTGCCCACCATACCGCTTCCGGTTAAGTTGATAATACTGATATGATCAATAGATGAAATACCTTTTATTGGTAAACTTGATGCTTTAACATCACTTTTAATATTTGTTCCGGCAAAATCTGGCTCAAAAGTATTTTTAATTACAATCGGAATTTTCTTCATAAAAGCTGGAATCATTGTAGGCGGATAAATAACTTTCGCGCCAAAATAACTCAGCTCCATGGCTTCGGTATAACTTAACTCTGGCAAAGAAAATGCTTTTTTCACAATGCGTGGGTCTGCCGTCATCATGCCGTTTACATCTGTCCAGATTTCTATTTCTTCCGCATTTAAAGCTGCACCCCAAACCGCTGCTGTATAATCAGAACCACCGCGACCTAAAGTAGTAACCCTGCCTGCGGCATTACTCGCAATAAAACCAGTAACAAAAAGTACTTTATTTTTATTTTCCTGGTAAAAATTGTTGATGAGCATTTCGGTTAATTCCGTATCCACTTTCGCCTGACCAAAATTGCTGTCAGTTTTAATCAACTCAGATCCATTAACATAAAGTGCGTCGCCAATATTTTGCGAGGCGATATGGCTGATCATGAAAGTAGAACAGCGCTCGCCATAACTTAAAATCTGATCTTTGGTTTGCAAACTTAGTTCACGCAAGTTGGTTACCGCCTGCAACAAATCTTCCAATTCGTTAAAAAAGATCTTTAAGCGGGTAAATACCGGGTTTTGTGCAGCAGCTGGTAAAAGTGCGCGGATTACAGCAAAATGTTTTGCTTCAATTTCTTTTAAATGGGTGTCGTAATCCTCGCCACGCTCAGCCATTTCGGCCATATCGGTAAGCAGATTGGTTACACCACTCATTGCCGATAATACAACTACCGGGCTATTCTTCTGTTTTTCTTCGCCAACCAGGCGCAAGAGCGTTTTAATGTTCTCGGCCGAACCTACGGATGTGCCGCCGAATTTAAGTACTTTCATTAGTTTATATTGGTTTTAACTGTTTGATACTGTGTAAATTTTTTCATTGTTTAAGGGTGCTCGTACAGCTTTCAATCAGCTTGGGTTAAAAAAAAAGCGTCCCGATTTTCATCGGGACGCTCTCTGTGTTTTATGTTTTTTCAATTTACAACAAATTAGCCCCGCTGGTTTATACCGGTGGTAATAATAATCGTTGTAATAATCGAAGTGTTAAAATTCATCTTGTCTTTGTGTACTTTGTACACCGTAAAGTAGGAGATTATTTTTTTAAAATGCAAATGTTTTTTGATTTTTATTTCGAAATTTTTATTAAAACGTTTAAGTAGATGAAATAGACGAATTATTTTTTAATAATGGAAAGGTGCCCAAAAGATCTTTTTTTGATGCCTACTTTAGGCATTAGATATGCTAAATCTGTTATTTGGAAACAGCGGAAATATATACGTTTAGCTTTCAACAGTTTTAATCTAAAAAATCAAGCTCAATTCCATTTTCACAAATAACAATTGAACCCTTATCGTACTTCAAATAATTTTTGGAAATTAACATTACCTCTTTACAATCTTTTAATTCATTTCTACATACAAGCTTCCTCTCGAAGCAGATTTTCAACCTATAAGTACATTGCTCTCCGGCTATCATCAAAATTTTAGCAAACTAAAACCATTTACCAAATTGTACTTAGTGTAATTTTTAATATTTTTTATGCTTGTAAAATCAGTTGTAAATAGCTGTAAATAAAATATTTACATAATAGTGTATTTGCTACAATATGTAAAAATTTACGCTTTAAAACTAGCTTTTCTGGAAGATAAGTCTTTACCTTTGCTGTACTAACTAACTTATTGTTATGAGCAAAAAGAAACTGCAAACGCCGGATTTAAGCTATTTAAATCTAGGCGGAAACATTGCTGTAAAGTACCAATTATCTCCAACGGAATTAATTGATGACGCCTTATTAAATAAAGAAGGTACGCTGGCTTCTTCCGGAGCATTGGCGGTTGATACCGGAAAATTTACCGGGCGATCGCCTAAAGACCGCTTTATTGTGTGCGACGAAGTTACAGAAGATGAGGTTTGGTGGGGAGATGTAAACATTAAAATCAGTCCTGAAAAATTCGACCAGCTGTTTTACAAGCTTACCAGCTATCTTGAAGATAAAAAAATCTATGTTCGCGATGCATCTGCCTGTGCCAATCCGGATTATTCGATTTCCATCAGGGTGATTACAGAAACCGCTTACCAGAATCTTTTTGCCCATCACTTATTTATCCGCCCTGAAGAAGATCAGCTTGGTATAACGCCAGAGTGGACCATCATTGCTGCACCAGGCTTTTTGGCCGATCCTGCAATTGATGGCACCAGGCAGGAAAACTTTTCTATAATCAATTTTACAAAGAAAATGATCTTGATCGGTGGAACAGGTTATACCGGCGAAATTAAAAAAGGGATTTTCTCAGTTTTAAATTTTATTCTTCCAGTATATAAGCATACACTTTCTATGCATTGTTCAGCCAATGTGGGTAAAGATGGAGATACCGCTGTATTTTTTGGCCTCTCGGGCACTGGGAAAACAACTTTGTCTGCCGATCCCGAAAGAGGGCTTATCGGAGACGACGAACATGGTTGGGGCAATGATTCTGTTTTTAACTTTGAAGGTGGTTGCTACGCCAAATGTGTTGATTTAACGGAAGAGAAAGAACCGCAGATATATAAGGCAATCAGATTTGGGTCCTTATTAGAGAATACCAATTTTTTCCCAGGTACTGAAAACGTTGATTATAGCAATATCTCCAAAACGGAAAATACCCGCGTAGCTTACCCGATAAACTATATCGACAATGCAATTTTACCTTCCATAGCCTCAGTTCCTAAAAACATATTTTTTTTAACAGCAGATGCATTCGGCGTGTTGCCACCAATTTCTAAACTGAATGTAGAACAAGCCATGTTCCACTTTATGAGTGGGTATACCGCTAAAGTTGCAGGAACAGAAACCGGTGTTACCGAGCCACAATTAACTTTTTCAGCCTGTTTCGGTAAAGCGTTCCTCCCATTACACCCTTCAAGATACGCTAATTTATTGGGCGAAAAGATGAAGAAACACGAAGTAAATGTTTGGCTGGTAAATACAGGATGGAGTGGAGGCGCTTACGGCGTGGGCAAAAGAATGAAGTTGAGTTATACCAGGGCAATGATCAGTGCGGCATTGAACGGAGATCTCGAACACAATAATTATAAACAGCACCATGTGTTTAAATTAATGATGCCGTTAAATTGTCCGGGAGTTCCGAATGATATTTTAGACCCCTCCAAAACATGGGATAATCAGGAAGAATATTATTTTAAGGCTTATCAACTTGCAGATGCCTTTTCAGAAAATTTCAGGCAGTTCGAACTGACAAAAGTATCAAAAAGCAGACACGCAGCGTTAAAATTATGTTAAATGCACTTTAAAATGCATTTTTTGAGAGAAAAATTTGCAATTCGATTTTTTTTTAGTTTTTATTGTGAAAGAATTGCCTCGGCTGGGGCAATTTTTTTGTTATACACCCTTGGTGGTTTACCGAAACTAAATTCTAAGTAACGATTTAATTGCTTATTGATTTATTAATTTGTAATTTAAAATCAATTTATAAATTTGTTTTTCGCAACAATTTCGGATAAGAAACGTTGTGTGTAGTACAAAAGAAAAAAAACAGCTAAAAATTAAAAACAAGAACTAAAACTAAAATTTCAAAAAAAATGGCAAACGCACCAAAACCAACAACTGTTAAAAAAGAGAGCTCTTCTAGTGCTTCAAATGTATTTGCAACATTCGTTATTCCAATCTGTATTGTTATTGGATTCTGTGTTTGGAGATTCGTATTCGGAGAAGGAAGTAACTTTATCGATGGCGACAGAGAGAAATTACCATTACCTGGTAACTATCTTGGAACAGCATACAAAGGAGGCCCGATTGTGGCCATCTTAGTTGGATTACTATTAGTAGTAATTGTATTCTCTATCGAACGTTTCATCGTTATTGGTAAAGCAAGTGGAAAATCTAGCTTAGATACTTTCATCCGCAAAGTACAAGGTTTATTAAGCGCAGGTAACATCGAAGCTGCAAAAGCTGAGTGTGATAAACAAGAAGGTTCAGTTGCTAATGTAATTAAATCAGGCTTGAAAAAATACAGCGAAGTTGAAGCAGATACCAACATGGATGTTGAGCAATCAATCGTTGCAATCCAAAAAGAGGTTGAAGAAGCTACAGCTTTAGAAATGCCAATGTTAGAGCAAAACTTAACTGTAATTGCAACTTTGGTATCAATCGGTACATTGGTAGGTTTATTGGGTACAGTAACAGGTATGATCCGTGCATTCGCCGGTTTAGCAAACTCTGGTGCTCCAGATCAGTCAGCATTAGCGGTAGGTATCTCTGAGGCATTGATCAACACTGCAACAGGTATCTTGGTATCAACTGTAGCAATTATCATGTACAACATATTAACTTCTAAAATTGACAAGTTAACTTACGCAATCGATGAGGCTGGTTTCAGCATCGTTCAAACATACGCTAGTTCGCATAAATAAGAATTTTGAAAAAATTTTTACCGGCTTTATGGAAAACCGGAAAAAAGATCATCATTATTAAAAACTAGTAAAAAATATTATGCCTAGAATTAAAGTTAAAAGAACAAGTACAGTAACAGATATGACCGCCATGTGTGATGTGGCCTCATTGTTACTTACTTTCTTCATCTTAACTGCTACTGCAAGGCAACCAGAACCACTAGCCGTTTCTACACCTTCATCTACATATGAATTTAAGGTGCCGGCAGAAAACAATGCGATTTTAACCATCGGCCAGGGTAAGGTTTTCTTTGAAGTAGCAGGAAATAATGTAAGAAGAAGAACATTAGAACTAATGGGCGAGCAATACAGTGTAAAGTTTACACCTGATGAACTTCAACGTTTCTCAGTAATATCAACTTTCGGTGTGCCGTTTGCAAGTTTAAAAGGATTTATCGCTATGAATGGATCGGATCGTATGAAACCAGGCGTACAAACTGGTATCCCTACAGATTCTACCGATAACCAATTAAACTCATGGGTTTTAAATGCTCGTAAAGCAACTAAAGAAATAAATAATCAGGATATGCGCGTTAGTATCAAAGGTGATGCTAAAGAAGAATATCCAGTTGTGAAAAAGATTATTGATGTGCTTCAGAAACAAAGTGTAAACAAATTTTTATTGGTTACTAACTCTGAAGCTAAAAAGAAATAAGAAATGGCAGAATTAAATACAGGCGGGAAGAAAGCCACACCAAGGGTTGATATGACTCCGATGGTGGATCTAATGTTTCTTTTGGTAACATTCTTTATCTTAACTACATCAATATCTACACCACAAGCGATGGATATTGCAAAACCAGATAAGAATGAGAAGTTACCTGAAAACAGACTAGAGCTGAAAGCAAGTAAAACCATGACTATCTTATTAGGTAAAAAGGATAAGATAGCTTGGTACATGGGCGTTGCAGGTGAAACAGCACCAACAATCGAATCAGGCTCACAAGTGGAAGCTGCTATTGTTAAAAATAGAAAAACAGCAGATGCATCAGGCGTTCCGGGAGATTTCGTAGTACTGGTTAAACCAACTACAGGATCAACTTTCCAGAACTTTGTTGACATTATGGATGAACTGGAAATTCTTAAAATTAAGGTTCGTCAGATTGATGATGATAATATCCTTGATAGCGAGAAAAATTTCATGAAAGAGCAAGGAATTTTATAATCAATAAAACCAATAGTTATGTCGAAGTTAGATATATTCAGAAAAGAATGGCTTGAAGTGGTTTTTGCAGATAAAAACAAAACCTATGGTGCGTACCAGTTGCGTAAAACCAATGGTGCAAATACCTCAAAAGCATTAATTATTGGCTCTATAATATTTCTAGTGTTATTTTTCTCTCCGAAAATCTATAGCCTTATCAAAGGTTCTATGGAGCATGAAGATGAGCAATTAAAAGCACAGGAAGTAATTTTAGCGCCGCCACCACCAGTGGATCCTAAAACACCACCTCCACCACCGGTAGAGCCACCGCCACCCAAAGTTGACCAGGTGAAAATGCCACCTCCAATTGTAAAACCGGATATCGAGGTTCGTGATGAACCACCTACGGTAGAAAAATTGAAGGAAGCAGATCCAGGTCAGAGAGATATCAAAGGTGACCCAACAGCAGATATTGTTATTGCTGAACCAGTAGGTGAAGGACCAAAAAGAGAAGCTGCTGTTGCAGTTGATGATAATAAAGTTTATGACTTTGTTAGTATCGAGAAACAACCAGAATATCCAGGAGGTATTGCAAAATTCTATAAGTACTTAGGAGGAGCAATTAAATATCCACCAATGGCACAAGAAAACAACGTACAGGGTAAAGTATTTTTATCTTTCGTTGTAGAAAAAGATGGTAAATTAACAGATATCCAGGTTACCCGTGGTTTGGGTAGCGGAACTGATGAAGAAGCTATCCGTGTATTGAAAGCTAGTCCACGTTGGAACCCAGGTATCCAAAATGGTAAGCCGGTAAGGGTAAAATACAACATCAACGTTAACTTTACATTGAACTAATAGTAGATGTTAAATTTTGATATTTTTAAGCAAAAATCGCCTAAACAGCGGTTTTTGCTCATTTTAGGCCTTGTCATGTTTGTCTTTTACGTGGTATTGGGGCTAGCCTTCATGTTCTGGGAACCGATAGCATTACGTTTACCAGGGATTCCGCAATGGGGTAGAATCGCAATAGGGATCTTTTTAATTATTTATGCTTTTGTAAGACTTTTAAGCCTGAGCAGGCGAGATTAATCAATGAGAAACTTCCTATTTATATTTCTAATTCTGGCTCTTGTTTCTTGCAAACGTAAAAACAAAGCTGAAGCAATTAAAGAAACCAGAACAAGCGGTACACTTAAAATGCTGGTTGATGAAAGCGTTGGGCCAATTGTAAAAGACCAGATTGATATATTTAGTCTTGATTACCCACAAGCGAAATTTGAGACCACAGTAAAACCCGAACAAAAACTTCTGCCTGCCTTTTTAAACGATAGCGTAAGAGTAATTGTGTTGCCAAGGTTATTGACTAAAGCTGAAGAAAAATATTACAACCAACGTAATATCAAAATAAATACCTCAAGGTTTGCTGTAGATGGTATTGCTTTAATTACAAATCAGGGCAATATTGATAGTACAATAAACGTTAAAGATGTGATTGATATATTACAGGGGAAGAAATCAGATAAAAAATTGGTCTTTGATAACGCTTATTCAAGTACCTTTCAGTATTTTAAAGAACTGGCTAAAATCAGTCAATTTCCTACTACAGGCGTTTACTCTAAAAATTCTAGCAACGAAGTGATCAAACTTATTGCAGAAGATAAAAATTTTATTGGTATTTTGGGCGTAAATTGGATTACCAATAAGAATACTGAAGTGAGTGAATACCTCTCGCAGGTGAAAGTGTTAGGTGTAAAGAATGTGAAAGGTGCTCCAGGTGATGATAAATATTATAAACCAACTCAGGATAATCTGATTAATGGCGTTTATCCTTTCTTAAGAAATATAAATATCATAGATTGCGAAGGAAGAGATGGTTTAGGCACAGGATTTGCAACATGGTTAAGAAGTCAGAGAGGGCAATTGATTGTACTTAAATCAGGACTTGGTCCACATAAATTAATGCCAAGACAAATTAACCTGACAAAATAGAATTAAATTAGAAAACTATAAATTGAACCACGAAGTAAATCTAAAGAGACACTTCATTTTTATTAAATAAAAAAACAGAATATCCGATGAAAATTTTAAAGAAAGCAATAACCTTAAATGTAGGTTTAGTGTTGATGGGTTCTGCAGTTTTTGCTCAAGATTTAAATGACGCGAAAAAAGCCATTGACGCTGAACAGTATCAGAAAGCATCATCAATGCTTAAATCATTGGTGAGCTCAAAAGCATCAGATGGTAATAACTATTACAATCTTGGTTTGGTTTATTTGAAAACCGGTTATATCGACTCAGCAAGAGCCGTATTTACCAAAGGTATTACCGCTGATCCTAAAAACAACTTAAACCTTATTGGTTTAGGTGAAGCAGATATGTTGTCTAACAACCCTACTTCTGCTAAAACTAATTTTGATAAAGCTGTAGCATTAGCTGCAAAGGACTACAAAACCTATTTGTATATCGGTAAAGCATATTTAGCTCAGGATAAACCTAGTGATGATGTATCTAAACCAGATTTTACAAATGCTTTAGCTAATATTACAAAAGCAGATGAGTTAGATTCGAAAGACAAGGATGCAGAAGTTTTCTTGGCATTGGGAGATGCTTATGCTTTGCAAAAGAAAAATTCTGAAGCATTAGGTCCGTATATGCGTGTTGGTGATGTGGATCCAAACAACAGAAGAGCCAAAACTCAGATTGGTAAAATGTATAAAGAATCAAGGGCCTTTCCTGAAGGAGAAAAAGAATTGTTGGATGTAATTGCTGCTGACGCAAATTATGGTCCGGCTTATCGCGAATTAGGTGAGTTATATTTACAATGGAGTAGCTTTGGTGTTGATAAAGAAAAAGCAGCAAAAGGCATCGAGAATTATAAAAAATACATGGATTTAACTGATAAATCTTTGGAATCTCAATTGCGTTATGCTCAGTTCTTATTTTATGCAAAAGATTTTAAAACTCTTGAGCAAGTAGCTACTTCTTTACAGGTTCCAGCAAATGATCCTAAAGGAATTGTTGTTTCAAGATTAAAAGGTTGGGCCGCTTACGAAAACAAAAATTATCCTCAAGCGCTAACTTACATGACTGAGTTTTTTGCCAAAGAAAAAGATAAGTCTAAAATTTTAGGTAATGATTACCTTTATTTGGGTAAATCTCAATTGCAAGCTGGTCAGGATAGTTTAGCTGTAATGAACATTATTGAGGCTGCTAAAATAGACTCAACAAATGCAGATGCTTTAGCTGAGGCTGGTTTATCTTTGATGAAAGCTAAAAAATATGCTAAATCAGCTGAAATTTTCCAAATGGCTATTAAATATAATCCTAACGGAAAAGGTTCACTTACCAATTATTACTATTTAGGTCAAACTAGGTTTTACGAAGCTTATATCGCTCAAAAAGAGAAAAAACCTTTTAATACAGCAGCTTTAGTTGAAGCGGATTCTGCATTAAGTCACTTAGCTAAAGTTTCTCCTGACTTTGCTTTGGGTTATTTCACTAGAGGAAGAATAGCCAATTTAATTGATGATAAAACTAATCCTAAAGGAACTGGTATCCCATATTTTGAAAAATATGTGAGTTTAGTTAAGCCTGAGGAAGTAGCAGCAAACAAAACAAATTTATCTGAATCATATAACAATATTGGTGCTTGGTATTCTGATAAGGATAAGGCAAAAGCAATAGATGCATTCACTAAAAGTTTAGCACTTGATCCTGCAGATACTTACGCAGCAGCTAGATTAAAAGAACTGCAGTCACCTGCTTCTGCTCCAAAAGCAAAAGGTAAAGGTAAATAATTAAAAAAGTTAAATAATTTAGAAAAGGCAGAGTTTGGTTACTCTGCCTTTTTCTTTTACTTTTGCAACAAAAAAATAAATAATATGCAAGCGCAAAGTTCGGCCATAGATTTTTTACCAATTATATTTCAAGTAATTGTAGCTTTAGGTTTCGTGGTAACCACATTGGTTGCTACACACTTTTTAGGTCCAAAGCGTAAAACACTCGATAAATTGGAAACTTTTGAGGCTGGTGTTAAATCTGTTGGTAATGCCCGTCAGCCTTTCTCCATCAAATATTTCGTTGTAGCGATCTTATTTGTGCTTTTTGATGTGGAGGTAATCTTTATGTATCCATGGGCAGTTAATTTTCGTGCATTAAAGATGGATGGCATGATCGAAATGTTTATTTTTATGGGTACATTATTACTTGGTTTCATTTACGTAATTAAGAAAAAAGTTTTAGACTGGAACTAGTTCAGTCGGCAACTATCAGTTTGCAGCGGGCAGTTTACGGTTGTCAGTTTTGAAACTGTAAACTGAAAATTAAGAACCGAAAACTGCATGTGTATCCTGAACACTAACTGTATCTGTTTTCAAGTTATTTAGAAAGGTTCTAAATCTGGTAATCCTAGTTTAATTGCCTTTAAAATATTGTAAATTTGTTGCTCATTCTGCAAAGGGATGAGCATTTTTTGTTTATAAACATGAGTGAAATTAATATAGTTGATGCGCCTCCAGGAATAGAAGGATCTGGCTTCTTTGCCACTTCTCTTGATAAAGTGATCGGTTTGGCTCGCTCAAATTCATTATGGCCATTGCCTTTCGCAACCTCTTGTTGTGGAATTGAGTTTATGGCAACCATGGGTTCTCACTACGATCTTGGTCGTTTCGGTGCCGAACGCTTGAGTTTTTCTCCCCGTCAGGCAGATGTTTTAATGGTTATGGGAACTATCGCTAAAAAGATGGCTCCGGTATTAAAGCAGGTTTATATCCAAATGGCAGAGCCTCGTTGGGTTATGGCTGTTGGTGCTTGCGCAAGTAGTGGTGGTATTTTCGATACGTATTCCGTTCTGCAAGGTATTGATGAGGTTATTCCTGTGGATGTTTATGTTCCGGGTTGCCCACCAAGACCAGAAGCCATTTTAGATGGTTTTCAACGTATTCAGGATTTGGTGAAAAACGAATCTGGCAGAAGAAGAAATTCTGATTATTACAAAGATCTTTTAGGTCAATACGGCATTAAATAATGGAAGAAACGACGTTAAATAACGACATCCACGTAAAACTAACTGAAAAGTTTGGCGAAAAAGTTACTGCTGTTTCTGAGCCGTATGGTTTATTAACCTTTGTAACCTACAAAGATGTTATCATCAATGTGCTTTCACATCTAAAAGAAGAATTAAAATTTAATTTCCTTACTGATATTACTGCAGTTCACTATCCAGGTAAAGAACATGGCATTGCCGTTGTTTATCATTTACACAACATGGTAGAGAAGCAAAGGATCAGGATTAAAGTTTTTATTTCAGAACAAAATCCAACCATTCCAACCGCAACAAATGTTTGGAAAGGTGCCAATTGGATGGAGCGCGAAACTTACGATTTATTTGGAGTTAAGTTTGAAGGGCATCCTGATCTTCGCCGTATTTTAAATATGGACGATTTAGGCGTACACCCGATGCTGAAACAATATCCATTGGAAGATCCGAACAGAGTAGATAAAAAAGACGAATTTTTTGGAAGGTAAATTATGAATCATAACCATCCGGTATTTACAGATAACGATCCGCAAAGTGAGCTGGTAACCCTAAACTTAGGTCCAACTCACCCTGCAACACACGGCGTTTTTCAAAACGTTTTGCAATTAGATGGCGAACGTATTGTTAGCGGCGTTTCTACAATTGGGTATATCCACCGTGCTTTCGAAAAGATTGCCGAGCATCGCCCATTTTACCAAATTACACCACTTACTGACCGTTTAAATTATTGCTCTTCGCCTATTAACAATATGGGGTGGCACATGACGGTTGAGAAATTGTTAAATATTCAAATGCCGAAACGTGTAGATTATCTTAGGGTAATCATCATGGAGCTTTCGCGTATTGCCGATCACATTATCTGTAACACCATTATTGGTCAGGATACCGGAGCAACTACCACTTTCTTGTATCTTTTCCAATTTCGTGAACATATTTACGAGATTTTTGAAGAAGTTTGCGGAGCACGTTTAACTACAAATATTGGCCGCATTGGTGGTTTTGAAAGAGATTTCAATGATATCGCATTTGCTAAAATTGATAAGTTTTTAAAAGAATTTCCAAAGGCTTTAAAGGAGTTCGAAAACTTGTTAAGCCGTAACCGTATTTTTATTGATAGAACGGCTGGTGTAGCAGAGGTAACCAAAGAAACTGCTTTAGAATACAGCTGGACAGGCCCGCTTCTGCGTGCAACCGGTGTAGATTATGATGTGCGTGTAAGTGATCCATATTCTTCTTATCAGGATTTCGATTTTGAAGTACCTGTAGGAACAAGTGGTGATATTTACGACAGATATTTGGTGCGTAATGAAGAAATGTGGCAAAGTGTGCGCATTATCGAACAGGCAATTGTGAAATTAAAAACAGAGCCAAAAGGTATTTTTCATGCAGATGTTCCTGAGTTTTATCTTCCTCCAAAACAAGAAGTTTACAACAATATGGAAGCATTGATCTATCACTTTAAAATTGTGATGGGTGAAATTGATGCCCCAAAAGCTGAAGTTTATCATGCTGTTGAAGGTGGAAATGGCGAGTTAGGTTTTTATCTTATTAATGATGGCGGCCGTACCCCATATCGTTTGCACTTCCGCAGACCAAGTTTTATAAACTACCAGATGTTTGCACCAATGAGCGAAGGCATGTTATTGTCTGATGCCATTATCAATATGAGTAGTATGAATATTATTGCAGGAGAATTAGATGCTTAAAGTAGAAGAACAAACACCTGTAGTGTTTTCGTCAGAATTGATAGCCAAATTTGATGAGGTAAAAAGCCGTTATCCGGCAGATAAGAGCAAATCGGCCTTACTACCACTTTTGCATTTGGTACAGGCTGAATTTCTTTGGGTACCAACATCGGCTATGGATAAAGTTGCCGAGTATTTATGTATTCAGCCGATTGAAGTTTACGAAGTGGCAACGTTTTATACCATGTACTTTTTAAAGCCACAAGGTAAATATGCTTTGGAGGTTTGTCGTACAGGGCCTTGCTGCCTGGTAGGTGCCGAAAAAATATTAAACCACTTGGAAAACAAGTTAGGTGTTAAAGAAGGTGAAGTTACTGCCGATGGTTTGTTCAGCTTTAGAGGAGTTGAATGTTTAGCTGCCTGTGGTTTTGGTCCGGTATTACAAATTAGCCCGGAATATACTTTCTACGAAAACCTTACCGAGGCAAGTGTAGATAAATTGATTGAAGATTTGAAAATTAAGTCTTAAGTCGAGAGTCTTAAGTTGAGAGTCGTTATGACTTAAGACTATGGACTATGGACTACAGACTATAGACTAATTAAAATGTCTCGAAAACTGTTACTTGAGCATATAAACGTACCAGGCATCAATACACTTGAAGTCTACCGTCAAAAAGGCGGGTATCGTGCTGTGGAAAAAGCCCTTAAAACTTTAACTCCTGAAGAGATTGTTGAAGAAGTTAAGAAATCAGGCTTACGCGGTCGCGGAGGTGCGGGTTTCCCAACGGGGATGAAATGGAGCTTTTTGGCCAAGCCAGAAGGTGTTGCGCGCTATTTAGTTTGTAATGCTGACGAATCTGAACCAGGAACTTTTAAAGACCGTTATTTAATGACTTATATTCCCCATGCATTAATTGAGGGAATGATCGTGTCGAGTTTCGCATTAGGTGCTAAGGTTTCTTATATCTACGTACGTGGCGAGATGATGCCTCAGATCCGCATTTTAGAAAAAGCAATTGCTGAAGCTAAAGCTGCCGGATGGTTGGGTAAAAACATTTTAGGATCAGGTTACGATTTAGAGTTATATGTTCAGCCAGGTGGAGGTGCTTACATCTGTGGTGAAGAAACTGCTTTGTTAGAATCGCTAGAGGGCAAGAGGGGTAATCCCCGCATTAAACCGCCTTTCCCTGCAATTGCAGGTTTGTACGGTTGCCCTACAGTGGTAAACAATGTTGAATCGATTGCTGCAGTGGTACCGATTATCAATGATGGTGGAGATGAATATGCAAAAATAGGTATTGGTAGAAGTACAGGCACAAAGTTAATTTCTGCATCAGGTAATTTAGTAAAACCTGGCGTTTATGAAATAGAATTGGGATTACCAGTTGAAGAGTTTATTTACTCTGACGAATATTGTGGTGGTATTGCCAATGGAAAACGCTTAAAAGCAACAGTTGCAGGTGGATCATCTGTGCCTATCCTTCCAGCTAATTTAACTTTAAAATATGCTAACGGTGAACCTCGTTTAATGAGTTATGAATCGTTATCAGAAGGTGGATTTGCTACTGGTACCATGATGGGATCTGGTGGTTTTATTGCTTTTGACGAGGATCAGTGTATTGTTCGTAATAGCTGGAATTTCGCACGTTTCTATCACCACGAAAGCTGTGGACAGTGTTCACCTTGCCGTGAAGGTACTGGATGGATGGAGAAAGTGTTGCACAAAATCGAACACGGCCATGGAAAAATGGAAGATGTTGATTTATTGTGGGATATCCAACGTAAAATTGAAGGAAACACCATCTGCCCATTAGGAGATGCTGCAGCCTGGCCAGTAGCCAGTGCAATCCGTCACTTCAGAGATGAATTTGAATGGCACATTAAAGAGCCGGTTAAGAGCCAGAGCCAGAATTATGGTATTGCAAATTATGCAAATCCGATTGAGAAAGCTCCGGTAACTGAAGAGAAATAAAATCATAAGGGCGCATTTTGCGATTTTAGAATTTTAGTTCGTTATTTTGGTGTATTGAACTGGTCGCAATTTGCGACCACCTTGAATATTTAAATTTAAAACCTAAGGTCACAATTTTTGATCTTAGAAATAAAAGTATTAATATATGCCAAAAGAAGATATATCATTAATTCCAACAGAAATGATTCTTAATAAGATATTTCTACTCAGAGAGGAAAAAGTGATGCTTGATTTTCAATTGGCCGAATTTTATAATATAGAAAATAGAGCTTTAAAACAGGCTGTAAGAAGAAACTTAGATTTGTTTCCAGATGATTTCATGTTCATCTTGTCAGAAATAGAAGTTGAGATTATGGTATCACAAAATGTGATACCTTCAAGACAAAGTTTGGGAGGAGCGAATCCTTTTGCATTTACAGAAACTGGTGTGGCAATGCTATCAAGTATTCTTAAAAGTAAAAAAGCAAGAGAAATAAATATTTCTATTATGAGAGCTTTTGTTGCACTACGTAAAATGGTTTTAAGCAATGCAGAATTACGGTTAGAAGTAGAAAAGATTAAAAAGGAAGTAGATAATCAAGATAAAAATATTGAAGTCATATTCAGATATTTTGATGAATTACTGGAACAGAAAGCAGAACCAAGAAAGCAAATTGGTTACAAAGTCTCGAAAGAGAAGTAATAAATTATAAAAAAAGATTGCTTCGTGCTTCGTAATGACGGCATGAGCATAAAAAATAAAAAGAATATCATTAACCATGAGTGAAAAAGTTAAGGTTACGATAGATGGGATAACAGTAGAGGTTGATAACGGAACAACCATTCTGAATGCTGCAAGGCAAATCGGAGGGGATATTGTTCCGCCAGCAATGTGCTATTACTCTAAATTACAAGGCAGTGGTGGTAAATGCCGTACCTGCATTGTAAAAGTGACTAAAGGTTCGGAGAAAGATCCACGCCCTATGCCTAAATTAGTGGCTTCTTGCCGCACAACGGTAATGGATGGGATGGAAGTGCTTAACATTACTTCGCCAGAAGTTTTGGAAGCGCGTGCTGGAGTTGTAGAGATCTTATTGATTAACCACCCGTTAGATTGCCCTGTTTGTGACCAGGCAGGAGAGTGCGATTTACAGAATTTAGGTTACGAGCACGGCTTGCAAAAAACACGTTATGAGTTTGAGCGCCGTACTTTTGAGCGAATCGATATCGGTGATAAGATCCAGTTGCACATGAACCGCTGTATATTATGCTACCGTTGCGTTTTCACAGCTGATCAGATTACAAATAAACGTGTTCACGGTATTTTAAACCGTGGCGATCACTCAGAAATTTCTACATATATTACCCAGGCAGTTGATAACGATTTCTCAGGAAATGTAATTGATGTTTGCCCTGTAGGTGCTTTAACAGATAAAACTTTCCGTTTTAAAAATCGTGTTTGGTTTACCAAACCTGTTGACGCACACCGCGATTGCGATCACGAAAAATGCAATGGTAAAGTAACCCTTTGGTATAAAGGAGCAGATGTTTTACGTGTTACTGCACGTAAAGATCAGTTTGGAGAAGTAGAAGAGTTTATCTGTAATACTTGCCGCTTTGATAAAAAAGCAACGGCTGATTGGGTAATCGAACACCCTACTCATATTGATGATACTTCGGTAATTGCATCAAACCACTACGAAACATTAAAACCTTTGCACGTTATTCAGCCAAATGAGGCACTACAAGCTGCAAATGAAATTGAATTACATAAAACAGTTAAATACTAATGGATAGCGCTTTTGTTATAGAAAAATTTATCCTGGTAGCTGTAATTTTCGGCATCAGTTTAGTTATTGCCATGTATTCTACTTATGCAGAACGTAAAGTTGCCGCATATTTACAAGATCGTTTAGGACCAGACAGAGCTGGCCCCTTTGGTATTTTACAACCGCTGGCAGATGGTGTTAAAATGTTTATGAAAGAAGAAATTATTCCAACATCATCAAACAGATTTTTATTTATCGCCGGCCCGGGTTTGGCATTGCTTTGTGCCTGTATTGGTACTGCAGTAATTCCTTGGGGAAGCCCGGTTTTAATTGCAGGCAAAACGGTTTCCTTACAGGTAGCTGATATCAATGTAGGTGTTTTGTATATTTTTGGAGTGGTTTCCCTAGGTGTTTATGGTGTAATGATCGGTGGATGGGCATCAAATAACAAGTACTCATTATTAAGTGCAATCCGTGCAGCATCACAAAACATCAGTTATGAAATTGCAATGGGATTATCAATTATCGCTTTGCTTTTAATGACGAATACGCTAAGCTTAAAAGAAATTGTTGATCAGCAACATGGTTGGAGATGGAATGTGTTATATCAGCCACTTGGATTCATCATTTTTATGGTGTGTTCTTTTGCAGAAACCAATCGTGCCCCGTTCGACTTACCCGAGTGTGAAACTGAGCTGATTGGTGGTTATCATACCGAATATTCTTCAATGAAATTGGGTTTTTACCTATTTGCGGAGTATATCAATATGTTTGTATCATCTGCTGTTATGGCAGCCTTATATTGGGGTGGTTACAATTATCCCGGTATGGATTCTATGGCGGTATGGTTAGGACCAACCTGGGCACCCCTTTTTGGTACAGCAGTTTTCTTTGCTAAAATATGCATATTCATCTTTTTCTTCATGTGGGTACGTTGGACAATCCCTCGTTTCCGTTACGATCAATTGATGAATTTAGGTTGGAAAGGTTTAATACCTTTGGCAATTGCCAATATTATAATAACAGGTGTTGTGATTGCGATTATTGAGAAGTTTTAATTATGGAATCATTAAGTAATAAGAAAAAAGTACTGGAACAAAAGCCATTGAGCTTTATGGAGCGTATGTACCTGCCGGCAATTGCTAAGGGTATGGGCATTACCATCAGTCACTTATTTAAAAAAGAGGCTACAATAAGATATCCCGAGGTAGAACGCGAATTTTCTACCAACTTTAGAGGGATGCACTCGTTAAAACGTGATGAAAACGGTAAAGAGCGTTGTACTGCTTGCGGTTTATGCGCTTTATCTTGTCCGGCAGAGGCCATTACAATGATTGCAGCCGAACGTAAACCTGAAGAGAAGGATTTATACCGTGAGGAAAAATATGCAGCAACTTATGAAATCAATATGTTGCGTTGCATTTTTTGTGGGTTATGTGAAGAAGCTTGCCCTAAAGAAGCAATTTATTTAGATGGACCAATTGTTCCGGCTGATTATTTACGTAAAGATTTTATTTACGGGAAAGATAAGTTGGTAGAGGCTCCGTTGGAAATGAAAAAATAGTATATAGAATCGTCATGCTGAATTTATTTCAGCATCTCTTAAGCAAGACCCTGAAATAAATTCAGGGTGACGAAAACAAATAAATAAATAAACAATTAATGAGTACACAAGTATTCTATTTCGTAGCCACATTAAGTATCATCTTTTCGCTGCTTGTGATTTTTGCAAAAAATCCGATCCACAGCGTGCTCTACTTAATTCTTACCTTTTTTACCTTCACTGTTCACTATGTGCTTTTAAATGCACAATTCTTGGCAGTGGTAAACTTTATTGTTTACATGGGGGCAATTATGGTACTCTTTCTTTTCGTATTAATGTTGCTTAACCTGAACAATGAAACTGAGCCTAGTAAATCACCGCTAATTAAAATTGTAGGTGTAATTGCAGGCGGTTGTTTGGTAGTAACCTTAATCGGTTCGCTAAAATCAGCAAGCATTACAAGTCCATTGATCTTAAAAAATCCAGGATTAGGACTGGTAGAAAATTTAGGTAAAGAACTTTTCGGCCCATTTTTATTACCATTCGAATTATCATCTCTATTACTGTTGGCAGCAATGGTTGGAGCCGTTTTATTATCTAAAAGAGATGAAGTAGAAGCATAATGGAAAATTTAACATCACAACTTCAAGGCGTTCCGCTAAACCACTACATTTATTTAAGTGCCATCATTTTTTCTATTGGCGTAATAGGTGTACTAACACGCAGAAATGCCATCGTAATTTTTATGTCCGTTGAGCTGATGCTTAATGCTGTAAACTTACTGTTAACTGCGTTTTCGGTTCATAGCAACGATCCATCCGGACAGGTTTTCGTATTCTTTATTATGGCTTTAGCCGCTGCAGAAGTTGCAGTAGGTTTGGCGATTATCGTAATGGTATACAGGAATACGAAATCGATAGATATTAATGTTTTAAATCGCCTTAAGTGGTAAATATATAATAAGAATGACAATAGAACAATTGATTTGGTTGGTTCCGTTACTGCCTCTTTTAGGGTTTGTAATTAATGGACTGGGCAGAAACTCTTTATCTAAAGGACTTGTTGGCATAATTGGAAGTGGAGTAATCCTGGCTTCTTTTATTATCAGCGTAGTTATTTTCTTTAGTTTACAAGGCGACACACAAAAATCTCACGAAGTATTTTTATTTGATTGGATTAGTGCTGGTAAATTGCACATTCCGTTATCTTTTCTGGTAGATCCTTTAAGCTCAATCATGCTTTTAATCATTACCGGAATTGGTTTTTTAATCCACCTATATTCTACCAGCTACATGCACGATGATGCTGGCTTTGGTAAATTTTTTAGCTACCTTAACCTGTTTGTATTCTTCATGCTTTTATTGGTATTGGGTTCAAACTATATCGTAATGTTTATCGGTTGGGAAGGAGTAGGTTTATGCTCTTACCTTTTAATCGGTTTCTGGTACACCAATACGGCTTATGCATCGGCAGCAAAAAAAGCTTTTGTAATGAACCGTATCGGCGATTTAGGATTTTTGCTTGGTGTATTCTTGATTTTCAATTTCTTCGGAAGTGTCGAATTCTCTAAAATTTTTCCTCAGGCGGCAAACATGTTACCAGGCCATAATCCTTTGGTTTTAATTACCATCTTATTATTTATAGGTGCTTGCGGTAAATCTGCACAGTTGCCATTGTTTACCTGGTTACCAGATGCAATGGCCGGGCCGACGCCGGTTTCGGCTTTGATCCATGCAGCTACCATGGTTACAGCTGGTATTTATATGATTGCACGTTCGAGTGTATTGTTCGATCTTGCGCCACTAACACAACACATTATCGCAATTGTAGGCGCAGCAACAGCATTAGTGGCAGCAATTATTGCGCTTACGCAAACAGATATCAAAAAAGTATTGGCTTATTCAACAGTATCGCAATTGGGATATATGTTTTTAGGTTTAGGTGTTGGTGCTTACACGGGTTCGTTCTTCCATGTATTAACCCACGCATTCTTTAAAGCATTATTATTCTTAGGTGCTGGTTCGGTTATCCACGCCATGCATCATGAGCAGGATATGCGCCATATGGGTGGATTGAGAAAGAAACTTCCGGTTACATTTTTAACCATGATGATCGGTACAATTGCCATTTCAGGTTTACCACCGTTTTCGGGTTTCTTCTCAAAGGATGAAATTTTAGCACACGCTTTCCAGGCTAGTCCGGTTTTATGGGGAGTTGGAGTATTAACAGCTTTTTTGACCGCTTTTTATATGTTCAGAATGATGTTCTTAACTTTCTCTGGCAAATACCGTGGAACACACCATGAAGAAAGTCATGTACACGAATCGCCAACAGCGATGACTTTGCCTTTAATCATTTTGGCTATTCTTGCCGCAATTGGTGGTGCAATCAACTTCCCTCATATTTTTGGTGGAAACGAGTGGTTGGCTCATTGGTTATCAGGAGCTGGAGTAGCACAACACGAATTAGATTTAAGTCACTCAACTGAAATAGGTTTAATGGGAATATCTGTAACTGCCGCTGTAGCAGCCTTATTTTATGCTTATGGTAGATATGTAAGAGGAGCTCGCGTTCCTGTTGCTGATGAAGCACCGCGCTCTGCACTGGCAAAACTATCATACAATAAATTTTATTTAGATGAAATTTACGATTTCATCATCACTAAACCTTTGGATGCACTTTCGAAATTCTTTTATAGAATTATCGATAACAAGTTTATCGATGGAATTGTGAACGGGTTAGGGTGGAGCACTAATGAAGCCAGTAAAGGAATCCGTTTGTTACAGAGTGGAAACGTAGGTTTCTATATATTTATGATGGTATTCGGTATCATCGCATTGCTTGCTTATACATTTTATTACATATAAAAAGGGTTCAAAATTAAATAATGGAACAACTTTTACTACTTATATTTCTTCCGCTGGCAGGTGCAATTATCACAGCATTTGCGGGTAAGTCGGCAAAAATAGTTTCAACCGTATTTTCGGTTGCTTCTTTAGGCCTGGCTTTGGTTATCGCCTGCAATTTCATTCCAAATGCAAGTACTCAGTTTGAGGTTAATTTGCCTTGGATTGCTGATTTGGGTATCAATTTTCATGCGGGTATCGATGGTATCAGCATGCTCGTGGTGTTGCTCACCAATTTACTGGTGCCAATTATCATTCTATCAAGCTACAACCATGAATATAAAAGCCCGGCTGCATTTTATGCCCTTATTCTATTCATGCAGTGTGGTCTTTTGTTGGTTTTTACTGCATTAGATGCTTTTCTATTTTACATTGGATGGGAAGCAGCATTAATTCCGATATATTTTATCTGTGCCATCTGGGGCGGAAAAGACCGCGTCCGTATCAACATGAAGTTTTTTGTGTATACCATCGCAGGATCATTGTTTATGTTGATGGGGATTATTTATCTATACCTTCAAAACCCGGCACACAATTTTGATATTCAGGCATTTTACGCTTTAAATTTAGACAGTGCACAACAAGGATGGATTTTTTGGGCTTTCTTTATTGCTTTTGCGATAAAAATGCCAATTTTCCCTTTCCACACCTGGCAGCCAGATACATATACAGCAGCTCCTGCACAAGGAACCATGTTATTATCGGGTATCATGTTAAAAATGGGTATTTATGGTGTAATTAGATGGTTATTACCAATTGTTCCGGCAGGAGTTCACGATTGGGGTCAGCTAGCTATTATTTTATCCATTATAGGTATTGTTTATGCATCAATAATTGCATTTACACAAAAAGATGCAAAACGTTTAGTGGCTTACTCATCTATTGCCCACGTAGGATTAATTTCTGCTGGTATCTTTGCTTTTAACCAACAAGGCATGCAAGGTGCAATGGTACAAATGTTAAGTCATGGTATTAACGTAGTAGGATTATTCTTCGTTTTGGATATTATTTTTTCCCGCGTAAAAACAAATAAAATAGAAGAATTGGGTGGGATTGCTAAAGTAGCACCTCAATTGGCCATTACCTTTTTAATCATAGTTTTAGGAACGGTAGCTTTGCCAGGTACAAATGGCTTTATTGGCGAATTTTTATTGCTAATGGGCGTTTATAACTATGGCATCTGGGCAGCTGCAATTGCAGGATTAACCATCATCTTTGGCGCGGTTTATATGTTGCGCATGTACCAAAATGTAATGCTGGGCGAAACCAATAGTTTAACCATCACCTTCACTGATATTAAAGGAACCGAAAAATTGGTTCTTTATACCATATGTGCATTAATTATTATTTTAGGAGTTTATCCTAAACCAGTTTTGCACTTAACAGAGGCATCTGTACAACATTTATTAGAACAGGTAAATCAAAAATTAAACACAGTAAATTAAGCAATGAATATTATTATAACCATTAGTATAACAGCTTTTATAGTGCTTTATGCAGGTTTGTTTAAGGCAAATAAAGCATTACTACCACTTACCGTTGTTGGCTTACTTACTGCGCTAGGATTTACGTTTTCTGCATGGAATGGCAATGCAGTTCATTTCGGAATGATGCAGACTGATAATTTCGCCCTTGCATTTTCAGCGGTTTGTATTGTTGGCACCTTATTGATTTTCTTACTCACACAAAACTATTTTCACGCCAAAAGCGATAACATAGCCGAATATTATACTTTGATCCTTTTTGCGCTTGCCGGAATGATCATGATGGTATCTTATAAAAATATGGCCATGTTGTTTGTAGGCCTGGAAATCATGTCGGTAAGCTTATATATCCTCGCAGGTATCCGTAAAAAAGATTTTGCCTCAAACGAAGCCTCTCTGAAGTATTTCTTAATGGGAGCTTTTTCAACAGGCTTTTTATTGTTTGGCATCACTTTAATTTATGGTGCAACAGGTTCGTTCGATTTAGATAAAATCCAATCATATCTTGTTGATAATACCACATCAATTTCGCCAATTTTTTATCCGGGTGTAATTTTAATGATGATCGGTTTATGCTTTAAAATCGGTGCTGCTCCTTTTCACTTCTGGACGCCCGATGTATATGAAGGTTCACCATCCCTGATCACTACTTTCATGAGTACAGTGGTTAAAACAGCTGGTTTTGCGGCATTTTTAAGGTTATTTGCTGGTTCTCTTGCCCCATTACACGATTTCTGGGTTGCACCATTGATGGTTATCGTTTGTTTAACGTTATTTATCGGAAATGTAACTGCCCTTTTCCAAAAGAATTTTAAGCGCATGCTGGCTTATTCCAGTATATCACATGCAGGTTATCTATTGTTTTCACTTATTGTGTTAACCAAAAACTCAGGCAACAATGTTTTGGTGTATGCCGCGGCTTATACTTTTGCATCAATTATCGCATTTGCTGTGCTCATCCTGGTTAAACAAAAAACTGGTAGCGATAGCTTTGAGAGTTTTAATGGCTTAGGAAAGAAAAATCCGCTGGTGGCATTATGCCTAACCATTTCAATGCTTTCTCTGGCCGGAATTCCGTTAACTGCAGGTTTCATCGGGAAATATTTAATGTTTCTCAATGTAATGACAGAGTATAATACCTTATTGGTTGCATTTGCGATTTTAAACGCGTTGGTTGGTTTCTATTACTATTTTAAGGTAATTGTTGCCATGTGGTTTAAAGATGGTGCTGAAACTGAGCTTTCTACACCTGCACAATATAAAGTTGTGCTGCTCGTATCAGTAATAATCACACTTATTTTAGGTATTTACCCTGCAATTATTTTAAACGTGATATAGGTATGCTGTTCTTTAATAATTATTTGTAGTTTTACGAATAATTGAATATGCACGATTTTTGGAATAACCTGCATCAACTACTTGACCCCGAGAAATTATTGAGGGAGGGCGGTTTCTATCTAGTCATATTCGTAATCTATGCAGAAACGGGCCTGTTCTTTGGTTTTTTTCTTCCCGGCGATTATTTATTGTTTTTAGCAGGAATGTTTGTTGCAACAGGTAAACTGGATGTTAACATTGCTGTACTTTTAGCCGGATTGTGTGTAGCTGCAATTTCAGGTAATTTTACCGGGTATTGGTTCGGGCGTAAAACAGGTCCTGTACTGTATACCAGAAAAGACAGTTTCTTTTTTAAGAAGAAATATTTAAAGGCAGCAGAAGATTATTACCATAAACAAGGTGCCTTTGCGCTCATCATGGGAAGGTTTGTGCCGATTGTAAGAACTTTTGCACCGATTTTTGCAGGCGTGGTACGGCTGGATTTTAAAAAGTTCGCTTTGTACAATATTGTTGGCGGCGTACTTTGGATCTGCTCCTTAACTTTGCTCGGTTATTTTTTGGGCAGAAAGTTTGAAAAAGAAATTAACGATTATTTATTATATATTATTATTGGCTTTATCCTTATTACAACTATACCATTATTAATTACCTTTGTAAAAAGTAAAGTAGTAAGTGGCCCTGAAGAGGATAAAACAGATTTAAATTAGAAATGGCAAAAGACGATCATCACGCGTGGCATAGCGTATCTCCTGGTTCAAACCTTCCAGAGGTTGTAAATGCAATTATTGAAATTCCAAAAGGTTCAAAAGCAAAATACGAAATAGATAAAGAATCAGGTCTGATTAAATTGGATAGGGTTCTTTTTTCGTCAGTAATGTATCCTGCAAATTATGGCTTTATTCCACAAACATATTGTGATGATAAAGATCCGTTAGATATTTTAGTGCTTTGTTCAGTGGATGTATATCCTATGACATTGATTGAGGCTAAAGTAGTAGGTGTAATGCACATGGTAGATAATGGAGAGCAGGATGATAAAATCATTGCAGTTGCAGCTCACGATATGTCTGTAAACTACATCAACGATTTAGATGAATTACCTCCGCATCAAATGAAAGAAATTGTTCGTTTCTTTCAGGATTATAAAGCATTAGAAGATAAAAATGTAACTATCGAACATTTACTTGGTGTTCGTTATGCGCATAAAGTAATTAAAGAAAGCATAGAACTTTATAACACAACATTTAGAGAATTGGCTTAATGGATTTACCCACGGTATGTTTGTTTTTAAATTTTGAGTTAAGTGCAATCCTGCCCACAAACGTAGTTTTGGTTGCTTTACAAGAACCCGATACAGGTTCTGTTGGCTGGCGATTATTCTTTGCATTATTTTTGGTGTTACTTAATGGTTTTTTTGTTGCTGCAGAGTTTGCAATTGTAAAAGTCCGCGCATCACAAATCGAGATTAAGGCAAAAACAGGCAGCCGTGTCGGCAAAATGGCCAAAGGCATTATCCACAATCTTGATGGATATCTGGCCGCCACACAGTTAGGTATAACGCTTGCATCTCTTGGCCTGGGTTGGGTAGGTGAAGGCGTTATGCATACCATCTTTAAAAATCTTTTCGATAGCTTACAATGGGGCTTAAGTGATGCGTCCATCCATACCGCATCAACAATTGTGGCTTTTTCGCTCATTACCATCATGCACATTGTATTTGGTGAGCTTGCCCCTAAATCGTTTGCTATTCAAAGGCCGGTAGCCACAACGCTTTTTGTTGCCATTCCGCTACAGATATTTTACGTAGTATTAAGGCCCGCAATATGGACGTTGAACAGTTTGGCTGCAATAATCCTTAAACCTTTTGGTATCGATACCTCAGGCGGGCACGAATCAATCCACAGCACTGAAGAATTGCAATACCTGCTCGATCAGGGTAAGGAAAGCGGCGCTTTGGACAATAACGAACATGAATTGATTAAAAACGTATTCGATTTTAATGAGCGTGTGGTTAAGAATATTATGGTGCCAAGAACCAAAATTTCAGGCATTGAACTTACTTCGCCTAAAGAGGAAGTAATTGATACCATTATTAAGGAAGGCTATTCGCGATTACCTGTCTACGATGAAATTATGGACAAAATTGTTGGGATTATCCACGCAAAAGATATTTTGCCATTGGTTGCAGCAGGTAATCAACATTGGACATTAAATGACATTATCCGTAAACCTTATTTTGTAACGGAAACCAAAAAAATCAACGATTTAATGAGTGAATTGCAAAGCAACCGCATTCAGATTGCTATTGTGCTCGATGAATTTGGTGGTACAGCAGGTATGGTTACTTTGGAAGATATTGTTGAAGAATTGGTGGGTGAAATTCAGGATGAATACGATGAAGAGAAACCATTGGTAGAAAAAGTATCCGATAACGAATTTATCGTGAATGCATTTGCTACGGTTTATGATGTTAATGAATATCTGCCTCATGATTTGCCTGAAGACGAAGATTTCGATACTATCGGGGGCTTGGTTTCCCACGTTTTTGAACGTATTCCAGAGGTTGGCGAAAGCAACGAATCTTATGGTTATCTGTTCACTATTCTAAAAAAGACAGAGCAGAACATCGAAACCATTAAATTAGAGTTGGTTATCAGTAAAGAAGATATGGTTGATAATCACTAATTTCAACTATGCATATTTTCTATACACCGGATATTACCCAAAATACCTATACCCTTAACGAAGAAGAAAGCAAGCATTGCGTTAGGGTACTTCGGCTGGCCGTTGGTACAATTGTGAATCTGGTTGATGGAAAGGGTGGTTTTTACACTGCTGAAATTACTTCCGATAATCCAAAAAAAGTTACCTTATCAATATTAAGTGTAGAAACCGAGTTTCATAAAAGAAACCATTATCTGCATATTGCCGTTGCCCCCACAAAAAATATCGATCGGATGGAATGGTTTTTAGAAAAAGCCACCGAATTGGGAATTGATGAAATTACACCAATTATTACCGATCGATCAGAGCGTAGAGTGGTTAAAGAAGACCGCTTGAACAAGGTAATTACTTCTGCCGTAAAACAGTCGATAAAAGCTTATCATCCAAAATTAAACGATGCTGTTTCTTTCGATACGTTTTTAAAAATTCCTTTTGATGGAGAGCAGTTAATTGCACATTGCATTGATAGTGGTGAAAAGCAGTACATCTCCAATCTTATCACCCCAAATCAAAAATATCTGGTTCTTATTGGTCCCGAAGGAGATTTCACACCTGATGAAGTTAATTTAGCTTTGAACAAAGGCTTTAAAGCATTAACTTTAGGTGATAACAGATTACGCACTGAAACTGCTGCGTTAGCTGTTTGTTTTGAAATCAATTACCTTAACCGATAATCAATTTGAAGTTTTCAATTTTTAATTTTCAGTTTTCCAGGTTTCAGCTTTGGTCTTTCAGCTTTGGTCTTTTAGCTTTTAGCTTTATGCTTTTCGCTTTTACTCCACCAACCTACCGGATGGCAAAATTAAAATACAGTGGTGGTGGCGATTGGTATGCAGACAGAACCGCGTTGCCAAATTTAATAGCATACTGTAACGCTAATTTGAGAACTAATTTTTATGCCGAAGAAAGCATAGTTGAAGTTGGCTCTAAAGAAATTTTCAATTATCCTTTTGTTTATATGACCGGGCATGGAAATGTGGTTTTTAGCGATCAGGAAGTGAAAAATTTAAGACAGTATCTTACCGGGGGAGGATTTTTGCACATTGATGATAACTACGGTTTGGACAAATTTATTAGGCCACAAATGAAAAAAGTGTTTCCTGAGCTGAATTTTGTCGAATTGCCTGCAAATCATGCTATATACAACCAGAAATTTAAGTTTCCGGGCGGCTTACCGAAAATTCATGAACATGATAATAAAAGGCCACAAGGATTTGCTTTAGTATATAAAGGAAGGGTAGTTTGTTATTACACCTATGAGTGCGATTTAGGTAACGGCTGGGAAGATTTTGGTACTTACCCTGAAGATACACAAGAAACGAGAACTAAAGCGCTTAAAATGGGCGCGAATTTGGTTCAGTACGCCTTAACTCAATAAGCTATGCATAAAATAAAAGTAAATGATCAATTTGTATTTGAAGTTGAGCAAAAAGATTCAGCTTTTTTGGTTAATGGCCAACCTGTGCAGCTTGATTTAAGCACCTTGGGAAATAATAATGTCCATGTTTTATATGAGCATAAATCTTTTAATACTGAGCTTATAGAACTTAATAAAACAGATAAAACCTGTAAAATAAAAGTCAATGGGAATATTTACCAGCTTAGTATCGAAGATCAGTTTGATGTTTTATTAAAGCAGCTTGGATTAGATAATTTAGCCACAAATAAAGTGTCTGAAATTAAAGCCCCCATGCCTGGCTTGGTACTTAAAGTTTTGGTAGAAGAAAATGCCGAAGTAATAAAAGGCGACAACCTGCTTATCCTTGAGGCCATGAAAATGGAAAATATATTAAAATCCTCAACGGATGGAGTAGTTAAAAAAATACTAATTAAACAAGGTGATAAGGTAGAGAAAAATCAGATCTTGATTCAGTTTAAGTAATTCAAGATACGTCATTTCGCTTCAGTCGAGATGACGAGTTTCATTTAAATTAGTCGAAGTAGACTACAAACTATAAGACATAAAAAAAGTCCCGATTTTCATCGGGACTTTTTTATTATTTACCTCTGCTAACCCTGTAAGGTTTTTGTGGAGGGTTTTTAAAACTTCTTTTTCCTGCGGTACTAATCTCAGGCGCACCAAGCATTGTCATGGCACAACGGAATCCAACTTCTGCAGATGATTCATCCTGTTGCATAAAACGTCGTGTTGCAGGGTTTAACCAGTAAGCCATATCGTTCCATGAACCGCCTTTATATACTCTGGATTTATCGTTCACAAGTGTAACGCCTTCTTCATTCAATAAAGTGTTTTGTCTATCACGGTAACCCCTCTGATCGGCCTGATAACTTGTTGAAGCAGTAGCTGATGTAGCTTGAGGATCTGTCGATTTTGAAATTGAATCAGAACGTTTTGCCTGAGCTTGTTTTTCTGCCCAGGTTTGTTTTCTGCCTGCATATGCATTTTCCTTAATCGGATTGCCATATTTATCAAGGGCAATTTTGCCGCTTTGCGAATCTTCTAATTTTTTATTGGTGAAATAGTTACCACGGTATGGGTTAAATGCATCAGCATCAGTAAAAGTAGCAGTTCTGTAAACATCATTTACCCACTCATTTACGTTACCGGCCATGTTATACAAACCGAAATCATTTGGCGTATATTGAATAACAGGAACAGTTAAATCTCCTTTATCATTCAATGAACCACCAACACCCATATAATCTCCAGGAGCCCTTTTAAAGTTGGCCTGAATCATACCTCTGGTTTTCTTTTTTGCAGAACTCACGCCCAAACCGTTCCAAGGGTAAATTTTGTTTTGGTTGATGTTTTCGTATTCTGTATTGCCAATTAAACCCAAAGCAGCATATTCCCATTCGGCTTCTGTTGGTAGGCGGTAAGGCTGCATAATTACACCATCTTCAAGTGTTGCAGTTCTTCTTGGCTGATTGTTTCTACCTCCGCCTGTAGCCGCTGTACCACCAGCAGTTGAAGTAGCCGCTCCAGATTGAGTATTGTAATCAATCGGTGCATTTTTACCCTTATCATCATACTGGTTATTTAAATAAGCATCAGTATTAAAAGGTTTAGATGGTTTTGGCGTAGCCGCCGCGGTTGCATTGTTGTTTCCTCTTCCGTTGCCAGCTAAAGTTCTGTAATCTGTTAAGATACCTTTCTCACGTAAAATAAATTCATTTGCTCTGGACGTTCTCCATTCGCAATACCGTGAAGCCTGTTCCCACGAAACACCTACAACAGGATAATCGCGATAAGCCGGATGTCTTAAGTAATTGTCTACATAAGGTTCGTTATAAGATAAAGCCTGGCGCCAAACTAAAGTATCCGGCAGCTCATTGTAGTAAAATTCGCGATCTTCTGGAAAGTTGTAACGGATCCAGTGCAGGTATTCTAACCAGTCGGTATTCGAAACTTCGGTTTCATCCATATAAAAAGACGGCACCGTTACCTGCCTTTTATAATTATAAATATTTGGCTCTACACCAGGTACTTCAATGGCACTGCCACCTACTACCAAAACTCCGCCTTCAATCGGAATTAAACCCGGTCCTGGTGCCCTTTTGTATTGTGTTGCTACAGCAAACGCACCAGATTGGTTGTTTTTGCTTTTCCTATCGGCATAAGGAATACCTGTTTTGCTTGAGCTGGCACTTTTTGAGCTACAACCCGAAAGTAAAGCTGCTAATGACAAACAGGTAAAAGAATATAGTAATAGTTTTTTCATATAATACGTTCGATGTCGTTCCTACGGGGATTCAACCGATAAAATTAAACAATTTTAAATGAATATATAAATAATGTGAGAATAAAATATTGAATATATTTTTAAGGCATAGCGTATTATTTTACGTGGTATTGTGTCTGTTTAGTTTTGAAGTATAAATTTAGCTAAATATTTATAAATAAGCTAGATAAAATAAATTAATCTTAAAATTGTGTAGTCTGTTTAAAGAAAGTAATTTAAGTTGTGGTGTAAAAATTCTACAAATCAACCTCAATAAAATAAAGGGATCTATTAATATATTTCGGCTATGGAGCTGTTGATGGGTTTAATAATTGAAAATTAAATGTTCTGTTATAATTATTTGATGGAGATTATCAATAAATTAACCATATTTGATTTATTGGTTTTTATAGATCAGGGCAATATCCCAAGTGGTTAAAAGATAAAATTTGAGAAATATGAATTCAATAATTTAGCTAAACTGCTACTGGCTTTGTACTTACATTATCTACAGTCACACTGGTATGTAAAAATCGTAGGTTTAATTAGTAAATAATCATAGAATTCGTAATTTGGTGAAATATAAGTTTTGGTTTTACGTTAAAGGATATATTCTCCAGTTATTGCTAAATACCAAAATCTAAAATTACGTACCTTTAAAGGATGAATTTCAAGTACATCAGTAAACTTGCTTTTTCTGCACTCTCAATGGCCTTGGTATTTGGTAAAACAAATGCTCAGGTAACCATAGGCAATACCCAAACAAATGGTAGCGAGGCAAACAATATTGTAACGGCAGTTCCATTTCTGCTTATTACTCCCGATGCCCGTGCTGGCGCAATGGGTGATGCCGGCGTAGCTGTTGCAGGTGATGTAAATTCGGCCAGTATAAATGCCGCTAAACTTGCTTTTTTGGATAAACCTTACGGTTTTTCTGTTTCCTATAGTCCGTGGTTAAAAAGTTTGGTTCCTGATATTAACCTCGCTTATCTTAGTGGGTTTTATAAATTAGACGACCGCAATACCATTGGTGCATCATTGCGTTATTTTTCTTTAGGATCAATTCAGCTTACCGATATCAACCAGCAGGATCTTGGGATTTCCAATCCAAATGAACTGGCTTTTGATGTTTCTTTTGCGCGTAATTTTGGTGAAGAGTTTTCGCTCGGAACTTCTCTACGGTATATTTATTCCAATTTGGCCTCCGGGCAATTTTCATCTTCGGGTCAGGTACATTCAGGAAATGCTGTTGCCGTTGATGTATCAGGATTGTACAAAACAACATCCACATTATTTGGTAAACCGGCTATTCTTTCGGCTGGTGCCAATATTTCGAACATCGGGACAAAAATGAGTTATTCTGATGGTGGCGAAAATTTCTTTCTACCTACCAATTTCAAGATTGGAGGTGCATCTACTGTAAACGTAGATGATTTTAGTACGATCACTTTTGCATTGGATTTTAACAAGCTTTTGGTACCTACACAACCGATTTATGACTCGAACAATAATATCGTAAGCGGAAAAGATCCAAACCGTTCGGTGCCTGCAGGTATTTTTGGTTCTTTTAGCGATGCACCAGGTGGTTTTAGCGAAGAATTGAAAGAAGTAGGAATTTCTACTGGTTTAGAATACTGGTATAACCAGCAATTTGCTGTTCGGGCAGGTTACAATTATCAAAGCCCTAAAAAGGGCGATAGCCGTTATTTTACCTTGGGCCTTGGCTTAAAGTATAATATTTTTAATATCGATTTTTCTTATTTAATTGCAAATGCGCAAAGCAGTCCGCTTGCAAATACCCTTCGTTTTGGTCTATTGTTTAACTTTGGCGAAAATAAAGGCAAAAGATAATAAGACTAAAGCAAAATATACATGAAAATTAAAGTAGGTTTCGGATTCGATGTACATCAATTAAAAGATCAGCATCCTTTTGTTGTTGGTGGTGTTACTTTGGATCATCATAAGGGCGCTTTTGGGCATTCGGATGCTGATGTATTACTTCACGCCATCTGCGATGCACTATTAGGTGCGGCGAACCTTCGCGATATAGGCTTTCATTTTAAAAATACCGATGATAGATGGAAAGGAATCAGTAGCCTGATTTTATTGAAAGAAACCGTTAAGTTATTGACCGAAAAAGGGTGGCAAATAGGAAATATCGATGCAATGCTTTGCCTTGAAGCTCCCAAAATTAATCCGCATATCCCTGCAATGCAACAGCATATTGCCGATGCAATAGGCATATCTACAGAAGATATTTCAATTAAGGCCACTACAAACGAGCAAATGGGCTTTATTGGTAGGGAAGAAGGTGTGGTTGCCTATGCCGTTTGTCTGATTGAAAAATCATAACGGTGTTGAAATTTTCTTCCGCTGAAGTCTGAAATGGGTAAGTAGACGCAAAAATCAGGATAAAGCTAACTAATGGTATACAACTCGCACGAAAGAGAAAATCTTATTTCCCTTTAAGTTACCAAGCTATCCAATTGATTTGGGAATGAAGTTATGGGGTGTAAATATTATTTGCACCCCAATTTTTATAACTTAACACCAACGTTGACAATCATTATCTGTTTTATGCAACAGATATCCATTAGCAGCCATTAAACTAGCTGCCCTTTAACGTTACCTGTTCTTTTTATTGTTCCCCAAGTTTCCAATTCACCTTTTATGGCTTTTCTGAAAGAGCGAAACAGCACAACATACATCAATTGCCTCCAGAAAAAACGTTGCGGAAAGATGTAGAGTAAATTCGTGTATTTTTCTTTTTCCATCCGGAAAGCTATAGCGGCAAAAATCATATCCACAACAATAAAAATGATGTAATAAAAAAGTACCTGGCCAAAACCATTATGTAAACTTAATATACCTGAAAAGCCTGTTAAGGTTAAATTATTGATCGCACTTAATGAAAACAAGCCGCTAATGAGCGAAATAAGCATGAAAAGATCGGCTAGCGGTGAAAATAACGGTAAAATGATCTGATAAATTAAGATATTAGGCATTCCTACCATTCCAAAGTAGCCATATTTCTTATTAAGTAAAGTTTTCCTGTTTTTCCAAAAACTTTGCATTACCCCAAAACTCCAACGGAAACGCTGTTTCAACAGCATATTTACGGTTTCTGGTGCTTCGGTGTACGCAATTGCACTATCACAATTTTTAACTTTGTAACCTGCCCTTAAAATGCGCATGGTTAAATCGCAATCTTCTGCAAGGGTATCAATGGTAAAACCACCCACTTCAAGAATTACATTTTTTCTGAATGCACCAATCGCACCGGGTACAACGGTAATGGTGTTTAGCAGATCAAAAGCACGCCTATCCATATTTTGAGCTGTAATGTATTCTATTGATTGCCATTTGGTAATGATATTATTGGCATTGCCTACTTTAACCGTTCCTGCTACGGCAGCTATTTTATCACTGTAGAAATAGCACATCAACTCGGTAACTGCATCATCTTTTAGCTGGGTATCGGCATCAATGCAAACTACAAAATCGGAAGTTGCTTTTGATATACCATAGTTTAGTGCCGATGCTTTGCCGCCATTTGCCTTTCTGAAAACCTTTACCTGCGGGTGATTTCCAAAATGTTCGTTAATGATATCAAAGGTTTTATCTTTTGAGCCATCATCAACAAATATCAGCTCGAAATCGGGGTAAGTGGTTTTTAGCAAGCTGTTGATGGTTTGCACAGCGGTAACTTCTTCATTATAAGCGGGGATGATGATGCTTACTTTTTCTATTGGATTTGTGATTAATTTGCCAACATTGCTTTTAGCTCTTTTTCGTTGTCTGATAGCTAAATATGCAATAAAGATTGTCCTTAAAATAGCCAAAACAATAGCGACAGAAAATATGATGTTTAAAATCATGTTTCCATAATAGAAGAAATTAATAAAAAAATAATCTCCGGAGCCAGAAAAACCACTATTTGCTGTAGATTTAACTGCAGGCATCAATTCTGACCTCTTTTTACCCATTAAATCGCCAACTGTTGTAAAAGTGTAACCTTTTGCTTTAAAAAATTTAATTATCCTGGGCAAAGCAGCAACGGTAGCTTCACGATTTCCGCCAGCATCATGCAATAAAAGAATATTGCCGTTATCTTGTTGTTTTACCACTTCATTAAAAATCTGATCAGCAGTTTTCCCAGGTTCCCAGTCTTCAGGATCAATATATTCTCCAATGTTGATGTAATTCTCTTTACGGCTTTGGGCAACGGGTAAAATTTCTGAAATGTTTTGTGGCTCAGCATCAGCATTAAAAGGTGCGCGAAATAAAATGGTACTATGGCCGGTAACCGCTTCAATTAACCTGCGGGTGGCATTTAGCTCGAACTTTACTCGCCTCGGACCAATTGCAGACATATCGGGGTGGAAAAAGGTGTGATTTCCAATTTCGTAGCCATCATTGTATTCTTGCCTAAGCAATTCCATGTTTTTTTCGGCCATAATCCCTACGACGAAAAAACAGCCAGGTACTTTTTCCTGTTTTAAAATACTGAGTACCTGTGGGGTATATACCGGATCTGGACCATCATCAAATGTGAGCGCAATTTTTTTGTCAGCCTCTCCAAATCTTTTAATTACATATTGCTCAGGGAGCCTGGTATATTTTTGATCAGCGATAGAGAAGTTGTCTTTATTTAAAGTGAATTTTACACTTCCTGGTGTTGGTGTAGAAATCAGGTCTAATATTTCACCATCACCGATGTAAGATATACCACCCATGTTTAGTGAGGCAATTTTTCGCAAATTGAACGGCTTTTTCCTTAAGGTATCAAGACTTAGGTCGTTAGAAATAAAAGACCATAAACGTTTATCTTCCGAACCCAGGCGCCATAGTGCCACACCAGCAATATCCCAATCATCAGCCTTACGGATCAGGTTAAAATAAGTTGCTGCATCAGTAAAATAAACTTCATGTTTAATGCCACTACCATCATTGTAGCTGTAATTTAAATTCGCTGAGGCAGGATTATAGTTTATTTTACTTTTGAAATTAACAGCTGTGGTCATTGCTTCTTCGTAGGTTACCGATTTGCCAACGCTATTATTTGGCCAATCGTAACCATAACAGGCCAGGGCCAAAATAACCTTGTCGGCATCTACTTTACTGCAAATGTCATCCAGTTTTTCTTCTACCCATTCCTGATGAGAGATATCGCCGGCATTACTCTGTTCAGTATGCTGGTCATAAGCCATCAAAATAATGTAATCGTTATATTTTTGAAGTATTTCGGGTTTATAATCATCGTTTTCCGGCGAAATATCCTGAGAAACAATCAGTTTTTCTGCATGAAACTGGCTGTAAAGATTTTTCATAAAAGCATTAAAGCTATCACTATTTTGAAGGTTAAGTTCTTCAAAATCTATATTTATGCCATTGTATCCATATTTTTTAGTGATGGCGATGAGGTCGTAAATCAACTTTTGTTGCGCAGGCTGATCGCTTAATAATCTCCTTACTGCAGCACCATCCCAATGGTCTTTATTGTAATTTGATACCACGGCAATGGCTGATTTTTTTGCTGTATGGATTACTTTTAAAGCCGCGGTATCAGCCTTATCCACAATAGAATCGCCATTCAAAAAGAATGATTCTGTAGCTACCATATCCAGATGACCGATATTTCTTTTAAGATCAGGAAGCGATTTGCCAACGGTTGAAGCCCAACTTACATAAAAAGCCATGTTTATGCGTTTGCTGTTGCCCCGATGGGTTAAAATGCGGTGCTCACGATCTTTCTTTATTTTTTGAAGTTTCGATTTTTCGATGGTAAAATCTTTGTACTGCTGTGATTTCTTTAATTTATCAAGCTGTTTTTGCGTTAACGGCGAATTAGTATTAATGAAAGGCAAATTTGGTTCCTGTACAGATGAAAGGGTGTACACCACGCAGATTATTGCGCCTATAAAAACTAAAAAGAATGTGCGGCTTACCCATGTAAAAGTGTGCCAGCGTCTTTTAGTTTCAGTTTGAAATATTTGTTTTCCGGACATTTTTCTGTTCTGATTTATAATCAAATGTCACTAACGAATATGAAGATTGGATGAATGATTTTAAAGGAATATGGTTGAGATTATAGATCGTTAGTTCTTACCTAAGATACTGTTTTTATCTGTTTATTTAACAGTTTATAAAGTGCTGAACAAAAAGAATGCAGCAATTATAAACATAAAAAAGCCGACAGATTTTGAAAAAAAATGCCGGCTTTTTTCCCTTTTTAAAAATCGGGATTATATATTAAGATGCTGAAAACTATTCCAGCCGTAAAATTATCAGTTTACTCTTCTAAATAACCAAATCTTCCTTGGTTATAGTCTTCAATGGCCTGGTGAATCTCCGCTTCGGTATTCATTAAAAAAGGGCCATATTGCACAACCGATTCGTCAATAGGTTGTCCACTTAAAATCAATACTACACTGTTTTCTAAAGCTTCGAGCTGTATTTCTTCACCTTTATTTGAGAAATGGATAAAATCGTTAACAGATGCTGTTTCTTGCTCATTAATAATCACTGAGCCCTCAATTACCATAAATCCGGTATTAAAATCTGCAGGAAAGTTAAAAGAAGCTTTTCCTCCTTTATTTAACCTTGCATTATACAATTCAATCGGAGTAAACGTTTTGGCATTGCCTTTTATACCTTGATAATTGCCTGCAATAATTTCGATTTTACCTCCATTTTCAGGTAAATCGAAGTGCGCCATATCTGCCTGCTTAATTGCCTGGTATCTTGGTTTACCCATTTTATCCTTTGCAGGAAGATTAATCCAAAGCTGAACCATTTGAAACGGGCCACCATTCAGGCTGTATTGTTCTTCATGATATTCTTTATGTAGTATACCACTTGCGGCAGTCATCCATTGTACATCGCCTGAATAAATTACGCCACTGTTTCCTGAGCTATCGTGATGTGCAACTGCGCCATGATAAGCAATAGTTACGGTTTCGAAGCCTCTGTGCGGGTGTACACCAACGCCTCTTGGTTCTTTCCTTGCAGAAAACTCGATTTTTGAGCCATAATCCATTAAAAAAAACGGACTCATATTGAGTTCATATCCGCTTGGAAAAAAATTGTGTACCCTAAAACCATCGCCAACCATATGTGGGGCAGGGGCTTTTAATACTTTTTCTATTTGTTTTGTTTCCATTACCTTTTATAGTTAAATAAGGCATGGGGCTAAGCGTATAGTGTCGCTATACGCTTAGCTCTACGCGCTATACTTGTTTTACAAACTGTAATTCGCCTAAAATGCGAACTTCTTCACTCACCATTACACCACCTGTTTCTAACGCAGCATTCCAGGTTAAACCAAATTCAGAACGGTTAATTTTTCCGCTTAAAGTAAATCCTGCTTTGGTATTTCCCCAAGGATCGGTAGCTATACCACCAAACTCTGCCGTTAATTTTACTGGTTTGGTTTCGCCTTTGATGGTTAAATCACCGCTAACGATATAATCATCACCATCTTTTTTTACTGAATTGGATTTGAATTCGATGTGTGCAAAGTTTTCAGCATCAAAGAAATCGCCGCTTTTTAAGTGGTTATCGCGATCAGTATTTCCGGTATCAATTGAACCGATGTCACCTTTGAAAGAAATTTCTGCATTTTCGAATTCATCACCTTCAGATGATAACTCTGCAGAGAAAGATTTTAAATTACCAGTTACTGTGGTAATCATTAAGTGTTTTACTTTAAATTGTAATTCGCTGTGGGTTGGATCTAATGTCCATTTTGTAGTTGCCATATCTTTTTGTTTTTGAGATGTTTAATATTTACAACACAAAAGTACAGCGCAGGTTTTGAATAGAGATTGATGTATGGTAAGAAAGGAATGATAGATTGAAAGCAGGATTGAATGATAGATTGAAAGCAGGATTGAAGGCTGGATAGAAAGATAATATTTTCAGATCAACTTTTAATATGCCATTCACTCATTTAAAATTGGCTATGGCCTGAAATGTTTATTTGCCAGTTCTTTTCTAACCCGGCTAAGCGATTCGGGAGTAATGCCGAGGTATGATGCAATCATCCATTGTGGTACACGAAGGGTAAGATTGGGGTATAGTTTTATAAAATCGAGGTAACGTTCTTCAGCAGTCGCACTCAAAAGCATATTAATTCTTTTTTGCATAAAGCGGATAGAATTATTTAACAGCCTGATTTGCATGGGTTGTAAACAAGGTACCTGCCTTGCTGCCTCTTCCATAAAATTATTGGGCATTAATACAGCTTCTGTGGTTTCAATGGCATCGATAAAAAATATTGATGGCTCATTGTTCATGTTGTTGCGGTCGGATACCAGCCAGTTTTCTGGGGCAAACTGCAAAATATGTTCTTTTCCTTTCGCATCAATCGAATAAGCACGCAGCAAACCTTTACCTACAAAATATCCGTGTTTAAAATTATCGCCGGTATACTGAAGTATTTCGTTTTTTTCGAATTTTTTAACCTTTAAAACAGATGATATGCTTTCGAACTGTTCATCAGTAATCTCAATTTTTTCCTGTAAATATTTTTGGAACTGATGAATCATAAATTGTGAGGTTATTTTTTTACGGGTTTAATATCGGAAAAATCTACACCACATTTGCAATTTCCACCACAACCATCTTTTTTTACCTGTAAAGATTTAAAAACCAAACGGCCAACATATACCAATGCTACTGCAAAAAGTAGAAAGACTAAAATCGTTTGAATATCCATAATACAAATATAAAGGCTTTTAGTATTTTGGTGTTCAGATGAATGTAAATATATTGGAGTGCTATGTATAATTAACTGCAAAGTGCACAAAGCATTTCGGAGAGAAACATTAAGTTTTACCACAGAGATAACCGAGTTTTACACGGAGGGCACCGAGAGGTTTTTAGTGCGGTTTTTGCTACGGATGCACAGAAAGCACGGAAAAATTATTTCTCTGTGTTTCTTTGTGCCATTTTCTTCGTGACTCGGTGGTTAATCTTCGACTTCTTAGATTATACGAAATCATTAAAATTTTACCACAGAGATAACCGAGTTTTACACGGAGGGCACCGAGAGGGTTTTTAGTGCGGTTTTTGCCACGGAGTCACAGAAAACACGGAGGGATTGTATCACTGTGTACTATCCTTTTTTTTTAGTACCCTCATTTTGATTAATACTGACTAATTTTAAACCCGTGAAACTACCGCCATCGTCATGCTGAATTCATTTCAGCATCTTTATTGCTAAATAGACCCTGAAATAAATTCAGGGTGACGGCTATGAACCAAAAATGTCTGTGGTAGACTTTTAAAGAAATATTAATAATCGAAATGGGGTTAGTGTATTTTACCACAGCAAAAGCGAACACCGGAGATACTTAGCATAGTTTCCGTGACATCCGTGTTTCCGTGGCTGAATGATTATTGAGTTAATAATTGTTATGTTCTCTGTGCCTCTTCTCTGTGCGCTCGGTTGTTAAATAAATAATATTTGGGTCTTCCTTTCGCTGTCTTTACGATTAAAGTAAAGTCATTCCTCCATAAAACCTATCGTACCACCAACCCAATCGAAATCGGCATTGTAGCGCACGCCAATCATTTTGCCTTTGCTCAACCTAGCCAAGTTAATGCAAAGCTGGGGTTCACCACCATCGGGCCATAAATACATCATCCTGATTTCAGCTTTTACGCCACCATCAGGTGCCTGTACTGCTGGCTCGTAATTTACTTTTTTCTGCAAAATCCAGTTTTCAGGATCTTTAATATTGATAATGTCTGTTTCAGTTACATCAATAATTACCCCCATACCGGCAAAGGAGAACAATGGCTTTAAAACATAGTTTTCTAAATCTTTTGGGATTGTATTTAAGTCATTTAAAAAACGTGTTTCGGGTACAAATTCGCTTTTTAAAAATGGCATGGTATATTTGCTGATCCGGTAGAACCAATTAGGGTGTGTTACCCATTCTATATCCAGTTCTTCGCGGGGATCAAAACTATTATTAAATATTTCGGTATTGTTTGCAACTTCATCAAAAATTAAGCGGTTATAAATTCTTTTTAATTGAATCTGTTGGCCGTTTTCTTGATAAAACAATTGCTTCCCTATCTTTCTGATGTCTTCCAGTCCTAAAATCTTAATGCCCAACAATTTTTGGGTAACAAAGAAATCTATAGCTGTTTTTTGATTTGGAGCATCTAAATCCATTAGGGCAACTTCGTTTGGTTGATGATTGCCGATGATAACTTCTCTTAGCAGATTAATATATCGCTCTTCATTAAAACCATTTAATAAATGGTTCAAGGAGCCGTCGATCTCAAAATTAGCGCGAAAGGTTTTGGCCAAATGGTGCTGAAAGCCATATAGTGATGGAAAACCCTGCATTTCAATGAGCATAGGTGTAAGTTCTCCCTCATCATTTTTGCAAATGCCAAAATCAAACGTCAGAAAGTGTGGTTGTTCATTTTCATTAGGCACGTTCCAATTTGATGGAATAGCCTGTTGAGTAAGCGTTTTAAAATCGGTCTGTTTAATCAAATTTATGATTTCTTCTCCTGCTGCAATTAACTTTTCTTTTAGCACTTTGGGAAAAAATACAGGCGTTTCTGCAACCCTGAACGGAATTTCGGCATAACCATGTTGCAATTCTGTTAAAAAAGTTTGGTATTTCTCTTCTGTAAATTGCTGATTGTATTTTTGGCGTTGAGCAGGTATCATAAGGTGGGTATTAAATCAATACTTAAGAAATATCGTCATTTCGACCGTAGTGGAGAAATCTTTGAACTTAATATTTTAGCATTTCTATAGATTTCTCCATTCCGCTACGCGCCAGTCGAAATGACGACTTAATGCAATGACTTATACCACTTGCAAATTGCCAATTGCTTTTTGCAAGAAATTAGGTAAAATAACACTTTGAGTAAGCACAATTCTTGCCGGATCGTCTAAACTGTTTAACATATCAAGGTATTTTTGTTCGCCATGCATATCAACAATTGCTTTCTTCTTTTCCTCTTGAAGTAAATACATTTTCATGCCTACCGGATCAGCTTCGGGATGAAACTGTGTGCCGATAATTTCGTCAGTAATGCGGATCGACATCATACAGCGTTCTAAATCAACATGTTTCCGTTCTTTTTCAATGGCTAATAATTTTGCGCCCTTTTTCTCAAAAGCGTCAAAATCTGGCTCAATCACTTGCCAATCTCTACTATCAACAGAGAAGAAAGGATTAGTTATGCCATTAAAAATTTCGTCTTTTTCCCCATCCTCAGTTAAAGTAATCGGGAAAATTCCAAAAGCGTTAGAACGCCTTTCAGTTACATTGCCTAATCCATATTTTCTACAGGCCAGTTGAAAGGAATGACAGATTAGGAAAGCGTATTTTTTTCTTTCTTCATGCTGCTGATTATATGCTTCAATCTGATCTAAAAGATCAAAAAAATCATTTTCCCATTTTTCACCTTTGCTTTCAATCGGACTGCCAGGGCCACCGCTAGAAATGTAAGCATCATACCCGATGTTGGGTATTTCGCCTTTCTGCCTTAAATCGAAAATATCGAAACTTAGGTTGACATTATTTTCATTTTTGAAACGGGATAAAATTTCCTGAATCCCTCGCATACCCTGATTAGGTGCACCGTTATTCAAGTCGATAACGGCTACCTTTAAGCCACTTTTATCCATTATAAAATTACTTTGCGCCTATAAGTGTTTGAGTAGTAATGTAATCTACCACTGCCTCAAAGTTACCAGTTTGTTGGTAAACCGCCAACTGTCTGTCGGCCCCTGTACCATGCTCTAAAATTTTGTGCACATAATTAATGTCTTCCCTGCAACCTAAATCATCTACTACATCATCCACAAAATCCAATAATTCCAGCACAAGGTTGCGGCAGTTTACTTCCATTTCCTTACCAAAATCGATTAGGTTTCCATCAATCCCATAGCGGGCAGCACGCCATTTATTTTCGTTTATCAATGCTCTGGAGTAACTGATAAATTCCATATTCTGTAAGCGCAGTTTATATAATTTGGCGCAAAGTGCCTGAAATAAGGCTGTAAAAGCCATTGTTTCATCAATCAACATTGGGCAATCGCAAATGCGGAATTCAACAGTATCAAAAAATGGATGTACGCGGATATCCCACCAGATTTTTTTTGCATTATCCATGCAATTGGTTTTGATGAGCAGTTTTACATAATTATCGTAGTCTTCTATGCTATTGAAAATATCTGGAATACCTGTACGTGGAAATTTATCAAAAATTTTAGTTCTAAACGATTTGTAACCTGTGTTTCTTGATTCCCAAAATGGAGAATTGGTTGATAAGGCAAAAACGTGGGGTAAAAAATACCTCACCTGGTTGGCGATATGAATGGCCAACTCGCGCGATTGAAAGCCTACATGTACATGCAAACCAAAAATTAGGTTAGAACGGGCAGCTTCCTGCAACTCGTTCACAATTTCATTGTAACGCGGATGTTCTGTAATCAATTGCTTCTCCCAATGCGAAAATGGGTGAGTACCAGATGCACCAATTCTTAAACCCTGCTCGCCGGCAAGCTGCGATACGGTATAACGCAGCTGCGAAATTTCTTTACGTGCCTCGGTTGTATTTTTGCAGATTCCGGTACCCACTTCCACAACGGCCTGGTGCATTTCTGCTTTAACCTGGTCTTTATGTATTTTTTGTGCGGCCTCTACAATTTTTTGGTCGTGAGAAGTAAGCTCTCTGGTAACGGGATCAATCACCATATACTCTTCTTCTATGCCCAGCGTAAACTCGTTCATCCTAATTTTGATTAAAATATGAATCCCAATTATTTTTTTGCTGCAGCTTTTTTAGGTTTTGCTGGTGTTTTTTCGGTTGCTGCGGCTTTTTTTGGAACCGCGGTTTTAGCTGCTTTCGGTGCTGTTTTGGTTATTAAGGGCGTGCCGCCAACTGAAGATTTAATGTATTCGCCCCAAGTTAAATTATCCTGACCGTCTTTTTGGGCTTTAGCCCTTTCTATGGCATAATTAGCAGTAGTTTCTACTACCCAGTCGAAATTTTCTTGTCCAACACTTTTAATATCAGCATCGGGAGCGGGGTTACAAAAATCAATTGCGATTGGCACACCATCACGAACGGCAAATTCTACGGTATTAAAGTCGTAACCTAAATATCTGCATAGTTTCAATGTATATTCCTCAACGGTTTTGAGCAGTTTCGGATCCGGCGATTTGCCTTCGGTGGCATAACGCAAATGGTGTGGATTACGCGGATCGTACTGCATAATACGAACGTGTTTACCGCCAATGCAATAACACCTGAAATATTCTTCGAAAATAATTTCTTCCTGCAAAAGCATCACGAGTTGTTGCGTGCCGCTATGTTTGTCGAAAAAGTCTTCCTTATCATGCAATTTATAAACATCTCTCCAGCCACCGCCATCATAAGGTTTCATATAAGCCGGAAAACCGGTGTATTCAAAAATGGCATCCCAATCTAAGGGCATGGTTAAATTAGAAAAACTTTCACCAGTTGTTCCTGTAGGATGTTCTCTAGATGGAATTAAAGCTGTTTTGGGTACGGGTACGCCAATTTGCTCTGCAAGTGCATTATTAAAAAATTTCTCATCTGCACTCCACCAAAATGGATTATTGATCACTGCGGTACCAGTAATTGCCGCATTTTTTAACGATGCACGGTAAAAAGGCACATCTTGTGAAATGCGGTCGATAATTACCGAATAACCCAATGGTGCGTTCTGAAATATTTTGTCGATTTTAACAGCTTCGGCGGTAATGCCTTTTTCTGCTTTTTGGTTAATCCTTTCGATTACGGCTTCAGGAAAAGAACGCTCCTGTCCGAATAAAATCCCTATTTTCTTCATTGGTAAGTATTAAGTTTAATTCTTTAACTGGTTAATCGGTTAATTGTTTGATTATTATAGTCATCAACTCAAAACTTCAAATTCACGGCTCAGTACTCATCCTATAGCTGTGCGATATAATTTGGAAACATCTCTCTCCAGATTGGCCAGTCGTGATCGGCATTTTGGCGGATATCCAGCCAGTGGTCTATACCTTTTTTATGAAGGATTTCTGATAAACGTTCGTTATCAGGTTTACACATGTCGCGATCAGTTGTGCCCAAAACAATTTTCATGTAGTGCAACTCCGGATTGCTGTTGTTTAAAAGGTAATCAACCGGATTGTTAAAATAAACGTCATCGTTGTAAAAACCATCTAACTGACCGGATATATCGAAGGCACCACTCATGCTAAACATGTGGCTCACCAGCCATGGGTGCCGAAAAGCAAAGTTTGCTGCATGATAGCCTCCAAAACTACAGCCAGCGGTAATAATTTTGCTATGCCCGGTTTCTTGCCGCGCCAATGGTGCAACTTCCTCCAGTAAATACTTGTCGTACCAGATGTGATTTTTTACCCGATCTGCGGGATGAATACTTTTATTATACCAGCTCAGCTTATCAACGCCATCAGGGCAATAGATTTTAATCTTTCCTTCATTGATAAATCCCTCAACAGAATCTATCAGTTTGAAATCCTTATTTTCAAAATATCGACCCATGCTTGTCGGGAACAGTAGGATAGGGATACCACCGTGACCAAAGATGAGCATGTCGATTTCGCCACTTAAATTCGGGCTGTACCATTTCTTATGTTCTTCTTTAACCATAATAACAATTGAATGATTTAAGGTATAAATTAAAATTTGTAAAACGAACAGTTTGAGTGCTAAAATTGAAGCAAATAAAACTGTATTGTAAAAATTAACCTATGATAATTAATAGTTTAGCAAGATATGTACCTTTGCCCCGAATTCTGAGGCGATAGCCATGTGATAGGGGATTTTGAATATGATGTACACAACAATTTTATCGGTAAAGGTTAATAAAAGCAATTTTAAAATTCCATCTGCTTATTTAAAGCACGAGGTAGAAATAGATATTTACACACCTGAAGGTATTTTAGGGAATGAGAAAATAGAGCTCCTTTTATTGAATGATGGACAGGATGTGGCCAAAATGGATTTTAGGCGAATTTTAGAAGATGCCCACCATGGTAAAAGAAACCACAGATTAATTGTTGTAGCCATTAATGCATCAGAAGATCGTGTAATGGAGTATGGTGTGGCAGGTATGCCTGATTTTAAAGGCCGTGGTGCCAAAGCCGGTTTATATAGCGATTTCGTAATTAAAGAACTTTTACCTTTTGTTAAAAAGAAAATTGCCATGCCAATTACCGGTAAAACGGGTTTTGCGGGATTTTCTTTAGGTGGTTTATCGGCTTTTGATATAGCGTTGAACAATCCTGTTGCTTTTGATGCCGTTGGTGTTTTTTCGGGTGCATTTTGGTGGAGGAAAAAAGACCTTGCGGAAGGTTATACCGATGCCGATCGGATTATGCATGCCAAGCTAGAAAGTTCATCTACCAAACCCGATATGAAATTCTGGTTAATGACAGGTACTGAGGATGAAAAGGCAGACAGAAATAAAAATATGATTATCGATTCGATCGATGATACTATAGATATTGTTAAAATACTTTTAAATAAAGGTTATAAAAGACCTGAAAATGTTTTTTATTATGAAAAAGTGGGAGGTAAACACGATGTTCCTACCTGGGAAAGCGTAATGCCTGCTTTTTTAGATTGGGCCTTTGAGGTTTAATAATAATTTAGATTTTCCCCAAAAGAACATTCATTTTTAAACTCAGCTTTTTTGCGCCGATTTCATTCAAATGATCTCCATCGTAAAAATCTTGTGCCTGGAACGTGCTATCTTGCAATAGGTTATAGTATTTGATGGTTTGATGCGCACTGTTTAATTTTTTGATGGTAGAAAGTGTGGCATTTAATTGCTGTTTACTCAAATGTGATACATAAGATTTATACGCCGGACTTGTAAATAATAAAATTTTGATGTGTTTTTGCTCACCAAATGCAATTATTTCATCCAATAAATGTAGGTTGGCAGCATATTGAAGGTTATTTTTTGCTGTATGCCTTGCTGCTGCTGCTGTACCGCTTTTAATTAGATTTTTATGTTTTACTGCCTTATAGCTCCATCCCCAGCCTAAATTACTGCAACTGATATCATTTTCACCTTTGAGGTAATAACTGTAAAGATGAGTTAGATTAACGCCGAGTTTGTTGCTTAGCATTTCTGTACCATTGAAAATCTTATGATCGGTGTTGATATCGTAATAAATGCGGTAATTTTTTGCCCGCCAGGCTTCCGGGCTGTTTTCTAAACGGCCGTAAAATGAAAAATAATCCACCGGAATAACAATATATTTCAAGCTTTTCCACTTATGCTCATATTTCCTTAATATTTCGAGGTCGTAATCGAATGACTGTGAAATATAACTCGCGTTGAAACTCGATTTGATATATTTAGGATCAATACCATAATAAACATGAGAACTGCCCAGAAATAAGGTATTTACTTCCTCCGCATGGTGATCGAGGTAATTTTTTTTGTATTCATAATCGTTTGGAATTCTTCTGATCAGTAGTTCAAAAATAAAACCCATTAAAATGATCGGAAGGAGGAAAACGCTTATATATTTAATCAATTTTTTCATAACGTTAAAATTGAAAGTAAATAAATTGCTGTTCTGCTCCGGCAAAAAAGAAAATCGCCAATACAAAGCCATAATAAATGCCCCATCTTATCGGTTTTGGCCACGATAAAGCAAATTTTGATATGGCGTATTGTTCCATCCTGCCATTCCATTCTATCAGGATAAATAAGGCCAGTAAAAGGAATAATTTAACAGGCAGTATTTCTGGAAGGCTGAAAAATGATTCGGAACCAATTGATGATAGGATATTAAATGCATGTTGAACTGAATTTGCCCTGAAAAATATCCAGGCAAAAACAGTTAACGCAAATGTTAATATCATTGAAATAAATTCTTTTAAGCTTGGAAACGTCCGCCCTTGCGCAACAGTATCAAGGTTTGATCGGTTGGTATTAAAAATAATCGAAGGCATAATGTAGAGTGCGTTCAGCAGTCCCCAGATTATGAATGTCCAGTTTGCACCATGCCAGAAACCACTTACCAAAAAGATGATAAAAGTGTTCCGTATTTTTATCCAGGTGCCGCCTTTGCTTCCTCCCAGGGGGATATATAAATAATCTCTAAACCATGTAGATAGTGAAATGTGCCACCTGCGCCAAAATTCGGCAATATCTCTGGAGAAATAAGGGTAAGCAAAATTCCTCAGCAGTTCTATCCCAAATAACCTTGCTGTACCGAGGGCGATATCAGAATAACCGGAAAAATCACCATAAATCTGAAAGGCAAAAAAGATGGCACCAAGCAATAATGTACTTCCTGAATAATCTGCAGAATGGTTGAAAATTAAATTTGCATAATTGGCACATTGATCTGCAATCACAATTTTTTTAAATAATCCCCATAAAATCTGTCTTAAACCGTCAATTGCTTTACTGTAATCAAACGATCGTTCCTTTTTTATTTGAGGAAGCAAATGTGTTGCCCGTTCAATTGGCCCGGCTACCAGTAAAGGGAAAAAACTCACAAATAATGAATAATCAACAAAGTTTTTCTCTGCGGTTATCCGGTTTTTGTAAATGTCGATAACGTAAGATAAACCATGAAAAGTATAAAAAGAAATCCCGACTGGCAAAATCACTTTTAGCGTCCATGGGTTTACCTGAAGGCCAAAATTGGCAATGGCTTCGGCAAAAGAATCTGCAAAGAAATTATAATACTTAAACACACCCAAAAAACCCAGATTAATCGAGATGCTTAACCAGAACCAAAATTTTTTAGACTTGCTATTTTTGCTTTCGGCCATCTTTAAACCTGTAAAATAATCCAATAGGGTAGAGAAGATGAGCAGAAATAGGAAACGCCAATCCCAGCAGGTATAAAAGAAATAGCTTGCAGCCAACAATAATAGGTTCTGGGCTTTTAAGCGTTCTTTTCCTAATGCCCAGTACAGCACAAAAATAATTGGTAAGAAAACCGCAAAGCTAAAGGAGTTAAACAGCATGGCGTTAAAATTATACTTCTTTTAGGAATAAAATTAATGCTTTAAGCTATCTGGTTAATACCTTATTAAAAGTTGTACGGCTAATTGTTTAAAGGTGTAAAGTATGCTGTGTAACTATTTTACGTAATCTTTATCATTGTATTTCAGAAAAATACCGGTGTCAAAAATGGTCCACAGGCAACTTTTTTGTCCGCATGATTTTAATGCTGCATTTGCCCAGGTATTACAGGTTTTAAAAATGCTATAACTTCCTTTTGCTTCATAAAAAGCATCACCGATATCGTAATGGATGTTTGATTTGACATTGATTAAATGCCCAGCGTCATTTTTTTTAAAACTCGCTAAGATGTAATTAATGAGCTGTTTGTATTGCGCTTTGCTGATTAGGATTTTTCTACAGTTCACATCTATCTGTACATTTTGGTAATAAGTAGTGTGCATTGCAGAAGTGCTTAAGCCAGAAATAGCCCTAAGCCCATTACTGAGTTTTAGATCCGAAAACTCGGGTGTTTCGAGGTAGAATTTTTTATCTCCCCAACCCATAGCCAGGTATTGGTACGTGCTATCGGCTTCCAGCGTATTCTTATAACTGATTTCTTTTGTCCAGTTAATTTCTTGGGTAACTGCCGGAACGATGATATCTGTATGTACACCATTCGTCATGATATAAATGGCAATTTCCTTTTTGTTTGCCGGGTTTTTATTGATGGTTATCCGGGAGAAACAAAAGGCGCAGAGAAAGTAAAACAGGATAAAACCTATCAGTATAAAAAGCGAATTGCGGGTATAGCGGAGAATCTTTTTAGGCATACTTTTTAATATAAACTTCTCAATCTATGCCATTAATATACACAATGTTGATTGATTCCCTAACGATGGCCTGCTGAAATTTTTAAGGTAAAGGCAATTACCTCGTTTTTAAAATAATATTCGCCGTGCATTTCTTTCGGCAACTGCTCGTAGGCATCTCTAATGTTATCAACGATAAAATAATCAGGAAATTCTTTTTGTGAAGCGGAGTCGTGGTAAAATTTCATTTTCAGGCCAGCTTGTTCATAACCTGTTTCGGTTAAAAACAGGGAAGTTTTTTTGCTTTTAAAACCAACGGTTCTAATTTCGCTGGCTGCAATATAACCATCTGCCAAGGAAAGCTTAATGGTCATATCTTTGGTTTTACCTACATAGTATTCATATTCAAATGCTTTCTGTGCGAAAACGTAAGCAGGAGAAACTATTAAAATAAAACTGGCAATAATTATAAATGCTAGGGTTTTAAAAACTTTCATCAGGCATAAATTAAAACTTTCTATAAACAGCTGGCTTATTCAATAAAGCTAGAAATAAAATTAATGTGGTGCTATCAATTTTGTCGATAAGTATATCGATAAACATGATTTTTTGGGGCTACAACTTATATCTACCTTCATAATATGATAAAAGGATTATTTGAAACGCATATATATGTTGAAGATTTGGCAAGATCGATAAATTTTTACAGCAATGTTTTGGGTTTAACGCAATGCCATTATGAAGAGAAACGCAAAATTGCTTTTTTCTGGATCGGCAAGCCGAAAGAGGCTATGCTGGGGATTTGGGAAAAGCCAAAGAATGAGATTGATATCAGGCATTTTGCTTTTAGCTGCGATGTGGATGATGTGCTAAACAAATCTGTCGGTTTTTTGGAATCTAAAAACCTAAAGCCCTATAATTTTCTCAACAATGGCAATCACGAACCGATGGTTTTTGCCTGGATGCCAGCTTTGGCTATTTATTTTAATGATCCTGACGGGCATGCATTGGAGTTTATTGCCATTTTAGAAGGGGCGGCAAGGCCAGGTTTGGGTGTAATTTCGTACAAGGATTGGTTGGCATTAGCAAATGATTAACCAGCAAGTTTCGATAAAGCCTCGGCGGTTGAACTTAGAAAGTTAATGTGGTTACCTTTATTGCTTTCGTAAATAAAATCTTTAATGCTTTTGCTCTGGTATGCGCTAAAATCGCCAATAATGGTTAAGCGTACCCGATAATTTGAAAACTTCTGAAGAATTTCTCCTGCCATTCCGTTTTTAAGATCAAAAAAAGCAGGTATAATGTTTTGTTGATGGATAATTATTTTGTCAAATCCCTGGTAATATAGGTTGCCCAATAAGTCTAATCCATCTTCTGCGTGCTTAATAATTAATTCTTCTGAAGTTACTTCAACAATTTGAATATCTTTTACGGTATGGGGTATAATTTTCATTTGTTTTCGAATATGGATAGGTGTTTTGCTATGCTAAATTAAGTTTAATATTTTGAAGAAGTTTTTGCAAAAGATCATTTGGGAAATAAAAAAAGTATTGCTTTTCGTTCCATTTAAAAATGAGATAATTACAACATTATCATCATATTAAATAGTGAGAGATATAGTAGAAAATCCATTTCAAAACACTATCTTTGCGCCAAATTTGAGGCGCATTTTATGCAAAAGATTAGAAATATAGCTATTATAGCACACGTTGACCACGGCAAAACTACTTTGGTTGATAAGATTTTACATTCTTGTTCTATTTTTCGTGACAACGAACAAACAGGAGATTTGATATTGGATAACAACGATTTAGAACGCGAACGTGGTATCACGATTGTATCTAAAAACGTTTCGGTTCAATACAAAGACGTAAAAATTAATATTATTGACACTCCTGGTCACGCGGATTTCGGCGGTGAGGTAGAGCGTGTTTTGAAAATGGCAGATGGTGTACTTTTACTTTGCGATGCTTTTGAAGGTGCAATGCCTCAAACGCGTTTCGTAACGCAAAAAGCTTTAGCGCTTGGTTTAAAACCGATTGTGGTAGTAAACAAAGTGGATAAAGAAAACTGTCGCCCAGAAGAGGTTTATGAGCAGATTTTCGAATTGTTCTTTAACCTTGAAGCTACAGAAGAGCAATTAGACTTCCCTGTAATTTACGGTTCATCTAAACAAGGATGGATGAGTACCGACTGGCAAAAACCAACTACTGATATTTTTGCTTTATTAGATGCAGTTGTGGCTAACATTCCACCAGCACCAATTAACGACGGTACTTTACAGATGCAAATCACCTCATTGGATTATTCATCTTTCGTAGGTCGTATTGCAATTGGTCGTGTTCACCGTGGTACAATTAAAGAAAACCAACCGGTTACTTTAATTAAACGCGATGGTAAAGTTGTAAAAACAAGAGTAAAAGAACTATATACATTCGAAGGCTTAGGAAAAATCCGTACCACAGAAGTAAGTTCAGGTGATATTTGTGCAGTTGTAGGTATTGATGGATTTGATATTGGTGATACTATCGCTGATTTTGAAGCACCAGAACAACTACCTGTAATCAGCATCGATGAGCCTACAATGAATATGTTGTTTACCATTAACAACTCTCCATTTTTCGGTAAAGAAGGTAAATTGGTAACTTCTCAACGTATTAAAGAACGTTTGATCAAAGAAACTGAGAAAAACTTAGCTTTAAAAGTTGTTGAAACAGCATCTCCAGATTCATGGTTGGTTTACGGTCGTGGTATTCTCCACTTATCAGTACTAATCGAAACCATGCGTCGTGAAGGTTACGAAATTCAGGTTGGTCAGCCACAGGTTATCGTTAAAGAAATCGATGGTAAAAAACATGAGCCAATTGAAACACTAATTGTTGATGTTCCGGGTGAAGTTTCTGGTAAAGTAATTGAATTGGTAACTCAGCGTAAAGGTGAGTTGTTAATTATGGAGCCAAAAGGCGATTTACAGCACTTAGAATTCGAAATCCCTTCTCGTGGTATTATCGGTTTGCGTAACAACGTATTAACTGCTACTGCTGGTGAGGCAATTATGGCACACCGTTTTAAAGCTTACGAGCCTTGGAAAGGTACAATCCCTGGTCGTTTGAACGGAGTATTGGTTTCAATGGAAAAAGGACAAACTACTGCTTATTCAATTGATAAATTACAGGATAGAGGTCGTTTCTTTGTTGATCCGGGAACTGATGTTTACGAAGGTCAGATTATGGGTGAGCACATCCGTGATAACGATTTAGTGGTAAACGTGGTAAAAGGTAAAGCTTTAACCAACATGCGTGCTTCTGGTACTGATGATAATACCCGTATTGCACCAGCAATTAAATTCTCTTTAGAAGAGGCTATGGAGTACATCCAGGCTGATGAGTATATCGAGGTTACACCTGCCAGCATGCGTTTACGTAAAATCTATTTAACTGAGCAAGAACGTAAAGTTAAAGGAAAGCAATTTGCTTAATCTCTTAAAGGAGACTTAAAATATAGCTAATTAAAGCCTCGATGTAAATCGGGGCTTTTTTGCGTTTAATAGTTTTGGCATTGATAATTTGTAGTAAAGCAGCGATGAGGTTGTTAATTATAGGGGTTAAATATTTCTGAGCTACCAGCATAAATATTTAGGAAATCAATTACTGTCGATTTTTTAATTTTGGTTCTTCTTTCGTTAAATCCCCTTTGATAAATCAGCGAATACCATAACAAGAAGGTTATAAAAATGTGGGCCGATAAATAAGTTTGGATGCTATTAAGCTAAGCAATAACAGTAGATAAGTGCCTGTTAATAAGCAGTTTTTAATCAAAACAGTCGTTTTTTGTCATGGTTTTTTCATAAAACTTGTAGGAATAAAAAACTAACAGTTTGATGGCAATTGATTTTAACTGTGACTGTAATTTTGCATTTATAAAAGCAAACTAATTATCCCACATCATGATTAATAAAGGGTTATCCAAAGCGGGTATATTTTTATTAAATATGCTCTCGCTATTGCCATTATTTATTTTATACCTACTGGCAGATGCTTTTTATGTATTGATATTTTATGTTTTTGGTTATAGAAGAAAAGTAGTCAAAGAAAATCTCAATAATGCATTCCCCGAAAAAAATACCGCTGAGATTTATGCAATAGAAAAGCGATTTTATAAATTTTTGTCGTCTCTTTTTATCGAAGTGATCAAAATGAAAAGTATTTCTAAAAATGAGCTGAATAAAAGAGTAAGGTTTAAAAATAAGGATCTGGTAGAGGCTTATCTTAAAAACAACGAGAGTGTACTTTTTTGCTCTTCCCATTATGGAAATTATGAGTGGGTTTGTATGGCCATAGGCTTAAACTTCTCGGGCGAACACTACCCAATTTATAAGCCACTGAGCAGTGATGTTTTTGATAATTGGTTTTTGACCATGAGGAGTAAATTTGGTAACCATATGGTATCCATGCGTCAAACGTTACGGGCTATTCAATCCAGCAAAAATAAACCAACCATGTTTACTTTTGGTAGCGACCAGGCCCCTGGAAGAGAGGAATCGAATTATTGGACAACTTTTTTAAATCAAGAATCATCGATTCAGTTAGGGGTAGAGAAAATCGCCAGGAAAACCAATCGTCCGGTTTTTTATTTAAAGATAAACCATTTAAAAAGAGGTTATTATGAGGTAGATTGTGTGCCGATCTGCTTAAATCCTTCTGAAACTGCCGAATTCGAAATCACCGAAATGCATACACATTTCTTAGAGGATATGATAAAAGAAGCGCCTGCTTATTGGTTGTGGAGCCACCGCAGATGGAAGTACAAACCTGAACCAAAAATTTCTGCAATCATCCAAAAGGATGAAAATATGATGGATGCAATTGCGTAAATTCATCTTTTTGTCTTATCTGGAAAACTAACATTTTCATGGCATAATTTTTTGGCTTGCTTTTTAAATTAGCATTTCAACTTATTCTGGTATGATTAAAAAGGGGATTTCCCATCTGGGGATATTTTTTTTAGGCGTATTATCTTTGCTTCCATTATCTGTATTATACGTGTTGGCTGATGGCGCTTACTTACTGCTGTATTTTGTTTTCGGCTATCGCCGCAAAGTAGTGAGAACAAATTTATTAAAGGCACTTCCTAATAAGGCCTTAAAGGAAATTTTCACTATAGAAAAACGTTTTTACCGCTATCTGTCTTCTTTGGTTTTCGAAGTTATTAAGATGAAAAGTATTTCGAAAGAGGAAATAGAAAAGCGTTTTATATTTCACAACAAGGAGCAAGTTCAAAAATACTTGGATCGGGGTCAAAGCGTATTGATCTGTGCTGCACATTATGGCAACTGGGAATGGGGTACTTTGGGTATTGGACTTAATTTTAATGTAGATCATTATCCAATTTATAAGCCATTAACTAATCCTACTTTCGACAACTGGTTTAAAAAAGTGCGCAGTAAATTCGGAAATAAATTAATTGCCATGCGCCAAACTATGAGGGCTTTACAGGCGAGCAAAGATAAGCCGAGCATATTTAGTTTTGGGAACGATCAGGCACCTTCAAAAGATGAATCACATTATTGGACAACTTTTATGAATCAGCCGAGTTCTGTTCAATTGGGTATAGAAAAAATTGCTAAAAGAACCAATCAGCCAATATTTTATTTTAAAATCAATGTACTTAAACGGGGCTTTTATAGTGTAGATTGTATACCGCTCTGTTTAAATCCGGCCGGAACTGCTGAATTTGAAATTACAGAAATGCATACCCGTTTTTTGGAAGAAATGATCAAGGCCAGGCCCGAGTATTGGTTGTGGAGCCATAAAAGGTGGAAATATCAGCCTAAAAATGCAAATTCTTTTGCAATAAATCAATTGGCTAAGCAGGCATAAATACCTAAATATTTTATATTTGCCTGTACAACGCCTATCTAATGAAGATCTTAAAAAAAACGCTTTTAATCTTAATCTATACTTTTTTCTTCTCGCTGTTCGTATTATTCCTTTGGAAGCCTTATTTATTAAATGTTATAAAGTATAGAACTCCAAATGCAGAAACGTATAAAATCTTTCCTCAGGAAGTTTCGCATAAAAGTGACTCCATTTTTCATTTTATCAGAACTGGTAAGCAACGTGATGACTTAGATACTCTCCATGTTTTGGATGGTGACAATCGATCTATTCCTTTAAAAGAATATATAAAAAACGGAGAAATCAATCTTTTTATGGTGATCAGGAACGATAGTGTGCTATACGAAAGGTATCATAATGGATATAGCGATAGCACGCTAACAAGTATATTTTCTGGAGCTAAAAGTATAATTTCCATTATGATTGGTCAAGCTTTAGAAGATGGTTCAATTAAAAATTTAAATGATAAAGTAACCAGATACATTCCCGAATTAGAATCGAATCCAGCTTTTGAGCAGGTTACGTTAAAAAATCTTCTGGATATGAAATCCGGACTGGAATTTCAGGATGCCTTGGGTGGAATTGTGAAAGCATTTTTTTCGGATGAGGCCAAGTATTATTATACGGATGATATGAAAGCACAGCTGATGAAAGTTAAGCTGGCAAATAAACCCGGCACAGTTTGGAAATACAAGAGCATTGACCCGATTTTGTTAGGCTGGGTTTTAAAAAATGCAACTGGGAAATCGGTAGCGCAATACTTTGAGGCGAATGTTTGGCAAAAAATTGGCGCAGAGTATAATGCTACCTGGGGTTTAGATCAGGTTGATGGTTTAACAAATACCGCAAGCCGTTTTCAGGTTACGGGCATTGATTTTGCAAAAATTGGGCGATTATTTTTAAATAAAGGCAGATACAATGGCAAACAGGTGGTACCGGAGCGTTGGGTTAATCAATCAATCAATATCGGTAAAGAAATACCTGCCTCTGCCAAAGGTTGGCAAAAGTCTGCACATCATTATCTCTGGTGGATTCCGCAGGAAGGAGAAAATGGTGATTACTCGGCAGAGGGGATGCTTGGGCAAAGGTTATATATAGATCCTAAAACAAATACCATAATTGTACAGTTTGCAGATCACGGTGCTGGCAATTATCCTTACCGTAAAATCAGCAGGTATTTAAGCGGTTTGCCATTTAGTTATCCCAAGTTTTAACCGCAAAGCACGCACTACTGTTTTTTTCTTTTACTTCTTCGCGTAAAACTTCGCGGCCTTTGCGGTTAAATTTTTAAAATGGTAAATTGCCTCTACATGGAAAACAATGATGTAAAAATTTCAAAAAAGAAGCCGATTTTTCCGGTTACACCTGCTTTGCAAAAATATTTGCGCACTTACCAGCGTGAAGCAAAACTACCTATCGGTTACAATGATTTAATGCAGTTCAACGAGGCTTTTCCTTTAATGGATAAGTTTGGTAAAGATTCACTTTGGGAAGGCCCTATCTATGCGCAAGACTTAATTGAAACCTTACATGATGGTTTGAAAGAAATTTACGCCAACCTAAAAGCTTCAGGAAACCTGCGAATTGTAGAGCACAAGTACATTGATAAAATTGAATATTGTACCTTCGGAAATACCCATCCTTTCCGTATCCGCATTGTAAACCGTTTAAATGATGTTTACGATTATTTTTATATCAAGAAAGCCGATGCCTCGCGTATTTATGGCCTGGAAATGGAAGAAATTCTTTCGCCAAACCAGGTAAATTATCTTGTTGATGGAAATACTTTGGTTGAGGAACACATTGCAGGAATTCCGGGTGATGTTTTTACAAAAGGCCAGCTGTATACTCCTGAATTTAACCCTACCCGTATTGCAAAAGAGTTTGTAAAGTTTAACGAGCGTTGTTTAATTATGCTTTTGGGCGACATGCGGGCCTATAATTTTGTGGTACAGATTACGCCTGATTTTGATGATATTCAATTCAGGATCCGTGCAATTGATTTTGACCAGCAATTTTATGAGGGAAATTTAAAGGTATATCTGCCCCAGTTTTTTAAGGAGAACCTGCCTTATGTAAAAATGAGCATGGAACAGTTAACAGAAAAAACGGTGCTGCAATATCAACAGGAAGAAAGATCATCGATTGTGCACCGAGTACGGAGTGAAAGGCACCGGTTAACCGATTTAAGAGATGTTTCGAATAAAGAAGAATTAACCACCCCTGAGAACATCGCTTTGCTAAAACAAAGTATGAGTGATTATTTTAAGGATACGAATTACCTGCGTTGTAAAACCATGACCGATATTATTGAATTGAATATTAAGAATATTATCAGGCAAGTTAAATTATAGATGGTTCAGAAGGTAATATCTTCTGGAACACAGAAATAAAAATAAAAACGGCTGGCAATTTTGCCAACCGTTTTTGAGTGAATCTAGAAAGAGCGTCCAAAATTTTTAGGCGTGTTGCCCTTCATGAACACCTTCGGCAAATTCCTCTACAATTTTATCGTTAAAAGCAGGTAAATCTTTTGGTGTGCGGCTGGTTACAAAACCTTGGTCTACCACAACTTCTTCATCAGACCAAATGGCTCCGGCATTGATCAAATCCTGTGAAATATTTTTCACGGATGTCATTTTTCTACCCTGAACTACATCAGCATTAATTAATGTCTGTGGTCCGTGGCAAATTGCTGCTACAGGTTTTCCATCAGCAAAAAATGTTTTTACAAAAGCAATTGCATCTTCATTAACACGTAACTGATCAGGGTTAATTACGCCGCCAGGTAAAAGCAAACCATGATAATCCTCTGCATTTGCTTCAGAAAGAGTTTTATCTACATCTACTTCGATCGACCAGTGATCTTGATCCCAAGCTTTAATTTTTCCACTTTTTGAGGAGATAATGTGAACGGTAGCTCCTTCTTCTTTTAACCTTTTAACTGGTTCGGTTAATTCTACTTCTTCAAATCCGCTTTCTGAAAGTACAGCAATAGTGCGGTTACTTAATTGTCCCATAATCTTTAAATTTTTAATAGGTGATGTATTAAAGACAGTTGAGGAAAATTATTGTTTTTATAAATTTGAGATTAGGGAGAAGATATGCCTAGCCGGATCGTTGTACTGAACTTGTTTCAGCATCTTTTTTAAGAGATAATAGTTAACCTAGTTTAGGATATTAGTTCTGCCTATTTTCAAGCCTGACAGATTCTGAAACAAGTTTAGAATGACGGACAAATATTAGTCATTCGTTCTACGGTGCTTAACAAAATATAAGGCCAGATTACTAGCAATAACGATGTGGTTAAAAATATTAGGAATTAGGCCATAATATTTGGTGAATATTTTAAACCGTTCTTTTAGGCTCTCACGGTGTTTTTTCTTGCTCATGCCGCCTACCAGGTATTTGGCTACATAGCGGTGAACATTTACAATATTAGATGCTTTTTTTGCTGCTTTTATAATCCAATCAATATCTGAGCTGTATTTATAAGTTAAATCATAAGGCGTAATAATGCTTCTTCTGATATAAATCGCCTGATGGCTTATATTCATGCCATATTTAAAACTGGTCCAATCGAATTTTTCTGGTGCTTCATGCCTTCTTCGGCCCAGGTTTTCCCAGTTGTCGTTGTACATTTCAGTTTCGCCGTAATAAATGTCGGCACCTGGAGCCGATGCAAAAACATCTTCTACGGTATGGTTATCATAAATCTCATCTCCTGAGTTCATAAATAAAACATAATCGCCTGTAGCTAATGCCAGCCCCTTGTTCATGGCATCATAAATACCCTTATCGGGCTCCGATACAATTTTGGTAAGCTGATTCTTATAACGCTGAACAACCTGTAAAGTGCCATCTGTTGATGCTCCGTCGATTACAATATATTCAATTTTTTTATATGTTTGGTTAAGAACAGATTGGAGAGTACGTTCGATATCGCGAACGTTATTGTATACAATAGTGATGACTGTTAGCTTTGGCAAGGGATGGCTTTTTTGGATTGGAGTAAATTTAATAAAGATTACTCAATTTTTCTCTTTCAATGTGGAAATGAAATTGGGTAAACATTTTGCGTCAAAACCTGCTCTAGTCTATCTAAATATTTTCCGTGAATGCTGTTTTTCTATAGCTATTAAAATTATTTCGGCTGTAAATCAATCAATGTTTCGTACAAATGAATATGTTCTGCCGCAATTACTTCTTCAGAGAAATCAGTTAAAATGCTTAGCCTTGCTGCTTTTTGTATTTCTTCTTTATTTGGGCGGTGGTAAAGCCATTCAATTCCATTTGCCAGGTCCTCTGCATTCTGATATTCGGCCAGATAACCGTTTTGCATGTGTTTAACCATATCCGGAATACCACCTGTGGTAAAAGCAACAACAGGTGTAGCACATGATAAACTTTCCATCACAGTATTCGGCAGGTTATCTTCTAATGAAGGGGTAATAAAAGCATCTGCAGCAGAGTAACATTTGGCTAAATGGTCATCTTTATTAATAGTGCCTAAAAAAGTGGTTTTAAATGGGAATTCTGGCATTTCGGCATTTTCTTTATTGCCGAAGATCACAATTTCGATATTTTCTTTCTGTATTCCAGCCCTTCGGGATAAAATTTCTAACGCTTCAATTAAGTAAGGCGTTCCTTTGTGTTTATCATTTTTTGAGGGCATAAATCCGCTCATCAGCACAAATTTATCCGGATTAATTTTCAGGATTTTTTTAGCTTCTGATTTAACGTAGGGTTTAAAAATTTTTGTTTCAATGGTATTTGGAATTACTGTGGCTTTTCTGGTGCCCAGTAAACTGCTAAATTTTATTGAAGCAGCCATCCATTTGCTTGGTGCAACAATGTGAAAGTTTAATGCGCTATAAGCTTTTTGCTTGCGTAGCCAAGTTTTGTGCGAAATATCATCTTTGCCGCTAATTTTCAAAATCGGGCAATTGCCACATTGTTGATGAAAGTTTTCGCAACCATAACGCACGTGGCATCCACCTGTAAAGGCATTACTATCATGAAATGTCCATACAATTGGTTTTTCCAGTTCATCAAGCTGCGCCAAAAATTTTGGGTTAAGAAAACCGTGGTTTACCCAATGTAAATGAATAATATCGGCATTTTTAACATCGGGATGGTTAATTACCGAACGGCCAAACCACTGTAAACTAAAGGGTGTTTTTACCGATTTACTTAGCCATTTGGCGTAATACCTTTCGGATAAAATGTTATAAATGGCTTTTGCTTTTTGGAAAGGCGAATTGCTAAAAGTATCTATTTTTGGGTTTTGGCCAAATTTGTAGTAAACCAATACTTTTGAATCGATACCATTGGCCTTTAGGGCGTCACTTAAGCGCAAACAGGCCCGCCCTGCTCCGCCATTTCCATCATAGGTATTTAGGTGTACAACTTTCAAATCAATCAAAAATACATTTTATTGTTTACGAATATAAAATCTGTTGTGTAATTTCATCCTAATATTTTTTATTGCTTTTTAATTGTAGGATGGAGCCTTTGATGTTTAAAATAATCATGTCTGAAATGAATGATTATTTTAAACAAGCCGGGTTCATGCATCAAAGCCAAACAAAATAAATCATGATCAAATCCCTGTTAAAATCGCTTGCAACACTGGCGTTTTTGTTGCCAGTTCATTCTTTTGCTCAAAATCAAACGTATTTCGCGGCATACCCTGCTTTAACGCCCGATGCACAAACAATAGTATTCAGCTATGATGGTGATATTTGGAAAGTACCTGTAAAAGGTGGTGTAGCGGCAAGGGTTACAGCGATGCAGGGCGAAGAAATTAACCCTAAAATATCTCCCGATGGCAAATGGATGGCTTTTTCATCCAATCAGTTTGGCAATTATGATGTGTATGTGATGCCTTTAACGGGTGGCGACATTAAACAACTCATTTTTAATGATGCTGCGGATGAAGTGGACAACTGGAGCTGGGATTCGAAAACGATCTATTTTACTTCCGGCCGATACAATTCTTTTTCAAGCTATAAAGTGAGTGTAACTGGAGGTACAGCCAAACGGTTGTTCGATAATTATTTTAATACCACTCATCATATTGCCGAATCGCCTGATGGTGAGCTGTTTTTTAACGATACCTGGGAAAGTTATCGATTTGCAAACCGCAAACATTATAAAGGGGCATATAATCCTGATATTCAATCGTATAATCCAAAATCAAAAAGTTATAAACGCTATACCGATTATATCGGAAAAGATTTCTGGACGAGCATCGATCAAAAAGGCAACATATTTTTCGTATCGGATGAAGGCAATGAAGAATACAATCTTTACACGTTTATTGGAGGTAAAAAAACCGGACTTACTAATTTTGATACATCAATTAAACGTCCTTTTGTATCGGCCAATGGAACCACCGTTGTTTTTGAAAAGGATTATCAATTGTATACTTATGATGTAACCTCAAAAAAGGCAGAAAGGGTGAATATCAGCACATCCCGCAACCAGGTTTTGAGTAAAGAGCAGGAGTATGAAGTACGCGGAAATATCTCAGCATTTGACGTATCCACCGATGGTAAAAAAATGGCCTTTGTTTCTCGGGGTGAGGTATTTGTAAGTGATGCTGACGGAAAGTTTATCCGGAAAATTACCAATAGCGGCGAACGGGCACTCGAATGTAAGTGGCTTGCAGATAACAAAACAATATTATTCAGCGAAACCGCTAACGGCTATCAAAACTGGTTTACCATTACCGGTGATGGAAAAGGATCGGTAAAACAGCTTACGAAAGATAAAGCAAATGTGCGCGATGTTACACTGAATAAAACCAAAACCATGGCCGTGTATCTGAGCGGTAGAAATGAGCTTAAACTGATGAACCTTAAAACTTTCGAAGCTAAAACCTTAGTAACCGATGAGTTTTGGGCTTTGCAAAATGCTGCACCAAGTTTTTCACCTAATGATGAATATGTACTATTTACCGTTTATCGAAACTTTGAACAGGATATCATGGTACACAACATTAAAGGCGATAAAACCATTAATTTAACCAATACCGGTGTTACCGAAACCGGGCCTGCCTGGTCGCCAGACGGAAAATATATCTTTTTTACAAGTGCACGCACCAAGCCATCTTATCCAACAGGAATGGCCAATGCACATATTTACAGGATGGCATTGGATAATTATGATGAAGCTTACCGCTCTGATAAATTTGATGATTTATTTAAAGAAACCAAGCCTGCCCCAACTGAAGTTAAGCCTGCAATATCCAATACTAAAAAAGCAAAAGCAGATACTGCTAAAAAGAAAACAGAGGTAAAACCAACACCAAAGCCGGCAAATATCATCACAATTAATACCCAGAATATTCTGGATCGCATTGAACTGGTTGGTCCGGCTTTTGGTGGCCAATACGGAACTGATGCCTTTGCCAAAGGGGATAAAACCTATGTGTTTTATTCCTCTAACCACGAAGGGGGTGCTCCCGGGCTTTACCGGACTACCATTGAGCCTTTCGAAGCCAATAAAACCGAAAAGGTGGCCGATGGTGGCGATTATTCAATTATCTCAGCAGGTGATAAATTTTACGTCTTATCGCGGGGTACAATTAACAAGTACTCGTTAGAAGGCAATAAACTTGATCGGGTAGACCACGACTATAAATTTACGAGAAATCTGAATGCAGAATTTAACCAGATGTTTTTCGAAACCTGGGTGGGTTTGGATGAGAATTTCTATGATGAAAAATTCCATGGTGTTGATTGGGATAAAATGAGAACGCGTTATGCTGCTTATTTGCCTTATGTAAATAACCGGAGCGACCTTAGAATTTTATTAAATGATATGTTGGGCGAGTTGAATTCTTCGCACATGGGTTTTAATAGTACTGGTGCAGAAGAACGAAAAAATCTGAATTATACCACCAATGAAACAGGGATTATTTTTGATAACGAAAACCCGTTAAAGGTTGTACGTGTGGCTGCAAAAAGTAATGCTGCACGTAACGGAACGAATATTTTACCAGGAGATATTTTAACAGAAGTGAATGGTGTTAAGGTGGATGAAAAAATAGACCGCGATTATTATTTTAGTAAGCCATCGTTAGATAAAGAGATTACCTTAACCTTTAAACGTAATGGAAAGGATGTATTTGTTAATTTACATCCAGAAAGTTCGGGTACTTTGAGGGGAAATCTTTATGATGAATGGATTAGTCGAAACCATAAAAATGTTGATAAATGGAGCAATAACCGAATTGCCTATTCTTATATGAAAAATATGAGCGGTGGCGAATTGGAAACTTTTCTTTTGGATATGGTTGCACAGGAAGAAAATAAAGAGGCTATTATTCTCGATCTGCGTTACAATACCGGGGGAAATGTACATGATGATGTGCTGAAATTTCTTTCTCAGCGGCTGTACCTCCAATGGAAATACCGTGGTGGCAAATTGGCTCCGCAAAGTAATTTTGGTCCGGCGGCTAAGCCAATTGTGCTGTTGGTTAATGAGCAATCTTTAAGTGATGCAGAAATGACTGCTGCGGGTTTTAAACAATTAAAATTGGGTAAAATTATTGGCACAGAAACCTACAGATGGATTATTTTTACTTCAGCTAAAGGTTTGGTTGATGGTTCTTCATACCGTTTACCATCCTGGGGTTGTTATACTATGGATGGCAAGAATATCGAAAAGGAAGGTGTTAAACCAGATATTTTTGTAAAAAATACTTTTGAAGACCGCCTGGCAGATAAAGATCCTCAACTGGAAAGAGCAGTAGCTGAAATTTTGAAAGATTTGAAGTAAGCATATGCTTTTAACGCATTTTCACAGTTTAAACAGTTAACCACTTTTAACAATTAACCATTTTTTTCCGTTTCTTTGGGATTGGAATTATTTAAAACATGGCAAATTTATTAACCGACAGGGCTTTTTGGGTAAATTATTGGGAAAGTAAAAAAGGACTAGCGGTTCAGTTACCTTCAAACTATTTATTTCACCTGCAACTGGCTGATGTTATTCAAAAGAATAATGTTAAAACTGCCATTGAGTTGGGTGGTTTCCCGGGTTATTATGCCGTATTCCTAAAAAAATACTTTAAGCTTGATGTTACGCTTTTAGATTATTTTGTGCATCCACCTGTTGTAAACGAGCTTTTAGAGAAAAATAATTTAACTGAAAGTGATATCCATATCGTCGAAACCGACCTTTTTAACTACACGCCCAAAAAACAGTACGATCTTGTGTTAAGCTGTGGTTTAATTGAACATTTTAATGATACTGCCGATATAATTAACCGCCACATTGCCTTTGTAAAACCAGGAGGCACATTATTTATTACATTGCCAAATTTTAAAGCGGTTAACGGTTGGTTTCAAAAGAATTTTGATAAAGAAAACTACGACAAACATAATATCGATAGCATGGATCCCGCGTTATTGAAATCAATATGTGAGCAAGCTGGTCTCAGTGAGGTAAAATCGGGGTATTTTGGTCGTTTTAGCGTATGGTTGGAGAATGAAAGCCAAAAATCTGCAGGTGTTCGTTTATTTAAAAAAGCAGTTTGGTTAACAGGTAAAGTATTTACAAAGATTATCCCTTTCGAAAGCAAAAATCTATCACCTTATATTATATTAGTGGCGAAGAAAAATTAACGCGCTATGTCTGTAAGTTGGGGTTACTCGCCTAAAATTGAAAAATATATTCCTTTGGCCGATTTTCCGGCAGATAAATATTTAATTGTTGCCAGGCAGGTGATCGAAAATCTGGGTTGGAGCCTTAGTCATGTGTCTGAAAGCGGGCTAATTGCTTACACACCAATATCTTTCCAATCCTATAGTGAAGAAATATCAATCCGCATCCATGGAAATTTCGCTGTAGTAAAGAGTGAGTGTGTGGGTATCCAGATGCTTTTTAATGATTATGGCAAGAACGACTTAAACCTCGAAAAGTTCTTTCATGAATTTGAATATGTTGAGTTTCATCTTAAAGATGTTTGGGAAGAAAGTTTGTCTAAATTTCACCAGCTTATAGCAACGCAGGATGATCATTATTTTGAAAAGGCCCCTTTGGCAACAAAAAATAAGATCAAAAATGTTTTCTTCCTGTTCTTCCCCCAAAAAGGTTATACCGCAACGCCGATCGTTGTCCTGATCAATGTTTTTTATTATGTAGCAATTTTCCTTTTTTCGGCCGTATTAATGATCAATCTATCATTAAAAACCGGGAGTGCTTCTCATGATGATTATATTGAGGAAATAAGAAGGATTTCATTAAATTTTGGGGTTAATCAGCGTAATCTTGTGCTGGGCGGCGAATACTGGCGTTTAATTACCTATCAGTTTATTCACGGATCTAAATCGCACTTGTTTTTTAATATGTATGCCCTGGTTTATCTGGGTTTAATGATCGAAAATAAACTGGGCTGGAAAAAATACCTCTTTATTTATTTGGTGAGCGGCATTTGTGGCGGCTTGGTGAGTTTAATTTTTCATCAGGAAGGAGTGATGATGGGCGCTTCAGGAGCTATAATGGGCTTATATGGCGCTTTTATTGCTTTATTGATTACTAAATCTTTTGAACGTAAAGCAACGAAAGCATTATTAATGAGTACCTTAATTGTCTCCTTACTGGTACTCCTAAATGGTGCATTTGGCAAAAGAGTAGATAATGCCGCACATGTTGGCGGTTTTATTTCAGGTTTTATTTTTACCTATTTGCTTAACTATAAATGGGATGAAAGTTTTGAAATTAAAAGCTGGGCAAGGTATGCAGTTTCAGTACTTTTATTTCTGCTGTTTTTTAGCGGAGTGCTTTATTTTAGCCCAAAGTATGGAACTGAAGAGTACCGCAAATTAAGGGATACTTTTAACGGTAATATGGGCTCGCTTAACAGCATTATGAATTTAAAGATTTCCTTACCAAAGGATGTAAAGCTTACCTCTATTAAGCAGGATGGCATTATACCGATGGAAAGGAACCTTGTTGTAATTAAACAAATGCAGGCCTTAAATTTAAAGCCTGAAGATGCTAAAGAACGAGAGGAAAAAATTAAACTGAGTAAAGCATCCCATCGTGCCGTAATGCTGATGTACAGAGATATTAAGGCCGATAGCACTTATCGCTATAGCAAACAGACTTCTAATGCACTGGCACAAGTTTTCGAAATCCTTTACAAACCAGATTAAGTTTAAACTGCTTTTTTGTACAACCCAATTTCACTTAGCGTAATACAAACCGGAGATTTGGTAATATTTATTTTTACTTTATTAGTTGTAACAGGACTCTCCAATTTAATTAAGCGTTTTGCGCCGATGCTAGTACCATCGTAAACTTTTTTCCAGGTGTTATTTACAAGTACTTCAATAGTGTAAGCTTCAATTCGTTGCCCTAAAGCAATAAATTCTTGCAGGCTAATGATATCAAAGGTTTTGGCTGCTTTTAAATCCAGTTCTATGTTTGCCTTATGGGCATTATCTTGTGTGGCCCAGTAACTATCCTTTTTGCCATCAAGCAGGTTAGCCGCATTATACTTTTTACCCCGACTATTGCTTGCTTTGATTGATGCATTTTTAGCCAGATTATGCTCAAAAGTATGTTTCACCATGTCGCCAAACGTTTTTAGTGCAGCAACATCATCGTTGTGCAGCTGCCCACGGGTATCGGGTGCTAAACCGAGGTCTAATCCTGCACCACGGCCAACGCTTTTTAAATATAGGTCGAATAAAGCTTCTGGTGTTTTTGGTTTTTCATTAGGGTGATAAAACCAGCCTTTTCTCAAGGGAACATCGCATTCGGCCGGCATCCAGAATTTACCATTTCTAATTCCTTCGGGGCTTTGCGGGTAATTTGCCTGGCCAGGTACGGCTGCACTTTTTCCATCAGGTGCCATTGGTGTAAAAGTGGCCCATGAGGTTACTGAAGCATTACCGTCTTCATTGCCAACCCAGCGGATATCCAAACCAATATCGCTAAAAATATTTGCCATTGGCTGCATTTTCCGTGTAATTGCCCAGGTATTTTTCCAATCGTAGTACGTGGTATTATCAATAGATCGTTTTTCTTTTGCGCCGCCATAATATCCCTCGCCACCATTGGCACCATCATGCCAGCTCATAAAAAGCTCACCAAAATTGCTGTAGAGTTCCTTTAATTGCGCCTGATAAATGGCAAGGTATTTATCGGTGCCATAAAGCGCATTATTCCTGTCCCATGGCGAGCAATACACACCAAATTTTAAACCGTTTTTACGTACAGCCTGCTCTACTTCTTTAACTAAATTTCCTTTCCCTGCTCTAAATGGGCTTTTACTAATGTTATATTCAGTGGTTTTGGTTGGCCACAGCGCAAAGCCATCATGGTGTTTAGCCACTAAAATAATCCCTCTTAACCCGCCTGCCTTTGCTGCTTTAATAATCTGATCGGCATTAAAATCGGTTGGATTAAAAGTTTTCGGATCGGCATCACCAAAGCCCCATTCCTTATTTTCGAAGGTAGTGGGTGTAAAATGAATTAAGCCATATACCTCTATATCATGCCAGGCCAATTGCCTTTTCGATGGCACTGCACCATAAGGTTTAGGAGGTGATTGGGCATAAATACTGGTAGATAGGAATAAAAAAACAATTAATAATTTGCTCATAATGGTATAGCTTAGCTAAAACTAAAGTACAAATAAATACGATTTTTGAAGTATAGGTTAATTGATATTTAATCTGCCGGAAATGTAGATGCGAAATTATTTTTACATCTTCATCGTTACACTGAACCATGAAACATTTAATTTTAGTATACGTTAACTTATCATGAGCGCTTTAAATCAAAACCCTCCCGATGGCGGTACAATGTACACCGAAACCAATTTGAGCCAGCTTTTTCCCGAACCGTTTAATACCCTAACAAGTTGCTTGTTTTTGGCCATTGCCGTTTACTGGACGATAAAACTCTGGGGGAATTTTAAACAGCACACTTTTCTCAGCATTGCGTTGGTATTGCTATATATTGGAGGGATAGGAGGCACTACTTACCATGGCTTAAGGCGCTGGCCAATATTTATTATGATGGACTGGATGCCTATAATGCTGTTGTGTTTATCTGCGGGGATTTATTTTTTATCCAAACTTACAAAATGGTACTTCGCCGCTTTAATTGTAGCAGTGTATGCCTTATTTCAGTTTTATGTAAGGCGGCTTTTCAGTAACGGTGATTTTCAGATTTTTATCAACATCAACTATGCTTTTATGGCAGCACTTGTTTTATTCCCTGTGTTTGGCTACCTCATTAAAACAGAATGGAAAAATGGTAAATGGGTTGGTTTTGCCTTGGTTGCTTTTGTATTTGCACTCACTTTTCGTATTGCCGATAAATGGGATATATTGAGCATCGGTACCCACTTTTTGTGGCATACCTTTGGTGCAGTGGCTTCGTTCTGTATGTTGAATTATATTTATTTGGTTAATTACAAGAAACGACAAACATAAAACGATTGCACTTATTTATGATGAATCAACAAGTGCAATGATTACTTAAAATTTAGAATGCGCTTTACTGTAGTTTAATTTTTTCTGGCTGCCAATTGCGTATTCAATTCCTCCCCATAAATGGTTCTGAAATTTTTCGTCGGCCCAGCCTTCTTTGGTATGGCCCATACCTGTATAAAATGCTCTTCCGCCATCGAAACTGTGGTACCAGCTAAATGGGTGAAAATCGCCGTTTTTACCACCTGTATACGATTTCTCGTCTAAGGTAATCAGTACTTTAATATCTGGATTGATATCTTTAAAATTATACAATTCATCTTTTCTCATCCAAACCGAATCAGTAAGGAATTTAGTAGCGGGATGTTTTTTGTCTTTAATAATAAATTTTGCTTCTTGTACGGCTGGGTGACTGATAAAATAAGCTCCCGCCAATTTACCATACCAAGGCCAATCATACTCTGTATCGGTAGCCGCGTGGATGCCTACATAACCTCCACCTGCCTGGATGTATCTTTCGAAAGCTATTTGCTGTTTGCTGTCTAAAACATCACCGGTAGTGCTTAAAAAAATTACAGCAGCATATTTTTTAAGGTTGTCTTCAGTAAATGCATCAGCATTTTCGGTGGTATCAATATCAAAATGATGAGCAAGCCCTAATTTTTGTATTACTTCTTTTCCGGTTTCAATGGAGTTATGCCTAAAGCCTTTGGTTTTAGAAAAAACTAAAACTCTTGCCTGTTTTTTTGCTGTGGTAAAGCTTTGTAGTAAAAAAACGGATGCAATTAATAAACAGAGGGAAAGGTACTTTTTCATTTTGCAGACTTGGTTAGTGTTTGATTATGAATTTTAAATTTAAGAAAGTTGTTTGATAATTTCCATACATCTTTCCTCTACCTGTTTGCAAACGGGGCTAAAAAGCGCATTATCCCAATATGGGTCTGTAACTTCGTTGTTATCAAGAAAAAGTTTAACTTTTTTTCTTTCTTCAGGGGTTTTGGCGAGGCTTATTACATCAGCGAGATTATTATGGTCCATAACTAAAATCAGGTCGTAATAACCGAACATAGAATGGTTAAACTGCTGCGCACGTTGTTTACTGATATCGTAACCTAGTGCTTTGGCCGCAGCAATACTCCTATGATCAGGTGCACTACCAATATGCCAGTTGCCTGTGCCGGCAGAAGCAATTTCCCAGTTTAAAGAGCTTTTATCTGCCAGATGGCGCATAATGCCCTCAGCCAATGGCGAACGGCAGATATTGCCCAGGCAAACCATTAAAATTTTCAATATTATTGTGCTTTAAAAGTATATACCACTTTGGAATAAAATATTCCTGGCGAATTTACCAATGTATAAGTTAATTTGTTACCATTAATGGTGCAAATATTTTCAGTATTGGGACTGTGGCCTAAAATGATCTGCTCACCTGATCTTCTCCACTTTTGATTTTCATCATTTTCTACCATATCGCATAGCGATCCGGTAGAAGATTGCCGATAGGTGCCGTTAGGTAGAAATGTTAGGGTAAAGTTGTTGGATAAACAGCCATCATTCCCTTCCAATTTCTTATAATCGCTAACCAATTCGCCTCTTATGTTTAAAGCTGGAGAAACAATAGCAGTTTCCAATACCCATTTTAGTTTAGTAATGGGATCTTCTTTTTGGCTTTTTTTGCAGGAAAGGGAGAAAAGAACCAGTAATATAAACATTAATTTTTTCATAGCGTTTTAGTTTATACCCCTTTAACGAAAGTAACGATTAATATGCTACAAGAAACAAAAAATGCCTCAAGCTTTTTGGCGTTGAGGCATTAAAATCTTATCAAAATGGTTTACCCGTAAATGTCGTTTAACATTTTGGCTAAGCGTACGCCGCCTTTTAAAAGTTGATCGTTTAACGTTTCCACCCATTCAAAGTTATAGCGGTAGCTCAATTTCGAATCGGGTTTTGTGTTATCGTAAATTTTATTGCAAATGCCATACGATTCATAAATGCAATCTTTTAAGCTTGTGTTTTGCCAGTTATAAAGCTGAATTGCAGAAGCATGATTAATTGCCTTTGCATATTCGGTATAACTTAACTGCTGATATTCAATTAACTGCTCATCCCAAACGCGATGGATATTAGATTTTTCATTAAACCACAAAACAGAAACACGGTTACCACCTAAATCTTCTTTACGGGCAACGTGCATAGGTTGGCATAAATCGCCTGCCAAATGCACTAACATGCGTAGAGCGAGTTTTTTTTCGGCGGCTGTACTGCTTGTTTTCTTTAAAACAGCAATAAGATCAGGTATTTTAGTGTAAAGGCTTGGTGCTTTTTCGGTAGATAGGAAGTTGTATACACCATTTTTATCCAATCCGGCAGGAAGATTAACAAAGTGCCAGTTATACATGTAATTGTAGGTAGAATCCGATTTAATAAAATCGCCCCAATTGGCACTCATGGCCAAAGTTTCGTAACCTAAAATACCTTGAATGGCTTTGCGCGTTTTGGCCTTTAAATAGCTATCGGCAATTTCACCAACTACACGGTGGCCAATGGTGCCCCATGCATTTGCTTGCATTGGAAAATAAGCTAAAAAACCAAGTGCTAAAGCTGTGGTTAGTTTCTTTTTAATTGATGTAAAAATCATTTTATAATTCTTTTTGTACGCAGGTAATTTTTTCTTTGAGGATTAATTTGATTTCACGCTGATCACTTAAGCTTTCTAACGACATTGTATCTGCGGTATGCTTTTTAATCAGGAAATTCTTTTCATATCGACCGATACGGTAACAGCCCGATATTTTTTGTTTGTAATTGGCATGCGTAAAGGTTGCGCCAACAAATAGTGTATCGCCTTTAACGGCATAAACACCCTTTGCATATTCTTTCCAAACGCCATTATGATAGCACGAATCTTCGTAAAGGTTTACTTTACTGTGTGTAACCATATCGATGTAAACAGAATCGCAACTAAACCGAAAATGGTGCTGGGTATAATTGCTTAATTTATTGCTAAAGGCAACCGAATCTTCGTTCCATACGCCCTGCATAAAATCTTCTCCCTTGCCCTGTATGTTAGGCCTAGGGCTACAGGCAATATAAAAAATAGATAATGCAAAAAGGATGATGTAAAAACCCTTTAAACCCGGCTGCAGTTTGTTCATTGTATGGTTAATCGATGCTTTTAGGAAATTGATTAGTAAAATCAGTATTCTTTTTAACTGTGTTGGTAACCAGTATTAAAAAACCGATGGCAAAGCAAAGACTGGCAATGAGATTAAAAATACCAATTACGGTATAATACTTAGAGATATCAGTGTAGGGTATATTTTTATAGCTCGTTAACATTGGCATAAAAAGATAAAGCACATTAATAACTAAACCCATTCCAGCCCCAATGGTCATTAAAATAGCTTCAACAACCGTTCTCTTTGATAAAAAATAGCAACATGCCCCAAGTACAATACATGGCGCAATGATCGATGTCATACTGATCATTGTAGCGAATATTGAATTCATATTACCAGTTGTTTTGATTAATGGTATTGATTAAAAAACTAATTTTTCAAAGTGACGTCATTCCCGCGCAGGCGGGAATCTTAATGCAATACGCATTAAGATTCCCAATCGAGTTGGGAATTACGATCCTCTAAATTATTTCAAACTGCCTACCATATCTTCCGGGCGTACCCACTCATCAAACTGTTCGTTGGTCAATAATCCCAGTTCTACAGCTGCTGCTTTTAAGGTTTTATTTTCTTTATGTGCTTTCTTTGCAATTTTAGCTGCGTTTTCGTAACCTACATGTGGATTTAAAGCCGTTACCAACATCAACGAATTTTGTAAATGTTTTTCAATTTCTGGTAAGTTGGCTGTAATTCCTTCAGCACATTTATCGTTGAAAGAAATACAGGCATCGCCAATTAAACGTGCTGATTGCAATACGTTGGCCGCAATTACCGGTTTAAATACATTAAGTTCAAAATGGCCGCTCATACCACCTACCGAAACGGCAACATCGTTACCAATTACCTGTGCACAAACCATGGTTAAAGCCTCTGGTTGTGTAGGATTTACTTTTCCGGGCATAATAGAAGAGCCTGGTTCGTTATCAGGAATTACAATTTCGCCAATGCCACAACGTGGACCAGAACTTAACATCCTAACATCATTTGCTACTTTCATTAAAGCAACCGCGGTACGTTTTAATGCGCCAGATAGTTCTACCATCGCATCGTGTGCTGCTAAAGCTTCAAATTTATTCGGGGCGGTTACAAATGGCAATCCTGTTAAATCGGCAATTTTCTTTGCCACTAAAACATCGTATCCTTTTGGTGTATTTAAACCAGTACCTACAGCGGTACCACCTAAAGCTAACTCAGCAACCATCACCAAAGCATTTTTAATTGCCCTGATGCTGTTATCAATCTGTTGTACATAACCCGAAAATTCCTGCCCCAGGGTAAGGGGAGTAGCATCCATAAAGTGAGTACGGCCAGTTTTAACAATAGAACTGAATTCTTCAACTTTTTTAGCTAATGTATTTCTAAGTTTCTCTAAACCGGGGATAGTGGTTTCTACCGTAAGTTTATATGCCGCAATATGCATTGCAGTTGGAAAGGTATCGTTTGATGACTGCGATTTATTTACATCATCATTAGGGTGAAGTACTTTTTTATCATCGGCCAGTGCACCACCATTAATTACATGCGCACGGTTGGCAATTACCTCGTTACCGTTCATGTTACTCTGTGTGCCAGAACCCGTTTGCCAGATTACCAATGGGAATTGATCATCAAGTTGACCGGCAACAATTTCATCACAGGCTTTGGCAATTAATTCAGCTTTTTCGGCCGATAATACGCCAAGTTCCGTATTGGCAAGTGCCGCAGCTTTTTTCAGGTATCCAAAAGCGTGGATAATTTCTTTTGGCATCGAACCTTCCGGCCCAATTTTGAAGTTATTGCGTGAGCGTTCGGTTTGTGCACCCCAGTATTTGTCGGCTGGTACCTGCACCTCGCCCATGGTATCGTGTTCTATTCTGAAACTCATTATATTTTTGATTTTTATTGTCGCAAATTTAGGTTTTTTGCCTTTTAAAGCGTTGAATTTATGTAAGATATTTGGTAGAAAGGAAAATATATAGTGAAAATGGCTGTAAACTTTAAATCTTTATTGCGGATAACCAAACTTTTATCCACGTTGGCTGCTTCTACCAATGAAATCATATTCATACCTTTACCGCAAATATGCAGGGATTAGTTATTAAGTCTACAGGGAGCTGGTATAGCGTTTTGGCCGATAATGGTGAACGTTACGACTGTCGTATTGTAGGGAAATTCAGAATTAAAGGACTTAAAACCACCAACCCGATTGCGGTTGGCGATAGGGTAAAATTTGACCTTGAAAAGGACAGTAACCAGGGCTTGATTAACGAGATGTTGCCCCGCAAAAACTACATCATCCGCAAATCAATTAACCTGAGTAAGCAGGCGCAAATACTTGCTGCGAACCTTGATATGGCCATGTTGGTGGTTACATTGGCCTCGCCACGCACTTCTTTAGGTTTTATCGATCGTTTTTTGGTAACAGCCGAAGCGTATGATGTGCCTGCCGTATTGGTATTTAATAAACTCGATCTGTTTAGTAAAGAGGGTTTAGAAATCCTTCAGGAATTTAAAAATATATACGAAAATATTGGTTATGCCTGCTATGAAGTTTCGGCTTTAAAAGGCATCAATATTCCGGTGATACAGGAGCTGATTACTGATAAAATTACCCTCATCTCCGGTCATTCGGGCGTGGGGAAATCAAGTTTGATTAATGCATTGTTGCCCGATCGCGATTTAAGAACAGGAGAGGTATCAGATTGGAGTGATAAAGGGCAGCATACCACCACTTTTGCCGAAATGTTCGAACTGCCTCAGGGTGGTTTTATTGTAGATTCGCCGGGAATTAGAGAACTCGGTGTTATTGATATTGAAAAAGAAGAGCTGGGGCATTTTTTTAGGGAAATTTTTAAAACCTCACACAGTTGCAGGTTTAACAATTGCAGGCATATTAACGAGCCTGGCTGCGCAGTTATGGCGGCAGTAAATGATGGCGAAATTGCAGTATCCAGATACGAAAGTTACCTGAGTATTTACCATGGAAACGATACTCGTCATTAACCCCCAGCCCCTAAAGGGGAGCTGCATGGTGAAGTGAAATTTGGAGAAATTGTAATAACTATTACTAAATAATATGGAGATTCCCCTTTAGGGGATTTAGGGGCTATGAAATTTAAACTTGGAGATTTTGTGCGTTTTGTTGATGAAAAACGTGAAGGTTATGTAACGAAGATTATCGATGCCCAAACTTTAGGTGTAACTGATGAGGATGGTTTCGAAATTCCTGTAGCGGTTAGTAATTTAACTTCGGTACATGGCCATGGTGTGGTAGCCGAAGAGGTTGATATGCCGAAACCCATCCAGGTAAATGTTCCCGGTATTAGTAAAATTGAAAATGGAATTTATGTTGCTGTAGCTACAGATGATAAAGCAGGTAATGTGGTGCATTTCCACCTGCAAAACCATTCGCCCAATATTTTATTAGTAAGTTTAACCACAGCGCGTAAAGAAAAATATGCGGGTGCCTTCCATGGGGTAGTAGAATCTTATGCATCTGCCTTGGTTTATTCGGCTTCTCTGGCTGATTTAGATCTTTGGCCGGAATTTAATTTCCAGTTTTTGGTTTTCAGTAAAGCCGATGTAAAACCTATTGACCCATTGGTGATTGCTAAAAAATTTAGGGCAAAAGATTTTAGTACCGAGCAAAAAGAATTGCCACAATTAAAAAATAAAGGCTGGTTAATCCGTTTGGATGATCTTGTGCCTGTAAACATCGATCCTCAGAAACTGAAAGAAAGCTTTTTTAAATCAACAGAAGAGAAAAGAACGGTTGCCGCCCCACAAAAAGAAATCGATCTGCATATCGAAAAACTGAGAGATGATCATCATTTTTTAGAAACTGATGAAATGCTGCAGATCCAGATTAATTATTTTCAAACGGCTATGGATGCTGCGGTTGTGCATCATTTCGATAAAATTGTTTTTATCCATGGTTCAGGAAATGGTACTTTGAGGGATAAAATTCATAAACTGATCAGTAAAAATCCACATGTGAAAACATATATGGATGCACGGAAAGAAAAGTTTGGCTACGGGGCTACGGAGGTAGTTTTTAAATAAAATATCATCCTGAGCCTGGCGGCAGATCATCAATTAATTTATTTATTTAATCATTTGGGCGTTCCCCAATCCCGTTAGAACGGAAAAGGGGCGGGCTTTTCAGGGCTGCGCTTCGCTGCGGTACCGATGAAAACCTGTGAAACAAGCAAGCATACCGTAATTAAATAAAAACAGATGCTTAATCGGTACCAACCCTTCCAATCCCTAAGGCAAAACCCGGCGTAGAAAAAATGTTAAGGGAATGTGCTGCTATATTCACGTGAGTTTTGGGGTTTGATTTCGTCATTGCGAACTGAAGAAGGGACTTTGCGTAGGCGTGAAGCAATCTTTTTTAATAATAAATTACATGATAGATTGCTTCGTCGTTACTCCTCAGCATTGCCGATCTTCTTTTTGGATTCTATCTACGGTAGCCTGTCGAAAGACTCAGCGATAACCTTCTAAAATCTGCGGGATAAATTTACGTCATGGTTCGTGTTCTCACACACCATTTGTTTGCAAAAATTTAAAAGCTAAAACCCCAATTCCAAAACCACTACAATCGCATTATTACTTAGGGCTTTCAATTCAACCTGCTCAATATCCCAGAGCGCTAAACCATCTCTGGCGTGCATTAAGCGGCCTTCAATTTCGAAAGTACCCTCAATAATAAAAGCAAAAAAATTGTTATCCGCCTTTTGAATTTTATAAACTGCTGCTTCGCGTTCGGCAAAAATACCTGCGCTTAATTTAAAGGGTAATTTCTGGTTGTCGATAATTTTGATCAGTTGATTCGGACTCTTTTCAAAATCAAAACCAAAAAGCATTTCACTTGTACGCATTAAAAACATGTCGGTTTTAATCCCAAACTGCATGTAATTAATGGTATCGTTCTGGTAAGGATTGCTAATTTCCAACACTTCACCTTTACCCATATTCAAAACCTGTATCTGGCCGGTTTCTAAAGCGAATTCTTTTCCGTTGGCAACAATATCAATGCCGCCGGTAATGGGCATAAATAGCTGAAGCGAATCTTCTTTACATAGAAAAAACGTAACCTTGCCACCAACAATCGATTCGTCATTGCATATAAACAGGTTGCCAAAAGCTTCTTTATATTCGTTAAAATATTTTTCGAAATTAAAGGTATTGTAACTTCTTAAAACTGAACTTTCGGTTAATCCGCGCTGATCTGCCAAAAATATTTTTCCAGGTGTAAGTTCCATCGTTTAATATGTATGTTTTATAGCATGTATACTCACAAAAGGTTGAATCTGAAAAAGATTTGTAAAAACCTCAGCTTCATTTGCTTCTTTAAATTGCGATACTAAAAGCAGGTTATCAACGGTATCATGCCAAAGAAGTGGTTTAGAAAAAAAGTTGATCGCTATTTTATGTTTTTCCAGGTCGTTGATATCTGAGTTGATCAATTCGAACTTAAAGTTTTCAAAAGTTAGAAACCGACGGCCTAAATTGTCCATTATATCCGGTATAATGCCATTTAACTGGCGTAAATATCCGGTAATGGCTGCGCTTACCAAAAAGTGCAGTTTTTCTGCCTCAGGAGTATTGATCAACATTTCGGCAAAAGTGGTAAAACGTTGTTCCTGATTGTAAAATTGAGCCTGCATCTTAAACTCTGCAAAACTATCTTCATGCACAAACTTATCCCAGGCACTGGTGTTGGTGGTATCAATTATTTTTCGGTAGCAGAGCGTAATTACTTTTTTCAACATGCCATAAAATTAAAAAAGACGGTAAGAATTCCTAATGTCTTTTTAAAAAATAAAACAATATTATAAAAAGCGGGGGCGTCATTATAAAAAGCAGGGGCATCATTATAAAAAGCGGGGGCGTCATTATAAAAAGCGGGGGCATCAATATAAAAAGCGGGGGCATCATTATAAAAAGCGGGGGCGTCATTATAAAAAGCCAATTCAGCAAAATAGAATCAAGGGGCGATAAAAGAAATACAGGATTAAAAAATGAGGTACGATTTTTGGGATGATGTAATTTCATTTTATAAAAATTAAAACTAGCTTTGCCGCTATTAATGAAACACCTTGTAACCATATCACTTGTATTTTTTAGCTTAACACATTTGGCGAAAGCCGAACGCGTTGAAGGGCTTAGAATATTAAATGAATATTGTCATGAGCATAACATTAGTATCAATGCAGCTGGTAAGGCCTCGGTTCAGCTTAACGAAGCGCGCAATCCTTACCTGTTATCCTACACTAAACTGGCTTTAATTGGCACACAAGCGCAATTAAAAGTTGCAAAGTACGTAAGTGTAAATCAGGTAATTGCCGATTTAACCATCAGAAAAAAACCGAAGAACAACAGCCCTTAGTTCCTTTTGTTATAAGAATCTTTTAAAAGATTTTAAGCCCCCAATGATAGCAATAACTGCCAAACTGACTTAATACAGACAATGGCTTGGTTGTTGTAACACACCATTTTTTTATAAATACGATTTAAAATATTATAATGTTAGGATTTTTAGCGAAGGTTTTCGGAAGTAAATCAGAAAGAGATATAAAGGCTATCCAGCCATTGGTTGTTAAAATTAACGAACACTACAGTAAACTATCTGCACTAAGCAATGATGAGTTACGTGGTAAAACCATAGAATTTAAAGAAAGGATTTCTACTTTCTTAACCGATATAGACGGAAAAATTTCAGCCCTAAAAGCTGATGCAGAAAACGAAGATTTAGATCTTCATCAAAAAACAGCAATTTATGATCAGGTTGATGCTTTAGGTAAAGACCGCGATACAGAATTGGAGAAAGTACTTTTAGAAATTCTTCCTGAAGCTTTTGCTGTTGTAAAAGAAACTTCACGCCGTTTAAGCGAAAACGACTATTTAGAAGTTACCGCAACCCAGTTTGACAGAGATTATGCTGCAAGAAAAAACAATGTTAAAATTGTTGGCGATAAAGCACACTGGGCCAATAAATGGGATGCCGCAGGAACTGAAGTGGCCTGGAACATGGTACACTATGATGTGCAGTTAATTGGTGGTATTGTTTTACACAGTGGTAAAATTGCCGAAATGGCTACCGGTGAGGGTAAAACATTAGTGAGTACTTTGCCTGCATATTTAAATGCCCTGGCCGGGCAAGGCGTACACATTGTAACTGTGAACGATTACCTTGCAAGAAGGGATAGTGAGTGGAACGGGCCGTTGTTCGAATTCCATGGCTTAACTGTTGATTGTATTGATAAGCATGAGCCAAACTCCGAAGAAAGAAGAAGAGCTTATGCCGCAGATATTACCTACGGTACCAATAACGAATTTGGCTTTGATTACCTGCGTGACAATATGTCGCAAACGCCAGATCAACTGGTACAACGCAAGCAGCACTTTGCAATGGTGGATGAGGTCGATTCAGTTTTAATTGATGATGCCCGTACACCTTTAATTATTTCGGGCCCGATTCCCCGTGGTGATGAGCATGAATTTTATGAGTTAAAACCACGTATTGAGCGTTTGGTTAATGCACAGAAAGCTTATGTTACACAAGCGTTAAACGAAGCTAAAAAATTAATTAACGCTGGTAATAGCGGAACCGAAGAGGGCGAAGGTGGCTTAGCCTTATTGCGTGCTTACCGTGGTTTACCAAAAAACAAAGCTTTAATTAAGTTTTTAAGTGAAAGCGGTGTTCGTGGTTTGTTGTTGAAAACAGAAAACCACTATATGGCCGATCAATCCAAGAATATGCCTAAGGTAGATTCTGAGTTGTACTTCTATATAGATGAAAAAAATAACCAGGTTGAATTAACTGAAAAAGGTATCGAACTGATTACCCAATCGGGAGAAGATCCTCACTTTTTCGTATTGCCTGATGTTGGTACTGAAGTAGCCGAGTTAGAGAAATCTGATTTGCCATTGGAAGAAAAAGTAATTGAGAAAGATGCTTTAATGCGCGATTATTCTGTTAAGGCGGAACGCATCCACTCGGTAAACCAATTGTTAAAAGCCTATACATTATTCGAAATTGATGTAGAATATATCATCGATGAAGGCAAAATTAAGATTGTTGATGAGCAAACCGGCCGTATTATGGATGGCCGTCGTTACTCTGATGGTTTACACCAGGCAATTGAGGCCAAAGAGAATGTTAAGGTTGAAGATGCTACCCAAACTTATGCAACTGTAACCCTGCAAAATTATTTCCGTATGTACCACAAGCTTTGCGGTATGACGGGTACAGCAACGACAGAAGCAGGCGAGTTTTGGTCGATCTATAAATTAGACGTTGTAGAAATACCAACAAACAGGAACATTTCAAGAATAGATGAACAGGATTATGTTTACCGTACCGTTCGCGAAAAATACAACGCTGTTGCTGCAGAGATCCAGTACCTTGTTTTTCCATATTCTCATTACGAAACAGAATACGAAACCGATAAAGAAGGTAATGTAAAGCAAAAAGATGGCAAACCAGTTGTTAAATATGATCAAACTGGCAGAGCCGTACCAAAACTTGATGCCAAAGGTGCATTAATTCCTGCGGTTAATCCTGAAACAGGTCAACTGGAGCCAAAAGCTGGCCGTCCGGTATTGGTAGGTACAACTTCTGTAGAAATTTCAGAATTGTTAAGCCGCATGCTTAAACTTCGTGGCATTAAACACAACGTTTTAAATGCTAAAATGCACCAGAGAGAGGCTGATATTGTTGCAGAAGCCGGGCAGGCAGGAACTGTAACCATTGCAACCAACATGGCTGGTCGTGGTACCGATATTAAATTGGGAGCAGGTGTTAAAGAAGCTGGCGGTTTAGCCATCGTTGGTACTGAGCGTCACGAATCCCGTCGTGTAGACAGGCAGTTACGTGGTCGTGCCGGTCGCCAGGGCGATCCAGGTTCATCTCAGTTCTTTGTTTCGTTGGAAGATAACCTGATGCGTTTATTTGGTTCAGAGCGTATCTCGAGCATTATGGTGCGTATGGGTATTGAAGATGGTGAGGTAATTCAGCACTCAATGATTACCAAATCTATAGAGCGTGCACAGAAGAAAGTAGAAGAAAACAACTTTGGTATCCGTAAACGTTTATTGGAGTACGATGATGTAATGAACTCGCAACGTACTGTAATTTATGCTAAACGTAAAAACGCTTTGTTTGGCGAACGTTTAGATGTAGATATGAACAATATGGTTTTCGATGTTGCAGAAGATATCGTAAGCGAATATAAACAGGAAGGAAATTATGATGGTTTCAAACTGGAGGTGATTAAGAACTTCTCTTTAGATACCGCCATTACCGAAAAAGAATTTACTTCAACCAGTACTCCTCAGTTAACTGAAAAATTGTTTGATGAAGCTGAAGCATTTTATGCACGTAAATCAGAAGCAATTATTCAACAGTCATTACCGGTTTTAACCCAGGTTTATCAAGAACGTGGTGAGCATATTGAGCAGATTGTAGTTCCGTTTACCGATGGTATCCGCGGTATTCAAGTGGCGGTTGATTTGAAGAAAGCAATCGAAAATAAGGGAAAAGAAGTGGTTCGTTCGTTCGAAAAAACCATTGTTCTGGCCTTAATTGATGATAGCTGGAAAGAGCATTTACGCGAAATGGACGATTTAAAGCAATCTGTACAAAATGCAGTTTACGAGCAAAAAGATCCATTGGTAATTTATAAAATGGAAGCTTTTAACTTATTTAAAAACATGCTTAATGCGGTAAATAAAGAAGTGGTAAGTTTCTTATATAAAGGTGGTATCCCGGTTCAGCAAGAGCCAGATGAAGTTAGAGAAGCACCAGCTCCGGTAAAACAACCAAAGTTGCAAACTACTAAACAAGAGTTTGGCAGAGAGGAGCCAGGTATTGAGTTTGGCGATACACGTGAGGCTGTTCCACAACAGCCCATCCGTAAAGAAGCTACAGTTGGTAGAAATGAACCTTGCCCGTGTGGTAGTGGTAAAAAGTATAAAAACTGCCACGGCGCAAACTTATAGCCGGAATAAATATTTCACATAAAGCCTCAACATATCGTTGGGGCTTTTTTTATAACGCTGGTTTTTAAAACGAATCTGCCTTATTTATTGAGAGGAGGAGAAAACCTGAAAATTTTTAGGAAACAAGATCTTCTACTGATGACCCAAATAAGGGATTAAAATCTATGAATTCTCCGTGCTTTTCTCTGTTTCCGTGGCAAACTGATCTGTGTAGATGTATGGTTAAAATCCTTCGGCTACGCTACCATTGATAGATCTGTTAAGAAAGGTCGTCATTGTTGAGGTATAAAGAAATCACAAACCGAAAAAACTAACCCGCATAATATCAATTTGCTTAACCCATAAAGAATGCAGATTTTGGATTAAGCTGACTGGTTTTTGTATTTAAATTAGTATTTTTGAGTATGAGAACTGTAACAGTGGATATTTTAAACGATAAAGCATTAGATCTTTTAAAAGATTTGGAATTGCTTAAAGTTATTCGCTTAAGAAAAGATTCTAAGACTCAGGATCTCTCTGGTAACGATCTGATCACAAAATATAAGGGCTCGATGCAAAAACAGCCAATTTCAGATGTTGATGAACAATTAAATAGTATACGAAACGAGTGGGAATAAGTTATCTTTGGGATACCAATACTGTAATCTATTTTCTGCAAAGGCAATTTGCACCAACAGCTGAAAAGTTTATTGACAATATAATATCTACTAACCAGCCTGCCATTTCTGCGATCACTGAGATTGAACTTCTTTGCTGGAAAACTGCTACTGAAAACGATTTACTCATATTAAGAAACTTTATTAAGGATTCTTATGTGTATGAACTAAGCCAGGAAATTAAAAATCAAACTGTAGAGGTACGCAAATATTATAACCTGAAATTGCCCGATGCAATAATTGCTGCAACAGCTATTGTAAACAACCTTACTCTTATTACACGAAATTTTAAAGACTTTGATAGGCTTTCCAGTTTAAAGGTTACCAATCCATTCGACAGATAATATTTCGTTCGGATAATATCAATTTGCTTAACCCATAAAGAATGCCGATTTTTGCAACGATTTCGGCATTCTTGTTGTTAAGAAGATATGAGATGATATTTTACTCATCTGCTCATAAATGCTCAGGTTTTTACACATGAAAAAAATATTAACTTTTATCTGTTTTTTGTTTCTTTTTAATACTGCTTTTGCACAAAAAGGAGAAGTAACGGTAATAAAAGACCCTTTAATTGATAGTTTAATAGCCAAACGTATTGCTGTTTATAAAAGCTCAGGAGAAGTAAAACCAGGCAAACCCATCGTTTCTGCCTATGGTTATAGGGTGCAGATTTTTTATGGCTCTGACCGGCGTGAGGTTTTTAACCAACAGGCAAGGTTTAAAGGGCTTTATCCACAATTAAATACATACCTTACTTATAAAGAACCAAATTACTATGTTCGGGTAGGCGATTTTAGGAGTCGATTGGAGGCTCAGCGACTAATTAACGAACTTAGACCAACTTTTCCCACTCTTTTTATTTTCAGGGAAAAAATTAACGCACCAAGTTTAGATACCACAACAAACAATGATCAAAAATAAAATACAAGAACTGGCCGGCAACATTTTTAATGAAGTTGTAGGCTTCCGTCAACATATTCATGCCAATCCCGAATTATCTTTTAAAGAATTCGAAACCTCACTATTCATCAAGGATAAATTAAAAAAATGGGGAATAGAATACACCGATTGCGCCAATACAGGTGTTGTGGGTTTAATTAAAGGAAATCTCCCATCTGATAAAGTAATTGCTTTGCGTGCCGATATGGATGCTTTACCCATCCATGAAGCGAACGATAAACCTTACCGTTCTAAAAACCATGGTGTAATGCACGCTTGTGGCCATGATGTACATACATCTTCACTTTTAGGTACTGCGAATATCTTAAATCAAATGAAAGATGATTTCGGTGGTACAATCAAACTGATTTTTCAACCAGCAGAAGAATTATTGCCCGGTGGTGCCAGTATTATGATTAAAGAAGGTGTGCTCGAAAATCCAAAACCTAATTATATTGTTGGCCAGCATGTAATGCCAATGATTGATGCTGGTAAAGTGGGTTTCCGATCGGGAATTTATATGGCCTCTACCGACGAATTGTATGTAACCGTAACCGGAAAAGGCGGTCATGGTGCGCAGCCTCACCAAAATATCGATCCTGTTGTAATTGCATCACATATTATTATCGCGTTACAGCAAATTGTAAGTCGCAATGCAGATCCGCGCTTGCCTTCAGTTTTATCATTTGGTAAAGTAATCGCTAATGGCGCAACCAATATTATTCCTAATGAGGTTAAAATCGAAGGAACATTCAGAACTTTGGATGAAAACTGGAGAGATGAAGCGCATAAACGCATGAAAAAAATGGCCGAAGGAATGGCAGAAAGCATGGGTGGAAGCTGTGATTTCGATATCCATAGGGGATATCCATTTTTAATCAATGAAGAAAAATTAACTGCCAATGCAAGGGCTTTTGCCGAAGATTTTTTAGGTAAAGAAAACGTAGTGGATTTGGATATCTGGATGGCAGCCGAAGATTTTTCTTTCTATTCTCAGGTAACAGATGCCTGTTTTTATCGTTTAGGTACTGGTAATGCAGCTAAAGATACTCAATATTCGGTACATACGCCAAGATTTGATGTAGATGAAGATGCTTTAAAAATATCAACAGGACTGATGGCTTATATCGCTTTGAAACAATTAGGAAATTAAGGGTGAAACGGTATAAAAAAACCATTCGCACTCACCATTTAACATCCCTAAATTTCAGGCAAAAACCATTTACTTATTCACCTTCGATGAAAAAATACTTTTTTCTTTTACTGTTAGCGTCAATCTCTTACAAAGGTTTTGCCCAGGAAATAAACCGTTTTAATCCGGATACGATCAAAACCATTACACTCGATTCTACAGTAAACATTAAGGCCGAAAAGTTGAATGTAGAAACCTTTATTAAAAGAGTGATGTACGATACTTCTTTTTATCAATCGTTTAGGGATATGAAACGTTATAGCTTCATTGCCGAAAACAGAATTTATAGCTATGATAAGAAGAATAAAGTTGACGGAAAGGTTTACCGTAAAATAAAACACAACAACAGTGGCCCTTATAAAATGGAGTACCTGGTTAAACAAGACACGGGTAAAATTTACAAGAAAAACGGAAAATACCAATTGTATACCGTAGAAATGTTCGATTACATTTTTATGAATGCTTACAATACCGATTTTGTACCCAATGCACCGCAACCGGATGGCAAAGGTGGAACAAACGAAAGTTATAAAGACAAGCTGAAAACATTAATTTTTAATCCTGGCAGACCGATAAAAGTTCCTTTTATTGGGAGTAAAACCGAAATTTTTTCAGCCAATATGCGCCAGTATTACGATTATGGTTTTACAAGTGGCACCTATCTGGATTCTATCCCGGTATACCGTTTTAAAGTTTCGGTAAAACCGGATTTAAGTAGCTGGACGAAAGATGGCATTATGATTAAAGAACTGGTAACCATTTTTGATAAGCGGAATTTCAATATTTTGGGCCGTTATGTTGATATGAAATACAGCAACATGCTGTTCGATTTCGATGTGCAGATGAATATCGAAATGGGCTATTTTGGGGATGATAAGCTGCCAACTAAAATTACCTACCAGGGCAACTGGGATTACCCTTTCAAAAAAGAAGAACGGGCAAGTTTTTTAATCGTGCATAAAGATTACAAACTCGAAAAAGGAAAATAAAGAGTGATTTTCTCCTATGTGTATTAAGCTGCATTTAATACCCATAGAGCCTTCTCCCTGAACCAAACCTTCGCGAGCTCACTGAAGGTAATTCATTTTAGGCACTGTTTGCATGATAGCTGGCTGCCCGGCAGTAGCTACCAGACAATTTAAAACACGCTATTTAGTTGTAAAATAAATTCAGCATAACGATGGCGTTGAGATGAGGAGATAAAAATTAATCTTCATGAATAAATATTATTCGAACGCAGCTTATTATCTTTAACCGATTATTAAAACTGATACAAATGCAACTTTTTTCCTTATTAAAATTCAAAATATCGCTTGCTATTTTACTGTTTTTAGGTATCCAGGTGCAAGCCCAGGTACTTACCTCCAAACAGATCGATAGTGTTGTAGAAAAAACATTAACTACTTTTAACGTACCTGGAATTGCAGTTTCTGTTATCAAAGATGGTAAAATCATTCACCTCAAAGGTTACGGGGTAAGTTCTATCAAAACCAATAAAAAGGTAGATGAAAATACCCTTTTCGGCGTGGCCTCAAATACAAAAGCTTTTACCGCGGCTGCCTTGGGTATGTTGGTTGATGAAAAGAAAATTACCTGGGATACAAAAGTAACAGATGTAATACCGGAATTTAAAATGTATGATGCCTATGTTACCAGCGAATTTACCATTCGCGATCTGCTTACACACCGCAGTGGTTTAGGTTTAGGTGCAGGTGATTTAATGATCTGGCCAGATTCTTCAACAGTTAATAAGAAACAGTTAACCCATAACCTCCGTTATTTAAAGCCCGTTTCATCTTTCCGCACAAAATATGATTACGACAACCTTATGTATATTGTTGCAGGTGATGTGGTGGCAAGGGTTTCGGGTAGTACTTATGAGGATTTTATAGAAAGCAGAATTATTAAGCCTCTCGGCATGACAAAAACTGCAGCCTCTTGGTACCGCTTAAAAGATAAATCGAATGTAATTGATGGCCATGCACCGTACCAGGGTAAATTGCTTCCGGTAGGCCTTAGTTTTGGCGAAATTGCCAATGCAGCAGGAGGCATTTATTCTAACGTTACCGATATGAGCAAATGGGTAACAGCAATGATTAACGGTGGTAAATACGGAGAAACATTAGATAAGAAATTATTCAGTGCTGCTGTAGCCAAAGAGCTTTGGACCCCTCAAACCATCATAGCAGGTGGTAATCCGGCCGCTTTTAGCAGCTATGGTTTAGGCTGGTTTTTGAGTAACGTTAATGGTAATTTTCAGGCAACGCATACTGGTGGTTTATCGGGTATTGTAACTCAGGTAACCATTTTGCCAGAAATGAAATTGGGGATTATCGTATTAACCAATCAACAATCTGGTGCTGCATTTAACGCCATCACAAATTCAATTAAAGATGGTTATTTAGGCATTAAAGCACAGGATAGAATTAAAACCTATAACGATAACCGGTTAAGGAATGAAAAACAGGCTGATGAAATGGTGAGCAAAGTTTGGAATGATATTGCCGCACAACAAAAACTATCTACCTCTAAACCTGATGCTAAAAATTACTACGGCACTTTCCACGATGCCTGGTTTGGCGATGTTACCATTAGTGAAGTAAATGGTAAAATGCATTTCAAGGCTAAAAATGCTCCAAAATTAAAAGGCGACATGACTTACTATAAAGGAAATACCTACATCGTAAAATGGTACGATAGAAGTTTGGATGCAGATGCTTTTGTTAATTTCAGTTTAGATAACAATGCCATAGCAAATGGATTTAAAATAGAAGCAATTTCGCCACTAACCGATTTTAGTTTCGATTTCCAAGACCTGGATTTTAAAAAGACCGACAATAAATAACCCTAACCAATTATAAAAAGATGAAAACACTATTAAAAACAAGTATTTTACTAAGCTTTTGCCTAATTGCATTAACCTCAATGACATTTAAACCAAAACGGATTATCTTTTTCGGCGATTCGATTACCCAGCAAGGAGTTTCAAAAAAAGGATATGTAACCCTGATCAAACAAGCGTTAGATTCTACTAAATACAATGTAACTGGTGCAGGGATAGGCGGTAACAAAGTATACGATTTATACCTCCGTTTAGAAGATGATGTGTTGAATAAAAAACCTGATTTAGTGGTAATTTATGTGGGTATTAATGATGTTTGGCACAAGCAATCTTCTCATACAGGAACTGATTACGATAAATATTTAAAGTTTTACCAGGCGTTGATCAATAAAATTCAGGGCGTAGGAAGCAAAGTAGTATTGGTAACACCTTCTGTAGTAGGAGAGAAAAAAGATGGTACAAATGAATTGGATGCCGATTTAAATAAATATGCTGCCGGGATTAGAGAACTGGCTGCAAAAAACAATCTTCCGGTATGCGATTTAAGAAAGATTTTTACAGAATACGAAGCAAAAAATAATCCTGAAGATAAAGAAAAAGGTGTTTTAACCGTTGATAGGGTACACTTAAACGAAACTGGCAATAAATTGGTTGCCGATGAGTTATTGCCTTTAGTGAAGTAGAACATTTTAAACCGCAAAGCGCGCAAAGTATTTCGCAAAGAACACAAAGAAACTTTTCTCTGTGTTCTTTGTGTTTTTTTTCTCTGTTATCTTTGTGGTAAAAAAGAAGAGGAAAGCGCTGTGCGTATATGATAAACCGCGAAACGATAGATAAGATAATGGATACCGCCCGTATTGAGGAGGTAGTAGGGGATTTTGTGCACTTAAAAAAACGCGGAACCAGTTTAATTGGCAATTGCCCTTTCCATGGCGAAAAAACACCATCCTTTCACGTATCCGTAACCAAAGGCATTTACAAATGTTTTGGTTGTGGCAAAGGTGGAGATTCAGTGCGCTTTATAATGGATCATGAAAAATATTCATATCCGGAAGCACTTAAGTTTTTAGCCAATAAATACAATATTGAAGTTGAGGAAGCTGAATTAAGTCCTCAGGATGCCGAAGCACAAAGTGCCAAAGAAAGTCTTTACGTTGTTTCACAATACGCAGCTGCATTTTTTGTGAAACAACTTTGGGAAACAGAAGAAGGCAAAGGCATTGGCCTCAGCTATTTTAAAGAGCGTGGCTTTAGAGAAGACATCCTAAAGAAATTCGAGGTAGGTTACTCACCCGATGTTTGGGATGCCATGACGCAAAGCGCGATCAACGCAGGCCATAAATTAGAATTTTTAGAAGCTACCGGATTATCAATTAAAAACGATAACGGCAAAATTTACGATCGCTTCCGTGGCCGTGTGATGTTCCCAATCCACAACTTTACGGGTAGGATTATCGGTTTTGGAGGTAGAACTTTAAAAACCGATAAAAATGTTCCGAAATATGTAAACTCTCCGGAAAGTGAAATTTACCATAAATCGAATGTGCTTTATGGTTTATTCCATGCTAAAAAAGCCATTCGCGATTTAGATAACTGTTACCTGGCAGAAGGTTACGCCGATGTGCTTTCCGTTCATCAGGCCGGCATAGAAAACGTGGTAGCATCTTCGGGTACTTCGTTAACAGTAGAGCAGATTAAACTGATCGGGCGTTTTACACAGAACATTACCATTTTATTCGATGGTGATGCTGCAGGTATTAAAGCCTCACTCCGTGGTTTGGATATGATTTTGGAAGAAGGCCTTAACGTGAAAATCGTTTCCTTCCCCGATGGTCACGATCCGGATTCTTATATGCACCATGTGGGAGCAGGAGCTTTTAAAACCTATCTTGAGCAGAACAGAAAAGACTTTATTTTATACAAAGCCAATGTACTACTAAAAGACGCTGGTAACGATCCCATTAAACGTGCTGGTATTATCCGTGATATTGTAGAAAGTATTGCGAAAATTCCCGATCCTATTAAAGCATCTGTTTTTATCCGTGAGTGTAGCAGTTTGCTCGAAATTGATGAACACATTCTATTAAGTGAGCTCAATAAAATGCGTTCGGCTAAGCTTAAAAAAAGTTTTGATAACAACCAGCGATCAAATTCTTCTGCAAGTTCAAAGCCATATTCTTCAGGTCCGCCCGAGCCGCTTGGTCCGCCAGATGATTTATGGGATGATAGCGCAGGCCCGATGGGGCAAGAGCCACCTGTAGAGGAAAACGAGCATCAGGAAAAAGAAATTGTGAGGTTATTACTGGCTTTCGGACACGAGTTTGTAAATTGGGATAAGATTGATGACATGTACATCGGTTCTTTTATTATGCAGAATCTGAGCGACGTAGAATTCGACGATCCGCTGTGTAAAAGAATTATTGATTACTATAAATCAGAAATCGACAATGGACGTTTGCCTACTTCCAACCATTTTGTAAAACACGAAGATAGAGACATTGCCGATCTCGCCATCACATTATCGACTTCAGAATATGCCTTAAGTGAAAATTGGTTAAACAAGCATCTCATTTATGTAAAAGATGAATCAATGAATTTAAAAGCTACGATTTTAGGCGGCATTTTTCACCTTAAAAAACGAAAAGTCGAAAAAATATTGATGAATCTGTTGAAGGAAATTAAAGATGAAAAAAATGAGGACAATCAAATGATTTTGATGCAGCGTTACGGGGTGATTAAGGGCGTCGAAAGAGAAATTTCGAAGTTTTTGGGTTCTGTGATTGTAAAATAAATTAGAGTTGATTATCATTTAATAGAAATGATCGCTTAGTTTTATAGATAACATAACTTCATGTATTAAATAATAGTATCGTTATCTTGAATTTATTTTAGGGTCTTTATAGCAGGAAGATGCTGACCACGAAGTAGCTATTAGACCTTTAAAACAATAAAAACTGCTAATAAAATAAATTCAGCATGACGATCAATTTAAGTTAAGAAACTAGTATCATTTCTATAGAAATTTTTAATCTAAATCCAGTTTTAATCATTTATGGCATTACACAATGATTTAGGGAAAGAGGGAGAACGAATTGCCAAGCAATATTTGGAAGTTGAAGGTTATGAAATTTTAGATGAAAACTGGACGCACGGAAAAGCCGAAGTTGACCTGATTGTATATAAAAACGGAATCATGATCTTTGTGGAAGTAAAAACCCGAAGTTCTGTAGCTTTTGGCGATCCGGAAGAATTTGTACAAAAAGCGAAGCAAATTCAGATGGAATTGGCTGCGAATGCCTATATTGAAATCATGAATCATCAAAATGATGTCCGTTTTGACATTATTGCGATTACATTTATAAAAAATAAAAATTATAATTTAAAACATATTGAAGATGCGTTTTGGCCTGAAGATTAACCCAATCAAAAATTTCTTATTTATCGGAATTGCACTTGCCTTCGTAAGTTCTTGTAAAGACAGTTCTACCACAACCTACAGAAGCTTTGTTTCACCTATGACGGGCCTTAATGTGGCATCAGGTAATGAATTTGATGTTAAAGTACAATTTGGAGCCGAGCAAAAGGTAGATTCTGTTGTTTATTTAATCGATACCGTTAAAGTACTTTCGAAAACTGATACTTCAGCCATTAAACTAAAAACTGCAGGTTTAAAATTAGGAAATCACTTAATCACAGCAAAAATATTCGGCGAAGGAAAATCAGAAGATTTAACCTCAAACATTAATGTTTTAGCTGCTCAGGCACCTTCTGAATACAGTTATAAGGTAATTAAAACCTTGCCTCACGATACAGCTTCTTATGTAGAAGGCCTTGAATATCATGACGGATTTTTTTATGAAAGTGCAGGAGATTACGGCCATTCGAGCTTACGTAAAGTAGAACCTTCTACCGGGAAAATCTTACAGAAAGCAGATTTAGATAAACAATATTTTGGCGAAGGAATAACGGTAATCGGCAATAAGATTATTCAGTTAACTTACCGTGAAAAAGTTGGTTTCGTTTACGATAAGACAACTTTTAAAAAACTGTCTGAATTTTCTTATACCACTGGCAGAGAAGGTTGGGGTTTGGCTTTCGATGGACAAAAAGTATACAATACTGATGGTTCGAACACAATATTTTTTCTGGATAAAGATTCTTATCAGAAAATTGGATCAATTGATGTTTTCGACAATAAAGGTGCCATTCAAAACTTGAACGAATTGGAAATTATTGATGGCAAAATTTATGCAAACGTATATACAACAAACGAAATTCTGATTATCAATCCGGAAACAGGTGCTGTAGAAAGCAAAATTGATCTATCAGGATTGTTGCCCGCCGATTACTTTAAAACTGAAGATGAAAAAGCGAATAATGTTTTAAACGGCATTGCTTATGATAAAGCAACCAAAAGACTTTTCGTGGCAGGTAAAAAGTGGCCACATATTTTTCAAATTGAGTTGGTGAAGAAGTAAGTGAAATCGTCATTGCGAGAAAGGCTTTTTCAGCCTACGAAGCAATCTTTATAGCAGGGCTCGCCAGCATGAAAGATTGCTTCGTCGTTCCTTCTCAGCAATGACGATTTACATATTAATCCTTTTTCTTCGGTTCGTCTAAATAGCCGTTAAAAATAATCGGCTGTTTATTAAAGCTACTTGCTGTTAATGAAGCATAACCATTGGTAGAAATATTGATGGTAAAGCGATAGTTTTCTCTTTTTACATCCTTGGTGTTGATCTGGATGGTATAAGATCCTTTTTTATTTTTCGATTCTGTGTAGGTAAAATCTTTTGAAGTAAATTTAATCCCTCCCTGGCTCGGATCTATCGGCGAAGTATAAGATCTTCCGTAATAAGGTAAATATGCCACAACACTATCTTTAGTCACCCGTACATCGTATTGTGATCCCGATAGGTTAATAGTTGCTCCCCCTTGTCCGCCAGGCATCATCGTTAATATTTTGCTAATATCGTTATTAGACATCGGCATGGCTGAGTTGGCAATAAAAGTATAATTTTTGTCGGCTACAATTCTGACTGTAGTTTCTTTATTGGTTTGGGCAAAAGATTGAAATCCAAGCAAGAGAAAGGCAAGGCTCAATATTAAATTTAAACGTTTCATAATGTGTGTTTTAAATGTGTAACAATTTAAAGATGCACAAACTTGAAAGATTCCATAATGGTGCCAAAAATGGAATGTAACGTAAATTTAACGAATTTACTCCTGATATAAAGGGTTGGTCTTATCCGAATGACTGGATTTGTACAAAGGATTACTTTTCTCTGTTGAAGTAGCACCAAGAGCGGTGAATTTATAGGTTCCCGCAGAAAGATTATTAAGTTCTATTTCGCCATTTTCGTTAGTGATTACCGTAATCAAACTGCCACCCGGATTTTTACCACCTTTCACAATTATCCCCCCAATTGGCGAACCCGCTACCCTTGAGTTTGGGTTAGTGGAAGGAACAGTGATGATCAATTTGTAATTTCCTGAAGTTTCATTGTTAAATTCTATTTCCCCGTTTTGATTGGTAACCAGGTTTATTGTATTCCCTCCGGCATTTTTACCACCTTTAACCACAATACCACCTATGGGTTGCCCAGCTGCAAAACTTACCTCTCCGGTTATTACATCCAGTTTGCCTTTGATGGATTTCATGATGCATGGAAAATGCGATTCAGGGTAATTTAATTTGCAATAATCACAGTAATGCCCTTCAGGTGTAGCTGTTTTTAATTGTTGTGTATTTGTTTCTTTAATATCTGAAGTTTGCGTGGTTGATCTTTTAACCTGAGCCAGAAGAGTAAGTGAAATAGATAGCAGAAATACCGCTACAGGAGCTCCTTTTTTCATAAAATTTGATTAGAAAGATAAAATTAATCAAAAAATATGGATTTGCCAGTTTCGGCCTTATTTACAGGTTAGCTGCTTTTCTATTATTTCTTTTTGAAGCTTTCGCCAATGGATTAAAGGATAATGCAAGGTTTACCCAAAAATCGAGTTCATCATTGCGAACCAACACATCTTCCAATACCGAAATGTAGCCTTTCATTGGTCTATCGCCCATAACCATCTGCTGCCAGCCATCTTTATCAGATAAATTTTCTAAAATATTGGGATCAAGCCTCACCATCATACTTTCTTTAGAAACACCAATGCACATTTTGCCGTTCACCATAAAAACCAATCCACTGAACATCTCTTTTTCTTCAACATCTGGAATATGCATTAAACGTTCGGCAACACGCAGGGCGAGGGTTTCGTTGTATTTCATGATTTACGATTAGTTTTTACTTTTGTTTGTCCCGTATTTAATCCCAGCAGCATAAAAATATTTTCTGATCAGATCATACTTCTCGGTGCAAAACTCTCCGGATTTTATTTTTTCTGAACTTTCTTCTCTTCGACGGCATTCAAAACAAATCTCAATATATTCTGCGATCAATCCCTTCTCATCTAAAAATACAATTGCATTTCTGGGATTATAACAACTGTATCCCTCATCTGCTATACGTAATCCTTTATAGCTCTTGGTAGACTTATAGCCAAAATTATATAAAATGTCGGTTAGCTTATCAATCTCGAAGGTTGATAAAATCTTCTTTTCTTTAATTCTCGTTTGATCTAGTTTTTGTTTTTTTGTTAGTAACGGCAGATCAACTTCTTTCTTGTCCGGAGCGTTAACTAATGGCTTATCTGTATCATAAATGACAATATCAGTACTTGCTTCTGGCAGTTCGAAGGAAATCAATACGATCTTTTTGTATTCATTGAAAGGGAAAAATCTTAATCGCGCTTCAGGTGCATAAATGTTTCTGTAAATACAAACCATTCGTTTTTCTAAAACATCACCAATTTCTTTCGAAGGTGGTTCTATTATCTCATATTTTTTCTTTTGTGCAAAACCTACAAGGCAAATTAAAGCAAAAAGGAAAGTGAGTTTAGTAGTGTACATTGGCATTGTTTATCCTTAAAATTAATGTTTAAAAGATGTTGAACAAAATAATTTTCTTAGTATCTCTATTTCAGTAAATTTGCAACATGTTGTTAAACTGCTATCAGGAAGAATTATTAGAGGCCGGGTGTGATGAAGCTGGAAGAGGTTGCCTTGCAGGGCCTGTTTTTGCAGCTGCGGTAATTTTACCAAAAGGCTTTGTGTTGGAAGGATTAAATGATTCGAAACAATTATCTCATGAGCAGAGAGACGTGTTACGGCCAATTATTGAAAAAGAAGCTCTGGCCTGGGCTGTGGCCTCATGCGATCACGAAGAAATTGACCAGATTAATATTCTAAATGCTTCATTTCTGGCTATGCACAGGGCGATAGAAAAATTGCATACCCAACCAAAATACCTGGTAATAGATGGCAACCGTTTTAAAACCTATCCCCAAATTCCACATAGCTGTATTGTTAAAGGCGATGGCAAATATTTAAATATCGCTGCGGCATCTATATTGGCCAAAACACATAGGGATGAATATATGACTAATCTGCATATTGATTATCCCCATTACAATTGGCAGCAGAATAAAGGATACCCAACAATAGCACACCGCAGAGCCGTGATAGAAATCGGCTTATCGCCTTTTCACCGCAAAACTTTTAACGTGAGCGATCCCCAATTGGAACTGTTTTCAAAAAACGCCTAAATTTTCGTATTTTCACAACATTGTGAAAATTCTGTTGATTACTAAGCGGGTTCCCTTTCCGCCAAATAGTGGTTATCCCATTGTGGTTTACAATACCATAAAAGGCTTACTGCAACTTGGTGCGGATATTACTTTGTTTAGCCTTAACCCAACAAAAGGAAAAATAGATATGGAAGATATCTATGATCCTATTTTTGAACAGATTAAATACCATACCTACGATTTAGATACCGAAGTAAACGTATGGTCGGCATTTTTTAATATTTTCACTAACGAATCTTATAATGTTTCCAGGTATTACAGCGAAGATGCCGCCCGTCAGTTAGAAAATCTCCTGCGCGAAAATGCATTTGATATTATCCAGTTTGAAGGTCTTTTTGTTGTTCCCTATTTAGATGTAGTAAAGGCAAATAGCAATGCGAAGTTAATTTACCGTGCGCATAATATCGAATTTACACTTTGGGAGCGACTTTCACATTCAGAAAAGTTTCTAATACGCCGAAAGTACCTCGCCTTTTTGGCACAAAGGTTAAAAGCTTACGAAACTGATCAAATTAACCGTTTTCACCAAATTTTTGCCATTTCTGAGCCCGACCGCCAAAGTATACTGATGTTTGGCTGCGAAGTGCCCATGACAGTTTTTCCTGTTGCCATCGATTTAGAAAAATACAAAGTAGATAAAAGTAAAACCAGTTTTCCAACACTTTTTCATCTGGGTGCTATGGATTGGCGTCCGAATCAGGAAGGTTTAGAATGGTTTTTGGATGATATATGGCCCGATATAGAGAAATTAAATAAAGATCTCCGCTTTTATATCGCAGGGAAAAATATGCAAAAACATTTCTTCGAATACGATTCCGAAAACCTTATTGTAGAAGGAGAGGTGTTTGATGCCGTAGAATTTATGAACTCAAAAGCCATTATGATTGTCCCTTTAATTTCAGGAACCGGCATGCGGGTAAAAATTATTGAAGGTATGGCTATGAAAAAATGCATTATTGCTACCACTACAGCGGCAGAGGGTATTAATTGCAGGCATGGACATGATATTTTGATTGCAGATTCTGCAGATGAATTTTACCGGTCAATATTACAGTGTATCATCAATCCAAAACGCTGGATGGAAATTGGTGAAAATGCACGAAAAACGGTAGAAAACGACCACGGTGTTCATTTAATCTCCAGTAAAATGCTAAAGATTTACGAAGAATTGGTGAGCGCATAGCTATAATAAGAGTTTACAACTTTTCTATGCATTTAGAAAGAAAAGTTGTCAACTCTGGAAATTTCGTAAAATAGATGCTGAAACAAGTTCAGCATCACGATTACGAGAAGAATTCTGCTAATAAACTCCTTAAAATTAACCTCAAAATTTTGTCTTTTTCTTAGTAGTTTTGCCACCCAGAAAGATTAGGCTGGAAACCTTTATTCAAAGCCTAATGCGTTAAATAATATAGATCAAATAGCTTCATTATCATAAAAAAATAAACTTACGGATGAAAAACACCGCATTAACTGAAAAACACATCGCTTTAGGCGCTAAAATGGTTCCATTTGCAGGTTACAATATGCCTGTTACTTACGAAGGTATTAATGCCGAGCATGCAACTGTTCGTAATGGTGTAGGTGTTTTTGATGTAAGCCACATGGGCGAATTTATCCTTAAAGGTGAAAATGCACTGGATCTTATTCAACGTGTAACCAGTAATGATGCTTCTAAATTATATGATGGCAAGGTTCAATACTCCTGCCTGCCAAATAAAGATGGCGGTATTGTAGATGATCTTCTGGTTTATAAAATAGACGATAAAACCTATATGTTGGTGGTGAATGCCTCAAACATCGAAAAAGATTGGAACTGGATTCAACAGTTTAATTCGAAAGATGTAGAAATGCATAATATTTCCGATCAAACCTCCCTTTTGGCTATTCAGGGGCCGAAAGCTGCAGATGCCTTACAAAGCTTAACTGATGTAAATCTGGCTTCAATGGAATATTACACTTTCGTAAAAGGTACTTTTGCTGGTATAGATAACGTGGTGATTTCTGCAACAGGTTATACTGGAGCTGGTGGTTTCGAGATTTATTTTGAAAATCAATATGCTGATCAAATCTGGGATGCCATTTTTAAAGCTGGTGCATCCTACAATATTCAGCCAATCGGTTTAGGTGCCCGCGATACTTTACGTTTAGAAATGGGTTTCTGTTTATACGGAAATGATATTGATGATACCACTTCGCCAATTGAAGCAGGTTTAGGCTGGATTACCAAATTTTCTAAAACCTTTACCAATTCTGAGGCGTTACTGGCACAAAAAGAAGCGGGTATTCAAAAGAAATTAGTTGGCTTTGAAATGATCGATCGAGGTATTCCACGTCATGATTATCAAATTGCTGATGCTGAAGGAAATATTATTGGTAAAGTAACTTCAGGTACGCAGGCCCCTTCATTGCAAAAAGCAATAGGTATGGGTTATATCGCTAAAGAATTTACTAAAGAAGGAACTGAAGTTTTTATTTTAATCCGTAATACGCCAATTAAGGCTAAAGTAGTTAAGTTTCCTTTTTATAAATAAGATTTGAGACAATAGATATGAGATTTGAGACGGTTTGACCGCTAAAATCTCATATCCCATATCTCACACCTCATATCTCGTCAAATGTCAAAAAAAATAGAAGTTTGTTTAACACCAGCCTTGATCGATTTATATGATATCGAGGAAAGTATTGTGGTGGTTATCGATATTTTAAGGGCTACATCATCCATTACTTATGGAATAGATAACGGAGCTGAGGCCATTATTCCTGTTGCCAACGTGGAAGATTGCTTAACGTATAGCGACAGTGGATTTTTATTGGCTGCAGAACGAAATGGTGAAGTAGTAGAAGGGTACGATTTCGGAAACTCACCTTTTTCATACACCAAAGAAAAAGTAGGTGGAAAAACTGTTGTTTTAACAACTACAAATGGTACTAAAGCGTTGCATTTGGCACAGAAAAGAGCTTACCAGGTAATTATTGGCTCATTCTTAAATCTTGATGCACTTTGCGATTACCTGAAAAGTCAGGATAAAAATGTGCTTTTGCTGTGTGCCGGATGGAAAGATCAGTTTAATTTAGAAGATACTCTTTTTGCCGGAGCGGTAGTGAGTAAACTGCGACAGAATTTTGAACATTTCGATGATTCTAGTGTAGCTGTTGAAGATTTATATTCACTGGCAAAAACAGATTTACGAAAATACCTGCATAAATCTTCACATAGCCATCGTTTAGCCCAATTGAATATTGAAGAAGACGTGGTTTTCTGTTTGCAGTTAAATCTTTGCAAAGCAATACCTGTTCTAGATGGAGCACGTTTAGTGGCCTTACAGCATTAAAGCACCAAAATGGGGCTAAAAGCTAAAGTTTAAGCCGAGCAAAACCGCATTTTTTCTAAAATTTGCGCCGTTAAATTGGGTTTCTTCAGTAGGTTGCGTATTAAAATAGGCTTTATCTACGCCAGAATAAGTTTTAATATTATTCAATTGATAGTCAAGCTGCAAACCTAAACTTTTGTTCAGAGGGACAGAAAGATTTACATTTCCACCTAGTGCGAAAGAATTAGACTTATGCGTAAAGCTTATGGGTTTTGCAAAGTCAGGAATTAAATTCCAGTTGGCTTTTGCCGAATAATTGTAAAATCCAGCTAGAATTGTTGCGCCGATACTGAATTTTAGTGTTTTAAAAATAAATTCAGAGCCAAAATCAAAACCTTTATATCGTGCCTGATAAGTAGAATTTAAACCTTTGCTGTCTGGATTGTTTGCGCTTTCCAAAAGATAAAATTTTTGCTGATTGTACGATACACCAATAATCGGTTTAATGTTAAATTGCCCAAAAGTTAAAAGCTGGTAGCTAAATTGTAAATCAGCATTGTACAAGTACCCTTTATTCGCATTTAGCAGGTCGAAATAGAATGCATTTTGCCTGTTATCATCTGCATAATCGGTATCTTCTGCATCACCTTTGGTAATATTACTATACTGGTTGTTTACCTTAACGCTTAGCCTATTGGTGATGAGGTATTTTACATTTAAGCCAAAACCTGGTCCTTTAAGATTTTTCCAAATCAACTCTGACAATATATTCGGATTGGTTCCGGCAGTATTTCCTGCAATAGACCAATCGAATCTGGCCTGTTCTATGCCAACATATGGCTTTACTTCCCATTTATGCAACACATCTTGTGCAAACGAAACCTGGTAAAAGAGGATAAGAATTAAGCAGGCAAAAAATGGTTTTAAAGAAAAGTTTCGCAAAGCGATAGACATATTTTTTTCAGTTTATACAAGCAAAATACACATAGTGTTGATTTAAACCACTATGTGTATTGATTATTTTTTAAAATGGATATACTGTAGCGATAAATGACTTGTCAGTTGGTGATAATACGGTATTCCATCCCACTTCGAAATCACCAATGGTTAATTCGTTTGGAACCGAGTAATGCATAATCGAACTTTTGTCGTAAGCACTATAGTTGGTTTGTGTTGTGCTGTATTTAGCAAATAGGTTGTTATCAACATCAGCTTGGCTCCAATAATTTGGCGCGGCCGCGTAATAAGCATAAACTGCTGGTTTATCCCAAGGAATGGCTACCAATGGGTGTTGGTGCTCATGGATTAAGCCTAAAGCATGGCCAAATTCGTGAATTACCACACGGCTATACTCCGAATCTGCTGTAGTGGCGGTTAACCAACCGTAATTCATGGTGGCACCGGTGCTTGGAGTCGATTTACCAATATAAGACCAAGATCCATCACCACTAACAAAACTTACCCTAATTTTGGCAGTGTTATCATTGGTTACAAAATTGAATTTTATATTGGCATAGGTTTCCCACTGTTTTGCAAACTGGATTACTTTGGCACGGATTGCCGCTGTGCTTCCGTTTAAACTTACTTTAATTGTGGTTCCTGGTGCCCATTTTGTAGATTTTAAAACAGCACCCCTTGGAGTAGTACCATCCAAAGATCTTTCTGTACAGATTTTGATATCACCAAGTGGATTAACGGCTGTTAATTCTGGTTTATCTAAGTCTGTTATTTCTGTTGGTTTTTCTTTTTTACAGGCAAATAATACTGTGGTTAACGCTAATGCAGTTAATAGCGTTTTGTTTAATTTTAAGAATTTCATGGTTTAGGTTTTTAGGTAAAAATTAATGATCTTTTTCGGTCTGAAACTCAAGTTAGAAAATTGTAAAAACAGGAATTCTTCTTTTTTGGAAAAGAATAATAAGGTTGAAAAACATAGATAGAATTTAGGATGATTGGCTCTGCATTTGCAAAGTATAATCCTAAAATAGAATAATATTACATCATCACCAAGAGAATTGTAATATTTTTATTGCATAAGTGTATATTATACACTTTATAAATTTGTAATAAATATAAATATATGTGTATTATAAATACTATATTTTATCCGGTAATGAAATAAATATCTGGATGTTTATTTCGTTATTAAATCAGAGATAAACGGGCTGTTTTTGATTGTAATTAAGGCTTCTTCATGGGCTAGCCAATAAATATCTTCAGCACGTTTCATATCAAAGGTACTAATGGCGCCCAAACCTTTTGGTTCAATTAAAACATTGCAAAATTTCGCTTTTCTTTCCATGTCGTGGTTGATTGACATGATACCGGCGCGTCCCATTAAATTGGTTATGCCGGTAATTTTATCAACAGGTTTGAGGTGATTACAAGATGATCCAATAATGAAATCGCAATCTTCCATTAAAGGTTCTACAGGAAAATTATTTAAAATGCCGCCGTCTACATACATCTGACCATCAATCATAATGGGTTTAAATATACCTGGGATGCAGCTCGAAGCATGAATAGCCCTAATTAACGGGCCTTTGGTAAAATAAACCAACCGGCCTTCGCTAAAGTTTACTGCCGCAATGGTTAAAGGTATTTTTAACTTTTCAATTGTATTGTCGGGAAAGTATTCTTTTAAAATTAATGAAGTATTTTCTATGTTAATCAAACCCAAAGAGCCTACTGCAGGTCTAACAAAACGCCATAATTTTGTTTTTAAGAAAATGCTCAAACCTTCTTCCGGATCTATTCCTGCAGCAAAAAATGCTCCCGCAATTGCTCCAGCGCTTGTTCCGCTAATGTGACTAAAGGTAATGCCTAAATTGCTAAAAGCTTTTAAAACACCTAAATGCGCTATTCCCCTTATGCCTCCGCCTGATAATACAATGCCAACTTTCATAGATTTACTTTGGGATAATTGTTTAAAAACTGCTTGATTGTGTAATTGTATTTAACCTGCGTACATAAATGAACTATTAAAAAATGCAGTTACTTCTGTTGTTTAGGTTTGTATTTCGATTGTGTTAAAATTTTTTGCGCATCCTGATCGGCCATTAATTTTTGTAAAGTAACTTCAGGGTGTGCTTTCATATATTTTCTAACAATTTGCCAACCCGTCCAAACACCCAATTTTGGTGCCGAATCTCTATTCTCTCCTAAACCTGGAGTAAATGGACCTTCTGATAAGAATACCTGAATCTTTTGGTAATCCGTTTCATATAAATAATTGTTCTCCAAAAAATATGCCCAAATATCCCCCTCGAAATTTTGTGCCCAATCCAATTGTTGCTGAGTGTATCCAATTTTTGTAGAGTCGCTTGTGTTTTCAGGTAAAACCTGGTCTAAAAAGTATAAAATCTTTCCCTGAAAAATCATTTTAGAAAGCAGGGTCCTGTTTTCATCAGGTTCGGAAAAAAGTTCTTCGTGTGCAAAGGTTTCTGCCACGCGTGGTACAATATATTCGGGAGCAAATCTCCTTGAAAGGTATAATGGAACACTTTGCACAATGGCCCTGTAAAATTTGCTGTCTTTGCCAAGAAACATGTCTAAACCGATACCCAGGTAATTATCACCCACAGGCATCTGATAAGCAAAACCCGAAGCAAAAGAAATAAACCTAGGAATTTTTACTTTTGGATAGTAATATTTGATGTATTTAAAAGTTTCATTTAGTCCTTCTTCCTGTGCCTTTAAATTTGGAAAAACGCTGTCAACTTCTTTGCTTAAATCCGTGTAGGCCTGATCGTGGTACAAATTCGCCAACGATTCGGTATTTGAATATTTGCTATCAAGGATTCTATGAATAAAGTCGTCATAAAATACACCATATTTCATATTCAACTGCTTATCTACATCAATAATATTTTTGTTTTTACCTGTAAATAGCTCGTTATCAAATCGTTCTATTTTGATATTTACCTGTGTATTACTAACATCTGGCCTGTTGTTTTGCTTGCAGGAAATAAATGCGATGGCAAAAAGAAAAATTAGATAAATTTGCCAGTGTTTTACGTTATACATCATGTAGAACAAATATATATAATCAGCTATAGCATGAAAAGAATATCGACCATTTTAATTTTATCTCTATTAACTATTGGTGCCTGGGCGCAAAATTCTCCTTTAACCAGCTATGGTTTTAGGTTGGGCTTAACCGCTACGCCAACTTTTGGATGGATTAAACCTGAACAAGGAAAAACCGACGGTTTAGCATTGGGTTTCTCTTATGGATTGATCGGCGATTTTAACTTTGCACCCAATTATAGTTTTTCTACCGCGTTAACCATTACTTCAATTAACGGTAAAAGCACGGAGGCAAATGTTTTGCCATATTATACAGGCGGTACCAGTACTGCCCCTAAAGCTTACGATTTAAAGTATAAATTGCAATATGTAGATCTACCCTTAACTGTTAAATTAAAAACGGTAAAGGCTGATGGAAAGCGTTGGTACGGTCAGTTTGGCTTGTCTAATTCGATTAATATCAGTGCTAAACAAGATGCTGTAACGGGCGGTACTACTGTTGGCGATAATCAAAATGTATCAGATAATATCAAACTTTATCGCGCCGGATTAATTATTGGTGGTGGTGGTGAATTTGATATTTCTGGCAATACCAGTATTGTAGCTGGTTTAACTTTTAATAACGGCTTTACTAATATTGTATCGGATAAAGGCAGGAATGTTAAAAATCACTACCTGGCACTTAATTTCGGTGTTTTCTTCTAATCGGAGGAAACACATATGCCGCCTGATACAATCTCTTTATAACAAAAACTAGAAAAGCAAAATGAAAATAGCACTGGCACAACTCAATTATCACATTGGAAACTTTGAGCATAATACCCAAAAAATAACTGAAAATATTCAATTGGCGAAAAATAAAGGTGCTGATCTTGTTGTTTTTGCTGAGCTGGCTATCTGTGGGTACCCACCAAGAGATTTTTTAGAATTTGATGAGTTTATAATCCATTGCCAAACCGCTGTGGAGGAAATAGCCAAACATTGCACGGATATTGCTTGCATTGTTGGTTTGCCGATTAAAAACAAAGTATTACAAGGTAAGGATTTGTTTAATGCGGCCTATTTTATTGAGGCAGGAAAGATTAAAGCGGTGGTTAGAAAGGCACTTTTACCAACTTACGATGTTTTTGATGAATACCGTTATTTCGAGCCCGCCACTCAATTTAGCTGTATTGATTTTAAAGGGAAAAAGATTGCGCTAACCATTTGTGAAGACTTATGGAATATAAATGATAATCCATTGTATGTATCCAATCCGATGGATGAGCTGATTAAAGAGCAGCCTGATGTGATGATCAATATTGCAGCATCGCCTTTTTCTTATACACACGATGATGAACGGATACAGGTATTGGCGGATAATGCGAAAAAGTATAAACTTCCGGTATTTTATGTAAACCAGGTTGGCGCACAAACTGAAATTATTTTCGACGGTGGATCGATGGTTTTCGATGCAGATGGAACAATGAAAGCCGAAATGAAATATTTTGAAGAAGATCTTCAGGTTTTTGATTTGGAAGAAGTTGAAAATGTACGAAACAAATATCCTCAACTGGAAAGAATGACGGATATTGAGCAGATTCATGATGCACTGATTTTAGGAATCAGCGATTATTTTAAGAAATCTGGTTTCAGTAAAGCCGTTTTGGGTCTTTCTGGCGGGATAGATTCGGCTGTGGTTTGTGCATTAGCTTGCAAGGCATTGGGGCCTGAGAATGTGATGACGGTTTTAATGCCATCAAAATATTCTTCTGACCACTCTGTACAAGATGCCCTGGACCTGGTAAATAATATTGGTTGCATGCACGAAATTGTGCCGATTAAAGATGCAGCTGAAGCTTTTGATCAGATATTGGCACCAGCTTTTAAAGGCATGCCTTTTAACCTTACAGAAGAAAACATCCAGGCCCGTATCCGCGGAATTATTAATATGGCCATGAGCAACAAATTTGGTTATATTTTATTAAATACCTCCAATAAAAGCGAGTGTGCGGTAGGTTATGGTACTTTATACGGCGATATGTGTGGTGCGATAGCGGTAATTGGTGATGTATATAAAATGCAGGTTTTTGAGTTGGCAAAATACATCAATAAAGAAAGAGAAATTATTCCGGTTAATACGATTGTTAAACCGCCATCAGCGGAGTTAAGACCTGATCAAAAAGATTCTGATTCACTTCCTGAGTATGAAATTCTGGATAGAATATTGTACCAGCATATCGAAAAAAAGCAAGGCTCGAAAGCCATTATAGCCCAGGGTTATGATGCAGAATTAGTTAAGCGCATTTTAAAGATGGTCAATATCGCTGAATTTAAACGTTATCAAACGCCACCAATTTTAAGGGTATCGCCAAAAGCATTTGGTATGGGCAGAAGAATGCCAATAGTAGGTAAATATATGGCTTAAGTTATTTAACGGCCTAATTATTAGGTTTGATTAAGCTGTAAACTGAAAACCGGGAAACTGTGTGAAGAAAATCGTCAGCTTATATTATTTTTTCATAATGATAAACCTCGCATGTTTTTCAAAACCTGCGAGGTTTAAAATTTATTTATGCTAAAGTAGCATCAACAGTAACCGTTGTATTTAATAATTTAGAGATCGGGCAGTTTTTTTCTGCATCGGCAACCAGTTCATCAAATTTTTCTTGTGTTAGGTTAGGTACAGAAGCTGTTAAAGTTAAATGCGATTCTACAATTTCACCTTTCGATGGATCAAGGTTGATTTCGCATTTTGTTTCTAATTTATCAGCTGTAAATCCTGCTTCAGTTAAGTTTGCAGATAATTTCATCGTAAAACAGCCTGCATGTGCAGCAGCAATTAATTCTTCAGGATTGGTGCCAACACCCTCTGCAAAACGAGAATTAAAAGAATATTGTGTGTTGTTTAATGTAGTGCTTTGGGTAGTAATACTGCCATTACCTTCTTTAATAGAACCTTGCCATACGGCTGTTGCATTTCTTTTCATGATGGGATTTTATTTTTAGATTGTTTAACACCTAAAGATAAAAATATGTTTGTTTAATGGTAGCAATTCTTTGTTAAGAAATGATGCTATTACTCAGTCTCTGCTTCTGTTGGCTCTTCTTTAACCATTTTACTTCTAAAAGATTGAAAAAGTAATATACCTACACCGATCATGATCGAAATATCGGCAAAATTGAACACGCCTGTTTGAAAAAGGTATAAATCCAGGTGCATAAAATCCGTAACTGAGCCATGTACAATCCGATCGTAAAGATTTCCGATACCACCACCAATTAAAAAGCAGATCGCAATTTGCATACTTGCAGGAAGGTTTGGTTTAGCGAATAAAAAATACAATCCGTAAGCTAAAAATAGCAATGGTAAACCTGTTAATATTATAATTCTGAAGATATAAGGCATATTGTCGCCTAAACTTAAAAAAGCGCCACTATTTTCTACTTTTGTGAGTGTAAAACGGTCTTTAATGATGCTGATGTGTTCATAATCTGAAATCTCGGTTCGTACAATATTCTTTGAAATCTGATCGCAACCAAAATTTAGCGTTAGCAGTAATAATAAAACAGACCACCGAAGGCTTTTAAAATGTTGCATGTTTTTATAATTGAAGTTTATTGAAGGGTTATTTTTTTACCCATTTTTTATAAGGAATAATCAAGGCTAAGATCACGGCTAAAACGCTAAATATTTTTGCAATGATATCGCCACTTCTTACATAAAAGGTGATATCGTCATTAAGGTTCACATTGCCTTTGATAGCCGTTCTTGTCCACCATTTGGTACGCTGCGTAATATCACCACGTTGATTAATGAAACAGGAAATTCCGGTGTTTGCAGAACGGGCCACATCGCGGTGTGTTTCTATGGCTCTGAGTTTGGCGTACATCATGTGCTGATCTTTGCCCGAGGTATTTCCCCACCAGGCATCGTTGGTTATCACTGCAATAAATTGGGCACCATCTTTAACCGATTGGCCGATCCAATCACCCCATAGGCTCTCATAGCAAATTACCGGCGCAACCCCAATTCCACTTTGTGCGTAAAGCACATCCGGTTTTTCCTGCCATCCCCACCCATCAACAGCACCGCCCAATTGTGCAAAAACAACATCTAAAAATGAAAAGACTTTCGGGAAAGGCATTTTTTCTACACCAGGTACCAACTTGGATTTATGGTAAAACTGAACATCAGCAGAGTTTTCAATCTGCATGGCCGTATTGAAATGATCAACGTAAAGGTTTGCCTGCGAATCGTATCGCGCAGAAAGTGTTTTTTTATCCGGATAGATTTTAATGCTTTCTATCCCGGTTATTAATGTGCCGTTTTTATATTTACCCATGAAGTTTTGTAAGGTACCAAAAGTTGTAGTTTCACGGATCCGATCTTCATTGTCGTAACTTGGTATAGCCGTTTCTGGCCAGATAAAATATTCGGTGTTGGTTTGCCCGATCGAATCGGATAATTGTGTTAATATTTTAACCTGCTCCAAAGGAGGAATACTCTCTAGCTTTTGATAAGGGTCAATATTCGGTTGCACCACTACTACATTACTTGGCGTTCCTTTTTGTTCTGCCGTAAAGTATTTGGCTAATGAAATGCTGATGGGAATAATTACCACTAAAACCCAAATTCCTGTGGTTCTAAACCTTAAATAACCGTTTTGTGATTTAAATTTCTTATAAGCTTCAAAAGCCAGGATATTGCTCACTAAAATCCATAACGAACCACCATAAATGCCGGTATAATCATACCATTGGGCAAGCTGATGCATGCCCGCCAGTCCATTTCCTAAAGTCATCCAGGGGAAAGCCAGATCCCAGGTTTGTTGAAGGTATTCTAAACCAATGTAAAAGGCAATTAAACCGAGGTAAGCGGTTTTTTTATTTACGTATTTGCCCAATCGGTAATATAACCAAAAAGCAAAAGTCATTAAAAGTGCACCTAAACCATAAGGAATTAAAGAAACCGGTATGGCTACCAAAGGTCCGTTATAGGCACTTATGGCATTATAAACCCAGTAAGTTGATCCTGTATTCCAAACTAAGAAAGTTAAGCCAGCTGTTAAGAAAATCCTTTTTCCCTGTTTTTTTTCCGGATTGCCCGAAATAGAATTTAGCGCAATAAATAATGGTACCAAACCGATTAAAAGCAAGGGTGTGGTAAACGGCATTGGTGGCCAGGCGAGCCAAAGTAAAAATGCACTTAAGAGGGCGAGGAGGTAAGTTTGTTTTTTGTTCATTTTTGCTATTTTTCGCCGTTTTATGCCCGTCCTGCTAAATTTATTTCAGCATCTTTTAAATAAACTTTTATTAAGATCTAAAATAAATTCAGGGTGACGGATTTGGTTTACAAACTATCTAAAATATTGGCTTTTTTAGCTTCGTATTCTTCCTGGGTAATCAGGTGTTTATCGTACAACGTTTTAAGCTTACGTAATTTTAATGTGGTTTCATCTTCAGGCTCTTCTACAACTTCAGCAATCTGAATTACTGGTTGTTCTGGCTCAGGAGTGGGCTCATAAGCAGGAATTTCGGCAATGGGTTGCGCATTTAAATTAATCGGGGAAGAAGTTGCACGGTTTTCTTCCAGTTTTTGTTGACGGAGCAATTCTTTATATTCTTCCAATTGCTGATTTGCGGCCTGATGCAATTTGCGGGCCTGTACTTTTGGGATAAATTCGGTTACAATATTTTCGCCATGTTGTGGCACACAGATAAATTTAGAACCAAAAAATTCTTCCTTAAATGATACTTCTTTAATGCTTTTCCACGAAATATCTTTAAAGTTCATGGTCAAACCTAAATTACCAGGTTCGCAGTAAAAAATGCGTTTATTCGAAATCGCAATGCTATCTGGCAACAAATTTACCGCAGGTTTTTTTTGTACGGCCAAATATAAAAGTTCTTCGCCTGTGGTTAAAAGGTCGTTTAATTTTCCAATAACTTTTTCAACCGCTTTTGGGTCTTGTTCGTCACTCAGAAATCTATCTATGCTAATCATAATGTTTTTAAAATTGTTGTGTGGTTACGTTTAAATGCTATTCTTCAGCATCATCATATTTGTTTTTGCTTTTAATATTGGGTTTCCCCGCTATGCAAATTACAAATTCTCCTTTTAAAGTATTGTTTTCGAAATGTGATTTTATTTCTACCAAAGTACCGCGAACGGTTTCCTCGAACATCTTGGTCAGTTCCCTGCTTACTGATGCCTGCCGATCTGCCCCCAGATATTGGGCAAACTCTTCTAAAGTTTTTAATAAACGGTGCGGACTTTCGTAAAGTATAATGGTACGGTCTTCTTCTGCCAGTTTTTTAAATTTTGTTTGTCTTCCTTTCTTAACAGGTAAAAATCCTTCAAAACAAAATGCATCAGCAGGTAAGCCCGAATTAACCAAAGCAGGCACAAAAGCCGTTGCTCCTGGCAGGCACTCTACAGCAATATCATTTTTTATGGCTTCGCGTACCAGGAAAAAACCCGGATCAGAAATGGCAGGTGTTCCGGCATCAGAAATCAAGGCAATTTTTTGCCCTTCATTTAAAAACTTAATGATTTCTGAAGTTGCTTTATGCTCATTATGCTGATGATGTGAGAAAACTCTTTTATCAATACCAAAGTGTTTAAGCATTGGCGCACTGGTACGGGTGTCTTCAGCCAGTATTAAATCACATTCTTTTAATATACGGATTGCCCTAAAGGTCATATCCTCCAAATTGCCTATTGGCGTTGGTACGAGAAATAGTTTGCCATCCATATTTCAGTTTGCAGTTTACAGTTAATGGTTTACAGTTTTTTCCAAACTCCTTACCCCAAACTCCAAACTCTTGCTATCTTTGCTTAAAAAATTAAATAATGCTGCAAGTTAACTATATCCGCGAAAATAGAGAGAAAGTTTTAGAACGTTTAAGTATCCGTAATTTTAAACAGCCAGAACTGGTAGATGAAATCATTAAAATTGATGAAGACCGCCGTTCTACACAAACTTCGCTTGATAAAATTTCTGCTGAGGCTAATGCAGCTGCCAAACAGATTGGCGATTTAATGCGTACAGGTAAAAAAGAAGAAGCTGAAGTGATTAAGGCACAAACTGCTTCTCATAAAGAAAGCATTAAAAACCTTGGCGATAAACTTACCGAGTTGGAAACTGCCCAACATAATTTAATTGTTCAGTTACCTAATTTACCTCATCATTTGGTAAAACAAGGTTCTACTGCCGAGGATAATGAAATTGTTTTAACCCATGGTGAACCCGCAAAATTGCCTACCAAAGCTTTGCCACATTGGGAACTGGCAGCTAAGTACGATATTATTGATTTCGAACTGGGTGTAAAAATCACGGGTGCAGGTTTTCCGGTTTATAAAGGAAAAGGAGCACGGTTACAACGTGCATTAATCAATTTTTTCCTCGATCATGCTACGGCTGCAGGTTATAAAGAAATGCAGGTACCTCATTTGGTTAATGCAGCTTCGGGTTTTGGAACGGGCCAGTTGCCAGATAAAGAGGGACAGATGTACCACTCAACTGTTGATGATTTATATTTAATTCCTACAGCCGAAGTTCCTGTTACCAATTTGTACCGTGATGTAATTGTAAAGGAAGAGGATCTGCCGATTAAAAATACCGCTTATACACCATGTTTCCGTAGAGAAGCAGGTTCATATGGGGCGCATGTGCGTGGTTTAAATAGATTACACCAGTTTGATAAGGTTGAAGTGGTTCAAATTACCCACCCGGATAAATCTTATAAAACTTTAGAAGATATGAGTCTGTATGTTCAGTCTTTACTGAAAGAACTTGGTTTACATTACCGTGTGCTGCGTTTATGCGGTGGCGATATGGGCTTTACTTCTGCCATGACCTATGATATGGAGGTTTGGAGCGCAGCGCAAGAGCGTTGGTTGGAAGTTTCTTCTGTATCTAATTTCGAAACCTACCAGAGTAACCGTTTAAAATTGCGTTTTAAAGGAAAAGAAGGAAAAGCACAGCTTGCACATTCATTAAATGGAAGTGCGTTGGCCTTACCGCGTATTGTAGCTTCAATTTTAGAAAATTATCAAACAGAGCATGGTATTAAAATTCCTGAAGCTTTAGTAAAATATACAGGTTTTGATATTATTGATTAATTGATAAATCATTATTGCGAGGCACGAAGCGATCTTAATGCTGTAGCGAAATGAGGAAAAACCAGTTATGAATCTAAAAAGATAAGATTACTTCGTCGTATTTTCTCGCAATGACGATATTCCTCATAAAAAAAAAGCTTTGCAGTAGTGCAAAGCTTTTTTGTTTTTATAGATAGATGAGTGTTGTGTATTGATTATAAAATCAAGATCAATAATAAAATGATGATGATAATTGCACCAACTGAAAGGTAAACACCTCCAGAAACTGCACGGGCCTGGCCTTTTAATTCTCTTAACTCGCTACGTAACGCTTTACGTTCTGCTTTAGTTAAGTTCGATTTGTCCATGTCTCTGATTTCTTCAACACGGGTTTTAATTTTTTCAAGTTTTACAGCTTGTTCTGCAGTTAATTCTGTTGGGTTTTTTGCAGGTTTATCAGCCGCCTGAACTGAATTAAAACTAATTCCCAAAGCGAAAATCAAGGCTAACGTGTAGATGAATTTTTTCATAATATCTAATTTTTTAGTGTTCAACCTCTACCTAACAAAAAACCTACCAAAATGTTCCGGTAGGTTTTAAAAAAGCATTAATTTAACTGTTAAAATTTTTATTTGATCTCGAAAATGGCATTTACTGTGAAATTCAGCTTAATTTTTTTGAAATCGATTTCTGGTGCTTCTGTTGCATCGGCCATTTCAGCTTTCATTGCAAAATTTCTGTAAACAGGTTGTATCACATTGTCTCCACCATCCTGTATTTCAATTACACCACCTAATTTATCGCCTAAAGCCTCTACCATGTAAGCAGCTTTCTCTTTTGCTGATAAAAGTGCCTTAACTTTAAGCTCTTTTTTTAAAGTTTCAATTTTAGAGTAATCGTAGCTTTCGATATTGGTGTTTGCAATTCCTTTGGCATCTATTGATTCTAAAATTGAATTGAATTTGTTTAAATCGCTAACTTTTAAACGGTACTGTTTGCTTGCTAAAAAATCAGGATTTTTCTTTTTCTCAGTAGCGTAGTTCCAGCTGCTTAAATTGCTAATGGTTAAGTTTTCTTTTGCAATGCCTGCTTTTTGTACTGCTGCAAACAATTGTTTCTCTAATTCTGTAATTTCTACCTTTTTCTTTCCGTTTAAATATTCTTTTAAGGAAATACTGATGTAAATAATATCTGGGGTAACTTCTGTTTCAGCTGTTCCGCTTACGCTTATTTTTCTGCGTAAATCTACTTGTTGAGCCATCGCTGATGATAAACCTAAAAATGCAACCAGTGCAAATACTATTAACTTTTTCATATCTATTTTTCTTTGTGTGTACTGTAATGATGTGAAGCGTACACAAATTCCACACCGAGATTATTATTTTTTTATCTTTTAGGGAAATGTATGCCAGTAGTTTGTGGCAAAATTTCCCTGCTATACAATCTAGCCCCGAAGAAAAATCAGGGGCTGCCGTTGTTATCGGGTTTATTGACAAAGGATTATGCGGATCTTTAAAAAAACCGATCCAGCCTAATTAATGGCTTTAGGAATAAATTTTAACCTGAAAAATATTATTCTTTTATGGCGCAAATATTACTTTAGGCATTTGTCTATTAAAAAAAGTGGTTGCGCTAGCTACATAAACCCGACAAAGCGGATAGCCCGGAATGGCAACGCATCAAAATGAGGGCTAATAGCTATGGCGGGATTGAATAGCCAATGCCAATAGAAACCTGATTTTCTAAAGTAATAGAAAGAGAGTAAAATTATGCGCTAGGTTTTATGCTTAAATAGTCGGAATTATATAGGGTTATAAAACCTGGCGCAGCAGAGTTTTCTGCAGAATTTTAATCATGTTTTGCAGTTAGAGAACTGCAAAAAGAATTTGGATCAAGGTATTATACCTTTGATACTTTAACAGCAGTTGGTCCTTTTTGGCCCATTTCTACTTCAAACGTAACTTTATCACCTTCTTTAATCTGGGTGATTAAACCGTTTGCATGAACGAAAATACTATCCTGTGTTTCGGTGTTTTTAATAAAACCGTAACCTTTACTGTCGTTAAAGAAAGTAACTGTTCCTTTTTTTACAGGATTTTCGTCGATGATGTCTTCTTGTCTTGAAATACCGATCTGAATATCTTCAGTGTTGATCACTTTCTTTTTCTTCGGATCTGGTGGAGTAGAGGAGATGTTTCCGTTTTCGTCAACGTAAGCCATCATGTCTTCAAGAGATAAGCCTTTTTTAGCATTTGCCTGGCGTTCTTCTTTTTTCTCTTGTTTGTCGTTTTTCTTTTTTAATCGTTTTTTTTCGTTCTCTTTTTTACTGTATGTTGCCTGAGATTTAGCCATATATTATTTAATTGTTTTTGTTTTGAAGGGTGAGTGGAATGGAGAATTAAACAAAGATAACAATACTAAAGCATAAATACGATTTTATTCGGTTATGCTCTTGTCATTATCAATAACGTTGGTTACGGGAACATGGAAGGTAACTTGTATAGGTGGCAATATAATTAACCACAGATGAAAAGGATGAACACAGATAGGATAACTTGAATTGCGTTGATCTGTGGTTAAAAACTGCTAATAATTAGCTTCTTATTGTATTAAATGCAAATTTCAGTCATCTTCTTTACAAACGATGACGATAGCTTTAAAAACATCTGTGTTAATCTGTGGTTAAAAACTGCTAATAATTAGCTGCTTATTGCATTAAAAATGCAAATTCCAGTCATCTTCTTTACAAACTATGACGATAGATTTAAAAAACTTCTGTGTTGATCTGTGGTTAATTTTTATGAAGACCTGTTTATCCATTTATCTTTATCCACCTGGTAAACAAAATTCCATTTAACAGGCTCACCGTAATAGGCTACTTCGAGATCGGCAATTTTAACAGCCCCTAATTTTTCAGCAGCTTTTTGCGATCGGAAATTCGTTGCACCAATATGCAAAATCACTTTATCCACAAATTGAAAAGCATAATCGAACATCAGTGTTTTTAATGCCCTGTTATGCCCTTTGCCCCAAAACTCGCGCGCAATAAAGGTATAACCCACTGCAACTGATCGATCTGCCTCATCCAGTTCGTAATACCTCGAACTGCCCACTACTTTATCGGTACCTTTTTCATAAACAATAAAAGCACCTTGCGATTCGATGGCACCTTTAAAGAAATTTTCAAAAACTTCCCGTTTATAACGGTCTTTGTTGGGGTGTTGCTCCCAAATTAATGGATCGGAGGCTACGGCAAAAAGGACTTCAAAATCTTCCTGTTTTAATGGCACGGCTTTGATTAAATCGTTTTCTAAAGTTTGCTGTAAATCGAAATTCATGTGTTTGGGTATAAAAACGGCTGGCTATATGGCCAGCCGTTTATTATAAGATTTTTCCATTCCGCGTTGCTCAAGTCGAAATAACTATAGCGGTTGAGGATAATGGATTTGAATAATTAATTTACTAAACCTTCTATTTCTACCACTTCCTGTGCATCTTTTTGATAATCTACTTTATCAATTTCGAAACCGAACAAACTTAAGAAATCAGATCTGTAACCTGGTAAATCGCCTATTGCAGGTAGTGTTTCGGTTGTTGCTTCGTTCCATAGTTTGGCAACTTTATCCTGAATATCTTCGCGCATTTCCCAATCATCAATTCTGATTCTTCCTTTTTCATCAACAGGAACAGGATTGCCGGTGTATAAGCGTTCTGCATATAAACGTTGAATCTGCTCAATTGTACCTTCATGTATACCTTCAGCTTTCATTACTTTATACAACAATGAAATGTAAAGCGGAATTACCGGAATTGCAGAGCTTGCCTGTGTAACCAATGCTTTATTAACTGATACATAAGCTTTTCCATTAATATCTTTTAATTTATCGGCTATGGTAAATGCAGTTGCTTCTAAATCATCTTTAGCACGGCCAATGGTTCCTTTACGGTATACCGGCTCGGTTAAAGCTGGGCCTATGTACGAATATGCTACTGTTGTGGCACCTTCGGCAAGCAGGTTTTCTGCTTTTAAAGCATCAATCCACATCGACCAGTCTTCGCCGCCCATTACGGCCACAGTGTTCACTATATCTTCTTCTGTAGCAGGTTCGATAGAAATTTCGGTTACATTGCCTGTATGGAAATCTACAGTTTTATTGGTGTAAGTTCCTCCGATAGGTTTTAAAGTAGAGCGGTGTAATACCTCTGTATCAGGATGTTTTCGTACCGGAGATGCAAGGCTATAAATTACTAAATCTACCTGACCTAAATCGGCTTTAATTGTTGCTAAAGTTTTTTCTTTAATTTCTTTAGAAAACGCATCGCCATTTATGCTTTTTGCGTATAAACCAGCTGCATGTGCTTCTTTTTCGAAAGCTGCACTGTTGTACCAGCCTGGTGATGCTGTTTTACCTTCAGAAGGTGCCTTTTCGAAAAATACGCCAATTGTAGCCGCCCCAGATCCATAAGCAGCAGTAATGCGTGATGCCAAACCAAAACCGGTTGATGCACCAATTACCAATACTTTTTTAGGACCATCTATAGCTCCTTTTGATTTTACATATTCAATTTGATTCTTTACGTTTTGTGCGCAGCCATCAGGATGTGCGGTTAAACAGATAAAGCCCCTCATTCTAGGTTCGATAATCATTTTTGTTCTATTTTACGTTTTGTAATATTAAAATAAGCGCAATTTAAGGCAAGTTAAAGATGCCATAATGCCCAAATCTTTAACGAAGATAAATTTTTAATCGTTTAACGTTAAATGAATTTTAAATAATAAGGGTTTTTAACACAAGGATTCGTACTGGTTTAGGTAATGGATTTGGAGGTTTTTAACACTAAGGCCAGGAACAGGTAGTTGGTTGCGACCTTATCAACAACCATAACAACGCTAAATACGCCAGGTTGGAACGTTGTTGCAGGCAATAAATGGCGGACTCCGATCTCCTGATTTTCTAACTAATTAACAACTCTCTTTTCACTTTGCCATATTTCTTTTAATTTAGCAGCACACAGATAAAACCGGTTTATCTTTTTATGAAAAAAATATTATTCTCTGCCATGGTGCTGATCATTGTGGCATCTGGAAAGCTTTATGCGCAAACCCAAAAGCAAAATTCGGGTTGGTTTATGTTTTTAAACAATACCAAGTTTAACGAAAAATGGGGACTTCAGTTTGATGTTCAGCTGCGTTCTGGTGACGATTGGAGTCATTTAAGGAATACCTTGGTACGGCCTGCGGTACAATATTTTATTAACGATAAACATAATGTGGCTTTGGGTTATTTGTGGCAAACCACTGATATGAATCTGATCGGTACCAGTAAAAATCTTTTTCACGAACACCGTATTTTCGAGCAATATATTTACACTCATAAAATAAAATCAGTATTTGCCAGTCATAGGGTTAGGTTAGAGCAACGTTTTATTGGCCGCTCTGGCGAGGATGTTTTTTCGCAGCGTTTCCGTTATTTTTTAAGGCTCATCCAACCGTTACAAAAAACACAGCCTACCTTTACTAAAGGGCCGTTTGTGGCCTTGCAAAACGAGGTTTTTTTAAATCTCCAAAATAAAGATCAAATTAACAATAGCGTTTTCGATCAAAACAGGTTGTACGTGGCTGCGGGTTATCGATTTTCGAAGAAATTTGATCTTGAAGCAGGTTACATGAACCAGGCGAGTAAGGGCATGACGAATAATACAGTTAATAATATCATTCAACTGGCCGTTTATACCAGGTTTTAATGTTTCAAAGTCATTTTTTGTACAATAAGTCCTACAAAATGTTAAAGCTGTTGTAATTGACTGGTCTTTTTGCTCAATTTGCCGCGTGAAAAGACTTACCATTCTATTTTTAGCACTCTTGTTCGGCAAGCGTATGCAGGCTCAGGAGATTCAAACCTCTTCAACTGACCATACACCAACATCTAAAAGTTTATTTAATCCTGAGCATAAAAGAAATTTTTCGCGCAAGGGCGATTTCTTTTTTCACTGGGGTTATAACAGTTCATGGTATGGCAAAAGCGATATCAGGTTTCAGGGCCCAAATTACGATTTTACACTTAAAGATGTTGTTGCACATGATAGGCAGTCTAAATTGAGCTGGGCTTATTTAAACCCGGGCTTAATCACTGTTCCACAATATAATATTCGCGTAGGTTATTTTATTAAAGATAACTACAGCATTTCAATCGGATGGGACCACATGAAATATGTGATGGATATTCCGCAAACTGTTGCCATTACTGGGCACATTGGTGCCAATATTACGCCCGAAAATGTTGCAACAGGGTCTTTAGCTGGTGATTATAACGGGCAAAATATTAATGTTAAAGAAAGTATGCTTACTTATGAACATACTGATGGTTTTAACTATGCCAATATAGAGGTTGAACGTTACGATGATATTTGGGTTGCACCAGGTGGAAATACTTCATTAACATTAGAAACTGGCTTAGGCGGAGGAATTATGGTTCCTCGTTCTGATGTTCGCTTATTCGGACTTGGCCGCAACAACCACTGGAATATTTCAGGCTATGGGGTGTCGGCTAAAATCGGACTTAAGTTTTACGTTTGGAAAAATGTTTATTTGCAGAACACCACTAAGTTTGGTGCTACCAATTTAACAAATGTGCATACCACTGGATGGGATGAGTACGATCATGCCAGTCAGAAGATTAACTACATTGAAAATATGTGGCTGATTGGGGTTCAGTTTTAAAAAGATATGGCAGGAGGTTTAAGCCTCCTTTTTTGTTTTGGATGTAGAAAGCCACAGAAAAATAAAGGCACGGAGGATATTATTTTATTTTGAGCGATTGGCTCTTGTTTTTCTAAATAGTGTAACGCTTAATTTTTTTTTGGTAACTACAATTGCATTTTGAGCAAGGGTTGTTGCATGATGGGTAATTCTAAGTATTAATTGCATTCTCTTGATTGAATGCTTTGTCGCTGAAATCCTCCTCGCAATTCATGATTTAGCACGTAGATTGCATTACTGGATGCCCAACCTGGCTTCTATTTATAACAACATAATTTTAAACATCCAACAACCTTCTATGGTAATTGATCTGCCCTAAATGATAGGCTAAGTGTGTGGTAAGGTGAACCATAAAGAATCCGGTTGAGGTTTTCTCCTGAAGAACTAACATCGGATATTCAATATTAAGCTGTTCTTCGGTTATTTTTTCGAGGGTTTGCGTAACTGTTATCAGAGTTGCTTGGATCATGTTGATCAGTTCTTGCTTTGGGATATTTTTTAAAGAAAACTCCAGTTCCCTATTGCGGATGTAATTACTACCACCTAAGGTTGCACCGATATATGTATTCAGGTTTCCTATTAAATGAAGGCAAAGGTTACCTGCTGAGTTGGCAATGTTTCTGTCTATAATCCATAAATTAGTTTCATTATTATAGGATTCGATTTCGGATTTGAGCTTGTTTAAATCACGGTTAAAAAGTGCTTTTAAAGTTTCGATAAGCATATGCTTGCATTATTATAAAGTGAGTCTTTTTGCTTCTAGAGATAAAATTTCTTTACCTGATTTAGTGATCGTGAGTTGGGCGGGAGGCGAATCTTCTTCTCCAAGTACTGTAATATAACAGGTATAGGTATATTGTCCACTTTTAAATTGATAGTTGTGGTTTCCGCCGCTGCCATCGGCCGTCAACCTACCTTTGGTTAATACCAATGAAGGCTTTTCGCTCATGTTACTTTTTAGCGACCAGGAGGCGTATCTGTAATTGTTGTTTCCAAGGTCGTCAATTCTGATCCGGTATTGGGCAGTTTCGAGAACCAGAACCGGTTGTGTAAAATTAGCGAGAGATGAATAAAGTTTGTTTTTGTCGGCATTAATTAGCTTAGTTTGTTCTTTGGCTTCGAGCTTTGATTGCTGGTTTACTGCAATGATTTTGCCATCGGTATCGAGCCATAAATTGCCGTTTAAAAGCATAATACCCCTCCAGCCCACATCGCTCCAATTCGTTGTGGGTTTGGAGTTGATAATTTTTTTGATGAGTTGGTCATCAAAAACCTCTTTATATCTTTTTATAAATTCCTGCTTATTTTTAATTGGCGGGATGGGATAAGTACGGGTTAAAGGATATTTGATTTTGGCGCTCAATTTTTCTATCGAACCACTTTTTACTGTTGCGATAAAAGCATTTACCACTGGCAGATACTTTTTATCGAGTGTTTGACTGTAACCAAAGCTGATATTAAATAGTAAAAGGAGTGCAAATAAGGTTTTTTTCATTAGCTAGGGATGTTGTTAAGCGAAGATAATTTTTTAGTTTGAATACCGAGTCTTGTCCAAAGAGCTTTCTGGATCAGGGTGTTTTACAAAAAGATGCTATAACAAGTTCATCATAACGATTGTGTTGGGGAATGGAACTAAAAATTTATTCCTTACCAACAAAAAAACACCTGTAATTTCTTACAGGTGTTCGCTATTAAATGGTTTTTATTTAAACTTTTCTTACACCACCTGAGCCAATAACGGTTTTATCAACACTTGGGTTGCCAGAATAATTTACATTTCCTGAACCACTGATTACTGCTTTAATGCTTTCGCTAACCGCAATATTTACAGTTCCTGAACCACTGATGGTACTGTTTAAGGTTTTTGTAGAAAATGATTTACCTGAAAATGTACCAGAACTGCTGATAACTACTTTTGCATGATCTGCGCCACCAGTGATGTTAATTGCGCCCGATCCGCTAATCACACCGCTGTAATCATCTACATCTGCTGTTGCTTTAATGCTGCCCGAACCGCTCACCGTTGTGGTTAGGCTACCGGTGCTGATTTTGCCGCTAACAGTTAAGTTTCCATCGCCACTTACTGTTAAGCTTGCCAACTCTTTTGCGGTTACGTATGCTGTGATTTTTTTGCCTTCGTATTTTCTAGACCAGCTGGTGATACTTGTTTGTGGGCGGATAACCAACACGTTGCCTTTTACCTCCGTAATAATTGAAGCAATTGCTTCTGAATCGCCTTCTAAACGGCAGCTCTCGGTATTGCCTAGTGTTACAATTACGTTAATTGGTCCTGCAGATGCTACGCCATTAAAGTTTTTAACCTGGCGATCGTCGCTTTTGGTACGGAATTCATTTGTGTTGCTGCCATTTTTTGCAATTGCGTTAACGCCAGCAGTTAATGTTAATGATGCCAATAATATTGCAAATACTTTTTTCATGGTTATAGATTTTATTTTTAAATGGAATAATGTCGTTTTTCTAATAAGACGGTTGTTTTGCAGAAAAGTTGCACAAAGTGAAAATTTCTTTAAATTCCAGTCTGGGGTAAAGAAAAATCAACCATTATCCTTTCTTTGTTTTGATGTAAAATAATGGATCTTGTTTAAAATTATCAGCACTAATACTGGCGTCTACTTTAACCGTTTTCCAATCATTTGATGGTTTGATTAATGTATAAGCACCAGTTTTTAAGGTAACGCGTACAGGCATATCGAAGCCTTTTACATCGGTTAACCAGCGATAAGACAAGGTTCCGTTATCTATTTTATATTCAAGTACAGGGATATTGGTATAGCGTAAATACTGATCGAACACCTTATCTAATTTTAAACCACTCTGCTTAGCAATGTAATTTTCGATTTGTGCAGTAGTTACGGTTTGGTGATAAAATGTTTTGTTTAATCCACGAAGAATCTGTCTGAATTTTTCATCGTTATTAATTAACTGGCGTATGGTGCTAATCAGGTTTGCTCCTTTTGGGTACATATCGCCTGATCCTTCTTTATTAACACCATAAGGGCCGATTACGGGAATGTCGTTGCTGATTATTTTTTGCAGTCCGATTACATATTCATCTGCAGCTGCTTTATTTTCTGTACATTCTGTAAACAATACTTCTGAGTAATTGGTAAAACCTTCATGTATCCACATGTCGGCAATATCTTTTGCGGTAATGTTGTTGCCAAACCATTCGTGGCCGCTTTCGTGTACGGTAATAAAATCAAATTTTAGGCCATGGCCGGTTCCGCTCAAATCTCTACCCAAATAACCTTTCTTAAATTGATTGCCATAGGCTACCGCACTCTGATGTTCCATACCCAGGTGTGGTGCCTCAACCAGTTTATAACCGTCTTTGTACCATGGGTATGGACCAAACCAATATTCAAAACATTTTAGCATGGGCTTAACATCTGCATCCCAGTGTGGGCGCGCTTTTGCACTATCCGTTTGTAAAGCCCAATAATCGATGCTCAGTTTCCCGTTTTCACCATCGTAACTGTCTTGCCAGTGTGCATATTTTCCAATGTAAAAAGTAACATCATAGTTATTAATGGGGTTGCTCACAAACCAATTGTATTGTTTGTAACCATCGGGTTTATCTACTGTGTTTCTTAACCTTCCGTTTGATATTTCCTGTAAGGTGTTTGGTATGGTAATGCTAATCAACATGCTGTCTACCTCATCACTTTGGTGATCTTTATTTGGCCACCATACGCTGGCACCAAGCCCCTGGCAGGCCACAGATACAAAAGGATTGCCTGCAGCATCTTTTTTAAAGATGAAACCGCCATCCCATGGTGGTGTTTTTGCTACGGTAGGGTTGCCAGAGTAAAATACCGTGAATTTATCTTTACTTCCTTTTTTTACCGCTTTGGGGAAAGTAACAAAAACAGCATTATACTCGCGTGTAAAAGGTAAATTATTGCCTTGATAAACCACTTTATCAACTTTTAAGTTGTCGAAAAGATCGAATTGTAGTTTAGTGAAATCCTGAGTGGCAGTAAAGGCAAATTCATTGTTTCCGCTTACCGATTTCTGATCAATATCAATCTTCACATCTAAGTGGTAGTAATTGATATCGTAACAGGTGCGCAATGGGGTAAGGGTTCCGCGAAGACTATCGGCGCGGGAGTTTACCTGGTTTTTTCCAAGCAGCTGCGCCTGAGCCGTTGAAATACTTAGGGCGGTTGCAAGGATTAAGAGTAATTTTTTCATTTTTTTTCAGTGTTGATCAATTTTCCTGTTTGTGGGGACACGAATCGGGGCTATTTACGGGCGCGCTATTTTATAATATCAACTTCGATAAAGCTATCGTTAAATACCGTTTGAGTGGCTTTAATGTAGTCTGCTTCTGTTGCTTTATAAGGATTTTCTACAAATTTTTGTGGATTGCGTGCAAACAGCGGAAATGCAGTGCTTTGTACCTGGATCATGATTCTATGTCCTTTTTTAAAGGTGTGCAATACATCCTGCAACTGAAAGTTTACATCGGTTTTTTTATTGGCAACCAAAGCTTCAGGTTTTTCGAAACTGTTACGGAAACGTGCAGGCATTATTTCCGAGCGTACCATTTGCCAGTAATTGCTAAGGGTAATGTTTTTATTGGGCATATAAGCATTGTTGGGTTCATCGGCAGGATAAACATCGATCAGTTTTACAATAAAATCGGCATCAGTACCTGTGGTTGCAATTTTAAGGTGCGACATAATTTCACCACCCAATGTAATGTCGTTATCCAACACTTCGGTTTGATAAACCAATACATCTGGTCTTCTTCCGGCAAAACGTTGGTCTTCGCTCATGTAATTATGTGGCGTAAAACCCAATGTTGTGGTTAAATCTTCTGTATAAGGAACAGGCTTTAAAGGGTCGCTGATGTAGTTTAAGGAACCAGCGGCAGCAGGGGCAGTCATGCTGAGTTTACCATCGGCAGCTAAATACAATTTCTGTTTAGCAGCTTTCTCTGTTGGCCATTTGGTAAAAGTTTCCCATTCTTTTTTGCCGGTATCAAACATGTAGGCTTCTGGTAAACCAGAGTTTTTGTCGCCACTGCCTTTTAAAAAGTGATTAAAAAATTTAGATTCGATTTCTTTTTGGTAAAAGGTAGCGATGCTATCGCCAAAATATACATTGCTGTGCATGGTATGGCCAGTTTCGCGGCTCCATCTTCCATGGCCAAACGGCCCCATCACTATTGTATTGTAAGCATTAGGATTTTTCTTTTCTATAGTTTTATAAATGTTTAAGGGGCCTGATAAATCTTCAGCATCATACCAGCCGCCAACCAACATTACCGCAGGTTTTACAGTATTGTAATGTTTTAATAAACCGCGTTTTTGCCAAAACTCATCGTAGTTTGGATGGTTTACAGTTTCCTGCCAAAAAAAGTTATTCTTATAATATTTATCTGCATTGGTTAAAGGGCCAAGATCTAAAGCAAACTGGTAACCATCTTTTGTTTTTGGCAAAATTATCTGGTTATTGTACCAGGGTTTAGATGTGGTATCGGTTTTTTGTACCCCAAATACCGGGAAGGTGAAGAAATAACTTTGTAAGAATGACCCATTATGGTGAAAATCATCAAAAAAGAAATCGGAAATTGGTGCTTGTGGGGATGATGCTTTCAATGCTGGATGATTACTCAGAATTCCTGCTGCGGTATAAAAACCCGGATAGGAAATTCCCCATTGACCAACTTTACCATTATTGTTGGCTACGTTTTTAACCAGCCAGTCGATGGTATCGTAAGTATCTGATCCTTCATCAACATCCTTTTTGCTCTTTTTATTATCAATTACAGGTGTCATGTTGGTCCAGGTACCTTCACTTTTCCAACGGCCCCTCACATCCTGCATTACCACAATATAGCCTTCTTTCATCATGAGTTCTGATGGACCCAAGCGGGCAGGAAATTTATCTTCTCCGTATGGGGCTACACTATAGCAGGTACGCTGCATAATCATCGGGTATTTTTTATCTTTCGAGGCATTTTTAGGAGAGTAAATTGCCGTAAAAAGTTTTGTTCCATCACGCATAGGGATGTATACTTCCTTTTTGGTGTAGTTTGCTTTAGGGTATCCGGCATCGCCTTGCGCAAATGCTGATGATGCTGAAAGCAGAATGATGATTAGTTTAAAGTATTTCATTTGGATAAGTTAGGTGGTTAAGCGGATATTTAATAAGCTTCCGGTTCGTGGGGGCACGAACCGGGTAATGTTTTTGCATCGTTGAAAACGATTGACTATTTACACACTCGTAGAAACGAGTGTGAGGGCATTTTTTCGCTTTATTTCAATACTGAAACGGTTATATATGAACTGTTGTGTACATCATGGTAAATTTTATGTGTTGCTTTCTGAAAATCCTGTGGTTCTGCCTGATAAATATCCATAAATTTCTGCGGATTGCGATCGGCCAAAGGGAACCATGAATTTTGAATCTGAATCATGATTTTGTGTCCTTTTTTAAAGGTGTGGGCCACATCAGGCAATGGATAATTTACTTTGGTAATGGTGCCTGGAATAAAAGCTTCGGGTTTTTCGAAACTGTTGCGGTACTTGCCGCGCATAATCTCTCCGCGTACCAACATTTCGTAACCACCCATAATTAAATTTTTAGGGTTAGGTTCAGGGTTTGGTGCATCTTCCGGGTAAACGTCAATCAATTTCACTACGTAATCGGCATCGGTTCCGGTGGTAGAAACTACAAGGTTGGCTAAAACAGGTCCGGTTAGGGTAATGTCTTCTGTTAAGGCATCAGTTTGGTAAGATTTTACATCTGGCCTGCGGGCTGCAAAGCGTTGGTCGTCTATCATATACTCGCGGGTACGTTTGGATTGAATGCCATCCTGATAAGGCACAGGGTTATTCGGATCGCTCACATATTCATCCCAACTGTCGGTTCTGCCAACTTTTTCGAAGGCCAGTTTTCCGTTAGGCTGTAAATACAGGTTTTTGCTTTCTACACCCTGTGGTGGCCATGTTTTAAACTTTTTCCATTCGTTGCTGCCGGTTACAAAAATATTTGCCTCTGCGGCATTAAAATCTCCCTCACCCTTTAAATAGTGTTTAAAAAATGGCAGTTCATATTGCTCCTGATAATCAATACTGGTGGTTTTACCAAAAGGAATATCTCCAAAAGAAGATCCATCGCTACGTACCCAGCCGCCATGGAACCAAGGACCTGCAACCAGTATATTATTGGCTCCGGGATTTTGCTTCTCAATTGCTTTATAAGTTGCAAAGGTTCCGTAAGCATCTTCAGCATCAAAAAAACCGCCTACCACCATTACGGCAGGTTTTACATTGGTTAAATGCGGCGTAATTAAGCGTGCTTTCCAAAACGTATCAAGGTTTGGGTGTTTAAATAAATCATTCCAAAATTTAATGCTATCGGCAAAATATTTGTCTTTAAGGCTTTTAACCGATCCGGCTTCTAAGTAAAAACGGTAATTGTCTTCTATCGGGAATTGAAAACCCTTAGGGCCTTTATCTGGTGTGATGGGTTTAGGACGCGGAACACCGAAACTTCCCATAAAGCTAAAGGCATCCATTAAAAATAAAGTTCCACGGTGGTGAAAATCGTCGCCCATAAACCAATCGGTAACAGGTGCCTGCGGCGAAACAGCTTTTAAGGCCGGGTGCGCGTTTGGTAGTGATGTGGTAGAATAAAAACCAGGATAGGATATTCCATAAATTCCGGCATTACCATTGTTGCCTTTCACATTTTTAACCAGCCAGTCAATAGTATCGTAGGTATCGGTGCTTTCATCAATGGCATTTTTGCTCTTTTTGCCAGTTTGTTGCGGGCGGATATCGGCAAAGGTGCCTTCACTCATCCAACGGCCACGTACATCCTGATAAACGAAAATAAATCCTTCGCGCATCATTGCCGGAAAGTTACCTAAACTAAGCTTGTATTTGTCTTCGCCATAGGGTGCAACAGTGTATGGTGTGCGGTTAATTAAAAATGGATATTTTTTGGATTGATTTTTGGGTATATAAATGGAAGTGAATAGTTTAACCCCATCGCGCATGGGTATTTGGCGCTCTATTTTAGTGTAGTTTTCTCTCACATAAGCCGAATCGGTTTGCTGGGCCATTAATTGGTTAGCAATAAGCAGGCAAAATAAAAGGCTAAAAATTCTGGTAAGGTTCATTTAAGCTAGTTTTAAGGAATAAAATTTAAATATAGGTGATTAACGATTGATAAAAAAAAACAACCCGTAAAAGGTTTGTTAGCATGGATGGGATTGATGGGAAAGGTGTTTTACAATTTCCATGCATGAGCAGGTAATTCCAAAGGCTACATTCGTCATTGCTGTATCAAAATTTAGTTAAATCTTGTTAAGGGATAATCTTTTAACCGTTTTCATCGTCATATTCGTAATCAAGTTAAACACAATAAAATGAATAGGTTATTAAATAAAGGATTGGTTGTTTTCGCTGCAGCAGCGATGATTGCAACCTTAAACATCGAAAGTGTTTCTGCACAAAGGGCAAGTAGGGGTGGAGGAGGATTTTCTGGAGGAGGAAGATCTGGTTCGATAAGTTCATCAAGAGGTGGAGGTTCTATTTCCAGGCAGCCATCAATGCGTGCACCAGGCAGAGGAAGTTATAGCCCAAGTTATGGAGGGCGTGTAGCCAGACCAAATTACAGTTATAACAGACCGGGTTACCGACCAGGTTATGGCAGACCAGGGTATAGCCGACCAGGTTATGCATATCGCCCTGGATATGGCAGACCTTATTACCGTCCGTATTATAGCTATTACAATTATTACCGTCCGTTTTTAGGTATCAGAATTGGTGTATTGCCTTATGGTTATTATCCGTTTTACTATGGTGCCAATCAGTTTTATTACTCAGGTGGATTATTCTATCAACAAAATAACGAACAATATGAAGTGGTAACTCCACCTGTTGGTGCCGAAGTTCCGAATTTACCTTCTGATGCCACCCAGGTTACCATTAACGGGGTAGATTATTACGAATATAAGGGCGTTTATTACACCCAAAAAGAAAATGCCGATGGTAAAGCAGTATATGTTGTTGCAGGTAAAGATGGGGTTCTAAATACTGATGGAGGAAGTGTTGATTCGCACAATATAGGTGATGTAATTAACGAGTTGCCAGAAGGATGCAGGGAAGTGACTATTAAAAATGAAAAATATTTTGTTTCTCCTGATGATGTATATTATGAGGAGATTGTAGATGGAAACAATGTTACTTACCGTGTTATTGGTAAGTTGTTTTAAATCTTAAATTTTATCAGTGTCAGATAACAACATCTGACACTACATTATACAATAACTGTGCAGTCGGATGGTAACGTTCGACTGTTTCTTTTTATAGAGAAAAATCAGGTTTTCATAATGTTGTAAGAAGTTAAGCATATCGAGTTATTAAGTGTGCAGTTAAATGGTAGAATCCGACTGTTCCGTTAATCGTTATGAAATTAGAAATTTATTTTAGTTAAACGTAAACAACAATCATCACTGTTAAGGCCCTGAAATAAATTAAGGGTGACGTACCTTGTGCCATCAAAAAACCATATTTTTACAGCCTAAACATCACGATTTGAAATCTGTATCACAGCTCTTCCTTGTTTATTCTATTCTTTCCATCGTTCTTTCATCTTGTTCTGCAACCAAGTATGCTGCGGTAAAGCAAAATGAAAGCAGTGTATCAGCCATTAAGTTTTTGGATGAGTACATTATGCCTTTAAATCCAAATTTCCAAAATTCGGTAGTAGGCGGATTATCAGGTATTGATTATGATGTAAAACAAAACCAATATTATATGATCAGCGATGATCCTTCGCAATTTAGTCCGGCGAGGATTTATACCGCGCAAATTGAGATCAATGAAAATAAAATAGATACTGTTCGCATAACGGGCGTAACTTATATGCTCCAGGAAAGTGGGAAACAATATCCTAAATTTGGTACTGATAAGAGCGTTAAACCAGATGGCGAATCGGTAAGGTATAACCCATTAAGCAAGCAATTAATTTGGAGTAGTGAAGGCGAAAGGTTATTTAAAAATGGTGATACAACAATCGTTCAACCTGGTTTAACTTTTATTTCTACTGATGGGAAGTTTTTGGATACCATCCCACTGCCCAAAGGTTTTCATTTTACCAAAACCGAAAACGGGCCACGCAAAAATGCACTGTTTGAAGGCCTAACTTATGCCGATGGTTATAAAACATTATATGCCAGTTTAGAGGAGCCAAGATATGAAGATGGTTTACAGGCAGCTTTTGAATATGATAAAGCTTTAACACGTATTCTGAAATTTGATGTGGCAAGCAAAAAGAATACTGCGCAATATGCTTATAACCTTGGCGCTTTACCAGTTAAGCCAACTGTAGAAAACGACTGGAATGTAAACGGCATTTCAGAAATACTGGCGGTAAATAACCATACGCTTTTGGTTATGGAAAGGGCCTGGGCAAAAGGCCATGATGACCATAGCTTTGTAAAACTTTACCTGGTTGATTTAAACGGGGCAGAAAATGAAATTGATAACCCATCGTTCGTGAAAAATCCGCCAAAACCGTTAACTAAAAAACTGCTTTTCGATTTTGATACTTTAAACAGGCATATCGACAACTTTGAAGGCGTAACTTTTGGTCCAAAATTGGCTAACGGACATCAATCTCTAATCTTTTGTGTTGATAATAACTTTGGGAAATCGCAGGTACAACAATTTTTTCTCTTCGAGATCATCCCATAAATCATTCCTTTATAAATTATAATGAGTAAAATAAAAGCATTGCTGTTCGATTTAGACGGCACATTAATTGATTCGGAAAAGTTTCATTTCGATTGTTGGAACACCTTTTTATGCGATTATGGAGTGGCTATCGATTTTAAAGATTGGCTAAGCAATTATGCAGGCATCCCATTGCCTAAAAATGCCAAAACGATAATAGACAGGTATAAAATTAACGAAGAGCTTGAAGGTTTCATCAACAGGAGGGAGAAGATTACTTTCGATGGTTTTAGAACAACCGATATTGAACTAATGCCTTTTGCGTTGGATTTTATCCAGTTTGCATACGCAAGGGGATTAATGCTGGCTGTGGTTACTGCAAGCCCTAAAATTGATGTCGAAGCTGTTTTTGAGCGCAACGGATTGGCCAAGTACTTTAAATTGTTTATTACCCGTACCGATGTAAGCAACTCTAAGCCTCACCCCGAAAGTTATAACCTTTGTGTAGAGCGTTTGGGCTTACAAAAAGACGAATGCATAGTTTTTGAAGATACATTAAACGGTGTTAAATCTGCCTTGGCTGCGGGCATTACCTGTTATGCCATCCAAAATAATGTGCGCGCACATCAAAAATTAAAAATTGCTGATGAATTGTTTTTAAGTTTTGCAAACGCGAAAGAATTTATGCTTCAAAAAGAATTGATATAAGCGCTTACCCCAGTAAATTTTAAAATCATACTGGGCAAAGCGTATCAATTGATTAATCGATTGTTTTTCTAAAAAATTACGCTTAAGCTAAACATGTATTGGCTATAGCCGATTGATGAAGTGCAAATAACTGATAAAACAATGACTAAGAAAGTGCTTCTATTGCCTGATGCGCTTTCAGCTTTCGGCCTTTTTTCCCTACATTTGACTAATCAAAATTATCAAGAAATTATGCAATACGATGTCGTTGTTATCGGTTCAGGGCCGGGCGGTTATGTAGGCGCAATCCGTTGTGCTCAGTTAGGTTTAAAAACTGCAGTTATTGAAAAATATAAAACTTTTGGAGGTACCTGCTTAAACGTAGGCTGTATCCCGTCTAAAGCTTTGTTGGATTCATCAGAACACTACCACAACGCTGCCCACACATTTACTACCCACGGTATCAACATAAAAGATTTAAAGGTTGATATGCCACAGATGATCGCCCGTAAAGATGATGTTGTTGCACAAAATACTGCTGGTATTACTTATTTATTTAAAAAGAACAAAATCGATTCTTTCGAAGGAGTTGGCTCTTTCGTTGATAAAAATACCATACTCGTTACCAAAGCCGATGGCTCTACCGAAACCCTATCAGCTAAAAACGTAATTATTGCTACTGGTTCTAAACCAACAGCTTTACCGTTTTTGCCAATCGATAAAAAACGCATCATTACCTCTACCGAGGCTTTAAATATTAAAGAAGTACCTAAAACGATGGTTGTAATCGGTGGCGGTGTAATCGGTTTAGAGTTGGGTTCTGTATATGCCCGTTTAGGTACAAAAGTTTCTGTAGTAGAGTTTTTACCATCAATTATTAACACAATGGATGCTGGTTTAGGTAAAGAGCTGCAACGCGTGTTGAAGAAAAACTTAGGCATGGAGTTTTATATGGGGCATAAAGTTACCGGCGCTACCAACAAAGGTAAAACTGTAACAGTTACTGCCGAAACACCAAAAGGCGAAACCATATCATTTGATGCCGATTATTGTATCGTAGCCGTTGGCCGTACCGCTTATAGCGAAGGTTTGGGCTTAGATAAAATTGGAATCACTATTGAAGAAAGAGGTAAAAAAATTCCGGTTAACGAACATTTAGAAACTTCGGTTAAAGGAGTATATGCCATTGGCGATGTAATTACCGGTGCCATGTTGGCCCACAAAGCAGAAGATGAAGGTACTTATGTTGCCGAAACCATTGCCGGGCAAAAACCGCATATCAACTATAACTTAATTCCTGGTGTGGTTTACACTTGGCCAGAAGTGGCTTCTGTAGGTTTAACCGAAGAGCAATTAAAAGAAAAAGGCGTTAAATATAAAGCAGGTTCATTCCCTTTCAAAGCCAGCGGACGTGCAAAAGCAAGCATGGATACCGATGGTTTTATTAAAGTTTTGGCCGATGCTGCTACCGACGAAGTTTTAGGTGTACACATGATTGGTCCTCGTGCTGCCGATATGATTGCGGAAGCGGTTATTGCTATGGAATTCCGTGCATCTGCAGAAGATATTGCACGTACCTGCCATGCTCACCCAACCTATACAGAAGCTTTAAAAGAAGCTGCACTTGCTGCAACTGATAACAGAGCGATACATATTTAATTGATTGGGCGGTATTACTGTCGATTAATAAAGTTTAATCATGCAAAAATAAAAGCCGATAAGAAATTGTCGGCTTTTTTCATTTCAGAGTTGTCAATTTCCTAGCAAGTTGGCAATTAAAATTGACAACTCTTTAACATTGATTTGCTTTACGGTTGATTGGTTGATTTGAATTCAGAGTTGTCAACTTTCTAACAAGTTGGCAATTAAAGTTGACAACTCTTCAACATTGAATTTTATACGTTTGATTAGTTGATTTGAATTTAGAGTTGTCAACTTCCTAGCAAATTGGCAATTAGAGTTGACAACTCTTTAATAATGATTCGCTTTACGGTTGATCTCAAAAGTCTTTCTGACGTCATCCTCGCGCAGGTGGGGATCTTACCACACATTTTTAGACATTAAAATACTCAATTAATTTAGGAATGATGATGGACACCCAGACCGTCATTTCGAGCGAAGCACAGCGCAGCCGAGAAATCTTTTAAATTTATTAAAAACCAAGTTCAAAGATTTCTCCACTACGGTCGAAATGACGATTGAACAAATATTATACTCCGTGCCGTCATCCTCGCGCAGGCGGGGATCTTACCACACAATTTTAGAAACATTAGGTTGCTCAATTAATTTGGGAATGACGATTTAACAAGTATTTTACTCCGTACCGTTATCCTAGCGCAGGCGGGGATCTTACCACACATTTTTAGAGACATTAAGATACTCAATCATACTAGAAATGACGATTTTTCATCATTAGCGAATTAAAGAAATCCTTGAAATATTAAATATCAGCTCTTTAATTAATTTTTATAAATAAAGAATAAAATCTAAGCCCTATATTGCGGTACGAAACTTTAGGGGTGCCTTCAAAAAACAAGTTGGCTGAGAACATACCCATTTTGAGTTTAATGGTAAAAGTTATAGAGGTAAAAGGTAATGTCCTTTATCCATAAATATTTCCTCCATCAACCTCAAAGGAACCTGATCCGGATAATGCCGGCGTAGGAAAATTAGTTTGTCTGCACATATTGTGTAAAATGCATACTGCATTTGAAGACTCCTGAAGTTGTTTAAACAAAATGAAGTCTTTAAGCAATGAATTACATTAATGTATTAACAATAGCTGGCTCCGATAGTGGAGGAGGTGCTGGTATACAAGCCGATTTAAAAACTTTTTCGGCACTGGGCTGCTTTGGTACCTCTGTAATTACAGCAGTAACGGCACAAAATACAATGGGTGTAAAGTCGGTACACGGCATTCCGACAGAAATCATCAAAGATCAATTGCAGGCCGTGATGGATGATATTGCACCTGTTGCAATTAAAATCGGGATGATTAACCGTGCAGAAGTGGTACAGGTAATTGTAAAGGCATTAAGCAGTTATAGTAATCCTGCTCCGATAATTTTAGATCCTGTGATGGTGGCTACCAGCGGTCATCGTTTAATAGAACCCGATACCGTGAACCTGCTGATTGAAAAATTGTTTCCTATTGTTAGTTTAGTAACCCCAAATATTGATGAAGCCGTTATACTTTCCGGGCAACCGATCCACAACCTTGAAGATATGATCGCGGCAGGGTACAAAATTATCCAAAAAGGCGCAAACGCTATATTACTGAAAGGCGGGCACTTGGCCGGACCAATTATTTACGATGTTTTCATAAATGGAAAAGATGCACCAGTTATACTCGAAAGTGCATTTATTGCTTCAAAAAACCTGCATGGAACGGGGTGTACTTTATCATCAGCCATAGCTGCCGAGATGGCAAAAGGTTATGATCTATTAACGGCTATAAAACTTGCAAAAAAATATATCAGCGAGGCACTACAAAGTGGAAGTAATGTAACAACTGGTAAGGGCAATGGCCCGTTAAATCATTTTTTTAATCCGCTAAAACTAATTATTCAATGATGTGGAGCCAACAGGCATGGGAAAAGGTAGCACCCATTTATGCCAAAATATTAACAATGCCTTTTAATGCCGAACTTAGCAATGGTACCTTACCGCAAGAAAAATTCCTTTTTTACCTGGCGCAGGATGCCTATTATTTGTTGGAATTCGGGCGGACATTAAGTACAATTAGCAGCCGGATGCAGCATGCCGACCTGGTAATGGCTTTTGCCGGATTTTCTACAGGAGCAATTTTCGCAGAGCGGAGTTTACATGAAAGTTATTTTGTAGAATTTGGCTTAGCAACAAATATTCAGCCTACACCATCTACCTTATTGTATACAAATTATATCCTTAGTCAGGCTGCTTACGCCAATGTAGAAATTGCAGTTGCCGCGGTTTTACCATGTTTCTGGATTTACAAAGCAGTTGGCGATTATATTTTTTCACAGCAAAGCGGAGATCAAAATCCATATAAAAGGTGGATCGATATGTATGCAGGAGCAGAATTTGCAACCGCAGTGGAAAAAGCGATTACCATTGCAGATCAACTGGCGGCTGTTGCCAATACCGAAACCCGGCAGAAAATGTTTGAGGCTTTTGAAATGGCTACACGATTGGAGTGGATGTTTTGGGATAGTGCTTATCAACTTGAAAAATGGAAAATTTAAGATTTTAACCAGTTTGCAGACAGAAATTCGGATAAATGTTAAAAAATTGTCGGTTTTTACAATAGATTTAAAGAACTTTGTAGCTCAATCTATAATTAAAACATCATTTTGGAAGAAAGCAAGCAAGAAAAGGAAATTCTAATAAAACAAGAAAATACACCTGTAACAGCACAAAGCTCTCCAAAACAAGTACGTTTCGCTATTTCCGCATTTTACTTTATGCAAGGCGTTTGTTTTGCCAGTTGGGCAAGTAGAATACCAACTTTCAAAGCATCTATGGGGCTTAATGATGCAGAATTAGGTTCCATTCTTTTTGCATTGCCGGCAGGACAGATTATTACGATGTTTTTTTCTGCAAAATTGACCACACATTTTGGAAGCAAGAAAATGTTAAGGGCAACCGCACCACTCTATGCAATTGCATTAACATTTTTAGCCCTGGCTACCACAGGTTTACAACTGGCCGCTTTTTTAGTGCTGTTCGGTATCACAGGTAATCTATGCAATATTGCCTTAAATACACAGGGTGTAGCAGGCGAAAACTTTTATGGTAAACCCATTATGAGTTCTTTTCATGGTGCATGGAGCATAGGCAATTTAACCGGGGCATTAATTGCACTCGGTTTGGTAAACTTAAAGTTGGGCATGTATACCCATTTTTGGGTAATTGCTTTATTCTCTTTAACCAATGTAGCATTTAACGGGAAAAAATTATTGAACTACAGTAAGCCCGATGTGCTGATGGAGAAAGCAAAATTTTTTACCCGGCCACAAGGTATATTAGTGTTATTGGGCGTTGTTGCTTTTTGCAGTATGGCAACCGAAGGAACAATGTTCGATTGGAGTGCAATTTACTTTGAAGATGTGGTTAAACTGCCGCACAACAAGGCCATAATCGGCTATGCATCATTTATGTTTATGATGGCCAGCGGTAGGTTTTTAGGTGTTTATCTGATCAATAGGTTCGGGCGTAAAAACCTGTTGCAAATCAGTGGTGCAATTATATCGGTAGGTATGGCCCTTGCTGTAATATTCCCTCATATTATTGTGGCCATTTTAGGTTTTATGCTTATTGGGCTAGGTGTTTCCAGTATTGTACCGATGGTTTACAGTATTGCAGGTAACAATAAAAAAGTGCCATCAGGTAAGGCCATTACAATGGTTTCGAGCATTGGTTATTTTGCGTTTTTGTTCGGTCCGCCATTAATTGGCTATGTTTCGCAGCTATCAAGTTTGCGTTATTCTTTCGGGATCATTTCCGTGTTTGGATTGCTGATTACTTTTTTGGTTACTAAGATTAAGAGTATAAACTAGATAATTTTTCCGGTATATAATAAAACTGATCTGTTTAAGCCTATCATTGAACTACCATTTTACGTAAACAAAATTACGGATTCCGCGGTGTAGATATCGATCCCTCATCTTCAACAGCGTATATTAACATCCCAGGCCCTTTTTTACGCCACTCAAGAAGCGTTTGAAACAGCCGCCGCAGTAATGAATACCGCAGCTTATAGCCAATATGTAATTATAGATGTAAGGGCGAACGGTGGCGGCATTTTACAAATGGGAAGATTTCTGGCCTCTTATTTTTTCGCAGCCGGGGATGAAAAGTTTTATTTAAACGGATTTTATAAAGATCGTACCCATGATGAACAGGAATGGACCTATTCATTTGTACCTGGCAGGCGGAATGTTAACGGCAAAGTATTTATATTGATAAGTCCGAATACAGGTTCGGCTGCAGAAGGGTTTGCTTATGCCATGCAGAAAATGCACCGGGCAACCATAATAGGTGAAGCCTCAGCTGGAGCAGGAATTGCTGGCTCTTACATTCCGTTGAAAAACAATCTTGTCGCTTTTTTTATCAGTTAAAATGGTAGTTGCACCAAACTCACAGGTGGGTTGGGAGGGTACAGGCGTTATCCCCGATTCAGTTGTGAAAAGTCAACTGTCCTTATCCAAAACGCGTCAAATAATCTTTGAAGACATCATTAAAAACTCTAAAGATTCGGATTTAATAGCAAGTGTTAAATGGCAGTTGGAAGATAGCAAGGCAGGAGATAAAATGAACATTGGCTGGGAAAAAAGATATGCTGGCATCATTGGTAAATACAACAATAACCGGTATATAATTGCAACAAAGGAAGGCCTTATCTGGAGAAGGGCTGATGCTGGTAAACCATCCGAAGATTATAAGATAAGGGAAGTGAGTAAGGATATGCTAACAATTAAAGGCTATAATGCAAGCTATGGTGAAAATAGTACAAGGCTTTATGTGATCCGCGATGATAAAGGGAAAATCACTTCGCTGCAACAGGTTATCTTATTGCCTAATGGTGTGGTATATCCAGTTCCAACTAAACTTACCAAATAATTTTTTTTTATTGATAGAACCTGATTTGCTTTCAAAAGAAAATTCAATAGATTATTATGTGCTCATCTTAAAGGCATTGGCTGTACGCCTTTTTGGTTTACTTTTCAACGTTACCATAACGAAAGCAGATTTTACTCCTTCTTTACCAAGCCATGTTCTTTTAGTGTGGCAACGGCTAATTCAATAAGGCGCAAATTTTCATCTTGATGCCCGTGCTGCACTTCAACATTGATGTAGGGAATGTTATTTTGCATGGCGTAAATGGAAAGTGAACCATCATTAGAAGCGAATTTAGATTGCAGGATTACATTCACATTGGCTTTTTTCAAACTTGAAAATAATCTGGGTTCAGTTACATATATAAGGTCATCGCCGTCCATCTGGAAGTTGATGTAAACGGAATCTGCAGTGCTGGCCAAATCATAACCTGGTAAATAAGAAGAAATTCCAAAGCCGCCATCTGCATTATTGTGTAGCGTTAAAAAGTAACCGGTAGCTTTTGGGTCGTAAAAATCAACTATCTGTTTACCTGCCTTTAGGATTGCCTTTTCTACTTCGTTCGAACTGAATAGATCCTTTTTTAATCGGGTATTAACACCCACCTCTGTGTAAATTGCATTCGGATCTATGCGGTATTGATCATCCATATAACTGAAATAATAATCCCTAACACTACCGTACTGACTATCAATTAATTCGCCACCACTCCAACGGATGTAATCAAAGCCTGCTTTTACGCCAGTATCTTCATTATCATGTACCACTAAAAATTTAATTCCATTGGGTTTGTAACTGTATTTTACCAGGGTAATATCAAGATTGGAAAGTTTAATGAAACTGGAATCAGTAGTCATTGCCGCAAATACGGGAGGGTGTTGAGCTTTTACTATGAGAACCGAGCAGACTATTAACAGGCTAAAAATGAATTTAAACATAATCCCTAATATACAATATTGCGTTATAATTTGTTTGGATACAATATTGTAGAATTATCCGCGCAGGGTTCAGTACACTTAATTTAAAAGTAATTTCAGTGTTCACGGATTTAATAAATAATTGGTTCCGATTATATCAAAAAATGCAGGATTTAAATATAATTCATTATCCGCAGCCAAAATTATAAATTTTAAGCATGTTTTGGCTGCGGATGTTTTTTTATCCACAGCCAAAACTATATATTTGAAGCGTATTTTGGCTGCGGATAAAATTGTTTTCAATCGTTAACGTTAAAAGGGATAAAAAATGGAATTGCTTATTGGAAGAATAGCTGAGAAAAAAATATTATTAGAGGCACTTACCTCATCTTCATCAGAACTATTGGCGGTGTTTGGCAGGAGAAGGGTAGGAAAAACTTTCCTGATCCGCTCAGTTTTCCAGAAACAGCTCATTTTCGAACTTTCGGGCGTTCATGATGCAAATGCTGCCGAACAACTCCTTAATTTTAGCAAAGCTATTGCAGAAGCATTAGGTTCGCCATTAACTCCTGCAGTGCCTAAAAACTGGACAGAAGCCTTTTGGCAACTTAGAGAATTCGCAACGCCAATAATTAAAAAAAGAAAAGCTGTAATTTTCTTTGACGAATTTCCATGGTTAAGTTCACATAAATCAGGCTTTCTTTCTGCATTTGAATATTTTTGGAACCAGTGGGCCTCACAACAGCCGAATCTGATTGTTGCGATATGTGGATCTGCTGCCACCTGGATGATTAAAAAAGTTGTAAACAACAAAGGTGGCCTGCACAATCGGTTAACGCGAAAAATACGCTTGTTGCCTTTCACCTTGCATGAAACAGAACAGTACTTAAAAAGCAATAATATCCAACTTGACCGTTACCAGATGCTGACCATTTTTATGGCGATGGGCGGTGTGCCACATTACCTGAAAGAAATCAAAAAAGGGGAAAGTGCTACTCAGGCCATCGACAGGCTTTGCTTCACCAAGGACGGCCTCCTTTCAACAGAATTCGCTAACCTTTACCGTTCGCTGTTCGAAAACGCAGACAGGCACATTTCGGTAGTCAAAGCACTTGCAGAAAAACCCTCGGGCTTAACAAGAAACGAAATCATTGCGGTGTGTAACCTACAGAGTGGGGGAACTACCAGTCTTTTACTTGAGGAACTAGTGGAATCTGGCTTCATTACTCCGCACCTGCCTTTTCAGAAAAATGCAAATCAGAGCATTTACAAACTCAGCGACGAATACAGCTTTTTCTATCTTAAATTTATCGAACACTCCCGCGCCACTGGTGCAGGTACGTGGCTTAAAAAATCATCAACGTCTTCCTGGAGGAGCTGGAGTGGTTATGCATTTGAAGGGATTTGCATGAAACATACAGTTAATATTAAACAGGCACTGGGCATCTCTGGAGTGTTTACTGAAACATCAGCTTGGCGATATGCGCCAAAAGATGGAAACGGCGCACAGGTGGATCTGTTGTTAGACAGGCAAGATAATGTGATCAGTGTATGTGAAATGAAATTTTCGAATACTGAATTCGCAATAGATAAAGCCTATGCTGCAGCGTTAAAATACAAACTTGAGATATTCCGTGGGCAGAGCAAAACAAAAAAAGCATTATTTCTAGCCATGGTTACAACTTATGGTGTTAAAAATAATATGTATTCTATTGGGCTGGTGCAGAATGCAGTTACCATGGATGATTTGTTTTTGCCCTAATAGTGCATCAAGAGCATTCATCGCTCGCTAAACCACTGTTCCTGATTTTTAAATCCACAAAAAAGCCCCGATTTGGGGTCGGGGCTAAATTGATTGTTAATCTGGATGTTTATTAATGTCCGTGATCTAGATCGTATTCATTTACATCTTTATGATCGTATGGTTCTTCCATCAGTTCATCAATTGTTTTGCCTTTTTTATTGAAGCCTAAACGTTCTAACATTCTATCGAATATTAAGTATACTACAGGTACAACAATCAGGGTTAAAAATAACGAACTGGTTAAACCGCCTACAATAACCCAGGCCAAACCATTTTTCCACTCGGCACCTGCGCCGCTTGCCAATGCAATAGGAAGCATACCGAATACCATGGCAATGGTGGTCATTAAAATTGGGCGTAAACGTGCGTGGTTGGCTAAAACAAGCGCTTCTTTGGTTTCTTTACCTTCTGCTTTTAAGTGGTTGGTAAAATCGACAAGGATAATCGCATTTTTCGCTACCAGACCCATTAGCATAATTAAACCTAAAATGGTGAAGATACCGATTGAGTTATTGGTTAATGCTAAGGCTAACAATGCGCCGATTACTGCCAAAGGAAGCGAGAACATTACCACCAAAGGATAGATGAAACTATCATAAAGTGCAACCATAATCAGGTAAACCAAAATAATCGAAGCCAATAAAGCGATACCCAGAGTACCAAAACCTTCGCTCTGATTCTCCTGATCACCTGCCCAGCTATAACTTACGCCAACCGGTGCCTTTAATTTGCCGTTTTTCTGCATATCTTCCAGTTTTGCCTGGAATTCTGCAACCACGGTTCCTGTTGGCCTACCAATTGATTGGGCTTTAACAGATACTGAAGTAGATTTATTTAAACGTTCTAACTGGCTTGGTCCTGAACCTTCTGTAATGGTTGCAAACTGTGATAACTTAATCTGTTTATTATCGCTGTTTACAAAAATCAGGTTCCTTACGTCGTCGATATTCTGACGGTTAAAGTTTTGATATTGGATATTGATGTCGTATTCGTACTCACCTTTACGGTATTTACCATCGGTATTACCGGCAAAGGCGGTTTGCATGGTAGATCCAACCGTTTGTAACGTTAAGCCAACAGCCGACATCTTATCACGATCTACCTGAACATTAATCTCTGGTGTACCTTTTTCTACTGATAATTTTATCTCAGTTGCGCCGGGAATAGAAGCAAGTACTTTTTGTGCACCTTCAGCATATTTCAATGCACTATCTAAATCAGATCCCATTACCACCAACTGGATCGGTGCATTTTCTGCAATACCCAAAATACTAATCGGCACAGTTTTAACTTTGGCACCAACAAGCTCTTTAGCCAATGCACGACTCATTTTTGTAGCGAAAATATCCGAAGAAACGCCTTCACGCTGATCGCGTTCAACTAATTTTACGTTAATCTCCGATTTATATGCCGTAGCTTGCGTACCACCAAAATCACCGGTTGATTGTCCAACTGTAGTAATTAACTGAGTAATTTCTGGTTGTTTATCTAAATAAGCTTCAGCTTTTTGGGTTAAAAAGTTGGTTTGTTCTAAAGATGCATCTTTTGGTAATTCCAACTGCACCAAGAACTCTCCTTTATCTGATTTAGGGAAAAATTCTGATCCAATAAAGCCGCCAACTAATAAACCACATGAACTTAAAAACATTACTACTACGGCAACCAATGTTAGTGCTTTATGGTTTAATGACCATGTTAAGATGCTGGTGATCCAAAGTGTAAATTTCTTTAACTGTTTTTCGAACCAAAGGATGAAACGGCCAAATAGGTTTTTACCTTCAATACGTTCTAACTTACCAAAACGTGAGAAAATAAGTGGTACAATGGTGAATGAGGCTACCAATGATAGCAAAGTTGCAATAATTACCACAATACAGAACTGGCGAAGAATGTTCGATACCAAACCTGTACTTACCGCAATCGGGAAGAATACCACCACAATTACGAAAGTAATGGATACTACGGTAAAACCAATTTCTCTTGTTGCATCAGATGCTGCCCTTACTTTATTTTTACCCATCTCCATGTGTCGCTGGATATTTTCCAGTACCACAATCGCATCATCCACCAGGATACCCACCACGAGTGATAGCCCCAATAACGACATTAAGTTTAAGGTAAAGCCAAATAAGCTGATTCCGATAAACGTAGCAATTAATGAAACCGGAATTGATACCATTACAATTAACGCGTTACGTAAACTGTGTAGGAAGAAAAGCATTACGAAAGCCACCAAGATAACTGCAAGTATTAAATCGTGAATTACCGCATCAGCAGATTCTAAGGTGAAAATTGAACTATCGTTAACAATTCTGATATCCAACTTATTTGCAGCATATTCATTTTTAAGCTTAGCAATAATAGCATGCACACCTTTACTTACTTCTACCGCGTTTGCATCACTTTGTTTAATAATCTGGATTGCAATAGAAGCTTTACGGTCGATACGCGCCAGTTTTTCAGTTTCTTTTTGTGAATCCTGAACATCAGCAACATCACCTAAACGAATTTGTGCGCCATCTTTAGTTGTTGTTAAAACAAGGTTTCTCAACTCTTCCATACTTCTGTACTTACCCGATAAACGGATCAGTACATCCTGGTTTTGCGTTTTAACACTTCCTGTAGGGAAATCTAAGTTAGAACTCAGAATTAATTGCTGCACCTGTGGAACAGAGAGGTTATAACCCTGTAATTTATCAGCATCTAACGAAACCTGGATTTCGCGTTCCGAACCACCAACCAAGTTTACCTGTGCAATACCGCTTACCCTCGAAATTACCGGGGCAATACGTTTATCGATTAAATCGTAAAAGGTAATATCGTCCATATTTGCCGAAGCAGACATGGTAATTACCGGTAAATCATCCAGAGAGAATTTACTTAATGATGGCGTTTTTACATCCTCAGGCAGATCAGAAAGAATGGCATTTACCTTTCTTTGTGCATCATTTAAGGAAATATCAATGTTTGCTGCATCAGTTAAGGTGATGGTAACAGTTGATAAACTCTCAAACGATACCGAGTTGATCTTTTTAATGTTTTCCATCGATGATACCGCATCCTCAATCTTTTTGGTTACGGTATTTTCTACCTCATTTGGTGAAGCACCAGGGTAGATGGTCGAAATAGATACTACGTTGTTAGAGAATTTTGGAAGTAATTCATAACCCAACGAAAAGTAACTTAGTAGCCCAAGCAAGGTTAATGCGGTAAATACCACAATTACCAGCGAAGGCCTTTTTATAGATATATCTGTTATCTTCATTTTAATTAGTATTGCGTTTTGCGATTGGCGTACCGCGTTTTAAAGCCAAAAAATCCCCTAACTTATTTTACGATACTCACTGCAGTACCTTCAGTTAAGTTAATCTGCCCGCTGGTAATTACTGTTTCACCTTCTTTTAAGCCATCAAGAATTTCAACATTATCTCCCAAAATACGGCCAGCTACAACTGTGCGGGTTTTGGCTGTGTTGTTCGATTTATCCAATACAAAAACCTGGTTGCTGCTTACACTACCAACAAATGAGGTACGTGGAATTAGGATGCTCGGTGCCTGTTTAGGGAATTTAAATACCGCAGTTCCATACATACCTGCTTTAAGCGTATTTTTATGGCTGTTATCTACCTCAATTTCAATCGGGAAGTTTAAAGTTGCATCAGCTTTAGCAGCGATGAAAGTTATTTTTCCTGAGAAATTATCAGTTGGGAAAACCGACGATTTAATTTCAATCTGATCTCCAACTTTAAGGTTGGCCACCTGCGATTCGTTCACATTAACCTTTAGTTTTAATTTGGAAACATCAACCAGTTCAAATAATTGTGTACCCTGGGTATTTACAAAAGCACCAACTTCGATGTATCTTTTGTTAACAATTCCATTAATTGGCGATTTAATATTGGCATCACTTAATTTACGTTGCGAAGCCTGTAAACGCAATTTTGCATTTCTGGTAGCCAATTTAGCCTGATCCAACTGTTGTTGGGTTACACCACCTGTTGAGAAAGAACTTTGATACCTCGCTTCATCTTTAACCGCATTTTGGTAATTAGCCTCTGCAGTTTCCCTGTCGGTATTGATAATTTCAGCATCAACGCGTGCCAAAACCTGTCCTTTGCTTACGCGGTCACCTTCATCCACATAAATGGCAGTAACTCGACCAGCATTTTCTGATAAGAAATTAAGTTCCTGCTTAGGAATAAAGTTTCCATTTGCACTGAAATCTAAATTCACTGCTTTTTTCTCTACCTCAGCAATACGAACAGCAACAGCGCCACCGCCTTTAGCAATGAAAGCAGTTTTTTCTTCGTTCTTCTTTTTATTGTTGCTTAAAACATAAGCTATTGCGCCAATGGCAACAACAATTACGACAATTATGATAATTACTCTTTTCATTTCTATTTAACTAGCGATTTAATATTTCCGTTTGATTTGATTAATTGTATTTCGGCTATTTTATAATTTAATAAAGCCTGTGTATAGCTGTTTTGTGCCGAGGTAAGTGCATTTTCCGTATCCAAAAGATCGGTTAATGAAGCTAAACCATTGTTGTAGTTATTTTGGGTGCTTTTGTAAATTTCCTGAGCTAAATCAGCATTTTTACGCTGCGATTTTATGGTATTGATGTTATTGCGCAATTGAATCTTTGCATTTTCATAAGCAAGATTTAAAGAGTTTACCGATTCCTTTCGGCTTTCTTTTGCTTTTCTGATATCAACATCTGCCTGGCGGATTTTAGAGCGTGTTAAAAAGCCATTGAAAATAGGGATTCTCAGGGTTAAGCCAATTGCTGATGCCCCGTAACCAATTGCTGCCGCATTGGATTTTAAAAAGTCGAAACTATCGCTCTGACTGGAGTAAGTATAATTACCCGTTAAAGCCAACGATGGATAATATTCGGCAACATATGCTTTTCTTTGCAGCGATAAGAGTTTATCCTGGTTATCCAAAAGTTTTACCTCAGTTCTGTTCGCCAAATCAATAGAATCTGTAAAAACAGGTAAAGTAGTTACTTCAGTTAATTCGGTGGCAGGTAAACTGATTGGTGTAGAAACCGGCATCCCCATTGAAAATTTTAACTGATTTTCCAGTTGGGTAATCGCGTTAATTACCTGTTCGCGTTGTGTGTTCAGGTTGGTTAAATTTACAGTAATACGATCTACATCGATTTTTCTTGCCAAACCGTTTTTATACTGATTGGAAACAATTTTTTCTACAATCTTTACATTTTTAATGTTTGTATCAATTACGTTTAGCTGCTGTCTGTTTACCAAAACCTGGTAATAATTGTTGGCAACCAATTCGATAATCTGCTCTTCTGTGTATTGAGAAGTAAGGTTATAATATTCCTCGCTTGATTTAGCCGCCTGTAAACCAGTAAAAACCTGTTGGTTAAACAGCTGTTGCGAAAGCTGAACACCTGCAGTCGAATTCCAGTTTTGGCCTAATTTAATCGCCTGTGTTTGTCCGCCAAAGTTAGCAACCAACTGGCCGATAATTGGGTTATAGGTTAAGCCTACGTTTCCTGTAAGCTGAGGTAAGGCCTGAGCCCTAACTTCCTCTACCTTATAACGTCCGCCTTCAATATCCAGTTTCGCATTCCGAACCTTGGTGTTGTTTTGGAGCGCAAAGGTTAGCGCATCTTTTAAGGTAATTTGCTGCTGAGCAACCACCAGTTGCGGCAAAACCGAACCGATAAGGAGTATGAGCATTAATTTTACCATTTTTACTCTAAGCATAATGTATTGTTTTTTTGTTTTTGGGTTCTTATTTAAGTTCTTCTGTAATAGCCGAAGATTTTATTTTCTGTTAGTCTGCACACCTTAAACCCCTAACAAAAATGCTGGTGAGGTTTTTTTGTTTAAGGGTCATCCTGTTGAAAGCTTTTTTATCAGGGAACAGATCTTTTCCGGTTTCCATAATGCACATGGTACAAAGGCCCATCAAACTTTCCAGGTAGAGTTCGGCAACGTGGGCCGTATCATCATGTTCTATTTCTCCCTTGGCTTTTGCCTGACTGAATATTTCTGCAAAAAAATCTTTTTCAGATCTTTTAAGTGTTTGTAACTTGCCTTTAATTACATCATCATTTAATAAATCAGGAATACCTTCTGTAATTCTTAACATGTAATATTTTTGAAAAAATGTATTTCTTACATCTATGGTGTTAAAAAGTATTTCATCCAGGGGTTGGTCCGGATTGTATTTCTTTTTTATCAACTCAAAAAAATCGTGAAATACCCGTTCAATTACACCAATGATTAAATGCTTTTTATCCGGAAAATAATAATAGAGTGATGGTTTGGAAACTGACAGGTCTTCAGCAATATCATTCATCGTTGTTTTACCAATCCCAAAATGGATAAAGCGTTTTATAGCACCATCAATAATTTGCTCTCTCTTTTTATCGGCTACAATCATTTTACTTTTCTACTTTCTGACTTTTTTAATATTTTAGTCAAAAATAGTGCTAAAAAATGATTTGTCAGGAATGGTTTATTGAAAAGTAGATTAAGCTTACAATGGGATGACATAATTTTTAATCTTAGCGTGTTTATATATCTTTACAAACCAATCATTTATAAAACTTGTCAGTTATTATCAATTTCCTAACGGTACTATTTACCATTATAATAATGGAGTGTTTCTCCTGGTTTATACATAAATATTTATTCCATGGCCCGCTATGGTTTATGCATAAAAGCCACCATCAAAAAGCGAAATCATTCTTTGAGTGGAATGATGTTTTTGCGGTTTTATTTGCTGCACTGTCATTGTATTTAATGTATATAGATCGCGATCACTTAAGCTATAAGTTTTTTATCGGCCTGGGTATTACTTTATATGGTATTATTTATTTTGTGGTACACGATTGGTTTGTGCACCGTCGGTTTAAAACTTTTAAGAGCAACAACACCTATTTGCAGGCCGTTCGGAAAGCACATAAAATTCATCATAAAAATAGGGCTAAAGAAAAAGGGAAAGCTTTTGGGCTGCTTTTTGTGAGGAAAGATGTTTTAAAAAGCTAAATTACAATATGAAAAATTATTCTCTGATCATTCTTATTTGTACTGCTTCATTGTTATTGTATTCATGTGGTAAGAAAACTAAAACCAATAAAGATCGCGCCATTGCACTTGTAGAAGCCCGCTATGATAACCGTGATGAAGACCTGGATTTTGATCAAGCAAGTTTAGATAGTCTCTATACTATTTCTCCTAAAGCTTATACCGATAGCTTAAAAAAAGGAAATAAATTGGATACAACTTTGGCTTTGCTTGAAAGTGAAATAGAACATTTAAGTCAGGAAGAATCTGATAGTGTAGGATTGATCAGCGCGCAATTGACTAAAGAGCGGTACCGCCTGCTGGATCTGGCCAAAACCAAACCAGAATTTATTGGCTGGAAACTTTCTGGGGTAAAATCAGAAGATGCGAAAGCGAAGGGGTTGAGTTTTAATTTTGATAAGGAGATTACCAAAATCGTTCCTTAATTAATTTTTATTTTACTTTTGCAGCATAACATAAAATCACTATGCTTCAGATTCAGGAAAATATTTCGCTAAAACCATACAATTCATTTGGTATCGATGTTAAAGCTAAATATTTCGCAGAGGTATTTGCTGAAAAAGACCTGGTTAAATTATTTGAAAATGAGCTGGTAAAATCTCAAAAACTTCTGATTGTAGGTGGAGGCAGCAATGTGTTGTTTACCCAAGATTACGATGGTTTGGTAATCAAAATCAGTATTATGGGCATAGAATCAGTGGTTCTTGCAGATAAGGTCCTCGTAACTGCAGGTGCCGGAGAAGTTTGGAATGATTTTGTAAACTACTGTGTTCAGCATCATTTTGCTGGTGTAGAAAATTTAAGTTTGATTCCAGGCACGGTAGGCGCATCGCCCATACAAAATATTGGTGCATATGGGGTAGAGCTTAAAGATGTTTTTGAAAGCTGTACTGCATTTGAGATCAGCACCGGGCAAATTAAAACTTTTAATTATGAAGATTGCCACTTCGGCTACCGTGAAAGTATTTTTAAAGGCGAATTAAAAGGCCAATATATTATTACATCTGTTACGTTCCGCCTTTCTTCCGAAGCGAAAATAAATACTTCTTATGGTGCAATCGAAACAGAATTGCATAATAGAGGGATCGAAAATCCAACTATTGCAGATGTATCGGCGGCTGTATCACATATCCGCGTAAGCAAATTGCCAGATCCATCAACCATTGGAAACGCCGGGAGTTTCTTCAAAAATCCTGTGATTGAAAAGTATGAGTTTGCAGATATTGTAGCAAAACACCCCGATGTGGTTCATTACGCTACAGCTGACAATAAAATTAAATTGGCTGCAGGCTGGTTGATTGAACAATGTGGCTGGAAAGGTAAAATTGTTGGGCAAACAGGCACCTGGAAAAATCAGGCTTTGGTTTTAGTTAATCATGGTGGTGCAACTGGCACGGAAGTGTATGCTTTTTCTGAACAGATTATAGACAGTGTAAAGTCCACTTTTGGAGTCACTTTAGAAAGAGAAGTAAATATTCTGTGACGAAACCATGCCTTAGCGTAGTTGTACGCCTTTGGCACCATGCCAAAAATTTTTGGTACTAAGTTTGTTTACAAATAAGGGAATGAGCATAAATTCATTTGTTTTTTTTAAATCCCCTAAAGCTAAACATCATGACAAAATTTGAATTCAATCATCTGGTTAATCATCACTCGGTATCACTTAGATCTTATGCTTTAAATTTTACAAAAGACGCAGAAGACGCTAATGATTTGGTTCAGGATACCATGCTGAAAGCGATCACTTATTATAATAAGTTTAAAGAGGGTACGAATTTAAAAGGTTGGTTATTTACCATCATGAAAAACACTTTTATCAATAACTACCGCCGTTTAGTGAAAACGAATACATTAATTACACAAAGCGAGGATATTTCTTCTGCTAACCTTTCATATAGTGCTACAAAAAATCAGGCTGAAAGTAAATTTGTATTAGGTGATATTGATAAAGCATTATCACAATTACCTGAAGAATATTATGTGCCGTTTATCCGTTATTTTGAAGGCTATAAATACCACGAAATTGCTGATATGTTGGAAATTCCAATCGGAACAGTTAAAACCCGTATTCACGTTGCAAGAGGAATTTTGAAAAAATACCTTAAAACGTACTCTAAAGAAGTTGCCGTTAGCGAAATGGCTTAAGATACATCGATTGAAAAACTTGGGGCTCAGATTTTATCTGGGCCCTTTTTTTGTTCCCTTATATACATGATCCTTGATTTCTGGCGTATTGCAATGCAGTTAAGAAATCTATTTGCCGGATCTTAATATTTGGTTGACAAAATTATCTAAGCATCTTTTTTAAGGATCATGAATTGAATTGCCAATCACGGCTTTCGATAATGGTATTGATTTACCTCTGCCTGGTTGCCCGGCCTAAATGACGATCAGCTATTGAACTGGATATTTGAAGTTTTCTGTAAAAAGCAAAAGGCCTGAATTATCAGGCCTTTTTGCTTATCATATATTTGGTTAGTTGATTCTTATTTTTGCTTTCAACAATTCGCCTTCTCTCTTATTTCGAAACAAATGCAAACCTCGAACAATTATGTGTTTTAAAGCTTTATTGCAGTGTTTTTGTTTTGTGGTTATAAAGATAAGGGAAATTTTAAATTTGTCAAGCTTTTTTTAACTTTTTTTTTATTTCTTTTGCTACCACTTGTCCAGATATGATTGCAGGTGGCACTCCAGGGCCTGGAACGGTTAATTGTCCGGTATATAAAAAATTTGTTACCTTACTTTTCATTTTAGGTTTTAGGAAAGCGGTCTGTTTCAAAGTGTTTGCTAGTCCATACGCATTTCCTTTAAAGGCATGATAGTCTGCAACAAAATCATCCATAGCGTAACTGCGTTTAAATAAAATATGATCAGTAATGTCGTTTCCTGTTAAATCTTTGAAGCGTTTAAGTAATAAATTAAAGTATTCTTCCCTTTTGCTTTCACTGTCTTTTAAACCAGGTGCAAGCGGAACTAAAAAAAATAGGTTCTCGCAACCTTGAGGTGCAACGCTTGGATCGGTAACTGAAGGGCAGCAGGCATAAAATAAGGGCTTAGCCGGCCATTTCGGATCCGTGTAGATTTCTTCTGCATGTTGATCGAAATTTTCATCGAAAAATAAATTGTGGTGTAAAACGTTTTTTAGCTTTGTGTTAAGCCCAATATAAAATAAAAGGCATGAGGGAGCCATTGTTCTACTGTTCCAATATTTTTCGCTGTAATTGCGGTATGGTTTTTCAAATAAATGCTGATCTATATGTTGATAATCAGCATTGCCCACTACAAAGTCACTTTTAAATGTGCCCTTATCAGTAATCACTTCTTCAGCAATGTTATTTTGAACTTCAATTTTGGTTACTTCTGTATCAAAAATAAATTTTACGCCTTCAGCTTCAGCTATGTTTTGCATGGCAGCCACAATTTTATGCATCCCGCCCATGGGGTACCAGGTACCTAAAACAAGATCTGCATAGTTCATCAGGCTGTATAAAGCAGGAGTATTTTGCGGTGTGGCACCTAAAAATAAAACCGGAAATTCCAGAAGTTTCCTCAATTGCTCATTTTTAAACAATTGATGTACATGTTTCCGCATGTTGCCCAGTAACTGCAGTTTTACTCCGCTAATGGCCAATCGCGGATCAAAATATTCCATTACGCTGTGTGAAGGTTTAAAAACATATTCATTCATGCCAACATCATATTTATATTTGGCCTGATCGAGAAAAGATTGAAGGTTTTTAGTGCTGCCAGGCTCTAGCTTTTCAAATAATGCATATAGTTCATCCAGTGTAGCAGGCACATCAATGCGTTCATCTTTGTCAAAATAAATACGATAGGAAGGGCTTAATCTTTTGAGTTCGTAAAAATCGGATGCTGTTTTATTAAAAATATTGTAATAGTTTTCAAAAACATCTGGCATCCAGTACCAGCTTGGCCCCATATCAAAAGTAAAACCGTCTTTTTCCCAGGTTCTGGCCCGGCCGCCTGCCATTCCATTTTTTTCGATTACGGTAACCTCGTAACCATCTTTAGCCAACAGTGCTGACGCGGCCAAACCTGCAAAACCGGCACCAATTATAGTAACCTGAAGTTTTTTCTCCATGGTGTAAATAAAGGAAATTTATCTTGTTTTGTTTTGTTTTTTTGTCATTCAGGGCATCGGTTATTTTAAATGCAATGGGGAATTTGTAGAGGATGTCGAATCTAGGTGATTACTCCAGGTTATCTCTTTTATTTTTAAGGGTTTAAGGAGGTTGAGCGAGTTTTCTTAACGTTATCAATATAGTTATATTAAAGAGTGGATATCTGCCGAGAGAACTCTTGATAGATTTATTACCTTTGCGGCTAAACATGATTAAACTAAGCCTTATATGTTTTCTGCTCCTAGCGGCAAGCAATATTACTTATGCCCAGTTATCTACTCAAGAAATTGCGGTATTAAAAGCCAATATGGTAAAAGCGGTAGAAAATTCAAAGCTAACTGATTCTCTTTTTACGCAATTGAATAAATTGCCTAATAAAACAGCACTGATTACGGGCTATACCGGAACATTGGAAGCTTTGAAGGCAAAACATTCCTGGAATCCATATAACAAGATCAAATATGTTGGCAGCTCGCTTAAAACCCTGCAAAAGGCTATTGATATGGATAAAGAAAATATGGAAATTCGTTTTATGCGCTTTTCTATCGAATTTTATACGCCTTCATTTTTGGGTTTCAGTAAAGATTTGGCTGTTGATAAAAAGGAAATTGTTAAGCATTATCAAAATGAAAATTTTGGCCTTGCCGACCAAGACTTGGTTAAAAACGTTGCCAAATTTATGATTGATAGTAAAAAGTGTACGCCGGCAGAAGTTAAAATTTTAAAGAAACACCTATAAATGCATTATACCTATTTATTCATAAACCTTGCCGTAATTTTCTTTCCGCTGGTTTTATCCTTCGATAAAAAGGTTCATTTTTTTAGCAAGTGGAAATTTATATTTCCTGCAATACTGATTACCGGAATTGTGTTTTTAGTATGGGATATCCTTTTTACCAAACTAAATGTATGGTCGTTTAACCCCGATTACCTGGTTGGAATAAATCTTTTAGGATTGCCCCTGGAAGAAATGCTCTTCTTTTTAACGGTTCCGTACGCGTGTGTATTTATTTATGAATGTTTAAATGCCTATTTCCCGAAAAATGATTTGCAGAAATATAGTCTGGCACTAAGTAATTTATTTCTTGGTCTTTGTGTGGCCATTCTTTTTTTTGGTTACAGCAGGTGGTATACGCTAATTAATTTCGGCTTTTTGTTTGTAGTATTGGCTTATGTAGAATACATCAATGTTGAGTATAGGTTTATGTACAGGTTTTACAGGGCTTATTTGGTTTCTTTAATACCTTTTTATGTTGTTAATGGATTTTTGACTTCCATTCCGATAGTGATGTATAACGATAAGCAGAACCTGGGTTTCAGAGTGGGCACGATTCCTTTTGAGGATCATTTTTATTTAATGAGTTTGTTGTTGATGAATATTTACCTGTACGAGGTTTTTAAAAACAAGCGACGATAATCTGAAGAGATTTGTTTTTTAAGTGCCCTGTAATTTATTTTGATTTTTATAAATAAATTATCCCTCAGGATGACACAACTAAGGGATGATCATCTATGAATTTCCGTGCTTCCGTGGCAAAAACTGATCTCTGTGTCGATATGTGGTTAAAATTATTTCTCCTTAAATAGTCCTCGTTTGTAACGAGGATTTTTGAGGTACGCATTTGCAATGCAAAATTAATTCCTTTAAGAGCGATAAAATCGCTTTACTCGTACATCCTCGTTGCAAACGAGGACGATGTTGTATGATCATCTATGAATTCTCCGTGCTTTCTGTGTTTCCGTGGCAAAAACTGATCTCTGTGTAAATCTGTGGTTAAAGTCTTAAATAGTCCTCGTTTGTAACGAGGATTTTTGAGGTACGCATTTGCAATGCGAAAATAATTCCTTTAAGAGCGATAAAATCGCTTTTCTCGTACATCCTCGTTGCAAACGAGGACGATGTAGTATGATCATCTATGAATTTCCGTGCTTCCGTGGCAAAAACTGATCTCTGTGTATATCTGTGATTAAAATTTTTTCTCTTTAATAATGAATCGAAGCTTTGACTATACAAGGCATGTAAAATCATATAAGCTCACTGCTTTCTATTTTATATATGTTTAAAAACCTTTTGATTATCTTCAACCCGAAATTGATTTAAATGGATTTACCAGCTTATACCAAGCAACAGCTCGCCTTACGCAACGGACAGGATAAACCTCAGATCTGGGTGGCTTATAAGGGGCTTATCTACGATATGACTGAGAGCAGGCTTTGGAGAAACGGTAAACATTATGAGCATTGGGCAGGGCAGGATTTAACTGATGAATTGCCCGATGCACCCCATACTGATGCTGTTTTTGAAAAATTTGTACCTATTGCGATGCTGGTTAAACCAGGTTAATTTTAGTAAGAGTTGATTGTTTTAATTCTTTAAATTCTGAGGGTCTTTTACCCACCATCTTATAAAAAGTATTACTGAAAGAAGAAATGCTATTGTAGCCCACCTGGTAGGCAACCTCGCTGATTGTGGCATCGCTTTCCAATAATTTTTCCATTGCCTTTATCATCCGGGCCAGTTTTAGGTATTGAAAAAAGGAAGTATCCAAAGCCGATTGAAATAATCTTGATAGGGTACGTTCGCTAAAACCCATCGCTTTGCCCACACTTTCCAAACTCATGCCATCATCTGCAAGTCCATTTACAATATGTTGTAACACAGGTCTTAAACGCTGGTTTTCTGTAGTTGGCAACGCAATAGGGAGGGGGTGTTCGCTCACCACAGGCAAAATATTCTTAAGTGTATTTAAAAAATCGTATTCTTTCGTTTTTGGAACAATATTTCCATTCCAACGCTCAGAAAAAAGGAACATTTCTAACAAGAGGTTATTTACAGGATATATTCCGATTTGTTTATAAAACGGATTTTCATCATCCGTAGCGGTATCAAAATAAATATTCCGAACAATTGCGGCATGGTACCGGTGTTGTAAATGATGTTCTACTCCGGCCGGAATCCAAACATAGTGCCGTGCAGGCAAAAAGTAGGATTTCTCTTTTGTATACAAAAAAATAATGCCTCCCTCTACATAAGTGAGTTGTCCTTTTAAATGGCTGTGGTCTTGAAACCGGTCTTCAAACCGGCTATGCCAAACGTACATGGTTTCTGGTTTTTCGTCTATTGCAAATAAAAGGTCTTCGTTGCTAACTTTTATCATTTGGCTGGTTTGAATAAATATCTGTCAGTTTAGATAAAACAAAGTAACAAATCTGTAACGAAATTTGCATCATTAATTAACGAATATGAATTTTAACAGAAATAAAAGATCGTTTTGGTTGTGCATCGCACTTCTTTTATCATCAATTTTTGTTCATCCACAAGCCATTCCGCATCAGGATAATTTTACCATTAACCAGGTTTGGGCACTTGCAGATAGTAACAATAAAAAAATACAAATGCAGGGCCTCAATGTGCAGGCTGCTGATGCGCATGTAAAGGTAAGCAAGGCCGAAAGGTTACCCGAAATTGCTGCCGAAGGAGTTTATGCTCATGTTTTACCCTTACCTATTTACGAAAACGGACTTTTTCATACCCCTAGCCAGTTTCCGGTTGCACCAACTTATTATAAAGCAGGTGCTGATGCTTATTTCAATATTTATAATGGAGGAAAAACCAGTACTGAAATTAATGCCTCGAAAGTGGAAAGCGAATTGAGCAGGGTACAAAAAGGACAAAGTACACAGGAAATCCATTATACAGTTGCGGTTTATTTTTACGATGTATTCCGTAATATTTCTTACCAGGATTTATTGGAACAAGACATCCGCGACCGCGAAAAGCAATTGGCAGAAATTAACCAGTTATATAAAAACGGAACGATATTAAAAAGTGATGTATTGAGGGCAGAATTGCGCCTTTCTAAGCAGCGCATGTTGTTAACAGAAATTAACAATAGCATCAAAATCGCTAAACAGAAACTTAATATTTTAATTGGCAGGGCAGATGATGCGCCTCTGAATCCTCAAATATCTGACAATGAAACAGACGCCATTGCACTAAAGCAGATTGACGAATATTTTAATGATGCCGAAACAACTTCTTACAAAATAAAAATTTCGGAGAAAGAACAGGCCCTCGCAAAATTGAAACTAAAGAATGTAAAATCCAATGTTATGCCCTCTTTGGGTTTTTTTGGGGAATATGCCTTTGCATACCCGCAAATTCAGTTTTATCCTTATGCGTTATCGCTTTATAGTAATGGTATGGTTGGATTAAAACTTAAAATTCCGATTTCATCTTGGTATACCAATCAACACAAAGTTAAGGAGGCGGAGATTAAGGTGCATCAGCAGGAAGTTGAAGATGAAGATGTGAAAGATCAGATCCGCCAGGAAGTGCAGGAAAATTATATCCGCTATAAAGAATCGGTACAACGCATTGCACTTGCAGAAGAAAACATTAAGCAGGCCACAGAAAGTTATCGGATTGTACAAAATACCTATTTCAACCAACTGTCGCTTTTAACCGACTTGCTGGATGCAGAAACGCAATTATTGCAATCGCGGTTCGAACTCACCACTGCAAAGGTGAATGCTAAAATACAATACTATCAATTACAAAAAGCCGTAGGAAACTTATAAAAATGAACACACAGAAACAAAGCAAAGCCGATAAAATCATCAGTAGAATTACCACAATAATAGCACTCATCGTTTTAGTGATATTGATGATATGGGGTGGAAAAACGCTCATCGGCTATATGAAATTTGAAGAAACAAACGATGCACAGGTGGATGAATACATCAATCCGGTAACTGCACGAGTGAGTGGTTACATTAAAGAAGTGAAATTTGAAGAGAACCAGGAAGTGAAAAAGGGTGATACCCTGGTTTTAATAGATGATGATGATTATACCGTTCAACAAGATGAGGCAGCGGCTTCTTTGCTAAATGCGAAGGCACAGGTTTCGGTACAACAAAGTAATATTAAAACAGCCCAAAGTACGGCCTTGGTTGCGGAAGCTAAAATTGCTGCTGCAAAGGCAAAGCTCTGGAAACAGCAGGCGGAATATGCCCGCTATAAAAAACTTTTTGATGCTGAATCGGCTACCCGCCAACAGTTGGAAACGGTTGAGAGTTTATTGCAGGTTGCACAGGCAGAATATCAGGCATCAAGAGAAGATTATTTAACTGCTATCTCCAAAACGAATGATATTAAGGCCCAAAGTGATGTGCTGGAATCTGAAATAAAGCGAAGACAGGCCGTTGTAAAAAGAAACAACCTGAATACTTCCTATACGGTAATTGTTGCGCCTTATGATGGTAAAATGGGTAGAAGAACCATCCAGGCAGGTCAATTGGTTCAAATCGGCCAAACTATTGCTTATCTGGTTGATCGGACAGCTGGAAAATGGGTGGTGGCTAATTTTAAAGAAACCCAGATTGCTAAAATGCATGTTGGCGAAAAAGTAAATGTTGAGGTTGATGCTTTTCCTGGTCGACAGTTTATTGGAGAAATTGAATCCCTATCTGGTGCTACAGGCTCAAGGTTTTCGCTATTGCCCCCAGATAATGCTACCGGAAACTTTGTAAAAATTGCACAGCGTATCCCGGTTCGCATCCGTTTGGGTAAAAATGACCAGGGCATTGAGCTTTTAAGTGCGGGAATGAGTGCTAGTGTTAAAGTGAAAAAAAATGACTGATCATTTGCTTATATTTAAAGTTAAAGTACCCGAATGGGTGATAATTCTGAGCATTTTTGCGGTACTTTTATCGTCGGTATTGCTTTTTGCACTCTCTACCGCTGATGGGACCGCTGCGGCTGGCTATTATGGTGCAAGTGCATCGGATGTTCAGTTTTCATTATTGATGTTTTATGCCGCAGTTGCCAGTTTTGCCGTTGTAGAACGCCGTTTTTTTGCCAGGGTAGTTACTAAAGATTATTTATTGATCTGCATCATTCTTGAAATTCTTATTGCGTACTGGTGTTACCATACCCGCGAAATCTGGTTGGTTTTTACATTGAGGTTTCTACAAGGAATTGTGAATTGCGGCCTTACCAGTATATCACTAAATTTACTTTTTAGCAGGTTAAAATCCGAACACGCAAAAGAAACTGGTTATACCATTTTTTATGGAATGATTCTCTGTGTATCTCCGGTTACGGCACTTTTTTCTGTTCCAATTGTTGAAAATTATGAATATAATGTTTTATATAAAGCCATTATATTCTGTTTTTTACCTAGTGCAATATTGCTTTTTAGTGTAATGAACAGGGTACATTTGTTACGCAAAACACCACTTTATAAAATTGATTGGCTGAGTTTTGTGCTTTTTTCTGCCATGCTTGTACTTATTGCCTATGTTCTGGTTTATGGTCAGCAATACGATTGGCTGGATGATACAAGTATCCGTTACGCTATTTTAGCGATTTTATTTTTGTTTGTGGTTTCTATTAGCCGGCAGCTTACCCTAAAAAGGCCGGCAGTTGACCTCAGTATTTTCAGATCGAGGAATTTTGCCATCGGAATTGTTTTCCTGGTTATTCTTTATATTGTTCGTGGTGCTTTCAGTTTAACATCTTCATATTTTATTAATGTTTTGGGGATGGATTCTTTGCATGCCAACGAGATTATGATCTTCAATATTGCAGGGGTTGTAGTGGGCTCAGTAGTTGCGATTCGATTTTTGATCCGTAAAAAACATTTAAGGGTGTTGTGGATAAGTGGTTTTGTATTGCTTTTTGTGTTTTTTTTATGGATGTGCCAACTGTTTGCCAGTGAAGCAGGAACAGAAAACTTTTACGTACCGCTTTTTTTGCAAGGTGTGGGCGCTGGGATGGTGATGTCGCCAATTGTGATGTTCATTATGTCATCTGTTCCCGAAAATTTAAGCCAATCTGCATCATCTGTTGGTGTATTTGTGCGTTTTTCTACTTTTAGTCTCAGTTTGGCTTTAATTAATTTCTATCAGCTTTATTTTAAAGGAGAACAGAGCGATGATCTGCGTAGCGGTATCACCTTGTTGGATTTTAACCTGCCGGAAAGATTAAAAATGTATCAATCTGCTTTAATTGGCAAGGGTTTGCCTCACGATGAAGCGGGTAAAGTAGCTGTGGGTTTGCTGAACAAAGCCCTGCAAAAACAAACATTCCTACAGTTTTGTGTAAGCTATTATGAATGGATTGCAGCCCTTTGTTTTTTATCTATCATCCTGATAACATTGCAGCCGGTAATTAGCAAAACGGTGATTAATTTGAGAAACAAACAACCTGCAGCGGCAGGATTTTAAGTAACCATTAGCAAAAACCCTCATTTTGGGCAATACGTAATCTTAAAGCGATGGCTGCATGTAATAAATCTTTTAACCTCTGATCAGGAAATTTTGCCATAACAAAATACTAAAATAAACTCAGCACATCAATCTGGTTAAATAAGTTGTAATGAAAAAAACCGCAGATTTAAAAGAAATTTATCTCTAAATCTGCGGTTCGTTTATCTGCAATCAACTGTAAACTGTTAACTGAAAACTGTCAACTGTAAACTGACTATGCTTCTATTGTAAAAGCACTTAAACTTACAAATTCCTGAATTCTGGCTGCAACTTCTTCATCTGTTAAATTTAATAGCTTTTCAGTTCCAAATTTTTCTACGCAGAACGATGCCAATGCTGAACCATATATGATTGCATTTTTCATATTATTAAAGCTAATTGTGCCTACTTTTGCCAAATAACCAATAAAACCACCCGCAAAAGTATCACCGGCACCAGTTGGGTCGAATACTTCAGCCAAAGGCAATGCCGGAGCAGAGAAAATCTGATCTTCATGGAACAATAAAGCACCATGTTCTCCTTTTTTAATAATCAGGTATTTTGGCCCCATGGCAAGGATTTTCTTTGCCGCTTTAACTAAAGAGTATTCGCCAGATAGCTGACGGGCTTCTGCGTCGTTAATGGTTAATACATCTACCAGTTTAATGGTTTCCAGTAAATCGTCCATCATAATATCCATCCAGAAATTCATGGTATCCATTACAATTAATTTCGGACGGTTTTTAAGGCGTTTAATTACCGTTTGTTGTACTTGTGGAGTAAGGTTTCCCAGCATCAAATATTCACAATCCTGATAGCTTTCTGGTATAACCGGATCGAAGTTTTCCAATACGTTCAACTCTGTAATCAAAGTATCGCGGCTGTTCATGTCGTTATGGTATTTCCCCGACCAGAAGAAAGATTTTTCGCCTGTTTTAATCTGTAATCCTTCGGTATCAATCCCATGCGAAGTAAAGGTATCAATATCTGCTTGATGAAAATCATCACCAACAACTGCTACGATTTTTGCTTTATTATAAAAGTAAGATGCGGCTAAACTTGCGTAAGTTGCTGCTCCACCTACAATTTTATCCGTTTTTCCGAAAGGAGTTTCAATAGCATCAAAAGCTACAGTACCTATGATTATCAGGCTCATATCTATGTGTTAATTTTTTTTTAAAATTTTTCACTGCAAATATTGCATAAATAATTTAAAAGCCCTAATATTGCATTCCCAAAACGAACAAGGCTATGTGCGCTATTAGTGTAAAAAACCTCGTTTTTAGGAAACAACCAGCACTCCTTCTTAGCTCAGCTGGTTAGAGCATCTGACTGTTAATCAGAGGGTCGCTGGTTCGAGCCCAGCAGAGGGAGCTCAGATTTTCAAGTCCGAAAATCGCAAAAAACCCCATTTCTAGCAATAGGATGGGGTTTTTGTTTGCATATAGGAATTCTTCTACCCACTCGAACACTTTCTCAATTACTGTTATTCGTCAAGTTTTACACTAATAAATGTCAAACTTTTCGAAAAACCTTTTGTCTCGTCCTGCTATAGCTTGTCATTAAAAACTGAAAAATGGCAACAAAAAGCAAAGACAAAACAAAAATTGCAACTAGAAAACCTTGGGGACGGTTAAGCGATGATCTGAAAGAGAAAATCATTTGCGAGATCAAATCCGGTATGCTCAGTCAGCGAGCAGCTGGACGCAAATATGGCTTACCTTCAAGTACCATTGGCAAATGGATGGAGAAACATAATTTGGCTATCTTAGTCCATTCTAAAACATCTTATGAACTTTCAGCGATGGACGAAAACCAAGAGACAAAACTTCTTAAGAAAAAGATCGATGAGCTAACAAAAGCTTTGGCTGATGCCCAGCTGAGAAATGTTGGATTAGAGACTATGATTGAGNTTTATTTTCCATATGATTAAATTAGCGTATAGCACTCCAATTATGGACAAAAACCAAGAGACAAAACTTCTTAAGAAAAAGATCGATGAGCTAACAAAAGCTTTGGCTGATGCCCAGCTGAGAAATGTTGGATTAGAGACTATGATTGAGGTTGCGGAAAGCGAACTTAAGATCAATATTAGAAAAAAGCGTGGTACCAAACGGTCTTAAGGATGCGGCAAAAACTACCGGATAAGCGTCTGGTTGAACTTTGTGCACTGTTTGGTGTAAGCCGCCAGGCTTATTATCTGGCGCAGAAAACAGCGATCAAAACTGATATTTCCCACATGGTGGTATTGGCCTTGGTGGCTGAATTCCGTACAGCAGTTCCATTTTTGGGAACAAGGAAACTGCTATACATGCTTTCTCCGGAAATGGAAAAGCATAATATAAAGATGGGGAGAGACCAGCTTTATGATCTTTTGAGATTTCATGGACTACTTATACGGCGGAGGAAACGTTCCGTAAGGACTACTGACTCTAACCACTCTCTAAAAAGATACCCGAATCTCATAAAACATATGATGCTCTCTGCCCCGGAACAACTATGGGTAAGTGACATAACCTATATTCGTACGCAGGATGGCTTTAGCTATCTAAGCCTGATCACAGATGCCTATTCCAGAAAGATTGTAGGGTTTGCACTCCATCCGAACCTTGAAGCTACCGGCTGTATTATCGCTCTGGAGATGGCTATCAACGGGAGGAAAAAAGACTCACCGTTCATATTGGTTCATCATTCGGACCGGGGGATACAATATTGTTCTAAAAGCTATACTGAGCTTCTTAACAGTGACAGAATTGCAATAAGTATGACTGAAAGTGGTAGTCCCTATGATAATGCTTTAGCCGAACGTGTTAATGGAATAGTGAAAAATGAGTTCTTCCCAAAAAAGATATATAAGGATCATAAAGAAGCTAAAAAGAGCATTGAAATCATTATCAAAAACTATAACGATAAAAGGCCCCACGGTAGTCTGGACTATCTTACACCTAGCAAAGCCCATGATATGTCTGGTGAGATAAGCAAGCGTTGGAAACACTATCCTTATAAAAAAAAGGGCATGCAAGAGGAGTCGCAGGAGACCGTCTGAAAATACAATCAGAAAAAACCCACAGCAATTCTTTTATTAATAAATTACAAATTGTACAATTGTAAAGTAATATCAGAATTAACACAAAAGTGGTGTAAACTAATTCCAGTATTACCACCCAGAAGATGTAAACTAATTCTAGTATTATAACTCAAAAACGACAAGTAAAATCAGGACGAGTCAATTTACATGGGGGTTCCGCTAAAAGTGGCCACTGGTTTTCATCCATCGCGGCCATCTTTTTCGGCCTATATTGTTCACTAGATTTCGCTCGAAAGTGGCCACTCGGCTCATTTTAAGCGGTTTTAAGCTTCTGAAAAGCGGGGCTGGGCTCAATGATTGTTTCGCCTAGAGAAACCGAAATGGAGATGTTCTAATGGCCTTAAAATCCAAAATTACATTTCTTATTCTGATGTGTTTTTAAACATGGGCTGATTTGTCTCAAATTCTGTCCTGGAAGGCCGTTTTTCTTGCAAAACCATCTTCTGTGGAGGATTGAGAGAACAGATGTAGGAAAGATAGATTGGGAAATGAAGGTAAGGAATCTGGGAAGATTGGATATATTTGGCTCAGTCTTTACGATTCCATCAAGACCGGATGGTAAAAAGCGGGGTGTACAGTTTGGAATGAAAACTGGTGCACACTTTTAGCGAAATCCCCACTCTTGCATTGCCTTGTAATCATTGTCCACACTTTCATTTCTTTCTCTGGAGTAATATGGCTTATCTCAGGCAACTGTGATTAACATAGCACGACCTCTTATCGCATCAAATCGGTCGCAGTGTTCTAAAACAAGAATGATTAAGTTCCTATCATCATTTTCTTTGCTCACCATATTGTGTATCCATTATGTCTTCAAGGTCATACGAATGCCTAGACTATCCATCTATTCTAATTTTTTGAGATTACAATTAAACCTTCGTTTTTTTGTAATCCAAATTATCAAAAATTCATCATCAAAACCTAAAATTTTGGTTTGAATAATGGAATGGGTTTATGATAATCGGCAAAAAGAAAAAGAGATATTGAATGCTTATCTGGAACGGTTTACTTTCCTTAAAGGCATCGGCATTTGCTCACAATCGATTATCAGAAAAAGAAGGCTTTTTTTTCAAAATACTTGCCTGATAATATTAATTAAGCCCAAACTTTCCTTCTTTGAACTGGACCGGTGTAATACCGCTTTTCTTTTTAAATAATCGGGAGAAATATGGTGGGTTTTCAAAGCCTAGTTGGTAAGCCGTTTCTGATATAGAATTATTAGTAGCTAACAAGATGTTTTTAGCTTTGTCTATCAAAAATATATGAATATGGTCAAGGGCTGTCTTACCCGTCTCCACTTTCAGTTGATCGGTTAGGTAACGTGTAGATATGGCCAGTCGCGATGCCATGTACCCAACCGTGGGTAAGCCTTCTGTGATCAGTTTACCGCTTTCCTGATATTCCCTCATAATCAAGTTAAATCTGGTGATCAGACTTCCCTCATAATCCGCCCGATTAATGAACTGACGTTTATAGAATCGCTGAGAGTATTTTAAAATAGAATCGATGTGCGTTATGATGATCTCTTTGCTGAATTCGTCCTGGTTATTATGGTATTCCGACTGGATTTTACCATAAAGTTCCCAGATGTTTTTTTCTTCAGCTACCGATAAGTGTAGGGCCTCACTAACTTCATAATCAAAGAAACTATACTTGCTTATTTCAGAATGTAATTTTGTGTTCAACAAATAATCTTCATGTATTAATATTAGAAAACCTTTCTCTGATAATACCAAATCCGCAAACTCAATGATTTGCCTAGGTCTTACATAGATCATCGAACCATTATCATTATCATACTTTCTGCGTCCGTACCGAAAATTGCCGGAAACGAATTTTTTGAAACTGATCAGATAAAAATCCCCACTAAACTTGTTTTTTCCCAGCGAACTGCTCCTATAATCCTGGCAGGTCATGATGCTTAACAAAGGGTTTTCAGGCCGCTGAATTCCGCTGTCATCATGTAAGGCGTTCAATGTTGTATAGTGCTTCATATGCATGTTATAAAATGACGAAAGCCAAACGAATGTCATTTGGTCTTTCGTTACAAAAACCGGTTACTTTTGGGCAGCAATGGAAAATTCCTTCCAAGCTTCCCATTCCGCAAGGCGTTTGGCATAAACCTCTGATGCAAAGGTATAACCTACTTTACCAAAAAATACACGAAGCGGAGGATTTTTCGTATTCACGATCTCTAAAATAGCAGGTATGGTCGCTAATGGATCACCCATCGTGTCTTCGTTAAAACCTGCAAGGACTGCATTTTTTACATCATCATAAATGTCGATAGACCCACTGTGCAGAGCCGAATCACCCCCAAAATCAGTTGTGTAGGCGTTAGGCTCAATAAGGGTAGTGTTGATGCCCAGGTGATTCACTTCCCCAGACAATGCTTCTATGATGGCTTCCAAGGCAAACTTCGTTGCATTATAGATGCTCATAGTAGGAATGCTAACAATTCCCAGTAAGCTGGATAATTGTATAATGTGACCGCTCCGCTGTGCTCGCATAATCGGTAGCGCAGCTTGTATAATCCAAAGTGAGCCATATACATTTGTTTCGAACTGATTCTTTACATCAACTTCATTCACTTCTTCTACCGCACCAAAAAGGCCGAATCCGGCATTGTTGATCACTACATCCAGTTGTCCAAAAGTTTCTTTAGCAAAGTTTACCACTTCGATACATTGCGTCCTGTTTTTGACGTCCAACTGAAGCGGCAATACCATATTGCCAAATTCTAACACGAGGTCCTCTAGGTCGGCCAAATTTCTTGCGGTTGCCACTACCTTGTTACCCGCTTCCAGGAACGCTTTTGCCCAGAGTTTCCCGAAGCCTCTGGAGGCTCCGGTGATTAAGATTACTTTACTCATCTGTTTATTTATTTTATGATTCAAAGTTGCATCAGTCGTGGCCTTTTCGACTTATACAGATGTATCCATTTCAGATACAAAAAAACGGTAGTGGCAAAAGGTCAAAACTGCCCGATGAAAGGATTTTGCCATAAATCAAACGAAACCACAATATTGAAATCAATGAAAACCTAATTCGTCATAAGCAAAGCATGGAGAAAACGAACAGGAAGAAGGAATGTAGAGACAAACATCGAATGGTATAAACCTACTAAATACAAAGAGGCTGCATCATCTAATTGGATACAGCCTCTTCATTAATTAAAAGATTCAAACAATAACGGCAATATCAATTTTTATTGGCTGAGATTCCGCTACCGAAAGAATAATCCTCGGCAGTTGAATGAGAATCAAAAATGATCATCACATCTTCAGGACGAACACCTGGAGATTTTGACAAATGTTCCACTATCGATTTAAAAGCTGCATCTTTTTCTTCGGTTCTCCTTGCATTCGATTTAACTTCCACAAGTATAAAATCATCAGATCTCGGGCCTCCACGATAATGTCTGTCATAGATAAATGCCCCTGGTTCTAACTGCAAAAATCTCTGGAACAAATCATTCGGCGGCAACATATAGGATTCAAGTAATGCGTTATTGATACTACCGGAAACCTGCTCAATATATTGTTGAGGTTTTCCTTTTGTTAAAGTTACTGTTACTAATGGCATCTTTTTTTTGTAAAAATCCTCTGACTGTATTGTCACAGGACATGCACCTGCATATCCAAATATATTAAATAAGAAGTATTATTATAATACTACTTTTGCAAATGACATTGCTTGTACAAATACAGTTGATAACAGTATAGAGTGGTTGAATATTACGTCGATAACCAACTTTATAACTCGTGATTATGTTATAAATCACAGTTACAGAAAGATCAAACCGATCTACCTATTATGATGCTATCGATAGATAAGAGATAAGATTATCCTGAATTATAATATTATATTTTAATTGAATTGGGCTTCCTTTGAAATTTCCAGATACCTTTAGTGTAAGAACATCCCCAGCATCTGTATGCTCAAAGCTTATTGGCTCGTTTTGCGTATTGTATTCGCTATTGGTTTGTTCATTCCATGCTTTAATTTCTTGGGATCCTTTATGGTGTTTTCCTTCATCAAACACCTCTGCCTGATCCATGAAACAGGCTACAAACGCTGTGCTGTCATGCTCATTCTGACTGTTGATCAATGCGGTAATTATTGGTGGCAATTCTAAATTCTTGATTTCCATATTTTATTATTTTTTTAATTGAAATTAAATTGTTGGTAATGTACCTCCGTCGATGACAAACTCTGTCCCGGTAAGGTAAGACGCTCTGGGGGAAACGAGGAATCCAACCAACTCTGCCACTTCTTCTGGCTCGGCAGGTCTGCCCATGGGAATTCCACCTAAAGAATCCATCACCCCTTGTGTTGCTTCTTCTATTGTTACACCTGAACTTTCTGCTAAGCGTTCCATCATTCTAATTGCAGAAGTGGTTTTAATCCATCCCGGAGACACTGTAAGTACTCTTACTCCTTTAGATGCGAGTTCATTAGACAAGCCCTTACTGTAATTTATTAATGCTGCTTTTGCGGCAGCATATGGCAAAGTTGAATCATATAATGGCAGCTTCCCTTGTATAGAAGCAATATGAATGATGCAACCTGACGCTTTTTTCAGCATTGAAGGTAAAAGGCCCCTATCAAGTCTAACAGGTGCAAAAAAATTAGTTTGCAGCGTTTGCTCCCAATGCTCATCTGTTAATACGCTAAATCCGCCCCCGGGTGTTTCAGAACCGCCCATATTGTTAATTAGAATATCTACCCCTCCAAACAGTGATTTAATTTTTTCTAATACTTGGTTTGTACCAACTACTGTACTAAGATCCGCGGCGATAAATGTGAAGGCATCATTTATCTTTTCGGGATGATTACGCGCCGTGACGATAACTTTTGCTCCCGCCTTGACAAGTCGCTCTGCGATTGCCTGTCCCGCACCTTTTGTACCACCTGTAACCAAAGCGATTTTTCCTGCTAATTCGTTGTTATGATTATAATTTTCCATTTTCTTGTTTTTATAAGGCAAAATTGGAGGATAAGCGCGGGTGAAACAAGTACGGAAAAACGATTCAATAGGGACAAATTTATCCGTATAGACATTCTTGAAGATATGTTTTACCTTTGCAATATGGCATATAAGAAAAAAATACAACCATCACTTAACTGCGGTCTGGACGTATTGGGAGAGGTTCTTTACGGGAAATGGAAAATACGTCTTCTATACTTTATTAATCAGGGTCATAAACGGCCAGGCGAATTACAGCGCCAAATCCTAGATGCATCAAGGCGAGTCTTAAATATGCAACTGAATGAGCTGGAGGCACATGAATTGGTGACCAAGAAGATTTTCCCTCAGTTACCTCCTAAAGTTGAATATTCTTTAACGACCATGGGTGAAAGTTTAATGCCAATAATTAATGCCCTTGGGCAATGGGGAGACGCCCATCAGGAAAAGTTAAGTGCAGTAATTAGGCAAGCAGCCATAAATGAAACCAAAGTAATATTGATAAAAACAGAATGATGCTGCAGTATTAATGAAAACCGTGGGCCCTTATGGCAACTTCTTTCCAGTCTTCAAACTCAGCAATACGTGCCGAATAAACATCTTTTACTGCCGCGTAGGCATTTTTCCCCAATAAAAAATGTAAAGGTGGGTTATCGCTGTCAATGAGCTGTAGAAAAGCTGACACAGTGTTTTCAGGTGTCCCATAGGTATCAGGAGTTAGTGAATCTTCAAATTCTTTTTTACCCAGAGAATAAATTTCTTGAGGCTCTGTGTGAACTGAAGATATAGTAGCCCAATCAGTTGAATAGCCATTTGGCTCTATTATGCTGACTTTTATTCCAAAAGCTTTAGTTTCGCTAGCAAGGGTTTCACTCAAACCATTAACTGCATATTTTGAAGCATTATACAAACCAAGAAATGGAATAGTAATTAAACCCAGGAAGCTGGAAACCTGGACAATGTGTCCACTTTGCTGGGCTCTCATTATTGGTAAAACTGCCTGCGTAATCCAAAGTAGACCAAAAAAATTAGTTTGCATTTGGTTGCGTGCCTGCTGCTCCGTAGTTTCTTCAACAGCTCCGAACAAACCAAAACCCGCATTATTGACCACAACATCAATACGTCCAAAATGATCTTTAACTTGTTGAACAGCGGCAAAACACGCTTTCCGATCATCCACGTTAAGTTCAATTGGAAACACTGCACTTCCAAATTCCGTCACCAGGTCATTTAAATCCTGAAGCTTTCTCGCTGTTACAGCAACTTTATCACCACGCTGTAGAAGAGCCTTTGCCCATAATTTACCGAATCCTCTTGAGGCCCCGGTTATTAATATAATTTTTACCATTTCGTTTTATTTGATTGATAGTTTTAAGTTCTTCTTTCAGTAGTAAGTGGAATAGGGCAATTTGCTACAAGTTCAATGCTAAATTCGAATAATGGCTGCCAATGATCTCTACAGAAAGATTTGGGTGCCTTAACTGCGCACTATCCATAGCCTGTCTCCAGGCTTCTTCCGGTTCATTACAATCTAGCTCAGCGACTATAGCAAAATTTATAGCAACTTTTTGGTCTAAGACCCGAAAAACTTTTTCATTTATCCCTAACGGACATCTGTTATTATTTTTCATTTTGATTTTTAAGAGAGAAGGATTAATAAAGCCTCCTCTCTTTTAATTAAATTATTAGTCATAACTGGCCCTACCTCGACGGTATCTCTCTGCCTGGTTAGAGAATAATGGAAGAGTTTGTCGAAAACTAAAAGCGTTTTCAAATTACTAAGCTTGTAATATCAGTCTTCAGCGAGAATTCATTCAGACATTATAATAAAACTCCGAGGATTCTACACACCAATAGCATCATTTCCCTTTTGCGGCAAAATCCGTCCTGTGCTAAAGAAATATTCGCGCATGCCAGTTTCAGATCAATATTACGACTACACTTTGCTGAATGTCAATCTTAAACATTTATTTTTCACAGCTAATTAATTCGTTAATAAATAACCTGTTCCCAAACTATTGTTTTTTTGATTCTGATTATAAAGTAAAGTCAAGCAAGACTTTTTCGCCTTTGATAGAATGTTCTACAGCTTCGCTAAAGGCACTTAGCGGATAGCAAGCTGCTATAGGCACATTGATGGAGCCGGATGCCATTAATGAATCGGTTTCCCGGGCAGCGGCATCTAGCTTTGGAAGAAATTCAGACAAATACATCCAGAAACCATGGATTTTTAAACGTTTAACAATAAGATCTACCTGGCTTACCACTAAAGGTTGTCCGCTTAAGACAGCATAAGCTACCAGATGACCTCCCTGTCCAAGAATTTGGGCTAATATTGCAGAGGATTTTCCGCCTACCCCATCAAGACCCAGCTTAATATTAGCACCGCCAGTAGCCTCTTTTACTTCTTGTACAACAGTTTCACTTTCTACTGCAACAACATCCGCACCTGCCTGACGGGCAGCCTCAACAGCCTCAGGTCGCCTAACAATTGCAACGCATTTAATACCCCGTGCCTTAGCGAATGTGAAAATTACATTAGCTATACTTGAGTTTCCTGCATTTAAAACTATCCAATCACCTTGTTCTAGCTTGGCATATTCATCAAGTAATAGTATAGCTGTAGGTGGATTGATTGATGCCATTGCAGCTTGTTTGGGATCAGATGTCAAAGATAATGCAAACAATTTTTCAGCTGGAGCTTTAACAAATTCTGCCCAGGCATATGTACCAAAAGGTAATACAACCCTATCGCCAACTTTAAGATGATCTACATCTGGGCCGATCTCAGTGATTACGCCTACACCTTCACCACCGATCACGGCAGGCAATTCAGGCTGCACAAAGTAAACACCCTTAGCCACCATCAGGTCGCTAAAGTTAACTGGGCTATATTCCATTTTAATGATCACCTCACCTGAATTGGGTGCAGTGGGTGTAGGGATTTCTACTAGTTTCAAATTTTCTATCGGATTTCCAATAGCTGTTAGGTGAATTGCTTTCATGATTTTTTAATTAATAATAATTGAGTTCATTACAAAGTCATAATTTGTCACTTGATAAAATGATGTTACATATTAGCGAATGCAGATACTGCAACTTTTTTATTGGCAACATTTATGTGTACATTTGTGGTATTATTTCGATACCACAAACATAAACACAAAGTAGTATTAAAAATGTACTACTTAATTTAATGACATTATGAAAACAATTGGAAGCAGATCGACATGTCCTGTAGGCTACACACTGGACGTTTTTGGAGATAAATGGACTTTGTTATTATTGAGAGATATGATTTTTGGAGACAAAAATTCCTGGCTCGAATGGAGGGCTTCTGACGAACACATTGCGCCCTCGGTTTTATCAGACAGAGTCAGTTTACTATTGGATGAGAATTATTTGATCAAAAAGGTTTCTGAAAGCAATGCTTCCAAGTTTCTTTATTATTTGACGGATAAAGGGCTTGACCTGATACCGCTGATGGTAGAACTGATGGAGTTCGGATGTAAATACAATCCAAAAGGCGGATCAGCATACTGGATGAAGAAGATCGAAGCCAGCAAAAAGAAAACTATTCAAGAGCTATATGAGAAAATGCTTGCTGCCCGTAGAGAGGCTTTTCCCGTAACTTAAAGTAATTTAAGATGTAGTATGGTGTACACAACCTTTCAAAGTAAAACGGTAAAATTCAAGGTATCAAATTACTAATCATTTGAAAAGGGTATAGTGATCTATGTCATTGATCAGCTATTTAAAAGTCTAAATCTGCATCACTGCTAATCGTTTGCTATCATCTTTCCTGAAAGAGTAGTCAAAGCAATATCAAATCGCAAGTAGCGAGGCTTAGAACCAAAATTTAATTATGGTAAAAGTTAAGGAATTGGGAAATTATGTGCAAAAAGAAATTCTTATCTTCATAAAAAAAACCGTTACAAATACATTACAAAATTTCTTTGATAGGTTGTAACTAATTGGCAAACATATTGTTAGCAATGGGCGGCGTCCGTCTGTTAATCAGAGGGTCGCTGGTTCGAGCCCAGCAGAGGGAGCCAAAAAGCCAACTTTCGAGTTGGCTTTTTTCATTTAAGGCTGGCGAGAAGTTCTTCGACTCCGCTCAGACTGACAATTATCAATTAAGCCATCGCGTATTATAAAATAACCGCAGCTTTGATAATATCAGGGCACGATAGAAAAATATAAGCTCATATAACCTTTCTTATATCTTTAGAAAGTTTTTTGAATTGCTGTAGTAATTCCTAAATTTAAATTAACTAATAGAATGGGCATATAATATCCTGTTATTTTAGACCAGCATATATAAAAGATTGTTCCTGCTAATTATAACCCGATGAATGCTAAAGTTGATTTTTATTTTAACAAAGCCAAAAAATGGCAAGAGGCGGTTATTATATTAAGAACAATTGCCCTTGATTGCGGACTTAACGAAGAATTAAAGTGGGGCTGTCCATGTTACACGTTCGAAGGAAGCAATATTGTTTTAATACACGATTTTAAAGAATACTGTGCTTTTTTGTTTTTTAAAGGTGCTTTATTGAAGGATGAAAATGGCATATTGATCCAGCAGACGGAGAATGTGCAATCGGCAAGGCAAATTAGGTTTACCAGTACATTGGAAATAATCGAGTTAAAACCTGTTTTAAAAACCTATATCTATGAAGCAATTGAAGTAGAAAAGGCTGGATTAAAGGTAGAATTGAAAAAAACTACAGAATATGAAATTCCGGTAGAGTTTCAAAGTAAATTAAACAGTATGCCAGATTTAAAAACTGCATTTGAGGCATTAACACCCGGACGGCAAAGGGCTTACCTATTACATTTTTGTGCACCTAAACAAGCCAAAACCCGCGAGAACAGAGTTGAGAAATACCTGCCGCATATTTTAAATGGAAAAGGGCTGAATGACTAACTCTGGTGATTACACAATTTTTTACCCAAGTTATGAATGAAATAAAGACCAATAAAAAAGAGTTATCGTTCGAACAGACCGAAGCGCTCATGCAAACCTTAAAAAACCGTTTTGAAAAAAATATGAACAGGCATAAAGGTATGCAATGGAGCAATGTGCAGCAAAAACTCGAAGCCAATCCGCAAAAGTTGTGGGTACTTGATGATATGGAAATAACTGGAGGTGAACCTGATGTAGTCGCTTATGATAACGCCACAGGCGAATATGTTTTTTTCGATTGTGCTGCAGAAAGTCCCAAAGGCCGCAGGAGTGTTTGCTACGATTTGGAAGGTTTAGAATCCAGAAAAGAACATCAGCCGGCTGATAATGCAATTGATATGGCCGCGGCTATGGGTATTGAACTTTTAAATGAAGAGCAGTACAGGGCTTTGCAGCAATTGGGAGCGTTTGATGTGAAAACATCAAGCTGGATTGTTACCCCTCCTGAAATTAGAAAACTCGGCGGAGCGTTATTTGCCGACCGACGTTATAATCATGTTTTTGTATACCACAATGGTGCGCAATCATACTATGCCGCCAGAGGTTTCCGCGGTTCGTTAAGGGTTTAATTACAAAAGCTTTTCATAGCAAAAAAATCGTAGTCCTGGGCGTTTGGCAAGACTGATTTCGCCGCTAAACTGATAGCCAAGTTTAGGAAAAAGTGCTTGAGTGGCTTTGTTTTCGCTATTCGTATCAACCCTTAAAATGGTAATATCTGATGATTTAGCCACAACTTCGGCCTGCATCATTAACGCTTTGGCAATGCCCATTCCCTGGCAATCGGGATTTACTGCTAAACGGTGCGTAACAATGGCTTTATCATTAATATTCCATCCCGCATCGGCATATTCCGGATCCTGATCTGTTGTAATGGCCGAAACCCCAACAATCTGCTCTTCCAGCTCGGCAACCCATAACTGATTTATGGTAATATCGGCGGTAAATACTTCAGGATTCGGATAATCATTTCCCCATTGAAAATTTCCGGCAGCCTGCATCAACGGCACAACCTTGCTTACCAACTGCATTATTTGTGGTATATCTTGTTTTTTAGCTAATCTAATTGTCATTATTGCAAAGGTAATACATAAGGTTTATTGGTTCAATAGCGAGTTGCTTATCTGAGTGGAACAGTTAATTTTTTTAAAATCAGTTAACTGGTAACAGAAAACCGCCAACTGAAAACTGCAAACTTCATCAAATCTTCATCTTTGACTTTGATATTTGAGCATATTGCTCTAAATCTTATTCCTGCCCGAAACCGGGCTGTTAAGGAATTGTTTTCCTATTATTTATTTTCCGTTTTTATATTGTTAACACAAGGTTAAACTTAATCTGATGTTAATATTGAATTAACATTAAGGCTGTTGTTTTGTACCAAAATAAAATAACAGAAAATGAAATCACGTATACTATCCCTGGTAAGTATTCTTGTGCTACTGGTCACATTTGCTCAGGCGCAGGTTACAACATCCAGCATTAACGGAAAGATTAAGGATAACAAAGGCATCATCCCTGGGGCAACCATCGTTATGGTGCACGTTCCAACAGGTACAGTATCAAAAGGTTCGTCGAACGAAAACGGCCTATACCGCATCGGCAATTTAAATCCCGGCGGACCATACAAAATCACGGTAACCTTTGTTGGTTATAGTCCGGTTGTTAAAGAAAATATATACTTAACCCTGGGTGCTGATGTTAAATTGGATATCGATCTTCAGGAGCAAGGCAACCAATTGGCAGAGGTAAGTGTTAAAGGTCAAAAAGGCGGAACAAAATCTGGCGCAGGTACCAGTATTGGCGAAGGGCAGATAAAAACCTTACCAACCATGAACCGCAGTTTGCAGGATGTAACAAGAGTTACCCCTCAAGGCAGTAAAGACAATACCTTTGGCGGTACCAATTTTAGGTACAATAACGTAACCATTGATGGTGCGATTAATAATGATGCCATCGGTTTTAGTCCCTCATTGGGTGGGCAGAGCGGAAGTTCGGGCATGCCTGGAAGCAGTACACGTACCAATCCCGTTTCGCTTGATGCCATTCAGGATGTTACCGTTTTGCTTTCTCCTTACGATGTTAAAGTGGGTAACTTTTTAGGCGGTAGTATTAATGCGGTAACGCGTGGCGGTACAAATGAAGTGGTAGGATCGGTTTATGGCTATGGCCGTAATGCTTCGTTAATCGGCAGGAATAAAATTGGCGATAACAGCAAAGAGCCTTCTGCTTTCCACGATTATCAAACTGGTTTCCGTGTAGGCTTTCCAATCATTAAAGATAAATTGTTTTTCTTCACCAATGAGGAGATTACCCGCCGTCAGGATCCGGTAATTTTAGGTGCAGGATCATCGGATATGAAATTGCTTACCTTAACTGAGGCGCAGCAGATTTCTGACCGTATGAAAACCGCTTACGGCATTGATGCAGGTTCGTTTGGCAACTACAATATCTATTCACAATCGAACAAATTCTTTAACCGTTTAGATTGGAATATCAGCGAAAGCACGCAGTTGACCATTAGAAACAATACCATCATTTCGAAAGCCACAAACTTAGAAAGAGATCAGTCTAACTTTAGGTTTGGTGGTATCGATTTTAGGCAGAACAACAATCAAACTTCAACAGTTGCCGACCTTAAAACACGTTTCGGAAATTCAGCTACAAATAACTTAATTGTAGGTTATTCTACCGTTCACGATTACCGTGATCCACTATCTAACCCAGCTGTACCGCAAATCGAAATTGCTTCCAACGGTGGAACGTTGTTTCTAGGTACCGACCGTGAGGCCAGTATCTTTAACATGAAACAAAACACTTTCGAGTTTACCGATAACTATACTTACAGCAGCGGTAACCATACTTTTACCGTAGGTACACACAACGAGTTCTATAAAATTAACTATGGTTTTGTAAACTCATGGAACGGCCGTGTAGCTTATAGCAGTGTTGCAGATTTTCTGGCCAATCAGCCAAACAGGGTACGTACAAGTTATAATTATGATGACAATACCCGCGATAACATTATTGCCAACCCAACTGCAGAATTTAATGTGAACATGTACAGCGTTTATGGTCAGGATGAAATCCGCATAGGCGACCGTTTTAAATTAACTCCAGGTTTACGTTTCGATATGGCAAACTTACCAGATATGCCTTCGTTAAGTTCAAAAACCACAAACTCTCCGGTTGATGCCAATTACGGAACAACTTATACGTATACACAACCCTCGTCAATTACTGGAAAATTTTTAAATAAAATTCAGATTTCTCCGCGTGTAGGTTTTAATTTCGATGTATTGGGTAACCAAAGTTTGGTAATGCGCGGTGGTACAGGTTTATTTACCAGCCGTGTTCCTTTTGCATGGATTGGTTATGCATATTACAACAATGGTGTAAACTATGGTGCATTTGATAAATCGTATGTTTATACCAATTCAGATCCAACCAAAATTGTGAAACCTGCAGCAGGTTCAGACCCGATTAAAGATGCTTTAACTGGTAATGGCGAAGCAGGTTATGTAACCAACCAAGGTGTTAATGTTAAAGATGCCAAAGGTGCAACACAGGTAGATTTGGTTGATAATAACTTTAAAATGCCAAAAGCATGGAGAAGTAATTTAGCTTTCGATTATAAAACTGACGATCAGTGGAAATTTACCGTTGAAGGAATTTTTAGCCAGGTAATCAAAGATGTGCAGTTTCAACAGATCAACTATGTAGATAACCCTACTTACATGGTTTACGATACGCAAAAACAACAGCCAATTTACTCAGGTACCAAAATTAATCCATTGTACACCAATGCCTATCTTTTATCTAATACCGATAAAGGATATAAATACAGTTTAACCGCTCAGGTAAGTAAATCGCTTCCTATTGGTTTGGATATGATGGTGGCTTATACCTACGGAAGATCGAAAGATATTGCGAATGGTATCCGTAACTCTATGGAATCTAACTGGCAGTTAAACCAGGCCCTTAGTCCAAATAATCCAGGTTTGGCTTATTCTAACTTCGATATCCGCAACAGAATTATCTCTACCATCAACTACAGGTTAGATTGGGCTAAAAATGGTAAATATGTATCTAACTTCTCGTTATTTTTTAGTGGTCAATCGGGTTCACCATATTCATTGGGCTTAGTGAATACGAGAATCAATGGAACCGGACAAACGGTAAGTTTAATGTATGTGCCAGCTGTAGGCCAAACACAGAAATTCTTTGCCAATACACCTGATGGTATTGCACAAGCTTCGGCGTTCGATAACTACATTAATGGTGATAAATATTTAAGTAGCCGCCGAGGTGATTTTACCGAGCGTAACGGTGCACGTACCCCTTGGAATGTTCAGGCTGATTTCCGTTTCTCTCAGGATATTGAGGTGGCTAAAGGAAAACACCCGCATGTACTTACTTTAACTTATGATATTGTTAACCTAACCAATTTGGTAAACAAGGATTGGGGAATTCAATATTTTTCTCCTAATACGTATAACTCTATGGCCAGTATGGGTATTAAGGTTCAAACGGCAGGTACACCAACGGCCTATCCGGTATATACCTTCGCTCAAAAAGATGTAACCTCTTATTCGAAAGATTTCTTTGCATCACGTTACCAGATGCAATTGGGATTGAGATATAGCTTCTAATCTTTTTTTAACTAATATATAGCGGTCTGGCCTCCAAAAGGTCAGGCCGTTTTTTTTGTCAGTGGTCGCTCGTCACCCTGAATTTATTTCAGGGTCTGTCATGCAAAGAAGATGAATAAATCCGATAGCTATCGGATACATAACTTATGTTTTTAGTTAAAGACAATTAAACCTTTCCCGTGCTCGGCCCGTCAAAATGATACACACAGCATAAAGCTCGAATTATTTTTTCACTAAAAAGGTTAGGTTATGAAAAAGATTGTAAATGCATTGCTCTTATTGGTTATGGCAGTTAATTTTAGTGCATGCGTGGTAAGTGCACGTGCACCACGCGCCCATTGGGTACCCGGCCATTATATTGTTGGCCCTTATGGTGGCCGTCATTGGGTAAAGGGCCATTACCGATAATAAGTAAATTAATCAGATCAATTTGGTTTGCACCTGTCACATTGAGCCTGTCGAAACAATTTAAATAATTTTAAGTATTTCCATCGGCAGGCTCATGGTGATAAATCTAAATTTGACGCTTCGCCCTCAAAAAAAATGTGTTTAAACGTAACTAATGCGATGGTTGGAATCAGATTGTAGGAATAAAATAATACATTAGCGTCATTAATACACTTTTAACATGCAGGAAGAAATTCTTTTACAAATAAGCGTTAAAATTAAGGAAAGACGCAAAGAACTTGGCATTACCGTTCAGGAACTTGCAGATAAGGCAGAAGTAAGTAAAGGCCTTATTTCTCAGATCGAAAATAGCAGAACCATCCCATCTTTAATGGTTTTGATGGATATAATCAAAAGCTTGCAAATTGATTTGAACAGTTTTTTTAAGGATATCAACTTCCATAAAAAAGATGCCCCTGTACTGGTAAAGCGAAAAGAACAATATCAGAAATTTGAAAAAGAACAAGCCGTTGGCTTTAACTATTCGCGTATCTTAACCAAGAACATTAAATTTTCTACAGCAGATTTTGTATTGCTTGAGCTTGAGGTAAACGCCCAACGCCCAATGGTTAAAACTGAAGCTTTCGAATTTAAATATATGATTGAAGGCAGGGTTGAATATCAATTTGCAAAAAAGAAAATCGTTTTAGAAAAGGGTGATTCAATGCTTTTTGATGGAAGGCTTTCGCATACTCCTGTAAATGTTGGCGATACCAAAGCTTTAATGCTCGTGGTATATTTCTTCGAGTAGCAATTTAGTAAACAATGTTTATAAATACTTAACAAATATTTACCTTCATGTTCATAAACCATTCCTAGTTTTGGGTGGTAAAATTATGAATATGAAAAAAATTTTAAAAAGTATTGTTTTGTTGCTCTGCGTAGCCGTTTTGGCACAGGCTCAGCCAAAAAAAGTTAAACATGTTGTATTAATCGGTTGCGATGGCTTTGGGGGTTATGCCCTGCAGGAAGCAAATATGCCCAACCTTAAAGCACTAATGGCAAATGGCTCGTGGACAGATAAGGCACGTTGTGTATTGCCATCATCAAGTGCGGTAAACTGGGCTTCTTTATTAATGGGCGCAGGGCCTACTGAGCATGGCTACACTGAATGGAATAGTAAAGTGCCAGAAATTCCTTCCATAACCAAAACTTCTTATGGTTTATTTCCCGGAATATTCAGCGTAATCAGGGATCAGAAAAAGCAGGCTAAAACAGCTATAATTTACAGTTGGAATGGGATCGGTTACCTGTTTGAAAAAGAAGCTGTAAATATTATCGTAGATGGGAAGGAAAAGGACGATTTCTGCGCAGACACTGCTGCGGCCATTATCAAAAGAGAAAAACCCTATTTTACTTTCCTACATTTTGATGAGCCTGATGAAACCGGCCATTCTATCGGTCATCGTACACCAGCCTATTACAAACAGCTCGAACTGGTAGATCAGCGTATTGGAAAAATTGTTAAGGCAGTTAATGATGCTGGTATTGCCGGAGAAACTGTTATCTTAGTTACCGCAGATCATGGTGGTACAGGTAAAGGACATGGCGGAAAATCACTTGATGAAGTGCAGATTCCATGGATTATTACAGGGCCTGGCGTACAAAAAAACCACGAGTTAAAAGATGCCATTATTACCTATGATACTGCCGCTACATTAGCCTGGCTAATGGGGTTAACTGCGCCGCAAAGTTGGAGGGGAAAACCAGTGTTGGTAGCTTTTGGTAAATAATTTTTGCCAACGTTTTTAAACTTAACAATTTAATAACTTTGACTTTGTTTACAAATAATAAACATTGTTTACTATTGTTTAAATTATAATAGCTATGTTAATTAAGTTTGTAAAGTTTTATAGCATGGGCAAAACCTTCGGTGCAGCAAATACAGCTGACAAGTATATAAGTGTGCAATATTGGAAATCGTTAAGCTAAAGATGAATTTACTTCAAATTGCCCGCAAAAAAGCATTAAACTGGCCATATTGGTTAATTACAGTGCTTGGTGGCGTTGCAGCCTTTGGCTGTTATACCAGTATGTATGCTTTCAGAAAAGCATTCGCATCAGCCACTTTTGAGCACCAGGAATTTTTGCATATTGATTACAAGGTGTGGCTTGTTATTGCGCAGATGGTAGGTTATACCCTCAGTAAATTTTATGGGATCCGTTTTATTTCCGAATCCGGGAAAAGCAACCGCGCCAGAAGCATTATTTTTTTAATTGTTTTTTCGTGGCTTGCACTGCTTGGCTTTGCCCTTGTACCTGCACCTTACAATATTGTATTTCTTTTCCTAAATGGTTTCCCGCTCGGGATGATCTGGGGCCTGGTATTCAGTTACCTCGAAGGTAGAAAAACCACTGAGTTTATGGGAGCGTTAATGTCGATCAGTTTAATCTTTGCCTCAGGTTTTGTAAAAACTGTGGCACGTACATTAATGAGTTTTGCAGCCGTAAGTGATTATTGGATGCCTTTCCTTACCGGTTTGGTTTTTTTGCTTCCCTTGTTCCTTTTTGTATTTTGTTTGGAGGTTATTCCACCGCCTTCAGCAGAAGATCAGGCTTTGCGTACAAAGCGGGTACCGATGGATGCAAAACAACGGAAAGCTTTTATCACCGCTTTTTTGCCGGGTATTATTTTAACCATTATCATTTATGTACTGCTTACCTGCATCCGCGACATGCGCGATAATTTTGAAGTTGAGATATGGAATGGTTTGGGTATACACAACAACCACATTTATACGCAGATAGATACCTTAATATCGGTTGTGGTATTGGTAATGATGGGACTTTTAATTCTCATTAAAGATAACCTTAAAGCCTTTACCGTAATACACATCATGATTATTGCAGGTTGCTTATTAATTGGGGTAAGTACATTCTTTTTTGACCGTGGATATATTGGTCCGGTAAGTTGGATGGCTTTGCTTGGTATGGGGCTTTATATGGCTTATATACCTTATAATGCCATTTTTTTTGAGCGGATGATCGCCAATTTTCATTACAAAAGCAATATCGGTTTCATTATGTATGTGGCTGATTCTATTGGTTATGTAGGAAGCTTTTCGGTGCTGATGTTACATGAATTTGGAGGAACCAATACCAGCTGGATGCATTTCTTTAAACAGTGTTTGTTTGCTGTGCCGCTAATTGGTGGGGTATGCAGCGTACTTTCATTGATTTATTTTAGAAGGAAAACATTGGCTACCAATAAAAAGATGCAAGCTGCAGGAAGCGTGGTTTTAACGGGGAAATAAAAAAAGTTTTGACTGCTTTTTGCCATTTATCGTCATTTCGAGAAGGCTTTTTCAGCCGACGGAGCAATCTTTATAGTGGCCGTAAAGCATGAAAGATTGCTTCGTTGTTCCACCAGCAATAACGGCTTTTCTATTTGGAGTTTGTTAATGGTAACTGAGCGCAACGAAGTTGAGGCGGCTTTTATAAACAGTATCGTCATTCCTAACCCGATAGCTATCGGTCGATTGGGAATCGTAACGTAATAGGCTTAAGATTCCCGCCTGAGCGGGAATGGCGAATAATTTTTAAAATATTTTAACATCGATGAAGATGCTATTTAAAGCATCTCGCACAAAAACATAAACAAAAAATGAATAAACATTTCGATCTTATTGTAATTGGAGGAGGAATTTTAGGAACATTTCATGCTTACCATGCTTTACTTTCTGGCAAAACGGTATTGCAGCTCGAAAAAGATAATTTTCCGGTAGGTGCTACAGTACGCAACTTCGGCCAGGTAGTGCCATCAGGTATGGAAGCCGAATGGTTTGAGTATGGTGTTGCAGGCCTGGAAATTTATAAATCCATTCAAAAAGAATTTGATATCTCTGTGCAGCAAAATGGAAGTGTATATATCGCTTCCGATCCTGATGAACAGACACTGATCCATGAGCTTAAAGCACATTACGATACGATAGGTTACGAAACAGAGCTGCTTAGTCAGGAAGCTGTTTTAAAAAAATATCCTGCTATAAAAGCTTCCTATGCTAAAGAAGCCATTTTTTTTCCTCAGGAAATTAGTGTTGCGCCAGATCAAATGATTTACCGACTGCATACCTATATGCAAACCAAGTTTAAAAACTACACACTTCAATACAATAGCCCAGTTACAGCCTGCGAAAGCAAAGGAACCGGTGTAGAGGTTGGTTTAAGAAATAAAACAGCACTTTTTACAGCAGAAAAGGCCATTATTTGCAATGGTTATGAATTTAAACTCCTTTACCCTGAGTTATTTAGCGAAAGTGGAATTGTGGTGAGTAAATTACAGATGATGCGCAGCATCCCTATGGCTAGTGTAGCTTTGGAAGGTAATATTTTAACAGGGCTCACCACCAGGCGTTACGAAAGTTTCGAGCACTATTGCCCTTCTTTTAAAAGCATTAAAACTCCTGAGCATTACGAAGAACTGAAAAAATGGGGCATCCATATGTTGTTTAAAAAAGCAGCTGATAATACCATTATCATTGGCGATTCACATGTATATGCAGATGTAAACCATTTTGATGATCTTGGTTTTGATTTAAGCCATTACATAAATGAGCTCATGTTGGAAGAAGCGGCGCGTATTGTTGATTTTGATGTGCGGAAGCTCCAAACCACCTGGGCAGGATTTTACCCCCAACACCCCACAAAGCACATTGTAACTTATGATATCGACGACCGCATCCACATTCGCACCGCTATTGGCGGTAAAGGAATGACGGCTAGTGCAGGTTACGCTGCTGAAAGCATTAAGAAAATACTTAGTTAACAAATACTAAACAAAAATAGTGTTATTTGTTAACTAAAAGTTGGCATTAGGCTAACATGCATACCTTATCATTGCATCTATAAAACCTAAAAAAACTTATAGATAAATGAAACATCTCTACAAGATGAAGATGTGCATGTTAGCTTTATTGCTTTTATGCCTCACGCCCTATTTTACATGGGCACAAACAAAAATTACCGGTCAGGTAAAAGATGATGCACAGCAGCCAATTCCTGGCGTAAGCGTAACGGTTAAAGGAACCAAAAAAGCAATTTCTACCGATCAGTCTGGCCGTTTTACATTAGATGCCCAAACTGGTTCAACTCTAGTGGTAAGTTCTATCGGCTTTCTTCCGCAAGAGGTGCAGGTTACAAGTGCAAACCTTACTATAACCTTAAAAACAGATTCAAAAAATCTTAATGATGTAGTGGTTACCGCGCTCGGTATCCGCAAAGAAAAGCGTAACCTGGGTTATGCCATTCAGGAAGTTAAAGGTGCCGATCTGGTAAAAGCCAGGGAAGCCAACCCCGTAAATGGATTGGTTGGTAAAGTTGCTGGTTTAACTGTAGGTGTATCTTCAGAACTTTTGGGGCGCTCATCGCTTTACCTGCGAGGTAATGATGTAAACCTGGTAGTGGTAGATGGGGTGCCGATCAATTCGGATACCTGGAACATCAATCCTGATGATATTGATACCTATACTGTGCTTAAAGGCCCTGCTGCAGCGGCACTTTATGGTTATCAGGCTTACAACGGTGCATTATTAATTACCACCAAAAGAGGTAAGCTCAGCGATAAAGGCTTTACTGTAGAACTAAATTCGAGCACGCAATTTAACAAAGGATTTATTGCTTTACCAAAAAGTCAGGATGAGTATGGTCCTGGTGAACACAGTGCCTATGCTTTTGGCGATGGAAAAGGCGGTGGCTTAAATGATGGAGATTACGATATCTGGGGGCCAAAATTCGAAGGTCAGTTAATTCCTCAATACGATAGTCCTGTTATAAATGGCGTGCGCCAGGGTACTCCATGGGTGGCCCGCGGTAAAGACAACTTAAAGCGTTTTATCGAAACCGGATTGCTATCTGCCAATAACATTGCGCTATCATCTGCAACGGATAAATACAATTTGAGGGTTTCCATCTCTAATAACTACCAGAAAGGAATTATACCGAATACCAAATTAAATATCAATAGCTTTAATCTGAGCGGTTCTTATAACATCAGTCCAAAATTAAAGGCCGAAGCATACATTAACTACAGCCGCCAGTTTTCTGATAATATTCCTGATGTTAACTATGGCCCAAACAGTGTGATTTATAACATGACGCTTTGGGGCGGTGCCGATTGGAATATAGATGACATGAAAAACTATTGGCAGCCGGGTAAAGAAGGCATCCAGTCTGTTTATGCAGAATACCAGCGTTACCACAATCCTTATTTTATGTCGTATGAGTGGTTACGCGGCCATAAAAAGAATGATATCAATGGTTATGCATCCCTTAACTACAATGTAACCAAAGGATTGGATGTGTTGTTAAAAACACAAATATCGACTTACGATCAGTTACGAACCGAAAAAATGCCATTTTCTGCTCATCCTTATGGACGTGAAGAAGGTTTGGGTGATTACAGGGAAGACCGTCGCAGCATGTTCGAAAACAATACACAGTTGATTTTAAAATACAACAAAAATGTTGGCGATTTATTCGAAATCAGCGCTTTTGGTGGAGGTAATGCCCGTAACTTCAGTTATAACTCAAGCTTTACCACTACCGATTATTTAAATGTTCCTAACGTATACAACTTCTCAAACTCTAAAAATCCGGTAAAGGCATTCGATTTTAATTCGAAAATGTTGGTATTAAGTGCTTTTTACTCGGTTGATTTAAGTTTTAAAAAATACCTTAATATCAATACCACTGGCCGTGTTGATAAGAATTCTGCTCTTCCTCCTGGCAATAATGCGGCATTCTATCCTTCAGTTTCATTAAGTTCGGTGATTTCTGATTATATAAAAATGCCTGCTTTTATTTCTTTTGCTAAAGTAAGGGCATCGTATGCCAACGTTAAAGACCCTGGTTTAGGTACGCAGGATTTTATTGGTGCCACGCCATTGCAATCTTATCCTGTCGGTTATGGTGCAGAATACTCATCATCATACGGTGGCCCGGGTTATGGTTTATCTTCGCCATATAGCATCAGGCCGACTTATAATAACCAAACAGGTGCCTATTATACCAATAACCTGATTGACCTCAATGCTGTAAAAGCGCAGAGCAGAACCAATTATGAAGGAGGTATCGATTTAAAGTTTCTTAAAAACAGATTGGGTTTCGAAGCCACTTATTTCAGGTATATCGACGGTCCTAAAATTATCAAACAAAATATTTCAGCAGCTACAGGTTACCAAACCAATACCATTAATGGCCGTAAAACACAAAACAGCGGTTTAGAGTTAAGTTTATCGGGCGCACCAATTATGACGGATAAGTTTGGTTGGGATGTAATGATCAACTGGTCTACCTATAAACAGGTTTACAAAGAACTTGCACCAGGTGAAACATCGGTTGATCAATTTTTTAAAACCGGCGACCGTATCGATAATATTTACGGTTCTGTGTTAGCCAAAACACCAAGCGGACAGGTAATTCATACTTTAAGCGGTACACCGATTTCATTACCGGTTAGCCAATTGTTGGGGCATGCCGATCCAAATTGGGTATGGAGCATTGGCAATAAATTCCGCTACGAGAATTTCTCTTTCAGTTTCCAGTTAGATGGTAAAGTTGGTGGGGTAATGCAAGATTATGTGAGGTTGAAATCGTTTCAGGGTGGCCGTCAGATCGAAACTGTTCAGGGTAAAATGGGCGAAGCCAGATATCAGGATTACCTGCGTGTAAATGATCCAAACTATAAAGGTACATGGGTAGGGGATGGAGTGGTTGTTGCCAATGGCGGCAAACTTAACTTCGATCCGGTTACAGGGGTAATTACCAATTATGGAGAGCTTTCTTTCGCGCCAAACACTACCCCTCAATTGTTGCAGGATTATTTGGGCGTTTTTTATGGTGCCAAAGAAAATACAATGATGAGCCGTACCTATGCAAAACTACGTGAGGTAACTTTTGGTTATCAGTTGCCTAAAAAATTGTTGGAACGCAGCTTCATCAAGTCGGCCAATTTCTCTGTAGTAGGGCGTAACCTGCTGTACTTTATCAATTCTACCTATAATGATGTGGATGTAGATCAATATTCGGGCAGAGAAGGTACTTCGTCGCTGCAAACCCCAACAACCAGAAGTATAGGTTTTAACCTGAATGTTACTTTTTAATACCCAGAACATAAAAATAAAAAGATGAAATCAATATATAAAATCCTGTTTCTTTTTATCATCGTAGCTTTTTGCGGCGGATGTAAGAAAGAATTTGAAGATAACTTTAAAAACCCTAACCAGGCTGAAACTGTTCCGCCAAATTTATTGCTGAATGGCATTTTGTTCGATATGTACGAAGCTCCTTTTTCGAGTTCAGAAAGATGGAATCAATATACAGCGTCAAATTACTCCTACTATGCCAAAAATGAATATAATTGGAATGAAGGTGGTGTTTTAAGCTTAGATTATACGACCTTAAAAAATGTTGTGAAAATGGAAGAGGAAGCCAATCGTTTAGGTGGTGCTGTAGCAAAACCTTACCTGGCTTTGGGCAAATTTTTTAAGGCATACTACTTTGTAAAAATGAGTTTAAAACTTGGGGATTTACCAATGGTAGAAGCTTTAAAAGGTTTTGCTAACCTGACCCCAAAGTACGATACCCAAAAAGATATTTTTAAACAATCGCTAACCTGGTTGGAAGAATCAAATAATGACTTAGCCGCTTTAATTGTTGCGGGTAACAAAGAGTTAAAGGGTGATATTTACCTCAAAAATGATTTGGTAGCCTGGCAAAAGGTGGTAAACACCTTTAAATTAAGAACGTTGATCAATCTGAGCATTAAGGCGGGTGATGCAGACTTAAATATAAAACAACAGTTTGCTGCGGTATTGGATAACCCTTCAAAATATCCGGTAATGGAGAGCATGGCTGATAACCTACAGTTTGTATATAACGAGAGTTTTAACAAATATCCCAACAATAAAGATAATTTTGGTAACGATGCCTTGCGGTACAATATGGCGGGCACGTACTTAAATACACTTTCGGCACTTAAAGATCCTCGTGCTTACATGGTTGCCGAGCCAGCTCGCGGTGTTGCAGAACAAAATGGTTATGCCATTACCGATTACCGCAATTTCATTGGTGCACCTACAGGAGAAGATCAGGGCGTGATGTTGGATAAAGTACAAAAAGGTTTGTATTCGCTCATTGGGCGCTACCGTTATTACAGTGGTTACACGGCCGAAAATACCTTTATTATTGCTTATCCAGAACTTTGCTTTATTAAGGCTGAAGGTATTAACAGAGGTTGGGCTACCGGCGATGCCGAAAGTTGGTATAAAAAAGGTATTCAGGCATCTATAGGCTTTTATGGCATTAAAGATGGCAATAATGTAGTTACTTTTTTAAAGAAGGATGGAAAGTTGGGCGACTTTGAAACGTATAATGTAAATTTCAATTTCGAATCAGATTACTATGCACAACCGGTTGTAAAATATACAGGAAATACAGACGATGGCTTAAAGCAGATTCTTACCCAAAAATATCTGGCTTATTTCCGTAATTCAGGTTTAGAGGCTTACTATCAATACCGCCGTACACTTGTGCCAACTTTTGATACTGGCCCTGGTGTGGGTAACAGTAACAGGATTCCGAAGCGTTTTCAATACCCTGATATTGAAAGAGCAACTAATGGAGAAAACCTAAAACAGGCATTAGGCCGTCAATATAACGGCGCCGATGATATAAATCAGGAACCATGGATTGTTAAGAAGTAATTGTTAATGAACTGATATCCAGTTTTAAATCTGTAAAATGATCTTCTGTTCAAAATAGAAGATCATTTTATTGTATTTTATTCTTGCATAAATAATTTAAAAGCACTAATATTGCACTCCCAAAACGAACAAGGCTAAGTTTGCTGCAAAGTACATTAAGCAACGTTTTAGGAAAACAACCAGCACTCCTTCTTAGCTCAGCTGGTTAGAGCATCTGACTGTTAATCAGAGGGTCGCTGGTTCGAGCCCAGCAGAGGGAGCAAAAAGCCAACTTTCGAGTTGGCTTTTTCCGTATACGCCGGGGCGAGAAGTTTATCCCGATTTTACATCGGGGAGCCCAGCAGAGGGAGCAAAAAGCCAACTTTCGAGTTGGCTTTTTTCGTATACGCCGGGGCGAGAAGTTTATCCCGATTTTAGATCGGGGAGCCCAGCAGAGGGAGCCAAAAAGCCAACTTTCGAGTTGGCTTTTTCCGTATACACCGGGGCGAGAAGTTCTATTCGTTATAAATCAATGTAAAAATACATTTAGCAGTAAAATCAGATGTGTAATTTTATGGAATAATAGTTTGTAGTGCATCTTCTCTAAAACCCAAAGCATGAAAAACCTGCAATTGCTATTAACCAAACCTTGTACACAACAGTGGAGCCACATCGAAAGCGCAGATGGAAATCACCATTGTAGTAAGTGTGAAAAAAACATTATTGATCTTTCTGGCAAATCGGATAAAGAATTGCTTCTTTTCTTTCAAAATAAAAAAGAAAATGTGTGTGGGCGGGTATTGGCCAGTCAGTTAAATAGAGCGCTTATATTGCCTTCTTCCAGGCTGAACTGGCAATGGTTAGTGCCCTTTGCCCTAAGTGCATTTATAATTAGTCCGGCGGATGCACAAAATTTAAAACCTGTAGTTTTGCAGAGCGAGCAACATCCTAAATCTTCTTCAATATCGAGTGAATTATCACATTATTTACCTGCTCCAAATACAATAATTACCGGAAAGGTAGTGCAAAATAATAATGGAAATGCATTAGTTGGTGTAAAGATCAGGAAAAAGGGAGATGAGCAGGTTCTTGCCGTAACAGACTCAACTGGTAAGTTCGAATTCAACATCAAGGATATAGACAGGCTAAGTAAATTTATTTTCAGTTTAAATGGTTTTGCGAATGTTGAAACGGATATACATGACAAAATTGTTGTAAAGTTAGCCACGGAGCAAAGGATTATGTTGGGTGGCATTTCAATAGTTTCGAAAAATAAAACGCCGCTTTACTATGTTATGGCCGGTAATAAAAGTTGTATCATTGATCCTTCGAAAATAAGTGAAATATCTCCGGATTGGATCGAAAGAATTGAAGTACTTAAAGATGCAAATACAACAGCAATGTATGGTGCCAAAGGTGCAAATGGTGTAATCTTAATCGAAATTAAAAAAGCCTATAAAAAGAAGATCAAATTCTCAAAATAAAAAATTTAGCCAAGTTGCTGTAATCAGATAAAAGCAAAAAGAGCAGGTAAGGAATTTCCTTATCTGTCCTTTTTAATTCCTGTAATATCTTACCCCTGATGCTCTGGCATGCCGTTCGGATCCATCCAAACATATTCCCAATGGTGACCATCAAGATCATCAAAACTGTGTTGATACATAAAACCATAATCCGTAGCCGGGTTTGGAATCGTTGCGCCAGCAGCTACAGCTTTATCTACCATCTCGTTAACGGCATCTTTGCTATCGGCAGATATGGCAATGGATGTTTCTATGGCTTTGTGGGCATCAACAATTTCTTTTTCGGTAAAAGTTTGGAAAAAAGTTCTGGTGAGCAGCATAACGTAAATGGTATCGCTGATGATCATACAGGTTGCTTTTTCATCGGTAAATTTTGGGTTAAAAGTATAACCAAGTTTGGTGAAAAACGCTACCGACTTGTTAAGGTCGCTTACCGCCAGGTTTACGAAAATTTGAGTTGCCATGTTGTTTCTTATTTAGTTTACTCAAAAATACAGCAATATAATATAGGCGCAGATGTGCAAAAACGACAAGTTAAGGGGTGATATGCGACTTGTTTTATCGCTAACAATTTAGTTTGAGTACCTCATTTCAACCGTTCAAAATTTAAATGCATCATGCACATCATGATTTGTATTTCTTTTTTATCTTTAGTTTCCGTTGGCAACCATTAAATGCAGTCCCTTGCAAAATCTTAAATCTATTATTCGCTTATGAAACAAATATTACTCATTGCAGCAGTGTTACTTCCCTTATCTATTTTAGCCCAAAAGAAATTACCAATTGTTAAAGCCGGAGCTGGTGAGGCAAAATTTTACGAAGCGCACAAGGCATCCTCAAACTGGTACATCAATCCTAAAATAAAGGTGGATGTGTTTACAACGGGGAAAATAACCAAATCAATAAACATAAAGTTTAAAACAGATATAGATTCTATTGTATTCAGAATAGGCCCGGGGGCAGAAAAAGAATTTATCGTATTATTAAACGGCAAAGATTCCTGCCGCACCAGGATTGTGTGCCCACCTTTAAAGAATTTTAGTAGAATATCGCCTGAAGTACACGATTCTATTCCATTTTTCGTAAATAAATACAATACTAACTTTTTACCAGTGGTTTTCAATAAAACGGATTCCCTTTTGTTGAACTTCGATTCTGGCGCAACCGAAGTAGACCTCACAACCGCTGCTTTGAAGCAAAAAGTTAAATCTAAGCCAAAGCTTTATAATACCGATTATGATATTAAAATTGGGAATCAAACGTATAAAAGCAAAATTTATGATATTGAACTGGCTGGTGATGAAACGGATGGACTGCTGGGCTGGGATATATTCGACGGCATGATTGTAGCCCTTGATTACGACAAAAATAAACTAATGGTGCATTCGGTGATGCCAAAACAGATTTTATTGGATAAACAATACACTAAATTTAAAATCACCTATATCAAAAACAAACCTTTTATTGAAAGTGAGATTTTGCAAAGCGGTACGAAAAATAAAAGTCTGTTTTTCTTTGATTTAGGCTATCAGCGTACCGTAATGCTGGATAATGATTTGCTGCGGGAAATGAAATTTCCGACAGATAAGATGGAAGTTATAAAAAAGGTGATGATGCATGGCACTAGGGGTAATGAAGTACCCGTAACTACAGTAAAATTGCAAAGTTTAAAAATCGGCAATTTTGAACTTAAAGATGTTCCGGCGCAGGTAATGGAGCAAAATAAACCAATGCCGGGTGTAAACGTTCATTATTTAGGGACAGATATTCTGAAAAGATTCAATACTGTTTTCGATTTCCAAAACGATGTAATTTATTTAAAGCCAAACCACCTTTATAATGTGGCCTATGCAGATCAAAAGAAAAGTGGTGCATAATCTTAATGATTATATTTAAGTGTCAATAAACATTTATTAATTAGGTTTAATACTTGTTGGCGAAGCTGTGCATTGCCTTGGTTTAGGTTGGCAATTAGCAGGCGTTTTTTATTTAGGTATTTTGTAGCATGTTTTTGATCGTGCTGCATCATCCAGTCAATATTATCCATTAAATCGGCATATTTTACGGTCTGGGCAGCGGCACTTACCTTAAAAAGCCGCTCGGCTTCCAGTTTTTTTCGCTTCACTTTATGAAGGTAAGGATAAGCTTTTTTAGTGTATACATCTGTTAATTCGATTACACAATTCATAATTTCAGATGCATCAGATTTAGCATAACCAAAACGGATTAATGCATTTTGCAGGTCATCGCCATTGGTATTAGTATCTTCCAATAAATCATGACAAAGTCCAATTTCATAACCCAATCTTGTTACAGGCCCTGCAAGCGTTGCAACAGTTTCCAAATGATTAAAATAGGGCTTATTCGTATTTCTTACGAGTTGCCCCGCATGTTGTTCTGCCACCCACTTTGCCAATTGTGCTGAAGCCGTCATTTATACTTTTCCTCCATGCTTTCTAACCAATAATATTAATCTAACTGGATAATCAGTGTTTTGTTTTAGTCGATAAAATGGCGCAAAAAAAATCAGTCACCCGACTGATTTTTTTAAAATTATTGCTCGAAGCTATATTTAATGGCATTTTATATGCCGTTTACAGCATTAGTTTAACAATTTACAGTTTCTAAGCGCTAATTGATTCGCATCTACTTTACTACAGTTGCTTCTAATTCTACGCTTAAGGTTTCGTACAAACTTTTTACTTCTAATAAGGTAGTGGCTTGTTTAATACCATGTTTGGCTATCCACGCCTGAAAAATATCGAAACATTCGAAAAATTCAGCTGATTTGGTGGTGTAAATATTTAAACGGACAATACCTTTAGGTTCATATCCAGCCTGTGCAATTACCTGTTCCAAATGCTGTATGGCTTCAATAAGTTGGGTTTTTACGTCGGCCGTGCTTGATATGCCATCTGCACTGGTAGCTGTTTGCCCCGAGACGTAAAGCGTGCCTGTTGCTTGTTTAACTTCTACAGCTTGTACATAACTGCGCTGATTTTGCCACTGCCAGGGATTAATGATTTGTTTTTCCATCACTTTGTATTTAAATTATAATGATACAAAGTTGCAACCGATGTTAGGGTTTAAACGGTGATGAACCGCAAGAATTTGGAGTGAGGTTTATCACATTATTATTGAGAAAACCGACTTAAAGTTTCGCGGGAAACGCCCAGGTAAGCTGCAAGAAGCGATTTGGGTACCCGTTGAAATAAAGCTGGATATTCCTTTAGCAACTGTTCGTAACGCTCTTGAGCATTTGATGTAAGTAATGATAATATCCGGCGCTGAGATCCAATGTGTCCGTAATTGGCTTTCTGTAGAAAAAAATATTGCATTTTTTGAAATTCCTTACACAGGGTTTGGTAATTTTTAAGGGTAAAGCAACATACTTCGGTATCTTCCAGGCACTCCAAACTCATGGTGGCAGAGCTCTGATTAAAATAGGCCAGGTAGTCGCTTTCCCACCAGTTTTCCATAGCAAAAGAAACGATATGCTGTTTTCCCGAATCATCCGTATGCACCAGTTTTAAAAGCCCTGATACCACAAAATAAGAGTATTTTACCTGTTCACCCTCCTGGATTAAAAATTGATGTTTTTTAAACTTTTTGGTGATGAAATTTTCCTGTACATAATCAAATTCATCATCCGTTAACGTTACAATTTCTTCTATGTGGGTTCTTAATTTGTGGTTCATGCTTGTAAGGATAAAGATAAGTGCTATTTTTCTGTAGTACAAATCTCCTGTAAATGAGGAAATAGTTTAGCGTTATAAAAACATGGAAAATAAGCCTAATATTTGTTAAGGATAAACAATTCAGTCCGTTATTTCACGTTGAAACTTTTTTCAGGTGATTGACTATATACTTTTCTTCAATACCTTACTTACATGGCTTTCGTCGGTTAGGCCAAATTCGGCGGCAATCTGTTTTAGGCCAAACCTGCCATTTTCCATGCGCTTTTTTATTAGGTTTTGTCGATAATCCTGAATATACTGCCTAAGGGTAATGCCTGTATTTCTTTTAAAGTACGAACCTATATAATCTTCTGAAAGATTAAAATGCGCAGCCATAATGCTGGCCTTTAAGTTTTGTGGATGGTAAATGTGTTTATGCAAGTAACAGAAAATGGCCTGAATATCTTTAGAACGTTGTAAACTGCTTTTAATTTCTGGCATGTTGCGTTGCATAATATGCGATAATGTTAAAATCTGTATCCAGATTAGCGCTTCATTTTGCAACATATTTTTATGGAGTGAGGATATGAGTGCAATAATATTTTCCACCACCAACTGGTCATCTTCATTAAAACTGAAACCTAAAAAATGTGTTTCCCTGCTTTTAATCAGGTATTCTAAATGTTGTAAGCCAGTTGAGTTAATTTCTGGCTGATGGATATAAATATCAGTAAACTTAATGTAAACGAAATGCGTTTTCTCATCAATCTCAAAACGATGGTCATCATCAGGGCCAATTAAGAATACATTTCCCTTTTGATAGGCTACAGGAATATTATTAATGATATGATTGCCGGATCCATTTTTAATGTAAATCAGTTCATAATGGTTGTGCTGGTGCACAGGATGTTGCCATTCGTTTGCTTCAAAATCCGAAATAACAATGGGCTGAAATTGGATGTATCGTTTCATCATGGAATTGTACAAATCTATCATACTATTTTACAAAAACACATTTATTTTTTGAGCTGAACTTTACAACTCAATTTTAAGAGATGAAAAGCAAAAAAACAGCAGTAGTGGTAGGCGCAAATGGCGTTATCGGCAGCAACCTCATCAGCCATTTGGAAAGCCATGGCGATTGGCAAATTATCGGCCTATCCCGCCGTGGAGGTACTGATAATGGGAACGTTAAATATATATCGGTTAATCTTCTGGATAGTGAAGATAGTAAGCTAAAATTAGCAACATTAACAGCCGTAACGCATATTTTTTATGCAGCCTACCAGGATAAGCCAACATGGGCTGAGCTGGTAGCCCCTAATCTGGCTATGCTCGTTAATGTAGTTAATGCAATAGAAAGTGTTGCTGTGGATTTACAGCATATTAGTTTAATGCAGGGATATAAAGTGTATGGCGCGCATTATGGCCCGTTTAAAACGCCAGCCAAAGAAAACGATGGCGGGCATATGCCACCGGAGTTTAATGTAGATCAGCAGCAATTTCTTGAAGCGCAGCAAAAAGGAAAAAAATGGGGCTGGTCGGCAATTCGTCCTTCAGTGGTTGCAGGTACAGCTTTGGGTAATCCGATGAATTTAGTGCTGGTAATTGCTATTTATGCCTCCATATCAAAAGAATTGGGTTTGCCACTTCGTTTCCCTGGTAAGTTGGGTGCCTACGATAAACTTTTGGATATTACCGATGCTGGCTTATTGGCAAAGGCCACAGTTTGGGCAGCTACAAATCCTTTATGCGCCAATCAGGCATTTAACATTACAAATGGCGATCTGATCCGCTGGAATGATCTCTGGCCAAAAATTGCCGCTTATTTTAAAATGGAAGTCGCGCCACCGCTCCAAATGCCTCTTACAATAGTTATGGCTGATAAATTGACTTTATGGACGCAGATGCAGGAAAAATACGGCCTGGCTAAACACCATTATTCGTCGGTATCCTCTTGGCCGTTTGGCGATTTTGTTTTTTCATGGGATTATGATTTCTTTTCTGATGGAACCAAAGCGCGGCGGATGGGTTTTCATGAGTATGTGGAAACCGAAAAAATGTTTTTTAGTTTGTTTGATGAATTGAAACGTAATGGTATTATTCCAGGTTAATTAAAATTGAACCAGGGGAAATATCCTCTGGTTCAATTGTTTATTATAAATTATACATACCACCATCTGCGATGAGTTCTGATCCCAAAATAAATGATGAGTCATCAGAAGCAAAGAAAGCAATTGTTTTAGCAATTTCTTCTGCTTGTCCGAATCTGCCTACGGGGATCTGTTTTACCAAATGCTCTCCCATTTGCTGCAAATCTTCTTCACTTAAGCCAAGTTTTTCGCTGGTATGCAAGGGTGTGCCAACAGGGCCAGGACTAACCGCATTTACCCTTATTTTTCTGGAAGTTAATTCTGCAGATAGATTTTTTGCTAAAGTTAATAATGCCGATTTGCTTGCAGCATAAACGGTAGCACCAGCCATGCCGATATGTGCATTTATCGAAGTATTTAAAATAATAGAACCGCCGTTGTTAACTAAAGGCAATAATTGCTGCAAGCTAAAATAGGCACCTTTAAAGTTGATATTCATAATTTCATCGAACATTTGCTCTGTCATATCTGCCAATGAATTAAATTTACCAATACCTGCGTTTACCACAATAATATCTAATGTGGTTGTTATCGTTTTTACCTGTTCTGCCAATTTTGTAATTTCTTCCATATAGGCGCTGTCAGAAACTATTCCGAATGCATTTTCTCCCAGTGCAGCAACGGCATCTTTTACCGATTTTTCATTTCTGCCTGTGATGATTACTTTAGCACCCTGAGCTAAAAACTCTGCTGCTGTTGAATAACCTATACCGCTATTTCCACCTGTGATGATTGCGGTTTTTCCTGCTAATTTTTTCATTATCTTTATGTTTTAATAGGTCAAAGAGACGGCTAATTATACCACCCATCAAGTATGTACTTTTTGGTTCGGTACGCACTTTTTAGTACGAAATGGTCCGAGATTCTTTAAACACCTGCATCGAAATTTTTATATGACAAAGAAAAGACAAGCCTATTACTCCTGCTCAATGGAAGCGGCGCTGAATGTAATTGGCGGTAAATGGAAACTAACTATTTTGAATAGGCTTTTGTCGGGTCCGAAAAGATATGGAGAACTTCACCGTAGTGTAGCAGGCATAACGGAAAAAATGCTTACCCAGCAATTGAGGGAGTTGGAGGAAGATCAGATTGTGGAGCGGAAAATTTATCCCGTGGTACCGCCAAAGGTGGAATATTCGTTTACCGAATCGGGTAAAAGGCTGACTGATGTTTTTAAAGCATTGGAAATTTGGGGAAGCAATTTTCAGCATCGTATAAATCCAATTTCAGGAAATGCTGATCACGACAAGAGCTGTTACACTTTTAAGGATGAGGAGCAGCTTGCTGAACTTACCCACAATGCGTAGCCAATAATAAGGCTATTGTGCTTATTATTTCGATATTTGCAATTTGCTAATATCATTCATTAATGAAACCCTACCTGCAACTTTTCGATTTTTCGAAGAAAATAGATTACAAAACTGAAATACTTGCAGGCTTAACTGTAGCCATGACGATGATTCCCGAATCGTTATCATTTGCTATTCTTGCTGGTTTTCCGCCATTAACAGGTTTGTACGCTGCATTTATTATGGGCCTGGTAACTGCAGTTTTGGGTGGCAGGCCAGGTTTGGTTTCGGGTGGTGCGGGTGCTACTGTAATTGTGCTTATTGCTTTAATGAAAACCCAAGGCATAGAATACGTTTTTGCCGCAGTGGCGCTTGCCGGTACAATCCAGATTTTAGTGGGTTTATTTAAACTTGGCAAATTTGTGCGGCTCGTTCCGCAGCCTGTAATGTTCGGCTTTGTGAACGGTTTGGCGGTAATTATTTTTATGTCGCAGTTAGAACAGTTTAAAACCATGGTTAATGGTAAAGTAGAATGGTTAAGCGGCACACCTTTATATATCATGTTGGCTTTAGTGCTGCTTACTGTTGCAATTGTAGTTATCCTCCCAAAAATAACCAAAGCTATTCCTGCATCTTTAGTGGCCATTATTTTGGTTTTTATTGTTGTTTTAGGTTTCGGAATCGATACCAAATTGGTGAAAGATATTGCATCAGTTAAAGGAGGTTTTCCGCCATTTCATATTCCTCTAGTTCCATTTAACATGGATACACTTAAAATAATTTTTCCATACGCACTCATTATGGCAGGTGTAGGCTTAACTGAAGGATTGCTTACCTTAAACCTGGTTGATGAAATTACAGAAACGAAAGGGAACCGTAACAGAGAAAGCATAGCACAGGGTATAGCAAATATTGCAAATGGCTTTTTTACCGGCATGGGGGGCTGCCCAATGATTGCGCAAACATTGGTTAACCTTTCGGCAGGGGCAAGGGCCAGGTTATCGGGTATTGTTGCTGCCATTACCATTCTGATCATTATATTGGTAGGTGCGCCTGTAATCGATCGCGTGCCTATGGCTGCATTAGTAGGGGTAATGATGATGGTTGCCATCGGAACCTTTGAATGGATGAGTTTTAAGGTAATTAATAAGATGCCCAGGCAAGATATTGTGATCGGCATTTTGGTTGCGGTAATTACCATCTGGTTGCATAACCTTGCACTGGCCGTATTAATCGGGGTAATTATTTCTGCGCTGGTTTTTGCATGGGAAAGTTCTAAAAGGATAAGGGCGGGCAAGCACATTGATGCCGATGGCGTAAAGCACTATGAGATATACGGACCATTGTTTTTTGGATCGGTGGCCAATTTTAATGAGCTTTTCGATGTTGCTCAAGATCCTGCTTTTGTTGTTATAGATTTTAAAAACAGTAGAATTTACGATATGTCGGGCATTGATGCCTTAAATAAACTTACCGAAAAATATAGCCATGCAAATAAGAAGCTGCAATTGAAGCACCTGAGTAATGATTGTAAACGTTTACTTAAAAATGCCGGCGAAATTATCCAGGTAAATATTATTGAAGATCCGGTTTACCGGGTTGCTACAGAAAAATGATCGCTTATAAGTCATTTTAAACCATAAAAGAATACTGATGTGGCAATAATACTGTAACAAGCAATGGTGCTGTTGCAAAGCGGACACACTCTATTGTTCAGCGAGATATAGGACTCTTTATTAAATGCTTAGTAAAACGTTTAACTAGATTCAGGCTTAACAACAGAAAATTGTTCAATTTATTGTAATTAAGACTCAAAAATATCACTATCTGCTGTTTTATAGGATGTTAAAATATTAACAAATATTAATAATATTTAATTTTTTATGTCTCGATTTGACATTTATTTTAATAGAATTTAATATTATTACGTTGTTTTATAAAAATTTCATAAAAATGACATTTTGTTGTTAAAACGATTTAGTATATATATATTTGATTTAACCAAATGCTAAATTTTATGAGAATCCCTAACTATTACTATCGAAGTACCTGTCTTTCTAACCCGAGACCTATCTTGCCGTTTCCGAAAAACTAAGTTTTAAAAATCATTTTTTTTACCAATTAAAGATCCATTAACTATGCGATACTTATGGGCGTGCCTTGTCTTTTTTGCCGCGTTTACATTAAACGTTTTACCGACTTTTGCAGCGGGCAAAAAACTTCATAAAGGCCTAACAATTAATTACCTGGCATTTCAGGATACGACAAAAATTAAGATCGTAACTCTGAAAGATTCCTTGCGAAAAGACAGTTTAGACCAGATTAAGCAAAAAACACTTTACAACAAGCTTTCCGGAGGTGTAAAAAAAGATCCGAAAGATCTGTCTCTTTTTCCAGCCATTTCATTACAGCAAAATTTAAAGGGCAATTTTGCTGGTTTGTATGTTCAGGAGCCATCAGGCGAACCGGGCTCTATACAAAATATGTTTATCAGAGGGGCTGCAATGCCGCTATTGTCTAAAAAGGATTTATATGATGTACAGCCTCTGGTTGTGCTTGATGGAATCCCTTTGGTAAGGGAACATCCTTTCGCTTTTGATATACAACAATTTGACTTTAATAGAATCGGCCCTGCAACTAATTTATTGGCAGGTATCGATATGAATAATATTGCATCTGTTGAAGTACTAAAAGATTTGGGTTCTACTTCCATTTATGGCCCACGGGGTGTTAATGGTGTAATTGTGCTAACTTCTAAAACAGCAGTTGGTAAATACCGTTCAATTTCCTTCAATTCTTATATCGGTATGGTGCAAAAACCATCTGTTAATACCATTAATGGAAGATATGAAAATGAGTTCAGACAGCGGTTTTACGATATTTATACCACAAACGGCAGGTACTCTGATGATGAAGAATATCCGGTATATCTAAGTGATTCATTAAACAACGTATATAGCGGTAAATCAGATTGGACGGATTTGTACTATAAAAATGCCTTGGTATATGGCATTAATTTCTCGCTTGCGGGGGGTACCGACAGGGCTAACTTCAGGTTTGCATTGGGTAACACTAAAAGCGAGAGTGTAGCCGATCAAGCCGGCATAGATCGTTATAGTGCCACTTTTAATATTAATATGAAGCCCACTAAGTGGTTGCTTTTTTCTACCATGATTAATGCAAACCGCCTAAACCGTGATAGAAACAGGAACCTGCGCGATCGGTTTGCACAACTTAATTATTTTCCTGATTTAAGCGCCCCGCTTCCTCCCAACAAAGATTTTTATGCCTCTTATATACAGCAATACGCAAAAGGCTTTGATGATAATAAAACCAACAGCATTCAGGGATATGCCAAATTAGAAGGCACTTTTGGTAAGTTTAAAGTTATATCGGCCTTTAATGCCGATTACAGTGAAGGTTACAGGGATGTTTTTTATGCCAGAACGCTTTTGCAGGGCAACAGTTATGCCTCTAACTATTACGGCTTTAGCCAAAGGTTAATGATGGATAATAAAGTAACCTATGATTTAAATCTTAATCAGGTTCATGATTTTCATTTTGCAATAGGCCAATCTATGCAATGGGATATTTACAAATACAGTAACGCTTATGCTTATAAAGGTGTTAACGATTACATTAAAATCAACTTGCTCGATTCGAAACCTAAAAATGATGATGGTTCTGATAACGGAAATTATTTAATCCCGGTTGCTTTCCCTAGAGAATTAACTTATCGCTTTATTGATAAAACTGAAGATAATTTACTGTCTTTTTATGGCAAAGCCGATTATTCATTTAACGAAAAATATTTCTTATCAGCTATATTACGTTTAGATGGTTCTTCAAATGCACAACCAACAAGCCGCTGGTTTTACTCACCAACTATTTCTGCTGCCTGGAATATCAAAAATGAATTTTTGAAAGATAACAGATTGGTTGATGATTTGGTATTACGTGTAAGTGTTGGTAGAATGGGGCGTACATTTAGCTACGATAATTATGCACAAGGGCCACAATATACAGCTTCTGTTGGGTATACAGGTAACTTAACCGTGCCCGGCTATAACGCCTTTGGTGTGTTAACCCGTTCTTATCAGTTTGGCTGGGTGGGTTATGGTGTGCCTTGGTCGTATTCCGATCAGGTTAATATCGGTGCCGATGCTGCATTGTTAAAAAACCGTCTCCAACTTTCGGTTGATCTTTACAGCAAAACCGATAAAAACCAATTAATTGGTATTCCTGCTTATGCCGAATACGGTTATAAGCAATCTATCGAAAGCGGGATGTCAGTTAATAATATGGGGGTTGATGTAACCATCAGCGGTCAGGTAATTGCCAAAAGTAAATTCTCCTGGAATTCTGCCTTAAACTTTAATCACAATTCGAACGAACTGAAAGCCCTGCCTAGAGGTTTGGACCAGCTTGTTGTAGGTAACAGGTTTTTAAAGGTTGGCCAGCCTGTAGATCAATATTGGTTATTGGTTAATAATGGTATTTACACTTCAGATGGGGATGTGCCGGTAGTTAATGGACAAAAATTAAAATACAAAGGAATTGCTTTAAAAGCTGGCGATCCACGTTGGCAGGATCAAAATGGCGATAATACCATTGATGATGATGATAAAGTATTAAAAGGCCACTCTTTACCAACTATTGCAGGTGGTTTTGATAACAACTTTAAATATGGCAACTGGAGTTTAGGCACAAGCTTATATTTTAATTTAGGTAGAAAGCTAATTAACCAGGAGATGGCCAACCGTTTTGATTTCGTTAACCGCGAAGGCAATACAGATATCAATTCTGTAAAAGAAATTACCTTTTGGGAAAAACGCGGCGATTACTCAAAATACCCGCTTTATAACCCTTGGAGTACGGTAATTCCTTATCGCGCAGATCAGGATCTTTTCTTAGAAAATGCATCATTTTTGAAATTGAGGCAGGTATCGTTAGGTTACGATCTTGGCAACCTGCTTAGTAAGAAAAACATCAAAATCAGTAAACTTTTCGTGTACGGTGCAGTGAGTAATATTTTCACCCTCACACCTTACACCGGTCAGGATCCTGAATTGGTTAGCTACGATGGCGTTGATACAGGCTATGGCCAGCCAATTCCAAGAACATATACTGTAGGTGTTAAAATGGAGCTATAAGATGAAAACAAGAACTAACGAAACATCAAGCAAGATGAAAAATATTTTATACATACTTCTGATTTCTATAGTGGCCTTAGCGAGCTGTAATAAAGCTTTAGAAACAGATTCTACCAGAGTTGTTGGCGAAAAAAATGCCTGGAATACAGTAGAAGATGCCCGATCTGGAATTTTAGGGGTTTATGCTTTAACAAGGGCTGCTTTATCAGATAATAACGGTCACTGGATTTATGGTGATGTAAGAACAGGAGAGTTTTTAAGTCCTAAAAGGCAGGATTTAAAGGCAGTTATCGGTAATAATTTAAATGCATCATATCCGGTACTCGAGTCGTTATCCGATTGGACAAGGTTTTACGCCATTGTTAATGGTGCCAACGTTTTTTTAGAAAATATAGCACATGTGAAAGAAACAGATAAGCGTTACACCAGCAATAACATGACTGTTGATATTGCCCAAGCTAGATTTTTAAGGGCTTTTGCTTATTTCTATATGGTTAGGATTTGGGGAGATGTACCTTTTATAACCTCTTCGGATGAAGGTAAGTTTACCGATAAACCACGTGAAAGCCAGGCAAGGGTTTTAGCATGGGCCGAACAGGAAATTTTAAAAGCAGCAGCCGATATGCCATTCATTTATAGTGGTGGTGATGTGCAGCAGCCTACTGATTATTATAATGAAACATCAGGAAGATGGGGTGGTGCTTTGGCTACCAAAGTTACAGCCTATGCCATTTTAGCCCATATAGCAGCCTGGAATGGTGATTACACCAATGTTGCTAAATATGCCAAATTTGTTGAAGATAATTATAACAGAAGTGCAGGTGGTTTTACTTCAAGTGGTGATCTATCAAATTCTAACGGGTTCTTTTACAATAAAAACACCAGACAAATGTTTGGTTTTAACTCCGATTACGGACATGTTGATGGCTCATCTACAGGGCACATTGAAGAGCTAACCCTGGCTGAGCCGGTTATGACCAAATCAGTACCGGATATATACCTGCCAAAAGATTCGATCTTAAAATATTTCAATATCGCTAAAGATCAAAGGTTTGCCGTTGATACTTTAGGACAAGCGAAATATGATGGCAGATACTTTACAAATTTAAACGGTAAGTATCCCATTTTCAGCAAAATCAAAGTGATTCAGGGCGGAGGAACAGATCCGAACTTCAGGTATTTTACCAGTGCTTTAATTTTTACCAGGTTAGAAGATATTGTACTCTTAAGGGCAGAAGCTCTATCGGTTTTAGGCGATCAAAATGGTGCTTTAAATGAATTGCTTGTTGTACAAAGCAGAAGATTTGAAGACCCTATAGAACTGCTTAACTCACTAAATACCAATGATATTATCAAAGTCATTTTCGAAGAGCGCCACCGCGAATTGTTGGGCGAAGGTTCTAGATGGTACGATTTGATCCGCTACAATAAGATTAAACAAAATGACGCCAAATTTATGAACCTCATTAACTCTGGCGGCATTTACTGGCCAATATCAAGAAGACTTATTTCTCAAAATAGTTTATTAACCCAAAATGCTTACTGGCGCTAATTATACGGATATGAAAAATTCAATAAAATACATGAGCGCTTTAGCAATTTTAACGTTGCTAATTCTAGTCAATGCAGCTTGCAAAAAAAACGGAGGGTTTTATGATGCTCCAGAACAGGATGTAACCTTTGCCGGTAGTACTTACGATTATTTAAAAAGCAAACCAGGCGTTTTCGATTCGCTAATTGTAGCAGTTGATCGAATGGGTTTGAAAAAAACATTAACCGATAGTAATGTTACTTTATTTGCTGTAACAAATCCAAGTTTTCAACTGGCTTTAAGGAACTTAAATACTTTAAGAAAACTATCAGATAAAGATCCACTTTTTTTAGCCAATATTGATGCGGTTCAGTTAGATACAATGACCTCTTATTATATTATCAGAGGTAAAAAAACAACTGATTCCTTAAAACTTCAGGATGGTTTAAACTTAACCAGTGTACATATTGGTTACCCGATGCATGCCAGCATTACCAACATCTCTGCTTCAGGCCAGGTTGGCGCAGGGCCGGCAGTTATCAATTTTGATAATACCAAAAAAAGCAAATTTGTTCGCAACTGGGCAACAAGTACAACCTCATCAAACAACATTAAAACCAAAAATGGCGTGGTACACGTAATCAGTGCCGATCACGTATTCGGTTTTAATGAGTTCGTTACCAGGTTAACTTTTGTACCACCACCACCAAACCTATACCTCGAAATAGGTGGTGTGTTTTCATCTAACCGCGAAAATGGCGGAGGTATAACCAGTGGCGAAAATTCGAGAAAAGTGATTGATGGAGATGACCATACTAAGTTCTTAGCTGATTTGCAGGGTGAATTGTGGATGAGGTTTGAACTTAAAACCCCTGCAGTGTCATCGGTTTATACCTTAACCTCTGCAAATGATGCCAACGAAAGGGATCCAAAAGCCTGGACTTATGAGGGCTCTATGGACGGTGTAAACTGGGTAGAATTGGATAGAAGATCTAACTTCTTCTTCGAAGAAAGGTATCAGCAAAAGATTTTCAGGTGCACAAATACTGTTGCCTATAAATTTTACCGCATTGATATTACCGAACTGCGAAACAGCGGATTATTCCAGTTGGCAGAGTTTACCATAAACAAAACGAAATAATGATGCGGAATAGAAACATTAAAATAAAGACTCCAATGAAATTTATCATAAATAAATATTTTGCGCTCCTTTTACTTGCCCTCACTGTTTTTTGTAGCTGTAAAAAGATTTTCGACCTGCCTGACGAGAAGGATTATATGAGTAATAATGTGAATTTTAGCAATAAAATTCTCGAGCCTATAATTGGCAGAACCAATCTGATCGGTGGCTTTAACAGCGACAATTCAACCAATCCGATTACGTTTGAAATTTTGAATGTTAGATATGGCGATGGAAAACCAGTAACAGATCTTTTTATAACTGCACCTACTTACGTATGGATTGCACCTTATACAGGTTTAGAAAAAAGCCTCGCCGAGATCGAAGCAAAGAGAAAAATAGAAACGCATCCAATATTTGAAATGCGTTCATCAGGCGAATTTATTTTATGGCCTTCGGCAACCAATCAGATATTAAAGCCCCGTCCGACAGATAGTACCAATTTCGCTCAGGATACGCGCTTTTTTGATGTTAAAGTGAAAAATACAGGTGGAGAAAGGTTGATCAGGGATTTTCAGATCAGACCGTTCAGGGAGCGCCCTTACGAGCCATCGAATGATTTTAACGCCTATACAGGTTTGCCTGCGCCTGATCCAAAATTTCCGTTAGATAAAACTCTTCGGGATTATATCCGCCCTTATCTAAACAACGTAATCGGTGCTACATCTAACTTACCGCTGGTAAGTAATAATGATAAAAAGGACGCAATCGTTTACATCCGTCCATTTACTTCCGGTGGTAACGGGCATTCGCTTAGAATTAAGGTTTTGAACAAAGATTCTGTAGAAATTAATCCATCTGCATTTAATGAAACCGTTTGGGACAAAATGATCCATGGATTTAATATTCAAAAAACAGATAAATATGTGCAATACGATGTTGCTTATCCCATTCCATTGGTAGAGGTTCCAACATCTTACGCAACCGGAGGATCAAGAGCAAAAGTGGAACTGAGCTACTCCAGAATAGGTTTTGGAGGTGTACGTACAGTGGGCAATTTCGGTATCGATTTCGCCATTTATAAGGCAGGTGACTGGGAGATCGTATTTTATTTCAAAAACGAAAACCCAAAATTTGCTAACGAATAGTTGATCAATAAAGCTAATATTATGAAAAGAAATATACTTTTATATACATTACTTATTGTATGTATAATATGTTGTACGAATGCCTATTCGCAAGAAAAAAATATCATTATAAATGGTAGGGTTTTAGATAAAGACACAAAACAAGGCGTTCCAGGAGTATCAGTGGTTTTACAAGCCACCAATAAAGGCCTAACACAAACCAATGGCGATGGAAAGTTTTCTGTAAATGTACCTGTTGGAGGCACACTTTTATTTAAATTTTTAGGTTACAACACCTCATCGGTTAAAATTACCAATCAAACAAATATTACAGTTACCATTAGCGAAGACCGTAAAGATCTGAACGATGTTATCATTGTAGCTTATCAAAATAGGCCAAAAGAAACTACTGCCGGTTCGGTAACCGTGCTAACCAATAAAGATGTAGCAGATGTACCTGTATCCAATATAGAAACCTTATTACAGGGTAAAGTACCGGGATTAAATATCCAGAACAATACGGGTGCTCCGGGTTTTAGAGGATCGGTACAGCTTCGTGGTTTGTCGAGTTTAAGTATATCCGGTAGCGGTAACGATTCATTTCTGCAACCTACATCGCCACTGTATATTATTGATGGTGTGCCTTTGGATGCAGATAAAGCAGCTGAATTTGGTTTTCAAACACAAGGTCCGGGAGTTAGTCCGCTTTCATTAATCCCTCAGGAAGATATCGAAAATATCCAGATCCTGAAAGATGCACAGGCAACCTCCATGTATGGATCGAGAGGTGCTTATGGTGTAATTATTATCACTACAAAAAGAGGTAACTCTAAAGTGCCACGTATTAAATACGTATCTAACTTTTTCGTTAATTCTCCACCAAAATTACGCGAAACCTTAGGTGGTAATTCCGAGCGTTCATTAAAAATTCAGCAGATCATTTTAAATGCTCAAACCATTAATCAAATCAGGGGAATAAGTAATACACCTTTTCTTGCCGATAGCTTAAATGCCTATTGGAATAATTCTACCAATTGGCAGGATGTATTTTACCAAACTACCTTTAACCAAAGTCATAACCTGGCTTTAGATGGCGGTGATCAAAAGTTTAATTACAAAGCCAATATGGGTTATTATTCCGAAAAAGGTGTTATTAAAAACACAGGTTACAACCGCTATAATTTAAACATGAACATGGAGTTTAAACCGAATGATAAATTTAGATTTTTCGGTTTTGTTAACGGTTCAGTTGGTAAACAAAATAAAGGTAACGGTGCCGGTTTACTTCAATCGGGAGTAGCTGCCAACGGGCAGGCCTCAACACTTTTGCCGCCACCATCATTTTATCAGGCATCTGGTGGGGTATTATCGGCCTTACAAACTTTAAATGATAATAACTCTCGAAATTTAAGAGCAAATATTGATGCCCGCTATGAATTTATTCCGGGTTTGGCAGCTTCATCAACCTTGAGTTACGATTATACATCAGATACTGAAACCACATTTACACCTGCTGCGGCAAACGGACAGTTTGCCAAACTGTATGATTATAATGGAAGAAATTTCCAGTTGTACAATAGAAATGCCATTACTTATGCAACATCGATTGGCGAAAAACATAATTTCTTTATCAACACGTTTAATGAGATCTATAAACAAGGCTCACAATCGTCAATAAGTCGGCAGGAGAGAATTCCGAATGATCAGCTTCAGGGCCCAATTGGTATTGATGGTTTTTATTCAAGAGGTGGTGGGGTTTTAAGTAGCTATAGAAATGCTACAATTGCCTCATTCGCAGGCTCATTATCCTACGATTACGACAAAAAATATGTTGCTGAATTTTCTTACCGTTTGGATGGTACATCATCAAGCGGTTTAGAAAATCCATATTCTAAAAACTCATCAGTTGGTTTAAGGTGGAACTTTAACAAAGAAAACTGGTTAACCGATAAAAAATGGTTGGATTATGGTAGTTTAAGGTTAACCTGGGGGCAAAATATTGTGCCAACAGGTAATCTTCAAAGTATTTATGGTATTTACAACCTTAATGGAAATTACAACAATACCCAAACCATTGGTATAGATTACGATTTAATTCCAAACCCGGCATTAAAGCCAACTACAACAAGTCAATACAATTTGGGGCTTGATATCGGTTTCCTGAACAGATTCTCGATCGTTGTTGATACTTATTTCAAAAAAGTAGATAATTTATTGTTCGATCGTATTTTATCCAATACTACAGGTTTTAACAAATTATCAAGCAACGATTTAGGAATTGCAAATTATGGTACCGAGATCAGTCTAAATGTGAAAGCCATTACCAGTAAAGATTTTGATTTGTCATTTTCAGTAAACGGCGCTTATAACCGCGATGTGCTTTTAAAATTGCCTGAAGAATATAACGGTCAATATATCCGCTTTGATGGTTCCAGTTACCTGCAACATAATGTTTTCCGTGTGGGTAGAAATACTCTTTCCAACTATTTAAGAATTAACCAGGGTGTTTACCGCACGGATGGTGATGTACCTGTAGATCCGGTTACCGGAAAAAGGTACCAAACCAACAATACCTTCTTTTATGGAGGAGACCCGATTTTAAAAGATGTAAATGGCGATTACATCCTGGATGGAAGAGATTACGAAATTACCGGAAACTCACAGCCATTGTTTACAGGGGGTTTATCATTTACCATGAGGTATAAAAACTGGGGCTTAAATATGTATGCAAGTTATACCGCAGACAGAACAATTTTGAATAATGCCCTTGCCGATCGTATTGCCATTATGAAAGATCCTTTTGCATTAAATGCGGTAGTGCCTTTAGGTGATTTAAACATCTGGCAATCACCTGGTGATGTAGCCAAGTACCCATACCCTTATGATTTTGCCCGCTACGGAAGTATACAGCCATTAAGAGCCGATCAAACCTTATGGCAAGAAAGTGGTTCGTACCTGAAAATCAACAATTTAACGCTTTCTTATATGTTCGATAAAAAGTTGATACGCAGATTCGGACTTGCCAATTTAAGGATATTTGGTTCAACCAATAACTTAATTACCTTTTCTAAGTATAGTGGTCCAAATCCAGAAAATGTAACCGCATTAGGGCGCGATATTTCAAATGGATATCCTGTACCACGTACCTATAATATTGGTTTAAACTTAGAACTTAATACAGGCAACTAAAAATATTTATTATGAAAAAAGTTATCATTTACACTTTAGTTATTGCGGCATCTTTTTGCTTGCCTTCATGTAAAAAGTTTTTAAACGTACAGCCTTTGGATAAATTAACGGGTAACAACTATTTCCAGTCTAAAGAAGATGTTGTTGCCAATATTTACGATTTATCGAGGATTGTTTTTAGTAAAATAAACGAAACACACTATGTTGGTGCGGTTGGAGAATATAGGTCAGGTGAAGTGCTGCACGAAAGCCAGTCTGATAATGCCCCATCGCGAGAATATGTAGAATATTTGGGCAGAAACGATATATTAAATCTAATCAGAAGAGGGCAGCCCTGGGATTACTACAATTTTGATAGAATAACAAATTGGACAGGTTATTACAGGGCCATTCAAGGTGCAAACATCCTAATTGCAAAATTAGATGAGGGCGTACCAGGCGTTAACGATACCGAAAAAGGACAGTTTAAAGCTGAGGCTGCTTTTATCCGCTCACTTTGCTATTTCACCATGGTACGGTTATTTGGAGATGTTGTTTACTATACAGATGCATTTCACTCTACCTCATTACCACGTGAAAATTTTGTTTCTGTACTGAATAAATGCATCGCCGATTTAAATAGCCATAAAAACGAAATTCCATTTACTTATAGCGATCCTGCTTTAAAAGGTGTACGGGCAAGTAGAGGCAGCATTATTGCCTTAATGATGGAAATGAATATGTGGAATGCCGGTTTCGACAATGCAAATGCAAAAAAATATTATGAGGCTACCGCAGATTTAGGTAAAGAACTGGTTGCCAGTAATGCCTATCGGTTATTGCCGCTTAGCGAATGGTCAACCGTGATCAAAGGTCGTTCAGAAGAAAGTTTGTTTGAATTTTATCAAAGTATCAATTATGGAGATGCAGTATTGAACGTTGCGCCAATTGCCGATATGTTTTTGCATTACCCATATAAAAGGCCCGAGTATACCCACCGTGTAAGTTTTGCTTATTACAGGGGAGAGTATATGCAGAAAATTTTTCAGGATGGTAGTGATAAAAGAATAACCACCTGGTTTAACGAAGATATTTTTGCTGATAACGGAAAGTTCATGTTGTTGAAATATGCAAAAAACTCCTTCATTGTTGGTGAGGAAGATGCCAACCCTGATAATACTTTTATGATTTTCAGGTACGGCGGCGAATTGCTGCTTTATGCAGAAGCCCTTGCCAATTTAGGAGAAGATGCAGCGGCCATTGTATTGGTGAATAAAGTAAGAGAGCGTGCACAAGCAACAAAATACAGTGGTGGCGGAGGCTCAGAACTGAAAGATTTTATCTTCTACGAAAGATCTAGAGAGCTTATCGGCGAAGGCCACCATTACTTCGATCTGGTTAGAACCAAAAGAATTTTAAACAGTCAGTTTTCTTACAATGTACTTACATCAGATAAATTTAGTCGTGGTGCCTGGACCTGGCCCATCAGCTCAGATGCTGTGAACAATAATCCATTTATGAAACTGAATGAATACTGGGTTAATGGTGGTAATTAATTATTATAATAAAAGATATATGAAAAAGCTAATTTTTGCTTGTGCTGCTGTACTGCTTATATTAAATGCTTGTAAACGTGATGAATATTATCGTGATGGAGGATTGGCTGATCCTAATTTTAAAGGTAACATGCTTCAGTACCTGCAGGCTAAAAAAGTTCCTTTTGATACTGTAGCTAAAATTGTAAAGCTGGCGGGTTTGGAAAGTACGTTTTCTAATGATGACTTCACTTTTTTTGCATTTGATGATGATGTTATTAAAAGAACAATTGGAACAATTAGAACTGATGGGTTAAATAATTTTCTTTATTACTCAGGAAAAGATACCGTTAAAACTTTGGATCAGATTAGCCCGGCGATATGGAAAAAATATTTAATGCGCTATATGTTTAAAGGGGTAAACAGGTTAAAAGACTATCAACAGATAGATTTTGATGTGAGGACAGTTTATCCGGGTGGCTTATACTATTCGCTTGCAGGCAACATTGCCAACATTGGCGTAACCTATGCCACCGCAAACAATATCAAATACATCGGGTACCGCCAACTAAATTTAACTTATATACCAGATGCTTCAAAGCCTAATGATGATTGGCGTATAAATAAAGTATCATCATCAGATATAAAACCTACCAATGGTGTAGTACATGCTTTAGCCTTTAATGATATAGTGAACGGCGCCTATTTTGGATTTAACCGCGATGATTTTTACAGCGACGTATATTTTAGTGGTTTAGCTCCGTCTGATCCCACAAAATAAGTCATAACAGGTTTTACCTCAAGATATAAAACAATGAAAAATATTAAATTTATACTCGCAATAATCACTTTGATTGCTTTTAGCTTTCAAGGATGTAAAAAAGCAGATGAAGTGATCCCCGATCCTTATGCAGATGCAAAATCACCCCTGGGTGTGGCCATTTCGCAAACTGATATCCCTGTTCCGGCAGTAGGGCTGGTGGGTACAACAGTAACCATTAAAGCATCTGGCTTTGATAAATATAAAGATCAGTTGAGCTTTATGTTCAATGGCGAAAAAGGCGAAGTACTTAGTGTAACCGCTACTGAAATAAAAGTTAAAGTTCCTGAAACTGGAAGTACAGGCGTTACGTCTATCGCCATTGGCGATCAATTATTTATTGGCCCAACATTTACCGTAACCGGCCTTATCCAGGTCGACCCTACTTTTAAAGCTACGGCCGGTACTAATGGGTATGTAAGCCAGTTTTACGAAATGCTTGATGGACGGGCAATTGTTGTTGGTAATTTTACCAACTTCGATAATAAAGGTGGTGTAGTTCCAATTAACCGAATCGCCAGAACATCAATTGATGGTGAATATGACCGTACATTCCGTACCGGAAAAGGTGCAAATGGAGGCTTATCCAGTATTGTAGAAATTGGTAACCGTTTTATTGTAGCAGGTGGCTTTAGCGGATTTAACCAGCGTGCTGATAACATCAGCAACATTACCAGTTTGTTTACAAGCGGAGCAATTGACACTGTAAAAATTCAGACTAAAAGAAAACCAACAGCAACCGACACTGTTACGCAAAAGTGGTTTCCGAAGTTTAACGGTGGTACAAATGGTTATATTGACCGTGTATACAAACACCAGGGAAAAATTTTAGCAACCGGCGATTTTAGGTTTTACGTAAAAAGAACTTACGATAAGTTTAATTACGATTTATCAAGGGATACTGTAATATTGGACAGTACAGAAATTCGACAGATTTTACGCTTTAATTTAGATGGCAGTCTTGATAAAACATTCCGTTTTAACACCGTTACCAATAAGGGAAAAGAAAGTGCAAACGGACGTTCGTATACTTATATGCATACCGATGCAGAAAAGCTTGAAAAACTGGTTGTATTCGGTAATTTTAATACGTTTGATGGTCAGCCGGCCAATCGCATTGTGAGGTTAAACCCTGATGGAAACATTGATCCTACTTTTACTCCTGGCTCAGGAGCAGATAACTCCATAATTTCGTGTGTATATAATGCAACTACAAAAAAATATGTAATTACCGGAATTTTTAGCCAATATAATGGTAAACCAGCATTTGGTTTGGCCGTACTAAATGATAACGGGACTTTAGATGAAACATTCTCTTCAAGATCATTTGAAGGAGGCTATCCTAGTTTTGCGAAACAGCTTAATAACGGATTAATTGTGGTGAGCGGATCTTTTATAAAATATGGAGCTATTACCAGAAACGGTTTTATGGTTTTAACGCCATCAGGTACATTGGCAAAAGGATACAATGCAACAGGTCCGTTTACAGGAAAATTATCTGATGTTATAGAAACAAAATCTGCAGATGGTAAAAAAGCATTATTGTTAATCGGCGAATTTTATCGTTTTGATAATTTACCATTGTATCACATTATTAGGGTAACCATCGAATAATAGATTAAGCTAACCAAAATATAAATTAGGATGAGTATGATGAAAAAATATAAATTATTGATTGGCTTAATCGCAGCAATAATCACTACGGCTATATTTTCTTGTAATAAGGAGTTCGACAGAACAATTGGAGATAAGAATGCCAACGATACCACAACTGTAAAATACGGAAACCGTAAGGTGCTCTATTTAATTGTTGATGGGGCAAGGGGCCAATCTGTTTTAGATGCCAATACACCAAATATCGATGCAATTTTACCACACTCCATTTACAGTTGGGTGGGGTTAAGCGACCTTGATGCAGCCGCAAATGCAACCAATTGGGCCAATATGTTAACCGGTGTTTCAAAAGATAAACATCAAGTTACAACTGATGCGCTAACCAATAACGACCTGCAGAATTATCCAATAATTTTTAACAGAATTAAAGAAACGAGTGCAAAAAGTAAAATTGTTACCTACACTTCATCAACTGTATTTAAATCATTAACAACAGGAGCTGATGTAAGTAGCCTGGTGGCAAATGATGATGCCGTAAAAGCAGGATTGATAAGTAACTTAAACAGCGATACAGCAACTGTTGTTGTGGGCCATTTTACTGGGATTAATGCAGCAGGAGCAGCATCCGGGTACGACATTTCTTTTCCGGCTTATAAAACAGCTATCGAAAAATTCGATACTTCGGTAGGTGAAATTTTGGCCGCTTTAACAAAACGACCAAATTACAATAATGAACAATGGTTGGTTGTTATTGCATCAAGTGCAGGCGGCCAGTTTACCTTGCCCCCAAATGCCGATGATCAAACCATTTTTAGCCAGCCTAAAGCCAACTCATTTGTTATTTATTATACGCCAACATATAGCAAACGGATTCTTACCAAGCCATTTACCGGAAACCGGTACCTAGGTAAAACAATCCGCTTTAAAGGGAAAGATGTTAGGGCGCAAATTGATAGCGTTGATGCGACTGTTTACAATATAGACGATACCACAAAAGTAACCATAGAGCTTAAGGTTAAAAAGAATGAAGAAAAATTTTTCTGGCCAAGTGTTTTGGGTAAACGTAACGAGTGGTCTAGCGGTCACCCAAGTGTGGGTTGGGTAATTTATCTGGAAGAAGATTATTGGTATTTCGAATGGAGAGGTACCAAGGATGGAGATTACCATCAATGTAGGGGAGGCAGTTTTAGCAAAGGAAAATGGACAAATTTAACCGCTAAAATCGAGGTGCGTAATGGCCAAAGATTTGTTCGTACCTATACCAACGGTAGCTTTAATAATGAAGAAGAAATTACCGGATCAGGTTCATTAGCAAACTCAAATTCCCTAAAATTAGGTTATTTAAACGGCAATGGCCATGGAGAGCCTGATGTATATGTAAGTGATATCCGTTTCTTTAAATTTTCTGTTCCAGATGGAATGATCAGTAATTATGCCTGTCAAACCTCTATTGATCAGAGCCATCCATACTTTAATTTCTTGGTAGGATACTGGCCTGCAACTGATGGTAACGGTAACATTATGGCCGACTTGAGTTCTCAGGCACATGATTTCAAATTTCAGGGAATTTATACCTGGGAAAATTTTAACGATTTAATCTGCCCGCCAGCACCAGAAACACTGGCCATATTTGTTCCGCAAACTTCAGATATACCAGCACAGGTTATAAACTGGTTAAAAATTGCCAATAAGCAATCTTGGAGGTTAGATGGCCGAGTTTGGTTAGATCAGTAAGGATTATTCGATAATTAACATATCATAAAATGAAAAAAATTATATACATCGCATTGGTAAGCCTAAGCATCATTGGTGTTTATTCTTGCCGCAAATCACAGGTAGAGGATTTGAAACTCCCCGATCCCAATACCAGGAGTATTACAGGAGATGGCATTGTAGCCGGAAATGTTTCTATCGACAATGAATTTGTTAAAGTCCCTTTCAAGATTTCCCTAACAGGAATTGCAGAAGAAGCATTTCAGGTTGGTTTAACTTTAAATAACGATACCGTTACCCAGTTAATAAAAAATGGTTCAATTACGAATGGCATACTTATGCCATCAGCCGGAGTAGAATATCCGAACGTAATCAACGTAGCCTTTGGAACAGATAACAGCGAGGGTATTGCCATTGTACGCAGGTCAGTATTGGAACGTAATTATGGTAAAAAGGTTGTTTTTGCCTTAAAACTTTCGGCCCCGGGCAAAGGAAATAAAATTGCAGCGGGTAAATCTACTATTGTAGTGATAATTAATACTGCCGAGTTGTTAAAACCAACTGATATCCATTATTTAAGCTTAAATGGGGGTGGTACTTATACCGTGGTTTATCAAGGCAAGTACATTATAGGTCCGGCAGGAGTAACCATACCGCTTACAATAAGTTTGGAAAACCAGCCGTCTACAGCATTCAATGTTAAAATCAAAGAGAACATAGATACCATTGCCACTTTGGTGGGAAGAGGAACTTTACCTGCGGATGCAATCCATCTGGCAGCGAAAGATTATTTACTTGATACTTTAGTTCGATTTGCTACAGGAGCAACAAGTGCAACCGTAAGGCTTCAGATCCCATGGCCTGTATTTGATGCGAATATTGTTGCAAATAAAAAATTTGCATTTGCTTTAAATATCAGCGATGCAACAAACCACGTAATTCATCCAACAAAAAGCAAGTTAATTGTGGTGATAGATCCGAATGTAAATTTGGATAACAATTCTTATATCACCGGAAACGGGACTGGTTTAACTGCAAAATATTATACCAATACACAATTGGATCCGGATGACGGGCGTGCACCATTTGTAACAAGGGTTGATGAAACCATTAACTTTAGTGGTGATGGATGGCCGGATAATGTCAAAAATACCAGCGGAACGCAGTTAAGCAGAGATAATTTTGCAACCAGGTGGAAAGGTGAATTTTTGGCTCCGGTACGTGGCACTTACACCTTCTATCAAACCCGTTGGGATGATGGATCAAGATTATATGTAAACGGAGTTGCCTTAGTAAATGATTATACCACCCAATGGGATAAAGATACACGTAAGGGCACCATATTTTTAGAGCGCGGCAAACGGTATACAATTGAGGCACATCACCGTGAAAATGTAGGTGGGCAGCAAGCTTATTTAGAAATTGAAGTACCGGATATCTTGTCGAAAAGAGTAATACCAAAATCTCAATTATTTCCAACACCTTAAATATTAATAAGATATGAAAAATAACACAAAAAGATTATTCAGTATTCTATCTCTTTTAATACTTATTGTAATTACAACAGTAAAGTGTAAGAAGGATGCAGAAGAGGTGATCCCGGTAGTGGATGAACCTAAACCTACAGCAGGTTTTGATTACGCGGTAGCAAGCCCAACCAAGTTTTTAGAATATCAGTTTACCGGAAGCTCTACCAATTATAAAACATTGCTTTGGCAATTTGGCGATGATAGTACATCAGTAGCAGTTAATCCAAAACATGTTTATCGTTTTCCAGGCAAATATAAGGTTACTTTAACCACCAGAAACGGACAAGGTTATTCAGCTTCTAAAGAGGTCTTGTTAAATATTGTAGATCCTAATTTCGATCCAACCAAAATTGGCGAAAATTATATGCAAACTATTGGCGGTAAATATTCTGTCAACCTTGAAGCAGGTGCAGGTGCCGATTCTAATGAGGGATCGAAAAAACTGGTTGATAATGATATTAAAACCAAATTTTTGCAAGCAGGTTTTGATGGTACCCAGAGGTGTACTTTCGAACTCGCAACGCCACAGGTTGTTGGTGCTTATACGCTAACTTCAGGAAATGATGCCGAAGATAGAGACCCAAGGTATTGGATTTTGCAAGGATCGTTAGATGGCATCCAATATACCGATTTACATACGGTAACCACTTGTCCTTGGCCAAATCAAGGCGAAAGAAATGTAACCAAAAGATATTATTTCGACAATTTTGTAGCCTATAAATTCTATCGTTTATACATTAAAGCCAACAGAGGAAGTAGAGTTTTCCAACTATCTGAGTGGACAATCAATAAAAAACAACCCTAATTCATTTTAGCACTTATACACAATTTGAAAGATACATGGAGCTTAAAAACTTCATGTATTTTTTTGAAGTTTATTTTTAATTGTCTAAGTGACAATTAAAAATTTCAGTTTACGCTCAAAAGTTAATTATATTTTATACTTTAGTAAAACGTTTAACTATAGTTAAAATCTAACCGGAATATAATATCAGATTTCAATACACACACAAATTATGAACAAAATCAACACTTTTAAACGCATAGGCATACTGGGCTGCATGTTTATTGGCAGTTTGCTTAAGGCACAGGAGCGAAAAGCCCCGGCTTATCCCTTAATCACGCACAATACCTATTTCAGTATCTGGTCTACCACCGAAAAATTAAATGAATCTGCTACGCAACACTGGACAGGTGCCGATCATTCTCTATTGGGTATGATTAACGTTGATGGTAATATTTATCGTTTTTTAGGTAAAGAAACCACTACTTACAAAACTGTTGTACCCGCTTCTGATGAAAAAGGATATGAAGTAAAATATACTGAAACAGAACCTCAGGGCGATTGGAAAGCTGAGCAATATACTGCAAGCAACTGGCAAACCGGTGCAGCACCCATTGGCGATGATGCAAAGAATGTTAAAACCCTGTGGAAATCTCATGATATCTGGGTACGAAGAACCTTTAATGTTGCCAATCCAGCATCTATAAATGAACTTTTTCTAAAAATAAACCACGATGATAACATTGAAGTTTACTTAAACGGGAAAAAAATTTATAACAAAGAAGGGTGGACAAACAGTTTCCAATATATCGCTTTAAGCAATGGTGATAAAAGCACATTAAAAGCAGGTTCAAACGTAATCGCCATCCACTTATTAAATACCGCTGGAGGCCGTTTTCTTGATTTTGGCTTGGTTGAAAAACTGAAAGATAATGCCGAAAAGGTGCAGGTTGCAAAGCAAAAAAGTGTCGATATTAACGCTACACAAACCATTTATAACTTTACTTGTGGTAAAATAGATCTTAAATTAACCTTTACTTCGCCATTATTAATGCAAGATTTGGGCTTGTTTGCCCGTCCGGTTTCTTATGTTTCTTACCAGGTAAAAGCCAATGATGGTAAAACGCACCAGGTAAAAGTTTTGCTAAGTGCATCATCAAATATTGCCGTTTACCGTCCTACGCAAGAAGTTACCGCAAGCAAATACAGTACCGCCAAGTTATCGGTGCTAAAAACAGGTACAGTAGAACAGCCGATTCTACAAAAAGCAAGTGATGATATGCGTATTGATTGGGGTTACTTTTATGTAGCTGCACCAAAAGCAAGTAATGCAATACAATTTGTAACCGCAGAAAAAGATGCATCAGATGCTTTTAGAAAAGGCAATTCTGCTTCAACAGCTAAGCAGGGCAAAATGCTGGCTCTAAATACAATTGTTCCTTTCGGTGCGGTAGGCAAGGCCCCTGTAGAAAAATATGTAGAATTGGGCTACGATGAAATTTATTCAGTTCAGTATTTTAATAAAAATTTAAGGCCATGGTGGAACACCTCAGGTAAAGAAACCATAGAAGCACAATTAACTGCTGCAGCAGATGAATACAAAAATGTGATTCAGAAATGCGAAGCTTTTAACAAAACTTTATATGCCGATGCATTAAAATCAGGTGGCAAAGAATATGCAGATTTATGTGTTTTAGGCTATCGCCAGAGCATTGCAGCACATACTTTGGTTAAAAGTCAGCAAGGTGAAATTTTATGGTTATCAAAAGAAAACAACAGTGGTGGTTTTATCAATACTGTTGATGTAACTTACCCATCAGCACCATTATACCTGATATATAAGCCAGAATTGTTACAGGGCATGTTGAACGGAATTTTTTATTTCAGCGAAAGCGGGAAATATCCTCATCCATGGGCAGCTCATGATTTAGGTACATATCCATTGGCAAACGGACAAACTTATGGCGAGCCAATGCCTGTGGAAGAATCGGGTAACATGATTATTTTAACTGCCGCCATTGCAAAAGCGCAAGGAAATGCTAATTATGCAAAAGCGCACTGGAAAACATTAACCACCTGGGTTGATTATTTAACAAAAGAAGGTTTAGATCCGAAAACGCAGCTTTGTACCGATGATTTTGCCGGTCACCTTGCCCGTAATGCCAATTTATCGGTAAAAGCGATTGTGGGTATTGCCTGTTATGCACAAATGGCTAAAACATTGGGTTATGATGATGTGGCTAAAAAATACCGTGCAATTGCTGAAAGTATGGTGCCAAAATGGATTGATATGGCTGATGCAGGCGATCACTATGCTTTAACTTTCGACAATAAAGATACCTGGAGCCAAAAATATAACCTGGTTTGGGATAAGGTTTTAAATTTAAATCTGTTTCCTCAGAAAATCTACGATACCGAAACCAAATATTACCTAACCAAACAAAACAGGTATGGCATTCCGTTGGATAGCAGAAAAGCATATACAAAAAACGATTGGATTTTGTGGACAGCTACTTTCGCCCCAACACAAAAAGAATTCGAAGCCTTGGTACATCCAGTTTACAAACATGCCATTGAAACCGATTCGAGAGTGCCGCTTAATGATTTTTATGATTCAAATACCGGTATACGTGATAATTTTAAAGCCCGTAGTGTTGTAGGCGGTTTTTATATGAAAATGCTTGCCGATAAATTAGCTGGCAAATAAGATTACCTATAAATTAACAATCAAAGGTTCTGCATTAATTTGTAGAACCTTTTTGTTTTTGTTCCCATGGTCTGTGTCCCCACAGACCGCATAGATAATTCTATATATTAATGCTGGGCTATACTCTTGTTTGGAGTCTCATCTTCCGAAATTAATGTTGTTGTATAAAGCAGGAGATATTTATTATTTGACCTATCGGTCGGTGTCTCACCGACCGAAATAACCAAGCTAAACAATAGCTTTACTCCCTGCAACCCTCAAAATGGAATGCTATTCTGGCCATTTAGCCCCGGTTGAAGCGTTACCCTGCAGCAACGAGGTACGAGGCAGCGAAGCGTAAAAGCGCAAAACGGGAGGAAACGTATTATTATGTACACGCCTTGCGCTCCAAAAAATAAAGATTGTGTAATTATTCCTGTCCATTTGGCTATGCCCTTCTACTACGCTCAAGGTGACACTGTTTTTCGATTGACCTATCGGTTGGTGTCTCACCGATATACAATGGCAAAAAGTATTTTTAAAACTCAAACTCCAGCTGATTATCTTCAGGTTTTTCGATCACTACATCATCATAAAACCTTGATAAAGTTATTCCTAAAAGCCTTACCTGTGTTGTGCCAATTGCCGCTTCATCTAAAAGTTTAATGGCTTCGGCGTAAATCACTTCTGCTTTATTTATTGGGGTAGCAAAAGAGCGACTGCGAGTAATGAGCTTAAAATCAGCAAATTTAATTTTTAAGGTAACTGTTTTGCCACTCAGCTGGTGTTTTTCTAGTCGGGTGGCCACCGTTTCGCTAATTTGCTTCAATAGGTCGTGCATTACCGAATCTTCGTTGGTATCTTCCGAAAAGGTATCTTCGGCACCTACAGATTTGGCTTCGCGGTTTGCCCTAACCGGGCGTTCATCAATGCCACGCACTATTTTATAATAAAACCGCCCTGATTTTCCGAATTGAGCAACCAGTTGCGATTCCGTTAATTTTTTTAAATCCGCTCCAGTATTAATCTGCATGGCTTTCATTTTTGCTGCCGTAACCTTGCCTACTCCGAAAAACTTTTCAACGGGGAGTTTCTCCATAAAAGCCTTAATTTTCGAAGGACCAATAAACGTTAAGCCATCGGGTTTATTCATGTCAGACGCTACTTTAGCCACAAATTTATTGGTAGATACCCCTGCCGAAGCTGTTAAATTTAACTCATTTTTAATTGCATCTTTAATCGATTGTGCAATGTCGATTGCAGAGCCAATTCCCAATTTATCTACGGTAACATCGAGGTAGGCCTCATCTAGTGATAAAGGTTCGATAAGATCTGTATAACGACTAAAAATTTCTCTAATGGCTTTAGAGGCAGTAGTATATGCATCAAACCGCGGATATACAAAAATGGCCGATGGACAGAGCTGATAAGCCTTGCTTGATGGCATTGCTGAACGGATTCCGTATTGGCGGGCTTCATAACTGGCTGTAGATACCACTCCTCTACTATCGGGTTTACCGCCAACTACGAGTGGTTTACCTCGGTATTCGGGGAAATCGCGCTGCTCTACAGATGCATAAAAAGCATCCATATCAATGTGGATTATCTTTCTTAACGCTATTGAGGTTTCATCGGGCATGTAGAATAGCTAAATTTCGCTATTTTTTTAGTATTTTAATATAAGATTTTTTTCTTTACACAATATGGCGTGTTGCAATCGTTTTACACAAATGAAAACCAGGAATGTGAATGATAGAAACGGCTGATCAATGAATCAATCAGATATGAAGATTTATAAATATAGAAGCAGGCGTTAAAGCGAGGTATTTTGCTAAGATGTACTCAAGAAACTAAGTTTGACCATTAAGAAATTAAGGTAATGATCTAGGTTCTATTGCCTTGTTAATTATAAGGGATAATTATTGTTAAGTTTTAGACAACATTCAATTAATAACGATTTTTGCCTTTGTAATGAATTAAGGATGAGAATTTTAAGACGATATCAGTCTAATTCAGCAACATATCTACTTTATTCAGCAATGAATCCATTTCGAATGGTTTTTCCATAAAATCGTTTGCGCCGGCGTCCATTGCCGATTGCCTGATATCTCTGCTGGCCGAAATCATTAAAATGGGAATCGCCATAAATTCGGGGTCGTTTTTAAGTTGCTTGCATATATCCCTGCCATCGTGGCCACTCATCCAAATATCAAGTAGGATTAAATCTGGTCTGTTTTTTACAGCATCAATTACCGCACCACCATCATACGTATATTCTACGTCATAACCCATCACTTCCAAAATCATAGTAACAGCGTCAACAATGCCCTCATCATCATCTGCGATGAGTATTTTTTTATTTGCCATTTTGTAATTTTATTTTCATTCAGTTTCGTTTAGCGTAGGTAGGTGCGAAAATGTTTAATAGTATTACTATTAAAGCTGAAAAGATGCTTTTTGTTTTAAAAAAAATGAATATTTATTTGAATAATTTATTGGTTTGGCGGTCGTCACTTTTTTAATGTTGGCATTGCTTGCAATTGGGCAATAGCTATAAATTGATAAATTGTGATTCTTAACAAATATTTCGTGCATTTATAGTTTATATTTACAGCATTAATTCAAATTAATTGAGTTAAATAGCCAAAAATGGATAGTATTAATATTAAGAAGTTAGCAGAAGCTTTAAATTTATCTACTTCTACAATTTCGAGGGCTTTTAGAGATAATAGTGACATTAATGATGTTACCAAAGCACGCATATTATCTAAAGCGAAAGAATTAAACTACCAGCCCAACCATTACGCCAGTAATTTAAGGGAGCAGAAAAGTAAAACTATTGCGGTTATTGTGCCCGAACTGGCCAATAATTATTTCTCGCAGGCTATTCACGGTATAGAGCGCGTAGCGCGTGAAAATGGCTACCACATTCTGATTTATGTAACGGATGATGATTACAAAAAAGAAGTCAACTTTATACGCCATTTACACAATGGTAGAGCAGATGGTATTGTAATGTCGGTTTCTGGTGAAGCAAACGACCACAATTACCTGAATAAATTTGGTGCTAAAAGATTGCCCCTGGTATTTTTCGATAGGATTTACGAAGATATTGATACGCCGAGGGTAATTACCAACGATTATAACAGCAGTTTTTTGGCTACCGAGCATTTGATAGAGCAGGGCTGTAAACGTGTTGCCTACCTGGTTGTGAATAAAAGTTTATCAATCGGTAAAACACGTATGCAGGGTTATATTGATGCATTGGCGAAACATCAGGTTCCTTTTGAAGAAAACCTGATTGTAGATTGCAGCAATAGTTATGAGGAAAACAGCACTATCATAAAAAATGCCTTAACACAATTAAAACCAGATGGCATTTTCACTTCGGTAGAGCGTTTGGCCTTTGCTACATATTATGCCTGTTACGACCTTAACCTTAATATTCCCAAAGATTTAAAGGTAATCAGCTTTTCCAGTCTGGAAATTGCGCCGCTGTTAAATCCTTCGCTTACCACCATCACTCAGCCGGCAGCTGAAATAGGGGAGCAGGCCGCAAAATTACTGTTTACCATTTTAGATGATCATGCTGATAAAAACGAATCAAATGAGGTGGTTTTAGAGTCGAAAATCATCAAGCGGAATTCGACAAAAAAAGATTAAAAAAGGGCCTTAAAAACGGGGCTGTTTTGAACCCCAATTTCTCAAAAAATTTCTTCACTTAGTGTAAAATACGCAGAATTCTGACCGATTTTCGGGAACGTTCCCGAAAGATGACTAAATTTTGATCTAATTTTTTCGGGAACGTTCCCGAAAAAAGCCTCAAAAATGGCTTAGTGTAGAATTTACACTTTAATTTAAAATTTAACATTTATAAGTAATTGATTTATAAATGATTAAATATTTAACAATTATTTAATGTGACTTATTATGGGTACAAAAAAACAGATTTTTGAACTAGTTTTTATTAAGCTTTTGTTGCGCCAAATATATTTTTTAAATAAATTTTGAAATCTCCATAACAGCTGTAAATTAGTCCTATGTGTAAATCACTATAATATTTAACCAAATTTTTATACTTAAACGAGCTTCAAATATGAGAGTATTTTACCTGTTAAAACAGGGGCTTTTGGTGCTGTTGGTTTTTTCAGCATTAATGGTAAAAGCACAAACCGGATCAGTATCTGGTAAGGTGCTTGATGAAACCGGCCTTCCACTACCCGGTGCTTCTGTAGTTGTAAAAGGTACAACAAGAAGTACATCAACTGATGGAAACGGTAATTTTAAACTTGCAGGCCTATCGAGCGGCTCGGTAACCCTATCTGCAAGTTTTATCGGTTATCAAACCCTTGATAAAGCAGTTAGCGTTTCGGCAAATGCAACTGTTGATTTTAAATTGGTGCCAGATGCACAAAAACTGAACGAAGTTGTGGTAATCGGTTATGGTACTGCCGAAAAGAAAAACCTAACGGGATCTATCACTACGGTAAATTCGAAAGATTTTCAAAAAGGTACCATTACTACACCCGAGCAATTAATTCAGGGTAAGGTAGCAGGGGTAAACATTATCTCAAACAGCGGGCAACCAGGTGTTGGTAGTACCATCCGTATCCGTGGTGGTGCATCTTTAAATGCAAGTAACGATCCGCTTATCGTAATTGATGGGGTGCCATTCAGTGGCAACTCTATTGGTAATGCGCCAAGTCCGTTATCATTGGTAAACCCTAATGATATTGAAACCTTTACTGTGTTAAAAGATGCCAATGCAACGGCCATTTATGGATCAAGAGCATCTAACGGGGTAATTTTAATCACCACTAAAAAAGGTGCATCAGGTGCTCCGGTTTTTAATTTCAGTACCAACAACTCAATCGCTACCGTAGCTAAAAAAGTTAATATTTTATCTTCTGGCCAAATCCGCGATTTTGTAAACGCCAATCCCAATGCATCATACGATGATGGTAAAAAGTATACTGCATTATTGGGCAATGCAAATACCGACTGGCAGGATGAAATTTACCAGAATGCATTTTCTACAGATAACAGTTTAAGCATTGCAGGTTCATTTAAGGGTGTTCCTTATCGTGTTTCTGCTGGCTATTTAGATCAGCAGGGTTTGTTAATTACCGATAAATTTTCTCGCGGTACCGGGGCAATCAGCATTTCTCCACGCTTATTTCAAGATCACTTAAAAATCGATCTGAATTTAAAAGGTGCATTAACCGAATCGCATTTTGCCAATGCAGGTGCTGTAGGTTCTGCCATTCAATTCGATCCAACGCAACAGGTAACGGCCAATAACAAATTCGGAAATTATTTCGAATGGTTAAGAAGCGATGGTTCTGTTAATCCAAATGCACCACGTAACCCGGTAGGGTTAATCAGATTAAACGATAACAATGGTAATGCTGAAAGAAGTTTCGGTAATGCCCGTTTCGATTATTCTTTTCACTTTTTGCCTGAGTTGCATGCCAACTTAAATTTAGGTTACGATTTATCCAAAGGTTACGGATCGGTTAGTGTTCCGGTTTATGCAGCACAAAGTATTTCTACTTCAGGTTCTTACACACGCTCATTAAATACCGAAACCAATAAACTTTCGGAGTTTTATTTAAACTATGCGCACACTGTGGCAAGCATCAGAAGCCGTTTTGATGTAACTGCTGGTTATGGTTATTACGATAACTCGAAAACGGGTTTCAATTTTACTTCATACAAAGGAACGGGTGAAGAATTGGTAGTTCCGGTTTTCCCTTTTTCTACAGATCGCGATAAATTATTGTCGTACTACGGAAGGTTTATATACACCCTGGCTGATAAATATATCTTATCAGGAACATTAAGGGCAGATGCTTCTTCTAAATTTTCTGAGCAGAACCGTTGGGGTTATTTCCCTTCAGCAGCGTTTACCTGGAGAATTTCGGGTGAGAATTTCTTAAAAGACAGTCAATCTGTTTCCGACTTAAAGCTCCGTTTAAGTTATGGTGAAACGGGAAATAAAGATGGTATCGGCTATTACGATTATTTATCAAAATATTATGCCAACAGCAATACCGGCCAGTACCAGATTGGGAATACTTATTACAACTATTATACTCCGGCAGCTTACGATCCGGATTTGAAATGGGAAACCACAACCACCTATAACGCAGGTTTGGATTATGGTTTTATGAAAGGCCGTTTATATGGAAGTATTGATGTGTATTACAAAAAAACTTCTGATCTGTTGAGTAAAATCAATATCCCTGTAGGTACCAACTTCAATAACGAATTAACAACCAATGTTGGTAATATGGATGTTAGAGGTGCCGAAGCCAGCATTAATTTTGCCGCCATTAAAACCGAAAACATCAGTTGGGATTTTGGTGTGAACGTTGCTTACAACAAAAGAAAAGTTACCAATTTAACTTTAAACCCAAATTCGGGATTCAAGGTTGATGCGGGAGACATTACCGGCGGTACGGGTATCCACTTAAAATACAACGCCGTTAACCAGATTCCAGGATCATATTTTGTTTACAAACAGGTTTACGATCCATCAGGAAAACCATTGGAAGGTGTGTATGAAGATTTAAACGGTGATGGCGTGGTAAACACCAGCGACCAATACTTTTATAAATCTGCCGATCCTAATGTTACTTTCGGATTTAACACCACTTTTAACTATAAAAAATGGAGTTTTACCACAACATTAAGGGCTAATCTTGGCAATTATGTTTACGATAACGTTTCTTCAAATTTCGGTATCAGGGCTAATATTTTAAGCTCGGCTGGTGTGATCAACAATGCATCAAGCGATTTTTTAAACACAAATTTCCAGAACAACCAGTTTTTAAGCGATTACTATGTTAAAAATGCTTCATTTTTAAAAATGGACAATGCAGGTATTGCTTTTAATGCAGGTAAGCTTTCTAAAAACGGAACAGCTACTTTAAGGATTTCGGCAAACTGCCAGAATGTTTTTACCGTAACCAATTACGGAGGTATCGATCCTGAACTGAGCAGCGGTATTGATTATAACTTATATCCAAGGCCACGTACATACACATTAGGGTTTAACGTAGGGTTTTAATAAAGAGATAAAGAATGAAAAATTCATTTAAAATAATATTGGCATCAGGCGTATTACTGCTGTCATTAAATTCATGCAAAAAGGACAATTTAAATGTATTGCCTACAAACGATGTAACTTCTGCTTCCGTTTATGCAACACCGGCAGGTTACAAACAAAGTTTGGTTAAATTGTATGCAACCTATGCACTTACCAGTTCTACCGGATCTGATAACAGTGATGTGGGTGGCTTAAACTCTGGCTTTGCAGATTTTTTAAGGTTATTCTGGACTTCGCAGGAATTAACCACTGATGAAGCTATCTGCGCCTGGGGAGATACCGGTATTCCAGAACTAGACAATTCAACCTGGGCTGTTGATAACCAGTTTTTACGTGGCTTATACTCAAGAAGTATTTTACAGATTACTGTTTGTAACGAATTTCTTCGCGAAAGCACACCGGATAAATTGGCCTCGCGCAACATAACAGGTGCTGATGTAACTGCAATTCAGAGATACCGTGCAGAAGCCCGTTTCTTACGTGCTTATCAATATTGGGTGTTAATGGATGCCTTTGGTAATCCTCCATTTGTTACCGAAGATGATCAGATTGGTAAAGTTGCACCTAAACAAACCAGTAGAGCAGCTTTGTTTACTTATATAGAATCAGAATTGAAAGCTATAGAAGGCGATTTGGCTGAAGCTCGTACAAATGAATATGGCCGTGCAGATAAAGGTGCCGATTGGGCATTATTGGCAAGATTATATTTAAATGCACAAGTATATACTGGTACTGCAAAATATACAGAAGCCATTACCTATTCAAGCAAGGTAATTAATGCAGGTTACACTTTAAAAGCCAATTATATGGATCTTTTCAAAGCTGATAACAACATTAACAATACCGAAAATATTTTAACCATCAATTACGATGGCGTAACCGGAACCAACTATGGTGGTACAACATTTTTGATTAATGCAGGTATTAATGCCGATATGGGTACAGCTTCTTACGGTGTGCCAAACGGCGGTTGGGGCGGTAACAGAACCCGCCAGAATTTGCCTGCGCTATTTCCAGATCCAAACGGAACACAGGATAAACGTGGTGTTTTCTTTGGTGCAAAAAGTACGGTTGATGAAATTGGAACTTTTACCGATGGTTTAAGGGTAACAAAATTCAAGAATGTTACTTCAACAGGTTCTACACCTGCATCGTTAAATGGAACATTTAGCTCACTTGATTTTGCTTTGTTCCGCTTAGCTGAACAATATTTAATTTATGGAGAAGCAGTAGCCCGTGGAGGTTCAGGAGGTAGTGCTGCACTGGCTTTAACATACGTAAATGCATTACGTCAAAGAGCTTATGGAAATAATAACGGGAATTTAACCACAGCTTCACTTACAGTTGATTTCTATTTGGATGAGCGTGGCCGCGAGTTATACTGGGAAGGTCACCGCCGTACAGATTTGGTACGTTATGGTAAATTTACAGGTGCCACCTATTTATGGCCATTTAAAGGTGGTGTAAAATCAGGAACCAGTGTTCCTGCATACCGCAATTTATATCCAATTCCATCGGCAGATATTATCGTTAATCCGAATTTGGTTCAAAACCCAGGTTATTAATCTTAAAATTTATAAGAGATGAAAACAATATTTTTAAAATCCCTTGCTTTAAGTCTGATAACCTTATCGCTATTGTCTTGTAAAAAAGAAGAAACGCAAACCGTTTCCAATGTAAGTGCGGCAGGCACACTTACAGCTTCGGCAACTACTTTAAGTCTGGTACAGGCAAATGGGGCAAAACCTGCATTAACGCTAACTTTTCCGGCACCAACAGTAACAGGTTATACTATTCCGGTAACTTCTACATTGCAGTTCGATCTTAAAGGGAAAAACTTCGCAGCGCCGAAAGAATATGTAATCAGCAACACCTCATATTCGCCAACTGTAAACGATTTTAATAATATGATGTTGGCTTTGGGTGGCAAAATTGATACTCCAACTCAATTAGAAGTAAGATTAAAATCGGGTGCTGCAGCAAATGCCATAACCTATTCTAATGTAATAACGATTACTGCAACCCCTTATTTGGCTTCAGCATGGATTTACGCTCCCGGAGCTTATCAGGGCTGGGATCCTACTACTGCAGACAGTTTAATTTCGCTATCAAGCAATGGTATTTATACCGGAATGATTGCTTATACCGCAGGAAATCTGGAATTTAAAATTACACCTGCTAAAAAATGGGATGTAGCCTATGGCGATGCAGGTGCGGGTAAAATCAGCAGTAGCGTAGGAGATAACTTAAAATCACCAGATGCCATAGTGAAACAGGTAACTGTTGATTTAAATGCCAAAACCATAGCTTTTACAACACCGAACGAATGGTCGATTATTGGAGATGCAACTTTGGGTGGCTGGAACAATGATACCGACATGAAAGTGGTAAATGATGGAAAGTCAAATAATTACTCCGTTAAAACCACTTTAACCACTGGTGCATTGAAATTCAGATTCAAACATGATTGGACAGTTAATCTCGGTGGTAGCATAACTGCTTTAACCAATGGAGGCGATAACATTGCCGTAACCGTTCCCGGAACTTATACCATTACTTTAGATGTAGCCGCTAAAAAAGCTACAATGGTTAAAAACTAATCCTTATTATCTGCCCTGCAGTTACATGCTGCAGGGCTTTTTTTAAAATCTTTAAAGTTTTAGCATGAACAGATCTCATACCCATCCAAATTATCCGTTTCCAATTCATAATCATACTAATACTTCTTTTTTTAAATGGGTAACATCCATTTTTACCCTATTGGTTGTTTTGCTAACAAACAATCTGTTTGCGCAAAAGCTGGAGCGTGTAGAACCTATGTTCTGGTTTACAGGCATGCACAACCCTAAATTACAATTACTTGTGCATGGCGATAACATTGCCAATGCTACAGTAAGCCTTACTTACCCGGGCGTAAAACTGGTGAAAGTAAACAAAGTTGAAAACCCTAATTACCTCTTTCTCGATTTAAATATTGCCCAAACCGTAAAACCAGGAAGCTTTCCAATTAATTTTTCGGTAAATGGCAAAAAGATATTCAGTTATGCCTACGAATTTAAAAGCCGCGATAAAAGTGCGGGCAGAATTCAGGGCGTAACCAATAAAGATTTTATTTACCTGCTTATGCCCGATCGTTTTTCGAACGGAGATGAAAGCAACGACATTGTGCAGGGTTTAACAGAAACCGCACTCAACCGCGATAGCATGTATTACCGCCATGGCGGAGATATCCAGGGGGTAATGAACCACCTCGATTACCTTAAAGATTTAGGCGTAACCACTGTTTGGATGACCCCTGAGGTAGAAAACGACATGCCACACGCTTCATACCATGGTTATGCGGTAACCGATCATTACAAAATAGATCCCCGTTATGGAACAAATGCACTTTACAAAAAATATGTAGAGTTGGCCCATGCCAAAGGATTAAAAGTAATTAAAGATATTGTACACAACCACATTGGTACCCAACATTGGTTTTATAAGGATTTACCAATGAAAAGCTGGCTGAACCAGTGGCCAACATATACGCAAACCAGTTACCGCGATCAAACTGTAATGGATATACACGCCTCTGCGGCAGATCGGAAACAAATGCTCGATGGCTGGTTTGTACCTTCAATGCCCGATTTAAACCAAACTAACCCTTATGTACAAAATTACTTAACCCAAAACCACATCTGGTGGATTGAGTATGCAGGTATTGATGGTTTGCGTTTAGATACTTATGGCTATAACGATCCGGCTTACATGGCAGACTGGGCACTTAAAGTGCAGGCAGAATTTCCTCATTTGTCCGTTTTTGGCGAAACATTGGTAACTGCTGTAGCCAATCAGGCCTTTTTTACAGGTGGCAATACGGTTAACCGCGGTTTTGATACCCACTTGCAAGGCATAACCGATGCCACTTTAAAAGATGCCATTTACGAAGGAATTAATGGTAAAAACGGCTGGGTAGATGGAATTAACCGTTTATATGCCACCCTGGCACACGATTTTCTTTATAAAAACCCAAATACCAATTGCATCTTTTTAGATAACCACGATATGAGCCGCTTCTATTCGATGGTTGGCGAAGATTTCGACAAATATAAAATGGGCATGAGCATTTTACTTACCATGCGTGGTATCCCTGAAATGTATTATGGTACTGAAATTTTAATGAAAAATTTTTCCAATCCAGATGGGTTAATCCGCTCTGATTTTCCTGGGGGTTGGAAGAATGATAAAAAGGATAAATTCATTGCTGATGGTCGTACAAACAAAGAAAATGAAGCTTTCAACTTTGTTAAAACATTGGCAAATTTCCGAAAAACCAGTGCAGCTTTACAAACCGGAAAGTTGATGCAATTTGTGCCTCAGGATGATATTTATGTTTATTTCCGTTATACCAACGAACTAAAAGGCTCGGTAATGGTTATTGTAAACAATACAGAAAAAGAAAAAACTTTAAATACCGATCGTTTTGCCGAAAGAACAAAAGGAATTACCACTGCAAAAAATGTAATTACCGGAGAAAACGTCGAATTTAAAAACATCAAAGTACCCGCTAAAACAACTTTAGTGCTCGAATTAAGGTAGAAGGTTGAGGGTTTAAGGCGGAAGGTAATTGCCTATTGCCAAATAAATGCTATGCCTTGAAACCTGATACTTATTAAAAAATATAAAATAAAGATGCAAAATAATAGTCATATAGAACCTTCTAACCTCAACCTTAAGCCTTCTGCCTCAATAAAGGCTTGCCTTTTCGATTTAGATGGTGTACTGGTTGATACTGCGGTTTACCATTATAAAGCGTGGAAACGTTTGGCCAATACCATGGGTTTTGATTTTACCGAAGCGCAGAATGAGCAGTTGAAAGGCGTTAGCCGGGTAGAAAGTTTAAATAAAATTTTAAGCTGGGGTGGTGTAGAAAAAACTGATCGTGAAAAGGAAGAACTTGCCAGTTTAAAAAACAGCTGGTATGTAGATATGATCACGAAGATGACGCCGGCAGAAGTATTACCCGGTACAGTTGATTTTTTAACCGCCATTCACAAAGCCGGTTATAAATTGGCCTTAGGCTCGGCAAGTAAAAACTCAGGCATCATTTTGGAGAAAACGCACCTGGCCCACTTCTTCGATGAGATTGTAGATGGCAATATGGTTACAAAATCAAAACCCGACCCTGAGGTTTTTTTAAAAGGTGCCGAACTTTTGGGCTTTAAACCCGAAGAATGTGTGGTTTTTGAAGATGCCGTTGCAGGCGTAGAAGCCGCAAAAAGAGGAGGGATGAAAGCAATCGGAATCGGCGAAAAAAGTGTGCTTACGCAGGCCGATGTAGTAGTAAGCGGATTAGACAAATTAACAGTTACAGATTTAGAGAATTTATAGTTTAGTGTGCGGTACAAGGTTTAGAGGGATGCCCTCCAATCTTTGCATCTCACTACTCAATTTTCAATTATGAAAAATTACATTAAGGCAGATGAGTGGAATATTATCGAAGAAGGCTTTGATCCACATTTGAATAAAATTTCGGAGAGTATTTTCAGCCTGGGCAATGGTCGCATGGGGCAGCGTGCAAATTTTGAAGAAACTTACAGCGGCGAAACCCTATCTGGTAACTATGTTGCAGGGGTATATTATCCAGATAAAACCCGTGTGGGATGGTGGAAAAATGGCTATCCTGAATATTTTGCCAAAGTATTAAATGCTGCAAACTGGGTTGGTATTGAAGTAAAGCTTGATGATGAAATTCTTGATCTGGCAACAGCAGAAGTACAAGATTTCAAGCGTGTATTGAATATGCATGCCGGCTACCTGGAGCGGACTTTTACCGCAAAATTAAAGAGCGGAAAAGCCCTGAAAGTAAAAGCTACCCGTTTTTGCAGCATAGCCGATGATGAAGTTGGTGCCATTAAATACACCATTATACCCTTAAATTTTGATAGTAAATTAACCTTAACGCCTTTTATTGATGGCGATGTTAAAAACCAGGACAGTAACTACGATGAAAAATTTTGGGATAAGGTAACTGATGAAATTTCAGGAACCGAAGCCTATATCAAATTAAGAACAAAGAAAACTGAGTTTGAGGTTTGTACCGGTAGCAATATCGAACTGTATAAAAACGCCGAAAAACTAAACATTAATCCAGAGGCGGTACGTAAAGAAAAATTCGTTGCACAAACTTTTTCTCTAGATGTTAAAGCAAACGAGGAGATTACCCTGGTTAAAATTGCTGCTAATTTATCTTCAGAGAATTATGCTAAAGAATCTCTTTTAAAAGAAACAAAAGCAGTTATTGCCAAAGCATCTGCTAAAGGATTTGATACTTTATTAAAAGAACAAACCGAAACCTGGGCAACCAAATGGGAAGAAAGTGATATCATAATTGAAGGAGATGTTTCGGCCCAGCAAGCCATTCGTTTCAATATTTTTCAGCTTTTCCAAACGTATACCGGCAAAGATGATCGATTGAATATCGGTCCGAAAGGTTTTACAGGCGAAAAATACGGCGGCTCTACCTATTGGGATACTGAAGCTTATTGTGTACCATTTTACCTGGCTACAGCCCCACAGGAAGTAAGCAAAAACTTGTTGGTGTACCGCCATAAACAATTGGGTAAAGCAATTGAAAATGCAGCAAAATTAGGTTTTAAAGATGGTGCTGCATTATATCCAATGGTTACCATGAATGGCGAAGAATGCCACAACGAGTGGGAAATTACTTTTGAAGAAATTCACCGTAACGGTGCCATTGCCTTTGCCATTTTCAATTACATCCGTTATACGGGCGACGATAGTTATTTATCAGATTTTGGTTTAGAAGTATTAATCGGTATTGCCCGTTTCTGGAAACAACGTGTTAACTGGAGCAACGATAAACAACAATATGTAATGCTTGGCGTAACCGGGCCAAATGAATACGAAAACAACGTAAACAATAACTGGTACACCAATATTTTAGCTACATGGTGCATGAAATATGCAACCGAAGCCGCTGAAATTGTAAAAACACAACAACCAGAAAAATACAACAGCTTACTAAAAAGCATAAATTTTAATCAGCAAGAGTTTGCTGATTGGGCCGACATTATTGAGAAAATGTATTACCCTCATGATGAAAAACTTGGCATTTTCTTACAACAGGATGGTTATTTGGATAAAGAACAGACTTTGGTTAGTGATCTCCCTGCAAGTGAACGACCAATTAACCAGAAATGGAGTTGGGACAGGATTTTGAGGTCGTGCTTTATTAAACAGGCCGATGTTTTACAAGGATTGTACTTTTTTGAAGAAGACTACGATCTCGATACTTTAAAACGAAACTTCGACTTTTACGAGCCGCGCACCGTACATGAAAGCTCTTTATCGCCTTGCGTACACAGTATATTGGCTGCAAAATTAAATGATGAAGCGCGTGCTTACGAATTTTACCTGCGCACGGCACGTTTAGATCTTGATGATTATAACAACGATACCGAAGATGGCCTGCACATTACCTCAATGGCAGGTACCTGGATGAGTGTGGTAGAAGGTTTTGCGGGTATGCGGGTTAGAAACGGTAAACTTCAATTTAATCCCTTCTTACCTGATAAATGGAAATCATTTTCTTTTACCATTGGTTTTAGAGGCGCAACCTTAAAAATTAACATTACCGAAAACGGTATCAGTATAAAAAATAATGCAGCAATCGATTTAGAAATCGGCATTAGAAACCAGGTTTATAAATTAGCTGGAAATACCGAAATCGAAGTAAATAATGCAGCGTTGGTATGAGGAATGTAAAGGGTTTAAAGGTTGTGGATAGCGGGTTAAAATTTCAATCTTCCGTAAATAGAAAAACCTTTTCAGTCCTATCTCTGTTCCCTTTTGGAGGAGGTAAAGGTAGGTACATAACACTTTTTTTTACTTTTGCCATTCTTACATTATCATCCTTTGCACAAAAAAAGCGTACAAAAATGAACGATAAACAAATCGTTATTTACCAGTTATTGCCCCGCTTATTTGGGAATAAAAATACAACCAATATCCCTTACGGAACCATTGAACAGAACGGTTCTGGTAAGTTTAATGATATCAGCGATAAGGCTTTAGCAGGCATAAAAGAACTCCACGTAAATTATGTTTGGTATACCGGCGTACTGGCCCATGCAAGTTTAACTGATTATAGTGCTTACGGAATTAAAGTAGACGATGCCGATGTAGTAAAGGGCAGAGCAGGTTCTCCGTACGCTATCCGAGATTATTATGATGTTGACCCTGATTTAGCTGTTGACGTTAAAAACCGGATGAAAGAATTTGAGGCTTTGGTAAAGAGAACACATGATCATAACCTGAAAATGCTTATCGATTTTGTGCCCAATCACGTTGCCAGAAGCTATCATTCTTATACAAAACCAAGTGGAGTAACCGACTTTGGGGAAAAAGACGATGTTACAAAAGCTTTTAGTACCACCAACGATTTTTACTATACCCCTGGGCAACCATTTTCAGTGCCCACATCAGGATCAAAATCTACCCCGATCTCCGCCTTGCAAGATGGGAAATTTGAAGAAAACCCAGCAAAGGCAACTGGTAATAACGTATTTTCTGCCCAACCCAAATATGATGATTGGTACGAAACCATTAAATTAAATTATGGAGTAGACTACCTGAATGGAGAAAGACAATATTTCGATCCCATTCCACCTGTTTGGCTTAAAATGCGGGATATTTTAATATACTGGACTAAAAAAGGCGTAGATGGCTTTAGGTGTGATATGGCCGAAATGGTACCCATTGCCTTTTGGAATTGGGTTATACCACAAGTAAAACAAGTTAACCCCGATCTTATTTTCTTGGGTGAGGCCTACAATCCAACAGTTTACAAGCAGTATTTGGATGAGGGTAAATTCGATTACCTATATGATAAAGTGGGTTTATATGATGGCCTTAAAATACTGATCAAAAATGAACCAACTGCAGATGTAGCAGCAATTAAGCAGGTGTGGCAGGTAGAAAGTGCTGGTTTTGGCAAACATATGTTGCGCTTTTTAGAAAATCACGATGAAGAACGCATTGCATCAGCAGGATTTGCAGGAAAAGCCGAACTGGCTTTGCCTGCAATGGTTATTTCGGCTACCCTGGGTTCAGGTCCGGTAATGCTTTATTCCGGGCAGGAAGTTGGCGAGCAAGGCAAAGGACAAGAAGGTTTCGGGGGCGATGATAACCGCACAACAATATTCGATTATTGGGGCGTTCCCGATCACCAGAAATGGATGAACGGAGGTTTATTCGATGGTCAGAAACTAAGTGCGGCGCAACAAAGCCTGCGAGCGTATTACACACACTTGCTAAAAGTTACCACAACCAGCGATGCGGTAGTAAATGGAGAGATATATGAAGTTCCTGTTACTGGGAATATGAATAACCGCATGTATGCTTTTATCCGGTACTCCGGTAAACAACGTTTATTGGTTGTGGCCAATTTCGACAGAACACAAACTTTAAACGCCAATATCGAAATTCCAGATCAGATTTTAAAAGTTAAACATTCATCCCCGGTTACAGATTTGTTAACCGAAAGGAAATTAAACATCCCGGCAGGAACTAGTATACCCGTAACCGTTACACCCGTTAGCGCACAGGTGATAGAATTTTAATCATTAGCAATGCATTAAGTGTAACTCGGGTAGCGATTGAACATTATTTATAACCAATATAACGCCCTGCGCCCCGCGCTAAGCGCTTAAACAAACCAAAATGAGCTTAAAAACAATATTTGAAAACCCAAAATTAACACTTGTTCAAATCATTAACATGAGTGTAGGTTTTTTTGGCATCCAGTTCGGTTGGGATTTACAGCGTGCCAACATGGGGCGTATTTACGAAAACCTGGGGGCCAATCCCGATCAGGTTCCGTTATTGTTTTTGGCAGCACCTTTAACAGGCTTATTGGTACAACCGATTATTGGTTACCTGAGCGATCGTACCTGGCATCCAAAATGGGGCAGAAGAAGACCATATTTTATGGTTGGTGCCATTGTAAGCAGTATCGCTTTAATTTTTATGCCACATAGCAGCGTATTGTGGATGGCAGCCGGCCTGCTTTGGGTTTTAGATGTTTTTGGAAACATTGCCATGGAACCTTTCCGCGCTTTTGTTACCGATAAATTGCCTGATAGCCAGGTTAACCGTGGTTTTATTATGCAAAGCATGATGATTGGATTGGGTGGGAGTGTGGCATCTGCTTTACCATGGATTATGAACAATGTTTTTCATTTAACCAACACAGCAGAAAAAGGCAATATTCCTGAAAATGTTAAATTTTCTTTTTATATCGGCGCATTTTTCTTTTTAGCCGCTGTATTATGGACGGTTTTTACAACTAAAGAATACCCGCCACAAGAAGTGGATTTTAAAGAAAAAGTTAAAGAAAGCAACAAAGGTTTTGGTGGTGGTGCCCGCGAAATTTTTGGTGCATTAAAAAATATGCCCAAAAGGATGCAGATTGTTTCTTTGGTGCAGTTTTTTACCTGGCCAGGCTTATTTTTAATGTGGTTTTATTACACCACGGCTGTTGCTGTGAATGTTTTTGGCGGGAAAGATGCCGCAGATCCGGTTTATGCCCAAGGTGCAGATTTTGGAAGCTTAACACTTGCCTATTATAGCGTAATCACTTTTCTTTTTGCATTGGTGCTGCCAAAAATTGCCGATGCATTGGGTAGAAAAACCACGCACGCGCTCTGTTTAATTTGCGGGGCCATTGGCTTAATCAGTGTAGCCTGGGTGCACGATAAAAATATGTTGTATTTATGTATGACAGGCGTTGGTATTGCCTGGGCCAGTATCCTTTCTATGCCTTATGCCATGTTAAGCGGATCGTTACCAAAAGATAAAATAGGGATCTACATGGGGATTTTTAACTTTTTTATTGTTTTGCCAGAGATTATTGCCTCATTAGGTTTTGGCTGGCTGATGCGTAATGTTCTGAATAATGATAGACTTTTAGCGGTACAACTAGGCGGTGGATTGATGATTTTAGCGGCAATAATCTGTTATTTATTTATTCGTGAACCAAAGAAAACAGATGAAGTTTTGACTTCCAAACTGGAAGTAGAAGAAAATAGATCGATGTAAATAGGGCATAAATTGCCATTATTTATATTCGGTCTGTGAGGACACAGACCGGGGAGATGAGCAAGATCAGTATAAAGATTCCGTGGTCTGTGTCCCCACAGACCACTAACAGCATTTATTTGTAGGCATACAACCCGATAGGATTCACTGCCATTATTTGAGATTAAACAAGGAAATAAAGTTTGGTTCACGGGGACATGAATCAGGGCACAAGGACACAGACCGAGGAGATGATCAATGATCCCGTGGTATGTGTGCTCACCGACCACTAACAGCATTTATTTTGTAGGCATACAACCCGATAGGATTCACTGCCATTATTCGAGATTACATAAGGAAATAAATTAAGGTTCGTGAATACATGAACCAGAGCATAAAAATGAAAGCTATTCCGTGGCCTGTGTCCCCACAGGCCACCAATTTCGTGCACTGAATTGAAGTAAAATAAAATCCTAACCAAATGAAAAAAAACATCCTTTATCTATTTTTATTGATAACTGTATTTAATAGCGGATGTAAAAAAGCATCAAATGACGGAGGTATAGAGCTAACGCCAACCAATCAAAAGGCAGATTTACCTTCTGGAGCAAAAGATGGAGTAGTATTTATCAATAATGGCACATCAGCCATTGTAACACTTTATGCCCCGGGTAAAAAATCAGTTTCATTGATTGGCGAATTTAACAATTGGTTGGTAACTGCTGCACCGATGAAAAATACACCAGATGGAAATTACTGGTGGATTCAGCTCGATAATTTAAATCCGAATTCAGAATATGCTTATCAATTTTATGTAGATGGGAATTTAAAAGTTGCCGATCCTTATTGCGAAAAAGTACTCGATCCTGATAACGATCAATACATCACTGCTGCAACCTATCCAAATTTAAAAGCATATCCAACGGGTAAAACCACGGGTATTGTAAGTACAATGCAGGCCAATCAGCCAAACTATACCTGGAGAAATGCCAGTTTTACACGCCCTGCAAAAGATAACCTCGTGATTTACGAATTACTCGTCCGCGATTTTACATCCGATCATAATTATGCTTCAACCTTGACCAAACTCGATTATTTGGTAGGTTTGGGTATAAATGCAATTGAACTGATGCCCGTAAATGAGTTCGAAGGGAATTTAAGCTGGGGTTATAATCCATCGTTTTATTTTGCACCCGATAAATATTACGGTACCAAAACGGCTTTGCAGAATTTTATTGATGAGTGCCATGGCCGTGGCATTGCCGTAATTATGGATATGGTTTTGAATCATTCATTTGGGCAATCGCCAATGGTACAATTGTATTTCGATGGCTCAAAACCAACAACTGCCAGCCCATGGTTTAATGTTGATGCCAAGCATCCTTTTAATGTGGGTTACGATTTTAACCATGAGAGCCAGGCAACGAAAAAATTCTCCAAAGATGTAATGAAGTTTTGGATGCAGCAGTATAAAATTGATGGTTTCCGCTTCGATCTTTCTAAAGGATTTACCCAGAAAACATCAACAGATGATGCACAATTCAGGCTGTTCGACGCAAGTCGTATTGCCATTTGGAAAGATTATAATGCATTTATAAAAAGCGTTGATGGCAATAATTTTTATGTGATTTTAGAACATTTTGCAGAAGAATCTGAAGAAAAGGTGCTGGCTGATGATGGAATGATGTTGTGGAACAACCTAAATGTAAACATGAACGAAGCCACTATGGGCTGGCTGGGAAACTCGAATTTTCAATGGGGTTTTTATGGTAACCATGGTTTTGCCAAATCGGATGGACTGGTTACCTATGGCGAAAGTCATGATGAAGAAAGGCTGAATTTTAAAAACATCAGTTACGGTAACGGGTCAGGTAGTTATACAATTAAAGGGAATTTGGCAATAGCATTAAAAAGAGAAGAATTGGCCGCAGCATTTTTATTTAGTATTCCGGGGCCAAAAATGGTGTGGCAGTTTGGAGAATTGGGTTACGATATTAGCATTGATTATAACAACAGGACAGGTGAAAAACCAATTAAGTGGGATTATTACAGCGATCCAAACCGTAAGGCTTTGTACGATGCTTATGCCAAATTGATCAGGCTAAAGAAAAACAACAGCATTTTTAATTCAGCAAATTCTACGTATAGTTTAGCGGGCGGAATTAAATATATTAAGTTAATTGAAGGAAACAATACCGTTGTAGTGGTTGGAAACTTTGATGTGGTGAACCAAACAGCCAATATTGATTTTGGTACAGCAGGCAATTGGACAGATGCTTTCGGGAGCAATATTAACCTGGCCAGCAACATTTACACACAAACATTGGCACCAGGAGAATACCATATTTTTAGTAAAACGGCTTTAAAGTAAAATAAACTGATAAGTTTTGGATAGTGGAGTTTTAGTTTTTTCACTTTGATCAAAATCCGGACGTAATAATCTTGTTGTTTTTAGTTAATATTGCGATAACAACTAACAAATTAATGGACAACAAATTAGCGCATCACTTATTATGGGAACGATTACGAACTGGTGATAAAGATGCGTTTTTTGATCTCTATGCTGCGCTTTATTATCCATTGGTAAATTTCGGAATCAGGGTTTGTGCCGATGCCGATACGGCCAGCGAAGCTACCGACCTAGTTTTTACCACTATATGGGAAAAACATGAAAGTTTAACCCGCGTTGATAATGTTGAAGCTTACCTGCGTACTTTCCTTAAGAGGAAATTACTAAGAATTCTCGAACGAAAACGCAAAATTAACGATGCCCTTTTTAATGCCGGAGCCGATGGCGATTGGATGGAAATGAGTTACGAAGAATTTATTGTTAAAGTACAAAGTGATGAGCTGGTAAAACATCAGCTCAAAAATGCGTTGGAAAAGTTGACATTTAGGCAGAAACAACTCATCCATCTGAAATTTTTTGATGGATTAACTTACGAACAAATTGCCGAACAAAGCAATCAAACCATTAAAACTGCTTACAATACCATTTACGATGCACTTAAAATCCTGAGAAAGGAATTTAACGCGTAAATCATTTTTTCTAGGCTTAGTAAAAAAGGTCTTGAATTGCGTTAACGATAGCAGCGGCATCCTTTTGGTATACCTGAAGCTTAATAAGCGAAGGGATAACCAAAAGATACAGCGGATAGCGTGTTAAAACGCCCAAAAAAATCACGGCATAACCTATATTGAAAAAATCACCAGATCTTTTATCCGTTAAAATTCTTTTTTACCCGTCTAAATTTGATTTTACAAATTAAATTTCCTTCTTCTGTCGCTATTCAATGCATATATTCGGTAATGTTAAAAAAAAGTTAAAATTTCCTTAGGAAAAAGTAAAGCTTTTAGGCACTGCTATATAAAAGGCAAACAATAATGGTTGATAGAAGTAAATTTAATGCAGAAGACTTTTTAGTCGACAGCACTTTCCAGCAATATTGCGCTGGAACAGATAAGCTTTGCATTGGATATTGGGAGAAGTATATTAATGCCCATCAAGAACAGGCGGAGGTAATTGCAGAGGCGAAAAAACTGTATGTGATATTGAGCGGTAACAAACGTCCGTTAAACAAACAAGTAGAAACATTTAAAGAAAGTGTATTCCCGGTAGGAAAGGTTGTAAAGATTAACCGTTATTTATGGCTTAAAATTGCTGCGGCAATCATTTTCATTATTGGTTCGGTACTTATTTATAACAACTATAATCATTACAATAGTGTTAAAAACGCTGCGCAGGTGATGAATACGTTCACTACAAAAAACGGCGAGCGCAAAAAAATCAGGCTTCAGGATGGTACCGCTGTGTTATTGAATGCGAAAAGTTCTTTATCCGTTAACAAAGGTTTTAACGATCAAACCAGGGAAGTAACCTTAACCGGAGAGGCTTTTTTCGATGTTGCACACAATAAAAATAAGCCGTTTAAAGTGCATACTACTGATTTTAATATCAATGTGCTGGGCACGGCTTTTAATGTAAAAGCCTATCCTGATGAAATTACTTCAGAGGCAACCTTAATCCGTGGGTTAATTACAATGGAAGCTGTAAATGGAAATGGAGGTACCATTACCCTTAAACCAAGTCAGAAAGTTACTTTTTATAAAAATGTTGCTCCTCAATTAAAAAGCAAACTGGTAAAGCCAACTGCTCCCCAGCCCGAAATTACCATTAATCATTACACTAAAATTAAGGATAGCACGATTGTAGAAACCGCGTGGACGCAAAACCGGATTGAGATTTACGACCAGGATTTTGATGAAATTAAGAATGTTTTAGAGAAATGGTATAATGTAGAAATCAAATTTACAGACCCCGCCATAGAAAAATACCGTTTTACGGCAACCATTACAAATGAGACTATTGAACAGGTTTTGAATGCCTTAAAAGCAACTGAAAATAATTTTAAATATGAGATAAAGGGAAAACAGGTAATCATCTCAAAATAGGAAGAAAAAAAGGACGGTGTTGGAGCACCGCCCTTAAATATTTCTCTTTTGATTAATTAATGGCAGTTTATGCGCAAACAGATTGCTGCCAAGAACTTATGCAACCAAAAAAACAAAAATATGATTTATTATTACTTACTGCAAGGGCGCCCAAAATATAAAGCGCTCTTAAAATTCATTATGCTAATGAAACTAACCTGTATTATGGTTTTCATTACCTGTCTTAATGTTTCGGCATCGGTTTTTTCTCAGGAAAAAATTTCTTTAGATGTTAAGAAAACAAAACTGGCCAGGGTATTACAGATTATTGAACAGCAAAGCAGTTACCATTTTGTTTACAGTTCTTCTTATGTTCCTGTTAATAAGGATGTAAGTATTACTGTTACCAATACTTTGGTTACTGATGTGTTGGCAGCCATTTTAAACAGAACGAACCTGAAATATTCTGTCTCTGAAGGTGGCTTAATTGTAATTAGCAAAAATAAGGAAGTACCAATCGGCGGAACGGTTAAAGATGCACTTGGAGGTGCACTACCCGGAGCAACTGTTCGGGTAAAAGGAACAGGTATTGGTACCTCAACAGATGTAAATGGTAAATTTTCTTTAAATGCGCCAGAAAATGCGGTTTTGGTGGTTTCATTTGCAGGTTTTCAAACAAAGGAAATTTCAATCGGTGCTCAAACCAGTATCGATATAGTGCTTTCAGAAGATACCAAACAGCTTACCGATGTAGTGGTTACGGCTTTGGGCATCAAAAAAGAAAGAAGAGCTTTAGGTTATTCAGTTACGCAAATTGGTGGCGAAACCTTAACACAGGCACGCGAAAATAACGTTACCAACTCATTGGTGGGTAAGGTAGCAGGTTTGGATATTGCAGGCACATCAGGCGGTGCCGGTGCAGCAACCAACGTTACCATTCGTGGGGTATCGAGCATGGGCCCATCAAAACAACCACTATATGTGGTAAATGGTATTCCGATGGAAAGTGCCCCTGTTGGTTTTGGAAGTACAATAGGTATTGGAAACAACGGCGGTCAATACGATAACGCTCCCGATCTGGGCGATGCGATTAGCAATTTAAATCCCGATGATATTGAAAGCATTTCCGTTTTAAAAGGTGCTGCCGCTTCAGCTTTATATGGCAACAGAGCAAAAGCTGGGGTAATTTTAATAACCACCAAAAGTGGAAAAGGGAACAGCATCGAATTTAGCAGTAACTATGTAGCCGAACAGGTAATGGATAGAACCAATTGGCAATATGTTTACGGCCAGGGTGCCAATGGGGTAAAACCTGCTGATGCAACCGCAGCCGCCCAGGTAGGCGGTTCGAGCTGGGGAGCAAAATTAGATGGATCAAACGTAGTTCAGTTTGATGGGGTGAGCAGACCTTATTCGGCCCAGGAAAATAATATTGAGGATTTTTATAGAACAGGGGGAACCTTTACCAATACCCTGGCATTAAACAAATCATTTACCGGTGGCGTAATGCGCCTATCGGCAAGTGATTTAACTAACCGTTCTGTTGTGCCAAACTCTGGCTTAAACAGACAAAACTTTACCCTATCAGGTACTTTCGATCCCATTAAAAATTTGGTAATTGATGCACGCTTCAACTACATTTTAGAACAAGCAAATAACCGCCCTATGGTTTCAGATGGTGCAGGTAATGCCAATTACAACGCAGCGTTTTTACCAACCAGCGTAAATATTGAAACACTTAAGCCGGGTACAAAACCCGATGGATCTGAGCTTTCGTATAACACTGGCAATACCTATGCTACTAACCCTTGGTTTGCCGCTTACAATTTTATCCACAATACCAAAAGAGAGCGTTTATTGAGTTCTATCAACGCAAAATATACTTTCGATAACGGACTGTTTTTACAATTACGTGCGGGTAGAGACTCGTACAACGATAATTATTTAGGTATTACTCCTTCAGGTACAGCTTACGATGCTGATGGGGGGTATACAGAGCAGATCAGTAAATTTTCTGACCTTAACGTTGATGCATTAATTGGTAAATCTTTTAAAATTGATGATTTTTCAATCACACCGAATTTTGGTGCCAGTTATCGTCGTACCAAAGGGGCCGGAACCACAAATACAGGTGGTTCGTTCCAGATTTTTGGCGTGTATAATTTAGCCAATACCGGCGGTAAAGCTGTTGGTATTTATCAAACAGATCAAGAAACTCAATCGGTATATGGTACTTTGGAATTAGCCTATAAGGATATTTTATATTTAACAGGAAGTTTACGCAATGACTGGTTTTCTACACTGGCAACCCCAGGGAAAGATAATAAACTCAATAGCATCTATCCCTCTGTAAGCGGTTCATTTGTTTTCTCAGAGTTATGGAAACCATCTTTTTTAAGTTTTGGTAAACTTAGGGCAGGTTATGCAATGGTTGGACAGGCTACAGATCCGTTCCAAACCCAACTATACTATAATTTACGTAGCGAAACCGTTAATGGAAGCTCATTGGGTAATATTGTTAATCCAGCAATTCCAAATGCTACGTTAAAAGCGTCAAGTGCTACAGAATTAGAGATTGGTACGGAGATGAAGTTCTTTGGCGATCGTTTGAGCTTCGATTTAACCTGGTACAATAAAAAATCGAAAGATGAAATCCTGGCTGTTCCTGCTTCTACCACAACAGGTTATAACGCTGCCATTTTAAATATTGGCCGTTTGCAAAACAAAGGGATAGAAGGCTTGGTATCTGGAGTTGTTTTAAAGAATAAGGATTTTAACTGGACATCAAGCATAAACGGTTCATACAATGATAATAAAGTATTAACCCTTGCACCTGGTACCGCCTCGCAACCATTAGCAACCTCAAGAAGTAATGTAGGCTTTTTGCAAAATTTAGAAGGATTGGCTATTGCGCAGGTTATGGCTTACGATTATAAGTATGATGCAAATGGCAATATTGTTAAAGGTGCCGACGGGATTCCGGAAAGAGGAGAATTGAAACCTTATGGTTCGGCATACAATAAATGGACTGCCGGATGGAATAACGAATTTACTTACAAAGGAATTAATCTTTCATTCTTAATCGACGGTAAATGGGGTGGCAAAATTTTCTCAGCTACTGATTATTATGGTTATGTGTTTGGTTTGCATCAGTCAACACTCGAAAACCGTGATGCATTGGATGCTGCCGCTGCTGCTGACCCTACCAAACCAAATGCGGCAACTTATTACACCAATTTTGCTAATAACGTATCAAAACAGTTTGTGCAGGATGCGAGCTTTATAAAGTTCAGACAGGTGATTTTAGGCTATAATTTTCCTGCAAAAATGTTCAATAATAAAATTAAAGGTTTAAACGTAAGCTTTGTTGGTCGTAACTTATTCATTCTGATGAAGAAAACAGACAACATTGATCCCGAATCGAGCTATAATGCAACCATTCCTGGTATGGAGTTAGGTGGTGTGCCACCAGTACGTACCTACGGTTTAAATTTAAGTGTTAAGTTATAATCCTTTAAAAAAAATTGAAATGAAAACGATCATAAAATTATACGTACCACTTTTATTATCTGGATTAGCCATGATAACTGGTTGTACAAAAGACTTTGAAAAAATTAATACAGATCCAACAGCTATCAGTCAGGAGCAATATAATCCAAACTTCCTATTATCTACGGCTCAGTTAAATTATACAGGAAGCATCGATTTTGCTTACGAAACCTGGAGGGGCAACTTAATTTATGCTTCTACGATGATGCAGGGCATGTCGTCTGTTATTAGTTATTGGGCAGGAGATAAATACTTGCTTAACGAAGGTTACACCGCGGCTTATTGGGAAAAAGCTTATCCCGATCAGGTTAAATATGCTGCCGATCTGGTTGAATTTACCAAAGGAAAGCCTCAATATAACAACGTTTACCAAATGGGTAGAATCTGGAAAGCACTCATTTTTGAAAGATTAACCGATTTATATGGCGATATACCTTATTTTGATGCAGGTAGAGGTTATTACACCGCAAATTTGTATCCTAAATATGACGCACAACAGGCTATATATGCCGATCTGTTAAAAGAGGTTGATGAAGCCAGCATAGCATTAAATGCAAGCGGTGATAAAGTTACAGGCGACCTTATTTTCGCTGGTGACATTGCCAAATGGAAACGCTTTGGCAATAGTTTGATGTTGCGTATGGCCATGAGGCTAACCAAAGCCGATGCAACATTGGCACAAAACTATATTAACAAAGCGGTAGGCAAAACCATGACCAGCGACGCTGATAATGCATTTTTTAAACATGATGCCAATGGTGACCGTGTAACTAAAAACAGAAATTCGCAGGTGCTTTTGGGAGATGGTGGTCAAGAGAATTTTTATACCCGCTGGAGCAGCACCTTTATCAATTATTTAAAAACCAATAACGACCCGCGTCTAGGTAAGGTTGCTGTAACCAAGCTATATCTAACCGATGGAACTAAGGATCAAAATCCTGCTTTCATTACAACTGCTGCAGTACAAAAGGGCATGCCAAACGGTAAAGATTTAAGCGGTATTGCAGCCAGGGATGTACGTCAGGATCCTTCTTATACAGATTTTACCGATTATTCCTCACCCAATCCCGGTATGTTGAAAAAGGATGGTAATACCTTTATTTTAACTTATGCAGAAACAGAGCTGCTTTGGGCAGAGGCTGCACAGCGTTACAATATTGGTGGTAGCGCAGCTACACATTACAATGCAGGCGTAACTTCGGCAATGACGTATTTATCGCAGTACGACCCATCAATGACTGTTAATGCTACTGATGCTGCTGCATATCTGGTGGCACATCCTTATGTACCGGCAAATGGTTTGGATATGATTGCTACCCAATATTGGGCACATACCATTACCATGTTAGATTTTTACGAAACATGGTCTAACTGGCGGAGAACAGGCATGCCTGTTTTAACTCCAGTAATTTATAGTGGTAACGCAACCAATGGAACAATTCCACGCCGTTTTCCTTATCCGCTTTTTGAAGGCGTTACCAATGCAGTAAATTATAAAGCTGCATCAGCCGCCGTACCTGGTGGCGATAAGTTGGTAGGAAAAGTTTGGTGGGATAAATAACAAGGCTTCACGGTTTTTATACTGGCCGACATTGCATTGCGCAGTGTCGGCTTTTTTATTTTTGGGTATTTGAATGGCGTTTCAATGCATTTAATACTTCGCATGAGCATGGCATCAAACGTTTGCGCAATACTTGCTTAAGCATATGGAAAAAGTTTAATATATCTTTAAACTAAATGGGCCTGTTTGTAATGTCAAGGCTTCAGCAAAGGGAAATTACCACTAAACGCCAAATACAATTCACTACATGAAAAATATGCTAATTACCGTTGGTTTAATCATCATTACCACGGGGTTTTTATTCGGTCAAACCGATAGTACAATTGTAAAATCGGTAGCTGATGTAAAAGAAATAAAAGCAGGCGACCAGAAAATCGTCTTTCCTGAAAGTCCGAGAGGATATTCCCTCGTATTTAAAGGAAGCAACCACGAGCCCATTATAAATCCATCAGGCAAAATTACCACACCACTGGTTGCAACAAAAGTGAAACTCTACTTTCAATTGATTAATCAAACAACTGATTCGATAAAGTACGATGTTTCAAAAGAAATTACTGTTCCCGGAAAATATGCCGACACTGGTGTTAATCCACAACCCTTCGTTATTCCGGCTTTACGCGAATGGCATGGAGATAAAGGTAATTTCATACTCACAAAAACCAGCAGGATAGTTTTAAATGCAAATGATGAATCAGCGTTGAAAAATGCTGCCGGGATTTTAAAACAGGAATTGAAAGATCAGCTGGGTTTTATGCTGTTGATTGTAAAAGGAAAACCTAAAAAAGGAGACGTTTTCTTAACCTTAAATACCAATGATAAAAGCATTGGAGAGGAGGGTTATTACTTTAATATTGACGAGCATGTAACCATTAGTGCCGAAAAATACCAGGGATTATTTTGGGGAACGAGAACTTTGTTGCAATTACTGGAACAGAAAAATAGTATTCCAAAAGGCCTGGCCAGAGATTACCCTGAGTTTAAAGTCCGCGGCTTTGTACTCGATGTTGGCCGTAAATTTTTTAGCCTCCAATTTTTGAGGGATTATGTGAAATTTATGTCTTACTATAAACTGAACGATTTTCAGATTCATTTAAATGATAACGGTTTTAAAAAATATTTCAACGATAACTGGTCTGAAACCTACTCTGCTTTCCGTTTAGAAAATACAAGCTACCCTGGCTTAACGGCAAAAGATGGTTCTTATACCAAAAAAGAATCTATCGCCTTGCAACAGCTGGCAAATGATTATGCCGTGCGTATCATCCCTGAAATTGATGCCCCGGCCCATGCACTGGCTTTTACCAAAGTGGTTCCCGAAATTGGTAGTAAGGCATATGGTATGGATCACCTCGATCTCCATAACCCATTAACCTATACTTTTATGGAAAATGTGTTTAAAGAATACATTTCAGGAAGCAACCCCGTGTTTATGGGTAAAGCGGTTCATATTGGCACGGATGAATACGCCAAAAAAGATGCAGAAGTTTTTAGGGCTTTTACCGATCATATGATCAGGTATGTTGAAGGTTTTGGAAAAGAGGTAAGGCTTTGGGGCGCATTAACACATGCCAAGGGCATTACCCCTGTTAAAATAGAAAATGTAGTGATGAATACCTGGTACAACGGATATGCAAATCCTGTTGAGATGAAAAAACTGGGCTACAAACAGATCAGTACGCCAGATGGATGGCTTTATATTGTGCCCGCTGCGGGCTATTATTTCGATTACCTGAATATAAAAAACCTTTACAGTAAGTGGACTCCCTCTATGATCGGTGATGTTCAGTTTCCTGCCGGTGATCCTACCATATTAGGAGGATCTTTCGCCGTATGGAATGATATTGCAGGCAATGGCATTACCGAAAAGGATGTGCACGATAGGGTGTTTCCGGCGATGCAGGTACTGGCGCAAAAAATGTGGGGTGGCAGCAATACGCCTTTAACATTCGATGATTTTAGCGTTTTGAGTAAACAAATAGGAGAAGGACCATCGCTAAATATTAGTGGAAAGTTATCCAAAAAGGAAGCACCATTTACAGCACATTATAGTTTTGATGAAAAGAATAATCAGGTTAAACTTCAAAATACACTATACACCCCAGGATATTTAAAAAAAGCCTTAGCATTTTCAGGTGAAAATAGTTTGGCCGAATTGCCTTATGCCGAAATTGGATACAATTACACAGTTTCATTTTGGGTAAACCCTGCTAGTAACAATGCAGATAATGCGATACTGTTTAAATCTCCTAACGCCGTGGTAAAACTAAAACAGGCGGGTACGGGTAATCTGGGTTTTTCGAGAGAAGGTTATAATATTGATTTTGGATATCGCTTGCCAGAAAATAACTGGACGCATGTAGTGATAACAGGTACGAATAAGGGTACCAGCCTTTATGTAAATGGTAAGCTGCAAAAGAAATTGTACGATAACTGGATCGAGTTTACAGATAAAGACAAAACAAAAATGCGTAAATCTGAAACACTGTTTTTTCCTTTGCACACTATCGGTGGATTTAAAGGAAAGTTAGATGAACTGCAAATTTGGAATAAGGTATTGTCTGATGAAGAAATTTCGGTACTAAAATAAACGGATGCTGTAAAATCAATAACAAGCCAACGTGATCATTATATAAGTATTGCTTATACATGCGTTATGCTTCGGAATGCAAAATTAATCAAACGTTTGTGCGGTAATTGATCAAATAGCTTTTTGTAAAAGTAATAACTTCAATTATACGTTGCTTATTTAAGTTTTGTTGTTTATCAAGTGGCAATCTGTTTTAGTAACTAAATTCTTTACAAAAATTTTACCACTTCTTTGAAGTAGTTTTTTGCAGCGCCGGCGTTACTAAATGTAATGTCGGCTTTTTATTGCTAGCTTACTTTGCAATTATCCGATAGCTGTGCAAAATAAATTTTTAAAAAGTGTGACAGAATTTTATGTGACAGAAAAAATTGTCACAAGGTTACCGTAACAGGAATAGTAAATGAAAAACATCAGAGAGAAGCTAGGCCTTACACAAGATCAAATGAGTGGCCTACTTGGAATAAACAGAAGTTCGGCAGCAATGTATGAAAATGGTTCACGAAGTATAGCCACAAAAAATCTGCTACTGCTTTCAGAAATAGAGATATTTTTAAACAACAATGTACCTGAAATAATCCATAGTGAAATCAATACAAAAACTGACCATGCAAAAAGCGCGATTATAACCAAATTAAATAAGCAGATTGATCGGGCTGCTTATGCATCTTTAAAGCTAAAAAGAAAGCTACAGTTATTGCAGGATACTAATCTTAAAACAAAGAATTTATGGTCTGTTTTGGTTCATTTAAAATTAAAAATGCCTGAAAACCTACCATTATTGGCATATCTAGAAATTTGGAAATAGACTGTTTGGAAGAAACAGCTAAATGCGGCCTTGATAAGCAGGCAAAAATTTCTCTCAAAATTAAAACTTTAGAATTTGAGCAGGCTGCGGCAAAATCAATGATTGAGGAATTAAAGGCATAAAGCAGCAGTAATAAATATGCTTGGCGCTTTTATGGTAACATTTCCAATGCGATTTTTGATTAACGCTGCATTAGTTTGATATTTAACAACCAAACCAAACTTTCGATGAAATTTAAATTTTTACTCACCACATTACTGTGTGCAGCCATTTATGTGCAGGCACAAGGACCAAGAAAAAATCAGTCAAAAGAAACCGTAACCACCACACAGGTTACCGTAAAAGACGAACCAAAATCGCTAACAAACGAAAGAACCATTAAAGTAGAAAGTGCTGTGGTTACCAACCATTCGGTAAACATCGATGGAAAAGCTGTTCCCTATAAAGCCACTACAGGTACGCTTCCGGTTTGGGATGAAGAAGGAAAACCCATTGCCGGCTTGTTTTATACCTATTACGAACGCAGCGATGTGCAAAACCGCGATAAAAGACCGCTGGTAATTTCTTTCAATGGTGGGCCGGGCTCTGCTTCAGTTTGGATGCACATTGCCTATACTGGTCCGGTGGTGCTAAATATCGATGATGAAGGTTACCCTGTTCAGCCTTACGGGTATAAAGAAAACCCTTATTCTATTTTAGATGTTGCCGATATTGTTTACATCGATCCCGTTAATACAGGTTACTCAAGGGCAGTAAGTAAAGATATTCCGACAAATAAATTTTTTGGTGTACGTGCTGATATAAAATACCTGGCCGAGTGGATTAATACTTTTGTAACCCGCAATAACCGCTGGGCATCACCCAAGTTTTTAATAGGCGAAAGTTATGGCACCACCCGCGTTTCGGGGCTTGCCTTAGAGTTACAGAATAGCCAGTGGATGTATTTAAATGGCGTGGTATTGGTATCGCCTACCGAGCTTGGTATAGAGCGGAGCGGCCCTGTTGATGCAGCTTTACGTTTACCGTATTTTGCTGCTACTGCATGGTACCATAAAGCTCTGGCAGCCGATTTACAAAGCAAAGATTTAACGGCAATGTTACCCGAAGTAGAAAATTTCACCATCAACGAATTAATTCCGGCAATTTCGCAAGGCGGAATTCTTGGTGCAGATAAGAAAAAAGCAATCGCAGCTAAAATGGCGCGTTATTCGGGCCTTTCGGAAAAGGTGATTTTAGATTATAACCTAAACGTGCCCACCGATTTCTTTTGGAAAGAATTGTTGAGAGATAAAGGTTTTACCGTTGGCAGATTGGATTCGCGCTATCGTGGTATCGATAAAATGAGTGCTGGTGAAGGACCTGATTATAATGCCGAATTAACCTCATGGCTGCACTCTTTTACGCCAGCCATTAACATGTACATCCGCAATGAACTTAATTATAAAACCGATTTAAAATACAATATGTTCGGTTCGGTTTACCCTTGGGATAAAACCGGCGACCAAACGGGTGATAACCTCCGCCAGGCGATGGCGCAAAATCCATATCTTCATTTGTTGGTGCAATCGGGTTATTATGATGGTGCCTGCGATTATTTTAACGCTAAATACAGCATGTGGCAATTGGATGCCGCCGGTAAACTGCAAGATCGCATGAGTTGGGAAGGTTACCGCAGTGGGCACATGATGTACCTGCGCAAAGATGACCTTAAAACCGCTAATAACCATATCAGGGAGTTTATCAAAAAAGCATTGCCAAAGGCAGGAGAGGCGGCTAAGTTTTAAAATTAGAGTTGACAACTTTCTTATGCACCCTGCTATTAAAGTTGTCAACTCTTTTAGCTTTATTTTTTTAGAGTTGACAACTTTCTTATGCACCTTGCTATTAAAGTTGTCAACTCTTTTCATCATGACTAGCTAGTTTAAGGCGGTGTTACGGAAACCCCTCATAGTAGTACAGCCCGTGTTAGCTAAACCTGACAGCCGCGACAGCCCCAGATTTTTCATCTGGGCTAAAGTAAATGGCAGGACTGCTTTAAAAAAAGAATTACTGCAATTGCTTTTCAAATTATAAAACTGATAATACAGCGTCGATAAATTTTAAATTAGAGATTTAGAGTTGACAACTTTCTTATGCACCCTGCCATTAAAGTTGTCAACTCTTTTAGCTTTATTTTTTAGAGTTGATAACTTTCTTATGCACCCTGCCATTAAAGTTGTCAACTCTTTTAGCTTTATTACTTGCTATTAAAGTTTCCAGCTTTTTTAAGCGATTTTTCCGCTCCAAAAACGCAAACAAAAAACTGTTCGCTTCAAACTAAAAATAATTACTTATTTTTGTGGTTCAATTATGCAGCAAATAAAAACATCATTCGATTTTGAAAAACCTATTGCCGATTTAGTTCAGCAGATAGAAAAGGTTAAGCAAGTTGCCGATAAAACCAAGGTAGATATGTCTGCCACTTTAGACGAGCTTGATGGTAAATTAGATGAAACTACCAACAACTTATATAAAAATTTAACCGGTTGGAACAAGGTTCAAATGAGCCGCCACCCTGATCGTCCGCAAACGCTCGATTACATCAGTATGATCTGCGATGATTTTATTGAAATGCACGGCGATAGAACGGTTAAAGATGATAAGGCTATTATTGGTGGTTTTGCTACTATAAATGGTCAAACCGTAATGGTTATCGGTCACCAGAAAGGTAAAAACACTAAAGAGCGTCAGTTCCGTAATTTCGGTATGGCCAATCCTGAGGGTTACCGGAAAGCTTTACGTTTAATGCGCTTGGCCGAAAAATTTAACAAACCTGTAATTTCTTTTATCGATACCATGGGGGCTTACCCTGGTTTGGAGGCAGAGGAACGCGGGCAGGGTGAAGCAATTGCCAGAAATTTGTTGGAAATGTCTATTCTTCGGGTGCCGATTATCTGTGTTGTTGTTGGTGAAGGTGCATCGGGAGGTGCTTTAGGTATTGGTATTGGCGATAAAGTGTATATGTTGGAGCATACCTGGTATTCGGTAATTTCACCTGAATCCTGCTCATCTATTTTGTGGAGAAGCTGGGATTTTAAAGAAAAAGCTGCCGAATGTTTAAAACTGACATCCGATGATATGTTTGGCAACAAGCTTATTGATGGAATAATTCCTGAGCCGCTTGGTGGTGCACACCAGGATCCGGAGTTAATGGGAAAAACTTTGAAAGATTACATCATTAAAGATTTAGCTGCATTAGGCAAATTAAAAACTGATAAACTTATTGAACAACGAATTGAGAAATTCTGTGCAATGGGAGTAGTTAACGAATAATTATAACATAATAAAATAATCTGAATCCTGTTTGGCAATGCTGAACAGGATTTTTTATTTTAAACAGTGAAGATAGACACAAGATATATGGAGATTCGTCCTGCTGAATTTATTTCAGCATCTATCATGCTATAGATAAAAGACCCTGAGATAAATTCAGGGTGATGTATGTTACGATATTTATTTCCTATTTGGCAATGCTCAATGGAGATTCGTCCTGCTGAATTTGTTTCAACATCTATCATGCTATAGAAAAAAGACCCTGAAATAAATTCAGGGTGAAGGATGTTACAATACCGAATACCCCTTTTGTATTAGCTAATAAACAAAAAAGCAGCTACAAATTAATGTAGCTGCTTCGTAAACCGTTTTAAGCATCCGCTTATTGCTGCGGACCTTGCTGAGGGAAGAACATTGACAAACGGCTTTCCAGGCTATTGAATGTTTTCTGTAATTTATCACTCAATTTATCCTGGCCAGCAGCTTTACTGGTTTTAATCATTCTATCCAGATAATATAAACCAGTTTGAATATTCTGCGATCCCGTTAAACCTTTCGATTGTGAAATATCTGCAAGGTAGTTTAGTTCCTTGTTGATGTAATCGCCAGATTTATCTAAAATATCGTTTGCTCTTGCTGTTTCGCCAAGCTTGTATAAGTTTTCGGCCATGTAGAACTTTACAACCACGGTGCGTATGCCGAAAAATTTATCAGGCATTACAGCGTAATATTTATCAATTACTTTTTTAGCCTCATCAATTTTACCATCTTTAATTAAGCTTCCTGTTAGGCTGCTGAAGATGTTGGTGAAGATAAATGTATCATCAGATGATTGTGGATCCAAATATTTAGCGGTTTTCATATTTCCCCACTTAAATTTGTTCATCACGTTGTTATATAGAACAGGTGTGTTTAACTGCTCAGGTCTGTCTTCAGATGCTGTTGTATCAGCCTTAAGTGGCAATAAACGCAAAGCTAAACCTTCGCTGTATAAATACTTATCTAGTCCGTTATATTGCTCAGAAGGTACTGTAGAAGCAAAATAAATAGGACGCTTCCAATTGTTGTGCGCAAGAATATCAAACATGGCTAAAGTTCCTTTGGTAACATAACCTTTGTTAAATTTCCAGTCCATTTCTGAGGCAATTTTCGCGGCATCAGCGGCAGGCACAGTACCGGTACTCACCACCTGTTTAGGATCGATTGTAATTTTTAGGTTTTTTGTTGGTAAGAAATTAGATTTTGTTCCATCCTGCATTGGTACTTTATCGCTTTCATCATTCGATAATAATAAATCTACAACGTTTTTAAGCTCAACGCTACCGGCAATTTTGTAATCATCGTATGGCATTACATCTCTTTCACCCTGCACATATTGCTCAGGTTTCATCGAGATTGGCAATGGTGCCGATTCATTTTGTTTTTGCCTTAAACCATTAATATACCAATCCGTATCGAATAAACTTAAGTTTACAATACGCACATCCGGACGAACATTTTCAACCTCCTGAATATACCAAAGCGGGTAGGTATCATTATCACCATAGGTAAATAAGATGGCATTTGGTGCGCAGGATTGAAGGTAATCCAAAGCAATATCGTGAGGAACCAATTTGGTAGAACGATCGTGATCATCCCATCCCTGCTCAGCCATAATTACCGGAGCAGCCAATAAACCAATTACAGTTGCCCCAATAGCACCAGCGGTAGGACTTACTTTTTTAAATACCCATTCTTTAATGGCGAGCGCCCCGAGCCCTATCCATATGGCAAAGGCATAAAACGACCCTACATAGGCGTAATCTCTTTCGCGTGGCTCTAAAGGTTTTTGATTTAGATACAATACAATTGCAATACCGGTAAAAAAGAATAATAAACCCACAACACCAGCATCTTTTTGGTTGCGTTTAAAATGCCAAAGTGCGCCAATTATACCTAAAATTAGAGGTAAAAAGAAGAAACGGTTATACGCTTTATTATCAACTGTTGATGGCGGTAAATGGCTTTGATCGCCTCTCAGCATGGCATCAATTGGTTTGATACCGCTAATCCATTCGCCTTCAAAACCACTTCCCTGACCTTGTTCATCGTTCTGGCGGCCAACAAAATTCCAGAAAAAGTAACGCATATACATATAACCAATTTGGTAACTGGCTAAAAAGCCAACGTTATCAACCAGATTAGGATTTTTAGAATCATCCAAATGCATCCACTCTTTGTAAAAAGCAGCATGTTTAGGATCATCACTATACATACGTGGCAATAAAGTGTTGTTGCTATACTCATAGTCGGTTTTTTTACCTGCTACTTCATATTTGTCTTTGCCTTTTCTCCAGATTGTTTTTCCTTCAGTAACACCTGTTCTTTCAGAGTTATAATTAGGTCCGTAACCCAACGGCCTATCGCCGTATTGTTCACGGTTTAAGTAACTTAAGAAAGAGAAAGCATCTTTTGGTGCACTGTTATTTAAATTCGGGTCTGCTTTGGCCCTGATGATGATCATCGAGAAAGAAGCATAGCCGAAAATGATTAAAACGGTAGAAATTAAACCTAAGTTTAACAATTTCTTTTGGTGCTGAATAGAATAACGGATACCCCAAACCAACGCACCGATTAATAAAACGGCAAAGAATAAAACACCTGTTCCGAAGCCCATTCCCAATGTATTTACAAAAAACAGATCGAAATATGCACCGAATGAAACCAGGTACTGGATAATACCATACTGGATTACCGCAAGGATTAAGATACCGACAATAAGGGTTTTGATAATTCCTGATGTTGTTGCCTTATCCGTTCTTTTAAAGTAATAAATAAAAGCTAGCGCTGGGATGGTTAATAAGTTTAACAAGTGAATACCGATAGATAAACCCATGATGTATGCAATAAACAATAACCACCTATCAGCCCTTGGCTCATCGGCATGTGCTTCCCATTTAAGGATAGCCCAGAATACAATCGCAGTAAATAGCGACGATTGCGCGTAAACTTCTGATTCTACAGCAGAAAACCAAAAACTATCAGAAAAAGTATAAGCCAGTGCACCAACGGCTCCTGCACCCATAATGCTGATCAGTTTGCCTGTTGTAAGCTCTTCGCCAGCTTTTAGCACTGTTTTTTTAGCCAGTGCGGTAATTGTCCAAAATAAGAATAAGATAGTTGCCCCGCTTGAAACAGCCGAACCTACGTTCATCCAGTAAGCAATTTTAGTTAAATCGCCTGTAGCAAAAATGGAGAAGAAACGTTGGATCATTAAGAATAAAGGCGCACCCGGTTGGTGAACAACCTGCATTCTAAATGCTGATGCGATAAATTCACCGCAATCCCAAAAGCTTGCAGATGGTTCTAAGGTTAAAACGTAAGTTAGTGTAGCAATTAAAAAGCAGATCCAGCCTACTATATTATTAACTTTTGAATAATTCATTGGTTTGTTTAATGATATTAAAAATTGTTTTCACATAAAAATGCTGCCGAAATTAACTATTCTAGTCGATAAAACAGGTAAATTTTTGGATTGATTTAACAATTTTTAACGGCTTAAGTCTATTATCTTAAAGGATTTTAATCTATTTACAAATTAAAAACCGATAAGCAGAAATGTAAAATCTGCCTATCGGTTAAAATTTAGAATGTTTTTGGTTAACCTGCCGCAAAAGGAGTAAATCTTACAATCAGATCGTTATACTGTTTTTCTAAACTTTTACTCAGTGCATCCTGCTTAAAAACCTCCGTTAATTTTACCATCTGTCCTAAATAGCCTAGGTAAAAACGAACATCCTGCTCTGATGACAATTGATTTTTACTTTCCGAAACATCAGCCAGGTGGGTAAGCTCTTTACCTACATAATCAGCAGATTTTATGATCATTGCATTTGCATGGTTTATATCGTTTAATCGGTATAGGCTTTCCGTAAAATAGTAGGTGCTCATTACCTGGCGCATGCTGTAAAATTTAGTAGGAATTACTTCCAGGTATTTGTTGGCCACTTTTTTACTTTCAGCAACTTTACCTTCATTGATCAAACCATTTAAAAGGCCGTTAAACATGTTGGCTAACATGGTTACATCATCAGCAGATTGTCTGTCTAAATGGTTGGCGTATTTAATATTGCCAAAAGCGTAAACATTCATCAGGTTGTTGTATAAAGGTTTTAAGTTTACACGTTCATAATCTTCGGTTATTGCAGTATCTGGTTTTAAAGGCAGCAATCTTTTGTTTAACCCTTCCGAGTAAAGGTATTTGTTTAGCCCCAAATACTGTTCATTCGGCATTGCGCCACTAAAATAAATGGGTCTTTCCCAGTTGTTATGTGTTAAAATATCAAATAAAGCAAGGGTGCCTTTTGTTACATATTCCGAACCAAAAGTCCATTCCATGCTGCTGGCAATTTTACCTGCATCTTCTTTAGGCACGGTTCCGGTATCCAGAACCTGTTGCGGGTTTACTGCCAGTTTAAGGTTTTTGGTTGGCAATACATTATACTTTGTGCCATCATTCATGGTTACCTTATCTTCATCACTGTCGGATAGGAGCACGTCTAAAATCTGCTTTAACTCGATATGCTGGGCTATTTTATAATCCTGGTAATACATAATATCCCTTGTACCCTCAACGTATTGTTCAGGTTTTAGCGTAATTGGCAATGGAGCAGATTCATTTTGCTTTCTGCGCATCCCATCAATGTACCAATCAGCAGTAAATAAACTTAGGTTTACAATGCGCACATCCGGACGGATGTTTTCAACCTCCTGGGCATACCAAACGGGATAGGTATCATTATCGCCATAGGTGAAGAGGATGGCATTTGGTGCGCACGATTTTAGGTAATTTACCGACATATCTCTCGCCACATGGATATCCGAACGGTCGTGATCATCCCAGCCTTGATTGGCCATTATAACCGGAGCGCCAAACAGTGCTATAAGTGATGCAAATATACTTGCCCTTGTTGGCGTTAATTTTTGAAAAACATAATCTTTTAAACCAAATACACCTAAACCGATCCATATGGCAAAAGCATAAAATGAACCCACATAAGCGTAATCCCGCTCGCGAGGCTCAATTGGTACAGAATTTAGGTAAAATACAATGGCAATGCCGGTAAAAACAAAAAGTAAACCAATAATGCCGGCATCTTTTTGGTTGCGTTTAAAATGCCATACCGCACCAATCAGTCCGATAATTAACGGTAAAAAGAAAAATCGGTTATATGCTTTGTTCTCTACAATTGAAGGTGGAAGGTTTTTCTGGTTACCAAGCCTAATCGCATCCAGGGGTTTAATGCCGCTAAGCCAGTTGCCATCTTTTCCTCCAAACTGTCCATCCTCGTTATCCTGCCTGCCAACAAAATTCCACATAAAATAACGCATGTACATTTGCCCCGCCTGAAAGGAAAATAAGTACGTTAGGTTATCCATAAAGGTTGGTTTATGCTCGTCGTTAAAACCCATATAACTTTTATAAAACCTGGTGTGTTCGGGTTTGTCGCTGTACATGCGCGGCAATAATGTTTCATCGGCAAAAACATAAGCAGATTTAGTTCCGGCAGGTTCATATTTCTTCTCGCCCTTACGGATAACTTTACCAGTTTCTTTAATGTCTGTTTTTTGCGAATTGTAATTCTCACCATAAAGCAGAGGTCTGTCGCCATATTGATCGCGACCCAGATACCTCGAAAGTGAAAAAACGTTATCTACATTATAATTGTTCAAATTCGGTTTAGCTTGCGCCCTGATTACCAGTAAAGCATAAGAGCTATAGCCAAATAATAATAGCACAGTAAATAGCATGATGAGGTTTAAGGCCCTTTTGTTTTTTAGGATGGAGTAGCGGATGCCATAAACCAAACCAGAGACTAAAAGAACAGCAAAGAACAATATTCCCGATCCAAAGCCCAGCCCCATGGTGTTTACAAAAAAGTAATCGAAACCTGCCGCAATAGATATGATATACTGGATGATACCAAATTGAACCACCGCTAATGCCAGAATTGAAATTAAAAATACTTTTAAAATACTTTGCCAGGTAGGTGAGGGATATTTTTTAAAATAATAAACAAATATTAGCGCGGGGATGGTAAGTAAATTTAAAATGTGTACGCCAATGGATAGCCCCATAATATAAGCTACAAGTAGCAGCCATCGGTCTGATTTTGGTTCATCGGCCAGTGATTCCCATTTTAGTATTCCCCAAAACACAACGGCACTACAAAGCGACGACATGGCATAAACTTCTGCCTCAACTGCCGAAAACCAAAAACTATCAGAAAAAGCATAAGCCAGGGCACCAACTAGACCTGCGCCCATAATGCTGATGATTTTCTGATTTGTAATTTCTTCGCCTTTTTTAATTACCGTTTTTTTTGCCAGTGCGGTAATCGTCCAGAATAAAAAAAGTATAGTTCCGGCACTGGCAAGGGCCGATGCTAAATTCACAAAATAAGCCACTTTGGTTTTATCGCCAAAAGCCAACGCAGAAAATAACCGCTGGATCATTGATACAATAGGAGCGCCGGGCTGGTGTACCACCTCCATGCGGAAGGCTGCAGAAATAAATTCGCCGCAATCCCAAAAACTTACAGATTGATCTAAAGTTAAGATGTACGTGAGCGTGGCAACGAAAAAACAGAGCCAGCCTCCAATGGTGTTGATCCTTGAGTAATTCATAGTTTAATTTTAGTCTTTGATAATAAATGATTTAAGTGGTTCGCAGTAAAAAAAGTCGTAGAAAAAAATAAAATGTTGCACCAGATATGATGATTTTTTTATCTTTGCAACGCAAACAGGAACAGCAGGAAAGAAATTAAAAATATTTTAAAATCACTCTTGCATATTTAAAATAAGGTTCCTACATTTGCATTCCCTTTCGAGGAGAATATCCTTGAGAAGTTTTTGTCCGATAGTATAAGGGTAGTACAACGGTTTTTGGTACCGTTTGTCTTGGTTCGAATCCAGGTCGGACAACTAAAATTTAATGTCGGATCATGTTTTAAATAGACATGATCCGATTTTTTTTAACCGTAAACTACACGAACCCATGCCATTGCAGTTTAACCCGGTAAAGCTTTTTTCCGGAACAGGTTCTAAGGGATTATCACTTAAGATTGCCGAACATTACGGTAAGCCGCTTGGTAGCGTAACCATCCACAAATTCAGCGATGGCGAGTTTCAACCTTCCTTTGATGAATCAATTCGTGGTAGTGATGTTTTTCTAATCCAGTCTACTTATCAGCCCAGCGATAATTTAATGGAACTTTTGCTAATGGTTGATGCTGCTAAAAGAGCATCGGCACATTATATTACTGCAGTAGTTCCTTATTATGGTTTGGCCCGTCAGGATAGAAAAGACAAGCCCCGTGTAGCAATCGGTGCCAAATTGGTGGCAAACTTATTAAAATCAGCAGGTATTCACCGCATCATGACGATGGATTTGCATGCTGCACAGATACAGGGTTTCTTTGATATTCCGGTTGATCACTTAGATGGATCGGTAATTTTTGTACCATATATCAAAAGCTTGGGCTTAAAAAACTTAACTATTGCATCGCCGGATATGGGCGGTTCATATAGGGCACGTACTTTTGCAAAGTTCTTTAACGCTGAGGTAATTATTTGCGATAAACGCCGTAAACGCGCCAATGAAATCGAATCAATGTCGATTATTGGTGATGTTACCGGACAAGATGTAGTATTGATTGACGATATCTGCGATACTGCCGGAACCCTTTCTAAAGCAGCAGCTTTAATTATGGAAAACGGAGCAGCAAGTGTAAGAGCAGTTTGTACACATGCAGTATTATCGGGCAAAGCCATAGAAACGGTAGAAAATTCGGTATTAACCGAACTGATTGTTACGGATACCATTCCGTTAAGACAGGAAAGTCCGAAAATTAGGGTGCTAAGTACAGCAAGTTTATTTGCAAGGGCAATTGCCAATGTAAACGAACATGGCTCAATTAGCGATCTGTTTAGAGTATAATGCAAAATGTTTAACGTATTGCGAAGAGTGCTAAAAACGCCAGCCGCAGAACGTGAAACCATAAAAAAGAGTTTAATTAAATAATAAATATAAAAATGAAAACAATCGCAATTAGCGGTTCTCCAAGAGAGAACGTAGGGAAACGCGATGCCAAGGAACTTCGTTACGAAGGTAAAGTTCCGGCGGTATTGTATGGTGGAAAAGAGCAACAACACTTCGCAGTGGTTATTGCAGATTTAAGAGATGTTATTTATACCCCGGATGTAAACTTTGTGGAGATTGATGTTAACGGTACTAAAACTAAAGCTATCGTAAAAGACACTCAATTTCACCCACTTACCGACGTATTAATGCACATCGATTTTCTTCAGTTATTCGACGAGAAAGAAATTGTTATGGAGATCCCGGTTAAATTAACAGGAACTTCTCCAGGTGTAAAAATGGGAGGTAAATTAATCCAGAAATTACGTAAACTTCGTGTTAAAGCGTTACCAGCTAACATGCCTCAAAACGTAGAAGTAAGCTTAGAAAAATTAGAAGTTGGAAGTTTATTCCGTGTTCGCGACCTTAAAGGCGAGAGCTACGTAATTACTAACACTCCTGAAGATACTATCGTTTCTGTTGCAATGTCTAGAGCATTAAAACAAGCAGAAACTGAAGCTGCTAAAGGTAAAAAATAGTACACTGATATCACATAATGTGATTACACAGTTTTTAAAAGCGGTGCAAAAGCAATTTTGTACCGCTTTTTCTATTTACGTGAGATAACCCTCATACGCTAAATACCATGCTCTTGCAAAGGTAAAGACTCCGAACTTCCTACTCCGAACTTTTTTCATCTTCCACCATCCAGCTTTCCCGCCCTCAACCTTTTTATTATCTTTGCGCCATGAAGTATCTCATCGTTGGCTTAGGAAATATCGGACCGGATTATGCACACACCAGGCACAACATTGGCTTTGATATTGCCGATGAACTGGTTAAAGGCCTAGGAGGTAGTTTCGATAATATTCGTTTGGCCTATTATTCGGAAGTAAGCTATAAAGGCAAAAAACTACATGTTATAAAGCCAACTACTTTTATGAACCTTAGCGGTAAGGCAGTAAACTATTGGATGAAGGAGTTAAAAATAGCTCCTGAAAATGTTTTGGTTGTAGTTGACGATCTGGCATTACCTCTAGGAAAGTTAAGACTTAAGCTGCAAGGCTCCAGTGCAGGCCATAATGGTTTAAAAAGCATTGAAGAAATGTGTGGCGGACAAAACTATGCACGCTTGCGTTTTGGCATTGGCAGCGATTATCCAAAGGGTAGACAGATTGATTTTGTTTTGGGCTTGTTTGATAAAAATGAACAATTAGAACTCCCTGCATTGATTGATAAAAGTGTTGAACTGATTAAAAGTTTTGTTACCATTGGGCCTGCTCACACCATGACAGCTTTTAATAAGTAAATTTTGAGGTTAATCCGGTAACTGTTTAAATCGCTTAACTATGCATGCTGTCATCCTGAGCATAGCAGAGGATCTTTTGTTAGAAAGTATATTCAACCTTCTACAGATAATAATTTTAACTTGTAAGTCCCTTAAATGCCTTATATGGTAGTATACAGAAGTGAATATCTCTATTTCGTTGAGCCATAATTGATGAAGATGCTAATGGGATTTTTTAATTAACTCGTAGGGGAGAAAAATCATTTGAAGCGCAATTGCAGAAGCTCTTTTGAATGTTCGCCCTGCTTTATGCTTGTAGTCCCGATTAGAAGGGAATCGGGAGCTACCGCGTCAATCAGGTCTATAAAGCAAAGTCTTTAATGCTATTAGGGGCTGAATAGCATAATTTTATATAGATTCCCTCTACGTATCCATGGTCTGTGTCCTCACAGACTATTCTGCATGAATTTAAATCTTTATCAGGACTACTTTCAAACAAAAAAAGACCATCTTTCGATGATCTTTTTAATGAATATATTTTTAGTTAATGATTATTTAACTTTTTCTTGAGCTCTTGCAATATAAGCATCAATTAATTGCGCTTCAGCACTTTCAGGATATTGCGTTTTTACCTTAGTATAGGCATCAACAGCACCTTTAAAATCATTTTGATTTTCATTTACCAAACCTAATTTCTTTAAAAACATTGGTGAAGTAAATTTGCTTGCTTTATCAGCTGCTTTTTTATAATAAGTGGCGGCTTGTTTGTAGTCTTTCAACTCACTGTAAGCATCTCCTAATAAACCTAAAGCCAATGGATCTGCAACCGGGCTGCCAGTAGCACTGTATTTGCTTAACGATTCGATAGCTTGTTTATATTCGCCTTTACGTAAATAAATGCCACCTAAGTAAAGATTTGCTAAATTTGCCGATTTTGTGTTGTCATATTCTTTTGCAATTTGCTCCAGGCCCGGGTAACCACCTTCACCTTTAACAGCTTTGTTGGATAATGAATCTACACCAACATATTGTTCTGCTTTGTACATTTTGCTGGCAGCTTCTTCTGCACGGCCTTTTAAATACACGCCTTGATACCAAAGATATATTAAAACTAATAAAACTACAGCACCTGCAATAAACAGTAAGCTTTTGTTATTCTCTTGTAAAAATGAACCTTTTTTAGATGGTTGAATTGTCTGGTTATCTGTTGTAGACATGTTTGTTTAAAAAATTTAAGATTGCAAAAATACATTTTTCAATCAAAGTATCAATCTTTATTTTGAAGTATTTGATTAAACATTAGTTATTTAGGCATGCAGAACTGTAAAATGCACAGCTCAATTACCGCAATAACCTAATTAGCGTGTTAAACCAGGTTTGGTTATCGCTAAAAATGCCCGTATGGTTTATCACCAGGTATACGGTTTGGCTTTCTGAGCGGCTTATGGTTGATTTAATTCGGATGGGTTGCCAAAATGCTCCGAAATTTTTGGCTGATGAGGCAGGAAATACATCATCGAAACCCATATAAACTTCTTCAATATGTGATAATGGAAGTTCCAGCTGCTCGTCTCCGGTAATAAAAAGTCCGTTGGAGGCCAATAGAATATTTCCTTCATGATTATGGATCGGCTTTAAAAACGAAAATAAACCAGCGATTTTTTTAATCCAGCTTGAACTTTTTTCATTGGTCAGTTCATGATCGTAAGACCATAGAACGTTTCCCTCTAACATTTTTTGTGCAACCATGTAATTTTACTTGCTATGAAAGTACAGTTTTTTTAAATGTTATTAACGTTTATTTTAAACAATGAATGTTAAGAGGTTAAAAAACGGTAAATTTGTGACATATTTATGTGGTTAAAAAAAATTACCCTTCTAAATTTCAAAAACTATACGGATGCAGATCTTCATTTCTCAGAAACTGTAAACGTTTTTACGGGTAATAACGGCTCTGGTAAAACCAATATGCTCGATGCCATTCATTATCTGTGTTTGTGCAAAAGTTACTTCAATCCAATCGATAGTCAGCAGATTAAAACCGGTGAAGAAGTGTTCATGATTCAGGGTGATTTCGACCGCAGTACAAAAAACGAAAAAATTTCTTGCGGCGTTAAACGGAATCAAAAAAAACAGTTTAAGCGCAATAAAAAAGAATACGATAAACTGGCCGATCATATAGGCCTGTTTCCTGTGGTAATGGTTTCTCCTTATGATGTAAACCTGATTATGGAAGGAAGTGAGGAGCGGAGAAAATTTATCGATAATGTGATTTCGCAAACAGATGCCCATTATCTCGATCAGCTGATTACCTATAACCGCATCTTGTTAAATCGGAATGCGCTGTTAAAACAGATTGCCATTACCCGGAAATACGACCCAACGTTACTCGAAATTTTAGATGAGCAATTGGTTTTTGCCGGCAATAAAATCTTTGCCATCCGTAAAGCCTTTATGGATGAGTTTATTCCGCTTTTTAACCAGTATTATACTTACCTTACCGAAAACAAGGAAACGGTTGAGCTCAACTATCAATCGCAATTGAATGAGACAACATTTGAAGAACTTTTAAAAAAATCAGTTGAGAAAGATCGCATCCTTGAGCGTACCACCACAGGCATACATAAAGATGAACTGGCTTTTGTAATTAGCGGTATGCCTTTAAAAAAGTTTGGTTCCCAAGGTCAGCAAAAATCATTTTTAATTGCTTTAAAACTGGCACAATACGCTTACCTAGCCAAAAATAAGGGTTTTAAACCTTTGCTTTTGCTGGATGATATTTTTGATAAGCTGGATGATAACCGTGTTCAAAAATTAATGCAAATGGTTTCCCACCATGATTTTGGGCAAATATTTATAACAGATACAGGAAGGGAAAGAGTGAAATCAATTTTTGAAGAAATAGAAGTTGATGTAACTTTGTTTGAAGTTGATAACGGAAATATACAAAATGCGTAAACCCAATGATGTTACAGTAAAGGATGCGATTAGCAAAATGCTCGATGTATACCGTTTACGCCGTAAGTTTGACGAAACTTCAATTTTATCGATCTGGCCTGAGATAATGGGAACTGCCATTGCAAATAGAACCAAACAGATCTACATTCACGATAAAAAACTTTTTCTCCGGATAGAATCATCCGTTATTAAAAACGAACTGGTTATGGTTCGTCAGGGCATTATCCAGAAACTTAACGAACATGCCGGTAGTGAGGTCATCAATGACATGGTTTTTTTGTAAGCAAAAATAAAAGGGCATTAGTTTTAAATTTATGCCCTTTTATTTTAGTGGAGATAAAGCTCCCGAATAAAGACTGTGCACTAGAGACTAACTTCTGCCTCCGCCAAAAATCTTTGATAAAATCCAGATTACGATTGCAACAACAACCACAACCACAATAACGCCTACCCAAACGCCGGCTTTAAATATACCTTCTACCAGTTCACAACTACTTAAGGTGGTGCATAAAAATGCGATCAGTACTAAAGGAAATGCTTTTTTCATATCAGTTAATTTGTAATAGCTAACATCGAAGGCTGAAGAAAGTTTTAGTAAATGACTTATTTGCCTCCAATTGCTTATCAGTGATGTTGGATGTAACCACCCGGTAAAGTAATGCAACATGCAATTCCAAGTACAAATTATTTAAAATAAAAAACGGCCAGATGTGAACATCTGACCGCAAATAATAAATTTAACTTCGGTGAACCTTCAGGTTCTTAGCCATTTATGACGGTTAACTGCAAATGTCCGTTCTTAAATTGCCTTAAAATTATTTTCCGTTCACTTTTAACAACTCAACCTCGAAGATCAAAGTGCTATAAGGCGGAATATCTGCACCTGCGCCACGTTCGCCGTAAGCCAGGTTATAAGGAATAAAGAATTTGTATTTAGAGCCAGCAGGCATTAACTGTACACCTTCTGTCCACCCCGGTATTACACGGTTAAGTGGGAAAGAAATCGGCTCACCTCTGTCATAAGAGCTGTCGAACTGTTTTCCGTTTAATAGGGTTCCTTTGTAATGAACCAATACCGAATCTGTTGCTACCGGTTTAACTCCTGTTCCTGGAGTTAAAACTTCATATTGTAAACCGCTTGCAGTTGTTTGCACGCCTGCACGTTTTTTGTTTTGTTCTAAAAAATCCTGTCCTTCTTTCATAATTGGTGCGTATTTAATTTTATTTGCTTCTGTTTCTGCTTTGTTTTTTACTGCAGAGGCTTTAGAAATCGCCTCATTTATACACTGCTGAGCCTGTTGTTGCGTAAGTACTACCTTGCCGCCACTAAATGCATCTTTCAAACCCTTTAATAATACTTCGTAATTTAAGGTAGATAGGCCGGTAGTTTTTAAGCCTGCACCAATCGAAGTACCGAAAGCATAACTGGTAGAATCTAATGAAGATTTTAACACGGTAAATGTTGAAGTTTTACTTGCTGTAGTAGGTTTCTTTGCGGCAGGCTTTTTTGCTGCTGTTTTGGTTTGTGCATAAGATGCAAAGGCGATACCTGATAAACATACCGCCAGAAAAATTCTCTTCATTGATTATTTATTTGTAACTAATTCCAACAGGTTTATTGTGGATTATTTTATGGGCGAAAGATACAAAATAGATAAAACAATAAAAGCCCGAATATTCGGGCTTTTATTGTAAATTTTTTGTGTAGCGAACTAGAAACGTTCGTCTGCTTTAAAAAAGAAGTTACCTTCAATTTCTGCATTCTCATCAGAATCTGAACCGTGAACTGCATTAGCATCGATTGATTTAGCATATTTCTTACGGATTGTACCTTCTGCAGCCTCAGCGGGGTTGGTAGCACCGATCAATTTTCTGAAATCTTCAATTGCGTTGTCTTTTTCTAAAATAGCAGCAACAATTGGTCCTGAAGACATAAAGCTTACTAAATCTTTGTAAAAAGGACGCTCAGCATGTACAGCGTAAAACTGACCGGCAGTTTCATCTGTAAGTTTGGTATATTTTAATGCAATGATTTTGAAACCTGCATTGGTAATGTCGTTAATGATCGATCCGATGTGGCCGTTTGCTACTGCATCAGGCTTAATCATGGTAAAAGTTCTGTTAGTGCTCATTGTGCTTTTGATATCAATTTTCTGCAAAAATACGTTTTAATTGATGAATAATCAACAGCCATTGTTCATGTTTAGGAGAGGCTTTGGCTATAATGCGACTGATATTGTTACTTTAAACTGCATTTCTATATTAAAAATACTTAGCTTTGCAGCGCAAAAAATATATGCTTACATTAACTGAATTAAAAACATTATTGGCTACGCCACAACGAATTGTGATCACTACGCATCACAAACCTGATGGCGATGCGATGGGTTCATCTTTAGGTTTATATGGATATTTAATTCAAAAAGGCCACCACGTTAAGGTAATCACTCCAACTGATTATCCTACTTTTTTACATTGGATGCCAAACAATGGTGATGTAATTATTTTTACCGAGCAGCAAGAAGAAGCCGCGAAGTTAGTGGATGAAGCTACGATCATTTTCTGCCTTGATTTTAATACCTTAAGCCGTATTAACGAACTCGGCGAATTGGTTAGGGTTGCAGGTGCTAAAAAAATCATGATCGATCACCATTTGGAACCTGAAGATTTTGATGATTACCGCCATTGGGATATCAATGCCTGTGCTGCTGCACAATTGGTTTACGATTTTATCGTAAATCAGCTGGAAGATAAAGCGGGCATCAATAAAGATGTGGCAGCCTGTTTATATACAGGTATTATGACCGACTCAGGTTCTTTCCGGTTTCAATCTGCCACCTCAGAAGTTTATCGCATAGCAGCAAATTTAATAGATTTGGGTGCAGAGCATTGGAAAATCCATCAACTCGTATACGATAATGCCAGTGAAAACCGTTTGCGCTTTTTAGGTTATTGTTTATCAAATAAACTGGAAGTATTAAGAGAATACAATACAGCCATCATTTCGGTTACAAAAGATGAACTTGCAGAATACCATAGTGCCACAGGCGATACAGAAGGTGTAGTAAACTATGCATTATCGATTAACGGTATCCGCTTGGCCGCCTTAATTGTTGAGCGTAGCGATAAAGTGAAATTATCTGTTCGATCTACAGGTGATTTTCCCGCAAATGAAATCTGCAAAAAATATTTCAACGGTGGCGGACATAGAAATGCAGCTGGTGGAGCGGCAGAAAAACCATTAGCTGATGTGGTTAACGAATTTAAATCGATATTAGCAGAATACAAAGAACAATTAATCGCCTAAGGGCAATAAATAAACACAAAACTTAAAAAAGTCAAATTAATAAATGAAAAAGGGAATTATTATTCTAGCAGCAGCTACTTTAGGCTTAGCGGCATGTAAACAAGAAAAAAAAGGAGCTGGTGGCTTATTATATACCATTCACCACTCGGCAGGTAACGAAAAAATTAAAGAAGGTGATATCGTTAAAATGAATTTTATTCAAAAAAACGATAAAGATTCAGTTTTATCAAGCACTTTCGATAGCGAAACCCCTGCAGTATTTCCTGCACAGAAAAAAATGTATGCTGGTGATATGAATGATGTTTTAACATTGTTTGGAGAAGGCGATAGCGCAACTTTTAAGGTGAATTTGGATACTATGGCTTTCCATAGCAAACAACCAAAACCAGAGCAGTTTAAAAATGATAAATACATCACTTTTACTGTTAAAATTGAAAAAGTATTCAAGAAAAAAACTGGCGAAGCTGATTCTACTTTCAATAAAAGAGCAACAGAATTTTTCCAGGCTGATTACAAAGCTTCTTCAGAGAAAAAGAAAGCTGCTGAACCTGCTAAATTAAAAGCTTATTTAGACGATACTAAATTGGCTACCAAAACTACTGCAAGTGGTTTACATTACATTATTGAAGCACCAGGTAGTGCTGAAAAACCAGCTTTAGGTGATACCGTACTAATTGATTATACAGGTAGAGTAACTAAAAAAGGTAAAGATGGTAAATACAAAATCTTCGATACAAGTGATGAGAAACTTGCTAAAGCAGAAAATGAACTTAAACCAGGTAAACCATATGGTCCTCAAAAAATGCCAGTTGGCGGTACAATCCCTGGATTTACTGAAGCTTTACAAATGATTGGTAAAGGTGGTAAAATCAAAGTGATTATCCCTTCTAATTTAGGTTATGGCGAGCAAGGTGCACCACAAGTTGGTATCATGCCTTTCAGTCCGATTGCTTTCGATTTAGAAATCAAAGATATTATCAAAGGAAAACCAGCTGCAGCGGCTCCGGTAACAATCCCTGCTCCGGTAGTTAAAAAATAATCAGATAACTGATATACAAATCCTGCTTATTCATTTAAGCAGGATTTTTTTTGCCTTTTTTTTTGACGCTGAGCCAAGAAATATAATATCCTAAAGATTTATAAAAACTTAATATAGTCTATCTTTGTAGTGATGTAATAAAATAACTTAAATCTTCTTTATGAGGAATTGAAGTGGTTTTTAATAAATAAAATTAAATGAAAAAAGCAATTATTATGCTCTTAGCGGCAGCATTAGGACTATCTGCCTGTAACAAGTTTGAAAAGGGTGAAGGAGATATGACTTACAAGATCTATAAAAGTGATGGTAAGCCAAAAATTCAGGATGGCGATTATGTAAAGCTAAACGGAGTTCAAACAGTCGAAACCAATACCAATCCTGATTCGGTAATGGTTAATACTTACGATAATGAGCGACCTGCCTTTTTTGCCATTAGTAAATCCATGTTTAAGGGCGATTTGGCATCTGGGTTAAAGTTGCTTGGTGAGGGTGATAGTGCGGTTTTCAAATTGAATCTAGATTCGATGGAGAAATATTCCGGTCAGCCGAAGCCAAAAGGTTTAAAATCAAATATTGCTTCCTTTACAATTAAAATAGAGAAAGTATTGCATAAAGGAAAAGATCCTGATTCTATTTTTGATGCCAAGAAAAGATTGTTCTTCGAAGCAGAATATAAAGCGTTAAATGAGAAAAATAAGATTGTAGAGCCTACTAAAATAGCTAAATATGTTGAAGAGAATAAGCTAAAGGTAACCACCGCACCATCGGGCCTGCAATATGTAATTACTTCTCCCGGAAATTCAGAAAGAGCAACTTTAACCGATACGGTGGTGATGGATTATACCGGTCAGTTTACCAATAAAAAATCGAGTGGAGCATTAAATGTTTTTGATACTTCAGATGCAAAAGTGGCTAAAGAAGCTGGTATATATTCTGAAAATGTACAATACGCGCCGCGTAGTTTGCCATTAGGGCAATTGCCTCAAGGTGTTATCCAAGGCATTCAATTAATCGGTGTTGGCGGTAAGATTAAAATGATTTTGCCATCTAAACTTGGTTTTGGCGAAAACGGTGGTGGACCAATTAATCCATTTACGCCATTGGTTTTTGATGTGGAACTGAAAAAGATCATTAAACCGGGCGAAGGCTCTCCGTTAGCAAAATAATTAAGACCAGTATAAAAAAAAGCGCAAAGAACAGCATTGATTGCTGGTTTTTGCGCTTTTTTGGCAATAAGGATGGAATAAATTGCTGGTAAGTCAAATATTTGTTTAAATTAGATCAACAAAACATTCTTTTATCCTTATTGTCATTATGCGCTCAAGCTTTACCGTTTCATTTCCGGGTATTAAAAGTTTGCTAAATGGCATGTTTTTCATCCTGCCTTTTCCGCAGTTATGCCCAGTAGCTACAAAATTTATCCAAGGTTATCCCATTGATCAGTTAATTATCAGCCGATTACAAATTTTCGAAATCCCTATACTATCTATCTTCGTTAAAAACATAAATTTTCTGGCTTTTAATAATATGCCCGATATAGGTTTCTCAGCGTAGCTTATTCCAATCGGCTGCTTTGTTTTTCCCGTAATCTGGTAGAATGCTTAACGTTAAAACTAAACTTATGGAAACGATTAAGGTGTTTTTACTTAATGATCCTGATGAGCTGCTCGGCGGTGTTGAATTGATGCTGAGTGCTATTGAAGGTGTTATCATTGTAGGGAAAGCCAGTTCTGGTTTGGTTGCAATTCAATTGATTCGACAAAAATTACCGGATGTTGTTATTGTAGATGCCAGTTTATGTACAAAAAGTAGTACTGATTTAATTAAAACACTTAAAAGAGCGTTTCAAAAGATTAAAATTATTGTACTTTCTTGGGAGGATGATTTTACAGATATTTCAGCAATGATCAAATCTGGTGCTACGGGTTATCTTTTAAAAAATGTAAAATATCATGAATTGCATAAAGCAATAAATAAAGTATTACAAGGCCAAACCTATATACAACATTCCATAACCGCAAAGTTTATAAATGGTTACCAACGAGAAAATCACATTGAGGAACTTAATATTTTATCAGCAAGAGAAATTGAAGTGATCCGGTTGATTGCCAAAGAACATACCTCAGCAGATATTGGAAGAATGCTTTTCATTTCCGAGCATACTGTAGAAACCCACCGTAAAAATATTTGGCGTAAAACTGGTGTAAAATCGATAGTGGGTTTGCTAAATTTTGCCCATGAGCATCAGCTTATTTGAGGAAAAGTGCTGTGTCGTAATTATAAAATTTTCACGGTCAATCTATTGGGCAGAAATTTTTTTGATAGAGAAATCCTTAAACCGGTTCAAAGATCTCACGCGGTGTTTCGGTAGAAAAGACGATCTTTCTAATAGGATGTTTTTCAAAAAAAATGCTATTATGATACAATTTCCTGGAAATAATCGCTAAACCCAATCCTTAAATGGATTTATTGTTAAATTGGAATTATAATACTTTTCTTCTTCTGTAACTTCAATACTTACCCAATCGGGTATATCAAAAAAATCATCTTCGGTTTCCAGTTCAATTTCTGCAACGGTTAATCCTTTGTTATCGCCCGAAAACACGTCTACTTCCCATAATTTATTTTTAAAAGGAATTTCGTAACGAATTTTAGAAAGCTCGGATTTTGAGAAGTTATCTAACAATTCTACGGCTTCAGCTACAGGAATTTCATATTCATATTCCATTCGTGTAGCGCCAATTGTTTGTCCTTTTATGGTTAAAAAACCTTTGGTTTCTGTTGCTCTTACCCGTATGGTTTTGTCTTTATCAGTTAACAAATAACCTTGCCTAAATAGGTTTCCCTTTGGTTTATTAAGGTTATTCCACTTCTGTTGATCGACTAAAAATTTGCGTTCTATTTCTTTTCCCATTACCTCGCTCTTTTTTGCAAATCTGCTATTGGCATGCTAATCAGCCTTCCGATAGGTTGTTTGCCACGATAAGTAATTACACGCAACATACTGGCATCTTTCGGAACCTGCAATGCAGTTGTGTATTTAGGGTAAAAGCGATCGGGAGTAGAGTTATCGAAACTGTAATAAATATCCAAACCATCAATTTCAGGTGTTAATTCAATAATCAACTGTTTGTCGGCACTGCGTTTTACAGTAAAAATCGGATCATAAATGGCAGGAGAATATTTGATTTCGGCCAAATCCAAACGTTTGAAATGCTGTTCCGTACGGTCAACAAAATTTGTCCAGTTCTTCTTTTCAATCGGACTCCAAATCGACTCTGAAATGGCAAAAGCACGCGGCCAAAGCATATATTCTACCTGGCGGAAAGTAAAAACCTGCTCCGTCCACAAGTTTGCCTGTCCACCAATTACATATTGTGGGTTTACGCCCGCAGGCAACGGATTAAACTGATAAACTTTATTTAACCTCAATGAGGCATATACTTTAGGCTCGGTGATGGGATCAGCCTGCATGTAATCTAAATAAGCGTAATCAGTAGGACTCATCACCACATTATGTTTGTCATTTGCTGCCTGAATGCCATATTTCATTCCACGCCAGCTCATTACCGCAGCCGTAGGTGAAACCCCACCTTCTAGAATTTCATCCCAGCCCATAAATTTTTTACCTTTTGAAATTACGATCTGTTCTACCCGTTTTTCGAAATAGGCTTGTACCTGAGGAATCGTTTTTAATCCTTCGCGTTGCATTAAAGCTTTAACCTGATCGTTTTTCTCCCAGAAATTGTGCGAAGCTTCATCGCCACCCATATGGATATATTCGAACGGAAAAAGCTGCGCAACCTGTGTAAGTACTGTATCTAAAAAGCCATAAACTTTCTCATTAGCAGGGCAGAGCGTATTATCTACTAAAGCGATAGGAGGGGCACCACGACTCCAATCCATAATTTTTTCGCCTGAACGCACTTTGTAATTCACGGCATCGGGTGTGCATGATAATTCGGGATAGGAAGCAATAATAGCCAAACTATGGCCAGGAACATCTATTTCTGGTAAAATATTTACAAAGCGTTCTTGTGCATATTGAACCAGTTCCTTAATATCTTCTTGCGTATAAAAACCACCATAAGTACGTGGTTCATCAGCCGTTGGAGGAACAAAATCACCAAAAGTGCCGGTTTTTTTAACACTCCATGCACCAATTTCAGTTAATTTCGGCAAACCCTTAATTTCAATTCTCCAGCCTTCATCATCTGCAAGGTGCAAGTGCAACAAATTAAATTTATAGCGCACCATATCATCAATAAACTGCTTTACTTCCTGCTTGGTGAAAAAATGACGGGCAACATCAAACATAAGGCCTCTCCAACCTAATTTAGGATAATCGACCACATCAACACAAGGTGCTTTCCATTTGATATTGTTTACCAGTTCTTTACTCTCTATTTCGGCAGGAAAAAGCTGAAGCAACGATTGAACACCATAAAAAATACCCGCTGGTTGATTTGCGGTGATGACAACCTGAGTTGGGTTTACATTTAATTTATAACCTTCTTTACCTAACTGTGCATCTTCTTGTGCATTTAGAATCAGTTTGATGGTAGGATGGTTTGATGCGTTTACTGTACTCACAAATTTGCCTGTGGCGGTAGTAATGCGGTTAGTAAGGTATGCAATAGATTGTTTTAACTCTCCACTTTTGACGGCCTGTATGGTTATATTTTCGGGTAAGATGAAAGTTCCTGCCTTTTTCATTAAAGATACCGGTTCGGGAATAATGGCAATCGGTGTTTGTACAACTGCACTTTCGGCATCGCCGGTTTCAGTTTCTGTAATGATAGATTGAGCGAAAATATTGGCTGTAAAAAAACAGCATGAGATAATAAGGAATATTTTTTTCATTAAAATAATTAAAACGGGTTATCCGGATAAGTATAATTCGCAATTTATTAAAAAAGATTTAATTTGAGCAGTGAGAAATGAGCAAAACGTTGAGCGTATAGCGTTTGGAGCTGAAAAAAACTTATAAAGTTGACGTGAATTATTTGGTTTATTTGTCTGATTATCATTTTTTTATAAAATATTTCGTCATTGCGAGGCTGGATATGAGCGAGCCGAAGCAATCTATCATCTAATTTATTATTAAAAAGATTGCTTTACGCCTACGCAAAACGCCTTCTTCGGTTTGCTATGACGAAATTAAGACCCAAAACTCACGTTAAAGTTAATCTATTTTATTATTAAAGATTTGTCAGTCTGAGCGTAGTCGAAAACTTAATTGCTAAATCCGTCTACTCCGGATACTTCATTTCATTACCAATGACGGATAAAAAAAACGCTCGTCATTGGTGAGACACGAAGATAACCGAACCAAGCGAGTTCATGAATGCCTTTAAAAACATACGCAAAAATGAATAATCTTAAAGCTGGTAGCGATCGTTGTAAGATTGCTTCTTCGGCTTAAAAAAAGCCTTCTCAGCAATGATGATTTCTCGTAAACTACAAAAACTTCGTCAACCATTCTCTCGCCTTTTCATCATCCGTAAATGATTTCATGGGAATTGGAGGAATTTGAAACTTAAAAAGAATTTTCATAATCAATTGCGCCAAACCCGGTTTCGAAACCATCGCCATGGCCGTATAAATTTGGGGCAACTGCTCAGTCGAAAACTTGCGGGTTTCTTTATCCGGAACCGGAGAATTTTTTAAATAGATTAACAACGGAACTTTCTTGTGATTTGTAATTTCCTTAACCAATTTAACATTAGCCGAAATATTTTCTACCGTACGTAAAATACTTTTACTATAAGAAATTAATATCCCATCGTCGGTTAATAAATAATCGGCAATTTCGCCTTCAATCATGTGATTATCTCTGTCGTTTTCCATTTTATTATCCCCTTAAATGATAGCCCTTCGGTTTGGTAAACGCCCTTAAGCCCTGGTGTGATAGAGTAGCACCGATGCCAGAATATTTTCTACCGCTCCAGGGCAGGGCTGCACTCACCCTGTCGCAACAGTTCCAATAACCCGAACCCGAGTCAAGCTGAGACAATATTTTTTCAGCCCTTGCCTGATCTGCTGTATAAACAGAAGCGGTTAACCCGTAATCGGTATCTTGCATCATATTAACGGCTTCAATATCATCTTTTACTTTCATAATGCCGATAATTGGTCCGAAACTTTCTTCCTGCATCACTAGCATATCGTTGCTTACATCAGTTAGCACTGTAGGTTCAAAGTAATAACCTTTTCCATCAACAGCCTTGCCGCCAGTCAATAATTTTGCACCTTTACTTAAAGCATCATTTACCTGGTTTTCAAGCACGGCAATCTGTTCTTTCCGCGTTAATGCACTAATGTAAATACCATCAACAGTAGGAAGACCTGTTTTCCAGCTTCGAACCTCAGTAATAAAAGCATTTAAGTATTCATCATATTTTTTTTCGTGCACATAAATGCGCTCTACAGAACAGCAGCTTTGTCCGTTATTGTAAAAAGCACCATCAGCTGTACCAATTGCAGCTGCCGTTACATCTGTAACGTCATCGGCGATGTACAAAGGATCTTTTCCACCTAATTCTAATTGACAAGGAACCATTTTAGGGGCTACTTTTTCGTAAATAAATTTTCCTGTTTTGTATGACCCTGTGAAGAAATAACCATCAAAGCCTATTTCTAATAGTGCACTTCCTGTTTCTTTTGCTCCTATAGCAATATGGAACACCTCATCAGGCACCCCTGCTTTTTTTAACAGTTTTGCAATTTCAATTCCTGTTAAAGTTGCATACTCTGATGGTTTGTACATTACCGCATTGCCACTCAATAATGCAGGAATAAAAACATTTACGCCAACCAGGTAAGGATAGTTCCATGCCGAAATGTTGCAGACCACACCCAACGGTTCATATTTAATAACCTCTTTCAAACCTGGTTCCTCAACCATTACCTCATCACTTAAATATTTTTCAGCATTATTGAGCATCCATTTAATGCGTGCCCTTGCGCCGTTAATTTCATTACGCGATTGTTGTAAGGGTTTGCCTACTTCTGATGTTAGCACTGCAGCCAGTTCTTCTATATTAGCTTCCAGTAAATCACTGAACTGGGTAATAACCTTAATCCTTTCGCCAAGTGTTTTACCTGCCCATAGCGGCTGCGATTCTTTTAAAGTCTCAAATTTAGCTTGAAGCGTAGATGGAGTATCCTCCGCTAAATTCGCAATAACTTCTTCTGTTGCTGGGTTGATGATTTGCATGTTCTTTGTTTTTACCACAGATTTTCACAGATGAATACAGATTTTAAAATGTAATAATCATTAGGATCTGTGTTTATCCTTTTTATCTGTGGTTAATATTTGAGTTTATCGCATGAATAAAAGCCTCGTGTATATTTTTGCTAAAAGGACCCTGCTGATCTTTTAACCGTTCAGGATGCCATTGTACAAATAGCAAAAAAGGTTTTCCTTCAGGTTTCATCCGCTCCATTGCCTCAGTAACGCCATCAGGAGATACTGCACTTACCACAAGGCCTTTTCCGGTTTTATCGGTACTTTGGTGGTGATTGCTGTTAACCAAGCCTTTATCTGTATTTACAATTTGATTTAACCATGAGGAAGGATTTACAATGATTTCGTGGTAACGGTCTGATTTATCTGGCATTTTACCGTGATCGAACTTTCCCCAGGTTGGAATATCAGGAATTAAAGTACCGCCAAAAAATACATTGCCCACTTGCATGCCACGACAAATACCCAAAACCGGAATTGAGTTTGCTTCTGTATAGGTTAAAACCTTAAACTCAAAGTTATCCCGTTCTTCATCAATGTCATCATCATAGCAATAATGATAGTATTCGGGCTGGTTATAAAAACGGGGATGAACATCTTCACCACCGGTTAAAACAATACCGTCGCATTTATTTATTTCATCAAAGTTGTTTAGTTTATAGCCAAGCTGGATAACCTCAACACTTTTATTGTAAGATAATACCCAATCCCGGTAAATGGCGTATTTGCTGCAATCGGTAACGCCAATAATTATTTTATCAGACATAGTCCTTTATGTTTTTGGCACAGATTTTTACAGATGAACACAGATTTGGACTGCAATTTTTTATTTAATTTATACAGCCTTTTATCTGTGTTCATCCTCTTTATTTGTGGTTAATAACTGCTTTAAAGTGCATTTAAATATAGCTGTTTAAAATCTGCTCTGCTTACCGGTTTTGGATTGTTTGGATGTGCAAAATCGGCAAAAGCTAAATCGGCAAGGGTTTCGATATGTTCATTTTTAACACCAATATCACTCAATTTATGCGGAATATTCACTTTTGTGTTTAAATCAAACAAGTATTTTACAACAGCCTCACCATTTTCATCTTTAAGTGCTAAAGTACGGGCAATTTTTTTAAAACGATCTTCAAAACCTGCAATATTGAACTGCATACCGTAAGGAATATTAACGGCGTTGGCCAAACCATGGTGGGTATCCAATAATGAAGATAGCGGATGCGCCAACGAATGTACAACACCTAAACCTTTTTGAAAGGCGATTGCACCCATCATTGATGCCATTAACATCTTACTGCGGCTTTCTAAATCCGGATTGTTGGTTGCCCTTTCCAGCGAATCTTTTATCAAAGAAATGCCTTCAAGCGCAATACCATCACACATCGGGTGGAAATTTTTGGCCAGGTAGGCTTCCATATTGTGTGTAAGTGCATCCATACCTGTTGCAGCAGTAATAAATGGTGGTAAATCCATAGTAAGCTGAGGATCTGCAAATACTATCTGCGCCATTAATTTGGGGGAGAACAGAATTTTTTTCTGGTGGGTTTCATCATCCGCAATAATTGCGCTACGGCCAACCTCACTTCCGGTACCTGATGTGGTTGGAATGGTAATAAAATGAGGAACATCATTGGTGACATAAATATCACCACCAATTAAATCGTCGTATTTAAATAAGTCTTCCCGGTGATTCACCCTGAGCACAATTGCTCTGGCAACATCAAGAGCCGCACCACCACCAATACCAATAATGCTATCACGATTAGTGGCATCCCAAACGTCAGTACCTTTGTAAACATCACTTTTAACCGGGTTTTTATGGATATCGCTAAAAACTTCGACAGAAATACTTTTTGCCCTCAAATCTTCTACAATGTTTTTAAAAAATGGAAGTTGCGCAATGGTGGCATCGGTAACAATTAATGGTGCTTTTAAATTGTGCTTGGTTAAATAGAAGGGTAATTCTTTTACTGCACCAGCACCAAAACGGATGGTTGTAGGGAAATTAAACTGATGGATCTTATCAAATATCATGGCAATTGTTTTTTGTTCCTTTTGTGTTTCTTAAGTTTGTGTTATGCTGAATTTTTCAGCATTTAATCTATAAAAGATTCTGAATCAAGTTACGAATCACAGATTCTAAAAAATTGTCGTCATTCTCGCGCTGGCGCTAATCTTAATGCAGCTCACAAACCCTGCCCTAGTCTTAAAATTCCCAATCAACCCGATAGCTATTGGGTTTGGAATGACGATAACCTGTATTCTCTCTTCTTTAATCCTTTTTTTTTCTAAAAATTTGATTTTTCAGCATGGAGACTTTAGATTAAATAATTTCTAAATACCTTTTCAGTTCCCAATCGGTTACCACTTTGGCATATTGCTTACATTCCCACTCGCGGGTCATGGTAAAATGATCAACGAAATCTTCGCTCAATAGTGTTTTGGCCAAATCAGAATTTTTCATCTTTTGTGTAGCTTCAAATAAATTACGCGATAGTATACCATTTGATAAATCGGTATAGCCATTCCCTTTTGTAGCCGGTTGATTGAGCTTTAAATTATTTTTAACACCATACATTCCTGCAGCTAAACAAGCCGAAAGTGCCAGGTATGGGTTAGTATCAGCACCAACAATCCGGGTTTCCAAACGCGATGCTTTTTTGCTTCCTGGCAATGCACGTAATGCGGTTGTGCGGTTATCAATTCCCCAGGTTATCGTGGTTGGTGCCCATGCACCTTCTACCAAACGTTTGTAACTGTTTATAGTTGGAGCAACCATCGGCAATAGCTCTGGCAGGCAGTATAGTTGACCAGCGATATAACTTTTCATTATTTCACTCATTTTAGCCGGATCCTTTTCATCGTAAAAATGGTTTGTTTTTTTATCTGTATCCCACAAACTTTGATGCACATGGCCGCTGCATCCTGGAAGGTTTTCACTTACTTTTGCCATAAATGTGGCCATTATACCGTGTTTGTAAGCAATTTCTTTAACAGCGGTTTTAAATAAAATGGCTTGGTCGGCCGCTTGTAAAGCTGGTGCATATTTAATGGCCGCTTCGTATACCCCTGGCCCTGTTTCGGTATGCAAACCCTCAATGGGAATATCAAATTTATTGAGCAGTTCGAACAGGTCGCTCATAAATTCATTCCTATAAGTACTCCTTAAAATGGAATAACCAAACATACCCGGACTTAAGGGTTTTAAGTTGGCAAAACCTTTCTCATAAATGCTTTCTGGTGTTTCCGAAAAATTAAACCACTCAAATTCTTGTGCAAAAAGGGGCGAAAAACCTTCATTCTCGCATTCAGTAATTATTTTTTTTAAAAGCTGCCTTGGACAAACAAAATTTGCATGGTCCTGATCATCAATGAAATCGCCTAAAAAGAAAGGAACTTCATTTTCCCAAGGGATTTTCCGGAAAGTATCAATATCAATTTTAACCTGCGCATCCGGATAACCGGTATGCCAGCCAGTGTATTTTCCGTTTTCGTAAGCCAGATCAGCTGCATCCCAACCAAAGGTAACATCACAAAAGCCTAAACGACCTTCAACCAGCGAAGCAAACTTTTCGGCTGCAACATATTTTCCCCTTAAAATACCATCAATATCAGCAACAGCCAATTTGACTTTACCAGAAGGATGATTTTTAACGTAATCCAGAATTTCTTTGCTTGTACTCATCAATCTGCCTTTTTGAATATTTTATATAAAAGAAATATGCCTAAAACGATACCCGAATAAATTAAACCCAATTTAAGATTATAAATCAGCATTGCGATGAAAGAAACGCACGAAATAATTAAAGCAATGATGGGAAACAGTGGGTAAACCGGAGTTTTGAAAGGCCTAGCCATCTCAGGCCGACTTTTCCGCAGCACCATTACCGAAATCATTGAAATAATATATAACGTTAAGGCCCCGAATACTGAAATAATAATAATTTCAGCGGTTTTACCCGATAACAGCGCAATGATGCCGATTACCATATTGCCAATTAGCGCATTTGCTGGTGTTTGAAATTTGGGTGAAATTTCCCCAAGGATAGCCGGAATACTTTTTACACGCCCCATTTCGTAAGTGGAGCGACCAGCAGCCAAAACCAAACCATGGAAAGAGGCGATTAATCCAAACAACCCCACGGTGATGAGTACATGATACATCAGGTGGTTATCGCCGGTAATCATCGATAAGGCAAGCGGTAATGGCGAATCAGAAGTTTCTCCTGATTTTCCGTTTTTGTATACAATGGCTTCCCAGCCGCCAATGCCAATGGTAGCGATAAAAACAAGTACACATAAAACAACCAACGTAAAAATACCCCATCCAAAACCTTTGCTGATATCACGCTGTGGGTTTTTAGTTTCTTCTGCTACATTGGCAACACCCTCTATACCCAGGAAAAACCAGATGGCAAAGGGTATGGCGGCAAAAACACCACTCCAGCCGTTCGGAAAATTATTTTGAATCAGATTTTCGGATCGGAATTTAGGCAATGTGATTCCAGAGAATAACAACAGCTCACCAACGGCTAAAACGGTAATTATTACCTCGAATGATGCCGCCGCTTTTACGCCATAAACGTTAAGTGCTGTAAATATAAAGTACACTGCAATTGCACTGGTAAGAACGGGTACCTGCGGAAAAAAAGCATTAAAATAAGCACCTATGGCAAACGCAATTGCTGGAGGTGCAAATATAAATTCGACCATTTGTGCAATGCCTGCTATAAAACCTATGTTTTTGCCCAGTGCGGTATTTGCATAATCAAAAACACCACCAGCCTTTGGTATTGCGCAGGCCAGTTCGGCATAGCTGAAACTAAAGGTAACATACATTACCATAATGGCAACTGTGGCAATGGCCATACCTAGCGTACCGCCCTTCTCCAGGCCTAAATTCCAGCCGAAATACATTCCGGAAATTACATACCCAACACCGAGCCCCCAAAGCATAAAAGGAGTAAGCGTTTTTTTTAAGCCATCTTTTTGTTCCATGGATAGGATGTATAAGATTGAAATAAGTTTATATAATCTGCTCGAAAATGATCATTATTGGCTTCGGTATCTGATGGTTAAAGTAGTAATTATTTTTCAGTGATTTAACTAATAAAAAGTTTTGTTATAATAATTTACTGTTTTTTTTAAAAGTTCTTTAACCTGCCTGTGTGTTTTATTATCTTGCATTACCAAACATTATTTTATGAACAAAAATGCTCTCCAGCCATCTGAAAATTTTAAGAAGATGGCACGAAAATCTATTCAAGCAATTTTATTATTCATAGTAACCTACCTTATATTAATTCTCGGTGCTGTATGCTTAACTGTCCTTTGTGCATATGCAGGTTTGATGCTAATTGCTCTTAAACCGATGTTTTTTACCTTCATGTTGGGTGGTGGGTTGGTCTGTTTTGGTGTTTTAATATTGGTTTTTTTAGTGAAATTTATATTTAAGGTTAATAAAGTTGACCGCTCTCATTTAACCAGGATAACAAAAGCCGAACACCCTGATCTTTTTAAAATGATTGATGAAATTGTTGAAGAGGTAGGGACAGATTTACCTAAAAAAGTATACTTATCCTCCGAGGTTAACGCTTCTGTATTCTATGATTCTAGTTTTTGGAGTATGTTTTTTCCAGTAAAGAAGAATCTGCATATTGGTTTGGGCCTAATGAATACAATATCCATTAATGAACTAAAAGCTATTCTCGCACACGAATTTGGCCATTTTTCCCAAAAAAGTATGCGTACAGGGAGTTATGTTTATAACGTTAACCAAGTAATTTATAATACCCTATATGATAATGATGGGTATGGAAATTTCACTCAAAAATTAGCTGGTATCAGTAATTATTTAGCGATTTTTGTGGTTTTGGCAAATAAAATCATTGCAGGTATACAATTTATTTTAAAGAAAAATTATGATTCAGTTAATTTGAATCATTTGGCCTTATCAAGAGAAATGGAGTTTCATGCCGATGCAGTTGCTGCTAGTGTTGCGGGTTCTGATGCATTAATTACCGCACTTCATCGCCTGCAACTGGCTGATTATTCATTAAATAACGTGTTTAATTATTATAACGCTAAAATTATTGAGAAGGAGAAAACCATTAATATTTTCCCTCAGCAAAAATTCGTCTTGGATTTTTATGCTAATCTACAAGATATCACCGTTGAAAATAACTTACCTATTGTATCTGAAGAACACTATAATAAATTTAATAAAAGTAAACTTGTGCTTAAAGATCAATGGTCATCGCACCCAAGCACTAAAGATAGGGTAGCGCATTTAAGAAAATTAGATTATCCACTTAAAAGTTATGGTGTAGGAATTGCAACAGATTTACTGACAAACAAACACCTGGTTTTGGAGGAGATTACTAAAAAGCTCTTTGATGCAATTGATTATGGCAATTCTCCAATTATATCAGATCCCGGCAAATTTGAACTTGATTTTTGGGAAAATCAAAAACAGTATTCTCTTAATAATATGTATAATGGATATTTTGATTTTAGAGATCCATTAATTGACTTTAATGAAGATGCTTTCGAAAAGCGATTGCCAATTATACAAGGCCAGATAGGCGACTTGTTTAATGATGAAAATTTAAGTTTAATCTATCTGCAAGATGGTATTAAGACTGATTTAAATACACTAAAGCAAATTGAGGATGAAGTTTTTAGCGTTGATACTTTTGATTACGATGGACAGCGCCATATTAAAACAGATTGTACCGAGCTTATTGTGCGGCTGAATGCTGAATATGAAGAACTGGAAAGCAAATTAAAGCAATTGGATAAACAGATCTTTGAATATTTTTTGTCAGTCGCTTTTAAGCAGAATATGGTTAACGATCTTAAATGTCTTTATGATAGCAATAAAGAGATCAACGTTCTGCTGCAAAACCAGCAGGCCTTACTAAATAAAATTATAGAGATTACTTCATTTATGCGCGTCAGCACTGCTTTTGAAACAATATCGCAAAAAATGTTTTTAGTAAAAGATGAAGAAGTGATTTTTAAAGAGCAGCTTAAATTTTTGCTTACCGATCCTATTTATACTGATGAAGTATCAGTTGAGGATAGAGATAAAATAGAAAAATTTATAGCAGCCAATTATAAATATTTTGCTGGCGGTAGTTATTTCGATGATCAGGTGGATGATCTTTTTGAATGTATTAATTTGTTTAGTAAAATTACTAATGGTGCGGGTTTTAAAGCGAAAAAAAAGTTACTGGATTTTCAGGCAGATTTAGAAGTTGCCGATGTAGGCAAAGTAAATGGCTTGGTAACAGGTTGATTAAAAGGTTTGCTGCAAAAAAAAAATCTGCAGGTTTTATGAAATTAATTCGTAAAACCTGCAGATAATTTAATTTAGATTGCTCGTTGTGAAATATTGGCTAAACTAATGAGTAAGGCAATGCAATTATTCAGTATATCCTTGCTGCACCCAATAATCTATTCCAAATCACGGTTTTTATTTACAATCTGACTGTCCCTAGTGTTTTTCTGCACCGTAATGGCACCAAAAAGCGAGAGTAAAAATGCAAAGGCATAAAATCCTTTTTCACTGGGCAGTAAAGTTGCATTCCACAAACCGATTACCAATAAGGTGATGGTTAAAAGCGTAGAAAACCAACTGATGCCATAATAAATTTCAGTAACCGGAATACCCTCCAGCTTATCGCGAACAGCCTTTTGTAAAGAGATTACGGCGAAAAGGCCAAACATCAATACGGTAAAATAATATCCTTTTTCATTAAGAAGCATATCAGAACGCCATAGCCCTACAATAAAGCCGATCATTCCGATACCTAATGCCATCCAGGCAGCTGCCACGAATGCATTTGATGGTTTTTGATTCATTGTTTTGAGATTTAATTTAATTCAATAGTCAACGCTAAAGATTCGCAAAAGGTATAAAATTAAAAGATAGTATTTTAAATTATTTAAGGAATCTGAGCTACTAAGGGAATGTGATGATTTAAGCCATTATGCATGAGTAAACTCATATCAGCACAACCTGATAAGATTTTTGGAAAATAATAAGTTTACCAAGCAATTTTGATAAACAAGCTTATAGAAGTAAAATCCGTATTTATCTTTTTACATTGGAGGTTAAAACTCATCAACTTATTCAATTGCATTGATAAAGGAAAAATCAAACAAAATCCTATCTTTTGCATTATAGCTGTATAATATTACCTTAGTTATATGCAAATATTGCTTACTTCTGCCCAAATGCGCAGTGCCGATCAGTTTACCATTGCCAATAAACCGATAGCATCGATCGATCTGATGGAAAAAGCTGCGCGCGCTTTCGTTCAAAGTTTTTTAAGAACTGAATTTGACACCAATAAAAGTGTGGCCATATTTTGTGGAAAGGGGAACAACGGCGGCGATGGACTGGCAATAGCCCATTTGCTTATTGCGAATGGTTACGAAAATATAAAAGTTTACATCATAAATTTTAGCGATAAACAAAGCGGCGATTTTGCAATCAATTTGCAACGGATTGAAGAAACGCGGTGTAAAAAAATCATCATTAATCAACTTGCCGATTTAAAAAATATCAAAGCAGACCTGATTATCGACGCCATCTTAGGATCTGGATTAAACAAACCCTTAAGCGGACCATTTGAGGAACTCGCTTATGGAATTAACAAGCTAAATAAAAAAGTGTATGCAGTTGATGTTCCCACAGGTTTTTTTGCGGAAGGTAGATTGCCTAGAGATTATAATGGTATAAAAGCATATAAAACGATCTGTTTTCAAAGACCTAAAATCAATTTTTTCTTTCCGGAATCTGTTCTGGCTACTGAAAAGTATGAGGTGGTTGATATTGGCCTGGATGAAGCCTTCATCCAAAAACAACAGGCTGATTTCTGTCTTGTAGAAAAAAGTGATATAGATAAAATCCTAAAGCCGCGAAAATTATTTAGTCATAAAGGTACTTATGGTCATGCCCTTGTTATTGCCGGTGATGCAAATACAATGGGAGCAGCATTACTATCATCTATGGCCTGTTTGCATGCCGGAGCGGGATTAACAACGGCATGTATTCCAACAAGCGGTTTAAATGCACTAAATACTGCTTTGCCAGAAGTTATGGCTCTGCCAAGAGCGGATGATGTTACGATTAAAGATCCGAAAAGGTACCAGGCGATAGCTATAGGCCCAGGCTTGGGTACTGATGAAAACAACGAAAAACTGCTCGAAGACTTAATTTTGAATAATCAGGCTTTAATTATCGATGCCGATGCTTTAAATATTCTTGGAAAAAGACCAGATCTGATCAAAAAACTGGCGCCTAACACCATCATTACTCCCCATATGAAAGAGTTTGATCGGTTATTTGGCGACCATGATAGTTGGTGGGAGCGGGTAGGAACTGCAAAAAAACTAGCAGAAAAGCTCAAAATCGTAATCGTGCTTAAAAATCAATATACTTTTATCTGCTTGCCAACAGGTCGCGTTTTAATTAATTCAACCGGTAATCCAGCTATGGCACAAGGAGGAATGGGCGATGTTCTTACAGGTATTATTGCTGGTTTAGTTGCACAGCAATATTCAGCCAGTGATGCCGCTGTTTTAGCCTGTTACTTACATGGCAAAGCTGGAGATCATTTAGCAAGCGAAAGTTTTGTGGTTACCGCATCTCAGGTTGCTGCCAGAATTTCTAAAGAAATTAAAATCTGCATGGCCAATTAGTTAATAGAATCTTATGTGGAAAAAAAATGAATTGAATCTACTATGGTTCTAGTTTAAAAATCTATAGCTTAAGGGAATATTTAGAAATCAGAAACCTAAAAACGGAAAACAAATTATTATGGCACAAAAAGAATACACGCTGAATGAATTAATTCAGGAATCAGCTGAAAACCCAAATGAGAACGACTTTTTTGAATTGGAAAAACCAGCCATGCTGGAAGTAAACCTTAAAAATCAAAAGATTTTGGCTAAAGCAGGTTCTATGGTGGCTTACATCGGTAATATCGATTTTAAAAGAGAAGGTTTATTGAGTAAAGGTTTAGGTGGTTTGTTAAAAAAAGCGATATCAGGTGAAGGTACTTCGCTAATGCATGCCACTGGCACAGGTAAATTATATCTGGCAGATGAAGGCAAGAAAGTAAAGATCATCAAACTTCAAAACGAATCAGTTTTTGTAAATGGCAACGACGTACTTGCGCTGGAAGAAAATATTAAAAATGAGATAAAAATGCTTAAAAGCATTGCCGGGATGATGAGTGGAGGCTTATTTCAGGTTAAACTTTCGGGAAGCGGATACATTGCCATTACCACACATGGAGAACCAATTTTGTTAAGGGTTACAGGCAACCAACCAGTTTATACCGATCCAAATGCTACAGTGGCGTGGTCTGAAAATTTAACACCCAACATTAAAACAAATCTAACTTTCGGCTCATTTATTGGAAGAGGAAGTGGCGAATCATTCCAATTGGAGTTTTTTGGTGAAGGATGGGTATTGGTACAACCATATGAAGAAGTGAAGTACGCGGCGAAATCTTAATCGTCAACCAGGTCGCAGCGGAGAGATCTATTTCAAAAAAGATGCCTCCCTGCCTTTCTTATTTGATCAAGTAAGTTTCCTGCCCCCAATGTCGATTAATGGTAAGAAACATCGATCAAAATGTTATAAAACAAAAATCCCGACACTTTTTAATGTCGGGATTTAATATATTAATTAAATAATTTCTATTTAAACACCACCCATAACGGTAAGTTTATCCATTGTTGGATTAACACTGCCACCAGTTGGCTCTAATGTAACGGCAAAAGCTTGTGCTTCCTGGATAGTCTGCATTTTTACTAAGGCTTCGTTACTGGTAGAATCGGTTTTTCCGAATACACCTAAACTTACTGGTTTTCCATTTACAAGTGCCCATAATTGATATTCATGTTCGGCATCTGTTTTAGGTAAATCCATTGCCACATAGTTAATCAGCACGCTTTTATCTTTTTTGTTCCAATAAACCTTCATTTTAGAAGATGGACTAAAAGCCTGTCCTGCCATACGAATGGTTGCCCATTCTTTACTATCGGCCATAGTAGCCATGTTATCTAAACCTTGGTTTTCAAATTCAAGCTTACTAACTACTCCGGCAAATTTCTGTTTGTCGAGGTTTAAACTTGCAATTTGGTCGTGCGCAGCATTAAGTTTATTATAAGTAATAAATAGTGCTGCAGTACTTACTACCAATAAAGCTATACAAGCAACTAAGGCATAACGCAAAGTTCTCACTTTTGCACTACTTCCATCCAAACGTATAATTCTTGGTTCTTCTGTATAAACTGGTTCGGGTTGAACATTCACATTCTCTTCAACTTCACTTAACCCCAACTTCTCGAATAATCTTGTTTCTACATCTGCAGATGGCTCTACAGCATTTTGCATAGCATATTGCTCCATAGCTTGCTCAATGGCAGCTATTTCATCTCTAACCTCTAGGTTTTGAGATGCCATTTCCTCAACCTGCAACGCTTCTTCAGGTGATAAATCACCTAAAACGTACAGCTCAAGTACTCCAGATTCGATATATGCTTTTAAATTTTCCACGCTCAATTAAAATTCCTTCTCAATTCAATAATAGCCAACCGGATCCGGGTTTTCACCGTACCTAATGGCAGATCTAACTTTTCTGCGGCTTCCACATGTGTGAAACCCTTGTAATAAACTAAATCAAGAACTGCTTGTAAATCCGGTTTAAGGTTTTCTACAAGTTGCTTAACTCCAAGAACATCCGGATTAAACGTAACCTTGTTTTGTTCATCAACGAAACTTACGTTATTTTCTATATCTTGGTTTTTGAGTGAATTCTTAAAATCTTTAGAACGAAGTTTGTCGATCGATAAATTGCGGGCAATATTCATCATCCACGTAAACAAACGTCCTTTAGTATGATCATAGTGTGTAGCAGACTGCCAGATTTTTACGAAAGTTTCTTGTAAAACATCTTCTGCAAGTTCAGTATGGGTAATAATGCGTGAAATAACGCCGTAAAGCGCTGAGGAATACATGCTGTACAGTGTTTTTAGTACCGCTGGATCTTTCGATTGCAGTGCTTGAACAAGTTCAGGCTCGGTTAGAGTTAATTTTTTTAATGCAGTCACTATCGGTCACTAAGATACAATACAGAACATTAAAACCAAAAAAATGTTTTATAAATTCATTCCTTTAAGGAGTGCGATTTAATAAAAGAGGTTAAATCGCTTATAATAATAGATTTAGGCAATTCCTTCAATCGGAAAAAGGTGTTTTTCGGCATGGTAAGATGAACGAACCAAAGGACCGCTTTCTACATATTTTAAACCTTTTGCTAAACCAGCCTCTTTATACATAGCAAATGTATCTGGATGGATCCAATCAACCACAGGATGGTGATTACGTGTAGGTTGTAAATATTGGCCTAAAGTTAATATATGAACACCATTGGCAACTAAATCGTCCATTGCCTCAAAAATATCTTCTTCAGTTTCACCTAAACCCAGCATAATGCCCGTTTTAGTTCTTAAACCAAATTCTGAAATCCTTTTTAAGGCCTCTAAACTTCTATCGTATTTTGCCTGGATACGCACTTGTTTGGTTAAACGCTTAACTGTTTCCATATTGTGCGAAACCACTTCTGGTCTTTCTTCTAAAACGCGGTATAAATTATCCCACTGTCCTTTAAAATCAGGAATTAATGTTTCTAAAGTGGTAATAGGGCTTTCTCGGCGGATGGCTTGTAATGTTTCTGCCCAGATGATTGAACCACCATCCTTTAAGTCATCACGATCTACCGAAGTAATTACGCAATGTTTAACGCCCATTAACCTTACAGAATCGGCTATGCGGTTAGGTTCATCTACATCAACAGCCAAAGGACGGCCTGTTGCAACGGCACAAAAAGAGCAGCTACGGGTACAAATGTTACCTAAAATCATGAAAGTTGCCGTGCCTGCACCCCAGCATTCGCCCATATTAGGGCAATTACCACTTTCGCAGATGGTGTGGAGCTTGTGCGTATCTACTAAACTGCGAACTTGGGCATATTCCTTACCAACAGGTAATTTTACACGTAACCAATCGGGTTTACGTTTAACTTCAGTCACAGCAGGTACTACCGGTAAATCAATCATGCTACAAAGTTAACGAATAGGATTGAAATGTTACAATAATGAAATGTTTGTAGGTTGTAATAATGTAAGGGCAACTTGCAAAATCTGCTGAGCGGGTGCCCATCGACTTCGCAAGAATAGCAATGGTTAAATTATATCCTTTTCAAATGCAATTTGTGTTTTATTCTCTTTGAAGCCAATTCGCTTATAAAATTTATGACTTTCAATACGTACTATATTGCACCTAACCTTTAATTTTTTGAGCTCTTGCTTTTTTGCCCAAAGTGTTATATTTTCAATCAATTGTTTTCCAATTTGATGATTCCGGTAAGTTTCGTCAACAATCAAACCTCCAATTTCTACAAAAGCATCAGATTCTATTCTTAAAGTGTAAAATGCATGAATCCAGCCTACTATTTTGCCATTAATTAATGCGACAAATGCGCAATTTTCGATGCTGTTATTGATGAGTTTAATCCGGGCTGTTGTTTGTTTTACATCACTTTTGTAACCCAATTGTGTAGAAAGCTTGGCTACAATATCTGCATCTTTTTCGGTTATCGCTCTAATTTCGACCATTGTTAAAAGGGTTATTATGTTAAACTAAATTAAGATTAAAAAATTGTTCTAACGTCAGATGGTAACATCTGACGGAACGGATACCTGATGCTGGCTAATCGGTATAATGTTAGTAAGTTAAGCCATTGGCACAGGTGAAAATAATTTAACCACAGATAAAAAGGATGAACACAGATATAAAAATCAGTGTTTATCTGTGTGGATCTGTGGTTAAAAACCTTAATTTAATGACATTCCTCACAGAGGCCAGCGCTGGCTAACTTCGTAATTTTACGATCATAAAATCATCAAACCCTGCCACAAAAACCCAATTGAAGCGGCAGCCTGAGCCCCTTCGGCAAAGCTATAGCGGAAAGAGGGACTACCATTACTCATAAGCACTAAAGTACCTTTCCAAATAATAATTAAAATATTTGTGAGCATTTGCTATTTGCAAGTGATGACCGATATTGCCTTTTCAAATGTTAGCTTAAAATCATAACCTAAACATTGCAACTTTAAACGTTTTTACTTTCTAACTAAATCTTACATTTGCAGTATGAATACTGGCTTACAGCTTTATAATACGCTTTCGCGCAAAAAAGAACTTTTTCAACCCTTAAATGCACCTAATGTTGGGATGTATGTTTGCGGTCCTACCGTTTATAGTGATGTGCACCTGGGCAATTGCCGCACATTTATATCATTCGATTTAATTTTTAGGTACCTTAAATATGCGGGTTATAAAGTGCGTTATGTACGTAATATTACCGATGCTGGCCATTTAGAGGGCGATAGGGATGAAGGTGATGATAAATTTGCAAAACGTGCAAAATTAGAACAGCTTGAGCCAATGGAAATTGTACAGAAGTATACTCTAGGTTTCCATGATGTATTGCGGATGTTTAATACACTGCCGCCAAGTATCGAGCCTACTGCTACCGGACACATTATTGAGCAAATTGAAATGATTAAAGTAATTATAGCCAATGGTTATGGTTACGAAGTGGATGGCAATGTGTATTTCGATGTAGAAAAATATAGCAAAGAATACAATTACACGATTTTAACCAACCGTAACCTGGAAGATATGCTGAACAATACCCGCGAATTGGGTGGTCAGGATGAGAAACACGGGAGGTTGGATTTTGCCCTTTGGATAAAAGCAAAGCCAGAAACGTTAATGCAATGGCAATCGCCCTGGGGCATGGGTTTTCCGGGCTGGCATATCGAATGTTCAGCAATGAGTGCTAAATATCTGGGGGCCGAATTTGATATTCACGGAGGTGGAATGGATTTAGCGGCCACGCACCATACCAACGAAATTGCGCAATCTGAGGCTTGCAGCCATAAACAACCTGCCCGTTATTGGATGCATACCAATATGCTTACGGTAAACGGTACGCGGATGTCTAAATCGGCGGGGAACGGTTTCCTTCCGTTAGAGTTGTTTACGGGCGATCATCCCTTACTGAAGAAAGGCTACAGCCCGATGACGGTTAAGTTTTTTATGTTGCAGGCACATTACCGTAGTACTTTGGATTTTTCTAATGATGCCCTGGATGCTTCAGAAAAAGGCTTTCGCCGTTTAATGTCGGCGGTTGGTTTGTTGGATAAACTTCAGGTTGCAGAACAGAATGATTTTGACATTGATGCCTTAAAAGAAAAATGTATCCATGCAATGAATGACGATTTTAACAGTCCGATTTTAATTGCAGAACTCTTTGAAGCAGTAAGAATTATCAATACCGTTTATGATGGTAAAGGGAAAATCTCTGCCGAAGCGTTAGAAAAATTAAAGCAACTGATTAACGATTTTGTTTTCGATATTTTAGGCCTTAAAGATGAGGATGCGGGAGGAAATGACTTAAACGGCGTTTTGGATATGGTAATAAATTTAAGAACTGAGGCTAAAGCAAATAAAGATTACGCAACTTCTGATCGTATCCGCATCGGGCTGCAGGAATTAGGTATTCAGCTTAAAGATGGCAAAGAAGGAACAACCTGGAGTAAGGCTTAACGAGTTTGGAGTTGGGCGTTTGGAGTAAAGAGCCGATAGTTTTAAACGATGAGAAAAATTGGTTTAGTAGGGGGCATTAGCTGGGTATCAACAATAGATTATATCGGTTTACATTGCCATCCCCTGCGCCTTTCAAAGGGGGATGAGTTAAGCGCAAGGAAATTTTATGCATTTTAAGCTCGCCCATTAGTTTGTATACCCTTGGAGGCAGCTGAAGGGTGGAAATGATATACATTATTACCATATATCGCGAAAAATAACCCTTTAATGTGTAATTGTTAATTACTTTTGAAATCATCCATCAAAGAAAATTTTATATTCGCCAAACATATTATCTTAATTAATAATGAAACAATTATTTTCAACCGCAATAGCTTCGCTTTTAGCCCTTAGTGCTTTTGCACAAAAAAGTGACGGAACAACCAAATCTTTAGTAAATGCTGAAAAGGATTTCGCTAAGTCGATTGCCAAAAATGGAGATAAAGAAGCTTACATAGATTATTCATCTACCAGTACTTTGGTATTCAGACCAAACCCTGTTAATGCTAAAACTTTTTATGCTGGTAAAGCTAATGCTGAAAATGATGTAACATGGACACCAAATTTGGCGAAAGTATCGCGTAGTGGTGATTTAGGTTTTACTACCGGCCCTTATGAAATCGGAACTTCAGAAAAAAAATACGGTCAGTACCTTTCTATCTGGAAACCAGAAAATGGCAAATGGAAATTAGCGATTGATTTAGGGACAGAGAGCAACAAACCGCTAACTAAATTTACACCTTCGTTTGTTGAACCTAAAGACCACGTTGCACCTAAATTTTTGAATGAAAGAGAAATTAAAGCCGGAAAAGAAATCATTTTAACCACTGAGAAAACCCTTAATACTTTATTAAAAACACATGGAATTGCTGCTTTTGGAGGTTTTTTAACCAATGATGCACGTTTGCTTTTCCCTGGTAATGAAGCCATTGATGGAAAAGGAAAAATTGTTGCTTTTTATAATAGCATGATCAGCAAGATCAATTTAAAAACTACAGGTGTAGATAAAGCAATAGGTAGCGATTTGGCTTACACTTACGGTGTTGCCACCATCGATTATAAAGCCGACCTGCGTGAAAGCTTTAACTATGTTTTTGTTTATGAAAAAGCAGCAGATGCGAGCTGGAACTTAATTGTACAGGCATTCGTACCTGCAGAAAGATAAAATAACAATGTGAATTAAAAGAGGGCTATCCATAAAAAGAAGCCCTTTTTTTATTTCTTAAATTATTGCTTCCTGCAACTTTGCTAAAGTTTAGCCACAGTTGAATTACAATTTGATGAAGCGATATCCATCCAGCAACGCGATAATATAACTAAATGCAGCATTTTTACGCTTTAGGGAAGATTATCACAAATAAAAATGTTCATTTTACGTTTAAAATTCATGAATAAAAAATTACTTCTACTCTCCACGCTCTTATTACTTTTTTTAAACGTATCGGCACAAAAAAGAAAGTTCGATTTGCAGGGTAAAGCGGGCGCAAGGGGCATTATGCCAGAAAATACCATTGAAGGAATGTTAAAAGCTTTGGATTTGGGTGTTAACACGTTAGAAATGGACGCTGTGATTTCTAAAGATAAACAGGTTGTACTTTCTCAAGAGCCTTATTTTAACAATGAAATCTCACTTCAGCCTAACGGAAAAGCGATTTCTTTGAAAGATCAGAAGAAATACAACATTTATAAGATGGATTATGAAGAGGTAAAGAAGTTTGATGTAGGCAGTAAAGTTCATAGTCGTTTTCCTGGTCAAATGAAATTTAAAGCATATAAACCCTTACTTTCTGAAACAATAGATGCGGTTGAGGATTATGTTAAAGCACACAAATTGGCTAAACCAGTTTATAGCATTGAAACAAAAACCATTAAAAACGGTGATAACGAATTTCATCCGGAGCCTGCAGAATTTGTAGAGCTGATTATGGGAGTGATCAATGAAAAAAAGATTGCCAAAAGGGTAATTATCGAATCGTTTGATATGCGTACCCTACAATACCTGCACGAAAAATATCCTAAAATACAAACTTCGTTGTTGATTGATGAAAAAGAACCTTTTGAAGATTATATAGAGAAATTAGGATTTAAACCAACCATTTATAGTCCATATTCAGTGCTGGTTGGTAAAGGTTTGGTAGATCGGTGCCACGATATGGGTATTAAAATTATTCCGTGGACGGTAAATACTGTTAAGGAGCTTAAATATTTTATGGATTTAGGTGTAGATGGGGTAATTACTGATTTTCCTAATATTAAGGGGCAAATTAAGTAGCTGAAGTAAATCGTAGTTTATAAGGTCATGATAATGATTTCAATGAAACATAAACTGTTGTTGGGGTAAGAACGAGTAAACAAAATATATAAAAATAAAAAAAGCGCTGGTTTCAGCGCTTTTTTTATTTTTCTCTTGAGCTATGCCTAGTGGTGTGATTCAGGAGCTTCTGTATGGTTTACCTCAGTTTTCTCGTGAGAAGAAGTTTCTTTTTCATGGTGGAAAATTGGTCTTGTAAAAGCTAAAAGAAGGATTAAAACAATAATCCAAGCCGTTAATGGTAATGCCCAAATGCCTTTAGTTTGATGAACCGGTGCGTGTGAATCGTGAGCTGACATATCGAATATTTTTGATTTAAAGATTTATGCTTTGTAATTAAGTGGTAAAGATACTAACAAAATTAAAATAAGCGTAATTTGACCAATTGTATTTTAGGTAGCGCAAGAAATTAAAAGACAAGAGATATAATTTTAATAATTGTGCTGTTAACAATTCGTTTTATGAATTAAATTGAGCTAAAGCATTCTTAATTTGCCGCCTGTGCCGTAATATATGAACAATGGCATGCTCAAGCATTTGTTCTACGTCATACTGCTGTCCCCATCGTGTATTTATTTTCCTGGCTGGATTTAGCTCTTCCATTGTAATATTAGGATTTCGGTTGAAAAAGTCCTCATTATAGTTAAGTGCTTCCTGGATAAGGGAAATATAGGGTAGTACTTCATCAAATTCTTGCCGTTCTGGTCTAATGGTATGCAATCCGACTGAGTTTTCGATATATATTGCGTAACTGAACATTGAAGCCGCTACATGCGTTAAAATGGTTTGGATGGAAATGCAATCTGTATTTGAACTAACTGGCTCAATGGTTTTAAGCAGTTGCTGCGGGTTGATTGGTCTGATAACTATTATCAGTTCATCAACTGCCTTTTTATATTCGTCCATTAGTGCGGCAATTGCACCGGTGAGGTTGTTGGTATCCATCTTAAACAAATATAATAATTTAGTTGGTCACCATTTGGAACCACTAACTACTTTAATGTTGATTTATAATCCTTTAGTGCAAGAATTATAAATTTCGCTGATTACAACAAGTCTTTAATTATTTTTTCGATAGACAAACCTTCGGCTTCAGCGCGATAATTACGCACAATACGGTGGCGCAAAATAGGTTCAGCAACGGCTTTAACATCTTCGATGTCGGGAGAATATTTTCCAGTTACTGCGGCATGGCATTTTGCACCCAGTACTAAAAACTGAGAGGCACGAGGGCCAGCACCCCAGCTGATATATTTATTAACCGCATCTGTAGCAAATTCGCTGTTCGGGCGGGTTTTGGAAGCTAATTTTACAGCATATTCCAAAACATTATCTGTAATGGGAATATCGCGGATCAGTTTCTGAAAATATTGAATATCGTCTGCATGAATAATTTTTTGCAGTTGAATGGTTTTATTACTGGTGGTGTTTTTAACAATATTCAATTCATCAGCAAAAGCAGGATAGTTTAACTGAATATTGAACATGAAACGATCTAGTTGCGCTTCGGGTAGGGGATAAGTTCCTTCCTGCTCAATTGGGTTTTGTGTGGCCAAAACGAAAAAAGGTTTCGGTAAAATATGTGTTTGCCCAGCTGCGGTAACCGATTTCTCTTGCATGGCTTCTAACAAGGCGGCCTGTGTTTTTGGAGGGGTACGGTTTATCTCATCAGCGAGGATAATATTAGAAAAAACAGGCCCTTTTATAAACTTAAAGTGCCTGTCTTCTCCTAAAATCTCTGCGCCAATAATGTCGCTTGGCATTAAATCCGGTGTAAACTGAATTCGATTGAAATCGAGATCTAAAACAGAAGCTACAGTTTGTACAAGTAAAGTTTTGGCTAATCCCGGTACGCCAACCAACAAACAATGTCCGTTGCTAAAAATGGCGATTAAAACAGATTTTATGATGTCATCCTGTCCAACTACTACCTTGCTTATTTCGGCTTTAATATTGTTGAAAGATTGATGAAGTGCATCAACAGCTTCTACTTCGTTCTTATACTGCATTGGTGTTATTTTGCGGCTGTGGTTTTAGTCCAAATTTTTAATTCATCACAGGTATTAAATTCGTCGTCAATTTTAATGTAAGTACTTTCGCGACGTTTTTCAAACCATTCGCTTAAAGTACGATTAATTTTATCACTTTGTGCGGCATCTCTGATTTTTGGAAAATCTTGCGCAAGATTTGCTTTGTGAGGAGGTATTTTAGATTTTAAGTATAAAATACGGTAACCTTGTTTTCCATCTGCTGCGGTAAATAAATCTGGCTTAGAAATGCCACCGATTTTCATTGTGTCAATTACCAAAAATATTGTTGGATCTAATTTATCAACCGGGATAAAAGTACTTCTAGCCTGTACATTTTCCGCATTAAGCATCATACCGCCATTATATTTACTTTCTTTATTGTCAGAATAAAGGTTTGCTGCTGCTGCAAAGCTCAATTTTTTGCCAATAATATTGTTGTAAATACTATCTGCATGCAGTTTTAAACGGGTTAAACTTTCTGGCGTGGTTTTAGGCATGATTAAAATATGCCTAACGTGTACTTGTTCACCTCTACGCTCTAACACCTGCAAAAAGTGGAAGCCATAATCAGTTTCAAACACTGGTGAAATTTCTCCGGCCTTTAATTTAAAAGCCCATGCTGTAAATTCTTTAACCATGGTATTTCTGTCGATAAAACCATAATCACCACCATCGGCGGCAGAACCTGGATCTTCAGAATAGGTTTTAGCCAAAACGCCCATATCTTCGCCGCTTTTAACCCTTAAACGAAGGGCTTCAATTTTATCGCGGAATTTTTGTTTTTCTGCTCTTGTTAACTGAGGATTCAAAACCACCTCACCAACTTCTACCTCTGTATTAAATTCAGGAATGCTATCTCCCAGCGTTTTGAAATATTTTTCAACCTCCATTGGGGTAACATTGATGTTTTCTGTGATTTTTTGCTGCATTTTCTGCGCAATCAACTCATCTTTTACGGATGGTCTGATCTCATCTTTATACTGAAGAACCGATTTGTTTAAAAATTGCTCTAAACGCTCCTGTCCACCGGCACGTTGCATACTGTAACGCATGCGTTTGTTAACCTCATCATCAACTGCACCATCTTCAACCATTACCGAATCGATTTCAGCTTGTTGTTTAAGTAGTTTTTGGGTTAAGGTTTGTTGTAAAATTTTGCATTTAATATCATTATTTGGTTGGTTTCCCTGGTAAAGATATTGTGTGTATTGTTGGTTTAAATCTGATAGCAGGATAATATTGTTTCCTACAACAGCAGCAACTTTATCAACGGTATGCTTTTGCGCGAAACTGTTTAAGAACAGGCAAATTAAAGCGGTTGCTACTAAAAAAACTTTCTTCATTCTATTTATTATATTTTGCAAATTTAATACTAATGGTTTTAAAATCAGATCGGTTACAATTTGGCGAGTTTTTTAAGCTCGTTTTCGTTAATCTTGACCTGATATTTTTGTTTAAGGCTTTTAAGCCATTTATCTTCTAAGCTAAGCTGGTAATCGGCAATCACCTCTCCTCTAACTTCACTTAAAGGTTTATTGTAATTTTGTTGGTTCGTAGTGTAAAAATCAAGTATCGCCTGTTCATCTTCCTGAGCCTTATTCCAAATTTTTTGTTCCGAAACATTGAACATTAAAACGCCCTCGCGATATTCGTTCAATAAAAAATCGCGGTCTTTATTACTTCCCCCAACTTTCTTATGCGTGGTTAATGCGTCCTCATAAGTTTTAATTTCTTCCTGATAACTGGCATTTTTATCCAAACCCATATCACGGGCATCCAAAACTTTAAGTTTAAAATTTATATACAAGTTTAAATACGTTTGTAAGGTATCATAAGCCGCACTAATGTTGCCATTATGGCTTTTTTTGTAGGCCCACATAAACTCCTTGGCACTTATCGATTTACCGTTTACCACAGCAACGTTTTGTGCAAACGAAATGCTGTAAATAAGGCTGAAAATAAATAGGCAATAAGCTTTCCTCACGCAGAGCACTCTATAAATTTTAAGGGATAAAAGTAACAATTAGCGGCGCTATTATAAGATATTTAACTAATTTTAACAGATATTATTATTCAACAAAAATACGAATGGAAAACCAGGTTACCAACAATGCGAATGCTTTACGCTTATTTTTTACTGAAGAGGTTTTTTTGGTTAAGGATGAAAGCGTAGAAATTCTGCCTTTAGGTAATCCTGAGCCAGTTTTTGCTGACGAAAATGTTTCAGTTACCGAAGTAAAAGAATCTGTTTTAAAACCGGAAATAGCGCAAATTCCTCAGATTAATGCTACAAATATACCGAAAGTTAATACGCAAGAACCTGAAATTCCGCAGATTGTGGCAGAACCGCTTACCGAAAAAACGTTTAAATTTTTAGGCGGAAATAAAAAATCGGTATTGATTTTAGTGAACGACAATCAGAACGATGTTAGTAGCGAACAGGGAAGGGAACTGCTGAGGAAAATAGTCAAAGCAGTAGATTTGGGTACGCCAGACTTTGCCATTTTAAACTATGCAAATTACACCGGCACTGATTATCAAACTTTGCACAGGTTTTTTAAACCCCTTATTATGTTATCGTTTGGAGTGGAAGTTGCCGAACTTAAATTAAACCTTAGCTGGCAAAATGAAATTATCGTTCACGAAAGCACCAGAATAATTTTCGCCCCTAATCTTCATCATCTTGAAAGTGATATAACCGCAAAAAAATTGCTGTGGGGGCATCTTCAGAAAATCAAATAAGCCTGTATAATGGTAAATAATGAGGAGGCATTAATATTTTTGTAGCAACCTCAAAAATTTCTAAACATTCCAATTTAAAAACGCCCAATATTTCAATGAAAAAACTTGTTTTTGCTACAAATAACCAACATAAAACTGAAGAAATACGTGCTGCACTTGAAGGTAAGTATGAAATTCTGAATTTGGAAGATATTGGCTGCCTGGTTGATATTCCTGAAACGGCTGATACTTTTGAAGGAAACGCAACCCTAAAAAGCAGTTATGTAGTAGCGCATTTTAACCTGGATTGTTTTGCTGATGATAGTGGTTTGGAAATTGAGGCATTAAATAATGAGCCCGGGGTTTACTCTGCCAGGTATTCAGGAAGCCGTGATAATATAGAAAATATTCAGCTGGTTTTAAAAAAACTTGAAGGCATTGCCAATAGAAAAGCACGGTTTAAAACCGTAATTTCCTTAATGCAAAATGGTGAAAATCATATTTTTGAAGGCACAATTGAAGGCACAATCCGGACAACGCTATCTGGTTCAAACGGCTTTGGATATGATCCGATTTTCGAGCCAGATGGTTATGAATCAACTTTTGCCGAAATGGATCTGGCGGAAAAAAATAAAATCAGTCATAGGGCGATTGCACTTAGAAAGATGATGGAGTTTTTGAAAGGGCAATTATAAGAATCTTTTCTTCCTTTTGCCACTTTGTCGATTGTCTATAAAAGTTACAATCTCTAAGATATCTTTTTTGGGTTTAATTCGGTAAACAACTGATATGTGAGGGATGATAAAACCTATGTGCGTATTTTTTGTCTTATAGGTTTTTCTAGAAATTAGTGGTTCTTCAGATAGTGTTTCAAGATATGTAAATACCGTGATAATGAATTTTTTTACTTCAACTTCAGTCCAGTTTTCCTTTAGTTAATCAATATTTTTTTGAAAGGTCTCGCCTGCTTTTTCAGACCAAATAATAGTCATTAAATACTAAACCTTTTTTTCGCCTCTTCATGGCTAAAACTTTCACCACGATCTAATTGGCTTATTCCTTCAAAAATATCATTTTTCTGACTATCGTTCAATTCATCAAACCAATCAATATCCCTTGCAATAATTAATGATTTAATATCCCTGATTAAACTTTCATCATCCGAATTAATAATCTGTTGAAGTACACTTAGTTTTTCTGATTGTAAATCCATAAATAAATTTAACCATTAATTTAATGAATAGCAAAAAACTACATCTTGCCCGCTACCTTTTTTACCTGTATTGAATCTTTTTTCGTTTGCATAGAGTCCCTTTTTGGCAAAATAGGTTTGATACCAAAATTACTGGTGTCTGCCGGTTTGGTTTGAGGCAGTTTTTTATCCAGATTTAAACTGTCTTTTCCTGTGGTAATTTTTGGTTTAACAACAGTAGTTGGTGCAGTTTTGACTGGCTTTGTCGCCTTTATAGCTACTGCAGGCTTACCTGAAACGGTTTTAGCCTTTGCTTTGGGCTTAGCCTTTCCTGATGAGCCAACCGCGTCCTTTTTGGATTTTGGGCGTTCTGTTGGTTTCCATGAAAATCCTTTTAAAACATGGTCTTTTGCAATGGTATTTTCTGGATTTAAAGCTCCCTCTACACCTTTTATGTAAACAATGTCTTCAATTGCATTTTCTTTATCCTTAAAAATGAATTTTATCCTGCTGCTCAGCGTTTGGTTCATCTCTTTATACACTTTCGTGCTATCATCCTGTGTATAATATATACTTTCAGCATTGCCATCAACATATAGATTTTTAAGTTTTCCATTATAAAAGAAACCAGTCATTAACCTCCCTTTTATCTGGTTAAACCTTAATGAATCTTTTGGCGTATTCACTAAAAATGCATTTCTGAAGGCTTGTAAATTATTCAGCTTTTTGTTCTTAAACTGAACAAAAATGGTATCACCCACCTGTTGCGAGCCTTCCGACCATATAATTGGGTTACTATAGCAGCGCAAAGTAGAATCGGCACTGGTATAAAAAAGGCTATCAGTTTTAGCTTGTATGTTAGTTTTAAAAATTTTAACACCATGATAAGCCTTAATAATACGGGTTTGAACGGTATCTGCCGGATTAAATTTTGCAGTATCGTTTGGCTTGCCTGTTTTCAAATTCGCTATAACTTTTGTCAAACTATCTTTAACACCAGTTTTAATTGCCTTTTTTTGCAGACTATCAATTTTTGTTTTCGATAAATCTTTAACGATTGGTGTAGCTTTATCAGTCAGTTTTTTCTGTAAACTATCTACCTTTGTTTTTGAAATAACTTTTATAGCCGGACCAATTTTATCCGTTAATTTTTTCTGCAGGCTATCTATTTTTAGTTTCGGTAAGTTTTTAACAATAGAATCTGCCTTGTTTTTTAAAACATTGTTTTTTTGTAGGCTATCCAGCGCAATTTTCGGCAATCCTTTTCCGAGCGAATCTATTTTTGATTTTAAACTGTCGATATTTTTATCTTTCAGGTTAAGCGGATCATCTTTTTCGTCGTCTTTATTCTTTTTCTTTTTATCTGCTTTACTGTTTTTACGCTTATTTTTATCTTCTTTTTGACTAGATTCAGCCTCAGGTTTATATTTTGCCTCACCTTTTGCTTTCTTTTCTCCAGTGTCTTCATCATCTTCACCAACCTGATTGTCGGCTTTTATAGAAATTTTAGGAATCAGTTTTAACGTTTTTTGCAATACCATTTGAGTTTCCAAGGTATCCGCACCCATCCATAAACTATCAGGCCTTTTTTTGTTCTTCACCATGATAGAATCTTCGGTTCCTATCCCCAGGTAGGCATTTCGGGTAACCAATGTCCGCTGATCCAGTTTATAATAATAACCCAAATCGCCAAACATTTTCATTTTATCTTTTGTATCAGAAAAAACAATATTCTTTACAGCTTTGCCAATTCCTTTTTTGCCGTAATAATATAAACTATCTCCTTTTAACGATCTGGTACCCTGAGTGTATAAATTTTTCTTTCCGAAAAAGGCATCTTCGCTCAGTGTATTGTACTGTCCGTTTTCAGTATACAGGTTATCGTCTTTTCCTTTGATGTTGGTCGGGCCATAGAAAAAAGTCCACTTGCTTTGCGTATTGTAACTCATCGTATCCGATTTGATAACCGATTGCGGCGTAACTACCACTACATCATATCTAAAATAGGCATCGTTCGAATTGCTAAAATAATAGCCGTTTTTACTTGTCAGCGTTACTTCCTTATTAACAATTTTACCGCCACTGGTATATGTGCCAATTTTACTGAGTGTATTATAATCTAAAATATTGGTGGTTAAGATCGATGTGGGATCGATCATTTTTACATTACCGGTCAAATGGGCATGTTTTTTATTTCCATCATACTCCAATTGATCAGAATAAATATCGGTGGTAAGCTGGTTGATGTGCACATTCTTAAAAGCCTCAAAGTAATTCCGCTCGCTGTAAAAAATGGCACTATCACAAGTTAATGTTGCATTATCCTGCTGGAAAACAGGGTTACGGAGGTAACTTATTTTTTTCTTGGTATCTCCGGTTATCTTTGCAAATGAAACGATTTTAATCTTCGAAGCAGGTTGCTGACCGAATAAAAATACTGGACTGATTAGAAGAAATAAAAAGACAAATAGTTTTTGCACACTACAAAGTTAGTTTTTTGTTCCGAACGTTCGGAATACCAGTTAAAATTAAATATTTTTGATTGATGTTACCTCTTAAGCAATTTCAGGATTTTATTGAACAGCAACAGCTGTTTGTTCGGGGTAACAGGATTCTTTTGGCCGTAAGCGGAGGCAAAGATTCGGTATTAATGTTGCACTTGTTTAAAGCAATAGGCGTTGATGTTGGTGTGGCACATTGTAATTTTAATCTAAGAGCCGATGAGGCACAACGTGATGAAAGTTTTGTTGCGCTTCTGGCTAAAAATTTAGAGTTACCTTTCTATGTAACGCATTTTGATACCAAAAAATATGCCACAGAAAATAAAATTTCTACTCAGATGGCAGCCCGCGATCTCCGTTACAACTGGTTTGAAGAAATACGGATTAAAGAAAGATACGATTACATTGCATTGGCACAACACCAGAACGATGCTGTTGAAACCGTGCTTATTAACTTAACCCGCGGAACCGGAATAAGTGGTTTACATGGTATTTTGCCCAAACGCGAAAGGCTAATCAGGCCGATACTCTTCTTAAACCGCCAGCAAATTGACGATATTGTAATTGCTAACAATATTAATTTCGTAGAAGACAGCTCGAACGCAAGTACAAATTATACCCGGAATAAAATCAGGTTACAAATTGTTCCTCACCTTCAAGAGATTAATCCAAACCTGGAAAAAACCTTTGCAGAGAATATAGCAAGATTTGCAGAATTAGAAACTTTTTTAAATCTACAGGTCTACAAACTTGAAAATAAGATTTTAAATAAGAAAAATGATGGGATTTATATTCCTTTGGATGAGATTGCTAAACTAAATCCACAAAAATTACTGCTATATGAATTACTTAAACCTTTTGGTTTTGGCGAAAATTTAGTTCAGGAAATTTTAGATAGTTTAAAGGCACTAAGTGGAACACATTTTTTTAGTGCATCTCATCAGGCCATTATCAATAGGGGTGATTTGGTAATTGTTGAAAAAGATACTGTTGTGGTATCCAATCAATTTATCCACCCAACAACCGAAAGTATTGCTTTTGCCAGTGAGGAAATCTCATTGCAATTTACCGATGACATTAAATTCGAAATTAATGTAAATAAGGCTTTTGTAAATGCAGATAAACTGATTTTTCCATTAGTACTGAGAAATTGGCAAAACGGAGATAAATTCATTCCGTTGGGCATGCGCAGCCCTAAAAAAGTAAGTGATTACTTTATCGATGAAAAGGTTCCCATTCATTTAAAAAACACTACACCGATATTAGTAAACGGAAATGGTGAAATTGTTTGGATTGCAGGCATGCGACAGGATAACCGATATAAATTAACGGGCACAACAAAAAAAGTTGCTATATTCGAACTCAAAATTAAATAAGTGGAAAGCAGATACGCCTATATCGAAAAACAGTACATCGGCCGTGATTATGTTCGCATTTTCATTAGGCTTATTATGGCTGCATTCTGTTTTGCAGCATATGTTTATGAGCGCGATCGCGACAATACCCAAGATTTGTTCCTTGTTGTAGGATTTGGAATTATAGGTGTTTCCATGCTTTTGCTGTTTTTGATCCAATACAAAATTGTTGTAGATAATGGCAGTATGATTTTGGATGGCCTTTGGACAACCAAACGGGTTAAAATAGATTTAAATAGCATTGTTGATGTGCGTAAAGCTACTTACAGCCGTTATTTTTTCAATAATCCGGTATATAACCTCCACACAAAAGGAACAATTCGTTTTTATTCATCAGGTAAAGATGCGGTTGTGCTAACCGATCGTGATGGATTAGAATATTTTATCGGCACGCAGCGTCCAAATGAACTCTTCCTGGTAATTAAGGATGAAATGAGAAACCTCAAATCCTAATCTTCTAATTTTTTTTCGATTTTCTTGAGAAAATCTCTACTCAATTTCTCGTCTTTTTTATTGCAATAGACCGACACGCATTATACATTAAAATCGGGTACATTTGCGGTAACAACAATACACATACAATGAAGATAGGAATTGTTTGCTACCCCACTTTTGGCGGTAGTGGAGTAGTTGCAACAGAACTTGGTAAAGCGCTTGCTAACGAGGGTCATCAGGTTCACTTTATCACATATAGTCAGCCGGCCAGGCTCGATTTCTTCTCTGCCAATCTGTTTTATCATGAGGTGTCGGTTAGAGACTATCCACTTTTTGATTATGCGCCATACGAATCCGCATTGGCGAGTAAACTGGTAGATGTTGTCCGTTTCGAACAATTGGATGTATTGCATGTTCATTATGCTATTCCACATGCTTCCGCTGCTTTCATGGCGAAACAGATTTTAGCGAGTTATGGCATTCATATACCAGTGGTAACTACTTTGCACGGTACAGATATTACTTTGGTAGGTAAAGATCCAACATATAAACCAGTGGTTACTTTTTCAATCAACCAGAGTGATGGTGTAACTACAGTTTCGGAAGATTTAAAAGAAGATACCTATAACCACTTTGAAATAACTAAAGAAATTAAGGTAATTCCGAATTTTATCGATTTTTCGCGATTCAGTTTACAGGCTAAAGACCATTTCAAAAAAGCAATTGCCCCAAATAACGAACGGATTTTAATTCATACCAGCAACTTCAGGAAAGTGAAACGCACTTCAGACGTTATCCGGATTTTCGAAAAGGTGCAGGCGGTTATTCCTTCGAAGCTGTTAATGGTTGGCGATGGACCTGAGCGTGCTTATGATGAACAACTTTGCAGATCGTTAAATATTTGCGAAAGTGTAAGGTTTTTAGGCAAACAAGATGCGGTAGAAGAAATTTTATCGGTTTCGGATCTTTTTCTGATGCCTTCAGAATCTGAAAGTTTTGGTTTGGCTGCTTTAGAAGCAATGGCTTGTAAAGTGCCTGCAATTACTACAAATGCTGGTGGCTTGCCAGAGCTTAATGTTGATGGATTTTGTGGTTATATGAGCAATGTTGGCGATGTTGATGCAATGGCAGCTCATGCAATCGAAATTTTGAAAGATGATGAAACATTAAACCGTTTTAAAGAAAATGCTTTTAAAAGGGCTCAGGATTTCGATCTGAAAAAGATCTTGCCTATATATATCGATTATTACAAGGAAGTGATTGAGAATTCGTTACAGCCCAAATATTAACTACAAGTTATTTATTTAACTCATTCAAAGTTTTGCCGTTTTTACGCAGCAAAACTTTTTTAGTTTTGAGGTATTGAATGGGTATTAAAATACTTCTAAATGCACAATTTACCATTACTATCGGCAATATTTGAAAAAAGTAAACTTTCTCAAAATCAAATGATTATAAATCGTATCTTTGCGGCTTGAAACGCTTTAGTGATTAAAAAACGTTTCGGCAAAATTATAAAAGAGGTTAGTTCCCATGAAGAAAATAGTTGATTACAGAAAGCTTTTGAGCGTAGACAAAAATGCTGAGTTAAAAGAGCTTAAATCGGTGTACCGTACATTGATGAAAGATTGTCACCCTGATAAATTTCAGCAGGAAGAAGAGAAATTAGATGCAGAAGCAAGAAGTAAAGAAATTATCGAAGCTTACCATTTCCTGGTAAGTATTGCGCCAGAAACACGCGAGCAGAATATTGAAACGTATACACAAACCACAACATTATCAAATATTCAGGATTTCGAATACAAACAACAGGTTTTAAATATCCAGTTTTTTGATGGGAGTGCTTACGAATATTTCGATGTGCCAAAAGCAATTTATGTGAAATTGGTGAATGCGGATTCTCCTGGTCGTTTCGCCCGCAGGCATATTTTTAATGAATTTCCATACCGTAACGTTGCAAGGGTTGCAGAACCAGCATAATTACTAAAATTAAAATAGTTAAGAATGGTCGCGATGAAAATCGGGGCCATTTTTTTTGCGTTGATCCTTCGAGATGAGGTGGTTAAAACTATCGTCGACTGTTATAAGCGTATTATAAATCCAGGGTGAAGATCGTACTATAAATTAAATTTACGCAAGCGTATTAAACATGCGTCCTGCTGAATTTATTTCAGCATCTATTATAGCAGCTTTAATTATTTAACATGGGTTTGAAACGGTTATCCTTATTTCTTAAATCCAAACCACCTTCATAAATTGATTTTAAATTCAAAAGATAAAAACTCCAGCCGTTATGGCAGCCTAAACGGATATTCCTTTTGGAATTATCATCAAGTGGAATATTTTTTTGCGTAAGTTCTACAACAATGTATTCGAATTCTTCCCTCAGTTTGATATCTACCAAGCAATCGCCTGCAAAAGTAAACTGAAAATAATCTTTACCGTTCGCTTCGGTTATGGTTCCATTTTCGATATCATCATACAAATACCAGATCCATTTGTAGCGATCGCCTTTTAGCGCATTTTGCGTTTTGCTCAGTAATACATCATTCTCATCATAAAACGTTGCTTCGCTTAAAAACCACTTTTCAATTTCACTTGGTTTTGTCCACGCGTTGTATAGGTCTGCCATATTAACCTTAATCGCTATCCTGATGGTAAATTTTGTCCAATCGAAATTTTCCATTGGTTTGGTTTTAGATCTTAATTAAATACCAAACATACAGGAGCGCCAACATCAATTCTTTTCCCGCTATCGGTCAATTTGCCGGTTGTTTTGTTGCGGTTAAAAATCACGATGTTGTTGGTATACTGGTGTCCAACAAGTAAAAATTTTCCAGTTGGATTGATGGCAAAATTCCTTGGGCCTTTACCCAGGGTGCTTACGGTTTCGATAAATTTAAGTTTTCCCGTTGAAAGGATTGAGAAAGTAGAAATGCTATTGGCATCGCCACGGTTCGTTTCATAAAGAAATTTTCCGTCTGGTGAGACGTGAATATCTGCACCATCAATCTTGCCTGCAAAATCTTTTGGCGCAGTGCCAATCTCCTGTATTTTAGTTAATCTTCCATCAGAATAAGCAAAAGCTGTAATGGTGCCGTTAAATTCGTGCGCCAGGTAGGCAAACTTTCCATTCGGACTAAAAGTTATATGTCGGGGGCCGGTACCTGCATTGGTTTTAATTACCGATTTAACCGTTAGTATGCTTTCTTTTGCTGTAGGCTTGTATGTATAAATATAGGTTTGATCTTCGCCCAAGTCGTTCACTATTAAATATTTGTGGTCTGGCGTGAATACCGTCATGTGCACATGGGCACTTTCCTGTCTGCCTTTTGGGTCGATGCTCTTTCCCGTATGCTTAATAATCTGCAAAGCTTCGGTTAAAGCTCCATTGGCCTTTCTTGCAAATACTGCTAAACTGCCGCCGCTATAATTTGCAACTATTACATTTTTTGTATCAACGGTAATAAAACAAGGATCGGCACCATGACTATCAACTTTGTTTAAAAACGTTAAATCACCAGTTTTTGCATTGTATTTAAAAGCACTTACAGTACTTGTGGTGCCGGTTTCATTAACCACATAAATAAATTTTTGGTCGGGAGATATGGCGAGGTAACTCGGATTAGCGGTATTTTTGGTAATGCTTTTTATCTTGGTAACAGCGGTTAAAGTATTAAAATCGTAAGTGTAAATTCCTTCACTCTTTCCCGGTGCAGTATAGGTTCCAACGAGAAGATTGTAACTGCTTTTTTGGGCAAAGGTTAATGTAGACAATATGGTAAGTATAAATAATGAACTGAATTTTTTCATGTAGAATGATCTTGATTTTAACAAATATAAATAAAGTTGGCCACGGAGGCACAGAAAATACGGAAGATGTTTCCTCATTTTCTTCTGTGTTTGTAATGACGCTGATTGACTGCTGCATTTGTAATGCACTTTACTATTACTATTTAACGATATAATCGTTTTTCTTTTGCATCCTCTTACTAACGTGGGCGATTGGATATAGACTCCAGCTCTGTGAACGCTGTGCTTTCTCTGTGTGCTTTGTGGTAAAAAATAGCAGTATAAAAAAAGGCAACCATTGGCTGCCTCATGTATTATTTAATTAAATGCTTAATCTGAATCAATTCATGATCTTCTAGATAACGCCATCTACCGCGGGGCAGATCTTTTTTGGTTAAATTGCCATAAACCACACGGTCTAATTTTTCTACGCTGTAACCCAGGTGCTCGAAAATACGACGAACAATTCTGTTTTTACCGCTGTGAATCTGAATGCCGATTTCCTTTTTGGTTCCACCTGCAACATAAGAAATGTTATCCGGTTTTATCAATCCATCTTCTAATTCTAAACCAAAAGCAATTTTGTTTAAATCACCTTGTGATAAAGATTTATCCAGTTCAACATTGTAAATTTTGGTAATTCCGTTTTTAGGATGAGATAATTTATCCGCTAAATCACCATCATTTGTCATTAATAATAAACCGGTAGTATTACGATCTAAACGGCCAACCGGGTAAATACGCTCGCGGCTTGCTTTATCAACCAGTTGCATCACTGTACGGCGTTCCTGTGGATCGTCAGTTGTGGTGATGTAATCTTTTGGTTTGTTCAATAACACGTAAACTTTTTTCTCACGTTTTAAAAGTTCGCCGTTATAGCGTACCAAATCTTTAGCCGGATCAACTTTATGCCCTAATTCGGTAATGGCTTCACCGTTTACGGTAATAATGCCGGCAGCAATTAACTCATCAGCTTTACGACGAGAGCAGATGCCTGCATTTGAAATATATCTGTTCAGGCGGATTAAGCCTTTATCTTCATTCGTAGTTCTGCGGCCCTGAGCAATTACAGTACGCTCCGGGCGGTTAAATTCTGTATCTCTAGGCTGCGCATCCTCGCGTTTTCTAAACGGACGGGTGTCACCTTCTTTTGGTTCCCTAGGTTTTACATCTCTTGAACTTCCAGCACTTGGCTTAAAATCGTCTGATTTGCCTCTTGATTTAAAATCTTTGTAGCCACCTTCTCTTGGTTTGTAATCTCTTGATCCGCCTTCTCTAGGCTTGAAGTCGCGGTCGCCAGTTCTCGGTTTAAAATCTCTCGAATCTCCATCCTTAGATTTGAAATCACGTTCTCCTGTTCTTGGCTTATAATCTCTTGCACCACCTTCTCTTGGTTTAAAATCCCTGTCTCCTGTTCTTGGTTTGTAATCTCTTGATCCGCCCTCTCTCGATTTGAAATCACGATCGCCTGTTCTTGGCTTATAATCTCTCGATCCGCCTTCTCTAGGTTTAAAACTACGGTCTTCTGATTTTGAATTGCTATCTTTTGATTTAAATTCACGGTCGCCAAATTTAAATCCCTTTGATTCTCCGTCTTTTGATTTAAAATCGCGGTCTCCTGTTCTTGGTCTGAAGTCTTTTTTGTCTCCGAAAGATTTTGATTTGAAATCTTTACCGTCTGAGCTTCTGGGTTTGAAGCCGTCTTTTGAATCGGATGATTTTTTGAATTTGCTGTCTTTGTCGTCTGATCTTCTTCTGTCAGACCCGGCCGAACTGCTCCTGCCTTCTGTTTTCCGACTGCCTGGTTTGGACTTGTCATCCCGACTGTTCCTGTTGTTTTTATTTATCATGATACGCTTTTAACCACATTAAAAATGCGGGTTGCAAATTTATGAAAAAATGATGAACATAACAATTTTAAGAGCGGAAAAATTAGCTAAAAAAATAGCCTCTAAAATAGGAAAAATCAGTTGAAAATCAAAATTTAAAATCCACGTTTAAAGCACTTTAAGGGCTGATTTTGGGGCTTAATTTCGTAACTATTTGATAATGTGCTTATTATTTTTTAGCTTTGCCAACGTTTTTATATAAGTTCACCAAAAAAAGGAGGAAAATGTTAAAGAAACACATCGTACCATTTGCGGTAGTGGCAACACTATTTATCTTGGCAAAAGTGTTCGCTTACCAAATGCCCTTAGCACAAAAAAGTCTTTTAAAAGAAGAAAAATTAAACACTACAATACCAAAATCTGATAGCCTTAAAGTGGAAAAAGAGGAAAGCCCTCTATCTTTAATGGCACAGTTAAATTTTGCAAAAGAAACTTTGCCTTTGGGCGATAAAAAAGTAGAACGCAAAATGAAAAAAATTCTTGCAGCACATCGTTATGGCAACACACAAACGAACCGCCTGCATGCAAAAGCAGCAAAATGGTTTCCTGTAATTGAGCCTATTCTTGCCGCGTACAAAATCCCTAATGATTTTAAGTATTTGGCCCTGGTCGAATCTGGAATGGCTGAAGGAGTTTCTCCAAAAGGTGCAGCCGGTATCTGGCAGTTTATGCCCGGCACAGCGCGTACCTACGGATTAAGAGTAAACGGAAATGTTGATGAGCGCTACAATTTGCGTAAATCTACCATTGCGGCCTGCAAATACATTAAGGAAATGTATAAGGGTTTGGAAAGCTGGACATTGGTAGCTGCGGCTTACAATGTTGGCGATGGACGCTTACGCAAGCAGATCGATAATCAAAATCAAGACAATTACTACAAAATGAAGCTCAACCGCGAAACCGGAGGCTATGTTTATAAGGTGATTTCTATGAAACAGATTATGGAACATCCAAAACGTTACGGTTACGAAAAACCGAGGGTATTATTGGCTTATAACGCCGAATAGTATAATTAAGATAAAGACAAGCATTTGGTAAGGCGTCCTGATTTTAAATCAGGACGTTTTTTTTTTGGAGGTGATTACACGGATAAAAACTGACATTCTTTTGCACCCTGCTAATCAATGAAAGGAAGTTGTTAGTCGCGGAGAAACGGATTTACACGGAATAATTTATATCTCATACAGGCAATGAACCAATGACTAGCGGATTAATGAGCTTTTGGTCCTAGAAAATCTTCGTCCGTTCCGTCAACCTGATCCGATAGCTATCGGCGGATCAGGTTGACGATGGAATGTGCGTAGTAAATTACTGACTAAACTAGTGATCAATTAATCAATTAGGACAGTAGCCGATTTACCGACAAAGGATCGTTGAATTTACGCCAAACGCTTTTCGCTTTACGCTCAAAACCCTTACTTTGCATTATGTTTAAGCTGCGCATAAATAAAATAATCAATCAACTGGGGGATAACATTACATTTCAGTTTGAAGAAGTGGATGAACACTATCCAAAATACCTGGCTGGGCAGTTTTTGTCGTTGGTTTTTCAGGGGAAGCATAAAGAAGTAAGAAGGTCGTATTCATTTAATAGTTCGCCTGATGTAGATGAGCCTTTGGCAATTACGGTGAAAAGGGTAGAAAATGGAGAAATTTCAAGATTTCTTCATCATAAAACAGCTGTAAATGATATTCTGTTCGCCCAAGAGCCGCAAGGATTGTTCAGTTATATGCCAGAAGAAAACCTGGAACGCGATCTTTTTCTTTTTGCGGCAGGGGTTGGCATTACACCTTTGTATTCGATTATGAAAACAGCCTTGGTGCGTGAAAAAAAATCATTGATTACATTGGTATATAGCAACAAGTCACAAGAAGACGCGCTCTTTTACAATGAACTTAATGAATGGCAACAAAAATATCCCGATAGGTTAAAAATAATTTGGATTTTTAGCAACAGCAAAAACCTGATGACGGCCAGGTTAAACAAATTTTATATTGAAAGATTGCTCAAAGAGCATTTACATTTCAACCGTAATAATGCACTGTTTTATAGCTGCGGACCGATAATTTACATGGATTTATGCCGGATAACCTTGTTGGGCATGGGTTTCGATATTAAACAGATCAAGAGAGAAACCTTTGTGCTGCCTGAAGATGAGGTGGATGAAGATGATAGCTCCGAAAAAGTTGTCGACAAGAATACCTATTCTGTGATTTTAAATTTTCAAGGCAAACTGTACAATCTCGAAGTGCCCTGGCCAAAGCGGATCTTAGATGTTGCACTCGAAAATAAGATCAAGCTGCCTTATAGTTGCCGCGGAGGTGTATGTAGTACCTGCGTAGCAAATTGTACCAAAGGCGGGGTGCGGATGGATTACAATGAAGTGCTTACCGATGATGAAATTGAAAGGGGCAGGGTTTTGGTTTGTACCGGGCATCCAACTGAAAACGGAACTACAATAGAGTGGTGAGTTAGTTCATTTGTTAAATAGTTCATTGGTGATTTGTTTGTATTGTGAACTCGAGCGGAGTATGGCGTTAAGAAGAAACAGTTCACAAACTGCAAAAGTTCTTTACAATTACAAAACCGTTGCTTCATTATCAGCGTTTATCTGGTATGATCAGATCTTTTTTTACAATGATAATCTGCCTCTTCTACTTACAATCATCCGCTCAAGATTCTATTGCTGTAAAAAGAGAATTTGCCAATAGGGAATACATTCATCTCTACAAAGAAAATGCTGATTTAGCCTATACTGCACCAGGTGGAGAACTGGGGGCACCTGCAAAATATGTAATTAATGGGCGGCTTACCACTACATACATGCTTTTAGGTAGTTACAAATCGCCGGTTGCATTTGCCATTATTCCCGATTTTACCGTTAGAGTGCGCAACGAGTTTTCGGCAGCGGTGCGTACCCCCAGCTACCGTTTAGGTTTTGCTGCCTATGCAAGGTTAAATACCACTCCTGATAATTATAAATATGGTGAACTGGCTTTTACCCACCATTCGAACGGGCAAGATCAGGATGCGCTTAATCCAGATGGTACCATAAACACACGCACAGGAAATTTTAATGCCAATTATTTAACACTTTCTTATCGATTCGGGCAGCTTACACCAACCAATGTTAACGAAAGTTATTATTCGCTAAATCATCGGGTAGGCTTACAATGGTACAAGTTTTTTAGGTATGAGCCGGCTTTGAATGAAGGCTTCGGCTTTACGCGCATATTATATGGTTTCTCGTGGCGCAAATATGATGAAATTGAAAAAAATGCAAAAAACAAGTCGAAAACAAAAACTGAAAAAGAAACCTGGCGTTTAAATACCGAGTTATCTTATGCAGTGAATAAAATTCCTTCAAAAAATCTGATGGATATTCAGAAAAGGCTAAATGCTGAAATTAATTTTAATTATAGCTTCCCTTTTATGCATAACGTGTTTTTGATGGCTGCAGTAGGTTACTATGGAGAAGATAATTACAACATTTATTTTCAGGATCATTATGGTTATGTGCGCTTGGGCTTATCATCTGGTTTCCTACGAAATAGAAGTCGACATTATGACAATTAATCGGTAATACAGATTGGTTTCGACTTTCTTTTTGATAAAATTTTTAGCATTTTTGCGGATTGAAATTCAGTCTTTTTTATGGCTTGATTTTCCCCCAACTTTAAATAAAATATGAGCAATAAATCTATCGACCTCGGTGAGCAAAAAGATGTAGAAGTATATGGTGCGAGGGTACATAATTTAAAGAATATAGATGTTAGTTTTCCGCGCAACCAACTTGTTGTAATAACAGGTTTAAGTGGAAGCGGTAAATCATCGCTGGCTTTTGATACCATTTATGCCGAAGGGCAGCGCCGCTATATGGAAACATTTAGTGCCTACAGCCGCCAGTTTATGGGTGGGATGGAGCGGCCTGATGTTGATAAAGTTTCGGGGTTAAGTCCTGTTATTGCCATTGAGCAAAAAACCACAAGCAAAAACCCACGCTCTACAGTAGGTACCATTACCGAAATTTACGATTTTATGCGTTTGCTTTATGCACGTGTTGCCGATGCCTTTTCGTACAATACAGGCGAAAAGATGGAGCGCATGAGCGAAGATCAGATCTTGCAGAATATCTTCAATAAATTTGATGGCGTTGCAGTAAATATTCTTGCACCCGTTGTTAAAGGTAGAAAAGGACACTATCGCGAACTTTTTGAGCAAATCCGTAAGCAGGGCTATGTAAAAGTGCGTGTGGATGGCGAAATAAAAGATATTTCTGCAAAAATGCAGGTAGATCGATATAAAATCCACGATATTGAAGTAGTGATTGATCGCTTGATTATTGATGTGAAAGATAAAAAACGCCTGCTCGATTCATTGCAGATTGCAATGAAAATGGGTAAAGGGGTAATCAAGATAAGCGATAAAGACAATAATGTTGCGCATTTTAGTAAGTTTTTAATGTGCCCAACCACCGGTATTTCTTATGATGAACGACAACCCAACAGTTTTTCGTTCAATTCGCCTTATGGTGCCTGCGAGCGTTGCGATGGTTTGGGGTATATCTTTGTGGTGGATAAAGAATCGGTGATTCCAAACCAAAAACTGAGCATTTTGAACGGTGCGCTGGCTCCGCTTGGAGAATACAGGGATATCTGGATGTTTCAGGTGCTTAAAGCCCTGGCAAAAAAGTACAGCTTTTCCCTTTCTACACCTGTTGAAAAGTTAAGCGACGAAATTATCAACATCATTTTAAACGGCTCACCTGATCTGATTAAAGTTGAGGTAGAATATAATAAGTGGAATGTTCAGAATTACAATATTACTTTCGACGGTATTATTAAGATGCTTGAAGAGCAGAACGAAAAAAGAAGTGAATCTGCATCTGATGATATGGATGAATTCAGGAAACTGAAAACCTGTCCGGAGTGCCATGGTGCCCGTTTGAAAAAAGAGAGCCTGCACTTTAAAGTTGATGGTAAAAATATTTTCGAACTTTCTTCGATGGACATTAACAACCTTCATCAATGGTTCGAAAAAGTTGATGAACGCCTTACCGACCGTCAGAATATTATAGCGAAAGAAATTTTAAAGGAAATTAAAGCCAGGATCGGATTTTTAACAGATGTTGGTTTAACGTATTTAACTTTAGATCGTACAGCCCGTACACTTTCTGGTGGCGAGGCGCAACGGATCCGTTTGGCTACGCAGATTGGTTCGCAGTTAATGAACGTAATGTATATTCTTGATGAGCCAAGTATTGGTTTGCATCAGCGCGATAATGAGCGTTTAATCAATGCGCTTAAAAATCTCCGTGATCTTGGCAATACCGTTTTGGTGGTAGAGCATGATAAAGATATGATACTTGAGGCCGATTGGGTAATCGACGTAGGCCCGGGTGCAGGGATTCATGGCGGTACTGTGGTTGCTGAAGGAACAGCGGCACAAATTCTTAAATCGAAAACCTTAACTGCCGATTACCTGAATGGTAAAAAGCAGATTGAAACGCCAAAAATCCGCAGGAAAGGAAATGGCCATAAATTATCAATCATAAAAGCAACCGGGCATAACCTAAAAGAAGTATCGGTAGATTTTCCTTTGGGTAAATTTATTGCCGTAACCGGCGTTTCTGGTAGCGGTAAATCCAGCTTGATTACCGAAACTTTATACCCGATTTTAAACCATCATTTCTTTAGGGCGAAAAAAATACCGCTTCCTTACGAAAAAATTAACGGATTAAAGGAAATTGATAAGGTAATTGAAATCGACCAGGCACCTATTGGCAGAACGCCACGTTCAAATCCTTCAACTTATACCGGGGTTTTTTCTGATATCAGAAATCTTTTCGTTCAGCTGCCAGAAGCCAAAATCCGTGGGTATAAACCTGGCCGTTTTTCTTTTAATGTTAAAGGTGGCCGTTGCGAAACCTGTCAGGGTGCAGGTTTAAAAGTAATTGAAATGAATTTCCTTCCGGACGTTCAGGTGCCTTGTGAAGAGTGTGGCGGAAGAAGATACAACCGGGAAACTTTGGAAGTACGTTTCCGTGGAAAATCGATCAGTGATGTATTGGATATGAGTATTGAAGATGCTTGCAATTTCTTCGAAAATATTCCGATTATTTATAGAAAAATCAAAACCCTGAAAGATGTAGGGTTGGGTTATATCACCTTAGGGCAATCATCCGTAACCCTATCCGGAGGAGAAGCGCAACGGGTTAAACTGGCAACAGAACTTTCTAAAAAGGATACCGGAAAAACCTTTTACATTTTAGATGAACCTACAACCGGACTCCATTTTGAAGATATTAATGTGCTTTTAGGCGTTTTGCAAGAGTTGGTTGATAAAGGAAATACCATTTTGGTAATTGAACATAATTTGGATGTGGTTAAAGTGGCCGATTGGGTGATCGATCTTGGAGAAGAAGGAGGAGCTGGCGGCGGAAGAATTTTATTTGAAGGTACGCCAGAAGGTTTAATCCAGAATCCGATTAGTTTGACAGGGAAATTTTTGAAAAAGGAAATGGAATGGAATCCGCAGAACGGAAAGTCTGAAGTCGAAAGTCCGGAGCCTAAAGTCAAAGTATTGAAGAAAAGCAAAGCTGGAAATAAAAAATAGTCACAGGTCGGAGGTCAGAAAGACAAAAATTGAAAAATAGATTTGTCAACATGACATAATTATTAACTCAAAACCTAACTCATCATTCATTTCACCTATAAACATGATTTTCACCGATACCCATACCCATTTATATTACGAGCAAGATGCCGAGAAACAAGCGCAGTTGATTGATCGTTGCTTTGAAAACGACGTTAACCGATTGTTTTTGCCAAATGTTGATGTTAAGTCAATAGCGATGATTAATGATTTGGTGGCAAAATACCCTGCAAATTGTTTTGCTATGGCGGGTTTACATCCTTGTGATGTTAAGGACGATTATCTTGCTCAGCTCGACGAAATTTACAAGAGTATTTCTGGGCGGAAAATTTATGCCATAGGTGAAATTGGCATCGATCTGTATTGGGATAAAACAACTTTGGCCATTCAGCAAGATGCCTTCCGCAAACAAATTGGCTGGGCAAAAGATCTGCGTTTGCCAATTGTAATTCATTGTCGCGAAGCTTTCGATGAAGTTTTCGAAGTCTTAGAAAGCGAACGTGATGAAAATTTACGTGGCATTTTCCATTGTTTTACGGGCAATGTAGCGCAGGCAAAACAAGCTATCGATTTAAATTTTTATTTGGGTATTGGAGGTGTGGTTACCTATAAAAAAGCAGGTTTGGATTTGGTATTATCTGAAATCGCTCTACAAAACCTTGTTTTGGAAACCGATTCGCCATATTTGGCACCAGTTCCTTTTCGTGGTAAACCCAATGAAAGTAGTTATCTGATTTATATCGCTCAGAAACTGGCTGAGATTTATAGTGTTTCTATTGAAGAAATTGCAGATGTTACCACAGAGAATTCGAAGAAAATTTTCGGGGTTTAGGATTGAGTTCGAAGTCCACCGTCTGAAGTTGTTAATCCGGTTGAGCCGGTTGTCATTTCGACCGAAGTGTAACATGATAGTGAAATCTGTTTTGTAGGATTCAATAATTGATTTGAGACTACGTTATAAATTGAATTGTTAATTTAATAATTATTTACAATTTAAATTATGAAATTCGTAATATTAGAGTTGAAATATCTCTTTTTATTGCTAATTTGAAAATATCACTCAATCATTTGTAATTTTTTAGTTTCTTTGCGTTGAGCAACCTTCACTAAACCAAATGACCAAAATATTAATAATTTATACCGGTGGTACCATTGGTATGGTTAACGATCCTATAAATGGGATGTTAGTTCCATTTAATTTCGAGCAGATAAAAGAAAACGTTCCAGAATTAAGTCGTTTAGATTATGATTTGGATGTACACTCCTTTAATCCGGTTTTGGATTCGTCAAACATGGATCCTGAGATATGGAAAACATTAGCCGAACTCGTTTACCATAAATATGATCAGTATGATGGTTTTGTGATCCTCCATGGATCGGATACCATGGCTTTTACGGCATCGGCATTGAGCTTTATGCTCGAAAACCTGGATAAACCAGTAGTTTTAACCGGATCGCAGTTACCTATTGGCGAAATTAGAACGGATGCCAAAGAAAATTTAATTACAGCTTTAGAGATTGCAGCTACGAAAGAAGATGGGAAAGCACTGTTCCCTGAGGTTTGCATTTATTTTGATGCGCAATTATTCAGGGGTAACCGCTCTATAAAATACAATAGCGAAAAGTTTGAGGCATTCCGCTCACCAAATTATCCTACACTTGCCGAAGCAGGGGTACACCTGCAATTTTACCGGAATTATATTCTAAAAGCACCAGAAGGCAAACTGAAATTACATACCAATTTTAATGCGAACATTGGGGTACTTAAATTGTATCCGGGCATAACGCCACAAGCCGTTCAGGCAATAACAGACTCAAAAGTAGATGCCATAATACTCGAAGCATTTGGCTCGGGCAATACCACAACTGCCCAATGGTTTTTAGACAGTTTACGACAGGCCATTTTGAATGGAAAAATCATTATCGACATTTCTCAATGTAAAAAAGGTTCGGTTCAGCTAGGCAGATACGAAACCAGTAGAGAATTGCTAAAAATGGGCGTTTTAAGTGGTTACGATTTAACTTTTGAGGCAACTGTTACAAAACTCATGTTTGTAATGGGCCTTGGTTTATCAGTTGAAGAAAGCCGTAAGTTGATGGAAGAACCGTTAAGAGGGGAGTTGAGCAAAGATTAATTGCCAGCTTTGATTTGTAATGCCATTAATAGCAGCTAATTGGTTCACCGTTTACAGTTTTTAATTTGCAGTACAACCTTCTAAAAAAACATATACAAATTATTTAAAAAGCGGAGTTCGGTGCTTTTAGGTTAAGAAAGCCCTGCTATCTCTCCAAGTCCTCACTCATTCTTCGCTCCGGGCTTTCCGTTTTATCAGGTTTATTTAACAATTCTGGTGCTTNTTTTAGGTTAAGAAAGCCCTGCTATCTCTCCAAGTCCTCACTCATTCTTCGCTCCGGGCTTTCCGTTTTATCAGGTTTATTTAACAATTCTGGTGCTTTTGGCTACAAATTTTAACCCCGGGATAGATATTGTGATAAATACCGCGTTAGGGATTGTAAGGGTTCAGTGCCGATCCTTCATCGGTACCGGAGCGCAGCGCAGCCCTGCAAAGCCCGCCCCTTTCCCGATTTTTTCATCGGGATTGGTAACGCCCAGATTAGTTGGCAGTTTACAGTTTATAGTTGGCAGTTTTACAGCTAATTGGTTCACCGTTTGCAGTTTTTAATTTGCAGTACAACCTGGAAAAACCATATACGAATTATTTTGAAAAGCGGGGTTCGGTGCTTTTAGGTTAAGAAAGCCCTGCTATCTCTCCAAGTCCTCACTCATTCTTCGCTCCGGGCTTTCCGTTTTATCAGGTTTATTTAACAATTCTTTTAGGTTAAGAAAGCCCTGCTATCTCTCCAAGTCCTCACTCATTCTTCGCTCCGGGCTTTCCGTTTTATCAGGTTTATTTAACAATTCTGGTGCTTATGGCTACAAATTTTAACTTCGGGATAGATATTGTGATAAATACCGCGTTAGGGATTGTAAGGGTTCAGTAACGATCCTTCATCGGTACCGGAGCGTAGCTCAGCCCTGCAAAGCCCGCCCCTTTCCCGATTTTTCATCGGGATTGGTAACGCCCAGATTAGTTGGCAGTTTACGGTTTATAGTTGGCAGTTTTACAACTAATTGGTTCACCGTTTGCAGTTTTTATGCCCCCGCTAAGTAAAACTTCTGCAATTATGACCCACATCATTTCGATTATAAGTATTTAGCCCTATTTTTGCTTTTATAGATCCGTCATGCTGTCCCGAATCTTTGCGATCAGCATCTTTTAGTAAGCAACTGAAATAAATTCAGTTTGACGTAGTGAAAAAAACATGAAAATAGAACAGATATATACAGGATGCCTCGCTGAAGCCGCCTATTACATAGAAAGTGATGGTGAAGCTGCTATTATTGATCCACTGAGAGAAGTTGGAACATATTTAAAGAAAGCTGAAAAAGCAGGAGCAACCATCAAATATATTTTCGAAACGCATTTTCATGCTGATTTTGTTTCCGGACATGTAGATTTGGCTGAAAAATCTGGTGCAGAAATTATTTACGGACCAACTGCTAAAACTGAATTTAAAGCACATATTGCTCAAGATGGTGAGCAGTTTAAAGTAGGCAGAGTAACCATAACTGCGTTACATACACCTGGCCATACGTTAGAATCTACCACTTATTTGTTAACTGATGAAAACGGGAAAGATCACTGCATTTTTAGTGGCGATACCTTGTTTATTGGTGATGTAGGTCGCCCGGATTTAGCGCAAAAGGGGCATTTAACGATGGAAGACCTGGCAGGTATGCTTTACGATTCGTTAAATGAGAAAATTAAGCCATTGGCTGATGATGTAATTGTTTACCCTGCACATGGTGCTGGTTCGGCCTGTGGTAAAAGCATGAGCAAAGAAACATTTGATACTTTAGGCCACCAGAAAGAGGTTAATTATGCCTTAAAAGCGCAAACTAAAGAACAGTTTATAACCGAAGTAACGGATGGCATTATGCCACCACCACAATATTTTGCTAAAAATGCAGCGATTAATAAAGGTGGTGTAGAAAGTATTGACGAGGTTTATGAAAAAGGATTAAACGCCTTAACGCCTCAGCAATTTGAAGATACCGCTAACCAAACGGGTGCCATTATGCTTGATACCCGCGATCCTCAGGTTTTTGCCAAGGGTTTTATCCCCAATTCGATCAATATTGGCCTAAACGGGCAGTTTGCACCTTGGGTCGGAGCTTTGATTAGCGATTTACAGCAACCGATTTTATTGATCACAGATGAGGGCAAAGAGGAAGAAACCATTACGCGCCTAACCCGGGTGGGATACGATAGTACGATTGGCTATTTAGATGGTGGTTTCGAAAGATGGACGGATGCCGGTAAGGAAATCGATACTATCGATTCGATCTCAGCTGAAGCATTTGAAGAAGCAAATACCAATGGTGAAATTACAGCGCTTGATGTGCGTAAACCTGGTGAATATGAATCAGAGCATCTGGAATTTACACTTAGCCGCCCATTGGATTTTATTAACGAATGGACGGGTGAGATCGATCCAAAATCTACATATTACATCCACTGTGCTGGTGGTTACCGCTCAATGATAGCCGCTTCAATTTTAAAATCGCGTGGAGTAGAAAATGTAATCGATGTTGCCGGGGGCTACGCTGCAATTAAAAATACCGGTTTAAAAAGAACCGATTTTGCATGCCCAAGTAAAGCAATGAAAGTATAATTAAGCGCAAATGTCACATTGAGCTTGTCGAAATGCATTGGAGGTTCTTCGACAGGCTCAGAATGACAACATAAGATATAAAGCATTTGGCAAATCAAAATCATTACGACATATTAATTATCGGTGCCGGACCAATAGGGATGGCTTGCGCAATTGAAGCAAAAAAAGCAAACTTAAGCTACCTAGTTGTAGAAAAAGGTGCTTTGGTGAACAGTTTGTTCAACTACCCGGTATTTATGACTTTCTTTTCTACTTCTCAAAAGTTAGAAATAGGGGGTGTGCCTTTTGTAACCATCAGTCCAAAACCTAATCGCAATGAAGCTGTTGAATATTACCGCCGGGTAGCAGAAAAATTTGATTTAAACATTCATCTTTTCGAAAGCGTAAAACAAGTTGTAAAAAACGAAGATCAGGTTTTTGAAATTAGTACTTCCAAAACAAATTACACGGCAAAGAATGTAGTTGTGGCTACCGGTTTTTATGATGTTCCTTTATTGATGAATGTACCGGGTGAAGATTTGCCAAAAGTGACCCATTATTACAAAGATCCACATTTATATGCTTTTCAAAATGTAGTAGTGGTTGGTGCAAACAACTCTGGGGTAGATGCGGCCTTAGAAACCTACCGAAAGGGCGCAAATGTAACTATGGTGGTTCGAAGCGGCGATCTTGGTCCACATGTGAAATATTGGGTGCGGCCAGATATACAAAACAGGATTAAAGAAGGTGAAATTAAGGCGCATTTTAATTCTGAATTGGTCGAAATCCGCGCAGGAGAGGTTGATATAAAAACACCCGAAGGCATACAAACTATACCGAACGATTTCGTAATTGCAATGACGGGCTATCAGCCTGATTTCGGAATGTTAAGAAAATTTGGCATCGAATTACCAGAAACACTTTGCCCGGCCTATAACGAAGAAACCATGGAAACCAATGTAAAAGGTTTATATCTGGCCGGTGTGGTTTGTGGCGGATTGGATACCCACAAGCTATTTATCGAAAATTCGAGGGTACATGCTGAAATTATTGTTAAAAATATACTTAGCTAAATTTCGGCAAAGTTTGTGCCTTAACCTTAATAAGGTATTAAATTATTTCTTTTTGGAAAACACAATTTCTAAGCCCTTATACGCACTATTGTGTAAAATAGTAAGGTGATTCTCCTGCATAAGCGGAACAAATGTTGTGTTTAGTTTTTTATTTGCCTGAGCAAGTTCAGCTAGTTTTGTGGCATCTGCTATCATTTTTTCTCCTTCCTTACCAACAGAAATATAGATTTTAGCTTCAGTTTTAATGTTAGGAATAAATTTGGTAGCATCAGTTAAAAGCGATTCATTGTTCCACCATAAACTTGGACTAATAATGATATAATTATCGAACAATTGAGGTTTTTTTAATAAAATTTCAGTAGCCAATAAGCCACCTAAAGATTGACCAATAATGGTTTTAGAACCATTTGTTTTAAAATTCTTTGTGATAAACGGCTGCAATTCTCTTTCGATAAACGATATAAACTCTTCCGATTTACCAGTTGTTGGATAATCAATTAAATCTTGTTTAATGGTTGTGGGGAAGGTGAAATCTCGTCTCCTGTCTACATTGGCGATGCCAACAACTATTGCTTTTGGCATTTTTTCAATCATAGTTAAAAATTGAACCAGGCCTACAATGTGAATATAATCTTCGTTTGCAGATCCATCGAGCAAATAAATTACCGGATACTTGGTAGCAGAATCTGCAGCATAACCTTCTGGTAAATAGATATTTAATTTCCGGATTTCTTTAAGTTCATTGGAATTAATTTCCAGAGTTTCCCCTAAAATAAACGGTTTAGAATCGTGTTTTGTCTGAGAAAAAGATTCTGTGGTTAAAATAAGTATAAAGGCCGCTAAGAAGTAAAATTTCATCATTTATTTTTTGATTTTCCGCATTTATAGGCTAAAACTAGTAGCATAGAAACGACTATAATTTGAAATATGAGAACAGCTTTAGATACGATTGCCAATATAGTGATGTTTTGCTCAAATGGATCGATTTTCGGATGGATGGATAACGTGGGGTAAACTGTCCATCCGTTGTTATTGCGGTATGGATTTAAGAAAGGTAAAATCTGCAACGCTAATGATGCAAGAAGGATTAAAATAAAACCCAAAAAGAAAATAAATGAACGCTGAATTTTTCTGTTGTATGAATATTTTAATTCTTTAAAATAATAAACAAAAAAGGAAATAATTACAAAAAAAGATATCCATGCATGTTCTGTTTTAACGACAAAATAAGTATCATGAAGATTTATGTCCAGGCCTGAAGTTCCCAATAATATAATGAACATATAATATGACAATATTGTACAGCCCAAAAGCCATGCTATTTCGATCAATATAGGTTTAGGGTTTTTCATGATGAGAGAGATTTAGATTAGCATTACTCGTCCTGCTGATCCGATAGCTGTTAGATTTATTTCAGCATCAGTCTTGCAAGGTAGGCCCTGAAATAAATTCAGGGTGACGACTAGTGATTAATAAAATTAACTAATTAACAGGAACCTTAAGCGTACTATCTACAAAATTACCTATAGCCGTTTCAACACCTGACAAATCTTTAGAGGTAATGTACGATCCCATTACATGGTTGCCTGCATTTGGTATTGCCACCTTTCTTTTTAAGTTAATTGGTGTACCTAGTTCAGCGAACATTTTCAGCATGGCATCTACCCGCACCACAGGATCTTGCTCCAGTTCGTTTTTATAATAATAAAGCATTAAAACAGGCTGTTTTACTTTCTGGAAAGTAGTTTTTACCATACTGCTTTCTATAAACTCTTCCAGTTCTACCAGCGATTCTAGGCGATAATTCGTATACCAGTATTTTTTATACTCATCGGTGCGGTCGTCTACTTTTCGTTCATCGCCCCCAACCACTTTTCTGGCAATCTGCAAGCCCCATGGATTATTCAACAACCATGCATTTTTATCATTAATGGCCACATTGGGCGATAATAAAATCAAACTGTTAATTTCTGGGTAGGTTGCCGCTAATTTTAATGCTACAGTTCCACCGGTAGAAGTGCCTACCAGGATTACTTTTTTACCTAACTTTTTACCTATGGCATAAGCCTGCTTGCTGGTTTCCCAAAGGCGATCGGCGGTAAAATATTGCATTGGGGCCAGGGTATCGATCCCATGATCAGCCAAACGAGCTAAATATAAATTGGCATTTAACTCTTTTGCCAGGTTGAGGTAAACCGGATTGCCTTCAGTTTTCGATGCTGAAAAGCCATGTAGGTAAACAATGGCATATTCGGTTTGCTTGTGGATGCTATCTGCCCAGATAATTTCTGCCTCATTACCTGGTTTTATTTTATGCATGGATTCCAAACTCGCCACAAAATTATCTAAATCTTCCAATTCTGGAATTTCAGTTAATTCCTCATTGTAAATGGGCTTTTTAGGCTTAGGCCCCAACAAATAGCCTGCAACAATTAATGCCGAAAGACCGATAATTACTTTGTAGCGTTTTTTCATTTAGCACAGCTAATATTGGTTTAAATGTAAAATTTGAAATTAAATAAAGCTAATGTTTTAATTGATTTATTGTGATAAAGCTCATTTTTATAACCGCTTTTATCTCGCCTGACAATCCTTAATGCATCAGATCGTCTAAAACCGGAGCTTAAGTTTTGATATAATAAGGAATAGCAGAAGCGAAAAGATTATAGAGATTGTAGTCTCGACGCTTCAAATCCTTAATATTAAGTTTCCAGATTACCTTTTTATGGGAAATTAGCTTAAGTTTGCAATCAAAATTTTTCGACTTAATGCCGGGAATCGAACAGATAAAAACACCTATTGCTGCTGATATTAAAGCGTTTGAAAAAACCTTTAAAGAGTCTATGCATAGCGACGCACCGTTGCTGGATAGGATTACCCATTATATAGTGAAGCAAAAAGGCAAGCAAATGCGACCGATGTTCGTGTTTTTTGCGGCTAAACTATGCGGTGGAATAACAGAATCGACGCATCGTGGCGCAGCCTTGGTAGAGCTTTTACATACGGCAACCTTGGTGCATGATGATGTGGTAGACAATGCGTACGAGCGTCGTGGCTTTTTCTCCATTAACGCCTTATGGAAAAATAAGATTGCAGTTTTAGTTGGCGATTATTTGCTGGCCAAAGGATTATTACTTTCAGTAAACAATAACGAGCACAGATTGTTACAAATTGTATCAGAAGCAGTTAAACAAATGAGTGAGGGAGAATTGTTGCAGGTGGAAAAAGTGCGAAGGATGGATATTTCGGAGGATTTATACTTTGATGTAATCCGGCAGAAAACAGCTTCTTTAATTGCTTCCTGTTGTGCTGCAGGGGCCGCTTCGGCAGGTGCTGATGATGAAACAATTGAGAAAATGCGCCTTTTTGGTGAAAAAGTAGGAATTGCCTTTCAAATTAAAGATGATACTTTCGATTTCGGAACGGATGATGTGGGTAAGCCTTTGGGGATTGATATTAAAGAAAAAAAAGTAACATTGCCTTTAATATATGCATTAAACAAATCTGATAAAACAGAACGGAAACGGATCATCAACCTGGTGAAAAACCATCAGGATGACCCGGTTAAAATTCAACAGATTATTGATTTTGTAAATGCTAATGAAGGTGTATTTTATGCCAATCAAAAAATGCTGGAATACCAGAAAGATGCATTTGATATTTTGCACAGTTTTGAAGCAGGCGAGGCACGCACTGGTTTAGAACAGCTTGTATTGTACACCACTGAACGTAAAAAATAATGGGTAACGAATTACTTTTTAGCTTAGGTTTTCTACTATTTATTGTACTTGTTCTTGCTTTAGACCTTGGTCTTTTTAGCAGGAAAGAGCATGTAGTAAGTTTAAAACAAGCTGGAGTAATGAGTTTGATTATGGTGGCCCTGGCCATTGGCTTTTACTTTATCCTTTTAACTGAGGGGCACCAACTGCACGGAATCAAAGATTTTGCACACCTTCAGGAAATTGTAACCAAACATCAGCATCATATTAAATTAATCCCAGGCGATTTTGATGGCAGTTTAGCCGTTTACAAACAAAATCTTGGTTTGGAGTTTTTAACCGGTTATGTAATTGAATATGCACTCTCGGTCGATAATATTTTTGTAATTGTTCTCGTTTTTTCTGCTTTTGCTGTAGAAGAAAAATATTATCATCGTGTATTATTCTGGGGTATTTTGGGTGCAATTGTAATGCGCTTTATCTTTATTTTTGTTGGTGCAGCACTGATTACAAAATTTGCCTGGATACTTTATATTTTCGGTGCTTTTCTGGTATTTACTGGTGTTAAAATGTTTTTCAGCAAGCAGGAAGATGATAAAATAGATCCTGAAAATCATCCTGTTGTAAAATGGGCATCAAAAATATTTTCAATTCACCCTAAGTACGAAGGAAAGAAGTTTTTTGTAAAAATTGACCATAAAACATTGGTTACACCACTATTTTTAGTGTTGTTGATTGTCGAGTTTACCGATCTTCTATTCGCTGTGGATTCCATTCCGGCTATTTTTGCAGTAACAAAAGATCCTTATATCGTATTTTTCTCTAATATTTTCGCTATCATGGGTTTGCGGTCTATGTTTTTCCTGCTGGTGAATATTATTCATAAATTTCATTATTTAAAAACTGGTTTGGCTATTTTACTGGCATTTATCGGCGTTAAAATGTTGGGTCACGTGTATTTGGAGAAATGGGGTTTTACTACCGAACACTCACTTATAGTGATTTTAAGCATACTCGTAATCAGTATTGTGGCTTCATTGGTTTTCCCTAAGAAAAAGGCAGATATTGCAAAATAATCTTTTGCATTGGATGATTCAGTCTTTATCGTCCCCTTGAAATTATTCCAGTGTCTTTTAAAACCTGTAATACTTTAAAATAGTGGATTGATACTTCGAAACAACGAACCATTAGCGTAACACCTTATCCAAAGCAAAATATACGTTACAGCTAGCAATCTCTGGCTAAAATTTGTACTTTCAGCAACTAAACTACTATTCTTAATGAAATATTTTTTCTCCACTGCACTTCTTTGTGCCGCTTTTGTTGCAAATGCCCAGGATAAATTCGGCGATGTTTTTGCCAAGATCAATACAGATGTACAACAGCATTCAAAAGCCTACGAAACGCTTAAATATGAAACCGAAACGATTGGCCACCGTTTAACTGGCTCTACAAATGGGGCAAAGGCTGAGCAATATGCTTTCGATTTATTAAAATCATACGGCTGTGAAGTAAAGTTTCAACCTTTTGAAGTGGAAAGCTGGGCTAGAAAAGCCATTAGTGTAGAAATTGGTACAGATAAAAATAATCTGACTAAGGTTAAAGCCGTTACACTTGCGCATTCGCCAGTGAGTGCAGATGTTACTGGCGAAATTGTTGATGCTGGTAATGGATTAGAGGCAGATTATCAAGCCAATCCAGATAAGTTTAAAGGTAAAATTGCGTTAATTTATCTTGGTGTTTTGCCAGGTTCTCCGGCAGGAACAAAAACACTGCATCGCTCAGAAAAAACTGCCATTGCAACTAAATATGGTGCAATAGGAGTTATTATAATTAACACTGTAAAAGATGGAGTACTGTTAACAGGAACCGCTTCTGTAACGGGTAAATTAATTCCTATTCCGGCTATTTGTATTGGTTTGGAAGATGGTATGGCGTTGAAAACGAAAATTAAATCACAAAATCAGATTGCGCATATCGCCATGACTAATTTCTCTGGTTTAATTAAAGCGAGAAACGTAGTGGCTACTTTTAAGGGAACCGAGTTGCCCAAAGATAAAATTGTAGTTGGCGGGCATTTAGATAGCTGGGACTTGGCAACTGGTGCAATTGACAATGGAATCGGTTCTTTTGCCATTATGGATATGGCACGTACGTTTAAAAAACTGAATTTAAAAACAAAGCGTACTGTAGAATTCGTTCTTTTTATGGGCGAGGAGCAGGGTTTATTAGGTTCTAAAGCGTATATCGATCAGGCTAAAAAGGATAAAACCTTAAATCAGGTGAAATTTATGCTGAATTATGATATGACTAACGACCCGAAGGGTTTTTCTACCTCAAGAGCAGAAATGAAAGATTTGTTTACCGCCTGGGGTGCTGATATTGTAAAAATTGATACGGGTTTTAAAAACATGTTTAATGCAGGTGCAGGATTACATAGCGATCATCAACCATTTATGTTGGAAGGCATTCCTACAGGTGGTGGTTTTGGTGGTAAATTGCCAAACAATTCTGGCCCATTTTACCATTCAGATGGTGATAGTTTTAAGCTGGTTGATGAGCAGGAACTTAAAAATACGGTGCGTTATAGTGCGATGTTAACATATGCTTTAGCCAATACATCAAAAATTCCTGTTGGTGTTCAGGGCGAAGAAGAATTGAAGACTTTTTTAGAATCTCAAAACCTTAAAGAACCTTTAACCATCGCCGGTGAGTGGAGATGGAAATAGCCTAGGGATAGATGCACAGATTATAGTCTTCATTGGTATAAAATAATTCGTCATTTCGACCGTGGTGTTCCAAAGGAACTCCTTCGGGGAGAAATTTTTGTGAGAACTGCCTTAAAAGATTTCTCGACTTCGCTGCGCTGCACTCGAAATGACGGAAATAATTCTAGAGTCGTCGTTTCGACTGAAGCTCATTACACTTCATCGGTAGCGGAGAGTAGTAGTAGAAGATTGAGTAAACCAGGTATCTCACCAACCAGTGCTATCCGCTAATATAGCTTTCCAATTGCGAAATGGTTTGCTTTTGATCGGCGATGATGAATTTAACCACATCGCCGATTGAAACCATTCCTTTTACCTCGTTATTTTCTACTACTGGTAAATGACGGATGTGTTTATCGGTCATCAGCTCCATGCAATAATCAATTGTATCGCTTAAATTTATGGTAATCGGACTGGCCGTCATGGCTTCTTTAATCAATGTATCTTTTGATGATTTGCCCTGAAGAATGATTTTTCTGGCATAATCGCGTTCTGTAAAAATGCCCTTAAGCAAGTCATTTTTCATTACCAATACGGCACTGATATTCTTTTCAGTCATTACTTTTAAAGCATCCAAAACGGATATATTTTCTGATACCGAGATAATCCTTACCTGTTTGGTATCCAATAAATGTTTTACGCTCTTCATAACAGTTATTTTGGTTATAACAATTTAAGAAATAATTACCTGTAAATCAAAGTTTTATTTTGATGTTTTGGAGACTTAAAAAGAAGTCAAGTTTTTGATGTACACCTTGCCATGTCAACTTGACTTCTTTGAGGCATATACGGTAGAACCGGATTAATCTCAACCTACAAAATTGGTAGCTTCCGTTTCCTGATCGGTGTTATAATGGATGGACAGCCCTATCAGTGCTGCTGGTCTTGCTTTTCAAATTACATTTTATCCAACTAATAATAAATACTTATCAATTTTTAAGTGGTTTTGCATCTATAGTAGTTTGCAGAGAACCGTTGGACGAATTCTTGGCTGAAGCTAGAAGTCCTGTTGTAATTTTACCAACTGAGAAAGCTCTCCTGATAACACAATTAAATCTTAATCTTGAAGCTGTAAAATTAGAGGTCCAAGTAAGCTTCAAATCTTTGACAGACCCATTTTTGTCGAAATCTAATTGTTCCCCAACACCAAGATCGCTACCAGAAATTTTCTCGGTTTGAGTTGTTCCGTCTGGTTTGGTAAAACTTATTTCAGCTTCGAAATTTTCAGGCAGTGCTGTTGGTTGTACCCAGTTGTTTTGTCCATCAAGGTATCCAACTTGAACTTCGTAAGCTATAGTTACATAACTTGATTCGTACGGATATTTTTTGCAGCCGAATAGAGAAACTGCAACTAAGAGGGGCGTTATTATTTTTTTCACTACCAAAATTAGTCATAAATTACTAGCTAATCCAAAGCTGACTAGGAATTCATTATCGATTCTTCCGATTCTTTTTAGATTGCCATTTGTCATAATTAGTTGTAAATCAATTTTTGTTTTAGGTTATTTTCAGCATTACAAACAACGCACAGTTTTATAATCTAAACCTAAGGAACAGAGTAATAGTGCAGCACTGCTATTAAGGTTTTATATATTCAAAGCTCATATATTTTTAAGTACATACAAACCTAAGGAACGAGAATTACAGCCTCAGCCCCGATTTTACATTGGGATTCATCGGAACTAGAATGTGTGGCAGGACCAGAGCAGAACTCACAACAGCAGGATTTTCTTTTCAAAAAATAGCTAAGATATGAGGTTTTGAAGCTTGTGCAGAGAAAATAGAATTACTATTTTACAATCTGTAAACCCGCTTGCTCTTTTAATTATTTGGCTTTCACAAAGCTATGCCGTAACTTTGCATTACATTTAAAAACAAATAATTATGTCATCAGTAGAGACAACTTATATCCCTTACAAAGTTAAGGACATTTCACTGGCAGAATGGGGCCGTAAAGAAATCGAATTAGCCGAAGCAGAAATGCCAGGTTTAATGAGTTTACGTAAAGAATTCGGTCCAACACAACCGCTTAAAGGTGCGCGCATTGCAGGTTGTCTGCACATGACCATCCAAACGGCTGTATTAATCGAAACATTAACTGCACTAGGTGCTGAGGTTACCTGGTCATCTTGCAATATTTTTTCAACACAAGATCATGCTGCTGCTGCAATTGCTGCTGCTGGTATTCAGGTTTACGCCTGGAAAGGCTTAAACGAAGAAGAATTCGACTGGTGTATTGAGCAAACTTTACACTTCGGTCCGGAGCAACAGCCATTAAATATGATTTTAGATGATGGTGGCGATTTAACCAATATGGTTTTTGATAAATATCCTGAGCTAATTGCAGCAATTAAAGGTTTATCAGAAGAAACTACAACTGGTGTTCACCGTTTGTACGAAAGAATGAAAAACGGAACCTTGCACGTGCCTGCAATTAACGTTAACGATTCAGTTACTAAATCAAAATTCGATAACAAATATGGCTGTCGCGAATCATTGGTTGATGCGATCCGTCGTGCTACCGATGTTATGATGGCTGGTAAAGTTGCTGTTGTTTGTGGTTATGGTGATGTGGGTAAAGGATCTGCAGAATCATTAAGCTCACAAGGTGTACGTGTAATTGTAACCGAAATTGATCCAATCTGTGCTTTGCAGGCTGCAATGGAAGGTTACGAAGTTAAACGTTTAGATACTGCAATTAAAGAAGCTGATATCGTGGTAACAACTACGGGTAACTGTGATATTGTTCGCGAAAAACATTTCCGTGCATTAAAAGATAAAGCTATTGTTTGTAACATCGGTCACTTTGATAATGAAATTGATATGGCTTGGTTAAATGGCAATTATGGCGATACCAAAGTGGAAATTAAACCACAAGTTGATAAATATACTATCGACGGTAAAGATGTAATTGTGCTTGCTGAAGGTCGTTTGGTAAACTTAGGTTGCGCAACTGGTCACCCAAGTTTCGTAATGAGTAACTCATTCACTAACCAAACTTTAGCTCAATTGGAACTTTGGACGAACACTGCAGCTTACGAAAACAAAGTGTATACTTTACCTAAACACTTAGATGAAAAAGTTGCCCGTTTGCACTTAGAAAAAATTGGTGTAGAGTTAGATGTTTTAGATCAACATCAGGCTGATTATATCGGCGTACCGGTTGAAGGTCCTTTCAAAGCAGATACATACAGGTACTAATTCAGTTTACAGTTTTTAGTTAGCAGTTAACTGAAGATTGATAACATAAGAGGGATATGCAAATAGCATATCCCTTTTTTTTATTGCTTTCTCATAGAGGGGTATTGGAACGACAGCGTATTCTAATGTGGCAAGTGATTTTTATTGAAAATTAGAAAAGGTTGGTTCCTGTTCTCTTCGGAGGGTTTCAGTCCTGCTGTCCACTTTATCCCGATGGAAGAATCGGGATGTCCGTTTCCATCAGGTTTATTTTACACAGGTATCTGGTTCTTTTGCTGTTGAAAACTTACATTTGAAAAAAGAATTTATAATGAAAAAGTTAATGTTTGTTTTAGTGCTTGTTGTATCTGCATTTTCTGCGAATGCCCAAACCAATCCTCAAAAAGCTGCGACTGCAAAAGTGGTAACCAAAAAGGTGGTTGATATTGCCTGTGGCGAATGCCAGTTTAAAATGAAAGGTAAAGATTGTGAATTGGCCGTGAAAATAGATGGTAAACCTTATTTTGTTGATGGTAAAGGTATTGATGATTTTGGCGATGCACATGGTGAACATGGTTTTTGCAATGCCGTAAGTAAAGCAGAAGTTTCCGGCGAAATTGTGAATAACCGATTTAAAGCAAAAGAAATAAAGTTATTGCCGGTTAAGAGGTAGTTTTACCGCAAAGAAATCAAAGTTTTTCGCAAAGAGCCGCTAAGTCTGATTTAAAAACGGTCTGAACCCAACCTTGTGTTCTTTGTGCGTTTGTGGTCAATTTATTGTGCTATCTTTGTGAACTCTGCGCCTTTCTTAGCGCCCTTTGCGGTTAAAAATTCGATAAATTATTCAAATTCCTTTTCCAGTCCCTGCCTCAAATCGAAAAGCAGCCATTGTTTGCTTTTCACATCAGCCTGTTTGGTTTTCAATAACTGAATAAAATCTTTTACGCCAATTTCTTCATTGCCATTGCCATGAATCAATACAATAATACCAGCATTAGGCTGTTGTCCTTTTGCAAGCCAGGCATCGCTTCCTACAGGAATTAAACCATAAGCTTCAATTTTTTCTACAATTGTTTTATCCGACACCAAGCCAGGGAAACGAAAAAAAACAGAGGGTATCAAACCATTTTTTAGCATCAGTTTTTCATTCTCCAATACCTCTACATCTAAATTTGTTCCTGGTGCCAATAAAAAGTTTTCGGCCAAAGGCAGTTTATTCACTTCATGATTATAGGTATGGTTTACCCAGGTAATGTTAAGTTCCTTTTTCTCTACCAGGCTTTTTAACCAGTTCAGGTCATCCTGGTGTTTTAACATCCACTTGCCAGAAACTGAAACAGCTAAGGGAGCAGGTTGCTCGGTCTTTTTAAATTCATCAAAAATAGATTGAAAAATGATTCTGTCTAGCGCTTTATGTGATGGACAAAGGTCGATGGTTAAGGTAATTCCTTTTTCGTTTGGGATGGCATGATCAATTCCCGCATTTTGAAGTTGTATATCCTTGGCAGCAGCGGCTTCTATAGCCTTTATGTAAGCTGTATTTTTAAAAATTGCCAGCACATTTGAGTATTGCAAACTGTTTGTGGTGTAATTACTAGCCAGATCTACTTTGGTATCTAAAGTTTCAGGATTTACCAGTAATAAATATTTTTGACTGTTTGCAGTAAAGCTTCTGAATGTGATCAGTTTTTCTGTACCACTGTTGGCGAGAGCAAAATTTACTTTATAGCGTTTTATATGATTAAAGTTTTGTGCAAAAATTTTAACCTCGAAAAAACAAATTGATATGATGATGAGCAGCAGTGATTTAGATAATTTCATAATTCCTTATTTAAAATCTTTCTAATTTAATGCAAATCATTTATCTTTACAAGTATCCCATGAACAAAGAGAAAGTAAAATTATGGTTTAAAAGGGTAGGCCTGGTCGGGTTTCTTTTTTTCCTGATTAAAGGATTAATATGGCTTGTTGTATTCTATTTTATCGGCAAAAACGTCACTTAAATAGTTCTTTGATTATTAGTCATTGACTCATTTAGCCGTCCGAGTTTTAAAATTAAGTCGCCATTCTGAAATTGTCAGCATGAATAGTCAATTCAAAATCTGTTACTTAAAAGTAAAGAGCATATTTGCTAAAAAATTCCACACGAAAACAATCACAATTGCGAAAAATTTGGCAACATAAAAGTTGGTTCCGTTTTTACGCTGGTGAAAAAGATAAATGATAAAAGTATTTAATCCTAAACCGATTAAACTCACTACCAAAAACTTACTAAATTCAGTTGCCCAGTGGATATTGGTGCTCTCGAATGTCCAAACCCGGTTAATAAGGTAATTATTGGTTACCGCGAGCGAGAAACCTATTGCATTTGCAATGTATTTATTTATTTTAATCTTCTCCTTGCATAACCAGGTGGCACCGAAATCGATTGCCATTCCCAGGAAACCTGTCAGGCCAAATTTTAAGATCCGGAAGAATAAATCCATTTTTAATGTATTTTAACCAAATAAAAGTGCTCTAAAACCTCATAACGGGTTTTATTATTTAAAAATCTCCCCGTCAGTTTGGTCGTATGAAAGTATTCAAACGATTTAAGCACTTCAGCATTGTACTCTTTTTTAAGCTTTGGCAATTCTTGTTCTGAAATGTATATCACTAAATCTTTCAAGTGCTTTGATTGGTCGAGATCATTGTAATTGTGCAGATACTTTACTTCTCCGGGTGCGTAAAAATCAAAAGAAAATGCATCTATATAATTTAATACTGCAGGCTTAGCGGTAGGATAGTTTTGTTTTAACCAATTGCCGGCCTGCATACCCGATTGATACTTTAACAACGCAGGATAGAAAAAAACAAACAGAAAGATCATTAAGCCAACTGATAAAAAAGCACTTCTGGCGATTATTGTTTCTAATAGTACGCCTTTAAATAACAAAAATGCCAAGGCTAAAATAACAATCAGAATCCCTATGATTAAATACGGACTTTCGAAACCAAAAATATATGTCAGCGCAGAAAGCAAAGCAATAACCAAAATAAAAATAATGTTCTGGATAATGAAGAAGGTTTTTAAGCCTTTGCTGCTAAGCTTCCTTAAGTAAAGTGCTGTTATTATTGAAAATTGTGGGAAAATGATCAGAATATAATGGGGCAGTTGAAATTTGGATAACGAAAAAATAAGGAAGGTTACTGCTGCACTTGCCCAAATTATAATGCTTTCCGGAGCCAAGGCAATTCTGTTCTTCTTATTGAAGAGATTTACAACAGCAGTATAAAATAATACAGACCAGGGCAGAAACGCCCAAAGCGTAGTGTGTAGAAAAAATGAAATATCTCCTTTTCCTTTAATTGGCCCATTGTTAAAAAAACGCCCAAACTGACTATCCCAGAAAAAGAATTTTAAACCTGAAACGCCAGTTCTTTCAAAAACAACTTTTTCAGGATGAAGGTCAAATTGTGTGTAAAGCGAATATAGCTCTGGCGTAATGAAAACAAGAATCAGCAAGATGGCGATATACCATTTCGGTTTTATAAGTTGCTTGTATTGTTTGGTAAAAAGCCAGTAAATTATAAAGCCTGCAAAAACCGGAATCAGCACAAAAATACCTTTAATCAGTATTGCGCAGGCTGCGAAAAATGAACCTGCTACAATGTGCCAAAAAGAGTTTTGGTGTGCTTTATAATAATGATAAATTGAAGCTAAGGTAAAAGTGGTAATGTAAATTTCGGCCCTTACATCAAAAGTAGAAGTGATGATGTGTAAGGCACTCATAAAAATCAACGCGCTGATTAATCCTGTTTTTTCATCATATATATCTTTAGCTAACCGGTATAAATACCCTGCGCCAAGTAAACCGAATAAAAATGAAGGCAATTTATAAGCAAATGACGAAATCCCAAAAATTTTAAAAAACGCGGCTGAAATCCAAAAGGTGAGGTGAGGTTTATCCAGCCAATCTGCACCACGGCCATAAAGGTTAAGCCAATCTTTATATAAGATGATGTTTTTTGACATAGAAGCATATAATGCTCCATCGGGTTCCATTACGCCACCAAAAAGTGCCGGAATACTTGCAATTGCGAGTAAAACGATCAGAAGTTTATATAGCGTTGTATCTTTTATGTTCATTTGCAAGAAGCAAATATGAGCAAAAAAAAGTCAAATTTTTTTAAGGTTTAAGATTAACAAGGGCAAAGCCTTATCTTTGCTTTATGACAAAGTTATCGGTTAATATCAATAAAATTGCTACACTTCGCAATAGTCGCGGAGGTAATAATCCTGATTTAGTTAAAGTTGCGTTGGATTGTGAGCGTTTTGGTGCACAGGGAATTACTGTACATCCACGACCTGATGAACGCCATATCCGTTATCAGGATGTTTACGATTTAAAAGCTGTTATTGCTACAGAATTTAATATTGAAGGCAATTGTAAAGAGGATAAATTTGTTGATTTGGTTTTGGCCAATAAACCTGCTCAGGTTACCTTGGTGCCTGACGCCGAAGGTCAGATTACTTCAAATCATGGTTGGGATACCATTAAACATAAAGATTACCTTAAAGAAATGGTTGCTGTTTTTCAAAAAGAAGGCATCCGCGTTTCTATTTTTGTAGATCCCTTGGTAGAGATGGTTGAAGGAGCAGTAGAAACCGGCACAGATCGTATTGAATTGTACACCGAAGCTTATGCGCACAATTATTATGCAGACCGCGAAAAGGCAGTTGTAAATTACATTGCTGCAGCGCATCATGCCAATACTTTAGGTTTGGGTATTAACGCTGGTCATGATCTGGATTTACATAATCTGCATTATTTTGCGCAAAGCATCCCCGGATTATTGGAAGTTTCTATCGGTCATGCTTTAATTAGCGATGCACTATATCTAGGTTTAGAACCTACCATTCAGAAATATTTACAACAATTGGTTTAGTTTTTAACCGCAATACTGCAAAGAAAAGGGGCGCAAAGAACGCGAAGCCTGGTATATCGATTTAATTAATCTTTCTGATGCTTCGCTAAAATCTTATTGTCCTTTGCGGTTAAATATATAATTTATGTTAAAAGGAATTCTCCTTGTTTTTTTTGGTGCCTGTAGCTTTGGTATCCTCTCTACTTTCGTAAAACTGGCTTATCATGAAGGTTATACGCTGGGTGATGTTACTGGTGCCCAGGCTTTTTTTGGAACGGTAATTTTATGGATCTTGTTTTTTTTTCAAAGCAGAACAGCTGGTTACAAAACGAAAATAATTACAAATAAAACACCCTGGTGGAAAATGTTGCTGGCAGGAACGTGCACCGGTTTAGTCAGTATTTTTTATTACCAATGCGTAAAACTTGTGCCAAATTCAGTAGCCATTATCTTATTGATGCAGTTTATCTGGATGAGTATTTTAATGGAATTCCTCATTTTTAAAAAGAAACCCACAGCATTACAGCTTTTGGCCATTGTTTTGGTTTTGGGTGGAACAGTTTTAGCGAGCGGAATGGTAGAAAGCAGTATCGGGAGTATGAACATTAAGGGGATTGGCTTCGGTTTGTTGGCCGCAATATGTTACGCAGGTTTTTTATTGCTTAGCGGAAGAATTGGAAATGAATATCCTGCGCTTCATAAAAGTGCTTTAATGATTACCGGAGCTTGCATTTTGATTTTCATTATTTTTCCACCAGCGTTTTTGTTTAATGGCGCTTTGGGCGGGAGCCTATTGAAGTGGGGATTAATAATTTCAGTTTTTGGAACAGTAATTCCGCCTTTATTTTATGCAGAAGGTGTGCCTAGAATCGGGACAGTCATTAGCTCAATATTAAGTGCGGCAGAATTGCCTGTGGCCGTTATGATGGCTGGTTTTGTGCTTCAAGAGCAGGTATCATTTTTAAGATGGGTTGGTGTTGTGGTGATTCTATCGGCGATGATTTTACCGAATTTAAAATACCTAAAACGGACTTAGGTCTGCTTTTACCGCAAAGCCCACAAAGTGAAAACGCAGAGGGTGCAAAGGAGGGTTTATACATTCATATCATGACTTGAATATATTCTTCGTGTTTTTCTGCGCCTTTGTGGTTACAACCGTAAAGACTAATAAACTTCGCGCGCTTTGCGGTTAAACTAAAAATAAATATCTTTAAAAAGTATAAAGCATACACACATGAAAAAACTTACTATCTATATTCTTTCATTTATTATTATTGGGCTAGCAGCTTGTAAAACCAAAACAACTATTAATCAGGATGAAGCATCAGAGGTAATTATTGATTATTTAAAAGCTAATCCTGAATATAAAACAACCCGCTTTAAATTTGGGGAGATGAAATTTAACAGTACAAACGATATGTTCGAATTGGGCAAATATAAATCTTTGGCCAGTAAAGGATTAGTTACGTTAAGTTTAAAAGAAGCCAAAAAGAAGTTCCTTTCAAAAGATAGCAGCTACATTTATCAGATCACTTTAACTGACAAGGCTAGTCCGTTGGTTTTAAAGCAGGATGGTGATAGAGCTACCGTTAAAGTTGTAGAGTATGTATTATCGGATGAGAAACCAGTAGATTTTGCACAGGTAAACTCAAGCACGGCAAAAGTTACGGTATCACTTAAAATGACGACTACAGATTTTGAACCGTTTGATAAAGATGCAGACAAAAACAGCAGTTTTATTACAAAAACGTATAAATTAAAGCTGAGTAAGGATGAAGGCTGGAAAGTTCAGAAATAAATTCAAATTATAAGCAAAAATTAGTTGTCAGCTCTTTTCTGAATAAAATTTTTAATTTTTTTGAATATATCCACTTTTTTAGGCCGCTCATTACCATCGTGGGTTAAATTATTATCGTAGTGGTTTTGTAATTCTGCAGCATATTCTTTTTGAGCGGCACTGCCCGTTTTAAGCCATTCAATGAAGCGGAGAATGTTATTATTTAAGGTGCTGTTAAATGAAACGGCATAATACTCGCTTCTTAATAATGGGTTTTTATTATTGTTTATTTCTGCTGCGCCGTTCTCTGCAAAATAATCAGCATGAAGAATCAAAGGGTTTAATTTTTTTAATCTTTTAGTGCCTTTACGTTCATTTCTCCATGGATGTTCTTTTTTATGAAGTTGAGCGAGCAGAAAGTCTTTTTTCCAAAGGGTAACTTGGTGCGACATTAAATATTGCGATGCTTCATTATCGATTTCAGCAACATTAAAGCCTTCAATATCGTTATTGCTTGCTCGTGTTTTGTAAACATTCATGCTGTGCAGTTTAACCTGGCGCCAGTTGTTTTGAATTGCCTCCTCAAAGAGTGTGGTAAAAAACTTTGCATTTACCGGTTTAGTTAGCCACATATCCTCCTGGAAGTAAAGTACATATTCCTCCTCCATATTGTTTAATAGCGTTGCTAAACGGTCGGCCCATTCGCCATTGCCCGATTTAATATTGGTAAAGCCATTTATAGCTGCGTTGTTTACCTCGGTTGCAAAATAATAGTTGCATGGAATATTAAAATCCCAGTTTTCTGTAAATGTAAAATTAAAGCCTTTATAAAGAAATTCATAACGATCGCAGGCATGAACGAGAAGAGCAACCTTATTTTTAGCTGTTTGCATAAATATAAACACATTTAGATAAATGTTGCTCAAAGGTAAGAAAATGGATTTTTTTACTTGCCTTAATTGGCTTCAATTTTACACTTCAGGCCGCATCAGTTAAGCGTAAGCAGGTTTAAAAAACACTGATAATAGCAGCCTAAACAGATTTAAATTTCAGCATACATATTGCTTTCCAAATAATAGGATTCTTAAACGAAAATGAACAAACGTTTGTCTTTCTGTAAATGAATAAAATCTACCTATTTTGTCGCTTTTAAGCATAAATAAGACACCTTTTTTACACTGATTGATAGTGGAATACAACGCCATTTTTGCTACATTTGCACGCAAATTTATTATTCATACCGCATGAGCTTAAATATCCACTACAAGGAAGATTTTCAAAATCGCCATATCGCACCAAATGAGGCAGATACAGCCGAAATGTTGCAAACTGTTGGCGTAAATTCTATTGATGAGCTGATTGATCAAACTGTACCAACAGCAATTAGGTTGAAACAGCCTTTAAATTTGCCGGCAGCGAAATCAGAAACTGAATATCTTGGTGCTTTAAAACAAACTTCATTGTTAAATAAAGTTTTTAAAAGCTTTATCGGTCAGGGTTATTATGATACGATTACGCCAGGTGTAATTTTACGTAACGTATTCGAAAACCCAGGATGGTATACTCAATATACGCCCTATCAGGCAGAAATTGCGCAAGGCCGTTTACAGGCATTGCTGAATTTTCAAACGATGGTTATCGATTTAACCGGAATGGAAATTGCCAATGCATCTTTACTGGATGAAGGTACTGCTGCTGCCGAAGCAATGTTTATGCAATACAGCTTGCGTAAAAACCAGGCGGCTAAAAAGTTCTTCGTATCCGAACTGGTTTTCCCTCAAACGATTGATATTTTAAAAACCCGTGCTAACCCTTACGGTATAGAACTGGTTATCGGAAATCATTTAGATTTCGTAGCCACTGAAGATTTCTTTGGTGCTATTGTTCAGTATCCGGCAGGAAATGGTGAGGTTTTCGACTATAAAAACTTTGCAGCTGAATTGCACAATCTCAATATTAAATTAACGGTAGTTGCTGATATTTTAAGCTTAACCTTATTAACGCCTCCAGGCGAGTGGGGAGCAGATGTGGTAGTTGGTACTACACAACGTTTAGGTATTCCAATGGGTTTTGGCGGGCCACACGCTGCTTTTTTTGCCACAAAAGAAGAATACAAACGTAATATCCCGGGTCGTATTATTGGTGTAACCATTGATAGCCATGGCGATTATGCTTTACGTATGGCCTTGCAAACCCGCGAGCAACACATCCGTAGAGATAAAGCAACTTCAAATATCTGTACTGCGCAGGCATTGCTAGCCATTATGGCTGGTTTTTATGCAGCTTACCATGGTCCGAAAGGATTAAAAGCCATTGCAGAACGTACGCACGGTTTGGCCATCAGCTTAGCTGCTACTTTAAAAGGCTTGGGTTTTGAGCAGTTAAATTCAGTTTATTTCGATACCATCCGTTTCGATTTAGGCGATTTAAAAGGCGGTATTCATTCTGGTTGTATTGATAACGAGATCAATTTAAATTATGTTGGTAATGTTGCAACCATATCTTTCGATGAAACCAGCACTTTCGAAGATGTAGCCTTAATTGCTAAAATATTTGCTAAAGTTAAAGCAATTGCAGCTGATCAGGTTGAGGTTGAAGAAAATGTAGAAACGGTTATTCCGGCTACGTTACAACGTACTTCTACTTATTTATCCCACCCAGTTTTTAATTCGCATCATTCGGAGCATGAAATGTTGCGTTATATCAAATCATTAGAGGCTAAAGATTTATCACTTTGCCACTCTATGATTGCCTTGGGTAGTTGTACCATGAAATTAAATGCTACTGCAGAAATGATTCCGGTTACCTGGTCTCACTTCGGTCGCATCCACCCGTTTGCCCCTGCCGATCAGGTATTGGGTTATTACTCAGTTTTTAATGAGTTGGATAAATGGTTAAGTGAAATTACCGGTTTTGCGGCAATGAGCTTACAACCAAATGCTGGTGCACAAGGCGAATACGCAGGTTTAATGGTTATCCGTGCTTATCACCACGATAGAGGTGATTTCCACCGAAATGTAGCTTTAATTCCAGCTTCAGCGCACGGAACAAACCCCGCTTCTGCGGCAATGGCCGATATGAAAATTGTTGTGGTTAAATCTTTAGAAAACGGTAATATCGATGTTGAAGATTTAAAAGCTAAAGCAGAATTACATAAAGATAATTTATCGTGTTTAATGGTAACTTATCCATCTACACACGGTGTTTTCGAAGAAAGCATTATCGAAATCTGCGAAACCATTCATGCTAATGGTGGCCAGGTTTATATGGATGGTGCAAACATGAATGCGCAGGTTGGATTAACCAGTCCGGCCAATATTGGTGCCGATGTTTGCCACTTAAACTTACACAAAACATTCTGTATCCCTCACGGTGGTGGTGGGCCGGGTATGGGCCCAATCGGTGTTGCAAAACATTTGGTTCCTTATGTTCCGGGTCATGCTGTTGTAGATATCGATAAAGGAAAGTCAATTTCAGCAGTATCATCTGCACCTTGGGGCTCGGCTTCGATCTTAATTATCTCTCATGCTTATATTGCAATGATGGGTGCTGAAGGTTTAACCAACGCAACTAAATATGCTATTTTAAACGCAAATTATATGAAAGCCCGTTTAGAGCAGCATTACCCGGTACTTTATTCAGGTGCTCAGGGGCGTTGCGCACATGAGATGATTTTGGATTGCCGTTCATTTAAAGCTTTTGGTATCGAAGTAACTGATATTGCAAAACGTTTAATGGATTATGGTTTCCATGCACCAACGGTTTCATTTCCGGTTGCGGGTACTTTAATGGTTGAGCCGACAGAATCAGAGCCTAAACATGAGTTAGACCGTTTCTGTGATGCTTTAATCGCGATTAAAAATGAAATTAGCGAAGTAGAAAATGGTACTTTAGATAAAGTTGATAATCCCTTAAAAAATGCACCACATACCGTATCAGTAATCACTGCAAACGACTGGGATCATGCCTATAGCCGTCAAACTGCTGCATTCCCACTTCCTTATGTGTTGGAGCGTAAGTTCTGGCCATCAGTTGGTCGTGTAAATGATAGCCATGGCGATAGATCATTGATCTGTGCATGTCCTCCGGTTGAGAGTTATTTAGAAGAAATCGTTCCTTAGCAAGGTAGCAGGCGGGAAGGTAGAGCGTTTAAGGTTTTCTTTTCATCGTCTTAATTTCTCTTTTCGTCATTGTGAGGAGGAACTACGCGGGAATCTATTTAGATAAATCATCTGCAAGTTTTATAATTCATTTATAAGGCTTGCAGATTTTTTTTTGGAAATATATTGGCAGTTTTCCATCGGAAGCTGTAGCCATGCCATTCGCTTTATCTTTTTTTGGTTTCTGCTCTCGTTATATCGTCATTGCTGAGGAGGAACTGCGAAGCAATCTTTTATTGTAAATGCCAACAAAAAGGATTTCCGCTCCTTTCAGGTTTAAGAATGGAAGGGTTTGGAGTGTAAAGTAATAGGTGGAGAGAGCGAATCAATATTCAATTCTATCCTTAAAGATCTGCTCATTTTGCCCATTTCGTCAGCTTCTTTTTTTAAGTTAGCGTCATTCATTAACAACTGCATTAACTTTGATCTGAGTGCTTGCTTTAACCCTGCCTTGTTTTTGTTGCACAACGTGCCATGCTTCGTGTGGTAAATTTTCCTCTTGGCCCGATGCTAAATGAATGTCTGTACCTTGAGCATAGGCTTGTGCATTTAACTGCGCAGGTTTAGCAGAATTATAATGAACCTTAACATCGTCCATAGAATGGCCCGAAAGTGCTTCAATGCCATTTTTTAAATGATCGGGTAAGTTTTTGCTTGACAACAAACCTTCAGAATTAACATTATAACCTAATATTTTTATCTGATCGTTTTCTGCAACTAAGGTGACTGTTTCTTTTGCTTGAAATTTTGTTCTTTCTACAAGATAATAGAGTACATATTTTGCAGATGAATTGGAACCTTTGATCACTTTTGTTTCCCAGTGATCTAGCTTTTTGCTTTTTATTTCGCCTAACTTAATTGCTGTGCCTGTTAAATATTCATTTAATTTTTTTGTGCTGGTTACCGCTTTAAATTGATTGCTGAGTAATGGGGATAGTTTGTTAAAATCTTTTTGCTCAAGCAAGGTGTAAAATTGATCGGATACCTTTTCGGCATCTTTTTTATCTTCTTCACGGTTTATGTAGGTGCTGTTAAAATTGCAACCCGTTAAAGAAAATAGAAGCAATAACAGGTAATATGGAATGTAAAATTTATTTTTCATGAGCGTTCTAAGATTTTTACTAAATATAGAATATTTTTTTTCTGTTAATTATGATGCCTGGGTAATTATCATTTAATCAGATTCCTATCGGCAATAAAACAAATCTACCTTTCTATCATTCTTTTTTCAAGCAAATTAAACCTTTCCTGTAATCATGCAGTCAATAGAATGATTTTAAATAAATCCGATTAATTTGAAAAACTTAACATAGGTCAATAACAAGGGATCGTGCTTTAATCTATATTTGTATCAAATTTTAAAAAACCAGAAAATGAAATTAAAAATTAGCTCAATTTTTTTATTAGTGGCAGTAGTAGCATTGTCAGCTTTTAAAAACCCTACTAAACCAGTAACTTTTACTGTAGATGCAGCAAAATCTACCATTACTTGGGTTGGTAAAAAAGTAACAGGTTCTCATAACGGAACAATCGCATTACAGTCAGGTACTTTAGCTGTTAATGGTAAAAGTGTAACTGGCGGTACTTTCGTTATCGACATGACTTCAATTAAAGATGCTGATGGCAGTGCTAAATTAGAAGGTCACTTAAAAGCAGACGATTTCTTCGGTACAACTAAATTCCCTACTTCAACTTTCGTAATCACTAAAGTTGCTGGTTCAGGTGCTAACGTAACTGTAACTGGTAATTTAACCATCAAAGGCATTACTAAGCCATTAAGCTTCCCTGCAACTGTAACTGTTAATGCAGATGGTACAGCTTCAGCTTTAGCTGGTAAAATTGTTGTTGACAGAACTAAATATGATATTAAATATGGTTCGAAATCATTCTTCGATAGCATTGGCGACAAAGCAATTGATGATAACTTCGAATTAGCTGTTAAATTGGTAGCTAAGAAATAATTATTCCCTTCTAGGAAAAAAGGAGAGCCTCAACATTTGTTGGGGCTTTTTTGTGGATTATATTTTTAGCTACGGAAATAAGGAGCGTTAAGTTTTACCACCGAGGGCATGGAGTTTTGCACAGAGTAACACAGAAACTTTTTAGCTATAAGTACCCAACTCAATGCCCTCTGTGATCCTCTCTGTGTACTTTATGGTAAAAAACGAGTGGCCTTCGAATTAGCTTCTAAATTTTTAGCCACGGAAACACAGAAAGCAAGGAAAATAAAGAATGTTAAGTTTTACCACCGAGGGAACGGAGTTTTGCACAGGGGACCACAGAAACTCTTTAGCTATGAGTACCCAGCTCAATGCCCTCTGTGATTCTGTTTGTGTACTTTGTGGTAAAAAACGAGTGACCTTCGGATTAGCTTTTAAATCTTTAGCCACGGAAGCACGGAAAATAAAGAGTATTAAGTTTTACTACCGCGGGGATGGAGTTTTGCACAGGCGAGCACAGAAACTCTTTAGCTATAAGCACCCAACTCAATGCTCTCTGTGTACTTTGTGGTAAAAAACGAGTGACCTTTGAATTAGGTGTAAAATTTTTAGCCACGGAAACACAGAAAGCACGGAAATAAGAGTGTTAAGTTTTACCACCGAGGGCATGGAGTTTTGCACAGAGTAACACGGAAACTCTTTAGCTATAAGTACTTAACTCAATGCCCTCTGTGAAACACTCTGTGTACTTTGCGGTAAAAAAATCAACCTTGAGTACTTTGCGCTTCTTGTTCGCGTGCTTTGCGGTAAAAAACGAGTAAACTTACCTTATCCTAAATCCACCTTCAACAGCATCTACAAAACCCGTTGCGGCACTTTTGCCATGGTAGAATAAACATTCCCAATTTTCTTCTGCAGCTCTTTTGCCAAATTCTTTGCGTAATTCCATCGCTTTACGCCCATCAAAATCGTATTTAGCAATAAAGTTTTTAACCAGTTCCTCAGGCTCAGGCAATACATCGCCGCCAAAAAAAACTTTTTGATTTCCTTCTGTTAATAGAAAAACCTGGTGGTTTGGACAGTGTGCGCCAGTAAATTCGTAACTAATGGTTTCATCCAGTGCGCCATCGCCCTCAACAAATTTCAATTGCGCATTGCGTTGAACGAAATCAAATATATCGGTATGGTAAGAAGATGAAGTACTGCTGAAAGCCGTTTCCCATTCGCCACGGTTAATTACATATTCAGCATCAGGAAAACTTAATTCAACTCTATCATTTCCTTGTTTATGGATCATGCCACCAGAATGATCGTAATGTAAGTGCGACATTAAAACCTTAGTTACATCAGTGGGGTCGAAACCAGCATTGCGGATGTTTTTATGTAAAATTAGCTCACCATGGTCATCACTAAAACCTAAGCCCGTATCAAAAAGAACAAGGTCGTTTTTCAGTTCAACCAAAAAAGGCTGAACATTGATAAATAATGAAGCGGGTCTGTCTTTAAAAGTATGTATAGCGGGGTCGAATGGTACAAATTTCTTTGATGCATCAACAGAATAGGTGCCTTCGAATAGGGTGTGAACTTGCAAAATATGGATCTTTAATGTTTTTACAAAGATAACAATCTAATCAGGAGTATTTGTTTCGGTAAAAGCTTGGATACTTCCTTTTTTTGTAAAATATGATGCTTAAATTTCGGGCATGAATCTTCGCAGCTTAATTTTTATACTTGCGCTCAGTTTGTCTATACAGTTAAAAGCGCAGCAGAAACCAAACGTAATTATTGTATTGGCTGATGATATGGGTTATGCCGATATTTCATGTTATGGTAGTCCGCTGATTAAGACTCCGTTTTTAGATGCAATGGCTGCAAAAGGCGTAAAAGCGACCAACTTCGTTACCACCTCGCCAACCTGCACCCCCTCAAGAGCTTCATTACTAACGGGAAGGTATTGCAGTAGGATGGACCTGCCTTCACCAATTGGTCCGGGCGATAAACGTGGAATACCGGAAGATGAAATCACAATTGCGCAGATGCTAAAGCAATCGGGCTACGCTACCGCGGTAGTGGGTAAATGGCATTTGGGCGATCATGGCGTTTCGCTTCCCAACAACAAAGGATTTGATGAATTTTATGGCCTTTTATACAGTCATGATTATAGAGCACCTTATGTAAAAACAGATACAACAATTAAGATTTTCAGAAATAGCAAACCAGAAATTTATAAGCCCCACGATAGTATTTTAACCAGTTCTTACACCCGAGAATCGATTAAATTTATCAAAAAAAATGCTGCGGCCAAAAAGCCGTTTTTTCTCTATTTAGCACAGAACATGCCGCATTTACCTGTGGCTTTTGCCGCTCAAAAAAGTAGAAAAACCCCGTCGGCAGGTGCTGAGCTTGGTGATGTTATTGAAGATATGGATGCCGGATTGGCTGAAATCTGGAAACAGGTAGTAGCCTCAGGGCAGGCAGATAATACCATTTTTATCTTCACCAGCGATAATGGACCGTGGATTAATGCGCCACAGCGGATGTATGATGACGGTTTTACCAAGTTTTATCATGTAGGTTCAGCAGGTATTTTCAGGGGATCGAAAGGGATTTCATACGAAGGCGGTCAACGTGTGCCCTTTATTGTGTATTGGAAAGGCCATACGCTAAATAATAACCAACTAACCAAACCAATTTCAAATCTGGATGTTTTTCCAACCTTAGCCGAGTGGACTAAAAGTAAATTGCCAGCAAAGGTATACGATGGCGAATCGGTGTCGGCCTTGCTTACCACCAAAAACTACAATAAACCGCATCGACCAATTTATTACCACAACTATGTATTGGAAGGGGTAAAGGATGGCGACTGGAAATTGAGGATTACCAAAAAGGATGACCAGGAATTAACGGAATTGTACAATTTATCGTGGGACCCTGCAGAGCGTGTAAATTTAATCGACGACGCAAAATATGCAGATCAGAAGGCACACCTGATGAAACTTTATCAGGCTTACCCAGGTAATTCGAAATAAAATTTAATTTTTTGTTAATGAAGGCCTTGTTTATTGCTCAACTAACATTACCGCCATCATATCCAATTAAAATGTATATTTACTGTTCGGAGATAAACTTAAATGGAAAAAAGATGGGTGCTGGCATCAGATTGTAACGATGATACAGTAACAAAAATAGCAGAACAACTTAACATAGACCGCTCACTTGCAAAGATTCTCGTGCAGCGTAATATTTGTGATTTCGATCAGGCGAAAGATTTTTTCAGGCCAGATCTTGATCATCTTCACGATCCTTTTATCATGAAGGATATGGATGTTGCTATTGCCCGTATCGAAACCGCATTGGCAACCCACGAAAAAATATTGATTTACGGCGATTACGATGTAGATGGTACAACCTCAGTTGCCCTTGCCTTCAGTTTCTTCTCTCAGCTTACAAAAAATATAGAATATTATATTCCAGATCGCTATTTAGAGGGTTATGGCATTTCTACAACAGGTATTGATTACGCAAGTGAAAACGGATTTTCACTAATTATTGCATTGGATTGTGGAATAAAATCTATCGATAAAATTGATTATGCCAATACTTTAGGAGTCGATTTTATTATCTGTGATCACCATTTACCTGGAGATGAATTGCCTCAGGCCATTGCGGTTTTAGATCCTAAACGATCAGATTGTCCATATCCTTTTAAAGAATTGGCCGGTTGCGGCATCGGTTTTAAACTTGCACAGGCCTACGCACAAAAACATCAGCTCCCAAAAGAAACTTATCTGCAATATTTAGATCTGGTAATGGTGAGTATTGCAGCTGATATTGTTCCGGTTGTTGGCGAGAACAGAATTTTAGCATACTACGGATTAAAAAAATTAAACTCCAATCCATGCGAAGGTTTACGTGCCCTGATGGAAGTTTCTGGCAAAACTGAAAATTACAGCATTACTGATGTAGTATTTACCTTAGGTCCGCGGATTAATGCCGCCGGGAGGATAGATCATGCCAAGCATGCCGTAGCCATGTTGCTTTGCCAGGTAGATGGAAATGCATTAGAGCAGAGCGAACTTATCAATCTGAAAAATACAGAGCGAAAAACATACGATCAGGACATCACGCGAGAAGCCTTGGCACTGATTGGTGAAAGTGATATCCTGATCAACAAAAAAACAACGGTTGTATTTAACGAAAACTGGCATAAAGGAGTAATCGGGATTGTAGCATCGCGTTTAACTGAAAAATATTACCGGCCTACCATTGTATTAACAAAATCAAACGGCCATGTTGCAGGCTCTTGCCGATCGGTGGTGGGCTTCGATTTATATGAAGCCTTAAGTGGTTGTGCCCACTTATTGGATCAGTATGGAGGGCATAAATTTGCTGCCGGCTTAACCATGCAACAGGATAATGTAAATGCTTTTGCCGATAAGTTTGAAGAAATTGTATCTGCAAGTATTACAGAAGAGTTACTTACGCCAATGATCAGGATTGATGCCGAAATTGAACTGGCACAGATTGATGGTAAGTTTTTTAGGGTATTATCTCAAATGGGCCCCTTCGGACCAGAGAATATGGCGCCGATATTTGTTACCCATAATGTATACCTTGCGCAACATGCCATGGCAGTTGGTCAAAATCATCTAAAAATTAATATAAAACAACAAAATTCGCCTATTTTTGAAGGCATTGCGTTCGGATTGGCAGAATTTCAAAACCTTTTGCAACCAAGAGTACCATTTTCTGTTTGTTATACGTTAGAAGAGAATGTTTGGCGCGATAAGAAACGTTTGCAGTTAAACATTAAAGGAATAAAAGTTAATTAATTTTAAAATAAACCGTCATGCTGTACTTGTTTCAGCATCTAGTAAGAAAGATCCTGAACTAAATTCAGGATGACGGATCGATCTATATATGATATTAAAAGCCGAAAATCTGGTTAAAAAATATAAGCAGCGTACTGTTGTTAATAATGTTTCTTTCAACGTTAGTCAGGGAGAAATCGTTGGTCTTCTCGGTCCAAACGGTGCCGGAAAAACAACTTCTTTTTACATGATTGTAGGTTTGATTAAACCAAATGAAGGCCGTATTTTCCTGGAAGAAGAAGACATTACAGAAGATCCAATGTATCGCCGGGCGCAAAAAGGAATTGGCTATCTTGCCCAGGAAGCCTCCGTTTTCAGAAAGCTTACCGTTGAAGACAATATTCTAGCCATTTTGGAAATGAGCAAAATGAGCAAGGAGGAACAACGCGATAAGCTTGAAGAACTGATTAACGAATTTAGTTTACACAAGGTGCGTAAAAACCGTGGCGATTTATTATCAGGTGGCGAGCGTCGGCGTACCGAAATTGCGCGTGCTTTGGCTGCAAATCCTAACTTTATTTTATTGGATGAGCCTTTTGCCGGGGTAGATCCGATTGCGGTAGAAGAAATTCAGAGTATTGTTGCCAAACTGAAACATAAAAATATCGGTATCCTCATTACCGATCACAATGTGCAGGAAACACTATCAATTACCGATCGCGCCTACCTGCTTTTCGAAGGTAAAATTTTAGAACAAGGCGTTCCGGAGGTTTTAGCTGAAAACGAAATGGTAAGAAAGGTTTATCTTGGATCGAATTTTGTGCTGAAACGTAAAAAATTTGATGTTTAATTCTAACCAATTCTTGTCCCGGTTTTTGGGCTTAAAGATGCTTAACACAGATCAATTGCTTTCAGGTATAGAGATTTTATTATCGTTCCAACAAAAACGACAATATCCGTGTTTATCTGTCAACATCTGTGGTAAAAGTCAGCTGTTTATTTTTTGATATGGCATTTGTAAATTCAATTTTTACCTGGTTAATGAAAAAGCGGATCCATCAGATCGAGCTTTTTATGAAGTATCCGCACGACGTTCAGGAAGAGTGGTTTCATACTTTAATCGATAGTGCAGAAAATACAGAATGGGGCAAACTATACGATTATAAAACGATTTTAACACCTCAGCAATTCCAGGAGCGTATTCCAATTCAAAATTACGATACTTTAAAGCCGTATATTGAGCGTATGCTCAATGGCGAACAGAATATTCTATGGCCATCTGATATCAAGTGGTTTGCAAAATCATCTGGTACCACTAGCGATAGGAGTAAATTTATCCCGGTTTCGCAGGAATCGTTGGAAGAATGCCATTTTAAAGGTGGTAAGGATATGCTTTCTATATACTGCAATAACCGTCCTGATAACCAAATGTTTACCGGTAAAGGTTTGGTTTTAGGAGGAAGTCACCAGGTAAACCAGTTAAATGAAGATTGTTTTTATGGTGATTTATCGGCGGTGCTAATCAAAAATTTACCCATCTGGGCCGAATATTACCGCACGCCCGATATGTCTATCGCATTGATGGATAATTATGAAATCAAGATGGATAGAATGGCTGAAGCTACCATCAATGAAAACGTAACCAGCATTTCTGGTGTGCCTACATGGACCATCGTATTGGCCAAAAAAGTCCTCGAACTCACCGGAAAACAGAACTTGCTAGAAGTTTGGCCAAACCTCGAATTGTACATTCATGGTGCGGTAAACTTTGCACCATACCGCGAGCAGTTTAAACAACTTATTCCATCCGATGAGATGTATTACCTCGAAACCTATAACGCATCAGAAGGTTTTTTTGGTATCCAGGATCAGGATCATTCAGAAGAAATGTTGTTAATGCTTGATTATGGAATTTTCTATGAATTTATTCCGCTTGAAAATATAGGCGAAGAAAGCCCTAAAGCATTATTATTGGGAGAAGTAGAACTGCATAAAAATTACGCCATTGTAATTTCGACTAACGGTGGCTTATGGCGCTATATGATTGGTGATACCATCCAATTTACTTCGCTTTCGCCTTACCGCATTAAAATTACCGGCCGAACCAAACACTTTATTAATGCCTTTGGTGAAGAAGTCATAATCGACAATGCAGAACAGGCTTTAACCAAAGCTTGCCAGGAAACTGGTGCTGAAATAAAGGATTATACTGCCGGACCGATTTATTTCAAAAATGAAAAAGCTGGCGGACACGAATGGATTATTGAGTTTGATAAACAGCCGAACGATTTTGAGAAGTTTGTAGATGTTATGGACAATACACTGCGTGAGGTGAATTCTGATTATGATGCCAAACGTTTTAAAGATATGGCCTTGGCCCGTCCTAAAGTGCACAATGCCCCTTCAAACACATTTTATAACTGGTTAAAGGCGAAAGATAAACTGGGCGGACAGCATAAAGTACCACGGCTGGCCAATGAGCGTAAATATGTAGATGATATATTGGAAATGATGAAATCATCATAAAATAATATTGATTATATTTGTTTTGGTTCAAATAGAAAAAAATGGAAGCTACGGGGAAATTAACAAATGTTCAATTAGAACTATTAAAATTATTTCAATATAATTTGCCCGATGCTCAGCTGAATGATATCAAAGAAATGTTAGCAAAATATTTTGCTAAATCTGCATCTGATGAAAAGGACAAACTCTGGGATGATAATTATTGGGATGAAAATACAATTGAATCCTGGAAAAATGAGCATTTAAGGAAAAAATAACATTCATGAAAGTTGTACTTGATACAAATGTACTTCTTGTTTCAATTCCTAAAAAATCAAAATACAGGGTAATTTTCGATGCATTAATTGGAGGATATTTTGAAGCTAAGATGATGTAGTAAACGCACAATTGGTGGCCATTCCATTTGATAAAAAACTACTTTTACTGTTCAATAAAAAATAAATGAAAAACATTAGCTATAAGTGGTTGGCCTGGCTATTATTTTTTTCCTATTTTTTTATTTTAATGCTGCAGCTTACCTTGCGCTACATCCCTTTCAATAGCGAAGTATCTTTTCTTCAAATTAAACAAACCGAAGTATCCGGCATTAAAATTTACCTCCCTATATTTTACCTCCACGTTTACAGTGCAATATTTGTACTGCTGGCTGGTTTTACTCAGTTTAATAAAAACATTTTAGCAAGCTATCCAAAAGTGCATAGGTGGTTGGGCTATTTGTATGTAAGTTTAGTATTGTTGCTTGCAGCACCATCAGGCATTTTTATTGGCTGTTTTGCCAATGGAGGGTTAATGGCTAAAACCTCGTTTATAATTTTGGGCGTGCTGTGGTTTTGGTTCACTTTAAAAGCCCTTCTGCTTATTATAAAAAAGAAAATAACAAACCATAAAAAATTTATGTACCGTAGCTTTGCTTTAGCTACTTCTGCCATTACCTTAAGGCTGTGGAAAGTTATTTTAGTATATTTATTTCATCCAGCCCCAATGGATGTTTATCAGATTATTGCCTGGTTGGGCTGGATACCCAATTTATTGATCGCTGAATGGCTGATTAAACACAAAACATTTACCCGCTGAAACAGTTACATTAATTATGAAAAAAATCTTATTATTCGCGCTCATCCCTTTTTTGATGCTTTCTTGCAGAGATACTAAAAAAACTAAAAAAGAAAAACCATCTGGCATTGCACAACAGGAAATCCACAAAGAACTTTATGGTTTTTGGGTAGGTAATTTTTATACAGCGGATGAATTGGAGTATGAAGGAGACATGGGAGATGCTGTTAAAAAGCTGAATATCAATATTAAAAGAATAACAAAAGATACGGTGATTGCGCAAAGCGTAGTTTCTGGCAACAGCCGCCCTTTGTTGGGCAAATTATCCGAAAACGGAAGCAAAATTACTTTTGTGCTTGATGAACCCGGCACAGATAAATATGATGGAAAATTTGAAATTACCCTCGTTGGCGATACGCTGATCGGCAAATGGAATGCATACAAAAAAGAATTAAAATGGCCTGAAAAAGAATTTAAACTACTGAAAAAAGCTTTCGAATATAATGCAGGTCGTATGTTGCCAACAGAAATGGAATATGTAGACTGGAGCGAGCAAAAAATGGTTAAAAGTATAGATACACTTGAAGATGGAACCATTGATTCATTGAGCGCAAATACTTTTTACAGGAGTGCCTCCGATCAGATTTTTAAATTAAACGCCTCAACCACCTTACTTAGTGAAAATGAGTTAAAAAATTTAAGAAAATTAGATTTGCAGATTATCAAAAATACCATCTTTGCCAGACATGGTTATGCTTTTAAAAAACAAACTTTCAGAAATTTCTTTGATCCTGTGGAGTGGTATGTACCCGTTAAAAATAATGTGGATAATGATCTAACAGCAATAGAAAACAAAAATATAAAGTTGTTGGATCGCTTTACTAAATATGCTGAAGACAATTATGATGCTTTTGGCCGTTAATTTGTAATACGATTAACTATGAAATTGAACAGGGAAAAAATATTGGGTTTCTTTAAAAAGTCAGAAAGTAAAGCTTCGCTAATCTTAAATGATAAAACCAAGGCGAGCAATACCATTAAAGATGCCTTAGGAAAAGCGGTAACCAATAAAGGTGATCTCGAAGGAGTATGGTCTAAGCTAGTGCTCTTATTTGCAGTATCTAAAGACTATGTAAATGGCGATTATACGGAAATTCCAAAAAGATCAATTATAGCCATCCTGGGCGGATTGGTTTATTTTTTATCGCCTATAGATGTGATTCCTGATTTCGTGCCAGTATTGGGTTTTGTTGATGACATTTACATTTTAAACCTTGTTTACAGACAGGTTGTTAAGGATTTGGAAAAATATAAAGCGTGGAAAGAAGCGCAGATCAAGGTTATTGGCAATATAGATGGCTCAACAGCAACATAGCTTTTTCAATTGGTTAAGCGGGCATCTATTAACCTGCCCCTTTAAAGCGCAATTCGGATTCGATTGTCCGGGCTGTGGCTTTCAGCGTTCCGTACTAGCTTTGTTCAGCGGTGATTTAATGGCATCATTTAAGTTGTACCCAGCTGCTATACCATTGGTTTTTATAGTGCTTTTTACAGTCGTTCACCTCAAATTCGATTTCAAATTTGGAGCGCAGCTGATAAAAATCGTTTTCGCAGGGGTTGCAGTAATTATCTTAATCAATTACATTTACAAAATATATACTCACCAATTGATCTAAATATAACTATGTCAGAAGAACAGGAAACCCCTCAAGAAAATAAGCCAATAGATCTTTCTAAAGGTCAGAATCCGGAACCAGCACCTTTTCAACCATTTGGTAATGGACCTGCAACCCCACCACCTTTTCAGCAACCGCCACCTTTTGGGCAATTTGGAGGTGGTTTCGGGCAACAAAATCTACCAAATTCAACAATTGTACTTGTATTAGGTATTCTTTCGATAGCATTTTGTTGCTGTTATGGTATACTAGGCTTAATTCCTGCAATTATTGCGTTGGTACTTAGTAAAAAAGATAAGGCATTGTATGCAGTTAACCCTGCTGCATATAGTTTAAGTTCCTTTAAAAATCTAAATGCCGGAAGAATTTGTGCAATTATAGGTCTGATCCTTAATATTTTGTCATTGCTTTATTATGCTGCAATTATTGTAATATTCGGCTCGGGTATGTTAAGCGATCCACATAAAATGCAGGAAATTTTAAAAGGATTACAATAAAAATAGCATTTTAATTTTACCTTAAAAATATAAATCGGATGGTGCATACCATTCGATTTTCTTATTTTTGTATCGTTCAAATTGTAAATAAAAAACTAAGATAATGTATCCAGAATATTTAGTAGAGCCAATGCGTAAGGAATTAACTAACGTAGGTTTTCAAGAATTAAAAAATGCAGAAGATGTAGATCAAGCGATTAAAGGCGAAGGAACTGTGTTGGTAGTGGTGAATTCGGTTTGTGGTTGTGCGGCAGCAAATGCGCGTCCGGCAGCCAGAGCAGCAGCAGCACACGAAAAACATCCTGATAAATTGGTTACTGTATTTGCAGGTATGGAAAAAGAAGCTGTAGATCAGGCAAGAAATTACATGATGCCTTTCCCTCCGTCATCTCCGGCAATGGCGTTATTTAAAGATGGTAAATTGGTACATATGATCGAGCGTCATCAGATTGAAGGCAGACCAGCACAAATGATTGCTGATAACCTGATTGGAGCTTTTGAGCAATATTGCTAACGATTAATTGCGCAGTTATTGGGTTACACCAATAAGAAAGTATTTAAATTATAATGAAATGGTGAATGGAAACATTCACCATTTTGCGTTTAATGGAGAAGATTAGCTTATTGTCTTGCGGCCATCATGCTAAAATCATTTCAGCATCCTACAGGTAATATTAATATCCTGAAATGAATTCAAGGTGACGATGCGAATAAAATTTCTTAAGTTGTGCTTGCTAAAAATCCTTGTTTAATAATTTCTCCAGTTCCCCGAAAGAAACATTCATTCTTACCCTGCCTTGTTTGGCATATGATATTTCTCCGGTTTCTTCAGATATAATTACAGCAACAGCATCTGTTGTTTCCGAAACACCAATGCCTGCCCGATGCCTTAATCCAAATTGTGATGGCAGTTGATCATTGTCCGTTAAAGGCAAAATACAACTCGCACTTTTAATTTTATTTTCCGAAATCACTACGGCACCGTCATGTAAAGGACTGTTTTTTTGGAAAATACTTTCTAATAAACGTTTCGATATTTTAGCGTCTACAAGTTCGCAGCTATTTGCGAAAAATTGTTCATCGTAAAATTTAACAAAAACGATTAATGCACCTGTACGTGTTTTTTTCATGCTTTTGCAAGCATCAATAATTGGTTTTATGCGTGTTAAATTATTTCTTTCAATCTCCTTTCTGCCAAATAAATAACCCCACCAGGCTTTGTTTTTCTGGAGAAACGCATTTTTTCCTATCAGCAAAAGAAAACGCCTAATTTCCGGGTGGAAGATCACAATCAGCGCAATAATGCCCACACTCATAAATTTCTCTATGATAGCGGTTAACAATTCCATGTGCAATGCTTTCACTATCCAGTAAAAAACTGTAATAATAAACATCCCAACGAGCAGGTTAACGGCTAGCGTATTGCGGATAAGGGTGTAAACGTAATAAATTAATAAGGCTACTAAAATGATATCAACGATATCAGTTGGCGATACTTTAAGGAAGTCGAAATCAAAACCTTTCATTAATGGCAAGATAGTAAAATGCTTTTCAGTTTACAAGATTAGGTTAATTGTTTAGGAAGGATCGTAACCCTAAATTTATTTCAGGGTTATTGCTCAAAAATAGATGTTGAAACAAGTTTAGCAGGATGAATTGAAGGAGAATTTAGCAGCGTGCCCGAGTTTTATATAAAAATTATGGACAAACATTAACCAGTTAACCTCTCTACTAACTTTACACATTCCACCGCCTCTTTTACATCATGTACCCTTAAAATCCCTGCGCCTTTTTGCAGAGCGATGGTATTAAGTACCGAAGTTCCGTTTAGTGCATTTGCGGCAGAAGTGCCAAGTGTTTTGTAAATCATTCCCTTACGCGAGAAACCCACCAACAGCGGAAGTTTAAAAATTTTAAAATCTTCTAAATGTTTAAGCAGTTCGTAATTGTGTTCGGTAGTTTTTCCGAAACCAAAACCAGGGTCAATAATTACATCATGGATATGCAGTGCCTTAAGCGACTCTACTTTTTTTGCAAGGTAATCGATTACCTCTAGCAACACATTGCCATACATTGGATTTTGATGCATGTTTTGAGGCTTACCTTTCATGTGCATAATCATATAAGGCACTTGTAGTTTGGCCACGGTTTCGAACATCAGTTCGTCCATATCACCCGCAGCAATATCGTTAATGATATGTGCGCCAGCCAAAATGGTTTCTTCTGCAACTTTAGCCCTAAAGGTATCTATAGAAATTATGGCTTCGGGAAAGGTTTTTGCTAAACCTTCTATCACCGGTACCAATCGCGCTACTTCCTCGCTCGTGCTAATATCTTTGGCTCCAGGCCTCGAAGAATATCCGCCAACATCAATAAATGTAGCACCTTCGCTTAAAAACTGATCAGCTTTGGTTAAGGCTTCATCCATTGTTTTTGTGCGGCTGTTGCTATAAAAGGAATCTGGCGTAATATTTAAAATACCCATCACTTTTGGCGTACTTAAATCGATAAGTCTACCGTTTACGTTTAAGCTCTGTTTGGGCTCAAAAAAGTTTTTTTCTGCCATAATAAACCCTCACGGGATTTGGGTTTCGCTTTAAAAATGTATCTTTAGCTTTTGTTTTTTCACGACAAAAATACATTAAAAACTAAATAATTATTGGCTTTGGCACAAACAAATACCTCTACCGAATTTGATGAAGTGATTGCAGTTTGCAGATCATTATTTTTAAAAAAAACTAAAGATTATGGCACTGCATGGCGGATTTTAAGACCAAGTTCGATTACTGATCAGATTTTTATTAAAGCACAGCGCATACGTACTTTGGAAGAAACAAAAGTTAATAAAGTAGGGGAGGGAGTGGTATCCGAATATATCGGCATTGTAAACTATTGCGTAATTGCTATGATGCAGCTTGAACTTACAGCATACGAGCCCAATGAACTGCCTTATGAGGAGGTTGAAAAGAGATTTGAAGAAAAAGTTACTGAAACCAAGGATTTAATGTTTGCCAAAAATCACGATTATGGTGAAGCCTGGCGCGATATGCGGATCAGTTCGTTAACAGACCTGATTTTAATGAAAATTTTTAGGGTTAAACAAATAGAGGATAACGAAGGGCAAACGCTGGCTTCTGAGGGTGTTAACGCGAATTATCAGGATATGCTGAACTATTCGGTTTTTGCATTGATCAAACTTGGTGTTAAATAGTATTACCAGTAATTGCCTATAAAATAGATACATACAGATGCGGAATATACTTTTAAGATTCTCAAGGATTTTTGTCGGTGCTTTATTCATATTTTCAGGGTTGATCAAAGCAAACGATCCGCTTGGTTTTGGCTATAAACTTCAGGAATACTTTGAGGTTTTTCATATGAATTTTTTAAGTGGAATGGCCACTGGTATTGCTATTTTACTTTGTACCTTAGAAATTGTACTCGGCGCGCTATTGCTTTTGGGTTTCTGGAGTAAAAAGGTAGCCTGGGGATTGTTATTGTTAATTATCTTTTTTACGCTATTAACATTTATCTCTGCGGCGTTTAAGGTAGTTACCAGTTGCGGCTGTTTTGGCGATGCCATTCCGCTTACCCCATGGCAGTCGTTTAGTAAAGATCTTGTTCTACTGGTATTGATCATCGTAATTTTCCTAAATAAGAATCTCATCCAGCCGATTTTCAGTAAAGAAGCAACTCAGCGTAATATTGCCATTGCCGTAACGCTTGTTTCCTTAGGCTTCGGACTTTACACTTACAATGTACTTCCAATTATCGATTTCCTGCCTTATAAAGTGGGTGCACACCTTCCATCGTTAATGGTGATCCCTCCGGGAGAAAAACCAGATGAATTTGAGATCATATATCACTTAAAAAACAAGAAAACAAAAGAAGAAAAGGATATGAGTGATAAGGCTTACCTTAAAACTGAAATCTGGAAGGATAACAATTGGGAAATTATTGGAGAGCCGACAAAAAATTTAGTGAAAAAGGGTTTCGAACCTAAAATTAAAGATCTTAATATTACTGATGCCTCCGGTACCGATTACACCAAAGAACTGATCGAAAACCCGTACTACAATTTAATTTTAGTAGCTTACGATCTTCATGCCACAAATGAATCTGCCATTGGAAAGCTAAATGCACTTGCCTTAAATGCTACGCAACAGTTTAATATCCGTACGGTGTTGCTAACTTCCAATTCTGCTCAGGATGCGCAGGCATTCATTAAAAAGAATAACTTGTTTTCAGAAGTATTTTATGCTGATGCCGTTCCGCTTAAGAGTATGGTAAGGGCAAATCCGGGTGTTTTATTGATGAAAAATGGTGTAATAATTAATAAATGGCATTTTCATAACGTACCAACTTTCGATCAGCTCAGTAGAAAATATTTCGATAAATAAATATGATTGGATACGCATTAAAAAAGCTCTTGTACGGCCTGCTTGTAATGGGTGGGGTAATACTCGTGGTTTTTGTGCTGTTTAATATTTTACCAGGCGATCCTGCCCGGATGACAATGGGGCAAAGGGCCGATGTACAGTCTCTTGAGGCTGTACGTAAAGAATTTGGTTTAGATCGTTCCAAACCTGTACAGTTTGTTTTGTACATCAATGATTTATCGCCAATCAGTATCTTGGATAATGATAGCGCCAGCATGAAAAAATACCATTATGCAAAACTGATCAGTTTTGATAAGAAGGTGCTGGTTGCAAAATGGCCTTATCTGCGCAGTTCATACCAAACCAAACGTGATGTAACCGCAATACTTTCCGAAACCGTTCCCAATACATTTATTCTTGCTTTAACAGCAATGATTTTTGCCACGATAATTGGTGTTTTTTTAGGTGTGCTGTCTGCAGTTTATAAAGATTCATGGATTGATAAATCGGCCAATGCATTTGCCATTTTGGGCATATCGGCACCTTCTTTTTTTGCCGGGATTATAATTGCCTGGCTGTTCGGTTTTGTGCTGAGCAATTACACCGGACTAAAAATGAGCGGAAGTTTATATTCTTACGATCCTTTTAACGGCGAAGTGTTAACCCTTAGAAATTTATGGCTACCAATGATTACGCTTGGCTTAAGGCCTTTAGCCATTATTGTACAGCTTACCCGAAGTGCCATGCTGGATGTGCTTGCACAGGATTATATCAGAACCGCAAGAGCCAAAGGTTTAAGCAGAAATGCAATAATTTATAAACATGCTTTAAAAAATGCGATGAACCCAGTAATTACGGCTATTTCAGGATGGTTTGCTTCATTGCTTGCCGGTTCGTTTTTTGTGGAATATATTTTTGGCTATAATGGTTTGGGAAGAACAACAGTAACCGCTTTGGAAATGTCTGATTTTCCTGTGGTAATGGGATCTATTCTTTTTATTGCTTTCGTATTTGTGATAATCAACATAATGGTTGATATATTATATGCCTATGTGGATCCAAGGGTTAAATTAAGTTAAGCCATGCGCGAAGAAGAAATTATAAATTATACTGAACTCGCAGATCAGCGTATCATTGAGATTTTTAAGCTTACAACCATCGAAATGCCTGATGCAGAACGTTTGTTCAGCCATGTTTTAAATGCCCAGCACATTTGGGCACACCGTATTTCCGGGCAGAAACCAGAATATAGTGTTTGGGACATTCATAATAAAAATAATTTTGAAGGTATCGCTGCGGATAATATCAGGTTGATCAGGATCGCACTACTAGACAATACTTTAGATAAAAGGATTGCATATAGCAACTCGCAAGGTGTAAAGTATGAGAACCAATTGGATGAAATTTTATTTCATTTATTTAACCATTCTACTTATCATCGAGGACAGGTTGTTACCTTACTTAAAAGATATGGTTTTACGCCACCTGTAACAGATTATATAATGTTAAAACGCGACCAGTTATTGTAGGTCGGTAATAAAAATACAAATGAAGATTTTCCTCATCGGATATATGGGCTGCGGCAAAAGTACAAAAGCTAAACAGCTGGCACATCGGTTAGAATGCCCGGTAATAGATCTTGATGCCGAAATTGTTTCAAAAACCGGTAAAACCATTGCCGAATATTTTGCTGAATTTGGAGAAAATGGTTTTAGAGATTACGAAAGTGAAATGCTTAAAACCTTCGATTATCCAGAAACCTGTGTGGTAGCTACCGGAGGCGGATTGCCATGTTTTTTTGATAATATGGAATGGATGAATGCCCACGGTGAAACGGTTTACCTGCAAATGGAACCTGCTGCCCTGGTTTCGCGCTTGCATAACCGTCAAAAGCGGCCCTTAATTAAAGATTTAAATGATGAACAGCTTTTAGAGTTCATTAAAGAAAAACTAAAAGAACGTGATCCTTTTTATACAAAGGCAAAATTTATTGTAGATGCATTCGATTTAGATGGTGAAAAATTGGAAGAAGCGATTAAGCATAATTGATATATTTTCTCGATAAAAAAAATTCTTCTTTTTAGAATTCTTTTAATGATCAATAACTAATGCACTACTGCATCAATTTCATCATCAATTATCTTAGCAGATAGCAAAGCAAGCGGAATTCCACCACCCGGATGTACGCTACCACCACAAAAATATAAGTTTTTAACTTTCGAACTAAAATTAGAATGCCTTAAAAAGGCAGAAAACTGATTGTTGGAGCTGTTTCCATATAGTGCGCCTTGATAGGAACCGGTTTTGCTTTCTATGCTTCTGGGATCGAGGATTTGCTCAGAGATAATGTCCTTTTCAATATTCCGGTTCAATATCCGGCTAATTTTTTTTATAATATTTACACGAGCTTCTTTAATTAACAAATCCCAGTTTTGGTTGTTATTTGCAGGAACATTAATCATTACAAACCAATTTTCACTATCTAAAGGTGCATCACCCCTGATGTGTTTAGCAGTGATGTTAATGTAAACCGTAGGATCGTTAGCAATGGTTTTGTCTTTCCAGATGGAATTGAACTCTTTGTGATAATCTGCTGTAAAAAAGATATTGTGCAAGCCTAAATCACTGTAATTTCCATCCATTCCCCAATAAAAAATCAATGCAGAACTGCTACGCTCCTGATTGAGAAGTTTTTGAGGTTGCGGTATCTGTTTAAGTAAATTTTTATAAGTAAACCAAATGTCGAGGTTAGAGATAACGGCATCTGCAAAATGGGTTTTATCATTAACTTTAATGCCGCTTATTTTTGGTTTATTCCCGTTCGTATGTATGATTTCTTCAACTTTTTGGTTGTAGTGAAATTTCACGCCCAATTCTTCCGCTAACTTTACTAAGGCCGTAACTATGCCATACATGCCATTTTTAGGGAGAAAAGCACCAAAATGGTATTCGAAATGCGGAATTACATTTAATGTAGCTGGTGCCTGATAAGGATTTGAACCATTGTAAGTGGCATAACGGTTAAAAAGCTGTGCTATTCTATCATCTTTAAAAAATGATTGGTTTGCTTTTGCCTGAGTTCTAAATGCATCGATCTGCCCGAACCGGAAAATAGATTTTAAGGTATCCCAATGGAGGTAACTTTTCAGCTTATGCAAACTTCTTTCCAGAAATACACGGTGGGTAACCTCGTAAATGGTTTTGCTTTTATTTAAGAAGCGCTCAATTTCTGTTGTGGTAGAGTCAGTTTTTTCTTCAATTTGTTGTGCAAATTTATTAAGATCAGTACTTGCATTTAACCTTAAACCATCTTCATAAAAATAACGGCAAATCTCTTTTAGTTTAATGTATTCGAAATAATCTTCAGGCTTTTTACCTGCCAGTTTAAAAAGTTCATCAACATACTGCGGCATGGTAAAAAGACTCGGACCGGCATCAAACCTAAATCCGTTCATACTTATTTCAGTTAGTTTACCCCCGGGTTTAGCATTGGCTTCAAAAACGTCAACTGTGTAACCCTTTACGGCAAAGCGTATGGCAGAGGCAATTCCTGCAATTCCGGCACCGATAACTATTGCTTTTGGTTTAGGCATCAAACTAATTCAACTCCTTTAAATACACATTCGTTTGTTTTTCAATCTCGCTGCTGGCAAATTTAATGGCCGAGCCAACTCTTGTAGTTTGTGGTTTTACAGGCATTTTATTCACCGTTGCCAGGGCATCTATATACCATTTGGCCCAAACTTCGATAATGTGTTTTTCATCCTTTGGCAGTTTACCCCCGATAATTGCTTTCTTGCTCAATTCAAACTCAGTTTTTAAACGAATTAATGCATCAGTTTTAACCTGAGCAACAGTAGCAATTGCTGTATTTTCATCTGCAGAAATTAAAGTGTAAGCAGCAGTTAAACCACTTATCCCAACATTTTTCATCTCTGTTGATGAAACTTTATCGATGCGGTCGTTATCTGTGTGGTAATATACATCTGTGAAGTGCCACATTAGTAAACCCGGAATTTTGTTCTGCAAAAATGGGGTATGGTCGCTGCCACCTTCAAACGGATTATAATTTACCGTCCAGTTGGCAAATTTTCCCTGCGCTTTGCAGATGTCGAAAATAAAATCGTTAAAGTAGTGCGGAAAAAGGTCTTTTTCGCTAACATCTCCTGCTCCCCATTCGGTATGTTTATCCGTGCCCCTTGTCCAGATGGCCGATGGATCTGGCATTTTCTCAATCAGAAAAGAGCCCCCTGTTTTTTTAGTATCCTCGCCAACCATATCCAAACTCATTCCCCACATAATGCCTTTTGCGCGTGTAGTATCTTCAGTTATGTACCTTCGGGTAGATACAATTTCATCGCCCCACAAAAAAGTTAAGGTACGTTTGGGGTTTATCTTTTTAGCCTGATACAATTCTGCAGTTAGCCTTGCCATTTCGGCCAATGTGCCAACACCGCTGGCATTATCATTTGCGCCAGGCTCTTGAACGTGGGCACTGAAAACAAAACGTTCGTTAGGGTTAATGCTGCCTTTAACGTTTGCAACAATTGTTAATTCCTCCGAAGGATAAATTTTAGTCTGAATGTTAACTTTTAATTTGGTATTGCCTTTTAAACAGGCTGTTTTTAATTTTTCTTTAGCCGCATAAGATAAAAGCAAGGTCCATACCTCACTATTGGCTTTCATGCTTCCGAACTGAATAGAGGTTTGATGAAGTTCTGGTTGGGTGTATTTAGGCATCGAATAACCCAATACACCGATTGCTCCTGCTTTGGTGGCAATTTGAAGTAAGCGTGATGGATTTGCCTCAGCAAATAAAATTTTACCTTTTAAGTCCAATTTTTCTATTTCAGCAGGTGTTGTGTTAGCGATGTAAACCACATCTGCCGTAACACCTCCCTCAGTGGTAGATACGCAATTAATCGGGATCATATTGCGGTTGGTTTTGTAAGAAATAAGCGGCTGGGATTCTCCTATAATATCAATATTGGCATCAACAGGCTCCCAGGTGTTATTTTTCATTGCTCGTTTTTCGATGCGATACGTTAAAGGAGCTTCTGATTCATTTTGTTTCTGCTCTACAAAACCAGCTTTTTTTAGGATATTTTCTACATAATGGATACTTGCATTAAAGCCTGTGTTGCCAGGTACACGAAAATATTTCTGTACAAAAGCAGTGGTTTCGAAGGCGTTATTTTCTTGAAAGCCAGCTCTTGTCAGTTTAAAATATCCTTCTGTAGGGTTTTGGGCATAACTGGCCAATCCCGTTAAAAGCAGTGCAAAAAGTATCTTCGTTTTCATAATTATTTATAAAAGCGAAAGATACTAAGAATATTTAATGTTACTTATGCGTACCGTTTGCCGGTTTTACGCTTCAAGCCTTCATCAACTGATAATGGTCCGGAGCCCACCACCCAGAACATGATCAGCAGGAATAAAACCAATACTGAAAACCATAATTCTGAATTCGGACCAGAAAAGCCAGGCGTAAGGTTAACAAAAAATACGGCAAACAATAAGATCGGGATTTGAATTACAACGGCAAATCGGGTAACTAATCCCAAAGTAATCAAAACACCGCCAACCAAATGTGCAAATGCAACAACATGAATGGCGACGCTGATTAACATGCCCGAAAAACCAAAAACGTTATTTTGTGTAATCATGTTCTGAAGTACTGAAGTATCGCTAATAAAAGAAACACCTTTTCCAAAAATGATCAGGCCGAGTACAATCCTAAGATAATCCAGCCATTTTGAGTGATGAACATCTCCCCAATGTTCAATTTTACGGATAACGTTCATAATGAAACTCCATTTTTATGTGAATGATATATTAAGTTACGGATTTTAATTGATTTAACAAATAATGTGTTGAAAATCAATACTTCACACTATAATTTTAGGATTTAGTAATGCTTTTACCTATTGATGTAAAATTAACATAAAATTAATTTATACCGTTTTGGTTTTTGGTATAAAATTAGTAGTATTGCTTAAATAGATAGGTTTTTTATCATGAGCAAAGAAATATTAGAGTTTTCTGTACAGGTAGATGAAAAATTTGACTTGAAATTTAATTGGCTGGATGGTTTTTGGGGAGCAGCGTTTAAATTTTTTGGAAAATAATTTCTAACATCAACAATATTTTATCAGGTATTTTAAACTGAGTGGAAAAATATTGCCTAATCTTTTACACGCACTTATTTTCTTGCGCTTTTGAGCATTATCTTTTCAATTATTTATATTCATTCCAACTTTAGCATTCAGTTTTAGTCTTTGCCCTTTGGTCTTTCCTCTTTCAGCTTTTAGCCTTATCTTTGCAAAATAATGAGTAGAAGAAAACCAGGTACGGTAACTATTGTTCCAAACGTACAAATAATCGATATTGCTGAAGAAGGAAAAGGTGTAGGCAAAGCCGACGAATTGGTCATTTTTGTTGATAAAGCCGTTCCCGGTGATGTGGTAGATGTTAGGTTAACCAAAAAGAAAAAAAATTTTGCCGAAGCCATCATCGAACAGTTACACGAAAAATCAGCCTTGCGTACCGATCCTTTCTGTCCTCATTTCGGAACCTGTGGCGGTTGCAAATGGCAGCACATGGGCTACGATGCTCAATTAAAGTTTAAACAGAAAAATGTTGAAGCCGCGTTGCAGCGTCTTGGTAAAATAGATACTTCCGGTACTGAACCCATTTTAGGTTCTGCAAAAAACAGGTATTATCGCAATAAGCTCGAATTTACTTTTTCGAACAAACGTTGGTTGGAAAAAACCGATATCGAGCGCGAAGAGGATTTTGATATGAACGCATTGGGTTTTCACGTACCATTGCGTTTTGATAAAATTTTAGATATCGACCATTGTTATTTACAGGATGAGCCCTCAAATTCGATCAGAAATGCCGTACGTAAATATGCATTAGCAAACAGCTTGTCGTTTTACGACCTACGTAACCATGAAGGTGTTTTGCGTAACCTGATTATCCGTACTTCCAGCACAGGTGAAGTAATGGTAGCGGTTGTTTTTGCGTATCCGGAACAGGAGCAGATTGATGGATTGATGAATTTCCTTAAAGCTGAGTTCCCTCAGGTAACCTCATTACTTTATATTGTTAATCAAAAGAAAAACGATACCATTTTCGATCAGGAGGTGATGGTATTTTCTGGCCGCGATCACATTTTCGAAGAAATGGACGGAATAAGGTTTAAAATTGGCGTAAAATCTTTTTATCAAACCAATTCTGAACAGGCTTTTGAACTATATAAAATAACCCGCGATTTTGCCGGATTTAAGGGTGATGAACTGGTTTACGATTTATACACCGGTGCAGGAACCATTGCTAATTTTATAGCCAAAAATGTTAAACAGGTTGTAGGGGTAGAGTATGTACCCACCGCAATTGAAGATGCAAAGTTTAACTCAGAATTAAACGGGATCGACAATACGATTTTTTATGCTGGGGATATGAAAGATATTCTTACATCTGAATTTATCCTTGCGCACGGTAAACCTGATGTAGTAATCACCGATCCACCCCGTGCTGGTATGCACGCAGATGTGGTGCAGCGTTTATTGGAAATGGAATCAGAAAAAATTGTTTATGTAAGTTGTAATGCCGCTACCCAGGCGCGTGATTTGGAGTTGCTGAAAGAGAAGTATGATGTGGTGCGCATTAAACCGGTAGATATGTTTCCGCACACGCAACATGTAGAAAACGTGGTATTGTTGAAATTAAAATAAGGTATAATTGATTGAATGAGAGAATTGAATGTGTCAATTGCCTAAAGATTAAATCATTCAACATTCAATAATTAGTTAGGTATGAATAGAGAAGAATTATTAAGCGCAACGCCAGAAGATAGCGGAGACCCGCAAAAGAAACAGGAAAGTCCGCTGGTAAGTTTAGAGAAAGACCTGGAATTTTATGCTGATGCCATTAAAGAGGTGGCTATAGAAATTATGGTTGAGGGCATTTCTGCCTACCCGATTTTTATTGCACATCAACACGAAGTAAATATCGGCGAACTTATTTTAAATAAAGAAGAACTCAATACCGATTGGACCATACAAGCTTCTACGTTGGAAGAATTTGTAGAAAAAGGAATTATCAGTAAAGAGAAAAAAGATCCGTTTTTAAAGGTTTATAAAAAACCGGAAGATTATATGTGTGTATTCGTAATTGTTCCCGAAGGCGCCAATTTTATTTATTACCCGTATAAGAAAAAATAGTGCGTAATTTGAGTCTATTAATGAAAACGTAAAACTCAATAATCATTAATCTGTATACTCATTATAAAAAAAACGCTGCTTTGCATCCACAAAGCAGCGTATTATCATTAACTAAACTAAACTCTTAATTTACGTGGTGTACTTCTCCGCTTTTCGAACTTGATGTTTTCTTAAGTGAAGCATTTCCTTTATAACTTACATCTCCACCACCACTTGCGCTTGCTTCCAAGCCTTTATTTACATTTAAACTAACGTCAGAACCACCTGAGGCCTGCACTTTTGCATAATCTGTAACCAGTTCATAAGCATTAACATCACTGCCGCCGCTTGATTGTATGGTCATATTTGACGCTTTGCCTTTCAAATCAATATCGCTGCCACCACTGGATTGAACGGAAAGGTCGTTACATGATATAGTCAGTTTTAAGTCTGATCCACCCGAAGAGCGGATAGCCAGTTTATCTGTTTTAATCTGGTTTTGCGTAAAAACATCCGATCCTCCCGACGCTGCAAGTGCATTTAATGTTTTAAAACTTACATAAGCCTTAATTACGCGGTTTTTAAACATGCCGCTCCATTTAATGCCATCTCTAAATTTTATGTTCACATTATCGCCGTTTTGTTCAACAACGATATCGTTAAGGGTTTCTGAATCAGATTTAATGCTTATGCTTTCGCTGTTTCCTTGTGTGAGGTATAAATCTATTCCGCTACTTACGCTTATCCCGCTAAAATTTTTCACAGGGAAATTTTTCGATTCCTGTGCTCTAGCGATATAGCTGGTTACGATCATAAATAAGATTGCGGATGATTTGATAAGGGTTTTCATAATTGTATTTTGTTAAATAATGCTGAACTATCGATTCGCTGTGTTTGCAGGCCGATATTTCATGATTTTGTGTTTTGGTTATTGATTAGACGCATCTCTAAACGAAACGTTGCAAGTAATCGAAATTATTTTTTAAATAGTTTGAATTTCAGGCTTAAAATCGTTCTTTTTGTATTCAATCCTTTTTATACAATGGCATCGCAATTACTTATTCTTAACAAGAAACAGATTCAGCAGAAAATAGACCGCATAGCATATCAGATTTTGGAAGATAACCTGAATGAAAAAGAAATTGTACTTGCCGGCATTTGGGACCGAGGCTATAAACTTGCCGTTAGATTGGAAAAAGTACTTAAAAAGATTTCAGGTTTTAAATTAACCCTTTTGCGCATCGATCTTCAAAAAGAAAGCAGCAAATTGGTCGCTTCAACGGATCTAGACGAAAGCCATTGGAAAAATAAAGTGATTATTATTGTAGATGATGTATTGAACAGTGGTAAAACCTTGGCTTATGGTTTGGGTGTTTTCTTAAATACCCCTCATAAAAAAATTCGTACAGTAGTTCTTGTAGATAGAAGTCATAAAATTTTTCCAATCGCAACTGATTTTGTAGGGTTGGAGCTCGCCACTATATTAAAAGAGCATGTAGATGTGGTGATGGATGTTGAAGGTGAGGAAGACCGTGTGTATTTGAGCTAATTGTTAGGGAGTTGAAGAGGCAAGATGATTTATAGAATAGTTTCAGTTGCTTTATTTCGTTAAATCGTCCTCGTTTGTAGCGAAGATATATGAGAACAGCGATTGTATCGCTAGTACTTAATTTATCCACCACATTATAAATTTGGATCTCACCAATTCTCGTTATAAACGATAACTATGGCTGACTATAACTATTCAGATTTGCAATTAACCTCATTTTTTTGCAATTTCCCCAAATGTATCAACCCAGAAAAAATAATTTAATCTTCAACTTTTTTTCCTGGTACATTCAGTTCATTATCAAGAAAGATTTTTCAGCATTTAATTTCGATAAGCTTCCGGTTAAGCAAGATTCATCTATTTTGATTTTAGCCAATCATTTTAGCTGGTGGGATGGTTTTTTTATTTTTTACATTAATAAAATTGTATTCAAAAAGCAGTTTCATGTGCTGGTAAATGCCGAAAACTATAATAAAGTCGGTTTTCTGAAATACCTCGGCGCTTTTGCTGCCGAAAATAAAGGTAAAGATGTTTTAACAGTGCTTAATTATGCTGGCGAACTGTTAAATGATCCAAATAACATGGTACTTGTGTTTCCCCAGGGGAAATTGTATTCGAACCATGTGAAAAGTATTAGCTTTGAAAAAGGTGTTATGCAGATGATTAATGCCAGTAAAAAGAAAATCAATATTATTTTTGCTGCTACTTTTATAGATTATTTTGCCAATAGGAAACCATCCGCCTATACTTATCTGCAGCAATGGGAGGATGAAGAGTACGTGAGTTTACAGTTATTAAAAAGTGCCTATAATAAACATTACGATCAATCGCTTGTTAAACAAACTCAGATTATTGAATGACAATTTTTATTTACGCAGTTTTAATTTTTCTGGTTATCCGGTTTTCTGTCACCGTTTTTAATTTTCTTTCCAACCCGAAACTGCCCAGGGTGGTTAAGCATTACCATGATAAAGTTTCTATATTGATACCAGCTAGGGATGAGGCGGGTAATATATTGGAATTGTTGAATTCGATAAAAAATCAGGATTATTCCAACTATGAAGTTATTGTTTTGGACGACAATAGCAGTGATGACACTTTTAAGCTAGTAGCTGATTTTTGCTCAACCAATCCACAATTTAAAGTGGTTAAAGGAAATACTCTCACTCCAAACTGGCTCGGTAAAAATTATGCCTGCCATCAGCTCAGCGAATTGGCCACAGGTAAATATCTTTTGTTTATCGATGCAGATGAAACGATTAAGAGAGGGTTGATCAACAGTTTAATTGCGCGTATGGAAATAGGTAACCTGGCTTTATTGAGTGTTTTTACCAACCAGGTAATGCAAACAATTGGTGAGCGCTTAACTGTACCCTTAATGCATTTTATACTTTTAAACTTATTGCCTTTACGTTTGGTAAGATTGTCGAAAAATCCTGCTTTTGCGGCAGCAAGCGGCCAATGTATGTTTTTTAATGCTGGTAATTATAAAGAAAACCAGTGGCATGAACGTGTTAAACACCAGGTTGTAGAAGATGTGGAGATTATGAAACTGGTAAAGCAAGAAAAATTTAATGCGGAAGCACTGCTTGCCAACGGACTGATTTATTGCAGGATGTACAAAAATCTGGGGGAAAGCGTAAACGGTTTTAGTAATAATTTACTTGCGGGTTTTGGTAATAACATCATAATATTATTACTTTACCAGCTTTTGGTAATCGTAGGGCCCTTAATTTTAATACTAAACTTTAATGTTGCTTTACTTGTATTACCATTAACTTTAATAGTATTAAGCAGAATGATGATCTCTTATTTATCCGGACAAAATGTTTTGATCAATATGATTTTGCATCCGTTTCAGATGTTTTTCTTCTTAATCATTTCAATCATCTCTATAAAAAAACATATTTTTAAAACAGGCACATGGAAGGGCAGAACGATCAAAGTGATTTAAAGGTTAAAAGGATTGCAGTTGCGGTAATTATCATTTTTCATTTGGTTGGCTTGTTCGGTTTTTTAATTCCTGCCGCTCAGCCTTATTTCATTAAACTTGTTCCGTTTCATTTATTGCTCATGTTTGCAGTAATTGTTTTTGCATACAATGCCGATGTAAAACGGCTTTTATTATTTGTTTCGGGCGTTTTTCTCTGCGGTTTTTTGGTTGAAGTTTTGGGCGTGCATACAGGGAAAATATTCGGCAGCTATTATTATGGCGATACATTAGGGTATAAAATTGCTGCGGTTCCTTTGCTTATGGGCGTTAATTGGGTGATCCTGATTTTTAGTATCGGCCAGATGATGAAAAGCATGAAGATCAGGAACAGTATTTTAGCCTCCGTTATCGGTGCCTTTGTATTGGTTGGCTTCGATTTCTTTTTAGAGCCCGTAGCCATGAAATTTAATTACTGGCAATGGGACTGGCACGAAATTCCTGTGCAAAATTATGTTGCCTGGTTTATAGTTTCATTAATTTTATTGAAGTTTTACTATGCATTGGGTTTAAAGCAACAAAAATATATCGGCGTAACCATGTTTGCGGCACAGCTAATCTTTTTTGTTGTCTTATACATGACAACCGGAACAAATATTTTTGCTTAATTTTGTTATCTGATTTCGGATAATATAAATAATTATGGAAACACTAATCGTGCAGCCTAAAGATATCAAATAACTTTTGCCAATCGAGGCTGTGTTACAGGTGTTAAATATAACTTTTAAGGAAGAAAAAGGCTAAAAACAACTGGCAATCATTCTTAAATCAGGCGCTAGGGCTTCAATTAAGAAGCTTCAGCAAATATTTGTAAAATTAAGCATTCATCCTTTATCAGGCGTACGTAAACAAGAACAGTTAAAATCTGATTTTTGGCTACTGGTCAAACAAATAAATAAAAAGATAGATTAGTCTATAGGATCAATGAAGAGATTATTACAATTTTTATAATTTCTGCAAAGGAACATTACAACGATAAATAAGTAATCCTGAAAAAAATGAGCAATTTAAACTTACAGGTTAACATCGATAAATCATCAGGCTTTTGCTTTGGGGTAGTATATGCTATCGAAATGGCCGAAGATATTTTAGATAATGAAGGTTATTTATACTGCCTTGGCGATATTGTTCATAACGATGAAGAAGTTGAGCGTTTAGCCAAACGTGGATTAAAAATTATTGATCACGAGGTTTTAAAAAACTTGAGGGATGAAAAAGTGCTGATCAGGGCACATGGCGAAGCCCCTTCAACCTATCAGCTTGCTTTAGAAAACAACCTTACCCTGATAGATGCCTCTTGCCCGGTTGTGCTTAAACTGCAAAACAGGATTAAAAACTCACACGATGATGATGAGCAGGTACTTATTTTTGGTAAACATGGCCATGCCGAAGTAATCGGGTTGCAAGGGCAAACAGATGGTAAGGCGATTGTTTTTCAAGATCTGGCCGAACTAGACAATGTAGATCTTCCAGCTAAATTTACCTTATATAGTCAAACCACTAAAAGCACCGATAAATTTTACCACATTAAAGATGAATTATTAAGTCGTGGTTATGAAGTTAAAGCCAACGATACCATTTGCAGACAAGTATCTAACCGTTACGAAGAACTCGAAGAATTTGTAAGCCATTACGACAGAATTATTTTCGTTTCCGGAAAAAAATCATCTAATGGGAAAGTGCTTTATGATGTTTGTAAAAAGCATAACGATAATTCATATTTCATTTCCAATGTAGAAGAGTTAAATCAAACCTGGTTTAATGAGAATGATAAAGTGGGTATCTGTGGTGCCACCTCTACGCCAATGTGGTTGATGGAGAAAGTTAAAGCTTCGCTGGAGCAGTATTAAATTGTAAGAAGATCTCAAAAGAATTAATAATAGTTTATATAGTAGTATTTTCATCCCGACTGGCTCTCAGTGAATGGAGAGATTTGTTTTGATAGATTCTCGAATTCGTTGCACTTCGCTCCGGATGACTACCACATTATTAAAATAATAGAAATTTGAAAACTATAAACCCACATATCGGAATACTGGTTGCGTTAACCGTAATTGCCTGTTGGTTTATTTCGCTTTATTTTTTGCTTAGCTGGGATTTTGTTTGGAGCAATCCATTAGTTTACCTGATGGTTTTTGTTCAGATGCATTTATATACCGGTTTGTTTATTACAGCCCACGATGCTATGCACGGAACAATTTCTGCTAACAAAACTGCAAATAATTTCATCGGTTACCTTGCTGTTTTTCTTTACGCAGGATTTTTTTACAACCGCTTATATGCCAAACACCACCAGCACCACAGGCGTGTACATACCGAAGATGATCCTGATTTTGCCCCTCATGGTTTTTGGAAATGGTATTTCCGCTTTATGCTAAATTATGTTACGGTAATTCAATTGGTTATAATGGCGGTTGCATTTAATGTATTAAAAATTTGGATTGATCAAAAGAACCTGCTGTTGTTTTGGGTACTTCCATCGCTGATAAGCACTTTTCAGCTGTTTTATTTCGGAACCTACCTACCTCACAAAGGCGAACATGATAATGAATACCATGCAGCCACGTTACAAAAAAATCATTTTATCGCCTTCATAACCTGTTACTTTTTCGGTTATCACTTAGAACACCATCAAAAACCCGCCATGCCCTGGTGGCAGCTTTATAAAACAAAAGGATAATTTTGGTTGTGGAATCTGATGGTAACATCCTACATCAAATTTAAAATATCAAACACTTACACCAAAAATTAAGCTAAAACTCATGATTTGCCGCTGCCCACGGCAGGAAGGTTTCATGATACTCATAATTTGCCGCTGCGCATGGCAGGAAGGTTTCATGATACTCATGATTTGCCGCTGCGCACGGCAGGAAGGTTTCATGATACTCATGATTGGCCGCTGCGCATAGCGCGAAACTTTCATGAGAATTTCCAATTGATACCAATAGCATCAATCAATATTATATAACATTTATCTGACTAAAAATGTCGGCAATCATATGATAAACGTAGGTAAAAAGCAATAAAAAGCCGATATTAGCGGCACAAAACATATTTCTTGTATAGATGAGCAAAAAGGGAATTTTACTGGTAAATTTAGGAACACCTGATAGTCCGGCAACGGCTGACGTTAGAAAATACTTGGATCAATTTTTAATGGACGAAAGGGTAATTGATATCCCTAAATTAAACAGAACATTATTGGTTAAAGGAATTATTGTTCCCTTCCGCAGTCCTAAAACAGCAAAATTATACAAAGAAATCTGGAATGAAAGTGGCTCGCCACTATTGTATTATAGCAGGCTGCAAGCCAAAATGCTGCAAGAAAGATTAGGGAGCGATTACCATGTAGAACTGGCCATGCGTTACCAAAGCCCATCCATAGCATCAGCCTTGGCCAACTTAAAGGCAGGTTTGGTAGAAAGCATACAGGTAATTCCGATGTTTCCGCAATATGCTTCGGCCAGCACCGGGTCGGTAATGCAGCTGGTTATGGAGCTGGTAAGCAAGTGGCCAACAGTTCCGCCAATATCTTTTGTAAATTCTTTTCACGATAACGAATTGATGATTAAAGTATTTGCAGAAAATGCGAAAAAGCATAATGTAGAAAGTTATGACCATGTATTGTTCAGTTTCCATGGTTTGCCAGAGCGCCAGTTGTTAAAGTGCGATCATACCGGCAGTTACTGCTTAAAAACTGCCGATTGCTGTCAAACCTTAAACGATACCAATAAATTCTGCTATTCTGCACAAGGGCATGATACGGCCAGGTTAATTGCTAAAGAATTAAACCTCACAAGAGATCAATATACCGTTTGTTTTCAATCGCGATTGGGTAAGGAGCCCTGGGTGCAGCCTTATACTACTGATGTGCTGAAAAAATTAGCCGCTGAAGGCAAAAAACGCCTGTTGGTTTTTAGTCCCGCTTTTGTGGCCGATTGCTTAGAAACACTTTACGAAATTACGGTAGAATACCACGAAGAGTTTAAAACCTTAGGTGGCGAACATGTTCAGCTGGTAGAAAGTTTAAACGATAGTCCGGTGTTTATTGAGGCACTTGCCGGAATGGTTAAATAATTATAGCTTTAATTATGGCAAATTTTATCATTTTGATGGGCGTTTCTGGAAGTGGTAAAACCGTTATTGGAAAAGCTTTGGCACCAAGGCTAAATGCCGAGTTTATAGATGGCGATAACCTGCACTCGCAACGCAATGTAGATAAAATGGCATCCGGTATTCCATTAACAGATGCCGACCGGTTGGATTGGTTACAGCTGATTGCCAAAGTTGGCCGCGAGCATGCTGCCCATGGTACAACCTGCATCATTGCCTGCTCTGCACTTAAAAAGGCTTACCGCGATTTGTTAAGAACCGATAATGTATCCATCCGTTTTGTTTATTTAAAAGGAAGTTTTGATTTAATCCACAATCGGATAACCAACCGATCTCACCAATATATGCCTTCGAGTTTGTTGAAAAGCCAGTTTGATACATTGGAAGAGCCGCAAACTGATGAACAGGATGTGGTAACGGTTTCCATCGATCAGCGTATCCCCGAAATTGTGGAGGAAATTGCTAAGGCCGATCTGATTTCGTAATCATCAAAATAATTTCATCTGTAGCACCTTTTTGATCTGCCACATATTTTCTGGCTTCATTTGCTGCATTACCATTTGCTGCTAAATTATCAAAAGCGTTTATTAATGCATCAGCTGTTGAGATGCTTTTAGCCGCACCCAGCGCAATTAAATCTTTTGCTTCCTGAAATTTATCGTATTTGGGGCCAAAAATTACCGGTAAACCAAATGCGGCGGCTTCAAGCGTATTGTGTATTCCTGTTCCAAAACCACCACCTATATAAGCTACCTTTCCGTACTGATAGAGCGAAGAAAGCATGCCAATATTGTTTACGATTAGCGTTTGGTGTTCGGCATTTAACGTTTGATCAGACAAACTAAAAATTGAATACCGCACACTATTAACCGGAAACTGTTTCTCAATGCTTTCAATGTGGCTTTCATGTACCTCATGCGGAGCGATGATAAATTTCCAGTCGGGATATTTACCTGGTAAAACCGATAATATTTTTTCATCTTCCGGCCAGGTACTTCCACAAACAAGAGTAGGAGAGTTGCCGATAAAACTTTCAATAATGCTAAGCTGTTTCGGCGATTGTGCATTTTCGTAAACGCGATCGAAACGTGTATCACCATTTATGGTAACATGATTTAAACCGATTGATTTTAACAGGGTTTTGCTCTCATCGTTCTGTACAAAGAAATAGGTAACCGATTTTAAAATATTGCGGTAAAAACCTCCGTACCATTTAAAAAAAGCCTGACTCTCTCTAAATATACCCGATATTACATACAAGGGAATATCCCGCTGTTTCAGTTCCTTAAAGTAGTAATGCCAAAACTCATATTTGGTAAAGATGGCCATTTCTGGATTAATGCTTGTGATAAAACGTTTGGCATTGGCAGCAGTATCAATCGGGAGATAAAACACATCCGCGAGGGCATAATTTTTCCTGATTTCGTAACCTGAAGGAGAGAAAAACGTAACCACTATTTTTTTGTTGGGATAAAGGGTTTTTAATTTCTCTAAAACTGGCCGGCCCTGCTCAAATTCACCCAAAGAAGCGAAATGAAACCATACATGTTTTTCGGCAGGGTTAATTTTTTGAACAATTTGTGTATAAACATTTTTACGTCCGTTTATAAACAGTTTTGCCTTAGGATTAAATAAAGAAAATATCCTGATAAGCAAAGTGTAAACCCGAATTCCGATTATGTAAAGCAAAAGCATTAGTGTAATTTCATATCTTCGTGCCAAGATAAAACGAATATATTTAAAAAGCTTAAAAATATATGGAGCCCTCGCGATTTAGCCTAGCATTCAACGCAATAAATAGACAGATCATGATTGCTTTTATACAGCCAAAATAACTTTAACAGATGAAGATAGCCGTTATTGGTACCGGATACGTAGGTTTAGTTACCGGAACCTGTTTAGCAGAAACAGGAAATGATGTAATATGTGTTGACATTAATGAAGCAAAAGTAAAACAGATGCAGGCAGGAGAAGTGCCGATTTATGAGCCTGGTTTGGATCTTTTGTTCCACAGAAATATTGAGCAGGAAAGATTAACCTTTACCACTAACCTTGCCGATGCCGTAAAAGATGCTCAGATTATTTTTATGGCTTTACCAACGCCTCCGGGTGGAGATGGTGCAGCCGATCTTTCTTATATTTTAGGTGCCGCAAAAGATATATCCAAACTGATTACCGAATACAAGGTAATTGTAAATAAATCAACCGTTCCGGTTGGAACAGCAGATAAAGTTAAAGCAGTTTTTGCAGCAAATACCTCAGTTGAAGTTGATGTGGTTTCTAACCCTGAGTTTTTAAGGGAAGGAGTAGCAGTTGATGACTTTATGAAACCCGATCGTGTGGTTTTAGGAACAAGAAGCGAAAGAGCAAAAAAACTGATGACAGAATTGTATGGCCCATACGTTCGTCAGGGTAACCCGATTCTTTTTATGGATGAGCGTTCTTCTGAGCTGACCAAATATGCTGCAAACTCTTTCCTTGCCACTAAAATTACTTTCATGAACGAAGTTGCAAATCTTTGCGAGCTGGTAGGTGCAGATGTTGATGCCGTAAGAAGAGGTATTGGTTCTGATGACCGTATTGGTAAACGTTTCCTCTTTCCGGGGGTGGGTTACGGAGGTTCATGCTTTCCGAAAGATGTTCAGGCACTGGTAAAATCATCAGATGATTATGCTTACGATTTTCAGATACTAAAATCGGTTATGGAAGTAAATGAGCGCCAAAAAACCATCCTTGTTGATAAGGTACTGAAATACTATAAAGGAAATATAGAGGGTAAACATTTCGCCCTATGGGGATTGGCATTTAAACCCGAAACTGATGATATCCGTGAGGCACCTGCCTTATACATTATTGATGCCCTGGTTAAAAACGGAGCTACTGCTACCGTATTTGATCCGGAAGCAATGGCAAATGTTAAAAATATAATTGGCGATCAGGTACATTATGCTAAAAACCAATATGAGGCACTCGAAAATGCTGATGCACTGTTGATTGCAACAGAATGGTCGGTGTTTAGAAACCCTGATTTTGACAAGATAGACGGCATTTTAAAAAATAAAGTGGTTTTCGACGGTCGAAATTTGTATGATTTGCAAAAAATGATCGATCTTGGCTATTATTATAATAGCATAGGTAGAAAACTAATAGATTAAAATGGGTCAAAAAAGAATATTGATTACCGGTGCGGCGGGATTTTTAGGTTCGCACCTATGTGATCGTTTTGTGAAAGAAGGTTATCATGTTATAGGAATGGATAACCTGATAACAGGCGATATGGCAAATATCGAACACCTGTTCAAGCTGGAAAATTTCGAATTTTACAATCACGATGTTTCCAAGTTTGTACACATTCCCGGTAAGCTTAATTATATCCTTCACTTTGCTTCGCCGGCAAGCCCGATCGATTATCTTAAAATTCCAATTCAAACCTTAAAAGTAGGCTCGCTTGGTACACACAACCTTTTAGGCTTAGCGCGGAATAAAAATGCAAGGATGTTAATCGCTTCAACTTCCGAAGTTTATGGCGATCCTAACGTAAACCCTCAGCCCGAAGAATATTGGGGCAATGTAAATCCGGTTGGCCCGCGTGGCGTTTACGATGAAGCCAAGCGTTTTCAGGAAGCCATTACCATGGCCTACCATACTTTTCATGGGGTAGAAACAAGAATCATTAGAATTTTCAATACTTACGGACCAAGAATGCGCCTTAACGATGGCCGTGTTTTACCCGCTTTTATTGGTCAGGCTTTAAGGGGCGAAGATTTAACCATCTTTGGTGATGGAAGTCAAACACGCTCTTTCTGCTACGTTGATGACCTTATAGAAGGAATTTACCGCTTACTGATGAGTGATTATGCACAACCGGTAAACATTGGTAATCCTGATGAAATTACCATCAAACAATTCTGCGAAGAAATTATTAAACTTACGGGTACCACCCAAAAAATTGTTTATAAAGAACTTCCGCAAGATGACCCTAAGCAGCGCAGGCCCGATATTACCAAGGCTAGAGAGATACTGGGATGGGAGCCAAAAATAGGCCGTGCAGAAGGATTAAAAATTACATACGAATATTTTAAATCATTGCCTCCAGAAGCTTTGGAGAAAATAGAGCATAAAGATTTTACCACATTTAACCGTTAAAATGGCAAAAATATTAGTTACTGGTGGAACAGGATATATAGGTTCGCACACAGCAGTAGAATTACACAACGCAGGATACGAAGTTGTAATTATCGATAACCTTTCCAACTCGAATATTAAAATTTTAACCCAGCTTCATGCCATCACCGGCAAATGGTTCGATTTTCATGAAATCGATCTTCAGGATGCCAAAGCTGTTCAGGAATTTGCAGAAAACAATACTGACATTGATGGAATTATCCACTTTGCAGCTTATAAGGCTGTTGGCGAATCAGTAGAGCAACCGTTAAAATATTACAGAAACAATTTTTACAGTCTGATTAATCTTTTAACCTCATTCAACAGAAAAATAGATTTCGTATTTTCATCATCTTGTACAGTTTACGGTCAGCCAGAAACTTTACCCGTAACAGAAGCTGCCCCAGTACAAAAAGCAGAGTCTCCTTATGGAAACACCAAGCAGATTGCTGAAGAAATTTTAGCAGAAACTGCTGCCGTAACTCCTGATCTTAATGTGATCGCATTGCGTTATTTTAATCCGGTTGGCGCACATGAAACCGCTTTGATCGGTGAATTACCAAACGGTGTTCCTGCAAATCTTGTTCCTTTTATCACACAATCAGCCATTGGTAAACGTGGCCCGATTACAGTATATGGCAATGATTACGATACGCCAGACGGTTCTGCCATCCGCGATTATATTCATGTGGTTGATTTGGCAAAAGCACACGTGGCTGCCATTAAAAAGTTAGAAAAAGGCAACGCAGCAGCTAATTACGATGTTTTCAACATTGGTACCGGAAAAGGTTCTTCTGTACTGGAAATTATTTCGGCTTTTGAAAGGGTAAACGGAGAAAAACTTGAGTATAAAATCGGACCAAGAAGAGCTGGAGATGTTGTAAAGGTATATGGTGATGTGGAAAAATCAAACAAAGAACTCGGTTGGAAAGCCAATCTTGATATCAATGAAATGATGCGCTCGGCATGGGAGTGGGAAAAATACATTAAGGCTAACCCTTTCTAAATGAAGTTATCTGAGCACAAAGATTTAAAAGCCGCCATAACCGAACTACCTCTTAAAGAGAAAGACAAGCTGTTGTTGCGTTTGGTGGCGAAAGACAAAGTGCTTACAGAACATCTTCATTATAAATTATTAGAAAATGAAACCGATTTAGATGATCGGAAAGAACGGATAAAAGCCGATGTAGAAGAACAGATTCCGGAACTGAAAAAACTGAATGCCAAAGAAGCATTGGTAAAAGTAAGGAAGATGATTACATCGGTTAACCACTTTTATAAAGTTACCAAAGATCCGGTTGGTGAGGTAGAACTTAAATTGTATATCCTCAATGCCATTCCTTTCGATTATAAAAAATCAATTTTTGGTTACCGCGATTTTATGATGCTGTTTAGCATTTTTTACCTAAAAACAGTTGCGGTAACCATCAATAAATTTAAGAAACTGCATGAAGATCTGCAGTTCGATTTAAGTGAAGACTTAAATAATTTGCTCGATAAAATCTATTCCTCTAAATTAGCCAGTGCAGCAGAGGCAAGTAATTTGCCAAAAGAGATCAGTTAAAGCTATAACCTACCATAATGTTCGGATTATTTAAAAAGAAAAAAATAGCACCCGAATTTAATTTTTCCGGTATCGGAACAGATATGCACTCACATATTATTCCAGGCATTGATGATGGTGCCCAAAATGTTAAAGATGCCTTAATGCTGGCCAGAAAATTTAAAACTTTAGGGTTTAAAAAGCTGATTGCTACGCCACACATTATGGCCGATTATTTCCGCAATACACCCGATACCATAAACCGAGGCCTGGATACGCTTAGAAAAGGCCTGTTGGATGCAGAAATTGATTTAGAAGTTGATGCTGCTGCCGAATATTACCTTGACGAAACATTAGAAAAAAAAATCAGGCAAAAAGAGGTGCTCACTTTTGGCAATAACTATCTGTTGTTCGAACTTTCTTACATCAATGCCCCGCAAAGCCTGATTGATTTTATTAAAATGATGCAGGATGCCGGATATAAACCTGTATTGGCCCATCCCGAAAGGTATCCTTATTATTATCATTCTTTCGAAAGTTACCACCAGATCAGAGAAACCGGCTGTTTGTTGCAGATGAATAGCATCGCCTTACTAGGATATTATGGTTCGGGAGCGAAAAAAGTAGCAGAAGAAATGGCTGAAAACCATATGGTTGATTTTTTGGGTAGCGATATGCACCATTTAAAACATGCCGCTGCTCTTGAAGATAGTCTCAGTACTCCTTTAATGCAACAACTGCTTACACAACATCAACTTAATAACGTGTTTCTTTAGACCCCTAAATCCCCTAAATGGGACTTTGCTTCACTGACGGTAATAGCAAATCTTTAAAAAAACAGTTTTTAATTTTGTTAGTTAAATAACTTTGGATAGAACTAAACGAAGGGTAAAATATAGATTTACCGTTGCTATATACTCCCTGCAATTAACTCCCCTTTAGGGGCTGGGGGTTATTCGTACCTCAACGCCTCTACAGGATCTAACTTTGATGCTTTTTTAGCAGGATAGTATCCCGATAAAATCCCAACCAAAACGCACAGTATAAAGCCACCAATAATAAAAAGCCATGGAATTAAGAAAGAGCCGCCCATAGCGAGCGAAATCAAATTGCCAAGCACAATGCCTAAAAAGATCCCGAACACACCGCCCATTAAGCAGATTACTACCGCTTCAATCAAAAACTGACGGCGGATTACTTTAGGATTTGCGCCGATTGCCTTACGGATTCCGATTTCACGTGTGCGCTCTGTAACCGAAACAAGCATAATATTCATTAGTCCGATAGATGCGCCAATTAAGGTAATGATACCAATTGCCACCCCACCAATTGCTACGAAAGCCAGGTTTTCGAATAATGTTTGCGCAATGGCATCACTCTTTGTGATCTCAAAATTATTGGTTTCGTTTATTTTAACTTTACGGATATTTCTGAATAAGGCGGTAGATTCGCCAATAATGTTTTCCTGCATTTCATTGCTTGGAACCATAACCGTAATGGTATAAGATGGATTTGCATTGGCATTTATCTGTTTCGCTTTCAACAAAGGAACATAAACTGCCCTATCGCCACTAAAGCCCATACTCGATCCTTTTTTCTCAAGTACACCAACAATTTTAAAACGGTTGTTACCAACATTGATCAGTTTATCCAGTGGATCGGCATCTTTAAATAATTTTTCAACCACTTCACCACCAACAATACAAACATTGCTTCCTAACTGTATTTCAGAAACACTGAAATTTCTACCTTGTGATAAATTTAAGCCTTGTGAGGCCAAACCGTTTTCATCAATTCCCTGAACATTTATATTGGGGTTGGTTTTTAAACTTCCATATTTAATGGTAGAACCACCGCTGGCGAAAACACTTACAGCCACAGTTGCCGGTGTATTTAAACTATCTTTAAATTTAACAGCATCTTCATAACGGATAGCTTTAAACGGTTTGGGCCTTTTGCCATTCCCAATCCTAATACCCGTACCACGGTTTCTAATGGTAAATGAGTTGGCCCCCATGCTACTAAAAGCATCAGTCATACTTTTCTTTACAGCATCAAGTGTGGTTAAAATCCCAACCAAGGCCATTAAACCAATGGCAATAATTAAGGCAGTAAGCATGGTACGCAAGCGGTTACCCTTAATGGATTCTAGTGCCAGTCTGATGTTTTCTCTGTAATTCATTTAGTATTGCGATAAGCGTTTGCGGGCAAAGCTTGTAAAAATAAAAAAAGTCCCGATGTTTAGACAAGGGGACTGCACTATATGTTACAATAATATTTTATTTATGCCGAGAAACTCGTACCACAGCCACAGGTGCTGGTTGCGTTAGGGTTAACAAAGGTAAAACCACGAGAATTTAAACCATCCTGCCAATCGATCATCATGCCCATCAAATACATTTGGTGTGCTTTGTTCATAAAAACTTTAATGCCTTCGATGAAATATTCCTGGTCACCTTCTTTTTTCTGATCGAAACCTAAGATGTAATTCATGCCGGCACAACCTCCGCCTTCTACGCCAACGCGTAATCCGTAATCTTCACCGATCTCCTGCTGATCTTTTAATTTATATAACTCTTTAGCTGCTCCTTCTGAAAAAGTAACTGGTGCAAATGCTGTATCAACTGTTGTGCTCATGTTATTTAAATTTTATCTGTTACAAATATAAATAATAATGCACATTTTTGCTTTTAACGGTTCGTTAATATTACCGTATATAAACAATACTTATGAATACCCAACAGATTTTAATTGATGTAGTGATCTTATTTGCAGGCATTTTCGCCGCATTAATGGCCGTTTATTATATTTTAAAGAGCGATATCCAACGTTTCTTTAACCTAAAAACCATTGAATTGAATAAAGAGAGTAAAGCCCATATTTTACCCTTACGTTTACAGGCACACGAACGTTTGATCATCTTTATCGATCGGATTAATCCTGCTAACTTACTTGTACGCCTTCATCAACAAGGAATTGCCATTGCAACGTTGCAGGCAGGCATATTAAATGAAGTGCGTTCAGAATATCAGCATAACATTACCCAGCAATTATATGTGGATAGTGTAACCTGGACTGTGGTGCGTAAATTAAAAGACGATACCATAGCCATGGTAAACAACGCAGTGCAAGGTTTGCCGGCTGATGCAAATGGAATTGAATTAAGCAAGGCAATTTTACAGCACATGGCCAGTATTGATGAAAATCCATACGATTTAACCATTGAACTGATTAAAAAGGATATCCATAGTTTGTTTTAAGTTGGGTTAACGGGTTAATTGAACATATGCAGTTAACCACTTGAGTAGTTTCAACAATTTACCTGTGGAACCGTAATGCAATACGTTGTTGGCCAAATGGCCATTGAACTAATGAACTAACCAGATATGAGCGATAAGAAGCATACCACAACCTCGGGCATAGAAATTAAGCCACTCTATACAGAGGTGAAGCCGATGGAAGAAAAGCCTGGAGAATTTCCTTTTACAAGAGGAATTCAAAAGGATATGTACCGTGGCCGTTTATGGACCATGCGGCAATATGCAGGGTTTTCAACTGCCGAAGAATCCAATAAGCGTTATCATTATTTATTGGCTCAGGGTACAACGGGCTTGTCGGTTGCTTTCGATCTCCCGACGCAGATTGGATACGATTCTGATCATGAAATGGCCGATGGCGAAGTAGGAAAAGTTGGTGTAGCCATAGATTCATTAAAAGATATAGAAATTTTATTTGATGGTATTGAACTGAAAGATATCACCACATCAATGACGATCAATGCAACAGCGTCGATTTTGCTGGCGATGTATATTGCTTTGGCCAAAAAGCAAGGTGCCGATCTAAAGCAGATCTCAGGGACTATACAGAACGATATTTTAAAAGAATATGCTGCAAGAGGAACTTATATCTATCCACCGAAACAATCGATGCGTTTAATCACCGATATTTTCGAGTTTTGTAGCCAAGAAGTGCCCAAATGGAATACCATTTCAATTTCTGGCTATCATATTCGCGAAGCCGGTTCAACCGCCGTACAAGAACTTGCCTTTACACTTGCTAATGGCAAAACTTATTTAAAAGCAGCGTTAAATAAAGGTTTGAACATTAATGTATTTGCTAAACGATTATCCTTCTTTTTTAACTGTCACAATAATTTCTTTGAAGAAATTGCAAAATTCAGGGCTGCGAGACGGATGTGGGCAAAAATTACCAAAGATTTAGGCGCTACCGACGAAAAAGCTCAGATGTTAAGGTTTCATACCCAAACCGGTGGTTCTACTTTAACAGCACAACAACCCTTAAATAATGTAATCAGGGTGAGTAACCAGGCAATGGCCGCAGTTTTAGGTGGAACACAATCTTTACATACCAATGGTTACGACGAAGCACTTTCTTTGCCCACAGAATCTGCTGCCAAAATTGCCTTGCGTACACAGCAGATTATCGCTTTCGAAAGTGGTGTTACAGATACTGTGGATCCATTGGCAGGATCATTTTTTGTAGAGCAGCTAACTGATGAGGTTGAGGCTGCTGCCTGGGCTTATATCGATCGTATTGATGCTATGGGTGGTTCGGTAAATGCAATTGAAAGCGATTACATGCAAAATGAAATTGCTAGTGCCGCTTATCAGTATCAAAAGGAAATTGAAAGTGGAGAAAGGATCTCGGTAGGGGTAAATAAGTTTACGCAGGAAGAAGAAGGTATAACTGAGGTTTTTAATGTAGACGACTCCATACGCAAGCTGCAATCAGAAAAGCTCAGCCAGTTAAAAGCGACCCGCGATACCGTTGCTGTAGAGGAGGCACTAAACAAATTAAGTGAAGCCGCCCAGGGTGAAACCAACCTGATGCCGTTAATTATTGATGCCGTTGAAAAGTATGCCACCCTAGGCGAAATTGCTGATGTATTTAGAAGCCGTTTCGGGATTTATTAAACTCCAGGTTTCACTGTCTTTGCGCTGAATACTCGTTTCACTGTTACCATCAGCATTAAGATGGCTGAAAAATTATGTTCCTTAGTAGCTATAGAAAAAATGCTTTGACTTGTCGTAAAATTCATACAATATCCAATTGAAATTTTTAAATAAAATCAAGTCTGTACAGTAGGCATTATGGCTAATTTGTATCTTTCTGGCTATAACTTTGATTTAAAGATAATTAAAGATTATTTTGGTAAAAATGAATAAATATGGCTTAAATGGCTTAGAATTTGCTTTTTCATTGACGGTTTGAATTAATAGGAGTAATCTGCGTTAAATTATCGTTAATGTGGATAACCAGTGTTAATAAATAGTTATCAACATAAAAAATTGAGGTTAAGCGGGCTACCATATTCCTTATCAGTACGTTACGATTTATTTGAAATTTTTGTTTAAAATGTTGATAATTTTGTCAATATTCGTAGTCCCGAAACGGACCATCCCTTTAATTCGAATCGGCACTGTAAACCAATAAATTATAGAAATCGCAATGGAAAAAACTTGTACAGAAGTATGGAAGAACTGTCTTCAAATTATTAAGGATAACATTCCGAACCAAAGTTTCAAAACCTGGTTCGAGCCAATCACGGCTCTTAAATTGGAAGGCAAGGTTTTAACCATACAGGTGCCAAGTTTGTTCTTTTACGAATGGCTTGAAGAACATTATGTAGGCTTGTTACGCAAGACTGTAAAAAAGCAACTTGGAGAGGATGGCAGGTTGGAATATAACATCGTTGTAGATAAATCATCTAACAGCGGTAATCCTTATACTACCAATATGCCCTCAAATGGAAATGGTGCGGAGGCAAAGGTACAATCGATGCCAATTCCGGTTTCCATTAATAAGGATATTAAAAATCCGTTCATTATCCCTGGATTAAAAAAATTAAATGTTGATCCACAATTAAACTCTAATTATACTTTTGAAAATTACATTGAGGGAGATTGCAACCGCCTGGCACGTTCTGCAGGTTACGCTGTAGCAGCTAAACCGGGAGGTACATCTTTTAACCCCTTAATGATTTACGGTGGAGTAGGTTTGGGTAAAACTCACCTGGCGCAGGCAATCGGTAACGAGATTAAACGCAGCATGCCAGATAAGTTGGTGATCTATGTAAGCTGTGAGAAATTTTGCCAGCAATTTGTAGATTCATTAAAAAACAACACCATTAACGATTTCGTTAACTTTTACCAGGCAATGGATGTAATCATTATGGATGATGTGCACAACTTTGCAGGTAAAGAAAAAACACAGGATATTTTCTTCCATATCTTTAACCACCTACACCAATCGGGCAAACAGGTAATTTTAACATCTGATAAAGCACCGAAAGATTTGGCTGGACTGGAAGAACGTTTGTTAAGCCGTTTTAAATGGGGACTTTCTGCTGATTTGCAGATTCCTGATTTGGAAACGCGTATTGCTATTTTAAGAAAGAAAATGTATGCCGATGGTATTGAGTTACCGGGCGAGGTTGTAGAATATGTTGCGCATAACATTGATAACAACGTTCGTGAGCTGGAAGGTGCTATGGTATCTCTTTTAGCACAGGCAACTTTAAATAAAAAAGAAATTGATTTAGCCCTTGCTAAACAGATGTTGAAAAACTTCATCAAAAATACCTCTAAAGAAATTTCAATGGAGTATATCCAGAAATTGGTTTGTGAGTATTTCGAAGTTCCTGTTGATATGGTTAAATCGCAAACACGTAAACGCGAAATTGTTCAGGCACGTCAGATTTCGATGTACCTTTCTAAAAGTCATACAAAATCATCATTGAAAACAATCGGTGCTTTCTTCGGCGGCCGAGATCACAGTACTGTAATCTACGCCTGTCAAACAGTAGAAGATTTAATCGATACCGATAAAAAGTTTAAAGCTTACGTACACGATATCCAAAAGAAATTAAAAATGAGCTAAACCAGGTTCAGGAGCAGAAAGGTAGAAGGGTTCAAATTAAAACCTTTCGTTCATGTTCAAAGTTTATGCAATAACAATAAAGGCCCGATAAATTTATCGGGCCTTTATTGTTTTCCTTCAATTAATTTATAAAATTGTTCTTTGTAAACATCCCCAAGTGGAATAATTGCATCACCTATGTATATCCTACTCCTTTCGATGCTATTTATCTTTTTTACCGCAACAATATAAGATTTATGCACCCTGATAAACTGCTTTTTGGGCAGTTGTTCTTCCGTTTTTTTAATGTTTTGCAGGGATAGTATTTTTTCAGTTTTAGTATGGATTGATACATAATTTTGCATGCCTTCTACAAAAAGGATATCATCTGTATCAACCTTTATCAGTTTATATTCTGTTTTAATAAAAATGAAATCGTTTTCAGGTTCTGCAGGCTGGTAACTAATTATGGGCTGCGTAACTTCATTTAAGTTTAAATGGCGCATAGCCTTTTGCACCGCCTTATAAAAACGTTCGAAAGATACCGGCTTAAGCAGATAATCAATGGCGTTATTTTCAAAACCATCCAAGGCATATTCAGCATAAGCGGTAGTCAGGATAATCTGGCATTTTTCATTAACAATTTTCATAAACTGAACACCATTAAGTTGCGGCATCTGAATATCCAGAAAAACAAGGTCCACCTCGCTTTTCATCACATATTCTAAAGCAGTTAATGGATTAGTACTGCTGAATACCAGGATCAGATCGGGCACTTTACTGATGTAATCATTTAAAATATCGATAGCAAGCGGCTTATCATCAACAACTACACAGCGGATCATATGTTTTTAAGATTCAGGTTAATGGTAAAAGTATCATTTTCGTCGGTAATCACAAGTTTGTGCCTATCAGGATAAATCAATGCCAGTCGTCGTTGTACATTGGCAAGCCCTATTCCGCCCGTTTTATCTTTATAATCGTTGTTCTTTTTGTTAGAAACTTCAAAGTTAAAATCACGATCATTGATGAAAAGCTTGATCTTTATCGGATTTTCAGCATCACTTACTATACCATGTTTAAAGGCATTCTCAACAAAGTTGATCAATATTAGCGGCGCAATTTCTTTCCCGGTTTCATCACCATTAATCTCCAAATCGATGTAAGCGATACCTTTTTGACCGATCTTATAAAGCTCGACCACATTTTTTAGGTAAATTATTTCCCTTTCAATTGGGGCAAACTTATCATTGCTTTCTTTAAGCATATACCGTAAAAGTTCAGATAACTTTAGCACTGCCTCCGGTGCCTCACTTGCTTTTTGATAGGTTAGCGCATATATGTCATTAAGTGTATTAAATAAAAAATGTGGGTTAATCTGCGATTTTAAATAAGCAAGTTCTGTTATTGCCTGTTCTTTGGCAAGTTCCTGCTGCCTTTTCTGCGTCTCAAAATATTCTCCAACGTAACTTATCGCGATACTAAAGAATATGTACACGTAGTTTTCAAATAGCAGGGTTTGAAAAGATAGCCAGAAATTAAGCTTATCTAAATAAACATAAGAGTACCAATTGAATTTTTGCGGAAGCAATGTTGCATAAACATATTTATGAATAGGAGCGAGCATTGAAAAAAGAATGATCAGTGATACAATGTAAAGTATGATCTTTTTTTTTCTTGCTAGCCTAGGTACCAGAACAAGGAAATTGGTGTAGAAAATGCAGATCGGAAAAAGAAGCGTGATCAGTTTAACACTGAGCGTTGAGGCAATGCTTGCAAAATTAAGATCACCGATGTTAAAAGTCTGAAATCCGAATAACAGTTCTTTGAGCCATAAGATAAGCCAATATCCGATGTGTAAATAGGTGAAATGTGCTTTTTTCATCTTCGAAATTTGCTAAAAATAATACAATCCTTTTATAAGCTTGCGCTGAAAAGTATGAAAGCCCTAATTTTATACACCAACACCGAAATTTAAAGTATAAGATCCTGTCTTGATCAAACAGCCAGTTCATCAATAAAATAATGCCTTTCGTCAATTACATCCCTTAAACCTATTTCTTGTACTGCAATTTTGAAGAAATTAATTGTCGGGATATGAAAAAACTAAAATCTTCACTTTGTATTTTGCTCCTTGTGTTTGCTTGTTATCAGGCAAATGCACAAAAATTCAACGAAACAGAGAAGTACTTCCTGTTTTTTAAAACATGGAATTTTCTTAAATACTATCATCCACAGTTTACAAAAGGGATAGAAGATGCAGATGCTATTTTTATGAAAAAGCAGAATCTTATAGGAAACATCCATAACAAAGCTGAACTGAATATTTTTTTGATGGGAATGATTACTGAGCTAGGTGAAGATGAAGAAATGCAACATAACGGTGGTTTTAAACTTCCAAACAATAATGTTTTACATAATTGGTATATAAAAAATGGACTAATTAACAGTGATCTGAAAAAAAAGTTATTGAATGTTTACACTTACCGAGATACTGTTGGAAAACATTATGTGCCGGCGTTGAATTATACAACAGAAATTCCCAATGAGCGGAAATACAAATTTCCCGATTCCATTAATTTGCCCTTAGGCATGAGGTTACTTGCATTGGCAAAGCTTCAGGGCGTAATCGATTATCTTTATCCACATAAAAGATTAATAAATGAGCCTTGGGACCAAGCAGTAAAAAAAAATATCCTGCTTTTTAAAAACTGTGCCTCCCGAATGGATTACGAAGTGTTACTCCTTAAAATTATAGCCAAACTGAACGATACCCACGCCTATAACCGCTTTTATGATGACCTCACTTACAAAAAAGAAATTTTTAAAAACAAATATTACCCTCCTTTTGATTACCAGATTATTAACAACAAAATATTGGTAAAGGAAATTATTGTACCCGATTTATGTACAAAAGCAGGTATTAAAGTTGGCGACTTAATTACAGCAATTGATGGAGTATCGATAAATAAGAATGTCGACAGGCTTAAGCAACTGCTTTCTGCATCCAATCGGAATACGTTAATTTTTAAAATTAATAATTACGTTACTAACTTCATGTGGAGTAATGATTCTTCAAAATTTCAATTAATAGTATCTTCATCAGGACAGAAAAAGGAAGTTCTTATAGATTTTGTAACCTCAAAAAATACGATCGGTATTCAGGCAATTAATAATTATTTAATTGCTAAGTTAAAAGTTACGGAAAGTATCTCACCATTTAAAGTAATGGAAAGCGGAATCGCTTATTTCAATATTGAAAATATACGCGGGCTTTTAAATGATGTTAAAGATGATCATTTGGATGCTAAAATGGATTCTATTTTAAATTTAGCTGCAGAACAACAGGCAATCATTTTCGATATGCGGGGTTATCCAAGTTGGGGTGGTTTTGTTTTTCATTACATCTACAAAAAGTTCGGAAATCAACATAATCTTTTCGCACAGTATTTTCAGGCGGATAATAAGAATTTGGGTAGCTTTTTACCAATAGCTGGCACTTTTACCTATTATCCTGGTGGGGTTAAAACTGAAAGTTTTAATTACACTGGCAAGGTCTGCATTATCGTGAATCCGGATACCAGAAGCTTATCTGAATGGAATACCATGAATTTACAGCATATATTTCCGAATGCCATTACTATTGGCGAGCAAACGGCAGGGGCGGATGGCGACGAAAAACACATTAATATCCCTGGAAATTACAATATCTATTTTACTGGTAATGCAATTTATTATCCAGATGGTACACTTGCCCAGGGAAAAGGAGTGAAAATTAATAAAATTGTACGGCTAAAAATTGAAGATCTCTGCTCAGGAAAAGATACCCAACTCAATTTTGCAATTAAATCTGTGCTATAACCAACAAAAATACCTTATGAAAAAGATCATTTTATGGGTGTCAGTTCTGATCAGCCTTCAATCTTCAGCATCCGTTAAAAAAGAAGTTGGAGACAGCATTAAAACATATGTTGAAACTGCGCTTAAAATTATAAAAAACAGATCAGTAAACAGCGATAAGATGAATTGGAACAAAATTGAACTTGAGGTTACACAAAAGATCAATAAGTTGAAATACATCAGAGAAACTTATCCAATAATTAAAGATGTGCTTGAAAAATTAGGTGATTCGCATTCCAAATTTTTCCCACCCGAAGTTGTAGCTTCTTACGTAAAAGGTTATCGGGCGAGTGGGTTGCCTTTTCCACAAATACAGTCAGCATTTTTAGAAAACCGTTATGCCTATATCGCTTTACCAGCATTTTATAGCTACAATATGACTGAATGGAATGAGTTTGTAAATCGTTTCAGAACTGAACTACTAAAACTTTCAGTTCAAAAACCTAAAGGATGGATATTAGATCTACGCAACAATGATGGGGGTATGTTTGCACCAATGTATGCGGCAATTGCGCCTTTTCTTGATCAACCTAACGTAATCGGCTGGAAGGATAGAAAGGGCAAAGAAAATTTCTTTAATTTTAAAGATGACAGGTTATATGAAAATAATAAAGCGGTTTATCTCTTTAAACTCACTACAGGCAAAATAAAAATCAAGAAACCTCACCTCGTGATACTCATTAATGAAAAAACAGCCAGTAGTGCCGAATTTACAACCATATCTTTTATTGGCCAAAAGAATGTTACCCTGGTTGGGAATAAAACCAATGGATTGACTTCAGCAAATCAGGAACATGAACTTACCGACGGAGCTTTTTTAGTTCTAACCGAAGGCGTTACAATCGATAGGAATTTAAAACAATATGCCGAAATTGGAAAAGGTGTGGTTGGTGATATTCAAATTGACCAGCTAACTGGAAATGAGGGAACAGATCAACAACTGTACCTCGAAAAAGCATTTGAGGTATTTAAAAATAAACTATCCGTTTATGAAAAAGCTCCATAAATTTTAAATTTAAGGAGCTTTTATTTATAAATCGTATACCCTTAAAGCTGCTCTAGTTCGGTAAGGCCGTAAAATAAGGCAGCAACGTGAAGTGCCTGTGCAATTTTATTTTCTTTAATAAACTGTTTAACCTCATCAACTGTATATTCTTCAACATTTAGTATTTCATGTTCATCTAAATGTTGTTCGTGTGTTTTAACGCCGCCAGTTAAAAAGTAGGTAAAAGTTTTATTAGTAGAAGTTGCCGGATTTGGATAGAGTTCAGTAATAAACTTACAGGTTTTAAAGCTATAACCAGTTTCTTCCAAAAGCTCACGTTTAATGGCAAATTCAGGTGCTTCATCACCATCAATTACACCACCCGGAACCTCAAGCGAAACAATATCAGCCGCATGGCGGTATTGCCGAACCATAATTATTTTTCCTTCTTCAGTTAATGCAATTGCATTAACCCAGTTCGGGTATTCCAAAACGTAATAGTCATCTTTTACAATGCCATCCGGAAGCTTCACTTCATCTACCCTCAAGGTAGCCCACTTTTCTCTTACTAAATATTTAGAGGCAATCTTCTGCCACTTTTCTATAATCATTCTTTGTTTTTATTGAATTTATTTTAAACTAAAAACCGCCAACTTAACTGATATACTGCTGTATAGTTTTTTGGCGGTGCAGGTTCACCAAATGTACAATCTTGTGCTGATCTGACAAATATTGATAAACTAAATTAAGTTTTGGTGCAATTATTTTATTGCGGTCATCGCTCACTCCTAGTTCATAATATAAAAATTCACTTAACGAATCGAGCTTTTCGGGCGGTAGATTGGCTTCTGATAACCATTTTTCAAAAATCGTGAGGTCTTCACCTTCCAAAATTTCTTTAGGTAACTGAAAGCCACTATTCATGGTTTCGTCGAAAATTTGAGTTGCTTCTGCTAATTTGCCTTCCAATTTAAGGCCCATAAGGCGGGCCAGAACCTGGGCAAGTTTCTGTATCTCTGCTGTGATTAAATCTCTTCTGTACATTAATTTGCAATATTAAAATTGGTGCAAAGTTTAAATATGGGGTAACATGCTATTGAAAAACTTTTCCAAACTATGAACTATGAACTGACTACCAGCTTCCACTGCTTCCGCCACCGCCGAAACTTCCTCCTCCAAAGCCGCCAAATCCACCGCCGCCTCCGCCAGAAGAACCGCCTCCCCAGCCACCGCTGCTTCGGCCACCGCCACCGCTTCCAAAAAGCATGGCCCAAAATAAAGCATTAGATGCTCCTCGACCGCCAATTACTTCGCTTCCGCCTCCACCACCTTTGCGCATAATAATGATGATGATAATAACAATAATGATAATAATAACGATACTGCCTGAGCCGCCTTTCTTTGAAGAAGCTTTTGGATTGTCATTTTTATATTCGCCTCTGGTATATTTTATAATGGAAGTGGTACCCTCGTCTAAACCGGCATAATAATTTCCTGCTTTAAAATTGGGTTTAATGTCATTATCTATAATACGTTTGGCGTAAATATCGGGTAAGGCACCTTCTAAACCATAGCCGGTTTGTATCGAGATTTTTCGGTCGCCTACAGCCACAACGATCATAATGCCGTTGTTTTTGCCACTTTGTCCAACGCCCCATTTTCTCCCCAATTCTACAGCATATTCATTAATGTCGTAATCACCTACAGATTTTAATATGCCTATGGCTATCTGAGTAGATGAAGAATCGTTAAAGGTTACCAATTTATTTTCGAGCGCCTGTTTTTGCTCTGTAGATAATACATTGGCATAATCATTAACCAACGTACTTGGCTTTTCCGGAAAATCTTGCGCAAAAGCAAAAGTGAATAGTAAACTAAACAGTGATAAAAGGAATATTTTCTTCATCTTTTATTTGTTCTCTAGGTTATCCATAAAAACAATATCATTTGGCAACTCATTAATATCACCTTTTTGAGGAGGGAAAAATAAAGCCAGCTTTTCTCCAGCCAAGGCAACACCGGCAATAATGCCATCTCCTAAATTGCCTTTTGCAAAGTGCGCCGTCATCGCAACTTTTGTGGTTTCCCAAAAATTTTGTGGTACCACCTGGTTAATTCCAACGTCGCCAATAATGGCAAATTTATGATCGGCATGTGCCAGATAAATCAATACGCCATTTCTTTTGGCTGTTTTATCCATATCAAGTTTTGCAAAATATTCGATGGCTTTTTCATATGGATCACCCTCGCAATGTTTATCAATAGCGATCCTGATTTCTCCTGAAGTTGCTTTTTCGGCATTGGAAATCGCATCAGCTATTTTTTCCTGTTCAATATCTGAAAATAAAGGCATGTGTATATTTTATATGAAGTAAAAAGGGTAATAAATGTTCAGTTAAATAAACATTTACTACCCTTATCTATTGTACTTAAAAAATTAAAATTCTACTTTGGGTGCATCTTTAGCAGAAGCATCTGCTTCAAAATATCCTTTTGGTTTAAAACCGAACATACCTGCAGTTAAATTGGTAGGGAACGACCTTATTTTACCATTATACTCCTGTACAGCATCATTAAAATCCTTACGTGCAACAGTAATTCTGTTTTCAGTACTTTCCAACTGAGCAGATAAATCGCTAAACTGTTGTGTAGCCCTCAATTCCGGATAATTTTCTGTAATAGATAATAATTTTCCTAAAGCCTGGCTTAATTGCCCTTGAGCAGCCTGGTATTTCTGAATGTTTTCTGGGGTTAATTCATCAGCCTTAACCGTCATCTGTGTTGCTTTGGCACGGGCCTCTGTTACGGCAGTTAAAGTACCTTGTTCAAATTTTGCTGCACCTTTAACGGTAGCTACAAGGTTAGGAATTAAATCTGCCCTTCTTTGATATTGGGTTTGTACAGTTCCCCATTTCGATTTAACGTTCTCATCCAATTTAACCATGCTGTTGTAACCGCATGAACTTAAAGTGCTAACCGCAATTACTGCAGCAAGAATTCCAAATATTAATCTTTTCATTTTTATGGTTTTTGTCTTTTATCGAATTGAATTATGGTCAATTTACGAATTAGATATCAAAATGCATGCCTTTGTTACAGTTTAGGTATTTATCTGACAGCTTGACAAGAAACTACTTAAATTTAACAAGGAAAAATCAGGATATTTTGATTAGGTAATTTGAGTATATAAGCCTGTTCTTTTTTTGGGAGCGCAAAGCTTTTCGCTTTTTTGTATGGTTGTCCCGCTCTTTGCTTTATCCCGATAGAAAACTTGTGAAACAAGCAAGCACACCAAATATAACATAAACCAGTGCTTAAATCGGGATGCGCGCTCCGATCGGGGCTATAAACTTAGGTTCGTAGCACTGAAAACCGGCATAGTAGCAGAAAATAACCCCATTAAACCCGATCGGAGCGAGATGCCGATTTCTTCAATCGGCAGAAGCGGAGCGGGACTGTAGTTTCCAATGAAATACTGCAATTGCTTTCCAAAAAAAATAAAAGCATTACTTAGTATGCTAATAGTTTTTATTCATATGCTAAATCATCAAATATGCTGTCAGATATCTATCTTTGTAGCGTTCGGGATAAAAACCCGACATGTTATGCAAAAAGACATCGAAATTACAATGCTCCCTCATGAGGTAGAGCAAACCGAGCTGATCAACCAAAAACTTGCTCAAGCTTTAAAGCTACCCGAAGCTAGAATCAACGGCTACGAAATTCTTAAAAGATCGATTGATGCCCGTTCCCGAAAAGTTATCTTCCGCCTTCAAATAAGGGTTTTTGTTGATGAAGAAGCCATCCCGGAAGTGTATACAATAAATTATCCAAATGTAAGTGCGGCTAAACCCGTAATTATCATTGGAGCTGGTCCGGCAGGATTATTTGCTGCCTTGCAATGTATCGAAAATGGATTGAAACCAATTATTATCGAGCGTGGTAAAGATGTAAAACAGCGACGCAGAGATTTAGCTGCCATTAACAAACAAGGATTGGTAAATACCGAATCTAATTATTGTTATGGAGAGGGAGGTGCGGGTACTTACTCAGACGGTAAATTATATACCCGATCCAATAAACGTGGCGATATTAATAAAGTGCTTCAGGTTTTTGTAAATCACGGCGCAGAGCCTGATATTGCCATAGATGCCCGTCCGCATATCGGTACAAACAAACTTCCGCATATTATCACTTCCATTAAAGATACGATTTTAAATGCTGGGGGTGAGGTGATGTTCGATAGCCAGATGACTGATATTTTGGTCGAATTTGGTAAAGTAAAAGGAATAGAAATCAATTTTGAAGAAAAGCTGTTTGCCGACGAGGTTATCCTTGCCACCGGTCATTCAGCTAGAGATATATATGAACTTTTAAACCGTAAAAATATCCTGATCGAGGCCAAGCCTTTTGCCTTGGGTGTAAGGATTGAGCATCCTCAGGAAATTATTGATGCCGCACAATACCATTGCGATATCCGTTCAGAATTTTTACCGCCAGCATATTACAGCTTGGTAGAACAGGTAGGTAGCCGTGGTGTATTTTCTTTTTGTATGTGCCCCGGAGGCATTATCGCTCCTTGCGCTACAGGCGAAAATGAAATTGTAATTAACGGCTGGTCGCCATCAAAGCGTAATAATCCATATGCCAATTCTGGTACTGTGGTTCAGGTTACTATGGATGATGTTCAGGGCTATGATCCCTTAAGGATGTTGCATTTCCAATCAGAAATTGAAAAAATGGCTTTTGAGGCTGGTGGAGGTAACTTAGTAGCACCCGCACAACGCATGGTCGATTTCGTAAACAATAAGTTATCTATAGATCTGCCGAAAAATTCATATCTCCCAGGTACCAAAAGTTCAATGCTCGATAATATTTTGCCCAATTTTGTATCCGATAGTTTGCGTGCAGCACTGCCTTTGTTCGGCAAAAAGATAAAAGGTTATTATACAAACGAGGCAATTTTAGTTGGGGTAGAGAGTAGAACATCTTCACCGGTCAGGATTCCCAGAGATAAAGAAACCTATCAGCATCCACAGGTAAAAGGTTTGTATCCTTGTGCCGAAGGGGCCGGTTATGCAGGTGGAATTGTATCGGCGGCAATAGATGGCATTAATTGTGCAAATGCAATATTAAGCGCATCATAACAAACTTTATATTGTACCAATTGTTGTTTTGGTATGTTTAATATCACGAATGAAATAAAAAAAGCCTTTAATGGCGATGCCTGGCATGGTAATCATGTAATGCAAACGCTTAATAACGTTAATCCCGAAAGTGCATTTAGTCATTTTGTTCCAGGTGCCCATTCTATTGCTGAAATTGCCCTGCATTTAACCGCATGGACGGAAGAAGTTTCTTCAAGATTAACAGGTAAACCAGCTGAAGAACCTGCAATGGGTGATTGGCCTGAGCCAGAAGGTAGAACACCAAAAGATTGGGAGCGTATTATCTTCAATTTTAAAATTGCAAATGAAGAATTGATCAGGGTTTGCGAAGCAATTAAAGATAACCAGTGGGATGATGAAGTGAAAAGCGAAAGAAACCCAGCTTTAGGAACAGCTGTAACCAATGTAGAACTTGTAAGTGGATTGGCACAGCACCATGCCTATCATTCAGGGCAAATTGCTTTACTTTCCAAGTTTTAATCTCAGTAATACTCAAACTGTGTATTTAATTTACTAAAAAATGAAAAAGACCCTAATTATAGGTGCATCGCCAGATCCATCAAGATACGCATATAAAGCAGCAAATATGCTCAAACGTTTTAACCACGAAATTGTAAATGTTGGGATAAAAAAAGGAGAGGTTGCGGGGGTAGAAATTGAAAAACCCGGCGAAATTTACAACGATATTGATACCATCACCTTATATATCGGTCCTGCGCTGCAGCCACAATATCACGATTACATTTTGGCAACTAAGCCTAAACGCGTAATTTTTAATCCCGGTACCGAGAATTATGAACTCGAAAAACTTCTGGATCAGCATGATATCGAGCCCATTGAAGCATGTACCTTAGTGTTGTTAAGTACAGGGCAATATTAGAACCTGTAAACTATACCCCAGTTAACATAATCTGCCTGGGCAAAGTGCATATAAGTTTTTGCTTGTAAACCCAAATGTGGCGTAATGTTATAAGTGGGGCCGAATGTCCAGTACCATGTTGCTTTTTCCATTAACCTATTATAATGGATATACTTCCCGATTTGAGCTGCAACTGTAATGCGCCATAAATTAATATCTGCCCCTACACTAATACCTGTACGCCATTTATCATACGATGAGCCGTAATTCTGGAAAGTACCAACATAATTATTTGGATCAAAAGTGGTGAAATAATAAACTGCATCTGCTCCTGCTTTCAACGATATTACATCGTTAAGGAAGAAATTGTAACCAGCATACAATCCGCTTTTATATAAGCTTTTTGTGCGGTCGCCAAATAATCCCCTTGCACCTAAACCAGCACTAACCTCAACAGAATTTCTTTGGAGCGTAGTATATGTACTCTTCCGCTCAGCTGTTAATGCCTTTTGATTGTTTAGTTTAAGCCCGATGTAAACATTTCCGGTATTCAACCCGCCATTTGGAACAGTTGCACCACCGTTAGATACATGCAAAAAACCAAAGCCCGCCATTAAATCAGTATATTTGCTTATCGGCAGTTCTATGCCCAAATCAGCTTTTATCGTTTCATTAATAGGGCTTCCTAAAAATCTGTTTTTAGTATTGTTATAATAATACTTATTGGTATAGCCCAGGCCAACACCCGGTGTAAAGTTAAATTTGACTTTCCCAATTTTAAACAACTCAAAATCCATTTGTGCAACCAGGCCATATACCTGCCCAAACGCATGTTCAGAAGTATCCTTAGTACCCTTTAACTTACTCAGATCTCTGAAAATAAAACCAATCCCGTATGATTTTGCCCCAATAAAATCAATCCATTTATCGCTGTTCTGGCTAATATCTTTAAAATAAGCCGCATCAAAACCCGTAATCTGATCCTGAAATAAATGTCCTTGATCACTATTTACGTGCGTACCAAATACAGGCTTCAAAATAATCGAATGATTTTCTGGCACAATTTGAGCTTTCGCAAATGTGAAGCCAGTAAGCACTATAACTAAAATGAGTAAATTTTTTTTCATTAGCTTTTACTAAAACGGTAAGCAAGACTATAAAAGGCGTAGCGATAGCCAGTAGCACTATTTTTAACCTCGTTAGAAGTAAAGGTAGCAGTATAATTGGCCGTCCAACGTGCAATGGCAAAAGTTAAACCAACCTGTGTGGTAAATACTATAGGTTTGGGTTTAAAGGTAATTGGGCCCTTATCATTTAAAAATAAGCCACCCTGTAAACTGGAATCAAAAGCAATAGCATGTAACTGCGGACTTACAGTAAGAAACAGCTCATACTTGCGTTGCGCCTTGTTTACATTATTATTACTTACCAAACTGTTAAAGGCAGCTGAGCCATCCATATCATTAAATCTGCCCAAACGGAATATTGCGCCCAGGTTTGCTTTCGTAATTACATTGCCAAGTGCAGCCGAAGCAGTTCCGGTAACATCAAATATTTTATTATTTGTTTCAATCAGAAGCTTATTATATTCTGCACCCAGATTTAACGTAGGTTCGCTATTTAAGCTGTATTCCCAACCCTCAATTTGATTTTGCCCAACTAATTTATGAAATGCCTTCTGAAATTGTTCACCCAGGGCATCTTTACCCGTAATTCCAATCTGTGCAGAAACCTTAAGCATCTGTTTATTGGTGTAGTAACGGCTATAATTTGCCTCGCCATAAAGATAAGCTGTAAACGGGCGGTCGTGCAGCGCAGGGTTTGGTACAAAACTATAATAAGGGTTATATATTTTTTGACCAAGTTCGAAACCGATAATCTCCTTGCTTCTTCCCGTTTTTAAATTTTCTCCATTTAATGCATGCCTATATTTAATAAATGCGCCATTAGTATAATAGCGGTCACTTGTAATATCTATGTAAGCGTCGTTTTCAGAAATAATAACAAGCTCGTTTTTGTAATTTTGAGCATAACTAACCTCAACTATTCCGATAAAAAGGAGAGAAAGGTATAGTTTGAATAGGAACTTCATGTTTTTTTTTGGATAATTATAATAAAAGCATAAAAGTATTAAATATTGTTTAAAATTTATTGTTACGATATAGGTAGGCATAAGCATTTGTAAGCTTTAATATATGTTGTAGAATTTCAGAAATCCACCAATGTGTTTATTGTTATCTGTAAAGCCTGTTCCTTGCTACGATATAAGTTTCTTCCCGCGTTTCATTACAAGTCCTCACTGCGCTGCGGGCTTTTCATTTTAATCGGGTTTATTTTGCAGGGTTTTCCGGTAACCTGAAACAGCTGGGCGCAGATTGAACCTTGCAATCCCTATGAACAAAGCCCCTATAAACACGTTAACTTCCAAAAAGTTTGGCTTCCCCTTTAAATTTTNTGAAACAGCTGGGCGCAGATTGAACCTTGCAATCCCTATGAACAAAGCCCCTATAAACACGTTAACTTCCAAAAAGTTTGGCTTCCCCTTTAAATTTTTCTTATTGAAAACCATCGAGTTACGTCGGACCTTTGGATATTCTGTGGATTTTCTTTGCGGATAAGCTGAAATTCCTTACTTTTGCATCCCGCTTCGGAGGAAGGGTTTTGAATGAAAGGATGGCAGATGGTGATGATAGGGCAGGGTTTATTTTAAAATAAATGTTGCGGTGCGCATAATTTGTGGTTGCAAAGTTGCAGGAGACCAAAATCGCTTNGATTTTCTTTGCGGATAAGCTGAAATTCCTTACTTTTGCATCCCGCTTCGGAGGAAGGGTTTTGAATGAAAGGATGGCAGATGGTGATGATAGGGCAGGGTTTATTTTAAAATAAATGTTGCRGGYGAGGAAAAGATTGCTACCTTTGCAGCCCGCTCCGGAAGGACGGAAAGCTGAATAAAATCAGCAAGTTGAAATAAGGGGAAAGGAAAAAAGAAGGCCTGAAAAATAAAATTTATTTTATTTGGAAGTTTGAAAAAGATCCTTACCTTTGCACTCCCAACCGAAAGGAAGGGCAAAAAGCTGAGCAGCGGATGTTGCGNAAAAATAAAATTTATTTTATTTGGAAGTTTGAAAAAGATCCTTACYTTTGCACTCCCAACCGAAAGGAAGGGCAAAAAGCTGAGCAGCGGATGTTGCGGAAAGCAAACAGAAAAAAGATTGAAACGGATGAAACACGGGGAAGACGAAGAAGACTTTTCCAAACTGAAACCGAAGATATATAAAATGRCCGGCCGTGAGGTTACCAGGTCAGCAAGTTCTTAAAAGAGATGTCAATGTAGCGTAGCGAGGTAATGGAGTACCGATCAAAGTACATGATTACGTAGCTTTATTTTAAAGGTGGTGTCTAAC
>NZ_LMKM01000011.1 GCF_001421515.1 Pedobacter sp. Leaf216 | reverse complement strand
CGCAGTCACCCACGACACCCTTGTCTCGAGCTAACACTTCCTACTGCTAAGCGTGTTCGGGACTTGAACCCTATAGTCGATTGCCATGCCCGGCGCACGAACAAAAAGAGTGGAATTAATTCAATTCCACTCTAAAATTATATGAACACGCTGTATTTATTGGCAATCGATTTTGAATAAATACCGTCTTGATTTTAAGCCTTCAATAAAGCTGGTTTTTCATGATAAGTTCTCCAAAGCAACTCACCAAATAAGGTGTTAGACCATGCAAACCAGGCCCTGGTAAAATTAGCAGGATTGTCTTTATTAAAAGATTCGTGCATGAAACCTTTACCAGCATGTGTTTTACGTAAAGTATCGATGCAGTATTTAATTTCTGCATCATCTTTTGAGGTTAAGGCACGCATGGTAATGCTCATTGGCCAGATCATATCTTGCCCGGCATGCGGACCACCAATACCTTCTGCTGCTGTACCTTTAAAAAAGTAAGGATTATCTTTTGAAAGGGCGAATTTCCTTGTATTCTGGTATATGGGATCTTCTACTTTCATTGCTCCTAAATATGGTAAGCCGAGTAAACTCGGTACGTTCGAATCGTCCATCAGGTATGAACTTCCAAAACCATCAACCTCAAAAGCGTAAATTTTACCGTATTTTGGATGGTTAACTATTGCATGCTTTTGCAAGGCTGCATTAACTTCATCGGCAAGATTTAACAAATTGCTCTCCAAAGTTTTATCAGGCTGCAAAGCTTTAATCATCTCTGCTGCTTGTTTTAAGCTAGATACTGCAAAAAAGTTTGAAGGCACCAGGAAAGGGAAAATTGTGGCATCATCACTCGGACGGAAAGCAGAGCAGATTAAGCCCACCGGATTTACCGGGAAACCATAACCGGCCATTGGCAACGAATCTGTAGGTTGGGTAGTTTCTCTCTGGAAATGGTATGGACCTTTGTCTGTTTTGCGCTGCTGCTCTTTGAAAGTTTTCAAAGTTGCTTCAATTCCTTTTTTCCAATCGGCATCAAAAGGGGTTTTATCACCTGTTTTTTTCCAATAATGATAAGCTAAACGGATAGGATAACATAAAGAATCTATTTCCCATTTGCGCTCGTGTACGCCGGGCTGCATGGTGGTTTTATCTGTTTTCCATTCGCCAACTTTAGTAGCATCCCCGTAAAATGCATTGGCATAAGGATCTTTCAAAACACATTGTGTTTGATGAATGATTACCCCTGCGATTACCTTTTTAAGTGGTTCATCTTCGTTTACAAATTGCAGATAAGGCCAAACCTGTGCAGAACTATCGCGCAACCACATTGCATCAATATCACCAGTGATTACATAAGTATCTGGTCTGCCATTTTTTTCAGAATGATAAACGGTAGTATCTAGGGTATTCGGGAAACAATTTTCGAATAACCAGGCAAGCTCAGGGTTTTTTACGTTTGCCTGAAAAGTTTTGATTGCTGCATCTACAGCTTTACTCTGGAAATGTCGTTTAGCAGCAGCCACACGTACCACAGGAAATTCTGGTGCGAGATTAGCCGCAAAGGAGAATTTCGATGCGACTACGCCTGCTCCCAACAAGCCTGTGTTTTGTATAAATGTTCTTCTTTTCATTATGATGTGTTATGATAATTTGGTCAATTTTAAATAACCGAAATCCATCTGGTATTGATTATGATCAATTTAAGGATAAGATATTATTCGGTTAGCGCTTAACAAATATTATTATAATTTTTGGAACATCAAAATCATTAACAGCAATTAAACTATTCCTAAATCGATTTTCTTAAACAATACATTATAATACCTGTAAAGATCAATATGGTAAATTTAAAGGTAATAAATTAAGGCCTTATAAATAATTGTGAATTGTTATCTTTAAGCAACCAAACTAATTGCTATGAGTGCCGACAGCAGTACCCCATCAAAGCGCATATTATCCATTGACATATTGCGTGGCTTAGTTATGATCATTATGGCTTTAGACCATACCAGAGATTTCTTCCACATTGGTGCAATGATTGCTGATCCATTAAATCCTGATACCACAACCGGAATTTTGTTCTTTACCCGTTGGATAACTCATTTCTGCGCACCCACATTTGTATTTTTATCCGGATTATCCGCATACTTATCTGCCCAAAGTAAAACCCCAGCCCAAGCAAGCTCATTTTTATTGAAGCGTGGCTTATGGCTAATTGTAATAGAAATTGCATTGATTACGCTTGGTTTAACCTTTAATCCTTTTTACAATTTTATTATCCTTCAGGTAATATGGGCTATTGGCTTTAGCATGATTTTTTTGGCACTATTTAGCCGTATTTCTTATAAAATGGTTTTAATTACTGGTTTGGTATTGGTTTTTGGCCATAATCTTTTTAATGTATTCCCTGCAACAGCGGATGCCAATGGCGGTTTATTTCTGAAAGTGTTTTTTACGGCCTCAGGAACTGTAATTCCCTTATCCAATAACCATCTTATCGGCGATTTTTATGCCATACTCCCGTGGACGGGAATTATGTTTGTGGGTTATGGCATTGGCGCGTGGTACAAAAAAGACTATAATATTGACCGTAGAAAACGTAATTTATTAATAGTTGGGTCACTCACTCTTTTTACATTTATAGCATTAAGATTGATCAATTTATATGGCGATCCTGTGCCGAGAAAAGATTACCATGATCTATTTAAAAACCTGCTTGCTTTTTTTAACGTCAATAAATACCCGCCATCATTACAATATGCAACAATGACTTTGGGCCCGGCAATGCTGATTTTGGCCTTTACTGAAAAGATAAACAACTGGTTTACCAGAATCACATCTGTATATGGTGCTGTGCCATTTTTTTATTATGTGCTACACTTTTATCTGCTGCATACGCTACTAGTAATCGTATTTTTTGCCACAGGGCATACCAATAAAGAAATTGTACAAATTCCGTTCTGGTTTAGGCCGGCAACATTTGGTTTTAATCTCCCTATTGTATACCTGATATGGTTTTGTGCAGTAGCATCCCTTTATTTACCATGTAAATGGTTTAAGAAATACAAAGAAACACACAAACAGTGGTGGTTAAGCTATGTTTAAGCTTTTTTCCATTTTATGCTGCAACCAACAGCCTTAGTGGATGATATTATAGGTTTTTTACCAGCAGATAATTCGTTAACGGCATTTTTTACGTATTCGATTTTTGTTGGGCTGGCTTCTTCCGGGTCATTATCAATCGCTCCGATATATTCAATTATATTACCCTTGTCGGTTTTATTCAGCACAAAAACATGTGGCGTTCTTGAAGCACCAAATTGTTTGGTTACCAAATGGTCAGGATCTAAGAGATAAGGAAAATTAAATTTCTTTTCTGTGGCCAGCACCTGCATTTTTTGGAAACTTTCATCAGGAACAGTGCCAGCATCATTTGGATTAATCGCTATAACTGGATAACCCTTTGGCGCATAAACTTCATTTAAAGCAGCGATACGGTTTTGATAAGCTTTAGCCACAGGGCAGGTATTACAGGTAAAAACAACAATATATCCTTTTGCATCCTTGTAATCGGCCAAGGTTACCATTTTGTTATCTACATTCTTCAGCGAGAAATCTTTAACTACATCGCCCACTTTATAGCCTTCAGTTTGTGCAAATGCGAATCGTGAAATCAGCATAAATGCCATCAAAATAATTGTTTTCATTGCCATCTATTTTAAGTTTAACAAAGTATTTTTAAGTTCTGTTTCTGTAAATTCCCGCTCATAAAAACGCCTGATTTTCTTATTTACAAAAAGAGTAGCCGGAATAGCACCAGACCATTTCTTATCGATCCTTTCTATATATTGTTGTTGATCAGGCTCATTTAAAAGAAATACTTCAGCATTAATTTTATTACTTTTCACAAATGGAGTTACTTCCTTTTGCAGTTTTGATTTAAAATCTAAACTCACTAAGAGTACTTTAACCGGCTTTTTTAAATTGGCTAAACGTAATTTTTCAAAATTTGGCAATTCGGCTACACATGGCGAACACCACGTTGCCCAGAAATTGATGACATAGGTAGTATCTTTCCCGTTGGCAATGCGTTTATCCAAATCATCAAGTTTAAGCAGTTTAACCTGTGCATTAACTGAATAAGTAACTAAAGATAAGCAGATTATAAAAAATATACGCATAAAAGAATAACGAAAAATGATAGGGTTTGTTTTATTGATTGTAACCTAGAAAGCGATAGTCATTTCTACTGAGGTCACCTATTTTTCATAGGAAGCGCACTCCAGTCGAAATTACGAAAATGATTAGTTCACCGATCCTGATTTAACCAAAACCTTTTGATAGGCGGGCAACATTAAATCATCAACAATTACCCCCCTTGTGGTACTGGCATGCACAAAAAAACCGTTATTAAGGTAAACACCAACATGATCTACATCGTTACCACCGAATGAGAAAAATACCAGATCTCCCTCTTTTAAGTTATCGATATCTTTTCTTCTTACTGCATTGGCCTGATCGCGTGATATGCGTGGAAGCGTAATGCCATAAATCTCTTTCTCCAATAAAAAAGCAAAACCAGAGCAATCAATACCACTTTTATCCAGTCCGCCAAAACGGTACCTCACCCCTGTCCAATCGGTGATAAAACGGTAAAGTGGTTTACTTTTTAAATTCGCCATGGCATCGGCGGCTTTGGAAGCTTTTGTATCACTTTTAACGGTATACTTCCTTGTTCCACAAGAAGTTATAAAAATAGAGAGCACTAAAATTATAGAAAAAGAATATTTAGATTTTAGCATAATTTTTAATTCCTTGATCAACATTCACTCAACTCTTTTAATGAACTGCTGTATTCATCATTCGAATTTTTGGTTAATTTTTTATCAATCGCTGTATTTCATCCAGCTTTAATAATGCTTCTACAGGGGTTAATGCGTTAACATCTAAATTATTTAGTGTATCGCGAATCTTCACCAAAACAGGATCGTCAATAGCAAACATCTGCAACTGGTAAGCCTGATTTTGCACTTTCTTAATACTGTCTTTAATGCTTTGTCCTTCTGTACGGTCTATTTCCAGTTTCTTTAATATTTCATTTGCGCGCCCAATTAATTTGGATGGCATACCCGCCATTTTCGCTACATGTATACCAAAACTGTGCTCGCTTCCACCAGGAATCAACTTTCTTAAAAAGATTACCTTATTGGTCATTTCTTTTACTGAAACGTTAAAGTTTTTGATGCGCGGCATGGTATTGGCCAGCTCATTCAATTCGTGATAGTGGGTTGCGAAAAGTGTTTTCGGTCTGGCGGTAGGATGCTGATGTAAAAATTCTGCAATGGCCCATGCAATTGAAATTCCATCATAAGTACTGGTTCCCCTACCAATCTCATCCAATAAAATCAAACTGTCATCAGAAATATTATTTAAAATACTGGCCGTTTCGTTCATCTCAACCATAAACGTACTTTCTCCGGAAGAAATGTTATCTGAAGCCCCAACACGGGTAAAAATCTTATCTACAATACCCACTTCTGCATCTTTCGCCGGAACAAATGAGCCCATCTGCGCCATAAGCACAATTAAAGCAGTTTGCCTTAAAATAGCCGATTTACCTGCCATATTGGGACCGGTAATCATGATAATCTGCTGACTTTCGGTATCCAGGTAAACATCGTTTGTAATATACTCTTGGCCTACAGGCAATTGCTTTTCTATTACCGGGTGGCGACCACCTTTAATATCCAGAACTTTATCGGTAGTAACTTTAGGTTTATTGTAATGGTTTTTAACTGCCAATTGCGCAAAACACAATAAACAATCCAGCTGGGCAATTAAAAAGGAATCGAGTTGAATTGGCTTGATGTAATTGGCCGTTTCATACATCAGTTCGTTATATAAACGGATTTCAATAGCCTGAATTTTTTCTTCCGCCCCTAAAATCTGGTCTTCATATTCCTTAAGTTCGGGGGTAATGTATCGCTCGGCATTTACAAGGGTTTGCTTCCGGATCCAACCTTCGGGTACTTTATCTTTATGGGTATGGGTAACTTCCAGATAATAACCAAAAACATTATTAAAAGCAATTTTTAACGATGGAATACCAGTTGCTTCTGCCTCCCGTTTCTGAATCTGAACCAAGTAATCTTTACCTCCGAAAGCAATTTTACGCAAGCGGTCTAAATCTTCATCAATTCCATCCGCGATAACATTTCCTTTAATCAGTAAGGCTGGCGGCTCGGGCTGTAACTCTTTTTCAATTCTTTCTCTAATGGCCAAACATGGATTTAACTGATCAGCTATTTTGATCAGAAATGGATTTTTCGAATCAGCAGCCAGTTTTTTAACTGCTTCTATATGGTATAACGCACGTTTTAAAGCCACCAATTCTCGGGGACCAACACGTTGTAAACCTACTTTAGAAATCAGGCGTTCCAGATCCCCTATTTGTTTAATGTTATTTATAAACTCACCTTGAAGTTCTTCATGCTGTACAAAATAATCCACCATTCCTAAACGTTCCTGGATTGGTTTTAATTCTTTAAGTGGCATAATAATCCACTTTTGCAGCAAACGTGCACCCATTGGGGTACAGGTATCGTCTAAAATATCGAATAAGGTTACCGCATTATCATTTGGCGAATTCACCAGTTCGAGGTTACGAATGGTAAAACGATCTAACCACATGTAACGGTCTTCTTCGATACGGCTTATTGAGCTGATATGCTGCAAGTTGCGGTGCTCAGTTTCTCCTAAGTAATGTAAAATAACCCCGGCAGCAACAACACCGCTTTGCAAACGCTCTACACCAAAACCTTTTAAGGAAGAAACTTCAAAATGTTTCATCAGGGTTTCGTTCCCAAAATCAGTAGTAAATGGCCATTCATCCAGGCCAAAGGTGTAAAAACGATCGCCGAAGTTTTCTGTAAAAACTTGTCGCTTTGATTTCTGAAAAATAACTTCTGTAGGTTTAAATCCTTGTAAAAGTTTATCTATATAATCGCTGTTGCCCTGTGCAATTAAAAATTCACCAGTTGAGATATCTAAAAAAGAAACTCCCAATTGTGTTTTATCGAAGAAAACGCAGGCTAGGAAATTATTTGATTTTTGATTTACAATATTATCACCATAAGCTACACCAGGGGTAACCAACTCTGTTACACCACGTTTAACAATGGTTTTTGTAGTTTTTGGATCTTCGAGCTGATCACAAATGGCTACCCTTTGACCAGCCCTTACCAGTTTGGAAAGGTAGTTATCCAAAGAATGATGCGGAAAGCCAGCCAGCTCCAATGCACCGCCATTTGGGCCAGTACCCCTTCTGGTGAGTACTATACCTAAAATTTGTGCCGTTTTAATGGCATCTTCGCCAAAGGTTTCATAAAAATCGCCAACCCTAAATAGTAAAAGTGCGCCCGGATACTTCGCTTTAATTGCGTTGTATTGCTGCATTAACGGGGTTTCTTTATTCGTGTCTTTAGCCAAAATTGAAATTAATTTACAAAAGCCATAAAGATAACACGAATAAGCATTTTACAACTGTTTTGTTGAAAAGTTAAAAAAAATGCTTGTTTAACCATTTGAATTGGTTTATCGTAGGATATTACAGTTAACCGATATAAAAGATTAATAGATTAAGCAACCTTAACAATTTAAACAATTCACCTACTTGTATGTTAAACTATTATAAATTTAACCTAATTTTTTAATTATGACGATCCAACTTAATACCGACAAAAATTTAACCATCCACCAGGAATACGACGAAAAAATTCAAACTCAGCTTAATGAAGGTTTGAGTAGATATAGTGATTTGATTACACGCTTGGAGGTGCATTTATCAGATGAAAACGGAAGCAAAGAAGGATTAGACGATAAAAGATGCTTGTTGGAGGCCAGAATTTCTGGCAAAGAACCTGTTGCTGTTACCAATTTAGGCAATACTTACGATTTAGCCATTACCGGAGCATTAACAAAATTGAAAAGCGCATTGGAAAAAGTGGCTGGAAAAATGAAAAGTCACTAAATAACTATAGTACGGACGTCATTCTCTGCACAGGCGGATCTTAATGCACTAAAAGCAAACGCATTAAGATTCCCAATCAAGTTGGGAATGACGTTCTAACAAACATCAAATTCTACAACTGCTCAATATAACCCAAAAATAGATTTAATGCTTTCTTACGATCTTCTGTAACATCAAACTGAAGTTTGTTGTATAAATAATCCTCAAGATCAAAATTTGGCGTTATTGGTAGTTCATGCAAAACTTCTTTTCTATGCTCAAGTCCAAATTTTAAAGCGGCATTAAACTCTTCTTTAAATTCCTTTGAGATTTCTTTATTTGCCACCCAGGCGGCATACATAAATGGTAATCCCGTAAAGTTTTTCCATTCTTCACCCATATCATAAGCGTAAGTAAAATCGTCTTTTTTACCAAAAGTTCTATCGCCGATTAAAACGAATGCATCTGTTTTTGCAGTTGGATCTGTAGTAAACTCCACTTCCTTTTTCCAATAAAATTTCAGTAAAACTTTGGCTAAATTGTTAGATGTACGCGAATGGGCATCCAACCTCACTGTTTTAATCTCTTCTGCGGCTACATCGCTAAAAATGAATACCGAATTTACTCCCCCATCGCTTCCAATACAGTAATCGGCCACAATATTTGCATTCGGAACCAAAGGGATTGCAGCTACTGGCATTAAACCAAGATCTGCCTCACCGTTAATCACTTTGGCAGCACAATCTGAAGGAATGTCTAAACTTAAATCAATTTTATTAATAATGTCCGAATGTGTTAATCCGTATATAAAAGCTTTGGTATTGGTATAGGCAACAGCCGATATTTTAATCTTATTCAAGGTATTATATTTTGCGCTTCGCGTTTTGCAATAAGCGTATTATTCAATTACTAAGCCGTTTAAGTGAACGGCACTGTTAAATTCGAGAACAGAAAATTTCCCATCTTCGAAACCCATTTTATAAAGTACTGTATTTTGATGTGGAAATTCAGTCATTTCGCTTAAAGGTTTTCCTAGCAATAAACATAAGAAAACACGCATTGCCCTGCCGTGCATGCAAACTAAAACTGTTTTCTCTTCAGGTCTGCTCATCAATACTTCCATGGGCTGTTTTAAACGTTCGTAAACATCCTGAACACTTTCGCCACCCTCAAAATGAGCTGTATAATTGCCATCCTGCCAGCTTTGTAACATCTCACGAAAGGCATCACGTGCATCTTCAGTATTCGGCTTTCCTTCCCAAACACCCCAGGCAAGCTCATCCAGCCCAGAAAGTTTTTCCCAAGGCAAGCCCGAATCGATAAACTTCTGAACGGTTTGCCAGGTACGTTTTAAATCTGAAGTATAAATCTTCTCGAAAGGAATATCTTTATAAGTTTGATAAAAGGCTTCAGCTTGTGCTCTACCTAGATCATTTAAGTCAGAATTTATACCTCTGCCCTGTACTATGCCTTGCCTGTTAAGTTCCGTTTCGCCGTGGCGTATGATGTATATTTCCTTCATTAATAATGATTGATTTTGAATAGTTGAGTTATTAATTATTGAATTAGAGAATTTTGAATAATTTAATGGGAATTGCCTATTAAATTCAATCAATCCTTAATTCACAACAGGTAACTTATAATACTGTGGCTTTTTTTCTTCTTCAAAAACTACATTTTCGAAATCCGTAACCACATTATATAAAGTATCCCGTTCAATTGCTTTTCGCCCTACCTGTTTAATTAAATTAACCAACTCTTTAGTGCTCATAGCAGGGGTTTGTTCTTCTGCCCCGGCCATTGAATAAATTTTCGTAGTATCATCTAAAGTGCCATCAATATCATCAACGCCATAGTTTAAAGATAGCTGCGCTGTTTCACGACTGATCATTGCCCAATAGGCTTTAATGTGGTCGAAATTATCCATATAAATACGGGCAATGGCATAATTTCTTAAATCTTCAATTACTGAAGATTCAGCCACATTACTCATCTGGTTATTCTGATTTCTAAACTTCAATGGGATAAATGTCTGGAAACCACCCGTACGATCTTGCAGCTCACGCAGTTTTTCCATATGATCTACCCGATGCCAGTATTTCTCGATATGTCCGTATAGCATCGTTGCATTACTGCGCATACCAAGTTTGTGCCATTCTTCATGTATATCCAACCATTGTTGTCCGGTACATTTATCTTTGGCAATCTGCTCTCTTATTTCAGGGTGAAAAATCTCCGCTCCACCACCTGGTATCGATTCCAATCCGGCTTCTTTCATCAAACGCATACCTGTTGCATAATCGATTTTGGCTTTCTTAAAAATATAATGATACTCAACAGGTGTTAAGGCTTTAACATGTAAATCAGGACGGTGTTGCTTAATTGCGGTAAATAAAGCAGAATAAAATGCTACATCATACTGAGGAAGTACCCCACCTACAATGTGGACTTCGGTTACAGGCTCGCCATCATATTTTTTAACAATATCGAGCATTTGCTCCATGGTTAATGCCCAACCTTCCTCTTTTTGCTTGATTAAACGAGAATAAGAACAAAATTTACAGTCGTAAACGCAAAGATTTGTTGGTTCTAAGTGGAAATTACGATTAAAATATGTTTTATCGCCATGTTTTTTTTCGCGAATATAATTTGCGAGAACACCCAGGTAACCCAGTTCGGCATGCTCGTAAAGATGCACACCTTCATCAAATGTAATCCGTTCTCCGTGAAGAACTTTGTGTGCTATGTTTTGTAATTCAGTTGATAAATTGGTATCAGCTAATATTTTTTCAACTTGCTCAGTTGTATTCATTCCTGATTTATTTTGAACAAAAATACAATAATGAGCCGATTTGAAAATCATTTTCTTGTAACAAACCGCGATTTTTGAATGTTGTTCTTGATTATTAGCCACAGATAAAAATGGATAAACACAGATATTGATTGCTTTTTTAGGTGAGCTTAGCTGTAGGCGTCAATATTAGCCACGGAAAAACGGAAGTCACGGAAAAATAACAGTCAAACTCAAGTATAAATTGATATTTTCCCCACTTGATGGCAAGATATGTAAGACAAATCCTGATTCTAATTTATATCTGTGGTTAAAAAACTTAATACAAAGAGTCTAAGAAACCCCGTGTAAATCCGTGTTTCCGTGGCAATACTAAAAGATGGTAAACAAAAAAAGCACCACTTTTCAGGGGTGCTCTTATTATGTTTTTCAAAGGTAAATGTTTAAGCTACTATCTTGCAGCAGGTACAAATGTAAGTACGATGTTTGCCGTTTTACCACCAAATTCAATTGGAGATTTTAAGATCATTTGTGTGCTAGAAAGATCAGTTAATACCAAACGATAACCTTCTGTCACATTTTTAGCTTTATCTCCTTCAAATATTTTCTTGAACTGGAAAGTCTGGTCTTTAGGTGCTGCCGACCAGAAAATGGTTTGCATTACCGAACCACATGCACTTGATGCAGGTAAAGTGTAAGAACCATTACCGCTATTGGTTAAATTCCAGGTACTTCCCTGAAAACATTTGTATGATTTTTCTCCAAATAATCCTTGAACAGCACCATCTGGTAAACCTTCCAAAGCAACATTACTCACTACCCACTCACGAACAACAGTACCCCTGCTACCTGTTACACCTGCAGTTACTCTTTTTGCGGTATTACAGCTTTGTAACATTACTAAAGTAGAACATGCTATTGCGATAGCTATAAATAATCTTTTCATTTTTGTTTAATTTAATTTTCGTCAAACTTTATACATAAATCTTGCCAAAACAATTTCGAACCTTAAATTAGCACCAAATTATTAAATTGTATTCCAATAATATTTCGATAAACATAAATCATCATGAAACCCGAAACCCTTGCTATTCACGCTTCTAATCTAGTAAAAAGTACCACAGGTGATGTAACGCCCCCAATTAATCTGTCAACAACTTTTTTTCGTGGAGAAGATGGCGGTTATCCCGGCGGGCACATGTATAGCAGGGTAAGTAACCCAAACCGGTCTGCTTTAGAAAACACTGTGGCTAAATTAGAGTATGGCGAAGATGCAGCAGCTTTTTCTTCTGGTAACACCTGCGGTTTGGCCATGTTCCAAGCACTGAAACCAGGTAGTCATATTATTGCACCCGATGATATGTACTGGGGAATTAAAAAACAGTTATTAACCATTTTTAATGATAGCCTGGAATTCGATTTTGTAGATCAAACTGATTTAAATCTGATACAATCGAGCATTAAAACCAATACCAAACTGATCTGGATTGAAACACCATCAAATCCGTTATTAAAAGTAACTGATATTGAAGCAATTGGTAATATAGCCAAATCAAATCACATTACATTGGTTTGCGATAGCACTTTTGCCTCTCCAATTTTGCAAAACCCGATTTTATTAGGCGCCGACATTGTGATGCACAGCAGCACTAAATACCTTGGTGGCCATAGTGATGTGCTTGGTGGAATTTTAATTACGGCAAAAAAAGATGAGTTATGGGAGAGAATAAAAAATATTCAACAAACTGGTGGGGCTGTTCCTTCTCCTTTTGATTGTTTTTTATTAACCAGGAGCATTAAAACCCTGGCTTATCGCATGAAAGGCCATTGCGAAAATGGAAAAATTGTAGCCGATTATTTAAATAACCATCCAAAAGTTGAGGCTGTTTTTTATCCAGGACTTGAAAGCCACCCACAGCACGAAATTGCTAAAAAACAAATGAAAGATTTTAGCGGAATGATGTCGTTTTTGGTTAAAGGAGATGTTGAAGCTGCCCGTGAGGTGGTAAACAAAGTTCAATTATTTGCTCAGGCAACCAGTTTAGGTGGCGTGGAGAGTTTAATAGAACACCGCTATTCAGTAGAAGGACCAGATAGTAAAACCCCTAAAAATTTACTTCGAATTTCTGTAGGCCTAGAGCATGTAGATGATATTATAGCCGATTTAGCGCAGGCACTGGGTTAATTTAATTAAACCACGCAGGTTTTAAAACCTGCGTGGTCTTAAAAGTTACTTCGGATTACAAACCGTAGTCAACTTTAACGAATAGTTTGCTTCCAATGGTTCGTTAGTTTGTGCCAAACGTTGAGAACCTGTATTGGCAGGACAGGCAATATCTCCAGCTGCATCGTAAATTAATTTGGTTCCATTCGCTAACACTTCTTTCGGTACGTATACCTGTACTTTGGTAATTGAGTATCCTGAAGGAAAATAACGTACATAATAACCATCAGGGTGTTTCGTCCAGATGCCACTTGGCACATCACTTCTTGGCGGAGCCATCCCCGCAACAATTGCATATTTTTCCAGATCCGCATAGGTATAATTTCCGGAAGCAACCAATTGGCGGATGTTATTTTCAGCTTCAAAAACCGCTTTTACACCCGATGGCAATTGATCTTTTGCTTTTTCCATCACATCAAATGGCAAAACGCCCAGTGCACCACCTTCCAGCTGAGTAAGCTGTTTTGGTGTTAATAATTTAATTGCAGTTAATTTCACCTGACCGTTATAATCAGCAAATTTAGTTCTTGCAATTATTGTCCATAATAAAGCCTGGATATCGTGTTGCTCCACATCTGGATGTTTTTCAGCACTTTTTAAAATAGATACTACAATTTCCTCTTTCGGGCCTAAAACAGGCGCAAACATATAACCATCTCCTTTTGATGGAGCAAAAGTTCCTGCTTTTAAGCAATAACTTTTATTGGTCATTTCGTAAAGGCCTTCACATAGTACAAATCCTCCATCAGGATTTTTCGGCAATAGATATAAAGGTTGTGCTTTTAAATTTAAAGTGGTGATAAAATCCGGCAGTTTTTCGCCCGCTCTGTTTACATCTTCAAAACTAGTGGTAATGGCTGCTGATTGTTTCAAAAACCTATCTACACCTAAAGCCTTAGCACCCTGGGCAGTGCCTACTTTTAATAATTTATCTTTTAAACCTCCGAATTGAGCGCGTACATTGTTTAAGCTTCCTATGGCAAATAGTAGCACTAAACATAGGGATTTTGTATTTTTCATCATGATTAAATTTAGATAGGTAACACAAACTTAGAATTTTAAGCGTTAATTTTATATTAAAAGTTTTAAGCCAATAATTTAGCACAAAATACATGCCTCATTTTCAGAAAGTTAACTTAAATTCGGAATTTTATTTTGTGAATTAAAATTAAATTCAGACATTTGAAATATTATTTGGCGGAAATCTAAATAAAAGTCAATCTTCGCAGGTTGATTTATAAAGAAGTGGCGAGAGACTGGCTCGACGACCCACTGGCAACCCTCAGAGAGAGAAGGTGCCAATTCCTGACCGGATAACAAGGTGTTATTTGGAGATATAAATTAGAACTGATGAAAACATTAAATCTTCAATCGCTAAGCGAGCCCATTGCAAACCTGAAAAAGTCAGAAAAAAATTCTATTTCTTTTATTTGTTGCAACATGCGTAAGGTTACTTGTATGTGCTGTTGCATACAGTAGTTTAAAAATCTTCCTTTTTTGTTTCATTCAAACTGGAAGGTCCCGGGAAATCGGGATACGCCCTGTTAGGTTAATATTAGGCTAAGCCTATACCTGTAGCTCATCAATCAACATTAAAAAAAAGAAATTATGTCAACTTCATATAAATTTGAAACCTTACAATTACATGCTGGTCAGGAAATAGATCCAACAACAGGTTCCAGAGCAGTACCTATTTACCAAACCACATCGTATGGGTTTAAAAATGCAGAACATGGCGCAAACCTATTTGCATTAAAAGAGTTCGGAAATATCTACACCAGGATTATGAATCCAACAAATGATGTTTTCGAAAAACGTATCGCTGCATTAGAAGGTGGCGTTGCAGCACTAGCGGTAGCATCTGGTCAGGCGGCTCAGTTTATTGCATTAAACAATATTTTAGAAGCCGGAGATAGCATCGTTTCCTCTTCTCATATTTATGGCGGAACATACAACCAATTTAAAGTAGCATTTAAAAGATTAGGCATACATGTTGATTTTGCCAATCCGGATGTGCCTGAAGAATTTGAAAATAAAATTACGGATAAAACCAAAGCGATCTACCTCGAAACCATAGGCAACCCTGCATTTAGTATCCCCGATTTTGAAAAAATTGCTTCAATTGCTAAAAAATACGACCTTCCTTTGGTTGTAGACAATACTTTTGGCGCAGGTGGTTATCTATTTAAACCATTAGAACATGGCGCAAACATTGTTGTAGAATCTGCAACCAAGTGGATTGGTGGTCATGGTACAAGTATTGGAGGTGTTATTATTGATGGTGGAAACTACAATTGGGGCAACGGGAAATTTAAGCAGTTCTCAGAACCTGCTGAAGGATACCATGGACTGGTTTTCAGCGATGTTTTTGGCATCGGTGGACCATTTGGCAACATTCAGTTTATCATCCGTGCAAGGGTTGAGGGATTAAGAGATCTTGGCCCTGCCCTATCACCTTTTAATTCTTTTCTTTTGTTGCAGGGATTAGAAACGCTATCGCTTCGCGTTCAACGCCATGTAGATAATGCATTGGAATTGGCCACCTGGTTAGAAAATCATCCGCTGGTTAAAGAAGTTCAATATCCGGGCTTAGCGAGTAGTAAATACAACAATCTGGCTAAAAAATATTTAAGCAATGGTTTTGGCGCAGTTTTATCTTTTGAGTTGGCCGGAAGCAAAGAAAACGCGACACAGGTTATTGATAATTTAAAACTGGTATCTCACCTGGCAAATGTGGGCGATGCGAAAACGCTTATTATTCAGCCATCAGCAACCACCCATCAACAGTTAAGTGAAACAGAACAGCTGGAGGCAGGCGTAAAACCAAACGCATTGAGGGTTTCGGTCGGTATTGAGCATATAGATGATATTAAAGCCGATTTCGAACAGGCATTCGCTAGTATCAATAATTTGACTACTACAGCTCATTTACAAGCTTAACCCAACCCTGCTTAAGGGATTTAAAACAACAACATTACAAAATGCATAACGCTAAAAATGATAATACTCCAAAATCTTCTTCGGGAAATTTAGGTGCTACATATAATTACAATAAACAATTCAAATTAGAAAGCGGCAAAAAAATCCGCAACCTTCAGATTGCTTATCAAACTTATGGCAAATTAAATGCGAATAAGGATAACGTGATCTGGGTTTGCCATGCACTTACAGCCAATGCAGATGTTTTTGAATGGTGGGAAGGCCTGTTTGGCGGCAACGCTTTATTTAATCCGGAAGATCATTATATCGTTTGCGCCAATGTTTTGGGTTCGCATTATGGAAGTACAAATCCATTAAGTACAAATCCTGTAAATGGACTGCCCTATTACTTATCCTTTCCACAATTTACGATAAGAGATTTAGTATCAGCTCATCAATTATTGGCTGCGCATTTGGGTATTGATTACATTAAACTGTTGATCGGTGGTTCTTTAGGTGGGCAACAAGCTGTTGAATGGAGTATTTCTGAACCTGGCAAAATTGAAAACCTGATCTTGATAGCAACTAATGCTGCACATTCACCTTGGGGAATTGCTTTTAACGAAAGTCAGCGTTTGGCCATTACAACCGACAGAACTTTTTATGCCAACCAGCCAAACGGAGGCAGCAAAGGTTTAAAAACTGCACGTAGTATTGCGCTTTTGAGTTATAGAACGTACAGTGCTTATGGCAGTACTCAAGTAGAAAGCGTAAACGATAAAACCGATAATTTCAGGTCTTCTTCTTACCAGAATTATCAGGGAGAAAAGCTGATTAACCGCTTTAATGCATATAGTTATTATTATTTAACTAAAGCTATGGACAGTCATAATGTAGGCCGAAACCGCAAAAGCATTGCTGAGGCTTTAAAACTAATTACGGCAAATACGCTGGTAATAGGAATAGAAAATGATGTTTTGTTTCCACTATCCGAACAAAAATATTTAGCTGATCATATTGATGGTGCAGAATTTATCGCATTGCATTCTGATTATGGACATGACGGGTTTCTAATTGAAACCGATGCGCTTACCAATGTAATCGGGAATTTCATTAAAGAAAGCCGTAATAAAAAGATAATCAAATTACAGCATACGGCTTAAAAAGCTAGAAGGTTGAGGGTGTAAAGATTGAAGGTTAAATACCAGATGCCACAAGTTAAAACAAATCACAAAATAAAAGCAGTTAGTGTGGGGATAAACCATCTATCTGCGTAATCATAAATACAATAATGAGTAAGAATTTAAAAATCGGTTTATTTGGTTTCGGAGTTGTAGGACAAGGTTTATTGGATATTATCCAAAGCCAGAACCTGAATTTGGAGATTATTAAAATTGCGATAAAAGATCCAAGAAAGAAACGTACCCTAAATAAAGATCTGTTTACTACCGATCGTAACGAAATACTGAACAATACAGAGATCAATACAATTGTAGAGTTGATCAATGATGCTGATGCAGCTTACGAAATTGTAACTACAGCCTTAAAAAACGGCAAAAATGTAGTATCGGCCAATAAAAAAATGATTGCTACACATTTGAAAGAACTTGTTGATTTACAGCAGGAACATGGTACATCTTTATTATATGAAGGAGCTGTTTGTGGTAGTATTCCGATTATTCGAAACCTGGAAGAATATTACGACAATGAGCTTTTCCATGCTTTAAGCGGCATTTTTAATGGATCATCCAATTACATTTTATCGAAAATATTTAACGAAAACCAAAGTTATGATTCTGCTTTAAAAGAAGCACAGGATTTAGGTTTCGCCGAAACAGATCCAATCCTCGATGTAGGAGGCTACGATCCGAAATACAAATTGGCTATCGCTACAGCGCACGCCTATGGATTATTTGTAAATCCTGATTTTATATTGAACATCGGAATACAGAATCTTTCTCAATACGACATTAAATATGCACGTGAGAAGAATTTTAAAATCAAATTAGTTCCTACAGCACGTAAAGTGAACACAAAGGACATAGTGACGTATGTATTGCCAAAACTAGTAGCTAAAGATGATTTTCTATACAATGTAGAAAATGAATACAACGCGGTTGCGGTTCAGGCTGCTTTTGCAGATAAACAGTTTTTTTATGGTAAAGGTGCTGGCGGCCATCCAACTGGCGCAGCTGTACTTTCGGATATTGCAGCATTACGCTATGATTACCGTTATGAATATAAAAAGTACCATTCGGAAAATGGTGTAAAACATACCGAAGAAATTTTATTGGAAATCTATTTGCGTTATGCAGATGAAGATTTGATTACGCTATTGGAATTTGATACAATAAGCGAACGTTATGCTGCGAGCAGCTATAAATATGTGGTTGGAACCGTTAAGCTTGAAAGCTTAATTAAAAACCGCGACTTGCTTTTGGATAAATCTGTTTTTGTGGCATATACCGGCAGGCAGATTTACAAACAAGAGCAATTAAGTGAAAATGTTTTTGCCCGGGAGCTGGCAAGCCTATAATTTATTTTAGGGTTATTTTTTTTTATTTGTTTTGTTGTTAAGTACAAAGGTCGGAGCGATTCCGACCTTTTGCGTTTATTTGAAATTTTCTAAAATGCGTTGCTTATCTTCGTTTTGTTTGTCGTTTTTATGGTAAAGCTCTATAAAAACAATCTTTTTTTCTTCGGCGAAGTAGGCATATATTAACCTCAAGCCAGAATTTACACCCCGGCCTTTTAAAGATTTACAAGCCATCCGTTTTATTTTAATAACACAGGTTTGAATACCCAAATTATCTATGGTAAAACTAAATGGTGGCTGCTGACTTGGCCTGACATTTATAATTGCCTTAACCATTTCTAAGTCGTCGTTTAATGTTCTATATTTTTTTAATAAAAACTTTAAATCTCTATTAAATTCATTGAGCGAATTGAAGTGCATAATTTAATTATCATCTTCATCATACACCCTAACAGAATATGGCAGTTCCCGGTAAAAGGCCAATTCGTAACTAATATCTTTGCCTTCTTCTGTAACTTCCCAAGGTAAATCTTTATGTGAATAATCACTTATCGCCGTGGCAGACCAATCACTCATTTGTTCGATCACTTTATCAATAACATCCTTCTCACTTGCTTTAAGTACAGTTAAATCTGCTTTTTCCAAGGGTAAGTAACGTTTCTGTGGATAGCCCTTAAACTCCGTTTTAATCCTTTGGAGCATATTGGCCTCAATCATTTGGTTTATAACTGCATCTAGTTTTTGAGGAACCGGGCCATAAGGTAATTTTTTATACTTTGCTCCTGTTAAGTGCTCTTCATATAACTCATAGTAATTAAAATCAGAGAAATAAAGCAATTTATAAAGTACAGTTTCACCAACATTAGGCTTGCCTGCGCAACGCTCTAAAATATAAAGCAAAACATTTTTGAATTTATTTACATTAAGGGTTGGAACAGAAATACGTTCCTCAATAACATCTTCGTTTGGCTCTTCAGATAAATTTAAATCCTGGGAGTTCAGAAAATCTTTAGCCATAAAACCATCAAGAGAAAAGCCCAACACCATCGATAATTTCTGCATTTCGCTCAGGCTTACCACTCTATTGCCCAATTCTATCTGAGTTAATGATGATCTTGAAATGGCGATACTCTTAGCCAAATCTTCTTGAGAAAAGCCTTTATTTAATCGAAGTTTAGCAATTCTTTCTCCGATTTCTTTTTTTGATAATTCGTATCCCATACCCAAAGATACAAATGTTTTAATATAAAACAATATAATGATAGATTACAGAACAACGCAATCAACCCCATAAATTGTTTATTATTCCCATTACAGAGAACCTGATATTAAACAACAGGAACCGAATTAATTTCTATTTAATTTTGATATATTTTTCAATAATCACCCGGTCAACCCCTGCTTTTTCTACTTTTTCAATACCTTTTTGAATCAGCGTATCTTGATGAACGGCCAGTTTAAATTTAAAGGTTTTGCCTTCCCAGTTTTTATCTTTATAATATTCAAGGCGTTCGGTATAATCATCCTTGTTTAAGGTAAATGTTCCCCCTCCAGCATCAAAACTACTCGTGTCTTTAGGGTTAATGCTATGTCTTAAAAATGCGAAATGTGTATTGTTGAACATTTTGATCATTTTTAAGTCGCCTGAATAATCGGTGGTCTGGCTTTTTCCATTTTCGATGGTTGTAGCAGAAAATAACTGCCAGGTACCTTGAATATCAGGATTCTCTTTTTTGCTATTATCATTATTGGCACAAGAGGCAAATGTAAGCACAGCAAGTAACATTACAATATTTAATCTCATAAATATAATTATTTGGTTATGGTATCCTAAAAATTATCCCCTCCCAGCCATCTTAATTAATTTGTGCGCAAGATCTTTCCCCAAATAGCCATCAATAACAGTATGCACCACATACAATATTGGTGTCATTAAAATGGCTACCACAAATTTATAGGTATAATTAACCAATCCAATTGCCGCAACCATCTGCCAACTGTAATGGTATTGCGGGTTTAAGTAAAACGCAATAAAAATCACCACAAAACTGTCAATTAGCTGCGAAACCAGCGTTGATCCTGTTGCGCGCAACCACAAGGCACGTTCTCCGGTAATTTTTTTTATCCGGTGGAAAATGAGCACATCTGCCAACTGTCCGATTATAAATGCAGTGATTGAACCTACAATAATCCACATTCCCTGTCCGAAAATGCCCACAAAGGCATTGTTCATATTTAAATCTTCACCATTGATTTTTTGATGCACCCAAAAATCGGCAGCACTCAAATGCATTGATCCCCATACGACCAAAAAAGCAAAAGCAATTAAAATCGAAGTCATAATGGAGAGGAAACGGACTTGTTTTACGCCAAAATATTCATTTATTATATCTGTCATGATAAAAATGATGGGCCAGGTTAATACGCCTGCCGACATCACAAATGACAAATTGGGCACCCCCAACAGATTGATATCGAACTTTTTAATTCCAAGTGTTTCTTCAACACTAAACAACTTAACCCCGATAAATTCTGATAATATAGCATTTGCCACAAAAAAGCTTCCCAGAATGAGGAGCAAACGGCTTTCTTTCGTTTTAAAAGTCATAGACTATAAATCTAGAAATAAATAGCCTATTTAGTATATTGATTAGCGTATTTTTAAAAGAGATAACACAAAGATTACGCACATATCAGCTATTTTGACTAAAAATATGATTTTTACAATCATTCGACCTTAAAAATAGGTTAACCAATTAAATCTCGCAATCTTTGCGCCTTCAAAACCGGTAATTTTCATGGCTAAAAAACAACACTTCTATCTTATACTCATTTTAGGTTCATTGGCAGCACTTGGCCCTTTCTCAATTGACATGTACCTACCTGGTTTTGTTGATATTGCAAAAGATTTAAAAAGCACAGAATCTACTGTAGCACTCTCCTTATCGAGCTTTTTTATCGGAATTTCTGCCGGGCAGTTATTGTATGGTCCGCTATTGGATAAATTTGGCCGAAAAAAACCATTATACTTTGGTTTGGCCCTTTATATTCTTGCTTCCTTTTTATGCCTGGCTGTAACAGATGTAAACCAACTGATTGTTTTACGTTTTGTACAGGCTATTGGGAGTTGTGCAACTGCTGTGGCATCTGTAGCGATGGTACGGGATCTTTTTTCTGTTGAGGAAAGCCCAAAAGTGTTTGCTTCGTTAATGCTGGTTATTGCTGTTTCGCCAATGCTGGCCCCAACGGCTGGCGGCTATTTAATTTCGGCCTTAGGTTGGAAATATGTGTTTGTATTTTTAGGATTAATGGCCATTTTGATGCTTTTCGCATCTATTTTTAAATTGCCAGAAAGTTATAAACCTGATCCGAACTATTCTTTAAAGCCAAAGCCAATTTTAACCAATTTCTTAACGGTTTTAAAAGAACCTCAATTTTACACTTATGCCTTAATCAGTTCGATTACATTTTCAGGGTTATTTGCTTATGTATCTTCTTCGCCTCAGGTTTTTATGAAGATATATGAAGTAAGCAAAACGGGTTACGGGTGGATTTTTGCATTGCTTTCTGTTTCTTTTATTGGATCGAGCCAGGTAAACAGCTTAATATTGAGGTGGTTTACTAGCAAAAAAATTGTAAGCTATGCGCTTATTGCACAGTGTATTTTTAGCCTTATATTTTTGATATTTGCTTTAAACAACTGGTTAAATTTATACTCAACCATTGGCTTTATTGCTTTATTTCTAGCCTGTTTAGGTTTAATCAATCCAAATGCTGCCGCTTTATCACTTGCACCATTTACCAAAAATGCAGGAAGTGCCTCAGCATTAATGGGTGCCCTGCAAATGGGCCTGGGTGCTTTAGCATCTGTAATGGTAAGTTTATTCAGCGAACATTCTGTTGTGCCTATGCCATTGGTAATGACGGCTGCTGCATTTATTGCTTTAGGTTGTTTATTAATCGGCAAAAGATTTATCACCACTGAAGTAGAAGCATCTGCTGATTCGGCTGTTGTTGCGCATTAATTTTTTAACCACAAAAGCAATTTTCTTATTGCCTTTGTGGTTTTTTATTATGGTACAAATAACTTGTAAATCAGATAGCAAACAAGTGTACCCACTGCTGCGATGATAAAGCCACTTAATCGTTTCTTTTTAATAAAACAGATTAAGATAATTCCTGAAATAGACACTAAAGTCATCAGCACTGCCGAAATATCAATAATCCACGACCAGGCCTTACCAGAATCTCTTCCTTTATGTAAATCATTTATTACAGCTACAGCTCCGAATCTTGTTGTTGTTAATTCATATTTACCGGTTTCGCGATCAATAAAAGAATCAGCCAGGTAACCCGGGCCATTAAAGGTTAAACTCAATTCTCTGTCATCCATCCTAAAATCACTCAAAGCACCCTTAACCTGGTGCTTATTCCTAAAAAACTCAACAATCTGAAGCTTATTAATTTTATTGGTATCTGGTTGGTTCACCCACTTCAAATCAACCGATCCAGAATCTTTGGTTACCACTTCTTTTCCAGAAGTAAACCAGTCTGCATGGTTAAGTGTTAAACCCGATACTGCAAAAAACAGCAGGATGGTAAAACTCACCATCGACAAATAAATATGAAGCCATCGTGATAGTCCGGCTAAACGTTTTTTACCTTTTCCTTTTCCGCTATCCTTTTTAACCGGCTTTTTCCCAAGGCCACTTGGTACGGCAATTGGATTACTTTTTTGGGATTTTTCTGTAGTCAAGGGATGCTGATGCTAATTCTGTATTTGGGGTTAATTCTATTTTTTGTGCTGAACCGGTAAATTTCATTTCTTTCGAAATTACCTGGTATGATCCATGTTCGCGGGCTACTTCGATGAAAACGGTATATGTTCCGGCTTTTACCAATTGGCCGCTATCATCTTTTCCATCCCATGAAAGGCTGTATTTGCCAGGACCACGGGTAGCCGAACTTGTAGAACTTAATTTGCCTTCTGCTCCTTTTTTAAATTCGTCGCCATTTGCACGGCTCCACGATTTTAAATCAGGCAACCAACGTGGTTTATTGTACCAGATTGCAAGATTACGTACTGGTGTTTTCGCAGCATCTTCAACCCAAACAGCAACAAATGGACGGCGAACACGCTTACCATCAGTTGATTCGATATTGGCAATCTCTAAATTTACGACCAATTCATATTTCGTATTCCATGGTTTTTCTGGTTTATTTGCCTTAGTTATGGCAATTGCAGGTTTATTTAAGGCCACTTCGTAATTTGCCCACTCGCTGCTTTTAAGCTCTTTTCCATCTTTGGTAACCAATAAATAGGCAATATCTTTCCTATTTGCGGTTAGTTTTTCGATTTCAGAAACCGAGAGCACATTGAATGAAGTTGCCAGCGCACCTGCTTCACTTGCATTAGCTGCAATCACAGTAGCACTGATAATGTTTGTAGCTGGATTTCCAGTACGCGGATCGACAATGTGCGAATACCACTTTCCATTTACACTAAAACCCCTGCGGTAATTTCCACTGGTAGCAACAGCCCTATTAGAAACTTTGATGGTTGTTAGCGCAGCATCATTCTCAGCGTCGGCCTTAGGGTTGGCAATTTCAATGGCTTCTGGCTGATTTCCTTTAATAACCATATCGCCACCAATGTTTACCACAACATTTTCGATGCCTGAGGTTTGCATTGCCTTTTCAGCAGCTTTATTAATGATGTAACTCTTTGCGAAAGAATTTAATGCCAAAGGCACATCATCCAACCTGGTAACGGTTTTGTTTATTTCATCGAGCACATAGTGTTGTTGTTTAACCTGATTAACCGCAACTTGAAGCGATTGCGCCGATGGCAAATGATTTTCGCTGGCTGCTTTTTTCCAAACGTTACCGATTACAGCAGCGGAAGCATCAAGTGCGCCATTGGTTAAACCTTTATAATTTTCGAACTGTTGCAATACTTCAAATAATTCGGAGGAAATTTTAGTTGTTTGTTTTCCGTTATTTATCCATTTATTAAACTCACTACTTGTTTTATAAGCACTTAAAATATTATCTAAACGATCGATCTCATTCAAAGCATTTTCTTCTGCAAGATCTGCATCGGACTGATTGTTTGCTTTAAATTTTAATTCTAATGATGTTCCCAATACATTTTCATAATTGGAAACGTATGTTCTTAAGGTTTTTTTCGGGTTAACAAATGCTGATGCAGTTATTACCACTAAAAAGGCTGCGACTAGATGTCTAAACTTCATATATTATGGATAATTTGGAGATTTTTAATGCAAAGAAAATAGTTTATTTGGAATAATTTTAAATAAGATGAAAATATATTTGAAATAATACAATCAGCTCGTTTTTATAGGGGTTAAATCAATTACTCTTATTAAATTTTTTTGACCATCGTATCGATCAAGGGTTTAATTACAATTCAGAATTTTTTTATCCACTTTTTCAAAATTTGATTATCTTTTTCCAGTCAGCGCCAATTTCTAAGCAGCTTTTACGTCCTATTTTTAAGGTTTAAGCTTTTTTTTCCTATTTTCGCTTATACGATGCTGAATATACAATCTAAACTTCCTGGTGTAAGCACTACCATTTTTTCGGTAATGAGCAAACTTGCGGCAGAACACAATGCCATTAATTTATCACAGGGATTTCCCGACTATGCCTGCGACCCAAAATTGATAAATTTGGTAAATGAGGCCATGAAAGATGGTTTTAATCAGTATGCGCCAATGCCGGGAGCCAACTTTTTGAAAGAAACCATTGCTGAGAAAGTTGAAAAACTTTACAATGTAAAATATAATCCTGAAACAGAAATAACCGTTACCGCTGGCGGTACACAAGCGATATTTACGGCATTGGCCTCAATTATCAGTGCTGGCGACGAGGTAATTATTTTCGAACCAGCTTACGATAGTTATGCACCCACGGTAAAACTTTTAGGCGGTTTGGTTAAAACTTATGAGCTTGCCCCACCAAATTATGGCATAGATTGGGACATGGTAAAAAAACTTTTTACCGCCAATACCAGGATGATTATTTTAAATACACCGCATAACCCTACAGGTAGTATTTTATCATCAGATGATATGAAATCGCTGATAAAACTTGTTACTGGCACCGATATTTTAATTTTAAGCGACGAAGTTTATGAGCATTTAATCTACGATGAACATAAACATCAAAGTGTGATGCTCTACCCTGAATTAAGACTCCGTAGCTTCATTATAGCTTCTTTTGGCAAGCTTTTGCATGCCACGGGTTGGAAACTGGGTTATTGTTTAGCGCCAGAGAAACTGATGAAAGAATTTAGGAAAGTACACCAATTTAATGTTTTCAGCGTTAATAGTCCCATGCAGCAGGCTATTGCCAATTACATTAAAGAACCTGAAAATTATAACGGAATCGCTGGTTTCTTTCAGCAAAAGCGCGACTATTTCAGAACACTTTTAGCAGATAGCAGATTTAAACTCCTGCCCTGCAACGGATCATATTTTCAATGCGTTAGTTACAGCGAGATCAGTGACGAAAAAGATACCGATTTCAGTATGAGCCTCATTAAAGAGTTTGGCGTAGCTACTATTCCGGTTTCTGCATTTTATCAAAGAGCTACCGACCATAAAATTATCAGGTTTTGCTTTGCCAAAGAAAATGCAACGCTTGCTTTGGCTGCAGAGAAATTAAAAAATGTTTAACCATCCCAAATAAATAAAAATGGAAGCACCTGTTTACACTCAAATAGAAAACCTGAAAGTAACTGTCTTTCAAGCTTATCTTTTTTGGGAAAACATAGAAAAAAACCTGTTAAACCTGGCCCTACGTTTATCGATGGGTGTTCGGGAGAAAACAGATATCATTATTTTGCCAGAGATGTTTAATACAGGTTTCAGTATGAATTCGGAAACGCTGGCAGAAGAAATGGGTGGAAAAACCATGCAATGGATGCAAAAAATGGCCCACCAATACAATTGTGTGGTTACCGGCAGCTTAATTATAAAAGAAAACAACCAATATTACAACAGATTAATCTGGATGGAACCAGATGGTAAAAACCAGCATTACGATAAACGCCATCTTTTTGGTATGGGCAATGAAGACGATCATTTTAGCCCAGGTAAAGAAAAATTGATTGTTGAACTTAAAGGATGGAAAATCAGGCTGGCCATTTGTTACGATCTCCGTTTCCCTGTATGGTTGCGCAATGTAGACCAGGAATATGATATCCTGCTTTTGGTTGCCAACTGGCCTGATAAACGTTCGGCACACTGGAAGGCGTTAATTCCGGCAAGGGCGATAGAAAACCAAAGTTATGTAATTGCCGTTAATCGCGTTGGTCATGACGGGAACCAGATTTACCACAGCGGATTATCCATGTGTTTAGATCCTTATGGCAATACCGTTTATTACAAACCAGAAGATGAAGATTTGTATACTTTTAGCATAAATTATGAGGAACTGGTAAAAATCAGACGACAATTCCCTTTTCTTAAAGATGCAGACAGGTTTACCATTGAGTAACTGATGATCAAAAAAATCAATCAAAAGCTTGAACAATACCAATGAGCAAATTCATAATTTGCCTTAAAAAACTCAGCAATCAGTTAAACGATTAACTAATTTCAACAATTTAACCAGTTAACCCCCATTCTAACAATTAACCAACTACATGTTTAACCGCCGTAAATTCATTAAAACATCTGCCCTATCTGCCGGATTACTGGCTATTGATAAAAGTAGTATTGCCGAAATAGTGCCTAAAAAAGATTCAAAGGAAAAAAACTATCCTATTGTAATTTCTACCTGGGATTTCGGAATTGCGGCAAATGCCGATGCCTGGAAAGTACTTTCATCTGGCGGACGAGCTTTAGATGCTGTTGAACAAGGTGTTTGGGTGCCTGAGGCTGATGAAAAAAATCAATCAGTTGGTTATGGCGGTTTGCCTGATCGCGATGGTAATGTAACACTTGATGCCTGTATTATGGACGAACTGGGCAATTGTGGTGCTGTTTTGGCATTAGAGCACATTAAACATCCAATTTCAGTAGCCCGCAAGGTTATGGAAAAAACACCACATGTAATGTTGGCTGGCGATGGAGCATTACAGTTTGCCTTGGAACAGGGTTTTAAAAAAGAAAACCTGCTTACGCCTGCCAGCGAAAAGGCATGGAAAGAGTGGTTAAAAACAGCGAAGTATGCTCCGGTAATGAATATCGAGAATAAACTTTACGAAAAAGCCGCTCCACAAAAATTGCCAGGTAACCAGTACAACCACGATACCATTGGCATGTTGGCAATTGATGCCAAAGGAAATATTTCTGGTGCATGTACCACCAGTGGCATGGCTTACAAACTTCATGGCCGTATTGGCGATAGTCCGATTATTGGAGCTGGTTTATATGTAGACAATGAGGTAGGTGGAGCAACTTCAACGGGTGTTGGCGAGGAAGTGGTGCGAAATGTTGGCTCATTCTTAGTAGTAGAATTAATGCGCCAGGGTTATACGCCAGAAGCAGCTTGTAAAGAGGCAGTTATGCGAATTATCAAAAAGAAACCAGAAACAGCCAAAAATATTCAGGTGGGCTTTTTGGCCATTAACAAAAAGGGCGAATATGGTGCCTATGCCATTCAACAAGGTTTCAGTTATGCGGTTTGCAATGCAGAGAAACAAGATCTTTTAATAAAAGGTAAAAGTTATTATTAAGTAACATCCCAAAAAATATAAAAAAAACGCTCGATGGGATTATTATCTAAAATTTTCGGTAAAAAAAATGTGGAGGAGCGTAAGGGTGAACCTGATCTGGTTTACATCCCCAACGAAGATGAACGCATGAAATGGGCAATAGAAAAAGCCAGGTTAACACTTTGGTATTTCGAAGAAAGCCTTGCCAATCCACAACCACACCATGCTTATTTCTCGGTTAAGGTTCATATTATCGATGGCAAAAACAGTGAACATATTTGGTTAACAGAGCCGCATTTTGATGATGAAGGCAATCTTTTCGGTACAGTTGGTAATGAACCTGTAGATGTAAAAACTGTTCGTTTGAATCAAAAAATTGGAATTAACCGCAATTTGATCTCAGACTGGATGAGTATAGAAAATGGCCGTTTAATAGGGGGATATACCATTAGAGCGATACGAGACGGCGTTCCGGAAAAAGATAAAGCAGCTTTTGACAATAGCATAGGCTTATACATTGACGAAGGCATAGATCATTTTAAAGCAAATCTCGATACACCTGAAGGTGCTATTCTGGCAATTGAACAGGCTTACATCAATCAAGATTTAAATGCAGCATTAGCTTGTAAAGATTTTTATGAGGAAGCTAAATCACTGCTTTCGGTAATGAATATGGAAATCGACCATAACATTATTAATGAAACTGCTGAAGTGCTCGAATTATCTTTCATAAACAGCATCGAAGAACATGGTTTTCCAGATTTCTCTACCGTACAAAATGCTTTTCCTGAACGTAAAAAAATCGACGATACCCACTACCTGATTACTGAGGTTTGCTGGTATCCTGACGGAGGAAAATCGGTACAACTGCTTAATACTTACAAATCGCCAAAGGGATGGGTGGTTTTAGGTCCGGCAGGACCACAGGAATAATCTTAATCAATTAAACAGAAATATGAAGAGTGAAAAGGTAATTGGTTGCTTGGAGGTATGTGCAAATTCTTACCGTTCGGCATTGGCTGCCCAAAACGGTGGTGCCAAAAGGGTTGAGTTTTGCGATAACCTTGCCGAAGGTGGTACCACACCAAGTTATGCTCAGATTGCTTTGGCTAAGAAGAATTTATCAATCGAAGTGTGGCCGATTATCCGCCCGAGGGGTGGCGATTTTTTATATGACGACATAGAGTTTGAGTTAATGAAAGAGGATATAAAAATCTGTAAGTCATTAAAATGCGATGGCGTGGTTATAGGAATACTTAAAGAAAACGGTTCGATTGATATAGAGAGATGTACAGAACTTATTGAACTTGCGAAACCGATGGAAGTTGCTTTCCACCGTGCATTTGATATGAGTAATGATATGGATCAGGCTCTGGAAGATTTAATTTCACTTAAAATTAAGCGGGTGCTCACTTCAGGAGGCGCTCCTTCTGCCATACTTGGTGCCGAAAAGCTTGCTCAACTCGTAAAACAAGCAGATGGCCGCATCATCATTATGCCCGGTGCAGGCATAAACGAAAACAACATTAAAAACTTAATGGAACTAACGGGTGCAACGCAGTTTCATGCTTCGGCGAAAGAATTTGTAGCCAGCAAAATGAAGTTCCGGAACACCGAAACCAAAATGGGTAGCATTGAAGATGAATACCAATACGAGCTCACTTCAGAAAAAAAAGTTAAGGCTTTGGTTGATTGTATAAATGAGTTGTTAGCTAAATAATAGAAATAGGAAGTTGTATTAAGCATTTAAGAGATATTTGATAAGATCTTCGACTAAGCTCAGACTGACAATTTTATTATTATGTAAATAGTCCTCGTTTGTGACGAGGATTTATGAAATTCACATTTTTAATGCGTGAATAATCAGAATTAATGGCGATAAAATCGCCTTTCACAGTCATCCTCGTTACAAACGAGGACGATGAATCAAAAGGTGAATAGTACTTATTTATAACAAGGATTTCTGAAATTCGCATTTTTAATGCGTGAATAATCAGAATTAATGGCGATAAAATCGCCTTTCTCGATCATCCTCGTTACAAACGAGGACGATGAATTAAGCGGTAAATAGCCCTCGTTTTTAACAARGATTTMTGAAATTCGCATTTTTAATGCGTAATTATAAGCACTAATGGCGATAAAATCGCCTTTCTCGATCATCCTCGTTACAAACGAGGACGATGAATCAAAAGGTAAATAGTCCTCGTTTTTAACGAGGATTCAAGAGATTCGCATTTTTAATGCGTTAATTATGGCGATAAAATCGCCCTTCTCTGTCATCCTTGTTACAAAAGAACACGATGAATTAAGCGGTCTTCGACTATGCTCAAGCTGACAATATGTTTATATATTTGACACACAAAGACTAAAATGAAATTACTTTTTAAAATTTACAACTTTCTTGTGCTTTTAGCCGTTTTGCTTTTAATTATTTCATTTTTCATTCCTTTAGTCAATCTGGATATTAATCTACATGATACTTATTATGTAATTACAAACATCAATTGTATAAGATATTTAGCTATTTTCTTATTTATCGTAGCTTTATTGTATAAACTATTGAGCCACTATTTAGCCTGGAACACATTAAGCTGGATCCATATTATACTATCAATTTCGCTATATTTTGCTGCATCATTTATGAGTTACCGGTTGAGTAAGTTATTTGCTTTGGCAGAATTAACAGATGAAAATTCGATTGATTATTTCCAGCATTACAACACACAAATTATGGTAGCAATTTCTGGCTTTATACTTGTTCAATTTTTACATATTATTAACTTAATTGCTGGTTTAACCAAACGAAAGCATTCTTTAGCCAAGCATATTTAAGGTTTATCCTTAAGAAATAGCACGTAAAACTATACAACGATAAATTTTCTCGCTTTTCTTATCAAAATACTACCTAATCGCCACTTCCGGGCACATAATGCAAGCCAGGTGTGAGGTAATGCAATAGGATAACCCTCGAATAACGATAATTAATTGGGGAGAGCAATAAAACACCGGCCAATATGAAACCTACATAATACCAGAGGTTTTCATAAACCAAATCAAGACCTAAAACATAGGATGCAACACCGATGGTGATAATTTCAGCAACATTCATGGCGTAACTTACAAACATTGCCACATAGAAAAACCCAGGTTCGCGCTCGAATTTTAAATTGCAATGTGGGCAGTGTACATTTGTTTTCTGTAATTTAAAAGCATAGGCACTTCCGCTAAAGATATTTCCCTTACGGCAGCGTGGACATTTACATTGTATAAAAGCTTGAAATTTCGATAATACCGCCATAATCTCTCAACAAATTATGTAATTGAGTAGTTTGATTAATCTGTTAATTTCTGAATTCGTTATTTGTTTTAATCTTCAAACTATAAGGCTTATGACTGCGAACGAACAAAAACTATCCAAGTGTTTCTTTCAACAAACGTGTATAAAATTCTTTTAATGTAATGCCCATTGCAGCTACTTGTTGAGGAATAAAACTGGTAGCAGTTTGGCCTGGAATGGTATTGATCTCAATAAAATAAAACTTGCCAGTTTCGTGTTCCAGGAAATAATCAACCCTTACCACACCTCTGCAATTCAACTTTTTATAAACGGCTGTAACTACCTGTTGCACGCGAACCAGTTCTTCATCGCTCATCCTCCCCGGAGTAATTTCTTCAGTAGATCCTGGTGTATATTTGGCTTCGAAATCAAAAAATTCATTCTGAGGGATTACTTCCGTTGTAGGTAAAACCGTGATATTACCTTCGGCACCAAAAACGCCGATTGAAAACTCTCTCCCGCTAACAAATTCTTCGATCAAAATCTGGTCATCTTCCTGAAACGCTTTATCAATCGCACCCTCAAGATCATCAGCATGTTTCACTTTGCTCATGCCGATGCTGCTGCCACCACTGTTTGGTTTTACAAAATAGGGTAATTTTAAATCTTGTTTAATCTTATCCAGACTGTAGTTTCCACCTTTAAATATCTGAACTGATTTTGCTGTATACAAGTGGTCAATTCCTTCTACAATGGCTTTTGTGTACCCTTTATTCATTGTAATTGATGAAGTTAAGGCATCGCAAGTGGTGTAAGGAATGCCCAGCATATCGAAATACCCCTGGAGTTTACCATCTTCGCCCGGCGAACCGTGAATGGCAATAAACACCCCGTCGAACTTTATCTTTCTTCCTTCAAGTGTTATGGAAAAATCATTTTTATCTACATCAATTTTAACAGAATCGGCAGGCTCATAAAACCATCCCTTATCGTTAAGCATAATTTTATATACATCGTATAAATTTGGATCGATATTTTGGGCAATTGTAGCTGCACTTTTTACCGAAACAACCCATTCGCCTGTGGTACCGCCTGTTAACAACGCAATCGTTTTCTTCATGTCAGAAATCCTTAATTAAATTGAATTTGAATGTAAATATATCCTCAAAAATATAAATATCTTTGTGCTTTAATAATATCGAAGGATAGAAATATTAAATGATTGAATGAGAGAATTAGTTATTGATTGAGTGGTGAATCGGATTCAGTAAGTCATTCGATAATTAAAATAGTTACATTTGAGCTTGTACGCATAACCCAAATTAAGATTCATGTCTAAATTTATAGATTATTTAAAAACCAAATCGTTTAGAAACAATATTTTAGCTGCTATATTAACTGTTGTTGCCCTGCTGCTGATCGCTTTTTTTAGCCTAAGATATTATACAAAACATGGCGAAGGCTTAAATGTGCCAATGGTGAAAGGCTTATCTTTTGAGCAGGCGGTAAAAAAACTGGAAGATGCCGGATTGAAATATGAAGTAGATTCTGTTTTCATCATGGATCAGCCAGCGGGGATTGTAATTGATCAAGATCCTGACCCAAATACTTTTGTTAAAGATAACCGGACGATTTATTTAACCATTAATGCAGGCAAAACACCTAATACCAAATTCCCTGATGTTGCGTTTAAAACCTTGCGTGAGGCACAGGCCATAATTGAAAGTTCAAGATTAAAACTTGGCGATACCACTTATAAACCTGATGTAAGCCGTGATGTAGTTTTAGAAGCCTCTTTTGGCGGTCAGCCGATTACAGCCGGGCAGATTGTACCTGTAGGTTCGAGAATCAATCTGGTATTGGGAGACGGACGTGGCAATGAGGAAGTGGACATTCCACAATTAATGGGATTAACCATGGATGAGGCTAAATTTAGTTTAAGGGGTTCAAATTTAAGTTTGGGCACCATTATTTACGATGGACCAATTACCGACAGTGCTGCAGCCATTATTACCAAGCAGGATCCTATGTTGGTTGATTCGGTAACAAAAGTAGCTATCGGCACAAAAATCAACATTACATTATCTAACAAACAACAATAAAATACGCACATTATACAGATGACTGAAGTAGAAAAAAAGAACATGAGTACTGGCAAAAAAGCGGCAATTATTGTTGCCCTTGTTGTGATCTTAATTGCCGGTTACTTTGCATTAAACCTTTACAGGCTATATTTTGCCCCTAATGTTACCGAAAACCAAAAATACCTATACATTAAAACCGGAAGCAGCTACGACGATTTAGTTGCTGAAATGAAAAAGAAAGACCTGGTTAAAAGTATTTCTTCTTTTACTGCCGCAGCCGGAAAAATGAACCTGGCTACAAATGTTAAACCAGGGCGTTACCGCCTGAAGAAAGGGATGACGAACCGTACCCTAATCAATTTAATTAAAGCGGGTAACCAGGATCCTGTTAAATTGAAATTTCACAACATCCGCAAGAAAGAAAATTTTGCAGCTTACTTAGCCAGTAACCTGGAGGCTGATTCTTTGAGTTTTATTCATGTTTTGGATTCGACTGCATTAATCAGCAAGTATGGCTTTAACCAGGATAATGTTTACGCCATGTTTATCCCCAATACTTACGAAATGTACTGGAATATTTCGCCAGTTGATTTCTTTGAGCGTATGCATAAAGAATACGATAAATTTTGGACGGCAGACCGTAAGCAAAAGGCAGCAAGTTTAAACCTCACTCCTGCTCAGGTATATACTCTGGCTTCTATCGTTGATGCTGAAGCACTTTACGATAAAGAAATGCCAATTATAGCTGGCCTGTATTTGAACCGTTTAAATAAGGGAATATTATTGCAGGCCGACCCGACAGTTATTTTTGCCAATAATGATTTTACTGTTAAAAGGGTAACCGGCAGATTATTGCAGGTACAATCGCTTTACAATACGTATAAATATGCCGGCTTGCCTCCGGGCCCGATTATGATGCCGAGTATTAATGCCATTGATGCCGTGCTTAACCGCGACCAGAACAATTACATTTACATGTGTGCGAAAGAAGATTTTTCGGGCTACCATAACTTTGCGGCTGATAAAGCTCAGCACGAAATTAATGCAAGGAAATACCGTGAGGCTTTAAATAAAAAAAATATATTTAAATAATGTATAGCCACAGCACAAAAATCAGGGTTCGTTATGGCGAAACCGATCAGATGGGTTATATGTATTATGGTAATTATGCCCAATATTACGAAGTTGGCCGTGTAGAAATGTTGCGCAGTTTGGGCATGAGTTACAGCGCAATGGAAGCCGATGGCATTATGATGCCTGTTTTAGAATTGAAATGCAAATACATTAAACCTGCACTTTACGATCAGGAGATTACCGTAAAAACAATTATTAAAACTTTACCGGGTATCAGAATTTTCTTTGATTATGAGTTGTATAATGAGAAAGAAGAATTGATAAATATCGGGGCTACCACACTTGTATTTGTGGATATGCATAAAAACAAGCCCACAAACCCGCCACAGAACTTTATGGAGAAGTTATCGGTATTTTTTAAGTAACAAAAAATGGAATGGTTACACAGGCAATTATTACATGTTAAGCTCTATTCGAGGTTTATCGAATGGACCAAAGGCTGTATATTGCCCGGTTTTAGTCCACTCCCATTGTATACAGTGGCCACATTTTTCTTTCGCGAAATCGGAAAAGATTCACTGGTAAATAAATCTTCTTCTCTGGCTTATAGTTTTATGCTGGCCATTTTTCCGGGTATTATTTTCCTGTTTACATTAATTCCCTTTATCCCGATTAAGGGTTTCCAGGATCAGCTTTTAAACTTAATACAACTGGTATTGCCACACAATGCCTTTGATGCTTTTGAAGCCACTTTAAAAGACATTATCAAAAACCAGAACAGGGGGTTATTATCTTTTGGTTTCCTTTCGGCGATATTTTTTGCTACCAATGGCGTTAAAAACCTGATGAAAGCTTTTAATAAATCATCGCTGATTATTGAAACCAGGGGCTGGTTAAAACAGCGTTTAATAGCCTTGGTACTTACCACAATTATTTGCTTTTCAATTATTATCTGCATCAGTGCAATGGCCCTTGGCGAGGTACTATTAAATAAAATTACCAACGAATTGCATATTAAAGATAGCTTTTTAGTTTACGCTGTTCAATTTACACGATGGGCTTTATTGGCTACCCTCTACTTTATTACCATTTCTATTTTATACCGATACGGGCCTTCACATACCAAAAAATGGCGATTGTTTAGTGCTGGATCGTGGCTTGCCACAATCCTGGCCTTCATTACCATTTGGGGCTTTTCCTTCTACATCAATCACTTTGCTTCATATAACAAAGTTTACGGCTCTATTGGTACATTAATCGTTGTGATGATCTGGTTATATTTAAATTCGTTGATTTTATTAATCGGTTTCGAATTAAATGCCAGCGTTGATGTAAGCAAACGGAGCGTTAAGATTATCCGCCCTACGTTTAATCTTTTCAAAAAATCTGAGCCAATAGAAGAAAACATACATAAAAAATAATTTTTTCTCCCTCTGTGTTAAGGAATTATCAAGTTTAAATAAAAAAAAAGCATTCGGAGTTTGCAGTTTTAAGCTGAGTTTGTACTTTTGCAGCGGAGAGCTGGCAGAGTGGTCGAATGCGGCAGTCTTGAAAACTGTTGACTGTAACAGGTCCGGGGGTTCGAATCCCTCGCTCTCCGCCAAATTAGTTTTAAAATGCTTCGAAAGCCCGCAAATCGTATGATAGCGGGCTTTTTGCTTTTCCGGGATACCATTTCATTCACTCAATCAGATAGTTGAAGTGAGAGATGCGGTGAGTTCCAAAGGGAAATTCATAACACTCACCGAATACGACTTAAACCTTTAATTATCAAGCTGTTTAGCGATTAAACATCTTGATTTGATTTGCCTGCAAAGTTAGATTTGTTAACCATTAAGATGAGTACTATGAAAACTAATTTTAGCTTGCTCTTTTATTTAAAGAGGCAAAAAAACTATCAATCTGGACCTGTAGCTATCTACATGCGGATTACTGTCAACGGAAAACGGGTGGAAATTACTTCCGGAAGATCATGCGAACCCAGTCAATGGAATACTGTAAATGGCCGGAGCAGTGGAAAGAAAGAAGATTCGAAATCTCTCAATGCCTATCTGGATGATCTTCAATTTAAGATCCATGAGGCCCATCGTCAATTAACACTTCATAATGAAGAAGTCACAGCAATCTCTATCAGAGATAGATTTCTTGGAAAACAAGGAAACCATCATACTATAATAGGCGTATTCAAGGAACATAACAGAAAGTTGGAGATCCTCATCGGGTCAGAATATACGAAGGGGACCGCTGAGCGATATCGCACATCATTAAAGCACCACCTTATCCGTATTGTAATTCACCCCGGAAAAACTGGCGGAAGAAGAAAGTATCTTAACAATCATATATCAGGCTATTTGTTTACAAAGTTCAATTGCCACAAAGATGCAAAGCCATTTTGCTAACAGCATAACCGGCTAATTAGAAGGCCGGCTATAAAGACTCAATGTTAATTGCATAACAGAGTAACCGGATTACAGGCTACCAGGTAACATGGCCACATAAACAGCTAGATAATTAATGAGCAATGGGACCAGCTAAAAAAGTAACAGAGAGACCAATGAGCTGTATAGCCAGTTACTTGAGTACCTACATCACTTAAACAAAAACGATAAAAACGAAATTCAAAAGAACAGTTGACCACAAATTTTCAGTTATAAAAAATCTGCCCCCTACTTACCAGCCAACCTGATCATCCTGCGCAGTAGTACCTCCAACCGTTTTTGTAGGTCCTGATAATTTAACAGCAGGATATTGAAACGCTCAGCAACAACAACTGAAAGGATACCCTGCCCATTTAGCGCATTCCCATACCTGGCCAGTTGATTAATATTATTTCCCACCCTCCCCATTTCGGTCCCCAAAAGATCAAGCGAACCGATCAATTGCTCCGCATTTATAATAACGCGGTCTGAGCCTGTCAGTATCCTGCTTCTGATCAGATCAGCTTTGGAGATACCCAATGTTTTTTCCAGCTTTAAAATGAGCTCAAACTCATCGCTTGTAAAACGCACATCAATCTTTTTATCACGCTTTCCGCGAACCATGGGTGGCCTCCCCAATAAACGTTTATCCATCACTTTCTAAATAACTTAAAAAAAGAAAACGAGCCGCGAGTTTTCTAAGCCCTGATGATTGACTTAAGCGCAGCGCAAGGCGAGTCTTCAGGGCAAGGGGCTTTTTGGTCAAGAGAAATTCCCGCAGGGATTTTCGTCGGACAAAAAGACATCTTGCGTGTATAAAAAGCAGAAGCCACCCAAGGATTTCTAATTGGTCCTTATAAATAACGGATAAGATTTTTGGCCTTGAACACCGCCTCTATTTCCAGCCACTCTATCCGCCAGGATGCCGAATGGTCCTTATCCTTACGGGCCGTGACAAGCCCCAGAGCAATCCAATATTCCACATTCCTTCGTCCATATAACCGCAAAGCTTCCGACTTTTTAAGATAGGGCCTCACTTTACCTATCCTGGAAAGCGCTACACGTGCCCTCCATCCCTGCCGCTTCTGCAAGCAACTTTTCCAGGGTAAAGATGCTGATCTGTATTTCCATAAAAAAACCCACAAAAAAAGGGGCCACATGGGCCCTTAATTACCTAAACTAAACACAAAACTCAAAGTCTTCGGTGGATCGGAACTACTCGCGTCGATCTGTACGGACCGGGCCCTCGCCTGCCCCTGCGCTTTCATCTTATTGATACGATCTCAACTTCGCAGGATTTTCCGCTCCTCGCGGAATAATGCTTCATTCCATTATGTCAAAGAACAGATGCCAAAAAGCATCCTACCGTTCTGCCACAGGCAGATAACTGATCCGGTTACTGGTTAAAGCAACTGCTTCAATTGATTTTCTGCAGATGGTTTTCTTCGCTGAGACTCCATCAACACAATCAATGGTTGAAATGAGCTTTTCGCTGATCCACCTATCCACATTTGTTCTCCCATAAAGTGCATAAGCCCGGGATAAGGAAATGTATTGATCCAACAGCCCTCCATCCCGGAAACATTTTTCCGATCCGGCCTTTACAGCAGATTGAAAGATGAAGGATAACTGTTTTGTAGAAATCATAGTAGCTAAGAAACCTGTTATATTGGTTCCTTGGTTCAAACGTATCTATCAATCAAAAAAAATGAAATTTTTGAGCTGAATTGGGCTGAATGGGGCTCTGGATGAACTGATTGTGGACTGAAGAGTCAATAGATGACCGGGGATCCGGAAATATCCGTCAAGAGCAAACTACATTTTATATTACTTTAACATTTAAGTAATCGAGTAGCTGTAGATTACGCCCTGACAGTTGACTACCGGTCCCAGCAGAGATACTCAGCGAAAAAATAGATAACCGCATAGAAAAGATGTGGCAAGAGCGGAAATGAAAAGTGTATGGAAACAAGGTGAAAAATTGGCAATCAGAACTTCTATCACCTTGTCAAAGCAAAAATACTGTTCATCAAGTAATCATATCTTTAAGAATAAGAATTAAGCCAATGAAGTTTATCTTAAGTTGCAGCCTCCTGTCAATCATGCTTCTGATGGGTTGTAAACGTACAACAGTAAAACCCGATCCCGATATACCTGATCTTCCAGGTTATTCAGAAAAAGGTCTGAACAACGGCGGGATACTTATTGACGGATACACATGGCTGCTCGAAAAACGCGGCTTGTACAGTAGACCATTACAACTTTTGAGCTATCCAAAAGGAGATTCAATCGTAATATGCCTGAACGGTGCCTATAAAAATCCATCTTTAAAATATCAAAATCCGACTACACTTTTTTTAGTAATCAAAAACGTCAGTATCCAAAATGAAAATGACCTCAGCAAACTCAATCAAAAGCGCTTTGTTCTGGATGGCATGGATAATTATGGAGGGTACTCAGGATACTACGGAACGGATAAGATTGGTAAGGCAACCGGACAGATCACCTTCGGGCGGGTCACCCAAAACAATGTATCTGTTGGAACAGGTGAGCCTGGTAATGAGATCAGGCATTTTTACGTCATGTCGGGAAGGATCAATATGAAATTGTCTTCCCCGCTAGTCACTGCTTTAACAGATGGCCGATTCGACGTAAGCATTATTGAGAAAAGTGACACGTTTGCAATCTACCAGTATTGATTAAGGGGCAATAACTGACCCTAAGCTCCTGTAGATTTAGAAGAAAGCCCCTCTTGAACACTGAGGTGGGGTTTGACCTTGCCACTAAAAAAGCTTTCAAGCACTCAGTGCAATGCAACGATACCAACACAATTCCTCATTAATAAAATTTGTGCTAGTGGTAATAAGCCTAGAGATACATACCATGTCATCCCTACTCGAAAAAAATTTCAAAATGCTGATTATTATGGTTGATGATTTCAGAAACAATCCAGTAACGTTCTTCTTTATCAATTTTTACCATCCCCGTCGTCGTTTTCAATACTGGATTGAATCTGTTGACGCATAGAATGAAGGAATCATTGTTAACTCCCCCTCAATTCTGACGGTTTTATCATCAAATTAAACGTCAATATAACTCCTTATACCTGTTATCTTTATCATTTTATGTATGATTCTCCCTTAGTGTATATTTCTGTGAAAGTAATCACCTGTTCTGGACCAACTGGCCGTACAGACCTTTCGATCAGCCATTCTTATCAGGGTGCAGCCGGGTTTTCCATCAGATGCACGCAAGGTTTCCGGCCGGATTTACTGGCCATTCATTCTACCAGACGCTAGCATAAAGCCCAAGGTCAAGCAGATCTCAATGATAATGCGGTTATTATTAACGAACTGAATAATTCTTCAGCACAATTGGTGATATTAATATACAATCCAAGTTAAAGTGATGACTTTAGGTCAATATGGGTTCGGTATCCCGTCATCATCGCGGCGGCGAGGAGCTAAGATCCTGACAGCGTTTTCTGTACTCAGTTGGTTTCAAACCAGTTTTCTCTTTAAAAATTTTAGAAAAATAAAAACTAGATTGAAAATTAAGTTCAATAGAAATTTCCTTCACAGGCATAATACTGTTTCCTAACAAATCTCTGGCTTTATCTATTTTAAGCTGCAAATAATATTGTCCTGGAGAGAGGCCAGTATAGTTTTTAAACAGTTTGCGGAACCAAGAATATCCTACATTCAGTTCATCTGCAGCTTGCTCTGGAGAATAAGCATTGTTAATATTTGACCTGAACAATAACCTTGATTTATTGATAATGTTCTCTTCCTCTTTTGTTCCCGTTGCATTTTGCCTGGTTATGGCATGACAAGTACCTAATAAATGCAATACAGCTCCAGAAACTAAAGGCTGATAACCAGGTTTCTCTGCCTTGGTATTTTCGATAATGCAGTTGTAAATCCCAAAAACACTTTCATTGAAACCAATGTTAATACATGGGTTATTTAATGTTAGATAACCGCTATCCAATAGGTTATCAATAATATCACCTTTTAGACCTACCCAATATTCATCCCAACCGGTGTTATTATCCGGCTTATATCGGTGCTTCTCATTTGGGAAAAGAATGATAATTGTTCCTGCCTTTACTATGGTTTGATTACAACTTTCTGATTCAAATATCCCTTGCCCATTGGTGATGTATATAATTTGATATTCTTGAAGTATCCTCCAACTATTCCAGTTGAAGTTATGGTGGGCAGGGTGGTTCTTAAAAGGATAATCAGAGGTCGCCTTGATATTGGTACAACCGGCGTTTAAAACTGTAAGCCCCCAATTTTCATCCTCTTGGCTCACAGGAAGATACTTGAAAAAATTTACCATAAGCAGTTAACAAAACATTTCACTTTCGAAGGTTGATTATGAGCGAGCATAAGAATTTGGTGAGAATAGATAAAGCTAATAATCCAGATTGGTTCTGCTGTAAAAATATCAAAAGATGCATTCAAATTATCAAATTATTGATTTTTTGTATTCAAAATTTTATTTCTTTCAGATTACCATTGGCACACTTATCACACTGAAAACAAATCGATTAGAGCAAATCAAAATTTATATTTCTTTTATCAAAACGTCTATTTATCTCTGGGCAGCATTCAAATACTTTTGATTAACCGAATATAATTAGCTAACCAAATACCCTAAACGAAAAGCGTTTTAAAAAAAAACCTTTCTCGTGGGTTAAAATTTTTTCCCAAACAGAACCAAATATTAAACTTATGATTTATGAAAAGTAGAACTTTACTTAAAAGGGCGACGAAAATTCTCGCAACTTTGGCCGTGGTGCTCTCCTTCTGTTTGCCTTCAAACGCGCAAACATCAGTCATCATTACTGGCAAAGTTATTGACTCCCTCACCTCCGAACCAATGATTGGTGTATCCGTGGTCGTTGCAGGCAGTTCGACCGGTACACAAACAGATATGAATGGTAGGTTCAGCATAACCGCCAGCAAAGGCTCGATATTATTGATTCGCTACATTGGATACAACGATCGGCGAATCACAATTGGCGAGGATAATAACCTCAACATCAAAATCTCCCCTGCTTCCCAAGGCTTAAAAGAAGTAGTGGTTTTGGCTTATGGGTCACAGCGTAAGGCTGATATTACAGCAGCCGTTTCGCAGGTCGATTTATCCAAATCAGAAGGTGTACCCGCATCCAACGTAGGCAGGCTTTTACAAGGACAAGCGCCCGGTGTGGTGGCAAAACAAACTTCTGGTCAACCAGGACAGGAGTTACAGGTTGAAATCCGCGGCAACAGCTCTCTGGGCGCAACCAGTGATCCACTTTATGTTGTTGATGGATTTCCACTGGGTACAGGCGTAGGAAACAATTTAAACTCAGCGGACATTGAAAGCATTACCATTCTAAAGGATGCTGCTTCTACTTCGGTTTACGGCTCCAGAGGAGCAAATGGTGTGGTACTTATCACTACAAAAAGTGGCAAAAGAGAAGGTTTTAAATTGTCGCTTACCACAAATAACGGTATTGCGAACATTCCTGATTCTAGGCGTGTTAAGGTATTAAATGGTCCAGAATTTGCTCAATTTCAAAAAGATGTATTTTCTGATAAAATCAGGTATTTCCAAAACAGAGAGCCACTTTTATCGGAAATACCTGCCGATTTCAGAAATCCAGAACAAATAACCACTTCAACAGATTGGTATAAGGAGATCTTGAATCAAAATGCTGCTTTTCAAGATTATAATTTATCGTTAACCAATGGATCAGAAAAATCGAGTTCGTATATTTCTGTTGGCTATTTAGATCAGGATGGTTCGTTGGTCAACACTGGTTTCAGCAGGGTAACTGCCCGTGCCAATTTAGATGGCCGTCCGAATAAATTTTTGAACTTCGGTTTACATCTTGCTGGAGCATATTCCTGGGCTAAGAACAGTGATGCCATTGCTGGTGGTTTTGGCAACAACATTGTAGTTCAAGCTTTGGCAATGGACCCAAGAGTGCCCGTTTATAATGCTGATGGATCCTACAACAATTATATTGGTGGCCATGACAATATTTTTGGTTTTCCGAACCCTGTGCAACGTCTAAACGAGGAGCAGCATCGCCAATACAAAAGCAATGTAACGGCAAATGCTTATTTAGAAGTAAAGCCAATTAAAAACGTTTCTTTTCGTACAAATATTAATGGTGTTTTTGATAACATGAGAAATCATGATTTTAGTCCATCAACTATTGCAGGCTTTAATTCTCCACCTCCACGCCAGGCAAGTGGCGGCGAGTACTTCGCCAATAATCTAAATTATGGAATGGATAATCTACTAACCTATTCACCAAAATTTAAAGATCATAATTTAGATATAACTATTGGTCACATTTTTCAAAAAAACACTGTTAACACTGCTAATGCAACTGGCTCATTGTATCCGGATAATTTAGTTGAATATGTTTCTGCAGCGAGTCAACGTGATGGTAGCTCGGGTATGGCCGCTTTTAGTATTCAAAGTATTTTATCAAGATTAAACTATTCATACAAGGGAAAATACCTGTTAACGGCAGCATTTAACAGGGAGGCGAGTTCACGCTTTGGTAAAGACAATCGTTGGGGCAACTTCCCGTCGGCTTCGGTTGGATGGAGAGTTTCTCAGGAGAGCTTCTTCCCAAAAATGGACTGGCTTCAAGATTTAAAGCTAAGGGGAAGTTATGGTATTACAGGTAACAACAATATTGGTAACTACACCTCTCAGGCAAACATCAACTCTAGTAATTACGTATTGGGAAATACCGTTGTTCCAGGCGCAACAGTTGGATCATTTCCAAACGCAAATTTGGGTTGGGAACAATCCAGACAGCTAGATATTGGTGTGGACATCAGCATGTTCAAAGGTAAATTAACCTTTATGGCAGAGTATTACCGCAAGCTCACCACCGATATGCTTTTAAATGTTGAGGTTCCGGCAGTTGCAGGTTTTGGAAACATCATCACCAACATAGGTAAACTTCAAAATAAAGGTTTTGAGTTTGCAACCACATACCGTGATAAGTTCGGTGATTTCACATTAAATACGGGCTTCAATATTTCTTTTAACAGAAACAAAGTGCTTGAAATTGATGGCGATAGGGATGCATTGCTGACCGGCGCCTTCTATGACGGCTATAACATCAGTAAAATCGGACAACCGCTTGGTTTATTTTACGGTTTTCAGGTGTTAGGGATTTATCAGAATCAGGCACAAATCAATTCCACGCCACATAATGCAAACCATATTCCTGGGACCTATCAATATTTGGATGGAAATGGTGATGGGGTGATTTCTTATGATACGCAAGACATGGTGGTGATTGGAAATCCAAATCCGAAATTTACCTGGGGGTGGAATTTCAATGTTGGCTACAAACGCTTCGATTTAAGTGTATTGACAAATGGTTCTTATGGCGGGCAGATTTATCGTGCCGTAGAAATGAATTTAGCTAATATCGATGGGGTATTCAATGTTCTATCTGACGTGAAAGATCGCTGGAGGTCAGAAGGTAACCCCGGTTCCGGGAAATGGCCTGGCTCTAACACGTATTATTTCACCAGAGAATCCAACTCAAAATATGTGTACAGTGGCAATTACATGTGGATCAAAAACATCACCCTGGGTTATACCATACCGCGAATCAAAAATACTTTTGATGCCAAAGTTTTCTTCAGCGTAGATAATGCATTCCTAATCACCAAATATCCTGGAAACAATCCTGAAGTTAACTCTGCAAGAGCAAATAATGGCAATGATGTAATCAGTCCGGGCCGTGATGGAGAATCGTATCCCGTACCAAGAACCATTTCTATTGGCACCAGAATTAATTTCTAATTTCTAAATGTAAAAAGATGAAAAATCTACATAAGTTATCAATCATATTATTCGTTTTGGTCTGGGGAACATCCTGCAAAAAGTCGTTCCTAGATTTATCCGACCCGACGCGAAAAACAGCCGATAGGTTTTACCAGACAGAAGATCAAATTAAACAGGCCGTAAGCGGCGCTTATAGTTCTCTTCAAGATCATGTGAACAGTCAGTATGTATTCGCCGAAATGTCTTCTGACAATACGACTGTACAATTAAACCCATCAGATCGAGGCCAAACAGACAGGGCTGAAGCTTTCGAATTTTGGAACGTGACCGCTACTAACGTAAACATTGCAGACTTATATTCCCAATCGTACAATGCTTTGTATAATATCAATTATGCCCTTGCAGAAATGGATAATATAACGGCGATTAGTGCTGCAAAAAAAGCACAATACAAAGGGGAGTTACAATTTATCAGGGCTTATTATTATTTCAATTTAGTGCGATACTTTGGTCCTGTTGTATTAATCACCAAACCTTTAGCCAGCTCATCAGAAGCTTTCGATACCAAACGTAGTCCTGAGGCGGATGTTTATGCGCAAATCGTTTCCGATTTAACCAGTGCTTCTACAAGTCTACCAGCTAAAAACGAATACGCGGCAGCAGATGTAGGTCGTGCTGCCAAAGGGGCTGCTTTGGGGTTATTGGGAAAGGTTTATCTTACAATGAAAGATTTTCCGAAAGCAGAAAGTACGCTACGCCAGATTTTAAATCTGGGCTATGCGCTTGTACCCAATTACAGTGACGTATTCGCAACCACCAATAAAAACAACGTCGAATCGCTTTTCGAAGTACAGTTTCAAGGCGGCAATAACCTGGGCGAATGGAGTAGTTTTATCTACACTTTTGCGCCCAGAAATTCTGCGGGAGCAGTAACGGGTTTTCCCACAAGTCGCCCTGGAGGATGGAACATTCCGACCAGGAACATGATTGCGGAGTTTGAAGCCAACGATCTACGAAAAAATGTAGCTTTGAAAGAGGGGTACACAAATTCTGCAGGTGTTTTTGTGGCCATTCCTTTCGTAAACAAATACAATCACCCACATACTATAGAAGGCAGAACTGACGACAATTGGCCGGTATTAAGATATTCAGATGTTCTTTTAATGCTATCAGAGGCTATTAACGAGCAAAGTGGACCTCAATCGGCCTATCAATTTATCAACATGGTAAGAGCAAGAGCTGGCTTAACCGCTTTAAGTGGTTTGACGCAGGAAAGCTTCCGTATGGCGATCAGACATGAGCGCCGTGTTGAACTTGCTTTCGAAAACGACCGGTGGTTTGATTTAAAACGGGCGTTTACCAGTTCCCAAATGGCCAATGTCTTAAATGCGCATGGTTCCTTAGAAAAAGCAGCACCAACAGTTGATCGGGGTGGTGTACCCTTTACAGGAAATGATTATCGCTTTGATACTTTCGAAGCACTTTATCCTATTCCAGACAGACAATTATTCTTGGATAAAAACCTTACTCAAAATCCGGGATATTAATTTGGGTTAAAGCATCTTGATTAGCAGGTGCTTTTCCTTTTTACTGAATTGTAATAAACTGCAAATCAATACGATATCTCTTGATTTTTAAACTTTAATAAGCAACTAACCATAAAAACATATATGCAAGTCCTTCAAATTCTTCCAGCTCGTACAACCTTTTTTTGTTTAACTTTCCTATTTATTTCGATCGGTTTAGCTTATGCCCAAAATAACAACGATTTTCAAGCTAATAATTTATCGCAGGTAAAAAATATTTTTAAGGTCGCTCCTGATACCATAACAACAGGTACATATTGGTACTGGATCTCAGGCAATATTTCTAAAGAAGGTGTAACTAAGGATTTGGAGGCAATGAAAAAGGTCGGGATCAACCGTGCTTACATCGGCAATATATTCCTAGAGGATGTTGCAGAAGGCAAGATAAAAATGTTTTCAAACGAATGGTGGGAAATTTTAAGGGCAGCTTTAAAAAGGGCTGGCGAACTAAACATCACCATTGGAATTTTTAACGCCCCAGGTTGGAGTCAATCTGGAGGTCCCTGGGTGAAAACCAGTCAGGCCATGCGTTATCTGGCAACATCCAGCTTACGGATAAAGGGCCCATTAACTAAACCCATTCAACTGCTAACCCCTAACCCGCAATTTCAGGATGTAAAGGTTATTGCTTACGAAGTACCTGAGGATTTCAACCAAAGCATCACTAAAAGTCAAGCGAGGCTTACCTCTTCTCCGCAATTACCTAACTTAGATTATCTTTTCGATAATGATGAAAAAACAAAGATCGATCTCGCAAAAGAAACAGACTTTACGCTGGATATTGAAATCAATAAGCCACAAACCATCAGAAGTTTAGAGCTTCAAATTAGCCAGCAGGCTATTTCTTTTCACGCAGAGTTGCAAATTAAAAAAGGCAACAGCTATCAAACCATCAAAAGTTTTGGTGTAGACCGTTCCAATCCAGCTGTAAATGTTGGTTGGGCGCCCTTCGCTCCTGCTGTAATTTCTATCGAACCTACAAATGCGCAAAGTTTTAGGCTAAAGGTTTCGAAGGTAAGCAGAAATGGTGCACTCACAGAAGTTAGATTATCGGCAATGCCGAAAGTAGAAAACTATACCGAAAAAAGCCTGGCGAAGATGTTCCAAACGCCACTTCCACTAGCCGATGCATATAATTGGCCTGTTCAACCCGATCAATCTACAGGTTTTGTTATCAATCCAGAAAAAGTAATCGATGTCACTTCATTTATGAATGCAAATGGTTTACTTAACTGGAAAGCACCAAAAGGGAACTGGGTCATAGAAAGAATTGGAATGCTACCTACCGGAACTGAAAATGCACCTGCAACGCCCGAAGGACGTGGCCTGGAGGTAGATAAGATGAGTAAGCCGAGAATTGAAGAACATTTTAACGCCCATATTGGCGAGATTCTGAAGAAAATACCTGTTGAGGACCGTAAAAGTTTAAAAATTGTGGTGGCAGACAGTTATGAAATGGGCGGTCAAAACTGGACCGATCAATTAGAAGAAAAGTTCAAAAATGTTTACAGTTACGATCCAACGCCTTATTTGCCTGTTTTGAGTGGTAAAGTTGTTGGAAGCGAAGATAAATCTGATCGTTTTTTGTGGGATTTAAGAAGACTTGTTGCCGATGAAGTAGCTTATGGTTATGTAGGGGGATTAACCGATATTAGCAATAAAAACGGAATGACAACATGGTTGGAAAATTATGGGCATTGGGGCTTCCCTGGCGAATTTTTGCAGTATGGTGGACAGGCAAATGAGATTGGAGGAGAATTTTGGGCAGAAGGTGATTTAGGAAACATTGAAAACAGGGCCGCCTCATCTTCAGCGCATATATATGGCAAGAAAAGAGTTTTTGCAGAGTCTTTCACTTCCGCGGGAAAAGCTTTCGCTCGCTATCCCGACCTGTTAAAAAAACGTGCTGACCGTTTTTTTACTGAAGGCATAAACAGTACCATCTTACATGTCTACGTTTCACAAAATGAGGAAATAAGAAATCCGGGATTAGCTACTTGGTTTGGAACAGAATTCAACAGAAAAAACACTTGGTTTAACGATATGGATATATTCCTGCAATATCTAAAACGTTGTGGCTTTTTGCTTCAACAAGGAAATTATACTGCCGATGTGGCTTATTTTATTGGTGAAGACGCACCAAAAATGACTGGAGAACAATCGCCTGCGCTGCCTAAAGGCTATTCTTTTGATTACATGAATGGTGAAGTAATCAAAAACAGACTAAACATGCAAAACGGAAAATTAATGCTTCCTGATGGTTTAAATTACAGTGTATTAGTATTGCCTAACAGCGAAACCATCAGGCCGGAAGTTTTAGAAAAAATAAAAAAACTTGTGGCAGATGGCGCTATTCTTTTAGGCAAGAAACCGCAACGCTCGCCTAGCATGCAAAATTTCCCACAGTCAGATCAACAGATCAGAACATTAGCCAGCGAGTTATGGAGAAATATTGATGGTAAGCAAAACAAAATAAACCAGTTTGGAAAGGGTTTAGTTATTCAAGACATGGATTTAACTGAGGTATTTAATTACCTGAAGATTAAACCGGATTTCAAAACATCAACACCGGACTCTATCCAGTTTACCCATCGCAATGTCGAAGGTTCGGATATCTATTTCCTATCAAATCAAGGAAATACCAAAGTGCAAACCAATGCCACTTTTAGGGTTAAGAACAAAACGCCTCAACTATGGAACCCGGTAAGTGGAGAAACCAAAACCTTACCTCAATCTAAACAGGTTGATAATGCTACGGAGATACCGATTGAACTGGATGCAGGCGAAAGTACTTTTATAGTTTTCACCAACACAACTGAAATGCCTACTGGTCAAACGAACAACTATCCAATTGCTGTGGATCAAATTACTGTCGACAAACCTTGGAAAGTGAATTTTCATCCAAAAGATGAAAAGGCATATCAGGAAGTTGAACTCAAGACACTTATTGATTGGTCGAAAAGCAATATAGATAGCATTAAGCATTTTTCGGGCAATGCCATTTACACCAATGAGTTTACGTCGCCAAAGAATGATAAAAACAAAGATACCTGGATTGATCTCGGTGAGGTATATGCGATTGCAAAAGTTAAAATTAATGGTAGAGATGTTGGTGGAGTTTGGACAGCACCATACCGGATTAACATCAGCAATGCCATAAAAAAAGGGAACAATAAAATTGAAGTTAAGGTAGTTAACACTTGGAAGAACAAACTTATTGGGGATAGTACGCTACCCGAAGAAAAACGTAAGGCAAGCATTGCTAAATCTTTTGATATTTCCGGAGGCTTACAGTCGTCCGGATTAATTGGCCCCGTTAAAATTTATACTACTGAAAAATAAGGCAAAATGTATATCCTATTTATCAAATTCTCTATTTAATCGGGTGATAGATTGCTATATTTTTGATTTCTTCATAAACATGAAATCGCTTGAGCAATGATTGAAATAAAACGAAATAACCGATGAGCAAAACACTTTCATTTATTCTATTTACAGTTTTTTGCTTTGCTGCGAACGTTTCCAACGCGCAGCTAAAAAAAATGAAATCCGAATTTTTTAAGCCAAACGATAGGTATAAACCTGGCGTTTATTGGTATTTTATGGATGGGAATATGACTGCCGAAACAATGACCCAAGATTTGGAATCAATGAAAAAGGCAGGAATAGGAAATTTGATTTTTTTGGAAGTTAATGTCGGTGTTCCCAGAGGAAAAATCGATTTCTTGAGTGAAGCATGGACCACGCTCTTTGCCCATGCTGAAAAAGAAGCCAGAAGACTGAATATAGAAATTACTTTAGGGATCGGACCAGGATGGACCGGTAGTGGCGGCCCTTGGGTAAAAGGCAGCCAATCGATGCAGCATCTGGTTTCTAGCGAACTTGTGGTTTCGGGTGATCAAAAAAAAATCGTATTACCGGTACCAGAACCTAAAAAACCTTTCTTTGGTGAAGGTGACTTTACCCCAGAATTCAAAAAGAACTGGAAAGATTACTATCAAGATGTGGCGGTTCTGGCTTTCCCCTTACCTAAGACTGATGAGAAGATAGCAGACCTTGATGAAAAAGCGCTTTACCAACGTGCCCCCTTTAGTTCGGGTAATGTGAGGTCAAATATGCCTGCAGATGGCAATAAAAGCGCCAAACCGACATCGGCAATTAAAAGATCCAAAATCATCGATTTGACCGGGAAGATGCTTGCCAATGGAACATTAAACTGGAATCCCCCTGCCGGCAAATGGAAAATAATGAGATTTGGAAGCAGAAACAATGGCGCAATCACCCGGCCAGCCCCTTTACCGGGTATCGGTTTTGAATCCGATAAATTTGATACAACTGCCTTAAATGCGCACCTGGATGCTTATTTAGGCAAAATATTTAAGAAAATCGATCCAATCAGGAAAAAGCAGACGGGCGGTTTAAAACGCCTGCACATGGACAGCTGGGAAATGGGTGCGCAAAACTGGACTGGAAATTTTAGAAAAGAATTTACCAAAAGAAGAGGCTATGATCCATTAAAATACTACCCCGTTTATTCTGGTAACATTGTGGGAAGCTTAAAAGAAAGCGAGCGCTTCCTTTGGGATCTAAGGCAGACATCGCAAGAATTGGTTTTAGAAAAACATGCTAAACATGTAAAAGAATATGCTAATAAACGCAATCTTGGCCTTTCAATAGAACCATATGATATGAATCCGACTTCTGATTTGGCATTGGGTAGTATTGCCGATGTGCCAATGGCAGAATTCTGGAGCAAAGGTTTTGGTTTCAATGCCACCTACAGTGTAATCGAAGCCACCTCAGTAGGTCACCTTATGGGTCGTTCTTTAATACCAGCCGAAGCTTTTACTGCACAGGATAACGAAGGTTGGAAACAATATCCAGGCTCGATGAAAAATCAAGGCGACTGGGCATTTGCAGCTGGAATTAATCGTTTCGTTTACCATACTTTTCAAAATCAGTTCCTGCCTGATTCTTTAAAACCTGGCGCAACCATGGGGCCTTATGGAGTACATTGGGATCGCAGCCAAACGTGGTGGCCAATGGTAGATGGTTACCACGACTATGTAACCCGCTCGCAATATCTTTTACAACAAGGCAGAACCGTTGCAGATGTACTATATCTTACGCCAGAGGGATCTCCCATGGTATTTGTACCGCCACTATCTGCCATTCGTGGTGATACCATCGGCGATAGAAAAGGTTACAACTTCGATGGTGCAGCGCCTTCACAAATCATGCTTGCTTCGGTTAAGAGGAATAAAATCGAATTTCCAAGTGGGGCTTCTTACGAAATAATGGTTTTACCAATCTACGAGACGATGACACCAGAGTTGTTAGAAAAAATCAGTAACCTTATTGAGCAGGGTGCAACTGTTATTGGCAATCCTCCGTTACGCTCCCCAAGCTTAACCAATTATCCTCAATGTGATATTAAACTTAAATCTCTTGCAGATAAAATATGGGGTAAGGGTAAATTACCAAATACCTTGGTACATCGAAAATATGGATTAGGAACCATAATTTGGGGGAAACCCATTCTTTCAGCACAAGATAAGCTATATCCGAACTATGAATTAACTGCTATTATCCTAAAATCAAAAGGTGTTGAGGAGGATTTCAAGAATGATGGGAATATCAGATATACACATCGTACCAGCGCTGAGTTGGATATCTACTTTGTTTCAAATGCCACAAACAAAGCCATTCAAGAAAACTGTGAGTTTAGAAGCACAAAAGGCACTCCGGAACTTTGGAACGCAATAAACGGAACAACAAAACAACTTACCGATTTTAAACTCAGCAATGGCAAAACCAATGTTCCAATAAAATTAGATCCCTACGAAAGTGCTTTTATTGTTTTTTCAAAAGAAAATAAATGGAGTGCCAGTCAGACCATTGCATCAAATGAAAAGGTTTTACAAACCTTAAACGGACAATGGAAAATAAATTTCGATGAAAAATGGGGCGGTCCAAAAGAAATCATTGCAGATGATCTAATGGATTGGAGCAAAAGTAATCTAGAAGGCGTAAAATATTATTCCGGATCAGCTACCTACCATCAAACATTTGAGTTTAGTGTGAATGAAAAAAAACAAATATTTATTGATCTAGGTGAGGTAAAAAATATCGCAAGGGTAAACTTAAACGGAGAAGAAATTGGCACGTTATGGACAGCACCTTGGCGACTCGACATCTCGGATTTCATCAAAAAAGGCAAAAATAAACTCGAAATAGAAGTGATCAATCTATGGGCCAACAGATTAATAGGCGACGAACAGAAGCCTTACGACGGAATTATTGGCAATAAATGGCCAGAATGGCTATTGAATGGATCGCCGAGAACCAGCGGCAGGTGGAGTTTTACCACCACAAGACAGTATAAGGCCGATAGTCCTTTATTGCCATCGGGCTTGATTGGCCCCGTAAAAATTGTTCAAAATTAAAATGATTAAATCGAACATGCACACAAAAACAAAGGTTAAGATTGGTTTATTCGGTATTGGCTTGCAAGCTTACTGGGAACAATTTGATGGGTTAAAGGCTACACTATTGGGCTACCTCGAGGTTGTTGCCAATGGATTAGAGAAATTTGATGCAGATATTCTCAATCTCGGCCTTATTGATACGCCAGAACGGGCTTTCGAGGCTGGAGATCAATTCAAAGCTGAAGACGTCGATATTTTATTTTTATACGTATCTACCTATGCCCTATCGGCAACGGTTTTGCCCGTGGTTAAAAAAGCTAAGGTACCGGTAATCGTGCTCAATTTATCGCCTGAGGCTAGCATAAATTATAAAACATTTAATCACCTGGAGAATAGAACACAGATGACAGGAGAATGGTTGGCTCACTGCTCCTCATGCTCTGTGCCGGAAATTGCCAATGTATTCAATCGAAGCAACATTCCTTTCCATCAAATAACAGGTATGCTTAAGAACGACCCTCATGTTTGGAAAGAAATTGAAGAATGGGTAGAGGCAGCCAGGGTAGCAAGGATCATGTACTATAACCGGATGGGGATCATGGGCAATTATTATGGTGGCATGATGGATATTTATACGGATCTCACACTGCAATGCGCGACCTTTGGTGGCCATATGGAAGTGATAGAGATCGACGAATTGTCTCAGATTCGCGAGTTGATAACAGCTGAGGAAACAGAACTTAAGTTAGCGGAATTTTACGATTCCTTCGATGTACAAGTAGATTGTGCGTCAGAAGAATTAAATAGAGCTGCAGCAACAGCAGTCGCTTTGGATAAATTAACTGAAAAATATCAACTTGGATCTTTAGCCTATTACCATAAAGGCACGGGCAACCCTGCAAATGAAAACACGGCGACTTCAGTAATTCTCGGCAATTCTATTCTAACGGGAAAGCATATTCCTGTTGCTGGCGAGTACGAAATCAAAAACGCACAAGCCATGAAAATCATGGATAGCTTTGGAGCGGGTGGATCCTTTACCGAGTATTATGCGATGGACTATATTGACGATGTGGTACTCATGGGACACGATGGGCCCTGCCATCCAAAAATTGCCGAAGGAAAAATTAAAGTCAAACCGTTGCAAGTATATCATGGAAAAGTAGGAAATGGCTTATCAGTAGAAATGTCGGTAAAGCACGGTCCGGTAACACTACTTTCCGTGGTGGAAGCCTCGGGGGGAAAATTGAAGTTGCTTGTAGCCGAGGGTGAATCGGTGAGCGGAGAGATTCTGGAAATAGGAAATACAAATAGCAGATATAGTTTTAGCGTTGGGGCCAGAAATTTCGTTGAAAAATGGAACAGCGAAGGACCGGCGCACCATTGTGCTATCGGAAGTGGAAACATAGCATCTAAAATTATAAAGCTAGGAAGTATTTTAAAAATTGAAACTGTTCAGGTTTGTTAATTACCGAATAATGGCATTTATACCAAACCAAGGTCAACACATGATCGAGATTAAGAAAAAATATGAACAAGCAATCATACTCAAAAGGTTTATTCCTGCTATATTCTTGTACATCCAGTCGCCAACAAACGATTGATCACTTTTGCCTGAGACACTCCAAACATCTTTCCCCGAAAATTTTTTTAGTATTTACCATAATCTATAATTAACCGGACGGGTGTTATTTTCTGACAAAATCAGTTTCCAACTAAGCCTTAGCTCTGGAGAATCAGCAGAAAGCGGATTTTCTGATGCTCAACAGTCAAATCTGTTGTTGAAGTTTTTCTGTGGAAAAGATGCAATCCAGTGGTGAGAACCATCATGCAGCATGCTAATTTTAACATAGATAATAATTTCATAATCATTATATTACAAAAAATGATAGTTAAGGTCGATGCTTTTAATCATGAATAGTTGAAATATTCGACCTCGACTACAACTATCAATGTTATCTAAAGCGAGCCACGTCTAAGAAAAACAAAACTATTTCTATATTTCCCTAACTCCCTGTTCAAAATCATATGTCCCGCTTTTTCGCCCATTGCTTTAAAATCGGTACTAATCACGGTAATGTCTAACAGCTCCTTTAATATCGTTTCATTAAAAGAAACGATCCCTATTTCTTTTCCCAACGTATAATCATGGATACGAATCTTATTGATTAATTTTCCCAAATCAGTATCATTTAAGGTAATATAAACTTCCCCAGGAGAAATCTCCATTACATCAAAATGGTGCACAGTGGAGAACTTTAAGGTTTGCTTTGTTGCAAACTCCTTTACACCATCCAGGATTTCTTCAGGATGATGACTATCGGGCCGGAAAATGATTTTCAGATGGTCATACTTTTGAAAAAGCTCCTCTTGCTTGGAAAATGCGTCAAAGATGTCATTTCTAAAATCCTGATAAATGCTGATGTACTCTTCGTGAATGAAAATTTCTTTATCCAGGACGACCAGCTTCTTAGGATCAATCATAGCTATCACCTCCATAAATTCAGCCTCAGGAGTGCCAGCGTAGAAATGTGGCATAATGACGAAGTAATCAAATTGATCTAAATTTTCAACAATAATTTCTCTAAAAAGCTTTGGATCATAATGATAAATTTTGAGCTCTACTTTCGCATAACTACCGATTACTTTGATGAAAGCTTCATAAATGTCGTTTTTGTATTCGCTTATTTTATTGACTAGCATCAGGATTTTGTTTTGATTTCCTGCGCCTTTCGCGACATAGTTACCTATCCCGGGAATTGAGATTATATAACCTTTCTGCTTTAGCAGTTTGTAGGCTTTTTCAATTGTTTCCCTGGCGATTTTGTGGGTTTTGCTAAATTCATTAATCGAAGGAAGTTTTTCATTAAATTTTAAAAAACCACTTTCAATGTCATTGACGAAGGCATTTACAATCTGTTCTTTCTTGGTTGTCTTATGACCGGGATTGATTTTTATAGTGTAAGTCATAGTTCTGATCACTATTATTGGTTTTAGCGGAAAAGGTTAAAAAATCCAACTGCATATGCCAGCCGTAAAACTAACCTACTTTCCAACAAAGCAGTTCTTTTAACATTTGATTTTTAATCCTATCAAGCTTTCCTGATCGATAGTCGTTGTTAAGCCAATCATTAGCAAAGAATAACTCTTCTATCTTATTAAATAACTATGCTTAAGTTTTTGATTCTTCTGGACACTGAAGCTTTGTCCATCATCTTCGCTGATTGCAGTTAAATCAAACGAATTTTCGGCTTGTTTTCCAACCGCAAAGCCGTAACACCCTGTACTGCTTTTTGAGCTCAGCACAACCCGATACTGCTTGCCTTTGATAAGATCAATTTTAGGCCTTAGTTTTAATACCCGTGCAGACCAGCTTACCGCATTAGCTGATACCATAAGCCTCGCAAGCCTTCTATCTACGTCAGCTTTGCCACTTTCCACCTCATAGAAATCGATTATCAGTTCTTTGTCTGGATAACCACTTTTTAGGGTAGTGATCTCAAAATCAATCAGTTTTCCATTTTTTGTCGCGGTAAAAAGCTGCAATCGTTGTTTTCCTTTTGAAATATCGCAACCAGCGGTAAATTCCTCAAGCTTTGCCCTGCGGGCCCTTGGTAATGCATATATTTTCATGCATTCCAGCGGGAGTATAGAACCATCACTTGCAAATTGAAGCGGCGCCCAGTAAAAATTGGCCTGCGCCTCATTTTTTGCTGCATTATTCCATAAATCACTTCCATAAAGATAAATGGTATCTGATCCAATTTTCATTGTTGAAACGAACGAGGGTTGTCCGCCACAAGAATTATCGCTTATTTTTTTACCTTCAGACCAAGGGCCAAGTGGAGATTTGGCAGTTTTATAAGATGTCCCAGTGGCGGAGCAATAGCCACAGTTTGGATCAGAATACGTCATGTAATAAGTATCTTTTCTTTTAAATAATGCGGGTGCTTCAGTCTTACCTGCGGTGATGGACCTAACAACTTTGCCATTTCCAGAAAGATAATCATCAGTCAACTGTTCAATTACTATAGTTCCTTGAGTGCGCCAATCAGTAAATGCGAGATAGCCTGTACCATCATCATCGATAAATAGGTCATGGTCTCCATTGTTGAGCCCTGCAATAGGCATATCGGCATTTACAGCAATCTTTGGTTCAGGAGCCTCGAGGAAAGGCCCGGTCGGTGCCTTACTGACAAATACCCTATAACCACTCAAGTTATCATAAACATTTATCCATAACACATAAGTACTGCTTCTCTTGTTGTAAACCACATGAGGTCGAAAACATCCATAGGTCTTTCCATCACATCGGGATTGCCATAAGGGATTTTGCGCATCGAAAAGAAAACCTTCATCCTTCCAATTAACCATATCTTTGGAAGAATAAGACTTAAATCCGCAAAAAGGAGCGGTTTTATTGTTCCATTCAAATCCGCAGTCGTAGCTGGTGCCATAGAGATAATAGGTTCCATTAAAAAATGCAATTTCCCCATCATGTGCATCTACAGCATTACCCAGCTGATCAAAGCGGGTGATCTGTTTTCCGTTATCAGTGAAGTTCTTTATTTGCGCCCGAAGTGATGAAGTCATGCAGATACATAAGGCTAAAAGATAAAATAGTCTGTTCATATTATTGGTTAGCATATCTTAAGATGCGATTGCAAGGTAATAAAACGTTTAACCAAAAATAACCGATCGCTTACAGACTTGCTGCATACTATTTGACATAAGTTGTATACTTTATGACTTTTTTCACTCCGGTGACATTAGAGAAATATCCCTTACCATAATTTCATAGATTAAATTCTTGCGCAGTGTGCACTTCCCCAAATTCAGACCAGTTAAAAGTAGAATTCTAGACCGAGTGTAAGTCCTGTAATGCCTTTATCTCCTCAAAAGTGTGTGAGAAATGTTTTTTACTATTAAAACCGAGAAACTTTAACCTAATCCCAGGACTCATATCTCCATCAGCTACATCAGTACCGACCAATCTGAACGATTGCAGAGCATTCATTCTTTCGATGAACTTGATAGACTGTATTGTCCCACACCTATTATAAGCTAAAATTTTAAGCTGCTTAAAGCGGGATACGTAGTCGTGATTTACAATTCCTTTACAACTATTAAATTGCAGTGAAGATAAACTCTCTATGCTATTATCAAGACAACATAGGGAGTTTATTTGGTTTGAATAACTTATTTCGAAATTTTCCAATCGGAAATTTTCAAGCCCTGAAAGAGAACTGATAGTAGATTGGTTGAGCTGTAGATTTCTAACATGTATTAAATCGGCAATTGTTGAACAATTTTTAGATTTGGGGTTGAATTTTTCAAAATGCAATACCTTTAGGTTATTGCACTTACTTAAATTGTAAAGTTTTGGAGACCAATCAGTACGTAACTCCCTCAATGAAGTGAAAGACGAAAAATCTACTTCTCTCATAGGCCCGGATAAAATCAGCTTTTCAAGATTCCGCAATGCATAAGCCCCTTTTATATCCTGTATTCCATCAGATATTGAGAGATTGATGATATTAGGATACTGATAGAGAAAGTCCACATTTTTTAAATTGTAACCGTGTGCAGTAGTAATTGCAACACCTTCCAATTTGTAATCAATATATACCTTCAAAGATTCCTCAATCCGATTGGGATCGATAATAATAGATCGTGTGCCATCTAAATTCGAATAAATTTTAAATCCTTCAATTTTGGTAATTGCCATAACTAACGTTTTCCTCTTCTTGAGCAGTTTTGGTTTACCTATGTCAGTTTTCCAAGACTGGTGATGTCAGAATATAAGCTTAAATATACAATAATAGAATTATTTGCTGCTCAAGACTAAAAGAACAATAGGTCAATTTTTGTTGGTGATATGAAGCTACCTATAAATCGTTCAGAAATTTATTTAATTTATCATTTGTTCCGGATGAAGTATCATACCTATCCAGATCATTCTTAGCCAACAGCATTTTTTTTGAAAGAATCTTTTTGGCATTCGGATTTTTATCAAAATCAAGTTTCCTTAAAAAGGATAAATAAATCGCATTTTCTAATCTGCTGTCAACTTTTCCAATAGTATCATCAATAAACTTAAAACATTTTTTTATTTTCCCTGAATTGTTTTCGTCAATTGCCTTTTGCGCAAACCTCTTAAAATAACCTATTTGTAAAGTAATTAATCCGTCGTTATCTTCATCCAAAACGTCTTCCTTAATTTCAGGAAACGCATTAATTAGGATTTTTATAAATTCCTTGTTATTCATCTGCCGCCTTTGTTGCTTTATTTAATAAATCTTGAATTCTGTCTTTCTCCTTTTGTAAGGAACTTCTTAGCTTTTGAGCTTGTTCCAAAACATCTTGGAAGAAACTTCCATCTCTTATAGCTTTGTTTAATTTTTCTATTTGATTGCCTAACCCTTTCAAGGCATCCTTCACTTCCCCTAAGTGATCATATTGTTTACCATTAATAATCACTGGGTCTTTGAAAATATCTCGGATTGCTCCAGTCATATCTTTAGTTGTTAAATGTTCAGCTATATGCTCTACTTTCCCTACAAACCTTCATTTTCTAGAATCCCGCTCTGGTGCAAAGTAATCTCAGCGACAATTGCATTGAGCACTACGTTGCATTTAGATTTTGCCACGAAATATCTAATTATCAAGATCAAAATACCACATATCAACCCAAAAAGAAATGGATCTGCTTTAAAAATGCTCATTACGATTAATAGCGATATGAAAAATAATTCAAATGTTAATGTTAAATAGTAGTGAACCTTATTATACTTTCTTCACCAGATTCAATTATCTCAAATGTTCCTCCGTTTATTTTATCAAATTGTTTACCATTTGGTCCCCAACCCCGAAGATCAAAGGAAATGCTTTTGTCATTTTGTCAAATTAAATTATAATCAGCTTCATTTAACCACAAAAGTATTTTTTCTTTTAAAGCTTGAGCCTCCAATTTTGATGTACGCTCAATTTTATAGTTAAGTGTCATATTACTAGTTTCCTAAAAGCTCAATAATATATGAATTAACTCTGTTCAAGCTTGGCAACGTGTTCCAGCTGCAGCTTTGATTCAGTTGTTTTGGCCTTGGTGATCAGCGGCATCAGGTTTCATTAAGTGTGGCTACCGCCACCATAATTTTTTCAGTTGTCATAAGGTTGTTTTTTGACGTTCCGGTAAATAGTTATAGAGAGAAAAGATTTTTGAAAGCAAAAAAAACAGAAGAGCTGGCACCTGTGACAGGGTAGTTTTATTCAGATCATCCGCATAATTCCTCATTAACCAATTTTAAGATCCAATAAATAGTACATCGCATGGCCCCGAACCGCAATCCACTTAAAGAAATCATCGAATAACCGGTAGATTTTTAAAGGAATATATTTATACATTGGAAAAACAGAAATCATTACCTTGAGCCAATCTTTGCTGCCTTTTCAAGCCAAAACATAAAATACGGAGGAGATGTAAGGAGTTTGTTCTGGTTATCGAAACTACCACCTTTGATATTGGCAATATTAAAAAATTAAGAGATAATGGATTTGTTTACCACGGAATTTGAACTTTTACATGAGGAAACGGGAAGATTGGTTAAAGGTAGCATAAATGTTGATGATGAGCTGTATTTCGTAAATGTAGAAGGGAAATTTATCGGTGCATTGGAAAAAGACGGACTTTCACCGCTTGGCTACTCATCAATGAACGAGGAGCTTCTTCCCTATCTCGGACAGATAGTTGCATACCTGAAGGCACAACATGATGACAGATAGGGTTAATCGTACATAGCTGTAGATGTCTAGTGAACAGCATGCTTTTAAACAGCCCAGCAAGGTTGGGGACTTTATCTTGCGGCTCCTAAATCATTTCACAAGGCTAAATGAGTCGATTTTATTGTTGTTGATATCATAAACGTCGTAAGTAATTTTAGGGCCATGCACAGTCATTATAGCATATGTATATACCTTTTCTTTTGCAGTAAATATGATCGAGGACATCTGGTTACCGCCTAAGCCTTGCAGAGAACCGCCTGATGAGCCGTTGGTGATATAGACTGTGCCTGTCGGATGATTATAATGCATTGGGTCGGTTTGCTGGTACTCTTTACCATTTCGAATCGCCTTATGCCTTTCATATACATGTCTGTGACCGGTAAGGCAAAGGTCAACTTGATATTTATCGATCAAGGGTAAAAGATTATACTGCCATTCAGGCACATGACTGACTCCGAACGAATAAATAGGATAATGTGCGTACAGTATTATCCAAGTGATGTTTTTATTTTTCTTTGCTGATGCCAGGTCTCGATCCAACCAGTTATAGTCAGTCGATCCCTTTTGCATAAGTGTTCGCCCTTCCTTTGCAGCACCTTGAGCAAAGCCAGAATTTACAACCACGAAATGGATATTTCCATAATCATAGGAATAATTTAAATTATCTCTTGGCAGATTGAAAGAATTGTAAAAAACCGAAAAAGGTTTTTGGAATCCCGCTTCGTTTGCTTTATTATTTACATCATGATTGCCCAGTGCTGGCATAAATGGGGCAATTGCGGTTACAGGCTGCGCAACTTTGAGAAACTGGTACCAAGTGTTTTCTACCGAACCATTTTCTACTATATCTCCCATGTGAATACTTAGATTCAAAGGATATTTAGTCATCAACCTTATAACCTTCTGCGTCTGCTCAAACCTCAAATTCCCTGTATTATTTTGTGTATCTCCCCATACCCCAACAACATATTTATCCTGGCTTCCTTGAATGGGCGCAGTTTTAAAAGAATAGATAGCTGTCCAATCAGAACCCTCAGAACCGCACTGATAGTAGTAAGTCAGGCCTGGCTTCAAGCAGCTTAACCGGAGTTTGTAGTTATAAGATCTTACACCATTATTAAAGACTTCTATCGGTTTCACCCGTTTGGTGAAATTAAGTTGAAGGCTGTCCTCGCCATAACGGACTATCGAATTGCTTACATATGCGTTCCAATTTATGGCCATTGTATGCGCTGCATCCGGCTTGCTTTTACCGGTCCAGCTCAAATGGATATTTCCTGTCTGGCCAAATACCAGGAGCGAGCCCGATAATTTAATTATTATAGCTATTATCAATACTTTTTTATACATCATAATCGTAAAACCACTATTGCACCTTAAATTCTCTTTTTGTCAATCCGAGATATTGTTTATTAAATTTCTTTGATGGCTCTAAAGCATTTCCCTTTGAAAAATCATTCCATGAATTGATAATGATAAGACGGTTTTTTCCCATATTTTTCTTCGCTACATTTGTGTAATTAACATAACTGGTTTCGCTCCTATCGAACACGCGTTGTGTTGTAGCAGCTGGCTCGTTATAACCCGGAAAAATACAAGGCACAAAATCAACATTCATTTGTTCCAGAGATTTTTTCCAATTCTGCCAGTTTAAATCTAAATAACTGTTAAACCCCCACCAGCGATCAAAATCAGGGGTATTCCAACTGGTCAATACCAAAGCATCCATTGATGCCAATGCAGTTTGGTCAAAGTTAGATGGTGCCACCCAGCCTGTCGTTAACTCACCAATAAAATATGGATTAACTCCAAGCAATTTTAATTCTGACCGCAGGCTTAACATCACGGCTTTATAATCAATACTGGTTAATGTTGTTGCAGATAGATTAATAGGTGAAATCAGCACTACAGGCTGGTCACCGATTTTAAAATAATAATCTTTCGAAATGTATTGACTCACAAGTGTTTTAAATTCATTGATCATGGTCTGTAATTTCGCTCCTGTAAGTGGTGCAGCATTTGTTGCATTTAGATGTGCCATATTAAAATCAATCACCATCTTCACTTTTTGACTGGACCTTCTACTGGCAAAAGTGCTGAGCAATGAATTGTCTGCAGCTGCTGCGTTCCACTTAAATATGAAATAATCTATTCCGCCTTCGTCTGCCCAGCTTAATTGCTGAGGAAATATTGCCGGGTCAGTTAAAGCATTATAAGGTTTTCCCAGAAGAGAGGTATCCGAGTGAACTTTTGCCCAATCTGCCGCTACGTAATTAAGATAATAGGCCCCTAACTCAGCGTCGCTGGTAAGTTTTATGGGTGGAATATCATAGATATAATCTGTTTTCCCGATGAGATTATCGTCTTTTTTGCAAGAAAAGCCTGCGATTGCAATCAGCACTAATATTATATATTTCATTTCTTTTTATATTGAAAATAAAGGTGTCCTTACTTTAAAAATGGATTCTTCAATGTCGGTAATGCGAACCAAAGCCTGGTTTGAAGTGCATCTGGACCACCGAGCGTTACTACGGCTTTATTCAATTCTGCTGTATTTACCTGATATTCTATACTTGGATAGTTGAGGCGTTGGGGAATATAAGCATAGCCCAGCGCCCCTCCTTCCCCACCATCGGGGTTGAAATGGGGTGGAAACTCAAGAACCTGACTCCTTCGAATTAGGGTCCAGGCATCCATTGCATTGTAAAATCCTGCAATCCAGCTCTGCATCACAATCTGACGAAACGGGTTTGTTGTAGTAATCGCACTGGAAGTAATGCCCAGATAATCCTGAAAGTCTTTTTCCCTACCCGCTACATCTACTACGGTATTAAACCGGATGCCAGGTTGATTAAGGTAATCGGAAATCGACTGTTGCGGGAGATTATATTTCAAAAGGGATGCTGTTACACCTTCATTATAATACTGTTCTGCGGTTTTAGCGGCACCCCAACCTTTGAGCGCAGCTTCCGCTTTTAGAAAGCAGCTTTCCTCGTAAGAAAGAAACACGTATTCTGCATCAGGTTTGGTAAAATAATCTCCTATCATAGAATAATCCATTTGGCCGAGAGAAGCATGAGGATTATTAGGCAGACTTAATCCCGGAGGAAGGGAGGTGGTTTTCGGCTGACCAAAAAATCGTCCTTTATATGGCCCTTGAGTTACAGGCTTCGCGTACACAGCTAACCGTGGATCGTTATAGGGCAGCATATGCTGAACCAGGGATTCGCTTATGACATTTAAGCTGGCAGCGTTTGCAGCCGCCTGCAATAGATTGTATTGATACAGGTAGCTCCAGTTACTTGATGTGGTTCCCCAGTTTGTTTTCGCGGTTTCTGATTGTGATGCAATTGTATTTGCTTCATTGGAAAGCACATCCGCCACTACTTCACGCGTTTTTGAACCGGCAACTCCTGAAATTCTCACAGCTAACCTCAGGCGAAGGGTGTTGGCAAATTTTCTCCATTTAACAAGGTCTCCCGCATACACAGCATCCGCAGAAGCTTTATAAGTATCGCCGTTAAGACTGATTGAGCTGGCTGCAGATTTTAGATCGTTTAGCAGCGCCATGTAGATTTCTTCCTCACTTTGATATGCCGCATACGGGTCGCCTGTAAGCGCAGCGGACTTCGGAATGCCCCCCCAAATGGCTACCAAGTTGGAATATATATAACTTTCCATAATTTTGGCAATCGCCACCCGGTTATTATAAACAGGATTACCAGCATACTTAAGTTGGATCTGGTGAACTGGCTGTAAGCAGCCCACATAAGCTGATGACCAATATCCGTTTACAGTTGCTGCAAAAGTATAATAACGCGGAAGTTGACCGCCCCCTACCGATACGTAATTGGAGTAATGCGATAAGGTTTCTCTCCGCATTGCGCCGCCAAATAAATTTATGGTATTTAAAACCGAAGTATTTAACAGAAATTCCGGATCAACAGTTTCAGGGTTATTGGGATTGATATTCGCTTCATCCAGTTCTTTTTTACAGGCTATAAAGGCCATCGACATGAACAGAATCAAAACCAGTTTATTTATATTTTTCATCGATTGCAATTAAAAAGTAAGTCTTAAATCTAATCCATATGTAGAGAATGGTGGTAAAGAACCATATTCTATGCCTTGTCCGTTACCAGAGGTCACACTAGATTCTGGATCAATGCCCTTAGGCGCTTTTTTATAAATGGTCCAGAGGTTTCTGCCTGATAAGGAAATCCGGGCGTTGGCAATTTTGATGCTCTTCAGTAGTGATGCGGGAAGGTCGTAACCAATAACGGCTTCTCTCAGTTTCACATAACTTGCATCAAAAATCTGCATCTGGTCGATATTCGCAAATCCATTTGATTGAGGGCTCACATACTTATTATTAGGAGTGCCATCTTCAAAATAAGCATCGCCATAAATAAACCCGCCTGCTAAATTTGCTGCGGCTTCTCCATATATATAGCTATGGAGGTAATAATCGGCTCTGCCCTCTAAGGTAGCTTCAATCGCACCTGATATGTATGACCTACGGTAGGTTCCGGAATAAAAACTTCCACCTTTACGTACATCCACAAGCAAGCTTAAGTTGAAATTTTTATATCTAAAACTATTGCTGAAACCTCCCGTCCAGTCGGGTGTAGCAGTGCCGAGCACTTGATTGGGCGCTGCGATGGGCAAACCTGTTGCGGCCACCAGCTTTCTACCCTGATCATCCAATTTCCACCCTGCCCCGCGGATTACACCATAAGGCTGGCCCACTTCGGCAAATACAAGCAGTCTTCCAAACCACGAATTCAATTGAAAACTATTTACACCATCCACCAGGCTTTTTACGAGTGAATTGTTCTTTGCAAAATTCGCCGAAGCACTCCAGGTGAAAGAATTGGTTTTAACGGGTGTTCCCGACAAGATTAATTCGGTACCCCGGTTTTGGATTTCTCCCGCATTATAATACCTGGCATTATAGCCACTTGCCGGAGTAATCTGTGCCAGTAAAATTTGGTTGGTTGTGGCGGCATGGTAACGCGTTACACTAAAAGAAATTCTGTCTTTTAAAAACCTAAGGTCCAATCCATATTCAAAAGAACCTGTCTTCTCCGGCTTTAAATCCGGGTTAAAGAATGTAGAGGAAAGGGAAGCATAGGCTTGTCCATTGTAAATTCCGTCAAAACTATAAGTTGGTGTGAGCTGATATGGACTGGTATCGTTACCAATAATAGCATAAGACATCCTTAGCTTACCAAAAGAGAGCACAGGTTTTAGCTTGTCCGTTAAACTTTTAAACGCATCAGTAAAAACAAACGACCCGCCGATTGACGGGTAAAAATAAGAGTTATTTGCCGCAGGCAAGGTAGATGACCAATCGTTCCTCGCTGTTAGGTCTAGATACAGGAAGTTGTCATATCCGATCGATGTAGATCCATAAATCGAATTGATAATTTTTTTTGACGAAAACTGATTTACTGTTGCGGCCTCTCCTGAGTTGGAAATGTTAACCAAGCCAGCCTGAATGAGCGAAGCAATACTTTGATCATTTTTCTCAGATTTGGTTCTAAATGTGCCCGCACCTAAAAAGGAATTGATGGTCAATTTGCCAATCTTGTTGTTGGCAAAGATTATTGCGTCGGCATTTGTACCCTGAAAATTGTTATCCAGGGTGGCCATGCTTCCATTCGGACTGCTCTTAGAGCCCTTGTTATTAAAAGTGTATCCATTTAGCCAGTACATTTCGGTACCCAGTTTAGCCGTAAATTTTAGCCAGTCGTTTATTTTAGCATTCAAATTAAAGGCACCAAGTAGCTGATTTTTTACATCCTGGTTTGGATTTTCGTTTATAGCCCAGTACGGGTTCAGGAAATCTGTGTGGGTATTGATTTCGTTTCCATAAGCATCTTTATAAATTTCGAATTCTGAAAGCTTATCATCTCTTACCATATATGCATATTGATAAACCGGATTTCTGGTGCTTCCATTCATATATTGCCTGTTTATCACTTTATTGTTGATAAAAGTAACTTTCGAATCCAGATCCAGCCATTTGGTAAATTTATTAAGTACCCGGATATTTGCATTGTGCCGGGTTGCTTTATTTATCCCTGCAACCACACTTCCACCCTGATAGTTGGTATAAGAAAACCGGTAATTATTTTCTGTATTACCACCGTCAACAGCTATTGAATTGGTAAGCATAGCCGCAGTTTGGTAAAAGTCTTTAACATTATCGGGCTGAGCGAGATACTCTTTGAATTGCCCGTTTACACTAATTACGGGCTGGCCTAAAAGAGGTGCACCCCAGCTCCGGTTAAAAACGCCAAGATTGGGGATCTTTTGGGGATTGCTTGTTGATCCGGATCCATCCAGCTTAAAACTATTCCCTGCCCCGAACTGATCTTGATAGTCAGGAAATTCGTTGATCCGCTGAAAAGTAGAATTTGAATTAAAAGTTGCCTGAAATTTTTTTCCGGAAGATTTTTTTGTAGTGATTAAGATGGCGCCGTTCGCCGCACGGGAACCATATAATGCAGCTGCGTTTGGACCCTTGAGCACCTCAATATTTTCAATATCTTCAGGATTTATGTTTCCAACTACATTTCCATAATCCAGATTTGTGTTTCCGGATGTAGTCACCTTACCATCGCCAGCTTCATTATCCACAGGGATTCCATCAATTACAAAAAGTGGTTGGTTATTGCCGGAAATAGAGTTGTTTCCCCTGATAACAACGCGTGCAGAACCTGTGTTGGTAGAAGATGGTGTAATCTGCACCCCAGCAATCCGGCCAGAAAGTGAGGATAAGATATTGGTTGAAGGCGCTTGTGTTAACGTTGATACATCCATGGATTGGCGGCTATAACTTAATGATCTAGTCTCTCTTTTAATACCCAAAGCTGTTATGGCAACTGCTTGAAGCTGCTTGCTTTCATTTACCATTATTATATCAATTCGAATTCTCCCGTTAATTTTTTCTGTTACTGATTTCATTCCAGTGTACGAGAAAATAAGCTCTTCTGCCCCCATTGGCAGGGACAGGGAATATTTACCATCAGTATTCGTATACGCACCCTGAAGAGGCCCGTTTTTAGTGTCAACTGTTACGGTAACCCCTGGCAACGGAGTTTTATCAGCTCCGTCAAAAACAGTTCCGCTGATCCGCGTTTGCGCCTGTAAAAAAATAGGCGAAACACAGCATAAAATAACTAGATAAAACTTTATTTTCATAATTTTAATAAGTTGGAGAGGTTTACAATCGACCATGGCTTTTGATCAAGATTTGCATATATAGAAAGGGTTATTCCTGATTTGGCATCTACACTTACGTTCCCATAGCCGCAGAAATTGGCATATTCAAAGTGTTTAATAAACGGTTTCTCATTAGTTAGGTTACGCTTTCTTTCGTCAAGCGAGCCTGGAGAAAATTCTGGCTCAAGATCTACCAAATTAGTCTGATAGGCCTCCAGGCCAGTCAGATGATCAGTAACAGCTGCCTGAGCAGAAGGAATAACGCTACCTATGCATAGCTGAACAAAATTTCCTTTTGAAGTAGCACGGGTTAAAATAGATGTTTTATGTAAATGTCCACAAAGCACAATTGCATTGTGTTCGCCTAACAAATCCAATAATTCATTTCTTGATGCCTGCTGAGATTTGCCAGAAAACACATGCCAGTTGGCCCGGGCATCGAAAGGAACTACAGGTTGATGGATACAGAAAAAGAGATTTTTTTCTGTATGATTCTTTAGAACAGATTTAAGCCATATCAAACTTTCTTCTGCACTATAGGAATCGAAGAGCACAAACCTCGAGTTTTTATGAACGAAAGTAGAATTGGCGTTACTTAACAGCTGCTTTTGCTCTTTTCCTTGCCAGGGTAATACTGTTTTAACATAATTCTCCCGAGCACCTTTGCCCGTAATATCGTGGTTGCCTTTAATTACGAAAAACGGCCGTTTAAAATCCTGCTGACGAACCAGTTCAACAAACTCATCAATTTGTTTTTTTGCCAGTTCTTCCGATCCGCAGAGCCCCTCAACAAAATCCCCCAGTTGAAGAAAAAAATCTGCATTCCTTTCTATGGCTTTTTCCTTTGCAATCCTCATTAACAAAGGAAGATTTTCTTCGGTAATCCTTGAATAGTTTTTGATTTGCCCCAGATCGTTTGGATACGTCGTTTTGATGTATTCCATATCGTGATGCTCTAGTTTATCAAAATGGAGATCGCCAAGAAGAATAAAATCGAAACTTTTTCCCGGACTTGGAATAAAATCAAAGGCAGATGCGCCTAAAGGAAGCGCTGCGGCCAGAGTGCCTAATGTTGTAATAAATCTTCGGCGATTCAGTTCATTTACCATATATTAGCTTGTAATTAATTGATCTTAAATTGCTTTCTGGTGATTTCTAGATAACTTGTACCATATTCTTTTGTAGGCTCCATGCTCGTACCCATTTGGAAGTTGTTCCAGGAATTGATGATGACCAGGCGCTTTGCAGACATATTTCTTTTCGCTACATTACAGTAATCGTTATAGAAATCAGCTGTTCTTCCCAGGTTGTAAAGCTTGCTTGCTGGAGTGGCTACTTTATCGTTGAAACCTGGGAAAATGCAGGGGACAAAATCAATTTTCCAATTACTCGTTGAATCCGTCCAATTCTTCCAGTTTTGATCGCTATAGGCATTGAAGAAAACAGATTGATCGTAATTACTAGTAGACCAGTTGGATAAATTTATTGCATCGACAGCCCGTATGGCTGATGCATATCGTTGTGGGGGCAACCATCCTGAGGTAATCTCACCAATAATGTAAACATCGAAACCAGATACCTTCAATGCAGCCCTGACTTCGGGAATAACTGCCTTATAATCCGCACTTGTGGTGGCAGAGGCAGCAAGATTAAGCGGCGTAATCAAGATAACCGGCCTGCCATTGATTTTATAATAATAATCTTTATTGAAATGACTTATGGCAAGTGCATTCAGTTCGCTAATCATGGTCGTTAGTTTTGCACCAGTAAGCGGGGCAAGATTACTTGCACCTAGATGAGCAATATTATAATTTATTACCATCTTCACTTTGCTTTGTCTTCCAGTAATGAAACTGGTTAAAAGTGGATTACTTAAGGCCGTTCCATTCCAATTGAAGATAAAGAAATCCAGCCCGGCTAAGTCTGCCCACTGCCTGTTTTGATCCATTGGCACCGACAGAAGTGAGTTATATTCACCCTGTATGGGTGTATATGTGTATTTTTTTGCCCAGTCTGCTGTAGCATAACTGGAATAGTAGGCACCCACATTTACATTTTCAGTGATTTGGACAGCAGGAATAGGATAATTAAAATCGGGTGGCAGGTGCTGGTCTTCTTTTTTGCATCCCAAAAAAAGTAATGCAATTGGACCGATGATGTAAAGATATTTCATAGTAAATTTTTAGAAGGGTAAAAAGGGATTTTTTTTTGTAGGCAATGAAAACCATAGTTTGGTTGTTAAATTATCGGGGCCATTAAGCCATTTTATGGCCTTATTTACTTCAGCAGAATTGGTATTTACTTCATCGCTTGGATAAATTATCCGGTTTGGTAAATATGCGTAGTCTCCATCATAGGTAGCAAATTGTGGTTGGAATTCTAAAACCCTGCTTCTTCTGATGAGTGCCCAGGCATCAACTCCCTGTCCTGGTATGGCCAGCCAATGCTGCATGATGATTTGCTTATAGTTATCGCCAGGGGCGATATAACTGGAACAGATTTGCAACCAGTCTTTAAATTGACTACTCCTGCCTGTAGTATCAGATGCTGTAGACCATTTTATACCCAGTGTATTTTTATAAGCGGTGGCCTGAGCGGCTGTCAACCCATAGCGGTTATAAGAAGCGTCAATCCCTTCATTATAATACTGTTCGGCACTTTTTGATCCACCCCAGCCCTTTAAAGCTGCCTCTGCTTTTAAAAAACAAGCTTCTGCATAAGAGATAAATACATACTCTGCATCAGGTTTTAAAAAGCGGCTACCAATATAAGAATAGTCATCTTGTTTAAGTCCAGTATGTGGATTAACCTGGCCCGAGGCATACTGGCTTCCACCACCGTATGAAATATTTTGTCCAAAGAATTTGTTGACCTGAGGACCTTGTTTCGCCGGCTGGGCATAAATGGCAAGTCTTGCATCACTATATGGGACCATATGATAAATAAGCGATTCGTTAACCACGGGAATTGTTGCCTTGTTCGCAGTATAGTTGTAAACTACATAGTTGTATAAAGGAGACCAGGTATCGCTTGATGTTCCCCAAACGGCTGCTGCAGTTTCAGCTTGTGCAGTGATCGTGTTCTGTTCGTCAGCAAAAATTTCTTGTGCAACCTTTTTAGCCGCTTCAGGATTTCCGTTAGGCGCTGCATTCGAAATTCGCATTGCGAGCCTCAATCTCAGCGTATTGGCAAACTTCTTCCATTTTAACAGGTCGCCACCAAAAACTTTATCTGCCCCCGCACCGTATTTATCGCCCGAAAGATCTATTGAAGATGCAAGTTGCTTTAAATCTGCGAGGAGATTATGATAAATATCTTCTTCTTTAGTGAATGGGACAGAAGGACTCCCAGAAAGCGCCTCATTTGTAGGTACTGCGCCCCACATAGAAACTGCATTAGAAATAATGTAATCTTTCCAAATTTGAGCGATAAGTACCCGGTTTTTGTAAGCAGAATTATCTTTAAAATTCACTACAACCTGATTTACAGGCTGCATGCAGCCGATATAGGTACTCTTCCAGTACGCGCTATTGGTAGCATTATTGAAGCTGTAACGCTGAAATTCACCTTGAAAACCCGAGAAATGTTGAGTGTAATTGAAAAACACTACCCTATTCATGTCGCCCCCATAAAGGTTCATAGCTTGAAAAATCGAAGTGGTAAGCAAAAAATCAGGTTCAACTTTTGTCGGATTGTTCGGGTTTTGATTAGTATCTTCGAAATCTTTGGTACAGCCTATCATTAGGGAGAGAAAAAGCAGTGATAAAATATGTCTAATTTTCATGATTCTGAATTTAAAAAGTTAGTCTGATGTTGAAGCCATATATGGCATTTGGTGGAAGGGCCCCGTTCTCTATCCCCTGCCCATTTCCAGAAGTAGAAGTAGCTTCAGGATCGATTCCCTTGGGCGTTTTCTTATATAATATAGCCAGATTCCGACCGGAGGCAGAGACTCTAGCGCCTTTCAGCGCCAGTTTTTTAGCCCATTTATCTGGCAGGTTATAACCTAGTGCTACTTCGCGTAACTTTATGTATGATGCATCGTAAATGACGAATTCTGCATAATTTGGCCTTGCATACTCATAGTTTTGGGGCGTAACATATTTGGTGTTTTTAGTTCCGTTTGCAAAATAGGCATCCCAAACAGCGCCACCACTCAGTTCTGTGCCGTTCTCGCCAAAAATGATGCTGTGCTTATAGAAGTCATCCCGTCCATATAAAGTTTCCGCCACAACACCGTTAGTGAGCATTCTGGAATAACTACCTGAATAAATGACTCCGCCTTTTTTAACATCAATCAGAAAACTAAGGTCAAATTTCTTATATCGGAACGTATTACTTACTCCGGCCAACCAATCAGGAGATGCTGTTCCAAAGGCCATATCAGCATCTTTTACCAGCAATGATCCTCCATCCTCAATCAGCATGCGCCCCTGGGCATCTCTTGCAACTCCGAGGCCCCTTAAGTATGCATAAGGCTTACCGACTTCAGCATACACATATAGGTAACTTGAGTTGTTATTAAGCTGAAACCGGTCGATTCCATCAAGTAAGGATACCACTTTCGAATTGTTTTTTGAATAGTTTAGCTGCGCTTGCCAGAACAAAGCTCTGCCCTGTAAAATTTTCGCATCGGCACTGAGTTCATACCCCCAGTTAGCAATCTCCCCGGCATTGTAAATCCGTTGCTGGTATCCACTTGATGTGGGCAATTGAGCGGTAACAATTTGATTGTTAGTAGCGGCATCATAGTAAGTAGCATCAATTGTTAATCTGCTTTTAAAAAAACGGAGTGTTGTACCAAACTCTTTAGAAACGGTGCGCTCCGGCTTTAAATCCGGGTTATTCATTGTAGTTGAAAGTGAAGCCAGCGTTGCCCCATTAAAAAAGCCATTAAATGAATAGGTTTGCCCCAGGCGGTAAGGATCGGTATCGTTCCCCACTATGGCATAAGAGGCCCTAAGTTTAGCGAAATTGAGAACCCCGCTATGTATACTAAATAATTCATTCAGGATTAAAGAACCGCCAATGGAAGGATAGAAATAGGCATTATTGCCTTTCGGTAAGGTCGAGGTCCAATCGTTTCTGCCTGTCAGATCGATAAACGCATAATTACGGTATCCTAAAGAGAGTGCACCAAAAACCGAATTTAGTTGCCGCTTTCTGATATTCTGAACTACTGTTGGGTATTCTTTTGCATTGGAAAGATTAATCAACCCTGGTTGGAGCAAGGAATTGATACTTTCGTCCCGCTTTTCAAAATTTGATCGAAAACTGCTTGCACCCAAATTAGCCATCACTGAGAACTCGGCAATATCCTTTTTCGCTGTTAAAAGTCCCTCCACATTAAAGTTTTGCTGCTTGGTGTTAAACGTACGCATGTAACCGTCCGGATTATTAGCAATTACAGACCCAATGTTGTTAAACTCGAAACCGTCCCACCAAAATACATCTGCCCCCAATCTTGTGGTGAATTTAAGCCAATCATTTATAGTCACTTGGGGATTAACCGCAACAATAAGCCGATCTTTAGTATCCTGATTGGGGTTTTCATTAATTACCCAGTACGGATTGCTGAAATTTCGGTGTGTTCCAATTTCTTTGCCTGTTAAAGTATCTTTATATGGATTGAGTTCAGAAAGATCGGTACTGCGGGCCATATGGGTATATAGGTTGGTTGGATTCCTTCCATTTGAATTAGAATACTGGCGATTATCCACCCGATCGCGAACAAAGCTGATTTTCCCATCTAAACTGAAATATTTATTGGGTTTGTTCTGTAAACTCAAATCGAACGAGTTTTTCCCCTGCTTATTAAATCCATTTACCACGCTTGTGCCTGCGTAATTTGTATAAGATATGCGATAGATGCTGTTGACGCTCCCTCCCTCAAGTGCAATATTATTGGTAAAAAGTTTCGCCTGACTGTAAAAATCTTTAACATTATTCGGATTGGGCAAATACGATTTGAGCTCGCCATTAATGGCAACATACGGTTGGCCCAACATTGGGGCACCCCAGCTTCTATAATTAACATTTGCTTCTGGAATACTGTGGGTATTATCAATATAGAATGAGGTACCAACACCATATGCATTTTGATATTCAGGAAATTCCGTTAATTTTTGGAACATCAGGCTAGAATTTGCAGTGACTTTTGTTTTGCCCGTCCCTTTTTTACTGGTGATCAGCACGACCCCATTTGCAGCCCTTGAACCATAAAGTGCAGATGCGTTGGGTCCCTTTAGTATTTCTATGCTTTCAATATCTTCATAATTCAAATTAGCAGCACCGTTTCCATAGTCTATATTTCCATCTCCGGCCGTATTGTCGATAGGCATTCCATCTACTACAAAAAGTGGCTGATTGTTGCCTGTTAGCGAACTGTTTCCTCTTATAATGATTCTTGCCGACCCGGTATTAAAGCCAGGTGGAACAACCTGAACTCCGGCGATCTTTCCAGATAAAGAACTGATCAAATTTGGACTTTTGGTTTCGCTTAGGTCCGTGCCATTCAACCCTTGTCTGCTATAACTTAGCGACCGGGCATCGCGTTTAATGCCCAATGCGGTAACAACAACTGTTGAAAGTGAATTTTGATCGGCAGTCATCGCCACATCAATTTTTGCCCTACCGTTTATTCTCTCCTGCATTGTTTTCATGCCCACATAACTAAAAAAAATTTCATCAACAGTCCCTAAACCGGAAATAACATATTGGCCCCCGCCATTTGTTGTGGCCAGCTGGCGAAAGCCTTTGTTTAATTTAATTCCAACACTTACACCGGCAAGTGGTTTTCCATCAGCCGCATCTGTTACGGTACCCTCAATTGAACTTTTTTGGGCGGATAGTGCGAAAGGATTGATTAAAAAACAGATTAATAACGCGTAAATTAGTTTCATAAAATTGCTCGAATTTGATAGACCTGAAGGGACTGATCCAGGAATTTTCGATGCGAATTACGGTTTCATGTATTAACAAAAGACTAATGGAAAATTAACGGCAGATTTATTAGCAAAAGCTTAATATTGAGGTAACATGGCTATACCTATCCTTCCATTATCGATGGAAAAGTTCTTTTAAATGTATCTCCGTAAAGGGATTGATAATCTTTCATAAAACGATCAAAAGTGTTTTTAGCAAGTGCATGCTTACCAGCAAGGCCCAAGGCACGACATTTTAAAATAACAGCTTCCTCGTTTACCGGATCAAAATTAAGTATATAATCAGCCAGTTGAATTGTTAATTCAGGATTTATGGTAGATTCGGGCTTTCTGGCCCGTGAAAGCAAAACATTTATGATCTCATGAGACAGCTCCGATTTAAAACCATCTAACCAATCAAACTCCAGGTTTTGAAGCAGTGGCCCACGCTTAATAAGTTGAAAAAAATCTTCTACTTGCTGTGCAGTAGCGGTTTGGTTTTGAAGGATATTGATGTAATGAATATAATCCACGTACACAGACTCAGGATCTATATCGATGCGCCAATATCCGGAATCTTTGTTCAACCGAAAATGATTTAAACGATCCAAAAAGTTTTTCAGCTTTGCAATGTTTACAGATCGGTTGTTCCTGGCAATGCGTTCGGATTTTCCAAACCATAAAATTTCATCTAGCATTTTAGCTGAAATTCCGCCCTCCCTTCGCAGGCTGTATAATAGAATCAGTAAGAATAACTCTTTCACTAATGGTGAAAGCTGTTTCGAAACTTCGGTTCCCTCCTCATCAAAAAGCTGTAAATTACCGAAAAGGAAAAGTTGAATTGGTTTCGAAGAAACCGATGGAAATAAATTAGATTTTTCAGATGGAATACTTATGTCGGATAAGGCAATATCGTGCAATTCAACATTACCAACTAAAGGTTGTTTTAAATCTTCTCGAACTTTCTTTTTACTCAATTTAATATATAAGGCCATAGCCAAAACCAGTAACAGGGCTAGAATTCCAACTAGATACAAATAATAAGGTGTTTTTTTGATTTCATTAAGGGGCCTGCCTGTACCTACCGGTGAATCAATTGCATAAATCTTTACCTGTGTCACATGCTCATCATTCGTAAAAAGAGTTATGGCTATAAATTTTTTATTTACCGGACAATAATATAGATCAGCATAAGAGTTAATGTCATGAAATAGATAAGGAATGGAGTTGCCTAATATTTGATATGTCGGCTGTGAAAGCGACCCGGTTACCAATCTCAACGCTGAGTTGAACTTATCATTCGGGAAAATTAAACCATAGTACTTCCGGGCTGCTGAATCGATAATGAGCGATGCAGCAAATGCAAAATCCTGATCCGGCCTTTTAAGTTCGAAAACTTTTTGAACTGTGTTGGTTTTCAAAGAGAATTTGATAAGATCATAATAATTTTCCGGGTTAAGCATTTGCTCACCGGTATTACTGCCGTAACCGCCTAAAATGTAAACGCTTTCCCCATTTGCCGAAATCCCCGACGCAGCTAGATACCTGGGTTTAAATGCTTTCCCGCTTATTTTAACATCACTCCATATTTTACTTTTAAAATCATACCGTTGAATGGAATCCTTGTACATAAGTTGGCCGTAACCTCCAAAAAAGTATAGTGCAGAGTCCCAATTAGAAATTACTTTATTCGCATGCCAGTATTTAGTTAACCGTTTTGGTAATTCATATTGCTGATCCCATTTCCGGGTGGTGAGATTATATTTTGAAACTTTCTTCTGGTCAATAAACACATTATACAAATCGTTTGATAAAGGATTATAGATAGATTGATTGCCGGCTTTGAGGTTTCTAGTACCATCATAGGGAAGCGAATCCAAATTTCCATCTTGGATGGAAACCTGGTACAAATAATTTGAAGCTACAATATAAATCTGTTCCTTGTTTGAATTAAATGCTGTACTGGGATTACCTTGGACTGTAAAACTCTTCACCATCCGCCATTTACTATGGCTACCATTGATCCAGGTGGGGTTCTCCACCTTTGCTTTCTTTCCACTTATACGGTCTACAGCAAATGAACCTTCCAATTCATCTAATGGCCAATAAAATTTTAGATTTTCATTCACGAGGATACGAATATCCCTGATGTTCATTGCCGGAACATCAGTTGTTTTGAACCGTTTGAAATGGTTTGCTCCAAATAACACCTTAAAGCATTCAGATTTTGTAAGTTTAACATTCACCTCTGAAAAGGTGTGGTATCCATCACTCAGGACCAGAAGGTCTGTTTCCCGGTGATATTTCAAACTAAAATGTGTCCACTTAGAGATCAAAATCCCGGTATCCAGATGAGATGCAATGTTTGAAAATCTATTTCCCAGTATTAACTTGAAATTTTGTCCGTTTGTAGATTTCTGATCATACAGCAAATCAATGTTGTATCCCTGCTGGTCAATCATGCGGAATACGTAACCGTAATAATCCTTTTGCCTGGGCGTAAAAAACAGGTCGAAAGAAATTTCAAAATTCCCCTGAAGACATAAAGCATTTTCAAAACTCAGATCCAGCGAAGTCCGGCTATCCTGTACCGCGTGCTGACCTGCAAACTGAAGTCCGTTATTCTGGCCGTAAGATAAAAAAGAAATAAAAATCAAACTTATGAAAAGCCATTTGGCAGATCCTTTATTTCCTGAAAAACTTAAGCACCCGGAAGGCCAATTAAAATTGATCATTTTACGAAAAATCATTATTATCCTAATCCATTAACACTTGTTCAGGATATAGCTCTATGCATCAGGTAATATGTTTTGTGTAGTGCAAAGAAAGGCTTTCAATATTAATTTACTGTTAAATATATATTATGTACGCAGATGTATTACAGTTAATCCCATCACCCAAAATATTAATTTCAGCTTGATTATACTAGGTTTAACGAATACTCTGCTCTAAAACTTTCCTTTAAAATTACCCTCTTTTCCTTATAGTTAATATTAAGTAAGCCAACTTTTAAACTACAGTTAAAGCTCCCTTAATATTGAGGTTTTAACTTTGTGTGCCCGAAAACTTACATCAAGTAACGCTAATCCTTCAAAAAAGGAACAGAAATTTCAGCTTTAAAGATTCCATTTGCCTGTGGCGCCTGGATGAATTGTTTATCACACCAATATAGAAAGAGAATAAAGAATGCTCAGACTCCTGATTGTCATCACTGCTTTGATTTATATTTATCCTTTTCACGGCCTGGCCCAGACTGGCACTAACCCTTCAAAATCATCTGATACTGCTTATCTGGCTTTAAAAAAACTACTGGATAAATCGCTTCGAAGCCACAATTCGCGAATGGCAGCAAAATGTAACGATCAAATCGGAGATATTTTTTTTAAAGGTGGTGCAATGCCTCAGGCACTGGAATATTACTATCGTGCATCAGCATTTTTCAAGCAAAACAAGGACGCTACAGGCCTTGCAGACAATTCAAATAAGATCGGAAAGATTTATTATAAAAATCAGCGTTTTACGAAGGCATCTGCTTATTTTAATGATGCCTTAAAACTTTACTTTCAGAAAAAGGATCTGGCAGGTATTGGCGAAACTTATGGAAATATCGGTTTAAACTTAGAAAAATTAGGAAAACTCGATAGCGCCTACCAATACCAGCAATATGCGCTGAATGCCTTTCTCAAGATAAAAGATCAAAATCAGATTCTAAATACTTATTCGAGAATAGGTGGCATTTATGAAGACCAGCAGAATTTCGATGGTGCGTTGCATTATTTCCTAATGGCATTGAAATTGTCTAAAAACGGCACCCAAAAAACAGATAAGCCCGCGTTGCTCAATAATATTGGAGATACTTACCGGAAAATGGAAAATTATGTTCTAGCTCTCCGTTTTACCAAAGAAGCGGAACAACTGGCGATTAAAATGGAAAACCCAATTCAGATCAGCAGTGCCCATCGGGACCTGGCTAAGACCTTTCATGCCCTTGGCCGTTACGACAGTGCCTATTATTACAGTGAAAAAGCAAGGGCAGCATATGCGAAAAGCTACAATGACCATAATGATAAGCAACTTAATCTCCTTCAAACGCTTTTCGAGGTGCAACACAAGAATATGCAAATCGGTGAGCTTCATAATGAGAAAATACTTAACAGAGTTATCAGCTGTTTTTGTTTGTGTTTTTGCGGACTTCTCATCGTGCTCGGATATTTTTATTTCACTAAGCAAAAGTTAAAAAACAGCCATAATCATTTAAGATACGAATCGGAGCGGAAGGCAATGGCCTTTGAACTGGAGCGGAAAAACAAAGCACTATCCAGCTTTACACTCCACATGATTCGTAAAAATGAATTTCTGGCCGAACTCACTCAAAAATTTAACAACATTATTCAGGATGATCGGCGTGACCAAAGACGAGATCTCAAAAAGATGATCGAGATGATTAACGACAATACGAGTCTTGACCAAATCTGGGAGGATTTCAAAACTGTATATGAAGAAATTCACGAAAACTTTTTCGACCGGCTGAAAGACACCGCACCTTCCCTTTCCCCTACCGATCTCCGCTTTCTAGCCCTAACTAAAATGAATTTAAGCTCACAAGAAGTTGCCACCATGCTCGGCATTTCTCCAGAGAGTTTGAGAACCACCAGATACCGGGTCCGCAAAAAACTTCAGCTAAAGGAAAACGAATCGCTGCCTGGTTTTCTTAGCAAAATTACCGGCAGTGTCCTAGCTTAACAAACTGATAACATAAACTTAATGGCTTAAAAATACACACATAAACACCTGATTTACATATTATTACAAAGTCAAAAAATCCATCCGCAACACCTTGTTCACGGACCAAAACCACCCGTTCACGTTGTGTAACACTCCAAAATTTGATAAGCTATTTTCGTGGTTAACCTTTGCAGATAACAAAACCAACAAACTTAAAAACAAATCTGGTTTCCAAACAATCATGAAAAAGTTAGCAATCAATTTAATCCTTTTTTTATTGCCCGTCCTTACTTTTGGGCAAAGCACCATCACTGGCAGGATCGTGGATGAAAACAAACTCGGCTTACCCGGCGCTTCTGTCAAAATTGCTGAACTGTCTAAAACAACGATTTCCGATCAAAATGGAAATTATAATCTGCTCGGTCTGCCGGAAGGGACTTACACACTTTCCATTAGTTATATTGGTTATAATACAATCAGCAAAGTACTTAAAACAGTCAAAAATATCGATCAAAAGATAGATGTTGTTTTATATCTGTCGAAAGAAAATGGATTGGAAACAGTTGTGGTGAGCGGAAACAGAGCATCCGCGCTAAAGGCACTCAACCAGCAAAAAAACTCAGACCGGATCGTTAACGTCATTTCATCTGATCAGATTGGCCGGTTTCCCGATCCAAACATTGGGGATGCACTCAAACGGATTCCCGGCGTGCATGTTCAATTGGATCAGGGTGAGGCCTCCTTGGTAAGCATTAGAGGTACAGATCCATCAAAGAGTACAATCAGCATCAATGGTTCAAACATTGCCGGAACGGGCGAAAATCGTGCTGTAGGCATCAGCGCAATACCTGCTGATATGGTGCAATCGGTAGAGGTAACCAAAGCCATTACCCCAGATATGGACGGAGATGCCATTGGAGGCGTGGTTAATCTGATTACACGTAAAGCACCCTATGGGAGGCTGCTCTCCGTTACAGCAGGAGGTGGATATAGCAATATCGTTCAAAAAGAAGGTTATAATGGAAATATCGTATTCGGCGACCGCTTCCTGAAAGATAAAAAACTTGGCATAATGGCATCGGTTTCTTATTATAAACAATTTTTGGGTTCTGATGATCACCAGACAACCTGGGAAGATGTAAAATGGGTAGACAAACAAACCTATTTTATGCCCCGATTTCTGAACATGGTGCAGAATAATCTAGAACGCATCCGCCAAAGTTATACCATCGGTGTTGATTACAAATTCAATGCGAAGAATACAATCACACTAACCGGAATCTATAATAAATATAACGACTGGAGAAAAATTTCGACGCTTAAAGTAGATGATATCGGTGCGGAATATCCTAAAAACTGGCAGCGGGCAGCAGGTTGGGAAGGTGTTGGCAGAAAAATTACCGATGCCAATAACGATTACATTGATGACCCATCAGGCCAATATTATGTAAACGTAAAAAATGACCCTAAAAATCCGGTTTACCAGCCAGAGCTGGAACGACATATTGAGGGTGGCCTAAACAACCGGAATGGAAGCCAGATTATTCAAAAGATCATGAACCTTGGATTAGAAGGGGAGCACCTTCTGGGTAGAACTAAATTAACCTGGAAAGGCTCTTACCTTCGAAATGTAACTGACCGTCCGGATGTGATAGAGCTTGAGCTCGAAAGTGAGAATGAAAAAAGCGTAACAATGGATTACAACAATTCTAAATTTATCAAAGCCAATAATGGTTTTGAGGTTGAAAATATTTTCAAAAATTTAGCAGGTAAGCCCTCTAACAGAACAGATTCGGCAGATACATGGTATATGGATAACTTTACGGGCACCGATAAACGGGCACGGACCAGACAATACCTTGCCCAGGCAGACTTAAGCGTACCACTTATAAGCGGCAAATATTCCAACACCCTAAAGTTTGGCGCAAAGTATCGGGGATTAGACCTCGTAAATGAAACCACCCGTAGGGTAAGGTGGACTCCGCAAATCGATCCTGCACTTCGTGCGCAATACCAGGCAGAGCTGGCTGCAGGTAAAAAACCAAAGCTGGCTGATTACATAGGATGGACTCCATTTTGGAGCGGTTTCGCTAATAACTCCGTTAACATGAGTAGCACGCTAAACATCAACTCTGATTACAATGTTGGAAACGCTGGATCCTCTGAGTGGATCTCTAATTTAAATAAAAGCTATTATGGAGATACCGAAGATTTCATGCTGAACAGAGTATACCAGGATGTATTGGGCAATAATTACTCAGGTGATGAGTCAATCTCATCAGGCTATGTTATGAGTACCCAAAATCTGGGCGAAAAACTTTCGGTAATTATTGGTGGAAGAGTTGAATACAGTACGGTAAAATACGAAGGTTATAATTACAATGTACGGGCAGACTTTATTCCGGCAAAGCAGGTAACCAAATCAGATTTTCTTAACTTTATGCCAGCGCTTTTAATGAAATACACGCCTACGAAAGATCAGGTATTCAGATTTGCATATACCAAAACCATTTCAAGGCCGGATTATAAAGACATCTCCCCTTACATTAATGTGAATGTGAAAGATAAATTGATCAAACAGGGAAATCCAGAGATTCAACCTACCCTATCTAACAACTTAGATTTACTTGGAGAACTTTATACAGGTAATACCGGCTTAATTTCTGCCGGCGTGTATTTAAAGAACATCACCAATTACCGGATCCTTTCCAGAGATTTAGTTCCTTTTAGTCAGGTAGAGAGCGCAGTGGAATCGCCAGAATCTTTGCTGGCACAAGGCGCCAACCCCACAACAGTTGCTTCGTACAAAACAGATTACGATAAACTGAAAGCCAGTAACGGATTGCTTGAAAGAACTATGCCTGGCAATGGTGGTACAGCGAATATCCTGGGTATGGAATTTGCTTTTCAGCGAAGTTTAAACTTCCTGCCTAAACCATTTAACCACCTGAGCATCTATTCTAACTACACACACAATTTCATTTTCGTAAAAGAAGGGCAACCGAAACTGCCAGGTACCGCTAAAGATATCCTAAACTTATCTCTAGCTTACGAAGTTAAACGCTTCAACGTGCGTCTTTCCTACAACAACACCTCTGACTTTATCACCATATTAGGCGTAAATAACAAAGGTGACGTATATTACGACAAAGCAAATTATCTTGATGCAAACATAAACTTCTTCATCACGCCGAAGCTTTCCCTATATGGCTCTGCCAACAATCTGCTTAATCAAGATCAAAGAAGGTACCAGTATGAGCAGGAATATACCTATTCCTCTTTAACTACCGGTGCAACAGCATCATTTGGGATAAAATACAATGTATACTAATAACGATTAAAATAAGCCATGAAAAACAAGCTGGTCGCCATTTTATTCCTTTTCAGTTTTATCCTAATCGCAGCAAAGGTTGGAAATGATGGGAATATTGGCGCCAGCCAAGGCCTGGAGTATTATAAAATTGAGTTGAGCAGCTTCATCCGTTCTACGCAAATGTTGCAGAAAGCAATTGGTAAGATCAGCGAGGATTCGAGTTCAATTAAAAATGCAAAAAAATCCCTTTTACAATGCCGTAGAGATTATAAAAGAGTTGAATGTTTTCTGACATACTTTTTTCCGAGCGAAACCGGATTTTACAATGCCGCACCAAAAACAGAGGTAGAGGAGCCAGAATTAGAACTTGTTGAACCCATGGGATTACAATATATCGAAGCGCTGCTTTTTGAGGAAAATCCGCATCTTTCTAAAATTAAATTAATTGAACAGGCCGAGATCTTAACCTCGTCAGTACAGGATGTGCCCTCACTCCTTTATAATTTCAAAATAAACGATGCTCAAATGATGCAAAGCCTACGGCTCGAGCTCATCCGTTGGTCAACACTCTCTATTGCAGGCTTTGACGCTCCATTGCTCAAATCCAGCATGAGGGAAATTTCTGAAGCATCGGCTTCAATGCGAAGGGTGATTAAGCCTTATTCAGATCAGAAGCCTTTGCATGGGGCAAGAGTGGATGCTTTATTGGTGCAATCCATCATCTACCTTCATAATCATTTAGATTTCGATACTTTTAACAGAATGGACTACCTGCTCAATTATGCGCTTCCACTGCAAAAGGAAATGGGCCTTTTAACGAATGATTTGAAGCTTGAAGCAGATTCCTCGGGATTTGTTAATTACAATGCTGACAACATTTATCAGCCAGATGCGCTTAAAGGTTTCGGACAACAGCAAAAGCATTCGAAAAAGGAATCGCGACTTGCCAAGCTGGGGAAAAAGCTCTTTTTTGACGCGGCATTGTCCGGAAATCTTAAAGTAAGTTGCGCAAGTTGTCATCAAAAAGAAAATTATTTCACCGATCTTAAAGTTCGAAGCAGCGCTTTAATTCGGGATTCTATTCTGCAACGCAACACGCCTACGCTGTTTTACGCAGCCATGCAACACAGCCAATTTTGGGATGGCAGAGCACAAAATTTAGATGCACAGGTACATGATGTAATTTTTAATCATTTAGAAATGGGCGGTTCAAAACATTTGATTTCTAAAAACATTCTTTCAAAGAAACAGTATAAAACAGTATTCGCTGAATTATTTGCACCAGCCAGAACACCTGGTATGAATGAACTGGCAACTGCTATTTCTGCCTATATTAAAACGCTTGCACCAATGAATTCAGCTTTCGATGGGGCACTGGCGGGTAATAAACGTTCCATGACCGCTCAACAAGTTGAAGGATTCAACCTTTTTATGGGTAAAGCACAATGCGGCACATGCCATTTCCCACCATTATTCAGCGGACTGGCACCACCCCTTTTCGATCGATCGGAACTTGAAATATTGGGCACGACTAAAAACGATGATTTTACAAAGGCTGAGCTGGATTTAGACGAAGGCAGATATAAAATATATAAAATCCATTTCTATAAAGGTGCATTTAAAACTCCTACCGTAAGAAACGCAGCCAAAACATTCCCGTATATGCACAATGGTAATTTTTCCAGCCTCGAAAAAGTTGTAGAATTTTATAACCTGGGCGGAGGCAAAGGCTTAGGCCTTGATGTTCCCGATCAGACCCTTTCTTCCACCCCATTAAAGCTTAGTCCGAAAGAAACAGCATCAATCGTTTCCTTTATGGAAGCTTTAACAGACCACTACAAATAACAAAAATTAACAAATAAATCAATGAAAACAATCAACACATTACTCTTAATAATGGCGCTGCCTTTTGGGGTTTTGGCTCAGAACGATGCCGCACCAAAAGAAGTAAAAAAAGAGAAGAAGGCACTCTCGGGTATCCAAGCTGAATTGCTTAGAGGGCCGTATTTACAAATGGCAAGCCCAACCAGCATGACTTTAAGGTGGCGCACAAATGTATACGACAGAAGTCGGGTTAGATATGGAGAAAGCCCTGAGAAATTGCAATATGAAACTATAGATTCGACTTTGGTTAGTGAACACATTGTTAAGCTGAAAAACCTGAAACCAATGACGAAGTATTATTATACTATTGGGAACCATGCAGATACAACACTTCAGGGCGATAATGAAAACTATTTTTACACCTTTCCACAAACAGGCAGCGAACAGCTCATCAGAATTGCAGGGTTCGGCGATTGCGGCAACAATTCCGCTAATCAGAGAAATGTAAGAGACCAGGTAATTAAATATCTGGGAAACAATTATCTAAATGCGTGGATTTTAATGGGGGACAATGCCTATTCTGACGGTACAGATGCAGAATTCCAAGCCAAATTCTTCAATATTTATAAAGATAATTTGTTAAAGAAATACCCACTCTATCCGGTACCAGGTAATCATGATTATCACGATTTTGCTTCATCTACAGCAACTGATGAGAATAAAATGGCGTATTATCAAAATTTCTCCGTACCTACCCAGGCAGAGGCGGGCGGGGTTCCTTCAAATACAGAATCATATTATTCTTACGACATTGGAAACGTTCATTTTCTTGCGCTAGATTCATACGGTCCAGACAAAAAAGGCCAACACATTTACGATGAAATGGGTGAGCAGGCCGAATGGGTAAAAAAAGATTTAAAAGCAAACAGCAACAAGCAGTGGACAGTGGCTTACTTCCATCACCCTCCTTATACCAAAGGATCGCACGATTCGGATACCGAATCTTTATTGGTAAAAATCAGGGAAAACTTTATTAAAATCCTAGAAGAAAATGGAGTAGATTTAGTGTTGTGCGGCCATAGCCACGTTTATGAGAGAAGCAAGCTTATTAAAGGTTATTTCGGAAAAGAAGCAGATTTTGATGCTAAGAAATATGAAATCAGTTCATCTACAGCACTCTACGACGGCAGCAAAAATTCCATGCCCTACATCAAAAGCAGTAGTGATAAAAAAGGCACCGTATATGTAGTAAGTGGTTCTGCGGGAGCACTGGGCGGTAATAAAGCGACCTACCCTCATGACCTTATGTATTACTCCAATAACAAAGTAGGCGGAGCGGTGATGCTCGAAGTTCAGGGAAATAAACTTGATCTAAAATGGATTGCTTCGGACGGTGTAATACATGATCACTTCACGATGATGAAAGACGTCAAAAAAAGTGATTTAGAAATCTTAAAGGCTGATAAGGTTCTAGGCAAATTCTCATCCAAATAATTACAATACGTTTTGTATTACCATTAGAGTGAATCAAAACATATCTTAGATTGATAGTATACGTTGATTGCTCGTCCCTAAAAGTTGACATATTAAGTCCGAGAACTGAACTTGGACTTAATATGTTTTATGCATTGCAATGCATGACCCAAGCCCCCGCTTACAAAATACGATTATTCCTCTGGAGAAATGTTTACTCAAAAATCCTGTTATACAGAAATAATATTGTGTATTTCGGTGCAAGTGGCTCTCCGTCACTTTTGGTGAAGGATTCCATATCCGGCTCTAAAAGAATATTCTTCAAGCTTGAAAAAGCTCAGCATGCAGCTAGGGATTTAATCAAATATTTTAGGATTTTTAGTTTTCACCAAAAGTGACGATGAACCACTTTAAAGTGAAATGGGGTGACAGTTTAAATGCGGAACGGCTGGCCATTTTTGCCGAAATGCCCACAATTTTTAGTTGTCCCAATTCTATTTGGTCGATATATACCTTAAAATTTATGCATGACTGTTTGCTAAAGCGCCAAGTCAAAGTGAAAAGCTAGATAACAAAACTTAATATACAGAATACTTGATACATGTTATTTTCGCCTCACAAACCAAGTCAGATGAACAGAGCGCAATCTCGAACGGCTATGCTAATAGGGTCCCTGCTCATCACAGGGATCTCATGTAAGAAAAAAAGTAATAACCCTATTGATAATTTGCCACCGCTAACCACAATAGTCGCCAATGCTTTCGAATGCATTTTTAACGGACAGGTATTTTTACCAAAACTGCAGGCGTCAGTGGTTAGGGAACCTTTAAATTTCTCATATGGAATGGTAAATAATAAAAAATCCCTTACTTTCAGTGTTGAAAAGAAATGGATTAAAGGGTTCTGCCTGTATTCGTTTGTTCATTAATGCAGCAGAACTAAAACAGGGAGAAAACTACACCTTAGCTAGTGGCTAACCTCTGGAAGACAATCCCTATGGGCATTATAATTATAGAGGCCCTCAAAAGTCTTACGCTACTGATTATCATAAAAACGGCCAGGTGAAAGGAAACCTGCGCTTAACCTATTTTATTGAGAAAATTTGCTCCGGAACGTTTTCGTTCGACGCAGTAAGTAACAGAGGAGAAAAAGTGGAGATCAGAGAAGGAAGATTTGATGATGACTTATAAAAATTTCTAACCTATAATAAAAACGCTCTGAGGGGAATACTAATTTCCCTTTTTTCGCTTGCCTCATTTTTTGGAAAATCGCAGGCACAGGAAATAAGCACTTCATTTTCAAAAGCGATCGCTTAGGCTTTCGGATCGCTTGAAAGTAACGGTAAGCCGAATGGATTACTGTATGATATAGCCTTTGAAATGTAAATCTCAATAATCACTACGGGAGTTTTATTGCAGCCAGTATCTCACCGGAACATATCCCTTATCATAAACCTGTCTCCGCACACGCAGGTGATGATAACCTATATCTTAATTGGCTAAAATGTGATAAGCAATAGCACCTGTTCGAAAAGCCCTGCCTACATCGAATAATCAAGGGTAAATCTCATTGTGTTGCTTAGAAACGTGCGTTGTGGATTCCCGGAAAGGTAAGCCAGATTTAAACCAATTTTCTTTCTTTTCAATCCCATCCCTGCAGAGAAAAAGCTGCCAGGTGATCGCTCATCACCTTGAAGATTATAACCTAATCTAAAAGATAAGGTTTTCCTGTAACAAAACTGAGCTCCAATCGACGCTCCAATATCACCTATACCTAAACCACCACCCGGCGAGAATGAGGAAACAATGCTCTGCATGACACTAGCATCCGCATTCAATGGCTTTTCGGGCACCAGCAGTTTATTAAAATCCAGTGCGATCCCAATCTCACCTTCAGCCGTTGTCCGTGTTTTAAAGGCAGTGCCAATTTTTAGATTACTGGGCAAAAATGACCTTTGGTCTGCCCGGTTGTAGTAAGATATTTTGGGGCCAATATTTTCAATATTTACAGAAACAGCAATTTCGGAGTTGTGAAAGGAATTGAGGGGAAAGCGTTGAAAGGCAGATACATTAACGCAGTATGCAGTTCCTGCCTGCCTTGAAACCGCCGCATCAGCACCGGTATAGAGATTGGAATGGATAAGCTTGAGTTTCATACCCAACGAAAATTTTGAACCAAAGCCCTTTGAAATCCCCACACTTCCTACATATTCCGTCGGTTGGATAGAGCCCATATTGACATTATTGATATCAATCAGATCTATCTGTCCATAAGAAAGGTAATTTAGCGATGCAGTCATTGTCATTTGTGATTCAAACCTGTAAAATCCGCCTGCGAACATTAATTTCCTGTCGCGGACCAATTCTCTTAACCATGGAGTATAAGTTATGCTTACCCCAAATCTCCGCTCTAAAAAGTTTGCCATGGCTGTATTCGGCTCAGCCGTGCTATTATCGGACAGCAGCGCATTACCCGCTTCCCCCATACCCGATGAAACGGCATCGGTTGAAAGCAATAAAAATGGAACAGCCAGCTGATTTGAAGGCTTAAGAGCCTGTTCAACCAACTGCGAATGGGCAGTACGTGCAAAAAGGCAACAAATAAGGACTGGGAAAAGCCATGGTCTATTCATGATGAGCGCGATTAGAAGGGGAGAAAAAACAGAATCCTCCCCTATTAATGAAAAATTAATGCTGTATGATTACCTGTTTCATAGTTTTCTGGGTTCCTTCCAAGATATGGACAAAGTAGGTACCATTTGGAAGATCAGACACCTGTAACGAAACTTCCTTGCTAAACTGATCGGTCTTACCTTCCCTGAGCAAAATTCCTTTTCCATTATAAAGTTTGGCACTAAAATCCTGCCCAACCTTGTCAGGACTTACCTTGGAAGAGCTCGCAGCCTGATCAGCGCTTTGAAAGCCGATCCTAATCTCATTACTTGTAGGATTGGGATACACCGCTACGCGAGAATTATAATCACAACTGACAACGATAAACCCTTCCTCCCACATCGGTTCGGAACATTCGGTCCCCGTCAGCCACATTTCAAGGTTATAAAATCCTACGGGCATCAACATCCTTGGGAGGATAACCGTACCGGTCTGTTGAGATGTCATAAAACTTTTTTGGTAAAAAATTCCATCCGCATTAAGCAGATAGTAATTTACCTCAACCGGAAAAGCCGGTGTCTGCCCGATATCGTACTTGAAAATATTCGCGTATTCAACATATGGACGTGAACTGGTAGAAAACAGAACTGTCCCCTCACTGTTCACTCCTCCACAACCTTCCTCCGAATAAATCTCCGAAACATGTACAGCATAAGGAACGCCCATTCGGACAGAAATCTCCAAAGGTACACCGCCACAGTTCGAAACAACACTTGCCTTAACCTTTCCCAGCCCATAGTCAGACCTGGTAACGGTAGCCTGGCTGCCAGAGCTCGAACTGATAACCCCGGGTCCCTCGACACTCCATACTAATGTTTGACCGGCCTGTAGGTTATTTACGGTGTAAGTGGCCTCATCACACATTACTGCCGGACCGGTAAGTGTTAACCCGTAAGCTGGAAAACAGGTGCCCGAACAGTTAAGGTTATTGCCGGCAACGTTTTCCATCTCGTTATATAACCATTGAGAAGTACGTGCGGTAAACTGGGTATGACGCTCGTTACTGCTAGCCTGCACAGCACCCTGTGCAATAAAGTTTGCAGCTGTTGAAGGATGATCGGCCGGACTTACTCCGCCCACATACGGTTTTGACAAAGTTTCCAGATTGGTATTCTGGATATCCAGCGCACTTACGGTAGGCACAAAAGTAAAATTATTCAGTGTGCCGCTTCCCCCTGCTGCATAAAAAAGCTTAAAAAAGAGAAAGTCCAATGACTGTACCCCCGAAATAGAACCACCCACGCTCAGGCTGCCGATCGGAGATGTACCGCCAGGAGCACCGTCAATTGGAAGAAAACTCGAATTATTGATTGTCTTAATAGATTTAAAAACATCTTTCTTAACCCTAAGAAAACCAAAAAGATAGACCTTGAAAGACATGTCGATCTTTGAAACCTGTCCATTGCTCCACATATTTGGCAGCGCATTGGCTTCTATGGTAGCATTGGCCTTAGCACTTGCCAAAAAAGGAAACAGAGCCGCTACTGCATTACCCTGTACATTTAGGAGTGTCGAACCCGGTGTAGCAACCGGAACGGCACATTCTGAGCCTTGGCTGGTCGCTATAAAACGGTAAGTAGGTTGCGGATCTGACGCTGAAAATGTAATCATTGGCCTATATACACTGTTCAACCAGGTATTAGATTCAATAGTGGTATAAAAATAACTTAGAAAATCGTAACCGGGAATCAGGGTGTTAACATGGGTTTCTACCCTGTAAGTTAGTAACTGTTTAGTCGCAGGGCTTGCCATGATTCTTGCAATTTCAGCATACTGTGGCAAAATCGATTCCACGCTGAAGCCCGCTAAGTTGGCACGGCCGATATTCAGTGCGACTTCCTGTAAGCCGACCGGAACGTTTGCACCCTGATGCGGGCTGTCATGCGTGATGAGTAAGCGGGTCTGCGTTGGCACATTGTTTTTAGTAAGATCAGCAAGCGCGTAGCGGGCAACAAGCCCACCCATACTGACCCCCATAACCACATTCTGCTGGGTACTACCGCCCAATGCCTTATCTGCATTTACCCATGACAGTACGCTTTTGAACAGGTTCGCATTCCTAACTATATCATCGGTTCCATTATTGTAATCAATGAACACGAGGTCATATCCGGCAACATCGTCCAACTGATAATTAAAATCGTAGCCCAGGTCAGATACCCGGGTTAGTGCTTTTACAAAATCAGTATGGGTATAATTAGCCCCTCCAAGTGTCGGCGCCGTAGCGGACGGATCAAAGCCCTCAGCTACAATCAAAGGTTTCCTTAAATGGCCGGTGCTGTTCTGGCTGCTGTAACGGACAAAAGTCCTTCCCCCACTATGATTGGCGGTAGCATAAAATGTTTCGAAAGTACTATATGAATCAGGGTTAAAACGCTCGTAGCTTGTGACCTCCTTTACAGTTATAGGAGAATAACATTCATAGCTGCTGTTATCACTGAAGACTACCTTAATCTTTATATTTTTTGCCCCTGCTGTATTATATGAAGGGGATATAGGTGAATTCCAGACAGTCGCGTGGTAACCTTGACCGTCATCAAAATCGATATACAAAGTACTCGCTGTCAGTCCGCTATTGGTAAAGAAAAGCTCGGGTTTAAAAACCAGAGAAAAATTTCCTGATGCAAAGTCCTCGTTTACGGGGCTAGCCAGAAATAATGAACGCAGCAAATAAGGGTTTGCTGATCTATTCAGGACATCATGAAGTACATCGGCTCCATCGATAGTTACAAGGTTACTACTCAATGCATCCGGCTTAAAGGAATTGAATTTACCAAAAGTGATCACTATTGGCGAAGTGTTCTGAATTGGCAGGTGATGCCCTATCCTATTGTTGATGCTATCAATCGGTAGCAATGGGTTGCTGGGTAACATATTCCCACTGTAAAGCGTGAAATAGCCTGCCCTTAATGTACTAATGTTTACTTTGTTACTATCGGTAAGCGTACCGTTGAAGGGTCTTAAAGATGTAAGCGGAAAGCTCCTTTCCTCTAAAAAGCCACTGGAAATATCAGCTCTGCTGAGCTGCGCAAACATAAATTTCATTTTGCCTTCCAGGCTTGTTGTATCCTGGGCACGGGTGATAAATCCTATAGATAAAAGTAGGATAAAGAGAGAGAGTTTTTTTTTCATAGATGGTGAGTTTTTATATTGCTGCATTAATAGGTTATAATAACCTTGAGAATTGGACACAACGAATCCGGTCTTGGGCTGGATTCCCAAAAATTGTACTAAGCATCAAGTGTTTTTATTGGACAGGAGTTCATCTTTTCTGTTGAGATAACAGAACGATAAAAATTAACTCTCTTAGATAAACTGTTTATTGGATCTTTAAATCAAATCTCCCGTCAGTGGCATTGATGATCTGACAACCCTGTTTCTCTAGTTTGAATTCGAAAGTGCCGGAAATAAAATTGTTGGCCAGATCTATCTTGGTGATGCTCAATGATCCCGACACGATCCTGTCCTCATAATAATAACATTTTGAGTTCGAGTCGGCATAAATTACCCCGTTATTATTAAAAGTATATTTTCCCGGCTTATTAACGCCTGTCAACCCAATGCTTAACTCCATCTGATTTACAGATGATAAATAGCGGTTTGCGATGATGCCAAAAGAACCACCCTTATAATTTGGGTCATAGCTCAAATCCAGTCTTTCCTTCAACAATGGCGTTTTTGGCAGCCATACTTCGCCGTTGAGTAAAAAACCGAAAGTATTTGATCCAGATTGTGTCATAGCCGGAAGTTCTTCCTTATCAGGAGTCATGGTAATGTCTTTCTTACATTTCATACCAGCCAAGGATAAAAAGCAGACACAAAGAATAAATGAGAGATTGCTGAGTTTCATGCGTTATAGATTTCTATAACAAAATTATTTAAAAATTACGTATAACATCATTTTAAATATTAAGTTATTGTTAAATATTTATTTTCGGCATGTAGGAGATAAACCTTCGTCGCCCTTAATAGAAATTATAATTATTCATATAAATGACTCTCCTAAACAGTTGTTTTGCTAAGTAGCAGTTAAAGAAATTTATTTAAAAAATTCGGCACCAGGGCATCTACACAGTACCATTACTAAAGAATACGGATAATTGCATTGACTTGGTAGTTCAAAGTACTTTAAATGTTTTTTTTGCTAATTACCTATCATATAACTATCAGCACTTGTTAGGAAAGATTATTTAGGAAGAATTTAAGGCCCCTGTCAATCCGTAGCAGTATTATATCTTAAATATTTCTCCCTGACTCGGACACACGCGGCATCATTTTGGAACAAAAGATACAGCAAATGGCCCGGCCCAACGGGGACAGCCAAAAACAATCCAAGCCATTTCTTAAAATCAATCGGACAACACCCCATTTTAATGATACAAACAAATCTTCACCAGTTATTTAAAGACCAATTAGAGAATGGATCTGAAACTGATTATCACGATAAGAGCTTTGTCAAAAAGACTGAATTAATCCAATAGCAAAAATTGAAAGAAAATACGCATTTGCACGATGCCCTGCAATGAGAAAAGAATTTATCCTACTGACCGTCTTCCAGTTAAAAATCGTCTGTAGCATTTGCATACGGTCCACCATTGATGATTAAAAACATATGATACATGCTAAAACTTAAATTTATTATTCCCGCACTATTGATTGTATTTTCGGGCTCCAGTCCAAAGGTGCAGAATCCATCCACCAACCATCCCTCAAAAAACCAGGGAGATTCACTTTACCTGGTCTTGGCATTAAAGATATTATAAAGGCAGGCGAAAAGGCTACCTTAAACTTTACCATCCAGAACATTGGGCCAACCGAAAAATCCTTTTGCAAATTGCATACTCCTTTTTAACCCCTGATTAGCAAATACCTTGATGTCAAAGACGAAAACGAAAACAACGCTCCCTATAAAGGCCCCATGGCCAAAAGGATCATGCCCCCCCGCAGACAGCTATATTGTAGTTAAACCAAAAGATAAACTTTCTTTGGAGGTTGACCTTTTAAAAGCGTATGAGCTGCAAGCCGGAAAAAAAATACACCATTTCTTATAACTCAAGGGGAATCAGCGCACTGAAAGCCAGCAATACAGTTACCTTCAGAGATACGGAATAAACCGCAAGGTTCATCTAAGCTATAGATTAGCCATGGCGTACGGTGGAGACCGTTTCTGGAAGGCATCCGATTTCAGATCTTAAAAACGCAGATGACTCTCCAAATAAAACATCTGACTGTATTTTCCACAGTCAGATGCTTAAAGTTATCAGTTCAAAACTCATAGCAACACACAGCATCATAAACTATCAGATAACAGTTATTTTAGGAACAGCATAAAGATTTCTGATCCACAAAGCCAATAACAAATTGATCATAGTGAATTAATTAACACTAAATGACAATAAAAACGTTGTTAATTAAAACACACGTAACTATGATAAAGCAATTCATTATTTTATGTTTAATTTTAGCTGGTATTACTAACGATGTCCGGGCGCAGGAAAAATTACAAATAGCATGGCCGGGTGAGTACAAATGGAAAATAGCTTCCGACCAGAAAAGTGGAAATACGCGTATGGTGGAACTGTTGGTTGGAAATGAGTCTTTTAAAAACTGGACCATCATAGGCACAATGCTCTCCTTGATGGGTTCTACATCCGTTCCGGTAAAACAGGCGATGAATGCGACCTACACACAAACCCTAAAAAACGCCCCCCAGGCGAAGCTTAAAATGATTGAAACGGGGACCAAATCGGGCTCACCTTGGATATTGTTCCGCATCGAGTCGCCAAAATTCAACAATAGTGCAATCCCGGAATCGCAACTCTATTACATCATTCAGGGTAAGAGTGCTTTATACTCCAATTTCGTAGCCGTGAAGCAACCCGCACTGGGCGTGCTCTTCATAGAAAAATGGGCCAGGGTTTTTAAAAACAGTACATTGGTGAGTAAATAATGGGACTGCGGGCCAAGACAATAAAAGCCCCTTACGGGGCTTAGCTTATTTTACTTTTTTTTCAATGTCCTTCCGCTGATTCGAGCTGCTCTTTTTGGCGTCCTTGATATCAGATGATTTAACATCCATTTTATCAGCTTCGTACTTGATTTCATGTGGCTGATTCGATACCGAATTCCTTTCCACTTTACTTCCTCTAGGCATAGTCTTTCAATTTTTAGTTAAATGTTATCACTATAACAGCCAAAAAGTGAATTTGGTTTGGCAAGCCGAACGGTTCGCAAACCTCCAAGTACATCTTTCTTTTACAGGCGGCGAAAAGTCTCATTTTACCGGACGTAAAAACAGGAAATTTGTTCTCTGGTGAGCGTAGCAACACCTTGCTGCTGTATGAACTATAGGCGAAGGAAGAAATGCTGCAGGAGCAACATGCTCTTGGCATCATGTACTTGCCCATCCGACAGCTTTTTCCTTGCCTCTTCAAAGCCCAGCTGTACCAGTTCAATATCCTCACCTTCTCCATCCGCACCACCGCTGAGGTGTCTGATCCTCATCGGACACCTCAGCGGTAAACAAGTGCAGATATTCTGTCAAGCCACCAGCAGAGGTATACACTGCGCCGATTTGAACAGAATCAGAAATTTTATACCCCGTTTCTTCCCGGCTTCCCGGATTACCGCCTGCCCCGGAGAATCCCCTGGCTCGATAAGTCCCGCACAGGCCTCAAACAGATATCCGTCAGTCTGTTTATAAGCGTACCTCCTGATAAATAAATGGGCACAAAGGATAAGTTGATATGACGACACCATTATTATATATGCTCATCATTCGCGTAATCGTTATTTTAGGCTAAATTATCTTTCAAAATCGAAAGCTTAAATCAGCAAGTCATTTTGAAAACGATTACGGCTATGAACTTCTGGCTTTTCCCAAATCTGAATCAGTGAATTCCAAAAACAAATGGTCGGTAGTTACTAGAAATTTGGATGGTCTTAAGCTAGACTATGAGGACGATGATTTAGGAAAAATAGCTTATCACATTTACACTTGCTATAAAGAGCTGCTAATGCGAAAGCAGATATTCGTTAACATCAAGAGCAATGTTGAAGGCAAATATTTAAAAATTGTAACTAATAATACTGAGTCCAGGATTGGTGTTGATCATCCAGAACTTGGTCACATTGGTTATCTGAATTTTGTAGAGCTTCGTAGTAATTAACAGCATCCTAATTCCCTCCCTCATTTAGTGGCTTACAGCGAGAAAGGGAGGGTTTAGTCTTTAAATGGTGGTGGATGCTATTATTTTATGAGGATAACTATTTGGCTCTTTTTTATTATACTTGAATTCTAAATTATCTCAAATGAGTTACGACTTAATGGTATTCAGGAAAGAGGCTGCACCTACCTCTAGATCAGCTTTTATGGATTGGTACAAAAATCAAACCGAGTGATCTGAACCGCATGGTTATGACGATCCGACTAACACCTCGCCAAAACTAAGGGATTGGTTTATAGGAATTATCAAAACATTTCCTGCAATGAATGGCCCCTATGCAAGTGAAGATGATGAAGAAAACGATTTTCTAACTGATTATTCTGTTGGGAACGATGTGATCTATATAGGATTTAGTTGGACTGTTGCTGAAAAAGCATATGATGCAGCATTAGAACTTGCAGAGAAGCACGAAGTTGGATTCTTTGATGTCAGTAGTGATAATGGCGATATATTCTTTCCTTTACGTGGCGGAAAACTTGAAATATTGAAAGATTATAGCGAATCGGCAACTTCGTCCCGAAAGGAGCCTAAACCTTGGTGGAAGATTTGGTAGCAATAGTCAAGAGCGGTCCGGTTTGGCTCTTTTTTGTTATAATTGAAGTCTAAATGAATATATATAAAGAATATAATCATGCTATTAACGATTATTCATAGGCTCTCAATTATCCAGTTATTTGGCTTTGGATCTTGGAGTGTGTGCTATTTCTTTTTTTTACAGCGAAAATTGTTTAAAGAAGTGGACATTGTGGTTACTCGGATAACAAGGGTCGCAGGAATTATATATACAATGACCTTTATTGTTTGGTTCTTTGAAGCATATTTTGGTTCGGATAGTTACACATTTACTATCGAAAATCAAATGTTTGGTTCTTACGCTTTTACATTCTGGTTTCAATTCCTTTTCCTATTTCTAGTTACTCAAATACTTTGGATCAAAACGTGTCGGCAATCAAGATACTTTAGATTAATTATAGGGATCCTATTATTATGGATACTTGAGGCAGAAAGGTTAACAGTATTAATTACGAGCTTCCATAGAGATTATATGGCTTTTGATTCTTTATCCTTACTTTATCCGTTAATTTTAGGATACTTCATGAAACTAATTTTGTTTTTAATATTCAATGGGTTATTTTACTGGATTTTGTTAAAGATTATCAATACAGGCAAGCTGAACAATCATAATATTCTTAAATAGAGGTAGATTAATTTTGACGCATTCCTTAACCAAAACTTTCCTCAAAAGGTTGGCTTAAGCGAGGAAAGGCTCGGTCTAGTCATTTAATCAGTGCTGTTGGATCTATACTGCATCTTTATGAGGGGCAATGCTTTACTTTTCTGCCAGTGGTTCTTAGCAAAAGGTCATGGTTTTAATTTTGACAAATCGGTTGCCTCATGAATGCTTTCTCTATCTTTATCTAGGATTTTGCTTCGCTTCATCCTGGATAAATCTAATCGCATTCCACTTTTCAGCTCACCTGCGTAATCGAAAATGCTGCGCTAACGCTTGTGTTAATACATAGATCGAATCCCGTTGCTTTGCAACTGTCGATTCTCACACATTTGCTCGGTTTGCATTTGGTGAGCCATAACACAGTTCATCTAAAACTATTATCTTAGCTAACAATACCTATTCATATGTTTGCAGAATTTATCTATAGACCACCTTCAGGCGAGTATCAGGAGAAACACTTTGGAGATACTGCGTCTGATTGCTCTTGGGTTAAATTTACTACTGATGTTGGAGATGAATGGGTAGGTTCATTTCAAAATGGTTGGCTAGATAATTCGCGTATAATTAAATTATTAGATAGACATGAAAAGGCTTTTATTGTAGCTAACGGTGCCGCTTATTTGATTAATACAACAACTCGACAACTTGTTAATAGTACAGAGATATCGGATGTAAAAACGGTTCTGGTAGATAACGACCAGTATAATACTTACTATTCAAATGGTTATGATTTAAGATTCATTGATATACACGGTAGTGAAACTTGTCTTTTTGAATATAATGGCTTCGATGATGTCCAGCTAACCAATATAAAGGACAATAAGCTCTATGCAACCTATTTTCACTATCAAGATAGCAACAAGCAATTTCATATTGAATTGGATTTGATTACTAAGCAGGTACGAGACTCGCTATATGATGCTACACAGCCAGCAACAAGCGAGACAGCACAAAATGTAAAGGATTCAAAACCATGGTGGAGGTTGTGGTAACCGTTGTAGTTGACGGCTATCACTACATGCACAATCTCTATTGTATCGTTATATGTTAACACCCAATTAACATAACATGTGCGTAATGCTTGTCGTTTTAAAAGGTAAACAACTGTTTAGCTCACTCCAGACCTTATAGAAACAATATCAACAAGTACACTTTTCAGCATATCCAAAACGAGAACCATCCCCCTTATAAGAAAGGAATTGATTGAAAACTGGATATTTAGAAGTATGGTTATTTGATGTTAACTAACTAGCCCAAGGACTTAAGCTTGAATTCTCGGATATGTAGTCCTCAAAAATTGAAGAGCATTGGTTAATTGTTCATGAGAATAAGGAATATGCAAAGGGGCTTTCCCTTTAGCAGGGTAAGGGAATGGCAGTATACAATACGGACTATAGTGATCTATCGTATGTTGCTTTTACTTTTGAACGGCCGTCTTTATTTCGGGCGATTTCTAATTTGAGGTCATCTGAAACCTCTACTATACTATCCAGGTTATTGCTGGTACTGTCCCGCCAGTGAATGAAGTCAATATTTTCAATTTCACTGTTCAGCTTCAGGGATGCATTGTCTCCTATTTTGGTGAAGTCATCAGCTACAGGAATAATCTCTACTGTTTTATCCTTTTTAAATACCAGAAAAGCAGACATCAATCCGTCAAACCCACTGAATTTGGACAGGATGTAATCCTTGGGCAGATTTTTCGTGTTATCAAATTTCCCATAATAAAAATAGTCCTTCGGGTAACCGTTAACCCGGGTAATAACTACCCCTTTATATTGATAATGGATAATTTTACTGCTGTTTGAACATGAAGTTAACAACATCAAAAACAGGCATAGGTAGAGCGTAATTTTCTGGGATCCCATATAGGTTTATAATGACTACAATTTATTGATTTGTCATTTGGTGTAAATTGGTAAAAAAAAGCAGCAAATAAAAAGAAATTGGCGTACAAGGTGTTTGTTATCTTTAAACCCAGGAAAGGATAATTTATAAACATTATCCCCCGCCCCTGTCAGGGAAAGGAGCGGCATCCTTTTGGAACAAAAGATACAGCGGATTGCCCGGCCCTTCAGGGGACAGCCAAAACTAAACCCCAATTCCAGATCATATTATCCACTCGGGATTTCAAAAAACCGTACATCCCCATTATATTATTTAATTTTTAGGATCCGTTTCCACTTTCACCGAAACATATCCCCAATTATAAAACCTGTCCCCGTGGACGCAGGTGATGATACATAGATCTTACCAGGCTGACCTGTAAGTCTCTCCCAAAAACAGCTATATCATTACCCGGGTGATCTGATCTTACAAGTTAGGCAATCTAATAAAGTTAAATAAACACTTAAACTAAAAAAGCCCGTATCGAGAAAAACCATATCCTAACGACAGTTTCATTAAGCGGACCAAAAGCATCTTTACCCTTTTTTACCGATACAAAAAGCACATTCAATTTCTTTCATGGATAAACAGCTTTCCACTGATAACCCTAATTTACCTCAATGTGAATTCTGGACTTCGGGCCTGACCGGCACAATGTCAAACCCCCTATCCTTTTCAGCTATAAAAATATACTTCAAAGAACCGGGAGATGAAAAATAATTCTGTGCAGTTGCCAAAGGGATCGGCTTTTCCCCATGAACAAAGTTTTTGGCAATCATCTTATACCAGGGGCTGAACCCTTGAGTGGTCAAAAGCCTATTTCCATTCGGCAGCACCAGCCCCTTCACCTGATGCATCAGATCCATAAAAACAGGAAGCTCCCCACCATGGATTGCGATTTTTTCACTTGCCTCATATTTCATAATATCATCCAGTTTGGACTGCAAGTCTTTTACTTTACCGATAAGCATCTCGATTTCATCATCTTTCTGCCTAAAGATCTTTTCAATGGAAGTATTCACACTCCACAGATCAATGGTATCAAGAAATTCCCTGAACGTATCCAATGTCGACAACTTGTCAATAATAGAGCTATACCCCCACGCAGATGGATTGTTTGCCGAATAGAAACCAATCCTCCTGTTCATTGTTTTATCCACCTTAAGAAAGAACTTTTCCTCCCCTTCAGGATTTCTAACCAGGTAGTGCGCTAGGTGAAAATTATAAAAGGCTTTATGTTCATCACTGGCAAGTTCATATAGCCTATCAATAAAGAAATTATCTTCCAGTTTTTTATTCCGGAAAACGGAATGTCCGATTTCATAAGGGTGAGAAGAAAAATCAAACCTTCCACGAAATTTAATCAGCATTCTTTTAAGTTTCTGCGGTTACTTTTAGTCAGTGGTGCATTGGCTAAGACAGTGCTAAACCGATAGGAAGATCGGTATTCGGCAAGTCTAATGCCACGTAAAACACACGCCAATGCTTTGCACTGTCATGGTTTTAATTTTGACAAATCGGTTGCCTCATGAATGCTTTCTCTATCTTTATCTAGGATTTTGCTTCGCTTCATCCTGGATAAATCTAATCGNCTTTGCACTGTCATGGTTTTAATTTTGACAAATCGGTTGCCTCATGAATGCTTTCTCTATCTTTATCTAGGATTTTGCTTCGCTTCATCCTGGATAAATCTAATCGCTTTCCACTTTTCAGCTCACCTGCGCAATCGAAAATGCTGCACGATCGTCACGATACTTGATACAAGTATCTCGCCAATCGCTTGTGTTAAAACATAGATCGGATCCCGTTGCTCTGCAACTGCTGATCCTCACACATTTTCTCAGTTCGCAGGCGGTGAGCAAATTCCCATTATTAAAAAACTAAACTCAACGTGTTGTAATCGGGAATCAATGCTCTCTGAATGCCTTACCTATTAAACCAGATAATTTAATAGCGGTTTGTCTACCTTTCCGTCCTGGACAAAACTTCTCAAACTCATTTGGAGCGTAAAAGTTTAACGGCTTAATTTCAGCTTTGCTTATCAATAATATATATATGCCTCCAGCATCATGAATGGTTAAGTTTGATCCTTTAATCGTTGGGCATCCCGAACCTTCAATAGCATCATCTTTCATATACCATAGTTTCAATCTAAGTATATCATTCCAAAGATTTCTCAATGTATCTAACGAAATATCCTTTTCAACGAAATAACGGTTAATCGATACTGGTTCATTCATATATTCTGTTAAGTCCTTATAATACATTACGCTGCGAATCGCCGATGGCACTTTACCATTGACTTTACGAACCTCTGGTCTTTTATATTCATAAGCAGTTATTGTGTCTCCTGTCTTGCTTAAGAAAAGAAGGAAGGGAGCATGAGACCAAATACTGGGATACTGTATAATTACCGTTGTATCTGATAGCTTTTGCATTGTCTTTGCAATATTACTGTCGTTCAGTTGTGTTTGAGCATTTCCTAAAATGTATGTAAACACTAACGCAAGGGTAAATAGATATTGTTTCATAGTTTATAGATGCAAAAGATAACACAAATCACCTAAAATCACCTCATCTAAGCAAGCTTATGACCTATTAATACAGCAATGGGACTTAGGTAAAATAGAGTTCTTAGAACAGAGTAAAATGATTCTGTTGAATAGAGAAAACAGAGTTCTAGGGATTGTAGATATTTCCACAGGAGGTGTAAGTGGGACTATCCTTGATCCTAAAATTATATTTTCAATGGCTTTAAAAGCGAATACGTCATCAATAATAATATCGCATAACCATCCTAGTGGTAATTTAAGACCTAGCCATGCAGATATTAAATTGACTAATCAACTAAAAGAAGGTGGTAAACTATTAGAGATTGTAGTTTGGGATCACCTGATAATTTCTAATGATAGTTATTACAGTTTTGCGGATGATGGAATGATGTAAAAATTATTAGCTTGGGTTAATCACCCAGGCTAATTTTAAATTTATTGCAAGATGCCCCTCGTAAAGGTAAGGGCAATAGTTCTAGTCATTTTTGCGAGGGCTAACTTTTAAGCATTTCTCCGCATTCATTGAGTATCCAAAATCAGAAACCATCCCTTAAATATTTAAAATAATTAAATTTTTGGATATTCTATTTTCGAGTAAAATTAATATCTTGCTAAACTAAATTAACAACCATGCACTATCTCACTTAACCAAGTTAAGTGCTTATAAACGATTAAAAACGAAAACCAACAATACAAAATTCGCAATAGAAAACTGTACTGAATTGAATTAAGCAAGGAATTGTTTAAGCCAAGTTGCGTAAATACAAAAGTGGGCTGCTATGCTACTTAATACCTCATGAAATTTAAAGGACAAAACATTTGATACCAATTGACCAATATTCGAGACTACAACAAATTATAGATTTAGCTTGGGAAATTTTATTTGAAAGAATTGTTTCCAGTAAACAAATAATAAATAAGGAATCATCTTTACAACTTCATCTTTCAAAACTAATTTTTGATCTGGGAAACACATATTGCATTGAACCAAATGAAAGATTTGAAATTGAAATGGAAACAAACTACGAGAAGAAAAGTATTGACATAGTTTGCATTTTAGGAGAAACGAAAGCAGCAATAGAACTAAATGTTTTATGAAAGCAAGTAATCGAGCGAAAGATCTAGATTGTTATGATGTGCTGTTAGATATCGAAAGGCTTCAAAAATTCAATGGTTTTGACATAAAAAAGTTTATTTGCTTGACTAACAACAAATATTATTCGACTACTATTCAAAGTGGACATGGAAGAACAGTATCACTAAAAAGTGGAACTGTTTACAAAGAAAATGAAGCAATTGTTCCAGGTTGGGCAGACAAATGGAAAGTGAATAGAGATAAACCAATAATTTTCAGCAAACAAGTAATATGCGATTGGATTTCAAAATCTGATTGGTATTTTTTGAAAATCGAGATTTAATTACCTGTAGAAAAGCATAGCAGGTAACAGTGCTTGGCGTTATAGGACGGACGAACAAGGCTCAAGTTAAGTTTTTCAATTTTACTTTACTGCGAGGGTTGGGCTGAAGTACCCTGTCCCCCCACTTCGGCAAGCCCTGCACCGTTAACAGAAATTTTATGACATACATTCTCGAGAAAACAGAAAAGCTAAAATTTCACACAAATTTGAGAGAGTTACTCTACCCAATCATTGAAAGTATCGGTGATTATAACTGGCTACTTACAAATCAAGATTATTTCATATTTGACTTTGAACAAAAAGGGGAAGTTCATAAGCTCGATTTTGAAAGTAAGAAAATAGAGTTTTCTGGTTCTGAATTTAAAGCATTAGTAGAGACGCGTAATATTCAATTTATTTGGGGAGTATTTTGCGCATTTATAGGCGAAATTCCTTCCTTAAAAAGTGAAGAGTTTCCATTTGCAGATTGCAATGAAAATATTTGGAAAAAACCTAATGAATTCTTAAGTCCGAATTCTGAAATTGAAATAATTTGTTTTGATGGAACATCTACAATTATCAAGTTTAAAAATCAAAAAATGGAAAAAGAATTTCTTCAATATTTTAGTGAAGCAAAACTCTTATTATAAAAAATTTTGCTGGCCGAACAAGGTTGTGATGATCTATACTGATAACGGAGATAAGTTCTTAACAGAACTCTCCTTGTCGGAACTGGAAGGAAAACTGCCTTCCAGCTTTTTAAGGGTCCAGCGGTCATATATTATCAACACCGAAAAGATTCTCGAAATCAACAGGTACTTCAATAACGGGCTAATTATTTTAATGAATGACAATGAGCACACCAAGATTATTTCCGGCACGACCTACATCAATCAAATCAGGCTGGCACTTGATCTTTAGCCAAGGGTCTGGCAGCAACCGATTAACCTTCTACCTGGACAGGATACAATGTAATTATTGTATTTATTTCAATGCTGTTTTGATTATCCCTGCAAAGGTTGCCGCCCAGATTGCCCCATCTTTGTCCTTTGTGATCCGCTCGATATTGACACTGGGAACATTAGAATTTTCAGTGGTATATATTTCGGTCTTTTTGCGTCCAATGTCGTACCTGATAATCCCGACGTTGTTCTGGCTGAGCCATAAAGTGTTTTTTTCTTCATCCAAAAAGAAATCGTTGATGCTGTTGCCGGCAAACATTGCCGGGTTGTCGTTCCACAAACGTTCCCATTTTCCCTCCGGCGAAAGCATATACATTCCTGCCGCCGCACCTTTTTCATTATACAGCGAGAACCAAAGGTTGCCCTTTTTATCTTCCCACATCTTGGATATGTAAGCCTTCGAAAGCGGCGAGGACTTATCGTTTAAGGCTGTGGTCTTACCTTTTTCGATAACCACGTTGTGCACTTCCCCAAATTCAGACCAGTTAAAAGTAGAATTCTAGACCGAGCGCAGCGAGGCTATTAGAAAAACTATTAATTTTAATTGGCAATATG
>NZ_LMKM01000010.1 GCF_001421515.1 Pedobacter sp. Leaf216 | reverse complement strand
TTTTCATATTGCCAATTAAAATTAATAGTTTTTCTAATAGCCTCGCTGCGCTCGGTCTAGAATTCTACTTTTAACTGGTCTGAATTTGGGGAAGTGCACATTGCCCGCAGATTGCGCAGAAAATACCGCGGATTTAGGAGGCTTTAGTGGGTTTTACTTTTGTAATAAGAGTTGACAACTTTTCTTGCCACCCTGTGAGTAAAATTGTCAACTCTGGAGTTCATACACCAATGCCAAAAACTGGCCATGATGGCTTACACAACCTGGCTTCGTGCTTTTATAATCAAACAAATGATCTGGAGCTTTGTAAATCGCAATGTGGGTGCAATTCAAATGTACAGCCTCTGCGGTGGCAATGGTATGCAGATAATGGGTGTAAATATCACTTTTAGTAAAATAAGTGTGTCCTTCAATATGCACTTCGCCAAAAGTTTGGTTGGTATCAGGGTGAATTATACACCTTAAACTCGTCGGTGCAAAACTCCTGATGCCGGTTTTACGGTTATAAATTTTATAGGCTGCTTCTTTCATGCTCCACAACAGCCACACCATTTCATCAGGTTTCTGTGATGAGGTAATGAGTAGCTTTTCTTCAGCGGTAAAAATTTTGTCAAGATAGTTCCTCCGTCGCCAGTTGCTCTGGGTTTTGGCTAAACCCAAATCAACAATATCATTGCCCAGCATTGGCTTCCAGTTTTTGCGTTATAATTTCTGTGGTCGCTTTTACTGTGAGCATTTTCGCCATCGAATCGTTGTCTATCTCAATGTTAAATTTCTCTTCAATATCCAGGATAATATCCACCAGGTTGGCCGAATTTATTTTCAGGTCGTTAATAAAATCCGTGTTTTCGTCGATATGGGCAATTGCCGATGTTTCTTCGCTATAAGGCTCAACAATTGTTTTTAGGGCTTGGATAATCTGTTCTTTATTCATGGGATGTATTTTTTAAAGATAACGCAGGCATTAATGTCGCCAAATCCGAAACTGGCTTTAGCTAATATATTAATTGGTTGTTCAATTAGGGTTTGTGGAATGCTTTTTACATCGATCAATGCACTAATCTCAGGATTTAAATCTTCACAATTGATGTTGGGGAAAATAAATCCTTCGTGCAATTCCAATACCGAGGCAACACATTCTATACTTCCAGAGGCTGCAATACAATGACCGATCATGCCCTTTAACGAATTAATGTAAGGGAAATTTTCGGTAGGTAACTGTAAGGCTGTTTTCCAGTTTTCTATTTCAAAAGCATCTTTCGAAGTAGCGGTAAGGTGACCGTTAATTACATCTATTTCGTGGGCTTTTATGCCTGCATTTTGCAAAGCAGCCTGTATGCAACGCTGAACGGCAATGGGGTTTGGGGCCGTCATGGTGCCTAATCCCCGCTGACCGCCAGAATTAACATGACCGCCAAGCACCTCACCATATATTTTGGCCTTTCTGGCTATTGCACTATCGAGCGATTCTAAAACCAAAGACCCTGCTCCGCTTCCGGGTACAAAACCACTTGCTGTGGTACTCATTGGCCTGCTACCTTTTTCTGGCTCGTGGTTATGTTTAAAGGTGCAAACTTTCATGGCATCAAAACCGCCCCAAATATAAGGTCCGCTATCGCTAGTACTGCCTGCCAGCATTCTCTGTGCCTGCCCGGTTTTAATCCTTTCATAAGCCAGTAAAATACTTTCTGCACCGGTTGCGCAGGCTGATGAGTTGGTGCTTACCTGGTTTCCTAAACCAAGTTTACCACTTATAAAAGCACTTACCCCACTGGCCATTGTTTGGATCACCACAGAACTTCCAAGTTTTTTAATTTCGAGGTCATCAATTTTGTTAATTGCCCACCTAAACTTATCTATACCCGAAGTACCCGTGCCAAAAATTGTTCCGCTGTCCCAATCCGGCTCATCGTTGTTTTCAATTGCAAAACCTGCATCTTTCCAGGCATCTAAACCTGCAATTACGCCATAAACTATACCGGTACTGTTTAAATTCCGAAGTTCGAGTGGGGTAAAATATTCACTGATGCGTTCATCACTTAGTACTGGTTTCCCGGCAATCTGGCAGGAAAAATTTAAGGCTTCCAGATCGGGCTGATGGCGGATACCTGAAGTTCCCTTTTTAATGGCATCTGTAAATTCAGCAACAGTTGTACCATTGGGTGCACATACGCCTAATCCGGTTATAACCACTCTGTTATTCATTTCCTGTAGAAATTAACATTCCAGCAATATTTCCTTTGCAAACCACTTTGCCTGCAGCATTTTCCATTTTAACATTACATTTCAACTTATTAAACCTGAAATATATTTTCTCACTTGTTACCGTTACCTGTTCGCCTGGGTAAACCGGAATTAAAAAATCAATTGCGTTTGATGTCATGGCTACAGACATATTTAACGCTTTATCCGGTAAGAGGTAAATCCCTAAACACACCAATCCAATTTGTGCCATGGTTTCGGTAAGCACTACTGCGGGGGTAACCGGGTTGTTTTTAAAATGACTTTCGTAAAAGGATAGCTTTTCATTATAAGTAAAAATTCCTTTCGCTCCGTTTTGATCAACATGCAATAAATCATCTACAAATAAAAAAGATTTGCCATAGGGGAGTTTAGCCAATATTTCTGCGTTTGTCATGATGGGAATTAAATAACTGAATGATTGATTTTACCATTGTAAAAGTATGCGCTGTGCAGAAAAACCTGGTCCAAAGCTTAGCATCAATCCTTTTTCTCCGGTATCAGGCTTTTTATCCATAATCTGTTCTAAAACATACAGTACCGTTGCGCTGCTCATATTTCCATATTGCCTCAATACTTCTTTCGTTTCATTAATGTTTTTGCCAAGCTGTCCAAACAGTTCATCAACGGTCTGAATAATTTTTTTGCCACCTGGATGAAAGATCAAGTGGTCTATATCATTGATGCGCAAACTATTTTTGGCTAAAAAGGGGTGGATGATATCGGGAAAATGATTGGCAATGGTTTCGGGCACGGCAACATCCAGTACCATTTGTAAACCGGTATTGGTGAGTTTAAATCCCATCATTTCTTCAGCATCATAAAAATGATACATTTCTTCGGCTAAAATTTCGGGGCCACCATCTTCCTCGTTCGAACTCAACAGCACACAGGCAGCACCATCGCCAAATATTGCGGCACTTACAATGTTGGCCATCGAAAAATCGTTCAGTTGAAAAGTTGACGTAGGCGATTCTACTGCTACAACCGCGGCACGTTTACCCGGATTGGCTTTTAAGAAGTTTTTAGCATAAATCATCCCCGATACCCCGGCTGCACAACCCATTTCTGTAACCGGCAGGCGCACAATATCCTGCCGAAGTTTGAGTAAATTGATTAAATATGCATCTAAAGAAGGGATCATAATCCCTGTACAGCTTACTGTGATGATATAATCTAAATCTTTTGCCTGCCAACCTGCTTTATCAAGTGCCGAGGTTAAACATTGTGTGCCCAGTTTAATGCCTTCCCTAACATAAATATTGTTCCGCTCCTCAAAACTTAAATCACTGAATACTTCCTCAGGCGACATTATAGAATAGCGTTTATCAACCGCTGCACCTTCAAAAATCTTTTTTACCTTTCTGATAAAACGCTCATCCTGATCCTTTAACCAAAGATCAAGAAAAGGTAAGATTTCATCCGTTGATCTGGAGAATTCGGGCAAGGCTTTACTTACTGCTTTTACGGTTACGCTCATATTGTTTTAATTATCCATTGGTAACGGAAAGCCCATTTCCATCTTATCGAACTCGATTTAAGGTTTAATTGTTTGCTATATTTAATCAGATCAGCCTTTTTAAATCCACGCAGAATAGATACCAATCCATCCTCGCGCGACATATCATTTAAACGGAACACATAACACAAGGCCTTAAAAAGATTATAGGCAATAGCGCTTCTTTCTAAATCGTTAATCACAATGCCCATTTTTGCCGATTTTTTGAAATTCTCCAATAAGCCGATAATCTCTTCATCTTTGAAATGATGTAATGTTAAGGTGCAAAGCATTATATCGCAGTCTTCGTTTTTATCCAGGTCATCAAAAATATTGCTGCACTGGTAAGAGATATTCTGATAGTTGTGCGATAAACTTTCTGCATGTTTTATAGTAAAGTTATTGGCATCTATTCCTTTTAAAATAAAATTTAAACCTTTGCTTTTTGCATAATCGGCCAATGTGCGTAGCATATCACCATTTCCACATCCAATATCAGTAATACGTATAAGCTGATCTTTTGGTTTGTTTTTAATAAGGCTTTTAATGCCATCGAGCGTAACTTTATTGCCGCCCAAAAGCTGGTTTATTCTTGCTATTTTGTCTAATGCATCGCGCAGTATTTCACCTTCCATGGCAAAATCGTCCATAATTTCGGGTGCTGTGCTTCTGTTCGTGGTATCTACAGCCATTTATTGGGGGATATTGATAGGTTTTCCATGTGTTTGTTTGATGATTTGCTTAAGTAGAAAAGGAATCCGCGTTAAGGTGTTCATTGCAAAACCCTCTAATTTATTGTTTCTGAGCAATGCAGATAAAACCCTGCCCATTTTTAGCCGGGTTTTAAATTCCCTGTTCCATTGTGAGGTATAATTTTCTTCCAATGCCGCACGTGAGGTTATTTTACCTTTAATTTTTTGGTGCAACAATACAGAAAGAAGCTGAGCACTGTGTATCGCCATTGCCATTCCATTTCCACAAAGCGGGTGAATCAGTCCTGCGGTATCACCAATCATTAATATGTGTTTATAAACAGGTTCTTTGGTTTCGAAAGAAATCTGACTGATGGTTAATGGGGCGTCAAATATAATTTCTGCCTGCTCGAAAATATTTTTTAAATGTTTGTTCTTGTATAGAATTTTTTCCTGGTAAGCCACAATATTTTTATGTTTTTTAAAACTGTTGTAGTCTGCCAGGTAACAGATGTTCAGCTTGTTGTTTTCTACTTTCGATAGGCCACAGTAGCCTCCTTCAAAATTGTGCAGACTTACCACATGATCAGGAAAATCGGCTTTGTAATGTGCTTTAACTGCAAGATAGGGAGATTGTTTGTTGATGAAATTCCGGTTGAGTTTAACATCTATGGCTGATCTTTTTCCATAAGAACCGATTACGTACGGCGCAATGTAAGTGCTGTTGGTAGTTTCTACCATAAATTGATCGTTAGCAAAGTCTATTTGCACTACACGTTCGTGGATAACCTTAATGTTTCTTTTAATAAGCTCATTGTAAAGGTAATGATCGATGGTATAACGGCTCAAACCAAAACCACCAAGTGGGAGTGCTGTTTGTATACTTTTGCCTGAAAGGGAGGTAAATAGCAAATCGCTAATGGATGTAGGATTTAGATCTTCCGTGTGTAAACCAAGCCACTTAAAATAGGGTAATACCTCATTCGAGATGTATTCGCCGCAAACTTTATGATGAGGATAAGTATCTTTCTCAATCAGTGTTACATGTATGCCCAGTTTGTTTAGGTGGAGCGCAGCAGTTAAACCGGCCAAACCACCACCAATGATTAAAATTTCTGTTTCGGGCTGCATAAAATTAGATGGAATGCTAATATAACATTTAAACCATCTGTTTTGTTCCGCATCCATATTTTAACTGCTGGAGTTTTAGGAATGGATAAATAGATTAGGGCTTCGTTGTTAAAAGCGACGAACTATACAATGCCCTTTTCCGAACGAGTGCTTAAATAGCTTACCCAATTAATCGTTAAATTTAGCTTTAATTCAAAACCCTTAATAGTAGCAGTGCCCAACTTTATTAAACAGGATTGCAGCGGTATCCTTTTGTTTTTTTCAAAACAAAAGATTTAGCAGAAAGCCTGACTAACATTAATCATAGCTATTGCCCCTGCTTTCCAAATAATTTTGCTTGATGGTTTCTTCGTTAGGAAGCGACGAACTATACAACGCTCTTTACCGAACAAGTGCTTAAATAGCTTACCCAATTAATCTTTAAATTTAGCTTTAATTCCAAAACCCTTGATAGTAGTAGTGCCCAACTTTATTAAACAGGATTGCAGCGGTATCCTTTTGTTTTTTTTAATACAAAAGATTTAGCAGAAAGCCTGACGAACATTAATCTTATCTATTGCCCCTGCTTTCCAAATGATTTTGCTTAATGGTTTCTTCGTTAGGAAGCGACGAATTATAACAACGCCCGTTACAAACGAGCATTAGCGTCAGTTTAATCTTTAAATTAGCTATGCCCCACAGCAAGATATTTATCTATCACTCCGTTCTTCCATATTTAAATCCGTATCAAACGGACTTTTAGTAAATGGATAAATAGATTGTTTAACAAAACCTTTCGGGTAAGCCGCTTCGTGCACGCCTGTTCCGGCTGGCCATTCTTTGCCTGGTAAATAATAGGTGCCAAAAATCATATCGATAAATGGAAATATCGAAGCAAAGTTATGTCCGTAATATTTTGGGTCCTCACAATGGTGCCAGTGGTGATATTGAGGTGTAGTAAAAATATATTTAAGCGGACCGAAGTTTATGCGTGTGTTGGCATGAATGAGTACGGCATGGATGGCAATAAAAATAATGTAAACGTTAAAAACTGTCGACGAAAAGCCCAATACATACAGCGGTATAAACGTCATGGCGCGGGTAAAAAAGATATCGATAAAGTGTGTACGGCTACCGGCCAGCCAATCCATATTTTGTGTAGAGTGGTGTATAGAATGGAAACGCCACAACGATACCCGCGTATGGAAGAAACGGTGTGCCCAGTACTGAAATAAATCTGTACTGAAAAACGCCAGAAACAATGCCACAATAAAAGGCAAACCCTGCACCCAGGCATGAAGCTTATCTAAACCCATCCAGCCGAAAAATAACACAGCAGGTTTTTGCGTAACAATACCAAAAAACTGAATAAACAGGTGACTGATTACAAAGTAAGTTAAATCGGTACGCCATTCTTCGTGAAATTTAGTTTGTTCATTGTTTTTTGGGAAAAACAGCTCAAGCGGAACAAATATGGCAACCATTAAAAGTAAATCTAAAATCATCCAGTCTAAACCGAAATGCCAGCTGGATTTAGCCACATCTCTACCTTCTACACTTAATGCACCAAGTACAACAGCCAGTGCACCTAAAGCAAAACCAGGCCATGCCCATTTTACTTTTTTACTGAGAATTAAACTTAACAGCGAAAAAAAGAAACAGCCAATAACACCGCCAAGCATTAAAGCTTCCATACTATCTTTAGTGTATATTTCGCGGAATTCGGGAGTGGTTAACTTCTCTGGATAATGGAAGCAAAGGATGCCCAATAACGCCAGCACAGCTAAAAAAATAGAGATATATCCGCTAATCTGGCCCTGGCCTATTACTAATCTTTTATTTGGAGACATTAAATTGTTTTTTTGGTAGACAACAATGATAATAAAAAAATTAAAATAACTGTTCATTGAATTGTTATAGGTTAGCTCATAATCGGTCAATTGCTAAATCAATTTACGATGATAACGGTAAACCATTACCGAAAATTTATGCTGCATTTTGGTTATTTATTTAGAATAAGTAAATTCACCACAGATAACCAAGTAATTCCCTAAATAACGCCTCAAACCTATGCCTTACCGTTCAAAAATTATTTTACCCTTCTTATTCTGCTGTTTATTTTTTTTGCATGCAGCATGGGCACAAAAAATAATTAAAGGGCATGTAATTAATCATGTAAATAAAGGCATTGCGTCTGTATCCATTTATAATAAAGGAAAATTGATTGCATTGAGTGATGAAGAAGGTCAATTCAGTATCAAAGTAGATTCGCTAAATAAAGGGCAGTCGCTTTCTTTTAGTTCGGTTGGTTACGAAAGCCGTTCGGTTAAGGTTGATGATAGTCAAACTGATGACCTTACCATAAAATTAAAGGATAAATACGTTACGCTAAATGATGTGCAGATTTATTCTTCCAATTTCGTTACTACACTCGTAAAGAATGCAATGGCGCACCTTGCAGATACAGGCGTGGTGAGTAAAAAGATCCTTTGCAGGCAATATTTAGTTAAAGATGGCAAATATAACACCTTTGCCGAAGGCGTACTTAATCTGCATACCGACGAATACAAAAACGATATCAAATTACAGCTTGAAGGAATTAGAAGGCTTAAAGATTTAAGAAAATCTAAAACTGTAAAAATTAATTATGCGGTAGATTTAAGAATGGAGCTCAAATCTTACTTTGTAACTAACCTTAATGATAATATGCTCAGCGAGGATAACGATTATGAAATAGAAGGACAGGTAGATTACGAAGGAACAAAATGTTATAAAATCTATTTTAACAGGGCAAGAAACGTATTGTATAAAAGGAAAAGCGGGTGGATTTACATCACGGTTGATAAACACCTGATTAAAGGGATGGAGAGTAATATTGCCACGATTAACAAAAGTATGATCTGGATCAATAAACAGGATTACACGATTGAAAATGGATTATCGCACCTTAATGCTACCTACTTAAAGTGTAATGTAGTAGCCGGATTATTCTCGGAAGGGGAGCCCTCGGCAGAAATGGAACTGCTTTTTCTTGATGATATAGAACCTGAACAGAAAAACAGTAATAATTTCTCCACCTTTAAACTCAGACAGGATTTTTATCAATACCCAAAAAAGAACAATGCCGAACTTTGGGCATCCCTTTATCAAAAACATAACCTTTCCATTCCAAAGGTGATTGTCGAAACCTATAAATCAGATCAAGATATATTGGAGCAATTTTAAGTGGATTTGGTAAATTGTTTCAATTGCTTAATTGAAGGCAAGGTACACAACTCCCAACTAAAAACTCCCTATTTCCCTCTCCACCAAACCATTTCCTGCGCTTAAGGGTTGCTCTATAGGCTGATGCCTTTCTTTTTTAAATAATCAGTATTTTTGAAACCACGATATGCTACTTAACTATCTACGCCTTTTACTGCTTCCTTTTTCATTAATTTATGGAATGGCCGTTACACTCCGCAAAAAATTATACGATTGGGGCTTAATCAGGTCTGTAAAATTCGATTTACCCGTAATCTGCGTAGGCAATCTGGCTGTAGGCGGATCGGGCAAAACACCAACAACCGAATATCTGGTGAGGTTACTGGCCGATTATAAAATAGCGATATTAAGTAGAGGCTACGGTCGCAAAACAAAAGGATTTATCCTTGCTGATGACAATGCAACTGCCGAAACCATTGGAGATGAACCGTTACAATACCATCAGAAATTTGCAAAGGTAACCGTTGCTGTTTGCGAAGACCGCGTAAATGGAATTAATCAGCTCAAAGAAAACCATGATTTAATTATCCTTGATGATGCCTTTCAGCACCGTGCAGTAAGGGCGGGTTTTAATATTTTGCTTTTCGAATTTAGAAAATTGGGCACTCTGCAGTTCCTCTTGCCAGCAGGTAATTTAAGAGATGTTTTCTCGTCACGTAAAAGAGCCGATGTGCTATTAGTCACTAAATCGCCAGTGCCCTTGTTACATGTAGCGCAACAAGCTTCAATAAACGAACTGCAACCCGATGCAAATCAGCCGGTATTGCACTCCTATTTAAAATATGGCCACCTTGTTCATTTATACAATAAAGAAAGCCGCGTACTCGAATCGATAAAAGATTGCGAAATTTTTCTATTAACAGGTATTGCCAATCCAGAACCATTGATCGAAGAACTGGGTAAATATTCCAAAACCATTAAACACGAAGAATTTCCTGATCATTATGCCTTTAAAGAAGCAGATATCAGCAAATTTAAAAGTGCATTTTTGGCCGGAAATAAAAAAGAAAAAATCATCATCACAACAGAAAAGGATAGCAAACGTTTAAGAGCTACCGGATTTGAAGATTTACTGGTAAATTTACCTGTATATTATTTACCCATCGAGGTTGAATTATTTGAAGAAGATAAGATTACCTTTGACGAACTCATTTTAAACTATGTTAAGAGCAATAGAAGAAACCGTTGAATATATAAAACGTAAAACAGAGAACTTTAAGCCCGAAATAGGCATTATTTTAGGAACAGGCTTAGGAGGCCTTGTGAAAGAAATCGAAGTTGAACATCAGTTGATGTATTCTAATATTCCCAACTTTCCTATTTCAACATTAGAATTTCATAGTGGTAAATTAATTTTTGGAACGTTAAACGGTAAAAAAATTATTGCCATGCAGGGGCGTTTGCATTATTATGAGGGTTACAGCATGCAGCAAATTACGTTCCCTGTTCGGGTAATGAAAGGATTGGGCATCGAAAACCTGATTGTTTCTAACGCAGCAGGATCATTAAACCCCGAATTTAGAAAAGGCGATTTAATGATTATTGAAGATCACATCAACCTGCAGCCTGATAACCCTTTGCGCGGTATTATCGAAAGTGACCTTGGTCCACGTTTTCCGGATATGAGCCAACCTTACAAACGCGATATTATTGCAAAGGCTTTAAACATTGCGAAAGAAGTTGATATTAAATGCCATAAAGGTGTATACGTTGCCGTTACGGGGCCGAATTTAGAAACCAAGGCAGAATACAAATACCTGCGCTTAATTGGTGCCGATGCTGTGGGGATGAGTACCGTACCAGAAGTAATTGTGGCCAACCACGCAGGTTTACCAGTTTTTGCCATTTCTGTTTTAACTGATGAAGGTTTTCCTGAAGATTTGCAACCCTTTGATTTAGATGAAATTTTAGCTGCTGCGGCCAAGGCCGAACCAAAAATGACAGAAATTTTAACCCGCTTAATTGCCGAACTTTAAGATGCGTAAAGTTGTTCAGATCTGTTTTTTACTGTTTGTGCTATTGGGCATCAACAAGGCTTTTGCTCAGGATTTAAAAACCAATGTTGGTACAAATAAAGAACTCGATTCGGTTAGGAAAAAATTGGATGGCGGAAAAGATTCAGTTGTTTTTACTGCAAAATACATCCGTTTTACCAAACTATCGCTAAGTAAAGATAGCATTGTACTATTGCCTTTAGATACCACTACTACCAATATCCAGAATTACAGTCCGCTTTTACAACCCATGCACCCCACCATAAGTACTGGTAACATGGGTTTGGCAGCCCGGCCATTATTGTTTGAGCCCAGTAAAAGAATCGGGTTTGATGCAGGTTTCCATTCGTTCGACTATTACGCGTTAACACCAGAAGATATTATTTATTACCAGGCCAGAACCCCTTTTACGAGTTTGTATTTTGTGAGTGGCGGCAAAACAGAGCAGCTTTTTAGGGCAATTCATACACAGAACATCAAGAAAAACTGGAATGTTGGCGTAAATTTTAACCGTGGAGATTCGAAAGGGTTTTATGCAAGGCAACGTGGTGATAATTTAAATGTGGCGGTATTTTCATGGTACCAATCGCCAAGTAAACGTTATAATATGTGGGCATCAGCCATTTTTAATACCATGCGTGGTTATGAAAACGGTTCAGTGGTTGCTCAAAATATTTTTGATCCAGGTTACAACAAGATCAGCAGAGATGCCGAAGCCATCAACTTATCAGATGCGCGCAACATGTACAAAAAGAATACCGTGTTTTTAAAACAAACCTATTATGTAGGGCGGATTGATACTTCTGCCAATGCAAATAATGCTGTTTTGCCAACCAATAAGGTTACTTATACTTTTGAGTACAATAACGAAAGTTACGATTTTTATAAAAATGGTACCGATCCGAACAATGTTTTACCTCCCGGCATAAACAGCACAACTTTCACAAATGATTCTACCCATGTGCAGCACTTTAAGAATGAATTTATATACAGTTTCTTTTTACGTCCAAAAAATTCATCACTCATTAAAAATGAGCTAAAGGTTGATGCCGGCATCCGCCATGATTATTATAAACACGAGTTTTTAGGAATTAAACAAGATGGTAAGTATTATGAGCAAAGCAGATTTGGTTATCAAAATATTACCATTTTAGGTGCCGCAGGATACAGGTTTTCGAATAATATCGATATTAACTTAGATATACAGCAAATTTTGCAGGGTGAAAATGCAGGTGATTATCTGTACGAAGCCAAAAGTAAAATCCTGTTAGGAAAAACCATCGGAAGGATAGAATTAGGTGCCTATGTACAAAACCAAACACCAGCCAGAATTTTCGATTACTACCATGGCAACCATTACCAATGGAGCAATACTGATTTTAATAACACTAAAATCGCCAATCTATCTTTTAATTACATCAATGATAAATATGGTTTTAATGCAGGAGCTAAATATTTCCTAACCAGTAATTACCTGTATTTTGCAGCAGATCACAGCAATGGTACAACAGCCATTCTGCCAAAACAGGAAACAGCTGATATCAGCCTGATCAGGTTTGATGTTTCCAAAAAATGGAAGTTTGGCAGGTTTATAATGGAAAATTATTTAGCCTATCAAAAAACCGATAAAAATGCAATTTTAAGAACACCCGAATTTTATACCTATAACAGTATTTATTTCGACAATACCTTTTTTAAAGTATTAAAAGCCAATGTAGGTATCGATGTAAGGTACAATACCGAATATGCAAATTATTTGTATTCGCCAGCAACCTCACAGTTTTATATAGATGAAACCAATCCGGTAACTTTTGTTTCTAAGCCGATTGTAGATGTGTTTTTTAAAGCCAATTTAAAACGTGCAAACCTTTTTGTTAAATACGATTTTATCAATCAAGGCCTTTTCCAAAATGGTTATTACACTGTAAACAGGTACCCTATGCAAGATGCCTTATTAAAGTTTGGTGTAAGCTGGAACTTTTACGATTAAAACCAGGCTTGATTTAATAAATTCTTTATCTTTTTTACGGAGAGCGCTTGCATTTGCTATCGCGAAATTATTGCAAAGCTTGTGAAGCATGTATCAAAGCAACCATAGTAGATTGTTCTCGTGTTTATGCCAATGCGGTTCTTATTTGCCTGATTGCATATAAAAAAAAGCCGTGCTGATGATATATCAGCACGGCTTTTAATTTTAAAGGCTTTTATCTTAGAAAGAATAACCAACTGAGAAACCCAATACACGGTTAGTTAATTTATTTGAATTAGCCTGTCTGTCTTTAGGTGTTAAATCTGTTAAACCTAAACCATAGTTTGCACCAACTAAAAATCCTGAGTTTGTACGGTAAGCTAAACCAAAGTTTGCACCAAATTCGGTACTGTTATAGTTTTTATCACTTGCACTACCGAATGATAAGTCTCTATCGTTAGATGTGGTAACAGTAGAACTGTTATTGTTAGCGTTATTTACTGTTGTAGTAACCGTTTCGCCTTTATCTTTACCAGAAATGTTGAAACCTATATAAGGACCAGCACTGATTTGAACGGCACCAGCATCACCTGTAGGGATTCTAAACACAGCGTTAACCGGTACTTCAATAGTCATTAAATTTGTTTTTACGGAACTAGTGGTAGTAATTGTATTGCCCAAAGCCGTATTGGTAAGCACAGATTCAAATTTATTACCTTTGTTTTGTAATGAAACACCCGGTTGGATGAAGAAATTGTTTCCTACACCGAAATCACCAAATGCAGTAACGTTAAAACCAACATTGTTTTTTGCATTGTCGTTAAAATTATTTGCTGCGGCATCATCACCACCAGCGTGGAATTTCGAAAGGTTTACACCAGCTTTAATTCCGAAACGGGAAGTTTCTCCGGTCATTTTTGTTTGTGCAAATGCACCTGTTGCTAATAATAAAACTGAAGCGCTTAATAATAACTTTTTCATAATATTTTTCTTTTAGAAGAATCTTGTTTAAAAAATCAGGTTTATCCTGTTGTTAATTACAAGCCTCAATTCCAAAAGCTGTGCCAAAGTATCAAGTCTGTTACAGTTTAGCGGGTAAGCTATTGATTTACAGCATATTTTTTATCTACATTAGGTATATATACGCTACAAAAATGAAATACCCAACACGCTAACTTTGTGTATACATAATAGGAATGTACCGCATTATACAGGCAGTTTTGATAAGTTTTGTATAATTATGCCAAAGATTGAAGAAGCAGATTAAGTTTTTTGCGGTTTCTTTTTGGCCGCAGGAAAAAGCACATTGTTTAAAATTAAGCGGTAACCTGGCGAATTTGGGTGCAAATTTAAATCAGTTGGAGGGTCGCCAACAGCATGCTGATAATCTTCCGGATCGTGACCACCATAAAAAGTAAACTGTCCTTTACCAATTTCGCCATGTAAATAACGTACTTCAGCAGCTCCTTTATTTTCGCCCAATACCGTAACGCTTGTTTTAACGAGGCTTTTTCTAAAGGCAGTGGTTTGGCCCATAAAACCTTTAATCACTTTATCGTGATCTTGCGTAAGCATGGTAGGAACAAGATCCCACTTGGCCGAGAAATCGAAAAGGGTAAAATAATCATTGCTTTGGTTTAAAGTTCGGGTTTGCGTGGCATCAATGTCCGAAAATTCGTAATTCATAGGGTTGTTATCCAGCTTAAAATTCTGAAATGCCAATGTTTTATTAAAATCCAATTTGGCCTGTGCATTAGGATCTGCTGCATCGCCATCAAACATTTGCGCACAAATATCCACCCCATCTGCGGCCAGCGCAATATCAAAACTATCCGTACCAGAGCACATGGCAAACAGAAAGCCTCCACCAGCACAGTACTCTTTAATGTGTTTGGCTACGGCAAGTTTCATTTCTGAAACTTTTTTATAACCCATGCGCTTGGCAAGGGTTTCCTGATTTTTAACATCTTCCTGATACCAGGTGGCATACCTGAAATTGGCCCAGAATCGACCATATTGCCCGGTAAAATCTTCATGGTGCAGGTGCAGCCAATCATATTTGCTCAGTTTATCCTGAAGAATATCGTCATCATAAATTACCTCATACGGAATTTCTGCATAAGTTAACACCAGCGTAACGGCATCATCCCAGGGGAGTTTACTTTTTGGCGAGTACACTGCAATTTTTGGTGTTTTCTCCAATTTAACCATTTCCATGTTTACCGACGGATCACTGATTTCGTTTAAAAGATTGGTTACCTTTCCATCAGCCAGTACTTCGTAAGAAACCCCGCGGATTTTAAGCTCATCCTCAACCGTTTTATTATACTTAATTAGAAAGCTTCCGCCGCGGTAATTTAGGAGCCAGTCAACTTCCAGCTGTTTACTGATTGTCCAGTATGCAATACCATATGCTTTAAGGTGGTTTTTTTGGTCTTCATCCATATAAATTAACAGTGAAGAAGCCCTTAACCCTAATGAGCAAAGCAGGCAAATAAAGAGTATATAATATTTCTTTGTCAAATCGATAGACTTAAAACACTAAAATACCGCATTTAAACTGGATAGAAAAATTTAATGATGTTATAAGTTATACAATTTTGTTATTTTTGCCCTCTACTAAAAAAATGCGATTGTTTTTTAGTCGGATTAAATTTAAAATTAGTACTGATATTAATATGAGTAAAGCAATAATAAAAACAGAAAAAGGCGAATTAACTGTAGAATTCTACGAAAATGATGCGCCAAAAGCCGTTGCAAACTTTAAAAAATTAGCTAAAGAAGGCTTTTATGATGGGGTAACTTTTCACCGTGTAATTCCTAACTTTATGGTTCAGGGTGGATGCCCTAATTCAAAAGACCCGGCTAAAGCACATTTGGCAGGTACTGGTGGCCCAGGTTACAAAATTGATTGCGAACTTGATGGCGAAAATCAATATCACGATCGTGGTGTATTATCTATGGCACATGCTGGCCGCAACACTGGTGGTTCACAGTTTTTTATCTGCCATAGCAGAACCAATACTGCTCACTTAGACCGTAACCATACTTGTTTTGGTAAAGTTGTGGAGAATGTTGATCTTGTAGATGATATCCGCCAAGGTGATAAAATTTTAAACATCGAAGTTTTAGAAGACTAGAAATAGATACTAGATTTGAGACATTAGATTTGAGACTTGATTCTCTAAATTGGTGCTCCTATCTCATTTAATAATTGAACAAAGAGTTTTAGTTATTTGATCTGAGTGATTTCTCATTTCTTATATCTCAAATCTCATATCTCAAAAAAATATGAATTTAAGAGGAATTGTTGCCGTATCTGGCAGACCGGGTTTGTTTAAACTGGTTGGACAAAATAAAGTGGGTTACATTTTAGAGGGTTTAGATGCTCAGAAAACTAAAATTGTAGCCAATATCACAAATACTAAACTGGCTTCGTTGGAAGATATTACGGTATATGGTGAAGATGAAGAAATTAAACTGGCAGATATTTTCGCCAAAATTTCTGCCAAAGGAGCTACTCCTGATTTAAAAGGCGATTTACGTGCTTATTTCCTTGAAGTAGCACCAGGCCACGATCAGGAGAAAGTTTACGCTTCGGATATGAAGAAAATCATTACCTGGTATAACTTATTAAAAGATTTGCCATTGTTTACGGAAGAAACTCCTGAAACACCAGGTACACCAGCTGAAGTTAAATTATCAGAAGAAAAAGCAGCTTCAGATAAGAAACAAAAAGCTTCAGGAACCAAATCATCAGCAAGTGCTAAAGCAACTACCAAAACTTCGGCGCCAGCTAAAAAAGCAAGCATGACAAGTAAAAAAGGCGTTTAAGCTTTATTTAATTGTTTTACAGAACACCAGGCCATTCGTCTGGTGTTTTTTTGTGGAATTTAATCGAAGAAATAATAAAGCAAGGCTACAATTACCAAAGAAGCAATAATGCTGATCCATAGGTATTTATTGTTGCCGTTTTGATTGCTCTTATATCTGTATTCCCGTTTATATTTATCTAGTAACATCTTTTTTTGTTTAATGATGATTTTCGTTCGCCATTTCCACACCGCTATTTGCTTTTCGGGCCAACCAGGTAATTTTTAGTGTTAAGCGTGGTGGTAAGGTTCTCCCTTTAAAATACTAAAGCCCCGGTAAAGCTGCTCCACAAAAAATAACCTGATCATTTGGTGCGAAAAGGTCATATCAGATAAAGAAATTAAACCATTTGCCCTTTTGTAAATGCTTTCTTCAAAACCGTACGGACCGCCTATAATAAAAATTAAATGCTGAACACTACCGATCATCTGTTTATTTAAATAGTTGGAGAACGCCACTGATGAGTACTTTTTTCCTTTTTCATCCAATAAAATAACAACATCGCCATTATTAATTTGTTTGTGCAACAATTCGGCTTCTTTGGTTTTTTGCTGTGCTTCGCTAAGATTTTTAACGTTTTTTACATCCGGCAAAGCCAAAAAGCTGAAGTTAATGTAATGTTTTAGGCGGTTAATGTATTTATCAATTCCTTCAATCAAATACTTATCTTCTGTTTTGCCAATGGCGATCAGCGTAATCTTCATTTAATATTTCCCTATCTTTAGAATTTTCGAGATTCAAACTTAGATAAAATTGTAACAAATAGTATAATTTATCGATCTGAAACCTCCGAAAGTATATTTATTAATCCAGTCATGTTAAAACAGCAAACAGAAATAATAGCCGGTTACGATCAGAATATTAAGCAGGTAATAGCAGATATTGATCAAACAAAAAAACTGATCGATCAGCTTTCTTTTATCCGTATCGGTTTGTTTGTAGCAGAGATTATACTGTTTATCTTTTTAGTTCAATCTGCAGATGATGAATTACGCACATTAATACAAATTGGCTTACTGGTGCCGGTAATCATTTTTGCATTGGTTGTGCGCAGGCAAAGCATTCTCGATCGTGAAAATGATTATAAAAAGCAGCTTTTGTGGGTGTATGAAAATGAATCAAATATTTTAAACGGAACCGAAAACGGTTACGATGCTGGTAAAAACTTCCAATCAGAACTTCATCCCTATAGTTCTGATCTTGATATTTTCGGAAGCGCATCGCTCTTTGCGCTGGTAAACCGTTGCAGTACCAAAAGTGGAAACGACCTGCTGGCCAAAAGCTTTGCAGAAAAACCGGTAAAAAATAACATCATTCAGCGGCAGGAAGCAGTAAGAGAAATGGTGGCTAAAATAGCCGATACTTTTAGTTTCCGAGCAAACCTGCATGGCTACGATCCTGAAAGGATAGAACTGATTAAAACACAATTGAAGCACCAGCTTGGTGCGCAACTGGAGTTTGTTGGCAGTAAAATTTTAAGGTTGTACGTTAAATTTGTGCCTTATATCATTATTGCCCTTGTTTTGGCTGCGCTATTAGTGAGTAGTGTTTTCTGGAAAATACTGATATTGCTCTGTATCATTCATGCCGGGTGGAATGTTTTATGGGGAGCGAAGATCAATAAAGTTTTTTATAGCTTCGGAGGAAGCTCAAGCCTGCTTAACGGTTATGCCACGGCTATTTTGTGGACAGAAAATCAAGACTGGAAAAGTAGCTATACGCTGAGTTTACTGGATTCGAAAATTCCTGCCAGTAAAGAGATTAAAGCACTATCTAAAATTATCAAGAATTTTGATGCCCGCCTAAATATGATCGTTGGCGGAATTTTGAATGCACTTTTATTATGGGATTTAAGGTGCTGTATCAGCTTGGATATCTGGTACAAATCGTCATCAAAAGAGGTAATTAAAGCGCTTGACCATTTGGGCAATTTTGAAGAAATAATATCACTGGCCACAACGGCTTATAACCAGCCCAACTGGGTTTTTCCTGTGCTTACCGATCAATTTGCATTAAATGGTACTCAAATCGGACATCCGTTAATTGATGAACAATTAAGGGTGAGCAATGATTTTAACCTCGAAGCAAAACCTACTGTTGATATTGTAACCGGATCGAATATGGCAGGGAAAAGTACCTTTTTGCGTACGTTGGGTATTAATATGGTGTTGGCTTATGCAGGTGCACCGGTTTGCGCAAATGCCATGCAGTTATCGGTATTTTCGATTAACACTTACATGCGGATTAAAGATTCGCTGAATGAAAGTACATCTACATTTAAAGCCGAGTTAAACCGCCTTAAAATGATCCTTGATAATGTGGTTAAAGATAAAGATACTTTTGTATTGATCGACGAGATGCTTCGGGGTACCAACAGCAGGGATAAATACCTGGGCTCAAAGGTTTTTGTGCAAAAGTTAATTGCCGAAAAAACACCGGCACTTTTTGCCACACACGATCTGCAATTGGCCGATCTTATTTTAGACCATCCTGAAACGGTGCGTAATTTCCATTTCGATATCCAGATTACAGCCGGCGAAATGAGATTTGATTACCAATTAAAACAAGGCCCTTGCAAAACGTTCAATGCCGCAATCTTGTTAAAAGAAATCGGTTTATCGCTTGATTAGCGTTTCCTGTTGGATAATGGTTTAGTCAGGTGCTGTGCTGTTGAACGAGTTATCGATTTTAAAAAGCTTAAAGTAATATAATCCATCTTTTGGGCAAATTAATGCATTCTTAACTAAATTTTTTTTCTTCATCTTTGGTTTAAGCGAGGGTTAACAAAGGGGCTATTTAGCCAATTAACGCAATTTGTTACTTTGATTATTGTTTAGTATTGTTTAACATTGTGTATAGATGTTAAGTTGCTAAACATTAGTTTAATTTATACTAACCAAAATGTTGTTGAAAAAGAAAATGTTGTTTGCCTCTGGCTTTCTGCTAATTGCGACTGCTTTAATTGCCTTTTCGCTTTTTTCTTCTGAGAAAGAGGTTGATTTTAACACCCAGGTTAAACCTATTTTAAATAAAAAATGCATTTCGTGCCATGGTGGCGTTAAACAGCAAGGTGGTTTTAGCGTGCTGTTTAGAGAAGAAGCACTTGCCAATACCAAAAGTGGTAAGCCGGCAATTATTCCCGGTAATGCAGAAGCCAGCGAATTTATAAAACGCTTAAAATCCAACGATCCCGAAGAAAGGATGCCTTATAAACACCCTGCCTTAAATGGTGAGGAGATTGATGTGTTAAGCAGCTGGATAAACCAGGGCGCAAAATGGGGGCAGCATTGGGCCTACGTAAGTGTTAAACCTACTAATGTGCCTGATGTAGATAATGACTGGGTGCGCAATGACCTGGATAAATTTATTTTTGCAAAACTCAAAGAAAACAAGTTCGAACCTTCCAAAACAGCCGATCGGGCAACTTTATTAAGAAGAGCGAGTTTGGATCTGATTGGTACTTACCCTTCAGAAAAACTGGCGAAATTTTACCTCAATAGCGAAAACGAACCTCAGGCATACAGTATATTGGTAGATAGTTTGCTGGCATCGCCAAAATTTGGCGAGCGTTGGGCTTCTATGTGGCTGGATATTGCCCGGTATGCCGATACAAAAGGTTATGAGAGCGACCCTAACAGAAACATCTGGAGCTACCGCGATTGGGTGATTAAAGCCTTTAACCGGGATATGCCATATGATCAGTTTATCACCGATCAGATTGCTGGCGATTTATTCCCCAATCCAACCGATGCTCAATATATTGCTACCGCTTTTAGCCGGAACACGCCCACCAATGATGAAGGTGGTACAAACAACGAAGAATTTAGAACATCGGCAGTGTTGGATCGCGTTAACGCAACCTGGGAAGGGCTGATGAGTACAACGTTTTCTTGCGTACAGTGCCATAGCCATCCATACGATCCTTTTAAGCATGATGAGTATTATAAATTCATGTCGTATTTTAACAATACAAGGGATGAAGATGTGCAGGCCGAATATCCTTTATTCAGGAATTTTAACGATAGCTTAAAAAACGAGTTAAATACTTTAACAAGCTGGGTTAAAGCTGTTGCAGGTAAAGAAAGAGCAGATCAAATGAGTTTGTTTTTAAAAACAGGTGAGCCTACAATAAATTCAACCACGGCTGATCAATTGGTTAATTCGGTAATTGGCAACAATAACATTGCGTTATATTTTAAAAATAGTTCATCGGCCAGGTTAAAATCAGTAAACCTTCAGGATATAGATCAACTGATTCTGCGTTACAACTGTAACCAGCCAAACGGCACAATGAGTTTGCACCTTGGTTCGGCAAACGGACCGGTTATTAAATCGTGGAAACTTGCTCAAACACAGGGTTATGAAAATGTAGCGATTGATTTTCCTAAACAGAGCGGCTTGAAGGACGTATACTTAAACTATACAAATGCCTCGGTAAAAAATCCTGATCAGTTTATGGTGTATTTCGACTGGTTTTATTTTACAAAGCAATTTCCTGGCAAGGGTAAGCCAGAATACGCAGCCAAAAAGAAAACGTTTACTGATTTAATGAATGCCAAGGTGCCTACTACACCAATAATGGTCGAAAATCCTTTGAGCATGCAACGCAAAAACTATGTGTTTGAGCGTGGTGCGTGGACATCAAAGGGTAAGGAGGTAAAAGTTGGGGTGCCAAATTCTCTTGCTTTTGCTATGCCCAAAAATGCACCTGATAACCGCATGGGCCTTGCAATGTGGCTTACCGATAAAAGAAATCCGCTGGTATCAAGAACAATGGTTAACCGCTTGTGGGAGCAGTTATATGGAGCAGGTTTGGTAGAAACCCTTGAAGATATGGGTACGCAGGGCATGGCACCAACCCACCAGGAGCTGTTGGATTTTATGGCTTACCAGTTTATGCACAAATACAACTGGAGCGTTAAAAAAATGTTGAAAGAGCTGGTGATGATGGCCACTTACAGGCAAGACAGTAAGGTATCGGAAGAATTAAAAGAAAAAGACCTTTTTAACAAGTTTTATGCCCGTGGCTCGCGCATCAGGCTTAGTGCTGAGCAGATAAGAGACCAAAGTTTGGCTGTTTGCGGGGTACTGAGCAACAAAATGTATGGCCCGCCAGTAATGCCCTGGCAGCCCGAAGGAATTTGGTTTTCGCCTTATAGTGGTGCCAAATGGATTACCAGTGGTGGCGAAGAACAGTACCGCAGGGGTATTTATACTTATTGGAAAAGAACGGCCCCATATCCATCAGCTATTGCTTTCGATGGGGCATCGCGGGTAGTTTGCAGTCCGCGGCGAATCCGTACCAACACCCCTTTGCAAGCCCTTGTTACCTTAAATGATAGTGTTTACATCGATCTGGCCAGAAAACTGGCAGCACGTATGGATAAGGTTGGCGGGAACAGCAGCAAATCAAAAATTTCAAAGGGATATGAACTCATTTTATATAAAGTAATCCCTCAAAACCGGTTAAAAATATTTGAGGATTTATATGCCCAAGCTTTTGATGAGTTTAAAAAGAATGCGGCTAACGTATCGGCTTTTATGGGCGATAAACAAAAGAAATACAAGCCAGAGGATGCAGCAATGGTTTTAGTGGCAAATGCAATGCTCAATCTGGACGAAGTGGTTACCAAAAATTAATCTGATTCATTATGACAAGAGACGAGTTAAACGCTCATCGGTTAATTAAAGAAGCACATGAGGCCAATGCGCAACTTCATTCGCGGAGGCATTTTTTAAAGGAAAGTGCAATGGGCCTGGGTGCTTTAGCGATGGGATCTTTATTGGGTGGCTGCGGCAATCTTTTTTCCAGTCCACAAACTAAAATTGCTTACGATCCGGCACATCCTTTATTGCCAAAATCGCCACCCTTGGTTGGTAAGGCCAAAAGTGTAATTTATTTACATATGGCGGGCGCACCGTCTCAATTGGAGCTGTTTGATTTTAAACCCGAACTGATGAAAATGGATGGGCAAGACTGTCCGCCATCACTGCTGGCAGGCAAAAAATTTGCGTTTATCACTGGCGTACCAAAAATGCTGGGTCCACAGGCGGTATTTGCCAAGCATGGTCAGTCTGGTGCTTTGGTAAGCGATAATCTGCCACACTTTTCTACTATGGTAGATGATGTAACTTTTTTAAAAGCGGTAAAAACCGATCAGTTTAACCACGCACCAGCTCAATTATTGGTACATACCGGTTCGCCACGTTTGGGCAGACCAAGTATGGGCAGCTGGGTTACTTATGGTTTAGGATCAGAAAATCAGAATTTACCCGGATATGTAGTGCTTACCAGTGGAGGAAGTTTTCCTGATGCCGGCAAAAGTGTTTGGGGGAGCGGTTTTTTACCTTCAGTATACCAGGGTGTACAATGCCGCAGTGAGGGCGATCCGGTACTTTTTATCAAAGATCCTGATGGGATGAACCGCGATTTAAGAAAAGCATCTATCGAGGCCATCAACAAAGCGAATGAACAGCAATATCAGGAATATAACGACCCGGAAATTTTATCGCGGATAGCACAGTACGAAATGGCTTACCGCATGCAGATATCGGCCCCGGAAGTGATGAATATTAATGATGAACCCGCCTACATTCATGAAATGTATGGAACACAACCTGGTAAAGCTTGCTTTGCCAACAATGTGTTGCTTGCCCGTAAACTGGTAGAAAAAGGAGTACGGTACATTCAATTGTTCGATTGGGGTTGGGATGCGCATGGCGATAGTTCGAATAACTCGCTCAACATTGGCTTAAAAAATAAATGCAGAAGCATCGACAGGCCGATTACTGCTTTACTGATGGATTTGAAACAACGTGGTTTATTGGAAGAAACTTTGGTGGTTTGGGGTGGTGAATTTGGCCGCACACCTATGATGGAAAATAGAAATGGTATTCAAAACCCATTTAAAGGCAGAGATCACCACACAGAAGCATTTACCATCTGGATGGCAGGCGGAGGTGTTAAAAAAGGCTTTACCCATGGCGAAACCGACGAAATAGGTTACAGTGCCATCAGCGGTAAAGTGGATGCTTTCGATGTTCAGGCCACGATATTAAACCAGTTGGGTTTCGACCACGAACAGTTTACTTACCCTTTTCAGGGCCGGCCGTTCAGGTTAACTGATGTAGCAGGTAAGGTAATAAGGGAGGTTGTGGCGTAGGTTCTAGTCGGAGGATAGAAGTTTTGAGTCCAAAGTTTAGAATAGAAATACCACCATTCAATAATCCAATCATAAATAAAATAACTCATTCAATCATTAATTCATGTCTCAAACCAGGAGAAAATTCTTACAAAATACCGCCCTTGTAACGGTGGCTTCGTATTTGGCACCCCTACAGGATGTTAGTCCACATGCGCTTAGCAGGGTAAAAACTAAAGTAGGGTATGAACTTTTATTTATGCAAACCGATTGGGGTTTTGAAGGTACAAGAGATGAATTTTGTGCAGCCGCAAAAAAGGAGGGGTACGAAGGAATTGAGGTGTGGTGGCCTGGAGAAGATAAAGCAGTGAAAGAACTTTTTGATGCCGTAAAGAAATATAAACTTGAGATAGGATTTTTATGTGCCGGCTCACAGGCAAATATTGCAGATCATCTGGCATCATTTAAAAAAAATATAGATGCCATTTGCGCCAATACCTATCAGAAACCACTTTACATCAATTGCCATTCGGGGAAAGATTTCTTCACATACGAAGAAAATAAACGGATTATCGATTATGTAACAGCCAAAAGAAAATCATCAGGGATACCAATTTATCATGAAACGCACCGGAGCCGGATGATGTTTGCCGCCCCGGTTGCAAAGCATTTTGCCGAAAAAAATCCTGAAATAAGGTTCACCCTCGATATTTCACATTGGTGCAATGTGCACGAAAGCTTACTGGCTGATCAAAAGCAAACCATCGACTTTATTTTGGAAAAAACAGATCATATCCATTCCAGGGTAGGGCATCCCGAAGGTCCGCAGGTAAACGACCCAAGGGCACCTGAATGGGCCAAAGTAGTAGAGGCGCATTTGGCCTGGTGGGACAAGGTTATTGCCAGGAAAAAGAAAAACGGAGAACGGATGACGATCCTAACCGAATTTGGCCCGGCAGATTATATGCCAACTTTACCCTACACCCGCCAGCCTGTTGCCGATCAATGGGCAATAAATGTGTATATGATGAATTTATTAAGAAAAAGATATCAATAAATAAAGATGCTTGAGTTTTTTGGCCGTTTTCATCCTGTTTTTGTTCACCTTCCCATCGGCATTTTATTGTTGGCTTGCATCTGTATTGTACTGTCGCTCAAAGCCAGCTTTGCAAATCTAAAGCCTGCAATTTCCATCATGTTGCTTTTAGGCGCATTAAGTGCCATTGTTTCTTGCATAACCGGGTATCTTTTGGCAAATGGAGGTGATTATGATGTTAATTTGGTTAGCAATCACCAATGGATGGGCATTAGCGTTGCCGCGTTATCGCTTGTTTTTTGGATCATTTACAATAAAATTAAAGCTAAAGGGATATTGGGAGCAGTTGCAGTTATCCTTACTGTACTGATTTCTATAACAGGCCATATGGGTGGATCTTTAACCCATGGATCAGATTATTTAACCGCACCCCTAAAAGAAAGTGGCTTAAAGGGAGCTGCGGCCATTCCTGCAATTCCAAATGTGCAGGAAGCATTTGTTTACCAGAATGCAATTCAGCCCCTCTTTAGAAACCGTTGTTACAGTTGCCACGGCAGCGAAAAGCAAAAAGGAAAACTCCGGTTGGATGAAGAAGTTTATATTTTAAAAGGAGGAGCAAACGGGGCTGCCCTGGTAAAAGGTAAGGCTGAAGAAAGTGAACTGGTTAAGCGAATTCTGTTGCCATTAAATGATGAAGACCATATGGCACCTAAAGAAAAGCCACAGCTTACCGCTAATGAAATTGCTTTATTAAAATGGTGGATAAAGAATGGTGCTGATTTTAAGAAAAAATTTAAAAACCTCCCTCAAACACAAGAAATCAAACCTGTTTTAGCAGTGTTGCAAAATGGTGAAGCAGCAAATGAAGAAATAAAAAATACCGATATCCCGGAGGAAGAAGTTTCGCCTGTTGATGAAAAAGTACTTAAAAAGTTTACTGATGCAGGTGTAACCATAATTCCTGTTTCACAAAATACAAATTACCTTTCGGCAAACTTTATCAATGTAAAATCGATGGGTAAAGAGGTGTTGGATCTTATTAAATCGGCAGATAAACAGCTGCTTTGGCTTAAACTCGAAAATAAGTATGTAACCGATCAAACACTGGCAGCCATTAAAGATTGTAAAAACTTAACCCGGTTAAACCTAAACAATACCCAGGTAACTGATGCTGGTTTGGTAGCCCTAAAAGATTTAGATCAGTTGCAATCATTAAGTTTGGTAGGTACTAAAATTACAGCCAGGGGAATTAATCAGTTAAAAAAACTTCAAAATCTAAAGTACCTCTATATCTATCAAACTGGGATAAATAAAGCAGATCTGGCTGGCATCAAAAAAGTATTGCCAAAGGTAACTGTAGATACCGGAAATTATAAGATTCCTATCCTGGCGCAAGATACCACTGTAGTTAAAGCACCATAGCCAACAATAGCAGATAAGTAGCTTTTAGGTAGCGAGTCGGAGCTTTTAGGTAGTGAGTAGGAGCTTTTAGGTAAAGGGTCGGAGCTTTTAGGTCAAACGATTGGGGTCAGAGGGCAAACGATTGGGGTCAGAGGGCAAACGATTGGGGTCAGAGGGCAAACGATTGGGGTCAAAGGTCAAACGATTAGGATCAAAGGTCAAACGATTAGGGTCAGAGGTCAAACGATTGGGGTCAGAGGGCAAACGATTAGGGTCAGAGGGCAAACGATTGGGGTCAGAGGTCAAACGATTAGGGTCAGAGGGCAAACGATTGGGGTCAGAGGTCAAACGATTAGAGTCGGAGGTCAAACGATTAGGGTCAAAGGTCAAACGATTGAGGTCGGAGGGCAAACGATTGGGGTCAGAGGGCAAACGATTAGGGTCAAAGGTCAAACGATTGGGGTCAGAGGTCAAACGATTGGGGTCAGAGGGCAAACGATTGGGGTCAGAGGGCAAACGATTGGGGGCAGAGGTCAAACGATTAGGGTCAGAGCTCAAACGATTAGGGTCAGAGCTCAAACGATTGAGGTCGGAGGTCAAATGATTAGGGTCAGAGGTCAAACGATTACGGTCAGAGGGCAAATGATTGAGGTTAAAGGTCAAACGATTAGGGTGATGATAGGGTCTGTTCAATAAAATGTGTCAAAAAGAAAATTAATATTAAGGCTAATCACGAATAAAAATATATTTCAGTTTCCTATTTGTAGCCTAAAAGTCTTTTCTGCACTTTATTAATGATTTGTTAATATTAAACTTGCAACTTATGGCAATTAATTTGTAACAATGGTTAATGCAAGCAATTTTGGTCAGGATTTTTTATGGGGTATAGCCACCGCTGCTGCACAGATAGAGGGTACGGCAACTCAATATGGTAAAGGGCCTTCCATATGGGATACCTTTACCGCCAAAAATGGTAAAATAAAAAAGAACCATAAATTAGATCCCGCCTGCGATTTTTATCATCGTTATGCCGAAGATGTTGCCCTGGTTAAACTTTTAGGCTTTAAAGTTTTTAGGTTTTCAATCGCCTGGTCGCGCATTTTGCCCTTAGGTAGGGGAGAAATCAACCAGGAAGGAATCCGTTTTTACCACAACCTTATCGATGAATGTTTAACAAACGGCATTACCCCTTATATTACGCTTTATCATTGGGATTTACCCCAGGCTTTGGAAGATGAGGGTGGCTGGACAAGCTTCAGCATTAATGCGGCTTTTAATGCTTTTGTAAGCATTTGCGCCTTGGAATACGGCGATAAGGTAAAAAACTGGATTGTGCTGAATGAGCCTTTCGGCTATACCTCACTAGGGTATATGCTGGGTGTACATGCCCCTGGCAAAACTGGTTTAAGTAATTTTTTTCCTGCTGTTTTACATACCGCATTGGCACAGGCCGATGGCGGAAAAATATTGCGTGCTGAGGTTAGTAATGCCAATATTGGTACTACTTTCTCCTGCTCGGAGGTGATTCCAAATACGCAAAGCGATAATGATATACTGGCTGCAAAACGTGTAGACTGTTTAATGAACCGCTTATTTGTAGAGCCTACCTTGGGCATGGGTTTTCCTACTGCCGATTGGGATGTATTGGAGAAATTTCAAATTGAATATGGAACATGGCGGCTTCAGGAAAGGATGAAATTTGATTTTGATTTTATCGGACTTCAAAATTATTTTCCATTAACTATAAAATACAATGCTTTTATTCCGGTTATCCAGGCTTGGGAAGTAAAAGCGAAAAGCAGGAAAAAGCCTCATACTGCTATGGGATGGGAAATTAATGCCCAAAGTTTTTATAACATTATCAAACAGTTTTCGGCTTACCCAAATGTTAAAAACATCATCATTACAGAAAACGGAGCTGCTTATCACGATAAATTGACCGATGGAAGAATAGAAGATCCTGAGCGGATTGAATATTTTAAACTTTACCTCAGTGCGCTTTTAAAACTTAAAAATGAAGGGGTTAATGTAACTGGTTATATGGCATGGACATTAATGGACAATTTTGAGTGGGCTGAAGGATTTACAGCCCGGTTCGGGTTAATTTACAACGACTTTAAAACCCAGCAGCGAACCATTAAGGATTCTGGCTATTGGTGGCAGGAATTTTTAAAGCAATAAGTAGATCATCTATGTTCTTCAATCCTATATACTGCTCATCTTAAGTTTTTTATAAATCGGTTTAGGATGATTTAACAAAGCCATATTTAAGAGCGGTGGCTTCGCAGCATCCCCTATTTAATTATGAAAGTTATTATATTAGCTAATCTTATGCGCTAAGCACATTTGTTTCTTATTTTAAATCTGCGAAAGCTTTTTTTATCTAAATTAACATCATGAATGATAGAACTGTTGTTTATAAAACCTTTTATAACCCCATAGAAGGCAACATTGTTAAGGCAAGACTGGAAGATAGTGGTTTTTCATGTTTCCTTGCAGATGAAAATGTTTCTACAATTTATCCTTTATATAACCAGGCAATTGGAGGAATTAAATTAATTGTTTTCGAAGATGATGTAGATCAGATCAATCAGCTTTTGGCTGAAGATAACAGCACCCTTGTTCATGATGGTGAAGAACCACAGCACCAGCAGGAAGAGAAGATTCTTTGCGAGGTTTGCGGATCTGACAATGTTGGTTATGGAATGGCAACAAAAAAGAAATTTAGCTGGTGGGTTATTTTAATCTCATTCTTTGTTGCGGTTTATCCTCCTTTTAAAGGCAATAAATGCTACCATTGCTACAATTGCGGTCATGAGTTTAAATAATTATTATAGAATAACGGAGAGGTGTTATGCTGAGCCTGTAGATGGGCTTTATTAAGAAAGCCCTAAATAAATCGTCATTGCAAGAAGGCTTTTCCAGCCGACGAAGCAATCTTTCCTGTAAATATCGCTTAATACCAAGGTCTGTGTCCCCACAGACCTTTCATACATAACTGCGTCTTAAATAGTCCTCGTTTGTAACGAGGATTTCTGAGGTACGCATTTGCAATGCGAAAATAATTCCTTTATGAGCGATAAAATCGCTTTACTCGTACATCCTCGTTACAAACGAGGACGATGTAGTTTATTAAGATATTCCTAAATAAATCGTCATTGCGAGAAGGCTTTTTCAGCCGACGAAGCAATCTTTCCTGTAAATATCGCCATCATGAAAGATTGCTTCGTCGTTCCTCCTCGCAATGACGATCGTTTTAGTAACACCAAGGTCTGTGTCCCCACAGACTTAAATAGTCCTCGTTTGTAACGAGGATTTCTGAGGTACGCATTTGCAATGCGAAAATAATTCCTTTATGAGCGATAAAATCGCTTTACTCATACATCCTCGTTACAAACGAGGACGATGTAGTGTCTCCACCAAGGTCTGTGTCCCCACAGACCTTTTTACGGAATATTCCTAAATAAATCGTCATTGCGAGAAGGCTTTTTCAGCCGACGAAGCAATCTTTCCTGTAAATATCGTCATCATGAAAGATTGCTTCGTCGTTCCTACTCGCAATGACGATCGTTTTTATTAAACACCAAGGTCTGTGTCCCCACAGACCTTTACATTACCATCATTCTCTTCGCAATCACGGCATTTTTGATATTAAAAAATCCCGTTCTGAATTAACAAAACGGGATTGATATTTTAAACGCTAGAATCCCGACTTCAGTAATCGGACTCCTAACTAATTAAAGTGCTGCTTTAGCTGCGGCTTCTGCGCGGATAATATTTAACGCACCACCAGCTTTAAACCACTCAATTTGTTGTGCATTATAACTGTGGTTAACCGCGAACTGCTCTTCAGTACCATCAGCATGGTGCAATACCAATGTTAAAGGTTTATCTGGAGCAAATTCTGTTAAACCTAAAATATCGATGGTATCATCTTCCAATATTTTATCGTAATCATCTTTATCAGCGAAAGTTAAACCCAGCATACCTTGCTTTTTTAGGTTGGTTTCGTGGATACGGGCAAAAGATTTCACCAATACGGCACGAACACCCAAATGGCGGGGCTCCATAGCGGCGTGTTCACGGGATGAACCTTCACCATAATTTTCATCACCAACTACGATAGAGCCTAAACCAGCTGCCTTATAATCGCGTTGAGTTGCTGGTACAGGACCATACTCTCCGGTTAATTCATTTTTAACGTTATCGGTTTTATCATTAAAGTAGTTAACCGCACCGATAAGCATATTGTTGGAGATATTATCCAAGTGACCACGGAATTTTAACCACGGACCTGCCATAGAAATATGATCCGTTGTACATTTCCCTTTGGCTTTAATTAAAAGTTTCAAGCCTTTTAAGTCTGTACCTTCCCAAGGGGTAAAGGGATCTAATAATTGTAAACGGTGAGAAGTAGGAGAAACCAAAACCTGAACGGTTGATCCATCAGCTGCTGGTGCCTGGAAACCTGCATCATCTACAGCAAATCCTTTAGTCGGCAATTCATCCCCTGTAGGCGGATCTAATTTAACCTGCTCACCTCTATCGTTGGTTAAGGTATCTGTTAACGGATTGAAACCTAAATCACCTGAAATGGCAATTGCAGCAACCATTTCTGGCGAAGCTACAAAAGCGAAAGTATTTGGGTTACCATCGGCACGTTTAGCAAAGTTTCTGTTAAAAGAGTGTACGATTGTATTTTTTTCTGCTTTTTCTGCACCCGTACGGTCCCACATACCAATACATGGTCCGCAGGCGTTGGTAAAAATTGTGGCATCTAAATCTTCGAAAGTTTTTAAGAAACCATCACGGTCTGCGGTATAACGAACCTGCTCAGAACCAGGGTTAATACCGAAAGCTGATTTGGTAACCAATCCTTTTGCAATAGCCTGGTTGGCGATAGAAGCCGCTCTTGATAAATCTTCGTATGATGAATTGGTACAAGAACCGATTAATCCCCATTCTACTTTTAAAGGCCAGCCATTTTTCTCTGCCTCAACTTTCATTTGTGAAACAGGAGTAGCTAAATCCGGTGTAAAAGGACCGTTTAAATAAGGCTCAAGGGTATCAAGGTCAATTTCAATTACCTGGTCGAAATAGCTTTCAGGGTTGGCATAAACTTCTTCATCACCTGTTAAATAGGCCGCAATTTTATTTGCTTCATCAGCAACTTCATTTCTACCTGTGGCACGTAAATAACGTTCCATGCTTTCATCATAACCAAAAGTAGAAGTTGTTGCACCAATTTCGGCACCCATGTTACAGATGGTACCTTTACCAGTACAACTTAAATTAACAGCTCCATCACCAAAATATTCTACAATAGCCCCAGTACCACCTTTTACGGTAAGGATACCGGCAACTTTAAGAATTACATCTTTGGCGGCAGTCCAGCCGTTTAATTTTCCTGTTAACTTAACACCGATTAATTTAGGGAATTTAAGTTCCCAGGGTAAACCAGCCATAACATCGCAGGCATCGGCACCGCCAACACCAATTGCAACCATACCTAAACCACCTGCATTAACCGTGTGAGAGTCGGTTCCGATCATCATACCACCAGGGAAAGCATAATTTTCTAAAACTACCTGGTGAATAATACCGGCACCTGGTTTCCAGAAACCGATACCATATTTATTGGATACGGATGATAAGAAATCAAAAACTTCTGCGCTTTCGGTTTTGGCATGAGGTAAATCTATTGCAGCACCTTCTTTAGCTGTAATTAAGTGATCGCAGTGAACGGTAGATGGAACGGCAACTTGAGGCCTGCCCGCCTGCATAAATTGCAATAAAGCCATTTGTGCAGTTGCATCCTGCATCGCAACGCGATCTGGTGCAAAGTCTACATAGTCAGAACCACGTTTAAATGCCGTTTTAGGATCTCCATCCCAAAGGTGTGCATATAATATTTTTTCAGATAATGTTAAAGGTCTGCCAACTATTTTACGGGCAGCTTCTACACGGCTACCAAAGTTTGCATACACCTTTTTGATCATGTCTATATCAAAAGCCATACTTTATTTTTTATAATTATTGTCAATAATGGGACTACCTAAATTAAACAAATTTTAACAGACTTGTTTTTGTGAATTGTCAAATTATGTTATTTAAAAACATTCTATGCAAATTTTACATAAAACAAAAAGGCCATTCTGTTTACCAGATAGCCTTTTTATTGTTAACAAATAATACGCTTATTTGTTTATTACTGTTTTGTAGAAATAGGGGTAAACTTGGTTAAGTTAATGCCTTCTACTGCTACTTTATATTCTTCAATATTTGGAATACGACCTAATATGGCAGAAAGTACAACCACCGGAGTTGATGCCAGTAAGGATTCGCCTTTTTTGCCATCTTTATCTTCTACCACACGGCCCTGAAATAAACGGGTTGAAGTAGCCATTACCGTATCGCCTTTGGCTGCTTTCTCCTGGTTACCCATGCAGAGGTTACAACCCGGGCGTTCCAGGTACATAATGTTTTCATATTCTGTACGTGCCGAGCTTTTTGGTAAGGCATCGCTAAATTCAAATCCAGAGTATTTTTGTAAATATTCCCAGTCGCCTTCTGCTTTCAGCTCATCAATTATATTATAAGTAGGGGCAGCAACAACCAACGGCGCTTTAAAGGTAACACTACCAGTTAATGTTTCAACGTTTCTCAACATTTGAGAAACAATTTTTAAGTCGTCTTTATGCACCATACAAGAACCTACGAAGCCAAGATCTACTTTTTTATCGCCACCGTAATAAGTTAAATCCCTGATGGTATCGTGCGTATAACGTTTTGAAACATCTGCATTATTCACATCCGGATCAGCAATCATCGGTTCGTTGATGAGGTCAAGATCAATAACTACTTCTGCATAATATTTAGCGTTATTATCCGGCATTAAAGCGGGTTTAATACCAGTTTTAATTTCTTCGATTCTTTTGTTTGCTTTATTGATTAAACCCTGTAAAACCTGGTTATGGTTGTCCATACCTTTGTCTATCATGATTTGAATACGGCTTTTAGCAATTTCTAAAGATTGGATCAGGGTATCATCCTGCGAAATACAGATAGACGCTTTCGCTTTCATCTCTGCAGTCCAATCTGTAAAAGTAAAGGCCTGATCGGCCAATAAAGTACCTATGTGTACTTCAATAATGCGGCCCTGGAATACATTTTCACCATCAAACTGTTGCAACATCTGCAATTGCGTAGCATGAACCACATCACGGAAATCCATGTGTTCTTTCATCTGGCCTTTGAAAGTTACTTTTACCGATTCAGGAATTGGCATAGAAGCCTCGCCTGTTGCCAGTGCCAAAGCTACCGTACCAGAATCGGCACCGAAAGCTACCCCTTTAGACATACGCGTATGCGAATCGCCGCCAATGATAATGGCCCACTCATCAATCGTAATGTCATTTAGTACCTTGTGAATAACATCCGTCATAGAATGGTATTCGCCTTTAGGATCACGGGCAGTAATTACACCAAAATCATTCATAAACTTCATGAGTTTAGGAATGTTTGCCTGTGCTTTTTTATCCCAAACGGATGCAGTATGACAACCTGATTGGTAAGCTCCATCAACAATCGGAGAGATTACCGTAGCCGCCATTGCCTCTAATTCCTGGGCGGTCATTAAACCTGTTGTATCCTGAGAACCTACAATGTTTACTTCAACACGCACATCAGAACCTGCATGTAAAACTTTACCTTGTGTTAAGCCTACTGCATTTCTGTTGAAGATTTTTTCTACAGCAGTTAAACCCTGGCCCTCTATTGAAACTTCTTTAGCAGGGGCAAAAACCAACGGAGCTTCAATGCCTAAAGTTTTGGCCGCAAATGTTTGGATTTTTTTACCAAATACAATTGCGTAAGAACCACCCGCTTTAATAAATTCAACTTTTTGTGGTGTTAGAGCTTTCGAAATATCAATTAATTCCTGTTCGCCGTTGTATAGTTTTTTGGTTCTGGTATTGATGGTAAGTACTGTACCTGTTTCTATTGAGTAAACCTGCTCTAAAATTGGCTCATCGTTTTCGTTACGAATCACATTGCCGTTTTCGTCGGTTTTCTTTACCCAGTTTTTAAGGTCGATACCGATACCGCCAGTTACATCAACCGTTGTTAAAAAAATAGGAGAAATACCATTGGTACCACCAACAATAGGAGCAATGTTTACAAATGGAATATATGGACTTGATTTTTTACCTGTCCACAGGGCCACATTGTTTACGCCCGACATACGAGAAGAACCAACGCCCATTGTGCCTTTTTCGGCTACGAGCATTACGCTTTTATCGGGATATAGTTCCTGTAAAGCTTTTATTTGTTCCTGAGCTTCAGGTGTGATCATACATTTACCATGTAATTCACGATCAGAACGGGAGTGTGCCTGGTTACCTGGCGATAATAAATCCGTAGAGATATCACCAATACCAGCAATGAAAGTTACTACTTTAATTTCTTCAGCAATTGGAGGTAATTCTGTAAAGAATTCGGCCCTTGCGTAGCTTTCCAGTATTTCTTTGGCAATTTCATTGCCATTGTTGTATGCTTCTTTTAAACGATCGGTATCTGCATCGTACAAATAAACCTGTGTTTTAAGTACGTTCGCTGCTTTATGTGCTTTATCACCATTATCAGCAAGGGCGATATCTAACAATACTTTGATAGAAGGGCCGCCTTTCATGTGCGATAATAATTCGAAAGCGAAATCAGGTGTGATTTCTGGCACGATGGTTCCGCCTAAAATAATTTCTTTTAAAAACTCGGCTTTTACACCAGCTGCCGCAGTGGTACCGGGCAAGGTGTTGTAGATGAAAAAATTAACAGCATCTGCTCTGTTAAAATTATTTACATTTTTGATTTGGGAGATGATTTCACCTAATAATTCGGCTCCATCAATAGGTTTAGGATGAAGACCCTGGGTTTTCCTGTCTTCAATATCCTGGATATAATCGTTATAAATACTCATCTTAGTTATTTTATCCTTATTGATGAGCGCAGGTGCAATAAAAATGCACAAGTGCTTTCCATCGAAAGAATACTGTTATTACATTTTAATTTGTGGTTTCCGAGTGTAAAAACGCAGTTTTTAACGGCCAAAGCAAAAATAACAAAATGCAACCTTTAAATGTAATTTAACCAGTCGATAACGTAATTTGGAATTGATCTAAATTGCAAGGTATACAAGCTAAAAATTGCCTTCTAGGAAGGTATTAACCGAGCCATTGTCAGTTAATAAAAAGAATAATAAAAGCAGCATGATGTGATTGTGTTTAACCGTTCGTTATCGAACAGCTTTGTGCGATTTTGAACAGTTATTTAATGGTCATTAACTTAACGTTTTGATCTTAAGTGGTTTAAACGGCGCCAGAGCCTTGGCATAACATTGGCTTACCGCTAAAGCGATGAAAACTTAAAACCTTTTTCAGTAAAATAAGCCAATACCTTGGGCAGGGTGTAAGATAAACGGTCGAATGCTTTTAAACTGTCGTGAAATACAATTATAGAACCATTTTCGGTATGTTTAATTACGTTTTTATAACACTTTTCGGGCGGGAGATTGGTGTCGAAATCACCGCTGAGCACATCCCACATTACGATGTTGAGCTGGGAGCTGGGCGCTGGGAGTTGGGAGTTGTTTGTCGCTGTAGACTGCGAACGCAAAACTAACGATTCCAAACTTTTGATCTGGCTTTTCTTAATTCTACCGTAAGGTGGGCGGAAGAGGTTCGATTGAGTGAGTTGCTGGCATTTTAATGTGTTTTGGAGATAGGTTTCATCGTCGGTTTTCCAGCCTTTTAAGTGGTTAAAAGTATGGTTGCCGATGGCATGGCCGGCGGTTTTTACACGTTCAAAAACGTCGGGATGTTTTACAATATTATCGCCAATGCAAAAAAATGTAGCTTTAGCATTGAAGGCTTTTAAAGTTTTTAGTACAAAATCTGTAACATTGGGTATAGGTCCATCGTCAAAGGTCAAATAAATAACTTTTTCGGTGCGGGATTTATTCCATAATAGCGATGGATAATACCATTTTAGCAGAAGCGGTGATTTGATCAGGTACATTTTAGCAACAAAGTTACTAAATGCCTGTACAGATTGAAATTATTAAAGTTGTTTATATAGATTTGAAACAAATTATGAAGATGTTTACCAAGAAAAAGTTAATTACCGGTTTTGCTTTTGTTGTAGTCCTCGGTTTTGCCAGTAATGCCAATGCCCAGCAAGTTTTAACCATCCAGCAGGCAGTAGATAATACCCTTAAAAATAATTTACAGATCAAACAGGCAGCTATTAGTGCTGCTTTAACTAATGAAACGCTCAGCCAATCAAAAAATGCGCTTTTGCCAACACTTAATGGTGCGGCAAGCTATAATAAAAACTTTGGCCGTAGCATCGATCCATCAACCAATCAGTTTATATCACAACAATTTTCATCAGCTAATGGTAGCTTAAGTGCAAGTGCCGATCTTTTTCAGGGTTTCCAGAAAATTAATCAGATCAGACAGAATAAACTGTTGCTTGCTGCTGATCAAACCAATGTAGAAAAAATAAAAAACGATCTGATTTTGCAGGTAGTAACCTCATATATGCAGATTTTATACAATAAAGATTTACTCGCCGCCTCACAGCAACAACTAGAAGTTGCCAAACAGACTTTAAAAAGAGAGCAAGCATTATTAGATGCCGGAAACAAAACGCTTGCAGACATTTCTCAGGCAAAATCGCAAGTAGCAACAGCCGAACTGAATACCACAAATGCTCAAAATACATTATCGGTTTCTTATTTAACTTTAAATCAATTGATGGAAATGCAACCAGAGAATAGGTTTGAAGTGCAAGCCCCAGCTATTGCCGAAAATTATTCATTACAGAACAGTTATGATATCAACACTATTTTTGCAAGTGCAGTTACTTCATTCCCTGATATTAAATTGGCGGCTTTAAGAACTGAAGCTGCATTGAGGGGTGTAAGTGTTGCCAAATCATCTTATTATCCACGCCTTTCAATCGGTGGTGGTTTAGGCTCAAATTTCTCTAGTGGAAGAAGTAAAGTGCTTGCAGTTACCCCTAATGGTTTTTCAGAAATAGGAAGAACATTAGGTACAAATGAATCTGTTGTAGCCCCTGATTTTGTAACTATTTTAGGTAAGCAGGCATTTGGTTCTCAGATTGAAGACAACTTTAACCAATATGTTGGATTAAATCTTTCAATTCCAATTTTTAATGGTTTTCTAGCCAGAACAAACGTTAGAAAGGCAAAAATCAACTATCAAAATACCCAGGTACAGGAGCAACTGACCAAAAATAATTTAAGTAAAGTAATTTCGCAAGCTGTTTACGACGTGAAAGCAGCAGAAAGCCGTTATTCTTCTACACAAAATGCTTTTCAGGCCCAAAAAGATGCTTTCTATGTTATTGAGCAACGTTACAATGTTGGTTTAGTAAATTCATTAGATTATAGCACTGCACAAACCAATAGAAATAAAGCTGAAATTGATTTTATTCAAGCCAAATACGACCTTTTATTCAGAGCTAAAGTAATTGATTATTACCTTGGCAAACAGATAACCTTTTAACTAATTTAAAATTGAAGGCTATTTAAAACCTTTAACGATTACAACCTTATACAAACAAAAGAAATACAATAAATTATGAAACTGAAGCATATCATTATCATCATAGTTGCTATCGTAGCCATTCTAACCATTCTAACCCTAACGGGAGTTATTGGTGGTACTAAAACAGAGAAAGTAACTACAGAAAAAGCATCAGATAAAACTGTTGTAGAAACAGTAACTGCAAGTGGTAAAATTCAGCCAGAAACTGAGGTAAAATTAAGTTCTGAAGTATCAGGTGAGGTTGTAGAGTTAAAAGTTAAAGAAGGTGATATTGTTAAAGCCGGACAATTACTTTGTAAGGTGCGCCCGGATGTTTTACAATCGGGTTATGAAAGAACAGTAGCTACATTTAATGCTCAAAAAGCTAGTGTGGCTGCAGCACAACAACAATTGATACAAAACCAGGCTAACTTTGTAAATGCAGAGGCAACCTATAAACGTAATGTAGAACTGTTTAATAAAAAAGTAATTTCTGCATCAGAATTCGATTCGGCTAAAGCGGCATTTTTAACAGCAAAAGCCAATTTGGCAAGTGCAAAAGAAAATGTAACCGGTGCGAGGTTTACCTTAGAGCAAACAGGTGCAAATGTTAAAGAAGCGGGTGCAAATTTAGCTAAAACCACTATATATGCCCCGGTTGATGGCGTGGTATCAAAATTATCGATCGAATTGGGAGACCGTATTTTAGGAACTTCTCAAATGGCAGGTACAGAGATTATGCGGATCTCTAATTTATCATCAATGGAGGTGAATGTAGATGTGAATGAAAATGACATTACCCGTGTTAAAGTTGGCGACAAAGCTTCAATTGAGGTAGATGCTTTCTCTGATAAGAAATTTAGGGGTGTGGTAACTGAAATTGCAAGTTCATCAACCGCGGTAGGTACTACGGTATCAACTTCAGTAGATCAGGTAACCAATTTCTCAGTAAAAATTAGAATTACCGAAGAACTGGCCGGTAAACAACAATCTATTTTCCGCCCGGGTATGTCGGCCACTGTTGATATTGAAAGTGAATCGTTAACAGGTTTGGCTATTCCAATCCAGGCTGTATTTACGGATAACGCAAAATCTGGTGATGCTGGTCAAAATCAAGGTAACCAGGAAAATACTGATAAGCAGAAATCAAAGTTGACTGATAAGAAGGTGAAACAATACATTTATGCTTATGATGCGAAAACCAAAAAAGTGAAAAAGACAGAGGTAACTACAGGGATCCAAAATGACCAATACATTATTGTTAAATCTGGTGTTAAATCTGGTGAAGAAATCGTTACCGGTCCGTATTCTGCGATCCAAAATAAATTAAAAGACGGGATGGTTGTAGAAAAAACAGCTAAAGACCAATTGTTTAGCAAAGACGCTAAGAAGTAGTTTATAAATACCCGCAAGAAATAGTAACTTGCGTTGTTTAAGGTGTATTCCTAAGGTTAGGGTGTAAGGTTTACGGTATGAGGCAAATGGTCTTAAACCCTAAGCCTTACACCTTTTCCTTATACCTTTAAGAAGGCCCTATACCTTTTACTTTAAACCTTTTTTATAATCATGGTACCTAAAATAGCGATGATAGGGGGCGGGAGCTGGGCTACTGCCATTGTAAAAATGCTTGCAGATAATTTAGCTGAAAAGGAAATTTTTTGGTGGATGCGGAATGAAGCAGCCATAGCGCATATTAAAAAATTTAAGCATAACCCTAATTATATTAGTTCTGTTGAGATTAAACTTAGTGAAGATGATCATATTTCATCTGACATCAACGCCGTTATAAAATCTGCCGATTTCGTAATATTGAATGTGCCGGCAGCATTTTTAAAAACAACACTTGCTGGCATCACCCCGGAAGACTTAAAAGGAAAAAAAATAGTTTCTGCCATTAAAGGGATTGTTCCGGAAGATAACCTGATTATCGGTGAATTTATGCACGAAAATTATGGTATCCCATACCATGATATTTTAGTTGTAAGTGGGCCATGCCATGCAGAAGAAGTGGCTTTGGAAAAATTATCGTACTTAACCATTGCCTGTACAGATGTGATACAGGCCGGTACATTTGCTTCTTTATTAAATACACGTTACATTAAAACAAATGTATCAGATGATATTTTTGGGACGGAGTACGCTGCGGTTTTAAAAAACATTTATGCAGTGGCAAGTGGTATTTGCCATGGTATAGGTTATGGAGATAATTTTCAGGCAGTGCTGATCAGTAATGCCATACGTGAGATTAAACGCTTTGTTGATGCCGTACACCCCATTAACCGTGATATTAAAGAATCTGCATACCTTGGCGATTTATTGGTAACTGCCTACTCTCAGTTTAGCCGCAACCGTACTTTTGGCAATATGGTAGGAAAGGGTTATACTGTAAAATCTGCACAGTTGGAAATGAATATGATAGCCGAAGGTTATTATGCAGTAAAATGTATGCACATTAAAAACCAGGCATACCATGTAGAAATGCCAATTTGTAAGGCTGTACATGCAATTCTTTACGAAAACCGTTCGCCACATATCGAGATGAAGCTCCTGGCAGAAAAATTAAATTAATTGATTGTTCGGCAAGCTAGATCTGATTTAAAATATTGAGGCTGTAAATGCTAAATGTTGTTTGTTTCCAATCTATTTGAATTTAAAAACAAATCACCTAACTGTCTGTTATAGCTTTAAATAAAAATATAGCTGTCATGAAAAAGAAATTAGTAATGGGTATGTTAACACTTGCCTTGTTTGGTGGTGTTGCCTTAAATGTGAATGCGCAAGAAAAGAAAACTGAAGTTGGTAAAGCATTAGATCATACTGGTAAAGCAATTGGTAAAGGTGCAAAATCGGTAGGTAATAAAACTGCAGAAGTAGCGGTAAAAGGTAGCTCAAAAGTTGCTGATAAAACCTGGAAAGGTAAAATGGCACCAGATGGAAGTGATGTTTACATCAATGCAAAAAATGAAAAATATTACGTAAACTCAAAAGGTGCTAAAATCTGGTTAAAAGCCAGTCAAATTAAAAACAGGCCTGAGCCTAAAAAATAAAAAAAGTCCCGGTGAATATTCACCGGGACTTTTTTTTACCACATATTGCCACTATATCTTTAACCTGTAAATGCCATCAAAATACGAATTGGTAGCGGGCTGAACTTCTCTGGCTGCTTCTGTTTTATCGATCAATAATTTTTCTACAAGATTATTATTTACCTTCAAATTAAGCTCATATAGTTTGTTATCTCCAAGTTTAAGATAAAAGGTGCTTTCTATACTTTTAGCCAGGTTAGGTATTTCATAAGAGGTAAGCTGATAATAATCTATTTTTTGGTTATTGCCGAAACTAAAAGGTGGGCGGATTTCAAATTGAATCTTTTTAACTGCGTTATTAGCATCTTTCGAAAATAACTGGATCTGGTTTTTATCGAAATAACCGGATGTACTTGGATTAAGTAAATCTACGTCGGCATTATTTTTAATCACTAAGATTAATGGTGCGGTTGAAATAGGCGAACACGCACATAAACCACCGCCACCTACTCCTGCTTTTTTGCAACCTAAATTGGCGATAAAAATCACCATGAGCACAATTAAAATTTTTTTCATCTGATTTGGTTTTTGTTTAATATGGTTATAAAGGATTAGTTATAAGTGCTTTATGTCTGTGTTATATTAAACGGCTAAAAAGTCTGAATCGCTACAGTTGAAATAATAATCATGCAATTGTTGCTGTTGAAACTTTTATCTAAGCATTCTTTCTTTAATAAATTTTGAAATAATTCCGACAGCTATTGGATCAGGGTTACCAATATAACAAAAAAGCCCGGAAATGTAATTTCCAGGCTTCAGTATCTTTGAGTGATTACTAAATAATGGTTCCGTATAAATCGAAATCTTCAGCTCTATCGATCTTTACATTAACAAAACTTCCGTTTGCCGCATAACCTGTTGATGCATCAATTAAAACTTCATTATCAACCTCTGGTGAATCAAATTCGGTTCTTCCGACAAAGAAATCCCCTTCTTTTTTATCCACCAGTACTTTAAAGGTTTTACCTACTTTTTCCTGGTTAATATCAAAAGAAATCCCTTGTTGAATTTCCATAATATCATCTACACGTTGTTGTTTTATTTCATCAGGAACATCATCAACTAAAGTATGTGCATGGGTTTTTTCCTCATGTGAGTAGGTAAAACAACCCAAACGGTCGAATTTGGTTTCGGCAACCCATTCTGCCATTTCTTCAAAATCGTATTGGGTTTCTCCTGGATAACCGCAGATTAAAGTGGTACGCATGGCGATATTTGGTACTTTATCTCTGATCTGGTTTACTAAATCAATGGTTTTTTGCTTGGTTGTACCACGGCGCATTGATTTTAGCATGTTATCGGTAATGTGCTGTAATGGCATGTCTAAATACTTACAGATGTTATCGCGCTCGTTCATTGCATCTAAAATCTCCATCGGAAAACCAGAAGGGTAGGCATATTGCAGGCGGATCCACTCAATGCCTGGTACATCAGATAAGCGGCGCATCAATTCATCAAGCTTGCGCACTCCATACAGGTCTAAACCGTAATAGGTTAGGTCTTGAGCAATTAAAATTAATTCTTTAGTTCCGTTTCTGGCTAATATTTTAGCTTCGTTAACCAATTCTTCCATTGGTTTGCTTAAGTGCTTTCCTCGCATTAATGGGATGGCACAGAAAGAACATGGACGGTTACACCCTTCAGCGATTTTGAAATAAGCAAAATGTGAAGGTGTAGTTAATAAACGCTCACCAATAAGTTCGTGCTTGTAATTTGCGCCAAGCTCATGTAATATGTTTTGTAAATCGTTGGTACCGAAAAAAGCATCAACATTTGTAATTTCTGATTCTAGCTCAGGCTTATAGCGTTCGGATAAACATCCTGTAACGACTACCTTACCAATTTTGCCGGCTTCTTTTAGTTCGCTAAACTGTAGGATGGTATCAATTGATTCTTGTTTGGCATTGTCGATAAAACCACAGGTATTGATCACAACGATATCATCTTTGCCCATCTTATCTGATTCATGTACAACGTTTAAATTGTTGCCACGTAACTGCCCCATCAATACTTCCGAATCGTATATGTTTTTGGAACAACCTAATGTAATTACATTAATTTTAGGCTGTTTAATTGCGCTTTTACTTCTTACTATTTTGGTATTCATATCAATTTTATTTACGCTTTCCTTGCGGCTTGATTCCACAGATTTAGCGATTCCACAGATTATCATGTGGATATATAAGGATTATAAAGCTATCTTTTTGACTTCACAACTTGTATTGCCAAAATTAATCAATAATCCGGTTTTAATTTTACTGGCTTTTAAGTATGATATAAGTTGACTTTGAAATAACTTAGGCTGAAATCCTGTAACAGATTTTAATTCTACGATTACTTTCTGTTCTACTGCAAGGTCGCATCCAAATTTTCAAATCACCTTACTTTCAAACATCAATACAAACTCCTTCTCAATATCAAAACACGAAGTGAGCCTAGTAACTAAATCCTCTGCGGAATCATCTCCCGAAGTGCTATTTAAATAAACTATTCACAAAGTCTTTCTTATCAAAAAGCTGTAAGTCGCCTATTTTTTCACCCACACCAATGTATTTAACCGGGATTTTAAACTGATCTGAAATTCCGATTACCACACCGCCTTTTGCTGTTCCATCTAATTTGGTAATTGCCAGGGCGTTTACATCGGTGGCTTCGGTAAACTGTTTACACTGTTCAAAAGCATTTTGTCCGGTAGAAGCATCTAGTACCAAGAGAATTTCGTGCGGGGCATTGGGTACAACCTTTTGCATTACCTGCTTAATTTTGCCGAGTTCGTTCATCAAACCGATTTTGTTATGTAAACGTCCGGCGGTATCGATAATAACAACATCTTCGCCATTGGCAACGGCAGATTGTAAGGTATCAAAAGCCACAGAAGCAGGATCTGATCCCATGGCCTGTGCAACAACCCTTACGCCAACGCGTTCGCCCCAAAGTTTAATCTGATCAACAGCTGCAGCCCTAAAGGTATCGGCAGCCCCTAAAACTACTTTAAGCCCTGATTCTTTAAGTTTATGTGCCAGTTTTCCAATCGTAGTGGTTTTACCCACACCGTTTACGCCAACTACCATAATAACATATGGTTTGTGGTCGCCATATTCGAACTGGCGGAAATCGTTACTGTTATTTTCAGATAGAAGTAACTGAATTTCGTCGCGAAGAATAAAGTTTAGCTCGGAAGTATTGAGGTATTTATCTTTGGCAACACGTTCTTCGATGCGTTTGATAATTTTTAATGTAGTACTTACGCCCACATCTGAAGTAACCAAAACTTCTTCCAGATTATCGAGCACTTCATCATCAACAGAAGATTTTCCTGCAACAGCTTTGGTAATTTTATTAAAGAAACCGTCTTTAGTTTTCTCTAAACCTTTATCAAGAGCTTCCTGAGCTTCAGGCGCAGTTTCTTTCTTTTTGAAAAAATCAAATAAACCCATTAGTTATTTTTATGTTTTTTTAGGAAATCGGTAGGTGTTTGAGCCGGTATTTTACCGGCAGTGAAGTCTTTTGTGTTTCGTGAGATAATAAAGTCGACGTTGTTTAATTCTGCAGAAGCACTTTGCACTGCATCTTCAAAATCTGAAAAATTAGAATGTAAGGCTAATGTGATGGTATCTCTATTCACATTTAGAGGATCAACTGTTATAATTAAAGACTCAATAAATGAAATAGCATTCGAATGACCAGAATTCTTTTTTACAATATAGTAAATGTCGGTTATTGATGACGCTGTAATACAGCGTTTGATTATGGTACCATCAATTAGTTCAAAAATTTTAGAGGAATCTTGAAAAAAAGGTTCTCTTACTAAAATAATATCAAGGATAATATTGGTATCCAGTAAGAGTGTCATAAATTGTGTTTATCCTTCAGATATTCCCATTTTGCCTGATCAGCATCGACGCCTTTAAGGATGCCAGCATATTTCGAAACAAACTCTTTTCCCGTCATTTTCTTTGTAATAGGTAAGCCTATTACCTCATCCAAAATAATCACTTCAACTTCTTTATTTTTTATATCAAATCTGTCAGGAACAACAATAGTTCCGTTTTCAGAAACTTTTGCTTTAAACTTATACGTTTCCATGGCTATGCTTTTTTCAAAGATAATCAATTATTTCCGAACGTAAATTTCACTAACAAAAAAAGCCCTTCCGGTTAAAACGGAACGGCCTTTAATATCTTTTAATATTAAAAAATATTAACCTTATTTAGATGCGATAGCATCTTTTACGTGGTCGTTGTGTACGATAAGTTCTTTGAATGAATAAGCACCAGTTTTTGGTGATTTTACCATTGTAATTACTTTCGAATATTCTTTACCTGTACCTGTTTTAAGGGTTGCAACTACTTTCTTTGCCATGTTCTTATAAATTTAATGATTGAATGATAGATGGATAGAATGAGAAATGGGTATACCCTTAACTTTCTACCTTTACACCATCAATCTTATTTAATCTCTTTATGTACGGTTACTTTTCTCAACACTGGATTGAATTTTTTCAATTCTAATCTCTCAGTAGTGTTTTTACGGTTTTTGGTAGAAATATATCTAGACATACCTGGCATGCCACTTTCTTTATGTTCAGTACATTCTAAAATAACCTGAACTCTGTTACCTTTTTTTGCCATTTTATTATAAATTGAAAACTGTTAATCTCAACAGTTAATGTTTTTTACAAAAATCCTTTTTTTACGAAACGGTTAATCGCTTCGCTAATGCCCACTTTATTGATGGTTTTAATCGCTGAAGTAGAAACTTTCAACGTAATCCAACGGTTTTCTTCAGGAATATAAAATTTCTGAAGTTGTAGGTTTGGGTAAAATTTGCGTTTGGTTTTAACGTTCGAGTGAGAAACGTTGTTACCTACCATTGCTTTTTTTCCTGTTAAATCACAAACTCTTGACATGACTTGTAAATATAGTTGTTTAATACGTCCGCTTAATTTTTTTAAGAGTGTGCAAATATCTGAATAATAATTGTAAATGACAATAGCGAAGCTAATTATTTTTATAATTTACGTTCACATCCCAGCGGCCTGCATCTTTTATTTCAAATTCAACATAATCTTTTCCCGAATGCATTTTTAATCTTAATGGAAAATTAATGTTTTTAATGGTATACATGTTTTGAGTGGTTGATACTTTATCAACTTTAATCTCATCATAACCGCCATTTAAAACTTCTATTTGATCGAAAACCGGACCAGTTGCATTTCTGGCTTCCTTTGATTCTGACTTTCCCTGCAAACCAATGCCTGTTACATTGTTATCCTGGGCATTAAGTTTTTTAATTCCAACCGATACATATAGCATATTTCCACTCTTTTTACTTTTTCTGATGGTAACAGAAGCTATTGCCGGTGATTTTGCGATAACTTTATAAGCTTGAGTAGTATCCGCTGAAACAGAACTTTTAAATTCGGTTGCAGCGTATGATTTGATGCTAAATACAATCAGTATCAGTGCGATAAATGAGGTTAAATTCTTCATTCATAAAAATAATTATTTCTTATCAAACGTTTGATATTTATTTTGATACAATTAGACTATTTCTGCTAATTATTATTTCTTTAAATTAGCCGCAACTAATCCAAAATATAAAACAGAGCAATGCAAATTACATCTTTTAAGCAGTACGAAGAAGATTATAAAAAGAGCGTAGAAAATCCAGAACAGTTTTGGGGCGAGGTAGCGCAAAACTTTCAGTGGCGTAAACCTTGGTTTAAGGTTTTATCATGGAACTTTAACGAGCCAAATATTAAATGGTTCGAAGGAGCTAAACTTAACATTACCGAAAATTGTTTAGACCGCCATCTTGCTACCAATGGTGATAAACCTGCAATTATCTGGGAACCGAATAATCCTGAGGAAGAAAGTGTAACCTATACTTATAAAATGCTGCATGAGCGTGTTTGCCGCTTTGCAAACGTGCTTAAACGTAACGGTGCTAAAAAAGGAGATCGCATTTGTATTTATATGCCAATGGTGCCCGAACTGGCCATAGCAGTTTTGGCTTGTGCAAGGATTGGTGCTGTTCATTCTGTTATTTTTGGTGGGTTTTCTGCAAAATCAATTGCCGACCGCATTAACGATTCGCAATGTAAGGTTGTGATTACTGCCGATGGTTCTTACCGTGGTAACAAACAGATTCCTTTAAAAGATGTAATTGATGATGCGTTGATCGGTTGTCCAACAGTAGAGAAATGTATTGTACTCACTCATATCCGTACCCCTGTTTCCATGTTGAAAGGTAGAGATGTGTGGTGGGAAGATGAAGTGAAGCATGTAAACGATACCTGCGAAGCCGAAGAAATGGATGCGGAGGATATGCTCTTCATTCTTTATACATCGGGCTCTACCGGTAAACCCAAAGGGGTGGTGCATACCTGTGGCGGTTATATGGTGTATGCGGGGTATACGTTTTCCAATGTATTTAACTACAAACCTGGTGAAGTTTATTTCTGTACTGCAGATATTGGCTGGATTACCGGACACTCCTACATCGTTTACGGACCGCTTTCACAAGGTGCAACATCTGTACTTTTTGAGGGGATTCCAACCTACCCAACGCCATCACGCTTTTGGGATATTATAGAAAAACACAAAGTAAATACTTTATATACTGCACCTACGGCTATCCGCTCGCTGATGAGTTATGGTGATGAGCCCCTTAATGGCAAAGATTTAAGTTCGATCCGCGTTTTAGGCTCGGTAGGAGAGCCTATCAATGAGGAGGCATGGCATTGGTTTGATGAAAAGATTGGTCATGGTAAAGCGCCTATTGTAGATACCTGGTGGCAAACTGAAACCGGGGGAATTATGATTTCGCCAATTGCTACGGTAACGCCAACCAAACCTAGTTTTGCCACTTTGCCTCTGCCAGGAATTCAACCTATTCTGGTTGATGAAAACGGTAATGAAATTGAAGGAAACGGAGTAATGGGAAATCTTTGCATTAAATTCCCTTGGCCGGGGATGTTGCGTACCACCTATGGCGATCATGAACGTTGCAAGCAAACCTATTTTTCTACTTACGAAAATCTATATTTTACAGGTGATGGCTGCTTGCGTGATGAAGATGGTTATTATAGGATTACTGGTCGTGTAGATGATGTATTAAATGTTTCAGGACATAGAATTGGCACTGCTGAAGTAGAAAATGCGATTAATATGCATGCAGGGGTGGTAGAAAGTGCTGTGGTGGGTTATCCGCATGATGTAAAAGGACAGGGCATTTACGCTTTCGTAATTTACCCTGAAATGCATGGAGAGGCAGAATTGTCTAAAAAAGATATTTTACAAACGGTTACCCGCGTAATTGGAGCCATTGCTAAACCTGATAAGATATTGTTTGTATCTGGTTTACCAAAAACGCGCTCAGGGAAAATTATGCGCAGAATTTTACGGAAAATTGCGGAGGGCGATACCACAAATTTAGGAGATACTTCTACTTTATTGGATCCTGGAGTTGTTGAGGAGATTATTGCAGCAACAAAAACGCTTTAAGCATAAAGTGATTATAAAAAGCAATGCCCCCGGTTTTCGGGGGCATTTTTTGTTAATGAGATATTTTAGTTGGCAGCGGTTTAACATTTTGAAATTTCCATTATTTCACCTCATTTAAATGGCATTACCAATCTGTAAACATTTAATAGTAGCTTGCAATATTTGTTTGGTTTCGTTTGGCTTCATGTAATAGAAAGTAGCACAATGATATCATATTCCAGATTGATTTAAATTTTTATTTTAACTAAATAACTAGTCTAAATCGTTTAATGTATTCTTGTTTTTTGTAAATGATTGATTATTAGTGTTTTTATTTTTATTTCTAGCTGTTTAATAAGTATTTGTAGCCTGTTTAAAAATACTTTTAGCTATTGCTTAAAATAAAATCTATGAAAACGAAAAAAAATTTAACTCTATTCTTTTTGGTAATTCTTCTAGCTGTATCCTGTAAAAAGGGCGACAATAAAGATCAACCTGAACCACCTCAAAACCTAGAGTTGCGCTCTTATATAAAAAGTCTTGGATTTTCTGAATCTTCCATTAAAGATTTAGGTACGGAGTATCAGGTTGAAGGAGATATTTTTTTTCCGAAAGATATGGAAATGCCCTCGGATAGAAGCACAAAGGTGGCCACTTCGCCTGTGTTAAATTCAAAATTAATGGGTACGCCAATAGTTGGGAGCCCAAAAATTGGTCAGACTTATACCGGGCACTTGGTAGATTTGACAAATCGCATAAATGTTAGGCTCTATATACACCCTAATTTGGCCAGCTTGGCCGGTGAAATAGATGCAGCAATTAACTTATGGAATGTTGTAGACAACTCTGGCATTTTTTTTACCATTGTTCCTAACGGCGCATTCGATATTGAAATTAGATCGGAGAGCATTAGTGGTTACGGAAAAGCTTATTTTCCGCTCAGCGGCAGGGCGGGTGCTTTGGTTAGGGTTAATTCTGAAAGTATTGCCAACGCCGGGCTTAATCCAGATCAAAAGAAACAGTTATTGCTCATGAACTTGGGCACTGTATCGGTTTTAGGCATACAGATTGGGTAGGGATAGAAACTGCTGATGGAGTCGATGATATTGGTACACAAGTAACTGCTATTGATGTTCCAAATGCTGGTGGAACTGATTTTAACTCAATTATGAACAGTGGACCAAATAATACGCTCTCTGGTGTTCTTTCTGATAAAGATAAGCTTGCATTGGTAAATTTATATCCTCTTGGTTCGCCTAAAATTAGCGAGGAGGTATATTGAGCGCTAATAGAAGTTATACTTTTACTTTATCTTATGTATGGCCATCATCAGTAGTTGATTGGAGTGTAAGCGGTAAACCCTCAAGTATTTCATTTACGCAGGGCCAGGGGACTGGAAGTTTAACAGTAAACGTTAATAATAATGTTGGTGAATACCCGCAAGATTTACAATTGTTAGCTCGGATGACTGATAGTAATGGAAAGTATATTATATTAACTAAGGATTTAATATTACAAGGAAGTAAATATAAATAATGAAATAATCGGTGGTATTCTTTTAAATAGTTTAGTTAATCGATTATAAACAAACAGCCAATCAATTGATTGGCTGTTTGTTTATAATTTAGTTAGTAACCTGGATTTTGAACCAGTTTACTGTTTGCGTCAATTTCACGTTGTGGAATCGGGAAGATCAATCTGGTAGAATTCCATGGTATATTTACAATATTTGTTTGCGTTCTTTTAGCATCATGTAGTGAAAAGCCTTCAAAAGCAAATTCGAGTTTTCTTTCGTTAAGAATATCTGTAAGAGTGGCTGAATTTGTTGTTAAGCCAGCCCTACTTCTAACCGTAGCCAAATCTTGAATCGGTGCAATACCACCAATGGGAGCTGAAGGAGCCAAACGCACATTGCATTCCGCTCTAATCAAATACATTTCCGATAACCTGATTACAGGTACGTTTCCAAATTGGTTACCAAATTTGGAGGTAAATATATCATCATCGTCATAAAAAGCATTAATTCTGTCATCATTCGCAGCATAAGTCTCATCAATCCAATCCTGTGAAATTACAGCGTCTCCACGTCCACCAAATGTAGATGAACCATAGAATTCATTAAAGCCATTAAAACCTGTCAAAGTAGTTACCTGCATGGCAAAAACATCTTCAGTGGTATTATCTCCAGGTTTTGCGGGTCTACCGCTTTCGGGCATTTTAGGAAAAGCGCTTAAGTAAGTATTTGTTAGTTGATAATTTCCAGAGGATATCACGCGGTTTGCTGCCGCTCCAGCCGCACTATAATTACCCATTTGTAAGTAAAGTCTCGCAAGCATAGCAGCAGCTGCTGATTTTGTTGCAAAAAAACCATTAACAGCCGGAAGTTTGGCTTCTGCATCTGTTAAATCGGCAATAGCCTGGTTGTAAACTGCAGCTACAGTAGCCCTGCTTACATAGTTTGCTTCGCTTATTAAATTTGTTGGTGTTAATACAATGGGTATTCCTAAATTGGTGCTGGGAGTGCCATCATTGTAGGCTTTTCCAAATAATCTAACGAGTTCAAAATAAGCTGCACCCCGAATAAATTTTGCTTCGCCTTCCACTCTGCTCTTTTTAGTAGGCTCTACTTTATCAAGAGCAGCAATTACGTTGTTGGCATCATTGATTGAGGCATACCCTGCAGCCCAAACATTATCTACAAACACATTTGTTTTTAGAAGAGATTTGTTTATGGCCTGTGTTAACTCCTCATAAGTTCCGAACCATTCGATAGCATCAGTGTTTGCTAAGAAATCAGTTATCAAAAATGGACGGCCACCAAAAAAATTCCGGCTACCGAGGTCTGAGTATGCACCAGTTAGGGCTCCTTCAACATCCTTAGAGGTGAGTAATGCATTTTTTTGTTCTATGGTATCAACAGGATTTATTTCAAGTGCTTTCTTGCACGATAGTAAAGCCATCAGAAACATGCAAGCAAATATGATGTTGGTTATATATGTCTTTTTCATTTTGATTCTTTTTTAATTATAGGCCAATGTTAATACCAAATGAAATTACTCGTGGTTGTGGTGCTGAGTAAAAATCTACGCCTTGATTGATGTTCGTCGATTGATAATCTGCATTAACCTCAGGGTCCCATCCTTTGTAACCGGTTATGGTGAGCAGGTTTTGCGCCGTAGCATATAACCTCAATTTGCTTAACTTAATTTTCGTTAATACTGTAGCTGGAAAAGTATAACCAAGGGTTAATGTTTTTAAACGGACATAAGAGCCATCAGATAAATACCTTGTTGAATTTCCAATACCATTGCCTGCAAACAAACGCGGCTCTGGCACGGAAGTAATGTCACCAGGTTTATCCCAATAGCTCATTTGATCTGTGGTTTGATTATCATAGCCATTTGAACCATTGGCACTCATGTATTGGCCTCCTGCGTTGAAAATTTTATTGCCCTTAACACCTTGGAAAAATATACCCAGATCAAAATTCTTAAAAGAAAAAGTATTGTTTATACCAAAAGTATATTTAGGATTTGGGTTCCCGGCAAATATCCGCTGTGCTTTATTAATATCAGTTGTTGTTGATCGATCAACATTTCCTGAAGCATCAGTTGTGTTAACATAATATAATGCATCGCCATTAGCCGGATTTACTCCGGCATATTCTGGTATGTAAAATACACCAATAGGTTGCCCTGAAATAGCTGCATTTATTTCATTGCCATTTAAAATCTGCCCTCCTAAATTGGTAATCTTATTGTTGTTAATTGCACCAGTTATTGCCGTTGACCATTTAAATGCGCCAACAAAATTTTCTGTATTTATACCCAATTCAAACCCAGTATTTTTTAATGAACCTAAATTCTGAGTTTTTGTAGAAAAACCCGTTGTTTGCGGAATAGGAACATCCAACAATAAATCGCTGGTATTTTTTTGATAGAAATCGAAAACACCTGTAATTCTATTCTTCAAAATACCAAAATCAAAGCCAATGTCGAGTTGTTTTGTTTTTTCCCATGTTAAATCCGGATTCGCTATTCTAGAAGGTATTTGTCCTGGCAAACCTCCGTAAGCTCCTGATCCACTGAATAAACCTCGTGCAGAATAGTTTCCAATTTCAGCATTACCTGTTAAACCATAACTGGCCCGTAATTTTAATAAACTGATGGTTTCGCTCTCCTTTAAAAAATCTTCTTCCGAAGCAATCCATGCTAACGAGCCTGCAGGGAAATATCCATACCTGTTATTGGAGCCAAAACGTGATGAGCCATCTGCTCTTACACTAAAGCCAACAAGATAACGGTTATTGTATTTGTAATTTGCCCTAAAGAAATAAGATAAAAAGCTAAATGCACCTTCATTACTTGTTGCTATAACTTTTGTTGCAGCAGAACCCAATTTAATATAAGAATCACTCGGGAAATCCTGTCCTTCAATGGTACTGTATTTTGTAGTCGATTTTTGGTAACTTGTTCCTAAAATCAGGTCAAAAGCACTTTTTCCAATTGTATTATTGTAACTGAAAAAATTGTTTGTGTTGCTATTAATTACAAAAGTCGAAATATTTTGCCCGTAACCATTTGTAGTGCCTGTGTTTCTGAAAGTTAAAGCACCGTAATAACTTTCTTCATTTTGATTCAAGTTATCAATAGAGAAATCTGTGCTAAATTTTAAGCCTTTCGCGATATTAATGTTTGCAAAAGCTTTTCCTATTGTTCTATATACCGTTGCTTTATAAAATGCATTATCGACACTAATAAATGGGTTATAATATACTGGATAGTTGGAGGCTGCTCCTGGTAATGTTCCGCTAACCAAGCCTGATCTTGGATCTATAAAAGGGGTAATAGGAGAAAGTGCAACAGATTGCAGTGGACTTGAAAAGGCATTATCATTTGATAACCTATTGTTAATGCTATTAGAAAAATTAAGATTAACACCCATTTCTAAAAAATCAGTTACCTTATTAGTAAGATTTAACCTGCCGCTATAGCGTTTATAACTGTTTCCAATTACAATTCCTTGTTGATCTAATGCCTGTCCGCCGATGTAAAATTTAGTTTTTTCATTTCCGCCTGTTAAATTCAGATCATATTGTTGTGTAACGGGCTTGTCTTGAAAAGAGGCAGCTTCCCAATTAGAGTTTACTTTATAAGTTTGGTAATCATTGTTTCCGGCTGAATATCGGTTTAAACGCGCTTCTACACTTTCACTGTAATCATCTAACGCTTCTTGTAAAGTTGCATATTCTCCATTCAGAAAGTCTTGTTTAGCCTGGCCTTGCCCAGCTCTACGCTCTAACTGAACATATTGTTCTGCATTTAAAAAATCCCTATGGTTAGAAGGGGAGCTAACTCCACCTAGTGCATTGAACTGAATAAGTGTTTTGCCTGCCTTACCTTGTTTAGTTGTGATTAATACTACACCGTTTGAGGCTCTTGCGCCATATATTGCAGATGCAGAGGCATCTTTTAAAACTTCTATAGATTCGATATCATTGGTGTTTAAATCAGCTAAAGCACTGGTTGGTGCAGTTGTACTGGAAAAATCGCCCGAGGTAATAGGAATTCCATCAACAATGTAAAGTGGCTCGCTACCTGCAGTTACCGAGGCCGCCCCCCTTACTCTTACCGTTATTCCTTGCCCTAATTTTCCATTTTGAGCCGCAATCTGTACGCCTGCTGCTTTTCCCTGCAAGGCTTGTTCAAAACTTGTTACAGGTAAGTTTTCCAGGTCTTTCGATTTTACAGAAGCTACCGATCCCGTTACATCCCGTTTATTCTGCGTGCCGTATCCCACAACAACCACATCAGATAAGGTATTGTTTTCTTCCTCTAAACTGGTGTTAATCGTTGCTCCGGTAATCGGCACTTCTTTTGTTTTGTAGCCAATAAAGCTAAAAACGAGTGTTTTAGCATCGTCTGATACTGTTAGTTTAAAGGCTCCGGAGGCATCACTCTGTGTGCCCGCTGCTGGTGAGCCTTTTACAAATACGCTAACTCCTGGAATTGGTCCAGAAGCCGACGTTACTTTCCCCGTGATAACCTTGCCTTGTGCGAAAGCAAGTGAAATTACACAGAGAGACAAAAGCATACTTAAGAGTAGTTTTTTCATCAAAATGGTAGTTAAGTTAGTAATGTTTAATAGTTTGTATAAATGATACTCTTAATATAATCAATAATATGCTCAAAACCTTGAGGAATAGGTTAAAATTTGGCTATGTTAGGCTAATAAGCAATTAAACCAAAACAAAGCATTGAAAACAAATGTTGATTGGTATATAAATTGCATTTTTTTATTAAAAAACACAAGCATGGATAAGTTAGAATTAAAAGGAAAGTGGAATGAAATAAAAGGAAAGGTTAAACAAGCTTATGCTGATTTAACTGATGATGATTTAGCGCATGAAGAGGGCCAAGACGATGAGTTATTGGGGAAACTTCAACAAAAAACCGGAAAGGGAAGAGATGAACTTGTAAAATGGATCAACTCATTATAATATCAATTCTATGAATAAACAGGCGGCCTATACGGTCGCCTGTTTGCTTTAAAACCATTTTTTATGACAGATATTGCCAAAAGATTTGTCGAGAATCCAATCTTGCATCCAAAAGACCTTTTGCCGAGCAGCGCCGGACTAGAAATCGAATGTTTGTTAAATCCTGGTGTTTTTACTTTTGAAGGTAAAATATGGTTGCTGATCCGCGTGGCTGAAAGACCAGCCCAACAGGAAAACGTAATCTCTTTCCCTGTACTTAAAAAAGGGGGAATAGAGATTTTGGCCATAGCAGAAAGCGATCCGGATTTGAATGCAACCGACCCAAGGGTGATTAATTATAAGGGAGCAGATTATTTAACCACACTTTCTCATTTAAGGCTGGTGTGCAGCGATGATGGGATACATTTTTATCAACCGGATGCTTATCCTTTATTACAGGGAGAAGGTGAGGATGAAACCTTTGGTATTGAAGATTGCCGGGTAGCCCAAATTAACGGTACTTATTATTTAACTTTTACGGCTGTTTCTGAACACGGTGTTGGGGTAGGCATGCGTAGCACTAAAGATTGGAAAACCTTTGAGTACCATGGCATGATTATTCCACCTCATAATAAAGATTGCGCTTTATTTGAAGAACAAATTAATGGCAAATTTTATGCCTTGCACCGGCCAAGTAGTGTTGCTTTAGGCGGTAACTACATTTGGCTGGCCGAATCGCCTGATGGCATTCATTGGGGCAACCATAAATGTATCATTAAAACCCGAGCGGGCTTTTGGGATAGTGCACGCGTTGGTGCGGGTGCTGCACCTATAAAAACAGCAGCAGGTTGGCTTGAAATTTATCATGGTGCAAACGAAAAACATCAGTATTGCCTGGGTGCTTTTTTGCTGGATTTAAACAACCCGGCTAAAGTATTGGCAAGAACAGATCAACCTATAATGGTGCCCACTACTGATTATGAGCTGCATGGTTTTTTTGGTGAAGTAGTTTTTACCAATGGCCATTTAGTTAGCGGAGATGAATTAACAATTTATTACGGTGCTGCAGATGAATTTGTATGTGGAGCTAAGTTCTCGATAGCAGAAATTTTGGAGACATTGAAATATGTGTAATTTTTTGCCATAGAATCACTGAATAACACCGAAAATGTTGTTTAGTCTTTTACCACCAAGCCTCGAAAACACAACGGTTTTTCAGCACATGGCAACCAATGACTTACTGAAACTAAATAAAAAAAGCGATTCCCGGAAATGGGAATCGCTTTTAATTATAATATTAAAGCATCAGGTTTCACCTTAACCCTCCGCTTTCTATCCTTAACTTTATTAGTATCCAAAAATCTGTTCTAAGCTTAATTTAGTTACCGGACCAAACTTAGCTAAATCAGCCATGTTGATTTTCTTTTCAGAAGCAACGATACAATACGTGTAAGGTTTGCCAGAAAGATTGGTCTGGTGGAAAGATTTTACGTCATTAAATGTCAATGGTTTTAGGTTGGCATATTCATCAATTCTCGAATCATGGTCGAAACCTAATTTTTTATCTGCCAGGTAGCTATAAATAATTCCATCTTTTGTAATGCGGCTTGTTTCAATACCATTTAATGAATTGGTTTTGGATAAATCGAACGATTTATCTGATTCTGGCAGCGTTGTCAATAATTCATTCATTCCCGCAACTGCTTCATTCATTTTATCAGCCTGTGTACCTACGTAAGCAATAATCGAATTTTCTTTTTCTTTGGTATTTGGAGAAGAATATACTGCAAAAGTAGAGTAGGCAAGTGCTTTAGATTCGCGGATGGTTTGGAAAACTACAGAACCCATGCCACCACCGAAATAATTGTTAAATAAAGCAATTTTAGCAGCGTTAGCAGGATCATATAATCCACCGTTACGTACCCAGCGGATTTCTGCCTGCACCATATCGTAATCAGCAAAGTATACTTTGTTAGAATCGGTTTTGGTGTAAACAAATTTCTTGATTGGCGCTGCATCGGTAAATTCTTTCGCCAATGGATGTGCTTTCACAATATCTGCAGAAAAGGCCGCTAAAGTTTTTGGACCATAATACGTTATGGTATGTTTATAATTGGTAAGGTTATGAAGGATATAAATCAAATCGGCTGATTTCATATTCTTAATTTCATCATTGGTTAATCCATAATTAAATGGATTATCGGCACCAAATTGTGCATAACTCATTAAACCACCCAAAATTGATGATTTGTTTAATTTTGCATTATCTCTCGATTTTAATAAACGGCCTTTTAAATCTTCAAGGGCTTTTTCGTTTGGTTTGCAGTTCGCCAGTACATCTTCAAGTAAAGCAACGGCTTTATCAAAGTTTTCTTGTAACCCACTGATCGAAACGGTTGTTACATCAGTACCTACGTTAACACTATAGCTACAGGCAATGTTATAAAAAGCTTTACTGATATCTTCAGCCGAATATTTATCGGTGCTTAAAAAAGATAGATATTGAGCAGCATAAGGCAATAACTTGTAGTTGTAAGAACCCATATCAAAACGGTAGCTCATGCGGAAGATTCCATTCTCCGTATTTTGCACTGCAATTACATCAGCAATACCTGCTTTACCAAAATTAAGGTCTTTAGTGTAATCCAAAAATTTAGGAGCAATGGGTTTTACCGGAGCCGCAATAATGTCTTTCGTAAAAGGAGAAACTTCATTAACATTTGTTTTTACAGCGGTAATGGTTGGTTTTTCAACTTTAACAATGCTTTTATCTTCGCCTTTATGTTTTAAGATGGAAACATAATCATTGATGAAAAATTTATTGGCAAAATCTACAATCTCCTTTTTAGTTACTTTAGCCATTGCATCGGTAGAGGCCAGGGTTTTATCCCACTCTGTACCACGGTTTTGGATAAAAGCATTCATAGCAAAATCTGCGCGAACATCATTATTGTCAAAACTCTGTAGTTCTGCCAATTTAATGTTGGCCACTGTAGCTTTAATCAAGCTTTCATCAAATTCGCCTTTTTTAAGTAATTCAACCTGTTCTAATAACAGCTTTTGAGCATCTTCCAGGCTTTGTCCTGCTTTTGGTGAACCAGATAAAATGAAGATTCCATAATCTTTCATTGAGTTGTAACCGGCACTTGCCCTTAACATTTTTTGCTGTTTATTGATGTTGATATCCATTAAACCCGCTTTGCCATTGGCCAAAATGCTGCCAATTAAATCCAACAACAAACTCTGGTGTGTATTTTGGGCAAAGCCTCTGTAGGCCACGTATAAGTTCTCAGCACTCGGACCGTAAATATCAACCTTTTGAACCTGAGTTAAAGGTTTTTCGGGTGCAGGGTTATAAAGCGATAAAGGTTTTGATACCATGTAGGCAAAATCTTTATCAATTTTTTTAATCAGATCGTCGTAGTTAATATCACCGCTCATAATCAGCGCCATGTTGTTAGGCACATAATATTTGTTGTAATATTTCCTGATTTCGATTAATGATGGGTTTTTTAAATGCTCAATGGTACCAATGGTTGTTTGTTGTCCGTAATTATGTGTTGGAAACAAAGCATAAAGCATTTTCTCATACATTTTACGGCTATCGTTATCCATGCCAATGTTTTTCTCTTCATAAACAGCTTCCAGTTCGGTGTGGAAGATGCGGAAAACAGGTGCGCGGAAACGTTCTGCCTGTACAGCTAAAAATTTATCGATGGCATTTGAAGGAAGATCTTCTTCATAAACGGTTTCTTCTACAGAAGTATGTGCGTTTGTGGAGTTACTGCCGATCGATTTCATCATTTTATCGTATTCATTCGCGATAGAATAATTAGAGGCATCACCAGATGTTTTATCAATTTCCTTATAAATTTCTTTACGTTTTGCCGGATCGGTTGTTTTGTTGTACGTTTCGTAAAGTGCTTCAATTTTATCTAAAAGCGGTTTTTCTTTGGCGTAGTTTAATGTTCCGAATTTATCAGTTCCTTTAAATAAAAGGTGCTCTAAATAATGCGCCAAACCAGTATTTGTACGTGGATCGGTATTGCTACCCGCCCTTACGGCCATTTTGTAAGTAATATTTGGCTCTTTGTTATTTTGTGATAAAATTACGGTTAAACCGTTTTTTAGGGTATAAAAACGTGTTTTAGTCGGGTCGTTGGTTACATACTTGTACGTATAGCCACCAGAAGTTCCTGTTTTCCATTGGTAGGTTGTTTGTGCTTTCGCTAAAGAACCTGAAATAAGAAAACAAGCCAAAGTAAATAGTTTCAATTTCATTGAGTTTGTTTTGGTTTATGATAATGAGTGGGTATCTGGCAGTTAAGGAAAAATCCAAATACAGCGTTCATTTTTAATAAGTTATTTATTCAAATATATATGCTTTCTGTTATTGAATGAAAATAATTTTGATTTCCAAAACTAAAAATTAAGGAATAAATGATTTTTGCATATAAATCACCGTTTATTGTGCCTTGAAATTATAATCTGTATTTTTACCGCCATGACAAAACAGGGCACAAAACCAAATATTTTAGTTGTAAACGATGATGGAATTACAGCTACAGGTATTAAAAACTTAATGGAAGTAATGCAGGAGCTGGGTAACGTTGTTGTTGTTGCACCAGATAGTCCACAAAGTGGAATGGGACATGCCATTACAATAGGTAAACCGATCCGTTTTGATAAAGTTGAGCTTTACGAAGGTGTTGAAATGTATAAATGCAGCGGAACACCTGTTGATTGCGTTAAAATTGCAGTGAATAAGATTTTTAAAGGTAAAAAACCTGATTTATGTGTATCAGGAATCAATCATGGCTTAAATAATTCGATTAACGTATTGTATTCAGGAACCATGTCGGCTGCGGTAGAAGGTGCAATTGAAAAAATCCCTTCTATTGGTTTTTCTTTAGATGATTTTGCTGCTGATGCTGATTTTAGCCATACTAAAAAATACATTAAAAACATTTGTGAGCAGGTTTTGGCCAATGGTTTGCCAGAGGGCACCTTATTAAATGTGAATTTCCCGAAAGGAGATCATTTAAAGGGCGTTAAAATCTGCCGCCAGGCCAATGCCAAATGGATGGAAGAATTTGATGAACGGACAGATCCTTATAAACGCCCATATTATTGGTTAACAGGGGTTTTCGAAAATTTTGACAAAGGTGAAGATACCGATGTTTGGGCTTTAGCGCATCATTACGTTTCTATCGTTCCGGTACAGTTCGATTTAACGGCGCACCATGCCATACAAACCCTTAACAGTTGGGATTTTATCGGTAATAAGGATGATAAAACTTCGGGAAGCAAAGTTTCTGCTCCAGATGGAATTAATTTAGGTTAATTGTTGGTTGTGATGATTGATCATTTAAAAAAATTAAACAATTCCGTTTGGGTAGGTTTAGGTGTTGGCTTATTGCTGCCAGCAATACTTTGCACAATTGCCTGGTACATTATTAACCATGTTAACTACCTTGCAAAAGCCGATCTGTTGTACATTGGTGGCATTGCTATAAATGCTTATACAATGCAATACTTTTTTAAGTACAATAAAGAAAATATTGGCAGGGGCATATTGGCCGCAACATTTTTATGTGCTTTTGCGTTTTTTGCTTATAAGGTTTTTTAAGAGAATTACAAGAATGACAATGACTGATCAAGTCGGTTTGTCATTCCCAACTTGATTGATAATCCTAATGCTATAAGCTTTCCGCCTACGCGGCAATGACGATTGTTTATTTCTTACATACAATGACGTTTTTTCTATAAAAATTATAACATGAAATACTACCTCGTAGCCGGAGAAGCCTCTGGCGATTTACATGGTGCCAACTTAATGAAAGCCTTAAAAATTGAGGATGGCGAAGCTATATTCAGGTATTTCGGAGGCGATAAAATGCAGGCCGAGGGTGGCGAATTGGTAAAACACTATGCCGATATGGCTTTTATGGGTTTTACAGAAGTGCTGTTAAATTTAAGAACCATATTTAAAAATCTAAAAGCTTGTAAAGAAGATCTTCTAAAATGGAAACCCGATGTGCTGATTCTGATCGATTTTCCAGGTTTTAATTTAAAAATTGCGGAGTTTGCAAAAGTAAATGGTATAAAGGTTTGTTATTATATTTCGCCTAAAGTTTGGGCCTGGAATCAAAAGCGGGTACTGAATATTAAGAGGGTAGTAGATCACATGTTCTGCATTTTGCCTTTTGAAGTAGATTTCTACAAAGAGTGGGGGATGAAAGTAGATTATGTTGGTAATCCGCTGTTGGATGAAATTGCACAATTTACACCTGATTTAAATTTCCTCGAAAATAATCGGCTGGGCAATGGGAAAATTATTGCTTTATTGCCCGGTAGCCGCAAACAGGAAATAGAACGCCTGCTCCCGGTAATGTTAAGCATTACCGAAAATTACCCTGATTATATTTTTGCCATTGCTGCTGCACCAACTTTTACCGAAAATTATTACCGCCAGTTTACAGGCAATAAGAATGTTCATTTACTCTTTAACAACACTTATAATTTATTGCACCATGCCCATGCTGCAATTGTAGCTTCAGGAACGGCTACACTCGAAACTGCATTGTTTAAAATACCTCAGGTTGTAGTTTATAAAGGAGGTACAATTTCGATAGCAATTGCCAGGATGCTGGTAAAAATTAAGTTCATTTCATTGGTTAACCTCATTGTAAACAAAAAGATTGTAACCGAACTTATTCAGGAAGATTGCAATACTCAAAAAGTAAACGCAGCACTCGGAATTATCTTAAATGGAGCAGGTAGAAATGAGATGTTAAAGCATTACGATGAGCTACTTTTACTCATGGGAAAACCTGGAGCTTCTGCAAAAACAGCTGGATTAATTTCTAAGTATCTCCATTAAGTTAGGCATTCCGCGAACGTAACAATTTAAGGTTTTTTCATTTTTTTTAAAACAAAACACGGTTTAAGGCGTTACTAAATCGTTTTGCGGAAATCCTAAGTAACACTAATTAATTCTTATCGCTCTTATTAATTTGGTAAAAGGTTGGCCGCATTGCGTAACTAATTATAAACTAAACTAGTGAGTGCCAATGAGAAACATTTTACTCAGGATGTCAGGATTCCTATGCCTGTTCCTACTTTCAAGCCCCCAGTTGTTTGCAAAAATTACGAGCGAAAAAAAGAATTTTAACCGCTATTATTTTCAGCAAGACACAACTAAAAAACAAGACACAACCAAAAAAGTTCCTGTTGCAAAGCCTGCCGATACGGTAAAAGCACCTGCGAATCCTTTAGGTGGTGCGCGGCCGGTTACTACCCCTGCACCAGTGCCTACAGCCACAACGCCTGCAACTACAGCTGCACCCGCAACAGCTGCATCACAAAAAACAATTACCGGTATTGTTGTGGATGAGAAGAAAATCGGTTTACCTGGCGTCGGGATTAAAATCCAAGGCAAAACCGGCGGTGCCGTAACACAAGAAAACGGTAAGTTCAGTATCAATGTAACTTCGCCAACAGATGTGCTGGTATTCAGTTATATCGGCTACCAAAGCAAATCTATTCCGGCTGGTAATGGGGCTGCACCCTTAACAGTTAGCCTGGCGCCATCAGGAGCACAAAATTTAAGTGATGTTGTGGTAGTTGGATATGGTACACTGAAAACCAAAGAAGTTACCTCATCAGTTGCACACGTAGATACCGCACAATTTCGACAAAGCGGCGCGCGTAATCCGCTCGATCTGATACAGGGAAAAGTTGCTGGTTTAAACCTTACACGAACGAGCGGTTCCAATCCAAATTCTGGTGTAAACGTACAGCTTAGGGGTGCGGTAACTGTAACAGGGAGCTCGAGCCCATTATTTGTAATTGATGGTATCCCGGGTGGTAACCCCGATCTGTTGCAACAGGATGATATACTCTCGGTTGATGTACTTAAAGATGGTTCTGGTGCGGCAATTTACGGTACCAGCGCAAATGCTGGTGTAATTCTAATCACTACAAAAAAAGGAAAACCCGGCGCACCACAATTTAATTACTCCACTTATTTCCGTAAAGAATACATTCAGAACAGATTGGATTTTCTATCTGTAGATGAGTTTAGACAAAAAATTAATTCTAAAGCTCTGGATGCGCAGGATTATGGAGGAAATGAAGATTTGTATGGCAGTTTGATCAATAAAGATAACTTGTCTCAAAATCATAATCTTTCGTTATCCGGCGGTACAAATAATACAAATTATCGTGCAAGTTTAAATTACCGTGATTTGCAAGGCATTGGTTTAGAAAATGGCAGGAAAGAATATACCGTTAGGTTAAATGTAAACCAGAAAGGTTTTAACGATAAATTAAATATTCAAATGAACCTGGCTTCCAACTTCAACAATGCAAATACATTAGGCGGGAGTGGTTGGGAAGAAGAACTGGTTAAAAATCCAACCAAAAGAATCTATAATCCAAACGGCACTTTTTATTTTGATAACCAAAGTACAAACCAATATGCCAGGTTACAGCAAGAAAGAAGCAAAAGGCAACAGCAAACAAGCTCTGCAGATATTAAAGCAGATATAGATTTGGCAAAAGGATTAAAGGGATCAATTTTCGGATCTGTTCAGCGCGATAGTTATACCGATGGGGCTTGGGCATCTATTTTTTCTGAACGTTCTGTAGAGGATGCTGACTATCCTGGCGGTGGCTACGCAAGTAAAGGAAATTTCTTATCGCAGGCTTTTGCTTTCGAACCTACCTTACAATACAACACCATTATTAAAGAAAAGCATTCCATTTCTGCCGTAGCCGGATACAGTTATCGGTACAATGTAGAAGAAGGACAATCGGCAAGTAACCGTGGTTTCATAAACGATCAGTTTCATGAGGATAACCTGACTACCGGTATCGCCTTAACCGATGGAAGAGCCACAGCAACAAGTTTTAAAAACGACAATACTTTGATTGCTTTTTTTGGAAGGATCAATTATGCTTTCAATAATAAATATTTATTGCAGTTGATTTTAAGACATGAAGGTTCATCCCGTTTTGGTATTAACAACAAGTGGGGGAATTTCCCGGCAGTTTCGGTTGGATGGAACATATCTGACGAGAATTTTATGAAAGACATTAAATGGGTTAACTATTTAAAATTACGTGCGGGTTATGGGGTAACAGGTAATTCAGGTTTCTCAAATAATGCTTCGAGGGTAGTTTTAGGTGGTGGTGGTAGGTACATCTATCCAGATGGAACATACCGCGAAACTTATGGGCCAACAACAAATGTAAACCCTGATCTAAAATGGGAAACCAAAAGGGAATTAAACATTGGTGCCGATTTTACCCTGTTTAACAGTAAGCTTAAAGGTACCCTGGATGTGTTCGATCGTACAACCAAAGATTTGTTAGATCAGTACACTACGCCACAACCACCTTATGTGTTATCAAATATTTATGCCAATGTGGGTACAATATCATCTAAAGGTATCGAATTGGCTTTAAGCTATGAAGCCATTAAAACAAAGGATTTAACTTTTAGCATGGATTTTACAGGAAGTACCTTAAGCAACAAGCTGGTAAGTTATTCTAACGATATTTTTGATGTTAAATATAAAACATTTGGCGGTATTGGTGGCTCAGGCGATTTAGGCGATGCCATTACCACTTACGAAGGTGCTCCTCTCGGAGAGTTTTGGGGTAAACGTTTCGCAGGTTTTGATGCACAAGGAAAATGGTTATTCTACAATAGAAACGGTGTTGCTGTTCGCAATGATCAGATAAACTATTCAAAAGATCCCAACCTTACCGATTTGGTGCGCATTGGTAATGCCATACCTAAATATTATGCCTCATTTACAGCAAATCTAGCGTACAAAAACTGGGATTTCAGAATGTTTGTAAGAGGAAAATTTGATTACCAAATTTTAAATACCACAGCATTATCCTATGGTAACCCATCCATCAAAGGAAGTAACTACTTGCGTTCAGCATTCGATAAGTACAGCCAGATTAATGATACCTACCAGTATTCTGATTATTATTTAGAAAATGGTACAAACCTTAAAATTGATGAGATCACAATCGGTTACAACTTTAAGTTAAAAACAAAGTTGATCCGTAATTTAAGGGTATACGCCACCGGCCAAAACTTAATTACAATTACAGGCTATACCGGAAACGATCCTGATTTCGTGCTCGATTCTGGCTTAGGTCCTGGTGTTGATAACAGAAATGCATACCCAAGTACCAGGTCATTCTTGTTCGGACTAAACCTTGGCTTTTAAACTTAATATCATGAAAAAGAATTTAAAATATATAGTATTGTTTGTGCTTGTAGGACTAGGCTTCTCCTGTACTAAACTAGATGAAAATGCCTACGATCAGATTCCGGCAGATGTTTTCTATACCAATAAAAATGAAGTTTTATCGGCGGTACTACGCCCATATACACATGCAAATGCATGGGTTGCCCCGGCCGGACAAAATGGTTGGTGGCGAATGGCCGAGCTTTCTGCAGATCAGTTGGCCTGGCCAACCAAAGGCCCGCATGGTGAAGATGGAGGCCAATGGAAAAGGTTGCATTATCACAGTTGGACGGTTGATGAATCAGGATATAACAATGCATGGAACTTAATGTATTGGGGAATGGGCTTGTGCAATAGCCCGATACAAAATCTCGAAAACAGAAGTATTTCTGAAATGGGCATTACCCAAGCTGAAAAAGACTCCTATATCGCTGAGCTGAAACTCCTTAGGGCATTCCATTATTTAAAGCTGATGGATTTATTTGGCAATATTCCCATAAGCCTTAACGTACCAACAGGAAGTGTACCCACAAGCGAATACCCTGCTACATCAAGCAGAAAAGAAGTATTTGATTTTATAGAGAAAGAAATCAGGGAAAATATTGAAAAAACACCAAAGCTTTCGCGTTCAATGCTAGGCAGAATGACCCAGGCTGGTGGTTATGCCATGCTGGTAGAGCTTTATCTGAATGCCGAAACCTGGACAGGTACACCGCGTTGGGATGATTGTATTGCTGCCGCTGATAAATTGATTACCAATCAGGCTGGCGGCCAGAACGGTACCATGGCTTTAGATACCAATATTGTAAACCAGTTCAATACCACTAATGATTTATCAAAAGAAGTGATTTTTTCAATCGCATACGATTATAAGCGGGCCAATTTTGAACCGGGTTTTGCAGCAGATTTTTTCCACTTTGCCCAAAAAGACATATATGGCGGTGGTAGAAATGGTAACGATGGTGTGGTATTGATCCCAGGTGTATATACAACTTATGATGATGAGGATTTAAGGAAAAAAGAATGGTTGCTTATTGGTCCACAATTTAAATTTGCAAATCCAAAAGCACCAGTAGAAGGAACTGTAGAATATGCAGGTAAACCACTCGTATTTGTTGATAACATCCAAAAAAACTCTAAAAATTCTACTGTTTCAAATATGAGCGAAGGAGAAGAGAATAGTGGTGTACGTTTTAATAAATATAAATTAGGAAATTCGATTCCTGGTTATGTTGTTAAAGGAACGGATACCATCCCTGTATTGCCTGATCCAAATTACAACAATACCGACTGGAACATTTACCGTTTAACCTGGGTTTATTTTGCTAAGGCAGAAGCCTTAATGCGTAAAAATGGAGGTGTTGCAACTGCCGATGCCGTAACCTTAATTAACGATGTCAAAAAAAGGGCATATACTAAAACAACATGGCCAAGCCATGCATATACAACTGCAACTTTAACTTTAGACGAGCTTTTGGCAGAAAGAGGAAGAGAATTTATTTTTGAAGGCTTTAGAAGAAATGACCTGATTAGGTTTGGGAAATTCACAACAACCAAGTGGTGGGACCACAATCCATCATCAGCCAATAGAAATCTATTCCCGATTCCACAGCGGCAAATAGATTTAAATTCGAAACTTAAACAAAATCCGGGATATTAATTCCGTCCAAAAGGCACTTAAATAGTGCCTTTTGTTGTTTTAAACCAACATAATTAAAATGGACGGCAATTAAAAGCCGTTTCTAAAATGATTAATATAAAAAATGCTAAATTGCATCTTTTATAATGGGCTAAAATTTAAAAACAGTAGTTTTTGTTTAGCTTTTAATTGTTTACTTAAAAGAATTCCAACCAAATGAAATCGCTTTCTATCAAAGATATAGCTGTTAAAGCAAACGTATCCATTACCACAGTGTCTTTTATTATTAACGGTAAAGCAAAGGAGAAATCGATAAGTGAGGCGGTAATTGAGAAAGTAAAAAAAATTATTGAAGAAAGCGGTTATAAGCCAAATCAGATTGCACGGAGTTTGCGCACAGGTAACTCGAATATTATCGGACTGATTATTGAAGATATTTCCAATTCATTTTTCTCCCGGATAGCCAGGCTAATAGAAGATAAGGCTTACAAAAAAGGATATAAGATTATTTATTCAAGCACCGAAAATAGTGTAGAAAAAGCGAAGGAATTAATCAATATGTTTAAATCGCGTAAAGTTGATGCATATATTATTTCGCCAATTAAAGGGATAGAAGAAGATATAAAAATGCTTATAGACGATGGTAATCCAGTAATTTTATTCGATAGGAATTTACCAGATGTTAATACCAGTTACGTAGGTGCCGATCATTTTAATGCTTCCCATCAATCGATCCAAAGTTTTATCGATCAGGGCAAAAAGAACATTGCATTGGTTACCACCGATATTAATGTTGAGCAGATTGTAGAACGTTATGAGGGTTACAAAAAAGCACTCGAAGATAACGGGATTAAATATGATGAAAGCCTCGTTTTAAAAATTCACTTCAATCAGGAAGAAAGTGAAACAATTGAACAGATTAAAGTCCTTTTGGAAAATAAAAAGGTTGATGCTGTTCTTTTTGCAACCAATTATTTAGCCATAAGTGGTTTAAAAGTGCTTAAAAAGATCAATAAGAAAATTGGAGATGATTTTGCTGTAATTGCATACGATGATCACGAAGCTTTCGAACTGCATACTCCAGGTATTTCTACCGTTCAGCAGCCGTTAGAAGAAATTGCCGAAAATGTAATCAAGTTGATCCTTAAACAACTGTCATCCAAAACCAAAATCGAAAATCAACAGGTTATCATTCCTGCCAGACTCATCATCAGGGATTAATTGCGTAGTAACTTAAATGTTACGAAAGGCTATTTTAATATGATTTTAATTTCTCTAATATTGAATTAGTAAAACGTTTTACTTTAATGTGGCTTTCGCTAACTAAAATCAGCTAAAGCAGAATTATCTACCTTGTTTAAATTCTAAATTTGGAATAAATATCTGGTGAATAAATCAAGTAAAACGATTTATTATTTTACAATGAACCAAATATTTATCTATGAGAAACCTTTCCTTACTATTGCTATGTCTGTTTTTAGGACTTTCAGTTAAAGCACAAGACAAAGCCCCAGCTTATCCATTAATTACACACGATGCCTATTTCAGCATCTGGTCTTTCGGCGATGGATTAAACAAATCCGTAACTAAACATTGGACAGGGAAAGAACAATCTCTATTAGGAGTTATAAAAGTTGACGATCAATTTTATCGCTTTTTGGGTGAGGAAACCAAAAATTACATTTCAATTCTGCCTGCCGCAGATGAATTAAAATACCAGGCCAGTTATACTTTCGATAAACCAGAAAGCGATTGGGAAAGCGTAACATATAATGATGCTGCATGGAAAAAGGGCGAAGCACCATTTGGTGATGACCGCGCCGGCAAAACAAAATGGAATACCGACGACCTTTATTTTAGAAGAACTTTTGATGTTGCAAATCCAACCACAGCTAAAAAGTACCTTAAACTTAACCATGATGATAATGTGCAGGTGTATTTAAATGGTAAGCTTATTTACAGAAAAAGTGGATGGGTTTCAGATTACATCTACCTGCCGATTGAAGATGGCATACTACAAAAAGGAAAAAATGTATTGGCCATCCATTGCAAAAATACCGCTGGTGGCAGGCATTTGGATGCCGGAATAGTGGAGGAGGATACAAAAAATGTAACAATTGCATCTGCCACTCAAACCAATGTAAAAATTGAGGCTACCACTACAAAATATACTTTTACAGCAGGTAAGGTAGAATTACAAGTGAATTTTACCTCGCCATTATTACTTAACGATATTAAATTAACCGCCAGGCCAATCAGTTACATTAATTATGCGGTAAAATCTACTGATGGCAAACTGCATAAAGTTGATGTTTTCTTTGGAGCTTCATCAAATATTGCCGTAAATACCCCAAATCAACCTGTTTCTGCGTGGAAAACCTCAAAAAATAGCCTTTCTATATTAAAAACGGGCACTGTGGAGCAACCTGTACTCAAAAAACGCGGTGAAGATGTGCGTATAGATTGGGGTTATTTATATGTAGCCGTTCCAACCAAATTTAACTCCACTCAATTTATAGCGACAGAAAATGAAAGTTTAAAAAGTTTCATGAGTACTCAATATCCTAGTCAGAATCAGGTTTCCAATTCGAAAAATTTAAATCTATGTAGCGTAATTCCTTTTGGCCAGGTGGCTTCAACAGAGGTAGAAAAATACGTTATGATTGGTTATGACGATTTAAAATCGGTTGAATATTTTGGCGAAAAACTATCTCCCGTTTGGAGAAAATCAGGCAGCCAGCAATTTGAAGATCAATTGGCCGAGGCAAACACGCAATACCCAGTATTAAAAAGTAAGTGTGCAGCTTTTGATGCCAAACTTTATAGCGATGCCGAAAAAGCAGGTGGCAAATCATACGCCGCAATGTGCAAATTGGCTTACAGGCAGGCTATTGCCGCACATAAAATTGTTTATGCGCCTAATGGCGATATTCTTTTTTTATCAAAAGAAAACTTTAGCAACGGATCAATCAATACGGTGGATGTAACCTACCCATCGGCACCGCAATTTTTAGTATATAATCCTGAATTGCTAAAAGGAATGCTAAATGGCATCTTTTATTATTCAGAAAGCGGAAAATGGAAAAAACCTTTTGCTGCACACGATTTAGGTACTTATCCACTGGCAAACGGACAAACCTATGGTGAAGATATGCCTGTAGAAGAAGCTGGCAACATGATTATTTTAACTGCAGCCATTACCAAAGCCGAGGGCAATGCTAAGTATGCCGAAAAACATTGGGAAGTGCTGTCCGTTTGGGCAAATTATCTTTTAAGAGAAGGTTTCGATCCCGCTAACCAATTGTGTACTGATGATTTTGCAGGTCACCTCGCCCGCAACGCCAACTTATCGGTAAAGGCAATTGTGGCTTTAGGCGGTTATGCGCAAATGGCGCAATTGTTAGGTAAAACCGATATCGCTACAAAATACAGAACAGCTGCTTTACAGATGGCGCAGAACTGGATGAAACTTGCTGATGATGGTGATCACTATGCCTTAACCTTTAATGATAAGAATACCTGGAGCCAGAAGTATAACCTGGTATGGGATAAGTTGTTAAAACTCGATCTTTTTCCGAAAGAGTTATACAAAAAAGAGATTAATTTTTACCTCACCAAGCAAAAAGATTTTGGCTTACCATTAGATAGCCGTAAAACTTACTCCAAATCAGATTGGATTATGTGGACTGCTACCTTAGCCGATAATGACGCCGACTTTCAAAAATTTATTCAGCCGATTTACCGTTTTGCTACTGAAACAGAAAGCAAGGTTCCTTTAAGCGACTGGCATGAAACCACAAACGGTAAAATGGTAGGTTTTCAGGCACGAAGCGTTGTTGGAGGTTATTTTATTAAAATGCTGGCCGATAAATGGAATATTAAATAAAACATGATTTAGTTTTCGCCTGGAATAGTACACATACAGGCAAAACCTGATTTTAAAATATGCAGTCTGATTGTCATTGGCTGAAAAAATACACACAAACAAACAATGAAACTTAAATTAATTACAACAATTTTATGCTGCATGGCCGCCCAAGGTATATCAGCGCAGCAGAAAGATTGGGTTCACTATGTAAACACCCTCCAGGGCACCAATTCCAAGCATGAACTCACACGTGGAAACACCTATCCCACAACTGCATTACCTTTTGGTATGCACACCTGGACTCCACAAACCGGGAGAAATGGCGATGGCTGGAAATATCAGTATTTTAAAGATAAAATCAGGGGATTTCAGCAAGCACACCAATGCAGCTCGTGGACCAGAGATTACGCTGTATTTTCATTAATGCCAGTGGTTGATGAGCTAATTGTGGATGAAAATCAGCGGGAGGCAAAATTTAGCCATAAAGATGAAATTGCAAAACCAAATTATTATAAAGTAACCTTTGAAAACGAGATCACAACAGAGATTTCGCCCTCAGAACGTGGAGCGCACCTCCGTTTCAGCTATCCAAAAGGTAAAAGGAGCTTTTTAGTGTTAGATGGATATACCAGGTTGAGCGGTGTTCAGATTTATCCGAAAGAAAATAAAATAACCGGTTGGGTAAACAATGGCGAAGGCTTTAAAAGGGGCTGGAAAAGTTATTTCGTCATCCAGTTCGATCAGCCGATCAAATCTTACGGCACCTGGGAAAACAAACGTAATACAATAAATAAAGATTCGCTGCTAGCCGAAGGATTAGGAAAAGGTGCATTTGTGCAATTTGAATCGGGCTCAAAAGTTCAGGTGAAAACGGCTTCCTCCTACATTAGTTTAAAACAGGCCGAACTGAATTTAAAACAGGAATTAGGCAACGATAAAACAGTAGAAGATACAAAGGCAAATGCCGCTGCGGTATGGAATAAATCACTGGGTAAGGTAGAAGTAGAAGGTGGTTCTAAAGCAGATATGGAAACTTTTTATTCGTGCTTTTTCAGGGCGAGCCTGTTTTCCAGAAAATTTTATGAAATTAATGAAGCCGGCAAACCCTATTATTTTAGTCCTTACGATGGTAAAGTACACAACGGTTATATGTTTACCGATACCGGTTTCTGGGATACTTTCCGTGCACAGTTTCCATTAAATACTTTGCTACAGCCCGAAATGCATGGTAGATACATGCAAGCCATGCTTGATGCTTATGAACAATGTGGTTGGTTGCCTTCGTGGTCTTTCCCTAGCGAAGCTGGAAGTATGATCGGTAACCACGCCATTTCTTTATTGGCTGATGCCTGGGCAAAAGGGATCAGAACCTTCGATCCTAAGAAAGCATTGGATGCTTATTACCATGAAGCAATGAATAAGGGGCCTTGGGGGCCAGCAAACGGAAGAGATGGTGTTACAGAATATAACCAGTTGGGCTATGTTCCATATCCGAAATATAGAGAGGCTACCGCAAAAACTTTAGAATATGCCTACGATGATTACTGTGCATACCAATTGGCCAGAATGACCGGTGATAAACATTACATGGAGCTTTTCGAAAAACCGATGTACAATTATAAAAATGTTTATGATGCTTCAACCAAGTTTATGAGGGGCAAAAATGCAGAAGGCAAGTGGACGCCAAATTTCGACCCGACAGAGTGGGGCGGTCCTTTTACCGAAGGCAATGCCTGGCACTGGCAATGGTCGGTTTTTCAGGATACAAAAGGCCTGATTAATTTAATGGGAGGGAGCGATCTTTTTACAGCAAAATTGGATTCTGTATTTACCGAACCCAATAAAGTAAATGTAGGCTCGTATGGTGGTATGATTCACGAAATGACTGAAATGGTGATGGCCAATATGGGTCAATATGCCCATGGAAACCAACCCATACAGCACATGGTGTATCTGTATAATTATGCGAATCAACCCTGGAAAGCTCAATTTCATGCCCGTGAGGTGATGCACAAACTTTATGATGCTACCGAAAACGGTTATCCGGGTGATGAAGATCAGGGGCAAACTTCTTCCTGGTATGTTTTAAGTGCCTTGGGTTTTTATAGTGTTACTCCAGGTTCAGGAGAGTATGTTTTAGGAAGTCCGGTATTTAAAAAAACGACCATCAATTTAGAAAATGGTAAAAAATTCGTGATAGAGGCACCCGCAAATGATCAATCTCACGTTTATATAGAAAATGCAACACTGAACGGCAAAAACTTCACAAAAAATTTCATCAACCATAGTGATATTTTAAAAGGTGGCGTGTTAAAATTGGAAATGAATGTTAAACCTTCGTTAAAAAGAGGGTTATTGGAAGAAGATAAGCCGTTTTCGCTCAGTAAATAGATATTGAATCGCTACTTTTGGCGAATTAATATAGGATAGTAGAATAAATAACAGAAATATATATAGAATGGAAAAGCCTGTTGCATTAGGTGTAGATATTGGCGGCTCGCACATTACAGCCGCATTGGTGGATTTAGAAACAAGAACTTTGGTGAAGGATTCCATCAAGCGTAGCCCTGTGAACTCGCAGGAGAATAAAGAAGTGATTTTATCAGCATGGTGTGAAATCATCAGCAAGGCTTTTAAAAACGTTAAAAACGGATCGAGAAATGTTGGAATTGCAATGCCGGGGCCATTTAATTATGACGAGGGCATTTCGCTGATTAAAGATCAGGATAAATTTAAGTCACTTTACCAGGTAAATGTTAAAGAAGAATTGGCCAAACGTTTGGCAATTCCTACCGATAACATTCATTTTATAAATGATGCCGCAGGCTTTCTTCAGGGTGAGGTTTTTGCCGGGGCCGCAAAAGGAAATGCAAGTGTATTGGGTTTAACGCTTGGCACAGGCCTGGGATCATCACTTTGTTTAAATTATAAAGCATTTGATGCAGACCTCTGGAATTCTGAATTTTTAGATGGAATTGCAGAAGACTACCTCTCTACACGCTGGTTCGTAAAACGTTTTAAGCAATTGAGCGGAAAAGAAGTTGACGGCGTTAAGGAATTGGTAGAAATTGTAGAAACCGACCATTTTGCAACCATGGTTTTTATGGAGTTTGGCTACAACCTTGCGCAGTTTTTAATCCCGATTATTAAAAAACATAAAATTGATACGGTAATTGTAGGTGGAAATATTGCACAATCATTCAATGCATTCGCTCCCGAATTAATTGCAACCCTAAAGGGAAATGGTATTGATACCGAAATTAAAATTTCAGAACTTAAAGAGCACGCAGCACTTATAGGTGCAGCCAGCTGTTGCGATTTGAGCTTAACATAACCTCATATTACTGCAGGATGCTTATTCTGCAGTAAATTTCTTCCAATACAATACGGCGGTATTATTGCCCGTTTCTCTTCTGGATTACCTTAATTGGTGCGCATCTCGAGCGTGAGTTACTAAAAAAAATAAAATAAATTTTCCATCTGCAAGAATATGCTTATCATTGTTTAATAAAACGTTTTAGTAATGCTGTTAGTCAGGTTTATTTAGGCGTTTTATATTATCATATAGATCCTAAACACACCAATAAACCAAAATGAAAAAGTTTTTAATCATAGCATTACTGTTAGGGCCGCTAAGTGTAATTGCTCAGGAAAGAGGTTATCGGTTAACCATCAGCGATGAAAATAATGTTGTTGATGCAAAAACCAAAGTTAAACTGGATACAGCCTTTAATCAGGTTTATCCAAAATTTGCCATGGCAGATGGCTACCGGACCAAGAGAAAAGCCGAACTAACTTTTGCCAACAGCGAAACGCCTACCATTAAGGCCAAAGCAGGAGAAATTAAGGTAAACAGCGATTGGGTTAAAAACAAATCTCAAAAGAAAATTGAAAAAGAATTGTTTACAGCACTTTCCAAAAACTGGGTTTCTTACAGCCAAGAAAAACATAAAGGCTATACCTTAACTTTTATCAGCAAAGATCCAAATTTAGATCCTGCGGTGAGGAAAAACCTCATTTCTACCTATTTCGAAATTTACCCGACTTTGGTTAAAACCTTTAACGAAAAATCTACTCACGATGTATTATTTGTGGTAGATACTGCCTACAAAGCGGTTGCCGAAGCTAGCGGAAACAGAATTCTTTTTAGCGCGGGTTATATGAAAGCACATCCAACCGATATTGATGTGGTAACACACGAAACCATGCACATTGTACAAGGGTATGGATATAGCGCTGGCCCGGTGTGGTTAACCGAAGGTATTGCAGATTATGTTCGCTATAAATACGGCGTCGATAATGTGGGCTCTAAATGGAGCCTGCCAGCCTACAACGAAAAGCAGAATTATACCAATAGCTACCGGATTACCGCCCGCTTTTTTGCCTGGTTAGAACAAAATGTAAAACCAGGTTTAATAGCTACCTTAGATCAGCAGTTAAGAGCACATCAGTATACAGATCAATCGTGGACAGCTTTAACTGGAAAAACACTAGATCAACTTTGGGCCGATTACGGCAAAGAACCCCAAAAAGTAACCCTTACCTACAGCAGTAAGAAATCATAAAAAGAAATTTACAGAAAGTCAAGTTTTACAGGCAATGTGACAAGGCAAACTTGACTTCTCTTTGGATACATACCAAAAAGAGATTTATCCAGACAGATTTAGCTTCGCTGAACACTCCGTTGCACCCGCTAGCTTTCGGGTCCGCTACAAATGACGACCGCTGTTTTGTAAAAATAACCATCCTTAAAGTAAAATTTTTGATCATTTACTAAAACGTTTTACATATTATATTTATTTTGCAGAACTAAATGCGCTAACCAAAGTAATAATATCCCTAATAAATGAAAAAAATATTTATTCTTACAATTTTCGCAGCCCTTGTTTCTACTTTCTCCGTACAGTTAAAAGCACAGGAAATTACCAAAAAAAACGGTTATACGCTTTCTTTCGAGAGTAATTTTGCAGCACTTGATCCTCAACTGAAAAAACGTTTGATCAAAACTTTCTTCGAAGTTTATCCTAAACTGGCTAAAGAATACAATCCATCAACCGTTAAAGAGGTAAAGTTTTTTGTAGATACTGCTTACGATGGTGTTGCTGCAACTGCCGATGGCAAAGTAACCTTCAGTTCGATGTGGATGATAAAGCATCCTGAAGATATTGATGTGGTTACCCACGAAGTGATGCACATTGTACAGGATTATGGAAGGAGTGTTGGCCCGGGTTGGTTAACAGAAGGTATTGCGGATTATGCACGTTACAAATTCGGTGTAGATAATGAAGGTGCCAAATGGTCGCTGCCAGTATTAAAGCCAGATCATTCTTATAAAAACAGCTACCGCATTACCGCTGCATTTTTTGCCTGGATGGAGAAAAATGTAAAACAAGGTACCATTAAAGCCGTAGATGCCGCATTAAGAGACCATACCTACACCAAAAATATCTGGGAAAAATTAACAGGTAAAGATTTGGATGCACTGTGGGCAGATTACGTTAAAAATTCTGAAGTTTAAAAAATAATTCCAAGCATATAAAAAAACACAAACACGACAAATGAAAAAATTACTTATCGCCTTATTGAGTGTTGCGGCATCAACCAGCTTTGCGCAAACAATAGGGAAAATTACAGATCCTGTTGATTGGATAAACCCATTAATGGGAACAGCATCCAAACCGGATCTATCAAACGGGAATACCTATCCGGCAATCGGTTTACCATGGGGAATGAACATGTGGTCGCCACAAACCGGCAAAAACGGCGATGGATGGGCTTATGTTTACGATGCAGATAAAATCAGAGGTTTTAAACAAACCCACCAACCATCACCATGGATGAACGATTACGGTGCTTTCTCTATCATGCCTGTTACGGGCAAGCTTAGGTTTACTGATGATGATCGCGCAAGCTGGTTCAGCCACAAAGCCGAAATTTCTAAACCATATTACTATAGCGTTTATTTAGCAGATGCTAATGTAACCACCGAAATTACCCCTACAGAAAGAGCAGCACAATTTAGGTTTACTTTTCCTAAAACCGATAGTTCTTATGTAGTGGTAGATGCCCAAAACAAGGGTTCGTATATTAAAATCATTCCGGCAGAAAGAAAAATCATTGGTTATACTACTAAATATGCCCGTGGTCCGCTGCCTAAAAACTTCAAAAACTATTTTGTAATCTATTTCAATAAAGATTTTAAACTGGCTAAAACCTGGGATGATAAAAAATTAAACGATAAAGATTTAGAGTTAACAGTAGATCATGCAGGTGCAGTAATCGGTTTTGCCACTCAAAAAGGCGAGCAGGTAATTGCTAAAGTTGCCTCTTCGTTTATCAGTTTTGAGCAAGCCGATTTAAACTTGAAAAGAGAGTTGGCCAATGACGGTTTCGATGCTACAAAAGCAAAAGGCCGCGCAACATGGAACAAAACTTTAAGCAAAATCAGCGTAGAAGGTGGTACAATCGATCAAACACGTACTTTCTATTCGGCTATGTACCGCACATTGTTCTTCCCAAATAAATTATACGAAGTTGATGCACAGAACCAGATTGTACACTGGAGCCCATATAATGGTCAGGTATTACCAGGCTATATGTTCGCCGGTACCGGTTTCTGGGATACTTTTAGGGCTTTATATCCTTTCTTAAACCTTGTTTATCCTTCAATCAACAAAGAAATGCAGCAAGGGTTAATCAACGATTATAAAGAAGGTGGTTGGTTGCCAGAGTGGAGCAGCCCAGGTTATGCCAATATTATGGTGGGTAACAACTCAGCTTCAGTTGTTTCTGATGCCTACATTAAAGGTATGCGTGGTTATGATATCGAAACTTTATGGTCTGCTTTAAAACATGGTGCCAACAACGAAGGCCCTATGGAAGCCGTTGGCCGTGATGGGGTTAAATATTACAACGAACTAGGTTATGTGCCTTTCGATGTTAAAAAGAACGAAAATGCAGCTAAAACCTTAGAATATTCTTATGATGACTTCACCATTTATCAATTGGGAAGAGCTTTAGGCAAACCCGCCTCAGAAATTGATATTTACAAGAAAAGAGCCATGAATTATAAAAATCTTTTCGATCCGGCTTCTGGTTTAATGCGTGGTAAAAATCAGGATGGAACTTTCCAAAGTCCGTTCAGTCCATTTAAATGGGGTGGTGCATTTACTGAAGGTAACAGCTGGCACTATACCTGGTCGGTTTTTCAGGATATTGATGGTTTAGCCAAATTAATGGGCGGCCACAGTAAGTTTGTAAATAAATTGGATTCAGTTTTCTCTATGCCTCCGGTATTTGATGAAAGTGCTTATGGTGGCGTAATTCACGAGATCCGTGAAATGCAAATTGCAAACATGGGTCAGTACGCTCATGGTAACCAACCGATTCAACACATGATTTACCTTTATAATTATGGCGGTGCACCTTATAAAACACAATATTGGGTGAGAGAAACCATGAACAGGATGTACAAAGCCACTCCTGATGGTTATTGTGGTGACGAAGATAACGGACAAACTTCTGCATGGTATGTATTTTCGGCCATGGGTTTTTACCCGGTAACACCAGCTGTAGATCAATATGTTTTAGGCGCACCTTTATTTAAAAAGGTAACAGTTACTTTAGAAAACGGTAAAACTGTTGTCATAAATGCTGCTGCAAATAGCGATAATAACCGTTATGTACAATCGTTGCAAATGAATGGTAAGCCTTATTCTAAAAACTGGATTAGCCATAGTGGTTTACAAAAAGGTGCCGTGCTCAATTTCAATATGACAGCCACGCCTAACAAAACCAGAGGTTCAAATCCTGCTGATTTCCCTTATTCATTATCAACAGAAAAATAGAAAAAGATTAAGACTGTATCATAAAATAAAATTGTCATAAAGAGCGCATAAGCACTTGTGCATGATTAATTTGAATTCAACTTTATGATACAGTCTCATTTTAAAATAACAATTGGTTCTTAATTAAGGCCAAACTAAAACCAAATATATGAACATCAACGTCTCGAAGACGGGTTTTACAGCCATTGTCTGGCTATGCGGAACCCTGCTGGCATTTGGCCAGCGTATTGATCTCAAAGATCTTTCAGCCTTCAAAAATCCTTCAAATTCATGGTCATTAGCGCAAAATGTTGTTACTGATCTTAATGCCGAAAATGTTTTAAAAACTACCAAAGGTGAAGGTATTCTCGTCAATCAATCTTCAGCCAAAAAATCCGGAGCAGATTTATACACAGTTAATGAGTATGGTGATGTAGCAGTAGAACTGGATTATTTTACTGCAAAAGGAACAAATTCAGGAATTTACCTTCAAGGTAATTATGAAATTCAGATTGATGATGCATGGGGATTAAAAAATGCAACATCATCAAATAACGGTGGCATTTACCAACGTTGGGATGACAGCAAGCCAGAAGCAGAAAAGGGATTTGGAGGCATTGCACCACGTCAGAATGCCAGTAAAGCACCAGGTTTATGGCAACACATTAAAATCATTTTCCAGGCACCAAAATTTGATGCTTCCGGAACAAAAACACAGAATGCTAAAATCATCAGTGTAGAATTGAATGGTGTGCTTATTCACGAAAATGTTGAACTCTTCGGCGCAACAAGAGGAGCAGCCGGTGCTGAAAAAGCAAAAGGCCCTTTGCGTTTGCAGGGCGATCACGGTTCGGTAGCGTTCAGAAATATCGAAATTAAAGAACTATCAGAAATTCCTAAAGCAAATCAAAACGGAGGTGCAGATCCAATCTATATCGATGCGGCAAGCAACAATATGATTAGAAGCTTTGTTGATGTGGCACCACGCGTACGTTCGGTACATGCCATATCGGTAGGTGGACCAGAAAAAACTGCTTATAGCTATGATTTAGATAATGGAACCCTATTGCAAGGATGGCACGGTGATTTTATAGATGCTACACCAATGTGGGATGGCCGTGGAAACGGAACTTCGCGTGCTTTGGGCAGTGTAACCCGTTTTACCCAAAAACCTATCCTGGCCATTGCAAAATTAACAAACGATCAGGCTAAATGGGTTGCCGATACCGCAGGTACTGGTTTCAGAACCAAAGGTTATGTAATAGATAAACAAGACCGCCCGGAATTTAAGTATATCATCAATGGAACAAATGTTACCGATGCCGTTAAGGTAATGGAAAATGGACAAGGTTTAACAAGAGAAGTTACAGTGGATAAACCATCAAAAGATTTATATTTCCTATTGGCAACTGCTTCAAATATCGAAGAAGTAACAAAAGGTTTGTACCTGATTGATGATAAATCTTATTACATCCAATTAGCTGATGGATCTGCAAAGCCGGTAATCAGAGATGTTGATGGTAAAAAAGAGATTATTGTAGCTATTGGAAGCAAGTTAAATTATACCATTTTGTTTTAATTGGAATCACAATGAGAAATACATTTAAAAAATTAGCAATACTGGCATTAAGTTTTAGCTTTACCACAGTTTTTGCACAGGAAACACCGAAAGAAGAAGATTTTTTCAAAATAAATAAAGTACGCGTTCCCGAAGGCCCTATTTTAGAAGTTGGTGGCTTAATAACCCTTCCAAATGGAGATTTAGGAGTATCTACCCGTAGGGGCGATGTTTACATTGTAGAAAACCCAACCAGTGCAAAGCCCTATTGGCGCAGGTTTGCTTACGGTTTACACGAAATTTTAGGTATAGCCTATAAAAACGGTGCAATCTATGTAGCACAGCGTGGCGAATTAACCAAACTGGTTGATAAAGATCAGGATGGCAAAGCCGATGTGTACGAAACCGTTTATGCATGGCCTTTAAGCGGTCACTACCACGAATATAGTTTTGGCCCCAAATTAATGCCTGATGGTACTTTTATGGTTACCGCAAATGTTGCTTTTGGTGATGAAGAATGGTGGCGCGCAGAAAGTCGTGTGCCAATGCGTGGCTGGGCAATGAATATTACCGAAGATGGAAAAATGAGCCCTTATGCTGCAGGTTTCCGCTCGCCGGCAGGAATTGGGAGTATTGATGGCAAATTTTATTATACCGAAAACCAGGGCGACTGGGTAGGATCAGGTGGTTTATGGAAAGTAAATAAGGGCGATTTTATGGGTCACCCGGCTAGTTTAAGGTGGACTAACTTACCAAATTCTCCAGTTAAACTACAGTCAGATTTCTTTTACTCGCAAATAGATGAGCGAAGAACCAAAAACGAAGAAGGAAGATACATCAAACCAGAAAATAGGGTAAACGAGAAATTCAAAACCTTATTCGAAATGAAAAAAGTGTTTCCTGAGCTGCGTTTACCTTCAGTTTGGTTGCCTTATGGCATTTTGGGTATCTCATCTGCCGAACCAGTTAAAATTCCTGAAAATACATTTGGTCCATTTGCAGGTCAGATTTTAGTTGGCGATCAGGGAATGAGTATCATTTCGAGAATTTTTATGGAAACCGTAAAAGGTGAAGAGCAAGGTGCAGCCTTCCTTTTCCGCAAAGGTTTCCGTTCAGGAGTATTGCGATTGGAATGGGGTACTGACGGATCTTTATTTGTTGGAGAAACCAACCGTGGTTGGGGATCTGCTGGCGACGCAAACGAAGGTTTAGAAAGATTGGTTTACAACAATAAAACACCTTTCGAAATGAAAGCCGTAAGGGCAATGCCTGATGGTTTTGAGGTGGAATTTACCATGCCTGTCGATCGTAAATCGGCTGAAGATTTAGCTTCGTACAATGTTGAAAGTTTCATTTATAAATATCATCCAGTTTATGGTTCACCTCCTGTTAATACAGAGAAATTAAAAATTTCTGGTGTTAAAGTTTCAGCTGATGGCTTAAAAGCCAGAATTATAGTTACTAATCTCCGTCAATATTATATTCATACCTTAACATTGGATGGAATTAGATCGCAGAACGGTTTTTACTCATTGATTCATCCTGTAGCTTATTACACGCTGAACCAGATTCCGGATGGAAATAAACTATCTGCCAGCGAGGTAAGTACTAAAAATTCGGCAACTCCAGCTGCGCCTGCAAAGAAAACCGCTGTGCCTAAAGGAACATTACGTAAAGCACCTGAAGCAAAAGGACCAGCAGGAACCGAAGCGAAACCTACTACTGTTACTACTACTTCAACAAAGGCACCAACTTATAAAGAGGTAGAAGGTTTGCTCGCTAAAAACACCTGTTTAGCCTGCCACAATCCAACCAAAAGACAGATTGGCCCGCCCTTCGCTGAAATTGCAAAACGCAAATATTCACCTGAAAAAATATTTCAGTTAATTCATAACCCACAACCGCAAAACTGGCCGGGTTACTCAACCGAAATGCCGCCAATGCCGCAGGTAACCAAAGCAGAAGCGTTGAAAATTGCAGGATGGATAAATTCCTTAAATAAATAAGTTAGATTAGTTGTTAATGAACGGTTGGTAGAAATGCCAGCCGTTTTTTATTTTTATAAGAAAAAATGAAGAGCATTATATTGTTTATACGCCTGTTCTTCAGTTTTCATGCTATCAATTAGTGCATCACCGACCGGATATGAATCGGAACTTAAAAAAGAAATGGGGATTCCACTAGTGCAGAATCCCCATCATCTAAATTAACGCTCTCATATACATAAACGCTATATAATGGATTTATTGCATCAGCTGTAATTTTTTTTTCGTTTTTGGGATATTTACCATTTAAACCTACTTTTACTTTATGGCTACGATAAATCAAACCGAACAGAATGCAGAAAAACTGGCTGCTGCCCTGGCTGCAGTAAAATTTGTTAAAGATGGCGATGTTGTAGGGTTGGGTACAGGATCTACCACAACTTTTGCCATTAATGAATTGGGTAAGTGCGTAAAAGATGGGCTAAAAATTACTGCTGCGGCAAGTTCAATCCGGACGGAAGAATTGGCCATATCTTTGGGCATCCAAATTTTAGATCTTGGAAGTTTAAGCGAAATTGATATCAGTATTGATGGGGCAGATGAATTTACAGAGACCCTCGATCTGATTAAAGGTGGTGGAGGAGCATTATTTAGAGAGAAAATAATCGCATCCTTAAGTAAGAATACCATTGTCATTACCGATGCCTCTAAAAAAGTTAAAAAACTGGGTGCTTTTACTGTTCCGGTTGAGGTTATTCCCCTGGCTTATCAATATGTATCAGACCAAATCAATAAACTTGGCGGCAAAGCAATATTAAGATTGGCAGGGGAGAAGCATTATATTACCGATAACGGAAACCTGATTATCGATGCAGACTTTGGCTTAATTGCCGATCCTCAAAAGCTATCATTCGATCTCAATCAGATTAATGGAGTGCTCGCTCACGGCCTTTTCGTAAACATTACTTCAAAGGTGATCATGAGCGAAGGAAAAGATATTATCATTTTTGAATAATAGTTGGTTGATTTGTCATTTGGTCATTAGTTTGTTCATCACTGGTTCATATTCAACGTTATTGCGAACTGAAGGGTTAAGGTAGCGGGCAGTGTGAAGCGATCTTTTAATGGTTTACTTGTCATTAGTTTATCGGTTGTTTAATTAAACGATTAGTCGACTTTGAAGTAATCCAGAATTTCACCGATAAAATTCAATTTTTAAAAACACCCAAATTTTTTTACCGACGGTTTTATTTCACTCACCGATAAAACCTCCCAACTAAGAGAAAAGCCATTCCCCGGCGTTGGTTTCTGTGCTACATTTGATTCATAAAACAAAACGGTCATGGAAAATTTCATCAAAAAAAATCACGCAGATAAACAATTCGGTTTAGGTATTTTAATCATCACAATCGGTTCAGTATTCTTACTAAGAAACTCAGGTATCGATGTTCCACATTGGATTTTAAAATGGCATACCATCATGTTAGGTGTAGGTTTGTGGATGGGTTACCGTAAAAACTTTCAGGGCAGCAGCTGGTTGGCCTTAACAATAATTGGTGGTTTATTTACCCTGAAAGCGATCAGTATTTTCGATTTCGATTTATCACGGATCAGTACAGCTTTGATGCTAATCGGCTTAGGATTATATGTAATTCTTAAACCTAAAAAGGTTCAAAATTTCGATCCTTATTTTGAAAAGAAACCTGTTGACTTTACTGAAAAAGAAAGCTAAAATTCTTAACTCCATCATATATTTTAACAAAGGGACGTTTTTGAACAATGTCCCTTTTTTTGTGCTCAATAGCAGCAGGCTTAGAGGGCGATGCAATATGCATTTTCCCTTATAAAAAAAGAAACGGGGATTCCACCCTTAGGCAGTATCCCCGTCATCTAAATTAACGCTCTCACATACATAAACGCTGTAAATAGAATATATTGTGTACAGCTAATTTTTTTTCTGCAGATACAATTAAACCTGCAATACCGGTACTGCTTTATGGTATTTATTGCGGTACTCAATCGGTGTTAAGCCTGTTATTTTTTTAAAAACATCCCTAAACGATTTGGTATCTGTATAACCTACATCAAACATTACTTCTGTTATATTCTTTCTGCTCGATTCAAAGCTCCGTTTTGCAGCTTCAATTTTTACCCTTTGGATATATTCGATTACAGTATTTTTGGTGGCACTTTTAAATCTGCGTTCAAAACTCCTTCTTCCCAAAGCCAGCATATCTGCCAATTGATCTACAGTGATCCGATCCTGATAATTGCCATCAATAAATTCCTGTGCTTTTTTAATTTTTGCATCCTCATGGCCTTTTTGCCCCTGGAACATCATAAAAGCCAGCTGGCTCTCGCGATCGATATCAATAGCGAAATATTTGGCCGCTAAAATGGCCGTGTCCCTGTCTGTATATTTTTCTACAAGGTATAAAAGTAAATTCCAGTACGAATTGGCCCCACCGCTGGAGTATAAACCCTGAGCATCAGTAATAATACTACCATCAACAAGCGTTACAGCCGGAAACATTTCTCTAAACTGGTTGGCAAATAACCAGTGTGTAGAGCATTTGCGGCCATCTAATAAACCCGTCGCAGCCAGTAAAAAAGCACCCATACAAAGTGAAGCTACTTCTGCACCTTTAGCATGTTGTTTTATAATCCACGGCAACAAATCCTGATTCGCTTCCATGGCATAACCGATATTACCACTAATGGCCGGTACAAAAATTAAATCCGTTTGATCCACCTCGTGCAACAGCTTATCTACATGTACCGAGAAAAGGCTGTTATTTAACCTCACCTCTTTTGTCATCCCAACAAGCTCAACTTTGAACAGTGGCAACTTGCCCGAAGCCTGTAAGAACTCGTTAACAGCGGTAAATAAATAGCGTGGATCTGCAATGGCTTCGATCACGGCAGTCTCTGGAATTAAGATAGATACATGTTTCATAATCCAAATATAACGAGCCTGTTTGTCGTAAACAACCCCCGCAATTGTCGTTTCTCCATATTCAGCCTGTTAATTTCTGCACGTATGTTTGCATTGTAGCACTAGTGGCTTGGATACATAAAAATAGAATCAATGACTTGTATAAACTCATATCTTACATTTAATGGCAACTGTAGGGAAGCAATGACTTTTTATCAGCATTGCCTGGGAGGAGAATTAAGTTTCGAAACCATTGGCGAATCGGAGCATGCCGATAAAATGCCCAACCATATGAAAAGAAGCATTATGCATGCTGTTTTAGCAAAAGATGAGCTCGTAATTATGGCTACTGATATGGTTGAAGAACGTGGCTTAATAAGGGGAAATGCTATTGCGATGATGCTCAGTTGCAGCTCAGAAGAAGAAGCCCGGTCTTTTTACAACAAACTTTCAACAGGTGGGCAGCCATCACACCCTCTAGAAGTAACATTTTTGGGTGCATTATTCGGCGATTTAACAGATCGGTTCGGAAACACATGGTTAATTAATTACGATAAAAATAAATACACATGAAAAAGTTAAACACCTGGTATTGGATTGCGACAATTATTTTTGCACTAATGATGATAATGGATGGTGTTGGTGGAATAACGCAGCAGGAAGCCGGTAAAGAAGTGCTTAAACACCTTGGCTACCCTATGTACCTGCTGATCATTGTTGGCATGGCCAAATTGCTTGGTGCAGCTTCTATTCTTCAAAACAAATTTGTAGCCATTAAAGAATGGGCTTATGCAGGTTTTGCCATTAATTTTATCGGGGCTTTTGCATCCAGAGCGTTTGTGGGTGATGAAATATCATTGCTGATTCCGCCTATTGTTGCGCTGGTTATTATGTTTATTCCTTATGTTTTGTGGAAGAAATTAGAACCAAATGTTAAAATAAGTTAAAAAGAAACGGAGGGTTTAGTTAAGGATTTTTGAGAACCAAATATTGTTAACTTTGGGTATTGTAAACAACCAAACACAATTAGTGAAATGTTGAATTTAAGCCGCTATAAAAGGTAAATCGACAATTTTACTACCAAAAAAAACAAGAACACGGATGAAAAAGAGCCTTTTATTCATAATCGCTTTATTATTTACTACAACAGCATTTTCTCAAAATGTAATCCAGTTATTTAATGGAGCAAACGATTTTTTTAAACTGTTGCAGGAAGAGAAATTTAAAGATGCCCATGCATTTTTTGATGATACCCTAAAAACCAAATTAACAGAAGAAAGCTTAAAGAAACTATGGGGCGACATAGGAAACAAATATGGCAAAGCCGAATCTTTAGATGCAATTCAAAGCAAGGCTCAGGGCGATTTTTTTGCGGTAACCGTTGAAGGTAAATTTGCAAAGGGCGATCAGAATTTTATTTTAGGCTTTAATAAAATGCAAAAGATCGTTGGCATATTTCTGGCACCGCCGAAAAGAACTGCCGTATATTTAAAACCGACTTACGTAGATACCAGTTTGTATAAAGAAAAATCGGTATATATAGGTCCTGCTGGAAAACAATTAGCGGCCATTATTACTACGCCAAAAAATGTTAAGAATTTCCCAATAGTTGTTTTTGTACACGGCTCCGGTCCTGGAGATATGGATGAGACCGTTGGTCCGAATAAACCTTTCAAAGATTTAGCAGGAGGCTTGGCATCAAAAGGAATAGCTTCCGTCCGTTATGTAAAGAGGACCTTAATTTATCCAAACGAATTTACAAACGCTTATACCGTAAAAGAAGAAGTATTAGACGATGCAACCGCTGCTATTGCCATAGCAAGAACAACAGTTGGTGCAGATCCAAAAAATATATATGTATTTGGCCATAGTTTAGGAGGAATGCTGGCACCTAAAATGGCAATACTTACGCCAGATTTAGCTGGAATTATTTTAGCAGCTGCACCGGCAAGAAAATTAACCGACATTATTATCGATCAGAATAAATACATGTTCGATTTAGCCAACGATACCACCGCGGCAGGTAAAAAACAACTTACGGATGCCTTAACAGAAATCGATAAAAGTAAAATAACGCAATTGGGAACAACAATAAAGCCTGATTCGTCTATTTTGGGTTTGCCTGCAAAATACTGGACAGATTTAAATACTTATAACCAGGTTGCAGTGGCAAAAAGCCTGTCGAAACAAAGAATTTATATTTTACAAGGAGGCAATGATTTCCAGGTGAGCAAAACAGATTTCGATTTATGGAATGCAGCTCTAGAGAAAAAGAAAAATGTTCGTCTAAAATTTTATCCTGATTTGAATCACCTTTTGAGTTCGCAAACAGGAAAAGGCACAATGGCCCAATACCAGGCCGCTGTAAGTGTATCAGAACCATTGGTTAATGATATTGCCCTATGGATTAAAGGTAAATAACAATATTTTAATATCCTTGATAGGTAAAAGCTCCGACTAATAATCGGAGCTTTTTTTTGCTTTAAAATGCTATTATATTCCGCTATTGCTAATGAATAAAAACAATTCAAAAAATATGCGGTTTAAAATTATAGGATACATTTTAGAAAATAGTTATGGCGGCAAAGAATAAAATCACTTTAAAGGGAATATGGGGCGTTTTAAAAGCGTCTTTTACAGGGTTTAATGATCATAAGGTTACTAAACTTAGTGGTTCTTTGGCTTACTATACCGTATTTTCTATGGCACCGCTATTGGTAGTGATTATTTCTTTGTGTGGGATATTTTTAGGTCGTGAATTCGCCGAGGGCAAAGTTTACGCACAGCTTGAAGGTTTTTTAGGTAGAGAATCGGCTGTTTCTTTACAACAGTTGATTAAAAATGCCTACCTGGATGGTAAAAGTACTATCGCTTTAATTATCGGTATAATCACTTTGTTGATTGGCGCAACTACAATTTTTGGTGATGTTCAGGATTCCATTAATACCATTTGGGGTTTAAAACCGAAACCCAAAAGGGGATGGGTAAAGATGCTGCAAAACCGCTTCTTATCATTTTCGGTAATTATTAGCCTGGGCTTTGTGTTGTTGGTTTCATTAGGTGTTACCGCTTTGCTAGACGCCTTTAGCGATCGCTTGCAGGCAAGATTTGCAGAGGTATCTGTAGTTGTATTTTATATTATTAACCAGGTGGTTACGCTTGCTGTTATTTCTTTAATATTTGGGGTAATTTTTAAAGTTTTGCCCGATGCTATTATTAAATGGCGCGATGTATTGGCCGGAGCCGTAGTAACCGCAATTCTATTTATGATCGGTAAATTTGCCATCTCATTATATATTGGGCAAAGTAATGTTGGCGGTACCTATGGTGCAACTGGCTCATTAATTGTAATCTTGCTGTGGACTTATTATTCTTCGATCATTTTATACTTCGGAGCCGAATTTACCAAAGCCTATGCGGTTGCCTTCGGGTCGGAAATTTATCCATCACATTACGCAGTTACCACTAAAGAAATTGAAGTAGAAACCGAGGGTAAATCTATTCAGGATAATCATCCAGAAATTAAAGAAGAAGTTAAAAAAGCTTAAAGTTATTCTCCCCAAGCCGTAACAATCAATCTTCTCTGTCCGCCACGATTGCGGTGTTCGCATAAGTAAATGCCTTGCTAGGTCCCGAGTGCTAATCTTCCATTTCTAATCGGAATGGTTACTGAGCTACCCAAAAGTGCTGATTTTAAATGCGCAGGCATATCGTCCGCTCCTTCGTAATCATGTTCATAATTAGGATCGTTTTCCTTAACGGTTTTATTAAAGAACATTTCAAAATCTGTCCGAACCGTAGGATCAGCATTTTCATTTATGGTAAGTGAAGCAGAAGTATGCTGTATAAAAACCTGACAAATGCCAATATTTATCTCATCCAATTGGGGTAAAGCATCTTCAATCTCCTCCGTAATAATGTGGAAACCCCTTCTACGTTCTCTAAGCGATAAGGTTTGTTGGTATATTTTCATTTGATCAATTCTCGATAATTTTAATGAAATCCTTTTCACTAGGTAAAACAGTTAAATACTTACTTGCGAAAATTTGGTCGTTATTTTCTGGAAGCGTGTATCGTACTACTGATTCACTTTTATCTTGACAAAGTATAATGCCAATCGTCTTGTTTTCGTCCTCAAGTTTTGATTCTCTATCGAAATAGTTTACATACATCGTGATAGTATCTCTTTTTTATTTTTGCTCAATGTTAACCGTGTATATAGTGCTGAATCATATTGGCGCTGTAATTCTCGTAAACTCCAATTATTCTTCAATGCTTCTATTTCATAGAAATTACGCTCATTTAGGTCTTTTATTCTCATTAATTTAAGATAGTGAGACCATGTGAGTTTGAATTGCGCAGACACTGTCTGCGCAATTGAATAAGTTAAATAAAACTGACGCATTTGTTCTAAATTTCTCTTAGAAAAACCTTTACCGAGTTCAACAACTAATCTTTCAGAAAGCTCATTTAAAATTTGTTTGCCATATTCTGCCCTTTCTTTTCCTTGCTGCTCCTCTTCAATAATCATTCTACCAATTTCGAAATATGCGGTAGCCATTGCATTATTAATAGTCTGTGTTACATTCTGCCTCGCTTGATTCAGCAATTCAATAACCTTGGTATATAAATTTTGCCTTTGGATTTGCATATTTTACAATAGAAAATATTAGGTCTATAAATTGAAAAATGATGTTTTCGAATCAAACAAGTATTGTCTTACCTCAAAAACTCCACATTCCAGATTTTTTCTGCTTTTCTGCCAATTAACCAAAAAGAAGCAGCCAGCACTGAAAAAAATAATGCTTTATGCCAGCTATCCCAAAAATATTCGAAATAACGTGTATAAAGGTTGATAAAGAGAAAGGTAATTCCGAATTCACGGGCAATATCATCATGGTATTTTAAACCAAAAAGAGTACTAGCAAGGCAAATGACGGCGGAAATTAAAGCCCAATAAAATAAGCTTAATTGCCTAACCGTATACCATTCTTCTAAACTGGCGAAATTACCAAATACTGATAAGGCCCAAAGTGATACGAAAAAATAAACCATACCAGCTATATAGGTTACCTGAAAGAAATGCTGTGTTTTAGGAAAAGCTTTCATTATAAATGATGCAGCAGTTAATGCAGCACCAAAAACCACAAAACGTAACGGATAATTCATGCCCAGAAAATAATAGTTCCACCGGCTTAAATAACCTGTTTCAGTACCAAACCATGCACCTAATGAGATTAACGCAAAAATCCAGATTAACCGCGAATTGAAGATATATCCTAAAGCGCCATATATAAAAACAGATATTAGAATGAGGATAGAGAAATTACCCGAGCCGTTATCTATTGCCTTTCCGAAATAAGCAATGGCATTTGCAGTAAGTAAAATGGCAGAAAACACAATGGCCTCGTTGCTAAATTTTAAATGTGATAATTTCTTTTTCCTCCTGAAGCCAAGAATATAAAGCCATCCTGCCAAGCCACCAGATACAATGGCAATTACAATGTTTGGGGTGTTATAAACTCTTTTTAAGTAATTTAAAATCGAATTATCAATCAGTAATGATCCGAGAGCAATAAAGCCACAGGCTAAAGCTACCCAAAAGGCATATTGCGCCAGCCGGAGCCAATCGAAATTTTTGGCTTCATAACTTTTACGGAGCTTATTACCGGTTTCATCATTGATCAGGCCATCATTCTGCCACTGCTCAATCATATCATCCAGAAACTCACTTTTTTCTCTGTCAACTTTCATAGGTTAGGTTATACACGAAGATATAAAATTTGATCGTTATTGATGTATGTAGGCATTGGTAGTCAATCTCTTCATATAATTTACCTTAATTAGATTGCTTTGCCCGCTAAAAAACTATGTCATAACGATGAATACCTTTATATAACCTCTTTAATCTTCCTGTTGTTCCCTACAATCCAGATAATATCACCATTGTCGAAAACGAAATCAGATGAAGGATTCAATATCCGATCAGAACCCCGTTCAATCCCAACAATTAAGGCCTGCGCTTTTTCTCGGATCCCTGCATTTCTAATGCTTAACCCATAAACCGGCGATTCGGTATGTACAACCACCTTTTGAAGTGTCATTTCTTTATTTGGAAAATTGTTTTCTTCAGCAATTGCTGGTGCATCTACTTCTAAAAGGGCTTTAACGGCAGCCAATTGATCATCAGCACCAATTAATAACAGTTTATCATTTGGATAAAGCCTTTCATCTCTTCCTGGGGTCGGAATGTTGTTCCTTCCACGTTCTATTAAAGCAATATTAACCCCGTATTTTTCCCTGATCATTAATTCAGTAAGTGTTTTTCCTACCACTTCCGATTCAGGAGAGACGGTAAGCTCAGTTAAGTGGGTATCCCAGGGTAAAATATTCGGTTTCTGATTTTCACGTGCATTTAAGTTCAGCATGAAACGTCTTTCCAGCTTATCGTAAAATGATTGCAATTTCCGCGAGAAAATTACCATTCCGAGGATAATTAAACCTAGTGCAATTACAGCTGCAACCCAGGTGTCGAAAAATTCGTACATCAGAAATCCTACAAAGAAAATCCCTAAGGCCACCCTAAAAAACTCGATTGCAATTAATGGTCCACGCGTATATTTTTTATTTAGCCAAAGGTGAGAATAAGCTGTTCTTTGAATCCTTCTGATGGATAAGGCCCACAAAAATGGCGACATCAATATAAACGAAACCACTACACTGATGATAATTGAAGTTAAACTATTTGCAATGTTGCGCACAATAAAAGGTTGCACATACCGGTAAGCTAAATAGATAATTGCGATGATGATTACAGAATGGATGATGGTATTAAAAATATAGGATCGTAATAAAATCTTCCAATCGCTTAATGTGGTAATGCCTTCAGTACTGGAGCTATATCTATCAATGCCATCAAGCCATTTTTTGGGTAAAATACGGTTTAAGTACTGGTAAAAAGGTTCAGATAATTTAATTAAATAAGGAGTGGTAAATGTTGTAATTGCAGCTGCGGCTACTGCGATAGGGTAAAGGAAATCACTCGTTACTTTAAGGGTTAAACCCAAGGATGCAATGATGAAAGAAAATTCGCCGATTTGCGCCAAACTCATGCCTGATTGGACAGAAGTTTTTAATGGCTGACCGGAAAGCAATGCCCCAAGTATGGTAAAAATAATTTTTCCTAAAATAATGACCAGAGTGGCTACTAAAATTGGAACTGCATATTTAACCAACATGGAAGGATCAATCAACATGCCAACAGAAACAAAAAATACGGCTGCAAATAAATCCTTTACCGATTTGGTTAAATGTTCAATTCTTTCGGCCTGAGTAGTTTCGGCCAAAATAGATCCCATAATAAAAGCCCCAAGTGCCGGAGAAAAACCTACTTTATCAGCAAGCAAAACCATTACGAGGCATAGAGCCAATGATACAACCAGCATTGTTTCATCATTCATTAATTTTTTGGTTGCCTTAAGAAATGATGGAACCAGAAAAATTCCTCCTAAAAACCAAAGTACCAGGAAAAAAGCCAGTTTTAATATGGAATATAACATTTCTGTACCTGCCGATTGCTGGCTTACGGCCAGCGTGGAAAATAGTACCAATAATAAAATGGCTACAAGATCTTCAACAATTAGCACCCCGAAAACCAAGCCAGCAAACTTTTTATGTTTTAAACCAAGTTCTTCGAAAGCTTTAATCGTAATCATAGTTGATGATATCGATAATATTCCTCCTAAAAACAGGCTGTCCATATCTTTCCAGCCCATGGCTTTACCTACCAGGTAACCGGCCAGAATAATAAATAATACTTTTACAATTGCGGTAATGGAGGCAGAGCCGCCTACTTTAACCAGTTTTTTAAAACTGAATTCTAAACCAAGACTGAACAATAGGAAAATTACACCTATTTCGCCCCAAATATTAATGCTTTTTGTATCTGTAACGGACGGAAAAAATTTCAAGTGCGAGCCAACCAATAAGCCGGCAAGTATGTAACCTAAAACAAGGGGTTGCTTAATTCTTTTAAATATGAGTGTGGTAATTCCTGCTGCGGCAAGAATTAATCCTAAATCGGCTATCAAATCGGGTAAATGCATCTATAAAAAATAGGTAATATGGGTTAAATAATTTATTGCCAGGCAATAGTTATAACCTGGAATTTTACTGAAAATTCCACCTGATGTGGTTCAAATAAATGAAATTACTTACCAAAAAACATGTTTTGGATAAAGCATTTTAAAATGGCACCAATAATTATGTTTTAACCTTCTTATTACAACTTTAGCAGTGATGGCTTTGTTTTTTAAAAAAAGAAACATCAAAAAAGAAAGAAGTATAAAAGCGGCGAAAGATATTTTTACAATTGAAGCGTTAATAAAATCTTTTTGCAAGCTTTCATAGTCCTGATTAAAATCTGAATTAAGCTTATTGATTTTTTTATCGGTGATGAAACTTATTTTTAAGTTCTTGGCTGGTGCATCATTTCTATTTCCCTGCGTTGCGAATGACGAAAAATTAGTGGAAATAATAAGAAGAAGGATGATGTAAATAAGCCTCATTGCTGCTAATATAAAGAAAAAGAGGCTTTTTTGAAAGGGAAATGTGATTTAAAAATCCTTTTTGGCTTCTATAAGCTTTTATTGTAATCTTAGGTTTTATTATAATTTACGTCATGCTGAATTTATTTCAGCATCTATTTTTAATACTACAGACCCTGAAATAAATTCAGGGTGACGCATGTTTGAGATCTAATTTAATCCATTAAAATAAGCGAGTGTTGCTTCCTTGTCTTTTTGTAATTGAATAGTCAGCGCTTCTAACCCCGTAAATTTTACATCGTGACGAAGAAATTTTAAAAAATTCATCTTAATATCCTGGCCATAAATTTCCTGGTTGAAATCGAAAATATTTACCTCAATGTTTCTGGTCATCCCGTTAATGGTTGGGCGCTGCCCGATGTAGGCCATGCCTTTGTAAGTCCGAAGTCCGGAGTCCGTAGTCTGAAGTCTGTTTGTTGATTCTGAACCTTCTTCTTTAAATTCGGCGCTCATCTCTACCGTTACTGCATAAATGCCATCACCAGGAATCAATTTATAAGTTTCTTCCACAAATATATTGGCAGTAGGGAAACCAATTGTTCTGCCGATTTTATCGCCTTTAATTACTCTCCCGAAAATAGAAAACGGATAACCGAGGTAATCGCTGGCTAAACCCACATCGCCTGCCAAAAGTGCCTGACGGATTTTGGTAGAACTTACTGCAACATCGTGAATATCCTGTTCCATTATTTCTTCAACCGTGAAGCCATAATGCAAACCAGCCGCTTTTAAATCGCTTAAATTACCTGACCGGTCTTTACCAAAACGGTGGTCGTAACCAATTATAATATGTTTGGTGCCAATAGTATTAACCAATATATTTTTAATATAATCTTCAGGCAACTGATTGGAAAAATCTCTTGTAAATGGTGTAATAATCAGATGATCCACACCCAAACCTTTTAAAATTTCTGCTTTTTCATTAATGGTATTGATCATTTTTAAATCCTGGTTTTCAGGATCGATAATCATCCGTGGATGCGGAAAAAATGTTAAAATTACACTTTCTCCATGATCAGCCTTTGCCTTTTCTACAAGTTGTTTAATGATTTTTTGATGTCCGAAATGTACACCGTCGAAAGTACCAATGGTTACAATGGCATTGTCTAATTTTTTAAAATCCGAAAGGTTATTATATATTTTCAATGGTAAAATCTATTTATTCATCTGGGTTTTGCATGCGGGTAGGTAGCAGGTTAGCATACAACCCGAACCTTGGAATAGCTTAAGTGCATACCCAAATTTCTGTTGTTTATTAATGTAAGGCATGGCGTTTTACCACCCCGCCTTTTAAATCGGCAATTTGTTGTTGAATCACAAAAGCATCCGAATCAATCTGCCGGATAGCAGTTTGTAATTTGCTCATTTCCAGCTTGGTTACTACAGTGAAAATAATATCGATATCTTTCTTTTCTCCGTAACCGCCTTCGCCCTTGTAAATGGTAACACCTCGCCTCATTTCGTTGATGATAAAATTTTTAATGTCTTCCTGATGTTCTGAAATGATCGTTACACCAGTATATTGTTCTATTCCGTTAACGATAAAATCGATGGTGCTCGAAGCTGACAAATACGTTAATATAGCATAAAGTGCAGTTTCGATGTTTAAAAAATAGGCTGCGAAGGCAAAAATGATGATATTTAAAATTAGAATGATATTTCCGACAGTTAAAATACTGTTTTTACTGATGTAAAGTGCCAAAACCTCAGTACCGTCAATTACGCAGCCGCCGCGCATGGCTAAACCAATACCACCACCTAAAAACAGGCCTCCAAAAAATGCGATGAGCAATTTATCGTGTGTAATGGGCTGAAAAGGCAGTATAATTAGGGCTATGGAAAGTGTAGCGATGGCAATAGCCGTTTTAATTGCAAAACCTTTACCAATTTGCCTGTAACCCAAAATTACGAACGGAATATTAATAATGGCAATAAGATACGATAAATTCCAGCCGGTTAAGGTGCTTAATAGCAGTGAGATACCGGTTACACCACCATCAATAAAGTGGCTTGGCATTAAAAAACTTTTTAAACCGAAGCATGCCGAAGTTACACCTGCAATAATTAACAGAATTTCTTTGATAAACCTGGTTTTTCTGTTTTTAATGTGGTTCATGGTTGAGCTTCAGTTTTAACTTCTTCTTTCTTGCTACGAATATAATTAACAAGTTCTAATACCTCAAACGCATCATTAAGTAAAAAGTTTCCGCTTCGGGTGCGCGTAAGTTCGGAAAGGTACGCGCCACTGTTTAATTGTTTGCCGAAATCAGACACTAATGAACGGATGTATGTGCCTTTACTGCAAACAATTCTGAAATCAATTTCCGGCAGCTCGATCCGGGTGATCACAAATTCCGGAACACTAACAAAACGTTTACGTAATTCTACCTCTTCACCTAGGCGTGCTTTTACATATAAACGCTCACCGTTTACTTTAACTGCAGAGTGTGCCGGCGGATATTGTTCAATATCGCCAATAAAAGGTTTGCAAGCTGCATAAATTTCCGTTTCGGTAATGTTGCTGATGTCAAAAGTTTGATCAACCTCAGTTTCCATATCGAATGATGGGGTTGTAGCACCTAAAATCATGGTGCCTGTATATTCTTTTTCTTCAGCTTGAAAAGTGTCTATTTGCTTGGTTAACTTGCCAGTGCAAATGATTAATAAGCCTGTGGCAAGGGGATCTAAAGTGCCGGCATGGCCAACCTTCAGTTTTAATGGTTTTAAAGAATTACGGATTTTGCCTACCACATCAAATGAAGTCCATTTGTATGGTTTGTTGATTAAAAGCAATTCGCCTTCAGCAAAATTGAAATCTTTAAATTTTGAATTTTCGGTACTCACAAATCTTTTTTGCGCAAAGATACAGATTCGATGTGGTTTGCTTAAGTTTTTTTACCACAGATGTATACAGATAGACACAGATGCTTATTCTCTGTTTCTATCCTTTTTTATCGTGGTTAAGTTGTTTCTATATCTATATAATTTGTAAGTTGTGGCCGCTCAATAATAAGATGATAATAATTAAGCCTGCTGCAATTCTGTACCATCCAAATACTTTAAAGCCATTTTTATTCAGGTAACCGATAAAACTTTTAATGGCCAATAGTGCCACAACAAACGCAACAACGTTACCAATAATTAAGAGGTTGGTTTGATCTTGGGTTATGGTATGTCCTTCTTTGTAAAAATCGTAAAGTTTTTTGGCTGTTGCTGCAAACATGGTGGGTACGGCAAGGAAGAATGAAAACTCTGCAGCAACTTTTCTGCTTAATTTCTGACTCATACCGCCAACAATGGTCGCTCCTGAACGTGATACACCAGGTAACATGGCAATACATTGAAAAAAGCCAATTTTTAATGCAGTTAAATAACTTATATTTTCTTCTTCATTGATGGTTGGCTTATTAAACCATTTATCAACAAACAATAAAATAATGCCACCAACTAAGAGGGAAATACCAACAGCCATGGGACTCTCCAGCAATTCGTCGATTTTTTTGCTTAAAAGTAAACCAAATACTGCTGCCGGGATAAATGCAACCAATAATTTGATATAGAAGTTTATCGATTTAAAAAATCTTTTAAAGTAAAGTACCACCACCGAAAGTATGGCCCCGAGTTGAATTACTATGGTAAAAAGTTTTACAAAAGGTTCTGATGCAATGCCCATAAAAGATGAGGCAATAATCATATGCCCGGTGCTCGATACAGGTAAAAATTCGGTTAATCCTTCAACAATGGCAAGGACAATGGCTTCGAAAGAGTTCATATTGTTTAGTTAATGGGTTAATCCCATTGTAATTTTACGTTATAGTTATTTAATTTTTTATCTCTTGAGATTAAAGTTAAATCTTCAGAAATGGCTTGCGAAACATTTATACAATCAAAAGGATCATTGATGAAAAACTCCTGTTTTAATAAGGTTGTAAGGTGCGTTTCGTTAATAGCGATTATTTCGATCTGATTTCGTTCAGCAAATCGGAAAAGTTCATCAAAGTTTATTTGTAAATAGAGCTTTCCAATTTGTTTTTTTATCGCGATTTCCCAAAGTGAGGCGATACTCAAGAAACAGGATTCGCTAACATTAGATAGTGTTTTTTTGATAGAAGCAAGCAACTGATCATCTTTGGCTACAAACCACAAAAAAGCATGGGTATCTAGTAAATATGCCATTAAATGTAATCAGCAAACATTTCCAGCGGTTCATCAAAATCATCAGATAGTTTGATTTTACCTTTTGCATATCCGAACTCGCGTGATTTTAAATTTGGCTTATTTGGATGCTTGGTTTTCAAAAATTCTACAAAATCTGCAACTTCCTGCCCAAGGTTTAGGGGAAGTGAATTTATTTCGATTTGCAAACTTGTTGTAGTCATAATAGAAAGTTAAAAAACACGCTAGTTATTACAAGCAATTATTTTTTTAAAATTGCATAAATACCGAAAGCAAAACCCGCCAGCACCACTACAGGAGCCAATAAAGTTCTTCTAAAATCGTAGATATCGCCAGTTGTACCCATCATCAGGATAAAACCAACAGCCACAATTGCAATGCTGATCAATAATAACTGATAATTTTTTTTGGTAAAAACCAATTCATTTTTAACGTCCTTAACAATCGGACTTGTTTTTTTTTCTGCCATTATCTATAAAGATGATAAGATTTTAAACGTAAATATCTGCTTACTGCAAACCATGTACTAATGCCTGTTATAAAAATACCAACAATTAAAAGGCCTATAAACACAAAGCCAAACTCCTGGTAGTTATTTAAAATAATTATCTCCGGCACTTCTTTACGGGCATAAATTAGCGTAGCCAATAAAATGATGATGGCAATAAACGCAGCAATTAAACCATGTAAAGCAGCATACAGTAAGAAAGGACGTCGGATAAAATTTTTAGTTGCACCAACCAGCTGCATACTTTTAATTAAAAAGCGTTGCGAGTAAATTGCAAGTCTTATGGTGTTGTTAATCAGTGCAATAGAAATTATAAGAAGTAATGCAGCAAAGGCTAAAATAATTAAACCAATGGTATTGATATTCTTATTAACCATATCAATTAAAGAACTTTGGTAAACCACTTCTTTAACTACCGGATTTTTAGAAATACTTGCTTTTAATGCATCAATGCTCTTATTGTTGGCATATTCTGCTTTTAAATACACATCGAAAGTAGAGGTTAGCGGGTTGTAACCTAAAAAGTTAACAAAATCTTCGCCTAAATCCTGGGTTAAATTTCTGGCAGCAAGCTCCTTATTTACATATTGTGTTTGCTTTACCGCAGGGTTCGTATTCAGCTCTTTCTGAAAAGCAAGAACATCGGCTTCTTTTGCACCTTCATCAACAATAATGTTTAAAACAATGTTTTCTTTAACGTAGTTAGACAGGTTTTTGGCATGTACAAGTACCAACCCAAGCAGCCCCAGCATCAATAAAACCAACGCAATACTAATTATAGTAGATATATAAACGGTTTTGGTTTTTTTAGATGCATCACTTACTTCGAATTCTTCCATGTATTTCATTTTTGTTTCTGCGAAAATATAAATTATACCTGATAAACACCAATTAATGATTGTTAAATGAATATAAACGAATCAGTAAAGCTTTTAGTTTGAGCATTAATTCGTTAATGAAATTCACTTTTTCTAAAATCACGGTACGAAATTTGTTAAAACGCCGTTAATTATGGATATCTTAAAACTAAATTTAACTATGAAAAGACAAATTACTATCCTTAGCCTCTTACTATTAGTCGCGTCATCAATTATTTCTTGCAAGAAAGATGATACTTCGTTAAAAGCACAAATGTTGGGCCGGTGGACCTTAAATAAGATTGTAACTACAGGTTATACTGATGATAAACTTAATGGAGCGGTTACTTATGGTAAAACAACTGATTACATCGACTTCAAATCAAATAATGATGACCAAGTGGAGATCAGTTTATCAGGAAACAGGACAATTGGTGAATATGTGATCATTTATTCTGATCAGTTTAGCATGAGCATCAATGATGGATTGAATTATTGTAAAATCAATAGTATCAATGCCAATAAATTGGAATTTACTGCCAAAATTGATAAAACAAATGTTACTAAAGTATACTCTTTATCAAGATAAGAACTTAATCCCCCGATTATTTGCTTGCGCCATTGGTTTTTAATATCAATGGCGCATTTTTTTTGTTTGTTCTCTCCGTACTGACGCAAAAAAATACATTCTCCTCAATCCTTCTAATAAAGCATAAACTGAAAACGGAGCAAAAAGAGATTACCAGTGAATCATTTTTGATGGAATAAATTCACATATTATGATTTCAGCATCTAATTCGATAAAAACAATAGTGTATTTTTTTTTGTAAGATATGCACTTATAGCCCATCAGTGTTCTTTGCGGCTCTCTACAAGTTTTATATCTCTTCCTGTTGTCTCCTAATCTTTCAATAAAATCATAAACGTCATCTGCAAATTTTTCTGCGGTAGCAGGTAAACCTTCAGATTCTAAATACCACGAAACCTCCGCAATACTTTCTGCAACGGTTTGCTTAATTACTATTTTTCTGCTGACCATTTCCTGATTAAATTTTTACTATGGGCTCTTGCCTCATTAATAGAAAATGTTTTTTCAGGATGATGTTTCAAAGCTGCATTTTTTTGCAACTCTTGATAATTTTCTTCAGGAATGAGTACGTATTTCTTATTTTCGATAGTAAGATGTGTCATAACACTCATTTTTATATACGAAGATAATAAATAATTAATAAATGTTAACCTGATTTTGTTCCATTGTTAAAACACCGCATTTCAATCCTAACATCTTCTGATTCTGCATTTCTGTCGGCAAAATATTATAATGAATCTCCTTTTTAAAGCCCCTTAATTTCCGTATTTTTGCACCTTTAAAAATTTAAAACGTGCAATGGATTATCAATTCAAAGAAATAGAACAAAAGTGGCAGAAATTCTGGGCAGATCATCAAACATTTAAGGCCGAAAGTAATTCTGATAAACCAAAATATTATGTGTTAGATATGTTCCCATATCCATCAGGAGCAGGTTTACACGTTGGTCACCCACTGGGTTACATTGCATCTGATATTTTTTCTCGATACAAACGCCTTAAGGGCTTTAATGTATTGCACCCAATGGGATACGATTCATTCGGCTTACCAGCAGAGCAATACGCCATACAAACCGGTCAGCATCCGGCAATTACCACTGAAGCAAACATTGCAACCTACCGCCGCCAGTTAGATCAAATTGGTTTTTCTTTCGATTGGAGCAGGGAAGTACGCACAAGTGAGCCATCTTATTACAAATGGACGCAGTGGATTTTTATGCAGTTGTTTAACTCCTGGTATAATATCGAAAACGATAGGGCAGAGGATATTACCACATTGATTGAAAAATTTAATGCTTCTGGTACTGCAGATGTTAAGGCCGTTTGTGATGAAGATACCAAAGAATTTCTTCCGAGCGACTGGGCTACCTTTACTGATGAAGAAAAACAGATAGAACTGTTAAAGTACCGGTTAACATACCTTCGCGAAAGTACCGTAAACTGGTGCCCTGCTTTAGGAACTGTTTTAGCTAATGATGAAGTGAAAGATGGTTTTTCTGAACGTGGGGGTTTTCCTGTTGAACAAAAGAAAATGATGCAATGGAGCATGCGCATCACCGCATATTCCGACCGTTTGTTGCAAGGCTTAGATACCATTGATTGGCCGGAGCCGATTAAAGAAATGCAACGCAACTGGATTGGTAAAAGCGTTGGGGCATCGGTAAAGTTTGCTGTCGACAATTCACAGTTTGCAGTTGAAGATACTGAAAATGCTAAACCGAAAACTGCAAAATATATAGAGGTTTTTACAACGAGAGTTGATACGATTTTTGGTGTTTCTTATCTTGTTTTGGCACCAGAGCATGAGTGGGTGGCAGAATTAACCACACCTGAGCAAAAACAGGAAGTTGCCGACTATATTGCCTTAACTAAAAAGAAATCGGAGTTAGACCGTATGGCCGATACCAAAACAGTATCAGGTGCTTTTACAGGTACTTATGTAATTAATCCGGTAAGTGGCGACCGCGTTCAACTGTGGATTGCTGATTATGTTTTGGCTGGATATGGAACAGGTGCTGTAATGGGTGTGCCAAGTGGCGATCAGCGCGACTGGTTATTTGCGAAGCACTTCAATCTGCCAATTATACAGATTTTGGACGGTCAGAAAGATATTGATACACAGGCTGATCCAACAAAAGAAGGGAAATACATCAATTCTGGTTTTATTAACGGATTGGAATATAAAGAAGCTGTTTCCTTTTTAAATAATTGGTTAGAAATAGAAAAAGTAGGTAAAGCAAAGGTGAATTTCCGCCAGCGTGATGCAATTTTTGGTCGTCAGCGTTATTGGGGTGAGCCAATTCCAGTTTATTTTAAAGATGGCTTACCTTATTTGGTAAAAGAAGAAGAGTTGCCATTGTTGTTGCCAGAAATTGATAAATACTTACCAACTGAAACCGGGGAGCCACCTTTGGCCAGGGCCGAAAACTGGTTACCTCAAGATGGTGGGCATTACGAATTAAGCACCATGCCAGGTTGGGCAGGAAGCAGTTGGTACTGGTACCGTTATATGGATGCCAATAACAACAATGAGTTTGCCTCAAAAGAAGCTGTTGAATATTGGAAAGATGTTGATTTATACATCGGTGGTTCTGAGCACGCTACAGGCCATTTATTGTACAGTCGTTTCTGGAATAAATTTTTAAAAGATTTAGGTTATACCAAAGAAGAAGAACCTTTCAAAAAACTGATTAACCAGGGGATGATCCAGGGTAGAAGTAATTTTGTTTATCGCATTAATGATGAAAACGGAAAACCTACCAATACATATGTTTCTGCTGGTTTAAGAAAAGAATATAAAACTTCGGCATTGCATGTTGATGTGAACATTGTTGAAAACGATACTTTAGATATTACTAAGTTTAAAGCCTGGAGAGAAGAATATGCAAATGCAGAATTTATACTCGAAGGTGGAAAATACATCTGCGGTGTGGAAGTTGAAAAAATGTCGAAATCAAAATTCAATGTGGTTAATCCCGATGATTTGATTGAGCGTTATGGTGCGGATACATTACGGATGTACGAAATGTTTTTGGGGCCTTTGGAGCAGAGCAAACCATGGAATACCAATGGTATTGAAGGTGTATTTAAGTTCTTGCGTAAGTTTTGGCGTTTGTTCCACAATGAAGAGTGGGCATTCCATGTAAACGACAATGAACCTACAAAAGCAGAATTAAAATCACTTCATAAAATTATTAAAAAAGTACAGGATGATATTGAGCGTTTTTCATTTAATACATCGGTATCAAGCTTTATGATTGCGGTAAATGAACTAACAGATCTGAAATGTAAAAACCGTCAGGTTTTGAAAGATTTGGTAGTAATTCTTTCCCCTTATGCGCCACACATCTGTGAAGAATTATGGGTATTATTGGGTAATGAGGCTGGAACATTGTCATACACTGCATTCCCTACCTTTAAGCCAGAATACCTGGTAGAAGATGAATTTGCTTATCCGGTTTCTCTTAATGGTAAAATGAAAATGAACCTGAATTTGAGCTTAACTTTGGCTCAGCCAGAAGTAGAAAGTATTTTATTAGCTGATGAGCAATTCCAGAAGTTTTTGGACGGAAAACCCACCAAAAAGATCATTTTCGTTAAAGGAAAGATTATTAATGTAGTTGTTTAAGGAGTTTTAAGCTTAAAGACTAAAGCGGAAAGCTTTCCTAAACAGTTGATAAAGAGAAAACCCGGTTAAGAGATTAATTCGGGTTTTCTTATTTCTCGTCATTGCTTTCGAATCATTTATGGGGGTGAAAAACAAAACCCGAGCTGTATTACAACTCGGGTTTTTATAAGATGAGCATTAAAACTTTAGTCTTTCTGCTTTGGTCTTTGAGCTTCTATCTTTCACCTCTTTTTCTGTTTCCACCAAATCTTCTATTGTTGCTGGCGTTGCGTGGTTTGCCACTCATATTGCCATCGCCACTTTTTTTAGCACCACCGCCACCTTTTGATTGTGCTTGTGGTTTGCGTTTCACCTGGTTTTTAGCCAACATGCTTTCCCAGCTTAACGGGTAAGGATGATCATCAACAACAGGTAGGGTAATTTTAATCAGTTTCTGAATATCCAATAAGTACTCATTTTCTTCGGCATCGCAGAATGATATTGCAATTCCGTTAGCACCCGCACGTCCGGTACGGCCAATTCTATGTACATAAGATTCAGGGATGTTCGGCAATTCAAAATTGAAAACGTGCGATAACTGATCGATATCTATACCACGCGCAGCAATATCAGTAGCCACCAACACACGGATTTTTCTATCTTTAAAATCAGTTAATGCCCTTTGTCTGGCGTTTTGAGATTTATTTCCATGAATTGCTGCTGCTTTAATGCCGGCATGGGCTAAATCTTTTACTATCCGGTCTGCACCATGTTTGGTACGGGTAAAAACCAGTGCTGTTTGAATATCTTTATCTTCTAGCAGATGGATGAGTAATTTCTTTTTATCTGGCTTATCAACAAAATAAACCGATTGTACAATTGTTTCTGCGGTAGAAGAAATAGGGGTAACTTCTACTTTGGTTGGGTTGGATAAGATGGTATTTGCCAACTTCTGAATCTCATCTGGCATTGTTGCAGAGAAAAATAAAGTCTGGCGTTTTGCAGGCAATTTAGCCACAACTCTTTTCACATCGTGAATAAAGCCCATATCTAACATACGGTCAGCTTCATCTAACACAAATAGCTCAATGGTATTTAAATTGATAAAACCCTGGTTCATTAAATCCAGTAAACGGCCTGGTGTAGCCACTAAAATATCAATCCCTTTTTTAAGCGATTCTACTTGTGAGTGTTGATTTACGCCGCCAAAAATTACCAGATGGCGTAAGTTTAAGTTACGGCCGTAAGCTTTAAAGCTTTCTTCAATCTGGATGGCAAGTTCGCGGGTTGGTGTTAAAATTAAAGCTTTAATGTTTTTTGTAGCTTTGGTATTAACGTGTTTTTCGTGCAATAACTGCAACATTGGGATAGCAAAAGCGGCCGTTTTTCCGGTTCCGGTTTGTGCGCAGCCTAATAAATCTTTGCCTTGTAATATTGTTGGGATGGATTGCTCCTGTATTGGTGTAGGTTGAGTATAACCTTCGGTCTCAAGGGCCTTTAAAATTGGCTCAATGAGGTTTAATTCTTTGAATAACATGTATGTTTTTATGTAATATTTATCGAAGAAGCTAGAACGATCATTTATTGAAGGACTAACTTGCGGAGAGAATATGCCATTGAGAACGACAAGCCCTTATTCCTGCTTCGGGGGCAAATATACATAAAATGTTTCAAAATCCGCTTAATGATAAATGTTGCGCTGGATTATTGTTAAGATCTCCCTTTATATGCCATGCAAAGCATTAAATATAAATAAGAATCAATTAATCTTTTTGCTAAATTATTTTTTGTAGTATAATTATTAATTATATGTATATTTATTTTAATTGAAGTGTATTTTGTACACTAGCAAATTGTTGACTAAAAAATACCAATATGTAATTAATCAATAAAAACCAAATATCCCTAACTAACCAAAATCCTTATGAGAACAAAACTACCCATTATCAGGAGAAATCTTTCCTTTTTGGATACGCGCCTAATTTTCGGCAATTCAATACCCTTACAACCCAAAATACCCGATCTGTTGCCGTAAAAACTACGACAATGAACTGATGCTGTTTTAAAGATTAAATCTTTAAGCAGGTCAGCTGTATGAGTAAGCTTATTCACCTAATCACTTATAAACTATGAAACAAAATCTATCTTTTATCAAGAGGAGTTTTCTTCTCTTGTGTTTGGGGATGTTATTTGCCCTTGGCGCAACGGCCCAATCAAAAATTACGGGTAAAATTATCGGCAGTGATGATAAACTACCTGTGATTGGTGCTTCAATTAAAATTAAAAATGCAACCGGAGGCACCACATCAGATGAAAACGGAGCTTTCTCGTTAACTGCAAAACCTACTGATGTTTTGGTAATTTCCTTTGTTGGTTATGGCAGCAAAGAAGTTGCTGTTGGTAAACAAACCAATATCACCGTAGTACTACAAGCCGATAATAACAACCTAACAGAAGTTATTGTAACGGGTTATTCTTCGCAGCGCAAAAAAGATTTAACCGGTGCAGTTGCGGTGGTAAACATGGACTTGTTAAAAGCTCAACCCGCGGCAAGTGCAGTAGAAGCCTTACAGGGTAAAGCTACTGGTGTACAAATTATTAATGATGGTGCACCAGGATCTACACCACAGATCAGAATTAGGGGTATTAGTACTATTAATAATAACGAACCGCTATATGTTATTGATGGCGTGCCTTTTGAAGGTAAATTATCATGGCTTAACCAAAATGATATCGAAAGCCTTCAGGTATTGAAAGATGCTTCATCGGCTTCTATTTATGGTTCAAGGGCAAATAATGGTGTTGTTATCATTACCACTAAAAAGGGTGTGGTAGGGGCTCCAAGAATTACCCTCGATTCTTATTATGGTACCCAGGTGCCAAGGAAAAACAGTTTTCCGGAGATGATGAACCCTCAACAATATGCTCAGTATATATTTGATGGTTATACCAATGCAGGATTACCTGTTGCCGCAGGAAAAAATTATGGATCAGGTTCTGTACCTGTATTGCCAGATTATTTGGTAGCTGGTTTAAAACTCGGCCAGGATGTTACTGCAGCCGATGCTGATCCTTCTAAATACAATTATAACCGCGATCCTGATCTTTTTTATCAAATTACAAAAGCAAATAAGGCCGGTACCAACTGGTTTGATGAAATTACTGAGGTTGCACCTGTTCAAAATTATCAAATCAGTGCTACAGGAGGGGGTGAAAATGCCACATATACCTTTTCAGGAGGTTATCTTGATCAAAAAGGAACAATTAAAAATACCGGGTTTAAACGGTATAATTTCAGATCGAACACCAATATCTCGGCATTTAATAAGAGGGTTCGTTTTGGCGAAAATGCTCAGTACAGTTATTCTGAGGGTTTTGGTTTAGGAGTAAATCCCAATGTTTCTGGCGATTACCAGGATCAGGGGAGTGCATTGGGTTGGGCATACCGGATTCCTACCATTATTCCTGTTTACGATATTGCAGGCAATTTTGCAGGGAGCCGCGGCAGTCAGTTAGGAAATGCAGAAAATCCTGTTGCTTTTCTTTATCGCGCGAAAGACAATAAGAATAAAAGTAATTTCTTTTTTGGTAACGTTTATGCTGAAGGCGATATCATTCCCGGCTTAGTTTTAAAAACAAATTTTGGTATCCGCTATGAGAACTTTAACGGTTTATCGATGCGTTACCCGAATCTTGAATTTTCTGAAGGTAATAACTCAAATAGCCTCAATGAATACCAGGGATATAACACAGAATGGACCTGGACGAACACTTTAAATTACAGTAAAGTTTTTAATGAAAAACACAGGTTAAATGTATTGGTTGGTACGGAGGCCATCCGATCGAGAACAAGGCAACTCAATGCCGGTAGAAATGGGTATTTCATTTTAGGCAGTCAGGATTATTATTACCTCAATACAGGCTCGTCTAACATCAGCAATTCGAGTTATGGATCAATAGGATCACTCTTTTCATTGTTTGCAAAGGCAGATTATTCTTATCACGACCGTTATTTAGCGAGCGTTACCATTCGCCGCGATGGTTCTTCCAACTTCGGGCCTGCAAACAAATACGGTTATTATCCGGCAGCAAGTGCAGCCTGGAGGTTATCTGAAGAAGAATTTATGAAGGATGTTAAATGGATAAGTGATTTAAAATTACGCGTTGGATATGGCCAAACGGGTAACCAACGGATTCCTCCATACCAGTACATCAACAGGTACCAAAGTTCTATTGTTAACTCGGCTTATGCTGTTGGCGGGGTTAACGGCCTTACTACTGGTGTTTGGCAAAATGCCTATCAAAATGCTGATGTAAAATGGGAATCGTTAAAAGCACTAAATATTGGTCTTGATTTTACTTTCTTAGGAGGTGCTGTTGATGGATCATTAGATTGGTACAGCAAAAAAACATCCGATATGCTTTATAATCTGCCTCTACCCTCCAGCGTAGTAGGTTTAGGAAGTTCGCCTTATGTAAACATTGGCGATATGAGCAATAAAGGCGTCGAATTTAACATAGCCTATCATTATGGAAGAACAGCAGAGCATCCTTTTAAATTTGATATCGGTTTAAACCTTTCTAAAAACGACAATAAAATCGTAAGGTTGGCACCTGGTATTTTTAATCAGATTTATGGTAATTACCGAAGCTTACAAACCAGTGTATTACAAGAGGGAGAAGCTTTCGGATCTTTCTTTGGTTACAGAACTGCCGGAATTTATCAGAGTACTGCAGATAAAAACAACAACCCATCGTATGCGGGTGCAAGGGTTGGTGGTTTGCGTTACGAGGATATTAATGGCGATGGTATAATCGATCCTAAAGACCGAACCATTATTGGTAACCCAAACCCTGATTTTACCTACGGTGTAAACTTAAATGCTTCTTATAAAAACTTCGATATTTCTGCTTTTGTATATGGTGTACAAGGCAATGAGTTATTTGAGGCTACGCGTTATTTTACCGATTTCCCATCGTTTGCAGGTGCAAAAAGCACCAGGTTGTTAAATGCATGGAGCCCATCAAATCCATCGAGCCTTATCCCATCAGCTTATGTAGGTGCATCAGATGTTGAACTGGCTTCTTCTAGTTACTATGTTCAGGATGGTAGTTTTTTACGATTAAAGAATTTGCAAATTGGATATTCAATTCCGGTAGCTAAAGCCTTTGGCGAAAAAGCGGGTATCAACAGGTTAAGGGTATACGTAAGTGCAACCAATCTTTTCACCATTACCAAATACACAGGTCTGGATCCAGAGGTAAGTCAAACCAGGGATGCTGCTTCTTCAGTTGGCAGTTCAGGTCCTCCGGCAGATACTTTTTCTGCACTAGGGGTTGATAAAGGGGTGTATCCTTCACCACGTCAGTTTTTAATCGGTATTAATGTTGGATTTTAATTAAAAATATATCAAAATGAAACATATAAAATATATTCTGCTCTCCCTATTAATTTGCAGTACCTTTTCCTGCAAAAAGGAGTTTTTAACGCTTCAGCCACAGGGTGAATTAACAGAAGATCAGCTTACCACACAAGATGGTGTTGAAGGTTTATTGGTAGGGGCTTATGGCTTGCTAAATGGCAACGTAAATGGAACATATGGCAATTATGGCGCAGCACCAAGCCAATGGTTGTTTGGGGAGGTTGCTTCGGATAATGCACATAAAGGAAGTGAAATAGGCGATCAGCCACCAATGAATGCGATAGAACAACATGCACCAACCAGTACCAATGATAATTTATCGAATATTTGGGACAGGTGTTTTGAAGGCATTCAACGGTGTAACAATACCCTTAAAATTTTAGCCAATTTACAGGCCGGCCAAGGAACTGCAAAATTTAGCGATGCCCGTGCAAAAGAAATCCAGGGCGAAACAAGATTACTTCGGGCACATTACTATTTCTTCTTGGTACGGATATTTAAAGTTGTGCCTTACATTACCGAAACTACAAGTGGTACTTTTGTTGCAAATGATAAAGACATCTATCCAAATATTGTAGATGATCTTCAGTTTGCTGTTGCCAACCTGAGTACAACCAAACCCAAAAACCAGAAAGGCCGTGTAGATAAATATGCTGCCCAGGCATATTTGGGAAAGGTATTTTTATACCAAAAGAAATATACCGAGGCTTATGACCTTTTGAATGCGGTGATATTGGCAAAACCAAGCTTAGTTGATATGCCTTATACCGATAACTTCGACATTACCAAAGAAGATGGCCCTGAAACGATTATGTCTGTTCAGCATTCGGTTGGAACAGATGGTACCGGCGGAGACAATGGAAATGTTGGTGATATGCTTAACTTTCCATATGGTAATGCACCGGTTAACTGTTGTGGCTTTTTCCAACCAACCATTGATTTGGCCAACTCATTTAAGGTAAGTACTACTGGTTTACCGTTATTGGATGGTAGTTACCGCACTAACCCGTATAAATCTGATTATGGCTTAAGCGTTGCAGACAAAACCAGTTACACTGTTGACCAAACTTTGCCTCTTGATCCACGAATTGAATCGACAATTGGCAGACGTGGGGTGCCATACCGCGATTGGGGTTTAATGCCTGGTGATACCTGGATTCGTGATGCAAGTAACGGCGGCCCTTTCCTTGCCGTTAAAAACACCATTGATGTTGCGCAAATTTCGAGCGGAACAGCCCCTGGTAATACAAACGTAACCGGGTTAAATGTAAATCTGATAAGGTTAGGTGATGTTTATTTAATGGCTGCAGAATGCGCAGTAGAAAAAGGCGATTTGGCAAGGGCTTTAATTTTGGTAAACATTGTGAGGGCGCGTGCAGCAAAAATAACACCTAAAACTATAAATGGTGCACCAGCTGCCGCGTATAAAGTTAGTGAGTACTTATCATTTCCGAATGATACCTATGCCCGAAATGCAGTGCGTTTTGAACGCCGGTTGGAATTGGCATTGGAAGGCCACCGCTTTTTCGATCTTGTACGCTGGGGCATCGCTAAACAAACGCTTGAGAGTTATTTTTCTTTTGAAGGTGGATACTTTAATTACCTAAAAGGAATTACAATCGAAAGCAGAGATGATTATTTCCCTTTACCACAAGATCAGATTGATAGAAGTAAAGGAGTACTGAAACAAAGTCCGGGTTATTGAGCGACATGAATGATTTGCGCGAGCAAATCAGTGCTGTCTGATTGATGAGGGTAGGCCCCTCGGTATCGGCTTACAGGAGCAGGTACCAAA
>NZ_LMKM01000009.1 GCF_001421515.1 Pedobacter sp. Leaf216 | reverse complement strand
CGCAGTCACCCACGACACCCTTGTCTCGAGCTAACACTTCCTACTGCTAAGCGTGTTCGGGACTTGAACCCTATAGTCGATTGCCATGCCCGGCGCACAAAAGAAAAAGGCTTCGAAATTCGAAGCCTTTTCTACTTACGGGTCAGTGGCGGTGCGTAATTCGAACCATTTTATGGACGAATTGATTGAAATAGGCGGTTTTTCGAAAATTTTGGAAGATCAATCAAACCTGGAATAACTTAATAAATTGATGTATTTTTAAGCGATTTACATCATCTTTAGTTTATCAATTATTTATTTAAATGATTTTTGAATTTACAACAGCCCCCGGCTTTGATTTTATTACATTTTTCGCCAGGCATATCAATGCAACCGTCAGGGATAATTTCATGGAACTTCCAAGTACAATGGGAGAAGGTTATGTGCGCAAAGTTGGCTTCGGGAGCGATTTTAAATTAACGATTCATCATTACACCTTAAAGGAAGATTTGATTATCAAGCGAAATCCTTCCCCAGATACGAATAGCGTACGTACTTTTTTCTTCTATAATACCAATCAAGAGCTTGAAGTTAAATATGAGTATGAAGCGAATGTACCATTCTCACAAAAAAATAACGCTTCTATACTTTTATCTACCAATGACCTGAAGTCAGAAATCCGTTTTCCGGCTAACAGTAATATCCATTATGCAGTAATTGCAGTTGCTGCCGATAGACTGCGTACACTCCTATCAATTGAAAACCCTAATAGTACTATAAAAACCATCACAGGAGCAAATGCTTCGTTTCTCTTTTTCGAAAGTCTGGATACCGAAATGCAATTGCTTCTTAAAAACATAGTATCTGTTGATATGAACAATTCTATGAGTAATTTCTTTGTACAAATCAAGGTTCAGGAATTGATGTATCTGCTTTTCAGAAAGCTTTCACTTAGGGAGAATACTACTTTTAAAAGTATAAATAGTAACGATGCAGAAAAACTTTTGTTTATCCGTAATAAAATAATTGACGACCTCAGCACTCCACCTGTTATCGGTGAGCTAGCAGCTATCTCGGCTATGAGCGAGACCAAATTGAAACAGCTATTCAAACAGACATTTGGCGATACAATCTATAGTTATTACCAAAAGGCCAGAATGGAAGAAGCTGCCTTCCTATTAAAACAGGCCAAGCACTCCGTTTCCCAAGTCGGCTACGAGCTTGGGTTTTCGAACTTGAGCCACTTCAGCAGACTTTTTGAGAAACAGTACGGCGTTACGCCCAAAAAGTTCTCTTACACAGCTTAGACCTCAAGTATCCCCTATTAACATCCTTCCTATTGTCGGATAAGACTATTCTTTTGTCTTTTACAGCTATTTTACCCAATAGCTTTCAAATACCTTTGATTATATAATTAGTATCAAAAAAGGTTCATCACAATTGATGGAATGTACTTGGCTATTTATTAGATCCTATTAAAAAATGAAAGCAATACAATACAAAGACTACGGAAATTCCGCAGTCATCGCCCAGGTTGAAGTTCCAGCACCATCTATCCAGAGTGGAAATGAGTTGTTGGTTCAGGTTAAGGCCAGTGGCGTGAACCCAATAGATATCAAGATAAGGATGGGTCAAATGAAAGCTGCCCGCCCCGTCCAAATGCCGTTCACACCAGGAGGAGAAATAGCAGGAATAATTATCGCCATTGGAGATCAGGTAACAAGGTTTAAAGTGGGCGACGAAGTAATTGCCCTGACCAAAACAAATGGATATGCAGAATATGTAACGGTAAATGAAAACTTCCTGGTGCTAAAACCACAAGATCTTTCTTTCGTGGAAGCAGCATCGATAGGCGTTAATATTGGAACAGCACAATGTGTGTTATTTATGGCTGGGAAATTGGAAAAGGGACAAAGGGTATTGATCCAAGGTGGTGCAGGTGCAGCGGGTGGTGCGATGGTACAGATGGCCAAAGCTGCCGGAGCATATGTCATTGCAACCGCATCGGGAAAAGGTGTGGAACTTGCAAAAAGCCTTGGAGCCGACGAAGTAATAAACTATAAACTATATGACGTTACGGATTTTGTTAACAATGTGGATCTGGCGGTAGATACTGCTGGTGGCGAAGGACAGGCAAAACTTTTCTCCATTCTAAAACAGGGCGGCACATTATTGAGCATAGTGGTCCCACCATCACAAGAACTGGCAGAACAACACAAGGTCAAAGCAAGTTTTGTGGCCTCTAATATCTTAGCTCAAACCCTTGAAAATGGTATCGAACTGATAAAGAATGGAATATTCAAACCGGTTGTTTCCAAAATATTTAAGCTAAGTGAAGCCGCTATTGCCCAAGATTTTTTAACAGCTGGAGGCGTAAATGGCAAGGTTGTTCTTACAGTAGATTAATAATTTACAATTAAAATCTAATAAAATGAGTAAAAAGAAAGTTATAGTAGCAGGTGCCACTGGATATCTGGGAAGTCAGATTGTAAAAGAGTTGCTTAAACAAGGGGCAGATGTCACTGCTATGGTTAGAGCGGGTAGTAATAGAAGTACGCTCATCGAAATGGGTGTTAAATATTTTGAAGTAGGTGATATGATGGATGCATCTTCTTTAAACCAAGCTTTGTCACCAGACCATGGTTTCGATGCCATTGTTGCTAGTGCCGCAGGTTATACACGTCGTAAAAAACGAGACAGTGCAAAAACGGACACAGTCGGTTACAAAAACCTGGTTGACGCTACTAAAAAAGCTGGGATTCCTCGTTTTGTATTGATCTCAATCCTCGAATCTGACAAAGCTACAACAGTGCCCCATTTTCACAACAAATTCCTGATAGAGAAATACCTTAGAGAAGAAAAACAACCTTACATTGCCCTTAGGCCAGGAGCATTTTTAGATCAGACACCTGATTTTATAATCGATAAAATTAAGAAAGGAATACTGCCAACATTCTTAACTGGAACTTACGGGATTATCTACACACCACAATTAGCGAAATATACGGCTATGGCAGCTGTTATTCTACCTGATACTGAGTTAAATACTTCTATTGATGTAGGTTGGGAAAGACCTGTAAACGAGAAGATACTGAAAGCTGCATATGCAAGTGTTCTTAAAAAAGACATTCAAGCTAAGCCAGTGATTCCCTCATTCGTTCTTAAATTTATACTGCCTATTGTCGGGAAATTTAATGATAACATTTATGATATGATTCAAATGATAAAATGGATCGATACTGGTATTTATATTAGCAAAAACACAGAGAAACAAAAAGAACTTTTTGGAGAACTTCCAACTGTTGAAGAAAGCGTAAGACACTATTGCAGTGACCGTGGATTGATCTAACTAGAAACTTAAAAGACAGCAACTTATCCAATTGTAAAAATATTTTGTAAACAAAATATTGTTCATCACCTAAAATAAAAAACATGAAATTATTAGAAAAAGTAGTATTGGGAGCAAAAACCCTAAAAAATGCGATTGTAATGGCACCAATGACCCGTAGTCGTGCAAGCATCGCAGGTGTTGTACAGGACCTTACCGTATTGTATTATACACAGCGAGCAAGTGCCGGTTTGATCATTACCGAGGCAATAAATATATCTGAACAAGCAACTGGTAGCCCTTTCACACCTGGGTTATATAACCATGAACAAATTGAGGCTTGGAAAAAGGTAACCGCATCCGTACATACCAAGGGAGGTGTTATCTATGCACAACTATGGCACACTGGCCGGGTTGGACATTCGGTTGATAAAAACGGGATCCTCCCCGTCGCACCATCTTCAATCGGTATACAGGGACAGCAGCATTATACCTCACAGGGTATGAAAGATTACGAAACGCCAAGGGAATTGCCTAACTCAGAAATTAAACAAATCATAAAGGAGTATGGCCAGGCTGCAAAAAATGCTGTAGAAGCTGGCTTCGATGGAGTCGAACTACATGCGGCATTTGGATATTTGCCCAATCAGTTCTTATCAGAAAGCGCCAACAAGCGTAACGACGAATATGGTGGAAGCATAGCAAACAGAAACCGTTTTGTGCTCGAAGTAATGCAGGAACTGGTTAATGTAGCAGGCAATGAAAAAGTGGGAATTAAACTCTCACCAACTATCTATTATAATAATATAGAGAACAGTGATCCACAGGCACAATTCAAACCATTAATCGAAGCATTAAATGAATTGCCTTTAGCGTATGTTCATCTGATGAACGGCATGTTTCCGCTGGATCACCTTCCCCACTATCAAAAAAATGTAATGGAAACTTTTGGCCGTGTGAGCACCCATTTGGTAATCGCAAATGCAGGCTATACGAAAGAAAGCGGAGAAGCTGAACTGGACAAAGGCATAGCTAAACTAATTTCTTTTGGCTCGCCATTTGTAGCAAATCCTGACCTGCCAGAAAGATTTGTGCAGAACGCTGAACTGAACCAACCAGACCCGGCAACGATGTACGGTGGTGGAGAAAAAGGTTACACAGACTATCCATCTTTAGAAAATTAATTCTAAAGCAAGCAGAAACAACATGCCAACGAAAAAGCCTGCTCACGAGCAAAATTACACAGCGGAAGAACGCATAATTGCTGAACATATCATTGGGCTTGAAAAATCAGCACTCGACAAATGGTTCAATGATGACACTTCTGGCTACGAAAAACTTTGGCCTAAACGCAGCTTTACTTATTTCGATGCGGTTGTTACCCAGCGTATAGACGACCATGCCACTATTGCCAGGTTTCTAGAAACTATCGAGGGCAAGTTATTTGCTGGCACCTATGATTTTGTTAGTCCGCGTGTACAGATAGGCCAAGACATGGCCGTGCTTACTTTTCAGGTTTTTGCAAAAACTACGCTTATAGATCTGGAATATAACTGCGTTGAGGTATATCAAAAAGAGGCAGATGTACAGTGGCGGGTTATCCACTCCACATGGTCGTTTATCCGCCCCATGGATAAGAAATTCGGCAACGAGAAAAGTATAGTATAATACCTAATTTTATTGAAACCGTGACCTTTGTGGTTGCAATAGACTAGTTTTTTTAAAAAGTTAATGTAGTACAATATGGATGCAGAAAGTTTAAGGGAGTATTGTCTTTCCTTTGAGGGAGTAACCAATAAAATGGCTTTTACAAAGGCTAAAGCTGAATACGATAGAAACCTGTTGGCATTTTATGTAAAAGATAAGTGGTTCTGTTTTTTTAATGTAGATGAGTTTGATTTCTGCACCATAAAATGTGATCCAGAAGAATCTAAAATCCTGCAGGAAAAATATGAGGAGATAACTACGGGATATCACATGAACAAAAAACATTGGATAAGTATCCATTTTAATAAAAATATTCCTGATAATGTTATTAAAGAGTTGTTGAAAAAATCATATGAACTTGTGGAAGCTTCACTAATAAAAACCGAAAGACATGATATGGAAGAGGATGCGAATGACAGTGAGTAAAGATTAAATAATAGATTAAAACTCAGTAAATAATCATTTATAAATAGGGTAACAAGCATCATGGAAATAGTAATTGACAGTACTTTTTACCGTCCACCGACGCCTCTTGATGCATAAAGCGACTTTCTGTCCTCGTATAGGGAAATCCTGGATGCTGACCTCTGGAAAAAAGCCCTTGGAAGAAATTTCCTCTTTTCTATATCCACGGGTGGGAATGTTCTTCTCTCCAAGGATCTGCAGTTCCTTTCCTAGTTTGCCTACGGATGTAAGTTCGAAATAGTCCAGGATACCTTCTGGAAGCAATAGGCCGATGAGTGTTTGTGCGGCTTGGCTCAAAATGAAATAGTCTTTTGGTTTTACAAACTACAAAAGAAAGAAATTATTTAATTCCCCCAACTTTTTTGCTTGATCCACGAAATAACTAAACAATGTATTTTAAGAGCCTGCTGTTAAACAAAAAAAGGTCTCAACGTAATGTCAAGACCTTTCAAAATTCTGGGTGGCTGATGGGGCTCGAACCCACTATAAAAAATGATTTGTAAATATAGCATACCAAGCTGATCATTGGGAACTATTGATGGATTGAAATGACTCATGTTTATACTTTTAATTTACTAAAAAATCTCGTATATTGTAGAAATAATTTGCAATCAAATAAGGCGGTAAGTGATTCGGTGAGTCAAATTTTTGAAACGACTTTCAAAACATATTAAAGCGGAATTTTAGATCTGGGTTCGAATCCCTCGCTCTCCGCACAAATGGTTTAAAAATAAAAAAAGCCTGCAAATCGTATGATTGCAGGCTTTTTTATTTTCATTAGGATTTAGTAAGAAAAGGGGCTCGGATGACTAAACCAAACCATAACCATTTATCAGATCCCGCCGTACAACTTTTGCCAGTAGCAAAGGTTTGGTGTATTGGCATTTTTCCTGATATTCAAAATTCCAGCAAATTTAATAAGAGGGCGTATACCAGCGCCCTCTTTTTCCTATCTTAAACTTAATTCAATAAGCATAATAATAGCCGGTCTCAAAAAGTCTAGATCCGTTTACCGACAAGATATTTTTGTGAGTTATGCTGTTTATTCTAGTCAAGCTTACGACGCTGACCGAAAGCCACGCAACAAACTCAAATAAATTTAACAAACAGACAACAAGGTTCTAACCTTAAGGAAACATGAAACACTTAATTTGGAAACACGTTTGTTTGTCGGAAACAGTTAGCGATTGCACAACAATCAAAAAAAACGGATACATTATGAAACAACAGGCCAGAACGATCCCGGGAAGACTTGTGGATTTTGATTACAACAGGTACAAGCTACCTACATTTGTGATGCAATTTAAACCATCCGTCTATCAGGATGGTGATTCTTACTATGCCGTATTATCATTCGAAGATGAACACGATGTTTCGGGCTTGGGAACCTCGCCTGAAGACGCACTAATCGATTGGAATGATAAGGTTTGTGAAATGCTTTCGCTGTCCGGATCATTAAAAGAATCAATGAGAGCCAAACGCAGATAAGCTGGCCTAAAGGCTGAACCATCTCTGCTTTTTACCTAAACCTATTCTTATGAACCAGCATATCCCTACCGGCCTGGTATATTACCAGGACCAATACGATGAGCCGAATTTTCTTGGCAATTGCTATTTCGAAATCAAAAAACCGGCAGATTGCTCGATCACACAACTCCACCATTTTTATATGTTGTTAAAAAAGGGTAACAAGGTTTCGCCTGTAGATTTGCCGCTAAAGATTTTCAATGCAGCTTTTCTGGCATTTTGCTACAATGGCAAAAGGCTGGTTGGTATTTCAGCCATTAAAAAGCCGAGCTTAACTTATCTGAAAGATGTACATCAAAAAGCTGGTATAAGCAATGGAATCCATCAAAATTTTCTGGAGGTAGGTTACTCTTTTACGCGTGAATCTGTCCGCAGAAAAGGAATCAGCAGTACCTTGAAACGAATGTTACTCAAAAAAATCAATGATCACCAGGGCATCCTGTTTTCAACTACGGCCACTCCCAGCAGTCAGCGTTTTTTGCTGTTCAATGGTTTTAGGCAAAAAGGGAATCCTTACCAGGGTAAGTTCGATAATAATATCATCTACTTCGAGAAGAATGTAACTGCCTGATTTCAATTAGCTGAATTATGGTTTGAGGTAAAACAGAATAAGCCACAACATCCACTGCAGCTTATTACTAACCAAATATAACCAATATCTATGATATTTATTCTTCAAAACTAACACGGGAAGATGAAAAATAAATGAAGTTTTATCAATACATGGTATTGAACAGATGAACGACAAATCTTTCATTATTGGAGTTGTAGAGGAAGGAATCGAACCTTCGGCCTGCTACCAAAAAGCGCTCTACATCGATCATTTTCTATTGATCACCGCAAAAGTAGTGACTTAGCTGACATTAAAAAGCATTGACCAAAAGCTTAACAGTTTGATAATAAACCGCTACGAAAGTGTTTTTTCGCACCTTTTTAACTTAAACAAACGATAATGTGAAAAAACCTCCCACTTTATGTTTCTATAGAAGCTTCCAACTTCCTATCCTATTAAAAAATGATGTTAATTTATAAGCTAAAATCATGATTCCTTTAAAATGTTCGGCAGGATAAATCCTTCAGTAAATCATTTTACTTTCACCGATATTTGCCATCTGTAACGTTCGTTGTAAAAGGCGAAAGCCGAACGCGTAAATGACTACGACCAAACGAGCAGCAATTTATTATAGAGCCCACTAAGAAAATGTTAACATCCTTATATAAACAAAACAATGCTGAAACTGGTAATATTGCTCAACAAGCGGTAATTGGTATTGATCTTACCGGTTCCGAAAAGAAACCTTCTGGCTGGGCAGTTTTGAAGAACAATATTGTTGAAACCAAAAGGGTTAAAACTGACCAGGAAATGATTGACCTGGCTATTGAACAACAACCAGCAGTTATCTCCATTGATGCTCCGCTTACACTGCCCCATGGCAGGCTTACGGTTTTTGACGACGACCCTGGAAGAAGTGAATTCGGAATTACCAGGTTGTGCGAACGGTTGTTGTTAAAGCGTGGCATCAGATCTTATCCGCCGTTGATTAAAAGCATGCAACAACTTACCCAAAGAGGTAAATCACTGGCATTGCAATTCAGGCAACTTGGGTATACTGTAATTGAGACTTTTCCCGGTGGCTGCCAGGATATACTTGGCTTAACACGCAAGCAAAAAGGTTTGCCAGAACTTATTGCAGGCATTTCGGCATTGGGTATAAGAGGTGAGTATTTAAAAACAAATATAAGCCATGATGAAGCAGATGCCCTTACAGCTGCTATAGCTGGTCTGTTTTTCATTGCTGGTCAATATGAGTCGATAGGTGATCCGGAGGAAGGGCTAATTATATTGCCTAAATTAAGCAGCTCCGTTCTTGAAAACGAGGATTTACGTCCACAATAAAAATAGTAGCATTTAATTGCCTGCATACTTCGAAAGGTATTGATCTGGAAGGATAACGATTTGTTATCGATACCTACAAATAACCTGATAGCTAAACCGCCACAATTGCCAGCATTTTATCCAACCTTTCTGACTTGCCAGTCTACCATTCATGATGATATACACTGATATTACTGGCCTAGCTGGCTCCTTAATGCAAGCTGTGTGCCATGGATAGCCAACGCTCTTGCATGTACAATCTGCTGATTGTTCCAGCCTTCGAGTGCGTTTTGAAGATTGCCAACATCTTGAATAGCCATGGCTAACGTAATTGCATCCCTATATGCCTTGGCCGAACCTGAGGCCGTATGGGGGCGCACCAGGAAGGCTGCATCGCCCAATATAGCAACCTGCCTTATAAACATCTTTGGCACTTCCATATCCATAATAGCCTGTATAAAGGGTGCTTTAGTTTGGTACACTCTTTTTCTCAAAATTTCTGGTAGTTCGGCATCTGCCCTTGCCCTAAGCTCACTTAAGTTTTTATCACTCAGGTAACCGGCGGGAAGGGAAAATTCGTGGACGGTTCCATTTTTATCGGTAAGAAGATCTTTAAGCTGTTGTAATGACTTATTCTGAAACCATACCCAGTTCAGGATACGTTTTCCTTCTCCGAGTTCACCACCAGGCCCAGGAATGGTATAACAAAGCAAATGTGAGTTAGCATAGGGATATATTGAAAACTTATCTGAAAAGAAATCAATTTCAGCTGCGCTGAGCTCGCTTTCCGAAATCAAACCCCTGTAAGCAATGTAACCTGCATACCTCGGATGAATTTCTGGAAATAAATGTGCTCTTACTGCAGAGTTTACTCCATCGGCACCGATAAGCAGATCGGCCTGGATAACCCGGCCATTTTTAAAGCTCGCCCAAACCTGCCCTTCCTCATTACGAATACTTGTTAACTCATATCCCTGATGATATTTTGAGGATGGGAAAGCATTTCTGAGTTGTTTCCACAGGTAATTCCATGAAGTAAAAACCGTATCGTTTGGATAAATCAATGATGGATTCCCATTATCATCGAGTACCTGACGTTGCGCTGCCAAAACACCAAAGATTTCCTTTGTAGACACGCCAGCTTCGATAAGGTAATCCATCATATCGGGCTGGATTACAAGCCCTGCACCCCGATCTTTCAATTCATTAGCTGAGCGTTCATAAATATCTACATCAAAGCCCCTCTCAATCAGTGCAATTCCGGCACATAGCCCACCAATTGAGCCTCCTATTATTGTTATTTTCATTTCTTAAGTTGTTGAGTGTTTTTAGAAAAACGTTTTGTGAGTACCACATTTGCAATGGCCACCAAAGCCAGCACGGCCATGAATGTAGTGGATAAGCCCCACCCTCCCAATTGGTAAAATTGAATAGCAATATAAGAACCCAATGCGCCACCAATAAAATAACTGGTCATGTAAACCGTATTTATGCGGCTGTTTGCCTTTTCATCAAGTGTGTATATTACGGCTATATTGGTTACCTGAGTGGCCTGTACACCAATATCCAAAAGCATAACAGTAACCCAGATAACAGCAATTGATCCTGGAAACAGCTTTAGCAGCAGTATACTGATGAGGGTTAGTGCGGTTGAAAATATCAGTGATCTTGCATGAGATCCTTTATCTGCCATCTTACCAAAAACCGGAGCAACCAGGGCACCTGCGGCTCCAAGCAAACCAAACATGCCGATGCTTGATGATGAATAATTAAATTGAGAACTACTGAGGTAAAAAGTAAGGCTTACCCAGAAAGCACTAAGGGTACCAAATGCCAACATACCGGTAAGCGCAGTTCTTCGCAATAAAGGGAACCTGCCAAGCTGGGCAAAGGTAGATTTTAGCAAACCTGTGTATGTACCACTAAAACGCTCTGCAGTTGAAGGGAAATCGCGCTGCATTAACACTGCTGTAACCGATACCATAATTGCAGAAATAATATATACGTATTGCCACCCTGACATACTTGTTATAAAACCGCTGTACACTCTTGCAACCAAAATTCCAATTAACAGACCGGTAAATATCTGCCCTACTATTTTACCACGGTTTTCTTTTACTAAACTGGCAGCCATGGGCAGAATTACCTGAGCCACTACTGAAAAAACTCCTATCAGTAAACTGCCTAAATAAAGAAGTATGATGTTAGGCGCAAAAGCCATGAGCAGAAGAGAAACTATCAATCCAATTTGAAGATAAAATATTAGTTGCTTACGCTCAATCATATCTCCTATGGGTGTAAGGAGGAACAGGCCTAGCCCGTAGCCGATTTGAGAAAATACAGAAATGTTACCGGCCTTTTCAATGCTGATGTGGAAATGTGTTGCCAGGGCCTGTAAAATAGGCTGGCTGTAATAAACGTTGGCAACTGCAATTCCTGCTGTAGTAGCCATAATCAATACCTGGGTTTTCGTTAGATTTGCCATTATATTTTGTGTTTTTACTTTTTAAAATATGTTTAAGTAACAATACAAAGTTGGCAAGTCTTTATCTCTCTAACGATGAACTGGTTTAGGAAATGAGCACAAACTGGTTCAATGTAAAAAGTTGAAGTAGATTAACTTTTTTGAGTTACACGCTTATTGCGCAACTTTGAAAGGTATTCTGTAGTAATGCCCAGGAAAGATGCCAGTGCATACTGTGGTACTCTATTTACAATATCGGGATAACGTTCCTGAACAAACTCAAAACGCTGTTCTGCCGTTTTGGTTAAGTTTAAAATTACACGGCGGGCCATGTGTGCAGCGGTATGCTCGGCCAGCACCCGAAAGAAAGTTTCGAAGAGATGTTTCTGTTTTTTTAGTTGCTGCTCTGTTTCATAACTGATTTGCAAAACAATGCTGTCTTCCAGGGCCATTACGAACATTGAAGCCGGCTGTTGAAAAATGTAGCTATTGTAGTCGGTTATCCACCAATCTTCTATGGCAAACTGAATGGTATGTTCCTGCCCCTCATCACCAATTACATAAGCCCTGAAACTTCCTTGTACTACATAAAACCTATTCTTCGCAATAAATTCGGGCTGAACAATAAACTGTCTTTTCTTTACCCTCATCAGTTTAAAGTTCCCGCAAAAATCATCGGCTTCGCTATCTGTGAAAGCATGGCGTTTTTGGATGTGCATTTTAAGTTTGCTGAAATCTGTCATGGGATATGCGCTTATTTTTTTATCAGGGATTTGATTTGAGTACCAAGATAATGATTGTTTAAGATTTGCAGCAAACCAAACATCGAAAGGTTGAGCTGTAAAACATGCTATATCCGACTGTTCAAACCCCAACAAGTTTGCCCTTGCTCATATTTTTAACTTGAGCCGGCATATCATCCAAGTGGAATCCCGAATAAATACAGCTGATGATCAGCGGACTTAAATTTTCCAAACTTTTAATCAATGTGCATATCGTTAACGACCAATATTATGCGATTTTACTCTCCTGCAAGTTTGCGACTGATAATTATGCGCGATTTTAAGCCCCTGCAAAAATGTAACGACCAATTTTATGCGATTTTGATCTCCTGCAAGTTTGCGGCTACCAATTATGCGCGATTTTAAGCCCCTGCAAAAATGTAACGACCAATTTTATGCGATTTTGATCTCCTGCAAGTTTGCAGCTGATAATTATGCGCGATTTTGGGCCCCTGCAAAAATGTAACGACCAATTTTATGCGATTTTACTCTGCTGCAAGTTTGCAGCTGCCAATTATGCGCGATTTTAGGCACCTGCAGAAATGTAACGACCAATTTTATGCGATTTTGATCTCCTGCAAGTTTGCGGCTGCCAATTATGCGCGATTTTGGGCCCCTGCAAAACGATGGAAGGAGACATTCGACTACGCTCAGGGCATTAAAGCTTTATCATTACCTTTTCTTCTGTTATTACAGTGAGGCAGCACACACTTTAATTGATTTATTCGACATCAGTTCCAAGCCTTGGGTTTATACATTGGTAAAGTAAGAGGCCCTTCGGTGGCTGACCCGTACCGACTTCATATCAATAACCGTGGCATGCCCGAGCAGAGCGAAAAACGGCAAACGCATTACGATTCTCGCATGCGCGAGAATGACTACGCGAGTTAAGGCTAAAAAGATTGCTTCAGCTCGCTCTCCCCCAGCTTCGCAATGACGGATTTAACGCATTCCCTGCATTATGCTATCTGCACCCTGCTTTCTGCTCCTTGCATTCCGGCATAGGAAATGATGGAAGGAGAAAACGTTAAAGCTTTATTAATGTCTTTTCTTTAATAATTGCATTGAGGGAGCACACACTTTCCGTCCCCTTCGACGGAACTTGTGCTGACGACCAAAAAGCTTTAACGAATTTATCCGACATCAGTTCCAAGCCTTTCAGTTATGCCTTGTTGTTTGTTGTCTTTATAGGTAGTCATGCTTTCGCTGTGCTCAGGTTTGTTACTTTTGGGCCAAGCCAAAAGTAAGAGCCCTTCGGTGGCGGCTGATCTGTACCGATTTTATATCGGTAACCGTGGCAAGCCCGAGCGGAGGCAAAACATAGCGACTGCATTACGATTCCCGCATGCGCGAGAATGACGACCGCGAGTTAAAACTAAAAAGATTGCTTCAGCTCGCTCTCCCCCAGCTTCGCAATGACGGATTTAACGCAATCCCTGTATCATGCTATTTAATTCTCGCTATCTGCACCCTGCTTTCCGGCATAGGAAATGATGGAAGGATAAAACGTTAAAGCTTTATCAATACCTTTCCCTCCATCGTTGCATTTAGGCAGCACATACTTTCCGCCCCCTTTGGCGGAACTTGTGCTGAAGACCAAAAAGCTTTAACGAATTTATCCGACATCAGTTCCAAGCCTTGGGTTTATGCATTGATGATTGTTATTTTTATAGGTAGTCATGCTTTCGCTACGCTCAGGTTTGTTAATATTGGGCTAAGCCAAAAGTAATAGCCACTTGGTGGTTGCTGACCTGTACCGATTTCATATCGGTAACCGAGGCAAGCCCGAGCGGAGGCAAAACATAGCGATCGCATTACGATTCCCGCATGCGCGAGAATGACGGCCGCGAGTTAAAACTAAAAAGATTGCTTCAGCTCGCTCTCCCCCAGCTTCGCAATGACGAATTTAACGCATTCCCTGCATCATGCTATTTAAACTCCCGCTATCTGCACCCTGCTTTCTGCTTCCTGCATTTCGGCATAGGAAATGATGGAAGGATAAAACGTTAAAGCTTTAGCATTACCTTTTCTTCCATCGTTGCGTAGAGGCAGCACACACTTTCCGCCCCCTTCGGCGGAACTTGTGCTGACGACCAAAAAGCTCAGCACACGACCAAAAAGCTTTAACGAATTTATCCGACATCAGTTCCAAGCCTTGGGTTTTTGTTACTTTTGGGCCAAGCCAAAAGTAAGAGCCCTTCGGTGGCGGCGAACCGAGGCAAGCCCGAGCGGAGGCAAAAACATAGCGACTGCATTACGATTCCCGCATGCGCGAGAATGACGACCGCGAGTTAAAGTTTGTTCCACACGCAACAGTGTAAGGTTATGGGTGACTGTTAAACAACAAAGCCTCCAACCGTGAGGCAGGAGGCTTTGTTTTCCCAAAACGCAATAATGTTATTATTTCGCGCTATTCTTTTTTTCTGTTACTTCAGCTCTGATATCTTGAGCTAAAACTTTAAGGTCTTGCATTGCTTTACGTACACGTGTACCAGCAGCTGCATTACCACCATCATAAAACTTGGTTACATCTGCTTCAACTGAAGAAATCAGATCTTGTACTTCTTTAAATTTGTCCATAATGTTTTCTTTTTAATAGGATGATAGACCATCCGTAATTAAATATATTCTTTCCGATCTACAATAAACGGACCGCAAAACTAATAATTTTATTAACAATGAAGCATTCACATCAATTAATCCTTTTCTTTTAACACTTATCTATTTCTTTATTTAAGCGATATTGCCTGATCTTCTTTAAGTTAACTAACCAGGTATTACAAAAAAAGCAAGGAGTGTCAAAGAAAAATTACCAGAAATTAATTATTAACAACCCTTAATTGGCTTGCTCTATAGCTCAGAAAATAGATTATTTAAGTTATTAAAACGCAAAAGGCTACAATATCCATTGTAGCCTTTTACTAATCAACTAACTAAACTGTATAATACTAACCAAATATTTACACCACAAAAGTAGGACTGAATTATAAACCAAATATTAAGGTTGTGTTAATATCAGGATATTTAACACAGGCATTTAGATATACCATAAATGAAGCAGGCGATGCCTTAAAATTTGTTGCCAAAATTTAAGCATTTAAAATCGCTTAACCTCTTTTTGCAGAGTAGGTGTTACAGAAACGGAAAAATAACGCATACAGGAGCTAGCTGACACTATAATTACAATTATCAGGGTATTATGAGGCAAATAATGTGTAAAAATTAAATTGTTGATTTTTATCATCATTAAAATTTCAAAAATCGTTTAAATCTGTAGTATTAAAAATACATAAAGTTCCAAAATAGAAAATGAAATTTTATCTTTGTGCCATGAAAATTGCCAAACAAACGTTATTTATATTTCTTGTAATTACTTCAATCTCTTCAACATCAATCCAGGTGTTGGCTCAAAACCTAAATAAACAAGCTGTTTCTTTCGAAAATGTTGACAGAATAAATGGGAATCACATGATCGAAAGATTGGGTGACGAATTTATTAAGAACCGTAAAAAAGGAAAACTTTCTAAACCTGAGTATTTTATCAACAGAGAAAATTTAACCATCATTACCTTTAACGGCCTTGATTACCTTATAAAAAATAATCGCGTAATAGGCATACAAGGTTTAGCTTTATCTACGGAGGTACTTGCTCAAATTACGCAAAAACTAGTGTTGCTGGATAGTGCTCAATACAGCTACAGTGAAAAATCTGATAACGATTTTCAAAATGAAAGGTTATTCCTGCTTTCATTAAAAATGTTATCTACAACCACCAGAGACATTGCAGCACTTACAAAAACCAACAACCCATCTTTAAATCTGGAAACTAAAGTGGTTAAAATGCGTTTGCCAAATGTTGATAAATCTCAAGAAACATTAACTGCACAATCACTGGTACAATTGGCTAAATAATTTGCTGGCCAAAGCGGATTTCGTGATTTTATGGAAAAAAGCAATTGCTAAATTACTGGTACCTTTTTCTCCAAACCTGCATCATGTAAACATTTATTGCCCACTGATCGGCCACTGGAAGGTTGGTATATGGAATTGTTGGCATATAACTGGGTGGGCCAAACTCGGTTAACATCGTAAGGATTTTCCCCTGCTGTTTTTTAATGGCCACTATTTTATCCCACCATTTAAAATGGGCATCTACGGCCTCCTTCCATTCCGGAGCCCTTGGATCACTTACCTGTGGTCCTTCCGCATGGCCAACCCTTGAGTGTACGTGGTCTGTTCTGGAAATGGCGAGTGCAACTGTTTCGGGTTGATCTTCTAAAAGGCTTTCGCTTACGTTACACCAGTGAGAAATATCAAGCGTAAGTCTTAAATCAGGCTTTTCTTTTAAATACGGTAAAGATGCCGGTGCCGAATACAGCATCCTGGATCTATGGGTTTCATGATAAATCGGAACACCGCTTTCTTTTGCATACTGTACAGTAAAATCAATAAATCTTTTATTTTCTTCGAAAGTGAAAAAGTCTTTGCCCGAATGAACATTGATATAAAGTGGTTTTTGCGCTTTATTTTCTGCAGCTTCTTTTAATACTTTTTTAAACGTTGTAAAATGTGTACCGAACTGAGGTTCATCTCCTCGGCAAAGGAAACCAACTGCTAACTGATGTTCTTTTAAGGCCTTAAATAATTCATCTGCAATTTCTGCCGACCATAAAATTTCTATTCCATCGTAACCATCCTTTTTTGCTTTTTTGCAAAAATCAGATACCGAGCCATTAAATCCCCAATATGGTGCCATAATGAGTAAAGCAAATCCATTTGATGTTTTTACTGGTTCAATATCAGGATAACTGAATGTATCTGTTGGGGTTAAAAATAAAGCAGACGTTAAGGCTAGGCTTCCTCCGATAAAATTCCGTCGGTTGTATTTCATGTTCATGCAGGGTTTGAGCACTCAATTTACAACTTTTTAATACCCCGCATAAAAAAAATTGGTTCAATGGATAATTTTAACGCCAATTAGTTAAAGTGGTTTTCAATTCGCTAGCATTAACTAACCCCAAAGAGCGTTCGGAAATTCGAAGCATAGTCTGCGCCGATTATTGAAGGAAGCAATCTTAATGCGATCATTGGAAGATTGCTCATCGGGCAGAAAAAGCATCTTTACAATAACGATTTATCGCTACTTCTGTGATCTTAGTGCCTTGCTAATACCTTAACATAATACCCGATAAACTCCCTTAATCTGGTTTGTTTAACCAGGTAGTTAAAACTAATAATCCCAATTACAGCGCAACTTATTCCAGCCAAAACATCAAGGCAGTAATGGTGACTGGTATAAACAGCAGAAAACCAGATGCCGATCATTACTACCAAAAAGAAAACATTAATTTTTCCAAGCTTGTTCTTTAACCCATAATATACCACAATAACCGGATATGATGAATGCAGCGAGGGCATAGCTGCGAAAACGTTAGATCCTTTACTGTAAATCCCTTGAAAAAGGGTAATATTAAAATAATGATCAAACCTGGCCAAGCCTGCTGTATTGCCTGCAGTTTTGGCAATAAATGTAAAGCCATGCTCCTGAATATACCAAGGTGGCGCTGCCGGAAATGCATAATAAACCACGAAACCCAATAAATTTACCCAAACAAAAGTGAGCGAGAACCGTACAAACTGTTCTTTATTTTTAAAGAAAAGGTAAGTGGCAAAAGCAAGGGGAACGGGCACCCACATCAGGTAGAAAATACCTGTTAATACATCCAAAAATGAATTGCTGTTCAGTTTCGAATACTCATTGGGCGTAAGCGTTAGGCCATGTTGATGTATGCTAAATACATTTTTTTCCATTTCGTATAAATCTTTAATGTGAACTACATTAAAAAGATAGTTTGGAAATGCTTTCATATAATCGAAAAGAATCCAGTATACGATGAAAATCGAAAAGCCCAGTATAAAGCGACGGGTACCTTCAGAGAGGTAAAAAAGACTGTTAAAAATAAAAATCAATACGAGCTGATCGGTTTTAAAGCCGACCAGAAATGCTGATAACAATAGATACCCAACAGATATAGCAACTGTTAGATAAACATTGCGAATGGTAAAAAAATTGTTTTTGAGCAAAATCTCTTGCTGCATATTATTTTTTATCAAAGTTAGATCTAAAAATATGATCCCAGAAAGTCCAGCTTACCCCATAGCCTTTTGTCGAATCAGAATAATGGTGAAGCATATGGTGCTGTTTTAACTGTTTCCAGAAACCGCTTTTAAAATTGGCGTGGTGAAGCGCATAATGCACCATATCGTAAAATAAATAGCCAATCATAAAGCCAGAGAAAAAAGGATAGACCATCGTTTCTGGCAATAACCAATCGAAAAGAAAATAAAAGCCCAAAGCCATAGGGATACTGGCCGAAGGTGGCATTACCAGTCTTTTGGCATCATTGGGATAATCGTGGTGTACGCCGTGGAAAATAAAATGGATCTTTTTACCCCATTCTACATCAGGTTCAAAATGGAAAACATAACGGTGCAGGATGTATTCGGTGATGGTCCAGATGGCCAAACCGAGCAGAAACCAACCCGCAAAAATTAAGACAGGCATTTGTAATTCGCCAAGTGCTTTCCAGAAAAGGAAGGCAATTACAGGGATATAAACAACCAATGGTACGTAAAACCGCACTTTCGACAGGCTTTCTAAAAAGTCGTTTTTAAACATCCTGATGGATGCAGTTGAATTAGATACAAAATTCTTTTTCATTTGATAAAATTATTTTTTGTCTTCGCCTACGCTTTGACTGACATTCAACTCTATTTATGTTCGGTCGTCACCTCGACTGAAGTCTGCCGATTCTTCATCGGTAGCGGAATTGAGAGATCTATCTAGTTAGATTTCCCGGCTCCATTGCACCCGATAGCTATCGGGTCCGCTCGAAATGACGATTCAAGAGAGATTGCTTCGTCGGCTGAAAAAGCCTTCTCGCAATGACGGATTAGGTGGGGACGCCACCCGCAAAACGCTCAACACCCTCCGCTAAACCTTAATCCGCTCTACCAACACTTTTGACGGTTCTGAAGCATCAAACCCTTTTATTTCTACATATTTCACATTCGGAAACCAAAATGTACCTCCTTCAATGCGAAGAAATATGCGCTCTACCTGCATTTTTTTATTGTTAATGGTGGCAAATACATGGTATTTTTTATCTGCACCTAATTTATTGAGGTACATTGGTAACTTTTTGTGCGAGGTAAATCGAAGCTCAAACTGGCCATTGCCCAAATCTTTACTAATAATTCCGTAGGCGAATTTCCGCTGGATATAACTTAAATCTTTCTTCTCTCCATTGTCACCATACCGCATCCAAAATACATTAACGGGCTGGTTTTTATCCACTACACCGCGTTTATCTACATTTAACTGGCAGATAATGGTATTTGTATTCGGATCGCGTTGTAAATAAAACAACTGGTTATTGATGCCATTCGGTGTAGGAAAAGTAATTGGAGAAGGATCTGCCCCCTGTGCATTTGCATTGAAAGATAACCCAAGGCTTAAACTTCCCATCAATATCAAACCAGCAACAAGGGCTGCCCTGTTATTGCCTTTACGCTCGTTAAACTCCTGCGCCTCTAAGCCCCTCTTAGCATCTTGCAAACGTTTTACAGCGGTAATATTTGTTAATACCGCCATTAAGGTAATGGGCATGGTAAAAATAGATATCGTTTCGAACACATGGAATGAAATACCCGGCATATACACCTTATAATTGCCGCCAATAAAATGCCCTGCAACACCACAGGCAATGGCAAATACACCAATAGTAACTACCCTTTCTGGCCGTTGCATTAAACCGCCCTTACACTCTACCCCTAAACCTTCTGCCCTGGCACGGGTGTAACTTACCATCATTGAGCCAATTAGTGCAATAAAAGCAAACAAGGAACTTAAGAAATAATGATGCGCTACCAGGTAATAACAAATGCCCAAAAACATAATCATTTCGCTATAACGATCAAGAACGGAATCGAACAAGGCACCAAACTTGGAACTCATGTTTCCTAACCGGGCTACCTGGCCATCGAGCATATCAAAAAGGCCTGCAAAGAGTACCAATGCTCCTCCCCAACCGATGTACGACATATCGCCACGGTTTGATTTTTCGGCACCAAGTACAAAAATAACCGCCACTCCAATATTCAGAATTAAGCCAATTAAGGTTACCATATTTGGTGTTAAGCCAATCTTAATTAACCCTTTAACAAAAGGATTAATTACCTTGTAGATGCCTTGCTGCAGTCTGTCGCGCAATTTAGTTTCCATAACTTTTTATTAAAAATCGAATTTAACCCTTGCCCTTATTCCCCATTCCGAAACTTCTGGATTGTTGAGGTAATTGAAACGCTTTACCAAATCAACCCTTAATAATTTAAAAATGTTTCCTATGCCAACGCTTCCTTCCATGTAAGGTTCGTTACCTAAAGCATACGTTCTTTGTGCACCGTTTTCATAAATGGGAAGCTGATATAATCCGCTTTGAAAATTTGGATTATTTTCATTCCGTAAACCACCATACAATGCTTTGAATGATACCACTTCTCTTAGTTTTAAACGTTTTATTAAAGGCACCTTATTAAAAAAGAAGCCGTTAAAGTTGTGATCGATATTAATGCTTACATAATGATCGCTCACAAACTCTAAAAAGTTCATCAGGTTATATGAGTTGAGCTGATAAGCATAGGTTTGATTGGCGCGGTGTATATCCAACAATGGAAAAGGCACTTTGCCGGCAATATAACCGCCTTCAAAAGTTACATCGCTATAACCCAACTGCGATAAATAAAAGCGTTTATCAATGCTACCCATAATATTATGGTAATTGTATTCGCCACCCAATACTCCTTTTAAACCTGCGGTATAGCGCAAATTAAATACCGGATAACGATCGGCAATGGGCACGCGGTAAATTTTTCCCTGGTAAAACTTCTCATTTGGTGCATACCTTAACTGTAAGGAAACTTCGCTGGTGGTTAACCTGTTAACGAATTGATTATTGGAATTGATGTAATTAAGTCCACCAGCTGGTGTTTGACTCCATTTTTTAAAGCCAAGATTGTAAGAAAAATGATTTTCGAATTCCTTTACATAATCTAAACGGTAAAAATCGTTGTACAGCAACATATCGTTAACCCCTCTTTTAAAGGATAGTAAAAAGTTATCTTCCTGTACAAACTGTAGCTCCTGCCCTGGTATTTTGGTATCGCGCTGAAAACTTGCCCTTACATAATTCTGAGGGAATTCATAGATCGATTTGTTATTTAACGAATAGGTTGCCGATAGGAAAAACTTCCATTTTTCATCCTTTATGCCATAAGCCAGATAGTTTTCGAAATAATATCGTTTGCTCAGCTCTGGTGTGGTTCTTCCGCCAACACGCAACCTTAAACCTTCTACGTTATTAAAACTGTAAAAGGTATTTACCGGTCCGATTTCGTAGGGTCCTAAATTCTGATAACCTGCAAATAAAAGGGTAACAATTTTCATTGTTCGTTTAAACGACGGCAGGTTTTGCAGGGTATCTATGTTGCCATAAATTTTTAACTGATCTTTCGAAATCGTATCCAAACGGTTCTTTTCCCAAAATTTATCGTCTCTCTTGGCTGCATCGGCCAGTACAACAGTACTTTTACCCTCAAATATGGTATCAGGCAATACGGTATCGAACTGATAATTTTTAAAAGTAACCGTTCGCTCTCCTGTAAAGCCTATACCTTTGGTTTTACCAATACCAAAATCGGCCAATAGGTTACTTTTACTCAGGCTGTATTTCCCTTTGTCATTTGTTTCAAAATTAAGGTCGATTTTTAGTGAGCGTACAAAGTTGAGGTTAATGTTTTTGTTTACCCCAAATGAAGCACCGGTAACGGCATAATGACTATCATTGGTTACATATATTTTGCCCTCAAACAACATATCATTCGTATTACGGGGCGTAAAAGAAAGCTCAATGATCTGAGGTTTTTGATTCTTTAGTGTATCGGTGATAAAAAACTTGTAAAAAGCTGGTGCACCATCCGAAATGGGACTTAAAAACTCGTTACTGATAACCGAAATGTTGTTCTTGTAAATATCTATATCCTGATACATCCGGTCGAAATAAGTTTTCATTCCCTTATTATCAATGTATCTACTGTCGAAGTTTACCTGTTTCTCGGCAATTACAATGGTTTTATTTTTTTCAGGATTTTTACTGAGGTAACTATCAGAAAGTTTCTCCTGGATATATACCGGCAACAGATTTTTTCCACCAATTAAAGTCGAATCCTGTTCCTGAAACAAAAACTGGTAATTGCGGAACATTTTTTTGTTTTTAAACTTATCCGAAACGTTGCTTAGCGAAAACAACATCTTTTCGTATTGCCTGTACGATGCCGTGTTGTAACTTTTTATGCGGTTTTCTTCCTTATGGGCAATTACCTGGCGGATAAGTTCTACCGCTGGATTATCTTTATTGCGGTATTTTATTTTTTTGCCTCCAACAATTATTACTTCATCTAAAGCTTTGGCATCAGGCACAAGGGCCACATCAGATTCTTGAGTTGTACCTGGCAGAATATTTTTATAAACTGTACGGTACCCTACATAATTAAAACTGATTTCGCTTTGCGGATTTGGCGAAACCAGGGTATACTTTCCGTTTACATCTGTTTGTGTACCAATCTGGGTATCTTTAAAAAAAACAGAAACATTAGGTAAAGTTTCTTTGGTTACGGCATCGCGTACGGTACCCGAAACTGCGGTGCGTTGAGCAAAAGCATTTACCTGCAGGATAAAACTGAGCGCTACAGTGAGAAAAAACGAATAGTTGGGTTTCATTTAACTTGAAAAAATAAACTGCTTTTGCATGATATAATTGTAGCTTATGCCCGTTAAAACAGAGCTAAAAACTTTGGCGAGTACGTAATTGAGGTTAAAATAGTGGGTAAAAACAAATACACCGGTTGTAACTATGGCCAAATTGCCCGCCCATACCAAAATGTATTTTAATATTTGCCATTTAATGGCTTTAGACTGGCTTTCGAAAACCCATTTCCGGTTTATGGAGAAATTAACAATCCCACCGCAAACGGTTCCGGTTATGCTTGCTGCGAGGTACCACCAACTTAAAAGATTTACAGCCATAACCGTTACGCCAAAATCAATTGCTGAAGCGATTAATGAAGAACCCTGTGCCTTTAAAAAAGTAAACATGGTATTAAAAGAGTGCTAAAACAACAACAAGCTGAAGAACCACATTGGCATAAATGCCAGCCAATACATCATCAGCCATTACACCCCAGCCACCTGGCAATTCTTCCATTTTGCGGATATAAAAAGGTTTAAGGATATCAAAGAACCTAAAAAGTATCAATCCGATAAGCGTGTATTGCCACTTTAATGGCACAAATAACAGCGTAATGCACATTCCGGCAACTTCATCAATTACCACCCTTTGATGGTCTTTTCCCCAAATTTCTTCAACCCGATCTCCACTCATTATGCCCAGCATTATAATTAATATGGTGATTAATACAGGCCATAAGTAGGGGTTGCTATAAGGGCTCTGGGTAAGGTGCCAGCAGATACAGGTTGCTATTGCAGCATAAGTACCAGCACCTTTGCCGATATAACCTATTCCCAGAGCCGTTGAAAGAAATTTGTGGATGAACACTATACGGTTTCTATCAGTTCTTCTTCGTAATCCTGACCTAAATGGGTAATCAATTCTTCGCCCATGATGTAACGCAAGGTATTTTGAAGTTTCATTAACTGTTTAAAAATATCGTTTTCTGCAGGTACACCTGGTATCGTTTGTGGCGATTTAAGGTAGAATGATAACCATTCCTGAATGCCCGACATATTTGAACGTTTAGCCAAATCGATAAACAAGGCAAGATCCAACACAATTGGTGCAGCTAAAATAGAATCGCGGCAAAGGAAATTGATTTTGATCTGCATTTTATAACCTAACCAACCGAAAATATCGATGTTATCCCAGCTTTCTTTGTTATCACCGTGAGGCGGATAATAGTTGATCCTGATTTTGTGGTACATTTCTCCATATAAATCCGGGTTAACGTCTGGTTTGAAGATATCTTCCAGTACACCTAGTTTAGATACTTCTTTTGTTTTAAAGTTATCCGGATCATCCAGTACCAAACCATCACGGTTACCTAAAATATTATCAGAAAACCAACCGTTTACACCTAAAGAGCGCGCAGCCAAACCTGGGGCTAAAATGGTTTTCATTAAAGTTTGTCCGGTTTTAAAATCTTTACCGGCAATTGGTGTATTGGTTTCTTTAGCCAGTTCGATTAATGCAGGAATATCTACCGTTAAATTTGGTGCACCATTGGCAAACGGAATACCCAATTTTAAAGCAGCATAAGCATAAATCATACTCGGTGCAATGCGTGGGTCGTTATCTCTTAAACCCTGCTCAAATGCAGCAAGCGATTCGTGCACTTCCGATGCTTCGAAATAAATTTCAGTAGAACCGCACCATACCAAAACAATACGATCGCAATTGTTTTCTGCTTTAAAGTTTTTAATATCTTCCATTACGGCTAAAGCCAGTTCGTAACGGTTATCAATATCTTTTACGTATTTGCCATCAAGGTTTTTTACATAATTTCTATCAAAAGCTGCACGCATTGGTTTAATGGCCTGCAATTCTTCACGCACATCGCGCAAAAGGTTTGCATCGAGTACGCGGGCATTTAATGCTGCTTCGTAAACGTTATCTTCGTAAACATCCCAGCCACCAAATACTAAATCTTCCAAACCTGCCAAAGGCACAAAATCTTTAATTTTTGGTTGTTTATTTTCAGTTCTTTTACCTAAACGGATTGTTCCCATCTGGGTTAACGAACCAATAGGCTTAGATATCCCTTTTTTAATTGCAGCAACTCCGGCAATCATGGTTGTTGCTACAGCGCCAAGTCCTGGCATTAATATACCCAACTTGCCTTCAGCTGCTTTTACTTGTTGTTTCATTCTATTTTTATTTAAAATCTTATAACCAATTGTTTTTACGGTACCAGTTTATCGTTTCATTAATACCTTGCTCAAGCCCGAATTGAGGTGTAAAGCCAAAGTCTCTCTGGATATTTTTTATGTCGCAACCCCAGTTCAGGGCAGTGAGTTCTTTAATTTTATCTACGTTTAAGGCCGGAATTTTATTAAATATGCTGTATACACGTTCCATAGACCATGCTAAGCCTTTAATAAGTGGCACAGGTACATTAACAGTCAGCGTTTTTTTGCCAAGTGCTTTACTTACATAATTTGCGAGCGATGAGCGGCTATATACCGCTCCATCCGAAATATTGTAGCTTTTACCAACCACATCAGAGGCCAATGCGTTAACAATGATATTGGCCAGATCTGTAGCATACACAAAACTAAGGTCTTGTTCCTGTTTGCCGATGTAAAGCTCCAGACCAGCCTTTATGGTTTTAATAAGGATGAAAATATCTTTTTCCCGTGGACCATAAACCGCAGTAGGCCTGAATACAATTAAGGGCAGATTTGGAACCTGAGCCAGGTACGTTTCTGCAAGTGCCTTGCTGATGCCATAATTGGTTACCGGATGTGATGCACTTTTATCAGTTAACCGTTCGCTTTTTTGATTTAAAGGCCCCAATGCAGCCAAACTGCTGATGAATACAAATTTTTTAATAAGGTGTGTTGCTTTTGAAGCCGCTACAGCAAGGTTTCGGGTATAAATAGCATTTACCTGATTGTAATCATCCAGTTTTTTTGCTTTGGTAACCGCAGCAGCATGCACGATATAATCATACTTTTTATCTTCAATATTCTCTTTTAACAGGTATATCGAAGAAAGATCGAGATCTACATAGTTGATTGGAAAATCTTTTAAATGCGTTGCGTTAGCAGAGTGGCGAACGTTTGCATAAACTTCCAAATTGTTGGCCAAAGCGGATTTAATCAGGTGATAGCCCACAAATCCCGTTGCTCCTGTTATCAACACGCGCTTTTTCATATCGCTTTTTCCAAAATCCTGTATTTTCGGTACAGTTTGCCACCTATATCTTCAATAGGCTTATTAATCATGTCGTTATGGTCCAAAGTCCAGCTGGCTTCAGCATATTTCATGTTTTTGGCCTTGAAATGTTTAATGATACGACCATACAAGCAGGCTTCGATACCCATTTTACGGTAACCATCTACCACACCCAGCAATAAAATACGGATGCCGTCTATTTTCTTTTTATTGGCCAATAGTTTAATCAACCCTGTAGGAAACAACCTGCCTCGTTTAATCTTGATTAGGATCTGGTTGATATCAGGGATGGCCAAAGCAAAGCCTACAATTTTACCATGCTGTTCGGCAAGAATACAAAACTCAGGATCAAGGATCATTTTGAGATCGTTTGCTGTATAATCGAATTCTTTATCCGTCATGGGTACAAAACCCAGGTTTTTATCCCACGCTTTATTGTACACCTCTCTTACAGCATTACATTCTTCCTTAAATTTCTTCATGTTGATTTTGCGCAACACGATATCATTCCGGAGTAAACGCTCTTCTATCCTATCCAGCAGTTTAACTGATCGTTCACTGTAATTACCTGCAGTGTAACGGTAAGCCCTTAAATCAACATTTTTTTTAAATCCAATCTGTTCCAAAAGCGGCAAATAATACTGCGGATTGTAAGGCATCATGGCTACTGGAGGTCCATCGAAACCTTCAATCAATAATCCGCATACCTCATTGGTAGAGAAATTTACCGGTCCTAAAACCTTTTTAAGCCCTTTTTCCAAAAGCCAGTCTTGTGCTGCTTTTAACAGTTGTTGGGCAGCATCCACATCGTTTATACAGTCGAAAAAGCCAAAAAAACCATCTTGTCCGCCGTAAACCTTATTGTGGTTGGTATTATTTATTGCGGCAATTCTGCCTATTATTTTGCCATCATTGTACAGCAAAAAAAGCTGTATTTCAGAATGTTCGTAAAAAGGGTGTTTGCCTGGGGTAAGCAGATCGCGCTGGGCAATAAAAAGTTCTGGTACGTAATTTACATCGCCCGCATAAAGTTCATGTGGAAAATCGACAAATGCGGCCAATGCTTTTTTACCTGAAACCTTTATAAGTTCTCTCATGATTGGCTTCCTACTAATTCTACGTTAACGGCCTTAAAAGCTGCACTTAATTTTTCTATAGCCGATTCGATCTGATCGAAGCTGTGAGTGGCCATTAAAGAAAACCTGATTAATGATGAATCTGAAGGAACCGCAGGAGAAACCACCGGATTTACAAATACCCCATTCTGTTGCAGGATATTTGTTATCATAAAAGTTTTGATGTTATCGCGGATGTAAACCGGAATAATCGGACTGTTGCTATGCCCGATATCGAAACCAGCTTCGATTAAAAGTTTTTTTGCATACTCGGTATTGGCCCAAAGTTTATCGATGCGCTCTGGCTCCGATTCTATAATATCAAGGGCTGCAATAACACTCGCTACAGCCGATGGAGGCATACTTGCGCTAAACATTAACGATCTGGCGCGGTGCTTAATGTATTCGATAGTTTCGGTGCTGCCAGCAATAAAACCGCCTAATGAGGCCAGCGATTTACTGAATGTGCCCATAATCAAATCTATATCATCGGTAAGGTTGAAATGTGAAGCGGTTCCTGATCCGTTAAAGCCAATTACCCCTAAACTGTGCGCATCATCCATCATAATATTTGCACCAAATTCATTGGCTATTTCTACCATTTCGGGCAAATTAACCAGATCACCTTCCATACTGAAAATACCATCTGATACAATCAATTTAGCTGCATCTTCTGGCAAACGGCTTATTTTGCGGCGCAGATCCTGCATATCGTTATGTGCATATTTAATGGTGCGCGCAAAAGCCAAGCGACTCCCATCAATAATTGAAGCATGATCGTATTCATCAAGCAATAAATAATCGTTACGATCCAACAAACAGGATATTACCCCTAAATTTACCTGAAAGCCTGTACTAAAAAGCACAGCAGCCTCTTTACCAACATAATCGGCAAGGCGTTTTTCCAGTTCGAGGTGAATATCAAGCGATCCGTTTAAAAACCTTGAGCCGGCACAACCTGTACCATATTTTTCGATGGCTGCTTTTGCTGCTTCCTTTATTTTGGGATGATTGGTAAGCCCTAAATAAGAGTTTGAACCAAACATCAATACCTTTTTCCCGTCGATTACTACCTCGGTATCCTGAGCAGATTCTATCGACCTGAAATAAGGATATAATCCCTTTTCCTTTATCATAGCTGCATCCTTAAAAGAGGCAATTCTATCTTGTAATTTTTTACGCATACTGAACGCTATTGTTCTTCAGTTTTTTAAAACCCTGTTCTGAAAGTTTGGCCTGCTCCTGTAACTATATGTTGATACCGAAATCAACCCTGTAGATTAAGGTTGCATTAACCATACGATTTGATAACACAATTTTAACGCGGAATTGAAGCGAAAAAAAGGTTCAAATGTGGGATATATTGGTCAAAATGTAGGATTGGCAAAATGTGACATTCAAATGAATTGACCAATTGACAATCTGACTTTTATTATAAAATAGTAAAAAAATAAAAACCAGTCAAAAATTCGTTTAAAACAACATAATATACTGTAATAAAGCACGATACAGAAAAAGTGTTTATTAATCAAAAACTTAAAAATCAATCACGAATTAGTCATTTTAAAAAAAAATACTTGCAAAATTGATCTCGAATATTACATTTGCCATTACAAAATCCGACAGATAAAAGGGCAAAATCCATCAAAAAGAAGATGGCTGGAATTGGTGTGTAAAAGATGATCGTATCTGTTAAGAAATTATTAAAAAACCGCTGAACGATTTTATGCAACAACAGTTACTTAATAAAACTTTTTCAAAAATAAACCATGAGGAAGCGCTGTCTTTAAATGATGGATTGATGGCCAAAATCCACAACAGCAACGATCCAAATTATTGCAGTTCTGAACCTTTCCGCGTATCCAGTTATGCCTTGATACTGATCACAAAAGGTAAGCTGAATATTAAGATTAATTTTGTGGATCATATACTCAATCACCGTGATATTTTATTGGTTTTGCCACATTCTGTTTACGAAATTACCGATAATAGCAGCGTTTCATTTATCAGCATCCACTTCAATAAAAGTTACTTAAAAAACAAAGGCGTATTCTTTAATAGCGGCGAAACTTATCGAATGTCGCAGGATAGCCAATCGCATAAATTTTCATTATCTAAAGAGGAATATACTTTTATCTATTATGATATGCTGGCATTGCACAAAAAACTGAATGTGCCTAAAGACATGCCGCAAATTCAAAATATTGTACATAACAGCTTTTTAGAGCTTGTTTATGATATATTTCTATTGAAAAACAAGCAGAAAGAGACTTCTCCATTTGTGCATAATAGCCAAACAGAGCTCACAAACCGTTTTTTGGCCTTGGTATCGGAAAATTTTAAAGAGGAAAAACGGGTAATTTTTTATGCAAATTGCCTGCGTATTACGCCAAGACATTTGTCGCAGGTTGTTAAACAGGTTACAGACCGCACAGCAGGGGAAATTATCGACGAAATGGTAATCAGGGAAGCTAAACTACTGTTAACGAGTCATGTTATGAATATTTCAGAAGTTGCCAATGAACTCTGTTTTAGTAATTCTTCGTTTTTTGGCAAGTATTTTAAAAAGCAAACAGGAATCACTCCTTCTGAATATAAAATGACGAATAATATCGCGGTGTAAAAGGAGGGGTTATAACTGTCTGCATTAAGATTAGTTGCACTGAGCACTACGTGGTTGCTTGATAGGCGGAAATGAGGACCGTTTTAGAAAAGCAAAGACTAAAGTAAAAGAACACCCCTTCCTGCGGACACCTCTCTTAAAAAGGGGAATTAATTTAAATTGTATATTTAATTTTTAGATATTGGGTGTAGTATCAATCCATTACAGAGATAACCTTTTATATTGAATTAAGAATGGCAATATTTCCCTGGTGATGTTGCAAATTTCTTTCTGAATGCGTTGCTAAAATGCTGAACAGAGGAATACCCCATTTCAAAAGCAACAGATTTTATCGGCGTACCCTCACTTAATAAAGTTTTTGCAAAATTTAACCTGTAATCGCTTAAGTAACCGAAAATGCTGTTATCAAACAGGCTTTTAAACCCCTGTTTAAGTTTAAATTCATTAATACCACAAATTTTAGCGAGTTCAGCTACTGATGGTGGTTGATCAATATGGTCAATTAAATAATCCCGTGCGTAAAACAAACAATCTCTTTCATATGTGGCCAATAAAGGTTGTTTCATTTTAAATGTGTTTGCTTCAAAAGCATTGGCTTGCAATACAAGCAATTCGATACATTTTGATTCAAGAAACATGAGTTTTAATTCTCCCGAATACTTACAATTTAGTATTCCGGATATACAATTTTGCATTGCCCAAGAAATGGGAAGATTATATTCTGCCAGTTGGGCATAATGACCTGAATCCATATGTTCGGCTAAAACCTGCAGCGTTCTGCAAGAATTTTCAGCGAGCTGCAAAAATTTCTCTTTTGAAAAATGTACTTCAAAAAAACGATAGTTGCTTCCGGTATCATATTCACCGGTGCCATCCAACTCAGGCATATAAATGATGTTCTGCTGATTGGAATTAAAAATATATTTCTGATTGTTAACCTTATTAAATATTGTTCCCTTACCGGATAGTGTAAAGCGCAATTTTATCATATCAGGAACATCATAAGTTGGCCTGAAGTACATATAATGCTGTTTAAAAAGAATGTCGCCATAAACGATATAAATATCTGGTGTATTAATCTGAACGAGCTCTGCATCACTAAATGAAAAACTGTATTTCTCTTTCCGTTCAGTTACCAATTGTTCCTCTACCGGAAAATCATCAAAACTGCCCCCTACCTTTTTCCAGCTCCCGTAATCCTTACCAACATTGATTCCCATAATGACAATTATCATAAAAAAAACGGAACTATTATAAATCGGTTATCAACAATTCTATTTTTTGTAAAAGAAAATCCCTTTTGTGTAAATACATAAAATGGGCATTATCCACCTTTGCCGACTTGTTAAACCGCTGAACGGAAAAAATTCCGGGAGGAGAAAAAAATGTGATTATGGACGAGCAGACAGATATTACAGCAAAAGGCAAACAAATGGCTATTGTTAGCAAAACGGGTGTTAAAGATGTTGAAATTGATACACCGCTGCCTAAAAATAAAATTGTTTTTAAACTTATACATGAACTGGAATTAGAGGCCGACACCAAAGTATTGGAAATTGGTGCTGGTGATGGGGAACATCTTCCTTTTTTATTTCAAAAAATAACCGAAAGTCAATATTACAGTGCTAGCATTTCCGAAATTCAGCTGCAACAGGCATTATCGAGCAATGTATTAACGAATAAAGAAAAGTGGAGACAATTCATCAGGATTGAAGAAAGTGGAAAATTAGGCTTTGAGGATCATTTTTTCAGTTACTGTTTCTCGGTAAACAGCCTTTATTTCTGGAAGAATCCGGTAGAATATTTCAAAGAAATTTATCGGGTTTTAACTCCTGGTGGGAGATTTGACCTGGCTTTTATTGAAAAAAAATTCGGGGGAGATTTGCCATGGACGCAAATGGATTTTACTTTTTATGAAACCGACCAGGTACAGGATTTCTTTTATAAAGCAGGCTTTACAACTTTCGGCTTAAAGAAAATTACTGAAGAAATAACCGATAAACAAGGGAAAATTGTAACGAGACCTGTTTTAATCTTGTCTGGATGCAAATAACAAAAAGCTAAAAATTGATGAATGGCAAAACCTAATATTCTGCCATTTCATCATCTACGAAACAATATAACCATCTTTCTCCAGGTTCTGATGAAATAACAACCGGATGTTTTTCTGCACGGCAATGGTGCGACATGTGCTGCATTGGAGATGAATCGCAGCATAAAGTAACTCCACAGGTTTGGCAGGTGCGAAGGTGTACCCAATCGGTACCCTGTTTTATACATTCTTCACAAACGCGCTCTTTTGCTGTTTTTAAAGCTTTTACGGCCATTATATGGCTGCATATATTTTTGCTTTCCATAATTATAGTTTTGATAAGTATTGATGAACCTGTGTAACGGCCATGGCCCCTTCTCCAACGGCTGATGCTACTCTTTTAACTGAATTAAACCTTACATCGCCAGCGGCAAATGATCCGGGAACACTGGTTTCTAAATGATAAGGTGGTCTGTCTAACGTCCAACACCCCTGATATTGATCGAGATTGATTAAATCATTTCCGGTATACAGGTATCCGTTCCGATCTCTGCAGATTGCGGTTTCGGCGGCCCATTCGGTATTCGGTTTCCCTCCTATACAAATAAACAATTTTGAGGTATCGTGCCAAGTTTCAGTTCCGTTTTGGCTGTTAACAATTTTAATGCGTTGCAAATAATCATCTCCTTCGAGTGCTGTTACCTGCGAATAATACAATACATGAATATTTTTGATAGAAGCTATGCGCTTAATTAAGTATTCAGAGAGGGTTTCTGCAAGATTTCCTTTTCTGATCACCATAAAAACCCGTTTGGCAAAGCCAGAAAAATAAGTGGCTGCCTGCCCTGCCGAATTACCGCCACCAATTATATACAGGTCTTTATCCTGACAGAAAAACGCCTCGCTTGCACCAGCCCCGTAATAAACACCTTTATGAAAAAAGCGGTTTTCATCAGGAAGGTTCAACCTTGCATATTCTACACCTGTGGCACAAATATTCGTTTTAGCAACCAGTTTTTCACCGGAAGCAAAATCAACATGTATTCTGTTATTATAAAATGTGCCTTTAATCCCCTCTTTTAAAAGCAGTATTTCTACACCAAATTTCAGGGCTTGCTGCCTGGCCCTTTCAGCAAGGTTTGCTCCGGAAATACCTTCGGGGAAGCCTAAATAATTTTCGATCAGGGAACTTGTTCCCGCTTGCCCGCCAATAGCTTCGCGTTCAATCAGGATGGTTTTTAAACCTTCTGATGCTGCATAAACCGCAGCACTTAAACCGGCGGGACCTGCTCCATAAATGGAAAGGTCGTATTCTGTATATTTTGGTTGCGTAATCCAGCCGAGGTTGCAGGCAATTTGTGATAAACTGGGGTTGATGATAACTTTGCCATCAGGAAATTCTATAACTGGAAGTTTATCGGGATTATTAAAGGAGGTTATTCCCTGTCCCCAGCCCAAATCGTCATGGGTAATATCAAACCATTCAAAATCGACAACACTGCGTTTTAAAAAATCCCTTATTGGATAAATTTCTGGAGAATCTGGTTTACCGTAGAGCTTCAGTTTATTCATGGATAAAATATTATTCGGTTCTTGTTTTTAATTTGCTGATTATTTCTTCACCACAATTTTCGGATGAAGTTCCGTAACCGTTTACCAGTATTCCTTTGGTTTTGCCATCCACAGAAGATATGGCATATACAATGGCCTCATCCTCCGGGTCTGATTCGCCTTCGAAGCGGTAATGTTTATCAATCAAAAATTGCTCAGGAAATTCTTGCAGTGGATTTTCTCCACCATCGATCTGGCTACTTCTCAGGTTAAAATCCAAAGTATAACCTTGTGCTGCAAGTGCATTGATTACTTCAGAAAGTGAAGTCATTTCTCCAATGTGTTTCAAATTATCGTTGGCCATAATCGTGTACTGTTTTAGGATGACGTGTTTAATTTACCAAAAAACAAACCAACACACAACATATTGCTAAACAAACACTTAAATACATACAACAATTATAAAACTGACGATATAAAGTGAATTTATGATCAGTTTCAGGAAATGTGTTTTACAGTAATTAAGACAATTAAAAATTGAGTTTTTTGATGCAAAAAAATTAGCTTTAAACTATTTTAAATGGCTATCTTTAAATAAAAAAGCCATGATTATAGACCCAAATAAAGAAGAACTTTCTGACGATAAGGAAGATGCATTAACAAGTGAAGAAGATGCCTTAAATCAAAGCACGGTAATAAGTGATGAGATGGCTGGCGAACACGATGCTGATTTACTCGATCAAGCTGATAAAGCTTCAAGATCATCTTACGAATTGGATATTTAAGCCAATTGTAACTTAAAAAATTAATGGCGATATCTTTAATTACAAGGTATCGCCATTTTTTATCAAGACTTTTTAAATAGCCGGCGCAAATGCTTTTGCATTACAGTGATTAATAAATGTGTTTTTTAGCTAAACCAAGTCTTTTAATTTTCGAATTAAGTGTTGTTGCAGGAACACCCAATAATTTTGCTGCGCCATTTTTACCAGAGATTTTTCCGTTGCACAATTCTAAAACAGCAAAAATGTGATCGCGTTCATTTTCAAAAATGGTTTTAACTCCGGCAACAACAGATTTGGATTTTTCTGTGCTGGCAGGAATTTCGACATCTTTAATTAAAGCTCCTTGCGCCATTACTACCTGCCTTTCTATCAGGTGCTCCAACTCTCTAACATTACCAGGCCAGCTGTAGGCCATCATTGTTGAAATTGCTTTTTTTGATAATCCCTGGAGCTTTTTATTTGATTTTATTGCAAATTTATCCAGGAAATAAGACGCGAGTACCGGAATATCAGATTTTCTATCTCTAAGCGGAGGCAGCGAAACAAGAAAAACATTTAATCTGTAAAATAAATCACGTCTAAACCTTCCTGCTTCTACTTCTGCTAAAAGATTTCTGTTGGTTGCTGATATAATGCGTACATCAGTCGGAATGGTTGTTTTGCCACCTACACGTTCTATTTCTTTTTCCTGTAAAACCCGAAGGAGTTTTACTTGTAAATCGAGCGGTAATTCTCCTACTTCATCCAAAAATATGGTGCCTTTGTGGGCCTGTTCAAATTTACCTATTCTTTTTTCTGTGGCACCGGTAAAACTTCCTTTCTCGTGGCCAAAAAGTTCTGATTCTATTAAATTTGGCGGAATGGCGGCACAGTTTACTTTAACCATTTCTTTTTCTCTTCGTTGTGATCCATTGTGAATAGCCTTTGCAATCAGTTCTTTTCCGGTGCCTGTTTCACCTAAAATTAATACGGTTGTTTCTGAGGAAGAGATCCTGTTGAGTAATTTGTAAACTTCTTGCATTTCTGCACTGGTGCCTACAATTTCGGTGCTTGTAAAGGTTTCCACATCGTTTTCGGGTGTAAAAACTAAAAATTGGGCCAATTGTGTATTTAATCTTTCAATTTCGTCTTCTAAATTTTTAATTTTTGCTTCGGCAAGCAATATTCCTGAAACATCTGTAACCTGAGTTTTGTGAACTGTTTCAAGGTTCAAATCCAAAGTATTCCGTTTTTCCATTACGGCCAATAAGCCTGCAATAAAATCGGCTATGTTACAACAAAAAGTTAAGCCTTCTGCACTTAATTCCCGATTATTGTTGTGAAGCTCGAAAGTGCCCCATATGCGTCCGTTATTTTCTAATGGAATATAGCAATGAAAATGGTACTCTTTAGCATGATTGATTAAGCAATGGTTTTCGCCAAAATCGGCAATCCAGTCTAGCCGCGATTTAAGCACAGGAAAATCAAAATCCGAAATTTCTTTTGTAATGAGCGAAAGACTAATGGGATCGGATATGATTTCGGTACAGGATACCTGGCCGGAAATAGCCTCGGTGAGGTAAGCACGCGTAATGTGATCCATGTTTTCATTATACAATACCAATGCAGCACAATCAATCGAAAATAAGGGGTTCAACTTAGAAAACACGCCTTGAAACAGTTCACCTAAACTAAAATTCTTTTCAAGTTCAGCAATCGTTTCTGCCCTTTGTTTAAAATAAGTGTTTGCAATATGCTGAGCATCGTTTTCATCAACATTTGTAGTAGAGCGATAATCTGATTCTTGCTTTCTCATTCTTTTCAAAATTGATTTTCCCAAATACCTAAAGGAATTGGGTTGACTAAATATTACATCAATCACCATCTTGAACCAAATGCTGCATTTTTAGACATTACAGCATATTGAATATAGATTCAATAGGGATTTTTTGCTGTGATTATTTATTCTGCGAATTCAAAGAACATGCCAAAGGAAGAAATGTGCCTTGTATGGCTAAAGGATGCTCTATTTACCGTAAACGGCTCACGATATTTCGCTAAAAAGCGACTTTGGAGACGAAATAAAGTAAGGAGGTTTTTAGTATTGAATGATTTAGAGTATGATTGAATTGTTAATCTAAAGTTTCTTTATCATTACCCATTAAAACGGCTGTTTAGGTAAGTAAAGTAGGTTTCCAGAATGTGGAATTAACTGCAATGACGATTACTCTACATTTTAAACAGCAACAGCATGACGAAGTAGTATTAAAATTGCATCAGCATTAAGATTCCCACATGCGCGAGAATGACGACCGTGCGTTAAAAAACATTAAAGATTGCTTCGGCTCGCGCTCCCCAGCCTCGCAATCACGGATTTAACGCATTCCCTGCATCATGCTATTTGCACCTCGCTATCTGAACCTCGCTATTTCCACCACGCTATCCGGCATAGGAAATGATGGAAGGAGAAAACGTTAAAGCTTTATCATTACCTTTCCTTCCATCGTTGCATTAAGGCAGCACACACTTTCCGCCCCCTTCGGCGGAACTTGTGCTGACGACCAAAAAGCTTTAACGAATTTATCCGACATCAGTTCCAAGCCTTGATTTTTGGTTACCTTTTTATCAAGAAAAAGGTAAGAGCCCTTCGGTGGCTAACCGAGGCAAGCCCGAGCGGAGCGAAAAACATAGGATCCATCCATGCTGGAGAAGGACGAATTTATGTTGCCCCTCAACATTTTAAACACAGCAGGAAAGGTACTGAAATAAATCCGATAGCAATCGGATCAGTATGACGATCTTCTTAGACATAGAGGTCAACATGTCTGTGAAACATAGCGATCGCATTACGATTCCCGCATGCGCGGGAATGAAGACCTTATAACATATAAAGCAAAGGCTCCAATAAAAGAACACCCCGTCCTGCGGACACCCCTCTGAAAGAGGGGAATTAATTCAAATACCAAATTTAATTTTTTGAATGTTGCGGCAGCCATTCCTCCAAAACTTTAACAATATCGTTAAAGAAAAGCTGATAGGTATCTTGCGTAACAAAGCCAATATGCGGTGTTGCCAGCACATTTTTTAATGTTCTAAAAGGATGATCGGCATCTAGTGGTTCTTTATCAAAAACATCTAAAGCTGCTCCGGCAATCTTATTTTCCTGCAAACATTTAATTAATGCATTTTCATCAACCAAAGGTCCTCTTGAAGTATTAATCAGGTAGGCCGTTGTTTTCATTAAAGCCAAATCATCAGCACCAACAATTCCTTTGCTCCTATCGCTTAATACCATATGCACGGTTAAATAATCCGATTCCTCAAATAGCGTTTTCTTTTCAACATACCTTGCCCCACCTGCTTCTGCCTTTTCGGTGGTTAGGTTTTCGCTCCAGGCAATTACATCCATCTCAAAAACTTTGGCTACTGCTGCAACCTGTGCACCAAGATTACCAAGGCCCAAAATACCCAAGGTTTTACCTTTTAAATCGTTGCCTACCATATGCTGCCATCCGCCGGCACGGAGATTGGCATTTTCTTGCGGAATATGTTTGGCAATAGCCATCAACAAAGCCCAGGTGAGCTCTAGTGCGCCATGACCTAAATAACCTGTATTTCGCACTTCAATTTGCAGTTTTTCAGCTGCCACAAGGTCGATAGATCGATTTCTGGCACCTGTGGATACTATCAATTTCAGGTTGGGCAATTGTATCAACAGGCTTGCGGTTAAAGGAGTACGCTCACGCATTACGCAAATGATATCAAAAGGCATTAAACGATTTACAATTTCATTTTCCTGGTGCAAATGGTCGGTAAATATTTTAATATCGGCATATTCGCTAAGTACGGTCCAATCGGCATATGATTTCGCCACATCCTGATAATCATCAAGTACGGCAATTTTGTATTTTTGCATATTTTATGAATTTAAAGCTCTGTAACTACAGGGGTTGTGTTTCGATAAAATTAATTTTCTTTGATGATGCTGCCCAGAATACCCAAAGCAGAATACAGATGAGCAGCGCAAAATTGGGATAAAAGAATGAGAGCAAAAATGCGAGTAAATATGTGGGGAAGCCATAGCGATAGTTATTTCTGAGTTGCCTGATGGCAGCGTTGCTTATCCCTGGGCGCAATAATTTTTTATCAGCAGTGGCCTGTTGCCATAGCAGGTTAAAAGCAAGGTTAATTAAAACAAACAAGCCGGTATAGATGGTTACTGAAAGCTGTTTGGAATCTGTTAAAAAAAACCTGGCCAATAAGGCGCTGGGAAAAGAAACAAGCGAAACCAGGAACAAAATGAGCCCGTTAGCAAACATCAGCCCTGTGTTTCGTTTGTATATCTGTTTAAAAACCTTGTGGTGATTAACCCAAATAATAAAAATGCTAAAGAAAGAGATGATAAAAGCGATATAACCGGGCCACTGGAGCCTCAGTTCTTCAAACAAATGAAGGGCAGTATTGCCTTCTTTTAGTGCTGGCACATGCAATTCGAGCACCAAAAGGGTTACTGAAATGGCAAAAACACCATCACTAAAGGCTTCTATTCTTTCTGTTTCCTTTTCCATTCGCTTTACTAATCTTTAAAAATCAGCTTATTTACCTGTTCAATTTCCGAATGGCTGATGGTATGTCCCATGTTTTCGTAAATAATTTCGGTTACCTGTGCCCCCATACTTTCGAGTAAAGTTGTTGATTCTTTTACCCTTGATACAGGCACATGCATGTCAGGATCACTGCTGCCAATAAAAATGGGGGTGCCATCGAAATTACCATGATAATTGCGGTGATCTACCTGCTCGCCGATAAGTCCACCTGTAAAAGCCACCACACCACCATAGCGGGCAGCATTGGCTGCAACAAAATCAAGCGTTAAACAGGCACCCTGTGAAAAACCTAGTAAGTAAATCTGTTCTTTTGAAAAACCTTCATCTTCGAGATAAAGGACGGTATCTTTTAAGGTTTGTAGTGCCTTGCCTAGCGATGGCTCATTGGCAGTTCGTGGTGCAAGGAACGACTGTGGGTACCAGGTATTATTTTCTGCCTGGGGGGCTACGAGTGCAAATTTAGACACATTAAGGTATTCGGACATTGATAATATATCCTGCGCAGTACCGCCGCGACCATGAATCATGATCAGCACTTTTTCTGCCTGATTAAAGTTTTTACCGGCTTTTATAAGTTCTTTCATTTTATTCTTCTTCGTTTGTTTTATTCCAGATATCTGCATACAACGCTTCATGTCGTTTAAACTGAACATGCACGTATGGACACATTGGAATAACCATTAATTTATTTTCGCGTACATAAGCTACCATTGCATCGAGCAACATTTTGGCATAACCTTTTCCTTCTTTTGCAGGTTCTACTTCGGTGTGGTAAACGGTTAGGTCTGCATCTTTGATATCAAAAATCATTTCGCCAACTTTTCCGTCTTCATCGTAGATATCGAATGAACTTGGTTCGCCTTCCTGGATATTTAATTTTACTTGTGCCATAACTTTCTAAATTAATTTTGGAAGTAATTTATCTAAATCTTCGCGTAAATGCTCATGCTGATGTGGTAATTTTAAATGTGTTCCCAATTCATTAAGCGGTTCATCAACAGTAAAGCCAGGATTTTCAGTCGCAATTTCGAAAAGCACGCCTCCTGGCTCACGGAAATACAGTGAATAGAAATAATCGCGGTCGATTTTAGGGGTAATCTGCAGGTTTTTACTTAGTATCTGCTCCCTTAATTCCATTTGAATATCCTCGTTTTTTACGCGGAAAGCAACATGGTGATTTGTACCTGCTGCATTTCTGCCTCTATGGCCTGCGGGCACTTCTAAAAGGTCTACAATTGCTGCATTTTCTACTGTATCGGTAACAAAACGGTAGCGGTTTTCTTCCTGCCCCAGTAATCGGTAACCAAATAAATCGGTTAAAATTTTTGCCGTTTGATCGATACTTTGCAAAGTTAGCGTGGTACTGTGAAAACCTTTGGTAGCAGTATCTTTCTTTATTTCAGCAGTTTCCCATGGATTTCTAACATCTGCATTTTTGGGTACAATTAAACTTAATGATAAACCATCGGGATCTTTAAAAGCCAGTACCTGTTCACCAAAACGCTCTATAATTTCTTTGGTTTTAACATTTGCCGCACCAAATCTTTCGAGCCAAAACTGGTGACTGCCTTCGGGTACTGAGTAACCAATTTCAGTAGCCATACCAACACCTTCGGTACCCGGGCCTATTCCATCCCATGGAAAAAAGGTAAGAATGGTACCTGCTGAGCCGGTTTCATCGCCATAATATAGATGGTAAGTACCAGGATCATCAAAATTTACGGTTTTTTTAACCAACCTTAAACCCATTGTTTTGGTATAAAAATCGAAGTTTTGTTGCGCATTGCCCGCTATCGCTGTGATGTGGTGCAAGCCTAAAATATTGTTGTTCATATTGCTAAATTTATTTTATTGATTGACTATTTATATATGGTTATCAGGTGTTTTCTACTAACAATTCATTGTGGCGCAAAAAAGAAACCTTTAAGGTTAAACCGTTATCATTCCACATTTCTATTTTACCGTTTAGCTGATCGGTAAGCCCCGTCATTAAACTCATGCCCAACGATTCGCTATCATCGGCATCAAAATTCAGGGGCAAACCTACTCCATCATCAGAAATACTGAGTATGCAGGTTCCATCGTCTTTTGCTTTAAAAGTTATTTTCACATTTCCCTTTCTTCCGGCAGGAAAAGCATATTTAATTGCGTTACTAATCGCCTCATTTAAAATCAGCCCTAGCGGAACTGCCTGTGCAACATCTAACTTGATGGCTTCAGTATCTAAAACAAACTGAATTCTTTTTTCGGTTCCGAAGCATTCGATCATATATTCTACCAGTTCTTTGATGTACCACTTCATGTCTATTTCTGCCAGATTATCAGACTGATACAGTTTTTGATGAATGAGCGACATGGCGTGCATCCGGTTTTGGCTATTCCTTATGGCAACCAGTGCATCTTCATTATCGAGATAAGCGGATTGTGTATTGAGCAGACTGATTACAATTTGAAGGTTGTTTTTTACCCGATGGTGAATTTCGCGCAGCAACCATTCTTTTTCGCCGAGTATTTTTCGCAGCAGTTCGTTTTGTGTGTTAATTTCTTCCTGCTTTTGCTCTAAAATAAGATTACTCCGTTTTTTTAAACGGTAACGGTTATAAATGAGGCCAACAAAAAGTGCTGCTATAATTAAGCCAACGATAAAAAAATACCTTGCCCGTTCCTCATTACCGATACGTGCCTGTTGCAACTGATTTTTTTGATGAAGCAGCGCAATATCCTTGTCTTTTTTCTCTGTTTGATATTCGATTTCCAATCCTGAAATCTGTTTGTTTTTATCATTGTTCCAGATGGAATCTGTTAACCTTTTATAGGTTTTATAATGCGCCACAGCAGACCATGGTTTATTTAATGCAGAATCTACGTCATACCAAAGCCTGTGCAGCTGCGAAAGCGCGAGTAAGTTTTTTTGCTGTATACTTTGTTTTTCGTGTTCTTTTAAATAGCTGTCGGCAGCTATAAATTGCTTATCATGAATCAGTTTCCTGATAATACTCCGGTATAAATAAATCTGGTTCGGATCATCTTTCGGTAGTTCATGGTGAAATTTAATTAGGGTTTTAAAATAAGGTTCTGCCTTCGCATACTGTGCTATATCATAATAGGTATTGAATAAAATGTAGGGAATGCGCAGCTTCATCTGTGTATCTGTTGGCGGATATTTTTTTATCAGCTCTTTCAGTACTGCAATTCCTTCTTCAAACCTTTTCATCCTGACATAAATTGTGGCCACATTGGCAATGATGGTTTGCATATAACCGGGATCTTTGTATCGCTCAGCTATATTTTTTGCTTTTAACCAATAATCAAGGGCTTTTTGATCATTCCTGAGGTAATAATAGGTTAAACCTAAATGGTTGTTTATTGAACTCCTTTGCAAACTTGTATCAGCCAGCTGATCGGCAGTTTTTTCGGCCAGTAAACCATACTTTAGGGCTTCTGAAAAGTTACCCAGACTGATATTGGTAATACACATGTTATTGTAAACCCCTTGCAGTTCTTTAAAACCAACAGTTTGATAAACGGCAAGCGAAGTGTCCATCAGCTTTATGGCATAGGCTGGCTGACCTTTTATATTGTAATAATCGCCCAGGTTTTTAAGCGAATTACCTTCTTCTAACTTATTTTCTGTAAGGCGGTATAATTTCAGCGATTTCTCATTGTAAGCGATTTTTTTGTCCAGATCTGCCCCTTCGTTACCATACAGATTACCCATGGCAGAATATGCCTCTGCCAATTGATCTTTCAGGTTTAACTTTGAGGTGTAAGCAATTGCCTGTTCATATATTTTTGTTGCCAAAATTTTATTACCCGATTCACGTAAAATATCGCCTTTAAGCACCAAGCTTTTAGCAATGCCTTTAGGATATTCGATTTTGCCTGCAAGCGCAAAAGCCTGTTCACGGAGTTGCATCGCCTTAGCGAGGTCGGTTTTTAATTCGCCGGGTAAATTGAGGTAATAAGTACCCAAATCGATCCATAAATCTACTTTACTTTCTGTTTGGCCAAGCCTGCGGAGTTTAATTTCTGCAGTTTCTACTTCTTTTGCGGTTCTAATGCCCTGCCCTTTTGCAAGGGCAGGGCTGATTAGCATTAAAGTAATTAACCAAAACTTAAAGCTATGGCTGCAAAAATGGTGTATTTTGTTATGGGTTGGCATCTTTAGCTTATAACATCGTTTTTAACAGGTTTTGTGCTGTAATAGCAAATTACCATGGCAATACCTGGCAGCACAATACCCACCAGGCCAAAAAGCTGCCCAATCCACGCGCCTAAAATACAGCCGGTTAAAAACCCTCCAAGCGTAATTAAACCTTTGTTTATACCCGAAAGGAAATCGGTATTTTTAAATCCTGAGTTGCAAAAAGACCTGATATCTAGCGCAAACTGCGTTACATTACCCGTCATCATGGTAGTTGGTCCGTAGGTTTCTTTCGCAAAAAGTTTTCCGAAAGCATTTTGAAGACCCATAGCAAAAACCACTATCATGGTAACCAGGTACATTGGCCAGGTAATTTCGGTATTATCGATATAGCCTAATGAGTAGGCCAATGCGCCACCGAGCAAAAGAATAATCCCTTCGCATAAAAGCAGAAAATGCCTGTTCGAAAATTTTGCCGATATCCAGCCGCCAGCCATTACCGAGAGCATAAATATTGGAAAAGTTAGCAGTTTGATCCATGCATCACCATCTGAGCCTTTAATCATTTGATAGGCAAATACAATAAAGTTCCCGGTAACGTGCGCCGAAAAAATTTTATCAGCAGATACAAAAGTAATCGTATCACAATAACCCGCAATGATGGTTAATACAAGGGTTACAAACCAGATATTATTCTGTTTTTCTTCCATTCTATTTGTAATTTATGATAAGTGTGCCCTTAACATCCAGGCCATGGTTTCGTGCGTTTCCATTAAACCTGTAATGTAATCGCTGGTTCCGGCATCTTTAAGTGCGCCAGCATAGTTATCGATGTTCTCTCTCAAATGAATTAAAATACTTTCATGATCGGCCAGTAACATTTTAATGTAAGTTGGAGCATCGTTTTTACCGCGGTCATCTTCTGTTAAGTGGGTTAATTCCAGAAACTGTTTAAGTGAGGCTGGGGCAAAGTGACCGAGTTTGCGGATCCGTTCTGCAACTTCATCTACAATATCTTCCAATTGCGTGTATTGTTCCTCAAAGAACTTGTGTTTGTTGTAAAAATCCGGTCCTTCTACATTCCAATGTGCCTTGCGTGTTTTGGTGTATAAAACGTACTCATCAGCAAGAATTTTGCTTAATGAATGTGCCACCTCTGCGAGGTTTTCTGCGCTGATTCCAATTTTAGCTTCCATGTTTTTGTGATTTTGATGTTTATTTATTAGTTAAAAAAATTGTTCAATATGTAATGATCTATTGATAATGTTCCTGGTCCGATGAGCCATAAAAAAAGCATGGCGAGTGTGTACATATAAGGTACATCACGTACTTCTATCGAATCTTTACGGTGCACCACGAAATAGCCGATTGCCGTTACCCCTATTGAAGGCAGCAGAAAAAGCCTGGTTCCGCACCCTATTGCAACCAGAAATGGCACAATGGTATCAGAAAAAGTAGCCACAAGCCCATTCAGTTTATCTGGTAAACCCAGGGGATTGGGAACATGCTCTTTTTCTCCGTTTTGTACACGGAATTTTTTCATTCCATGAACCCTGAAAAGTTCAAGCATGAGCAACACCCTGAAAATAAGTACGGCCCAATTGTTTATGTCTGACCCTAAGTCAGAATAAAGCAGGTATTTGATGATATTTTCCATAATTAAAAAGCAAAACATGAGCAACCCAGTGCGCCCCAAAAAGCGGTATAGTTGTTTACAGGTAGGTTACTGGTTCTTACTGCATCGTGGTTGTGGTTATGCACGTTGCAACTGCCTACACACGAGTGCACCATGGCTAAAACAGCATCTGTTCCATTCGCTCCTTTTGTTTTTCCCTGCTGATTTGTTTTGTGGGTAGCTGCTGAATAATAGCCGTTGTAACTGTTTGTTGGTGACCAATCGGGCAGAATTGGAATTTTTGGCGGCGAAAAAGGCGAAAAATCTCCTTTTGCATACACAATTTTACCATCAACAATGGTTAAATCAGATTCGATACTTTTGATCTGATCATCAGCCACTTCGAAATAATCGTGGTTAAGTACGGCTAAATCGGCCAGCATGCCCACTTCAATATCACCTTTCTTTTGCTGTTCATTGGAAAACCATGCGCTGCCCCGGGTATAAAGTTCTAAAGCGGTTGCTCTTGAAAGAACAGTTTCTTCATTGTATATTTTTAAGCCACCAACTGTTTTACCAGCAGTTAGCCAAAACATCGAAACCCATGGATTGTAACTGCTTACCCGGGTAGCATCAGATCCACCACCTACAGGAACTTCCATTTCGAGCATTTTTTTAACCGGCGGTGTTTGCAATGCCGCTTTAGCACCGTAACGTTCGGTAAAATATTCGCCTTGATAAGCCATTCTACTTTGAATTGCGATACCTCCACCCAACGCCTTTACACGTTCGATATTCCGCTCATCAATGGTTTCGGCATGGTCGAATATCCACGGCAAGCCTGCAAAAGGGATATCCCGGTTTACTTTTTCAAAAACATTTAAAAAACGGCCAATGCTTTCGTTATAGGTAGCATGCAATCTGAACGGCCATCTTTTCTCCACCAATAAACGCACTACACGCTCTAGTTCGGGTTCCATATTATCAGAAAGATCGGGCCTTGGCTGAAGAAAATCTTCAAAATCAGCTGCAGAAAAAACAAGCATTTCGCCTGCTCCGTTATGGCGGTACATGTCATCTCCCTGGTAAAGTTTTACTGAGCTGGTCCAGTTGTCAAAATCTTCAAATTCCTGCTTTGGGCGTTGGGTAAATAAATTATAGGCAATACGAACGGTGAGTTGCTTTTGTTCGTTGAGTTCGTTTACTACCTTATAATCATCAGGAAAATTTTGAAAACCACCCCCTGCATCAATTACACTGGTAATACCAAAGCGGTTTAGCTCAGTCATGAAATGACGGGTAGAATTCACCTGGTGTTCGTACGATAGTTTCGGTCCTTTGGCCAAAGTTGAGTATAAAATCATGGCATTGGGGCTGGCGATAATTAATCCTGTAGGTTCGCCATTTGCGTCTCTCTGGATTTCGCCACCCGGAGGCGCAGGCGTATCTTTTGTATAGCCAACTGCTTTAAGGGCAGCGCGGTTCATAAAAGCACGGTCGTATAAATGAAGGATAAAAACCGGGGTTTCGGGTGCTATGGCATTTATTTCTTCCAGCGTTGGCATTCTTCTTTCTGCGAACTGAAATTCAGACCAACCTCCTACCACGCGTACCCATTGGGGCGAAGGGGTAACATCTACCTGCTCTTTAAGCATCCTGAGTGCATCGGCAAGTGATGGCACGCCATCCCAACGCAATTCGAGGTTGAAGTTTAACCCACCACGGATTAAATGGATATGCGAATCGTTTATACCAGGTACCACACGTTTTTTTCCAAGATCGATCAGCCTGGTTTCTGAATCTGAAAAAGCCATTACATCTGCATCGGCACCCACGGCAACAAACTTTCCGTCTTTAATGGCAACCGCAGTTATTTCACTTTTATGTTTGGCAATGGTATGTATTTTACCATTGAATAAAATCATGTCTGCACTCATCGTGTTCATCAGTTTTATGGTGATTAATTTTTAATTGATGCAATGGCTTGCTGAATTCCTTCTCCAGCTGTGGTAAAAAATGCCGGACCTGCAAGTAGAATTACCTTTGTGATGGGTTTAATTGCAGTCATTTTCTTTTCTTTTAACCAAACCTGGGTACGGTACGCTTCGAAAATACCTTTTACCACATTGCCTGCAACCAAAGCTGTTGGCGAATCAATTCCGGCGTCTTTTAAATCGCTTGCGAAAGCAAAATTGCTAACACCAAGTTTTAATGCCTCTCTCATCGCCACGCTGCCTACGCCTGTCATAAGTTCTGGTGTAAATTTGCTGCGATCGCCCAAACCGATTAAAAGCAAATGTTTGCCGCCGATTATGCCTTTTGGGGGTGTAATTAGTAATGTTTCGTTGGCGTGACCAAGAAATTTACCACTCTTGCGGATTTCAGTTAATAAACCTTTGGTATCCTGATCTAAATGCACCAAACCGTTTAAAGCTGGTGGCAGCGCTGGGGGCGAATTAAAAATATCACCTTCTGTGTATTCGAAAACACAAGCTACCTGTAATTCGCTAACCTGCGCTGAAGGACCTTGAACTACGCCTTCGATTGCAATTCCATCTACTGTTCCCCATACTTTTGAGGTTCCAATTGCGGTTGTTGTGCTCTGTGCAAAAGTTGTTCCTGCTACAAATACACAAAATATTGTTATAGCTACCCTAATGCTTTTAAAAGCAGATTTTGATTGTTTTGTGAAGTTATTTTTCATTTTCTTTTATTTAAAATTTGTATGATACTTGTGCATTAAAAAACTTTGAGTTATCGTTGAGTGGTACGAGATCTTTAATAAAGCCACCTACCTTAAAATATTGCCCTCCGCAGCTGAATGAAAGATTATTATTGAATTTATAATCTGCACTGAGCAAATAAGTTGTACCGATAAAGCGGTGGTTTGAAAGTGAGCCTGCTGTGTTAAAATTTCCGCTTGGGCGATAAATCCCATCATTTAAGGAGTATCTCCAGTTGAAAACAACATCTGCCTGTGCACTTAATTTATCGGTTATTTTGAGGGTTAGGTATGGGTGCAGATCGATTAAATTGGAAGGCCCGATGAGTGGGTTAAATCCAAAATAACCTCCCTTTGGATATAAAGGATTAAAAGTTTGAAGCTTTCCATCGCCAGCTTTTTTATCTCCGGAGATGTAATCATTACGCAGGTTTAAAGAAGGTTTAAATTTGGTATCTTCAAAAGTATAACCAAACTCAATGGCCATTGTCCAGGCATTGATATTTCCGTTTCCAAACTTTCCAAACTGGTAGGCCGCTTCCAGGTTATAAATAAAGCCACCTCCACCTTTCCAATAACGTGTAGCCAGGGTATGCCTGATTTCTTTTTCAATACCTTCTTCAAATTTGGCATTATCACGCCTGATGCCTAAATAATAAAAATCGAAGTTTCCACCTTGCTGGATATTTAAATTTGAATATGCGCCCCAAAGGTTGGCCTGGTGGTTTGTATGGTTATCGAATACGCCGAAATTAACTTCATCAGCCGCCAGCACAAATGCATCCACAGTAAAACGGGGTGTTTTATACATCAGTTTGGCTCCTGTAAAATACTGGCGCACCGTTGTACCCTCGCGAACAGATATTAGCCTGCCCGAACCATAATTAATCTCCTGCCTGCCTACCCTAATGGCTAATTTTTGCGTAGAATCTTTAAGAATCCTGTATTCTGCAAATAAATTTTGTACCGCAAGCTGATCTTCATCAACCGGAGATGGTCCGTATTTACTGCCATTTTCGAGGGCACTGTTTACCTGGGCGAAAAAACGCAATCTTGTACCAATATTTAAATCGGTATAAAGCGAATACCTTTGCAGAAATGACTGGTTATAACCCTGGCTTTTAATCCAATCTTCATTTATTTTGCCCCCATATTCGGCTCTTAATTCACCTCCAAAACTGAAGTAAACTTTTTTATTGGCAGAAAGCGGCAGGAATTTTAATGTATTGTAGAAATTCCTGTCCGAATCTTTCAGATTGCTATAATCCTCATCGTAGCGCATTAATTTAATGCTCTGGGCAAATGCAGTTGCTGTTGATAAGCAAAAACAAATAGCCAAAATAAATGCCAAATGGGGATAATTGGTTCTCATTTTTATTGTAAATGAGGATTAGTGTTTTAACATTTTGTGTGCGTACTGAATGCCAAGACCATAACCCGCACCATATTTTTTCATCAATGTAGTTACAGGCTCATAGGTTTCTGTTCTTGCCCAATCTCTCTGCAATTCGAGGAGATATTGAACCGATGTTACTGGTTTTACCCCTGCATGTACCATTCGTTGTACTGCACGTTCGTGTGCCTCATTGCTTACATCGCCACAGGCATCGGTAATTACGAAAACATCAAAACCTTCTGATAAAGCAGATAATGCCGGACCAACGATGCAAACGCCTGTCCAAAGGCCAGCCAATACAAGTTTCTTTTTTCTTGTTCCGGTAATTGCTTTGTAAGCAGGTTCATCCTCCCAGGTATTCATCGAAGTTCTATCAATATAATTTGAAGTGGCCTGAGGATAAAATTCTTCAATTTCCGGAAAAACTGGTCCTGAAAAAGATTCTTCAGCAACAGTGGTTACAATGGTTGGTATATTAAAAATTTTAGATGCACCGCAAATAATGGCTACATTGGTACGGAGTTCGGTAATGGCAATGCTCTTTGTTGCAAAAGCCATTTGTCCTTCAAAATCAATTAATACTAAGGCGTGGTTTTCTGGGGATAATAAGTCTGGTGATGGTTTCATAATTATAATATTTTTTGTTTCTATCCTCTTTTCAAGAAACATACCATCAGTTAAAATACTATATATCAATTATTTACAATTAAAAAGCTAGTTTACTATTAACTATATATCGTTGATTTACGAATTTTGAGTTTTTTAACAACACGGAGCTGGGTAATTAGAATCTTCTTCGATCACACCGTCATCCTGAATTTATTTCAGGATCTGTTTACTTGTACTGATAGATGCTGAAACGAGTTCAGCAGGACGACTTGGTGTGAATGACTGAAATAAGTTGAGCAGGGNCTTTTTCAGATTAGCAATAGCTTAATTTGATTACATAAACAATAAAGCAGATTAGCTCTGATTAAGCCAGCTTTTTTTGCAGCCATTTGCGAACAGGTTCATCATACCATTTTAATGCTGCATAAGGTCATCCTGAATTTATTTCAGGATCTGTTTACTTGTACTGATAGATGCTGAAACGAGTTCAGCAGGACGACTTGGTGTGAATGACTGAAATAAGTTGAGCAGGGCGAATTTGGTTAGTTGGTTTTTACCACAGAGAACACAAAGGAAAACACGGAGCTGGGTAATTAGAATCTTCTTTGGTCACACCGTCATCCTGAATTTATTTCAGGATCTGTTTACTTGTACTGATAGATGCTGAAACGAGTTCAGCAGGACGACTTGGTGTGAATGACTGAAATAAGTTGAGCAGGNCCTGAATTTATTTCAGGATCTGTTTACTTGTACTGATAGATGCTGAAACGAGTTCAGCAGGACGACTTGGTGTGAATGACTGAAATAAGTTGAGCAGGACGACTCGCTGTGAATGACTGAAACAAGTTCAGCAGGACGACTTGGTTTGTTGGTTTTTACCACAGAGAACACAAAGGAAAACAAGGAGCTGGGTTATTAGAATCCTCTTCCGTCACATCGTCTTCCTAAAATTATTTCAGGATCTGTTTTTGCGTGGATAAGATGATGAAACAAGTTCAGCAGGACGACTTGGTGTGAATGACTGAAACAAGTTCAGCAGGACGAATTTGGTTTGTTGATTTTTACCACTAAGAACACTAAGGAAAACACGGAGCTGGGTGATTAGAATCTTCTTCCGTCACACCGTCATCCTGAGTTTATTTCAGGATCTGTTCATTTGTATTATTGATAGATGCTGAAACAAGTTCAGCAGGACGATACACGGGCGTAATTGAAACGAGTTCAGCAGGACGACTCGCTGTGAATGACAGAAACGAGTTGAGCAGGACGAAATATGGGTGATAAAATCTCTGAAATATGCGGGAGAAAACAATACTTATAACGAAATAATACAAAAAAAATAAATCATAATAAACAACCATAACTTGCTAAAAGTCAACAACAAAATAAACTTACTAACGAAATTTCGTTACACATTTAACATACCAGTAATCATTAATTAAAATTATAAACCTTACTTTAGCAGCATGGAAAGCAAGGGCAATTTATCTGAAGTTCAAAATCAAGAACATGCCGGTCTAAATTTTAATGAAGCTTTCTCTCTTGAAAATGAAAATACACTTCTGAAAAAAAAGCTCGAGCAAAAAGAAAGAGAAAATGCAGTGCTGTTATCGTTAAGCAATTCAATAGCTTCCATTCGCAATAAGCTTGATCTTTTTGAAGTAATTGACCAAAAGCTTAAAAAACTCTTCGATTTTAATGATTTTGTAATCTGTTTGATCAATGAAGACCAGAAATCCCATAGTGCTTTTATCTATAACCAAAAAGAAGATTTCCTTAAAACAGCAGGTATAGCGCCAGAAGCTTCTAAGAAATATACACTTAATGATAGCATGTGCAGGGCAATGATTTCATCAGAAAAGCCAATCGTTTTTAACGTAAAAGATGTTTTGACCTGGGATGATGCACCTGCCTGGCTGGAATTTTGGCACAATAAAGGCATTAAAGAAATGATCGGACTTAAAATGGTCGATCGATCGGGATGCATTGGTTTCTTTTACCTCTACACTAAAAATATAAATTCTTTATCCAACATCTATTTTGATTTGCTTCACGGTATTTCGTTACAAATTTCAATCGCAATATCGAACATTATCGCAAACGAAAAAATCGAGCGGCAATTAGTAGAAATCAATGCATACAAAGAGAAATTAGAAGGCGAAAAAAGTTACCTGAAGGAAGAAATTCAACACAAATACAACCATTCAGAAATTATTGGTCAGAGCCAGCAAATAAAAGGAATTTTTCACCTCATTGATCATGTAGCGGCTACTGATAGCACAGTGCTCGTTATTGGAGAAACAGGAACTGGAAAGGAGCTGATTGCAAGGGCATTACACAATGCCTCACTTCGAAAAAAGGAATTGATGGTAAAAATTAATTGTGCTGCAATTCCTTCAGGTTTGGCTGAAAGTGAACTTTTTGGACATGAAAAAGGCAGTTTTACAGGCGCAACAGAGCGGCGGATCGGTAAGTTTGAGCTGGCCCATAACGGAACACTTTTTCTGGATGAAATAGGCGAACTTCCGCTTGATCTCCAGGTGAAGTTGCTAAGGGCCTTGCAGGAAAAGGAAATTGAAAGAATTGGCGGTAAAACCGTAATTAAAACAAATGTTAGAATTATTGCTGCAACCAACAGAAACCTTTTAAAAGAAGTAGAAAAAGGGAATTTTAGAAGCGACTTATATTACAGATTAAACGTATTTCCCATTTCTATTCCGCCACTGAGAGAGCGATTGGAGGATATCCCAAACCTGGCAGGATTTTTTATTGAGCGCATTTCGAAAAAAACAGGTCGCCAGGTAAATTCTATTTCAAAAAGTGCCTTAAACAAACTAATGCTTTACCCCTGGCCGGGCAATGTGAGGGAGCTTGAGCACCTGATAGAACGGAGCATATTGTTAACATCGGGCAACGTGTTAAAGGAAATACATTTACCCAAAATAGATCGGAATGAAGCCATAAACAATACTGAGGAGCAAAAGATCAAGAGTATCCACGAAAACGAACGCGACCATATTTTATCGATACTAAAACGCTGTAAAGGTAAAATCTCCGGTGTTGGTGGTGCTGCAGAAATCTTAAATATTCCTGCTACTACCCTAAACTCAAAAATTAAAAAATTTAAAATTACAAGAGAACATATCCTGAATAAGTAAAATTGATGATTGATTTAAAAAAACTGCTTAAAAATACGATTGCAAGAAAAAGCATCAATAAAATTGTGCTGCTTTTTGCTATGTTCGGAATTTTTAGTTTAATCCTCATTAAAAGCAAAAATACCTCAGCCCGAAACCAGTTAAACAGTTCAAATACAGATTCTTTACAAACATTAAAAACACTTCTTGCTGAGTCTAATCCCGATACGAACAGGGTAAAATACTTTTTAAGTCTTGCCAGCCATTATATCAGGCAAAAAGGCAATAATCCTAAAAATTTGGCCAGCGCTTCATTGTACCTGAGAAACGCATTAAATCTATCCGAAAAAATTATTTCCGCTAACTGGGAATACCGCAGTTGGATGATGTACGGCCGATTTTACAATAAAAAACATTTTAGGGTGCAACAAGCTTTGGCCTATGAAAAAGCAATTTCTATAGCAAAAGCAATCAACAACAAACAATTTGAGGCGAACGCCTGGTACACGTATTATATTAATGTGCCGGATACGGTTTCGGATTACAAAAACAAATCATTTTACAACCGTGCGGCCAATGCACATGCTTTATATAAGGAAATAGGCACTTCTTTTAACGAGAAATACAGAGAAGCAACAGTTTTAAAGGCTATGGCCGATTTTCATTTAGAGGAAGAAAAGTTTGATCTGTCGATAAAAGAGCTATTTGAGGTTATTGCACTGGATAGAAAGTTTAAACTGCCCGATTTGCCAATGGCTTATGATTTACTTTCTGCAGTTTACGAAAGAAAGGGAGAATTAAGTAAGGCTTTAAATTGCGCTTTGCTAAGCGTAAAAATTGCCCAAAACAATCACGAAGATGTTCTTGATACGTATTTAAACCGCGTTGGTTCTGCTTACGAGGCCATGGGCAAAACGAAAGAAAGCATTGCCTGGTACAGTAAAACACTTAACAATCAGGAAAAAAATGATCCTTACCGGTTTGTTACCGCCTATTCTATTACCAGCCAGATGATTAAACTGGGGCAGGCCAAAAAAGCATTATCCATACTGGAAAAAACGTGGAAGGAAGTTAATAATCCTTCAAGCGGCCACGAATATTTCATGTATCTGGCATTTGGCGAATGTTATTCGGCATTAAAAAAATACGATCTCGCTAAAAAGTACTTCGATCAACTGCTTGTAGACGGCACCTTAAAAAGCTACTCCAATACTTTTCAAACTTCTGTATTCTTCTCCGTAAGCGAATTTTACTTTGCACAGAACAAATACCAACTTGCCTTACAATTTGCCGAAAAGGCCCGCGAAAACCAAATCAGCATGACGTTGCCGAGGCAGATCCGTTTAAATGAAATTCTTTACAAAATTGATTTATCTACAAAGCATCCGGCAGAAGCAATTACCCACCTCCAAACTTTTCACAAGCTTAGGGATTCTATGCTTAGTCAGGAAAATTTAAATACTATTGAGCGTTTACAGGTAGAGTTTCAGGCCTCGCAAAAGGAAAATGAAAATGAAATTCTGCGGAAAAAATCACAATTGCAGAGCCAGGAGCTTAACCGCATTCAACTGATAAAAAATGCTACAGTTGTTGGTCTCGCCTTTTTAACCGTTTTAATCCTCCTCATTTATGGCAGGTTTAGGTTGAAAAAGAAACTTCATGATACATTGGTGAAGAAAAAAGCAGATATAGACCTCGCCTATGCAGCACTAGAAGTTAATGTGCAACAAAAAAACAAACTGATCGAAGAAAAAGAAAGCTTAATTAAGGAAGTGCACCACCGGGTTAAAAACAACCTTCAGCTTACCATGAGCTTGTTAAACAGCCAGAGCTATTACCTTGAAGATGTTTCGGCAATTGAAGCCATAAAAGAGAGCCAGCACCGGCTTAAAAGCATTGCATTAATTCATCAAAAGCTTTATCAAACAGATAACGTCTCCACGATCAATATTCAGCCGTATATTATGGAACTGGTTGAGTATTTAAAAGAAAGCCTTTCGGATGATAAAAGGTTAAATTTTGAATTGGATATTTTAAACCTCGAACTGGATATTACAAAAGCAGTACCAATGGGTTTGATTATTAACGAGGCCATTACCAATATTTTTAAATACGCATTTCCAAACACAACTGGCGGACAGATTTCGGTTAGTTTAAAAAAGTACCAGGAAACACAATATAAATTATCAATAAAAGATAATGGAATTGGTTTAGCACCTGATTTTGACTATGAACAAAGCCGTACGCTGGGCCTTACCTTAATGAAAGGGCTAAGTGCGCAAATTGATGGTATTTTTAACATGGAAGATAATAACGGTGTATTGGTAAGCCTGATTTTTGCAAACACACCGGAAGACTTATTATTATCGAATGATTAAATGAAGATGAAGACTGAAAAAATTCTAATTGTTGAAGATGAGTTTATTGTAGCCCACGATCTGCAAATGATTTTACAACGTGCCGGGTATACCGTTGCAGGCATTGCCGATTCAGTAAAGAGTGCACAGGCCATACTCGAAAAACAATCGGTAGATCTTGTGCTTTTGGATATTTACCTAAAAGGCAGGCTTACCGGAATTGATTTGGCACAGCAGCTGATGAAAAGCCAGATTCCTTTCATTTATATTTCGGCAAACTCGAACGAAAAAGTATTGGAGGCGGCAAAATCTACCGCACCTTATGGGTTTATTGTTAAACCCTATCGGGATCGTGACGTTTTAATGAGCATAGATATTGCCAGGTACCGAAAGGAAAACAACAACAACATGAAAATGAGCAGCGAGCTTTTTATGCGCGATTTTATTGTTGATATTTCCTTAAAATCGTTAACCTGGCAAAAGAAAATTTTGTCGATTGCACGCGCTTTTCAGCCCTATATTCCATTTGATTTTATCGCACTTTCGGGCATTGGAAAAGATAAAAAGCGGTACAGCGAAATTGGAATTACCAGAAAAAATTTCGATTTATATGACTTATTTACCGTAAACGAATTTTTAACCTACACGGGTTTAAGCAGGGCCGAATACAACGAAATAAACCAGCTGGTGCCACAAACCACAGCCGATGCCATCTATATCGGCGATGATTTTGAGGCGGTAAAAAAAGCTGCCGCGATGAAAAATTTAATTGCCACCACCTATCACCTTCATTCCAATATGGTAAAAACATTTCACCTCGAAAATGGCGATCAGATCAGTTTCTCATTTTACAGCAGAACAGAAAACATTTACCATCAGGCACATATGGAAATGCTTAATTTCTTATCGGGCACACTGGCGAAAAAACTGGTACACATCATCGAACTCGAAAAAGCCGGAATAGAACCTGTTTCACATAAAGAAAGCGATCATAACCCACTGGCAAAAAAAGATTTCGAAAACATTATTGGCAAAAGCACGGCCTTATTGAGCGTTTTAGATAAGATAAAAATCGTTGCTCCAACGGATACATCGGTATTAATTACCGGAGAAAGCGGAACAGGAAAAGAAGAAATTGCAAAAAGCCTGCACCGCTTATCACACAGAAATACAAAACCCATGGTGGCGGTAAATTGTGCTGCATTACCCGGCGATTTAATTGAATCTATTTTATTTGGGCACGAAAAAGGAGCTTTTACAGGTGCAATTGATACCAGAATAGGGAAATTTGAAGAGGCCAACGGCGGCACCATCTTTTTAGATGAAATTGGTGAAATGCCTTTCGATCTTCAGGCAAAACTGCTTAGGGCATTGCAAGAAAAGGAAATTGAGCGCATTGGTGGTAAAGCTCCCATTGCGGTTGATTTACGGATAATTGCAGCCACCAACCTCAATTTAGAAAAAGAGATTGCCAAAGGGAGGTTCAGACTTGACCTTTTCTACCGACTCAATGTTTTTCCGATACAGGCTCCCCCACTCCGGCAGCGTAAAACAGACATTCCGGTATTGGCCGATTTTTTTGCGCAGAAACACGCCAAAGCCATTGGAAAAAGTGTGCCGCAAATACCGCTCGATTTTATGGATAAACTTATGCTATATGATTGGCCGGGTAACATCAGGGAGCTGGAACATGTTATGCTTCGGAGCATCCTCCTCTCTTCAAACGGCAAACTCGATCCATCTGTGCTCGAGCCCGGAATTAAAAATGATGATGCTACTTTGCAAAGTGGAATAAAATCAATCAGCGAAAACGAAAGAGATCACATTATCAGGGTATTAGAACTCTGTAAAGGCAAGGTTGCCGGCAGCGGTGGCGCGGCCGAACTATTGGGCATCCCGGCAACCACATTAAATTCAAAAATAAAAAAACTCAATATTCAACGCTCATGATATTTAGTAAATCGACGATATATCATCAATTCTAAAATATAGCAAAGCAAATAAAGTGCTGATAAACAAAAGCTTAGTTTATGGTATTTTTCTTGATTTGATGAGACCATGTTAACCTCCACAAACCTTAATTGTGGGTTTATTATTACGCTCGCTGAAATTGAACATGAAACAGAAGATCTTAATTGTAGAAGATGAATTTATTGTAGCCAACGATCTGCGGATTATGCTCGAAAAAGCTGGTTATAAAGTGTGTGGGATTGCACCATCGGTAGTAAAGGCTCTTGAATTAATCGCAACAAAAGAACCCGACTGGATTTTGCTTGATATTTTTTTGCAGGGTGATAAAACAGGAATCGATTTAGCTGGTGAACTTACCAAAATGGGCATTCCTTTTATTTATATCTCTGCAAACACCAACCAGGGGATTTTGGAAGCCGCAAAAGCAACCTTGCCCTATGGTTTTCTGGTTAAACCTTTCCGCGAGAAAGACTTGATGGTGATGCTGGACATCGCCCGCTACAGGCATGAACAAAACCAAAAATACAATCACCATGCAGAGCCATCGCTACAAAACCAAATCGAACATATTGCCGAAAAGCAAGAATCTGGCTCAGAAAGACTGAAACAAATCGGCACCGTTTTGCACCCTGTGGTACCTTTTAATTTTTTGTGGATTACCCGATCAACACCGCGTACCACAACGAAAGATGTATACATCAGCCGCAACGTGGAGGGTAAATTCAACATCCTGAATACCGATGCCTTATTAAAAGAAACCAGTATTTCTGGTCGGGATTTTAAGGCATGGAACAGCAATGCGATTATTTATAATGGAAAATCGATTTTTAACGGTTACGATTTTCGAAAATTGAGAATGGAAAGTTTGTACATCCAGGCACTTTCTAATCATTACAATCTTGAATCGGCCTTAATTACCGAAATTGAAAGGGATGGCGAAGTGTTTCAGTTCGTTTTCTTCAATAACCTTTCAGATATTTATACCAAAGTGCATTCGGGTATAATTAATCAGTTCAAAAAAAGCCTTGAGCTCGTTTTAGATAAAATCATTTTCAGTAAGGATAGTGTTGCTGAAACTCCTGCGATAACCGCACCGGCAGTTGAAAAAACCATTATTAAAAAAGAGCAGGCAATAGAAAAGCCTAAAGATTTTAATGGCATTATCGGGAACAGCACTTTACTACATGCCGCTTTTAAAAAGCTGGAGCTGGTGGCACCTGATGACACTTCGGTGCTTATTTTGGGCGAAAGTGGTACAGGAAAAGAAAAAATAGCACAAACCATTCATAAATTATCTCCGCGGAAAAACAAACCACTGGTTACCGTAAACTGTGCGGCATTGCCTTTAACATTAATAGAATCGGAGCTTTTTGGACATGAAAAAGGTTCATTTACAGGTGCTAACGATAAACGTATCGGTAAATTTGAACAAGCCGACGGAGGTTCGATTTTTCTTGATGAGATTGGCGAACTTCCTTTAGAAGCACAGGTAAAACTTTTAAGGGTACTGCAAGAAAAAGAAATTGAACGTTTGGGCGGAAATTACACCAAGAAAATAAACGTCAGAATTATTACGGCCACCAACAGAAACCTGGAGAAAGAAGTTGCAGAAGGCCGTTTCCGCTTGGATTTATATTATAGATTGAATGTTTTTCCGATTGAATTACCTTCTTTACGTGATAGAAAAGAGGATATACCTGCTTTAGTTGCTTATTTTATTGATAAATATGGCAAAAAAGGATCTTCATCGGTTACTGCGATAGCTGCTGATGCGCTGAATGAACTGCAGGATTACGACTGGCCGGGAAATATCAGGGAATTGGAACACCTCATTGAAAGAACCATGCTGCTCACAGAAGGAGATACAATAACCAAAGTTGAACTTCCTAATGTTACTGCTCTAACCAACTTTGCCGAAGGAGACCATTTTAAAGTTAAAACCATGGAAGAGATGGAAAGGGAACACATTATGAGCATTTTAAAAATGTGTAAAGGCAAAATATTTGGTCCGAGTGGTGCTGCAGAAATTCTTAACATTCCCTCAACAACCTTAAATTCAAAAATTAAAAAATTGGGAATAAAATTCGAATATGTTAAATAACAGTTTAAGGCTGAATGTATATTTTCTAATTTCAGACACCCACACAGGTAATTGATGTGGAATAAAAGAGAATTATGTTGAAGTATCTGAAAATATTTCCGATATTATTTTTACTTAGTTTGCCGCTCCAAAAGCTGATTGCGCAAACTGAGCTGAAATATTCTTTACCAGAACTTCATCAATTGCTAAGAAACAGCAAAACAGCAGAAGAACGGATTGCTTACAACAACCGCATCAGCAATTTTTACGCAAACAATAAAATTTTCAGCAAAAAAAATATCGACAGTGCCATCTATTTCGCAAATACTGCACTAAAAGAAAGTTCAGCTCAGCTTACAGGTAAATTATACGGCCAAAGCCAGTTAAGCCTGGCAAAAGCAAAGTTAAAACTTAACGATGTTGGTTTTATTTTAACTCAACTAAAGCCGCAGCGGCAAGACACAAAAATTGAGTTTTTAATTGAAACAGGGTCTTATTACCTCTATAAAGCCAAAGAAGAAAAAAGTGATCTGGACAGTGCTATGCTTTTCCTTAACCAGGCATTACAACGCTCAAAAATCCTCTCCTTACCTAAACTTGAGCATTTAGCAGAATTGTATATTTGTGATGTGTACCGTGAAAGGGGCGAAAATTTACGTGCTCAGATTGCTTTTACAACATTAATCGACAAATGTAAAAAAGCGGGCGATGATGAAACCGCAGCAGCCGCAAGTTCCAGATGGGGAGATCACCTTCCCTTTTCGCAGCAAAAATTAGCTTATTACCAAGCTGCCGCTACCTTGTACCAACAGAGTGGCAATGTACAGGAATATATAGGTATGCAAAAAGCCATTGCAGATGTACAGTTAAATATGGGCGATTTACAGAGTGCAGAAAAAGGCTTATTATCCGTACTTGCTCAATATAAAAATTTACGGTACAAAAACCTGCAGTTTACTTACGATCTGCTTTCGGTTGTGTACAGGCTGCAGGGTAAATTAAAAGAGTCGTTATCCAATTCGCTCCAGGCCATCAGGTACATGCAGCTTACAGGAAGCGATGCAGCTAAAGGTTATTTTTTAAACAACCTGGGCAGTGCTTATGCCGAATTGGGCAATACACCAGAAAGTGTTAAAGCTTACCAGCAATCGCTTGAGGCCATGCAGTTTCAGAGTGCCGAAGCCAGGCTTACCAGTTTAAAAATGCTGGCCGATGGCTTGATTAGAGAAGGGCACTGTCGTGAAGTGTTATCGCTCACTAAAATTTACGAGGCCGACAGCAAAACACCACTTGCAAAAGTAATACTGGCTACCGTAAGAGGCAATGTATACCAAAGCTTAAAACGGTATGATATTGCCGAAAAATACTACCTGCAAATGATTGATTGGGAATCGAAAATGCAATCCAATCTTTTTCATTCAGCCGAAAGCTTTTATACCATAGCCCAGTTTTACGCCTCGCGAAACAACTTTGCAAAATCAAATTTTTATTACGAAAAGGTACTGGCATTGCCCAAGGGAGTTACCCCATTGTCAAGTATCAGAAATATTTATTATAATTTATACCAGGCCGATTCTGCCCAAAACAACCTCAAAGCAGCCATTGAGCATTATAAAAGTTATAAACAAATAAATGATTCGTTACTTAAGGCAAGGAGCAGCCGCGATATGCAGGAGTTGCTCATTCAATACAAAGCCAACCAAAAAGAGCAAGACAATGAGCTTTTACGTAAAGAAAGTACTTTGCAGCACAATAAATTACAAAGGGCAGAATGGTTAACCAAGGTAACCGTTATTGGCCTTTTTGCGCTTTTGGTAATTGTGGGGCTTTCGTTGTACGGCTTTAGTAACCGGCAGAAAGCTAACCGTTTACTGGTATCGCATCAGCATGAAATTGAATTTAAAAATGAATCGTTACAACACCTGATTGATAAGCAAGCCAAATTATTACTGGAGAAAGAATGGTTGATTAAAGAAATTCACCATCGGATAAAAAATAACTTACAGGTAATTACCAGTTTACTGAACGCACAAAGCAACTACCTGCAAAACGACGCGGCTTTGGCAGCAATTAAAGATAGCCATAACAGGATTCAATCCATTTCACTTATCCATCAAAAACTTTTCCAGTCTGATCATGTGGCCTCAATCAACATACACAGCTACATTGTGGATTTAATGAAGTTTTTATGCGATACCTTTCATGTAAATCAAAGAATAAAATTCGAATTCGACGTTCCGGAAATTGAATTGGATATCGTACAGGCCATGCCACTGGGGCTAATAATTAATGAGGCCATAACAAACATTATTAAATATGCCTTTCCAAATAATGCCGAAGGAAAGGTTTTAATTTCACTATCCGATTTAAACAACGGCCATTACCATTTCAGCATAGAAGATAATGGAATTGGTTTGGCAAACTACCATGAAGATGAAAATGCCTCGAGTTTGGGCATTACACTGATTAAAGGTTTAGGCGGTCAGCTGGGCGGTGAAGTGAGTATAACCTCCGATGCTGGCGTTAAAATCAGTCTAAATTTTCCTGCTTTAATTAACAATTAAACAAAAACTTAGCTTTAATTAAATTAACCCAATTTTTGGTGTGGAATTTTCGTATCCGATAAGTCTATCTGCATTTCCTGCTTCCTGATTACTTCATCACTAAACTGTTTTTCTTTCCGTATTTTATGCAGTTCCTGTCTTTGAATATGATAGATATCTTTTAAAATATGGTTGTAAATTTCCATCTCTGCACTTTCTATGGCTTCGCACTCCATCGATTCTAGCCGCCTGGCGGCGTGGTTTAAACTGTTTTCCAACTCATTTTTTAAACCATTTACCAAGCCATTGCCTTCAATTTCAACGGCGTAATTTTCTTTCAGCCTTTTTAATGATACGCTTAACAAGCGTTGTTTGATGCTGGCTTCTTGCTGTTCATCAGGCACCAACGGATCAATTTCATAAATATTAATCGCCTTAATGATATAAGGCAACGTAAGGCCCTGAAAAACAAGGGTTACCAAAATAACCACAAAAGTGATGAAGATAATTAAGTTTCGATGCGGAAAATTAATGTTTGCCGCAGTGGTAATGGGCAATGAGAGTGCCGCAGCCAAAGAAACTACACCCCGCATACCAGCCCAGCCTATAATTAACGGTCCTTTCCAACCCGGATGGGCTTCACTCTTTCTTACCTTTGCCGATAACCACCTTGGAATAAACGCAACAGGGTAAATCCACGCAATACGCAGCACAATTACCAGGGCACTGATAACCAAACCATAAGCAGAAGCTTCCCAAAGGGAATACCCCTCTAAACCAGCCATAATGATGGGTAAAGCTAACCCGATTAATATAAACACCAGCGCATTAAGGATTACCGTTAATGTTGCCCATACATTAATGGCCTGTAAACGGCTTTGGCCATCTACAAAAATCTCATGCGAACGGTATGATAAAAACAAACCTCCACTAACTACAGCCATTACCCCCGAAAAATGAAACTGCTCGGCAGCCAAATACATGAAATAAGGAGAAATTAACGTAATTGCAGCATCTATACTTGGTGTAGTAGGTAAAAAACGATGAATCAGATACAGTACATGTGCTACCGCCAAACCGATTACAATGCCCATCACAGTGCTTAAGAAAAAATCGCCTGCTGCATTTGAAAAAGAAAATTGCCCGGTTATTACGGCTGCCAGTGCAAAACGGAGTACAATTAAACTGGATGCATCATTAACTAGGCTTTCACCCTCCAAAATGGTGGTAATTCGCTTTGGAACTTTTATATTTTTTAAAACAGAGGTTGCTGCAATGGCATCAGGCGGAGAAACTATGCCGCCAAGTAAAAAGCCCATAGCAAGGGTAAAACCCGGAATCATGGATGAAGTTAAAAATGCCACTGCTACTGACGTGATGATAACCAGGCCGAAAGCAAGCAAACTGATTGGCCGGCGCCAACGCCAGAAATCATTCCATGAGGTGTACCAGGCTGCCTCATAAAGCAATGGAGGAAGAAAAATCAGAAATATCATTTCCGGATCGATAGACATTGGCGGGATACCCGGAATATAGCTAATTCCCAGACCCGCAATTACCAAAAAGATAGGATATGAAATTTTCACCTTTTGTGCCAGCATAATCAACAGGAAAGCAGCAGAAAGCAAAATAAGAAACTGTAAAAGGGTGTAATGCATGGCTTTTTCTCTTCAAAGAATAAACCACAAATATAATCAACAAACACTCAGTTATTTGACTGCCGGATTTATTAAAACACACAAAAATTAATGACGATATATCGTGATTTTACACAAAAATATACCGTTTAGCTATTATATTAATCCTAAATGAGCAAGCCATCAACACAATTTTTAATGGAGTAAAAGATTAATTATTACAAAATAATGGAAAGCAGATTAAACAATGCAACACCTCCGTAAAAATACAAAAAGCAGGTAATTTCATTTTACTAAATCATTACCGTAAATTAACGAAATAAAGCCAATAGAATAATCAACACCCCAATCGTAAATCCCTATATTTCAAACATTTAAAGCAATGGCCCATAATTTGAATAAATGGATTTGTAAAATATCCAGGCTTAGCGGTGATCCAAATGCGGTGATTAGCGAAGCTGCTTTAAATAATTAAAATTTAATCTAATAAAAAAGCTATGAGTACTATTAAAGTAAAAGACGGAACTGAAATTTATTACAAAGATTGGGGTACAGGACAGCCAATCGTATTTCATCATGGATGGCCATTATCGGGAGATGACTGGGATACACAAATGATGTTTTTCCTTAAACAAGGGTACCGTGTAATTGCACACGATCGCCGTGGACATGGCCGTTCAGGACAAAGTGCAAATGGCAACGATATGGACACTTATGTTGCCGATATTGCAGAGCTTACAGCAGCTCTCGATTTAAAAGATGCCATTCACATTGGTCACTCAACCGGTGGTGGTGAGGTAATCCGTTATGTGGCAAAACATGGCAAAGGCCGCGTTGCAAAAGCGGTATTAATTAGTGCAGTAACACCAATAATGATTCAAAACGAAAGCAATCCGGAAGGCGTGCCAATGTCGATATTTGATGAAATCCGTCAAGGTACCGGTTTTACAAGAGCACAATATTTCTACGATTTTCCTGTGGCATTTTATGGCTGGAACCGCGAAGGTAAAACAGTTCAGGAAGGTATTAAACACAACTGGTGGCGCCAGGGCATGATGGGTTCTGTATTGGCACATTATGAAGGTATTAAAGCATTTTCAGAATCTGATTTTACTGAAGATTTAAAAAGTGTAGAAATTCCTGTATTGGTTTTACATGGTGAAGACGATCAGATTGTTCCTTTTAACCAGGCACCAAGAGCAGCGAAGCTTTTACCAGACGGAAAACTGATTTCTTATCCGGGTTTCCCTCACGGTATGCCAACTACGGAAGCAGAAACGATTAATAAAGATCTTTTAGCGTTTATTAAATCGTAAGTTTTTTTAAACAAAACTGTCATATTGAGCTTGTCGAAATGCCATTAAATTAGTTGAAAAGGTTCTTCGGCAGGCTCAGGGTGACAGATAACGCTTCAGTCCAAATAACGACTCATCTCAATTTATCATTAATTAAGGTGAAAAATTGCTAAAAATCTTGCGTCATTCCCAACTCGATTGGGAATCGTAATGCTTTAGCAGGTTGTATTAAGATTCCCGCCTGCGCGGGAAAGACGATCGTTTTAGGAGTTTGTGAAATTAAGTTTGTAGAAATGCCTTTAAAATATTTAAAAAGGTTCTTCGGCTGGCTCAGGATGACAGATTTGATAGAAAATTGTGTTAAAAATAAAACATAGGTTGGGTATCCACCACAACCTATGTTTTTACCAAATTTAAATTAGCTTTTGATGAGTATAAACCTCACCTAAGCTTATTATGACCGGTCCACACCGGGTATCTTATGCATAAATGGTTTATAACGGTATTCGATACAAGTCCCCCCAATTTATGTACTCTTCCTAGCTAAGCACCTTCCTACCTGGTATTGCCTTCAGTTTTATAATGTACTTTAGGAAAATCTTTTTGCGCCTGTTTAAACTGAAGATCGTATTCAATCGGCCAGCCAAAAGCTTTTTCTGCAACCAATTGTAGGTTAACTCCAGCTGCACCGCTCCAGAAATGAATAAACTCCCCAAAGTTTAAATCCCTGATAAAACGTCCGTTTTTATTTTTAGGGAAATTTAAAGCCAGCACTTCGAAATACCTGTTCAATACTTTTCCTTCACCATACTTGCTATAAATAGGAAAGAACCAGTTTTTAAACCACTGCGTACCCGGCCTCGGAAAGTCGTCGTACTGGGTTTGCATCTGCGTAAACACCCTATTGGCTTCATCGGCCATTCCTATATTTTTAAGTACATCATAATTAAAAATCTCCATAAACTTACTATCTCCCCAGAGTACATCAGAAGGCGATCCTTTGGTGCCATGACTGGCACTGGTTACAATATGACCCATCTCATGTATCGGCATGCCAATCTGCTCTCCACCTGGATTATCCCATTGCCCCAAACCACAATCGATAACGTTACGATAATCATGACTTGCATCAAAAAATGGTGATGGGTGGCCACCACCATAATCTTTACCCATTGCGCGGTGCAAAATCACATACAGTTTCGGATCAAGTCCAAAATTTCCATAATTATGTTTAACGTATGCCCAACAATCGGCCATTACCGAAACAGGCCATTTAATGTTTACTGGCATATTTTTATCGTAAAAAACAGCCACATCAGCATTGCTCGCTACTAGTTTAAGCTCTTCATGGTGTTCAAACCAATGTTCTTTCCAAACAGAATCTGGAATACTTGTTACTTTATTAAATTGATCCTTAATCTGCGCTTCAGACCTTGAAACCAGTCCCAATAATAAAATTGGGACCAGCACATAAATTATTGTTTTATTCTTATTCATCATTTACATTATTCTTCCATTTTACCAGAGCGAACCTATTTGTTCCAGAAAGTAACTTCACTGATGTTGCTGTAATAGGCATCGCCACTGGCTACCTGAATCACCCGGATCCGGATATACCGTATTGCAGGTAATCCATCAGGGAGGCTTACTTTAAATGGTGCCGATCCATCATCTGAACGTTCTACAGTTTTAAGCAAAGTCCACCCTCTTCCTTTAGATTCTGCGGTCCAGCCTGGCGAATTACCTGGCGACTGCGTTTCTGCTCCTGTAAGATTTGCAATTCCCCATATCTCAAATTTAGTAGGGTTATTGTAGCCGTTGCGCCCGATAATTTCGAACTGTGCGAGGTTGTTTATCGGTTTACCCATATCAAAAGTAAAGTGATGTGGAAGCGGAGTTTGATCGTCGCTATGGAAAATATCCGGATAATCTGTTGGTGTTTTATTTCCATTCCACAGTTGAGATAATGTGGTTTCATCCGAATAGATGCCAACATCATTGGCGAGTTTTAGCGGGCGGAAGAGCGATTTATCTACAGGTATTAAGATATTGCTCAAAGAATCATAATCTGCTGTATAAAAGGTATCAATTGCCGATTTAACAGGGATATATGCTGATTTAAAATAAATTTTTGTTCCGGTTTTGTAGTCGGCCAGCCTGATCGAATTTTCATCCGGACTTAACGAGCTTTTATGGATTGTTCCATCTTTGTAAGTGTATTTTATTTCGGTTGCAATGTTAATGGTATCGGGCTTTTCAAAGTGAAGCGTAATGCCAGTATCATCCAACTGATAAGGATCTGCTGAAACCAGAAACCTGTTGGTTAAACTGGCTTTGTAACTATCGCCATAAATTTTTATGTTACTGATTTGAACAGGCACCGATTTATTGCCCGCTTTATCGTAAGAGTAAATGGTGAAAGAATAGTTATACTCTACCAGTTTAGGAATAATTACCGATACATCAGTAATGTTCCGATCTGGTGCTTTCATTTCCAAGGAATCAGCAAAATTATTCCAAAAAATTCTGTAATGGGTAACACTCGGATCAGGACTTGCTTTCCAATTGAGTTTAACCCTGTAATTTCCTGGTGCTGCACCAACCTTACCCGCAAAGCCCGGATAGATTCTTTCTTTTCCGTCAAGGTATTTTCTGTAGTCGAGCGCATCTTTACTACAGCCACAAAGCACTGCAATGGCCATAAAAACCATTAAAATGCCATTTATATGTTTAGTTGTCATCTTCTTTAATTTTTAATTGGTGTTTCCCCAAAAAGATAATTCCATTACGTGTGCAAAATCTGCATTGCCCCACGTAGTGTTAACAGCCAGCCTGATAAACCTCACTTTCGGTACATCCAAAGCGATATTAAACTCAAAGCCAGCTTTTACAGCTGCAAGATCAAGAGGTGTGGTTTGCCCGGGCGCATTGCCTGATGGCGGAGGCGGACAGGTAAAATTGCCAAGATTAATCCAATCGCCAACTACAGTACCTTTTGCTGATGTTACAGGTAGATCGATATCTGCCGGTGCGGTTTTGGCCGATCCCCAGAGTGTCCACCCTTTAGGGTTACCATGGTTATAGGAGTAATCGTTTCCATAGGCTTCACCCCTTTCCCATAATTTATAGCGGCTAAGCTTGGTGAGCACGCCCATATCGAAAGTACAGAGTTGTAATGGTTTTCCATAACCAGCTTCAGTATGCCACCCCGGGTCGGTGGTATTATTGTCCCACAGCCTCGTTGTATTCCAACCCAGGCCAGTTGCGCCAAGTGGAGAATCTGAAGGTAGCCTGTATTCGCTAAATTGAGCTTTTGGCACCATTATTTCAAATATTGGGCTGATGGATTTATATAAGGTATCAGATATATTTCCCCACCTATCGGTTACGTATACGCCAAAATCTCGTTTTAAGGTATCAAATCCCCTTACACTAAAATTAATGCTTTCGGCTTCGGTATAAAACTGCTCAATCGGCAGCATTTTTCCCGTTGTTTTATCGTTAGAGATCACAATAACACCAATTGCTTTTTTAGCAGGATTATTGGCTGTTACATTTACACCGCCAAAATCGGCCTGGAGCTGAACCGTTGGGTAAACCGATAGGTAAGATGGTGTTGCAGGATGTACGCGCACCTGAATTGGATCACTTTTCACATTTGCACGCGATACTGCGTAAAGTGTAACATCATAATCGCCGCTTTTTTCAAAACCTTCTACCTTAATTGTGTCGCTATAGTAGGAAGATTTGCTTTGCCTCACCGTTCGCGCATTGATCCGGTATTCTGCCTGTACATAAAGCAGGTTTTCAGAATTTGGTAGTTTATAAGAAATTACTGCGGCACCGGCCAGGTTATCTACTTTTACTCCGGTAAGTGCACCGGGTTTTGTCATATCATTTGATACTACATCATTAAAACCTTCACTTTCCTTACAGGAATTAAGCGAGAAGGCTACCAGTAACAGTGCAAGAAATTGCAAGCTGCTAAGCCGGTTATATATTTTTGAGCTAATTTTCATCATCGTATGTTTAAAATTTACCAATAAGGATTTTGAACCAGGTTCGGATTAGCAATCAGGTCGTTGTACTTAAGCGGCCATAAATAATCTTTTAAACCAAATACCGGGATTACAAGATTGCGCTGGCGGTAATAACCTTCTGGTGTGGTATCCTGAATATTCCAGCCCTGAAGCGGTTTGCTTAATACCTCCTGCATCACTTTCCAACGGCGTAAATCCCACCCAATTCTACCTTCGAAACACAGTTCAATGCGCCGTTCCTGCTGGATAATTGAACGCAAACCATCTTTACTTGATGCCTTGCCCGGATTAACCGAATACTGCGCCCAGGATTCTTTAACACCTTTTAAACCTGCACGTGTACGTACTTTATCGATATATGTATACACATCGGCCGTAGGGCCATTTACTTCGTTAAGTGTTTCTGCGTAAAGCAGGTAAAGGCCGGCCAACCTGATTAATGGCACCCTAAAGCTTGCCTGGGTTACCTCAGTACCAAAAACCGACTGGTAATTAACGAGTTTACTTGGCCAATAGCCTGATACGTTTACCCTGATATTATCTTTCGGCCCAGCCAATGAAGTTCCACCGCGGGCCTGCACATACAGCATATTTTCAGGATCTGTTTGTCCGTTCCCAAAAAAACAGCTTCCATCAAATGATAAATCCGCATAAAAACGGGGTTCCCTATCCATGTGCATTTTAATGGTTTGATAGCCACTTTTTAAATAATATTTGCTTTCGGCAGGTGCCGCAGCAATAGCATAACGGCCCCGGTAATCGTAACTTGCATCTTCTGCCATCGGCACTCCATTTTTAGAATAAAACAGTTCGGCCATCCCGATAGGTACGGCAAAATTGCCTGGTGCACCACCCATATTTTGTACCATGGCATTGGTAAGCCTAGGCATAGCCATAGATTGGAGTCCAAATTCGGTGTTAAGGGCCCAAATTACTTCCGGATTTTTCTCCCAGTTTTCGGTAATGCTCTGCCTGATATCCATAACCGTTTTTAATGGCGCTGGTATAGTAGGAAGATTGCCTGGAGAAGTAAAACGGTAAAGTGAAAGATTGCTTTCTTCGCATGATTTTACTGCCGCCTGGCAGGCCAGCATGGCTTTGTTCCATTTTTCGGCACTATAAGCAGCCGGAAACAGGTTAACCCCATCTTTATCCTTAAAACCAGTATAATCGGGGTTGCCGTTAAAAAACGGACTTGCCTGCGTGGTAAGCACTTCTGCCTTAACTGATAAAGCAATGTTTTGCGTAATGCGGCCTAAACTCCTTGCAGGATCCTGAATGGTGCGCGGAAGATCGGGTGTGGCCTCATCCAATAATGATACGATATAGGCAAAAGCTTCATCAACAGGTGCACGTTTTATTCTTACATCTTCTGTACCGGCATCAATAGGCAAATTCTCTTTAATTAAAGGAACCGGGCCATACATCCTTAACAGGTAAAAGTGATAATAAGCTTTTAAAAACTTTACCTCAGCAATCCAGCGGTTGCGTTCAAATTGAGACAGGTCTTTTGGTCGGTTAATATTCTCCAGAAATATATTACACCTCCTAATGGCTTTAAAAATCGGCTGCCCAAGTTGCTCACCATCCCAGTAATTTAAAGATGGATTATCAGTACTTTGCACCCCTCTAATCAGGTGGAAACCTTGCTCAGCATCTCTGCTACCCAACGTGGCTTCGGTTAATGTGTTGGGGAAATAAATTTCGCCTGAGGAGGTAAAAGCCGCATCGGTATTCGAAGGGCCCATGTTCTGTATGGTAGAGTAACAGGTAAAAAGGTAATTTTCGGCCTCATTTCTGTTTCTAAAAGCATAATCGATAGTGGCCACATTATCTGGTGTTACATCCAGGTATTTCTTGCAGGATACGGTTGTTCCCGTAACCACTGCAATGAGTAGGAGAAGTTTGATGTTAAATTTCATTACAGGTGCGCTTATAAGTTTACGTTGATTCCGATATTGTACACTTTCTGGATCGGGTAGCTAAAGCCGTTTGAAGCCAACTCCGGATCCCAATCTTTAAACCTGCTCCAGGTAAATGGATTTAAGGCATTAAAATAAATCCGGCAATTGGATAAGAATGCTTTTTTGGCCAACTTTTCTGGCAAGGTATAACCTATCTCTATTGATTTTAACCTGATAAATGCACCATCACGCATCCACCACGAACTGGTTTGCAGGTTGTTGCTGATCTCGGAAGAAGTGGTTCCCAAACGGGGATACTTGGCATAAAGATTCTGATTCTCCTCTGTCCAATGGCTATCGGCAAATTGTTGCAATACCTGTCTGTTTTCGAGAAAGGGACTTACCTGAGATGGATCAATAAAGAAACTTGTACGGCCTACGCCTTGAAAGAACAAAGAAAGATCGATCTTTTTAAATCCCATTGAAAGGCCTGCACCATACACAATTTCGGGTGTAGCCGGCAACCCTAAAAAAACCTGATCGGCTTCGGTTATCTTGCCATCATTATTTACGTCGGTATATTTAATATCGCCTCCCTTTGGCGCAGAAGCACCCGCTCCGAAAAGTTGTGTTGGCGAAGCAGCCGCCTCCTGATCATCAACAAATAAACGCTCGGCAATGTAACCCCACCTTACACCGATTTTCTGGCCAGAAAGTATTCTCCATGGTTCTTTATATGCTGGTTGCTCGTATTGACCGTATTTATTTTGCGAAAAGGTAAAGTTTGTTCTGCCCGACATCCAAAAGCCTCCTCTGAAGGTTTTACTATAATCAGCAGAAAAATCAATTCCGCGCGAATCAGCAGTGCCAAGGTTTGCACTCACACCCGATTCTAACCCCATACTGGTAGGGATAGATGCACGTTGCATTAAAATATTGTAACGGTGTTGTTTGTATACTTCGGCAATAATGTTTAAACTTTTAAACAGGCTAATCTCCAGTCCGATATTCGTTTGCCTCGAAGTTTCCCAGGTTACCGCGTCATTTGCGTAATTGGTAATGCTTACACCTGGCCTGCTTACCCCATTGTTTTGACCAAAAAAGGCAGGATTGCCCCCGTTAAGGTTTACATTAGACAGGTAGAAAAAACGTTGTGCACCAATGGCATCGTTACCTACCAAACCATAACTCGCGCGTAGTTTAAGTTTATTAACCACTCCTTTTAAACCGCCATCCCAAAATTTCTCATTCGAGATTACCCATGAACCGCCAATTGTTGGAAAAAAACCAAATCTGTTTTTATCTGCAAAGCGTTCCGATCCGTTGTAGCCAAAATTAAATTCGGCAAAGTAGCGGTTATCATAAGCGTACCCTAACCTACCCGATAAACCAACATTCCGGTAAGGAAGTGAATACTGCAAACTGGATAAATTGGTTGCAGGATCGATGGCATTGGCATAAAGACGCTGCTGCCTGGTTGCAATTAATGTACTGCTAATGTTGTGTTTGCTGCCTATCTGTCGCGAATAATCCAATACGCCCTGCATGTACACAAAAGTATTGATATCCTTAAAACCGGGATCAAAACTCAGGTACTCTGAAGCCTGCCCCGGCTGGTTATTAATCCAGTTAAGCGTATATTGATTGCTCACCCGATCATAAGAAGCTATATTGTAAAAAAACGGCGAATATTGCCTCGTTAAATCAAAGTAAGAATACCTGTTGGTATTAAACATTCCTTTAAATGATAAACCTTTTGTAAGGAAGTTAAGATCCTGATTAAGTTCTAATTGTGCCGACATTCTTGACCTGGAAAAAGATTTATAGCCTTTCATCATATCTGCATATGGATTGGAAAAACCAACTGTGTTTCCGGTACCCTCAGTTGAACTGTTGCCGAAGAGAATGTGTGTATCAATACCCAATGATGGATCTGCAGGAAAAAATGCAGGAAACAATACCGGACTGGTATGAAGTGCCTTTTTATACAGATCGGCAGAGAAAGAGCCGTCGTCGGTTATAGGGCCGTTGTACTCATCAAAAGTACCCGAAAGCCTTAAAACCACCTCAGTAGTAGGCGTAACATTGATGTTGACGTTAGAACGGAGCTGATAGTTTTCTAGCTTTACATTATTGTTAAAATTATTTACCGGACTAACTTTTAGTATCCCGTTATCGCGGTTGTAAGATGTACCAATGTAGTACCTGGCAATTTTGCCGCCGCCGCTTACGCTACCGTTAAGCCTTTGGTTGTTGGTACTTTGTTTAAAAAGTTCATCAATCCAGTTTACAGCAGGATAAACATATCTGTTGCTTCCCGGTGCACCACTTAAAGTTTGCTCGCGGTTGTAAATATCGTTTTGGCTAAACCTGGGTACACCTAAGGGGTTCCTTGTGGTAATGGCCTCGTTATACATTTTCATAAAAGTGATGGGATCGGCAATTTTTAGGTTTTGCGTAGCCTGCGAAATCGAGTTTTCGAAACGTACGTTTACTTTTGCATTGCCTTCTACACCTTCTTTTGTGGTTACCAATATTACGCCGTTAGCCCCCCTTGCGCCATATAAAGCCGTGGCACTGGCATCTTTTAAGATGGAGAAACTGGCAATATCATCAACCTGTAACCTCGCCAGATCGGTTGGGGTAAGTTCTACGTTATCTACCAAAATCAAGGGATCTTGTTTGTAACCGAATGTGGTTACGCCACGGATAAAAAAGGTTGAATTATCAAGCCCTGGCTGGCCGCTGCGTTGATAAGCCACTACCCCGGCAATTTGCCCGGCCATGGCATTGGTGAGGTTACTGGAAGGGATTTTAAGCTTAGAGGGTGTAATGCTGGTTACAGATCCTACCATGGCTTCTCTCCGCTCCTTTTTGCCAAAGGCTGTAACCACCACATCCGTAAGGTTGTTATCATCAGATTGCAGAACGAGATCTACTTTTAAATTTTGGGCATCTGCAATAAAAGTAATCTGCTTAAAACCTACCGATGATACTACTACTGTAGATTTGGCTGTAACGTTCAGGGCAAATTTACCATTGGCATCGGTAATTGTTCCGGCACCTCCCTGGCTTTTAACCTGAAGGCTCACCCCGGGAATACCTAAACCGAGTGAATCTTTAACAGTTCCGGTAATTTTGGTTGTTGCGCCCTGTTGCGCATGTATGGGGCTGCCCAAGAGCAGTAAACAGACACTAAATACTGAAAACAGTACCCAGAGATTCCCCAGATAAGGCAAATGCCTTACCCTGGCAGTAAAATTTTGGTTCATAAAGTTTGGTTGGTTTATGTTAGGATTGTTTCAAAAAATGCTTGTAGATATGTTTTGGAGTAGTTAATTCCCACCTGTACCTGGCAAACAAGAGCAGTTAATAAATTAGCCGGGCCAAAACTGATCCGGCTAACCTATATCTTATTTTCTTTCATTAAATACCCCTACTTCAGCAATAGCAGGCGGGCTGTCGAAATTGGTAATGCTTACCTTTATTTTTTCGCACCAAATGCGTTCAAACCTAAAAATACTTACCTTTTTTTCTCCTTCGTTTTTCGCAGCTAAAGCATTCCATTTACCATTTGCATAATACTGCAAAGTGTAGGTGGCTTTACGGTTATTACCGGCGGTTAATACCACCATATTGCAAGGAACTGCTTTTTCGAAATTTAACTCATACCAGGGAGATTTTACAGTTGGATTTGAAGACCAGCTCGAACCGAAATCGTCATCATTGGCAAAATCCATAATATTCATATCATCGCTCCAGCTGCTGTTGCTTTTTACATGTTTGGCAATGTTGCTCGAAATAATTGGCGCAGCATAAGCCGGTATGCGCGGAAGATCGGTAGGTTTTTTATAAATCTGCCCCATTTCTTTAAGTGCCGCCAAAGCATTATCATCAATCAGCCCGTTTTTGCCCGGAGCTACGTTAAGAATAAAATTGCAATAGGCACCGTTGTAAGGAATGATGAATTTGTTTACCAGCTCGGGTACATTTTTTACAGGTGTAGTAGGGAAAGATGTTTTCCAGAACCAATTGGCCTGAAGCGGTAAACAGGCAAGTGCCGGAAGTTTGTTGTTCTCCTTTGAAATAAACTGACCTGCACCTTGTTCATACGATTTGATATCGGTATAAAACAATGCCTGTGTAGGATATTTTGCTGCATTCAAATCCATCACCAAACAGTTTGGCTGTAATGATTTGATTAAGTAATAAATGTCTTCAAAAGGTACCTGATCATAAGAAATACGCGACCATGGCGCGTCCCATCCATCAATAATCAGTGCTGTAATTTCGCCATAATTGGTAAGCAGTTCGGTAAGCTGATCTTTGATCATTTTAACGTTTGCAGGAGTTATCTGGTTGGGACGGATGCCATGATGGGTATCCAAAATAGAATAGTATAACATTACCTTCAATCCATTTTTACGGAAAGCCTCTGTATATTCTTTTACCACATCGCGTTTAAGCGGCGTATTCATTACATTATACGCAGTTGTTTTGGTATTCCAGATCGGGAAACCGCTGTGGTGTTTAGTGGTTAAGCAACCATAAGTCATGTTTGCAGATTTTGCCGCTTTTGCCCATTGGTCAGCGTCGAGTTTTGGTGATTGAAACAGGGAAAGATCTGCATCAGGGTCCGACCAATCCTGATCCATAAAAGTTGGCATTCCATAATGGATAAACATGCCCAAACCAAGGTCTACAAAATCTTGCTGAAGCTCGGGTAATAGTTTATTGGCCGATTTTTGCTGGGCCATTGCCGGGTAAATAGCTGTCGTACCCGAAACGATAAGTAATAATGATAAAATCCTTTTAAAGGTCATTTCTCTGTTTTTTGGTTCTTGTATTTGTGTTAGTTGTTTAGAAAGATGTACTGGTGTACAGCTGGTTATCAATTTCAATCGCTTAATCAAAATGTGGTTGATACACATCATCCAACTTTCATTATTCAAAGCTACATCCCACATCAAAGAAATTTGTCGAACGAAACCGTAACAGAAACCTAACAAAAGCTTAACGTTATGGTATTTATGAAATAATACGTCTATTTTTAATGGATAAAATGAAAGATCGTATATATAAGTCGGTAGTTTTGGTCAGCTTTCTGATATTGCTGCTGGTACAGCTCAGATTAACCTATAATTCTTATGTACTTAGAGACAGGGATTATAGTTTAAAGGAAAAAACGCTGATTAACGATGAATATGGACGCAGTATATCAGAAGATAAGGTGTATACCGGCGGCGGAAAGATTATCGACTCCATCCTCGCCAAAAATATGCCTGCGCTCAAACAAGCCTACCTAAATAACCGAAAAGAATTTGTTAAACTATCGCAACGGGTAAGCAATACACTGTTAAAAGATCTTCGGCAGCAAAGCACCATGGACAGTGTTTTCCAATCGATTGTTAAACGGAACGGCTTGGATAGCAACTTGCAATACCTCCTCACTTTTCAGCAAATTGAAATAAACTTCGACAATAAAATTGGTAACATTACCATATTCGATAACAATAGCCAAACTGATTTTAAAGCCAGGGAAAAAACGCCATATGGGGTAATTATCGACGGCACATTAACGGATCCAAATATCCAAAACAGGGTAACCAATCTTTCGGTTAGCGGCAAACTGGTTTACGATTACAGAATTACCTTTAATCTTTTTGTAGATCCTCCGGGCCGTACCTTAAAAGTGGCCTATCAAATGTTGCCTACATTTTCGCTCGTTGCCTTGTGCATTATCATTATAGTGGGCATAAATTATTATACCTACATCAGCTGGATGCGGCAGAAAAAAGAAACCGATGTTAAATCTGATTTCCTGAATAGCATTAAGCACGAATTTAATACGCCCATAACCACCATTTTGGTGGCCAGTAAAAGTTTGCACGAAGATGAGGTACTGAATGACCGTAACCGCGTTAACACACTTGTAAATATTGTAGAAAGGCAGGCCCGGAGGCTCCATTCGCACATTAACCAAATGTTGGAGATTTCGGAAATTAACAACAACATCCACCTCGAAGAAACAGACCTTAATTATGCTGTACTTACACTGGTAAACGATTATAAAATAAAAGTGCAATCGCCAGATAGCCTTACCTTTGATCCTCATGGTTCGGAAATACTGATTATGATGGATCCTTTTGTGTTTACAACCATGCTGCACAATATTTTGGATAACGCTTTTAAACACAACCACAGTGAGGTAAAAATGACTGTGCTTTTTATTACCACCAATAAAGATGGTTACACCCTTCATATTAAAGATAACGGGAAAGGAATTGAAGAGGCAACCAAAGAAAAAATATTCGATAAGTTTTACCGTGCAGGCAAAGATAATACGGTTTCGGGCCTTGGGCTTGGCTTATACTATGTTAAACAATGCCTTGATATTCATGGCTGGCAAATCAGCATACGATCAACACCAGGAAAAGGAACCGAATTTTTGGTGCATATCCCTGCTGAAMAAGCCACAAATAATGCAAATCAATAATCCAACAAATTATGCTGTATGATATTGTAATAATTGAAGATGAAATAGACCTGGGCAACGTAATTTCCGAGTACCTGAAGTTAAGGGGCTTTAGTGTACTTTGGTTTAAAACTGCTACAGCAGCATTGGATTATTATAGTGCAAACCAACTTGATAATAAACTGGTGATTGTTGATGTACAGCTACCGGATATGAATGGTTTCGACCTGGCCACAGATATGGTAAAGATGAACCCAAGCCAGCCCTTTTTCTTTCTTACTGCACACAATGAAAAGCAAGACCGGATAAGGGGATTAAAAATTGGTGCGATTGATTATATCTCGAAGCCATTCGAAATTGAAGAATTGGTTTTACGGATCGGAAATATCATTAAGAAATTTTCGGGTAATGTAAAACCAGCGGCTCCCGCTAAACCAGGTTTTATTAATATAGGCGATATCAGATATCAAAAAGACCAGCTATTTGTGATGATGCCGGATGGCAGGGAGGTATCATTAACGGTAAGAGAATCGGAAGTATTAGACCGTTTGGCGGGTAATATTAACCAGGTGGTTAAAAAGAAAGATATTTTATTGGCCCTGTGGGGAAATGATGATTATTTTAATGGCAAAAGCCTGGAAGTGTTTATTTCGAGGTTACGCAGACTTTTTAAGGCCTCGGAGCAGGTAAGCATCGAAAACGTTTATGGATTAGGCTATATTTTAAAAGTGAAATGATGTAATTTCGATTAGTTCACCAACATACGTATAAATGCTATATAGCCTACATAGTCCTCGTTTGTAACGAGGATTGTCGAGATTCGCATTTCAAATGCGATACTTGAATCATTAACTTTGCTTACCCCTACATAGTCCTCGTTTGTAACGAGGATTGACGAGATTTGCATTTCGAATGCGATCAAATAAACACCTGCATAGCCTACTACATAGTCCTCGTTTGTAACGAGGATTGTCGAGATTCGCATTTCTAATGCGATCAGATAAACCACCTAATGGTTGGTGTCTCACCGACCATAAATTTTCCCTAAATAGCCTATATAGTCCGCGTTTACAACGAGGATTGACGAAATTCGCATTTCGAATGCAATGAGTAACTTCACGCACCTGCCCTATCCATAAATTCAACTTGGATCATTAACTTTGCTTACCCCCACAATTATAAATATGAAATGGATTACCCGCGAACATCCGAAAATTGACCGGATTGCCTGTCCCTGGCTCATCAGGCGTTTTATCGATCCGGAGGCAGAAATAGTTTATGTACCGGCAGATCAGGTGATGATTAAAGCAGAAGAACTCGGGGCTACGCCTTTCGATATGCCGGGTGTAGAATACACACATTACAATGATCAGTGTACATTTGATTATTTTATTAAAAAGCACCAGTTAAAAGATGTGGCGCTTGATCGCATTGCAGCAATTGTTCGTGGTGCAGATACCGATCGACATGATTTTGCCCCACAATCAGCAGGACTCGAAGCTGTATTTTCAGGCTTGGCCTACCACAGTACAAACGACCACGACCTGCTTACTTTGGGTATGCAGATTTACGATGGTTTGTATAGCTGGGCTAAACACCTTTACCACAAAAAACACACACAAGCCGGACCAGTTGAACAGATGTTGCTGGAAATATATACCAAATACCTAAGGGAAAACAAAGGAAAAAAAGCTCCTGCATGGGCCAACGAACTCAGAAACATGATTCAAGACCAGATGGACACCAACATGACCTTAAGCTTACAACAGGCATCAAATGAACTGGAAATTAATCCTGCCTATTTATCAAGAGAGTTTTCAAAATACTTCGATAACCTATCCTTTGGAGACTATATCCGAAAAATGCGCATTGAAAAGGCCATGCTGTTGATAGAAACTACATCTTACTCATTAACAGAGGTTGCTTATTTAACAGGATTTTCAGACCAAAGCCACTTTAACCGGATTTTTAAAAAACAGACAGGAGAAAATCCCTCCATTTACAGAAAAAAGCACCAAAAAAGTAAAATGGATACAAATAGTTAAATCCATACAATTATAAGGTTTTTCGAATAAGCAATATTGTAACGAAATACAATTTGCTTGATGAGACAAGAAACAGCTAAAACCAAACCACTGTATTCGCTAGCCGAAATTACGACCTATTTCCTGAAATTGGGTACCTGGGGGTTTGGCGGTCCGGTTGCACTTGTTGGTTATATGCAGCGCGATTTAGTGGCGCAAAAAGGCTGGCTAACAGAAGACGAATACAAAGAAGGATTGGCATTAGCGCAACTGGCACCGGGGCCACTCGCTGCTCAGCTGGGTATTTATATTGGCTTTGTACATTATGGCTTATTGGGGGCCACCTTAACAGGATTGGCTTTTGTACTGCCCTCATTTATAATGGTTGTTTTGCTGGGCATGGCCTACCAGTTATATGGGGGCCTGGCATGGATGCAAGCTGTATTTTATGGCGTTGGTGCAGCAGTAATTGGCATCATCAGCATGAGTGCCTATAAACTAACCGTCAAATCCATAAGCAAATTCGAAGTTACCGCTATAAAATCCAAATGGCTTTTATGGGTATTTTACATTCTAGGGATGGTAATTACAGTGATTACCGAAAAAGAAGAAATTTTATTATTTATAGGTTGCGGCATCATATACATGGTTGTTAAAGCCCCGCCAAAATGGATCAAAAGGCCTTCAACGCTTTCTTCTGGAATCCTGTTAAGTACAAGTTTTTGGCATTACGACAGCAAAACTTTACAAGAAATCGGTTGGTTTTTCGCCAAGGCAGGAGCTTTCGTATTTGGTAGTGGCCTTGCTATTGTTCCCTTTTTACACAGTGGAGTTGTAAAGGAATTTGGTTGGTTAACAGAAACTCAGTTTGTAGATGCTGTTGCTGTTGCCATGATTACTCCTGGCCCGGTTGTAATCACTGTTGGCTTTATCGGATATCTTGTTGCTGGCTTCCCTGGAGCATGTGTGGCAGCCCTTGCAACATTTCTACCCTGCTATCTTTTTACCATAGCATTAGCACCTTCCTTTAAAAGGATTGCAAAAAATATCAGCATTAAAGCATTTGTAGAAGGCATTACCGCAGCGGTAATTGGTGCGCTGGTGGGTTCGGTTGTGGTAATTGCTGCACGCTCCATAAAAGATATTCCAACTGCATTGATCGCCATAGCAGCAATAATCGCCCTTATTTACATCAAGAAATTGCAAGAGCCCTATATTATTGCTGTTGCCGCAATATTAGGCTTATTAATCAAATTCATTTAAATCATCATATATGCACCACATTTTCTCACGATCATTTTTAATCAGCAATACATTAATCTTGCTTTTCACCATTACACTAAATTTATCAATTAAGGCACAACAGACGGCTCAAACTTCAATTTACCCTAAAGTAACCGGTTATTTCAGCTTGCTCCACCCGATCGGATCATTAGACAAAAATGGATTTCACGATAACTTTTCGAATGTATACACACTCGCATTCCCATTTGGAATAAACATTTTAAAGAGCGACAAATTTGGCGTTAGCTTTGAAATTGCACCCAATATCCGTACGGAGCATAATATTTCTAAAGTAAGTTCGGTTTTGTTTCACCCGGGTGCAATGTTCCGCTTTAAACATGGATTTACATTTATTGGCCGTGTGGCATTCGAAACCAATGGCCGTTATGGCTTTACTCCGGTTTTTAACCAGGTAATAAAAAAAGGAAAGAATGTTAATTTATACGCAGCCCTACCTTTTCCTGTCCGGTTTGGTAACGATCAGGCGGCATCACTTTCTACAGGTTTGCAATTGGGAGTTAGTTTTTAAATTATTAGGAGGTAGATTTTTGAAGCCTTTAAAGAGGTGGAATGTTAAAGCATCAGCAAGAATATAATTCCGCAGATTCGCCAATCAAAACAAAATGCAGAAATTGTTAATGCCTCCATAAAAGTAAGGCCATAAGCATCACACTGAGCACAAGAATAAAAAATAATATACCTTTCGGAAATTTATCGTCGCTCATTCCACTTGCCTTTTTAGCTGAGGTTATCAAAGTATTATTCTGATCCTGCATCATTATAAAATTATGGTAAAGCAAATTTGACTGTAATTAGCCGAAAAAGATTAATAGCCTCTGAATTTAAAATTCGAGGCAATGCCTGTTACGCATAAAGGTTGCTAAGTAAGTTGCAAAAATGGTAGAAACGCATTCCTTAGCGTTTAAAATGCAAGAGTCAAAAAAATTAGTCTTATAACCTGGCAATTGTAGTAAGATTCCCGCATGCGTGAGAATAACGAGCATAGTAGAAAAAACGACAAAACTATACACCCTCCGGATCAAACTCTACAATCCATTCAATACCAAATTTATCCCTAAACATCCCCGCATAAGTACCCCATGGACTATCGCCAATCGGCCCTTCCACTTCCCCACCAACTGATAATCCATTAAATATCTTATCTGCTTCTTCCGTACTTTCGGCACTCACATATATTTTAGAACGGTTTTCATTTTCATTTACCGGCCCCATAAACCCGGGAACATCGTTCGCAATCAATACATTATTTTTACCAAGCGATAAGCCGATGTACATTATTTTATTTTCTTCTTCTTCCGCTACCTGAAAATCGGGACCTGATAAGTCTTTAAAACGGATCACTTTGGTAAACTCACCGCCAAAAACTGATTTATAAAAAGTAAATGCTTCTTCGGTATTGCCATTAAAGTTGATCCAGGGATTAATTGCTCTCATAATTGCTTATTTTATTTCGTGTAGTTTCTAAACTAAAATAATGATTGACAATTAGATTTTATAAAAATAATGCCTAACATTTTAATGATGGCCAAAATTAATTTGTGGAATAATATTATTTGTCAAAGAATCAAAACGCTAAAATGTTTAATATAAATAAACTTTTAATTAAAATGTTTAGCTTAAATAAACAATATATTGTAATTTCATCATGGCTTTTTATAATGACTAAAATTACATGATGCTATTTATTGCCTTCCTTTTAATTCTATTAAACAAACCATATAGAACGTTAATACCTAACTCTATTATTAATAACGCTTAATTACGCGCTAATATGTTTCGGAAACTGCATATCATCCTAAGTGCTGTACTTTTCTTAATAGTTATTCCAAATTTATTTCTACATGCGCAAATTCCTGCCGTTAAGTTTATTGATGTTAATAGTGGCATACCCAATAATGATGTAACGACTATTTATCAGGATAATCGTGGATTAATGTGGATTGGTACTTATGATGGTTTAACCCGATATGATGGATATCATTTTATTGTATATCGAAATAACCTTTCGAATCCTAATTCATTGATAAATAACCGCATTAACTGTATAACACAAGATCACCTTAACCAAATATGGATTGGAACACGCAATGGGATTAGTCGATTTAACTATTCCATTAACCAATTTTCTAATGTCAATTTCAAAAGTGTTTCCGGCAAGGGCATTCGCCAGTTAAAAGGGAATATAAACGCCATAAAAGAAGATGCTTTACACCATGTGTTCATCGCATCAGAAGTAGAAGGATTATTGACCTATAATTTTGTTTCGAATAAAGCAGAACAGATTCCACTCTATAAGCATAACAATTTAATTAGTTTTAGTTACGCTGCATCAGCCATCACCTTAAACAACCAAAATGAATTATGGACCATGGTTAAAAATGTTGGCCTGTGTAAATACAACAGCAAAAACAACAGGCTGGAAGTAAGCAATACGCTGATAACTGAAGCCAGTACAATTGTGGCAGATCACTTGGGCAATATTTGGATAGCGACAGACATGGGGCTGCATCAATATTCACTAACCAGGCAATTGATGTTGCCCGTTATGCTTGCACAAAAGAAAATTAATCACATTAGTCTAGACAGTCAGAATATGCTCTGGATCGCATCTGATGGTAACGGAATTTTCACGATATCACCCGGAGAATCAATACCGCGAAAATATGTTTAATAATATAACACTAGGCCGTCGCCTTTTCTAATCTGTTTAGTTTAAACAAACGATAAATGGCATAAATCCCAGGTATCATAGGCAATATTGCTGTCCACATACCTGGAAAATAGTAATTTCCTGTAGCGCCAAGGTAATAATTACGCATATTGACAATTAGATTTCCATGGATAGGAGCAGTAAGCGGATCCAATGTTGTTGCGTCCAGTTGTGGCTTGATGAGCGGAAAGATAAAATGTGAAAACTCCGCTACCCCTGGGCCTATAAAAATAAACCAGGCAACAAAACCAGCAATGGGAACTTTGTAATAAAGACCGAGTGCCGTAAGCGTGTAAATTGTAGGGCCAACCAGAGCAAATACCATCAGGAAACTTTTTTCACTCCATGGAATGCCAAAGAGCCTGCTCATTGCAGGAGCAAAACCCGTAAGGTATTCTTCTATAATATGGATCTGAAGACCTGCAACAGTAAGTAGAAAAAGCGGTAAAATAATTTTTGGGTCTACCGGTTTTTTAAGATAAGTGATATACCAGCAAATCAGACCGATTAATGCAGATCCACCCACGATAATAACGGGAGGCAATCCGATAGCTAAATAACCCATTACCGGTACAACAAGGGTAAATACAAGTGCAATGACGAGGCTCAGCTTTTGCGGGATAGAGAATTTTGTTTTCATAACATTTTAAATTAGTATATCAAAATTAGCCTATCTATGTCATCGAAAATTTATCAAAAGATAAAAAACTATAGTCCAGCCCTGATCCTGCTTAAAGAAACCTGAGTAATACCGAGATAACTGGCCAGGTCGCCGAGACTGATCCGTTGTAGGAGTTCCGGGTTCTCCTTTAAAAAGTTTTCGTAACGCGCAGAAGCCTGCTCTTCCAATATTTCACCAATCCTCGACATCATGTTAACAGAAGCCATGGAAACCAGTTTTCTAAAAAAAGTTTCCATCGCGTGAAAACGCGTGCAAAGCTTATCCATTTCTGTTCGTAAGATACGCGTAATCACCGTATCTTCCAAAGCCACAACTTCGTAGGTAGATGGTTTCTGCGAGAGGTAACTATCCAGAACGGTAAACATCTCCCCTTCGGCAAAGAAACGCATAATAAAAGTACGGTCACTACTTTCAAAGCCCGTTTTAACCAGTCCGCTGTTGATATAATATAGGTACCTACAGGTGGCTCCCTGAACTAATATAGCTTCTCCTTTTTTACAATAAAGGGTTTCTAATTGCCGGGAAAGCATTGCGGCTACATCTTCTTCCAATGCACCGAGATTGTTCACAAAGCCAATAAAATCCTGGCCGGATTGATACTTTTCTATCTCCATATTAACGATTTAGCCTGCAAGGCATCTTTTTGCGTCCGGTATAAATCTATGAGATAAATTTCAGATAATCTGGTCTTAATGTTTTGGGATCAAATTTTAAGTTCCGCTAAAGATGTAGGCTGGTTTTTTATTGTGCCATACCCTAATTTTCACATTCCATGTTCCGTCAGCCTTTTGATCTTTCTTGATTACGGTTGCAGAGATTGTTGCCATAATTAAAACACTAATTTAATCAAACTATTTTTTCCTAAGTTTTGGATGAATTTGCATCAAAATTCCTAAGTTTTTCCTAAGTTTTCTAAACTAAATTAATCAAAAAAAGCTGTTGAACCTAACCCTCCAAAATGAGACAAGGCAATACGGATTAGCCTAAAATCGGCCTTTAAAGGCACAAAAAAGCCCTTCAGGCTATCCTGAAGGGCGACTTTTTGTAAGTGGGCCCACCTGGGCTCGAACCAGGGACCAAAAGATTATGAGTCTTCTACTCTAACCAGCTGAGCTATAGGCCCGGAAAAAAGGAATTCCTTTTTTGCGAGTGCAATGTTACAAAATTGAATTGAATTTATGAAAATGTTTTTTGCAATTTTTAATAGAAAAACAAATATAAACTCATTTTCAAGCCGTTAATCTTTATTTGTCTTATAATGTTGGATTATTTTCTGCCTATATCATCATGCAAAGCCCATTTTTAAAATAATATAAGCAGTTGCTTTAACAGATTAAAAGCAATCTAAGCAACCCATCATCTTCAGTGGGCGCACGGTGAACGCATGGTAAAACCTTTTTTTCAGGATGATCTACCGCTAATCTCCACAAATGGCCTAATCCCAAATTTATGGGCATAGCACCGGCTTTAACCTCATAATGCAGATCGAAGTAATACTCCTTTAAAAAGTTTTCAAATTCTGCGTCCGTACCACTATGTAATGCTTTAAGCTTTTGCCTGATTTCTGGAATCATAATTTTTTGCTCAGCCTCATCATTAGCTAAAATCTCACTCGGGGCACCATGGTAGGTACATAAAAAAGTATCTGTCCCGATTGGCGAACGGTCTACATGGAAAGAATATACATCTGTTGATATAAAATCAAATTCATCATCACGCTCATAACTTTTAAGCAGATTGAGTGAAGGCGATGCACCGAAACCGGCCAATAATTGATAGTCACTTAAAATAATTGCTCTTGCTATACTGCCTTCTTTAGAGAGTTCAAGCGCATTAAGTGCTTCCATTGATACTTCTGTCAGGTTCTCTTTCAGTTCGAGTTTAGACACAATTTCGCCAAAATCACCTGCCAGGTTTCTAAACCAGCAAATTGCATTTACGTTTTCATAAAAGTCTGTTTCCACAAGCTCAGTAAAAGTAGAAACCACTTTAACCTGCTTGTTATCAGCAAATCCATTATTCATACTTTAAAAACTCTTTAATCATCTTATGCTGATTGTTAGTTCAATATCCAATCTCCACCAGAGCAAACAGTACAATAAGTTCCATTTGTCGAATGCCTTCAAACATAACCATATTTACATTAAAATATCAACGGTTTTTATAGGTTCAGCAGGTTATGGATCTTAATTTCAATTGCAATTGTGGATAAAACAGGACATAATCTGTATCCAAATAAATTTCGAATAGGTTATTTTTGTGCTAGATATGAATTTCCCCGATCCGGACAACCAACTCCTTTTAGATTTTTTAGCCACCACCAACCAACCTGTTTTTTTAACTGGTAAAGCGGGAACAGGTAAAACCACACTTTTGCGGAAAATTAGAGATACCACCAAAAAGAATTTTGCTGTTGTGGCTCCCACTGCCGTTGCTGCAATTAATGCGGGTGGAGTTACCCTGCATTCTTTTTTTCAGATTCCTTTTGGTCCGTTGGTTCCCGTTGTTGATGAAAACGCAGAAACTAATTTTAAATATTCTGACGAAAAAACCAGGCTGTTGCGTTGCCTTGATCTTTTGATAATCGATGAAATCAGTATGGTGAGGGTGGATATTATTGATTTTATTGATCGTACCTTAAAACGCGTAAAAGGTTCTAACCGTCCATTTGGTGGTGTTCAGGTGTTAATGATTGGTGATCTTTATCAGCTCTCCCCTATCTTTCATGATGCATGGCACATTTTAGGCGCATATTATGCCAGTCCGTACTTTTTCGACAGTTTAATTTTTCGCTCCACACCAATGCTCACTTTTGCATTGGATAAGGTTTACCGCCAATCGGATCCTGTATTTCTGGATATCCTGAACGGCATGAGAGAAAATAACCTGGATAACAGCCTGCTTGAAAAACTGAATGAGCGTTATGATCCGTCATTGGATCAGGAATGGAAAGACGATTACATTACGCTTACAACGCACAACCAATTGGTTAACGAAATTAACCAGGGCTGTTTAGAAAAATTACCCGGAGAAATTTTCGAATTCAATGCAGCAGTAAGTGGCGATTTCCCGAAAGATGCCTATCCTACCGATGAAAAACTACAGTTAAAACTTGGTGCCCAGGTAATCTTCATTAAAAATGATTCTTCGGGTAAAAAGCAATTTTATAACGGTAAAGCTGCAAAAATTACCGCAATTGATAAAGATTTGATCAAGGTAAGTTTTACCAGCGATGGCAGGGAAATTGAAGTAGAAAAAGAAATTTGGCAGAATGTAAAATATAGCCTTAGCGACGAAGAAAATAAAATCGACGAAACCAGTACCGGCTCATTTGCTCAATACCCATTTAAATTGGCATGGGCCATTACCGTACATAAAAGCCAGGGATTGACTTTTGATCAGGCAATAGTGGATGTGAGCACCGCTTTTACCCACGGGCAAGCCTATGTGGCACTCAGCCGTTGCAGAAGTTTAGAAGGCTTGATTTTAAAATCGCCGGTAGTTGCCGGAAACATCATCACTGATGCCAAGGTAATCGGTTTCACCCAAGCTAGCCACCAGGCTAAACCTACGCCCGAACTATTGGAACGTTATAGCCAGCAATATGCCTGGGGCCTTATCCACGAATTACTCGATTTTTCACTTATAGCCAAAGATTGGGAAAAACTCGGGCGATCTAAACTCATCGATAAAGATGAAAAAAATGCCTTTTTATCCATTTATGAGCAGGGAAATCAAATTCTTCAGCATGAAATTTTCAAAGTGGCCAGAAACTTTATAACCAAAGAATTTTCAAAAATAAGTACACACGAAAATCCAGCAACCGAAACTGCTTTCATGGAACGTTTGCAGAAGGCCTCAGATTATTTCGTACCTAAACTGGAACAGGTAATGACGCTCATGGCACGGATAGTGGCCATTAATTTTTACAATGATACGCATTCCGATAAGCTGCTTACCACCTTAAACGACTGTAAAGATGCCCTTCAGGTTAAATTAGCTTTATTCAAAATTTCATGGAATCCTTTTTCCATTAAAGATTACATCAGCACCTTACATGCCGCCAGCAATAAGCAACCTGTTAAAAAACCTGTCAAATCGAGCATTAAACCCAAAGAAATTTCCAATCCACAAGTTTATAAAAACCTGGTCGAATGGCGTAAAACCATAGCCACGGAGCGCGGAACGCAAGATTATGCAGTATTATCCGATTTGGCATTACTATCTATCGCCGAACGAATGCCCAGAACAACCGATCAGCTTGCCGCACTTAAAAGTGTAGGCATTGGCAACGCAAAAGAACTTGGCCAACAGATTACCCGCATCGTAAATGCCCATTTGGGTACAAGTGAATTATTTTAGAAAAATTAGTTCAATAAAGCTTTTTTTAATACTTTCGCAACCCCATTTTATTCGCCACAAGCCAAACACATCAAGCCCATGAGTAAGTTTTTATACGGAATCGATTTTGGAACAACCAACTCGGCTCTTTCCATCTATGACGAAGAAAAAAAGGAAATTATAGATACGATTTCGATTCCTTCCTTAATCTATTTTACGGAAGTAAAAAGCATGATTGATGGCGAAAACCACATTGTAGGCGAAAAAGCAATAGATGCTTATTTGAATGATGGCATGAAAGGCAGGTTTATTAAATCCATTAAACAGATTCTTTCTAGAACAACATTTACCGAAACCCGTATTCACAACAAAAGGTACACAGCCTCCGATCTGGTTACGCTGATCCTTAAAGATTTGAAAGAAAAAGCCGACTTAATTACCGGCGAAGATTGCCAAAAAGCCATTATTGGTCGCCCGGTTTTCTTTGATGACGACAGCACCCAAAAAGATACCCTTGCCCAAACACGTTTAAAAAAAGCAGCAGAAAGTGCTGGTTTTACAGAAGTTCGCTTTCAGTTTGAGCCCATTGGGGCCGCATTTGCCTACGAGAAAACAATTAAAAAGAAAGAACGTGTACTGGTAGCCGACTTAGGTGGTGGTACAACAGATTTTACTTACCTGATTTTAGATCCGGATAAAGTAGGTAGCAAAGATAGAAAAAACGATATGATTGCCTCAGGAGGCATTTATATTGGCGGCGATAGTTTGGATTCTGCCTTTATGTGGGACAAAGGAACGCCATATTTTGGCAAAAACACCATGTATGAAGCCACCCGTGGTAAAGTTCTAAACGTACCGAAATCACTATTCGCCAATATCTGTACCTGGGATAAAATGAACTTCTTTAATGGTTTAAAAATCCAGAAAGAGATCGAAGAATACTATTATTACTCAGGAAACGATCCGAAGTTCAAAAACCTAATCACCCTGATTGAAAATAATCTCGGTTATTCTTTATTCAGATCAATCGAGAGAACAAAAATTGAACTTTCCGACCAACAACTTTCTACATTTGCCTATAGCAATATGGAAATTGAGATTGACGAAAATATTTCGCTCGATCAGTACAATTCAATTATCGAAAAAGACATCAACAAAATCGATGCTTACCTCGATCAGTTTTTGGAAACCTATAAAATAAATCCACAAGATATCGACTGTTTGTTTTTAACCGGAGGAACATCGATGGTTTCTGCAGTACAAAATCTGTTTAAGCGCAAATTTCCACACATACCGTTAAATTCTGGTGATAACTTTAAAAGTGTAGCCAAAGGATTGGCATATAGTGGCTATTTATTTGAAGAATAAAGGGTAACAATCAACATTGTCAGGCTAAGTTTTTTTTAACCACAGATAGACACAGATAAACACGGATTTCTAAAACAATTATGTGTTAAGTTATCAGTTGGTACCTGACTTACTGGAACTTAGTTGTTGTACAAATGAAATTATTTCCTATCCCTGGTCTGTGTCCTCACAGACCAGACTCCATATGTTGGTGTCTCACCGACCGAAATTTGATTAACATATAAAATAAATTATTTCCTATTCCCTGGTCTGTGTCCTCACAGACCAGAATTTACTATTAGTTAGTGTCTCACCGACCGAAGTTTGATTAACATATCAAATCATTTCCAATACCCTGGTCTGTGTCCTCACAGACCAGACTCTATTATAGGTTGGTGTCTCACCAACCGAAGTTTGATTAACATATCAAATCATTTCCTATTCCCTGGTATGTGTCCTCACAGACCAGACTCTATTTTTAACCATAAATTCACACAGATGAGCACGGATTCCTTATCTGTGTTGATCCTTTTTATCTGTGGTTAAAATAATTTCAATGTGTAAGCAATGCAATCTACCCAGCATCTACCAAACTGAATTTCCCCAAAAACAAAAGCATAGAAACACCTCAAATACAGCACTGTAAATAGCAAAATACAGCATCGTAATAATATTAGGAATAATTTTCTTCTTTAAGCGAAGATTTTATAATTTAGCGGATGTAAAATTGGTGCGGCTGATCATTGGATACAGTAAACAAGGCCTTACGCGTTAGGCGCAATAGCAATTGATGTTGTGAGGTTCGGAAACCTGTTTTCTAGAAGAGATGAAATCAAACTGATGGCCATTTCTTTGCCAGACGCACCAATTTTCATTTTCGCTAAACCAATTTACTAAACTGCAGTGCAGAAATTCCCTTGTGGCGTTTAAAGCTCGTCATAAATTTAGTGGTTTGTTCAAAGCCCAGCATATCAGCTATTTCATCAACACTAAATTCACTTTGGATCAATAATTCCTCTGCCTCCCTCATAATTCTATCTTTAATTAGTACGGTTAAGCTTTTTCCCAATACCCGGTCTAAAAATTTATTCAGTTTTCCGGTGCTCATACCCATACCTTCTGCATAAAAAAGAATAGACCTTTCTGTTCTGAAATATTGTTCCAAAATAGCCCTGAAACGTAATACCTGTTGCAATTCATCTAAAGTTAACGCGGCAAGATATCCGTCTAAACCAGCAGTAAATCCTAAAAATAAAGATAAATATTGCGCCATAAAACGAATGTCTTTTTTAGCATTGATTTCCCTTTTTAACTGATCAAGTAAGGAGTAAGTTTTTGAAGACTCCGGATGTGTTAAATCACGATAAGATAAATTGATAAAAAGGTTTTTTGCAAGTGGATCTAAATGTTGCAGTAAAAACTCTGCATATAACAAACTACTAAAGTTTAGCCAATAACCTGAGGTAATTTTTCCTTCAAGCCTAACAAGTCCTTCTTCAGGAATAAAAAAAATTCTTTGCGGCATTAAATCATAATCGCCAGAATTCATACACAAAGAACCACTCGCCTCTTTAACGATCAGCATACGCATCGGATATATCGCTTGTAACGCACGCTCTCTATTAAAAACCCCGCTAATTGGCTCTAACTGTATCATAATAAACTTAAAGGATAAACATTAGTAAGACAGAAATAGTTCAACCAGGTTACAGCTTGTTAATCTTATTACAGGTTTACATTATTTTGTCAGGGCACAAATATCGCAAAAAAGTGCTCTAAAACACCATAAAGCCTAATTTATTAGACAAATATTAATCATTTTTGACGAAAATTAAAATATTTGTAGGTGGAAAAACCCGCTATTAGACAAAATTTAAATATATAAATGCATTCAAAAAATATCTTTAAGACAGTTTTTGGAGAAAACAGATTTACAAATAGTGCAATTTCTTAAGAGGCGGAGAGCCTTTTAAATATGTTTGGAAAAAATCAAGAATAGCACGATCTACATTAATCCTTTTTTAAGATCATGTAATCAGTACCAATTAAATTAACATCAAAGTTTTTAGATAAGATGTTATGATTGAGAAAAATAAGAAAAGCTTACTAAGCTGATAAAACGATTACTTTAACAGCCTCAACCCCTTTTTGGGTAAATTCGATATCGAACTGAACAATGTTATTCGGTTTGATCTCACCAATTACACCGTGTGCAAAAACATCAACCTCTTTACCTCCGTTTGAAGGGGTAATGCCGCCAAAACCTTCTTCGTTATTATAAAATTTTACTGTACCTAACCTCATATTTCCATTAAATGAGTTTTACATTAACAGCATTAGGTCCTTTTTTGCCTTGAGCAATATCGAATTCTACGCGATCGTTCTGACTTATTTTGTCTATTAAACCGGTAATATGAACAAAAACTTCATCCCCGTTTTCAGTAATAACGAACCCAAAACCCTTAGATTCATTATAAAATTTCACTGTTCCCTGCATTTGATTTAGATTTTAAAACATAAACATACGAAAACATAAAAAGGTTTATCAATTAAATAGATTTCGGGGTAAAAACTATAGATTAAAGAATAATTAATTATGATTTAAACACAAACCAGTTAAAAAAAACGCCATAAACAAGGAAGTCATGGGCTAGGCCCCGACTTCCTTATTTAATAACTGATACACTAAGCATTAACGAATTGCATTTGTGAAGCATCATAACGCCCGCCAGCTGTAATGCCCACCGGAACAATTGATGCCAGCCTTTCTTTTTCGTAAGTACTCAATTTAATTTGAGATGCTGCAGCATTTTCTTCGATATATTTAATCCGTTTTGTACCTGGAATAGCTATAATACCCTGATTAATTACCCATGCAAGTGCGAGTTGAGATGGCGTAATCCCTTTTTCGGCAGCCATCGATTGAATTTCTTTCAGTAATTCCAGGTTCTTATAAAAATTTTCTCCCTGAAAACGTGGAATACTCCTACGGAAATCATCCGCAGCAAAATCATCCGGGCTTTTAATATCTCCAGAAATAAATCCCCTTCCCAGTGGAGAATAAGCAACAAAACCAATTCCAAGCTCATTCAAGATATCCAATACGCCACTGGTTTCTGCCTCCCGCTCAAAAAGTGAATATTCACTCTGTACAGCGGTAATGGGGTGTATTTTATTCGCACGTTTAATGGTATCAGCAGAAACTTCAGATAAACCAATGTATTTTACCTTGCCTGCTTTAACAAGTTCGGCCATTGCGCCCACTGTTTCTTCTATCGGCGTATTAGGATCAACCCGGTGCAGATAATATAAATCGATATAATCGGTACCCAGATTTTTGAGCGAGCGTTCCACCGCTTTATTTACATATGCTGGCGTACCGTTAAAGCCCCAGGTTAATTGCTCCTGATCATCAATTTCGTATCCAAATTTAGTGGCAATGGTATATTTATCGCGGTTACCTTTAATTGCCTTAGCCAACAAACGCTCATTTAACAAAGGTCCGTAAAGATCGGCAGTATCTATAAAATTGATACCAAGTTCGAGTGCTCTATGTACAGTGGCGATCGATTCTTGTTCATCTGCCTTGCCGTAAATATCTCCACCTGCAATTGTAGTCATGCCCATGCAGCCCAAACCCTGATCGGGCACCTGCAACCCTTGGCTGCCTAAGTTTATTTTTTTAATTTCCATCGTTTAAATTCTTAATTTTTGATAAACAAAGGTATAGCTGCAGCAAGCTTTGCCGATTAAACAAATCAAAGTGTTTATTAAAGAAATCAACTGAAAAAAATAATGGAATTGGAACTGTTAAGCAGGCAAAATGCTGTTTCTAATTTTCATCGGTGTATAGCCGGTATGCTTTTTGAAAAAATTATTAAAGTATGATGCGTATTCGAAACCCAGACTAAATGCTATTTCAGCAACACTCCAATTGGTTTGTGCCAGTAGCGATTTGGCTTCTGCAACAATAGCTTCATTAATAATAGAAGTTGTGGTTTTACCCGTTATTTCCTGTATTGCTGCATTTAAGTGATTTACATGTACCGCTAACCTATCGGCATAATCACCTGCTTTTTTGAGTTTCAGTGGTGCTTGAGGAGAATCAACAGGAAATTGTTTTTCTAAAAGAGTAAGAAAAAGATTGGTAATTCTTGATGCAGCATTGGTAGGATTAAAATAAGCCAAGGCAGGCTGCATTTTTACGGCTTCATGGATAATTACATTCACAAAATTACGGATCAGATCATATTTATAAATATAATCACTGTCCATTTCTGTTTGCATCCTGATAAAAATGTTTTTCAAATACGTCACCTGTTCATCTTCTAACAGATAAACCGGGTTTCCATCTGCTTTAAACAAAGTAGAATCCTGTAAGCTTTCCATACGGCTGCCCGAATGGAGAAAATCTTCGCTGAACACACAAAAATATCCATCGTACACCGTTTCTTCATCCTTTGCATCCCATGAATATGGAATTAATGGGTTGGTGAAAACAAGTGCCGGCTTGTTAATTTCAATATCGCGGTTTGCATATAATAAAGTACTGCACCCCTTTGTAATTAGCGAGATTTTGTAAAAATCCCTCCTATTATAAGCGTTCAGCTTACATTTATCATCATTCATTCCCGCAACCCTAAATTGTATAGGATCGATGTGAATACCTGTAAATGAATTTGCTTTTTTGTCGGATATTGAATTTTGATACATGTTCAAAATTAAACAATTCAAAGCGAAAAATAACGCAATAAAATGTCTACAGAAGATGAACTAGCTCTTTTTACCGCTGAAAATCACAAAGAAAACACTAAAACCACCTAAAAGGAAAATTATTCCAAGTATCATATTTATTTTATCGCCCATGCTGTAATGTACAAACAAAATTTGTAATGACAATAGACTGACATAAAATAATTTAAAAAAAATTTCGATAGGCTTAAGTGAATTTTTCTATTTCTAAATCTTTTTCACCTTAATTCCTACAAGTCCGGTTTGAGAAGATATGCGTTGATAAACAACCTTATCGTTTATATTAAGTGATTTCGTTTTACGGATTAAAACTTTTTCTTTAAGCTCATCATCCTCTACAAAACAGATCGGCTGATCTTTATGTAATGATACTATTGTTCCCTTTGCCATAATGAAGCAATTATTTAATAACTGAATTAAATAGCTTAACGGGACTCTCCTGATTAGGAGATAAGCAAATTTTATAATCGAATGTTATACTAATTTTTTGGATTTAAGTTTTAGTGAAGATACACCAAAAATATTTTTAGCCACTACCCCGTTTTTATTAATTACGGTATCAAATTCAACAGTGCTGCCAATATATAAACCTTTTGCTTTACAATCTACAATATCAAAATATATGCTTTCCTGAACCAAATATTGTGAGATTAAACCAAATCCTCTTTGTTTGTTGTAAGCTGTAATTACGCCAATCATAAAAATTATTTTAGAAAGTTAGTCTAACATAAAACTAACACAACCAAAGCGATCCCAAAAACACAGTAGACATTGCTGCTCAATAAATAGATTACATGTCCTTTTATGTTGATAAATTACCGATTTGCTATACAACCTATATATATTTTAGGCGACAAAATAAAACATAGTACTGCTACATGATGTTATTAATTGTACACTAACCATCTTAATATGAAAAAGCTAACCAAAAACAGTTCGGAAGAAGATTTAGAAAACGTAAAAGCCGGAGATACCATTAAAGATGATACAGGAAAACAAGGAGAAGTTGCAGCGGTAGAAATTTTGAACCGAAAATCTGAAAAACAATATTATTACAAGCTTAAAAACGACGGTACCATCCTCGTTATCAAATAGATTTTCTTTTAATTAGATAACTCACATCAACCTATTTCTTATTAATATTAAATCCTATATTTAGGTGAGTAAAACGATTTATAAGATCTATTTCAGCTAATGAGAACAAAACATTTTATTTTCCTGTCTTTTATGACGGCCTTTGCTTTCGTGAGCAGCTTTACTTATAAATCTACCTTAATTGAGGATGATGTGTTTTTTAAAGTAGACACTTTAGCCAAAAACCTTACCGTTCCTTGGCAGATTACTTTTTTACCCGATCGGACCATGCTTTTTACCGAAAGGCCAGGTGCAGTTCGTCTTTATCGCAATGGAAAACTGCTCGATAAGCCAATCCTTCAGGTTAATGATATCAAAGCAGAAACCAAAACCGGTCTTCTCGGAATGGTGATTCATCCTGCTTTTACAAGAAATCATTTCATTTACATTGCACATAATTATGGAGAAAACAATCGTTTATGGCTCCGGGTGGTTCGTTATGAGTTTAGAAATGATACACTTATCCATCCAAAAACACTCATTGAAAAGATTCCCGCAGCAAGAAACCACACAGGCTGCAGGTTGGTTTTCGGACCAGACCAAAAGCTCTACATTTCTACCGGCGATGCAGACCAACCAGTTTTAGTACAAGACATGAAAACGTATAATGGTAAAATTTTAAGGATAAATGATGATGGGAGCATCCCTCCCGACAATCCTTTTGTTAAAAATGATACCGCACGGAAAGAAATCTGGTCGTATGGACATCGAAATCCACAAGGACTTACTTTCCAACCCAACACCAAACAATTTTTCGCAACAGAACATGGGCCAACCGGTGGCGATGAGGTAAATATTATTGAAAAAGGCGGTAATTATGGCTGGCCTGTTATCCACCACCAAGAAATTAAATCGGGTATGGTTACGCCATTTCTGGAATATACACCATCTATTGGTCCGGCAGAAGCCAATTTTTACACCGGAAAGGCTTTTCCACAATTGAGCAATAACCTTTTGGTTGCATGTTTAAGAGGTGAATCGATTTTAAGAATCGGAATGGATAAAGGCAAAATAGTTAAACAAGAAGTATTATTGAAAAAACAATATGGCAGAATCAGATCTTTGGTGGTTGGCCCCGATGGATACCTATACATTTCTACATCAAACTTTGATTTGCCCGAAAGCAAAGGTGAAAGACCTTATGATATGATCCTCAGACTAAGGCCTTCGAGTACCAAAAACGGTCAGTTGGCTCAGAATATTTCTTCAAATAATAAAAATACTAGCCCCGCGGCTACAACGGCCAATCTTTTTAAACAGCTTTGTGCTTCATGCCATGGCGATAAGCTACAGGGCACAGCAACTGTTTACAGTCTGATCGGGCAAAAATTTAAACATGGAGCCGATAAGCAAGCCATTATAAACACTATCAATAATGGAATTATAGAAAAAGGAATGCCAGCGTGGAATGGTGCCATTAGCAAAAAAGACATAGATGCCCTGGCCGATTTTATTTTGAAAACATCAAAAACTGATTAGTGATTAGCGAATTTAAATCAATCTTTCGCATAAATTTTGATACAATACCGCTCGATAAAAAACTATATTCTATATTTATAAAAATCCCTCAGCCAAATAGATGAAAACAAGATTTACCCTATTGATAGCTGCAATTGCAGTTTTATTTATTTCCGCAACAACTCTAAACAAAAATATTTACAAGCGTAAAACTTTCGATTTATTTAATAAAAACAAAATTGATACGCCAGATCAGGACCGCTTTGTTAAAGTAACCCTTGCACAGGGCGAATTTACTGAACCCACTGAAATGGCCGTACTTCCGAACCTCGATATCTTGGTTGCCCAGCGAAGGGGCGAGTTATTAATTTATAAGAATCAAACCAAAAAAATTAAAGAGGCAGGCAAACTCGATGTTTACTTTAAAACCAACACTCCTGATGTTAATGCAGAAGAAGGCTTATTGGGTATGGCTGCAGACCCTAAATTTGCGGTAAATAAATACATTTACCTTTTTTACAGTCCGTTTGATAAGTCGGTAAACAGATTATCGAGATTTAAACTGGTGAATGATCAGCTCGTTAAAGAATCTGAAAAAATCGTTCTCGAATTCTATTCTCAGCGCGAAATATGCTGCCATACAGGTGGTTCAATTGCGTTTGGATCGGATAACTTACTTTATGTTTCCACAGGTGATAACTCCACTCCTTTTGATGTGCCAAAACAGCAATATGTAAATAAAGGATATGCCCCGCTTGACAATAGAAAAGGACTCGAACAGTATGATGCCAGAAGATCGGCCGGTAATACCAACGATTTAAGGGGTAAAATATTAAGAATAAAAGTAAATGAAGATGGCACTTATAGCATTCCTGATGGAAATCTTTTCCCGAAAGACAATCCAAAAACAAGGCCTGAAATTTATGTAATGGGCGATCGGAACCCATACCGCATTTCTGTTGATCAAAAAAACAATTTTTTATATTGGGGTGAAGTTGGCCCTGATGCAAGTAATGATGATGCTTTAAGAGGACCAAGAGGTTATGATGAAGTAAACCAGGCGCGCAAAGCAGGTAATTTTGGGTGGCCCTTATTTATTGGCAATAACTATCCTTATAAAGCGTACGATTATACAAATGGAGCCAACGGAAATGCTTTCGATCCTGCAAAGCCGATCAATAACTCGCCAAATAATACGGGGCTGGAAGAGCTTCCACCAGCACAACCAGCTTATATATGGTATCCTTATGGCGAATCGAAGGAGTTTCCTCAGGTTGGTGCAGGCGGCCGTACAGCAATGGCTGGCCCGGTTTATTATGCTACGGCAAATTCTCCATACCCGGCTTATTATAATGGAAAACTGATTATTTATGAATGGGTTCGTGGATGGGTTAAAGCAGTAACCATGAACGCACAGGGCGATTATGTAAGCATGGAGCCTTTTATGGGGAATGTTTCTTTGGCCGCACCAATTGATATGGAACTCGGGCCCGACGGAAAAATTTACGTTCTAGAATATGGTAAAGGCTGGTTTACGAAAAATCCGGATGCAGCAATAACAAGAATCGATTACCTTAAAGGAAACAGGCCACCAAAGGTAGAAAGCCTTAATATTACCAAAACGAGTGGCTTACTTCCATACAAATTAAACGCAAATGTTTCGGCTAAAGATCCTGATGGTGATGCCTTAACCTATGTGTGGAACCTTGGAAAAGGAGTTATTAAAACCACCACTACACCAAATTTACAATATACTTTTACAAAAGCAGGCGAATATCCGGTAAGTGTAACTGTAATGGATAAAAGCAAAGCTTCAGCAAAAAGCCAGGTAATTTCTGTTTTTGCCGGCAATGAACATCCTAATGTAAGTATAGATTTAGCGGGGAACAAAACTTTTTATTTCCCGAATAAACCTGTTGATTATAAGGTATTAGTGAGTGATAAAGGTGCCAAAGTAAATAATAGCCGCATTTATATTTCCGATACTTATACCGAAGGCACAGATTTAGCAGGTGCACAACTTGGTCACCAGCAGGCTGCACAAACCATGGTAGGCAGGGCTTTAATGCTTAAAGCCGATTGTAGCACCTGCCATAAAGAATCTGCTGTTTCTATCGGGCCTGCTTTTGAAAAAATTGCAGCAAAGTACAAGAACGATAGCAAAGCTTCCGATTACCTGGCTTCGAAGGTAATTGGCGGTAGTCAGGGTGTTTGGGGAGAAGTACCCATGCCTGCGCATACGGCTATGAAAGTGGCTGATGTTAAAAAAATTACAGAATGGATTATGACATTGGGTAATAAAGAGGCTGTTAAAGCTTCACTTCCAACTTCGGGTAAAATTGTTCCACCGGCAACTACTGACAAAAAGAAATCGGTACTAACCTTAAAGGCAACTTATACTGATGCAGGTGCCGCAGGTTTAAAACCATTGACCACAACCAATACCATCAATCTTAAAAGCAGTGTAATTGATGCTGATGACCTTAAAGATTTTTCAGGATTTCAGCGAAAAGACGTTTTTGGTGGCGAAAAATTGGTATTGACTAAGGATATGGGATGGATAGCGATTAAAAATGTCGATTTAACCAGTATTTCAGGCTTTAGTTATTCATTTCTGAACCTTGATCCGGGAGCTGATGGAGAAATCGAAATCAGATTGGACGATAGTAAAGGAATTATGATTGGAAAATCGACCTTCAGAAAAAGTATTCCTATAAATATGATATCGGATGGAAAATTTCATAGTGTCTATTTTGTATTTAAAGAGCTAAAAACTGGCGACAAAAAGAACCGACCAATTATTCAATCGATTACTGTAGAACCTAAGTAATTTACACGATTTTTTATTATTGTTATTCCATAGCAGGCGGGAATCTTAATGCAAATAGAAATTAAAAATAAATACATGAAGATTATCATAAACAAAATCTTCGTGGCTAATGATTTGCCCCGCTAGCTATCTGAATGATAACGACGCTTATGCTAAAATATCACGCCCGAAACCAATACTAATGTGTTTCGGGCTTTTTATTGTAAAAAAATACGGTTTAACGCCTTTCATTAAATCAACAATAATATCTTTGCAGCAAATCCTGATGATTTCCATGCAAAACATTAAAAACATTATTTTCGATTACGGAAACGTAATATTTGATATCGATTTCAGAATTGCACAAGCCTCTTTTCAAAAACTGGGCATTACTGATATTGAAAACTTCTTCGCACATAAAGGACACAATAAATTATTTGACGATTTCGAAACCGGTGCCATCTCACCAGCTGAATTTAGGGCAGGAATTAGAAATGCAGCAAACAAACCAGACCTTACTGACGGACAGATTGATGATGCATGGAACAGCTTATTAATTGGAACAATACAAGAAAACCATGACTTGCTGCTTGAAGTTAAAGCAAAATACCGCACTTTTTTATTGAGCAACAACAATGAAATCCATTACGATTGGATAATTAACTACCTGAAAACAAGTTTCCAGATCAATAATTACGACGCATATTTTGAGAAAGCTTATTTCTCGCAGCACATGAAATTGCGTAAGCCAAACACCAACATTTTTGAACAGGTATTAAAAGACAATAATTTAAATCCAGCCGAAACTTTGTTTATTGATGATAGTCCGCAACATATAGAGGGTGCTAAAAAAGTTGGGCTAAATACCTTGTTAATGACTGAAAAACCTGCTCAATTGGGTGCTTTTTTAAAAGCAAACGGAATTTTGTAAATTACTACATGGCAGAAAAAAAGTTTAAGTCGCTTAAAGAGTTCTACCCTTTTTACTTATCAGAACATACCAATACCACATCGCGTATTTTACATTTTATTGGTACGGGATTGGTTTGTTTGGCCTTTTTTACCGGTTTTCTTTTTCATAACTGGCATTTTTTCCTGGCAATACCTGTTTTAGGGTATGGCTTTGCATGGATTGGGCATTTTTTCTTCGAAAAGAACAAACCCGCAACTTTTCAATATCCAGGTTATAGTTTGGTAAGCGATTTTATCCTTTTTTACGATTTGCTCAGCGGCAAACAATCTTTTGTAGTTAAGAAATAATTTCAGCACGGCGATTGCTAAGATTCGTCTCCCTGAATTCATTTCAGGGTCTTTTAATGCAACATAATTACTGAAATAAATTTCAGCACGGCGATTGCCAAGATACGTCTCCCTGAATTCATTTCAGGGTCTTTTTAAAGCAAGGTAGTTACTGAAATAAATCCAGCACAACGATTACCAAGATTCGTCTCCCTGAATTCATTTCATGGTCTTTTAACGCAACATAATTACTGGAATAAATCCAGCATGGCGATTCCCAAGATTCGTCTCCCTGCATTCATTTGAGGGTCTTTTTAAAGCAAGGTAATTACTGAAATAAATCCAGCACGGCGATTGCCAAGATTCGTCACTCTGAATTCATTTCAGGGTCTTTTAAAGGAAGATAATTACTGAAATAATTCAGCATGAGGATTGCCAAGATTCGTCTCCCTGAATTCATTTCAGGGTCTTTTAAAGCAAGATAATTACTGAAATAAATTCAGTATGAGGATATGAAAAAAAATCGTCATTTCAATTGAAGCGCAGCGAAATGGAGAGATCTATCTATTTAGAATTCTCTACTGCGCTACACTCCGCTCAAAATGACGATTCCGTGGTTAACTTCAAACCACTAAATGTTTACCGAAACTGAATTATAGTTTCCTTCTTTTTAATTCTCTTTCAATCAAACCCAACTCACGACCTGTTTGTCCGGCTACTGAAGTATTTTCTTGCGCCCTTCTAAATAAGTAAGGCATTACAGCTTTAATCGGCCCATAAGGAACATATTTAGCTACATTGTAATTAGCATCAGCAAGGTTAAAACTTAGGTTATCGCTCATACCTAACAATTGAGCGAAGTACACGTGAGGGTGATTATGGCTGATATTTTTTTCTTCCAAAAGATAAGTCAGTAAACGGCTGCTATCTTCATTGTGTGTACCGGCAACAATGGCAATTTCATCAATATGATCTACACAATAACGTAACGATTCGTTATAATCGCGGTCAGATGCTGCTTTATCTGGTTGAATTGGTGAAGGATAACCCATTTCCAATGCGCGTTTACGTTCTTTTTCCATGTAAGCACCACGTACCATTTTAACACCCAGGATAAAACCATCCGCTTTTGCAATCAGATGGTCGGCTTTCATATCTGCTAATTTATCATGGCGGTACATTTGGTAGGTATTGTAAACAATAATACGCTCACGGTTAAATTTTCGCATCATGTCTAAAGCCAGTTCATCAATCGTATCTTGAATCCAGGTTTCTTCTGCATCAATCATAACCGGCACACCTTTATCAAAGGCAGTTTTACAGATCATTTCGCAACGAACCTTTACTTTTTCAAATTCTGCTTTTTCTGCGTCATTTAAAGTTTGCTTGGCATCCAGTTTCTGTAATAGGGCAAAACGGCCAATTCCGGTAATTTTGAAAACAGTAATCGGAATTTTTGAATCACCATCTGCACGTACAATGGTGCGGATAATTTCGGCACAGGTTTCATCAAAAACCTGTTCTTCATCTTCACCCTCTACCGAGTAATCCAAAATAGTTCCTACACCGCCTTTATCCAGCTGCTCAATGGCTTTATTACATTCGGCAATGGTTTCGCCACCGCAAAACTGCTGAAAAATGGTGGCTTTAATTGCTCCCTGAATTGGCAAACCAATATTTAAAAAGAAATTGGTAATGGCCGGTCCAACTTTGGTTAAAAAATTACTGCCGATCATTTTAAAAAGCCAATAGGCTTTTTTTAGTTCATTGTTAGATTTTTGACGGAAAGCAATCTCCGTGTTATCGAAATTTGGTTGTTTGTTGGGGGATAAATCCATTTTTATCAGTATAATAAGTCAGATTGGTGCAAAATTATAAAAAGCATTGGTTGTTAAAACTAAAAACCTTTAAATTATCGTATTTTTGCATAAAATGATACAATTCAAATTAGAAGGCGAATTTATTCCATTAATCCAACTGTTAAAAGCAAGCGGATTGGTTGGCAGTGGCGGTGATGCCCAAACCGTTGTAGAAGATGGTTTAGTAAAAACGAACGGAGAAGTCGAATTCCGCAAACGTTATAAGGTTAGGGTTGGTGATATTATTACTTTTGGAGAAAATAAAATAGAAGTTATTTAATGAAACCACTAACCAGCGCAGGCCACACCCTATATTTCGAAAGTAACCTTGAAGCACTTAAAACGCTTTTAGAAAGTAATAAATACAGCAAAGTTTTTGTTTTGGCTGATGAGCATACCAGCGAAATCTGCCTGCCACTTTTTCAATCACTTTTAGATGATTTTTCTGAATTTGACCTCATTGAAACATCGGCAGGTGAAGAAAATAAAAATATTGATTTTTGTATCGGAATCTGGAAAACCTTATTGGATTTTGAAGCCGACCGCAAAAGTTTAATGATCAATTTAGGTGGTGGCGTAATTACCGATATGGGTGGGTTTATTGCATCTACTTACAAAAGAGGTATCGATTTCATTAATGTACCCACTACCCTTTTATCACAGGTTGATGCCTCAGTAGGTGGTAAAACGGGCATTGATATTGATAATGTTAAAAACATGGTAGGTACTTTTACCTTGCCGCAAATGGTTTTTATAGAAACAGCCTTTCTAAAAACTTTGCCCCAACGTGAGCTTTTATCAGGTTTTGCCGAAATGATCAAACATGGCTTGATTTACGACAAACCTTATTACGAAAAATTAAAAGCCAGCAATTACCTTAGCCCGTCTGCTGAAGATATTTACCGTTCGGTAGAAATTAAAAACGAAGTGGTAACCATCGATCCGCACGAGAAAAACCTTCGGAAAATTTTAAACTTCGGCCATACCATAGGGCATGCCGTAGAAGGTTATTCATTGGCCAATGATGAAAATCCATTAACACATGGAGAAGCTATTGCCATTGGTTTTGTGTGCGAAGCAGCATTATCAATCAAAAACAGTACACTAACAAAAGAAGAACTGAATGATATTAGTGGATATATTTTATCACTTTATCCAAAATACCACATCAAAAAAGAAAGTTTTGATACACTTTTAGAATTGATGCAAAGCGATAAAAAAAATGAAGATGGAAACATACTTTTTTCGCTCTTGGAAAACACCGGTAAATGCACGTTTAACTGCCGTGTAAGTACTGCTGATATTTTAAGCAGTTTGGATTATTATAACAGTTTATAAAATGAATTTTACCGGAAGTGATATTTCTGTTGTCGGGCTTTTTGGTTTCGTAATCGTTTTAACCCTAGTTGAAATGTATTTCAGTTACCAGCACGATAAAAAACTATACACCAAGCGCGATACCTGGACAAATATTTACCTGATGACAGCGGCGGTTGTAATTAATTTGGGCACAAAAACATTTACGTTTTTCTTGCTGGCTTATTGTTATCAATTCCGTTTATTCCAAATTTCTAATGTTTGGGTTTACTGGATAGTTTTAATTTTAGCACAGGATTTTTTGTATTGGTTTTTGCATACCGTTGGGCATTATGTGCGTTTTTTCTGGGCAATGCATGTTACCCATCACTCATCAGAACATTTCAACCTAACCACTGGCTTCCGTTCAACCGTGTTCGAACCTTTGTACCGCGTTTTCTTTTACCTGCCATTGGCATTTATGGGTTTTACGGCTGTTGATATACTTTTTGCCTATCTCATTACCCAAATTTATGGTAATTTGGTGCACACGCAATACAATATCAAACTTCCAAAATGGTACGAATACATTTTTGTAACGCCATCTCATCACCGTGTACACCATGCCAGCAACGTACGTTACCTTGATAAAAATATGGGTATGGTTTTAATCCTTTGGGATAGGTGGTTCGGAACTTTTCAGGAAGAATTGCCAGAAGATGTGGTTAAATATGGCTTAACTACACAACCTCAGGATACTGGCGCTGTAAATATTATTTTCCATGAATTTATTGCCTTAAAGGCTGATGTTAAAAAGGCACCCACTTTTATTGATAAGATAAAGTATATTGTTAATCCACCGGGATGGAGCCATGATGGAAGTACTAAAATTGCTAAAATAATGCAGCAGGAATTGCGGGAAACAGAAAAGCAAAATTATGAAGAACTGCAGCAACAAAAAGTAAAAGGACTTAACGATCGGGGAGAATTAAGTTCTACAGGATAAAAGCCTTTTAACCAAAACTGGCTTACAGAGTTTTTACTTTATTACAGCATGTTTTTAAATATCTCTTTATACTTTTTACCTTACTGTCTATTCTGATGGGGCATTAAATTGAATACTTTGATCAAACAAATATTGTGAGTTCAAAATGAATCAGGTTTTAAAAAATCCTACGCAACAATTGCCAAATGCGTAGGATTTTTTGTGATCTACAATTTTGTAAAGTTGAATCTTTGGGCTGCAGAAGTTTGGTTAGCTGCATTTACCACAATGTTGGCAGCATCGTTAGTACTTTGACCACTTACTTCAACATTTAGCCCAAGAGCGTGCTTAGGCGATAGAATAAAACCAGCATTACCACCATTTTTCAGGCTAAATTGCTGGTTATTTAAATTAGCATTCGTTCTCAACTCTACCTGAGTACCATTTGTAGTACCAGCGTTGCGCACTGTTAAAACCTTGTTGGTATCTGCACTAGATTTAATCTGGTAATATCCGTGTTCAACTTTCCTAAATATGAATCTTTGGTTTGCATTGCCATGGGAAGGCCAGATAATAATATTTGTACCATCAGTGATACTGCCTCCAAAAATATCAAAAGATTTTGTTCCTAAATAAGACGGTGTAATTTTATACACACCACTATAATCTGTTGGAAAATATAATGCTTTTAGGCCTTCAATGTCACCAATTGATAACGCATCTCTTTGTCCATTAAAAGTGGAACCATCCAGTCTGGTTATTGTTGGATTTCCGTTTGAAGAAAAAGAGTATGCCCCATATAACATCACTGACTGAAAGTCAAACGGGCCATGGCCTCCAAAATTCGGGTCGGTATTAAAATTGTACTCCAATCCAGATTGTATGTTACCATAATTTATAATAACATATTGATCTCTATCTGGCCTGCATTGTTCATGCATTACACCTAGAGAGTGCATCACTTCGTGCATCAAAATCCCAACGTAATTATAGTTGTACAGGTTTACGGTATTAACCCTGTTTTTCCGCCAGCCTAACGGAGAGTTGTTGCCACCTGACAATACGAATTGTATGTATTCGGCCTGGTTGGTCCTTTTTACAAACTTAATGCCTGTAGCATTGGTAATATTTGTTAAGCCTGCGTCGATGGTAGACACATAACTATTGTATTGTGCTGTCGTCATTTTTGCAGGATCCGGATAGTTGTAATAAGCAACTGAACCCGGCCATGTTGCTGAAAAAGCTTGTATAATTGTAGCTCTTTCTTTTGCAGAGATATTATTTGCAAGCTTTTTTAATATATTAAACTGTTCTTGGCTGATGGTAATGTCACCAGCATATTTGTAAATACCGTCTACTTCAACTACATAAGTCGGTTTTCCATTGATAGACAGTTTGTGAATGGTAGAATCACCTTGTTTTACAGATGACATGGTATCCTTGTTGCCCAGGTCGTCTGTTTTGATCTCTTTTTTACAGGAGTTGAGCGTTGCAACTAAAAGAAGCAATACACATGCTTTGATTAATGATTTCATAGGAAAATTAGGTTTTAAATTTATAATGGTTTGGCAGTTGTTTATAGGCTGTGCTTTTTAGTCCAAATACTGAAATAGTAGCTATAAAATTTATCACGAAAGACGACATAAATAAACTTAAACATTTTATTATCACGTATTTGAGTTTATTTATTTTTCTAAATAATTAATATTTCGACTTACTCACCCAAAGCGACGCGACGATTGAATATTTGCAAATAATTTACATGCTTTCGAATATTCAATTTCCAAGGTTGTTTAAAGTAAAATAATGACACTCGAATTTATAACTATAATTATAAACATTACACGAATAATTTATACATTGAGTAATGAAAAATTATACACAATTATAAGAATTTTCCTAACTAATATGTAATATAAATGTATTAAATATCAAATAAATTGTGTTCTATTCCAGATAAACAAATTTTGATCAACTGAAGAATTGAAATTAAGCAAAGGTTTGGGTATAGCGGTTTGCTATTAAGTGCCATTATCTAATTGAAGAATCCAGTAAGTATTGATTACAATATGAATTTTTAACTCAATTTTTGTTAACGATTTCTTCTATTTTTTAGCCACGGATACACGGAAAACACCGATATTAAATTTATAACACTTGTCCGCAACATTAACTTCATTCTCACGCATGCAGCAATCTTAAAGCCTTAACTAATTATTTAAGCAATTGCGTGAAGCAAAAAATCATTTAACGAATTAGTTTCATTATCATATTCTTTTTAGCACAGTATTTAGCATATTGCGTTAAATTATATTGCCATGAAAAACTTAATGCTCTCCACCTTAACATTGTTTATTCTAATACTCAATACCAAAGCCCAAGAAGTTAAAAATATTAGGTATTTTGATATAGATAATAAAGAAATCAATAAATCTGTATTCGATGAGAAAAGATCTACTAATGTTTTTTTAGATATTCCAGGCGATTCATCCAATCATCGCAAACTGATTAACAGAGAAGAGCAAGGCAAAATAAAGGATAAAACCAAACTCCTTTTATTGTTAGAAACAGCATCAAATAAAGAAATTGATTCGCTAAAGCCAATTGTAATAATTTATCATCCTGGACAGGACAGTTCCAATTCCACTGGAAATACTGATTACATTAAGGCCAAACACAAAGAATTGAAAACAGCATTATTAAAGCAGTATAAAATAAAGCCAATATACATTTACGCTGAAATAACTGGTACCGGGCAATATGGTTCTTCAATCAACTGGATCAAAGATCCGGAACAAAGCATCAAGAAACATTTTTTCAAATATCATTATCCCTCCGGCAGTTTTGTGGTGATTGACAGAAACGGCAATTACGTGAGCTATTTAGGCGAATATATGACCAGTGCCATCTTAGCTGTTACCAAAAAAATGACAGAATAAATTCACCCCTCAAACCATTTTAAATTTTGCCTGATTACATCAAAAAGCACGATTTATACCTAAAACCCATTAAGATCATTTTTAACAAAATTAAATTTTATTAAAAATATTTTCGTTTTACTATTGACAAATTAAATTTTGTTCCCTACATTTGGCTCAACAAAAAAAAGAATGAAAAATTTTAACACATATTACTTTGGTTACTTTTACTATTTTAGTGAGAGCCGGGGCTAATATGCAAAAAGATATATAAAAATATTAAAATGTATAAAAAAGTCCCGGCAAACAGCCGGGACTTTTTTGTTTTAACGCAAAAATGGAAACGACAAAACGAGTAGCAATTCAGGGTATTAAAGCATCTTTCCACGAAGAAGCCGCTTACAAATTCTTTGGTAAAAACATCGAAACTGTTGAGTGTAATTCTTTTAAAGAAACCTGCGACAAGCTTGAGAAAAATGAAGCCGACTTTGTGGTAATGGCTATAGAAAACTCCATAGCAGGCAGTTTATTACCCAATTACACTTTAATCCGCGATTATGGATTTTCAGTTGTAGGCGAAGTTTACCTTCCTATTCAATTGCACTTAATGGCACTACCGGGTGTAAAATTTGAAGACATTAAAGTGGTTACCTCCCACCCGATCGCCATCCGCCAATGTATCGATTTCTTTTACGATTACCCGCATATTAAAATTGTAGAGAGCAATGATACTGCTGCCTGCGCAAAACGTATCCAGGATGAAAAATTAACGGATACAATGGCCATTGCTAACAGCTTAGCATCAGAATTATACGGATTAAACATTCTGGAACGCCGGGTAGAATCCAATAAGAAAAACTATACGCGCTTTCTGATCCTTAAAAAAGATAAAACAGACGAAGGAAAGAGAATAAACAAAGCATCAATCTGTTTTCAGGTTGGCCACAAAGCAGGCTCCTTGGCTACCGTTTTAAACATCTTTGCCGAACAGGATGTAAGCTTAACAAAAATACAATCTATGCCGGTATTGGGTAAAAGAAACGAATATTACTTTTATGTTGATTTAGAGTGGCCAAGCACAGAGAAGTATGATAAAGCAATTAGAAAAGCATTAAAATATACTTCAAACTTTAATATACTTGGCGAATACCAAAAGAATGATAAAGTATAATACTCGGGAGCCCGAATAAAATAGCAGAACATCCAATTCATAATATAAAATAATTAAAATATAATTCCAGACATCCGCTTAAGGAATACGGATTTAAACAAACCCATCATCATGAAACTTAATTTAAACATCCAACCATTAAACACCTGGTTAAACGTAAACAACGAACCATTAATCATTTCTGGTCCTTGCAGTGCAGAAACTGAAGAACAATTATTAACTACAGCACATTTATTAGCTGCTACTGGTAAAGTATCGGTATTGAGAGCTGGCATCTGGAAACCACGTACCCGTCCGGGAGAATTTGAAGGTATTGGAAGTATTGGTTTAGAGTGGTTAAAACGTGCTAAAGCAGAAACTGGTTTACCAACAGCTGTAGAGGTTGCAAATGCAAAACATGTTGAAGAGGCTTTGGCAGCTGGTGTAGATATTTTATGGATTGGCGCACGCTCTACTGTAAACCCTTTTACCGTTCAGGAAATTGCTGATGCTTTAAAAGGACATGATGTTCCGGTATTGATTAAAAACCCAGTTAACCCTGATTTACAATTATGGATTGGTGCAATTGAACGTATTAACGGTGCTGGAATTACTAAAATTGGTGCTATTCACCGCGGATTCTCTTCATTCGAGAAAAGTTCTTTCCGTAACGAACCAATGTGGGAACTGGCTATCCAATTAAAAACACTTTGCCCTGAGTTACCAATCATTAACGATCCAAGCCACATTTGCGGTAACCGTGAGTTAATCCCTTACATTTCTCAAAAAGCATTGGATTTAGATATGCAAGGTTTAATGATCGAATCTCACGTAGATCCTTCAGTGGCCTGGACAGATGCTAAACAACAAGTTACTCCTGCTGCTTTAGCTGAATTGGTTGATCGTTTAACCGTTCGTGAACCAGAAGCGCCAAACGAAGCTTTTGCTGATAAATTAGCTGACTTACGTAAATCAATCGATAAAATCGATGATATTTTATTACAGAAATTAGGTGAGCGTATGGCTATCGTTGAGAAAATCGGCGAATTTAAACGTGATAACCAGGTAACTATTTTACAGGTTAACCGTTGGGATGCCATCATTAAAAAAGGTCATGCTTTTGCAAAAGCTTTAAAATTAGACTTAAACTTTACTGAGAAATTCTTAGAATTGATGCACGGTGAATCGATCCGTAAACAAACTGAAATTATGAATGCAGGCAAAGCTGAAAAAGGCATTGCAGCTGAGCAACATACTGAGGTTAAAGCGTAGATGAGGTTAAAAGCTGAAATACTAAAGCTTAAAGCTAAGTTTTACAGTGATGTCATTTTGAGCATGTTGAATACCTTACGGTAGTTTTCGATTAACTCAATTGGATATTAAACAATATAATGTAGTGTCAGATGAATATCTCTGACACTACATTTAAGAATAAAACAGAATAAAAATGTCGAAAAACGCCTTAGTTTCTTTTAAAGGAACCAAGAATATTGATACGGAAATCCAATTAACAGGCTCTAAAAGTGAGTGCAACAGGGCTTTGATTATTAGCGCTTTAAGCAAAAAACTGGTTAAAGTAGAAAATCTTTCCAATGCTGCCGATACGGTAACATTAAACGGTATCTTAAACAAGTTGGGTGTTGAAACTAGTGATACAGGAGCAGAAGCTAAACTGAAAACTGCAAACTCTGAACTTGTTGATGTTGGCCCTGCCGGTACTGCCATGCGCTTCTTATCAGCTTATCTTTCCGCCAAAAATGGCAATTTCCTTTTAACAGGAACCGAACGGATGAAACAACGCCCAATAGGGATTTTAGCTGAAGCATTGAGAACAATCGGAGCTGACATATCCTATGCGGAAGCAGATGGTTTTCCACCGTTAAACATTGTTGGCCCTTTAAACCAAAAAACAGCCGAAGTTAAAATCAAAGGCGATATCAGCAGTCAATATATTTCAGCTTTGCTGATGATTGCCCCTATCCTGCCCCAGGGATTAACTTTAGAGATTGAAGGCGAACTTACTTCAAAGCCTTATGTAGATATGACTTTGGATATGCTTGCCGAAGTTGGGATTGAACATGCCTGGAACGGAAATTCGATTACCATTAAACCACAGGCTTTTAAACCTGGCACCCTGGTTGTTGAACCTGATTGGAGTGCAGCATCTTATTGGTATAGCATTGCAGCACTGGCTGATGAGGCAGAAATTAGTTTACCTGCATTAAAAGAGAAAAGTTTGCAGGGCGATAGCCAGATCAAAAATATTATGAAGATTTTTGGCATCGCTACCAGCAAAACCGATAAAGGAATAGCCATTAGCAATTTAGGCCTTACTTTAGATACAAAAGAAGTTTTAGACTTAAAAACCTGCCCTGATTTAGCACAAACTATAGTGGTTATTGCGGCTGCTTTAGGTAAAAATATGGCTTTTACAGGCTTAGAAACCTTAAAAATTAAAGAAACAGACCGTGTTGCTGCCCTTCAGAACGAATTGGCTAAAATTGGGGTTACTTTTACAGAAGAAAATCTGATATATACTTTAAATACCGAAAATCTTCATTTTCCTGATAAAGTTACGTTTGCCACCTACGAAGACCACCGTATGGCGATGGCTTTTGCACCACTTGCACTATTAATTAACGAAGTTGAAATTGAAGAAATGCAGGTAGTAGAAAAATCTTATCCATATTATTGGGAAGATTTGAAAAAAGCAGGATTTGATGTGAAAGAGATTTGAGACACGAGATAGGAGATTTGAGAGAATCTATACCAGGGTTGAACACTAGATTAAATTAAGACAAATAAACAACAAGCTAACTAGATTTGAGTAGGGCTTGAGGTGTAAATCTCAAATCTATTATCTCAAATCTAACATCTAAATAATATGGCAGGCAATTCATTCGGGCAACTATTTCGCATCACTACCTTTGGCGAATCTCATGGCGTAGCAATTGGGGTAATTATTGACGGCTGTCCGGCGCAGTTGGATATTGATATGGATTTTATCCAGTCAGAACTGGATAAACGTAAACCGGGTCAATCCAAAATAACCACACAAAGGAAAGAAAGCGATACCGTTCAGATTTTGTCGGGCATTTTTGAAGGAAAAAGTACAGGTACACCGATTGCACTTTTAATTCCGAACGAAGATCAACGCTCAAAAGATTATGGCCACAATGTTGATATTTACCGTCCGAGCCATGCCGATTATGTTTATGATGCAAAATATGGTATTCGTGATCACCGTGGCGGAGGCCGTTCTTCTGCCCGTGAAACAGCTGCCCGTGTAGCTGCAGGTGCAATTGCCAAATTGTTTTTAAAACAGCAGGGTATCGAAATTTTTGCTCACGTTACTTCGGTAGGTACTATCGAAGCACCAAATTTAGAAAGCAATGATTTAGCTGCGCTACTTCAAATCAGGGAAGAAAATATTGTGCGCTGCGCTGATCCTGCAACGGCACACGAAATGATTGAGTTTATTGATTCAGTTCGTAAAGACGGAGATACCGTTGGCGGAAAAATTGGTTGTGTTATAAAGGGTTGTCCGGCTGGTTTAGGAGAGCCTGTTTTTGATAAATTACATGCCGATTTGGGCAAGGCAATGCTGAGTATTAATGCCGTACATGGCTTTGAATATGGCTCTGGTTTTGCAGGAAGCGAATTAAGAGGATCGCAACACAATGATATTCCACAACCAAAGAATGCAGATGCTAAAGTATTTAAAACCACTACCAATTATGCCGGTGGTATTTTGGGTGGCATTTCTAACGGAATGGATATTACTTTTAAAGTAGCTTTTAAACCTGTTGCAACCATAATGCACAACCAGCAAACCATTAATGCCGCTGGTGAAGCTTCAGAAATTAAAGGAAAAGGCAGGCACGATCCATGTGTGGTTCCCAGAGCTGTGGTAATTGTAGAAGCGATGGCCGCCCTGGTTTTAGCTGATCAGTTTTTAAGAAATAAAGCAAGTGTAATTTAAGCATGAGAATCATTACCATATTATTTCTGCTGGTGAGTATAAATACTTTTGCCCAAACCTATACTGAGCAGATTGCACAGCACCGTGAGGCTTACAAGGCAGATTTTTTAAAGGATAACAATTCTCCGCTTAAAAAGAAAGACCTGCAAAACCTGCACTTTTTTGATGCAGACAGTGCCTATAAGGTATTGGCTGAAGTAGAAATACTTAAAAATGAAAAAGTGTTTAAAATGCCAACTTTTAACGGAACAAGTAGCGATTATTTCAGGTTTGCACATGTAAATTTCAGTTTGAACGGTGTTAAAATGCAAATGACATTGTATAGAAGTGTTTCGCTATCAACCAATCCGATTTATAAAGACCATCTTTTTCTTCCATTTACCGACGAAACCAATAATAAAGAAACTTATGGAGGTGGCAGATATATTGATCTGGATGCCAAAAATATTAAAGATAACCAGATTGAATTGGACTTTAACAAGGCCTATAATCCTTATTGCGCCTACAGCGATGGCTACCGCTGCCCCGTGCCACCAGAAGAGAACGACCTCCAATTGGCCATAAAAGCCGGCGAAAAATTATACACTGGCGAAAAGAAACACCGCTAATAATAGTGTATACCAACTTTATCAAAAAATTGATACCTGACATGTATTATAATCTACATTTTAGTGTAAATTAGAAACATTAAGTATAGTTTTTTGTTGTTCACTAAAATTAAAATAACCTATCCCTAAATGACCTATAGCTGCTTAATCGTTGATGATAACGAAATAGAAAGAGATGCAATTGAAATGCATCTTAAAAAAATCCCATCATTAAACATTATAGCAGTATGTAATAATGGTATCGAGGCTTCACAAATTTTATCAACCAATACCGTTGATATTGTTTACTCTGATATTGATATGCCCGAACTATCTGGTATGGATTTATTAAAAAGCCTTAAGCAACAGCCTTTATTTATATTTATCACCTCATTTAGCGAATATGCAGCAGAAAGTTTCAATCTTGATGCATTAGATTTCATTGTTAAACCTGCAACTTTTGAGCGCATATTAAAGGCAACCAATAAAGCTATTGAATACCTCGAATTGAAAAAACTCGTAGGAAAAGAAAAAACCTATGATGACAATTCTACCAATGAGGAAGGTGGCGACCATTTCTTTTTCAGAGAAACCAAAGGCATTACCAAATTAAGGTACGATCAAGTGATTTACATTGAAAGTATGGGCGATTTTTCTAAACTATTTACAAGTTCCGACAAGCATATTATTTTGGTTAGTTTGAAAAACCTTGAAAAACAATTGCCATCCAAAATATTTTCAAGGGTACACAAGCAGTACATTATCAACATCAACCATATTACTACGTTAACTAACCACGAGGTGCATTTAGAGCACAATTTCCTTGTACCCATCAGTGCATCCAACCGTCAGGAATTGCTGGAGAAATCTATCGATAAAAAAATCTTATCCAGGTTTTTAAAATAATTATTTCTTCAATATAATTTTAAAGTAGCTACCACCTGAAGGATTAACATCAGCACTGATTTTGCCATCCATTAAACCGATAAAAGTTCGGCAGAGCAGTAAACCTAAACCTGTGCCTTTTTCTTTATTGGTACCCAAAGTACTCACTCCAGCACCAAGGTAACCGGGTTTATTAAAATGGTTTACCTGCACCTGTGTTAAACCAATGCCATTATCAGAGATTTTTAGCTCCATATAATTTTCCAATCCGGCTGCAGTAATTTCAATCAAACCACCATTGGGCGTAAATTTAATTGCATTGCTTATTAAATTGCGCAGCACCAGGCTAAGCATATTTTCATCTGCTTTACAAATGCTTTTCTCGGGTACCAGGTTATTGATGTTTAAATGCTTCTGACCGGCCACATCCTGTAAGGAATTAATCACCTCAGCTACCAAATAATGTATATCAAGCGACTCTAAATATGGATTGAAACCCTGCATCTGACTTGCCGCCCAATTGAGCAGATTCTCCATCATTGTAGAGGTATAGGTAAGGTTATTTTTAAGGGAAGCGGCGTAACGGTTTAACTTTTCCTGCTCAATATTACCACCTTCCAACAATTGCATAAAGGAGATCAGTGAATTTACCGGCGTACGCATATCATGACTTACCACACTAAAAATACGGTCTTTAACCTTACTTAACTGCTCCAGTTCGCGTTTTTGGTTATTGATAATTTTATTTAACCTGGTTGTTTTTCTCTGGTTAAAAAATATAACCACGGCTATTATTAAAATTAGTGTAGCGGCAATGGTTAGAAATATTTTTACGCGCCAATCAAATTTAATTTGTTGCTCCTGTTTGCTAATCTGTTTATCTTTTACACTTGCCGCAATTTGTGCCTGAAATTTAGCATTGGCAAATCTACCTTCCTGTGCCAAACGCTGAATATCAAGATCGGCCTTTGCTTTTTGGAACGTTAATAAATCTAAGGCGTTTTCTTTATCACTTAAGGCCAACTGTTGCCTACGCAGAATAAGTTCTTGCTGTTGTCTTTTTAACTCTCCTTCCGTAAGTTTTTGCTTCATTAAATAATCGCGTTCTTTTACGCCAAAATCAATCTGCATTTGCCTTCTGGTGATTTCTTTTTCCTTTTCCTGGTCAAAAATTTTATCCCTTAATACAATATACTGTTTGTAATAAGCCAACGATTTATTGTAATCTTTCTGTTTTTCGTAAACGGCACTTAAGCATAAACTGGATTGCTTTTCAATTTCCAGAAACCTATTGTCTTCGGCTATTTTCAAACTGTTTTTAAGCAGGATCAAGGCGTTATCGAGGTCATTTTGTTTTTGATAAAAATTACCCAGTGCATATAAACTGGAAGCATAAGATTCCTTATCATCCCTGGTTTTATTTAATTCAACCGATTTTTGGTAAGAAAGTAATGCGGCATCATTATCGCCAATAGCACTGTAAATATCAGCAAGATCGCGTTTCACTGTAGCCACAAGCCCGATATCATTAATGGCCTCTGCTACCTTAAGCGATTTATTATAATGCTCCAAAGCCAATTTAACCTTCTGTTTAGGCAACACATTCATTTCCATCAGCTCTTTATCTGAGGCTTCGAAATAGTTGGAACCTATTAATTCATACACCACAGCCACTCCCCTGGTGTTTTCACCATCTTTGAGGAAAACCTTTAATGCCATTTTCATATACACTAAAGCCTGACTCTGATTGCCCAAATTTTGATATATGGTAGAAATATTGGTATAACAACTGGCCATGTCGGTTTCATTGCCCATTTTCTCATAAATCGCAATTGCTTTTTGATTTACATCCAGCGATTTAACATAATCCGGAATACTACCGTAAAGCGCACCAAGGTTAAGATAGGTTCCGGCTTCCATATCCTGATTACCTATTGAAGCAAATTCAGCAACTGCATTAAGGTAGTTTTCTTCTGCCTTCTGGTAATCAGAACGGCCATGGTACATCAGTGCCCTACGGTAAAAGGCTATTGCAGAAAATTTCTTTAGGTTCTTTTCATGGGCAAGCTGGATCGTCTTATCTAAATATTCTTCAGATTTATCAATATTCCGCATCCTCATGTACTGACGGTAAACCTCAGTCAATATTTTGATCTTGGTCGAATCAGATTTTGTATTTTTTTGATTTAAACTTAAAAGGCTGTCTAGTTTTTTCTGCGGTGCGCTCATTTGTGCAAAACCAGCGTTGCAAAGCAATAAAAACGACGAAATTACAATACCAGTTTTAAAAATACGGAGTGTGTAATTAATCTGTTTATTAACACAATACTGCTTCATTTCCCAGTAAAAACTAATCATTTTTACTCTTGGAAAATGCATGTAAAAAGCCTAAATAATTACAGTGTTTCACAATTGGGATGATATAAAACATACTGAGATAAAAAAAATGTTATGATTTATAAAAGTATATAAAAATTCGATTACTAAGTAACCGGATTTTTACCTTATTTATAAAAAACAATTATTTTCGTCTTAATGTGACTACAAGATTTTAATAAACCGAAGATAGCAATCAGAGGGAATCATATTGACCGCTATTTAGTTCAAAAGTTAAAATATTGCAGGGTATTTTGCCGGATTCGCATCATGCATCATTTGATAAATGGTTTCAATCACGTCATCTACAGATGGTTTACTAAAATAATCACCATCAGAACCGAACGGTGGACGGTGTGCTTTTGCCGATAATGTTTTTGGCTGCCCATCCAGGTGGAAATATCCTTTTTGTTCCTCTAAAATCTTTTGTAAGATATATGCCGATGCGCCTCCAGGAACATCTTCATCTACAATCAGTAATTTATTGGTTTTTGAAAGTGAATTTACACAAACATGGTTTATATCGAAAGGTAAAAGGGTTTGCGGATCTATAATTTCTACAGAAATACCTAAAAGACTTAATTCTTCTGCTGCCTCCTGAACTATCCTTAACGAAGAACCATAAGAAACTACGGTAATATCGCTTCCTTCTTCCAAAACTTCGGCTTTACCTAAAGGAACAGTAAATTCGCCCACGTTTGTAGGTAATTTTTCTTTTAAACGGTAACCATTTAAACATTCGATTACTATAGCAGGTTCATCAGCCCTAAAAAGGGTATTGTAAATTCCAGCAGCTTGTGTCATATTTCTGGGTACACAAAGGTGTAAACCTCTTAATGAACCCAATAACATACTGATTGGCGAGCCAGAATGCCAGATACCTTCTAACCGGTGGCCACGAGTACGCACAATAACGGGTGCTTTTTGAATGCCTTTTGTACGGTATGAAAGTGAGGCTAAATCATCACTCAGCACGTTTAATGCAAATATTAAATAATCAAGGTACTGTATTTCGGCAATGGGTTTCAAACCACGCATTCCAAGGCCTATTCCCTGACCCATAATGGTCATTTCTCTAATTCCGGTATCGGTAATTCTTAATTCGCCATATTTGGCCTGTAAACCCGCAAAACCTTGATTCACATCACCAATATTACCTAAATCTTCACCAAAAGCAACCAAACGCTGATCGCGGGCAAAATTTTCGTTAAAACAGGCGTTAAGTACTTCCCTGCCATCAACCATTTTAGACAGGTCATCATAAATTGGATCTACAACCGCAATTTTTGCAGGACTTTCCTTACCATCGGTATGTAGTTTTGAGTTGTACCTGTCGTAATTAAATTTTTCCTGGTTTTTGTACCAGTTTAACAATTCATCGCGCTCTGCTGAGCTGTTATTTACTGATAACCGGATCGCCTTACGTGCAGCAACAAAAACCTCTCTGCGTTGTGCATCAGCAATTGAAGCTAAATTGGCGGCGATTTTCGCCAGCTCGGGCTGATGTTTAGCCACCCCACTGATCAGGTCGACAACTTGCTTATGCTCTGGCTTAATGCTATCTAAAAACTCATTCCAGGCTTCTTTTTGGGCATTACGAACAAATATTTTAGCTTCTTTTTCTATTTCTGCTATTTCTTCTTCTGTAGCAATTGCAGAATCGAGCATCCATTCACGCATTTTTAGAATACAATCATGCTCAGTTTCCCAGGTTAAACGATCTTTTGATTTATAACGCTCATGAGAACCGGAAGTAGAATGCCCTTGAGGTTGAGTGAGTTCGGTTACGTGGATTAAAACCGGTACGTGTTCGGTTCTGCAAACATTTATTGCTTTTTCATACACTTCGCATAACGCGGGATAATCCCAGCCTTTTACTTTATAGATTTCGTATCCAGGTTGTTCTGGCTCCCGTTGGAAACCTTTTAAAACCTCAGAAATATCTTCTTTAGTGGTTTGGTATTTTGCCGGAACGGAGATTCCATAAGCATCGTCCCAAATGGAGATAGCCATCGGAATCTGCAAAACCCCTGCTGCATTAATGGCTTCAAAAAATACTCCTTCTGATGTAGATGCATTGCCGATGGTACCAAAAGCAACTTCATTACCATTAACAGAAAAATGTTTTAGATAGTCGAGTTCTCGATTTTGCCTGAACAGTTTAGATGCATAAGCTAAACCCACCAGGCGCGCCATTTGCCCTCCGGTTGGCGAAATATCTGATGAACAGTTTTTTATCTGTGTTAAATCGTTCCAACTCCCATCTTCATTAATTGATTTGGTTGCAAAGTGACAGTTCATCTGCCTGCCACCAGAAAAAGGATCGGCCCCATTGGTGGGATTTGCATAAAGTTGTGCAAAAAATTCTTTTATAGTGGAAATGCCTGTTGCGAAAGCAAAAGTTTGATCTCGGTAATAACCCGAACGCCAATCGCCGTTTTTAAAAGCTTTGGCCATGGCAACCTGCGGAACCTCTTTACCATCCCCAAAAATGCCAAACTTAGCCTTGCCTGTCAATACTTCTCTACGACCTAAAACACTTGCCTGCCTACTCTCATAAGCTGTTTTATAGTCGTTTATAACAATTGATTTAAAATCATCAAAACTTAATTCAGAAGCATCAATAGGGTTGGTCATCAATTTTTCATTCGGCATAGTAATCAAAGATTGGTTGCGGCAAATATATACAAAATTAAAAGTTTGCCTTTAACCTCGATTGTAAAATTATATATCGATTTGCAAAATAATAATTGGAATAGTTTTTGTTTTAATCTGAAAACATTAAATTTGTTTAAGGAATTTAAAAATAAATTACAACCACATAACATGAAAAAGATCTTAGTATTATTCGCTTTTGTTTTAGGTTTTGGTATTGCTGCAAATGCACAAGCTAAACCTGCTGAATTTAAATTTGAAGCTGAAACGCACGATTTCGGTAAAATTGTTTTAAACAAACCAGTTACTTACGATTTTAAATACACCAATGTTGGCGAAGAGCCATTAATTATTACCAAAGCTGAAGCAAGCTGTGGATGTACTGTACCTAAATATACTTCTACACCACTAAAAAAAGGTGAAACAGGTGTAATTTCAGTAACATTTAATGCTGCTGCTGGTCCATCTACATTTTCAAAAGCTGTAACCATCACTTCAAATGCTAAAACACCTATAAAAGTGCTTTACATTAAAGGTGAAACTGTTGCCGCAGCATCAAAGTAATTTTTTAATCGATAATATTTAAAAAGTCCCGATTTTCATCGGGACTTTTTTATTTTTGTGCCATGCCAAAAATTTCACAAAAAGGGGTGCAGATGCCTGCATCGCCGATCAGAAAATTAACTCCCTTTGCAGATCAAGCTAAAAAAGATGGTAAAAAGGTTTATCATTTAAACATTGGTCAACCAGATATAGAAACCCCTGAAGGAATGTTAAATGCCATAAAAAACATTGATTTTAATGTTTGGGCCTATACACCATCAGAGGGTACTCTTGCTTACCGTTTAAAACTTACCGAATACTACAATAAATTAGGCTATAATATTACGCCAGAAAATATATTGGTAACCGTGGGTGGTTCTGAAGCGATAACCATTGCCATGCAAACCTGTGTAAACGAGGGAGATGAAATTATTATTCCAGAACCTTTTTACGCCAACTATAATGGTTTTGCATGTATGAGCAATGTGGTGGTGAAACCGATCCTATCTTATATCGAAAATGGTTTTGCCTTGCCTCCTATTGCTGAGTTTGAAAAACTGATTACTGAAAAAACGAAAGCTATAATTATCTGTAACCCCAATAACCCTACTGGTTATTTATACTCAAGAGAAGAATTAGAGGCTTTAAAAACGCTTTGTATAAAATACGACCTGTTTTTATTCTCAGATGAAGCTTATCGTGAATTCTGTTACGATGGCAGAGCATTTATTTCTCCAATGCATTTGGATGGCTTGGATGAAAATGTTGTTATTATGGATACGGTTTCTAAACGTTATAGTGCATGTGGTGCTCGTTTAGGCTGTTTAATTACTAAAAACAAAGAAGTTATTGCCTCAGGTTTAAAATTTGCACAGGCGAGGTTGAGTCCGGGTATGGTAGAACAGATTGCAGGAGCTGCTGCTGTAGATACACCAGATAGTTATTTTGAAAAGGTAAACACTGAATATACTTTACGCCGCGATACTTTGGTTGGCAGATTAAACAATATTGATGGAGTATTTTGTCCGAATCCGGGTGGTGCATTTTATGTTGTGGCTAAATTTCCGATTGACGATGCGGATAAGTTCTGTCAGTGGATTTTAGAAGATTTTAGTCATGATAACCAAACGGTAATGATGGCACCTGCTACAGGGTTTTACTCTACACCAGGCTCGGGCAAAAACGAGGTACGTATGGCATACGTATTAAATATTAATGATTTAAATGCTGCGATGGATTGTTTGGAAGTAGCTTTGCAGCAATATCCGGGTAGACAAGTATAGTTTGCAATTTTCAATTTTCAATTTTTAATTTCAGATGCCAAATATTAGTTTACAGCTATTATTTGGCATTTAATTTGTATATTTGCAGTTCGGTTTGTAAACTGGTTACTCAAACTGCAAACTGAAAAGGGGCCGTTCTTGGATTTGACGGGGTGGCGAAGGTTATGTTAGCATGCAGTGCGTTGTTCGGAGAGCACTTAAAGTGAACGATCACATTTTAGTTGGCGAAAATACTTACGCCTTAGCTGCTTAGTTTAGAACTAACTAGCTTTTGTCCCTCTAACTGCTGCATTGTTGGGTTAGAATCCGGGGCATCGAAACAACAAAGCTGGCTTTAAGGAGATACGACTTAAAGTGAGATAAAGTATCTAAGGATTTAAATAAGGTCGGTTTTCAGCCCGTTTATTTCCCGAAAATCAATTGAAAAATAAGCATGTAGAAGGTATAATTTATCTCACAACTGGACAAGGGTTCGACTCCCTTCGGCTCCACTGGAATCAGTAAAAAAACACACCAAAAAACACTAAAATCCTGCAAATCAACGATTTGCAGGATTTTGTTTTTTGGGATTTAGTGGCTTTTTTGACCAAAAAACGCAGATGCGAGGTGCCTCAAGAGGTGCCTTGTGACAATATAAAACCTAAGGCACCTTTTAGAGGTTAACAAATTGATTTTCAAATAGTTTACCTTATACACATCTTGATTTTTTTTGTTATTTAGGAGGGGCAGCTATGAATTAGAAATCGTTATAAATAATCGGAGTCTTCTAAGCAAAAAATTTCATCTACAGAGGTATTGAAGACTTTTGCTATTTTTAGTGCAAGTAAAGTTGAGGGCACATATTTTCCGATTTCGATGGAGTTCATAGTTTGTCGAGAGACACTTACCCTTTCTGCCAAATTCGCCTGAGTATAGTTCCTTTTCGCTCGTTCTACTTTTAAGTTGTTAGTCATCGCCTTTATTTGTGCTAGAATAAAGTCTTGAATGATAAGTAACATTAGCAACTGCAAAGACCATTATAATGAAGTGATTTATATTGGTCAACCCGTATGAAAAAATCTGCTGTTTAACCAATTCCGAACTGATCATTTTGAAGAGGTAGCTCACTATGATCGCAAGATAGATCGACGTCATCTTTAGACTAAGTAGACGTTCATCCATAATTCTATCCCATGAAGTAAAAAGGGTAAATAATCCAAAAATCAACACTGCCAATGACGTATCATAAAACGAAGGTTATTCAAGATTCTGAAAAAGAATATAGGAGCCTGAATTAAATTTTAATTTTTAGGCTCCACTTTTCTTGTCTTCGTTCTCTTTATGGCATCATTAATTGATGGAAATTGTTTATGCCACATGCTGGTATACATTCCATCCAATTTCACCAATTCTTGATGCGTTCCTTCTTCTATCAATTTCCCTTCTTTAAGCACTACAATTTTATCGGCATTAACTACGGTGCTTAGGCGGTGAGCAATTAAAATAATGGTTTTACCCTGCTCACGAAGTAAAGATATCGCATTGTGAATATGCTCTTCTGATGAAGAATCCAATGATGAGGTGGCTTCATCCAAAATAAGGATTTCGGGATCGCGATATAAGGCCCGGGCAATAGCCAGACGCTGGCGTTGTCCACCAGATAAATTTGTAGCATTCTCACCGAGGTAAGTATCAAATCCATTTGGCAAACGTTCAATAAAATCCATAATATTTAGTTGCGCGCAAATGCGGATAATTTTTTTCATATCTGGCTCCATTTCACCAACGGCTATGTTTTCAATCACATTTCCAGCAAAAAGATGCACATCTTGAGGTACTACCGCAACAAGTTTTCTTAAACTTTCGTTGGTGATGTAATTGAGGTCGAACTCACCAATCATAATACTACCAGATTGCAATGGATAAATATTTTGGAGTAAAGAAAGTAAAGTGGTTTTGCCTGAGCCACTCTCGCCTACTACGGCTGTTATTTTTCCTTTCGGGATGTAGAGGTCGAACCCTTCAAAAACAGTAACCCTTGTACCATACCTAAAATTTACTTTTTTAAATTCAATATCACCAATCATATCAGTGGTGATATCCATCCGGTTTTCGGTCTTCTCCCGTTCCAAATCCATAATTTCAAAAAGCCTGTCTGCTGCAATCCGGGCATCCTGAAACACTTTGTTCATTCCAATTAAACTAATAACCGGACCTGTGAAGTAGCCAATAATAGCGTAAAAAGAAAGCAGTTCGCCTGGTGTAATTAGATTTTGAAGTACAAAACTTGCTCCAGCCCAAAGCAAAATAACTGAAAATGTACTCGAAATAAAACCACTCGCATTACCCACCAAAAGAGAGTTAGTACCTGAAGTGTAAACCGTTTTCAGCAAGTTTATAAATCTGATTTCTGTTTTTAAATTAGAAAAATTTTCCAACCCGAAACGTTTAATCGTGCTTACCGAATTAACCGATTCCACCAGTTGATTTTCCAGTTCGGCACTCTTTTCCATCAGCTGCCGTTGTGTAGTCTTATTCAAACGGTTTGAAATGTAATAAACTAATGCATACAACGGAACAACGGTAAGCATAATTAGCGCAAGTTTCCAGTAATAGGTAAACATTAGCGCAAAAGAAAAAATGAGGATAAAAATATTGACTGCAAAACCCACCAGCACATCATTAATAAAAGCCCTGATTTTTACTGCATCATTCATCCGGGAAATGATTTCTCCAACCCTCATCGTATCAAAAAATGCCTGTGGTAATTTTAGCAGATGCTTGTAATAACCTAAAATCAACCTTGCATCTATTTGCTGACCAGTTTTAATTGTTAAGAGTGTTTTTGCGTAGTTGATAAAAATTTGCAGGAGAATAATGATGATCATCACAGTGCCCATCAAATTAAGCAGGTTAGTATTTCCTTCCGGCAGCACATTATCAACTATTTTCTGCAAAAATATGGAGGTAGATAATCCTAAAATGGTGTAAAAAATGGCGCCGATTAACACCTGAACCAATATTGATTTATGTGGCATTAAAAGGTATAAAAACCGTTTTTCGAGTGAAATTCTTTCTGTTCCAGCAGTAAAATCATCACCAGGAAGCAACATAATTAAAACGCCGGTCCATTTCTGCTTAAATTCATTTGGCGTTAATCGCTGCATTTCTCCATAAGCCGGGTCCATTACCTCCACATAATTTTCAGTTACCTTATAAAGTACAACGTAATGGGCTAAATTATTGTGGTTAACGTGGGCAATAACGGGTGTAGGAATAGTAAAAAGGTTGTCATAACTAGCCTTTACACCTTTTGCCGAAAAACCTAGCCTGGATGAAGCCTCAATCAACCCTAAAACATTGGTTCCTTTTTTATCAGTGCCGGCATATTGCCTTATTCTGGCAATTGGCAAATCCAACCCATAGTGAATGGAAATTGATGCTAAGCAAGCGGCACCACAATCTGTTACATCATGCTGTTTAATTAATGTGCGTTTAGCCTTCTTATTCGAAGCAAGTTTTGAGCTAAAAGCCTTAAAAATTTGACTTAATGATTTCATAGGCTAGACACTTGATTTTCTTTACTTTCTGGAATTACATTTGGGTTCAACCAGTCGTCAGCTTTATCATATAACAATTGAAACAGCGTTCTTCTGGTTACAAAAAACCTTGCCTGCAGTGTCATCCCCTTTTTTATTTTACCCGTATAGCCGTTTTTAAGTTTTAGGCTGTTTTCATCGAGCAGGCAACGTACTTTGAAAAAAGGCTGAGATCCATTTTGCATAAAAACATCGCTGGAAACAGAAATTACTTCCCCGGTCGCCATTCCCCATTCGTTATAATTGTAAGCGTCAATCTGGAACCTGGCCTTAGTACCCACTTTTAATAAACCAATATCTTTGGGTTGCACATAAGTCTCCGCAATTAACCCTGAATCGGGAGAAATTTCTCCTAGAATCTCATTTGCAGAAACAGAACTTCCAGGCTGTATTCCTTTTAGCTGTTGTACAGTGCCTGTTAAGGGAGCTTTGATGGTATAAAATTCTTTCTCTTCTTCGTATTGTTTATCTCTTGTGCCAAGCTGTTGGTTTTGGATAGAAAGTTGATTTAGTTCCATCTGCCACTTGCTGCCCTGTTCTTCACCGATCAGACCCAACTCATTAAAAACGTTTTCTTTTTTGAGTTTCATTTCGTCATATTCAACTCCTGAAACAGCTTTGCGGTTATACAGATAAGCATAACGCTCAAAATTTTTCAGTGCCAGTTGATAACGGGCTTTAGCTTCGGTAACCCGCTGCATAAAAAAACTATATTGCTGACCATAAACGCCAGATTTGAGGGGTAACTTTTTCGACCAATCACTTCGTTTGTAAGCGCTAATCAGCAAACCCAAATCATGTAGTTGGTCTTTTACGTCGGTTTGCTGGAACTGATTTAAAGCATCCTGACTTTCTATGTTTTCCTTTTTAATGGTAAGCAAAACCTGGCCAGCTTTAACATGCATATTCTCTTTTACAAATAGAGAATCAATCCTCCCAGCAATTAGTGGCTTTATTTCATTTCGCTCTGCAGTAGGCCGAAACAGGCCCGTGCTTTTAACATTTACATCAACTTTAATTAAAAAGATAGCAAAGAAGGAAATAACAAGTACAACCAGAATAACCTGATAAATTACCTTGGTGTAAGAATTATGAGAATGAAAATGGTACTCTGCTGTATTTTCAATAATCTCTTTAGGAAATATGTATTTATCACTGTCCATATCTAAATTTTATATACGCATTTTAATTAATTTGGTTTTCGCGAACATAAAAAAAGACCAATATTCATGGTCTCTTTCTTAATATTTTTATTGATTTAGATTGACGAGCCCTAAGCCTAGATCGATATTGTTTCCTATTGAGATTTTGGTTTCATTACGGCTATCCCCATAATTACTAACAAATGTGATGCTTAATAAACTGTCTGATGATGCATTGATAGAAATTCCGGTAGCATTGTAATTATTCCCAAAAATTCCACCCCCGTTAATATCCATCATTTGTTCTTTAGATAAATTTTCCATGACGTTCCATTTTTTAATAATGTAAAAAAGGGATTCTGGTAAGAATCCCTTTTAATTAATTGAGCTTAATAAAATTAGCTAGTTAAGCTTTGGAATAACCCTTGTAAGCTTCCACCAATGTTATTCCCTAAAGAGAACGAGGTTTTACTCGATTCATCTCCGTCTTGTGTTTCATTCGAAAATGATAATAAATTACCAATTCCAATTGATCCTAATAATCCACCTGAATTCGATGAATCATTACCACCAAATAAACCACCACCGTTGATTTCTTTCATTTCGTTTAAATTTAACTCTTGAAGTTTCATAACGTTTTAATTTTAATTTTGCCTACTCTGTTTGAGGTTTTCGGCTACTCCTTTAATTTATCGCCTTTAAGTGCGAGGTTAATTAAGAAACGAATGTTATCTGCGAACGGTTTTAATAAATGCCTGATTAGTAACAACAAGTAAGAATAAATTAAACTTTAAGGTTGTTTATTTTTTAACAACATTTATCGGTTTCTCCCGTTCGCATAAAATATTAAATGCTAATAAACAAGATAAAGCTCACTGGTCCAAAATTAATTACCTGATCTCATTGGCCTATCTATATTGACCAGCTAAACTAAAAAAAGGCAAACTGACTCGGCCTTCTAAAAACATTGTTTCAATCTTACTATCTTTTTTCAATAGTCGATAACAAAAAATGTCGAGCAAAAAGTGTGTTCTTATTTTTAGCTTCGTTTCTTGAGACAATTAATCTCATTGAAGAACAAAAATTTAAAATCAAAGTATATAACGCCATTGTTGCTAGGTCAAAATCTTAAAATCTTAAACAACCTGAATATTAGCGGAGAGGAAAGCACTAAAGACTAGTTTAAAATTTCTCTTGATAGCGTACCTTTTGCGTCATTCATATTAATTTGAAGCCTTAACATTGTAGATAACAAGTGGTATACTTCCACATTCTTAAATTGCTCAATTATAATCCCTTTTTTAATTGATGGTCCCCAAGCCATAAAAGTTGCGCCCATTTCTGCAACTTTTTCAGGGTCAAAGCCATGCATTCCTTTACCGGCTTTATTATTAAAAGTTTTAGGATACTGCGCAACTAAAATTATGTCTCCCGCACGTCTATGTTTATCATCATTACCGCCATAAAACCAATTTTGAGGAATGTTGGAATTCAAATATACTTTATACTCGTTTCTTTCTTTACTTAATAAATCCCTATACGTGTTCATGACAGAAGATGGGTCTTTAGCGAATATATTTACAAGAGAATTTTGGTTATTGACTACAAATTTCATTGTATCAACAGCAGCCGGAATTGGTATTATATTACTTTTATCAATGCCGATCATACCATGATCTGATACAAAAATGATATCAACCGGTAATCCTATTGACTTTACTAAAGCATCAATACGGCCAATGTTGTCATCAATTTTTTTTGCTGCCTCCGCTACCTCGACTGCTTCAGGACCGTAAATATGTCCTTGATGGTCGGTGTCATTAAAATATAGGGTAATTAAATGCGGCCTTTTCCCCTCTGGCATTTTTAACCATTCCTGAATTGCATCGAGTTGATCATCAATTGATATCTCTTTCGATTTTTGTATTTGATAAACGTTTTTCATACCTTTTGTAATGGTACGGGCATCCGGGTAATTGATATTTGCTGTAATTACACCACTTTTACTGGCAGTTTGCCAGATTGATTGACTGGTGAACCATTTGCCTTCTGCTTTATTGAACATCGTTTTACTTTTAGGGTCGTAGAAAGTATTACCTGCAATCCCTGTATGGCCGGGATATAAGCCTGTAACGAGAGAATAGTGGTTCGGGCGGGTTACTGAAGGATAGGATGGAATCATACGCTTTGCCTTTACACCTCCAGAAGATAAACGAAGTAAATTACTTGTATTGAATTTTGTAGCATAATCATAACGGAAGCCATCTGCACTGATAAAAATAACGTATGGTTTATCCTTAATTTGTGAAAATGATTTATCTGCATTTAATAAGAAACTGATAGTTAGAATGGCAATAAAAACATTAATTCTTCGCATTGTTTTGACTTAGGTTATTGATAGGTTCCACTACGTTTAAGGTGAAAAAATTCGCCACAAAAATATTAAATACTTATTCTACTAAACCATAAATCAGGTTACAACATCATTAACTTATTGTTAAGGATCAATATTAGAGTACTGTCATACCCTAATTAGCTTATAAAATGCTTTTTCTTTTCCAAGCTGCTATATCAGCTAACAAGGGGCAGAGACTTTTTCCAAAATCAGTAAGTGCATACTCAACCCGGGGCGGAAGCTCCTTATACTCCTTCCTGCTTATTAATCCATCAGCTTCAAGTTCTTTCAATTGTTCGGTAAGCACCTTTTTTGAAACAGCAGGTATCCTGGCCTGAATCTCACCAAAACGTCTGGTATTTTTGGAAAGCATGTGTAAAATCATCACCTTCCATCGCCCTGAAAACAGTGCTATCGCTGTATTAACACCACATTCAGCATGGTATAGTTTATTTTCCATTAGTCACTTTTAGGTTACCACTTTTCGTCTTGTTTCAACAGCAATGTTAACTTTCTAAAATCAATTGTTGTTTCTTTGCGTAACAAAAGTAATTAAACTTAAAACAAAATATATGATTTTAGTAACCGGTGCAACAGGGAATTTAGGTAAAGCCAGCATAGATTCATTATTAAAAAGGGGGATAACTCCAAGTGATATTACAGCATTGGTAAGAGATGAAACCAAGGCAGCAGAATTGAGATCAAAAGGCATTAAAATAAAGGTTGGAGACTATCAAAATTACGACTCTTTAAAGAGTGCATTCCATGGTGTAGACAAGTTGCTGCTTGTGTCTTCTTCATCTGATATAGTTTACAGGTTTGAGCAGCACAAAAATGTGATCAATGCAGCTAGGGAAACGGGGATTGGCCATATTGTTTATACGAGCTTTGATATGAAAAATTTAAAGCAAAGTATAATGGGTGCTGATGTTCAATATCACGCATCTACAGCTGATTACCTGAAACAAATAGACATCCCATATACTTTGATGGACAACACTATGTATGCGGATATGATTCCGTTGTTATCAGGAAAAGATATACTAAATAATGGTGTTTCTATTCCTGCTGGAGATGGCAAAACTCCTTTCTTGCCAATAGCTGAAATGGCTGAAGCAACAGCTGTTGTACTGACCACTCCTGGTCATGAGAACAAAGAATATGTCATCGCTGCAGAAACTGCATTCTCATTTTCAGAGATTGCTGAATTGTTGTCAGACATTACTGGAAAAACAATAACTTATATCCAACCAGAAATAAGTTTATATATAGCATGGCTAATACAGTCAGGTGCTTCTGAAGATGATGCGGCCTATATTTCAAGGTTTTGTGGGGCAATTGCGAAGGGAGAATTCGATACCAATAAAAGTGATATTAGGAAGCTATTGGGCAGGAGTCCAATGACTTTGGTAGATTTTTTGCGAACTATATACAGTAAATTGACATAAAGGTGAATAGTCTTAAAAGTACTTTTAATTCATAACTTGGTTCATAATGTGTATTTCAGTGAAGTGACCCCTCTGTTTCGGGCCAAACTGGCCATCAATTTGATTACCGGATAATGCACATCTAAGTTCCTTTTCCCCTGAACAAATATACACTTCGGATCCAAATCCATTTTCCTCAGGACTTTTGGTTTATTCCATCTTACTGCCGGATTTATCCTCAATTCAGACTTCCTAACGAGCAAAATCCATTCGCAGGGTACTGGAATGCTAAAAAAAAACACCATAACCCCTTCAAAACAGCAAAGTAACGATAGTCCAACCCGAATTGTAGATAAGGACTTTCACCTCCTTAAACAGTACGGACCTCTTTTGCTCACAGAAATTTCAATCTCAAAATCAATCTAAAATAATAACTGCCAGTTTCATTTTTGACAAAATTATTAAACAAAGTTTAATATAGTTAAACAAATAACTTAACATGCGCATTCTATTTTTGAAAAAAAAATGAGAAATGAGTTTAAAAAAATCAGGAAAATTGTTGCTGTTATTCTTCCTATTAGGATGTAATAGTGTGTTTGCACAAGTGATATTAAAGGGGCAGGTTTTAGATGAGACTAAACAACCCATGCAAGGTGTAAGCGTTATGATTGCGGATAGCAAAACCGGTGTTTCCACCGACAAGGATGGTAGATTCACTATCAATGCAAGTATCGGCAAATCACTTCTTTTCAGGTATATTGGATACAGTACTCAACAGGTATTGATCAATAACCAAGCGCCGCTATTGATCACTTTAAACCCTGATGGAGCATTATTGTCTGAAGTTGTAGTAACTGCGTTTGGCATAAAGAAAGAGGTTAAAAAACTTGGCTACTCGCAAACGCAGATCAAGGGCGAAGAATTAACGATTGCCCGGGATGCAAATCCTTTAAATTCACTATCGGGCAAGGTAGCAGGTTTGCAGATAGGTGCAAGCTCTGAGTTTTTTGGCGCTCCAACTGTCGTTCTGCGTGGCAGTAAAGATGTGTTATACGTAGTGGATGGACAGCCGGTAAATTCGGACACCTATAACTTCAATGCCGATGATGTTGAAAGCTACACCGTACTAAAAGGACCAAATGCAGCTGCTTTATACGGATTTAGGGGAATAAACGGAGCCCTTGTTATCACCACAAAAAAAGGAACAAAAGCAAAAGAAGGCTGGCAGATAGATTTTAATAGCACTACCGAATTGGACAAAGGATTTGTGGTATTGCCAGAAAGCCAAACAGAATATGGCCGCGGCAGTAATTATCAATACTCATACGGCAATCAACTATACGATAACGGCCAGCGTTTACCAGAATGGGGACCAAGATTTGATTCAGGATTTTTGACACAACAATACGATAGCCCGTACGATCCCGTAACTGGAGTAAGGGGAAAAACACCCTGGCTTTCCCGGGGTGCCGATAACTTTGATAAGTTCGTTCAAAATGGCTATGTCAGCACAAACAGTGTTGGATTGGCTGCCAGCGGCGATAAATATGACATCCGCGTTTCTTATGGACATACTTTTCAACAAGGTATTTTTCCAAATACTAAGTTGAATATCGATAATTTTAAAATCAATGCCGGTTATCAGGTAACCAAAAAATTAAGAGTGGATGCTGATGTTAACTTAAGCCAGCAATATTCGCCAAATGTACCGGATGTACAATATAGCCCAAATAGTTATGTATATATGTTTAAAGTATACGGATCTTCAGATTATGATATCGATGATTTAAAAGATTACTATAAAGGCCCGCAGGGTGTACCTGGATTAACCCAGTATGCGCCAGAATATGGCCGCTTAAACAATGCCTGGTTTATGGCCAACGAATGGTTAAAGGGCAGACAAAAAACTGATATCTATGGGTCGTTAAAAGCAACCTACAAATTTAATAGCGATATAGATTTATCTTTAAGACAGTCGCTAAACACCTACGATCAAATAAATACCGAAGATGTACCTGCCTCTGCAAACTTAAACCTTTATTTGCCGTGGTATAGCTTTGGCTGGTATGGAGATTACAGAGAAGACCGCCGTAAGTTATTGGAAAACAATACTGATCTGATTTTAAATTATAGCCACAAGTTTGGTGATTGGGATATCAATGCCCTGGTGGGTGCAAACCAACGTTCTTTCACTTATGATTCGTCTTGGGGAACTACACAAGGGCTTTCTTTGCCTGGGGTTTATAATCTGAACAATTCATCTGCCAAACCATATATCTACAGTTTTTCTTCAAAAATGCAGGTGTATAGCGGCTTTTACTCGTTCGATATTGGTTACAAAAACTATTTTAACATCAATACTACCAACCGGGTAGATAACCTGTCTACTTTACCCAAAGGTAGCAATACCTATTTCTATCCTTCTGTAGCCTTGAGTTCGGTGATTTCGGACTACACTAAACTTCCGAAATTCATCTCGTTTCTGAAGGTGAGAGGATCTTATGCCGATGTTAAGGGGGGATTAACTTCTACTACAATCGGCTCATCATATAATGCGTTAACATCAACCGCATTGGGAACAGGATGGAACAGCAGGCCTGTTACCGGATTGCCGGCTGCAGGTGGCTTGTTAGGTTATGGTACAGAAAATTACACCCCGTACAATGGACCCACTTACGTCAATGATTCGCCGGTTGCATCAGGCACTTTCTATAATGGTACGCCTTCTATTACCCTATCAAATACAATTGCAAATCCCAATTTAAAGCCTTTCAACGTAGAATCTATAGAGGCAGGTATTGATGTAAAATTTTTGGCAAATAGATTAGGTTTAAATGCTACTTATTTCACGACCACCAACGGACCGAATATTTTTCAGTTACCAGTTTCTACAGCTACAACATCTACCAACCGTATTATTAATGGGGTAACTACACTGAAAAAGGGGTTCGAAATAGAATTGATGGGCACAGCGCTAAAAAGTGTCGACGGTTTAAACTGGGATATCAACCTAAACTATTCTACTTATAAGGAAACCTTAAAAGAAATCTATGGCAACGAACAGTTTTTGCAGCAGAATGGCCACAATTATGTGGTAGGCGATAGACTGGATGCTATCTATGGGACTAAATTTGTAAGAGACGACAAGGGGAACATTGTAAATTCTGCTGGTGGTTTACCGTTGCAATCGCCTGGAGGCATAGCCAACAATGGGTTTTTAGGTTATGCAAATCCGGATTTCTCTTTCGGCATCACAAACAGTTTCAGGTATAAGAATTTCTCGCTAAGCGTGCAGTTTGATGGCCGTATCGGAGGTAAAATTTACGATTTTGTATACTATAACATTTTAAACGGTGGTACTGGAATAGAAACCGCAACCGGTGATTTAGGTGCTGCCCGTTTGGCAGAATGGACCAGTACCGCAAACGGGACAAAAGCATTAACGCCATCTTATGTAGGCCCAGGAGTTAAAATCGTATCTGGAACACCGCATTTCACCAATGGGCAGATCGACAATTTAAAAGATCTGACTTTTGCGCCAAACGATTTCCCTGTATCTGTCCAAAGTTATATTTCCAGTGGTATTGGCGGTAATTTCGATGAGAATTATACCATCAGCCGCTCTTATGCCAAACTACGTGAAGCCTCTTTGGGATATAGTTTACCCGCAAAAGTTTTAGCCCGTACGTTTATCAAAAAAGCAACTTTCTCATTGGTAGGCCGCAACCTGCTTTACTTTGCGGGGCGTAAAGACATTGATCTGGATCAGTTTGCTTCAGGTTACAATGCTTCTGACAGAACCCTTGTTGGAACTAAAGCAGGCAGTGACCTTTCAAGCCCAACAGTTCGCCGTTATGGCTTCAATATTAATTTAACTTTTTAATCTTTCCATTTATGAAATTCAAAAATATAGCACACGTCTTATTAAGCATTAGTTGCTTAATGGCAATAGGTTGTCAAAAAGGAGAATTAGATACAAATCCTAATGTGGCGGGTGTTGACGGCATTATTCCAAGATCGCTTTTGCTTAACAACTTAACCTCTACTTTGATCCGTACCGATGAACAGCCCTGGGCATTATCGTCTGTAGGGGCACAGTACAGTGTTTCCAACTATCAATACTATCGGTTTAACAACAACTACAATTACGGTAACACCAGTGATAGTTACGATATCCTAAAATATGCTATAACTTTAGAGCAACAATCTGTTAAACAAGCTGGCGGCAGTAGCAATAATGTTTATTTTGCTCTTTCACAGTTTTTCAAAGCATATTCCGGCATTTGGTTAACACAAAGAGTTGGCGACATTCCTTTTTCACAGGCAGGAAACCTGAACAATTTAACGCCAGGTTACGACAGTCAGCACGATGTTTACAAAAGTGCGCTGGCTATGCTGGATAACGCCTCAACGGTAATGAAAAACCTGATTGCAGCAACACCCACTCTGGCTGCGCAAAAGGTTGATGCGGGTGGGGATATTTTTAATCTCACCTACTTACAGTGGCAAAAACTGATCAATACTTATACTTTGCGCACCCTGATCAGCTTAAGCAAAAGGGCGCAGGATAATGGAGATCTACAAGTGCTACAGAAGTTTGCGGCTATCGTAAATAACCCAACGCAGTATCCGATCATGACGGGTAATGGCGACAACATGGTTTATGTGTACAATGCGGTAAACAGATATCCAATTTATACTTTGCTATATAATTCTTACAATAACTTTTCCAATATTGGTAGCACTTATCTATCAATAGGATCCCAAACGAAGGATCCGCGTATCCTGGTTACTTCCACCCCTGCCCCTGCACAGGTAACAGGCGGTAAGGCCGTGAGTGATTTTTCTGCCTACGTAGGTTCTGATATTAACCTTGCCCAATCTGTACTGCTGAACAACTCTAACAACGGGATGTATTCATTTGCAAATTACAACCGTTATTATGTTTCTCAAACTGGAGCAAATGCCGAACCATTTATCTTCATCGGCTATCCAGAAATGTGTTTCAACATTGCTGAAGCCGTTAATAGAGGATGGGTAACAGGACAAACTGCAAGCAGCTGGTATTTAAAGGGAATCAATGCATCACTGGCCAACTACGGTTTAACAGAAGGACAGGTTATCACCATCAATTTCCCAATTGGATCTACAGATGTAAAAATTAATCCAACTGGTTTAAAGCAAGGTTCCGCCTGGGGAACCGCCACTGTAAATATTTCTGAATTTTTAGCTAAAATAAATTATGCAGGAGATAATAACATAGGTTTAAATCAGATTTTAACTCAAAAATACATGGCCATGTTTAACAACTCTGGTTGGGAAGCTTTTTATAACTATCGCCGTACAGGAATACCGGCGTTGCTAAGCGGAGGTGCCGGAATTGGAACAGCCAATGGTGTACTGCCACGCAGATGGATGTACATGGCCACAGAATCAGCCTATAATACACAGAACTTTAAAAAGGCGATTGATACTCAGCTTGGCGGGTCTGATGATCCTTTAAAAGACACTTGGTTAACCAAATAAATCAAAATAGAAGAACAATATATTTCCATTTTTACCTTAAGAATAGGCGCTGTTACCAGGGCCTATTCTTTTGATCCCGGTTGTCGATGCAGCGGCATTTTTGCAATCACTATTATCTGTGGGACATTGAAAAGATCTCCGGCAAGTATGATCCAATGGTAGTTCAAAAAACAGATGTCTGCATTGCCCAAGGAATTTTTAGGTACCCAATATTTTCCACCTGCCAAAACCTTTTTGAACTCACTCTGGTTTCCATTATTTCATATCACATCAATACAGATTTATAATGGGTGAAACAACACAGAAAATAGCATATACCTACCTCCTGGATCCCAATCTGGATACTGTTAACTGGCAAGAAGTACTTGGTTTGTTCCAAAAGGTAAACTGGAAGCACCGGATCGCAGAGGAAATTAGAAATGCATTTATAATCAGCACAACCACTATTTTCATTTATGACCGGGAGCGGCTCATCGCTTTTGGACGTGTTGTTGGAGATGGGAGATATTATGCAATGCTGGCAGATATCATTGTAGATCCAGACTATCAGGGCCAGGGATTGGGAAAATACTTAGTAAATGCGTTGAATGATCAACTAAAAAACTATCATTTTGTAAATCTCAGTGCTGCCCCAGGGGCCGATCGGTTCTATAAATCACTTGGATGGAAAAAACAAACAACAGCCTATATTTGGCCACAAGGGCCAAAACAGCTTCGTCAGCATTGCGAACCAGACTAAACTGCATCAGTAATGCTAATAAAGGGAATTACAAATGCTTAGAACACAAACATGATTAATGTTGTTGTTCTAAGATGGAAACGAATGTACCTGGCCTATTTTTATACCACGACTTTATTGACGAAGCAAGAGAAAATCAATTAATGGCAGAAATTGACAGCCAGACCTGGACTATCGATTATACAAGAAGGTTGCAATATTACGGCTACCGCAACGAACTGGAGAAACCTTACAACCTGATCCCTTTCCCAATCGAAATCCCACCACAGATTTATCAGTTATCGAAAGAAATTGTGCAGCAAAAGATACTGATCGAAGAGCCAGACCAGGTTATCATAAACGAATATGTTCCGGGAGAGGGCATAAAAGATCACAAAGACAGGGCTTATTACGAAAACCAGATCTGCGGGGTAAACCTTGGAAGCGGATGTATTATGCGGTTTATCAGAGGGAACAACCTTGAGGTTATCGATGTGGAGATACCCAGACGCTCCCTTTACCTTATGCAGGACGATGCGCGCAAAAAGTGGAGCCATGGCATACCACCCCGAAAAAAAGACCAGGTAAACGGCGCGATCAAACATAGGGAAAGAAGGGTATCCATCACCTACCGAAAGGTAAAACCCAAACTGGTGCACCCTATAAATCCTGATGGCAAAGTGGCGGAAATTCTGCGGGAAAAATTCAATATTGGATAGAAAGCAGCTATTGATACAAAAGTAGGCAGTAATGAAACATTTTACGATTTACCCTCTCCTTATATCCAATACCTGAACACATATTAAAATCGTTCCTAGATATTTCGTTTTTGACCGCTTTTAAATTGAGTTGCCAAAGGTTTTCTAAAACAAATCTTTCCCCGGTCGTAATTGGAAGATCTTTTCTATAATGGATTTGCCTTAAACAGACTTAGGATTTTTTTGAAACAATTCCCTGTTATATTTTACTACATCTGGATGATTTGGGTATGATGGTAAAGAAGAAAGATCAGCGATAGCCTTATCCCTTAAGGAAGGTGCTTTTTCTTTTTCACCATCAGAAAGCGCCTGTTTTAATTCTTCTGCATTGAGTTCGGTACAGTAAGCTGGTGTTCCTGGCTGATGTCTCCAGGATTCAGAAAGCACCCCTGAGTCAACTGTATCATAACCTGCATCATTAATTAAGCCTGAAATTATTTTTTTGTCCGCTGTATCATCACCCGCAATAGCCATTGCTATTCTATCTTTTGCACCGGGTCTTTTTCCTCCGTTTGCCAATGTTTCTGCCAGTAAATTATTGAAAGCCTTGATTACGGGCTTCCCCAACTGTTCAGATACCCAAACACTTTCCACTTTTCCATTTTTAATCTCTTCAATATCTGAATCACGGAAAGGATAGTAATTTGATGTGTCAACCACAATTACATGCTCTGGAATATTTTTTAATAAATCTTTGGGCAAAGTTGGAATTGCAACCGTTGGCACTGATAGGATAATCACATCTACGTCTTTTACTACATCATTTAAAGCTGCACTTGCGACACCTAATTCTTCTGCACGGGCATTTAATTTATCCGCATCACCCGAATTATTTACCTTCACACGGTGGCCAGCTGCTGCCATTTTTTTTGCAATTGTACCGCCTATTGCACCGGTACCGATAATTCCTATGTTCATAATTACATTTTTTTAGAATTGTGCAACAAAATTAATGAAATATTACTTTCCTTTGTATAGTACTTTCCCTAAGGAAAGCAATTTTAAATTGTTTATGGCAAAGAAAAAAGTTTACTGCGAATGTCTCAATACGGTGAAACCGGTAAGGGATACGCTTGAAGTTATTAATGGAAAATGGAAATTACCAATCATCATTTCGGTGGGCGTTGGTAACAACCGATTTACCGACATCCAGGAAAGTATTCCTGGATTAACCCCAAAGGTATTGGCTAAGGAGCTCAAAGATCTTGAACAGCACAAGCTAATTAAAAGGGTAATTGTTGAAGATTACCCCGTTAAAATTTCTTATCATCTCGAACCTTATGCCGATACCTTAACACCTATTATTTACGCTATGAAAGATTGGGGACTGAACCATAGAGAGAAGATTTTTAAGAAACAATAAAATTGATACTTATGATAGTTTCTTTCTCCTACTATCCCACAATCTTATTCTTTACCACTTTTACAAAAATTAATATCGCTTCACAATGCTCAAAAAGGTTCGAATTTATGCGGATTGACTTTACTCATTAAAAGCTTATCGAAAGATGGGCTTTTTTTTGTTAGATCCATTTATAATTTGTTAGCCTTCGTATTAGTAAGACGCTAAGACGAGATGAGCATCAGTGCATAATCAAAAAACTCTTAAAAAAAATCAGTTTATTTGTTTTTATTGATATATCAATTATATTTGTATCAACATAATTGATATGATAAACAAAAACCCAACAGCAACCGTACTTTATTTGATTGAACAAGCAATTAAGGAGTATCGAAAAATATCACAAAGGAATATCTCAAAAATTGTAAAAGATATTACAATAGATCAATGTCTAGTCTTAATAATACTTAACAAGGATGACAAAATTTCTCAAAATGAATTGGCAAATCTTGTATTTAAGGATAATGCATCCATCACTAGAATGATAGAATTAATGGTCAAAAAAGATTATCTAAATAGAACCATTCATCAAGAAGATAGAAGGAAATTTAATCTTGAAATAACCGAAAAAGGAAAAAAAACGCTCGAATTAATAAACCCAATTGCGAAACTAAATAGAGCAACGGCACTAAATGGTTTGTCGTTGGAAGAGATTAATTCACTCGAAAACACATTAAATAAAATAATTACTAATTGTAAAGTCTAAGAAATGAAAAAAGTATTTAATCTATTGTTAATCTACGTTGCAATCTGCTTCAACTTAAAAGCGAACGCCCAGGATTTTACAGAACGTAATAAACAAATATTGGAAATAGCAGATAAAATTAATGAATATTACATTTTTGAAGATGTTGCAAATCAACTTTCTAAAAAATTAAAATCAGAGATAGATCTTAAAACTTTTGACAATCTTTCTGATGCAGAATTTGCAAAATCTCTTTCAAAATATTTAACAAAAAACGGTAATGATTTGCATTTCAATCTATTATACCGTCCGGGTAAAGAAGAAGAAAAAGCAGTAAATGAAAAGGAATTGCTAAAAAAATACGATGCTATTAACAAACAATGGAATTATGGTTTTGATAAAGTGATGAGATTAGATGGAAACATCGGTTATATTGAATATACCGGATTTCCCGAAGGAAATAAATCTGCTCAACAAATTTTAGATGCTACAATGAATTTTGTTTCAAATACAAATGCTTTGATTATAGATTTAAGGAACAATCGAGGCGGTGATGGCAAAATGGTAAGGCTATTTTTAAGTTATTTTTTTAATGAAAGAATTAAATTGAGTGAGATTTACACCAGATATAATAATAAAACCGAAGAGAAGTACACATTTAAAAAAGTAAATGGCAAAAAGTATTTAGATAAACCTGTATACCTCATTGTAAACAGTAATACAATTTCTGCCGCTGAAGCATTAGCTTATAATTTACAGCAAAATAAAATTGCAAAGGTAATTGGAGATAAAACCTATGGAGCAGCAAATCCTGCAAAAGTATTTTTCATTGGCAAAAAATATCAGTTGTTCATCCCAATATCAGTTGAAAAAAATGAGGTCACAAAAACGAATTGGGAGCATACAGGTATTAATGTTGATGAAAAAGTAAATTCTGAAAAAGCATTAATAAAAGCGCAAATTGTAGCACTTGAAAATCTGTTAAAATCCAACATAAAAACAGAATTAACGGGAAATGAAATTAAAGAAAAGATTTTGAAATTAGAAAAGCAATTGTAGGCAAATCATTTATTATTGGTAACTAGGGTTTGGCAAAATGGGGGCAGAATTACTAAATTATCTCCAAAAAACTAAAGTAAGCAAAATCATGTGTGAAGATAAGCATTCCATCAATGAAAAACGGCCTGGCCCAAGTGATGCAATCAATATAAACTCCATAAATTAGAAAAATGGTACAACCGATGCGCCTTTTAGTTGATAGCAGAACTTAACTAAGTGCTATCGATCTTAATGCGAACAGGACCTTTAATATGCCCCACATCAATAGGGATGCCCTTTTGTGTAATTATTATTTTTCCCTGGTTTTGGAGATTGATAGCGATATTGAGTACTTCTTTCATATGTTTACGCCAGTCATCAGGAAAAAGCATCCGTGCGATTTCGGATGGACAGGTACTTTTTTCAACGCCACGTTGGGTAGCGACTGATAAGATTGTTTCTGATATGACTTTGAGCTGCTGCATATAACTGTAATGAAAATTTAACAGGTTTTTCTTTCATCAGAAAGGTCATACTGCAGTAAGCATCATTGCCCGTCTGGACATGATTTTTTCGATCAATACCGTAAGCCGGTTCCTATAATCCTCACCCAGCCATTTCACATAATTTTTTGTTACTGTGCCCAGGCATTTGGCATATTGTTTTATTCTCCAACTAATCTCTTTATCCAGCTCCAAAGATAGTTCAAGTGCCTGGCTCACCGTATCTGAATTATCTGCACACATCATCGCATGTTGGCGTATTGAATCCCTAAGAACAGTTTTTGCTTTTTCACCCTTTTCAAGAGCAGCCTGGTAGGCGGCGAGCACATCAAATGCGATACCGGCACTATTAGGAAATTTGCTCCTCATTTCCGCGGGCATCTGATGAATGTCTTCTGCCGCTTTGTTCAAAACCTGGTGATAAATTTCTGGATTTTCAAAAATATGTTTCCAGTCTAAAGGAGCATCCCAATCTCCGAACCGCTCGGTATTGTTACCCAGATCGATAATATTGAATGTTTTTTTTCCCGGCAAGCGCCTCGCCCCTCTGCCTATCATCTGGTGGTAAAGCGTAATGGAGGTTGTTGCCCGGTTTAAAATCACCGACTGAACCGTTGGCTCATCAAAACCAGTTGTTAAAATCGATACTGAGGTGAGAATGGCTCCTTTCGTTTTTTTAAACCACTTTAAAATTTTTTCACGTTCAGAAACATCAGTTTTATTGTCGAGGTGCCTAATGGCATAACCTGCGTTAGTAAAAACTTCTAACACTTTACGGGAGGTAAAGATTCCGTTGTTAAAAATCAATGTTTTTTTACCTATAGCATGTTCCCTGTAAGCATGGAGCAAAAGCTCTAGCATAGCTGGAGAAGCATAAAGTTCATCAGAACTGGCCACTGTAAAATCTCCGTGCAAGCCCCTTGTTAACGTATTGAGCTCTACATCATAACCATAGGTTTTTGGTTTTGCCAAAAAGCCCTGTTCAATAAGCGCACCAATAGGTTCACCTACAATGAGTTCATCATAATACCTATGCATAGGGAGATTCGCATCCGCCGAAAAAGGCGTAGCTGTTACCCCGATAATGGATGCGTTGGGGAATTTTCCAAGCAGTTTATGAAATGAATTATGATGTGCTTCATCCACAATAACAAGGCCCACATTTTCCGTATCAATTAATCCATCGTGTATACGGTTCTTTAGCGTTTCAACCATACCTACATAGCAGGCATAACTGTCTTTTTTAGCCACCCTCTTAACAGCACTATTTACCACCTTGTTTTGCACTCCAGAAGTTTTTAACGCCTGCGATGTCTGCCAGCACAATTCACGTCTATGGGTAAGTACAATAACTTTTCTGCCGTACTTTTGAATATACCTGTCTGCTATCTGCGAGAAAATAACCGTTTTACCACCGCCAGTGGCCAATTGATATAGCAAACGACTTTTATTACTACCGCTTAGTTTTTCGAAGAGGGTTTCAATATCATTTTCCTGATAATGGTATAGTTTTTTGACTGGCCGTACTGTGGTGGATAGGGATGAAATTTGCATAATCCTATAACCATACCAAGGTTAGGAAAGTTTTATGGATTTTTACCGAAAATATAGAATCATCAAAATTAAAAATTGCTTTCGTCGTTTTTCCAACGGAGATGGGAGTTATTCGAATTGCTAAAAAAGCATCTTAAAATATTTTTAGTTGAATGATCTTGGGTGTTTCGGCTAAGCAACCGTGGTTTCTATTATTGGTTGAATCGTCCAAAAGGAAAACGGAAATCAACATCTAAAATCTTGAACAGCTTCAGATTGCTAATTCTAAAATGTATGGCAAATTGAAAAATTAGAATTTACCGTGTTTTTACCCGAAAAAACACACAATACATGGTTAAGGCAGCAAGAATGGTTCAGCCATAACTTCCCCATTTGGAATGCTTCGGCCACTTTTTGAGACGGTATTTTTTTGTGCTCAATTATCCCACAACATACAAACAAATGATTATCTGTTATTTAAGCTAGGAAACACCCACTGTTATCTCCATTTTGTTTTGATCTGCCAAATAAGTGGTTTGCCTTTTATTTCTTATTCAGTAGTTAACATATTTCCCTGCGTTAGTGTTCAGCTCAGTTATATTTTACTTTGTTTAAAATCCATTGCCGCGTACCCTTTTCCACAATGGTAATTATATTCCTATCTTGTGTAAAATTGATCTGTAGATGAACGAAACTAAACAGGTAATAGATAAATTCAGGGCCTACCAAGAACATGAAACTGAGCTAAAACTAGATCATGCAGAACTCCGCAAACTGATCAGCTTACTTCAGCGTGCAGATGAAAAAAGTGCAGTCCTGAGTTCAATTGTGGCATCATCGGATGATGCGATTATCAGTAAGGACCTTAACGGAATTGTTACCAGCTGGAACAATTCTGCACAGCGGATTTTCGGCTATAGTCCAAAAGAAATAATCGGAACACCGATTTTAAGGCTGATCCCACCTGAAAGGCAGGACGAGGAACAGATGATCCTTACACAGTTAAAAAATGGAATCCGGATTGACCATTTTGAGACCCAAAGGCTCGGCAAAGATGGATCCCTGATTGATGTTTCGCTTACGATTTCTCCTATATATGATGCTTCTGGTATCGTTATCGGGATATCGAAAATTGCGCGGGATTTAACCTTTAACAGGAAAGCCGAAGTAGACGCCCGCAGGCTTATCGCAATCATTGAATCCTCAGATGATGCAATTGTAAGCAAGGACCTAAATGGTGTGGTTACAAGCTGGAACGCTTCTGCAGAACGTATTTTCGGATACAATGCCGGCGAGATGATCGGCGAATCTATTCTAAAGATCATTCCTCCAGAACGCCTGGAAGAAGAGCCTAAAATATTGGCGCAGTTGCGTAAAGGGATCCGTGTAGATCATTTTGAAACCCAACGGTTGAAAAAAGACGGCGCCCTTGTTAGTGTGTCGCTTACAATATCACCAATCAAAAACAGTGCTGGGGAAGTGATAGGGGTATCTAAAATTGCAAGAGATATCACAGACAAAAAACTGGCAGAAAAGAAAAAAGAAGAGTTCGTGGGTTTTGTTAGTCATGAGCTTAAAACACCTTTGACCTCATTAAAATCTTACATACAGATTGCACAGGCAAAAATAGAAAATCCTGATTTCCTTAGAAAAGCCCTGAATAAAGCAGCAGAGCAAGCAAAAAAATGGAAAGCATGATTAGTAGTTTCCTTCACATTTCGAGGTTAGAGGGCGGGCATATCCATATTGAAAAATCACCGTTCGACCTACCGGCGCTAATCTCCGATATAATTGAAGACGCAGCCATAGCAAGCCCTAAACATCATTTTTTCTACCATGGTGAAACAACGCTTACGGCATTTGCTGACCGTGAGAAGATTTCGATGATATTGACCAATTTGGTTAGCAATGCACAGAAGTATAGCCCAAGTGGAGGAGACATCACCATATCATGCCTAACGGCAAATAAGAAAATCCGTGTAAGTGTTTGCGATCAGGGGATAGGAATTTCGCCAGCTGATCAAAAGAATTTGTTCAAAAAATTCCATCGGATTGAAAGCGAACACACCAGGCTCATTCCTGGATTTGGCATAGGCTTATACCTGGTATCTACTATTATTGAACTCCACGGTTCTTCAATTACCCTTGAAAGCGAACCCGGAAAGGGATCAACATTCATTTTTGAACTTGAAGAAGCCTAAATGAACAACGGATTAAAGAAAACTGTATGCAGGATATTTTTTACCATAGTATTTATGCTGCGAGTAAAACTTTTCTACATATCTTTTATCTTACAACATTAGAGGCATAATCATATTAAATATTTTAGTTTACTTTAGCCACATTTATAGTCAAAACTCAAATCATGCAGGATATAGATTGGACCAAGATTATGGTTGGCGAGGAAAAATGGGGATTTCTTGTTGAGATAGCCATCCGAACCATACTGATGTATTTTATCATCCTTATCGGGCTAAGGCTTCTGGGTAAGCGAGGGGTTAGACAATTGTCGGTATTTGAAATGGTGGTGATCATTAGCCTTGGCTCCGCAGCAGGTGATCCAATGTTTTACAAAGAAATCGGGCTGATGGTACCTGTAGCTATTTTTGCAATTATTGTTAGCGCCTATAGGCTAACCACTTATTTAATGGCAAAAAGCAAGGGCTTTGATGATCTGGTTGAAGGAAAAGCTACATATTTTATAGAAGAAGGTATGTTTTCAGTCAACGAATTTCGTAAAGAAACCCTCGCTCAGGACGAATTTTTCTCAGAGCTCCGACAGCAGGGCGTATCCCATTTGGGGCAGGTGAAAACCGCAATATTAGAAACTTCGGGCTGTGTAAGCATATTCTTTTTTCCCGACAATGAGGTTAAGCCGGGGTTACCTATTTTGCCTAAGGCATTCGACACGGCATCAACTATAATAACTCAGGATGGGAAATATGCCTGTAGCTTTTGTGGAAAAGTAGAAACGATTAGTAAAGGCCAAGAAACCGATTGCAAAAACTGTAATCACAACGAATGGGTGATGGCAGACCACCAGCCACGGATACAATAAATTTTTAAAACAGTTTGATGGAGTTAACCTATGTTTATTTGGTATCAAACTCACATATGATGTTTAATCATTTTCTCTATTTTTAAATAAGAATTGTTCTCAAAAAAATAAAATTGAGTATTTGGTACTAGAAAACAGGGAAACAACATAAAAAACTGTTTTACAATGACATAAACCGACAGACTTTACTCTTTTCGAATCTACATAAAAAGGAATGGATAGAAAACCATTCCTTTTTTTTATTAAAACATTAAAGACACTAAATTAAATCACTTCAAAATCAAGTGATTAAACGGTAATTATCAAATACCTTAAAATAAACATTAATTAGCTAAATTATTCCTTTTAATAATCCTCCCTCTGCACGGATGGTTGCGCCATTTGTGGCCGATGATAATGGGCTTGCCAGATAGGTAACCATGTTTGCAATTTCCTCAACACTTAGAAAACGCTGGATAATGGAGGTTGGCCTGGTGGTTATAAAAAAATCTGCTTCTACTTGTTTTGTTGTTTTATTTTGCGCTTTGGCCAGGTTTTCAATGAAACCACCAACACCTTCTGAAAGGGTTGGACCAGGCAACACCGCATTTACGGTAACCGCCGTGCCTTTGGTTAATTCTGCGAGGCCTCTGCTAATTGCAAGTTGTGCGGTTTTTGTCATTCCATAATGAATCATTTCTTCAGGAATCTGTATTGCAGACTCGCTGGAAATAAAAATGATCCTCCCCCAGCCTTTTTTTAGCATTTTATCAAAGTATGCGCGTGATAAACGAATTCCGGTCATTACGTTAATTTCATAAAAACGCAGCCAATCTTCATCGGTAATATCTGCAAAAGCTTTGGGTTCAAAAATAGCTACATTATTGATGAGGATGTCGATATGCTGTAACCGCGCAATTAAACTATTAACAGCGTTAATGTCGCCGAAATCAGTAGCGATACCACTCACAAGCTCATTTCCGCTTTCGTTTTTAATTTTGGCTACAGCCTGGGCAACCCGCTCTTCGGTGCGTCCGTTAACAATTACTTCAGCGCCTTCTTTTGCCAACTGAAGTGCCGTTGCAAAACCAATTCCGGCTGTAGACCCGGTAATTAACGCTTTTTTATTTTTTAATTGTAATTCCATAAACAATGTAAGTAATGATTTGGTTGTAAAACCTTAATTTAAAGGGTTTAAAGGTTTTATAATTTAATAATAAGTGCCCCAAAAATTGATTTGGGACACTTTTTTTTATAAACTAATTAATGCAGCAAAAATGAAAGCAAATCCTTTTTTACCTGAGGTGTATTTTCCTGTACTATCCAATGCCCTGAATCTTTAATGATGGATTCGGTAACCTGGTTTGCCACAAGCCGAACATGGGTAGCTAAGAAAGGTGCAGCAAAATGATCGGACCCCATGGCCAGTACCGGCATGGAGAGTTTGGTTTTAGCTAATTCCAAATTGTCTTTTGCATCCTGAGTAAAGGCTCCAAACCAATGGAAAGCACCTGTTGTTGCGCCATTAACTGAATAGGCCCGAATAAACTCGGCAGTTTCAGCTGCACTAAATGCATTCTTTTTAAAACCAACTGTTGGCCAAAAATCTGTAAAAAACAAACTTACTTTACCAGAAACGAGTTTACCAGAATTTGGTTGTGCAAAAAAACCGAACCACCATGCCTGCGATTTCACTTGCGACCAAACAGGCTCTATACCCGGCAACAATGCATCAAGGAGAGCCAGTTTTTTTACTTCTTTCGGAAACTGGGCAGCATAAGCATATCCAACCATCAGGCCAATATCATGCCCAACAACATTTACGTTTTTATAGCCAAGTTTATTCATTAGCTCATGCATATCTTTAGCCATATTCTTTTTATCGTAACCTGCAGCCGTTTTTCCTGATTCGCCCACACCGCGCATATCTGGAGCAATTACGGTAAAGTGTTTGGAAAGTTCGGGCAAGAGTCTGTTCCACATAAACCAGTTTTGACCGAAACCATGGATAAGCAGCAATGGTTCACCTTTTCCACCAATAACATAATGGAGTTTTACGCCATTTACGCTGGCATATTGATGCTTGAAATTAGCAGGAGGATTTGCCGGCACAACTGCGGCATACAAGTTTAGTGAAAGTGCTGTAAAAAGCAGCATGAGCACTGCGCTGTTTAAATTAAAAATAGTTTTCATGTTTGTTTAGAATTTATGGTTGATTATTTTTTACTGATGTCTTTATAGGCATTGGGCAAATTAAAATTGTAATGCAGCCAGTTAAAAAGTACATAGCCTTTATCGTACGCTTTCATTGTTACTTCTTTTTTGGTTTGCTCAAGTGTGAGCCCTTTTTTTACGGCGGCTGTTACTTCCTTTTGAAGCTCGTTTACATAATCAATGGTGAATTTAATGCCAGCCTTATTGGTGATGCGGCCATGCCCGGGAATAATGATGGCATCATCAGGTAAAAAATCGTAAACCTTATTTAAATTGACGCTGGGCTCAAGAAAAACGCCATCAAACAACCAGGGAATTGCCGGGCTTTCTGCAATAAATGGATTACCAGCCCAGAAAATTTTTTGATTGGGCATCCAGACAAATAGATCAGCCATCGATTGGGCAGGCGAAATATTAAGCAATTGCACAATTTTTCCTTCACCCATATCCACCTCAAGCTTCCCTCCTTTCGGAATGGTAATGTCTGCCGGACGGTATTCGCTGTCTTCAATGCCCCTGCCAGCGCCAAACAAGCCAACCATAAAAGATTTGATCCCCGGATAGTTTTTAGATAAGTTTTCTTTGGCAAAATCGTTTTGGATGATAACTGTTTTTTTATCAAGCAGGTAATTGCTAAAACAATGGTCGCCATGATCACTCGTATTCACCGCATAAATGATGGGTTTATCGGTTACCGAGCGTATAAGTTTGAGTTGCTGCTCAAAAAGCCCCCTGGTCATCATCACTTCAATTAACAATACGCCCTTATCGCCTATTACAAAACCACCGGTGGTTGCATGGGGAATCCCTCTACTGGTTTCAGTTTTTGCTGTTGTGGGGATTATGGCATAAATATCATTACCCAATTTTTCGAGGCCAAGGGTTACCTTGTTGGCATCCCATATAGGTACTGTTGGGGGCTGAGGCATTTGTGCAAATACGCTAAAGCTTAATGCAAGTAACCACAGAAAGGTACATGCAGATACTAAAAAAATATTTTTCATTTTGAATTGATTTACAATTTTTTAATTAATTTATTTTTGATAACCACCGAAATATTTTACAGGCGACCAGGCAGGAATAACCGGATCAATAGGTGGGCAGTCTTTTTTAAATGGCCCTGAAGCATATACAACCTTGCCATTAACCACAGTTAACAAAGCGGTGATATTTTTAATTTGATCTGGATTTGCAGAGAAATAATCATCTGAGAGCATTACCATATCAGCATACATGCCTTTAACAAGTGTACCTTTTAAGTGTTGTTCGCCCGAAAACCAGGCACTTCCTGAGGTATATAATTTTAGTGCGGTAAATTTATCCAGTACCTGATTTTTAGGCCAAAACTGCATACCGCCGATAGTTTTACCGGTAATTAACCAATGCAGTGCCATCCATGGATTGTAGGTAGAAATTCTTGGTGCATCGGTACCCATCCCTACCGGGATACCCAGTGCCAGCATCTTTTTAATTGGTGGCAGCTGCGTTTTGGGCTGCCCATACATTTTTTGATACAACTCTCCCTGGTAATACATTCTAAACTGAACTGCTACACCTCCTCCCAATGCTTTAACCCTTAGAAGTTCATCGTCACTTATGGTTTCTGCATGATCAAAAAACCACCGCAAACCATTAAAAGGCGTATCGCGGTTAACTTTTTCAAAAACCGTTAACATGCGTGCAATAGATTCGCCATAGGTTGCATGGAGGCGAAAGGGCCATCGGTTTTTAACAAGCAATCTGATAATCGGTTCCAGGTCTTTTTCCATTTCAGGGGATAGCTCGATTCGGGGTTCCAAAAAATTTTCGAAATCTGCTCCGGAAGCAATCAGGTTCTCCCCGGCACCTTCCATTGCATAACCATTGGCCATTAATAGGTGGTCGTTTTTGTTTGGATGTGTCTGGCCTATCCATTTTTCATAGTCAGAAAATTCCTGCCCTTTTTGTTGGGCAAATAAATAATATGCGGTGCGTACCGTGAGTTGTCCAGCCTTTGCAAGCGCGAGAGAGGCCTGGTAATCGGCATCATAGTTTTGGGCACCACCAGCCGCATCTATTACACTGGTAATTCCGAACCGGTTTAATTCTCTGTAAAAGTGTGCCGAGCTATTAATCCGCTCCTGGTCATTTAGTTTCCCGGTAAGGGCGAGTGTTTTGTAAATTGCCATTGGGGTTTCTTTGGCATAGAGCATGCCTGTAGGTATTCCGCTTTGGTCTAGTTCAACCAGGCTTCCGGGGTAGCTGGTTTTCTTGTCATAATCGAGTACTTCTATCCCTTTCTTGTTCACAAAAGCCTTCCCATACAGGTAAGTAATCAATACAGGCTTATCAGGCACAGCAGTATTAATTTCGTCGATGCTGGGCTGACGCTTTTCTTCAAACTGAAACTCATTCCAGCCGCCTACAACTTTAATCCACGCGCCTTCAGGGGCTCTTGCGGCCTGCTCTTTAAGCATTTCCATTGCTCTTTTAAGTGTTTTTACCCCATCCCAGCGAAGTTCCATGTTAAAATTTAGTCCTTCCCTGATGGCATGGATATGTGAATCGTTTATTCCCGGAATGATTGTTTTACCCGCAGCATTGTAAAGTTTAGAACCACTGGTTTTATAAGCTTTAAGGATATTGGCATTAGTGCCTGTAGCCAGGATAATTCCTTTTTTTACCGCTATTGCCTGCTTAAATTCACCAGTTTTGGCCATGGTGGCAATTTTTGCATTGTAAATAATCAGATCTGCTTTTTCCTGGCCATAGCTCTTTAAGCTATAAGATAACAGGAGCAGGAAGAAAAATATGCGGTTTATTTTACTAATTGTTTTCATCGTTTTAAGATTTAAGATTTAGTAGCCAACTGGAAATATAATCTGCAATTTCTTTCCACCCTGGCTGGCCGAGTACAAAATGGTTTCTGCCTGGAAATTCTTTGTATGCTGTGATAGAACTTTGGTGCGTGTACTTTTGGTAGTTGGTATAATTGAGCGAGGCTGGAATAAACCGATCTTCACTGCCCGAAATAAAAAGCAAAGGCTGGTGCGGGTTGGCGAAATCAATTTTGGCAGCTGTGGTGGTTGCATCCCTGATCAGCAGCTTGGATTCTGGAGCGAGATAGCTGTAATAGGCCTCTTTTTGGGCGTCATAATCCATACCATTGGTGAAGGCATATTGCCAGGCTGAAAATGACATCAGGTAACTTTTATTGGGATTGGTAAAAAAGCCAAGTGCTTTCCACCCGGCCTTATAAAAACTATATTTAAATGTAAAAACACCCTGGGGTTGCAGCGAATGGATGGCAATTGCGGCACTGGCCTGCCCCTTTTGAAGTAATAGCTGGGCAATCAGGCCACCCATTGAATGGCCGATAAGGATTGGGATTTCATCCAATTGAGCAATTATTTGCGAAAAGTATTCGATAAGGCTTGCCAAACGCTGACTAGCTATTTGAGCGTCAGGCTGTCGCTGGCGCAATGTGCATGCAGGTGCATCTTTATGGGGCCATGCAGGGGCAAACACCTTAAATTCCATTTGCTGAAAATATTCCGTCCATTCTTTCCAGCAATCATTGGTTACAAAAGCACCTGTGATAAATACAATTGTGTTCGAGGGAGCATTCTTCATCTTGTTACGGTTTTTGGTTACAGCCCGATGAAAGGCAAAAGCCTGGCCTAATTATTAAAACATTGATTAACAGTTATTTAAAAAATAAATGAATCTATTTATTAGCGCTATTTCGTTGTACTTTAAGCTTGCTGCAACGATATAGCGTTACCTGAATGATTTAGCGTAGTTAAAAACATTGGGAAGGAATGCCTGATAAAATGACACAAAAAGCTCATCTCAATTAAATTTTATTGAGCTACAGGGCCATAAGCTCCTGATAGAATACAGCACGTACAAAACAGCGCTATTTCGTAAAATATTTTCCTGAACATCGAAATGTAGCGGTTCAATTAACCTTGGAAATTGAAAATAATGGTTCCAGGGCGATTATGCTTATCGGGCATGAGTTTGGTTATTGGGTAGGAAAATAAAATAAGATCGTGAAATATATACTCTCCCTGTTTATTATTTGTGTTTGCTGCTCAGCAAAAGCACAAGAAAATGCTTTCAAATCATCAAGGTTTGATGAGAACTATGCAACCGGAGTTTCGGATTCTGCTAAAAACTGGTACGATAAGCTAAAGTTTAGTCCGTTAAATAAAGATAAATCCATCTACATAAGTTTTGGTGGTGAGGTGAGGTACCAATATTTTAGGTTCAAAAACCAGGATTGGGGCGAAGCACCGATAGATAAAGACGGATTTATTTTAAGCAGGCTGTTAGGTCATTTGCATTTCCATGCAGGCAAACACTGGCGGGCATTTGTGCAATTACAAAGCAGTTTGGCCAGCGGCGAGGTTGAAACACCTTCACCTATTGACCAAAATCCGTTGGAAATGCACCAGGGTTTTATCGATTTCTCATCTACCATAAATAAGGATGCATTGGTTTTTAGATTTGGCCGCCAGGAATTATCTTACGGTTCTCAAAGATTGATTGCCGTTCGTGAAGCTCCTAATAACAGGCAATCTTTTGATGCAGTAAAGGGAATGTTTTCTGCCAAAAATGTTAAACTTGATGTATTTTACGGTTATTATGTAAACGCCAAACCAGAGATTTTTGATGATGTTTTTAACAGGGGCACCAAACTTTGGGGAGCTTACGCCGTTATAAACAAACTTCCTCTCCTTGGAAATCTGGATGTATATTATCTTGGCATCGATAAAAATGCGGCAACCTTTAATGAGGGCAAAGGAAAAGAGCAGCGTCATTCGCTAGGTGGCAGGCTTTGGCGCAGTTCCTCCCCCTTTCAGTATGATATTGAAAGCTTATATCAATTTGGAAAATTTAATGGCAATAAAATTGCTGCATGGACATTATCGGCCAACCTCTCCTATTCATTTAACAACACCTATGCAAAGCCAAAGCTGGGATTGAAAACTGAAATGATAAGCGGAGACAGGAAAAAAGGTGACGGAAAACTCAATACTTTTAACCCTTTGTTTCCAAAAGGTGCGTACTTTGGGCTGGCGGCATTAATTGGTCCTTATAATCTTATTGATGCACACCCCTATTTAGAGTTATCGTTAAATAAAAAAATGGCCTTCGCAATCGATTACGATCTTTTTTACCGCATGAGTAGAGAAGACGGGCTTTATGCGGTAAACGGGCGGCTTATTTATCCATCTTCTGCCGGAACTTCTAAAAAAATTGGTGGTCAGCTGGGAGCCGAATTTAGTTTTACGGTTAGTAAATACTTTTCTTTACGGCAAGAACTGACCTGGTTTATGGCAGGTGATTTTCTTAAAGAAGCCGGGCCTGGAAAAAATATCCTGATGACGGGCAGTACGGCAACGTTAAAATTTTAGCAAGTGTTTAAAATCCATAATCTTTTCGGATACCAAGTTTTTTCATTTTCGAATTCAGCGTGGTGGGCGGAAGGTCAAGCAACCGGGCAGCACCATCTTCTCCCCATATTTTTCCATTGCATTTTTTTAGCGCAGAAAGAATATGCGTACGTTCTCCATCCTGCATGGTGCCGATGCCTGGGCTAGCGGGTACAAAACGTTCCCCCGATCCTGTTGAGGTGGGCAATACCATTGTACTGATAATTTCTTCCCTGGTTAAGAGCACATTTCTTTCGATTAAATTCTCCAGTTCGCGAATGTTTCCGGGCCATTGGTATTGCTCCATTTGGCTAATCACAGCCGGAGCAATTGCTGTAACTGTTTTACCGGTTTTTCTGGCATATATTTTAAGAAAGTGGGTAGCAAGGGCTGCAATATCTTCTTTACGCTCACGAAGTGCTGGCATAAGGATAGGAAATACATTAATCCTGTAATAAAGATCCAGCCTGAAACGGCCTTCGGCAACTTCAATATCTAATTTACGGTTAGTGGCGGCTATTACCCTAACATTTATTTTAATCGGGCCACGCCCACCAATGCGCTCAATTTCTTTTTCCTGTAGCACACGCAAAAGCTTCGACTGCGACTCAAGCGGTAATTCGCCAATTTCATCCAAAAATATGGTTCCGGTATGGGCTTGCTCAAACTTTCCGATTTTACGCTCATGCGCTCCGGTAAAAGCACCTTTTTCATGACCAAAAAGTTCTGAATCTATAAGGGTTGCAGGCAGCACCGCACAATTAATGCGAATAAAAGGCTTGTCTTTCCGGCTCGATAATGCGTGGATCCGTTCAGCAATTTTTTCCTTTCCTGTTCCACTTTCTCCAAGGATAAGAACAGCAGAATCTGCACCTGCTACTTGAGTTACCTGATCGAATACGCTCAGAAGCAAATGGCTGCGCCCTATAATTCCCTGGAATAAATTATCCTTATCTTTAATTTCGACAGGTTGGTAAGGTGTAAACCCCGCTGTATGATCTACTATCGGGCTACCAGACTGGTAAAACATGCCATTTAAAAAACCCGACAGAATATGCATAATCTGATTACAGACCAATAAATGTTCGCCCTGGTAGGCATCTGCCCGCCTGCTGTAAAAATTAAAATAACATGTTTTTTTGTTCGCCAGGATGATCGGCAGTGACAGATGGGATTTTAAATGATATTTTTTTACCAAAACCTTTTTTAATGATGGCACTGAAAGTTGCTGTTGCAATTCATCTTCATCATACCAGGTGGCAAGTACGTCGGCCCTGTCTTTTGCTTTTAATTGTGCAAGTTCGTGTAGCTTGCAATTGGTAATTACCATCAGTTCGTGTACAGTGATGACCTGATAATCATCAAAACCGATCCTGGAAAAACTCAGTTCGTAAAAATCATCTGCATCTTCCTGCCGAAGGCCTATCGATAAAAATTCGAAAGGGATATAGGGCTGCAAATACTTCGCAATTGCAAGCAGTTTATTTACGCAGCTTTCTTCAGAAACCAAAATCTGTGCTGCTTTTTTCTGTAGCGATGCATGTTGTGTTGCAGATTGTTGGAGCTGCTGCTGATGGCGATAAAAAGCAATATCAATAGCAATCAATACGTCTTTTTCGCGAAAGGGCTTAACTACAAACCCATATGGATTGGTAATTTTTGCATCTTGTAATACTTTTTGGTTTGAATTTGCAGAGATGTAAACGAATGGTAAGCTATCTTCACTTAAACGATGGGCGAGGTCGATTCCTGTTAATTTGCCTTTTAAATAAATATCGAGTAAAATTAAATCCGGCTGGTGCTGCTCAATCATATCAAGGGCTTCCGGAACACTATCTGCCAATCCGCAAACCTGGTAGCCTGCAGATTGCAGGAAATTGCTTAAAACATCGGCAATTACAAATTCATCCTCTACGATAAGTATTTTTTTACTCATGAGCTAAACGTTATTGATGATATGAAGATACACATTATGGTTGTAAGGGCAATGACAAGAATTATTCCGTTAAAATTAAAGCTTCATTAATTTGATTTCTGAATTAGTGGTTGGTATGGCAACAATCTCTTAGTTTTAAAACAACGAATTAACGTTGTGCCGCAACGAAATATCGTTGGCTCAATGTAAACGGGCCTGGCACTTAAAATTTATGATCAGGGTTAATCCATCCTGATTTTCTACCTCAAGTTTGCCATTTAACTGTTTGCTCAAACCCCTTATCAGGTTAAAACCCATCGAATGTATTTTAGCCGGTTCAAGATCATCGGGCAAACCCCTGCCATCATCCGAAATTTGCAGGCAAAATGTTTCTTCTCCGGTTTGTTTGAGTTGGATATCAATACGGCCACCTGGCTTTGCCTTAAAAGCATATTTAATGGCATTAGTAATGGCTTCGTTAAGAATTAAACCTAATGGAACTGCGGTTGCAATGTCGAAATCGATATCATCAACCTGTTTATCAAAAGAAATCTGGCTATCCAAACCGAAACTTTCCTGTAAGTAACCTATCATCTCGGCAATATAATCAACCATGTTTACCGATTTAAAATCTTCGCTCTGATAGAGCTTCTGGTGGATCAGTGCAATGGAATGCATGCGTTGTTCACTATTCTGAATTGCATCCAATGCTTCTTTGTTATTGATAAAGGATGATTGACGCTGGAGTAAACCCATCACAATCTGCAGGTTATTTTTAACGCGGTGGTGCACCTCTTTAATCAGCCATTCTTTCTCTGCTAAAAGTGTGTCTTTCTCTTCCAAAAGCGTATTTAAAGAGGCATTTTTAAGGTCAATTTCCTTGGTCTTTTTCTGGTTAATCCGGTAGGAATTGTATAAAAGTACAATGATAATTAACAGTAAACCAATGGCTATAAGGGTGAGGTTACGTGTACTGTTGGCCTGTTTAATTTTCTCATTCTGCAACAAACTATCTTTTTTCAGCGAACTGATGTCGCTCTCACGTTGTTCGGTTGCATACTTTATTTGTAGCTCTTCTATCTGCCTGCTTTTTGTTTCATTAAAAATTGAATCATTTATGGATTTATACCTTTGATAATTTGTTATAGCCTCTTTCATATGCCCCTGGGCAGAATCTATTTTGAATATTGCCAGATAAACATCCTTATTTATGGATAAAGTCTTTTGCGCATTAACCTCACCGGCGATTAAAAGGCGGGCCTGGGCGAATTTCTTTTGACGGATGTAAAACTGGGCTACATCAAGCTTTGAAAGGGTTAACAATTCTTCGTCCATATCGGCCGGGGCGAGCCTTAACATCTCTTTGAAATAATATTCTGCAAGGTCGTAACGCTTAAGGGCATCATAACAATAAGCTTTAATTTGTGCAATAATTGCCTCTTGTTCTGAATTTGCAGGAGGATTTCTTTTAATCAATCCATGAAAATAATGCAAACCTTCCTTGGTTCGGCCAAGTTTGATAAGCCCCTGGATCATAAAACCTGCTGTTCTCAAAATTAAACGGCGATCAAGGGAAAGCTTTTCCCTAACTTCAATCGTTTTACGGTACCATGCTACGCTGGGTTCTACCTGTCCCAATTCCTGATAAATCTGACCCAATTCGCCATACAGCTCAGAAGCTTTCGCCGGAGCAATTTTTCCCTGTGTTTTATTAATCCAGTGCATTCCATCCAGTGTGCGCTCCAATGCTTTATCGAGGTTACCTCTGTAGCGGCATATCATTGCGGAATGGATATAGAGCATATCCAGTTTGGTGTTCTTTTTTGATTTAAATTCGGTAATTAATGCAGAACAGATATTATCGGCCTTAACAATGTCGCCCGTACCAAAAACCAGCACCACAATGTTGTAACCTGCATTTATGGCCAAATCATTTTGTCCAAGCTTTCTACGTAAATTTAATACCTGTTCAAATCCTTTAATAGCCCTTGCCCGGTCGATTTGTGCCAAACACTTATACAATAAATGAAGTGCCTCTGCTTCCCTGTTTTGATTGCCATTGTGGTGGTAAAAAGAAATTACTTCATGGATCATGCGCATGCCTTGCGTGGTATCGCCTTTTCGCATCATCACCTCTCCAAGTTTTAAAACACTGGGGTATCTACCGAAGGTGGAATCAATGCGTAATTTTGCACCTAAATTTTTCGCCTTATTATAAGCCATGTAGGCACTATCGAGGTTTTTAACTGCCATGCGGTTTTGGCCAAAGGCAATCATATAAAAATTTCCCTTGGCATGCAGAAGACGGAGCCTTGCAGTATCGCTTTGCACATTCTGTAAGGCGGTATTTATTGTATTTATGGCAACCCTATTTTGACCCGATGATTGTGCAAAGCCGCTAAAATGACAGCAGATTAATAGAAAACCAAAGCATAACATTTTAACCATATTGAAGATTTTTTGGTCGCAGATTAAGGCTGGGCGTAGTGGCTTTGACATATATTATACCACATAACTTAAGGCGTGGGTGGATTAATTTAGTTAATGTTTGGTTTTATGTAAATATAGCTAATCAACGCTTATTTTTTTCTGGAGAATGCAGCGTATTATCAAGATGCGAACAAGGTTATTAAGTTTAGCGTTTTTTACCACAGATGGACACAGATAAACACGGATTTTTATATCTGTGTGCATCCTTTTTATCTGTGGTTAAATTATATTTGCCCGTTACCAGGACTTAAATATTACATAGACAATCCGAAGACCAGATAAGGAGTTTTACCACAGATAAACACGGATTTTTATATCGGTGTGCATCCTTTTCATCTATGGTTAAATTATATTTCCCCGTTAACAGGACTTAACTATTACATAGACAATCAGAAGACCAGATAAACAGTTTTACCACAGATGGACACAAATAAACACGGATCTTTATATCGGTGTCCATCCTTTTTATCTGTGGTTAAATTATATTTCCCCGTTAACAGGACTTAAATCAATTACATAGGAAATTCGAAGACCAGATAAACAGTTTTATCACAGATGTACACAGATAAACACGGATTTTTATATCTGTGTGCATCCTTTTTATCTGTGGTTAAATTAAATTTGCCCGTTACCAGGACTTAACTAATAAAGAGAACAACTTTAACACGCTCAAAAATTTGCTACATTTGACTATACGGTAAGCAACAATTACTATACACTTAAAAGCTATTTACTTCGAAAATATTTAATGGTTACAGACTATAGAAAAATTGATTTATTTGGCCAGACATTCATTCAAAAAGTTGACCTGAAACCGCCTTTTGAATTTTCTTTTCCCGTTGCAGACCGGGCCTGCTTCTTATATATACTAAAAGGTACTACAAGATTTCAGTTTGATGAAAGCCATCTCAATATTCCTACAAACCATGCGCTGCTGCTTAACTGTATAAATTCTGGTAAACAGATAAGCGAGGCCAATAAAAGTGACGGCGAAATTGTAATTGTAACTTTCCATCCGGAGATATTAAAAAAAATTTACCAAAGGGAACTTCCTTTAATATTTCAGCAGAGTCAAAAAATCACCAATCAAACCAGCAGAATAATCAATAATGATTTTTTGATTCAGAAATATATTGAGGGTCTTTTGTTTTATTTTGATAACCCTGCTTTAGCGAATGAGGAAATTTTAATCTTAAAGCTGAAGGAAATTATTTTATTGTTGGCGCAAACTCGTGAAGCCGAAACCATACAGGTCATTTTATCTCAACTTTTTTCGCCTATAACTTATACATTTAAGCAAATTATAGAAGCTAACTTATTTTCGCAGGTTGGTGTTGTGGAACTGGCAGAGCAAACCAATTTGAGTGTTTCTTCCTTTAAAAGGGAATTTAAAAAACTATATAATGACTCTCCCGCTAATTATATAAAGAACAAGCGATTGGAAAAGGCGGCCGAACTGCTTCTGGTTTCTGAAGAACGAATTACTGATATCGCTTTTAATTGCGGTTTTAATGAGCTGTCTAACTTCACCAAAAGTTTTCATGATAAATATGGAATTTCGCCAACAGGCTTTCGGTTGAAAAATACAACTGTTAAGCTTCTATAATTGCGGCTCTGAACCAAAATACCAAAAAATTGGGCTAACCAACAAAACACATTCCTGTTAAGTACAGCAACTTTGTGCCATCAATTAATTTAACATTAAAAAAATGGCACTATCAAATTTAGGAATTTTTCACACAGTAATCGGTGTTATCGCGATTGGATCTGCAGTTACAGGCTTTATTAAAAATGGTAAAATTGACCTGGACAAGCTTAGCGGCAAAATTTATTTTTATTTAACACTTATCACATCTTTAACCGCCCTGGGCCTATCAAAACATGGTGGTTTTAATCCAGGTCATATTTTTTCGCTGTTTATTGTGGTGTTAATCTTAATCGCCTATTATCTTTATTATAAGAAGAAGGGAAATATCAGGGCACGTTTTTTTGAAAACTTTCTGTTTTCGTTTAGTTTTTTCTTGTCGCTCGTTCCAACTGTTAACGAAACTTTTACGCGTGTACCTGTTGGTCATCCTTTAGCAAAAGCTGCATCAGATGCAATTATCGGTCAAACACTTTTGGTGCTCTTTATTTTCTTTTTAGTTGGTTCCTTTTTACAATTTAGACAGCAACGGAATACGAATCGAATGTTGTAATAATTATACCGGGCAAAGCTGATCATAACAAAAATTCAAAAAACCAGAGCATTTCTTAGGGCAATAAACAGTATGCTAAACAGATAACAAAATGGGTTGCCTAACGTATAGCAGAGGCAACCTTTTCATTTACAACGATTTTTAAAAAGGTAAAAAACATACGGCTGTGCAATTATCGGGTAATCAGGCATTTGAGGATTTATAAATTTAAAATATTCTGATTTAACCTGTATTTATGACATAAAATAAACAGTTGGAAAAATTTTATTTGACTAATGTCAAATATACGGCACATTGTATTCGTAAAACTACAATTTAACTTATATTTGGATATGAAAACTCTCTACTTGCCAAATGACACCGAGCTTTTTAACAAAGCCATACTGAAGCGATTTAAAACCGCTTTGGCCAATCTTGAAATAGAAAATGATTTTCTCGAAATTTCCACCACCTTTAAAGGCATACAGGTTCAGGTGAGGGTTTTCGGCAAAGCTGATTTAATGGGAAAGTTGCATTGGCACGTAATCAGAATTATCAATCAAAGTGTAATACCTACGCAACCCTTCATCAGGAATAATTAATTGAGCCATTATGAGGTGAGTTTGAGTTTAAACTTTACCCATTTAGCTAAATTGATTTTATCAATCAGTTGTTGCAGAAATCATCAATATAACCAAATCATAAGATTCTCTCCATCTACAGTAAAAAATACCAAAGTGCCTGCTTTATTACTGGCAATATTATCTCAAAGTATAATTACCGGGGAATGCTCATCAATTTTCTTTCTTGAAGTAAAGATCTTTATTTTCCACCGGTAATATTCTCCATACCAACACGTAAGCTTATGCAACTTTAAATTCCGTAAGTCCTTTACATTAAAATTATTTTACCGTGCTTAATTATCATCTCTTGCTTTTTTAATGCATTAATATTTTTTAAAGGATTTTCAGTCAACACTAACAAATCTGCCTTTTTACCTTTTTTAATACTTCCAATGTTTTTCTGTTGACCGATAGTTTCAGCTGAAATCATTGTGGCTGCGGCCAGTGCTTCTGCTGGCGTAAAATCACAATCATTTACAAAATAATTTAACTCATCAATCAGGTGCGGATATGGGTTTTCCAAAACGGTAATTTTATCGGTTCCGGCTGAGATTTTAACACCCAATAAATGAAGTTTTTTAACAAGGTCGAAAATCCACTGCTCTTTAACTTCTGAAACAGAAAGTGTGGCATCTAAAATTACGTTTCCTTTTTTCATTGCTTTGGCCAATTCATGCACATCAATTGCTGCACCAACACTGTCTTTATAGGCTTGGGGTACTTTTCTGTAACCCAGTTTAGGGTCATCTATTAAGTAAGCGAGCATGCTGGCATGAGAAATTACCTCAACTCCTGAACGAACCACTTCAAGCGGTTTTGCAGGGTACAACATGGCATGCCCCCAAACCAGCAGCTTGTTTCGCTTTGCGGCAAAAACTACTTTCTTTAAAAATACAGCATCAAAAGAATGATAAAGTTTTACCCCTGTAGCACCAAAACTTTTGGCTACTTTCATTGCACTGTCTAGATTGGTTCCGGGCATTACCAATTGTTCCCAAGGATGATATGGCTCTTTTCTCAAACCAATACCCCTGTTGTAATACCAGTCTCCGGCCATAAAAGCGGCATAATAAACATCAGCTCCAACACGTAAATCACTGTTTACCTGTAGTTGCACCTCTTTTAAAACAGCACCGTTTGCTGCCGGATCTCTAATTGTGGTGATGCCGTGTTTTAGCAGATAATTCGAATACGCGTATGCCCGCTCTACTGGAGAGCCACTAACGTTGGTTAAGTGCGCATGTGAATCTATCAATCCCGGAACCAGGAATTTGTGCCCTAGATCAATCACTTTACCTTTTAAGTGGTTCCGTTTTGCAGGAAAAATAGATTCAATGCGGTCATTTTTTATGATAACTGTCATTCCTGTATCCACTCTTCCCTTTTCTACATCTACTACATTTACATTTTTCAATGTTAAGTAAACAGCTATAGGGTTAGATTGAGCTGAAGCATTTAATAATCCAACCATCCAGATGAGAAATATCCGAATGGAACAGATCAGTGTTTTTTTGGTAATCATTTGTTTAATTAAATTAGGTATACGATTGGATAAAAAAATGCAGGAGACATCCATCATCCTGCATCGTCATCTATTATCACAAACTAATCAACTGCTTCTACTCAGTTGTTTTTCTTTTATTTGCTACTAATCAGCATCTATAGTTTAAATATGCTGCTGAGCTTTTTTTCCAGTGCCTCACCTCTTAAATTTCTGGCAATAATTTTTCCGGCAGGGTTTAGCAGGAAATTTGCTGGTAAGCTTTTCACACCATAAATTCCCGCAGTTTTACCCGAGGTTGATTTTGGATCGTTTAACTGTATCCAGCTGAGATTATCTGTTTTTACCGCAGTTAACCAACTTTCCTTTGAACTATCCATTGATAGGCCAACTATTGTAAATCCATGTGGACCAAATTTTTCGAATGCTTTTACGAGGTTTGGATTTTCCAATCTGCAAGGCCCGCACCAGCTAGCCCAGAAATCGATGAGCACATATTTCCCTTTAAAATCCGAAATTGAAAATAATTTTCCTTCATTGCTTTTTAAAGCAAATTCAGGAGCCATTTTGCCAACGCTGGTGATCTCTACAGCATCCATAAATTCTTTTATCTTTCTCCCATAAAAGCCTTGCTGCGTTTTATCAGCTAATTTCTGATAAGCCGCAGCAGCCTTAGTACGGTTGGGATAAGTAACATACATATCTAAAATAGCGATTGCCGCACTTACACGTTCAGGATGAGCCGCTATGAAATGATTGAGCACAGTATCTTTTACCAGCTGATACTTGGCTGCATACTTTTTAAGTTCTGCTACATCTTCGTCATGATTGCCGGTTTTTTCAGGCCTTTTGAAAGCAGCTGCTGAAAGACTGTTTTTATATTGATTAAAAATATCGTTTTCACTCGCACCAAAGATGTTGAGGTCGTAAAACTTATTAATATCTCCTGAAACAGAAACCGGCTTTTTTTCGAGTATAACTATTTTAATCTGCTGATTAACTGAGGTGGATAGTGTACATATGGCCGTCTCTTTTAAAGGCATTTTAATTTCGAATACACCAGCTTTCCCCTGAACGGAATCTTTATAAACCACATCATCCATTTCATAAGATAGATGCACTTTGCCATTGCCAAGGCCTGAAACATTCCCTGTGATATGCGCAAATTCTTGCGCATAAACACCGGAACATCCTAACATCAATGTCAGCAGGAGTAATATTTTATTGGTTTTTTTTAACATTAGCTTTAATAATTTAAACCGGGAATCGGAGATTCGGTAAGAATTTTATCAATCATATGCTTTAAATAAAGCAGGTGGATTTTGCTGTCAGCATCTCCGGTTTTGCCAATTGCGGCTACAATATCTTTTTTAAGATCTTTCAAGTGGGCAAGTGCCAGGGGCTTAACATTCGAATAAAGCAGAATTTCGGTAGGCGTAACTCCGGCAAGGATGTTATCTACAGAACCCTGTAACGCAAACCTTTTGTTAAACATGGTAATGATACTGCCAACATACATTTTTTGTAAAGTTCTTCTGTAAGAATCAATCGGTTTGCCTGTTTTAAGCTCAGCAAAAATCCCATTTTTTAGGTCGTTTAACCATTGCTGAGGAGAGTAGCTACCATTGCCATAATCACGCTGCGCAATCATTAACCTGTAAAGACGGCTTTGTGAAGTAACCGATGCTATAACTCCCTGCTGCAGAGATTCTACTTCACCAAAAGCATATTTTGGATCTATTTTGTTTAAAATCTGTTCATTGAGCAACCATTTCGGTGTGGTAAAAATTTCATCATTGATGAATTTTATCGCCTCTTTTTGCTTGGCCAGGCTTACTGGCGCAAACACAGAACCCGGCTGATCATAGGTTTTTTCAGTTACGGTTACTCCTCCAAGGCTTTTAACTACGTGGTAAGTATAACGTGAAAGTTGCTCTACTGATTCTTTGTACATTTCTTTGAGTGCAGAATAATCCTGACCATCTTCCCTGGTCCAATAAATGAGCTGGGGTACAATGCGTTTTAAATTTTTAATACCGTATTGACTTGCTTTTATAGCATCATCTCCCAGATCTTCTGCCTGCGACCGGGGATCAAAATCTCTGCCTTCCCCGCCAAACCAAAGTCTTTTGTTCGAGGCAAGGCTGTCAATGGTTATTTTATTTAAAATTTTCTTATCCTCATCGGCATTTGCAGTTCCAAAAATTGGTTTATAACCCCATTGAATTGCCCATTTATCGTATTCGTTAATCCGTGGAAAAATTCCTGATTCACTTACATGATCTTCAGGTTGAGCAACGTAGTTAAAGCGGGCGTAATCCATAATTGAAGGGGTATGACCATGAGCCTCTACCCATTTTTTATCCCTGAGTTTTTCAACCGGAACCGTACTGCTGGCACCCATGTTATGGCGTAATCCGAGTGTGTGGCCTATCTCATGAGAGGAAACGAAACGTATAAGCTGCCCCATAAGTTCATCATCAAATTTATTTTTGCGTGCCCTGGGATCAACCGCACCTGCCTGGATCATATACCAACGGTGTACTAAATTCATTACGTTGTGGTACCAACCAATATGGCTTTCAAGGATTTCACCCGTGCGTGGGTCGGCGATATTTGGCCCGTAAGCATTTTGCTGTGGAGAAGCGAAGTAGCGGATTACTGAGAAACGGGCATCATCCAAACTCATGGTTGTATCGGCTTCCGGCCATTCCTTACCTACAATCGCATTTTTAAAGCCTGCCTGCTCAAAAGCTTTCTGCCAGTCGTTAACACCTGCAATCAAAAAAGGTCTCCATTTTTTTGGCGTTGCCGGATCGATATAATAAACAATTTGTTTTTTAGGCTCAACCAATTCGCCCCTTTTAAATCGCTCCAAGTCTTCATCTTTCGGCTCTAATCTCCAGCGGTGAATAAAGGCTTCCTGCTCTACTTTTTGCTGATCATCTTTATACCGCATGTTTACGCTGGCAAAGAAACCAACACGGGCATCATACATTCTTTTTCTCATCGGATTTTCAGGAAGCATCACGAAAGAGGTATTCATTCCGAGTGTTACCGCACCAGCCTCACTGGCAGCAGGCAATCTTCCGCCAACAGCCATATAAGTGCGGATACTTTTAACCTCGGTATTGATCGGAAAACTCTTAACGCTTTCTATATAAGAGCGATCGGCCATTTGGGCACCCAGGTTATAAGCTTTTTTGTTTTCGCCATCAAAAGAGAGCAAAGGGGTTTCGCTGATCAGAAAATCGGTTACATCAATTACGACAGATGATGAATCTTTACCTTTTGCTTTAATAGGAAAAGCGGCCATAATGGGATTGAGGTTAGAACTCGCTACAGCTTTAGAAATCATATCGGTAGAATCGGCAATACTCACTGTGGCAGAAACTTTTAAAAACAGTTTATTACCAGGGCCTAATTCCCAATAAACAATACGTGCCCCTACCTGCTCGCCAGCATAGTTTCCTGCTCCCGGCGTTGATTTACTTAATCGGTTTACGGCTAAAATCTCTTTTTTAAGCAGTTTGTTCGGAATTTCAAAAAAATATTTATCAGCAATTTTATGAACGGTAAATAAACCTTTCTGGCTTACGGCCTTTGCGGTTATAACCTCGCTATATGGTTTTATAGGATTTTTAAGTGAATCTGCCTTTGGCTTTGTTGCAATAACAACCGGAACGGGTGTCTTCTTTTTTCTTAAAATACTGCATGATTGTACAGTTGCCCCGAGCAAGCCGATGGCTAAGGCCAGGTAAAAATACCTGACCTTAAATTGATTTTTATTGTTCATTTGTTTTTATCAAGTAAACCCAGGTATYTCAACCTGAGATTCTCACAGAACCGTACGTGATGGTCTCCCATCATACGGCTCTTATTATCGTAATTCCATAGTAGGTTTCGAG
>NZ_LMKM01000008.1 GCF_001421515.1 Pedobacter sp. Leaf216 | reverse complement strand
TTTTCATATTGCCAATTAAAATTAATAGTTTTTCTAATAGCCTCGCTGCGCTCGGTCTAGAATTCTACTTTTAACTGGTCTGAATTTGGGGAAGTGCACAGACTATTAATAACAAATAATAAAATTAGTAGATTGAAACTTGATAGTTTAAAGTTCTTGACAGACATCTATTGTGCTAAAAATGCTTTAAAAGTATTTGAAATTTCAAATATGCCAGCTCTAAAGCAAATTAGTTGTGGCTTAAATGAACTAACATACGTGAATATAAAAAATTGTCCAAATTTAGAGTCATTGAATATTATGGACAACCAACTTAATAAAATCGACCTAAGTCAATTTTATAGACTTAAGTACCTGGTATTAGACAACAATAAATTAAAGACTCTTGAATTATCGAATAACCCCGAATTAATTCAAATAACAGTTAATGGAAATGGTATTAAAGTAATTGATATTGCAAAAAACCAAAACCTTAAAATGAATATAATTTATGTTGACGAAGGTGTAAACATTATTGGTACCGAAAGCCAAATGAAGAATTATAAGAAAGTTCCGACAATTATTCAAAGTCAGTAAATTACTTAACCTGCATTACCTTATCAGATTATTTAGGAAGAAATCTAAAAGTAATTTTTGAATTTAATAAACTGCACAAGCCAATTAGATTACCCAAATTATAAGGTGCCAATTTGGTACCTTAAGATAGGTTATCACAATTCGTGATAACCTATCCCTGTTATTTGTAAAAATCTAACGACTCATCCCTCTGCCACGGTCATTTTTCTGGCTATTTTTTGCTTCCTGAAGCTTACGGTACAATTCCCTGCTTTCTAGTAGACTGGTGTATTCACGTACGGCCTTTAAAATGCTTTTCTGCACATCCTGCCATTTTAGCTTTGTGTCCATAAGTTTTACGGGAACATTAAAGTCGATATCGTTATGGTACATCAGGGATGACTTAGCGGTGTTAGGATCGACATTTGGATATTTCTGGCAGTAGTAATCCAATATTTCATCTAAAGGCATTTCCATTAACAGGTAATGCATATCGATAAAATCCTTGATCCTTTGCCCACTATTCACAATTGCATTTATCTTCATTGCCGATATATCCTGCTTGGACATCATCCTTATGCCTTCAATGGTTTCTATTGGCCTGATAGATGGATATTTGTGCGAGATAAAATCAAAATCAACTTCGCCAATGCTACCACTTACATAGTTGCCTTTGTGGCGTTTTACATCTGCGCCATAGCTGTTCCTTAAGTGTACGGCGAGTCCATCACCATCAAAGTCCGAAGAGCTGAAAAGGTCGATATCTATGGATTCTCTGTGTCAGATCCTTAAAGATAGTGCGGTACCTCCAACAAGGTAAAAAGAGTTGAGCTGATGGTCTTGCATCAGTGTCTGGATTAGATCCAGTGTCCCTGGTGTAACTGTTTCTTTGTGTAACATCTGAGTTTTTCTTTGCTCAACTGAAAATATTTGCAAACGGCCTCCATGGTCATATCAGAAAGATAGGTGATGTCTTCTTTGAGGGCTCGGATTACGTTTTCTCTACCATAAAACCTGATCATCTCTTCCCAATCCATTGTATTGCCTTTATCAAGCACGCGTTCGATAACGGTTTTGTAACTCCTGCTCCAATCCAATTTTTCGAAATCGAAGTCCCAGAACAGTACCTTTGGAAGGTCTGGTCTTCTGACCTTTTGTATCAGTGGATGTCTTTCAATTTTGATTTCATCGTTTTCGAACGGAACCTTTTTTTTGGAAAGATAGTTGTTCAATGTATGATAGTTATAGGTTGGGTAGCTGTCGCAAAATCCTTTCAGACTTGAAAACACATCGATATCCGTACTGGCAAATCTTTTCCAATGCACAACGATTACTCTTTTGTTCAATTCCTTTAACATTCAACAAATCTAATTAAAACAGGAATTAATGCCTAATATTTTTAAATATTTGTCAGTTGTTGTTTATCTATCCATTAATATTTATCATTTAGAATCGCCATATCCGCACTTACCTTTATATCCAAGACCTTTGCATATATCTGGGTAGTCCTGATATTGGTATGTCCAAGCATCTTCGATACGCTTTCCATTGGCACCCCATTAAGAAGGGTAACGGTGGTAGCGAATGTATGCCTTGCAATATGTGAGCTTAAGGGTTTATCAATTTCGCACACAGTAGCAATTTCTTTTAGATACTCATTCATCTTCTGGTTGCTCGAGACTGGCAATGCTCTGGGTTTATCAATTTCGCACACAGTAGCAATTTCTTTTAGATACTCATTCATCTTCTGGTTGCTCGAGACTGGCAATGCTCTGTCTTTGGTGATGCAATAGGGATGATCGATATATTTTTCCAATACTGCGATTGCAGGAGTCAATAGGGGAACAGCAGAACGCGTTCCCGTCTTGGTTCTRTTAATATAAACCCATTTTTTGCCATCTAAACCTGTTTTAATATTAGATAAGCTCAGCTTTTCTATGTCAGAATAAGCAAGTCCCGTGAAACAGCAAAAGTTAATATAAACCCATTTTTTGCCATCTAAACCTGTTTTAATATTAGATAAGCTCAGCTTTTCTATGTCAGAATAAGCAAGTCCCGTGAAACAGCAAAAGATAAAAACGTCCCGTACCTGACTYAGYCGCTCGGTTAAGAACTGCTTTTCTGAAATYTTAGTTAATTCATCCTCTGTAAGAAATGAACGCTCTACGTTTTTACTCTTTAGTTTGTATCCAAACATTGGATCGCTGTYWATCCATTTTAAGCTCAAAGAAATGCGYAGGATTTTACCAAGACTTTTCAGATACCTTACTGTGGTATTGTTGGCACAACCGTTTACTGACCTCAGGAAAAAATCAAAATCTCTTATAAACGCATGGTTAATATTTTATCTGTTATCTTGTATTTTTCATTCATGAAAGCGACAAGATGCCTTTCCAAGACCTGAAAGCGCTTCAAAGTACCAATGGCGTATTCACGTCCAACTARGGCTYCCATCTTTTCGTTGTGTATTTTGATCCCTTCCATCAAGGTATGCTTCCGGACTTCCCGCCCGATAAATCTGCACTTAATACCTTCGGAGGTAATAACTTCACCGGCATCGAAAAGATCCCTGTAAACCTGGTTGATCATTGACTGGAGATTGTCTAGATGTGCATTAAAGCTTCTGACATCTTCCTTCTTTCCATCCTGTCTGCCTGATTTGGTATTCCACTTTTCAGGATCGCACTCAAGCCCGCTGGTCATTTCTGCCCTTTTTCCGCCAACAGTTATTCTTAAATAAACTGGCACATGGCCGCCATGGTAGTTTTTCTGCTTTTTAAGATAAAAAAGCAGGCTAAAATTAGTTTTCATATAAACTGAATAAGGTTAACAAAATTAGCCCTGCAGTCTGAAAACGTCAAGATGTTCGATGGCCGAACGACTTGTTAAACAAGTGGTTATAAATAATTCGGTGAGTTCTTTTAGTACCTAAATTACTCACCGAATTACACACTTTTAATATGCGAATCGGTGAGTATTTTAGTTTTTCCACTAAAACAAAAAAGCTTGCAATCATTTGATTTGCAAGCTTTTACGTAGTTTTGATACTATCTTCTGTGATCCCGCTGGGATTCGAACCCAGGACCACTACATTAAAAGAATCATTTGATTTGCAAGCTTTTACGTAGTTTTGATACTATCTTCTGTGATCCCGCTGGGATTCGAACCCAGGACCACTACATTAAAAGTGTAATGCTCTACCAGCTGAGCTACGGAATCATTTCCCTTTGTTTAAGGAGGTGCAAATATAGATATTTATCTTTTTCTTGCAAATAATTTTTTAAAATGTTTGAGCTGTTTTTTGCTGTGGTTAAGATACTTACTTATAACTTGCTGATTTTAAATTTTATAGGCCATTAATTAATTTTAAAATATTTTTTATTAACCTATAAAATTCATATAAATGAGCGCTATTTGCTTGCTTTAGGGATAAAATTAAGGAAAGATTGAAACTGAGCTTTGTGTTTATTCTTATCAAGTTTAAAGTAAAAGGCTCCTCTTCTCGAACTTGATTTATCTTTTTCAGTCTGTTTAATCAATAATCCACTTGCGGTAATCTTGCGTATAAAATTCCGGTTATCTATTGGTGAGTCGTAAACCTGCTCATATAAAGCCTGAAGTTGTGGTATTGTGAAGCGTTTAGGCAAAAGTTCGAATAAAACAGGGTGGAGGGCAGCCTGATAACGGATTTTATCCATTGCCGCTTTCACCATTATGTTATGGTCAAAAATTAATTCTGGAACTTCTTTCAGCTTAAACCACTCCGCATGGTATTGATCGTTAATTTGTTTGCTGTATTTGTTAATATCAATCAGGGCAAAATAAACCACTGAAACCGTACGTTCAATAGGGTCACGGTCTGGGCGACCATAGGCATGAAGTTGTTCCAGATAAACATCATGTAAACCTGTCAATTCCAATAAAATTCTTTTTGCAGCACCGTCGAGGTCTTCCTGCTCGCCAATAAAACCGCCCATTAAACTCCATTGATCTTTAATTGGCTCAATGGCCCTTTTAATCACCAAAAGTTTCAGCTGTTCTCCGTCGTAGCCAAAAATAATGCAGTCTACTGCAACAAGAACAGGTTTTTGATTTAAATATTTTCCCATGTTAAAAAAGCGTATTTAATTTAGCGTCAGTATAATCTGTAATGTAACCTAAGATATTCGGATAACCATCAAATTCTTCGATGGTGTGGGTAGTTGTTAAAACAATGCATTGCATGCCTGCGTTTAAGGCCGATTCTACACCCTTAGGTGCATCTTCAAACACCAAACAGTCTGCGGGTTCAATATTTAAAGCCGCCGCTGCCTTCAAAAATGTTTCAGGGTCTGGTTTACTGGTTTCAACATCATCCGCACTTACGATGGCATTCATATAATGGCGGATATTAAGTCCATCTACTACAAAATCGATGTTAAAAGGTATGGCCGCAGAGCCGATTGCCATCTTAATATTGGCATTTTTCGAACGCTCCAGAAACAGGTCTAAGCCATTAATAAGTGCCAGGTGGGGCATATAACCTTGCTGATAACGCTTTTCCTTATCGGTAGAAAGCCGTACTATCTCTTCGGCGGTAAATTTATTTTTCCCAAAAACGCGTTCCAAAACCTCATGGTTTTTACCATACATTTCTTTTTTTACACTTTCGTAATCGAGCTTGGCACCCAAATCTTCCGTCATAATACCGTACCAGGCCATAGTATGGTACTCCATATCATTAATCATGGTGCCATTTAAATCAAAAAGAAAGGCTTTAGGCTTAAAATTAAAATGATGCATATTACTGCTAAAATATGTGATTTTTTTTACTGTTTAGAATCATCATTAATAATATAAGAATAATAGTTATAATCGTTACTTTGACGTTAATAATTTTTTGCTACTTTAGCTTTAACCAAAAATAAATCAATATGAAGTCGCGTGTACCCTGTAAATGAATGCAGGTTCAGGTTTGCTTCCTCAAATTTTAATCCATGAAAAAAATATTATTTAAGGCCTTGCCTTTCGCTACATTATGTTTAGCCATTGCTTTTTCTTCCTGTAATCCTAAATCTGATAAGGGAGCACAAAGCACTGCGCAAACCGATACGTTAAAATACAGCACAACCCTTGATGGAAAAAGTGTTAAGCTGTACACCTTAAAAAACAAACAGGGGGCTTCCGTTTCCATCACCAATTATGGTGGGAGGGTAGTATCACTTTTAGTGCCTGATAAAGATAATAAGTTAACTGATGTTGTTTTAGGATACGATAGCATAGGTGCTTACCGCAAAAAAGGAGAGCCGTTTTTTGGTGCATTAATCGGGAGATATGGAAACCGAATTGGCAAGGGCAAATTTACTTTGGAAGGAAAAGAATATACTTTGCAACTTAACGATGGCGTAAATACCTTACATGGCGGTACTGATGGCTTTTTCTCGAAAGTATGGGAAGCCAAACAGGTGGATAGTCAAAAACTGGAGCTTAATTACGTTTCTAATGATGGCGAAGCGGGTTACCCTGGAAAACTTGATGTTAAGGTAACCTATACCCTAACTGATGATAATGCTTTGCAGATTGATTATTTAGCAACAACTGATAAAACAACCGTTGTAAATTTAACCAACCATGCTTATTTTAACCTAAATGGAGAAGGAAACAGCACAATCCTTGATCATGAATTAACTATAGATGCCAATGCTTATACACCTGTAGATTCTACTTTAATCCCAACCGGGAAATTAACACCTGTAGCTGGAACAGCATTTGATTTTAACAAAGCTAAAACCATCGGAAAATCCATCGGAGAAAATGATCAGCAGTTAAAATTTGGCAAAGGCTACGATCATAATTTTGTATTAAACCATCACGATGGCAAAACACCTGTAGCTACCGTAAAAAGCCCGGTTACGGGTATTATCCTTGAGGTTTACACGGTAGAACCGGGTTTACAGTTTTATAGCGGAAACTTTTTAACCGGTGCAGATAAGGATGGTAAAGGTAAAAAAGCATATCCTCATCGTTCAGCTTTCTGTTTAGAAACACAGCATTTTCCTGATGCACCAAATCATCCAAATTTTGCATCAACTGTGCTTAAACCAGGCGAAACTTATAAAACAAGTACAACTTATAAGTTTTCTAAAGCATCAATTAAATAAGTTGAATATCCGTATTACTACAAAAAAAGCAAGACTTTTGGTCTTGCTTTTTTTGTTTATTTTGTTTCAAATTCAATTTTAAGGGGTTAACAACCGATCAGGAAACTGGGTAATTTTCTCAATGGTTAATTGTTGCATAATCTGGTATAGGTGAGTTTTAAACATATTAATGGTATGCTCGCCACCCTCGTTACCCAGCGCACCAACTCCATACATAAACGGCCGGCCCATAAAGTTAAATTCAGATCCAACGGCATGCGCTCTTGCTAAATCAACACCCGAACGGATACCACCATCTAACATGATCTTTAATTTTGATTTATAAAGTGGGTTGTTTGCCAATTTAATCAGTGAATTGATTGAAGATTCACCTGCATCAATTTGCCTGCCACCATGATTGGAAACAATTACGCCATCCGCACCGATCTGGATAGCAGCCTGCATATCTTCGTCAGTTGTGATTCCTTTCAGTACTAATGGCCCTTTCCAGAGATCACGAATGGCTGCAACCTTCTCAATATCTACCTTGCCGGTAAATGTTTTGTTCATAAACTGCCCAAGTTGCGACATGTCAAGGCCTTTTTCCATATAAGGCTTTAAGGTTGCAAATGATGGAATTCCGTGTTGCAGGGTTTTAATGCCCCATAGCGGGCGGGCAAAAGCCTGCAAAATATTATTGATTGACATTTTTGGTGGAATAGATAAACCACTCTTAATTTCCTTATACCGCAAACCAAATGCAGGTACATCTACCAGAACAACCAATACAGGGCATTCAACAGCCTTTAAGCGATTTAAAATATCATCTCTCAAACTATTTTCAGTAGGATGGTACAACTGAAACCATGCTTTCCCTTCGGATACTTCGGCAATTCGTTCGATACTACTGGTAGATACGGTGCTTAAAGTATAGGGAACGTCGGCTTTAGCAGCAGCTTTGGCTAAAATTTCGGGTGCATTAGGCCACATCAAACCCTGCAAGCCGATAGGAGATATCCCAAACGGAGCACTGTAACGACGGCCAAACAACTCGACCGACATATCAATTTCTCCACCAACGCGTAAGTAATTCGGTTTAAGGTAAATATTATCGAAATCGCTCTCGTTCCGCGATAAATTAAGTCCCTCATTACAACCGCCCTCCAGGTAATCAAAAGCAAATTTTGGTATTCTCGATTTTGCTTTGCTTCTTAAGTCGGCTACAGAAGGAAACTGAGGATTGTAAGGGAATGTAATCTTTTTACTCATATTTAAATATTGTATTGGTCAGATTCTATTTTAAAAAGCGAAAACTAATGTTTTATATTATGTTTTCCATCCTGCTCTATCTGCTATTTTGCAATTATCGTTTTATGTTGGCTATCATTAATCATTTGCTTACCCTCGCTAGGAATAATTGTACTTACAAACCGTAAAATACGATAGCGTATTAAACCTGATAAAAAGCTTTAGCATTATCAGTGAAAATCAATTTCCTTTCAGCTGCAGAAAATTGCGTTGCGTATTTATTAACTAGATTAAACCAATCTTCATATGGGCGGCTGATTAACATTACCGGCCAATCGCTGCCATACATTACTCTTTCAACACCGAAATGCTCAAAAATTGAGTCGAAACAATTAAAAAGTTCTTTTTCTTTCCAATTTTTCCAGTTTGCTTCTGCCAGTAAGCCAGAAACTTTGCAGCTTACATTTGGGTTTGAAGCCAAGGTTTTAATATTTGCCGACCAGGTTTGTAAATCCTGATTTTTAACATTAGGTTTACCGCAGTGATCCAATACAAATGGCTGATCAGGGATTTGATCAACCATTTTAATAATATCTGTCAATTGATCGTGGTAACACAATAAATCGTAGGTGTAATTGTATTTTTTCAGCAAGTTAATGCCTGCAATGAACTTTTTGTTCAGGATAAAATCACTGTTTTCAGCTTGCAGAACATGTCGCCAGCCTTTAATGGTTTTAAAATTACCCCAATAAGTTAAACGTTCTTCCAAATCAGGATTAAGCAGATCTATCCAGCCCACAATACCCTTTATAATTTCATTTTGCTCAGCCAGTCGGAGTAAAAACTGATTTTCTTCTTCGGATTGATTGGCCTGCACAGCAATACAACCTGTAATTTGAAGTTCGTTAAACGTCCTCAATAGGTTTTTTGGAGAAAAATCCTTGCGGATGGCCATCATTTCCTCGCTTATCCAGCTATCTCTAACGGGATTAAAATTCCAGAAATGTACGTGTGTATCAATCATATATAAAGAGGTTAAAGTTTAAATATCTGATCCATTAAAATCCATTTTTCTCCAGGCTTCGAACCAGGTAATGCCTGCTGGTATTTCCACATTAAATTTTCCCATTCCTGCACTTTTGGGTTAGCCAAGTCGGCTTTCGATTTTTGTTCAAAAGAAAAGCTTTCATTCACCTCCATAATCATAAATAGCCGATTGCCAAGCAGATATATTTCTAAGTTTTCAATACCCGATGAGCTGATGCTTTCTTTAATTTCAGGCCAAACCGCTTTATGATACTGCTTATACTCTTCTATAAGCTTTTCATCATTTACAAGATCGAGTGTTAAGCAGTATCTTTCCATTTTAGTTTTCACTATAAGCTTTAACGTTTTGCTTACTAGAGCCTAAACCTTCTATACCCAATTCAACCACATCACCAGCTTTTAAATACCATGGCTCGGGTTTCTGACCTAAACCTACACCAGCCGGTGTTCCTGTGGTAATTACATCGCCCGGCAAAAGCGTCATAAACTGACTGATGTAAGAAATCATAAACGGCACATTGAAAATCAGGTTCGAGGTATTGCCATCCTGCAAAGTATTGCCATTTACGGTTAACCAAAGGCGGAGGTTGTGTACATCGGCAATTTCATCCTGGGTAGCAATAAATGGTCCGATAGGAGCAAAAGTATCGCAGCTTTTTCCTTTAACCCATTGTCCGTTCCTTTCAATCTGAAACTCTCGCTCGCTATAATCATTATGCAAAACATAACCCGCAATATGATCTAAAGCATTTTCTTCAGCAACATAACTCGCTTTTTTGCCAATCACAATTGCCAATTCTACTTCCCAGTCGGTTTTTTTACTATTTTTTGGGATGGTTAAGTCATCATTTGGCCCTACAATAGCTGAAGTAGCTTTAAAGAACAAAATTGGTTCTGATGGGATAGGAGCATTGGTTTCTGCTGCGTGATCTTTATAGTTTAAGCCCACACAAATAATTTTTGAAGGACGGGCCAAAGCCGGACCAAGGCGCACACCTTTATCAACCTGAGGTAAATCAGCGGTTTGAATAGCGTTCTTTAATTTTTCCAAGCCATCACCACCAAAAAATTCTTCGTTATAATCATTAACCAAAGCAGAAACATCAAAATAGTTATCATTAAGAATTACTCCAGGTTTTTCAGCTCCGGCTTCGCCAAATCGTATTAATTTCATTATAAAATGCTTTATTGTATTTGAAAATTATATTAATTGTTTAAGGTAGTAAATCCACCATCAATCGGGTAATCGCAACCTGTAATAAACGAGGCTTCATCGCTGCATAGGTATAAAGCAAGTGCACCAACTTCTTCTGGTTTTGCCATTCTGCCAATAGGTTGTGTTTTAGAAAGTTTTTCGAACATTTCGGGGATATTATCCGGATAGTTTTTCTGTAAAAATCCATCCACAAAAGGCGTATGAACCCGCGCTGGTGAAATGGAGTTACACCTGATGTTTTCGCCAATATAATCTTTCGCCACACTCATCGTAATTGCTTTTACCGCACCTTTTGCAGCGCTGTAAACAAAACGATCCGGCAAGCCAATTAACGCAGCAATTGATGCCATATTAATAATTACACCTCCACCAGCTAAACGGATCTGCGGAATGGCTGCATGCAGGCAATTGTAAACACCTTTTACATTAACACGCATTACCCGGTCGAAATCGGCTTCATCAGTCGTATCTGCCTTGCCGATATGCGCAATACCTGCATTGTTAATCAGGATATTAATCTGGCCAATTTGTTTAAAAACTTCATGAACAGCATTGTGATCAGCAACATCACAACCATAACTAAAGGCTTCGCCACCATTTGTTTTAATTTCATCGATGGTAGCCTGCGCATGTTCAGTACCCAGCTCTATAATGTGAACCTCAGCACCTTGTTTGGCTAAAATGGTTGCTATGGCTTTTCCAATGCCGCTGCCGCCACCGGTAACAACGGCTTTTTTGTTTTTTAGTGAAAACATGTATATGCTTATAAAAATTATAATTGATTAGAATAGGATACAAATAAAATAAATAATGTTGATTAAAAATTTTATCTTCTTGCCTAAATATTAACAGATATTGTCATAACCTGTTTTGAACATGTAAACAGCTTTACCTTGCATAAATTTTACAAAGGCAATAACAAAAATTACTTATATTTGAATATTGTCTTTATATTTAAAGATAATATTTAACCAGATATTGCACCAACTTGCCTGATACAGGTGTTGTTACAGAGCCAATTGAATGAGAAATTTTCTAATTTTTATTTCCTGCTATTTTTTATCCCTATCATTTGTTTATGCTTCAAGCCGTACACAAAAAACGATTGTAATTTCTACAGAAAAGCATGTGCGTGTGCGTTTTGGTGCCGAAAAGCTATCAAAAGCATTAGCCAAATTAAAATATTCCTTTACAATTGAACAAAGAGATAAACTTGGCAAAACGGAGAACGTTATTGCGGTTGGTGTATTTTCCGACAAACTATTTGCCAGCAACCTTCCGTTGGAGATTAAGAATAAAATCTCAGTTACTAAAAAAGAGGGATTCCATATTTATAAAGGAAAAAATGGGGTGCTTTATGTAATTGGCAACGATGCATCGGGTGCTTTATATGGCTGTATTGAATTGGCCGACCAGATTGCCAGCACTGGAAAACTGCCAACGCAGATATCCCTGTCCGACCAGCCTGAAATGGTATTGAGAGGTACTTGTATCGGCTTGCAAAAACCCGATTACCTACCTGGCCATGATGTTTACGAATATCCTTACACGCCAGAAACATTCCCTTGGTTATATGATAAAGCTTTATGGATCAAATACCTGGATATGATGGTCGAAAACCGTTACAATTCGCTTTATTTATGGAACGGACATCCATTTTCGTCGCTATTGAGGTTAAAAGATTATCCATATGCAGTGGAGGTTGATGATGCCACTTTAAAAAAGAATGAAGAAATTTTTAGTTTCTTAACCACAGAAGCTGATAAACGCGGTATATGGGTGATTCAGATGTTTTACAATATTATTATTCCAAAACCATTTGCCGATAAACATGGATTAAAAACGCAGGATCGAAACCGTCCAATTATACCGTTAATTGCCGATTATACCCGTAAATCTATTGCTTCTTTTGTAGAAAAATATCCGAATGTGGGTTTAATGGTGGCCTTGGGCGAAGCAATGGAAGGTGTTGGCCAGGATGATATAGATTGGTTTACCAAAACAATAATTCCAGGAGTTAAAGATGGATTAAAAGCCGCAGGCATTATAGAAGAGCCTCCGATTGTACTACGCGCACATGATACCGATGCTCCCAGTGTAATGAAAGCCGCGCTTCCCTTATATAAAAACCTGTACACTGAAAATAAGTTTAACGGCGAAGCTTTAACAACTTACACACCGCGTGGAGCTTGGGCCGATTTAAATAGAAAATTAGCTGCTATTGGTACAGTTAACATATCTAACGTGCATATTTTAGCTAATTTGGAACCTTTTCGTTATGGTTCAGCAGATTTTATCCAAAAATCAGTTCAGGCAATGAATAAGATTTATGGCGCAAAAGGATTGCATTTATACCCGCAAGCGAGTTATTGGGATTGGCCATATTCTGCAGATGATGTAAAAGGAAGATTGTTAGAGGTAGACCGCGATTGGATTTGGTATAAGGAATGGGCAAGGTACTCGTGGAATTCGCAAAGAGAGCGTAGTCAGGAAATTAATTATTGGGGAAATGAACTGGCCAATAAGTATGGTGTTCAGTTAACCGCAGGTAAAGCCATTCTGAATGCTTACGAAGAATCTGGAGAAATATCGCCAAAGCTTTTGCGCAGATATGGCATTACAGATGGCAACCGCCAAACGCTAACCCTGGGCATGTTAATGACACAGTTGATTAACCCTTTCCGTTATGGTTTATTTACTTTAATGTACGAATCGGAAGCACCTGAAGGCGAAATGATTATTGAATACGCTGAGAAGGAGTGGAAGAAACAAGGCCATATTGGCGAAACACCAGTACAGGTAGCACGTGAAGTGGTAGCGCATGGCAAAAAAGCAATCGAATCTATTAACGAAGCTGCACCAACTGTAACAAAAGATACCGCGGAATTTAAGCGACTTAAAAACGATATTTATTGCTACGATGAAATGGCCAATTTTTATGCTGAAAAAGTTAAGGCAGCTTTATGGATACTGCGGTATAAAAATTCCAATCAGGTAACCGATTTAGAACAGGCATTACCATTTTTACAAAAAAGTGTAGATCATTATGCTAAACTGGTTAAATTAACTGAACACAGTTACCTGTATGCCAACAGTATGCAAACCAAGCAACGCAAAATCCCGATGCGTGGTGTAGATAAAACATTCATCCATTGGAGAGAAATGCTGCCTGTTTTTAGTAAAGAACTCGAACATTTTAAACATAGCATCGATTCACTTAAATCGATAAAACAAGGTACAGTTACAGCAATTGTTCCTTATAAAAATGCTGCTGTTAAAATCTTAAACGAAACTGAAAGCTATGTGATTGCAAAAGATGTACAGCTTTTTGCCGATTCAGCCATTAAAATTAAAGAAGTTGCCGAACAATTGCTGGGTTTAAAAGGAATTAAATTTTCTAAAGAAAAGCAAATTAAAATTGGTACCGAAATTAAATTTACGACAAAAACACCTGTAAAATTGTTAGTTGGCTTTTTTAACCAGAAAGATCCTCAATTTCTTGCTCCACCACAACTGGAAACTGATGCAAGTGCCAATAATTATGGTCAGTCTGAAATTAAGATATCGAATGCACTGGTAGCCAATGGTTTTCCGCCGGTAAATGTTCATGCTTATTCTTTCGCGCCAAGAACACATACCTTAAATTTAGGTAAAGGTGCTTGCCTGGTATTGGGTTTTATTGATGATAAACAAGAATTGCGGATTTTTAATGCAGGTTTGGATGGTAGAGGAAAAGATATAGACTGGTTATTTGAATAATGATGAATACAAGAAATTTTATTGCAACAGCTGCATTGTCGGTATTGACTATAGCGGGATTTGCACAGCAGAAATCAATCCTGGGCACTGATAAATTAAAGAAATATATTACCTATTTCAATTCTATCGATACAGAAGCCGTAAAAAATTATATTCCCAATGCTGAAGCTTTTACATGGATTGCTGAACAGGCACCTTTATTTGAATGCCCTGATACGGTATTGGAGCAAAATTATTACTACCGCTGGTGGACATACCGCAAGCATCTTGTTAAAACGCCTGAGGGTTTTATTTTTACGGAGTTTATCGAACCGGTTAAACATGCCGGCAAATACAATTCCATTAGTTGTGCATTAGGCCATCATATTTATGAGGGCAGGTGGTTAAAAGACAACAGTTATTTAAAAGATTATATCAAATTCTGGCTTTACCATGCCGATGTTGGTCAAACCAAACAGCGTTTCCATCAATTTAGCAGTTGGGTAGATGATGCTGTTTTTCAGAATTTCCTTGTACAACCAGATCAAGGCTTTTTGAAGGAAATTTTGCCCGCATTGGATAAAGATTACGGCAAATGGGAAGCCGAAAGGCAACTTAAAAATGGTTTATTCTGGCAGCATGATGTTAAAGATGGCATGGAAGAATCAATCAGCGGATCGAGGAAAGATCAAAACCAGCGCCCAACTATAAACAGTTACATGTATGGTAATGCCATGGCTTTAGCTAAAATTGCCAAACTTTTAGGTGATGAAACCTTGGCTGAGAAATATAGAAATAAAGCAATTGTGCTCAAAAAGTTGGTTCAGGACAGTTTGTGGAATGCTTCTGCCTCATTTTTTGAAACCAGAAAAGCCAAAGGTGGCTCATCAGAGGTTCGAGAAGCCATCGGTTTTACCCCTTGGGAGTTTAACCTGCCTGATGACCAGTCTAAATATGCAAAAGCCTGGGATCAGTTGCTTGATACTGCTGGATTTAAAGCGCCATGGGGATTAACCACCGCTGAAAGAAGAAACCCAACATTTAGAACAAGAGGTACAGGGCATAGCTGCGAATGGGATGGTGCGCTTTGGCCTTTTGCAAGCGCTCAAACGCTAAAGGGTTTGGCAAATTTGCTCACCAACTATAAAAAACATGGTAAAATGACTGCCGAAGTTTTTTATAAGGAACTACATCAGTATGCTGCATCTCATGTAAAAAATGGTAAACCTTACATTGGTGAGTACCAGGATGAAAAAACCGGGGAATGGTTAAAAGGCGATAACCCGCGGAGCAGTTTTTACAATCACTCCACCTTTAATGATTTAATGATCAATGACCTGATTGGCATAAAGCCACGTGAGGATAATGTACTTGAAATTTCACCATTAATTCCTAAGAACCAGTGGGATTGGTTTATGTTAGATCAAGTTTCTTATCATAATAAAACCCTGACTATTTTGTGGGATAAAACCGGGAAAAAATATAACAAGGGTAAGGGCTTATTGGTATTTATTGATGGTAAAGAAATTTATAAAGGCAAAGATTTGAAGCCTTTAAAAGTGCAGATAAATTAAAAGGAAAGTCTTTGGTTTGTGTCCTCACAGACCTAAATAAACAATTGAGTAAAAAGCAATAAAATCGCTGTTTTCGAAAATCCTCGTTACAAACGAGGACGATGAATGGTGAAAATGAATTAAATCGGTCGTCATTTCGACTGGAGCGAAGCGAAACGGAGAAATCTTTAAACTTTGTTTAGTAACGTTAAAAGATTTCTCCACTACGGTCGAAATGACGAAAAAACGATAAAATATAACCAAATGAAACATTACATCCATATAATCAAAACCTTATTTTTTATAATTGCAATGAGCACGTGCTTAACTACCAGCGGCCAATCTTATTATAATGTAATTAAATACGGCGCAAAAAACGACAGTAGCAAACTGGCCACAACAGCAATTAAAAATGCGATAGAAGCGGCATCAAAAGCTGGTGGTGGAACGGTTTATTTTCCTGCTGGAAAATACCTGACCGGCGCTATCCATTTAAAAAGTAACATAACTATATTGATTGATGCCGGTGCTGAATTGCATTTCAGCGATAATTTCGATGATTATTTGCCTATGGTAAAAAGCCGTTATGAAGGCGTAGATGTAACCAGTTTTTCGCCTTTGTTTTATGCCTATAAAGTAGAAAACATCTCCATTATCGGTCGTGGAATTATTGACGGGCATGGCAAAAAATGGTGGGATTTTGTAGAAGGTTATAAGGAAGGACAAGCACGTTCTAAATGGCAAACTACTTTTGACGGTTTGAATAAAGATATTATTTTGCCAGATGATCCTAAGCAGATGAAACGTGGCTTTCTTCGGCCGCCGTTTATACAACCTATGTTCTGTAAAAATGTGTTGATCGATGGCATTACGATCCGCAATTCGCCTTTCTGGACTATAAATCCAGAGTTTTGCGAAAATGTTAAGGTCCATGCAGTTACCATTAATAACCCACATTCGCCCAATACAGATGGAATTAACCCCGAATCTTGCAAAAATGTACACATTTCAGATTGCCACATCAGTGTTGGCGATGACTGCATTACCATTAAATCGGGCAAAGATGCACCTGGAAGAAAAATGGCAGTTCCGGCAGAAAATTATGTAATTACCAATTGTACTATGCTGTCTGGTCATGGTGGTGTGGTTATCGGCAGCGAAATGTCGGGTGATGTACGCAAAATAGCGATTTCCAACTGCATTTTCGATGGAACTGATCGTGGTATCCGCATTAAAACTGCTCGAGGAAGAGGTGGTGTAGTAGAAGAAATTCGTGTAAGCAATATTATTATGAAAAACATTAAAGATCAGGCAATTGTACTCGATATGCAATACGCCAAAACAAATGTTGAAGCTGTTTCTGAGCGTACACCGGTTTTCAGGAACATCCATTTTAGCAATATTACTGGTGAGGTAAATCAAGCCGCTTATTTAAATGGTTTAGAAGAAATGCCTATCGATAATATTACTTTCAATGATATTAATATGAATGCCAAAACTGGCTTTTCTATCCAAAATTCAAGTAATATTGAGTTTCATAATGTAACTGTAAATACGGAGTTGGGTGCATCATTAAAAGTGCTAAAAGCAAATAATTTAATTGTAGACGGTTTAAAAAGTAATAAACCGCATGCCAATGCTGCTGTAATTGATCTCACAAACGTGTCTGATCTGTTCCTGTATAATGCTTTCCCGACGAAAGAAACGGTTACTTATTTGAAATTAAGCGGCGCTGAGACAAAAAACATCTTCTTAGGAAACAATAATTTTAGGCGAATGAAAGAGGCCGTTATAAAGGAAAAGGAAGTAAACGGTAGCATCGAAATCATTTCAGGCGATAAAGGACAATAATATGAGGTTTAAACTTTTATTAAGTACATCATTTTTAATATTAACAGCTCACTTTGGAAGCTATGGGCAAGAAAATAACCATACTCTATGGTACAATAGAGCTGCAGAAAAGTGGACGGATGCCTTACCCATAGGCAATGGCAGGTTAGGGGCGATGATTTTTGCCGGCACTGCTGTTGATCACATCCAATTTAATGAAGAAACTTTATGGACAGGTGCGCCAAGAGATTATAACCGAAAAGGTGCCTATCAATACCTGCCGGAAATTAGAAAACTACTAGCTGAAGGAAAACAGGCTGCCGCTGAAGCTTTAGCTCAGGAACATTTTATGGGCTTGCAAAGTAGTTCGGGAGATCGAAAAGTTTGGGTAAACGATATAAAAGCAAGGAAAGGTATCATAGGAAATCCTTCACTTACAAACTTCGACGACAAACTTTGGAAAAACATTAAAGTACCAGCTTATGAAGGTTGGGAAACCGTAGGTTTAGCAAATTTAGATGGCGCAGTTTGGTTCAGAACAACATTTGATGTGCCTGAAACTTGGCTTGGAAAAGACCTCGTACTCGACCTTAACCGCATTCGCGATCAGGATTTTACTTACATTAATGGGGAAATGGTTGGTAATACAGACAATACAGAGCCACGAAAATATACCATTCCTGCAAAACTGATTAAAAAAGGCAAAAATACAATTGCTATCCAAGTTTTAAATTATTTCGATAAAGGTGGTTTGGTCGGTTATAAAGACACTTCAAAAAAAATAGGGATTTACCCTGTAGGAACTGGCATAGATCAGGGTATTTCGCTCGTAAAGGAATGGAAATATTTAATTCAGGATGAAAATCCACCTGCTGTACCGCAATATCAGGGAAGTTATCAGCCTTTTGGCGATTTAAACTTATACTTCAAACAAACAAAATCGATTGTTACAAATTACAAACGGTCTTTGGATATCAGTACAGCTGTGGCTAAAACTACTTATACTTTAAATGGTGTAAACTACCAACGAGAGTATTTTGCAAGTCAGCCAAATCAAGCTATTGTTATTCACCTGACTGCTGATAAAAAATCGGCCATCAGTTTTGATGCAGAATTATCCAGCGTTCATCGAAAATCGTCGGTTAAAACCTTGGGGAATAATGTAATTGCACTATCGGTTCAGGTAAAAGATGGTGCTTTAATGGGAGAAAGCAGATTGACTGCGGTAATTAAAAACGGATCAGTTAAAGCCATAAATGGAAAAATAAGCATCAATCAGGCAGATGAAGTAACACTTTATTTAACTGCTGGAACTAACTATATCAATGCTCAAAATGTATCTGGAAATCCTGCAACTGCGAATATTAAAGCATTAACCGGCTTAAAAGGTAAACCTTATTCTTTGATTAAGCAAAACCATATTAAAGAATACCAAAGTTACTATAACACCTTTAGCGTTAATTTTGGTCGTTCGGAGAATGAAAGTTTACCAACTGACGAAAGATTAGCCAAGTTTGGAACAACTAGCGATGCTGCTTTTGCTGCTTTATACATGCAATATGGGCGGTATTTGCTAATATCGAGCTCAAGGCCCGGTACACAAGCCGCAAACCTGCAAGGAATCTGGAATGATCTGTTAACACCACCATGGGGAAGTAAATATACCACCAATATAAATCTCGAAATGAATTATTGGCCAACAGAAATTCTCAATTTATCAGCCCTTAACGAACCTCTTTTTAGTAAAATTAGAGGATTGTCAAAAACTGGTGCTGAAACGGCTAAACAATATTACAATGCCCGTGGCTGGGTTTTACACCACAATACCGATTTATGGAACGGAACTGCACCAATTAACGCTTCAAATCATGGCATTTGGGTAAGTGGTGGTGGCTGGTTAAGTCAGCATTTGTGGGAGCATTACCAGTTTAGTAAAGATCGCAAGTTTTTAGAAACTGAGGCATATCCATTAATGAAACAAGCTGCCTTATTTTATGAAGATTTTTTGGTTAAAGATTCTAAAACGGGTTGGTTAATCAGTACACCTTCTAATTCGCCAGAAAATGGGGGTTTAGTTGCAGGGCCAACAATGGATCATCAAATCATCAGATCGCTGTTTAATAATTGTATTAAAGCATCAGAAGCACTTAACACAGATGCAGATTTTAGAAAAACATTAATCGAGAAAGTGAAACAGATTGCCCCGAATCAGATTGGTAAATACGGGCAATTGCAAGAGTGGCTTGAAGATAAAGACGATACCACTAACAAACACCGTCATGTTTCTCATTTGTGGGGTGTTTATCCCGGAAACGACATTACATGGGATGGCAATGAAAAAATGATGCAGGCAGCAAAACAATCGCTTTTGTATCGTGGAGATGATGCTACAGGTTGGAGTTTGGCTTGGAAGATCAATTTTTGGGCAAGATTTAAAGACGGCGATCATGCCATGAAATTGGTAAAAATGCTGATGAAACCAGCCAATAACGGTGCAGGTTCTTATGTAAATCTTTTTGATGCACACCCACCTTTTCAGATCGATGGAAATTTTGGAGGTGCAGCCGGAATTGCCGAAATGATAGTGCAAAGTCACCAAGGCTATCTGGATATTTTACCCGCATTAACAAGTGCCATTCCACAAGGTGAAATTAAAGGACTACGTGCCAGAGGTGGTTTTGAGCTAAATTTAACCTGGGATAGGGGACAATTAACCTCGTTAACGGTAAAATCTAGAACAGGAGGAAATTGCAAAATCCGTTACAAAAACAAAAACGCCAATATTGAGACAAAAGCAGGTGAAAGTTACCAATTGGATGGAGATTTGAAAGCGCGATGAATTCACTTATGAAAGCTAAAAGGAAGTGGAGGGATATTTCGTCAGTATCAGGTTGGTTTGAGATCTCTTTGCGAAATTTCGTAAAGATATTGGTGGAGACATGTACCTTACCCAATAGCATCCTTTTATGTCACAACGAGCCAAAACGGATTAATTTAAAGCATTTATTTTTATATGTATTCTGTATCATCACATTATATGGGTCTAATTCCCTTTATGCGCAAAATCATAGCAGAAACGACATTTTATTAAACTCCAATTGGCAAACCATTGCCGACGAAAAAAGCAGCAATACTTATGATGGTTTTCAGCAGGCCAATTATAAAACAACAGACTGGAAAACAGTAAATGTTCCGCACAACTGGGATCAATATGAGGGTTATCAACGGAAACTTCACGGCAATAAACATGGTTATGCCTGGTACCGAAGAACCTTTAAAACGATTGAAATTAAACAGAGAAAACGCTTTTTTCTGTATTTTGAAGGGGTAGGTTCTTATGCTACTGTTTGGTTAAACGGCAAAAAAGTAGGCTATCATGCTGGCGGCAGAACAACTTTTACATTAGATGTTACCACCGCGATTAAACTAAATAATCAGGAAAATATTTTGGCTATCCGCGCTGATCATCCTGCAAATATTCAGGATTTACCTTGGGTTGATGGAGGCTGTTCTACCGAACGCGGTTTTTCAGAGGGTTCGCAGCCAATGGGGATTTTTCGCCCTGTTCATTTAATTGTAACCAATGATATTCGGGTTGAACCTTTTGGCCTACACATTTGGAACGATAATAAAGTTTCAGAAAAGGCAGCTATTTTAAATCTGAGTACCACAGTTAAAAATTACAGTCCGAAGTCTAAAAATATAGCCATAATCAACAGGTTACTAGATAAAACCGGAAAACAGGTTAAAGAATTAAAGAAAGTAATAACTATCCTTAGTGGCAAAGAAATTCAGGTTGATCAGCAAACTGATGAAATAATCAATCCTAAACTTTGGTCTTTAGAAAATCCATATTTGTACACAGTTCAAACTATCATAATCGAAAACGGGAAAATTGTAGATGAGCTGAAAACACCTTACGGTATCCGCTGGATCAGTTGGCCATCCGACAGCTATCGGATTGATGATCAGGCAAACCAAAAACAGTTTTTATTAAATGGAAAGCCTGTTTTTATCAATGGCATTGCAGAATATGAGCATCTAATTGGTCAGAGCCATGCTTTTAGCAATGAGCAGATTAGTTCGAGAGTTAGGCAAATTAAGGCAGCAGGTTTTAACGCCTTTCGCGATGCACACCAACCGCATAATTTATTGTATTCTGATTATTGGGATCAGGAAGGGGTTTTGTGCTGGACACAAATGGCCGCACATATCTGGTATGATACACCAGAATTTCGAAAGAACTTTAAAGCACTATTAACCGATTGGGTAAAAGAACGCAGAAACAGTCCGGCTGTAGTGTTGTGGGGTTTGGAAAATGAAAGTACACTACCAGAAGATCTTGCTAAAGAATGTACCGAGCTGATTAGAAAATTAGATCCTACCGCTTCCTCACAAAGAAAGGTAACTACATGCAATGGTGGTAAAGGGACAGATTGGGATGTGCCTCAAAACTGGACAGGCACTTATGGCGGCAATCCGCTCGCTTATGGCGAAGATTTAAAAAGGCAGATTTTGGTTGGTGAATACGGTGCATGGAGAACAATTGATCTTCATACAACCGATGCCAATGGAAAAGGTTATACCGAAAACAAAATGACCGATTTAATGGAAACCAAAGTGCGCCTGGCCGAATCGGTAAAAGATAAAACAGCCGGTCATTTCTTTTGGTTATACAGTTCGCACGATAACCCTGGCAGGGTACAGGGCGGTGAAGGTTTGAGAGATCTTGATCGGGTAGGGCCAGTAAATTACAAGGGCATGTTTACCCCCTGGGAAGAGCCTACAGATGTGTTTTACATGTTCAGGGCAAATTATGCACCAAAACAAACTGAGCCAATGGTATACATTGTTTCACATACATGGCCAAACCGCTGGAACAAACCTGGAATTAAAGATTGTATTGTGGTGTATGCTAACTGTGATGAGGTAGAACTGTTTAATGATATAAAAGGCCAATCTTTAGGCAGAAGAAAACGTGGCGCAATAGGCACGCACTTCCAATGGAATAAGCCAGATATAAAATATAACGTATTATATGCAGTAGGTTATGTAAACGGAAAAGCAGTTGCTAAAGATCAAATTGTATTGCAAAACCTGCCTCAAAGTCCAAATTTCAATATATTAATTAATGATAAAAAATTAACCGTTCCTGCTCAGGGATATAATTATGTATATCGCGTAAACTGTGGCGGTGGCGACTATACAGATACCAATGGAAGCAAATGGTATGCTGACAGAAATTTAAGCTCATCTAACAGCTTTGGCTCAACCTCCTGGACAAAAGATTTCACGGGTATCCCTAATTTTTTTGCCAGTCAGCGGCGCACGTTCCAACCCATTGATGGTACTAAAGATTGGAAGCTTTTTCAAACTTTCAGGTATGGCAGGGATCAATTGAAATACCATTTTCCACTTCCTGATGGGGAATATCTGGTCGAACTTTATTTTATTGAACCCTGGATGGGGATTGGTGGAGGTTTTGATGCCAAAGCCATGCGTTTATTTGATGTCGCTTTTAATGGTAAAACGGTTATAAAAGATTTAGACATTTGGAAAACAACCGGAAGCAACACTTTATTGAAAAAAACGGTTAAAATAGACATAAAAGGTGGCTTTTTGGACATTAATTTCCCGCAGGTAAAAGTTGGTCAGGCAGTTATCTCAGCTATTGCGATTGCCAGTTTAAATCCGGCTATTAAACCTGCTGAACCAAGTAAATCACTTTTAGCAAAAATTAGAAATGCTGAACTTAACAGTTGGCTGGATATTGGAGATGACCAGTTTAAAGGTGAAAATTTAACATTTTCGGAACTTCCATCCAACTTATTCGGTGCCGAATGGTTAAAAGCCACCCGCGGGCAGGAAAGTATCGAATTTACCGCTACAGATAGTTTGGATGCTTTTATTGCTTTAAATATAAATAGCAGCATACCACAGGGATTCGAAGACACTAAAACTTCCCTAAAAAATAGTAAGGATGAAATATTCCATCTTTATCGCAAACGGCTTATTCCAAATGAAAGAATTATTTTTGATAATAGAACTGTAACTGTTTTCGCATTGCCAATTACCCACTTACAACCCGCTTACGATTTAAAAACCACTACCACTTACAAAGCTACCGAGGGTACTTTAGCAGGTAAGGGTGTTATTAAATCGATGCTTATGGATAAGGAACGTGTTGTTTTTAATGCTGTTGATCAGGGAAATTTAACCTGGCAGATTTCAGTTGGCGTTGCCGACACCTATTCTTTAACGATTAAATACCATAATCCATCCGAAAAGCCTTTAACAGGAAAATTAACTTTCTCTTTAGCAGATGGAACCTTGATGAAGACGGAAAATATTGAATTTGCGCCAACAAAAACCGGTAAATGGAATTATTTGAGCACCAATACAGGGAGCATGATAAATGCCGGAACATATAAACTTAAATTGATTGCCATAGATGCTAAAGGATTAGCGGTTGATGCATTGGATGTTCAATAAGATAAGATTATATAATATGTGGCCAAAATCTTATATTAATGTAGATATTTAGACATGCATATTTGTTTTAACCAAATTAATAAACGAGCCAACAAATAATGAAAGGACTTCCTGTAGTCGATCTTGCAATTATCTTCATTTATCTTGTTGGAATGATATTAGTTGGGGTTTATTTTTCGAGGAAAAATAAAAACTCCGAGCAATTTACAAAAGCTTCGGGCCTGATCCCCGGATGGGCGATAGGTTTATCTATTTATGCAACATTTTTAAGCAGTAATACTTTTTTAGGCGTACCTGGAAAAGCTTTTGGTAGTAACTGGAATGCATTTGTGTTCAGTATTTCAATGCCGTTGGCCGCCTGGATTGCTTCAAAATACTTTGTTCCTTATTATCGGAATACTGGTGAAATATCGGCCTATACTCATTTAGAAAAACGTTTTGGAGCATGGGCAAGAGTATATGCAGTGGTGTGTTTTTTGTTAACGCAACTGGCCAGAATGGGATCTATATTTTTTGGAATCGCTTTGAGTTTACAAGCACTTACAGGTTATTCCATGCAGATGATTATGATTGTAATGGGCATTTGTATCATTGTTTATACTGTTTTAGGAGGAATTGAAGCGGTAATATGGACAGAAGTGGTACAAGCTGTAGTGAAAACTTTTGGCGCATTACTGATTCTGTATTTAATCATTTCAAATATGCCGGGAGGGGTTTCGAAGATTGTAGAGATCGGACAATCGGCAAAAAAATTCAGTTTAGGTAGTTTTAAGCTTGATTTTGTTGGTTCTTCGTTTTGGGTGGTGCTGCTTTATGGCTTTTTTATCAACCTGAATAACTTTGGGATGGATCAGAATTACATTCAGCGATACCATACAGCATCATCAAGTAAAGCCGCTTCAAAGTCGATCTGGTTATGCGTATGGCTTTATATACCTGCATCCTTGCTGTTTTTTATTATAGGATCTTGCTTGTATGCTTATTACGAGATTAATCCTGATCTGGTACAATCGATTAAGCACCAGGTAGCGATTGAACGTTTGCCTTTACATGCTTCGGCCGCTGAGGTTTTGAAGGTACAAAATGCATTACAACCAGCAGATTATGGTGATAAAATTATGCCCCATTTTATGGTCACTAAAATTCCGGTAGGATTGGTTGGATTGATTGTTTCGGCCATTCTTTCAGCAGCCATGAGTACCATCAGTTCTGGGATGAATGCCTCGGCTACGGTATTTTCGGTCGACATTTATAAAAGGTATTTTAAGCCGGGTATCACCGAAAAGCAGAATTTATCACTTTTGCATTTGGCAACTGTTGGCTTTGGCTTACTCGGTATGATTGCCGGCATCGCCATGATTGGAGTAAAAAGCATTTTAGACGTTTGGTGGGAATTATCGGGGATTTTTGCAGCAGGAATGCTTGGTTTATTTCTCCTGGGGATTATCAGCAGGCAAACTAAAAATCACGAAGCCATCACTGCAACAATAATCGGAATAGCCGTAATTATATGGATGACATTTTCTTCACTTCTTCCTCCGGAATATGAAGCTTTTAGAAATCCTTTACATAAAAATATGATTATCGTGGTTGGCACTTTAACCATTTTTTTAACAGGACTTTTCCTGACAAAAATTAAAAAACAAAAAACTAAAACTGCCCATTAAGATTTTTTTAGAACTTATCCAGGCAAATTATATAGAAAATTTTACCATATCATAATATAATGGAAAACTCACAAAAAGGGTTCATCCCGGTCATGCTTACGCCTTTTTTAAATAACGGGAACATAGATTACCCGGCGCTTACACAGCTGACAGAAATTTACCTGCAAGCTGGCTCATCGGGCTTATTCGCAAATTGTTTATCGAGCGAAATGTTCGAGTTAGATGATAAGGAAAGAATCCAGGCTATAAAACATGTAATAAAAGTAGTTAATGGAGCAGTGCCTGTTGTTGCTACCGGAACATTTGGAGGAGAAATAAGTAAACAGGCAGATTTTGTAAAAGAAGTAAGCGATACAGGTGTAGAGGCGGTAATTGCCATTACCAGCTTGTTGGCCGATGAAACGGAATCTGATGAGATTTTTAACGAAAGGGTATTTGATCTTTTAAACCAAACAGATAAAATTCCCTTGGGATTTTACGAATGCCCGGTACCTTACAAAAGAGTATTGAAACCACAACAACTGGCCGATTTCGTATCAACTGGAAGGGTAATTTACCATAAAGATACCTGCCTGGATCTGAATCAGATTAAAGAAAAGTTGAAACTGACAGAAGGCAGCACATTCGGATTATATGATGCCTATATTGTACATGCGGTAGAATCGTTAAAAGCTGGTGCATCTGGTTTATCATGCATTCAAGGAAATTATTTTCCTGAATTAATTGTTTGGCTGTGCGACCATTACAATGATGAAGCTTTTAAAGATGAAGTACAGGTGGTGCAACAATTCTTGATTGATAATATGGATGTAATGCATAATGTTTATCCTGTGGTTTCGAAATATTTTCTGCAAAAACGCGGACTTAATATTTCTACTTTTACACGCAGAAATGTAGGATCATTTACGCCAAGTGTAGTAAAAGAGGTAGAAACTTTGTTTGATGATTATACCTTGCTTCGCAATAATTTGAATATTAAGGTTTTTATATAAGTTTTTTGTCGGTTCGTCATCCTAAACTTTGTTTCAGGATTTAATTATTGCTGATTTCTTGCTTATTCATCTTCTTTTAACGCGGTCGTCATCCTGAACTTGTATCAGGACCTAATTATTGGTGATTTTTGCTTGTTCATCTTCTTTTAACGCGGTCGTCATCTTGAACTTGTTTCAGGATCTAATTATTGCGGATTTCTTGCTTATTCATCCTTTCCAAGCTGATTGATAATCGCAATGTTTTGGTTATTTTTTTCTTTTGCATTAAGATTCCCGCCTGCGCGGGAATGACGACCAATCATTTAACGCGGTCGTCATCCTGAACTTGTTTCAGGATCTATTAATTCAAATACTTCCTTTTATAATCCAAAGGTGTCATCCCGGTAACCTTTTTAAAGTGCCTGTAAAAATTTGAAACATTATTAAAACCGCAATCAAAACAAATCATTTCGGTGGGTAATTTGTTCTCAATCAGGAAACGGCAGGCATGGCTCACCCTTATTTCGATCAGAAAATCATAAAAGGTTTTCTTTGTCATTAGCTTAAAATACCTGCAAAAAGAAGTCACGCTTAAATTACTTAATGATGCTACTTCTTCAAGTGTAATGTCCTTTTTATAATTGCTCAGCGTATAATTGCAAATTTTATTAATGCGGAGTGTTTCAGATTCATTACTTTGATAAAAGGTATTTTTACTCGTTACAATGGTAGCATATTCATCCGTTTCGGCCAAAGTTTTTAAAATGGATAACAAAATGATAATGCGGTCTAAATTTGTTGCATCTACAGCAGCCCGCATTAAATCAACCAGTTTGTCTTTCGCTTTGCCTTTTATCACCATGCCACTTTTAGCTTTTTCAAATAACTTCGGAATCAGGTAAGCTTCAGGTAAAGTAAGCATGTATTTGCCCAGGCAATCGGGTAAAAAATGAATAACCATGGCTTCAGTGGTTAAATCTGGATTATTTTGAAAATACTCATCTTTACAGCGCCAGGTATGTGGCAAGTTCTCACCTAAAAGCACCATCTCATCAGGCACAAAATTGCTGATGTTGTCGCCAATAAATCGAACGCCTTCACCTTTTATTACATAATGCAATTCCAGTTCAGGATGGTAATGCCAGATGTTACCAAAATCAGGTTTGATATCATGCCGGATGCTAAAGGAACTTTGTAAGGTAATCGGAACTTTATGAAAATGAGGTTTCATGTTACTTGTAAATATTTGGTTAGTGCTGTATATTTTACAATATAAATTGTACCACAGCGGGTTAAAGTTAATTAGTTTAATGATAACATCCTATATTAATTTGATAAAAACCATTAGAAAATTATGTTTTTCATTGTTGAGTTTTGTATATAGCCTTATAGGCTTAACCAAAATATAAGCTGACTAATTATTTTTATATAAATAATTTGTTCATTAATAAAATATGAGACAGGGTAAACAAGGAGAAATTCTATTGGTTTCTAGCGGGGATTTAAGGCTTTCGGCAAATCAAAACTGCTGGCCTGCCCAATTGGAAATGGAGCAAAAACTAACTAAAGCAATCGAGCAGTTTGGTTGGAAGGTTAAACGCGCCCATCCTTACAATTCAACAAAGAAACATGGCTTTATCGATTCGCAAAGGATGGGTATGGATATTTTTCGCAATATCGATCCTGAGCAGCCTTTAATTGTAGCAGAAAGTGTTTGGCAATACTCTCATCACGTACTTGCGGGACTTACCACGCACCGCGGACCTATTTTAACAATAGCAAACTGGAGCGGCCAATGGCCCGGTTTAGTGGGCATGTTAAACCTGAATGGTTGTTTAACCAAAGCAGCTATCCCTTACAGCACTTTGTGGAGTGAAGATTTTACTGACGACTTTTTCACTGAAGGATTACAGGAATGGCTCTCTACAGGTAAAGTTAGCTACGATCAAAGCCATGTTAAAAGTTTTGCCCTCAGTAAAATTCCAACCAGTGATGATAAGATAGGTAGAACCTTTGCCAGAAATTTAAAAGCACGCAAAGTAATAATGGGCGTGTTTGATGAGGGTTGCATGGGTATGTACAATGCTATCATCCCCGACGAACTGCTTCATAAAACCGGATTCTTTAAAGAACGGTTAAGTCAATCAGCACTTTATGCATCCATGTTACAAGTAACAAATGTAGAAGCTGAATCTGTTTTAGAATGGCTTTTACAAAAGGGAATGACTTTTAACTGGGGCACTGATGAAGAAACCGAGTTAACCAAAAGACAAACCCTTGAACAGTGCAAAATGTACATTGCAGCGGTAAGAATTGCTGATGAATTTAGCTGCGACACCATTGGCATACAATACCAACAAGGTTTAAAAGATTTAACCGTGGCCAGCGATTTGGTAGAGGGTTTATTAAATAATGAAGACCGGCCACCTGTATTTTCTATAGATGGGAAAGCACTTTATCCCAAACGCGCACTACCACATTTTAACGAAGTTGATGAATGTGCCGGTTTGGATGCTTTGGTAACCTATAATCTTTGGAAAGAATTGGGCATGACTGGCGAAAACACCTTACATGATATCCGTTGGGGCGAATATTATAAAAATGAGGAAGTAGATGGTTTTGTATGGTTATTCCTGATTTCGGGCGCAGCACCAGCAGCACATTTTATTAATGGTTATGCAGGCGCAAGCAGCGATAGGCAACCTGCCATGTATTTCAGGTTAGGTGGCGGCTCGTTAAAAGGAATAAGTAAACCTGGTTTTATTGTTTGGAGCCGTGTATACATTATGGATAATGAAATTCATTGCGATTTAGGTGTTGGCGAAGTGGTAGCTTTGCCTGAGGACGAAACAAAAAGACGATGGGATGGAACAACGCCTGAATGGCCAATTATGCACGCCATTTTAAAAGGAGTGAGTCGCGACCAGTTGATGGCCAGACATAAAGCCAACCACATACAGGTGGTATACACCAATTATGAAGCCGGAGCACATGAGGCTTGCAGGATAAAAGCTGCTGCATTAGATGAACTTGGCTTAAAAGTGCATTTCTGCGGAGATGTGAACCTTAATAAAAAAAGAAATTCAATTTAAAATTAACAACATGAAATCATCAATTTTAGCCTTACTGTTAACGTGCTCGAGCATTACGGCAATTTTCGCTCAAAATAATACCCCAGCCGATAAAGAGGCTTATACCAAAATGATTACTGAGCGTTCTGCTAAAATTGTGACCAATATAGGCATTACCGATGCCAAGAAAACTGAAAAAGTTACCGGGATTATCGGGGATCAGTATAGTGCGTTAAACGATATTTATGCTGCAAGGGATATTCGTGTTAAAGAGATTAAAGAGAAAAACAAAGAAAATAAGGTAGAGCGCGACTCGGCACTTGCAAAAGATGCTCGCATTGTAGAAACATCGCTTGCAAAACTCCACAAAAAATACATCAGCAAATTGTCTGCACAATTAACAAATGAGCAGGTTGAACTTGTTAAAAACGGCATGACTTACAATGTACTGCCCATCACTTACAAGGCTTATCAGGAAGAAATTTTAACATTAACAGATGATCAGAAAAAACAAATTCTAACCTGGTTAACCGAGGCCAGGGAGCATGCAATGGATGCAGAATCATCAGATAAAAAACATGCCTGGTTTGGTAAATATAAAGGTAGAATTAATAATTACCTATCTGCTGCTGGCTACGATTTGAAGAAAGAAGGAGCAGAATGGGAGAAGCGAAGAAAAGCGAAAGCACAAGTAAATTAGTATACATAATGGATCAGATTTAAATGCTCCATTATTTTTTTCTTTTTTATTTAAGAATATTTCATTTATATATGAATTTTATTGTATCTTGTTTAAAGAAAATAACTCATTAAATAGTTAATAGTTAGTGTATTACATTCTTTGTTAAAATGATATAGTATTTAACTGTTTATTAATAAAATACCCATGTTTCACGGTTATAATAAGCCCTGAAGTATACTTTCTAACCAAAATTAAAATTTATAAAAAAAAAGATATGAGAAATCTAAATTAAAAAATTATCGTTCGCCGAAAATTTAAAACGCTATCCGATTCTTTGCCTAACTAGCAAGCTTTATGAGCAAAAAGAATCCCAACTAACACCTCCTTAACCGGAAAATTTTATTGGATAAACTTTAACTGGCAACATCAAGCTTGCCAGGTATGGATATGTTACTCTTTAATAAAGCAAATGCTGCTCGATTAAGGATAAAATAAATCTAATTAGTATAAAAAACTAACCAAATAACAAATATGAACTTAAAATTTTTACGAAAAACCTCATGGGTTTTAGTGCTCATGTTATTCACATATACCGCTGTTTTTGCCCAACAAAAGCAGATTACAGGTAAAGTGGTAGACAAAAAAGATGGGCAGCCCGTTCCCGGAGTTACCGTTGGGATCCGCGGTAAAACCAATAATGTAAGCACCAATGATAAAGGTGAATTTGCTTTAATTGCAAATCCTGAAACAGATGCACTTGTATTTTCTTATGTAGGTTATGTTAGACAGGTAATTGCACTGGCAGGTAAAACCAATATAAACGTAAGCTTTGTAGAAGATAGTCAGAGTTTAGATAATGAAGCGGTTGTTGTTATCGGTTACGGAACGAAGAAAAAATCAGAAATTTTAGGAGCTGTAGCAACCATTAGCGGGGCTGAACTTCAGGATATTCCTGCGCCAAATTTAGCAGGAGCATTGAGAAACAGGATTGCTGGTGTTGGTGTAAGTCAATCTTCAGGTAGACCGGGTTCGCCAATAACATTAAATATTAGAAATTCTACCACCACTACAGCAGCGGCTGGTACCACTGATGAACCCCTTTATGTTGTAGATAATATTACGGTAACAAGAGAGGCTTTTGATAATATTGACGCCTCAATGATAGAAAATTTAACATTTTTAAAAGATGCCTCAGCTGCAATTTATGGCGCAGCCGGTGCTAAAGGGGTTGTACTGGTTACAACGAAAAAAGGTAGAATAGGCCGACCAAGCATCACCTACAACGGCTATGTGGGCGTTTCTGATGCGATTAAAGTTCCAAAAATGTTATCTGGTTATGAGCATGCCTTATTGTTAAATGATACCTTCCGCTCACAAGGTGCTGCTGCATCGGAATATTTTGCTCCTGAGGATTTGGAATATATCAAAACGCTGGATTATAAAAGCTGGTACGATGAAGTTTGGCAAGCAGCTACTACACAAAGACATAACATCGGTATTTCTGGCGGGAGTGATAAAATTACCTTTTTTGCAGGAGGAAGTTATCAGGGAGAAAATGGAAACTATGCAGGGATGAAGTTCAATAAATATTCATTTAGAAGTGGTGTAGTTGCAACATTAGCCAACGGTTTAAAAGCTGATGTAAACTTTAATGTTGATTATGGTACAAAGGAACTGCACCATAATGCACAAGATAATGATGCTCCCTTTTTTGAAAGGCTGATAACTGTTCCAAGATGGGTTCCGATTAGTATTGATGGTAAATTTGTAAATTATAATGTTAACGGGGTTAACACCAGTAATATCAACCCGTTAGCTGTTTCAGAATCTGGTTATTACAATAATGGATCCAATAAATCTTACCGCATCAATGCAGCATTAACATATGAGCCAACTTTTTTGAAAGGTCTTGTAATTAAAGGCCAGGTTTCTCAATCAAGTGGCTCATCAAAAAATACACAATATATACCACCTTTTACACTTTACAATTTTGCTAAAAGAGGTAATAACCTCGAATTGTTCACCAATCAATCACCGGTGGGTACTGCGGCCACCTTTCAGCCAACAAGTGCAGCTAATTCAAGTTATACCCCAGGCTTAATTGATAACAACAGCTATCAGTTTTTTCTAACGCTTCAATATGCAAAAACAATTGCAAAACATAGTTTTAGTTTTTTAGCTGGTGCGGAGCAAAGTGAAGGCAATTCACAAAATTCAACTGTACGTTACACCAATCAGCTCATCCCGGGTGTTGATCAATATTTTGCTTATGATATTAATACATTGGTGGCATCAAACTTAGATAAAACAGCAGTTTCAAAGCGTTCTGGTTTTGCTCGTTTTAGTTATGATTTTGATAAAAAATACCTCATCGAAGGTATCGCCCGTATTGATGCTTCATCTAACTTTGCATTGGGCAACCGTTGGGGTGTATCGCCAAACATTGGAATAGGATGGGTGGTGAGTCAGGAAAAGTTCTTTAAAAACAGCAATGCGCTCAGCTTTATCAATTTCCTTAAATTAAAAGCAAACGTTGGTATTACTGGTGATGACCGTGTTGGTGTACGGTTATGGCAAGATCGTTTTCAGATTGATGTAACCAATGGATACGTGTACGGCAATGCCAATTCGAACAGTTTAAACCGTTCACGTTTGGCAAACCCTGAAATTACCTGGGAAAAGAAACGAACAATAAATGTTGGTTTAGAAACTTCGATGTTTAACAACAAATTGGATATTAGTATTGAGGCATTTCAAAATTATACTTACGATGGTTTTGAGTTGGGTGCAAACAATCAATATCCACAATATTTTGGCACACAAGCACCGGTATTAAACTACAGGCAACTTTATAACTGGGGTTCTGAGTTCAGTATTGGTTATAAAGCAAAACTTGCTACAGATTGGAATCTAAGCGCGAGCATGAATTTTTCTTATGGAAATTCTGTTACAGATAGAATCCTTTACACACCAGGAAACTTGATTAACAACACCTTTCCTAACTTACAATTATTCGGTACCGACCCGCGCAAATACAATACAAGCAACTACGGTTTAAGAAACCTGGGCATGTTCAGAACGCAGGGAGAAGTGGATGCCTGGATGGCAAAATATCCGAACTACAGGGTTTACGATAGAATTCCACAACCCGGATGGTTATATTATGAAGATACAAATGCCGACGGCGTAATCTCAGACAGTGATTTATCTCCTTTGTACAACAACACAAATGCATTCTTTTCTTCTGGTATTTCCTTAAATTTAACGTATAAAAACTTCAGTTTAAACACCAACATTAATGCAAGGTTTGGTGGCAAAATTTTCTACGATAGCAGAGCAAGAACAGCACCCTCAAAAACCAGAAATACTTTAACGATATGGACAGATCGTTGGACTTTAGAAAATCCAACAGAAGGTAAATATCCTAGGTTTGATGATCCATCATTAGGCATAAACTCTGATTTTTGGGCTGTTGATGGCACCATGATCCGGATCAATACCATGACTTTAAGTTATAAGGCACCTAGTGCGTTTGCAAGCAGATTAGGAATTGGTGGAGCCCGGATTCTACTTACAGGAAATAATCTTTGGACCATTGTAAATCCTCTACCTTATAAAGACCCATACACCTCAAGTGCCTGGGATTATCCAATGTTGAGAACGATATCATTAGGATTGAGTGTTAACCTATAATTTTTTGAGCAATGATTAATCAATTAAAAAACAATATAAAAAAGGCCATAGCTATTTTAACATTAGCTGCACTTTTACCCGCTTGTGTAAACAAAGATGAGTTTTTTTTACTGCCGGATACAGGAGGTATCGATCAGGCCATTTGGGATAATGATGGTTCAGTACAGTTACACCTTAACAGGGTGTACGATGTAGCCATGTATCAATTTCCTTTGCAACTGGTTCCTGATCGTTATGGTGTTCATTATGCAAGTGATGAAAATTACTTTCCGGATGGTGATGCAAATGCAAAAGCAGCACTCGGGCTGCAGGGTGTGTTAGGAAATAATGATGTGAGGTATACCGGTAATACGTATGGTGGTAACCCAGGCCAAAATAAATACTGGGATATTGCCCGGTGCAATGATGCCATTGCCAATCTTCCAACGAGTACAATGCTCACGCAAAAAAAGAATGAATTGCTTGGGCAGTATTATGCGCTTAGAGCAATTACCTATTTTGAACTGGTTAAGGTTTATGGTGGTGTTCCACTTCCGTTAAAACCGCAGGGAGATGATACCATTTACGATGAGGGTAGAAGGCCTGCCAAAGAATGTTTTGCTGCAATATTAAGCGATTTAAACAACGCAATTATTCTACTCGAAGGCTTTACACCGAATGATGCCGATGGCAGGGGTAAAATTACCAAGCTAATTGCTACCTGCCTAAAAGCGAAAGTGTTATTGTATTGGGCCAGTCCGCAGTTTAACCCCTTAAATGATGCAAAGCACCCTTACCAGGCATCAAGATGGGCTGATGCTTTAACGGCCAATAAAGAAGCTTATGATATGTGTGTTTCGGCAGGTAAAAAATTAATGCCGAATTATTTGGATATTTTCCGGGTAGAAGGTACCGCCAATACAGAAGCAATTCTGGTTAGAACCTATTCAAACACCATACCAAACAGGGGCAATGGAACCGAACAACGTGTTAGACCATCATCTGAAGGTGGAAATCCGAATACGTTTTATATGCCAACTACAAAAATGTTGGATGCTTATCCAATGAAAGATGGGAAACCATTAAATACCTCTACAGCTTTTCCATATGATGCTACCATGTTCTGGCAAAACAGAGACCCCAGGTTCGAAGCTACTTTTGCCACAAACGGATCGGTATATCCTTTAAGCGGAAATGCAAATAGAAAACAATGGACTTACAATTTAGCTACCGGCGAAAGTAGTGGAAACGCTGTATATGTTAAGCGCTTTTCTACACCAACTTTAACAGCAAGTGCATCTGTTTACAATAACTCTATCGGAGGCGGAAGCGGGATGGATTGGATTGAGCTTAGATTTGCTGAAGTAATGTTAAATTATGCAGATTGCTTGAATGAAACAGGAAATATAGCTGGTGCAAAAGATCTGGTACGACAGATCCGCACGAGAGCTGGGGTAGTAGCAGGCGATTCTGATTATGGACTTGCCTTGGCTGGCAGTACGCCACAATTGCGCAACTTAATACTGAACGAAAGACAAATTGAATTCGCGTTCGAGAACAAACGTAATTCAGATTTAAGAAGATCGCGCACCATGCATTTGTTAACAGGGAATATGGCTAAATTGGAAGTGCAGCTGGTAAATCCACCATCAGGATCAGATCAAAAAGATAAAAAGGTATTAGAAGATCCAACAGTTCCAGGAGGTACAACATTGTTCAGAGAAACTTTAAATATTAATGATAAAGCCACTTATACCAGGTATTTTAAAAATGTGGTGGTTACAAATACAACCTATCTACCATATAATGTACCCGAATTTCATTATTTCTATACCTTCCATAATGATTTTGTAAGTTTTGGCAATAAAATCCTTCCTACAGTTGGATGGGCTGGTGGCACATTTGACCCGCTTGATTAATATTAAAGAATAAATGTTCAGTTGATCTGATTAAAAATTAAAATAATGAAAACTAAATATATTTATAAGGTACTCATTGGCTTGTGCGTAGTTTTTTGCGCATCCTGTAAAAAAGAGTCGGCAAACATATTTAATATGTTCGAAGATGTAACAGTGACTTTCAACAACAGCGATCCACGTTGTGTTACCGATTATAAAGTAATTAACGATAAGGAAGAGGTATGGATTGATTTCACCTTAAATTCTGCTAAAGAGGATATGTATTCTTATGTGTTTGAGGTTTCTGCAGGTACACAACAATCTACACGTTATACCATTGCAATTACTGATCCTACCCAACGCAGAAATTTTTCGGCAGTGATTAAACTTCCAAATACAACTTTTCCGGCGGCAGCGCTTCGTGATGGTAAACAAAGTTATCGCATTTGTGCTTTGAACGAAAAAGGAGTGTACATTGGTGATGGATACAAAAAAGTAACCGTTGATGTAAATCCAAGTTTTATGATTTATGCTAACAGAGATATCTTTTTACCGGATACTGTTGCCAAATCATTACCGAGCTTTTTTTCACTTACCGATGCAACAGGTTTTAGTTACACAAATGCAGCAGCAAATGCGGCTAAGATAGATTTTGGAATTTATAGAAAACCAGGCTCCAATTCAACAGCTCAAACGCCAACCTGGGTGGTTAATTTATATTCTCCAAGCGTAGCTACAAATCCACTAACGGTTTATGATATTAGTGGCTTTAGCCCAAAAAGGACTACTAAATTTAGTCAGCCGGTTACCGGGCAGGCTACTGCCTTTCTTACAACGGCCATTTCGGGTTCTTCTATAGAAACTTTGGCCAAAGCAAGGGCAATTACATTTAACGAAACTACTCAAACACTACCTGCTAATGGTATTGCGGCGGGTAACGCCGTGTTTTTTTTAACGCCAGAAGGTAAATATGGTATGATGTATATTAATGCAGTTACTGCTGATCTGCAAAAAAGGCCTTACGTTAATGTGAGTATAAAAGTTCAACGGTAAAATTTCAAAATTTTATGTATTTGGTTTAAAAAGAGAGCAGAAATGCTCTCTTTTTTTTTGGCATAAGCATTTTTTGGGAGTTAGAATAAAGGTATTTATGATTAACCCTGCAAGTGTTTATGTAAATATTTCCTTACCAAAACCTTAAAATAAACGTTAAAACAACGTTTTTTGTGTAATAATCGGGTAGCCAACAAAATTCTACTATATTTTTATTTAAATATTACATTTATATATGAATATTATTTTTACCTTGTATCTCGGTTATTGTTCAGCATAAAATCAGAAAGATTGCTTTTTATTCAATGATAATATGATACAATACCTGGCCAAAATTATACATGAAATAGTTTAATATTAGGTGCAATTTTGAATTATAATATACTTTCTAACCAAAAATAATTATTCAGATCAAAATAAAGAATGAGCCAAATTTCCCATTTTACATTAATTTTTCTATCAAAGTTAATGACTTAGTTTTTCATTAAGCCATATACATCAGGTGAAATACCGAGTATTTCATTACAAACCGTTAACGCCCTCCACTTAAAAAGTTTACAAGTTATTACATCAGTATAATTTTAGCATTTAAAAATGTTGAGAAAAATTGTAGTGTAAAATGGCAGGTTAAATCTGCCGAAAATTGAGTTGAAACTAACCAAATATTAAGATGAAATTAAAATTTTTACGCAAATTTTCATTGTCATTGCTAATTATGATCTTAGCAAGCACTGTAATCTTTGCTCAAGACAGGAAGGTTACCGGTAAAGTGGTAGATCAGGCCGACGGCCAGGGAATCCCTGGAGTAAACGTAAGTTTAAAAGGCGCACCAAGTAATGTAAGTACAAATTCGGATGGGGTTTACACCATTCAGGTAAAATCCAATGCCGATGTACTTGTATTCTCTTATATAGGTTATACCAGGCAAACCATACCAGTTGGTGCACAAAATACCATTAATGTCAAACTTGTTTCAGACAATAAAAATTTAGAGGATGTAGTAGTGGTAGGTTATGGTACCCAGAAAAAAATAACACTAACGGGAGCTGTTTCAACAGTGAACATGAAAGCCATTGAAGATGTGCCAGCCTTATCATTAAGTGCGGCATTGCGCGGCACTGCTCCTGGTTTATCCGTATCAGGAGGTACGCAGCGGCCTGGGCAGGGAACTACCATTCAGGTACGTAACCCGATTGTATATTCTAAAGACAGTCAACAAGGTACAAATCCAATATTTGTAATCGATGATGTAATCAGAACACAAGCAGATTTTGATCTATTGGATCAAAACGTGGTAGAAAGTGTTTCTATCCTAAAAGATGCAGAGGCTGCCATTTATGGTGTTTCTGGTGCCAACGGTGTGGTAATTGTTAGAACCAAAAGAGGAAAGTTAGGTGCCCCACGCATTAATTTTAGCAGCTCGGTAGGTTTTTCTGATGCAACACAATTACCCAAAATGATGTCGGGTTTAGAATTAGGGAATTTTGTAAACGATTATTTAAATGCACAGGTTTATCAGCAAACAAGTGCAGGAGTGCTTACCAATAAAATTGTAAATGCCAATGGTTATATCGAAACTGCTGGCGTGCCTGAACTAACCAGGACCCTTACTCAATGGAATACACCTGATGAATTGGATTATTATTCAAAAAACAACCATAACTGGCTTGCAGATGCATTTAAAACCTCAAATCTTTACCGTCAATCATTAAATATTAGTGGCGGTACCGATAAAGTGACATATTTTGTTGGCGGTGATTATGTTACGCAAAATTCAAACTTTAAAGGGGTAAACTCGAGTAAATATGGTTTACGTGCAAGTATCGATGCTAAATTATCTAAACGTTTAACGGTTTCAGCTTCAGTTAGTGCTGATGTATCCTCTTCAAGAAGTTATTATTATAAATTAAATGGTACTTCAGAGAGTTTAGATAACGATGTGGCAACATTACAGAACATTAATCCCTGGTCTGAATACTTCATTAATGGCAATCCTGTAGTTTTAGGAGCCAGCAATACCGGAGGTTTGGAGAATATCAATTTCTTCCTAATTCAAAACTCAGATAATTTTACAAGTTCAAAATCTTACGTAATGAATATGTTAGGCAAGGTTACTTATGAAATTCCCGGTGTTAAGGGTTTAACGGCAACTGCCACCATCAATAAAAATATTAACAGTTCTAACGGTAAACAATACGGAACAACTTTTAACTATTATAAGTATTCTGGTTTAGGGGCTAACAACCACATTCCGGGAGGCACGCTTCAAGGTGTTTTTCCAATCAAAAATGGCGATAGAATCAGGCTGAATCCAATATTTGCAGATAATTATCAGTTAAATGCTGGTTTAAATTATAATCGGTCATTCGGTAAACACAACATTTCAGCATTAGCCCTTTTTGAACAAAGAGAACTTTCATCAGAAGGCGTTGCAGCACAAGCTGAAGGCATTGTTGCGGGTGGCTTGCCTTACCAAACCTTTACCGTAGGCACACAAACATCAAATCAATCTGGCCAGGTAAGTGAAACAGGTTTTCAGTCTTTAATTACCCGTTTAAATTATGATTATGACAATAAGTACCTTTTGCAACTGGTTTACCGCAGGGATGGAAGTTCGCGTTTTGCCCCTGGTCATAATTGGGGTGGCTTTCCTGCAGCATCAGCAGGCTGGGTAGTTTCTCAGGAAAAATTCTTTAAGGATAATTTCAAATTTATCGACTTATTTAAACTAAGGGCTTCAGTAGGGTTAACCGGTACTGATGCAACTAAAGCCTATCAATACCTGCCATCATATAATTTAGGTACAGGAAGTAGCGGCGGTGCTGTTTTTAATGAGATAGACAGAAGCATCGCGATTAGAACGAATATTGCTATTCCGAATGAGCTGGTAGTGTGGGACAAATACCTGAAAACCAATTATGGTTTCGATTTGGGTATTCTTAAAAATAAATTAACCATTTCCGGAGAATATTTCTGGACACATGGCTATGGCTTATTGTCTACCTTAACCTCATCTGTGCCTGCACTTATTGGGGCGGCGGTACCAACAGAGAATTTTGCGAAGGCAAACATGTTCGGTTACGAATTTAGCGTTTCTTATCGCGATCAGATAGGAAAATTCAACTATAGCTTAACTCCTTTTTATACCTGGAGCGATAATCGGAACATAAAGTATGATGTTTCTACAGCACAGTTAGGCACGATAGACGATAATACAGGGTACTCAAGTGATAGAGGTTATATTGGTTATAAATCTTTAGGGATCATCCGTACGCAGGCAGAAGCTGATGCAATTATTGCACAAAGAATTAACGGATCGGCAGTGCAAAACGATCCTAAAAAGGTTAAAGTACTCAATGATATTTTGCAACCTGGAATGATCAATTATGAAGATGTTAACGGTGATGGTATTATTGATACCAAAGACAGGCAATTTGTTAGCTCCAGACAAAACAACCATAACAATTTGGGGCTAAACTTTAATGTAGGTTATAGTGGCTTAAGTTTAAATGTGGTAATGGGCTTATCATGGGGTGGTAAAACAAGTATTGGCGGCTTAAAACCGAGTGGTACAAGCCCATCGGTATATGGCAACAGGCCAGCCTATTGGGCCGATCATTGGACACCTGCCAATCCTAATGCCGCTTATCCAAATCCATACTTTACCAGTATTTACGAAAATACCGATTTTTGGCTCGTATCTGCCACGCAGTTTAACATTACCAATGCCAACCTGGCCTATACAATACCTAGTAAGTTAACAGAAAAGCTTGGTATAGCAAGTATCAGGGTATTTGCACAGGCTACAAATCCTGTTCAGTTTATTAATCCATTTCCAGGTAAATACAGAGATTTCTCAAGCCCGGTGGGTACATACCCAACGCTTAAAACATATTCATTCGGTTTAAATGTTGGCCTTTAAAAATTAATTGTCATGAAAAAGATTTCAATATTAATAGCATCAGCCTGTTTAGCAACACTTACGTTTAGCTGTAAAAAAGTTCTGGAAAAACAAGATTTAGGTAGCTTTACTGCCGATCAGGTTTACAATGATTCTACCACAACAAAATTAAGTATAGATTATATTTATAGTCAAAATCAACCAGCCTGGTTTGGCAATGTAGGTGGTTTAAGCGCATCTGTAAATTCGCTTTCTGAAGAACAATATGGCGACAATGTATTTGTTAAAGGCACAGCAACAATCGAATCAGTAACCGATTTAGGCAACACAAATACAGCAGGAAACTATGTGAAAATCAGAACCATAAATATGTTTATCAGGGATGTTAACGCGGGTACTTTAGATCCAGCCGTGAAAAATAGATTTATTGCACAGGCATATTTCTGGAGAGCTTTCAGGTATTTTGAATTGGTAAAGCTTTATGGCGGTGTTCCGATTGTGCTGGTTCCGCTTGATGCAGTTGGTGAAGATGCAAAAAAAGCTGCATTGTTACCACGAAATACAACAACCGAAACATTTGCTCAAATTGCAAAGGATTTAGATTCCTGCATTAAATATATTCCTGCCAGATGGCCAAAAAATGATGATTACGGTCGCATAACAAAAGGTGCAGCCCAAGCTTTTAAAGGGCGTGTTCTGCTCACTTTTGCTTCACCGGAATTTAATCCTGGTAATTTAATTTCAAGGTGGCAGGATGCATATACAGCCAATACCCAGGCAATAACCACATTATCTGCCAATGGATTTGGTTTGTATCCTAAATTTGATGTAACCATGTGGACTACTGAAGGCAGTAACGGCGGAAGTACCCCCCGTAACCCTGAAGCAGTTTTAGCAACGCTTTACAATGCGGCAACAACTGATATCGGCCAAAATAATAATACCTATCCAAATGCAACTGTTCCTAAATATATAGGTACCACCGGAGGATCAAATCTTCCAACTTGGGACATGGCACAGGCATTTCCAATGAAAGATGGTAAGGATATAGGTGTATCTACAAAATATCCATATAACCTGGGCACATTTTATAAAGACCGCGATCCGAGATTTGAACAAACAATTGCTTATAACGGCTGTAACTGGCCACTATCTGCCAACCCGAATTACCGTTTGTGGACGTATTATTACAGTAAAAATAACGTATTAACCTCAACAGAAAGCTCTGTTAGTTCAAGTGGTTTATACTTACGAAAAGCCATAGATCCGGCACTTACGCTTGCAACGTTTTTAAATGCAGGTACAGATTGGTTGGAAATCCGCTATGCTGAGGTATTACTGAACCAGGCAGAATGTGCTGCCGAAATTGGCAATATAGGGCAAGGCCAGGAAGCTTATGCCAACATCACAGCAATAAGAAAAAGAGCAGGGATAGAAGCTGGTACAGATGGGCTTTATGGATTAACGGCCGGGCTCAGCGGACCCCAGTTGGTTACAGCCGTAATTAAAGAGCGACAAATAGAACTTGCATTTGAAGGCAAGCGCTTTTGGGATTTAAGACGCCGTAAATTACTGGAAACAGTACTTAATGGTAAAAGAAGAATGGGGGTAACCATTGTATTAAAAAATACCGGCACTAATACCGATTATTTATTAGGCTCGCGTGATGCCGCTGCAAGCACCAATTTGGATGCACTTTACACATCGAGCTTTACCGTAACTACTAAACAATTGGATACCTATAACATCGCCTATCAGCCTGGAGTTTACTTCTTTGGAATTCCCACGGTATCTTTAAATAATAATATCAACTTAGTACAAAACAATACATGGGGTGGAGCTTTCGATCCCTTAAAATAAATGACTAAAACTTTTTGGGGCGGTTTGCTCACCGCCCTGGTTTTTTAAATTTGGTTTGAAAAAGGGAACATTAATTTGTTTCCTTTTTTTTATTCAAGAATGTTACATTTATATATGAATATTATTTCTATCTTGTAACATGGCTGAGAGAATGAATTTAATTTGTTACAGCCATTTTAGCCAATTGATAAGATGATACAATAGCTAGCCAAAATTATACATAAAATAGCCGCTTATTGCGTGCAAATTTGAAAGATAATATACTTTCTAACCAAAATTATTTACAAGGATAGATATAGAAATGAGCCACGATATTCGATATTAAAGATCAGTTTTTCTGCTGAATCAAAAATATTCCGTAACTTCTTTATCTTCCCACGAGCAAACACAAAATGAAAAAGAACTTTTTAAATCTGTTGGCTACAACAGCATTAATCCTCTCGGCAAATTATACCTTTGCACAATATCCGAATATTCCGGCTGACGTTAAAAAATCTTCTGATTCGATGATGAAAGAAGCCTATCATCAATCGGATATAGCATGGGAAAAAGCCAAGCCTATTATTGCAAAAGAAGCAGGTGAAGGCAAACCTTATATTCCATGGGCGGGCCGACCTACAGATTTACCTCAATCTAAATTATTGGCTTTTCCCGGGGCAGAGGGTGGCGGTTCCTACAGTTTTGGTGGCCATGGCGGTAGGGTAATTGTAGTCAAAAATTTAAATGATAAGGGTCCTGGTTCTTTACGCGATGCCTGTGAACAAGGGGGCGCAAGGATTGTAGTTTTCAATGTGGCTGGTATTATCAGGTTAAAAACTCCTTTAATTATCCGTGCCCCATATATTACAATTGCTGGCCAAACAGCACCTGGCGATGGTGTTTGTGTTGCTGGCGAGTCGGTTTGGCTAAATACCCACGATGTTATTGTTCGCTTTATGCGTTTTAGACGAGGCGAAACTTTTGTAGGCCGCCGTGATGATGCCATTGGTGGAAATCCGGTTGGAAACATCATGATCGACCATGTTTCGGCAAGTTGGGGCTTGGATGAAAACATGTCGATGTACCGCCACATGTACAACGATAGTACAGGAAAAACTGAGGAGAAATTAGGAACGGTTAACATTACGATCCAAAATTCAATTTTCTCTGAAGCTTTAGATTATTGGAACCATGCGTTCGGAAGTACTTTAGGTGGCGAAAATTGTGCCTTTGTACGTAACCTTTGGGCCGATAACGGTGCCCGTAACCCATCAATCGGATGGAACGGCATTTTTAACTTCGCCAATAACGTAGTATTTAACTGGAACAACCGCTCAACAGATGGTGGCGATTATACCGCACAATACAACATCATCAACAACTTTTATAAACCTGGTCCGGTTACTGAATTAAAAGACCCGATCAGTTACCGCATTTTAAAGCCAGAATCTGGCCGCAGTAAATTGCCATATGTGGTTTTTGGCAGGGCCTATGTTGCCGGAAATATCATTGATGGCAATGAAAAAGTAACCAAAAACAATTGGGATGGAGGCGTGCAGTTGGAGGATAAAAAAGGAAACCTCATGTCGTATGAGGCTGCAAGTAAGTATTTTGCAGCGATGAAAGCAAAAGATCCGTTTCCGATGCCTAAAATTAGCATCATTCCAACCCTACAAGCTAAAAAATATGTATTGGCAAATGCTGGTGCCACCCTACCAAAAAGAGATCCGGTTGATACCCGTGTAGTTAAGCAGGTTGCTACCGGAAAAATTGAAGTTCATCCTAATGCTAAACCATCTGCTTTTCAATTCGAACACCGCAGGTTACCTGGCGATTCTTATAAACAAGGTATTATAACAGAAGTTTCTCAGGTAGGAGGTTATCCGGAATATAAAGGAGCGCCATATAAAGACAGTGATGATGATGGTATGCCTGATGCCTATGAGTTGAAAAACGGATTAAACCCAAAAGATGCAGCTGATGCCGCAAAGATTACTAAAAGCGGCTATTCCAACATCGAAGTATATTTAAATAGTGTTGTTCCTGTCTCCATTGTAAAGCCTAACTAATATGCGTACCTGGAATTCAATTTTTAGCATAATTGCTTTATGCGGGCTAGGAAATGTTGCTTTTGCGCAATATCCGGTTATCCCTGAGGCAATGGAAAAAAAAGCCGATTCGCTATTAAAAAGCATTGAAGAACAATCAGAACTTCAATTTCTGAAAGTTAAACACATTGTTGATGAAGAGGCTAAACATGGTAAACCTTACATCCCATGGGCGGCCAAACCAAGTGATTTGCCTCAAGCCAAAACGGTTGCCTTTCCTGGTGCAGAAGGTGGTGGTGCTTATTCTTTTGGCGGTAGAGGCGGGAAAGTTTATGTTGTAACCAGTCTTGATGATTCGGGCAAAGGAACCTTACGTGAGGCCTGTGAACAAGGTGGAGCGCGAATTATTGTTTTTAATGTTTCTGGTATTATCCGGTTAAAAACACCATTGATTATCCGTGCACCTTACATTACAATCGCTGGCCAGAGCGCACCTGGTGATGGGGTTTGTGTGGCTGGCGAATCCGTTTGGATCAATACCCATGATGTTGTGATCCGTTACATGCGTTTCCGCCGTGGGGCAACTGATGTTACCCGTAGAGATGATGCAATTGGCGGTAATCCCGTAGGGAATATTATTATCGACCACGTTTCTGCGAGCTGGGGATTAGATGAAAATATGTCCATCTATCGCCATGTTTACGACAAAAAAGACGGTTCCAAACCTGAGAAATTACCAACAGTAAATGTTACCATTCAAAATTCGATTTTTTCTGAAGCTTTAGACACCTATAACCATGCTTTCGGCAGCACCATTGGTGGTTTAAATTCAACTTTTATGCGTAACCTTTGGGCATCAAATATCAGCCGAAATCCATCTGTTGGTATGTATGGCGATTTTGGTTTCGCCAATAACGTGATCTTTAACTGGTGGAACAGAAGTGCAGATGGTGGCGATAATGCTTCGTTTTACAGTTTCATTAATAATTATTACAAACCCGGACCAATTACACCTGCAGGCGAGCCGATTTCTTATCGTATCTTAAAGCCAGAGTCTGGAAGAGACAAAAAATTTGCTAATGAATTTGGCAAGGCTTATGTAACCGGAAACATTATCGAAGGGAATGAAAAAGTAACTAAAAACAACTGGGATGGCGGCATTCAGCCAGAAAGTAAGCGGGATAAGCAAAAGTTATTAGATTCGATAAAAGTGGATAAACCATTGCCTATGGCCAAAGTTTCAATCATCGATACTAAGAAAGCATACGATTATGTGCTGGCTAATGCCGGTGCATCTTTACCTGTTCGCGATGCGGTAGACCAACGCATTGTTAAACAGGTTACAACGGGTAAAATTGAACATGTTGAAGATGGGAAATTGCCTGCTAAACAGAGTTATGTAAAGCGTAGATTACCTGCCGATTCGTATAAAAAAGGAATTATTTCTGATATTGCACAAGTAGGTGGTTACCCGGAATACAAAGGAAAACCGTATGTAGATACAGACCATGACGGAATTCCGGATGCCTGGGAAACCAAAAATGGACTTAATCCAAAAGATGCCAAAGATGCCACAAAACTATCGAAATCTGGTTATGCCAATATTGAAATTTATTTAAATAGCTTGGTCGATATTAATAAGGTGAGGCCAGGTAAAGGTTAAAGACTAAAGCTGAAAGCGCAAAGGCTTGGCAGTCTTATAGCAATTTTGCTTTTCTTGTGTCGTGAAATGAATTCAGGGTGACGCGTGCTTGTAGAAAGTTGATTAAAAAAACATCAATGCCAAAAACTAACCATATATTAAAAACCATACAAATAAAAGCCTTACCGATTTTGGTCATGGCTCTTTTGGCGATTAACTTTTCTTATGCGCAAAAAACAAAGCCTGTTGAGCCTCCAAAGCCGATTTTTAAAGGAAAAGATGGCAAAATGGCTTACACTCCAGATGCGGAAGGAAACCGGATTCCCGATTTTTCTTATGCGGGTTACATGGCGGGCGAAAAAGCGATTCCCAATGCAACAATAAAGGTAGTTGTTCCTGTTTCAAAGGGCGATGCCACTTTAAGAATTCAATCAGCCCTAAATTATGTAGCTAAATTGCCAATCGGTAAAGATGGTTTACGTGGAGCAGTATTTTTAGAAAAAGGCACTTACGAAGTTGCAGGAACATTAAGGTTGTCAGCCTCCGGAGTGGTACTCCGTGGTAGTGGAATGGGCGAAAACGGCACAAAGATTTTTGCAACAGGTTTAGACCGGATTGGCGTAATCAGAATTTTAGGCCAAAAGAATAAGTTGGAAGAAAAAGCTATCGCCATTACTGATCCTTTAGTACCTGTTAATGCAAATAAAGTAACCTTAGCAAGTACCAGCGGATTAAAGGTTGGTGATGAAATTTTGATTCACCGTCCATCAACCAAAGAGTGGATCGAAACGCTAAAAACGGTAGAGTTTGGTGGAGGAGAAAGTGCTTTAGGCTGGAAACCTGGAACAAGAGACATCCATTGGGATAGAAAGATTATCGCCATGAACGGCAATACCATTACTTTTGATGCACCTATTACCACGGCTTTAGATGCTAAGTTTGGTGGAGCAACCATTTCTAAATACAAATGGGAAGGTAGAATTTCACGAACAGGTATCGAAAATCTAAAAATCGAATCAGATTACCATAAGGAAAATAGTAAGGATGAATACCATCGCTGGACAGCCATCTGCGTAGAAAATACCCAGGATGCATGGGTTCGTCAGGTTGTTTTTGAGCATTTTGCCGGCTCTGCCGTTAATGTACTTGAAACCGCTAAAAGAATTACAGTTGAAGATTGTAAATCACTTGCCCCAGTTTCTGAAATTGGTGGTGAACGAAGATTTACATTTTTAACCACTGGTCAGCAAACGCTTTTTCAAAGGTTATACTCAGAATATGGCTACCATGATTTTGCTGTAGGCTTTTGTGCCCCGGGTCCTAATGTTTTTGTACAATGCCAATCTTATTTGCCATTCAGTTTTAGTGGTGCTATTGATAGCTGGGCATCAGGTGTGTTATTCGATATAGTAAATATTGACGGACAGGCCTTAAGTTATTTAAACCGTGGACAAGATGGCCAAGGAGCCGGTTGGGGTGCGGCAAATAGTGTATTCTGGCAATGTAGCGCTGCAAGGGTTGATAATTTTCAACCACCAACAGCACAAAATTGGGCTTTTGGAACCTGGTCGCAATTTGCCGGGAACGGTTATTGGGATATGTCAAACGAACAGATCCAGCCTCGAAGTTTATATTATGCCCAACTTAAAGATAGATTGGGTAATGAAGCAGAAAAACGAAATTTTGTACTTCCTGTAGAAACAGAAGCATCAAGCAGTCCGCCTGTTGATGTAGCTTTAAAACTGACTAAGCTGGCGTATAAACCTGCTTTAACAGTTTCCGAATATATTGATGCCGTAACAGATCGGGATAAAATCATAACCGATGCCGGTTCTGCAAAAAGTATTGATAAAATTGGTCTTGATAAAGTTATTCAACCTGCACTTGCTGATGCAATGACGGTTAAAAACGGCTGGTTGGTGCGTGGCAATGAAGTTGTGGTGGGTAATCGCCAGGATGTTCCCTGGTGGAATGGGAGTGCCCGTCCGTATGGATTGAAAAATACTAAATTTCATATTACGCGTTTCGTTCCTGGCCGTTCAGGCAATGGCTTAACGGATGATTTGGATTCGATCACAGATGCGATGAAAAATGGCACTGTTAAAGTGCTCGATCACAATTACGGCCTTTGGTACGACAGAAGAAGAGATGATCATGAGCGAATCCGCCGTATGGATGGCGAGGTTTGGGCACCTTTTTACGAATTGCCTTTTGCCCGTAGCGGCCAGGATAAAGCCTGGGATGGTTTAAGCAAATACGACATTACCAAATACAATTTATGGTATTGGGACAGGTTAAAGCAATTCGCCAACCTTGCCGATCAAAAAGGCCTGGTTTTAATCCACGAAAATTATTTTCAGCACAACATTATCGAAGCCGGAGCACACTATGCCGACTTTCCATGGCGTACTGCAAACAACATCAACAATACGGGTTTTCCTGAGCCTGTGCCATATGCTGGCGATAAACGCATTTTTATGGCCGAGCAGTTTTACGACATCAGCAATGAGCATCGTAAAGCAATCCATAAGGCTTACATCAGAAAATGCCTGGAAAATTTTAATGGAAATACTGGTGTAATTCAGTTAATCGGTGCCGAATTTACCGGTCCGCTTCATTTCGTTCAATTCTGGATCGATACCATAAAAGAATGGGAGAAAGAAACAGGCAAACACCCAATTATTGGTTTGAGTGTAACAAAAGATGTGCAGGATGCCATTTTAGCCGATCCTGAACGTGCAAGTGTGATTAATTTAATAGATATCAGGTATTGGCATTATCAGGCCGATGGAACAGCTTACGCACCGCAAGGTGGTTTAAGTTTGGCACCGCGACAACATGCCCGTTTGCTAAAACCTAAGAAAACATCTTTCGAAGAAGTTTACCATGCCGTTTCCGAATATAAGAATAAGTTCCCTGAAAAAGCTGTAATGTATTCGGGAGATAGCTTTGATAGTTTTGGATGGGCGATTTTAATGGCAGGTGGTTCTTTATCAAACGTTAACGATATAGATAAAACAGTTTTAAGTGCTGCTTCTTCAATGAAACCTTTTCTTCTTGCAGGTAAATCGGCTAAACAATATGGGCTGGAAAATGCAGGTAAAGCTTATATTTTATACAATGCCTCACCAAATGCAATAGACCTCGATCTAAGTAAAAATACAGGGAAATTCAATGTAAAAGTGCTCAATACCAGAAATGGTAAAGTGCTAAAAGAAGAGAAAATTAATGGAGGTGCAATTGTAAAACTGAATAAAGTGGCAGCAGGCGACGAGGTACTCATCATCAATAAAATTTAATATGAACATTAAATATATACTATATCTACTTGCTTTAGTTTCTTGCCTTGCTTTTGGCTGTAAAAAGAAATTTCATTTTGGGGATAAAAGCCTTTTGGTATCAGAAAACGGAAGATATTTAACCACAGGGGATGGCAAACCCTTCTTTTGGCTTGGCGATACAGGTTGGTTACTTTTCGGGCGTTTAACCCGCGAAGAAGCAAATACCTATCTCGAAGACCGTAAACAAAAGGGCTTTAATGTTATTCAGGTGATGTTATTACATGATGTTCCTTCGAAAAATGTATATGGAGATTCGTCAGTTGTTCATGCTGATGTTTCCAAACCAATGCTCACACCTGACAATAATCCGAAAGATTCCTTGGCTTACGATTATTGGGACCATGTAGATTATATCGTAGATCTGGCCGCAGAAAAAGGTCTTTATATGGCTTTAGTTCCGGTTTGGGGAACCAATGTAAAGGCCAAAAAAGTAAATGAAAAGCAGGCAAAAGCCTATTCAGAGTTTTTAGCCAAACGTTATAAAGAAAAATGGAATATTATCTGGTTAAATGGTGGCGACATTAAAGGGAGTGAAGGTGCGGCTGTTTGGAACACCATCGGCAAAACCTTAAGAGCAAATGATCCGAATCATTTAATTACATTTCATCCAAGAGGCCGTACTGCTTCATCACAGTGGTTTCAAAATGCAAAATGGTGCGATTTCGATATGGTACAGTCAGGCCACCGCCGTTACGACCAAGACACTTCTAAAAATGAGCAACTGCATTATGGAGAGGATAACTGGAAATACATCGAAGCTGATTATAAATTAAAACCAACCAAACCAACTATTGATGGGGAGCCTTCATATGAGGATATTCCACAAGGTTTACATGATACACTGCAACCGCGCTGGACCGATAGCGATGTAAGAAGATATGGTTATTGGTCGGTTTTTGCAGGTGCATTTGGTTATACTTACGGTCACAATTCGGTAATGCAGATGTATAAAAAGACAGATTTAAAACCTGCTTATGGTCCTAAAGATCAATGGATAACGGCAATTAATGCCCCAGGTGCAAAACAGATGCAATACCTGAAAGATTTAATGCTTTCGCACTCTTATTTAGACCGTGTACCCGACCAAACTTTAGTTGCTGGTAAAAATGGAGATAAGTACGAGCGCGTTCTTGCTACAAGAGGCGAAGAGTTTGCAATGTTATACACCTATACTGGTAAAAATTTCAGTGTACAAATGGGTAAAATTGATGGTGACGAAGTAAAAGCTTCATGGTTTGATCCAAGAACAGGAAAAACTACGCCGATTGGAGAGTTTGAAAATAAAGGCATTAAGGAATTTAATCCACCAGGTGAACCTGCAAATGGAAATGACTGGGTATTGGTTTTGGAAGAGATATAGGAGAATAATTCGTCATCTCGAGTGAAGCGCAGCGGAATCGAGAGATCTTTTACAACAACTTTAAAAGATTTCTCCACTTCGGTCGAAATGACGACCAAACGAAAAAAAAATAACTAAAGAAAAAAGTGTTTAAACCCAATTCCATATCATCATTTCGCTTAGCTATAATTGGCCTGCTATTGTGCGGATTAAGTTCCTGTTCAAAACAGGCTTACCTATTTACCTCTTTCCACGAGCCGGCAAACGAAGGGTTAAGGCTTTTATACAGCTATGATGCTTACCATTGGACAGATTTAAATAAAACCTTTTTGAAACCAACAGTAGGTACGCAAAAAGTACTCCGCGATCCGTCAATTGCTCAAGGGCCAGACGGCACTTTCCATTTAGTATGGACTTGCAGTTGGAAGGGTGACAAAGGTTTTGGTTATGCCAGTTCAAAGGATCTGATCAATTGGAGCGAACAAAAATTCCTTCCGGTAATGGAAAGCGAACCAAAAACAATTAATGCTTGGGCACCAGAGATTTTTTACGATAACGAGAAAAAGGAATATATAATCATTTGGGCTTCAACTATACCATTCCGTTTTACTAAAGGAATAGAAGAGGAAGAGAACAACCATCGGATGTACAGCATTACCACGAAAGATTTTGTTAGCTTCTCTAAACCTAAACTATTTCTTGATCCTGGTTTTAGTGTAATTGATGCGGTGATTGTAAAACGCGCTCCTAAAGATTATGTATTGGTACTGAAAGACAATACCCGACCAAACAGGAATTTAAAAGTTGCTTTTGCAAAAGATGCACTGGGGCCTTACCAAAATGTTTCTCAAACTTTTAGTCCGAAATTAACAGAAGGACCAACGGTGGTAAAAGTAAAAAATGATTGGCTGATTTATTTCGATGCCTATGGGCAAAAGATTTATTCTGCCTATAAAACTTCCGATTTTAAGACATTTAAAGATGTAACAGCATCAATTTCAATCCCCGAAGGGCATAAACACGGAACGATTATACAAGTGAAAAGAAAAGTGATAGAGAATTTATTGAAGCATTAACCACAAAGACACAAAAGCACGAAGTAAAGAAATTCGTCATTGCGAACTGAAGTAAGGGGCAGAGCGAGCGTGTAAAGCAATCTATTTAGCAAAAAAGATTGCTTCGTTCCGATCAAGAATCGGAAACTCGCAATGACGCATAAAAGAATAAGATCTAGTGTCTTAGTGTCTTCGTGGTAAAAAATATAAACATGAAAATATTTAAAATACTTTGTATAAGCTTACCACTTGCATTTGCGATAACCACTTCGCATGCGCAAGATACAGTGCGCTATACAGGTAAAACCCTGGTTAATGCAGATTACCATCACGGTCAGCTTTCGCCGGTAATGGGTGTGCATAATATCCAAACTTTCCGTGCGAACAGAGAACACCCTGAACTGGCCGAAAACTTCGGTTGGACTTACAACCATGCCCCAATGCTGGCCTATTGGAACAATAAATTTTACATCGAATACCTGAGTGATAAAGTTGGCGAAAGCATCCCACCAGGTCAAACATTATTACAATCTTCAAATGATGGCTACACCTGGAGCAAGCCGGATGTTATTTTTCCGGTTTACCGAATTCCGGATGGTACAACAAAAGCGGGTAGAACCGATGTAGCTAAAGATTTAGATGCCGTGATGCATCAACGCATGGGCTTTTATGTTTCAAAGAAAAACGTTTTCCTGGCTTTGGGTTTCTATGCGATCAGTTTTGATGCTAAAGACGATCCGAACGATGGCCATGGAATTGGCAGGGCCGTAAGAGAAATTCTGCCAGACGGCAAATACGGACCTATTTATTTTATTCACTACAACCCCGGCTACTCCGAGAAAAACACTAAATACCCATTATACACCAAAAGTAAAAGTAAAGCTTTTATTGAATCTTGTAATGAGTTGTTAGCCAATAAATTAATTACCCAGCAATGGAATGAGGAAGCAGATAGAAAAGATCCGCTAATTACTTTACAAAAGCAATATAAGGCGTTTAGTTACTATCATTTACCTGATGGCAGAGTTGTGGGTTTATGGAAAAATGCCTTAACTGCAATTAGCAATGATAACGGTAAGAGCTGGCCGGAAAATGCTTCCAGGGCACCCGGTTTCGTGAATAGTAACGCCAAAATATGGGGACAGAAAACTTCTGATGGCAACTATGCAACGGTTTATAATCCATCTGAGTACCGATGGCCGCTAGCCATATCAACAAGTAAAAACGGACTCGATTATACCAACCTTCTACTCGTACACGGTGAAATTACGCCAATGCGTTATGGTGGTAACTATAAATCATACGGGCCACAATATGTACGTGGAATTATCGAAGGTAATGGCAAACCTGCTGATGGTAAATTATGGGTAACCTACAGCATGAACAAAGAAGATATTTGGGTTTCTTCTGTGCCAGTACCCCTTAATGATAAAGCAACACAACATGTAAACGATGATTTCGGTAAGATGCCAGCTGATAAAGCACTCGAAACATGGAATGTCTACAGTCCACTTTGGGCCCCTGTTAAGGTTGAAAACGGCGTTTTAGTATTGAAAGACAAAGATCCTTTTGATTATGCCAAAGCTGAAAGGTTTTTTCCAGCAGCAAAAAAAATAATCGCCTCATTTTCTGTTACGCCGAAGCAAAATGACTTCGGTTTATTGGAAATCGAATTGCAGGATGTTAAAGGAACAGCTACCGTGCGCCTTACTTTTGATACCGCAGGAACTTTAAGCGCAAAGGCAGGCGCACGGTATAAAAACTTTATGAAATACGAGGCAGGTAAAAGTTACGACATCAAATTAAAATTAGATGCCTTTATGCGTTTTTACACCATCACTGTAAACGGCAAAGATGTATTAACCAGCCTGGCTTTTCAACCTGTTGCTGATGTTTCCAGAATTGTTTTCCGCACCGGTGATGTTCGTCGTTTTCCTGATGTAGATACACCAGCGGATCAAACCTATGATTTGAAAAATGCCGGGGAAGCAGAGAAGAAGGAAGCCGTTTATTCGATTAAGTATTTAAAAACGGAGGGATTTTAGATGAGAAAGTTTGGAGTTTTGGGTTTGGAGTTTGGAGTTTTCCCATTATTGAGTGCTAAGGCGTTCGGCATTCCGGCCACATCATCGTCAGTACGAGGGGGCAAGGCTCGGCAATCTTTCCTAAGCGTCATTTCGACCGTAGTGGAGAAATCTTTGAACCATGCGGAAATGATTTCTCGGTTTCGCTGCGCTCCATCCGATAGCTATCGGATCGAAATGACGGGAGAGAATCCTAGCACCTGTAGCATTAAGATTCCCGCCTGCGCGGGAATGACGGCACTAATTATCCTTCTTTCTTTATTTTCCTTTTCCGCCAACGCAAAAATCCTTTTGCCTCAAATTTTATCAAGCAATATGGTTTTACAGCGCGAAAAACCAATCAATATCTGGGGTTTTGCTTCACCTGATGAAAAAGTAGCAGTAGTTTTTGCAGGTCAGAAAAAAGAAACAGTTGCCGATAAAAACGGAAACTGGTCGGTGGTTTTAGCACCATTAAAAACAGCTATAAACCCCCAAACCATGACCATCAGTGGCTCAAATAAAATTGAGCTTACCAATATTCTAGTGGGCGAGGTTTGGGTATGTTCTGGTCAATCCAATATGGAATATGCCATGCGCAAACTGGCCAAAATCCCAAAACCTAAAAATGAAAAATTAGGTTTCCCGTTTGATGAAGTTGCAAAGGCAAAAAATGATCAGATCAGAATTTTCCTGGTTAACCGAAAAACTTTAATCAAACCTGATTCGCTTCATAAAAGCTGGGCAATGGCGCAAGATTCAGCATTACGTGCTTTTTCAGCCGTTGGTTATTTCTTCGCCAAAGAAGTTCAGGAAAAATTAGGAATTCCAGTGGGCCTGATTTCTTCGGCCATTCCGGGAAGTGCAATTGAGCCATGGATTTCAGAAAATGCATTTGCATTGGAGGATTATTTCGAAAATCAAAAAATAGGTAACGATCCGGGTAAGTTTTATTCAACGATGATCGAACCTTTAACACAATTTAAAATCCGTGGTTTTTTGTGGTATCAGGGCGAAACCAATTGCTTTTTGAATGAAAAGATCAATTACGCCTATAAAATGAAGGTATTGATTAATAGCTGGCGAAAAGCCTGGAAAGAAAAGAATCTGCCTTTTTATTATGTTCAGATTGCACCTTTTAACTATTCCAAAACCAAAGGCAAAGTACCTGTTGATGAAAATACCGAACCTGAATTTTGGGAAGCGCAAACACAATTGTTGCGTTTACCGAACACTGGAATGGTTTCTACAAACGATTTAACCGACTCCAATGAAGATTTACACCCAACATATAAATGGGAGGTAGGCAGAAGATTGGCACTTTGGGCTTTGGCCGAAACCTATAATCAAAAAAATGATTTCTCAGGGCCTGTTTATCAATCAGTATCGTTTAAAAATGGGAAAGCCGAATTGAATTTCGATTATTTAAAATCAGCTTCATCCGGTCCTATTACCGGTTTTACCATCGCAGGAAATGACGGAAAATTTGTAAATGCTGATGCTGTGATAAAAGATGGAAAAGTTGTTGTTTCTTCAAAAGAAGTTAAGACACCTGTAGCCGTGCGTTATAACTGGACGGAAAACCCAACAGGAAACTTTTATAGCAATGGTTTACCTGCTTTGCCTTTCCGAACCGATAATCCATTAACTAAAACTTTTAAAACCAATTAATGAAACGCAGATTTATACTTTTCTTGTGTTTAACAACCCTATTCTGCTCGCTAAAAGCCCAGCAAACGGAGAAATTATACCTATCGGGAACAGGGAACGACAATACCGTGAACTGGGATTTTTTCTGTACCGCTGGCACAAATTCGGGCAAATGGACCACTATACCAGTTCCTTCAAATTGGGAACTGCAGGGTTTCGGAAAATATAATTATGGTTTCAACAAAGAAGAAAATAAGGGAAAGGAAGAAGGGCTTTACAAGTATAAATTTAAAGTTCCAACTGCCTGGAAAAATAAGGAAATCAATATCGTTTTTGAAGGCTCAATGACCGATACCGAAGTAAAAATTAACGGTCAGTTGGCTGGTGAGATTCACCAGGGTTCATTTTATGTTTTTAAATACGATATTTCCAAACTGATTAAATTTGGCGACGATAATTTACTTGAAGTAAAAGTATCCAAGCATTCTGCTAATGAATCGGTTAACAATGCCGAACGCAAGGCTGATTTCTGGATTTTTGGTGGCATTTTCAGACCTGTATATCTCGAATCACTGCCGCAAACCCATATCAATCGGATTCAGATCGATGCCAAAGCTGATGGCAGTTTAAATGCGCAATTAAATTATACTGGTGATGCAGATAAAATTGAAGTGGAGCTTTTAGGAAAAAATGGGAAAAGATTTGGTGATCGGTTTACAACTTCAATAAATAAAGGAAATAAAAACATACAACTCAATCATCAATTTTCCAATCCGGCTTTATGGTCTTCAGAGTTTCCGAATTTGTATACGGCAAACTTCACATTAATTAAAAATGGGAAAGAGATCCATCAGATTTCCAAAAAAATTGGTTTTAGAACAGTTGAAGTAAAAGAACGTGATGGCGTATATGTTAACGGAGTAAAAATGAAGTTTAAAGGTGTAAACCGGCATTCATTTTATCCGTCGTCGGGCAGAACAACCAGTAAAAAAATCAGCATCGCCGATGTTTTGTTGATGAAAGAAATGAATATGAATGCCGTCCGGATGTCTCACTACCCACCAGATGGCCATTTTTTAGACGTTTGCGATTCGCTTGGCTTATTTGTAATGGACGAACTGGCAGGCTGGCACGGCACTTATGTTACGCCTACCGGAACGAAGTTGATGAAAGAAATGATGTTGAATGATGAAAATCATCCATCGATTATATTTTGGGCCAATGGGAACGAAGGTGGTCATAACCGCGAACTTGATCATCTTTTTGGCGAGGAAGATCTTCAAAAAAGACCTTTAATTCACCCTTGGGAAGTTTTTAACGGTTTTGAAACCACACATTACCGTGAATTTAATTACGGAATTGGCAACTACGATCATGGGCACAATATTTTAATGCCTACCGAATTTCTGCATGGTATGTGGGATGGCGGTCATGGTGCAGGCATTGAAGATTACTGGAATGCCATGTGGAACAATCCACTTTCGGCTGGCGGTTTCTTATGGGATTTTGCCGACCAGGCTGTGGTGCGTACCGATAAAAATGGTGAATTGGATACTGATGGAAATCATGGCCCTGACGGAATTGTTGGGCCTTATCATGAAAAAGAAGGTAGTTTTTTCACCATTAAAGAAGTTTGGAGTCCGGTTTTTATAGCAAAAAGAGAAATGACATTTGGCTTTGATGGCTCGTTTACATTAGAAAACCGATATGCTTTTACCAACCTCAATCAATGTACTTTTAACTGGAAATTGAAGAAATTAAAAGCTGGGACAGATGCTGCATTTAAGTCTGGCAAAGCCGATGCACCAAACATTAAACCCTTCGAAAAAGGAAAATTACAGGTTAATCTTCCAGCAGATTGGAGAAGTTTTGATGCCCTTTATCTTAGCGCAAATGGACCGGATGGTAAAGAATTATTCACCTGGAGTTTCCCCATCACTTTGCCTATAGATGATGCTGAGAAAATTATTGTAAAAACAGGTTTTTCGAAAATAAATCTCAAAGAAGACGCTAAATTATACCTTGTTTCTGCAAATGGTATTGATTTAACGTTCGACAAAACAACTGGTTTGTTGCAACAGGCCAGGAATGCTAAAGGGATAATGCCTTTTTCCAATGGTCCTATTTTGCAGGAGGGTGTAAATAACTTTAAAGGTTTTACTCAAAAAATGGATGGCGAAAATTTAGTGATTTCATCTAAATTTGATAAAAAGGAAAGCTGGAATACCCTACAATGGACGATTTACCCATCTGGATGGTTAAAAATGGAAGTAAAATATTTTCCATCAGATTACTTTACCACTTTCGTTGGTGTTAACTTTTCTTATCCAGAAACAGAAATTAAAGCCGTTGAATACAAAGGTAATGGGCCATACCGCGTTTGGAAAAACAGGATGAAAGGAACGGAGTTTGGCATTTGGAAAAAGGATTATAACAATTCGGCAACAGGAGAAGCACCATGGCAATATCCAGAATTTAAAGGCTATTATTCAAATATGTACTGGTGCGAATTTATTGGCAAGCAACAATCATTCAAAGTTGTAACAGATCGGGAAGATGTTTTTTTAAGGTTATTTACACCAAAAAAATCAAAGGATACAGAATACGATAATATGAGTCCGACATTTCCGAATGGTGATATTTCCTTTATGAATGCCATTTCGGCAATTGGTACAAAAACCCAAAAACCAGAAACAACAGGGCCAATGGGAATGAAGAATATTTATTACGATTTTGATAAAGATCCAAGTAGGGCATTGAATATGACCTTGTATTTTGATTTTTCGCTCCATAGTTCGTCATTGCGAGGAGGAACGACGAAGCAATCTCAATAAAGAAATTATGGAACACAATAACATTAGCAAAAAAGATTGCTTCAGCTCGCTCAGGCCAAGCTTCGCAATGACGAATTTTTTTAAAAAACAATAATACAATTAGTATAATCAATAAATCTGTGCAATCAACCGCGAAGCGTAATGAACATTAAACTCCACCTAGCGATCATCAGCATTTGCCTCATATCCTTTACAAAAGTGATGGCGGAAATCTCGTTGCAGCACACCACCTGCGAGATGCTCGAAAATCCGTTGGGCATTGATGTTGTAAAACCCCGCTTTGCATGGCATATCATTTCTAATGAGCGTAATGTAATGCAAACCGCTTATCAAATTTTAGTTGCATCATCGGCAGAAAAATTAAAGGCGAATGAAGGCGATTTATGGGACTCAGGAAAGGTTAAGGAACCAGAATCTATCCATGTAAGCTATAACGGTATGGCATTAACTAGCCGTATGAAAGCCTACTGGAAGGTTAAAGTATGGACAACTGCTGGTCAAAGTGAATGGTCGGCTAACAACGCTTTCACTATGGGTTTGCTTTATTATAAAGATTGGCCAAAGGGCTGGATTGGTTTCGACCGGGCTTTCCCATGGGATAACATTAAAACGGATTCACGTTTATCAGCACGATATTTTAGAAAGGAGTTTCAGTCTATAAAACAAATCAAATCTGCCACCGCATCTATCATTGGCTTAGGTTTATACCAACTCTATATTAATGGTAAAAAAGTGGGGAATGATGTTTTATCGCCGTCGCCTACTGATTATACCAAAAACGTAAAGTACAATACCTATGATGTAACCAGTTACATCCAGAACGGTAAAAATGCAGTGGGTACGATACTCGGAAATGGCCGTTTCTTCGCAATGCGCCAAAATGAAAAACCGTATAAAATTAAAACATTTGGGTTTCCGAAAATGCTCATGAACATCAACATTGTTTACACCGACGGAACAACGGCAAATATTGATACCGACGATAGCTGGAAGGGCACAACAGATGGACCGATCAGAGCAAATAACGAATACGACGGCGAAGAATACGATGCTACAAAAGAAGTTTCAGGCTGGAATAAAGTAGGTTTTGATGATAGTAAATGGGCAAAAGTAGAATTTGTACAAGAACCTACCGGAACTATTGAGGCCCAGATGAATGAAAACATGAAAGTGATGAATACCATTAAGCCTGTTTCAATCACTAAAATTTCGGGTGGTCGGTATATTTTGGATATAGGTCAGAACATGGTGGGCTGGCTGCAAATCAAGGTAAAAGGTATTAAAGGCAACCAGATTAAAATGCGGTTTGCTGAATCATTACAAGATAATGGCGAACTCTTTACCGCTAATCTCCGCAATGCAAAATGTACCGATTTATACACCTTAAAAGGTGGCGAATCAGAAACCTGGGAACCAACATTTGCCTACCGCGGGTTTAGATATGTAGAACTTACAGGCTATACCTACCAACCATTACTAAGCGATTTCGTTGGCAAAATGATTTACGATAGCATCAAAACGGTCGGAACGTTCGAAACTTCGGATGCTTTGACTAATCAGATTTTCAAAAATGCCTGGTGGGGAATTGCCGGGAGTTACAAAGGGATTCCGGTTGATTGCCCGCAACGCAACGAGCGCATGCCTTGGTTGGGCGATAGAGGCGCAGTGGCTTATGGTGAAAGTTTTCTTTTTGATAACGGTAGATTCTACGCCAAATGGTTGCAAGATATTAGAAATTCGCAAAAAGAAGATGGTGCCATTCCGGATGTTGCACCAGCTTTTTGGCGCTACTACAGCGACAACATGACCTGGCCCGGAGCAATGCTTTTAGTTACCGAAATGTTATATAAGCAAACTGGTGATGTATCTGCCGTACAGGACAACTATCCGGCAATGAAAAAATGGCTTGCTTACATGCAAAACCGTTACATGAAAGATTATATTTTGACCAAAGATAGTTATGGCGATTGGTGTATGCCGCCCATTACCATCGAATTTGGCCGTGGTAAAAGTGCAGATAAAAAGTATCCGTCAGAATTGATTTCGACAGCATATTATTATCATTTCACCCAATTGATGATGGAGTTTGCGAAGGTAAGCGGCAACAATGAAGATATAAAGGCATATGAGCTTTTGGGAAATAAAATCAAAGACGCTTTTAATCAAAAATATTATAACAACAAAGGCTACTATGCCTCAAATGCACTAACCGATAACATCATTCCGCTTTACTTCGGGATGGTTCCTCAAGACAATGTAGATAAAGTTTTTAAGAGCATTACTTATACGGTAGAGGTTACAAATAAGGGGCATTTGAGCAATGGCTTAGTGGGAATTCAGTGGTTAATGCGCTGTTTAAACGATTATGGCCGACCAGATTTGGCCTATACCGTGGCCACACAAAAAACTTATCCGAGTTGGGGCTACATGGTAGATAACGGCGCAACCACCATTTGGGAATTGTGGAATGGGAATACAGCCGATCCAAAAATGAATTCACAAAACCATGTGATGATGCTTGGCGATTTACTGATCTGGTATTATGAAAATCTGGCCGGAATAAAATCCGAAAGTGCAGCTTTCAAAAAGATCATCATGAAACCGGAAATAATTAATGGCTTAAACGCTATAAATGCCACCTACAATTCGGTTTATGGGCTAATTAAAAGCAATTATAATAAAACAGCAAAGCAATTTAACTGGAATATCACCATTCCGGCAAATACAACTGCAATGGTTTATATTCCTGCAAATAATAAAAATGATGTTTCAGAAAAATCGAAATCAATAAAGGATTTAAAATTTATAAAAATGGAGAATAACAGGGCCGTTTATGAGCTCGGCTCTGGAGATTATTCATTTGTGGTAGAACGGAAATAAAAATGAAATAAGTCGTCATTGCGAGGAGGAACGACGAAGCAATCTATCCTGCCAAGAAAGATTGCTTCGGTTGATGAAAAATCAAGCCTCGCAATGACGATTAAAAAAGAAAACACAATTATGAGAAAGTTTTTTAAACCATTTATACTGATAACCTTACTGCTAACCACAGTAAACGCATTCAGTCAAACGAAGGACATTGCGGTGCCGGAAGAAATTGTAACCAAAGCCAAAGAATGGGCCTCAGCAGTAAATTTAACTGATGCAGCGAAAAAATCAGCAGTAGAAAATGCAATTGCAGTTCACTTAACAACAATTAGGGATTGGCATAACGATCATCCATCATCTACAGTTCCTGATGGAATAAATCCGGTTACTGGAAATAAATTAAGCGATTTAGACAAACAGATTATTGCCGATTCTGCAATACCTTCTACCGTTCACCAGGTTTTAATGGATGGGTTGAGAAAAAACTTAACTCCAGAGCAGGTAGAAACCATATTGGATAAATACACCATTGGTAAAGTAGAATTCACCATGAAAGGTTATAAAGCCATTGTTCCGGATTTAACTGCTGATGAGGAAGCCAAGATTTTGGCTTACTTAAAACAGGCCCGCGAGCAAGCTGTCGATTATAAAAACATGAAGCAGATTTCAGCCATTTTTGAGATTTACAAAACAAAATCTGAGCAAATGCTAAATAATAATGGTCGAAGCTGGAGAGCACTTTATAGTGCCTATACAAAAAAGATAAAAGAAGAGAAAGCAGCGAAAGCAAAACAATAACGTGAATTTGCTTCACCTCATCGTCATTGCGAGGCACGAAGCAATCTTACTACGGTAGCTATAGCATTAGGATTGCTTCGTGCCTCGCAATGACGACCTTTTTTAATAAATAAACATGATGTTAAAAAGAAAAATACAAATTACACTGGTCTTTATATTTGCCACCTTTATCAGCGCCAATGCCCAGGTAGAAAAATGGCAAACCGGAATCGTAAAACAAGAATTTCTTTACGACAAAGCACCGTTTCCTTCATGCCATTCAGCTACAATAGCAGAAACGCCAACAGGTTTAGTTGCTTCATTTTTTGGCGGCACAAAAGAGCGGAATCCCGATGTAGAAATCTACATCAGCCGCTTTGTAGATGGCAAATGGTTGGCTCCGTTTTCGGTTGCCACTGGTATTCAGCCTGATGGTAAAAGATTACCAACGTGGAATCCTGTTCTTTATCAGGTTCCTGGCGGAGATTTGCTGTTATTTTATAAAATCGGACCAAAACCATCTGAATGGTGGGGGATGATGAAAACTTCGAAAGATGATGGTAAAACCTGGTCGGATGCTACAAAGCTACCTGATGGTTATATTGGACCTGTAAAAAACAAACCGGTTTTATTGAGCAACGGAAATCTCTTTGCACCATCAAGCAAAGAGGGTGATGGTTGGAAAATCCATTTTGAAGTAACAAAAGACAATGGTAAAACCTGGAGGAAGGTTGGCCCGCTTCCTGAAAACGGCATAAAAGCCATTCAACCAAGTATTTTACAATACGGAAACGGAAAGTTGCAGATTTTGGCCAGAACCGCCAACCGTGCAATCGTAGAGGCATGGTCTAACGATAATGGTGAAACCTGGTCGGCATTAACCAAAACCACATTACCCAATAATAACTCTGGCACAGATGCAGTAACCATGAAAGATGGGCGGCAGGTATTGGTATACAACCATGTTTTGCCTCCGGGTGATTTAGCTAAAGGACCTAGAACACCATTAAATGTATCGGTTTCTAAAGATGGCAAAGAATGGTCTGCTGCATTGATCTTAGAAGATTCACCGATCAGCCAGTATTCTTATCCGGCTGTTATTCAAACTGCTGATGGTATGTTACATTTTATTTATACATGGAGAAGGGAAAAAATTAAACATGTAGTGGTAGATCCTTCAAAGTTAAAACTGAAGAAAATTAAAAATGGTGTTTGGCCGAAACTGAAAGGATATACGGCACCCGTAATTACTGAAACTAAAAATGAGGAAGGTTAAGATGGTAAATTCAATTAAAGAATTCATTTCTAGGTCGTTGCGATCGTCATTACGAGGAGGCATGATGCGGCAATCTATCCTATCAAGAAAGATTGCTTCGGCTGATGAAAAATCAGCACTCGCAATGACGACCAGGGTGCTGAGATTTTTTGCTGTATTATTTATTTCCTATATATTCCCTGTAAACAACCTCTCTGCTCAAATTCAAAACACTGATAATCTCTATAAAAAACCACTTATTGATGTTTTGAAAGAGATTCAAACGCGTTTCAAAGTACAAATTAAATACTCAGAACCTCAGGTAAAAGATAAATGGGTAAACTATGCTGATTGGCGTTTCCGGGCTGATGTAGACGAAACACTTACCAATGTGCTTATGCCTTTGGATATGAAGGTAAACAAAGAAAAGCCTGGTGTTTATAAATTAAAAGAATATGAATATTACCGATGGGAAGTGCAGGATGGATGGGCATATTTAGATCAATTGGCTACAAAATATCATGATCAGGCAAGTTGGGAAAAACGTAAAGCAGAAATTAAACCTGAACTATACAAAGCTTTACTGCTATCACCGCTACCTGCAAAACCAAATTCAAAACCGATTGTAACGGCAAAAAGAATTTTTGATGGCTATTCGGTAGAAAACATTGCATTGGAAATCTTACCAGGTGTATGGATTAACGGTTCCCTTTACAAACCATTAAATTTTAAAGGAAAAATTCCTGTGGTGCTTAGCCCTGATGGACACTGGGAAAAACAACGTTATAGGCCCGATTGCCAGATCCGCTGTGCAATGATTGCCAAAATGGGAGCAATGGCCTTTAGTTATGATCTTTTTGCCTGGGGCGAATCGATGTTGCAGTTTAAATACGAAGACCATAGAAAAAGCCTGGCCCAAACCGTTCAAGCTTTAGGCGGTATCAGAATTTTGGATTATTTCGGCTCGCTAAAAGAAACAGATACCAACCGGATCGGAATTAGCGGTGGATCGGGCGCCGGAAGTCATTCTATTTTAATGACAGCCATGGATGACCGGATTAAATTGAGTGCACCCGTGGTTGCCATGTCATCATACTTTTATGGCGGTTGCCCATGCGAAAGCGGAATGCCAATCCATCAATGTGGTGGTGGTACCGATAACGTAGAATTAGCCGCAATGGCTGCTCCACGTCCGCAATTACTGGTGTCAGACGGTAGCGATTGGACAGCACATACACCAGAACACGATTTTCCTTACCTGCAGAAAATGTACGGTTATTATGGGGCTAAAGATAAAGTGGAGAATGTTCATCTTCCTGATGAAAAGCACGATTTTGGTGTCAATAAACGCGTTGCGTTATACGATTTCCTAATTAAAAATTTCAAATTAAATGCTTCTGGGGTTAAAGATAAAACCGGTAAATATGATGAAAGTAAGGTAACGATTGAAAAGGAGAATGCTTTATATGTATTTGGCGATAAAGGTGAAAAATTGCCTAAAAATGCGATGATGGGCTTTCAAAATTTAGAAAAATTATTTCCACTAAGCACGAGTAAATAACTGGATATGCAACATCAAAACAGAAGATCTTTTATTGGTAGCATGGCCTTGTTAACGGGAGCTTTTATGTTTCCCAGTCAATTGCTTTTCGCCGCAGATAAAAAGAACCGTTTTAAAGTTGCCGTTATTGATTTAATGATTTTAAAACGTCAGAAAATCAGTGCTTTGCCACTTGCAAAAGAAATTGGTGCCGATGGACTTGAAATTGACATGGGTGGTTTGGGTGATCGCGAAACTTTCGACAATAAACTGGCCGATCCAAAAATCAGACAGGAGTACTTGGATAAAGCAAAAGAGCTGAATCTCGAAATCTGTTCGTTAGCGATGACTGGTTTTTATGCGCAATCATTTGCCAAACGCCCAACTTATCAGAAAATGATTCAGGATTGTTTAGATACTGCTAAAGCAATGCATGTTAAAGTAGTCTTTCTGCCATTGGGTATTCAAGGCGATTTAATTAAAAATCCAGAACTGCGCGAACCTATTGTAGAAAGGTTAAAAGTTGCGGGAAAAATGGCTGCTAAAGCTGGCATTACAATTGGAATTGAAAGTGCTTTAGATGCCAAAGGAGAATTACAATTATTAAAAGATATCAATTGCAAGTATGTTAAAAGTTATTTCAATTTTTCCAATGCCATTAAGAATGGAAGAGATTTAAACGATGAACTCATGATTTTGGGCAAGAAAAACATCATTCAGATCCATGCTACAAATGAAGATGGGGTTTGGTTACAGAACGATCCAAAAATTGATTTGAACAAAGTTAAAGAAACTTTAAATGATATGGGCTGGAGCGGTTGGCTCGTTGTAGAAAGAAGCCGGGATGCCAAACAGCCAACAAATGTAAAATATAATTTCAGTGCAAATACAAGCTACCTGAAGTCAGTTTTTCAACCGAAATAGTATAAATATAATGAAGTGCTTTTTGAGAAAAATTTATAGCTTTTATAACCAGTCGGTACGTGGAGACAAGTACTGGGGCGATATATCCATGCCTTGGTTCATATCTTCTTTACCTGCTCCTTGGTCTCTGTGGTTACAGACCAACCAACTATCTATGCTAAAATTTAAATCTCTAACGCCTTGGTTCGGGTTTCCACGAACCAAACAACTACCACTTTTTAGCCTCTCGATTCTTTTTTCTTTATTGTGTTTTAATGCTAATGCAACAGATATTTATGTATCAATAAATGGATCTGACACCAATTTAGGCACTAAAGAAAATCCTTTGGCAACACTTCATTCAGCCCTACGTAAAGCGCGCGAATTTAGACGTTTAAACGATACATCAATTAAAGGTGGTATTAGAATTATAATTGGCAAAGGTTTTTATCAATTGGATGAACCGATAATACTTAGACCAGAAGATTCAGGTACAAACAATAGTCCGACACAGATAATTGCCAATGATAAGGTTGTTTTAAGTGGTGGGGTAAAAATTAAAGGTTGGAGAAAACTATATGGTACCATCCCAGGCTTACCAAAAGAAGCAACGGGCAAAGTTTGGGTTACAGATGTTCCAAATTTTGACGGGAGCGATCTGCAATTCAGGCAGCTCTGGGTAAACGATAAAAAGGCCATCCGTGCAAAAAATTACAATGGCGTAGAAATGGGAAGGATTTTGTCATGGGATAGCAAGAAACAAACCTGTAAAATTCCAAGGCAAGAAGGTATTAATTTAACCAATATCAAAGGAATGGAAATGCTGATCCATCAATGGTGGGCTATTGCAAATCTCCGTGTTAAATCAGTTAAAGTGATTGGCAATACAGCTGAGCTTTCTTTTATGCAACCTGAGAGCAGAATACAATCCGAACATCCCTGGCCAGCACCATGGATTTCAGACAAAACAGGAAATTCAGCTTTTTACCTCAGCAATGCCATCCAGTTTTTAAATGAACCTGGCGAATGGTATGAAGATCTGCAAAATCATAAACTTTACTATTGGCCAAACGCTTCAGAAAATATGCAGAATGCCGAGGTAATTGCCCCAGCACTGGAGACACTTATTAAAATTGGTGGAACGATAGATCAACCAGTTTCTTTTGTGAGCTTTAAAGGCATTTCTTTCGAACATGCTACCTGGTTGAGGCCATCAAAACAGGGGCATGTGCCACATCAGGCTGGTATGTATATGCTCGATGCTTACAAATTAAATAAAGCCGGCACACCGGGTAAACCAACTTTAGAAAATCAGGCATGGGTTGGCCGGCCGGCAGCTGCTATTAAGGTTAGTTATGCTAACAATACCTCATTTCAATCCTGCCGTTTCGTCCATCTCGCTTCTACAGGTTTGGATTATAATAAAGGAACTACAAACAATGAAATTAAAGGAAATTTATTCAAAGATATTGGTGGTTCGGCCATTTTGATTGGAACTTTCTCCGATGAAGCTGTTGAAGTGCATTTGCCATACAATCCGACTGATAAAAGAGAAATTTCGGGCAATAACAACATCGAAAACAACCTGATTACAGATGTTACCAATGAAGATTGGGGCGCAGTAGGTATTGGGGCAGGTTATGTTTGCGGCATTAAAATTCTTCATAACGAAATCAGTGATGTTTCTTACTCGGGCATCAGCATGGGTTGGGGTTGGACGAAAACCAAAAACGCGATGGCGAACAACATAATTAGCGGTAATAAAATACACCATTACGGAAAACATATGTATGATGTTGCCGGGATTTACACTTTGTCTGCCCAGCCAGGATCATCTATAACAGATAATGTAGTCGACAGCATTTATAAGGCGCCTTACGCGCATTTGCCAGATCATTGGTTCTATCTGTATACCGATGAAGGATCATCTGATTTCACCATCAAAAACAATTGGACACCAACAGAAAAGTATCTCCAAAATGCCAACGGATCAGGTAATGTTTGGGAAAGCGACGGACCAAAAGTTTCAGATCAGGTTAAGCAAAATGCCGGCTTAGAAAGCGCATTTCAATATTTATTAAAGGAAAAAGCCCACTACGCCAAAAGAGGGATTAATGAGGCTGTAAATCAATCAATTGTATTTGAATTGGTTTTTAAGTCGGATAATCTTCCAGGCAATAATACTTTAACGACTTTTGCAAAAGAAAATAACCTTTTGGCAAATTCAATTTATAAGTGGAATAACCGATTGGTGATTTACACCTCTAGCTTAAAAGTAGAGAGCTTAAAACAAACCCTAAAACGCCTTAACGCATCCGAAATTAAGTTATACGATAACCTGTTTTATGATTTCAACAGAGAAAAAAACTGCGGAGATAAGCCAGTTGAAGAATGGGATAACATCATTTTATCGGCCAACCTGGTTAAGGATGAAAAAATGCAAAAAGAATATTTAGATTATCATAAAACACAATTTCAAAAATGGCCCGAAATATCAAAGGGGTTTTGTAATGCAGAATTTCAACGATTGGCCATTTTTAAAAATGATCGGCAGCTTATGCTGATTATTAGCATCCCAAAAGGGAAAAAATTAGATGATTTAAATCCAAAAACTACCGAGAACAATCCAAAGGTGGATGAATGGAATGCCATTATGAAAAAATACCAGGAAGGAATTGAAGGCACAAAACCCGATGAGGTTTGGGTGTTCTTTAAACCGATTGGTTAGAAGTATTATTGTTCCCTTTTGGAGGGGGCAGGAGGAGGAAATATTAAACGCTTAGAAAAAATAATATCATGTTAAGATTAGGGATTTTAGGTTTAGGAGAGGGCAGAAGCACAATTTCAGCATCACTATCAAGTAGAAAATTTAAGCTCATCCAGATTTGCGATGCCAATAAAAAGCTTTGCGAAGAACGTGCTTTGGAGTTCGATTTTGAAAACTGGACAACCAATTACGAGGATATGTTAACCAGCGATAAAATCGACATGATTGCGATTTATACGCCAGATCACCTGCATTTTGAGCACATTAAATTGGCACTGGAGCACGGAAAACATGTGGTTTGTACCAAGCCATTTATTGATGATTTAGCTCAAGCCAATGAGCTGTTGCAGTTGGCAAAGAAATCGAGAAAAAAGATTTTTGTAGGGCAAAGTTCACGCTTTTTCGAGCCTGCAATGCGCCAAAAGAAAGATTTTGATGAAGGGTTAATCGGAGAATTAATCACAATAGAAAGTCATTACCATGCAGATCACCGTTGGTTTTTGGAGAAAGGCTGGTCTTTAAAACAATCATTTAAATGGCTGTATGGAGGCTTAAGTCACCCGGTAGATTTTATCAGGTGGTACATGCCTGATATTGAAGAAGTAATGGGCTATGGCATGTTGAGTAGCAATGGCTTAAAAGCCGGACTGAAAAACCAGGATACGATGCACTTTATTTTCAAGGCAAAAGATGGCCGGATTGCAAGGGTTAGCGGTGCGTATACAGGCCCAACACAACCCGCCAGTCGCGATAGTGGCATGAGCTGCATCCTCCGCGGAACAGAAGGGGCAAGCCAGGCCGATTACCATGAACTGCGTTATTCGGTTACTACAAAAACCGGCGAAGAAAAGATAATAACCTGGGGCGATTCGACCTTAAAACATTATTTCCGTTTTGAAGGACAAAGCCACCATGCAGGAGAATACCAGAATTACCTGGATTATTTTGCAGATAGCATCAACAACAACTTTACCGCTTATCCCGATTTAAAGGAAGGAATTGGAACTGTGGCTTTGCTACAAGCAATGGATCAATCGTTAGAAACTGGTTTACCTGTAAAAGTTGATGAAATTTTGAAAGCAAATCACATTACAAGGGAATCCATAGGATTGTAAAAGAAAAATCGTCATTGCTGAGGAGGAACGACAAAGCAATCTATTTGGTAAAATAGATGCTGAAATGAATTCAGCATGACGTAACTATAAAAATGGTCGTCTGGCTCCGTGAATTCCGTGTTTCCGTGGCAATAAATAAAACTAACCAAAATAAACCTAATGGGAAACATTGTAGAACGTTTAACCAGTTTAGATTACTTCATCGTAATCGCTTACCTTATAGTGCTGATAATCATTGGGTATCGCGCCAGTTTCTCTAAAAAGAAAAATGATGATGAAACCTTATTTCTGGCCAATAAATCTTTAAACTGGAGCAGCATTGGTTTCAATATGTGGGGCACAAACGTTGGCCCTTCAATGCTATTGGCCTTTGCAAGCATTGGTTATAGCACCGGTATTGTGGCCGTCAACTTCGATTGGTATGCCTTTATATTTTTATTCTTACTTGCAATTGTTTTTGCGCCAAAATACCTTGCCGCTAAGGTTAGCACCATGCCCGAGTTTATGGGTAACCGTTACGGCGATTCTACACAAAATATCCTCGCCTGGTATGCGTTGGTTAAAATTTTAATCTCTTGGTTATCATTGGGTTTGTTTGCAGGCGGCTTTTTAGTCCGCCAGATTTTGGGCATTCCCATGTGGCAATCTGTTACGGTATTGGTGGCTTTTGCTGGTTTGTTCACCTTTTTCGGTGGATTAAAGGCCATTGCCAAAGTGAACGTTTTTCAAATGATTTTATTGATTGCCGTTTCGCTTTCCCTGATGCTTTTAGGCTTAAACAAAGTTGGTGGGGTTTCTTCATTGTATGCAAAAACACCCAATCACTTCTGGAATTTAATTCAGCCCGCCAGCGATCCAAAATACCCATGGTACGCCATATTATTAGGTTATCCTGTTGCAGCTGTAGCCTTTTTCTGTACTGATCAATCAATGGTTCAATCCGTTCTCGGTGCTAAAAATTTAAAGCAGGGGCAATTGGGTGTGAGTTTTATCGGCTGGTTAAAAATCCTTTCCCTACCCTTGTTTATTGGTACTGGAATCCTTTGTTATGTGCTTTTTCCAGGTTTAAAAGATCCGAACGAAGCATATATGACCATGGTAACCAATTTATTCCCTCCAGGTATGAATGGCCTGGTTATCGTAGTACTCATTGCCGTGTTGGTGGGCACTATCGGGTCTTCCTTAAATTCATTAAGTACCGTTTTTACCATGGATATTTATGTAAAGAAAATTAACCTCCAAGCCAGTAATAAACAGATTATCCGTATTGGCCGTTTGGCAGTTGTTGCGGGATGTATTTTTGCTGTTGTTGTTGTTTTGGCTATCGATAACATTAAAGGGCTAAATCTATTCGACGTTTTTCAATCAGTTTTAGGCTTTATTGCACCACCACTTTCTGTTGTATTTTTACTTACCGTTTTCTGGAAAAGAACGACGAGAAAAGCGGTAAATTTTACCCTGTCAATCGGCTCTGTTTTAAGTTTAGGTGTGGGGGTAACTTACCTGTGGATTTTGCCTTCAGATCAATATACATTTTGGCCCCATTACCTGATGTTATCATTTTTCATTTTTGCCGGATTACTAATTATCGCGATTTTAATTTCTTTATTGGATAGATCACCAAGTATATACACGGTTAATAAGGAACATGAAGCCAACATCGAAAAACCTGATCGAACAGTTTGGATCTCATGGATTGCATTAGCAATAGTGATGGTTGCACTTTACCTTTTCTTTAATGGGCATTAAAAATAATGAGCTACAGATGAAAAGGAGGCACACAGATATAAAAATCTGTGCTCATCTGTGTTGAGCTGTGTTTAAAAAATTCAATAATATGAAAAACTTAAAAAAACTTATCCTAATTGCCATTTTCGCAAGCTCGGCAGCACAACTTTTTGCTCAAAAAGCCTCATGGATCTGGTACCCTGGAGATTTCGATATCTACATGAGCAATGTAATGCAGAACCGTAGAACCGAAAGAGGATCATTTTTCCCAGTATTCTGGAAAATGGACAGCCACTATGTGCTGGTCGATTTTCATAAAGAATTTACCCTTACTCAGCCAGAAGAAGTTAAGTTGTTTGTAGAAGGCACTTACAATGTGAAAATAGATGGACAGGCGATTTCCGGTTTTCCTAAAAGTATCCAGATTCCCGCTGGAAAGCACAAATTGAGCTTAAAAGTTTATAATCAGGCTAATGTGCCAGCAATTTTTGTTCAAGGCAAGACCGTAGTTTCTGATGAAACCTGGTTAAGTACTTTCGAGGATAAAGAATGGATAGATGCCAGTGGAAAAACCTCTGATAAATCAGGAACTACTTTTGTTTCGGCAGGTTCATGGAACTTATCTGATCCGACAAAATTGCCTTCACAATTTAAATTGCCCGTAGTTGCGCAATCGGCAGTTAAAACCGAAAAAGTAAATAAGGGTGCAGTTGCTGATTTTGGAAAGGAAACTTTTGGGTTTATAAAAGTACACGGTTTGAAAGGAAAAGGACGATTGAGTATTTATTATGGTGAATCGAAAGAGGAGGCTTTATCAACAGATAAATGTGAAACTTTGGATGATCTGGATATTGACCTCCCTCAGAAAAAGGATTCCATTATGCCGCTTTCAAAAGCTTTCAGGTATGTCAATTATCAAGCTCAAGGTTCGGTATCAGCTGATTCTGTTTCCATGCTGTACGAATATGCTCCTGTAACAGAAAAAGGAAGTTTCAAATCTTCCGATAGCGAACTCAATAAAATCTATGATGTTGCTAAATACACTTTCCACCTCAATACCCGCGAGTTTTTTATTGATGGCATAAAACGCGACCGTTGGGTATGGAGTGGTGATGCCTATCAAAGTTATTTAATGAACTATTACTCGTTTTTTGATGCGCCAACAGTTAAACGCACATTGCTTGCTCAGCGTGGTAAAGATCCGGTAACGGCACACATCAATACCATTATGGACTATTCTTTTTATTGGTTTTTAGGGATTTACGATTACTATAAATTTACAGGCGACCAGAAATTTGTACAGGATATTTATCCGCGAATGCAATCGCTGATGACCTACATTGATGGCAGAAAGAATAAAAACGGCTTGTTGGAATGGATGCCTGGCGATTGGATTTTTATCGATTGGGCAGACAAACTGAGTAAAGATGGAGAAGTGAGTTTTGAGCAGCTCTTGTATGCGCGCAGTTTAGAAACCATGGCTTTATGCGCCAAATTGGCCAATGATACCGAAGGCATGGCAAAATACGATAAGCAGGCAAAACAACTGAAAAGCAAGATTTTCGAACTCTACTGGAACCGAAATAAGAGTGCATTGGTGCATAGTCGCGTTAACGATAAGCAAACCGATAATGTAACCCGTTATGCCAATATGTTTGGGATCTTTTTTGATTATTTTACTCCAGAACAAAAACTGGCTGTTAAAAAGAATGTATTGCTAAACGATCAGATCGCCAAAATTACTACTCCTTACATGCGTTTTTATGAATTGGAAGCATTATGTGCCATGGGCGAACAACCTTATGTACTTAAGGAAATGAAAAATTATTGGGGCGGAATGTTAAAACTGGGCGCCACTTCTTTTTGGGAAGAATATAACCCGTATAAAAAGGGAACAGAACATTTAGCCATGTATGGCAGGCCATTCGGGAAAAGCCTCTGTCATGCCTGGGGTGCGAGTCCGATTTATTTATTGGGAAAATACTATTTAGGAGTTCAGCCAACCAGCCCTGGTTACGAAAACTACACCATTGAACCCAATTTAGGCGGATTGGAATGGATAGAAGGCAAGGTGCCAACAGCCAATGGCGATATTGCTGTTTTTTGCAGTAAAAAAGAAATTAAGGTGTCTTCGGCAACAGGATTAGGAAAATTGCGTATTAAAAGTAAATCGAAACCAGTTGTAAAAGATGCAGAAGTAAAAGAAATTTCGAAAGGAATTTATGAGGTAACGATTGAAAAGGGAAGAGAGTATAATGTGAAGTATTCGGGCTAGAAACCTTAAACCTCGCAGTTTTGGTAAACCTGCGAGGTTTAAAAGAAAATCTCAATACGGTAGTTTCGCGTTGGGGGTTGTACCAATTCCTCATCGGTACCGGAGCGAAGTGGAGACTTTATTTTGCCGGTCATATTATTTAGAAAAGCGGGGTTCGGTGCTTTTAGGTTATGAAAGCCCTGCTCTCCCTCCAAGTCCTCACTCATTCTTCGTTCCGGGCTTTCCGTTCTATCAGGTTTATTTAACCAAACTCAGTTGTTCTTGGCTATACATCTCCCTATCTATAGCTTACTGCAACAAATACTGCGTTAGGGATTGTAAGGGTTCAGTACCGATCCTTCATCGGTACCGAAGCGAAGCGGAGCCCTGAAAAGCCCGACCCCTTGCGTAGCTTGGGAACGCCCAAATCAGTTGGCAATTGCAGTTAGCAGTTATATTAACGATTAGAAAGTCAAAGCCCCCATCAGGGGGTTGGGGGTTAAACTCCAATCCGTTGCTCAATCTTTTTAACGCATTTGTAGGCCTCAGCAAGAATTACATCATTGGCAATCGTTTGATCTACATTTAGCGCATTTAACATCGAAATGGTTAAACAGGCAATAATGCCGTTGTTGCTTGCTACACCGATTGGCACAGAAATGTCGGTAACGCCCGAAACCGAATCACTGTTTTTAAAATAAGAACCTGTTTGCTGAATATCCGTTAACGAATTCAAGAAATCTTCTTGTTGTGCCTTAGCATATTTTTTAAAAATAGAATTGTTTTTTAAGGTTGTATTACGTTCATCATCAGGCATATACGACAATAAAACCTTGCCTGATGCAGTTAATGGTAGTGGGAATAAGTTACCTTCTTCAATAGAAAGTGCAATGGGGCCAGGACTTTTTGCATGGATAATTACCATTACCTGGTTCATGTATAAAATACTCAGGTGGCACGATTGGCGAATGGTATTGGCCAATTCCTCTAACGGAAATTGTGCAGCTTTACGCAGTTCATCAATTGGCGAGTGCCTGTGCGAAAGGTAAAAAAGCTTAAGCGATAGCCTGTACTTACCCGAAACCTCATCGCGTAAAATGTAACCCCGACTTTCTAAACTCATCAACATCCTATAAATTTCGTTAGGTGTTTTCTCAATACCAACGGCAATTTCAGTTTGAGATAATGGGACAGATTGTGATGATAAATACTCTAATATATCAAGTCCTTTATCCAAAGCAGGGGCTTGGTACTTCGATTCTTTTTCGTTCATACGGGTTTAAATTTGGCTGTAGCGTATTTTTTACAATATCAAACATACAAAATGCTTTCTTATTTATACAACAGAAGATTTTGCATAATTTAAATACGAATATATGTTTTCATATTTAAAAAAAACATTTATATTTGAATTAGAGATAGCAATTTAAAGTTACGAAATTTAAAGTGCTTAATTCAAAAAGAATTTGGCATTTATTTCTAAAATAGTTGTATCGCTGATAACCATTTATAAACCTAAGCAAGCACCTAAAATGGTGTAAAAATTGATGAGTAAACTCGTAATCTTTTCTTGGCTTTACCTGTTAAGCATTCCGCTTTTTGCGCAAGATATTAAGGTTGCCCGATTGGATTGTGAGTATCGGAATAATCCGATTGGAATTGATGTACAATCGCCGGGTTTAAGTTGGAAACTGCAATCATCAAAACACAATGTGATGCAAACGGCTTACCAAATTTTAGTTTCGGGCAGTAAAAGCAATTTAGATAAGAATATTGGCGAAATCTGGGATACAAAAAAAGTCAATTCAAGTCAATCTATTCAAATACCTTATAAGGGAGTCAAGCTTTCATCAACTCAAACCTACTATTGGAAAGTCCGTGTTTGGGATAATTTCGGTCATCAGTCTGACTGGAGCAGTTTGGCGTTTTGGCAAATGGGATTGCTAACCGTAGCGGATTGGAAAGGCGCAAAATGGATTGCCTATGAAAAACTGGCTGATTCTAACAAAAACAGCTTACCAACAGACGGCAAAAAAGACAAATATAATGGAAATAACGTGTTGCCTATGTTCCGCAAGGGTTTTACGGTTACAAAGACCATTAAAAAAGCAACCGCTTTTATTTCTGGTTTAGGCCATTTCGAAATGACTTTAAACGGTGCTAAAGTTGGCGATGATTTTTTGGCACCCGGCTGGACAAAGTATGATAAAGAGGCATTGTACCTCACTTATGATTTAACTAAACAGCTTAAAAAGGGTGAAAATGCAATCGGCGTGATGTTGGGCAATGGTTTTTATTATATTCCACCAGTTAAAGAAAGGTATAGAAAACTAAAGGTTGCAAATGGTTACCCAAAAATGATCTGCCGGGTATTGATTGAATATACAGATGGTACCAATGCAAACATTATAAGTAACCAAAGTTGGAAAACCGCACCATCGCCCATAACTTTTTCGAGCATTTACGGTGGGGAAGATTACAATGCCAATCTTGAACAAAACGGCTGGAATTTAGATGGTTTTAACGATCGAAAATGGAAATTATCGTTACTGGTTAATGGTCCGGAATTAAATGCGCAGAAAGAAGAACCAATAAAAATCTTCGAAAATTTTGTCCCTCAAAATATCAATCCAGTTACCAATGGCGAATGGGTTTATGATATGGGGCAAAATTCATCAGCCATTATCGAATTAAAAGTCCGCGGTAAAAAAGGCGATACCATTCGCATTACACCAGCCGAATTATTAAAAGCTGATGGTTCGGTAACGCAAAAAAATATTGGAGGGCCATCTTATTTTACCTACATATTAAAAGGAGAAGGTTTGGAAACCTGGCGACCAAAATTCTTTTATACAGGATTTCGTTATCTTCAGGTAAAAGGTGGGGTACCAATTGGAAAGGAAAATACAACTGGCAAAGCTGTAATAGAAGTTTTAAAAGCCTTACACATTAGAAATGCAGCTGAGCAAGTGGGTAAATTTTCCTCCTCAAACGAATTATTTAATAAAACTTTTAGCCTGATCGATTGGGCGATAAAAAGTAATATGGTGAGCGTATTTACCGATTGCCCGCACCGCGAAAAACTAGGTTGGTTAGAAGAATTGCATTTAATGGGCAGTTCTGTACGCTACAATTACAACGCCGCACCGCTGTTTAAAAAAGCCTTGCAGGATATGAAAAACTCCCAACTGACTAACGGATTAATCCCTGAAATTTCCCCAGAATACGTAAAGTTCGAATATGGGGGCGATATGTTCCGCGATTCTCCTGAATGGGGCAGTAGCGGGATTTTGATGCCATGGTATTTATATCAATGGTATGGTGATCAACAGGCGATGCATGATTATTACCCGATGATGCAGCGCTACATTAAATACCTTGATACTAAGGCAAATGATCACATCTTATCACAAGGTTTAGGCGATTGGTATGATTTAGGCCCGAATCCACCTGGTGTTTCCCAATTAACCCCAATGGGCGTTACCGGAACAGCCATTTATTACTATGATTTAAATATCATGGAAAATATTGCCACGCTTTTAGGTAAAAAAGCTGATGCACTTGCTTATGCAAAACTCGCTGTAGAAGTGAGAAAATCTTTCAATAACAAGTTCTTTAATGCAAAAACCAAGCAATACGCAACAGGTTCGCAAGCAGCGAATGCGATGGCAGTTTATATGGGTTTGGTTGAAGAAACAGATAAAACTTCAGTAATTGAGAATTTAGTTAATGACATAAGAAATCGTAAAAACAGCTTAACAGCAGGGGATATTGGTTACCGATATGTGTTACGCGTTTTAGAAGATGCGGGGAAATCGGACTTGATTTTCGACATGAACAGCCGTTCTGATGTACCTGGCTATGGCATGCAGTTGGCTAAAGGCGCAACAGCCTTAACCGAATCGTGGGCAGCCTTACCAACCGTATCCAATAATCATTTTATGCTGGGCCACTTAATGGAATGGCTGTACAGTGGCGTAGGTGGCATCCGCCAGGAAGAAAATTCAATTGCCTTTAACCACATTAAAATCGAACCGGAAGCAGTTGGCGATTTAACCTCAGCTAAGGTAAGCTATAATGGCCCTTATGGAGAAATATCGAGCAAATGGACCAAAACAGCTAAAAATTTTACTTTAGAAGTTAACATTCCTGTAAATTCTTCAGCTACCGTTTATTTGCCTGTTTTACCGAAATATGCTATCTCAGAAGAATTTAAATCATCATTTAAGGAAGCAGGAAAAGAGAATGGTAAAAACAAGATAGCTATCGGTTCTGGTTACTATAAATTTAATTTAACGTACAAATGAAAAAGATAATCCTCGTATTCTTCCTTTTTGTTAGTGCATTGAATTTGAATGCCCAAACCCTAAATCCTGTTTCAGCAGAAACGATGGAAAAAATTTACCAGGAAGTTAAAACCCCTTATAAATATGGTTTGGTGATGGTACCAGCAGATAAAGACCATAAAATGGATTGCCCGACTATTTTTAAAAAGGGTAAATATTGGTACATGACTTACCTGATTTTTAGCGGTCGCGGTTACGAAACCTGGCTAGCAAAAAGTAGAGACTTACTGCATTGGGAGAATCAAGGCAAACTCATGTCCTTTGGCGATGTAGGCCATTGGGATGATAATCAAAAGGCAGGTTATAATGCTTTATTGGATACCAAATGGGCTGGCAGTTATGGTGTAAACAAGTTCGATGGCAAGTATTGGATGTCTTATTTCGGTGGTAAGGAAAAAGGATATGAAGTGGAGCCCTTATCCATCGGCATGGCCTATACCAAACAAGATCCATCCAAAGTTCAGGAATGGAGCCGGTTAGATAAACCTGTTTTAGCTTCTGGCGATGCAGATGTGCGCTGGTGGGAAAACCGTGATAAACTTTTTAAAAGCACCGTAATTGAGGATAAACAAAAGTTAACTGGACATCAATTTGTGATGTACTACAATGCTGTTGGCGATTCGCTGGTGAATAACAAAAAAACACGCTGGTATGAGCGAATTGGAATGGCCGTTTCTGACGATATGATTCATTGGCAGCGTTTTAATAAAAATCCTGTGGTTTATCATCCAGTTGGTATTACCGGAGATGCTGTTATCCAGAAGATTAACAATACATGGGTCATGTTTTACTTTGGTGCCTTTTGGCAAGATAGAAAGGGTTCATTTAACCGCTTTGCTGCCTCCAATGACCTGGTAAACTGGACCGATTGGACAGGCGAAAACCTGATTGAGTCATCAGAAAAGTATGATGAGTTGTATGCCCATAAATCTTTCGTTTTAAAGTATAAAGGTATTGTATATCATTTTTACTGCGCTGTTAACAAACAAGATCAGCGAGGCATTGCCGTGGCAACTTCCAAAGATTTAGGTAAAAGTATTTTGAATTTTGTAAGTGAAACGAAGAATTAAGATGAAGAGGCTACCTAATTTTAAAGTTGTAATTTTTCTGACATTCGGTTTGTGGGCATCACGTCATTGCGAGGCACTGCCTGTCCCGACTTTTCGGGAATGCAATCCTAATGCGAAAGAACGGCCAACCCATAGTAGTAAGATTGCTTCGTGCCTCGCAATGACGACCAATCGAGATCAGATTAGGCCGGAACCCCGCACTAGAACCAGCTTTAACAAAGATTGGAAATTCTTCTTGGGTGATGAGCCAAATGCAAAATCATCTTCATTTAACGATTTGAACTGGAGAAAACTCACTTTACCGCACGATTGGAGCATTGAAGGGAAATTTGACGAGAAAAATCCCGCAAAACCAGAAGGTGGTGGTTTACCCACGGGCATAGGCTGGTATAGAAAGGAATTTATTGCCCCTGCCAATTTTAAAAACAGGTTAATTAGCATCGAATTCGATGGCGTATATAAAAACAGTGAAGTTTGGATCAACGGTCAGTATCTGGGCAAAAGGCCTTACGGCTACAGCTCTTTTTCTTACGAGATCAGCAAATTTTTAAAAGTCGGAAAAAATAGTATCGCGGTTAAAGTGGATAATTCAGCACAGCCCGATTCTCGCTGGTATTCCGGCTCAGGAATTTATAGAAATGTGTGGTTAACCTCGGCTGCAGCAGTTTCAGTTAAAAGAAATGGTGTTTTTGTTAAAACTGATGTTATTAATGGCGATAAAGGTCAAAGCATTGAAAACCGGATTTTATCTCCTGGTGAAAGCCTGGCATCAATTGCTGTTGATGTCGAACTTGAAAATAAATTCAACACAGCGGGAAATTATAAAATCCTGACTACCATTTTCGATGACAGAGGAAAGAAACTTCAACAAAAGCAATGGCCAATGGCTATTAATCAAACCAATTCAAAATTAGTCATAAATGGGTTAAGCATTGCAAACCCCAAATTATGGTCGGTTGAACAGCCGGTGATGTATAAGTTAGTTACTGAAGTGATGCAAGCCGATGGAAAAATTATCGACCTTTATACCACACCTTTTGGGGTTCGTGAATTCAATTTCGATGCAACTAAAGGGTTTTCTTTAAACGGAAAATCAATGAAAATTTTAGGTGTTTGCCTGCACCACGATTTAGGTGCCCTGGGAGCTGCTGTGAATGTTCGGGCAATGGAGCGGCAGCTGGAAATTATGAAAGCAATGGGAGTAAACGCCATCCGTACTGCCCATAATCCACCTGCTCCTGAGTTTTTAGATTTATGCGACAAAATGGGTTTCCTCGTTATGGATGAAGCCTTTGATATGTGGGTTAAAAAGAAAACCAAAAATGACTATCACCTCGATTTTCCGGAGTGGCACAAAAGAGATCTCGAAGAAATGATTAAACGCGATCGCAACCACCCATCCATTATTCTATGGAGTATCGGTAACGAAATCCGCGAGCAATTCGATAGTACAGGTGTAGCCATTACAAAAGAATTAGTTGGTATTGTTAAAAATCTCGACAAATCCCGCCCCGTAATTTCAGCACTAACAGAAACAAAAGCTGAAAAGAATTTTATCTATCAGGCCAATGCGCTTGATATTTATGGATTAAACTATAACCATAAGCTGTATAAAGATTTCCCTAATAATTATCCTGGTGTTAAATTTTTGGCTTCAGAAACTACTTCTGCGCTACAAACCAGAGGTTTTTATGATACAGCCGATACCATTCGCCGCTGGCCAAAAGATGGTAAAACTAAATTTACTGAAGGCAATAAGGAATGGTCGGCATCTGCTTACGATAATGTTTCGGCATATTGGGGTTCTACACACGAAGAAACCTGGGCAGCAGCTAAAAAATACGATCATGTATCTGGTTTGTTTGTGTGGACTGGCTTCGATTACCTTGGCGAACCGCTGCCATATCCATGGCCGGCCAGAAGTTCTTATTTCGGTATTGTCGATTTAGCGGGTTTCCCAAAAGATTCCTATTATATGTACCAAAGCGAATGGACCAATAAACCCGTGTTACACATTTTGCCTCATTGGAACTGGAAGCAAGGAAAATCAGTTGAGGTATGGGCTTATTACAATAATGCTGATGAAGTAGAACTTTACCTGAACGGGAAATCTTTAGGTAAAAGATCAAAGCATAATGATGATTTACATGTGCTTTGGAATGTGCCTTTTGTGCCTGGAACATTAAAAGCGGTATCACGCAAAAACGGGAAAGATGTTTTAGTACGAGAGGTTAAAACCACAGGAGAGCCGGCAAAAATCGAATTAATAGCTGATCGGAAAAGTATTAAAGCTGATGGAAAAGATCTTTCCTTTGTAACCGTACGCATTTTAGATGCTGCCGGAAATGTAGTGCCGAATGCTGATAACCTGGTAAATTTTAAAGTAGATGGGGTTGGCTTCATTGCTGGCGTTGATAATGGGTTTCAGGCAAGTTTAGAACCTTTTAAAGCCAATTACCGCAAAGCTTTTCATGGTTTATGCTTAGCCATTGTACAGTCAACAGAAAAAACCGGAACGATTAACTTGACAGCATCATCAGCTGGCTTAGTTTCCTCGTCATTCACAATTAACACTGGAAAATAATGAGCACGTACAAATTTTTAACCACAAAGACACGAAGAACACTAAGCTTTTATTCTATCGGTTGGTGTCTCACCGACCGAAAATATGTAAAATAAAACCATGGCCGGTGGAGACACCAACCATTAGAAGAATAATTAAAATAAGATAAGTGGAGAAGACGATCAATTTAAAATTATTCTATCGGTTGGTGTCTCACCGACCGAAAATAGGTAAAATAAAACCATGGTCGATGGAGACACCAACCATTAGAAGATAAATAAAGTGGAAAAGACGATTAATTTAAAAGGAATAACCTGGAACCACAGTCGTGGGCTTTTGCCGATGGTGGCCACGGCACAGCGATTTTCTGAATTGCACCCAAATGTGAACATCACTTGGGAGAAAAGAAGTTTACAGCAATTTGCAGATTTTTCAATCCAGGAATTGGCCAAGCGATTTGATCTTTTGGTAATTGACCATCCCTGGGCAGGTTTTGCCGCAAAAACAAAATCAATAGTGCCTTTGGATCTTTACCTATCTCCAGAATATTTAAAAGATCAAAAAGAAAATTCTGTTGGGCAATCTTACGAGAGTTACTTTTATAATGACCATTTATGGGCCTTACCAATAGATGCGGCAACACCTGTAGCTGCTTCAAGGCCTGATATACTTGCTGAAAAAGGGCTGCAACTGCCTCAATCTTTTGATGATTTATTGGCACTTGCAGATAAAGGTTTATTGGCCTTTGCTGGTATTCCAATTGATGTTTTAATGAATTTTTATACGCTTTGCTGTTCCGTAGGAGAAGATCCTTGCCAAAATGATGAAGAAGTGGTTTCTATCGAAACAGGAGTAAAGGTTTTGAAAATGTACCGTGAATTGGCTTCAAAAATGGATCAGGCCAATTTCAACAGGAACCCCATTCAAATATATGAAGCAATGACTTTAGACGATGAAATTGCTTATTGTCCTTTCGCTTATGGTTATTCAAACTACTCGCGTAACGGTTACGCACGCAAAACCTTACATTTTCACGATATGATTTCTTTAGATGGTAAAACCAATTTGAGAAGCACATTGGGTGGAACAGGCTTAGCCATTTCTGCTAAATGCGAAGCATTGGAGATTGCTGCCAAATATGTAGAATTCGTAGGTTCACCGGCTTGTCAGTCTACTTTGTTTTTTGAGAATGGTGGTCAACCTGGGCATTTAGCCGCATGGAAAAACGAAGAAGTAAACCGTCAGAGTCAAAATTATTTTTCAAATACCTTACCGGCACTACAAAGGGCTTTTCTTCGTCCACGGTACCATGGCTCCATGTATTTTCAAGACCATGCAGGTGATGTTGTTCGCGATTATTTAATGAATGGTGGAGATGAAATACAGGTTTTAAAAGCAATGAACGAATTATATCAAAAATCTAAAAGTTTAGTATTATCATGAACAGGCCGTTAGAAGGACTTTTGGTTTTGGAGTTTTGCCAGTTTCTGGCTGGACCCTCGGCTGGTTTAAAACTGGCAGATTTAGGCGCACGTGTAATCAAAATTGAACGTCCAAAAACGGGAGATGCTTGCAGGCAACTATCCATCAAAAACCTTTTTATAGATGAAGATAGTTTGCTTTTTCATACGATAAACCGCAATAAGGAAAGTTATGCAGCCGATTTAAAGAATCCTGACGATTTAGAAAGATTAAAAAAACTAATTAGCAAGGCCGATGTAATGACGCATAATTTCCGTCCGGGGGTAATGGAAAAGATTGGCCTGGATTATAAAACAGTTCAAAAGGTAAATCCTAAAATTGTTTATGGTATGGTAACTGGTTATGGCAACGAAGGCCCCTGGAAAAACAAACCCGGACAAGATTTATTGGTTCAATCCGTTTCAGGTCTAACTTTTCTATCAGGAGTTGATGTAGATGGACCCGTTCCATTTGGTCTTTCCGTTTCTGATATCATGTGTGGTAACCATTTGGTGCAGGGAATTATGGCGGCTTTAATCAAAAGAGCAAAAACCAACAAAAGTGTTTTAGTGGAAGTAAGCTTATTGGAATCAATTTTAGATGTACAATTCGAAGTATTAACAACTTACCTAAACGATGGTGGAAAATTACCTGATAGAAGCGGGGCGAAGGGAAGCGCACATGCCTACTTAAGTGCGCCTTATGGCATGTACGAAACTGCCGATGGTTATATTGCGATGGCAATGGGCAATCTTCCAAATATCTGCGCCATTATTAATTGTGATATCACAGATTTATACGTAGAAGCAGGATCAGCCTTCGAAAATCGCGACAAGTTGATTGTTCGCTTGGCAGCAACGTTTAAAAATGAAAGTACCAAAACCTGGGTCGAACTGTTAGAAAATCATGGTATTTGGTGCGCTGAGGTACTGAACTATCAAAAGGCAACAGCTTTAAGCACTTATAAAGACCTGCAGATTGAACAGGAATTGGTTTTAGATGAAGGTAAAAAAATAAAGACAACCGTTAGCCCGATTAGGTTGGATAACGAAAAGTTATTTGCCAGTAAAGCAGCACCAAAACTTGGTGAGAATACTGTAGAAATTAATAAAGAGTTTGAATTAAATTAATTATATCAATTCGTCACCCTGAATTTATTTCAGGGTCTTATTGGTAAAGATGCTGAAATAAATTCAGCATGACGAGTCAAGAATAAAAAAATAAAATTATGCTACCGCTTGAAGATTATTTAGTTATCGATTTCAGCCAGTTTCTTTCTGGCCCATCGGCAGGTTTACGCCTTGCCGATATGGGTGCGCGCGTAATCAAAATTGAGCGATTGGGCGTTGGCGATATCTGCCGTACACTATACACCTCAAACCTGATTATGAATGGCGAATCGTCAGTTTTTCATGCCATTAACAGGAATAAGGAAAGCTTTGAAATAGATTTAAAAAGCGAAGAAGATTGCGAAATGGTCCGCGAACTGCTAAAAAAGGCAGATGTAATGATTCATAACTTCCGTCCCGGTGTGATGGAACGCCTGGGTTTCGATTATCAGTCGGTTACCGCTTTAAATCCTTCAATTATTTATGGCGAAATATCAGGTTATGGAACCGCTACTGAATGGAAAAATAAGCCAGGCCAAGATTTACTTTTACAATCAGTTACCGGCCTAACTTCTTTAACAGGGAATGCCGGTAGTGGTCCTGTTGCCATGGGTTTATCCATTGTAGACATGTTGACTGGCGCACATTTAGCACAAGGACTTTTAGCCTGTTTATACCGAAAAGCCATCAAAAATGAAGGTGGATTTGTGCAGGTAAGCATGATGGAATCGGCCTACGATTTTCAGTTTGAAACCATTACCACTTTTATGAATGATGGAGGAAGCTTACCCGAGCGTTCAAAAAAGAATAATGCAAATGCATATTTAGGCGCTCCTTATGGGATTTATCAAACAGAAAACGGATATTTAGCTTTGGCAATGGGTTCAATTCCACAGTTAGGCAATTTACTAATTTGCGAGCAACTGGAAAATTACGTTGAAGTGAGCGAAGCATTTGATAAACGGGATGAGATTAAAGCTATTTTAGCCAATCACCTTCTCTCTGCAACTACCGAAAAGTGGCTTTCTATACTCGAGCCAGCCGATATTTGGTGCGCTGATGTGCTAAACTGGAATGCGTTGATGACACACGATGGATTTAAAGTTTTGAACATGATCCAGGAGGTGAAAATGGTAGATGGTTACAAATATCAAACCACGAGGTGCCCGATCCGTATTGATGGCGAGTTGCTTACTTCATCAAAAGGATCGCCTAAATTAGGACAGGATAATGAAAAAATTATCAAAGAATTTATAACACAGCATACCACTGCAAATGCATAACCAGATAGAAACTTTCAGAATAGCCATTCGTAAATTTGCGCCTTTTGAATCTGCCATGCAGAAATTCTGGGATCAATATTGTATGGTTTCAGGTTGTAAAATGAAGTTGGAAATGGTAGTGATGGATTTACACGAGCTTTACAACAGTACCATTGCTCAAAAAGGTTTAGCCAAAGGCGATTTCGATATTGCGCACATCAGCACCGATTGGGTTGTAGAAGGTTATACCAATCATGATTTTGAAGTTTTAAATCCTTACATCAATAAAAATAAACCCGACGATTTTCCGAGAGGCTGGAGCAAGTCGCTATTAAGTTTACAGCGTTTTGGCTGGGAAGTAGTTGGTCTGCCTTTTCATGATGGGCCCGAATGTTTCATTTACCGCAAAGATCTGTTTGAAAATGATACCGAAAAAGCCAATTATTTAGCACAATACGGTAAAGCATTGGAAGTACCGAAAACCTGGGAAGATTTTCATCAGATCGCCAGGTTCTTTAACCGTCCACAGGATAACCTTTACGGAAGTATCTTCGCTTGTTATCCTGATGGCCACAATACCGTTTTCGACTTTTGCTTACAATTGTGGACTAGAGGAGGAAGCCTGGTTGATAAAAATAACCGCATTGACATCAATACACAAGCGGCGATTGATGGGCTTAACTTTTACCGCAAGATAGTGAACGACAAAACTGCTGTTCATCCAAAATCTGCACAATTTGAATCTGTTGCTGCAGGGATAGCCTTTTCACAAGGTGAAGCTGCCATGATGATTAATTGGTTTGGTTTTGCGGCCATGTGCGAAGTAGATGCAAATTCAAAAGTAAAAGGCAAAATTGATGTTGAACTTTTACCTTCAGCCGTTAATCAAAAATCAGCTTCTTTAAACGTATACTGGCTTTACACTATTGCGAAGGGGAGTAAAAACAAAGATATCGCTTATGATTTTCTTCGTTTTGCATTAGATAAAGAACAAGACAAACAACTCACCTTAGAAGGCGGAATTGGTTGCCGGATTTCAACCTGGAAAGATGAGCAAATCAATCAAATTATTCCATATTACCACAAATTAGAAGCTTTACATGAGGTGGCCAACATGTTGCCTCAAAAAACAAACTGGGCTGCAATAGCGGCTATAATCGATCAGCTGGTTCTGCAGGCCATAAATACCGATCAATCTACCGAAGAATTGATTCAGCTTGCACAAAACCAGATTAATGAAATTGACAAATGAGCATTGATATCAAATATAAACCAGAATTACCCAAAACCAAACAACCCATTATAATTATTGGTGCTGGCGGCATTGTAGCCGATGCACATCTCCCTGCCTATAAAATTGCAGGTTTTGAGGTCCACGGCATTGTAAACAGAACCAAAGAACGGGCGCAGAAACTGGCAGATGCCTTCGATATTCCAAACGTGTACAATTCGGTTGATGAAGCGGTAAGGCTTGCACCTGCAAACGCTGTATACGATTTAACCATCATGCCCGAACAATATATTGAAACGCTAAAACAGTTGCCTGATGGCAGTGCTGTACTGATCCAAAAACCCATGGGTGATGATTTTACTCAGGCAAAGGAAATCCTCGAGCTGTGCAGATCCAAAAACTTAAAAGCCGCTATAAACTTTCAATTGCGATTTGCCCCATTTGTAAGTGCTGCAAAATACCTGATCGATAAAGGATTAATAGGTGAGTTGTATGATATGGAAGTTCGCGTAACTATTAAAACGCCTTGGGAGATTTTCCCTCACGTAATTATTCATCCGCGTTTAGAAATTCAGTACCATAGCATTCACTATGTAGATTTAATTCGCTCGTTTTTGGGTAATCCGGAAAGTATTCTGGCTAAAACCCTTAAACATCCGGCTAAAAGTTTATCATCATCACGTTCTACCATTTTATTCGATTATGGCGATACTATGCATGCCGTAATTAACACCAATCATGATCACGATTTCGGTCCAAATCACCAGGAAAGTTATATTAAATGGGAGGGAACAAAGGGGGCAATTGTAGCTAAAATTGGCTTATTGATGGATTATCCGCATGGCGTACCTGATGTTTTTGAATATTGTATTGTAGAGGATGGAAAACAAGCAGAATGGGAAACCGTTAAACTGGATGGTTCCTGGTTTCCTGAAGCTTTTATCGGCACAATGGCCAATTTAATGCGGTACAATGAAGGATCAACCGATATATTGCATACCAGTGTAGAAGATGTAATTCAAACCATGGCAGTTGTAGAAAGTGCATACAAATCGAGTGATATTGGTGGGGTTAAAGTTAAAGAGCAGTTAAATAATTAATTAAATCGTCATTGCGAGGCAGGGATTGAGCGAGCTGAAGCAATCTATTTTGCGAGAAAGATTGCTTCGTTTCGATGAAAAATCGAAAACTCGCAATGACGGATTATAAACTGAATCGTCCTCGTTTGTAACGAGGATGTACGAGAAAAGCGATTGTATCGCTTATAATATTATATATAACTGAATCGTCCTCGTTTGTAACGAGGATGTATGAGAAAAGCGATTGTATCGCTTATAAGAAAAAAAAATTATGTATTTCAAATCAACATTTTTTGAAGATTACCAATTACAGGATAAGCGCAAAACCTTAGGTCGTACCATAACTGAAACCGATTTTGTTGTGCATGCAGGCCATACAGGCGATTTTTTTCCGCACCATATGGATGCAGAATGGTGTGCTACACAACCCTTTAAGCAACGAATCGCACATGGAACCATGATTTTTAGCATCGGAATCGGTTTAACAGCATCAGAAATTAATCCCGAGGCAATGAGCAAAGGATATGATAAACTACGTTTTGTAAAACCAGTTTTTATTGGCGATACCATCCACTCCGAAATAACCATTTCTGAAAAAGGAGATAGCAAAAGGCCAGAATATGGCACCGTAACCGAGCACGTTGAAATCATCAACCAACACGGAATAGTGGTACTCGTATGCGACCACCTTTTAGTAGTGAAGAAAAAGTGAGATAAATAGTCATTGCAAAGAATAACGACGCGGCAATCTTTTTTGTCAATTCAAACAAAAAACCAAATATAATGAACCACAGCACACAACCAGAAATTATAACCGAGGGCGATTCCTCATCAAGGAAGAAGTATTTATTGCCATTTATACTTGTAATCAGTTTGTTTTTCCTTTGGGGAATGGCACATAACCTCGATTCAATTCTGATTCCTCACCTAAAAAAAGCCTGTAATTTAAATAATAAACAATCAACCTTAATTGATACCTCTGTTTTCTTCGCTTATTTTCTAATGGCTATTCCAGCCGGAATAATTTTAAAAAAATGGGGATATAAAGCCACTATGATTGCTGGTTTATTGGCATTTGCTTTCGGTGCATTCCTATTTGTGCCTGCTGCAAATAATTTATCTTACATAACATTTTTGATAGCACTTTTTATTATTGGTTGTGGCTTAACCATGCTCGAAACTTCAGCAAATCCTTATGCAGCCGTATTGGGCGATCCTGCAAAGGCAACAAGCAGATTAAATTTAGCTGCATCTTTTAACGGATTGGCAGCAATGGTTGCCCCAATGATTGGTGGTTTATTTATCCTCTCGGGTAAATCTCACACAAAAGATGAACTGGCTGCTATGACCGACGTTAGCCGAAATAACTACTTCTTGGAAGAGGCTGCATCGGTGAAAACGCCCTATATTACACTAGGAATAGTGCTATTGGTTATCGCCGCGATATTCTACTTTATAAATCTTCCCGAAATTAAAACGAAAAGCATTGATGGTGAGGCAAAGGGAAGCTTTTTCGGTTCGTTACGCCACAAACATTTAAGATGGGCTGTTATAGCACAGTTTTTCTATGTGGGCGCACAGGTTTGCGTAACCAGTTTCTTTATTAGAATGGCGCAACAGGGAGGAGGTTTTGATGAAAAAACCGCTGCATCATACTTAGTAGTTTATGGATTTCTATTTACCGCAGGCCGTTTTGCCGGTACAGCGCTTTTGCAATTTATATCCTCTCATAAATTGCTCACCATTTATGCCGTTATATCAATTTTATTGTGTTTAGTGGCCATATTAGGTAAAGGTTCATATGTGGTTTATGCCTTGGGTGCAATAGGCTTTTTTATGTCGATTATGTTCCCGACCATTTTCGCATTAGGAATTGAGGGTATTGGAGACGATACCAAACCAGGTTCGTCATGGTTAATTATGTCTATTGTGGGTGGGGCTATTTTACCCTTTGGAATGGGAAGTTTAATCGATATGTATGGAGATAATATTCAGATCGGTTACAGCATTCCACTGGTGTGTTTTGTTATTATTCTTTATTTCGGTTTAAGAGGGTATAAAATAGCGCACAAATAATATCATCATTGAATAAGAGGAGCTAAAAGCAATCTATTCTCTAATAAAGATTATTTCGAGGGTTAAAAGCCCCTTGGTATTTAAAGAAAATTAAAAATGAAATTTAGGTTTAGCAAGATTTTAATATTCATGCTGTTGTGGAGCTTTTTTTTGGCTGTAAATGCTCATGCGCAACAGAATGAAAATGCTAAACCCTGGGTATTTTGGTATTGGGTTAAAGGTGCGGTTTCCAAAGCCGGCATCACAGCCGATCTTGAAGCTATGAAATCTAATGGTATTGGAGGAGCTTATTTAATGAGTATCCAGGGACCCGATAAAACGCCGGTTTATTCGCCACCTGCAGTTCAGTTAACACCCGAATGGTGGAAAATGGTTGAATTTGCCATGAGTGAGGCGAAAAGGTTAGATCTGAAATTAGGTATGCATGTGAGTGATGGTTTCGCCCTGGCCGGTGGACCTTGGATTACACCAGAACTTTCCATGCAAAAGATGGTATGGTCGAAGATAACTATCAATAATTCAAGCACTAAAATCACTTTACCTCAACCTGAATCAAAAGAAAATTATTATAAAGATATAGCAGTTTATGCGTATCCATCTCCCGTAGGGGAAAATATTTCTACCAGAACGGTTATCCCAAAAATTACAGCAAGCAATGGTGCTGATGCCACTGGTTTGGTTCAACCTGGCAATAAGAAAAACTTTGGTTCAAATGAACCATGCTACATCCAATATGAATTTGCCAAGCCTTTTACTTGCAAAACGATAACCATCAAAGTTAGTGGCAACAATTATCAGGCACAGCGTTTAGCCATCGAAACAAGTAATGACGGTAAAGTTTTCCGTTCGATTGGGAGGTTAGAACCACCTCGTCATGGATGGCAAGACACCGATGAAGATGTTACACACTCCATCAAGCCCACTACAGCCAAATTTTTCCGTTTTATTTATGATAAAAAAGGATCAGAACCAGGTTCAGAAGATCTGGATGCGGCTAAATGGAAGCCATCATTAAAACTGGTCAATTTGGAGCTATCATCCGAAGCGAAAATCAACCAATTTGAAGGTAAAAACGGATCAGTTTGGCGGGTAAGCAAAAGAAGTACTGACGCTGAAATTGCCAGGAATTTATGCGTACCGTTGAATAAAATTATTAATCTTTCCCGTAAATTAAATAAAGACGGGATTTTAAACTGGAAAGCACCGAAAGGCAATTGGACAATTTTGAGAATTGGCCATACTTCAACCGGACATACCAACGCAACCGGTGGCGGTGGAAAAGGATTGGAATGTGATAAATTTAATCCAGATGCAGTAAAATTACAATTCGAGAATTGGTATGGTGAAGCTTTAAAGCATGGTGGACCCGAAATCGCTAAAAAAGTTTTGAGTGTTTTCCATGTAGACAGTTGGGAGTGTGGCAGTCAGAATTGGTCGCCAGTGTTTAAAGCTGAATTTTTAAAACGTAGAGGTTACGATTTAACGCCTTATTTACCCATTATGACTGGGTTACCGGTAGAAAGTGCCGCAGTTTCTGAAAATTTCCTTTACGATGTAAGAAAAACCATTTCAGAATTGGTGGTTGATCAATTTTATAAAACTTTGGCGCAATTGGCCAAAGAAAAAGGAGTAATATTTACGGCCGAAAGTATTGCACCAACCATGATGAGTGATGGTTTAATGCATTACAAAACTGTCGACATTCCCATGGGTGAGTTTTGGTTAAACAGCCCTACACATGATAAACCGAACGATATGTTAGATGCCATTTCTGGCGCACATATTTATGGGAAAAACATAATTCAGGCCGAAGCTTTTACTACCGTCCGTATGGATTGGAACGAAAGTCCAGCCAATATGAAAACCTTACAGGATCGTAATTATGCCCTCGGAATCAATAAATTGGTATATCACGTTTTTACCCATAACCCCTGGACAGATCGGAAACCTGGAATGACTTTAGATGGCGTTGGCCTATATTTCCAACGCGACCAAACCTGGTGGAAAGCAGGAAAAGCATGGATAGAATATGCAGAACGTACTCAAAATTTACTACAACAAGGAAAACCAGTTGTAGATATAGCCGTTTTTACGGGTGAAGAATTACCCCGCCGTTCTGTTTTACCAGATCGTTTGGTTGAAACCTTACCCGGAATTTTTGGTGCAAAAGTAGTGGCGGCTGAAAAGAAACGCCTCGCAAATGTTGGTGAACCTTTACGGCAAATCCCATCCGGTGTAACCCATTCTGCAAACATGGCCGACCCTGAAAATTGGGTAAATCCGTTACGGGGCTATGCTTACGATAGTTTTAATCCTGATGTATTGAAAACAGCAAGCGTTAAAAATGGCAATGTTGTTTTCGAAAGTGGTGCATCTTATAAAATTTTGGTAATCCCAGGCAACATGAAAATGAATCCAAATTATCAGTATATGAGTTACGGCACTGTTAAAAAACTGCTGGAATTAATTAAAGCTGGAGCTAAAATAATTGTTGGAGATAAGCCTTTGTATCAAATTGGTTTACAGAAAGTTAGTGATACCAAATTTAATGCTATTGTAAATCAAATTTTGGATAAAAATATTGCGGTTAATTTTATCAAAAAGATTGCTCTAGGTACGGTTATTAAAGCTCCATACTATGGTGAGAATTTTGATAAAATAGGAGTTAAAAAAGATATTGAGATATATGACATTGTGCCAATTGAGGATGTTGAAATTCAACCTGCAAATAATATTGCCTATACACACAGAGTGAGTGAAAAAAAAGAAATTTACTTTATTTCAAACCAAGAAAATAAGGACAGAAACCTATATTTTTCATTTCGTGTAGCCAATAAAGTACCACAAGTTTATGATGCTGTTGCCGATAAGTTAACTGACATTAATAATTGGTCTAATGAAGGAGAGCGAACGGTCTTTACTTATAAAATCGCTCCTAACCAAAGTTTATTTTTTCTCTTCGAAAAGGAAACTCCTAAAACTCAATTTAATAGTGGCAACAACTGGTCAAGCTTCAAAACCATTCAGGATATTTCCAAATCCTGGCAAGCGAAATTCGATACGGATTATGCCGGGCCGTCAAAACCTGTCGTTTTTAATGAATTAACCGATTGGACGCTTAATGCCGATAGCCTGGTAAAATGTTATTCTGGCACAGCTATATATACTAAAAACTTCACCTTTAACGGAGATCTTAAAGCTAAAATCTGGCTTAATTTAGGAGAATTCTCCAGTATTGCAGAGGTTAAAATCAACGGTGTAAATTGTGGCACTTTGTGGACAGCCCCGCATCGCCTGGAAATTACCAAAGCATTAAAAAATGGTGAAAATCAAATTACCATCGAAGTAACCAATACCTGGGCCAACCGTTTAATTGGTGACAGCAAACTGCCAGAAAATAAAAGAATTACCAAAACAACTGCACCTTTCCGATTAGAAGGCAAACCTTTAAACCCTGCGGGATTGCTTGGACCGGTAGTAATACAAGTGGAGAAGAAATAAGATATGAGCATTTTAAAAATTAATTTATTAATTGTATTTTCTATAGTTTCGGTCTGTGTTAATGCACAGGATAAAGCTTTGGTAAATACATCAAAATCTCCATATGCCAAATTGCATAGTATCAATATGGCTGATGTAACCTGGACAAACGGTTTTTGGGCCGATCGTTTCAAGGTAGCTATAGAAACGATGGTGCCCAATATGTGGGCCATTTATAACGATCCAAAAATTAGCCATGCTTTTGAAAATTTCAGAATAGCTGCAGGATTAGATACCGGGTCTCATTCAGGGCCGTCTTTTCATGATGGCGATTATTACAAAACTTTAGAAGCTGTCGCTGTTTTATATGCTTCAACTAAAAATCCAAAGTTGAACGAAATGATGGACCAGGCCATTGCAGTAATTGGTAAATCGCAGCGTGAGGATGGATACATTTACACCAAAGCAATGATTGAGCAACGGAAAACCGGTTCAAAAAATCAATTTCAGGATCGCCTAAGCTTCGAATCATACAATATTGGCCATTTAATGACAGCCGGTTGCATTCATTACCGCGCTACAGGAAAAACAACTTTACTTAACATCGCTAAAAAAGCAACCGATTATTTATACAACTTTTATAAATCGGCCTCACCAACCTTGGCACGTAATGCCATTTGTCCATCCCATTATATGGGCGTGATAGAAATGTACCGCACCACAAAAGATCCCAGATATTTAGAACTTGCGAAACATTTAATTGCGATTAAAGGCAAAATCGATGATGGAACAGATGATAACCAGGATCGGATTCCGTTTTTGCAGCAAACCAAAGCCATGGGACATGCCGTAAGAGCAAATTATCTATACGCTGGTGTGGCCGATCTTTATGCCGAAACCGGGAAAGACTCCCTGTTAAATAGTTTAAATTTAATGTGGGATGATGTAAATCAGCACAAAATGTACATTACAGGTGGTTGTGGTTCACTTTATGACGGTATTTCACCAGATGGGACTTCTTACAATCCTGTAGATGTACAGAAAATTCATCAGGCTTTTGGTCGCGATTACCAGCTGCCCAATTTCACTGCTCATAATGAAACTTGCGCAAACATTGGCAACGTACTTTGGAACTGGCGCATGTTACAAATTACTGGTGATGCAAAATATGCCGATGTAATGGAATTGGCTTTGCACAATAGCGTTTTATCAGGGATAAGTTTGGATGGTAAGAATTTTTTATACTCCAATCCATTGGCGCAATCAAATTATTTACCTTTCAAACAGCGCTGGTCGAAAGATAGAGTGCCTTATATTGCATTATCAAACTGCTGTCCGCCGAATGTAGTACGCACCATTGCCGAAGTAAGCGATTATGCTTACAGTGTTTCTGATAAAGGGCTGTGGTTTAATTTGTATGGTGGAAATAAGTTAAGTACTCAATTAGTTGATGGCAGCAAAATTTCTTTAACAGAAGAAACAAATTATCCTTGGGATGGAAAGATAACAATCACCATAAAAGAGACCGCTAAAAAAGCTTATTCGATGTTTTTAAGGATTCCTTCATGGACAAATGGTGCAAAAATTACGATCAATGGGAAAACTGAAAATATTATAGCTAATTCTGGTACTTATGCGGAAATTAATCGTGTTTGGAAAAAGGGAGATGTAATAGAATTAAACCTTCCGATGGAGGCCACATTGATTGAGGCAAATCCTTTGGTAGAAGAAAACAGAAATCAGGTAGCTGTAAAACGTGGACCGATTGTGTATTGTCTGGAATCGACCGATCTGCCTGGAAAACGAATTTTTAATGCATTTATACCCACTTCAACGAAATTCGAGGCTAAAACTATCAATATTGATGGGGCTGAAATGATGAGCCTGATCGGTAAAGCAAAGATAGTAGAGCCGAACAGCTGGAACAATGTACTTTACCGCCCAATCGATCGTAAAAATGAAGAAACAACAATTAAACTGGTGCCGTATTTTGCCTGGGGCAACAGAGGACATTCAGAAATGTCGGTATGGTTGCCTGTAAGTAGATATTATTAAACGCGATCGTCATTTTGAATTTATTTCAGGGCCTTATTTGTGTATTTAGACTATAAAATAAATTCAGGGTGACGGCTATCAAAAAAACAAAAATGAAACTAAAACTCCTCATATTCTTAAACCTAGCATGCGGCCTTGTTGCATCTGCAACGGTTAAACCCGCATCAATTTTTACCAACCACATGGTGTTGCAACAACAAAGCAACGTAGCCATTTGGGGATGGGCAAAAGCCTCAGGTAAAGTAAAAATTAATACTTCCTGGAATAAACAAAGTTATACCGTTACCGCTGATCAAAGTGGTAAATGGAAAGTGAAAGTTTCAACGCCATCAGCTGGAGGCCCTTATGAAATTGAATTAAATGATGGTGAAAAACTTGTTTTAACCGATATTTTTATTGGAGAAGTTTGGTTTTGTGGCGGGCAATCAAACATGGAAATGCCCATGAAAGGTTTTAAAAGCCAGCCAATAATCGGTTCAAATGAGGCAATCCTAAAATCATCAAATAAAAATATCAGGCTATATACGGTTCCTCGTTCTTCAGTTATCGAACGACAAGAAAATAGCAAGCCATCAGATTGGAAATTGGCTGCGCCAGAAACTGTATCTAATTTTAGCGCTACAGCCTATTATTTCGGTTCATTATTGAGCGAAATGTTAAATGTGCCTATCGGAATCATTAACGACAGTTACGGCGGTTCAACTATTGAGGCATGGATGTCGCCGGAAGATTTAAAACCTTTTGCTGAAATCAAAATTCCAATAAAAGGAGATAGTATAAAAGAAGTGAGCCGTACACCAACCACCCTAAACAATGGTATGCTCTACCCGGTTATTGGTTATGGCATAAAAGGGGCGATCTGGTACCAGGGCGAATCAAATTACGACCGTCCTGATCGTTACGAAGATTTATTTCCAGCGATGGTTTCCTCATGGCGAAAAAACTGGGAAAATGGCGAATTTCCTTTTTATTATGCCCAAATTGCACCTTATAATTACAATTTCTCATCATTGGCCAAAGGAAGTAAAAATAATAATTCTGCATACCTGAGAGATGCACAACGTAAATCCTTAACTAAAATACCGAATTCCGGAATGGCTGTTTTATTGGATATCGGCGAAGAAAAATCAATCCATCCAGCAAATAAAAAACAAGGCGGACAAAGACTGGCTTACCTTGCTTTGGCACAAACTTATGGCATTAAAGGTTTTGGTTTTGCAAGTCCGAATTACGAATCATTAACAATTGAAAAGAATACAGCTATAGTCAAATTTCAAAATGTGCCGAATGGCTTAACTTCATTTGGTAAAGAACTGTCTTTATTCGAAATTGCAGGTACCGATCAAAAGTTTTACCCCGCAAAAGCAGCGATAAAAGGAAGTAGTATAGTGGTTTCGGCCCCCGAAGTTAAAGTTCCTGTTGCGGTTCGGTATGCATTTAAAGATTTTGTAATCGGCGACTTATTTGGAAACGATGGCCTACCAGTTTCTTCTTTTCGTACTGATAATTGGAATAACTAATATGATTTTAACCAACAAGACGCAAATAACAAGTTTTTTGGCTAAGCACATTAATATTCTTACAGGTATTAATTGGACAAATAACATAAACTTAAAAAAACCAGCCATTTTTCTGGTGTTCTTCGTCTCTTTGTGGTTATCCCCAAATGCTTTTTCACAAGAAAAAGATAACGTCATCTGGGCTTCACAAAGTAATACCTCCTCCGAATCCATGCCCGTAGGAGGTGGCGATATTGGCTTAAATCTTTGGGTAGAAAAGGGGGAGGTATACCTCTACTTATCGCGTAGCGGAACATTCGATGAAAACAATACTTTGCTTAAACTGGGGCGCGTAAAACTTAATTTAATTCCAAATCCATTCGAAGGAAAATCATTCAAACAAGAATTGATTTTAAAAGATGGTTATGCGCAGATTTCAGGTGAAAATGGAAACTTAAATGCTCAAATTAAAGTCTGGGTTGATGTTTTTAATCCCGTAATCCACCTTAATGTTAAATCCAATCAAAAAATTACAACCGAAGCAAGTTATGAAAGCTGGCGTTTTGAAGACCGAATCACAAAAGGCAAAGAAAATAACCAAAATTCGTATAAATGGGCACCGCAGGGCATTGTAAAAACATATAAAGATGAAATAGCTTTTAAAAACAATACAATTCAATTCTATCACCAAAATAAACCTGAAACAGTATTTGATATTGTTGTAAAGCAACAAGGGTTGGAAGAAAGAAAGGCTGAATTATTTAATCCTTTGAAAAATCTAATTTTCGGAGGCTTAATGGAAGGCCATAATATGGTACCCGCCGGAAACTATACCGGAATATACTTAAATACACCTTTTAAAGCCTGGAAATTAAGAAGTAAAACACCTTCAACTTCAAATCAGATTGCGATTACACTCAATACTTTAAACACGCCATCAATTGCTGAATGGGAAAAGGGCTTGAATGCTGTAAATTGCAAAAATGACCAAAAAGCCAGTATAAAATGGTGGAATGATTACTTTAAAAAGAGTTTCATTTACATCAATGCTAAAGATGAGACAGCAAATCAAGCAGCAAAAAACTATCAATTGTTCCGCTATATGTTAGGCTGCAATGCCTTTGGCAAATACCCAACAAAGTTTAATGGCGGTCTTTTCACTTTCGACCCTCAGTTAACCGACACCACGTTAAAATACACACCCGATTTTAGAAACTGGGGCGGTGGAACGCATACCGCTCAAAACCAACGCCTGGTATATTGGCCCATGCTAAAAAGCGGGGATATCGACCTGATGAAGCCTCAATTTGATTTTTATCTGAATTTATTGAAAAATGCAGAAATTAGAACCGAAGCTGCCTGGGGGCACAAGGGCGCAAGTTTTACCGAGCAATTAGAAAATTTCGGCTTACCAAACCCTGCTGAGTATGGTTGGAAACGCCCTGCCGATTTTAATAAAGGCATGGAATACAATGCCTGGTTGGAATACGAGTGGGATACCGTTTTGGAGTTTTGTATGATGATTTTGGAAACCGAAAGCTATGGCGGCAAAAATATTGATAAATACCTCCCTTTAATTGAAAGTTCACTTACTTTTTTTAAAGAACATTACACTTATTTGGCCAAGCAAAGAGGGGCAAAAGCTTTAGATGCAGATGGTCATTTGGTTTTATACCCAGGTTCAGGGGCAGAAACTTATAAAATGGCTTACAATTCTACCTCTACAGTTGCGGCTTTGAAAACGGTTTTAGAAAGATTGATTGAACAACCTTCTTTATCTGAAGCTAAGAAAACGGAGTGGAAAGCCATGCTGAAAACCATTCCGCCAATAAGTTTCAGGGCATTCGACGGACATAGCACCATTTCGCCAGCAAAACTCTGGGAACGCATTAATAATACTGAAAGTCCGCAATTGTACCCAGTATTTCCTTGGGGCATGTATGGGATAGGGAAGCCCGGTTTAGATACCGCGATTAATACTTTTAAATATGATACCGATGTGCTTAAATTCCGAAGTCATGTTGGATGGAAACAGGGTAATATATTTGCGGCAAGGCTCGGTTTAACAGAAGATGCTGCGAAATTAACTACTGCTAAACTAAAAGATTCAGGGAGAAGGTTTCCTGCATTTTGGGGGCCAGGTTTCGACTGGACTCCAGACCACAATTGGGGCGGATCAGGCATGATCGGTTTACAGGAAATGCTGATGCAGGTTGATGGAAAGAAAATATATCTGTTTCCAGCATGGCCAAAAGATTGGGATGTTCATTTCAAACTTTATGCGCCATATCAAACCACCGTTGAAGGCAGCTTAAAGAATGGAAAATTGATAGATTTAAAAGTATTGCCGGCATCAAGGAAAGCGGATATAATAAATATGATTAACTAAACGGTATCGTTATCCCTGAACTTTCTTCAGGACCTAATCAGCATGAAAAATCGCAGAATTGAATTTAGCGGAGACGAAACAATAAAAAATAAAAAAATGGATTTACAATTAAAAGAAAAAGTGATCATCATCACTGGTGCTGCAAAGGGCATTGGCAGAAGTATTGCAGAAGTTTTTGCAAAGGAAAATGCAATTGCAGTAATCGTAGGTAGAAAAGCAGAAGACAATCAAAAAGTAGTTGATGAAATTGCCGCAAATGGAGGAAAAGCAGCGCAATTTGTAGCGGAGCTTTCAAACCCTGACGATTGCGAATCAGTTGTGAAGGATATCGTGGCCAAATTTGGCAAAATCGACGGTTTAGTGAATAATGCAGGCGTTAATGATGGCGTAGGCTTAGAAAGAGGAAATTATAAAGATTTTATGGCCTCATTGCATAAAAATGTAGTGCATTATTATTTGATGGCACACCATGCACTGCCCGAATTAATTAAAAGCAAAGGTGCAATTGTAAACATCACTTCTAAAACTGCAGAAACCGGACAAGGAAATACCTCGGCCTATGCTGCTGCAAATGGAGGTAGAAATGCCTTAACAAGAGAATGGGCCGTAGAGTTGCTTAAATATGGCATTCGTGTAAATGCAGTAGTGGTTGCCGAATGTTGGACACCCGCTTACGAAACCTGGATTGAAACTTTGGATAACGCGGAAGAGAAACTAAAAGAAATTACTTCTAAGATTCCATTGGAAAATAGAATGACAACCGCTGAGGAAATTGCAAATATGACGGCCTTTTTAATGTCGAATAAATCAAGCCATACCACCGGACAGATTATTCATGTTGATGGCGGTTATGTACATTTAGACCGAGCTTTGGCAAACGCATAGCGAGTTTTCAGTTAACAGTTCCCAATTTACAGTTAACCGATAAAACCAATTTTATACAATTAACCTTCATTAAAATGAAAACCCTTACCTGTACAACACCCGGAACTTTCGAATATTCAGAAACATCAAAACCTGAGCTTAAAAAGGACAATGCGATTATAAAAATTAAAAGAATCGGCATTTGCGGAACCGATTTACATGCCTTTGAAGGTACTCAACCTTTCTTTAATTACCCAAGAGTGTTAGGTCACGAATTATCTGGCGAATTGGTTGAAGCCGATGGAGCCACTGGTTTCAAAATAGGAGAGGCTGTTACCTTTATTCCATACTTTAATTGTGGCGAATGTATTGCCTGCCGGATGAATAAACCCAACTGCTGTGTTAAAATGCAAGTTTGTGGGGTACATGTAGATGGTGGTATGCGCGAATATCTACAGGTTCCATCAAAAACACTTTTACATGGCGAAGGCTTGAGTTATGATGAACTGGCTTTAGTAGAACCTTTAGCCATCGGGGCGCATGGTGTTCGCAGGGCAAATGTACAGCCTGGAGAATTTGTACTGGTTATCGGTGCCGGTCCAATTGGTTTAGGTACGATGGAATTCGCCCGAATTGCAGGAGCAAATGTAATCGCTTTGGATATTAATGAAGACCGTTTGGCATTCTGTAAAGATAAATTGAAAGTTGCACATGTAGTTAATGCATTATCACCTGACGTAACACAGCAACTTAGCAAAATTACCAATGGCGATATGCCAACGGTAGTAATTGATGCTACAGGTAATCAAAAAGCAATCAATAACGCCATAAATTACATGGCTCATGGCGCACGGTTTGTTTTAATCGGACTTCAGAAAGGGGATTTAATTTTTAATCATCCTGAGTTTCATAAGCGTGAATCGACATTAATGAGCAGCAGGAATGCTACCATTGAAGATTTCGAGCATGTAATTAAATCGATGAAAGCTGGTTTGGTTAATCCCACCAATTACATTACGCACCAGGTAAAATTTGAAGAAGTGAAAGATAAGTTTGAAAGCTGGTTAGATCCAAAAAATGGGGTGATTAAAGCAATGGTTAGTATGAACTGACATGATCTATCTAATTCTAACACGGTCTTCATTCCTGCGTAGGCGGAAATTTTAAAGCGCTTGCCGACTTTATCAGCAAAATACCTATAAGTGATATTTTAGTTACGCGCCCTCCTAAACTTGTTTCAGGATCTATCCTGCTAGGCACTCCTAAAAAGATCCTGAAACAAGTTCAGGAAGACGATCGCATAAAAAGTAATCGTCCTTGTTTGTAACGAGGATGCATGAAAATGGCGATTGTATCGCCTTCAGCAATTAAACTTCATTATTTATACAAATACTTAATAATGAACAAGTTATTATAGATAAAGTAAGATCCTGAAACAAGTTCAGGAAGACGATGCATAAAAAGTAATCGTCCTCGTTTGTAACGAGGATGCATGAAAATAGCGATTGTATCGCCTTCAGCAAATAAACTTCATTATTTATACAAATACCTAATAATGAATAAGTCATAATATGTGAATTAAGATCCTGAACAAGTTCAGGAGGACGATGCATAAAAAGTAATCGTCCTCGTTTGTAACGAGGATGCACGAAAATGGCGATTGTATCGCCTAAAGCAATCAGCTTTATCATTTGTACAAATACTTAATTATGAATAAGTTATTATATTTAAAGTAGGATCCTGAAACAAGTTCAGGAGGACGATCGCAATAATCGTCCTCGTTTGTAACGAGGATGCACGAAAATGGTGATTGTATCGCCTAAAGCAATTTAGCTTTATGATTTGCACAAATACTTAATAATGAATAAGTTATTGTATGCAAAGTAAGATCCTGAAACAAGTTCAGGAAGACGATCGCAATAATCGTCCTCGTTTGTAACGAGGATGCACGAAAATGGCGATTGTATCGCCTAAAGCAATTCAGATTTATAATTTTTACAAATACTTAATAATAAATAAGTTATTTCATGTGAATTAAGATCCTGAAACAAGTTCAGGAGGACGATCTCAGGGAAGTACGATCAAAGGCGAGGACGATCGCAGCGAATGAGGATCAAAAGCTAGAACGATCACAGGGAATACGATCAATAATGAGGAATATTGACTAATCCTAAAATAGATTGACACTTATTTAAGGTCAAATATAATCCTTGTTGAGTAATATCGGCAAGGATTTTTTGTATACCTGATCGGGTGTTTTGTAACCTAATGAGAGGTGTGGCCTTCTGGTATTGTAAAGACCTATTGCTTCTCGGATTAATGTCCTGGCCTGATCAATGTTTTTGGGTTTGACGATAATGAACTCATACTTGAGAATCCCGTTTATCCGTTCTGCCAAAGCATTTTGATAGCAATCGTATCCATCGGTCATGGATGGAAGGATTCCGTTGCTGGATAGTATCTCCTGATATTGCGAAGAACAATACTGTAGTCCCCGGTCAGAATGGTGAATCAGTTCCTGAGTAGTTGTACGTCCTTTTATTGCCATCTTCAATGCTACCGACACCCCGTCGGTATGGAGGCTTTCATGCAGGTGATAACCAACTATCTTCCTGGAGAATGCATCTGTAACCAAGCTTAAGTAGCCCGTTTTTTCTGCCGTATCGATGTAGGTTATATCACTAACCCAGAATTCATCTGCACGAACGGCCTTGCGGTTTTTATATAAGTTAGGGTGTTTATGTAACCAATGTTTTGAGTTTGTTGTCTTTTGATAGGAACGTCTCGGCTTAATCAGCAAATGCTCCGAACGCAGAAAGGCGAACAACCCATCCCTACCTATCTTAATCCCTTTATCAACAAATACCCCCTTAAGCTGATGGTACAGTTTTCTAGTGCCTAGTCTGGGTAAACTCATGCGTTCTTGCACAACAGCAAGTTTAACTTGTTGCAGTTTCTTAAGCCTTATGTTGGCACGCTGTTCCCGCTGATAATATCCCTGGCGACTGATCCCAAACAATCTGCAGGCCTTTAAAAGGCTTACTTTTCCTTGGCTTTTGAGCCTTTGGACTGCTTGGGTAAAGGCTTTTTTGGCAAAGGGATGCCGTGTTCCTTTTGCAGGATATCAAACATGGTTGTATAGATCAGGTTCCGGTCCTGTTCATTTTTTAAAGCTGTTTCAAGTTGCTTGATTCGTTGCTCCGGGGTAAGTTCTTTATCTTTATCCATGCTATACTGTTTTGGAAGGGTCCAATCTAAGTTACCATGTTTTCTTAACCAAACCAAAACAGTGCTCCGCCCCTGGATACCGTAATGTTGCTGGGCTTTTTTATAAGTGAGCTCGCCTTTTTCAACCTGTTGAACAACCTGCAATTTAAAGGCAAGGCTGTAATCGCGCTGACTGCGCCTGATGATCTTTTTGCTGTGTTTTTTCATAATAAGTCAACTTGTGTGTCAACTTATTTTAGGACGGGACATATGTAATAAAAAAGCCGATAATCGTTTAATTATCGGCTTTTTTATCGAACATCGTTAAAACTATTTATAAAAAACCTCGTTCCAATGCAATTCATTCCTGAATTGATTGATCTTGGTATCAGCACCAATATTTACATATTCTAAACCAGCAATATTGGCAAAATCCAATAAATGTTCAGTAGTTAAATTCTGACTATAAGCAGTATGATGTGCACCACCAGCATAAATCCATGCGGCACAACCGGTTTTCATATCAGGGAGTGGTTTCCACAATACACGGGCTACCGGTAAGTTTGGTAAATCATGTTCAGCCTCAACAGCTTTTACTTCATTTACCAATAAACGGAAACGGTTGCCCATATCAATTAAAGATGCGTTTAATGCATCGCCACCAGCAACATTAAAAACTAAACGTGCAGGATCTGCCTTTCCTCCAATACCCAATGGATGTACCTCTAAACTGGCTTTTCCACTCGCCAATGAAGCATCAACCTCAAGCATATGTGAACCTAAAACCATCGAATTTGCCGGGTCGAAATGATAGGTATAATCTTCCATAAAAGCATTGCCGCCTGCTAAACCTGCGCCCATTACCTTACAGGCACGTACTAAAGCTGCAGTTTTCCAATCGCCTTCACCTGCAAAACCATAACCATCGGCCATTAAACGCTGTGCTGCAATCCCAGGTAATTGAATCATACCATGTAAATCTTCAAACGTATCAGAGAAACCCTTAAAGCCTCCATCTGTCAAGAATTTTCTTAAACCCAATTCAATTTTGGCGGCCTCGTAAACAGATGAATGTCTGGCACCGCCAACTTTTAAATCGTCGGCCATTTCGTAAGTAGCTTCATATTCTTTCAATAATGTTTGAATCGAATCTTCACTTATTCCATTAATAACGGCTACTAAATCACCTATCCCATAAGTATTTACGGCAAAACCAAATTTCATTTCAGCTTCTACTTTATCACCATCTGTAACCGCAACATAACGCATATTATCGCCAAAACGGGCAAATTTAGCCCCTTGCCAATCGTGCCAGCCAGCAGCGGCCCTACACCAGGTATCAATCTGTTTAGCCACTTCTTCATCCTGCCAATGGCCTACAACCACTTTACGATCTTTACGCATACGCGAAACCATAAAACCAAACTCACGGTCGCCATGCGCACTTTGGTTCAGGTTCATGAAATCCATATCAATGGTATTCCATGGAATATCACGGTTAAATTGCGTATGTAAGTGCAATAATGGTTTTTGCAAAACATTTAAACCCCTGATCCACATTTTAGCAGGAGAGAAGGTGTGCATCCAGGTAATTACTCCAATACAATTTTCATCAATATTGGCTTGTTGCAAGGTCTCGAAAATCTCTTCGGTTGTTTTTACAATTGGCTTGTACACTACCGAAACAGAAATACTTCCATTCTGGTTCAACGAATCGACCACTTGTTGTGCGTGTTCTGCTACTTGTTTTAAGGTTTCTTCACCGTACAAATGTTGAGTACCCGTTATAAACCAAACTTGTAATTTTTTTAAATCAATCATTACTATTTATGTTATTTTTAATTTATTCAATGCCATGGTCTGTGTCCTCACAGACCATTATGTATATCTTTTAAAGCCTACCACTCTTCTTCCTCGGTCTGTATCCTTAAAGACCATTATTCATATTCTTTTTTTGAAAAGCAAGGTTCTGTATTTCATCGGTTAGGGTAGTCCTGCTTTCCGTTTTATTCACCCACCTGCGGTTGGGTTCATGCCCACTCCAATCAGGTTTAATTTACTTAGGTAAACCTTACCATGTTAAACCCGCCCCCGCTTCTGCCGATTGAAAAAATCGGCAGAAGCGGGGGCGGGGCTTTCGTTTCCTAAGCACCACTGCAATTGCTTTCCAAAACCCTTAATTCAATTTATGCAACCGAACTCAAAACTCACTTCTGTCCATAATAAGCACCATCACCATGTTTACGCTCGTAATGTTTCTCTATTAACGAATCTTTCAGCTTCGGTGCCTGCGGGTTAATCTGCTCGGTTAACAAAGCCATTTGCGCTACAGTTTCCAAAACGGCACTATTGTAAACTGCTTTCTCAGCCGTTTTTCCCCAGGTAAAAGGAGCGTGGTTCCCTACCAAAATCATTTCTACTTCTTGATAACTTAAACCTAAACTTTCAAAATGTGTTATAATCTGGAAACCCGTTTCGTACTCGTAATTTCCTTTGATCATTTCATCGGCCATTGGTGGTGCACATGGAATATCAACTGTTAAATGGTCGGCATGGGTTGTTCCAAATATTGGAATTGCCCTTTGTGCCTGTGCCCATGCTGTACCGTAAGTAGAATGTGTATGCACAATTCCACCAATTTCTTCCCAATGTTTATATAAAACGGCATGGGTTTTTGTATCTGATGATGGGCGGAGATTCCCTTCAATGGTATTTCCGTCAAAATCTACAATGACCATTTTCTCTGGCGATAAATCCTCATAAGGTACACCACTAGGTTTAATGGCAAAAACACCCTTCGACCGATCTGCAGCACTCACATTTCCGAAGGTAAAAAGTACCAAACCCAATTTTGGCAACTGCATATTGGCCTGGTAAGCCTGTTCTTTTATATCTTGATAGGTGCTCATGATAGATAAGGTTTTACATCTTTTTTATTGTATTTTTCCAGGTATCTGCCTAATCCCAAATATTGTTGGTAATGCTGGCGGTAAAGTTTCTGCTTTTTAATGTTAGGTTTATATTCTTTCTCAAATCCAGTTCCCATGGCCGCCATTGCTGCTTCGATGTTTGGATACAAACCGGCTGCTACCGCTGCAAACATCGCAGCACCTAAAGCACAGGTATGTTCAAAACGGTGAATTCTGATTGGCATTTCCAATACATCAGCCATCATTTGCATAATATAGGCCGATTTTTTAGCTACACCACCAATACCAATAATGCCTTTAACGGGCACACCTTGCTCTTTAAAACGATCTACAATAGCTTTGGCACCAAAACATGTTGCGGCAGCCAATGCACGAAAGAAACGTGGAGCGTCGGTTCCTAAACCCAAACCCGTAATTGCGCCTTTAAGTTCCTGATTTGCATCTGGTGTTCTGCGTCCGTTTAACCAGTCTATTGCCAGCTCAGCATAATCGCCATCGGGTAAGGCAACAGCTTCGGTACTTAACTTTGCAATTATTTTCCCTTCCAATTCTGTCTTTAATGCCAGAGCAGTAGCATCATCAATCACTTTAGATTCGGCAAGTAAATGATTTAGAGGCCAACTGATTAAATTCTTAAACCATGCATAAACATCACCAAAAGCAGATTGACCAGCTTCTAAACCAGCCATACCTGGAATTACAGAGCCATTTACCTGCCCGCAGATACCATTAATTAATTTTCCGTGTAAATCCTGGTTCGGTGCCACCAGGATATCGCAGGTACTCGTACCCATTACCTTACTGAGGTAATAGGGCTCAATTTGCCCGCCAACAGCACCCATGTGTGCATCAAATGCACCAACGCCAACTATTACATCTTTACTTAAGCCGAGTTTTGTTGCCCATTCTTCACTTAAGGTACCAGCAGCAATATCAGAAGTATAAGTATCGTTAAATAATTTTTCTCTAAATCCAGCTAAAAGTGGATCAAGGCTGCTAAAAAAATCTTCGGGAGGTAAACCGTTAAATTCTTCGGCCCATAAGGCTTTATGCCCAGCGGCACAACGGCTGCGTTTCATTTCCTTAATGTCGTTTCCACCACAAAGTAAAAATGGGATCCAGTCGCAATGTTCAACCCATGATGCTGCACCTTTTTTAATAGTAGAATCTATCCTTAAAATGTGTAATAATTTAGCCCAAAACCATTCAGACGAGTAAATTCCGCCCACGTATTTAAGGTAATTGGTGCTGAACTTTGTAGCGTGTTCATTAATCTCGGCTGCTTCTTTAACCGATGTATGATCTTTCCACAGCACAAACATAGCATTTGGATTTTCCTCAAAATCTTTAGTCAATGCAAGGGGAGTACCTGTTGCATCAACTGCCACAGGACTAGAACCTGTTGTATCAACTGAAATCCCTTTTACCAGGTGTGCAATTTCTGCTCCACCGGCTTTTTCAAGGCAATCTTTTATCGTGTGGGTTAAACCTTCAATATAATCTAAGGGGTGTTGGCGAAACTGATTTACAGCGGGCTTACAATATAAACCTTTCTGCCATCGTGGATAGAGGAAAACAGATGAGGCAATCTCGTTTCCGTTTGCGGTATCGACTAGAACAGACCGGACAGAATCCGTCCCGTAATCTACTCCAATTACATAATTTGCTGTGCTCATAACAATAAATAAATGTCTAATTAACGTTTATTTATTTGAATTAAAAAATTTAATTGATTTTTTAATCCGAAAGCTTGATTGTAAGTGAATATAGCATAGATAAGTTTGATTTATAATATTCATCAATATATAGTATGGATGTGTTTTTTCGGGAAGAATGTAACCAAGTTTGCTGATCCTAAATAATTATATAATTCTTAGCAGTGAATTCAATTTTGCGAAGTAAATCATAGCCCAAATAAATCGCCGTAGAGAAAGATGCGGCACTGATATGTTCCGTGCCGCATCTTAATATGTACTAATTTAATTTGCGCTTACCTTTATAGAAGAAATATTATCATCAAAGTTTTCATCTGATAAGCAAGTGTTATCGGCAGTAAGTGTTATTGATGGCCCTGTAAAATTGTCGCCCTGATAAAGCTGTATTTTAATACCCGAAGGAACAGAAATAGAAGATATGGCATCGTTTGTTACACCAAGAGCAGCCAACTGTGCGGTAGTATAATTTCCTATCGGGAGTTGTTTTGCCCAGCCTTTATACTGGCATTCTTGAAATACGGATGCTTTTCTGGTTTTGTAAACCCTTACCCAGTCAATATCCATAAAATCAGGGTAGGTTCCTGTAAAACGATCTCCACCAAATCCGGTAATTTCCTGACTAAAAATAAGGTATTCGCTTGTATGAGATATAGCAGTACTGGTGCGCCATCTTTCCACGCCATCTACATAAAATATATAAGCCGAAGATGTCCATTCCACACCAAAAGTATGAAAGCCATATTGAAGTCCGCTTATGGTTTCCAATGATCCAATAGTTTGATGATCAGCACCATATCCATTCCAATGAAGGTTATGCCGGGCAATATTAGCTCCATTAGCCATATGGTGCTCAAAAACATCAATTTCAGTTCCAGAAACACCTGGATCATTTGTATTACCATAGGTGGGTGATTGTATCCAAAAAGAACAATGCGGACCAACTGTTCGGTTTACAAGCACACGGCATTCAAAATAACCGTATTTCTGTAAAAACGAATTCTGTGTCGAAATCTGACTAGCGGTAAAGCTATCACCGTTTCTTTTTGCCGCTAACCTTAAAATGCCTGCTCCGCTTACTGCATACGATACATTTGAACGCAGAATGGTTGCATATCCTCTAACCGTATTTTCGGCCCTGTAGTTCCAGCGGGCATTAAGTGGACCAACGCCATCAAAATTATCTTCCAATGTTAACGTGTAATCATCAAGGTTAACGGAGTTGGCAGTTAGTTCGGTTTGTGCCTTTGCCGAAATCTTTTCTGTGGTTGAAATGGTTTTTTCCTGATTGCTCTTTTTACAACCGAACAAACATGCTCCGATTAGGAGTGTAGATAGAAATTTTTTCATATTGGTAATTGATTTATAAGTGGTTATCCAAATCTACCGAACATGAAATTTACCGTAGGGGTAATATTATAAAGAAATAGGGGGATTATTCTAAATAATAACTTTTATTTTATGCTCATCCATTTTAAGAAACAATTGAAAAAATCGTGTTGGAAATTCTCAATTGTACACTTAAATACAAGCTGCTTTTTTCCGTATCGAATAAGAAATGAATACTATGACTTATGATAGGGAAAAAAAAACTGTTTTTAAAACAAAATGAAGATCAATTGATCTTCATTTTTCTATAATCCAGCTAGGATTTGCACCTAGTGTGGGGGGCGCTTAAAATGGACAAACAACTGATGCTAAACAATTTAAGCTTCCCTTAATAGCCAACCAATATTCGAATTTTTTGAGATAGGTGAGGACCCACTATCCCAAAATTAAAATATAAAACAGAATAAGGTATTGGCATATGCTACTAATTCTTGAATTTTTTAATTGCTTCGGTAAAAACAGGAGTGAAAAAATTTACGAGGTTACCGTCCGGGTCACGTAACAATAGGGATTTATTTCCCCAGGGCATTATTGTAGGCATTTGCACAATGTAAGGTTGAAGAAAGTCGGCTAGCCTTTGATATTCACTATCTACATCCTCAACCATAAATTCTATGATTGCCGTTCTGTTTTGGGCAGCTTTTGCAACTTCGCCACCTCCAAAAAACTGTAAGGTTCTTGTACTTCCTATTGCAAGTGTTGCTGACTTGGTTTTTATTTCTGCAAAATCATCAGTGTGTTGTAATACTGGCATCTTTGTCAATCGCTCATAAAAGTTAACTAGCAATTTGACGTCTTCAGTAATAATTCTAATCGAAATTAAATTCATAATCCTAATTTTTGTGTAATCGTGTATTGGCCTTCGCCATTGCAAAGGTAAATTAGGGTTAAGACAACAGTGTGTCAGGGGTATCAAACTTTTTTTTCTTTTCTTCTAAATACTCCGCCAGGGTTAGTTTGTGTGGTTGAAAACTCGAATCAAGCTTTTTAATTTTTTGAATTCTCTCTAGGCTAAACATTCTAAAATCTTTTCTTAACCTACAAAAAGCAATCAACAGCCAACTTTCTTTTAGGCTGAAATACAGCGCAAATGGCTCAATTTCGCGTTGAGTAAGCTCCCCTTTAAGATTTGACCGGTATGTGATTTCGAGCAGATTAAAAGAGGTGAGCGCATTTTGAATCATTGTCAGTGAATTACTTTGATGATCATGAAAAATCGCTGGACTAATCGCTATTCTATCAGATAGCAATGTCACTTTTTCTTTTGTTAAATGTTGGAGTACAGATTTTATTTTGCTGATCGCTGCCTGGTATTCTCTGCTTAGTGATGTGTCGGAACCTTTAAATAGAATCTGTTCAGCAGTGATTAAAGCACTGGCCTCATTTTCTGTGAACATTATAGGTGGAACCCTATATCCATCCATTAGGCTATAGCCTTTGCCCTCCTCCTTATTAATGGGAATACCTGCTTGTTCCAACGCTTTTACATCACGATAAATAGTTCTGACACTTACATCAAACCTGTCGGCAAGCTCGCTGGCGGTCAACAATCGTTTGCTCTGCATTTGTGTGATAATTGCCGTAAGCCTTGATATTCGCTTGATATCAGCATCTTTCATTTTTTAAGGCTTTTAAGTGAAATTGGATTAAGATTTAACGCTTTAAAGATACATAAGACCGTCAAGAAAATTGATCATCAACATTACTTTATCAAAAAATGGTAGTTTTAATAATTGCTGTAATCATAGCTAAATGTTATGGACGAAATTCAACATCCAATATTGGATTTCATTTATAATTTAGCTTACAGAGTTAGAACTCAATGTTAGGATTTTTTCGATGGGATTGAAATTATTCTAAGATATGGCGAGAAAATTTGTTTTAAAAACAAAAGGAAGATCAAATTGATCTTCCTTTTTCTGTGATCCCGCTGGGATTCGAACCCAGGACCACTACATTAAAAGTGTAATGCTCTACCAGCTGAGCTACGGAATCTACTTTGTTTAAAAACGTTATCCGTTTCCTTTAAAGTGGTGCAAATATAGGGTTATGGAGTGTTTCCTGCAAATAAAAAATCATCAAATGCGTTAGTGTATTGATTTATAGGCGAATTAATTATTTACCTTCTCTTTTTTAATTAGAATTGATATTTTTATGGCTCATAATTTAATATTATCCTATGCGTAGATCTCTTGCCGTCTTACTTTTTTTGCCGATGCTCACTATATTTTCCTGCCAATCCAATAAAGTTAAAGAAGAAGAACAGGCGAAGCACAAACAAGATTCATTAGCATCCTGCGAAAAAAATATGCCAAGCCGTTTTGGTGCAGTAAAAGATTCTTCGAGTTTTGCTTCGAATGAAGTTAGTCATGAAGGGATGGTTTTAATCCCTGCCGGAGAATTTGCCATGGGTGCATCCGATAAAGAGGGTAGAGATGATGAATATCCGCAACATCAGGTAAAACTTGCTTCGTTTTGGATTGATGTAACTGAAGTAACCAATGCAAGTTTCAAAAAATTTGTTGATGCAACCGGATACAAAACCACTGCCGAACGCAAACCAGACTGGGAAGAAATGAAAAAACAGCTTCCTGCAGGCACGCCAAAACCACCAGATAGCGTTTTTGTTGCCGCATCTCTGGTTTTTTACCAACCAAAAAGCATTAGTTCATTAAACGATGCTTCGCAATGGTGGCGCTGGGTAAAAGGAGCAGACTGGAAACATCCTCACGGACCTAAAAGTAATATTAAAGGAAAAGAAAATTATCCTGTAGTACATGTTTCTTGGGATGATGCGATGGCTTATTGCAAATGGTCTGGAAAACGTTTACCAACAGAAGCAGAGTGGGAATATGCAGCAAGAGGTGCTTTGAAAAACGAAAAGTATCCATGGGGAAATGAAGATATAGAAAAAGGTAAAGCGAAAGCCAATACCTGGCAAGGTAATTTCCCGGTTAAAAATACCGATTGGGACGGACACAATGGTTTAGCGGCTGTAAAACAGTTTAAATCGAATGGTTACGGATTATTTGATATGGCAGGTAATGTTTGGGAATGGTGCAGTGATTGGTATCGTCCTGATTATTACGGAACGCTAACCGGCTTAACCAACAATCCAAAAGGGCCAAAAGATAGCTACGATCCTATGGAGCCTACTATACCCAAAAGGGTTGTAAGGGGCGGTTCTTTTATGTGTAATGGCTCTTATTGTAAAGGATATCGTGTAACTTCAAGAATGAAAACCTCAGCAGATACCGGCCTTGAACATACTGGTTTCAGATGCGTAAGCACCAATTAAGTTTATTTATCAATCAAAGATGAAATCACGCAAACGTTTGCCCTACACATTATTTAATATTATTGTTTAGTTTGGTCGCTACAACTTAAACCGAACCAAATTTTATGCAACAAACAACAAAATCGGGTCAAGCACAGGGCCCTAAACCACTCCTAATTATTTGTGCCCTATTTTTTATTTTTGGCTTTGTAACCTGGGCAAATGGAACATTAATTCCTTTCTTTAAATTGTCTTTCGGCTTATCAAACTTACAGGCATTTTTTGTAACGTTTGCTTCATATATGGCTTACTTTTTTCTGGCATTACCATCATCATGGATACTTAAAAAAGTGGGATTTAAAAATGGTATCGTGTTAGGCTTGGTAATTTTGGGTGTAGGTTCGCTTATTTTTATTCCGGCGGCACAAACCAGAACATTTGGTTTATTTTTAACAGGGATTTTTGTTCAGGGTGCTGCATTGGCCTTGCTTCAAACCGCTTCAAATCCATATTTAACCATTATTGGCCCCATAGAAAGTGCGGCAAAACGCATTAGCATAGCGGGTATCTGCAATAAATTTGCAGGAATGATTGTGCCTTTAATTATGGGAAGCCTGTTCTTGAAAAATGCATCTGAAGTAGAAAAGAAAATTCAGGCAGCTACAGGTACTGTGCATGAGCAATTATTAAACGACGTTTTAGGCCGTGTAAACATGCCATATATTGTTTTAGCCATAGTTTTTTCGCTATTCGCCATTTTTATCAAATTTACCGATTTACCGGAAGTTGAGGTAGAAGAAGATATTGTTGACGAAAGTAAAGGAGCCGTTGTTAAACACCAGAGCATATTTCAGTTTCCACATTTATTTTTAGGCGCACTCTGTATTTTTGTATACGTAGGTGCTGAGGTTATGGCAGGTGATATTATTGGTATTTATGGTCGCGAATTGGGAATAAGTACCGAAATTAGTGGGAAATTAACTTCAATTACGCTATTTAGTATGTTAATTGGTTATATTGTTGGTATAATTACCATTCCAAAATACATTTCACAACAAAAGGCACTGAGGATCTGTGCCATTTTAGGTATCATATTCACGGTATTATCTTTTGCGATTTCGAGCTGGTTCGCTGTAATTTTTGTGGCTTTATTAGGATTGGCGAATTCATTAATGTGGCCTGCGATTTTTCCACTCGGCATCAGCCATTTAGGTAAATTTACTAAAATCGGTTCGGCTATTATGGTAATGGGTATTGCCGGCGGTGCAATTATGCCGTTATTATATGCATTTCTAAATGAAAAACTCCATGTAAACTTCCAGTTGGCTTATTTGCTAACCGTATTGCCTTGTTATTTATATATCTTGTTTTTCGCCATAAAAGGGCACAAAGCCGGATTGAATTTAAAATAAACCCAACCAAATAAATTATATGATTAAGCCCGGTCTCTAAAAAGATTGGGCTTTCTTTTGTCCTTAATTTTTCCTTATTTTGGCGATTATAAAGAAAATGTATCATTTGTAGCAATTCCATTCGAATTTTTCACGTCGAGCATGTCCAAATGCTGAGAGGCATTTAAACAGGTCATTGATAGGGCGGGTGACAATTCTACATTTATGATACATGCTCTAATCACAATACTCTTATCTCAAATCACAATAATGAATAAAGCTATTTTTCTCGATCGCGATGGCGTACTCAACCACGAAATATATGATTACATCTGCCGCGTAGAAGATTTCGAAATATTAAACTATCAGATACCAGTACTAAAAAAGCTATTCGATGAAGGTTATCTCCTCATTGTAATTACAAATCAGGGTGGTATCGCCTTAAAACGTTATACAGAACAGGAATTAGGGGTAATGCATCAAATGCTTAGAAATGCTTTTTTAGCAAAAGGGGCAGATATTGCAGCGTTTTATTACTGTCCACATCACCCAACAGTAGGCGGCGAATGCAAATGCAGAAAACCAGCTTCAGGTATGATTTTGGATGCAATTGAAATGTACGATATCGACCCTGCACAATCTATCATGATTGGCGATAAACCCAGAGATGTTGAAGCCGCAAACGGGGCAGGAGTGAAGGGAATTTTGATAGAGCCGGATGAGCAGATTAGTTATGAAAAGATTAAGGAAGTTTTAAGCCGGGAATCTTTAGTTTAGTTTGCAGTTTGGGGCTTGGAGTTTGGAATAAGCAAATCGCAATATGATCTTAACTTCTTAATGAGTAACTGTGGTAACTCATGATAAAGATCGTGAAACAAGTTCAGGAAGACGCATGAGTTGAAGGTGTACGCATGAATGCTCAGTATGAAACTACCAAAATGAGTAATACGCATAGAAAACACAATAAATTTTCCGTGAATTCTGTGTTTTTGTGGCAAACGCAATAAGACACATTAAGTACCTGTCTAATTACATTCTTTATAACACAAAAAAAGACCTAAGTTAAATACTAACTTAGGTCTTTTTTATGCATTTGGAACTCAACATTCCAAACTAAAATCTCCAAACTTATTTACCAGCTGCTTTAGCATGGTCAGCTAAGAATGTAGCCAAACCGCTATCGGTTAATGGGTGTTTCAATAAACCAACTATCGCTGCTAATGGTGCAGTAATAACATCAGCTCCCAATTTAGCACAGTTTACAATGTGCAATGGTCCGCGGATTGATGCTGCTAAAATTTGAGTTTCGTAACCGTAATTATCAAAAATAGTTCTGATATCTTCGATTAAAACCAAACCATCACTCGAAATATCATCTAAACGACCTAAAAACGGAGAAACATAGGTAGCTCCAGCTTTTGCAGCCAATAAAGCCTGGCCTGCAGAGAAAATTAAAGTACAGTTGGTTTTAATTCCTTTAGATGAAAAATATTTAATGGCCTTCACACCATCTTTAATCATCGGAACTTTAACTACGATTTTTGGATTTAAAGCTGCTAAAGCTTCACCTTCCTTAACAATCTCATCGAAAGTTGTAGAAATTACTTCAGCACTAACGTTATCATCAACGATATCGCAGATGGCTTTATAATGATTGATTACATTTTCTTCGCCGGTAATACCTTCTTTAGCCATTAAGCTAGGATTAGTGGTTACTCCATCTAAAATGCCAAGATCTTGCGCTTCTTTGATTTGATCAAGATTTGCTGTGTCAATAAAAAATTTCATGCTTATAAATTCTTAAAATGATTACTAGGTTCTGTTACAAGAACCCCTGAAGAATTTAATATCCCCCCTTCAGGGGGTAAGGGGGTAAAAAAAAGGGCAAGCACCTTCTATCGCACCGCTACAACCTTCTACCCTTGCTGTGTTCCCACCCTGGGGGAGTTCAAAGGGAGCTGGTCGTAAAAGACTTGCCCGGCCACAAAGGTAGAAAAAGAAGTTGTTTCCCGAAATGCATTTTTCTATTTTTTTTATCAAATGCGCTATCTTGTTGATTAGTAAATTAATAAAATTTAAATGTGTAATTTTAAAATGCATTAAAAATATGGATGCATAAGCAGACAGGTTCAATATTTTCATTTATAAATAGTTTGTTTATATGTAAATACTTAAATAAAACGTTTTAGGCTGATTTTTGCGTTTAAAATTGAATTTATTGTATAATCTTACCATTATTAATATGATAATTATATTGAGCTTATATTAGTATTATTTTAATTTTAAGACTTTAAATTACATAAGGGCTAAAATTTTTCTAAAAAACATGTCAACTCTGTAATTTAAAGATTGTTTTTCGTATCTTAGTGTTTCCTATACACTAACAACTAACGAGCAAAGAATGGAACCAAACAGTGGATTGTACGATGCGCAATTTGAACACGATGCCTGCGGTATTGGGTTCGTTGCACATGTGAAGGGGCGAAAATCGCATCAAATCATCTCCGATGCACTTACTATTTTAGAAAATCTAGATCATAGAGGGGCATGTGGAGCAGAACCGAATACTGGCGATGGTGCTGGTATAATGATTCAGATTCCCCATGAATTTTTTTATGATGAATGTTTAAAAGCTGGCTTTAGCTTACCTGAAACCAATAATTATGGTGTAGGTATGTTATTTATGCCAAAGGATATCAGATCCAGAGAAGAGTGCAGAGAATTAATTTACCGTGCCGCCGAAAAACTTGGCCTTGAAATTTTAGGCTTCAGAAAAGTTGATGTTGATACAACAGATATCGGCAATATGGCACTTTCTGTAGAACCCGAAATTGAGCAGGTATTTATTGCCCGCCCTTATACAGTTGCTCCAGGAGCAGATTTCGAACGTAAACTTTATATTTTTAAAAACTACCTCATTAAGCTAATCGTCAATACCGTTCATGGCGGTAAAGATTTTTATATTGTTTCGCTTTCTGCGCAAACCATTATATATAAAGGTCAGCTTACTTCATTGCAGGTACGTACTTATTTTACCGATCTTTCCGATAAGCGAATGGTTTCTGCTTTAGGTTTGGTACATTCACGTTTTGCCACAAATACATTCCCTTCGTGGAGATTGGCCCAGCCATTCCGCTTTATTGCCCACAATGGTGAGATTAATACTTTACAAGGAAATTTAAACTGGTTCAGGGCTGGGGTTAAATCTTTTGCTTCGGCATATTTTACTCCGGAAGAACTTGATATGTTATTGCCAGTTATCGATGAAACCAACTCAGATTCAGGATGTTTAGATAACGTTATTGAATTGTTGCTTCATGCAGGCAGAACTTTACCACACGTACTAATGATGCTGGTTCCGGAAGCGTGGGATGGCAATGAAGACATGGATCCTGTTAAAAGGGCATTCTATGAGTTTCATGCTACTTTAATGGAACCATGGGATGGACCAGCGGCAATTGCATTTACAGATGGAAAATTAATTGGTGCTACTTTAGATCGTAACGGTCTGCGTCCATCGCGGTACGCCATCACCTCTGATGACCGTGTAATTATGGGCTCAGAAGCTGGTGCACTTGCGATAGATCAAAGTACAGTAATAGAAAAAGGCCGTTTAACGCCTGGCAAAATGTTCGTAGTAGACATGGAGCAGGGTAGAATTATAAGCGATAACGAAATTAAACAACAGGTTTGTGGTAAAAGCCCATATGCTGACTGGATTAATCAGTACCAGATCCGTTTGGAAGAATTGCCTGAGCCACGTGTAATGTTTACCGGCTTATCAGAAGAATCTATCTTTAAATATCAACAGGTTTTTGGTTACAGTAGAGAAGACGTTGATCTTTTGCTTAAACCAATGGCTAAAGAAGCCAAAGAGCCAATCGGTTCAATGGGAACTGATACCCCTTTGGCCATTTTATCTAAGCGTCCTCAGCACTTATCCTCTTATTTTAAGCAGTTATTTGCACAGGTTACCAATCCACCCATTGATCCTATCCGCGAGAAAGTGGTAATGAGTTTGGCAAGTTTTATGGGCAGTAATGGAAATCTTTTAGAAGAAAATCCATTACAATCTCATTGCGTAGCCATTAAACACCCAATTTTAACCAATCAGGAGCTTGAAAAATTAAGAAGTATTGATACCGGAGTTTTTCAGGCGAAAACTTTACAGACGTATTTTAGGGCTGATGGCAAACCAGGTGCAATGGCAAAAGCTTTAGACCGTTTGTGCCGTTACGCTGTTGATGCCGTGGAAGATGGTTTCCAGGTAATTGTATTAACAGATAGGGCAATCGATTCAGAACATGCAGCTATGCCATCATTATTGGCAGTTTCTGCAGTACACCACCATTTAATCCGCAAAGGGTATCGTGGTGCTGTAGGTATTGTAATTGAAGCGGGCGACATCTGGGAGGTACATCATTTTGCTACTTTATTAGGTTTTGGTGTAACTGCAATTAACCCATATTTAGCTTTAGAAACCATAAACGGTTTCCAAAAAGAATCTGGTTTATCAGCCGAACAATTAACAAAAAACTACATTTACGCCGTAAACAGTGGCTTGCTTAAAATCTTTTCTAAAATGGGTATTTCTACCCTGCAATCTTACCAGGGAGCGCAGATTTTTGAGATTTTAGGTTTAAATAAACAGGTGGTAAACACTTATTTCACTGGCGCAGTTTCCCGTATCGGTGGCTTAGGTCTGGATGAAATTGCTAAAGAAACATTAATCAAACACCACCGCAGTTTTGGTCCGCTGACTGAAACAGAGCATTTATTGCCTGCCGGAGGAACATATAAATTCCGTCGTAAAGGTGAGGCGCATTTGTTTAATCCGCAAACCATCCACTTGCTTCAAAATGCAACCCGCAAAAACGATTACAATATCTTTAAACAATACTCTAAACTGGTTAATGAGCAAACGCAACAAGCTTATACCATCCGCGGATTGTTTGAATTTAACTATAGCCGTCCGTCGGTACCGCTAAACGAAGTTGAATCCACTGAATCAATTCTGAAAAGATTTGCAACAGGGGCTATGTCTTTCGGTTCAATCTCTCACGAGGCACACTCTACTTTAGCCATTGCAATGAACCGCATCGGCGGAAAGAGCAATACCGGTGAAGGTGGTGAAGATGAAATGCGTTATACTAAATTGCCAAATGGCGACAGTATGCGCTCAGCGATTAAACAGGTAGCATCAGCACGTTTTGGTGTAACCAGTTATTATTTAACCAACGCTGACGAGTTACAGATTAAAATGGCTCAAGGTGCTAAACCAGGAGAAGGTGGCCAGTTGCCGGGGCATAAAGTAGATGATTGGATTGCAAAAGTTCGTCACTCTACACCAGGAGTTGGTTTAATTTCTCCTCCACCTCACCATGATATTTATTCTATTGAGGATTTAGCACAGCTGATTTTCGACTTAAAAAATGCGAACCGTGCTGCCAGAATTAATGTAAAACTGGTTTCAAAAGCAGGAGTTGGCACAATCGCAGCTGGTGTGGCTAAAGCACATGCCGATGTAATTTTGGTTTCGGGATTTGATGGTGGAACAGGAGCTTCTCCTTTAACATCAATTCAACACGCAGGCTTACCATGGGAACTTGGTTTAGCAGAAGCGCATCAAACATTGGTGAAAAATAAATTGCGTAACCGCATTGTGTTACAAACTGATGGACAGCTTAAAACTGGTAAAGATATTGCTATCGCTGCATTATTGGGCGCCGAAGAATGGGGGGTTGCAACAGCTGCCTTGGTAACTTCAGGATGTATCATGATGCGTAAATGCCATTTAAATACTTGTCCGGTTGGCGTTGCAACGCAAGATCCTGAATTAAGAAAACTATTTACCGGTGATGCCGATCATGTGGTTAACTTATTTTATTTCCTTGCTGAAGAATTGCGTGAGATTATGGCTGAATTGGGTTTCAGAACCATCCACGAAATGATTGGCCAGGCCGATATTTTAAAAGTAAGAGAATTGCCTATTGAAGACTGGAAATTGAAACACCTTGATTTATCAGCAATATTATATAAAGCTGAAGACAATGGCCTGCCTTTATTTAATACAGAAGGTCAGGATCATGGTTTGGATCATGTTTTAGATCATAAATTAATAGCAGCGGCACAACCTGCCATAGCTAATAATGAGCCTGTTTTTGCGAGTTTCGAAGTTAAAAATACCGATCGCGCTTTAGGAACGATGTTATCTAATGAAATTTCTAAAGTTCATTTAGGTGCAGGTTTACCGCCTGATACCATCAACTTTAAGTTTGTAGGTTCAGCCGGACAAAGTTTCGGGGCTTTCAATACCCGTGGAGTTACGCTATCATTAGAAGGTGAAGCTAATGATTATGTAGGTAAAGGCTTATCAGGTGCCAGATTGGCGATTTATCCTTTTGCTAATTCTACTTTTGTTCCAGAGCAAAATATTATTATTGGTAACGTGGCACTTTATGGTGCAACTTCGGGCGAATTATTTGCACGTGGTAAAGCGGGTGAACGTTTTGCTGTTCGTAACTCTGGTGCAACAGCTGTTGTAGAAGGAGTGGGCGATCACGGATGCGAATACATGACTGGTGGTGAAGTGCTGATCCTTGGTGATACCGGAAGTAATTTTGCAGCAGGTATGAGTGGCGGTGTGGCCTGGATTTATGATGCCAATGGAACTTTTGCACGCAAATGCAATAAAGAAATGGTAGATCTTGATCCACTACAGGCTGAAGATGAAGAACGTATTTTAGCTTTACTTAAAACACATATCCGCTTAACGGATAGTAGAGTAGCAGAGTTTATCTTAAGTGATTGGAAGACTCAATCTGCACATTTTGTTAAAGTATTCCCTAAAGAATACAAAGCAGTTTTAAGCAAACGTAATCAACAAGTAAAAACACACTAAGCCATGGGAAAAGTAACAGGATTTCAAGAATACGATAGAGTTGCGCCCACTAGAGAAGAGGCTGCAACTCGTGTAAAACACTATGGGGAATTTTTAAATGAATTACCCTCACAAGAATTAAATAATCAAGCTGCACGCTGCATGGATTGCGGCGTTCCATTCTGTCAGTCAGGTTGCCCATTAGGTAATGTAATTCCAGAATTTAACGATGCTGTTTATCAGGGTCAATGGGAATTGGCAGCAAATATTTTATTAAGTACCAATAATTTTCCTGAGTTTACAGGAAGGATCTGTCCTGCACCTTGCGAATCTGCTTGCGTGTTAGGCATTAACCGTCCGCCTGTTTCTATTGAGGAGATTGAGAAACACATTATTGAAATTGCCTTTGAAAAAGGTTTTATAAAGGCTAAAGCACCATTAATCAGAACAGGTAAAAAAGTAGCTGTTATCGGTTCAGGCCCTGCAGGTATGGCTGCTGCTGCTCAGTTAAATAAAGTTGGGCATGAAGTAACTGTTTTCGAACGTGATGATGCACCAGGTGGTTTATTGAGATACGGTATTCCGGATTTTAAATTGCAGAAAAATGTGGTAGACCGCCGAATCGATTTGATGAAAGAAGAAGGAATTATCTTCAGATGTAATGCTAACGTTGGCGAAAATGTTGAAATAGGCACTCTGCTTAGAGATTTTAATGCCGTCGTATTAGCTGGTGGTTCTACAATTCCTCGCGATCTATCAATCCCTGGCCGTTCGGCTAAAGGAGTGCATTATGCTATGGACTTCTTAAAACAGCAAAATAAACGCGTTGCAAGTAGGACTGTTGAAGTAGAAGAGATTATGGCTACAGGTAAAAATGTAATTGTAATTGGTGGTGGTGATACCGGATCAGACTGTATTGGTACTTCAAACCGTCACGGTGCGAAATCTGTTACACAGTTTGAAATTATGCCAATGCCTCCTCAAACACGCAATGAAAATATGCCTTGGCCAAATTATCCGATGTTGCTGAAAAACACTTCGTCACATGAAGAAGGTGCACAAAGGGCATGGTCGGCAAATACGAAAAACTTCATTGCTGATGAAAATGGAAATCTTAAGGCTTTAAAAGTGGTGGATGTTGAATGGGAAATTGATGCAAACGGACGTCCGGTTACTTTTAAAGAAGTTGCAGGTACCGAAAGAGATCTTCCTTGCGAACTGGTGCTTTTAGCAATGGGTTTCTTACATCCTCAAAAAGAAGGTTTAATTGAAAAGTTAGGGGTGGAGCTTGATAACCGCGGAAACGTAAAAGCTTCAGAACATACTTATCAAACAAATATTGCAAAGATTTTTGCAGCAGGTGATGTTCGCCGTGGACAATCATTAGTGGTTTGGGCCATATCTGAAGGTAGAGAGGCTGCCCGCAAGGTAGACGAATACTTAATGGGAACAACCAAACTGGCATCGAAAGATGCTGTCGCTTATGCTTAATTAAGTTTAAATTCTATATTTTTTTGGTCGTGGTGCAAATCACGACCTTTTTTGTTTTTATGCAGTCTTCACACGGAAATCACGGAGTTGAATTCTGTTGTAGCGATACGTATGTGAGCAGGTCGTCATGCTGAACTCGTTTCAGTATCTATCTAACTAGATTATTATCAGCTGTTTTTTGCCACGGAAACACAGAAATCACGGATTTAAATTCTGTTGTAGGGATCCGTATGTGAGCAGGTCGTCATACTGAACTTGTTTCAGTATCTACCGGTCTATCGTCCTCGTTTGTAACGAGGATGAACGAGAAAGGCGATTGTATCGCCCCTAAAAACTTATCAATTAAGATTTCTATAAAATTTTACTAAAATTTCGTGCCTCTGAGTCTAAAAAACATACTAAAACAACTTCAACTGCTCGTTTCTTGGCGGTTGCTCTTTTCCAAAAACCGTTCTGCCACCATATTTCCAGCTTTCGTTACGCTCCTTCTGAATTACCTTATCAAAATCCATATTGGGAATAAAATCATTTTCTGCATTGCGTGCAATTTGATGCAATGACTTTATTGCCTGCTGTTTATCTGAGTTTCCAATTTTAGCTTTATCAATTGCCTTTTGCAAAACGCTTATTGTTTCATCAAATACATTTACAGGAACTGGGAAGGGGTGTCCATCTTTACCTCCATGTGCAAAAGAATAACGTGCAGGATCAGTAAAACGTGATGGCGTACCATAAATTAGTTCGCTCACCAAAGCCATTGATTGCAAGGTTCGTGGGCCCATACCTTCCAATAACAACAATTCTTCAAAATCACTCGGCTTTTTTTCTTGCGCCAGCCACAAAATACTTCCTAAACGTTTTAAATCTACATCTTTCGATTTTACATCATGGTGATTCGGCATGACCAGTTTTTGTATTTCGGCAAGCATCCTGTTGGGCGATTCAGCCGTGATATCCATCATGCTCTGCCTTGTTTTGCCTGCATCATTTGAAGTCAGATTTAATATCTGGCCCTGGTTTATTCCGCAAATTCCGGTGTGGGGTTCCTCAACAAAAGATTTCAGGTTTTCAGAATGCCAGTGGTATCTTCTTGCAGTAGAACTGCTATTGCTCATGCCTTGTTGCACCACAGCCCAATCGCCTTCATTGCTTAAAACAAAACTGTGAAGGTACAACTGGAATCCATCTTGTATGGCAGTATTATCTACCTTAGCACTGAGTTTGCTCGCCCGTAACAATTCTGTTCCGTTTAAACCTGTTTTATCGGCTATTTTTAAAAGCTCATTTGGCGTTTCCCTGCTGTATTTCCCTTTGCCACCACAAATATAGATGCCCAATTCTTTAGATAACGGATTGATTGATTTTTTTAAAGCACCCATTACCGATGTGGTAATGCCAGATGAATGCCAATCCATACCCATAACAGCCCCGAGGCTTTGAAACCAAAACGGACTGCTTAAACGGCGGATAACTTCTGCCTTGCCATACTCTAACAATATCGCTTCAGTAATGGCCAGGCCGAGTGTAGCCATGCGTTGAGCCAGCCATGGTGGTACATGGCCATAGTGTAAGGGTAAATCTGCACTTCCTGATCTTTTCAATACTAACAAATTTAGTAAAATATTTTTTATTTATTTAGAATTTTAATCTACTAATTCTCTATTACAGAAAATGTTTTAGTTGTGTAAACGGAATACTGTAAAATGGTTGCTAATCTTTGAAAAGATTTTTACCCTACAAATTCTTTTGGTTTTCTGCCCTAATTATCTTTTGGAACCACAGTTACAATGAAATAAAACGATTAACAATATTTTTTGTTACTTTGAAACACAACCCAATATTAAAGCGAATTCCCAATTATACATGCGAAAACTCTTACAACGTTTACTGAGTGCCTGGATCATCCGCATGTCGAATAGATTCGGTTCAAGACCAGATCGCAAACGTATTCATGAAGCCCTAAGCAAATTATACAAAACCATTAATCAGGACCCTGGTAAACGAGGACTTATTTTTGAAATCACCAATGAAGATAAATTTATCATTTTGTCCGACCAACATAAAGGTGCCCGTGATTACGCTGACGATTTTTCATTATCAGAAAAAAATTACTTAAAAGCACTCCAATATTACAACGAAAAGGATTTCCATTATATAAACCTTGGCGATAGTGAAGAGCTTTGGGAAAATTTAATGGAATCGGTAATCAAACACAATAAAGATACTTTTGAAGCAGAAAAATTATTTATTAATAAAAACCGTTTCACAAAAATATTCGGCAATCACGATTTATATTGGGACAATGATCCACTGGCAGGATTTAACCTGAACAGAATTTATGGAAAAAAAATCCGCATTTATGAAGGCGCAATCCTCCGGGCGCAAATTGGAGAAAACAAACTGGATATTTTCCTTACACACGGTCATCAGGGTGATTTGCAAAGCGATGGCAATTGGTTTAGTAAATGGTTTGTAAGTACCATTTGGGCACCACTGCAAGCCTACCTACAAATTAACCCAAATACACCCGCTTACGATAATCAGCTTAAAACGGTGCACAATACCATGATGTACAGCTGGATTGCTGAACAGGAGAATATGGCATTGATTACCGGACATACCCACCAGCCAGTATTTGCATCTTTAACGCACCTGGAGCGGATTTATGTAAAATTAGATCGGGCTCAAAAAGAGAAAAACGTAAAAGATCTCGAGTTTTTGGAAGTAGAACTTCATAAACGCATTAAAGAAGGCGATAAAGCACCACGTTTAGGGAAGTACCAGCCCAGCTACTTTAACAGCGGCTGTTGTTGTTTTAACGATGGAGATATTACCGGAATTGAAATCGAATCTGGTATGATCAGGCTGATAAAGTGGTCGTACCATGAAAATGATATCCCAAAAAGAATATTACTTGAAGAAATGAAACTCAGTGATTTATCTGATTTAAAGTTATTTAATGGGTAACGTAACATAAAAAGTTGTACCTAAATCTTTTCCACTACTTTCTGCCCACAGTTTTCCTTTATGTATATCAATTATTGCATTTACGGCAATCAATCCTAAGCCGTAATTATTTTCATTATTGGTCGCTTTAGCACTCAATGGCGCAAATTTTAAGAAAATTTTATCAAGATCTTCTTCAGTTAAACCCACACCACTATCTTTTATCGCAACGGTTATTTCATTTTCATGGATTTGATGAGAAATAACAATTTCAGTCCCCTTAGGAGAAAACTTAACTGCATTATCGATAATGTGCTCAAAAACAACTTTTACTTTATCAGCATCTGCAAAAACTTCCAAAGAATTTTCAATACCGATCAATACTTTCTGGTTTTTATGGTTGAGTTTTAATCTCAGATCATCAATTGCCTGTTCGATAATTGCTTTTAAATCTACCTTTGCTTTTTGCGGTTTAAAAGAATGACTTTCTTTACGTGCATTGCTTAAAATTCCATTTAAATTATCAATCATCCGCTTCGATTGCATATTGATTTTACCTGCAACTACCGCTGCGCGCTCATCAATACCGGGTATTCTTCCCAGCAGTTCCGATTGTAATGAAATTGTAGTCATAGGATTTTTAAGATCATGAACCAATACATGCAGGCGGTCATCATAAGCCCTGAACGTTTTTCTGATTGCGATTCTGGATTCAAGCTTCTCCATTACCATATCGGCCAAAGTACCTAACATCTCCAATTGTTTCTCATCAGCATTTTGGGCCGAATCGGAAGCCACATATATTAACCCAATAGCATAACCATCTGCGGTTACAATTGGCGAGGATTTGTAAAAAGCGAATGCACTGTTTGCAGGTAAACCGTATTGTGATTTCACAAATATCTGTTCTCCTGCCATAAAGCCTATTCCTGCATGCGCCACATCAAATATTTGAGCAGCAAGCTGTGTTATCCGATCAAAAGCACTTTCAGCCGGGGTATTCAGAATTTCGTAGGATGCTAATTTGGCAAAAAGCATATCTTTATCTGTATGCTTAATCGGTTCGGCTTTTTTAATCTGCATTTACTATATATTTATTCGGTGGCAATGAAACACTAAAGGTAAAGATTATGATTAATAAGTAAATAATATAAACAATTCAACCGTAAATTCCGTTAGTATATTTTGTAGGCGATTGAGGATAAGCGTTAAAATTATCACCCAAATAACTTAAATAATGAGATTATATATAGAACGTAAACCTGTTAAGGTAAACCCAGATACGAAAAGAGTTATTGCCCGTTTTTTTTTTAACGGGGAGGAGCGCGCATTAGAAGTAATAAAAAAGGTTTTAGAGTTTTCTGATGACAAAGTATTTTCACTGATATCACCCATCTTACAAGAATATTCTAAACGGCATAGAAATATTACCAAAATACTAACCCGCCACTGCAAAAAATTAAAAAAACAGTTTATTGCCCTTGGAACCGAATTTGAAGATCTCGACGAATATACTCGTTTACTAATCGGTGCCTATTTTACACACGAATATTCAATAGAATCAGCAGCATTTTTTAATCCAAGTATCGTTGATGATCCAGACCAGACTGACCTTGTTGAGGGAGAAAAACGTGTAATCATTAGCTTTAGGGCGGTAGGCGAGGGCCATATTTCATCAATCGTTTTCAGGCGGGCACTTATTGATAAAAACAACAACATCCAGGTTTTACCTGTAGGTAATTATGTAGATGAGGCAGAGGTAGTTAAGAACGCCATTTACGTAAAAAAATTATTTTTAAAAAAAGCTGCCTACGCACAGATTGATACCTCAGTACTGGAAGAAATTGAGTCGAAACTGGATGACAAATTTGAATATACAAGTTTGAGTAATATCATTAAAGATTCCAAAGTACTGAACAAAGAAAACCCCGCACGTTTAATTGAATATGATAAAGTGCTTTGGTTATCTGATACTTACCATACGATCACTTTTTCTAAAGATACTGATATTTCTGACCGCGTAATTTTCCCAATTTCAGAATTTGAACGTAAGGGGATTGAGGATGCCCGCTTTGTGAAATTCATTAAAGATGATGGCAAAATATTGTATTATGCCACATATACTGCATTTGATGGTTCATTAATTATACCGAAACTGGTACAAACCGAAGATTTTTACGAATTTAAAGTTATTCCACTTTATGGCGATGGTGCCCAGAATAAGAACCTGGCTTTGTTTCCGCGGAAAATTAATGGCAAATATGTTATGATGAGCAGGATTGATGGCTGGAACAATTACCTCATGTTCTCTGACAAAGTGAACGTTTGGGAAAATCCCATCTTACTGAAACAACCACGATATGATTGGGAACTCGTGCAGATTGGCAATTGCGGATCACCAATAGAAACCGATAAAGGCTGGTTAGTAATTACCCACGGCGTGGGGCCTATGCGCAAATACTGTATTGGCGTGAGTTTATTAGATCTCGACGACCCAAGCAAAGAGATCGGTCACTTAAAAGAGCCACTAATTATGCCAAACAATGAAGAACGTGAAGGTTATGTACCGAACGTGGTTTACTCATGTGGATCAATCATCAGCAATGGCGAATTGATTATTCCTTACGGCTTATCTGATTATAGTTCTTCATTCGCAACTGTTAATTTAGAATTGCTGTTAGATAGGTTATTGGATAATAAATAATCATTCGTGTTTTAATGAATATTATAAATTCTCCGCGTTGAACTTATCGAGTCGTCCTGCTGAATTTATTTCAGCATCTAATGTAATTAAAGTTTAGTCCCTGAAATAAATTCAGGGTGACGCATAGTATAAACTCTCCACGTTGAACTTATCGGGTCGTCCTGCTGAATTTATTTCAGCATCTAATGCAATTAGAAAGTCCCTGACATAAATTCAGGGTGACAAATAGTATAAACACTCAGAGTTAAACTTATCGAGTCGTCCTGCTGAATTTATTTCAGCATCTAATATTATTAAATGGTCCCTGAAATAAATTCAGGGTAACGAATAGCTTAAAATCTTACCTCACTCAATAACATCATAAAAAAAGGCTGGTTCATTTCTGAACCAGCCTTAATATTTCCAAGACAAATTAATTCTTAACTACATTTATCCGCTTCCACTAAGGGGGAGGATAAAGTTTCATATTCAGCTTCTGCAGCCTTTAAAATAGCAAGGTGGGAGATAAAATACGCCAACGTACTTTCTGCACCTTGGTTTCTATTTACACTGTTAAATTGTAACCCATCGGCACAACCATGGGTTTCAAAGTCGTACAAAGGAATATGCAGACTATTTTTACCAAGGAACCATTCATAACTGATATGCATTAAATTCAAATACTGATTATCTTTCGTAATTTCGAAAACTTTGGCATACAATAATACCATTGCCATCGTTTCTATAGCCTGCTGATCGTAAATAGGATTTTTCCCATGTTTTTTCATCCAGCCTGCATTGCCAACAGGATTTAAGTAACCATTTTCAAAAGAAAAACTATTTAAAAATGCAACGCTCTCCATGGCTATTTTATAAGAGGTAGCATTACCGGTAACTTCATAATGATGAAGCAAAGCAAGTGGTAATATTGCATTATCGTAAGTTAAAATATCCTCGAACCAATGCCAATCGCCGTCTTTGTTTTCCTGGTATGAGGCTACCAATGAGTTGGCTAACATATTAATTTCTTTAACAATCACCTCATCACCAGGATGAGCGCATAAGAAATAAGAAAGACCAATAATTGTATTTGCCCTTCCACGGAGATATTTTAATTCTTTAAAGTGTGGAATTGAATGCGAAAACAATTCTCGTCCAAATTCGCGGTATGAATTGTTCGGTGCTGCACTAATCAAATAACCGAGCGACCAAATCGTTCTTCCGAATGAATCTTCAGAACCTACTTCATCAAGATAATTACGGTTAAAACTTAAAAAATTCCTGAAGTTACCGTCCTCAGTCTGCATGTACTGAATAAAACTAAGGTAAACAGGCATAAATTTTAAGGCTTTTGGATTTTTATCCCTTTCAGTAGCCATTAAGGCCATGATCAATGCTCTGGCATTATCATCTATACAATAACCCTCTTTAAGATTTGGAATCCCAAAACGAGCATGTTGTATAATTCCAGTATCATCTGTTAATAACGAAATGTGATTTAAATTTAAAGCAGGCATACTTTCCACATCAATAATTGGTGGAGTTACCCTTTCTGGTTTTTTACCTGTAATTACAGCATCTTTCAATACCTTTAAATAAACACTACCTATGGCTGGCCAACGTAACTTTAAGCCATATTCATAAGCATTTTGTCTAAGTTTTTGATACTTATCATTGTCATTTAAAAGCTCATTTACAATTGTTGCCAACTGATCATCATTTTTAAAATCGAATAATTTACCTCTGTTTTCGGCTAAAAGTTCTTGTGCATGCCAATATGGAGTTGAAACTACTGCTGCGCCTGCACCAATTGCATAAGATAATGTACCACTGGTAATTTGTGCCTCATTTAAATATGGTGTAATATATAAGGAACAAGCAGTTAAATACTGATGAAGTTCGCCTTCAGAAACAAATTTATTTACAAAAGCAATGTTGTTTTCAACACCTAGCTCTTTTGCTAGTGCTTTTAAACTGTCGCGATATTCTTCTCCATTGTGTTTTACAACCCCTGGGTGTGTATTCCCTAAAATTACGTATAAAACATCGGGATGCTGCGCCACAATTTTAGGCAAGGCATTAATTACAGTTTCCAAGCCTTTATTGCGGCTGATTAAACCGAAAGTAAAAAGTACCTTGCGGTTTTTAAAGAGTTCGCTACGGGAAATTTCATTGTTTAGAACTGGTTCCAAATCTGGCACACCATGTTCTATCAATTGAATAGATGCTTTTGGAATCTGGTAGATGCTGGTTAAAAATAACACAGCTTTTTTACTCATCACCACAATTTTGGCAGATTTTACAGCAATCTCTTTAATAATGGTTTGCTGCATAAAATTCGGCTCCTTTAAAACTGTATGCAAAATGGTGATAAATGGTTTCTTTAATCTATTGATTAATGAAAGTAAAAATACGCCACTATTGCCTCCATAAATACCAAATTCATGTTCAATAATTACACTGTCTACATCGCTGTTGTTAATAAAATCTGCCGCCTCGATATAATCTTGCTGGTTTTGCTGGCTGATCACAAATTTTACCTCATCGGGGTATTGATGCTCATTGATATCATCCGATTCATTTAAAGCAACAACAAAGCTATTTTTCGGATTATAATCTGGATTTAAACTTAAAGCATTAACTAAATTTTGATTAAAGGTAGCTAAACCGCATTCGCGTGGGGGATAGGTCGAAATATAAGCTATTTTCATAAGTATTTCAATAGAGTTGATACTTGAACAACATTATATCAGCTAAATAGTTTGTGATTTCATTAATTTGCAGTTAATAAAGCCAAAACATTCTGATTTGGGTGCTTGTTAGTAAGTAAAAATTAAGCTATGAGATCAATATGGAAAGGTTCGATTGGATTTGGTTTGGTAAACATTCCGATTAAGTTATTTTCTGGTATCCAAAACAGTAATCTCGATCTGGACATGCTTGACGAACGCGATCAGGCCAAAATTAAATTTTTAAGGGTAAATGAAAATACCCATAAAGAGGTGCCCTATGAAAAAATAGTTAAAGGCTACTTTTTAAATGATCGGTATGTAGTTTTGGATAAGCACGACTTTGAAGAAGCAGCACCTGAGAAAACAAAGATCATTGAACTCGAAAATTTTGTAGACATAAAAGATATCAATCCTATTTATTACGAAACTTCTTATTATACCGAGCCCGAAAAACAGGGCAAAAAAGCTTATGGATTATTATTAAAAGCTTTAGAAAAATCGGGTAAAGCCGGGGTAGCAAGGTTTGTATTAAGAAATACTGAAAATCTTTGTGTAATCCATCCTATGGAACATGTTCTGGTAATTACTAAAATCAGATTTGAACAAGAAATCAGGAGCTTGTCCGAAATTAATAAGGTAGATGATATTACGATCACAAAAAAAGAAATGGATGTAGGTTTGGCACTTATTAAACAATACAGTTCAAAATTCGATTTAAGTGCTTTTAAAGATGATTATAGTTCCGAACTGTTAAAAATAATTAAAGCAAAAGCCAAAGGAAAACGAGCCACCGTTAAAAAAATGAAACCTCAAAAAGCAACCAGCGATGATTTATACGATCAATTGATGCAAAGTTTAAGCTCGAAAAAAGGTGCTTAATCAGTTTGGAGTTGAGTGTTTTGAGTCAGAGATAACTCGCTTTGCGCTAAACGCTATACAAAAAAGGCATTGAAGTGGTAAACACTTCAATGCCTTTTTTCTATTTAAATGCAGCTTTCAACTGATCTGCAGCAAAGGCCTGCGCAGCTTTCGCTTCAGGAACAAGGATAGCCATTCCAAAAAACTCATGTGTAACACCTTCATAATTTTTACTGTCAACCTTTACGCCAGCAGCTTTTAATTTATCAGCGAGCATTACACCATCATCATGTAAAGGATCAATTTCTGCAGTGATAATTGTAGTTGGGGGTAAACCTTTTAAATCAGCATTAACCAATGAAATTTTAGGATTCTGTGCCTCAATCATGGTATTTAAATACTTTTCAGTAAACCAACCCATCATCGCTTTATTTAATGGTTTCGCCTTTTCGTACATTTTATACGAGGCTGTATTCATATCGGCTTGAGCAATTGGATAAACCAAAACCTCATGTACCGGAATCATAATGTGCTTATCTCTAGCCATAATCGATACGTTAGCAGCTAAATTTCCACCGGCACTTTCACCCACTACCGCTATTTTAGCAGGATCAGCTTTTAAGCTTACAGCATTTTTTACAGCCCATTCATAAGCAGCAAATGCATCATTATGCGCTGTCGGAAATTTATTTTCCGGAGCCAAACGATAAGCTACAGATAAAACAATTGCACCAACCTGCTCAGCTAACGCTTGTGCAGAAGCATTGTAAACATCTAAATTAGCAATAACAAATCCACCACCATGATAATAAACAATTAATGGATGAGGGCCGTTTCCTTCTTTTGGTGTATAAATTCTTAAATGTATTTTGCCTCCACTCACATCAATATCTTTTCCGGTTGTATCCACCTTTGGTGTAGGCACCTTAATGTTATTTTGTTTTACTAAATCCATCACTGCATCAGTTGGTGTATGGTTTTTACGGGCATCGGTCGCACTTAAAGTTTCTATAGGTTTATCACCATAAGTACTCAATTTTTCGATTATCGTTTGCATTTCTGGCTTGATGGTTTTACCCCACTCTGGTGCGGGTCCACCAGGTTTTAATCCTGCTACAGCAGTAGAATCAGTTATTGTAGAATCCGTTGTGGTAGTGGTTTTAGTTCCACCAGAACAGGCAGCGAGCGAAACTGCCACACCACAAATGAGCGCACCAAGTTTTAATGAGTTGGTTTTCATAAGGTTATTTTTTTTTGTTTTTTAAATGATATGCTTCTATAACATTATCAGTGAGATACAGTTTTTGCATCTCTACAACTTTTTAGAATTTAATGAAACAGCAAACATCTTTATGATTTAGTATGTTCTAACATAAACAACTAAGTATGTTAACAGAAATAACAGGGCTGCCAGACCATATTTTTGGCGTAAGGGCTACAGGTGAAGTAACCAGCGACGATATTAAAGATGTATTGTTAACAGGCCTGAAACGAACAGCACAACGTTTTAAAGAAATCCGATATCTACTCGTACTGGAAACCGATGTTAAAAATTTTACCGCTGGTGCCTGGGTTCAGGATGCTAAAGCGGGTTTACAAAATTTTACCAAATGGAAAAAAATTGCAGTTGTAAGTGCAGAAAAAGGAGTGGAGTGGTTTACTGATGTTTTTACAATCGCCACACCGGGTAAATCAAAAGGATTTAAACCCGAAGAAATAGAAGAAGCCAAAGCATGGCTCAATACCGAAGACTAAAACAAAAATTAATTATGAAAAGTTCTAAAACACCACAGGAAAGTAGCAAGGCTACCGCTCCAAAAAATACAAAAGCAAAAGGTGCTGATGATAAAGTAACATCGGCAAAAGATGCAAAAAAAGTAAATGTAACTAAAGATGCTCCCGTTAAACATAAAAAACCATAAAAGTTAAAAATTTGCCGTTTTATGAAAGCTGATGCCAGTAATATTAATCATTTCTATAATAAAGCATACGATTGGATAATTGATAAAGGACCAGCTGTAATTTTAGGTATAGCGATACTTATTTTAGGGCTTTGGTTAATTAAATTGTTAGGAAAGTGGATGCAGAATGGAATGCACCGTAAAGATGTAAACCCATCTTTAAGGCCTTTTCTTACAAGTTTAATGCTTATTACCTTACGCATTTTACTGGTACTCACTGTAATGCAAATAATCGGCATACAGCTTACCTTTTTAACCGTATTAATAGGCGGTATTGGCGTTGCAGCCGGCTTAGCACTATCGGGAACTTTACAAAACTTTGCCAGCGGAGTACTGATATTACTTTTAAAACCTTTTGTGGTTGGTGATAATATTATTGCACAAGGCCAGGAAGGTACCGTAAAATCCATCCAGATATTTTATACCATTGTTCAAACTTTCGATAACAGAACGGTTGTAATCCCCAATGGTAAGCTATCCAACGAGGTAATCATCAACATCAGCAGGGAAGGAAGTAGAAGATTGGATATTGAAATGAAGTTTAGTTATGGTATAGATTACGACCAAATTGTAAGTATTTTTAATAAAACTGTTGATGAGTTTAAAGATTGCCTTAAAACTCCTGAAAGAAGAGTAGGAGTATCCGCTTTAGAAGACAGCGGATTTAAAGTAAACCTCAATGTTTGGGTAAATTCGCATGGTTTTACCGATACTAAACTGTCGTTTTTAGAAGTATTAATGAAAAACTTAAAGCTTGGAGGAATAAAATTACCTGGAATGCCCGATTAAATAATCAATTTTTGAGCAGTGCGTAAATTTTATCCATTAATTCATCAATATTAAACGGCTTAGACATAAAGTCGTTAGCTTCAACACCATCTAATGAATAATTAGATGCATTATATCGTGCCGAGATCATTAGAACGGGTATGTGTTGGGTTGCAGCAGTATCTTTAAGCTCTTTCAATAATGTTCTTCCATCGGTATCAGGCAGCATAATGTCCATAATTATAACGTCTGGTTTAAACTCGTGTACATGTTTTATAAATTCTGCACCTTTGTTTAGTCCGGCAACATTAAAAGCTTCACTTTCTAAAATAAGGGTTATAACATCTAGGATTGCATGATTATCTTCGATAACCAAAATGTTTTTCTTTGCCAAGTTTGGGATAATTGTTAAATTTCTAACAAATATAGAATAAAAAGTAAATTCATAAACCGAATTTGTCAAATTAGAGGCATTCTAAAATGGGCGCAATATTTGTTTATCGTTAAAATCTAATACTTTTGCAATATCAAAATTTAATATGATCAAATTTTCTGTAGATTTAACCAACTGTGATAAAGAACCCATCCACATTCCTGGTAAGATTCAATCACATGGTTTTCTTATCGCTGTTGATAAAACCGAACTCTCAATTACCTATCTTAGTGAAAATACAGGAGATTTTCTGAAAGAACAGGCAAAAGATCTTTTAAATAAAACCCTCACCGATTTAAGCAGCTTAATTAAACAGCAGGATGTGGCATTTAACATTGAAGATCTGTTGCAACTTGGCATTATCCGGAAAAGCTTTGATGCCATCAGTCCGTATCCCATCGAAATAAATGGCAAACCTTTTTATCTGATTATCTCCGCGGCTGTAAATGATTGGTTACTGGAATTCGAACCCGTTACCCTTCAATATGATATCCAAAGTATGATAGGCCGTTCGGCATCATCCATGCTGCAGGGCAAAACCATTTCTGCTTTATTAAGCGGTGCCGCATTGGAAGTTAAAAAGCTGATCAATTATGATAGGATCATGATCTACAAATTTTTAGATGATGGACATGGCGAAGTGGTAGCAGAAGAAAAAGAAGATCGTTTAGAACCATTTTTCGGGCTCCATTACCCCGCATCCGATATTCCTAAACAAGCCAGGGAACTTTATAAACTAAACTTAACCAGGCTTATTGCTGATGTTAATGCCGAAGACTCGGCCATTATTACCTTTAAAGAAAATGAACCACTCGATTTAACAAATAGCGGCTTACGTGCAGTTTCGCCCATCCATATACAATACCTTAAAAATATGGGCGTGCATTCAAGCTTTAGTATTTCGCTAATATCACATGGCGAACTATGGGGTTTGATTGCCTGCCACAACTATAGTCCAAAATTTATAGATTATAAAGCCAGGGAAGGCTCAAAATTAATCGGACAGATACTTTCTTCTGCCTTAGAATACCGCGAAGAAGAAGAAGATGCTAAAGTGATCGAACAGTTTAAGGATACTGCAAATATACTAACGGATCATTTAACAAGGGATAAATACCTCCTGGAAGCCATAACAACACATAAAACCAGTATTTTAGATGTAACAAAGGCTGAAGGTGTGGCTGTTATTTTTGAAAACGAACTTAAAACCCTCGGAAATGTACCAACGGTGGATGAAATATGGGAACTGACCGAATGGCTTAAAATTAATAGCGACGAATCCATCTATTATACGCACCGTTTGCCAGAAATCCATTCCCAGGCAAAAAAATACAAATCAACGGCTTCCGGAATACTTTCCTGTATCTTGAATAAAGAACTTGGCGAAATGATTATTTGGTTTAAACCCGAAATGATCAGCAATGTAAACTGGGCAGGAAACCCCGAAAAGCCGGCTACACCATCAGAAAACGGATTATTAAACTTATCACCAAGAAAATCTTTCGAAACCTGGTCTGAAGTGGTAAATAATACTTCCGATAAATGGATGCCCGAAGAAATTGCATCTGTTTTAAGAATTAGGGAGATCATTATTACCGATATCAATAAAAAAGCAAACGAAATTAGGTTGCTTAACGAAAAACTACACGCTGCATACGAGGAATTGGATACCTTTAGTTATACCATCTCTCACGACTTAAGAACGCCTTTAACATCTATTAAAACCTATGCAGAATTGATGCTGAAAAATAAAAGCATTGATGAAAACGGTAAAAAAATGTTATCGCGCATTTTAACCGGGGCAGATAAAATGAATTTTTTAATCAAAGAAATTCTTAACCTGGCTAGAGTAGGCCGCTCAGAACTTAATTTTGAAATTGTTAATATGCCATCCTTGTTAGAGGAAATAAAAAACGAAGTGTGGACGGCTTTTAAAGCAGACAATTCTGAGTTTATTTTAGGGCAATTACCTAACTTAAAAGGTGATAAGACAATGATTGCTCAATTATTTACAAACCTCATTGGTAACGCCGTAAAGTACTCCGCAAAGGTTGATAAACCACAGATTGAGGTTTCTGGCTATATTGATGAAGGTGAGATTATTTACGCCGTTAAAGATAATGGTATAGGAATTGATAACCGATATTACGACAGAGTCTTTGAACTTTTTAAACGTATGGACAATGTTAAAGAAATTGAGGGAACAGGAGTAGGGCTGGCTATAGTAAAAAGGATTGTAGAAAAACACAACGGAAGAGTTTGGTTCGAAAGTACGTTAAACATCGGTTCTACCTTTTATGTAGCTTTTAAAAATAGATAAAAATGAAAACGCCGGATATATTTTATGTTGAAGATGATGTGGACTATGCATTTTTTATGCAAAGTGCCGTGCAGGAAGTAAAAGATACGCTTAACCTAACTATTGTTGAAGATGGGGCAGAAGCATTACAAAAACTTCAAAGTTTTGCCGATACTAAAACAAAACCGAAATTGATAATGCTCGACCTTAACCTGCCGGGTTTATCAGGCTTAGATCTGTTAAAATTCATTAAGGATATTCCTTACCTTAAAACAATTCCGGTTATCTTATTTTCCACTTCCGATAATCCGGATGATGTTAAAGCCTCGATAGAATTTGGTGCCAATGCTTATTTAACCAAGCCTACGGGATATGAAAACCTCGTAAAATGTGTACATTCAGTCCACGATTTCTGGTTTAATCAACATTTAAGGTTAAACTAGATTTATAAAAAATATAGAAAGATTCGGGTATCATTATCCGGATCTTTTCTTTTTAAACTTATTATAATACTATTGAAAGATATGATTGCCAATTTATTGAGAACAGAAACCGCCGAAAACCACAAAGCTTTAGAATCGTTAATGTTTGTGAATGAGATTATGAACAATTCATTAACAGTTGATCAATATAAAAAACTCCTGACCATCAATTACATCATCCACCAGAAATTAGAAAATATGCTCGCCAATATGCTCGATGCGGAAATTGCAGCAGAGCTGGAAATGAACGGCAGGTTAAAATTATCTGCATTGGAAAGCGACCTCAATTATTGGGAAATCGACAGTTTAACATTACCTGGTTTAAATTTCGAACTATTTGTACCTCAAAAGAATACTGCAGAAGTACTGGGTGCATTATATGTGCTGGAAGGGGCAACACTGGGCGGAAACGTGATTAAGAAGCATATATTGGCCAACCCAAATTTTAATGACCATGAAAGTGGTTTAAATTATTATGGCGTTTATGGTGAAGCACTTAGCGCAAAATGGAAAAAATTTGTTTCTGTAATAAACGAACGTGTTCCAGAAGCAGATTACGAACGTTGCGTTAATAGTGCAAACCAAACCTTCGCTAACCTGATCAACTTATCCAAACAGCTCAACTAAATTGTTGTAATTTATCGTTGAAATTCAAAAAAATACGTCTATAATACTTCCAGGGCATTTTTTTGATTGTGTAAATGTGCAAAACTTCTTTCAAATAAATATTTGCTTTCTGTTGTTAATTCAAGGTAAATATGTATTATTGAAAAAAATAAATTTTTTAAACCTTAAAAACATCAATTAGCGATGGAAAAATTCTCAAAAGTTAAAGCTGCTGTTGCTGCTATTGAAGCAGATGTAGAAAAATTTTATAATGCTGGCAATGCAGCTGCTGGTACTCGTGTGCGTAAAGCAATGCAAGATCTTAAAGTTTTAGCACAAGAAATCCGTGCAGAAGTAACTGACAAGAAAAACTCTGGAAAATAATATTTCGCGAGTAAGAAACAAAAAGGGTTCTGGTATGCCGGGGCCCTTTTTGCGTTTAGGGCAAAATTGACTTATGAAGTCAATAGAGGGATCAAGCGGAAAAGTTGGGGGTAATCGAATAATTTGTTTCTTTTGTAGTTAATAGTAATTACAAATTCCCTTGAATCCAGCCGAACAAACCCTTGTCAGTTTTTT
>NZ_LMKM01000007.1 GCF_001421515.1 Pedobacter sp. Leaf216 | reverse complement strand
AGCTGAAACGGAGCTTAGGTTGGGGACAATGAAACCCTCCKCCTTTATACCTTCGGCCTTCAGCCTCAGTAAAGTTCTTTGACATATTGGAAGAAGTTAAAAAAGAAGAGCAAACAACAATAGGCGACTGTTGTGTTTGTGCTCGCTTAAAGGGATCGCAAGAAACCRATAAGTRTGAGACATCATGACAAGAGCAAAAAAAGCATACCATATGGCGCAAAAGGCATATGAGTAGAAGAAAGTAATAAAGAGTACACGGGGGATGCCTTGGCTCTCAGAGGCGATGAAGGACGTGATAAGCTGCGATAAGCTTCGGGTATTTGCAAATAGGAACTGATCCGAAGATTTCCGAATGGGGCAACCCGGCTAGTTGAAGACTAGTCACATATAATGAGCAAACCTGCCGAACTGAAACATCTAAGTAAGCAGAGGAAGAGAAAATAACAATGATTTCCTAAGTAGTGGCGAGCGAAAGGGAAAGAGCCCAAACCTACTTTGTTACGGCAAAGTGGGGGTTGTAGGACTACGATGTGGCATTGGTAAACAGAAGTGGAACGGGATGGGAAGCCCGGCGAGACAAGGTGATAGCCCTGTACACGTATAGAATACCAGTCTAGTAGTATCCTGAGTACCGCGAGGTCGGAGACGCCTTGTGGGAATCTGCCGGCACCATCCGGTAAGGCTAAATACTCCTGAGAGACCGATAGTGAACCAGTACCGTGAGGGAAAGGTGAAAAGAACCCCGAACAGGGGAGTGAAATAGAACCTGAAACCGTGTACTTACAAGCGGTCGGAGCATCCAAGTGGTGTGACGGCGTGCCTTTTGCATAATGAGCCTACGAGTTACTCCTCTCTGGCAAGGTTAAGTGCTTCAGGCACGGATCCGAAGCGAAAGCGAGTCTGAACAGGGCGTATAGTCAGAGGGGGTAGACGCGAAACCTTGTGATCTACCCATGGACAGGTTGAAGGTGCGGTAACACGTACTGGAGGACCGAACCGATAAACGTTGAAAAGTTTCCGGATGATCTGTGGGTAGGGGTGAAAGGCTAATCAAACTGGGAAATAGCTCGTACTCCCCGAAATGTTTTTAGGAACAGCGTGGATATTAAGTTTCATAGAGGTAGAGCTACTGATTGGGTGCGGGGGAGTCAAATCCTACCAAATCCAGACAAACTCCGAATGCTATGAAATATGATCTGCAGTGAGGCGCGGGGTGCTAAGGTCACGCGCCGAGAGGGAAAGAACCCAGACCATCAGCTAAGGTCCCCAAGTGACAGTTAAGTTGAACTAACGAGGTCCGATTGCACAGACAGCTAGGATGTTGGCTTGGAAGCAGCCATTCATTTAAAGAGTGCGTAACAGCTCACTAGTCGAGCGATCGGGCATGGATAATAAACGGGCATTAAACTGTTCACCGAAGCTATGGGATTGAAATATATCGGTAGGGGAGCATTCTATATGCAGCGAAGGTATCTGGTAATGGGTGCTGGAGCGTATAGAAAAGCAAATGTAGGCATAAGTAACGATAAGGCGGGAGAGAAACCCGCCCACCGAAAGGATAAGGTTTCCTGATCAACGCTAATCGGATCAGGGTCAGTCGGGACCTAAGGAGAACCCGAAGGGGAAATTCGATGGACAACTGGTTAATATTCCAGTACTTTTTATAACTGCGATGTGGGGACGGAGTAGTGACACTGCCGCGATCTGACGGAATAGATCGTTAAAGTTCCAAGAAAAACCGCTAAGCTTCAGGTTATAAAAACCCGTACCGCAAACCGACACAGGTATCCGGGAAGAGGATTCTAAGGTGCTCGAGTGAATCATGGCTAAGGAACTCGGCAAAATGGCCCTGTAACTTCGGGAGAAGGGGCGCTTGCAGCAATGTAAGCCGCAGTGAAAAGGCCCAGGCGACTGTTTAACAAAAACACATGGCTTTGCAAAATCGAAAGATGAGGTATAAGGCCTGACACCTGCCCGGTGCTGGAAGGTTAAGAGGGGATGTCATCGTAAGAGAAGCATTGAATCGAAGCCCCAGTAAACGGCGGCCGTAACTATAACGGTCCTAAGGTAGCGAAATTCCTTGTCGGGTAAGTTCCGACCTGCACGAATGGTGTAACGATCTGGGCGCTGTCTCAGCCATGAGCTCGGTGAAATTGTGGTCCCGGTGAAGACGCCGGGTACCCGCAACGGGACGGAAAGACCCCATGCACCTTCACTACAATTTAACATTGACATTGGATACAGGATGTGTAGGATAGGTGGGAGGCTTTGAAGCGGCGTCGCTAGGCGTCGTGGAGCCAACGTTGAAATACCACCCTTTCTGTATTCGGTGTCTAATCCCGATCATKCGGGAGACATTGTTTGATGGGTAGTTTGACTGGGGTGGTCGCCTCCAAAAAGGTAACGGAGGCTTTCAAAGGTAAGCTCAGTACGCTTGGTAACCGTACGSGGAGTGCAATAGCATAAGCTTGCTTGACTGTGAGACAGACAAGTCGATCAGGGTCGAAAGACGGATATAGTGATCCGGTGGTTCTGCATGGAAGGGCCATCGCTCAAAGGATAAAAGGTACGCTGGGGATAACAGGCTGATCTCCCCCAAGAGCTCATATCGACGGGGAGGTTTGGCACCTCGATGTCGGCTCGTCACATCCTGGGGCTGGAGAAGGTCCCAAGGGTTCGGCTGTTCGCCGATTAAAGTGGCACGCGAGCTGGGTTCAGAACGTCGCGAGACAGTTCGGTCCCTATCTGTTGTGGGCGTAGGAATTTTGAGTGGGGCTGACCTTAGTACGAGAGGACCGGGTTGGACCAGCCTCTAGTGAATCTGTTGTTCCGCCAGGGGCATTGCAGAGTAGCTACGCTGGGAATAGATAAGCGCTGAAAGCATCTAAGTGCGAAACTAGCCACGAGATGAGAATTCCATATAGGACCGTAGAAGACTACTACGTTGATAGGCTACAGATGTAAAGCTGGTGACAGCACAGTCGAGTAGTACTAATCATCCGAAGCTTTCAAAGCAAACAGACTGTTGTTTGTTCTTCATAATAACTTCTTTCAATAATATGTCATTTAAGCGGAAAGCCAAAAGACCAGAGACCAAAGCGGAATACAGAGCTTTAAGCTTTGAGCTTTRTCCTTTCAGCTCAAATAAAAATATTTAGGTGCCTATATCGGTGGTGTCCACCTCTTCCCATTCCGAACAGAGAAGTTAAGCCCACCAGAGCCGATGGTACTGCGGTAACACGTGGGAGAGTAGGTCGGTGCCAAATCTTAAAAGAAACCCTTCAGCAGAAATGCTGAAGGGTTTTCTTCGTTTAWGGCAATCCTATCAGCATTTCCGATTTCCTTCCCAACATTAAGAAGCACTATGTTAACTTGGAACCGTTTTCTTCATTACCATAATTTCTTATTGGTAAAGAGGGTATTTCCTACAGATTATGCAGATCTCCGCAGATTTTTTTTTCAACCATTAAGGAGTTAAGTAAGATTAAGGTATTATATCGTAACGAATTCTTCTTAATGACCTTAATATAGGCTTTATTCCAGCTGATTATGTAGAGTATATTAAGAAGTTAAGGTATAGTATTAAAAAAGATTTCTAAAGCTAAATTGGAATTAGTTGGATTTCATTAGTAAGGATGAATGGCTAAAAGAAATCAATTTTCCTGCTTCTTACACGAACTGCAATCTGGAAATATAATTATGAAGATTATGCTTTGTGCCTCAGATGATCTTTGCGTTAAAGATTTTCAATGATTCTAAATGATTTAGGTCACATTTAAAACTACTTTCATGCTAAATATGTTAATATCACAAGGTTTGCCGTAATATTTGGTTATCTTTGTTGTTAACAATATATAAACAAAAGTAATGAGTTTTTTTGCAGATAAAAGAAGGGAAGTAATGGTGCATATTGAAAAGTATATGCTGGAGATGATGGATACCTATCTAAAACCAATTGATACTAACTGGCAACCGTCTGATTTTCTTCCCGATTCTACTAGTGATACATTTTATCAAGATATCAGAATATTAAGGGATAATGCAAAGGACCTTTCTTATGATCTTGTGGCTGTATTGATCGGTGATACCATTACTGAAGAAGCTTTACCTACTTACGAATCGTGGTTAGCAATGGTACAAGGTCCAAGTATGAAGGAAGATGGTGGATGGATGAAATGGAACCGTCATTGGACTGCAGAGGAGAACCGTCATGGTGATTTGTTGAATAAATATTTGTATTTATCTGGTCGCGTTGATATGCGCCAAATGGAAATTTCTACTCAATACCTTATTGCTGATGGATTCGATATTGGAACCGGTCATGATCCATACCGTAACTTTATTTACACTTCTTTTCAGGAGATGGCAACAAACATCTCGCACAGAAGAGTAGCCTCTTTAGCTAAAAAAGATGGCGATACTTTATTGTCTAGAATGTGTGGTGTGATTGCTTCTGATGAAGCGAGACACGCAAAAGCCTATAAAGATTTTATGAACCGTATTTTTGAGGTTGACCCTAATGAAGCAATGTTAGCTTTTGAAGATATGATGCGCCAGAAAATTGTGATGCCAGCACATTTTTTACGTGAGGTAGGCTTAAAAATTGGTCAAACATTTGGCCACTTCACCGATGCTGCACAACGTTTAGGCGTTTATACTGCAATTGATTATGTTGAAATTATGCAGCAGTTAATTGTTGACTGGAAAATTGAAGGGATGCGCGATTTAAATGAAGCTGGTGAAAAAGCCCGTGATTACATCATGGCTTTACCTTCTCGTTTATTACGTGTGGCAGAAAGAATGAAAACGCCAACTATTGATTATAAATTTAGCTGGATTGCTGGTTAACAGTAATCATTAAGATATGAAAGCCTCCCGATATTACATCGAGAGGCTTTTTATTTTTGTTGTAATTTTTGATGAGTTAATTTTGATTCACGACTTGATAAAGCATTGTGATTAAAAATTAACGTTACATGTTTCTTCTGTATTGCCCACCCACTTCGTAAAGTGCTTTACTGATTTGGCCCAATGAACAGATTTTACAGATTTCCATCAATTGTTCGAAGATATTATCGCCTGCTATAGCTGACTTTTGAAGTTGTTTTAAGAGATCTGTAGAACGGTCGGCATTACGATCCTGAAACTTTTGCAATGCTAAAATCTGGTATTGTTTTTCATCCTCAGTAGCGCGGATTACTTCGCCAGGAACAATAGTAGGCGATCCATTTTTATTTAAAAATGTATTTACTCCTACAATCGGATATTCACCGGTATGTTTCAGCGTTTCATAATACAAACTTTCTTCCTGAATTTTTCCACGTTGATACATCGTTTCCATTGCTCCTAAAACGCCCCCACGATCGTTAATGCGTTTAAATTCGGCAAGAACAGCATCTTCAACTAAATCAGTTAATTCTTCGATGATAAAAGCACCCTGTAGAGGATTTTCATTTTTTGCCAGTCCTAATTCTCTGTTAATGATCAATTGGATGGCCATTGCTCTCCTTACTGATTCTTCGGTAGGTGTGGTAATGGCTTCATCATAAGCATTGGTATGCAACGAATTGCAGTTATCATAAATGGCGTAAAGTGCCTGTAAAGTGGTACGGATATCATTAAAATCAATTTCCTGGGCATGTAAAGAACGACCAGAAGTTTGGATATGGTATTTCAGTTTCTGTGAGCGGTCATTACCCTTATATTTGTTTTTGATGGCTTTAGCCCAAATTCTCCTTGCTACGCGCCCAATAACTGCATATTCAGGGTCGATTCCATTAGAAAAGAAAAAGGATAAGTTAGGGGCAAAATCGTCGATATGCATGCCTCTGCTTAAGTAATATTCTACAAAAGTGAAACCGTTACTTAGCGTAAAAGCAAGTTGAGAAATGGGATTTGCCCCAGCTTCGGCGATGTGATAGCCCGAAATAGAGACTGAATAAAAATTTCTTACTTTCTCATCTATAAAATATTTCTGAATATCGCCCATCATGCGTAAGGCAAATTCAGTTGAAAATATACAGGTATTTTGTGCCTGATCTTCTTTTAAAATATCAGCCTGAACGGTTCCTCTAACCGAACTGATTGCTTTGGCTCTAATCTGCGCATAAACATCCGCAGGCAAAACCTGATCTCCTGTAACGCCTAGAAGCATTAATCCTAAGCCGTTGTTTCCCTCAGGAAGTGCACCATTGTAGGTGGGTTTTTCAATGTTTTTCGTTTTATAGATCTCATCGATTTTGTCCTTAATTTCTTCGGTCAAACCGTTTTCGATAATGTATTTTTCACATTGCTGATCGATTGCCGCATTCATGAAAAAGCCCAGTAACATTGGTGCCGGTCCATTAATAGTCATGGATACAGAAGTTGAAGGTGCACAAAGATCAAACCCTGAATAGAGTTTTTTGGCGTCATCCAAAGTTGCAATGCTTACGCCTGAATTACCGATTTTCCCATAAATGTCGGGCCGGATGTGCGGATCTTCGCCATAAAGGGTAACCGAATCGAAGGCGGTAGATAAGCGGTGTGCCGGCTGACCCAAAGAAACATAGTGAAAACGTTTATTTGTTCTTTCGGGGCCACCTTCCCCTGCAAACATTCTTGTTGGATCTTCACCTTCTCTTTTTAACGGAAATACACCTGCTGCATAAGGGAATTCGCCTGGAAGGTTCTCAGTTAAAAGCCACCTTAAAATATCGCCCCAATCTTTATATCTCGGCAAAGAGACTTTAGGAATGTTCAGCTTTGAAAGGGATTCGTAAAATAAGGGTTGTTTAATCTCTTTATCACGAACTTTATAGATAAAAAATTCTTCTTTATAAGCCCTTTTGGTATCTGGCCACTGGCGCAATAAGCGTCTGCATTCGCCATCCAACTGCTCCTCGAAGAAATTGTAAGTTGTGCTTAAACTCTTAGACACCTCCTCCTGCTGAAAACCATCTGGTAGAGGGGAATTATTATCGCCTAATAGATTGATTACTCCTTTGAGTTGGTACATTTTACGGGCAATTGTGGCTTGTTTATTAACCCATTCGTTGTACAGCTGACTTGATTCAGCAATCTCTGCCAAGTAACGGATGCGATCGGGTGGGATGATATAGATTTTTTCAGACTGATCGGAGGTGAGTTCCATTTTGGCCTTAAAATCAGTTCCGGTTTTTAGTTTAATCTGCTCCATTAAGGCAACAAACAGATTATTCATCCCCGGATCATTAAATTGCGAGGCCATGGTACCATAAACAGGTATTTCATTGTCTTTAGCGTCGAAAATGTTATGGTTACGCTTGTATTGCTTACGCACATCCCGCAAAGCATCCAAAGCGCCTCTTTTATCAAATTTATTAATGGCTACCAGATCGGCAAAATCAAGCATATCGATTTTTTCCAATTGGGTAGCGGCACCAAATTCTGGCGTCATCACATAGAGTGAAACATCACAATGTTCAGTAATTTCGGTGTCTGATTGTCCAATACCCGAGGTTTCTACAATAATTAGATCGTAGCCGGCAGCTTTACAGATGTCGATACTTTCTTGCACATTTTTAGAGAGCGCAAGGTTGGCCTGCCTGGTGGCTAACGAACGCATGTAAACCCTTGGATTATTAATGGCATTCATCCTAATCCTGTCGCCCAATAAAGCGCCACCTGTTTTTCTTTTTGAAGGATCAACGGAGATGATGGCTAGCGTTTTATCTTTCACTTCTACGAGGAAACGACGTACGAGTTCATCTACCAAAGATGATTTTCCTGCTCCACCGGTTCCTGTAATGCCTAAAATAGGGGCAGTATTATTTTTTGAAAGTTTTTTTAATTCATCAACAAACTTTTGAGCGCCTTCGGGATCATTTTCTGCAACAGTAATGGCTCCTGCAATGGCTTTGACATCTTTTGTTGGAATGGTTTGGAGTTCGTTGGTTATATTTGCTTTGGTAACGAAATCAGTTTGGATCAGCATGTCGTTAATCATTCCCTGTAAACCCATTTTCCTGCCGTCATCAGGCGTGTAGATTTTTGAGATTCCATAGGCTTGTAATTCTTCAATTTCTGAAGGTAAAATTACCCCGCCACCACCTGCAAATATTTTAATATGGCTTGATCCTCTTTCCTGCAAAAGATCGTACATGTATTTAAAATATTCGATATGTCCGCCCTGATAAGAAGTCATTGCTATGCCCTGAACATCTTCCTGAATGGCACAATTTACTACTTCATCTACAGATCTGTTGTGGCCAAGATGGATCACTTCGGCACCTGAAGATTGTAGAATACGGCGCATGATATTTATGGTTGCATCGTGACCATCGAAAAGGGAGGCAGCGGTTACGAAACGAATTTTATTTTTAGGTTTATAGATTTCTACTTGTTGCATACTATGGGATTTTTAAGATCGGGATGCGCTATTGACCGATCCTTGTTTCCAAAAATATTTGGTATGCAAATGTACTAAATTAAGCAGTTTAAAGCGCGCATACCCTATACCGTTATGGCTTTTGGTTCAGTTATAAATCCAGCCCAATTACAGTAAACAGCCATGATTATCGTAAATGCAAACTTCCCTGATGTTATAGTAAAATCTCGATTGGATAACAGGTACATGATTTATACATAAAAATCATTGGGATAGGAGATGAACTTAAAGGGAATGGATCTCCTGCAGGTTGCCGTTATTGCTGGCACGAAGCAATCTTAATGCGCTCGCTAGTAGCGATAGTTGAAGAATTGCTTAGTCCGTTCCTCCTCGCAATCAAAATACTTTTAAGGACATATCACTGTTGTATTAAAACAAAAAAACTATGCTGGTGGGCATAGCTTTTTCGAATTATTTATTAGTTATCTCTGTAATTGGCTCCCCTACGGTTCCGTTTGGTGTTTGAATGTGGAGCAGAGCAGCCAGGGTAGGTGCAATGTCTGTCATGTAGTGCATTTTGTTTGTTGCACCAGCTTTAATTCCCCATCCCATAAAAACCAATGGAATGTGTGAATCGTATGGATTCCAGTTTCCGTGAGTTGTTCCTGTACTGCCACCGTTAAACCAGTTTGGCTGTAATACGTAATAGATATCGCCGCTTCTACGGGCATTGTATCCGTTGGTGATCATTTTTTTCTGAATTTCCTGCAAGGTAGACTGTGATATTTTGGCAATATCAACTGCATTTTGAAAACCATCTAATCTTTTTAAGAATTCTACAGAAGCTGCTTTGATTACATCGAAGCTAACATCGCCTTTATCGGTTTTTTCGTGATCAAAAATAATTTGATTGTTCTGAGATTTCAAAACGACATTGTTTACCTTAAATTTATCATTTAGGTATGTATTTAGCTTAGTTGCAACATCCCTATCGCTCACCACACCTGAAGGTAATTTGTTCTCTTGCATAAATCCGGGTACATGTGCTGCACCATGATCTGCAGTTAAAAATACAGTATAGTTTCCTTTACCAACTTTTTTATCCAGGTAGTTGAAAAACTCTTCAAAATCTTTGTCTAAACGCAAATACGTATCTTCAGCTTCTATCGAATTCGGACCATAAGCATGACCTACATAATCGGTTGAGGAGCAACTTACTGCCAGGAAATCGGTAATGTTGTCTTGACCTAAATCTTCAGAAAGGATGGCCAGTTTAGCTAAATCCAAAGTGATGGTATTGCCATACGGCGTGCTTCTGATGGCATCATAGTTTTTATCAATATTTTGGGTAAGCTGATGTGGAAAAGTGCTCATTTTACCTTCGTAAGCTTTCTCATCAGCTGTACTGTTTACGTAGGTATTCATTGGATAAAGTGTTTCCCAGTTTTTTGCATAAAACTTATTCGCTAATTTTAGCTTGTTGTAATCTGCAATCCAGGTTGGTACTTCTTTCATGTAATAAGTACTGGTAATCCAGTTTCCGGTGCTGCCCTGATACCAATATGCCGCATTTGCTGCATGCCCGGCAGGAAGAATTGAGCCTCTATCTTTTAATGAAATGCCTATTACCTTACCTCTAAAATTTGTGGCTAACCTCAATTCATCGGTAATGGTTGTTGTTAACATATTTTTAGGAGACATATTTCCTTCTGATGAAGGTGTACTGCCCACGGTTGATACTGAAGAATCTTCCGTACAATAAACATTCTTTTTGGTTTCCGGATCGTACCAATCGTTACCAATAATGCCATGTACCGCAGGCACTGAACCGGTGTAAATACAGGTATGGCCGCAGGCGGTGTAGGTTGGAGTATAAGGAATAAATGTATTTTCTACAGAAAAACCTTCATTAATTAATCTTTTAAAACCTCCGTTGGTATATCGGTTATAATAACGGTAAAGGTAATCCCAACGCATTTGATCAACCACCAGGCCAACCACTAATTTTGGGCGTGAAACTTCTGCAGGAAATGCCTTAGGCTGTGCTGAAATGGTCTTTTTAGTTTGGGCTGAGGTAAAAGCGATTGAAAAAATAGAAATGGAAAAGATTAGACAAGATATTTTCTTCATTGTGTTTTTGTTAAACGGCTAAAGTAATAAATTTAGGTAAAGCTACTTTGAAGTTTATGTAAAGATTTTATATCGCTTCGGCCACTACAAAAGTGCTTCCGCCAATAAAAACCAGGTCATTAACTCCGGCAGATTGAATCGCAGTTTCTTTTGCTTTGGCTACTGATGGATAACTGTTTCCTTCCAAATTAAATGAATTTGCCTGTTTTTTTAGTTCATCAGCTGCCAAGCCCCTTTCTAAATCTGGTTTACAAAAATAATAAGTGGCATGTTTAGGCATCAGCGATAAAACTTTGGAAATGTCTTTATCGTTTACCATCCCGAAAACAATGTGCAGGTTTTGATAAGGCGTTTGATTGATGTTTTTGATTACTTCTGTTATGCCGGCTTCATTATGCCCGGTATCGCAAATAACCAATGGATTTTTACCTAAAGTTTGCCAGCGGCCTTGCAGACCGGTTTGCTTTTTAACCTGACTGATTCCTTTATAAATCGCGTTCTGATCGGTTTTAATATCAGTTTCATTATTAAGCACTGCGAGGGTTTCTAAAACGGTTAAAATGTTTTTATGCTGGTAAACGCCGGTAAGATCGCTTTGCAGGTTTTTGTATTTGATGTTACTTCCCTGATAAATGGATAAGATTAATTTATTCTGCTTTATTTTGAAATCTTTTGCACTTAATATTGCGTCGGCAAAAACGATTGGTGCATTCAATTCTTTTGCTTTGGTAATGAATACCGGAGCGGATTCTTCCTGTGTTTCGCCAATAACCACCGGAATATTCTTTTTGATAATTCCTGCTTTTTCGCCTGCAATCTCCCTTACCGTATTGCCAAGCATATTCATATGATCAAGGCTGATGTTGGTGATAACCGAAATTTCGGGCATGATGATATTGGTAGAATCCAACCTTCCGCCTAAACCCACTTCAATTATGGCCACATCTACCTCGTGTTTTGCAAAATGATCGAATGCCATGGCAACAGTTACTTCGAAGAATGAAGGTTCGGTTTTCTCGATTAGTTTTTGTTGTACTTTAACAAATGATACGACTTCTGTTTTGCTGATCATTTTTCCATTGATGCGGATGCGCTCACGGAAATCTTTTAAATGCGGAGAAGTGTATAGTCCGGTTTTATAGCCTTGCGATTGTAGTACTGAAGCCAACATGTGGGAGGTTGATCCCTTTCCATTTGTACCAGCCACATGGATGCTTTTAAATTTATGCTGAGGGTTACCCAAAGCTTCGCAAAGAATTATGGTATTGGTTAAATCTTTTTTGAATGCAGATGCGCCAACGCGGGTAAACATGGGAAGTTTACTGTATAAAAAATCAAGCGTTTGTTGGTAGTTCATAATAGGTGTCAAATATAAGTTGACTGAAGTTATTATGGAACGAATTGGGAAGATTTTGTTAATATATAATAATGGTCTGTGAGGACACAGACCATGGATATGATTATAAATTTATTTCAATATCTTTCGCAATAAAAATAATGGTCTGTGAGGACACAGACCATGGATATGATTATAAGCTATCGTCTTGCTGAATTTATTTCARYATCTTTMGSAATAAAAAATAATGATCTGTGGGGACACAGACCATGGGTATATTTTGCAAGCTATCGTCTTGCTGAATTTATTTTAGCATCTTTCGCAATAAAAAAAATGGTCTGTGGAGATACAGACCATGGGTATATTTTTTAAGCTATCGTTTTGCTGAATTTATTTAAGTATTTTTTACCTCACCTTGAAGTTAAACATTACAATTCCGGTTTGCACATCGGGTGCCGATTCTAATTTATTTAAACTAGCTCCCAATACCGCCTGTTCGCATTTCCGCCATAAGGCTAAATCAGATAGGGTAGTGCCTTTTGCACCTGCACGCGCCTGAACAACTTTACCATTTTTATCTACACGGATTTGAACGGCAATTTTTCCTGCACTTTGTCCATCATCCTGTATCCTGGGGATATCAATAAATTTTCTACTGGCCAACGAAAGCTGAACATTTCCATTTCCGGAGCCGCCTTCGCCATAATTAGATGCTAATGGATCGCCATCTTTATCGCCTTGGTTACCTGGCGTTTTTCCGGTTCCATCACCCTGGCCCTGGCCTGTGTTCTTTTTACCCTTGTAAAGCGCGTTTTGGTTAATTACCGGTTTGGCAGGTTTATCTTCGGTTACCGGTGTTGGTGCCGCCTTAGTTGGTTGTTTTGTAGGCTTGGTATTAACGGCTATCGCATCTTCGGTGTTTTGTGTTTGCACTTCTTTATCGCTACTTTCGGTAGAGGTAGTTGGTGTAACTTTTTCTTCGGGCGTTACTTTTTCAGGTGGTTTTCCATTCGCGTTCGGATCTGCTGATGGCTCTTCAATACTGGTGTAATCATCGCCCATACCTTCTGCTGAAGTTCCATAATTTACAACCATACCGCCCATACCCACTTCTTCAGGTGGCTGGAAAGAACCAATCACGATAAAAAAGCTGATCAACAATAAAAAGCCCATAATTCCGCTTGCTATAGCAATGGCTTTTGGGTAATTATTTTCCTCGTTAGGTATTTGTGCTTTGTAGTTCATTATTTTTTAGGCTCAACGGCTACAACAAGTTTCAACTTTAATTTATTGGCAATATCGTTTACCACAAATCCATCCTGATAAGTCACATTGCGCGATACATATAAAAGGATCGTCATATCTGGTGCCAGTTTTTGGTACGATGCCAATGTAGGCTCTAATTCTTCAATACTAACTGGTTTCTTTTCAACGAAATATTTAAGGTTTTCGTCTATGGTAACCGTTACTGCTTTTTTGGCGGTAGATTGTTGTCCGCTTGAAGATTGTGGCAACAATAGTTTAACTACTGTAGGATTTACCACAGCTGAGGCCAATAAGAAAAACAGCATCAGGAAGAACATAATATCGTTCAACGCTGAAGTATGTACTTCTACCGATCCTTTTGTTCTCTTGCGTAAATTCATTATTTGCCTGGTTCTTCTAGTAAATCAATAAAATCAATTGCATCGGTTTCCATTTTAAGAATGATTTTTTCGACCATAATGTTTAAAATGTGGTACAATACGTATGCGATGATACCGATAATCAATCCGGTTGCCGAGGTAATCATTTTGGTATATAAACCGCCCGAGATGGTACCGATTTCGATAGCACCTTTTATTGATACCTGGTGGAAAATGGTAATTACCCCCACAATTGTTCCTACGAAACCAAGCATTGGCGCAATACCCGCAACAATACCCAATATGCTAATGTTTTTTTCCAATTTGGAAACTTCCAATTTACCCACATTTTCAATTGCACCTTCAATATCTTTAATCGGGCGGCCAATGCGTTTTAAACCTTTTTGCAACATGCGCGAAAGGGGCGAATTGTTGTTTCTTAAAAGTGACATTGCACCATCTAAATTTCCCGATTGGATATAAGACCTGATCTGTCCCATTAGGTTTGATTCGTCTTTGGTTGCTTTTTTAATGGTTAAATAACGTTCAACAAAGATGATTAGGGCTAAAAAAGCCAGAAAAGCCAGTGGAATCATTACCCAACCGCCTTTAAAAAGCAGATCGATAAAATGTAGTTCTGGCTGTGGTTGTGTTACTGCTTGGTTAACCGCATTTGCTGTGTCTTGTAATGCTTGTGTGGTGTCCTGAATTAATAAAGTTATCATTATGGTTGTGTGTTGTTAGATTCTTGTTGTACGAAATAACCTTTTCCCTTTAATTTTTTCTGTAAAATTTCTTTTTGTTCTTTCGCTTCTTTTTCTGTTTTGTAACTGGCTATACTTACTTTTTTTAAACGGCCCGGTACTTTTGCAATTTCGGCTTTTAAACCGATTTTTTCCATTTGTTTAATAAACACAAGTGCTTTTTTCTCCGATTGGAAAGAGGCTGCAATAACGTAGAACGTAGAAGGACCTGGGTTTGGTACAATTTTATTTTCTTTTGGTGTTTCAACAGGTAGAGCCGTTACTGGTTTTTCAACTGTTTTAACGTTAGTTTTTTTTACGGTATCTGCTTTTTGCTGAACCTGATTGGCCTTTAAAATACTGTCGGTTTTAGCTATCGAATCTTGCTTTGCCTTTAAAGTATCTACAGCAACTTTTGGCGAATCTACAACAGTTTGTGCCGGTTTTGCAGGCTCAGCAATTTGACTCGAGAATAATTCGGGTTTAACCAAATAAGTTATCGCTGCTATAACCGCCAATGCTAAAATTGCAATGGTGATCATTAACCAGGTAGACATGCCTTGCCTCGTATCACCTCCATGTTCAATCGGATCATGGCCAAAACGGTTGGGGTGTTCGGCATGTTGTTCTTTAATAAAGGCAGGTGCTTCAATTACAGGTTCTTCTTCCTTGGTTTCTTCATCTAAATTGATGTACGTTTTAGGCTCCTCTGTTTCTGAGCGAAGTGAGAAACGGCTTGGCGTATCTTTTGGTGCAAGAATTGTTTCTATTACTTCAGGATATTCATCATGCTGTGCATTGTCTGATTCAGGTGTTTCAATTATATGATGCGCTGCTGCAATATTTTCTACCTCAGATTCTGGTGTATGCCCAAAACGGTTCGGGTGTTCTTCATGCTGAATTATAATGGATTCTGGAACTTCTACTTCTTCAGTATGGTGGGTTGCTTCGACTGTATTTTCAATCTCAGTTACTTCATTTTCAGCATTTGTAGGATCAATATTTTCTACCTCCGATTCAGGAGTATGTCCAAAACGGTTTGGATGTTCCTCATGCTGATTTACAATCGAATCCGGAACCTCAATTTCATCAGTATGATCTGTATTGTTCTGATCCTCAGTAGTTTCAGTCGCAAGGTGTTCTGCGGAAATATTTTCTGATTCCGATTCTGGCCTATGACCAAAACGGTTGGGGTGTTCTTCGTGTTGTTCTTTTATAAACTCTGGTGCCTCAACAACCTCTTCCGTATGTTTTAAGGTGTTTTTAAGGTCATCTTTTACTTCATCAAGTTCGATATTCTCGATAACAGGAGGTTGATAAGATTTATTTCCAAAAGGTGAAGGGGCAACGGGTGCTTCGGCAATTTCGTCGTAAACTTCTTCATCTTTTTTAGGTAAACTGGTGGTTACTTCATCAGTAGCGGTTTCTGCCAATGATGGTAGTCCATAAAATTCAGAACCATAGTTCATGTTTTTTACAGGTTCGAAACCTATACCCTGTTCGGTAAAAAATAATCGTCCGGTATTTTCAAGTTCGGCTTCGTGGTTTAATTCCAGTTTCTGATTTACTTCCTCAACAAACTGTTCGATATAGTATTTGGCACTATCGGTTGAGAGATTTCTTTTTGCAGAGATGAAATCAGCTAAGGCTGCTTCTTCAGTTAAATCCGTAGCAAACTGCAGGGTATATCCAGGAGGTAAAAACGTTTGTTTTTCCTTATCGTATCTTCCTGGGTATTTCTTCTTATAGAAGGTGCCCAAGCCGGTAATACCAACTTCTTTGCGTTGCTGCAAGAGTTCTAACAGGTATGATAAGATATCCATTCGGGTAAAATTAAGCGTTTTAAAATTAAAAAATATATTCTACCTTCAAATAGTGTCTATTGATGTTGTTACGCACCATATTCCAAAAAAGGGGACAAAAACGGTTACAGTTTTATTGTTATAATCATGAAATTTCATAGTTTTTATAACCTCTTAGCTGTATCCGTGCAAAGATAACGGTTACAAAGATAGAAATGGTATGCTAGTAAGCAAATGGCTAAATCGATATAATGCCGAATGGCATGGTACGTAATAAGATGGGGGAATAAAAAAGTAGGACAGCTTATGCCGCCCTACTGCTTGTATTTATAGCGATTACTGATTTATTAAATTATATCTCTTACTTATAAGTATTAGGATTTACCTGTTAAGGCGTGTATGTAGTGGTTTTGCCACCATATAAGTTGCTTGATATGCTTGATAAATAAGTATGCACATCGCTGTTGGGTAAATTATAATAAAGGTAAATTCCATAACCATTATTTACGGTTTGGGTGGCTAAAGATGCTGCTGTAGATGAACTGGTAGCCTGAATATCTATTGCTGCCGGGCCTAGATTTGCTTTTGCCAATCCGGGTACATTTGGAACAGAATAACTTCCGTAAATGGCATTCCAGCTATAGTTTACTTTAGATCCTACGGTAACACCGTTATATGATAATCTTGAAGCTGCCGGGCCATAGAAGTAAAATGAAATGATTTTATTCGGCAGTAGTGATCTTAATGCTGTTACCAGGTATACAAATGAACTGGAGTTTGGCTGGCCTGTACCGTTGTTGCCATATTCTGCATATTCATCATCAAAATCAATCCCATCAAGGCCATAAGTGTTAACAGCATTTGCCAATTGTTGCGCAAAGGCCTGTGCCGAGGCTTGTGATGTGAAATTACAAAAACCTGCACCCTGGTGGTTACCCAAAATGGAAAGCAACACTTTTATGCCTTTGTCTTGTAAAGGTTTAATGTAGGTTGTTTTATTGTTCAAAACATTGGATACATTTGTGTTAAAAAACAATTCTGCTTTTTGAGTTGAGGTGTTGTAATTGATGTTGGCAGCAAAAATAATCGCAATATCGAACAGCTGTTGCCCGGTAGAAAGTTTGTACTTTCCTACGTTTCGGATATCGGCATTGTTTACTTCTACATAACATACACCTTTTGGACCGGTTACACCGATTGCCGATGGTGATGCGGTTGATTCTTTTTTAGCCGGACCAGTTAAGGTTTCATCTTGGGTAATGTCTTTTTTCTTACAGCCGCTGATAGAAACGGTTAAAAAGAATGCAACGGCTAGTGCAGCATTTTTGCATGTTAACAATTTGGTAGTTGTCATAATTTTTGTTTTAAATTGGTTAGAAATTGATTGTAATCGCTACAAACAGGTTTTTATGAAGGAGAGATATTTATTTTTACTGATATTCATCCCATAACATAGGTTTTTGAAGGATGGATTTGCTTTTCCAGTGCAATTAAATAAATGTAAATGTGTAAGTAAGGGGGAATTGAGTTTACGGCAGTACGCCGAAAACAGTAAGTTTTCTCATAGGTTTAAAAATTTTGGTTAGAAATTGGTTTGATATAAAAAAGGTAGGATAACTTTCGTCATCCTACCTGGTATTGTTTGTGTGTTAAAAATTGCCTTTGTTTACATCCCACCATAATCTGGTGCCACCGTTATCAGGGCCACCAAGCATAGTAACGGCTTTACGTACCTCATCTTTGTTTCCGTTTCCAAATTCTGCCGTTGGGTATGGCAACCTGCGAATCTGTAATTGGGTATTAATTGTACCGCCACTGTTGTTGTTGGCTACTGTAAACAGTTTTGGATAGCCAGTTCTGCGGAAATCAGCCCAAGCCTCAGCTCCGTCAGGAAAAATAGCCAACCATTTTTGTGTAATAATGCGTTCTAATTTTACTTCATTAGATGCAGTTCCATCCCATTTAACAGTAATGGTACTTGCTGCAGCCGCATTGTTAGCCGGGTTTTTTGGATCTACATAATCAGTTGGTTTACCTGTGCTATTGTTTAGGTAGTTGCTGATGTTGGCATTCCATTGTTGCATTGATGTAGTAATACCGGTTTCATAATTGGTCTGTGCATCTCCGGCACCTGTCCAGCCGCGTAAAGCAGCCTCAGCTTTTAAAAACCAAACTTCGGCAGCCGTCATTAATATTTGCGGTGCTTTTTGTCCGATAGGTGCTTTTGAGTTATCTGGAGTAGAAGAGTTCAAACTTGAATAGGTTTTATAACCAGCTTTACCTAAACCATTAAAAGAGGTATTGGCTCCTGATCTGATCCCTACATATTGTCCTGAAAACAGTGGATCAGTTGCTGGCGTACAGTATATCGGTAATCGAGGATCAGTATAACCAACCATATATGATTGTAATGCAGCACCCATTGCGTTATCTCCATCGTAATTTACAGTTACATTCCAAAGGTCGTTATTTCTATTACCCGATTGGGCAACTGCGGCATTATCACCTGGTACGGTCATTAATCCACCTGTTGCAGCCATTGCTTTTTCTGCCTGCAACTTTGCTGTAGCCGGATCAACTTTAACAATGCGCATGGCCAAACGTAACCTTAACGAATTGGCCAATTTAAGCCATTTGGCAACATCGCCACCATAAACCAGATCGCCAGTGTCGTAATATGCTTTTTTACCCGGATTGGCTGCGATAAAAGCTTGAAGATTATTTGCCGCAGTATCAATCTGTTTAAAAAATTCGGTATAAACCGTTTTCTGGTCATCGTATGGTTGAGAAATTAACGATTTACCTGCTTGTGTATACGGAATTGGGCCAAATTTATCAGTTACCCTATCCATTGCAATTACCTGCACCAAAAGAGATATTCCCCATGATTCAGGCGAGGTTGTTTTCAACGGAGATATGGCAATTTTAGAAATCGGCGCCATTACATTGGTGTATTGGTCGTTAAAACCCGTTTCATTCCATCCGTTATTAAGCGAATAGTTCATGTTGTTAATACCTCCACCAAATGGTGTTGGAGGCATCATATAACCACTAAACACATCAGAACTTAAATTCTGTGCAATTTGATAGTTGGAAAATATATTTTGCTGGATGGGCCCGATTGCCGATCGCAATAATGCTAAACTCTGCTCGGTTGTTGGTAAATTATCGTTGGTGTTAAAACTTTCGAAGTTTTTCTTACAGCCCTGGTTTAAACCTGCTACGGCTAAAAGTAAAACTAAAGACAAGCCTTTAATTTTATGTTGTGATAAATGATATATCGATTTCATGTTTGTTGTAATTAAAATAAAACATTAAGGTTAAAACCAAAACTTCTGGTAACCGGTTGGTTAAAAACATCTATTCCTGATAAACCATTACCGGTAGACATGGTTACCTCTGGATCGTATGGAGCTTTTTTGTAGAAGTAAAACAGGTTTCTACCAATTAGCGAAAGACGCATGCTTTTAAATGTTCCTTTCAAAGGTAAGTTGTAACCTATTGAAGCTTCGCGCAAACGAACCACGGTAGCACTGTAAACATATTCTCCGGTTACACCGTTTCTATCCCCTAAGAAAGAATAATAGCTTTGGGGATTAATGGTAGCCGAAACTGCTTTTCCGCTGGCATCTACACCATCAATTTTAACACCACCTTGCGCGCGCGCATCTCCTGATGCTTTTGAAGCACCAGCCTGATCCATCAATGCTTCGGTTAGCGAAAGTACTTTACCGCCAAATTTACCATCTACCAGAAAGCTTAAGCTGAAATCCTTATAATTAAAACTGTTGTTCCAACCCAACTGAAATTTAGGGTTTGCATTTGCAATCAGACTATAATCATTGCTTTTAACCGGAAAGTAAGGATTTGCAGTTGTTCCATCGCCACTTAATAGGATACGGCCATTTGCATCTCTTTGTAAAGTATAGCCATAAATGTCGCCATAAGATCCACCGGCTGCAATGCGAGAGATATACGCATTGTTGCCACCACCTGTTAAATCAATCGAATTTAGACCCTGTGAAGCAGCAACATCAATAATTTTGTTTCTGTTTAATGATCCGTTTATAGCGGTATTCCAGTTCAGGCCATCTCCTTTTAATACATCTGCTCCCAAAGTAAACTGTATACCCTGATTTTGAACATCGCCTGCATTTAAATAGCCCGTAGCTACCAGGCCAGAAGGTGCTGGTTTAACCGGAATATATTGGTTTTTAGTGTTTGTTTTATAATAGGTAAAGCTAAAGTTTAAGCGGTTGGCCAGAAAACGCATGTCAGTACCAATCTCAAATGATTTTGTTCTTTCTGGTTTTAACTCAGCAAAAGCCCTGTTGGTGTTAATGTTAAGTGCACCGCCATTACCCAAAGTATTTTGAATAAAGGTTAAATAAGGTGGCACGGTATTACCCACTTCGGCATAAGTACCCCTAATTTTGGCATAGGTAATAGCTTCTGGCAGTTTAACCATTTGTGATACAATAAATGATAAGCCTACCGATGGATAGAAATAAGAACTATTTGGTGTATAGGCAAGGTTTGATGACCAGTCGTTTCTACCTGTTAAGGTTAAAAAAGCCCAATCTTTGTACGATAAGTTGGCATTTGCAAATACAGCTTGCAACTGGCTGTGGAAAGCATCATTTGCTTTAGTGGTATTTAATACATCTGAAGTGTAAGTACCTGCATTTGCTACAATTGTATTATTTGGTGTAAATAAATCAACAGCAGATAAATCGCCAGCTAAAGATAATCCATTTGTTTTCTGATCGTTGATGCTACCACCAATTAATCCGTTAATTTTGAAGTCTGATCCTTTTAATGGCACAGTAACATTTAATATCGCGTCGGCATATTTTTGAACATAAGTTTGAGTGTTCTGCGATAAGTATCCTTTACCGTTTGAGTTAAAGTTTCCGTTGATACCAGAATAACGTCTGTTCTCGAAATCATCAGTAGTACGGTCTATATTTCCCCTTACCTGAAGGTTTAACCATGGTGTAAACTCATATTTCACATTTCCACTTAATAAGAAGCGGTTTCTGATGGCTGTATTTGGGTTTAAATTGGTTAAAAACCAAGGGTTCTGACTTAAATCTGTCGAACCACCTAACCAGTTCTGGCGTGCTGTACCCACATTGCCGGCAAGCAGATAATTATCTTTGTAAGGTGTAATGTCAACACCTCTAGGGAAAAGATACAATCCAACCAATGGGTTGTTGTACAAACCAATTGATGGGCTATTGTTGATGCGTTGGTTAATATAACTCACATTTCCATCAACAGTTAATTTATTGTTTAGAAACTTGGCAGTTTCGCGCAGGTTAATATTATGCCTGTTTAACTTGTTACCTTCTTGTATGCCGCTTGCATAAGTATTTGCATAAGAAAAGTAAGTTTGTGCGATTTCAGACCCGCCAGAAAAATTGATTGAATTGGTTGCATTTGTTCCGGTTTGGAAAAACTGATCAAGGTTATCAGTCGCATTGCTGATTGCACCTCCCCAGCTGTCGCGTGTTTTGTCAGATGCAGGGCCATAACTATTTTGGAATTCCGGTTTGTACGCAATTTTATCAAAAGTTAAACTCGATGAAAAACCAATCTGTGTTTTACCTGCTTTACCTTGTTTAGTGGTAATCAAAATTACACCATTTTGTGCTTGGCTACCATAAAGGGCTGCAGCCGATGCACCTTCAAGAACGGTTAAGCTTTCAATATCATCAGGATTTAGGTTCGATATACCATCACCACCATCCTGGCCACCACCAAAAACACTGTTCTGTTGTGCATTGGCATTACCGTTATTGCTGATGGGTACCCCATCAATTACATATAAAGGCTGGTTATTACCGCTTACTGAACGGCTTCCCCTTAAAATTACTTTAGCCGAACCACCAACACCTGAAGAACTCGGACTAATCGTCATCCCGGCAACTTTACCATTTAACGAATTTACCAGGTTGGGGCTTTTCACTTTATTCAGTTCTTCTCCAGATACCTGTTGAGTGGTATAAGTTAAAGATTTCTCTGATCTTTTAATCCCTAATGCTGTAACCACAACGGTTTCAAGATTTTTAGAATCCGGGGTTAACGATACATCAAGTGTGCTTTGCGTGCCAACGGTAACTTCTTTGCTCTGGTAACCGATAAATGAAAACACCAACACATCGCCTGTTTTAGCTGCAATGCTATATTGGCCTGAAGTATTGGTTTGTGTTCCACCTTGTGCGCCTTTAACGGTAATGGTTGCACCCGGTACCGGATTCCCGGCTTCATCTTTTACTGTTCCTTTAATTACATCCTGATAAACGGAATGATAAGAAACTGCACGTTTAAAATGATCTGCTGGTGTAGCTGCATACAGACCTGCCGATGCATAAAGCAACAAGCATGTGAGCTGTAAAGATTTTTTCATATTCATTATGAATAAATTTGAATAAGTATTTGGTTAATTGTTTGCCACCCTCCGAATTTCCATTCTTAGGGTTTTATAGTGAAGAGCATTTTGTTTGCACAAATTGCCTACAAGGAAATTGAATTATTTAAAAATATTTTTTTTGTCATGGTTTTTCAACTGCTTCTTTAGCCTGGGCGGCCCAACAACCTGCCGCGCCAAGCAGCGCTGCATCTTCATTCAGTTTAGAAATATGGATTGGAACATTTATTCCCTGCGATAGTAGATATTTAAGTACATGGGGTATAAAACGATCGGAAGCATTGGCAATGTTGCCACCTATAACTATTGCTTCTGCGGAATTTTTCTGTTGAAAATCTTTAAGGAAAAGACCCAGGTTATGGCCAAATTCATTAAATATTTTCCTGATGGTTTGGTTATCACTGTAGAGCAGGGTAAGCTCGCGAACGTTTAAAATGTTTAGTCCGGTAAGTTCGTAATAGCGTTTTAAAAACCAACGGGTAGAAAGATAATCTTCTGCCATCCCATCTAAAAAAGGCGAACACCAGAGGTTGGCATCGTTAACTTTCCCTTCGGTATATACTGCACTTCCTAAACCCGTACCCAGTGTAATGCCAATAAGGTTCTGATAAGATCTTGCTTCGCCTGCAAATATTTCGCCTGCTAAAAAGCATGAAGCATCATTGCTCATCAAAATCTGCTCGCGGTTAATCTGGAGTTCACTGGCCAGCATTTCTTTTACATCAAGGCCATAAAAAGCAGCATATTTATCATTCCCGGCGATATAAGAAATGCCGTTTTCATAATCAAAGGGCCCTGGCATGGCAATGCCTAAAGTGCCGATTTCCATATTAACTTTTTTATAGGCCAGTTTAATTGCCGTGCACCAGGTGTGTATAATCTGTTCGGTTGTACCATGAGAATCAACACGCTCGCGGGTAAAGGAGTTTTTAAGGATATTGCGCTGCTGCATATCAATTACTGCCGCTGTAATGTGCGAGCCGCCGATATCAATGCCCAGTACATATTTATTTTTATTCATTGTATTCTGCTTATATAGATCTATAAATGGCTGGTGCCAGAGTACTGCACCACTAATAAGAATCCTTTTTAATGTTGAATTGCCTACAGCTGGAACATTTTTTTAGAAATATTTTTTATTACCTTACATTTGATTCTAAAACTAACCAAGTTGAAAGCAGGGAAGCCAGATCTAGTCGTTTTATGGAATAAGATTTGCCTCGAAGATGACCTTAAATCTTTTGAGCAGCTTTACCGCTTCCTCTACAGCAGGCTATTAAAGTTTTCCGTTTACTATGTTGTTGATAAGCAGGCAGCAGAAGATCTGGTTACCGAAGTATTTGTGAAATGCTGGGAAAACCGTGCAGCAAGCACCCATGTGCTAAACCCTGAAAGTTATTTCTTTATTGCAGTTAAAAATCAATCGCTTAAATACATTAAAAAAAATTCTTCTGTTACGTTTATCGATTTAGTAGATGCTGAAGACGATTTGCAGGTGAGTATGGAAACGCCAGTTTACCTCATGGAAACCAAAGAACTGCATAAACAGCTTGATAAGGCAATTGCAGGTTTAGCACCGCAGGCTGCAACCGTTTTCAGGTTGATTAAGGAAAGTGGAATGAAATATAAGGAAGTGGCAGAGCTGCTTAATATTTCGCCACGTACAGTGCAAACCCAATTGTTCAGGGCCATTGCAAAGTTACGGTTGGTGCTACAACCTTTGCACGAGAAAGGAAATGATGAAAAGAAGTTCGGAAAATTAATCTCACTGATTATATTAGGTGGTACTTTATCTTTTTTATATTTTTTGTAGGCAATTTTAACATAAAAAGGAACATACAATAAAGGACGGAAAAAAATGACAGATCAAAGATTTACAGAATTGCTTGGAAAACAATTGGCTGATGAAATATCATCAGATGAATCTGTTGAACTGAAAACTATTTTAGCAGAAAGTACTGCGCACCGATCTGAATATGAAAAGTTGCAAAGCTATTTCGATGCCGTAAGTACTTCAGATGAAAATATAGATTCTGTTTTTGAAAAGATTAAAGCGCAAATTCATGTTTCTGCAGAGGCTGGTTTAAACGTTGTTAAGCGCAATAATTACAGCATCTGGCTTAAAGTAGCTGCTGTAGCGGCCATTGTTTTGGCAGGCTTACTGGTATACAATAAAGCAGCTGTTTTTTTTAATCATAACAATTTACCAACCTTAACACAAGCAACAACGAAGGCTGCTGAGGTAAAAACGATTGTACTTGCCGATGGTTCTACCGTTAAAATAAACTCGGGCAGCAGTTTGAAATATCCTGCACATTTTACTGGCAATACCAGGAATGTTTACCTTTCGGGAGAGGCTTTTTTCGATGTAAAAAAAAATCCTAAACATCCTTTTATTGTACACACCGAGCAACTTGCGGTAAAAGTACTGGGCACTGCATTTGATGTTAAAGCGTACCGAGATGATGCCTTCACGGAAACTACATTAATCAGGGGAAGGGTTTCCATCACACTTAAGCACAACGGCACCGCAAGTTTTATCTTAAAGCCAAACGATAAATTTACCCTTGCAAATGGGAAAGCAAATATGAGTAAGCTTAGCCATTACGATGGAACAGGAGCAAACCGGGTAATTGAAACGGCATGGACAAACCACGAACTTATTTATAAAAATAACCGTTTCGATGAAATAGCCAAACTTTTCGAGCGTTGGTATGGCATTAATATATCTTTTAAAGAACCTGAACTGAAAACGGTGAGATTTACCGGCTATGTAGATAAAGAAACTCTTGATGAAGCGTTGAATGTTTTAAAATCGATCGAAAACTTCAATTATTCGATAAAAGGTAAAAATGTGTACATCTATCGCTAGCACAATAAGTTAAGCCGCGTATATTTGTAGCCATGAATTTTGCGCAGCGGCTTATATTGTTAATTGGATTGATTTTTCCGCTGGGTGTACAGGCGCAAACCAAGGTTACCTTAAACTTTACCAATGCCAGTTTTGAACAGGTAATTGAAGAAATACAGCAACAAACAGTTTATCATTTCGCTTACGGCGAATCTAAAATTCCCAAACACCGGGTAAGTATTAAGGCCGAAGAAGAAGAGGCCGTAAAGGTGATCGATCAGCTGCTGGTTGGCAGTGGTTATACTTATTCCGTTTTGCCCAACAATCTGATCGTGATCAGAAAGTATACAGAGGGCAAGGCTGGAGATAGCGTACGTTTTTTAAAAGAAGTGGTAATTACTGCTTTGGGCATAGAAAAAGATAACCAGAAAGTGGGCTATGCTTTAACCACCATTAAAGGCTCATCCATTGCCAAAGCGCGCGAAAGTAATATGATTATGGCCTTGCAGGGTAGGGTAGCAGGTTTAAATATTACCGGGGTAAACGGTGGTCCCGGTTCTGCTGCGCGTGTACTGATCCGTGGGGTTTCGAGTATGACAGCTGCTTCGCCATTATTTATTGTAAACGGTGTACCAATTGATAACAGCATCAGAGGGAGTGCAAACGAATATGGTGGTGCCGATTATGGCGATGGTATCAGCAACATCAACCCCGATGATATTGAAACGATAACGATTTTAAAAGGTTCTGCGGCTTCAGCGCTATATGGTGCCAGGGCTGCAAATGGGGTAATACTCATTAACCTTAAAAGTGGTGGCGAAAATGCTGAGCCGAAGCTCGAATACAATACTAACCTCTCTTTCGATGTTCCGGTAAATGCTACTGATTTCCAATATATATATGGTCAGGGAATGCAGAATAAACGTCCGGCCGATTTATACAATGCCATTTCTACAGGTTTGTTGAGCTGGGGTGAAATGATGGATGGTAAATTAACGCCCCAGCTAGATGGTTCAATGCGGCCTTATTCGCCGGTAAAAAATAACATTCAAAATTTCTACCGCACTGCTCCTGCTTTCATTAACACGCTTTCTGTTGTGGGCGGAAATACAAGGAACAATTACCGGGTTTCGGTTTCCAACCTGGATTACAATTCTGTTTTAAGCAACGGTGCACTAAACCGTAAAACGTTTAACCTTTACGGTACAGTGGCCCTAAGTAAGCATTTATCGCTAAGCCTTACAGGGAATTACATCTACGAAAGAAACAAAAATAAAAGCTATCTGAGCGATGGTCCGTTAAATCCCAATTATGGTATTTCAGCATTGGCAACCAGTTTGGATCAATCCATCCTGGCACCTGGCTTCGATGCCGAAACAGGTTTTGAAAGTCGTTGGAATGCAGATGAATACAAAACAAATCCTTATTTTTTGATGAACAAACAGGCCGATTATGCCAACCGGAACCGCTACATCACATCTGCTGTGTTAAAATATCAGCTGGCCAGTTGGGCATCACTTCAGGGGCGGATTGGTTATGATTCGAGCAAGGATGAAGTGGTGAGTATTTTACCTACAGGCACAGCTTTCTCCATCAACAGGCAGGGGGGAATTAATGCATACGATCAAAACCATACTTCAGAACTTAATAGTGATATTTTGTTCAGTGCCAGCCAAAACCTGAGCGATAAACTTAACGTCGAACTTTCAATGGGTGCCAACTACCGCGAAAGAAAAGGGAACAGCGAAAAGTTAAAAGGCTCTCAATTTAAGGTTCCTTATCTGTATGTTCCCGAAAACCTGATTACCAGTACCAAAACCCTCGCCATTTCGAGGATTGTAACAGAATCGGCTTATTACACAGCAGATTTGAGTTATAATCGTTTCCTCAATTTATCGGTTACGGGGCGTTATGATATTTATTCTACCCTGCCGGCCAATAGCCGCGGTATTTTTGTGCCAGGTATATCGGGCAGTTTTATATTTTCAGACTTATTGAAAATGAAAGGTTTGGATTTTGGTAAACTACGGATTGATTTTGCCAAAACCAGTGGCGAACCCATTGTTCCCTATACCACGCAGATCTATTATACGGTAGATAACCAGGTTAACGGCATTCCTGTTGGTGGCTTTTCGGGCGATTTGCCCAATTATAACTTAAAGCCTTTTACCCTGAATGAGATAGAAGCCGGCCTCGACCTTAAGTTTTTTAACAGCAGGCTTGATGTAGATTTTACATATTTTAACCGGCTTACGCACAACGAAATCATCAATGCAAAACAATCAGTTACTACAGGTTTTACTTCTGCTTACGTTAACCTTGGCGAAACCCGCAATGCTGGCATAGAGGTGGCTTTGGGTTACACACCAGTGCTAACCTCGAACAGTAAATGGCAGATTAACTTAAATGTAACCAAGGTGAAAAATACCTTACGCGCTATCGATGGCAATAGTAATTATACACTTACCGGTACCTACAGACCACTAAATGCCAATACTGCATTGGTGGTAGGCAAACCGATTACGCAGATTATGGCTTACGATTACCAGCGCGATGCCAGCGGGAACATAATTATTGGCTCGGATGGGATACCCAAGCGTGGCAATTTTATTCCCATGGGTGGTACCATGCCTACTTTATATGGCGGTATAACCAATAGCTTCAGTTATAAACAATTTAATTTTTCATTCCTGATTGATTACCGTTTTGGAAATAAAATTTTATCGGCAACAGAATATTATAGCTATGTGCTTGGTTTAAACAAGGCCACTTTAATTGGCAGGGAAACTGGTATTGTTGCTGATGGTGTGTTGGAAAATGGCCAGAAGAATAATATAAATGTTCCGGCTTATGCTTACTACCCTGAACTGGCCACCAATATTTCGGCACTGGCGGTGCTTAACGGAAGTTTTATTAAGTTAAGGCAGGCCACATTGGGCTATACTTTCAGCAATAATTTTTTAAAAAGAACACCTTTCAGCAGTATTGGGATTGATCTTGTGGCGCGCAACGTACTTACTTTGCTTAAATACACCAAAAATATAGATCCTGAATCGCAATTTTCGCCTACGCTTGGCTATGCTGGTATTGAGGGAGCTTCATTGCCTGCCACACGCAGCTTTGGGATTAATTTTAACTTTAAATTTAAATAATGATGGGCAGGATAAGGATCTATTTTATTGTTGTGCTATTGTTATTGTTAGCTGGCAGCTGTTCTAAAGAAAAGCTCGATGAAATTAATACCGACCCCACCAAACTTACTGAAAACAATTACGATCCGAACAGCCTGCTGGCCCAGGCACAACTTAAATATGCCAACCTGGGTTATTACCAGCTGCTGTACCAAAGTACCATGATGCAGTTACTGGCATCAAGTTATTACTATTATAATAATGGCGATAAATACATCAATATTGGCAGCTTTACCGATTACCAGGGGCGAATTTTCGACGAGGGTTATGCCGATGCTTCCTACATCAGGGAAATGCAGCGACTGGCAAAACTTAAAGATCCGGCAGCTTATCAGAATCTAATTGCAATAGGTGATATTATGTATGTGCTGGTTTTGCAAAGGATTACCGATACCTATGGAGATGTGCCGTATTCGCAAGCGGTTAAAGCGATGCAGGGCATAAAATACCCAATCTACGACCGTCAGGAAGATATTTACACCCAAATGCTCAACGATCTTGAAGCCGCTACCGCCCAACTCGACGCTGATAAACCTGCCCCAAGCGCAGATCTTTTTTATAAAGGCGATATTGTAAAGTGGAAAAAATTTGGTTATTCTTTAATGCTTAGGGTTGCAATGCGGTTAACAAAAATCGATGCGGCTAAGGCTAAATTATGGGCAGAAAAAGCTGCGGGCAAAACCTTTGGCAGCATAAACGATAATGCAATTTTGTTAACTGATGCTTCTTCTTTTAACAGCCAGAATGGTACATCCCTTGCTTTAAGAACGTATTCGGATTACCTGGAAGTACGTTGGAGCAAAACGCTGATAGATCAGCTAAAAAATACAAACGACCCAAGGTTGGGCATAATTGGTGAGGTGCCGAAAGATGGATTGGCTAAAAATGCAGATCAGAACCTAAGTGGCAATACAGATCCGGCTGTTCAATTGGGGATGCCAAACGGATTTGATCTGCAGGGTGGGGCTACAGATATTAGTCATTCTCCTGATTATCCTGGTGGAACGGGAAATGGGAGTGATTTTGCACCACTTGGTAAATATTCGAGGCCGCGTACCGAAATGTACCTGAAACTTGGAGGTCCGATTTTTATTTTGAGCTTTGCCGAAACAGAGTTTTTGCTTGCCGAAGCAAAGGTGAGGGGGTGGAATATTGACGGGACAGCAAAATTGCATTATACGAATGGATTAACGGGAGCAATACAGTCGCTTGCCCAACTCGATCCTTTGGCTGCGGTTGATGCCAATAAAATTACTGCATTTGTAAACCAGAACCCGCTTGATGAAAGCAATAGCGAAAAAGCTTTAGGTACCATTAATACGCAATATTGGGTAGCTACAGGTACTAATTTTAATTTTATAGAAGCGTGGTTAAATTGGAAAAGGAGCGACTACCCTAAACTTATTCCTGTAAATTATAAAGGCAACGTTACCAATGCGACCATTCTACGCCGGATGATATACCTATCAACAGAGGTACTGAACAACCCTCAGAATTATAAAGATGCTGTGGCCAGGATAGCGGGAGGAGACGTGCTTACCGCCAGGGTTTGGTGGGATAAGTGATGAATTAACTGCCACTTCAAACCTAGCTACTGCAACTTAAAAACTATCTGTATTATATAGTTCCCATTTATAATGAGGAGTGATGAGATTTGCATTTCTAATGCGATAAGATAATTTCCAGTGTAAGATTTTTTTCTATCGGTCGGTGTCTCACCGACCAAGGAAGAAAATTTAAGACGGGAACATGCGTAGAGATTTAGTGAGTAAAAATCTAGCTAATGCATTACGATTTCCGCATGCGCGAAAATGACGACAGTTAGTAGACGATCGCCTTAGGGGTAGCGGCAAACATGATTGTAAAACATAGCGACAACATTACGATTCCCGCATGCGCGAGAATGACGACAGTTAGTAGACGATCGCCTCAGGCATAGCGGCAAACAGGTTTGTGAAAATAGCGAATGCATTAAAATTCCCGCATGCGCGAGAATGACGACCGCAAGTTAAAACTGAAAAGATTGCTTTAGCTCGCTCTCCCAGCTTCGCAATTACGGATTTAAAGCATTCCCTGCTTCATGCTATTTAAACCCCCGCTATCTGCACCCTGCTTTCTGCTCCCTGCATTCCGGCCTAGGAAATGATGGAAGGAAAAAACGTTAAAGCTTTATCATTACCTTTCCCTCCATAGTTGCATTGAGGCAGCACACACTTTCCGCCCCCTTCGGCGGAACTTGTGCTGACGACCAAAAAGCTTTAACGAATTTAAAACTGAAAAGATTGCTTCAGCTCGCTCTCCTCCAGCTTCGCAATGACGGATTTAACGCATTCCCTGCATCATGCTATTTAAACCCCCGCTATCTGCACCCTGCTTTCTGCTCCCTGCATTCCGGCATAGGAAATGATGGAAGGAGAAAACGTTAAAGCTTTATCGTTACCTATTCCTTCATCACTGCATTGAGGCAGCACACACTTTTCGCCCCTTCGGCGGAACTTGTGCTGACGACCAAAAAGCTTTAACGAATTTATCCGACATCAGTTCCAAGCCTCGATTTTTGGTTACCTTTTTATCAAGAAAAAGGTAAAAGCCCTTCGGTGGCTAACCGAGGCAAGCCAGAGCGAAGCGAAAATATTAAGATCCGCATGCGCGAGAATGACGACAGTTAGTAGACGATCACCTGAGGCATAGCGGCAAACATGTTTGTAAAACATAGCTACGGCATTAAGATTCCCGCATGCGCGAGAATGACGACAGTATTTCATCAAATTAAAAATCCCTTTAAACAAAAAATGCCTTCCGAATTTGGAAGGCATTTTATTATGATTTGGAAGTCTCTTGTTTTAGAAAGAATAAGTCAAACCGCCGAAAATGTTAAATCCATTTGCCTGGTAAAATAAGTACCTGCTGTAATTGGTATTTAAGATATTGTTTGCTTTGGCAAAAACAGAGAATTTTTTATTAATCCTGTAATCAGCACCCAGACCTAAATCTACATATCCTTTAACAGTTTCAATTAATTCAATATTGGTGTTTGGAATCACGTATTGTGAGGCAGGAACAGGTGTACCGGTATACACTTTAGCTTTTACATCATCCTGTATAACAACCGCTGCATTAAAGCTTAATTTCTTATTGAAGGTATACATAAAATTCGAACTTACTTTTAAGCCTGGTTTAAACCATGAGTAAGTTTCCGAAGCAGGTTTCCAATCATCAAGGTTTAATTTACCGGTCCATTTTAATGCATCGCTTACCTGTATCGAGATTTCACCTTCCAATCCTGTCAATTTTGTTTTACCAAAATCGTAAATTACATCAAACTTGTTAAAATCAGTAAAGTTGTTTACAAACAATGGCATATCATCAAATTGTTTTACATAGATACGCGCTTTGTAACCAAAGCCAGGTCCGCCAGTACCTTTAATACCCGCACTGAAACTTAATTTCTCTACTGTGTTTTTAACTAAGATGTTACTGTTTAACCAAGGGTTTTCATCAGTAAAGCCTTTTAACGAATTTCTGTTTACATCACCCTTAACTTCTCCGAAAACCTGTAAATAATCAGGAATTAAAGTAAAGTCGGCAGTAACAGCAGGGAATATTTTAGAGCTGCTATAGGCACCAAACTCCTGTACAAAGTTAATTCCCGCAGTTATTTTAGCTCCTTTAACCTGTAAACGGATGTATGGGTTTAAACGCAAAAGGTTATTGCCAACGCTGGTTAAAGCATCTTTAGTATTCCCAAATTCGGTTGATGCAGCCAGGCCCAGGTTTAAAGAATTAATGCGTTTGTTAACATAGCCGTTTAGGCTCAGGTAGTTTTCTTTTGCACTAAACTTATCGTTCCAGATGTAGCCATTCGCTTTTAAGGCATAACTAAAAGCATCCTCATCTTCGGTAAAGTTTTTTACCAGTTCACCTTCCAGTTCAATTGTGGTGAGTGCCTGTTTATCAGGATTAGGGTTTAACGTTGGGCGGGCATCATCTATACCATAAAAATACGTGCCATTACGTTCAAAGTTAATGCGGCCACTAACGGTATTCTGGTCTAAAATACTGCGACCAAAAACACTCAACTGCTGGTTGCTGCTGTTCTGTTTGTTCAGCTTTCCTTCCTGACTAAAATGTTTAAAATAACCACCAACCTGTAAACCTTCATCTTTACCGGTGTTAAAATAAGCTTCGCCCAAAAGGGTAGCCAGTGAACCGAATGCACCTTTTACATAATTGTTAACCAAAATGCTTTCTTTTTCTTCAGCCAGGGCCTGTGCCTGTAACTTCTGAATATCACTGTTCAATTCCAGCTTCCTATCCAGAATGCTGTAGTTCAGTTTTGCCTTATAGGTTTTAACATCGTCTAAATTCGGACTTCTTCTCAGCTTTACAGCCTCTGCCAAAATTGGTTTATAAGGGCGTACTACCTCAATTTCTTCATTTACAACACCTTTTTCTTCAGGCTTTTTATCCTGCGCCTGTGCAGTCATTAATCCAGCAGCTAACAAAAACAGTGAACTATATATATATTTAATTGATTTCATAATGCTACTTCTTCTGGTTTAGTTTTTCAAGTTTTTCTTTGGCTGTAGGGATGATATCATCCTTGCCTTCGTAATTATCAATTATACTGAGAAGTGTGCTTTTTGCCTGTAAATTATCTTTCAGTGCCACATAGTTATCAGATAAAAGGATAAAAGCTTTTGCTACCCAATAATCGTAAGAAGCCATGTTATTGATCAGATCGAAACAGGTTTTAGATGAAGTTTTGAAATCACCTTTATCGTATTCTAATAAAGCCAGATTGTATTTTGCTTCTGCTGCTGCAATGGTTTTTGTTTTAGCCACTACATTTTTAAATTCTTTTACCGCAGTAGTAGTATCGCCTTTTAACAAATAAGCTTTACCAGAGTATAGGCTAGAACTGTTTTTTTCTTCCTCAGAAGCCTTTTCAGATTCTTTGGTAAGCTGGGCATATTTAAGCATGTCATCAGGCATATTTAAAGCCGTATAAGCTTTTAAGAGGTTATTGATGGCGAAGCTATAGTGCGATTTGTAATCGGTTGTGGTTTCTAATCTTTTCAGGTAAACTATTGCCTCGTTGTATTTCTTTTGATTTAAAAACAAGGTCGAAATACTCACCAATGAGCGTTCCGTATAATCACTTGTCCAATCGTTTAAAATAAATTCGTAATCAGGAATGGCTTCGTCAGGGCGACCAAGTTTAACAAGCGATTCTGCCCTGATAAATTTAGCTTCCTTCTCATGGTTTGCCTTCGGGAATTTATCAAAATAAGCATTAACAGCCTGAAATGCACCATTGGCATCGCCTTTTAAATAAGTATTGTTGGCGGCAGCAAAAACGATATTATCCTGTTCAGAGCCAGAGTAATTTCCAAGAGGGGTAGTGGCTGCATAAGTAATAAAACCGTTTGCATCGCCTCGGTCTATATAAATATTTTTGATCGACTCCATGGCTTGTTTGGCTTCATCAGCAGTAGGGTAATCGCGGATTACCTTTTTAAATGATTCTAAAGCAGCATCGTCCTGGTCCTGGTTATACTGAACCAAACCAATGGTTACCAAAGCCTTTGCCACATAACTGCTGCGTGGGTATTTGGCTACAAGCGCTACAAGATCTGATTTAGATTTATCAAAATCGCCTTTATTGAAATAAGTATAAGCCGTTTCGAAACCAGCATCATCAGCATAGTTTGAATTTGGAAAAGTATTTAATAAACTCTGCATGGTTGCAATTTTTGCATCATACTGGTTTTCCAACCCCTGGATCATTCCTTTCTGGAAAGTGGCATAATCCTCTGAGGTGGTTTTGCGACTGATGATCTTATTGTAATTTGCCATTGCATCGCCGTAACTTTTATTTACAAAATACGAATCGGCTAAACGGATGGTGGCATCATCAATTGTTTTTTGGTCTTTATCATTTCCTGAAAGGAATTTTTCGAAGTAGGTAGCTGCTTTGCTATATTTCTCATCTTCGAAAGCCGCATAAGCCAGGGCATAATTTGCAAAATTGTAAACGCCGGTTTTATCAGCATCAGGCATTTTCAAAAACTTTTCAAAAGTACTTACTGCTTCACCAAATTTGCGCAATTCGTACATCGATTCAGCTTTCCAATAAGTATTTAAAGCATTGATTTCATTGTCTTCAGGAAACTTTTCTGACCGTAAAAACATTGATAATGCATTCGGGAATGCTCTTTCGTTATAAAACTCCAGTCCACGGAAATACGTAACCTTTTGATAAGCTTCTTTAGCCTCTAAATTTTTATCCGGAATGGGTTCGAGGATATCAACTGCTGCCTGATAATTTTTGGTTGTTAATAAAACCTCACCCAATAAAGTTTTGGCTTCATTAATCTTACGCGATTTAGGGAAAGTTTTTAAGAAACCTTGTGTTGCTTCTAAAGCCTGCTGGTGAAATTCCAATTCGTAACTTAATTTGGCATAGTTTAACCATGCTTCTTCCTGTATACCCTTATCAAAACTTAAACGCGAAGCCCTGAAAAAGGCACTCTGCGCTTTTTGTTTATTGCCCAGCTGGATAAAGGCTTTACCCAGGGTATGCATACCGTTTTGCAGGTATATATCGTCGTTATTCAGTTTTTCTAAAACTGCAACAGATTCTTTGTACTTTTTATTCTGGAATAAGGAGTAACCGTATTGATAAATGAAAAGGTTGTTTTTAGTCTCACTTTTATCCTTTGCATAATATTCAGCAAAATATTTTTCTGCATTTTTAAATTCAGATTTTGCAAAGTAAGATGCTGCAATCAAACTTAACATTTCTGGTTCAAACTGCTGCTTTGTTTTTTGAATAGAAGCCAAAGCATAGCTGATTACATCATCGTAACGCTCATCAAGATAGTACATCGAAGTGATGTAATACGGATAGCTTGCCTCATAAGTAGGGGAGCCCTTTAACTTTTCGAAATTGGCTAATGCTGTTTTATACTCTTTATTTAAGTAGTTGATGTAAGCAAAATAGTAAGTGGCGCTTTCCTGAAAATCGCCCTCATCTTTTTTAACTTTTTCGAATAATGGTTCTGCTTTATCATATTCTTTCAATTCGAAGTAAGCATAACCCTGTTTAAACTGGTATTCGTTTCTTTGCTTACCTGAAAGCGTAGAAGGATCTGTTTTTTCGAACCACTCTAACGCTTTTTTATAGTTTTTCTGGTTGAAATAAGTTTTTCCAACGTAGAAATAAGCCAGTTTAGTGTTCGGGTTTAACGGGTAATCACGGATAAATGCCTGAAATAAACTTTCGGCATCAGCATTGGTTAACTCCAGTGCACAAACAGCAGCATAGAATTTTGCATTCTCTTTAAGTAAAGATAACTCGGCATTACTTTCAGTTTGGGTAGAAGGTTTATAACGTTGCAGCTCAACTAGTTTAAACTGTTGTGCAGCCGCAGTGTATTTCTCTTTGTCTAATAATTCTAAGCCCGTTTGATAGTTTTTGTTGAGGTTCTGCACAGCGCTAACCTGAGCGTAGGTGCTAAAACTTCCAGCTAAAAATAGCGGAATTAGTAAGTATTTTTTCTGCATTGGTTTCAAATATGGTTGGTACTAAATTATAAATAGTATCAAAGCTTATCAACAGAAGTAATTAACATCTGTTAATAACACAAATTAACGACGGGATTTTTGGTTTGGTATTGAAGGGTATACGAATGTGGAAAAGTTGAATGGTTCATTGGTTTAATGGTTGGTTGCCTACGGATGATGGTTTGATAGTTCATAGTTGATGACCAAGTGATTAAACTAACAGTTTATGAGTAGATCGCTTAGTGTAGATGGTTCAAAGTGTTCTGGTTATCCATTATGACTATCCAGCTATTGACCATGGACTATTAACAAAAACTTTATGGATTGGCGTAGTTTAATATCCACTAATGAACGTTAAGACTCAGGACTAATGACTTCGCACTGAGGACTCCAAACTCCACACGCCCAACTCAAAACTACCCCTGGCTTGCCAATAAATACAGCACAGCCATTCGTACGGCAACACCATTTTCTACTTGTTCTAAAATGATCGATTGTTTACTATCGGCAACATCACTGGTAATCTCTACGCCGCGGTTAATCGGGCCTGGGTGCATTACAATGATTTCTTTATCCAGGTTATCTAAAATCTGTTTGTTTAAGCCGTACATCATGGCATATTCTCTCAATGAAGGAAAATATTTAATGTCTTGCCGTTCCAGTTGAATACGCAGCATGTTGGCCACATCGCACCAGTTTAAGGCCTTAATTAAGTTGTGCTCTACTTTTATACCCAATTGATGAATGTGTTTTGGAATTAATGTTGTCGGTCCGCAAACCATTACCTCGGCACCTAAACGCTGCAGGCAGAGGATGTTTGAAATGGCTACGCGAGAGTGCAGGATATCGCCAACAATTACCACTTTTTTACCTGCAACATCGCCCAGTTTCTGGCGGATGGAGAAAGCATCCAGTAGTGCCTGCGTTGGGTGTTCGTGCGCACCATCGCCTGCATTTACAATCTGTGCTTTAACATGTTTACTTAAAAACTGACCAGCACCAGCGTAAGGATGTCGCATTACCACCATGTCAACCTTCATGGAAAGGATATTGTTTACCGTATCGATAAGGGTTTCGCCTTTACTTACTGATGAAGAAGAAGCAGCGAAATTCACTACATCGGCCGAAAGCCTTTTTTCTGCAAGTTCGAACGAAAGTTTGGTACGGGTTGAGTTTTCGAAGAAAATATTGGCAATTGTAATGTCGCGGAGCGATGGAACCTTTTTAATCGGTCGGTTAATCACTTCCTTAAAATTATCTGCAGTTTCGAAAATCAATTCGATATCATTCCGGTTAATATCTTTAATGCCTAAAAGATGTCGGGTTGATAGTTTTTCTGCTGCCATTTTTATTTATTGTTTTCCGATATTAAAATCACTTTATCTTCACCTCCTTCACTCGCCCAGGTTACTTTTACCTGTTGCGAATTTAAGCTATCTACCTTTTGTCCGATATAATCGGGTTCGATAGGTAAATGCCTGCTAAACCTGCGGTCTATTAAAACCAAAAGTTCTACTTTCTCCGGGCGGCCATATGCAAGCAAGGCATCAAGTGCCGCTCTGATGGTTCTGCCTGTCCAAAGTACATCGTCAATTAAAATTACTTTTTTGCCTTCAATTATAAAATCGATAGAATTGCTGCTCGCCGTAACCAAACCGTCTTTACGACGGAAATCATCTCTAAAAAAGGTAATATCAAGGTTTCCCTTTAATATTTTCTTGCTTTTAAGAATCTGTTCAAGTTCCTGGTGAATACGGTCTGCCAAAAAAATACCCCTCGGCTGGATGCCAATTAAAACGGTATTTGCGAAATCGTCGTGGTTTTCAATTAATTGATGGCAAAGCCTCTTAATTGTAATCTGAATTTTTTGTCCGTCAAGAAGTGTTTTCTTTTGCATTGAAGAAGGATTGGGCAAATATATAAAAATGTTTTAAGGTAGGAAAGTTGAAATCGGATTGTTTTAATTTTGATTGCTAAAAGGTTCTATTCCAGTATTAAAAATTCGATCCAGGCTGTGTTTTCTTTCATTCGATGTTTAGATCGACTTCTTTTGCCAGATTATAAAAACGGTTGAAGCAATCCTGAATAAAAATAGGAGTACGGTTAATTGTTTTCGGAAAATAATAGAAAAATATGCTTGTTAAACTTTGGTAATTGATGATTAATGTACATTATTATCCCTCTTATCGCCAATAAAGCAATTAAAATAAATTGGAATAATACATAAAGCTGATTTTTATTGCTGCGTTATTGGCTAACTTTATTTTATGGAGCAACCGGTAATTTTTTTTGATGGTGTTTGTAATTTATGCAATGCATCCGTGCAGTTTGTAATCGAACATGATGTAAAAAACCAGTTTCATTTTTCGGCATTACAGGGAGATTATGCAAAAGAAATCTTGGCGAAATTTAATGTAAATCCAGAAAAGCTTAATACAATTTTATTATTGGAGGGTGATAAAGTATATACCAAATCGTCAGCGGCATTAAGAATTGCTAAAAAACTCAATGGATTTATTCCAGTGCTTTCCTTATTTCTGATTGTTCCAAAATTTATCCGAGATTGGTTTTACGATATCATTGCCAAAAACCGTTACCGTTGGTGGGGAAAAGAAGAAAGCTGCTGGGTGCCTACTCCTGAACTGAAAAGCAAGTTTTACTGATTGTTTTTCTTCCTGCCGGGAGACCATAACCAAAGCGACAGGAGAATAAGTGGAATGCAGATACTTAAAGAAATTACAATTAAAATCGGACGCTGCTTCACCATGTCTGCCTCATGAGATAAGAAAACATATACCGCTTCTTTGATGGCAAACAAGGTAATGATGGTAGAAAGGACGGCAAATAGTTTACGCATGATTTTGTTTTGAATGCAAAGATTGCATTTATTTTTAAAATTTAAGCAGGTATTCATTGGGAGTTAACTCCAAAACATATACTTTATATGTATTCTCCTGCGAACTGTAGCGCAGCGTAAAGCTGGGCATTAATTTATTTTGCATCTATCGTGCCTGGACCCTTAAAAAATTCAAGGTGAGGTAATAAAAATAAAAAGGCCAGGCGGATTGCTCCAAACTGACCTCTATTTAAACTAACTATCTAAAACTATTCTGCCGTTTTTACAGGAACTAAATTATCCAACTCTTCTGCTGTAAATAAACGGTAATGAATCTTGAACGTTTTCTGAAGGGGCGTTTCCAGCGAGAAGCCGCCAACACCAAATCCATCCAATACATCCAATGTAAAATGAGAGAATTTCCAGTACTCAAATAAATCCCTGTCTACCCAAAACTCACAGCCTTCTACTTCGCCCAAACAAACATCACGCATGCGCAGGTAATAACCACCTTTTTCGAAACATTGTGGTTGTGTTCCTTCGCAACATCCGCCTGCCTGATAAAACATGAGTGCTCCGTGTTTTTCTTTTAGTACTTCAATCAGTTCTTTCGCTTTTTCCGTACTGTCTATTCGCTCGATCATGATTATTTATTGTTAAGAGTTAATAGTCTGATGGTTGATAGCCATGTTGCCTATCGCATGTCTGTTTTCTAATCTGCTAAGCTACTGTAATAACTCATAAGCCATGAACCAATCAGCCATTAACCATGAACCAACAAACCATTAACTAGTATCTACTAAAAGAAACCTAATTTATTCTTATCATAAGAAATCAGCATGTTTTTAGTTTGGCGATAATGCCCCAACATCATTTTATGGTTTTCTCTTCCTACACCCGATTGCTTGTAGCCACCAAAAGGAGCACCTGCAGGATAAGCGTGGTATTGGTTTACCCAAACCCGGCCAGCCTGGATAGCTCTCGGAACCTGATACAGCTCGTGGGCATCACGAGTCCACACGCCGGCACCCAAACCATATAAAGTATCGTTTGCAATTTCAATAGCTTCTTCAACGGTTTTAAAGGTGGTTACAGCCAATACGGGGCCGAAAATTTCTTCCTGAAAAATCCGCATTTTATTGTGGCCTTTAAAAATGGTTGGTTTAATGTAGTAACCACCGCCCAGTTCGCCAGGCAGTTCGTTTACTTCTCCGCCAGTTAAAATTTCTGCACCTTCTTCTATTCCCAATTTAATGTACTGAGCAATTTTTTCGTATTGAATTTTCGAAGCCTGTGCACCCATCATTACTGTTCTATCCAAAGGACTGCCAATTTTAATGGCTTCAGTTCTTTCAATAACTTTGGCGATAAATTTTTCATAAATATCCTCCTGGATCAATAACCGTGATGGGCATGTACAAATTTCGCCCTGGTTTAAGGCAAACATTACCGCTCCTTCTACCGCCTTATCTAAAAAGGCATCATCTTCGGCCATTACCGAACTAAAAAATACATTTGGCGATTTTCCACCAAGTTCCAGTGTAACCGGGATAATATTTTCGGTAGCATATTGCATCACCAAACGGCCGGTAGGGGTAGAGCCTGTAAATGCGGCTTTAGAAACTTTAGGGTTGGTTACCAATGCCCGGCCAAGTTCTGCACCAAATCCGTTTACCACATTTACCACACCTGGAGGTAATAAATCGCCAATTAATTCCATTAAAACCATAATCGAAATTGGCGTACTTTCTGCTGGCTTTAACACCACGCAATTCCCGGCGGCAAGGGCAGGAGCCAGTTTCCAGATGCCCATTAATAATGGAAAGTTCCACGGAATAATTTGTGCCACTACGCCAATTGGTTCGTGTACAATAAGCGAAACGGTATTGTGGTCGAGTTCAGATAACGAACCCTCTTCGGCACGAATTACACCAGCAAAATACCTGAAATGGTCTATACCCAAAGGTAAATCTGCAGCCAAGGTTTCCCTAACCGCTTTGCCATTATCAATGGTTTCTACCGTGGCCAGGTATTCCAAATTGTCTTCCATCCGTTGTGCAATCTTATTTAAAATAATGCTTCTTTCGGTTGAAGAGGTTTTGCTCCAGGTTTTAAAAGCCTCATGCGCGGCATCAACGGCTAATGCTAAATCTTCCTTAGTAGAGTGTGCGGCTTTGGTAAAAACTTTACCATCAATGGGTGAAATATTATCGAAATAAGCACCTTTAACAGGAGCTACAAATTTCCCGTCGATATAATTATCGTAATGGGACTTGAATGATGGTTTCTCAATTAAATTTTCCATAATTATTATTGATTATTTATACCTCAAAAGCCATTATGAGCAAATTGTAACAAGAAATTTTAATTGATTGCTCATAATGATTTTTGCGGTAATTAGATTTGGTTAATACAAACCTAATGGCAATGCCAATGGTGCAGATAGTACAATCGAATCAATTGGTAGCACTATTATTTCAGCTGTTGTAACCAATTTGAAACCATAGTGATAGGAGAGAGTTATAGGCAACATTAAGGTAGAATTATATAGGTTGCTTATATTGGCGACTGCAATTTGCTGATTGAAATAGTTATATTTGATTTAAGTAAAACATATCTAACCAAATTTTCTCGGTTTATGCAACATACATTAGATCAGGTGAAACTAAGTGCTTCGGAAACGTTGCAAACTTTGGTAGAAAACAGAACATCCTATACCCTGGAGCGGTGCGAATTGAATGTTTTTGAAACCTATACCCAATCGTACAAGGTACCGCTTACTTTTAACGATTTTGTTATTACCAGTATGCTGAGGGGTAAAAAAGTAATGCATTTATTCGATAAAAAAGGTTTTGATTACTTTCCCGGTCAAACCGTGATTGTTCCGCCTGCCGTTACCATGGAAATAGATTTTCCTGAAGCCACAAACATTAATCCTACCCAATGTATTGCCCTTGCGATTGATCAGGAACAGATTCAGAAAACAATTGTTTATTTGAACGAATTTTTTCCAAAAGATGGAAGTAACGAAAAGTGGTTGCTTAATTATGATGAATACCATTTTTATAACAACGAAGAAATTGCATACCTCATTAATAAAGTAATCAGAATCTGTTCCGAACGGACAAAAGAGAAGGATGTTTTGGCAGATTTAACTTTAAAAGAACTGTTGGTACGCATTATGCAAACTCAAAACCTTAAAACCATTAGCGATGAAGGTTATAACCTGAATCAAAATCCATTGGCTTTTGTGTTGAATTATATTAAAACAAACCTCAGTGAGAAAATTAGTATCAACAGTTTGAGTGATAAGGCCTGCATGAGCAAAGCTACTTTTTACAGGCTGTTTAAGCGGGAATTGGGAATCAGTCCAAACGATTTTATTTTAACAGAAAAAATTAATAAAGCTAAAATTTTACTCGCACAGCCTGGCACAAAAGTCGCGTCGATTAGTTATGAGCTGGGTTTTGGTGATGCTAATTATTTCATCAGGGCTTTTAAAAAGGTAGTAGGCATTACCCCCGGAGCTTATCAGCTTCAGATTGCTAAACAATTGATTCACTAATTTTCCAGGTACCGTTTGGAGTAAGTAATTCCCATTAAATCGTAGCGTTTAAACTGTGTTTTCAACCTTTTTTGAAAATCCGGATAATTCCGTTTTCCTTTTGGACTCCACAAAATTTCGCTCAAGGCATCTAATCTTGGGAATAATAAATACTGAACCTTTTCCCGGCTGGTAATGTATTCGCTCCACAAACAGCCTTGTCCGCCCCAAATATATGTAGCCTGTTCTGCCGTGAGTTCAGCAGGTACAGGTTCATAATTGTACACATCAATTAATGGCGAAAATTTATTTGCTGTAAGGCTATCTTCTTTTACAAATTGAGCGTGATTGAAATACATTTTATCTTCGGGCGTCATAATGGCTTTGTGTTTCTGCTTGGCCGCATCAACACCACCTTTTTCCCCCTGCCAGCTCATTACGATTGCATTTGGTGCCAATCCTCCCTGTAAAATTTCGTTCCAGCCAATAATCGTTTTACCTTTACTGTTTACAAATTTTTCCATTCGACGGATAAAATAACTCTGAAGTTCGCTTTCATTTTTTAAACCGTTTGAGCTCATTATTTCCTGAGAAGCGGCAGATTGTTTCCACCATATTTTAGAAGCTTCATCTCCACCAAGGTGAATGTATTGCGAGGGGAATAAAGCCATTACTTCTGTTAATACATTTTCCAGAAATTTAAAAGTGGTATCCGATGCCTGAAGTACATTATTGTATTTATTCATCATTCCCCAGGTTTGGGCAACTTCATACTTCTTATTTGGTTCGGTTCCTAATTCAGGGTAAGCAGCCAATAAAGCCATACTGTGCGCTGGCATTTCAATTTCAGGTATAATCGTGATGTAGCGTTTGGCAGCGTAATCAATCACATCCTTAATCTCGTCCTGGGTGTAAAATCCACCGTGTTTAATACCATCAGTTTTGAGTACCGCATCATTTGGTGTAATCTTCACTGTTTTTGGCAATACCTGATATTTTATATTCTCGTTTCCTTTTCCAGGCCATAAGCCAATAATACTTCCATCTCGCCAGGCACCAATCTCGGTAAGTTTTGGGTATTTTTTAATTTCAATCCGCCAGCCATGGTCATCAGTTAAATGCCAATGGAAATAATTCATTTTATGTAATGCTAAATAATCGATGTACTGTTTTACAAAATCTACATTAAAAAAATGGCGACTAACATCGAGGTGCATGCCACGGTAACCAAAGCGGGGATAATCGATAATATCTACTGAAGGAATACTGATTTCTTTATCAGCATTTGTTGGTAATAACTGTATAATGGTTTGAACTGCGTAAAACAAACCCTGTGGAGAAGAAGCACCTGCATTAACTGTGGAAGATAATACAGATACAAAGTATTTATCGGAGTTTTTATACAATTGATCTGAAATAATGAGATTAATGGCATTTCCCTTAGTTCCCACTAGATTATTACTTACTTCTAAGTTAAGATTATAATGATTGGCAATATAATTTTTAAGAAAGATAGCAGCGTTCACCGCTGTAGAATCCAATATTCTGATCGTGGTACTATTGTTAATTTTGAATTTATCTGACGGAAAAGCTCCAGGCCTTAGTTCTACGGGTTGGGGAATTATATTCACTTCCTGTGCAGAAAGTTTAAACGAAATAATTGATAAAAACAAAAAGATAAATTTCTTCATTACAAGGGATTTTCCTTTTCAAAAATAATAATTATAGACGGATGAAAGGAAAAGGTTTGGTAGAACGAACTACTATGTTACATAAACCCGATAGGATGAATGCCGTTTTTCACGGCAGAAAGTATAGCGGGGCTGTATTTACCGATGAGCACTAGCTTTCATTTTCTAATTATTATTATTTACCATATCAGGATTTAAGAAAATATAAGCTCCTGCTTTGTTCTCAATTGCATTAATGAGATTGCTTCGGCAGCTGAAAAGCCTTCCTGTATCCGGTAGCTATCGGATGATTATTCATAGGAGGAAGTCCGTGCGTGCTGTGTTTCCGTGGCAAAAGCATGATCAAAAAAAAATCCCGATAACTTTCGCTATCGGGATTAATATAATCAGTTAAAAAGAACTAGCCTTTTTTAGCTTTGCTTTCTTCGCCTTCTAATTGCGATTTCAATTGAGCCAATACGTCTAAGTCTCCTAAAGTAGATTTCTCTACAGAATCTTTAACTTTTTTAACCGCAGTTACAGCAGCTTTAGCTTCTTTTTTCTTAGCATTTCTTTCTTCTGCTACAGCTTCAGCTTTAACCTCTTCCCAAATACGGGCGTGAGATACTACAATGCGTTTTGCTTCTTTGTTAAATTCAATGATTTTGAAGTCATTGGTTTCTTCAGCTTTAACTGAAGTACCATCTTCTTTAACCATGTGTTTAGTTGGTACGAAACCTTCTACACCATATGGTAAAGCAATAACAGCACCTTTATCAGTTACTTTAACAACAGTACCTTGGTGAACCGAATCTAAAGTGAAGATCGTTTCGAAAGTATCCCAAGGGTTTTCTTCCAATTGTTTGTGACCTAAGCTTAATTTACGGTTATCAACATCAAGTTCTAAAACAACAACATCTAATACATCACCAACTTTAGTGAATTCGTTAGGGTGGTTTACTTTTTTAGACCATGATAAATCAGAGATGTGGATTAAACCATCAATACCTTCTTCGATTTCAACAAAAACACCGAAGTTAGTCATGTTTTTAACAGTTGCTTTGTGCTTGCTTCCAACTGGGAATTTAGCAGCAACTTCTTGCCATGGATCGTTAGATAATTGTTTAATACCCAAGCTCATTTTGCGCTCGTCTCTATCTAAAGTTAAAACTTCAGCTTCGATCTCATCACCAACTTTTAAGAATTCTTGTGGATTTCTTAAGTTTTGCGACCAGCTCATTTCAGAAACGTGGATTAAACCTTCAACACCTGGGATGATTTCTAAGAAAGCACCGTAATCTGCAACTGTTACGATTTTTCCTTTTACTTTAGAACCAACTTGAATGTCGGTGCTTAAGTTCTCCCAAGGGTGTGGAGTTAATTGTTTTAAGCCTAAAGCGATACGTTTTTTCTCATCATCGAAATCTAAAACAACAACGTTGATTTTCTCATCTAATGATAATACTTCTTTTGGATGCTCTATGCGGCCCCAAGAAATATCAGTAATGTGAAGTAAACCGTCAACACCACCTAAATCGATGAACACACCGAAATCAGTAATGTTTTTAACAGTACCTTCAAGTACCTGACCTTTTTCTAATTTAGAAACGATCTCTACTTTTTGGCTTTCTAAATCGTCTTCGATTAACACTTTATGAGAAACAACTACGTTTTTAAACTCATGGTTAATTTTAACAACTTTAAATTCCATTGTTTTACCCACGTATACATCGTAATCGCGGATAGGTTTAATATCAATTTGAGATCCTGGTAAGAAAGCTTCAACGCCCATGATATCAACAATTAAACCACCTTTAGTACGGCTCTTAACGAAACCGTTGATGATTCTATCATTTTCAAGAGCCTCGTTAATCGCTTCCCATGATCTTTGGGTTTTTGCTCTTTTGCGAGAAAGGATCAATTGACCGTTAGCATCTTCTGGTGCTTCAACGAAAACGTCAACTGAATCGCCGATTTTAAGATCTGGTGTATCACGGAATTCTGAAGTAGAAACTAAACCGTCTGATTTAAAACCTACGTTTAATACTACATCTTTGTTGTTGATTGAAACAACAATACCACTGATAATTTCACCTTTAGTGATCTGATTGAATGTTCCAGCATACATATCTTCAAACTTTTTACGGTCTGCATCATTGTAATTACCGAAAACTTTTTCATCTGCATCCCAATCGAAATCTTCCGATGGTGTAGCCAATGATGATTTGATCGATTCGATCGAAACTGAATCAGCTTCTGATTCAATAGTTTCTTTTTCAGTTAGGCGTCCGCCTTCTCCCTGAAGTTCAGCTGTTTTTGCTGCTAATTCTTTTTCTGCTACTTGTTTTTTAGCCATTAATTAATTTTCTCCTTTTTTCCCTATTTAGGGACTGCAAAGGTAAAAATATTTTAATTAATAGGAAAGATTTTTTTAATAAATCTTGCTGATTTTTAGCGCTTTATAATTCTCCTCTCATGGAGGGGTGCCTCACAGGCAGGGTGGTCTTTTTCTTTTGCACGGTCTTTATGATGAAAAATGAATGCTTTTTAGCAAAAATTCGCGTTTTTTCATACTATTTTGAAAATGGCCAATAACAAAATTATTGGCTACCTGGCAAGCGTCTCCATGGGACGGCTCGTTGCTTAACAATAAAGGTTGGAATCAAAAAAGATTAATTATTAAAATCAAAATAAGTGACACATTTGAAGGAAATAAATCCACTCATTGCTTGCTGTGTACTATTTTCAAACTCCAGATTAATAAATCAATCTTCTACTTTTTCGTAAACGTACCTCTTGTAAAACCTTCGCCTATTAATGTTTTTTCATCTCTGATTAAGAGCATGATCGTATTTTGCTGATCATACAATTTAATCATATCCCCATCAATTACATATTTGGATGTGAATATCGAATCCTTATAAGCATCGGCTACAGTTACCGAATCTTTAGATTTAAAATCAAAGGTTTTATATTGTATATCTTCATTGCTCGCAAATGTGCCAGAAACTACCTTTTTTTGGATAAAAGTAATGTAGCAGAAATACCCGGTAACAAGAATAATTACCACCGAGAAACCAATCAGGGCCTTATTGCCACTCGCATATTTAATCGAGAAATATAAAATGGCAATCAGAATTAAGGCCACTATAACAAAAAAAACAACGTTTGTATAATCTTTATTTTCGTGTGGTACCGATGCAGCAACAGTTCCTTTATTTGCAGCAGGCTTATTTATTGGCGAAATCCGTACTAAAAATTCTTTACTCACCCAGCCTTCACCATTGGTCACTTTTATTTTATAGAAACTTGCATCTGATGAATCGATAACAGCTACATTTTCATTTTTCGGCAGGTGTCCAACAATTTTACTTTTGGCATCAGCTTTTTCTCTAACCCGCAAATCATCAGTAGTAGTGCGGTACATGTCAACATTTGTTGCTGCCTGGGCGGTGGTACTGGGTTGAGCAGCACTTGGTTGCACTGCATTAGGTTGCGTGGCGGCTGGTTTAGCCACAGGAGCAATTTTTTCAACGAAATCTTTGCTCACCCATCCCTCTTTGTTCTTAAACTTTACTTTATAGAATTTGGCATTGCTGGCATCTGTAACCGTTATATTTTCGCTTTGAGCAATATTACCAATAACTTTGCTTTTCGGATCGCTTGATGCCCTAACGCGTAGTTTATCTGCTTTTACACGGTAAATATCCTGCGCATTTAAAGTGATCGAAAAAGTAATGAAGGCAATAAGAATAAATAAGATTCTGGTCATGTTGTTTTTTTATAGATGCTTTAACAGAGCGTTAACTGCAAAAAAAGCATCAATGTTAAGATGCCTGGCGAGCCATTATTATGCCAAAAATAGAAATTCTTTTAGTAAAGCTTCCAGAAGATTTAAAAGATTTTTCAGTTTGCCGGTTAAACAACAATAAAAACTTATCCTAAAATAGCTGCAAAAACTATTTTCTTTTGATTACGTATAGTCCATTTGCACCACGATCGCCAATATTTGTTCCATAAGAAAGGATAATAAAGGCAACCTCCGATTTATTTTCAAATGCTTTTGGTACCTTATATAAATCTACACTAATTATTGGTTCGGTAAAAAAACCAACGTTTTTTATTGCAATTTCCTTAAAGCAAATTTCTTCATTCTTATGTTTTAATGTGAGGTAAGCATCTCCACCCCAGGTTTGGGGCAAGCCGCTGTAAGGCGCCCGGCCTTGCAAACGTTCCTTTTTAAAATATTTTAGCACAACCGGATTTGTATTGTCCTTCCAATTGTAACTGAGTTTTTCCTCATTATTGCGGTTTTTATAGCTCAACAATGGGTATTTTCCATCAATACTGCTTTTTAAAGGAATAAATCTATTGCCTTTAACCGGAAAACCTTTAAAATCCAACTCGTTATCTGATCCCGTATCCTGGTAAATTCTATTATCATTCTTTTGAGTATTCATGGCCATCCATCCATCGGATGTTTTAAAGTAGAAGGTTAAATAATCCCAATCTTTACCGGGTTTATACGTAACCGCTAAAGCATTTTTGTAATTACGCTCAAAATTTTCTTCCCAGGCGTTCCCTTCCATTTTAAAATCTTTGTTTAAAAAATTGATAAAAGGTTGCTTGCTTTTGTTGCCAGAGGTATACCAATCAATAAAATAGTTTGCCCCAAAAACAACACCCTCATTGCGGAAAGTATGTATCGCAGTGGTATCGTTAATTAAAGAGTCCGTTACATTCCCCTTTGCATCAAGTTTATGGTAAACTTCAAAATCCTGGTTTACATGAGCGGTGGTGATGATAAAACCATCGGTTTTGGTATCATAATCAATATTTGCAGGATCAAAAAACAGGTATTCAACTTCGAAATTTGCTGATCCAGCACGATTGTTTAAATATGGATAATTTTTAAGTGCATTTGGGAAGAAGATATTCGATAATGATATATTAATGGCTGTAAATTTAATAAGGTAAACTATTAATAATGTGGACAATACAGATAAAAAAATCAACATCCTTTTCTTTGTCATAAAATTAGTTTACCAGCTACCCCCGGTACCACCGCCACTGCTGCTGCCACCGCCCCAGCTACTGCTAGAGGATGAAGATGATGAACTGCCGCCTGATGATGAGCTTGATGAAGAACTGGATTCCACCAGCATCGCAAGAGTGATCCATTTAATAAATTCTGTTTTTTTACAGAAACTGCATTCATTAATCAGTTTTGCCTGTCCGTCGTGGCTATATGTAGCTTGCTTAACCGTTACCTGTTTATTTAATTTATAAGTTCTAAAAGTACACTCAGGGCATTCTATATAGCTACTGTATTTTTCTGCCGGCCAGGCTTTAATGATGTGTTCTTTATGGTCGGCACTTTCCCATATATCATAATCGTAAGCTAAAACAACTTCTTCTTTTCGTTGTCCTTCAGTTAAAAATGGTTTGCCTTCAATATTAATATCACGGTCAATACGCGTCATCGGATTGTTTTTACTGTCCATAACCGGTTTAAAACGATCAACTGTTTTGGCGCGTTTTATGAAATGGATTATAATAGCAAAGAGAATAATTGGCGAAAAAAGTATTAACCACCAGTTTTTCTTATGGAAAACCAAAACAGAATCGAAGAAATTTTTATCATCCTGATGAGCTTTCCGCAGGGCAGAAATGCAGAAGAGATACCTGAAAAAAAGACCGATGGCTAAAACGGCGAATAAGATATAAGGTATATGTGCACCCCTTATGTTGCTGAAAATATTAAAAGAGCCTGAAAAAACAAAGATAAATACCGAAACAAATACAATAAATATAATTACTCCACAGCCTTTTGCTATGGTAGTATCCCTACTGTTATTCTTGTCAAAACCTTCTATATATAAACCGTTTTTACCTTGCCTGTTTAAAATTTTAAATACACCAAAAAAGGCCAGTATAATGGCAATTGATGGCAGCCACCAAATATTTAGCGCATTGCTACCATCTCGCTGGGTAAAAAACTGGTTTAGTTCCGATTTATTTTCTGGATTTAAAATAATTTCACCAGTTGCATTAATGGTGTTCGTAATACCGGTACTGAAATCATTTTTCCTAAAAGCCGGCAGGAGCTGCTGCTCGGCAATGTGTTTGAGCTTTACATCTGGCAATACACCTTCAATTCCAGTACCGGTAATGAAACGGTATTTTTTCCTGTCTTTGGCAATAAAAAGGAGTAAGCCATTGTTACTGGTTTTGGAGCCAATGCCCCAGGTTTTAAACAGCTCATATGCAAAATCAAAGTCTTCTTGATCAGGGTCAAAATCGTTAACAATTACCACCGCCACCTGAACATTGGTTTCTTGTTCAAAGTGGGCGATAGTGCTGTTTAACGAAGAAATTGCACCTTCATCCAAAATTTTATCAGGATCGCTTACATAACCGCCGCCATTTTTCTTGGGATCAGGAATATCTGCAACCTTATAAGCGGTTTGAGCAAAAGAAATATTAACAGCAAAAAGGAAAAATAATAAGGAAAGCGATTTAAATAGATGAAGTTTGAGCATCGTACAAATTTAGGTGTAAGCTTTTACATCATCTTTTAACAGCTAAGTGCGAATATGGTTTACTCTTTTAAGATTTTTGCCAAAATCTTGTCCAGTTTAGCTTTATCTTTCATATAAGCTTCCAAATCGTAAAGCTGCACCGTTTTAAACTCTATCGGATGGCTTTCGCTTTGTAATGAAATATAACCTGAAGTTAATGGTTTTCCATCTATTTTAACCTTCGGATCAAAATTGGAAACGCTACCGCCACCAATTTGAGGCTTTGTATACTCCAACACCACTTCACCTGCTATAATGTGTTTTATTACCGAATCGCCTAAAACTAAAAATTCTGCAGTTACCCATTGGTCGCCAGCGTATGTTTTAGATTTTGAATCTAAACAGTGGGGGGTAAACAATTTGCCATTGTAATTAATTAAGGTGCCTGGTGTACATACATTGCTGGTATGGCGTTCATGTTCACCATCACCGCCAAGAATTTGACCTTCAATAGAAATCGGGAAATCCTGATTTTTTAACATGGTTGCCGGATCCTGACAATGCAACATCGCACCGCTATTTCTTGTGGCCCAACCTTCGCCACCTTTAGCCTGATCGCCAACAAAACGGTATGTAACTTTTAAAAGGTAGGCAGAAAAAGGCTTTTTATAGAAAATATGGCCGTATTGCTGGTCAAATTCCGAGTATCCGTCGTAACTTACTTTCATTACTCCGTTTTCTACCCGAAAAGTATTGGCATAATTCTCTTTGTAGTCGTGTTTTGCAATTTTAATGTTCCAATCTTTGAGATCTTTTCCATTAAAAAGATTGATCCAGCCTTTTTGGGCACTGGCGTTTGAGATTATTAGGGATAAAAATAATACTGAAAGGTAAATTGATTTTAATTTCATGGTTAGCATTTGGGTTAGGTGCTAAAAGTATGAAATTTTTTCGTTTCAGGAAACAAGAGTGAGTTAGAGATTAAAGCGTATGTAGTCCAATGTTGATAGTTTATCCTTGGAGCATACAGATCAAAAACAGGTTTTCAGTTGACAATTTACAAAAGGCAATTTTTAATTAACCAATTACAACAGTTAACCAAAACTTAATGAGCTAAAAAAGGCTGAACTCTTTCCAATGCGAATGCCAGTTGTTCTTCTTGTGTAAGATCAGTATTATCTAAAATAACCGCATCATCTGCCCTAACCAAAGGACTTTCCTTTCTGGTGGTATCAGCGTAATCGCGGTGTGCAAGATTTTCAAAAACTTCTTCCAAAGTGGTTTTATTATTGCCTTTACTTTCAAGTTCCTTAAATCTTCGTTCGGCCCTTATTTTTGGATCAGCCGTCATAAAGAATTTTACAGGCGCATCCGGGAAAACGGTTGTGCCGATATCGCGACCGTCCATTACTATGTTTTTTGATTTGCCCATGCGCTGTTGTTGTTTAACCATCTCATGGCGTACAATTTTATGTGCAGAAACCTCACTTACATTTTCTGAAACAGGCATTAAACGGATTTCATCAGAAACTTCTTCGCCGTTTAGGGTAATGTGCGATTCGTAATCGCGTGAGTGAAAATTCAATTCGATGTGCTGTAATGCATCTACAACTTTGGCATCATCGGTAACATCAATGTTGTTTCTTAAAAAATATAGCGTAACGGCACGGTACATTGCCCCGCTATCTACATAGATGAAGCCTAATTTTTTTGCTAATGCCTTTGCTAATGTGCTTTTTCCGCAAGATGAGTAGCCATCAATTGCGATTACAAGGTTTTTCTTCATCGTAGCGCAAAGGTAAAAAATAGAAACAGAATGCTCAATTTTTAGCACTATAAAGATAAAATCTGATAAAATTTTTAATAAATAAATGGTTTGGCAGCTGATAATTAATTAAATAAAATACAAAATTGTAAGTTGAGGTGATTAGGGAAGGGACGAAATTTGTTTCAAATTCCTATTTTTGGTACATGTTACCTACAAGAGATGAAATTTTACGGTCTGTTACTTTCAAAACTTCCAGAAGCGGGGGCAAAGGCGGGCAGAATGTAAATAAGGTTTCGAGCAAGGTAGAACTGATCTTTGATCTTGATGCCAATGAAAGTTTAAGTGATGACGAGAAGACTCTTTTAAAAGAAAAATTATCGAATCGCCTGGATAGTGAAGGCCTGTTGCATATTGTTTCGCAGGAGGATAGGAGCCAGCTTTTAAATAAAGAGAAAACGATTGCTAAATTGATCGATTTGTTAAAACGGTCACTTATTGTGCAGAAAAAGAGAAAACCAACTAAAATTCCTAAAGGAGTTATCGAAAAGAGGTTGAAAAATAAAGCCTCCACAGCAGAAAAGAAAAAAAACCGGAAAATAACTGATTTTTGAAATAAAATATCAGATGGAAATATTTGCCATTACATTTATATAGTTGTTCTTAGTAAAGTCACCTTGAATTTATTTCAGGGCCTTTAACGCAGGAGAGATGATGATCCCCAATCTTCGGGTCAACATGGCAATCGCGGCTGGTAATAAGCTTAGCAATGAATGCCAAACAATATAGGAATTCTAAGTCTTCCCAAACCTGTAGTACAAGCTTAAGCCACCGTAATTCTGTGCCTTAGCTACACTTTTTACTTCTTTAGTTTTAAAAATTACATTAAAATCAGCTGTAAACCTTTTCGAACTATAATTTACACCAAATTGCTGCTCAAAAACAATCGGTTTAACACCAAAGGTAACCGGGCTATTGTTGTTAAAAAGACTGCCCTGAATCGTGGCATCATAAGCTACAAAATTAAGCTGTGGTTTTATATAAAAGAAAAATTCTGAATTGTGTAAGCTTTTCGTTTTGGCATTTCCGATTACTGCATTATGATATGCGCTATTGAATAATTGGTTTACCTTACCAATTCTGAATAAAAGCGATGTTCCCAAGCCAGAAAATGTTGTACCCAAATTGGCATAACCCTGGGCGCTGATATCCACAATCGGATCTTCCGGCCTGAAAAGCAATTTACTATAATTTGCAGCAAGATTTATGGCCAATTCATTTTTAATCTGATAATCCCAACCTGCGGGCGTATAAAAACCAACTGTTTTATGTAAAAAACGTTGTGCTGTTTGAGCGAGCGAATTAGGCCCAACCGTTCCTAATTCTACACTGGTTTTTAAAACACTTTCGTTTTTGTAAAAAATAGAATAAGCACCGCCAGCATACAGATAACCTGCAAAAGGTCGGTCTTGATCTTCCTTGTTTGCTACCATGCCCCAATAAGGCGTATACATTTTCTGGCCCGCAGAAATTTCATAAGTCTTTTTCTCAATTTTATCCGATAGTTTTTCGGTATTTATCGCATGGCGGAAGTAAATAAACAACCCATTTGTATAATAGCGATCGTTTAACGTAGCCAGATAAGCATCGTTTTCGGTTTTAAAACCAAATTCGTTTTTAAACGACTGCGCAAAACTGGTTGAAGCAACCAAACAAAAAACTATGGCAAATAAAAATGATTTCATAAAAAAGCCCGGGCAATTACCCAGGCTATAAAAGTATTTATTGTTATTGGATTTTTGATGATAATCCAAAAGAATTACAATTTAGTTAACAATTGGCGCAATTTTAACGCTCAAATCCAATGGTTTTTTAACCTTGTTTTTGGTTAAAGCCAGCTCAATTACTTCACTCATTTCGGTTACATAATGGAATTTTAAATCCTTGATGTAACTTTCTTTAATTTCCAAAATATCTTTGCGGTTGCTTTTGCAAAGAATAATCTCTTTAATATTAGCACGCTTGGCAGCAAGTATTTTTTCTTTTATTCCGCCCACAGGAAGCACCTTTCCCCGTAAGGTAATTTCTCCCGTCATGGCCAGGTGTTGTTTAACTTTACGTTGTGTAAATGCAGAAGTTAATGCGGTAAGCATAGTTACTCCAGCCGATGGACCATCTTTTGGTGTAGCACCTGCAGGCACGTGAACGTGAACATCCCAATTGTCAAACAATGAATAATCGATGTCGAATTCTGAAGCATGCGCTCGTAAATAGGCCAGGGCAATAACCGCCGATTCTTTCATTACATCGCCAAGGTTACCCGTTAGCGTTAATTTTCCTTTACCCGGACTTAAACTCGATTCGATAAATAAAATGTCACCGCCAACGCTTGTCCAGGCTAAACCCGTAACAACACCAGCCACTTCGTTACCTTCATATAAATCTTTATCGTAAATCGGTGCGCCTAAAATACGTTCAACATCATCATTGCTTAAGTTGGCATCATAGGTTTCTTCCATGGCAATTTTTGTAGCAACACCACGCACCAATGAACCTATTTTTTTCTCTAAGCCACGAACCCCCGATTCTCTGGTATAATCTTCGATCACTTTCTCAATCAATGCAGTTTTTAAGCTGATATCTTTCGTTTGTAAACCATGATTTTCCTTCTGTTTTGGCAAAAGGTATTTTTTGGCAATTTCTATTTTTTCTTCAATGGTATAGCCGTTTACCTCAATAATTTCCATACGATCCAACAAAGCAGGTTGTATGGTACTTAAAGAGTTCGCGGTTGCAATGAACAAAATATTTGATAAATCGTAATCTACCTCTACATAATGATCGTAGAAAGCATTGTTCTGTTCAGGATCTAAAACCTCAAGCAAAGCTGATGATGGATCGCCACGGTGGTCAGTTCCTACTTTATCAATCTCATCCAATACAAAAACAGGATTATCTGCACCGGCTTTTTTAATGGAAGAAATAATACGGCCTGGCATAGCACCAATATAAGTTTTACGGTGACCGCGAATTTCTGCCTCATCGCGGATGCCACCTAAAGCCATACGCACATATTTACGGCCCAATGCCTTTGCAATTGACTTTCCTAATGAAGTTTTACCAACTCCCGGAGGGCCAACCAAACATAAAATTGGCGCTTTCATATTGCGCTTTAATTTTAATACAGCCAGGTATTCGATAATGCGCTGCTTAACTTTTTCTAAACCGAAATGATCTTTATCTAAAATCCGCTGTGCTCTTTTTAGGTCGAAATTATCTTTGGTAAATTCACTCCAGGGCAAATCCAAAAGTAACTCCAGGTAATTTAACTGTACCGAATAATCAGGTGCAGCCGGATTCATTCTGCCCAGCTTATCAAGTTCTTTATCAAAATGATCTGCAACAGTTTGGGCCCATTTTTTCTTTTTGGCTTTTTCCTGTAAAGCATCAAATTCTAAATCGGCAGAATTGCCACCAAGTTCTTCCTGAATGGTTTTTAATTGCTGATTTAGGAAATAATCACGTTGTTGCTTATCTAAATCAGTACGTACTTTCGATTGAATCTGATTTCTCAATTCGAGCATCTGCAATTCAACCATCAAAAGTTCCATTACCTTTTGTGCCCTTTCCTGCAATTTATCCATTTCCAGGATTTTTTGCTTATCGGACATTTCGGCATTCATGTTTGACGAAATGAAATTAATCAGAAACGAATTGCTCTCTATGTTTTTAAGTGCAATACTGGCTTCACTCGGTATATTTGGAGAAAGCTGTATAATCTGGGCTGACATTTCGCGGATAGATGCAATCAGCGTTTTAAACTCTTTATCTGCTTTATGTTTCTGCTCTTCGAATTTTTTTACAACCGCTTTAATGTAAGGCTCGTTCTGCACTTCTTCAATCAGGCTGAAACGTTGCTTACCCTGGATAATTACCGTAGTATTACCATCAGGCATTTGCAAAAGCTTGATGATGTTTGCAACCGTACCAACAGTGTTAAGTTGCTCAAAAGTAGGGTCTTCGATAGAAACATCCTTCTGAGAAACAACCCCGATGATTTTATTTCCTTTGTAAGCTTCTTTAATTAATTTAATTGATTTATCTCTTCCAACTGTGATGGGAATCACCACACCTGGAAATAAAACTGTGTTTCGCAAAGGCAATATCGCCAATGTATCCGGTGTTTCCTCATTGTTCATTTCCTCCTCGTCTTGTTGAGACATTAAAGGGAAAAATTCGGTATCCTCATTTATAATTGGCATTGCTGTATGGAAATCAAATATATCTTGTTTACTCATTATCACATTTTCCGCTAACGACAAACTGGCAGTTTAATCGTATTCACTTTGTTTAATTTTGGTATTAAGTTAATAAATTCAACTCTTGTGCCAAACTGAAAATAACATTAATCTTATGTTAAAAAGGCAGAGTAACATAAATATTTCAGCCACTATCATATAAAGCATATTTTAGCGTTTAAGCTAATGTTTAGGACAGTTGGTTTTAAATGAAAGATAATTAAAAACTTTTAAATTATCAGAATAGGATTATATTGCAAAAAATTTCTCCTATAAAATTACGTTAGGCGTTTGATTTGTTAAACTTATTACTCATACATGAACTATTTTAAAAAGGCTATTTTAGGATTAATTATTTTTTCATCAACCAGTAGTTTTGCCCAAAGCAGTTACGAAAGAAGTATGCAGGCCATGATGAAAGGTGATTATAAAACTGCCGCCGCTCAATTAGAAAAAGCCGATACCAAAACACCTGATAATGCCAACGTATTAAAAATGCTTGGTTATTCTTATTTTCAGAACCATGAGTATGAGAAATGCATTGCAACTTATAGCCGCTTATTAACCATAAAGCCTACCGAAGTTACTGCCTACTATTACCGGGGGATAGCAAGGTTGAAAATAGCCAATGATCCTAAAGAATCATTAAATACCATGCGCGAAAATTTTTACCTGGCTTCACTTAAAGATTTTACCAAAGCCATCGAAATAAATGGTGATGAAGATGCCCAGATGTTTCAAAACCGTGGATTAGCCTACAAAGATTACGCAATTTTTAAATCTTTTAAGGCAAAGAAAAAGGACGAAAAGGCTGCTTGCGTAGCTTTATTTAATAACTCTATAGTCGATTTTCAAAAGGTATTAACGTTGCAACCGCTAAGAAAAGATATTATTGACTGGGTAACATATGATAAAGCGCAAATTGCGAGTTTAAAATAGAATAATATTTAAAAAGAAAAGGGGACTTGAATATTTTCGAGTCCCCTTTTTTTATTTTAATTTACCAACTATCGAATATTTTTTCTCATTTAACAACCTGATTTTCTGCTGCTTTTTGATCGAATACAAACTATCCGGGAAATAAGTTAAAGTATCCAGCGATCGGTATAAGATATTTTTATTATCGACGATGATCTCTATTTTATCGGCTTTCTCACCTTTCCATGTTATAGAAACCTTTTTGATCGGGATTTTTTTATTATCGGAAATATAACTATCTACTCCGTTTTGTTCTTTTATTTTAAAACTTCCTTTCCACGAGGTTTTATTAATGTCGGCATTAACAAATATGGCCAGCTCTTTTGTCCAGTTGGCTATTTTGGCTATTTTATTTTCTGCCGCGCCATTTATGCTAACCGTTTTGTTTACCTCAGGATTTAACTTTTGAAGGCGGTTAATTTCCTTTTCGAAATATCCTTTAACATCAAAATACAATAAATCAGTATTTGCTTCGGCTTCTTTCCGCTGATTGCAGGAAAACAAGGCCAAAGCAAATACCAGAAAATACAGTTTCTTAACCATTATACTAAAACATTTCCTGTCATTTCTTCTGGAATGGCAACACCTAATATTTTTAAAACAGTAGGGGCAATGTCGCCTAGCTTTCCATCAGCAATGGTTTTATAATCTTTATCGATTAAAATACATGGAACAAGATTGGTGGTGTGTGCAGTATTTGCAGATCCATCTCCGTTAACCATAAACTCCGAATTACCATGATCGGCTAAAAGAATAAATGAATAACCATGAGCTAAACCTGTGTTTACCACAATTTCTGCACATTTATCAGCGGTTTCTACTGCTTTTATTACGGCTTCAAAAACACCTGTATGTCCAACCATATCAGGATTGGCAAAATTTAAGCAGATAAAATCAGCCCAACCAGTTTCCATTTCTCTGGTAATGGCTTCCGTAATTCCTGCTGCGCTCATCTCCGGCTGAAGATCGTAAGTAGCCACTTTTGGGGAAGGAATTAAAAGTCGCTTCTCATTTTTAAATTCAGCTTCCCTTCCTCCTGAGAAAAAGAAAGTTACGTGAGGGTATTTTTCCGTTTCTGCAATGCGGATCTGGTTTTTGTTGTTATTGGCCAATACTTCGCCAATCGTTTGGGTTAAATCATCTTTAGTGAAAATTACATTAACCCTTTCAAAACTTTCGTCGTAAGTAGTCATTGTAACATAATACAACGGTAATTTGTGCATTTGTTGCTCTGGAAAATCCTTTTGAGTTAAGGCTGTTGTTATTTCACGGCCTCTATCAGTACGGAAATTGAAACAGATCACCACATCATCGTTTTGAATAGTGGCTACCGGAGCACCATCAGCTTGCGTTAAAACTATTGGTTTTAAAAATTCGTCGGTTACGCCCTCTGCATACGATTTTTTGATCGCTGCCAAAGCATCCTGAGTTTTCTCACCAACTCCATTAACCATCACATCATAAGCCTGTTTAACGCGTTCCCAGCGGTTATCGCGGTCCATAGCGTAATAACGGCCAACCATAGTTGCTAATTTAGCATTGGTATGCTGAATGTGGTTTTCGAGGTCGGTTATAAAACCCAATCCAGAATTTGGATCAGTATCGCGGCCATCTAAAAATGCGTGTATAAAAGTGTTTGGTACTTGCGCTTCATTAGCGGCATCGCACAAAGCTTTTAAATGTTCAATGTGGGCATGTACGCCACCATTGGAAACCAGGCCTATAAAATGAACAGCTTTATTATTTTGTTTTGCATAATCGAATGCGTTTAACAAAATAGGGTTGGTATGCAATTCTCTGTCGGTAATTGATTTGTTTATTCTTCCAAGCTCCTGGTAAACTACCCGGCCAGCACCTAAATTCATATGCCCAACTTCAGAATTACCCATTTGCCCGGCTGGTAAACCCACTGCTTCACCAGATGCTTCGAGCTTAGAGTTTGGATAGTTTTTTAATAACGAATCGAAAAAAGGAGTATTTGCAGCATAGGCGGCATCGGAATTATCTTGTTTTCCGTAGCCCCAACCATCTAGAATTATTAGCGCGAGTTTTTTATCGTTTACCATCTTTATAGAAAAATTTATTGATCCACATTAAAACATTTTCATGTATAACATGTTTTAGTGTTTTGTTAATATCGCAAATATAGCTTTATTGAAGCTTATACAAATTAAGAAATCCTTTTTTTGATGTGCTAATGGCATAATTTTAGCTAGAGGGTTCTGTATAAAATACAGAAATGATCCGGAGCTTATTTTTATTCATTATCAGTTTATCTTCATTATATGGTCCAACAGTTATCCAGGCTGATATAATTGATGATTTATCCTCGTATTTTAAGTCTGCAAACTCAAAAGAAATAGCCAAAAATTTTGCCTCAACTATCGAACTTATCATTATTGATGAAGAAGATGTATACTCAAAAGCACAGGGTGAACAAATTTTGAGAGATTTTTTTATCAAACACCCCCCAGTTAAAACAAGTATTTTTCATAAAATTAACACCAATCCAAACTACCGCTTTGGTGTAATCATCCTGAGTACCGCAAAGGAAACTTTCAGGATTTCCATCACAATGAAAAAATTCAATACCAGTTTTTCAATTACTGAATTACGGATAGAACCGGCAAAAGATTAATTGTCCCAAAGCCATTATATATTTTACCATCGCTTTGCTTTTTGCCGACTCCCCAAGTTGTAGAGACAATTATATAAACTTCTGAAGTTAACAGCTCACTTTAAAGCTTCAGTAAATTGTCTGCTAATAAATATTTCTTATTTTTGCGGCATAAAATCTACATTTTGGATATTAAGCTTATACATCAGTTCATAAAAAATGCCCTTACCGAAGATGTTGGTGATGGCGATCATACTTCACTTTCAACCATTCCTTCAGGAACACAGGGAAAAGCAAAACTGATCATCAAAGAGGATGGTATTTTAGCCGGAATCGAACTGGCGATTGAGATTTTTAAGGAAGTAGATGCCAATTTGAAAGTTGATGTTTTATTGCATGATGGGGCGGAGGTAAAAGTAGGTGATATTGCATTAACAGTTGAGGGCAGTACCCATGCTATTTTAATTGCCGAACGTTTAGTTTTAAACTGTATGCAGCGCATGAGTGGCATTGCAACAAAAACGCATCGGATTGTTTCATTGCTAAAAACAACTAAAACTAAAATTTTGGATACCCGTAAAACTACCCCAGGACTTCGTTATTTGGAAAAATGGGCGGTTAGAATTGGTGGAGGTGTAAATCACCGCATTGGTTTGTACGATATGATTTTGATTAAGGATAACCATGTAGATTATGCCGGAGGAATTTCGAATGCGATAAATGCGGCTCATCAATATCTGTCAAATGAGAATAAAGTGCTTCAGATTGAAATAGAAGTAAGAAATTTAGAAGAACTGGCTCAGGTTTTGGCTATTGGTGGTGTAGATCGCATTATGTTAGATAATTTTAGCTTTGAAAATTTAAAGGCTGCGGTTTCATTAATCGATGGTAAATTTATTACAGAAGCTTCTGGTGGAATTACAGAAGAAAATGTTGCAGAATATGCCGCTTGTGGTGTTGATTATATTTCGATGGGGGCGCTTACACATTCTGTAAAAAGCCTGGATATGAGTTTAAAAGCATACTAAAGTGAATTGCTATAAAATTAAAAGCTTATTTTTTGTATCATTGTAGGCTATGGTTACGGTTTATTCTCTCAGCGCACTATTAATTGCCTACCTTTTTGGATCTATACCAACAGCTGTATGGCTTGGTCAGGCCTTTTATGGGGTTGATGTAAGAGAATATGGAAGTGGCAATGCCGGTGCAACCAATACTTTTAGGGTATTAGGTAAAAAAGCCGGGATCGCTGTAATGATCATCGATATAGCAAAAGGTTATACCGCAACCAATCTGGCCTATTTTATCGGCATGTCGGTAACCGGACCGCAAAACTCAGTCGTTTTTGTTAATTATCAACTCGCCTTAGGGGTAACCGCAGTAATGGGGCATTTATTCCCTGTTTTTGCAGGTTTTAGGGGAGGAAAAGGTGTGGCTACACTTTTTGGAATGATTTTGGCAGTTAACTTCGAGGCATCTATGCTTTGTGTTCTGGTTTTTGTGGTGGTATTGTTATTAACTAAATACGTTTCATTAAGCTCCATCTGTGCAGGATTTACTTTTCCGCTCAGCGTTGTGTTTTTGTTTCAGGTTTCCATTAAATCTGAAGTATTATACGGGATGGTAGTTTGTGTTCTTATCCTGGTTACCCACCAAAAAAACCTCGAAAGATTGCTGAAAGGCAAAGAATCTAAAGTGTATTTGTTTAGGAAGAAAACTAATTAATTAACAAAACACATTTCACTAAAACATATTTATAGGCTTGCTGTTTAATCATCGGTTTTGCTTATCAGTATTTACTAATCATTTAAAATCGTATTATGAAAAAGTTATTTTTAACAGCAAGTGTTGCTGGGATCTTATTATTTAACTCCTGCTCTACCGTTCCTTTAACAGGGCGCAGCCGGTTTGATTTAGTGAGTAACGATCAGGTTTTGCCGATGGCCTTTCAGGCTTACAGTACGTTTTTAACAGAAAATAAATCAACTGTTTTACCAGCCTCAAATGCACAGGCTTTAAAAGTGAAAACCATTGGAAGCAGGTTAATTACAGCTGTAAAATCTTATATGAACAGCAATAATTATGGTAACCTGATTGCAGATTACCAATGGGAAGTTAATGTTGTTCAAAATAACGAGAAAAACGCATGGTGTATGCCCGGTGGAAAAATTGTAGTTTATACTGGTATTTTACCTGTAACACAGGATGATGCAGGTTTAGCTACCGTAATGGGCCACGAGATTGCTCACGCCATAGCAGGTCACTCAGCAGAACGTATGTCGCAAGAGATGGTTGCACAGGGAGTTGGTGCGGCAGCAGGTGTAGCATTATCTAAAAACCCTAAAACACAGTCTATTTTCAATACGCTTTATGGCGTTGGTACACCGGTTGCAATGCTAAAATTCAGCCGTAATCAGGAGTTGGAAGCAGATCGTTTGGGTTTGATTTTCATGGCTATGGCCGGATATAATCCTCAAAGTGCTACTGCTTTCTGGAATAGAATGTCGGCTGCTTCTGCAGGTGCGCAAAAACCAGCGGAGTTTTTAAGTACGCACCCTAGTGATGCCACGCGTATTGCACAGATTCAAAAATATTTGCCTGAAGCACAACAATATTATAAGAAATAAGGTTAGAAGCCAGAAGGTATAAAGGTGGAAGGTTTTTGCGTCATGCAGAAATTTTCCACCTTTTTGTTTTCGTAATCTTCAAAACGTCCCTAAGCTTCGGGATCAGCATCTTCCTTGCTATAAGATCCTGAAATAAATCCGATAGCTATCGGATTACGATGACGGATTTCTATTCGTTAAGTTGGAGCCAGGCGTTACGATCAGATTATAATCAATTACTTAATAAACCAATCCTGAAATGAACTAACTAGCCAAAACCTTCAAAATTGCACTGGCTTTTAATAAACATTCTTCATATTCTGAAACGGCATCGCTTTGATATGTAATTGCACCACCAACCTGAAAAGATAGGTATTTGCAAGTTGCGTTGTATAAAATACTTCTGATCACAACATTAAAATCGAAATCTCCATCCGGACTGATGCAGCCGAATGAGCCTGAATAAATGCCTCTTTTGGTTACTTCATATTCTTCAATCAGTTTCATGGCTTTAACTTTAGGCGCGCCTGTCATGGAGCCCATTGGAAATGCGTTTTTAATGGCATCTATAGCATTAACCCCGGGATCTAATTCACAGCTGACGGTAGAAATCATCTGGTGTACCTGCGGAAAGCTGTAAATACCAAATAACTCATCCACCATAACAGAACCCTTAACAGCCGATTTCGTAAGGTCATGACGTACCAAATCAACAATCATAACGTTTTCTGCTTGTTCTTTAATACTGTTCCTGAGCTGCATTTTTATATGCTCGTCTTCAATTGGATCTAAGCTTCTTTTTGCGGTACCTTTAATGGGCTGAGAGGTCAATTTTGATCCTCGTTTGCAAAGAAACCTCTCTGGTGTTGCGGATAGAATATATTTATCGTAAACTTTAAAATAGCCAGCAAAAGGGGTGGGGGATAATTGATTTAGTGCCTCAAAAGTTTCAACTGAGTGTATTTCTGCATTTTTAGCAAAAAATTCCTGACAAAAATTAACCTCGTAAATATCGCCCCTAATAATATGATCTCTTAAAGCTTCTACCTTATTAATATATTGATCTTTCGATAATCTTTGTGCAATTGTTATGGCCTTCGCGAGTTTTTTTCCTGGTAAGTTAAAAGTCTCTATTTCTGTTAGTATGGATTGATCTCCAAGCAAAACCTCTGCTTTGCCGTTTTTAAATGCAATTAAATGTTTTGGCACAAAAAAGTAAAGATCAGGAAAATTTAAGTGGTCTGGATTATTAGAATGGACTGCTTCAATCTCATTTTTTAAATCATAGCTAAAGAAACCGAAAACCCATTGTTTATGTTCAGCATAAAAGCTTTTCAACTGCTGAAAGGCATTGCCTGATGTATATTTAAGTTCATGATGTGCATCGGCAGCTAAAATAAAATCATAGGCAGAATAGGCGTCTTTGTAATCATTTGAATCTAAAATGCAACACACTTCAAATTGGTTGGCCCAATGCAATGCTTTTTGTTTAAAATTAGATATGTTTTGTGTGGTTTTCAAGCTTCGGCAAAGGTAAAAATAGCGTTGATAATTGTAAGAAATTAATTTTTATCTTTTGGAACGGCTTATTGATTTTCTCATGCCAATTTCATTCAGATAGATCGTCATTTCGAGCGGAGTGCAACGCAGTCGAGAAATCTGTTTAGATAGATCTCTCCGCTTTGGTCGAGATGAAATTTCGGGTAGATAGAGAGCCCTGGAGTCTATTGCATTAAGATTCCCGCCTGCGCGAGAATGACGATTTTTTTATAATAATTAACTAAAAAACAAAAAAGCAACCCGGTTGTGGGTTGCCTTTTCTTTTATGAACCGTCAACCTGAATTTATTTCTAGACGACGGAATCTTATGTTTTAACGTAATTCAAGCGTTTGTGCTCTATCTGGTCCTACTGAAAGGAATTTAATCGGCACTTCTAACTCTTTCTCTAGGAAAGCTATATAATCGTTCAATTTAGCAGGAATTTCATCTACAGATGTAATTTTGGTTACATCAGTAGCCCAACCATCAATTGCTTTTAACACTGGTTTTGGTTCGATTGAAATAATATCGTATGGCATATAATCGATCGTTTCACCATTATATTCATAGTGTGTACAAGCATAGATCGTATCGAAAGTATCCAGAACATCAGCTTTCATCATAATTAACTCGGTTACACCGTTTAGCATGATGGCATATTTTAATGCAGGAAGATCAATCCAGCCACAACGACGGGCACGGCCTGTTGTTGCACCAAATTCGTGACCTAAAGCCCTTAAATTTTCGCCAACTTCATTATCAAGTTCGGTAGGGAAAGGTCCGCCGCCAACACGTGTGCAATACGCTTTGAAGATACCATAAACGGCACCCACCTTATTTGGTGCAATACCTAAACCAGTACAGGCACCAGCAGTGGTAGTGTTGCTTGAAGTTACAAAAGGGTATGAACCGAAATCCACATCCAATAATGTTCCTTGCGCACCTTCTGCTAAAACTGCTTTTCCTTCTCTTAAGAAACCATTCACATAATGTTCGCTATCTACATGAGGAATCGTTTTTAAGAATTCGATTGCTTCAAAGAATGAGGCTTCTTTTTCTGCCAGTTCGTATTCAAAACCTTCATAATGAGAAAGGATTTCAGTGTGTTTTTCTACCAATTTAGCATAACGCTCTTTGAAATCAGGTAGTGTAGTATCACCAACCCGTAAACCGTTACGGCCGGTTTTATCCATATAAGTTGGACCAATACCTTTTAAGGTTGATCCAATCTTATTTTTACCCATGCGTGCTTCATTAGCAGCATCCAATAACTGGTGGGTTGGTAAAATTAAGTGTGCTTTACGGGCAATTACCAGTTTGCCATCTGCAACAGGGTCATGACCAGCTTTTTTTAAATTATCTAACTCTCTTTTAAGGATAATTGGGTCGATTACTACGCCATTACCGATAAGATTCATGGTTTTTTCGTTAAAAATTCCTGAAGGGATTGTATTTAAAACGAATTTTTTGCCATCGAACTCTAAAGTATGTCCGGCATTTGGGCCACCCTGAAAACGGGCAATAAGATCATATTTTGGACTTAGTACATCAACGATTTTTCCCTTTCCTTCGTCGCCCCATTGCAGGCCGAGAAGTACATCTACTTGCGTCATTATTTAATAAATTAAGCTGGTTTTATTTGTATTATGATTTAATTTCTTCGATTTTTTCAGCTGATGCTGCACTTTCGCTAACTTTTCTGGCCATACTGCAATCAGAGCAGAAACCATAAAGGTTTAACGAATGGTGTTTTACATCAAATTTTAAAAGATCTCCAACCATGGTTTGGATCTGGTGAATTCGTGGATCGCAGAATTCTACTACTTTACCACATTCTATACAGATTACATGATCGTGCTGGCGGTAACCATAAGATTTTTCGAATTGCGCCATGTTTTTACCAAACTGGTGTTTGGTAACCAAATCGCACGAAACCAATAACTCCAATGTATTGTAAACCGTAGCACGACTTACGCGGTACTTTTGGTTTTTCATATGGATATAAAGGGTTTCTACGTCAAAGTGGTCGTTTCTAGAATATATTTCTTCCAATATAGCGAAACGCTCTGGTGTTTTACGTAGATTTTTGTTTTCTAAATAAGCCTCAAAAATCTTGCGAACGAGCTCATTTGTTTTTTGTTCAGACATAGTTTTTAAACTCCATTCAAAGGTAGGTAAATTGTTTTGAAAAATGATTACACCGATGAAATGATTACACAGATTTGTAATTAGTTAGTGGGCCGTGGCCGGAAGTTAGAAGTTTAAATTGCAAATAACATCCGGCATCTAATTTCAAACTAACTAAGCATCAAACCTCGTTACCCCGGTAACACCTCTTACTTTCAATAAATTTTTAATCAGGTTTTCCAGGTGCTCGGTATCGTTTACAAAAATCATAATCGAACCATCAAAAATGCCTTCATTGGTATCTACTGTAATCGACCGCATGTTTACTTTAAAGTCGGTAGAAATAACCCTGGTAATGTTATTAATCAAACCTACATCATCAATGCCTACAATGCGTAAGCCGGTTAAGAAAGTGAGTTCCTGTTGTTTGTTCCATTTGGCTTTCACCACGCGATAACCATAATTTGCCATCAGCTGGGCAGCGTTAGGGCAATTGGTACGGTGTATTTTAATGCCTTCGCTCACGGTAATAAAACCAAAAACATCATCTCCAGGAATTGGGTTACAACAGGCTGCAAGAGTATAATCAATGCGCTGCATATCTTCTCCGATCAGTAAAATGTCAGATTCTCCGCCTTTAATTTTACTTTTTATGCCATCAACTGAGAGATTTTCAGGGCGTTCTGGTCCGCGGTTTTCAACTTCTTTTTCGCTCGAAAGGTATTCTTTGATATCTTTCAGTTCGATTTTTCCAAGGGCTACATTAACAAAAAGCTCCTGCGTAGAAGGGAGTTTAAAGAAATAACTGAGTTTTTGTAAATTATCGGTATTGTAAGTGATTTTTAACGATTTAAGCTTTCTTTCCAGAATTTCCTTGCCATTTTCGGCAATTTTCCGCTTTTCTTCTTTTAAAGATGATTTAATTTTTGATTTGGCTTTCGCCGTAACCACTACATTAAGCCAATCTTCTTTAGGCGTTTGTTTGCTTGAAGTGATAATCTCTACCTGATCGCCATTTTGCAGTTTATACGAAATTGGAACAAGTTTGTGGTTTACTTTAGCACCAATACAGGTTGCACCCACATCTGTATGAATTTCGAAAGCAAAATCAAGGGCGGTAGCACCTAATGGCAATTGGATTAATGCGCCTTTTGGGGTAAAAATGAAAATCTCATCAGAGAAAAGGTTCATTTTAAAATCATCAAGAAAATCCAAAGCATTGGCTTCGGGGTTACTCAGCATTTCGCGCACTTTCTGAATCCATTGATCCAAACCGTTATCATTGCTCGATTCCTTATACTTCCAGTGCGCAGCAAAACCTTTTTCTGCAATCTCATTCATGCGTTGTGTACGAATCTGTACCTCAACCCATTGGCCGCGAGGCCCCATCACTGTGGTGTGCAAACTTTCATAGCCATTTCCTTTTGGCGAAGATACCCAATCGCGTAATCGATCGGGATTAGGGCGGTATAAATCGGTAACGATAGAGTAGGCTTTCCAACAATCGGCTTTCTCATTTTCGGGGGCAGAATCCAAAATAATCCGGATGGCAAAAAGATCATAAACCTCTTCAAAAGGAATATTTTTCTTTTTCATTTTATTCCAGATGGAGTGTATTGATTTCGGCCTGCCATATACGTCGGCCACTAAACCCTGTTCATGAACGATTTCATCAATAGGCTCCACGAATTTTTTAATAAAAAGCGCACGCTCGGCTTTTTTCTCGTTTAATTTCTTTGCGATAAATTTATAGGTGTCAGGGTCAAGATATTTCATTGAAAGATCTTCCAACTCTGATTTTATGGCATATAAACCCAATCTATGGGCTAATGGAGCGTATAAGTAAATGGTTTCTGATGCGATTTTAAGTTGCTTGTGGCGCGGCATAAAATCCATTGTACGCATATTGTGCAAACGATCGGCAAGTTTGATCAGGATTACACGAACATCATCGGCCAGGGTAAGCAGCATTTTACGGAAATTTTCGGCCTGTAAAGAGCTGTTGGTATCGAAAACCCCAGATATTTTGGTTAATCCATCGATAATTTTAGCAGTTTTTTTGCCGAATTCGCGTTCAATATCTTCTAAAGTTATATCGGTATCTTCTACAACATCATGCAGTAACGCACAAACAATAGAGGTTGTTCCAAGCCCAATTTCTTCGGCCGCAATTTGCGCTACTGCTATGGGGTGATAAATATAAGGTTCGCCAGATTTTCGGCGCATATCTTTATGGCTTTCCAGCGCCATATCAAAAGCTTTCCTGATTTCTTTTTTATCGCCCTTTTGTAAAGTAGATTTGCTTGCCCGTAATAATGCCCTATATCTTTTTAGAATTTCTTGCTTTTCCGCCTCTAAATCAATCACTAACTCTGTTTTCATTTGTATTTTTTGCGTAAAAATTGCGTCTTATTTATGAATAAAACTTATATTAGTTTTGTGAAACACCTAATATATGAAATAACACCTAACTTTGTAAAAGTATAAATTTATGAAATTTAAAGGGCTCTTTTTTCTTTGTATTGTAATGATTTGTAGCTTTTCGCTACGGGCTCAGGATTCAAATGCCCCTATGTTTCCTAAAATGGGGAAAAGTGATACAATAAGAGTAGCCTCTACAAATGATAATGGTGTAATGATTCCATGGATGCAGTTGCAGGATGTAAGTATCTATGCTGCACGAATCTGGAAATCGCCGGCAGAGCAAGCGGCTTACAACCGTTTACGGTACAATGTATTAAAGGTAATGCCTTATGCATTGTTTGCAAAGCGGAGATATGAGCAACTGGAGCAGGATATTGCAAAAACACCAGAAAAAAAGGAACAAAAACAGTTGGTTAAACAATGTGATAAGGAAATTAAAGACATGTTTAACCGCGAAATAAAAGATTTAACGATTACCCAAGGTCAGATTTTAACGAAACTGATCGACCGTGAAGTGGGCAGAACAACTTATGAAATTGTGAAGCAGACCAAAGGTGGTTTTGCTGCATTTTCATACCAGATTGTTGCGCGTGTAGTGGGCCATAATTTAAAAAGCACTTACGATCCGAACGAGGATAAGGATATAGAATCCATTATCCGTACCTCGGGATTTTATCAATAACATAATGCAGGAACGCATTCCGAATATTTATTCATTTAAGGTAAAGAAAATTAATGGCGAAGAACAGCCGTTATCTGCCTACCGAAATAAAGTTGTTTTAATTGTAAATACAGCTTCAGAATGTGGTTTTACACCACAATTAAAAGAATTGCAACAGCTTAAAGATGAGGTTAATAACCCTGATTTTGAAATTTTAGGTTTTCCTACCAACGATTTTGGTAAACAGGAACCTTTAAACGGGACTGACATAGCTTCTTTTTGCGAAATTAACCATGGCGTAAAATTCCCCGTGTTTGATAAAATTATGGTGCGTGGCGAACATGCCCATCCGCTTTACCAGTTTTTGAGCGATAAAAAACAAAACTCAAAATTAAGTTCCAAACCCCGCTGGAACTTTCATAAATATATTGTGAACAAAAATGGTGAACTGGAAGATTATTTTCTACCGTTTACCAAACCATTGAGTTCGAAAATTAAAAAGAAAATTCAGCAATTGCTGAATCAAAATGCCCAATAATTACATCATGAAATTAGATATTTTAGTTATAGCCGTGCATCCAGATGATGCTGAGCTTTGCTGTTCAGGTACTATTTTGAAACACATTGCGCTTGGTAAAAAAGTTGGAATTGTAGATTTAACCCGTGGCGAGCTGGGTACACGTGGTACAGCAGAAACCAGAGATGAAGAAGCTGCCGACTCTGCAAAAATTTTGGGTTTACATGCCCGCGAAAATTTGAGGTTAAGGGATGGGTTTTTTCAAAATGATGAATTTCACCGCCTGGAAGTAATTAAGGCAATCCGAAAATACCAGCCCGAAATTATATTGAGCAATGCGCTCGAAGATCGCCACCCCGATCATGGAAGAGCTGGCGATTTGGTATATGATTCAGTTTTTTTATCCGGTTTACCAAAAATAGAAACTGCTATAGATGGTATCAGTCAGGAAGCACACCGCCCAAGGTTATTGTTGCAATACATCCAGGATCGGTACTTAAAGCCTGATATTATTGTTGATATATCTGATCATATGGATAAAAAAATTGAATCGATAAAGGCTTTTAAAACGCAGTTTTATAATCCTGATGTTGAAGGTTTACAAACCTATATTTCTTCACCAGAATTTTTTGAAACTGTAATCGGCCGATCGAGAGAATTTGGCAAAAGCATTGGTGCAACTTTCGGCGAAGGTTTTACTTCAAGGAAATTGCTAGGGGTTGATAATCTGTTTGATTTAAAATAAAAACAATTTTTTAACAAATTGAAAGCGCATGCCTGCATTATCAGGCATGCGCTTTTGTTATAAATAACTATTATTTGTTTGCCTCAAAATTTCCCTTTATCTCACCAGCTTTAAAGGCAGCTTGTGTTTTTAGGTCATCGGTTTTATCAGCAGCTTTTTCGGCCAAATCACTAGCCTTGTCTTTCAAAGTTTCGCCTGTTGTTTCTGCTTCACCTTTGGCTTCTCCGGCAGCAAATGCGCCTTTCGTTTTCAGTTCATCATATTTATCTTCAGCCTTATCTTTTAAATCTTCGGCTTTGTCCTTTACATCTTCCCAAACATCTTCAGCTTTATCTTTTGCATCGTCCCAGGCATCCTCAGCTTTATCTTTTAAGTCGCTTAATTTACTCTTGGCCTTATCAAAGAAACTTTGTTCTTCTTCAGGTAATTGATTTTCTGTGCTCATACAATTAAATTTAAATTAGAACGATAGAACAGCGCTTTGTTGATAATGTTTTATGTTACACTTTTTGGTTGTGAAGTTACAAGATAACGTAACCGATCTAGGTCGTCGCCCAACAAAACAACCCTTCATTTGTTACTCTCAAAACGAATAATAATGGCGAACATATTCTCTTCTCTTAAAAACGCATACAATCTTTTCAAACACGTAGATTTTGATAAGTTAGAAGCTTTGTCGAAAAAAGTAGACCTGCCAAAAATGGTCGAAACCATATCCAGTTTAGATGATAAACAGATACAGGGCATGATGAAAATGATGGGTGGCTCTGGTAAAAAGAGAGAATTACCTCCTATAGAAGGTGATTTTTATCATTTGGGTGATGAAGCCTTAAAAGAGGAAGACCGTGAACTTCAGTTAAAAGTACGCGCTTTTTTAGAAAAAGAAGTAAAACCCATAGTGAACCATTATTGGAACAAAGCAGAATTCCCTTTTGAGATTATTCCAAAACTTGCTGAACTAAATATTTGTGGATTAACTTATAAAGGTTATGGCTGTCCGGGCAAGTCGAATTTAATGGAAGGGATTTTAGCAATGGAAATGGCCCGGATTGATACCTCTATTTCTACGTTTTTTGGTGTTCAAAGTGGTTTGGCAATGGGATCAATTTATTTATGCGGATCTGAAGAACAAAAACAACAATGGTTGCCGCTTATGCAGCAATTTAAAATTATAGGTGCATTTGGATTAACAGAACCCGAAGTTGGCTCTGCCGCTGCGGGTGGTTTAACAACAACGTGTAAAAAAGTAGACGGCAAATGGGTATTGAATGGGCAGAAAAAATGGATTGGCAATGCAACTTTCGCCGATATTTTAATTATTTGGGCGCGTGATGAAGATAGTGGCGAGGTGAAGGGTTTTATTGTGAAAAAAGATAATCCTGGCTTTGCGGTAGAAAAAATGCAGGATAAAATGGCCTTGAGAATTGTGCAAAATGGAATTATCACCTTAACAAACTGCGAGGTAGATGAAGCAGACCGTTTACAAAATGCGAATTCTTTTAAAGATACCGCTAAAGTATTGCAAATGACGAGGGCAGGAGTGGCCTGGCAAGCGGTAGGTTGTGCACGTGGTGCTTATGAAAATGCTTTAGCATATACACGCACCAGGAAACAGTTTGGAAAACCAATTGCTTCTTTCCAATTGATTCAGAACCACTTGGTAGAAATGCTATCCAATTTAACCGCTATGCAAACGCTTTGTTTCCGTTTATCTCAATTGCAGGATCAAGGATTATTAAAAGATGAACATGCCTCGCTGGCAAAGGTATTCTGTTCGTTAAGAACACGCGATGTGGTGAGTAAAGCACGGGAAGTAATGGGCGGAAATGGAATTCTGCTTGAATATAATGTAGCAAGATTTGTGGCCGATGCAGAAGCCATTTATTCGTACGAAGGCACAAAGGAAATTAATACGCTGATTGTTGGCCGGGCGATAACCGGGTTTTCAGCATTTGTTTAAGGTGGGGAAACTTCGTTTGTTTAAGCGGAACACGTGCTAAATCATAAAAGATATTTTTCAATCTGAACTTATGGGTTTTGCCAAGGAAACACAGAAAGCACGGAGAATTTATAGATGATTATACTACATCGTCCTCGTTTGTAACGAGGATGTACGGGTAAAGCGATTTTATCGCTCTTAAAGGAATTATTTTTGCATTGCAAATGCGTACCTCAAAAATCCTCGTTACAAACGAGGACTACTTAAGAACTTTAACCACAGATTTACACAGAGGTCGGTTTTTGCTACGGAAACACAGAAAGCACGGAGAATTTATAGATGATCATCTACATCGTCCTCGTTTGTAACGAGGATGTACGAGTAAAGCGATTTTATCGCTCTTAAAGGAATTATTTTTACATTGCAAATGTGGGACTATTTAAGATTTTAGGTTTAGGAAACGAATGTCAGCATTTCATAGGTGCTGTAGTCCTGCCATTTGCTTTATCCCGATGAAGAATCGGGATGCTCGCTGCTGTCAGGTTTATAAACAAAGGTAGTGCGCCTTTTAACCCAATGCCATTAAGCTAAGCCCTATAAAAAGGCAATCCTACTTTAAACATAGGTAAAAAGGATATACACAGGTATAAAAATCTGTGTTTATCAGTGTCTATCTGTGGTTAACAATTTTTAACTTAATAAAATTGAAAGCGTAAAACGGGAAGAAACTTATTTTTTGAACAGGTCTTGGGCTTCTTAAGAAAATTTATGTTTTAAAAATGAAGTGTTTATAGCCCTGCCTTAATCATTTAAATCGCTTTTAACACCCAGGTTTCGCGGATTCTCCCAACTTTATTTGACTGCTCTTTTATTTTTTTGATTAACGCTGCATCAATATATTTTAGCGATGAGAGTTGATGCCAAACAGAGGTTGCTTTGGTGATCAGCTTGAAACCTTGTGCCAAGAAGAACTGTTCTGCTTGCTCAAAACTTTCAAACTTGTTATCATCTACATGATGTGCGGCTAAAAACTGAGAAAAATGATCGTCATTGTCATTTTTAAGGTCTGGCCGTTTAATGTAAACATCAGCGGTAATCCAATAACCACCTCTTAGTTTTAGTGATTTGTGGATAGTTTTACAAAGAGATATCTTTTCTTCGGTATTTAAATACACCAATAAACCTTCGTTAATGATACTTACAGGGCCAAGCGGCATTTGATTTATGGCATTTAAAAAAGCATCCTCGTCCAAGGCATTTAAGGCCTCAATTTTGAGTTTTCCTTTTAATGATAACTTTTCTTCAACTATTAATCTGTTAACCAAATCTTTCTTAATGTCGATTACACCCGGTAAATCGGTATCCAGGTAATAAATAGTTGGGTGCCTTAAAACAAGATCAAGCCCTCTAAACGAGTAACCGGAAGAAATTTCAAGGATATTTAGGGAGCCTGAAGCAAAAAGTAAACTATCCAGCGATAAATACCTGCTTTCGAAATGCACCAGCCGTTTTAAAAATATCTCATCAAAATCTTTAGTGTACAAATTTTCAAGGTCGTGGTTACCATAAATTAATTTAACAGCATCAGCAACAAAGGGGATATTGGTTAAACTTTTGGCAAGTAGCAAAGATTTCGCTGAAGGACTTATCGAACTATAATCACGATTCATTTGTAATTATAACAAAAAAAATCTGCGTTTAAAACGGATGTTTATTAAATGCCACCTGGCTCATTGCACTTTTTTCGAATAGTGCCATGCAGGATTTATTGTATTGAGGATCAAAGTTCACTTCTCCAGGTTCTAATGTTTTAGGCACATTGGTGTGCTCCATAAAGAAGTAAACTTTTGTATTTCCATATTTGGTATGCGGCATTAAATTGCCATAATCTTCCATCTCTTTCCATACCGAATCTTTAACGGTAACAATATAAATGCGTTGCACAGGCCCAGTATTATTGGCATTTCTGTATTTAGCTATTTCTGTAAAACCAGCTTTCATATCTTCAACTCCCTTTTGATTCAGCGTATCCTTCACAATGAAGAAAGTTAGGATTACAACAGCAGCCAGTATAATATAGGTAAGCGAATTTTTCTTCATGCTTACAATAAAGGCAATATTTTTTCCATAACCGTCAGCCCTTCGTCAATATGCTTTTGTTCGATACATAGCGCGGGCCTGAAACGGATTGTTTTTTCTCCGCATCCTAAAAACATTACGTTGTTTTCCAGTCCTTTACTAATAAAATTGTTCCGTATTTCTTTGTTAGGGAAATCGAAAGAGCAGAGTAGGCCTCTGCCGCGTACATTGCTCATTTGATCAAATTTGTGCGAAAATTGGGTCAGCTGATCTTTTAAATATCCACCAACTTTAGCTGCATTTTCGCAAAGTTGATCTTCTTCTACAATTTGTAAAATCTGGGTAGAACGTACCATATCTACAAGGTTTCCTCCCCAGGTAGAATTAATCCGGCTTGGAACCTTAAACACATTTGTTTCAATTTCATCTACCTTGTTGCCAACAAGAATGCCGCAAACCTGCATTTTTTTACCAAAAGCGATAATATCTGGTTGTGCCTTTTCACTAAAGTGCTGATGACACCAGAATTTACCTGTTAAACCAACGCCGGTTTGTACTTCATCATAAATTAAAAAGGCTTCATTTTCATCAGCCAAAGTTTTAAGCTGGATCAGAAACTCTTCCCTTAAATGGTTGTCGCCCCCTTCAGATTGGATTGGCTCTACAATTATTGCACAGATATCATCTTTATTGTCGGCAAAAGCTTTTTTAATTTGTGCCAAAGATGTTTCTTCAGTTTGAATGGCGTTATTTAAATTATCATTTACAAGTGGAAACTTAACCTCAGGAACAGAAACTCTGGGCCAGTCGAATTTGGCAAACCATTTGGTTTTATCAGGTAGTGTATTGGTTAAACTTAAAGTATAGCCTGTTCTGCCATGAAAAGCCCTTTCGAAGTGCAATACTTTAAAGCCTTTTTCTTCGGTATACCCTTTTGCAAAATTCTTCTGTACTTTCCAGTCCATGGCCACCTTAATTGCATTTTCAACGGCTAAGCCACCGCCGGCAATAAAAAAAGCATGAGGAAGGTAAGCTGGAATACCAACTTTAGAAAATGTTTCTACAAACTGTGCATATTGCTGGGTATATACATCCGAATTGGAAGGGTTTGCTAAAGCCGCTTGAAAAAGATTTTTCTTAAACTCTTCATCATTGATCATTTTGGGATGGTTATAACCCAATGGAACGGAAGCAAAACAGGTAAAAAAATCGAGTAAAGTTCTATTGTATTTAGAATCGTAAATGTACGCTCCATTACTTTTTTCCATGTCGTAAGTCAGGTCGAAACCATCAGCCAAAATGTGCTTACTTAACGATTCGCTAACGCGATTTGCAGGTACTGTTAATTGATACATAAACTTGATTTTGGTATATTTCAAATTTAGTTAAATGTGCCTGAAATCAAAATTTAAGCACTTTTTGTGCATTTTAGTTAAAAAATAGGTTTAAACAGTTTAAAGTTAGATTATAGACAAATTCAGGTTTTGGACTTCACAGGTGTGGAAAACTTTTTGATGATAATTTGCCAAATAACGGGCCGTTTTTCTAACTATTTGCTTGCGTATGGATATTTGAGCCGCTAATATTTCATTGCATCGCAATATTTTAAGTCAACACTTTAATCATCCTAAAGTGAACACCTAAAAGGATCACAATAACCCTTTTATTTGAGTTAACATTAACTTAATACGAATCATGTTCTTTTGTTAAAGATTGCAATGGTGATCATAATGACATGTTAAAATACGTTATCCTCCTCCTCATCTCTTTAAGTTTTATTTCATTTACCAAAGCGCAAGACGAAAAGTTTGAGTCTATAATTTCTGTTAATCAAAGAAACCCAACACAGGCATTGGTTGAGCTGAAGAAAATTTATGCACAGGCGATTGATGGAAATGATGAACTTTTAGAAGGAAAGTGTTTACAGCAAATGGGTAAGGTATGCTATACACAAGGGCATTTTAGCCAATCGCTGGAGTTTTTTTTAAAAGCCGATCATATCTTCAACAATGCAGAAAAGCCATTATTAATAGCAGCTAATTTAGCCGATGTGGGTATTTTGTACTATTACATGAAACAGCACGATAAAGCCACGAATGCCTATCGGAAAGCATTGAATATTTACAAGCAGCACGACGATTTAAAAGGGGAGGCTGCTGTTTTTGGTAATATTGGGCAGCTTTACGAAAAGCGGCAAAATTACGATAGTGCCTTTTATTACCAGAATTTGGCCTTAAAAATAAACGAACAGATCAATGATAAAAGTGGTGCTGCTAAAATTTACGAAAACCTGGGAAGCATCTATGAAGATCAGGAAAAATACGACCTCGCTTATGTGAATTTCAAACAGTCGCTAAATCTTTACAGGCTCGATCATAACAATTTGGGAAGCATCGAAGTCATTAACAATTTAGGTGATATTTTGCGTAAAACCGGCCGTTATCGAGAAAGCATTAAACAAACTGCTGCGGCGATGAAGCTGGCTGGCGATTTGGGCAATATCTACCAACTGGCCTCTTGTTGCCGCGATCTGGGTAAAGCTTATGAGCTGTTAAACCAAATGGACAGTGCCTATTATTATGTTAAACTTGGCTATAAATATACAATCGATCTCTACTCACAGGATGGGGCCAAACAAGTGGCTTTTTTACAGGTATTATACGATATCAATAAAAAAACCACCGAAATAAATAAGCTGGAAAATGATAGAAAAGTTAATAAAATAATTGCTTTTGCTTCAACCATAGTCATTATATTATTGGTGGTATTGGGTTTGGTCGTTTTCAGCAGGCAAAGGTTTAAACTCAAAGATCAGCAAACTTTGGCCAGGCAAAAGGATATTGAACACGATATGACGAGTTTGGCGTTAAAAAATCTACAGCTGAAAGAGCATAACTTAAAGCAATTGCTCGAGGTTAAAAGTAGAGAACTTTCTACCCATACTTTAAACCTGATTAAGCAGAACCAGTTTTTGGAAAACCTTCGCACAACTTTACAGGCAATGGTAAAAGATGATAAACGCGATCAGAAAAAGCAGATGAACCAAATTTTGGCCGAGATTAACCAGAGTTTTAACCACGAACGCAACTGGAAAGAATTTACTGTTGCTTTTGAACAGGTGCATCACCAGTTTCTCGAAGGGTTAAAGAAATATAGCAATGAACTTACTTCTGCTGATATGCGCTTAATTGCATTGCTCAAAATGAATCTTGATTCAGGAGATATTTCAACCTTACTTGGCATCTCTACCGATAGCTTAAGGGTTTCGAGATACCGGCTCCGTAAAAAGCTCAACCTGGCGCAAGGCGACAATTTATCTGCATTTATACAGGCATTGTAAGCGTTACATTTATATCAAAATATCACCTTTTTTAAGTGGTTTTTAGGGCTTAACAATTTGTTAATGTAACGGTAATAAAAGCATAACGGCGTTTTTTAAGGTGCTTAAGTATTTGATAATTAGTTTTTTAATTATTGGTGTTGCCTTTTGATATATGCCTCATGTAACGCTGTTGCCTTTATGTAACCCTCATAATTTCTTTGTGTAAAATGGTGTATACACCTTTGCCCGTCGATAAATAAAAAAGACATTACCAAACACAATGAATAAATCATTACAAATTCTGTTTTTACTTCTTTTTTGTGCAGGCACAGCCAATGCCACAAAACTGAAGGGGCACGTTTATGATAAGCAAACTGGAGAGGCTATAGTAGGTGCTACAGTTGTTTTAGATAACCCACGGCGTATTACCAACACAGGCCTGGATGGAACCTTTGAATTTAAGGATGTAAAAGTTGGGGCTACTACAATTAGTGTAAGTTACATTACCTACAAAACGATTGTAAAAACTGTAACTGTGGTGAAAGAGGATAACGATCATTTAAAGTTTTATATGGAAAGTGATTCCCAAAGCCTTGATGACATCACCATTAAAACCAATGCAGTAAGTTCTACCGATCAGGGGGCAAGGCGATTGGAAAAAAATGCCACCCAACTGATGAATATCGTATCAGGCAAATCCATAGAGATTTCACCAGATTTAACTGTTGCAAATGTAATGCAACGCGTTTCGGGGGTATCTATAGAGCGTAACAGCAATGGCGACGGACAGTATGCCATATTGAGGGGGATGGATAAACGTTACAATTATACATTGGTAAACGGGGTTAAAATTCCTAGTCCGGATAATAAATACCGTTACGTTCCGCTTGATCTTTTTCCTGCTGACATTCTCGACCGCTTAGAGGTATATAAAACACTTACACCAAATTTAGAGGGTGATGCCATTGGAGGAGCCATAAATATGGTGATGAAAAATGCGCCCCGTCAGTTACAGGTAAATGCAAATGTATCTACCGGTTACAGCCAGTTGTTTTTCGATCGTAAGTTTACCAGTTACAATGCTTCAGGCATTCAATATAAATCGCCTTACGAGTTAAACGGTAAAAACTATACTGCAACACAGAACGATTTTACAAAAGGCACACTTGATTATAAATATAAAAATCCGGCACCAAATTTAATCGGAAGCTTATCTATAGGTAAGCGTTTCTTCGATGAAAAGCTGGGCGTAATTTTGGCCGGAAGCTATCAAAACACTTACCGCGGCAGCAACAGTACTTTTTACAACAATGCTGTAGTTGGCACCAATGCATTTGCTTCAATTACCAGTAAAAGTTACCGCGAGTTTTCTGAACAACAGCAACGTACCGGTTTACATGGTAAAATTGATTACGTATTTAACAAAGATCACCAAATCAGCTTTTACAATGTGTATGTTAACCTTAAAAACCAACAGGTTAGAGATGCAGTATTCACTACTTATAACGGTGTGTATAATCCTACCGCAGGAAATGCAGAGTTGGTTTACGATACCCGTAGCCGTTTAACCGAACAGCAGATTTACAACAGTACATTGCATGGCGATCATCATTTTTTGGATAATAAATTTAAGGTACAATGGTCGGCGGTATATTCTTCAGCTAAAAATGATGTACCCGAAAACACAAGTATCATTCTGAATGGTGTAGAACAGAATTTCCAGCGCAAACGCACCACTTTGGTCAATACCAATCCGGTTACACGCAGGTGGGAGCGCAATACCGACGAAGATTTAGCAGGATATCTCGACTTAACCTACCACCTTTTAACCGGAACTGATAAACTGGATATTATGGCAGGAGGATTGTACCGTGATAAGCAAAGAAGCAGTTTTTTTAACAACTACAACATGGCTCCAAGTGCGGCGAATGCATTTGATGTTTATGGCATAAATTTCCAGAATTATACTGATTTGAACTTGGTTGTGAGTAACCCAACCGGTGCAGTAGCCAATTCGCTTACCTATGATGCAACTGAAAAAATTGGTGCAGGTTATGGGATGTTTAAATACGCATCAGCTAAGTTGGAAATAGTGGGAGGGGCAAGGGTAGAACACACCAACCAGGGCTATAACCTGCTTTTCGCTGCAGGAGAATCTTTCCCGAAAGGAAATCAGGTTTATACAGATGTGTTGCCAAGTTTAACGGCCAAATATTTTCTAACAGAAAAGGCCCAGTTGCACGCTTCTTATTACAAAGCGTTAAACCGCCCTGGTTTTTATGAAATTGCACCCGGAAAAGTAGTAAATGAAGAGTTTCAGGAACGTGGTAACCCGAATTTGCAACGTGCCCTGGCAGATAATTATGATTTACGGTATGAGCTTTTTCCAGGCGCATCAGAACAGTTGTTGATCGGTGCTTTTTACAAGAAAATCAAAAATCCGATTGAATATACTTTCCAGGCTGATGCCACCCGCGGACAGGACATTTATTATACCCCAAGAAACTTTGGAACAGCCAATAACTATGGTGCAGAGGTAGATTATATCAAGTATTTTAGCAAAATCGGTTTAAAAGCCAATTATACCTATACACATTCGCGCATTGTTACCACTAAAACAACAAGAACCATTAACGCTACCACCGGAGACATCCAGGCACTATCTGTTGATCAGGAACGCCCGCTTTATGGTCAGTCAGCACATATTGCCAACCTCTCTTTATTATTTAAGGATACTAAAAAAGGTTGGGATGCGCAAGTTGCAGGGGCATATACAGGTCAACGTATCAACACGGTTTCCCAGTTTTTAAATAACGACTTATGGCAGAAAGGAGTTATCCAGATGGATGCATCAGCCGAGAAACGTTTTAAAGGGGGGATGAGCGTATTTATAAAAGCAAATAACATTTTAAATACGCCAACCAAATTATTTATTAAAGGTACCAATCCGGAAAACGATAAGATTAATGAAGACCTGGTTAAAAACGGAAATACATTAATCAGAAGTGATTACTATGGCCAAAACTACCTTGTTGGCTTCAGATATAAATTTAATTAAATAGAATTTAAAGATACAAAGACATGAAATCGAATCAGATTTTTAAATTATTAATCCTTCTTGTAGTGGCCCTTGCAGGATGTGAAAAAGCCAATATCGATGTAGATACCACTGCTGTGAATGGCTCGGCAATCGGAGAAATTTCTGGTGTGTGGGCAAAAGGCAGCACACAGGTAATTAAAGGTGATGTAATTATCCCTGAAGGTAAAACCTTAACCATTGAAGAAGGGGTTACGATTTTAATGGATACAGTTGCTAAACCCGAGTTTATTGTAAAAGGCAATCTGTACGCCCTTGGAACAACAGAAAATCCAATTAAATTTACCGTGAATGAGTTTTATAAAACGCCAACAACTAAGTTCGGCAAGCTTTGGGGCGGTATTTTGGCCGGACCAACCTGCGAGGAATTGGTGTTAGATCATGTGATTATTGAATATGGAGGTGCTAAAACTTCCGATGCCTCAACATCTGTCAAAATGGGACTTTACAAGGCTGTTGCCGGCGAAAGTTTGCCGGCACTTTGGTTCGCTAATGCAAAAGGCAAACTTGTTGTTCAAAACACTATTTTTAGAAACCTTCAGGAGGATTGCACTTATATTGAGGGCGGAAAAATTATTTTTGCAAACAATGTTTTTTATACCACAGGTGTTACTGGGGGAGAAGCCATGAATTTTAAATCAGGTTGCCTGGCAGATATAGCCTATAATTTAGTGTATAGCACCAATACCAATGCCTTAAAATTATCCAATACCGGCGATAAAACACCGCAAACTTATATCATTGCCTATAACAATACCATGGTAAATACCGGCTGGAGAAGGCCTACAGCCAAAGGTGGATCGATTTGGTTAGAAAGTAACGTACGTGCCGATCTTTACAATAACCTTTTTGCCAATACCCGCTTTGGGGTGAAAAGAGACCCTAAAAAGCCCGAAGACAGCCGCTCTGCTTATAGCAATAACTGGTATTATGGTTTCGATCAAGCCACTGTAAACCAGTTTCAGCCAACAGGCGATATTGTAGGCGGTAAAAATGATGTGATCAGCAATGTAGCAGGTGCCAACGACCCTAAATTTGTAAATTATCCGGTAAATACTGCCGTAAATACTGCCGATTTTAATACAGCCTGGGATTTTCACCTGCAAGGAAACTCTCCTGCATTAGGCAAAGGAACAACAAACTTTACCCGCCACCATCAGGCAGGTATCATAATGAAAAACGGAATTACCTATACCTCACCACAGCCATCTACCTTTGTTGGCGCTTATGGAACTAAATTGTAAAATGAAGAAAAATAATATTTTAAACCTCGCTATACTTGCTGTTTTAGGCATAACCGTAGCTTGCAATAACAATACAACAAAAAACAATATTAATACAGCTGAAGTAAAACCATTGTACATTTCAGACCCTGTAGATTTTGATACCGATGATCCGGCAATATGGGTAAACCCTGCCGATGCAGCACAATCGCTTGTGGTTGGAACCGATAAAGATGAAAATGGTGGTTTGTATGTATTTGACCTTAAGGGGAAGATTATTAAAACTAAAACCGTTAAAGGCTTAAAAAGACCTGATAATGTAGATATTGCTTATGGCCTAACCTTAGCCGGAAAACCGACCGATATTGCAGTTACTACAGAACGGTTGACGCATAAGCTCAGAATCTTCTCCATGCCTGATATGAAGCCAGTAGACAATGGCGGAATTGAGGTTTTTGTGGGAGAAACCGGTGCTGAGTTTCGCGATTTGATGGGCATTTCGATGTATAAGAATAAAGCAGGACAGATTTATGCCATAGTTGGTCGTAAAAGCGGACCAAAAGAGGGTTCTTATCTTTGGCAATACCTGTTAACTGATGATGGAAAGGGAAACGTTAAAGCAGAATTGGTACGGAAATTCGGTAAATACAGTGGCAAAAAAGAAATTGAAGCCATTGCTGTTGATAATGAGCTAGGTTATGTGTATTACTGTGATGAACAGGTAGGCGTACGCAAATATTATGTAGATCCGGAGAAAGGAAACCAGGAACTTTCATTTTTCGGTCAGGGAGATTTTGCTGTAGATAATGAAGGGATTGCGATATACAAAACCTCAGCAGATAAAGGTTATATTCTCGTTTCCGATCAAGGTGCAAAACAACTTAAAGTGTACAATAGAGTGGCCGATCAGAAGGATGGTGTTTTTACACATCCATTATTAACCACAATTAAGTATTCGGCAAACCAAACGGATGGAATTGATGTGGTATCTGTACCGTTAAATGCTGATTTTAAACATGGTTTGCTCGTAGCCATGAGTGATGATAAAACTTTTCATTATTACAGATGGGAAGATATTGCTGGCAAAAAACTTACTGTAAATTAAGGTGATTGCAGATGGTTGATTATAACCATTTACAATGAGGCTAGTTCTTGATTTGTCAGTCTGAGCGGAGTCGAAGACCATTTGTGATGTAAAAGGCCCTTCGACTACGCTCAGAATGACTGGTTTATTGAAAAGGCTTGGGCCATGAGCCATTAAGATTGCTTCGTCGGCTGAAAAAGCCTTCTCGCAATGACGAATGCGGTACCAGAGGTAACAGGTTTTATAGAAATGATCTCATTTCGAGCAGAGTACAATGCCGTCGAGAAATTTGTTTTGTAGTTACCTATTTGAGATGCTTTAAAAGAAAGATCCTGAAACAAGTTCAGGAAGACGTAAGAACGGGACTTAAATGATTTAAGGTTCTTCGACTACGCTCAGGGTGACTGGTTTAAGGAAAAAGCGTGGGCCATAAGCCATTAAGATTGCTTCCTTTACTTCCCATCCAATATTTTCTTAAAAACCCTCACCAAACTTTCTGCAATTACTTTGTTTCCTTTATCAGATGGGTGCAAACCATCATAGGTCATCCTCATGGCATCAATCGGGTAGGGGTAATCATCACGTTTAGGATCGAATGGAATTGTTGAGGATTCAGGATAGCTATAATTTTGGTAATTACCTGATGAAGGATTTTTTAGCCGTTTAAACTTAACCAATTTTTCGAGTTTAAGCTTTTTGTTGTGGTATAGATCAACCACAACAAAGTTTTCATACTTACCGATTGCGGTTATTGCATTCGCGAAGCTTTCTAAAGTTTGACCGTTTTTTTCTTTGTAAGATCCATACGCATTGTTGTTTGCATTGGCTATATATACAAAATCGTTTCGCTGCATGGGTGTAATCAGCACTATTTTAGCTTTTGGGTTAATACTCCTTATTTTATTAACTATTTTACGGTAAGCACCACAGCTGGTTGCTGTGCCGGTATCATTAATGTAATCGTTAATAGATCCTACAGGAATACCCGCCCACCAATCATTCGTGCCTAGAAAAATAGAATAAAGTTCCGATTCCTCAATGCCTAATTTATCAATCGCTTTGGCTATGCCAACGGTTGTCCAGCCATTATGCCCCTGGTTAATGTAGTTAATGTTTGGCAACCGTTCTTTAACCATATCCAAATATCCTTTTTTTGTCCGGTTGCCAGTTTCATCCAAATGATTATTCAGATAAGTTATAGAGTCACCAATGGCTGTCCATTTCACTTCTTTAACGGGTATAAATGAGAAATTGATAATTGTAATAGCAAGTAATAATATGCTGAAGCGTGTAAAGGATCGTTTGTTCATAAAATAGTATGTTAAATTCATTTCCTTTGCGATCAACCAACTATCAGCAATTCGGCTAAAAGTAAACGATCGGCAATGAATTTAAGGAGATTTCCATTAGTTTTTAGCAATATTTCTTTATTGGTAAAACAGATGTGTATCTAAAGCTACCTTACATCTATTATTTAATGCCATTGCTCTATTTTAATTTCTTTATGAAACCTTGCGCAATACATTTACATTAAGAATCAAATCATCGGGACGGTTTAGAAATCTTATTGGGGTTCCTCAGCAATGAGGGCCCTTTTTTTATTCCATTCCCATAATGTTCATCATAAAATTGATTGCATCTGTACTATGAAGTGCTGCGGTAGATTGCATAGTGATATCTGCCGTTTCTGAAGCCCTTTTTAACATCTGTTTTTCATAGGCGAAAATGGCTTCCCCGCTATTATTGTAACGCGGATCTTTAAAGCAATTGCTAAGCTCCAATGCATCCAGCATGGCCATATTAACACCTTCGCCTGCATAAGGGGGCATTAAATGGGCTACATCACCCAGCATGGTTAAATTTGGTAGCGACGACCAGTTTTGATCCAGCGGCATACAATACTGAGGGCGTGGAACAAAACCAGTTGAAGCATTTTCGAACAACTCCAGCCAGATCGGATCCCAATCTGAAAACTCATTTTTAAACCAGTTAATTACCTGCAGTTTATCAGAAAAGTTTATGCCCGATTCTTTAACCCAATTTTCTGTGGTATTGCATCCTGTGTAAAATACCAGGCTACCATCACCTTTTGAGCTCACAATTAGCGATTTTTCACCGCCTAGTGCAAATATTTTGCCGCCGTTTAGCAATTTATGCATTTCCGGACTTGAAGTTGCTGATGCATAAACAGCACCTTCCACAATGGTTACGCCAGCGTAAAATGGTTTAATTGGGGTAATGTACGGGCGGATTTTTGAGTTTGCGCCATCTGCTGCGATTACAATATCAGCCGCTAGCAATTTGCCGTTTTTAAATTCAATCAGCCACGAATCTCCGTTTCTTTTAAGCCCTTCAAAATGGCTGTTCCAGATTACAGTTTCTGGTTTTAAAGAATCCAAAAGGATTTTTTGTAGTGGGCCACGGTCAATTTCAGGACGGAAATCTTCTCTGTTTTGATTATCGTTGTCTTCAAATATAATTTCGCCATGTTGATCAATGATGCGGGTCCGATCTGCTCCGGGGCGATAGTTCGCTTTAAAAGCATCCATTAAACCAGCTTCGCGAAGTGCGGCTAAACCCGATTCATCATGTAAATCTAAAGTTGCACCTTTTGGCCTGGCATTTTCGTCAACATCGCGTTCATAAACATTCACCTCAAAACCATTCATTTGTAACAGTCGTGCAAGTGTTAAACCTCCGGGGCCGGCCCCAATAATGGCAATTTTTTTATCTTTAATCTGTTTCATTTTAATGTAGTTATTCCTTTAATCACGGTTTCACAGCAGGTTAAAATCATTTCTTCAGTAATAATCTGAATTGGCCGGTCTGCATGGTCAAAATATTCTGCCACCAGATCATTCACAGGCGAAAAAAGTAAAGCCTTGTATACATCGAGTGGTAAATCAGGTATCAAGCCTGCCTCAATATTTGTTTTTAAAAAGATAGGAATGGGCGCAAAAAATTCACCTTGCCTGATGTTTTTTTCCTGATAAGCTTTATTTAAAAGGGGGGATGATTTGCCGTGTTGGAGCAGGGAAAAAGAAGGTTTGTGGTTTTTAAGGTAATGGAAAGTATTTAACCATAACCTTTTCATCCCTTCCCTGAAATCCATTTTTGGATCAAAATTTTCAAGGATGGCTTTTTCATATCCACCAAGTACTTCCTCTATAAAGAGCTTAATTAAAAGATCTTCTTTGTTTTCATATTTGATGTAGATGGTTCGGGGAGAAATATTGGCCGCTTTAGCCAGTTTCTGCATACTCAAATTCTCCAGTCCTTCCTCAGAAATAATTTGTAATGCAATCGATCGGATAGCATCTTCCTTGATTAAATTTTTTGGCCGCATATATTAATGTTTCAATATGGATCAAAAGTAAGTAAACGTTTGTTTACTTATGATGTTTTTCGAAAGTATTAACTTTAACTGACAATTCTCTAACAGTATTCCAATTGCAATTACATTCCCTAAGCTACTTATTAGACCCGGTGCCGACCCTTTTTCACCCTCGTTGGTACTTAATAGGCCCGGTGCCGACCCTTTTACACCGTCATTGGTACTTAATAGGCCCGGTGCCGACCCTTTTACACCCTTGTTGGTACTTAATAGGCCCGGTGCCGACCCTTTTACACCCTCATTGGTACTTAATAGGCCCGGTGCCGACCCTTTTACACCCTCATTGGTACTTAATAGGCCCGGTGCCGACCTTATTAGGTCCGAAAATGGATTTTTAGAGTGTAAGTTTGAGGTTATTTAGCTCCCCAGGTAGTAAAAAAGCTTTGTTTTGGCGGTTTTTATTAAGGTGAGATAACTAAAGGATATAGTTTTAAGCTAATGTTGATCTGGAGATATCTTTTTTGGTACTAAATTCTATTATTTCATTAGTTTGAAGCTGATAATAGTTGGTTTAAGGCACTTGAATTGGGGAAATAATAAATATTGATTCCCTTAGGCATCTGGTTTATGTTTAAAACTTATCCTTCATGCCAAAAAGCCCCATCAATCCTCCGGTATGAATAGCCAGGATGCGTTCATTACTACCGATAACTTGCTTTTGTTGTAAATCATCAATGGCGAAAAACATTTTTGCGGTATAAACAGGATCTAAAAGTAAGCCGGTTCGACTTGTAAAAGCCTTAATAAAATCAATTAATTCAGGTGTGGTTTTCGCATATCCACCGAAATGATAATCAAGATGGAGTTCGATGTGATTGGAAAGGGGTGTATATTTTGCTATCTCATCGCTAATGAACGAGCCACCTTTTAACACCGGGATAATATGGAGTTTGGTATGCAATACATTTTGTTGAATGCCCCCTAACAGTCCCGCTGCAGTAGTTCCTGTGCCTGCCGCACAAAAAATGTGGTCGTATGTTTCTGTAAGTTCATTAATGATTTCTGCACAACCGATGGTGGCCTCTAAGGATGCACCACCTTCATCAATAAAATAGGCTTCAGGATCATCAGCAAAATGTTGTTTAAACAACTCAGGCTTGTTCCGATAGCTTTCGCGGTCGGTAAACATGAGCTTCATGCCAAATAAACTGCACAGTAACAACATTTCATTTTTTACTTCTTCACCGCGCACAAAGGCTGTTGCTTTTAAACCCGATCTTGATGCAGCTGCGGCTGTGGCCACCAGGTGGTTAGAATAAGCACCTCCAAAGGTAACCAGGTGCGTTTTGTTTCCTGCTTTGGCCTTTGCTAAAATGTATTTAAGTTTCCGCCATTTGTTTCCAGAAATATAAGGATCAATCAGGTCGTCCCTTTTAACGAAAAGCTGGTTAAGGGAGGCAAATTTTATGTGTTGTATCGGGCTATATATTTCTTTGAACACGCGTAAAAATAAATAAAGAATGGTTGATAAAATTGATTTCTTTAAGAATTTGTAATGATGCTCCTTTCCAATTTATAGGAAAGGAGCATAGAAATACTTTACAGGTTTTTTTATGATGATGCGGTTGGCATCTCCTGATGTGCAGCAAAACGAGCGATCTGTGAGTTAAAACAAAATTGCAAGGCAGATTTCCCGGTTGCGCTATGCTCTAAATGATGTAATTTACTATTTACCAATACCTAAGCCTATACCTGCATTAACCATACTGTATTTAGCTGCGGTATAAGAACCATAAAATTTAAAGAAACCGAATTTCAGCTGAAACCCTAAACTACCCCTCACGCCATCAATATCTGTCTGTTTAACCGAAATCGGATCAACATAGGTTGCACTATTAATACCATCTTCAAATTTATATGTTCCTAAAGCTTTTAAATTGGTTTTAGAAGTTTGGTAACCTATGCTGGCGAATGGCGTAAAAAACAGGATGCTTTTAGAAACGATTGCATCAAAATTAACACCATTAAATTTCGCATCAATACGCTGATCTGAATTTTGTGTATTATTCACATTTAAGGGCAGGTTGTATTTATACTGCGTAAATCCTCCGGCAACGGCAATATCTACCGGGATCAGTTTTTCTGTTGTAGAACCCATAAATAGTGGCAAAAGTTCAACCTTTGCGCCAAAACCGATCATTGATAAATCACCAAGATCGCTGCCTATCCCAACTTTAGGCATTGCCCTTAAGGTAACTTCAATATTTTTAGGTAAACCCAAAGTAGCCTGAATCTGCGCTGAAGGTACCACATGGAAACCCACGCCCTGAGGCAGGTTGAAGAATTTTCCTGTAGGAATTCCACCGCTGGTGTATACCTGCATTTTACCACCTTCATGGTCATCGCCAAAGGCAGTTGGCCCTATAGAAGAAGCACCGGGAGCTGGTTTAATGGTACTTAAGCCCAAAGTATTTACATCATAACTTCTGGCCGATTGTGGTACAAATGCTGCCGATACAGATACCCTTACATCAAATTTTAAAAATCCTTTCGATTTTGCGGTATTGGTCCACCCATCTGTTAAACCAAGGCCCAAACCTTTGTATAAAGGATCGAAATAGGCGTTAACCAATTTGGTTGCATCTGCTGGTCCACCAACAAATAAACCTCCAACATCTTTTTGAGCATTTGCTTTTTGCGATATTACCAATAAAAATAAGGCCCCTAAAGCCTTTAAAGAGTAGCATTTTTTCATATAAATAATTTAGAATGTTTTGATTAAGGGTAAAGATAATGCTGTTTTATCGAAAACTGTAATCATTAAAAAATTCTTGAAGTTAAAAGTTTATTTTTGCGCCATGGAAAATGTGGTCGAATTGCAGGAATCAGAGGAGCAGGAATTATATGAACACCTCAAAATAATTGTAGATAAGGGGCAATCTTTGCTTCGGATCGATAAATTTTTGATGGTGCGTGTAGAAAATGCCTCGCGTAACCGTATTCAGAATGCAATTGATGCAGGCAATGTATTGGTTAATCAAAAACAGATAAAATCAAGCTATAAGGTTAAACCTTTTGATGAAATCTCTATTGTTTTGCCTCATCCACCACGCGATACGGAGGTTTACCCGGAAGATTTGCCGCTTGATATTATTTATGAAGATAGCGATCTCCTAGTGGTAAATAAAGCCGCCGGAATGGTGGTGCACCCCGGCTTTAACAATTATACAGGAACCCTGGTTAATGCTTTGGCCTTCCATTTTGAACAACTTCCCCAGCTACCGGGTAATGATGGCCGGCCAGGTTTGGTACACCGGATTGATAAAGATACCTCAGGTTTATTACTCATCAGTAAAAATGAAAAGTCGATTACGCATTTGGCCAGGCAGTTTTTTGATCACAGCATTACCCGTAAATATATTGCGCTGGTTTGGGGCGATATCGAAAATGATGGCACGGTAACGGGCTACATCGGACGAAGTGTGAAAGATCGCCGTGTGATGGATATTTACGATGATGAAGAGAAAGGAAAATGGTCTGTAACGCATTATAAAGTGTTAAAACGCCTGGGTTACGTAACCTTGGTTAGTTGCGAGCTGGAAACTGGTCGCACACACCAGATCAGGGCGCACATGCAACACATCGGCCATCCTTTATTTAACGATGCCATGTATGGTGGCGATAAGATTTTAAAGGGAACTACGTTTAATAAATACAAGCAGTTTGTAGATAATTGTTTTGAATTATTGCCCCGCCAGGCATTACATGCACAAAGTTTAGGTTTTATCCACCCAACCACAAAAGAATACATGTACTTCGAATCCCCTTTGCCACCCGATTTTAAAGCTGGTTTAACCAAATGGGAAAATTATATCGTTACATCATAACATATGCTTAACGAGTACCTTATATTTAATGATGAATTTCATGCTGCAGATGCTCCTGTTCTGACAGCTTCGAACAGAAGTTTCAAATTTGGAGACGGGCTGTTCGAAAGTATGCGCATGATCAATAATAAACTGCAATTTGCCGATTTGCACGCCGATAGGCTTACTGCAGGTATGAAAGTGTTGAAAATTGACGGTCATGCCCTTATGGACGATTATTTTTTGCGCCAGAAAACGGCCGATCTTACCAAAAGAAATAAATGGAACGGCAATGTACGCTTTCGCCTTTCGGTTTACAGGGGCGGAGCAGGGGTTTATACCCCCGAAATTAATAAAGCAGGTTATGTTTTGGAGGGAATTCCCTTAAAAGCATCCACATATGAGTTAAACAGCAAAGGTTTGATCATTGATGTGTTCGACGAGATAACCAAACCCGTAAACAAGCTCTCCAATTTTAAAACATCCAATGCGCTGCTTTATGTAATGGCCGGAATTTTTAAAAGTCAAAACCGTTTGGATGAAGCAATGATTTTAAACCAATATGGTTTTCTTTGCGAAAGCATCAGTGCCAATGTTTTTGTGGTGTATAATAAACAGATTTATACCCCATCATTGGCTGAAGGTTGCGTAAGTGGAGTGATGCGTACCGCGATTATGCAATTGTGTAAAATGAACGATATGCCTTTGGTTGAAGCACAGATTAATCCAGAAATTTTAAAAGAAGCAGAAGAAGTTTTTATTACCAATGCTACACAAGGCATTCAATGGGTGATGGGTTACGGCAGGAAACGTTATTTCAATGAGGTTTCGAAGTTCTTGATCGAAAAGCTGAATGGTATTTAGTTCTTTGGTTCATTAGTGGTTGCTCTTCTACTCCGCTACCATTAGCAGGCTTTAGTAATGCGGTCGTTATTGCGTGGGATGAAGCAATCTTTCCTGCTAATTACCTTAAGGATAAATTGCTTGACTTAAATAGTCCTCGTTTGAAACGAGGATTTTAGAGGTACGCATTTGCAATGCGAAAATATTCCTTTAGGAGCAATAGAATCGCTTTACTCGTACATCCTCGTTACAAACGAGGACGTTATAGCCTGAAAAAGCCTTCTCAGCAATGACGATACCCAAAGGATATTCATTTCCTTAAAATCATGTCACTTATATTGATTTTTACCCAAATAGTCCTCGTTTGTAACGAGGATTTTAGAGGTACGCATTTGCAATGCGAAATAATTCCTTTAGGAGCGATAGAATCGCTTTACTCGTACATCCTCGTTACAAACGAGGACGATATAGCCTAAAAAAGCCTTCTCAGCAATGACGATACCCAAGGGATATTCATTTCCTTAAAATCATGTCACTTATATTGATTTTTACTTAAATAGTCCTCGTTTGTAACGAGGATTTTAGAGGTACGCATTTGCAATGCGAAAATAATTCCTTTAGGAGCGATAGAATCGCTTTACTCGTACATCCTCGTTATAAACGAGGACGATATAGCCTAAAATAGCCTTCTCAGCAATGACGATACCCAAAGGATATTCATTTCCTTAAAATCATGTTACCTCCGTGCTTTCTGTGTTTCCGTGGCAAACTGAGCTGTAAATCTGTGGTTAAAATCCTTCGAATGCCAAATACCTTTACAACCGCATTCCCCTTAAAAAATCCTCAATCAACATCCGTTTCTTACCTTCGTACTGAATATCCAGAAGATTTATAAAACCATCTTTTGCAGCAAACTTAAGGTAAGTTTTACCATCTGTTAAAAAGCCACCGGCGGCAATTCCAGGTTCTTTATCTTCTATTTCTGCTTTAAATACCTTTAAATTTTTATCGTTTAGTAGAGTAAAAGCCGTAGGGTAAGGACTTAAACCACGAATTAAATTATGGATGCGCTGTGCAGTATTGTTCCAATCAATTTTGCAGTCTTCTTTAAAAATTTTAGGTGCATGTTTTAGTTCGCCGCTTTGTGGTTGCGGCTGTTCGTTTACATCTCCTGCTTCAATTGCATGTAGGGTTTTTACTAAAAGTTTAGCTCCAATAACCATCAGTTTATCGTGTAAATCGCCAGCGGTATCGTTATCTGCAATGGCAACACTATCGCTAAGGATAATATCACCGGTATCAATTTCCTCCTTAAGAAAAAAGGTAGTTACACCACTTTCTTTTTCACCATTTATAATGGCATGGTTAATTGGTGCAGCCCCTCTATATTGAGGTAACAATGAACCATGTAAATTTATGGTGCCTTTAGCAGGCATGCTCCATACCACTACAGGCAACATTCTAAAGGCAACCACTACTTGTAAATCAGCCTGGTACGACCTTAATTCTTCAATAAACTCAGGGTTTTTAAGTTTTTCTGGTTGCAGAACAGGAATCCCTTTTTCTACAGCATATTTTTTTACAGCACTTTCATTCATTTTCTGTCCGCGGCCGGCAGGTTTATCTGGAGCAGTAACCACTGCAACTACATCGAAATTGGCTTGAACTAAAGCATCTAAAGAAGCTACAGCGAAATCGGGCGTACCCATAAAAACTATTTTCATATGAAAGTGTTGTGTTTCTAAAAAATAACGTGACTACCCGCGTTAAAGTTTTGCAAAATAACTAAAAATAAACCCATACTTACAGGCAAAAATGGTACAAGGCAAAGATGTTGTTAAAGCAAGTGGATTGGTATATGTAACTGATACTATGCCTGGGATTTACCGGAAAGGGAAACCGGGAAAATTCCATTACGAAGATAAGAATGGCGATAAAATCACTGATGAAAAGCACCTCGACAGAATTAAAGCACTCGTTATTCCGCCTGCATGGCAAAATGTATGGATAGCCAATAAACCCAATGCCTACTTACAGGTTACGGGGATTGATGCTGCGGGCAGGAAGCAGTATAGGTACCATGCAAAATGGACCAGCCGCAGATCGGAAGATAAGTATTTTCGCTTGCTTGAATTTGGAAAAGCATTGCCCAATGCACGTAAAAACCTGGAAAAAGACCTCCGCAGAAAAGATTTCGACGAACGCAAAGTTTTAGCGATCTCAGTAGATGTACTTCAAAAAACGTTAATCCGTGTAGGTAACGAGAGTTATAAGCAGCTTTATGGCTCATTCGGACTTACAACCCTTCGCGATAAGCACGTTAAAATAGAAGGCAGTAAAATAACCATGGATTTTGTGGGTAAAAAAGGGGTACAGCAAAAGGTTGAACTGAATGATAGATCGCTTGCCAAAATGGTGAAAAAATGCAGGGATATTCCTGGTCAGGAACTTTTCCAGTTTTACTCAAACGGTAAAGAACATAAAAGCATTGATTCTGGCAAAATAAACGCCTACATTAAAGAAATTACCGGAGATGATTTTACCGCTAAAGATTTTAGAACCTGGGGAGGTACCCTTGAGGCTTTGCGCCAATTTTCCAAATGCAGTATAGACGAGCATTTAAGTTTGAATTCGAAAAAAGCTATTGTTTCTGTTTTGGATTGTGTGGCCAAAAAACTGGGAAATACAAGAGCCGTATGTAAAAGTTCGTACGTATATCCTTTACTGCTTACCGCTTACGAAAATAATGAGCTTGGTAAATACATGAAAAAAATGAATAACAATAAAGAACTGGGTAAATTGGGTTTAGCACATGATGAAAAAGTTTTATTGTCGTTTTTAAAATCAAATACTAAATAGAAAACCCATTATATTTGTTTTTTTATCCCCCATATGCAAATTAACCTTGACGATAACGCTACTATTTTTTACACCTTAATTGAAGAATCTCCGATGCCAATTGGCCTTTATATCGGAGAAAAGATGGTTATAAAAGTAGCCAACAAGGCAATTCTTAAAGCGTGGGGGCGAGAGCGTGATGTTATAGGGCAAGAACTTGCCATTGCTTTGCCAGAGCTGGAAGGTCAGCCTTTTTTAGAGATTTTACAAAATGTTCGCCAAACCGGCATTGCTTACGAAACAAAAGAAGACCGCGTAATGCTGATCATTAACGGCATACTCCAAACTTTTTACTTCGATTTTATTTACAAACCTTTAAAAGATGAAGAAGGCAATGTTTGGGGGATTCTTAATAATGCTACAGATGTTACCGAATTGGTAAATGCCAGGTTAAAAGTAAAAGCAAGTGAAGAACTGTTTCGCAAAATGATTTTGGATGCGCCCGTAGCCATTGGAATTTTAAAGGGCGAAAACTTTGTTATTGAGCAGGCAAATGCAGACCTACTAAAATTGTGGGGCAAAACGGAAGATGTAATCAGTAAAGATTTAATAGATGGTTTGCCCGAACTTAAAGGGCAGCCTTTTCATGATTTGCTTACCAATGTTTACACTACCGGGGTTGCCCACTATGGTTACGAAACCATGGCGAGGATAGAGCGTGAGGGCACCTTACAAGATTGTTATTTCAATTTTGTTTATGATCCAATCCGCGATCAGCACAACACAGTTACCGGAATTATGGTGGTGGCCAATGAGATTACCTCCCTGGTAACTTCGCGGATGGAGATGGCTAAAAGTGAAGCGCGTTTTAGAAATTTATTGCTCGATACACCAATGGCCACAGGTTATTACGAAACCGAAGATATTATTATTTCTTTAGCCAATGATGAAATGCTACAGTTTTGGGGTAAAGATAAAAGTGTACTTGGAAAACCGATGGAAGATGCCATACCGGAGTTAAAAGGGCAACCCTTTGTTGATATCCTCAAAGAAGTATATAGAACCGGAGTTCCATATCATGCCGACCAACAGGAAGCTATATTGCCTGTAGATGGTAAGCTGCAAAAACTATGGTTTAATTTTACTTATAAACCTTTACGAAATGCGGATGGTGAAGTTTACGCCATTTTACATGCCGCAATGGACGTAACCAAACAGGTGCAGCTTCAGCAACAGAAAGATGAGTTTTTAGGCATTGCAAGCCATGAGTTGAAAACACCCGTTACCAGTATTAAGGCCTATACCCAGGTGTTGGAAAAAATGATCAGGAATGAAGGTGATGATAAAAAGGCCGCAATGGTGCACAAAATGGACCTTCAGTTAAACCGCTTAACTGGTTTAATTGGTGATTTGCTTGATGTAACCAAAATTCAATCCGGTAAAATGACCTTTAATCCTACAAAATTCGATTTCGATCAGGCGGTGACAGAGATTGTTGATGAAATGCAGCACATTACTTCCAAACACCGTATTACAGTTGATTTAAAAAGTAATGGTATAGTTTACTTTGATCGCGAACGTATTGGGCAGGTAATTACCAACTTTTTATCAAATGCCATTAAATATTCTACAGATGCCAACCAGATTGATGTAATTACCTATACGCAGCATAATCAAGTGATTTTAAGTGTGCGCGATTATGGTATCGGAATTTCCAAAGCACTACAACACCTGGTTTTCGATCAGTTTTATCGCGTAGGCGGCAATCTACAACATACCTACCCAGGCTTAGGCCTTGGATTGTATATTTCTTCAGAAATTATTAAAAATGAAGGTGGCAGAATTTGGGTGGAGAGCGAAGAAGGTAAAGGTTCTACTTTTTCTTTTGCATTGAAAATTTAAGTAGAACCATAAATTATTCTTTTGGTGCTTTTTTAATCGGATGAACAGGTTGCTCTTCCAGTTCTCGCTGCTTAGCAGGATCATTGGTTTTAGGTGCCTTATTTGGCGTACTGTCGTTTTCTTTTCTAACCGTTTTATGGTCAACTGGTTCTCTGCCTTTTGGCACCTCTTCCTGGTAATTGCTTCCAGGTTTATCACTTTTAACTTTCGGACCGCTCATAACTAAATTATTGAGTTTAAATGATTGAATGGCACAGTGCCTATCAATTATCTATAACAACAAACCTCTTTCGGTTAAGTTTGAAAAGAATTGCCAGCGCAATTTAAGGATTACTTCTTCTGCCATTCAAGCTCTCAAACATTCAACTCTTAATCATAAAGTAAATATTTTTTACGCATCGTTTTGTAAGCACTTAAGCCAGGTTCCCAGCTTGCCCTGATTTCTTCCTCGCTTTTTCCATCAATTACCTGTTGCCTAAAATCGGCCACACCAACCAATCTCTCAATAGTTCCCATCTCTTTACTCAGTTTGCTGTTAAAGAAATCTTCTTTTCTTGGCGATGCATTATACAATTCAATTAACCAACTGATGTTTACCTGCTTTGATTTTACAAGTATTGAGGTGTCGTAATTTCTTAAATCCAGGCCATAACATACCTGATCCTGAAATAATGGTGTTTCCGACATGCCTTTTATACTTTTTGGCGTAAAACTGAAATCGAATTTACCTTTTAAATAAGGTGCGCCAACCACAGTAAAAGGAAACATTGTTCCGCGGCCATGGTTTAAATAAGTGCCCTCAAATAAACAGGTAGAAGGATAAAGTAAAATGGATTGCTGTGTGTTTAAGTTCGGAGAAGGTTTAACAGGCAAAGTATATTCCATGTCGTGGTTATAATTGGCATTTTTGATGATCGTGATTTTACATTTCACTTTATCTTTTAACCAGCCTTCGCCATTCAACATTTGTGCATATTCGCCCACAGTTAAGCCGTGTGCAATTGGAATGGGTTGTACGCCGATACCTGATTTAAACTTAGGATCTAATATTGGGCCATCAATTAAATAGCCGTTCGGATTAGGGCGATCTAATATCAATAAGGTTTTATTGTTTACCGCGCAGGCTTCCATTACGTGCTGCAAAGTATTTATGTACGTGTAAAAGCGTACGCCCACATCCTGAATATCAAAAACCATTATATCAATATCCGCCAAATCCTCTGCAGTAGGGGTACTGTGCTTACCATAAAGCGAAATGGCTTTTATGCCTGTTTTGGTATCTACATCGTCATTAACGGTAACACCTGCGCTTGCATTGCCCCTAAACCCATGTTCAGGGCCAAATATTTTCTGAATTTTTACGCCAAGTTTTAATAGGCTGTCAACCGAAGTTTCTGTGCCGATAACCGAGGTTGGATTTACCACCATGCCAACCCGCTTTCCTTTTAAAATAGAGAGGTATTTTTCGGTTTGTTCGGCACCTGTTTTTAAGGTTGATGGAAGCTTAACACTCCTGATCATCAATTTCCTGTTTTCAGGGCTTTTTTTGCCAAGCACTTCCTGCTCCAGTGGTTTTGGCTGTCCGCAGGCCGATAATGCAATTAAACTGGTTAAAGCAAAGCTGATGTAGTTTTTCATATTCAGTAATTCTTATCTTTCGGTATTATAACAAAACAATTTACCCAATATTTTGATTGATGCTATGGTACCGGCTCATTATAACTTGATGAAGGATCTTTAAAGTTGGTTATTTATTTTTTAAAATGCCATTTTTTAAAAGGAATTGAGCATTTTTGTTACTTAACAAATAGATTAAATTGAATTTCGAATATTTCATAGCAGGGCGGATAGCCATTAAATCTGAACGTACTTTTTCAAAACTGATTGTTCGCATTGCAATAGCAGGGGTAATGTTGAGTTTGGCTGTTATGATTCTTTCAATCGCCATTATTAAAGGTTTTAAAACAGAAATTCAGGATAAGGTGAGGGGCTATTTGGGCGATGTGCAGATTACCCGCTATGATTTGAACAATTCTTTTGAACATTCGCCTTTTGTGCTTGATGCCGAAACGCAGAAAATGCTTAAAACCAATAGTGATATAGAATATTATTATCCATTTGCTACCAAACCAGCCATCCTTTCGGCCAATAATGAAATAGAAGGGATTAATTTTAAAGGTGTAGATAAAAATTATAAGTGGGATTACATTAAACAGCACATCATCAGCGGCACAATTATCGATTTTGCAGATAGTACCGCTGCCATGCAGGAACTTTTAATCTCCAATTATACAGCCAACCGGCTAAAGCTCAAAACTGGCGATGATTTTATCATGTATTTTGTTCAGAATCAGTTACGCCCGCGTAAATTTAAAATTGTAGGCATTTATGATATTGGTGTAGAAGATATCGACAAGGGTTTTGTACTGGGCAACCTGAATATAATTAAACGCTTAAATAATTGGAATGCCAACGAAATTGGCGGCATAGAGATCAGGATTAAAGATTTTAACAGACTTAAACCCATTGCTGATCAAATTTACGAAGGGCTACCACGTAATTTACGTTCTTATTCTATTGAAGAAAATTTCCCTAATATTTTTACCTGGTTAGGATTACTGGATGTAAATACCAATGTGCTGTTAATTTTAATGCTTATTGTTGGCGTAATTAACATGGTAACGGCATTACTCATCATGATTTTAGAGAAAACAAATATGATTGGTATGTTAAAATCTTTTGGGGCTACTAACTGGAGCATCATGAAGATTTTTCTCTACAATGCAGCTTATCTAATTGGTATCGGTCTTTTGCTTGGTAATATATTAGGCTTAGGCCTTGGTTTTTTACAGCAATCAACACATATTTTTAAACTTAACCAGGCCTCTTATTTTCTGGCTTACGCACCAATAGAATTTCATTTTATTGATGTGCTGTTGCTTAACGTGGTTACAGTGGTGGTATGTTTAACCGTTTTGATCATCCCTTCACTATTAATAAGTAAGGTTTCTCCATTGAAGGCCATCAGGTTTAAATAGCGTGAAGTAAAAAACTTGGGTCATCGAACAGATCAATTTTCGATGCCCAAGCAAACCTAAACCTAAAATCTTGTTAACTCAACCTTTACCGTCTGTGCAGTATTCTCTTCTCGAAAACTAACTTCTATTAATTTGATTACGTAATTCACTCCGTTAATTTTCAATTTGGCTGTAGCACCTATGGTACCGCAATCTCCTTTACATAAAATGATCTCCTGCTCAGTATTACCTGATTTCAGCTTGAAATAGGTTTGCGTTGAACTAGGACCAATACAAAAAGCACTTGATGTACAACGGCTATCGTTTATTTTTGTCAATATTAAATTGGCTTCATCAATCTGCTTTGAGGTATTTATTTCGAAAGAATAACCAGTGGTGGTTCCTTCCGTTTTCTTTTTACAACCAAAAGCTAATGCCGAGAGGATAATGATGGAGAGTATTAAATTTTTCATATATAAGAGTTTAATTTGTTCTTTTTAAAATGTATTCGTATTCCAGCGTAGCATAAGATGTAGCCGGAGATAAATCTGTTTTTGTTTTACTTTTTCTTCTGAGCGTTAAATCTACGCCACTGCTTCTGATATCGTATTCGCCATTTAAAATCATGTTCCAATCGAAATCTGCTGTCCAAATGCCTTCATCAGTAAAATAACCCGTTCCATTTTCGAAAGTATAAGTTCCTTTGCCTCCGTAGGGTTTAAGATTCGAATTGGCGTTAGGCATGATGTTAAACCTGCCATCTTTTAAGGTAATTGAAATCGGTCGGGTTTCAGGTACAGATTTTACGCTGTTGGTAATTACTAAAACACCTGTATAATGGCCATCCAATAGCACATCGACTGTTGTTGCTTTTTTACAGCCAAAAGATAGCAGTGCAAGAGCAAATAAAAGAATACAGATTTGGACTTTCATACCCTTTAAACGTGGGCCGAAGTAAAAACGCTACAGTTAAAGTAAAATCCACTGTGTAGCCTCGCCATGGATAAACTCTGTACGGGGTGCTAAATTAAGGTAAGGGTAAGTAACCTTGGAAAGGTATAAGCCTGTAGGGTGGGCGGGTAATGATAGTTTAGCAGCCTTTAACGTAATCAGCTCACTCTCAAATTCATCAAAACTTAGTTCTCCTTTACCAACCATTAATAATTTGCCCATTATAATGCGGATCATTTTACCTAAAAAGCGGTTGCTCGCAATATGGAACCTGAACCTATCACCTTTTGGATTTACAAATAAAGCAGCTTCCATTACATTACAAATGGTATGTTCGTATTTATCCGGATGGGTGCAAAAAGCCCTGTAATCTTTGTACTGAGGTAAAAGTGCTACAACAGCTTTCATTTTATCAAAATCGAGATTATTAACTTGATAAAATGAACTTTGTGTGCTGAGGAAAGGATCTTTATAAGTATGAACAAAATAGTCGTATTTCCGTTGAACGGCATCGAAGCGGGCATGAGGTTTACCTTCCATTTTCATAATGTCGAACACGGCAATGTTATATGGCAATGCTTTGTTGAGGATATAAAGCAGATCAAAAGTGATTTCTTTTTCGATATCAGCATGGAAGAAAAACTGACTGGCATGCACATGCGCATCGGTGCGCCCGCAACCATTAATGGCAATCGGCGTTTTTAAAATTTTTGAAAGTGTTTGTTCAATAACTTCCTGAACGCTTTTAACCCCTGGCTGTTTTTGCCATCCACTAAAATACTGACCCTGATAGGCGATGTGAAAGAAATACCTCATTTTTCTGCTGCAATTTTACGGAAATTTTAGCAGCAGGAATATTAAATCCTATTTTTGCCTTTTAAATTTTAATCATGGATGTAATAACCTGTCCCTGTGGGAGTGGATTAACCTTTAAGCAATGTTGCCAGCCTTATCATTTAAAAATGAAGCCAGCGCCCACGGCAGAGGCTTTAATGCGCTCAAGGTATTCGGCATTTGTGGTGGCCGATGCGGATTATCTTTTCCAAACTACGCATGAAAGTAAAAGAAAAAATCATTCGAAAAACGCGTATTTAAACAGCGCAAAAAATACCAGATGGCTTAAACTCGAAATTGTATTTTCGGACTTTGATGTGGTTGAGTTTAAAGCTTTTTACCTGAATAAGAAGTTTGAAACTGAGGTATTGCACGAAAAATCGAATTTCAGACTGGAAGATGGGAAATGGTATTATGTAGATGGTGAATATTACTCATAACAAGAACTCGCTAATATTATCTGGCGTAATTACTTTGGTATTTACATTTTCATAAGCACCTAAAAATGTTTTCGGAAACTTTACAGTAGATTTTGGATTCCACTTAATTTCATAAGCATTCATTAGCCCGTTTCTTTCTTCAATATAATCTATTTCCTGTTGTGCATGAGTGCGCCAAAAATATTGGTTGCAGTTAATCTGTTTGTATGCAAGAAACTTAACCCTTTCGCTAATTACAAAGTTTTCCCAAAGTGCACCAATGTCCTGTCGTAATACTGCAGGACTGAATTGATTAATTACTGCATTTCTGATTCCATTATCGTAAAAGTATATTTTTCTGCTTTTCTTTAACTCATTCCTTAAATTACGGCTTAAAGATCCCAATCTGAATACAATAAATGCTTTTTCAAGCAGGTCGATATATTTTTCAGTTGTTTGGTTATCCAATCCTGCCAATTGGCCTAACTCGTTATACGATACCTCATTCCCAACCTGAAAAGCCAGTGCCTGAATTAATCTTTCCATTTTATCCGGTTTTTGTATTTTTTCCCAGATTAAAATATCCTTATAAAGGTAACTGTCTGATAATTGCTTCAACCTGATTTCTTCTCCACCCGGATTATTTACAATTTCAGGATAGTAGCCATAAACAAGGCGGTGATTTAATAGTCTTTTTTCAGTAAGTAAGCCATGTTCTTCTACCATTTCTCCAAATGAAAAGGGAAACATATGGTATTCCCATTTTCTTCCAGTAAGCGGTTCATTAATATGGTTGGCAAGTTCAAATGCTGATGAACCTGTGGCGATTACTTTTATATCTTTAAGCTGGTCGATAATTAATTTAATCGATATACCAATATTATCAATCCTTTGTGCCTCATCTATTACCAGTGTTTTTGATTTCCCTAAAAGCGCACGTAATGAAGTAGACGTGGTATTGGTTAGTATTGTTCTAACATCTGCATCATCTCCATTCCACCACATAATCTGTTTAGCAAATTTTGGCGACAATTGATGAAGCAACGTGCTTTTTCCAACTTGCCTGGGGCCTAAAAGGATGATCGCTTTTTCATCTTTAAGGTGTTTTTCGATAGAATCCGAAATTACTCTTGAAATCATAATCGCAAATTTAATATAAATTTTGCGATTCCATTCGCAAAATTCATATGAATTTTGCGAATTTACGCCTTTTAGCTATAATTTCTTGGCTTCATTCCAATATATGTCCATTTCTGCAAGCGTCATATCGGCCAGTGCTTTTCCGTTTTCTTTGGCTTTGGTTTCGAGGTATTGAAAACGTTTAATGAATTTTTTATTGGTTTTTTCAAGGGCATTTTCAGGGTTAATATTAATGAAGCGTGCATAATTGATCAGAGAGAATAAAACATCTCCAAATTCTGATTCTGCTTTTTCTATATCAATAGCGGTATTGTCGGCTACATTAAATTCAGCTTTAAATTCTTGCAGTTCTTCTTCAACTTTTTCCCAAACCTGGTTTTTATCTTCCCAATCGAAACCCACTCCACGGGCTTTCTCTTGTATACGGGCGGCCTTAACCAATGCCGGCAAAGAAGAAGGCACTCCTGCCAATACTGATTTATTGCCTTCTTTTAATTTAATCTGCTCCCAATTGCGTTTTACATCTTCCTCATTCTGTACCTCAACATCTCCATAAATGTGCGGATGCCGGTTTACCAGTTTGTCACAAACCCCGTTTAAAACATCTGTAATATTAAAGTGATTCGTTTCTGAAGCAATCCGCGAATAGAAAACCAAATGCATCATAACATCACCAAGTTCCTTTTTAATTTCATCTAAATCACCTTCCAAAATCGCATCACTTAGCTCGTAGGTTTCTTCGATAGTAAGGTGCCGAAGGGTTTCCATTGTTTGTTTTTTATCCCAGGGGCATTGCGTACGTAAGGTATCCAATACAGTAAGTAAACGTGTAAAAGCATCGGCTGGGTTGTTGGCACTGGCAGGAATCGGGTTGTTGGGCATGTTGTGGGTTTAAGCTAAATTTATCTGATGCTAAAGTACCAAACCCAGGCGATTAAGAAAAGCTGAAAAGGAATTCTGAACCATAAATATTTTGGCCCGGGCCCGGGTTTGTACAAATCTTCATAGTTGATGCTGTGTTTGGCTGCGTAAATATTGGTAGGTAAAATGGCGATGAAGAAAACAATCAAGGCTATTCCGGTATAATAACGGGTATTATCGATGGCTAAACCAATTGCAAATAAAATTTCAAGCACACCTGTAAAAAGTACAATTTCTACCTTTTTAGGAATGAATAAAGGTATCATGGCGGCCATGCTGGTTTTAAACTTAAAATGGCCAATTGCCGTAAAAAGCAACATTACGCCCATGGCAATATTGCCTGCAAAAATATTTCCCTTATCAAATGTAGTATGACCGCCAAAAGCTAATAAGGCAACATATACTATAACTAATACAAATAAAGGTTTCATGACTGAATATCCTATTTTATCAGGTTAAAAGCAATTAATATTGTGGCTACAAATAAGATTACCAAACCGGAAAGAAAAACAAAATCGGCAACTTTTTCTAACCTTTGACTTGCTGTTTTTACTCTTCTCATTGAAACAAAAGATAAAATACAGCTCGTCATAAAAAACATTACTGCAGCCACAGCAAATTCATCAATTAAAGAGCCATCGGTAAGGGCAAGTTTTTTTAAGGAGGTAAGCACAATAAAACAGATGCCTAACAGGTTGGCAGAAGTGCTTAAAATATGTGGCGATCTATTTTCGGCCATTTTTAATCTTTTTCCTCTAATTTAATCTTTTTTGTAATGCGGTAAATGCGTTTCTTTTTGTCGGGTTTATGTTCTTCGCCCATTAAAATGCCCCAGGGTTTCAGGTTATCAACGCGGTCGAAAATTATTTTAAGCATGGCTAGGTATGGAATGCATAAAAACATACCCGAAATGCCCCAGATCATTTCGCCAACTACAATGCCAATAAAGGCAAACAATGCATTAATTTTAACTTTTGAGCCTACTACAAGCGGCATCAGCACATTTCCATCAATTGCATGTACGCCAACAAAGGCAATTAATACCAAAAGTACTTTGCCCGCTCCGGCCGTGGCAAAAGTAATTAAACAGCTAACCAGCAAGGCAAAGAATATTCCTAAATAAGGTACAACATTAAAAATACCAGCCACCAAGCCTAGTAAAACAGCATATTTAACGCCGAGTAAACTGAGTACGGTGATCATTAACACAGTAACAATCAGCATTTGTAAGAAAAGACCAATGATGTATTTTTTTATGATGTATTGAATCTGACTAACAATTTCGGTAACCTTTTCTTTATGTTCTTTACTGAAAACGGAGGTTAAAAAAGTAAATAATACCCGTCTGTAATTTAATATGAAGAACGTAAACAATAGAGTAAAGCCCAAAAACAACAAGGTAGAAGATAAGGTAGCTAAAGTTGTGGCTACAATGGCCGCACTTGTGGCCAATGCTTTTTCGGTACTATCATTCAAATAATCCAACTGTTTTTGAGAATTTACGCCAAAGGTATGCGAAATCCATTTTTGCAATTCATGGTATGAAACGTTGGCTTTTTCTTTTAGTAAAGGCCAATCGGCCCATAAATCACTCAATTGGTTACCAAAGAAATATATAATGCCCCCAATTATGGCAATCATCAGAATAACTGAAACCAAGGTAGACAGACCTCTCTTAAATTTTAAACGCCGCTCTAAAAAATTACCCACTGGTAATAATAAAATGGCCATTAAAAAGGAGAAAAGTAAGGGAGCAAGTAACGATTGCCCTAAAATAGCTATGTAGGTTAGGCTTATTAAACAGAAAAGAACCAATGCAAGCTTTGGTAGAAATGATAATTTGTCTTTCATATATTTTAAATCCTGTTTAATACAAAATGCCCGATTAATTGTTTCATTAATCGGGCATTTAAATATAAGGGATTATTTTTAATAGATACTTGCTTTATCTAAAAGAGAAATATCTTCGGGTGTGAGTTTCAGGTTTGCAGCTTCAACAAATTATTTTAGCTGGCTTAAATCGGTAACGCTGGCAATTGGGGCTGTTATTGATGGATGGTAAATTAACCAGGCCAATGCTACTGATGCCTGCTCTACTTGATGTTGACCAGCAACCTGATCCAATGCATCCAGGATTTTGTAACCCCGCTCATTCATGAATTTTTTTACGCCTCCACCGCGCTGGCTTTTCTTCAGGTCATCTTCGCTGCGGTATTTTCCTGTTAAAAATCCGCTAGCTAACGAATAATAAGTTACCACACCAAGACCATGATCTAAACAGATTTTTTCATGTTCCTGTTCAAAATCAGCTCTATCATAAAGGTTATATCCTGGCTGATAAACTTCGTAACGTGGCAGGTTATGTTCGGTAGAATAAATCAGCGATTCTTTTAACCGGTCAGCAGAGAAGTTTGAAGCACCGATCCAACGTACCTTTCCGGCTTTAATTAATGTTTCGTAAGCACTTAGAGTTTCCTCTACGGGGGTGGTCTCATCATCAAAATGAGAAAAATATAGATCGATATAATCGGTTTGCAGTCGCGTTAAAGAATGTTCTACCTGGTTGATGATGTAATCTTTTTTAAGTGATTTACCCTGCCCCATATCTGAGCCTACCTTGGTTGCAATAATTACATCGTGGCGTTTATTGTGTTGTTTTAACCAGTTGCCAATAATTGTTTCTGATTCTCCACCTTTATTTCCTGGTACCCAACGCGAGTATACATCGGCTGTATCGATAAAATTGAAACCGCTATCTACAAAATGATCCAGTATTTCAAATGATTTTTGCTCATCAATCGTCCAGCCAAAAACGTTTCCTCCAAATACAATGGGCGCAATATTTAAATCGGTTTTTCCTAAAGTTCTTTTTTCCATAATATGAATATTAATCTAATGCTAACAATTTTTGGAAGTTGTGGTTTTTCCAGAAGATCAAATTTGCATTAAAATGAGATGGGCATGTTTTACCTGGAAAGCAACCTGCTATTTCAATTATCGTCAGTCCTGTTTTACGCTATAGCTCCGTAGAAAAAACGGAGGCTGCCGCTGCACCCAGGTTTAGGTAAATAATCCTTTGCTGCTATTTGTGTTTTCCGGTAAAATGCCCAAAAACCTAAGCAGTCTCAATCTCTCTAGACTTTATCGCCCTCAGCATTTCTCTTTTTCCAGGTGCTCCTGGTAATTTCTCTATGGTAAATCCACAGGCTTTAACTGCTCTTTTCAGTTTCCCAGTAATGGCATAGGTTACAAAAGTACCTCCAGGTTTTAAGAAACTGCAGGCATGGGCAATTATCTCGTCGCTCCACATTTCTGGTTGATGCTGAACCGAAAAAGCATCGTAATATATTACATCAAACTTTTTATCAGTATGGTATTCGGCAAGTGTTGTATGCGGAATTTCTAATGTACAAAGTGAGGAGAGTTTTTGTTCAGATTTTAGCGCATTAGCATAATTGGTGGTAAATTGAGCCCAAATCTCATCCGGAACATAAGCCGAATAACCGGTTTGCTCAATTACTTCGCTGGTAAGCGGAAAAGCTTCAATGCTGGTGTAATTAAGGTTAATGTTGTTTGCTTCACAATATTCGAAGCTTAAAATAAAATTAAGTCCGGTACCAAAGCCAACTTCTAAAATGGAAATCTGAGGTTGGTCGGAAGATGCAAATTTCAATCCTGCATCAATAAAAACATGTTTACTTTCTTGCAATGCGCCATGCTTACTATGGTAATGTTCGCCAATTGTTTCATTGTAAAGTGTATTCGAACCATCAGCAGTAGGGGTTATAATATTCATGCGCTAGGATTTGGATTGATTATTTTTAAGATTGCAAATATAGGAATAGGATAGAAAGGATCAGGATAAAAAAGGATCAGGATAAAAAGGATTATAGGATTATAGGATCTAACAGGAATAGGATAAGAAAGATTTTAAGATTTCAGGATAATCTGCTTCATGCTTTGCCTGGCCGAAGAGGCATTGGACTACTGGCTCCCAACTCCGGACATTTTCGCTTTCAGCTTTAAACTTTTGTTATTAGCTTTGGTTTTACCCTAAACCCTAAACCCTAAACCCTAAACCCTAAACCCTAAACCCTAAACCCTAAATATGGATATCGAATCTTTCAGAGAATATTGTTTGAGTTTGCCAGGCACAACCGAGGGCATGAAATGGGAACATCTTTGTTTTATGATTGAGGAGAAAATATACATTATCATTGCGATTGATGAGGGTAATAGCTTTTCTATTAAATGCAATCCTGATGAGTTTGATGAACTTGCTGCAAGAGATGGTATTGCGCAGGCGTATCACATGGCGAAAAGGCAATGGATACAGATTGAAAACTTGGATGTTTTAAACGATAAAGAACTTAAAAGTAGGGTAGCAGAATCTAGAGCGATGGTTATGGCCAAATTACCAAAGAAAATACAAGCCAAATACATTTAAATTTTGCGAGGTTTTTATATCAGCTTTTTTAAAGCCATAATGTAACCAATATGCATCCCTTCATGAAAGGGAATAAAATTTATGGCATCTTCTATCGAGTTTAGTTTCATGCCATAACGTTTGTCCCACGGATCGAAATTTTTAAAAATACCTTGCGTATAATCTTCCATTAAGCGATCTATACTATTTAATAATGCGCTGAAAATAGCATCAATTGCTTCTTTATCAATAAAAGTATCTGGCTTTGTTCCACTTAAAAAAGGGGCGAAATGATTTTCTTCAACAGTGATTTCCAAACCCGACCTTACATAACACATATTTTGTTGTGCAGCGGTTAAATGCGCTATATTCCAGATAATGTTGTTGTTAAAACCTGTCGGAATTTTGTTCAATGCCTCAATACTTAAATCTTTAACCAACTCAAGAATGAAAAGCCTGGTATTTTTAATTTGTGTAATGGTAGCGGTTGTATTTAACATTTAATTGTTTTTACAGGCAATAATCGGTATTACTGCTCAGTTTTGGTTTCTTGTTTTTTACTCTCGTCTTTTTTAATGCCTTTATCAGCATTAAGCTCCTTCGATTTCATAATGTTGAAACGGTACATATCTTCAATGCCCACAAGTTTTCTGGTACATTTTTCAATATCTGTACCTTCTTGCCATAAATACGGTCGGAAACTATAGGTTTTGGTGCCATCTAAATTTCCAATAAACTGGTTCCAGTTATTCCAACGCAGGCCTTTGTAAAATTTAGAGAGATCACTGTCGAAACAAAAAACAAGAAACTCACCATAACCAGCACCCAATGGCTGCCAGGTTAAAGTATTTGGTTCGAGGTAGTACACATTTTTAATGTCTTTCCCTAAACCGCCATAGTTAATAGCGAAAAAGCCACCAACGGCATCATCAGCAATTAAAAGGTAAGGGATATTGTCGCCATACTCTTTAATTGTTTTTCCCTTGTTCCATTCGGCTATATTTCTTGTTAATCTCTCACTTCCCGAGCCCAAAATTCTTATCCATCCGTTATCAATCATAATACCACCGGTATTGTAAATTACAGAGCCAAGTGTGGCATAGGTTGTCATTTGGGCATTGTATAAAACCTCTTTTGCTTTGGCAGAGTCTACAGGTAAAACCTCAACCTTGTTTTTGGCAGAATCAATCCATTTCTTTACCAAAGGCCATGCAGGGTCTGTTTTATTTACTAATGCCTCAAGGCTTATTAATTTATTGTCTTGAGCAAAAACTGTTGCAGAAAATAAGGTTAAAGCGAGGATAAAGATAGTTCTGGATGCACTTTTCATGAAAAGGTGATTATGTTTTTTCAAAGATAGGATGATAATTAAGAATTGCCGAAAGGAGTTGAATATTTTTGATTGTTCAGAAGGAATATTGAGCATGGGGTAATTGTTGATTCGTGAAAACATGAATCAAGGTCGCATGAATAATCTTACAGTCAGATGTTGTCATGGTATAATTTGTTAGATACCAATCGGAAATTAACTAACCAGCTAAAAGGAATTAATCATTGCAGCCAAAATGTACAAGGGTATTATTTTACACCAGGAAAAACAAAACGCCCCGAATAATCCGGAGCGTTTGTAATATAGGGATACTATTAAGTTTAAGCTAGCCTGTGAAATGAAAAAGCTTTTAGCCCTTAACCTTCCAAGCTTTCGCCTTAAATTACCACATTCTAATCCTATCTTCAGGTTTTTTGTACAATTTATCGCCAGGTTTAACATCAAAGGCATTGTACCAGGCATCCATATTTACAGGCGCGCCAATGGTACGGTACGGACCTGGAGAATGCGGATCGGTTTTAATTAACTGTGCCGCGCTTTCTGGTAAAATGTTGCCTCTCCAAACTTGTGCCCAGGCTAAAAAGAAACGTTGATCTGGAGTAAAACCATCTATCTTTTCGTTACTCTGGCCTTGTTTTGTCATTTTAAAAGCAGTATAAGCTGCATTTAAACCACCTAAATCGCCAATGTTTTCACCCATGGTTAATTTACCAATTACATGAACAGTATCTAGTACAGTATAACCATCAAATTGCTCACCTAATGCCTTGGTTTTAGCGTCAAATTTAGCTTTATCCTCAGCTGTCCACCAGTTTTTTAAATTTCCTGCAGCATCGTACTGACTGCCGCTATCATCAAAACCATGGCTCATTTCATGGCCGATTACCGCACCAATTCCGCCGTAATTAACGGCATCATCTGCATTTGGATCAAAGAAAGGGAATTGTAAAATTCCGGCAGGGAAAACAATTTCGTTTAAAGTTGGGCTGTAATAAGCATTAACTGTTGGTGGCGTCATGCCAAAACGCTTACGGTCAACCGGTTTACCCAATTGATCAACCATTTCATTATATCCCCAAACACTTGCATTACGTAAATTCTGGAAATAAGTACCTTTATTAATTGTTAAACCATCATAGTTTTTCCATTTTTCAGGATAACCAACCTTTGGTGTAAATGCGTGTAGTTTAGCCAGTGCTTTTTGTTTGGTTTCAGCACTCATCCATTCTAAACCATTGATTCTGATTTCGAACGCTTTGCGTAAGTTTACAATCATCTGGTTCATGCGTTCTTTTGCTTCAGGCTTAAAATACTTGGCTACATAAAGCTGACCAAGCAATTCGCCTATGGTACCATCTGTTAAGGATGACATGCGCTGCCAGCGTGGTGTTTGTACTTTTTGCCCGGTTTGTGCCTGTGTAAAAGCGAAACTTGCCTTAACAAACGGAGAACTTAAGCTTGAGGCAGAACCTTTTAATATGTTCCATTCTAAATAGGTTTTCCAATCTTCTACAGGAACCGATTTTAGCATTCCATCCAAACTTGCCATAAACTTAGGCGAAGAAACCAGAACGGTATCCTGATTTTTGATTTTGAATTTAGGCAGATAGGTTGTCCAGTTAATATCAGGAGTCTTTTTGTTCAGTTCGGCAACAGTAATTTTGTTGTAAGTAGCGTAAGGATCGCGCATTTCTAAACGGCTCATTTGCGCCTCTGCAAATTGCTTTTCAATCTTATAAACAGTTGCAGCTTTTTGTTTTGCTTCTTCGGCAGTACTTCCGGTTAGCGTAAATAAGGTAACCATGTAAGTATTGTACGCCTCGCGTATTTTTACGCTGCGGGCATCATCTTTCAGGTAATAATCACGGTCGGGCAGGGTAGTGCCACCTTGCCCAATGTTTACCATATATTTATTTACGTTTTTGCGGTCTTGGCCAACACCCAAACCAAACATGCCACCACCAAGGCCGTTGGTACGCATATACGCTACCTGATCTAAAACGCCCTGAACATTTTTAATTTGCTTAACTTTTTCTAAATCTGATTTTATGGGTGTGTAACCTAGCTTTTCAATTGTTGCGCTGTCCATTGCAGCGGTATAAAAATCGCCTACTCTGCGTTTTACCGAGCCTGCCGGAGCAGCTTTATCTGTGGCTGCATCTTCTACTAAAGATTTTACTGCGTTAATGTTAAAATCACGCAGTTCGTTAAATGAACCCCAGCGTGTTTCTTTAGCGGGAACAGGATTGTTTTTTACCCAAGAACCACTTGCGTAGGTATAAAAATCGTCGCCTGGTTTAACGGAAAGATCCATGTTGGCAGGGTCGATAAACTTTTTGGTTTGTGCATTTGCAGAAAAGCCAGCAGCAATAATACCCAGTGCCGCAAAATATCTTTTCAAATTTTGGTATTTCATTCGCTTAATAAGTTAGTATTTGAAGCGAAATTTATGAAATACAAATTAATACTGAAACAATATACTAATAATATTACTTGTTAAACCAGTAGTAAATTTTTGCTAAACCCAAACGTCTGATAAGTTCGGATGCTGAAAATTGGATTTTAATAGATTTCATAATTTTAAATCTTTTATACACTATTAACATTTTTTAACAAAATTTATTGTGTGCTTGTAAAAATTATTGCTATCAAGAATGATTCAGCATAAAGCATTTTATTTTCCATAAATTTGAAATACTTATCCAAAACCCCACAGGTTATGAAACCCGCAAGGTTTAGCGGTAAATAAAAACTAATGTATTTGTATACAATATATAATGAGCCATACCCACGATAAAGAAGATAGCTGTTGCAGCACCAAAGTACATCCGGCACCAAAAGATAACCACCAACATGTTCACGATCACGAAGAAGGTGATGAGCACGACCACGATCATGGAGGCGATCCATCGGCGTTTAAAACTTACTTACCGGCCCTTGTAACCCTGGTTATGTTATTGATCGGAATTGCTTTCGATAATATTTTTAAAGTTCCTGCCTTTCAAACCATAAGGCCTTATTGGTATATTGTAGCTTATCTGCCTGTTGGTATTCCGGTTTTACGCGAGGTTTGGGAGACTTTTAAAGCCAAAGATTTTTTTACCGAATTTTCACTGATGTCAATTGCTACAATAGGGGCCTTTGGCATTGGTCAGTATCCTGAAGGTGTAACCGTGATGCTTTTTTATACCATTGGCGAACTGTTTCAAATGGCAGCGGTAAACAGGGCTAAAAGAAATATTAAAGCTTTGCTTGATGTACGTGCCGATGTAGCGCACGTTTTACGCAATGGAAAATATGAGGATGTTAACCCCGAAAAAGTAGCCATTGGCGAAACGATACAAATTAAAGCCGGTGAGAAAATTCCGTTGGATGGAGCATTGATGAGTGATAAAAGCAGTTTTAATACCGCTGCACTTACCGGAGAAAGCAAACCCCGTACAATTAATAAGGGTGAGCCGATTTTAGCTGGTATGCTTAATTTAGATAAAGTAATAGAAGTACAGGTAAGCAAGGCTTTTGCCGATAGTGCACTGTCGCGGATACTCGAAATGGTACAAAATGCCACTACACGTAAAGCTAAAACTGAGCTTTTTATACGCAAGTTTGCTAAAGTATATACGCCAATTGTTTTCTTTTTGGCTTTAGCACTCGTTACCATTCCGATGTTGGTTTTAGGGAGCGATTATCATTTTCAAACCTGGTTATACCGTTCGCTTGTTTTCCTGGTGATATCCTGTCCTTGTGCATTGGTTATTTCCATCCCACTCGGTTATTTTGGCGGAATTGGTGCTGCATCCTCAAACGGAATTCTTTTTAAAGGTTCTAATTTTCTTGATCTGATTACCAAACTGAATACGGTAGTGATGGACAAAACCGGAACTTTAACAAAAGGCGTTTTTAATGTTCAGAAAGTAGAAAGTGTAATCGATGAAAAGGAACTTTTGAACTTATTAACCGCTGTAGAAGCAAAATCAACGCATCCCATAGCCAAATCGATTGTAGCCTATGTGGGTAATCAGGAAATCCATCCGGCAGAAAATATAGCGGAAATTGCAGGGATGGGCTTAAAGGGAGTGGTAAATGGTAAAGAGGTTTTAGCTGGTAATGTAAAACTTTTAGAAAAATTTAATATTGAATTTGATACCCGCATTGCAGCAATTGAAGAAAGTATTGTGGTTGTAGCTGTTGATCAGAAATACGCAGGTTATGTGCTCATTGCCGATGAGATAAAAGAAGATGCTGGCGAAGCCGTTAAACAGCTCCATGAAATTGGAATAAAACAGGTGGTAATGCTGAGTGGAGATAAAACATCGATTGTTAAAAAAGTTGCAACCGGCTTAGGTATTGATGCTTACTATGGTGATTTATTACCAGAGGATAAGGTGGCGAAACTTGAAGAAATTAAAAAGGATAAAACCAAAGTAGTTGCCTTTGTTGGCGATGGGATAAACGATACCCCGGTTTTGGCCATTAGCGATATAGGTATTGCGATGGGTGCAATGGGCAGCGATGCCGCAATTGAAACAGCAGATGTTGTTATTCAGACGGATCAACCTTCTAAAATTGTAACAGCGATTAAAATTGGTAAGGCAACTAAGAATGTGGTAATCCAGAATATTGTATTGGCATTTGCAGTAAAAGCATTGGTGTTAATTTTAGGTGCAGGCGGTATTGCCACCATGTGGGAAGCCGTTTTTGCCGATGTTGGTGTTGCACTTCTGGCCATTTTAAATGCAGTTAGGATTCAGAAAATGAAGTTTTAATACCTTAAACTATTGCCATTAAGAAGTTAAGGTAATTAAGAATGTACTTAAAACTTAATTTATTAATTGTGAGTGAGGTATGCCAAAAATAAGAAGATAAACAAAGCTAAAAACCTGTCCATTCAGTAACAATTAATCGTAATTAATACCAATTTGAAGCTATACTCAAATCTCATGCTTTCCTATTTCATGGTGCAACCACCTTTTTAAAAGAAAAGAAAATTTAAACCCATAAGTATGCCATTTGGCTTATGCTCCTTTGGTCTTTCAGCTTAAATAGCTATTTTTGAGCTTTTAATATCATTCATGAGCATATCCACCAAGTACAATCCTGCAGAAACAGAAGATAAATGGTATAGCTATTGGCTATCAAAGAAATTTTTTCACTCCGAACCCGATGAGCGCGAGCCTTACACCATTGTAATTCCGCCGCCCAATGTTACGGGAGTACTGCACATGGGGCACATGCTAAACAATACCATTCAGGATGTGTTAATCCGTAAGGCCCGTATGCAAGGTAAAAATGCTTGCTGGGTACCTGGTACCGATCATGCCTCTATTGCTACCGAAGCAAAAGTAGTGGCAATGTTAAAGGAAAAAGGGATCAATAAAAAAGACCTTTCCCGCGAAGAATTTTTAAAGTATGCCTGGGAGTGGAAAGAGAAATACGGCGGCATTATATTAGATCAGTTAAAGAAACTGGGTGCAAGTTGCGATTGGGACCGTACCCGTTTCACCATGGAAGAAGATCTTTCTGAAGCAGTTATCGATTCATTTATCCATTTGTATAAAAAAGGGTGGATTTATCGCGGTATCCGTATGGTTAACTGGGATCCTGCTGGTAAAACAGCTGTTTCTGATGAAGAAGTAATCCGCAAGGAAGTAAACCAGAAACTCTATTACATTAAATACCTGATTTCGGGAACGGAAGATCAGTTTTTAACAATAGCCACCACGCGTCCTGAAACAATTATGGCAGATGCCGCAATCTGTATCAACCCGAACGATGAACGTTTTACGCACTTAAAAGGTAAAAAAGTTTTTGTTCCGCTGGTTAACCACGAAATTCCGGTTATTGAGGATGAATATGTGGATATTGAATTTGGAACAGGCTGTTTAAAAGTAACGCCAGCACACGATTTAAATGATTATGAACTGGGTGTTAAACACAATTTGCCAGTTACGGATATTTTAAACGATGATGGAACTTTAAATGAACTGGCAGTTATTTTAGTTGGCGAAGACAGGTTTGTTGCCCGTAAAAAAATTGCCAAAATGCTCGAAGAAGCTGGTCATTTATATAAAGTAGAAGATTATAAATCTCAGGTTGGTTTCTCAGAACGTACCGATGCCGCTATCGAACCTAAACTTTCGATGCAATGGTTTGTGAAGATGAAAGAAATGGCACAGCCTGCTTTGGATGATGTGCTGAATGGTGAGGTAAACCTGATTCCGAATAAATTTGAGAATACTTACCGCCATTGGATGGAGAATGTTCGGGATTGGAACATCAGTCGCCAGTTGTGGTGGGGACAGCGAATTCCGGCCTGGTATGATGACAAAGGAAACTGGGTGGTTGCCAAAACTAAAGATGAGGCATTAGAAGAATTCTGGAAGAAAAAACACTTGGATGAAAGCTGCTCAGAGACTGAAAAAGCTGGATTTAAGCATCAGCTAGAGCCTTTTTTAAGGCAGGATGATGATGTAATGGATACCTGGTTCTCGTCGTGGTTGTGGCCAATTTCTGTTTTCGATGGTTTTAAAAACCCTGAAAATAAAGACATCAATTATTATTATCCAACCAACGATCTGGTTACTGCACCCGAAATATTATTTTTCTGGGTGGCACGTATGATTATGGCCGGACATGAGTTTATGGGCAAAAAGCCCTTTACCAATGTATATTTAACAGGTATTGTGCGCGATAAATTAGGCCGTAAAATGTCTAAATCGTTGGGTAATTCACCTGATCCTATTGGGTTGATCGAGAAATATGGTGCTGATGCAGTACGTGTAGGAATGCTAATGTCATCGCCTGCTGGTAACGATTTAATGTTTGATGAAAGTTACTGTGAACAAGGACGTAATTTCGCCAGTAAAATATGGAATGCTTTCCGTTTGGTAAAAGGATGGGAAGTTGACGAAAACTTAGCCAACCCGAATACCCAGGCCATATCGTGGTTCGAAAACCGCTTTAATGAGGCATTGGTAGAAATTGAGGCTAACTTTAAACAATACCGCTTATCAGAAGCATTAATGATCACTTACAAACTCGTTTGGGATGATTTCTGTGCCTGGTATTTAGAAATGGTTAAACCCGCTTACCAACAGCCAATAGATGCTGAGAGTTACAAAGCCACGATAGGATTTTTCGAAAATATAATTAAATTATTGCATCCAAATATGCCCTTCCTTACGGAAGAATTATGGCATGATGATCTGTTTGCCGAACGTGGAGAAATGGATTGCTGTATTGTAGCCGAATTTCCGAAAGGCGGAGCATTTGATGAGAAATTATTAAAAGATGCTGAGGTAATTAAAACTGTTGTTGCCGAAATTAGAAATGTAAGAAATCAAAAACAGATTTCTCCAAAAGAAGCATTGCCTTTAAATATTAAGGTAAACTCTGATCTTGATTATGAGAAATGGCTAAACATTGTTTTCAAATTGGCCAATGTATCAGAAGCAGAAATTGTTAATGATAAAATTGTTGGCGCAACTGCTTTTATGGCGGGTAAAGATGAGTTTTTTATTCCTTTAACCGAGAGTATAGATGTAGAAGCAGAACGCGAACGCCTAAATGCTGATTTAATTTATCTACAGGGTTTTTTAAAGTCGGTTGATTCGAAACTGAGCAACGAACGTTTTGTACAAAATGCAAAACCCGAAATTATTGCCAATGAGCGCAATAAAAAAGCCGATGCTGAAGCGAAAATCAAAATTATTGAAGAAAGCCTGGCGGTTTTAGGATAATTGTAAATTTCAGCCGATGCAACCGTCATACCGTCCCGAGTGTTAGGGTCAGGATAACAAGTCTTATTATAAAGCCTTTCAGATTATTTTTCTGAAGGGCTTTTTCGTTATTTTAAGGAAAAGGAATAAATTATTTCAAACGTTTTCCTTATCGCGATAGAAATGCATTATCCGTTTAAAAAGGGTTTCTTGGCCATTTATTTAAGGTTACTGCAATAGTTAGCCATTATTTTAATTTAAGGTTTCAAAAATATTACTTGCAAAAACTTAAGGTTTGTTTTTATTAACCATATTTTAGATTTTGTTAAAACGGTTTACCAAACCGTTAACTATTTAAGTGATAATCTAACCTAATATCCTCAAATGGAAAATTCCAGAAGAAAATTCATTAAACAATCTGCAATATTTGCTGCGGCAACCTATGCGGGTACAATGGGCATGAGTGCCAAAAGTTATGGGCGCATTATTGGTGCAAACGATAGGGTTCGTGTAGGTGTTGTTGGATTTTCTGATCGTTTTAAAGACACGCTTTTACCTTGTTTCCTGAACCACAACAAGGAGCTGAATTTTGATATTGTTGGCCTTTCTGATTTGTGGAACTACCGCAGAGATTTGGGAATTGCCCATTTAAAAGCAAAATTTGGTCACGATATTAAAGCCTGCCGCAACAATGACGAGCTTTATGCCACCAAAGATCTTGATGCGGTAATTATCAGTACAGCCGATTTTCAGCATGCTTTACATACCATCGAAGCTGTAAAAGCCAGTTGTGATGCTTATGTGGAAAAACCTTTTGCCGAAACTATGGACGATGCCAAAGCAGCATTTAAAGCAGTTAAAGCAAGCAAACAAATTGTACAAATTGGCTCGCAAAGAAGGAGTGGAGAAAATTATACCAATGCGGCAAAATTTATTCAGGATGGTAAATTCGGACCGATAACCGCCGTAGATTTAGTTTGGAATGTAAACCAACCCGGCCGGTGGCGCAGACCGGATTTGGTAGCGAAACTTAAAGAAGAAGATATTGATTGGAAACGCTTTTTGCTCAATAGGCCCAATGAGGCTTTTGATCCAAGGAAATATTTAGAATACAGGTTGTTCTGGCCTTATTCATCAGGCATGCCAGGCCAGTGGATGTCGCACCAGATTGATACTGTTCATTGGTTTACCAATTTAAAACACCCACGGAGTGTAGTAGCAAACGGAGGCATTTACACCTGGAAAGATGGTCGCAGAAATTGGGATTCGATGGTTGCCGTGTTTGATTACGGTCAGCCCGATACCACAGATGGTTTTCAGGTTACCTTTACCTCCCGGATGCAAAACAGTGTAGGCGATGTAGGTGAGGTATATTATTCGAACGGTGGTGAGTTAAATTTAATTACCAATAAAGTATCACCAAAAGGTGGGTTAAGGCAACAAGAAGCAGCAGCGATGGGTTTAAAAGCCAACCTTTTACCTGAATTTGATTTAAGTAAAACCGAAGTTAAGGCCGCTACAGGCGCAAATATGGGGGGCGATGCATTAACCTCCGGCCACATGCGCAACTGGATGGAATGTGTACGCAGCCGTAAAACACCAAATGCACCGGTAGAAGCAGGTTATTCGCATTCTATTGCCAATATCATGACAAATGCCGCAGTAAGAACCGGAGCAAAAGCAGTTTTTGATGAAGGCAAACAAGAAGTAATGGCAAACGGAAAAGTATTTAAATATTAATCAATATATCGTCGGTAGGAGGTAAAGTAATCGATCCCGCAAGAAAGATTGCTTCGACATTCTTCCTCGCAATGACGGAAAGAAAAATCTAATCATGTTAAACATTAAAAAATATAGTATCCTTGCCCTCTCCCTGATGAGTTTATCAGCAGCAGCGCAAAAAGCAAAACCATTATTTGATGGCAAAACCCTAACCGGATGGAAAGCCGTTGCAGGTGCCGCCCCATACAAAGTTGAAGATGGAATGATAGTGGGTGCAATGACCAAAGGCACACCAAATTCATTTTTGATTACTGAAAAAGAATATGGCGACTTTGTATTGGAACTGGATGTGAAATTAGAAGGTGAAACCACCAACTCAGGCATTCAAACCCGTAGCCATATTAAACCGGAAGGAAATAATGGCAAAGGATTGGTTTTTGGCAGGCAGGTGGAAATAGACCCCACACCTAGGGCATGGACAGGCGGAATTTATGATGAAGCCAGAAGATTGTGGTTATATCCTTTGGAGCTTAATCCATCAGCAAAACCTTTGTACAAAAAGAACGAATTTAACCATTATAAAATTGAGTGCATTGGTAATGAAACCAAAACCTGGGTTAACGGAACTCCCGTAGCTTATGTGATTGATACCCTTGATAAAACTGGTTTTATCGGTTTACAGGTACATGGCATTGGTAGCAATTTAGAAAACGATGGCAAGAAAGTTTATTTCAAAAACATCAATATCCAAACCGAAGGCTTAAAAGCCAAAACCTTTCCTAAAGGGATTTATACAGTTAATTTAACACCAAATACATTATCTGCCTACGAAAAATCAGAAGGATATAAACTGTTGTTCGATGGTAAAAGCAATGCCGGTTGGATTGGTGCCTATAAAAGTACCTTCCCTGCAAAGGGCTGGAAAATAGCCGATGGAGTAATCAGCGTAGAGCCATCAGGCGGAGCCGAATCAACCAATGGGGGCGATATTGTAACCAAAGATGAATATGCTGCTTTCGATATGTCGTTCGAGTTTAAACTTACCCCTGGGGCAAATAGCGGGGTTAAATACTTTGTTACCCTGAGCGAAAAAAATACAGGTTCAGCCATTGGGCTCGAGTACCAGGTTCTGGATGATGTATTGCACCCCGATGCCAAATTGGGCAGGGATGGAAACCGCACGCTGGCCTCTTTATACGATTTAATGACGGCTAAAAAAGAAGCACGTTACCTGCGCCCAATTGGTAGCTGGAACAACGGCCGCTTGGTAGTGTACCCCAACAACAAAGTAGAGCATTATTTAAATGGTGTAAAAGTGTTGGAATATACACGCGGATCAGAAGAATTTAAAAAATTGGTTGCCATCAGTAAATATAAAGATTGGAAAAACTTTGGCGAAGCACTAAAAGGACATATCCTGCTGCAAGATCATGGCAATAAGGTAGATTTCAGAACAATTAAAATCAAGAATTTATAAACTGAGTTCGATTAATATTTATGCGTTTTGATTTGTTTTAGCCTAATTTCTTAACGCGATCGTTATGCTGATCCGATAGCTATCGGATCAGGGTGACTAATTTTGGTTTTCTGTATTAATCTATGGTTAAATATATTTACGAATAAAGAAATAATATTAATATAAACATGCATCGTCGATCTTTTGTAAAACATACTACTTTGTTAGGTTCTGGTTTGCTTCTGGGTAATCAGGGCTTTGCCAGTTTAATGGCTGATGAAATTATTAATGTGGCCATGATTGGTTGTGGCGATAGGGGCAAAGGGGTGCTGTCTGTAATTAAATCCATGCCTGCTAAGTATAACATTAAGGCTTATTGTGATGTACTCGATTTTAGATTAAAAGAAACCGAAAAGTATGTACCTGCAGATGCGAAAGCAGTAAAAGATTACCATAAAGTTTTGGATGATAAAACCATTGAGGCGGTTTTTATTGCCACGCCTTTAAGCGAGCATTTTAAAATTGCTAAAGATGCAGTGCTTGCAGGCAAACATGTGTATGTAGAAAAAACCATGACATACAATATTGCCCAGGCACTCGAACTTAAAAAGCTGGTAAAGCAATATCCAAATCAGGTTTTTCAGGTGGGCTATCAATACCGTTATTCGCCTTTGTATTTTAAGGTGAAAGATATGATTCAGAGTGGTTATTTGGGTAAGGTTAGTCAGATAGATTGCCGTTGGGACCGTAATGGCAACTGGCGCAGGGCCGTGCCAGAACCTGCTTTGGAGCGTAAAATCAATTGGCGGATGTATAAAGAATATTCTGGCGGGTTGGCTGCCGAACTGCTCTCCCATCAAATCGATTTTATCAACTGGGCTTTCGAAACACAGCCTGATGAAATTATGGGATCAGGCGGGATTGATGTTTTTAAAGATGGGCGCGAAACCTATGATAATATACAGGCCATTCTGCGATACAAAGAAAAGGGGATGATCGGAAATTTTGGTGCCACTTGTGGCAATGCCCATGATGGTTACCTCTTTAAAATAAAAGGTACCAACGGATCGGTTTCTTTGCTTACCAACACCGGTTTGTTTTACCCCGAAGAGCGCACCAAAAAAGAATTAGGTATAGTTGATGGCGTAACTGGAGCAACAAAAATTGTAGTGAATAAAGATGGAGGAATCCCGATTTTGGATAAAGCAACCTTAGATGGTACCAATTATGCTCTTGATGAATTTTATAAGTCGGTAATTACCAAGCAAGAACCAGCATCGAATATCAATACCGGCACCCAGGCCGCCATATGTGTAGCCATGTGTAATGAAGCGATTTATAGCGGCAATAAGCAACTTTGGAAGAAAGAGTATAGTGTTTAGGTAAGTGCTACCCCAAGTTATGTTTCTGTTGGTGAAACACAAGTTGGTAGGTGAGAGGGTTTTTAACCACAGATGGACACAGATAAACACGGATTTTAATATCTGTGTTCATCCTTTTTATCTGTGGTAAAATTATTATAATGCGGTCGTCATTGTTGTGCGATATCGTCATTCCTAACTCGATTGGGAATCGTAATGCAAACGCTTTAAGATTCCCGCCTGCGCGGGAATGACGACCGTGCTAATGGATGCTGTCTATGGTAGCGTAATCGAAAACCTTTCAATAAATCGTCATTTCGACTGGAGCTCACCGATTTTTCATCGGTAGCGCAATGGAGAAATCTTTAAACTTTGGTTCTACTGGTCGGTGTCTCACCGACCAGCATTATAATGCGGTCGTCATTCCCAACTTGATTGGGAATCGTAATGCGAACGCTTTAAAATTCCCGCCTTCACGGGAAAGAGACCGTTATTATTATAGTCCCAGATATTCAGGCATTTCCTGTACGAAGTTAAACTTGCCTTTCTGCAAGTCCATTTTTGCATAAACATGCTGTAAGCCGTTGGTTAGTACAATCCATTTGGCTTGATGAATAGAGTTATAACGTGATGCCTGATCGAAAACCGATTGCGTAATCTTAACCTTTGGGGCTTTACATTCAATCAACATCAGCTTTTCGCCAGCTGTATTGTACACTAAAATATCGCTCCGTTTTTGCAATTGGTTCAGCACCAAACCACCTTCAATTTGGATCAGGGTGCGCGGAAATTTCTTTTCTAAAATCAGGTTCTGTATAAAATGTTGTCGCACCCACTCCTCAGGGGTAAGCACCAGGTGTTTCTTTCTCAACTCATCGAAAATAAAAACCACTTCATCCTTTTGGGTAATTTTAAATGGATACGGAGGGAGGTTAAGCGGAGTAGGGTTAAACATTTTTCAGTTGGCAGTAGTCAGTTTTCAGTTAACAGTTGGAAGTTATCCGTTAAAAATGGAACAATCTATCAATTATTATTGTGCCAAAGTTAAATTAATTCTAAGATATGCAAGGAAATCTTCTGTCTCAAATCTCATATCTCCCGTCGAAAATCTCACATCTTTAATTATAAACATTTATCCAAATCCTTAAACCTAAATCGTAATTTTACGGGCAATGACTGCTGCCGAAATTATTAAAGATCTTAAAGCCCGAAAGTTTAAACCTGTGTACCTTTTACATGGTGAAGAATCTTTCTATATCGATCAGGTAACCGATTATATAGAAGATAAACTGTTAAATGATGCCGAAAAAGGTTTCAACCAAACGGTATTATATGGGAAAGATACCGATATGGCTACAGTGCTGGGTGCTGCAAAACGTTACCCGATGATGGCTGAATACCAGGTGGTAATTGTTAAAGAGGCACAGGATTTAAAGTGGGGCAAAGAAGATTCGGGGAGTAAAGAGGGCGAGTTTGTACTCAACTATTTCGAGAAACCTTTGCCGAGTACCATTTTGGTATTGGCTTATAAATATGCCAATTTCGATAAGCGTAAAAAAATCTACAAAGCCATTAATAAAAGCGGATTGATTTTTCAGTCTGATCCGGTGCGCGATTATAAACTCGTGCCCTGGATTGAAGATTTTATTAAAGAAAAAGGCTATAAGGTTGATCAGCAGGCATCGGCATTAATGGCCGAATATTTAGGAACAGATCTTTCCAAAATAGCCAACGAAATTGAAAAGTTGATGCTCAATGTTCCGAAAGAGGTAACCATTACTACCGATCTTGTTCAGAAAAATATTGGCATTAGTAAAGAGTATAATGTTTTTGAGTTGCAGAAAGCCCTTGCCATCCGCGATGTATTGAAATGCAATAAAATAATCAATTACTTCGCAAGCAATCCGAAAGCCAATCCAACGGTTATGGTACTGGCCAATTTAGGGGGGTATTTTACCAAGCTTTTAAAATACCACTATATTCCGAACAAGGCCGATGCTGCATCTGCCCTGGGGGTGCCACCCTTTTTTATTAAAGATTATGAAGTTGCTGCCAGAAACTATAATACGGGTAAAGTTTTCCAGGTAATCAGTTTGCTGCGCGAGTACGATTTAAAAAGTAAAGGTTTGGATAGTACGGGCAATGTTGAAGATGGGGAACTCCTGAAAGAACTTGTTTTTAAAATTGTTCACTAATCTTTCTTAAACAAAAACCTCCGCAATATTCACCATCAAACGTTTGCGTAATTTTTAAGTGTTTTATTGTAAGTTAATATCATTATTTTAGAATTCGATAGCTATTATGAGCACTCGTTTTTCTGAAACCAAATGAAAACTAAAATTACAATCATCCTGTTGCTGCTCTGCCTTTCGCTGGCGGGCTACACACAATCATTAACGCCTTATAATCTTTCTTTTACTAAACTTGCCGATAAATGGGATGAAGCCATGCCTTTGGGCAATGGGATGTTGGGGGCCTTAATCTGGGAGAAAAACAATAAACTCCGCCTTTCTTTAGATCGGGCAGATTTATGGGATGAACGCAAGGCACTCGATATGTCGAAACTTACCTTTAAATGGGTAGAAGAACAGGTGCATAAAAATAATTATGCTGCTGTTCAAAAAATAGGCGATGAGCCTTATGATACCAGTCCTTACCCCACCAAGTTACCTGCTGCGGCAATGGAGTTCGACATTTCAAAATTCGGTAAAGTGGTATCTAATGTGCTGGATATTGAAACGGCCTTAAATACCGTGAAGTTCGAAAACGGAACTGTTTTTAACTGCTATATTCATGCTGCCCAGCAACAGGGTTATTTCAGTTTAGAAAAACTTAAATCTACCGCGATATTACCAGCACTGATTGTTCACAATTACAACAACACCCAAACTGAAAAAGGCGACAACAGCCATGCTGGTGAAGGCTTGCAAAAACTGGGTTATGCCAAAGGTACAGTAACCAACACGGCCAATAGTATCCGGTACCATCAACCTACTTATCAAGGCCATTATTACGAAGTTTTGGTGCAGTGGAAAAAGTTAGCAAAGGGCAAGTTAATCGGTTCATGGACAATCAGCAACGATAAAGTAGCAAGCTTACCAAGCATTACAGCTAATGCGAAACAGCCAACAGGCTGGAATACACATACCAAATGGTGGAAAACGTTTTGGGCAAAATCGAACATTTCCGTTCCGGATACTACCATTCAAAAACAATATTTTTTAGAAATGTATAAGCTGGGCTGCGTAGCCAGAAAGGGTGCACCAGCCATTACCCTGCAAGCGGTGTGGACAGCTGATAACGGCAGTTTGCCACCCTGGAAAGGTGATTTCCACAATGATTTAAATACCCAGCTAAGCTATTGGCCTACCTATACTGCAAACCACCTGGCCGAAGGTGCTACTTTTACAGATTGGTTGTGGAAAATCAGGAACAAGAACCTGAGTTATACCAAACAGTATTTTGGTGTTGAGGGTTTAAACGTACCGGGGGTAATTACTTTAAATGGCGATCCGATGGGGGGATGGATCCAGTATTCACTTTCACCTACTGTTAGCGCATGGACTTCGCAGCATTTTTATTGGCAATGGAAATACAGTATGGATGATGGTTTCCTCAAAGCAAGGGCTTATCCTTATATCCATGATGCGGCAACCTACCTGGAAAATATAACCCGCTTAAAAAACGGCAAACGAACATTACCGCTAAGCTCTAGTCCTGAATATAATGATAACAGCATTAAAGCCTGGTTTTTAAACTGGAGCAATTTCGATTTATCCCTGGCCAAATTTTTGTTTAAAGCAGCGGCTGAAGTAAGTAAAGCAAATGGCAAAACTGAAGAAAATAAACACTGGCTGGCTGTATTAAATGAGCTGCCCGATTATGAGATAAATAAAACGGGCTTTACGATAGCACCGGGTTCAAATTTAACAAGTTCGCATAGGCACATGTCGCAATATATGGCCATTTACCCCCTCGATTTATTGGATGCAAACCATCCGGATGATAAAACCATTATCGATAACTCATTAAAACGTTTGGAAGAGATTGGAACAAGGGCATGGTGCGGATATTCTTTTAGTTGGATGGCTTCTTTATATGCAAGGGCATACCAGGCCGATAAAGCGGTAAAACAATTGGAGATTTTTGCTGCTAATTTTTGTTCGCCGAACAGCTTTCATTTAAATGGCGATCAGAAAGGCGGTCAGTATTCGGGTTTTACCTATCGCCCTTTTACATTGGAAGGTAATTTTGCTTTTGCACAGGGTGTACACGAATTGTTGTTGCAGAGTAGAAATGGATACATCCAGGTTTTTCCGGCAGTACCCCAAAATTGGAAAGATGTTTCATTTAATAATCTGCGTACCGAAGGCGCCTTTATTGTAAGCGCAAAAAAAGAAAATGGTGTTCCAACGTGGGTCAAAATCTCTGCTGAACAAGGAGGTGTTTTAAGGATTAAATTGCCTTTTAAAACTTTTGTAGTAAAAGATTTCCCTGCGGGTACAGTTAAAATGGGGGATGATGGGGTTGCTGTAGTGAGTTTGAAAAAGCAACAGGTGATTGTTTTTGAAAATGGTTATGAGTAGTTTAATCATAATGTTTTCGCTCCGCTTGGGCTTGCCATTCTCGCAGTCTTGCCTCGGTTACCGATATAAAATCGGTACAGATCAGCCGCCACCGAGGGGGCTCTTACTTTTGGCTTGGCCCAAAAGTAACAAACCTGAGCGCAGCGAAAGCATGACTACCTATAAAAACAACAAACAATAAGGCATAACTGAAAGGCTTGGAACTGATGTCGGATAAATTCGTTAAAGCTTTTTGGTCGCCAGCACAAGTTCCGCCGAAGGGGGCGGAAAGTGTGTGCTGCCTCGATGCAACGATGGAAGGAAAGGTAATGCTAAAGCTTTAACGTTTTCTCCTTCCATCATTTCCTATGCCCTATAGCATGGAGCATATAGCGATGTGCAGATACTGTTAGCCACCCTGCTTAAGGCGATCGTCATGCTGAATTTATTTCAGCACCTTTCCTGTTGTTTAAAACTATGAGGGAACGCATAAAGTCCGTCATTGCGAAGCTGGGGAGAGCGAGCTGAAGCAATCTTTGTTGTAAGTTTCTAACCGGTCGTCATTCCCGCGCATGCGGGAATCGTAATGCGGTTGCTGTTTTTCGCTCCGCTCGGGCTTGCCTCGGTTCACCGCCACCGAGGGGGCTCTTACTTTTGGCTTGGCCCAAAAGTAACAAAAGTCCAAGGCTTGGAACTGATGTCGGATAAATTCGTTAAAGCTTTTTGGTCGTCAGNTTACTTTTGGCTTGGCCCAAAAGTAACAAAAGTCCAAGGCTTGGAACTGATGTCGGATAAATTCGTTAAAGCTTTTTGGTCGTCAGCACAAGTTCCGCCAAAGGGGGCGGAAAGTGTGTGCTGCCTCAATTCAGTGATGGAAGGAAAGGTAATGCTAAACCTTTAACGTTTTCTCCTTCCATTATTTCCTATGCCAGATAGCAGGGAGCATATAGCATAATTCAAATAGCGAGGTGCAAATAGCATGATGCAGGGAATGCGTTAAATCCGTCATTGGTTAAAGGTCAAATAATTTAGGTCGGAGGGCAAACGATTGGGGTCGGAGGGCAAACGATTAGGGTTAAAGGGCAAACGATTTAGGTCCGAGGGCAAACGATTGGGGTCGGAGGGCAAATGATTGGGGTCGGAGGGCAAACGATTGGGGTCGGAGGGCAAACGATTGGGGTCGGAGGGCAAATGATTAGGGTTAAAGGGCAAACGATTGGGGTCGAAGGGCAAACGATTGGGGTCGAAGGGCAAACGATTGGGGTCAGAGGGCAAACGATTAGGGTCGGAGGGCAAACGATTGGGGTCGGAGGTCAAACGATTGGGGTCGGAGGTGAAACGATTGGGGTCAGAGGTCAAACGATTAGGGTCGGAGGGCAAATGATTGGGGTCGGAGGTCAAACGATTGGGGTCGGAGGGCAAATGATTGGGGTCGGAGGTCAAACGATTGGGGTCAGAGGGCAAACGATTGGGGTCGGAGGGCAAACGATTGGGGTCGGAGGTCAAACGATTGGGGTCGGAGGGCAAATGATTAGGGTTAAAGGGCAAATGATTAGGGTCAAAGTTCAATAAACTCAGAATTTTATGGATGGATAGACACTTCCACATTTGACAGATTTTCTTTTAGTTTTTTAAACTTGGCATTTGATATTATAGCCGAGGCCAACAGTAAACCTGTGAGGTGTTATCATGACCTTAAAACTTCTATGATTTGGGGCATAGAACTACATCGCCTACCGCGAAAGAAATATTTTCCAAATTTGGCAATTCTTCCAATTCAACTGGTAATTCTCTCACAAACAAGCCCACTAAATGAAGGTTTTCCAGCTTGCTATAAAATTTTATAAAACTAATAGTAATAATTACAAAGAGTCTGAATACTCTATTTTTTTGTGCGCCAATCACTATCTCTTTTATAAGGCTACGGGCAGAGGTGCCAGAAGTGAGTCTTTTTAAATTTGTTGCTGCAAAACAAATTATTGTTTCAATGGGGGGCGCATCTTTGGCATTTTGTTAACTGGCCTAACATACTTTATTCCCGATGCTAAACCTAAAACCCCCTGATGAAGATTTATTGCTAAAAACGTGTATTCCTTGTTATATGGGGTATTTACAGAATAATAGTGACTCAATATCTAATGTAAACTGATATTTAAAACTTCTTCTTTCCGTTATGAAGATCCTTTGGTGCCTCAGATTTGATGGAAACGCCTGCCTCTTTATTCTGGATACTATATTGTTTCTGAAGTTCTTCTTTGCTTAATACTTTGATCTCTTTAAAAACCTTATCATCGATTACAGCTAAATTTCCCTCGAAATTCTTATCCAGAACTTTACCATTTAGTATGTACTGAATAGTAGTATCTTGACCAGCGACAGGTACTAAAGCACTATATTCGGCTGATTTGCTGCGAAAGTATCTCCAATATCTTGATTTGGCGAATGAAATTGTTTCTATATATACAACTCCGTCCTTGCCATCCTCACCAATTATATCTATTGCCTCTTTGCCTTTTAAAACCGTAACAAGTGCTATACTGCTCGGATCACACTTCATCAACTCACTTTTATCAACATTAATGCTATCCATAAAGTAAACAGGCTCTGCACCGAGTTTCTTAAGGGCTCGTTTAGGCGATTGACTGAAAGCTACCATTGTTGTGAAAGCAAAGACTGTAGTAAAGAAAAATTTAGATGAGCGCATACTGTTCTTTTTAGTGTAGCGAATATATCGCATTCTACAGGAACTTGCAATAAGAAATTTGCGTACCGACATGCGTATGGAGCGACGGTCGTTGCAGTAAAGTTCGCAGAACCATGCAACGTTATGTTTTATGTAATAAGCACGAGGCAATGGGAACACTAGTAAAACCTAATCATATGTCAACTTTAGGTTTTTCAATCACCTGCATTCTTCCATATTTATTTTTTAAGTGCTCAACCACAGATTTGTAGTCTGTATTAGGTTTGATAACAATATTGCCACGCTTATCTATAGCGCCCCAATTATCTCCTTCTTGTATTATTGCATAACCACCAATAAAATCTTCGCAATACTGGAACTTAACTGGAATAGCTAATTTTCCATTAGGGTATATGAAACCATATTTATTCCCTATTCTGGCTTTAGCAACACCTTCTTTGAAATCTCCAAAGACTTTATACTCGAAGCCAGTGAGTTGCTTGCCTTTTCTATTAAATAATGCTTGATGCCCACTTTTATCATCTTTCGTCAAGACTAGAAGCTTATTATTGGCCCATAGCAAATAACTATATTCACAAGGGATTATAGTCTTTCCATCATTATCAATCAGACCGTATAGCTTCTTGACTGAACGTAGATCGCCCATGGAGGTTTTACTAATTACGCTATCCAAATTCTTTGTTACTGCATACAATCCATTGGTTTTACTGATGTAGCTGTACGCTTTAGGAATGATTACTGAATTATCTTTATGGATTACACCCATTATATACTCACCGAAGTACTTTGATTTATCACCAAACAGGAAATCATCCGTCCCCAAACTGGCTAAATACTCATGTTGAATTGGAATAATTAACCTATTGGCTTTATCAATTGCTCCAAGCAGTCGACCATCGCTAACAATAGCATATTGGCCACTAAACTTTGTTATATATTTATATTGAGGAACTATCTTAGTTTCTCCAGCCTCATCACGAAATCCCCAGAGAGAGTCTTGGCGAAACGGCAGAAGCTCTTGAGCATTACAAATTGATCTTGAACTTAACACTATGTAAAGGATAAAGGCAAACATGAAATACTTTGGCATATGAGGGAGTTATAAGCTAAAGATATGGGTTTAAATAGTATTTAGAAATAAAATATAATATTGCTCACCGCCTGCGAACTGAGAATATGTGCTAAATCATCAGCTGTACACCAACATGATTCGTCCTTATTTTACACAAGCGTAACGCAGCATTTTCGATTACACAAGATACGCTGAATTTGAATCCTTCCCACTCGCTGGCGCACGTGTCCCGCGTGTGCGAAATTCTCCAACCTATTTTCTAATCCATTCCGTTTTGTTAGTTTTGGGCTTTTAAATAAAGAAACACAGATGAACCATTGGTTAGTAAAATCAGAGCCTTTTAAATACAGTTGGGAAAAATTTAATCAGGATGGCCGTACCTTTTGGGATGGCGTGCGTAACTATCAGGCCCGGAATAACCTCAAAGCCATGAAAGAGGGCGATTTAGTGCTTTTTTACCACAGTAACGAAGGCAAGAACGTTGTTGGAATTGCAAAGGTTGTAAAAGAATTTTATCAGGATCCTACCACCGATGATGCAAATTGGGTAGTGGTTGATTTATCACCTGTGGAGAGTCTGAAAAATCCGGTATCATTGGAGCAGATTAAAGCTGAGCCAAGTTTAACTGATATTTCTTTGGTGCGCCAGGGCCGTTTATCGGTAATGCCTTTAAAGGCAGCAGAATTTGATAAGATTTTAGAAATGGGGAGTTAGGTTCCAGTCAATAATCTAAAATCCAGGGTTGATTAACTAAGGTGCTTATCCTGGGGAGTCTCATAAAATAAATCTTTACATTTTGCAATACTTTGGTTGAGGTGAAGCCCTCTCAACCAGGTGCTGGTAATAATAGCGTAGTCGAAATGCGATTACTTATATTTCGAGTGATGAAATTATTTAGACTACGTCATTATCATCAGCATTTTGGATTAATTCAGTGAGTAAAAAATTTGTAATCCGGTAGAAACCTTACTATATTGATTCACCTTAAAACATCAATATGAAAACGCTCTATTTTACTTTCGTCTTTTTCCTGTTTGCCAATTTTGCAATGGCTCAAATTATAAAACCACATATTGCCATTCTTAAAACCCAAAACGGCAAGTATAAAGGGATTTTGTACAAAGTAGATTCGCTTGATGTTGTTTTAAACCACGATGGCGAATATATAAATGTCCCTATTAAAGAAATTAAAACAGTACAGATCAGAACCATTAAAAAAGGATATAAAGGCACAAGTTTTTTAAAGGTTGGCGATGAACCCGGAACGGAATACAAAACCGATTCGCGGGGCAAAATGATAGATCAATGGGGGCACGAACAGCCAGATTTAGCAGGATACGCTTCAAAAACCATTATTTCGGTAGTGTTTAACGCACTTGTAAATACCCTTGCACTTCCCATTCATGCCATTAATCCCAATATCGCCCGCTTTAATTTCAAACAGCATCCAGGTAATCAATTAAACGAGCTCAGCTACTATTCCATTTATTATCAGGCTAACCCAAATGTTTTGGCAGAGCTGCGCAGAATGAAAGATATTTCATCTACATTTAAACCATAGGTGATTTATTTTCATTAGCCGATCACCTCGCGTTTCCGGATCTAGAAGGATCATCTTTCGCGAAAAAAGACATTTGAGTGGAGATGACAGATGCAAAAAACCGACTTTAAACCACAGTGCAGAAAGCTTTTAATTCCAATAAGATATTTTAAAGATCTCTCCATTCCGCGTGGCTTCGTTCACCTACGATCTTATGATTGGGTTGCTCAATAAAAACAATTGAGTGCCCAAATCAATCAACAAATCAACCTTTTTTTGTGCTCAAGGTAATCCCTAAGGTCATTACAATGCTCGATCCGAGTACAACAAGGAACAAAAATGGTGTACCCACTTGCTGTATTTTTAAACTTGCCGGTAAATTGAAATAGAGTAAAATACTGATCAGCCCGCGGGGTGCAATGTATAAAATCGGGGTAAGGCTTTCCTTTTTAAATACCTTAAGAAAGAAAATCCTGATGGTGTATATAGAGGCCAGAATGAAAAAGCCGTTGGCCAGCACAATTTTATTGTTCAGGTCGTTAATATTCATGGTAAAACCAAAAATAACAAAGAAAAAGGTGCGTAAAATAAAGGCACTCTCTGCCGATAACTGATAAAGCTGCGATAAATCGGCAGTTAAGTTTTTATATAAAAATATACTTCTGAACCATACATTCCGGATGGTATCGGCATTGTTGAGAAAAAGCCCTGTACTGAGGATCAAAACCAGTGAAGAAAGGTGATACGATTGGCCGATGGCATACACAAGGATCAGTATGGCAATAATTAAAAAGAACTTAATATGGTGTACCAAACGCCCCATGATATACAACAGTACCACACAGGCAATGGCAGATAATAACAGAATTAGAAATGTACTCAGCCCAAGCCCAATAAATGCCGAGGTGGTAATGGAGTGGTTTGTAATTGCGAAATTGAAGATAATGATCCCTAGAATATCAGAAAACGAAGATTCATAAATCACAAATTCTTTGTCTTTATTACTTAAAGCTGCGGCAGAAGGTATGGCAATAGCAGAGCTGATTACACTAAAAGGAATGGCATTTGCAATACAGGTATAGAGGTTTTGATGGCTAATTTGATAAATTATAATTGTGATTACCGAAATGGTACCCAATAATATGGTTAAGGCAGATAGAAATGCACTTTTAATGATCTTATTTTTATGTTGATCGTATTTGAGTTCGAGCGAGCCTTCAAAAACGATTAAAATTAAGCCAACCGTACCCAGCGTTGGTAAAATGGAAAGGAAATTAAAGGTTTGTATTTTAAGGTAGTCTACTAAAAAACGTAAGCCAATGCCCAACAATAGCAGCAATAAAACTGATGGTATTTTAGTTTTACTCGCCACTAAATCAAACAGATAAGAGAAAATTACTAATCCGCTTAAAATAATAAGAATGGTATAAGTTGTCATATTTTTCAGCGTAGGTAAGCTGCTAAAATAAAACAATCAAACTAAGGGCAAAGAAATTTAATGTAAAAATTATGCTTTAAAGAAAAGTGCCTTAAGTTCGCTTGCATCATCAGGGCTCATTTTTCCACCTAAAACCAGGCGCAACTGCCTGCGGCGTAAAGCACCATCATACAAATCTACCTCTTCGGGTGTTTCGGGTATTAATTCTGGTACAGGGATGGTGCGCGCGCTCTGATCTAAAGCAACAAAGGTATAATATGCTTCGTTACTTTTTTGGCGTGCACCGCTAGGAATATTTTCTGCCCAAACATCCAAACGTACCTCTACTGAAGTATTAAATGCACGGGTTACCTTGGCTTCAATGGTTATTACATCGCCCAGTTTTATTGGATGTTTAAAAGAAACATTATCAACAGAGGCGGTAACCACAATCCGGTTGCAATGTTTTTGTGCCGAAATTGCTGCGGCAATATCCATCCAATGCAGTAAACGCCCACCCATCAGGTTATTTAATGTATTGGTATCATTCGGCAATACCAACTCGTTCATGATGGTAAAGCTTTCTTTGGCAAATTTCTTTTTAAGGCTCATTTAAGCGCAAAAGTAAATAAATTGTGTGTTAAAATGGCATTGCAAATGGATGCCAATGGGTTGAAAAGATATTTTTCTTACTGATCTGTTTAATTAGTGTAAAAACTTGTAGAAGATTCATCACGCAGTTTAAACAGCTAACCACCAAATTAACTCGTTTGGTGCCTGTATCGGCAGCATCAGGGGCGTAGCGCACGCAGAATTGTTGCCTGTTAATGCCGAAAACAATTCCACAATTATCATGTTATCCTTACAAAAAAATCGAATTAATGCAAAACCAGACCCTGATCCAATTTTTCCATTGGTACTATAACGAGGAACAAAATTTATGGACAAAAGTAGCTACTGAAGCCAATCATTTAAAAGAAATTGGCGTAACATCCGTTTGGTTGCCACCAGCCTACAAATCGAACAATGCAGCCTATGATGTAGGTTATGCCGTTTACGATTTGTTTGATTTGGGGGAGTTTGATCAAAAAGGTAGTGTTGTAACCAAACATGGTTCCAAAGAAGAATATCTTAAAGCGATAAATGCCCTGCATGATAATGGAATAGCAGCCCTGGCCGATGCCGTATTTAACCACAAAGCCGGTGGCGATGAGCTGGAAAAAGTTAAAGTGAAAACGGTAAATCCTGACAATAGAAATGAATTTACAAGTGATGTTTTTGAAATAGAAGCATGGACGAAATTTACTTTCCCCGGCAGGCAAGGCAAATATTCAGAATTTATCTGGGATCATATGTGTTTTAGCGGGGTAGATTGGGCCGAAGACAGAAAGGAAACAGCAATTTATTCTATTCAGAACTATTTAGGTGAAGGTTTTGAGAATGTTCCATCTACAGAGTTCGGCAATTACGATTATTTAATGTTTAATGATATCGATTACCGCAATAGGGCTGTAATTGAAGAATTGAAATATTGGGGCGAGTGGGTGGTTGAAACCACAAAAGTGGATGGCTTTAGGCTAGATGCCGTTAAACACATTAGCTCAGACTTTATTGTAGAATGGATTGACCATTTAAACCATAAGTTTAACCGCGAGTTTTTTATTGTTGCCGAAGATTGGAATGTAGTCGATATTCAAGGTCAGCTGGCCTATATTGAAGCAACTGGCGGTCGTACACAGATATTTGATTCCCTATTGCACCACAAATTCTTTATGGCCAGCAAAGATGAATCTTTTGATATGCGCACCATTTTTGAAGGCACCCTGGTTCAAACCAAGCCAGATCTTGCGGTAACTTTCGTCGATAACCACGATTCACAACCTTTACAGGCCTTAGAATCTTATGTAGAATTTTGGTTCAGGCCATTGGCTTATGCCATCATTTTATTGCGTATGCAAGGGATTCCTTGTTTATTCTTCCCTGATTTATATGGTGGAATTTATGATGATAAAAACAATGAAGGTGAAGATGTGCATATTGAATTGGCGGCAATTCCGGCTGTAGAAACAATGAGTAAAATTCGTGCCGAACTGGCCTACGGTGAACAACGCGATTATTTTGATCATGGCATTTGCGTAGGCTGGACACGCGCTGGCGACGAAGAGCATGAAAACAGTGGTGTAGCGGTATTGTTAAGCACCGGAGAAGAAGGCTTTAAGGCAATGGAGGTTGGAAAACACTTTGCCGGAAAAACATTTATTGATGCCCTAGGCTATAGAGAAGGGCAAGTAACCATTGATGAGAACGGCTGGGCTGAGTTTCATTGTAATGCCGGTAGCGTATCAGTTTGGATTTTGAAAGTAGGGTAGTTGTCGGCCGTCATTTCGACTGAAGTGCAACGGAATGGAGAAATCTTTGAACTTGGTAATTAGTTTGTACGCTATGGTCCGTGTCCTCACGGACCATTTCTATGAAATCGTAGCAAGTGGTCTGTGAGGACACAGACCACGGACGCTATTAATAGGTTAATATTTTTAACCACAGATGAACACTGATTAACACGGATTTCTGCATCAAATACCATGGTCCGTGTCCTCACGGACCATTTCTATGAAATTATAACAAGTGGTATGTAAGCACACAGACCACGGACGATATGAAATTGGCAATCGCATAAACACGGGTTTCATTGAAGCACTGTTAATTGTCGGCCGTCATTTCGACTGGAGTGCAACGGAATGGAGAAATCTTTGAACTTGGTAATTAGTGAGAACGCCATGGCCTCTATCTATACCCCATGCGTCATTCCCGTGCATACGGGAATCTTAATGCGAACGCCATTTTATATGTCCTTACTTATCTTTACTCTGAAATCGTAACAAGTGGTATGTAAGCACACAGACCACGGATGATACGAAATTGGCAATCGCATAAACGCGGGTTTCATTGAAGCACTGTTAGTTGTCGGCCGTCATTTCGACTGAAGTGCAACGGAATGGAGAAATCTTTGAACTTGGTAATTAGTGAGAACGCCATGGTCTCTATCTATACCCATGCGTCATTCCCGTGCATACGTGAATCTTAATGCGAACGCAACTGTATATACTCACTAACCATTTCTATGAAATTCTAACAAGTTGTCTGTAAGCACACAGATTACCGATGATATGAATAATTAGGCTTACAAAACTTATCTCTATAAAAAATTATCTTCTGCTCTATAAGCAGAAATAACAGCCAGCTCACCTTCTTTGCCACCTTTAGAATTACCGTGTTCCATACCCATAACTCCTTTATAACCTTTTTGGTGGAGGTGTTTAAACAGGTTTTTATAGTTGATTTCTCCGGTAGTAGGTTCCTTCCTGCCCGGGTTATCACCAATTTGGATGTAGGCAATTTCATCCCAGCAGCGATCGATAGTTTTAATTAAATCACCTTCCGTACGCTGCATATGGTAAATATCATACAGAATTTTACACGACGGGCTTTTAACTGCCTTACAAACGGCATAAGTTTCGTTTGTTTTTTGGAGAAATAGTTCCGGAGTATCGCTTAAGGTTTCTAAAACCATAATCAATCCATGAGGCTCAAAAATTTCAGCACCTGCACGCATGGCATCAATTACATTGGCAAACTGATTGCCATATGGCAAATTGCGTTCGTAAAAGCCCGGTACAACAGTAAGCCATTTTGCGTTGCAACGTTTAGCGGCTTCAACAGATTTTTTACAGGTTTCGATAAACTTATCTTTAAATTCCTTTTTACCGGTTGTTAAAGAAGTTTTCCAGTTATCGCCACCATCAACCACAAAAACACCCATGCGCATGCCCAGTTTTGCCAATAAGTTTCCTATTTTTTCCTGCTCTTCAACCGGGCGGTTTAAAAAGCCGTTATCTTCGATAGATCGGAAACCCTTATCGTACATAAATTGGATCTGATCTAAAAAACTTTTGCCCGCATGGTTTTCGAACATGCCTTGATGGGGCGCATAATCAAGGTTAAAAGTTTTATCGCTTAATAATGCCTGCTGTTTTTCGGTGGCGAATGTATTGGTAATTCCGGCTCCGGTGGTAATTGCTCCTGCCGTAAGCAAGCTGTTTCTTATAAATTCACTTCTTTTCATCGGTTTGGTTCTAAACTGATTGGTATTAGTGTGTAATTAGTTCTTTAAATCCTGCGGATAACGTATCGGCAACTGTGCCATCTTTTTGGTGGTATACAAAATAAGCTTCCAGGTTTTTTCTTTTTGCTACAAAAGCCATTGCATCTTTGAGGTGCATCGCCATTAAGGCATTATCATAGCCATCGGCAGTGATGGCATCGTTGGCATAAACGGTAACGCTGATCATCTCATTATCGAGCGGATATCCCGTTTTAGGATCAATCAGGTGTGAAATCTTTTTCTTTCCACTTTGATGAAACTTACGGTAGTTGCCAGATGTAGTAATGGCTCCCGAATTTATAGCAGCAATATGCCTGATTACCGGAGTTCCATCTTTATCCGGACCTTCAATGCCAATTTTCATGGCTTCTCCATTTGGTTTAGGTCCGGAAATTCTGATTTCTCCACCAAGTTCGGCCACATACTTTTTAATTCCCTTTTTTTCGAGATAAGCAGCAATTAAATCTACACTATAACCTTGTGCAATTCCGTTTAAATCGATTTGCACGCATGGCTTTAATTTACTCAGTATCCCGTTTTTAAGTTTAAGGTTTTTCATGCCTACGCATGCCAGTATCGATTGGATAGTCGAAGGATCTGGTTCCGCTTTTGCATCTTTCGGTCCGAAACCCCAGGCCTGTACCAAAGGCGCAACGGTAATATCGAAAATCCCTTTGGTATCCTGGTTAATTTCGAAACTCCTTTTAAGCACATCGTTTATCAAATGATCGGTTTTGATCGCTTGCTCTGCCGAATTAAACTGATTTATCAATGATCCCTTTTTATAAAGCGACATTGATAAATCAATTTCATTTAATAAACTATCTACTCCTTGTTTGGTAGCCAGGCTATCAGTGGCATAGTACATTATAGCATAATCTGTTCCCTGTGCATAACCGCTAATTTTATATTGCCTTAATTCCTTTTTAAAAGGAAAAGCGAAAATAACCGGTAAAAAGAAAAGCAGAGATCTATAGCGCATTAATTTATGGTTAGATCACTTTTCCTTGTCCTGGCATAGCAATCGGGTATAAACCATTCTGATCAGGCATTAATTTAGGGTTGGCATCCCACGCAAAACGTTCAGGCATTAAACTGATATTTGAGGCTAAAGCTTCATCCCATTTAATGGTTTGACCAGAATAAGTAGCATAACGGCCAATGATTGAAGAGAAGGTGCTTGTTGCTGCATAATCTACATTGCTAAATTTATATTCCCCTTTTGAAACAGCATCGAAAAGTTCATCGTGTTCTGTTTGATAAGGATTGGCGTTCCCTTTGGTATTGTGGTTATACAATTCTTTTCCACTGTAATCTTTCATAATGGCCTGATTGCTTCCTGAAAGATAAATTTTACCTTTTGTACCCTGGAAAGATTCATCAACACGATTGCTGATGCCCTCAAAATGCCTGCACTGGCTGTTAATCACCGCGCCATCTGCATAAGTAAGTTCAATAGAGTGGTTATCGTAAATCTCACCATAATCCTTACCTGTTCTCCAGGCACGGCTTCCTGTACCTTGTACAGATACCGGGTGTCCGTTCTTTATCCAGTTGGCAATATCAATATTGTGAACGTGCTGCTCTACAATATGATCGCCACAAAGCCAGTTAAAATAATACCAGTTTCTCATTTGGTATTCCATCTCTGTTTGGTTTGGCTTACGCGGGCGAACCCATACGCCACCGCTGTTCCAATATACCTGGCCCGACATAATATCGCCAATTGCACCATCGTTGATCCGTTTCATCGATTCGCGGTAATTGGTTTGATAGCGGCGTTGTAAACCAACCACAACATTTAATTTTTTCTTCTTAGCTTCTTCAGCCGCCGCAAGTACCCTTCTTATTCCAGGTGCATCAACAGCAACAGGTTTTTCCATAAAAATCTGTTTGTTCTGCTTTACCGCTTCTTCAAAATGAATAGGACGGAAACCCGGCGGAGTGGTTAACAGCACCACATCGGCCAAAGGAATTGCTTTTAAATAAGCATCAAAACCTACAAACTGGCGTTCTTTTGGAACATCTATTTTAGCTGCAAATTTCGAACTTAAAGATTGATAGCTGCTATCTAACCGATCTTGAAAAGCATCGGCCATGGCTACCAGTTTAATATTAAATTTAGTGCTTAAAGCCTGGAAAGCCGCCCCTGTACCACGATCGCCACAGCCAATTAAGGCAATTTTAATGGTGTCTGAGCCCGAAGCATATGCCCCCGCTAATGGTATACTGCTTATCATTGCCCCGCCTGCAAGCATGGCAGTTGTCTTTAAAAAATCGCGGCGATCTTGTTGGTTTATTGGTTTTTTCATGTGTAAAGGTTTTTATTTTGGTTAGGTTTTATTTTTTAAAAATCTTTTATAGGTTGTTTATTGTAATAAGCATCTATATCTGCCTTTGATGGCGTTTTAACAGGGCGTACCAATCGCATACCCACAAATGGCGCCTCAGGAAACCACCAATTGCTTTTGGGAATCTGAGGATCCAGTTGTTTCCATGATGGATCGGAAGCTAACCTGGCCGTAGAAGTTAAATTGCCTGGGGTTTCATCATACGAGCCACCCCGCACAACATTTGGGTAAAGTTTTTCTGGTACGGCAACGGGGTTTTCAACTGTTTTATCTTTGCTCTGTCCGTAGAAATCGCCAATGTACTGGTCGTAGGTCCATTCGCTAACATTCCCGTACATATCAAACAAACCCCATTGATTTGGTTTTTTCAAACCTACCTGGTGCGTTTTATTGTCGCTGTTATCTTTGTACCAGGCATAATCGCCCAGTTTAGTGGCATCATCACCAAAAGAATAACCGGTTTCAGTTCCGGCTTTGCAGGCATATTCCCATTCTGCTTCGGTTGGCAAACGGTAAAAAATGCCTGTTCGTACATAAAGCCATTTGCAAAACTGGATGGCATTATATTGGGTCATGGCTACTGCAGGCTGGTGTTCTTTGCCCATGCCAAAAGTCATGTCGAGATAAGGTTTTGTAGGTCTGGTTACGGCATCAACTTCGGGAGGAACGGCACCTTCGCTGGCTTTTTTTTCATAATCGCGGTATAAGAAAGGCTCGAAAATATCCCAGGTTACCTCATGTTTACCGATCCAGAAAGCATCGAGTTTAACCTCATGCACAGGCTGCTCGTCGGCTTTTCCGGTTTTGCTTCCCATTTTAAATTTTCCGGCAGGGATGGCCTGCATATCGAATTTTAGTTTTGTTCCGTTGATGGATTGGGTATAGGAACTGTTAGGGCCTTGCGCAAAAAGCTGTACGCATGGATTGATTATTAATGCAGCGGCAATTAATTTTTTGAACATAGTTTTCGGTTAGAAACACTAATCAAATGTGTTTATCTGGTTACTTACTGAAATACTAATGTAAATAACCACATTTTAAACAAAGAAAATTAATGTAACAATAAAGGTAAGTAATACAATATTAAAAGTCAAGTTGACAATTAAAACTCACTTTATTTCGAGGGTTAAGATGACAGGATATGTTTGTCGTTATTTCCAACTTGTAGTTAAGCGTATTACAGGTGGATGTTTTTGCCGCATAAGAATTATCAGGTTATTTCGATAGAATAGTTAAGGATTTACCTGTAAGAACAGCTTTAGGCAATGCTATTTACCTTCTATCTGTAACCTTATTACTTAGGTTGGTATAGCCAATTAATGTATCCCAGCGGGCACCAGGGCGGCGATAATAAACAAAAATCTGGTAGCTGTTTTCGGTTTGAAAGAAAGCACCTTCAAAAGCCCTGGTTTCAATTACATTGGTATCCTTATTAAACCAGGCAAACTCATAATCGTATAAGCCTTGTTTAAGCATAATGTTGCCATAAAACTGTTTTCTATTGGTATCATACAGCAATTTATTTTCATTGCTCATGGTGTAATTGTTAAAGCGGCCAACCACGTAAGCATCACCATTTGCGCTGGGGGCAGGGGCATTCAGTGTAAATAAAACCCCCATGTATTCTGATTCTGTTCTGTCGTCACGGCCATCTGTATTTCGGATAAAAAAGTTGCCGTTTTCATCGTATTGATTGGCAAAAGCACCAACAGTACGGGGAGCATCCTGAAATAGCATTACATTTACCGATTCATTATCGCGATAAATATCTTTAACATTATCCGCTTTGTACCGCAAACTCCTGGTATCGAATTTTCTAAATTCATTGTCGCCCCAAAAATCATTGGTATTAAGGTCGTTATAAACCAGTTGATTTGGCCTTACAAATGAAGGCTTGGTGTTAATTTGGATTGTATTCGCGTTAAAATTCTGCATCACCACGGCTTTTACATCCTGATAAGGGTTTGTAATTGGAAAAGTGTGGTTAATTGTGAAGTTGATCTTTTGTTTGTAGTTCCGGTTCTCCACCTGTAATGAGTTGGTTACCTCTGCCGCTACAGCCACCTGACTATCCAGAACATAAAAACGCTGCGAAATAACAGGTTTATTTTTGTCGCCATCTAAATATACTTTTAACACATAATTGCCACCAATTTTAGGCTGAATTTGAGTGTTGGGCAGGCTGATTTCGTAATGGGTATATTTACGTGTGGTATTAGATGAATAACGGTAATTGATGATGCGGTCGTCGTTAAAACTTCCTAAATAATCGATGCTCGAAATCTGAGAAGGTTGCCATTCTGCTGTGCAATGCTCAATGGTGTACCAATAGTTTTTAGTACCTGCTAACAGATCATCGAATGAGAAATTAATTGTTTCTGAAGAGTTGAGCATAATTACGGGCAAACTTTGCTCTTTATTGCTATTGTAGCAAAGTACAGTTTTAATATTCGGTAGATAAATTTTGTTCTCGTTGGTAAACTTGTTATTGTTTTGTGCAAAAGCCAAACTAGAGATGAAACATAAAACCGTAATTAGTATTTTCTGCATGGTTAAAAGTAGAGTTTTATTGGGAAGTGGCCAAACACAAGGTTGAAATTAGCTACGGATTATACGGAATACTCTTTTATATCATGACACGGAGACACGGAGGATTATTGAGGTTCAATTGATTTATTAAGAGTTGTCAACTTGAATAGCAAGGTGGAGAGAAAGTTGACAACTCTTCGGTTTTAAATCATTTTAACACGGTGTTTTTTGCGCCTTGCGGCAACCCTAAACATGCTGTCATGCTGAGGTACGAAGAATCACAATAAACATTACTCTCCGTGTTTCTGTGCTTTTGTGGCAAAAAAAAAACAAAAAAGCCGTCCTGATGTGAATCAGAACGGCTTTATAGCTATTGATGGTTAAAACTAACCCTCCAGCTCCATAATTTCAGCAGCTAAAGTTTCCCATTTAGTCTGGCTGTTATCTAAATCCTGTTTGACCGCCAAATAACGTTTGTTGGCTTCAGCTAATTTATCGGCTTTACCATAAACATTTTCATCTGCCAGTTCAGCTTCAATATTTTTAACGTTTTGCTCTAAATCAGCAATCAGTTTTTCTATTTTTTGCAGTTCATCGTTCAGCTTTTTTAATTGATTAGCAGTATTCGGCGAAACTGGTTTTGGTGCTTCCTTTTGTTTTTCAGGCATTTTAACCGGAATCGGCTTCGCTACCGGAATCACCCTTTTACTGTTCCATTCTTCATATTCGGCATAAGTGCCGGGGTATTGTTTAATCTTTTCGCCTTCGATAAACCAGATTTTGTTAGCCACATTATCTAAGAAATACCTATCATGGGATACTGCGATAAAAGTACCTTCAAACTGCTCTAAGGCCTGGATCAGGATGTTTACCGATTGAATATCCAAGTGGTTGGTAGGCTCATCCAGAATAAGGAAATTCGAATCAGTTGTTAATGATTTAGCCAATGCCACGCGTGATTTTTCACCTCCTGAAAGTACTTTAATCTTTTTGAAAACATCATCGCCCGTAAATAGGAAACAACCTAAAATACTACGCAACTCAGTATCGCTGTGTTTTGGTGCAAAGGCTTGCAGTTCTTCTAAAATAGAATTATCAAGGTGCAGTGATTCTAACTGGTGCTGAGCAAAAAAAGTAGTGGTTACATTATGACCGGTTTCACAAAAACCTTCAAATTTTTCTGTTCCGGCAATCATTCTCAATAAAGTAGATTTACCTTTACCGTTGGCACCAATCAGGGCAATTTTATCCCCTTTTTCAATCACACCTTCGGCATCGTCCAAAATATGCACATTTGGATAGCTTTTGTTGGCGTGTTCTATGCGTACCACATGCCTGCCCGATGGTTTAGTAAATTTGAAAGCAAAATTTACTGTTGGGTTATCATCATCCACATCATCAATACGCTCCATTTTATCTAAAGCTTTCATGCGCGATTGTGCCATCTTGGCTTTACTTGCTTTGGCTTTAAAACGCTCAATTAAACGCTCTTCCTGTTTAATTTTGGCCTGTTGATTTTTAAACTCGCCTTTTTGAATCTCACCACGTAAAGCCTTTTCTTCTACATAGAAACTGTAATTGCCGGCATATACCGTTAATTTCCCTTTACGTGATTCGACCGTGCGGTTTACAATTTTATCGAGGAAATACCTATCGTGAGAAACAATTACAATTGCTCCTTCGAAGCCCATTAAATAGTTTTCCAACCATTTAATAGAGGGTAAATCCATGTGGTTGGTAGGCTCATCCAGTAACAGGATATCGGGAGTTTGCAACAGTATTTTGGCAAGCATTACACGCATACGCCAACCTCCTGAAAAGGTATTTAGCGGGCGGAGTTGATCTGCAGTACTAAAGCCCAAACCAGCTAAAATTTCGTTTGCCCTATATTCGATATTGTATCCGTCTAAAGCTTCAAATTCTTGCTGTTTATCGCTAAGTTTAAATAAAACCTCCTCGCTGTAATCCGTTTCGATTTTCTTTAGAAGTTCTTCAATCTCATCATGCAACTGGTTTTGGCGTTCAAAGGCCTCCATGGCTACATGTAAAATACTATGGTGCGAATCGTAAGAAAGTAAATCCTGGTTTAGGTAACCAATTTTCAAATCTTTCGACATGGAAACTGTACCCGAACTAGGTGCATATTCGCCTACAATTATTTTTAGCAGTGTTGATTTTCCTGTTCCGTTGGCGCCAATTAAACCAGCCCTGTCGCCAGGTTTAATGTGCCAGTTTGCGTCATCGTACAAGGCCCTCGAGCCAATCAGGAATGTTAAATTATTTATTGAAATCATTTCGGCTGCAAAAGTACAAAATTTAAAGGCTTTTTTCAGTTTGAAAGTCAAATAGGAGTAACCAGCAATTTTAAGTTGTATTTGGTTTTTCAGAAAACCCACAAAAAAACAGTTTTAGCGAAACAAAAACTTTTTTCATTCTGTTTATTAGGAAGTGCCGTTTAATTGATGCTCGATATTCCGCTTTTTCTGCGCTTTATAACTTCAAAAATTTATTGTAGAACGGTTAGGTCATTTGTCAGGATAGGGTTAAATGATGTTAATTTTTTAAAACGGGTAAAAATTATCATAACTTTGTTCTGTAATAAAAATAATTACAGTATGAACAGCAGTCACTTTTCTATCTCGCTTCACATTCTTACTCTTCTTGATCAGGTAAAAGGACAGCTATTGAACTCTGAATATATTGCGGGTAGTATCAATTGTAATCCTGTTTTAGTGAGAAAAGAATTAGCCAATTTGCATAAACATGGTTTTGTGCAAAGTAAAGAAGGGAAGGGTGGAGGTTCTACTTTAGCTAAAAATCCTGAAGACATTAACCTGGGCGATGTTTATAAAGCAGTAAAGCAGAAAAGTTTATTGGGCGAAAGTAAAAATGAACCAAATCCTGATTGTCCGGTAGGTAAACAGATTACCAAGCATTTAAATAATTTATATGCTGAGGCAGAAAATGCTTTGGTTAAGAATTTGGCAACAAAATCATTAAAAGAGTTTAGTGCCGGGTTTAAATAAAAAAATTTAACTAAAACTGTAATAAATAATATTACAATTTAACATTTAATACTAATTTAAAATTAAAAGAGCATGAAAGTAGCACTAATTGGAGCCTCAGGATTTGTAGGCAAAGCCATTTTAAATGAGCTGGTAAACCGTGGTAATGAAGTAATCGCCATTGCACGCGATACCACTAAAATTGAAAACACCGATGATAAAGTACAAAAGGTAACAGTTGATGTTTTGGATACCGAGCAATTAACGGAAGCATTAAAAGGGGCTGATGCCGTGGTAAGTGCTTTTAATGCAGGCTGGACCAATCCAAATTTATATAATGATACCGTAGAAGGCGCAAAAGCTATACAGGCTGCTGTAAAAGCATCGGGCGTTAAACGTTATATTTTTATTGGTGGTGCAGGTACTTTGCAGATTGACGGCCACCAGATTGTAGACGGACCAGACTTTCCGGCAGACTATAAACCAGGAGCAACCGCTGTAAGAGATTATTTTAATATCCTGAAAGAAGAAAAAGAATTGGATTGGTTGTTTTTTAGTCCGGCTATTGAAATGCACCAGGGAATTACCACAGGTAGAACTGGTAAATACCGTTTGGGTAAAACAAGTCCGGTTTTTAATGAGGAAGGTCGTTCTATTTTATCAGTAGAAGATTTAGCCATTGTTATTGCTGATGAATTGGAGAATAATGCACATCACCAGGAGCAGTTTACCGCAGCTTATTAGTCATTGGTAAATAGGCCATTGCCTAGAGTTGATGGTTTATAGTCTAATAGTTATTGGCCAGGTTGCTTATCTGGCATGGTTATGAAACTATTGAGCATCAACTCTGATCCAATGTTGTACTCAGGATTGGATTTGGCCGTATAGACTAATGAAAGAATGAGCCAATTAACCTTTTTTCCATTTTTTATATTAAGTTCTTATCTTCGTGGCATGTATCGCTTAATTAAACCACTATTCTTCAAATTTGACCCTGAGAACGTACATTATTTTGTAGTTAAGCGGTTAAAATGGTTTAATGATAAATTTCCATTGGGTAAAACCATAATCCGTAGCAGTTTCGATGTTCATATTAAAGGTTTGGAACGCGAAGTTTTTGGGATTAAATTCAGAAACCCTGTTGGTTTGGCTGCTGGATTTGATAAAAATGGCGAATATGTAGAATCGCTTAGTAATTTAGGTTTCGGATTTATAGAGGTAGGTACAGTTACACCAATGCCTCAGCCCGGAAACGATAAACCACGGATGTTCCGCTTACCTAATGATGAAGCGTTAATTAACCGGATGGGTTTTAATAATAAAGGGGTAGATGTAATGGCTGAGCGTTTACGCTTGCTAAAAGATAAACATCCTGATATTGTTGTTGGCGGAAACATTGGCAAAAACAAAGCAACACCAAATGAAGATGCGGTAAGCGACTATATAAAATGTTTTGATCGTTTGTTCGATGTGGTAGATTATTTTGTAGTGAATGTAAGTTCACCTAATACACCTGGTTTACGCGAACTCCAGGAAAAAGAACCCTTAAAAAAGATTTTAAATACCTTACAGCAGCGCAACCGTAAAAATGATATCTCACGTCCGATTTTATTAAAAATTGCACCTGATTTAACCAACGCCCAATTGGATGATATTATCGAAATTGTTGCCGAAACCAAAATTGCAGGCATTATTGCTACCAATACAACTATAAGCCGAGAAAACCTGGCCACTGAAAAGGATTTAACAGCCGAAACAGGTGGCTTAAGTGGTAAACCGGTTAAAGAAAGGTCTACAGAGGTTATCCGTTATCTTGCAGAAAAATCAAATAAAGCATTTCCGATTATTGGTGTTGGTGGAATTCATTCGGCAGAAGATGCAAAAGAAAAATTAGCGGCTGGTGCTTGTCTTGTTCAGTTGTATACAGGCTTCATTTACGAGGGGCCAGGGTTGATCAAAAATATTTGTAAGGCACTGGTTTAGTTTAATTGGTAAAAGCTATTTTTCTTATTAGCTGAGATCTAAATTGGTTTATTTTAGTTAACCATAAAAAGTTCTAATAATTCTTTTAGTGATATGATTACGCTTTGATAATAATCTATTTATGGTTTTCATTTTGTTTTCTTAAATACATTGTATTACGGTGCCTTATTGCTTAATAATAATGAACTTAATATTGCGAATGGATTATAAAATTCTAAACAGTTAGAAAAGTTTCCTCCTTAAAATTATGGTATCTGGTATTTCATGAATGAAATAGTTATTGATACTTTTTTTCTTGCCTAAATGATTTGGGCCAATTAATAATGTGGATACTGTATCTGTTATATAGCCTTCTTTAGCGAAAATTATGCTTTTTTCTAGTTGAATATTGATTTTGTTGAATTTTTTGTTTTTTATTTCAAAATGGCCTTCCTTATCTGTAGCAACAGCATGACTTCCAGGTTCTAAAATCATTACGCTCACACCTGTTACTTTTTCAAATTGCTCATTCAGAACAATCCCATGATAGTAATCAGTAATTTTCCTTGAATTATCTTTAGTTGAACTTGAAAAGTTACAGCTCATAAAAATGAATAAATAAACAATTATTATCCATTTCATAATCCTACCTTAATTTTAGTTAACCATATAAGTCCTAGTAAGTCTTCTGGTGCTATGATTACTCTTTGATAATAATCCACAGGATAATAATCGTCAGCGTATTTCATTAAATCAATTTCCCCATTTTTAGGATAAGCAGTGTCTTGATTCGGTTCTTGGATTATCATACTCCAATTAGAGGTGCCCTTGTGTGTTTTAGAAAGGATATGACCTCCATATTTTAAAAGCAGTTGATGACCAATTTCATGTGCTGATGTTTCTAAGAATTCTTCATCAGCATTTGATTCTTTCTTGAAATACCATCCTTTGTTCAAATATCTTATGCTTTCTTTACTTGTCTTCCAATCATTATCATATGTATATCCTACTATATAGAAGAGTTTCCTAGATAATTCCCAGTTACGTGAACGTGTGAAATTTGTTTCTTCATCATTGGTGAAAAATATAATTTCAGGCGCAGTCATTCCATTAATATCCTGTAAGGTATTTGTCATTATCTCCCATTTCTCACCGTTGATAATAGTTCCCACACCTCCCGTTGTTTCGTATTTCCTGCTCCAATATTTATTAATTCCCCGTAATGCTAAATTTCTTAATTCTTCAAAAGTTCTTGTTCTTTTTTTTATGGGTTGTTCGCCATAAAACATTATCGAGTTTTCGGGTATTTTATCCCAATCACATATTTCACTTTTATTGGAGAGTGGATTAAAGTTCCTAGTATTTTTCCAGCAATTCAAACCTTTTGCTCCACCATCTTGCAGGTTAACCCTTAATGTAGTATCAATCCGGTTTTTTTTCCGGTCTATTTTTACATCAACCCAATCTACCTCTTCGTATCGGGTGGAAAATTCCAACTTTATGTTTTTTCTCTTACCGGCCTTAATAGCTGTTACTTGGGCAGTTAGGGTTTTGTTGTTAAAACGTGTGCTGTCGTAAACTTCATTATTATCAAAACCGTCCCAATACAACACGTATGATCCAACTTTTGTGTAGTCGGCAGGTAGAAGGCTAAATTGATCGAGAATTGCACCGAAATCAAATGTTTTGGATGGGTAAGCAGGCAACAAGTCTTTGATTTTATTGTTGATCTGCGGTACTCTAGATGCAATAACCACAACAGGAGCTAAGTTACTCAACTGATAAATAACATTTCCATCAGCATCAGTAATCTGAAATTGAAGTGAGTCTATATCATTTAAGCTCAGTGAGTAATCAAATGCAAAGTATGGATTTTCATATTCATTGTTAAAATCTAATATACCCAAGGGAACTACGCTCTGATAGCTTTTATTTAATGAAAAGGTGATCTTAAAATCTACATCATTATTTTCAATCGGTTCATATTCTCCATACGTTACTTTATCTCTGCTTTGGTGAATAATTTCACCAGCTGCATTGAATGTGATATTGCCATTGGTGGCAATCCATTTAATGCTTTCTGCAGTTTCTGTAATGGTTTTCGCAATGTATTTGATTGTTCCCATTTAAAGCGGTTTATTTTAACGCTAATTATATAATTTTTTAGCAACCTTAAGCTGGGATGTACTTTGGTGCTAATAGGGTTATAACTAACCCATGATTTTTATCTTATATGGTAATAACTGCATTGAAAATAATTTTTTAGCAGTGGTATTTTTGCTATGTTTTTATCTTCAGGTCAATTAATTGCTAACTACCACTTGTTAAATGGTTTGTTTGCGTTGTCAAGATACACAATTAACCTGATTTTGATGAAGTGTTTAAATTTATTCTGTTGGGAATGCTAATCATGATTTCAGTTGTCTTTTTCAGTTATGAAAAATGTTTTTGCTTTTTATCTTTTGTTCGGAAAAATAATGCCACAAAAAAAAGCATCCTTTGATCAGAAGGATGCTTTAAATTTTTTAAGAAGAATTCCTAAAAACTATTTTGCTAAACCAGCTAAAACAGCATTGTTTTTAGCCAATTGATCGTTTTTAGGTTGAGTAGAGCGGCTTCCTAACTCAATGTTAGTTGCTCTTTTTAAAAATGCTACCTCTTGGTGAGCTGTATTTTTATTCCTTCTGTCTTTTCTTTTTAATCTGGTAACTGCCATGGTAATAACCTTTTAATTATTTTATTTGTACAAATGGAGGTCGAGAGCGGATTCGAACCGCTGTAGAAGGTTTTGCAGACCTCTGCCTAGCCACTCGGCCACTCGACCTTTTAAATTCAAGGCTGCAAAAATAGCAATTATTAGTTAGCCCGCAAATAATATCTCAATAAAAATCGTTTTAATTTCGAACTCTCACTAACTCAGCGCAAAAGATTGCAGCACTTACAGCCACGTTTAACGATTCTGCTTCTCCAATTCTCGGAATGGTTACCGGCTTATTTATTTTTTTGATTACCTCTGGTGATATTCCTTTCCCTTCATTGCCCAAAATTACCAATCCTTCTTTTCCCCATTGGGTTTTGTAAATCGATTCGCCATCTAACAAAGCCCCGAAAACAGGTATGGAGTTTTTAGCCAACAGCCCCGGTAAATCTGCTTCATAAATATTTACCCTTGCCAATGAGCCCATAGTGGCCTGTACTGTTTTTGGATTAAATACTTCTACGCAATCTAAAGAGCAGATTATATTTTTAAAACCAAACCAATCTGCAGTTCTGATAATGGTACCCATGTTGCCCGGATCCTGAACACCATCCAACACTAAAGTAAACTGATTTTTTAATACATTGAGGTCTATTTCCTCGTTTTTAGGGATGTGAACCAATGCTAAAAAACCTTGCGGGGTTTGTAACGCACTAATCTTGTCTAATTCAGCGTTCTTTACTTCAAATAAGTTTATATTTGCAGGCAATTTGGGTAACAAATTGTATTGTTCGCTGTTGTAAAATAACGTATGGATCTGGAAGCTTGACTGAATAAATTCTTTTATGGATTTAATACCTTCAACTATAAATAACCCATGTTCTTTACGGTGTTTTTTTTGATGTAACGACTTTATAAAACTAATCTGTGATTTTGAAAGCATACCAAAACTCAATAAATATTAAACTGAAAAGCACTGCAATATTACTATTTATTATTGTTTTAATTCAGGCCTGTTCATCAACTAAATACATTGCCGACTATCAATCGATCGTGAAAAAGGTTACTATTGATAGCATAGATGCGAAATTTGAGGAGCAAGCTTATAATTACGTACAGAAAGATCTCCGACCTGCCTCCAAGCTAAGTATTCAGGTACCGTTATATAACCTTTTCAATACGAAAGATGGCAGGTATAAAACCAACGATATTAAGCCTTTTGGTACGCCACCCGCTATTCTGGATAGTACTTTGGTAGAAATTTCGAGAACCCAGATCCAGAAATTTTTAAAAAGTAAAGGTTACCGGCAGGCAGAAGTAGCTGCAGCCATAAAAGTAGCAGATAAAAAAGCAGAAGTTATATTCAGTGCTAAACCAGGGCCTGCTTATTTTATAGATAAGCTTACAGATTCGATCCCAAATGCGAATATTAAAAATCTTTACGAAACGAATAAGGCGTTGGTGAGCCATTTGCACAAAGGCATGCAATACGATGAGGATTCATTAACTTATGAAAGGGAACAGATTTATCGTATTATGAAAGAAAACGGCTATTTCTATTTTTTAAGGCCTTATGTAAATTTTGATGTTTATGGTGCCGAACCCAGCTCTAAAACCAATAAAATTGATTTGAATTTAAATGTTACCGATCCCGCAGATGGACCGCATAAACAGTTCAATATCGGTTATACACATATGATTATTGCACCAAATCCGGATGGTTTTCCGGATTCTGTTCGTTATAAATTGAGCAAGGATACGTTAAACGGAATAGTATTCACCGATTTCTCTAAGCGATATAGAAGAAATCCGATTGTGAGATACGATTTTTTAAAGCAAGGTGAACTTTACGACATTCGCAACGAGAACTTAACCTACGATCGCTTATATGAGCTAAATATTTTCAAAAATGTTAAAATTGATTATTTTAGAAGAGATAGCACTTCGAATAAGGTAAATGCCGTAATTCAGCTTATCCCTCAGAAAGTAATGAGCAACCGGGTAGAAGGTGAGGTGCCTTTTAATGGCGGTACGGTGGGGTTTAACATTAGTAATACTTACACAAATAACAACCTGTTTAGAGGGGCCGAAAGGTTTGAATTACAACTTAAAGGTGGGTTGCAATCCAGAATTGGGAATGGAGCAAAGGTTTTCAGCGATATTTATCAGCGCGATTTTTCGATCAGCGCCAGTATTACGGTGCCGAGGTTGATGATTCCTTTCTATAATCCTACGCTTGGGGGTAACGGAATGCCACATACCACATTTTCAAGTAGTTACATTTATGCTTTGCAAAAAGATGTTTCGGTAAGAAGGATTTTTATCAATTCTATTACTTACGATTGGGTGGAAACTAAATCTAAATTACACTCTTTTACCCCTTTAAATTTCGAATACCGCTTTGGAAACTTAGATCCTAATGTAGATGCGCAAACTGTTTTAAATAACCTTTATTATTCTACTTTGCTTGGCCGTAAGGATTTAACATTGGGCATGAAGTATACCTATACTTTAAATGCAAATAAGTTGAATGAATTCAGGTCTTTCGTCTATTTAAGGGCAGGAATGGATATTGCAGGTAATATGCTGCAAGGTATTTCCAAGCTTACCGGAGCCAAAAATGATCCTGCCAATAACGATCCTGCTAAAATTTTAGGTTTGCCATTTAACCAGTATATGCGCCCTGAAGTTGATATCAGGTGGTATAAACACTTAGGTGGCGAACGGCAGTTTATTGCCCGCTTAAATGCAGGTGTTGCCTATGCTTATGGCAATTCAGTGCAAACAGGTATTCCTTTTGAGAAACAGTTTTTTGCAGGAGGATCAAGTGGGATCAGGGCATGGCAGGCGAGAACCATAGGGCCGGGAAACTATGATAGAGGACTTTTAAGAAGTGATACTTTAAGAAGAGCTTTTTATGGCCTGGATCAGTTAGGTACCATGCGTATTGAAACAAACTTTGAGTACCGGTTTACTGTAGCCAAGAATTTTTTCGGCGCCACCTTAAAAGGTGCTGCATTTGTTGATGCCGGTAATGTATGGAATCTCCGTAAAGGCGAATCAATTTTGGTTGGAACCCCAACACTTGATGAGCAGACAGTGTTTAAATTTAACAAATTTGTACAGCAATTGGCTATTGGTACAGGTTTGGGGTTAAGGTATGACGTGCAGTATTTTGTATTCAGGTTTGATGTGGGCTTAAAGCTGAAAGATCCGCAATTTGTTGGATCAGATCAATGGGTGATCAGTAAATTCTTATCCGGAGCGAGAGATTTTAAAGACAATTATAACTCAACACATGGTCCTGATACTTATCGTTTTTTACAATATAACTTCGGGATCGGGATGCCGTTTTAATTAATCAAACAGGCTTAGTGGCCTGGCTTTTGAATCGGGATTCTTCAACGCAAATTCTTTAAAAGGTTGCCATCTTTTGTCTTGATGTTTGTAAACTGAAAATGATGAAACCTGAAATTCTCGCTTGAATTTTCTGTCTTTAAATTCGGCTAAAAGCTGTTGAAAAACGGGTAGTTTTACATCCCTGAAAGCCAAGGTTAGATGCGGATTGAACTTCTCCTTATTCTCTATCAGTTTTAAAGGTTGTAATTCTTTAGTAATCTGTTTTTCCAGCTTCATTAAACCCTCATTTTGTTCTACATCAAGGTAAAATGTTTTTTCGTGGAATGAACTAAAGTTTCGCAGTACCTGCGTAAAAGGAATGCCATAAGCGGCATCTTCAAGTGCTTTAAAAAATCTTTTCTCGGCTTCTAGTGATGATAATTTAACAGGAGGATATAAAGTTATGTGTGCAGGCCGTTTTAATGATTCGTATACTTTGAATTTCTCCGAAATATAAATCCTCATTTCGTCAATATCCTCCACTATTGAAGCTGGTGGTATTAAACAAACTAAATATAGGTTTTCCATAACTCAAATTTACTAAAAATATTAGTAAATCGAAATTAATTATCGTTTGCTAAAGCAACATTTCTTTTGTAGAAAGCAGTTACAAAAGCTTTTATTTAGCAGCACGTTTAAAAGGCCTAATAAGTGCTACAATTGAGGATAAAATAACCTTGTTGCAGTGGTTCAGGTTTCCACTAACCACTTATTGATCTGCTAATGATTTTCCGCTGTTCAATAAACCCGACCGACAGCGTTATCCCGATGTTTAAATGAATTTTAATAATAATAGATTAGTTTCATCGGGATTAAGCAAAGGGCGGGACGGGTATATCCGAAGCACCACAAGCATTGCTTTTCTAAAAAATGGTTTAAGATTACTGTCTGTCGGTGTTGAGGATTAACGGAAATTCCGGCTAATAGTGCCCTTTTGCTCGTTTTGTGTGACGTATCGTTATAAACGATTATTATTTACACGCTCGTTAAAAACGAGCCTGAGCGTAAGTGGGCTTAAGCCTTAAAGTTGACAACTCTTTCTCAGACGAGGTTCTTTAGGCCATCAAAAATACTTTCAAAAAACGTAGAAAGGTTTAATCCGTTGCTGTGGTTAAAATATACAAATACCAAAAACACAATCACCACAAATATGATGAGTTTACGGAAAGCAAAAGCAATGATAATGAGTGCAATCGGAATGATAAAAAGCCATAAGCTATTGATGGCGTAAGGAGTTAAATCTGTATCTTTCTTATATACATAAACCAGTTTGCTGTGTGTTCCTGTATCGTTCTGGTGTTTAATGTAAACAAAAGTAGATTTATCGATAGGTAACGGAAGCACAGCGATACCATCGTTAAACTTCAATATCTGCGTAAATCCACTCACACTAAAGGTGTAAGTGCCATTTATATTTTCGTTTGGATTGTTCAGTGAATCTGCTGCTATAATGGCCAGTTTATTGTTTTTAAGCAAATTCTCTTTTATCAGAAAATTATTAATGGCTGCGGTTTGTGCTGATCCCAGGAAACCTATTAAACACAGTGTACATAAAAGTAAGATTCGTTTCATTCGATAGAACGTTTATTGTAAATTAAATAACCGATATGCAATAATACACCATTTCTTTTAACAGCGTCATTATATAAATTATAACTTAAACTGACAGGGCCGAGCGGTGAATGGTAAACCAAGCCTGCAGTGCCTGCATAACGTATTTTTGTGATGGCCCTGGCATAATCTACATCCTGGAAATTATTCAGTTCAAATTCCTTGTGAGGCAAAAATAAATAACCTTCCAATCTAAAATCAAGATTTTTTTTAACATTATAAATGTTTTTTATACCACCGGCAGCATAAGTAGTGGCCCTAAATTTATCAAGGAAGAGGGATCTGCTATCTTGTAACGGATAAAACGCCGGAGCGGTAAGAAGTGTTGCGTAATAATTGCTGAACAAAGGCTGATTGGAAATTACCCCTTCTACAATATAACCCAAAGTGTATTTTTTAAGGTGCAGAAAATAATTTTCCTGTGTGAGTTTAATACTTCCCCATTGGCGCAAATGACTGCTGCCCGGTATTTTTACAAAACCTGGTGTAGAACGGAAAATATTGCCCGGGTTATAGTTTTCGCGACCTGTGGTATAATTTAAGCTTAACGAAAAGCTTTGGCCCCTTGTGGCATATTGTTTCCTGTTAAGGGAATTTTTTTCGAGATTAAAGGAACCTCTAAAGCCATTAAAAACTGTTTCATCCAATACATCGCCAACACCGAATGTACTGTTTGGACTATAATTATCGCTATTGTTAATAAATGTAGAATGGAGTACAATTTTGGTATTATAATTTAAAGGCATCCCTACCATGAGATCAATTTTTCGATCGGATTGCTCGATGTAGATGGGGTGGGGGTTCTCGATAAAAATCTGACTGGTGTTGTAAAAATTCCAGTGGTTATAGGTTAATTCGGCTGCTAAAAACAAGGGCAATTTCGTTGGATAATCTATGCGTCCGTTCAATTGTACTGATTCGTAGAAACGGCCCGAATAAAAACTGGTTCCGAAGGTGTATGATTTTCTATCGAGGTAATTGTACTGTGCTCCCAGAAATACATTGCTGATCGGCCGGGTTGAAATATTTCCGCCAAGATCCAATTTAAAGCTTTTTTTAGGCTGTGCCACCACCTCAAAGGTATAACTATCGGTTGCGGCCTGGTAGGATATTTTGGGGTAAACAGTTTCAAAGGTTTGATCGGCAACCAGTTTATAATAACCCCGCCTGATATCCTTTAGGTCGAATGTGCTTTTATCGCTTTTAAAAAGCCGCTCCACATACTTTTTTTGCTGTGCATTAACACCCGATACGGTAACATTACTGAATTTAAGTTCTGGTTTTCTGGCATTAAACATTTCCCTTCTTTTGGCCAGTTCTTCATCGCTAACCCTTTTGCTGATTAAAGCCTTAATTCTGGGCATATCGGCCATTGTAGCATCGTAACCTTTTTTAATTAATTCTTCTACAGGAGCAAAATTGGTAACGCTGTAAGCTGCAAGATTTGGCTGAATATAAACGCCGTTTTTCCCGATCATGGTAGAATCTGATTTGGAAAGAAACATGTACACCAAAAAGCGGTTCATTAAACGATCATCGATGTTTTTTGGGTATTCGTTGTATGTTTTGGAAGAAACATTGGCACCGATCACATAATCGGGTTTAAAATCTCTTTCCATTACATCAGCAGGAAAATTATTGTATAAACCGCCGTCAAACACGTATTTGCCATCCAGTTTAATCGGGCGGTAAATAATCGGAACCGTCATGGTTGCCCTTACAGCTTCGGCTAAACTGCCTTTGCTTACCGTAATACTTTTTTGCGAAAGTACATCAGCCACCATGCAGCGGTAAGGCACAAAAAGGTTATCGAAATTATCTTTAGACACCGCAGATGCCTGCGAGAAAAGCTCCAAAAAGGCGAAATTTAAAGGGATATCGTTAATGAGGTTGGAGCGGAAACTAAAATGAAAACCGGTATCTATAGCCACTTTTGCCGTCAACATTGAAGCATTTGGAGCATTTTTTTGGAAATAATAGGTGTAATCGCTCGTATAACGGCCATTTATCCAATTCTGAAAATCGCTGCTTAAGGCTATTTTTTCTATCTGTGCCGGACTGTAACCTGCAGCATACATGGCACCAACAATACCACCCATTGATGTTCCGGTGATATAATCTATCGGGATATGATTTTCTTCAAGGGCTTTTAAGGTACCGATGTGCGATAAACCTTTGGCACCACCTCCACTAAATACAAGGCCTACTTTTTGCGCTTGTAATTGGTTACAGCACAAAACGAAAAGTATCAGCAAAAATCTTTTAAAAGTTACCACTCCCTAAAAATAGGTGTTTTCTTTCTAAAATCAGTTCAAAATGAAAATGTTATAATTTAAAATAGTGGCAAAACTTACCCAAAGTAAATATGGAATAAAAATCAGCCCTGCCCATTTATCTATTTTATAGAAAACCAAGCCGTTAATCACAATCATAATCAACAATAGGATAATTTCGGCTAAGGCAAATCCTACCTCATGCAGGTAGAAGAAAATAAATGACCAGGCTAAATTTAAAATTAACTGGATAAAATAGATCGCAACGGTACGGGGAAAATGAACAATTTTATCGCGTTTTATCCAAACCAGGTAAGCAGCTATACCGATAATAATATATAATGTTGTCCAAACTGGTCCAAAAAGCTTGTCTGGCGGATTAAAAGAAGGTTTATTTAACGTCGGGTACCATGTTTTAACAGATTGAAAAGTTGCCCATCCGCCTAAAGCGCCAATGCTCAAAGTAATGGCGATATTAACAATAAAAGCCAGTGGTTTAAATTTCATGCCGTAAATTTGAGTTTAAACAATGGTAAAACCTAAAAGTTTTATTATCTGCCAATCCCAGGTACTACAGGCAGGCTTTCATTATCTTCATTTCCAACGCTTTGTACGGCAAATAAATAATTGTCTTTACTGTAAGGTAATTTCATTTCTGTTGCGGTGGTAAAAAATTTCTTTTCCCATACTGCACTGCTGGTTTCGCGCATTAAAACATAATAACCTTTAACATTGCCATTAACAGGTGCTTTCCAATATAAAAAGGTAGAATTACTCAGGTTTTTAACATCCACTTTTACTTCGGTGGGTGCGGTGGGTGCTTTTGCCAGATTGGCCAGTACTGCGATATTTACCCCTGTGTTTTTACGGAGGTATTCGAAATCCATAAATTCCTGTAAATCGCCGTATTTTACACCTTTTTCTGTTCGCAGATCCTGGTGCTGGTGATCAAAATTTTCGTTCATTTCAGTAATGCGTACAGCTGTAAATCCATTTTCTACAAAAGGTGTATGATCGCCTCCACGTAAAAACCTATCGTTTCTATAAATTAATTTAACTTCTAACTGATCTACGTAGCGTTCGCCAATTTCTTTAACATATCGGGCTAACTGACGGCTTTTCCCATCATTTTCTAAACCGAACTGACGGATGCTTTTCGCGTTTTTATCCAATTCGTAGCTGGGTAAACCTTCGCTAAATACGCGCAGTTTAGTATTGTCGATAATTTGGGTTTCGCTGCTGTTGTTGCTGCCAATCATATCATTGTTCAGCATGGCATCAATATTCCAGTTTTCTTTTTTTGCTTTTGCAGCCATAAATCCTGAACCCAATAGCGATTGTTCTTCTCCGCTTACGGCAACAAAAATTATGGTTGCAGCAAATTTGTACTGGCTCATAATCCGTGCGGCCTCAATTACACCTGCTACACCACTGCCATCATCGTTGGCACCGGGTGCATTGCTGGTTCTGTTCATTACATCGGTAACACGGCTATCAAGGTGCCCGCTTACTACATACACACGTTTGTCATTTTGATCGGTACCTTTTAATACGGCAACTGCATTGCCGAGCAACGTTGGCTGATCTACTCTTTTGCCATCTGGTTTAAAGGTTGTGGTATCTAAATATGCGGTAAGCCGTCCATCGCTTTGTTTGGCAAACTGGTTAAACTTAGTTACAACCCAGTTTCTCGCTGCACCAATTCCATTCGATTTACTTTTAATGTCGCTCAGCGTATTTCTTGTTCCAAAAGCAACCATTTTGCTGGTATATGATTTTAAGGAATCCTGATTTACAGATTTTACCATTTTATCAATATCTGTATTGCGGTTTACCACGGTTTGTGCTGATGCAGATAAACTTGTAAAGGCAATTAATAGTAAGGTATAGCGTTTTTTCATCAAAATAATATTCAGAAGGCTAATATATTGAATGATACAGTAAAAAAAATCGCAATAAATGAGGTTTTCTGTAACATTTTGGGCATAAAAAAGCCCTTTGAGACTAATCAAAGGGCTAATAGACGACATTATAATACTATTTTGAAATAGCCGAAGCTACAATTTCTGATTTGTTCCAGTTGCCAAAAGCTTTTTTAGCAGATGATTTTGCTGTGCTTAATTCTACATCACCAGCAATTGTTAGAAAAGTTTTTTCTGGAGTAATTTGTTTATAAAAATCCTGAACATCAGCAAGTGTTAATGCGTTGATAGATTTTTCGTTTACAGTTTGATCGTAATCATAATCCTGCAATTTTAAGCTGGCAATTAATTTTGCTTTTGCAGTATTGAAAGTACTTCTATCTATAGTCGCGTTTTCAATTAAATTTGCCATTGCGGTTAAATCTTTTTCAAGATCTGCATTTGAGGTAGCCAATTTACCGCTATTATCTTTAAAACTGATGTTTGAGTTTTTAGTTACGTTTTCGTTTAATACCGCATTTAACAATTCAACAACTCCGTCTTTTTTATCAGTGAAAGCTTTATTATCAAGTGTGAAGCTCGAATACGCTTTTGGTGAACGGTCATTTTCTGAAATAATGATGTTCATGCCATTTTTAAGTTTATAGCCAACAGGTTCTTTAAAAGATTGTGCTTTAGCAGTATAAATAGACAGGATGCTTAGTGATGCAATGGCGATAGTTTTAATTTTGTTCATTTTATTCTTTCGATTTTTGTGTATAATGGTTTTTTTGTGTGTTAATTGAAATCAAGCTTAAATTCATTTTTTGGGCTATATCTGAGGGTTTGACAAGCAAATTTCCTAGATGAACGGGCGTATATACGTGCTGAAAATGCGAATGGTTTTCTGCAAATATAGATTTTATTCATTTTGTTCATTAGTTTTTAGGCAAAATATTCCTGCTGGTTTTATTTTGTCATTTTTGTGATATTAATCTGATAATTGTACTGTGTATCACAAACTTGTGTTCTGAAATTTTATATCGAGGAAGCAATGATTTGAATGCTTGATTTCTAATATTAATTGAGCAGATTACTATAATTTGATAGGAAAAATGAAGCATTGCTATAATAAGAGATAAAGCTGGCAGGAGTTTTTAATTCTTCCTCAACTTTAACTTAGAAGAATCAGGATTAATAAGTGCAGCTTATGAACAGAAAATAGGGAAGTTGATCTAGCAGCTTAAATTAAATTGATGGTTGGGGTAAAGAAAATATAACGATCCAGTACCAGCTGTTAATCATTTGGAACATGCTAAAGCGTTAACACAAATATTGCAGGTCTTTTACCCTTTTGATATTTAATTGATTGTTAAGAGGCGTATAAGTGATCGGATGCTGATTTTAAGCTAATTTCTTCGATAAAATCTTTTATTTCTTTGATTGTTTCCTCAGGTTCACTGATGTGAGGAAAATGACCGGTAGCTTTCATTACAACCAAAAAATTGTCTGGCGTATTTTTATGGATAAACTCTCCTGCAGAAAGGGGAGCAATTATATCGTTTGAACTTTGTAGCGTAAGGCTTGGTATTTCAAGGTTTTTTAGCTTATCTCTATAATCGGCTTTAAAAGTGGCCATTGCAAAAGCAAGTGCAACGCTTGGGTCAGTTGCTTCGAAACATTCCTGTAAAAAGTCTGATAGCTCCGGTTTCGATGGATTATCCATCACCACTGGTGCAAGTTGTTTACTCCAGCCAACATAATCTTCGGCAATGTGTTCAAATATGGTTTCAATGTCACTGGTATTAAAACCACCAATATAATCTCCATCGTTCAGGTATCTTGGTGAAGGACCGATGAAAATTAGTTTTTTAAAGGCTTCAGGAATCTGTAAAGCGGCAATCATACCAATCATACTGCTTACTGAGTGCCCAACAAAAATAATATCCGTTAGGTTTAGTGCTTCAATAATGTCGATTACGTCGCATGCGTAACCTTCTAAAGTTGCATACTTTTGCTTGTCGTATTGGCTCATGTCTGAATCTCCAGAACCCACATAATCAAATAAAATTACTTTATAATCTGCAAGAAAAGCATCCGTAATAAATTTCCATGAACTTTGGGCACAGCCGAAGCCGTGTGCAAACAACATTACCTGGGTGCCTTCACCCAAAATTTTTACATTATTTCTTTCAAGTATGTGATTCAATTTGCTCAGCTTTAAATTAATATCAAGATAAGGAATGTTATCAACTATTTTAAAAAAAAGAAATAATGAACAAGAAGCACTGGATTTTTAATGAACAATAGATATTTTGCTCATAATCATTATCTTTCCCTTCATCCGCTAACCAATAAAAACCTTATTTTCCCTATGAAAATTGCTGTTTTCTCCTTTTTAATATTTTTTTCCTGCGTAATAAATGCACAAGGTCAGGTTAATTTAAAATCTTTTAAACAAAATGGAACCCTGGTTTCCTCAAATAAAAAGGAACTCATGCTTACCTGGCCAGTAGGTAACGGTAACTTTGGAAAGATGGTTTTAGATCTCGACCCTTCAAAACCATTATTTAAACGTTTGCTGCTGGGTAAAAAGAATGCTTTTAAAGAAATTGCCGCTAATCTCGATCCTGCCTTTATTTTACGTGTAGGTAAACGTACATTAAGCTCTTCGAGCGGTGGATGGGATGTGTTTTTCGATCGCGTGCCAACCAGGCCGTATACCACAAATGCTGTTAAGTTTAATAAAGGACTTACCAGTGTGGCTACCCATGGTGCGCAAACTGTTGTAAAAATAGCCGGTATTTATAGTGAACCATTTAAGGGCAATTTGGAAATTACTTTTTACAATGGAAGTCCTTTATTTAATGTTGCTGCGGTGGTATCTACCGAAAAAGATTCAACAGCTATTTTATATGATGCAGGTTTAACCAGTAAAAAGGAAGTATGGGCAAATGTAGCCTGGAGTGATGTGAAGGGGAACATTCAACATGAAAAAGGAATTAAAACCGATCAAAGTAAAAACCTGGAGGTAAAATACCGTACGGTAATTGGCGAAAATAATGGCGGTAGTTTGGCATTGTTTCCTGCGCCACATCAATATTTTTATCCCTTAGATGAGGCTTTTAACCTAAAATTTACCTGGAAAGGGAGTAATTATTTAAATTTAATAGCTGATTATGGAATAGGCATCCGTCAAGATCCGTTGGGCGATAAACGTTATGTGCCATGGTTTAATGCACCGCCAAATACGAAACAGCGACTTAATTTTTTCTGTTTATTAAGCACAGGCAAGGCAGCTGAAACTTTAGCTGAGGTTAAAAAATTTACCCATAATGATACTTACGCACCTTTAGCAGGCTATAAAACAATGGCGAGCCACTTTCATAATGAATTTATTTCGGATGTGGTGCTAAGTGGGAAACCCATTCCTGAAAAACCCGAATTTGTTGAGGTACTTAAGAAAACGGGTTTAAATATTGTAAAGCTGGCTGAATTTCATGGCCCTGGTCATCCAAAAGGACCAGATTCTATAAGGTTAAAAGAATTGGATGCGTTGTTTAAGGAAACGAAAAGGTTATCTGATCCTAATTTTTTATTGCTGCCTGGCGAAGAAGCAAATAATTTTTATGGCGGCCATTGGCTGGCATTTTTTCCTAAACCGATTTACTGGATTATGTCGAGGAAAACTGATCAGCCTTTCGAAAGTAATGATCCAAAATATGGTAAAGTTTATCGCATTAATGATAAAGCAGAAATGCTTAAATTATTGGAGCAGGAACATGGTTTAGCCTGGACTGCCCATGCGCGAACCAAAGCATCTACCGGTTATCCGGACAAATACAAGGAAGAAGATTTTTTTAAATCGGAAACTTTTCTGGGTGCTGCATGGAAGGCTATTCCCGGCGATTTGTCGTTACCCACTTTAAGTAAAAGGGTATTGAACCTGATGGATGATATGGCCAATTGGGGTTTAAAAAAACATGTAATCTCTGAGGCGGATATCTTTACCATTACCGGGCAAAATGAAATGTATGCGCACTTAAATGTAAATTATTTACAGTTGGATAAAGTGCCTAATTATACCGACGGATGGCAGCCAGTTTTAGATGTAATGCAAAAGGGAAAGTTTTTTGTATCAACTGGTGAAGTATTGATTCCAAGCTTTAATATTAACGGAAAAGGTGCTGGAGAAACTTTGAAGATTGATAATAGCAGTAAAGCAACAATAAACATGCAACTCAACTGGACATTTCCTTTAAGTTTTGTAGAAATAGTTTCGGGTGATGGGGTAAAGGTATACCGCGATCGCATTAATTTGAACAATACCAAGGCTTTTGGTAAAAAGGACTTTAGTTGGTCGGTAAATTTGAAAGGCCGTAAATGGGCTAGGGTAGAGGCCTGGGATATTGCAACCAATGGTGCGTTTACACAAATGGTTTGGTTGGAATAATGGTTTTTATTTGATAACATAGTTTAATGATCTCTTTACTTCCCAATGCTCTGGTAGAGAGGATGATTTTTCTATTGAATATTCAAATTGTAGTAAACTTGAAATCGTAATTAGCTTTAAGATTCCCTCCTGTGGGGGAATGATGAATGAAGTGAGCAGATTTTTTAATAATCTCCTTTTATTTTAAATGAATTTTTGAACAAAATTCGTATTAATAATTTCCAAATGCTGCTTTATTTGAGAGGATTATGAACAAATAAAATTAAATTTTTAAATGTTCTGTGCACTTAGGGTTTAAATGGGAATTGTTTTTATATATTCGTTAATAAATGTCTGATAGACGTTTATTTAACCAAATTTTAAAAGAAAGCAATCTGGATTATCTCATTCCAAAACAGATTGAATAAAAACAAACCATATGAGCATTCAAAAGTTTATTAAACCATTTATTTTTCTTGGTTTAATGGCCAATTTAGTACAGGCACAGCAAAAAACAGGTTATAAATTTGATTTCGGACCTGGAAAGGTTGCCAAGGGATATACGCAAGTTTTACCTACCGATGCTTACACCAAAGAAAAAGGCTATGGTTTTGATTTTGACTCGAAAGTGGAGGGGATTGACCGCGGGGGAAAGAATTCTTTAACATCGGATTTGGTAAAAAGTAATCAGCCATTTTATTTCTCGGTAGCAGTTCCCGAAGGCAATTATAAAATCACGGTAACTTTTGGCGATCCAAAAACAGGTGCATTAAGCACGGTAAAGGCCGAATCAAGAAGATTGATGCTTGAGAATGTAACAACCGCTGCTGGCCAATCGGTAACAAAAACTTTTATTGTAAACGTTAAAGATAAACACATTAACGACGGGCAAGTGGTTTCGCTAAAACCTCGTGAACTCAGTAAACTCGACTGGGATGATAAACTTACACTGGAATTTGATCATCAAACTGCATTACAAGCACTCGATATTACAAAAGTTGAAGATGAGGTTACTGTTTTTCTGGCCGGAAATTCAACTGTGGTAAACCAGGATGATGAACCCTGGGCATCGTGGGGACAAATGATTCCACGTTTTTTTAAACCTGGAGTTGCCATCGCCAATCATGCCGAATCGGGCTTAACACTTGGTTCGTTTTTGGGGAGTAAACGCTTAGCAAAGATTTTAAGTGTAATGAAGCCTGGAGATTACCTGTTTATAGAATTCGGGCATAACGATCAAAAGGATAAAGGTCCAAATGATGGTGCTTACAAATCGTATACAGAAAGGTTAAAAACCTATATTTCAGAAGTGAAGAAAAAGGGTGGAATCCCGGTTGTGGTTACTTCAACAAGCAGAAGATCGTTCGGTGCTGACGGGAAAATTGTAAATTCTTTAGGGGATTTTCCTGAGGCAGCGCGCAAGGTAGCCGCTGAAGAGAAAGTTGCGATTATTGACTTGAACGCCATGACATCGACACTTTTTAATGCTTTAGGCGAAGAACCATCAAAAAAAGCATTTGTTCACTATCCAGCCAACAGTTATCCCGGTCAGGATAAGGCATTGGCCGATAATACGCACTTTAATCCTTACGGTGCCTATGAAATCGCTCAATGCATCATTTTAGGCATTAAGGAGCAAAAATTGGGCATTGCAAAATATTTGGTAGATGATTTGCCAAAATTTGATCCTGCAAAACCTGATAACCCTTCCAACTGGCATTGGCCGGAGAGCCCTAAAAGTAGTGTAGTAAAACCTGATGGGAATTAGCATAAGCATAATGCTAAACTTACCTGGTAATATTAGGTTTTATGGAGGATTTCCAATTTCAAATTTAGTATACAAAACTTCGGCTTTGCAGTTAAATAATGATTGAATGGTGGTTTAGTTGCAACTAAAGTTAATAACTTAACTTTAACCAATAAAATCTGATTAAATACTTAAGGTAAAAGTTAATAATGGAAGAAACCAAAATTATTATATATCAAACAGAAGACGGAACAACAAAAATAGGAACCCGATTAGAAGATGAAACGGTTTGGTTAACTATTGAGCAGATGTCTACATTATTTCAAAAGTCGCGCTCTACCATAAATGAGCATATATTAAATATCTATAATGAGAATGAGCTAAAAATCGACGAATCTATGAGAAAAATCGGAATTTCCGATTTTTCTACCAAACCAACAAATTACTATAATCTTGATGTGATTATTTCTGTAGGTTATCGGGTAAAAAGTTTGCAGGGAACAAAATTTCGTCAATGGGCAACTGTCCGATTACGGGAGTACATTGTAAAAGGTTTTACAATGAATGATGATTTATTGAAGCAGGAAAGTGGTGGAAATTATTTTGATGAATTATTAACCCGTATTCGCGACATCCGTTCTTCGGAGAAAATATTTTGGAGAAAAGTACTCGATATTTATGCTACAAGTATTGATTATGATCCTAAACTGGAAATATCAGTCCAGTTTTTCCAAACTGTTCAAAATAAAATGCATTGGGCCGCACATGGACATACAGCAGCTGAGATTATCTATCAACGCATTGATTACATGAAACCAAATCTTGGGTTGACAAACATTAAAGGAGTTAACCCAACAAAACAAGAAACAGAAATTGCCAAGAACTATTTAAATACAGATGAACTAAATGTACTTAATAGAATGGTTACGGCCTATTTAGAGCTTGCAGAATTACAGGCATTGAATCGAAGACCTATGTATATGAATGACTGGATGAGCGCTTAGATGACTTTATTAGAATGACAGGAAACGATGTTTTAAAAAATAAAGGGACTGTAAGTCACCAGCAAGCTCTAAAAAAAGCAAATGATGAATATGAGAAATACAAAGAAAAAACAAAAAACGAGCTTTCGGTGGTAGAAAAGGATTTTCTAAAGCAGATAGAAGTAACGGCAAAAAAACTTAGTCATAAAAAATCTAACAAGTAGTTTATGGCTAACTATCCTGTTTACCAGAAATAACACATTTAGCATTCAAAAAACATAAATTCTATAGTACCCGTTTTTATTGCCAATTTAAATAAGATGAAAAAAATAATTACTGCTGTCGTATTTATCGCTTTTTACTCAACGGCCTTTGCACAAAACAACCTGCAGCCCTTCAGTTTAACAGAAATAAGGCTGCTCGATGGACCATTTAAGCTTGCTCAGGAAACGGATAAAAAATACATGCTTGCTTTAAATCCGGATCGGCTTTTAGCTCCTTATTTAAGAGAGGCAGGGCTTCAGCCGAAAGCCACATCTTATGGCAATTGGGAAAATACCGGGTTGGATGGACACATTGGCGGGCACTATTTATCGGCTTTGGCTTTAATGTATGCTTCAACTGGCGATGCCAGGGTGAAGGAACGGTTAGCGTATATGATAGCTGAACTGGAGAAGTGTCAACTAAAAAATGGCGATGGTTATTTAGCGGGCATTCCAGGGGGGAAAGAAATGTGGAAGGAGATCAAAGCTGGAAATATAAAATCATCAAGTTTCTCTTTAAATGGAAAATGGGTTCCTTTGTACAACATCCATAAAATTTACGCTGGCCTTTACGATGCTTATGCGGTTGCGGGCAATGCAAAGGCAAAGCAGATGCTCATTAAATTAACGGATTGGTGTTTAGATCTGGTTTCAAACTTATCTGATCAGCAAGTACAAGAATTGTTAAAAAGCGAGCATGGAGGCTTAAATGAAACTTTTGCACATGTTTATGCGATAACGGGTGATCAAAAATATCTTAAACTAGCAAAACAGTTTTCGGACCAATCTATCCTAAATCCGTTGCTAAAAAATACTGATGCCTTAAATGGCTTGCATGCAAATACACAAATTCCTAAGGTAATTGGTTTTGAGGAAATTGCTTTGCAAAGTAAAAATACCGACTGGGCGGACGCTGCAGCTTTCTTTTGGAAAACCGTAGTAGAGCACCGTACAGTTGCCATTGGTGGAAACAGTGTGAGGGAACATTTTCACCCGGCCAATAACTTTTCTTCGATGATTGAATCGCGTGAGGGCCCGGAGACCTGCAATTCTTACAATATGTTGAAGCTAACCAAACAGTTGTTTTTGGCTGATCCTTCTAACGCCTATCTCGATTATTACGAACGTACACTTTATAATCATATCCTTTCGTCGCAAAGGCCTGAAGGTGGTTTTGTGTATTTTACGCCCATGCGTCCGGGGCATTACCGAACCTATTCAAGTCCGCAGGAAAGTTTTTGGTGTTGTGTTGGCTCGGGATTGGAAAATCATGGCAAATATGGAGAATTGATTTACGCACACAATAAAAACGATTTATATATAAACCTTTTTATTCCTTCAACTTTAAATTGGACAGAAAAAAGCATCAAACTTACACAGCAAACACTTTTTCCAGATGCTGAGAATAGTACGGTTAAACTTCAGTTGAAAAACAAACAGCGTTTTGCGCTGCATATCCGCCAGCCTGGCTGGCTAGCGCAAGGAAAAATGACATTTTCGGTGAACGGGAAAAAAGTAAATGCTAAAAGTGAAGCAAATGGATATGCAAGTATCGACCGTGTTTGGGCTACAGGCGATGTGCTAAATATTTCGCTACCGATGCATACCACTACCGAGTTTATGCCCGATGGCTCTGATTGGGTGGCCTTTCTCCACGGACCGATTGTACTTGCGGCTTCTATAGATACTTTAAATCAGCCCAATTTAACAGCCGACGGCAGTAGAATGGGGCATATTGCTTCTGGTGCTTTATTCCCAATCAGCGATGCGCCACTGGTTACCGGAACTAAAAATGCCTTGGAAAGCGAAATAATCCTAACCGATAAAAAGAGTTTAACTTTCAACGCTCAAAATGCGATTTATCAACCAAAATACAAATCTTTAAAGTTAGTTCCTTTTTACACTTTGTCTGATAAACGCTATGTGGTTTATTTTCCGTATAGTAGTGCTGAGGCATTGTCAGAGCGCGCAAATGCGATTAAAATTGCTGAAGAAAAACAATTAAAGATTGAACAACAAACAGTAGATATGGTTAACCCAGGCGAGCAGCAACCTGAATCTGATCATAATTTTAAGGGCGAACAAACCGATAACGGAACCTACCGGGAGAGGCATTTTAGAAATGGTAAAGCATGGTTTAGTTATGTACTTAAAAATAATGATTTATCTGCAAATAAGCTCAGTATAACTTATTACGGAAAGGAAAAGAATAGGAGTTTTTCTATTTTGATCAACGGTAGCATAATAGGTAATGTAAAGTTAGATGGAAGTAAGGGAGATGAATTTTACACTCAAGAATATCAAATTTCAAAAGAACTTTTAACTACTGATTTGGAAGTGAAATTCGTAGCCGATCGGGGATCGGCAATTGCAAACATATACGAGGTGAGGTTGGTGAGATAAGCTAATTGTGTGGGTGAATAAAGTATTGTTATTGGTGCTAAGGATGCTGAAACGATTTCAGCAAGAAGTGTTTAAGTTATTTGCTTGGTGGTCTGTGAGGACACAGACCACGGGATTGCATTAACGTATATTCGTCCTCCTGAACTTGTTTCAGGATCTATTTGATAAGGTATTGTTATTGGTATTGAAGATGCTGAAACGAGTTCAGCAAGACGTACGACTGAGATTAGTGGTCTGTGAGGACACAGGCCACGGGATTGCATTAACGTATATTCGTCCTCCTGAACTTGTTTCAGGATCTATTTGATAGCGTATTGTTATTGGTACTGAAGATGCTGAAACGATTTCAGCAAGACGTATGATTGAGATGAGTGGTCTGTGAGGACACAGACCACGGAGTTGTATATGTTTATCCGTCCTCCTGAACATGTTTCAGAATCTATTTTATAAAGTATTGTTATTGGTACTGAAGATGCTGAAGCAAGTACAGCAAGACGTACGCCTGAGGTAAGTGGTTTGTGAGTACACAAACCACGGAAATAATAAATAGTATATTACTTTGCTTTTTTAACACCTTCAGACGTCATCACTACACGTTTCATCGTTCCATCGGTATTGTAATTTAAGTAATCGATGCAAACTGAACGCCTATAACTTCCACCATCGTTGTTAATTGCGCCATTGTGGTAAATAAAATACGATTTACCTTTGAAATCAATAATCGATTGGTGGTTGGTATTTGAATTTCCGGCAATTTCATTCAAAATACCTTTATATTCCCAAGGACCGTTAATATTTTTGCTCATGGCATATACAATCTTCTCTGGAAATTGCGAGGCATAGGATAGATAATACCAACCTTTCCGTTTATGTATCCAGGGAGCTTCTGTAAATTCAGGTAGATTCACCTTTTGAATCGGGCCATCCAGTTCAATCATGTTTTTTTTCAACCTGGCATAATAACATTGTTGATTGCCCCAAAATAAATAAGCCTGTCCATCATCATCGATAATAACCGTCGGGTCAATATCATCCCAGGTTATCTTCACGGCAGTGGTCATGTCGTTGGTAATCAAAGCTTTTCCTAGAGCATCTTTAAATGGTCCCCTTGGGTTATCTGCTACTGCCACACCAATAGATTTGCCGTGGATACTTCCATGCGTAATGGCCACATACCAATAAAATTTACCATCCCTTTCAATCACCTGCGAAGCCCATGCATCATCTTTTGCCCAGCTAAAATCTTTTGCATTCAGTGGCGATTTATGTTCTTTCCAGGTAATCATATCTGCTGAAGCGTAACACAACCACTCGTGCATTTCGTAGTTATTTTTTGGTGCCGGTGCCACATCGTGTCCGGTATATAAATAAACCGAATCGCCATAAACGTAGGCAGCAGGATCAGCCGTGTATTTATCGGTAATAATGGGATTGCCTTTTGAAACAATTATTTTCTCTTGTGCTTTTGCCACAAGCTGGGCAACAGAAAGCACTAAAACCGATCCGTATAATTTGAAATTTTTGAACATATTATTGACTTAGCAAGGTTTTAAGTTCTTTTTCTTTAATTTTTAAAATGGTACCGTGTCTTAAACCTTTGGGTAATGAGATTTTATCAGAAACATCACTCCAGCTTTTTAAATCTGTAGATTGTATCGCTCCATATTTATGGTCTCGGTATTTATCAAAATATACCAACCAATTGTTACCTACTTTTAATGTGGTTGGTCCTTCGGCCCAGTAATTTCCGGTAATTGGATTCCCTGCTTTGCTGTATGGACCAGTTAACTGATCGGCATGTGCCATTTTTATGTTCTTTTGTGCTGGCTCGCGGGTTTCATCTTTTAAAAACATGATAAACTGTTTACCCTCTTTTACAATCGTGGCATCAATTACATTAAAGCCCGGATCGTAAAGTAATTTTGTTTCCGAAAAGGTTTTAAAATCTTTTGTGGTAACATAATACATCCGGTGATTGTATCCACTTTCTTCAGTTGAAGCTGTTTCATTAAATTTATCTTTAATGGTTGTGGCCCAATAAATCATATAGGTTTTGGTACTGTTATCGTAGGTAATTTCAGGAGCCCAGGTATTTCTTGCACCATCTTCTTTCGCCATAACAGGTAAAAACTGCTGTTCGTTCCAATGGATTAAATCTGTTGAGCTGGCGTAACCGATTCCTTTATCTTTCCAGCTAACCGTCCACACCATGTGAAACAAGCCATCGGCCCCGCGGATAATACAAGGATCTCGCATCAGTTTATCATTGCTTACGGTAGGGGTAAGAAAGGATTGATCATTTTTAAGGGCTGCCCATTTATAGGCGTCGGTACTATAGGCAAGGTGCAAGCCATCTTCTCCATTGCCTTTAAAATAGGCAAAAAGATAAATTTCTTTTTTTGATTGCGCCTGCGTATTTAAAATTACTGACAGCAATAATAAGGACAGGTATATTAGTTTTTTCATATTCTTTATTGTTCTACAACAATTACAAAGCCGCCAAAAGCTTTCATATTAAACGCCTGGTTTTTACTGCGGATTTCTTTTTGACTGAATGAAAAATCTGCTTCCCCATCAGTGATCATTGTAGCTTTTTTACCGTTAAATTTAGATAAATCAATCTGAACCGTTTTGCCATTACCTTCACCATTTATCCCTGCTATATACCATTTTGAGCCTGCCTTGCGCGCCATTACAACAAATTTACCTGGGTATCCGTCAATAAGTTTGGTATCGTCCCAGCTGGAAGGAAAGTTTTGCAAATAGGATTTTACATACGCAGGTACTGTAGCCATTCCATCAGGAGATTCGGCCAAATGCTGAACACCTGACTGAAAAATTACTGGCAGGGCCAATTCGAATGCATGGGTTGTTTTCCGTTTAATTTTTGGGATTACAGATAAATTCATTGGTGTGAAATCCATCGGATCGAAGATATTCCTCGTAAATGGAATGGTTGTGGCATGTAATGGCTCCTCATTGGCATTATTCTGATCGAAAGTGATAAATTCCATGCCTTTGATTGATTCCATCGTAACCAAATTCGGGTAGGTACGTTGCCATCCGCGGGGCAAGGTTGCACCATGACAGTTTACACTTAAACCAAATTTTGCCGCATCATCGAAAATCTCCAGGTAATAACGGATCATCGATTGTCCATCACCACCAAAAAAATCGACCTTGATCCCTTTAATGCCCATTTTTTGCAATAAAGCAAATTCTTTTAAGCGGTTTTCGTGGGTGGTTAATTTATTCTTTGGCGTGTATTTTACAGTATTCCAATCTCCGGCCGAGTTGTACCAAAGCAATAAGCCTACGTTTTTTGATTTTGCATAATCGGCCAGTTGCTGCATCTTTTCGTATCCGATTTTGGTGTCCCAATCCACATCAATCAGGCAGTATTCCCATCTCATGTCTGCTGCAAAGTCGATGTATTTCTTCTGGATATCGTAAGTTATTGAATTGTCTTTTAACATAATCCAGCTCCACGAAGCTTTACCCAATTGAAAAAGATCTGGATTGATATCGGCTTTTGCAGGAGCAGCTAAATCTGTACCTAAAGTAGATTCGGTAATTTTTTTCAGGTTTCCTACTGCAATTACACGCCAAGGTGTATACCATGGCAATGCCGATTGTGGATTTACATTTTGATTGGTAAAAACTTCTCTGGCATCTGGAAAACCGACCTGATAATTTCCTCCTGGCGAGTTTTGCTGTATTCGGGTTGCGCAGTAACTGCCATCTAAACCCACTTCAGTAAGCAATAGCCAGGTATCTTTATAGTTAAATAATGCCGGATAAACCCATCCTGCTGCTGTTGGTGCAGGTGTGCCCACGCTGATTTCTTTTTGATAATATTCTTCATAAGATGGGTTGGTACTTTCCCAGCTGGTTTTAGCTACAGACATGGGTTGCATCCACGCTTTAGTACTTGGAAAAAAATGGAAGGCTGTTCTTTCTTCCGTAATTTTTTTAAGTTGCGTATCTGCATCGGGGAAATAGTAACGAAAAGCAATACCATCATTTGAGACTTGAAAAATCACATCCATTTTTTTTGAGTTTGCATTTTTCAGGTGAAAAACCCTTTTATTGGCCAAGTATTCATTTTTAAGCCTCTTGCCATTTTTTAAGGTATAGTTATCTGTTATTACCTCGTTTTTTGAAACAGATACTACAGATAAATTTTTAGCAAAATCTGTATCCTCACGTATTAAACCCATTGCAGAATTTGCCAAAACAGGTTCATTTTTTCTGTTTATGGTGTAAAAAACCTGTTTATCTTTTAAAAAGACAGAAACGCTCAATTCTTTATCCGGACTTTGAATGTCGTATTTTGTTTGCCCTTTTAATACCTGGGTGGCTGAAAGTAAAAAAAGGATAACACTGGTGATTTTGTATTTCATGAGGCTATTTTAATTCGAGAACAACAACAGATTGAGCGGGTAATTCTACTCTTAGTGCATTACCTGATTTTTTTGCACCGTTAAATTTTGCATTGTGTACCTTGTTCAAATCGTTGAATGTGTTTACATCAGTAAGTTTAGCTGAAGTTAAAATCTGTCCGGTAACCGAAGTCCATTTTAAGCCCTCTAAAACAGTGTTTAAGGTAATTTTTTTGTTTGGATCCAGATTTACCAATGAAATGTGGATTGCGCCCATAGCATCCTGTGAAGCGGATATATTTAAGGCCGGGATTTTTTGACCGCCCACCATATAATCAGGACTGGTGAAAGTTATCGGTAAATATTTGGCATCCTGGTGCACTTTATACAGGTCGAAAACATGATAAGTAGGGGTAAGGATCATTTTATCTTTTTCGGTCAAGATTAATGACTGTAAAACATTAACGGTTTGTGCCAAATTGGCCATTTTAACACGATCGGAGTGGTTATTGAAAATATTTAAGGTGGTACCTGCAATTAAAGCATCGCGCAAACTGTTTTGCTGGTATAAAAAACCCGGGTTTGTGCCTGGTTCCACATCCGTCCAGATTCCCCATTCATCAACCACTAAAGCCACCTTCTTTTTAGGGTCGTATTTATCCATAATTGCGGCGTGTTTGCTAACCAGTTCTTCCATTTTTAAACAGTTTTTCATGGTCGAAAAGTATTGTGCTTCATCAAATTTCGTTGCAGATCCTTTTGTTCCCCAATTTCCGGTAGGGATAGTATAATAGTGAAGCGTTAATCCCCACATCTGGTTACCAATGTTTTTCATACAGGTTTCCGTCCAGTTGTAATCGAAAGAGTTTGCGCCACTGGCAATCCTTTTTAACGGTGCACCAGGGTAGTTTCGGGCATATGTAGCATATCTACGGTACAAATCAGAATAATAAGCAGGTGTCATATTTCCTCCGCAACCCCAACTTTCATTACCAACACCCCAGAAAGACACTTTCCATGGTTTTTCTCTTCCATTTTGGCTGCGGATAGCCGTCATGGGGCTTACCCCATCAAAATTCAGGTATTCTACCCATTTAGCCATTTCTTCAACAGTTCCGCTGCCCACATTGCCCGCTATATAAGGTTCACAATCAAGCATCTGGCATAAATCCAAAAATTCGTGTGTACCAAAGCTATTGTCTTCCGTTACGCCGCCCCAATTGGTATTTACCATTTTCGGCCGTTGGTTTCTCGGCCCTATGCCATCCCGCCAATGGTATTCATCGGCAAAGCAACCTCCCGGCCAGCGGAGGTTTGGCACTTTAATCTTTTTTAAGGCTTCTACAATATCCAACCTTATTCTTCCTTTATTAGGGATAGCCGAATTTTCGCCCACCCAAAAACCATCATAAATACAACGGCCCAAATGCTCAGAAAAGTGACCATAAATGTGTTTGCTCACAATTTGATCGCCCGCAGGTTTAATGGTTAATTGCGTTTCGTTTTGTGCGTGCACTAAAATAGAACTGCAGAACAAAGCGGCAGATAATAGCAGTTTTTTCATCATGATTTCGTTAAATCTATTGATTAAATGGAATTTTGATAACGTTAAAAGAATAAGGCTTTAAAGCAATGCTCAGTTTTTTGCCTTTTAAGTTTATGGAGCTTTTTTGCGGGCTTACTGCTTCCGGATTTTCGAAAGAATTTAGCTGGTTAAGGTTATTGCTGGCAATTTCCTCCGTTATGGCTTTACTTTTTAGCTTTATTTTCCCTTCAAGATCAAAATCTATGTTTTGCACCTGATCGGCATTATTGGCAATTTTAATAATGAGTTCTTTTTTGTGCTGATCGGTTACTGCAGAAGCATAAAGTCCATCCTGGCCGATAATATTTTTTTCATCAAGTGTAATTGGTATTACATCGGTTCCTTTATTGGTAGAAAATTGTTTCTGTACATAATAATCCGGTGTGCCATACGATTTCAGGTTATCAACCCAAATCATATCCGGGGCCCATTGCCAGGCATCAATATGAGCAAAAAGAGGGGCGTATGAGGCCATTTGTACTACATCGGCATTGCGCTCCAAGCCTGTCATTAATGAGGCCGAAGCCAGGGCACTTTGCCAGTTGTTCCTATTGCTGCCAACAAAATTTTTATCTGCGTGTACGGCATATTCACCAACAAAAATCTTGGTTCCATTTCTTGGATAGTTATCGTAGCGGCCGGCATTTTTTAAAAACCAATCAGCTGGGCGGTAATAATGCTCATCAATAAAATCGGCGTTGTTATTTCTCAAAGTGGTGTTTAATAAATTAAAACGATCACCTTCAGGATCGGTACCTGAACTGTTGATGAGTTTAAAATTGGGATATTTGGCCTTTATTGCTTTAGTGAAAATGGCTACTCTTTCCAGGTATTGTGGCCCCCAGTTTTCGTTGCCAACCCCCATCATTTTTAAATTAAAGGGTTTGGGATGGCCTAAATCTGCACGCATTTTCCCCCATTTCGTTGTTATATCGCCATTGGCAAATTCAATCAGATCTAAAGCATCCTGCACGTATGGATCGAGTTCATCAAGCGAGGCTACTTCAGCCGAATTAAACTGGCAGGCCATGCCGCAATTTAATATTGGTAAAGCATCCGAACCAATATCTTCTGCAAGTTGAAAGTATTCAAAAAAGCCCAAACCAAAACTCTGGTAATAATCCGGCGCAGGCCGGTGCGCAAATTCGGTATTCCAGCGGTTCATAATCAACTGCCTGTTTTCAATTGGGCCAATGGTTTTTTTCCATTGGTAGCGGTTGGCCAAATCGGTTCCTTCTACAATACAGCCGCCAGGGAAACGGATAAAACCAGGTTTCATGTCGGCCAGTAACTGCACCATATCGGCCCTTAATCCTTGCGGACGATTTTTCCAGGTATCGCCAGGAAAAAGTGAAATCATATCCAGATCGATGTTTCCATTGCCTTGAAATAATATGGAGAATTTCGCTTTTGGATCAGTTTCAGTTGCTGTAAAACTGGCTGATTGCTTTTTCCAGTCGCTACCCGTTTGGTCGGGTGTTAAATTTCCTTGTCCGATAATTTTATTATTTCCATCCTTTAACAACAGCAGAAATTTCACTCCGGGCTGAGATTGGCGGTACATAACCGAAAAATCGTAGCGCAAACCTTTTTTTACGCCTATGCCTTTGAAGCCTTCGTTGATGAGTTCGAAATCGTCAGTTTGTTTTTTTACCTGTAAATATCTGGGGTTGGCAGTATTTACCTCTTTACGGTTTACCACCAATACTTCGCCTTCCTGTGGTTTTTTACGTTGAATTGTCCAGCCCATTAAAGGTTTCGCAAATTCGAATGATCGGTTTTTGATTAATTCAGCATAAATACCGCCATCTGCGCCAAAGTTAATGTCTTCAAAAAAAACACCCCACATGTTGGGTTGTACTTTGGCAATAACCTGGTCTGTTTTAACTTTAATCACCTTTGTGGCCTGGGCCTGCACTTCAGATGTATATCCGATGCCAGCTAAAAAACATGTTGCACAGGCATAGAACACACTTTTTACAGGGTAATTTAATTTCATACGGTTTAATATTTGGAAGATTCTATTGGTAAAAGTAAAATATTTAAAATAATAAACGTCATGTAAACATTTATTTTTTTATCAATCTTTCAGTTTGTTGGTAAATTCTACAATCTTAGCATGGCAGGAAATGGTATAAATGGGCTTAAGTTTTACTTAGGTAGTAAAAGGGTTTAGTAAAGTAACTTTTTAGTTGCTGTTTAAAATTAATTTTTACTAAACCTTTAAAATCTTTCTTGTAACATATTGTCATCATAAAAAAGCAGGATACTACAGGATGCCCATTAAAAATATACTCTTTACATTCGACATGAATCAATTAATTATTGCTATCTGGCCAATAATTGAGATTTGCTAACCAATTACACATAATGAGCCTCTTTTACGCCAACCTGGTATTGACTATGTTTTTTTGTAGATCATTTGTGGGCAAAATTTCTGTTTACATGATTGATAAAAACATATGAACCTAAAAAAATATACTTTGCTGGGTATTTTAAGTGCAATAACATTTTGCAGTTTGGCTCAGCAAAAAGCAGAACCGGTTAGTGGCAGTCAGAAATCAATTAAGCTTTTTTTTGAAAAGTCTTACCTGCAGGTAGATCGCGGTTATTACAGTACCGGTGAAGATATTTGGTTCAGTGCCTACCTGGTAAACGGAAAAAGCAGCAGTTTAACAGCTACCAGCAATAATTTGTATGTAGAGTTGCTTTCTCCAAAATCAGAAATTATAGATCGAAAAATGATCCGTTTAAATGGCGGACTTGGCAAGGGCGATTTTAAATTAAAAGATTCCATTCCATCGGGCTGGTATGCCATTCGGGCTTATACGAACTGGATGCGGAATTTTGGAGATGATTTTGTGTTCCAAAAACGGATCCACATCAGCAACAACATCATCGAAAATGCTTCGTACTTTACCCGTAATCCTGCAAATAAAACTGATGGCAATGCACTTAAAAAGTCGATTGCTTTTTTTCCTGAGGGAGGCTCTTTGGTTGAAGGTTTATCCAGTATTGTTGCCTTTAAAACAAATGATGATGCCGGTAATGGTGTAAAAGCCACAGGGAGTATCATTTCATCAAAAGGAGATACGGTAACCACTTTTCAGAGTACTGAAGCAGGTATGGGTATTTTTGCTTTTACCCCTAAGGCGGGCGAGAAATATCGGGTTGAAGGCGCTTATGGCAAAGAAAAATTCTCTTCAAATATGCCTTTAATTCTTCAAAAAGGACTTTCGCTTCATGTAACATCAGATTCTCTGACCATTAAAGCTACAATTGCGGCGAATGGACCTAGTTTTAACGAATTGAAAGATAAAACCATTTCAGTGGTGATTAAACATGCGGGCGACAATATTTACTCTGGTGCTGTAAAGCTGAGTAAAGCTTTAGTATCGGTTTCAATACCCACAAAGGGCTTCCCGAGTGGTATTTCTATCATTACACTGCTGGATGAGGCTGGAAGGCCAAACTGCGAAAGATTGATTTTTATACAGGATGAAAACAAAGTAAATCTTCTGCTCACGCCCGGCAAAGCAGTTTATAAGCCACGCGAAAAAGTTATAATCCAGGTAAAAGCAACAAATTTTTTAGGGCAACCAGCCAAAACATCATTTTCACTGGCTGCTGTAGATGGGCTTGTGCCTGATGATGGAAATGATATCATCTCCTACCTCTTGTTGCAATCAGAAATAAAAGGAGAAATCAAAAATGCTGCACAGTATTTTGATCTTAAAAATCCATCGCGCTTAAAGCAGCTTGATCTATTACTACTCACCCAGGGCTGGAGAGATTACCTATGGAAAAAGCTGGCCGATTCAACAATAAAAATCAGTTATCTGCCAGAGCCGGGTATAACCATAAAAGGCTTGGTGCGTGAAAAATTAGGTAATAAACCGCTTCCGAACATGAATATTACCCTATTTGGATCTAATTTTATGGGAAATAAACTTTATACCACAAAAACTGATCAGGAAGGCCACTATTTTTTAGATGGGTTAAGCTGGTACGGCAACCAGGCGGTAAAAATATCTTCTAAAGATGATAAAGGCAAAAAAGGAGGCTGGTTGCAGATTGATACCTTAATTAAACCCTTAAATATTAGTTTGCTAAAGGAGATTGATGCCGGGATTCCGAATACGTTAAATGCTGAAATTGGTAAACGTATGGATTACAACCGTAAGTTTAAGTTTGGTGATTCAATTTCTTTAAATGATATCGAAATAAAGGCAAATGCAGGCAAAAAATTATTGTTATTTAACGAAACCTTATCAACTTTCGGCTATCCCGACCAGGTTTTTAACATTACAGCTGCAGATTATTCTTATAAGGGATTGGAACATTTTTTATTAACAAAAGCCAACGGAGCGCAAACTATAGATGATTTGGACAGTACAGGTGGTGAAGGAGTTGCTTTTTTATCGAACGGTAAAAAAGTAAGACCGCGCATTTTGATCAATAACAGGGAAGACCTTTTTGAGCGACTTGATTATTACAGTTTAACTATGGATCAGATCAATCAGCTTACTGTAAGGCATTTGGTTAACAGCGAAGCGAAAGATGTTTATGTGATCAGCCTAAATTTAAAAGATGAAGCACTCCGCGGATCGAATTTAGATTTGCTTAACATTAATTTAAATGGTTACTACACGGCCAGAACTTTTTATGCGCCTAATTACAATAGTCCGGCTACACAGAATAAAGATTTGCGTACCACGGTTTTTTGGGCGCCATCGGTAAAAACCAACGAGAATGGCATGGCAACCATCACCTATTTTAATGGCGACAATAAAACCAATATTATAATAAAAGCTGATGGAATTACCGATAAAGGCGTGGCTGTATCGGCCAAAGCTGCATATAAAGTACAATAATCACCCGAATGATAAATCAACAATATTACTTAATTAAGAGGCGATATAAGTTATGAAAACCAAAACCATCGTCATTTTATGTTTTATCGTAAGCTTTTTTGTGTCGGCTCCGCTTTTCGCCCAACGGCAAATGGAAAAGTTGGGCAGGGGCCTGGTTGCCATACGCCAAAATACCGATTCTGTTTATATAGGATGGCGTATGCTGGGTACCGATCCTGATGATATTGCCTTTAACCTATACCGCAAAACCGGAAATGGAGCTGCGGTTAAACTCAATCGCGAGCCGATCTCCGAAAGCACCAATTTTATAGATAGAGGAGTTAAATTTGACCTTCAGAACAGTTATTTTGTAAAACCAATTTTAAACGGTCACGAATTAGAAGCCAGTAAAAGCTTTACATTGGCTGCCAAATCGCCAATTGAGCAATATTTAACTATTCCTTTAAAAACTCCTGCAGGTTATACCCCTAATGATGCTTCTGTGGGTGATTTGGATGGAGATGGTGAATATGAGATAGTATTGCACCAAACCGGGCGCGGGAGAGATAACTCCTCAAACGGATTAACCGACCCCCCGATTTTTCAGGCCTATAAACTGGACGGAACTTTTTTATGGGAAATTAATTTAGGCAAAAACATTCGCGAAGGGGCACATTATACCCAGTTTATGGTGTACGATCTGGATGGCGATGGCATAGCCGAAATGGTATGCAAAACCGCTGATGGAACTGTAGATGGTAAAGGGAAAGTAATTGGCGATTCGACTAAAGACTGGCGCAACCAGAACGGTAAAATATTAGATGGCCCTGAATTTTTAACCGTATTCAGCGGTAAAACCGGTGAGGCTTTGGCTACTGCCGATTATATTCCGGCCCGTGGTGATATTGGGGCTTGGGGTGGCAAAGGTGGTAATGGTAAAAACGACAATACAGGTAACCGGGTTGATCGATTTAATGCCTGTGTAGCTTATTTAGATGGTGTACACCCAAGTGTTGTGATGTGCAGGGGTTATTATGGCAGAACGGTTTTAGCCGCCTGGGATTGGCGGAAGGGTAAATTAACTTCGCGTTGGGTATTTGATAGTAAAGATGGTAAAAACCCATTTTCTGGTCAGGGAAATCATAACCTCACCGTTGCAGATGTAGATGAGGATGGTAAAGATGAAATTATTTACGGTTCGATGTGTGTAGATGATAATGGAAAGGGGTTGTATACCACAGGCTTACGGCATGGCGATGCCATTCATGTTTCCGATCTCGACCCTGAACACCCTGGTTTGGAGGTTTTTGGCGTACATGAAATAGAAGAAGGAACTAAAGGCCCAGGTGCTGCTGTTTACGATGCCAGAACAGGAGAAATATTATGGAAAGGATCGCAGGATGAAGATGTTGGCAGGGGAGTGGCCGATAACATTGATAATACCCGCTTGGGCGCACAAATGTGGTGGTCGGGATCGAACGGATTATATGATATTAAAGGGAGCAGGATCGGCAATCAACCACGATCTACTAATTTCTTAATCTACTGGGATGGCGATTTATCAAGAGAACTTTTAGATGGCAACCATATTGACAAGTATAATGGCGGACGGCTTTTTACAGCAGATGGTGCAGTTGCTAACAATGGAACCAAATCTACGCCGGCCTTAAGTGCTGATATTTTTGGCGATTGGCGCGAAGAGTTGATTTTAAGATCGTATGATAACCAGAGCTTGAGGATTTATTCCACAACCATCCCCACAACGCACCGCAATTATACCTTAATGCACGATCCGCAGTACCGTTTAAGCATTCCCTGGCAAAATGATGGCTATAACCAACCGCCACATACTGGCTTTTATTTCGGTTTCGGAATGAAAAAGGCCCCTAAACCACGCATTATATTAATAGAGCCTAAAAAATAAATGATTCTATAGCACATTATGAAAATATACCGGTTTTATATCCTTTCTTTTATCATATTACTAAACTTTACTGTTGTATTTGCACAAACATTAAAAGAACAAGCAAGAATAATTACGCCTTTCGATCAGGATTGGGCTTTTAATCTTGGAGATGCCCAGGGTGCAGAAAAGTCTGACTTCGATCAGTCAAAATGGAGAAAATTGAATGTTCCGCACGATTGGAGCATTGAAGGTGCTTACGATAAAGCAAATTTAACGGCACGTGGTGGAGGCTATTTACCTTCGGGAATTGGTTGGTACCGTAAAAGTTTCAATCTTGATGAAAGTTTTGCAAAAAAGAAAGTAACGATAGAATTTGATGGCGTAATGGCCAATAGCGAAGTATGGATTAATGGCTTTTATTTGGGCAAACGGCCTTACGGTTATATCAGTTTCAGCTATGATTTAAGCAAGCATTTAAATTTTGGTAAAGGTAAAACAAATGTAATTGCGGTTAAGGCTGATAATACGGTACAACCAGCATCGCGTTATTATACTGGCGCAGGAATTTACAGGCATGTGCGTTTAGTGGCAACAGATGCCGTTCATATTGCAGATTGGGGAGTTTACATTACCACGCCAGATGCTACTGCTCAAAAGGCTACAGTTAAGGTAAAAACAAACGTGCTGAATGAATCTGGTCAAAGTGCGCAGGTTATGGTAGAAACATCTGTTCTGGATGCCACAGGGAAGGTTGTTAAAACGGCGCAAAGCAAACAAACAATTGCTCCTGGAAAAAATGCCAGTGTAGAAGAAAGTATTGTAGTTGCAAACCCGAAACTTTGGAACCTCGAAACGCCCGATCTTTATCAAACTTTAACAAAAGTAACCCTTAACGGAAAAGTTGTAGATGATCAATTGAACAGGTTTGGCATCAGGGCTTTCAGGTTTGATGCGGCGACTGGATTTTGGTTAAATGGCAAAAATTTTAAGTTAAAAGGTGCATGTTTACATCATGATGGTGGTGCTGTGGGCGCAGCAGTACCTTTAAGTGTATGGAAATTCCGCTTAGCACGTTTAAAGGAAGTTGGCATTAATGCCATCAGAACGGCACATAATCCTGTTGCCCCTGAGTTTTTGGATCTGTGCGACCACATGGGCTTTTTAGTGATGGATGAAACCTTTGATACCTGGAATTCGGCAAAAAATAATGGAGAAAAAGGCTACAACAGATTTTTTACCGAATGGTGGGAACGCGATACCCGCGATATGGTAATGCGCGATCGAAATCACCCGTCTATTGTAATTTATAGTGTAGGAAACGAAATTCATGACGATTTAAACAGCGCCGAAGGGTTTAAAAAATATAAAGATCAGCAAGATCTAGTTCATCAGCTCGATCCAAGCCGTCCGGTTACAATGGCACTTTTCCGACCAGCCAATTCGAAGGTTTATACCAATGGTTTTGCCGAAACTATGGATGTTGTCGGCCAGAATTATCGCGAAAATGAGTTGGTGGCCCTGCACAATCAAAAACCGAATCTAAAAGTAATCGGTACAGAAAATACACATGTAATACAACAATATTTAGCCCTGCGCGATAATCCTTTTATGGCAGGCCAGTTTCTGTGGACGGGTTTTGATTACCTTGGAGAAGCCGATTGGCCTCAAATTACTAATGGCCAGGGATTATTTGACAGGATTGGCAGTTGGAAACAGCAAAGTTTGCAACGCCAAAGCTGGTGGTCAGATCAACCTGTGGTACACATTGTGCGCAAAGAAGATAATGCAGGTGCTGGTGACTGGATTAACAACTGGACACCTACCGATTTTGATACATATGATGATGCAAAAGTTGCCGTTTATAGCAATTGCGAAGAGGTAGAACTCTTTTTAAACGAAAAATCGTTAGGGAGTAAACCAAAGCCAGCTGATGATTCGCCACGTTTGTGGGATGTAACTTTCGAAAAAGGCAGTATTAAAGCAGTAGGTAAAAATAAAGGTAAGGTAGTTACAACAGAAGAGCTTAAAACTGCTGGTGTACCAGCTAAAATTGTACTCTCAGTTGATAAAAACAAAATCGGCAATACCTGGGATGACGTGGCTTTTGTAACGGCAAAAATTTACGATGCAAATGGCAATATCTGCCCAAATGCCGATCAATTGATCAAATTCACGATCACAGGTAGTGGAGTTATTGATGCTGTTGATAATGGAAATATTAACAGTCATGAAATGTATAAAGCTACACAACGCCATGCTTATAAAGGTGTTTGTATGGCTTTTATTAAGGGTAATGCGCCTGGCAACATCGAGGTTAAGGCTTCGGCAGATGGGCTTGATGGTGCTGCGGTAAAATTAGAAGTGATCAGTAAATAACGTTGATCGTCACCCTGAATTTATTTCAGGGTCTATTTTGCAAAGATGCTGAACTAAATTCAGCATGACGATAGGTCGCTTCAAGATCGAATAAATTAAAGCTGTTAAATCAGAAAATAATATTCAGAAATAATTAACATTAATAATAATGAAATTAACACCCATAAAACTACTTGCAGCGTTTTCCATAATATTTTTGGCTTCTGCATTTATTAAAACCGATAAACCCGCCCTGCACACCATTGGCGATTCTACCGTTCGCAATTCCAATAAAGAAACCTGGGGCTGGGGAACGCCGATCGCTTCACTGTTCGATACCACAAAAATCCATGTAGAAAATAATGCCATGGCCGGAAGAAGCACGCGTACTTTCCTATCAGAGGGCAGATGGGATAAAGTATTGGAAACCTTAAAACCAGGCGATTTTGTTACCATGCAATTCGGGCACAACGATGGAAGTGTTCCTGATACTACAAAAGCGGGCAGAAGGGGTGTATTGAAAGGCACTGGTGAAGAAACCAAAGTATTAACCTGGCCAGATGGAAAGGTAGAAACTGTACACACCTATGGCTGGTATATCCGCAAATTTGTGCGCGAAACCAAAGCGAAAGGAGCTACGCCGATTGTACTGTCGATGATTCCGAGAAATATTTTTAAAGATGGTAAAGTGGAACGTGCCGATAAAGATTTTGGTAAATGGGCTGCTGAAGTTGCCAAACAAGAAGATGCATTTTTTATAGACCTGAATAAAATAACAGCCGATAAATACGATGCTCTGGGCCCTGAAAAGGTGAAACTTTATTTCCCTGGCGACCATACCCATACCAATTTGGAAGGTGCAAAAGTTAATGCGGCATCGGTTGTAGAAGGCATTAAAGCATTAAAAGACTGTAATTTAAAAAAATATCTAAAAGACTAGAAGTCGGAGGTCAGAATTCCGATGTCAGGAGAAACCTCGTAGGTTTTAAAAACCTGCGAGGTTTGAATAAACTAAAATATGTGTAACCACTTAATAACATGAAATCAACTCAATCATACCTACACCTAATTCTCTTAACCACTTTTATTATTTTTTCTTCCTGCATCATTTTAAAACAGCGGGCGAAGCCTACCTTATTCCTGATCGGCGATTCGACCGTTAAAAATGGAAAGGGCAAAGGCGATGGTGCTTTATGGGGCTGGGGGAGTTTTATCGGAGACTTATTTAATACCGAAAAAATCAATATTGAAAACGATGCACTCGGTGGCACCAGCAGTCGTACCTTTCAAACCAATGGCTTATGGGATGCTGTTTTAACAAAGGTAAAAAAAGGAGATTTTGTGATGATGCAATTTGGGCATAACGATAGCAGTCCGCTTGATGATACTGCCCGTGCCCGTGGTACCATAAAAGGTATTGGTACAGAGAGCAAAGAAACTTATAACCCGATTAAGAAACAGAAGGAGGTGGTTTATACCTATGGCTGGTACCTGCGTAAATTTATTAACGATATTAAAGCCAAAGGCGCAACAGCGATTGTATGTTCGTCTATTCCACGAAATCCGGTTAAAGATAATGCGGTTGTTTTAGCTACAGATAGTTATGCTGGATGGGCAGCAGAAGTTGCAAAAGCAGAAAAAGTAGATTTTATTCCATTAAACCAGATTATTAAAGATAAATATGCCGCTTTAAGTGCAACTGAGGTAAAAACATTTTTTACTGAAAAAGACCATACCCATACCAACGAAGCAGGCGCAAAGTTAAATGCTGCTGCTGTTGTAGAAGGCCTTAAAAAATTAAAAAACAATAAGCTGAATAACTATTTAAAATAAACCGGAGCAGGATGCTACAGGATGCTTTCGTGCCAATATTGTTTTATTTTAACAGCCTAACCAAATACCAACGGTATTAAACCGTAAAATTTTATGCAGATACAGGTTAACCAAATTTTTAAAGTGCTGATAGGCATTGCTTTTATATTTTTGAGCATCATACAAACACATGCCCAAAGCATTTCACTTGCAGGCAAATGGCGATTTAAAATTGATGCTAAAGATGAAGGCATAAAAGGAAAATGGTATTCAACTATTCTTCCCGAATCTGTGAATCTGCCAGGCTCAATGGCCGAAAATTTAAAAGGCGATGATATTACCCTTAAAACAAAATGGACCGGAAGCATTTACGATAGTTCGTACTTTTTTCATCCCCGGTTAGAAAAATACCGTAAGCCAGGTAACCTGAAAATACCTTTCTGGCTTACACCTGCCAAACATTACACTGGTGCGGCATGGTACCAAAAAGATATTCAAATTCCGGCAAACTGGAATGGTAAAAGGCTGGTATTATCTTTAGAATATCCCCATTCAGAAACAAAAGTTTGGATAGATGATGTCGAAATCGGAACCCAATATACCTTTGTGGTTGCGCAAAATTTTGAACTTCCGGCAAATTTAAAAGCCGGTAAACATACCATAACTTTGCTAATCGATAACCGCATTAAAGCGATAAATGTTGGGCAGGATTCGCATAGTTTAACTGATCATACACAAGGAAACTGGAATGGTGTGGTGGGTAAAATGGAACTGTTGGCGGGTTCGCCGGTGTATTTTGAAGATCTACAGGTTTATCCGGATTTAAAACACAAAACTGCAAAGGTTAAAATCCATTTAAAGGCAAATGCCAATCAATCTTCTGCAGGGAAAATTATACTATCGGCAGCAAGTTTTAACACTAAAAATATTTTGCAGGTTAAGCCCGTAACAGCCGCTTATCAACTTACAAATGGCGAAGGAAATTTAGAAATTAATTTGCCCATGGGTGATAAAATAGCCACCTGGGATGAATTTGATCCGGCATTGTATCGTTTAACAGCTACTTTACTATCAAAAGATGGCAAAAAAGATCAAAAAAAGGTGCAATTCGGGATGCGTGAGTTTAAAGCTGTAGGCAGAACTTTTGAAATTAACGGTCGGCCGGTTTTTTTACGCGGTACGGTTAACAATTGTGAATTTCCGTTAACAGGTTATCCATCAATGGATGTTGCAGCATGGATACGCATTTTTAAAATTTCGAAAGCCCATGGATTAAACCACATGCGTTTCCATTCTTTTTGCCCACCAGAAGCTGCTTTTATTGCGGCAGATCAGGTTGGTTTTTACCTTCAGCCAGAAGGCCCTAGTTGGGCCAACCACGGTACATCTATCGGGGATGGTAAACCGATCGATCAGTTTATCTACGATGAAACCAACCGCATGACTAAGAGCTATGGCAACTATGCATCTTTTTGTATGATGGCCTACGGAAATGAACCACGTGGCAAACAGGTAGAATACCTCACCAAATTTAACAATTATTGGAAAGCTAAAGATTCGAGGCGATTGTATACTGGGGCATCGGTTGGTGGCAGCTGGCCGGTAATTCCGAACAACGAATATATGGTACGTGCAGGGGCAAGAGGTTTAGATTGGGGCAGGAAACCAGAAAGTATTTCTACTTATGGCAAACAGATTGAACAGTTTACAGTCCCTTTTGTAGCGCATGAGATGGGACAGTATTGTGCATTCCCGAATTTTGATGAAATAAAAAAATACACAGGTGTGTATCGTGCTAAAAACTTTGAGATGTTTCAGGAAGATCTTAAAGACCACGATATGGCCGATCAGGGCCACGATTTTTTAATGGCTTCGGGTAAATTGCAGGCACTTTGTTATAAAAATGAAATCGAGAAAGCATTACGCACACCAAATTATAATGGTTACCAGTTATTGTCGTTAAATGATTATCCAGGTCAGGGAACGGCACTTGTAGGTGTTTTAGATGCCTTTTGGGATGAAAAAGGTTATATTACGGCCAAAGAATTCAAGCGTTTTTCTAACAGTACCGTACCTTTATTAAAAGTTTCGAAATTTGTTTTTACCAATAACGAAACCTTGGAAGCTTCGGTAGAGGTATCACATTTTGGAAAAGCACCGATTGAAAATGCAACACTATCCTGGACATTGAAAGATGCAAACGGAACCAATGTAGCCAATGGTAATTTGCCTGCAATTAGGTTAGCCATTACAAACTGCATTGCCATCGGCAGCATTAAAGTGCCTTTAAATAACATTACAAAAGCAACTAAACTGAAACTGGAGGTCGCCATTGATGGAACTGAGTTTGCCAACGATTGGAACTTTTGGGTTTATCCCGTACAACTGCCTGAGGTTAAAAGCAATGTATATTATTGTACCAGTTTAGATGAAAAAGCCCAGGCGGTTTTGGCCGATGGAGGAAATGTTTTTCTTAATGCAGCTGGCAAAGTAGTAAAAGGAAAAGAAGTGGTGCAAACTTTTTTGCCAGTTTTTTGGAATACCTCGTGGTTTAAAATGCGCCCGCCACATACTTTAGGCATTTTATGCGATCCAAAACATGCAGCATTTAACAACTTCCCGACTGATTTCCATAGCGATATGCAGTGGTGGGAAATTGTAAACAAATCGCAGGTAATGAACCTCGAAGATTTTCCTTCAGGATTTAAGCCCATTATTCAGCCAATAGACACCTGGTTTTTAAACCGCCGTTTGGCAATGGTTTTCGAAGCAAAAGTGGGCAAGGGGAAGTTGGTGGTTTCGAGTAGCAACCTCTCTCCTGAACTAAAAGATGCTCCTGCGGCTCAACAACTTTACTTTAGTTTGCTGCAATACATGAATTCTGCACAATTTAACCCAAAATACGAGGTGGCCTTTAATACCATCAAAGATATCTTCGAAAGTCCGTCGAAAATTCAGTTCGATACCTTTACAAAAGATAGTCCGGATGAGTTAAAACCTAAATCCAATTAATTAAAAAGCGAAATACCATGAAGAAATTTTTATTCACCTCCGCGATAATTTTCAGTATATCTGTTCAGTTGCTTTTTGCGCAGAAAATTCCAAATAAAAAGGAGGTTTTAAAAGTACTAAAACTTACGAATGCTTATTTCATGAACAAGTGGCCTGATGCCGGGAAATCAATTATTACCAATAGAGAACGGCCAAGCAACATCTGGACGAGGGCTGTGTATTACGAAGGGTTGATGAATCTTTATAAAATCCATCCCGAAAAAGAATTTTACGATTATGCCGTTCAATGGGGCCAAAAACATAATTGGGGCTTAAGAAATGGCATTGCCACCAAAAATGCCGACGACCAGGCCTGTGGACAAACTTACATCGACCTATACCTGATTGATAAACAACCAGAACGCATTAAAGACATTAAAGCTTCGATCGATTTGGTAATAAAATCGGGCCGGGTAAACGATTGGACCTGGATTGATGCCATCCAAATGGGTATGCCTGTTTTTGCTAAACTTGGTAAATTATACAACGATACTACCTATTACAATTACATGTACAAAATGTATATGCATTCTAAAAATACCGAAGGTGGTGGTTTGTATAATGCGAAAGATGGCTTGTGGTGGCGCGATAAAGATTTTGTGCCTCCTTATAAAGAACCAAATGGCGAAGATTGTTATTGGGCCAGGGGAAATGGATGGGTTGTGGCCGCATTGGTACGTGTGCTCGAAATTATCCCTGAAAATGAGGCCCACCGGAGCGAATATTTAAAAACCTACAATGAAATGATTAAAGCCTTGGTGCCCGTACAACGCGCTGATGGTTTTTGGAACGTAAGTTTACACGATTCTACTCATTTTGGTGGTAAAGAAACATCAGGCACAGCTTTATTTGTATATGGCATGGCCTGGGGCGTAAATCAGGGAATTTTAGATAAAGCCACATACCTGCCGATTATTACCAAAGCATGGAATGCCATGACGAAAGATGCCGTCCAAAAAAATGGTTTTATAGGTTTTATGCAAGGAACAGGTAAAGAACCAAAAGATGGGCAGCCGGTAAGTTACACCAGTGTACCCGATTTTGAAGATTATGGTTTGGGTTGTTTTCTATTGGCCGGAACTGAAGTTTATAAGCTTAAGAAATAATGATAATGAATTTCAGAAATTTAGCTGACCTATCGGTATTGATATTGTTGTTTTTGCTGCCCAAACTAAATATGGCGCAAAATGCAGGCATTGCAATTTCTGAAATTAACAAAGTTTCTTCTTTCCCGATTGTGGATGGAGGAAAAGCAGCTCCAATATATATCGATAATAATGATGCTGAAGTTGTAGGTATTGCTGCCGAAGCCTTTAAAGATGATATTCATTTGTTATCTGGTTCAACCAGCCAGATCAATAAAAATAATGCTGTTTTAAGTGCTTATCCCATCATTATTGGTACCGTTGGTCAATCGCGCTATATCGATCAATTGCTTAAATCAGCAAAAATCAATCGCGCTACATTATCCGGCAAATGGGAAACATTTTCCATTTCAGTGATCGAAAATCCTTTAAAGGGAGTAAAAAGGGCTTTGGTTATTGCTGGCAGCGATAGGCGTGGTACCGCTTACGGCGTTTTTCAACTGTCGAGGATGCTTGGCGTATCGCCGTTATGTTGGTGGGCTGATGTTAAACCTGCAACAAAAAAATCGTTATATATTCAGGCAGGTCAGCCTTTGGTAGAGTCGCCATCGGTTAAATACCGGGGCATTTTTATTAATGACGAAGATTGGGGTATCCAACCCTGGGCAGCCAAAATGATGGATACTGATGTTAAAGATATTGGTCCGAAAACGTACACTAAAATCTTCGAACTGCTGCTCAGGTTAAAAGCAAATTACATCTGGCCAGGCATGCACCCTTCAACCAAAGCATTTTATTATTATGCCAATAACCCCGTAATGGCCGATAAATATGCAATTGTTTTAGGATCAAGCCATTGCGAACCGATGCTACGAAATAATGTTTTTGAATGGGCAGAAAATTTTGAACACGAATACGGCAAAAAACCGGGCGAATGGCGTTACGACCTGAATAAAAACGAAATTGCAAATTACTGGACGGACCGCGTAAAACAAGCCAAAAATTACGAATCGGTTTATACTGTGGGCATGCGTGGCATTCATGATGGCAGTATGCCCGGCCCGAAGGATAAAAACGAAAAAGTTAAATTATTGGGAGAGGTAATTGCCGATCAACGAACGATTTTGAGCAAAAATATAACTAAACCCATCAATTTCATCCCACAAATTTTTTGTCCGTACAAAGAAGTACTTTCATTGTATCAGGCCGGTTTAAAACTGCCTGATGATGTAACCATTGTTTGGGCTGATGATAATCACGGTTACATCCGTCAGCTTTCCAACCCCGAGGAGCAAAAACGATCGGGGGGAAGTGGGGTATATTACCATATTTCTTATTGGGGTGCGCCGCAAGATTACCTCTGGCTTTCATCTATTTCTCCATCATTAATTTCGTATGAGTTAAGCAAAGCTTACCAGTATAAGGCAGATCGGCTTTGGGTGATAAATGTTGGCGATATAAAACCTGCAGAAATGGAAACGCAATTTGCGATGGATCTGGCCTGGAATGTTAACCAGTGGAAACCCGAAAAGGCAGATCAATATGCCGAAAGCTGGGCTGCTGAAACTTTCGGTAATGAATTCGCAAAACCCATCGCCGAAATTAAGGAAGTATATTACCGTTTGGCACAAGCTGCTAAGCCCGAACATATGGCCAGTGTAAATTTTACGGATGAACAGGCTGAAGAACGTTTAGCCGCTTACCAAAGAATTTATGATCAGGCTAAAAGCCTAAATGGTAAAATGCCATCCCGATTAAAAGATGCTTTTTTCGAATTGGTTTTGTATCCTGTCGAAGGCGCGATGCTGATGAACCAAAAGATTTTATACGCAAAGAAAAGTTTGGTTTTAGCGGCAAATGGCAATCAATCTGCTTTAACTTATTCGAAAAAATCAAAAGCAGCTCTCGATCAGATTCAGTTGATTACTAAAAAATACAATGAAGAAATTGCCGGTGGCAAATGGAACGGAATAATGAGCTGGAAACCCCGTGATTTAGCCGTTTTTAAAATGCCAAAAGTTGCCGATTCAGTAACTGCGAAACCGTTAGATCATAATATGGAACCTGAAAATAAGATCATTATTCGGGCTGCTTCATTTACAGAAAAATCAGTTCCAAAGGGATTAACCCTGCAAACTTTAAAAGGCCTTGGCTTGGGGGGCAATGGCATTTCGCTTTATCCTTTTACTTTTGCACCTATTAGTGAAACCGCACTACTAAATGCCGCATTTGTTGTTTATAATGTTGATTTTAAAACAAAAGGTTTACACCAAATTGAAGTGAAATGTTTACCCACACAAGGCGTAAATAATGGCATTAAGGTCCGTTATGCTATTTCTGTAGACAATGATAAGCCGCAGATCATCAACATTTCTCCGGTTTCAGAAAACAACATCTGGAAACAGAATGTATTGCAAGGTTATGCTTCGGGTATAACCAAACACGAAATTAATAAAACAGGTAAATCGACTGTGAAAATTTATATGCTCGATCCGGGCTTAGTAATTAACCAGTTGGAAATACAATAAATATGATGAAGAAACTTTTAGCTTTTGCCCTTTCCTTAATTTTTATGTTTGCCATTGCCAGGGCACAAAGTATCGGCGATTATAAATCTGGTTTTAAGAAAACAGGTAATACCATTTCATTTTTAACCACAAAAGGAGAGGTGAAATTGGAGTTCTGTACACCAGAAATATTTAGGGTTAGAAGCAGTTGGAACGGTAAATTCGAAGCCAATGAAAACCTGATGGTGATAAATTACAACTGGGCCAATGTAGCTGTTAAAATTTCGGATAAAAAGGATCATTTCTTACTTGCCACGTCAAAATTGGTGCTTAAATTATACAAAAATCCGTTCAGGATTGATGTTTTTGATGCAAAAGGAAAATTATTGAGCAGCGAAACAAATGGGGCATTAGCCAAAGAAAATACAAAAGTAGGGGTAACCAAAAAACTGGAGGCCGATGAGCATTTCTTTGGTTTTGGGGAACGCATGGATTTTATGGACCGCCGATTTAAAAAACTAACCTTAAATGTTGGTCGTGGTAAAGGTTTGCCTCATGCCGTTGGTGCTTATAATATATTAGAGGCCAATTATTGCCCGGTTCCGTTTTTCATGAGCACAAAAGGTTACGGCATTTTCTTCCATAATTCTTTTGCCACCGAATGGGATATGGGGGCTACTAAAAAAGATCAGTACAGTTTTAAAGCTGCTGATGGCGAGTTGGATTACTATTTTATGTACGGACCAACTTTTCCCGCTATTTTAGATCATTATACCAGCATTACAGGCAAATCGCCAATGTTGCCACAGTTTGCCTTAGGGTTACATGTCGGCACATACAGTGGAGGTACCTGGGGTTATGAGGCACAAACATCTGATCATTATGTGGTTGAGCTGGCAAAAAAATATCGGTCATTAGGCATTCCGGTTGATCTGCTTTGGTTAGATTCTACCTGGCGACTTTTTGGAGAAATTGGCGGCAAAGGAGCAACTTCTTTCGAATGGAGAGAAACCTTTAAAGATCCAAAGTCGATGTTCGACAGCATTTATGCCATGAACTATAAGATGGTTGGCTTGCACCTTCGTCCACGTTTTGATAATGCCAAAAAGTTAAACCTGTTAGATCAGGCCCGGGAAAAGGGGTATACCTATCCTGAAAATGGCAAACCAGGCGAATTTGTAAACTTTTTTGATGAGAAAGCAACACAATGGTGGTGGGATAATGGCGTAATGCGTGTGGCAAAATTAGGTGCCAAATTTTTAAAAACTGATGAAGGCAGTGCTTTTGGATCTCTGGCCAACGAAAGTGAAAAAGTTGGTCCTACCGGAAAAGATGCAGAACGTTTACACAATCTTTTCCCGATAGCTTATGCCAAAGCCCCGTTTTTGGAGTTCGAAAAGTTTAATGGTTTTAGAGGATTAAATCAAACCAGAGAAGGTTACTCAGGCATTCAACGTTATCCATATATTTTTGCAGGCGATTGGCCAAGCGAATGGCAATATTTTGCCCCGGTAATTAAAGCCGGATTAAATGTTGGTCTTTCAGGCGTAGGCTCATGGGCGCATTGTATGGGCGGTTTCGAGCATCAGGCCGATCCCGAATTGTATATCCGCTGGGTACAGTTTGGAATGTTCAGCCCGATTGCACTTGTTTTTGGAATGGACCACCCAGGTTATAAAGAGCCCTGGAAATATGGTGAAGATGCCTTGCGGAATTTCAAAAAATACGATTTATTGCGCTACCGTTTATTCCCTTATATGTACACCAGCATGCACCAGCAATACGAAACAGGTTTGCCAATGATGCGGGCTTTGGTGCTCAACCATCAAAACGACGAAAATGTGTACGAAATAGGCGATCAGTACATGTTTGGCGATAATTTAATGGTAGCTCCGGTAACCACTAAAGGAGCCATTACCCGCTCGGTTTATGTGCCTGAAGGTACTTGGTTTAACTATTGGACGAGCCAAAAATATGAAGGTAAAAGTTATCACCATGTGGTAGCACCTTTAGATACCATTCCTTTATTTGTTAAGGCGGGCAGCATTATTCCGATGCAACCAGAAATGGCCTACAGTGGAGAAAAACCTGTTGACGTAATTACCCTGGATGTTTTTCCATATGGAACATCAGAATACAATATGTACGAAGATGATAATTTGAGTGCTGCTTATAAAACGGGAAACTATGCTTTAACAAAAATCACTTCTGCTTTAACAACATCAGGTTTAACGTTAAAAGTGGCAAAACCAACAGGTGTTTTCAAGCCGACTAAGCATAAATATTTAACTAAAATACATTGGACAGGCAAAGCAGATCCAAATGGGGTTTCAGAAAATGGCACTAACTTGAAAAATTTAAAAACACCAGATCGTCTGGATAAAACCGAAGGTTGGTTTTATGATGCAAAAAATAAAATTCTTTGGATCAAATCAGCTGGAGATAACAGTGCTGATTTAAGTTTTGTAGTGAATTAAAGTGGGTGGGCCATGGTGGTACGGAAGATAAATAAGCCTAACTCCTCGGTCTGTGTTCTCACAGACCGAAACAAATGATTTAATAACAAAAAATGTCCGTGCGTTCACTGACCATGGCACACGCAAACAAATAAAATTGAAAAAATGAAAATTGCATTTAAGATGAAACTTAAACCCGGTTTTGAAACAGAATACAAAAAGCGTCACGATGAGATCTGGCCTGAGTTATCCACCTTGTTAAAGGAGAATGGAATCAGCGATTATTCTATCTTTTTAGATGAAGAAACCAATACACTTTTTGCTGTGCAACAACAAAACGGAAGCTCTTCACAAGATCTAGGCAGTACCCAAATTGTACAAAAATGGTGGGCATACATGGCCGATATTATGGAAACCAATGCCGATAATTCTCCAAAAACATTCCCTTTAGAAATGGTATTCCATTTAGATTAAAACTATGCAATTACAACGATTCTGCTCTATTTTGCTGCTAAGTATATTAACTTTTAGTCTGGTTAAAGCACAAAAGCCTGTAAAAAGTACAAGTAGCTGGCCTGTTATCGAAAAGCAAATGAAGCCCTGGACCCGCTGGTGGTGGATGGGAAATGCGGTAGACGAGCAGAATTTGAACCTGGTTTTAAAGAAATATGCAGATGCAGGTCTCGGTGGAGTAGAAATTACACCCATTTACGGTGCAAAGGGTTACGAAAAGCAATATTTACAGTTTTTATCACCAGAATGGATAAATATTTTACATGTTACAGTAAACAAAGCCAATACCCTGGGTTTAGGGGTTGATATGAATACGGGAACAGGCTGGCCGTTTGGCGGTCCGCAGATTAAGCCCGAGCAAGCTGCCACAAAACTCATCACGCAACAATATTCACTCAAAGCTGGCGAAAAGTTAACTGAAGCCATTAAAGTTAAAGAGGCTAAGCAAGATTTTGCGCAGTTAAAAGCATTAACTGCTTATGGAAACAATGGCGAGGTAATCGATCTGCTTGGTAAAGTTCAGTCTGACGGATTTCTAAATTGGTCGCCAGCGAGCGGGAATTGGAATATTTATGCTGCTTTTGCAGGTAAAACCAGGCAAATGGTTAAGCGCGCAGCACCTGGGGGAGAAGGTTTTACTTTAGATCACCTCGATAAAAATGCGGTAAACATTTACCTGAAAAGATTTTCGGATGCTTTTGGTGGCAAACCACAAGGTATCCGCTCGTTTTTTAACGACAGTTATGAAGTGTATGGCGCAACCTGGACGCCAACTTTCTTTCAGGAATTTAAGAAAAACAGGGGCTACGATCTGGCCGCTCACCTTAAAGATTTAACCGGTAAAGATTCTACAGATACAAATATAGCCCGCCTAAAATCTGATTACCGCGAAACCATGGATGAACTCTTACTCCATAATTTTACGCAAAACTGGACCAATTGGGCACATCAGCTAAAATCGGTTACCAAAAACCAGTCGCATGGTTCACCAGGCAACCTGCTTGATCTTTATGGCGCAGTCGATATTCCTGAAACGGAAACATTTGGTTCGAGTTATTTTCCAATCAAAGGCATCAGACGCGATGCAGGAGATGTTCGTAATGTGGATCCAGATCCCATAATGAGTAAATTTGCCTCTTCTGCGGCACATACGGGCGGTAAAAAACTAACTTCTTCCGAAACCTTTACCTGGTTAACCGAGCATTTTAAAACATCCTTTTCACAATGTAAGCCAGAGGCCGAGCAATTGTTCCTCTCAGGCATTAACCATATTTTTTATCATGGCACTACCAACTCGCCCGCAAATGTACCCTGGCCCGGATGGCTGTTTTATGCTTCGGTAGAAATGAACCCGAACAACAGTTTGTGGCCGCAAGCGCAGGGCTTAAACAATTATATCGCCCGTTGTCAATCCATTCTGCAATCAGGAAAACCAGATAATGAAATTCTAATCTACTGGCCGGTTTACGATGTTTGGAATAAGGCTAAAGGTTTGGATATGGCCCTAAAAGTACACGATGTTGATGAGTGGTTACATCCAACTGCATTTTATAAATTATCGAAAGCTTTATCCAAATCAGGTTATTCTTTTGATTTTGCATCCGATAGGTTATTAAAACAATCAACGGTTAGCCAGGCTTTGATCAGTACCAATGCTGCTGCAGCACCCTATCAGGTGTTAATTGTTCCGCAGTGCGAAATGATGAATTTAGAAACACTTAATCAAATTATAAAACTCGCCAATAATGGTGCAAAAGTAATTTTTCAGGCATTACCTAAAGATGTTCCCGGTTTAAATAATCTCGAAGCACGCAGAGCACAGTTTAAAGCAGTTTTGGCTAAATTAATTTTTACAGCAGGAGCTGATGGTATTAAACAGTTTAAAGTTGGTAAAGGAGTGGTTTTATTGGCTGATGATGTGCAAAAGGCATTAAATAGCGTTTCCATTAAAAGAGAAACTTTAACCGATACCGGGCTTGAGTTTATCAGACGAAAAACAACAACAGGCAAGTATTATTACCTGGTAAACCACACAGCGCAAGATATTGATACCGAACTTGCTTTAAATGAGCGTGGACAGGTTTTAATTATGGATCCGCAAAGTTCGAATGTTGGTTTGGCAGCTGCAAGGGATAAAAAAGTTCGGGTACAGCTTAAATCGGGCGAGAGTCTGTTTTTAAAGGTTGATAAAAATCCTACAACCAACACACCTTGGGTTTATTTAAATAAAGCTGCAAATACTATTAACCTTAACCAAGCCTGGAAATTACATTTTACTGAAGGCGGACCTGAACTTCCTGCAAATCAGAATTTAAGCAAGCTGGTAAGCTGGACAACTTTGACCGATCCAAAATTACAGGCTTTTTCTGGTACTGGGGTTTACACTTCGAGTTTTAACCTGAGTTCAAAAGCTGCTAAAGAATATGTTTTAAGCCTGAATGAGGTAGATGAAAGTGCGCGTGTATGGATTAATGGCAAGGAGGTTGGCATTTTATGGAGCATCCCTTTTCAGGCCCGTGTTGGCAAATATTTAAAAGCAGGCCAAAATACCATTAAAATTGAAGTGGTTAATTTAATGGCAAACCGGATCCGTGATATTGATATTAAAAAAATCCAATGGCGTAATTACCACGAAATTAACTTTGTAAATATTAACTATAAAGATTTTGATGCCTCAAAATGGGAGGTAATGCCTTCTGGTTTAATCGGGCCGGTAACCATTACAGCTTTTAATTAAGCCTTCCTGAACCATCATTCCATTATTGATATTAAAGCTTTTGCTTATTCTTCCCTGTGAAAAAACATCATATTATGGTATATATTGCTATTTTGAATAGTTTATACCGCCATTGGAATAGGATTTATGATGATAATATTCGCTAATTAAAAGCTAAAATCATTTAATTATTACTCCTTTTTCGTAAAATTAAGTATGATTAAATCTACTAATAATGAAGTCAAATTATAATTTTAGGAGACGTTAATCGATTTAGGAAGTAATTGAACGCTTGTACGTTATTTATGGCAATATTTTATAAGAAAAAGACAGGATAGTACAGGATGGAAATTTTCTGGCACCTATTTATATTTAAGAAATAATTCTAACCAGATAACCTTTTAACCAAACTTAATTAACGAACGTTAATACAATTCTATGCAATAAAACTCTACGCATTCTTTCCGATCAATTTTTCTCCCTAAACTTCTAATTGATTTAGATTCATAGCCTTTTATTGCCCGTATTTTTTGACTCTCGTTATCCAATAAATTTGCTATGAGTAAAATTTTACCCAAATTTTTAATCGTCGTTTTGACAGTTGTTTTTTTCCTGAGCAGTTGCCGGAAAAAAGAATTCGATGACTTTTATGGCCGTCCAGAAAACCTGGGTGATCCCATCTACCAGCAACTTCAGGCAAAAGGTAATTTTTCCAAATTCCTGGATTGTATCGATAAGGCAGGTTACAAAGAAACACTTAGTTCAGCTGGTTCCTGGACGATTTTTGCACCAACTGATGAAGCCTTCGCTGCTTATTTAAAAGAGAATAACTTAACAGAAGTTAACATAGATCTTGCTTCAAAAATTGTTCGTTACTCAATGGTTTACGATGGCGAAAAGTTGGAGCGTTTAAGCGATTTTTTCTCGGTTAAGGGATTTGTGAAAAACACCGCTTTTAGGAGAAGAACGGTTTATTACGATTTTGTTTACGATGGTAAAGACAATAATGGAAATGCCATTAAAGTAATTGCGGCCAACCGTAACGGCTCTTATCTGGCAACCGATTTTAACAATAAAAATATCAGTTATTTCTTATCACCATACATGGCCTTTAATGGTTTATCTGCGGCTGATTATAACTTTTTTTACCCAAATACTGCTTACAATGGCAACAATATAGGGCCGGCAAGGTTAATTGATGGGCAGCAGAATATTGTTGCCGAAAATGGCGTAATCCATGTAATCGATAAGGTGTTAAGTCCGCCTCAAAGTATCGATCAATATATTAATGAAAAGCCTGATTACAGTGTTTTTAAAGGTCTTTTGGATAAGTTTGTTACTTATTCGTTAAATACCGACATTTCTCACCGCTATGAGGTATTAAGTGGTAAAACAGCCAATGTTTACGCCAAAACTTACAGTACTTTACTGGCTTTTTCGCCAAACAACGAAAATTATTTAAAAGTTGATGCAAATGATGCTCAACAAGGTTCTTATAGCATTTTTGCACCCACAAATGCTGCTGTTAATGCCTATGCACAAACGGTATTATTAAAATACTGGAAGAAAAAAGGCGTAAACAACCTTAACGATTTATATGTATCCGCACCTGATGTTATTAAGGATTTTGTAAACTCACACCTATTTACTACAACGGTTTGGCCAAGCAAATTTGCCACAACACCAAACGCCTTAAATGATTTTACAACCCGTGTAGCAGCTGATGTGGTAGATAAGCAAGCGCTGAGCAATGGCTTTTTATACGGTATTAACAAAGCACAAAATGCAAATGTATTTTCGACAGTTTATGGCAATGTAAACCTGGATCCTGATTACAATGTAATGAAGCAGGCGCTGATTTATTTTGGACTTACTGCTCCTTTAAAAACACCAACATTGCGATATCTGGTGGTAATGATCCCTGATGTAACGCTAAGGAAAATGGGTTTTATTTACGATCCGTTTTTTGCATCTGCCCCGATCAGAGGCGATTTAGTAGCCCTTAAACGAATTCTGCAAACACATATTATTGCCCTTGGCGATAGGGCAGTGCCTAATTTTGCTACAGGCTCAGGAATTTTGGAAGCTTCTAACGGCGAGTATGTAAAATACGCTAGCGGTAAACTGATTTCATCAGGTACACAGGATAGCGTTTCCGTTGCCAAACAAAGTATCCCGATTGATTCCATCAGTACCACACCAGTGAACGGAGCAGCGGTTTATGGAAAAGAAGCACTTACGTATACTGTGCTTAATATTGGTAAACACATCGAAAAATATGGAACCCTAACCACTGATCCTTATTATTACTTTTTTCAACTGTTAAACAACAACATTATATATACCAAGGCAACCGGGGTTATACAAGGTACGGTAGAAGGTGTAAATTATACTGTTTTCATTCCTACCAATGCGGCCATAATGCAGGCGGTAAAAGATGGTGTTTTACCAGGAAATGTAACTACGGGCATACCCACCACTGCGCCTACAGATGGTTCGGATGTTACCAGAGTGAGTAAATTCTTACTATATCATATCATCAATAAAAACACCGTTGTAAGCGATGGACAAAAGATCGGGCAGTTTGAAACCCTGATGAAAAACGATGGTGGCGATGCGGCAAAAATTACCATAGCATTAAATACAACCACTACGCTAATGCTTAGGGATGTAATCGGCAGAACAGCCAATGTGCTTTTGGGGCCAACAGATAGAAGCAATGTTTTATCAAACCGCACAGTAATCCATCAGATCAATAATTACTTAAAATATCAATTCTAACCGATATGACTAAAAAATATACTTTACGTTTATTAGCCTTGCTGTGCTTTTTATTTGCGTCTGCAATTGCCAGTGCGCAGCAAATTAACTACGTGCGGGGAAAGATTATTGATAAAAAAGATAAACAGCCCATTATCGGTGCTTCGGTTGTAATTGTTGATAAAGACCGCAGGGTTATAAAAGGTGTATCATCAGATATTGATGGTAACTATACTTTGCCTGTAGCCGATAAAACCTATAGAATTTCAGTTTCTTACATTGGCTATAAATCAACTGCACCAATTGCCATTGATAAGGCAACAATTAACTTTCAGCTGGAGTCGGCTGATAACCAGATGGATGAGGTTCAGATTGTTTCGAAAGCCAAAGCCGATAACGGTAGCGGAATGAACATTGATAAGCGTGATCAAACTTCTGCTATTGGTACTATTAACGCCAAAGAGCTTGAAGATATGCAGGCCGCCTCTATCGATCAGGCTTTGCAGGGCCGTTTGGCAGGTTTGGATATTGCAGCAAGCAGTGGCGATCCAGGTGCACCCATGCAAATCCGCATCCGTGGTACATCTTCTATAAACGGTGCTGTAGATCCTTTAATCGTGGTAGATGGTATGCCTTACGACATTACTATTCCATCTGATTTTAACTTTGCAACTTCTGATGAAACCAATTACGGCCAGTTATTAAACATTGCGCCCTCAGATATTAAAGATATTAGTGTGTTAAAAGATGCTGCGGCAACAGCCATCTGGGGTTCGAGGGCAGCAAATGGTGTTTTGGTTATCAATACCAAAAGAGGAACTATGGGGCCGCCAACTATTTCTTATAATTTTAAAGGTTCATACTCTAAACAGCCAAGTCCGGTACCCATGCTTAATGGTAACCAATATTCTACCCTAGTGCTGGAAGAATTTTACAACGCCGGCCGTCAGTTTTCTACTTCTGAGTTTGCCAAAGAGTTTCAATACGATCCGAACGACCCTTATAACTATTTTAATTACAGCAACAACACCGATTGGTTAAAAGCCATCACCAGGATTGGGTATCTTCAGGATCATAACCTTTCTATTTCCGGTGGGGGCGAAAAAGCCAAATACCGTGCATCATTAAATTATTTTAACCAGGAGGGTACAACCAGAGGTACAAGTTTAGGCCGTTTAAGTGCCCGTGTAAATTTAGATTACCAGGTATCTACAAAAATCAGGTTCAGTGCAGATATCGTGTACACACATATCGATAACGAAAATCTTTACAGCACCAAAGTCAGGGATATTGCTTATCAAAAAATGCCCAACCAATCTGTATACGAGTACGATGAATATGGCAATCTTACTTCAAATTATTTTAGTCCGCTGGCTACCGCACAGGGCACTTACCCAGGTACATATAATCCATTGGCTATGGCAAATGCAGCCAGTAACCATCAGCTTGGCGAAAGGGTAATTCCGAAGTTTTCATTACAGTACCAAATAGTACCCGACCGTTTAAGGTTAAATGCAAACTTTCAGGTAGATATTAACAACTCAAAAACCAAAACCTTTTTGCCCCAAATTGCAACGGGTAAGCTGTTTACCGATGCTGTGGTAAACTCTACAGGCGATGTTGATGGTGATGGATTTACAATGGCATCCAACATTACTTTGGCTTATACGCCAGAGTTAGGTAAAAAACATGATCTGATTGCCTTTGCAAGATTTGATAGCAACGATAGCCGCAGAACAGGGCAGGGGATGTTTGCAACCAATACAGCATCATCTTACCTTGCCGATCCATCTATCGATGGACGAACAAATGCCGTTGGCTCTGTATATTCATCATTTGCCCAAAGCCGTTCGGTGGGTTTGCTGTTAAATGCGCAGTACAAATTTTTAGACCGTTATATTTTTAATGCAGGGATAAGGGGCGACGGTAACTCTAAGTTCGGGCCAAACAACCGTTATGGTGTTTTCCCATCAGCATCGTTAAGGTGGAGGGTATCTGGCGAACCTTTTATGAAAAGAACTGAAAAGTTTATCGACGATTTTAGTTTCAGGGCAAGTTATGGTATTGTAGGTAATGCACCACGCGGAGATTATACCTATTTAAACACTTATCAAAATTACGGTTTCAGTTACCTGGGCATGTCTGGCGTGTATTCAAGCAATCTCGAATTATCAGATTTAAGATGGGAAAAAGTAGCCCAATCCAACCTTGGCCTAACCCTTAACATGTTCAAAAATGCCATTAATATGGATTTTGATGTTTACCGTAAACGAACTACCGATTTATTTTATCCTGGCATTGCCATACCAACCTATAATGGTTATTCGGGTGTAGATCTTAACGTGGGTACGATGGATAACCAGGGCTGGGAATTTAACCTGAACGCTACACTGATCAGAAAGAAAAATTTTAGATGGGATTTTAGTTTCAATATCTCGCACAACGAAAACATCATCCGCGAAATTGATCCGCTTTACCCTCGAGAAAACAAAGGAAAAATCACTTCCAATAATGTATTTAAGGTTTACATCCAGGAAAACAACCCGTTTGGCTCTTTTTACGGGTTCAAGTTTAAAGGAGTTTACAAAGATTTAAATTCAACCATTGCCCTTGATGATAGCGGCAACCAGATTGTTGGTCCAAACGGACAAAAAGTGTACATGCGTTTCGCTTATCCATCTGTTGATTACGTTTTTCAGCCCGGCGATGCAATGTATGAAGACATTAACCATGATGGAAATATCGACTATAAGGATATTGTGTATTTAGGTAACAGTAATCCAAACTTAACAGGTGGTTTTGGTACTGGGATTACCATTAATGGCAACATCCGTTTTGGTGCCAACTTTAGCTACCGTACAGGTTACCAGATTATTAACGGAACAAAGATTACCACCACCAATATGAATGGTTTTAGCAACCAAAGTACTGCGGTATTAAGGCGGTGGAGAGCCGAAGGCGATGTTACCGATATGCCAAGAGCAGTATATGCCACCGGATATAACTTTTTAGGCTCTGATAGGTATGTAGAAGATGGCTCTTACCTGCGTTTACGCAGTGTAACCCTGAAATACGATTTCAGTAAAAACTTTATGAAAAGACTGGGTATGAAAAGTTTAAGCGCAAATTTAATGGTAGAGAATATTTTAACCTTTACCAAATATACAGGCCAGGATCCGGAAGTGCCGGTAAAGCTAACGGCATTTTCTACCGTGGTTGATAATTCTACCACCCCGCCAATAAAAACAGTTACTCTTGGTTTAACAGCAAATTTTTAATCAGCAACAGGATGAAAAAGATTATATATAGTACAGGCATAATCATGATGCTGATCATGAGCAGCTCATGTAAAAAATGGTTGGATTTACAGCCCCGGGATGGCATTACCCGTCAGGGCTTTTGGAAAACCAAAGAAGATATACAAGCTGCGGTTGCAGGTTGTTATGCTTCCTTACTGGCACCTCCTCCAGGGATTAATGATAAGGCTTTAACCGAGTATATGTTTATATATGGTGAGATACGTGCCGATATGATCGATGCCGGGCCGAGTGGAACAACAGAGGAGAAAGATATTTTTGATAACAACATTGTGCAAAGCAATACCTTAACCAGTTGGGCTGCTTTTTACCGCACCATTAATTTTTGCAATACCGTATTGGATTTTGCGCCCGCCGTAAAAGAAAACGACCCTACTTTAACCGATGCACAATTAAATGCTTACCTGAGTGAAGCTTTGGCATTAAGGAGCATGATGTATTTCTACCTGGTTAAAACGTTTAGAGATGTGCCATTAAAATTAACTTCCTCATCAAAAGATACCGATTTACAGGAGCTTGTTAAAACACCAGGTGCAGATGTTTTAAATCAGGTTGTGGCCGATTTAAAAAAGGCCGAAGCAGGCGCGGTAAGCACCTACGGAAATACCGTATCAGACAAAGGCAGAATTACAAAGTTTACAGTAAATGCTTTGCTGGCCGATGTGTATTTATGGATGGATAATTTTGCAGCCTGCATTACCGAGTGCAACAAAATTATGGATTCGCAAAAATTTGCCGTTCAGGGTGCAGGTTCGGGTTGGTACAACAATGTGTTTTTTAATGGCAGTTCAACAGAAACCATTTTCGAATTTTCAAATAAAAATTCGGTAAACAACGTATTCTATAACTTACTAATACAATCTAAAAAACGCTTTATAGCTTCAGGTATTTTAACCTCCGATATATTTACGCCAGATGATGTGGATCCAGACCGGATTTACGATATCCGCGCCGCTAATTTTTACAGCGGAGACAACAGCATAATAAAATTTGGTAGCGAAAACCCTTCATATGTAAACTGGCAGGCTTACCGCTTATCCGATATCTGGATGTTGAAAGCCGAAGCCCTAGCCTATACCGGTGGTGGAGCAGATGCCATTACCCTCATTAAAGATTTAAGGTTAAAAAGAAATGCGGTTAAAACAACAGAAGAAACTCCCGATGAAAATGATAAGGATGCCATATGCGATTATATTTTGGCTGAACGATCGCGGGAATTTGCTTTTGAAGGCAAACGCTGGTATGATTTATTGCGCATAGCAAAACATGAAAATTATCGCCGTTTAAACGTACTGCTCGAAATGGTCGCCCGAACAGTATCACCAGCTGTACAGCAATCGGCAATAGCCAAGTTCAGGGATGTAAACAGCCATTATTTACCGATTAACGAGAACGAGCTTTTTGCCGATTCAAAACTTGTCCAAAATCCATTTTACACCAAATAAATTTTAGCATGATGAAAAATAATCAAAATGTACGCAGCCTAGCCAAATTGGCGATGATCTGTGTTATTGCTTTTATATTTATAAATGCATGTAAAAGAGAATCGTACACTTTAGCCACTACAGATGATGTAAACATTACCGGCTATTTAGATAAATACCCAGACAAGTTCTCTTTAATGAGGCAGATAGTAGAGCGTTCGGGCACGGCTGGCTATTTAGGTGCTTATGGCAGGTACACCTTATTTACCCCGACTAACGATGCCGTAACCGCCTGGCTTAAAGGTATTGGCAAAGCGAACGTATCCGATTTAAGTGTAGAGCAATCGAAAGATATGGTTAAATTCCATTTATTGCCCGATACTGTTGCAACCAACCGCTTTACAGATGGAAAATTGCCACAAATAACTTTATATGGCCAGTACCTGCAAACAGGTGGCGTAAACGAAGGCGGGGTAAGCAGCATTATTGTAAACAAACAGGCAAAAATAAGCCAGTCGAATGTAAGGGTGGGTAATGGCATTATCCATGTAATCGATCATGTATTAATCCCTGCAACATTAACAACTGCACAAACCATCGAGGCCAGCGGGCGTTACAAGTATTTTACCCAGGCCTTAAAAGAAACTGGTTTTTTCGATTCCTTAAATGTAGCTTCATCAACCGTTACTGATACCACCAGAAGATTGCAAACGGCTATTATCGAATCAGATTCTGCATTGGTAAAAGCTGGTTACAGCAGTTATGAAGCCTTTAAAGCCAAATTTTCAAAAACAGGCAATCCTAAAAGCCATACCGATAGTTTATGGTTATATGTAGCCTATCACATTTCGGCAGGTGCAGCTTATACGCCCGATATCATCTCATCAACTACCATTAATACCCTTGCACCAAAAGAGGTAGTAACCACCAAATATGTTAACCAGCGGATTTTATTAAATGATGATGAATTTAATGGTGTATTGGAGCCTGGAGTGGAATTAAACAGAACCTTCAGCAATATCACCACTGCAAATGGCGTAATTCATGAGTCTAAAAACCTTTACTCCATTAAGGTGCGTTATCCAACAGGCGTATTTTTTGATGTTTGCGACCAACCAGAGCTAAAAGCAAATCCCATCTGGCGTGGCAGAAATGGTGCAACCAGCGGTACAATCCCATTGTTTGCAAACGGAGCCTCTATTTTGTCAGGAATGAGAGTAAATAATCCTGCAAAGGCAACCCTTCCTCAGAATTACGATTATTTCGTCTCTATTTTCGGTGCTACAAGAAGAATTGCTTACGACGATAAATTGAACCTTTCACTGGGTTTAACAAATGCAAATCGCGCAATTTGGGTGGAGTTAAAAACGCCAATGTTGGTTAAGGGTAAATACAAGGTTTGGATCTGTTATAGCCAGTTTGGCAGCGGTCCACTTTGCCAAATAGGTATGGATATTGGCACGCCTGATGCCCAGATTCTACCAAATCTTGTTGATTTCAGGCAATCGCTCACTTCATCGGGTATGACTGATGCAGGAGCTGCTTTACCGAGTTCAGACCCTTTGATGTTGGCACAGGGCTTTAAACGCTATCTGGCTACTACAAACGATAAAGATAAAAATGGCAATGTTGGACTGATTCAGCCCGCTGTTAAAAATAACTGGCCAACTGCAACCGGCAGATTAGCAGGAACAGTAAACATTACGACTACTGATAGGCACTGGATTAGGTTAACCATGGTTGGCGGTGCAGAAGCAAGCAGCAATACCTGGTTGGATATGATTCAATTTATACCGGAAAACGATGACCAGAATTATCCAAGATTTTCACCAGGTAAAGACGGTCTGATTTTTCAAAAACCCTAACCATTAATAATCAGGTTGCACCATTAAATTGGTGGTGCAACCTCATTTAGAAATAAAATAAACGCTTGTAATAGGGAGATAACCGAAATAACTAATGAGAAAAAATATACTACATACCATATTGTTACTGGGCATTGTGCTTTGGCTGGGGGGATGCAAAAATGCAATGGAGGAGCATACAGCGATTGTAAATGTGGATAATACCACCGATCTTTTACAAAAAATTGCCGGCCAGGCCAACCTGAGTAAGTTTACCGAATATGTGAGGAGCACAGGTTATGATAAACTGTTAAGCTCATCGCAAACATATACGGTTTGGGCACCCACCAATGATGCATTGGCAACGCTTGATGCAGCAATTGTGAGTGATCCTTTAAAATTGAAAGATTTTGTGGCCAATCATATAGGCTTAACTGCCACCACTGCACCAAAAGGCATTGCCGATACTGTAAGAGTGTTACTGCAAAATAAAAAGTATGCTACCATGATTGGTGCTACATTCGAAGAAGCCGCTGTTGTAGGCACTCCTGCCTTTGTTAAAAACGGTGCTTTATATGTAATTGATAAGGCGGTGCCAACCAAGTTAAATGTTTGGGATTTTATGCTCAACAGTACCGATGCGCCCACCCAAACCAATTACATCGCCAACTTATCTACCCAGGTAATTGATACCGCTAATGCCACAATTATTGGTTATAATGCATTAGGCAACCCGATATTTGCGCCAAACCCGCCAATGGTATCAAGAAATACCTATTGGAACAGTGTTGCCGATTTACGTACGGAAAACCAGCAATACACTTTTTTCATGTTGCAGGATGCTACTTTTACTACAGAACGTAACCGTTTAGAACCTTTTTACCCAAATGGAGGCGCATTTATATTAGTGCGCGATCTGGTGGCAAAAGGATTGTATACCCTTGATAAATTACCAGATACACTGATTTCTACCAGAGGGGTTAAAATTCCAATTAAAAAATCGGCTATTGTAAAATCATACCGCGCCAGTAACGGAATTGTGTATGTAATGAATGCCATGCCTTTCAGAACCAAAGATAAAGTGCCAACCTTTAAAATTGAGGGCGAACTGCCTTCTGGTTTTAGATCAGACAGATCGGGTAATACGCTTTACCGGCTTAAACTGGATGATAAGGGCTTGCCATATAAGGATATTGAAGTGTACAACCATGGTATTGCCGAATATTATGTTCAATACCTATCAACCGTTGCAAATGTAAAATACAAAGTTTACGCAAGAGCCATTTCAGGTAGCCCTGGTGATGCACAGGTGGCCAACTTTACCCAGCGCTATTTTATATTTAACCCAACAACCCTTGTTTACGATGTGTTTGCCACGCAAATAGTAACGCCTTTAAATTATACAGAAGTTTACCTAGGCGATTATACACCACAACAATATGGGCTGTTGCAACTGCGCTTAATAGCGGCAAACGTAACTTCGGTTAACCAAAATACGCTCATTCTAGATTACCTGAGATTTGAACCTATTCTTCCTTAATTAAGTAATCTGACTCAATAAAAGACTATGCATAATTTTACCATCATACGAAAAGGAATTTTAATTGCGCTGTTTGCCCTCGTGTGCCCCGCCTTGGCTTTTGCACAGCAAACCGATACCGGCAAAACAGATTCGAGCCAGTACAGTACCGATACCACAACGGTAAAAGTGAAGCAAAAACGGTTGGTTGGCCAAAGAATAACAGGCGTTGTGGTAGATGGTTATACCAATAAGCCCATAACCGGAGCCAAACTTACCGTAACCGATTTTTCGGGTGCTTTAACCGATAACAATGGAAAGTTCAGCATTGTAGTACCCGATTATAATGCCACAATTTTAATCAGCTTTACCAATTACCACACCAAATTATTACCTGTACATAAAGGTAAACTGGCTACCATTAAAATTTATCCCAACAGTTACAACTCTTTGTTTACTGAGGTAACATTGCCTGCAGGTACACAAAACCTGGCCAGATCAGAGTCTGCTATAAGCTACCTGAGTCCTCAGGGCGGGTGGACAGTTAATTCTGAAACCCCAGATAGTTATTTGCAAGGCCGCATGGCGGGTGTAAATGCAATCAGGAGATCGGGTACACCAGGTATTGGTGCCGATGTGTTTGTACGGGGTTTTACTTCATTGTATGCTACAAACCAACCGTTGTATGTAGTAGATGGTATGGTTTACGATGCCAATTCTTACGGTACATCGCTAACTACAGGTCATAAAAATAATCCCTTGCAATTTATCGATGTTCGTGATATCGAAAACATCAGCCTCATTAAAGATGCTTCTGCCGCTGCTGTTTACGGCAGTAAGGCTGCAAATGGGGTAATGATCATTACTACAAACCACGCCAAAGATTTGGCCACAACGATCGATTTTTCTGCCTATACAGGGATCAACCTAAAACCTAAAAGCATCAAGGTAATGGGTGTAGATGATTACCGGAGTTATTTATCTGATGTTTTAAAAAGCCAGGGTTTAAGTGCCACTGCTATTGCCGCCAAACCTTATATGAACGATGATCCGAACCCGGCAACCAATCCAACTTACTCCATGTACCATCAAAATACCGATTGGCAGAACGAGGTTTTCAAAAACAGTATCGATCAAAGCTATTTTTTAAAAGTAAGCGGGGGCGATAACATTGCAAAATATGCACTATCTGCAGGTTATTCATCCGATAAGGGCGTAATTGATTCTACCAGCAACAATAAATACTCCATGCGTTTTAACAGTGATCTAAACCTCACCAAAAAACTTACCGGAAACACCAATTTATCTTTTACTTATACCGAACAGCGGTTAAAAGATCAGGGCTTGTCTGCCCGTACGAATCCTATTTTTCTATCGCTTGTAAAAGCACCGTTTTTAGCGGTAAATGAAATCAGTGCATCAGGAGCAGTTTCGCCAAACCTGGCCGAATATGATACCCTGGGGGTAAGTAACCCAAGGGCACTGATTGAAAAGGGACTGAACCAGAAGAAAGCTTACCGCTTTTTTGGTAACATTAATTTTGATTACGCATTCAGCAAAACATTTAAACTTTCCAACCTAACCGGTTTAACCTATGATAAAACGCAGGAAACTTTGTTTATTCCACGTAAAGGCGTAACCAACGAAATTTTACCAACCACCATTGGCGATAGTAAGCTGGGTACCCAGGTAATCCGTTACTTTAGTGTTTTTGATGATTTACATTTAAGTTTCGACCGGAGGTTTGGCAAGGGCCATACCCTGCATGCCGCATTGGGTACGCGTTATACCTCGAGCCAGAGCGAACAGGATTTTGCCATTGGTTACAACTCCGCAACTGATGTTTTAATCAGCATTGGCAACAGTAATGCCGCATTACGCTCTTTTGGTGGCGATATTGGCAAATGGAGTAACCTGAACAGTTATTTTACTGCCAACTACAATTATAAGGATAAGTATTATTTAAGTTTAAATGCCGCTGTTGATCAGTCATCAAGGTTTGGCCGTAAAGATATTTCTTCATCGGTACGTTATATCGGCGGTTATGGTTTGGATATCCTGGGCAATAAATCGGCTATTTTACCGGCTTTAAGTGGGGCATGGTTAATCTCTTCTGAAGATTTTATGCACAATTATAAATACATCGATCTGTTGAAACTGAGATTAAGCTATGGCCTGGTTGGTAACGATGATGTTGGCAATTATAACAACAGGCAATATTATGTATCGCAAAACCTGTTGGGTTTACAAGGCCTTGTGCGTGGCAACATTGCCAACCCTGGCATCCAATGGGAGCAGGTAGCCAAATTCAACACCGGTATAGATGCTTCATTTTTTAATGAACGTTTAAGTCTGAGCCTCGATTATTATATCCATACCACCAGCAAAATGCTGGCTTATGTTCCTGTAGCATCAGTAGGAGGGATCAATTCTTATATCGATAATCAGGGCGGTATGCGTACTTCAGGGTTGGATTTTGGTTTAAACAGCCGCATTTTAAATAAAACATTCAAATGGGATTTAGGCATCACCCTGGGTACCTATAAAAATAAAATAAACAGCCTGCCCGGCAGTACCGATATTTTAACCAGCTATGCCAATGGTACCTATTTAACAAGAGTTGGCCAAACAGCTAATTTATTTTACGGTCAGCGTACCAACGGAGTATATGCCACCACAGCCGAAGCTAGTGCCGCTGGTTTATCGATTAGAAACAGTGCAGGTGCATTGGTGCCATTTACCGGTGGAGACACCAGGTTTATTGATACCAATGGTGATAAAATTATCAATGATGCCGACCGTGTTGTAATTGGCGACCCTAACCCTGATGTTTATGGAAGTATTAACAATACCTTCAGCTATAAAAACTGGAGTTTGGATGTGCTGTTCTCATTTGTGGCCGGTAACGATATTTACAACTATACCCGTTCGGTACTCGAATCTGGAAACAGCTATTACAACCAAACTGATGTAGTGCGCAACCGCTGGCGTGGAGAAGGCCAGGTTACCAATGTGCCGAAAGCAAGTTATGGCGACCCGATGGGCAATGCACAATTTTCTGACAGGTGGATAGAAGATGGATCTTATTTCCGCCTGCGCACCTTGAATTTAACCTATAATGTGCCGCTAAAAGCAAAAGCAATTAAGTATGCAAAGCTTTATGCAACGGCTAATAATGTATTCACTTTAACCAATTACCTGGGTTACGATCCTGAGTTTAGTGCCTCTGGAAGCATATTTACGCAGGGTGTAGATACCACCTTAGAACCCCAGTTCAGGTCGTTCCAACTTGGTGTTAGAATTGGTTTATAATTGATAATGTATAAAAAGATGAAGATGGATTTTAATAAAAAAGTTATTGCCCTTTTAGCAGTAGCCCTAATTGCAACAGGTTCATGGTCGTGCAAAAAACTTACAGATGAAGTACCTGAAGATAAATTGGATATTACCAATGCCTACCGGAACGTAGGTGATGCCGATGCAGCTGTAATTGGTGCTTACGGTCAGTTTTTGGGCCTTGAAAAGTTATACATTTTACAAAATGAACTGCGGGGCGATCTGGTAGATGTTACCGGAAATGCCGATGTATATTTAAAGCAGCTATCCAACCACACCACGAGTAAAGATAATCCTTATATCGATCCAAGGCCATATTACACCGTGATTTTGAACATTAACGATGCGCTTAAAAACTTCAATTTAATGCTTGCCGATCACCGGATGAGTGTTGATGATTACAATAAACATTACTCCGATCTGGGTGCTTTGCGCAGTTTTATTTACTTACAACTGGGTGCGCAGTATGGTAGTATTCCATACATCACCGATCCTGTTGAAAAGGTAGAAGATGTTAAAAATTTAAGCCTTTATCCGCGCATATCTTTTGATGAGCTTTTAACCCGACTGATTGATTTTACCGAAAAGCTTCCTTACAAGGAAGTTTACTCGTACCCAACAGGCAATGCATTAAATGTGGCGATTGATGGGCAGAACACGCAAAAAATATTCATCTGTAAACCCTTTATATTGGGCGATTTATATTTATGGAAGGGCAATTATTTAAAGGCAGCAGAAAATTATGCCAAGGTGATGAATATTGAGAATTCCAATACCAACATCAATATTCAGTTTGATGCCTATAAAGTTGTTTATGCTCTCGGTGGCGCATATAACGACCTAATAGTACGTTACACAAGGGCACAGGATGAGGGTGCCTTGGTAACTGATGGTGGTTGGCGCAATATGTTTATACAGCCTACCAATAATATTACCTGGAATTCGGAGTTTTTTTGGGGCATTCCCTACAACCCAAGTTATAAACCGGGCAATCCAATGGTTGATGTTTGTTCATCTCTGTATGGCAAGTACCTGATCAAACCATCGAAAGTTGCAATTGATAACTGGAATGCGCAAAGGCAATACAGCGGTATACCTTATGATGCAAGGGGTAGATTATCTTACGAAACTTCTGCGGCTGGTCCGGTAATTACCAAGTTAACGGATAACAATACTGTATTGAGCAGTTTTAATAAAGGTGGTAAATGGGGAATTTATAGAGCGGGCTTGTTACACTTGCGTTTCGCTGAAGCAGCAAACCGTGATGGGCAGAGCAAACTAGGCTGGGCGTTTTTGAATATTGGTATTCAGGATACCTACTACACCGGTACTTATTTAAGTGGGGCAAAATCTCCGGTTTCTACTGCCGAGATCAATACCATGCAAACACCATATCCTACCACTTCGCCTTATTATTTTGATGCCAGAAGCAATTCAGATTATAAATCGCCATGGTACAGAAATACAGGCATCAGAAATAGGGCAAATGTGCGTGCAATTGATGTAAGCTTTCAAACCGATATGTTAGGCTTGGAAGGTAAATTGATTGATGAGGATGCACTCGAACTGGCATTTGAGGGTAACCGCTGGCCAGATTTAGTTCGTGTTGCCCGCAGGCAGAACAATCCAGCTTTTTTAGCAGAAAAGGTTTATCAAAAACTGTTAAAGGCAGGTGATCCCAATGCTACTGCAACCCGTGCAAAGTTGATGGATCCAGCCAATTGGTATTTGCCGTTTGATTGGAAATAGAGCTGATGAAACGCCGTGCCGAATCGTTATTGCCCGGAAAGGTTTCATAGGTTGCATTAAGGTTTCCGCCTGCGCGGGAATGACGGCAATAGCGAAACACCGTGCTGAATCGTTATTGCCGACTTGATTTGGAATCGTAATGCCCGAAAAGGTTTCATAGGTTGCATTTAGGTTCCCGCCTGCGCGGAATAATGGCAATAGCGAAACACCGTGCCTAATCGTATGACGTCCCTGATTTCTACGCTCATTTATTTATATTTACCCATGTTCATGATCAAAAAACTAATATTCGTCACTTTTCTTGCCATAATCAGCTTAAATTCTATAGCCCAGGAGTACGTAATAACCAAGTTTGGGGTAAGTAGCGATAGTACAAAACTAAATACCAAAGCGATTCAAAGTGTAATCGATAAGGCTTTTAAAAAAGGGGGTGGTACAATTGTAATTCCTAAAGGTACTTACCTAACCGGGGCATTATTTTTTAAGCCCAAAACCAATTTACTGTTGCAAGAAGGAGCGGTACTTAAAGGATCAGATAACATTAAGGATTATCCATTTATCCCCTCACGAATGGAAGGCAGAAGTTTAAAATATTTTGCAGCCCTGATTAATGCCACCAAAGTAGACGGTTTTAATATTTCTGGTCCCGGTACTATCGATGGCAACGGACTAAAATTCTGGAAAACGTTTTGGTTTTACCGCGATTCGGTGAAGAAAACTGGTAGAGATGCTACAAATCTCGAAGTAAGCCGTCCGCGTTTATTGTTTATCTGGAGCTGTAATAATGTGAATATTAAAGATGTAAAATTGCGTAATTCCGGTTTCTGGACTACCCATTTGTATCAGTGCAACAATGTATTGATTGAGAATTGTGATATCCGCTCACCATTCAGACCTGTAAAAGCACCCAGCACCGATGGTATCGACATCGACGTTTGCAAAAAAGTAACCATTAGGAATTGTTACATCTCTGTTAATGATGATGCCATTTGCATTAAAGGGGGTAAAGGGGTTGATGCTCAAAACCTACCCGAAAATGGAATTGTGGAGGATATATTGATCGAAAACTGCACCATCGGCGAATCGCATGCCACCCTAACCATGGGCAGCGAATGCATCCACGCCCGCAACATCACCATGCGCAATTGTAAAGTAAATAATAACTGCCCTATATTGAGAATGAAAATGAGGGGAGATACCTTTCAGCTTTATGAAAATATTACTGTAGAAAACATTACTGGAACTTGTGGATCGATTATCGACTTAAACCCATGGAAACAATTTTTTGATCTGCAAGGCAGTACAGCAAAACCTTTTGGTACAATTAGAAACATCAAATTATCGAACATTAAAGTTGAAGCCACTAAATTTGGTGAAATGGATGGGAATCCAGATGATAAAGTATCGAACTTTCTTTTTAAGGATTTGGAGGTAACTACTAAAACGCCTTTCTTGAAGAATAAATACCAGGATGTTAAAATTGATAATGTTATGGTAAATGGAGCACCTTTAGTGGTGAAACCTTAGTTGTATAATTTCGGATTTTACTTATTGTTTTAAGAAACTGAAGGGGTAAATAATAACGTCATTTCGAGCGTAGTGGAGAAATCTTTGGATTTGCCATCGTAATACATCCGTCATTCTCGCGCATGCGGGAATCGTAATGCGATCGCTATGCTTTTACAATCTTGATCTTATCTCTTTTAAGAAACTGAAGGGTACATAGTATCGTCATTTCGACCGCAGTGGAGAAATCTTTGGATTGCCATCACAACAAATTCGTCATTCTCGCGTAGGCGGGAATCGTAATGCGATTGCTATATTTTCGCTCCGCTCGGGCTTGCCTCGGCTCACCGCCGCCGAGGGGGCTCTTACCTTTTTCTTGATAAAAAGGTAACCAAAAATCAAGGCTTGGAACTGATGTCGGATAAATTCGTTAAAGCTTTTTGGTCGTCAGCACAAGTTCCGCCGAAGGGGGCGGAAAGTGTGTGCTGCCTCAATGCAACTATGGAAGGAAAGGTAATGATAAAGCTTTAACGTTTTCTCCTTCCATCATTTCCTATGCCGGATAGCATAGAGCATATAGCGAGGTTCAGATTAAAACGGTCGTCATTCCCGAGCATGCGGTAATCGTAATGCGTTCGCTATGCTTTTAAAATCTTAATCTCTAGCTTATTACTTTTAAGAAACTGAAGGGGTACATAGTAACGTCATTTCGACCGTAGTGGAGAAATCTTTGGATTTGCCATCGTAATAAATCCGTCATTCTCCCGCATGGGGAATCATAATGCGATCGCTTTGTTCTATAATCTTAATCTCTAGTTTATTACTTTTAAAAAAAACTGAACTTTACTAATATCTTCATTGCCTAGGCCAGGTCTACACCAGCCGAAGCAATCTTATAAATAAGCAGTTCTTTTTAAACAGCTAATCATTTACAATGATTTTTAGCAGCTCACGGCAGCGAGCTTTCATGATACTCATAATTTGCCGCTGCCGAAAGCAGGAAGGTTTCATGATACTGATAATTTGCCGCTGCCGAAAGCAGGAAGGTTTCATGATACTCATAATTTGCCGCTGCCGAAAGCAGGAAGGTTTCATGATACTCATAATTTGCCGCTGCCGTGAGCAGGAAGGTTTCATGATACTCATGATTTGCCGCTGCCATGAGCAGGAAGGTTTCATTGTAAAACTGATAATTTATGTCATGCAATGAATAGTTTATGATTTTCGTTACTAACAATAATCTATTTAACGCTCGTTCGGAAACGCGCTTAAGCTTAAACAGTTTGCAAAATCCGCTTTACCAATCCAATTTTAAAAGTGCCACACCCTGCCTGGCCAATTCAATTTTAAAAGCACCATTGTCAGTATTAAATTTCTTTGGTTTACCGATCATTTTAAGCTGACCTGCTTTTTCTAAAATTGCAACCTGTTTTGCATCTGGCTTCTGTGGCGAACCCATTTTTTTCCATACCGAATAGGAGTTGCTATTTTCAGTATCTATAAGATACTCGGTTAGGGTTACCGTTTTAACGGGTAGTTTATTTAACAAAATTGAAACCGTTTCTTTAGCATCTGTTTTATCTTCGTCATGATAATTCCACAGCATTACGAAAGCCGATTTCTCGGCTTTGGTGGCTAAAACACCGATATCGGTTTGTGCTTTTCTAATGCTCGAATCGAGGATGGTGTTTAAGTTGTACATGCGGTTGCTTTTGGCTTCAACACGGTTTCCTTTCATCAAGCCAAACATCCTGAAAACATTTAATACAGGTTTATCAACACCATTGGTAGCCAAATCGCGAAAGCCAGCAAACCAGGGCTGGTTTTCAAACTCGAACGACCACGTAACTGCACCTAATAAATTGATGTTATATTGATCGGTGAGCGCATAAAGCCTGGCGAAAGATGCTGCGGTATAACTCGAATACATGGTGCCGTTACGGTAGGCATTTTCCGGGTTGGTACTCATGCCACAAGCAGCACAACCTTCAGGATCGGATTCGCCAATAATAACAGGAATGTTTTTAAGCTGGGGATATTTACTGATCACCTTATAATTGCCATCGATATTGCGCAGCTGGTTTCTAACATTCATTAGCACTGTTCCATCAACCACCCTTGGCGAGCCTTTAGCATGGAAAAGCACTGCATCCAGCGGCGAGCCGATTTTGCCCGTTACATAATTGGTATCGTTTAAGCAGTGCCTGATGAAGGCATCTAAATATTTAGAACCACCACCTGTAACGTTGGCCCCACCAATTTTCGCCGTAGGTAAAGCACGCTTCAATCCATCTGCGGCATAATCGTAAAGCTTAAAGAACTCTTTCTGTGTTCCTTTCCAATACGCACCATCAGGTTCATTCCATACTTCCCAGTACCAGCTTTCTACCTCAGCTTTGCCGTAACGGGCCACACTATGTTTCACCCACTCATAAACGAGGTTGCCCCATTTCTTATAATCTTTAGGAGGATAAGCCCAGCCGGTTAAAATTTCATCATATTTGGCACCAGGTTTCCATTTGTGCTGGTAGGGTTGAGGTTTGGTAGAAAGTGCCTCGGGCATAAAGCCAATCTGGGCTAAAGGTTTCATGCCCCGCTTTACATAGGCATCAAAAATCTGATCAACAATTTTCCAGTTGTAAACAGGATTGCCCTGTGCATCTTCGGTATAGGCATTGGTTGAGCCCCACTTTAAAGCAGGGGTACCATCGCCAGAGGTAAGTAAATTATGCGCCCGTACGTATACCGGAACCGGACTTAACTTCGAAATCTCTGTAAGCAGTTTCTGCCCGTCTTTCATATACGTATAATTTGGCTCATCGTAACCAAACCAGGCCCAAATGGGCTTCATAGGCGCAATATTCTTGTCGAAATTAACTTCAATGCTGGCATTTTCTTGCGCCTGTACTGTAGGGATAAAAACGGTTAAGCTAAAGAATAGGAGGTAAATTTTGCTGGGTGTTTTCATCGCTTTTGTTTTTATAAGTTGTCATCCTGAGGGTTAATTAATTGCATAAAAATCAAAATAAGTAACAGGAGCACTTATAAGATTAATCTCCTCAGGTTATCGTCATTGCTGTAAGGCTTTTTCAACCAACGAAGCAATCTTTATGGCAAAGTGTCGCTGAAATGAAAGATTGCTTCGTCGTTCCTTCTCGCAATGGCGACCTTTTAACAGATCGCCTAAGGTTGCTCGTAAATTTCGGCCTCAATAATACTTAAACCTCCTTTTAACTTTGTTTCTGCACGTTCTACCCCATCATCGAGCTTTTTACCGTTTACCTCTACACCAATATTCGAATTTTCTTTCTCTTTCCCTGCTTCAACCAGTTGTATGGTAACTGTTTTACCTTTTGTTGCTTTACACTTTGCGGTAAAATAACCCAAACTCGGTTTGCTATTGCCCTCAAAAACCACTTTACCATCAACCAGAATTTTTAATGGATAAATTTTGGTTCTAAAACCGTTCAGTTTTAAAGATACTGCTGTTACAATGCTTTCTTTTGCCAGGGTATATCTTATCCACGCGGTATTAAGCTTCCCGTCGTTCACCCAATCGCTCAGTTCGTTATCGTCGAAACTTAAGCTGGCTTTATCGCTATTGGCACCAGCTTCGGCTGCTATAATTTTGATCGATTTCCGCGAAACGGTGTAAGATGGATCAAGGGGCGTTGGCCCTTTGCTTAAGTTTGGTTTCAAACCATTGCTTGGTAACTGGGCAGATATGCCGTTAACAATTTTAACCGCTGTAGTTTCGAAAGAAAGGTTTGCAGGTTTTAAGCCTTCGGCTGTTGCCGTTAAATTAATTTTTCCGGCGGCGGTTGCCGATCGGATGAGTACCCTGTTTATGCCATTTTCTACCGGCAGGTTTTTAGCCAGAATATAATTATCCGGTCCTTGCGCTAAACCACCACGCCATTCGGCAGGGCCATCTAAATTAAAGCTTACCATATTTGAGGCTGTAGGACAACGGTTTCCATTTTCATCAATAACTTCAACCTGCACCAATATTACATCGGCACCATCGGCTTTAAAACCACTCGGATTTTTCATTGCGGTAAGTTTTAAAGCAAGGGCTTTACCTGCTGTTGTTAATTGGGTTTCTGCCAGTTTTTTGCCTGCTGAAGAATATGAAACGGCCTTGATTGTGCCAGGCTGGTAGTTAATGTTTTTAAAGGTGAAAAGAAAGCCATTACTTTTTTCGCCAAAACCAAGCGATTTGTTGTTTACAAATAGCGCTGTTTTATCGCCACTGGCCACTACATATATGTTCTTTTTTACGCCGCTTTTATAATTCCAATGCCCAATTATATGAATGCCGGTTTTTTTGGCATCAACCCAGCCATCCCACATCACTTTGTGCGCAAAAAAAGCATCTTTTGGAATTCGCATGGCATCTACTTCGCCACTTCTGCGGTAGTTTTCTTCACCCCGGTGGTGGGTATTCGAATCTGAAAATATGATGTTTACCCCACCAGCACTTACCCTGGTGCCTGTTCCGGGGCGTTCTTCGTAATATTCGTTCCAGCGGATTATATCTTCAATGGCAAAAGAATCCTGGTTGCGGTTATAATCGCTGGCATCGGCATCTTTATATTTAGGGCCGGCACCATTTACGTGGAAAGGGGGCGAATATTCATCCCAATACTTTCTTAAAGCTTCATCTCTTGAGTATTCCATAGACCATACGGGCTTGGTTGCGCTTTTATTGATGTACAACATTTCGCCACCGTATTCGGCTTCGGGGATGTCCAGCATTTCTCTCGATCCGATGGCTCTGCCGCCGTTCGGATCGTAAAGGTTTCTGATGTCTTTCATTTCCTGCATATGTGCCGCACTGATTGATTCGTTTCCACACTCATAAAAAACGATGCTTGGGTTGTTGCGGTTATAAATAATGGCATCCGTCATTACCGCTTTGCGTTGGTCCCAGCGGGTTCCTGTTACATCTTTTTCCGAATCTCCGGCAGGCATGGCCTGAATTAAACCCACCCTGTCGCACGATTCTATATCCTGTTTCCATGGGGTAATGTGCATCCAACGCACTAAATTGGCATTGCTTTCTACCATAAGTTGGTTGCTGTAATCGCTTAGCCAGGGCGGCACCGATAAGCCAATTGCAGGCCACTCGTTACTGCTGCGCTGGGCATAACCCTTCATCATCAATACACGATCATTTAGGTAAACCATTCCGTTTTTAAATTCAGTTTTCCTGAAACCAGTTTTGGTGCTGAGTTCATCAATAATTTTATCTGCTGATTTTAATCTCGAAGTAACGGTATATAAATAACCGTAACCCCAGCTCCAAAAGTTCAATTCATTTACCAATGCCTCGGCTTTTAAGGTTATGGTATCGCCAGCTTTAATAGTGGTTTCGGCTGATTTAAAAGTTTTAACAACTTGCCCGTCAAGATCTTTTAGCTCCACTTCGTAAATGAGTTTCCGATCGGTAGTACTTTCGTTTTTTACCTGAGATTCAGAAACAATTACCGCTGATTTGCCTTTAATATTAAAGTCTTTAGCGTAACAGTAGTTGCCCGTTGTTTTTAAGGTAGAAAATAGTGGAAGTGTTTGGTAAATATTGCCTGTTACATGCAAGCGAACGTTTTTGGATATTCCGCCATAATTGGCGTTAAAATTTTTATCATTCCATTGGTAGCCAGAATTGGTGGCTTTTTCTTTATAGTTCCAGGCGTTATCGATTTTAACGGCGATTACATTTTCTTTATTTGGAATAATTAAGCTGCTAATGTCGAAACCAAAAGCCATTACCCCGTTTTCATGTCTGCCGATAAACTTTCCGTTCAGGTAAAATTCTCCCGCCTGCCTAATGCCTTCAAACTCGAGGAATACTTTACTGTTTTGATCGGTAGCTGGAATGGTAAAATGTTTCCGGTACCATGAAATTCCTGTAGAAAGGTCTTCTATCGACTTTTTAAAGGCTTCATCTTCATTCCATGCATGGGGCAGGGTGATTGATTTCCACGTTTTATCATCAAAATCAGTCTTTTCTGTACCAGGCAAATCTCCTACATACAGTTTCCAGTCTGGATTAAAATTATAGGTTTTCCGTGGATTTGATGATTGTTGCGCTGATGCAATAAGGGGCAGGAGCACAGCCATTAAAAAAAGGTAAATATGCTTCATTATAATTGGTTAGTGGGTTAATTTAATGAATAATGGTTTATCGCGGTTGCAAATAATTTCGCCATTCTGGTATTCTAGTTCTGCCAGTTGGATTACGCTCCTTCTTGTTGCTTCATTGTCGATACCTTTATTTTCGGGTGTTCGACCCGGATGGGTAAAATAATAGATATAGGCTTTATCTCCGTTTACCACAACATCGGCATGACCGCCCATTACACCATCGTCGGTTCCCTTTCCGGGTTCCTGCAAAATATTTTTGGGCTGCCGTTTCCAGGTCAGCAGGTCGTTAGAAGAATATATTCCTAAGCCGTTCCAATTATCCACCACCATCCAGTAGGTGTTTTTCCAATAGAAAACTTTCGGACCTTCGCAGCCTTTATCGCCGATCAGTTTTTTGCCGCTATCTTCCCAATGGTATAAATCTTTACTATCGGCATAATAGATCGATTTGCCTGCCATTTCGTTGTTGTAATACATTCGCCAGCCTTTGTTATCGGGCAATTTAAACACACATGCATCAATACAGCGTTCGGAAGCAAGGTTTAATTTTGATTCGAATTTCCAATTTATGAGGTTTTTGCTGGTGAGGTGCACAATGTAGCGCGGGTGACGCCAATCTTTAAAAACGCCAGGCACATAGGTTAAGTACATGTGGTAAATCCCTTTATTTTCGATTACTTCTGGTGCCCAATGTGTATAATCAGTTAATCGGTATTGGATATCACAGGTATCGCGGTATTTCCATTTCACACCATCTTTCGATTCGGCAATGCCGATTCTTGTACCATGCACCCAGCTTACGCCATCAAGATTTTTAGCCTTAGCCCTTCGGTTGGTGTAAAACATAAACCACTTTTTTTCGCCTTTATTCCAAATCACCACCGGGTCGGCAGCTCCATCATAAACAGGGTCGCTATACAATGGCTTAGGAACGGGTTGTATCTTATTGCTATTTTGGGCGAAAGTATGGGTGCAAAATAGCATTAAAAAGGCCAGCAGGATTTTATTCATCTCAAATTGGGTCAATATAGGAGTGTTTCAGTTTTCAATGGATTGAAAAACTCTTTATAATAGGAAATATTTGGTTAAATGGTTAAACGAGTTTAACGTTTAAAATTTAGAGGGCCATCCTGCTCTATCCTGTAGAACACGTGCTTTAGTTATGATGATTGACTTTAAAGACTTTTCAAACGATTGAAATGCCAACTTAAAATTGGTTTATAGAAGTAACAAATGCAATACGTAAAAATTATCGGTAGGATGGAATTGCAATATAGCTTAGTTGCAATTTTAAATAGATAAAGCAGTTTGTTTATTTGTACATATTAACGTACATTTGATTGTACATAAATATTAATATGAAAGCAGTAACAATTTCTTCACTCAGAACAAACATGAAAAGCTATTTTGACGAAATAAGCGCTACGGAAGACATTTTGATTGTGCCAAGAAATAACAATGAAGAGGATGCTGTTGTGGTAATTTCTATTAAAGAATACAATGCACTTACTGAAACGGCACATCTCATGTCAACAGAAGCAAATCGTAAAAGGCTGGAAAATTCGATTGAGAGTTTAAAAGCTGGTAAAACTAAGCATTTCTCTTTGGCAGACAAAAAAATTGTTAAGGCCTAAACTATGAAAATCTTATTTACCGAGGAGGGTTGGGCAGATTTTGAATACTGGATGGATAATGATGAAGAAGCGGAAAGAAAAGTAAGGGTACTGTTGAAAGATATTACAAGAACGCCCTTTCATGGTTTAGGAAAACCTGAAGCTTTAAAGCATAATTTAAAGGGATTTTGGTCGAGGCGGATTACAGGAGAGCACCGCTTGGTTTATCAAATATCAGGCACCAAAGGTAAAGATCAGCAGTGTGCGGTTATTCAATGTCGTTTTCATTATGATAAATAAAAAGTCATTAACAAAAAGAGCGGTTACCAAAAGGTAAACCGCTCTTTTTGTTAATGGTTAAATCCGGTTACCAACCAGGATTTTGCATGGCTTGTTTTTGTGCAGGTGTTAAAGGTTCGCCACTAATTTTAAGTACATCAAGGAAATTTTGCGGAATTGGCCTTAAGTAATGTTTGTTTTCTAATGGTTTGGCTTCAACATTAAAAGCTGCTGTGCGGGTAACAAGTGTTTTAGTACGGCCCAAATCTTCCCAACGCATCAACTCACCCATCAATTCTCTAGAGCGCTCATCTAAAATGAAAGCTTTAAATTTATCTTCATTAGAGGTGGCACCCACTTTATCGTAAAAATCTCTACTCGAGTTAAAAATATCGGCTTCGCTATTTAAGTGCATTGGTGTTAATGTACTTGCAGTAGTAACCGGAAGATTGTTAGATTCGAAATAAGTATTTTTATCAGAGTAGGATACAAATCCTGAACTGTTAACAGCCGCATTGGTTTTGTAAGCAATACCACCATCAACATAAGCAGAGCGATCTTCGCCATCTTTATAAGCAGCACGATCTCTTACCTTGTTTAAATATGGTATGGCCTGTGCATATTGTCCTAATCTTCCGTAAGCCTCTGCAGCAATTAGGTAGGTTTCGGCTAAACGGGCTAAAATACCATCACGCTGGCCAAATTGTGAAGCAATTAAATTCCTCGAACCATCCATAAATTTAGAAAGGGCAGGGTATTGGCTTACACCATAATTTCCATGTGCGTTTAAATAACTTTGCGGCTGCCCTGCAAAATACCTCACATACATACTTGGTGCCCTTAATGTAATGTTGGTGCTTGTATAACGGGTATCGTTGGCATCGTTTATTATGTAAAGGATCGATTCCTGTCCGCCGGTAAATTTAACCTGGTTAACAAGCGCAGGTGTAGGTGCTGTAGCTGCTGTCCATTTTGGCGCACCGGCAGGGTTATTGCATAAGTAACGTGTTTTAAAACTTTTCCAGAATCTCGAATCGTTTACCCGATCAAAAACATCGATAGCATAATCGGTTGATCTCATCCTTTGAAACTCACGGTCGCCCGGGATATCACGTTGCATGCCAGGAAGATTTTGATAAACTGATGGATAATATAAATGTACCTGGTTTCCGTAGCGGCCTTGCGTTGCAGTGTTATTAGAAAACTGTGCTGCCAGAATTACTTCCTTATTGGCTTCATTCGGACCATCTACAGCTGTAAAATTCCATAAATCGCTAAAGTTTGTAGCCAAAGTATGCTGGCCGCTGTTAATCACCAAATCAGCATATTTAACGGCATTCTGTAAATCGGCAGTTTTGGTATCAGCATTCCAGTCGTTATTCATTTCACTTGCACGGAATAAATATGCTTTGGCCAAAAAGTGTGCTGCGGCCCATTTGGTTAGTCTTCCGGTTTCGCCTGGAGTAGCAGGAAGCAGGTTATAGGCTTGAATAAAATCCTGAATAACCTGCTCATATACTTCTTTAGCAGTGTTTCTGGTAAATTCTTCTTTAATGACTTCTAATGATTCGAGTTGTAAAGGTACACCGCCAAATTGTTTCACCAGTTTAAAATAATCGAAAGCACGCATAAAGTAACCTTCACCTAAACGGGTATTTTTATTGGCTCCGGTATAATATACAGGTACATTTTTTATTACAATGTTGGCCGAATTGATGTTGGTATACATGTTGTCGAAAACGGCCTGTACATCCGAGTTAAATGAATTTAAGTTGCCATCATAAGAATTCCACATCTGCTCGGTTCTGTCGCCGCCCACTGTAAATTCATCAACGCCATAATTGGTACTGGTATAAGCCCAGGTATAATTGAAATGGAATTTTAAGCTTTGGTACATCCCGATCACCAACCCGTCCAAACCTTCCGTTTTTTGAAAATCAGCTGTGTTACGGGCATTGATCACTTCTTCATCCAAAAAGCTTTTTTTGCATGAGGTTGGTAAAATAATTGCCACACCAAGCAAGGCAACTGCCGTTATTAAATTTTTAATCTTTTTCATAATCAAATTCTTATGCTTTATTAAAAGCTTGCGTTAATTCCAAATACTACACCTCTGTTAAAAGTAGAACCACCCAAATCCGGGTCGATCCATTTAACGTTTGAGTAAATCAGGCCAGGGTTAATGGCTTGCGCATAAACCCTTAAGCGCGATAAAGTGAGTTTCTTCGCCAGATCTGAAGCGAAATTATAACCCAGGGATAAGGTTCTGATTTTGATAAAAGAACCATCCTGGTAGTTCATTGAGCTTTTGTACTGATCGCCTGCTGCACTGGCATAATTTGGTGCAGGGTAACTATTTGTTGGGTTTGTAGGCGTCCAGTAATCGAGTACACGTTGTGCAAAGCGACCTTGTAAGGATTCTGCACCGGTTTCGATCAGGAAGTTATAGCGGGCAACAATAAATACGGTTAAATCGAAACCTTTATAACCAAAAGTATTGGTTAAACCACCTGTCCAGCTTGGATTGTAATGGCCTAATATCTGGCGGTCGTTATTGGCATCAATTTTATAATCGCCATTTAAATCTTTAACCTTGATATTTCCAGGACTGAAAGTAAAGCCGTTTGTTTTGTATTTAGCAATTTCAGCCAGATCTTCTGGTGTGTTCTGCCAAATGCCTTCTTTAACGAAATCGTAAGCTACGCCATTGCGCTGACCGATAAAAAAGCGATCAAGAACCATGTTTCCTCCATTTAGCTTTACTATTTCATCTTTGCTTGTAGAGAAACTTAAGGTAGATTCCCAGCTAAAATCGCTTGTTTTAACGTTAACTGTATTTAAAGTCAAATCCAATCCTTTATTTTTAGTCGAACCGATGTTATCAAATGAATTAGGATAGCCATTAATGATTGGGATATTTTTAAGCAGGATTAAATCTGTTGTTTTCGATTTGTAAAGATCCAGTGATCCGCTGATTCTTCCTTTTAGTATGTCGAAATCCAAACCGAGGTTATACTGTAAGGTTTTTTCCCAACTTAATAATTTGTTAGGAAAAGTGATCGGGTTGGACGATGAAGCATCAGATGCCACATAACCTATCTGCGCCGAACTGCCAAAGGTATAAGTGAGCGGTTGTAAAAGGCCGAGTGTGCTGCCAATCTCTACCGATGAGTTGCCTGTGCTACCTACACCGATTCTAAGCTTTAACTGATCAACCCATTTGATGTTTTTCATGAAATCTTCCTGCTCCAATCGCCAGGCCAACGCTGCCGAAGGGAAAAAATCCCATTTGTTGCCAGCGGCAAGCTGTGAGGCACCGTCCCAACGGGTTGATGCCGTTAACAGGTATTTGCTGTTAAAGCTATAATTTACCCTTGCCATATACGAGGCCAGTGTCGATTTTCTTAAATCAGTATCAAAGCCATCCAATGCGGTAACACTGCCAGCCCTCAATCCGTACCAAAGTGGTGCAATCAGGTTTATTTTACTGCCTGTTAATGATGATGATTCATCTTTAAAGGCCGATGAACTTTGCAATAAGGTTACCCCAAAATTATGCTTGCCGAGCGTTTTATCATAATATAATAAATGATCGAGGGTATAGGCAAATTTATTGCTTTGGTTTAATTGCGCATAATTGTTTACCGAGCCAGGGATACCTGCATCGCGGTTAACTGATTTCGCATCCTGGTACCTGCCGTTGTAATAATTAGAAAAATCTGGTCCGAAATTAATACGGTATTTTAGCCCTTTCAAAATATTAACCTCTGCATATACAGATCCTAAGGTTCTTAAGGTTTTACGCAGGTTGATGTTATAATCTGCCTCCAAAACCGGGTTTTGAATATTGATATCACCACCCGGCAGGTTAATTCTATTGCCGCTTGCATCAAAAGGAACAGCTAAAGGAAGCATTCCACGCGCTGCAGCATAAATATTGCCAGCACCTGATGCACTTGCAGCAACGAAGCCATAATTCTGCAAGCCATAAGTAGCAGTTAAGTTAAGGCCCATTTTAAACCACTTAACGGGTGTAAGTTCTACACTTAATTTGCCGCTATATCGCTCAAAATCCTGGCCCAACTGTGTACCTGTTTGGTTTAAGTAGCCAAACGATCCATATGCTTTTATCTTATCTGTACCACCACTTACACTCAATACATGATCTTGCGTAATACCGGTTCGGGTAACAAGGTCGCCCCAATCTGTAGTAGGAACCAAACTGCCATCATAAACACCATTTTGCCAGCCCTGTGCAATGTTTGCAGTTACATAATTATCGTTAGGGAAAATACGGTTATCATCTGCCAGGGTAGGTACTGCCGGATAAGTGGAATTGGCATTGGCTAAAGGATTTAAATAGCCGACACGGCGATAGGCATCACGACGGAATTCGATGTACTGCGCCGAATTCATCATTTCCATTCTATCATTTAAAGTTTCGATGGTTGCTGTACCTACATAATCCATCGTTATTCTGCCGATTTTACCTTTTTTAGTGGTAACCAGAACAACACCATTTGCACCGCGCGAACCGTATATGGCTGTTGCAGATGCATCTTTTAATATATCAATGGTTTCAATATCATTTGGGTTAATCGCATCTATACCACCAGCTTGCAATGGGATTCCATCTACCACATAAAGCGGAGAATTGCTGGCTTTTAATGATCTTACCCCTCTAATTAAGATGCTTCCCAACTGCCCGGGGCGCTCGTTGGAAGTAATATCGACCCCGGCAGCCTTACCTTGTATGGCCTGTAATGCGTTTTGCACCGGTCTTGATCTAATCTCTTCTGCACCCACACTTACAACTGCTCCCGTTAAATCACTTTTTTTAACGGTGTTATAACCCACTACCACAACTTCATCCAAATCATTGCTTGCGCTTTTTAACTGGATACTAATGGTTGTTTTGCCACTAACTGGAACTTCCTGACTTGTGTAACCAATGTACGATACCTCCAAAACCGGGTTGCTCACCGTTGATGGAATGGTAATTGAAAATGCGCCATTCGCATCAGTAGAAGTTACAATGGTAGTGCCCTTTACTTTAATGCTTACGCCAACCAGTGTTTCGCCTTTTTCGTCAACAATTTTTCCTTTTAAGGTAACATCCCGTTTGCTCATTGGGTTGTTTGCTTCTACCGTTAAAAGTGCTGTTTTTCGAATGCTAGCATCAGCATTTGCGGTGTTTGCGACGCATAATATGCACAATGCAGACATGCCTGTGATCAGGATTCTTTTGTAAGAAGAGCCCTTCCGTCGCTTTAAGTTTTCTGGATAAAAATTAAGATCCATAGTGTTATTGGTTTTATAAATATTTGGTTATTTGGCCAAATAGCGTATTAGATGTGATGCTATTTGTTTTTGAGGGCATATAATGATGTAATTTCCTCCACTTTTTGATGGATGGATTACAATGTTTAATGATGAAGAATAAGTTAGTTTATTGTTGTTATGGCTTGCTTAGCCTTCGCTTAATTGCTGTAGTGTAATGCTTTAAAGGTTAAATCGGATGGCCTTTACTGCAAACGGTTGCATGATGGTAGTTTTGTTTTTGTTGCCCATAATTGAAATGTTTAATTAAGAAACCTCTGTTTGATTTATACTTGGTTATACGAGATTAAAACATTTATTCGGGTAATCCGTCCTGCTCCATCCTGTAGCGCAATATTACCAGGGTTTGATGGGCTTAGAATTTGGCTTAATTTAAAGAGCTGTTATAGGGTGTTAAACAGAAAAAGGCAAACCATACGGGTACTGCCTGTGCATGATTAAATAAAATTACTGTGAATTTATAACTCCGGGTTACATTGTTTACCGTTCGACCCCGCTATCATTGATAGGCGCTAATAGAAAGCGTCGTCATCTCGACTGGAACGCAGTGGAACGGAGAGATCTATCAGGTTAGATTTTTCGACTACGTTCACTCGGCCCGAAATGTGTCTCTCAAAGGAAATCTACTTACCTGAAATTCTTCTGTCTATTATAAATAAATTAACCCTCATGGTAACGCATGATTTGAACTCCTAAATAGAATTATAACTGCGAACTGATTGTTTGCCCTTCAACTACATTTAGGGTAACAAATGATTTGAATTCCTAATTAGAACTAAAGATGAAAAACAACCTATTCTGTACGCTCAATACTAAATGCACGGTCTTCCTTGTTAAAGCCCACCTTCGGGTAATACTCAAAAGCGGTAGGTACCGATAGCAGCAAGAGCATACACTTCGGGCCGATTTTTTCACGGGTAATGGCAATCATTTCTTTACCAATTCCTGAACTTTTATATCCGGTAAATACTGCAATATCTGCCAGGTAAGCACACCAGGCCCAATCTGTAATGGTTCTGCAAATCCCAACAAGCTTATCTTCCTGCCAGGCCGTAACCAGTAAATCAGCATTTTTTAACATTAAAGCAATTCTTTCAGGTTCGGTTGGTCTTTTAAGTCCAGCTTGAATGAATAATTCAATCACTTCTTCAGGACTTGGAATCACGTCTAATTTGTAGGTAATGTTCATACACGCTAAAATACTGAATACGAAGATCAACGACGATAAATGGTGATTATTTAAAGTTTTTACTATATAGTACATCCAAATTCATCGTCAGTTTAACACAGCATTTACCTGCTAAAATCCTGTTACTATCAGTTAATTATTAGCTATTTAACTGTTTAGTATAAATTAACTTTGTTTTATGTTATTGTTTTTCTGGACTTTACAAACTAAATGATATAAACATTTCAATAGATCATCCCTATAAAGTGAATAATTCGAAATGGTATTTTTAGTAAAACAATGAAATAAGTGTATCCGCATTGTTTTTTAAATTTACTAGTTTGATTAACCAAGAGGCATTGTCAGTAAAATGGCATGCCTCTTTTTTATTCTTATTACAAAAAAATCATTTAAAAATGGGCGATTTTTGCGCTCTTTCTCTTTAAAATAGTTAATTCTATAACTCAAACTTTATCTTTCTTATAAGCGTTAAAGCCGTTGTTTATTTACTCATCATCGGTATTAATAAGGTTTAACAGATAATGCGTTTTCCATCCATCTTTAAAAATGTTTGATATTAACAATAAAGTAATGTAAAAAAGTCTTTGAAATTCATATGTTTGTAAAACAAAGTTTAGTATTTGTTAACTTTTGTAGGGTTAATATTTATCCCGTTTTACATTAACTTATCTCCTTTTAATAGAAAAAACCGCCGAATGGATACTAGTGTTTTACATTCACCTCATCAGCGCTCAGTTGTAGCTATGGATATTTGTTGCCAACAGCTGATACAAAAAATGGGCGGCAGGGCAATTGAAGAGTGGCGGGCATGTGATTACAATAGCCTTAGCAGTCAGCTTGGAAAACAAACTAAAGTTTATTTAAGTATAAATACATTAAAAAGACTGTTTGGCCAGTTGAAAACGCCACAACGGTATTTCCCGCAAAAAGCTACAAGAGATGCATTGGCCCAATTTATCGGCTACCGCGATTGGCAGGAGTTTGAACTTGTGCATATGGCTACAGAATTGGCTGCGGTAAAAGCTCAAGCCAGTATTGAAGCTGAAGATGATATCCAAACTTTACCAGAAAATAAAATAAAACCCAAAAAACCACTCTACATTGTTTTAAGCGCCGTTCCGGTATTGATTTTACTCAGCGTTTTGTTTTTTTCTAGCTATAGGCAACATCCTGCAGATGTTAAATTAGTTTGCGAAAATCCGTATGGCTATGTACCCCATACAGCAGTTTTTAAGCTAAAATCCAGTAGGCCGATAAATGATAATGAAGCGTACAAGATCGATTTTATGGATGAGGCCTTGCAATCAACTATCAGTGGCAAAAAAGAAGTGGCAAAGTTTTTTAGAAATCCAGGTGTGGTTTACGCAACACTTTTATACCACGATAAACCTATTGATACAGTGGCTGTATACATGCGCACAAAGGGTTGGGTAGCCAATTCGGGTAACGATACCTCACGGGCCTATCCTATAGCGGGCTTAAAACCATTAAATCCGAATAATATTTATGTATCAAAAAAACAGCTCGATTCTGCTGGTTTATCTACAAGTAAACCATTTTTGGTAGGTTTTAGTAACATTAAGCCATCAAATATTAGCGGCGATAATTTTTCTTTTACTTGTAAGGTATTTTCTGAACAAAGCAGGCCGGGTACTCAGTGCGTAGAAACAACTTTTATTATTCTTGGAGAAAAACACCGCCATTTGCTTACCCTCAACCGCGGCAGTTGTGTTGCGTTTTCGCAATATAAATTTTCAGAAAAAAGAGTGATAGGCTCTGACCAGTTTTTAGGCGGCCTTGCCTTTGATCCCCTAAATGGCGGAGTTGTAGAAATCAGAGTTGAAAACAAAAAAGTTTCGATAATACTTAATGGAAAAAAAGCATTGTCTACCAGCTATAAACAATCGATAGGAAAGGTGATGGGTGTTAAAGTTTTATTCAGCGGAATAGGGAAGGTAATCTCACCTAAGTTGCAGGATTTATCCACAAAAGAAGTTTTCTGATCATAAGTTGGTGAGACAAATCTCGCCAATTGTAATTTCTATTTTTTTTGTTTATCCATTCTTTAGGTGTTTGTTGGCTAACGTGTTGTTTGTCAAAATTTTATACATCCATGGTTTTGTCTGTTTTTTGTACGTATAACTATATCCTTAAAATTTACATCGAGGTTAACTTAGGGTTACATATAATTTCACCATAGCATCTACAATTAAAACTGCCCATTGGCAGAGGCTTTCTCTAAAATATTTTAATCAAAATCAACAATTAAGTTTTATAAAAATTTTACCATAATCGCCTGATATGAAAAAAACTGTAACCCTATTTACATTATTTTGTACCATTATTCTGTTTGCATCATCGTGCAAAAAGGCAGAACTTGCCACCGAAGGCAGTACTGATGATGGAAATACTAAAAAACCAACTAAACTGGCTACCACAAATAGCATTATTACTCAAACCAGAAATCTGGCCATTGTTTACTTTATTCCTTCTGATTTAGATACCCTCCCAAATTGGAAAAAACGTTTGAGTGATGTAATGATTTATGCCCAGGGCTGGTACAGTAACGCAATGAACAATGCTGGATACGGGCCCAAAACATTTGGTTTAAAACAAGATGGAACCACTGGCAATGCAGAAATTGTACTCATTAGGGCTGCAAACCCAAAAGCCAGTTACGGAACAAATGGCTCGGCCTACACTACTGAGATTAATGCATATTTTGCAGCACACCCTACACTTAAAACCAGTAACCACGTATTGATTTTGGTACCCGCATTCGGTTATGACAACAATACCACCGAGGGCCCGCAACCTTTAGAAGGTGTACAGCCTTTTTATGGATATGGAAAATATTGTTTTGCAAACGATAACCCTTATATGGATATGGCCTTAAAAGGGGTGCTGAACCCTGGCCGAAACAATTTTGCCAAATGGGTTGGAGGAATGATGCATGAGCTTGGCCATGCCTTTAACGCCCCACACGATAGGCAATGGGCATCGCAAAATATTTATGCAAATGGCACAAATACCAATTATAAAGAACCAATAATGGCACTTAGTAATTATTACCTGGAAGTAAGGCCAACTTTTGTAACCGATGCAGAAGCAGCTATTTTTAACGCCTGCGAAGTATTTAATAATGATACTAAAACCTATTATGGAGCGGTAACTTCCAAAATAAATAAAATTTACGCCAACTACGATTCCGGCCTGGGCGCAATTGTGGTATCGGGTAAATTTACCAGTACCGGTACAGTAAACAAAGTACTGTATTATAACGATCCTAATGTAAATAACGAGGGAACAGGTACAAATAAAGATTACAATGCCATTACCTGGGCTTCCAGTGTGATTGGTACAGATAGTTTTAGGGTGGTAATGCCAATTGCAGAGTTGGCCGTTAAAACCAATGGTATACCCTACGAACTTAAGGTTAAATTGGTACACAACAATGGCGTTATAAACGAAACGATATACCCTTATACTTTTAATAACGGAATTCCTGTACTCGATTTTTCAACCAGACCGGAGTTGTCGAAAACGGGGTGGACTATTGCTGGTTTTAGCTCACAGGAAACCGCTGCTGCGGGTAAAGCTGTTGATGCAATTGATGGTTTACCTTCAACCTTCTGGCACTCGAGATGGTCATCTAATGCAGCTACTTATCCGCACTTTATTACTGTTGATTTAGGTTCTGTTAAAACAGTAAATGGCGGGTTATCACTCACTCAAAGGGAAAATGCCAGCAGAGCGATCAAAGATTTTGAATTACTGATCAGTAATGATGGAACAACATTTACCAGTGTTTTCAGTAAGCAGGCCGCTAATGGAGATGGTGTTCAGTATTTTGGCTTTAGTTCGCCAAAAACCTTTCGGTATTTCAAAATTATTGCCAGCAACTCATGGGATGGAACCCAAAATGCAGCATTGGCTGAACTGGGCTTATATTAATTCTAATAAAGGATAAATTGCATTCAACGTTGAAATTTTATCATCTGATTAATTTCTGCTAAAACGAATATAACAAAGCACAAATAATACCACCAAACCTTAACGCTGAGGTTTGGTGGTTATCAAAGCCAGTATGGTTTACTGTTTAAAACAGAATTAAATTGCCTGTACCTTTAAAACTACGCTTGTTCTGTAACTGTTTGCCTCTGGATTAAAGCCCACTTTCATTAAAAAGTCGCCAGAGTAAACCTTGGTAGCATCAATTGGAGATTTTGTGCCTGGGTACAAATTAATTTCTTCTATTTTGTATTTTTTAGCAGGATCCAATCCTTTTAGTTTAATCGGCAATATTACACCATTGGTAAAAAGTGTGGCCACATAATAATTAAAAACAATGGCTTGATCCTTCGCATCGTTTATATAGGCAATTGAAGCAATTTTATTTTCGTAAGGATCCTGCAAGCGGTATTGTTGGCCGTGCCAAACAATTTCTTTAAAGTTGTTATAGGTTTTAACAGCGTTCTTACTAAAAAGCAAATCATTACTGCTCAGCTCATTTACGCGTACATCATAACCCAGTTTGCCCATCATGGCTACATCTGTTTTAAATTTAATCGGTTGTTTACCCATGTCGGTAATGTGGTTATCAACAGCAACCGAAGGGAAATAATAAGAATATTCCCACTGGATAAAAATGCGGTCGTAGGGATTTGTATTATCACTTGGCCAAAATTCAGTAAAGTATTTAAGTGCTGCATAATCTACCCTCGAACCTCCGCCTGCACAAAGCATCATCGGTGTTTTAGGGTATTTTTTTCTAATTCTTTCCAGTACATTGTTTAAACCCCTGATGTATTCAATATAAAAATGATCCTGATTTTTTAAAGTAGGGGAGTTGGCATTATAAATCAGCGAATTGCAATCCCATTTAATAAAAGCAAGTTCGGGCACTTCTTTAAAAATATCATTAACGGTATTGAAAATAAAATCCTGCACTTTCGGGTTGGTTAAATCAAGCACCAATTGATTGCGCATATAATATTCTTTCCTTTCTGGTTGTCTGAGAATCCAATCCGGATGATTTTCATAAAGTTCGCTTTTTGGATTCACCATTTCCGGTTCTATCCAGATGCCAAATTTTACACCACTTGCGGTGGCCTCTTTACCCAAAGTACTGATGCCATTTTTAAGCTTTTGCCGGTTATATTGCCAATCGCCAAGACCTGAAGTTGAGCCATTACGTGGATATTTGTTTCCGAACCAACCATCATCCAATAAGAACACATCTACACCTAATTTTTTTGTATCCTTGGTAAGTTCGTTTAATTTTTCATCGTTAAAATCGAAATAAGTGGTTTCCCAATTGTTTAAAATGGTAGATCTTTCCCCTTTTCCATCTAATATCTGGTAGTTCCTTGCCCAATTTTGCAGGTTTCTACTGGCCAAACCTTTTCCTTCTGATGAATAGGTATAGATAAAACGTGGGGTTACAAAATTTTCGCCTGCTTTAAGGGTATAGTTAGATGAAAAATTATTGATTCCGGCAGTAATCCTTAAATAATATTCATCAAAAGTTTCAAAATCCAGCTTAAAGTTCCCTGTCCAGGCCAATGAACCCGCTATCACTTCGCCGAGGTCTTCGTTTGCAGGCTGATCAATCGAAACCATAAATGAAGAAGAATGAAGCAGGTTTGTTCTGGTACCAAGTTTCGAATCGATGGTTTTAATTCCATGCAATAACTGTTGTTCTTCTGATCTCATTTCTCTTGTGGCACCACTGTATTGGTTTTTTAAAAAGAATTTTCGGCCACTCAATGTAAGGTTTGCGGATGCATATTTATTTAATACAATGCTCTTTTTCTCATGGTGTTCAATCTCTGCCCATTGCTCAATTACATCTTCGTTAAAATAAGCCAGGTATTTTAAAGTCACTTTAAAGTTGTATTTAAAATCTTTTAATACAATGCTGGTGAGTTTTCTATTCTGATCGATCTGTTCCGTTTTAACCTCCGAAAAGCTTAACACAGTAGATTTATTGCCATCGCTATGCGTAACGCTAAGTGCTGGTTCCATCAAATTCAGTGAGCCAGAAGCAATGTATGCTTCACGCTTATTTAAAAGATCATCCGATCCCGGTTTGTATTTATCAAGTGCTTGTATATTAGGGTATTCTTCAGTGCTTTGGAGCCTTTTGCCAATGTATGTCGATAATAAAGCATTATCCTTATCGGTTTCCAGTATTAATACATTGTTTTTTGTGGCAATTTCAATCGTTTTTTGAGCAAAACAGGTTACTGTACTCGCAATCAATAAAAAATATAGTGTAAAATGGGTTTTGGTCATTATAGCAATTGGTTTTCTGGTTTTTTGATAATTATTTTGTAGTAAATGGATGTATAAGTATAAATCCCTGTGGTTACTGCGCTTTAAATGCTAAAATTAAGGATTTGATTTTAAAGAAAACAAGTATGACAATATCAAATGCACTTCAAACTTTTGGATGGCTAAGTTGCTTATTAATAAGCATATATTTTGTTTTATTTAGTAATTTGGACAATCTTAAAGTAAAAGATAATTTGTTACTGTAAAACAACAGTTAATATCAAAAGCATTAATTATAGGGAAATTCGATTTCTAAACATCAATAACAGTTTTGTTACTTTAATGTTTAGTATTGTTAAACTTTTGTTTAGTAATTATGCGGAATAGAATAATCTTTATTACCATTGCTGAATTTTGAGCTTAATGAGTTTATCTATCACGTAAGTTATAATGGATTATTTAAAATTTTTTATTGCAGCATTTAATACGAACCTTAGTTAATTATGAAAAAAGTTTTTTTACAAATGATGGTGCTTTCCCTACTGTCATTATCGGCCATGGCCCAGCGTAAAGCACATGTTTTAATTTTAGGCCTTGATGGCTTTAGTGCAGAAGGGTATAAAACTGCTAAACACCCCAACCTGGATAAGTTATTTGCTGACGGCGTGCTATCATTAACCACCCGCCCGGTAATGCCATCGGTTACGCTTCCAAACTGGACGAGCCATATGACGGGTTCAGGACCTGAGGAACATGGTATAACTGCCAACGACTGGACATTGGAAAAACATACCCTGCAACCATTAGAAACAGATCAGGATGGTTATTATCCGTCTATATTTAAAGTGTTGAAGGATGCGATCCCTGCGGTTAAAACTGCTTACTATTATAACTGGAAAGAGTTGATTAATCCCATCAATAAAAAATATCTTGATGAGGTATCTTTTGAAGAAAAAGATCAATACAAAGACAACTACCAGAAGGCTTACGATTTTATGGTAAAAAACAAGCAAAATCCTACGTTAACTTTCCTGTATAGTGTACACACCGACCACGCAGGGCATGGGTTTGGCTGGATGAAACCGGAATATATTGCGGCTATTGAGCAGGCAGACAGTGCTATAGGAGTACTGATCGGAAAATTACAGGCAGATGGGATTTATAAAGACACCCACATTTTATTAATTACCGATCATGGCGGAATCAACACCGGCCACGGAGGTATTTCGATGGCAGAAATGCAGGTGCCTTGGGCCATTACCGGTCCGCAGATTAAAAAAGGTGGTTTAATCACTTCATTTAACAGCAATAAAAATACAAGTTTAGTACTGGCGAAAATTTTTGGGGTAACTAAACTGCCCGAATCCTGGACGGGAACAGTACCTAAAAATATATTTAAGTAATCATTTGATATAAATGTTATATAAACTTAAGCATACAATCAGCCCAACGCTTGCATTTTTGCTTTTTGTTTTGCCTTTAATTGGAAATGCCCAAAAAAAGGAAATTGCAAAAAAGGTGTTTATTCCTAAAAATGTAAACAAAGTTCCTGAAAACAACAATTTTGAAGATAATAATAGTGTTTTTAGCAATAAACGACGGGTTGAATCAGCTAATGTGGTTATTTTTTGGTCGAAAGAACTTGGAGATGATCCAATGCAGAATACAGATACTGCAAAACGTTTTGATGTGAAAAGATCGCTATTGGAAACCGAACGTTTTTACAATTATTATATAGATAAATTAAAGGTATTAAAAAAAGGCCACTCTGTTTCTGACAGATATAAAGCACTCGTTTTTATTTATGGCGGAAACGAGGGTACGGCTTATGGAGGTGGACAAGATAGCGTAGCGATTTTATGGACGCCTGCGGTTCGTGTACACCAATTCCCCTATGGTGTTTTGGCACATGAGCTTGGACACACCTTTCAATATATGGCAAATAAAGATCGGGGTACTTCTTTTCATGGAGCTGTAGATGAAATGGGAAGTCAATATCTATTATGGCAGGTTTATCCTAACTGGGTAGATTTTGAAAATTTCCATTTAATGGCATTCTTAAAACAGACTAACCTTGCTTTTCTTCATCCAGATAACCAATACCATTCGCCATTTTTACTGGAGTATTGGTCAGAAAAACATGGACTAGATTTTTACGGAAAGTTGCTAAATGGTTTAAATCCGGGCGAAGATCCGGTGATGACTTATAAACGCCTCAACAATATTGACCAGGAAAAGTTTAACGACGAGATTTTTGATGCCTCACGTAAGTTTATTACCTGGGATTTAAAACGTGTGAATGAGGTAGCCGGTAAATATGCCAATAAGCATAAAACGATATTTAATCCTTTGGTAAATGACTGGTATACAATTAGTAAAAAAGACTGTCTGCAAAGTTATGGTTATAACGGCATTCGACTTAAGTTACCGGTTAGCAACACCATTAAGCTCCATTTTAAAGGATTGACAGATGTAGAAGGTTTCCAGGTAATTAACCCTGAAAATGCTGGCTGGAGATATGGTTTTTTGGCTGTTAAAGAAAATGGCGATCGTGTGTATGGCAAAATGTATTCTACGAAAGATGGAATTTGTACTTTTAAAGTGCCTAGCAAAACAGCTTATTTATGGTTGGTGGTAAGTGCTGCGCCAAAAGTACATACTAAATTGCCTAGAAAACCCGATTTAATTGGTCAGTGGCCTTATCAGATTAAATTATCCGGAACTGATTTATATTAACAGCTTAATCGGCGCTTAAAAAAATATTTATAATTATTTAAAAGGAAACTGCCCTTTTTTAGGGCAGTTTCTTTTTTATGATCTAATCGCGTTAAAAGATATATCCGCTTATTCTATTATTTAAGGAGTAGGCAAAACCTGTCCACTTATCTGGAAGTCATTTAAACCAACAATCGTTGTTCCGCTTGTTGTAGTTGCGCCGTAAGCATAAAGTCTGAAGGTAATAGCAGTATTAATATTGGTTAATGATGATGCATTAAAGGAGATCGGCGTTGGGGTAGTTGTACCGCTAATTGTTACCGGAGCAGAAATATTTGCAGCAAAATTATCCAAGCTTGATCGGAGCACAAAAGTATTGGGATGCGTTGTACCACCCCTTAATACGGTAAATTTAAGGTCGCTAAAATTAAAATAATAACCAGTTTTAGGTTCCATATTAAATTCATAATATGCTGTAGGATCAAATACTGAAGGTGTTCCTGCCGATACCGCATTTACCCATCCGCCAACTAAATACCGTGCAGCAGGGCCAGGTGTACCGCTTGATAAGCCTGCGGCTGTTAATGTAGCACGCGAGAAATCAGATCGAGGGGTACCGATCACATTATCTGCCGGGTTTGGTGCAGGGTTGGTGCTGTTCACATATACAATGTTTTGCGCGGCCTGGTATTTTATGTTCGGGTGGATATAAATGTGGCTGGTATTGTTATATGCGGTAGGATTGGTAATATTGGAAGTTAATGTATACGGACCATCCAAATAGGCCGGGTTAGCATCAGGAATACTGTTGCCCCAAATTAAGCCTGTTGTAGTAGGGGCTTGGTTAAGGTTAATAATGCGGATATCATCATGGTAAACAATGCGCGTGCTATTTGGCGGTACCACATATAACCCCCATTTAATGTAACCAATATTCCCTGCATTAACATCGCCCGTAAAGGTTGCATAATTTGTTTTTTCGTCTACCAACACAAAATCATTCTGTCCGGGTAATTTCATGTAGGTTCTCATGTATCCGGTTGTGGTGGTGGTCCATAGTACATCAATTCTAAATTTAATCCATTGATTTACATAGGGTTGTAGGTTGCTAACGATGTCCTTTGTCGAAACATCCTGATACCTGATTCTAACCGCATTTCTTTGCGCCCGGATCATCAATGGAACATTTTCTCCGCCTGATACTTTTAACTGAAAAAGATTGCTTTCATTAGTTGGGTCGCCCTGGTTCCAAACCGGCCAGTCTTTTAACAAAACGCTAAACTCGTAACGCCGCTCATCGCCGGGGAAATAACGTGCTGCAATAACCTGTTGGGCATCACTCTCACTTCTCCAGTTGCCGTCAGAGTTATAGCCCGAATCGCCATACACAACCTTGTGTGCTATTGCATAATTTGGTGTTGTAGCGCCCGGCGATACCAGGTAAGCAGCATCTGTGGCGGTGGCATTGGTTGGGTTAATGGCCGAAATTCCCGAATTTAGTGTGCCATTTTCGTAAGTAACATTTAAAATGGTATCGCCGTAATTTAGGTTTGCCTGTGGCCCTGAAGCCATTTTCGGAACAGTAAATTTTTGATCTTCAGTTTGGCTGGTTACACCATTTTGAATTTTACTGCAAGCACTTGCCAAAAATAATAAGGCTATTGCCAAATACTTTTGTAGGTAAACTGACTTTTTTTTCATGTTGTTTTTTGGTTAGTTGGTGGTTGTTTTGCTATTTCATGTTGGTTATATTTTTGTTAACAATCATTTACTCATTCATTTATTTGTGCGTGTCTCCAAGCTGCGCAAGGGGGCGGGCTATCCGCTACAAGTCCTCGCTTCGTCATGCTTCCTTGCTGTGGGCTTACGCTATTATCCCTCACGCCAGCGATTGCCATAAAGCTAAGCAGGCTAATACCGCGCAAATTATTTTCTTAAATTGCAGCACAACAGGTTTTGATCTCTCTTGCAAAAGATCAAAATCTGTAGGGAAACTAAATTGGTTTTTATGCTATTTAATTAAAGATGTTTTTACAGCACGCTTAATGCCATCGATGGTGAGGGTAAGGTTAATTTCGCCTTTTTCTAAACTGTTGCCTGTATTTTCTGTAATAGCAACTTCTGGTGCTTTACTACCCTCAAAAGGATAAACTATCGATATAAAATTTTGCGTTTTGTTGTCGCGCTTAGGTTTTTCAAATACAAAAGCCGGTCGTGGAATTTCCTGGTTGTAGATATAAGAAACTTTGCCTTCTTCTTCGTTCAGGGTAATTTTATCCGCATTCAGCGATTGAATCAATAAGTTATTTCCGTCGCTATAGGTACTGTAAACCTTGTTTTTAGCCTTATCAAAAACAGGTTTACTGTCTTCCTTCAATTGGAAGTGAACGCCCAGGTTACCGGTAGCTTTCCCAATAGCCTGATCGATGATGAGAAAATATTTCTGATCAATAAATAACACGCTGCGCTGATGATTTAAATCCTGGTAACTTGGATTGGTATAGGTTAAAATATCCATTTTCCCTGCGCCTTCTCCATTGTTTGAGGGTTTGTTTAAAGCGGTAAACCATTTATTTTGTTGTGCTTTTGTAATCACCATATTTTGGTTATCAAGGGTAAGTGTACTGTGCACGCGGCTTTGGCGGTACCAATTCCTTTTCTTGGTTACTTCTGCATCACCGCTGTATAAATAACAGCCGGCATCAGGTGTAAAATTTCTGCCTTTTACCCAAAGCTCAAAAGTGCCGTTATCGGGTTGGGCATGAAACTCTCCAGGCTGACTTGCTTTTAAAATCATTACAGTTGATTTATCGTTCCAACCGTTTCTAAAAGTGTAAAAACCAGAAGAGGTTAATCCATGCGATAAATAATTCGGCAAAGCGCCTGCTGCGCCATCTGTTGCAAAGTATTTAATCTCTTCATTTTGTGGGAAAGTTTTTGCCCATGCAGCAAATGCCTTAATTCTTGATGATTTTTCAACCGGCCACGAATCGCCGAACATTGGGTTGTTATAATCAGGAAAAGAGATATTTGCTGTCGCTATTACCATGTTTTCTACTGTTTTAATATAACTCTCCGGAAATTCTTTTTCTGCGCCGGCCAGTTTAGCAGCGTTGTAAGCTTTAAGAAAAATATCGATGGTGGCAACATGGTAAGTTGGCGAAAGTTCCCACTGCATACCATCCGGATAAACCTGCTTTTTAATTTCGCGGTTAAGCACTTCAATACCACTTTTACGCCATGCCGCAGCCTGTTTAAGTTCCGGAAAAATACTGCCCGATCCTAAAACCCTTTGTGCCTCAAACAATAAATGATTGCCCTCGGTACTGTAGTTTTTAGGGATGTAATCAGTCTGCTGGTTAAACAGGTTTAAAAATTCCAATAAAAATGAAGGGGTAAAGTTGGGCGAGCTTACAAATAAATTAAAGGTACCGGGTAAGCTTTGTATCCTTTCCGAAACTTCTAGAGGGCGCCAGGCAAAACTGTCGTTATCTTTTGATTTACCCAACGGGTTTTTATTTGCCCAATCTCTGAACTGAAAAATCCATTCTTTGGCATATTTTTCATCAGCACTGCTGCGGTAGGCCATGCCCATTGGTTGCCACCAGGTAACACGGTGCAACTGCCAGCGTACTTCATTGTCTTTCACAGGCCAAAAATCCCAGTTTATATCCTTCCCGTAATCGTAATACCCATAACCTTTTTGTGGCTGAAATTTATGTTCCAACGCGTTATCTGCTTTTACCTGGTTGGCTTTACCAATATCTTTTCCTCTAAAACGCGCTTCATCACCTACATTAAAATCAGGGTGTTTAATATTTTTCCGGTTACGGTAATAGGTTAAAAGAGCATTGGCCGCATCGTTATATTCGCCGGCGTTAAAGAGTTTGTTTACTTTTTCCAAACCCGGGTAAGCCAAATTAATTGCGTCAAAACTTGCTTTTGTAATCGGTATATCTTGTGCTGTGGCAAATAATGAAATGCACATCAACATGTAAAGCAATATATTTTTTTTAAAGCTCATTTATTGTGTTTTAAATTTCGTTTAATTTCTTCTGTGTAATATGTTATGGTAAGCTTCAGATTTAACTCTGCAAGATTAAAAAATTAAGATTTAGCTAAATCTTTTAAATCTATTTTTTTAATGGCTACATAACGTTTTAAGGCTTCCAGGTAATAATAGTCGGCATAATCTAACGGCGTATCAATCTCCGAATTGTATAAAAATGCACCTACACTGTGTTTCAGTAAAAAATATTTATTTTCACCCTGTTTGGCTAAATACGCTTCAGAAGAAAGTGATTTAAGTATTTCTTCCGCATAATCAACATATTTTTTACCGTCTTTAACCTGTGTGCTTAAATCCAGCAGGGCCGATGCAATTACTGCTGCTGCAGAGGCATCTCTTGGCGCGCGTTCTGCGGTGTCCATTGCATTATGTACGTCGAAATCCCACACCGGAATTTTATCTTTTGGCATGCGTGGGTGGTTCATAATAAATTTGGCAATATTTTCTGCCTGGGTTAAAAATGCGGTGTTTTTAGTATTGGCATAACACATGGTATAGCCATACAATCCCCAGCCTTGCCCACGGGCCCAGGCCGATTCGTCTGTAACCCCCTGATGGGTTCTTTTAGCCAGTACCTTACCAGTGTTAGGGTCGTAATCAACCACATGGTACGAGCTAAAATCAGGCCTGAAATGGTTTTTCATCGTTGTGCTGGCATGCGTACTCGCCGCAATAATATAATCTGGCTTTTTAAATTCTTTACCCGCCCAATACAAATATTCGAGGTTCATCATATTGTCAATAATTACAGGGTAATGCCACCACGAAAAATCCCACGATTTTATTACCCCAACCTTTGGGTTAAATCGGTTGTATAAATGTTGTGCACCATCGGCCAACGCTGGCAAATAGTTTTTATCTGCGGTTATTCTAAAGGCATTGCCATACGAACAGTAAAGCATAAAACCTAAATCATGTGAGCTGGTAATGTTACGCACGGTATCAAGCGCTAGGGTAAATTTCCTGGCTTGTTGGGCAAGGTTTTTATCGCCCGTAAGCTCATATCCATACCATAAACTGCCCGGAAAAAACCCGGTTGTCCAATCGGTTACACCGGCTGTCCTTACTGTACCATTTGGATTAATAGAACGTGGGTTTTGTCCGGGTTTATAAGTATTGGCAGCCTTATTTAGCTGAAATTCAATTACATCCGTTGCATTTTTGAGCCATTGCGGGGCTGGGTTTTGTGGTATCGGCCAGGCATAACAGTTTAGTATCATCGCGGCCGTGAGCCAAACTAAGCAAAAAGCTTTTTTCATCATGTGTTCGTTAGGTTCTTTCGATAATTGTTTTGTGGAGTGAAGTTAGTGGGGGAGAAACAGAAACACTTTTGATTATTATCAGAAATATTTTGAATTTGGTTAATGGATTGTTTTAAAGCTGGTATTTCAGATTTATAGCAGGTGGATCAATTATGTGTACGCCTTATGTGATGGTTATAATTTGGGCGTGCCCCATGCTGCGCAAGGGTCGGGCTATTCGCTGCAAGTCCTCTCCCGATGAAGGGATCGGGATGCGGGCTTTCCGCTGCTATCCCTCACGCAAACTTATCTCCAATGAGAAAGTTTATTACATGTTTGACTGCTTTGCCATGAAGATTGCTTCGTCGGCTGAAAAAAGCTTTCTCGCAATTGTAAGGGTTTAGTAATTCTGTTACCGAATTACTAAACCCTTACAGCAATGACGATAGCCATAGAATATCCCTTAAGATCATGTTATTCATATTGGCTTTATACAATAAATTATCCCTCAGGATGACAAACATATATCCGGATTTTTTAGGTACGCATTTGCAATGCGAAAATAATTCCTTTAAGAGCGATAAAATCGCTTTACTCGTACATCCTCGTTACAAACGAGGACGATGTAGTTCTCCGTGCTTTCCGAGTTTCCGTGGCAAACTTAGCTGTAAATCTGTGGTGAAGGTCCTTCGACTCAGCTACAATTAAAAGGCTTCAATAAAGCGGTCGTCATTGCTAGGTACGAAGCAATCTTTCATGCTAGTGAGCCTTGCCAAAAAGATTGCTTCGTCGGCTGAAAAAGCCTTCTCGCAATGACGATAGCCATAGGATATCCTTTAAAATCATGTTACTCATATTGATTTTATATAATAAATTATCCCTCAGGATGATAAACTTATATCTGAAACTTAGGATTTTTTAGGTACGCATTTGCAATGCGAAAATAATTCCTTTAAGAGCGATAAAATCGCTTTACTCGTACATCCTCGTTACAAACGAGGACGATGTAATTCTCCGTGCTTTCCGTGTCTCCATGGCAAACTAAACTGTAAATCTGTGGTGAAAAACTAATAAGATGTCATTATTCCGCTTTGATTTTAATTATTAATCAATATTTAAAGGTTTTAGGCTGAAATCTAAGGCTCAAACACATCAGAGGTACTATTTTTAGCTTATATTTAGATGCTAAATTCATACAAAACAAACACATCCTTTTAAAGCAATGCAAAAAACATTTAAACTAGGTTCGGTATATGGTTAATTTAAATAATTTCAACGTGGAACAATCATATGCAATCGGAATTGATGTTGGTGGCTCTTCACTAAAATGTGGAGTGGTAAACCAAAATGGCGAAATTTTATATTCCATTATTGTATCGCTAAAAAATGCGAAAACACAGGGCGCAATCATTGCCCTTATTGTAGAAGCAATTAATACCTGTGCTAAAAAGTTTAAAAACCCTATTCTAGGTGTAGGCATCGGTTTCCCCGGAATTATCTACAACAATAAAATTATTGCCGGAGCAGATAATCTACCTGGCTTTAAACAATTGGCTTTAGGCGAAATTTTGCAGGAAGTAACACGGTATAATATTGTAATGGATAACGATGCCAATTTAATGGGACTTGGCGAAATGACCTATGGTGCCGCGAAAAATTGTAGCGATGTTGTTTTTCTTACCGTGGGTACAGGAATTGGCGGTGCCGTAATGATTGATAATAAACTTTATGGCGGATTTAGAAACAGAGGGACCGAGCTTGGCCATATTGTGGTAGAGCATAAAGGTGTAGCTTGTGCCTGTGGTGGCCGCGGCTGTTTAGAAGCTTATGCCTCGGTTACGGCCTTACTTAACCATTATAAATCCATTCACCCCAACCCACCAGAAGAAATTGATGGTAAATACATGGTAGAAAAATATCACGCCAGGGAAGAACATGCTGTAGAAGCAATGGAATCGCATTTCGATTACCTTGCAACAGGAATTATCAGTTTTGTGAATATTTTTAGTCCGCAAAAAATTGTAATTGGTGGCGGTATAAGCGAATCGGGTGCTTTTTATGTAAGGGAAATAGAAAGAAGGATTAAAACCCTGGCTGTACCCATATCATTGGCCAGTGGTTTGGTGGTTGCAGCTAACCTGGGTAACAAAGCAGGTTTGTTGGGCTGCGCTGCTAATGTTTTTCAAAAATTTAAGGCATTTGACTATGTCGCAAAATAATTTTTTGGTTAAACAATTATTATAAAGCAAGAGACCGTTTACATAATCAAAAGGTTGTTCATTTTAAATGAGCAACCTTTTTTTTTGCTGTATCTTAAATTTGAAAACTGTATTATTTCCAGGTAAGTAATAATGATATATCAGTTTGAGGCTGTTAATCACCCATAAATTATCCTACCAAATATCATTAATATTAAAATTGTATTATTTATCATGCTATATTTTTGGACTAATCATAAAGTGATAAAAATTCTTTTTGTTAGTCAAAATATGGCCGATTAACTATAAAATCGATGTTTTACTCAAATTTGATAGTATTTTAAACAAATTTAAAACTCTTTTTATTTGGCTTACGCTAAATTCGTTTCCGTTAAATGATGTGGAACAAACATGGTAGAGATAGTTTTCCTCTCCATACTTATACAATCATCACACATTAGGCAAAACCTGAAAAGCTTTTGCAGATATAACCAAATAATACCGATCGATTAAGGGTAATAACCAAACCCGGCTTCGATATTTTGCAGATAACCGAAATAATAAATCAACTAACAAAATGACTAAAAGTAATTCTGAAGCGAATGCTGAAAAAGATTCTTTTTCGGCAAGCATGCGGCGAAGGCAGTTTTTACAGTTTACAGGGGCATCTGCAATTGCAGTTGGATTAATTGGCTGTAAAAAAGATAAGCCTGCCGAATTTGAAGCAGCTTATGTAAATACCGATAATACAATCGATTTTAAGGATGATGCAGGTTTGCTAAATTACATTTATGCACTCGAACAGTTAGAAGCTGCATTTTATGTTAAAGCCGCCGAAAGTTTGCCAACTTCCTTTACTGCCACACAGATCTTATTCTTTAATGATATTAAACTGCACGAAATTGCACATCGTGAGTTCTTCAAAAGAATTTTGGGCACAACTGCAATAGGAAATTTAACTGTAGATTTTTCGAGTATTAATTTTGCCGATGCTACAGCTGTACTCAACACAGCAAAAACTTTCGAAGATTTAGGCGTTGCAGCCTATAATGATGCCATTAGCAGATGTAAAAATGATTATAACCTCTTTATTTTAAGTCAGATTGCTACCGTAGAAGCACGCCATGCGGCTTATGTACGCAGCCAGATTGATGCATTGAGTTTTGCTGATTTAAATGAACTGGCCCCGCTTGGTGCAGATGCAGGCAGTGCCCTTGATGTGAGTTTAGCACCAGGCAAAGTTTTAGAGCAGGCATTAAAATACATTAAAACAAAATTGACCATCATCAATCTTTAAATCACAATCAACATGAATGTTTTAAATATCCTTAACGAGATAGAAAAAGTAGAAGGTGAGCTTTATGAAAGATTGAGCCCAAGGCGTAATGCATTGCAGCACTTTTTCAATATCGGAAAAAAAGTATCCTTAGCAGTACTGCCTTTAACAATGGGTACCGCCTTTCAGAAAGCATATAGCCAAACTACCCCAAATACTGCTACGGTTGATTCGCTCAACCTGGTTTTAGCGCTGGCCTACATGCAATTTCAGTTTTACAACAATGCACTCACTACTACGCCAACTTTAATTCCCGCAACCGATAAACCGATCATAACCACCCTGCGCGATCAGGAACAGGCACACATTAATGTTTTAACTAAAGCGGTTACCGATTTGGGTGGCACGCCAAGAGCGCTAATGCCTTATGCCAATTTTGATTATACGAAGATCAATGTAAACGTAACTACAAATTATAGCACATTTTTACGCACAGCTGTTGCAATGGAAGATTTGGGCGAACGTGCTTACAAAGGCCAATTAATTACCTTGATGGGCACTGCTCATTTGGCTACTGCAGCCAGGATACAAACGGTAGAGGCCCGTCATGCCGCACAACTGCGCATAATGGTGAATAAATTGCAGATTGCTACACTTAAATACCTGCGCCCATGGGTAAGTATTAGAAGAAACGATGCCGATGGAACAGATATACTGCCAATAACAGGCAACGACTCGATGATAGCCGCACTAAACCCAATATATGATATTGATACCGGGTTGGTAAACAGGGAAACCAAAACCATACAAGCAGGGATTGAACTTATAGGCATTAGCGGAAATACCAGTTTAACAGCAGGTGCCGCATCAGAGGCTTTTGACGAATATCTTTTAACTGCAACCGTAAAAACAGCTGCCAACATATTTATCAAAACAGCATTTCAATTAAAATAATATAGGTAGCAACCCTTTAAATAAAGAATTATGAAACGAACCATACTCATATTTTTATTGTTTCTCACTGTCAAAATGCTTTATGCACAAGAAGTGATCACAGTAAACGGTGTAGTACGCGATGGTGGAAACCAGCCCATGCCAGGTACAACCATTACTGAAAAAGGAACAGCCAATAAAGTAGTATCAGCAAACAACGGTAGCTACCAGATTAAAGTAAAATCGAACGCAACACTCGTGTTTTCCTACCTCGGTTCTAAATCTGTAGAACAATTGGTGAAAAACCGTACCACCATTGATATCAAACTCGTTGATGATGAGAATAACCTTAACGAAGTTGTAGTGGTGGGTTATGGTACACAAAAAAGGTCAGACCTTACCGGTGCCATTTCATCTGTTAAGGGGGCAGAACTTGCAAAAAGCCCTGTGCAAAACGTAGCTTCGGCACTGGTTGGCCGTGTTGCCGGTTTACAGGTTGCTGCTGATGATGGCTCGCCCGGTGGGAGTCCATCAATTACCTTACGTGGCGGGGGCTCTATTACGCAAAGTAACGAACCGCTTTATGTGATAGATGGGGTGCCGCAAACTGATGGAATAAACTTTTTAGATCCTGGTGATGTAGAAAGCATCGATGTTTTAAAAGATGCCTCTGCAACCGCAATTTATGGAGCAAGAGGGGCAAATGGCGTAATTTTAGTTACCACCAAACAATTAAAGCCAGGCAAGTTAACCATTGGGTACGATATGTATTATGGTGCAAAAAAGGCCAATAAATTTATCCCTGTACTTAATCCATACGATTTTAACATCCTCGTGTACGAGCGGTTTCTCAATAACCCAGCACTTTTAACCGGGGTAGAAAACACATTTGGTAAATTTTCTAATTACCATTCAAATTACGATAACCGAGCAGGTAATAACTGGCAGAAAATTATATTTGGCGATTGGGTAAATACACAATACCATAAAATTAGTATTGCCGGCGGACAGGGCGAAACCCGGTTTAATTTATTTTATTCCAATAACAACGATCAGGGCATTGTACAACCAGGTGGTTCTACAAAAAATGTTGCCAAATTGAGTCTTTTACACAATATCAATAAAAAAATAAAACTAAGTGCCATTGTGAATTACAGCGACCAAAAAACAACTGGTTTTGGTACACGCGATGGTAGCGACCGTTTTAATACCCTGATCAGCTTTTTTCAGTACAGGCCTACAGGTGGCATTGGTTTAAGCGATGAAGATTTCGCAACGCTTGATAACGACCCCACGGTTGATGTTAGTGCCGTTCCGCTGCAAAACCCGAAAACAAGTGCAGAATCAACACAAAAGGAATCTTTTAACCGTACTTTAAACCTCAATACAACTATTGATTACAACTTTGCTGATCATTTTACGTACCGTGGCTTAGTATCAGGCCGTATTTCAGGAACTAAAGATAAATTGTTCAGCGATGCACGTTCGGTACTTGCCAAAAGAAGCGGGGGAGCCTTTGGTTCATTAACGCAAACCGATATTAACGGTTGGAACTATAGCAACACAGTTACTTATGACAATACGTTTAATAAAAACCATAAGGTTTCCGTATTGGTTGGTCAGGAGCAATTGTATACAAGCAGAGAAGCATTTAGTGCCAGCAACAGCCGGTTTCCGGTTGTAAATTTGGGCTTGGATAATATTTCTTTGGGCACAACGCCCGGTATTCCAACTTCTATATCTGAAGCAGAAAGCATGCTTTCTTTCTTTTCGCGTGTAAGTTATGCCTACAAAGATAAATACCTTTTTAATGCTACCGTAAGGGCAGATGGTTCTTCAAAATTTGGTGATAACAACAAGTGGGGATATTTTCCTTCTGCGGCATTTGCCTGGAGAGCCATTAATGAACCTTTTTTAAAGGATATTAAATTTCTTTCGGATGCAAAGGTTCGCCTTAGTTATGGTACATCGGGGAATAACCGCATCCCCAATTATTTAATGCTTAGTCAGCTTGCTACAGGTAACTATCCCTTAAATAACCTCAACAACATTACCGTTTATCCAAACAATATCGAAAACGAAGATTTAAAGTGGGAAACAACCAAATCTTTTAACATTGGTTTAGATCTGGGTTTCTTTAAACAAAGAATTGCCCTTACCATTGAAGCCTATGATAACCGTACCAAAGATTTATTGTTAAATACTCAAATACCTTACACCAGTGGTTTTGCCAGTCAGTTTTTAAACATAGGAGCTACATCCAACAAAGGTTTAGAACTTACATTAAACACTGTAAATGTAAGAACCACTAATTTTTTATGGAACAGTACCCTTTCCATGTCGGTAAATAAAAACAAGGTTTTGGCCTTAAGCAATGGAGAAGATTTTAGGTTAAGCAACAGCTGGACAGCCCAAAATGATTACCTGGTACAGGTAGGAGGTGCATTGGGCCAAATGTATGGTTACAGATCTAACGGCGTTTACCAGGTAAATGATTTTAATTACAATCCTACCACCAATATTTATTCCCTTAAACCAGGCATTCCTGCTGATGTAAATTATGCTGCTCAGCCAGGCTTTTTAAAGCTTGTTGATTTAAACGGAGATGGTATAATTAACCCACTTGATAGAACCGTACTTGGAAATGGAATTCCTGATTTTATCGGCGGTTTTAACAACACGTTCTCTTACAAAGGTTTCGACCTCAGTATTTTTATCAACTGGGCTACAGGCGGAGATGTATACAATGCCAACAGGTTGCACATGAGCACCAACGTAAGTGCCAATGTAAATACCCTTGCTTATTTTAAAGATCGCTGGACAACAATTGATGCCAACGGCAACGCGCTCACTACTCCGCTTGTACTCGCCGAAGCAAACAAAGGAAGAACAATTCCAAGGTATGATGGTTACGGCACAACGCCCCGCCTTATCGACCAGATGATTGAAGATGCATCTTTTATAAGAATCAATAATGTAAGTCTGGGCTACACTTTGCCAAAAACATGGATATCGAAACTGAAGCTGAGCAACGTACGGATTTACCTAACCGGTTATAACCTGCAAGTATTCGATACCTATTCAGGCTACGATCCGGAGGTGAGCACAAACAAAAATGGTGGCTTAACACCAGGTGTAGATTTTGGTGGCTATCCGCGCAGCAGGTACTTTGTGGCTGGTTTAAATGTTTCATTATAAAAGAATACCCGATTATGAAAACGAAATTAAAATACCATATCGCAGGCTTATTTAAATGTTTAGCTGTAGCAATTGTGCTCAGTAATTTAACCGCTTGCAAAAAAACACTTACCGAAGAGCCTAAATCTGTTTTCAATGCAGCTCAGTTTTTTAACACTACTGATGAAGCCAACCTGGCAACACTTGGTGCTTACGAAAGCATGAGCAATGGCAATACCCTGGGTTTTTATGCTTCAATTTTGTATGAAAATGATAACGATATTGCACAGATTAGGGATGTATTAACAACCGATTTCAGAGGCATTGCACATTATGTAATTACAGCTGAAGCCGTATACATGCAATCTACCTGGCAAACCTATTATGAAGGTGTAAACAGGGCAAACCTGGTAATTGAGCGAATTCCGCAGATGGCTATCTATATTGATGGATCGCAGCGTAAAACTTTAAACAGGTATTTGGGCGAAGCAAAGTTTCTGCGTGGGTTTTATTATGCAGAATTAACCAGGTTATTCGGTGCGGTACCCCTTAAACTTACGCCAACACATGCCGATGATGAATTGCGCATTGCTAAAAACACTACTGCAGAAGTGTATACGCAGGTAATTAAAGATATGACCGAGGCTATTGAGTTGTTGCCTGATGGTAAAACCAGTGATGAACGCATCAGTAAATTAGGCGTAAAGGGAATGCTTGCCCGCGTAGCTTTGTTTGCGGGTGGCTATGCGCTGCAACAAAATGGCCAGATGGAAAGACCTGCGAATTATAAAGATTATTATGCCATTGCGCAAAAGCAGACCAAAGAAATAATGGATGCCAATTTATATTCGTTAAATCCAAGTTATGAGCAGTTTTTCCGTAACCAGTGCCAGTTAAAAATCGACCCTTTCGAAAGCATGTTCGAGGTTGCCTTTTATAACATAACAGGCGGTTTAGGAAATTCGAGTGTTATCGGGCAGTGGAATGCACCCTTATCAGCAGCAGTCAGCACTTACGGCCGTACCAATTCATATGTAAAAACAACGCCGTTATTTAGAAATATGTACACCTCTGGCGATTTGCGTAGGGATGTTTCCATAGCAACTTACCAGATCAATGCTGCGGGCCAATTTCTGGAGTATGCAGCCGCTGCAGACAATAACTTTGCGCCAGGTAAATGGCGTAGAGAATATCAGGCTTTGCCACCAAAAGATTTAAACAATACTGATATCAATTACGTGGTATTGCGTTATGCCGATGTGTTGTTAATGCGTGCAGAAGCCGAAAACGAATTAAACGAAGGCCCAAATGCCGCCGCTTACGATGCCATTAACCAGGTAAGAAAGAGGGCGTTTACTGCCGACGTTTTTGGTAAGAAAATTATAAACGTTAAAATGGCTGTACAAGGCAGTGGTTACACCAGCACACCTACAGTTACCATTACAGGTGGTGGGGGTACAGGTGCTACCGCTACAGCAATTACCAGTGCAACCACTAACCCAACTACCGGTGCAGTTACCGCAGGTGCCGTGGTAGGCATTAAAGTAACCAACTTTGGTGCAAACTATACTTCTGCGCCAACAATAACCATTACAGGCGGCGGTGGCACAGGTGCTACGGCAACAGCAGAAATTACAGAAACACAAATCCCCACGGGATTAAATAAAGCTGATTTTTTTACCGCAGTTAAAAATGAAAGGGCACTTGAACTTTGTTTCGAAGGATTAAGAAAATATGATTTGATGCGCTGGAACATATTAGGTTCGAGTTTGCGCGCCACAGAAGCTGCACTTAAAGCTTACAGAGCCAATTACCCGTATATTGCCGGAACAAATTTTAAAGATGGTAAAAATGAATTGTATCCGATTCCGCAAAGGGAGAGGGATTACAATTCAAAATTGGTGCAAAACCCTGGGTATTAATGTAAATGCTGAATAAATGAAAAAAATATATTTCTTTCTGTGTTTTGTTACGCTAAATGCCATCGCTTTCAAAGTGATTGCACAAAATGCAGATAAGCCCAATATTTTAATCATTATGAGCGATCAGCAAACGGCCGAAGCAATGGGGAATGCCGGTAACCAATACCTGCATACCCCAGCTATGGATAAGCTTGCAAAAAACGGTGTGAGGTTTACCAAAGCATATTGTGCACAGCCTTTATGCACCCCCTCGCGCACGGCTATTTTTAGCGGGAAAATGCCTTTCGAGACTGGTTTTACAGGTAATGCTCCGGAAAAAGACGGACAATGGCCGGATAGTTTACTCATGATGGGCAAAATTTTTCATAATGGGGGTTATCAAACAGGTTATGTTGGTAAATGGCACCTTCCAGTGCCCACTACAAAAGTAAATCAGCATGGTTTTGAATACATTCAGAATACCAATTTCTTAGATTATAATGATGCAGCTACGCCAGCCTATTGTGCTAGTTTTATAAAAGAAAATAAAGACAAACCTTTTTTATTGGTGGCCTCTTTTTTAAACCCTCATGATATTTGCGAGTGGGCCAGAGGCGAAACTTTAAAGATGGATATTTTAGCTGATGCACCGCCAGCAGATCAATGTCCGCCATTACCTGCCAATTGGAAAATTCCTGCAAATGAACCAAAAATTGTGCGTGAGCAGCAAAAGGTAAGTCTGCGCACTTACCCAAGTGTAAACTGGAATGCTGATCAATGGCGGCAATACCGTTGGGCCTACAACCGTTTGGTAGAAAAAGTAGACCATTACATCGAAATGGTGATGGCCTCACTGAAAAAATATGGTGTAGAAAAAAATACAATTATCATTTTCACTGCCGATCATGGCGATGGTTATGCAGGGCACAGCTGGAACCAGAAACAGATTTTATACGAAGAGGCGGCTAAAGTTCCTTTTATCATTTCAAAAATTGGCGCATGGAAAGGCCGTACAGATGATATGCTCGTATGTAACGGAACAGATATTATCCCAACCATTTGTGGATTAACAGGTGTGCAAAAACCGAATTACCTTAAAGGGATTGATATTAGTAAAAGATTAACCGAGCCTGGTAAAAACCTGCGCGATACCCTGGTTATTGAAACAGATTTTGCCGATAATGAAACGCTATTGGGTATCGGCGGTCGGGCAGTTATAACCAAAAATTTTAAGTATATAGTTTATAATAAAGGCGATATTAAAGAGCAATTGTTCGATCTAAGTAAAGATCCTGGTGAAATGAATAACCTTGCCGTAAATACCACTTATAAAATAAAATTAATTGCCATGCGCCAATATTTAAAACTTTGGTGTAAAGCAAATGGTGATAAGTTTACTGCTGGTTTGTAAGAAAATCCCGTATTGCGTCATTTCCAGCGGATCCGATAGCTATCGGGTGCAGCGTAGTTTAGAAATCTAATAGAAAGAACGAAAAAAGATCATCTACCCGCTCAACAAAACAAAATCAAAGAAAACAGATATACGCAGCACATAACTGATGAAGAAAATATTCACCCTAACCTTATCATTACTCTCACTCCACATCTTTGCCCAGCAGCAACCAGGCGTGATTAAGTTAACTGCAGAAAAACTGCATTCGAGGGTGCGCGAATGGCCTTATCCGGCCCACGGCATTATTGTGCCTACTAATGCCCCAGCTTTGCTTTGGCCGGGTACCAATGGTAAAAATATGGTAAAGCCAATGGAAAGTGGAAGTGAGGTGCCCGAAGATCCGAATATTGGCAATGTACGCTACAAAGTTTTATTGGCCAGTGATAAGGATTTTAAAAATAATTTAACAGAAAGTGCCGAGCAACGTTGGGCAGTATACCCGCTACATAAAGCTTTAAAAGCCGGTAAATGGTATTGGAAATATGGTTATGCATTAAAAAATACCGGCAAATGGGCCTGGTCGCCAGTGTACAATTTCGTGGTTGATGCAAAATATGCCAACCAAAAAGTATCTCCGGCGGTAAGTGAGGTTTTAAAACGCAATCAGGGTTCACACCCATTGTTATGGGATATGAACCGGAACGGCGAAGCTTTTTACCGCAATAACCTACAAAATCCTGAGGCAAAAAAGTTTATAGCCTTTGCAGAAAAATTAATGAAAGAGCCTTTACCTGTTGAAAAACCGCAAAGGATAATTGATACCACGGGCAAAAATGATAGAGAAAAGAAAATCATTATTGAGCGGATGTACCATGGCTTTGGCGATGCAGTGGGTACTCCTGTGCGTAACCTTTGCATTGCTTATCAACTGACTAAAGATAAACGCTTTATTCTTGACGCTAAACGAAGGGCATTAAATATTGCAAAAATGAATCCCAACGGACTGGCAACCGGGGATGATTTTACCAGCGGAGCAGTATTGGAAGCCCTGGGATGGTTTTACGACGCAGGTTATACTGTTTTAAATGCGGAAGAAAAAGAATTGTTTAAAAACATCATTACCATAAGGGCCAGAAGGGTGTATGATCATTTACCAAATCGTTTCGAATTGCATGTGAGTGATAATCATGTTTGGCAAATCACCTTGCGCAACCTCGCCATTGCCACCGTATCGGTAATTAATGAAGTACCCGAAGCCAAAGAATGGCTTACCTATATGTATGAAGTATGGTCGGCACGTTTCCCGGTTTTGGGCACAACAGATGGCGGCTGGCACGAAGGCAACGGCTATTTCAGGGTAAATTTTAAATCGATCATTTACCTTTCACAAATGTTCGGCGATTTTAGCGGCGTTGATTATTTTAAATTGCCATGGATGCAAAACCTGCCCTATTATATGCTTTATACACATCCAAATGGTTCGGCATCTACAGCAATCGGCGATATGTGGGAGAATATTCCAACCGTTGTAAAGGGCGAAGCCTGGTTTGCCGATGCGCTTATTTTTAAGATGAATAACCAATACCTCAACTGGTATGTAAGTAAAATTAAAAACGATAACCCTGATTATTTCCATGGAACAGACGATTATTTATTGTTCCGCCTGCTCAATTACAAACCAAATCAGCAAGTTAGCACATTATCGCCTGCTAAACTGCCTAAAAGCCGTAATTTTGCCGATGTTGGGGTAGTGGCCATGCACGAAGATTTAGCAAATGCCAATAAAAGCTTAAGTAGTTATTTATTCAGTAGTCCGTTTGGCTCATCAGGTCATGGACATGCCTCCCAAAATGCATTTACCATTAATTATAAAGGAAAAGTTTTATTTGGTGGAAGTGGTTATTACAGCAACTTTAGCGATAAACATAATTTACTGTATTACCGTACATCAAAAGCTTATAACACCATCCTGGCCGATAGTTTAAATCAAAAAATCGGAGAAGAAGGTTACGGTTGGATTGCAAGGGCCATTACTGGCAATCACATTCAATACGCCCTTGGTGATGCAAGCAATGCTTATGGCGAAATTAAAAGCGATTTCTGGCTGGATAGATTTAAGCAAATTAACGTTATACCAAATAAGGCCAACGGCTATGGCGAAAGCGGCGTATCCCTTTACCGCAGGCATATGCTGCAATTAGCCGGTGGCTACATTGTGCTCTATGATGAACTTGAGGCCAATAAACCCGTAAAATGGACTACCCAGTTCCATGCTCCTTATTACACTATCGAAGCCTTGCAGCACAATAATAGCAACCAACAATGCTTTGCCTTAAAAACCGATTTGGGCAATGTTAACGCAACTGTATTTGCAAACAGTGCTTTACAGTTAAACGTGCACAACAAGTTTTACGAGGCTGCGGTAAACTGGAACAAGGTAACCAACGATGAGGGAAAAATTAAAGATTTCGTAGATCAATGGCATGCTGGTATTACTTCTATACCAGCACAAAAATTTAGGTTTTTAACACTCATCCAGGTTAAAGATGGCAAAACAGAAGTAATTAAAACAATTTCATCAGCAAATGGACTTTACCACATGCAGGTGGGTGATTGGGATATCCAGGCTCAGTTAGATGGCAATAAAAAAGCTTCATTGCAAATTTCGGATAAAAAGGTTGGATCCTTATTTAATTACGGCGATTTACCAATCACTTTTAATGGCAAAACTTTTAAACCGGCTCTTTCTGGCAGTTCAACCTTATTGGAGCTAAATGGTACTAAACTCAATAAACAGGAAGTTGTGGATAAACTGCCAGATGTAGCAGTTTATGATAGGGAATAGATATGTGATATCGCCATGATTAACCCGATAAGGAATCGCAATGCTTTGGTTAAGCTTGTATGTTGCATTAAAATTCCCGCCTGCGCGGGAAAGACGATCATACTTAACACTTTCATGCATGCCCGTTACAAACGAGGATAATGGCCAAGCGTTTCAGTTAGAATGATTAAATTTGAAAAACATGCTTCAAAAAACAGTCTTTAAAATATCGGATATAACAATCGGTACTTACCGCTGCCTAACTGCGCTTGTAATCAGTATCGGCTTGCTATTCACATTTAGCAACGCAAATGCACAATCTCAGGATCGGTATTTCCGCAATATCTCGGTTGATAAAGGACTATCGCAAAGCACTGTTTTTGCCATAAAGCAAGATAGTCTTGGTTTTATCTGGATGGCCACCCAAGATGGGTTAAACCGTTACGATAGCAAAGGTTTCAGGGTATACCGGCCGGTTGAAGGCAACAAAAACGGTCTCAATTCTCACTATATACGCAGCCTTTTTATCGATCATAAAGGCACCATGTGGGTGGGAGGCAATCAGGGCATCAGCAGTTATAATTACGCTTCTGATGGGTTTGTTAATTATAAACTTCCGCGCAGTTTGGGCGAATGGTATGTATCATCCATCACCGAAGATGCGCAGCATAACATTTGGGCCACTACCATTTCGGGTGGTGTGTTTAAGTTAAGTGCGGGTACAAGCCAGTTTAAGCAGGTAAATTTTAACGCGCTCGAGCATGGTATTAAAAAGATTTCGTATATCAATATTGCAAATCAGGATATGCTCATTGGTACCGAAGTTGGGCTATTTAAACTTAACATTCAAAATCATCGTTTAACCAAGCTAAACCTGGGCGTAGATAAACCAGCGGTAAATGATGTATACATTGATGGCGACAGTTATTGGGTAGCTACGGAAGGTTATGGATTGATCAAATACGAAACAGCGGGCGCAAAAGTTACATTTTTTAACCATCAGGCAGGAAAAAACAGCATTGCCGATAATAATGTAAGGTGTATCGGCAAAGATGTAGAAGGTAATATGTGGCTGGGCACATTTAAAGGCCTTTCTATCCTCAATTTAACCGAGCTTAGTTTTAATAATTATTTCCATCAAATTTCTCAGCCCTATACCATCAGTCAGAATTCTGTACGGTGCATTTATCAGGATAAGCAAAAGGCAATGTGGCTCGGCACGTATTATGGCGGCGTAAATTATTACCATAAAAACGACATTAAATTTAATTTGCTTAGTCAGAATACCGGTAAAACCTCGTTAAACGATGAGGTAATCGGGGTGATTAAACAAGATGATAAAGGGAATTTCTGGATTGGTACAAATGATAAAGGGATAAACTATTGGAACAGGAATACCAATACCATCAGTTACTTTTCCAACCAGGAAAATAATGTAAACAGCTTAAGTTCGAATAACGTAAAAGCTATTGAATTTGATGGTAGGGGCAATGTGCTGGTCGGCACACATAACGGTGGCCTGAATGTGCTTAATCCTGGTACAGGTGCCGTTAAACGATACCTCCACAATGAGAATAACCCCAATAGCATTGCTGGCGATTTGGTGTACAGTATCCTGAAAGATTATAAAGGCCGGATTTGGATTGGTACACGCTCAGGTTTAGATCAGTTCCATCCCGAAACGCAAACTTTTACCCATATCCACCTTGATAAAGCAGGTAAACGCCTTACCTCTGATGATATAACCTTCCTTTTTGAAGATAGTATGCACCGCATATGGATTGGCACCACCAACGGAGTAACGCTTTTTTACCCTGATAATATGCTTTTCGGTACCCCTGTAAACGGTAAAGAAAGCGAAGACATTGTAAACTGCATCACCGAAGATAAAAAACACAACATTTGGATGGGTACCCGCGAAGGATTGAGTTTGTACAACGAAGCACAGCAAACCTTCATCAGTTTTAAAGCCCGGAAAGATTTTGTTAAGGGAACCATTTATGGCATACAGCCTGATGATAATGGCAATTTATGGATCTCGACAAATAGCGGATTGGTAAAATTTAACTCAGATAAAGGCCTGGTACAAACTTTTGACGAGAGCGACGGCCTGCAGAATAACCAGTTTAACGAATATTCTTTTTACAAGGCTAAAGATGGGATGCTTCTCTTTGGGGGCATAAAAGGGATCTCTTATTTCTACCCATCAATGGTAAACCAGCAGCCGTTAAGTTTAAAACTCACCTTTACCGGTTTGGAGATATTTAATAAAACGGTTGCCTCTGGAGATGGTACAGATATTCTTCAAGGGCACATCGATCAGGCAGGCAAACTTGAACTCGGACCAGAGTTTAAACAGTTCAGCATCCTGTTTAATACCTTTAATTACATTTCGGCAAACCGTACCCAATACTATTATAAGCTGGAGGGGATAGATAACATCTGGCAGAAAACCAGCGATATTAAGGTAAGTTACAACAACCTTCCTCCGGGTAACTATACATTTATTATTAAAGCAGTAGGACCAAATGGCGAGGTTAGCCCGGTTCGGGAGTTAAAAATATCCATGTTGCCCCCCTGGTACCGAACATTTTGGTTTTATATGCTGCTTTTTGTTGTGCTGGCTGCGGCATCATACCTGGGTTACAAAATTATAGCCGAACGCATTAAGGCCCTGCAACAGTTAAAGCTAGAGCGGATTGAAAAAGAACGGGTTAGGGATATCAATCAGGTGAAGATGGATTTTTTTACCAATGTATCACACGAACTTCGAACACCTTTAACCTTGATACTGGCACCACTCGAAGAGCTTTTAAGGTTGCCCCAGGTTGATAAAATTGTGAAAAAGAAATACGACCTGATGCTGATCAATGCAAAAAGGCTTTACAATCTGGTAGATCAGCTTTTCGAATTCAGGAAAACAGAAATGGGAACCCGGCAGCTTAAGGTAGATAAAAGCGATATTGTAAGTTTTGTGCACGAAGTGTATGAATCTTTCAAGCCCCTTTCTGATAAAAACAATATCAGTTATACCTTTCACTCTACCGAAGCCAAATTCTCCTTTTATTTTGATAAAGATGCCATGGAGAAGATTTTGTTCAACCTATTATCAAACGCTTTTAAATATACAGAAGCAAGCCATAAGGTAAGCATTGAATTGATTAAGGAGCATGATACCGTGCTAATCAAAGTAGCAGATACAGGTGTAGGTATCGGTGCACAGGATTTATCAAAAGTATTCGATCGCTTTTACCAGGTAAATAACCGCGAAATGAACCTCGGCTCAGGCGTAGGTTTAGCCTTTACCAAAAGATTGGTAGAGTTGCACCATGGCAATATTACTGCGCAAAGTGCAAAAGGGCAGGGCAGTGTGTTTACCGTTACCATACCCACTTCGGATGAAATTTACCGCAACCATTTAGGCAATGCGCATAAAATGTACGAGTTATCAATTGTTCCAGACAATACAGCCTTAATAGAAAATCAACCAGATCATACAACAACCTGGGTAGATCCGGAACCATTATCGGATGAACTGGATGGAAATACATTGGCCACTAAACTTTTGATTGTGGATGATAACGAAGAAATCTTATCCTACCTTCAGGAATATTTTAGCAAAACCTACCAGGTGGCAGTAGCTGTTAACGGGCAAATGGCCTTAGATATGCTCGAGCTACAACAATATGATCTCATTATCAGTGATGTGATGATGCCCGAACTGGACGGACTGCATTTTTGTAAACGTGTAAAACAGAATATCAATACCTCACATATCCCGGTAATGCTGCTTACGGCCAGAAACGAAACCAGTCAGCAAATAAAGGGCCTCGAAATGGGGGCTGATGACTATGTAACCAAACCTTTTTCTACCAGTTTACTGGCCGCTAAAGTGGCCAATCTGCTGCGCTCGCGTAAACGTTTAAAAGAATACTATTCGGCCGGTAAAGAAATGGTACCCGAAAATATTGCTTTTAATACGCTCGACGAAGAGTTTTTAAAGCATGCCATTGCCATCGTAGAAGAATATCTGGCCGATTCTGAATTCTCAGTAGATAAATTTAGCAGAGAAATTGGCATGAGCCGATCAAACCTTTATCTCAAATTTAAAGCGATAACAGGCGAATCGGCAACAGATTTTATTAAAAGAATCCGGTTTACCAAAGCCGTAGAACTGATGCAGAGCAAGCGGTATACCATTGCACAAATTACCTATATGTGCGGATTTAATTCTCCTTCTTATTTTTCTACCGCATTTAAGCAATATTATGGCTGTATGCCAAGCGAATATTTAAGCAGAATAGATGAAATGAAGTAGTAACCCGTTAGAACAGCCTCTGCATTAATGTTTCTTTACGTTGTGGCGAAACCTCTACTTCTGCACCATCACTAAGCTCCAGTGTGCCGCCATCGCCCTTGCGGTATTTTACTACATAGCTCAGGTTAACAATTACCGAGCGGTTAATCCGCATAAAAAAATCATCGTTCAACTGCGCCTCATATTCTTTTAAGGTTTTGGAAACGATGATTTTTTTATGATCACTGAGCAGGAAAACACTATAATTGCTCATGGCCTCCACCCTGATAATGGTGGTTTTATCAATAATATAAATCCCTTCGGCAGTGGGTAAAGCCAATCGTGCGTTTAAAACTTCTGATTTCTGGCTCCGCTGTTTCACTTTGCCTGCTACCCGTTTGCGTAAGCGCGTAATTGCTGTTTTTAAGTCGTCTTCATCAACAGGTTTCATCAGGTAATCTACCGCACTTAAGCGGAGTGCCTCAAGCGTATAACTATCGTAAGCTGTAGTAAAAATTACTTCAAAGCTAAAGCTACCCAAACGTTCAAGAAATTGAAAGCCATTTATTCCCGGCATTTCCACATCAAGAAACAGCACATCAGGATCAAGCGCAATAATTGCACTCAATGCCTTGGCTGGCTCGTTAAAAATACCCACAACCTGAAGTTCATCTTCGAAAGATTGAAGTTTTTGCGAAAGTAATTTACTTCCTCGGGTTTCATCGTCTAATATAACTGCCTTTAACATAGGTAAATGTGGTTAATGATAAAATTCGGTTTTTAAATCCGCTTAGCCAAACTTATGGAGCGTTTTTCTACATCCATAAGCTGAGAGGTATATTGATGTTTTGAGCAGGTATAAAATTGCTTTGTAAATTGTATTTACACATTTATTTAGAAGGTCGCAGTCCTGAATTTATTTCCCGATTATGATTATCCATCCTAAGGTATGGCGTTTATTCGTGCTTAATTAACCTGAGTTCGCCTATATGGTCTATAATTTTTAAGGTATAAATACATTTCCGTTCCAAAATCGCTCTCTGTACAGATAATGGTCTGTTTTAAAACCTCATTATCTTTTCCAAATACGGTTTTCCAGGTGTTTTTGCCACTTTTGCTTGTAGCCGTACTGTTAGCGGTTAAATCTATTGCACCTGCTTTATTAAAACGGATTTCTACCATAAAATATTTAATTAGACCATTCTTTTTACGATCTAAAAACAACAATCCACTTCGATAGCTTACCGGAAATTTTGACGAGGTTTGCCAGTTACTGGGTCCTTTTTCCCAGCCGCCATCATCATGCAAGGTGGCGGGCTGGGGAAAGGGGATCTTAATTTTTTCTGTATCGCTTCGGCTGGTTGCAATTTGTATTTTAATAGGTACCTGCGATTGTATTTGTGCTTTACCGCCCAGGCATATTAAACCTAGAAAGGCAACGATGATGATTTTTTTCATGGCTAAATATTAAAAAGTGTATTTCACCCCGATACCACCATTTTCTGCACTAAAACCACCACCACTGTTAAAAGTAAATACAGGTTGCCAATCGGCACTGATGGCTATAGGGAGGCCTTTAAATTTGTATTCGAGTCCTAAAACACCCAAGGCTCCGATCGTGGTGGTAGGATCAACCAGATCGTTATCAAAAGAAAAATATTCGAAATGGCCGCCGCCACCAACATACCATTTTAAGTTTTGCACGCCGTTAATAGGCAAATGGTATTCGTAAGCTACGCTCAAACCAATTTGGGTGCCAAGGCCATTAAAACCCCTGTAGGTAAAGATGCCTTCTAAAGCATGTTTTTCTTTTAAAAAATGTTTTGCAGTGAGCGATATGCCGTATAAAAACTTTATACCAATTGCGGTATTGTAATTTTCAGCAGTACTGTAACTGCTCGCTTTGGTACTTGGTTTGGTTACCGGGGCTGGCTTTAAAGGAGGTTTAGTAACCGTTTTTGTAGCCGGTTTTTTTGCAGGTGTTTTTTTTGTTTGTGCGCTCATGTTTATGGCAACAGCACATAGTATGATGGTTAAAATCTTTTTCATATTGATGTAGGGTTAGGGTTGGTAGAATATTATTTTGTTCTGGTTATAGTGCGAAGCAAGAATTCCATAGCCTGTTGGCGTTTTCACAAAAGCTAGGCCGTAAATATCTCCAGTACCTGTTAGTGTTTTCGTACAGCCTGTATAATTGCTTTCGGTAGTTTGGATCTGGTTGCTATTTAACAAAGTAATCCGCTTATTACCGGGCGAGGCAACCGCCACAATGTTTCCGTAAGCAGCAACATCAACCAGTTTTGGTAAACTTACAATTACCCCCTTGCCAAGGCCACCAGTTGCTGTTAAGCTATATTTGTAAAGGCGATCGGTGCTGTAACCTGTTATGTACAAGGTATCGTTAGCAATAGCCAATCCTTTCGGACTCCCAAATACAGCCGCCACCACACTTAAATTACTGTTGTTCAAAGGATCATCAAAACGGAGCAACCTATCTTTACCATCATCCGCTAGGTACAGGCGGTTTTTACTGTCGAAAGCAATTCCCCGTGGGTTTATAAATCCTTCCTGGATGATCCTCCAATATTGATAGCTGCTTATCCCATTAACCGTTTTCATTCTATAAATTACAATCCGGGCGTTTTGTTCGGTTTCAGTAATGTACAGGTTTTCTTCATTATCGAAAGCTATGGCTTCAGCACCCACACTTTGAAGCGTTTGTACAGGTGCTTTTTTTGCAAGTAAATCACTGTAACTGTTCCAAATTTTTGTAGTTCCAATAGTGCCGTAAGGTTGCTTATACTCTGTTACAGCAACTTTACCACTTTTTGATACGGCAAGGCCGCATGGGTTTGATACATCAACAACTGTTGTAGATTGAAATTCTGGTATGCCGCAACTGTCAGTTGGTTCAGAGTTAGCCTTTTTTTTGCAGGAAATAATTGCTCCTGTTGCCAATAACAGGAACAAAAGCGGAGCTAATTTTTTTATGGTTTTCATCATCTATTGAATTATATTTTTTTCAATATACCTGTGTAGCTTCCTTTTAAAGGGCCTTTGGTGGTGGTAAGGTTAAAGGTAATGGTGTGGCTGTCGCCATCTTTGCTAATCACTACCGTACCGCCATTAACCTCATCAGTTACATTGTTTATGGTTACCGAACCCCCTGCAAAATTTGTTGCACTATTGTATGGTGCACCATTTTTATAGGTGAATGAGCCGTTTGGAATTACATAATTACCGAGGCTTTTAAAACGGATCTGTACGCCGTTAAATTCTGGTGTGAGAAAATACAGCCATGCACCGTCGCCATTTCCTGCCCTGTAATCTCCGGAGTTAATGTTGTTGCTGTTATTTTGGTACTCGAACTTGCCGGATACCGAATCTGTTCCACCCGCTTCTTTCTTGTCTTTTTTGCACGATGCAAGGGTGAAGAAAACACTCAATACGATAAGCGTTTTCACGATGTTTTTAAAGTTTTTCATTTCTTTATGTCTTTAAGCTTAATGAATTATTGTTTACTTGCCTGATAGATGATGTTATTGCGTTCTATCACGAGAGTAGAGGTGTTTGTATTTTTCCAACTTGGAACCACGGCACCAATAAAATCATTGTTGGCCTTAAAACTTCCGTTTGTTAATGAATAATAAGGTATTGATACCTCTGGAGCTACAGCCGTTATCGGTAAAGTTTGGTTAATTGGAGGTGGATAATATTTGGTGCCAATCTGGCGCTCTTTAATATCCCAGTCAATTGTTTTATTACCTGTGAACCTAAATAGTAGGCTTCCGGATTTAAAATCAGCGTTTTCGAAATTCTGTGAAGTCGAGGTATTTGCCAAAACAGCATATTCAAATCCTTGAGCTGCATTACCTTTATCGGTGTATTGATAGGATTTCAGCGTTACCTGCCCTGATGCATTTTTTTCCAGAACAAAGCTGTAAACAAAAGTTCCGGTGCCGTCTACGTCGAAAGTAAGCGTATTGTTAACTACATCAACAGCTGCACTCCTTAAATAGCCCTGACGGTGGAGATTCCCTTTTACACCATCACCATCCTGAGTAAAAGTCATAATGGCCAGTTTCTGATCTCCGGTTTTACGTTCTGCAACGATGTAATAAGGCAAAAGATCTGTTTTGCTTACCTTTTGTGCATTTTCAGGGTTATTCGGATCGTTCGGATCATTCTTGTCTTTTTTACAGGCGGTGAAAATCGCCATTAGCATCAAGACACTTAGCATAAGTTTTAATGTTTTCATGGTTTTTAAATTTTAGGATTGATTAATTGGTTTTTTAAGCGTGGTTTACTATTAATTTTTGGGCAAGGAAGTACCTGAAATAAAATACTCCTTAATATCCACAGCAGCTTTATTTCATCTTTTGTGATCTTTTCTTTTTACAGTCACTAAAAAATCTAAATAAGACTGCGGCTATATGGTAAATTTGGTTTTTGATAACGGGTGATTTGATTGTTGCATGAATGATATAATGTATCACTGAATTGATCAGCTCATATTAATTCAACCAAACGGTCAATTTATTGTACATTTTATCCGTCCAGTCGCCACCACAATGTGTGCTGAAACCATTATCGGTTATGCCTTCACTTTTTGCTTTAATCGGTGAATTGGCAGGGATCTGATCGTAAAGGCTTTTCCCATAATATTCTCCTTCATTATTGCCGCTGCAATTGATGGCGAAAATTGGAATCTTGAAATTTTGTGCATTCCAGGCACCGCTTCCGCCACAGGCAGCCAGTACGCCTTTACAATAACTAAGCGTATTGTTTACAGAAATATCGCTGAACAGCATGTACGAAGCGAATGAATAGCCACCAACCACAGCTTTTGTTTTGGCAATATTATACTTGCCGGCTATGGCTATAATACATTTATCGTAATCTTCGCCAATCATTTTTGCGCTGGTATTCCATGCATCAGCATTTGCGTTGCCGGGTGTTTTACGGTATTTAACAATGGCTGCGGCATAACCGTTTGTAGCTGCTTTTTCACAGATGGCTGTTTCTGCGGCGCCATCCAAACTGCCTTCGGTAGGGTTGTTTTCATCATTACCACTGCCCATAACCAAAATGCCTTTAAAAGTAGTGGCATCTTTTCCTGTGAAAATTTTATAGGTAATTCCGTTTACAGTTTCAATCGTTTCTTTCAGGTCGCCTTTAATTACTTCCTGAGTTTCATCATTGTTTTTTTTGCAGGCGATGGCGAGTAAAATGCAACAGGCAATCGCGATGGTTAATTTTTTCATACTTGTATTTTTAGGTCGATGTATTTTTTATTTCCTTTTGCTGATACAAGTTTAGCGCTGCTGGAGATGCTATTTTTTCATAATGATTGAAGGAGCGGGATAGATGAGTGAAGAGGTGGGTAGGGTGAGTGAAGGGGGAAGCCAAAAAAGTAGCAGAAATCAGATAAATCTGTAGAAAACATCAATAGAAAAGACCTAAAAAGGATAATGCAATCCACCAAACTGTTGTTTCAATGAGTGGATGCCTGGTTTCATTTAGGGAATAGCGATAACTATCCAATTAATTTTCTGTTAATTTGGGTAATTGCTTCGTTAACAGTTTAATAATTAAAAAAATGAAAGTTGTTTTCCGCTTTTTATGGATCATTGTGCTTATCCTGATTGTGATTAGCAAAGGTGGAACAATGGTTTATGCACAGCAAACTAAAGTGGATTCCCTCGAAAAAGCCGTACGCGCTAATCCTTCCAATAATGATCAAAAAGCAAGAGACTTATTTTTTCTTGCCGTAAGTTTCATCAGCTCCAATCCCCAAAAAAGTTTAGTTTACATTGATCAGGCACTTTCTATTGAGAATAACATCAAGGGAAAAGGTATTGTAGCAAGTAGCTATAGGGTAAAAGGTGCTATACTGAATATTCTTGCCCGTTTCCCTGAGGCGATAAATGCTTTAAACAAGGCATTGTTTATTGATAAGGCCATGGGAAATTCATATGGAATAGCTGGTGATCTTTCTAACTTGGCTACCATCTATATCTACCAATCCAATTTTCCGCAGGCATTGAATTATTATCAACAGGCTACTAAAATTCTTGAACAGATTCCTGAAAGCGACCCTATCAGTTATAAAGATAGAAAACGCGACGAGGCCGCTATTTATGGTAACATCGGGTTGGTTTATATCGAAATCGGAGATTATGCGAAGGCAATCGAACATTTCGAGAAAGCAATTTCCTTACATGAAAAATTGAAAAACAATATGGGGATTATACCCTCTCTCGGTAATATAGGAAATTTATATAACCGCCAAAAAAACTATCAAAAAGCAATTTTCTATGCTGCAAAATCTGCAAAATTAGCCGATTCATTAGGTGATAAAGTAAGTTTTGCCCGTGAAACAGGAAATATGGCATCTTATTACAGTCAAATGGGGCAGTATGATCTGAGTTTAAACTACAGTCTTAAAGCAATTGCCTTAAATAAGGTATTGGGCAATACCAAAAGCATGGGTTATAACATGCAGAATGCAGCCGCAGGGTACGAAAAAAAAGGCGACCTGGCACAGGCAAAGCTGTACGGATTGGGGGCATTGAAGATAGGGCAAGACTTAAAAATCCCCGAGATACAACGAGATGCAAGTGAAGGTTTAAGTAAATTATACGAGAAACTTAAATTACCCGATAGTGCGCTTTTTTACTATAAAAACTATGCAATGTTTAAAGATAGCGTTGATAACAGTAAAAAGAGAGATGAAATAGCCAGGCTCGGGATACAGTACGAGTTTGATAAAAAAGAAGCCACTTATCAGCAACAACAATCACTTGCTGATGAGCAGATGAAACAGCAACGGTTGCAGCTGGCTTTAAATGCAGAGCAACTTAATGCGAGTTTGCGTTTAAGGAGTTTGCAGCAGGTACAACTACAAAATGAAAAATTGCAAAAGGAAGAGAAGCAAAAACTATTGCTGATTTCTATAAATAGCGGAAAACTGCAATCGGTTAAGGTAAAACAACTTTCTCAACAACAGAAACTGGATAAACTCGAACTTAAACAACTTTGGCTTTATGCAATATTAATTGTATTGGTATTAAGCTCTGTTTTACTCTTTCTATACAACAAATACCGGATCAGGCAGCTTCGGTTTAAAAATACTTTGGAACAGCAGCAGGCCGCTCAGCTCAATAGCGAATTAAGTTATCAAAATCAATTGTCTGAAAGCGAATTAAAGGCCATAAGATCTCAAATGAACCCACATTTTATCTTTAATGTATTAAATTCTATAGAATCGTACATTATGGATAACGATAAAAAAGTGGCCTCACGATTGATTCAAAAGTTTGCGGCTTTAAGTCGGTTAATACTGGAAAACTCAACCAAAAGTATGGTTACTGCAGATCGGGAATGGAAAGCCATTAAACTTTATACCGAGTTAGAGGCCATGCGTTACGATAACGCCTTTAGTTATACTTTTAAGGTGGACGATACTTTGGAGCTTAAAGAATTTCTATTGCCGCCCATGCTAATCCAACCATTAATAGAAAACGCAATCTTACACGGGTTAATCGAATCGCTCCAAACTGATGCACATTTAGCTGTTGCGTTAGATATTAAGGCAGACCATATTTGCATCAGCGTTAAAGATAACGGAGTGGGTTATCAAAAAAATACCAAACCGCTGCTTCCGAAAGGCATTAAAGAGAAATCAATCGGACTTAAATCTATTTTGGAAAGGGTAGAGATGATTAACAAACAAAACAATGGTTTTAAGGCGAGTTTTAATATCCGCGTGGGAGAAAACGATCGCGGTACAATCGCCATCATTTGTTTGCCGATTATCAAGGTAGAATAAGCGCAACTCCCTTGCTTTGGTTATACCATCAAATTGTGTTTGTAGTAAATCAGCTTAAGTTATTCTTCATGACGAGGGGAAAAATTATTTAAATTCGTTTAATGGAACCTCTTCATCTTACCAAGTTACAAGCCCGGAAAATTATCCTTAATGCTGCTGGTCTAGCCCGCTATGCCCAGTTTGGTTTCGGCATTGAAGCCGTTTATAGATTTATCAATCACCTCGGTTTTGTACAGGTAGATACCAATTATGTGGTAGAGCGCGCACATCACCATGCAATTTTTGCCCGCGTACCTGATTATGAAACAATTTGGCTTACCGAACTTTGCGAAGAAGGGCGCGTTTTTGAATATTTTACTTCCGAATCAGGCTACCTTCCCATGGATGATTTTCGTTTTTCGCTTCCTGTAAAACAAGCTTTTGCGCAGAAATATCAAGAAATGAGCAGACAAGAGCAAAATCTGATGCAACAGATTATGGATCGGGTAGAAAGAGAAGGTGCTGTAAAGGTAGGTGATTTTGAAAACGATAGGATAGCAGTCAGTAACGGTTGGTGGGATTGGCGACCTGCAAAAGTTGCACTGGAAAGACTTTATTTTGAAGGGGAATTGATGATTAGCCGAGACAGGAAATTTCATAAATTTTACGATCTGCCCCTTAACCTGGTTCCACAAGAAACCAACCTTAACATGCCCTCAGCCCAAGAATATGCCAGGTATATAATAAAAAGGACTTTGGCAGCACTCGGAATTTGTTCAGTTAAAGAAATGGCTTGGCGCGCAAGAAGGGTAAAGGGAAATATGATTAAAACTGAACTTCTACAAATGGTAGAGGAAGGTTTAGTAGATTTAGTTAATGTAGAGGGAGTTAAAGGCCCGCTGTATATCCTTGGCAGACAAGATATTGATATTGAAATATCAGATCATGTATTTATCCTTTCCCCATTCGATATCCTGAATGTTTTTCGCCATCGTTTAAAAGATTTCTTTGCTTTTGATTACCAGATCGAATGTTTTGTGCCCGCCGCTAAACGTCAGCATGGCTATTTTTCATTACCTGTACTGGCTGGCGACACCTTTATTGCCCGGATGGATGCCAAAGCAGAACGGAAGCAAAAGCTTATGATTGTACATAACCTTCATTTTGAAGATATTGATATTAACACAACAGTTATTGAGAAATTTATAGAGGCTTTAAAGGCTTTTACACAATTTAACCAATGCCACAACATTGTATTTAAACGATCTAATAAACCTGCCTATTTGAATTTAATTACCGATGCTTTTTCAGATTAGCAATAGCTTAATTTGATTACATAAACAATAAAGCAGATTAGCTCTGAAACAAAAGCGGTAAAAAAAAAAACGAGACAAACCGTTTAAAAAGTGATTTGTCTCGTTTTGTGCTCCCGACGAGATTCGAACTCATATCGATGGTACCGGAAACCATAATTCTATCCATTGAACTACGGGAGCAAGGCTGCAAATATAGAAAAATCAAAATCATTTCATTAAAAAATCACTGCTATTTTTAGTTTGTAAGTTCATTTCTATATCAACTGTCAACTGTGTAAGTATCTTTTATATTAAAAAATGGTTAAATCATAAAGTAATGCACCAAATTGGAGCAGTTATTGCCTTTTATTTCCAATTTAAAAGCTTTTTAGCCGAATTTTAAAGCGGGCACAGTTGGCTTTTAAGAAATAAAAATGCACTTTTGCGAACCGTTAATTGAGGTTTAGGCATGTAATAAATTAAATAGTTGTTTATGGAAGAATTGGTTGTGGAAGAGATTCAGGAACTGCTTGAAAAAGAAAATGATAAAGCTTTAAAGCAATATCTCGATCAACTGAATATTTCGGATGTTGAAGAACTGATTGATGAGCTTCCACAGCATGCAGCTAGATTTATCGAAACCTTATCCCTAAACAGGGCCGTAAATGTTTTTCGTATTCTTGATTTTCCAACTCAGGAGCGTATCATTAAAAAACTTTCTGGCAACAAACTCAATCAGATCATTAAAGATTTGCCACCAGATGATCGTACGGCACTTTTTAGTGAGTTAAAAGGGGATGTGGTAAAAAAAATGATCACCCTCTTACCGCCTGAAGAACGTAAAGAGTCACTCGCACTTTTAGGATATAAAGAAGATAGTATCGGCCGGTTAATGACCCCCGATTACATTGCTGTAAAACCCGAATGGTCTATAACAAGGGTTTTGGCACACATCAGGCGTTACGGAAAAAATTCTGAAACCATCGATGTAGTTTATGTGATTGATAAAGAAGGGGTATTGTTGGATGATATCAGGATCCGTGAGGTTTTATTGGCAGATCCTGAAGCCATTATCGGCGAATTAACTGATAAACGATTTATTGCATTAAAGGCAAATGATCCACAGGAGGATGCCATTAATATATTCAGGATGAATAACCGTGTTGCTTTACCGGTGGTAGATGAAAGCAACATTTTGTTGGGTATTGTAACAGTTGATGATATTCTTTGGATTGCAAATGAAGAATATACCGAAGATATGCACAAAATAGGGGGTACAGAGGCATTGGATGAACCTTACCTCGATATTCCGATTTTAAAGCTTGTTAAAAAGCGTGCTGGCTGGTTAATTGTGCTTTTCCTCGGTGAAATGTTAACTGCAACCGCCATGCAACATTTCGAAATAGAACTTGAAAAAGCTGTGGTGCTGTCACTTTTTATCCCTCTAATTATGAGTAGTGGGGGCAACAGTGGCTCACAGGCTTCAACCTTAATAATTCAGGCCATGGCTTTGGGCGAGGTAACCATAGCAGAATGGTGGCGTGTAATGCGTCGCGAGCTTGTTTCAGGAGCATTATTAGGCATTATTTTGGGTACAATTGGTTTTATACGAATTGTAACCTGGCAGGAATTGCATCTTTACAATTATGGGCCACACTTTTTTCTAATTGCGGTTACCATATTTTTTACACTCGTAGGTATCGTATTGTGGGGCAGTTTAATTGGCTCTATGATGCCCATCATTTTAAAAAAATTAAAACTAGATCCAGCCACTTCATCCGCACCATTTGTAGCTACCATGGTGGATGTAACCGGAATTGTGATTTACTTTAGTGTTGCCGTATTAATTTTGAAAGGCGTTTTACTTTAATTTAAACCATGCAAAAGAAAATTACCACACTTTTTACCGATATAGGCGGTGTATTGTTAACAAACGGTTGGGACAGGCACGCCAGGGGCGAGGCTTCAGTGCTTTTTAACCTTGATTCTGTAGATCTTGAAGAGCGTCATCACCTTACGTTTGATACCTATGAAGTGGGTAAATTAACGCTCGATGAATACCTTGAGCGAATTGTTTTCTTTGAAGAACGGAGTTTCAGTTACGATGATTTTAAGGAGTTTATGTTTAAAAAATCACTTCCTTATCCAGAAATGATTCAATTAATCTGCGACTTAAAAAAGAAATACAATTTAAAAGTAGCCGTAATCAGCAACGAAGGAAGGGAGCTTAATCAATACCGCATCAACACATTTAAACTGAACGAATTTGTCGATTTCTTTGTATCATCAAGTTTTGTACATTTTCGTAAACCCGATGCTGATATTTTTAAGGTAGCCATTGATATTTCACAAAGTGATGTAGCAACCAGTTTATATATAGATGATAGAATGCTTTTTGTGCAAGTTGCCGAGGGTTTAGGGTTAAAAGGCATCCACCACAGCACTTATGAAGATACGAAAGCACAATTAGCTGCTTATGGACTAGAGATTTAATTTGGATCTTTATGGACTATAGATTGAATTTGGAGGTTTTTCCCGCAGATTTAGCTGATTTACGCAAATTTTTTACAACGTAACAGCTATTAGCAGATGTTTCTTCATTACTCAGCTTTCCGTTTTGCGTTTTTGTGCTTTTTCCGGTCTTACGTCTTCCTGATTTTATTTCAGGATCTTTAGGGAAGAATCACTTATCTCTGTTGATTCGTGTTCATCTGTGGTTCATTAAGCATTTCAATGCGCTTGGACTCCGCTCAGCGCGCCAGAAAAGTAGATAGCTGTGTGATCTCTAGCTTTACGTCTTCCTGAATTTATTTCAGGATCTTTAGCAATTAACCATTTATCTGTGTTAATTCATGTTCATCTGTGGTTTATTATGCGCTTCAACTCCGATCAGCGGCCAGAAAAGTAGATAGCTGTGTCATCTCCAGCTTTACGTCCTCCTGAATTTATTTTAGGATCTTTAGCAATTAACCATTTATCTGTGTTGATTCGTGTTCATCTGTGGTTCATTAAGCATTTCAATGCGCTTGGACTCCGCTAAGCGTGCCAGAAAAGTAGATAGCTGTGTCATCTCCAGCTTTAAGTCTTCCTGAATTTATTTCAGGATCTTTAGCAATTAACCATTTATCTGTGTTAATTCGTGTTTATCCGTGGTTTATTATGCGCTTCAACTCCGCTCAGCGTGCCAGAAAAGTAGATAGCTGTGTGATCTCCAGCTTAACGTCTTCCTGAATTTATTTCAGGATCTTTAGCAATTAACCATTTATCTGTGTTGATTCGTGTTCATCTGTGGTTCATTAAGCATTTCAATGCGCTTGGACTCCGCTCAGCATGAAAGTGAGGGTGGTTGGTATCTTTGCTTTTTCCGGTCTTACGTCTTCCTGAGTTTATTTCAGGATCTTTAGTGAAGGATGATTATCTGTATTAATTTATGTTCATCTGTGGTTAATTATGCGCTTCAACTCCGCTCAGCGTGCCAGAAAAGTAGATAGCTGTGTCATCTCAAGCCTTACGTCTTCCTGAATTTATTTCAGGATCTTTAATGAAAAGCACTTATCTGTGTTAGTTCGTGTTCATCTGTGGTTTATTATGCGCTTCAGCTCCGCTCAGCGTTACAGTGAAGTATATCTCCGTGCTTTTCTGTTTCTCCGTGGCAAAAAAAACTCTTCAAATAAAAAAAGCCACTCTTTCAAGTGGCTCTTATATATAACATAATTCCTTTAAACATTAAACCTAAAGTGCATAATGTCACCATCTTCTACTACATAAGTTTTTCCTTCAACACCCAATTTACCAGCATCTTTACAAGCATTTTCAGAACCCAAAGCCACAAAATCATTATACTTGATCACTTCTGCACGGATAAAACCTTTTTCGAAATCGGTATGGATAACACCTGCTGCCTGTGGTGCTGTGAAACCTTTAGTGATGGTCCAGGCACGCACTTCTTGTACGCCCGCAGTAAAGTAAGTGTAAAGGTTTAATAATTTGTATGCTGCGCGGATCAATTTATTTACGCCAGATTCAGTTAAACCTAAATCGGCTAAAAACTCCTGACGCTCCTCATAACTATCCAGTTCGGCAATTTCTGATTCGATTTTAGCAGAGATCACCAAAACCTCAGCTTTTTCATCAGCAACATTTGCTTTAACCAAATCAACATATTTATTGCCGTTAATAACCGATGCCTCATCAACATTACATACATACATCACCGGTTTTTGCGTAAGTAATCCTAAATCTTCGATAAAATCAAAATCATCTTGTGCCAATGCAGCAGTACGGATGGATTTACCAGCTTCTAAATGCGCTTTAACTACCGTTAAAATTTCGTAGGTACGTTTAGCATCTTTATCGCCACCCGTTTTAGCCATTTTTTCTACCTTTTGAATACGTTTATCAACAGTATCCAAATCTTTAAGCTGTAATTCTGTATCAATAATTTCCCTATCGCGGATTGGATCAACAGAACCATCAACATGGATTACATTTCCATCATCAAAGCAACGTAAAACGTGAATAATTGCATTAGTAGCGCGGATATTTCCCAAAAACTGATTTCCCAACCCTTCACCTTTCGATGCACCTTTTACCAATCCTGCAATGTCTACAATCTCAATAGTATTTGGTTGAACCTTGTTCGGTTTAACCAATTCTGCAAGTTTTGTCAATCGATCATCAGGTACAGTAATTACGCCAACATTCGGCTCAATAGTACAAAAAGGAAAGTTTGCAGCTTGCGCTTTTGCATTTGATAAACAGTTAAAAAGAGTCGATTTCCCTACGTTTGGTAAACCAACTATACCACATTGTAATGCCATTTATATTATAGTCTTTAGTTCTTATTTTTAAGGTTATTGGTCCATAGTATTATGGCCAATAGCCTGGTGTTTCATTCTTAAGCTTGATCCATCAATCAGTCCCATGTCGCTTTCGTCTTTCGGCTTTCGTCTTTCGGCTTCGGCTTTCGGCTTTCGGCTTTCCGCTTTCGGCTTTCCGCTTTCCGCTTTCCGCTTTCCGCTTTCCGCTTTCCGCTTTCCGCTTCAAATTCCGCGCAAAGATAAGCTTTTAAAACCTTTATTTAAACCCTTGCTATTGTATCAAATCTATATTTTATCTAAGTTTAGCCCAAAATAGATAAAAATAAATGGAAGATTTTGAACAAGAAGTACCGCAGGAAGTAAAATTAATCGTTACAGAAGAAATGCGGAGTTACTTTTATGATATGAGTAAGTGGGCCAGATTTTTATCAGTTGTTGGTTTTGTGATCGCTGCTTTTTTAACATTAGGCTCATTTGGTATAGGTGCTGCCGTAAACGCTAATCCTAATATGCTCAAACAATTAGGGCCACTGGCTAGTATAGGGGCTACAGGCGTAACTATATTTTATCTGCTATTGGCTTTGTTCTTTTTCTACCCAAGCTTATTGCTTTTTCGTTTTTCTGCAAAAGGTAAACAAGGTATTTTATTTGGCGATCAGGAAAATTTAAATGATGCCATATCACATTTGAAATCGCTGTTTAAATTTTGGGGTATAATTACCATTGTGCTGGTAGCCAGTTATTTTCTATTGCTATTGGCAGTAGTTGCTGGCGGAGGCGTAAAATAAAATATAAGGCAGACAAAAAAGCCTCCTGATTTTAAATTAGGAGGCTTTTTTTATTTGGAATTATTAATTAAAAAGTAAAATCGTCGCTTGCTTTAGTGCTATGTTCTCCGTTTTCAGAATATTCGTAACGTTTTTCAACCACATCTTGGTGAGTTTTGATGTAATCAACAGTTTCGTTTAATCCTTCTGCAAATTTTTCGAAATCTTCTTTATATAAAAAGATTTTATGTTTTACGAATACACCGTCTTCTAATCTTTTCTTGCTCTCGGTAACTGTTAAATAATAATCACCCGATCTAGTAGCCTTCACGTCGAAGAAATAAGTTCTCTTACCTGCTCTTACTTTCTTAGAAAAAACTTCTTCTCTTTCCTTGTTGTCGAATTCTCCCATGGTTGGTATTGATGTGGTTTTTGGTTTCGGTAAATATAAAGCAAATATTTAAAGTTCAAAATACAATTTTAATACAATTTAAATCGTACGCGTTTCCTCCTCCAAAAGTTGATTGTTGTAAAGCTCGGTATAGCTTCCATTTTTACTAAGTAATTCATTGTGTGTGCCTTGTTCAATGATTTTGCCATTATCCAACACTAAAATCTTATCTGCATTTTTAATTGTAGAAATTCGGTGGGCAATTAAAATACTCGTTTTTCCGGCCATGATTTTGCCCAGATTTTGTAAAATTTCTTCCTCCGTTTTAGTGTCAACAGCCGAAAGACAATCATCAAATATTAAAATCTTAGGCGATTTAATCAATGCACGGGCAATAGAAACCCGTTGTTTTTGTCCGCCAGAAAGTGTTATTCCCCTTTCGCCGAGCATGGTTTCGAACTTTTCTTCAAAATCGATAATATTGGTGTAAACCGAAGCATTTTTCGCTGCATTATGCACTTCATCATCAGTAACCTGGTCTAAACCAAAAGCTATATTGTTCTTAATCGTATCAGAAAACAAGAAAACCTCCTGTGGCACAAAACCAATCTGTGTACGGTAATCTTTAAGGTTCAATGCTTTAATATTCCTTCCATCAATATCAATAACACCGTTTTCAACATCGTACATGCGCATAATTAAATTGGCCAACGTCGATTTTCCTGAACCTGTTTTACCAATTATGGCTACAAACTCACCACTATTGATTTCAAAACTTACATCTTTCAAAGCCTCAATTCCGGTATCCGGATAAGTAAAACTAACGTGATCGAACTTGATATTGCCCGCCAATACCTGCTCACCGGTTTCTTTTGATTGGATATCAGATGGAATATCCAGAAATTCGTTAATCCTTTTTTGTGATGCTGCTGCTCTTTGTATTAACGAAGTTACCCATCCCAACATCGTTACCGGAAAAGTTAACTGGTTAATGTAAATAATAAATTCGGCAATGTTGCCAGCGGTTATGCTGCCGTTCATTACCTGTATGCCACCTATATATATGGTAAGTATCGTGCTCAAACCAATTAATAAAAGCATAGTTGGGTAAAAAAGTGCCGAAACCTTAACCAAACTCATAGAATCTTTTTTGTAATCGTTGCTCTGAATTTCGAACATATTCCGCGTATAATCTTCGCGTACATACGATTTAATAATTCTGATGCCCGAAAAACGTTCCTGTACAAAACTCGACAGATCTGATAAACGCTCCTGGATTTTTCCACTCTTTTTAAAAATCAATGTATTTACATAATAAATAATTACCACTAAAAACGGAAGGGGCAATAAACAGTAAATGGCCAACTTGGAGTTTACATCAAACATCGACCAGATAATTAACACTGATAAAACGAAGGTGTTAATGGTATACATAATCGCCGGGCCCACGTACATTCTTACACGGTTAACATCTTCTGTGGCCCGGTTCATTAAATCTCCGGTATTGTTTCTGCGGTAAAAACCAAGACTAAGTTCCTGGTAATGCTGGTAGATATCATTCTTCATGTCGAATTCGATATGCCGCGACATTAAAATTATAGTTTGACGCATAAAGAACAGGAAAAGTCCTCTCAACAGGTAAAGTGCAATAACAAGCAAGCCAAAATATAAAAGGTTGCTGCTAAAAATATCGTAAATAATTTCCTGACGGTCAAAACCATGGAAAAGATTAAAAATCTGGATGTTTTCAGTAATTAAATCAACAGCATAACCAATTACCTGGGCAGGTACAACGCCAAAAATGTTAGAAATTACCACAAAAATACTCCCAGGGATAATCCACCATTTATATTTAATGAAGTATTTGTTTAATCGGCTTAAGTGTTTCATGCTACACAAACTTAGCTAATTTTGTTATTTCATCAGGTATATTTGTTTATTCGAGGCTAAGCTTTAAAAAATGATGACACTTCATCAAGCCTCGTATTTCAATATGATGTTTTCATTTTAAAAATTAAATAATTTATTATTCACGGCTTAATTATTAATTGTTAACTGGTGACTTTGAACTAGTAACTATAAACTGATAATTCTAAACTTGTAACTGATAACTGTAAACTAGTAACTGTAAACTGATAATTGTAAATTGATAACTGATAACTGATAATTGTAAATTGATAACTAATAACTGTAAATTGGTAACTGTAAACTAATCTGGGCGTTCCCCATCCCGATGAAAAATCGGGGATAGGGCGGGCTTTGCAGGGCTGCGCTGCGCTCCGGTACCGATGAAAAATCGGCACTGAACCCTTACAATCCCTAACGCGGACTTAACACAAGCATTTCCCGCCATGGTTAGTGTCCTTCAGCGCCATAGTTCGTGCTCTCTTCCACCATGGTTCGTGTCCACACGAACCATTTATTATAAACCATTTTAGGCTGTAGTTCCTATTTTCTTCCACCATGGTTCGTGTCCTCACGAACCATTTGTTGTAAATTAATCCTCTAAAATCGCAACCTAATTATTTTTGTAAATTAAGCCTTAAACGCTTCGCAAATCTGCCAGGCTTGGCTTAAAAAGGACCTCCATCGAATTAATTTTGTTATAGTTTAGTTAAATACGTGTAATAATGGTTTTTTATTTTAATTTTGCAGCAGGTTAGCCGAACGTTCAATATGCCAGCAAATTCTTCGTCAGATTCATCGATTTTAGATCAATTAAGTGCTTACGGGCATAAAAAATTGGTTTTTTGCAATGATCCCGATACAGGTTTAAAAGCTATTATCGCCATTCATGATACCACATTAGGGCCGGCTTTAGGCGGAACACGGATGTGGAGCTACGCTACAGAAGGCGAAGCATTAGAAGATGCGCTACGTTTATCAAGAGGCATGACATACAAAGCAGCCATTACAGGTTTAAACCTTGGCGGTGGTAAAGGCGTAATCATTGGTGATTCCAGAAAAGACAAAACTGAAACTTTAATGCGCAGCTATGGCAGGTTTATTAAGAACTTGAATGGCGAATTTATTACAGCCGAAGAAATGGGTACCAATACACGCGATATGGAATATATCCGTATGGAAACCAACTATGTAACCGGTGTGCCCGAATCTATCGGAGGTGCTGGTAATCCCGCTCCATTTACTGCTCAAGGAGTTTATTTAGGTATTAAAGCGAGCGTAAAAGAAGTTTTTGGTACAGATATGCTAGCCGGTAGAACCATTGTGGTACAAGGTATCGGAAACGTTGGTGAACACCTGGTAGCCTTATTGAGAAAAGAAAATGCCGAAGTTCTGATCAGCGACATTAACCAGGAACAATTAACATACGTAGCCCGGAAATATAAAGCAAAACCGATCGACGCGGATAAAATTTTCACAACTGATGCCGATGTATATGCCCCATGTGCAATGGGCGCAACGGTAAACAACAGAACCATCGAAAAAATGAAATTTGCAATTATTGCAGGTTCAGCAAACAATCAGTTAAAAGATGAGGTTTTAGATAGCGAGCTACTTTTGAAAAAAGGAATTTTATTTGCACCAGATTATTTAATCAACGCAGGTGGATTAATTTCCTGCTATTCGGAATTAACTGGTTTTGGTAAAAAACGCACAGTACAGCTTACAGAGAATATTTATGATGCTACCCGTAGTGTAATTAAATTGAGCAAAGCTGAAAATATATCAACAAATATTGCTGCAAACCGGATTGCCGAAAAAAGGATTGCAGATGTTAAAAAAATTAAATCGTCATATTAAATAATAATTATTAAAAACAGGTTTTAAAAAACCGCACTCGTTCTTACATTCATGTTAAACAGAAGGCACTTAAGAATCAAAGCTTTGCAAAATATTTTTGCTTGGCACATGGCAGACAAAAAAGACATTAAAGGTGATTTAAAAACCTTAATGCAAAGCATCGATAGCGTATACGAAATGTATATCTGGATGCTATCTTTAATGGTAGAAGTTACCGAATTTACTGCTAACGACGCCGCAGAGCGCGCAAATAAGTTTATCAAAACTGCAGAGGATATCAATCCCAATATGAAATTGCTACACAATAAGTTTAGCGTTTTACTACAACAGAATCCCGAATATGTTTCTGCAGTAAAAAAATACAAAGTAGACTGGGGTTTCGATCCAGAAATCCGTAAAACAGTTTACAATTCTTTAAAAGCATCAAAAGAATATGCTGATTATCTTGCAGATTCTAACGAAAGTTTAGAATCATCAAAAGACATTATTAAATACATTTTCAGAAAAATCATCTTAAAAAATCAGGCCATTATTCAGGTTTTTGAAGAGAAATTTATCAACTGGCAGGTAGATCATGAAGTAATGAAAGGAATGGTGGCCAAAACACTCAAAAACTTTACTTTCGAAGATCCTTTTAAAAACAAGTTGACAGAAATTAGTGCAGATTGGGTGGAAGACAGTAAATTTGTACAGGATTTATTTGTACATACCTTACAAAACGATGCCAAGTACCAGGAAATGATTGCCGATAGAACAAAAAACTGGGAATCAGAACGTATTGCACTTATGGATACCATTTTGATGAAAATGGCGATCTGCGAATTGTTAAATTTCCCATCTATTCCGGTTAAAGTAACCATTAATGAATACCTGGAGTTATCAAAAGATTACAGTACACCGAAGAGTAATTCATTTATTAACGGTATTTTAGACAAAATTTTAGGCGATCTTAAGAAAAACAACACCATTAAAAAGATTGGCCGTGGATTAATCGAAGATTAACATGAAAAAAATATTTATACTCGCTGTAGCCGCAATTTCATTTGCTGCATGCCGCAATGCAAATAATCAAACATCAGAAACAACATCAACTGTATCTGTAGGAAATGATACTTCAAAAACAGCTAAAGTTGCACCTGCAGTTGCTCCGGTAATTGTATTTGAACGCGATATTTTTGATTTTGGTAAAATAGAACAGGGAGAAAAAGTAAAACACGATTTTAAACTTAAAAATACAGGTAAAAGTCCGCTGATTGTTTCAAATGCAACAGCAACTTGCGGCTGTACTGTGCCTCAGGTGCCAGGCGAACCTATTTTGCCAGGTAAAGAAGGTATTATTAGCGTAGTTTTTAATAGCGAAGGCAAAATGGGCATGCAAGATAAAGTGGTAACCGTTACCTCCAACGCAAATCCAACAGTTACTACAGTACATTTGGTAGGTGAGGTACTTGCAAAAAAATAAATTGATTGATGGTTTACTGCAATTGCGCACAGATCATCAACTATTCATAAAAACAAATAAATAAGAAATGACATCAACAGTAATTTTACAGGCAGCAGGCGGTGGTAATATGCTTACTACAATTGTACCAATGGTATTGATCATGGTAGTTTTCTACTTTTTTATGATCCGTCCGCAGGTTAAAAAAGCCAAAGATCATAAAAAGTTAGTAGCAGAATTGGGTAAAGGCGATAAAGTAATTACCACTGCAGGTATTCACGGAAAAATTATTGATTTAAACGAAACAACTTTCTTAATTGAAGTAGAAAGCGGAGCTAAAATCCGTTTCGATAAATCAGCAGTTTCTTTAGATGCTACCAAAGCAGTTGTAGCAGCAAAAGCTTAATATTTAACATAAATTTAATAAAAATGCCACCTCATGGGTGGCATTTTTATTTATTGTGCGGCAAGGTTTATATCTATATTGTATTTTACCCTCACCGGCATACCATGTTGTTTGCCCGGGCTCCATTTAGGGCAATCATTTAAAACCCGTAATGCTTCTTCCTTTGTGCCATAACCAAGATCGTTTTTTAAAGATAAATCTGTTAACGATCCATCTTTTTCAACAACAAATGTAACGTATAACTTCCCGCTAATCCGGTTTTTCACAGCTTCTGTAGGGTATTTATAGTTTCTACCCAAATACTTATAAAATTCTGCCATTCCCCCTTTAAATACAGGTTGTACCTCCATTTTATCATAAGTAATTTGTTTACCATCGGGCAATGTGGTAATGCCGGATTTAAATATCCCATTGTTATAAATTTCTTCGTAACTGCCATTGTTGCTAATTCCTCTCCAAATACCATCTTTATAACCGTTAAGGTAATTTCCTTCTTCAACCTCATTTTTATTTGAAGCCTTTTTAAATGTTCCATTGCCATCCTTAATAAATTGGTTACCCAAAGAATCTATTCCTGTTATCCATCTCCTTCGGGGCTTTTCCGGAATTTTAGCATTTTCATCCTGTTCATCGTACTGGAATACGCTTTCGAGCTTACCATCATCATAATAATAGGTGCATAGCCCGAATAAATTACCAGTTTTAAAATTTACTTTTGAAGTGAGTGTCCCTTTTTTGTTATAACTTTCTTTAATTCCTTCGTAAACTATCTTAGGCTGAAATTTTGAAATCGTAGCCACTGTTTTCTCTTTATTATCTGGATAAAATTCAAATAACCTGTATAACGATGGAGTATCGGTTTCTTGAATAACCCTACGGTAATCGTAATCGTTTTTGTTTTCGGTAAGCATATCTTTTTTAAAATAAGATACCATGGTTCTCTTTTGAGCAAAGGCATTAATAAATATAGCTAAAGTAAAGAGCGTTAAAATATATTTTTTCATGTTTAAATAATTATCTACTACGAATATAGTTATCATATGTATAGTCTTGCTATTTATAAGATTAATTTATCATTAAACACATAAGTTTTTGAGCGGCTGTTTAGTTTTGCTACATTTGACGCAACTGTTGTAATCGGAGAAAAAGCCTTACGCACTATATTTACATAATGTTATGCCCTTTATTAGATTAACTAAAATTGAAAAAAGACGTGTGTTTAGCCTACTGGCCTGCTTAATGCTGGCCATTGCTGCATGGCTTTTTATGGCATTAAACAACAAATACATTTACACCGCCAAAACAGTGCTGGTATTTAAAAATACGCCAACCAAAAGGGCATTTTATCCATTACAGTCTGATACCATAGATTTGCAGGTAGAAGGAACCGGCTGGCAGTTATTGTTTGCCCGTTTACGGATTAGTCCGCCTTCAGTTTCGGTTAATTTAAGTCAGCTTAATACCAAAGATTTTATCGTTTTTTCCGATCAGTTATTTAACATTAACAGGCAGCTAGAAAGCACCCAGAAAGTAATATCAGTTAAGCCAGATACCCTATATTTCGATTTTACAAAGCGCGTAGTTAAAAAAGTTCCTGTAAAACTGATTGATAAGCTGAGTTTTGAAAAGCAATATGGCATTTCGAGCGAGATCATCCTCAACCCAAAATACATTAAGGTTGCCGGCCCGACGGAAGAATTGGCAAAAATAAAATTCTGGCCAACCGATACACTCAAACAGGATAAAATACAGAACAGCAGCACTACGCGCATTGCTTTACAACATAGTATTCATAAAAATGTAAGTATTTATCCCTCGTCGGTAGAAGTTAAATTGCCAGTAGATGAGTTTACCGAGAAAACCATCGAAGTGCCTTTAAAGGTTTTAAATAACCGCAATTACAATAGCATTAAACTTTATCCAAAAAAGGTAAAGGTTTCGTTTTTAGTGGCATTAAGCAATTACGATCAGGTTGATGAGAGTTTTATTACCGCTACAATTGATGTAGATGAGTGGCAAAATTTACATCACCGGCAGTTCACAGTGAAAATAACCGAATTTCCGGATTATTGTAAGCTGGTAAAAGTAGTTCCTTCCAAAATAGATTTCATTGTAGAAAAATAATGTACAAAGCAGGTATAACAGGTGGCATAGGAAGCGGTAAAACTACTGCTTGTAAGGTTTTTGAAGTGTTGGGAATCCCTGTATTTTATGCAGATACTGTTGCCAAGGAAATTATGTGTAAAGATGCTTTATTGGTAGAAGGTGTAAAAACTGCCTTTGGCAAAGAAAGTTATTTTGAAGATGGAAAATTAAATAACAAGCATATTGCAGGCATTGTTTTTAACAATAAAACAGCTTTGGCTCAACTCAATGCATTGGTTCATCCTGCGGTTTTTAGGGCTTTTGATGCTTGGGAAGATACTATCCCGGTCACTACACCTTATACCTTAAAGGAAGCAGCCCTCTTGTTTGAAAGTGGCTCGTATAAAATGTGTGATACCACAATTCTGGTTACTGCCCCATATGAAGTTAAAATAAACCGCGTAATGCAGCGCGATGGTGTTACCGCTGAACAAGTGAAGGCCCGGATGGATAAACAATTGAGCGATGAGGAAAAGGTAAAATTAGCCAATCATTTTATCTTAAATGACGAACAACAATCCATTATTGAGCAAGTTTTGGCTTTACATCAGCAATTTCTTCTTGCAGCCAGACAAGCTAACGGAATCCAGGCCTAATCTACTTAAATCATTCTCTTTAAATTCTTTCATCCAATCATGATTTTAGCAGATTTTATTACCATTACCCCAACAGGTTTATATTGTGTTTATGGCGATTTTTATCTCGATCCGCAACAACCTGTTAAAGAAGCAGTGGTTTCGCATGCACATGGCGACCATGCCATCGGCGGAAGCCAGAATGTGTATTGTACAGCTGCCACAGCAACTTTTATGAAACACCGTTACCGTAAATTTGCAGCCGTTGATTTTTTTACAAAAACATACCACGAAACCTTTAAAATAAAAGATGTTAGCCTAACTTTTTTTGCTGCCGGGCATATTTTGGGCTCTGCACAGATTTTAATGGAGTATAAAGGAGTGAGGTATTTATACACAGGTGATTATAAAATTGAGCCGGATGCTACCTGTGAGCCTTTCGAATTTGTTGAAGCAGATGTGCTGATCACTGAGAGTACATTCGCAAATCCTGACACAAAACATCCTTCCCCAGTTGATGAGATTAGAAAACTGAATGAAACAAATTCAAATATCATGTTAGGAGCTTATGCGTTGGGGAAAAGTCAGCGTATTATTCAGCTATTAAATGATTATTGTGCTGGCAAGAACATTATGGTTCACCATAGCATTATGCCTTTCGTTAAAATTTATGAAGATTATGGTATAAAATTAGGGAACTACAAAATGTACGATAGAAAGGTCATGAAAAATAACCATGAGCATCAGGTTTACATTGTGCCACCGATGGTTTTTCACAGTTACCATAAGGCCATTAATGTGGTACGTGCTTTTGCCTCAGGATGGAAAAACCTGCAGCAGCAAAATGGAATTTCACTTTACATTTCAGATCATGCCGATTGGGATGCAATTTTAGAAACCATTGAGCAAGTTAAACCAAAACAAGTGTGGACATTGCATGGCGACGGTAAACAGCTTAAAAATTATTTTGCAGATAAACTTGAAGTAAAAATACTTAATTAGCAATTATAAATCGTTTGATTGTTTTTAAGATAGAATATCCTTTATCCTGAACTTGTTTCATGATCTTGAAGTATATATATGAAAGAAGGCGAAGATTTTTATTTAAATGAAAATGGATTAATGGTTTTTACCGAAAACTACCATTTAAAACGAGGCTATTGTTGCAAAAATAAATGCAAGCATTGTCCGTGGGGATACGGGAAAAAGAAAGAGAAAAATAAATAACTGGCTGATATTCTGCTTGCAAATTCAAAGAAGTCAAGTTTAATCGGCGGGTTCAGAAAAAAAACTTGACTTCTTTTGATTAAAAATTTCGCTGGAAAATTCAAAGAAGTCAAGTTTAATCGGCGGGTTCAGAAAAAAACTTGACTTCTTTAATAATTAAGCTTGATTACGTTTTCGTAAAACGGACATATTCATAAATATCGGTTAAACACAAGGTAAATCCCATCGAAACAAGTGTTAATGTATCAGAAATTTTCCCGTATCGATTCAAAAGCCATTTTTTCTCCTGATCAATATGATAAGCATCCACTGATACCGATTCCGAATCGATCATAATGTATTCTTTTAATGAAGGAATATCTTTATAGAGGTTAAATTTTTTGCCTTTGTCGTAGCTTTTGGTTGAGGGAGATAGTATTTCGATAATTACTGTGGGTAAAATTGAGGTGTCTTTATCAATTTCGCTGTGTTTTAATCCATTACAATAAATCGATATGTCAGGATAGGTAAATAAAGTATTTTGAGGGATGTTTATTCGTTTGTCGCTTCCATATGCCCTGCAAGTTTTCCCTTTAAGTTTGTAAACTATTTCTCCAAAAACGTTGCTGAAAATCTCGTTATGATCATCTCCTGCGCCAGACATTTCAAAAATCTCTCCTTGAAAATATTCATGTTTAAAATTTGATTCTTTTTCCATTTCAAGGTATTCCTCAACGGAATAGTGCCTTTTATGATAAGCTACAGCTGGTTCATTTACAATCTCATCCATATCCAAACATACAGTATATTCTCCGTAATGGCTTAAACTATAAGCGATTAAACGTTTAAAACGGCTATTCGGTTAATGATGCGGATTATAGGCTATTTAAATAGATTAACTGAATATACCCCCAACAGTAAACTGAACTTGCTTGGTTAACTGAAAATTGCTAACTGAAAACTGAACTTACTTGGTTAACTGAAAACTGCTAACTGAAAAATTGCTAACTGACCTAGTGTCCGGCGAAGAAACCGATGAGTGCTACGCCAATTCCAAGTAATACAGCTATCATTTTGCGGGTATTGATTTTATGATCAGCGCTCGATTCAAATAGGATAGTAGTAGAAATGTGTAAGAAAATACCGATTACAATGCCCATAATTTTATTAAAATAAGCATCTAAACCTCCAATAGTGCCGTTACTTAAGCCAACGCTAACATAAAAGCCCAGTGGTGCCATAATAGCGAAAATAAGAAGGTAAAATACAATGCTGCTTTTTTTAAAATGATTTTGCATTAATATGCTGGCAAGCGCAAAGGCCGCTGGAATATGGTGTAAAGAAATTCCGAAAATTAATTCGTTGTGTTGTTCTTTTGCTAAAGGCATTCCTTCTAAAAAGGCATGCAGGCATAAACTGATCATAATTCCGAAAGGAAAAACATGCCCATCATGGTGTTTATGGATGTGGCCGTGCTCTACACCTTCAGAAAATTGTTCCAGAAAAATCTGCAAAAGGAAGCCAATCAATATAAAAATGCCAATTTCCGATTTGTCTGTACCGCTGTAAGCATCAGGAATTAAATGTAAAACGGTAATGGCAAACAGATAAGCACCGCTGAATGATAAAATCAATTTCAGCAATTTTGATTTATCACTTTTTACCAAAAAGATAGCTGCTCCACCTAAAAAGGCACAGAAAAAGAGCACGCAAAGTTTCCAGATTTCCATAGTTAAAAATCAGGTTGTAATTTTTTAAATATTCTTGAACAGATAATTCCAATTGTGATGCCCAGCAAAGCACCCGTAGTTACATCAACAGGATAATGAACCCCAACATATACCTGCGCAAAACTGATGATGAACGCCCATAATAAGCCAATAGGCAAAATGGGTTTCCACCTGCTGTAAAAAATACAGATTAGAAAAACGGCTATGGCAAAGTGGTTGGTGGCGTGGGCAGAAGGAAAACTTAAACCACTGCCGCAAGGTACACGATGAATAATGTAGTTGGAGAGGTTTAAATCATTACAAGGCCTAACGCGCGATACCCATGGTTTTACTACCCTTGAAGCAATTAAATCGCCCATGGCAAAAGTAAAAAGTACCATGCCGATGATGTAATATCCCTGTTTTTTATATTGTTTGATGCAAAAAATAATGATAAAGAGATAAAGTGGCGACCAAAAAAAACGGTTGCGCATTAAAGGCATCAGCCAATCAAAAAAACTGTTCGAAAGCCCACGGTGGATTTTCAAAAACAAGTCTACATCAAATTGCTGTATGCTTTCTATCATGCTTTTTTACAGATTAAAATTAAGCGGTCAGAGTTGCACTCATCAAAATCATCCAAGCCATAGGTGCCAAATGTTTTTTCGATCACCATACCGGCTTTGGTAAGCATGCGCTTAAAGTCTTCAAAACTGAAAGCCTGAACGCGTTCTTCAAAATTATACACCTTTTGCTTGTCCTCGAAATTAATCTTTTTGATAATTTTACCATCAACCACATTTTTAGTGATGTGAAAGGTGATGCCATCAAGTGATTTTGTTTCGCAGGAATTTAGGTTGCGTACAATCTTTTCAGTATTAAAATAATCTAGCACTAAAATACCTTCAGCTGTTAAGCATTTTCTAAACGTTTTAAGTGCATTAACATGATCTTTTTCGGTATCAAAATAACCAAAACTGGTAAATAGGTTTAAGGCAATATCAAAGTAATTGATGTAAAAAAGCCTGCGCATATCGTGTACCAGGAAATGCAATTTACTGTTTTCGAACTGTTTGGCGTATTTGATGCTTTGTTCTGATAAGTCAATTCCGGTAACATCGAAACCTTTTTTGTTGAGATAAATAGAATGGCGGCCTTTGCCACAGGCAATATCCAACATTTTGGCTTCTGCCTTTGGGTGAAGAAAATGGGTAAGTTTGTCGATAAAAAACTCGGCTTCGGCATCATTTCGTTGTTGATATAGAATATGATAATATGGCGAATTAAACCAATATTGAAACCACTTGCGCTGCATATAAAAGCCGTTTTTATCTTAAAAAGATGCAAATATAAGCTTTTACAATCGCTAGTAAAGTTAGAATATACTTTTATGCAATAAAGTTGCAAGAATATTATGATCTGGTTTTTGTCTCTAATCATCATAAAGCCCATGCGTTAATATTTAAGTTGGAATTTTTTTTCAAAAAAATCAAATCAACCTGTTCAATTAAACACACGTTTGTTTTTGATGCTTTGCGCAATTCTATAAAATTGATCGTTTAAACAGATATAAAAACAATGTAAATTAAGTTGCGCAAGTCTGCCAAAATAGCGGCTGTCTTGTTTTTTTTCGTATTTTTGAGCCTCAAATAAATTATATAAAGTGACTTTAATAAAATCGATTTCAGGAATACGAGGAACCATTGGTGGAAGGGCTGGCGACGGCTTAACACCATTTGATATTGTGAAATTTACAGCTGCTTTTGGAAGCTGGGTAGTACAAAAAACAGGCAATAAAAGGATCGTTTTAGGTCGCGATGCCCGTATTTCGGGAGAAATGGTAAACAATCTTGTTATAGGAACTTTGCAAGGATTGGGTATTGAAGTAATCGACCTCGGTTTATCAACCACACCAACGGTAGAAGTTGCAGTACCTGATGAAAATGCAGGTGGTGGGATCATTCTAACTGCCAGCCATAACCCTAAACAATGGAACGCCTTAAAGTTACTTAATGCAAGCGGCGAATTTATCAGTGATGCTGATGGTAAGGAAGTATTGGATCTTGCAGAAAGTGCAGATTTTGATTTTGCTGATGTAGATAAACTTGGAAAAGTAATTAAAAACGATACTTATCTTCAAAAACACATTGATAAGGTTTTAGCCTTACCATTGGTGGATGTTGAAGCGATAAAAAAAGCTGATTTTAAAGTTGTAATCGACTGTGTGAATTCAACCGGAGGTATTTTTATCCCGGCTTTGTTAAAAGCATTGGGCGTAAGCAGAGTAACAGAATTGTACTGTACCCCGGATGGTCATTTTCCGCATAACCCCGAACCGCTTCCAGAAAACCTGACTGAAATATCAAAAGAAGTGCAGAAACAAAATGCCGATTTAGGTATTGTTGTTGATCCTGACGTTGACCGTTTATGTTTCGTAAATGAAGATGGCAGTATGTTCGGCGAAGAATACACTTTGGTTGCAGTTGCTGATTATGTGTTGAAAAATACACCAGGCAATACTGTTTCAAACCTTTCATCAACCCGTGCTTTACGTGATGTAACTGAAAAAGCCGGTTCAGAATATAATGCATCAGCAGTAGGAGAGGTAAATGTAGTAAACAAAATGAAAGCTACAAATGCCATTATTGGTGGCGAAGGAAACGGAGGAATCATTTATCCAGAATCGCATTACGGTAGAGATGCCTTGGTTGGTATTGCCTTGTTTTTAACGCATTTAGCTAAATTTGGTAAATCGATCTCAGTATTAAGGGCCAGTTATCCTCAATACCACATTTCTAAAAATAAGATTACCCTTACCCCAGAAATGGATATTGATAACCTGTTGAAACAGGTAGAAGAAAAATATAAAAATCAGCCATACAGTACAATTGATGGTTTGAAGATAGAATTTGATAAAACTTGGGTACATTTGCGTCGTTCCAACACCGAACCGATCATCAGGATTTACAGTGAGGCAGAAAATGAAACCATTGCAGAAAGTTTAGCAAACAAGATTATTTCTGATATTAAAGAAATATTACACCTTTAATCTTCAAAAGGATTATTGGTTTTAGCATACCGGTCAGGGTTTAATAAAACGATTAAACCCTGATCATTTAACAACAGAGCTGGCTTTAGCAAGTTTGCTTTACAACACACTAACTTTTAAATATTCGTAGAAATGAAAAGGGTCTATTTAGATAATGCAGCCACCACACCTTTAGATGCGGCAGTAATCGCAGAAATGACAAACGTAATGGAAAACTATTTCGGTAATCCATCTGCCATTCATGCGCTTGGTCGCGAGGTAAGAACGCTTGTAGAAAAAGCCCGTAAAACCGTTTCTGGTTTATTAAATGCATCCCCATCCGAAGTGTTTTTTACTTCAGGCGGTACCGAAGCCGATAATACTGCAATCCGTTGCGGCATTGCTGCTTATGGCTTAAAGCATGCCATTACCTCTAAAATTGAACACCACGCTGTTGAGCATACCTTAAATACCATGCTTAAAAATGGCGAAATCGATAAATTGAGTTTTGTTAACATCGATGAAAAAGGAAATGTTGATTACAACCATTTAGAAGAATTGCTTCAAAATAATGAGCGGACTTTTGTTTCACTTATGCATGCCAACAATGAATTGGGTACACTAACAGATATGGTTAAAGTAGGCGATATCTGCGAAAAATACAATGCCATTTACCATGCCGATACCGTGCAAACCATGGGCCACTACCCACATAATGTACGCGAACTTAAGGCACATTTTATTGTATGTGCAGCACACAAGCTCCACGGACCTAAAGGTGTTGGCTTTTTATATGTAAACAGTAACATCAAAATACCACCGATGATTTATGGCGGTGCACAAGAGCGCAACATGCGTGGAGGTACCGAAAATGTATATGGCATTGTGGGCTTGGCCAAGGCTTTAGAAATTGCTTATGCCGAAATGGACCAGCACCAGGCGCATATTCAGGGTTTAAAAGATTATTTGAAAGCACAACTGATTACCGAAATTCCGGGCATTGCTTTTAATGGCGAAACCGATGCCGATAAAAGTTTGTATACCGTATTAAATGTATCGTTCCCGGAGATGGACATGGCCGATATGCTGTTGTTTAACCTTGATATCAATGGTATCTGTGCTTCTGGCGGTAGTGCCTGTTCTTCAGGTTCTAATATTGGTTCGCATGTGTTAAATGGCATTAAAGCTGATCCAAACCGTCCATCCGTGCGTTTTTCATTCAGTAAGTACACCACAAAAGAAGAGTTGGATTACGTTATTGAAAAAGTTAAAATGGTAGTAAAGCAAAATGCTTTGGTATAAAAATATCATTAACCAAATAGGAGAGTCTCAATTAATTGGGACTTTTTTTATGCGCCAAAAATAGTGTTTTTTTGAAAAGCCAAGGCAGTATTTCATTTTAAGTGCTTGTCCTGCTTTCCGTTCCAAGTCCTCGCTGCGCTGTGGGCTTTACACTTCAATCAGGTTTAGTTACCCAAGCTGGTGCTGCTATTAACGTTAGTATAGCTTGATGCCTAATTTCTTAACTGCCTTAAAATCCTAAAAATATGGCAGGTTTGCAACAACCATTTAAACTAATAAATTCTCTTGCAGAACTCAAAAATAAAACTTATATTTAATTAAGATTAAGGCAGTCCGCGCCATTTTAATGTAATTCCCAAACGAAACCTTATCAATTTCCTCATGGTATAAGGTTAGGCAAATTTAAAAATAGCTTTCCAATATTATTAAAATTGTTAACCAGAAAACTATCTAAGTTTTCATTAATCTATATCGTCATGGAAAAGAGCAAAAACAATCAGCCCCTTGAAAACGCAAAACCAGAAGAAAAATTAAATGGAGAAAGGAAACACATTTATAAGTTTATCCTGAACCCGTTTTCTTTTGAATCTTCGAACCATTTTAATAAAATTCATAAAAGAAGATTTCATTCTTTCGGATGCATTCATGAATTGGGTAAACTGCCTGGGGCAATGATGTAATAGAATCGTCATTTCGACCGCAATGGAGAAATCTTTCTATATCGTTCAAAGATTTTTCCATTTCGCTGCGCTTTAGTCGAGATGACGCTAGATTTTAGGTATTGGCGATCACTCTTGATGTCTGCTCCTTAAAAGGTTTTAACGATACACTACGATTAGAAGGTAAATGTTCGCACTATTGCATCATTTCGTCATTTCTGAGGATTGTCTAAGAAGCATACATATAGTAATCGTCATTTCGACCGCAGTGGAGAAATCTTTCTATATCGTTCAAAGATTTCTTCATTTCGTTGCGCTCCAGTCAAAATGACGCTAGATTTTAGGTATTGGCTAGTAGTCGTAAAGTATGTCTCCTTAAAAGGTTTTAACGATACACTACGATTAGAAGGTAAATGTTCGCACTAGCACTTCATTTTTTGATTTCTGAGTAGGGTGGAAGAAGCATACATATAGTAGAATCGTCATTTCGACCGCAGTGGAGAAATCTTTCTATATCGTTCAAAGATTTCTCCATTTCGCTGCGCTCCAGTCGAAATGACGTTAATTTGCAATGCTTGTTTTTGGCGTTAAAGCCTGTTTCAATGGTTAGTGATTATTCTGCATGTGTAAATCCCATTCTTAAAACAACTATTAAAAACAATCTTATTTCTCGCTTGTTCATTTAATAAATCAATTTACAATTACTATGGAAACGAATAAAGAAAAAGGTAAAGTTGTTGAGAACGATTTACTTGATAAAACAGCAGATGATATTAAAGAAGATAGAACACTTGATGAAAACAAATCATCCAAAGTAGGTACTAACTTATTTGATAAAGATAAAGACCGTAAAAATAATTCGTTTGGTCCGGGGCATGAGCCAGGTACCACACCAGGTTCGGGAATATAATTTTTGTTTATTCACGATCAAAATCATTAAATTTAAACCACGGCATTTGCCGTGGTTTTTTTTAGCTTAACCTCAAAATGGAAAGAAGAAATTTTATCAGGAATTCGGCATTGGCTATGGCCTTGCTTTCGGTTTATAAAACAGATGTTTTTGCACAGCAAGAATTAATGCGTGCTTATAACTTTAAGCCCTTACGTAATAATGTGGGTATATTTATCGAGCAAGGTGGCACAATTGGCTGGTTAAATTCCAGTAATGGTTTTGTTGTGGTAGATGCCCAATTTCCAACCACGGCTCCGCATGTAATCGACGAATTAAAAAAACTTGGCGATAAACCTTTCAAATATTTAATCAACACACACCATCATGGCGACCATACCGCAGGTAATATTGCGTTTAAAGGTTTGGCCGAAAAAGTTGTGGCGCATCAAAATTCTTTGGTAAATCAGAAAAGAGGTGCAGAAAAAGCCAATAATCTCGATAAACAATTATTGCCCGATACTACTTTTGGAACAAAATGGAATGCTAAAGTAGGCGATGAAAACATTAAAGCCTACTATTATGGCTCTGGTCATACCAACGGAGATGCCGTTTATCATTTCGAGCATGCAAATATTGCACATGTAGGCGATTTGGTTTTTAACCGCAAGTTTCCATATATCGATAGAGAAAATGGTGCGCATATCGGCAATTGGATTACAGCTTTGGATAAAATTTTGGCGCAGTTTGATAAAGATACCTTATTTATTTGGGGACATAGTTTAGATCCGGAAAAAGTTACCGGAAATAAGGAAGATATAAAGGCTTATCAAAACTACCTTCAAAACTTATTAACTTTCGTTGGCGATGAAATTAAGGCCGGAAAAACCAAGGAAGATATTTTAAAAACAACCACAATACCCAATGCACCAGAATGGCAGGGCGAAGGGATTCAAAGAAGTTTAACTGCTGCTTATGATGAGCTGAAAGGGGTTTAGAAGATTTTCGTCATTGCGATAAGGCTTTTTCAGCCGAAGAAGCAATCTCATAAGCGGTGAATATTATCTTGTCCTAATTTATTAGGAAATGACTTTTTTGCTGTTAATTTTTGAACGCATTAATCCATGGCTAATCCTTCGACTCCGCTCAGGATGACAAAGAGCGTATTTAGTATTTATGTGACAAGAACATCCAAATCTTTTTTCAATTTATAAACGTTCTATATTTAAAATAATCCTTTCAACGTCACTCAATTACCGTAGGCTTTAGTGTTTAACAACTATATTTGTTACAATTCAAAATCTACAGCATATGGATGATTTTATAGCAGCCCGTTCCCAAATGGCCTTATCATTAGGCTTTCACATCATTTTTTCCTGTATCGGCATGGTTATGCCTTTCTTTATGGCTGTTTCGCATTATAAATGGCTTAAAACAAACGATGAGGTATATAAAAACCTCACCAAAGCCTGGAGTAAAGGTGTGGCTATTTTTTTCGCTACGGGCGCGGTATCGGGTACCATGTTATCTTTCGAACTGGGCTTGCTTTGGCCAAAATTTATGGATCATGCAGGTCCGATATTTGGTATGCCTTTCTCTTTGGAAGGAACAGCTTTTTTTATTGAAGCAATAGCACTGGGTTTCTTCCTTTATGGGTGGAACAAGCTGAATAAATGGTTTCATTGGTTTACAGGGATGGTAGTTGGGGTAAGTGGTTTAGCTTCCGGAATTTTGGTGGTAGCTGCAAATGCATGGATGAACAGTCCGGCAGGTTTTGATTTTGTAAATGGAAAGTACCTTAATATAGATCCTATCCAGGCCATGTTCAACAAAGCATGGTTTAGTCAGGCTTTGCACATGTGTTTAGCTGCGTTTACCGCAACCGGTTTTGCTGTGGCAGGTGTGCATGCTTTAATGATATTGAGAAATAGAAATGCAGCGTTTCATTTAAAAGCCTTTAAAATTGCTGCAATATTTGCCTGTATCGGTGCATTGTTGCAACCTTTAAGTGGAGATATATCCGCAAAAGATGTAGCTAAAAGGCAGCCTGCTAAGCTTGCGGCTATGGAAGCATTATATAAAACTGAAAAGCCCGCGCCACTTTTGATTGGAGGCATCGTAAACGAAAAAGATAAAACGGTAAAAGGCGCAATCAAAATTCCTGGAGCATTAAGTTTTCTGGCCCATGGCGATTTTAAAGCAGAAGTTAAAGGTTTGGATCAGATACCAGAAAATGAGCATCCACCAGTAGCCATAACACACTATGCTTTTCAGGTCATGGTTGGCATTGGTACGCTCTTGCTGTTTATATCCTTAATCTATTTCTTTATCCTTTTTAAAAAGAAACCTTTAACGGAGAAACGCTGGATATTAAAATTATTTGTTTTTGCAATTCCGCTCGGTTATCTCGCTTTAGAGGCCGGCTGGGTAGTTACCGAGGTTGGTAGGCAACCATGGATTATTTATGGCATTATGCGTACCAAAGATGCTGTTACGCCGATGCCGGGTATTGCCTATTCGTTTTATATCTTCTCGGCAATTTATGTTTCTTTAAGTATTATCGTAACGTTTTTGCTTTACCGCCAGATAAAAATGGTGCCTGTATTGTATAATAAAACTGAACAAAATAATTAATTAACCACAGATAAAAAGGATGAACACAGATGAAGGCTTGAAACTTATAGTCGAAATACCAAACTCTGTGTTTATCAGTAAAGCTGTGGCAAAAAAATAAATGATGGAACAAGTTGTAATTACATTTTTGTGCATGGCCATTTTGCTCTACTTTTTACTGGGTGGAGCAGATTTTGGTGCAGGTATTATAGAGCTTTTTACCTCGACAAAAAATCGGAGTAAAACCCGCAAAACGATGTACCAGGCCATTGGTCCCGTGTGGGAGGCCAACCACATGTGGTTAATTATTGCTATTGTAATTCTTTTTGTAGGCTTTCCGCATATCTATACCACCATGTCGGTTTATTTGCATATTCCGTTGGCGATTATGCTCATCGGAATTATTGCACGAGGCACAGCCTTTGTATTTCGCCATTATGATGCCGTTAAAGATGATATGCAATGGCTTTATAACCGCATTTTTCGCTATTCTAGTTTTATTACAGCATTATTTCTGGGCATTATTGCCGGAAGCCTGATTTCAGGGCATATTGATACGCAGGCCACAGATTTTTACTCTGCCTATATTGCTGGCTGGTTAAATTGGTTTTCGCTCGCTGTTGGGTTGTTCACCGTTGCGCTTTGTGGCTTTCTGGCGGCAATTTATCTTATTGGTGAAACCACCGAAGCACATGATAAACGCCGGTTTATAAAAAAAGCCGAATTTATGAATATAGCCGCTGTTGTTTTTGGGGCAATGGTATTTATAGCTGCACAACGTGATAAAATTCCATTGATTGATTGGGTTTTTAAAAGTTCAGTTGGCGTATCTGCCATTATTTTGGCTAGTTTATCACTCGTATTGCTATGGTATTTGTTGATTAAAGGAAAAACGAAGATTTTACGCATTTTAGCGGGCTTTCAGGTTACGATGATCCTCTTGGCGATAAGTTATGCCCATTTTCCAAATTTTATCCGTTTAAAAAGCGGAGATGCAATTTCGCTATTGGAAACCGTTGGGCCAGAAAAAACCATTTACAGTTTGGGTTTAGCGCTTTTATTGGGAAGTGTATTGATATTGCCTTTTTTGGGTTATCTGTTTTATAAGTTTCAGAAGAAAGAAGAGTAGATTTTTTAAGATCGGCTTGCTGAATTTATTTCAGCATCTTTTCTGCCTGTAAATCTTTAAATAAATTTAGGTGTAACTACACTAAAAAAAACAAAATATTGCTTTAAGGGCGTCATCTTTACTGAAAGCGAAATGGAATAGAGCGATCCACCTCAATAGATTTCTCCACTGCGTTGCACTCCGCTCGAAATAATGAATCTAAGGAACAAAAAAAGAGCATCTGTTTCCAAATGCTCTTTACCAAAACGTTTAAAAATATTATCTACAATCCACCTTTTCTATTCGATTTTGATTGTACCGGCCAGGTTGATGGTTTTCCGGTACGTTCGTTTACAGGTAAATCGGTTGCTTTTTCGGTAGAAGTTTTTTCGGGATCTTCACAAGCCATATATACCATAATCGCAGCCAAAATTACATTGCTTCTAATTTCGTCGAAAACCAATTTATCGTAACTGTCGCGGTTAGTGTGCCAGGTATATGTACCGTAATCCCAGCTGGTAGAACTTAATGAATAACCTAATGCTCCAGCTGCAACAAAAGAAGCAAAATCTGATCCACCAGCACCTGGTGTTCCCGGAAAACTGGTTTTGATCTGGTTTTTAATGGTATCAGGTACTGCAGCCAACCAACGGGTAATGTAATCTTTTGATTTAGCGAAACCTTGTCCGCCAATTTTAACCACCCGACCTGTACCGTTATCCTGGTTAAACAAAGCCTGAAGATTATTTACAACCTCAGGATGATCTTCTACAAAAGCTCTTGAACCATTTAAACCCTGCTCTTCACTTCCCCAATGGCCAACCAAAATGGTCCGTTTAGGATTAGGATAGATTTTTTTCAAAATCCGCATGGCTTCCATCATCAAAATAGTTCCCGAACCATTATCGGTAGCACCGCTTGCGCCATCCCACGAATCGAAGTGTGCCGATAACATCACATATTCATTGGGTTTTTGTTTGCCCTTAATTTCTGCAATGGTGTTAAAAGTAGGTACAGCACCTAATTTTTTCGAATCGGCCTCGATTCTTAATTTAGGCTTATCGCCATTTAGTGCCAGGCGGTAAACCAAGCCATAATCCTCAACGGATAAATCTAAAGTGGGTACTTTAATGGTATTTGCACCGAAAATTTTATCTACACCAAATCCCTGCGACCAGTTATTGATCACTACCGCTACAGCACCAGCATTTTCTAAGGCTACAGGTAAAGTTTTAGCAGATAAACCCGTTTTAGCTATACTTGCTGCCCAGGCTTTCGCTGCTTCGGTTTTTTCTTTTTTAAATTTTTCAAATAAGTCTTTTGTGGCAAACTCTTCCCAGTTTTTTTCTGGCCGGCCAGAGAGTTGGTTCATGGAAATTAAAACAATTTTGCCCTTTACATTAGGTAACCATTTTTGAAAAGATAACGAATCTGTGATTTCTGGAAGGATAATTGCCTCTGCGTTAATCGCTTTCCCGTTACTGGATGGACTCCATGCCAGTTGTGTGCCCTCTAAAGTTCTAACCCGCGGACTTATCAAATCGATATGGGTAATACCTCTTTCCCAGCCAGCCCATTCGCCCCATTTTTCGTTTTTGGCAGAAATGCCCCAATCGCTATATTTTTTTACTGCCCAATCGTTAGCTTGTTTCATTTGTGGCGAACCTACTAAGCGCGGACCAACAACATCCAAAAGTTCGTGTGCAAGTTTCTCTAATTGCGAATTTTCATTCACTTCTTTAACAATATTGTCGATTACTTTTTTGTCTTGCGCAAAAACGCTTGCCGAAGCGCACAGCAGAAGTGCAGAAAATAGTACTTTTTTATTCATAATAAGTTAGGGTTGTTTATTTGATGCGCTAATTTATGGAATTAGCGGTAGGGTTGGAGATGTTAATGGAAATGTTGCAGTTGAGTTATGATAATACCTGACTTCACCTATCAAATTTTTCCGTGCCATCTTTGTTTCTGTGGATACCTAAAAACTACTTTTCTGTATCTTATCATGAAATGGCAGATATTCAGCCAATGCTGCCGATCCATACCAATTGTATAATTCTGGTTCGAGTAATTTAGCCTTGATTGCAGGGTCGCTTTCTAACAATTGTTTGGCTTCTTCGATTGATTTTGTATTTAAAATGAAAATACCGCGGTAGTTTTCATCGTTTTTGCCCATCGGGCCGGCAACTACGAGTTTTTGTGCTTCGACCATTTTGCCCATGTTTGCCATATGTCCGGCAAATAAACTACCGGTTTTGGCTTTTGTTTCTGTAGTGTTGGTGCCTGATTTAAGCATCACGAGGACATACATTTTCATTCCATAATTATCCGCTCCGAGTTTTTTGGCTAAGGTTTCATCATAAGGAACTTTAGCTTTTTTCTCCTGGGCATGCACAGAAATAATGGCGGTGATCAGGAAGGTGAGTAATAATAGCTTTTTCATCTGATTTTTAGTTTGGTTAGTTTAAAAATAAGAAAAATCGCTGTTAATATTTCCCTCGCATTGAGGGCTGCGCAAAGGGTGGGGTGGTTTAATGTGCTAGCCAGGAAAACCTTTCAAAAGAACCACCAGCCTATGTTAATTAAACCTGATTGCCGTGGAAAGCCCGGAGTGTAGCGAGGACTTAAAGCAAAAAGCAGGACTGAACTAACCGAAGTTATTCAAGCCCTGCTTTTCTAAATATTATGTTGTTTTTGATACTTAGAACAGTGAACTAATGGCTTAATGAACTATTGGAAACCAACTAGTTGTTCATCATCTTAATAAAAGCACCCAATTTAGCTTTCATTGCCCTTCTATCTACAATGAAATCAAGGAAACCATGTTCTAAAACGAATTCTGCTGTTTGAAAACCTTTTGGCAAATCTTTTTTTATGGTTTCTTTAATTACCCTTGGTCCGGCAAAACCGATCAATGCACCAGGTTCGGCAATATTAATATCGCCAAGCATTGCATACGATGCTGTTACGCCACCTGTAGTAGGATCGGTTAACAATGAGATATATGGAACTTTAGCCTGACCCAGTAAAGCCAGTTTAGCCGATGTTTTAGCCATCTGCATCAATGAAAATGCGGCCTCCATCATACGTGCACCACCTGATTTTGAAATCATCAGGAAAGGAACTTTATGTTTAATGCTGTAATCGATTGATCTTGCAATTTTTTCACCCACAACAGAACCCATAGAACCGCCAATAAATGCGAAATCCATACAGGCAATTACGAGATCCTGACCTTCAATTTTACCAACTCCGGCACGGATTGCATCTTTTAAACCTGTTTTAGCCTGGCTTTCTTTAATCCTGTCGGTATAAGGTTTATTATCGTTAAAGTTTAGCGGATCGCCCGATGTTAAGTTCGGAAAAAGTTCTTTAAACTCGTTATTATCAAATAAAACCTCGAAATATTCTTTTGAGCCTACTCTCAGGTGGTAGTTGCAGTAATGACAAACATATTTGTTTTCCTGAAGTTCTGCCTGATGTAGCGGTTTTTTACAATTTGGACATTTATTCCACAAGCCATCTGGTGCTTCTTTTTTCTCTTCAGTTGTGGTAATGATACCTTTATTCTCTCTCTTAAACCAAGCCATATAATTTTTTAAAGAATTGGATTGCAAAGAAACGAAAAATAAAATAAAGTCGAACCTTATTGGCTGTAAAAATAGTCAATGGTTAGTTGGTAGATAGCCAATTGGCAATAATGCCAGAGTTGGTAACGTAAATTAAAATTTGGCTTTTGTTGCCGCCAACTGCCAATTGTAAACTTAAGTGTGTCTTTTTTACACTAAGGATAATGTGTTTTTTACACTAAATAGGCCTTATTTTGCTGTTAGGCAAATAATTCTGTTGTTACAAAAGCTTGGAATGTTATTTTTTTTTATAACTTCGGACTTAATAAAATTAACAAGAAATGAGTTTAAAAGGCTACAAAGGCGTAATTTACGGAGATGCCGTTCAAGAATTGTTTGAGCAGGCTAAAAAACATCAGTTTGCTTTACCAGCAGTAAACGTAACCGGTACAAATACGGTTAACGCGGTATTGGAGACTGCTAAGGCAGTAAATTCGCCTGTTATGATTCAATTGTCTAATGGCGGTGCACAGTTTTATGCTGGTAAATCTTTAGATAATGAGAAATTGCAAGCATGTATTCTAGGTGCTGTATCGGCAGCTAAACATGTACATTTATTGGCAGAACATTATGGTGTTGCCGTGGTTTTACATACCGACCACGCCGCTAAAAAATTATTGCCTTGGATTGATGGACTTTTAGATCACGGTGAAAAATTCTTCGCTGAAACCGGAAAACCTTTGTTTTCATCACACATGTTGGATTTATCGGAAGAATCGATAGAAGAAAACATGGAAATATCTGCTAAATACTTAGCACGCATGGCTAAAATGAACATGACGATCGAAATCGAACTTGGTGTTACAGGTGGTGAGGAAGATGGTGTTGATAATAGCGATGTAGATAGCTCAAAATTATATACACAACCTAGCGAAGTGGCTTATGCTTACGAAGAATTAAGCAAAGTTTCTCCTCGCTTTACTGTTGCAGCGGCATTTGGTAATGTACACGGTGTTTACAAACCAGGTAACGTAAAATTGCAACCGGTAATTTTAAAAAACTCTCAGGATTTTATCAAAGAAAAATTCAGCTTAACTGAAGAGAAACCAATCAATTTTGTATTCCACGGTGGTTCTGGTTCAACTCAGGAAGAAATCAGAGAAGCAATTTCTTATGGTGCAATTAAAATGAATATTGATACCGATATGCAATGGGCATTTTGGGAAGGTATTTTAGAATATTACAAAAAGAACGAAGCTTATCTTCAAGGCCAGATTGGTAACCCTGATGGCGATGATAAACCAAATAAAAAATATTACGATCCACGTGTTTGGTTACGTAAAGGTGAAGAAACTTTTGTAAAGCGTTTAACCGCGGCTTTCGAAGATTTGAACTGTATCAACGTAAACGATAAATTGTAAATTTTGATTGATTTTGAAGATTGGATATCTATTCAATCATTCAAAAAATCAATTATTTCCTCATAAATAAAGACGCCATAGGTTAAAAAACTTATGGCGTTTTTGTTTGTTTTATATTATATTTAAGCAAACAAATTGTAATGGCAAAATCTAAAACCGACACCAAGAAAAATAATTTTTTCGAAAAATTTGCCAATGCGGCAACGAAGTTTACCGGTAGTTCTGTTGCATTTATTTCAGCTACTGCTATTGTAATTATTTGGGCTGTTACGGGCCCGATATTTAATTACTCAGAAACCTGGCAATTGGTGATTAACACTGGTACCACAATCATTACCTTTTTAATGGTTTTTTTAATTCAGAAAGCGCAAAATAAAGATGGTAAGGCAATTCAGTTAAAGTTGAATGAACTAATTGCTGCACAGCAAGGTGCGAGTAACCGAATGGTTGATATTGAAGATTTGAGCGAAAAAGAATTAGATCAGTTACATAAATTTTACGTTGCGATTGCCACACTTGCCAAAAAAGAGGCCGATATTCATTGTTCACATTCGATAGATGTAGCCAAAGAGCTAAACGAATCGAAATTAAAATCGAATAAACACTTTAAACAACACGATAATGAGTCTACACGTTCAAAAGGTTAACCATCCCGAAGATTTAGATAAAGTATTTGCTATACGTAAAGTAGTGTTTGTAGACGAACAGAACTGCCCGCCGGAGTTAGAATGGGAGCATGAAGATGAATCGATACATTTTTTGGCTACCAGTAATGGCCAGCCTTGTGGTGCTTGTAGATGGCGTAAAACAGATGCCGGATACAAACTGGAACGTTTCGCTGTATTGAAAGATTTTAGAGGGCAGGGCGTTGGCCGTGCATTAATCGCTGAAGCCCTATCTGATCTTCCGGAAGATGCACATTACATTTACCTCAACTCGCAGTTAGATGCCATGAGTTTGTACGCTAAGTTTGGTTTCGTAGCCGAAGGGGAGCAATTTGAAGAAGCTGGTATACAGCATTTTAAAATGGTAAAGAAGGTTTAGGGATAGTTAGTCAGGAGGCACAGAAAGCACAGCGCATTCAACGAAAAATCGTCATTGCGAGGCACGAAGCAATCTTAAAGCGATCGCTGGATTTGAATTATTTACCCACCCATGGTAGTAGGATTGCTTCGTGCCTCGCAATGACGATCACTCATAACAACTCTATCCAAATATTTTCCCCGATAAAGCCATTGCCTCATTCCATTTATCCATATCAAGGTTGAGGTTTTCTCCTTTAGCATTCAAAAAGACAATTACATCTTCAGTAGCAATATTACCTGTAAGGTCATCAGCAGCCATCGGACAACCACCAAAGCCCTTTAGTGCAGAATCGATACGTTTTACGCCTGAATGGTAAGCAGCTTCTATCTTTTCAAAACGTTCGGTAGGAGTGGAGTGTAAATGTATACCTATTTCGGTTTTATTAAACCTGGAAATTAGCTTGGGCAATATGCTTTTAATCTTTTCTGGTGTCGAAACACCTACGGTATCAGCTAATGACAAGATCTCCACACCTTTACTCACCAATACATCAGCCCACTTTTCTACAATTTCATAATTCCATTCATCCCCATAAGGATTCCCAAAACCCATTGATAAATAAACAACTGCTTTTTTATTGTTTTTAATGCAAAGAGAAAGCATCTCTTCAACAGTATTTAAGGATTGTGCTATGCTCGAATTGGTATTGCGCTGTTGAAAGGTTTCTGAAATTGAAAAAGGAAAACCGAGGTAACTGATAGCCTGATGCTTTACTGCATCTAATACACCCCTTAAATTGGCTACAATCGCAAGAAGTTTGGTAGAGGTATTACTTAAATCCAAATGTGATAAAACCTCAGCGGTATCGGCCATTTGTGGAATGGCTTTAGGTGAAACAAAACTTCCAAAATCAAGCGTATCAAAACCCACCTGTAACAACAAATTCAGGTATTCAATTTTGAGTGCCGTAGGAACAAAATCATGCAATCCCTGCATGGCATCGCGCGGACACTCTACTAATTTGAAATTGTTTTGGCTCATATTTTTTGATTTAGCCGCAAAATGCGCAAAGTTTTTCGCAAAGAAAAAAAGAAATAAGAAACAATTTTATACCGTTAAAGTTGCCTTAAAGACTAAAGACTAAAGACTAAAGACTAAAGACTAAAGACTAAAGACTAAAGACTAAGATACCTTAACTTCTTCCTTTACTGATGGTACCTCGTTTCTATAATCCACACTTCGATCTTTTGCAAAGGTTCTAATAATTAAACGGGTTCCCCGATCGTAGCTGAAGTAACTCCAAACCCAATTGACGAAAACTATAATTTTGTTTCTGAAGCCTACCAATGTCATCAAGTGAACAAACATCCAGGTGAACCATGCAAACACTCCTTGGAAACGGATTTTACCGATATCAACAACTGCTTTATTTCTACCTACTGTGGCCATTGAGCCTTTGTCGAAATATTTAAATTTCTCCAAAGGTTTATTTTCTTTAATGTTGATCAGGTTTTTAGCGAGGTGATGGCCTTGTTGAATGGCCGCCGGAGCTACCCCAGGATGACCGTTTGGCGTTTCTTCATCTACAATGGCAGCCACATCACCAATGGCATAAATATTCTGATAACCTACAATTAAATTTTGGGTATCTGTTTTTAATCTGCCACCTCTTACCACTTCAGCTTTATCTAAACCATTTAAAACCTCACCCTTAACCCCAGCACTCCAGATCACTGTTGAACTTAAAATAGGTGCTTTATCTTGTAAGGTGAGTGTAAGTCCATCGTAACCGAGTACCCTGGTTTCATTCATGATCTGAACGCCCATATCGGTAAGGAAATCTTTTGCTTTCTTTTGTGCCTGTGGCGACATAACGCCCAACAATTCCGGCGAATTTTCGATCAGGTAAATGTTTACCCTGCTTAAATCCATTTCCGGATAATCGTTCGGAATTACATGTCTTTTAAGTTCAGCAATGGCACCGGAGGTTTCAACACCTGTTGGACCGCCACCAACCACCACAAAGTTTAATAGGGCATTCTTTTTATCTAAATCTTTTTCGATCAGCGATTTCTCAAAATTCTGTAAAATCAAACTTCTTAAATCAAGTGCTTCTGGAATTGACTTCATCGGCATTGAATTGGCTTCAATTTCTTTATTGCCAAAAAAGTTACTGGTAGAGCCAGTGGCAATTACCAAATAATCGTAAGTAATCCTGCCAATATCTGTTTGTAAACAATTTTCTGCTGCATTAACTTCAGTTACTTTGGTTACCCGAAAAATGAGATTTTTTTGTCCTTTAAAAATTTTCCGTAGTGGGAAAGCGATAGAATCTGCTTCCAGTCCTCCTGTAGCTACCTGATAAAGCAGTGGTTGAAAAGTATGATAGTTATGCTTATCGAGCATAACCACTTGAAAAGGCTTGTTTTTTAAACGTTTAGCTAACTCAATGCCACCAAATCCACCACCAACAATAACTACTCTTGGGTATTCGCTTTTAGGAAGTTGTAAATCCATTTTTTATCGGTTTATCTGTTGCTAATGTAACAAAAAGATGGCCAAAAGGTTTAAAAATTGAGGTTTTGGCTACTATTTCAGCTGATTGATTAATATATAACGCTGGTATGACGAAGGTGTGTTTTTGCAGGTTCGAAGCACTTACCCAGGTTAAATAAACCTGATGGCAGTGAGCATACCGATCCTTCATCGGAATAAAACGGACAGCGGGACTGTTGGAACCGAAGAACCCCAGGTTTTGCTTTGCAAAATAAATGAAAAGCTTTGTGTCTTTTAACTTTAACCCTCGCAAGTTTTTAAACCTACGAGTTTTGGCACAAAAAAAGCGCCCCGATAAATCGAAGCGCTTGTATATATTAAGATTTTTGGATCTTACTTTTTCTCAGCTGAGCTTCCTAAATCAATTACGATAGGAGTAGAGATGCATAATGATGAGTAGGTACCGATGATACGACCAATCAACAATGCAAAGATAAACCCACGGATGCTATCACCACCGAAAATAAAGATTACCAATAACACGAAGAATACGGTTAATGAAGTTAATATCGTACGACTTAATGTACTGTTCAACGCGAAGTTGATTAAGTTGTTACGTTCTTCACCATGTAAATCTTCTTTACCAGATTCTTTTAGTTTCTCACGGATACGGTCGAATACAACAACTGTTTCTGTCATGGTATAACCCATAACCGTTAAAATTGCTGCAATAAAATCCTGACCAATTTCTAATGAGAATGGCATAATACCATCTAAAATAGTGTAGAAAGACAATACCATTAACACATCATGGAATAATGCGATTACCGCACCTAAACCATACTGCCATTTTTTGAATCGTACTACGATATAGATAAACATGAATAAACATGAGATCAATACCGCATAAAAAGCACCGTTTACAATGTCACTTGCAATGATAGGCGTAACTTTTTGTGAACTTACGATTTCATATTTAGAACCTGCTAAACCTTTGTTTAAAGCATCTTCTACAACTTTATCAGTTTTAATGTCCTGATCTTCGATGTGGAAAGTAGTAGTGATTTTAACCTGACTATCTTCTCCTGCAGTTTTAACCTCTGGCGTTTCGTTACCGAAAACCGGGTTTAACTTGGTTTTTAAATCTTCAGTACTAACAGCTTTATCGAAGTGAACCAAATAAGTTCTACCACCTTTAAAATCTACACCCAGGTTTAAACCGCCATTTTTGAAGTACATACCAATACCGGCAATAATAATGATGGTAGAGATAATGTAATAGATTTTACGACGGCCAACAAAGTTGAATGCTAAGTTTTTAAATGCATTACGTGTTAGGCTGTTATCGAAACTAACATCGATTTTACGGTTTAATAACGATTCGAAAACAACTCTCGAAATGGCTACTGCAGCAAATAATGATGAAAGAATACCAATACATAAAGTAGTTGCGAAACCTTGAACCGGACCGCTACCAAAAACGTAAAGAATAGCACCTAAGATGAACAAGGTAACGTTTGAATCGATAATTGAAGGCATTGCATGTTTAAAACCTTCTTTAATTGCAGTAGCGGTATTTTTACCATGTGCAAGTTCTTCACGTACACGCTCAAAAATAAGGATGTTTGCATCTACCGATAAACCAATGGTTAACACGATACCAGCGATACCAGGTAAGGTTAATACTGCACCTAGTGATACCAAAATACCAATGATGAAGAATAAGTTGATTAACAATGCAAAGTTAGCAACCCAACCTGCACGGTGATAATACAACGCCATGAAGATTAAGATTACGATAAAGGCAATTACGAATGAGATTAAACCATCGTGAATAGCTTTTGCACCTAAAGTTGGACCAACCACATAACTACCGGCAATACGTGCAGGAGCAGGCAATTTACCAGCTTTTAAGATGTTAGATAAATCTTTAGTATCTGTTTGGGTAAAGTTACCAGTGATTGAAGAAACACCACCAGCAATTTCGTTCTGCACAGTAGGGGCAGAATAAACCTGGTTATCCAATACAATTGCAATAGATTTTTTGTTGTTCGGGTCAGCAGCAGCTTCAGCAGTAATTTTTTTCCATTTAGCAGCACCTTCGCTGGTCATGTACATGGTTACCTCTGGTTTGTTGTGCTGATCAAAATCATCTTTGGAATCGCTAATCGCATCACCACCTAAATCTGGTTTGCCATCGGCACTTACCACTTTAATAGCATATAATTCGAAAATTCTCGAACCTTCCCTTGGTTTAACACTCCACATAAATTTCATCGTTGATGGAATAGATGCAGCAACTTCAGGAAGTTTTAAGTAATTGTTAACCTTTGCAGTATCTTTTTGTAACGACATACCAACAACTGCACCTGGCATTAATTGTTGTTGTCCGTTTTCGCCTTGATAAATCGGAAGATTAAGAACAGCGTATAATGGGTTAGATTTTGCCAGTTCGGCCCTAACCGCTGTAGAATCTTTTTTACCTAAGCCAGCAAGTTTACCGCCTTTAGCTGTGGTATCTTTAGTAGCCGATTTTTCAAGGCCAGCCAATTTACCACCAGCAGCTGGAGCAGCAGTTGTATCTTTAGTTGCAGGAGCATCAGTTTTTAATGTTGCTGCTAAAATTTTATTAATGTTTTCTAATAATGGCGCAACTTCTTGTACCTGGTATACCTGCCAGAATTGTAACTCAGCAGAACCTTGTAAAAGTTTCGCCATACGCTCCTGATCTTGTACACCTGGCATCTCGATTAAGATACGGTTGCTACCCTCTTGTTTTTGCATGTTCGGGCTTACAACGCCAGAACCATCAATACGGGAACGTAAAACTGTAAACGAACGATCGATAGCACTAGTTGCTTCTTTCTCTAAGAAAGCTTCAACTTCAGCATTGCTTGCGCTAGGTTTTAACTGAGATGCATTATCCTGGTTAGAAAAATAATCTGCAAGTTTAACTCCAGGGCTTAATTTTTCGAATTCATCAACAAAAATTTTGATGTAATCTTTACCACCGGCATTTAACTGGATCTGTGCATTCTGAACTGCTTTGTTGAAGTTCGCATCAGTAGGGTTGCCCGCTAATGATTTTACCAACTCCGCTAACGATATCTCCATCGTTACGTTCATTCCGCCTTTTAAGTCTAAACCCAAATTAATCTCTTTCGCTTTTACCTCTTGATAAGTAAATCCAACTACAGGATAAACTTTCACGGTACTCATCGAATCTAAGTAAGCCTTTTCTTTGGCTAAATCACCCTTCGCAGCGTTTTTTGCGTCTTTTTCTACCTTGGATGCTACCAAAGTAAAAGAAAGTGCGTACGCACAAACGATAGCCAATACTATCGCTATAAACTTAATAAAACCTTTTCCTTGCATTGTTTGTTTAAAATAATTTGTCTTTCGCTGTTTTTTAACAAGTCGGCAAATCTAATTAAATTTTTAAATTATAGAACCCCTTAATTGATAATTTATTAACAATAATTTTTATCGGGCAATAATCCTTTACGATTCTCCATACATAATCCATAAAGGAGTTTAAAATGCAGATGATATTGATTGGGAAAGCAATTGCAGCAGCTTTTGGCTGAGGTTCCGTCCCGCTAATGTTTCTGCCCCGATACAAAAAATCGGGGGCATCCACGTATATCGGGTTTAGGCGGCCAAGGTAGTGGGGTTTTGGATATTTTGCCCTAGGTGGCCGCAAAACATTATATAAAGATCGCTTGGCAACCTGGTTTTAGGTTGCTTCATGCTTCCTTACCGCAGATGACTAAAGGATTATATCCTTTCTAAAACTTTAAAAGTATAATCGTATTTGTTTTTTTCGTCGGCTTTATGGGCTTCGCTGCTAATTAATTTCCATTCATTCCTGTCAATTTCAGGGAAAAAAGTATCTGCATCAAAATTATGGTGAATGGTAGTTAAATATAATGTAGTAATTTTTGGCAATGCCTGTTTGTAAATTTCAGCCCCACCAACAATAAATACTTGTTTTTCTTCCGTTTTGGTAATCGCTAAAGCTTCATCTAAACTGTTTACCACTTCAACGCCCTCAATTTTTAATTCAGTATCTCGGGTAATTACAATATTTCTGCGGTTTGGTAATGGTTTTCCAACAGAATCGAACGTTTTGCGTCCCATTATTACGGTATGGCCTGATGTGGTTTGCTTAAAAAACTTTAAATCAGCCGGCATATGCCACAAAAGCTGGTTATTTTTGCCAATGGCGAAGTTTTCGCCTATAGCAACGGCGATGGCAAGTGAGGGGCTTTTTAGTTCATTGGTCATTAGTCAATCGTTTATTGGTTCATTTCGCTAACGTGTTCGTTATTTTGAACCATTAGGACCCTTTTCATAATATTTTTGTAACCTACTTTACTTAGATCAACCTCTGCCAATGGCTGAATGAGGTTGTTTCTTCGTTCCTACAGGCGATGAAGACAAATGCCGCGTCATTGCGAACAAAAGCCTTTGGCTGAGATCGGGAGTGAAGCAATCTAGCTTTCAATTAAGCAACTACACCGCAACAATACCCTTAATATGAGGATGTGCTTCGTAATTCTCAAGCGTAAAATCTTCAAATTTAAAATCAAAAATGCTTTTTACATCAGGATTGATTTTCATGGTGGGTAGTGGTTTTGGCTGCCGGCTTAGCTGCAAATTTGCTTGCTCAATGTGGTTATTGTATAAATGTGCATCGCCTAAGGTATGGATAAAGTCTCCGGCTTCTAAACCGCAAACCTGTGCAACCATCATGGTAAGCAATGCGTAAGAGGCAATATTAAAAGGTACACCCAAGAAAATATCTGCACTGCGTTGGTATAACTGGCAGCTTAATTTTCCATCCGCTATGTAAAACTGAAAAAATGCATGACAAGGGGGCAAAGCCATATTTTCAATTTCGGCAACATTCCAGGCAGAAACAATAATTCTTCTCGAATCGGGATTGTTTTTTATCGTATTGATAACATTTGTAATCTGATCGATGTGCTGCCCGTCTGGTGTTGGCCAACTTCTCCATTGCGAACCATAAACCGGGCCTAAATTGCCGTTTTCATCAGCCCATTCATCCCAAATGCGCACGCCATTATCTTTAAGGTATTTAATGTTGGTATCGCCAGTTAAAAACCAGATCAATTCGTGTATAATAGATTTTAAGTGCAATTTTTTTGTGGTCACCATCGGAAAACCTTCCTTAAGGTTAAAGCGCATCTGGTAACCAAAAACACTTATAGTTCCAGTACCGGTACGGTCGTGCTTTTGAGCGCCATGATCCAGCACATGCTGCATTAAATCTAAATATTGTTTCATACTGTTCTGATAATTTACAAATATCTAAAATTTATCAGGTGTTATAAATCATTTTATTGTTTTAATTGTTAACATCGGTTGTGTGTAATCTCGGTGTGCAGCCTTGGCTTAAAGCTGTGACCTGCATAAAATTTGTATGTTTGCAAGTGAGATGTCTGCTGGTTTCGGCACCATGAACTCACGACTTAAAACTCACGACTCACGACTAACATGCTATCTTTTCCCAACGCAAAAATAAACTTAGGCTTAAATATCACCGAAAAACGTGCTGATGGTTACCACAACCTCGAAACTGTTTTTTATCCGATCAACATTAAAGATGCCGTAGAAATTACTGATGCCGCAATTACATCGTGTAAAATTTTTGGAATTGATATTCCTGGTGATGCAAATGATAATTTATGTTATAAGGCCTATGAATTGGTTAAAAACGACTATGACATTCCAGAACAGCAAATCAGTTTATTTAAAAATATTCCTGTGGGTGCTGGTTTGGGAGGAGGATCTGCTGATTGTGCTTTTTTAATTAAGTTATTAAATGAGAAATTCAGTTTGGGGATGTCTGTTGATAAAATGGAAGATTACGCCCGTCAATTGGGTGCCGATTGTGCCTTTTTTATCGAAAATAAACCTGTTTATGCGTTTAATAAAGGTGATGAATTTCAAAAATGCGAAATAGATTTGTCAGCCTGGTTTAAAGTTTTGGTAAAACCGCCTGTACATGTAAGTACTGCAGATGCTTATGCGCATGTAAAACCTCAAAAACCTTTGCAATCGTTAAAAGAAATCATACATTTGTGCCCAACAACATGGAAAAATAAGGTTATCAACGATTTCGAAATATCGGTTTTCGCTAAATATCCCCAAATTCATCAAATAAAAACCAGTTTATACGATGCAGGCGCAACATTCGCTTTAATGAGTGGTAGCGGTTCGTCGGTTTTTGCAATTTTCGACCATCCGGTAAAATTGCCAGAACTGGAAGTAAATAACTTAGTATTTTATGGTATTTAAGCAAAGCACATAGCACATAGCATGTAAATGGCAAAAATATTAGGTATTAAATTAAATAGCGGTGAAAGGTTTAAGGTAGATGGTTTAAGGCATTAAAATGCCTCAAATCTCGCGTTTCAAATCTAACATCCCAATAGGATACACAATGAATATAAATCTAATCCGCAAAAGCGGTAAATTTAATTTTGAAGCAGAAAACGAGAGCGGTTTTACTGTGGAGTTGGATGCAAAAGCTGCTATTGGTGGCGAAGGAAAGGGTTTTAGGCCAATGGAAATGTTGTTGATCGGATTAGGTGGCTGCAGCGGTATTGATATGGTAAATGTATTAGCGAAGCAGAAAGAACCACTTGATGATGTTAAGATTGCAATTAATGCCACTAGAAAAGACGAAGAAATGCCTCCGATTTTTGATGTAATCAATATTCATTTCGACCTGTTCGGCGATTTAAGCGTACCAAAAGTAGAGCGTGCTTTAGCAATGACATTCGATAAATATTGCTCTGTATCAAATATCTTAGGCCGTTCAGCAACAATTAATTTTACTTATAAAATAAACAAGGTGTAGAGTAGCAGTTTAAGCTGTAGGGTTTAAGGTTGAGAATAAAATCTCATACCTCAAATCTCACATCACAAAACCATCATTTCACATCTCAATACTCATATTTAGCAATACAATGAAATCCGAAAATTTTGAAACCATAGCTATACGCACTCAAACCGAACGCAGCCTGCATAAAGAGCATTCTTCTCCGATTTACCTTACCTCGAGTTATAAATTTGAAGATGCCGAAGAAATGCGTGCCTTATTTGCCAACGAAAAGGAAGGGAATGTGTATAGCCGTTATTCAAATCCAAATACATCAGAATTTATCGAAAAAATGTGCCTCTTAGAAGGTGCTGAAGATGGTTTTGCCACAGCAACAGGCATGGCCGCAATTTTTACAACATTTGGTGCTTTCTTAAAAAATGGTGATCATATTGTTTCAAGTAGATCGGTTTTCGGCTCTACCCACCAGTTGCTAACCAATGTTTTTTCTAATTGGGGCGTTACTTTCGATTATGCTGATTTAGATAAACCGCAGGATTGGGAGGCTTTGATTAAGCCAAATACAAAAATGATTTTTGTAGAAACGCCATCTAATCCTGGTATCGATATTATTGATCTTGAATTTTTAGGCAACCTGGCTAAAAAACACAATCAGTTATTGGTTGTGGATAATTGTTTTGCTACACCATATTTACAGCGGCCGATTGAACTTGGTGCGCACATTTCAATCCATTCTGCAACCAAATATATCGATGGTCAGGGCCGTGTTTTGGGAGGTGTTATTTTAGGTACAAAAGAATTAATTGCCGAGGTTATTGCTTTCGCGCGCCACAGCGGACCAGCTTTATCGCCTTTTAACGCATGGATTTTATCTAAAAGTTTAGAAACTTTGGCCATCCGTATGGACCGTCATTGCGAAAATGCTTTAAAGGTGGCCGAATATTTAGAGAAACACCCAAAAATTAAGCTGGTAAAATATCCATTTTTACCTTCTCACCCACAATATGAAATTGCTAAAAAACAAATGAAACAGGGTGGTGGCATTGTTACCATTGTGGTTGATGGGGGGATAGATGCTGCCCGTAAATTTATGGATAATTTAAAAATGTTCTCCATCTCTGCAAATCTGGCCGATACCCGTTCTATAGCAACGCATCCCGCAACAAGTACACATAGTAAACTTACTGAAGAACAACGTAACGAAGTTGGTATTGAGCAAGGTTCTATCCGCTTATCTATCGGTTTAGAGCATATTAATGATATTTTAGCTGATATTGAGCAAGCATTGGCTTAAGGCATAATATTGTTTCGAACGTATTGGAGAAATCTTTGTACTGTGATAAAGATTTCTCCATTACGCTGCGCTTCAGTCGAAATGACGAATTTTTACAACGAGGTAGAAGAATAATTATTCGTATTTTGAAAAATCTACAGCGAATATGCAACGGTTAACCTGACTGCCGTTTTGAGCTCCTGCATTCGGTTCGAATTCGGTTAAGCTCCATAAATATCCATATTGGGCTTCAAGATATAATGATTCAGCTCCATAAGGCCATCTGTATCGAACGGTATTGGTGTCACCATCAGTATACCTCGCTAAACGGGCTGTAGATCCGTACGATTCGCTAGGTGATCCGGTGCACGAAAGCCATGTCCTGTTTCCTTTTCTGAATACCCCCTGGATCCCATGTGCATGATCTGAAGTAAATAAACTATTTTTTGGAACAACGGTTTGTATACCCGAATTCTGCAATTCTCCGGCTGTGCTGATCGGAAAGCCAAATATTTTAGGTACAATCGATGCATCTGCACTTCCTGCATAATATTGACCGGTCCATAATTGATTGTTTTCGTAATTCACCTGTACTGTTGAAATAGGACTGGCATCATTAATTTTATAGTAACCTACCTGTGGAAGGATGTAACGGTAGTTGAAAGCGTATAGGTTACCACTAGCATCTTTACCACATTTATCATCAGTGCCAGTCCCTGAAGTTACCTCAATAATTTTATCCAAATCGAAAACCCTTAAGCCCAAACTTGTACTGCTTAAATAAATTTTGCCATTAAAATAAGCCAGTCCGCCAGCATGCACATTTAATGGTGCATAAGTACCATATTGTGTGTAATCCAAAGTGCCGGTTGGCAGCGTTGGCTGTACCAATAAAATATGTCTGTAAGTTAAATAAGTGCTCGAGCTTGGGCTGATGTCAATAAGCGTTATTCTGGAGCCTTTACTTTCTGCTGCATCTTTAGCATACCAGCTCACCAATAAATAACGCACGCCATTTCTAGAGAAACCCGCTATTCCCTGAGGGCGCCAAATTGATGTTGTTTCGTCGTCTTCATTCCACCTAATGCCCCTTACCCTGTTTTCTTCAGGGATGTTAAAGCCATATACCTCCGTGTAAGCACTACCGCCAATGGCCTGTCGGTTTTTATCTAACTGTGTTGGGTTTAAAAATGAAAAGCCCGAACTGATATAACTTGATGTATTGGTATAAGCGTTTACACTTGCAGCTGCGCTGGCTGCTGCCGTTGTGGCCAACAGACTGGTTTTGTTTTGACTTGCTGTAGTAACGCTATTTACTGGCAATGTATTCTTTTTGCAGGATACGCTTATCAGGCATATGGCCAGAAGCATCCAGATTGTGTTTTTTTGCATGGTTTTTTTAAGGCTGATTATTTGGTGAAATTGAAACAAGTTTAAAGAATTGATGTAAACTTAAAACTGAAAAAATGTTAAGGATTGGTTATGTTTAAGGTTGGAAATATCATTTTGTCCAAATTGTTGATGTTAAAAGCATAAATCAATGCCTTGCGAAGAGGTTTTGCTTCCTCATAGTGTTTGGAGGGTATTTAAAAGTTTTTTCCTTTAAAAGGCTTTATTTTTAATATACTTAATGAACCAATTCAACTTTAATAAATGCTAGTTACGATTAACACCTGGCGCGTTCCATTCCAAACTCACTTCTTATCCTAGGTCAATGCACAGCAAACTTGCTTGCTGTAAATTTGTATCATAAACAAGAAAGGAAATTTATGTCACAGTTTATTTTGCACAAAGAAAACACCCGCGGTCATGCTAATCATGGCTGGTTAAATGCACACCACTCGTTCAGTTTTGCTAATTATTACAATCCAGAAAGGATGCACTTCGGAGTTTTAAGGGTTTTAAATGACGACAGTATTGATGGTGGAATGGGTTTTGGTTCTCATCCACATGATAATATGGAAATTATTACCATCCCATTGGCAGGTGCAATTGCACACAAAGATAGTATGGGTAATTCAGCAGTAATTAAAAATGGAGAAATTCAGGTTATGAGCGCCGGTACAGGTGTTAGTCATAGCGAATTTAATGCAAATGCTGATGAGCAGTTAAATTTATTGCAGATCTGGTTGTTTCCGAACAAGAAAAACGTTACCCCGCGATATGACCAACAAACTTTAGACCTTGCTGCGAGACACAATAACTTTCAGCAGATTTTATCGCCAAATGCTGATGATGCAGGAGTTTGGATTCAGCAAGATGCCTGGTTTTCGCTAGGTAAGTTTGATGAAGGTTTTGAAACCGAATATAAAATCAAAAAAGCTGGTAACGGGGTTTATGCTTTCGTAATCAGTGGCGAAGTTACCATTAATGGACAGGTGCTGAGTAAAAGAGATGGATTAGGGGTTTGGGATACAGACAGCATCAGTTTTAAAGCCAATACTGCTGATGCAGAGGTTTTATTAATGGATGTTCCAATGGAATTGAATTAAATTATAAAAATCGTCTTTTTCGGCTGTTGTGGAGAAAGCCTGAAGTAGAGATCAGGCATTTCTCCACCTTGCTGCCAATGTAATTGGTGCTTCAGCTGAACTGACGATTTTTTAATAAATATTACTTCTTAAATTAAAAAAAATGCAAACTACCATACTATATATTGGCCGTGATACCGAAATAACTGCAGTGATGAACCGTTTGTTAAATGCAAGGCCCGAATGGAAGGGTTTATGTGTTTGCAAAGATGAAGAAGCTATTTCCATTTGCGCAGAACAGCAGGTTGACCTGGTTTTACTTGGTAATGGAATTGAACCCAGTTCGGAAACTGAACTGAAAAATAAACTACTTTCATTAAGGCCGGAACTAAAAATTATACAACATTATGGCGGGGGTAGCGGCCTATTGTATGGCGAGATTATGACTGCGCTGAGCTAGGAAGAAAAACACTTCTCATTTAAATTGAGTAATCTGTCTCCTAAAAAAAACAAGGTGATTGAGAGAAAGTTTATAAAGATCAAAATCCTGAGTGCCCGTCATCCCGAGCGAAGTGCAATAAAGCCGAGAGATCTATCAAGCCAGGTCTCTCCATTTCACTGCGTTCCAGTCGGGATAATGATTTGCTATAGCAAATCAAATTTTGAAATCCTATCTAATCTTCGCCATTAGCTAATATAATCCCTGTCCTCGTCACTCAATTCTTTCTTATTCGAAACAGGTTGGTGTTTTTCGATTTCATCATCGTAACTGCTTAATGTTTTTCGCGGCCTTCCAACAACAAAGCCGATAATGAAACCGATGATGATACAAATGCCGATAACCAAAAGTTTAGATACCGGAACGGTGGCAACTAAAAAATCGAAATCAACAGGCTCGGTATTTACCATCAAAAATATAGTCAGTAATACAGTTAGGATAATGATGGAAATTGTTTTTGCACTCATGGTTTAAAAGCTATAATTAAATGAAAACTCTAATATCGGATTTTGATTGTAAATCTGATTAACAAAAACCAACCGTGCTCCTAAATCAACAACAGGTTGATACCTCAAAATGTTTACGCTTGTATTCAATTCTACACCATAAGTTTTAGGATCGTTAAAAGTGGTTCCTTTACCGATGTTTTCATAATGGCAAAATAACCCCGCCCTAAAATTTCTTACATAGGCAAGCGGACCTAATTCCCAATCAGGAAATGCAAAAGGAAAACGGTAGTTAAAAAGTAAACTGTTTTGCAGCACATTTTTTGCCAAAATATTGTTGTATCCATAAACAGTTGCAATCTCGGTGGCGTACTGGTTTACACCGCTGGCTTTTTGGTAATTGAAGCTAGCTAGAAACGAATGGTTTTTGGCGATCCCCGGAAAGTAAAAGAAACTTTCGAGAGCTAAAATCTCTCCTTTTAAATTTTTATCAAACGGTTGGTGGTTGTAGGTTGCCCTTAACACTTGTGCCCATTTCGGAGCAATGTCTCGCTCGGTGGTTCGCACGCTATGGTTAAAAGTAAAATTATATTCCAGTGGAAATTTAAGTTCGCGGATAAAATTGGCAGGCATGTTTTCCGGCAGGTACCTTTGTGTAAAACTGGTTGCTGCATTTAAGGTAAAAGCATAATTCTCATTCCTTGCATTAAATGAAAGTGGAAGTGATGCATTAAGCTTAACATAGTTCTCTCTCCAATCGCCCTGCTGTATCACATTTTTAGCGCGGTAGAACGTTCTTTTCGGTCGGTTGCGGTATAACAGGCTTAGTACAGGGTAAAGTGCCTTATAGCTGATATCTGCAGTGTACTCAAAACGTTTTAAATCGCGGTGGTATTTTGCCCCTGTGTAAAAATCCATAGTGTTGAGCAGATTGTTCGATTGAAGCTCCAGCCCGAAAAGATATTCATTATCGATAACAGGAATAATGCTATGAAAACTAAACAAGTTTAATGCCTGATGGTAGCGTTTAGACTGGTAGGTGCTCTCGGGAATCTGATTAAAAACATTTCCAACATTTTCCTGCTTTTCTGCTGCTTCAGAAAAATCTATAAAGTTATTTTCACCAACCGGTTTTTCGCTTAGTGCTGCTTCCGCAATTTCATAACCGTTGATTTTATAATTGTTGAAAACGATTTTCCCCTCCATGCTTTCGGAAGGATTAAATGCACCATATTTAGCTGCGCTAAGTGCATTGATTTTTTTTGAATCAGGATCAATTTCATAAATGTTATCAATGCCGTTAAAATGCGCATTAAAAACAATTTTGTTTCCGATAAAAACCGGTCGGCTTAATTGTTGTCTGCTGTTCGAAATCAACTCCGATTTTTGATCACCATCGATCAACCACAAACTCTTTCCTTTTTCAGTAACGCTGATGTAGGCGATTTTATTTCCCGATTGATCAAAGGATGGCGTTTGCAAAATTTCATTTGTTGGATTTGGAAAAGTTTTTAAAATCTTTCCGGAGCTGGCATCTATTTCTACCAGGTTAAATTGATTGTTCAGCTCTACTTTTGCTGCTATGATTTTTGTTCCATCATTAGAAAGGCTGGGAGAGAAGAGCCTACTCTTACTGCTTAATTTTTTGAATTTTTTTGGCTGCAAATTATACGAACAGATTACGCTATAACTGCGCTGTTTATATCTTGGGTCGTAACGGATTTCATCCCAAACCAAAATGTTATTTTTTAAGCTAAACCAAGGTTGTTCCTGATAGCCGATTCCGAATAATTTTTGTTCCGATTTATCTTCATTAATGATAACAAAATAACGTGTATCAGTCTTGCTTTCTTTCAATGCTAAAATCTGGTTTTTATTTAACCTTACCGGAAGAAAATAATCAGTAGCTAAAGCAGGTTGTTTATTCAAACTTTCATAGTTTTCTGGTATAGATTTTTCCTGCTGTATTTTCCATTTTTCTGCGAGCTTATTTTGGGTAGAAAGAAAATATTGCCTGGTATTTTGTTCTGTAAATTTTTTTAAGCTCCCGGAGAATGGGTAAAGTCTTAACGGCCTCTTTCGGATATCTCCAAGTAAACTGTCTGAAATGAACTGACCATATTTTTCCTTCATATCTGAAACCATCAAATATCCTGTTTGGTAATAGCCTGGCGTTACATCCTTGTTCGAACCAAAATAAGCTTTACTGTACGAAAATTTTTTTCCTTCTAAAACGGAAGTTCGGTAAGGCATGATCCAGTTTGGTTGTCGGCCTCTGCCCGAATGGGTAAGGGCAGTTTCGTTAACCACAGCATCCCCTTCAAAAAACCAGGTTGGGATGCCCGCGCCAAAATAAGCAAAGTATACCAGCTCGGGGAAGGGGTGCGCTTGCGTTTCTGTCAATTTGTCAAACTGGGCAATGTGCCTAAGTTCATGTACAGCGAGGTTGTTCAGCCAATCCTGACTATCGAAAAACTGAGGTGGGGTAGCATAGAATTCAGACTTCTTAGGTGCGAGCTGAACAAAGCCGTTTGCCTGGGTGCCGCGGTTCTGTAACAAGAGCGGAATAGTGGTTTTTTGCTGCCTTAGTCCAAACCCTATTTTAAGGTAGATGAAGGGTAGGGTATTGGCCATTCTCTGGGCTTCTTTCTCTAATTCTTGAGGATAGATGATTTTGAAGCCTCCTGATGAAATGTAGTTCCATTTTACACTAAGTGGGTTTTGTGCAGTGCTGAAAATTTGCCCGAAAACTGATAGTGATGTGAAACTTAATGTAAATGCACTTAAGTACTTGATAATTAATTTTTTGTTTGATTTATTTAAATTCATCTAAATTCTTTGCTAAAATATTTAGTTTTTTAAAATTTGCTGATCTTTGTTTTGGTAGATATTTAATTTAACTATTAATATTTAATGTATTGATTATTAGTTAATAATATGATTTACTTAAATATCAATATTTATTGTTTTTAACCTTATTTTTTGTTGATTTTTATGAGGATTGAGGCTTTAATTAATTTTTTTTAAGCTGCTAATTTTATTGATTTAATTTACACTTATTAATCGATTTTCTCTGAATAATTTATTGTCTTTTTAAAAATCTGTATAGTTTTTAACAACTTGCTTAAGGGTTTAAAGACTTGAAGAAATTTGAATGGATAGTCCGCTTTTCATCATTATTAATTTCTTAAGCTAATCTAAAATTGATTGGAGTTTTAAGGGGAAGAACCACTCTCTTGGAGACTAGAATTTAAGGCGTTTTTGGCTTTACAGAAACAAGTTTTGTGTGTGTATTTCTACACCAAATTTTCATAAAAATCTTACGCTAGAAATTCCTGACCTATACCTAAAAGTAGATTTTTATGACAAAATGTCTATATTATAACGTGATCATTTAGATCTCAATTTTATTAAATTTTGCGCTGAGATATCAAAAATTTTCTTTTTCTAATAAATTTTAAACCTTGAAAGCACAAGATTATTTGCTGTAAATAGCATGTGTCTTCAGCCAAAAAGTTGATTTTTAAGCTTAATTTCTTGAGTTAAATTGAGACTCTTAGCTCTAATTTGTATGTTTTTTTAAGATGGTTGGCGCCCTTATTTGTATTTTTTCAGACTTATAACTGCATTTCCTGACGATATTCATGAATAAGTATGTATTCTTCAGGTTTTACAGAGATTTTTATTTTGACATAAAAAAGTGCTCTGAATGTTATTTAAAAGGGGTTTTCGACTAAAAAAGTGTGAATTGACCAAAAATCAAAAATTGGGAGTCTTTTTGCGTTTTGCCTATGAGAATAAGCTAAAATGTAGGTTTTCGTCACTCAATATCCTGAATATTTTAAGATGAATTGAGTCGGGAATAGCTAATTTCTTTAATATTTTTAGTTGCTTTTTCATCGCAAAAATTTCTGAGGATGGATTAAGATGCGCTGTTATTTTATTGATGATATTTTATAATACGAAAATCGGATGCTTTATAACACTATAAATCCAGATAAAAAGTAGAGTGATTATTCTAGATATTTTTTACTTGAAATTTGCTTTTGTTTCATTTGGTTTGGAGCTTAATTCTGCGCATTTTAATATTCTATAGAGCCAAATTATTCACATATTCTGGTATCAATTATAGAGTGTTTTTTGTCATTTATTTTAGTGGTTTAATAACCTTTTTCTTACACTATAATTGTTTGTTTTCAAACGAAATTAATAGATGAATATGAAGTTTGTTTTAGGTAAAATTTTACGATATTTTTCATTTCCTTGGAGCTTTCTTTGTATCTCTATTTATTGAAGATGATTATTTTTTCTAGCGCTTATTTTGGCTTGGATTTAAAGTTTTATAAGATGAGTTTTAAGGAGGTTTTCCATCTTAATTTTCTTTATAAATTATCTAAAGATTCACACTTAAAATATTGCAATACTTTTTAATCTTCATTGTTTTTATATTTAGTCTCATGATAGTTTTCTTCTTAATTTTTTCTTTGTTAATGGAATTATAAACGGAAAATGTTAGGATTTGTTAAATTAATTATTGCCCGAAATGCGGTTGTTGATTGAAAGAGGATTCATAACTTAACCAATTTATGATGCTTGGTTGGTTAAGTGAATTTGGTGTCAAATTGAGATGAATAATTAAGAATGTGAATTGATATTTATACTCTTTTTGTGAGTTTAATAGTTCTGCTATTGAAGTAAATTCTGTAATCAATATAGTGTATTGCGTATGGAATATTACTAGCTTTTTAGCAATTGTTTGATTGCTGATTATATTAAATATTAAAGCCTTTTATTTGCCCTGTGTTAATGCTTTTAACTTATTTATAAAATGCTTTTTAATCTCTATGTTAGATGGTTCTAATCAAGAAGAATAGTGAAATTTCAAGGTTCTTTTGGCAAATCATTATTGAAAAATTGATACTAAATTTATAGTAATGATTTTAGTTAAACAGGAATCCCGTCTATATCACTTACATTACAAGTAGTAATTTTCCTGAATTATTTTAAGAAAGATTAAATGACTCTTATAAAAATTTATAGTGTTTTGGAAGGATTTGTTTACAGTTGATTTTTTCTTTTTTTATAGATCGGATATAAGAAAATTGAAGCCAAAATGATAGTTGCCCCGATATAAAAACCACCCGTCATTTGCTCCTTGTTTTGAAAGAAAATAAAGGCCAGTATAATTCCATAAACTGGTTCAAGGTTGGTAATAAGCGCAACTCTAAAGGCCGATAATGTACGCATTACAGCAACACCAGCAACGTAGGCAACTGATGTGCAGAGCGTACCAAGAAGGATAAGATAGAACCAATTTTTTGTGCTCAGATTAAAGTGCGTATGCAGTAAAGTACCGTCGTATAAACGGTATAAAGTAATCCAGAAAAGCGCACCAACCAGCTCGTAAAATCCAATAATAGCAGGTTCGCTTTTTTGTACCAATGTAGAATTTATGGTCGAAAATAAACTTGAAGCTACTGCGGCCAGCAAACCGAAAATGATCCCTAAAGTATATTGACCTTCAAATTTAAAAATCATATAAATGCCTAAAATAATCAACAAACCGATTAAGATATCGCCCATTTGGATAGGTTGTTTTTTAATCAGCGGTTCTAATATCGCAGTAAACAATGTGAATGAAGAAAGGCATACCAAAGTAACAGAAACGGTAGAAACTTTAATGGCATGGAAGAAAAATATCCAGTGGATGGCTACAATTCCGCCAGTTAAGAAGAACTGGAAAAATTGTTTTTTGGTAATCTTGATGTTTTTCTTGGTAATTAAAAACCATGCAAAAAGGGTAGTGGTTGCAATCAATACACGATACCATACCATGGGTACAGCATCAATGGAAATAACTTTGCCCAATACGCCGGTAAAGCCCCAAACAAAAACGGTAAGGTGAAGGATTAATAAATTCTTTTTCGTTGCTTCCATTGTTATTTTGGTGCTTTTCTGAGCAGGTAAAAACCTAAAAGACCAAAGAATAGCGTAGGCATTATTACAGCGGCAAAAGGAGGTAATCCACCTTTGGTAGAAAACATCTGTGTAAACTGATTAAACACGATATAAGCGAAGCTTATGAAGATTCCTATTCCTAATGATACTCCAACGCCGCCACGTACTTTACGTGATGATAAAGCTACCCCAATAAGGGTTAGCACGAAAGCCGAAAGTGGATGCAGGTACCGCTTGTATTTTTCAAATTGAAGATCATTCATTACACCTGTTCCTCGGATTTTTTCTTTTCTGATCTTCTCTGTCAGTTCTTTTGTAGTTAAGTTCTGAACCACATTGTCGTAAGCAGAAAAATCATCAGGTCGCATGTCCAGAATGGTATCTTTCAGTTTTCCGTTACCGTAAATCATCGTTTCCTTAAGCCCGTCAATCTTGCGGATCGAGTAATTGCTTAATTGCCACTTGCGTTTAAGTGAATCCCATTTAATGTTTTCGGCTATAATTTTTTTAGTTAAGATATCGCCATTGAAATTGTCTAAAGAAAAACGATATCCAGAATTTGTTTTGTTGTCAAAATTATCAATGTAGATATACGTTTTATCATCCAGTTTCATGTGGATGTTCGACTTTGTAGAAGGATCGTTCCGTTTAACATAGGTGTTTTCGAAACGATTTTTTAAGGTATTTGTATACGGTAAAATGTATAAATTGGATAATAAATTGGCAGAGAAAATTATTGTTGCTGATACCAGATAAGGGAATAAGAAACGATTAAAACTCACTCCACCACTTAAAATCGGAACAATTTCAGTTTGATCGGCCATCTTTGCCGTAAAAAAAATTACAGCAATAAAATTGATCAGTGGTGAAAGCATATTCACGTAAAAAGGAATGGAACCAGCATAGTATTTGGAAAGAATTCCCCAAAAACTTAATCCGCTTTTCATAAAATCATCCATCTTTTCGGATAGATCGAATACAACAATAATGATTACGAAAATGGCCAGGGTATAAATAAATGTACCCAGGTATTTACCGATAATGTATTGATCGATGATTTTTATTTTCCCTTTTAACAGACTCATTTTATAGCTTATTGCCTAATATTTTAACCATTTTGTTTTTCCACTCGTAAAATTCACCTGCAATAATCTTCTCTCTGGCCTGTTTTACCAACCATAAGTAGAAGTGTAAGTTATGTAAGGTAGCAATTTGTGCGCCAAGCATCTCCTTACTGTGCACTAAATGTCTTAAATAAGCTTTACTGGTTACTAAATCAACATGAAGATCGCTCTCCGCATCTAATGGAGAAAAATCATTCTCCCATTTTTTATTTCTGATGTTTATAATGCCATTCCGGGTAAAAAGCATTCCGTTTCTTGCATTTCTTGTTGGCATTACACAATCGAACATATCAATGCCCAACGCTATATTCTCTAAAATATTGATCGGTGTACCCACACCCATTAAATAACGTGGTTTTTCTTCCGGTAATATATTGCATACCACTTCTGTCATGGCATACATTTCTTCCGCAGGCTCACCTACAGATAAACCGCCAATCGCATTCCCTTCACGATCCATACTGGCAATAAATTCTGCAGATTTTATGCGTAAATCCTTATATACAGAACCTTGAACGATCGGAAAAAGTGTTTGATCGAAACCATATTTAGGCTCGGTACTATCAAAGCGTTCACAGCAGCGTTTTAACCAACGGTGCGTCATTTTAATCGATTGAGCAGCATAAGTATAATCGCACGGATAAGGCGTACATTCATCAAAAGCCATAATGATATCAGCACCAATGGTACGTTGAATATCCATTGCATATTCGGGCGTAAAAAGATGTTTTGATCCATCAATGTGAGAATGAAAAGTAACGCCTTCCTCCTTAATCTTACGCACTTTACTTAAAGAATAAACCTGGTAACCTCCGCTATCTGTTAAAATCGGACGGTCCCAGCCTATAAATTTGTGTAGGCCACCCGCTTTTTCAAGAATTTCCAATCCTGGTCTTAAATATAAGTGATAGGTATTGCCAAGAATAATTTTTGCGTCAATATCCTCCTTAAGTTCGCGTTGATGCACCGCTTTTACTGTTCCGGCAGTGCCCACAGGCATAAAAATAGGGGTTTGTATTTCGCCATGCGCAGTTGTTACTGTTCCGGCCCTGGCTTTTGATAAAGGATCGTTAGCCTGTAAACTAAATTTCATCTGTTTCTATTTATTTTCCTCCAGTTGTAAATTGGAGCTACTTCACATCAAATACTTTTTTTTGATGGTAAATGGTTTATATGTGTTTTTTCTCGTCGAAAATCTGCCAAAAATAGCAAAAATTGAGGGCATTATTTTGTTTAATTTTTTATCCACATAAAAGTGTTTTACAGATTAAAAATGAGAAATTTGCGCCTATTTATTTAACCATCGTGATATTAACTCCGCTTGAAATTACTCTGCTCTCTATATTGGCTTTTTGCCTTTTGGTTCAGCTGTATTTTGTACTTTTTGTTCATTTAAGATTGGCCACCGTAAGTATCGAAGAGGTTCCATTATCAGCCCGAAAACCGATAAGTGTAATCGTTTGTGCCCGAAATGAAATTAAAAATTTAGAACAGTATCTGCCTTCGCTCTTTAACCAGGATTACCCCGAATTTGAAGTTGTGGTGGTTAACGATCGCTCATGGGATGGAACAGAAGAGTTTTTAGAGCAGCTGGAAAAAAAATACAGTAACCTTAAAGTGGTTAAAATTTTAGATAACGATAAATTTATTGCCGGTAAAAAGTTCGCGGTAACCATGGGCATAAAGGCTGCTAAGTATGATTGGCTGGTTTTTACGGATGCAGACTGTGAGCCAGCTTCTCAACGTTGGTTATTGGATATGCAACCATCGGCAGATGAAAATACTGAAATTATTTTGGGCTATTCGCCTTACATGAAAAAAAGAAGCCTTTTAAATGCATTGATCCGTTTTGAAACCTTTTTTACAGCTGTTAATTATTTATCGTTTGCTTTAAAGGGAATGCCTTATATGGGTGTAGGACGAAACATGGCCTATAAAAAATCGCTTTTTTTTAAGAATAAAGGCTTTGCCGCACATATGCATATCCCTTCCGGAGATGATGATTTGTTTGTAAATGCACACGCCAATAAATACAATACGGAAATCCGTATAAACAAAGATAGCCATGTTTGGAGCGTACCCAATAATACCTGGGGAGGTTATTTAAGGCAGAAAAAGCGTCATTTCGGAGCGGGTAAATTATATAAATCAAAGCATAAGTTTATTTTAAGTCTGCAGATAGTGTTCCAATTTTTATTTTACGCTTTCTTTGCGGCAGGTATGTTTTTTAGTCGCGAAGCACAATACATTGCCCTTGGAATTCTTGGATTGAGTATCATCATCAGGTGTTTTATCTACCCAAAACTGCTAAAACGCTTAAACTATGGCGATTTACGTTGGTGGTTCCCGATTTTAGATATACTTTTGTTCTTATTTTTAACTTTGAATGGATTTTTAGCCATGTTTGGCAAGAAAAAAGTAAACTGGAAATAATTCAATAATCTTTAGTAACTACAATATGCTTGATGTAAAGCCCGATATCGTTTTAAAATATTTCCCAGATTTAAGCGAAAAACAGATTGCACAGTTTTCGCAACTGTTTGAATTATATAGCTTTTGGAATGCACAGATCAATGTAATTTCAAGAAAAGATATTGAAGAGTTATATGAACGCCATGTGTTACACTCATTAGGGATTGCGAAAGTTTGCACTTTCAAAGCGGGCGAATCGGTTTTAGATGTAGGTACAGGAGGAGGGTTCCCAGGCATTCCTTTAGCCATTCTGTTTCCTGAAACAGAATTTTACCTAGTGGATTCTATCGGAAAAAAAATTAAAGTTGTGAAAGAAGTGGCTTCGGCCCTGGGTTTGGAAAATTTAAGGGCTGATCATTTAAGGGCAGAGCAGATTAAGGAGAAATTTAATTTTATTGTATCACGAGCGGTTACACGTTTAGGCGAATTTTATCCATGGATACAAGGTAAATTTAAAAAAGATTCATTAAATGCGATTTCTAATGGAATTTTGTACCTAAAGGGTGGTGATTTAGCTGAAGAAATTAAAGAATCTAAACTGAAAGCAGAATTATATCCACTTTCAGCTTATTTTGAGGAAGATTTCTTTGAAACTAAATATGTGGTTTACGTTCCGCAATAATTAATGCGCTGTTTCAATTTGATTTGATGCCAGCTCGATTTTACCAACATGAATTCCATTTATATTGGCACACGAATTTAAACGCTGCAACGCTCAGAAAATTAAAACTTTTCCGACTTTCTTGGATTATCCATCATAATCATTTTATCCTTTAATAACTGCTGTAGACCTGTTTGTTTATCAATATTTTTTACCACATCGAGTACGGCGGCAGCGGCATTACTAAAAAAGGGTTTAGTGATTGTCGAATATTCGTCAGTAGCTTTGTGGTAATCTTTATGGTCTTCTACACCGAAATATAAAAAAGGAATGTTTTTAGCGTTAAATGCACCATGATCGCTCTGGTTGGTCCAGTCATCATGGCCTTGTTTTGGATCATCATGACCGAAAAGTAATTTAATGTTGGTTTTAGTCGTATCTACATACTTCTTTAAATCCGGATATTTGAAAGTCCCGCAGACATAGAGTTCACCTTTATCACTATGGCTAATCATATCCATGTTCAAATCAACAGCAATTGTATTGATGTTTACCGGAGGATTGGAAACAAATGCCTTTGCACCCTGTAAGCCCATTTCTTCGGCATCGAAAGAGGCGAAAATGATCGTGTTGTTGGGTTTGTTTTTGGCAAAATAGGCTGCAATTTTTAATAATCCTGCAGTTCCGGATGCATTATCATCAGCGCCGTTAAAAACTTCGTCTTTTACTACGCCCAAATGATCATAATGTGCAGATACCACTATAACATTGCTACTTTTACCCGGTATGTATCCGATAATATTGGTTCCGTTTACCTTTGCACCAGATCTTCCGTTAAAAGTAAACTCCTGTGCGTAATTTACATGTTGAGGATATGATTTTAAACCTAATTTCTGAAACCGCTCTATAATATAGGCCCGCGCCATTTCTGCTCCTTTAGTACCTGTTTTTCGACCCTGGTAAGCATCAGAAGATAATACTTCCACATCTTTTAGCAGTTGGGTATCTAGTTTGCCTGAAACTGCTGTGTTTTGATTTTTTACTGATGAACAGCTGCTTAGCATAATAGCTAAGGGAATGATATATAGAATTTTCATAGTTATAATAGATTACTGCCAAAACAATTTTAAAATAGTTGGATACAACTTGAATTTTTCATCGGCGGATAATAAGATAGCATCTTTTCATATCGCTGAAGAAATTATTAACCGATCAAATGGATCTCTGTGCACATTCAACAATGGGACGTTATTATAATTGAAAATTGGGGAATTTTCAATTGATAAAAAAGTAAAACCATCTAAAAGTGCTTGATTATAAATGTCCTCAACAGTTACACTGAAGTGGGGAAGTTTACCAAGAGATTGTTTTATTGAGATTTCGAATGAACTAATTTGACTAAAGTAAACGATATTTTTTATGTTTTGAATAATATCCAAAACTTTTTTTGGGATTTTTGCACTGTTTTCCTGAAACCAAAGTAAGCAATGAGTATCTAAAAGATAGTAATTATATGCCATTACATGTACTCTTTTAAATCATCTAGAGGATCGTTAAAATTTTCTGGGATTGATATTTTACCTTTCAGCGCACCCGGAATTCTTTTTAAGATAGCTGGTTGTTCATCTGTAAGAAAGGTAACAATAACCTCTGTTTTTGTTTGTACAGGTGCTTTTTCTTTCAACGTTATCTTTCCTTTTTCGTAATATCCTTTAACTGTAGCTAACATATCCTTAAGTTGTTATAACAAATATACATTTTTCATTATGCTATTCAAACACTGTTAAATGAACAGCATTGCGTTTTTAAACCTGATGGAAACGGCAGCTCCCGACAAAAAGTCGGGACTATAGTGTACAGCAGGGCTGAAGACCGAGAAAAGCTGTTGCTTTCATTTCTAATAAAAAAAACTAATAAAAGTTTGTGCCGGGACAGCTTATCGGCTTAAAAAGCCTTATCGCAATAGAAGAAATGGTAGGTTTTGCTTTGGTCTTTCAGGTTTAACTTTTAAGCTTTTACGCCGCCACTTCCCTTAAATCAACCGCTACAACTCTCGAAACGCCTTGTTCTACCATGGTTACGCCATAAATGATATCGGTGCTGGCAATGGTCCGTTTGTTGTGCGAAACGATGATAAATTGCGATTGATCGGAGAATTTTCGGATGATATTATTGAATTTATCGATGTTGGTATCATCCAATGGCGCATCAACCTCATCAAAAATACAGAATGGAGCAGGTTTTAGCAGGTAAAGCGAAAACAATAACGCTGTGGCAGTAAGCGTTTTTTCTCCGCCAGATAACTGGTTGATGGATAGCGGTCTTTTACCTTTCGGACGGGCAATAATATCAATATCAGCTTCTAAAGGATTGTTAATGTCCGATAAAATCAGGTCGCAGCTATCTTCTTCATTAAACAATGAGCGGAAAACCACAATAAAATGTTCACGGGCCTGGGTAAAGGCCTGCATAAATTTATCTTTAGCAGTGTCGTCTATCTCTTTTATGGTTTGCAAAAGATCCGTTTTAGCAGCATTAAGATCTTTCTTCTGATTTTGAATAAAAGTATATCGTTCTTCCATTTCCTTAAAGGCCTCCATTGCCATAGAGTTGATGGCACCAAATTCGTCTAACTGCCGTTTCATTTTCTCAACTTTCTGGCGGAGATCGAATTCACTCTCTAAAGCTTCTATTTCGGTATCGGTATCTAAAAGATCGTTAATGTCTATGTTAAATTCAACAGCCAAACGTTCTTTTAACGCATTCAGATCAATTTTTAAAGCATTTTTCTTATCCTTTATTTCTGTAAGTAAGAAATCGGTTTCCTCGCGGTTTTTACGGATATTAGTCAGGTCGTTTTCCACCTCGTTAATGCTTCCTTTACTTGTAAAATATGCTTGTTCTGCTTCAGCAAGCCCTTTTTCCATTTCTTCACGTTGTTGATACATTTCTAAAAGTGTATCGTCGGTAAGATCGGTATGTTGTAATGTTGCCGTAATCTGGATGAGTGCTTCCTGTAATTCTTTATCATTTTGGGCAATGCGCTTGTTTAACGCTTCTTCCTGTACAAAACGGTAATCCAAATCTTTTTCTAAGCCTGATAACTTATTTTGTTGCTGGTGAAAACGGATATTATCCTGATTGTATTTACCTGCACTTTCATTCACCTGATCGGCAATTTCCTGATAATTAAGTTGTTGTTCCTGCAAATTTACGTGTGCTTCCTGCTGGTCTTTTTGCAATTGAACCAGTGCGGGCAACTTTTCTGATAATGCTTTTTCAATAGAAACTATTTTTTGCGCAATATCTGTCTTGCGGTTTTCACTGGTGGTGATAAATTCCTGGTATTGATCGCGGCGGGTTTGAACCGAAATGTGTTCGTTATTTAAACGGTTCATTTCTTGTTGCAAAGCACTGATCTGATTAATTTTTGAAGCCTCTTTTAAATCAAAAATATGATCAGTTTCGGTTTTAATTGCCGTATTGTATTGGTTGATCAAAACTTCTGAAGCCTTAATTTCCTTAGCGAGATTTTCTAAATTTTTAGCCCTTCCAATCCTTTTTCCCTCAAATAACCCTACAGAACCACCTGCCAAAGTAAATTTAGTTTGTGCATATTTCCCATTTTTGGCCAAAATGGTTAAAGTATCGGTAGGCGTTGTTTTAAATAGGTTTTCTTGGTCGGCTACAGCTATATATACGTTTTGTAACAACAAATTACAAAGGTTCTGGTACTTTTTGTCGACTTCTATTACTGATAAAGCTGATATCAAACCTTCATGAGTACCAATAACAGGATTTTTATCCGGCACATTTTCTAAAATGAAAAAATTAGCCCGTCCACGGCTGGCATCGGTTAAAAGGTTAATCGCCTGAACAGCATCGCTATACTGATCTACCACATAATGGTTCATTACCGGTTCGAGGTAATTTTCAATGGCTATGCGGTAATCTTCATTACAAAATAAAATATCCGAAAGGAGCAAGGCACTTTTAGCAAATGCATTGTTTTTCTTTAAAAAACGGATAGATTCCGGAAAGCCTTCCAAGCTATCAACCAATGATTTGGTGAGGTTATATTCATTTTGTTTGGCATCCTTTTTCCGGTTTTCGGTAGCCAGTTTTTCTTTGTTCGAACTTAAATTGATTTCTGAAGCGGCGAGTTTTTCTTTTAAAATTTCTTCGGCCTCGGTGAGGTTTTTAATTGTGGCCTGCTTTTCTCTCACCTGTATATCTAATTCGGCCAAAGCATGGTCAAATGCTTTTAATTCTAATGTTTTGGTTTCTGTATCATCAACATTTCGGTTGGTTTCCTGTACCAAAGCATCTTTTTGAATATTCAGGATATCAATCTCTTTTTGTGATTGATACACTTGGTTTTGAAGTTCGTTAACAGATTTTATCAGGTTATCAATCCTGTTTTTTTCAGTTTGCTGTTGTTCGCGTAACGTATTAAGTGTAGTTTTTAAGCTTTTTAAATCAGATTCAAGTTTGTTAAAAACCTCGGTTTCTGTTACTACCTCTTCGTTTAAACGTTTGATGTTGTATTTAATGTGGTTAACCTGGTTCTTATCTTTTTCGAGTTCGCCAGATGAACGCGTTTCCTTTTCCTGTAAAAAACGCATCTGCTCATTTTTTACCTTTTTTTCGCTTTCGTAAGCACGGATTTTAGAAACAAACTCGTTTGTAGCCTTTTGTTGTACAGAGAGATTTTTTTCCTGATTGATGCTTCCCAATTTAAGCTTTTGCAGCTCAGCTTCACCAGTATCTATTTTAGCATTGAGTTCGGTGCGGTTTACCTGTTGGTTTTGCTCCTGGATTTCTAAAGCGTTTAAATCGGTGCGGAAAAATGCAATCCGGTGTGTAGCCAATTGAACACTCAACTCGCGGTATTGCTCTTTTAATTTATAATAACGTTCTGCTTTGCGGGCTTGGTTTTCTAAAGTTTTAAGGTTTTTTTCAATCTCAAAAAGCAAATCTTCAACACGTTCAAGATCTGTTTCAGTATCTTTTAACTTACTGAAAGTCTGTTTTTTACGTAATTTATACTTAGAGATGCCCGATGCTTCTTCAAACAGCGAACGGCGACTGTGTTCTTTATTGGTAATAATTTCATCTACCATTTTAAGCTCAATGATCGAATAACTATCAGAGCCGATTCCAGTATCTAAAAATAAGTCGGTAATGTCTTTCAACCTGCACTGAACATCGTTTAAACGGTATTCACTATCGCCATTTCTATAAAGTTTACGGGTAACGGTAACTTGCGAATAGGCAGTGGGAAGAATATTTTTGGTGTTGTCAAAACTTAACGAAACCTCAGCAAGCTGAGCCTGCTTACGGTTTTTTGTACCATTGAAAATGATGTTCTCCATCTTTTCAGAACGTAAGGCTTTGGTACTCTGTTCACCCAAAACCCAACGCATCGCATCAATTACATTGGATTTTCCGCAACCATTAGGACCAACAATAGCGGTAACCCCTTCATTAAAATTGATGGTCACTTTATCGCCAAAGCTCTTAAAACCTTTAATCTCTAATCTGGTAAGTTGCATGGTTTGTGATCGGGAGAACCGAAACCAATATTAAGGATAATTTTATGGTTTTTCAAGTTTTAACCAGGGTAATTTAAACCGCAAAGTATGCAAAGAGAAAAGCGAATAGGGTAGGTTGCCCAGGTTTTTCATATAAACCACAAAGACACAAAGATCACAAAGATTAGCGAAGAAATTCTTAATGTACTTGGTGCCTTTGTGGTAAAAAAGGCTATTTTACAATCATTAGTTTTGCAAATTTAAGCAGCAATTGCTTGTTGCCCAAACCCTGAAAAAATACGGTTGCCTTAACATCTGGTAAAGTACCTTCTAAACTGATGATTTTACCGAAACCGAATTTTTCGTGTTCCACTTCCATACCGCCTTGAAATTCGTGTGCCTGTGATGGTGTAAAACCAGGGGTGGGTACGTGTGCCTTTGCCAATAAGGACGTTGTTTTTGGTCGTACTGGTGGAGCAGATGCAGTTGCACCTGCAGCTGGCTTTGGTTTGCTAATGAAATCGCGAGGCTGCGATGTCCATGATTTCCGTTCATCATCAAAACTGCCTTCAAAACTGGTAGATTTGGCTGGTTTAACATCTAACTCTAAAAATTTCGGACTTATTTCATTAATAAAACGGCTTGGTTCGCAATTGGTTAATGTTCCCCAACGGTAACGCGAGGTAGCATAAGTAAGGGTTAGTTTTACCTCGGCACGGGTAATGGCCACATAAAATAAACGGCGTTCCTCTTCTAAATCTGTCCGGTTGGTTAACGACATTTGAGAAGGGAACAGGTTTTCTTCCAAACCTACTATAAATACATTTTTAAACTCCAAACCTTTAGCCGAGTGGATCGTCATTAAAGAAACGGTATCTTTATTTTTGTCGCCATCTTTATCATCGTTAGTTAAAAGGGCAACATCCTGCATAAAAATATCCAGTCCTTTTTCTTCGATATCTTCACGCTCTGCAAATTCTTTAATACCGTTTAATAACTCCTGGATATTTTCGTATCGCGCGCGTCCTTCAACGCTATCATCGGTATAGAGTTCTTTCAAAATACCAGCATGCTGCGCAATAAACAAAGCGGTATCGTAGGCGTCGAGCTTTTTCGCTTCTGCCTGAAAACTTTGTACCATCATGGCAAAATCGTTAAGCTGGTTTGCTAAACGGCCATCAACATATTCGTGCGCGTTCGAAATTACATCCCACATGGTTTTGCCATTTTGATCTGCAGCAACAATAATCTTATCAATAGAAGTATCTCCAATACCACGTTTTGGGTAGTTGATTACCCTTTTTATGGCTTCTTCATCTTTAGGATTAAATGTTAAACGGAAATAGGCAATTAAATCCTTAATCTCCTTACGTTGGTAGAAAGATTGGCCGCCATATATACGATATGGAATATTTAATTTGCGTAATCCTTCCTCCATAGCCCTGCTTTGTGCATTGGTACGGTATAAAATGGCAAAATCGTTGTGTTGATAGCCTTTTGTGCTCCTTTCCTGAATAATGGCTTCGGCAACCAGCTTTCCCTCTTCGTTATCTGTAAAAGCCCTCGATACTTTAATGCGGTCGCCAGGTTCGTTATCAGAAAAAACATTTTTTTCGAGCTGATTTTTGTTATTCGCGATGATACTGCTCGCTGCATCCACAATATTTTGGGTAGAACGGTAATTCTGCTCTAATTTATAAACCTTTAAATCAGGATAATCGCGCTCAAAATTTAAAATGTTCTGGATATTGGCCCCACGGAAAGCATAAATACTTTGTGCATCATCACCCACAACACAGATATTCTGATAAGCGGCAGCCAGTTTTTTTACAATGGTATATTGCGAAAAGTTGGTATCCTGGTACTCATCCACCATCAGGTATTTAAATTTCTGCTGGTATTTATTCAATACATCCGGATGCTCTTTTAAAAGGATGTTCGTTTTAAAAAGCAAATCATCAAAATCCATCGCACCTGCCCTGAAACAACGTTTGGCATAAGTTTCGTAAATCTGGCCAATTAAAGGGCGTTTATTCTGAATATCTTCTGCCTGTATCTGGTCGTTAGCCTGGTATTCTCCCCATGAAATTAGATTATTTTTGGCCGATGAAATTCTGTTAAAAACAAAATTCGCGGCGTATAATTTATCATCCAGCTGCATTTCTTTCAAAATTGCACGGATTACACTTTTACTATCATCGGTATCATAAATGGTAAAATTGTTTGGATAACCGATTTTTTCAGCCTCTACGCGTAAAATTTTTGCAAAAACAGAGTGAAAAGTTCCCATCCAAATGTTTTTCGCCTCGGCACCAACCACTTTACTAATACGCTCGCGCATATCCTTACTCGCTTTATTGGTAAAGGTTAAAACCAGAATGTTAAAAGGATCTGTGCCGGTTTGAATGAGGTGGGCAACACGAAACGTAATTACCCTGGTTTTGCCCGAACCCGCACCCGCAACAATCATTACCGGTCCTTTTGTGTTCTCTACTGCTGCTCTTTGTTGTGGGTTTAATCCTGCTAAATAATCCAAATCGGCTCCTGTTTTTTTGAGGTTCAAAAATAACAATTCCTGTGGCTTTTTGCCAAAGTTGTTAGTAATTAGTTTTAAACCGAACCAGCCTGCTGTAATTATTGCAGACTGGTTTTGCTACATAGGCAAGGATGCAAGGATTGGCATCGGAAAAAGATTTACAACCTATTGGCAAACAAAAAAACTTACAAAATTTTTTGTGTCACATTTTCTTGTGACAGTTTTTTTGGTCACAAGAAAAACGGTCACAAAATATAATTTTCATGCAATGGGGAGTTGATTAAACACTATTAAGATATTTTCTGTCGATTATTGCTAATTTCTATATTCTCAGGTTATCAAAACGTGATAGGCTGTCAGAATTACATCCTATTTATTTGGGTATAGAATTTGATATGTTTTTAGAAATGGACGAGAAAAAAATGAATAAGGATATTGAGTTTTCTGATATCCCGGAAGGGGCAAATACAGATATTTATGCCAATTTAAAAGAGAAATTGGAAAGTGTTGAGCAGTTTCCTGGTATTTACAATTTTAAATTTATAATTACTGGTGGTTTGGACAAGATCCAGGAACTACGTGCAATTTTACCTGATGATGAGTTTATTGAACAACCTTCAAAAACCGGTAAATATGTATCGATTACAGTAAAAAAGCAAATGCAAAATGCCGATGAGGTGATTGCTGTTTATAAGCAAGCAGGAAACATCAAAGGGATTATGATACTGTAATTGCTGAAAATAATTATGCTGAAGCGTAGCGTTAAAATTTTCCGCTACGCTTCATTTAATGCTATTATTGGTGAGGATTTACATCCAATTTTCGTTTCTGCTTTCTACCTGATACAACCAATAATTTACCAATAATTTAATTTCTGTGTAATTGCCATATTTAAAATGAATTTGGCCGGCAGCGGTGTGTAGTGATAGGTGACCTACATCTACACCTTTATGCCAGGGAAATTGAAAAGTGGTAATGGCCTGAATTTTATCTGGCTTTACAATTTCGTTGGAAATATCCCAAATGCCACTCTTTTTGATAATAAAATCTTGGTTTACTGCAAGCCGGTGCCTTTTGTAACTGATGTAGATCATTAATATACCAATTGCCAAATAAGCAATGGCAATGCCTATATAGGGCTTTATTTCGGGTACATTAAACGCAATGATCAGGAATATGCTTACGGGCAATACCAGTTTAAAGAAAATTGGTAAATTTAGAAAGCGCCAATCGGGAATAAAAGTTTTTCCATGTAATTGTGCTTCACCTAAAATCATTTTTAACAGTTCATCCCGCTCAGTAGGGTTACAGCCAGGAATTTCCAGTGTATTTCCCTGCATTTCGTGTCCTTTTTTACTTTGACCAAAATGAGCCTGCCTTAAACTCATGTTCAGCATATTCATCTTTTCCTGGAAATAATTCTGACTATATTTTGTTATCTGAACTTTATCGGGGCTAATGATCGTATTTTTCTTAGCAATTAAGCCTGATGAAAGTAGGAGGGTGTTTTTATGCTGGCTAATTTCGAGTTCGAAATATTTATAAAATGTTCTTATCAGGTTAATCAAAAGTAACACAACTAAAAGGCAGGCAATTAAAATAAATACCGTTACTATAGTTAACATGCCTGTTACAGTGCTCTGAATTTCATCTTTATTAATTTTAAAAGCATCGAGTACCTGCCTGCCTTCATATATAACTGTATAAAAAAAGGCAATCAGCAATCCCATGCTTTGGCCATAATTAGAAGTTAGGCCTACCTTTAACAAAGTCCACGCACTGATTTTTAAAAACGGTACTTCTGCGGTTAAATTCTTGTCTTGCGCTACTTCCAACTGTGTTTCTGCCTCTTCTTTTCGGTTTAAAAGATGTTCTTTAAGGTTATAGGCAGAAATTTCGTCGATAGCTCTTATGCTTACTTCATCTCCGTGAGCACCCGCAGTATCTATTTAAGGCCATAAATTCCAATAATTTTTTGCAAAATGTTTTGATTAATATTAACCTGCTGTATTTTATCAAGCTGAATAATTACCTGGTCGCGGCTAAAAATCCCTTTGTTCACTACAAATTCCTGTTTTTCTTTATCTAAAAAGAAAGTAAACTTTAGGTACCATAAATAGGCAAAAAATGCACTCACCAGCATGATAAAAGCAATGCCCAGCAAAAGGTATATAAAAGTAGAGGTTGGTAATTTAATAAAGGCTGCAACAAATACAAAAAAGGTTCCTTTAGCTATCTGTAAAAAAGTATGGGCACCCATTATAATAATGCCAAATGCCGATTCGCGTTGTGGTTTACTAAAGTCGTTATCCATTATGCTTCAGTTTCTGGTAATGGTTTTTCGAGCAGATCGAGTTTTTTCAGCAATAAATCCCTAATGCTTCGGGCTTCATCAATGGCGATGCCTGAAATGCGGATATGGCCGCTTTGGCCACCTGCCGTAAACAGTTGTAGCGATCCTAATTTGTATGCTCTTGAAAAAATACCTTCATTTAATTCAATATGCTGAATTCTGTTTAACGGAACAATCGTTGTAGATTCTGCAATGATCCCATTTTTATAAATTACATCGTGCTTACGCATTGCATAACCCCTTTTTTTAAAGCTTAAACGGAAAAGCAGAAAGGAAATAACAACCAGAACGATATAAGCGGGGATTATCCACACTGCATTTGGCCTTATTTCTTTAAAAAGTAGAAGTAATGCAGTTGTACCCATGCCCAGGATGCCGAAAAAGATTAGCAAGTTAATGCAAATGATTTTCCAGTAATCCGGATGCGGCTTTTTAAGCGTTATCTCTTCATATTTTGGTAGTTGATCGAGATCAATGGTTTCATTGGTAAATAAGGACGCTGCAGACATGGTTAAAGATATAAAAACATATTAATCTACTGTGTAGACAATTATTTAAATCTTTTGTTACCGCGCTACAATAAACTTTTTTGCTGTATTATACTGGCCGGAATCAGAAGATATTTTGAAAAAATATATACCCGGTACAAAGGTTGAAGTATTGATTTCTAAGGTGTGTTTTCCGGTATTGAGGTATTCATTTACAACCGTTTTAACCAATCGGCCCATCATGTCGTAAATCTGTATGTTAAGTTTGTCCGATTCAGGCAAAACCACATCAATAAACGTTTGCATTGCCGCAGGGTTAGGATAGTTTTGAGAAACGGTAAACTTTAAAAACTTATCAAAAATAGCTTTGTTAACGGCATCAAAAATTACGTAACTAACTAACCGGTAGCCCCGTGCATTGGGGTGGAAGGCATCCTGATACAGCGTAAAATCGCGTCTCATTGCGGCATTTACATCTGCAAGGTAAATTTTGTATTCAGTGGCCAATTTTCTGTAGGCGGCGTTAATGTTCCTGATATTGGTATTAACCGCAACATAACTCTTATTTGTTCTATCGTCTACAAACTGAAGGGTACATATAATTGGAACTAACTTCTGTTTTAAACTGGAGGTGATAAAAACGCGCATGTTCGAAACCGTTTGGGCCAAGCTGCCTTTACCTGCGGCAATAGACAACGCATCGTTTATGCCCATATCAATTACAATAAAACCTGTTCTGTTGGCTATTGCGTTATCAATTCTGAGTAAACCCTGAAAAGTAGTTTGACCACCGATACCGTGATTGGTAATATCGACTACCTTATTGGTATAACAGTTTAAAAAATTATTCTGAAGCATGGTTTGGAAACCAACTCCATTTACACCTTCTACCGTGCTGGCACCAAAAGTTACAATGTTAATACTGTCTTTAGCGTAATATTGGGCGGCTTCGGGGCAACTTACCCGAGTTGGATTTGGAGCCTGGGCGAAAGCAGAAGTACGGACAAACAGAAGCAGCAGCAGAGATAAAAATACTTTTGCGCTAAACTTCATTGTTAAAATTCTTTCTTACAGGATTTAAGGATATCTGTTATGGGGCGCAATTTACAAAAAAGTAAATAGAAATGGTGCTGCAACATTCTTTTTTACAAACATTAAATTATTTTTTTGTATCGGTTAAAAGACGGTTTTAATTTTAAAAAATTAAGGGTTGGTTTTTAGCTATGGCAAAAAATAAATAAACATTTTAACTGTTTGATTATTAGCTGAGTTTTACGCCCTGGCCCGGATAATTTGTAAATACTTACTGTGCCATTTATTTGGTAAAGCCTATATTTGTCCAAATTCATTTTGTTATGCAAGAGATTAAAAATTATGTAGAAACGCACAAACAACGTTTTTTAGATGAACTGTTTGAGTTATTGCGTTTTCCATCGGTTAGTGCTGATCCGAAATATAAAGGAGATGTTTTAAAAACTGCCGATTATGTTGCACAGAAATTAAAAGATGCTGGTGCTGATAACGTTGAAATTTGTCCGACTGCAGGATATCCTATTGTTTACGGAGAAAAAATTATAGATGCTTCATTACCCACTGTATTAATATATGGCCACTATGATGTTCAACCGGCCGATCCGTTAGAACTTTGGCACACACCACCTTTTGAACCTACTGTACGCGATGGCAAAATTTATGCACGCGGTGCTTGCGATGATAAAGGACAGTTTTATATGCATGTAAAAGCATTTGAACTGATGATGGAAACCAATACCCTGGCTTGCAACGTTAAATTTATGATTGAGGGCGAAGAGGAGGTAGGTTCTGCAAATCTTGGCATTTTTGTAAAAGATAATGCTGCACGTTTAAAGGCTGATGTGGTTTTAATTTCTGATACCTCAATGATCAGCATGGATCATCCATCTATTGAAACCGGTTTGCGTGGTTTGGCTTATATGGAGGTAGAAGTTGTTGGCCCGAACCGCGATTTACACTCAGGTGTATATGGTGGTGCTGTGGCCAATCCGGCTACTATACTTTGCAAAATGATTGCTTCCTTACACGATGAAAACAACCACATTACAATTCCTGCATTTTATGATAAAGTATTAGAATTAACTGATGAGGAGAAAAAAGCATTAAATTCTGCACCTTACGATGAAGCTGAATACAAAAAAGATCTTGATATTGATGAGGTATGGGGAGAAAAAGGATATTCTACTTTAGAGCGTACAGGAACCCGCCCAACATTGGAAGTGAATGGAATATGGAGTGGATATATTGGCAAAGGCGCCAAAACCGTATTGCCAAGTAAAGCAAATGCAAAAATTTCGATGCGTTTGGTTCCTCACCAAAGTTCAGAAGAAATTGCAGAAATATTCACCAAACATTTTGAAAGCATTGCCCCTAAAAATGTTAAAGTTAAAGTTACCCCTCACCATGGCGGCGAACCTGTAGTAACCCCAACAGACAGCGTTGCTTACCAGGCAGCAGAAAAAGCAATTGAAGATAGCTTTGGTAAAAAAGCAATCCCTACGCGCGGTGGAGGAAGTATTCCTATTGTGGCACTGTTCGAAGATGTTTTAGGTATTAAATCGGTACTTTTTGGCTTCGGTTTAGATAGCGATGCTTTACACTCGCCAAATGAGAAATATGATATTTACAATTATTATAAAGGAATAGAAACTTTGCCTTTGTTCCATAAATATTTCGCAGAACTGAGTAAATAAGCTTGATTAATTTATGCGTTCTGACGCAACAGATCGTCATTTCGAGCGGAGTGCAACGTAGTCGAGAAATCTATTTTCAGCAGATCTCTCCATTTCGCCAACACTTCAGTCGAGGTGACGATTTTTTTTGAAAACGAGCGGTTCTGTTTTTTATAGGTACTGTAGTCCCGCCATCGCTTATAGTCCTCATTTCGCTGCGCTCCATTCCGGGCTATTTAGCTTTGTCGGGTTTATTAGATAAAGTGTAGTTCTTTTTTGAAAGGCTTGTTATTGCGATGGGCTAATTATGCATCCTGCAGCCCTGATTAGTAATGGTAGCCCTGCAACCTAAACCTCACCGTAGTGTTAAACCCGCTGGCCGAAGCATAAGGCCGGGGATTTGAAACGAAGGGTAGGACTGCTTTAACTGAATTGCTACGGGTTTTGCTTTCCTATACAACTAAATAATTTTAACGTTTATGATCAGTCTGAGCGTAGTCGAAGATCATATCTATCTCTTTGCATCTGGAAATAGAATAACCTAAATTTTTTTAATAGCTATTTTTTTCTAAATTGGTACCATGAAATACCTATTCTCTTCACTTTTACTTTTATCAGGGCTTGCTTCTTTTGCTCAGGATACTAAAACGATTAACCAATCTGGCAATCCAATCTTTCCCGGCTGGTATGCAGATCCCGATGCTGCCATTTTCAATAATAAATATTGGGTTTATCCTACTTATTCTGCAAAATACAAGGAACAGGTGTTTTTAGATGCCTTTTCGTCTGACGATTTAGTAAAATGGAAAAAACATCCCCATATTTTAGATACGGCAGCCGTAAAATGGGCCAATAAAGCGATGTGGGCACCCGCAATAGTACAAAAAGACAAAAAATATTACCTGTTTTTCGGTGCAAATGATATTCAAAGCGATAATGAGGTAGGAGGGATTGGCGTTGCTGTTGCTGATAAACCGGAAGGACCATATGAAGACCATTTAGGGAAACCTTTGGTTGATAAGTTTTACAATGGTGCACAGCCGATTGATCAGTTTGTGTTTAAAGACAAAGATGGTCAGTATTACTTAATTTATGGAGGCTGGAAACATTGTAACATCGCCAAATTAAATAAGGATTTTAATGGTTTTGTGCCTTTTGAAGATGGAAAAACCTTTAAAGAAATTACACCTGATAATTATGTTGAAGGGCCATATATGTTCATTAGAAATGGCAAATACTATTTTATGTGGAGCGAGGGCGGCTGGACTGGTCCGGATTACTCTGTAGCTTATGCTGTTGGCGATTCACCTTTTGGACCATTTAAAAGAGTGGGTAAAATTTTAAAACAAGATGCCGCAATTGCTACCGGCGCAGGTCACCATTCTATAATTATCAATGAGAAAAAAGGAAAATATTATATCGTTTACCACCGTCGCCCGTTAACGGAAACTGATGGAAACCACCGTGTTACCTGTATTGATGAAATGAATTTTGATGCTAATGGGAATATTCTTCCGGTAAAAATTACAAATGAGGGTGTTAAAGCCCAACAAGTAAAATAATTGCTGTTCGGCTGGAAATTTATTCAGTTTCCAGCTGAACTTTGCTTTTTGCTAACAAAATTTCAGCCTGCTTTTTATTTAGTGTATTAAATCCCCAGGCACACAGTAAAAGCATGCAGGCAATTCCTATCCAAAGCCAATTGTAACCCAGGTTTTCTGCCACTAAAAATCCCAGATATGGCCCGGCCAGCTGTGCAAACGACCAACTTAAGGTATATCCTGCGGCATATAAACCCCTGTTGTGTGCGTTACTTCTGCTAATTACAATCGTATTGATGAATGGTAATGTGAGCATTTCTCCGCAGGTAAAAACCACAATAGTTAGTATTGCCATCAAAATATGAAAACTTAGCGGGGTACTTAATAAGAGATAAGCAGTGGAAAATAGTATAGCACCAATGATGATGAAAAATATGGGCGATCTTTTTGCTTCAATTTTATTGATCATCACCATTTCAAACAAGGCAATAACGGCCCCGTTGATGCCAATGATAAGACCTATTGCAAATTCATCAATATGCCATTCTTGTTTAAAAAACACGGGTACAATCCTGAACATTAAAAAAGCACAGGTAATAAATACGGTGGTGAGGAGAATAAACTTTACATAGAAAGCATCGTTCCATGGTTTCATAATAACCATATTATGTGCAGTTTCTTTGGCTTTTTTAATAAAACCTTTCACTTGCGGTAAAAATGAGAGGATTAACAAACCCACAATAATACTTACCACCCCTTCTACCACGAAAAGCAGCCTGTAGTTGATGGAAGCAATAATACCTGCAAAACTAATCCCTATAGACCAGCCCATGTTTGTAGCTAACCTGTTTAAAGAGTACGATCGCGTTAATGTACCTTCTGCGGCGTAGTGTGCCACTGCGGTAAAATTAGCCGGGCGGAAAGCTTCAGAAAAAAAGCTAATCACAACTGCGAGGGCACATAAACTATAAAAATGAGTAAGGGTAGAAAATAAAATAAATAGTAGGCCGCTTACAACGGATGATAAAACCTGTACCGGGCGAAAGCCAATCATATCGGTTAATTTACCGCCCGTTGCCGAGCCAAGTACCGAGCCAACTCCAAATAAAATAATGATTAAACCTGCATCCGTTACCGATCTATGTAAGCTTTGGGTAACAAACAAACCCATAAAGGGTACAGACATACTGCCGAATCTGTTGAACATTATCACAAAACTCAGCAGCCAGGTTTCTCTGCTCAACCCGCTAAAGGAGCTTTTGTAGGTATTAAAAATGAGTTTGAACATTAGCTATTTTAGATGCCGTAAAAATAGTAAAAGGTAATGTATTAATTGATCATCTGAATTCAATATCCATTAAAAAACTAAAAAAAGTTCGGCAGAAAATATCGGGTAATTTTTTACAAATTTGCATCCGGAAACCGATCAAATGCCGCCAGAGAAAAGAACCCCATTAAATAAAACGCCTGTTGCCAGAAAACCTGCCGTTCGGAGACCTGTAACCAGAAAACCGGCTGCAAATAAAAAAAAGAAAAGTGTACTCTCCGTTCAGCTTAAACTGGTTATTGCCGGATTATTGTTGATTTTGCTTTCTCCGTTCTATTACGGCTACGTATTACGAAGTTTTGTTGCCACCTGGCGCTGGGTTAAAGATTGGGGGCAAGATCCAAATTATAGAACTTATGAAAGTTTTAACATCAAAATTCCAAAAAAGTATAGCATTCATGGCATTGATGTTTCATATTATCAAGGTAAAATAAACTGGCAAAAGGTAAAAGAAATGAAAGAAGATGAGGTGAGCATCCGTTTTGCCTTTATTAAAGCTACAGAAGGATTGATGCTGGTTGATCCCTATTTTCAGCGGAACTGGCGCGAAGCACCAAAAGTTGGTATTATCTGTGGTGCATATCATTTCTTCAGACCAAAAAAGGACGGGAAAACGCAGGCGAAATTCTTTTTACAGGTGGTTAATATAGAAAAAGGAGATTTACCTCCGGTTGTTGATATTGAATCGTTAGATGGTGTTTCTCCATTAAAAATGAGGGCAGAATTGTCTGATTTTTTGAATTATGTTGAGCTAAAGACGAAAGTAAGGCCGATTGTTTACACCGGACTTAAGTTTTACGAAGATTATCTGCTTGATTATTTTGATGATTATCCATTATGGATAGCCCATTATTATCAACCAAAATTGCGCATGGATAATAGCCGCTGGAAGTTTTGGCAACACTCTGATAAAGCCAAAATTAACGGCATTGGGCATGTGGTTGATTTTAATGCTTTTAATGGCGATAGTTTGGAGTTGGATAGATTATTAGTTCATTAATTCAATGGTTATTAGTTGATTCTACATGATTTATACCCTTTTCATCATTGCAAGAAGGCTTTTTTATTAGTCATATACCCTCGTGGCGTCATCCTGAATTTGTTTTAGGATCTATTATTGTGATTTTTACAATCATTTAATTGTTTAAACCGGTTGATCGATTCCAAACCCCAAACTCCCAACTCGTTAAATTAAACCGTCCAGCTTTCGCATTTCTCCAAGAAAAATTCATCTGCTTCGGCACCTATGCCAATTTCATCAGGAACATCAAGGAAGTAGCCATTATAAGTTAAGCCACCAATTACAGGATCTACTAAATGCCCTAATAATGCAGTATCCAGGTCGAAAAATTCTACATTTGGACTTGCCAGCGCAAAATGAAGGTTGGCACTTAGCGCAATCCGACTTTCCAGCATACTGCCAATCATACATTTTACACCATGCTTTAATGCTTCTTCGTGTATTTTTTGGGCTTCTAATATACCTCCTGATTTCGAAAATTTAATGTTTAAATAGGTGGTGCTCTGGCTATTGATCAGTTTACGGGCATCATGATGGTTATAGCAGCTTTCATCGGCCATTAATTTAATTGGCGAGTTTACATTCAGCTCTGGTAATTTATCATCGTACCAGGTCCGCACAGGCTGTTCGCAAAATTCAATGTTGTATTTTTCCAATTCGCCCAAAGCAAATAAAGCATCATCAAAACTCCATCCCTGGTTGGCATCTAAACGTAAAATCAATTCTTCACCTACAGCTTCGCGGATGTGTTTTACCCTTTCTATATCGTCATGAACCTTTTTGCCCAACTTTATTTTAATAATCCTGCAACCCTTGCTTTTGTATTTCAATGCAGTTGCGGCCATGCCTTCAGGTGTATCAATTCCGATGGTCATATCGGTCTCAATGGTACGCTTTTGTCCTCCAAGGAATTTATATAATGGCAATTCTGCATTTTTTGCTGCAATATCAAATAAAGCCATATCAAAGGCACTTTTAATGGTATTGTTATGGTCTGCATAACCCAATAAGTCGTTCATCCGCTCGGGAATTTCGAGTGGATCTTTCCCTTTTAATATTGCTGCAAAATCTTTAGCCATCGCAATACATGTTTCCTGGGTTTCACCTACAATCATCGGGAAAGCTGAGCACTCTCCAGTTCCGTGGATACCAGCGTCGGTATAAATCCTGACCAATACATTCTGGGCAAAATGCATGGTTCCGGTTGCAATCACAAAAGGTTCCATTGGGATACTAAAGCGGTATATTTCGGTATGGGTAATTTTCATTTTTTATAAGCTTAGATTTCCAACTAAAGTATAAAAACAAAAACTAAATCGAAACAGGTTTGTAGATTATTAATAGATTTACGCCTTACTATAATTCTGTTTCCGGCTTACATTTATATACTAAACACCATGTCTGATACCAATAACTTAATCCACGCTTCATCACCATATCTTCTTCAACATGCTCATAATCCCGTTAATTGGTGCGAATGGGGAACTGAGGCTTTGGAAAAGGCAAAGGCTGAAAATAAATTGATATTGGTGAGCATCGGTTATTCGGCCTGCCATTGGTGCCATGTAATGGAGCGCGAAAGTTTCGAAAACCATGAAGTGGCCGAGGTGATGAACCGTCATTTTATCTGTATAAAGGTAGATCGGGAGGAGCGTCCGGATATTGATCAGATTTATATGTATGCCATACAGTTAATGACCGGAAGCGGGGGCTGGCCCTTAAATTGTATTTGTTTGCCAGATCAGCGTCCGATTTACGGAGGAACCTATTTTAGAAAAAATGATTGGATAAACATCCTCGAAAATGTTGCTGCTCTTTGGGCAAACGAACCTGATAAAGCCATTCAATATGCCGAAAGGTTAACTTCAGGCATTAACGACAGTGAAAAAATAATTCCAGCCGTAGCTACTGAAGAATATATTGATGCACATTTAACCGAAATTGTAACACCATGGAAGCGCCATTTTGATATTGGTTACGGAGGATATAACCGTGCACCAAAATTTCCATTGCCTAATAATTGGGTATTTTTATTACGTTATGGCTTTTTAAAGGATGATGAATCTGTTTTCACTGCTGTTTGCCACACTTTGGAAGAAATGAGCAGGGGAGGCATTTACGATCAGATTGGCGGTGGCTTTGCCCGTTATTCGGTTGATGACAAGTGGCATGTACCTCATTTCGAAAAAATGCTGTATGATAACGCACAATTAATCAGTTTATATGCCGAAGCGTATCAATGCACTAAATTCGATTCTTTTAAACAAACTGTTGTTGAAACCATTAACTGGGTTTTTGAAGAGATGACATCTGCGGATGGATTGTTTTACTCGGCATTGGATGCAGATAGCGAAGGCATTGAAGGTAAGTTTTATGTTTGGGATAAAGCAGCTTTCGATCAGATTTTAGGCGATGATGCTCAATTAATCGGTGCATATTATAACGTTACCGAAGATGGGAACTGGGAAGAAGAACAAACCAATATTTTGCGTAAAACAATCAGTGACGACGATTTGCTCTCGAGATATAATTTGGAACCTGAAACACTTTATGATAAAGTTAAATCGGCCAAGGCAAAATTAATGGCTGAACGAAGCAAAAGGGTTAGACCAGGTTTGGATGATAAATGTTTAACGGCCTGGAATGGTATGATGATTAAAGCACTGGCTGATGCTGCTCAAGTTTTAAGTCACAACCAATATTATGAAAAGGCAGCTGCTGCAGCTAATTTTATTTTAAATAATCTAAAATCTGAAAAGAGAGGACTATACCGGAACTATAAAAATGGAAAAGCATCTATTACCGGTTTTTTAGATGATTATGCCTTTTTTATCGAAGCTTTAATTGCATTATACGAATATGATTTTGATGAAAAATGGTTGGAAGAAGCCAAATTATTTGCAAATTATGTAATCGCTAATTTCACTGATCCGGATTCACCGATGTTTTTCTACACCTCTGCCGAAAGTGAAGATTTAATTGCCCGAAAACACGAAGTGATGGACAATGTAATTCCTGCTTCCAACTCTGTAATGGCCCAAAATTTAAAAAAAATGGGTTTACTTTTTGATCACGAAAACTATGCGGAAAAAGCATCAGGAATGCTTGCTGCGGTACATCCAAAAATAAAAAGTTATGGCTCCGCTTACTCAAACTGGGCCATCCAGTTACTAAATGAAATTTACGGCATTAACGAGATTGCCATTACCGGTTTAGAAACAGATGTGATTAAATTAGAATTAAGCGGACATTACATTCCAAACAAAATTACATTGGGTGGAACAAAAAGTAACCTACCGCTGTTAAAAGGTAAGCAAAGCAACGAAACAAAAGTTTATATTTGCCGAAATAAAGTATGCCAGTTGCCGGTTAACACTGTTGAGGACGCATTAGAGTATTTACAATAAATTAATTTAAATGAATATTTCACCAAACTCTGTAGTAGCGTTAACTTACGAATTGCATACTACTAACGAAGAAGGACAACAAGTTTTTGTAGAAAAAGCTGATGAAGAAAATCCTTTAGTATTTTTATATGGCGTTGGCATGATGTTGCCTAAATTTGAAGAACATTTAACCGGTTTAAAAACTGGTGATGAATATGGCTTCGAACTATCTGCTGCAGATGGTTATGGTGACATCGATCCAGGTGCATTTGCCGATCTTCCAAAAACAATGTTTACCGAAGCTGGTGGCGAATTGCCAAATGTTGGTGATGTTATTCCTTTACAGGATAATAACGGTAACCAATTCAGAGCTGGTGTTACTGCGGTTCATGATGAAACCATTTCTGTAGATTTAAACCACCCGATGGCTGGTAAAAACTTAGTGTTTAGTGGTGTAATTCTGAATGTACGCGAAGCTACTCAGGATGAATTGGCTCATGGCCATGCACACGGTGCTGATGGTCATTCAGGGCACTAATAATAAATAGAAAGAGCTTTTAAAGGAGTCAGGTTTTATTAAACCTGACTCCTTTTTTTATGTAATGTATTTTAATTAATCCTGAAAAACCGCTTCCAGATCTAATGAAAATCCGGGTAAAATTGGTGTGGTTACTACTTCACCTTCGGTTAAAAGCTTTGTAGGCTGAAATTTACCTTTAACATCAAGGATATACCTGAAAAATGTTTTTTCAGAAGGGCTTACAATCCAGTATTCTTTAACACCTGCTTCTTCATAAACCTCATATTTATTTACGAGTTCTTTCTTGTTGTAGCCTGGCGATAAAATTTCTACCACAATATCCGGCGCACCGATGCAACCACGTTTATCTAATTTGCTTTGATCGCAAACTACCACAATATCGGGTTGTACTACAGTAAAAACTTCTTTATCGTTAAGAGATCTATTTGCCAATCGAACATCAAAAGGGGCACTATACACTTCACATTTACAACCGTTCAGTGCATTATATATAGACACATAAATTCTTCCTGATAGTTTTTGATGGATACGGGATGGCGCAGAACTCATCTTAAAAAGATAGCCTTTGATGATTTCTAAGCGATCTTTAAACTCGAAACGCATATAATCTGCATAACTGTGTTGAGCAGAAAAATCTACCTCATTAACAGTTTTAACAGGGGGTAACTCTTCTTCTGTAGGGTATGGCTTAAGATTTTTCATATAACGTTACCCAAATATACTAAATATCTTAGTGTTTTTTTTCTAAAAATCTATCTTCAAACGAAGTCCGCCATTGGTAAGGTTAAGATTTTCTTTTGAGAAAGTTTTCATCGGCAGGCGAAGAAAGGGTTCGATAGCAATATTGTTCTTTTTGGATATTTTTTGCTTGTAACCTAAAGAGAAATTGTAAAACCCGATGTATTTATCAGGATCTATATTGGCTTCGGATTGCGGCTCAACCGTTTTTTCTTTTACAATCAGTGTTTTAAAATCTGAATAGCCATTTATTGCCGGGGAAGAAAAACTTTGTACCTGGTTTATGATATAGCTGTTTTGTTGCGAGTTATTTAAAACAGCAAGTGCCGAAACCCCAATATTGGTATAAAGTTTATCACTAATGTTATATTTTAATTCCAATGGAATATTAATTCCACGCACTTTAGCATCAACTGAAGCCAGATTTTTACCTGATAGCGTTTGTGGAGCAGAGGCATCTAAAGATTCGGTTGTACTAATTGAAGCATATGATACGCCAGAGCTTATCGATAATTTATTGGCAATGGCATATGATAATGAGAAACCGTAATTCATGGTTACCTTATTGTCATTACCCATTGCAGGAGCAACATATACATCAGGCTGCCATTTAGAGTTTCCAATAGTTTTGGCAGCAGGTTTTTGTTGATTAGCGTAACTATCCTGGGCTAAAAGCTTTTCAAAATTAGTTTGTGTACTGGGTTGAGGCTTTTTATTTTCAGTTAAAATATCAAACTCTTTCGACTTTAAATCGGAAATATTTTTGCCAGAAAGTGTATTATCCAGCAAATTGTTGTTTATTAACCCTAATCCTTCGGTTGCATTCGTTAAAGCATAATTATTCTGTTGTTCCAATAATGGTTTTAACTTTTCATTGATTATGCTAGGGCTATTATAAGCTAAGTTGGTTTCAGCGGGAGTTTGGTTGCCGATATTAGTGTTTAACGGCGGGGCAATACTTTTCGATGGAACAATAGTATCCGTATTTTTTTGAGCTGAATCTTTTGTTTTTTGCTTGGATATTGCAACTTCATTTTTAGAATTATCATTATTTAATGTCAAAAACACACCGCCAAAAATTAAAATTAAGGCAGCAGCAGCCCATAAAGGCCAGTATGTAATGCCTCTTTTTTTATTTTCTTTTTCCGAAAAGCGCTCCCAAGCACCATTAGGGTATGTTTCCTCATGGTTTTGGAGTTGCGCTGTGATGTGCTCAATTAATTCCTTATCCATTTTTTTCGTATGAATTAACCATGGTATTTAGGTAAAGGGTACGTAACTTATTTTTAGAGCGGGTAAGATATACCCTGCTCGAACTTTCTGGAATGTTCAACATTTTCGAAATTTCATCATGGGCAAAGCCTTCAATTTCATATAAGTTAAATACCAGTCGCTGTGTATCTGGCAGGTGATTTAATAAATTTAAAATATCGTTAACATGAAGTTCGGATGCAACAGAAACCTGCGTAACCGGATGTTCACTTTCTGCAAGATCATCTACATAAAACTGGGCCTTCGAACTTCTTATTTTGTCAATTGCAGTCCGCGAAGCAATCTGGGCAATCCACCCTTTAAAAGATCGCTGTAGTTCTTCGGGGTTTTTTGGTGGTTTAAATCCGCCAACATGTTTAAAAATCTTGATAAAGCTATCATTTACAAGCTCTTCGCTGTCTGATGTATTTTTTGTATACCTTAAAATAATGCCCATTAAATAGCCATAAAATGATTTATACATCATTTCTTTACAGCTATTGTCGTTTTTTACACAGCCTTTTAAAATTTCCTCAAAACTGAGTATTTTTTTTGTCACCCTTGTAAAGGACTATTTTTTAGCGGTTTATCATGGTTAATTGATTGCAAATTTAAGAAAATAACACCACCCAATTTTTTGAGTGGTGTCAATTTTCTTTTCAACAGGTAGTGTTAAATGATTTTATTTGTTTGTCATTACTGATAATCCAACTCCGGTACTATCAGTTTTGCTTGATAGGCCTTTTGCCCAAATGGTATAAATTTTTCCTTTTTCAATTTTAACAGCTGGTAAGCTTACTTTAACTGTACCGCCTTGTTTTAACTGAAAGGTATAACTATCGTTTGGTGTAATGTTGCTAAAAGTAGTAAACTCTTTAAATGCCTTTGCAGTAAATAAAGGTGTCTCTGTACCTGAAATAGCTAAATCAAATGGTGCAGAACCCGGACTTAAGTTTACAAAGCGAACTTTTGCCTTATCGGTTTCTGGTGCTTTTAAATCATCTTCTAAAATTAAAAGTTTTGTCGATTTTAAAGTATCCACTACGAAAACCGAATAAAATGATCCTGATTTTAAAGTAGCTGTAGCTGTGGTTAAATATTTTAATGAATCTTTTTTGGCAACCCCAACCAATCTTGTTCCTGGGTAAGCGGCGTAATACCCTAAATCTTTAGTGTAAGTAAAACTGTTTACTTTTTGGTTGTCTAAAATAAAATCCAAGGCAGCTGTTCCTGGCGATGCGTGTATGAAACCAATACCTGCAGCTTCAATCGGATCGCTGTTAAAGTCTTTTTTACAAGCTGATATAGTTAATGTAATTGCAATAAGAGAGAGTATAATTTTTGTCGTAGTGCTAAAGTTTTTCAAATTAGTTTTCATTTTAATGTTATAAATCAATTTTATGAACAAAATTGGTTAATGGCCATTAACGCTTTTTTCTTGTAAAACGATTAATGGAATGAAAACGCTACACCAGCTTGGTTTTTTTATATAAAAAAAGCCACATGTAAACATGTGGCTTTAAAACAATATCTTAAATGAAATTTAAGAATACATTTGTTCTCTTAATTTGGCAACATCGCTGCTGTTAATGTATTCATCATAAGTCATTAACTTATCAATGGTTCCTTTTGGCGTAATTTCGATAATGCGGTTGGCAACAGTTTCTGTTAACTGGTGATCTCGTGAGGTAAACAATATGGCACCTTTAAAATCTTTCATGCCATTGTTCAATGCCTCTATGGATTCTAAATCAAGGTGATTCGTAGGTTCATCAAACATCAATAGGTTGGCTTGCTGCAACATCATCCTGGAGAACATGCAACGCATTTTCTCACCACCTGATAGTACTTTAACATTTTTAAGTACTTCTTCGCCTGAAAATAACATACGGCCTAAGAAACTGCGTACAAACTGTTCATCAGCTTCGGTGCCCGAATATTCGCGTAACCAATCAACGAGATTTTCATCCTTGCCGGCAAAATATTCAGAGTTATCATTCGGTATATCAGCAGTACTGATGGTTACACCCCATTTAAATTCTCCTCTATGGTCGGTATCTCTACCGGTTAAAACATCGTAAAATGCGGCTGTTGCTAAGCTATTTTGAGACAATACGGCAATTTTATCGCCTTTGTTTACCATAAAAGTAACTTTATCGAATAAAATGCCTTCGTTCCCGTTTTTACCAAGGTTTTCTACCTGTAAAATCTGATCGCCTGCTTCGCGGCCTGTGTTGTTAAATATAATTGCAGGATATTTTCTGCTTGATGCTTTAATTTCGGTAATATCGATTTTATCGAGGGCTTTCTTACGCGAGGTAGCTTGTTTCGATTTAGATGCATTGGCACTAAACCTGCGGATAAATTCCTGCAGCTCTTTTACCTTATCTTCCATCTTCTTGTTCTGGTCGCTGCGTTGTTTTAATGCCAACTGACTGGATTCGTACCAGAAGGTATAGTTACCGGTGTAGATACTCATTTTCGCGAAATCGATATCCACAATGTGGGTACATACAGCATCTAAAAAGTGCCTGTCGTGAGATACCACCAATACTATATTCTGGTAATCGGCCAAAAAGTTTTCTAACCAGGCAATGGTTTCAATGTCCAAATCGTTGGTAGGCTCATCCAGTAGCAAAATATCTGGATTACCGAATAAGGCCTGCGCCAATAATACACGTACTTTTTGTGTATTATCAAGCTCTTTTAGTAATTTATGGTGGTTATCTTCGGTAATGCCTAAGTTGCTTAACATGGTTGCAGCGTTGCTTTCCATGTTCCAACCGTCCATTTCTGCAAAAAGATTTTCCAGTTCTCCGGCGCGTTCGCCATCTTTCTCGGTAAAATCTTCTTTCATGTAAATGGCATCTTTTTCTTTCATGATGGCATAAAGTTCTTTATGTCCGATCATTACTGTTTCTAATACCGAAAACTCATCAAATTCGTAGTGGTTTTGTTTTAAAACCGCCATTCTTTCGCCTGGTGTAAAAGCAACGCTACCGGAAGTTTGATTAACTTCTCCAGATAAAATTTTTAGAAAAGTAGATTTACCTGCACCGTTAGCCCCAATTACGCCATAGCAGTTGCCCTGGGTAAATTTTAGGTTAACATCTTCAAATAGTGTGCGCTTGCCGTACCGTAATGATAAATTAGAAACTGAAATCATGCTGTAATTGAAATAAGGCGCAAAGATATACAAAAAGGTTGACGGTAAAAAGGTATTTGGTTGCTGATCTTGAAATCGTAATGGTTAAAAACGGGAAAATGATGGTTTCTGTTCTTTTTGGCAAATACCGTCCCGTTATACGCTTTATTCGTTGTACTTCGTGTTCGCTGCTACCGGGTTTATTTTACAAAGGGGAGGAGCTTTTGGCAGGTTGCGCACCACTCAAATTAAAAAAGATTAATATATTTTCAGTATGCTTTTTTCTTCACGTTGTTTTGTATTTTAGTGCTACACACAAAATGAAATCAATATGAAAAAATTAACACTAGGCATTATAATGTCTACAATTTCCGTCGTGGCTTATGGCCAGGAATCCCAGTACAAGTATAAAGTAGATTTTTTTGGTGATACGATTCTGGTTGATTCGAAAGATAAGACCATAGGTAAACAGAAGAAAGACTTTTTTGGAAAAACCATTATTGTAGATAAAGATGGTAAAACCATAGCGAAGCAAAAGCAGGATTTTTTTGGCAATACAATATTGGAAAATGAAGCCGGAAAAACTGTAGGTACACAAAAAAAAGATTTTTTTGGCAATACGGTATTAGAAAGTGAACGCGAAGAAAACCTGGTGCCAAAACCTTTAGGTGGTTTAGTGCCTGGAGATGGAAAAACGGAAGTTACGTTAAAACAAAAGGCAGATATTTTTGGCAATACGATTATTGAAAACGATCGTGGCCAGGTTCTGAACGTTTATAAAACAGATATTTCGGGCAATATTACCATAGAAAACGGTGAGGGCAAGGTAATAGGCAAGCAGAAAAATAACTCGTTTGGCGAAACGGTTGTTGAAGATGACCATGGAAATGTGATTGCTAAGTATAAAAAAGATGTATTTGGCAATACTGTTGTAGAAGATGTTAACGGTAAAAAGATTGGGATTTTTAAAACAGATATTTTTGGAAATAAATCTTTTGTGCCGGAGCATTAAACAACTAAACCTCGTAGGTTTAACCGGAATAATTGGCTTTATGGCCTCATAGCGTCAGCACTGTTTATAACCTGCGAGGTTTATGTAATTTTTATCAGGGAGTGGGTTTTGCGTTAGGGATTGTAAGGGTTCAGTGCCGATTAAGCACCCCTGTTTTTATTAAATTACGGTATGCTTGCTTGTTTTACAGGCTTCATCGGTACCGGAGCAAAGCGAAGCCCTGAAAAAGCCCGACCCTTGTGCAGCTTGGGTAACGCCCAAATCATTTTATTAACTGTTCACATTTCTGGATGATGTGAGGTTTTATCCGGTAAAAAATATATTTTCGTTTTATGCAATCAGATCTCTTGCTCGAAAACATAAAAACAACGCTGCAAAAAAGTAAGGTAAAAAAATTAGCCGCTATTGCTTCTGAAGAAACCTTTTCGGTGAAAGATTTGATTGATTTAAGTTTTTACCATGATGAACAGATCGGTTTTAGGGCCGCATGGATTTTAGAAAATGTATTTACTCATCATCAGGAAAGATTTTTACCTTACACGCATTATTTCTTAGAAAAATTTCCTCAACAAACCAATTTATCTGCTTTAAGGCATTATGTTAAAATCCTGGCTTTTATAACTAAAAGAAATGCTTCAAAAGCACTTAAAGAAATTATTGCCGATTACAATACGGATCATTTAGTGGAAATTGTTTTTGCCTGGTTAATCGACGAGAAAATTCCTGTGGCTATAAAATCACATTGTTTAAACATTTTGGCCAATTTAAATGCCAAACACGATTGGATAAAGGAGGAGCTTTTACAAACGATGGATTTTTTGGTGGATAAAGAAAGTATCGGCTTTTTTGCGAAGGTTAAACAGATCAGGAAACAGCTTTCAGTTTGAAGTTAAGGGTTTGCAGTTATTTAGTTTAAGATTCAGTTAAGGGAACGTCAAAACTTTTGGAGTTGTTGCCTTCTTTCTTATACCTTCTGCCTTTTAGCTTATATTTACCACATGAGTACAACATACGATATCGTTTCAAAAGTTATAAAAGAACGTCGCAGTATTTTTCCTGCAAGCTATATAAAAAAAGAAATCCCGGTTCAGGTAATCAACCAGATTTTAGAGACAGCTAATTATGCACCTACACACAAATTAACGCAGCCCTGGCGTTTTGTGGTGATTAGAAAGGCTGGATTAGCCAAACTTGGTGAAGAACTGGGGAGGTTATATAAAGAGCTGGTTAGTCCGCAACAGTTCTTACAGAAAAAGTACGATAGTTTTGCCGAGAAAACAAGTCAGGCTGATTGCATTATAGCCATTAATATGCAGTTAAGTGGTAAAATACCGGAGTGGGAAGAATTAGCTGCTGTATCATGTGCGGTACAGAATATGGCGATAACGGCCGAAAGTTTACAGGTTGGCGCGTACTGGAGTTCGCCACCGTTGATTGATGATTTAGGCGAATTTTTAAGTCTTGCCGAAAATGAAAAGTGCATTGGTTTATTTTATATGGGTTATCATAATGAGAAACCATGGGCACCGAACAGAACTCCGATGGAAGATAAGGTGAGGTGGATAGAAGGGTAGGATGAAATCTTTGGATTTGCTATTACTATAAATTCGTTATTGTGAGGCTGGGGAGAGTACAGGGAATGCGTTAAATCCGTCATTGCGAAGATGGGGGAGAGCGAGCTGAAGCAATCTTTCTAGTAATGTTTCTAATACGGTCGTCATTCTCGCGCATGCGGGAATCGTAATGCGGTCGCTATGCTTTCGCTACGCTCGGGCTTGCCTCGGTTGGCCACCGAAGGGCTTTTACTTTTGGCTTGGCCCAAAAGTAACAAAAGTCCAAGGCTTGGAACTGATGTCGGATAAATTCGTTAAAGCTTTTTGCAAGTTCCGCCGAAGGGGGCGGAAAGTGTGTGCTGCCTTAATGCTATTATAAAGAAAAAGGTATTGATAAAGCTTTAACGTTTTCTCCTTCCATCATTTCCTATGCCCGATAGCAGGGAGGAAATAGCGAGTGGCAGATACAGGCATCCGTAAGTTACTTCTTCTGAAACTATGAGGGGATGCATTCATCCGTCATCTTGACCGTAGTGGAGAGATCTTTGGATTTGTTATTACCATAAATCCGTAATTGTAAGGCTGGGATAGAGCGAGCCGAAGCAATCTTTCTAGTATTGTTCCTAACACGGTCGTCATTCTCGCGCATGCGGGAATCGTAATGCGGTCGCTATGCTCGGGCTTGCCTCGGTTGGCAACCGAAAGGCTCTTACTTTAAGGCTTGGAACTGATGTCGGATAAATTCGTTAAAGCTTTTTGGTCGTCAGCACAAGTTCCGCCGAAGGGGGCGGAAAGTGTGTGCTGCCTCAATGCATCGATATAATTAAAGGTAACGATAAAGCTTTTAACGTTTTCTCCTTCCATCATTTCCTATGCCGGAAAGCAGGGAGCATATAGCGAGGCGCAGATAGCGAGGTTTAAATAGCATGATGCAAGGAAAACGTTGAATCCGTCATTGCGAGGCAGGGAAAGGGCGAGCCGAAGCAATCTTTGTAGTTTTTAATACGGTCGTCATTCCCGCGCATGCGGGAATCGTAATTCAATTGCTATATTTTCGCTTCGCTTAGTCTTGCCTCGGCTCACCGCCGCCGAGGGGGCTCTTACCTTTTTCTTGATAAAAAGGTAACCAACCTGAGCGCAGCGAAAGCATGACTACCTATAAAAACAACAAACAATAAGGCATAACTGAAAGGCTTGGAACTGATGTCGGATAAATCCTTTAAAGCTTTTTGGTCGTCAGCACAAGTTCCGCCGAAGGGGGCGGAAAGTGTGTGCTGCCTCAATGCAACGATGAAAGAAAAAGGTAATGATAAAGCTTTAATGTTTTCTCCTTCCATCATTTCCTATGCCCGATAGCAGGGAGGAAATAGCGAGGGGCAGATACAGGCATCTGTAAGTTAATTCTTCTGAAACTATGAGGGGATGCTTTCATCCGTCATCTCGACCGTAGTGGAGAGATCTTTGGATTTGTTATCACAAAAAATCCTTCATAGCTTTTATGCTGGGGAGAGCGAGCCGAAAGCAATCTCTCTATCAAAAGATCTCTTTAAATCTAATGTGAGCATGTAACTGGAAATTACTTTATCGCATTAGAAATGCGAATCTCAACAATCCCCTTTATAAACGAGGACTACGTAGGATTTAAAAGATTTCTTCACTTCGTTAGAAATAACGATCTTTCTAATTATTTAATATATGTTAAATCCTCTGGATAATTATTTCGAGCAAAAAGATGAGCCAATTAAAAGTTGCCTACAATATTTGAGGGCGCTTTTATTGCGTTATGCCGATATTACGGAGCATTGGAAATATGGTATGCCTTTTTATTACCACAATGGGAAAATGTTCTGCTATCTTTGGACTCATAAAAAACTTCATCAGCCTTACATTGGTTTGGTTGACGGAAATAAAATTGAACACGAAGATTTGTTGCAAGAGAAGAGAGCCAAAATGAAGATTTTACTAATCAATCATCTTGAAGATATTCCTGAAAGGAAAATAGAATCTATCTTAAAACAGGCGTTTGCCCTTCGTAAATAAATATCTTACACCATTACATGTCTGCATTAAAATCCAATCTATACCAGCTTTGCCTAACCTTTATCCAAAACCGGATAGAAAACATTGAATATTCTTTGCAACAAGCCCGACAGGCTTCTAATGATGATACGAAAAGTAGCGCGGGAGATAAATATGAAACTACGCGCGAAATGATGCAGCAGGAGATGGACCGCAACAGTAAATTACTTTACGAAGCTGGTCAGCAGAAAATTGCCCTGCAGCAGATCGAAAATGTTGAATCAGATCGCCTGGTTAAAAACGGAAGTTTGGTTTTAACTACAGAAGGTAATTTTTACATCAGCATTAGTGCTGGTGAACTTAATACCGATGGGCAAAAGTTCTTTGCAGTATCCCAGGCTTCACCAATTGGGCGGTTTTTGATTGGAAAAGCCTTAAATGAAAGTTTTAAGTTTAATGGTAAGGAATATCTTGTAAACGAGATACTATAAAATTTTCATTTAACCGTTCAAAGCTTGCATTAGACAGTTTTGAAGTCGCAGGAGATAGTTTTGAAGTCGCAGTAGATAGTTTTGAAGTCGCAGTAGATACTTCTGAGGTCGCAGTAGATAGTTCTGAAGTCGCAGTAGATAGTTCTGAAGTCGCAGTAGGTAGTTCTGAAGTCGCAGTAGGTAGTTCTGAAGTCGCAGTAGATAGTTCTGAAGTCGCAGTTGACAGTTCTATACTCGCAGTAGATAGTTCTGAAGTCGCAGTTGATAGTTCTGAAGTCGCAGTAGATAGTTCTGAAGTCGCAGTAGATAGTTCTATACTCGCAGTAGATAGTTCTGAAGTCGCAGTAGGTAGTTCTGAAGTCGCAGTTGATAGTTCTGAAGTCGCAGTAGATAGTTCTGAAGTCGCAGTTGATAGTTCTGAAGTCGCAGTAGATAGTTCTGAAGTCGCAGTAGATAGTTCTGAAGTCGNCTGAAGTCGCAGTAGATAGTTCTGAAGTCGCAGTTGATAGTTCTGAAGTCGCAGTAGATAGTTCTGAAGTCGCAGTAGATAGTTCTGAAGTCGCAGTAGATAGTTCTGAAGTCGCAGCAGATAGTTCTGAAGTCGCAGTAGATAGTTCTGAAGTCGCAGTAGATAGTTCTGAAGTCGCAGTAGATAGTTCTGAAGTCACAGTAGATATTTTAACCAACGCAGTCAACAACAGGGTCTGTTCAATAAACTGTGTTCATCCTTTGAACTGGGAGAAATCTTAACCCTTCATTCCCGCAGATGATTAATTTTGAGTGGGCAGTTTCAATTAACCAATTCTATCTGTTATCCATTTAACCAACAATCAACGCTAATTATTTAATTCGCATCCGTTGCGCAAATGCTGGCACCAGGTAATTTTTTAAATCTGTATAGGGAATAAATACCACAATCTGGCCCTGGGCATAGCTGGCTACTTCGTAAGGGTTGTACATAAATGCAATCCCGTTTGCATTGAAATAAAAGTTATGATTAGGTTTTATAAAATTGTCGAACAATACCGTAGTAAGTGCATCCGTGGCTTTTATATTGTATTCTTTACGGAAATTCCGCTCCAAAATGCCTTGTAAAGCATTCGAATCTATTTTAACAATATCGCTCAATACCAGTTGTTTTTTGTTCTTTACATCTAAACAGAACATCGTACTGCTGTAGTTGCCATGCGCTCCGCCTGTATAAGCATCGGCCAGGAAATCAATTACCACATAACCGTTATCATTGTAATTAATCGATTGCTGGGTATCGTTTGTATAATTTAACCAAGCCTGAAAATCTTCTCCACGGCTGTTTTTAGATTCTTCGGTAGCCTGAGATTTATAATCCTTAAAATAGTCGTCGGCTATATATTTAAAACCCACTGAGCGTTCTACCTGTGGTTTAACACCAATTATCTTTTTAAGTTGTGTATTTAACCAGTTTCCGGCGTCATCATTATTTTTACTTTCTAAATATTCGAAGCTGATTTCTGCTGCGGGAGATTTCGGTTGATTGGCAAAAGCTTTTACTGAATCTTTATAAATTGCGGCCTTAAACGGATAACTGCCTTCAGGGTATTTTTCTGTAAGGGCAATGGGGAAATTTTTGGTTTTATCGCCACTTTCCCAGTTGCCATTAAAGCCATTTCCATTCCATTTAAGCCTTAAAAGCGGCGATTTGGAATCCTGTGTAAAATACGATTCGTAAAAGCTGTACTCGGCAAGCACTAAGCTATCTTTACCAATCAGAGTATCGGTACTGAGGTTAAGCCACGAGCCATTGTAATAATAGGTGCCGCTTACATCATTATCTACTTTTTGCAGGTGCATAATTACTGGTTTACCGGCAATTGTTCCCTCTAATCTTTTATAAAAACTGGCAGTAAGTTCAACTTTTGCATTTGTTGTACCGGCTTTGTTTTCGGAAGTGTTGTTGCTATTTTTAGGGTTGTTACAGGCGGATATAATCAATACTCCGAAAAGGAAACAAAAGAAATGGTATTTCATGGGGCAGGCTATTACTTAACAGTATTAAAGTTTACAGCGTTGCAAGGTTAAATTTTTCAACCTGAAAGCATACAAGATTTACAGTTGAGGCTATGATTTTGTTTTATTAAAACTTTTATTAATACTGTAGTATAAATTTTTGGCCGTGTACCTTCCTGGGTCTATTATTCTTCTGATGGTGTAGAGCGGATAATTTTCATCTCTGGCTGTAGAAAGAATAAAGGCCGCCTTAAAACCATGTTCTTTTAGCTTATGTAATGTAGCGGATTTGAAAACTCCATAGGGGAAAGCGAAATAGGATACTTTTTTCCCGGTAATTTCTTCTAGTTTTTTGGTTGGCGCATCAATTTGGGTTGTCCAGTCTTCATCGGTAAACTGAGCAAAGTTTTTATGGTCGTAAGTGTGGCTGGCAATGGTGTTGCCTTCGTCTGCTAATTGCTTAATTTGCTGTTTAGTCATGTAATTGATCCTGCCTTTTCTACCTATTGATACAGTCATGATAAAATAAACACCTTTGAAGCCATATTTTTTCAAGGTAGAATTGCCTGTGGTAAACTGATCTTCATCGGTATCGTCAAAAGTTATCATAATTGGTTTTTCGGGCAATTTTCCTCCATAAACCAGGTAATTGTAGAGTTGATCGGGCAAAATGGTATGATAACCGCTATCTGCAAGCATTTTCATGTGTTCTTTAAACTTATCCGGGGCAATAATATCATCGTGCGCACGCTTACTGTCGCTGGCAATATTGTTTCTGATCTGGTGATAGCACAGCACAGGTACTTCTCTTTTTGCCAAAATGGTTTTGTTATCGGCCGGTTTAGTATTTGTAGAATCTTTTTTAACAGTTTCGGGGGTATTTGCGGTAGCCGTTATTTCTTTTTGTTTACTGCCGGAGCATGCCAATGAAAATGAACCCAAAACCAGGATTGATACTAGGGTATAGACAGCGGAACTGAGGTATTTTCTCAATGTTTTTATATTTATTTTACCAAAGATACAGCGTTTTCGGAAAGGATAAATGTTTTTTCATAAGCATCCCATTCTTTTTGCGTGATTCCGGATTTTAAGGCATTTCTTTTAAAGAAAGCGTAATCTGTAAATTCACCTTTAGTGTTTAAGCAGGTATTGAGAAACTTAAACATGCGCTGCTCTCCGATTGATTGTTCGAGCCCGCGTAATAAAAACGGGCCGTATGAATAACGGTAAGTGCCCGATATTTCATTCGCTTCTTTAATGGCATTTAATGGTTTTGCCTTAAAATTTTTAAGTTGTTTCCCTCTGTCTTCAAAATATTTGGTGCCGAATGTTTTTCCAAATTTTTTTTCGCTTGCTTTTACTGATAAATATTCGGCGGTAGATTCTAAAAAGAACCAGAATAAGGTGGCGTTTGGTTGCAGTACATTACCGAAATAGTAGTGCCCAATTTCGTGTGCGATAAATGGGTAATCGTTCTGGTTTTTAAGTTTGTGGTGTTCTTCATCAATCATATCGCCCAATTTAATGCCCGCAAAAGCAATGGTTGGAAACGACACAAAACCCCAGCTTCTGCCTTTGTTGAATTTTTCTACGGGCGCATGTTCAATAAAGATATTTTGGGTATTGTAGGGTATTTTTAACGCTTTAAAATAATAAGCTTTCATTTCGGCTATGTTTTCTTCAAAAACTTTAAGCTGCTTATCATTCATTTGGGTGTTTAAAAAAATCGCTCCTTTTGTTTTTTGTGCATCGTAATCGCCAGCAAAAATCATGGGTGCAATCGGCACATCCGATTTAAACCTTGCAACAGGACCTGCTTTAGGCAGATCGCCATTTACAAAGATCATTTTGGCATCTTTACTGATTACCTGAATGTCGAAAGTCATCTGTTCAATCTGACGGTCGTTTTTGATATCATAAATAACCGGATACCATTTAGATTGATCGGTAGCCCGCATTGTTTTACCGTTAAAAGCAATTAAGCCTTTAAAATCGACAAAGTTTAGCGTATCGGTATAAATAGGGAATGCTCCTGTATAGGTAATGTGCAATTTCACGGGGTTAACCAACGTGCTATCTTTAAACAATGGGGTATAGGTTAAACCTTCTCCCCGCATGGCCCCACCGTAAAAACCAGAATAGTTTAAGGTTTGGTTTGCCGAATCTTTTATTGCTTTGATGTTAAATCCTTTGTTTAACAGGATCTGGTAATCTTTTCCAAGGTTGGGGATATTGCTTAATACAAAATCGCAGGTAATTTGCCCGGTGGCCATTACAATTTCAGCTTTACCAGTTAAATGCGGCGTTTGTGCATAGGAGTTAATCAACTGAAAAGTTAACAGAAGCAGTAGTAAGTATTTTTTCATGTTTAAGCGTTGGTTCGTTAAAAAGAAAAATCCCGGCAGTGCCGGGATTGGTGATTTAAAAACTGTTTTTAATGCTGTTGCTCAATGTTTTTGGCGACCAGTAACCGCTGGCAATAATTCTGCGGATGGTAAATAACGGGTCTTTTTCATCCCGTTTTGTAGAGAGTTGATAAGCCATTCTGAAACCACGTTTTTTAAGTTCCGGAATTCCTTCTGCATTCCATAAACCAAAAGGATAAGCAAATTCGGTCATGGTTTTGCCTGTAATTTCTTCTAGTTTTTTGGTTGGTTTATCCAGTTGTTCTTCCCAATCTTTACCGGCATATTTTTTAAAGTTTTTATGGTCGTAAGTATGGCTGCCAATAATGTTTCCTTCATCAGAAAGTTGTTTAATCTGCTCCCTCGTCATGTAATCTACAAACTTGCCTTTTCTGCCAATCGAAACCGTCATGATAAAATAAACGGCTTTAAAGCCTAATTTATCCAACGTTGGGCGAACAATGGTAAACTGATCCATGTCTGTATCATCAAAAGTTAGCATAATCGGTTTGCTTGGCAGGGCAGCACCAGTGTTCAGGTAAGCGTACAACTGATCGGGTAAAATGGTGTGGTAACCACTATCGGCCAGCATTTTCATTTGATCTTTAAAGTTTTGTATTTCTACAATATAATCTTTACCTACTTTACCATCGGTTGGTTTCCAGTTTCTCACCTGGTGATAGCATAAAATCGGCACTTGTTTTCGGGCCAGAATGGTTTTGGCATCGGCAACTTTTATCTTCGAAACATCAACCGGAGCTGCATTACCTGCTGCGGTTTTGGCCATTTTTGTTGTGGTATCTTGAGTAGAAGGGTTTTCTGTTTGTGATTTAGACTGGCAGCTGGCAAATAAGATTGCGCCTGCTGTTATTAAGGTTAAAAAGCTATATTTCATCATTGGGATATATGGCTACAAAACTATAAAATCTGTTAATTATTTAGCTATCAAAATAAATAGTGTTAATAATTTATTTAAAGCATATATAATTGAGCTAACTATCGCTTTTATTACACATTAAAACCTGCTTAATATGCTTTAATTAAATAATTTAGCGGTTCAAACAAATTTTAATGAATAAACTTTATAAACTCCTGTTGTGTGCGCAGTTTTTATCCCTAACTGTAGTTGCACAAAACAAAACTTTTACCATAACCGAGAATGTTCTGCCGCAACCTAAGGCGAATTATCAGCTTGCATCGCGTTTTTCGCCAAACAAGTTGAAAAAAATGGTGTATTCTACCGCGGTAGATCCGCATTGGCTAAAGTTAAGTAACCGTTTTTGGTACACTTTCGAAAGTCCGAAAGGTAAATTCTGGTATTTGGTAGATCCTGCTACAAAAAGCAAAAAACTGATGTTTGATAATGCTAAAATTGCTGCAGATATTACCCTGGCCGTTCGTGATCCGTTTGATGCTGAGCATTTACCACTCGAAAACTTAAAATTTGCTTCGGATGAAAAAAGTATCTCCTTCGAAATTAAAAGCAGTGTTGATGAGTTAAAAAAAGACAGGAAAGATAAAAAAGCGGCAGATTCGATGCAGAAGAAAATATTTTCTTTTAAGTATGAACTGGCCACTGCAAAGTTAACTGAGGTACCGAATTTTAGTAAACCCAAACCAAAACCAGCATGGGGATCAGTAGCACCAGATTCATCTGCTATTATATTTTCACGCAATTATAATTTGTATTGGATGGATAAGGACAATTACAAAAAAGCGGTTAAAAATGAAGATGACAGTACCATTGTAGAACATCAGTTAACAAAAGATGGCGTAAAATTCTATTCGTACGGGAGTGATGGCGATGGCGAAAACAATGTAGAAAACGAAAAGAATAATAAAAAACGCCGCGGTGCTTATGTGCTTTGGTCGCCGAATTCGAAATATTTTGTTTTAGACAGGACTGATTCGCGTAAGGTTAAGGATCTTTGGGTAATTAACAGTGTTACACCTGGCCGCCCAACTTTAGAAACCTATAAATACCAAATGCCTGGAGAGGCTGAAGCTCCTCAGGATGAGGTTTTGTTATTTGATTTTGCAGCAAAATCTTACAAAAAACTAAGTGTTGCAGCTTTTAAAGATCAAAGTATTTCGGTTTGGAGTAAACCTTCATTAAATAAAGACCGTGATAATGAATTCCGCCCGTCTATATGGCTCGGCAATGATAGCCGTTTCTATTTTTCTCGTACCAGTCGCGATTTAAAGCGTATTGATATTGGTACAGTAGATATTGCTACCGGAAAAGTTACTCCAATTATCGACGAACGTTTTAATACTTATGTAGAGGTAAACCGCCCGGGTTTGGTAAATGATGGTAAAGAGCTGATTCATTGGAGTGAGCGTGATGGCTGGGCGCATTTTTATCTTTTTGATGAAAATGGTAAACTGAAAAACCAGATTACCAAAGGTGCTTTCCACTGCGAAAGTATTGTGAATATTGATGAGAAAAAACGCATCTTATATTTTACGGCTAACGGACGTGAAGGCAAAGAAGATCCTTATTATTTGCATTTATACAGCATTAATTTTGATGGCTCGAATATGAAATTGTTAAATGCCGGCGATTTTGACCACGCTTCGAGCATGAATGATAACAATACTTTTTTTGTAGACAATTATTCGAGGGTTAATACTGCGCCTAAGGCTACGCTTTATGATGGTACTGGTAAAAAAGTAATGGATCTGGAAACAACTGATTTATCATTGTTGATGACCGCTGGTTACAAATTTCCGGAAACTTTTAAAGTAAAGGCTGATGATGGCATTACTGATCTGTATGGTGTGATGTATAAACCATTTGATTTCGATCCAAATAAAAAATACCCGATTATTGAGTATGTATATCCAGGGCCGCAAACGGAAGCTGTGAATAAGGCATTTAGTAAAAGTATGGACCGCACAGAACGTTTGGCTCAATTCGGTTATATCGTAATCACTGTTGGTAACCGGGGCGGAAACCCTTCGCGTTCTAAATGGTACCATACTTATGGTTATGGCAACCTGCGCGATTATGGCTTGGCTGATAAGAAAACGGCTATTGAGCAACTGGCAGCAAAATTTCCTTATATAGATGAATCTAAAGTAGGGATTACAGGCCATTCTGGCGGTGGTTTTATGTCTACAGCGGCCATGTTGGTTTATCCTGATTTTTTTAAAGCAGCAGTTTCTAATGCAGGAAACCACGATAACAGCATTTATAACCGTTGGTGGAGCGAAAAACACCATGGGGTAAAGGAAACCATCTCGTTAAAGGGCGATACTTCATTTAAATACAGCATTGATAAAAACCCTGATCTGGCTAAAAACCTAAAAGGGCATTTGTTATTGATGCATGGTGATGTAGACAATAATGTGCATCCTGCGAACTCCATCCGTGTGGCCAATGCATTGATGAAAGCGGGTAAACGTTTCGATTTCTTAATTATCCCTGGTCAACGCCACGGCTTTGGAGATATGACAGAATATGCTTTCTGGAAACTGGCTGATCATTTTAACAAATATTTAATTGGCGATTTCTCAGAACCGAGCGATGTTGATTTGGTAGAAATGGACAGAGATATCGAACAGAACGGAAAATAAAATTCATTTAACCACAGATTAAGAGGATGAACACAGATAATGAATCCGTGTTTATCAGTGTTCATCTGTGGTTAAACAATATTCCTATGAGCCATCTGTCGTTTTTGGAAAGTAGGGCGCGGTAGTTCTTCGGTTATTGTAGTCCTGCTATTGCCTATAGTCCCGATTTAAGTGCTCTTAAATACAAGATATTTCCTCAAATCGGGAGCTATTTGGCGCTATCAGGTTTAATAAATCAGGCTTGTGTTTAAAAGGGTAAGCCGTTGTCACTGGTTCACGTTACGCGTCATCCTGAATTTATTTCAGGATCTATTTCTGTTGCAATCCTTTAGTGAATAGAATATAAACATAAAAGCCCCGAATATTTCGGGGCTCTTGTTTCTTGATCTGTAAGGTAATCCTTTGGGTGTTCTGCTTATTTGTAAAGGTAGTTTACAGCAATAACATCATTAGCGTTAAAGGTGCGGTTACCACCATTAGAACAGGCTAACATAAATGAAGCTGCATCAGGATTGGAAGGAGTTCCTGGAATTCTTACTGCGCCAACATTGGATGCACCTTCATTGCCTGCGCCACTAGCACCACAGCTAAATGCACGGTTCATGTAATCGGTATGACGGAAACCTATGCAGTGGCCAACTTCGTGCTGGATCACAGAAGCCAGATACAATAAATCAGGGTTGCTTCCATAAGCAGCAGCATTTGTATTCATTTTGATCTGATTAAATGGTTTTCCTGATGATGTTGGGAAGCCTGCAGAGCCTAAGGTGATAAAACCTCCGCTAGGGCCTTCATTAAAGCCTATTACATTAATGTTTCCAGTTGTACCCGCACTAGCCCTTTGGAAAGTAATGCGAAGGCCCAATGAATTGTACCTCGAAATCATGGTATTTACGGCATCGCTGTATACCTGTGGTAAATTGGTTACTGATACTGTGATAACACGCGGTAAAGATTTTACAACATTAGTGGTTCGGTATTGCTCGGTTTCAGCAATATTTAAATTTGCACCGGTAGAAGTTTCAGTTAAATTATCTTCAGTTAAAAGGATATCGCCTTCAACTAAATAACCTTCGTCTATTTTGCGGAGGTTATCAGTGCTAAATCCTAACGATTTAATTTGTGATAATTTGTCGGCCGAAATATCTGTTTTGTTTTCTACTGCACTTTCTGTATTATTACTCTTACAAGAGTATAGAGTAGTGAATAAAAGGCATAGTGCTGCCATTGATAAAAATTGGGATGTTTTCATCTTGTTTAGGTTTGATTTTTTTTAAATTGAATAAGTTAGTTAATAAAATTTGCGGATTACCTTATAAATCCTAATTTAGGGAACATAAACGATGTAAACAAAACTTTGTTATAAAATATTTATTGAAAGTCACTACTGTATTTTTAGTTTTATTCTTTTGTCTGTCTGCTTTTGGTTCAAACGCACAGGTACAACCTGCTGGAATAGAAAAATATTTTGAAAAATATATTTCAAAAGGTGTTAATTTTCAAAAATCACCAGCCGATTCGTTGGTTTTAGTTCGGTTTAACCGTAGCTTAACAACCCGGGAAATTGAGTTATTGCACCCAAAAAAGAAGCTTGCCAGCGATTATTTTATTGTCGAAAAATCAGCTGTTTCCAACCTATCCAAAAATGTAATTGATCAGCAACAGGCTAATGCCCTTTGGAAAGCCAGTGATCGGTTAATGAAAGTGCTGAACAATGCAACAAAAAAGAGTGATTCCGTTCGGGTAAGGCTTTCTTTTAAAAACACAAATGAATTAACAGTTGCCGCTAAAAACCTTAATGTTAAAGCAATAGATTATGCTAATAATATAGTAACAGTTGATATTTTGCCATCGGATTTACTGTTGGTGCTGGAAAGTGATGGTATATTATATGCGGATACACTGCCGGTTGCCAAAACAGAGGTGGTTATTAATGGGCTGGATTTGAGTTTAAATCAGATTTCTAACGCCCATATTCTTTTTCCAGGTATTGATGGCAACGGAATCAATGTTTCTTTTAAGGAGGGAATGTACGATGCAACCGATCTTGATTTACTTGGGAAAACCGTACCAGGAGCAATTATAGGTAAAACACCTACCAGCCATGCCACCACAATGGCCACGCTGGCATTAGGCAATGGCAATTCGTTTATCAGGGGGTTAGGGGCTGCACCTAAAGCTAGACTTGCATTTTCTGATTTTTCTAACCTCATGCCCGATTTAGCTGCTGATTTAAACACGCTTAAAATCAGTGTCCAAAACCATTCTTATGGTACTGATATTGATAACGATTATGGCATGGAAGCCGCTGCTTACGATAAGCAGATTTATGAAACGGATACGATGATCCATGTATTTTCTGCCGGAAATAAAGGAACAACCACGCCCTCAGTTGGCTTTTATCAGAAGATTAACTCAAGGGCTAACCTCACCGGTAATTTTAAACAGGCCAAAAACCTATTGGTTATTGGGGGCATTAGCAGGGAAGATGTATCTGAGAGTTTGAGCAGCAAAGGCCCGGCTTATGATGGCCGCGTAAAGCCCGAGCTTGTTGCTTTAGGCGAAGATGGAACCTCAGGCTCGGCCGCAATTACGAGTGGATCAGTTGCTTTACTGGAACAATTTTACCAACAAAAATATAAAAAAGCTGCTTCTGCACCATTAATAAGGGCAACACTGATCAATTCTGCTGATGATTTGGGAACGCCACAAGTTGATTTTGTGTACGGCTATGGGAAATTAAATGTAACCCAATCGTTAAAAACTTTAGATGAAAACCGGGTTGCAATGTATGAGGTTGCCAAAAACCAGGATCTGGTAATTCCTTTAACTATTCCTGCCAATGTAACCGAAGCTAAGCTTACCATTACCTGGAATGATCCTCCGGCAACTGTAAATGCCGCACAAAGTTTGGTTAATGGATTGGATTTAAGTCTCCAAAGCCCATCAGGAAGTGTAACCCTACCGTGGGTTTTAAGCAGTTTCGCTAATTTAGATTCCCTTTCAAAGCCTGCGGTTAGAAAAGCGGATGTAATTAATACTATTCAGCAGATCAGCGTGGAAAACCCAAACCCAGGTGTGTACCAGGTTCATGTTAAGGGAAACAGGATTGCAACTGGCAACAATCAGCGTTTTGCATTGGCTTACCGTTATAAAATGAAGAATACTTTCTCTTTCGTGAGCCCGGAAAAAGATGAATACTTTTTTGCCAATGAAGGAAATTACATCCGGTGGGAAAATAATTATTCAAGCAAAAGCGGAAACTTGTCTGTAAGTTATAATGATGGAACTTCCTGGGAATTAATAGCATCGGGAGTGGATTTAAGCAAGGGTTTTTATAATTGGGTTGCGCCTGATTTGTTTTCGAAAGCGATGGTAAAAATGGAAGTAGAAAGCAATGTAATCATGAGTCAAACCTTTGTGATTTCTAACCCAAGATTACTAAAGGTAGGGTATGCTTGTAAGGATGGTATTGTGCTAAATTGGAATCCACAGCCTGGTGCCAAAGATTATACACTCTATAACGTGGTGGATAAGGTACTTACGCCGGTTTTAAACCTTACAGATACCCTTGTGAAGCTGGATATTAATAAAATTTCGGGAAAGTATTTTGCCGTGGCCGCCAACGGTACGGGGTTTACAGGGTTAAAAAGCTATACCATCGATTATACCCAACAAGGAATTGCCTGTTATGTTAAAAGTTTGTCGGCTTCGGTTATTGAAGATAAAATCAGACTTGATTTGAGTATTGGAACCACGTTGGATTTAAAAAATATCATTTGGGAAAAACAGACTGGCGTAAATACGTTTACACCTTTACAACAGACTAAACCTGTTCAAAATCAATTGGATTATGCTGTTTTTGATGATAAACCAAAAGCGGGAATACAGTTTTATCGGGTTACATTCGAAACGGCCAGTGGACAGGTGCAAAGCGATCTTGTTTCGGTGGTTTACCTTAAAGAAGATCAATTTGCTTTCTTTCCCAATCCAGTAGCCGATTATTTAACCATTCTGAGTGGATCATTCGAAGATTATAGTCTGGCTATTTTTAACATTTTGGGGCAGAAGGTTTTCGAAGAAAAGGCAACAAGTTCTAATAAATTTGCCCTCAATGCATTATCTACAGGTGTTTATGTTGGTGTTATTAATAAAAACGGACAGCAATTGAAAAAATTTAAATTAATTAAGAAATAGTTAAATTATATATACTTCTTGTAAGGGTTAGGTATTACCTAAACTTAGCTTTGTTATATTTAAATCCATAACCAATTTGTTCAAAATTATTCTTTGGAGATGCTGTAAGTAAGGTTTGTATCTAACTTAGTAGGTAAAGCTTGTGGCCGATTATATTCTTTTATATAATGGATCAGGTTTTTCCGGTCACAATCTGATAGACTATCTAAAGTTTTAATTTTATTACTTAAAAATCGCTCACTTTTGAAATATCCTTTATGTTTGCTAATAAAGATAAAGTCTCTTAATTTAAGGCTGTCCATTTTTGATAGCTCAAAGTAAGAAGGTACTTTGGGGTAATATCTTTTTTCTTGCTCTACATGACAGCTTCTGCAGCCAATGTTAAATTCAAGGTCACTTCCTTTAGCTAGGTAAAGAGCATCGCAAGTATCGACTAACATTTTAGCACGATTTTTAGTAGCTGCTTCTTTATTATTTTTACCTGTGCAGCCAATTATAAATGAGATAATTAACAAACTACCTAAACTTAGCCTTATTATATTTGAAACCATTGGTATGGGGATTTATAACTTTCGTTTATTTTTCAGGTATTGTATTCGAAGCATCTTCAGGTGTTCTTAATATATACAAATGTGGCCGGTTATATTCTTTAATGTAATGGATCAGGTTTTTACGATCACAATCTGATAGACTATCAATTTTTTTAAGCCGTTGTTTTGTAATCGGAGCATCTTTATATAAACTAAGGTTCTTTTAATGCTTAATGATGAACAAAAAATCTCTTAATTTTAAACTATCCATGCCAGAAACCTCTTTCATAGTAAGCAAATCAGGTGTAATTCTTTTATCTCTCTGGGTGTGACAGTTTATACATTTAATGTCTTCTCCAATTTGAGCTGCTTTTTCTACATTTAGCTTACAGGTATCTGTTTTCGTTTTAGCCAGCGCCTCAGATTTATCATTGTTTCGATTTATACAGCTTAAGGTAAGTAAGACCAGTAATAGATTACCTAAACTTAGCTTTGTTATATTTAAATCCATTGGTGGGGTTGTTTAAAAATCTTCGTAAATTCTCTACTGTATTTAAACTTGGGTTAGCGTAATGAATGCCACCGGAAAGTTTTTTGCCCTGGGCTAAAGCAACTTTTGCAAATAATTGGTTGAGCGTCATTTTGTTGCAGGTTAAGGTGTAGGCATGTTGTATAAAATATAATTTTAAATCGTAAAAATAATGTAGGATGATTTTGCTTAAAGGCAATAGTATCTACTAATATACACTAATATATAGTTAATACTACAATTATCTAATCCAAACATTTTTCTTGAAATTTGATGGAGACCCCAGCAAAATTATTATTGTAGGCTTATAGTTGATAAATGCCAGTCGTTTAACTAAACCTGCATCCTTTTAGCATTTTCTTCGTATTTTTCAACAAATCATACCAATCATTAGAAACTAAGTTGTATAAATGAAAAAACTCCTACTACTTTCTACCTCTGCACTCCTTTTTTTAAGTGCTTGCAGGCAAAATACCCAAAGTACAGAAAACGTTCCTGATTCTTTGGCGATAAAAGCCATAAATGATTCTAGTTTAACCCAATATTTAGCTGTTATTGCTGCGGATAGTTTGGAAGGAAGAAAACCCTTTACTGTTGGCGAAACCAAAACCATTAATTATTTAAAGGCACAGTTCGAAAAATTGGGCTTGGAACCTGGTAATGGAAAGCGTTTTTTTCAGGAAGTACCGATGGTTGAAATTAAATCTGTACCTGAAGATAAAATGCTATTTAAGGGAAAAACAAGTTCTTTGGTGCTAAATTACTTAACCGATTTTGTTGCCGGAACAAGGCGTGTACAAAATGAAGTGAGCATAAATAATTCGCCACTGGTTTTTGCTGGGTATGGCATTGTTGCACCCGAATATGGTTGGAACGATTATGCCAACCTTGATGTGAAAGGAAAAACTGTTGTGGTGTTGATAAATGACCCTGGATTTGCAGATTCTACTCTGTTTAAGGGTAAAAATATGACTTATTACGGCCGTTGGACGGATAAGTTTGAAGAAGCCGCAAGGCAAGGTGCTGCCGGAATTATCATTGTGCACGATACTGAACCTGCCGCCTACCCCTGGACTGTTGTACGTAGCGGATGGTCGAAATCTAAACTTACCCTGCAAAGCGAGGATAACGGTATGAACCGAAGTATTGTGGAAGGTTGGATTACTTTGGATAAGGCAAAACAGTTGTTCGCAATGGATGGCAAATCATTTGATGAGCTGGCTTTAAATGCCCGTAAAAAAGGTTTTAAAGCTGTTGATTTGGGTATCACTACCTCATTAAAAGTTAAAAATACCATTAAAAAATCGGTTACCTATAATGTGCTGGCAAAAATACCGGGCGACAAACGTAAAGATGAGGCCATTATTTATTCGGCCCACTGGGACCATTTAGGCGTGGGAGAAAAAATACAGGGCGATTCGATTTATAATGGAGCGGTTGATAATGCAACAGGCGTGGCATCTCTTTTTGAAATTGCTTCAGCCTTTAAAAAATTACCTAAAGCTCCTGGCAGAACGATTTTATTTATTTCATACACTGCTGAAGAGCAAGGTTTATTAGGGTCTGAATATTATGCCAAGCATCCTGCCTTTCCTTTGGCAAAAACTGTTGCCAATATTAATATGGATATGATGGGCATTGCCGGTAAAACCAAAGATATTGTAGTATATGGTTTCGGCCAGTCTGAACTGGAAGATTATGCAGCAGAGGCTGCTAAAAAGCAGGGGAGGGTTATTGTGCCAGATCCTGTTCCGTCATCAGGTTTGTATTACCGATCAGATCATTTTAACCTGGCCAAGGTTGGTGTGCCGTCGCTGTTTACAGGTTCGGGAGTAGACAACATTAAAAACGGAAGGGCATGGGGATTAAAACAGGTTGCAGATTTTACCAAATTCCGTTACCATTCTCCTCAGGATAATTTTGATGCTAAAACATGGGATTTATCTGGCATTATAGCAGATGTTAGGATGCTTTTCGATTTGGGTTACCGCATCAGCAATGAAGATTCTTACCCTAAATGGAAAGATGGATCGGAATTTAAAGCCATCAGAGAAAAGAAATAAACAAAAAGCGTCCCGATTGGAATAACCGGGACGCCTTTTGAAAAAAAGTCATTTATTAAGTTTTTCTATTGGATAGACTTAATTAAAAGTAGAACTGTACACCTAATCTTGGTGCAAAAGTATCAGCATTTAAGCCAAAACTGTTTGTTTTTAATTTAGCACCTGTTCCTTCAGCTTTAATAGTGTAGTTTTCATAACTTAAACCTTTAACTGAAAGTTCGATACCGATTTTTTTAGTTGGAAAGAAAGCAAAACCTGGAGCAACTTCTACACCGATTTTAGTTGTAGTTCCCAATTTTACTGAGTTATCGCCATTAGCATCTGTTGCTTTTAACTGCCCGAAAGCCAATGGAACAGATAATTGGCCGAAAAATTTAAATTGATCTGATAAACCAACATAGTAACGACCGAAAGGAGCAACTTTAAAAGCACCATCTTGTGTTTTTTCGCTAACTGTTTTATTGTATTCGTAACCTACACCTGTACCGATTGCAAAATTGTTGCTGATAAAATAACCAACACTTGGTAATACTGTAAAGCTGAAATCTGCTTTTGGAGCGCCGTCAACTTTTGTAGAATTTACACCTACGTTACCACCTAACATAAAATTTCCTTTTTCAGTTTGTGCTTGTGCACCATAAACTAAACCTGCTACTGCTACTAAAGATAATAATAGTTTTTTCATCTTTTTTATTATTTATTTGTTATTAAAATATAGTCAATTTTGTAAATTTAATGTCTGACTATGTTCGCCTAAAAGTCAACACTTGTGCCAAAAAACATTGCTTAGGTCATTAAAAAATCAGTTTTTGGACAACTGCTTCACTCACAAACAGATGTAAATTTAATGTTAAGTCAATATTATTTTCGTGTGACTAAAAATCAATCGATCGATTAATTTTTTAAGCATGACAGATTGACAATCTGACTTTTTTTGTATAAATGTCAGATTTATTTGTAGCAGAATTGGCAGGTTTTAAGGAAAGCTTCTTTAGGTATTATTAAACTTTTGATGCTGAAATTAAATTTTCAATTTTCTTTTTAATGATGCTGATGGTTTTCTCATCTGTTAGGTTTCCTTCTGCATCAAATTTATTTTGTGCTTGCGCAATCAAAACTTCTGGTTGTAAAACAGGGTTCATATTTAAGAAAGTAAAAACGGGCAGAAAAGCGGCCTGCATTCTTACCGTTCCCCACATGCCCTGTGTTGCACCCATTAAAGCCACAGGTTTATGCATTAGTGGTGAGTCTTTTCCACGGCTTGCCCAATCAATGGCGTTTTTTAATCCGCCTGGGATAGAATAGTTGTATTCAGGCGAAACAATAATAAAGGCATCGGCACCTGCTAAAGCTGCTCTAAATTTTACTACGCTTGCTGGTCGTTCTTCAACTTCAGGTAAATCTTCATCAGCATTATAAACAGGGATATCATGATAAGCTACAATTTCGAAATCGATACCTTCAGGAATCAAGCTACCTGCAACTTTAAGTAACATTGCGTTATAGGAGCCTTTTCTTAAACTTCCACATAAACCAACAATTTTTCTATTCTTTTCCATAGTTATTAAACCGCAACGTTATAAAAATGTTTGGTTTTTGCAAGGACAAGGCGCAAGGTTTAAGAATTTATAATTGCTACTTTTGATGGTATTAGTATACCGATTTTATGAATGAGCCTACATCTACCACCTCCATTATTGAAAAAACCGTTTTTCCGATACTTTTTGCTTTAAGTTTTTCGCACCTGTTAAATGATACGATTCAATCGTTAATTCCTGCAATTTACCCCATCATTAAAACGAGTTATCATTTAAGTTTTTCGCAAATTGGTTTAATAACGCTTACCTTTCAACTGGCTGCATCGCTGTTACAGCCATTTGTAGGTTTATATACTGATAAAAAACCTCAGCCATTTTCGTTGGCCATTGGAATGGGTTTTACCCTGATCGGATTAATTTCGCTTTCGCAATCAACCCATTTTTACACAATACTGCTTTCTGTGTGTTTTATAGGCATAGGTTCTTCCATTTTTCATCCTGAAGCATCACGGATGGCACATGCGGCCTCCGGAGGGAAGCGGGGATTGGCACAATCCGTTTTTCAGCTGGGCGGTAATGCAGGCAGCTCTTTAGGGCCTTTGTTAGCGGCTTGGATTATAGTTCCTTACGGGCAGTTCAGCGTAATCTGGTTTTCGGTCATCGCATTGCTGGCCATTATCATTCTTACTTATGTGGGCAACTGGTATAAGGGTTTTATGCTTTCAAGAAGTAAAAAGGTAAACATACAAGCGGTTGTGAGTCAGTTTTCGAGACAAAAAGTGATTTTTTCTGTATGTATTTTGCTCTTGCTTATTTTTTCGAAATACTTTTACATGGCCAGTTTAACCAATTATTTCACTTTTTACCTGATTGATAAATTTCACGTTTCGGTACAAACTTCGCAGATCTACCTGTTTGTATTTTTGTTTTCGGTAGCAGCCGGAACATTGCTCGGCGGACCAATTGGAGATAAAATAGGAAGGAAATATGTAATCTGGGCATCTATTTTAGGTACTGCACCATTCGCATTATTGTTGCCACATGCAAGCCTGTTTTGGGTAGGGGTATTGATTGTTCCAATAGGAATGATTTTGGCATCGGCATTCTCTGCAATTTTAGTGTATGCACAGGAATTAATCCCAGGGAAGGTAGGATTAGTGGCAGGACTATTTTTCGGCTTTGCCTTTGGTATGGGCGGCATAGGGTCGGCATTATTAGGGAAACTGGCCGATTCTACAAGTATTGAATATGTATTTAACATTTGTGCGTTTCTGCCATTAATCGGCTTGTTAACAGGTTTATTGCCTAACATAGAAACGAAAAAGAAATAAAAAAGCCCATTCTTTTTATAAAGATGGGCCACAATTTTGACTGTTGAGGAGTTAAAAAAGGATATAAATCTTAAAGCCAAGGTTTTTGATGAATCCTTGACTGCTTAAATTGAATGAGGTGGTTTCGGTTTTGGTGATCACGTTGGCATTATTTGTTTCGTTTATTTCGTTTTTAGCATACACAATGTCTGCTGTTAATAAACTGGTTTCTAACGCAAATCTTTTTGATAGAAACCAGGTAATACCTCCATATGCACCTACATTATATTGGTTACTGGTTGAGCTGTATTGCGAATAGCTTTCAGGTAAATTATTGTTTTCACTGTGTGTGTAACCGGCTCTTCCTCCAGCATATGCAAACAGGGTTTTTACCAATGGGAAATAATGCTGATAACTTAAATTGCCGCCATAACTTTTTTGCTCTTGCTTTACATTATCGTTCGTATTATATTTATTTAAACCATAGGTTAAATCTAATCCAAGCTTATCATTATCTTTAAAGAAATAGCCATATCCAAGGCTGAAGCTATTATTTTGGTACTTGTTTTCGTAATTTGCACCAGTATTTTTGTTTGTGGTAGAGTTAATACCAAAGCTTAAAGCGTTTGTTCCTTTTGTTTGCGCGAAACCGCATAGGGAGATACCCACGGCCATAGCCGTAACCAATAATTGTTTTTTCATTTTCATTTGTGTTTTTTGTGTATCCAATGATAAAATAAAAAAATGATATTAACTATTGCTTTAGTTGTGTTTTTGTTAAGTTATTGATTATCAGCAATAAAAAATAAAACCAATCTGTTTTATTAGATCGGTTTTAAGTAATAATAAGACTTATTTGTGTACTATTTAGCGTTTGCGCTCAGAATAAAATAGTACATTTCAAGAGGAGTGGAGTTACAATCGCCTCCTATATTTCCGGTAATTGATTTAATCTTTCCGTTTTCTTCGGGGAAAATACTTCTGTTGTATTCGATCTGTGCGCCACCTATCGATTTAATCTTTCCATTATCTTCTTCAAAAATGCTCTTGTAGTATTGTATTTCTACCTGGCCAATTGTCTTGATTTTTCCATTTTCTTCGGGGAAGATGCTTTTGTAGTATTCAATTTTCTTATCCCCGATAGATTTCACTTTACCATTTTCCTCAGGGAAAATACTTTTATAGTATTCGAATTTCTTATCTCCGATAGATTTAATCTTTCCGTTCTCTTCGGGGAAAATACTTTTATAGTATTCGAATTTCTTATCTCCGATAGATTTAATCTTTCCGTTCTCTTCCGGGAAGATGCTTCGATAGTACTCTATTTTTTTATTGCCAATTGTCTCTGGCTTCCCATTTTCTTCGGAAAAAATACTTTTATAATATTTTATTTCAGTGCTTTCTGTTGTTTGGGCTTTCACATTACATATGTAAGTGAAGAGCAGCACTAAGCTTAAAATTCTTAAGCTTAGCAGATTGAATATTTTTCTCATTCGATCAAAAATTAGAAGTGAATATTGATGGTGAAGGTAGGGGTAAAGTTATCGAGTGCCAACCTCAGGTTATTTTTCTTGTCGAAGTTGTACAATGATTCTTCGGCATAATAATTTTGGTGGAAGAAGCTTAAAATTGGAAACGAAAACTCGATACTGGAATCGTTAGTAAGCATATAGGCAAAACCTGGACTTAAGCTTGCCCCAAAGCCTTTTGCACGAGCATCGGTACGGATAAGATAACCTTCATCGTCAATTCTATTGAATGTATTAATCTGGAGGAGCAAATTAGCCTGTACAAAAAACTTGAAACGTTCTTTCACGTCGACATATCTGCGTATGAATGGAGAGATGCCGAAGCTAAATTCTTTTGGACCATAGCGATCTTCGTATCTTCCATCTTCTTCATCCCAGGAAATATAACTTTCGCCACGTAGTTTGTAAAGATTTAAAGGGATCTCCAGGCCTATAGCAAAATTATTGGCCAAAAAGTAACCTCCTCTGGGTGTTGCAGTAAAAGTGTTTAAGCTTGGTGAGGAGTTGTTCTGTTTAGAAGTTCCAAAACTTAAACTCAAACCAGCAAAGCCGGTTCCTTTTTCAGTTTGGGCATAACAGCGCCAACTGACGGCGCATAGCAGTGCCATGATGATTAATTTAGGTTTCATTTTATTTGTGTTTTTGTGTGTAATCAATAATAACCATTATTGAAACAAAAAGCAAGAAAATGAACGGTTATATTAGTTGATTTAAAAGGTGTTTTTTAAACAAGAAAAAACCGCCCCAATGTAGTCGGGACGGTTTTTGATCGGTACATTTTAACCAGCATTTTGGTTCAGGAAAACAAAATTATGATCGAACATATCCAACTTAATTTTGCTGTCTTTATCTATCTTTCCTGCCAGTATCTCTTTTGATAGCTCATTTAAGATTCTTTTTTGGATAACCCTTTTCAGCGGTCTGGCACCAAACTGAGGATCGTAACCCAATTGCGCCAGCCAATCTAAAGCTTCCTCACTGGCATCCATTTCTATACCCATTTCGGCCAGGGTTTGTTGTACCTGTTTAAACTGTAAGCTTACAATATTTCTAATTTCACTTCGGTTTAACGGGGTAAACATAATCAGCTCATCAATCCTGTTCAAAAACTCCGGACGAATGGTTTGCTTTAATACCTCGAACAATTCATTTTTGGTTTTAGCAATTACCTCATCACGGTTTTCATCACTTAAATCTTTAAAATTATCTTGTATTAAATGCGCACCAATGTTAGAGGTCATGATGATGATGGTATTTTTAAAATTCACTGTTCTACCTTTATTATCGGTTAAACGTCCATCATCCAAAACCTGCAGCAAAATGTTAAATACATCCGGATGTGCTTTTTCAATTTCATCAAGCAATACAACCGAATAAGGTTTGCGTCTAACTGCTTCGGTTAACTGTCCACCTTCATCGTAGCCTACATATCCCGGAGGCGCACCAATTAAACGCGACACGGCATGGCGCTCCTGGTATTCACTCATATCAATCCGGGTGAGGGCATTTTCATCGTTGAATAAAAATTCGGCCAATGCTTTTGCCAATTCCGTTTTTCCTACACCTGTTGTACCTAAGAAAATGAAAGAACCAATTGGTTTACGTTTATCCTGTAAACCTGCACGAGAACGGCGGATGGCATCAGAAATGGCTTCGATGGCTTCATCTTGCCCGGCTACGCGTTGGTGTAACTCTTGTTCTAAATGGAGCAGTTTTTCCCTTTCACTTGCAATAAGTTTTGTAACCGGAATCCCCGTCCAACGGCCAACCACACCGGCAATATCATCGGCAGTAACTTCCTCTTTAAGCATTCGGCTATCCGTTTGCTGACTTTCTAAATCGGCTTTAAGTTTTTTAACTTTATCTTGTGCCTCTTTAATTTTTCCGTAACGGATTTCGGCAACTTTGCCATAATCTCCGGCACGTTCTGCCTGTTCGGCTTCTAATTTGTAGTGTTCTATCTGCTCTAAGTGCGTATTTACAGCATCTACCAAATCTTTTTCGCCTTGCCATTTTGCTTTAAATTCATCGCGCTCTGCTGATAAATTTGCAATTTCTTCTGATAGCTCTTTAACTTTTCTATCGTCTTTTTCACGTTTAATGGCTTCACGTTCAATTTCCAAACGCATAATCTCGCGGTCTAAAGCATCCACATGCTCTGGCACACTGTCCATTTCCATGCGCAATTTTGATGCTGCCTCGTCCATTAAATCAATGGCCTTATCTGGTAAAAAACGGTCTGAAATGTAGCGCTGACTCATTTCTACAGCTGCAATAATTGCTTCATCTTTAATTCTTACTTTATGGTGTGTTTCGTAACGCTCTTTTAATCCACGAAGGATAGAAATTGCATCCTGGGTATCTGGTTCTTCCACCATTACTTTTTGGAAACGACGCTCCAATGCTTTATCTTTTTCTAAATATTTTTGGTATTCGTCTAAAGTTGTCGCACCAATTGCACGTAATTCTCCACGGGCAAGGGCAGGTTTTAAAATGTTTGCGGCATCCATTGCGCCTTCGCCACCACCAGCACCTACTAAAGTGTGTATCTCATCAATAAACAAAATAATGTCGCCATCACTTTGGGTAACCTCTTTAACAACAGCTTTTAAACGTTCTTCAAACTCGCCTTTGTATTTTGCACCGGCAATAAGTGAGCCCATATCTAGTGAATAAACCACTTTGCTTTTTAAATTTTCAGGCACATCGCCTTTTATAATTCTAAAAGCAATCCCTTCGGCAATGGCGGTTTTACCTACACCTGGTTCACCGATTAAAATAGGGTTGTTTTTAGTTCTACGGGATAATATTTGGATTACGCGGCGGATTTCTTCATCACGGCCGATAACTGGATCGAGTTTTCCGCTTTCTGCATATTCGTTTAAATTCCTGGCATATTTGCTTAAAGCCTGGTAAGTAGCTTCGGCATTCTGATCGGTTACGCGGTTATCGCCACGCAATTCTACAACGGCTTTCTTAAGGTCTTTTTCGTTAACACCTTGCTCTTTTAATAACTTGGAAGTGCTGTCGTTAACGGTAAGAATACCCAATAACAGGTGTTCTACTGATACAAATTCATCTTTAAATTCTTTTAAAAACGTTTGCGCTTTCTGTAAAACGCTATTGGCATTTGATGACAGATAGACATTGCTTCCACTCACTTTAGGGAATTTGGCAATCTCTGCATCAAGATTCTGATTTAAGGAATTAAGGTTAACGTTCAGTTTCTTTAAAACATAAGAAACCACGTTTTCATCAACAGTAAGCAAACCTTTAAGCAGGTGTGCCGTTTCAATAGCCTGTTGCTGATTGCCTTGGGCTATTTCAGAAGCCTGTTGAACTGCTTCCTGGGCTTTTATGGTAAAATTGTTGAAGTTCATATTTGCTTTTAAGTCAAAACAAATGCCATATTGATTTAGATTTTTAAATCGGAAATTTTGTCGGTAAGTTTGAATTTTTTATGACTAATTTACTGATAATTAGTGTTTTATACTGAAAATTTGTCGTGCATGGTTTAATTGTTTTGTTTTAATGGAGACTGGGAAGTGTCAATTAATTAATTGCAACTGAAAACTTAAACTGCTAAATGAAAACTGCCAATTGAAAACTATAAACTGCTAATTGATTTGGGCGTTCCCCATCCCGATGAAAAATCGGGAAAGGGGCGGGCTTTGCAGGGCTGCGCTTCGCTCCGGTAACGATGAAGGATCGGCACTGAACCCTTACAATCCCTAACGCGGTATTTAGCTCAGTTATCTATCCCGCGGTGAGAAATTGTTGCCAAAAAGCACTGAAATTGCTGATTAAACCTGATAGAACGAAAAGCCCGGAGACCGATTTTTCCATCGGGCGAGGACTTGGAGGGATAGCAGGACTACCGGAACCTAAATGTGCAGGAACCTGATTTCCAAAATAAAATCAATGAAATTACTTTTTACAAAGATGCTGAAACAAGTTCAGCAGGACGGATTTAGGTAAGGCAATAAAAGTGAATAAATTAATACATTCTTATAAAACCACAGAATATCGTTTCACGATCTATTATCATGGTTGTTTGATCAAAAAACTGAAACTGAAAACTGTAAACTTCCAACTGATTGGGGCTTTACAGGGCTGCGCTTCGCTCCGGTACCGATAAAGGATCGGCACTGAACCCTTACAATCCCTAACGCGGTATTTAGCTCAGTTATCTATCCCGAAGTGAGAAATTGTTGCCAAAAAGCACAGAAATTGCTGATTAAACCTGATAGAACGGAAAGCCCGGAGCCCGATTTTCCATCGGGCGAGGACTTGGAGGGATAGCAGGACTACCGTAACCTAAATGTGCAGGAACCTGATTTCCAAAATAAATCAATGAAATTACTTTTTACAAAGATGCTGAAACAAGTTCAGCAGGACGGATTACGTAAGGAAATAAAAGTGAACAAATTAGTACATTCTTGTAAAACCACCGGGTATTTTCTCTTTGCGTCTTCCTGAATTCGTTTCATGATCTATTATCATGGTTGTTTGATCAAAAAAACTCAAAATGAAAACTATAAACTGCCAACTGATTCCTAGATTTAGACCTCGCAGGTTTCGAAAACCTGCGAGGTCTGGATTATTTACCTGCTTTTTGTTCTATTATATATTTCCCTGCGGCAAAATCTAATTTTCCGGTATTGCTTGGCTTGCCATTTATATAGTTACTCAGGCCACGCGTAAGTGGCAGATTAATTGTGGCTGTAGAATTAGCAGGGATAGTGATATCGTATCTAATTCCATTATTAATCCGCTTCCACGAACTGATAATTTTACCATAAGGACCAATATGGCTGGCTTCGAAAGCGTTTAATCCTTCCATCACGTGTGGGCTCAAAATTACATGTTTAAAGCCCGGCTCTTTTTCGTCGGGTTTAATTCCTCCTGGTGATTTGTATAACCAGGCACCAATTTCTCCAAACATAATGTGGTTCATCGAGATATCTGATTTTGCATCAATTGGCCAGTTTTCATACAATGTTGTGGCTCCGTTTTCCATCCACCATCCCCAGCTTGGATATGTTTTTTGAGCGGCAACCTTATAGGCAATATCGCTGTATCCGTTTTCACTTAAAGCATTTAAAATGGCTTTAGTGCCCAATAAACCAACATCTAAATGAAACTCATCGGCTTCTACGCGTTTAGCTAAATTTTCTGCAACTAAAGCAACTGATTCTTCTGGAACGATTTTCCAATAAAGCGGCACACTCATCTCAGTTTGCACACCGGAAGCATAAATTCCTTTTTCTTTATTTAAATATTTGGTGTTAAAGGCGTCTTTAATTTTTTTGGCCAATGCCATGTATTTTTCATAATCATCGTTTTTGCCTAAAATTTTAGCTGCTTTAGCCAAAATAACCACATCAGCATAGTAATAACAGGTAGAGGTAAGTTCGACAGGGGATTTAGATTTGACCGGAATCCAATCGCCCAACCCCCAAGTAGTTAAGCCAGTAGGATAGGTTTCGTCGATATGGTTTACATATTTTCTGATGTTTTCGTAACAGTCGGCAAGTAATTTTTTGTCGCCATAAAACAGGTAAATATTCCATGGTATAATGGCAATTGTGCTTGTCCAGTCGGGGCCATTGCCCCATTCGTAGCCCCAGCCATCGGTTGGAATAATAGATGGTAAAACACCATTTGGCTGTTGTTCATCACGGTGATCGGCAAGCCATTTTTCATAAATGGTGATGCCATCAAAGCCATATAGTCCGGTTTCTATGGCAATTTGTGCGTCGCCGGTCCAGCCGTTTTTCTCTCTCTGCGGGCAATCGGTTGGGTAGCCAAAAAGGTTAGATAGGTATGAATTGTTGGTGGCGTAATAGATTTTGTTAATAATCGGCTCAGAAGATTTAACATCGCCAGCAACCGGCACATCGCTGTGCATAAAATAACCCACTAAATCTTCTTTTTTTAATTCGATAGGCGCTGAACTGGTTACTTCTACATATTGAAAACCCTTGTAATTAAAATGCGGCATGAAACTTTGTTTACCCTTTCCGTTTAAAATCAAAATATCGGTTTGAAAGGGATCTGTATTATCGGTGGGGCGATAATGAGCATCAATATTTGAAATATCTACATGCCCGTTGGGGTATAAACGTTCGCCATGTTTTAGTTTTATTGTAGTTCCTGCCGGGCCATTTACGGTGATTTTACTCACTCCGGAAATATTTCTGCCCAAATCGAAAAGATACGTGGTATCATTAAACTTTCTTAAACTTTTACTGGCTATCTCTTCTACATTTCGAATGGGGTGTAATGCCTGTGCAACAATATTTTTCGATGGGGCAGAGCGGTACATCACTTCTTTCCAATCTTTATCATCAAAACCAGGTGTATTCCAGCCTGATTTTTCTAAACGTGCGTCGTAATGTTCGGCTGTATAAATGCTGTTAAAAACAATCGGACTGAGTGCTGTCTTCCAATCTTTGCCTGATTTTATGGTTTCAGTTGTGCCATCTTCATAGCTAATGCGTATATCGAGGCAAAAAGCAGGCCTGTTGCGCCATGGGGCACGGTCAAAATACCATACAGCGGTTGATTGGTGGTTGTACCATCCATTTCCTAATAATACCCCAACGGCATTTTTACCAGATTTTATGGCGTTGGTCACATCATAAGTTACGTACAATGTTCTCCTATCGTAACGGGTATACATAGGATCCATACGGTGGTTGCCAATTTTATTGCCGTTGATCGATAGTTCGTAAAGTCCGCCTGCTGCAATATAAGCCCTTGCCGATTTTATTTTTTTTGTAGTGTTAAAGGTATTTCTAAAATAGGGAGCTGGTTTAAGCCTGGTGTTTTCAGTATCGGAAATCCATGCCCCTTGCCAGTTTTCCATTTTCATCATGCCTGTTTCAAAACTGGCAATCGCTATTTTATTGGATTTCTTTTTGTTTCCATCGGCTATATCAACCCTCCAATAATATTTAGTAAAAGGTTTTAGTGATTGACCAGAATAAACAACAAGATTTTTATCTGAAGTTACCCAACCGGTATTCCAAAGTTTGCCGCCAGCTTTAACAAGTAAAGTAGAATCGGTATCAACCAGAATACGATAGGCAGTTTGCTTTGCACCCTGGCTGCTATCATTCATTTGCCAGGTAAAACGTGGATTGGGATTATCCAAACCGATAGGATTAACCAAGTATTCGGTTTTTAATGCGGTGAGTGATGTTTGTGCAAATGTTTGTGAAACAGGGATAAGGGCAAATACTAAGGCAGTTACCTGTAGAAATCTGAGGTTCATAGTTTAAAGGTTATTCAAAAACTAAGGTATTAAAATAATATGCGGATAAAAGAACAGCAATGGAATTTTTACGCATAAAAAAAGACGAGCTTTTACTCGTCTTCAATGTATGTATTCAGTTTAATCTGAGAACCAATCTTTAGCCTAAAATTTCTTTCAGTTTTTCTGTTTGATGATCAGCAAGTTTTTGTAAAGGGCCAGAGGCCAACATTTTCATCATCATATTTAAATCTGCAGAAATGATGTGTTTTGCTGTAGTGTTGCCATTTCCATTATCGGCAACTGTCCATTTTAATTCTACATCGAAAGGTGCTTTTTCGCTCGGAATTGCTGTTATTTCTTCATTTTCTACCCGGTTAGAGATTTTAATGGCCAATTTTGCCATATTCTGAATGGTAAAACGTGCATCATCTTCAGTAGATTCCCAGTTGTAAATGTTTTCTGGCATCAATTGCTGATGATTGTTCATATTGGATAGAAAAGTATAAACCTCTGAAACCGGTTTATTAACTTCTACTGTGCTTTCAATAACAGTCATTATATATTTTTATAGATTTGTTTTACTTAAGACTGGGAACTTAAAGTCTGACCCTGGCCCCATTCTGAAGGGTTTAAGCGCCATTTGCCTAATAATTCCATGTCGTTTTTAGCAATAATGCTGTGCTCTGCAGCGTAATCGATTAAGGCAGCATAATTTGATAAAGTTAAGTAACGGCATTTTGCAGCTGCAAAATTTTCGTCTGCTTTTTCGAAACCGTAAGTGAAAATTGCAGCTAAACCGGCTACAGATAAACCAGCGGCTCTTAAAGCTTCAACAGCTTGTAAACTACTTTTACCTGTAGAAATTAAATCTTCAATAACCACCACACGTTGGCCTTCTACAACTTCACCTTCAATTAAACTTCCGGTACCGTGCTCTTTAGCTTTTGCTCTAACATAGATAAATGGTAAACCCAGTTCCTGAGCCACCAAAACGCCCTGAGGGATGCCAGCGGTTGCAACACCTGCAATTACATCAACCGAACCGAATTCTTCCTGAATGGCCTGTGCCAGTTTCTGGCGGATGTATGTTCTAACCTGAGGATGAGAAAGGGTAATTCTGTTATCGCAATAAATTGGCGATTTCCAACCCGAAGCCCATGTAAAAGGGTTATTTGGTTGTAATTTGATTGCTTTTATCTGTAATAAAAATTCCGCTACCTTTAATTCAATATCACTTTTATTATACATGGTTCAAAATTACAGATTTATTTGTGTTTGTCATAACGTTTATTAAACCCCAATGTTTTAAAGGGCATAAAAAAAATGTAGAAAATAATTCGATTTCAACATTCAAATGTTTCAAATATCGGAAATTCTGATGAATGCTAAAACTTATTTCTTGCCACTCCTTGTAAATCAAGAGGATAAAGAATTGGAAGTGTTGAAAACACTAAAGATTATATTGTAATTATCATATTGTTCCGTTTGTAACAATGAATAATTCGATCTGTCTTAAGAGATATCACTAATTTATGATAGTTTTAAAATCCGATTATTTTAGTTCGCACGAACGCCTTACGCTTTTTCTCAACGAGAACCATATTAAACGCGAAGATATTTTAGTGATCACCCAAGACCAAGGGATGTTTACAATCTTTTTTTACGCAGATGATGCTATAAAAGAAATTACACATGGCTTGTTCTCCTGATATATTTTGATCTAGTCCTCTTTAATAACATACTTATACCATACCGTTGTTTGAATTTTGCAATGAATTATTTGATTTGTGTAATCGTTCCTAACAAAGGGCTGATTACATTTGTTATGGTTAAATAAATAAAATTTTTATGATAGCAACAAAAGGATATGCGGCACAAAATGCCGGAACAGATCTTGCACCCTGGAATTTTGAGCGCCGGGAAGTAGGTCCTCATGATGTTCAATTTGAAATACTTTTCTGTGGCGTTTGTCACTCAGATCTGCATCAGATTAAAAATGACTGGTTTCCTGGGATATTCCCGATGGTTCCCGGACACGAGATTGTAGGCCGGGTTATTCAAGTTGGAGATCATGTTAAAAAATTCAAAGTAGGTGATCTTGCCGGTACAGGTTGTATGGTAGATTCTTGCCAGGTTTGCGAAAACTGTAAGCAGGATTTAGAACAATACTGTTTAGAAGGCAATACGCAGACTTATAACGGTTTGGAGAGAGATGGTAAAACGCCTACTTATGGTGGATATTCTGATTCGATCGTAGTGCGTGAAGAATTTGTACTTCATGTTTCTGATAAATTAAATCTTGCTGCTGTAGCACCGCTTTTATGTGCTGGTATTACTACCTACTCTCCGTTAAGACACTGGAAAGTAGGAAAAGGCCATAAGCTTGCCGTACTTGGTTTAGGTGGTTTGGGCCATATGGCAGTAAAATTTGGCGTAGCATTTGGAGCTGAGGTAACTGTATTGAGTACTTCACCTAAAAAAGAAGAAGATGCTAAAAAGCTTGGTGCACATCATTTTGTGGTAACCACCGATCCTGAACAGGTTAAAGCTGCGAAAGGTACTTTCGATTTTATTTTGGATACAGTATCTGCAGAGCACGATTTTAACATGTACCTTTCTTTATTAAGAACAAATGGTACACATATCTGTGTGGGTGTACCGCCAAAACCAGCAGAAATTGCCGCTTTTAGTTTATTGGGCGGTAGAAAAAGTCTTGCAGGATCGGGTATCGGAGGAATTGCCGAAACTCAGGAAATGTTAGATTTTTGTGCTGAAAACAATATTGTTTCTGATATCGAAATGATCGATATGAAAGACATTCACCATGCTTATGAACGCATGGAAAAAGGGGATGTTCGATACCGCTTTGTAATTGATATGGCTACTTTATAGCTATAACTTAGTATTTTAATAGGGATTTGGAACAGCATCAGCTGATTTTAAATCCCTATTTTTTTATAGATCGATCTACTCTGCAGCGTTCTGCTTTATAAATTCAGCTATCGTAATGTGATGATCAGATTCTACTTTAAAAATCTGTTTCCTGTTTTCGGCCAGTAAATTCTGAAGTGTGCTTACTGAATCTTTAAGGTAGGAAATGGATAGCATGCGAGAAATGCGGCTTCTTATTTTATCTGCCATAAATACTTCAATAAGGATCAGGCTGATTAAAAACATATAGTGTGTTAAAATCAGGTTATTGGTGTTTTTGCCAAGGGCAGGCATCCCGATCGAACTGAAAATGGCATCTATAACCAATGGAATACCAATAATGGCAATTAACGAAAATGCACTTAACTTTAAGGTGATGCGTTTTTCTGCAAGTTTCATCTGTTCATTAAAGGCAGAAAACTTACTTTGAAAAGGAGTATTGCGGTTATTTTGTTGTTGCTCCAGTTTCTGCAAATCCTTTCCATGTGCTATGTCGATTTTGCGCACCTGCTCCACAATAAAAGATTCCGCATTGTTGAGTTTTTCCTGGTCTTCTACTATCGATTCCTGCTCTGCTATAATTTTATCCATCACCATCAAATCTTCCGGAATGCCATGGCGTAACTTCTGTTCTGCGGCAATAATGCGGTTATCCAATTGTTTAAACTGTCGTTTAAGCTCGGCAATTTCTTTGTTGTAATGCTCTTTTTTGGAGCTGTAATCGTTTTCCAGACTATTGAGTGCTGAAGCATACTCAAAATTTGCCAACAACTGTTCATTGCCAGCAAATCGCTGATAAAGCCCATTTAATTTGATAAAGAGTTCTCCTGTTGATTTTTCTGGGTTTGAAAGATCAATCTGGTATGCTTCCAGATCTGTTTCGGATAGTGAAGGTATTGGCATGGCAGATTAAAAGGTTAAAATTATGAAAATATTTGTCGTTGAGTGAATTATTCGCCATTCTTTTCCAACTGATTATAAATATTGAGCAGTTAAACAATAACATTTTTGAAATTCATTTCTTCTTCAAGAAAATATTTATATATTTGTACCAAGCAAGGGGTGAGAGCCTTGCATCAATCTTTGATTGAGAGCGTTAATTTAGATAAGGTTACAACATTAATTGTTGTAACCTTTTTTTTTTACCATGTAAATAACTCAACAATTTTTCTACTTTAGGGGAATCAAACATTCAGATTTATTCGTGTTGGAATGATACAATTGAATTATTTGATTTGAGTTTAGCGCGTTTTAATGTCTTTTTAAAAATATATGCCGAGAAATTATAGAATTTATATCAACGATAACACTTTATTTATCTCAGATTTTCTGCCCGAACAAAAAGAAAAAATTCAACAACTTGAATTTCAGGATTTTGATTTGCAGATGTTCTACAAAAAACTAAAGAACGGGTCAAAAAAAAGCTATATTTTTTTAACAAAGAATCCTAAGGAAACGTTTAAAAAATTGAAAAAAGATTGCACAATCATTAAAGCTGCGGGTGGTTTGGTAGAAAGTGCAAACGGAAATTACCTCTTTATTTTCAGAAACAAAAAATGGGATTTGCCGAAAGGCAAGTTGGAGGAAGGTGAAAAAATGAAAGAAACCGCTGTTCGCGAAGTAGAGGAAGAATGCGGGATCAGGGTTTTTAAACGGGAAGAAAAGCTTTGTAAAACTTACCATGTTTATCCAATCGGTTCGAAAATGGTAATTAAAAAAACAAATTGGTATAAAATGAAGGTTAAAGGTGAACCTAATTTGATACCACAAAAGGAAGAGGGAATTGATGAAGCCGTATGGTTAGATAAAAACCACATTTCTCCGGTAGTTAAAAATACTTTTCCATCAATAATGGATGTGTTGAGGGCCGGGGGGATCTTGTAATTATTCCTTCGCACAGATTGTATTGCCGAAATTATTTTTAGCAGGTGGAAATCACCTTAACTTTGCCAGATTAAACTTGTTGAAACTTTTTAAGATATTTATATCCGCATTTATAGATCTGTTAGTAAGGTGGTCATGGCGAGGAGGAACCAGGAAAGCAATCTTTCACATTAGTGATCCTTGCCATAAAGATTGCTTCGTAGGCTGAAAAAGTTTCTCGCAATTGACGATTTAACAGAAATTATGATTAAAAATCTTAGAGGTACATTACTCATAATCTAGTTCATCAACTATTTTTTTTACCTGTTTTAAATGTTTTCCGTAATAATACCAGGCCCACAGTTCGGTAATTGCACCAATAATTAAAATGGAAACAAAGCAGTTTAATAGAATATAAACAGATGATAATTTGCTTAAAATCCTAATGAATATTGAAGCTTTTTCAATAAAAAGATATACCGCTATCAATGCGACCCCAATAAAGGCGATAATGTACGTTAGGGCTTTATAAAGTTCTACATTCAATTTCATTTCATAGTAAAACCACAGGATATTTTTGCGTGTATCCAGGCTCATATCGTAAGAATTTTTATAAAAGCGGTAAAATTTAAGAAAGTAATATGCTGTAAAACCACAGGTAATGGCATAAAACATTAAAAATACCTGAACCATCGTTTCTGAAAAGTTAAAAAGATAAGGAATGAAAGCCATGATAACCAAAGCAATAACCTGGTAAAAAAACTCATGTTTCATCTTTCCCCTAATCCTATCAACGGGAGTATGTGCCTGTTTTATTTGTAACATATCTTTAGAAATGTTGTTCCCTTCAGGATTTTCAGCATTCCATTCGTTTTTGATATCGTCAAAATTCATAACCGTTTTTCTTTATAATGAATTGTAATTTTTCTTTTGTTCTGTTTAGCTTAACCCTTGCATTTACTTCGCTGATGCCAAGGTTTTCAGCAATTTCACGATGGGATTGATTTTCGAGAAAAAGAAATATCAATGCCTTTTCGATCATATTTAACTCTTGAACTGCAGTATACAGATAGGCTAATTTCTCCTCTTTACCTTCGCTGTCGTTTACATCTATGATGTCAATATTTTCGTCTAAATGTATTTTATCAATCTTTTTCTTATCCTTTTTAAAATAAATCAATGCCGTATTTAAGCATACGCGGTACATCCAAGTGGTAAATTTAGCGTTACCCTTAAAAGTGGGATACGCTTTCCAAAGTTGTAATACGATTTCTTGAAACAGATCACGTTGTTCTTCAACACCGTTCATATACATTTTCGAAATTTTATGTATAATCGCTTTGTGTTGATTAATCAGGTTGATAAATATGTTTTCTGTTTCTTTCATTTAATATGATAACCCATTGGTAACGGATTGATTAAAACGTTACAGATTTATTGAAATAAAATTAAATGAATCCTCTGCCGTAACGTTTGGCTACAACTTAAATAAGTATTGTTACAGATTATTTAATAATTGCTGTATAAATAGCGCCAATGATCAGGAATAAAAAAGTGCCGGTTAAAATTGCAGCGCCTGTGTACAGGTACAATGGGGTTTTTGAAAGCTTTTCATACACTTTAGCGTTCTCACTTATTACGTTATTGTTGCTAAAGTTACAGCTATCGCAACTCATTGCTGTGTATTTTTCGGCAGGAAGGATTGGAATACCGTTGATTTGGTAATATTTCTGAATGATGCGATAGGTTACTGTTTTCTCATTGCAATTATCACAGCTTGCCAACTCATCTTCATAAAAATTGAGCAGTTTCTCCGTTTTGCCAAAATGAACGAGCATAAAGAGTCTGATTTCTATAAAAAACTAAGTGCTTCTTTGGGTACAAATGGACTTACATCGCCATGGTTTCTTAAAATATCGCGTACTATTGTAGAGCTGATGGCCGAATATTCGGGTTTACTTAAAAGCAGAATGGTTTCTACTTCAGGCATCATGGTTTGGTTAATTTGTGCGATGGCTCTTTCATATTCAAAATCTGCTGCCGAACGGATGCCGCGTACCATGTAAGTGGCATCAATTTTTCTACAGAAATCTACTGTTAAACCTTCGTAAGTTTGAATTTCGATATTTTGATAACCGCTAAAAACAGTCTGTAATATTTGAAGACGCTGTTCTGCACTTAAAAAATTCTGTTTGGAACTGTTCAGTCCGATACCGACTACAATTTTATCGAAAAGTGGTGTTGCACGTTGTAAAATATTTACGTGAGCAATAGTGATCGGATCAAATGAGCCTGGAAATAGCGCTATCTTCATGATTCAAATATATATTTTATAGCGGAATTATTTACCACAAAGACACGAAGGACACAAAGCGGGTTAATTTTTTTGCCACGGAAGCACGGTTTTACACTGAATTTTTTGGTTTGGTTTTAACAATTAAGGAATTAAGAACGTTAAGGTGATTTTTGGCATTGCGGCTGGAGCAGGCTGCCCATTTTTAGTCTGATTGCAATGAAAATCAGGACTAAACGCCGCCTAATGCAAATATGCCCGCCTTTAACGAAGAAAATAATATTATATTGGCTTAGGTTAAGCTTAGTACCTTCGCTACTCGCTATACTCAAAAAAACTAAAAGAAGAATTGCCGTATTTCCTGGTTTCGGTATAACCTGGCTGACTGTTCAGTTTCATGTTGCTTTGGTGTTCCACAATCAACAAGCCATCGGGTTTAAGTAGTTTTTGCTCTTTCACCATTACCGGAATCTGTGGGATGTTTGGCATGTTATAGGGTGGGTCGGCAAAAATCAGGTCGTAAGCGCCTGTCATTTGTTTTAATAACTTAAAAACATCGCCTTTGCGAACATCGATTTGATTAAACTGGTGTTGCTTGGCTGTATTTTTAACCCAGTTTACACAACCATAATCCATATCAACGGATAAAATGCTTTCTGCGCCGCGTGAGGCAAATTCGAAGGTTAAATTTCCCGTTCCGCAAAACAAATCGAGTACGGTACAGGTTTCGAAATCATATTTGTTGTTAAGGATATTGAAAAGTGCTTCTTTTGCCATATCCGTAGTTGGGCGCACAGGTAAATTTGCAGGGGGCTGCAAACGGATGCCCTTCAATTTGCCGCCAATTATTCGCATAAATCTAAAGCAAGCAGGCCGCTAAAATAGTGTTTTGGCATATCTGCCAATAGTTCGCTATTCTGTTTTCCGGCTGGAAGGAAGAAATAAAGTTGATTAAAATATTTTAATAAGCAATTGTAATGCTCATCATCTTCGTTAATAATGCCTTGTAAATAAACCGGAATAGTATCGGTTAAACCCAATTGTTCGATCATCAACAAAAGGAAATAATTAAATTCCTCGGCATTTTCTGATTCATAATGATTTTGGAAAACAACTTTTTTATCCTTTATATACAATACATTGAAAGATACTGCTGTAAAATCGATCAGTAAAGCTTCATCAGCCAAATGGTTAAATAAAACCATCAAGGGTTCTGATTGTGGGAAAATGTTGGTTTCTTCGGGCAAATGGGCTTTCACATTTTCGTTTAAACAAAAGATGGTGTTAAAGCCAAGTTCGTCATTATGTTTTGTGTACACCTTTGCGTCCGTACCTAAATATTTGGAGTAAACGGCTAAATTTTCACCGTCGAACCATTCATCAGGAATAAAAATGAAATTTGAGGTATGAACGGCTGCTTTTACAGCTGAATAGGATAAAGATAAGTAACTATCGGTTTCAAATGCAGATTTTAGCTCTTGCTGAACGTCATCGCAACCTTGTTTATCGAAAATAACATTAATTTCTTCGGTATCCTTACCTACAATTGCATAAGAGAAGCTATCATTCGTTATTTTTAATAATAAATGGCAGTTTGCAGATGCATCGGCTTTAAAATTCGGATCAACTAATAAGAGACTATTGTTACTCATTGAAACAAAAATAGAGTTTTTTAAGGATTAACTGTAAGATGAGGTTTAATTTTTTGGTTTTGACTTGTAGTGCTTTAGTTTTTTGCCACAGAAACACGAGTTCACAGAAATAATCCCTTGCCATTTTGTTTACTAATTGCCCAATGAACATTTTATACTTAAAGCACCTTAGTTTATTTTAGTGAATTGATATACGCCCAAATTATTTAATAAACTTTATGTGCTTTGCACCTTCGTGTTTAATCTTGTCGCTGCGCTTTGCGGTAAAATGAACCTCAAAAATATCTGTGTTTATCTGTGAAGATGTGTGGTGAAACTGTCTGTATTTTTTTACCAAAATCAAACCTTTAGGGTATTCAAAAATCGAAATATTCGGCTTAAATTCGGAACATGAGTTACAAGCCTACCTATAAAGCTGCAAACACCATTGCGGCTACTATTGAACAACATTTTGTTAAGCTGCATAAAAATGCAATTGAACAAGGTGAGATAGATCTGGCTACTCAACCGGATAGGAAAATAATTGAAGCGATAATTGATGTTGCTTTTTGGAGCAGCCTCCGCAAGGAAGAAGGGCATTCGCCACGGATTTCGATTGCATTTTTACCTCCCGAGCAAGCGTCGAAACCTTTGCGATTTGCAAAAAAGCTAGCTTTAAATGCCAATACTTTAACTAAAATAGCACCCGGAATTGAACGTTCTGGAATACATTTAGGCGTTTGGGAAGAGGACGGCGAACTTTATATCTGGGGCACAACTTTAAATATACCCAACTTTTGTTTTGTTGTAGATGTTTCTGAACCTGGATTAATCGTAATTAAACACCGTCGGATTTACGGCATAGGTAAGTTTACCAATGTTGCGGTATTGAAAGGAGAGCAGATCAGGATTGTAGACGATAGGAGCTGTACAAACAAAGATTGTCCGCCAATTTTACAGGCCTTATTAGATCTTACAGTTTTGGCGAGCTGGAATGATCCCATCAATATTCTCATTCAGTTTTCGGTTTCAATGCGTGCGCATGGCCGTGGGGGAGCTTTGTTAATTGTACCTAAGGGCGATACGAAATGGGAAGAATCCATTATTCATCCGATACAATATTTAGTAGAGCCTCCTTTTTGCGGTTTATCTAACCTGGCGAAACAAAATGGCAACCAGAGCGAGATTTTTTCACAGGGTGCTGTACGTCGTGAGGTTGAGCATTTAGCAGGTTTAACCGCTGTTGATGGTGCAACAATTATTAATGAGGAGTTTGATCTTATTGCATTCGGGGCGAAAATCGGTCGCGCTAAAGGAAAACCAACCGTAGAGCAGATTGCTTTTTCTGAGCCGATTGTTGGTGGTGAGGATAAGATTTTATATCCCGGACAGCTGGGTGGCACCAGGCATTTTTCTGTTGCGCAGTTTGTTAATGATCAGCCACAATCAATTGGTTTAGTGGCTTCTCAGGATGGTCATTTTACTATTTTTAGCTATAGCAAAAAACAGAATATGGTAATGGCACACCGCATTGAAACGTTACTTTTGTAATAAGCCAGGAGCAAAGGGCTGAAAGCATAAATCATAGCGATTGCATTTGTTGGAAAAGGCACTGTACTGCTAATCGGATACGGTTGTCCGTTTTTCCGCTAAATTCCCGATCAAACATTTACAAAAAAACGAATGTTAATCTAGATCGTGAGATACCGCTTCAATACGGTTTAATTAATTGAGGGCTGTGCTCAAAACTCAGTTTATTATTTCATGTGTAATCTACAATTAACCGATTAACTGTTTAAAAAATTAACCACAAAAGATGATAATCGATAAAAGTCAGCTTATCGCTTCAGCATACGAACACACACCCACTAAGGAGCAGTTGCTTTTTTGTGAGCGGATGTCGGTGTTTTTGCAACAGGATGATGAATACCGCTGTTTTGTACTAAAAGGTTACGCTGGTACCGGTAAAACTACTTCTGTAGCGGCTTTGGTTAAGGTTTTGAAACAATTTAACCTGCGTAGCGAACTTTTGGCACCAACAGGTAGGGCGGCTAAAGTAATGAGCCAGTATTCGTACCGGAAGGCGCTCACCATACACAAAAGGATTTACCGTAAACGTTCGGCAGCATCGCCAGAAATGCAGTTTCAGCTGGCACCAAATCTTGCAGAAAATACACTGTTTATTATTGATGAGGCATCTATGATTGCTGATGAGTTTAATGAAACGGGTTCTTCGATACTGAGAGATTTGCTCGAGTTTGTGTACAACACCAAAAATTGCTTTTTGCTTTTTGTAGGTGATACCGCACAATTGCCTCCGGTGGGCAGTTTAGATAGTCCGGCACTGAACGAGCAATACCTGAAAGATAAATTTGCATTAACGGTATCATCTGTAGAGTTAAAAGAAGTGGTGCGACAAGGGAAAAAATCGGGTATTTTGGCTAATGCAACCATGCTTCGTAACCAGATTGCGAAAAACCCGGAAAATCCCTTGCCTAAATTCCTCACCAAAAGTTATACTGATATTTATAACATGCCTGGTGCTCGTTTGGTTGAAGGATTGGAATATGCATACCGCAAATTTGGTATGGAAAATACCCTTGTGGTTTGCCGTTCCAATAAATCGGCCAATGTATACAACCAACAAATTAGGGCTAGGTTGCTGTACCGTGAAGAAGAGTTAACAGGCGGCGATCAGATTATGGTGGTACGGAACAATTATTTCTGGCTGCCTGATAATGAAGATACTGCTTTTATTGCCAATGGCGATATGGCAAAAGTAATCCGTGTGAGGGGGGAGGAGGAGCGTTACGGTTTCCGCTTTGCCGATGCTACGTTGGAATTTATGGATTTCCCAGCTGCAGGGCAGATCAGCTGTAAAGTAATGTTAGATACGCTTAATTTAGAGAGTGCGAACCTCCCATACGAACAAAATAAAAAGCTTTTTGATGGGCTTAATGAAGATTATGAGCATATTGCCAACAAGCGGCAGCGGATGCTGGCCATTAAAGCAGATCCTTTTTATAATGCCCTGCAAATTAAGTTTGCCTATGCGGTTACCTGCCATAAGGCTCAGGGTGGGCAATGGGATGCTGTTTTTGCCGATCAGGGGTATCTTACTGAAGAAATGATTGATCTTGATTTTCTTCGCTGGTTGTATACGGCGGTAACCCGTGCTAAAAAAGAGTTATATTTAGTCAACTTTGCTCCACAGTTATTCGCAAAAACGGCACAGGAAGATTACTTTTAATCGCTATCGTCATGCTGAATTTATTCAGCATTTATCCTGCAAACACTCCATGATATGAATTCGGGGCGATGGTTAAGTGGCATGCAAGCACGAAGAATTTTAATACTAACCAACTATATGATGAAATTTGCCTTTAGTCTTAAAAACAAACTGAAAATCGCTTTCCTACTTTTTTGCATCATGTGTTGCACCCTGTTAATCCGCTTTTTGGAAGATAAGAGTTTAGAAAAAATTAATGAGTCTTTTATTTCGATGTACAATGACAGACTTGTGCCGGCAACTGATTTATATTTTATTGCCGAAAACCTGTATTATAAGAATGAGATTCTTCAGGGAATTTTGTTGGGCGATACAGTTGTTCAACTTTCAACCGGGATTGCAAAAATGAATAAACACAACCGGAAAATAGATTCGGTGATTAAAAAATACGAGCTTACTTTATTGGTGAAGCAGGAGAAAAGCTTTTTGAATGAGCTTAAAAAGGCTTTGGTTTTTCAGCAAAAAGTAGAGTCGGGCATACTGAATGCAGTTGGCATAGAAGGTAAGGGTATTTATGAATCGATGGGCAAAAATGCGGCTAACCAAACCCTGGCCAAACTCTCTGCGCTTATTAAAATACAATCTAACGTTGGTAAAGAATTGATTAAAGATTCAGAAGTTTTTGTTTCAGGCACAAAAGTTTATTCTACTTTGCAGGTTATATTAGCTATCGTAATCGGGATTATGATTGTGGCAATTGTTTCAGCTTCTAATGCGGTGAAAATTCAGAGCGATAAGTTTAATTTGAATTAGGTTTTTTGCTACGGAGACACGGAAAACTATTCCGTGTTAATCTGTATTTCCGTGGCTGAATTATTTTGCTTATTGGTTGGTGTCACACCGACCAACATTATCTATCTACTGTATTATATTTATCCAATTTGGAGGTGAGTATGCCCCTTTCGGTCGGTGTGACACCAACCGATAAAATAAGATTTCTCCATTCCGCTTTGCTTCAGTCGAAATGACGATTTATATATTGGCCACGGAGGCGCGGAAATCACGCAAAACTATTCCGTGTTAATCTGTGTTTCCGTGGCTAAATTATTTATAACATCTGTGTTTATCCTTTTGATCTGTGGCTAACTTATTCTGCTTCCTCGTCTGTAATCAATCTGATCGAATCGTCAGAAAGTACAATCAGGCGCTCTTTGTATAACGAACCAATGGTTTTTTTAAATGCACTTTTGCTGATCTGGAAGCGGTGATAAATATCTTCAGGAGAACTTTTATCGCCCAATTCAATTACGCCACCACTTTTTTTCAGCTCTCTCAACATCATTTCTTTCGAATCGAGAATATGGCCATACCCACTTGGTTGTAATGTTAAATCAATTTTACCTTCCACACGGATTTTCTTAATCCATCCTTTACGCATTTCGCCCGGTTGGATATTATCGAAAACCTCGTTATTGTAAAGCAAACCGATATAAGTATTGTTGATGATTGCATTGAAACCAAGATCGGTTTCTTCGGTAATTAACAGGCTCACCTCATCACCTTCTTCAAAATCGAAACCATCTTCTTCAACAAAATCGTAAAGTTTAGAAGAAGCCAGCAAGCGGTCGTTACTTTCATCTAAGTATAGGTAAACCACATATTTATAGCCTTTTTGCATCGGCCTTTTTTGTTCGCGATCTGGAACATAAACATCTTTATCGATACCAAGATCCATAAATACGCCTTCATCACCATCAGATACTACTTTCAAAAAGGCAAAATCGCCTACTTCGGCATAAGCTTTTTGTGTTGTTCCTGTTAAGCGGCCATCTTTTTGTACAAAAACAAAAACGGTAATATTATCGCCAATTTCTACGCCATTCGGAACGTATTGGTAAGGCAGGATGACCAGTTTATCGCCATCGGTTAAGTTTAATCCGGCTTCTGTTTTGCTTAAAATCCTTAACTCGTTGTATTTTCCTATTTCAATCATGTGTTTTGGGTTTAACCATTTTCTTCAATGGCTTTTGTTGCAAAGGTAGCAATGTTTGTTTGCAAAATTGATTTTAAATCATTTGGAAGGGTACTGTAGTCTTTCATCGGAAAATGTAGGCGGGCTGTTCGCTAAATCCTCGATGAAAAATCGGGGATATCGCTGCCATCCCGTTTAAAATGAGCGCTTGTGCTGCGAATACGCCTTATTAGAACTTACAGTAAAAAAAAATTATATATTTTAGCGGCTTATCTAATATTAATCTACAATATGAACAAGCAGATTCCTCCATTTTTTTTAAGCGACGAGTATTTTATTGATGAGAAAGTAAACTTCTTAAAGTTTGCAAACGAGTACAAAGTGTATAACGATCAGGGTGCTCAGATCGGGATTATTAAGCAGCGTATTTCTGGCTGGCAAAAGGCTTTAACCTTATTGATTGATAAGCGTATGATGCCTTTTAAATTAGAAATTACCGATACCAACGACCAGTTGCAGGCCACCATTACCAGAGGCTGGACGTTCTGGATGTCGAAAATAATTGTTACCGATCCGCTTGGTGTTGAAGTGGGTATTATCAAACAAAAATTTAAGTTCTTTAAACCCACTTTTACCATTTCGAGTCCAACATCGGGTGAGGAGATTGCCAAAATATCTGGCGATTGGAAGGCCTGGAATTTTAGCATCACCAATAATGTAGGTGCTGAGATGGGCAAAATAAACAAAAAATGGGCTGGCGCTTTGAAAGAAGTTTTCACTACGGCCGATAAATACAATGTTTCTATCGATCCCAGTTATGCCGAAAGTAATCAAAAGGTTGCGATTGTGGCTACAGCGATTACCATTGATATGGTTTTGAAAGAAAGCAAATAGTATAAATGATTGAATTATTGAATGATTGAATGAGTGGATGATTGAATCTAAGGAAGATTGATTTAATTAAAATCCCCCTAAAACATTCACTCACTCAAAATTCAATCATTCTCTAATTCATTATTTTCTAATTTAATCATTTCTTTCGGCTAAATTTGGAATCTACAATTTAAGGTATCTTCATTGATATGGAAAAAACCAAAGGAGCCAAAAAGCCAAGTATTTTCAGTTTGCTTGGAAATTACAGGGGCTTAATTTTTATGCTGATCCTCTTTGCATTACTAAGTAACGGTATCAATTTACTTTTACCGAAAATTATTGCAAGCGGTATCGATTCTTATACCAACAAAACATTCAACCTTCAAACAATACTTTTCCAGTTTTCACTTGCCATTGTATTGGTTTTTATCTTTACCTATTTACAGAGTATTGTACAAACCTATGCTTCTGAACGTGTGGCCAGAGATTTAAGAACCAGGTTATCTGATCAGATTTCGCGACAAAGCCATGCCTACATCATTCAGGCAAACCCGTCTAAACTGCTCACCAACCTTACCGCAGATGCCGATTCGATAAAAATGTTTGTTTCGCAGGCAATTGTTTCCATCTGTTCATCTATTTTTCTCATTGTTGGGGCCAGTATCCTGCTGCTGATGATTAACTGGAAACTGGCACTTTGTGTAATTGCAATTGTACCCATTATTGGCGGTGCATTTTTCTATGTGTTAAGCAAGGTAAAAGTACTTTTTAAAAAGAGCAGGGAAGTTATCGATTGGCTTAACAAAGTAATTAGCGAAAGTATTTTAGGTTCGGCATTAATTCGCGTAATTAACTCACAGGCTTTAGAATACAATAAGTTTTTAGATGCAAATGCCAAAGCAAGAGATTTAGGGATTTCCATCCTTCGCATGTTTGCGGCACTTATTCCGATAATTGTTTTTACAGCCAATTTATCGGGCTTATGTATTCTGGTACTGGGTGGCCATTTTGTAATTACAAATTCAATGTCGCTAGGAGAGTTTACAGCCTTTAGCAGCTACTTAACCCTTATCATATTCCCCATTTTGGTAATTGGGTTTATGAGCAATGTAATTGCGCAGGCTACGGCCTCTTACCAAAGGATAGAAAGTGTGCTAAATGCTGCAGAAATCAATCATCCCGGTACACTTACTACCCAGCTAAATGGCGATGTGGAGGCGAAAGACATTAATTTAAGTTTTGGGCAGAAACCAGTTCTGAAAGCTGTTTCATTTTCTGCAAAGGCAGGTTCAAAAACAGCTATAATCGGTCCAACTGCTGCAGGGAAAACCCAATTGCTGTATATTTTAACGGGTTTGATTGATGCAGATTCTGGTGCGGTATTATATGATGGGGAAGAGATTAAACATTACAATCAGGAGAATTTCCACCAGCAGGTAGGTTTTGTATTTCAGGATAGCATTATGTTTAACATGAGCATCAGGGAAAACATTGCTTTTAGCGATACCGTTACAGATGAATCTCTGGCCAAAGCAATTGCCACAGCCGAACTTAAAGATTTTGTTGATGCCTTGCCCGATCAGTTGAATACCATTGTTTCTGAACGGGGCAACAGTCTTTCAGGCGGACAAAAACAACGCATTATGCTTGCCCGGGCATTGGCGGTAAATCCAAAAATATTATTACTTGATGATTTTACCGCCCGTGTTGATAACAACACCGAGAAAAGGATTTTGGAGAACATCCAGCAAAATTATCCGGGTTTAACTTTACTATCCATCACCCAAAAAATAGGTTCTGTTGAACATTATGACAAGGTGATTTTGCTGATGCAGGGCGAAATCATTGCAGAAGGAACTCATCAGGAATTACTGAAAAGCAGTCCTGAATATGTTCAGATTTACAATTCACAACAGAGCACCAGCAATTATGAACTACAATCTTAACCAGCTTAACACCGGGCAGGAAAAGCAATCTACTTATAAGGCGCTAAAGAGTTTGCTTAAACTCATCTCTGCCGAAAGAAGAAATCTTTGGCTGGCACTCATTGCCATTTTAGTAAATTCAGGTTTATTGCTTTTGGGGCCATTATTGGTTGGGCACACGGTTGATACCTATATCCGTACCAAACAATTTCATGGTGTGCTTATTTTTGGCGGCATTTTATTGGTGATGTACATGATTGCCATGGTTACCGGGTATACCCAAACCAGGTTGATGGGTGGGGTTGGCCAGCGCATGTTATATACTTTGCGCAATGCCATTTTTAATAAACTGCAAGAATTGCCGGTTTCGTTTTTCAATCAGAATAAAGCCGGAGATTTAATATCGAGGGTAAATAACGATACCGATAAGCTCAATCAGTTTTTCTCACAATCGTTAATGCAGTTTATAGGCAGTATTGTAACCATGATTGGTGCCGGTATTTTCTTGCTTTCGATTAATCTGGAACTTGGTGCGGCAACATTATCGCCCGCTGTGGTTATTGTGCTTTTCACGGTGGTTTTATCGCCATGGGTAAAAGGAAAAAATGCCAAAAACCTAAAAAGCGTTGGCGGCATGAGTGCCGAAATACAAGAAAGTCTGAACAATTTTAAAGTAATTATTGCTTTTAACCGCAGAGATTATTTTAGGAAACGTTTTGACGAAGCCAATGCCGAAAACTATAAAACAGCCATTGGGGCAGGTTTGGCCAATAACATTTTTGTGCCGGTTTATGGCCTGCTGTCGAGCGTTGCACAGTTAATTACCTTATTATTTGGTATTCATCTCATATCTAACGGTAATTTTACCCTGGGTTTATTGGTGAGTTATATTGCTTATACCACCAATTTTTATAATCCACTAAGGCAATTGGCCGCCCTTTGGACCAGTTTTCAGGTGGCTATGGCAAGTTGGGACAGGATTTCGCAGATTTTATCATTAGAGAGTGACTTAAAACAAATCCAAGGTGAAGGAACCACAACTTCTGATGCTTTGCTGGAATTTAAAAATGTGCATTTCTCATATGATGACAGTAAAGAAATTCTCCATAACATTAACCTGAGGTTCGAAAAAGGAAAAACTTATGCTTTAATTGGGCCAACCGGGGGTGGCAAAACAACCACAGCATCCTTAATTTCCCGTTTGTACGATGCCACAAAAGGTACTGTTTTGTTAAATGGGAAAGATATCCGTTCTTTTTCAGCGCAGGAGCGAACTCAGAAAATCGGTTTTATTTTACAGGAGCCATTTTTATTTACGGGCACTGTAAAAGAAAATATTTTGTATGGCAACAGTCAGTACAAAGATGTTAGTGATGCAGAATTGGAAAAAATAATTGAAGAAGCCAATCTGAATGCACTCCTGGCGATATTTGATGAAGGATTAAATACGCAGATCACCTCTGGCTCAGACAGTATAAGTTTAGGACAGAAGCAGTTGCTTGCCTTTATGCGTGCAGTTTTACGAAATCCTGAATTATTAATCCTCGATGAGGCTACAGCCAATATTGATACCATAACCGAACAACTTTTAGGTAGTATTTTAAACAAACTCCCGAAAGAAACCACCCTCGTAATTATTGCACACCGTTTAAATACGATTGAAAATGCCGACGAAATTTATTTTGTAAATGAAGGAGAAGTGCAGAAGGCAGGTACGTTGAATGATGCATTAAATATGTTACTTAAAGGGAAGCGGGTAAGTTAATATCTTTAAAGATCTAGCAGGTTTCGAAAACCTGTGGGGTGTAATCAAATAATAATAACACAAATGAAAAAGTATTTATTTTCGCTGGCATTTTCTGCCTTAAGTATAGCATCCTTTGCACAAAGCAACGATCAAAACATTTTTGTTCAAGATAGCTTAAAGTTGATTTCATCACAATTTAAATTTACTGAAGGTGCATCGGTTGATAAACAGGGAAATGTTTTTTTTACCGATCAGCCAAACGATAAAATCTGGAAATATAGTTCAGATAACAAGCTGAGCCTATATATGGATAAATCGGGCAGGGCCAATGGTACCTACTTTGATAAAAAAGGCAACCTCATTGTTTGTGCTGATGAAAATAACCAGATCTGGTCTATCGATAAGAACAAAAAAATTAAAGTACTCTTCAACGATTATGAAGGCAAAAAAGTAAACGGACCAAACGATATCTGGTTAGATGCCAAGGGAGGGATTTATTTTACCGATCCTTACTATCAGCGTGATTACTGGACGCGTAAATCGCCCGAAATACAAGGAGAGAAAGTGTATTACCTGCCAAAGGGCAAAAAAGAAGCGGTTGTAGTTGCAGATGATGTAATTAAGCCTAATGGAATTGTAGGTACGCCAGATGGTAAATTTTTATACGTTGCTGATATGAGCGCCAATAAAACATACCGTTATACCATTAATGCGGATGCTAAACTAACAGACAGGCAGCTTATTCTTAACCAAAATTCGGATGGGATGACTTTAGATAGCAATGGAAACATTTATATAACAGGAAAAGGCGTAAACATTTACAAACCAAGCGGAGAAAAAATCGGACATATTGATGTGCCTGAGGAGTGGTGTGGAAACATTTGTTTTGGTGGAATAAAGAAAAATATACTATTTATTACGGCCTCGAAATCGCTTTATGTAATGCCAACGAACGCAAAAGGAGTAGAGTAACAGCCCTTGAACAACGTTAAATACCTGATAATTAAGGATGAATTAAACAGAAAATTTTTTCTGTTCAGTTTATTCATACCCAAAAAATATTAAAGTCATTATTTAGTTTTGAGCTTCCTACTTATAGGGATAGACGACTATGAAAAAGCCCTCTCAGGATTGAAGGGCTTTTTTACTTTTAACGCGCTGTTCTGAAAATCAAAACAAACAAATACTGCTGGCAATAAACTTCACATTTTTGACTAAATTTTAAGCAATAAAAGCAAAAATTTTAGTGCAGAAAAGCATGTAATTAACATTGGATGTGGTAATGGTTTAAAAAGAAGTTATCTTGCCTGTCGAATCAATCATCCAAAATATTCTAAATGAAAAAAATCTTTTTCTCGCTTGTTATTGCTGTACTTTTCCATTTAAATGCCTTTGCACAAAGAACAGAAATCCTGTTAGATGAAGGCTGGAAATTCTCCAAAGGAAATTTTTCAAATGCTGCCGAATCTACTTTTAACGATACACGCTGGGAAACAGTTGCTGTTCCGCACGATTGGGCCATTAGCGGGCCATTTGATAAGGAAATAGATAAACAGGTGGTTGCAATTACTCAGAACGGAGAAAATAAAGCCAGTGAAAAAACAGGTCGTACCGGTGCTTTACCTTATATAGGTGAAGGTTGGTACAGAAAAAAACTGAATCTGCCGGCAATTAAGCCAAATCAACAAGTACTGCTTCAAATCGATGGAGCAATGAGTGAGCCACGCGTATACCTGAATGGCAAACAGGTTGGGCAATGGAATTACGGTTACAACTATTTTTATATTGATATCACCAATGATTTAAAAGCGAATGACAATATTTTGGCCATTCACCTGAGGAATATGCCAAAATCGTCACGCTGGTACCCTGGGGCAGGTTTATACCGCAATGTTCATGTAATCATTAAAGAAGATAAAGGTATCGAACAATGGGGCATCACCGTTACCACCCCGATAGTTAAGAAAGAATTTGCCAAAGTAAATATTAAAACCAAACTGACCGGAAAAGGGATTCGCTTGGTAACGCAGATTTTGGATAGTTTAGGAAAACAGGTAGCACTTGATACAGCAAAATCCATCTTCGGAAATGAAACTGATCAAAATATAGAAATCAGCAATCCTAAACTCTGGAGTCCGGAGAGGCCATATTTGTATACCTCAGTATCGAGTGTTTATGAAGGAAACACATTAAAAGATGTAGTGAAAACGAGGTTTGGCATTAGAAGCATAAGTTTTAGTGCTGGTATAGGTTTCAGCCTTAACGGTAAAGTGAGAAAATTTAAAGGCGTTTGTTTGCACCACGATTTAGGGCCGCTTGGTGCTGCCATTAACACCGCTGCATTAAGGAGACAGTTAACCATTTTAAAAGAAATGGGTTGCGATGCCATCAGAAGTTCGCACAATATGCCTTCGCCCGAGCAACTGGAGCTTTGTGATGAAATGGGCTTTATGTTTTTGGCAGAAAGTTTTGATGAATGGGCAAAAGCGAAAGTGGAAAATGGTTATCATTTGTATTTTAACACCGATGCCGAAAAAGATGTTGTAAACCTGGTGCAGGCCAATAAAAATCATGCATGTATTGTAATGTGGAGTTCAGGAAATGAAGTTCCCGATCAGTTTGGAGCAGAAGGGGTTAAGCGGGCCAAATGGCTTCAGGGAATTTTCCACCGCGAAGATCCTACCCGCCCGGTTACTGTAGGGATGGACCAGGTGAAAGCAACCATGCAATCGGGTTTTGGAGCTGTAATGGATATCCCAGGTTTAAATTATCGGGTACCCCTTTACGAAGAAGCAAATAAGGTATTTCCTCAGGGATTTATCCTTGGATCAGAAACCGCATCAACCGTAAGTTCGAGAGGGATTTATAAATTTCCGGTAGTTAAGGGATTTGATAAACAGTATCCTGATTTTCAGTCCTCATCTTATGATCTCGAATATTGCAGCTGGTCTAACGTGCCCGACGATGATTTTGTAATGCAGGATGATAAGCCCTGGGTAATAGGGGAGTTCGTATGGACAGGTTTCGATTACCTTGGCGAACCAACTCCTTACGATAGCAGCTGGCCATCAAGAAGTTCTTATTTCGGAATTTCTGATCTTGCTGGCTTACCTAAAGACCGTTATTATTTGTACCGGAGCCGTTGGAACAAAACAGCACCTACCTTGCATTTACTTCCACATTGGAACTGGGAGGGCAGAGAAGGGCAAACCACACCTGTATTTGTATACACCAGTTACGATAGTGCCGAACTTTTTTTAAATGGTAAAAGTTTAGGTATACGTAAAAAGGATAAATCAACACCACAAAACCGTTACCGGTTAATGTGGAAGGACGTTAAGTACGAGCCTGGCACATTAAAAGTGGTGGCGTTAGATAGTAATGGGAAGCCTGTAGCCGAAGAAAAAATTAATACCGCAGGCAAACCAGCTAAAATAGTACTTACAGCTGATCGAAAACAGATTAGTGCAGATGGAAAAGACCTTTCTTTTGTAACTGTATCTGTGGTAGATAAAAACGGAAATCCTTGTCCTACCGCAACCAATGCTTTAAATTTAGAAGTAAAAGGAGCAGGCAAATTTAAAGCAGTTTGTAATGGCGATGCCACTTCTTTAGAGTCTTTCGTAAAACCAACCATGAAGTTGTTCAGCGGCAAATTGGTTGTTTTAGTACAATCGGATAAAAAAGCTGGTGCAATACAGTTGAAAGTTAAAGGTAAGGGGTTGCAGGATGGTGGTGTAGAAATTGTTGCTGTGAAGTAGTGATTGGTTATCTGATTGGGCTTTTCTTTTGATTGGAAAGATTTCTCGGCTGCGCTGTGCTTCGCTGGAAATGACGGTTGCCATAAAATAAATCGTCATTTCGACCGTAGCGGAGAAATCTTTGATTGTGATTTTAAACATTATTGAGTRWGATCTTAAGCACTTTAAAAAATTTCTCGGCTGCGCTATGCTTCGCTCGAAATGACGGTTGCCATAAAATAAATCGTCATTTCGACCGTAGCGGAGAAATCTTTGATTGTGATTTTAAACATTATTGAGTTTGATCTTGAGCACTTTAAAAGATTTATCGGCTGCGCTGTGCTTCGCTCTAAATGACTGCAGTGTGATATAATATGTAATGTTAAATAATTGTATATCTACTGTTACAATTAACCTTATTCATTATAATTGGTTAAATTAGCATACATTAAAAATACTGATAAGCTTATGGAAAATCTAAAAGAAGAAACCAAAATCAAAGCTTTCCTCAGCAAAATTAAAGCAGAGTGGCCCGGAGTTGTAGAGCGCTTTGAGTTTAAAACAGGCAATGTAATCTACGTTCATTTAAAAGAAGGCATTTCGAGTATCGATTTTCTTGGTAAACTTTCAAGGCAGGTAGAACGTTTTGTAGATTTCAGTATGCCGATCATTTTGTATCATATTGAAAGTGACGGTATGAATTTAAGATCACATCCCATCAATTGGTATTCTTCAATCACCCAGAGAAAATCTATCTAACTTTTTAACCGTACTCATACGGTAAAATGGCAAACAATCTTTACAGTTGTAAATATTTTGTGCATAAACTTCAATTTTGTTTGCCAGTAATTTTGGTTTTTGGGTTTTAATCCTATTTTTGATTTTTAATTTAAAAACATCCAGTATAATGAAAAACGGAACAGTAAAATTTTTTAACTCAGAAAAAGGCTTTGGCTTTATTAAAGAAGACAGCGGATCTGAGATTTTTGTGCATGCATCAGGCCTGATTGATGAAATCAGAGAGAATGATACAGTTGAATACGAAGTTCAAGAAGGCAAAAAAGGCCTTAATGCAGTGAAAGTAAGAGTTGTTTAATTCTTCCCTAAAAAGATTTTGAGCAGGATTTAGTCCTGCTTTTTTTTTGCACAGTAATTTGCTTTTAATTGTTCGCAACGCAAATCTAATTTACTAAATAAAAAAGTTGAAAAAATTTCTTTCTCATTTCTAGTCAATTACCGACTTAATCAGTCTTGATGCTACTTCCTGTAGTTGTTTTCTGGATTGGATTTTTATTTTTGCTCTTGTCGATACATTCGGCCGGAACCAAACAGACTAATATTTTTGCAACTTTCTATTTTTTCAATTCAGGAACCTGTTTTAAATAACAAACCTATTGATCGTGGTACTTTTATGGCTGCGGCACAGTTTGTAACTGCACTCAATTTTGCCGGTGAATTTGAGCTTTTAAGTTTATCTGCTATGAATAATCAACAAGGTAATGCTAAAAAAGGCGGACTGGTATTTGTACGCAACGGCACATTAAAAATGCATCCCGAAATTTACGATCATTTAGCGTTAATATCAATTTCTTCCATTTGTGCAGGTAGCGTGTATTTTCATGGTCGCGATAAAATTGCCGCCGGAATTGCAAACCTCCCTTACAGCGATGGCCTTTTAAACCTCGAGGGGGCAGAAGAAGATTATATGGCTTTTAAACGATTGTGTAGTCCTGTTTCGCGGTTCTTTTTGTTGCAGGCTAAAAAAGTGCAATGGTCTGCAATCCTCTCTGCCTTTAGGTTTTTAATGGTAGATGGCATTTGGGATGTGGTTAATTTTGTTGCCCATGCCATTAATCAGGCTGATGCGGATGTTTTGGCCTGTGCGCAGCTTTTAGAAAATATGCAAAAGCAAGATTGGTATCCTCGTTTTTGTATGTCAGTTAAAGATTATTACGCTTCAAGGTATCCCTTAAGTAAAATCAGATTGGAAGCTGAGCTGCCAGAAATGGCCTGAGTTATTTCAGGTAATTTTCCAATAAAGCACTAATATCCTCCCCAATTGCCCTATTGCCCATGTTATTAAGCTTTTGTTGAGAAGAATTGTGCTTTTCGATATACGTAGCCTCAGTTTTATTAAATTTTAAATACCCTTGCTCAAAATAACGTTCTTCAATTTCGTTTGAAGAATCCATCGATCTAAACCATAATTTAATTAAAGAGCCTGTAATTTTATCAAAATAAAGCCAATGAAAAGTTGCTTCAGCATCTGCATTAGCGGGCAGATCCAAACGCTTAATTTCTAATATAACGGTATCTGTATTTTGGAAAAAGTATAAAATCTTATATTTAGAGGACATGCCGCAAAAATAGGACTTAATTTTTGATCAGAGAAGAGATTTTTACTGTTTAAATTTAATATTTCTGATCTTTGATTTATATCAACAATTGTATCGCTCAATTATTATTTCAAGGCTCAACATGATGATCCTAATAGGTTATTGTTAGATGCTATTAGGTTTTAAGTTGATGCTATTAGCTTGTTATTTGAACCTAATAGGTTCTGCTTTGAAGCTTTTAGCTTGTTATTTGATGCCAATAGAATTAGAGATGATTTTTGCTACGGAAACACAGAAAGCACTGTAAACTACATCGTCCTCGTTTGTAACGAGGATGTACGAATAAAGCGATTTAATCGCTCTTAAAGGAATTATTTTCGCATTGCAAATGCGTACCTCAAAAATCCTCGTTACAAACGAGGACTATTTAAGCATTTTAAACATCGTTTATGGGGCTTCAACTACGCTCAGACTTACAACAATAGTAGCGCAGTCGTCATTGCGAGAAGGCTTTTTCAGCCGACGAAGCAATCTTTGTGGCAAGAACCATTAGCATGAAAAATTGCTTCGTAGTCCTCCTCGCAATAACGATTCAGATATGGTCAGGATTTAAATTTTATTAATATTTCTCACACTACATCGTCCTCGTTTGTAACGAGGATGTACGAATAAAGCGATTTAATCGCTCTAAAGGAATTATTTTCGCATTGCAAATGCGTACCTCAAAAATCCTCGTTACAAACGAGGACTATTTAAGAATTTTAAACATCGTTTATGGGGCTTCAACTACGCTCAGACTCACAACAATAGTAGTGAGGTCGTCATTGCGAGAAGGCTTTTTCAGCCGACGAAGCAATCTTTGTGGCAAGAACCACTAGCAATGAAAGATTGCTTCGTAGTTCCTCCTCTCAATAACGATTTTAGATGTTGGTCAGGATTTAAATTTTATTAATATTTCTCACACTACATCGTCCTCGTTTGTAACGAGGATGTACGAGTAAAGCGATTTAATCGCTCTTAAAGGAATTATTTTCGCATTGCAAATGCGTACCTCAAAAATCCTCGTTACAAACGAGGACTATTTAAGCTTCAACTACGCTCAGACTTACAACAATAGTAGCGCGGTCGTCATTGCGAGAAGGCTTTTTCAGCCGACGAAGCAATCTTTGTGGCAAGAACCACTAGCATGAAAAATTGCTTCGTAGTTCTTCCTCTCAATAACGATTTCAGATGTGGTCAGGATTTAAATTCCATTAATGTTTCTCACTCTTAACCATCCCACTACATCGTCCTCGTTTGTAACGAGGATGTACGAGTAAAGCGATTTTATCGCTCTTAAACAACTAAAGGTAGCGAGGTCGTCATTGCGAGAAGGCTTTTTCAGCCGACGAAGCAATCTTTGTGGCAAGAACCATTAGCATGAAAAATTGCTTCGTAGTTCCTCCTCGCAATAACGATTTCAGATGTGGTCAGGATTTAAATTCCATTAATGTTTCTCACCCTTAACCACCTTAAATAAATGTAAAACCTGCGGAAACAGGGCATCCATACTTTCTTCAACACCGCTTTTAGAACCTGGAAAGGTAAGTACCAACGTTTCTCCCCTAAAACCTGCCACACCACGCGAAAGCATGGCATAAGGCATACGCTCCTGGCCATAACTGCGGGCAGTTTCCATAATCCCTTCAATATTCCGGTCTAGTAAAGGTGAAATGGCTTCTGGTGTAACATCGCGTGGCGAAAGTCCGGTTCCTCCAGTAAAAATCACAAGTTGGTAACCGCTATTGCTTAATTCAAGCGCTTTATCCCTAATGATATTTACCTCATCAGGTACAATTTCGTATTTTTCTACATCAATTTCCCATTGCCTTAAACGCGAAATAATTGCTTTACCAGAACTATCCTGTGCTTTGTTTTCAAAAACAGAATCCGAACATACCACCACAGCAGCTTTTATTTCGGGGAACCGGGCATTTTTAAGGTCTGATTTTCCGCCTGATTTTTTTAAAAGTCTGATATTTTCAATCTCTACGCCTTTATCAATCGGCTTTAGCATATCATACATGGTTAAAGCCGTTACCGATGCGCCGTGCATGGCTTCAACTTCTACACCAGTTTTGTATATGGTATGTACTTCTACAGTGATAATAATGGTTAAACCAGTAATTTCGTAGGTAATAGCGGTATATTCTATAGGGAGCGGGTGGCAATCCGGAATCACATCGCTGGTTTTTTTTACTCCGAATAATCCGGCTGCACGGGCAAATTCAAATACATCACCTTTTGGTATTTTACGTTGTTCAATGGCATCAATAGTTTCCTGTTTCGATACTTTAACAGTAGCGGTTGCAACGGCAATCCTTAAAGTGTTGGATTTTTTTGTAATGTTTACCATGTTACGTATTTTCTTTCCATTGGTGTGTTTCGTCTTCGAATATTTCTTTTCCCCAAATTGGTAATTCTGCTTTTAAGCGGTCTACCACTTCGCTGCAAGCGGCTATTGCAGGTTTGCGGTGTGCCGATGAAGTAAAAACAAAAAGGCATATTTCGCCAGTCTTAACCTTACCCAGGCTATGGTAAATGTGCATGCAGTTAAGGGGATATTTCTCAAAAATATCTGCTCTGATCTGGTGCATTTTTTCAAGGGCAAGATCTTCATAAGCGGTGTAATCAATCGCAGCTACAAATTTGCCTTCAATTTCATCTTTCCTCACCTGACCCATAAAAATACTATGACCGCCAATAGCGGTTTTGTTGCTGTGTTTGGCTATGCTATCGGCTATAAAATCAGGCTCGATCCGACCGTTTACAAATATATTTTTTATCTTTTTTTCGCTCATGTTACGATCTGAGAAAATGATCTCTCCATTTTACAATACCACCTTTTAAACTGTAAATCTTTTTTGCGTCGCCATATTTTTCTTGCATGGCCTCTGCTGCGGCTACGCTTCTAATGCCGTGCTGACAAATTAAAACCACATGTTTCTGATAAAATTCTTTAGTCATAAAAGCACCAAATTCTGACATGGGTACCTGCGTAAAAATCTGTTTATCCAACACTGGTACTTCATGTCGTTCACGTACATCGATTAAAATAACCGATTCCAGCTGTTGGAGTTTAACCAGTTCATTGGCATCAATTTCTATATAACTCTGTGGCTTTTCGTTCGTATCCTGATAATTCATATTTAAAAATTCATCAACAGTTTTGGGTAGGGTATAACCTTCTCCGCGACTGATGCCGATGGTATATTGTTCTTGTGTAAGTAAATTATAACTTAATATTTTGTTGGTGAGGGGTTGCCCAATTCTTGCAATTAATTTGATTGTTTCTGCTGCGGCCATGGTGCCTAAAATGCCTGGTAACACGCCAATAACACCATTTTCAGCACAATTTGGTATTTCTCCCTTATCGGGTGGAATGGGGAAAAGATCGCGGTAATTGGTGCTGGGCATTAAATGATCAGGGGTGTTAAATATGGCGAGCTGACCTTCAAACCCTGATACAGCAGCAAAAATCAATGGTTTGTTTAGCAAGGCACAGGCATCGTTTATGAGGTATCTCGATTCAAAATTATCTGTACCATCAAGTATGTAATCGTATCTGGATATGATATCGAGGATATTGTTTTTTTGCAAACGGATGGGATGGCGGATAATCCCGATTTGGGTATTCATCTCCTGAAGGCGTTTTGCCGCAACTTCTACTTTCAGCTTACCAATATCAGCCGTTGTAAACAGAATCTGTCTGTGCAGGTTGGATAAAGCAATCGCATCATCATCAACAATGCCAATGTGGCCAATGCCGGCAGCGGCCAGGTATTGCAGGGCAGGGCAGCCTAAACCACCGGCGCCAATAACGAGTACCTTTGCCCTTAAAAGCAGTTGTTGTGCCTCTTCTCCAAACCCTTTAAGGATAATTTGCCGGTTGTATCGCTCTGCACTCATATTTTTATCCCCCCGAAAAAGGTGGCATTATTGCTATTGTAGCGTTATTGTTGATTGTAGTATTTTCCTGAACAATATTTTTGTTAAGGGCAAGTTTATATTTCATGCTTTTTAAAGCAGGAAACTGATTTTCAAGATACTGTTTAAAAGCATCGGTATCGGCTATGCCATCAACATCAATGTTTTGATTGCTGATAAACTCGGCTATTTTGCCAAAACTGATCATTTCGATTTTCATGCTGCTAATTTACCGTTAAGATGCTGGTTTTGCCCCATCCTGTTTTAAAACTTCTTTTTTGCGAATCATTCATCCCAATCCTCACAGATAACACAAAGTTTGCCATCGTGTTTTAATAAGGGAAAAGCATTACCGTTAGTACATCACCTTTTTCGTAATGTTCTACTTTTTCCTCCAGGCAGATGAGGCAATTGGCTTGCGCAAATGAACTCAACTTGTACGATTCCTGTGCATTTAAAGGCGTAACCTTTCCCTTATCATAACGGCCTTTAAGAAAATGTGCAAGGCCTGCCGGTTTACTGTATGGATGTGTAAGTTCGGCCTCGATTTCCATCAAATTATTTACTTTATTTGAGAGTGATTTGATAGAAGGAAGCACGTAATTATAGTAACAACTGAGTACAGATGAAGGATTACCAGGAAGACCAAAGATTAGTTTTTCTGCTATTGTGCCGAAAAACAATGGTTTGCCAGGTTTTTGCTTCACTTTATGGAAAATTTGTTTGATGCCACACTGTGCTGCTGCTTCGATTACAAAATCATAATCGCCCACACTTACTCCTCCCGTTAGCAATACAACATCATTACCTGCTATTGCCTTTTGAAGTACATTTTTAAGAATTTGCAGGTTATCATCAGCTTCGTAAACAGTAATCTGTTCAATACCTTCGTGTTTTAAAGCAGCCGATAAAGAATAAGAATTAGATTCGTACACTTGCCCAAATCCAAGCATTTTTCCGGGCTGTTGCAGCTCTTTCCCCGTTACAATAATGGCAGCCCTTGGCATTGGGTAAACGCTTAGGTTATTTAAGCCTATGCCAGCCAAAAATCCAATTGCGGCAGCACTCAGCATACTCCCTTTTTCCATAGCCAATGCTCCGGCTTTTATTTCAGAACCTTTATCGCGTACATTTAAACCCAGTTTTAAATTTGAATCTTGTATGGTTATTCTCCCATCTGCACGGATAATTTTCTCCTGCATCACCACAGTATCAGCACCTTTGGGTAATGGGGCCCCTGTAAAAATTCTGCTGGTTTCGCCATTTTGAATGGTGATATCTGTCTCCGTTCCTGCGGCCATTTCGCCGATAAGAACAAGTTCTTTTTCGCGGTCTGCAAATTTAATTGCATAACCATCCATAGAAGATTGACTAAATGCCGGAATATCGTATTGTGCGTAAACATCAGCAGCAAGGATATGCCCTGATGCCTTTGCCAAATCGATTGAAACAGGATTAAGTGCTTTTGTATGTTTAGAAATGAGGTTTTTTGCTTCTTTTACGCTGATCATGAAAATTTTATCCTCCAATGGTAATCATACTCCTGTTTTGAATGGTAGTGGCATCAATTTTTTCGAAATCGCTCACCAATTGCCCCCCTAAGGCTTTCTTTTTGCTCCAAATAGTAGATTGGATTAAGGGTAACACTTCTTCATTGTTGCGCAATGCGGTAAGTAAATCTGTTTCGCTATCAGAAAATAAGCAGTTTTTTAGTTTGCCATCTGCAGTTAAACGCATGCGGTTACAGGTATCGCAAAAAGGATTGGTCATGGTGCTGATAATGGCAAATGAACCTTCGTGACCGGGGATCATGAAACTTTTGGCGGTATCGTGCGGTTCACCCTTAACAGGCAAAACCGTGAAATCTTTTTCTACCACTGCCAGTATTTCATCAAGAGAAAACATTTTGTTGCTCGTCCATTTGTTGCCGCTAAATGGCATAAACTCAATAAACCTGATCTGAATAGGGTTATGTTTGGTCCAACTGATAAAATCGTTTATTTCGTTATCATTAAGGCCTTTCATTACCACCATGTTTACTTTTACTTTGATTTTGTGTTGTAAAAGCAGTTCGATGTTGCTGCGTACCTGATGAAAAACATCTCTTCGGGTAATCATAAAAAACTTTTCGGGTTGCAGCGTATCTAGGCTTATATTTATGGTTTTAATGCCTGCCTCTTTTAGCACAGGGAGCATTTCTGCAATGCGTGTTCCATTTGTGGTAATTACAAGTTCTACAGGAAGTTTACCTAATGCAGCAATAATTTCGGCAGCATCTTTTCTAACCAGTGGTTCGCCTCCGGTAAGCCTTATTTTTTTTACGCCATTGGCTACAAAGATTTCAGCTAGTTTGATAATTTCATCAGTTTGCATAAGTCTTGAAGCAGGGGTAAAGTCGTATTCCTCTTCCGGCATACAATAAAAGCAGCGAAAATTGCAGTTGTCAGTGAGCGATATCCGCAGGTAATCGTGTATTCTTCCAAAAGAATCTGCTATCATTGTTGGCTAATTAAATGGTTATAATCGGTTTCTGTGTCAATATCAATTTCTCCTTCTTCAAAAACTACTGTTTCCACGTCTTGAGGATATTGCTTTAATAAGTTTTTTGCACCTTCATCACCTGTAAGGGATAGAAGTGAATCAAAATAATGTTCTTTAAATAGAACGGGTGTTCCTATCGTTTCGGCATATTTACTGGCAATTATATTTTTACCTGTTTCCTTCTGCTTCTCAATTAAGTTATTAAAGTTACTCATTTTTATAAAAGCCTGGTCGGCAACTGCAATAATGGTACTTTCAATTTCGCTATCATTGTTTATTAATGTCGAAAGTCCGGCAACAATGCTTGTAGCCATTCCTTTTTCCCAACTGTCGTTAACCACAAAAGTAACCTCATCAGTTTGATGGTGTTTGGCAATTTCTTCAGCATTTGCACCTAAAACAACAATAACAGGTTTAAAGTTTGTTTTAAGGGCTTCATCTATTACGGTTTGCAATAGTGTTTTGCCTTTATAATCTAAAAGTTGTTTTGGCCTCCCCATGCGAGAAGAATTACCTGCTGCCAATATAATGATGCCCGTTCTTAACATTTAATTGTTTTTTAATTCGTAAACATGAATGGGATTTTTTTTCTCTTTCAAGAAAGATGCCGAGGCACCGGTAAACACCGATTTAATTTCTGCTAAAATAGAAATGGCAATTTCTTCTGCAGTTTCAGCACCAATATCCAGTCCGATGGGGCCGTGAACACGTGTTTCATTTTCTGGTGTGGCCAAATTCAACTCTTCCAACATTCTGATCAGTTTTTTCTTCGGGCCTAAAGTACCAATATATGGTGCGTTGGTATCCAATAAATATTTTAGCAGCTCAAGATCATAATTGTAATTATGTGTCATCAATACCAAAGCAGTTTGTTCATCTATTTCTACCTGAGCAAGCACATTATCGGGTTTGCTTACTAAAATCCGTGAAGCGTTTACAAAACGTTGAGCAGTAGCATGTGTAGGTCTTCCATCAACAACTGTAACTTCCCAGCCTAAAAGGTAAGCCATTTCGGCCAGTGGCTGTGCATCGTTGCCTGCACCAGCTATAATTAAGGAAATTGGTGGGTGTATAAACTCCAAAAAGGCATCAATTTGCTCATCGCTAATTTTATATACATTAAAAGCAGTTGTTTTATTCGCGAAAACCTTTTCTGTATCCCTAATGAGTTCATCTTTAATTGATGTAGGTATTTTTGATTGTATTGTATGCTGCTTAAATAATAAACTAGTGCCCAATTGAAGTTTATCGGTTAGCGAGAAAAGTGTTGCCAATACGGCACTTTCTCTGGTGCTTTGCAAAGCGATTAATATGGTTATCGGGTTTAGTTCATCTTGATCGATAATAGGCTCGAAAAGAATATGCACAATACCGTTGCAGCCCAACTGAACACCAAATTTGGCATCGTCTTCATCAGTAGTATCATAAGTAATTAGTTTATTTTCTTGCTGTACAATAGCCGAAAGAGCTTTTCTTAGTGCATCACCTTCCAGGCAACCCCCGCTAATGGCACCTGTTAACTGCCCATCTTCGGTAATGAGCATCCTGGCGCCAGGCCTGCGGTAAGATGAACCTTCTACCTTAACTACCGTTGCCAACGCCATTCTTTTCTTCTCCTTGCCCGCCTTATGGTAGGCCTTTATAATATCGGTAATTTCTTTCATTAGGGATAGATCAATAGATGATGCAATTTAATGATAATCTGTTAGAAATGGCAATAATGCCGAAACGGATTAAGTAGCTATAAGCGATCTATATTTTTTTTGATGCGACAATACATGGCATACTCTCGCATTTAATAATTTGTTAGCGTATTTCACTATAGGTATTTAATCAGGAGTGATAACTACTAGAGGTGCATTAAAGAAGATTATCAGCCACTTGAAGAAATTGTAGGTAAATAGTAACGCTATCTGTAATGTTAGGCCTTATACAATTACCGGCCTGCATAGCTGCGAACTTAGTCTCCTAAAATAAAGTATTATCAAATCCTGACAGGATTAAAATCATTAATAAGCGTTATGGCAGGCTCGGAAATAGTTTTTATAGATGAACTTTTTTTAAAATATTTAAAAAGGCTCCGAATGAAAAATTTCGAGATTGATACAGCGCAAACCTATGCTATTAAAAAGTTCGGTAATTTCTTTTGTCCAATCTCTTGGCGAATCTACCCTCAATATTTTATCAGCATCCCACAGATCGATATTCCATTTTATTTCTTTAAAGCGACTGTTTAACAGTGGGCTAATTTCATTTAACTCGCTATCCGTAGATACATTTGTTTTGAAAACGGCAATCATAATGAAAAGTTTTAGGTTTGTTATGAGCAGTAGACGTACAACTTTGAAAATTACTTTAAATAAAAGTGTTTTTTTTTAACTATTTTAAATATTGCTTTTGAAGAACCAAAGCCCTGGTTTATGCGTAAGTGTAACATATCCATAAATTAAAAACGAAATGTTGAATACAACCATCGCTGCCTTGCTTGGAGGCCCTGAAATGATCCTTGTTGGAGTTGCTGTTTTATTATTGTTCGGCGGCAAAAAAATCCCTGAACTAATGAAAGGATTAGGTAAAGGCATAAAAGAATTTAAAGCCGGGCAAGAAGAAGAAAAACCAGAAGTACCAAAACAAGCTTAATAAAGCCGTTCGTAATTCAGATTTTACTGGTATTCAGCATAAGTTTAACCCATTTGTAAGGATTTTCCTTACCATACGACTAACGTAATATGAAAAAGTTAAAATTATTGATGATACCATTTATGGCTCTTGCGTTAAACGCATGTAGCCAGGGCAAGCCTACGGGTACAAAAATGGAAAATAAAACCAGCTTGTATCCAGAAGCTAAACCTGCAGCCGATTGGAAAAAACTCCTTTCGGCCAATGCCTACGAAATTATGGTGAACAGCGGAACAGAAACGCCATATAAAAACCCTTATTGGAACAACCACAAAAAAGGAGTTTATGTGAGCGCGGCTACAGGTAAACCCTTATTTTCTTCAGAAACAAAATTTGAATCGGGAACAGGATGGCCTAGTTTTTTTAAACCAATCGATCCGAAAGCAATTAAAATTGTAACCGACAAATCGGATGGTATGGTAAGGGATGAAGTGGTTGAAGCCAGCACCGGTTTGCATTTAGGGCATGTATTTGATGATGGACCAGCGCCAACGGGTAAAAGATACTGCATGAATTCTTATGCATTAAAGTTTATCCCTTCCAAATAAGCTGCCATGATGAGGAAATACAATACGTGGTTACTTGGACTTGTTTTTCTGAGTGCCTGTGCCAATGGCCAAAACCGTAAAAGTGAAAATGCTTTTGCAAAATTACCAATCGCTAAACCAGATGAAAAAGTTGCCACCTTTGCAGGAGGCTGTTTTTGGGCACTTGCCGAAGGACTTAGCGAACTTAAAGGAGTTAATGAAGTAGTATCAGGTTATGCTGGCGGCACGGTTAAGAACCCTAGTTATGAAGAAGTTTGTAGCGACAATACCGGGCATGCAGAAGCTGTACAGGTATATTACAACCCAAAACTGGTTAGCTATGCTGAACTGGCAGAGTCATTTTTTTATGCACATGATCCAACTACGCTGAACAGGCAAGGGCCTGATGAAGGTGAAGATTACCGTTCCATTGCATTTTACCGCACACCAGAAGAAGAAAAAGAATTAAAAACAGCAATTGCAAAGGTGAATGCAAGTCATCACTATGCCGATCCGATTGTGACGACCGTAACACCGATAAAAATTTTTTATCCGGCAGAAAATTACCATCAGGACTATTTTAAGTTACATCCGGGTAATTCTTATATTCAAGGTGTATCGGCACCAAAAGTGATAAAGCTCAGAAAAAACAGAAGGGCCTATCTAAAACCTGAATATCAAAAGTAAAATTCTATAATCCTGAATAGTAATCGTAACCTTGCTCTGCCCAGTAATCCCTTGGTCTGTTATTGCTAAAACTCATCGTTCCGATTCTTTTCAGGTTTTTTATGCCATACTTAACAGGAACAATCAACCTTAGCGGTGCGCCATGATCGATACTGATCGGTTTACCATTCATTTCATAAGCCAATATTGTTTGCGGGTGCAGGATGCTTTCTCGCTCAAGGCCTACATAATAAGATCCGTTTGGTGTTTCCAATCCCATATATTGTTTTTTGGCTTCTTCTTCAAGCTTAAAATGTGCTAAAAAATCACTGAGTTTTACACCGGCCCAGTGTTGTATCTCATCCCAGCCCTCCACACATTTAAAATCGTAAACAATTTCTGTTTTGGGCAATGCTTTTATTGCCTCCAGGCTGATATACTGGTTAGTTTTGTTTTTAAATTTTACCGTGAGTTTCCAATCATCTGCATCAAAATTTTCATCATCTTCAATACCAATTAAGCTGTTTACCCTTGGCGTTTTAGCGGCATCAGCTACAGGATACGTTTTAACGAGGTGTTTGTTGCTGAAAAAATTGCGGAAAAAGAGTTCTGTTTTATTCAATGCCCTACGCAAAGGAACACGCGTGCCACCAGTAATGCCAGGTGTTTCTTCAGGAGCAGCTAATAGCCATTTCCAGCTGGCAACAGCACCAAGACCCATTGCGCCGAATGCTCCAAATGAGATAAAGGTACGTCTTTTGATCTTCTGCTCAACCGTTAATGGAGCCTTAACTTTCTTGTTAGCGTTTGCTTTCATCTTTATTCTCGGTTTTTTCAGTTATTACTGGTTCGTGTTTAAGTTGAGGCTTTTCTTCTATTACTTCAAATCCCGCTATAACAGCCCTAAAGTTGTTCCATCCGGCAAGTGCTACCTGCACAATGTGGATGATAAAGAAAAATACATAGCCGATTGTTAATGCGAAATGCAGAATCCTGGCGAAATGATAACCACCACATAACCAGCAAAGCCAATAAAATTGTACCGGTTTATAAATTGCTAAACCCGTGGCTACTGAACCCATACCCATTAATATAATTAAGGTATAAGCTATGCGCTGTGCGGCATTGTATTTTTTTTGCGGCGGAACAGTTTTACGGATATGAAGATCGTGAAGTAGTACCTGCCAGGCTTCTTTAAACGTGTGTTTATTGGGTAACAACGCTTTCCAGGCACCCGAAAAAATAGTGTAAAGGATGTAAAGTAAACCATTTATAAAAAAGAACCACATGAAGAGAAAATGGAAAGCCATTCCTTCGGCTAACCGACTCGAAATGTGAAAATAATCGTAAAACCACTCAGGGAAAAATTTAATTAAACTGTAGCCAAAAATTGAAATGCCATATGCATCATTGGCCCAATAAATAAAAAGTCCGCTCCAGATCATCACTGCCAGAACAGGAAAATTAACCCAGTGCGTCCACCGCATTAAAAGCGAGTGTTTTTCTTTAATTACTTTCATGGTGGCAGTTTTTTAGTTGATAAACGCAATAGCCTCTCATTCGGATTTGTTGGTTAATGTGTTGCTATCCAGATATTTTAATCTGGTTGCAGCGGTTATCTTACCTGTTTTATTCTCTTGTAAAAAGGCTATGAGTTCTGTAGGTTGTTGTCCGTTCAATTTATTGATTTGTACAGAGCCGCCACTTTTTCCTCCCAATGCAAAGGTTTCAAACTGAGAAACTATTTGTACATGACTTAGTGTTAGTCCTTTATTTTCGCCTTTTAAAATCCGATTGCTTGCTTTTGCCAACACCAAAGCTACAGCGAGCGAGTAACCGTCGGTTGGTTGATCTGTATTATAATTCAATGTAAGTTTATCTTTGTCACTTTTACTTAGTGCCACCGCCAAATTGCCTGTTGATGGATTTGCCAGGGCGGTTTTAATACTATTGCGAAGGGTATTTTCTTCTGAGCCAATAAATTCTTTACTTCCATTTACCACAACCTGGGGGGTGTACACAGTTTTAAGCTTTAACCAGTTTGCATACTGGTTTTGCCGTGCAGAAAATTTTGAGCTGCTAAAACTATCTTTCCAACCTAGCCTGTCCCAATAATCTACATGAAAAGCCAATAAATACACTGGCTTGTTTTGACTTTCTTTTTCAATCTGTGCTAATAGTGCATCGGCCGGAGGGCAGCTTGAGCAGCCTTCTGAAGTAAAGAGTTCTACAACTGCAAAACCTCCTTTTTCAGGTGAATTCGGATTGTTTTTTTGATCGGCAACAAAGGCAACACCTAGGAAGCCTATTACCAAAAGAGGCAATGCTATTTTTCTGATCATGGTTATTAATTTGAATCTTAGTCGTATTTAATACCAAAGCCTTACAAAAAAATAAAAATAATATGTAAGGATGTTTCCTATCGCCCGACTAACCTATTAAGCACTATATTTATATAAGATACGTAAAAAATGCAAAACGAAACAGACAAAGTCCCTTTACCCAAAAGCAGACATTCAGATCCGCTTAGTTGGGTAGAAAAATATGCCGATTATCTTTATGGATTTGCTATGGCGAGGTTAAGGGATGAAGAGGTAGCCAAAGATTTGGTGCAGGATACCTTTTTGGCTGCTTTGCAGCATTTAGATCGTTTTGAAGGAAATAGCGAGGAGAAAACATGGTTAACAGCAATCCTTAAAAACAAAATTGCTGATTTTTACCGGAAGCAATCCACGGGCAGACTGAGTGATTTAAAAATAACGGATGCCGAAGGGGAGCAGCAGGAATTTTTTGATCCTGAAACAGGGCATTGGACTGAAAGAAACTATCCCAGGGCATTTGGTTTAGAGGTGGATGATCCTTTAGTGATGAAAGAGCTGGGCAGCATTTTAAATGAATGTTTAGCCAAACTTCCGGGCTTATGGTTTTCTGTATTTTCGATGAAACACATGGATGATCTGGCTTCTGAGCTGATTTGTACCGAACTAAAACTCACGGCTGCAAACTTTTGGGTAATTATGCACCGTACAAAACTTAACCTGAGGGCTTGCCTTCAAAAAAACTGGAACTGATATGACGAGCGCGCTAAAAAATATTATTTATAACTGTAAACAGGCTACTTTTTTGATTGAGAAAAGAATTTCAGGCAAAATTACAGCTGCTGAAACACTACAATTGCATGTGCACCTGGCCGGTTGTTCGGTTTGCAAAGTTTATCAAAAACAAAGTATATTGATTAACAGGGTGTTTGCAGGCTTTGAGAACGCTGATTTTAAACTGGACGAAGCCTTTAAAAAGACTTTAACAGAGCAGATCGAAAAAGAAATGAATAAAAATTAATTTTTCTTGTAAGGTAATGGCTATCGCATCGACTAAGGGATAAACAAAACACAAAAACATGAAAAATCAAATTCTAAAATCAGCAGCAAAATTGTTTATGGCCACTCTAGTTGTAACCAGTCTTTCATTACCAGGTTTCGCTTCGGTTAACAGTCCATTACAAGAAAAAATGTCTAAAATGAAACAAGGTAAAATGGACGGCAAGAAAATGGACAGCAAGAAAATGGACAAGATGAAATCCGATTCAATGAAAAAAGCCAAAATGGAAAAATCAAAAATGGCCAAAGGAAAAATGTCGAAAAGTAAAATGTAAAGAAAAAGCAGGCAGGGGGCTTAATCCCCTGCCTTTTATTAAGTAAATATAAAAATGAAAAGAATTGTACTATTTGTTGGCTTAATTGCTGCATTATCCTTTCAGGTAAAGGCTCAAAAGGGTTTGAAAGAAGGGGATAAGGCCCCGATGTTTATGGGTGTTGATCAAAATGGCAAAACGGTAAGTTTAAAAAGTGCATTAAAGGCACATCAATCTGTGGTTTTGTTCTTTTATCGCGGCCAATGGTGCCCATATTGCAATAAGCACATTAAAGAGCTACAGGATTCGTTGAGTTTGTTGAGCAATAAAGATGCTTATGTTATTGGAGTTACACCAGAAACCAAAGAAAACATCAATAAAACAATTAAAAAAACAAGTGCTGGCTTTTCTATCCTCCAGGATAAAAACGATGAAATTATGAAAGCCTACAATGTTAATTTTATGATGGATGAGGCTACCTTTACTAAGTACAAGGGTTACGGGATAGATTTAGATGCCAATAATGGCAACAACCGCCATACTTTACCGGTGCCGGCTACCTATATCATAGACCGCTCCGGAAAAATTAAATATGTTCATTTCGATCCGAATTATCAAAAACGGGCTTCTGTACAACTGTTGCTTTCGAAGCTTTAGGTTTATTTGGTTTAAGACTCTATAGACTTTCGACTCCGCTACCATGGATAGCTTTCAATAAAGCGGTCGTCATTGTTGGTACTAAGCAATCTTAAAGCATACGCTAGTAGCGATCGTTTTAAGATTGCTTTTTAGGCTGAAAAAGCCTTCTCGCAATAACAATACCCATAGGATATCCATTTCCTTAAAATCATGTCACTCATATTGATTTTTTATACCATAAATTACCCCTCAGGATGATAATTACGATGGTTACCCTGAGGGCTGAGGTAAGAAGGAGAAGCGTAAAGGCGTAAAACGGGAGGCCATTAAGGAATTGTATAAAACTTCCGCTCCAAAATAAATCCTTCTCTGCCTTTAGCAACTCTTTATGCGTTTCTTTTAAATCGCTGAAATTTACCTGCGTTCGCCAATTTGCTGCCGCCACATGGAATAATACAAACCTTTTTTCTCCAACAGCTCGTTGTGGCTACCTGTTTCTGATACTTTTCCTTTTTCGAGTACGTAAATCTTATCCGCATGCATAATAGTTGATAGTCGGTGTGCAATAAGAATGGTCATCTGCTCTCTTCTATCTGAAATTTCTCGGATGGTTGCTGATATTTCTTCTTCAGTGAGCGAATCGAGAGCCGAGGTAGCTTCATCGAAAATGAGTAAACGTGGTTTTCTCAATAAAGCCCTTGCAATAGAAATCCGCTGTTTTTCTCCACCTGAAAGTTTCATTCCATTTTCGCCTAATACGGTATCAATACCCTGGGCGGCTTTGGCAATAAGCGCGGTTGCAGATGCTTTTCTTAATGCTTCGATAATATCTTCTTCACTGGCAGTCGGATTTACAAATCGCATGTTATCCCTGATTGATCCGGCGTAAAGCTGTGTATCTTGGGTAACAAAACCAATCTGACGGCGCAAAGGGTTGTAACGGATGCGTTTAGAACTGGTTTCATTGAAAAGTATTTCGCCTTCAACAGGGAGGTAAAGCCCTACTAAAAGTTTTACCAAAGTTGATTTACCCGAACCTGAAGGACCAACAAAAGCGGCTGTTTCACCGTTTTGAATTTCAAAAGAAATATCATCAATTGCATTGTAACCAGCAGTTTTGTGCTTGAAAACAACATTTTTAAATTCCAGTCTTTTTAACGCATCAATTTCTACCGCATTTTCAGGGCGTGTTTCTATTGGCTTTTGCATTAAACTATCAAAGGTTTTAAGCGAAGCATCGGCCTCTCTGTATAGAATAATCATATTGCCAAGATCTTGTAGCGGAGTAAAAATTGCGGTGGAGATAAACTGCATCGCAATTAATTCTCCTGTGCTCAGTATTTTTCGAAAAATAAGCCAGAGCAGAATGAAAAGCACTGATTGTTTTAATAAGTTGAGCAAATTACCCTGGAGAAAGGATAACATGCTTACTTTTTTGGCTTTTAGCATTTCAAGATCGAAAATTTTTAAGGTTTGTACATTTAACCGCCTGATTTCGGCAAAGGTTAAGCCCAAACTTTTTACCAGTTCGATATTGCGCAAACTTTCGGTAATTACACCTGCCTGTTTATCTGCCTGTCGGTTTATAGAACGTTGAATGGCTTTTATTTTTTTAGAAAGTAACCCGGTTAAAGAGCCCAATACCAATACCCCTACAAAAAATACGGGCACTAAAAGCCAGTTTTTGTTTAAACTATACCACAGTAAAAAACCGATACCAACCAAAGAAGAAAAAAGAATATTGATAAAAGCATTGATGAAACGCTCGGCATCGGTTTTTACCTTTTGTAATACTGAAAGCGTGGTTCCGCTGCGGCTTTCTTCAAATTCCTGAAAGGAGAGGCGCAGGGTTTGTTTCAAGCCATCGTTAAAAATATTCATGCCAAAACGGGCAACAGCTTTACGGGTGGTAAATTCCTGCACCGAGCGGCAAAGCCTGGCCACAAGCGCAATAGCGAGCGCAATAAGCAACCAGTAAAAAACTTCACTAATTAATTTACGTTCGCCCAAATGGTGTTTGTTGGTCGAATAATCGTCGATAATTTTTCCAAAGATAATGGGATCCAGCAGGCTTAAAAGTTGTGCTGCTGCAGCAAGTAAGAGGGAAAAGATAATAAGTTTTTGGTGAGGCTTTAAGTATTTTAAAAGTATTTTCATTTTTAGGAGGAATACAACGGTGGTTGGGCAATTATTAAACGTTAAGGACTTGTAATAGTTTGAAGAAGATTTCACCAGGTTATATGCATCGATGCATGCAGGATACAGCAGGATGGTTAGGCGGCAGTCTTTCTATATATTACTCCTAATTAAACCAGCTGATGGACAACAATTGCAGCAAAATTTAACCAAATATATTTCAGAATTATGAAAAGCATCCACTTTGTTGTATTTAAACATTCTATGCGCTTAAAATTATCGCTTTTGTAATTACAGGCTTGCTAATTAATGGCTTTAACAACCTGGAATAATAATAATTTAGTAATAACGGCATGTTTGTACTCAAAAAACATTTTAATCTATCAATACTATTGGTTGCATTCTTTAGCATTCAAACCGCTTTTGCACAAATCAACAGGGAAGCACTGGTAACACGGCATACCGTGTTAATTAAAAAAATAGATTCCCTTTCTTCCTTATCCGTAGGAAATGGGCGATTTGCTTTTACTGTTGATGCGACAGGACTACAAACTTTTCCGGAGCGTTATGCCAAGGGCGTTCCATTGGGTACGGAGTCGCAATGGGGCTGGGGATCTTACAAAAATGAAGGAAACTTCAACATTAGGGAGGCTTATAAATATTACGATCAATACGGACGTAAAATACCATATACAGTACAATTAAACACGCCGCTTAGGGCTAAGGAAGCCTCCAACTATTTCCGTCAGAATGTGCATCGCCTTCAGTTGGGCAACATTGGTTTCGACCTGGTTAAGAAGAACGGTCAACCGGCTAAAGCAAACGACATTAAAAATATCAATCAAAGTTTAAATCCCTGGACAGGCGAAATTAAAAGCAGCTTTACGCTGGAGGGAGTGCCTGTTGAAGTAATTACAGTTGGGCATCAGGATCTTGATCTCATCAGCGCATCTGTTTCATCACCTCTAATTGGCGCAGGGCGATTAAAAATAAGAATCCGTTATCCCGCATCTACCGGAGAATGGGCTGATGTTGGTAACCATTGGGCAAATGATGATAAACATGTTTCGCAAGTACTGGCACAAAGTACTGATGGAGCAATTATTAAAAGGGATATTGATTCTGCAATTTATTACACATCTTTTTCTTGGAAGGGTAAAGCACAACTGGCCCAAAAACAAGCGCATTATTTTACCATTACACCCAATAAAACTGATCGGGTATTTACTTTTAGCTGCCTTTTCTCTCAACAGAAAAATCGAACAGCAGTTGTTCCTTTTGTACAAGCCCGGCAGAACAGCAGGACTAAATGGAAAGCTTTTTGGTTGAGTGGTGCCGCAGTTGATTTTAGCGGAAGTATTGATAAACGTGCATTTGAACTTGAGAGAAGGATTATCTTATCTGAATACCTTACCAAAATACAATGTTCGGGTGATTTTCCTCCCCAGGAAACGGGTTTAACCTATAACAGTTGGTTTGGTAAACCTCACCTCGAAATGCACTGGTGGCATGGAGTACACTTTGCGCTTTGGGGAAGGCCCGAGCTGTTGAAACGGAGTACTGATTGGTATTTTAAAGCGGCAGCAAATGCCAGGAAAATTGCACACAATCAAGGCTTTGATGGTTTACGCTGGCAAAAAATGACCGATCATAACGGGAAAGAAAGTCCATCTTCCATTGGTGCAATGCTAATCTGGCAACAGCCACACTTCATCACCTTTGCCGAACTGGAATACCGTGCAAAACATGATAAAAAGGTATTGGAGAAATATAAAACCCTGGTATTTGAAACAGCAGATTTTATGGCCTCTTTTGCGCATTATGATGTAGAAAAAGGCTGTTATACACTCGGACCAGGTTTAATTCCTGCACAAGAACGTTTTAAAGCCGAAACAACCTTTAATCCAACTTATGAACTGGCCTACTGGCAATGGGGATTAAAAACCGCACAACAATGGCGCGAACGTTTAGGAATGCCAAGAAACTCAAAATGGGATGATGTAATGGCAAAACTTGCCAAGCTGCCAGTACAAAACGGAGTATACCTGGCAGCCGAAAGTGCGCCTGATTCTTATACCAATCCCGAATATAAAACAGATCATCCATCCGTATTAGGCACCTTTGGCATGCTACCCGAAACCGATCTGCTTGATAAAGTAACCATGCGTAAAACCTTCGATTTGGTTTGGACAGACTGGAGTTGGAATGATACCTGGGGTTGGGATTTCCCGATGACAGCCATGACGGCCACACGATTAGGCATGCCCGATAAAGCAATTGATGCCTTGATGATGCCTGTACAAACCAATACTTATCTTATAAATGGCCACAACTTTCAGGATGATCGCCTGCGCATCTATTTACCAGGGAACGGTGGTTTACTTACTGCTATAGCTTTAATGTGTGCCGGCTGGGATGGTAATACTACAGCCAATCCAGGCTTCCCGAAAGATGGAACATGGAAGGTGAAATGGGAAGGCTTTAAGAAGATGATGTAAGGAGATAGTTGGTCTGGAAACTTACATCATTCTCGCGCAGGCGGGAATCTTAATGCGGAATTACCTGCAAAGCATTACGATTCCCAATCAGGTTGGGAATGACGATGGCGTTTAGTTCCCTCTTATGTCATTATCGAGCAGGCGGAAATCTTAATGCGGAATTACCTGCTACGGTATTACGATTCCCAATCGAGTTGGGATTGACGATGGCGTTTAGTTCCCTCTTACGTCATTCTCGCGCAGGCGGGAATCTTAATCCGGAAATTACATGCTACGGTATTACGATTCCCAATCGATTTGGGAAATGACGATGGAGTTTAGTTCCTTCTTACGTCATTCTCGCGCAGGCGGGAATCTTAATGCGGATTACCTGCCAAGGCATTTGGATTACCAATTGAGTTATGAATGACGATGGCGTTTTGGTTAAAATAATCCTTCGTTAAAATATTCTTACTTTCTGGTAAAATCATCCATTAACTTCATGGTAATCAGTGCATCTTCGCCACTGCAAGGATTTTCTCCTTTGTTAAAAAAATAATCAACCACTTTTTCGATCATCGGCTGTTGTACATGTTGCAAAGGTTCAAAAGTGAACTCCTCTGTACAATCAGTAGTGACGATAACTTTATTGCCAAACATTGGGAAACTAATACGCCCTTTTGATCCATAAATTTCACAACTATCAGCTTGATCTGCAGGCGCAACAGAGAAACACCAGGTACCACTAAAAACAATTCCATTTTCGAAAAGAATATTACCTGCAACGAGGTCATCAACCTCCGTATTTTGCTGCTGTTTAGTGGCAATGCCGACAGCATTTTTAACTGCGCCGAAATAATAAGTCATTAAATCTAACTGGTGCGGGGCCAGATCATGGAATAAACCTCCCCCTGAAATTGCCGGATTGATCCGCCAATTATCTTCCGTTTTAGCAATAAGGGCAGGGTTAGGCGGCTGAAGCATTTTTAACCTGACCAGGCGGACATCTCCAATGCTATTTGCATTTAGCAAAGCTTTAACTTTTAAAAACATTGGTTGTGCACGGCGATAATGGGCCACACAAAGTTTCACTTTCAGCTGGTTGGCTGCATCTGTCATACACTGCGCCGAAGCAGCATCCAAAGTCATTGGTTTTTCTACATATACAGGTTTGCCAGCTTTTAAGGCTGCAATGGTGTAAGCTTCGTGCTGTAATGGGGGTGTGGCAATATAAACGGCATTTACTTCAGGGTCGTTTATTAAATCGGAAGCATCATCATACCATTTAGCAACTTTATGGCGACTGGCATAATCGGCGGCTTTAGCACCATCCCGTCGCATTACTGCTACCAGTTTAGAATTGGCCACTTTGCTAAATGCAGGGCCGCTTTTTACTTCCGTTACATCGCCACAGCCAATAATGCCCCATTTAATTTCTTCCATTTTTTACCTGTTATAAAAGCTTTGAATTTAGAAAATATTGTTTGAAATATGATTTAGAAAGTTTTATAAAAAAGAAAAGGGATTCAATTGAGATTGATCCCTAATCAACTAACCAAACAAATGAATTCCGGAAACCACGCCGGAATTACCTATTAAACGATAGGACATAAATATTGTTTGGCAGGATAATCAGTATTTTGAAAAAATATTTAATTACTAAAATCTCAATCCATTTTAAAATCCTGCGCAAATGCCCATGTTACCATAGCATCAAGTACTGGCCATAACTGTTCGCCTTCATTACTAAGGGTATAGGTTACGAAAGGAGGCACTACATTTTGTGCTTCACGGATCACCAGGTTATCTTCCTGCATTTGTTTTAGGTGTTGAATCAACATTTTCTCGGTAATGGCTGGAATCAGCTTTTTCAGTTCGCTATATCTTTTGGTGCCGCTTAAAAGGTGAAATAATATAATCGGTTTCCAATGACCGCCAATTTTGCTCATTACAAAACTTACCGGACAGGATGCTTTGCTAATTTTTTTGTTGGCGTTTAATGTCGAATTTTCTTTAATGGCTGTCATGATACATACTTTGGGGTAAGTACTTGTATAAAAGTAAGTACAAATATACCTTTGCTTATACATTAAAACACCATAAATCATGAAAATAATTATAACAGGCTCTCTAGGTAATATTAGCAGGCCATTAGCCACTACATTAATTTCTAAAGGGCAAAAAGTAACCGTAATCAGCAGTAATCCAGAAAAATCTGCTGAGATAACCCAGTTAGGAGCAGAAGCGGCGATAGGATCGGTAAGCGATGAGAATTTTCTTATCGATACTTTTAAGGGAGCGGATTTAGTTTACCTGATGGTTCCACCAGATTTTTCGGTAAATGATTTCCGGGCCTACATTAAAAGTATTGGTCAACACTATGCTAATGCAGTTAAAGCAGCAGGGGTAAATAAAGTAGTTTTATTAAGCAGTATTGGTGCTCATTTAGCTCATGGTACCGGACCGATAGCAGGTTTGCATGATGTGGAGCAGATTTTTAGCGGATTAGAAAATCTTGATGTGTTAACACTTCGTCCCGGATTTTTTTACAATAACTTTTATGCAAACATCGATCTGATTAAACATATGGGCATTATCGGGTCTAATTATGAAGCAGATCAATCTATTGTATTGGTAGATCCAAAAGATATTGCTGCGGCTGCGGCTGAAAAAATAGCAGAGGGTTTTAACGGAAGGAGCATCCTTTATATTGCCAGCGATAAACGTAAACTTAAAGAAGTTGCTTCAGCAATTGGTACAGCCATTGGAAAGGCAGATTTGCCATGGGTAGCTTTTGATGATACACAGGCTTATGACGGAATGGTTGGCGCAGGTTTACCTTCAGAAATTGCTAAAAACTATGTTGAAATGGGAAATGCCATTAGCAGTGGCATATTATGGGAAGATTTTGAAGCTAAAAATATTACCCCCAAAGGAAAAATTAAGTTGGAAGATTTTGCAGCACAATTTGCGCTTGCCTATAATAGCTAAGTAAGTAATTTAAAAATCATCCACCATGCTTTAATTAGTGGATGATTTTTTAATATTAAGGGTTTTTAGTCAACGAGATATCATCTACATTACACATAGCATTGGCCAAACCATCCGCTATAAATCCAATTTCTACACTACCACCTTTAACCCTTATGTTTTCTACACTAAAGTTTTGCCAGGCAGCATTTTCCTTTTTGATAATATAATTAAAAGCTTTTCCATCACTTAAGGCATAGATTTCCAATTGATTAAAACCCTTGCTATTTTTTATTTTTGCACTGAGCGTGTAAATTCCATCTTCCAGTTTAACATAAGGTGAGGAAGTAATATTTTGAAACACTTTACGCTTAAAATTAATCTTATCACTAATGTTCAGGCTTTTTTCGCCGATTACCATTTTTCTGTCGTTTTCAGTATTAAAATAATTTAAAACCGGAGAACTTGTACTGTCAAGTGAGATGGTATTTCCACTTTCTATTGTGGTTAGCCAGCCCGTTAATTGCTCCTGCACTGGTTTAAAAGTACTTGGAATGTGTCGTCTATCGGCTTCAAAACTTCCATTTTTAACATAATTATTGTCTTTACCAACTGTCCATTTCCCACTCATAGCATCCAGGTTCCATGAGCTGAGCGAATTAAAATAAGGAGTATCGCCATCAAAAGAAATCGGGCACCATTGGTTGTAGCCCAAACCATTACCGGCAAAATTAGCCCACCTATCGCCGCAGTAAATTACGGTTTCCTGTTGGTTGCCTTTTACGGTAACAAAAAATCCAGTTTGCGAAACATGCGCATAATCCTGATCAGCGCCTTTCATTACCAGCATTTTATTGGTGGGTAAGTAGGGGCCTTTAATGTGATCGGCTACCAAATAATAAGCATGCGAGGCATCCCATCCATAAATATTGGAGGCGCACATGTAATATTTATTGTTGTATTTAAACATGCAATTTCCTTCTCTGCTTTCGCCAGCAAAAACCTGGGTACAATCTAAAAGGTTTACCTTCCCATCTATTGCGCCAATTTCTGACACATAAATTTTGTTGCGTCCTCTACCGTAAGAATAAATGAGATAGGATTTTCCGCTATCATCATCGGTAAATACAGTTTGATCACCTGTGTTCGATGTTCCGATCATTTTTTCCATGCTAATTTCCTGATGCCATTTAAATGATCCGGCAGGAGAATCAGCAGTTGCAATTAGCACGCGACTGCCATGTTGAACAAACATGGCATATTGTTTTAAAGCTTTAATGTAGGCCACACCTAAGCGGCCAACCCAGGTTTTGCCAGCTTTGTTTACGCTATCTTTTTTTAACACATCCGCTTCGAATGTCCAGTTTACCAAATCTGTTGAGCTATAGCAAGTTACTGATTCAAATGTATTTTTAGGTTGCGTAATAAATGGTGTATTGCGATAAATATCTGCTTCGGCATAATGTACACCGTACCAATAATATTTTTTAATTCCCGTTTTAGGATCTGCAAATTTAAATATCCCACCACCCTGGCTGTAAATAGGTTTACCATCTTTGGTATTCCAGAAAATATCATTTTTAATGTTGGTGGATTGGGCAATTGCCTGATTGCTGATGCACGAAATTATGTTGATTAAGAATAGCGCAGCGAGGTAAAAGGATAATTCAGGGTTTGGTTTTTTCATTCTTTTAAACTTGGGCGTTTAATTTATTTGGTTAATGGTTTTACTGCACAAGATACATTTCTATCCTATAATCTTTAATTCTTTTAGGTAACAAAATAGGGCTATTAATGAGCGAAGAGTTGTGGATGTTTGATGAGGAGCAGGTTAAAAAAAAGAAAAGGGATTCAATTTGAGATTGATCCCTAATCAACTAACCAAACAAATGTATTCCAGAAACCACGCCGGAATCATGATATAAACGAAAGCACCATCAGATTGTTTTTGCAAACCTGAGATTATTTAATTTTTTTTTAGAAAGAAAAATACAGCGGCTTACCAGAAATTACTTTTGCTTTTTTAGCTTTGTACTATGCAAAATCTTTCCAAGAAGCTTCAGATTGATCTCATCGAACTTAAGGCTAAATACGCCTTCATTATGGATGAACTGGATGCTACTTTTGCAGATGCCTACCTTTCAAAATCGCTGGCGAAACAACGGCTGGCCGAGCAAATGATGGTCGAAATGGAAAGGATACTGAGTGAACATACCGGTGAGCACGAAAATTAACCTGATCATAATGAATATAAAGTTATCCGCTCTTGTACTGTTGGCAATTTGCCTTTTAGGTAGTTGTTCTCCGAAACTTGCACCCACTTCAACATCCCAAAATAGCAGTGCCTTACGCATCATGACGTATAACCTGCACCATTGCAACCCGCCATCAAAAGAAAAAGAAGGTACTATTGATGTAGATGCCATTGCTAAAGTAATTGCATTGCAAAAACCTGATCTGGTTGCGCTACAGGAGGTTGATGTAAATACAAAAAGATCAGGTAGTATTAACGAAGCAGTTTTGCTGGCCACCAGGTTAAAGATGAATTTTTATTTTGGCAAAGCGATAAACCATGATGGAGGTGAATACGGCGTAGCCATTTTATCCCGGTTTCCGTTATCGGCGCAAAAAACTTTTATGTTGCCTAAAAATAACAATGTTAAAGCAGAACAAAGAGTGTTGGCAATGGTAACTGCCGAAATAGAAAATGGTGTGTTTATCAGATTTGCATCTACCCACCTTGATGCGCAGCGGGCAGAAGAAAACCGCATTTTACAAGCTAAAGAAATTAATCGCTTAACGGAACAAGAAACTTTACCACTTATTGTTGCCGGAGATCTTAATGCCGATCCCAGTTCAGAAAGTATTAAAATATTCGACCAGGCTTTCACCAGAACCTGTAGCGATTGTGGTTTTACAATTCCGGTAAACAATCCTGATAAAACCATCGATCATATTGGCTTTAAAAAAGGAAATCCCTTTAATGTAATCTCACACACCGTAATTCCTGAACGTTATGCTTCCGATCATTTGCCAGTTGTTGCTGTATTGGAATTAAAGCGGCTTTAAGTTAATTGCATTACTTTTTAAAAGATTTGGGAATACTGAATGTGCGCTTTTTATCGGCATCCTTAAAATCTACTTCCATAAAATAATGCTTTTGTTTAATGATGTACTGATCAATAAACCATAAAATATCAGGAAGATTTTCTGTCATAGGTGAACCTGCTATTTCATGCCCCATATCTTGCACATACTGAAAGTAATAAGGATAGTTATTTTTTTTAAAAACACGCGCTAGATATTTCGATCCAAAAAAGCCGCGGTTAAGCAGTCTTACTTTATTATAAGGCACAAGTTTATCAGCCGTGCCATGAAAAAGCATGGTAGGGGCCGGAGGTATGGCATATTTTGGTGCGCCTTTATAACTTAAAATAGCCCCTGCAAAAGAAATTACGCCCTTGTATTGGAATTTAAGGGGAAGTTTTGCTGCAAGTAAACTGGCATTCCGTTTATTGTAATCGGCATTTAAAGCTGTAATTGCCCCCGCACTTGAGCCCGAAAGGATAATCATTGCAGTATCTATACCGAGTGTTTTGGCATTTTTAATCAGGTAATTGGTCGCATTAAAAACGTCGGTTGTTGCGGTATCAATTGCCGATTTTAAGCTTGAGGTATTAAATGCCGTAGGAAATTTTTTGCCCTTAAGCCCGAGCCTGTAATCAACAGAAACTACTTTGTAATTGTGCTCAATTAAGGTATTAAAGTATTGATCGAATAATTTACTGTCTCTACGGCCCGTTACAAAGCCGCCACCAAATACAAATAACACCGTTGGTTTCGGCTCATTGAGTTCGCCACGATAATAAATATCCAACTTGAGTGTATTCGAATCCGTTTGAGAAAAAATTTTGGTTTCTACATGGTATTTTTTATCCTTTAAAACAATCTGTCCTCTTGAAGGTAGCCAACAGCATAAAAACAGCAAAAAAAGAATACTTAGCGGGTATATTTTGGTTTTGGGCATCATCTATTTACATCAATTGTTCGCTAATTAGCCAAAAAAATGGTTGGCTATGAATTTTTAAGCTAATTTATCGCATTTTCCATTGCCTTACAATTGATTTAACAATCTAATTTTAAACAAGCCGTATATTCTGCCTTATTAATACTCGTAAATTAATACATATTGATTTGATCAGATTGAAATAGCCTTTTAGTGCAAGTTGAGTAGTTTTGATTATTTTTATCTCTATAAATACCACTATGAAAAAAGTATTACTGGCTATCGTAATCGTGCTCATTTGTATATTTAATGCAGATCTGGCAAGCGCATTGCAGAAAAAGAAATTTAAGGTGATCGCTTTTTATACTGCTAAAAGTGATTTAGCACACATCAGTTTTGTGCACGAAGCCAATGCCTGGTTTCCTTTAATGGCTAAGAAATACCACTTCGAGTACGATTCTACCTCCAACTGGGAAAATTTAAACAAGAAATTTCTGGCTGATTACCAGGTAGTGTTGTTTTTAGATACCCGGCCGGAAAAGCAAGAACAACGCGAGGCTTTTCAGCAATATATGGAAAATGGCGGCGCTTGGATGGGCTTTCATTTTGCTGCCTTTAGTTTAAACAATTCGGCTATACCACAAAACTGGGATTGGTACCACAATTATTTTTTAGGCTCTGGAGAATATGGTAGCAATACCTGGCGACCTACTTCTGCGGTTTTAAAGGTTGAATTAAATCATCCGGTAACATCAGGCTTGCCTAAACTATTTAAGGCCCAGCCCAATGAATGGTACCGCTGGACAAACGATTTACGCAAAAATCCAGCTATTGATATCCTGTTATCTATCGATTCTACAAGTTTTCCGCTTGGCACAGGGCCCAAGCAAAGCGAAATCTGGCATGGTGGCTTTTATCCCGTAGTTTGGAGCAAAAAAAATTTAAAATGATTTATATAAACATGGGCCACAACGATATGGATTACGAGCATAAATATGGCAATACCAATCAATCACTTTCTTCTTCTTTTGGAAATCCTGATCAGGACAAATTATTAATTAATGCACTTTTGTGGCTGGGTACTGGTAAAAAACATTAAAAATTCGGTTGTGAATTAGGCATTCTTCTTTCTTTTACTTAGTAATTTTTTAATTAAAAGAATGACGAAATTCAATAGGCGAGAGGTTGGTTTTTGTTTTAAACAATTTACTGAACGATTGAAGGTGTTCGAACCCCAGTTGGTAAGCAATTTCGCTCACAGATAAATTGGTTGTAGAAAGTTTTTCTTTCGCCAGTTCAATCAGTTTATGATGCAGGTGCTGTTGCGTATTCTGCCCGGTAAGAGATTTGAGCAGGCCGCTTAGGTAGCCCTGCGAAATATTTAAATTATCGGCAATGTAAGTTACACTAGGCAATCCTTTTTCGCTAAGCAAACCGCTGTTAAAATAACCATCAAGCAAATTTTCCAGTTTAATCAGTATTTCATGATTTGCAATTTTACGGGTAATAAACTGGCGTTGGTAATACCTTTCCGAATACGTTAGCAACAGCTCCAGCTGCGCAATAATTACGTTCTGACTAAAACGATCGATATTGGCATGGTACTCTTGCTCAATGTTAATGGCGAGTGCGTTGAGTATGGTTTCTTCTTTATCTGATAAGTAAAGTGCCTCATTAACGGAGTAATTAAAAAATTCGTATTGTTTTATGGATTTAGCAAGTGTGGTATTCCATAAAAAATCCTGGTGGATCAGGATCATCCATCCTTCGGGGTGCTGGTTTTCGCTTCCTTTTTCATATTCTACCCCAAATACCTGCCCTGGAGACATAAAGAACAATACGCCCTCATCAAAATCACTGGCCTGCTGGCCATATTTAAATTTGGCATTTTTTACTCTTTTCATCGCAATCGAATAAAAATTAAAAATCATGCTAAAAGAACCTTCGGCCATGGGCCGCTTAAGGTCTTCCATATGCACCACACTAATGAGCGGGTGTGCCGGTTTAGGCAAACCCGCTGCACGTTGATATTCGGTAATGCTACTGAAACGAAAAAGCTGTTGGTTGTTCATAACATTAATAAAGTTCGTAATTTTTAGGGTAAGCTTCAGCAAACGCTGTCAATTTTATCCTTACATAATTAATCTGCAACTAATATCTAGTTAAGGATGCGCCAACATTTACTATAAATTACCGAATGCAGGTTTCATTTATTTTGTATAAATACCATTCTCAATATCGGCCATTAGTGTTGGTTGTGAAGGATGCCAGTTCAATTGATCCTGCGTCCATTTACTCGATGCCGGGCAATCTATAGCAGCCATGTGTGAAAACCAGCCAAAGTGTTCGGCAGCTGCTTCTTCGGGTATTGATACGGCCGGGATATTGAGTTGTTTACCAATTGCTTCGGCTATCTCTTTTACCGTAATGGCTTCTTCAGCCAATGCATGAAAGCGCACGCCCGGTGTAGTGTTTTCTAAAGCAAGGCGGAATAAACGGGCTGCATCAAGGCGGTGTACAGCATTCCATCGGTTAAGTCCGTTGCCAATATAGGCAGAAACTCCTTTTTCGCGGGCAATATTAATCAATATAGGAATAAACCCATGTAAATCATCCTCGCCATGTACCGATGGAGATAAGCGCATAACTGATGTAAGTATACCCTTTGCAGCTAAAGCATCTGCAGCCTGTTCAGAAGCCCTTGGCCATGCAGGATTAAATGGAGGAATAATATCTTCTGTAGCCAATTTGCCCTGACTTACCAGTGCGCTACCTGAAGTTACGATAAGTTGGCGTTGCGTACCTGCAAGTACTTCGCCAATGGTTTCGATGGCTTTTTCGTCTATCTTGCAAACTTCTGCAAACCTGGTGAAATCATGGATAAAGCCGGCATGAATTACGGCATCTGCTAAAGCAGAACCACTTTTTAAGCTTTCAAGATCTTCTAAATCACCTCGGTGAACTTCTGCACCGGCGGCAAGCAATTTTTGAGCTGATGCATCTGACCGGGCCAAACCCAATACCTGATGACCGTTTTTAATTAATTCCTGCACAACTGCAGTACCAATGAAGCCTGTAGCTCCTGTAACAAATACACGCATGATTATTTTTTCTTTTGTTGATACAAATATCAACACCTTTTAGGAACAGCATTTATCCAAATCTGAGTTTGGTTTAGCCTAAACCACTTTATTAAAAATAACGAAGCAGATCATTTGGCTGAAACCAACTCATGCAACCGGAATTTACAACTGAATTGATTTGTTGATATAAAGTATAATTACACCCACTACAGATTTTCTCCAGATTTACTTTTTATTATTGCGTTAGATATATTAATGTAAATGCATTACATAGCCGATCAATTACTAACCAGGGTAGCAACATTTGTAGAAGACCGTTTAAAAAACAGGCTTTCGCAAAAAATGTATTTCCACAATCTAGACCATACTTTACTGGTAGTTAAGGGTGTGGAGGAGATCAGCCGGCACGTTGGGCTTACGGCGGCCGACCGCCTGGTGGTGGTGCTTGCAGCTTATTTACACGATTTAGGTTATACCGAAAAATATATTGGGCATGAGGAAGCCAGTGCAGCTATTGCGGCCCGATTTCTTACAGAAAATAACTTTGATCAGGACAGGATTGAACTCGTGGGCGAATGCATTATGGCTACGCGTTTTCCGCAATACCCTAAAAATGAACTCGAAATGGTGATCTGTGATGCAGATTTTTACCATTTTTCTTTACCTAATTACCAGGATTATGCCGATAGATTAAAAGCGGAATGGGAAGAAAACCTCGGATTGGTGTATCCAAATACTACCTGGGATGCATTAAACCTGGAAATGCTCAGCAGGCACGAATATTTTACCCCTTACGGCAAAAAAACTTTGCAAGAAAGGAAAATGTTGAATATTAATAAACTAACCGACCGGATTGGTTAAGCTTTACTTTAAAATTTGGGCATAATTTAATAATTTACACCATGAAAATTTTGGTTGTTGAAGATGAACAAGCACTTTACGAAAGTATTCTGGCCTATTTTACCGGTGAGGGTAATATTTGTGAGCTTGCAACCAACTTTGCTTCCGCATCAGAAAAAATAGCCCTTTACCATTACGATTGTATTTTGCTAGACCTCGGCTTGCCTGATGGGGAAGGGCTTGAACTGTTGACACAATTGAAAAGTATTAATAAAAAAGATGGAGTTCTGATTATTTCGGCAAGGCACTCGCTTGATGACCGTTTGGCCGGACTTGATTTAGGCGCTGATGATTACCTGGTAAAACCTTTTCACCTTTCGGAGTTAAAAGCACGGGTAAGTGCAATTGTTAGAAGAAAGAATTTCGATGGCAATAACCTCATTATCTTCAATGAAATTAAGGTTGATGTTGCTGCAATGAAAACAACCGTAAATGAGCAACCTGTTGTTTTAACTAAAAAAGAGTTCGATTTATTGGTGTATTTTCTTTCCAATAAAAACAAAGTGGTTACTAAAAATGCAATGGCCGAACACCTTTGGGGCGATGAGATGGACCTGTCAGATGATTTCGACTTTATTTATACCCACGTAAAAAATTTAAAAAAGAAGCTCAGCGAGGCTGGTGCAAAAGATTACCTGCGTTCGGTTTACGGTATCGGTTATAAATTTAGCAGCCAATGAAACTCGCTACCCGTTACAACAGGGTAAACATCATCACTTCCATTATCGTGCTGATTATTACCGGGATTATTTATTACCTCGTTATCCACCTTATTTTAACCAATAAACTGGATAAAGACCTTGCCGTTGAAGAAAACGAAATCAGGCAGTATACCAATACCTATAAAAAACTTCCGCTTCCTGCCAGTTATCTCGATCAGCAGGTTGCTTACAGCAAGCCAAAGGGTGATACAACCGATGTGCGCGAATTTAACTTTACCACTTATTTTAATGCCAAGGAAAAAGAATACGAGCCGGGCAGAAGCCTGATTACCACCGTAAACCTTGATGGAAAAACGGTAATTGTAACCATTACCAAATCGCGTGTCGAATCAGAAGATCTGGTGCGGATTATCTTATTAATCACCATTGGCATAACCGTATTGCTTCTGTTTTCGCTCTTGCTGATTAACCGCTTGGTACTGAACAGACTTTGGAAACCCTTTTACGTTGTGCTTAACCGCATGAAAGCTTTTGAGGTTGCCCGTATGGATGATATTATTGAAGAACCAACGCGGATTGATGAATTTAACGAACTCAATAAATCGGTAAATGCAATGGCCAGGAAAGTGAAACAGGATTATAAAGAACTGAAAAGTTTTACCGATAATGCCTCACATGAAATGATGACACCCCTGGCCGTAATCAATTCGAAACTGGATTCGCTCCTGCAAACAGAATCTTTTACCGAGCAGCAGGGAGCGTTACTGCAAGATATTTACCAGGCCACAGGCAGGCTTTCCAGGTTGCACCAATCTTTATTGCTTTTGGCGAGGATTGAAAATAACTTAATAGCTGACCTTCAGGAAATCGACTTAAAAGAAATGATTGAAGCAAAAATCCGTCAGTTTCATGAACTTTTTGGTAGAGACGGTTTAATTGTAACCCTAAATTTAACTGAACGGAAGGTAACCATGAGCCGCTACCTGGCCGATATTTTATTAAACAACATTTTTAGCAACGCCTTAAGGCATAATATTAATGGCGGCAGGATAGAAGTTGAATTAACGCAAGAAATATTTACCGTATCCAATACCGGTAAAACCTTAAATATTCAAAACCGCATGTTCGATCGATTTTCAAAGTCGACAGAATCTGAAGGAATGGGACTTGGATTGGCCATTAGTAAACAAATCTGCAATCTTTACGGGTTCGATATTGAATATAGCCATAAAGAAAACCTGCATATTTTTTCAATTAATTTAGGATAAGGCACTTCACTACAGAATTGCTACATAATTGCCTTATAGTTTTGATTAATAATTAAAACTACATCATGCGCAGAATATCCCTTTTTGTCTTGTTATTTACCATTACAACATCAATTTGTTCCGCACAGGTGATTGATTCTGTAGCAAAACTTCCAGCTGATTCTGCAGGAAGATGGTATGCCGGAAATCCGATTGCAAAAACCAAATTTAGGCCAGTGGTTTTTATTGCCCCTGTGGTATTAATGGGTTATGGTTTTGCAGCAGTTTACGATCATGGCCCACTTAAGCAGCTTGATGTTAGCACCAGGGCCGAATTGCAGGAAGACCACCCGCTTTTTGCCGCCCATGTTGATGATTATTTACAACTGGCACCGGCTGCGGCAGTGTATGCCCTTAATTTATCGGGTATAAAAGGCAAACACAATCTTTTCGATGCCTCTATGCTCTACCTAACCTCGGCTGCAATAATGGGCGTTTCTACCCATTTTGTAAAACAGGGAGTAGGCAGGGAGCGGCCAGATAATTCAGGCACAAACTCTTTCCCTTCAGGGCATACCGCCTCTGCATTTATGGCGGCAGAATTTCTTCATCAAGAGTATAAAGATGTTAACCCATGGATTAGTTATGCAGGTTATTTTGTAGCCACTGCAACAGGAACATTAAGGATGTACAACAACAAACACTGGTTTAGCGATGTGGTAGCCGGAGCGGGCTTCGGTATTGCCTCTACAAAAATTGCTTACCTGATTTATCCCTATATGAAAAGCCTTTTTACAACAAAAAAAGAAGGCAATTTTACATTAATGCCTTTTCATCAGCCCGGCAGTACCGGATTGATGCTTTCAGGAAGGTTTTAGCTGATTAAAAACCACAAAAAGAATTCAGGTTATGCCCTAAAAAAAAATACCACATCGCTTTTTATAATGATGCCCCTGCTTTTTATAATGATGCCCTGCTTTTTATAATGATGCCCTGCTTTTTATAATGATGCCCTGCTTTTTATAATGATGCCCCTGCTTTTTATAATGATGCCCCCGCTTTTTATAATGATGCCCCCGCTTTTTATAATGATGCCCCCGCTTTTTATAATGATGCCCCCGCTTTTTATAATGACGCCCCCGCTTTTTATAATGATGCCCCTGCTTTTTATAATGATGCCCCCGCTTTTTATAATGATGCCCCCGCTTTTTATAATGACGCCCCCGCTTTTTATAATGATGCCCCCGCTTTTTATAATGATGCCCCTGCTTTTTATAATGATGCCCCCGCTTTTTATAATAATGCCCATGATTATATCAAATGTGCCCTAAAAAGATAACTACAGAATTACTTCATAATTGGATATTAACTTAGCCATATACAACAGTTAAAATTAAAATCTGCTTAAGATTAAAAATAGCAATGAACATGATCTATAAACTGCGCTTTACCATTTTGCTGGTTGTTATAGCCACTGCAGTAAGGGCGCAAGTACCGGTTAAAAGCCTTGATTATTATTTAGGTGAGGCTAAAGCATCCAGTGCGGTATTAAAAGATTATGAAAACCAAAGTAAAAGTGCCGGCATTGATAGCCTTATTGTTCGTGCAACCGCAAAACCTCAGGTTACCGGCAATGGCAATGGCTTATATGCGCCAATAGTACGGGGTTATGGCTATGATGAAGTACTAAGCAATGGCCAGGCCCTCGAAGCCATGCTCACTGTAAATTATGATCTTTTAAATAAAAAACGAATCAATAACCAGTTACAAGGCATAAAAATTCAAAGCGATTCGATAAGGTATGCAGGGCAACTTTCGCTGTTCGATTTAAACAGATCAATTGTAGACCAATACATTACCGCTTTTGCCAGTCAGCAACAGGTAGATTTTAACCGTGAAGTGGTTATGCTGTTAAATCGGGAAGAAAAACTACTAAAAACCCTAACCAGGAGCAATATTTATAAACAATCAGAATACCTTACCTTTCTGGTTACCCTTCAGCAACAGCAACTTAGCCTTAAGCAGGCAGAACTGCAGTTTAAAAATGATTATGCAACGCTTAATTACCTCGCTGGCATAGCCGATACCACACAAGCCACCCTTGCCGAACCTAAACTTGAACGAGAAGCATTTGCCGGAAACAAAAGTTTTTTTACCAAACGCTTCGAACTCGATAGCCTCAAAAATATCAATCTCAAAAACGGAATCGACCTAAATTATAAGCCAAAGCTGGGTATTTATGCCAACGGTGGTTACAGCTCCTCGCTGGTGCTACAACCCTATAAAAATTTTGGCACAAGTGTGGGTTTTACATTTTCGGTTCCAATTTATGATGGCCACCAAAAAAAAATGCAGTACAATAAACTGGCGCTTTCAGCCAATACCGTTGCAGGCTACAGAAATTTTTTTAGTAAACAGCAAAGCCAGCAAATTAACCTCATTAGGCAGCAGATTACCCAAACAAATGCTCTTTTTGATAAAATAAATGAGCAAATCCGCTTTAGTAAAGGCCTTATCGAAGTGGATAGTAAATTGCTCCATACAGGCGATTTAAAGGTGTCTGATTTTATCATTGCCATTAACAATTACCTTTCTGCCCAAAACTTATTGCAACAAACAAATATCAACCGATTGAAACTGATTAATCAATTTAATTACTGGAACAGATAATGACGCGAAAATATTTAAAATTAATTTTTAGTGCATTGGCTGTACTTTCCTTTTTTTCGGCCTGCCGTAACGATGATGCTGCCGCCGATACCGATGAGCCATCTCCCGTAACACCTGTGCAGATTACCAACCCAAAAGATAGCTCCATTGCTCAGTTTGTAGAACTTACCGCTGTATCAGCCTACCTTGAAAAAAGTTTTGTAAAAGCAAACATCAATGGATACGTGCAGCGCACAAATGCAAAAACAGGAGAGCAGGTTGGAAACGGAACCTTACTGTTTACGCTCATTACAAAAGAAGCCCGATCTATCGGCAATAGCGTAAACCAACTCGATCCTGGCTTTAAATTTTCAGGTGTTTCCAATATCCGCTCGGGCCAGGCTGGCACCATTGTGCAGGTAAACCATCAAAATGGCGATTATGTACAGGATGGCGAAGCATTGGCCACCATCAGCAACCGCAACAGCCTTGTGTTTTTACTCGATCTTCCTTACGAATTGAATCAGATTATCTTACAGAATAAAACGGTTGATATACAGCTGCCTGACGGGAAAAGACTAACCGGAGCGGTTTCTGGCACCATGCCATCGGTAGATTCGCTTGCCCAAACCCAGCGTTACATCATTAAAATAGCTTCCGCAAAAGATATTCCACAAGGGTTAATTGCCAAAGTGAGGTTATTAAAGTTTAACCATGTAAACACACAGGTATTGCCAAAATCGGCCGTATTATCAAACGAAACAGAAGACGAATTTTGGGTGATGAAAATGATCAATGATTCTACTGCCGTAAAAGTAAATGTGAAAAAAGGGATAGAAACCAATGCTTTGGTTGAAGTAATAGCACCCAGGTTTATAAAAACCGATCGCATTATTAAAACCGGAAACTATGGCATTGCCGATACAGCCAGGGTTAAAATACAGAAATAGCCATGAATAAATTCTTTATTTCCCATAAAAATCCCATCCTGGCCGTACTCATTATCATTATTGTTGGCGGTATTTATTCATTTCAGCAGCTTAAAACAGGTCTTTTTCCCGAAATTACCTTCCCTAAAATAAAAATCATTGCCGATGCAGAACTTCAGCCGGTAGATAAAATGGTGGTTACTGTAACCCGGCCACTCGAAAACGCCGTAAAACAGGTACCCGATCTGCAATTGGTAAGAAGTACCACCAGCCGCGGCAGTTGTGAGCTTTCTGCGTTTATGAATCCAGGTGCAGATATTGATCTCAGTCAACAAAGGATTGAATCGCAGATTGCTAAAATTTCTGCAACCTTGCCTGCTGGAGTAAATATTTCAGTAGAAAAAATGAACCCTTCTATACTTCCCGTAAGCGGATACAGTTTAGAAAGCCATAACTATTCACCTGTCGAACTTAAAAAAATAGCTACCTACACAGTAAAACCCTTTCTTTCTCAGGTAGATGGTGTTTCAGAAATCCGTGTAATTGGTGGCAAAACGAAAGAATACTGGTTAACACTCGATGTACAAAAGATGCAGTCGCTTGGCATTTCGCCAGATCAGGTTACCGCTGCCCTTTCGCAAACCAATTTTATTAAATCAAACGGTTACCTATCCGATCATAATTTCCTTTATTTATCGGTAACCGATGCCACCGTAAAAACGAAAAGCGATCTGGAAGAACTGGTGCTCACCAGAAAAGGAAATAGAACCATCCGAATAGTAGATGTGGCCAAAGTGGATATTCAGCAAAGTGTAGAGTATACCCGCATTAACGCAAACGGAAAAGATGGGATACTCATTGCCGTAATTAAACAGCCAAATGCAAACCTGGTTGATCTTTCTGCAGAAATGGCCGCAAAGGTTAAACAGCTTAAAAAGATTCTTCCGGCAGTGGTGAGCCTTAAACCATACTATGTACAGGCCGATTTTGTAAACGAATCGGTTAAAAGTGTGCGCGATAGTTTATTAATCGGCCTTGCCCTGGCCATTGTAGTGGCCATTATTTTTCTGCGCTCGCTAAAGGCCAGTGCCACCATACTCATCACCATCCCAATTACGCTCTGCCTTACCGTAATTGTGCTTTATTTTGTGGGTTACTCTTTAAATATCATGACTCTCGGGGCCATTGCAGCGGCCATCGGACTAATTATCGACGATGCAATTGTAGTAGTAGAACAGATTCACCGTACACACGAGGAACACCCAAATGAGCCAACTGCACCGCTAATTAGCAAAGCGATTGGTTATCTTTTTCCGGCTATGCTCGGCTCATCCATCAGTACCATAGTTATTTTTGTGCCTTTCGTACTGATGACGGGTGTTGCAGGGTCATATTTCCAGGTAATGACCAATACGATGATTATTGCACTCGTATGCTCATTTTTTGTAACCTGGATCGGCTTGCCCGTAATTTATTTACTGCTAACTAAAAATTCGCATCAAAATGCATCTGGTAAAGCGGTTATTGTGCATGAGGTAAAGGCTCAAAACTGGGTTCGTTATTTTATCCAAAGGCCCTATATTTCTTATGGTTTTATCCTGTTCCTTGTTGCATCCATCATTCTGATATACCCAAGGTTGCAAACCGGGTTTTTACCCGAAATGGACGAGGGCAGTATTGTGCTCGATTATGCATCGCCTCCAGGTACATCGTTAGAAGAAACCGACAGAATGCTAAGGGAAGTGGAAAAAGAAATGGTTAAAATTCCGGATGTACAAGCCTATTCGAGAAGGACAGGCACACAAATGGGGTTTTTCATCACCGAACCCAATACCGGAGATTATCTGATCCAGTTGAAGCCAAACCGTAAAAAAAGTACCGATGAGGTAATTTCCGAAATAAGAGCACATATTGAGCATACCCAACCTGCGCTGGTTGTCGATTTTGGTCAGGTAATAGGCGATATGCTCGGCGATTTAATGAGCTCAACAAAGCCTGTTGAAATTAAGGTTTTTGGTAACGACCAGCAGAAATTGCAGCAATTGGCTAAACAGGTAGCAGGTCTGGTTTCGAAGGTAAACGGCACAGCAGATGTTTTTGATGGCATTATCCTTTCAGGGCCAACAGTAAATATTCAGCCTAACTTTACCATGCTTGCCCAATATGGCATTACGCCGCTTTCTTTCCAGGCACAGGTGCAAACCGCTATGCAGGGCAATATCATTGGAGATTTATATGATAAACAGCAACTTTCTCCCATCCGGATGGTATATCCCGGAAGCAGGGTTTTTGGTGTATCGGATATTTCATCACTTAAAATATTTCTTCCCAATGGTGTGGCTGTGCCGATTCAGAATCTCGCCAAAGTTGATCTTCAACCGGGAAATGCCGAGGTAGAAAGAGAAAACCTGCAAACCATCGGAGCCATTTCTGCAAGGCTGGATAACAGGGACCTTGGGAGTGTAATGAGAGATATTAAATTGGCAGTTAACAGCAAAGTGAACCTCCCATCAGGTTACCATATTGAGTATGGTGGTGCTTATAAAGAGCAGCAACAATCCTTTTCCGAACTCTTAACCATTTTAATAGCGTCGAGCTTGCTGGTTTTCAGTGTAATTCTTTTCCTTTTCAGGGATTTTAAGATTGCCTTCCTGATTCTGTTGATTGCTGTATTAGGGATTGCAGGCAGTTATATAGCCCTGTTACTTACAGGTACACCTTTGAATGTTGGCAGTTATACCGGTCTGATTATGATTGTTGGAATTATTGGGGAAAACGCCGTGTTTACCTTTTTGCAGTTTAAAGAATCATTAGATGAAAAAAATATGGATGATGCAATTACTTTCGCCATTTCTACGCGGTTAAGGCCAAAACTAATGACGGCTTTAGGGGCAATTATTGCTTTATTGCCGTTGGCCCTCGGTATAGGAGCAGGCGCACAGTTGCACCAGCCATTGGCCATTGCCGTTATAGGAGGCTTTATTGTTGCGTTGGCACTTTTGTTAATAGTGCTTCCGAGTTTAATCAGGAGGATTTATAGCACAAAAGAGATTAAATAAGAGGTTTTCGACTGCGCTCAGGCAGATAATTAGCGGGTATCTTCGTGATTTGTGGGGTGTAGAAGCTATTGGCGATCGTTCATCATAGCGAATTTATGAAACGCAATGCATCGTTTTTTTAACCACAAAGAACACAAGGGGAAGGCGCAAAGAACACAAAGCTGGGTGGGTATTTGAGTACGCTAGCATTAACAGGCTTCAGTAAAGCGGTCGTTATTGCGCGGTACGAAGCAATCCTAAAGCACACGCTAGTAGCGATCGTTGTAAGATTGCTTCGTCGGCTGAAAAAGCCTTCTCGCAATGACGATAACATTGGGTATTTATTTAAAAATTATGTCACTCATATTGATTTTATACAATAAATTAACCCCCAGGATGACACAATTAAGGGATTAAGATCTATGAATTTTCCGTGCTTTCTGTGTTTCTGTGGCAAATACAATAAAAAACACGCACTAAGTAGCTGTGGTTAACTCATGATTAAGATCCTGAAACAAGTTCAGGAAGACGCATAAGATGATGGTAGACACATGAGGGCTCAGGATGAAACCACCTTATTTAATCGCTCCAAAAGCAGCAAAGTAACCGTTTTTGTGCAGAACTTCGGTTACTGTAAAGCCAACTTTATGCAACAGGCTCAATTGGTAGTTAAGCGAGCGCGGAGTATCCTCATAAGCAATGTAATCAAATACCTTTTGTCTGTATTCGGGCCCGCCAAGAGTTTCCAGGTATGCGCCATATTGTTTACGGAAAAGCTGATCAACCAGTGGCGAATCATGGGCAATAAGATCAGAAATCCAGATGCTTCCACCAGGTTTCAAAGCCCGGTAAATTTTGGTAAACATGAGCTCCCAATCGGCATCACTACGCAAATGGTGAAATGCTGCCGCAGAAAGTATAATGTCGAAATGCTCCGCAGGCAAATTTAAATTAAGCATATCATCCTGTATCAGGTTTACCCGGCCAGTAGTTTGTGCCAGTATCCGTTCCTTAGCTTTTTCAAGCATTGGCAGGCTCAGATCGTTTAATGTGCAGTTAAGATTTGCAATTTTACTCAGCATCTTTAAGGTATAATTACCCGCTCCACAGCCAATATCGAGTAATTCCTTTGCTTCAGGATTAATATACTTTGCAGCCTCTGTACAAAGTTCCATGGTTAAGGGTGCATCAATTGTGGTTTGCTGTCCGGTTTCCAGATTAGAAAAGCGTTCTACATCCTCATCAAAGCGGCTTCTTATTTCTTCAATGGTTGCTTTTTGGGTGTTATGTGGATTCATAAAATATTTTTTTGTTAAAGTTAACATCACTCATCATATTTGTAAAATATTAATTTATGCATATATTGATACTTAATAGGTATTATAAAACATGGAACTCCGACATCTCTTATATTTTAAAACCGTAGCCGAAGAGCTTCATTTCACCAAAGCGGCCAACAAACTTTTCATATCGCAGCCTCCGTTAAGTCGCCAGATAAAAGAATTAGAAGAAGAACTCAGCGTTAGGTTGTTTGAACGGAACAACAAGCAGGTAACCTTAACCAATGCTGGCAAATACTTTAAAGACGAGGTTGATGCCCTGTTTACTAAATTAGCCGAAAGCAAAGAAATTGTGCGCCAAATTCATGGAGGATTAAGCGGCGAACTTAAAATCGGTTACATCAGTTCTGTATACCAATCGCACATGGCCGAAATTTTAAAATCCATGCAAATCGCTTTTCCTTATTTAAAAACAAGTCTGTTCGAAGTGCCTACGCTTACCCAAATCAAAGCTCTGGAAGAAGGGAAATTAGATGCCGGAATTTTGCGCGCACCCGTATTATCAGAAAAATTAAAGGTCGAATCTTTGTTTTTTGATCCCTTTGTAGTGGTTATTCCTTTTAGAGATGAAAAACTTGGCGAAATTGAAGCACTTGGAGATTTCCTTAAAAACCGTCCGTTTATTTTTTTTAATAAAGATTATGCTCCCCAGTATAATGAAAAGCTGATGGAAATCTGTCAGAGACTGGGTTTCCGACCGGATATTACGCACGAAGCTAATAATGTACATTCTATATTGCAACTGGTTGAAGCCGGGCTTGGCGTATCTATTTTACCGCTTTCATTAAAAAAGCAGTATAGCGGTATGAAAATCTCCTTTGTAGAACTTCATGGAATTCCGGTTAATACCGAGGTTGTACTGGCTTACAAGGCATCTAATAAAAATCCTGCCCTGAAATGGTTTATAGAACATTATTTACGTGATTAATAGAATCAACAACAAATTTCACCTGGTTTAAAGTAAATGATTACATAAACATATTGTGTAAGAAAGAATTTTCTCACAGAAACGTAATTTACCAAAATACCGGTAGGGAAAAGAAATAAAAGATATAATATTGCAGTTCCAGACCGTTTAAAAGCGTAAATCAGCGTATTATAGTTTGTTTTTTTATCCGATATGAATATTGTTAATTTAATTAAAACGAATCTCGCGGTACTCTGCTGCGCAGCATTACTATTTCCTGTTTCAGCCATTGCTCAGCAAAAGGAGCAAAAAAGAATACAACAATCCACTCAGGTGCTTTCCGGTTTCGGAAAAATGAAAGAGTCTATTCCCTCCAAATTACTTGAGCTAACCCAGGGTATTGTTGTTGTACCGAAGCTTATTAACGCTGGTTTTGTGGTAGGTGGTAAACGAGGGAGAGGTATTGCAATGGTGAAAAGAGCAGATGGAAGCTGGAGCAATCCTGTATTTGTTACCATTACAGGCGGCAGTATCGGCCTTCAAGCAGGGGTACAATCAACAGAACTTGTGCTGGTTTTTACGCATGCCAATAGTTTAACTTCCATTAAGCAAAGTAGTTTTACACTTGGTGGCGATCTTTCTGTTGCAGCCGGGCCTTTGGGGCGGAGTTCTGCCGTAAATACTGATTATAAACTCGATGCAGAGGTTTATTCCTACTCCCGTAGTAAGGGCCTTTTTGCAGGCCTGTCAGTTAATGGTGCATCACTGGAAATTGATGCTGCTGCAAATGCAACCGTTTACGGAAAAGATATGGATGTAGCGCAGATTTTTGCCTCTCAGGGAGATCCTGATGATGAAATAGGAAAACTTAAAGCTACCCTGACCCAAATGAAATAACACCACCAATTTGGTAAAGTGAGTTTGATTTTTGCAACGTTAAATTTTGAAAACATGAAAAAAACTATTTTAATCTTATTACTTGCAATGGCTGGTTTTTCTGGTTATGCACAAACTTACCAGGCAATTACCAGTAAGAATAAAACTTACCTCGAAACACTAAAAGGTGTGAGTTATACCTATAAAGATGGCGTGGTAACTTTAAAAAATAACGGCAATTACGATTTGGGTACTGTGAGTGTAATCGCATCTTCAAAGGTCGACAGCACTTTGTTCGGCATTGCTTTATTTGAGGAAGGGCTCGAAAAAGGGGCTACCGTTAAAGCCGAGGTTTATTTTACAGTAGGCAATGGTAAAGCTAGTCATGATGTTGCTTTAAAACAGGTTAATCAAAAAGCACTCGTTTTGTCGTTTGATAAAGCTACACGGGCCATAAAATGATTTAACCTTAATTGTTAAGCTGCGGCGAGCAAAAATTCTGCATTTTATCGTTATTGCTCGGTGGATAATCTACATTAGATTCATATAGCCTATATTTTATTAGGTATATGGTTGTTACATTGCAAAACCAACCAGGTAAACCTGTTTCTTATATTCACGCGGTGATAAACCTGTAATTTTTTTAAAGGATTTAGAAAAGTAGGAAAGCGATTCGAAGCCTGTTTGAATGGCAATTTCAGAATATGTTAACTGGCTTGTGGCCAACAGATGCTGCGCGCGCTCAATACGCTTGCCAAGGATGTAATTTACCGGTCGTTCACCTGTAAAAGCTTTAAACTGCCTTGAAAAATAATCGGGATGCTGGTTAACGCGTGATGCCAGTGCGGTTACAGATAGTTCTTCGTGCAGGTTAACCAGGATATGGCCAATTGTTTCAGCAATTTTTAGCGGCGCATGATGCATTCCATGTGCCTGATGCTGCTGGCCCTTTAAAAAACGGCCCATTAGCTGTAATAAAATGCCCTGAGTTTCGAAATAACTGGCCAGGTTTTGCCTGTTGTTAAGTTCTTGGTATTCTTTATAATAAATATTTTTTTCGTATACCTTAGGGTCGTCAGACCTGTTGATCCCGCGACCGGGATTAATTTCCAGAAGCCTTTTAAAAAGATCAATATCCATCGAAGTTGCCTTTACTTTTGTAAGTGCCCGCCGCTGTGCAAAAAGGGAAACCCCATCTGCAGATTCTTCAAAAAACTGAACGAAATACTGACTTAAATAATCTTTACACTTCAGATTACACAGCGTAAAGCTTGGGATAATGTATAAATATCCTGGTTCAAGTGTCAATACATCGCTTTGATCCGAAACTTCGCCCAAACCGTTATCTATATAATAAATCCGATAGTAGGGGCTGATTACATTTTTGTAATCCCACTTCGAGGTCAGTTTTACATAATCTACATTCAGCAGGGAAAAAGTGTTCTGCAATATTCTTTTGATCATTAGTTAAATGTCGGATTTTTACAACAAAAAGTCTAATTTTTCCAATTTTAGCACGGATGAGTTACCTAGCTTTGGTAAAGTTAACCAAATATAAAACCAAGTTGCGAATGCGATTTTGATCTGTTATTCAATACCAAACTTCAAAAAATAAAAGAAGCTTTCTGCATTATCATTAAGCAGTTTACCCGGCTACCTGTTATTAATAACCTTAAAAAGACCGTAACCATAATATTTAACTAACCAGGAAATGAAAAAAACATTATTATTCAGCTTTACGCTTGCGTTTTTGGCACTTAGCAGCCTTGCACAACAAAAAGAGACAAAGGTAGAACAGGGAAAATTTAAACCTACTGACGAATCGTTAAAACAGTATAAGTATCCGGAATGGTTCCGTGATGCGAAATTCGGAATATGGTCGCATTGGGGCCCGCAGGCAGTTCCGAGGCGGGGAGATTGGTATGCCAAAAATATGTATGTACAGGGCAGCGATCAAAATAAGTACCATGTGGCCACTTATGGTACGCCTTCCAAGTTTGGTTATAAAGATATTATTCCATTATGGAAAGCAGAAAAATGGAATCCTGATCAATTGATGGCACTTTATAAAAAAGCCGGCGCAAAATATTTTGTATCCATGGGCTCCCACCATGATAATTTCTTTTTATGGAACTCAAAAATCCATAAGTGGAATTCGGTAAATATGGGGCCACATAAAGATGTTGTAGGATTATGGCAAAAAGCTGCTCAAAAAGAAGGTCTTCGCTTTGGCGTTTCCGAGCACCTTGCGGCTAGTTTTAACTGGTTTCAGGCCAGTCATGGTGCAGATAAAGATGGCCAGTTTGCGGGTGTTCCTTATGATGGGCGTAATCCTCAGTATGCCGACCTTTATCATTTGCCTGCAGATTCCAGCAATGTTCAGGAATGGCTGACAAATAATGCTGGCTGGCACAAAAAATGGTTGGAAAATGTAAACGAACTTATTGATTTGTATCATCCTGATTTGCTTTATTCAGATAGTAAACTTCCTTTTGAAGATACCGGAAGAAATATGTTAGCGCATTTTTACAACCAGGATATCGCAAAAAATAAAGGTAAACTCGAAGCTGTTTATACCCCTAAAGAACCTTCAGAAGGTAAGTGGGCACAAGATGTAGAACGTGGTGTGTTGGATTCTATCAGCGAGTTTCCATGGCAAACAGATACTTCCATTGGAGATTGGTATTACCGAACAGGGCAACGTTACAGAAGCGCAAATGAAATTGCCCAGTTACTGATTGATATTGTAAGCAAAAACGGTAATTTATTAATTAATGTGGTGCAAACCCCAGAGGGAGACCTCGAGCCGGATGTGGTAAAAATTGTAACTGAAATTGGCGAGTGGACCAAACTAAACGGAGAAGGTATTTATGGTACAAGGCCATGGAAAGTATATGGGGAAGGACCATCAACCATTAAATCCAATCAAAAGAAAGGGCGTTTTGGCGGCCTAACTGATACCCGCGAATACCTGTCCAGTGATATTAGGTATACCACCAAAAACGGCAACCTATTTGCTTTTTGTTTAAATATTCCTCAAGGAGAGATTAGATTGAATTTACTTGGTGCAAAATCCAAATACCTGGATCATGCTATTGCCTCTGTTAGCCTGCTTGGCAGCAATAAAAAGTTAAAATGGGTGCAAGAGGATGATGCGCTTGTGATTACCAAACCAGCAGATTATCCGGTGTGGCAGGTAACGGGTTTCAAAATTGAATTTAAAAAATAGGTTTAACAACCATAATCTCTTTCCAAACAAATGAAAACCAAAAACATCGGTCTGGCGGTAATACTAATTACCTCCCTATTTTTTCTATGGGGTTTTGCCCATAATCTCGACCCAATATTAATTCCGCATTTAAAACGCTCTTTCACCCTCACAACCGTTCAGGCAACCCTTGTAGATTCGGCTGTTTTTATTGCTTATTTCATTATGGCACTGCCCGCAGGTATAATCATGAAAAAATATGGCTATAAAACAGGGATCATTATCGGGTTGCTGATCTTTTCGACAGGATGTTATCTTTTTTTGCCAGCTGCCGCCGTACAGTCGTATACATTTTTTTTAATGGCACTTTTTATTATCGCCTGCGGCCTTACTATATTGGAAACAGCAGCAAATCCATACATTTCTTTAGTTGGGCCACCAGAAACTTCTACTTTTAGGTTAAACCTGGCACAGTCATTCAATGGCTTAGCCGCTTCATTGGCACCAATTATTGGGGGTAAACTGATTTTACTTAAAGGTGTTCCAGAGAGCGAACTTGCAAAAATGACCCCTGCTTTAAAAGCATCAACACTGGCCTCAGAGGCAGCTTCTGTTCAAGTTCCGTACTTTGTGCTCGGCAGTATTCTCTTAATTCTGGCTATTGTGTTCTTTTTCATTAAACTGCCGGATATCCGCACAAAAGTGGAAGGAACTGCCCAAAAAAGTTTTTGGAGCGTGTTTAGGCATAGCCAGTTATCGTGGGGAATTGTGGCGCAGTTTTTTTATGTAGGTGCACAAGTTTCTGTTTTTAGTCTGTTTATCCTTTATGCTACAAAATCTGCAGGTATTTCCGAAGAAAAAGCCACCTATTACCTGGGTATCTGTGGTTTTGCCTTTTTAACAGGCAGATTTTTCACCACTTTCTTAATGCGCTTTTTTCGGGCTCATAACCTGCTGGCCATTTACGCTTTTGTTAGTTTACTGTTGTGCGAAGTGGCCATTATAGGTACGGGGATGGTAACCATATATGCGGTAATAGCCATCTGCTTTTTTATGTCGGTAATGTTCCCAACCATATTTTCTTTGGGTATAAAAGGGCTCGAATCCGATACTGAATTAGGCAGCAGTCTTATCATTATGTCGATAGTAGGAGGGGCCGTTCTGCCAAGAATTTTCGGGTATTTAAGTGATGAAACCGGAAATATACAAAATGGCTACTACGTACCCATGGCATGTTTTGCGGTTATCGTGCTATTTGGCTTAAAAGGGCACCGGAGTAAAGGAAAAAGTACAATTAACGAACCCTCACAGATTTTATAAAAAAATGAAAAGATATTGTTTAGCACTTGATCTGATCGATGATCCTGATCTGATTGCAGAATATGAAGCCTACCACGTTAATGGTTGGCCTGAAATTAAGGAAAGTATTATAAGTGCGGGGATTATTGATATGGAAATATACCGAATTTCCAACAGGCTTTTTATGATAATGGAAGTTGGAGAAGATTTTAGTTTTGAAGGAAAAGCCGCCATGGACGCTGCAAATCCAAAGGTACAGGAATGGGAAGCACTGATGTGGAAATATCAGCAGGCACTGCCACTGGCCAGGCCCGGTGAAAAATGGCTGTTGATGAAAAATATTTTTAGATTAAAAAGTGAGGTGTTATGAAACAGCAAAACGGGCAAACTAATAACAGGCAGGATGATTGCGTTTTACCAGCTGTTATTTTCGGCACAAGCAGTTTAGGGAACCTTTACCAGGCAATTGATGATGAGGTTAGGTTGGAAATTGTGGAGCAATGTGTAAAATCATCAGCACCATTAACAGTTTTTGATACCGCCGGGAAATATGGTGCAGGTTTGGCTTTGGAATCGCTTGGTAAATGCCTTGCTAAGCTAAAAGCCGATCCCGAAAAGGTAATCATCAGCAATAAGCTTGGTTGGTACCGGATGCCGCTTGTAACCCCCGAGCCAACTTTCGAGCCTGGTATCTGGAAAAATATTCAACACGATGCCGTACAAATAATCAGTTATGAGGGCATTATGAAATGTTTTGAACAGGGAAATAGTTTATTGGGAGATTATAGTGCCCAAATGGTATCGGTACATGATCCTGATGAATACCTTTTTACAGGCAATAATGAGGCAGAATACAAAGAAAGATATCAACACATTTTAGGTGCTTACAGGGCTCTTGGTGAATTGAAAGATGAAGGACTGGTAACCTCTGTAGGCGTAGGTGCAAAAGATTGGAAAGTAATCGAAATGATTGCCAGGGATGTTGATCTGGATTGGGTTATGATTGCGAATAGTTTAACAGTTAAGTCGCATCCAAAAGCTTTGATAAAATTCGTAGAAAATTTAGGTAAGAAAAACATAAAAGTGATTAATTCTGCTGTTTTTAATGGTGGATTTTTAACCGGTGGTGATTTTTATAACTATCAAAAGGTTGATTACGAAAGCATTGCAGGTAGAACATTGCTGAACTGGAGGAAAGATTTTTTTTATGTATGCAGTAAGTTTGATGTGCTGCCGGCAGAAGCCTGTTTTAATTTTTCATACCGTTTCCCCGGTGTGGCCAGTATTGCATTAAATACCACCAGGCCCGATAAAGTAGCGGTGAATGTTGCACTTGCATCAAAAGCCCTTCCTGCTGAATTCTGGTATGAAATGGAAAACCTTGGATTAATTGAACTTCAAATTTTAAACCTTTAATGAAAGCACTGATCTGTAAATCCCCGGGTGAATTTAACTATGTAGAAAAAGATTTACCTGCTGTAAAAGAAAATAATGTGCTGCTTAAAATGAAGAGGCTAGGAATCTGTGGTACGGATTATCATGCTTTTGAAGGTACACAGCCCTTTTTTGCCTATCCTAGGATATTAGGGCACGAAATTGCGGCAGAAGTTGTTGAAACTGCAAGTCAAAATAATTTTAAGCCAGGTGATCTGGTTACCATCAGTCCATATTTTTCATGTGGCCATTGTATTGCCTGCCGAAATGGTAAATCAAACTGTTGCGTAAATATGCAAGTTTTCGGCGTACATATTGATGGTGCCATGCAGGAGTATATTTCAGTTCCGGCTGATGCTGTTGTGGCCGGGCAGGGCCTTTCTGTTGATGAACTTGCACTCGTTGAGCCTTTGGCTATTGGTGCACATGGTGTTGGCCTTGCCGATATTAGGAAAGAAGAAACTGTTCTTATTATTGGTGCCGGACCAATTGGCTTGGGAACAATTGCATTTGCAAAAATTGCGGGTGCCAGGGTTATTGTTGCTGATGTAAATTATAACAGATTGGCTTTTTGCAGTGATCAACTCGGCGTTGAATATGTTATTAATCCCATTAAAACAGATGTATTTGCCCGGCTTAAAGAAATTTCAAATGGCGATATGGCCACCGTGGTAATCGATTGTACGGGCAATTTAAATGCAATTAATGGCAGTTTCAAGTTTTTAGCGCATGGTGGCAAGTTTATTATGATAGGCCTTCAAAAAGGAACAATTGAGGTTGTACATCCAGAATTTCATAAAAGGGAAGCTATGCTGATGAGCAGCAGGAATGCATTGCCTAAAGATTTTGCCCATGTAATAGATTGTATAAAGCAAGGAGTGGTTAAACCTTTGGATTTTATTTCCCATAGACTTAATCTAAATGCGGTTAAGGATCAATTTAGTCAGTTGGCAGGAGATCAATCGGTAATAAAAGCATTGATTGATTTTGATTAAGCAATAATTTTAAAGCGGAAAGTTTAGGAAATCCCATTACTTTCCGCTTCTGTTTATTTCTATTAATTTCCTGTTCCGTATTCTGTAATTTTGTATACATGAAAGTGCAAGGTAAACTCCATCCAACACGCATGCTTTTACAAAAAGCTGTACTCAATATCGTTAAAATCGACAGCTAAATAGTTTTTCTGGATTATACAATCCCATTTTTAATTAATTAATGAGGGCAATTGTTACTGCTGCTTTCTTAATGAATCTTTTGCTCTTTTTTTGAAAAAACCACGGAGCAGAAAATTGCTTTGTACTGCTTCCAGGTCTTCATCTAATTTTTTGCTGCTTTTTTCGAGGTTTAACATAATTGTTCTAACCTGTTCGGCAGTTTTCTGATCGTTTAACAAAAGCCCTGCGGCGTTGTCAGATGTTTTTAGTTTTGCAGAGGCAGCATCAAGATTTGCCGCTAAACTTGAAGCCGATTCAACCGATTTTTGTAGAGTAGCAGCAGAACGTTCCAGCTTTTTAAACACAGCAGTATCCGTCAGCATTTTATCCATCAGTCCGTTTTTAGTATTTAATGTTTTTCCAAAACGGCCAAGGAGTTCGGCACTTTGCGCTGTTGCTATGGAAGTTTTATTGAGGTTTGCCACCATCGATTTAAAGTTTTTGGCAAGTTCTTCATCCGATAACAAAGCTCCGGCAGCACCTTTTCCATCAATCAGATTTCTGGACAGTATTTTGAAGTCGCCCGTAACATCAACCAGGTTTTTGTTGTTCACCTGTAAGGTTTTCATAATATCATCGGTAGAAAGTGCAGAATTAACTTTCAGCATATCACCATCTTCAACAAAAGGGAATTTTGGGTTTCCTCCGGTAATTACTACAATTTTATTTCCAATCAGTCCATCTGCACCAATGCTCGCGCCAGCATCTTTATGTATGTATTTATGAATATCTTCCTCCACACTTAGGTATACCTTAACCTGGGAAGTGCCAAAAAATTCAATTTTCTTAATTGTACCTATTTTTACCCCCGAAAACCAAACATTATTGCCTTTTTTTAGTCCCTGTATATCGTTAAAAACAACAGTTAGGGTAAAACTTTTAACAAAAGTTTTTTTCTGGCTGCCCAGGGTAAATATTCCCAATACAAAAATCAGGATGCCAATAGCGATGAAAATTCCTACTGTTACTTTTTTTCTGTTTTCATTCATGGTTATTGTATAAAGTTGTAATCAAAAAATGGTTGTGCCTGCTGATCTCCTGAATTAAAAACCTGCTCAAAAGAACCCTGTCTTTCAAAATTCCGTTCAATTAACATGGCAACCCTATTGCCAACTTCTTTGGCACAGGTAAGATCGTGGGTAATAATAATTGCGCTGGTATGGTAACGTTCCTGAACATCGTTAATGAGTTTATTAATCTCACGTGAGGTTATCGGGTCTAGGCCGGCAGTAGGCTCATCATAAAGCATAATTTCAGGTCTTAAAATTAATGTCCGTGCTATGCCTATGCGTTTCCGCTGTCCACCAGAAAGTTCAGAAGGCATTTGGTTAATGGTTTGCGAAAGTCCTACAGCATCCAGCATTTCCTCTACAGAGCTATTTACTTCCTGTTTGCTTAGGTCTTTCCGGTTGCGTACCAAAGGAAATTCAAGGTTTTCTCTTACGGTCATACTATCATAAAGGGCACTGTTCTGGAAAGAAAAGCCAACCCTTAGTCTGAGTGCCAAAAGTTCTTTATAAGAAATTTCATCCACTACCTGGTTCAGTACGCTCACCAGTCCCGAATCGGGTTTAAGCAGGCCGATAATAATTTTAATCAATACTGATTTACCCGTTCCGGATTTACCCAAAACCACCAGGTTTTCACCTTTGTATACATCGAGTGAAGCATTTTCGAGTACAGTATAGCTGCCAAAGGATTTGTTTAGCCCTTTAATCTCAATAACCTTTTCTACACTTTCATCTGTAAACTGTTTTTCTTTCATAAATGCGGGCTTATGTATTAAATAAACTAAAAATTTGCACGCATACTACTTCCTCAACAAAAATTAGAAACATGGCGGTAACCACCGAAGAATTGGCTGCTTTACCTACACCTTCGGTACCTTTAGAAGAATGATAGCCCTGATAACAACCTACAATGGCTATTGTGAAGCCAAAGAGTATAGCTTTAACCGTTGAGGCAACAATATCCAGATAAGTAATGCTTTCGAGTGCACTTTGAAAAAATGTAGTTGCACTTGTTCCTTCATTTACCGAAACATTAAGCAGCGCACCTAACATACCCACCATTGCGGTGTAAAAAGTGAGAATGGGCATGGTAATCGTGGCTGCCAAAACACGTGTACTCACCAAAAACTTAAACGGATTGGTTGCAGAAACTTCCATCGCATCAATCTGTTCGCTTACCTTCATCGAACCCAGTTCGGCCCCAATGCTGGAACCAACCTTTCCTGCAGCAATTAACCCGGTAAGGAGGGGAGCAAGCGTTCGCAGCAAGGCTATACCAACCAACGAAGGTAGCCATGAGGTTGCGCCAAACTCTGAAAGTGATGGCCTTGATTGTTTTGTAAATACCAGGCCGGTAATGAAGCCTGTTGTAGAAATAAGTAAGGCAGAGCGGTAACCAATTTCATAACATTGCCTTACCAGTTCTTTCAGCTCGTAGGGTGGAAGAAAGGCTTCCCTGAAAAAACGGCCAATGAATTTAAAAACTTCATAAAGGGAAATGAACCAAGCTGCAAACCGCCCAACAGGTTTCAGCTCGTTGTGATTGGCATTTAGCTCTTTTTCTGTTGCCATTGTTTTTCGGTTCGTATTTTCATTGCTTCAATCAATATATTTTATGCTTTTTTATTAAATTTTTATGCTAAACCGATAGGTAAAAGCTTAGTATCTTAAGCTATACAGAAAAGTGTGCAAATTGTTTGGTTTTAAGCCTGTTAGTTTTGTTTAAATCTTTAAAAATATGCTTTATCAAAGGAATGCGAAAGCCTTTGCTATGTTTCAGGATTGTTAGGTGGATGTTTAAGGCGATTATTGTGCTGAATTTGAAGCAATCTTTTTAGCAGTGTTTCTAACACGGTCGTCATTCCCGCGCATGCGGGAATCGTAATGCGATCGCTTTGTTTTCGCTCCGCTGGGGCTTGCCTCGGTTACCGATGTAAAATCGGTACAGGTCAGCCACCGAAGGGCTCTTACTTTTGGCTTGGCCCAAAAGTAACAAAAACCCAAGGCTTGGAACTGATGTCGGATAAATTCGTTAAAGCTTTTTGGTCGTCAGCACAAGTTCCGCCGAAGGGGGCGGAAAGTGTGTGCTGCCTTAATGCAACGATGGAAGAAAAGGTAATGATAAAGCTTTAACGTTTTCTCCTTCCATCATTTCCTAGGCCGGATTGCAGGGAGGAGATAGCATGATTCAAATAGCGAGGTGCAGGGAATGCGTTAAATCCGTCATTGCGAAGCTGGGAGAGAGCGAGCTGAAGCAATCTTCCTAGTAAGTTTCTACTACCATCGTCATTCTCGCGCATGCGGGAATCTTAATGCGGTTGCAATTTTTGCCCTTGGCTCGGGCTTGCCTCGGCTCACCGCCGCCGAGGGGGCTCTTACTTTTGGCTTGGCCCAAAAGTAACAAAAGTCCAAGGCTTGGAACTGATGTCGGATAAATTCGTTAAAGCTTTTTGGTCGTCAGNAAGTTCCGCCGAAGGGGGCGGAAAGTGTGTGCTGCCTTAATGCTATTATAAAGAAAAAGGTATTGATAAAGCTTTAACGTTTTCTCCTTCCATCATTTCCTAGGCCGGATAGCGGGGTGCACATAGCAAAATTCAAATAGCGAGGTGCAAATAGCATGATGCAGGGAATGCGTTAAAGTCGTCATCTCGACCGCAGTGGAGAGATCTTTGGATTTGCTATCAACATAACTCCTTAATTAAGAGGTTGGGAAAGAGCGAGCCGAAGCAATCTTTCTAGAAATGTTTCTAACACGGTCGTCATTCTCGCGCATGCGGGAATCTTAAAGCATTGGCTATGTTCTATAAAGTATTTAGCCTATATCCTAAGATTTCGCCTCCACAATCTTAAAACTTTAGCTGCCAGCGAGCACTTTAATATTGCTTAGTGCCCCTCAATAACGGCCGCTTTAATCAAGCCTTTCAATGATTGCGTAGTCGAAGAACTATTATTTTTTTCTTGGCTGATCTTCAAGGTAGAAAATCATTTTGCCTCCGTTGGTAAGCATTTGATGAGTAACCTGATTTTTATCAAAAGTTTTGCCGTTTATTTCAATTTTTGATATATATATAGACTTATCACTCTTTTTTAACGCCTCAATGGTTAATTTCCTACCATTATTGAATGATATTACAGCATTTTTGAATAAAGGACTGGTTAACTGGTAATTTGCTGAAACAGGATCAACAGGGTAAAATCCCAGTGCTGCAAATACATACCAGGCCGACATCTGCCCCGCATCATCATTTCCGCTTAATCCGCCAGCACCATCGCTATATTCTTCGGCTAAAATGCGCGAAACCTGCAATTGTGTTTTCCATTGCGAAGAGGTGTAATTATATAAAAAAGGAATCTGGTGGCCAGGCTCGTTTCCATGCCAATATTCTTTTTTATCAAAGAGCGAATCGAGTTCATTTTCCAGCTTTTTATTCCCGCCCATTAATTTAATTAAGCCGGGCATATCATGCGGAACATAAAAAGTATATTGCCTAGGTGTTCCTTCTGTTATATAAGGCTCGCGGTGATCGGGATAGAAAGGGGCATACCACCTGCCATCAGCATATCGTCCGCTAACCATTCCAACCTTCTGATTAAACACATTCTGGTAATTGAGTGATCGTTTTGCAAGTTGGAGGTAATCGCTTTTTTTGCCTAAATCTTTCGCAATAGTCGATAATGCATAATCATCGTAGGCATATTCCAAAGTTCTGCTTACTTGCTCTTTTTTATGAAAGGCATTCGGAATACTATCTTCCATCGGGATATAACCATATTTTAAATAGCTATTTATCCCTCTTCTGCCTTTTCCATTCAAATAATCAGCAGAATCGGGCATGTTAAAAGCATTTTGCCTCATTAAGCGGTAAGCTTCCTGAATATTATAATTGCGGATGCCCTTATTGTATGCTGAAGCAATAAATGCAGTGGCATGATCGCCAATCATTGCAGCGGTATAGCTGTTCCAGCAAGGAAATATAGGCATCCAACCACCTTGTTGCCCTTTAAGTACCATGGAATTTACTAAACTATTTGCTAAATCTGGTTTTAGTAACTCAATTAACGGCAATTGCGCACGGTAGATGTCCCACATGGAAAAATCATCATAATAATTGCCTTCTTTAATGGAATTGTTCTGGTATTTTGCATCAAATTGTGGATATTTTCCATCAACATCATTGTATAAACGTGGGTGTTGCATGGCGTGATAGAGTGCGGTATAAAATATTTTTTTGCCTTTTTCATTGTCGTCAGAAATACGTACCTGTGACAAGGATTTTTCCCAACTCTGATTGGTTTGTGCCAAAACAGCATCAAAACTTTCATTTTTAATTTCGCGCTCCAGGTTAGCTTTAGCAGCGGCGATGCTTGTGAACGAAGTACCTGAATAAATGAGTAACTGTTCTCCTTTTTGAAGTTTAAAACCTGCATAAGCTCCTATATCTTTTTTATTACTGATGTTTTGCTGGTTGAAGATATTACCCTCAGCGTAAACCCCGGCGGATGTAAATGTTTTTTTTATGCGGATGAAAAAATAACCACTAAAACCTGCCGGTTCTCCCCATCCCTGATAAATGCGGTGCACAGGATTGTAGCCTGAAATCTCACCTTTTTTTGCATCAACCTGGATGAAGCCCTTGTTTTGATCGCTGTTTGGACTCACTAAAATATAAACGCTATCTGTTTTTAAGGCTGTAATCCGCATCACTCCACATCGTAAGCTGGCCGTAAGTTCGGTAAGCAAATGTTGCCGAGGTAGTTTCAGTTTGTAGTAGGAAGGGGTAGCCACTTCGTTTTCATGAACATAATCTTCGGCGTATTGCATAGCATTGGTTTTAAGTTGACCAGAAATGGGCATAATGGTAAAACTTCCATAATCCTGAGTGCAGGATCCACTTATCCAATGGGTTGCGCGGAAACCGTAAAATTTTTTGTTGTTGTAGTAATAGGGGGCAAGACATTTTTTTTCGGTGAGCTGGGTTTGGGGCGTCCACTGTGTCATACTAAAGGGTGGCGCAACAGCTGGAATGGTATTGGCGAGGCGTTCGGTTTTATCTTCAACATGCTGACTGGCCAGCGTAGTGCTGGCCGATGTACCTGAAAAAGGCTGCACATAAGGAATTAAGCTTTTTTGCTGCGCATTTATGGTATTAATGGCCCCGGTGGTAAAAAAGACCATTAAGCACACAAAAATTCTCACTGTATTTTTATGTTTTGGAGCTTTATATTTTATATCAGTTAACAACATATGGAAATGTGAATATAAACTTTTGTTATTGAAGTACCTTTACTGATTCTTTATCATTAAGGGGTAATTTGATGTTTTTTATGGAAACCTTTTCCGTTTTTTTCAGAATCACCTGGTGGGGGTTTTCTCCTTTTTCAACCTGTAAATTATCAAGATTGATTGAGGTAACATCATCGAAAATTACTGCTGGTCTGAAATCTGTTGTTTTATAGTTCAGTTTAATGTTTTTAAAGGAGATGCCTTTGGCGTGGCGAATGTAAAAACCCCAGGCCGGCAACTCACCAAACATGGTAAATTCAGGGTATCCGGCTTCATTTTCCACTACATTATCGAGTTGATCAACAGGAATATTGGCTGTTTTTTCGGAAGCACCACCGCCGTAAGTAATTTCAATATCTTCGAGCACTATATCTTCTACCAGATGGCCTGGGATTCCTGTAATGGAAGCGGGCAGTAAATTGTGCGGCGGTACTTTAGGCAACGGCCCTTCAAGCGGGTAACCTGCATCAGGCTTAGCATCCGGAATATCTGCCTTTACTTTCGCAATGCGGACATTTTTAATGCTGCTGTACTGGCTGGTTTTATTCCGATGGCCTAAACGGATAAAAATAGCGTTTCCGGTGTATTTTGCTGTAACGCCTTCAATATCTACATTATCGATAAAACCACCATCAACAGCTTCGAGCGCAATGGCCGAACGGTAGGTATTGTAAACGGTAATATTTCTTACTTTGATATTTTTAAAGCCTCCATAGGAACCTGTTCCGAGTTTAAAACCACTGGCACTGGAGCGGATGGTACAATTTGATACCGATACATTTTCGCAAATACCTGGGCTTCCTTCTGATTTTAAGCAAATGCCATCATCAGCCGCATCGATATTGCAATTGGTGATGTTTACGTTTTTGCTGTTTACAATATCAATACCATCATTATTCCAATAAGCGGTACTTTCTACGGTAACACGATCTATATTGAGGCGGTTGCAGTTTACAAAATCCTGTACCCAGCCCGCACTGTTTTTTAGGGTTACATTTTTTACGGTTATATCTTCACAATTGGAAAAAGCGATTAACCTTGGGCGGTTATTTTCTGATGGCCTCTTTATTCTCCAGGTTTCATCCTCCAGTAGGCCTTGGTGCAGGCACAATAACAGGTTTTTTACCACTTCGGCACCACGACCATTAATCGTTCCTTTGCCTGTTATGGCAATATTGTGTTGTGCTTTGGCCGAAATAAGTGCCTTTGCATCGTTTTTACCATAATCTAACCGGTTGGTACTGCCTAAAAGTTCTGCACCTTCGGAAAGATAAAGTGTTACGTTCGATTTCATTTCAATTGGCCCGGTAACAAACTGCCCCGAAGGGAAAAATACACGTCCTCCTGCCTTTGCAGCTACATTTATGGTTTGCTGAATGGCTTTGCTGTTGGAGAATTGCAGACCTGCTTTTGCACCAAAATCAACAATGTTGAATGATTTGTTTTGTGCTTCTGCATTTGAAAAAAACACTGATAAAATAAATAAACAGGGAAGGATTTTCATAATTGTGCTTCATTTTTTTATTGATAGGCTTTTTGCATCAGGCTGCGGTACTTTTTGTGCATTAAAATGGCTGTTGTAACCGGGTTACCTTCAGTTTTTGTTGAATAATCTTTTCTCTGGTTTACCCATTTCCATTCCCATTTGCTTACTTCTTCATTAAACTGTTTAATTTCGATTGCCTTTTGCTGATTAATTGCCGTTGTTGCATATTTGAAAAAAAGTTCCCACCTGTGTTTATAAAAATCACTTAATAAACCGCTCCATTGCCTGCAGGCATATTCATTTAACGGACTTTCTTGATCACCCCATAAGGTGATCAAATCTTTGGCATTCATTTCGTAAAGTGCTTTTTCTGCCGGGTTGTTTCCCCAGGCTCTGGCTTGATTTATCCACGGGCCTAGCAAAAAATCTTTTCGGGTAGCCAATAACCTATCCAAATCATCAATCAGTTGTATAAATTTTAAACTTTCTGTTTTAAAAGCAGCCATATCCTTTTTTTGGTAGGCCGTTACAAAATTGCGCTGTAAATGCAGGGCATAATTTGCCATAGTTTGCCGGGTTATATCCACCACATCGTATTGAAATCCATCGCTATTTTGGCAAGCTGATGCAGCTTTTAGCAACTCATCCCAGGCGGGCAGCAAGTCGCGTTCGTTGTAATTTAATGTTGTTTTTGCCCAACGGGTTAGTGAATCAAGCGTTGGGCGGGCCTGGATGATTGATTCTGCACCATCTCTGATGTATTTATCGGCCGGTACTTTGTAAACTATTTTTCTTAATATCTGCCAGGCTTTTTGTGCATTGATATTATTATTGCCATATCGGTTTAATACGAAATTGGGTAACCATGTTTTTAAATCTATCGGTTTAGATTGCCAAACATTGGCCATCATCAGTTCATATAAAACCGGGTTTTGTTCAATTCCTTCCATGGTGAGGCCAATTCCTTTCATTTTACCACTTTGTGGATCATTTAAAGCTTCGGCAGGTGCATTTGCCACTACATCCATCCGGCCAAAGAGATTGGTATTTCCGCCAAAATTGTGCAACATGTTCCAAATCCAGGGTTTACCATAAAAACCTGAAGTTCGTTTCCAAACGGGTTCAATTTCGGTGGCTAAATCCAGTAGTATCATTTTATCATCGGGTACGGCTTTTAAAAGGGCTTCTGTTTGAGGTGCTTTCCAAAATTTTCGATCACTGTAAAATAACCAACCTTGCATTACCCAAATTGCTTTTGGATCTGCCTGGCTCATGCCATCGTATATTCTTGCGCTTAATTTACCTAAAAAGTCGGGCTCAGCAGATGATGGTTCGTTTTCGTTAAAGGTATCGGCAGAGTAAAGGTGATCGGTACCGAGCAATGCCGTTTGTTTTTGAAGAAATTTTTTACCAATTGCGGCAAACATCGGATCTTCAGAATCGAGGATATATGTATCTGCGAAACCATTTGTCCAGTTGGTGGCTTTTAGTTTTGCAGTGGGAAACTTCTTTTTAAATGCCGCCGGTACATGTCCGGTAAATGCCGGCAGAACGGGTTTCATACCCATTGAACGCTGTCTGGCTAAAATTTTCTTTTGCAATTCGAAGTGGCTTTTCATCCATGTGAGGGGGAGTGGTCCGCCCCAGCCATCAATATTGCCCATCCAAAACCAAGAAAAATAAGCCGGACCTGTAAAAAAATCCTTCAGGTCGTTATCAGAAAAGCCCATTTCTTTATACACCAAATACCAGGTATACTCTTCTCCGGTAATGGCTAAAGGCATATTAATGCCATGGAGTGCCATCCAGTCTATTTCTTTTTCCCACCGGGGCCAGTCCCACCAGCTCATGCTATAATTAAAAGTGCAATAATTAAGGTAATATCGGTATTCGTAGGGGGTAGATTTTCTGATTTTGTTTTTTACAACTGGTAAATTTTTGGGTAAATTCAGGTTTGTACCGTTCCAGGTTGCCTGGCAATGGGCGTATTCGGTTAAATAGTAGTAAAATGCCGAAGCAATAGCCACACCACTGCTTCCACGTAATATAATGGTATTTTTTTTGCTTTCAATTTCAAAAACATCCAAACCTTTTTCCGCAGCAATACTTTGCGTTTCAAAAGCCTGGTATTTATTGGGTAAAACTCGTTTAATGAGTTCGTTTGAGGCTTTAAGGTAATCTTGTGCACCTGCTTTAGCACATAATAAGGTTAAAAGTGATGCGAAAAGGAATATTTTAAATTTCATCTGGTTATTTTGTTTGTTTCGATATTCAGCGTTAGGATTTAGCGTAAAATATATCCTCTTTCATTATCCCGGCTAAGTCTCAGATTTTTATGGCATTGCTTAAACCTTTAAAAACCATTTTCTATCATAAAGGAATTTTAATAGGGCTAGTTGAACAAGGAGAACGCCAAACCATATACCCGCCTGTTGCCAGGCCAAAGGAATGTATGTGATCAGCCCGCCAAAAATAAACTGTGAGCTAGCTTCGAAATTGAACAGGCCATGGGCACAAACGTAAATTAAAATCGAATTTGTACCTATCCAAATAAATGGCATGCTCCATTTTTGAAAGCCCTTAACATCGATAATAAAGTAAAATAGAGCAAATAAAACCATACTTAAACCGCCAGCCACTAACACGAAAGAACTGGTCCACATGTTTTTATTGATAGGGAAAGCCGTATGCCACATGATGCCTAGCAGAACAAGTGTTAGGCCCGCCAATAGCAGGTAAAATGTTTTTTTTATGGCTGAAAGGTGGTTGTTTTTTGCGTTTAAGAATGATCCTGTAAACACACCCAGTAATGCTGATGCAATGGCCGGAATGGTGCTCAATAAGCCTTCGGGATCGTAAACCACGCGGTGAAGTTTTCCTGGTAACCATAATCGGTCTACATAAGCAGCCAGATTACCTTCTGGCGTTAAAATACCTTTCCCGAACCCAGGTACTGGTATGGTAATCATTAAAATATAATATCCGATTAATATTCCGGCAAACCACAATACCTGTTTCTTTTGCGAAGCGTTAAGGTAAATTAATGCGGCGAAAAATGTAGATAAGGCGATTCGGGCAAGTACACTGGCAAAACGGGTGTTTGTGTATCCATGGCCTTGCAATAAGCCATTTACCACCATGCCAAGCATGATTAAAATCAATGTTCGTTTAATCAGCGCATAATATATTCCTTTTGCAGCAGTTTTTTTATCGTTACCGGAGTTTAAATACTTTTCATATGAAAAAGGCATAGAGACACCTGAAATAAAGATGAAAAGTGGAAAAATAAGATCATAAAAGGTAAAACCATTCCAAACTGTGTGGTGCAGCTGATTGCTGATGCCTACCAAAATCCGTTCAAAAAATGACAGGCTGTTATTGGTGGCGATTATCCAGTTGCTGCGGTTTCTGGTTAAAGCGTGATCGACCATTACACCATTGGCCAATCCATGGAAAATGCCTTCTCCACTGATGATCCAAAACATGTCAAAACCGCGTAAAGCATCTAATGAAAGAAGCCTTTTCTTTTTTGGAAGCAGATTTTGTTGTACTGGTTCGGTATTGGTCATAATATTTATTAAAATCTAATGATCGGCAATGTTAACTTCTTTCCTTAGTATTGTTAAAGGAGGGAAACAGTGATTATTTTTTAAGTACCGTATTGTAGATGATTTCTCCTTCATCGTTAATGGTTTGTACCCTGATTAAATCTTTACTTACCGAAAAGAGCATAAAGCCATATACAGAGGCTACCATTTGTGCATCATCGATGAGTTTTACAGGCGTTTTTTCTGAAGCTGCTCCTGAAATAAAATGATGCGTTTTTCCGGCGGGCTTAATGTATTGCAAGCTGTGTTCGTGCCCGGTAAGGTATACATCTACGCCACAACGATCGAACAGTGATTTGAGTGAACTGCGGATTGCTTTTGTATCATATCCATCTGTACGGCTGCCCCCGGTATACATGGGATGATGGCCCACAACAATTTTCCATCGGATACTTGGATCGGGATCACTTAATGTTTTAATGAGCCAGCGCTTTTGTTGGGTGGTATCCTGGCCTTTTACATTGGGGCCATACTCTGCGTTTTTGTAAAATTCGGGCATCAATGGGTTGGTATCAATAAAAGCAATGAGAACCTGATTGTTGGGATCGCCATTGATGGGAATTTTTTTTGCATAATAGCGTGAAGGCATTTTCCACCTTCTGCTGATTTTAGAATAGGCAACCTGTGCATCTGGGTTGGATTTATAATCGTGGTTGCCCAATACCGGATACCAATCCCACTGCAAAGAAAATGCAGTATAAATATCTTCAAATGAATATTTAAAAAGCGGGTCGTGCTCACTGATTACGCCGCTTGGGTAAAAGTTATCTCCGGTAGAAATGATAAACTGCGCTTTTACATCGGCTGCGGTTACTCCCATTTGCTGGGCTACCTGTTTCTGGTGGTCGGCACCGTTACGGCCCCAATCGCCCATGGCAATAAAGTTAAGCGATGAAGCTTCTTTGGTTAATATTTTTGTTGGGGGAGTGGCTTCAGATGGTGTTTTTAGCAATACCTGAGCTTGTGAAAAGCAATAGTTAAATAGGAGAATGAATAAAAGTAAATGTTTCCTCATGGAAATTGGTTTAATGTTTTGGTAAATCATCGGCAAAAAGATGAAAAATTAAAAATTTCTCTGGCTGTTACCCCAGAGAAATTCTTGTTGCACTCACCGTAGATTAATTGTAACCAGGGTTTTGTACCAGGGTATTGTTTGTTGCTATTGCAGTACTTGGAATTGGGAAAATGCGGCGGTAAGTGTCGGTATTTGTTTTAGATAAACCGTAAGTGTTCTCAAATTTTCCAAATCTGATCATATCATTACGGTGCCAGCACTCCCAAGCAAATTCTTTAGAACGCTCATTGTAAAGCGCATCCAAAGTTAAGGTACCCAATGCTGCAGAAGTTGTGCGGTTGCTTCTTACACTGTTTACCAGGCCTAATGCGGTAGCACCCAATGTTGGCGTACCACCTCTAAATATGGCTTCTGCTTTCATTAAAATGATATCTGAATAGCGGAACAATGGCATGTCGTTATTTTGATTTCTGTTTGTTGGATTGGTATAATCGGCTATAAATTTAATGTTGCGGTAGCCGGTGTTCCAGGCAATTTCATCTTTGCCTAAATCGTATGCATTTGCACCCAAACGCGAACTGCTTAACGGACTTAAGTTTAACTGATAAGTTAACGTACCTGCAGGAGTGCCACCGGTATAAAACTGATCATAGCCTAAATTAGTGGTGCTCACCAATATCGGGCTTCCATCTGGCCAGTATTGTGCGCCGGTAAGCCATTGTTTGTTTCTGATATCATTTGCATCGGTAAAATTTGCATAAAATTCAGTAGTGGTCATTCTTGGTCCGCTTGGTTTATTGTTTGATAAGCCACCGCCACTGCTTTGGTTCATCACCGGGTTGGTAAATGTGCCGGGTGTAGAGCCAGAGTACTGATAACGAATACCAAGGTTACGGTTTAAATCGTAACGGGCCATAAACATATTGCCAGATGAGGTTGAGGCATCAAAAGGGATTGCAAAAATGAATTCCTTTTGTGATGGGCCATTGGTTGGATAAAACATTTGCAGATAGCTAGACATGGGCTCTATGCTGTATAACCCTGAGCTGATCATCTGATCGCAGGCCGCTATACAATCGTCATAACGTGCAGTACCTGTATAAACGGCAGCATTTAAGTACATTTTCGCCAATATAGAATAGGCCAGGTATTTGGTAGGTAAACCATAGGTTGCTACGCCGGTAGTCGATTTTAAATAAGGGATAGCTGCTTTTAGTTCGCTTTCTACATAGTTAAAAACCTGTACACGTGTAGCATTTGTTTTTAACGCTGTTGCACCATATAGGGTATCTAACGGAACGTTTCCATATAAATCCATCATCATAAAGTACGATAAGGCGCGCATGGTTTTTAATTCTGCAAGGTTGGTGTTTTTTGCTGCTCCAGCCGGTGCAGATTGGCCGATAATGGAGATGGTTTGATTGGCTGTACCTATAATATTGGTGAGGTAACTCCAGCCTGCTGCAACCCATGCGTTATCTTTTGTCCAGGTGTGGCGGTGCAGTTCAAGGTATTTGTTTCCATCAATCCAATCGGAAGCAAAAATTGGCAGTACCGATTCATCTGTTGATGAACTTTGTAAAAAGAAGTAGGTTGTGGCATAATCGCTTCTTAAATTGATGTATACCGCCCCGGATGCCGATGTTAACTGTGCGGCTGTTTGAGGATAAGTTTCTGGTGTAAGCTCGGATGTAACTGGTACCTCTATTTTTTGACAGGAGGTAAATATTAATGCTCCGGTTAGTGCAAATAATATTCCAAATAATATCTTTTTCATGTCTTTAAATTTTGTGTTTAAAATGATGCGTTAACACCGAATAAAAAAGTACGTGTTTTAGGGTAGAAGTTATTGTAATCTATACCCGGGGCAGCACCTCCCTGGTTAATCTCAGGGTCGATCCCTTTATAACCAGTAATGGTAAATAAATTGTTGGTTGATACATATAACCTTATATTACTTACATACTTAATTGCGTTTTTAAAATTGTAGCCTAAGGTTGCATTATCCAAACGCACGTAAGAGCCACTTTCTATATAACGGTCTGAGTAGAATGAGTTTCTTGTATCTGATACTTTATCATCAGCAGCACTGTTTAATATGTTATTAACTGCTGCGCCTGCTGTGTAAGATAAATCTGCTTTGGTAGCGTTAAATATCTTATTGCCAAATGTTCCTCTTAAAAAGATGTTCAGCTCAAATGCTTTGTATTTAAAGGTATTGCTCCAGCCCATTAATATTTTTGGCTGTGCATTGCCCTGGTAAAAATAATCGGTTCCAATGCTTGGTGTAGTTGTGGTAGAGCCATCGCGTTTGTAAAACAATGAGTTGCCACTCGCATCTTTACCTGCATATTTTAGCGTAAAAAACTGGCCAAGCGGGTAACCAACTTTCAGAATTTGTAAAGTAGCATTGGTTTGTCCCGGTCCTTCAGGATCTGAGTAACGCACAGAATCTGCATTGGAGATTGGACCTTGCAAACTGGTAATTTTGTTTTTATTGTAGGCCATGTTAATGCTGCTTATCCATGAAAAACTTTTGGTAGCAACTGGCGATACATTAATACTTACTTCGATACCTTTATTGTTGATGCTGCCACCATTTGCAAATAACTGGCCGCCTGGTACAAGTGCTTGTGGTACACTGTATTTGAAGAGCATGCCATTGGTATTTTTATCATACACATCTACACTACCGGTAATTTTGTTGTTTAAGATCCCGAAATCAACACCAAGGTTTTTGGTTGATGTTCTTTCCCATTTCAAATCAGGGTTTGCACCTTGTATTGGCGCATATGCAGCGGCCTGAACGCCATTATTATAATACGTACCGCTAATGCCATAAATTAACTGGCCATAATAAGCACCAATACCTGATGAGTTTCCGGTAACACCATAACTGGCACGGATTTTTAAATCACTCACAAATGATTGTCCTTTCATAAAATCCTCTTCAATAACCCTCCAGGCTAAACCAACAGATGGGAAATAACCCCATTGGTTATTTTTTCCAAATGCAGAGCTTCCGTCACGTCTGATTGAACCCTGTAAAAAGTATTTACTCTTGTAGTTGTAATTTAACCTGAAGAAGTCTGAGATCAACAAAATTCTTTGGTAAGTAAGGTCATTCCCTAAGTTAATGCGGTAAGATGGAATGGCATATGGATTACCGAGTGTAAGGTTTTGATAGCCAACAAAATCTGTAGGGAAGTTTGTACTTGAGGTTTGAAAACCATCACCTACAATATTATCCTGATAACTGTAACCCAATACTGCATTTAAAGTATGGTCGCCCAGTTTTTTATCCCAGGTTAAAAAGGTTTCCAATATTTTATTGGTGTTTTCAAAATTACTTCTTAAAGCCGAACCATTGGTGCCGAACACACTACCAATTAAGGTATGCGCAATGCCGATACCTGGATCGGGGTTATTGTAAAAGTTCGATGTTGGATATTTTCCGAAATAACTGCCATAAAATTCGCCATGTGCGGCAGTAGTTTTCTGGTAAGACAGATTTAGGTTATAGGTAAAACCGAAAGGGAGTTTTACTTCGGTGTTAAAACCACCGATTAACACGTTGTACTTTGTTTCGTCTTGCGCATTGTTGGCAATGGCTAAAGGATTAAAATATCCGGTATTATTCAGGTTTTCGAAATAACTTCCGTCTGCATTAAGAATAGGCGAAACCGGCAAGCGTTTAGCCGCTTGTAACAATACAATATTCTGTAGCGGCTCGTTGATTGATTTGCTAGTAGAATTTGACAGGTTTAAGCTAAATTTTACTTTATCATTAAATGCGTACTGATCTATATTTAACCGGCCAATGATGCGGTTTAATGAACTTTGGCTTAAAATACCTTCTTTATTAAAGTAGTTTAAACTTGCACTGTAGTTGCTGTGATCGGTACCACCGCTAAATGAAAGGTTATGGTTTTGTGAGTATGCTGTAGAACGCTCAATGGCTTTCATCCAATCTACATTTTCACCTTTATCATCATTTGGCGAAAAAGCAACTTTGTTAGCAGTAAGGAATGCCCTTAACTGATCGGCATTCATTAAATCAAGCTGGTTACTTACTTTTTCGGCAGCCACATAGCCGCTGTAACTTAACTGCGGTATGCCCGATTTACCACGTTTTGTAGTTACTATAATTACACCACTTGCTGCCCTGTTACCATAAATGGCTGTTGCTGCGGCATCTTTTAATACATCAATTGTGGCAATATCTGCAGGTGCAATTGCTGCAATATCTGCTCCAGGTACACCATCAATTACATAAAAAGGTGCTCCCGGACTGTTAATGGTAGAGGCACCACGTAAAATAACTGCCGCCGGCTTGTTTGGATCGCCACTGGAGCTGATGTTCAGCCCCGGAACTTTACCCTGCAATAACTGGCCAACATCTGCTATGGCTCCTTTATTTAAATCTTCAGGCTTAACTGAAGTAATGGCACTCGAAAGCCCTTTGCGGGAGCCTTTACCGTATCCAACCACCACCACATCTGTAAGTGATGTATTGGCTTCGCTTATGGTTACCTTATAGTTAGCGGCTGCACCTATGGTAATTTCCTTAGCCTCGTAACCCATAAAGGTAAACACCAGTTTATCTCCGTTTTTTGCTGTAATGCTAAAAGCACCGTTATCTCCGGTAGCTGTAATTTTGTTGGTGCCCTTTACCGAAACAGAGGCCCCTATAACAGGCAGGTTTCTGGTATCCAATAAATTTCCGGTAATTTTTCGTTCGTTCTGGGCATAGGCCGCATTGAACGCCTGGCTGATGAGTAAAAACAGCAAAAAGATGCTGCCATACTTTAAGCTTGTACATTTAAATCTCATGATTTTAGTAAATTTAAGTTCATAAATGGTTTTAATTTGGTTATATATTGTTTTTGAGATAGAATGTTAAAATTTAATTGTAGCGGGTAGATATTTAGCTACAAGTGCTTTATAGTAAGGCTCCAGTTCGGCCCAGCTTTTTTGGTTCGGGTTTTTAGAGTACAGATCGTAAGGGTTAAAAAGGTTAACCCATTTAAACATTTCATGGTCTTTTTCGCTCATCAGGTGGTTGTATGCGTTTTCCCTGTGTTGCGAATAAAAGGAATGGTAACGGAGCATGTATAATCCTGGTTCAGGCAGGTAAGGTTTCATCATGTGGTATACGTATTCATCGTGGCCCCACGACATGTCTACATTATCCAAACCACAATTTTGCGTGTATACGCCTAATTTGGTTTGATAAGTTTCGTTGTTAATATCAGGGTTCTGACTAAAAAACTCCGGGTAAACAATTTTATCCGAATAGGCACAACCCACCGGGAAGGTATCGCCCACAACTGCCCATTGCGGTTCTCCAAATAAACAAAGTACTTTACCCATATCGTGAATTAAGCCCACAAGCACCATCCAATCGGGGTGTCCATCATTTCTAATGGCTTCTGATGTTTGTAATAAATGCTGCATCTGATCAAGATCTGTATCGGGGTCAGAATCATCTACCAGTTTATTCAGAAAATCAAAAGCACTCCAGATCGGCATTTCCTGTTTGTCGAACTTTAAATAATCTGCTTTTTTCTGTTTTACAAAATCGTAGGTTTGGTAAGTATGGTTAAGTCTGTAAAATTCTTTTACACTGTCCTTTTCAGTTTCTTCGTAGTTTCTAAACTGTTCTTCTTTTTTTTCTGCATTGATGTTTTTAGGGTCGGGGTAACGGATCAAAATATCCTCTTCCCATTGATCAAGGTTTTGTAATGGATTTTGATCATCCATCGAAGCTGGATTTTGGTTTCTCATAAGGCAAGAAATTGATTTGGTTAAAAATTTTTGTTGGTTCGTAGGTTAAAGTTGAGTTTTTGAAAGCTTAAACTTTTATTTTTTGCCAATTTTATTTACGTAAACGATTAAGTAAAATCTTATTTAGGCTTGTATAATCCGGGTTAATTTGTTTAAATTTAATAGGTTATAGTAAGTATTGATTGCAAGGGTGCTACTTTCTGCCTAAAACACCTGAGCCTGAAATGCGCAAAAGAAAAAAAATAAACGTTCTTGTTACGATTATTTTATATTTTCGTTTGTAGCAGGATACTTTTTCTTAGTCAAAATGGTATTGTAATGCTGTAACCAAATAGCTTGTTATGAACATCGAATTGCCTGGCTTACCTGGTAACTTTTGTTTTTGATAGATATGCTGGTGAAGAAAATGGATAGTGCTGTCGATTCAATAATAAACCATTGCCGATAGCATTAATTCCGTTTAAAAAAATTAACTAACAAACTTAAAACATGGCGGAAACAGTAAATATTAAGCGGTTGGCTCAGGAGTTGAATATTTCTATAGCCACCGTATCAAAAGCGCTTAACGACAGTTACGAAATCAGTTTAAAAACCAAAAACAGGGTGTGGACGCTGGCAAAGGAACTGAACTACACGCCAAACCCCGCGGCAAGTAACCTGAGGAGCCATAAAACCAAAACTGTTGCCGTGGTTATTCCCTGTGTAGCCAATAACTTTTTTTCCTTATCTATAAAAGGGATTGAAGAAATTGCCCGTCAGTATGGATACCATGTCCTTATTTACCAAACGCACGAAAATATTGAAGCAGAAGTGGCTTTTACCAATAGTTTATTAAGCGGCCGGGTTGATGGAATACTTACATCAGTATCAAGCAGCGAATATAACAGTGAATATTATACCAACCTGGTAAAGAAAATTCCGTTGGTGTTTTTCGACCGGGTTTACGAAAACCTCGATGCTGTAAAAGTCACTACTGATGATTACGAAATTGCTTTTGAGGCTACAGTACATTTAATTGAATGCGGTTGTACCAAAATTGCTTATTTATATGGGCTAGAAAACCTTCCGGCAGGGAAGGCGAGGTTTGCAGGTTATGCTGATGCTTTAAAAGCACACCAGTTGGAGGTTAGCGAACAGCTTGTTGTTAAATATAGCGATGATGAAGAAACCAACCTGCAGCAAATTAAAACGTTACTCCAGGTACACCAGCCTGATGCATTGTTCTCATCTATTGAAGAATTTATTATTCCTGCTTATTGTGCCTGTAAAGAATTATGCTTACAAATTCCTTCTGCTGTTAAAATACTAAGCTTTTCTAACCTTAGTACGGCTCCATTATTAAATCCTTCACTTACTACCATTACCCAACCGGCCTTCGAAATTGGCCGTGAAGCTGCAAAGTGCCTGTTCAAAATTCTTCATAACAAACAACTGGATGATGAACAGAATATTGTGCTAAAGTCAATGCTGATCAAACGCGACTCTACTGCTTGTTAGCGTTATTTAGGAACAGCTATTTAAGCTGGCCACGCGAAAACGTTTACGTAATTAAATAATAGAATTAAGCCTGCAACTTTGGGTTTTTTTCTGACTTTTAAAAAAACCAAATATAAAAAGATCTTTATGAACCATTTGTCAGCATTCGATTATGCCGTTTTTTTGATGTATTTTATTATTGTTTCGGCATATGGCTTTTGGGTTTATCGGAGTAAGAAGAAAAAACGTACGGATACCAAAGATTATTTTTTGGCTGAAGGTTCACTAACCTGGTGGGCAATAGGGGCATCAATTATTGCATCTAATATTTCTGCCGAGCACTTTATCGGCATGTCGGGCTCGGGTTTTGCCATGGGGCTTGCCATTGCCAGTTACGAATGGATGGCCGCCGCTACCTTAATTATTGTGGCGGTATTTTTTCTTCCCATTTACATTAAGAATAAAATTTACACCATGCCGCAGTTTCTATCTAACCGGTATAACAATACGGTAAGTACACTAATGGCTGTTTTTTGGTTGCTTGTTTATGTGTTTGTAAATTTAACCTCAATATTTTTTCTTGGTGCTATTGCGATAGAAACCATTACCGGGGTTCCTTTTAACCTCTGCATTATATTTCTGGCTATTTTTTCGGCCATTATTACGCTTGGCGGCATGAAAGTAATTGGCTATACGGATGTAATACAGGTTTTTGTGCTGGTTGCAGGAGGCTTGATTACCTGTTACATGGCGCTTAAGCTGGTATCAGAAAAGTTGGATGCCCCCAGTGTTTTTGCTGCCCTTCCTCTACTTCGCAGTGAAGCATCGGATCACTTCCATATGATATTTGCTAAAGGGGATAAGTTTTATCATGAACTGCCGGGCATTGCCGTTTTGGTTGGTGGCCTTTGGATTAATAATTTAAATTACTGGGGTTGCAACCAGTATATTGTTCAGCGCGCTTTGGGTGCCGATTTAAAAACGGGCCGTAGTGGATTAATCTTTGCTGCCTTTTTAAAATTATTGATTCCGGTAATTGTGGTTATTCCGGGCATTGCAGCTTATGTGCTGTATCAACGTGGTTATTTCCATTCGGAGATGTTGGATGCTGCCGGAACGGTAAAACCCGATCATGCTTACCCGGTGTTGATGAATTTGCTGCCTGCCGGGATCAAAGGACTTGCTTTTGCAGCCCTTACAGCAGCTATTGTTGCTTCGCTGGCGGGAAAATGCAACAGCATAGCCACTATTTTTACTTTAGATATTTATAAGAAATTTATTAAACCCGAAGCTTCAGAAACGCAAATGGTTTCGGTAGGCAGATGGTCGGTAGTGGTGGCCTCATTAATTGCCATAGTTATTGCGCCGGCCTTGCGCAGTTTCGACCAGGTTTACCAGTTTATACAGGAATATGTGGGCTTTATTTCGCCTGGTGTATTTGCTATTTTTTTACTGGGCTTTTTCTGGAAAAAAACCACTTCGCGTGCAGCACTCACCGCGGCTTTGTTAACCATTCCTTTATCTACCTTATTTAAATTTTTACCAACGTTAACTGGTGGGGCCATTGCCGAAATTCCTTTTCTAAACCGGATGTCGTGGGTGTTTATGATTATCCTGGTATTAATGGTTATTGTTACCCTTACTGACCCTAAGAGTAAAGATAATCCTCAGGGCCTTGAAATTGATAGTAGCATGTTTAAGGTTACGCCTGCATTTACCATTGCCTCTGTAATTATTTGTGGTATACTGGCTGCACTTTATACCGTTTTCTGGTAATCAAATTATGTTTTACAACAATATCCCTAACAAACTCAGATGAAAATTAACATACTGATTTTTGCTGCTCTGCTGCTCTCTTTTACAGCAATGGCACAAAATAAAACTTACAATATAAAAAACTATGGTGCAGTTGGCGATGGCAAAACGAATGATGCTGCTGCCATTCAAAAAGCGATTGATGCCTGTACAGCAGCTGGCGGCGGACAGGTAATTGTACCTGCTGGGCATGTATTTTTAACGGGTCCTTTTAATTTAAAATCATTTATTGATTTAAGGGTTGAAGGTGGTGCTAAACTTTTGGCAAGTCCGGATGAAAAAATATATACCAAAAGTGCTTTTAAAGAAAATAAAGGTGAGGGAACGATCTGGATTGGCGGCGAAAAACTCGAACAGGTAAGCATTAGCGGCACAGGGATAATTGATGGTAACGGGATATCTTTTATGGGTGAGGAACTGAGCGATTCGTATGTGCTGAAACCCTTTAATGTTGTAGATCCCAGACCGCATTTGCTTACTTTAATTGGCTGTAATAAACTGAATATCGATGGGGTAACTTTTCAAAACTCTGCTTATTGGACGGTTCATCTGGTTGGTTGTAATGATGTATCCATCTCCAATATTACCTTATTGAATAGCATCAAAATCCGCAATAGCGACGGCATCGACCTCGATCACAGTAAAAATGTAAGGATTAACAATTGTTACATCGAATCTGGTGATGATTGTATATGCCTTAAAAACCGACGTGAATATGAAGAGTATGGTGCCTGCGAAAATATTGTGATCAGCAACTGTACCATGACCTCCAGTTCGTGTGCCATTAAAATTGGTTCGGAAAATATGGACCGCATCAGTAATGTGCTGATTAATAACTGCAACATCAAAAAAAGTAACCGGGGTATAGGCATTCAAAACCGTGATGAAGGAACGGTAAGCAATGTGGTTTTTTCTAATTTGCTTATCGAATCGAAACTTTTTTCGGATGTATGGTGGGGCAAGGCCGAACCCATTTATATAACCGCTTACCCCCGTGCCACCAGCAATAACAAAGATGCAGGCTGGCGATTACCCAAAGGACAAATCCAAGGTAAGGTAGGGGCTGTTAAAAATATTTATTTCAGTAATATTCGCTGTACCGGAGAAAGTGGGGTATATATTAGTGGAGAAAGTAAAGATAAAATTGCTGAAATTTATTTCGATCAGGTGAGTGTGCATCTCGATAAAACCACAAATGAGGCTGGTGGAATTTACGACCGCAGACCTAGTAATGTTGAGGGGTTGGTTAAGAGCGCTATTGCCGGGTTTTATTTCGAAAATACCGGATACATTAGTGTGCTGAACAGCAATGTTGCCTGGGGAACCAATAAACCGGATTATGCAGGGAAAGCTTTGGAACAGAAAAATGTAAGTAAAATTAGAATCGTAAATTTTAATGAATCGACTGTTGAGAAGTAAGTATGGTTATAACGTTTTCTCCTTCCATCATTTCCTATGCCGGAAGCAGGAAGCATATAGCGAGGTTCAAATAGCATAAGGCAAGGAATACGTTAAATTCGTCATTGCGAGGCTGGGGGAGAGCGAGCCGAAGCAATCTTTTTAGTAATGCTTCTAGACGGTCGTCATTCTCGCCCATGCGGGAATCGTAATGCGGTTGCTGTTTTTCGCTTCGCTCGGGCTTAGGCTTGGAACTGATGTCGGATAAATTCGTTAAAGCTTTTTGGTCGTCAGCACAAGTTCCGCCGAAGGGGGCGGAAAGTGTGTGCTGCCTTAATGCAATTATAAAGAAAAGGTAACGATAAAGCTTTAACGTTTTCTCCTTCCATCATTTCCTATGCCGGATAGCAGGGAGGAGATAGCATAATTCAAATAGCATGATGCAGGGAATGCGTTAAATCCGTCATTGCGAGGCAGGGAAAGAGCGAGCCGAAGCAATCTTTCTAATAAGTTTTTAACACGGTCGTCATTCCCGCGCATGCGGGAATCGTAATGTGGTTGCTATGTTTTCGCTCCGCTCATGCTTGCCTCGGTTAGCCACCGAGGAGGCTCTTACTTTTGGCTTGGCCCAAAAGTAACAAAAGTCCAAGGCTTGGAACTGATGTCGGATAAATTCGTTAAAGCTTTTTGGTCGTCAGCACAAGTTCCGCCGAAGGGGGCGGAAAGTGTGTGCTGCCTCAATGCAGTGAGGAAAGAAAAAGGTAATGATAAAGCTTTAACGTTTTCTCCTTCCATCATTTCCTATGCCGGATAGCAGGTAGGAGATAGCGAGGTTCAAATGGCGAAGCGCAGATTCAGGCATGTGTAAATTGATTATTCTAAAACTATGAGGAAACGCATAAATTCGTCATCTCGACCGTAGTGGAGAGATCTTTGGATTAGCTATCACCAAGTTTCTACAACGGTCGCAGTTGATAGTTCTGAAGTCGCAGTTGATAGTTCTGAAGTCGCAGTAGATAGTTCTGAAGTCGCAGTTAATAGTTCTATACTCGCAGTAGATAGTTCTGAAGTTGCAGTTGATAGTTCTGAAGTTGCAGTTGATAGTTCTGAAGTCGCAGTAGACAGTTCTGAAGTCGCAGTAGATAGTTCTATACTCGCAGTTGATAGTTCTGAAGTCGCAGTAGATAGTTCTGAAGTCGCAGTAGGTAGTTCTGAAGTCGCAGTAGATAGTTCTGAAGTCGCAGTAGGTAGTTCTGAAGATAGTTCTGAAGTCGCAGTTGATAGTTCTGAAGTCGCAGTAGGTAGTTCTGAAGTCGCAGTAGATAGTTCTATACTCACAGTAGATAGTTCTGAAGTCGCAGTAGGTAGTTCTGAAGTCGCAGTAGATAGTTCTATACTCGCAGTAGATAGTTCTGAAGTCGCAGTWGRTAGTTCTGAAGTCGCAGTAGATAGTTCTGAAGTCGCAGTAGGTAGTTCTGAAGTCGCAGTAGATAGTTCTATACTCGCAGTAGATAGTTCTGAAGTCGCAGTAGATAGTTCTGAAGTCGCAGTAGAYAGTTCTGAAGTCGCAGTAGATAGTTCTGAAGTCGCAGTAGATAGTTCTGAAGTCGCAGTAGGTAGTTCTGAAGTCGCAGTAGATAGTTCTGAAGTCTCTGAAGTCGCAGTAGATAGTTCTGAAGTCGCAGTTGATAGTTCTGAAGTCGCAGTAGATAGTTCTGAAGTCGCAGTAGATAGTTCTGAAGTCGCAGTAGGTAGTTCTGAAGTCGCAGTTGAGCCTTCGGGTCTGTTCAATAAACTGTGTCATTGATTAAAGCTTATCAGTCGGGCCAGCTATGTAAAAAATCACTGTTTTTACTTAAACGTTTACGCAAATAAATACCCTAAAATTAAGTTAAAGGCTTACTTTTTTTAACAACTTCGCTTTATCATTTACTGATTGATAACAGCTTATAGCTTTTGATCGGTAATGTGAACTAGCCAAATTTTGTCGTAATCTATTAGGATATGGTATTGCATCTGGCCAGAAATGTATTAACTAAAATATAGTAAAGTGAGAGAAAAAAGGTTGTCTATAACCGACATTGCCAGGCAATTGGGAACTTCGACTACAACAGTTTCATTTGTTATTAATGGTAAGGCCAGGGAAAAAAATATCAGTCAGCTACTGATTGATAGGGTTGAGCAATTGGTAACTGAGCTTAATTATCATCCTAATGCTTTGGCCAAAAGTTTCCGTACGGGTAAAACAATGACGATCGGCTTTATTGTAGACGAGATTTCTCAACCTTTTTTCTCCGGAATTGCAAAATATATCGACGAAAAAGCATCTGCATTTGGCTATAATATCCTGTTCAGCAGCACCAAAAACAGTAAAAAAAGAGGCGGAGAAGTTTTGCAGGTGTTTAATGAACGCCATGTTGATGCTTTTATCATTGCTTTACCTCACGGACTCGAAAAAGAGGTGCGTGCAGTAATTGCCAGTGATATACCGGTGATACTTTTCGATCGCTACATCCCTGGTTTTGAAAGTGATTATGTATTGATTGATAATGAAAACAGTGCAGCCAACGCAACCAGACATCTGATTGATAACGGCTTTGGTAAAATTGCTTTTGTAACGATAGAAACTGATCAGTCGCAGATGTTAGACCGTACCAAAGGTTACGAAAAAGCCATACATGAAGCTGGATTAACACCCATTATTAAAAAGATTAATTACCAGGGTAAAACAGAAAGTGTTGCCGAAATCATCGATTTTCTTAAACAACACAACGAGATAGATGCCATTGTTTTTTCATGCAATTACCTTACAATGGATGGTTTGGATGCCATAGGGCAACTTAAGCTTAAAATTGGTGAAGATATTGCCATGGTATCGTTCGATGACCTGGAATTGTTAAAATATTTTGTGCCGGCTATAACGGCAATCGCCCAGCCCCTTGAGCAAATTGCAGATAAGATTATGGAAATTTTGATGTACCGCTTAACTGATAATTTCAATAAAAATAGAATTAAGGCAGTTTTAACCACGCAGTTAGAAATACGCGATTCATCATTGCCAAAAATCGCATCAGCAGGTATTGCGCTCAAGTCTGCAACAATTCAATGATCAATTAAAATAGGATAGCGGTTATGAGAGGAGATAAACAGATGTCAGAAACGATAAATGTACTGGTACACCTGCCCGATTTTGGCATTATAGATTTACCGATAGCTTATACCTTAAATACCGATCACAAAAGGCCGGGAGTTAGTATCGCAAATTGTAAAATCTTACTGGATGATGAAAACCTTCCCGAATGGCTTTTTACAACAACCTTTAGCATTGCTTATACCTCACTGGCTGATGGTATTGCCTACATGGTATCAGTAAGTACCGATTGGCAAAGTACAAACCGATCCCATGAAACAATGCTGAGTATCGTATCTTCTTACATTAAATTAAATGAAGATAAGATGGCTTTAAATCGGCAAATGGCACATGTGGAACAGGCTTAATTTATTTTCTTAAACAACTGATGAACATACAATATAAAAACTTAGTGCAAACCTGGCGCTGGTACGGGCCAAACGATCCGGTTACCTTGCAGGATGTTAAACAGGCGGGTGCCACGGGTATTGTTACGGCATTGCACCACATTCCACATGGAGAAATTTGGCCCCTGGCGGATATTGAGGAACGGAAATCGATTATTGAAGCTTCAGGCCTAAGCTGGTCGGTAGTAGAAAGTGTACCCGTGCATGAGGCTGTTAAAACCGGGAGGGCCGATAGGGATATATTTATTGAAAACTATAAAACATCGCTTAAAAACCTTGCTGCCTGTGGTATTAAAACAGTATGTTATAATTTTATGCCCGTGTTGGATTGGACCCGCACCCAGCTTGATTTTGAAATGAAAGATGGTTCTAAGGCATTGTATTTTAATTGGATTGACCTGGCGGTTTTTGATCTCTATATCCTTAAAAGAGCAGGTGCCGATGCAGATTACCCGCGCTCAGTTTTAGCACGTGCAGAAACCAAATACGCCACCTTAAACCAACAGCAATTAACCGATTTAAGGATAAATGTGCTGATGGGGATTCCTAATGAAAAGGAAATTGAACTCGAAACGCTCCGCAACAGCATCAGCGAATATAAAGCAATCGGATTTAAAGGTTTGAGAGAAAACCTGGTTTATTTTTTATCCTCAATAGCAGAAGTATGTACCAATGAAGGTATTAAAATGACCATTCATCCTGATGATCCGCCTTACCCGATTTTAGGTTTACCAAGAATTGCCAGTACACTTGATGATTTTAATTATATCATGCAACAGGTAAATAAGCCATTTAATGGGGTGTGTTTTTGTACAGGTTCGTTAGGTGCAGGCGTGGATAATAATGCTTTGGAAATTTTTAAGGCAGTAAAGGAACGTGTTTACTTTGCGCACCTGCGTAATGTAACCAAAGATGAGGACGGCAGTTTTTATGAAGCCGATCATTTAGGTGGCGATGTGAATATGTATGCAATTATGAAAGCCCTTACTGAAGAAAATGCATTGCGTGATACCAGCATTCCTTTCAGGCCCGACCATGGGCACCAGATGTTGGATGACCTGGCCAAACAAAGTAACCCTGGCTATTCAGCCATAGGCCGATTGCGCGGTTTGGCAGAGCTGCGTGGCCTCGAACTTGGCATTACAAGAAATTATTAGCCGTAAATGTGTAATTTTTAGGGTTGGAAATCACATTCTCGATAGTTTTTACGAGTTTTATCCCGTACCGGAAGATTTTTTTAAAAAATTTAAATAGATTTTGACTTCGAATTGTGTTAAGCATAACTTTCGCAAATCTCGGTACTCATTAAAATTTGCGGTACCAATATAATTTTATACCTATGTAAATTTATGTTTATAAATACTAAACATAAATTCGCCTTCTTTTGCAATATTTTATACTTTTATAACTCATTATTTTAATCTCAAACAGGTGTAAGGGCATTTTTAACTCCTATTTTCACTGATCTTTTCCTTCTGATAAATGGTGAGAATGTTGATGCGTTTTTGGAAGTTTAGTTATGGCATCATCTTACTGTTTTGTATGTAAAACCCAGCATAATTGAACATTATATTGCAAAGGCATTAACCATTCTCCATTATAAAAAAGTTTTTTAAGCATTAATTTCTAAGGTAAGTACTTGCAATATTTATAAACTTTGTTTAGTTTAGCTAAACAAATTCCGTTTTTGAAATAAATAACCTAACCAAACAACACACAAAGCATTCGTAAATGAAAAAGCAAACGTTATTTTTTATTCTATTTTTAGTCAGTTTCTCTCTGTTTGCAGATGTTCGCCTGCCAAACATTTTGAGCAGTAATATGGTATTGCAACAAAAAACTACCACCAAATTGTGGGGTTGGGCTTCGCCAAATGAAAAAGTTAAAATTACCACTTCGTGGAACAGTGCCACGGTAGAAGTTATGGCCGGTGGTAATGCAAACTGGCAAACAGAACTGCAAACGCCACAGGCGGGCGGCCCGTATAGCATCACTTTCCAGGGGCAGAACAAAATAACACTCGAAAATATTTTTATTGGCGAAGTATGGGTTTGCAGCGGACAATCCAACATGGAGTGGAACTACAACTCAGGTATTAAGAGTATTAAAGACGAGTTTGATCAACTTGCTAAATTAAATATCAAGTTATTTAATATTCCTAAAACCACTTCCAATACTATGCAGGATAATTGTGAGGGTACCTGGACGGTTTGCGACAGCAACACCATTAAGAAATTTAGTGCAGTAGGTTTTTATTTTGGCAAGCAGCTTAATCAGGATTTCAATGTACCCATTGGTTTAATCAGCAGCAATTGGGGTGGTACACCTGCTGAAGTTTGGACACCGGATACCCTTGTAGAAAATAACACTGCGTTAAAGGAGGCAGCCGCAAAAAATGTACAATCGCAATGGTGGCCCGTAAACCCGGGTTTTACTTATAATGCAATGATTGCGCCAATTGTAAATTTCAATATCGCAGGCACTATATGGTACCAGGGAGAAAGTAACCGGGAAACATCAGGCACGTACAGCGAGCTTATCAATACAATGGTAGGGGCGTGGCGCAAAGCGTGGAAAAATGATTTCCCTTTTTATTATGTTCAAATAGCACCTTTTAAATACGATAAATATAATGTTGGTGCACTGGTAAGAGAAGCTCAGACTAAAAACCTGGCTTTACCAAAAACCGGAATGGTTGTAATTTCCGATCTTGTTAGCGATACGCTAAGCATTCACCCTACAAATAAAAAAGATGTTGGTGCCCGCCTTGCCAATCTTGCCTTGGCAGAAACCTATCAATTAAATAAGCCTGGCACTAAAAGCCCACTTTTTAAATCTTTTGGTGTGAATAAAAGTAACGTATTAATCGATTTTAATTATGCCGAAAGTGGCTTGGTGTTAAAAGGAGAAACGCCAAAAGAGCTTTTTATAGCTGGTATCGATCAAAAATTTTATCCTGCGAAAATTAAGATTAAAGGCAATACCATTCAGGTATACAGCGACTTTGTTAAAAAGCATGTTGCGGTGCGTTATCAATTTAGCAATGCAGGGATAGGGAATTTGTTTGCTAAATCGGGCTTACCTGTTGCTCCGTTCCGTACAGATAACTGGGAAATTGATACCTCGAAAATTAAGAAATAGCAACTTCATGTTAATGCGCAGCATATTCCCTGTAAGCTGCAAATAACGAATTAAAGCAACCATTTAATAAACCAAAATACCTTACCTAAAATCCCTTAATGGAAACGTAGACAAAATAAATAGAAGTAGATAGCTACTTTAAATACACTTTAATCGTATGAGTAAATTAGATGATATTGGCAACGTTGGCGAAGAAATTACTTATGAGGAATATATTTCTGCCCTGCAAACTGTTAAAAAATTCCATTACCAGGTGGAAACACAAGCAGAAAAAATTGCTAACGAAAAATTATCAATTCAAGTGCTCGAAACACCTGTTGATAATCTATATTTCTCTTCAAGGGTAAAAAAAGTTTTCTCGAAATTAGACATTAAACTGGTTAAAGATATTATGAATTACGGGCTTCCTAAACTTAAAATCAACCGTAATTTAGGAACAAAATCAATAAAAGAAATTAAAGAAGTATTGCTTCACCACAATCTTAAATTATAATCAGTAGCTCATGCACAGGCCCGTTGGTGATATTGTGCAGTGAGAAATGCCAAAAAATAGTCCCTGGTTTCAGGCGGTATCGGTTAGTATTTGCTTCTACTTTCCGGTACCAAATAAACCAACAGGTAAAACAAATGTGGATCTACATCACACCTGTTGGTAAACAGGGCTTGCCTGCAGATATCGGCAATGCTGCTGTATTTTTAGCTTCCTATGATTCATCTTTTATAGTTGGCACCGAAATTCTTTCAGATGGGGGGCTTACCAATATCAGTTTGATGAAATAGATTTTCAATAAGAAATCAATAGCAGAATTTCGAAAGTAAACCTTCATGCGGATAGTTTGAAGGTTTATTTTTTTTATTGTAATTATCTTATTCGTAGCTTCTTGTACCTGTGTGCTAAACATAATTGGTAATAAATTGTTATCAGATTATTAGCTGAAAGTTGTTATGCAGGAAAAAAAAGAGCAAAATAATTTTGAGAAAAGGTTCAAAGAATGTGATGATAAATTCAACACGATATTTAAGCTTACCAGTGTTGCTTCAAAAATCATCAGGTCTGATCTTACCATTTTAAAGGTAAATAAAGCCCTTTGCGAACTTTTAGATTATCCACCAGAAGAAATCGAAGGAACAAAAATTCTTGATCACGCTTGTGAAGAATATATCCCTCACTGGCATCGCCTCCAGGAAGAAATCTGGTCTAACCAGGTGCCGTTTTTTAAACTCCAGGCCTGCCTTTACCGAAAAGACAGGAGCCGTGTTTGGGTTGATGTAACCACTATACTTTATACTGATCAGGGAGAAACTTTTGGTTTTACTGTACTTGATGATATTTCGGGGTTAAAGCACCTGGAAGAGAGTCAAAAACGCCTAAATGTTGCACTTAAATATACTGATACCGCCATTTGGGAACTGAATGTGGATACAAAAGAGGTTTTCCGTTCTCCTGACCATGATAAAATTTTCGGTTACCAAAACAGGAAGCCGAAATGGAAGCTTGAAAACTATTACCCGCACATTATGCCCGAAGATTTACCTGTATTTGAAGAAGCCCTGGCGAATATTCAGGTTAATGGCGGTATAGATGTGCAACTCAGGGTAAAAAGGGTTGATGGCGTGCTCCAATGGTTAAATATTAAGGGTAAAACCGAAAATGATGAGCAAGGTAGGGCTGTGAAGGTGATCGGAGTTATTAATGACATTACGAAAGACAAAATTGCGGAACGGCATAAGGATGACTTTATTAGTATTGCCAGCCATGAGCTTAAAACCCCTGTTACCAGTTTAAAGGGTTCATTGCAAATGTTGCAGCGTGATACCGATCATCAATCGAGCCGTACCAAGCAATTGGTTGCTCAGGCCAGTAGAGGTATAAACCGGATATCGTTGATTATTGACGACTTGCTTAATGCAGGTAAAAACTACAGAGACCAGGTAAAACTCCGTAAAACGAGCTTTAACCTGTTTGAGCTGGCCAGAGAAATAGCTGAACTTTTTACCTTAGAGGATTTCCCTGCGGTAAGTGTTATAGGCAAAGAAAATATTAAAATTCATGCAGATTCAGAACGGATTGGCCGCGTAATTACCAATTTAATCAGTAATGCAATTAAATATGCTCCTGCAACTACAGAGATTAGAGTTGAGCTTATTGACACGGATACTGCAGTGGAAGTTTCGGTTGTAGACCAGGGACCGGGAATTGTTGCTGAGAAAATTCCTTTGTTGTTCGATCGTTATTATCAGGCAGATGAGCAGCAAAATCAATATTCGGGTTTAGGGCTGGGTTTGTTTATTTCAGCCAATATTATCCGTAAACATGGGGGAGAAATTGGTGTTGATAGTGTACCTGAGGAGTATACACGGTTTTGGTTTAGCCTGCCGAAGATGATCTAAATTTGTTGCAAGGCAATTAAGCATAATAAGAGCAGATTATCCAATGCGCAGCAATAAAATGATCGGGATGATTATCTTTAAATGGCAGATTATTTAAAACGAATTGATGAATTGGGAATGATTTAATGTAGAAACAGCGAAACAATTGGTTAGCATTTTTTTGCAAACTACAGGTGGCCGCTTTATGTTAACACAATATGGAACAAACGTCGATACAGAAGAAACTCCCATGGATAGCCGCTTTGGCAATGTTTATGCAATCTCTTGATGGTACCATTCTTAACACCGCACTGCCTTCTATCGCGGCCGATTTACATAAACCACCACTCACTCTTCAAAGTATCATTATTAGTTATGTGCTGGTGTTGGCCTTGCTTATTCCGCTTAGCGGCTGGTTATCAGATCGTTTTGGGTCGAAAAATGTATTTGTAATCGCGATTGCAATTTTTACGGTGGGTTCGTTGTGCTGTGCCCTGTCGCAATCATTAACAGCTTTAATCGTATCCAGGGTAATCCAGGCAATTGGCGGCTCCATGATGGTTCCTGTTTCGCGACTGGCTATTTTGTATACTTATGAAAAAGAGAAACTGCTTGGGGTAATTAATTTTATTACAATACCTGGCTTGGTTGGGCCAATTATTGGTCCTACGCTCGGCGGGTGGCTGGTAGAAATTGCTTCCTGGCATTGGATCTTTATTATTAACATCCCGATAGGCATATTCGGAATTTACTATGCTGCCAAAAATATGCCGCAATATAAACGCCCTGAAGATGGATTTGACTTTTTGGGCATGCTGTTATTTGGCGGTTCGTTGCTGCTGCTTACGCTGGGTATAGAATTAGGTACACACGATATTATTCATGAATCGATCTTATTATCGGTTTTTGCAACAAGCTTTGTGCTTATGAACCTGTATTATTTTCATTTTAGGCGGCTTAAAGAAAGGGCATTGATTAACCTGAGTCTTATCCGGATAAAAACGCTAAGAATTGGTGTATTCGGCAATCTTTTAACACGTTTAGGAATCGGTGGTATGCCGCTGCTGCTGCCACTTTTGTTTCAGCTTGGCTTAAAGCAATCTGCAATGACCTCGGGCATTATGTTAATTCCGGTGGCATTAACATCGGTAATTATAAAATCGTGGGTTGTGCCTATTGTTAAAAAACTGGGTTATAAAAACACGCTGATCATCAATACCATGATAATAGCTATCGTAATTGGCTTGTTTTCATTGGTTGATGCACATACAAAACTTGCAAACCTAATCCCCCTTTTGGTAATTTATGGCGCGGTAAACAGCATCCAGCTTACCAGTATGAATACAATATCTTTATCGGCACTTGATAATGAAACTGCTAGCAGCGGCAACAGTTTATTGCTTGTAATGCAACAATTATCAATGAGTTTGGGTATTTCGGTAGGTGCTTTTTTACTGGCAAAATACAGCGATAAATCATGGTTGCAAACCGAAAATGTTTTTATCGCTTTTAAATATACATTTTTAACATTGGCCTCTATCACCGCAGTTACGAGCTTAATTTTTTTAAGGTTAGATAAAACTGCCGGCGAAAACCTTTCTGGCCATCACTAAATATTTAAGTTAATCTTTATTGATTTAAGCGTCGATGGAATTCTGTAATCTTCTACGGAATATATATATATGACGTTTAATCGCTTATCATTTTATTCCAATTTAATCCTAAAGCTATTTAAGCTCGTTTGAAACGAGCGCAAGCATCTACAGCGATCAAAACTATAATACAATTCACAAATCTCTCCATTACTTATTCGCGTTGGTTCGGCGCATCCTTCCAAATTGCCACTTATTGCACGCTTTGAAGTCGGTATAATTTAACAATTTAATAATCTTACTGGATAATACTGCTTACATCAAAAAGACATCTTTGTGCGATTTCGTTAGTTCACAAATATCCCAAAAACCAAACACTTACTATTTATTAATTATGCTCATGACAGGAATTTATACGCTTAATTTTCGCTTGTCGCCACCTTTATTTCTGAAAGTTATGTTTTCAGTTGTACTCTTGATGGTGTCGATAGCTGTATTCGCACAACAACCGGGGAGATCAATCTCTGGCCGGATTACCGATGAAACCGATCAGCCATTAATTGGTGCTACGGTAAAAGAACAGGGCACTTCCAATGCTGTTTCAACCGGTACCAAAGGTGAATTTAAAATCAATGCCGTAAAAGGCAAAACATTGGAGGTTTCGTTTATCGGTTACAAAACAAAACTGATAGCAGCAAATGCCGATGTACTGAATATTAAACTAGAACCCGATGCATCTACCATGGATGAGGTTTTGGTTGTTGGTTATGGTAAACAGACCAAAAAAGACGTTACAGGTGCGGTTACACAGCTTGATGAAAAAAACTTCAGACAGGGTGTTGTTACTTCTGCAGATAATTTATTGCAGGGTAAAATTGCCGGTGTAAGGGTGGTTGCAGGCAGTGGCGAACCTGGCGGAGGTGTTGATGTAACCATCCGCGGGGTAGGTTCTATCCGTAGCGGTAGTACGCCACTTTTTGTAGTAGATGGAGTTCCTTTAACCAATGATGATGTAAGCCCTGGTGGCTCGAACGTTGGTTTCGGTTCTTCTAAAGCAAAAAACCCGTTAAACTTTTTAAATACCAGTGATATCGAATCCATTTCTGTATTAAAAGATGCTTCTGCAGCAGCCATTTACGGTGCACGTGGATCAAACGGTGTGGTAATTGTAACCACTAAAAAGGGAATAAAAGGCGAGGGAACTTTTACCTACGATTCTTACCTTGGTCTTTCTACGGTTGCCCATAAACTCGACATTTTGAGTGCAGACGAATACCGCAATGCGGTTAAAGACAAAGCTTTTGATCATGGCGGCAATACCGACTGGCAGGATGTAATTTACCGTCAGGCTAAAACGCTAAACAATGCAGTATCATTTTCAAAAGCCACAGCAACTGGTAACTATTATGTTTCTGCTGCACAAATGGACCAGGAAGGTATTGTAAAGAATAGCGAATTCAGACGTACTTCGGCAAGGATTAATGCTTCTGAGTCGTTTTTAGATGATAAACGCCTTAAAATTGGCATCAACTTAACCGGAAGCGAAACCCGCGACGATGGCGTACCAACCAGTGATGATGGTGGTTCTAATGGTCAGTTGATTATCCAGGCATTAATGTCTAACCCAACCCGTTCGGTGTTCGATGAAAATGGAAATTTTACCAACTTTAAAGCAAACGCAAACTACAATCCGGCTTATCTTTTGGATATTTACCGCGACCGTACCCGCACATTGAGGGTATTGGGTAACCTGGATTTATCGTTCAGAATTTTAAAAGGACTTGAGTATAAGTTTAACTTAGGGCTTGATCGTTCTGTGGGCGAAAGAAATACCACTATTTTTCCTAATACAACTGATTTAAACCCTATAGGTAAGTACATCCAGGCCAACTTAGATTCGAAAAGTACGTTGATGGAGCATTACCTGAATTACAGTTTGCTAACAGGAAAGCACAAACTTGAAGCTATCGGCGGTTTCTCTTATCAGAAATTCGAAAGGGGAGGAAGTAGCTTTAACCTTGATGGAATAGCAGCAAAGGGCAATGGTATTTTACCTGAAAATAACCCTGGCTACGCCGGAAAGCAGACTGGTGTTTTCGGTTTTGCGCAGATTAATGAGCTTCAATCGTTTTTTTCGAGGGTAAATTATGCTTACGACAATAAATACCTGGTAACAGCATCTGTGCGTGCAGATGGTTCTACGCGTTTCGGTGCAAATAATAAATACGGTTATTTCCCATCGTTTGCCTTGGGTTGGAACATGGCACAGGAAGATTTCTTTAAAAAGATTCCTTTTCTTAACGAGCTTAAGTTAAGGGCAAGCTGGGGCCAAACGGGTAATCAGGAAGTACAGAATAAGCTTACCCAGGCCAGTTACGCACTATCTGCAGGCGATGGATATTATTTATATAACGACCTGGCATTGGTTAACGGCATTTCTGTAACCAGAACACCTAATCCCGATTTGAAATGGGAGGTGGTTACCCAATACAACGTGGGGCTTGATTTTGAACTTTTTAAAGGTAAATTTTACGGTACGTTAGATTATTTTAACAAAACCACAACCGATGCAATTCTAAATATTCCTTCACAGGTATTAAGCCCAACATCAACTGTTTGGGTAAATATTGATGGAAAGATTATTAATAAAGGATTTGAATTTATGTTGGGTTCAAAAGTAATCAATACAGGAAAATTTAACTGGAACGTAGATGTTAACGGCGCAACCTTAAACAATAAAATAAAAGATCTTCCGGTTTCAGAAATTCTTTCAGGTACCATTTCTGGTCCGGGTCTTTCTGGAGTAACTGCAAATATTTACAGAAGTGGTTACGCAGCGGGTTCGTTTTACCTGTTGGAACATATGGGCTTTGACAGTAAAGGGGCAAATATTTTTAAGGATGTAAACAGCGATGGTATAATTGATAACAAAGACCGTGTAATTTTTCAGGGCGCGATTCCAACGTTTACTTATGGCTTAAATAGCCAGATGACTTACCAGAACTTCGATTTCTCGTTCTCATTCATCGGGCAAACAGGAGGTTACCTGGTTAACAATACTGGTTTAAATGCGTTAAATATCAATAACCTTGCTTCAGATCGGAATGTGGCCAAACAATACTTCGAATCAGGTGCCAATCCTGCTAATCCTCCTCAGTTATCTTCTTTGTACCTGGAGAAATCTGATTTTATCAGGCTTAATTCTGTGCGTTTGGGTTATAACATTAAGCTTAAAAAACTGAGCTGGTTACAAGGACTTGGCGTGTATGTTACCGGCCAAAATTTATTTACCATCACCAACTATAGTGGTTACGATCCTTTAATCAACAGCCCGAAAGCAACCGGCGGTAACCAATCGCTGGGTATTGATTATACCAGTTACCCAACTGCAAGAACATTTATTTTTGGTGCTACCCTAAAATTATAACAATGAAAACATATCAATTATTAAAAACAAAAAATATCATATTCCTGGTTACAGCGCTCATTTTTACCAGCTGTACCAAATTGGATGAAAAGGTACTCGATGAAGTTTTAGGCAACAATGCGCAAAGCCCTGCGGGAGCTTTAGCGGCTGCTTACGACCGTTTAGGCGATGGTACTTTTGTAGATCATGGCGCTGTATTTTCATTACAGGAATATACCACTGATGAAGCCATATTGGCTACACGTGGAAGTGATTGGGGCGATGGTGGTAAATGGCGTTCAATGCACGAGTTTACATGGGCATCAGACAATCCTATTGTAACTGATAACTGGAACATGCTTACCAACGGGATTACCAGATCGTTAACAGCAATTAAACAGGTTACCGAAAGCAGCATACCGCAAAGAACACTGTTTTTAGCAGAAGCCAAAGGTTTGCTAGCCTTTTATACTTATACCACGCTTGATCTTTTCGGGCAGGCACCTTACCGTGATCCGATGGATGAAAAAGCTCCGCTTGAGATGAAACAGGCAGCAACCGAGATTGATAATTTGATTTTACAGGTTGAGGCACTGATTCCTGATCTGGCCACTTTGGGGCAGCAATCTACACATAACGGAAGGTTTACAAAAGAAGCTGCTTATGGGTTGCTTGCCAATATGTACCTTAACCGGGCAGTGTTTAAAGATCGTTATGCGGCCTCATTTAACTTTAATGAAAAATCGGTAAACACAAGCGAAACCGATATGGATAAGGTAATCAGTTATACTTCGTTGTTGATCAATTCGAGCAAGTTTAGTTTGTTGAGCAACTATTTCGACAATTTTGCTATTAAAAACTCCGGTGGTTCGGAACTGATTTTTGTAGTAACGCAGAAAATCGATTACATCCATAATGGCTCCAATTCTTTTGCCTATGTATGTGTAGAGCGTAACCAGAAACCATCACCGTTAAACCGGGGAACCAATGCAGCCTGTATCAGTCCTGAATTTTATGCCAGCTGGGATGGTAACCATGAAGACCCAAGGTTTGAAAGAAAATACCAATATGCAGATGGTACCTGGTTTATGAACAACGGACCGGGTAGTGTGCCCGCAACGGATCTTGTTCCCAACAGCAGCCCGGGTGTGCCCTGGTTCCACTTTAACAGGGGGATTATGGTTGGCCAGCAATACGGACCAAAACTTACCTCTACAAATACATTTGAAATGACTTCGGATGGAAGGATCAAAGTATCTGAGCTGGTAATGGAGAAAAGTACCTCAACAAAGATGGATTTTACTCCTGCACTTAACTTTTCGAAACCAACGCAGGCTGTTTTTGCACAGAACGAGATCAATAGGGGGGCACGCTGTTTTAAATACGAATTCGATCCTGAAGAAGGTAACGGAAGTAGCAATGTAGATATTCCATTAATCCGTTTGGGTGCAATTTATACAATGCGTGCTGAAGCTTATTTCCGCAAAGGACTAACTACCGAAGCATTGGCTGATATCAACAGGTTGCGTACTTCCAGAACAAGGGAAGCACTTTATGGTAATGCACCTGGTGTTGCCATACCATCGCTTAATGAGGCTATACTTTATAAGGAAATTGCTTTCGAAACCTACTGGGAATTATTAAGGCGGCCACAAATGATCCGCTTTGGTAAGTTTGAGCAACCATTTAGCGCAAAACCTACCACACAGCCATTCAGAAGAATTTTTCCGATTCCGCAGGCTACGCTTGATGTAACGAAATCAATTAAGCAAAACCAAGGTTATTAACCGATACATATTACATTTTCGATATTGTTATTGAATAAAAAAGAAAATTTATCATTTAAAACTCAGTATCCTTAACATAATGAGCCTGCAAATCATCGATTTGCAGGCTTTTTTAGTTTTAATGATTTAAAAATTCATGGCTAACCCTCTTCTGATATAATAGATAAGGAATTACTTGCATTTAATCTTCAATAAATGCACATCAAAGTAATTTTAGGAATAATTAATTTGTTTAATGAATGTAAAGATGCATGAAAATAATGGTATGTGTTTTTTTTGTTACAAAACGTAGAGTAATTGTATGAATAAATACTATTTTTGATTGCTCTTCTACCTATTCCTGATCAATAAATATTTTATCTTATAAATGAAGGTTGCGGGCATTCCATATGCAAGTTTAACGGATGATGATCTGATATATCACCTTAAAAAGGATGATCATTCTGCTTTTACGGAAATTTTTAACCGTTACAGCAATCTTCTGTATGCACATGCTTTTAATAAACTCCGTGATGAGGGCGATGCGAGAGATGTTGTACAGGAAATGTTTATGAAAATCTGGCATAAACGTGATTCTATAGAACAGGGGAACAATTTATCGGGCTATTTATTTATTGCTTTAAGAAACGGAATTTTTAATCTGATTAAACATAAAAACCTGGTAAATACTTATGCCGCACAGTTTTCTAAAGCCAATGATGATAGTGGTATTTATACGGATACCCTGGTTAGAGAAAAGCAGTTTGCAGCAATGATCGCGGCAGAAATTGCCAATTTACCGCCCCGTATGCGGACCGTTTTTGAATTGCGCAGAAATGAAAATCTTTCTAATAAAGAGGTTGCAGCCAGGTTGGGTATAACCGAATCAACCGTGGCTGATCAAATGAAAAAGGCGCTCCGCATCTTAAAAAACAAAATCGGACCAGCAATAATCGTCCTTTATTACCTTAATGTTAAATAAATTTTAATTTCATATCCCCAATCCATTGGCTACGGTTGTATTACTTATAATCAACACGTAATAAGCTGAAATGGAAGCGCAAAAATTCAATGAGGTTTTAGATCGATATATTGCCGGAAATGCCACACCTGAAGAGGAAGCCTGGTTAGAGTCTGCCTATATCAATTTAAACAATAAGCATCTTCCTGAATATACTGAGCCTTTTCTCGAAAGCGGTTCGCAACAGATTTGGCAGGGTGTGTATGCGGCTACCAAACCCGCAAAAAAGCTAAAACTGCATATTTTAATATATGTTGCAGCAGCTTTGGCGGTTATTTCTCTGATAAGTATTGTGGTTTATAAGCAAAATGCTTCCACTTCTAATTTAGCCAGTATTTCTCCTGAAAAGGATATTAAAGCGGGCAAAAATAAAGCTGTTTTAACGTTGGCTAATGGTACGCGCATCAATCTTGAGCAGATCCGCGAAGGTCATCTTGCCAGTCAGAATGGTATAGAAATTTCTAAAACAGCAGATGGTCAAATTATTTATCAGATACCTGAAAACAAAGTCGAAACTGACGAAACAGCCTACAATACGATTGAAACCCCTGCCGGAGGGCAATACCAGCTCTACCTACCTGATGGAACAAAAGTGTGGCTAAATGCTTCATCATCATTAACTTATTCTACTTCTCCTGATGCGCTAAGAAATGTTAAACTCAATGGAGAGGCATATTTTGAGGTGAGTAAAATACTTGAAAAGGGAAAAAGGATTCCTTTTGTGGTGGAAAGTAAAAATCAAAAAATTGAAGTGCTGGGTACACATTTTAATGTGAATGCCTATGCAGATGAAGCTGTTACCAAAACAACCCTGCTTGAAGGCAGTGTAAAAGTTAACAATGGTTTTATGTTAAAACCCGGTGAGCAGGCAATTGGTAACCATGAAAACATTAAAGTGCTAAACGTAAATGCCGAAGACTTTATAGATTGGAAAAACGGTGATTTTATTCTTGAACACAACGATTTTAGGTCGGTTATGCGCAAAATTGCCCGCTGGTATGATGTGGAAATCATTTATAGTGAGGATGCACCAAGAAAATTAAACCTAGGGGGCTGGATATCCAGGTCGAAAAATATATCTTCTATTCTCAGTGTGATGGAAGAAACAGGTAAAGTTCACTTTAAAATTGAAGGAAGGAGGATCACGGTAACCAAATAAAAAAGCGTGGTTCTAAAAAATGAAAAAACCAGAAGTGGTGGAACACCTCTGGTCAAAGATTTTTAGCGCCCTATATCAATCGACTGACTATACAACTTAAAAACCAAACAAATGTACAAATTTTACCCAAACAAACTGGGTGGGTCGCCAGACCATATCCAAAAAATTCTGCTGATTATGCGTGTGACTACGTTTCTGTTATTGGCTGCAATGATGCAAGTGAGTGCAACAACTCTTGCTCAAAGAATAACGATTAATCAGAAAAACGCAACGCTTACAGCTATATTCAAATCAATCAGAACCCAAACCGGCTATGATTTTATCTATGATCAGGATCTGATTTCCAAATCTTTACCGGTAAGTGTCAACTTAAAAAATGTTGAGCTTAAAGAGGCTTTAGCGCGCACACTGGCCAATCAATCTTTATCTTTTACTATTGAAAACAAAATAATAGTTATACAGGAAAAGACCTTAATAGATAAGGTAACCGGCTATTTTGATAACATTACGGTAACAGGTATTGTGGTTGATGAAAAAGGGCTGCCATTACCCGGCGTAATTGTGAAGGTAAAAGGTACCACCAGAAATACCGTTAGCGGAAACAATGGTAAATTTTATATTTCAGCTACTGATGATAACCCGACATTGATTTTATCGTACGTGGGTTATAAAACCATAGAAATTACTGCTACCTCAACACTTACTGTAAACATGGTGCTGGATCCGGCAAGATTGGATGAAGTTATGGTAATTGGCTATGGAACAACTACCCGCAGGTTAAGCACCGGTTCACAATCTGGCATCAGTGCAAAAGATATCGGCAACCAACCTATCACAAATGTTTTGCAGGCCATGGCCGCGCGGATGGCTGGGGTAACGGTAACCCAAACCAATGGTTTGCCGGGTGCAGGTATTAATATTCAAATTCGCGGCGCAAACGCCATTGGCTTAAATGGGGTAAAAGCAAACCGTCCGTTATACATAATTGATGGAGTGCCTTTTTTATCTGAACCCATTAATACGGCTGCTTTTGCTTCAAGTCAATCTGGTGCGGCGTTGCCATCCGCAGAGGGTAATACCAGCCCAATGAATACCATAAACCCATCAGATATTGAAAGCATAGAAGTATTAAAAGATGCGGATGCTACAGCAATATATGGTTCGAGGGGAGCAAATGGTGTAGTGCTGATTACCACTAAAAAAGGGAAACCGGGCAGAACCAAATTTGATGTAAATGCATCAACCGGGGTTTCCAATGTTTCGCATTTTGTAGAAACAGTTGGCACTGAACAATATTTAGCACTGCGTAGAAAAGCTTTTGCCAACAATACCACCAATCCGGCTACGCCATCAGCAACAACTGCACCCGACCTGTTGGTTTGGGATCAGAACGGCTATACCGATTTTCAAAAGGAAATGCTTGGGAATACTGCACAAACACATGATGTTAATGCAAGTCTTTCGGGTGGAGACAATAGCACAAATTTTTTCATCAGCGGAACATACCATAAAGAAGGGAATGTATTTCCTGGTGACCAAGGCTACCAGCGTGGTGGTATGAAAGTTAATTTAAATCATTCATCATTGGATCAGCGTTTTAACTTATCTTTTAATGCCATTTACTCTGCAGATAAAAATACAATTTCTACAACTGATTTAGCAACATGGGCCTACAGTTTGCCGCCAAACTTTCCGCTGTACAAAGCTGATGGCAGCCTAAACTGGGAAGGTTCGATCAATAATCCATTAGGATATTTAAAACAGGCTAACGATAACCGCAGTTCTAATTTATTAACTAACCTGGCTCTGAAATATACTATTTTAAAAGGACTTGATGTAAGAGCAAGTTTAGGGTATAGTAAAACAGATTTAAATCAGGTTGTAACCAGGCCACTTTCTTCTTTAAACCCCGATTTTGCACCCACTTCAGGTACAGCAAATTACACTTACAACTACACCAATAATTACATTGCTGAGCCTCAGGTTACTTATACCAATAAGATATGGAAAGGTACTTTAAATGCGCTTGTTGGAGGAACCTATCAGTTCAAAAAATCCAGGTTACCATACAGTACAAGTGCTTCCGGATTTCTTTCTGATGATTTTTTAAGAACGGTGACGGCTGCAACTACAGTAACCACAACCAGTAGCTCTGTTGATTATAAATATGCTTCTTTATTTGGGCGTTTAAATTATAACGTAGCTGATAAGTATATCCTTAATGTTAACTTTAGAAGAGACGGTTCATCAAGATTTGGGCCCAACAATAAATACGGCAACTTCGGTTCGGTAGGTGCTGCCTGGATCTTCTCTCAAGAAAGCTTTCTAAAAGATAAAATAAGCTGGTTCAGTTTTGGAAAACTTAGGGGCAGTTATGGCGTAATAGGGAGCGATGACATTGATAACTATGGTTATTTAGATACTTATACCAATTCTGGCTATGTTTATGCGGGTTCAACCGGTCTTAATCCATCGCGTTTACCCAATCCGGATTATAAATGGGAGGAAACTAAAAAACTGGATATAGGGCTTGATCTTGCATTCTTTAATGACCGTTTGTCGTTAAGTGGTTCGTATTACCGTAACCGTACAAGCAACCAGTTAATTAATTTAACAACAAGTGCGCAAACAGGCTTTACAGGATACCAGAGCAATTTACCTGCAACTGTTCAAAACTCAGGCTGGGAGCTGTCTTTAACGAGTACAAATATCCGTAAAAAAGATTTCTCGTGGACATCCTCCTTCAATATCAGTCAGAATCATAATAAATTGCTGTCGTTTCCTGGCATCGAAAAATCATCTTATTTTACCACTTATGTGGTTGGTAATCCAATCAGTTCTTATTATCTGTATCAGTATGCAGGGATTAATCCGGCCACCAATTTGCCTTCATTTACTGATTTTAACGGTGTTGGCGGCATTAATAATCCTACAGGCGGCTTTGCCTCAACCGGTAGGGGCGACCGTTACTATGCAGGCACGGCTTACCCAAAATTTAGTGGAGGGCTTACCAATGCATTGAGCTATAAAAAACTGACGCTTGATTTCACGTTTCAATTTGTAAAACAAAAGGGCAGAAGTTTGCTGGCCTCATCTTTTTATCCCCCTGGATTCTTTAGCAATGCCGCTTTAAGTGTAGTAAATGGTTATCTGGCCTTGGGTGCTCAGGATTATCTGGTAACTGCAGGTACAAGGGGAGCAGCAGGTTCTGCAGCTTACCTGGCCTATAGCTACTATACAGCTTCTGATGCTTCATTGGTAGATGCTTCATTTATCAGGTTAAAAAATGTGAACCTGTCATATTCCTTACCAACAAAATGGATTTCAAAAAGAGAGGGAACAAGCATCCGTGTTTATGCACAGGGCCAAAACCTTTTTACGATAACCAATTATGAGGGCTTTGATCCCGAATCTCAGGGTGTGGCAACGCCACCGCTACGCACGCTGGTAGCTGGTTTACAACTTACCTTTTAAATCTTAATCATCATGTTAAAATCAAAATACAACATCATAAAATACGTTCTCGTTGTTTTAGTGATTACAGTATCAGGGTGTAAAAAGCTTATCGATATTGAAGAACCTCTTAATCAGGTTACAACCGACCAGGTTTTTTCTTCTGATAAGCTGGCAACAAGTGCACGATCAGGTATGTTCAGCAGCCTTTCTCAAATGAGCACGCAATCGATAAATGTTACACTTTACAGCTCATTGCAAGCCGATGATCTATTGTACCTTTCTACAGTTGCCGGGCTGCAAGAATATAACAACAACAGCTACAATGTGCTTAGTACAGGCCAATCAGCGCTATTTTCAGAATGGTATTCGATAATTTACCGGGCAAACGCAATTATTTTGGGTTTGGAAAATTCTACTGGCACAAGTGTGGCCATTAAAAAGCAGTACATAGCAGAGGCAAAATTTGTTAGGGCTTACTGTTACTTTAACCTGGTTAATACTTTCGGCGATGTACCGCTTGTATTGGTTACAGATCCAACAATTACCGCCTTCCAGCCAAGAGAAACTTCGGCAAATGTTTATGCTAAAATTATTGCTGACCTTAACGATGCAAAGAATAATCTTTTGAGCAACTACTCAGCAACCACAGGCGATAGGATAGGCGTAAACAGGTTTGTAGCTACTGCCTTGCTGGCCAGGGTATACATGTTTACTGGCGACTATGCGCTGGCAGAAACGAATGCATCTGAAGTGATCGCATCAAGTCTTTACAGTTTAATACCAAGGGCAACAATGGGAACTGCTTTGTTTATTAAAAATAGTGCAGAAAGCATTTGGCAAACCCCTCCGCCTATAACCGCCCTTAACCAATACACCAATGAGGCAGCAACATTTATTCCTGCTACCATAACAGCAGTAACAAGTTTTGCATACCGGATTGATCCCCGTTTTACAGCCCTTTTTGAAAATACTGATTTAAGGCGTATTAACTGGATGAACCATACCACGCTTTCAGGCAATGTTTATTCCATCCCTTTTAAGTATAAGTACCGTACGCAGGCATTGGCATTAGCGGCAGGTGTTACAGAATATCAAACCGTAATCAGGCTGGCCGAATTGTATTTAATCCGTGCAGAGGCAAGGGCAAGAATTGGATCTAATTTAACCGGAGCCTTGGCAGATCTGAATACCATCCGTTCAAGAGCTGCGGCAACCGAAAGTGTTGCTACAACACCTGTTGCTTTACTGGCCGATATTGCTCTGGAAAACCGAAAAGAATTTTTTTGTGAGCAGGCATTCCGGTGGTTCAACTTAAAACGTACCGGGGAAGCCGATGCCGTATTAAGCGCAATAAAAGCAGGTTATAAACCAACTGCCAAGCTTTTACCCATTCCGCAAGTGGCTATTGACGCCAATTTTAATTTAACACAAAACCCAGGTTATTGAGCGACATGAATGATTTGCGCGAGCAAATCAGTGCTGTCTGATTGATGAGGGTAGGCCCCTCGGTATCGGCTTACAGGAGCAGGTACCAAANGGTTATTGAGCGACATGAATGATTTGCGCGAGCAAATCAGTGCTGTCTGATTGATGAGGGTAGGCCCCTCGGTATCGGCTTACAGGAGCAGGTACCAAACCGCCTCTGAGCTGCTTGGATTAAGTGTCCTGGTGGTGAGCGTCAGAGGAAAAGGCATCTTAAAGGTGTCAGGTAAGTATAAAGAAGATGAATGCAAATGAACTGCCGAAGAGGCGTCGAAAGGATTAGATGATGTCAAAACTAAAGTACAGTAACACTTTATTATCAGCAGGGAGGACGACCTGTTTACCGTCTCTGTGGCATCCGGCGTATAGGCAGCATGAGCTTTATACAGGCAATCAGATGGAACTTGTGAACCTGTCGGAAGGATGTGAAGGGAAAAGTCCAAGCGGAGGAACCCGTAAGGTCGAAAGTACCGATGCCATCCACGGGGGCAGAGCCACCTGTAGTAGTGATGATAGTCTTGGAAACTTGACTGGAACGAAGGAGTGGCATTATCAGGCGCTGTACATTGATAGAAACTGTTCAAGGTTAATACTACAGGAGGTATAGAGGATGTACAGGCCAAAACCATATTGTATTTCAAGAAAGTCGGTCCAGGAAGCCTACTTGAAGATCAAAGCCAACAAAGGCGCAGCGGGTGTAGACAAGATGAGTATGGAAGCATTTGACATGCAATCCCAAAAGCATCTTTACAAGTTATGGAACCAGATGAGTTCTGGTAGCTATGTACCACCCGCCATCAAGTTGGTAGAGATCCCCAAGAAAGATGGCGGTAAAAGGCCATTGGGYATTCCCACGAYAACCGACCGGATTGGACAGGCAGTGGTAGCAGTAAGACTGGGAGAAGTGGTCGACAACTTATTCCACGAAGATTCTTACGGTTATCGCCCAAAGAAATCAGCATTACAGGCAGTTGCCAAGGCACGTGAAAGGTGCTGGGCATACAACTGGTTACTGGATGTCGATATTAAAGGGTTCTTCGACAATATTCCGCATGACTTGCTGATGTTAGCCGTTGAAAAGCACACAGAAGAAGATTGGATGGTTCTTTACATCAAAAGATGGCTGGTAGCATCTTTACAACTGGAAGATGGAACAGTAGTTGCAAGGAGTAAAGGAGTACCTCAAGGCTCTGTTATTGGTCCGGTTCTTTCAAATCTTTATCTGCATTATGCAATGGATGTGTGGCTAAAAGCCAACTATCCGGATCATGCTTTTGAGCGTTATGCAGATGACGCAGTCATTCACTGCAAAACAGAGGAACAGGCCATCCACTTGAAGGAATCATTAGGACAACGGCTAAAGGATTGTGGACTGGAGATGCATGAAGAGAAAACTAAGATTGTCTATTGCAAGGACAGCAACCGCAGGGGAGAAACAGAGAAGGCGGTATCGTTTGACTTTCTTGGTTATACATTCAAGCCCAGACAGGCATTGAACACCAAGAGGCATGTCAGTTTTACCAACTTTCTTCCCGCAGTAAGTATGAAAGCAATGAAAGCAATGAATGAAAAGCTCAACAAGTTGCCGATACTACGAATTGCAGGTATTGAGATAGAATCTGTTGCCAAAGAAATGAATCCGGTATTGCAGGGTTTGATCAACTATTACGGAAAATTCTATAGCRCWAAGTTGAAAGGCTTTTTGCGTAGGGTTAACGCGAAGCTGGCCAACTGGGCAATCAGAAAATACAAAGGGTTAAGGGTTAGTTTGACCAGTGCGATGAAATGGATAAGGCGTTTACATAAACGAAAGCCAAACTTATTTGCACATTGGACATTTGGCTCGAAACCTACTATGGAATTACGATAATAAGAGCTTGATAAGTAATAACGCTCCAATTCAATGCGCTGCATCTTTCAATTTAGAAAGTTGCAGCGCATTTTTATTTTAGGGTAAGTTTTTTAATAAATATAATACGCAATGCCATAACAAGCATTTTTAGGTTTATTTTAAATAAATTCAAAGTGTGGAGGTAATATATTCAGTTATCGGGCACTTTAATATATGCATAGAGACTTTAAGATACATTCAAAATGTTTTTTATTAAACGTTGTTTTGACGTTTAATTTTCGTCAAAGTGATTGTTTGCATCAAAAAACACTAAAAAGTAACGATTTAACCCCTATTTATTACCGTATTACCCCTCACTACATTGGCATTTTTTATGGTTAATTTGTTTCAACCAAGTATAACAAGCTCCGATGCGCCTTTCCAAGATTAACTACCTAGGATAATTGATGGTTGTAACTTCATTAACGATTGTTACCGCCAGTTCTTCAGCATACCAAATACCATTGATAAGATCATGACCAGAACAACACGATTAAAATTACTTTATTGCTGTGCACGCAATGATGAATAGCCCGGTCGTTCTTGTCTACCCTCAAACCTAACTCACTACAAACTCAGAAATCTATCTTTATGAAGAAATTTAAAACAAACCATCCCTATCATTAAGGCACAGTTTTAAACTGCAATTACTGCTGTAAAACAATTACATCAAAAGCATTGGGCTAAATTCCCACAAAGCATTACCGATTGAATATTTCGACCGGATTGGCTTCCTATTGCCTAACTGAAGCTTAAGGAAGCTAAGTAATGCGCTGATTAATAATAAACTAACCAATTTAAACCAATTTTATGAAGAAAAAATTACCGAAGAAGGTCCCGCGCCAAAAGCAGGGTATTGATTTAAAATCGATCTTAAAACTGTTGTTCTTTTTATTTACCACCGTTTCGTGCGTTACTGCATCAGCACAAAACGATGTAACCGTAAAAGGATTAGTTAAAGATACTTTAGGCGGCTTGCCAGGAGTAAATGTAAAGGTTTCTGGTACCAACAGGGGAGTATCAACAGATGAATTTGGCCGTTATTCGATTAAGTTACCACGAACTGGTAAACTGTTATTTTCATTAGTTGGTTACAAAGCTAAAAATGTAGCCATAGCCAATTATGATAAAAATGCCGAAGGTGTTTATGTGGTTAACGTAACGCTTTTATCAGATGATAATTCTTTGGATGAAGTTGCTGTTGTAGGCTTTGGTACCCAGAAAAAAACGAGTGTAATCAGTTCTATTACGGCCATTAATCCTAAGGAGCTTAAAGGCCCAACCAGTAACTTAACTACGATGATGGCCGGCAGGGTTGCCGGGATGATTGCGTACCAGAGAAGTGGCGAACCTGGTGCTGATAATGCACAGTTTTTTATTCGCGGCCTGGGCACTTTTGGTGCTGGTAAGCAAGATCCATTAATTCTTATTGATGGAATAGAGTCAAGCCAAAATGATATGGCGCGCCTGCAACCAGATGATATTTCATCGTTTAACGTACTTAAAGATGCTACAGCTTCGGCAGTGTATGGTGCAAGAGGTGCAAATGGCGTTGTACTCATTCTCACAAAATCTGGCGTAGCCGGACAAACCAAATTTGGTTTTAGGGCAGAATCATCATTATCCTCAAACACCAAAAACTTCCAGTTTGCAGATAATGTAACCTATATGAAATTGGCCAACGAAGCCGCTTTAACACGCAACAGGTTAGCCATTTTGCCATATCTGCAAACCAAAATCGATGCTACTGCCGCAGGAGAAAATGAATTGCTTTATCCCAACAACAACTGGATAGAACAGCTGATAAAGGATTATACCATTAACCAGCGTTATAACCTTAATATTTCTGGCGGTGGTACAAAAGCAAGCTACTATATCGCGGGTACTTATAACATTGATAATGGAGTATTAAAAGTAGCAGATTTAAATAATTTTAACAGCAACATTAAGTTGAAAAATTACTCAGTACGTTCTAACGTTAACATCAACCTAACCAATACTACAGAAGCAATTATACGTGTTTATGGCCAGTTTGATGATTATACCGGACCTGTTGGGGGTGGTGGAGCAACCTTTAACAGGGCAATTTGGTCTAATCCGGTTATGTTTCCGGCTGTTTATCCCGCCAGCTTATCGCCTTTTAGCAATCACCCGCTATTTGGCAATGCCATTTCTCCACGCGGAGGCCTTTATATGAACCCCTATGCCGAAATGGTGAAAGGTTATCAAGATAAAAATTCCTCAACCTTACAAACTCAGATCGAAATTAAGCAGGATTTAAAATTCATTACACCGGGTTTAACCGCAAGGATGATGACTTATGCCAGGAGGTACTCGTATTTCGATATTTCGCGTGCTTACAATCCATTTTATTATTCCGCTACCGAGCAACCGGATAAATCTATCAGCCTAAGCTTAATTAATGGTGGTGGTGCGCTTTCCATTGGCAATGTTGGTACCGAATATTTAGGTTATTCGGAAGGCACTAAAGACCTTAACTCTACCTTTTATGCCGAATTTTCTGCAAACTATAACCGTACTTTTAAAGAGAAACATGCTGTAGGCGCAATGCTCATTACCACAATGAGAAATTACCTGGCGGCCAATCCCGGCAGTCTCCAGCTTTCGCTTCCATCACGCAACCAGGGTGTATCTGGAAGGGCTACCTATGGATACGATAATCGTTATCTGGCCGAGTTTAACTTTGGTTATAATGGTTCAGAACGATTTGCAGAGAACAACCGCTTCGGTTTCTTCCCATCATTTGGTTTAGGGTATGTTGTTTCGAACGAAAAATATTTTAAGCCACTTACAAAAGTGATTAACAGTTTAAAGTTAAGGGCAACTTATGGCTTGGTTGGTAATGATCAGATTGGTAATGCTGCTGATCGTTTTTTCTACCTATCGGAAGTAAACATGAATAATGGAACCTTTGGAGCAAGTTTTGGTGAGGATGGCTTGTACTACCGTGATGGGATTTCGATTTCGAGGTATTCTAACCCATTAATTACCTGGGAAAGATCCAAGCAAACAAATATCGGTTTGGATATGACCTTGTTTAACAGCTTAAACTTAACCTTTGATATATACAAGAACGAACGGTCGAATATTTTAACGGATAGAACTTTTATTCCAAGTACAATGGGCTTACAGGCCGCAGTAAGGGCAAATACTAACAAAGCAGAAAGTAAAGGAGTAGATTTTTCTGCGAGTTACAACAAATCATTTAGCAACAGTATGTTTCTTCAGTTAAGGGGTAATTTTACTTACGCTACAAATAAAATTTTAATCTATGATGAGCCATCATTCAAAGCAAATGAAGCTTACCGTTACCACATCGGTTTACCCACTACACAAGCATTTGGTTACATAGCCGAACGTTTATTTGTTGATGATGCCGAAGCCAAAAATTCACCGGTGCAATTTGCAGGCGTACCTGGGTTAGATTATGGTGGCGGAGACATTAAGTACCGCGATGTAAATGGAGATGGTATAATCAGTGATGTAGATCAGGTACCAATAGGTTTACCTACAAGTCCGGAAATTATTTATGGCTTTGGTGGCACCTTTGGATTTAAAGGTTTTGATATTTCTGCATTCTTACAAGGTTCTGCACGGTCATCATTTTTTATCAATCCGGGCAACATTTCTCCATTTGTGCTTAATAATGAAAGCGGAAACCCAAATGTAACGCAAAACGGCTTATTGGATGTAATTGCAAACAGCCATTGGTCTGAGCAGAATAGAGATAGTTACGCTTTCTGGCCACGTTTGAGTCCTAATTTTGTGAACAATAATACCCGTACCTCAACCTGGTGGATGCGCAACGGCGCATTTTTAAGGCTAAAAAGTGTAGAGCTTGGTTACAACTTACAAACTAAGCTTCAAAAAAGACTTGGCCTCAGCAGTGCCCGGATTTATGCCAATGCCACTAACCTTTGGGCTTTAAGTGCATTTAAACTTTGGGATCCTGAAATGGGCGGAAATGGTTTGGGCTATCCTGTTCAAACAGTATATAATTTAGGTTTAAATGTTTCATTCTAACGATTGAACTTAAAAAAGAAAATATGAAAATCAATAATATATTATTTAGAAAATATATGGCAAAGCTTAGTGTAGCAAAACTTATGCTAACCATGCTCTTTATCATTTTATCCACAAGTTCTTGTAAAAAGTATCTGGATATTGTGCCTGATAACGTGGCAACCATCGATAATGCCTTCACTTTAAGAAATGAGGCCGAAAAATACCTGTTTACCTGTTATTCATTTCTTCCAAAAGATGGGGAGCCGTTATTGAATGCGGGTTTTATGGCAGGAGACGAAATTTGGACCTCATTAGATGAAAGGGAATTTATTTCTTATGGCTGGAGAATGGCCAGGGGAAGCCAGGGTGCAGAAAACCCATTTCTTGATGCCTGGAACGGCCGTTACCAGGGTGGTGGCAATGTTTTTAATTATACTGATAACCCCGATGGCAATTATGGATTGTTTAAAGCCATTAGAAATTGTAATATCTTTTTAGAAAACGTACAGGATGCAAGTAAAATACCAGATTTACGCCTGGATGAAAGGCAGCGCTGGATAGCAGAGGTGAAGTTTTTAAAGGCTTATTATAATTTTTATCTCCTGAGGATGTATGGCCCAATTCCGATTATTGATGCCAATTTGGGGATTAGTGCTACCGAAGAAGATGTGCGGGTTAAAAGAATGCCTTTTGATGAATGTGTAAATTACGTGGCCGGGTTACTGGATCAGGCTATCCCCAATCTGCCTCAGATCATTACTGATAAAAGTACTGAATTAGGACGCATCACCAAACCGATCGCCCTTGCAATTAAAGCCAAACTTTTACTCATGGCAGCAAGCCCGCTCTTTAATGGAAATACAGATTATAGCAATTTTAGGGATAAAGACGGTGTTGTACTTTTTAATACCATTTACGATGCCGGAAAGTGGAAAAGAGCAGCTGATGCTGCCAAAGCAGCAATTGATGGTGCAGAAGCTGCGGGATTTAAATTGTACCAGTTTCCGGGTACTACGTTTAAACTATCAGATACCACACTAAGACAGTTGACTATAAAAGGTGCCGTAACAGAGCGTTTTAATGTGAATTTAGAACATGTTTGGGCAAATCCGAATTCCCGTACTTTCAATATGCAAAGAGCGGCTATGCCACGTTTGGCTGCAACTGTGGTGGTAGGTAGTGCCAGGCAACAGTTGGCACCACCCTTAAAAATTGCTGAAATGTTTTACAGCAAAAACGGGGTGCCGATTAATGAAGATAAAACGCTCGATTTCACCAATAAATATACTTTACGTACTGCTGTTAAAAGCGAGCGGTTTTATGTTAAAGAGGGCTACACCACTGCAAGAATTAATTTCGACAGAGAGCCAAGGTTTTATGCTGATTTAGGTTTCGATGGAGGTATCTGGTACAAGTACGATAGTCCAACAAATTCTGATGAAGGAACTTTTGTTTTAGAAGGCAAATCTAATCAGGTAGCCGGTGCCAATAACTTCGGCTGGTATAATGAAACAGGTTATTTTATAAAGAAACTGGTAGACTGGAATATGATTAATGGTACAAATGGTGCGAGTTACCGCGATTACCCATGGCCACAGGTAAGAATGGCAGATTTGTATTTAATGTATGCCGAAGCTTTGAATGAAAGTTTATCAAGCCCATCTGCTGATGTTTACGAATACCTTAACCGGATTAGAACCAGGGCAGGGCTGCAAACGGTGCAAACCTCATGGTCAAATTTTTCAAATAATCCTGCCAAGTATACATCAAAGGATGGTTTACGTGAAATTATTCAACAGGAACGGCTTATTGAAATGGCATTTGAAGGGAGCCGCTATTGGGACATAAAACGCTGGAAACGTGCTGCTGAAATGTTCAATCAGTCGATTACAGGTTGGAGTGTTTACCAGCCAACAGCATCAGAGTATTACCGCGTTAGAACCATTTTTAACCAAAACTTTGTTGCACCACGCGATTATTTATGGCCTTTAAGAACATACGATTTAACTGTTAACCCTAAACTGGTACAAAACCCAGGCTGGTAGTTTTAATTTTTATAAAAATATTCAAAATGAAAAAGATCAATAAAAGCCTGATGGTATTGCTGTTTGGTTTAACAGTAGCGTTTTCGAGCTGCAAGGAAGATGTACTTTCACCATTAGAAAACAATACAACGCCTCCCGGAAAAATTTCAAATGTATCGGTTACAAATGGACCAGGTAATGCATCCATAACGTTTAGTTTGCCTAGTGATAAAGACTTGTTATATGTTAAGGCTGTATATTACCTGGCAAATGGCCAGGAAATGGAAGTAAAAACTTCTTATTATGGCAATACACTTCTGGTAGAAGGTTTTGGTGATACCAAAGAGCATGAAGTGAAAGTTTATAGTGTAAACAGAAGTGAAACTGCTTCAGAGCCAATTATTGTTAAAGTTAAGCCACTAGAAAATCCGATATGGGGTGTTTACAGGAGCCTTAAGGCTGTAGCAGATTTTGGTGGCCTAAACTTTAAAGGCAGTAACCCCTCAAAGGCAGATCTGGCAATCGAAGTACTGGTTTTCTCAAAAGGAAAGTACGTGCCAACATCAAAAAATATCTATACGGCAGCTATCGATATCGATCAATCTATCAGAGGGTTGGATACCCTAAGTCAGAAATTTGCCATTACCATTAGAGATCGCTGGTTAAATTACAGTGATACCCTTTTTACAACCTTAAAGCCCCTTTATGAAACCGTGTTATCTAAATCTACCTATAAAGAAGTTATTCTACCGAGCGATACACCACAAGAATATTCAAATACCGGAGTATCAAAAATGTGGGATGGTAACATTATCGACTGGCCTAGTGTATGTTTAACCAAAACAACTGTATTAACGCCACAGTGGGTAACTTTCGATCTTGGTAAAACTGCAACCTTAAGCCGCATTGTGGTATGGAATTATCCTGAATACCTAAATGCTGGGCGTACGTACTATTATGGTGGCAATTTAAAGGATTTTGAAATCTGGGGAACTGATAATCCTCCTGCTGATGGGAGTTACAATAACTGGGTATTGTTGGGTAAATATACTTCACAAAAACCCTCTAAAAGTGCTTATGGTGTGCAAACCAGCGAAGATTATGCATTTGCCAATGCAGGTATCAGTTACAATTTTGCTGTTGGCCTTAAAAAAGTTAGGTATATCAGGATTAAATCCATCAACAATTGGCAAGGTACTTCTTTTATGAGTATATCAGAAGTTCAGCTTTACGGAGATCCAAGATAAGGGCAATTATTTAAAAGAATTTTAAGATGAACAATCGAACAATAAATTTACAATCCATAAAACTGGCTTTTATGGTAATTTTGGCAGGGGTCTATTTTTCCTGTACAAAATCTGATGATTACAAAAAGTTTACTGAGCAAGGTGAAATTTCTTACACTGGTAAACTAGATTCCGTTAAAATAATGTCTGGTAGTAACCGTGTATATATCCGCGGCTTGTTTTTATCCGATCCTAAAGTAACGCAGTGTAAAATTTTCTGGAATAACAGGGCCGATTCTGTCATTATCCCAGTTAAAAAGAAGTATGCAATAGATACCTTGAAATATTTTGTTGAAAATGTAAAAGAAGGTGTTCAAAATTTTGAAATTTATACTTACGATGGCATTGGCAATAAATCAATTCCTGTATATAAAACAGGAAGATCTTACGGGGCCAGGTATCAGGCTTCGTTATTTAATCGGCCAATAGAATCTGCATTTACCGATGCGAGTGGCGCAACTAAAATTTCATGGCAAGGGATGGATCGGCTAACAGGCGTATTTGCCACAGAGGTAGAATATACCAATCTGAATAACGTGCTGAAAAAAATCAGAACCAAGATTGACGAAACTACAACAGCCATTGCCGATATTAAACCGGGAACAAATTTGAGATACCGGACGCTGTTTTTACCAGACACAGTTTCGATTGATACTTTTTCTACAGCTTTCCAAACCCAAAGGGTAGGTGCGGACATTACCGCAACCTACTTTAAAAATAAAGGCAATCCCTTTTTGGCTGCTGCAAGTGGTGGCAGGTGGCGAAATATTGCCGATTGGATAGTTACACCGAACATTAAAAATCATGGTGGTTTAGGCGGTTGGTGTGCTGATTCTGGAGGCTGTTTGGCCATGGAAATGGGATGGGATGGAACCGCTAAAATTACCAATGGTAAAATTTTTCAAACCTTTACGTTACCTGCAGGGAGTTACAGTTTCGAAATTACCATGGCTAAAAATGAAGCACTTGATCCCGTTTATATTGTAGCTGCGGCCGGCAATACTTTACCGGATGTTGCCGATATTGCTACTTCACTGGGATATACCAATTTTGCCAATAATAAGTTTCAATTTACATTAGCACAATCAACAACGGTTTCGCTGGGTTTTCTGGCTACCATGACTACAGGAAATCAATTTTGGATTGTGAAAGAAGTTACATTAAAATCTCTTTAACCTACCTTATAATCCATTGCCAATTCTCTGGGATATTCACAATGAATCCCAGAGAATATTTTATTTAAGATTAACTTTAAATTAGCAAATCAAAAAAAATGATATGCAACGCAAATTTCGATTTCCCTTTATATGTATTATTCTACTAATCCAATCCTGTGCGCTAAAAAAAGCTCAAAATTTTTCTAATGCCTACTTCACCGAAGGTTACAAACTCGTTTGGAGTGATGAGTTTGAAAAAGATGGAAAACCCAACCCTGCCAATTGGGATTATGAGAAAGGTTTTGTGCGCAACGAGGAGTTACAATGGTATCAACCAGAAAATGCTTTTTGCAAAGATGGTAAACTGATTATCGAAGCCCGAAAAGAAGAAAAACCTAATCCCTTGTATGTTGAAGGAAGTAACGATTGGCGTAAAAAACTGAAAAACATCCAGTATACTTCTGCCTGTATCATTACCAAAGGTTTGCAAAGCTGGCAATATGGCCGGTTCGAAATGAGGGGGAAGATTGATATTTCTGATGGCCTTTGGCCGGCATTTTGGACGCTGGGTGTGAAAGGCCACTGGCCTGCCAATGGAGAAATTGATATTATGGAATATTACAAAGGTAAATTACTGGCCAATATTGCAAGCTTGGGTGCCAATAAGAAAGCAAAATGGTATAGCAATACCAAGCCAGTTAGCGAACTCGGTGGTAAAAAATGGGCTTCAGCATTTCATACATGGCGTATGGATTGGGATAGTGAAGCAATCAGCCTTTTTGTAGATGGAATGCTTTTGAACAAAACTTTGTTAAGCGACCTAAAAAACGACGACGGATCAGATTTTCATCCCTTTAAACAACCCCATTATATATTATTTGATTTGGCAATGGGTGGTATGAACGGTGGCCCCTTGAACGATACCAAATTTCCCAATCGTATGGAGATAGATTACGTTAGGGTATACCAAAAATAAATATTGTTTAATACGTTACCCTGAACGTAATGGAAGGGCTTATAACTTAAAGACCTCGCAGGTTTTTAAAACCTGCGAGGTCTAAATAAAATTACTTCTAATATTTGTATCGTCATTGCTGTAAGGCTTTTTCAGCCGACGAAGTAATCTTACAACGATTGCTACTCAAACGTGCTTAGATGTTTCGTATTTCGCAATACCGATTATTCTACTGTAGTCTATTACCCTGCGCGTAGTGTAAAGGCTTATAACTTAAAGACCTCGCAGGTTTTTAAAACCTGCGAGGTCTAAATAAAATTACTTCTAATATTGATGTCGTCATTGCGAGAAGGCTTTTTCAGCCGACGAAGCAATCTTACAACGATTGCTACTCAAACGTGCTTAGATGTTTCGTATTTCGCAATACCGATTATTCTACTGTAGTCTATTACCCTGAGCGTAGAGGAAGGGCTTATAACTTAAAGACCTCGCAGGTTTTAAAAACCTGCGAGGTCTAAATAAAATTACTTCTAATACTTGTATCGTCATTGCGAGAAGGCTTTTTCAGCCGACGAAGCAATCTTATAACGATCGCTACTCATCAAGCTTTAAGATGTTTCGTATTTCGCAATACCGATCCATCTACTCATCTTTTACCCTAAATGTAGTCGAAGGGCTTATAACTTAAAGACCTCGCAGGTTTTTAAAACCTGCGAGGTCTAAATAAAATTCCTTCTAATACTTGTATCGTCATTGCGAGAAGGCTTTTTCAGCCGACGAAGCAATCTTACAACGATTACTACTCAAACGTGCTTAGATGTTTCGTATTTCGCAATACCGATTATTCTACTGTAGTCTATTACCCTGAGCGTAGTGTAAAGGCTTATAACTTAAAGACCTCGCAGGTTTTTAAAACCTGCGAGGTCTAAATAAAATTACTTCTGAACTTTAATTTCTGTTCTTCTGTTCACCATTCGGCCTTCCTCACTGTCGTTTGAGCTGATTGGTTCTTTTTCTCCATGCCCAACAACAGTAAAATTGCTGCCATTTAAACCTGCATTAATAAAATACGATTTTACTGCATTTGCACGGTCTATAGAAAGTTGCATATTGTGATCAGGCGTACCTTCAGCAGAGGAGTGCCCATTAAGAATAAATTTGGTGGTTGGCGATTTTTTCATTTCAGCAACGGCCTTATCTAATATAGCGAATGAAGAAGTTTTAAGTACAAACGAATTAAATTCGAACTGAATATTATCTAAATTAAAGTTTGGTTTTTCCTCAGGAGCCGGAGCTTCTTCTTTTTCAGGAGCCGGAGCTGGTTTTTTCTCTTCAACCGGTGGTGCTGGTTTTGCAACAGGCGTAGCCGGTTTTGCTGCCAGTTTTTTTGTTTTACAAGAATACATGGTGAGTGTAAACAATGCAATAAGCGTGGTAAATAAAAGGTTTTTGGTAATGTTCATGTTTTAAAATTAATTTAAGTTTATTGTGCGTTTGTTGCCCAAACATACTAATAAATGATTACAGCTATAACGATCTTTTTTTGCAGAACTTATATTTTTACATTTTATCCTTTAAAAATGAAGTCTGTTTTTTGCATTGTTTTCACTCAGTTTATTTTTAATCAGAACTTTTTTTAATATAATTTTCTTCAAACATATTCCTCGAAATTTACTTTATCTATTATAATATTCTGATATGAACCGATTTGAAAACAAAGTAGCTTTAATTACTGGAAGTAGCCAGGGCATTGGTGCAGCATGTGCCTTAAGATTGGCTAAAGATGGCTGTGATATTATTTTAAACGGCCATAAATTTGATGAAAGAGGAGAAAAACTTATTGCTGAAATTGAAGGGATGGGAAGAAAGGCCGCTTTTTTGGTAGCCGATTTAAGTAAAGCAAAAGAAGCCATTAAACTCGTTACCGACGCTGTTGATACATTTAGCCGTTTAGATATTTTGGTAAATAATGCCGGGGTAGAAAAAAATGCAAACTTTTGGGAAGTAACAGAAGAAGATTATGACCTGGTAATGGACACCAATTTAAAAGGGGTTTTCTTCGGAATCCAGTCGTTTGTAAATTATTGTAGAAAAAATAAAGTGGAAGGAGCGGTAATTAACATGAGTTCCGTTCATGAAGAGATTGTATTTCCACATTTTGCAGCCTATTGTGCCAGTAAAGGCGGTTTAAGAATGCTAACCAGAAATTTGGCCACAGAATTAGCTCCTTTTAACATTAGGATTAATAATGTAGCACCTGGCGCGGTATCAACACCAATTAACCAGGATTTACTCGAAGACAAAGCGCAATTGAAAAAAGTGCTTCAAAATATTCCATTAAGAAGAATGGGAAAAGTAGAAGATGTAGCCGGTGTAGTGGCTTTTCTCGCTTCTGATGATGCTGCCTACGTAACTGGATCTACCTATTTTGTTGATGGTGGTTTAACCTACCATTACGAAGAGCAGTAAATAAACTTAACTGGTTTCACGATTAAGCTGTTTATTTAGTTCAACGGCAGCACTGATTAATGCCAGGTGCGTAAAAGCCTGCGGAAAATTACCCAGGTGTTCACCTTTTCGGCCAAGTTCTTCACTAAACAATAAAAGATGGTTGGAATAACTGATCATCTTTTCGAAATTTTCTACTGCACGTTCCAGTTCTCCACTTTTGGCCAATGCCTCAATAAACCAAAACGAACACATGTTAAAAGTGCCTTCTTCGCCTTCCAAGCCATCAATTTTAGTCATTCCGTTTATATAGCGGTAAACCAGAACATCAAGCACCAGTTCTTCATCAATCTTTTTCATGGTCGAAAGCCACCGTGGTTCAAGGGGAGATATAAAATGTGTCAAAGGCATCAGTAATGCGCTTGCATCAACATGTTCTGCGCCTTTATATTGTACCCAGGCACCGAGTTTTTCATTCCAGAAATTGTGGTAAATATCTTTGTAAATTTCGCTGCGGATGCTGTGCCATTCATTTTCAGGGTAGGGGAATGATCGGTTTTCTGCAATTTTTATAGCCCTATCCATGGCCACCCAGCACATTAAACGCGTATGTAAAAATTCTTTTTTATCGTTCCTGATTTCCCAGATACCATGATCGGGCTTTTTCCACTGTTTAATTACACATTCGACCTGCTTTTCTATCAATGTCCAAAATTCGTAAGTAATCGGTTTGTGCGATTTGTTATAAATATAAACCGTATCAATCAATTCGCCATAAATGTCTATCTGCAACTGTTGAGCAGCTTCATTGCCAATGCGTACTGGTTTAGAATTCTGGTAACCTTCAAGTTGGTCCAGCTCAACTTCCTTAATTTTTGGATTGCCATCAATTTGATATACCAATTGTAAATCTATCTTGTGGCATAAATTAAATATCCATTCCATAAAGGCGGTAGCCTCATCAAAAAAGCCAAGCCTTAAAAACGCATACATGGTAAACGCAGCGTCCCTGATCCATGTAAAACGGTAGTCCCAGTTGCGGTTGCCGCCAATGGTTTCCGGTAGCCCGAAAGTTGGTGCAGCCACTACAGATCCAAATTCAGCAGAAGTTAATAATTTCAATGTTATAGCCGATCTTCTGATAATTTCATCGTATCGGCCTTTATAAGTAGTTTGATTAATCCAGCTTCTCCAGTAATCAATTGTCTTGCGGTAACCGTGCTCAGTATAATGGTTTAATTGAGCGTCTGCCTTTTCCGCCTCAATAATTTCCATAACAATATGAACCGTTTTCGATTCCTGAAGGGTAAATTCAGCATAACCACTTCCTTTTTTGATGTGTAAAGGCACATCCGCTTTCAATTTGATGGTCAGTTTTTCTGCTTCAGAGAAAAATACGAGTTCATTGTTTTCATGCTTTGTACTGTGCTCACTTTCGGTATAACCAAAACTCGGCACACAAAATACTTTAAAAGTAATATCGCCCCTAACTGATTTTATTTGGCGCACTATTGCACTTGGAAAATCAGTTTCTTTCGAAAGTGGCATGTAATCGGTAAGTTCGGCAATGCCTTGCTCAGCAAAAAAGCGCGTTAATAAAACCGCTGTCCCGGGCAGGTAAAGCTGTTTGCTGGTGTAATTTTCCAATTGTGGCTCCACAGAAAAATAACCACCTTTTTTCGAATCCAGCATGGTGGCAAAAACAGTGGGCGAATCGAACCTGGGTGCGCACAAAAAATCTATTGAGCCTTGTAGCGAAACTAACGCAACAGTTTTCAGGTTGCCGATAACACCATAGTTTTCTATCGGCTGGAATGTTCTTTTCTCGTGGTTGGCCATATTAAAGTATATCCTACCAAAGGAATGAAACCGTGGTTTTGTTTTACCTATTATAGCACCAGAAGCGCTGAAGACACAGCGTGTGGCTAACTCTTTAAATTGGGCATTAAGTTTAAAAAGGCCTGGGCATTAGCAGCATATTTCTTTTTATCCAGTTTAAAATAAAAAGCACCTTTTTTTGATCCTGTTTTATCTTTTTCTGCCAACTTAATCAATAAACCCGTTGAAGTAATTTTACGGCTGAAGTTGCGCGTATCTATTTTAGTATCGTTAACCTCCTCAAAAAGAATGTGCAATTGCGGAATGGTAAACTTTTTAGGCAGCATTTCGAACAAAATAGGATGGAGCGCAGCCTTATACCTGAGTTTTGTTCGCGCATCGGCAACCATTTGGTTATGGTCGAATATGAGTTTAGGCCGTTCGTTAATCAAAAACCATTCTGCCTCATAATCATCATTTAACTGCGCCTCATATTTATGGATGTCGATTAAAGCAAAATAACCTACAGAAAGTGTGCGCTCTATAGGATCGCGGGTGGGCTCGCCATAAATTTGCATCTGCTCTAAGTAAACGCCTTCTAAACCAGTCATTTTTTTGAGTACCCTGTTCGCTGCATCATCCGGACTTTCATCTGCACCAACAAAACCGCCCATTAAACTCCATTTGTTTATTTCGGGCTCTAAACCACGTTTAACCAACAGAATTTTAAGGTGTTCGCCATCAAATCCAAATACAATACAATCAACAGCAACAAGATAATGCGGCTGCCTGGAATATTCAATCATTTTTTGTCAGAGGTTTTAAAGGGCTTAATATGTTCAAATTTTTACGAATATAAAAATTAATATTAATTGTCGTTTTGACAATTAATATTAATTTTATAATTTGGCGGCTTAGATGGGTTAAGCTAAGTGGCTTTCTTTTTTCTAACCAATTGAAAAATATAAAATGAACCAAACATTCGAACTCGATAGTAACCCGCATACCAGGTTAAATATATTAACTGGCGAAAGGGTATTAGTATCTCCACACCGCACTAAAAGACCATGGCAGGGTAAGGTTGAAGACATTACGCCTAATAACCGCCCAGAATATGATCCTAAATGTTATTTATGCCCGGGCAATGGCAGGGCAGATGGCGATAGCAATCCTGATTATACTGAAAGCTTTGTTTTTAACAATGATTTTGCTGCCCTGCTCGAAGATACTCCCGAAGGCAGGATGAACGAAGATGATTTGTTGGTAGCCACTAACCAGCGCGGCCTTTGCAGGGTAATCAGCTTTAGCCCTAAGCATAACTTAACACTCCCAGAAATGAGTGTAGAGGCGATAACTGCCGTGGTAAACGTTTGGCAGAATGAATTTAATAGCCTGGCCGAACATGAATGGATTAAATACATTCAAATTTTTGAAAATAAAGGCGAAATAATGGGTTGCAGTAATCCTCATCCACATGGCCAGATTTGGTCGCAGAGTGATATCCCTTTAGAAATTGCCAAAGAAACTGAGCGTCAGAAAACTTATTACGCCATCCATAGGAGGAGTTTGCTTGCCGACTATTTAAAGCTTGAACAAAAGAAAAATGAGCGCATTATATTCGAAAATGATCATTTTGCTGTATTGGTGCCTTTTTGGGCAGTTTGGCCATACGAAACCATGATTATCAGTAAACGTCATGTTAACAGCATTAAGCTTTTCACTGCTGACGAAAAGAAATCACTGGCCGAAGCAATTAAAATATTAACAACCAAATACGACAACCTTTTCGAAACCTCTTTCCCTTACTCGGCAGGTATGCACCAGGCACCTGTAAATAACGGTTATTACCCCGAATGGCACTGGCACATGCATTTTTATCCACCATTATTACGCTCGGCATCTGTTAAAAAATTTATGGTAGGTTATGAGATGCTGGCTAATCCACAGCGTGATATCACCCCCGAGTTTGCCGCCAACCGTTTAAAAGAAATGTCTACAATCCACTATAAAATCAGCAAGGCTGAAGACTAAAATTTATTAAATAATGAATGCACAACATTTAAAAAGTACATTTAAAAAACTTTTCAATGCCGAACCGATTTTGGTACGTTCGCCGGGAAGGATCAATATTATCGGTGAGCATACTGATTACAATGGCGGGTTTGTGATGCCGGCTGCGATTGATAAAGCCATTTATGTAGCCATATCTAAAAGAGAAGATGATGAAATCCATTTATTTTCAGAAAGTTACCAGGAATTTGATATTTCATCTGTAAAAAACCTGAAAAAATCCGAAAATAGCTGGGCCAATTATATCTTAGGGGTTGCCGATCAATTAAAAGAAAGAGGTTACCAGTTGGGTGGCTTTAACTATTACATTGATGGAGATGTGCCGCTGGGAGCAGGTTTATCCTCATCTGCAGCTGTAGAGTGTGCTACAGGATTTGCACTCGATCAGCTTTTTTCGCTTAACGTTCCGAAAATGGACATTGCTTTAATTGCACAAAAGGCAGAACAAACCTTTGCAGGCGTAAACTGTGGCATTATGGATCAGTTTGCATCTGTATTTGGTAAAAAAGATCAGGCGATTATGCTCGATTGCAGATCGATGAAACACATTTACATTCCGCTAAAATTAGATGGATATAAGCTTCTGCTCTTAAATACCAATGTAAAACATGCGCTTGCAGATTCTGCATACAATAAAAGAAGAGCACAATGCGAGCAGGGGGTGGCCTGGGTTAGGGAGCAATACCCAAATGTAAATACCTTAAGGGATGTTGATTTGAGCATGCTGGAAACACTTGTAAAACCAAAAGATTTAGAAGTGTATACCAAATGCAGCTTCGTGGTTAAAGAAATCGGCCGTTTGCTTACCGCTGCAGAACAGCTCGAAAACGGTAATTTAAAAGGTTTGGGTAACCTGATGTTTGAAACACATGAAGGTTTAAGCAAAGATTATGAAGTAAGCTGCAAAGAATTGGATTTTCTGGTAGAGGCTGTTAAACCGCTCGATTATGTGTTGGGTGCCAGGATGATGGGTGGCGGTTTTGGTGGTTGTACCATTAATATTGTTAAAGAAGAAAAAATTGACGAGCTTACAGAAGAACTAGCCGCTAAATATTTGTTGCAGTTTGGTTTAAAGCTTGATGCTTATACCGTACAAACCGATAATGGAACCAGTTTATACAATTAAATATAAAATAACTCAAGGTATACTAACCAAAATAAATCAATGAAAAACAATTTATTAGACACGAAAGATTACATTGTATTTGCAGTCTATTTCGTTATTGTAGCGGCTTACGGGCTCTACATTTACAATAAGAAAAAATCAGAATCCACAGGTTCCAAAGATTATTTTCTTGCAGAAGGTTCTTTAACATGGTGGGCCATTGGTGCATCGTTAATTGCATCAAATATCTCTGCAGAGCAGTTTATCGGAATGAGCGGTTCAGGCTTTAAAATGGGTTTAGCCATTGCAACTTACGAATGGATGGGCGCACTAACCTTAGTGGTGGTTGCGGTATTTTTCATTCCTGTATACCTCAAAAACAAAATTGCCACCATGCCGCAGTTTCTGCATCAGCGTTATAACGGTACCGTGGCTATGATTATGGCTGTGTTCTGGTTATTGCTGTATGTGGTGGTTAACCTTACCTCAATCCTTTATTTAGGTGCCTTGGCAGTAAGCAGTATTTCTGGTTTCGACCTTAACTTCTGTATGTATGCAATTGCAATTTTTGCCATTATCATTACCCTTGGCGGGATGAAAGTAATTGGTTATACAGATGTAATACAAGTGTTTTTCTTGATTTTAGGCGGCTTGGCAACAACTTACCTGGCTTTAAATCTTGTATCTACCCATTATGGCACAACTGGTATTTTTGAAGGTTATAGTTTAATGACTTCTAAAGCATCAGAACATTTTCACATGATTTTAAAGCCTGATAATGAGAATTATATAGATTTACCAGGATTAAGCGTATTGGTTGGCGGTATGTGGATTGTAAACCTGAATTATTGGGGCTGTAACCAGTACATCACACAACGTGCTTTAGGTGCCAATTTGGAAACTGCACGGGGTGGTATTCTTTTTGCCGCTTTCTTAAAACTGTTAATGCCAATTATTGTGGTATTGCCAGGTATTGCAGCATATGTTTTATATAAAGATGGTGCATTTCAATCCGAAATGATTCAGGGCGGTTCTGTAAATCCGGATCGTGCTTACCCGGTATTGTTAAACTTGCTTCCTGCCGGATTAAAAGGACTTTCGTTCGCTGCATTAACAGCTGCCGTTGTGGCTTCATTAGCTGGTAAGGCAAATAGTATTGCCACCATTTTTACTTTGGATATTTATAAAAAAGTTTTAAATGTAGAAGCTTCAGAAAAAAACCTGGTAACAACAGGAAAAATTTCTATTGTTGTGGCTATGTTTCTTGGTGTAATCATTGCACCATTTTTAGGGATTGATAAAAAAGGTGGTTTTCAATACATTCAGGAATATACAGGTTTTGTATCGCCTGGTATTTTTGCCATGTTTATTTTAGGTTTCTTCTGGAAAAGAGCAACATCAGGTGCTGCATTGTTTGCAACCATCGGTGGTTTCGGCTTATCTATTTTCCTTAAATTCCTCCCTAACATGGCCGATCTTTCTTGGTTGTCGAAATCAGGTTTCTCTGTTAAAAATGCAGCTGGCGTATACGAAATTCCATTTTTAGATCGTATGGGCTTCGTATTTATTTTCTGTATTGCAGGTATGTTCATCATCAGTATGGCCAGTAATAAAGCTAAAGCAGAGGAAAAAGGACTTGCAATTGATGCCAAAATGTTCAAAACATCAACCAGCTTTGCAGTAGGTGCACTATTGATTGTTGGCTTATTGGTTGCACTTTACAGTGTGTACTGGTAAACAATTGTTTAATATTTAGAAAAGGGATAAAATCAGAAGATTTTATCCCTTTTTATTTATGATCTTTCCGTAAGATGCTGAAATAGCTTTACAGTGAAATTTGAACTTGCCAGTTACTTTAGATTGTTAACAGCAATTACTTTTCCTCATCAGTAGCCAGCTTTTTAACCAACCAGGGTAAAGTAAGTCCTTGCCCGATTAGTGTAAAAAGTACCACCACCACCGATATAAATATAATGGCATTACGTTGCGGAAAAGCACTTCCATCAGCTAATGTTGCAGGTAATCCAATTGCAATGGCTAATGATACTATTCCGCGCATACCCGACCAGCTGATGATTAAACTATTTTTAAAATCCAATAATGCATCTTCGGTAATCCGGTGTTTCCCTTTCTGAAAAGCTTTTTGCAGATTAAACCTTTGCAGAAAAACACGGGCCATTCTCAGTAGTAAAGCCACAACAGTAATTACCAGCGAATAGCCGATATAAGGTAATATATCTCCACTGTTTATGTTTTTATATACATAAGGAAACTGCAATCCGATTAAGATAAAAATGAGTCCGTTCAATAAAAAGATAATGATGTCCCATATATTTTTCGATTGGTTTTTAAGCGCTTCAGGAAATACCATATTACTGAATCTCGATATGCCCAAACCCAGCATCACCACGGCAATTACTCCGGAAACATGTATTTCTTCTGCAATTAAATAGGTTACAAAAGGCATTAACAATAAAAAGCTAATGGTTGCCAGTCGGTTATCATGTATTCTTTCAATAATAAAAGCCAGTATTCTTGCCATTACTACACCCACTAAAAAGCCTCCAACCATTAAAATGGCAAATTCAAGCGATGCTTTCCAGAAAACGAAAGCGGTGCCGGTTACAGCAGCTACAGCAAAACGATATTCTACCAATGCAGAAGCATCATTTACCAAACTTTCGCCTTCCAGTATCGTATTCGTTTTGTGCGATAAACCTAAGCCCTTGGTGATACTCATGGCCGCAACAGCATCTGTAGCCGATAAAATAGCACCCAATACAAAAGATATCGGCCAGCTCATCCCAGGGATCATGTAATGTGCAACCACAGCAATGCCAATAGCGGTTATAAATACCAGTGTTATGGCCAGCGCAAATATGGTATTGATATTCGTTTTAAATTCCTTAAACGAAATGTTAAAAGCAGCATCGTAAAGCAATGGAGGTAAAAAAATCAGAAAAATAATTTCAGGATTAATATCAATAGGCGGTAAAGAGGGTATAAAACCAACGGCAATACCGGCAACAATCAATAAAATAGGATAGGGGATTTTAATGCGATCGGCAATGGATGAGAGGCCAATCATTACCGCTAAAATAAATATTACAATGGCATAATTTTCCATATCTGTTTATGTCGGTTGTTTAATCAGTATCAAAACAACAGGCACAAAATATACGTTTAGTATGGCAATACAAAGTTTTGGATCAAAAACTAATCAATAGAGGCAAATAAAGATCAGGAACTTCTGTATTATAGATGAAGAAATTTAAAATGACAACATGAAAAAAGATTAACGCTGTAACCTTGGTCTTTTACTTTTAAATGGTTGACTGCCTTGTGGTTTTGCTGTTTTGGCAGGAGTTTCTTCTTCAGAAATTTTAACTGTAATCACATTGCCTTTAAAAGTTTCCCCATTCAAGGTAGAAACAATATTTTTAGCATCGGGCAGGCTGTATATTTCAAGAAAAGCATAGCCCTTGCACTTTCCCGTTGATCTATCGCGAACAATTTTAATCGTTTCTACTCTACCGTGGAGGCTGGCCAGTATTGCCAAATCCATTTCTTGGATATTGTCCGGAAGGCCACCTATAAAAATCTTAACCATTTATGCTGTAATTTGAGAGAACGTCCGGTAGAATTGATCTTAAATCCAGAGCTGTTCTTTTAGACCTGCAAAATAAGCAAAATGATATTCTTACCCAAACTAATTGAATGAATTTTGATTCATTTTTATCATAAATCAATGATCAGCAGATATATGTATTGATGTTGAGCCACAGAAAATGTACATTCGCTTTCTAATCATCAAAAAATAGGTAATATATGAGCAACTATAGGTTAAAATCTGTAATTCTAATTGCGTTTCTAGTATTCAGTTCACAGTTTATACAAGCTAAAATTTTATTGCCTTCGGTTTTCAGTGATAACATGGTTTTGCAGCAAAAAACGAATGCAGCCATTTGGGGTAAAGCCACTGCTGGTAAAGCTGTTAAAATAAATGTATCATGGAATAAAGTAAATTATGGAACCATAACCGATGCCAACGGCAACTGGAAAATTAAAGTTGCAACGCCCGCTTACGGTGGCCCATACACCATCACCATTTCTGATGGCGAATTACTTGTGCTTAATAACGTACTAATTGGTGATGTTTGGATTTGCTCAGGCCAGTCTAATATGGAAATGCCCCTCGCCGGATGGGGTAAAATTCTTAATTATGAAAAAGAAATTGCCGATGCTAAATACCCAAATATCCGCTTGTTGCAGGCAGAGCACATTACCAGTAATGTTCCTTTGACTGATGCTAAAGTCGCAAATAATGGCTGGCAGGAATGTAGCCCCAAATACATTGCCGAATTTTCTTCTACAGCTTATTTCTTTGCCAGGGAAGTTTACGAAAAAACAAAAATTCCGATCGGATTGATACATACCTCCTGGGGAGGAACAATTGCCGAAGCCTGGACAAGTGCCGAATCACTTAAAAAAATGACCGATTTTTCTGCCGCAGTGGATAAGATTAAAGCAGAAGCTACAAATCCTTCAACTGTTTCTTACGAGGAAAAATTACAAAACTGGATTAAAATAACCACCGATAAAGATTCGGGATACCAGGCCGGACAGTTAAAATGGGCCGCCGCAGAAACCACCAATTGGAAAAACATGAATTTGCCAACCTTATGGGAAGATGCAGCACTTAAAAATTTCGATGGTATCGTATGGTTTAGCAAAACGATTACCATCCCTCAAAATTGGAAAACAAGTGGCATCAAATTGAGTTTAGGTGCCATTGATGATAATGATATCACCTTTGTTAATGGTGTAAAAGTTGGCGAAACAGCAGGATGGAACCTCGCCCGTACCTATACCATTCCTGCAGATTTACTTAAACCAGGGGAGAATATTATAACCGTAAGGGTTTTTGATAGCAGTGGTGGCGGTGGTATATATGGTGAAGCCAAAGAATTGAATTTAACCAATAATGCAGGAGATAAAATTTCATTAACCGGCGATTGGAAATATAAAGTTGGCCTTGATTTTAAAAATATAGAAGCAAAACCTTATGAAGACAATGGCCCTAATCGCCCAACCGTTTTGTATAACGCCATGTTGCACCCTTATCTCCAGTTTTCAATAAAAGGTGCCATTTGGTATCAGGGAGAAAGCAATGCCGATAGAGCTTATCAATACCGTGATTTGTTTCCTATAATGATTAAAGATTGGCGTCAGAAATGGGGGCAAGGCGATTTTCCATTTTATTTTGTGCAACTGGCTAACTTCATGCAGGTAGATAACATTCCGGTAGAATCGGCATGGGCCGAATTGAGAGAAGCACAGCAAAAAACACTGGCATTACCAAATACAGGTATGGCCACCATTATCGATATTGGCGAAGCAAAAGATATTCACCCTAAAAATAAGCAGGAAGTAGGCAGAAGATTGGGGTTAATTGCACTTGCTAAAACTTACGGACAAAAAAATAACTATTCAGGTCCTGTTTACCAAAGCAGTAAAACCGAGGGGAAACAGATTCGGTTGTCTTTTTTAAATACGCAAAACGGATTAAAGGCCGGTGGAGATAAAGAATTAACAGGTTTTGCCATTGCAGGGGCTGATAAAAAGTTTTATTGGGCAAAAGCAATCATTCAAGGCAACCAAGTAGTAGTGAGTAGCAGCCTGGTTGCAAATCCTGTAGCCGTCCGCTACGCCTGGGGAAATAATCCGATATCCAATCTTGTTAGTAACGATGGTTTGCCAGCTTCGCCATTTAGAACCGATACCTGGCAGGGCATTACCTTCGGAAAGAAATAATTTACCTAAAATTTGTGCAATTTGTGTGTGCAAATCCGTGTAATGCAGGCAATATTTAAAGTTCCATAATTCTTTGTGGCTTACTTTATACTTTTACTGCCTAACCGGAAATTATGCCAAACACTTTATCCGATCAGGAAACAATTCTTCTGATTGCCGAGCTTGAAGAAAAATTACTAGATGGGTTTAAAAAAACAGATCTGCCAACACTCGATTTGTTGTTTGCCGATGGAATGCTTTTTCATGATCAATATGGTAACGTACTGGATAAGGAAATGGATATGGAGGCTTATCGAACCGGTATGGTAAGGATCAATAAAATCGACGTATCCAGGCGCGAGATACGTGTTTTCGAATCCATAGTAATTGTTTCGGCATGCCTGTTTATAAAAGGAAGTTATTCTGATATTTTACTCAATGGCAAATACCAGTGGTTACGTGTTTGGGGGAAAGTGCGCGAAGAATGGAAAGTAATTTCGGCCAGCTGCACCAGCATTTCTGTATAAAAGATTAGCTAAAAAATAAGAACGGGGAATAACCAATGGCTACCCCCCGATTCTAAATTAACGCTCTCTAAATCTAATATAAAACTAATCTCATCTTCTACCAAACTCAGGGTTAGTTGCCGCTATAACTAGCCACAAACAAGAGGTAACATTGATGAATAAAGCATAATAGTTGTAAAATACTACCTAACTAACTGTGCAAATTATTTATTTAACCAATTGCGGTAATGAGCTGTTCAGCAAGGTTTTCAAGATCAGTATTTGATTGAGATTATTTAAAAGGTAGTTTAGTAAAACGTTTTATTATTCGTTCATAATGATTAGTTTTATGGCATAATGATCTAACCAATAATCCCTTTATGAAAAAAGTAGTAACCTCAATTTGTTTCTTGGTTTCCTGTATATCCATTAATACCTTAAAAGCACAAAATTTAACCGAATTTAATAAAACACCACTAAAACAAGGCGTTTATGTACAATTGCCAATAGGCAGCATAAAAGCCAAAGGATGGTTGTTAAAACAGCTTGAGCAACAAAGGGATGGGGCAACTGGTATGGCAGAAGAACTCTATCCGGAAAAAGATAATTTAGGAAAAGATTCTGATTGGCTCGGCGGAGATGGTAATGGATGGGAGCGTGTACCTTATTATGTTAAAGGTTTGGTGGCTTTAGCTTATACCTTAGATGATGCTGCCCTTAAAGCAAAGGCTCAAAAATATATCGAATGGACTTTAAATAGTCAGCAAACCAATGGATTGTTCGGCCCGCCAAAAATGAAAGATTGGTGGCCACGCATGCCAATGATGTATGCGCTGCAAAGTTATTACGAAGCTACAAGCGATAAAAGGGTAATTCCTTTTTTATCTAAATATTTTAAATACGAACTGGCAAATCTCGATGCCGATCCATTAAAAGAGTGGGGAAAATCCAGAGCTGGTGATAACATGGAAATTGCCATTTGGCTTTACAATAAAACTGGAGATCAGGACCTGTTAAAATTGGTAGAAAAATTAAAGCAGCAGGCTTACCCCTGGATCGATATTTACACCAATAATGAGTTTTACTTTTATGGTGATGATTTTCAGCCAAAACATATGGTAAATGTTGCTCAGGCATTAAAATTTCCAGTTGTTTACGCACAATTAGAGGATAATTTAACAAACCGGGATGCACTGGCCAAAGGCATAAAACACATTATGCACGATCATGGTCAACCAGAAGGCTTAGGTTCGGGAACAGAATTTTTAGCAGGCACCAGTAGTGTAGAAGGTGTAGAAACCTGCACAGTGGTAGAATGGATGCAAAGTTTGGAAACAGCTGCAAAAGTGCTTCATGATGCAAACATTGGCGATCAGTTGGAAAAAGTAGCTTTTAATGCCTTACCCGCTCAGTTCAGCAGAGATTTTAAAAATCATTCCTATTACACCCTGCCAAATCAGGTGCAAAGCGTGCATGGAGAACATGGTTTTAATCAGGATTATAGTTCCGGTGTTGTTTCCAGTCCCTATTCTGGTTATGGCTGTTGCCGTTATAATATGCACATGGGCTGGCCATACTTTGTTAAAAGTAGCGTGGTAGCAACACCCGATCATGGCCTTGCAATAATTACTTACGGACCAATGGAGATTGAAACGTTGGTTGCCGGAAATAAAAAAGTCAAAGTTACCGAAGAAACAAATTATCCTTTTGAAGAACAGATCAAACTAAAAATTAATCTTCAAACTTCAACAGCATTCCCGCTTATCTTAAGAATTCCGTCATGGAGTGTAAAACCAACAATTTCCTTAAATGGCAAAATACTAACTGGTATAAAAGCTGGAGAAATGTTTACAATTAACCGCCAATGGAAAGATCAGGATCAATTGACACTTGATTTTCCGATGGAAATCGCCTCGCAAAAACAGGTAAATAACTCGGTAAGTATCACACGTGGCCCTATTGTGTATGCACTCGAAATAAAAGCTTCAAATAATATTACCAAAACGCATCCTGTACCTGGTTTTACAGATTATGAAATACGGCCGGAATCAGCATGGAATTATGGTTTATCTTTAAGTAACGGCAACCTCAATCACGCAGTTAAAGTAGTAAGATCAACCATGACTGAAAATCCTTTTATTGCAACAAATTCTCCGGTAAAATTAAAAGTGATGGGTAAAAAAATTCCATCCTGGGGCATGGGTTACAATAAGGTTTCAGCCTTTGATGTGCCTTACAGCCCCGTTATATCAAATGAAAAGGATGAAGAAATTACCTTGGTACCTTATGGATCTGAAAATATCCGTTTGAGCTGTTTTCCGGTAATTGGTCAGCCTAAAAAATTGAATAAGAATTTAACAGAAAATTTTGAAAATGGAATGGCTTCTGATTGGGTTTTCTATGGTGGCGGTTGGTTCTGGAAAGATGGTCAGGTAAATTCAGCTTCAAATGCAGGTTCAGGCGGTTATGGCATAAACGGTGCTAAATATGTGGCCAATGGAACAGATTTTAAAGACTTTACCTACCAGGCCGATGTTAAAATTAATACTGCTGGCGATGCAGGCCTGATGTTCAGGGTTTCTAATCCGGCAATCGGTGCTGATGCCTATGAAGGTTATTATGTTGGCTTGAATCAACTTAATGGTACCGTACAAATAGGAAAGGCGAGCGATCAAAAATGGATTGTTCTGAACTCGGGAAAATACCCGGTTGAGATGAACAAAATGTATACTTTAAAGATAGTGGCCAAAGGGGATAAATTTGACGTTTTTATCAACGGATCAGCGAAACCAATACTATCTGCAACAGATGCCCAATACAAATCTGGCAGCATAGGTTTAAGAGCTTACAAAGCTTTGGCCAGCTTTGATTCTGTTAAGATTAACGCTTTTTAACACAACATAAACACGATAAAAAACATTGCGGCAAGGAATTTGTTAACGTATTATCAATAACTAAAAATAAAATTATGAAATTATACAAATCAATACCACTAATGCTCTTTGGAATTGCACTTGCAGCAGGTTGCGTAAGCAATAAAAAATATGCAGAGCTCCAGGATACTTATTCAAAACTGAGAGAAAGAAATCAGGAACTAAGCAATAAATATCAGGATAGCCAACGCGAATTAAGCGGCACCACTAGCAGAGTTAAAAGTTTAGAAGAGCAGATTGCTTCAGAAAAAGCCAATGTTACCGCTTTACAGGATGCGCTTAACAAATGTTTAAATTCGAGTAGCCAGGGGAATGTAAACATTTCTAAACTGGTTGATGAGATAAACAGTTCGAACAAGTACATTAAACAATTGGTAAATGCTAAAAATAAAAGCGACTCACTTAATATGGTGTTAACCAATAACTTAACCCGTTCGTTAAGTCGTGAAGAACTTGGAGATGTTGATGTTCAGGTACTTAAAGGTGTAGTTTACATCTCTTTGGCTGATAACATGTTATACAAATCTGGTAGCTATGAAGTATCTGATAAAGCAGGAGAAACCTTAAGTAAAATAGCCAAAATCATTAAAGATTACGATACTTATGATGTTTTAATCGAAGGTAACACAGATAATGTGCCGATTACCCAAACCAATATCCGCAACAACTGGGATTTAAGTGCTTTACGTGCTTCATCAGTTGTACAGGTATTACAAACAAAATATGCGGTTGACCCTAAGCGTTTAACAGCTGGCGGACGTGGAGAATTTAATCCGATTGCCGATAATGCAACAGCAGGAGGTAAGGCCAAAAACAGACGTACCCAAATTATTATTACGCCTAAGTTAGATCAGTTTATGGATCTGATTGGTAAAGCACCTGAGCAATCTCAAAAATAAATTTTAGATAAAAAACAAAAAAGGGTTGAAATTAATTTTTCAACCCTTTTTTGTTTATATAATATGTTGATTGATTTTTTTTTAAGTTATAATGGAACGCTGGTTGAAAGCAATTTTATAGCATTTTGTATTCCATACTTCTTTAAAACTTTTGGTTAAATTCAGTAGTTTAATTTGTTCTTTCCTATAGCTTTTTTAATCGTTTATACCATTAGATTGACGACTTTATTATGCTAAAACAAATAAATATTAAAGAAAATCGATATTTAGCCTAAAACATAGAAAGATACGTATACCAGATCTCGTTCTTCTTTCGTAATTATAATCATTTTTTCGAAAAAGAATAAACTTCATTGTGCATCCTGAATAAGACCTCGGAACACAAAAAAAGCAATCTGAAAACGATCGCTAGGAGCGTTATCTTCAAATTGCTTTCGGTATTGTAACAGCGAAAATTAGAATCGTTACTGTTATTCAATACAAATTATTTAAATGTGAAATAACAGTGTGTTATTCTGCAGCTGCTTCTTGATTGATGAAACTTTCAGCAATTTCTGTTAAAGTTACATCTGTAGCTTTTTCATTTTCTAAAGTTTGCGCCAATAAATCAGCCACTTCTGTATGGCCCATATTTTCAGCAAAAACTTTTAAGGTACCGTAAGTAGCAATTTCATAATGCTCTACTTTTTGCGCTGCTAAAATTAATCCAGCATCGCGAATCATTGTACCTTTTTCTGTTTCTTCAATAATTCCATTGGCCTCTTCCAATAATCCAGCCATGGCTTCGCATTTTTTCGCACTGGCTTTCTCGTCTAAAAGAGAGAATATCTGTACCAATGTTTCAATGTGGGTTTCAGTTTCTGCAGTATGTTTATCAAATGCAGCAGCCAATTCGCTACTGGTTGCAGCTTTTTTCATTTTAGGCAATGCTTTAGCCAAATGTTGTTCTGCCCAGTAAATATCTTTTAACTCATCTACAAAAAACTTGTGGAATTCAGAATCTTCCATTTTACCAGTTTTATTCTGAGGTTTTGTCGAAGATTTTAAATTTGCTGATGATGATTTTGTAGCAGCACCTGCTGTTTTGCTTGCTGCTGTCTTTGCTTTTGTAGCGGTAGACTTTGTGCTTGTTTTTGTTGTGGTTGCCATAATTCTATTTTTTATAGGTATTTGTATAAAGAACCATGACTTTTGATAAAAGGTTTAAACAATCTCATATAATAAAAAAAGCATCAACCAATGGCCAATGCTTCTGCGCAAATAAATACAATATTATAATGTAGTTTATAAAGAATTAAGAAATACTGATGGTTTGCTTTTGCTGATTTAAATAAGCAGTTACCTGGTTTAAAGTAATACATCTTGTTGCCCTTACTGCAGATTTAAGTGCTTCTGATGTTACTCCTAAACGGTCTGCCCAGTAATTACGGTCTGTTTCTTCAGATAATAAGATAATTTCTTCTTTAATGCTTGATGTTTGGTTGAGATTTTTCATAATTGGGATGATTAATTCGGTAAATAACAATACAAGCTCGTTTTTGTTTTATAAAAATAACTTTTTTTATTTAAAATAACAATATGTTAATCAGTTAGTTGCGTAATTCTTTGTTTTATACGCTTTTTGCGAATTATTTTATCCTTTAGTAATTATAAATCACCAAGGGATTCATATTTAATCACTTAATACAAACAATTTGCTGATCGGAAGTGTAAAGCATTAGAACAATAATTTTATACTTCATAATGGTTGACTGGAATTTTCGTAAAACGTTTTAATAGTACTAAAAGTTGTGCTTATTTTTATGCTGATGTATTTTTAATTCTACGAATTTTTAGTATAATTGTCCACTTTTTATAAAACCTTATGAATGATAGAAGAAACGGAAACGTTACACTGATCGATAATGAACGTGGCTATGGAGTTATTATTGATGCAAATGGCCAGGATATTCAATTTCTTTTAGCCGAAACCTTAGTTAACATCACTGTAAATTCGAAGGTAACTTTTGAAATTGTACTTACAAGAAACGGATTAATGGCTGCAAACGTAATACTTGATCAGGAATTGGTTAACCTTCGTTCGTAAGCATTTCTTCTACAGGCAAGCTAAATAAGAATGTAGAGCCTTGTCCAAATTTACTTTCCACCCATATTTTGCCTTTATGTCTTTCCATTACCTCGGCACAAATATATAAACCTACCCCAAAGCCCGCTATGGTTTGCGTACTTATGCTTTCTACGCGGTAAAAACGATCAAAAAGCTTAGGGATATCGCTTTCTTTAATTCCAATACCTTCATCTTCAACACTAATAATTGCTTCGCCTTTTTGTTTCTCGCACTTTATAGCAATTAACGATTCTTTTTTGGAGTATTTGGCAGCATTACTGATCAGGTTGTTAATCACATTGCCAATTTTTTCACGATCTGCATTCACAATAATCTCTTCCAAACCAACAACCTGTATAAAATGACTTGGTAAAATCACCCTGTTTTCTTCAGCTATAGTTTTGATAAGGTCTACCAGATCAAAATCCGTTTTATGCAGTAAAATTTTACCAGATTCTAGCAGTGATACATTTAAAAAACCATCTATCATCAGCGACATTCTTTTTAACTGCACATTTATCTTATCGAGCGTTTCAATCGTAAAAGAATTGTCGGTATCTTTTAATTTAAATTGTAAAAGCTGTACGTATGCACTTAAGGCTGTTAAAGGTGTTTTCAATTCATGACTTACCATGCCAATGAAGTCGTTTTTTCTAATCTCATCCTGTTTATGCTCAGTAATATCCAGCACAGCCCCAGCAATGTAAATGGCTTTGCCATCTTCATTATAATAGGCTTTACCTGCCGTTCTTAGCCATTTGGTTTTGGTATTGATACCATTTATATTAATCCGGTATTCTATATTAAAAGCTTTCCGATGGTGCAATGCATATCGGATTCCTCCGGTAAGTGCAGAAAAATCATCAGCGCTGATTAAAGCTTTAGCTTCTTCAATGCCTAAATTATTGCTTTCCAGCTCATAAATTTGTTGTGCCCTATCGGATAATAGCACTTTTCGGCTTTCAATATCTATATTCCAGGAGCCCATTTCTGATGCATCCATGGCTATTTTGAGGATATCTTTCGCCTTAAGCAACTCTTTTTTAAAATTTACCTGTTCTGTAATGTCCTTAATAATGACTAAAATTCTGGTTACTTCATTTTTGTCGTTTTTTAAAGGTTGGTACATAGCAATAAAAAAGCCATCAGTAAGTGCCGTTGCAATCTTCAACTCATTTAAAACCAGGGGCTCACCAGTTTTAAAAATGCCTTTAACACGGTTCAATAGCGATTTTTGTAAACCTAATTCAGGCCTGGCTTCAACTTGGGGTATACCGATGATTTCTTTTCTTGTTTTTCCCCAAAGTTTTAAAATATTATCATTCGCATATTCAGTTACAAGCTCTTTACCTCGCAACACACACATGCCTAAAGGTGCCTGCTCAAAAAAACCTCTAAACCTGGCTTCACTTTCTGATAGCTCCAGTAAAATCTGTTCAATGCCGTTTTCATTCGTTGGTATTTCTTTTAATGAGCAGATGATGTACTCAATAGGCTGGTTGCTTTGTAAAACGGGGGAGAATGTCAGTTCCCAATTTACATTCGGCGAATTGGAATAAATGGGATGGATAATCAGGTTTGCCTCTTCCTTTCGTTCGCTAACCTGATTCACAGTTTCAATCAACAACTCTTTTTCCTGATCGGATATGAGGTTGGGAATAATATTGATATCATAAAAAGCTAAATCCACTCCAATCCGCGCTATTAAATTCCGGTAGGCATCATTATGCTCAACAACTACAAGAATTGGTTTTATCTTAAATATAATGATCGGCGATTTAGAATGCTTTAATAGTGCTTTTAAAAAAGAGGAAGTTAAATCGATCATAAATTTAAGTGGCGCTTACCCAAATATACTTCTTAAGACTTTAATTGCCAACCCGTTTGCTGTAATTGTATAACATTTATACTACAAAAACGTCTAACACATGCTATAGGGGCGTGTTTTGCTAGAAATTGCACGCTACTTCAACTAAGAAAAGGTTTTTCACAAAACATTTTCGTTTATTTTACTGTTCAAAAAATAGGGTAGATAGTATTTTCGTTTGCCACCAAACGGTGGCTGTTTGCAGTTACATTTTAGATAAGCTTATGAGTCCCGAAAACATTTATACAGAAGATAAATGGTTGCCATTTAATGGATACTCCCCATTAATCAGGGTTTATAGATCATTTCATGATTTAACGCCAGAGATAGAGTTCATCATCAACAACCATACTTTTCCTGTAAGTTTTAAAAAGAATAAATTTATTTCATCTCCGCTACACCGCGATAAATACACCTACCTGTTGTTAAATGGTGTTGCCAGGGGTTATATGAAAGATGATGACAAAGAAATTACGACCTGGATTGCCAAGGAAAATGAATTTGTAGGCAACATCAGCAATTTTTGGGATGAAGCTTTGCCAAGTGAAGAATATGTGCAGGCCATTGAAGATGTGGTTGCAATTGCGGTGCCTTACAGCATGTCGAAGCAGTTATACCTCAATCACCATATTGCCAATTATGTGAGCCGGAAAATGACACAACTCCATTATCTGCAAGCCTGTGAGCGGGCATTAATTTCGAGGTTGCAATCAGCCGAAAAACGATACCTACGTTTTGTGAAATCTTACCCTGATCTGATCAATAGAGTGCCATTAAAATACATTGCTTCTTTTTTATGCATGAGGTTAGAAACGTTGAGCCGAATCAGATCTAAACTGGCTTCCGGTACGAGTGCTTTATCTCCGTCTTAACAAATATTCAATGAATTTTAACATCGATAATTTTTAATTTACTGTTATTTTAATAACAAATAATTGTAAAGGCAATTGCTCAAATTACAGAACAAATCATTAGGTGTATTGCCTTATTGAGTAAAAGTGACTGATTTGTAAGACATATTTTTTGATAATGTTTTATAAAATCAAGCTTTTTTTACACGAAAATCAGTTTTTTGACATTTTTCGCGAAAATTATTTACCTGTATTTCAGTGTGTTATATTTAGTATTTGATTTATGTCCGTCATTTACACGATTTAACACTTCTCACTTATATTTTTTTAAAAATTTATATATATTTGTTCTTACCCTTTCGAGGGTATGTTTTTCATAGGTAGATGTAGGGTCAGAACAATGTTCTGGCCCTTTTTTATTTAGTATCTTTCAGAAAACCTATTTTTGTATGATGATAAAAAAGAAAGTGATTGTTGCGGTTACCGGGGCTAGCGGTTCGATATATGCAAAGGTGTTATTTGGACAGTTATTGAAACTTAAAGACCAGATTGAAGCAGTAGGGGTAGTAATGAGCGACAATGCTAAAGAAGTATGGAAATTTGAACTTGGAAACCAGGATTATGACCAATTCAGTGATTTTACTTTCTACAATAAAAATGATTTTAATGCCCCTTTCGCATCAGGATCTGCAAAATATGATACGATGATTATCGTTCCATGCTCTATGGGTACGCTAGGGCGTATTGCACATGGTATTTCCAACGATTTGATCTCCAGGGCTGCTGATGTAATATTAAAAGAGCGTAGAAAGTTAATTGCTGTGGTTAGAGATACACCTTTTAGTTTAATCCATATCAATAATATGAAAACTATTACCGAGGCAGGCGGAATAATATGTCCTGCAAATCCTTCTTTTTACAGTTTACCCAAAAGCATTGAAGATGTAGCCGGAACAGTTGTGAGCAGGGTATTGGATTTAGCCGGCTTTGAGCAGGAAAGTTACCGCTGGCAGGAAAATTAGCTGGGCGTATTGAGTTGTATCTCAGCTGTAAGTTAATCCATTTAGGAAGTTTTTAAGCTCTAAACGCTCAAATCTAAACCTATCTTTTGTTAATTCACTGTAATATGTGCGGTATAACTGCCGCAAACTCCCAACTCCAAACAAATTTCTTATCTTTGCAACCTCAATGAAAAAGGTCGCATTTTATACATTAGGTTGTAAACTCAATTTCTCAGAAACTTCAACCATTGGTAGGTTATTTACTGATGCAGGATATGCTGTAGTAGAGTTTCAGGATCAGGCTGATGTTTATGTGATCAATACTTGCTCGGTAACCGAACACGCAGATAAAAAATGCCGTAAAGTTGTTAAAGAAGCATTAAAATATTCTCCTAACGCTTTTGTAACCATAGTAGGATGCTACGCACAGTTAAAACCACAGGAAATTGCCGAAATAGAAGGCGTTGATATGGTTTTAGGTGCTGCAGAAAAATTCAGGATTGTTGAGTATATTACCGATTTAACAAAACAACCTAAAGCGGTTGTTCATCAGCAAAATATAGAAAAAGTAAACCACAATTTTATTGCTTCTTATTCTATTGGCGATAGAACCCGTACTTTTTTGAAAGTACAGGATGGTTGCGATTATCCATGTACCTATTGTACCATTCCGTTGGCCCGTGGCGCAAGCCGTAGCGATACCATCGAAAATGTGGTGAACCGGGCAAAAATGATTGCCCAAAGCGGTGTAAAGGAAATTGTGTTAACAGGGGTAAACCTGGGAGATTTTGGGATTCGTAATGGCCAGCGGGAAGATAAATTTTTCGACCTTGTTAAAGCTTTGGATGAGGTTGAAGGAATTGAAAGAATCCGTATTTCATCAATTGAGCCTAATCTCTTAAGTAATGAAATCATTCAATTTGTGGCTACATCAAAAAGATTTGTTCCACATTTTCATATTCCTTTACAATCAGGTTCTGATAAAATTTTAGGTTTAATGCGCCGTCGGTACCGTACCGATTTATATGTAGAGCGTGTTGCTAAAATTAAAGAGGTAATGCCACACTGCTGTATTGGTGTAGATGTTATCGTTGGATTTCCTGGCGAAACCAAAGAGGATTTCCTGGATACTTACCAGTTTTTAAACCAACTTGATATTTCTTATTTGCATGTATTTACCTATTCAGAACGTGAACTTACCGCTGCTGCCGAAATGAAAGGTGTTGTTGCCGGTAGCGTACGCAATGAACGGAGTAAAATGCTCCATATCTTATCTGATAAAAAACGCAGGGCTTTCTACCAATCGCAAATTGGCACTGAAGGTGAAGTGCTTTTCGAAGCTGATCAAAAATCAGGTTACATGCATGGATTTACAAAAAACTATGTAAAAGTTCGTGCTAAATACGATCCGGTGATGGTAAATGAACTAAAAGCAGTAAAGCTTTTGGAAATTACTGCCGATGGCGAAGTAGAAGTTGCCGAATTGGAAACCGCTTACGCACATCACTAGCCTTATTTTGCTTCAATAAGCTTTTTAATTGTAGGCCATCTTTGGTTTTGTGAATATTACTTCAAAATCATTATCTGTAAAAAAATAAAAGGCTTTCTGATCTGATCAGAAAGCCTTATTTCATTTGTGTGTTTTAATGTTATTTAATTGAGGCAATCTCTTTTTCTACCGCAACAGTTTCTATCGAACTGATGTTGGTTTTTAAAGCTGCAAACCTATCAATGGTTAATTTTTGCGAGTTGCCCATCACCAATGAATGGTTATCGGTAGAGCCGCTTAATTTTAAATCTGCATTTTCTGCAATTACAGTATATAAACCTTCAGTGCTGGTATTGATTTCTGCATGGGCATTTCCTTTTAAAAAGATTTGAAGATATTTTGTAGTTAATTTTCCTTCAGTTTTAACAACGGCATTTTCTGATGCTTCAATTCTGTAGAAGTCGTTTACATAAATTGTAAGTTTTACTTTTTCAATGCTTGTTGAAGTAATTTTTAAATTGTCTCCATCTTGCATCACTTTAGCAGTTCCGGTATTGTCATCATTATAAGCAACACCGATAGCATTTCTCTGTATAATGGTTAGCTCGATATTTCCTTTTACAGAAACTCTTTTAAAAGCGGCAATTTTGATAATGTTTTCAGGATCTTTTTCTCTTGCTGATACACTTGTGGTAAATGCAGCTGAAGTAAGAACGATTGCTGTTAATGAAGTTGCGATTAGGGTTTTGAATGAGGTTTTCATAATATCTTTATTTAAAAATTAAATGTTAATTAATTGTTATTTAAATGTTTAAGTGTTTTTGTTTAAGTTTTGTAGATAAGACGCCATGAAATGAAAAACGTTGCAGCCCATATTGCATTATTATACAACCGATAACTAATAGTCGACGAACAGGCATTAATTCAAGACAAAACTTGAAATTTTCTTTTCCAATTGTAAAATATTTTAAGAAGCATTCCAGGATTCTAGTTTTTCTTTATCTTTAACAAGATTTTAGTCTGTTTTATTTATGAAGAAAAAGGTTGTACTTGTTCAGGATAATAAAGATATCCTTGATATAATGGACCAGGTATTGGAAGAAGAAGGTTTTGATGTTACAGCATCACTTACCACTGAACCGATAGACAATATAGATAGAATAGATCCAGACCTGGTTATAGTAGATGACCACATCAAAGGAAGAAAAAAAGGTTCGGAAGTAATTAAAGCATTAAAATCTGATCCCGATACTGAAGATGTATCTGCCGTATTAACCTCTACATCCAATAATCTCCCACAGCAGGCTGAAGATTGCAAAGCTGATGATTATATCGAAAAACCATTTGATATCGACCATATGGTAGAAGTGGTAAAGAAAAACGCTTAACAAAATACAATCATTTCCTATACCAGATAGTGAGGTGCTGGTAGTAACATTGAGGGACCGCTTAAAAGAGATTTTTCTGAATAATAGATCATCGTCATTCCCAATTACTCGAGAATGACGATTTATATTTCTTTTTAAAGATTAACATGTGGTTTAAAAGTATCTGTTTTAACAGTTGCTTTCAATTCATGTAATATGGTATATAAACCAAAGTTGGTGCGGTTTACATAAATAAAGTGTTTTACGCCACGGGCTTGCTTAAACTCAGGCATTTTGGAAATCTTTTCACCATAAATATACAGTTGCTCGAAGAAATCAGGTTTGCTAAAATCAAAAGATTCACTGATATATGGTTTTGCAAACAGGCTGATCATTTCCTTGTATGATTTGTGGTAAAATTCTACTTGTTCGGGAGTATCATCTGTATGAATCATATCCAGTTTTCTAAAGGCATCAACCGTTTTGTTTTTATCGTTAATCACATCAGTAGAAATTAATGCGAAAAATGGATAGTAAAAATCATCAGGTAGCTCTTTAATACATCCAAAATCGATTACGCCAAGGTTTTCATCAGGGGTAATAATAAAATTTCCCGGATGTGGATCGGCATGTACTGCCCTGAGTTCGTGTTGTTGAAAATTATAAAAATCCCAAAGGGCCTGGCCAATTATGTTCCTCAATTCCTGCGAAGGATTTGTTTGTAAAAACTCTTTTAAATGGAGCCCTTCAATCCAGTCCATGGTAATAATCCGTTTTCCTGATAGCTCTGGATAATATTTTGGAAATACAACGTGATTGAGGTTTTTGCAGGCTTCAGAAAATTCAATGGAGCGTTTAACTTCCAGTTCATAATCTGTTTCTTCCAATAAACGTTCTTCAACTTCTTTAATGTAAACATTTAATTCCCTTTCAGACATGCCGAGTAAACGGAATGCGAAAGGTTTTACCAGCTTCAAATCAGAAGAAATACTGTCGCCAACCCCTGGGTATTGAATTTTTATTGCAAGTTTTTTTCCATTTAGCATGGCTTGATGAACCTGGCCAATTGAGGCGGCATTGCTCGAAATAAGGTTAAAACTATCGTAAATATCTTCAGGTGTTTTGCCGAAATTTTTGGTAAATGTGCGTACAATTAAAGGACCAGAAAGGGGTGGGGCATTGTACTGCGATTGCGTAAATTTATCAACGTAAGATTTTGGCAGGATATTTTTATCCATGCTCAGCATCTGTGCAATTTTTAAAGCACTTCCTTTTAGTTCGCTTAGCGATTTATAAATATCGGTTGCATTATCCTCATTCAACTGATCGCGATCCATATCCGGATTGAACAGTTTTTTTGAATAATGTTTTATGTAATTGCCCCCGATTTGGATTCCTGTTTTAACAAATTTTGCAGAGCGTTCTACTTTCGTGGTAGGAATACTTTTTTGTGTCTTCATTTATCGTTTAAAACCTCATCTTATCTGCAAACTTTCCATTTCTAGATAAAAACTTGCCGTATTCTAGTAAATTGTCAATTGGCGAATGCTGAAAAAGATCAAAAGTTACGTTAATGCCTTTTTCTATTGCTTCGTCACTTTTTTCAAAACCTTCACTGTCATCGTTAATCCAGAAATTAACAATAAAAGCAAATTGGATCCATAAGGCATCTTTATATCTTTTGCTTAAAAAACGGCGTTCAGCAAGTTCTCCGCTATCTAAACCTTCTTCAATAATCTCCTGTGCAAAGTTTTCAAAAATGGGTTTTACACCGGCTAAAACATCAGGGGTTGCAAATTTACCACGGTGATTTTTTAAACTGTAAATAATAAAACTGCGTTGATTTTTAAGGTTTTCCAGGTAACTGTAAAAGAAAGAAAGCATTTTTTCTCTTGCTGTATATTGGAGCCAAACTTCCTGTTCTTTTATTTTGCTGATGGTTTCAAACGTAAGCTCAAACCAAATGGTTTTTTCTATGCTTTCAAAAGAAGAGAAGAATTGATAAAAATCCGCTTCGGTAATTTTAATTTTCTTTGCGAAAACATAAACCGATTTTGGTTTTTCATTGTTGCTTAATACATAATCTAAATATGCATTTCTTATTTGTTGAGCTGTTGCCATAGCTGTTTTTTTACAAGTATAACGTTTAATTTACTGGCTTGTTTTTTCGCCATAGGCTTTGTTGATCATTAAATTGTAATAATAGCTTTCAAAATATTTGAAAGTTGGTTTTTAGGCTAACAATTTTAGTTTTAGTAATTTTTAATGTGGATAAATTTAAATGATAAAACTAAATTATTTAGTATTTTTGAGCCTGATTAATCCCTAAATTTAAATTTGAAAATATGATTCAGCTTAATGATTTTTTATACGGCAAAATGGAATTACCTGAAGTATTTTCAGATCTTTTAGAAACAGCTATTTTAAAAAGATTGGCGGGGGTACATCAAAGTGGTGCCATATTTTTGGTTAATCCTGATATCTGCCATTCGCGTTTAGAACATGCCATCGGGGTAACCATGTTGATTAGAATGCTTGGTGGTTCTGAACTTGAGCAAATTGCGGGTTTGCTACATGATATTTCGCATACCGCTTTTTCTCATGTTGGCGATTATGTTTTTGATAATACAGATGAAGATTACCATGAAAAAGTTTTTGCAGCGGTTTTGTGCAAATCGGAAGTGCCTGATGTATTGTTAAAATATGGATATGATGTTAACCAGATTTTATATGGCACATTTGATATTTTAGAACAGCCTTTGCCAGCACTTTGTGCAGATCGGTTGGATTATACTTTACGGGATGGGGTGCATGGAGGGATAATTTCGCGCCAGCGCGCACGCGAATTTTTAACCGCTATTGTTTTAAAAGACGGGAAAATTGCGGTAAATGCAGAAACTGAAGCAAACTGGATTAATGAGGTTTTTGAAAAACTAAATAATGAAGTGTTTAAACTCCCGCTGCACCTTTATGCCAATGGGAAGATGGCCGAATTGATTAAAAATTTTTTAAGTAAAGGGATTTTAGTGGAAAACGATATGTTTAAAACAGATACCATGTTGCTGAATAAAATCAGAACATCATATGAAGGATATGAGGCCATTAAATCCATTAAACAATTAAAAGGTTACGCTGAATTTTTAAGACATGGTGCAGTACCAAAAATTAAAAAAAGAACTTTAAATGCTATTTCTGTTTAGGGCTTAAAGTAGAATATACTATTATCGCATTGCTCATTGAAGTGCTGAGATAAATTGTAATTGTTTGTGGGTATTTTATGTTTTCAGGATCTTTCTTGCTGATGGTAAAGCATCTTGTTCCGGTAGGATCTCATTACAAAAATCTAATTAAACCAATTCAGGAGAATTAACGTATATTGTTCAAAATATATAGGGATATGTCGGCAATAGAAATTATTTTAATAGGAGTGGTGATTTTGCTCATTTTCGGGGGTAAAAAGTTACCAGAGTTAATGCGTGGGATAGGGAAGAGTGTTAAAGAATTTAAAGATGCTAAAGATGAACCTCCCGTTAAATAATTGCGGTGAATAAAACTTTCTAGTTAAGGTGATGTTTTAAATGAAATAAACCTCAAAATGGATAATCAAAAACAAAACCAGGCCAAATCTAAATCCGATTTTACTGAAGAAAATAAACAACATCCTGATCAGGGATTGAATGATTGGAATGATCGATTAGATGAAAATTTAGAACCGGAAGATCATAACAACGTTAATGCAGATGAGCAAGCAAAAGATTTCTCTGCAAAATATGGGAGCGGAGATCAATCCGATCAAAGTAACAACTGAATATTTATATTGTAGCCAATTTTAATAAGATTGGCTTTTTTGTTTTCTGTTCTATCCGATTTCAAAGGATTTTCTCTGCAAAATTATTCCCTAAACTTCTAATTGAATACTCCTCAGGAGCTATTTGCTTCAAATTTGTTAAATTCTATTAATTGTTTTTCTTGTGTGCTGATTTGTAGTATATTGCCTACTATATCAAACAAAAATGTATAACGTTTTCAACTAAACTGATAGGTAATGAAAAGGCATTGGTTATTGGTTTTATTGGTGTCTTTGTTATTTCTTAAAGCATCCGGACAAAATATTTCTAATGAAGGAACTGATTTTTGGACGGTTTTTCCAACCCATGTGCCCTCAAGAGCTGTTAATGGCGTAGTTCCATATGGAAATATAGCGGTTTTTGTAACTTCAAGATCCACTTCAGAGGTAACTGTTACCTGCGGTAACGCTGCCCCTGTTACTAAAGTTATCCCTGCCAATACAGCTGTTAGGTTTGATGTACCAAGAGCCAATGCCTATATTGATGGACAAACAGAGGCAAACCAGGTTTTAACAAATAAGGGGATACACGTTAAGGTTACAGATGGCAAACCAAAGGTTTCTGTTTACACGCATATTTATGGTGCAGCAAGGTCTGCAGCTTCTTTAATTTTGCCTTTCGAAACTTTAGGGCAAACATATTACTCCATGAATTTTACTCAAAGCAGTGGTGGGAATAATTTTTTAACCTTAGTGGCGGTAGAAGATGAAACAAATATTATTTTACATGAAAGTAATGGCACTACAATTCCTATAACCTTACGTAAGGCTGGCGACGTTTATGAATATCTGGCTTCGGGAACACAGGATTTAACTGGGGTTTTTGTAGAAACTGATCCTGCAACATCATCCTGCAAACGCTTTGCTGCATTTTCTGGAACTTCGGTAATAGGAATTGTATGTAATACTTCTCAGGATCCACTGTTTCAGCAGCTTTATGCTACAAACAGTTGGGGGAAAAATTATGGTGTTGTACCTTTTATCAACAGGAAATACATCGTCAGGATTCTTGCTCAGGAAGACAATACCAGTGTTACTTATAATGGCAATACCTATACCGTTAATAAAGGCAGATTTATAGAAAGCGATCAGTTAACAGCTTCTACTTTTATCACTGCTGATAAGTTAATCAGTGTAGCGCAGTACTCCTTATCGCAAGATTGTTCTGCAGCCAGCGGAGGGGGGATAATCGGCGACCCTGAAATGGTAATCTTAAACCCGATAGAATTTAACATTAAAAGTGTTACCGTTTTTTCATCTGGTTTACAGAATATTAGTAACAAATATGTAAACGTATTAATTAAGACTGACAAGATAGCGGGCTTTAGGTATAATGGGATAGCCCCTGGTACCAACTGGACGGTATTGGATGGCAATCCTACTTATTCTTACACACAAATACCTGTTAATGCGGAGAGTATAACGCTTACCGCAGATGATGGTTTTAATGCGATTGCTTACGGCTTTGGCGATCATGAATCTTATGCTTATTCTGCGGGTACAAATTTATCGTCGAACAACTACCTCACAGTTTTTAATACTGCTAAAAATGAAGAGGGACAAAATGGATGTGTAGGGGAAACGTACAATATTAAGCTTTCGCTTCCATATAAGCCTGATTACATCAATTGGTCGCTGGATAATGAAACTGTTATTAATCAAAATCCACCCGTGCTTATCGAAACTAAAACTTTGCCTGATGGATCGAACATCTTTACTTTTGAATCGCCTTATACCAAAACCTATGCTGAAAAAGGTAAGCACAGTTTAGAAATTGTTGCCCATGTGCCCAATACATCATCATGCGTATCGGGTGATTTAACAACCAATTATACGTTTAATATTTACGATCTTCCGACTGCAAAGTTTGATCCTGTTGTTGGTTGTTCAAATGCTGTTGTGAAATTTACAGATGCGAGCATACCTAATAATGCCGATTTTGCCGTAACCAAGTGGTTATGGGATTTTGGTGATGGTAGTACGCCTGCTACCGAACAAAATCCGGAGCATATTTATACCAAAGCTGGTAAATATATAGTAAGGTTAACTGTTACCACGGGTTCGAATTGTTCGGACACTTCGGATCCTGTCGAAATTTTAATAAATCCTTCGCCATTGGCCAATTTTGATGTGAACGGATTGTGCACCAATACGCCAACTGTTTTAACAGATCAATCAAGCATCGAGGCCACCGGAACCATTGTAAAGTGGACCTGGAATTTTGGTGATGGAACTACTCCTGCAATACTGGATAATCATGTAGCCCCTGTGCATCAATATGCTGCTCCGGGTGCTTATATAATTACTTTAACTGTTGAAAGTGATCTTGGGTGCTCAAATGTTAAGCGCGTTAATATAAATGTATATGATCCTCCTAAGGATTTGAATTTTACACTTCCTGATTTCTGTTTGGCTGATGGGGTAGCCAGGTTTAAAAATACTTCAAAAAATACCGATGTTAGCACAACAGGTTTAACTGCAAAATGGACTTATGCCTTTAATGGCAATACAGTTGCTACATCTACCGGTTTTGATGGGGCTTTTACGCCAACAAGTTTAGGAGCTTACACGGTTACATTAAGTCTTAAAAATGCCGAAGGCTGCGAAACATCTTTCGCACAAACCTTTAATGTTAATGGTGATGTAAAAGCTGCTGATTTTGAAATTATAAATAATAATAGCTGCGCAACCGAAGATATTTTGATTAAGAATACTGCTTCAGTATTTACCGGTCGCATTACAAAGATTGAAATTTACAGAGATTTTGGCAGGGAATCTTCCATTTATAAAACAATCAATTATCCGGATGATAACGAAATTTTTGTTCTTAAATATGATAACTTTGGTGGTGCTGCTGACCAAACTTTTACCATTAGGCTTGTAGCTTATTCAGGAGAAAACTGCTCTAAATTTTCAGATCAAACACTTACCTTAAAACCAGTTCCTCAATTGGTATTTGATGATATTCCCCCTGTTTGTGAGGCCGATGGTACGGTTTTAATCACGCAAGGCAAACAGAAAACCGGATTAGAACTGAATGGGCCTCCCGGCGTATACAGTGGTGATGGTATGCGTGCAAATGGCACTTTTAACCCTAAAATAGCCGGAGTTGGGCCACACACCATTACTTTTACCTTTACCGGAGATAATGGCTGTTCCACTTCTATCTCAAATACCATTACAGTATACAAATCGCCAGTGGCTAATGCTGGTACGCTGATTTATCTTTTGGCTGGCGGACAGGTTGAAATTCCGGCAAGTGCTGAAGGAAATAATTTAAAATACGAGTGGGCTCCGGCAAAGGGGCTAAATAGAACCGATGTCTTAAATCCGGTGGCCTCGCCGGATGAGGATACTGAATATACTTTAACGGCCACTACGCAGCCCGAAGGTTGTGTTACCACTTCTAAAGTATTGGTTAAGGTACTACAGGTTTTAACGCCTCCGAATTCTTTTACGCCAAATGGGGATAATGTAAACGATACCTGGATTATTAAGTATTTAGAATCTTATCCAAATGCAACTGTAGAAGTTTTTAACAGAAACGGAAATAAGGTGTTTTTTAGTACTGGGTATAAAATTCCATTCGATGGTACCTACCAGAACGAACCATTACCTGTAGGGGTTTACTACTTTATTATCAATCCGCGTAATGGCAGGAAAACTATAACCGGACCGCTTACTATAATCAGATAAAATTGAAAAGAATCATCTTCATATTTGCACTTTTAGTGTCGGTTAAAGCTTTTGCGCAACAAAAACCACAATATACCCAGTACATTTTTAATCAATATTTATTAAATCCGGCACTTTCGGGCATCGAAAATTACCTTGATTTTAAAGCAGGTTACCGCAAGCAGTGGTCGGGTATTACCGATGCGCCGCAAACATCTTTTGTTTCTGCACATTGGGCTTTGGGAGATAAGCAATTATGGAGTAATGCGTTAACTTCTTTTCCGGAGCAAACCGGAAATCCGATGGATCGGAATTACATGCAAAACTACATGTCGTCGCCTTCACATCATGGGATGGGGGTTACAGCTGTACTGGATAAAACCGGGCCGATAAAAAGGTTGGATGCAAATGTTACCTATGCTTACCATTTGCAGTTAAGCAATAATTTTAACTTATCGGCTGGTATTGCCGCTGGGATTTCGAGTATCTCATTGGATGTTAATGCGCTTACTTTTGATATGCCGATTGATCCGGTATTAAACAGAGCCTTGGTTAACCAGATTAAGCCTGATTTAAGTATTGGTTTATGGTTATACGGCGCAAGGTTATTTGCAGGTTTATCTGTTCAGCAGATTTTGCCACAAAAACTAAGTTTTTCAGGTGATAATAATTATAATTTAGGAAAAGAAGTGCCGCATTATTTTGCCACAGCGGGATATAAATTTTTTGTTGATGATGAAATTGCAGCTATCCCGTCGGTGATGGTTAAATACGTTTCTCCAGCACCGGTATCTGTCGATTTAAACCTGAAACTGGCTTTTAAAGATAAAATATGGTTGGGTGCGAGCTACCGTAAAGATGATTCTTTTGCCGCAATGGCAGGTTTTAATATTGGTAAAATGGTTAACTTAACCTACTCTTACGATTTTACTACTTCGGAACTGAACCAGGTAAGTAATGGGAGTCATGAAATTGTTTTAGGGCTGTTGCTGAATAATATTTATAAAGTACCGTCTTATATTAAAATGTGGTGATGAGGGGAAGCGGTTTGTAGTTTTTCAGCGTTGAAGGGATGTATAATATCTTCATCTCGACCGTAGTGGAGAGATCTTTGGGCTTGCTAGCACCATAAATCCGTCATTCTCGCGCATGCGGGAATCTTAATGCTTTCGCTTCGCTCGGGCTTGCCTCGGTTGGCCACCGAAGGGCTTTTACTTTTGGCTTGGCCCAAAAGTAACAAACCTGAGCGCAGCGAAAGCATGACTACCTATAAAAACAAAAAACAATAAGGCATAACTGAAAGGCTTGGAACTGATGTCGGATAAATTCGTTAAAGCTTTTTGGTCGTCAGCACAAGTTCCGCCGAAGGGGCGGAAAGTGTGTGCTGCCTCAATTCAGTAATGAAAGAAAAAGGTAACGATAAAGCTTTAACGTTTTATCCTTCCATCATTTCCTATGCCGGATAGCAGGGAGGAGATAGCATAATTCAAATGGCATGATGCAGGGAATGCGTTAAATTCGTCATTGCGAGGCTGGGGAAGAGCGAGCCGAAGCAATCTTTTTCGTCGTGTTTCTAAACGGTCGTCATTCTCGCGCATGCGGGAATCGTAATGCGGTAGCTGGGTTTTACATACATGTTCGTCTCTATGCCTAAGGCGATTGTCATGCTGATCCGATAGCTATCGGGATTATTTCAAAAACTTTTCTGCTGTTTAAAACATTGAGGGAATGCGTTAAATCCGTCATTGCGAAGCTGGGGGAGAGCGAGCTGAAGCAATCTTTTAAGTTTTTTAACACACGGCCGTCATTCTCGCGTATGCGGGAATCGTAATGCTTTCGCTCCGCTCGGGCTTGCCTCGGTTACCGATATGAAATCGGTACAGGTCGGCCACCGAAGGGCTTTTACTTTTGGCTTGGCCCAAAAGTAACAAGCTTTCGCTCCGCTCGGGCTTGCCTCGGTTACCGATATGAAATCGGTACAGGTCGGCCACCGAAGGGCTTTTACTTTTGGCTTGGCCCAAAAGTAACAAACCTGAGCGCAGCGAAAGCATGACTACCTATAAARACAACAAAAAACAAGGCATAACTGAAAGGCTTGGAAMTGATGTCGGATAAATTCGTWAAAGCTTTTTGGTCGTCAGCACAAGTTCCGCCGAAGGGGCGGAAAGTGTGTGCTGCCTCAATTCAGTAATGAAAGAAAAAGGTAACGATAAAGCTTTAACGTTTTATCCTTCGATCATTTCCTATGCCGGAAAGCAGTGAGCAGATAGCATAGTTCAAATAGCAGGATGCAGGAAATGCGTTAAATCCGTCATTGCGAAGCTGGGAGAGAGCGAGCTGAAGCAATTTTTCTAGTAAGTTTCTAACACGGTCGTCATTCTCGCGCATGCGGGAATCTTAATGCTGCCTCAATGCAGTGAGGGAGGGGAAAGCTATTGATAAAGCTTTAACGTTTTCTCCTTCCATCATTTCCTATGCTGGTGCAAAATACCACTGTAGTTAAAGCACCATAGCCAACAATAGCAGATAAGTTGCTTTTAGGTAGTGAGTCGGAGCTTTTAGGTAGCGAGTCGGAGCTTTTAGGTAGCGAGTCGGAGCTTTTAAGTAGTGAGTCGGAGCTTTTAGGTCAAACGATTGGGGTCAGAGTTCAAACGATTGGGGTCATAGGGCAAACGATTAGGGTCAGAGGTCAAACGATTGAGGTCAGAGGTCAAACGATTAGGGTCAGAAGGCAAATGATTAGGGTCAGAGGTCAAACGATTAGGGTCAGAGGTCAAACGATTGGGGTCAAAGGTCAAACGATTGGGGTCAGAGGTCAAACGATTGAGGTCGGAGGTCAAACGATTGGGGTCAGAGGTCAAACGATTGGGGTCAGAGGTCAAACGATTGGGGTCAGAGGTCAAATGATTAGGGTCAGAGGGCAAACGATTGGGGTCAGAGGGCAAACGATTGGGGTCAAAGGCCAAACGATTGGGGTCAGAGGGCAAACGATTGGGGTCAGAGGGCAAACGATTAGGGTCAGAGGGCAAATGATTGGGGTCGGAGGTCAATTATAAAGTTCGCCATTTAAGTTTTGGAAAATTTGTAGTAAACTGAAAACCAAAAATTAAAAACTACAAACTGACCTATAGTTCTTTTCTTAACCTTGCAACTGGAATATTCATCTGCTCACGGTATTTAGCAACCGTTCTCCGCGCAATATTGTAACCTCTTTCTTTTAAAATTTCGGTTAGCTTTTCATCTGCCAAAGGTTTACGTTTGTCTTCGTTACCGATACAATCTTCCAATATTTTTTTAACTTCTTTATTCGAAACTTCTTCGCCATTTTCGGTTTGAATGGCTTCTGAGAAAAATGATTTTAACAAAAATGTACCGAATTCTGTTTGTACATATTTAGAGTTGGCCACCCTCGAAACGGTTGAGATATCCATATCAATCTTATCAGCAATATCTTTTAAAATCATCGGGCGCATTTTACGCTCATCAGCTGTTAAAAAGTATTCATATTGATAATGCATAATGGCATTCATCGTTTTTAACAAAGTTTGTTGTCTTTGTTTAATGGCATCTATAAACCACCTGGCCGAGTCCAATTTCTGTTTAACAAACTGAACGGCTTCTTTTAGTTTTTTATCTTTTGATGAAGCTTTATCGTAATGCTCAAACATTTCCTGGTACGAACGGCTTACTTTTAATTCAGGAGCATTTTTTGAGTTTAAAGTAAGAATTAATACACCGTCATTATTGCTGATGTGAAAATCAGGAATAATCTGCATTTGTTTGGTGGTTACCTGGTTGGCATCACCCGGTTTAGGGTTTAAACGCAAAATTTCGTTTACAACCTCTTTTAGTTCTTCGCTATCTAAACCTAAACTTTTTTCTAATTTATCGTAATGCTTGCGCGTAAATTCATCCAGGTAGTTTTCTACCACATTCATTGCTTTGATAATGATGGGGTTGCCCGGATCTTTTCTCTTTAACTGAATCAATAAACACTCTTTCAGATCTCTCGCACCAATACCCGGAGGATCAAAACTTTGAATCAGTTTTAACATTTCCAGTACGTCTTCTTCCTCAACCATCACATTTTGCGAAAAAGCAAGGTCATCAATCATCGAACCTAGCGGGCGGCGTAAATAACCATCATCGTCTAAACTTCCTATTATTTGCTTTCCAATGATAAAATCCTGATCGGAAAGGGGAATAAGGTCGAGCTGCTCTTGTAAACTTTCAAAAAAAGTACTTTCAATAGCGATTGGCGTTTCTTTTTTCTCCTCGTCATCGTCACCATTGTTATAATTGGTGCTATAATCGTTTGCCGAATCATCCTGTAAATAATCATCTACATTAAATTCGTCCATGCTGGTATCTTCTGATGACTGTTCGTAATCTTCCGGACCGTCGTTTAAGTCGTCATATTCGCTTTTTGGCTCATCCTGGGTCATTAAACTCGGATCTTCAAGTGCCGGATTTTCTTCCAGTTCTTCTTTTACGCGGGTATCTAAAGCAACGGTTGGCACCTGTAACAGCTTGATAAACTGTATTTGTTGAGGTGATAACTTTTGTAATAATTTTTGTTGTAAGTGTTGCTTTAGCATATTAATTATAAAAGAATGGGCCAAAAATAAACAATAGATTTCAGATATTATGCTGATTTGCCTTAAATGCTATCTATATGTTTGGTTTTAAAATTATTTCCTAAACGTTTGTATTGAATTTAATGTTTGCTACTTTAGTAAATATTTAAACTAATACTAAACAAAATATGGGGTTTGTAAAAGAATTTAAAGAGTTTGCCGTAAAAGGTAATGCCTTCGATTTAGCTGTCGGCGTAATTATTGGCGGTGCCTTTGGTAAAATCGTTACCAGTATAATTGAAGATTTGATTATGCCGGTTGTTGCCGCCATGGTTGGTAAGCCAGATTTTAGCAGCATTTATTTTGCTATGGGAAAAGGTGCAGAACTTATCCCGGCAGGAGCCTCACTAGCTGATGCGAAAAAAGCTGCCCCCGATGCTGCAATTTTTGCCTATGGCAATTTTATTACGGTTGCCATCAATTTTCTGCTGCTGGCACTTATTGTTTTTATTATGGTTAAAGCCATAAACAGAATGAAGAAGAAAGAGGAAGCGGTAGCCGTTACTGCACCTGTTGTACCAACAAAAGAAGAAGTGCTTTTAGCAGAAATCAGAGATTTGCTAAAAGCTAAAGCATAATACATAAAAAGCCGTTTCGTTAATACATCGAGACGGCTTTTTTGTTATTGATAACTTCTTTTTACGGCTGGATTGGTTATAATAATGTAATCGCCAAGATTTGTAAATTTTCCCCAATCAGGATTGGAAAAGCTTTCATCAGAAAAGGATGAAATGTTCAGGATTTTTAATTTGGGGTTGGCTTTTGCCAGTTTTGCTAAGGTGCCCAATTTTTCATCACTATGAAAACGCCCGTTAAGCTGTAATACCTTTGTCCCTTTATTGGCTTTAATAAATTTGTTGATAGCCCACGCCATTGTTGCATCCCATAAATTTTGAGTCTGGTAAATTTTCATCGTCCCCATGTTATGGCCGCCCAGGGTTTCGTTAAACTTTTCATAATATCTGCCTTGTGCGGTATCGATAGGCAATGCTGGCAAAAAATTAAATGATGTTTTAGGAAATTTTTCCAACGCTTTCAATCCACCCATGGTAACTGCGTTGCTATAGCGCGTGGCTGCATTTGCCGCAATTACCTGGAGTTGGTGCTGTTTGGCATAATCTACCATAGGTTTATAGTCGCTATAGTTTCCCCATGCCCTGGCTTCTTTTATAAAATTCTTTTCAGAAATTACGCCTGCCAAAAATTCATCCATTTCCGGCTGTACATCTGTAGCGAACATTTCTAACGATAATGCTGTTTTTGGGTATTTGGTGTTAAGTTTTTTAAAGAGTTCTGCTTCCAGGTAATGTCCTATAGAATCGTTATGGTCTTCGCCATAAAATAAAACATCAGTTGTGTTCATATCATTAACAATTTCATCTATCGAAATTGTTTTCTGCTTTTTTACATCGTAAATCTTATACTGCTTATTAATTTCCTGCGCACATAAGCCGGTAGAAATCGTAAACATCATTATAAACAGGGAAATTTTCATATCTCAAAATAACAAAAATATTTTCACCGATAAAATAAGGTTACTTACCGCCATTTATGCGCTTGTTGCATGGATCATCTATTTGATTCGGGAGCTTATCGATACTTTTGGATTATTAAATATGAACACACATGGAAAATATTAATCATAACGATAACAATCAGCTTAAAAATTCGGGAAGGGTTTGGAGCGGTTTCCTCATCGTAATTATAGGGTTTGCATTTTTATTAAACAATATGGGGCTAAATATTCCAAGATGGATTTTTAGTTGGTCTAATTTTTTAATCGTTTTAGGTGTATTTATCGGCGTTCGTCGTAACTTTAAAGGAATAGGCTGGCTGGTTTTAATTTTGGTTGGTGCTTATAATACTTTAACAAATATACCGGGTTTAAATTTTGATCTTTCTAAATATGCCTTGGGTATGGGTTTGGTAATAGTAGGCGGTTTCTTAATCTTCAGGCCAAAGGATAATGCTTTTTTTAAGAAAAAACGTAAAGACAAGAATAGACCTGAATTTGATTTTGGCACTGCCACCGATGACAAAACTGCAAATAATAACGATGTTATTGATGTAATGGCGGTATTTGGAGGCAGTAATCAAACGGTTTATTCTAAAAACTTTCAGGGGGGTGATATTACGGCTGTATTTGGAGGGGCGGATATTGTAATGACGCAGGCTGATTTCCCCGAAACGGTATCGCTTGATGTTACTGCTGTTTTTGGAGGCGTAAAACTAATCGTGCCACAAAATTGGGCCATAAAATCGAACGTTACTGCATTGTTCGGTAGCGTGGAAGATAAAAGATCGCATTTGATGCCGGTAGCTGAAATGACAAAAACATTAATTTTAGATGGGACAGCTTTGTTTGGGGGGATCGAGATAAAAAGTTTCTAAACATTTAATAAAACATCGCCTATGAAATGGTTTGCAGTAAATTGTATCTATCAGGTAATTTGTGGTGAGGGGAAACATAGTCCCCAGTTTAATGAGCAAACGCGTTTAATCCTAGCAGAAAGTATAACGCAGGCCTTAGATAAAGCCAAATTAAATGCCGTTCATTTTAATCCCTCTTTTAACAATTGCCAGGGAGAAAAAGTAGTATGGAAGTTTATCGGTGTAGGTGGAATATCGGAAGTGGCAGAACTTACCGATGGTGTGGAAATCAGTTCGAAAATTGTTGAGCCGAAATCAGTAGACCATTATCTGGAAAAGCTGAAACACCGCAATAAATCATTAACTAATCAAAACCATTTTGACAACTAGACCTTTATCCGTTCCGCAAATACAGAAAACATCCCTTTCCATTGCAATAGTATGGACTGTATTGTGTGGTGTTGGATTGCATTATGTAGTAAATTTTTCGTGGTGGATTTCGGTAACGGATAGCCTGATCAATAATTTTTTACTGGCCCTGGCCTGTATTGGTATCAGCAATATGCTGGGTTACTATCAACCTAAAAATGAACGGATATTGTATGTGCTCATTATTACGCTTGCACTTACCTTTGTAATTATTTTTGCTGCTAAATATGCAGTGCTCTATATTTTTGCAGATTATAAAGAGTATAAAGATTTCTACAATTTTTCTTTTGCTTTTAGGGGATTGATTTCATTTATGTGTTTGGCCTGGTGTGCTTTGGCCAATATTCTATGGTACAGACTGGAAGAACAATCAGAAACGCACGAAAGGCTTTCTGCGGTCAAAAGTTTGGCTAAAGAGGCCGAACTGAATAAATTAAGGCACCAATTACAACCACACTTCCTTTTTAACAGCTTAAACTCGGTATTTGCCTTAACTATGGTAAACCCGAAAGAGGCAGGAGTAATGATTACCAAACTGGCTTCTTTTCTTCGTGGAACTTTAAAACGTGATGATGAATTGTGGGTTTCGGTAGAAGAAGAAATGGAGTATATTCAATTGTACCTTGATATTGAGAAGGTAAGGTTTAGCCATAGGTTAAATATCGAAGTAAATGTAGCCGAAGATACCTTAAACCTTTGTTTGCCAGGTACGTTGTTGCAGCCTATTGTAGAAAATGCCATAAAATTCGGCCTTTACAATACTTCTGCCGGCATTACGATTAAAGTAGATGTTACGGTTGAACACAATATTCTGCAGTTGCGTGTACAAAATCCTTTCGATCCGGAAATGAAAGCAGCGGGAGGGACAGGATTTGGTTTAACTGCCATAAAACGAAGGTTATATCTGTTATTTGCGAATACTCATCTGTTGCAAACCGATATTGAGGCAAATAATTTATATATTACAACCCTAAAAATTCCACAAAAAAATGATCAGAACAATACTAATTGACGATGAGCCTTTAGCAAGAGATATTGTAAAATATTACCTTTCAGATCATGCAGAAATAGAAATTGTAGCCGAATGTGGTGATGGGTTTGAAGGCTTAAAAGCGATTACCTTGCATAAGCCTGATTTAATTTTTTTGGATATCCAGATGCCCAAAATAAGCGGTTTCGAAATGCTCGAACTGGTTGAAGATAAACCTGCGGTAATTTTTACCACTGCTTTCGATGAGTTTGCCATTAAAGCTTTTGAAGTTAATGCAGTAGATTATCTGCTGAAACCTATTGATAAATCGCGTTTTGATGCCGCAATTAAAAAAATACCCAACAAATTAAACCAAACCGCAAATACAGAGGCTATTTTGGATGCAGCAGCTTTAAGTCCGGCGCAAAACAATAGGGTAGTGGTTAAAAAAGATGGCGTAATAAAGATTATTCCTGTCGCCGATATCAACTACCTCGAAGCAGATGATGATTATGTGAAATTGAGTACGGTAGATGGTGCTTTTTACAAAAATAAAACAATGGCTTATTTCGAACAAACACTCGAAGTGAGCCAGTTTATCCGCATACATCGATCTTACATCATTAACCTTGCACAGGTAACCAAAATAGAGCTCAAAGAGAAAGATAGTTACGTAGTGTTGTTAAAATCAGATATCTGGTTGCCGGTAAGTAAAACTGGTTATGTAAAGTTAAAGGCAGCGCTGGGTTTGTAACTAACCCTTCAATTCAATCAATCGGTTGGTGTTTTACCGGACTAATATATTTTGGAAAGCAATTGAGTGCTAAAGTTATTATTAGTTCTGCTTTTCATTATATGTAATTAAGGTTCCTTATTAGTAAACGCTTCAAGGTAGCTTAAAAGATGCTGAAATAAATCCGATAGCTATCGGATCAGCATGACGATTGCCCTAAGGAATGTTTAATGAAGAGCAACAAATAACGCAAACAATCAATTATAAACAGACCATTAGTCGCGTTTTTCGAAAGATTTTATAAATTTGCATCAAATAGAAAAAATAATAATTAATCACTCTTGCATTTGTAGAGAAATCGCTTTATATTTGCACCTCTTAATTTTACAATAGATAATATACAGTCATGAAAAGAACATACCAACCTTCGCAAAGAAAGAGAAGAAACAAACACGGCTTCCGCGAAAGAATGGCAACAGCTAACGGCAGACGAGTATTAGCATCACGTCGTGCTAAAGGAAGAAAAAGATTAACAGTTTCTGACGAACGCAAGCATAAAGCATAATTTTTGATTGCTTTTCCGTTAACTCGGAATCGGCAGATCAAAATCTGCAATTATCAATCAAAAATATATGTACACATTCAGAAAAGAAGAACGGTTATGCAGCAGGAAACATTTAGACCTGTTGTTTAAAAACGGTTCTTCTTTTTTATTATACCCATTTCGGGTTTCCTATCTTTTTATAGATCATCCGGCTGATGTACAAGCGCAGGTGGTGATTAATGTTCCTAAAAAAAGATATAAACGGGCAGTAGATCGTAATCTGCTTAAACGCCGTATCCGCGAAGCTTATCGCTTAAACAAACAAGATAAATTGTATCTGCCACTGCCTACAGATAAGGGCTTGCTTTTATTTTCTATTCAGTTTGTGGGAAAAGATAAATATGAATTTGCTTTTATCGAGAAAAAATTGATTGCAACCTTTAAACGCTTTCAAAATTTAATCCAACCTAATGAAATTCATCAATAAAATTTTCGGGTGGTTTTTTTTAGGACTGATTAAAGTGTATCAATACGCTATTTCGCCAATGTTAGGGGCAAACTGCCGGTTTACACCTACCTGCTCGCAATATGGAATTGAAGCCATTAAAAAGCACGGACCATTTAAAGGTGGCTGGCTTGCCTTAAAACGCATTGGCCGCTGTCATCCCTGGGGTGCACACGGTCACGATCCTGTTCCTTAGTAGGTTTATTCATTCCGTTATTCATTAGTCATTTGTTTTATCTTTCGACTACGCTACCATTCACAGGTATCAGTAAAGCGGTCGACATTGCTGGTACGAAGCTATCCTACAAGCCCACGCTAGTAGCGATTGTTATAAGATTGTTTCGTTGGCTGAAAAAGCTTTCTCAGCAATGACGCCCCTCGGCGTAAATTTATTTACCTGAAATTCTTCTGTCACTTATATTAGTTAAATAAATCACCCCTCAGGATGATATGCCAAGAGGGATAGTTTTTCAAACGAGGTGCTTAAATAGGTTATCTACTCCAAACGACTAACTCCAAACTTATCTTTGTTCCATTTTTACTTATCTTTGGGCAATGGCTAATATACTTCAAATAGAAACGGCTACTGCTATCTGTTCTGTGGCGTTATCTGTAAACGGCGAAACAATTTCATTAAAAGAAGAGCAGGGGCAAAACCTGCATGCGGCTAACCTCACTTTATTTATAGATGAAGTAATTAAAGCTGCTGGATTGAACTATCAGGAATTAGATGCCATTGCAGTAAGTAAGGGGCCAGGATCTTATACCGGTCTTCGCATTGGGGTTTCTACGGCTAAAGGACTTTGTTATGCTTTGGATAAGCCTTTAATTGCAATTGAAACTTTAGCCATGATGGCTGCAGGCTTTCTTGCTAAAAATCCTCATTATACCGGTTTAATCTGCCCGATGATTGATGCCCGCAGAATGGAAGTTTATACCTCTATTTTTGACCCTTCTTTAAATGTAATTACGCCAACTGAAGCTAAAATTATTGATGAAACAAGTTTTGGCGATTTTCTTTCACAACAACCTATAACCTTTTTAGGCGATGGTGCTGCAAAATGTGCAGCAGTATTAACGCATGTACATACAGCGTTTGATGCAGCAAATTACAATTCGGCAACTTATATGTCGCGTTTGGCAACCGAAGCTTTTAATAAAGGCAATTTTGAAGATGTAGCTTATTTTGAGCCTTTTTATTTAAAAGATTTTGTGGTTACGCAATCTAAAAAGCAGCAGGCGCAAAGTTAGTTTGGGTTATTTCCGCTTAAAAACAGAAAATAGATTTTTAAAGAAACTTCCTTCTTCCTTATCATTAATGCCTGGTATTACATCTGCAAACTGTGGATGGTTAACCACATTGCCGAATTTTATGCCAACACCCATGTAAAAAGAAGCCCCGTTTGGACCACTTCCTATAGTTGCATCTTTTTTAAGGAGGCCGTAGGTTTGAAAACTGGTTGCAACTAAATTATCGGTACCCATAAAGATTTCGAAATTAGGAGTTTGGTATTTCCCTTGCAGTCCGACCATAAAAACGTCGTTAAAATTATATAAAGGAGTAATACTTCCCGAAAAGTTATTGGCAATAAAAGCATTTACAAGGGCTATATCTCCACCTTTGTAAAACAAACTTTTAGAAACCGCTAAACCAGGTTTATAAAAACCATAGCGTTTAGATAGATAGATATCTAATTTTGCATTTGTTGGTGTTAAAAATTTTTTGCTTTGTTCTGAAAGGAGAAAAATATCTTTTATTTCCTGGTTGGTATTGTTTCGATCTCCTAAATCCTCGATTATTTTAGATTGGTTAACTGTAGTTCTTTGGGTATTGCTTCTCCACCAGATAAAGCCTAAATCTTTAATATTAGCCATTAAAAACAGCCCTTTTTTTGTGGTGTAATTTGTTCCAAAGCTTAGTGATAAACCTGGGTTTTTAAAATTTGGAAAGAAATTTTTCTTATCTACTTCATTAAAATCGGAGAAATTACTCGAATATGTGCCATTTAATCCAATCAATAATGCCGATGCGGTAGGATCTATATATAAGTATGAATTGGAAATATCGAGTTTGTTGTAAAGTATTCCGCTTAATATACTGGCCTTAAGCCCAAAAGCCAGCCTTTTGTTCCAGTTTTCACGGTAAGTAAAGCTAAATTGATGGTAACTTTGTTCGTATCCTTTGGTATCGAATAGGCCATAGTATTGCTGGCCTTTGTTAAACCGTTCAAAGGAATCGAAAATTGCAAGAGTTTCATTCGTATAATCAATATTTGCATCAGACCTGATCTGCCAGGAAAATCCCATTTCTTTTTGGTATTTATAGGATTTAAACAGGCGGAAGGTAGCCAGATAAATGTTACTGTTCTGGAAGAAATGATTAATCTCTCCTGTTCCTATCGGTATCCCTGAGGTATTATATTCGCCTTCCTGCGTCAGTCTGCGGATAAAAAATTTAGAACCTCCCTTGTTAATCGCATTTACGCCAAAATAAGGCAGCAGAAAATTTGAAGAAAATTTCCGGGATGAATCAAGGGTGAATGATTTTTGGGAAGGGTTTTCGAAAGCATCAAACATTGTTTTCGTTCCGAAAAGTGCATACTGTTGAGCATTTGCAACCCCGAAGCAGGCCAAAGCCAGTAACGCAAGTAAAAGTTTCTTCATGTAAAATGGTTTTCTGGCTTGTTTCTAATTAACGGTTACTTAACGAATCTGGTATTTCCGGTTTTAAATATTTGTTTAAAAGCAAGTTAGTAATAAACTTGCTCTTGTCTGCACTCATCTGATAATAAAAAGTATCGAAACTTTTTAAACCACTATCTGCCCTTAAATGTTTGTAAAATGGAAGTTGAATATTGTTCCTGAAAATTTCTGCCGAGTTTTTAGTGTTAATGTAATAGCTAACATTAGAAGTTGTCGAAATTTGGTTTACCGCATCCAGGTATTGTGGCGTTTGGATTAAAAGCCTGTTGTTTTTATAATCATTTAAAAATGACTGCACTGTACTTGCGTTGTTGGCCACCACCAAATTATTATCAACAATGGCATAGTAAGGCCTCCCAAATTTTTTAAAAGGCTCGCCAAAATAGCTGTATAAAATGTCTGATGATTTAAACAACTTAATGTCTTCATTGTAATCGGCACTAACATCCAATAGCAGCTGTTTTACTTTTTCTCCGTTCGATAATGCCACAGCGCCCAGTTTTTCAGTAGTACTGAGCTGAAACAGGATAAACTGGTTTTTAGTGTAGGTAGAAAATACGGCGTTTAAATCTATCCTGTAATTATTTTTAACGTTTCCAATTACGCCATTAACTTTGTTTGTTACTTTGGTTTGCTCTTGCCAGGCTTTTAGCTTTTTGAGCCATTGATTATAATCATCATAAGCATAAAGAGCATAATTTGCTGTATTATCAGGTAAAATATTTTGTATAGATGTGTTTTGGGCAGCGGTATTTTCGAAAAGTTTAAGGTAGTTAAGCTGGTCTTTCAATTCTGTATTTCCACTGAAAAGTACTTTTTCTTTACTAAAATTATAATTGAGTACGGCAAAACTGTTCTGTTGATTAAAAATCGATATTTCGCCGTTCAGGTTACCTGCTACAATGCTTTTCAGCAATAATGGAGCTTGATTGAAGTTGATATACACATGGGCCAATACATTTTTAATCTGCCTGTTGTTCTCTTTAATGTAATCAGTAAATGGATTTTCAGTTAAACGCACATTGGCATCATTAATCAGTTTTAAAGAGGTAGAAGCAGTGAGCACCTGGTTGTTGATACCCAAATAAATAGATAAACTATCATTCACTTTAACGGTATAGCGGTTTTTCGACTGTTCGGAAATTGCTTTTTTAAGTTTCAATTGCTCGTACAATTTTTTTAAGTCCTTTTCTTCCTGGAGTTGTAGCGTAATCAGAAAATTTAGTGTTTTGTTCGAATCCGGAAGTACACTGATGTAAATCTGTTGATCTTTAAGGTATCGGTTAAGCTGATTATCGTTAATGATAGCTGTTTTAAGTTGTTTTAAGAGGTTTGTTTTGTCTTTACCTAAAACCTGCTGGATCAGTTGTTGGCCTTCCATAATGTCATAAAAACCCTTATCATTCTGGAAAGAAAATACCAGTGCCGCATTGTTTGTGGCAGATTGCAAGGCAAGATCTTTTGCATCATTATCTGTTCCCAATTTTGAAAAATAGATGTAGGCCATAAAGGCTACACCCAAAAATAATGCACTTGTTAGAATTACGATTTTTTTCATCTGCTATGCAACAAATTTAATTTATTACATTGATTAGTGAGAAGTTCTTTCTCAATTTATTAATTTAGCGATTGCTATTGGCAATAATTATGAATAAACGAATAATCCTTACTGCTTCTTTTTTTGGTGCTGTTGCTGTTTTACTGGGTGCATTTGGTGCCCATGGCCTTAAGGCCTTAATTGATGGTCCGTCATTAGAAATCTGGCAAAAAGGTGTTGATTATCAGTTCTATCATACGTTTGCTTTGTTATACCTTTCTACCTTTGCACGTTACCGGAACAAGCTGATTAATATTGCCTATTTCTGCTTTACATTTGGTATTATTCTTTTCTCGGGCTCATTGTATTTATTAGCCACCAGAAGCATATCCCATTTAGGATTTACTGAATTTATTGGCCCGATAACGCCAATTGGCGGTTTGTTATTTGTATTGGGATGGATAATGCTCTTTTTTGCAGCATTTAAAGATAAATAATGAATATTTACGAAAACGATATTTTTGCAGAAAGAGAAACACTTTTTGTAGAAGTCATTTTGCCATTATCTTTGGCAAAAAACTATACTTATCGTGTGCCTTTTGATCTCAATGACCAGATTGCGGTTGGGAAACGTGTTGTAGTGCAATTTGGTAAACATAAAATTTATACCGCACTTATCAGTGGGATTTCTACAGTACCACCTACCGTTTACGAGGCAAAATATATTATTGATGTAGTAGATCACGAACCGGTAATTACGCCAACGCAGCTTAAATTCTGGTCGTGGATGACGAATTACTACATGTGCAACGAAGGCGATGTAATGGCAGCTGCCTTACCGGCAAGTTTAAAGCTGGCCAGCGAAACCATACTGATGTTGCGCGAGGAGTACAATGAGGATACTGAACTTACTGATAAGGAAGAAATTATTATTAATGCCTTAAAGCAACAGCAAAAACTAACAGTTAATGATGTTTCTAAACTTTTGGGGCAGAAAACAGTTTATCCGATTATTAATCACCTATTGGATAAAGAACTGGTGTTAGTTGCTGAAGAAGTGGTGCAGAAATATAAACCTTTACTAAAATCATTTATCCTTTTAAACGATTTTTATAGCGAAGAGGAGCACCTGAAAGAACTTTTTAACGTTCTGGAAAGAGCACCTAAACAGCTTGATGCGCTGTTGGCCTATCTGAAATTACAAAAATCCAATCTTCCCATTTCTAAAGAACAGCTTTTAGAAGAGAGTAATTGCGGCCCTGCGGCATTAAAAGCATTAACCGACAAAGATATTTTTGTGATAATGAAAAGACCTGTTAGTCGTTTGGCTGCTCATGATGAAGAATTTAGTGTAAATTTTGAGCTAAATGAAGGTCAGCAGAAAGCTTTAAATCAGATTAACCAACATTTTGAAGAAAAAGAGGTGGTTTTATTACATGGCGTTACCGCATCAGGAAAAACGCAGGTATATATTAAACTGATCGAAAAGATTATCCAAAATACAGATGGCCAGGTGCTATTTTTGCTGCCCGAAATTGCTTTAACTACGCAGATTGTAGAGCGGATTAAACGTTATTTTGGCAACTCAATCGGGGTATACCACTCCAAATTTAACAACAGTGAGCGCGTAGAAATCTGGAATAAAGTACGTACAGGTGCTTATAAAGTGATTTTGGGTGCACGTTCGGCTGTTTTTCTTCCTTTTGAACATTTAAAACTCATTGTGGTTGATGAGGAGCATGAGCCTTCTTATAAACAGTATGATCCGGCACCACGTTACCAGGCCCGTGATGCTGCTATTTACCTGGGTTATCTCCATCAGGCTAAAGTTGTATTAGGATCGGCCACACCCTCATTAGAGAGTTACTATAATGCCTTGCAAGGTAAATATGGCCTTGTAGAAATGAAAGAACGTTTCGGTGGGGTTCAGCTTCCGAACCAGCAGGTGGTAAGTATCTCCGAAGAAACGAAGAAAAAAACAATGAGCTCGTATTTTTCGAGCGTGTTGATTAAAGATATAGATCTGGCGCTAGCAAAAAAAGAACAAATCGTTCTGTTTCAGAACAGGAGGGGTTATGCAACCATTTTGATTTGCGCTACCTGTGGCTATACCCCTAAATGTGTAAACTGCGATGTAAGTTTAACCTACCATAAAAGCAGTGGTAAATTACATTGTCATTATTGTGGTTATCAGCAAAGTAGTGTTAACATTTGTCCGGCTTGTGGCTCAGTGCATGTAGAACAAAAAGGATTTGGTACAGAGCGTATTGAAGAAGAACTCAGGTTGCTTTATCCTGAGGTAACAATTGCCAGACTGGATATGGACAGCACCCGCACAAAAAACGGACTGCAACAGATTTTAAACGACTTTCAGGAGAAGAAAACGGATATTCTGATCGGTACACAGATGGTGGCAAAAGGATTGGATTTTGATAACCTGAACCTTATTGGGGTAATCAATGCGGATACGCTTTTGGGTTACCCTGATTTCCGTGCTTACGAACGCAGCTTTCAATTATTGGCCCAGGTTGCGGGTAGGGCAGGGCGAAGGGCCGACCAAGGGAATGTGTGCATCCAAACCTACGATGCCGAAAACCGCATCATCAAACAGGTTGTAAATAACGATTATGAAGGGATGTATAACGATGAAATTGTAGAAAGGGAGAAATTCCTGTATCCGCCATTTTCACGGATGATATTTCTTTATGTAAAACACAAGGACTCGCATGTTCTGGATCACGCTGCATTTACGCTGGCCAATATCTTAAAAGCAAAGTTTGGCAAAAGGGTTTTAGGGCCCGAACAACCTTTGGTTAGCCGTGTGCGCAATCTTTATATTAAACAGATTATTATAAAAGCCGATAAGCATACTGCCATTCAGAAAGTTAAAGATGCCTTAAGAGAAACCCTTACGCAATTTAACGCGACCAAAGAGTTTAAAGGTGTTTTTACACAAATCGATGTAGATCCGTATTAAACTGGGTGAATAATTGAGGGATGGAATGATTGAATGATTCAAAGAAAACCAATTATTTAAAACTCACTCATTCAAAATTCATTCATTCCATAATATTCCCAATGTGGAAAATGTATCAATCTCTAATTCAGGTAATCCATTTATTAATTTAATCATTCTCACATTTTGCCATTGTATCACCGTTTAAAAAAAGCTAATTTTGATGCTCATGGCGTATAAATTTGTTGATAATTACCGGGAACGTGGAGCGAGAAAAAAACTTGTAGAGTTGTTGAGATCTCGAGGGATTGAAGATGAAAATGTATTAAAGGCTATTGGTAAAGTTCCCAGGCATTTCTTTTTTGACGAAACTTTCTGGAACCAATCTTACAAGGATATAGCTTTTCCGATAGGTGATGGGCAAACCATATCACAACCTTATACCGTTGCCTATCAAAGCGAACTTTTACACATTAAAAAAGGAGATAAGGTACTCGAAATCGGAACCGGTTCTGGCTATCAAACCTGTATTTTAATGGAACTGGGCGCAAATGTTTTTACGATTGAAAGACAAGAAAATATTTACAACAGAACCGTTCAGGTTTTGCCTGGAATGGGGTACCGGCCAACCTTTTATTGCGGAGATGGCTCAAAAGGTATCGCAGCTCATGCGCCGTACGACAAAATAATCGTTACTGCCGGAGCTCCTTTGGTTCCTGAAATTTTATTAAAGCAATTAAGGATAGGTGGCATTCTTGTAATTCCGGTTGGCGACGAGAAAACACAGAAAATGGTAACTGTTATCCGCGTAAGTGAAACCGATTACGAGAAAATTGTACTGGATACTTTCAGGTTTGTACCTTTAGTAGGCGACCAAGCATGGTGATTGAGTTGGGAGTTTGGAGATTGGAGTTTTGAGTTAATTTAACTCCCAGCTCCAAACCCTCATCTCCAAACTAATTTACCTCTTCATCGCTCTATCCAACTCCCGTTTTGTATCCCGATCTTTAATGCTATCGCGTTTGTCGAATTCTTTTTTACCCTGAGCAAGTGCAATTTCCATTTTAGCAAAGCCTCTTTCGTTAATAAAAATACGCAGGGGTACTATGGTATAGCCCTTTTCTTCTCCCTTTAGCTTTAATTTTCTAATTTCTTTTTTCTGTAACAATAGGGCACGGTCGCGCTTAATATCGTGGTGGTAAAAAGAACTGTGAGAATATTCAGAAACATGAAGATTGCGCACGTAGAGGTTGCCTCCTATAAACATGCAAAATGCATCCGTCATGTTGGCCTTCCCCTGTCTTATTGCTTTTATTTCAGTTCCTAAAAGGGCAATTCCCGCTACGTATTTATCTAAAAGATTGTAGTCGAAATAAGCTCTTTTATTTTTTATGTTGATATCGTTTTTCAAAATTTAATAAAGTATGTGATGTTGTAATGCCCAACAAGTATGTGAAATATAAATGTTGGGTTGCAAATATCCTAAAAATTGGCGTGATAATTTTTTTTAATTTTTTATAGCAGCGATTAAATATGTGAAATTTGAATGGCCAAATCGCTAAGAAACATAAATCCTCCATATGTGGATATCATTTGAAAATGTGCGGTGAATGCTTTTGGCAACTTCAATCCCGCTTTTTGCTTCAACAAAAGCAAAAAAGCTTTTGGTTTCCGCGTCAATCGGGTTTATTTAACACAGGCCTCTGCATCATACTCAAACCTTTCATATGCCTACCAAACCCTTGTTCCTAAACCCGACAGGAGCGAACATTCCGATCTTTCATCGGAATAAAGTGGATGGCGGGGCTGCAATTGCTATGGAATGCCGGCAATCATTTTTAAAATATTACAACGTAACTAAAGCTTTAAAATACATTATATTGTGCATGCAAGCTTACTTGGCTATTAAAATTTTTCATCTGTTTGTAAAAGCTAAGGATATATTATTATGTTCGTATTTATTCGTTTAAGTTTGGAGTTTAAATATCTAAAATGAAATTCAGAAACCTACTTTTAATCTTATTATTCGCCATCACTTTCCAGGTAAAGGCACAGCAGCCTACCTTATTGCCCCAATTTACCTTTTACCGTTTAGATGGAAAGGCATTTTCCAATACTGATATTAAACAAGGAAAGAAAAACCTTTTTATTCTGTTTGATTGTACCTGCGAACATTGCCAAAGAGAGAGTAAAGTTTTAAATGCCAATTATGCAAAGTTTAAGGATGTAAATATTTACATGATTACGATGGATGAGGGCTATATTATTCCGCAATTTTTCAATTCATACGCTAAAGGTTTAAATGCGAAACCCAATGTATTGGTGTTGCAGGATAAAAAACGCATGTTTATTCCAACTTTCTTACCTAAACAATACCCGGCAATGTATTTATATTCTCAGGCAGGTAAACTGTTAATGTACGAATCTGGCGATGGTGGCATTAAAAAATTAATGACAGTGGTAAACAAATAATGCCCATTGCTTTAGTGCTGTTTAATCAATTTGGTTGTGTTCAATTTTAGCGCACAATCATAATTTTAGCCCTGCATTAGGTAAAACAAGTTGTTTATAATTATTCCAAGCAGCAGGTGGCAGAAAGGTATCATGACCCTCATGATTGTTCGCTGCCCATGGCAGGAAGGTTTCATGACCCTCATGATTGTTCGCTGCCCATGGCAGGAAGGTTTCATGACCCTCATAATTATTCGCTGCCCAACGCAGCGAGGTTTCATTAAAATTACCTTATAATGAGTACCGGGATGTTAACCTTATGCCTAACAGAATCAACAGTGGTGCCAAAAACAAGGTCTTTTAAACCCTTGTGGCCATGTGCACCCATTACCAGTAATTCCATTTCATTCCTGTTGCTGATATCGGCAATGGCTTTTCCTGTATTTCCGAAACCAATAAACGGTGTGGAGTCGTAGCCGAGATCTTCAAGATTGGTTCTGTATTTTTCAAGGTTAGCTGCATCACTTTGAGTTTCATGGTCCATAACGTTATTGCCATGATATCTTGCAGCAGCCGTTTCTACCACGTGGATCAGGAAGTAATGTGCTTCTTTTCCGCCCTGAATTAACGCATGACGAATGGTATTCCGGTCATTTTTAGAAAAATCTACTGCGATACCGATTCTTTTATAATTTATCTTATCTATTTTACCAATATCCAATGCATTTCCATGTGGCACCATCTGCCGTGCATCATTTTTCTTCTTTTCTAAAAGAGGATGAAGAAATACATAAAGAAGTAATAAAACAATCAGGATTAATGCTGGCAATACGATTACGTAAATCCACCAGTTGTTGCCGCCTTTTGCCCATCCGCTTATTTCTTCTATAACCAGTTTTACATTAAGGGCAATAATAACAAGCGCGCTTGCCCAGGCCAATACCTTAATCCAGGGCTTAATTGCAAAATCTTTCATCAGTTTCCTGTCTGATGTGAAATGGATAAGCGGAATAATTGCAAAGCCCAACTGTAAACTTAATACCACCTGACTGAGCACCAATAAGCCGCCCAGGGCATCATCGCCATAATGTAAAATGGTAAAAAAGGCTGGTATTATGGCCAATAAACGGGTAATCAAACGCCTAAGCCATGGTTGGATCCTTAAGTTAATGTGGCCTTCCATAATAATCTGTCCGGCTAAAGTACCCGTAACCGTAGAGCTTTGTCCGGCGGCAATTAATGCAATAGCGAATAGGGTTGGGGCGATATTGCCAAAAATATTCGACAATAATTTATGTGCATCCTGTATTTCGGCAACTTCATGTAAGCCATTTTTGTAAAAGGCAGCAGCCGCAAGTATTAAAATGGCAGCGTTAACAAAAAAGGCAAGGTTAAGGGCTACAGTGGTATCAATCAGGTTAAATTTTAAAGCCTCTTTAATTCCTTTATTGCTACGCTCAATTTTTCTGGTTTGTACCAGTGATGAATGCAGGTACAGGTTATGTGGCATTACGGTGGCACCAATAATCCCGATGGCGATATAAAGAGCATCTCCATTTAATATAGAAGGTTCGAAACCTCTTGCAACTTCTTTTAGAGAGGGTTCTACAATAAACATTTCTACTAAAAACGAAATGCCCACAATAAAAACCATCGATACGATAAAGCCCTCCATGGCACGCATGCCTTTGTTAAGTAAAAAGAGCAGTAAAATGGTATCAAATATGGTGATAGAAATTCCCCAGATTAGTGGCAAACCAAACAGGAGTTGTAAACCAATGGCCATACCGATAATTTCGGCTAAATCGCAGGCTATAATTGCCGTTTGCGCCAAAGCGAATAGTGGAATGTTTGCCCAGCGCGGATAGGCTTGTTTAGATGCCTGTGCAAGATCTAACCCCCTAACAATACCCAAACGGGCACTTAACGATTGGAGGAGCAGCGCAATGAGGTTCGACATCAGTAAAACCCAGATCAGTTGATAACCGAATTTGCTACCCCCGGCAAGGTCTGTAGCCCAGTTGCCAGGGTCCATATAACCAACGCTAATTAAATAAGCGGGACCAATAAAAGCCAAAATCCGCTTCCAGCCCTTTCTTTTATCTGTATTTACGCTTTGATGTACTTCACTTAAGGATTCAGTTTTTGCCATTACTGCTGATTAAAATGTGTTTTGCAACTTCTCTACTAATATTAACTTGTTTATCGGATAACAGGATTTCTACCGAACCATCAAAATCGGTAACATCATTGATCTGGATTTGTTTGCCCAGAGTGAGCCCTAATTTTTCTAAGTGTTTTAAAAATGCAGAGCTGTGCTGACTAACGCCTGTAATGGTACCAGCATCTCCAACTTTTAACTCAATAAGTTTTATAAATTGGGTTTTAGCAAACCTACCGTTTTTATCAGGTATGGGATCTCCATGCGGATCTGCCTTAGGGAAACCCAAAAATTCATCTAATCTTTCAATCAGTTCGATAGATTTGATGTGTTCGAGTTCTTCGGCTACATCATGCACCTCATCCCATTTAAAATTTAATTTATCAACCAAAAAAACTTCCCATAAACGGTGTTTACGTACAATATCAATCGCAGTATTTTTTCCGGTTTCAGTTAAGGTAACGCCCTGATATTTGATGTAATCTACTAAACCTTTATCGGCCAATTTTTTAATCATATCGGTAACAGATGCAGGTTTGGTTTGCATTTGTTCTGCAATGGCATTGGTTTGAACGTTAGTAGTTTTCTCTGCTAAATGATAAATAGTTTTTAGATAGTTCTCTTCGGTATAACTTTGCATTTATATTTATCTAATTTTATTTTTAGGTAAATCTAAAAATAATTATTTAAAATATATATGATAAATTATGTTAAAATTTAGAATATAATTTGGTTATGTTTGTATTCTCAAATACCTTTAACACCATATGGCATCTGAATTAGATAAAATTGACTTCAAAATTTTAAGAATTCTTCAAGAAAACGGAAGAATTACCAACTTACTTTTATCCCAGGAAATTGGTTTATCACCTGCACCAACTTTAGAGCGTGTACGCAAGCTCGAAATGGCAGGCTATATTAAAAGTTATCATGCACTGGTAGATGAAGAAAAGCTGGGTTTAGGGATTAAAACCTTTATTCAGATTCAGCTGGATTTTCATAAGAACAACACTATACAAATCTTTTTAGATGAAGTAAACCAGATTAAAGAAATTACGGAATGCCATCATGTTACGGGGCAGGCCGATTTTTTATTGAAAGTTTACGTAAAAGATATCAAAGCATACGAACGTTTAATTATGGATAAAATCAGTAAGATATCTGTGGTTAAAACCTTTCAAACGATGATGATCATGTCGACCACGAAAAAGGAACCGATTGTGCCATTGGAGTATTAAAACTATAAACAGCTTATTAGTCTCTGAAATAACTTTATGCTGACGTGTTGGGTTATTGCGTATTACTAAGAATTTCGTCTTGCTGAATTTATTTCAGCATCTATCTAACTGTTAAGTCCCTGAAATAAATTCAGGGTGACGTGTTGGGTAAATGCGCCTTGCTAAGAATTTCGTCTTGCCGAATTTATTTCAGCATCTATCTATTTGTTAAGTCACTGAAATAAATTCAGGGTGACGTGTGGGGTAAATGCGTCTTGTGAGTTTTACGCCTTGCTAAGAATTTCGTCTTGCTGAATTTATTTCAGCATCTATCTATTTGTTAAGTCCCTGAAATAAATTCAGGGTGACGTGTGGAGTAAATGCGTCTTGCTAAATATTACGTCTTACTAAGAATTTCGTCTTGCTGAATTTATTCCAGCATCTATCTATTTGTTAAGTCCCTGAAATAAATTAGGGGTGACGTGTGGGGTAAATGTGTCTTGTGAGTTTTACGTCTTGATAAGTATTGCGTCTTGCTGAATTTATTTCAGCACCTATCTATCTGTTAAGTCACTGAAATAAATTCAGGGTGACGCATAAGATGAAATTAGTCGGTTCCGTTATTCAAGATAATATGGTCAATAATTCCTGATATTTCCTTAGCATTTTGATAAACCATGAAGTGCGTGCCGCTCTTAATCACATAATCTGGTTTTGCTTTTTTGGAATATAAAATCTTATCATTTGTGCCATGGATGTGATAAGTGTTTAATGGCCGGATATTATTCTTCCAAGCCAAAATACTGCCAATGGCCCATTTCAAAAAGTAAGGATCAGTATCATTTATAATCTTGCTTAATAAGCTTTTTTCACTCCCCGAGCGTGTACCGAAATAGTAGTTTTGTGTGAGTTTGTTCGATGATTTCAGGAATTTTGCAGGTATCAGTTTCAATAGGCCGAGTTTACCTGCAAAACGATAAAGCATTGGTAACTGAGCAGCCAAAACTGTACTCGAGATAATGATTGTTTTTGTTGGGTTTAAAATTTTGGCAATCTCAACAGCAATCATTCCGCCAAAAGAAACACCAACTAATGCAAAGGGTTTTGTGGTGTCGATAACATTGCTTAACCGCTTTGCATAAGAAGAAAGTGATTCACTTTTATTAGGCTGAATCCAATCGATGTGTATTTCATTGAGTTGATCGTCAAGCTTTAATTTTGAGAAAATCCTTTTGTCGGCACCCAAACCGCTTATAAAATAAACATTCATTAGGCTGGCAGGTTCCAGTCAATCGGTTTAAGGTTATTCTGTACCAGAAGTTGATTTGCTTTTGAGAAATGCTTCGAGCCGAAAAAACCATTATACGCCGAAAACGGTGAAGGGTGCGCTGCGGTTAATACATAATGTTTCTTTTGGTCGATTAAAGCTGCTTTTTGTTGTGCATATTTTCCCCATAATAAGAAAACAATGTGTTCGCGTTTTTGAGATAGCGCCTTAATAATTTCGTCTGTAAAAATTTCCCAGCCTCGGTTTTGATGCGAGCCAGCTTCAGATGCCCGAACCGTTAACGTTGCATTTAACAGCAATACGCCTTGTTCTGCCCAATGCGTTAAATGCCCGTGATTTGGTGTTTTAAAACCTTCAATATCTGTTTCTAATTCTTTGTAAATATTTTTTAATGAGGGCGGAACGGTAACACCACGCTGAACAGAAAAAGATAAACCATGGGCCTGCCCAACACCATGGTAAGGATCCTGACCTAAAATAACCACCTTAACCTGATCAAAAGGAGTAGTATTTAAAGCATTAAAAATATCTGCCCCTTTAGGGTAAACCGTTACCCCGTTATTTTTTTCTTCCTGTAAAAAAGACTTCAGGTTTTTCATGTAGTCTTTTTCAAATTCTTCTTCTAAAACGGCTAACCAACCTGGTTCTAATGCTGCAGACATGTTTTTAAATGTAAAATGTATAATGTAATATGGTTAATAGTATAATAGTTGATAGTCAATGGTAAGGTGTTGAGCAGAAGCCGATGGAGTGACTGTAATCTTGACCATAAGACTATAAACCATGATACATCAGGCTATTAACCATGGACTATAAGACTATGAATCATTGACCATCAAACTATCAACCATGGACTATCAGACTATGAACAATGAACCATCAGGCTATCAACCCCATTGACCATCAAACTATGATCCATCAATCTATAAACCATCAGGCTATCAACCATTGACCAAAAGACTATGAACCATTGACCATCAAACTATGAGCCGTAATCCATCAACCTATCAACCATAATTCTTTCAAATTTTATGATTTTTTCTTATAAATTGCTAACAAATCTCCTTCAAGGGTTGTTTTCGGGCCTTCAATAATTCTACCCAGCTCTTTACCCTTTTTATCCAAAACAATAAATGTGGGAACTCTTAAAATATCCAAGCCGTCTAAAATGCCATTTTCGGCCTTTTTATTACCGTCAACAGCAATAATTTCTACGTTTTTTTCTTTGAAATGAAGTGCATACAAAATTTTGAAGAAATTAGGGACATTCACTTTACTATCTCCGCACCAGGTACCAAAAACGATTTTAATTTTTTCATTTTTAATCAGTTTTTTAAGTTCGATCATTGTTGCTGCATCTGGTATGTAAGCTGCATAAAGTGGATCGTACATTTCTTTAAATTCTGGAAAAGTGCTTATACCTTCGCGGGTGCAGGCGTTAATCAGAATATCTTTATTGTGGACTTGATCGTGGATTTTTTTATTCAATTCCTGTGCAGAAACGTTCATTGCAAGTACGATTAGGGTTATAGATAAGAGGATTTTCATATTTGTGAGATGCTTTATTGTTGCTTTGAAATTTTTAATGAAATTATTGTTTTAAAATCTAAATTCTGCCATTTAAACACGATATTTGCAAAAAAAAATAATTAGAATAAAATTTATGCCAAATATTATCAGATTAATTGCGGGGTTTGCTTTACTGGGTGGCGCAGTAGCTTTATTTATTTTCGGCTTTTGGCCTTGGGGCATTGTTGCCATCTTATTGGGAATAATTGTGCTGGTAACCTACTTCTTTAACGAAAACATGCTTTTAGCACAATGGTTTCTTAGGAAAGACAACATGCCTAAAGCTAAAATGTTTTTAGATCGGATTACCAATTACGAAAGTCAGTTGATAAAGGTTCAACATGGTTATTATAATTTGTTAATTGGTTTAATTGAAAGCAGAACTGCTCCAATGCAAAGTGAAAAATATTTTAAAAAATCGCTTGCTTTAGGTATGCAGATGGATCATAATATTGCTTTAGCAAAATTAAGTTTAGCGGGTATTGCAATGGCTAAACGCAACAAACGCGAAGCAACCATGTATCTGACCGAAGCAAAAAAAGCAGATAAAAATAAATTATTGGCTGATCAAATTAAACAAATGAAAGATCAGATGGGCATGATGGATAAACAACAGCAAGTTCGTTACCGATAGACTTGAATAATACTTAGAGAAGCCATTTCATCATTTGAAGTGGCTTTTTTTTTGAAAATATAATCGCAAGATGTCTATTTCTGATTAAGGTTTATCCCTCCCGATAAATCTTTCTTTACCCAAAAGAAAACGAATGGCCCGTTTAACATTTTGATCTACAGCTTCATCTGTTTTGAGATTGGCGATATAACGGATAATCTCTTTTTGCAAATAAGGAGGAAGGTTCTCGAATATTTCATTTGCTTGTTTATTTTTTGCCAAAGCATTGGTCAATTTTGGATGCACGGCTATTAACCTTTCTTTAGTATCAAATTCTATTTCAAAATCTGCAGTGTCCCCCACAACCTTACCAGCAGCTTTACGCATGGGCATATTCAGGTACAAGCGCCAATCGCCAGCATACTTAATGAGGGTTTGCTTAAACTCAAAGCCATCAATTTTCATTATAACCGGCAGTTTGCCTTTGTTTTTTCCGGCCTTATTAAAAATATAATTTAATGTTTCTTCCGGTACAAATACATAAGGATTGATGCCTATAATTTGAATCTGAGCGTTAAAAGGTTTTGGTTTTTTTACTTCCATCAACTAAAGTTATTCTGTTTCATTAAATGTTCTATAATTTTATTCAACAAAATATGGATTGATTTCACTCCGAATGCTTTTGCCATGCACTTATTGCTTTTCCTGCTATGCACAAAACAAAAACTCAAAACTAAACTCCATCTTCCATTGTAGTTTATATAAAAATATATTAACTATGGCAACATCACAAGAAGGGAGTACTAACAATACTCAGGAAGAAAATAATATTAAAGATTTAGGTGGCAAAGCGGCTATCGATAAGTTAAGAGAATTGGCAGACAAAGCCGAAAGCTGTTTTTTTTGTACCAATATTAAAACGGGTATACCTTTATCTGTTAGGCCTATGGCCATCCAACAAATTGATGATGAAGGGAACATCTGGTTTATGAGTATGAAAGACAGTCATAAAAATGAAGAGATTTCAACCGATCCTTTTACACATTTATTGTTTCAGGCCGGTGCACATTCGGGTTTTGTAAATATTTACGGAATCTCTGAAATTAGCAGGGATCAGGCGAAAATAGATGAACTTTGGAGTCCGTTTATTAAAACCTGGTTTCAAGGTGGAAAAGACGATCCAAATATTACATTGATCAAAGTTATCCCTTCAGAAGGATATTATTGGGATACCAAACACGGTACAGCAGTTGCATTTTTGAAAATGGCAGCATCTGTTATTACCGGAAAAACCATGGATGATTCGGTAGAGGGAACTTTGGAGGTTGATTAAATTTTTCGTCATGCTCAATTTATTTCAGCATCTTATAGACCCTGAAATAAATTCAGGGTGACGGTCGTATTTTATTTATCTCCTAAATAATCAAATCCCTCAAATTCTTCTCTTTGGGCTCTTTTGCTTAAGATATCTTCTTCTTCGGCTTGAACTCTTGAGAAAAATAAGGCTTCGGCCTGGATTCTTTTTATTAATTGGCGTACCAGGGTTAAGTCAAAAGCATCTTTACTTAATTTGATGCAGTACTCTCTTTCGTTGATTTCTAAACTTGACGTATTCATAGGGCAATGATTTATTTATCGATTGCTGTAAATATAGAAAAGGCTTGCTAAACAATTGTTAGCAAGCCTTTTAAGTTTATGTTATGTTTTTGTTAAAATCAAATCCATTATTCCCGTTTAGGAACATCAATTTGACTATTTATGTGATAAGAATAAACCTTCGTCGGTTTTAGCAACCTTTAAGATATTTTTACCGGTTAAGGCTTTCAATGTAGTATCCCACTTCTTATTGCTCCAATCTGCCAGTTTTGCCTTTACCTCAGTTAGTAAATATTGCTCACCTTCGGTAATTAATGAATACAATTCAGTTTCTTCTGGTGTCATTTCGATTTTCTTTTTCTCCGGGCGCATCTGCGGGAAGAATAAAACCTCCTGAATGGTGCTTTGGTTGGTCATTAACATCACAATACGATCGATACCGAAACCTAAACCTGATGTAGGCGGCATACCGTACTCTAAAGCACGAACAAAATCATCATCCATGGCCATTGCTTCTGCATCGCCACGATCGGCAAGTTTCAACTGATCTTCAAAACGCTCTTTTTGATCAATCGGATCGTTAAGCTCTGAATAAGCATTTCCAATTTCTTTACCATTTACAAATATTTCGAAACGCTCAACTAATCCGGCCGCAGTACGGTGCTTTTTAGCAAGCGGAGTCATCTCAATTGGATAATCGGTAATAAAAGTAGGCTGTATTAAATTGGCCTCTACTTTTGCGCTAAAAATTTCATCTACCAATTTACCACGACCCATTGTAGAATCGGTTTCAATGTTTAATGATGCACAAGTTTGTAGAAGTTCATCTTCGGTCATTGCAGATACATCAATCCCAGTATATTTCTGGATTGATTCGTACATCGTTAATTTTTCGTATGGTCCTTCGAAATTGATGTTGTTTTCGCCAACTTTAACTACTGCCGAGCCATTTGTAGCGATGGCTACTTTTTCTAAACATTCTTCTACCATAGCCATCATCCAGATATAATCTTTATAGGCTACATATATCTCCATCGAGGTATATTCTGGATTATGCGTACGGTCCATTCCTTCATTACGGAACATTTTACCAAATTCATAAACGCCATCAAAACCAGCAACAATTAATCTTTTAAGATAAAGCTCATTAGCAATACGCAAATAAAGCGGCATATCCAATGTATTGTGGTGTGTAGCAAAAGGACGTGCAGCAGCACCACCGTGGATAGGTTGAAGGATAGGGGTTTCTACTTCCATCCAGCCTTGCTCATCAAAGTAATTGCGCATGCTGTTAATTACCTTGCTTCGTTTGATGAAAATTTGTTTGTAATCAGGATTTACCGTTAAATCTACATAACGCATGCGGTAACGCAATTCAGGATTGGTAAAACCATCGTAAACGTTTCCTTCATCATCACGTTTTACAATCGGTAGCGGACGTAAAGATTTTGAAAGAACTTTAAATTCGGTTACGTGTACAGAAATTTCTCCTGTTTGCGTGGTAAATACATAACCTTTCACACCAATGAAATCACCGATATCCAAAAGCTTTTTAAATACGGTATTGTATAGGGTTTTATCATCGCCAGGACAAAGCTCATCACGCTTTAGGTAAATCTGAATTCTACCGGTAGAATCCTGCAGCTCAGTAAAAGAAGCAGCACCCATAATGTTGCGGCTCATAATTCTACCCGCCAAAATTACTGTCTTATATGCCGTTTTATCTGCTTCATAATTGGCTAATATATCTGCAGCATATGCATTAACTTCAAAAGCTTCTGCAGGATAAGGCTCAATGCCCAATGCGCGTAATTGTTTTAGCGACTCACGTCGTAATATTTCCTGTTCTGATAATCCTATACTCATTTTGGGTATTTTTTGCAAAAGTAATGATTTGCAATTTGTTTAAAATTTGTAATTGCAATCTAGTTATTAAAAGAATAATTAATCGTTACCAATAAAAATTATCTTTTAAAAATAGATTTTGGCAAAGATAAGAAAGGTATTGTAATTAATAAATGCTTTATTGGAGATTACAGCGCATTTAATCACTAGAGATCATTTAATGGATCCCAAAATATCTTTTTAAGGTTTTGAATTTTAAGGTTCCTGACCTCAACCCCTTCATGCTCCAATAATTGTTGTCTTTTTTGAGTAGAAGATGGATCTCCACTCAGTGTACCATTGCTACTGATTACGCGATGATAGGGTACAGGCGGCCTGGCGTTACCACATGCACCTATGGCGCGGGCAACCATTCTTGATAGGTTTGGAGCACCAATGGCTTTGGCAATTGCACCGTAAGATGTTACCCTTCCTTTAGGGATTTCGCGGGTTAAATCCCAAACCTGTTCAAAAAATAAATCCTGATTCATGTGGTGCAAGTAAAATATAAAGCTATTTATTTTATTAAATATTTTATAACACTTACCCTTTATAATGTTTCGAGGTATGATCAGCCGAATTTGCGCACCCTGTATATTAATGACAGCATAAAGTATCTGCCCAGGCGATTTACCTGCCTATCTACAATCACATTATCGAAAACATCTCTTGATATACCCGAATTCTGATCGAAAAGGTCAAATCCTTCTACCCGGAGTGCAGCCATATCGTTTTTCATAAATTTATATTCCATTGATAAGCGCAATAATGTAGGGTTTCGCACTGCACCATTATCAAAACCAGAATTGATTTGTTTGCTAAAATCATAACCGAGTGTTAAGCTCTTAAAAAAATAATTCCGGCCTTCAATACCGTATTCAAAGCGGTTCGACTGGCGATCGGCAAATGTATCGCTACTGTAATTGGTAAGGTTTTGCGAATAAGAAGTTTCGATCTCAAAATTTGTTATGTCTTTTAAATCAACCCTAAATTCAAGTTCCTGTCGCCATGCAATATTCCTTGCTTCAATTTTACTGTTGTCTGTAAATGTGATATTATTATTTACCTGTCCGGAACCAGAATAACCAATGGTAAATTTACGTTCAGCAGAAAGCGGTTTGCTAATGTTGTAGTCGCCTTGCAGGGTGTAATAACCATCTGCATTGATATAACTCGTGCGCTGGTTCACGGTATTGGGTACACGCTCCTTAGTGGTTACAATCCGGTCGTTTGTCTGTTCGAATTTTAAATTGGCCTGAATCACTTTCCCCGCATTCCAATCTGCTTGTTTGTAATGTGCGTTAATGCTGTGGATAAATTCAGGTTTCAGGTTTGGGTTTCCTGTAATGGTATTCTGAAGGTTAGAATTGTCGGTTATAGGTTGCAGTTGGAGAAAGCCAGGCTGATTGTTTCTGCCCCAGTAATTAATATCAAATGATTCCTGGTTGGAAAATTTATAAGAAAAACGCCCTGAGGGTATGAGGTTAAAAGTTCGGTTAACTGTTTGAATATCATTGTTTAAATTCTGCCCGCGTAGCAATGCAGGCTGTGCATTTAAACCGAGGGTATAATTTAGCTTTTCGCCTATGTAACGGTAATTTAATCCAACTTTATTGGTAATAAACTGGTAATCGTAAATGTTGCTTAAGTTTTGGTTAAAAACCTGTTTACCATCAACAACATCATAGGTATCTTTAGCATTATTGGTTGCCGATCGGTTCCAATTGTAATTTACTTCGAAAAAAGTTTTTTTCCAAAGCGGTTCCATATACGATGCACCGGCGTTTAGTCCGAAGTTTCTGTTATCCTGATTGTTCAGCTGATTTTGGATTACAGAATCGGCAACATTGCTATGCGTATTGATGTAGCTGTTGTACGAATCGCGGTAATTTTCGCCATTAGTGTAATTAATACTGCTCCAAACTGTTAGATTGCGTCCTTTTTTTGCGAACTTATGGTTAAAAAATAAGTTCGTTCTTGCATTTACATTGTTTGAATTACTGAATCCTGAACTTTCTTTCCGCGTAGACAGTGTATCCTCTGTAATTATAGAACCTCCAGTATTATTTCCATTATTGATGCTATAAGAAAGGTTTGGTGAGATTTTGAGGTAATTCATTGTATCGATTTTATACTCCAGGTTACCGCCAAACCAGTGATTGCGATTGTTGCTTATACTGTTGTTATTTGCATTTTCAAGTCGGCTGATTGGATTTTGAGCAGCATCCTGTAAAAAATTTTGTGTGTATGTGGTGCTGATGGTGTTATTTTTATCATTATTGAAATTATAAGCAGCATCTGCAGATAATTTAGTGCCGAACTCATTTTTGTAGTTTAATCCGATTGCATTCCTGGTGGTAACCCCATCGCCTCCGCCTCCGCGCATATTGGCATTGGCAGATGTTCCGTCAAAAGAGATTTGCTGTTCGCCTTTCATGCTATTGCCTCTGATGTTGGTATTGTAACGGTCTGAATTGCCTACACCGGCAGATGCCCTGGCAAAATAGCCTTTCTTTTTATCTTCCTGGATGGTAAGGTTCAGTATCTTTTCCGGCTCGCCAGTTTTAATTCCAGTGAGTTTTGCCTGATCACCATAATCATCTATAAATTGAAGGTTCTTTATAATATCGGCAGGAAGGTTTTTAATGGCCGTAGCTACATCTGTTCCAAAAAAATCTTTCCCATTAACACGTATTTTGGTAACAGGAGCTCCCTGACTGGTTACATTACCATCTTTATCTACTTTTATTCCCGGAAGCCTTTTCAGTACCTCATCAACAGCATCCCCATCCCTTACAGGAAAAGCTTTTGCATTAAAACTTACCGTATCTTCTGTAACTTTAACAGGCGGTACGCCCGAAATCACTACAGCATCTAATGTGTTCGATGATGGTTTCAGTTTGATATCGGTTATATTTATACTGTTGCCTTTTTCAATCAGATACTTTTTGATAAAAGTATCAAAACCAATAAATGCAGCCGATAGGGTAAATTGCTTGGATTTAATTTTTCCAATTGTGAATGTGCCATCTGGGTTGGCAGAAGTACCTATGCTATCTGTAATTGATTTTATCCTAACCACAGCACCTGGAAGCGGCAGGCCTGCAGTATCCAGCACCGTGCCTTTTACAGTGTAGCTTTGCGCATTACTGCTTTTGTAAAGTCCTGCCAGTAGCAGGAACAAGAAAATCGATTTAGTAAAAACCCTCATTAATTTATTTGTGTGTGGTATAAAAATACAGACAGGATTTCTAAACCTATTGAGCGTAATCAACATGTTACTGATGTTAACAACTGTAAATGTGCAACTTGTAGGGTAAATATGCCATTGCAGATGGCAGGAAGTAAGGGTTAGCCCTTCATTAAAATTTCTGTTACTTTCTAATAGTAAGATGTGATTGATATTTTTTTACTAAAAATATTAGTAATATTGTGGTTTAAAATGCATATTTGTAATATTAGAATGCGTTCTATTTAAGGCCGCAGATGTGCCATGTTTATAATCAATGATTGAATTAAATTACTTTTTTGAAACACCGGATGGGGATAAATTTACCTACCAGTTAATCCAGTTTACTAACGGCGGTTCTTGGTCTACTTTAGATGGAGATGAGTTTTTAGGCAGCATAGAAAAAAGAGCAGGGAAGTGGGAAGCAGTTTTAGGTGAATGCCTTCCTCCTGAAATGATTAAAGGAGCTGGGAAATTGATCGACCGGCAAAACTATCATATTTTATCAGCAGAAATTTGTAACCGATGGCCCAAGTTAATTGCGGAGGTTATTGCCAAATCAGATTGCGAATTTATGCTTATCTGTAAGCCAGCAGTAAATTTTGAAGCTTTTGAGCGCATTTTTAGCAAATATGTATCAGGTATGATTAAAGATGAATGGCCGATTGATTTCCACATCTACAATCATGATTTTAGTGAGGATTTTATATTAAAATCTGTAAGTAGGGTAGAAGAGTTGCCGAATGAACCAATGATTCGGTGGAAGTGTTAATGTACAAAACTTTCTAATTACCTATTTGAGTAGGTTTTATATCAACGAATTATTAAAGCAATTTTGTTGCATTTACTTGGAATTACCAATAATGATCTTTACTTTTGGTTTAAGTTATTAGGTTAATAAGTTGATGATTTGGAGGGGTAGTGGTTCACCCCTCCTTAATTCAACCTTAAAGATGATTTCTTTTATCAATTACTACATAGGAGAGCATATTTCTATTAAAAAGCCATTGATGTCCTGTACATAGGCAACTGCTTGTCCCCAGGGTTTTATTTTAATTTTTTCAAGTGGAGTAGCACCCATTTCAACTGCCTGGTTAAAAATAAGTTCAACATTTTCAGTTGTAAATCCCAACTCAATTCCAAAAGGTTTTTCGCCTTTTAAACTTTCTTTAAAACCGTTTGATAGATTTGAATTGGCAAGGTGAATATCGGCAAATGATAGGGTAGTGTCACCACTTAATAATTCTCCATAATTATTTTCGGGAGTAATAAATTTTCTTTTGAAACCGAAAGCTTTCTCATAAAATTCTATCGATTCAACTACGTCTTTAACGTAGAGTATTGTGTAGCCAAATTTTACCATGATGTTATTTTTTATCAAATATAAGGCTAGAAATAACCCTGTTTTTGGAAAAATGCGACAAAATCTATAAAAGTGTAGGAACTGAGCCGGTAAATTTTTTGATCTCATTGGTGAGATGAGCCTGGTCATAGTAACCAGATTCGAATGCTATTTCGCCCAAACATTTATTCTGATTATGTTTCTTAATTTGGCGATGCGCAAATTGATAACGCACAAGATTAATAAATTCTTTTGGACTAACGCCCATTGAATTTTTAAAAGAGCGTTCAAGTTGCCTTGTTGTGGTGTAATGTTTCTTAGCGAGCTCAACTACTCTTAATTTGCCATGCTGAGCCCGGATATCCTCAACAATAGTAAGGATAGAATACTTAGGTAAAGATAATTTATTGAGAAAAAAATGATCGAGTGTTGCAAAAGTGTACTCATCTATGTAATGTATTACAGGGAGCAGCCTATCTTTTAACTCAATACTTTCATCAGTAAGTTCATGTAATGATGGAAATTTGAAGAAATGGGTGAATGCGGCAGGTTTAAACCGAACGCCCAAAATTTTTACTTTACCAATTGTATTATATTCTTTGAAGCGCATCATTGTACCAACAAGATAAATGGCTTCACTTTTCATTAACACACATCCATCATCAGTACGGTAATCATCTTCAATATTAAAAATGATGTCTATACATCCATCTGGTAAAATCTTGTTCTTGTAAAGCGTATATTCAGTAACTTCAACTACCCAATAGGCATCAATATAAGGTTTTAAGGCCAAATGAGGCTGTATTTCTGAATAGGCCATTATTTACAATATGTAAATCAATACAATATGTGATCCTTTATTTTAATATGCTTTATATACTACAGATTACCTTTTAAAGGCATTCTATTCGGCCTCAATACCTTCCTCATACATTTCATCAATCGCCTCAGCATATTTTTTTTCTACAATACGGCGTTTCACTTTCATTGTTGGCGTAATTTCACCTTCATCTATGTTGAAAGGATTACGTTTGATCTTAAAATTTTTGATGCGTTCAAATTTGGCTAGTTCATTTGATATTTTTTTGATATCCAGTTCCATCCAATCCAAAATTTCCTGTTCACGGATAAAAGGGTCTGACTCATCGAAAAATGAGGGCTTAAGCTTAAATGTTTCTTCTAAAGTTTCTCTGTTCGGAATAATAATAGCAGTGATAAATTCGCGTTTATCTCCAATTAAAAACAGCTGATCAATCTTCGGGCTTTTTAAATAAATGTTTTCAACCGGGGTAGGATAAACATTTTTACCATAAGCATTTACGATCATATTTTTCAACCGGTCTGTAATCTGTAAATTACCCTTATAAAAACGCCCAATATCCCCAGTGTGGAACCACATGTCTTTATCTATCGCCTCTGCAGTTTCAGCAGGTTTATTAAAGTAACCTTTCATTACACAATGGCCGCGAACAATTACTTCGCCTTCGGCACATTCAAATTCTTCATTAAAAGTATTATGTGTTTGAATGCTCAACATTTCTTTGCTTTCTACATCCTGAATACCCACTTCGATACCAGGGATAACACGACCTACAGTACCATAAACCTGTCTGTGGTATTCAGTTACCGACATTACAGGTGATGTTTCTGTTAAGCCAAAACCCTCCAATATTTTAATACCCAGATCGCCAAAAAACTCACCTACATTTTTCGGAAGGGCAGCACCGCCAGAAATCATAAATTTCAGCCGGCCGCCTGTTTTCTCTTTAATTTTACTGAAAACCAGTTTCTCTGCTATTCCTTTTTTAACGGATAACAGCAACCCTGGATTTTTACCTGCTTCTTTTGCTACGCGGAATTTATTGCCGGTTTCTAAAGCCCAGGCAAATATTTTTGCTTTTGTACCTCCGCCAGCGGTTCCACCTTTAATTGCTTTATCATGTATCCGCTCTAACAAACGCGGTACACAGCTCATTACCGTAGGTTTAACTTCGCCCATGTTTTTTGCCAACAACTCTAAACTTTGCGCAAAAGCAATTTTACAGCCTTGGGCACAACAAACATGATAAGTTGCGGTTCGTTCGAATACGTGAGAGAGTGGTAAAAATGATAAAAAGGTTTCAGTTTGATCGATTACGGGTATTTGCTGTAAGCAAACTTCAACATTTTTTACAAAATTATAATGGGTAAGCATTACGCCTTTTGGTGTTCCTGTGGTTCCTGAGGTATAAATTAATGAAGAAACATCATCAGGTAAAACCAGACTTCTACATTGGTCGATTTCTGCTTTTTCTGCTGCAGTTACCTGATGTTTCAGCGCAAGAATGTCGGAAAATGCAATTATCTCTACATTTACTTCCGAAGGAATAACAACTTTTTCAAAATCCTTAAAAGCAGGAATGATATATTTTAATGCTTTACAATTGGCTGCAACTTTGAGTACTTTACGATAAAGAAAATTATTCCCAACAAGAATGGCTTTTATGCCAGAATCGTTAATGATGTAAGCTACTTCCTGCTCAGAAAGGGTTGGGTAAATGGATACGTTAATTACACCGATCTGTTGTATGCCCTGATCATAATAAACATATTCTGGCGAATTTTCAATCATCAAACCTAAGCGGTCTCCTTTTTTTATTCCTTTTTCTAAAAAGAAAGCAGAAACCGCATCAGCCCTTTTTAAGGTATCTTCATAAGAAATTTCAGTCCATTCTGCACCTTGTTTGTGAATCAAAAAAGTTTCTTGTGGCTTATGAATGTTTTTTACAACATTTCTCAATAAGGTAGGAACAGTTGAAAATTCGTTTATTAATGGCATGCTCGTAATTTGGTTCGCTAATATAATTGACAATTATAAGGCTTTTTGGTTTAAAAATACAAATTGGGGCTAGTGTTTCGTTGGTCAGGTAGCTTTAAGATTGCTTTGGTTGTTGATTTTTTCGGTAGATTAGAAAGAAAATAGGTGCAGATTAAATTGATTTTTATTTAAGGTGCTGAATGTTTCCTTCACCAAATAACTAAAATTATGGAACAGGTTTAAGATCTGAGTAAATCTTATAGAAAAAAATGAAAGGATAATGAAATCTCTTAAAACGCAAAAAAGGTTCCATAAAATGAAACCTTCCTGTATAATTTATTGATTAGATTAAACTGAAAAACTTTCGCCACAGCCACAGCTACGACTGGCATTTGGATTTATAAAGTTAAAACCTTTTCCATTTAAACCATCAGTGAAATCTAATTCAGTACCGGCCAAATAAAGGAATGATTTCATATCCAAAGCAATTTTAATTCCTCTGTCTTCAAAAAACTGATCGCCCTTTTGTTCTTCGTTATCAAAATCTAAGTTATATGATAAACCCGAGCAACCACCACCTTTTACCGAAACACGCAAAAAGTAATCAGAACCCATTTCTGAATCCTGCATTAAGTGTGTGATTTTATCTTTTGCTTTATCTGTTATTGTAATCATTGTGATCGAGATTTGTGATTTGAGAGATTAGATTTGAGAAATATTTGAGCGCCCTAAGTTAGGTGCTCTCACATCTCAAATCTATTGTCTCACATCTATTCTAATGGTGTGATTTTTCCAATACAATTGCTTCTAAGCCATTTTTAACGCGGTAATCGTTAATAGCCGATTTAATTGCATCTTCTGCTAAAACTGAGCAGTGAATTTTTACTGGAGGTAAAGCCAATTCTTCAACAATATCCATGTTATCGATAGATAATGCTTCATCAATTGTTTTTCCTTTTAACCATTCTGTAGCCAATGAAGAGGAAGCAATAGCCGAACCACAACCAAATGTTTTAAATTTGGCATCTGTGATTACGTTATCTTCTCCAACTTCAATTTGTAAGCGCATTACGTCGCCACACTCAGGTGCGCCAACTAATCCTGTTCCTACAAATTTGCTGTCTTTATTTAATGTACCTACGTTACGTGGGTTATTGTAATGGTCAATTACTTTTTCTGAATATGCCATGTTTTCTATTTCTTAAAACTCCCTTCGGAGATAGTTTTATTTATTAATTATCAGTTTTCAATTATCATTTAGCAACTCAATACTGCGAACTGCCAATTCCAAACTGTCCTAGTGTTCTGCCCACTCAATTTTACTCAAGTCAATTCCTTCTTTAAACATTTCCCAAAGTGGAGAAAGTTCTCTTAAGTGGTTAACTGCTTTTTGGGTAACTCCAATAGCCTGGTCAATTTCTTCTTCTGTAGTAAATCTTCCTAAACCGTAACGGATAGAAGAGTGCGCTAAATCATCAGATAAACCCAAGCTTTTTAATACATATGATGGTTCTAATGAAGCTGAAGTACAAGCCGATCCAGAAGATACTGCTAAATCACTCATGGCCATCATTAAACCTTCACCCTCAACATATTTGAAAGAAATATTGGCTACATGTGGTAAACGGTGTTGTGTATTACCATTAACATAACTCTCTTCCATTTGGTTTAGCGTACTTTCCAATTTATCACGTAGTGCAGATAAACGGATTGATTCACTTTCCATTTCTAAACGGCAAAGTTCGCAGGCTTTTCCTAAACCAACAATACCAGGAACATTTAATGTACCAGAACGCATTCCACGCTCGTGGCCACCACCGTCCATTTGTGCAGTTACTTTAACCCTTGGGTTTTTACGACGAACGTAAAGTACGCCAACACCTTTCGGACCGTACATTTTATGTGCCGAGAAAGCCATTAAGTCAATACCGTCAGTATTTACATCAACAGGTATTTTACCAACTGCCTGCGTAGCATCAGTCATAAATAAAGCACCGTGTTTGTGCGCAATAGCTGCAATTTCTTTAACCGGTTGTATTACGCCAATTTCGTTGTTGCCATACATAATCGAAACCAAAATCGTTTCAGGAGTCATGGCAGCTTCCAATTCAGCTAAATCAATTAAACCATCTTCTTTAACGCCTAGATACGTTACACGGGCACCGTTTTTTTCTAAGTGTTTACAAGTATCTAAAACTGCTTTATGTTCAGTAACCGCAGTAATAATGTGGTTACCTTTTTCTTTGTACATTTCAAATACACCTTTAATTGCCAGGTTATCGGCTTCGGTAGCACCTGATGTAAAAATAATTTCTTTTTCAGTACAGCCGATTAATTTGGCTACCTGCTCACGAGCATAATCTACACCCTCTTCAGCCACCCAGCCAAACGCGTGATTACGACTTGCGGCATTTCCAAATTTCTCTGTAAAGTAAGGTAGCATTGCTTCCAACACCCTTGGATCTAGTGGGGTTGTTGCATTATTATCTAAATATATCGGCTGTTTCATCTCTATTCTGTTAATTATAACACAAAGATACGAAAAAACTTATTTAACAATTATAAATATTAGCTATGACCTTATAGAGAAAAGCCGCATTTTTACATTCACATAACCTTATAATCTATGAATAAGATAGAACACATCGGAATCGCGGTAAAAGACCTTAACAGTTCGATAGATCTTTATCAAAAACTATTAAATACCGATTGCTATAAAACAGAGCAGGTTGCATCAGAATTTGTAAATACGGCTTTCTTTAAAACAGGCGAAAATAAGGTTGAGCTCCTTCAGGCTACGGCTCCGGATAGTGCAATTGCTAAATTTATCGAGAAAAAAGGGGAGGGAATCCACCACATTGCTTTTCTGGTTGATGATATCCTGGCCGAAATGGAACGGTTACACAAAGAAGGATTTGTGCTGCTTAGCGATTCGCCCAAAAAAGGGGCGGATAATAAAATGGTGTGTTTTGTGCATCCAAAAGATACCAATGGCGTGCTGATTGAGATTTGCCAGGAAATTAAATGGATATAAGGTGAAGTTTGTTTTTTAATGCCATCATCCTCGCGCATGCGGGGATCTTAAAGCGGTTAATAACTTCATTATAATTTTGAAAACGAAAGGGCTGTATTCCATTGCCTTTTCAGTCCTGCTAACCGCTATAGTTCCAATGAAGAATCGGAAGCTGCCGCTTTTATCAGGTTTATTAAATTTTGGCCTGTGGTTCTTCTGTTGGTGCAAATTGCCTAAGGCTAATGTTATAAAACTGATCATTGTTTCTACAACTCTAAAAACCTTTTCCATGTCATTAATTAGCATTATCAATAAAGATTTCGATATACCAGCTAACCTTTCAGAAAGTCAGCTGCGTAGTGCAGTGGTAGATGCTTTCGCTTACCTTATCGATAACGATTTTCCGAAACTGATTCAGATTTTATATAAAGCAGATGTAGATCAATATAAATTAAAAGAATTATTACAAACTGTGGAAGGCTCAAGTTCGGCTGAAGTAATTGCCGATGCTTATATTGCCCGTCAGAAAGCCAAAATAGAAACATGGGCAAAATACAGCCCTAAGAAAGATTAGTTTTTAGCGTATTTATTCCTGCGCCGGATTAAAGCGGTTATACATATCCATATCAAAAAATGAAACTGAATTAATTTTATCTGCTTTTAAAACAAGGTCGGTTTTTAATTCATTTGTATTTTCAACAGAGCCATCTTCAATATAACTGGCGTAAACCGTTAAATATTGCGTGGTAAAAACCAGTTCTTTATCATCAGCTTTGCGGTAGCCGCTAAATGCAGGGGTAATGCGGATATAACTTGTGGTAAAAGGTTTGGGAAGCTCTTTAACCCAGCCTACATAAAATTTGCCGCTATCCATGGTAAACTGTAAAAGGTGCGCATCAAAAAAAGACGAACTTAATAACAACTCAAATTCATTTCCTGAGGTAGCAATTGCGCTTTTAATGGCCTTTAAACGGTTAATAAAAAGATTAGCAATTTCTGTTGCAGCTACGGCTACAAATAACGACATGCTGGTGGTTCCGAAATAAGCGGTACGTATAGGGAGTAATTTACTTAGTTGTTCAACTGTTTCCGGCCAAATGGCGATCAGTATTGCCCTGAATATAAAACATGCACCAAGTAAAAGGATGCCGGCAAAAGCAGAGTTTAATAGTATGCGTTGACTTTCGAGCCGATATTGCACATACCTCAGGTATCTGAACCTGATTAAGATATAATAGCCACCTACAAGAGGAAAGAGCAGTAGGTTAAAGGGCATTATAACTATTTTCTTTTTTTATCTTTTTCTATTTTTTTAAAGATGCTCGATTCCATTAAGGAGCTTACCATTTGGATAACCCTTGGCTGTGCAAAGAAATCGGGACTTTTAATGTAGAGTTTTCCGCTGCTGTTGGCATGGATAATTCCATCAAATTCGCTGTCTTTTCTCATATATCAAAATTACATATATTTTTTAAATATCTGAAAAACAATATTAAATCCAAAAAAGTTTAATTTTGTTGCGGTTATGGTTAACTGCGGTATCAGTTTAACTAAACATAAGCTGATCTGTTTTTCTAAATTAAGAACCGAAATGTCTTATAATTTAAAATTTTAATTTTGGCTTGTAAATCAGAAATAAAATTAAGATATTTGCATCCTCTAAAATAGAGGTAGAAAGACTAATAGGAAATGTCATAAGCGTTGTTGCCAGCAAATTGCAAAAATGTTCTTGATGCTTTCACACAAATAACTAAAAATAATATTCAAATGAAAAAAGATTTGCACCCAACAAGCTACAGACCAGTTGTTTTTAAAGATATGTCTAACGAATATGCTTTCTTAACAAAATCTTGCGTAGATACTAAAGAAACAATTAAATGGGAAGATGGTAACGAATATCCTCTTTATAAATTAGAGATTTCTCATACATCACACCCTTTTTATACTGGTAAAATGAAATTGGTTGATACAGCAGGACGTATCGATAAATTCAAAAACCGTTACGCTAAGAAATAATTTTAGCAGTAAAAAGCATTTTTTGAAGTCCCTTTGCCAAAAGCATCGGGACTTTTTTTATTTTTGTGGCTTATGACAATCAATCTATTTGATGATGCTTCCTGGATGTCGCTACGTCCGCTTACCTTTACCAGGCCGGTAGCCGATTTACGCATTGGTATTTTAACCATTGCCGAAAAATGGGCCAAATATTTAAAAGCTGATTTTGGTTTTCACACGCAAGATTACCTTTCTGTAAAATTCGCCCCGAAACCTAATGCCGATTTATGTATAAATGGTTCCATTTGTCCGGATGAAGCTTTAGTAAATGCTGTAAATAGTTTAAGGAATGGAGAAGTGCTCTATAAAAAAGATGTAATTATTGCTTATATCTCAGCAAATCATGATATAGAGTCTGTTAAGTCATTAAAACCAATTGAATATGCACGTGATTTTGTGCAAATTGTGTATCCTGAGCATATTTTTATTAATAATCCAGGCGAAATCAGGAAAGATTATAAATTATTAACTGAAGGCCGAGTTTCAGCTAAATTAAGTAGCACGAATCAATTATTGGGCGATGATATTTTTCTTGAAGAAGGTGCCAAAGCCGAATGCAGCGTTTTTAATACCACCTATGGCCCAATTTATCTGGGTAAAAATGCCGAAGTTTGGGAGGGTAGTTTAATAAGAGGATCTTTTGCGCTTTGCGAAAATTCATCAATAAAAATGGGTGCTAAAATATATTCTGGCACTACAATAGGTCCAAACAGCCGTGCAGGAGGCGAAATTAACAATTCTGTTATCTGGGGCAATTCGGCAAAAGGCCACGAGGGTTATCTTGGTAATTCAGTAATGGGCGAATGGTGCAATATTGGTGCTGATACCAATAATTCGAACCTCAAAAATAATTACGCTGAAGTAAAACTTTACGATTATGAAAGCAAAAAAATGCGCAATACCAATTTGCAATTCTGTGGTTTAATCATGGCTGATCATGCAAAGAGCGGTATTAATACCATGTTTAATACCGGAAGTGTAGTTGGAGTTGGAACGAATGTTTTCGGTGCAGGTTTCCCGCCAAACCATGTTCCTGATTTTAGTTGGGGAGGGGCTAGTGGTTTTGAAGCCTACAGGCTGGATAAGATGTTCGGAACAACAGAAAAGGTATTCTCAAGAAAAGATTTGTTGTTTGATGAAACTGAAAAAAACATTGTTGCCAAAATATTTGAATTAACTGAATCGTATAGACGATTTTAATATAAAACCGATCTGAAAAAGATCAACCAACCATTAAATAATACAAAATGAGAAAAAAGATTGTTGCCGGTAACTGGAAAATGAACTTAGATTATAATGAAGGCGTTTCGTTATTCAGCGAAATTGTAAATATGGTTAAAGATGAGCGCAAAGGCGATCAACTGGCCATTATTTGCTCACCATTTATTCATTTAAACAGCTTGGCAAAATTGGGTGGTAACGATGTTAAAATTGGCGCTCAAAACATCAGCGATAAAGAAAGTGGTGCTTATACTGGCGAAACTTCGGCTAAAATGGTAAAATCTGTTGGTGCAGAATATGTTATTTTAGGTCACTCAGAACGCAGACAGTATTTTGCAGAAAGCGATGCTTTATTGGCTGAAAAAACAAAAGTAGCTTTATCGAACGGTTTAATTCCTATTTTCTGTATTGGCGAAACTTTAGATGAAAGAAACAACGGCAGCTACTACGAAGTATTAAAAAAACAATTGGTAGAAGGCATTTTCAGCTTAACTGAAGAAGATTTTAAAAAGATCGTTATTGCTTATGAGCCGGTTTGGGCTATTGGCACAGGTTTAACTGCTTCGCCAGAGCAGGCACAAGATATACATGCTTTTATTCGCAGTGAAATTGAAGCCAATTATGGTTTTAATGTTGCTGATGATACAACCATTTTGTATGGTGGTAGCTGTAATCCTGGTAATGCAGCAAGTTTATTCTCTCAAAAAGATATTGATGGTGGCTTAATTGGTGGCGCATCATTGAAATCACGTGATTTTACAGATATTATCAAAGCATTAAACAGCTAAATGCAATACATAAAAGCAATATTTACATTCAAAGGTATCGAAGATTATCAACAGGATTTGCTGATCAGCGATCTTGCCGATTTAGGCTTCGATACCTTCGAAGATAGTGAAAGTGGATTTACAGCCTTCGTTATCAAGGATAATTTTAACGAAAAAGAGTTAAAAGAACTTTTAGCAAATTATAGTGAGGAGTTTGCAACAGATTATGTTTTGGAAGATGTTGCCGACGAAAACTGGAATGCTGAATGGGAAAAAAACTTCAGTCCGCTGATTATTGATGACGTTTGTTACGTGAGGGCAACCTTTCATGAGCCTCAACCTTCATATCCATACGAGATTGTAATAGATCCTAAAATGGCTTTTGGCACCGGTCATCATCAAACCACAACGATGGTGATGCAATATATTTTAGCAGCCGATTTAAAGGATAAAGATATTTTGGATATGGGTTGCGGTACTGGTATTTTAGCGATTTTGGCCTCAAAATTAGGTGCTAAAAGCTTAATGGCAATTGATTATGATGACATTTGCTATGAAAGTACCATAGAAAATGCTGCGCTTAATAATGTAAATAATTTAAAGGCATTATGTGGCAGTAAAGAAGTAATCCCCGACGAAGAATATGATGTTATTTTTGCCAATATCAATAGAAATATTCTTTTAGATCAAATCCACCGTTATGCCGGGGTTTTAAAAGCTGAAGGTAAAATTTTCTTCAGTGGCTTTTATTTAGATCCTGATTTGGGTATGATTACTGCAGAATGTGCTAAATACGGCATTAAATACGTCGATCATAAACAAAATGGCGACTGGGTTGCGGCTCAGTTTGAGAAAAAGGTAGAAGGGTAGAGGGCGGAAGGTTTAGGGTGATGGGATTAAGGTCTAAAACGCAAGACTTGTTTTCATATCTCCAGTCTCCAATCTTGTGTCTCATATCTCAAATCTAGCATCCCAAATCTTAAACAGAAAAAATATGCGCATACATTTTATAGCGATTGGTGGTAGTGCAATGCACAATCTGGCTATTGCTTTACATAAAAAGGGTTATCAGATTACAGGTTCTGATGATGTTATTTTCGAACCTGCCAAATCCCGTTTGGATAAATATGGTTTATTGCCTGCCGAAATGGGCTGGGATGAAAATCGCATTGCGAAAGATCTTGATGCCGTAATTTTGGGTATGCACGCGCGGATCGATAATCCTGAATTACTGAAAGCAAAGGAGCTGTGTATTAAAATATATTCCTATCCGGAATATATTTACGAGCAAAGCAAAAATAAATTACGTGTAGTGATTGGTGGCAGTCATGGTAAAACTACCATTACCAGTATGATTTTGCATGTGCTTAATTACTATAAACATGATTTTGATTATCTAGTTGGCGCACAGCTGGCTGGTTTTGAAACCATGGTTAAAGTTACCGAAGAAGCGCCGGTAATGATTATTGAGGGAGATGAATATTTATCCTCTCCAATTGACAGAAGACCTAAATTTCATCTGTACAAAGCAAATGTTGCTGTAATTAGCGGCATTGCCTGGGATCACATTAATGTTTTTCCTACGTATGCAGATTATACCTTGCAATTTGATAAATTTATTGATACGATTGAGGAAAACGGAACCTTAATTTATTGTAAGGCTGATCATGATTTAAATGAAATCGTAGAACATTCAAAAGCAAATGTTACCAAAATTGGATACGCTATCCCTGAGCATGAAATTAGAAACGGAATAACCTATTTGCTGCCTGAAAAAACAGCATTAAAGGTTTTTGGTGATCATAACCTGATGAACCTAAATGCAGCCAAACTGGTGTGTAAGCAGTTAAATATCAGCGAAGATGAGTTTGATGCTGCCATTGCCTCATTTACGGGTGCCGCCAAGCGGTTGGAGGTTATTTCTGCCGATGATTCAACAAATGTTTATAAAGACTTTGCGCATTCTCCATCAAAATTAAAAGCCACAATTGATGCCGTTAAAGCGCAGTTTGCTAACCGCAAATTGGTAGCATGTATTGAGTTGCATACTTTTAGTAGTTTGAACAAAGATTTTTTAAAAGAGTATACCGGAGCAATGAATAAAGCCGATGAGGCAATTGTATTTATCGATATAAAATCTTTTGAACAAAAACGGATGGAACCATTTTCTGAGGATGATGTTCAGCAAGCATTTGCCAATCCAAAGCTGAAGTTTTTTAATAATGCGACAAAATTAAAAGCTTATCTGTTAAGTCTCCATTATGAAAACACCAATCTGCTAATGATGAGTTCTGGTAATTATGCAGGTTTCGATCTGCCTGAATTGGCGGCTGCCTTGGAGAAGTGAGATTTGAGAAATGAGATTTGAGAGGTAAGATTTTAAAGATCAAACCCCTCTCAAATTTAATATCAAGTATCTCAAATCCCTTTTTTGTCTCATATCTGGTATCTCAAATCTCATATCTAATCAATGAAAAGCATTGGAGAACATATCAAACAAAGCAGATTGGCCTTAGGTTTAAGTCAGGCTGATGCTGCAAAAAAATTAAATATCTCTACCCCGGCTTTTTGTAAAATAGAAACGGGTCAAACCGATCTCAATATTTCCCGTTTAATCCAGATTTCCAAAACCTTTAAAGTTCCTGTTGTACAATTGATCGATGGTAAAACAGCAGGAGCAGAACCCTCTGCTGAATTGACTTTGCTAAAAAAAGAACTGCTAGAAAAGGAAGATGAAATCAATAAACTGCGTAAAAAAGTAATCGACCTATACGATAAGCTTGGTATTTAAAATTCGGTTTATTTTATATTTTTCAGATTAATTATCTAATATCACTTTATAATAGAATAATATTCATTTTTATTATAATTATTATGAATTTTATTCAAAATATTTATAATTTTATCGAATGGTAATCGATAACAATTTTAGTTTAGATCATATCGATCTGGCTATCCTCAGACTGATGCAAGATAATGCGCGCATTTCAAATGTAGATTTAGCTAGGGCTTTAGATTTAGTCCCTTCAGCTGTACTGGAAAGGGTTAAAAAGCTTGAAAAGAAAAATGTAATTACCGGGTACAATGCAAAGGTAAATCCCATTGCTGTAGATTTGAGATTGCTTGCTTTTATTTCCATGAAATCATCACAGAGTTTTAGTTGTAATGATACCGCTATCGAGCTGGCAAAAATTCCTGATGTGCAGGAAGTGCACGTAATTGCGGGAGATGACTGTTTTCTTGTTAAAGTAAGAACCGCTGATTCAGCTTCGTTAATGGCCTTGCTCCGTGATGAATTTAGTAAGGTTCCAAATATTTTATCTGTGAAAACTACAATCGTGTTAGAAACGGTAAAAGAGCAGCAACAATTGGTTATCCCACAAAAATAATTTATGGCAAATTTAAACAAAACAGCATCTCCGGTAATGGTTTACATTGCTTTTGCTATCGTATACATCGTTTGGGGTTCAACATATTTTTTCATCCAAAAGGCATTGGTCGGCTTTCCTCCGTTCATTTTGGGAGCTTTCCGGTTTTCTGTTGCCGGAATTTTAATGTTGACCTGGTGCAAGGTTAAAGGGGAGGAAATCTTTAACCTTAAAACGATAAAAATTGCTGCTGTCAGCGGAATTTTAATGCTGGGTTTGGGAAATGGCATTGTAATTTGGGTAGAACAGTATATACCTAGTGGCCTTGTGGCCATAATGGTAGCCTCTGCTGCAATCTGGTTTGTAATATTGGATAAATCGCACTGGAAAGAAAATCTGAGCAATAAATTTATTGTGTCCGGATTGGTTATTGGCTTTTTAGGTGTTGTGCTCTTATTTGGCAATCAAATCGTGCAGGCATTGGATAAACAACAAAGTAAATTGCAGATTATAGGCATGGTATTGCTTGTTTTCGGGCCAATTGCCTGGGCAGGGGGATCGCTTTATTCTAAATATCACCCCACTACAGAGAGTTCGGTATCCGCAAATACAGGCTGGCAAATGTTGATGGCTAGTTTGGCATTTTTACCAGGAGCAATGTTGAAATCAGAATTTGAATTATTGGATTGGAATCATATATCACTAGATGCATGGCTATCAATTATTTACCTGATTCTTTTTGGATCAATTGCTGCATTCAGTGCTTATGTATGGTTGCTTAAAGTACGTCCTGCAACTCAGGTAAGTACTTATGCATATGTAAATCCTGTGGTTGCAGTTTTATTGAGTTTAACCTTTACCAACGAGGTAATTGGCCTTACGCAGGTAATTGGACTGGTAATTATATTAGGTAGTGTGCTTTTGATTAACCTGCCGAAGTATACAAGTGCATAGACTCAAATTCATGTATTCCATGGTTGGTAGCTCAACAACCACATCTTTTAAAAAAGAAATGGAGAAACCTATATCAGAAAATTTAAAAAGCTTGGGGAGTCACCAAGCTTGGATTAGTAATATAATCCTCATTTGCAACGTGGATTAACGAGGTCCACATTTATAATGCGAAGTAAGAAAGTTCGATGGCGATGAAATCGCCTTTCTCCTTCATCCTCGTTACAAACGAGGACGATGAGGCTTTTTTGATTTATATGTGTTTCCGTTGCAAAAAAAAAGAAGGTTTGTGGAGAAACGAACCTTTGCAGGTGAAGGGCCTGTTAAGTTTAAAATACTTTGCGCATTGTTAAATGCTTTTTGCCAAAAGTTGCGCCTGTAGCTTTGTGTATAGCAATCATTTGTTCATTAAAATCGCCAACCCAGCTCAATTCAAGCTCTTTATATTGATTTTTAGGCAACACATATTCACCTAAACGGATAAAAAGTACCGATTCTAAGCCATGTTTCTGAAATTTAGGTTTAGTGCCCATAACAATTGCGCGCATACGTGTAACACCAACCCAGCGGCGATAAGCAAACTTTAATTTTTCTATTAAACCTAACTTTCCGTTAAAACCCTTAATCATTTGGTTGGCATCAGGAATCAATACCACAAAAGATGCCGGTTCGCCATTAAAGTAAGCAAATTGAATCAAATGTTCATCCATAATAGGCTCCATGCTTTTGAAGCTTTCTTCGAGTGTTTCCTTCTTAATTGGAACAAAGTTTTCAAAATCCTGCCAACCATCATTGTAAATTTCCATTAAATCATTAATGTATTTAGTCGAATTTTCCTTGCTGAAATATTCGAAAGTATAACCTGGTTTATTTCTTACCCAGTTGGCAATTTTGGTAAAACGCTCTGGGAAGGGGATTGTAAGGTTAATATGGTTGGTTAACTGTTCGTATTGGGTAACAAAACCATACTTGTCAAAAAAAATCTGATAGTATGGGAAGTTATAATTCATTCCGAAAGAAGGAGGAGTGAAGCCCTCTACCAATAAGCCCCAAAAAGTATCGTTTTCGCCAAAATTAATTGGACCGTCCATCGCTTTCATTCCATTTTCGATTAACCAGGCTTTAGCTGTATCAAATAAAAGGAAAGCTGCTTTTTCATCATCAATACATTCAAAAAAGCCAATTCCTCCAGTTGGCTGATCATAATGGTAAGCTTTTTTCTCATTAATAAAAGCTGCTACACGGCCAATCAAATTTTCTGCATCATCTTTTAAAACCCAACGTGTACACTTTCCATGCGCGAAAAAGGTATTTTTTTCTGGATTAAAAACATTTTCTACTTCGCTATCTAAAGGACAGATCCAGTTTTTATCATTTTTGTAGAGAATTTTTGGGGTATCTAGAAAGTCCTTTTTTAATGATGAATTGTTTACAGCTATAATTTGCATGGGCAGATTTTAAAATAAAAAGCATCCAACCAAGCGGGCGGATGCTTTTTCATATATATGTTTTTTTAAATATTAATAATCGTCGTCGTCGTCATCGAAATTATCGAAATTGTCAAGGTCATCTAATGGCAGATCAAAATCATCATCATCTTCATCATCCTGAGGCTTCTTGTTCGTTGTCTGAATATCGTCATCATCTTCAAGATCATCATCTTCATCTACCTGTTTTTTGGTAGTTGGCTTAGTTGGTAGTTTCTTTGGCGCTTTCATAACACAAAAATAAAAATTGCTTTTATAGTTTAAAAATACAAAAAAACTTTTTTTAATAACAATCTGGAAGCAAAGAAATTAATTTATTTATTCAACATTTTCCCCCACCGAATTTTCCTCTTTTACGATGTCTTTTAACTGTGGAAGCTGGCTAAGGTTATTCAATCCGAAGTAATCCATAAATAGCGTACTGGTGGTGTATAGAATGGGCCTGCCAGGTGTTTCAGCCTTCCCTTCAATGCTGATAAGTTCTTTCTCCAGTAACCTTTGAACAGAATAATCTGAATTAACTCCCCTGATCTGTTCAATTTCCAATTTGGTAATGGGTTGGCGGTAAGCTATTATGGCCAATGTTTCCATGGCGGCCTGACTTAATTTTTTCTTTGAGCGGTGTAATTGAAGTTGATTAACTGTTTCGTGATAATCTTTTTTGGTAAGAAACTGATAACCGTTATTTAAAAATACCAGTTCGATGGCATACTCATCATGGCTATACTTTTTTTTAATGCGCTCAATACTTTCAAATACCTGTGTTTCTATAAATTCTTCCTCGAAAACGGCATTTAAGGCAAGTATAATTTCTTGTGTACCGATGCTTTGGCTGGAAGAAAATATAAGGGCTTCGATGTGCCTGGTGATGTTATGATTGGCCATATGCAAAAATAGAATTTTCGGGCATAAAAAAAGCGGTCTCGCTTTTAAAAACAAGACCGCTTTCAACACACAAATGAAACCTGAATTAAGATATAGTTTTAGGTTAGGTTATTAAATATCTATATCAATTCTATAAGAACGTCTTTGATAAACACTATCGTTTATTTCTAACACAAGTTTAAGGCTAAAGCAGGTTTGATTATGATTCTATTTAGTGAGTGGTATTAATAATTGAGTAAACGGTAAATTTTCTATTTTAACGGTATAGAAATGGATACAGTTGTACCATTTATCGTATTTTGTTTTACGCTCAGGTGTATAGGTTTTGCTCCAATCTGCCCTAAAAGATGTAATCTTTCTTTTGTAAGTTGCATACCTTTGCTGATGTGGGTATCCTTTTTCTCCTTTAAAGAGTTATCAATTCCAATTCCATCATCAATAATTTCAATGTTTAAGTAAAATTCATCCTGCAATTTAATATTGATCTGTATTTCACCCCCGGTTTCTTTGGGCATTATGCCATGCCAGATCGCGTTTTCAACATAAGGTTGCAGAAGCATAGACGGTATGAACGTTTCCTCCTTATCAATTTCTTCGTCAATATTAAAAATGTACTTCAATTTATCGCCAAAACGGTTTTTTTCCAATTTTAAGTAAAGGTTTAAATATTCCAGCTCTTCTTCTAAAGAAATATAGCTTTTTGTACAAATTTCAAGGTTTTTTCTGATCAACCTGGCAAAACCTGTTAACACTTTGTTTGCAGAGGCTGTATTTTGAGTATTGATATAATGTTGAATGGAATTCATTACATTAAATACAAAATGCGGATTCATCATGGCTTGCAGAGCTTGTTGTTCGAGCATCAAAACTTTATTTTTCAATAACAGTTGTTCTTGCTCCTTATCTTTTTGCTTACGGGTAATGTAAACAGCCACTTTGTAGAATATATATGCTACAAGGAGTATTAAAATTGATAAAAACCACAAACTTTGCCAAAAATGTTTTTTAATAGTGAAGGAGATTTTGGCAGGTTGGCCCCAATTCCCATTCTGACTTTTTGCACTAACTTCAAAAACATAATCGCCAGGTTGGAGAGAAGAAAAATCCAGTCGCCTTGTTCTGGTTTCTACCCATGCCGAATTTTCGTTTAAACGGTACCGGTATGTAATATCACTTGTGGTAAAATCTACAGCACTAAAAGTAAATAATATGGTGTTATTGCCTGTTTCAAATGTGAAATTTCCCTGGTTCACAGGTAGCCGCTCATTGTCTTTAATGATAGAGGTAACATATACTTTCGGCAAATTTTTAATAATATTTTTGTTATTGTATTTAAATAAAATCAAGCCCTTGTTTGTGGCAAAATAGGCTGTACTGTCATCAATAAATAAACTATTGATATCATCACTTAAAAGGTCTTTTCCATAATCGAAATTGGCCACGCTGGGTTGATTTGGATAATCTGCTATTTTATTTACGCCTTTATTGGTTAAAACCCATATTTCGTTGTTTTTAACAAATATTTTGGTGCAAATATTATTGGTTAATCCATCTTTTTGGGTTATCTGCCTGGTGATTTCATTATTTTTATAAAAGATTAAGCCATATCCATCTGTAGCTAAAATTAACGTTCCATCAGCAAGTTGTTTTATGTCATTTATCCTTTTGGTAAGTAATGGATGATTTTCATAGTGTTTAATCAGTTTTCCTTTTGAAAATTGAGATAAACCGTTAATATTGGAAAACCATAAACTGCCTTCGCGATCATAAAAAACATGATAAGACCTATCTTTAAAGAAATCTTCTTTTTCGCGGTATTTTGCAGCATTAAATTCAAATTTGTTTCTCCTGTCTGATAAGAAAACAACACCTGAAGAAAGTGCGAGCGCTAAATGATCATTATTTTCACTTACACTGAAATGTTTGATTACAAACATCGAATTATTTGATTCCTTTAAATAACTTACCTCATTATTTTTGCTGTAGATATTTTTAAAAACCCCCATTCCATAATCGGATGCGAAATAAATGGATTGATCTTTTGGATCGAAGGTAATCTGTTTAATTGTTTTGTATTTCTTAAAATCATCTAAACCAATTTCATCTACCTGGTAATTATTGATTGTTAAAACGTCAATCACCGCATCATCCGTTCCCAGCCAAAGTCGGTTTTTAGCATCTTTTGTGATGCTTTTAATAACGTTACTGCTCAAACCCGATTCTGCATCAATAATCGATAGCCTGTTGTTCGCATTAGGAAGCATATAAATGCCCTGATTGGTGGCAAACCACATATTTTGATTGTTGTCTTTAATAACTTGGTTAACCGAAATATCCTGTAAATATTGAACAGTTTTTCCACTCTTGTTTAAAGCAAAGGCACCATTTGCATTTGATAACCATACTTCTTTATTGGTGTTATCGTAATAAAAGTACCCCGACATGTTTTTGATCAGGTTCTGAGGGATAGGAATAAGGTCGTTAATGCTTCCATGCCGATACTGTTTTAAGCCCCCGGCATCTAAGTAGAATAAAGATCTGTGACTGGAGTTGGCGGCCGTCATATAAGAAAGTGGCTGAACTTTCGACTTCACCATGGAAAAAGTTTTTCCATTAAATTGTTGAACGCTTAAATCGCTGTATGCAATTATATTGCCCTGTTCATCCTCATGTATAAAGGCATTTATAAACTTATCATTCGGATTAGGAGAAATGTATTTTTTGATCGTTTTACCATCCCAGCATACAATTAAATTGGCATTTGTGCCTAACCATATTTTTCCGCTCCTATCCACCAAAAATGAAACAATTACCGTATTGAAGTTTAACTTTTTTAGCAATTCGTCATTATCCTGGTTATAGAACTTGCCTTCTTTTAGGTAGCTCAGCTGGCCATTGAGTGCAAAAAACCACAAGCGTCCCTCTTTATCTTCTTTCATTTGAAGAATCTGGGTATCGGGCAAGCCATCTTCAATTGTAAAATTCTGAAAATTTGTGCCATCAAAACGGCTTAAGCCATTATCTGTAGCAATCCATATAAAACCTTTTTTATCCTGTAAAATGTAATAGCAATTATTGCTGGCCAAACCGTTTTTAGAGGTATAATGGGGGAGATAAGTAGTTTGAGCTGCTGTGTTTTTTGAACATATTGAAGCAAGAAGCAATAGCAAAAAAACATAAAAAGTACGTCCGATGGCTAACCCCGGTTTAACTGAAAAAACTTTTATGTGTTGATTAATGATCACTATTTGTTTTTGTAAATAATTTTATTTTCTCGAAAAAATCGCTTGCTCTTCTTCTGGAGATGTTAATGCTTTCTCCATTTTTTAAAAAAACCTGAAGTCCGTTTTTAGAATTGTATTCTTTTAAATGGTTAAGGTTAATGATACTGGATTTATGAATTCTAACAAACTGATCGCTCGGTAAAAGTTCTTCAAACTCACGTAAAACTTTCGATACGGTAATTTTATCGTGGTTGTTTAAATGCACGATAGAATAATTGCTGTCCGCTTCTATGTAAATAATGTCATCAATATCAATCATTTTAAAGCCTTGACCATAGGGGAGGGTAAGCTTTTTAATTTCCGATCTCGAACTTAAACTCGATGCCAGGTTGTTAATTCTTTCGTCGTTCTCATTTTGACCTTTAAAAAGCTTTATATGTTGAGAAACCTTATCTACAGCAACTTTAAGTTCATCAATATCGATTGGTTTTAATAAATAATCCAGTGCATTTGCCTTAATGGCTTTTAGTGCATATTGATCGTACGCAGTGGTAAATATAACGGCGGCGTTATGCTTATGTGCATCAGGTATCAGTTCAAAACCATTACCTCCTGGCATGGCAATATCCAGAAAGATTAAATCGATCCGGTGGTTTGCTAAAATATCCTTTGCCTCCGCTACAGATCTGGCTATACCGGTAATTTCTACCTGTGTACAATTCTGTTGCAGTAAAAAAAATAACGACGATCGGGCAAACTCCTCATCATCAACAATAATGGCTTTTAATGTAGTCATGGCTATAGGTTGGTGAATGTATTAAAATGCGCTTATAAAAAAAAATGCAAATCAAAAAAACCAGCGTGCAAATTGTCACGTATGTATCACCAAACGAATTCAAAACCACTAAACATAGATGACTATGAAAAACAATGAACTAGAAACAAAAAGTGAACTTCGGGAAGAAAGTTTATTTGACAAAACTGTAGGCAGAAGATCTTTTCTTCAGTATGCAGGTGCTGGTGCAGCAGGTATTGCATTAGTAGCGGCCGGTTGTAAAAAAGATCGCGGTTACGAAAACCCAACAATGAATGGCGGCGCAACATTAGATTTTAAAGATGATTTCGGTGTATTAAATTATGCTTATGCTTTAGAGCAATTAGAAGCTGCATTTTATGTTAAAGTTGCTTCAGCACCTCCAGCAAGTTTTACAGCTGCTCAGAAAGCATATTTCCAAGATATCCAGTTTCACGAGATTGCGCACAGAGAGTTTTTTAAAGCAGCTTTAAGCACTGCTGCAATTGGTAGTTTGGAAGTTGATTTTTCTTCAATTGATTTTACTAGTGCAACCAGTGTATTAGGTACTGCTATGGCTTTCGAAGATTTAGGGGTTTCAGCTTACAATGGTGCTGGTCCGAGACTTAAAAGTGCAACTTATTTATTATTAGCAGGTAAAATTGTTTCAGTAGAAGCCCGTCACGCGGCGTATGTACGTGATTTGATTTCGAATGGAACGTTTGCTGATTTAAATAGTCTTACTGCACTAGGTGCTGACAATGCCAAAGGCTTGGATGCTGCTTTAACACCAGATAAAGTGTTGGCCATTGCTGGAAAATATGTTAAAACCAAAATTAATGTAATCAATCTTTAATTTTTAAAATCAGAAAATCATGAATATCGTAAATATATTAGAAGAAATTGAAAAAGTAGATGGTGAAATCTATGAAAGGTTAAATCCTAGAAGAGCTGCAATGAAAAGCTTTTTCAACGTAGGTAAAAAAATCTCCCTGGCAGCTGTGCCATTAGCTTTAGGATCAATGTTCCAAAAAGCTTACGGACAAACAACTTTACCAGCAGCAGTTGTTGATGTATTAAACTTTGCATTATCTTTAGAGTATTTAGAATACCATTTTTATAATCACTGTATTGTAGGTAAAACTCCTGGATCTGCCGTAACAGATGTTACATTTGCTTTTCCAAATGCAGCAAGTCAGGCAGCGATTACAACTATCCGCGATCATGAGAAGGCACACGTTGATTTATTAGTAGGTGCTTTAGGAAGTTCTGCACGTGCTCCAATTGCTTATGCTGATACAGATTTTAGAGCAGGTGGAACGTTTTCAACTGTATACTCTGACTATGGTACTTTTTTAGCTGTAGCACAAGGTTTTGAAGATACTGGTGTTAGAGCATACAAAGGCCAGGCAGGTAATTTATTAGTGAGCCCAAGTGTATTACAAATTGCTTTACAAATCCACTCGGTAGAAGCTCGTCACGCTTCACACATCCGTCAAATGCGTACAGCTGCTTCAGGAGGAACCCCAGTATTTAAACCATGGGTTAGCTTAGGTGCTTCAGGTCAAGCAAATGATTCAGGTGTGCCTCAGGTTGATGCAGTATATGCTGGTGAAGATTTAACAGTTCAAGCTGGTGCAAATATTATAGGCCTTGGCGGTAATGCTGGTATAACCAAAGCAATAGCTGTAGAAAGTTTTGATGAGCCATTGGATAAGGCTAGTGTAGCTACCATTGCAAACTTATTTTTAAGAGACGGTAAGAAATTGTAATTATAACCGCAAAATATTTACATTATTAATTAGGTAATGTTTAGTTTAAGGTAGGGAGGTAGAACTTAGGTTTTACTTCCCTTTATTGTTTATAGCAATCGTTAAAATCAAGTGGTATTTCTAAGAGTTTGTCATTTAGTTGAAAATAAATTTTGTGACAAATTTTTGTGTGACAATTTTATTTGTCACAGCTAATATTGTCACATATTTCGTTGCTATAGATGGGTTATTTCTATTGATAAATTATAATTAAAATGAACGTATCGATAGAATTAAAATCATGCTAAATGAAAAGGCCCCATAAATAATATACTTATGAGGCCTTCTTAAAGATTTATTTTTAGTACGTAATCACCTGTTCTTCCAAATGCTCAGGTAAATCCCTATAATTATATTTCTGGCCACGCAATTGTGGTTCAAAACCTGCCGCTTTGATAGATTGTTGTATGCCATTAGCTGTAAAACGGTGTGGTGCACCTGCAGCTGATACTACATTTTCTTCTATCATAATCGATCCGAAATCATTTGCTCCGGCATGTAAACATAATTGTGCAGTTGCTTTACCAACGGTTAGCCAGCTGGCTTGGATATTTTTGATATTCGGTAACATAATACGGCTCAAAGCAATCATGCGGATATATTCATCAGCAGTTACATTGTTGCTTATTCCACGTAATCTTTTTAGTAAAGTTCCATCATCCTGAAAAGGCCAAGGTATAAAGGCAAGAAATCCATTTGCATCAGCAGGCTTTTCGCTTTGTACCTGGCGGATCCATACCAAATGTTCAAAACGTTCTTCAATGGTTTCTACATGGCCAAACATCATGGTAGCTGAAGTAGTAATATCCAATTGGTGACAGGCACGCATTACGTCAAGCCATTCTTGCCCGCCACATTTTCCTTTTGAAATTAAACGCCTAACCCGATCGTTCAAAATTTCTGCTCCAGCTCCTGGCAAAGAATCCATTCCTGCTTCTTTTAAAGCTTTTAACACTTCAGTATGCGTCATCCCTTCCAATTTTGCAACGTGTGCAATTTCCGGTGGACCTAAGGCATGAAGTTTTAAATCAGGATATAATTCTTTGAGTTTTTTAAAAAGATCAGCATAAAAAGATAATCCCAAATCCGGATGGTGGCCGCCCTGCAACAACAATTGATCCCCACCTAAGCGAAAAGTTTCTTCAATTTTTACTTTATAGGTTTCAATATCAGTAATATAACTTTCATCATGACCTGGTCTGCGGAAGAAATTACAGAATTTACAGTTGGCAATACAAACGTTTGTGGTGTTTACATTCCGGTCTATCTGCCAGGTTACTTTGCCACTTGGCACCTGGATTTTTCTTAACTCATTGGCTACAAACATCAATGATGCCGTATCGGCGTGATGATATAAATGTACACCTTCTTCGAGGCTCAAAAAATCAAAATGTAATGCCCGTTGCAGTAAATCGGCTGTATTCATAGTACAAAGATAAATAAAAGTCGTTAGTCAAAAGGTGTAAGTCGTCAGGCTTTAGTAAAAGAATTACCACTTTATAAGTAATATATTCTTATGTTTTGATTTTGTGTCCTTCCTCTTACATTTTCCATCTTCCAGTTTCCCTTAAAATAATATCTTTACGGTTCTAAAAATTGATATGGTAGATTTTAATCGTTTTACGCTGGCCAATGGCTTAAAAGTTTTGGTGCATGAAGATGCAACAACTCCAATGGCAGTTTTAAATATTTTATATGATGTGGGTGCCCGCGACGAGGATCCTGAAAAAACGGGTTTTGCACATTTGTTTGAGCATTTAATGTTCGGCGGATCGGTAAACATTCCTAACTATGATGAACCGTTGCAACGTGTAGGGGGCGAAAACAATGCTTTTACCAGTAATGATATCACCAATTATTACATCACTTTGCCTGCAGAAAATATCGAAACGGCATTTTGGTTAGAGAGCGATCGTATGCTGAGCTTGGCCTTTTCTGAAAAAAGTTTAGATACACAGCGGAATGTGGTAAGTGAGGAATTTAAGCAACGTTATTTAAACCAGCCTTATGGCGATGTTTGGTTAAAATTACGTCCACTAGCTTATAAAAAGCATTCTTATCGTTGGGCAACAATTGGCAAAGAACTTTCTCATATAGAAAATGCAACGATGGATGATGTAAAATCATTTTTTAAAAAGCATTATACCCCACAAAATGCAATTTTGGTTGTTGGTGGGAATGTGAAAACCGAGGATGTGAAAAAGCTGGCCGAAAAGTGGTTCGAACCGATTCCTGCCGGAGATAAATACAACCGTGACTTGATACAGGAAGAACCGCAAACGGAGGCCAGACATGAAACGGTAAAAGCCAACGTACCTTTAAACGCCATTTATATGGCTTTTAAAATGCCGGGAAGGTTAAACCAGGATTATTATGCTTTTGATTTATTGTCTGATATTTTATCACGTGGACAATCATCACGTTTGTATAACAGTTTGTTAAAAGAACAACAGCTATTTAGTGATATAAATGCATATATATCAAGTAGTTTAGATCCCGGATTATTCATTGTAGAAGGAAAACTTATAGAAGGCGTATCTGTTGAAACTGCCGAAAAAGCTATCTGGACAGAGTTAAATAAGTTAAAAACAGAACTTGTAACCGATATCGAATTAACCAAAGTAAAAAATAAAGTAGAATCAGTGCTTGTATTTTCTGAAATGAGCTTGTTAGATAAAGCAATGAACCTGGCTTACTATGAACTATTGGGCGATGCGGCTTTATTAAATAATGAAACTGCGGAATTTTTAAATGTGAATGCAGAGGATATCAAAAGAATTTCTAACGAAACCTTCAGTCCTAATTCATCATCTACCTTATATTATTTAACCGAAGAAAATGCTTAACAGACAACAAGCGCCTGATTTTAAGCAGGTATCGACAATAAATTTTATCCAGCCATCGAAAAAGGAATTAGACAATGGTGTACCTGTTTTTACAATATATTCTGGTGAACAGGATTTGGTGCGAATCGAATTTATATTTGAAAACGTAAACTGGAAACTCGAAAAACCATTACAGGCCATTGCTGTAAGTTCGCTTATCAATAATGGAACCAATAAACTATCGGCAAAACAAATAGCCGAGCAGATTGATTTTTATGGCGCATTTTTTCAAACGGAATATGTTCAGGATCAATCTACGGTAACACTATACACCCTAAATAAACACCTCCATTCGGTGCTACCGCTTGTAAAAGATGTTCTATCTGAAAGTCAGTTTCCTCAGCAGGAACTGGATATTTATATTCAAAACCAAAAACAAAAGCTGCAGGTAAACCTCAAGAAAAATGATGTTCTTTCGAGAAAAGAATTTGCCAATGCTTTATTTGGCGATACTGCTTACGGTGTTAACATCAATGCAGACCATTACGATGCTTTAAAGCGAGATGATCTGGTTGATTATTTTAAAGCAGCTTATGCGCCAAACAATTGTACTATCGTTATTTCTGGAAAATTTGATGATGGCAGCTTCAATCTTTTAAACGATACTTTTGGAAAGGATTGGGAAAAGAGTAATGCTGTAAAAAACAGTTTTAGTTTCACTACCACAGAAAAGCAGTTTGTTTACACTGAAAAACCAGATGCCTTACAATCGGCTATCCGTATTGGGCAGTTGGCCATTAACCGTAAACATGAAGATTTTTCTGGTTTGCAAATTTTGAATACGGTTTTAGGCGGTTATTTTGGTTCACGTTTAATGAACAACATCCGTGAAGATAAAGGCTATACTTATGGTATCGGTTCTGGTATTTCTTCGTTACAACAAGCTGGTTATCTTTTTATTGCCACAGAAGTTGGGGCTGATGTTTGTTCGGCTGCGTTAACAGAGATTTATAAAGAAATTGATATTTTAAAAAATGAACCGGTAGGAGAAGAGGAGTTAAATCTTGTTCGTAATTACATGTTAGGTTCGATGTTGGGCAGTTTGGAAAACGTTTTTTCACATGCCGATAAATTTAAAAATATTTACTTCTCAGGGCTTAACTACGATTATTATACCAATTATATCGAAAAAGTAAAAACTGTAACTGCTGAAGAATTGCTTGCCCTTGCAAACAAATATCTCATTACAGATCAATTTACCGAAGTAGTAATTGGGAAGAAATAGATAAGTTACTTAATTTAAAGAGTCTTAATTATTTCACTAAATATTAAAACTGAGTCTGTCGAAATGCTGAACATGTTAAATGTGTTTTCCGACAGGCTCAGAATGATATCTTATAATAATTTACGGCTTTTTACCGGTATTGGCAAAGGTATGCAGTTTGAACGCTTGCTTTAACCTTAAATGATGAATCTGCAGCTACTTCAAAGCTGCTACCCGCTTTAATACTTTTCCATTCTGTTTCACCTGGAAGCTGTGCAAATAGTTCACCTTCAATAACATGCATAATTTCTTTTTGTGCGGTGCCAAAAGTATATTCTCCAGGGTTTATAATTCCAATGGTCGATTTACCCTCTGTGGTTTCATATCCTAACGATTTTACATTTCCGTCAAAGTATTGGTTCTCGGTTATCATATCTAATTTAATGTAGTTTGGTTAAAATTGCCCCTTTTTCGTCTGCATGATCATTAATGTGCCAACTTATCAGGATTTTTTGAGTAAGTGCAATTATATAAACATTCTACCGATTATCCATAAAAACTGTTGTCAGTTAAGAAACTTCCTGTCTGCGTTTTTCTAAATATTCCATTCTCACCAGTTTTGCTGTCTTATGGTCTTGGTTGTGGCTCCATCCAGGAGGCATAAAAATGTAAAGAAATTTGTTTTTCAATCCCGGAGCGTGCCATACATCCTTGGCTAAAAGAATAATTTCACCAAAATAAGCATCTAAAAAACTATTCTTTTTCATTTCACGGGTAATGCCATATTCAATTTTAATGGTTTTATCCTCTTCCTGGTAGGTTTTAAAAATTCTATCCCAAATCGGTAGCAGATTGCAGAAGTTGGTATCCATATACAAGGCATTTTTTGCATGGTGCACACGGTGGTGGGAGGGAGTGAGGATAATTTTGTTCAAAAAACCAAAACGGCCATCTTTAGAAATATTCTCGCCGATATGAATAAATGAGCCCCAGAAACCATCAATAAACATAATTAAAAAGAGCAGTGCAGGACTCACCCCTAAAAGAATGCAGGTGGTGGTACGGATGAGATCGGCATAGGGAGCTTCCAGAAAAAAGTGGGCAAAATTAACAGATAAATTCATCGTTTCGGGCGCATGATGAGTGGAATGAAGACACCAGAATAACCTGACCTTATGTGCTAAAAAATGATATATAAAATGCCCGAATTCCCATATTACGTAACCATAAATAAGCCAGTACCAGGTAATCTCAGTTTTAAATATGGCATATTTTCCAAAAAGCCCGATACAGAGTGAAACCATACCGATGGAAATTATGCGACCAATGAAAGAATTGATTACCAGTGAAAAGAACGAAATCCGGTAATCAACCACCTTAAAACGGCGGTAAAATGTCATCCTGATGATTTCGAAAACCAACAAAAAAGGGACTAAAGGGCCAATGAGGGCACCAATTCCATTCCAGGTCATAAACTGACTGTAATCGTTTGTTTTAAGCAGGTTAAATAGGCCTGATAGACCGAAAAAACCTGTGAGCCATTCTTTTACACTTTCAAAAAAATCTAACATATCATATATTTGGTTTGATGAATTTATATAAAACTTAAACTTTAATCAAATATTTATGCTTTTGCTGATAATAATGTTGCAGTATTTTTTTTTCAACAGTAATTTTTAGCAAGCTGACATTTGTCAGCCAAGCTCAATATTTAAGCATTTTTGATTTTATAATTTTATATTCCCTCAATTTTCGTATCTTTGCCTGGCAAATAATAAATCCTAATTTATTTGCTATGCAACTCGATTCCACAAAGTTTATTGCTACAGGTTTAACGTATGACGACGTACTATTAGTACCCGCATATTCTGAAATTCTGCCCCGTGAAGTAAATACATCCACTTTTTTAACAAAAAAAATCAAACTTAATGTTCCATTGATTTCTGCCGCAATGGATACAGTAACAGAAGCCGAACTCGCCATTGCCATTGCGCAAAATGGTGGTATTGGCATGTTGCATAAAAACATGACTATCGAAAGACAAGCTGCAGAAGTTCGTAAGGTTAAACGTTCTGAAAGTGGCATGATTCAAGATCCGGTTACTTTGCTTGAAACAGCAGTTGTGGCCGATGCTTTCAAAATTATGAAAGAGCATAAAATTGGTGGTATTCCGGTGGTAAGCAGCGATAATAAATTGGTTGGAATTATTACCAACAGGGATTTGCGTTTCCAAAAAGACATGAAAAGACCAATTTCTGAGGTGATGACCAAAGAAAATTTAATTATTGCACCAGAAGGTACCACGTTGGTACAGGCCGAAGAGATTCTTCAAAACCACAAAATAGAGAAACTGCCTGTAGTAAGTAAAAATGGCTACTTAAGTGGCTTAATTACTTTTAAAGACATATCAAAAGTTAAAAATTACCCGGTTGCCTGTAAAGATGAGCGTGGCCGTTTACGTGTAGGTGCTGCCGTTGGTGTTACTGCCGATACTTTACAACGTGTTGATGCTTTGGTACATGCAGGTGTTGATGTAATTACAATTGATACCGCTCATGGCCATACTAAAGGTGTTGTAGATAAATTAAAAGAGGTTAAAGCTAAATATCCTGATCTACAGGTAATTGTAGGTAATATTGCTACTGGTGCGGCAGCCAGATTTTTAGCAGATGCCGGTGCTGATGCGGTTAAAGTAGGTATTGGTCCGGGTTCTATTTGTACCACCAGAATTATTGCCGGTGTTGGTGTACCACAATTATATGCTGTTTACGAATGCGCTAAGGCTTTAAAAGGCACAGGTGTACCCGTTATTGCCGATGGTGGTATTAAACATACAGGTGATATTGCGAAGGCAATTGCTTCTGGAGCAAGCACTGTAATGGCAGGTTCGCTATTTGCAGGAGTAGAAGAATCGCCAGGCGAAACCATTATCTATGAAGGACGTAAATTTAAATCTTACCGTGGCATGGGTTCAATTGAGGCCATGGAACAAGGTTCTAAAGACCGTTATTTCCAAGATGTGGAAGATGACATTAAAAAATTAGTGCCAGAAGGAATTGTTGGTCGAGTGCCATTTAAAGGTACATTGGCAGAAGTAATGTACCAATACATCGGTGGTTTACGTGCGAGTATGGGCTATTGCGGAGCAGCCAATATAGAAGCCTTACAAGAAGCGCAATTTGTACAGATTACTGCGGCAGGTATGCGCGAAAGCCATCCACACGATATCACAATTACGAAAGAAGCCCCTAATTATACCAGGTAGTTAAGTTTTTTTCCAATAATTAATTATTACAGGAAACGAAGCAATCTCATTAGGCAGAATTTTTATAGATTAATACAGCGGGGTATCTTTTACGATTGCCCCGTTTTTATGTATAGCTATTTTATAAATTTAATCATAAAATTATTACGGGCGTTACCCAAGCTGCGCAAGGGGCGGGCTTTTACAGGGCTGCGCTTTGCTGCGGTACGGTGAAGAACCGGTACTAAACCCTTCCAATCCCTAACGCAAAAATACAGGTCCAAAATGAAGGCCCGTAAATCTTTAGACTTCTAAGAAAACAGAAAAATAACAAAATAAAATTTGGCAGCTAGAAAATTTTAATATATTTGTCGACTAAATCTATAGGTTTTATATAATTATTATGAATATGGATCAAAAATCGCGCTCTTATTGTTGTTGTAGTCATTCACAAACATTAATCGAATATTTTCGAACGGGTCATTATTAAACAACACTTAAACAAACTATATAAACAATCATGAACAAAAGTTTATTTTTTCTCTTTTCATTTTTACTCTTTGCAAGCTATACATTTGCCCAAAGTTCTTTAACCGGGGTAATTAAAACATCTAATGGTACTACAATTCCGCATGCAACTGTAAAAGTAAGGGGCACTAACCAAGCTGTGGTAGCCGATGATAATGGAGCTTTCAGCATTAACATCAAACAAGAAACCCCATTTTACCTGCAAGTAAGCTCAGTAGGCTTTAAACCTCAGGATTTTCAAATATTAAAACTTCAGGATACGCCGATAGAATTGGTTTTGGTAGAAAACGCACTTTTGGATGAAATCGTGGTAACTTCCAGAAGGCGTTCAGAGGTATTACAGGATGTGCCAATTCCAATTACCGTTATCGGTGGTCAGGCAGCAGAAAATGCAGGTGCATTTAATGTAAACCGATTAAAAGAATTGGTGCCATCAGTACAGTTATATGCTTCAAATGCAAGAAATACAACTTTAAATATCAGGGGATTGGGGTCAACATTTGGTTTAACAAATGATGGTATCGACCCAGGGGTGGGTTTTTATGTTGACGGCGTTTACCATGCCCGTCCGGCAGCAACTTCTACCGATTTTCTTGATATCGAACAGATTGAAGTAATCCGTGGCCCACAAGGTACATTATTCGGAAAAAATACTACGGCTGGTGCATTCAACATCACCACCACAAAACCAACTCAAACGCCAAGTGCAAAAGTAGAAATGAGTGTTGGTAATTATAACTTTTTGCAAGCTAAAACATCAGTTTCAGGCGGCGTAGCAAAAAATCTGGCCGCAAAAATTTCAATTTCCGGTACACAGCGCGATGGTACCATCTGGAACACCAGGGAAGAACGTAAATATAGCGGGCAGAACAACCTAGGTTTTAAAGGACAACTGTATTTTACTCCATCAGATAAATTACAGATTTTATTGAGTGGAGATGTAAGCATTCAGCATCCGGCAGGTTATCCATTGGTTATTGCAGGAGTAACCACTACCGAGCGAAGTGCTTATCGCCAGTATGCAAAAATTGTATCCGATTTAGGTTATCAACAGCCTAAAATTGATCCTTTTTCAAGAGAAATCAATACCAATACCCCTTGGAAACATAACCAATCGATTGGTGGTATCTCTTTAAACGTAGATTACAAAATAGGTGGTGGAACACTTACTTCGACAACGGCATGGCGTTTCTGGAACTGGGATCCTACAAACGACAGGGATTTCTCGGAGCTGTCTGCTTTAACAAAATCACAAGGGACTTCCCGTCATGATCAATATTCGCAGGAAATCAGGTACGCAGGAAACATTACTGATAAATTGAGTGGTGTAATTGGTGTATTTGCGCTTGCACAAAACTTAAAAGGCTTATCTCAAACCGAAGAAGTTGGTAAAGACCAGTGGCGGTTTGTACAAACCAGCAACACTGGTAGTCAGGCCTTATATTCAACTCCAGGCTTATTAGATGGTTTCGGCATTAAAACAAATTCAACTATTAAATCATTAAGTGCAGCCATTTTTGCCCAGGTAGATTGGGAATTTCTTGAACATTTTCACGTTTTACCAGGATTAAGGTATACTTACGACAAAAAAGATGTTGATTATGACCGTGTAACTTACGGTGGCTTACAAACTACAGATGCTGCTTTGCTTGCTTTAAAATCGGCAGTTTATAGCAATCAGCAGTTTACAACCAAGGTAGATAACAATAATCTATCTGGTAACGTAACAGTTTCTTACCGTCCGAATACCAAATTAAACGTATATGGTACTTTTTCTACTGCATATAAACCAGTTGGTGTAAATGTTGGTGGTTTGCCAACTACCTCAACCGGACAAGCAGATTTGTCGCTAGCCGTTGTTAAACCAGAATATGTTCAACACTACGAATTGGGTTTAAAAACAAAACCTGTTAAAGGTGCTATACTAAATGTTACTGCATTTAATACAGATATTAAAGATTATCAAACCAATGTACAATCGCCACAATTAGGGGTAAACAGAGGTTATCTGGCAAATGCAGAAAAAGTTAAAGTAAAAGGTTTGGAAATTGATGGAACCTATCAATTGGAAAGATTTTTAACATTAAATGCAGCAGTAGCCTATCTAGATGGTAAATATGTAAAATTTACCAATGCTCCGCTTCCATTGGAAGAAACGGGACATACCGAACTGGTAAATGGTGTAGCAACGCAAGTGGCATTTAAAGATGCATCAGGAGGCAGGTTACCAGGTATTTCAAAATGGAATATTTCAGGTGGATCGGAGTTTAGCACACCTGGCAATTTAGCTACCAGAGCAGGCCGTTACTTTATCGCTGGCGATGCAAGTTACCGTTCTGAGTACTCTTCAAACCCAACACCTTCAAGCGTTTTAAATGTTAAAGGTTATGCCTTATTCAATGCGAGGTTAGGTTTTAAATCTGATAAATTTTCATTGTTTGTATGGAGCAGAAACATTGCCAATAAAAACTATTACGAACAATTACAGGCTGCAGCAGGTAACTCTGGTTTGTATGCTGGTGTACTTGGCGATCCTAGAACTTACGGTGCAACCATTCGCTATGCTTTTTAAGGTAAACTAAATCATATTTTTAAAAAGGAGTGGCCAAATGCTACTCCTTTTTTGTTTTGAGTTTACAATTTAATGATGTTAAACACACCACTGAGTCTTCTAGTGCCATTGCACTAATGAAGTAACAGCTAATGCATTATCCAAATATCTATTTATCCGATACCATATTATATACCATAATAAAGGCTTAATGATACTTAATCACAATCTGTAACAGCTTTGTGCAGAATTAAAATTTACATACAAGCGATAAAGTATTAACTTCGGAAAAATTTTAATCAGATGAACAAGCTTAAATCCGTTTGTGTGTATTGTGGCTCAAACTTTAATGGCGATGTACAATTACGGAATGCAATAAAACAATTGGCAGAAACGCTGGTAACACAACGAATCAGGCTGGTATATGGCGGTGGTAGTGTTGGAGTTATGGGTGTTTTAGCTAATGATGTACTCGAATTAGGAGGTTTGGTGACTGGCATTATCCCTCAGTTTCTAATGGATAAAGAAGTTGGTCATAACGGCTTAACCGAAATGATCGTAACTGAAAATATGCACCAGAGAAAACAAAAAATGGCTGATTTAAGCGATGGGTTCGTGATTTTACCTGGCGGTTTTGGTACATTGGAAGAATTTTTTGAGGTATTGACATGGTTGCAGTTAGGTTTACACCATAAACCAATCGGTGTACTTAATGTAAATGGCTTTTACGATCCTTTATTTGCCCAGATGGAGATGATGGTGCAAAGTAAGTTTTTAAAACCTGCCAATCGCGACCTCGTTTTTAACGAATCCAATGCTGAAGATCTGATCAATAAGATGGATAATTTCTCTGCCGTACCCGATGAGGTTTGGTTTAGAGAAAGGAACCTGAGTTAAAAATTAATAATTTATAAGCAATTATCAATCCCCCATGCGCAAAACGCCTGGTGCTAAAATACATATCTAATGCAAATCATTACATCCCACGCAGAATTTGAACAATACCTTGGCAAGGAATTAGGCGTTTCTTCATGGCATACCATTACACAAGAACAGATTAATAAATTTGCTGATGCAACACTAGATCATCAATGGATACATGTTGATGAAGAAAGGGCACAAAATGAAGGACCTTTTAAAGCAACTATTGCGCATGGCTATTTAACATTATCATTAATTCCTTATTTATGGAAAGAGATTGTGGATATTCAAAAATTAAAAATGGAGATCAATTATGGCATCGAAAGTTTAAGGTTTGCACAAGCTGTTACCGTAAACAGCAAGGTAAGGTTAAAAGCTAGGTTGGCATCAATTATCAACTTAAGAGGAGTTACAAAGGTTAATATGGCTATTGAAATGGAAATTGAAGATCAGAAAAAACCTGCCTTTAGTGGCGAAGTGGTTTTCTTGTATCATTTTATAAATTAATTATTTACTATGTAGCGTTTTTAAAGTAATGAACGTTTTGATAAAAAAAACGCTCATGAATAATATTTGCAAAAATGCCAGCTTAATTTTAATGTTATTTGTGTGCTGTGCTTTTGGCGCATGTAAAAAAGAAAAAGAACAAGCAAACAATAATTCTTTTTTGCCCATGCAAATCGGAAATCTATGGTACCACAACAATGAAAATTTTACCGAAATTACAGATACACTTCGCCTAAATAATAAACTTTTTTACAAGTTTTATTCATTGATAGGTGGCGATGCTGAAGCCATTTCCTACTTAAGAATTGATGAGCAAAACCGGTTAATAGAAAGCTATCCCAGTGCACCAGCAAAAAGTTATCTAAAAGCCGATTTTAATGCAAAGGTAGGGGATAAGTTTTTTACTACCGGCGCAAAAGATGTTAATGACAATGAAGTTACTGTTGTTCAAAAAACAGATTCAGAAATGGTTTTTTCATTCGATATCGTTTATCAGGAGAACTTAAAAGGCCATCCATATCAGGTAAAATATGTTAAAGGTGTAGGATTTTCTGGAAATTGGAAGAAACTGATTATTAACGGTGTCGTTACTCAAAAATAGGCTCATACTCAAGCTTTACTGCTCACCTGAAGTATAATTCTTATCAAATTTCTTTTTTAATCTTCCTACAAGTGTTGGGTTTTCGAGTTCTTCTAAACTGCTTAGTTCGAGTTCGAGTGCTTTTGTACTGATTTGAATTTCAATGAGCGAAATGACAAGAGAAATCATAAAAAATACCAAGCTGAGTGCAAAGAGTATTTCTGCAAAGGTATTCCACTTCAAATAAATAAAAAACATACAAAAAAGACAACATGCAAAGCTTATTACTCCAAAAGCCTGCATGTTTTTGATTAATCTTAATCTATAGCGCAGGTTTTCAATCTGCTTATGAAGCACCACATTTTTATCACCACCCTCATACTTCGATTTTAAGCTGCGAACAAGCGTGGCCAAGGCCAGAAAACGGTTGGTATAAGCCAGCATGATTAAGCTGATGGCTGGAAATAATAACGCAGGAATATTGATGGTTAGTTCCATTTTTAGGGTTTAGCCAAAAATATCATTTTAAACGGATATTTAACCACAGCGGAAGCAGAGTTTTTACATAGCGGTAAACGGAGAAAATACTTTAGTTATCGCTCAAATTGTAGGTAATCCAATCTTAAATAAAGCGTTGAGATCTCTTTGTCCTCATTAATTTCTCTTGTTTTTGCTGTGGTTAAAAATTGCTTTGTACCAGAAACCGTTTTGGTCAATATTGTTTTTCTAAAAATAAATTTAAATTGCCTCCATGAATATCGAATTCAATAAAAATGAGGATGTGAACAAACAGTTGGTTTACGAACTGAAAACCAAACTCAAAAAAATATACTTGGGCGGTGGTGAAAAAAATGCTGCCAAGCAAAAAGAAAAAGGTAAGCTGTTGGCCCGCGAACGTATTGCATACCTGATTGATAAAGACGCTGATTTTTTAGAAATTGGTGCATTTGCCGCTGACGGTATGTACCTGGAACAAGGGGGCTGCCCAGCTGCGGGGGTAGTTTGTGGAATTGGTTATGTGAGTGGAAGGCAATGTATGATTGTTGCCAATGATGCCACGGTAAAAGCTGGTGCATGGTTCCCGATGACGGCGAAAAAGAATCTTCGTGCACAGGAAATTGCGATGGAAAACCGTTTGCCTGTAATTTACCTGGTAGATAGTGCCGGAGTGTATTTACCCATGCAGGATGAAATTTTCCCGGATAAAGAGCATTTTGGAAGAATGTTCCGCAATAATGCCATCATGTCATCAGAAGGAATTGTTCAGATTTCGGCTATTATGGGTGCTTGTGTTGCAGGTGGGGCTTACTTACCCATTATGAGCGATGAAGCCATGATTGTTGATAAAACCGGATCGGTATTTTTAGCAGGATCTTATCTCGTAAAATCCGCTATCGGTGAGGAAGTTGATAATGAAACTTTGGGTGGAGCAACTACACATTGCGAAATTTCGGGTGTTACCGATTATAAACATCCCAATGATCAGGCTTGTTTGGATAGTATCAAAAACATCATGAGTATGTTAGGTGCACCACAAAATGCAGGATTTGATCGGATAAAGCCTGCAAAGCCAAAAGAAAATGAGGAAGAACTTTACGGTATCTTACCTGAAAACCGTGATAAACCTTATGAAATCATGGATATCATTAATCGATTGGTTGATGGATCGGAATTTGAAGAATATAAAAAAGGTTACGGACAAAGCATTGTTTGTGGTTTGGGGCGTATTGATGGTTGGGCTGTAGGTATTGTAGCAAATCAACGCAAAGTGGTAAAATCAAAAAAAGGGGAGATGCAGTTTGGTGGCGTAATTTATTCTGATAGTGCAGATAAAGCCAGCCGTTTCATAATGAACTGTAATCAAAAGAAAATTCCATTGGTGTTTTTGCAGGATGTAACCGGTTTTATGGTGGGCAGCCGATCTGAGCAAAGCGGTATTATTAAAGATGGCGCTAAAATGGTTAACGCTGTAGCCAACTCTGTGGTGCCAAAATTCACAATTGTATTGGGAAATTCTTATGGTGCTGGTAATTATGCCATGTGCGGTAAAGCTTACGATCCAAGATTGATATATGCCTGGCCAACTGCAAAAATAGCCGTAATGGGTGGCGCACAGGCCGCTAAAACATTATTGCAAATTCAGGATGCTTCCTTAAAAGCAAAAGGGGAGGTAATAACGCCAGAAAAAGAAGCAGAGTTGTTAAAAGAAATCACTGATAAGTACGATAGCCAAACCACTCCATATTATGCAGCTTCGCGCCTTTGGGTAGATGGCATTATCGATCCACTGGAAACAAGAAAAGTAATTTCAATGGGCATTGAGGCAGCCAACCAATCGCCAGTTAAAAAGAAATTTAATGTGGGTATTATACAAACTTAGGTGTTGTGGGATTTTGCTAGGTGATGCAGAAGACATTTTCGAAAGAAAAAATATTTATTAACTTTGGAACAAGCTTTTAATGAAAAGTATTAAAAATGAATTACAAAATATCATTTTCGGAGATGGATCAACTGGGGCAGCAAGCCAACTTAAAAAAGTGCAAAGTTTCCTTAGCACAAATGAGAAAGCAAGCTTCGGAATTAAAAAACAAAAGTATCTCAAAAGTGAAGAAGCAATCCACTTAATAGAATTTGCTTTAAACGAGAATTTATTCTATTCTAAAGAAATTAATCAAAATAAATTTAGTATTCAATTGAGCTGTAGAGTTTAATTGCTATGGTATCTCAACTGTCGTATAAATTTAATCTCAGCCTAATGGAAACACCTGAAACCACAAATCATACATTTTATTAGGCCTAAAGTTGCTTTATGCCCTGCCTCTTAACCTCAGCTGTTAATAAGTAAACTATGTTGACAATGTAAGTTTGTTAACAATTAATTAAAGCATTAAATTTGCGCTACAATTAATGAATTTCAAACACACAATATAATGTCACAAGAAAACGAGCACGTTCAGTGTTTAATTATAGGCTCAGGCCCTGCAGGTTATACTGCTGCAATTTATGCTGCCAGAGCCGATTTAAAACCAATTATGTATACTGGTATGCAAGCTGGTGGACAGCTTACGCAAACTACTGATGTTGAGAATTTTCCGGGTTACCCACAAGGAATTATGGGGCCAGAAATGATGGAAGATTTCCGTAAACAAGCAGAACGTTTTGGTACCGATATCCGTTTTGGTTATGTAAGCTCAGTTGATTTTTCTTCTACACCACATAAAGTAGTTGTAGATGAAATTAAAACCATTACCGCTGATACTGTAATTATTGCTACCGGTGCAACAGCAAAATGGTTAGGCTTACCAAGCGAGCAACAATATAATGGTTTCGGGGTTTCTGCTTGTGCCGTTTGCGACGGTTTCTTTTTTAAAGGACAGGATGTAGCTATCGTAGGTGCTGGTGATACCGCTGCTGAGGAAGCAACTTATTTAGCTAAACTATGTAAAACTGTTCATTTATTGGTTCGCAGAGACGAATTCAGGGCTTCAAAAGCAATGGTAAGTCGTGTTTTAGCAACCCCAAACATTGTGGTACATTACAACACCGAAACCCAGGAAATTTTAGGTAATGGTAAAAATGTTACTGCTGTTAAAGTTTTAAATAACAAAACAGGTGAAGAATCTGATATCGAAGTAGAAGGTTTCTTTGTGGCCATCGGTCATAAACCAAATACCGATATTTTTAAAGGCCAGTTGGATATGGATGAAACCGGATACTTAGCTACTAAACCAGGTTCTACATTAACCAATATCGAAGGCGTTTTTGCCTGTGGCGATGTTCAGGATATGTATTACAGACAAGCGGTAACTGCAGCGGGTTCTGGTTGTATGGCCGCACTTGATGCTGAAAGGTATTTGGCTGCTAAAGAACACCCTGTAGAAGCATAAACACATTTAAATATTATTTTAGAAAGAGAAATCATTAACGGTTTCTCTTTTTTTGTGATTGATTTTTTTGGAAAGCAATTTCAGCAGCTCTTTTTATTGTTAGTCCTGCTTTCCATTACAAGTCCTCGCTGCGCTCCGGGCTTTGCAATGCAATAAGGTTTATATACGCAGGTTTTTGCTGCTATTGAAAGTTGAATAACACCGTTCATCAATTGTCTTCTGCACATTGCAACCATAACAAGTACCATTGTCTGCGCCACCTAAACCCGATCAAAGCGGGATGCAGATTTTTCAATCGGCAGAAGCGGGAGCGGGACTGTTCCAACCCAAAACGCTACTGCATTTGATTTTCAAAAAAATACTAGGATTTTTATTATAAATGTATTATCAAAAGCATTAGAAAAAACGCATAAGCCTTCGGGTTAAAATTTATCTGCATTGGGCAGTCCAGTCAAACGGTTGATTTAAATTGTAACAAAAATGTGAGGTTCAGGATCTGCCCATAATCTCTATATTGGTTGTAATAATCAAATAAATTTAAAACCAAAAACACAACATGAACAAAGCATTATCGATTTTTATTGGAGTATTAATCAGCACAAGTGCGTTTGCGCAGAGCGATCCCAATTTGGGAATCATACCTGCACCAGTAGCCATTACAAGAGCAAATGGAAATTTTATTTTGGATAAAACCACTGTTTTGGTAAACCAGAGCATCGACGGAGCAAAGATGTCTGATTTATTAAACGCTTTTATCGTTACAAAAGCCGGTTTTGCCTTGAGAGAAAATAAAGTAACTCAACCCAATCAAAAAGCACTTATACTTACTTCTGTTGGCGCAGATAAATTGCCTGCCGAAGGTTACACCATTAAAGTTACACCCAACCAAATCGTTTTAACAGGAAAGGGTGCCGGACTTTTTTATGCCGTACAATCACTGATGCAAATGTTGCCAGATAAAGTTGCAGATAAAATTACATTACCTGCGGTAAACATTAACGATTATCCTCGGTTTGCTTATCGTGGAACCATGTTGGATGTGTGCCGTCATTTTTTCCCAATATCTTTCATCAAAAAATATATCGATCAATTGGCTTATTATAAAATCAACACTTTTCACTGGCATTTAACAGATGATCAAGGTTGGAGGTTAGAGATTAAAAAATATCCAAAGCTAACCGAAATCGGCTCTTCACGCAATGGAAGTATTATTGGGAATTATCCAGGCAATGGCAATTACCTTACACCTGTTAAAGGTTTTTACACACAAGAAGAAGCTAAAGAAGTTGTTCGCTATGCAGCGAGCAAATACATCACCGTAATTCCGGAAATCGAATTGCCTGGTCATGCTTCAGCTGCCATTGCTTCTTACCCTGAGTTAAGCTGTTTCCCTGAGCGTGATACTTTTATCAGTGATAAAACACCATGGGCAGGCAGTAGAAAAGGAAAGCAGGTGCAACAAACCTGGGGTGTTTTTGATGATATTTTTGTACCATCAGCCAATACCTTTACCTTTTTAGAAAATGTTTTGGATGAAGTGATTGCTATTTTTCCTTCTAAATACATTCATATTGGTGGTGATGAAGCTCCTAAAACCTATTGGAAAGAATCGACATTCTGTCAGAATTTAATGAAAGAAAAAGGTTTGAAAGATGAGCATGAATTACAGAGTTATTTTATTCAAACCATAGAGAAACATGTAAATGGAAAAGGACGCTCAATTATTGGCTGGGATGAGATTTTGGAAGGTGGTTTAGCCCCAAATGCAACAGTAATGAGTTGGAGAGGTGAAGATGGTGGAATTGCTGCTGCACAACAAAAACACGACGTAATTATGACTCCAGGTTCGATGGGTTTATATATTGACCATAAACAATCCAATTCTCCTGATGAGCCGGTTACTATTGGTGGATTTGCGCCATACCAAAAGATTTATGCTTACGATCCAATTCCTAAAGTGTTAACTGCCGATGAGCGTAAATACATTAAAGGGGTGCAAGCAAATATGTGGACAGAGTACATTAAAACAACAGCGAAGGCAGAAAATCATGCTTTCCCGCGTTTGTTGGCCTTGGCTGAAATTGCATGGTCGCCGGTGGAGCGGAAAGATATTAAGAATTTTTCTGAGCAACGCCTACCAGTGCATTTGGCGCGTTTAGATAAAATGAACATAAATTTTTGGGTGCCTACACCAATAGGTCAAAGTGATAAACCTTTAACCGGTGGCGATTTTACCATTGATTTGAAAGCACCTGTTACCGGTGCAAAAATTTATTATACTATCGATTTGGCGCGTCCATCCGAAAATGCATTCTTATATACTGCTCCTCTAAAAATTACTGTTCCGCAAGGAGAGAAGAGAGTTCTAAAAACCATAGTTATTGCACCAAGTGGTAGAAGAAGTGTTACTGCAGAGACTGTTTTAAATAATGGTGCGCCAGAAGTAAAGGCAGAGGCCAAGAAATAATGTTGCTTAGGTAAGCTAAAATACTTAATTTGGGGCAACCAAACGTCCCAAATAGAATGAAACTACAGAAATATACAAAACAGCATCTTTTGTTAATAGCAGGGATGCTGTTTTGTTTTGCATGCACAGAAGAAAAACCAAAACCAGTTATAACAGAAGCTACTAAAATTGAAAAGAACCCTTTCCGTTTTTATAAGGATATAGAAGTAAAACCGGGTTTGAATTTTGAGATTTTAAGCTGGGGGAAAGGCGTTGATTCAATTGGCGGGTATCAAATTTTAATGTCTGATTCCGTACGTAACAATTATAAATCTGCTGCGGTAGATCGCAAAGGAATAATAACGGATGCATGGAATATGGACCTGGATAATGATGGTAACCCGGAAATCTATATCCAGTTACTAAGCAAAAAAAACGTTTCCGATCTGAATGTTTTCGAATACGCCGGTGGAGATTTTAATAAGATAGGTTTTCCTTCTTTAAGTGCTAACCAGAAAAAAGGATATGCAGGGAATGATAAATTTTTTATTAAAAATGGCGATCTTTTTCGCTCTTTTCCTGTTAAAGATACTGTAGATAGCACTAAAACAATTAGCAAGACTTATCAATATAAATTAAGTGGTAGCAGTTTTTCTACGAGCGAAGTAAAGCCTGAAGAAGGGAAAGGTAAAAGCTAACTTTTAAGGGTTAAAAATCACATGCTTCGCACATATAAGGCATTATCTTGTTTCAGCATCTTTAATGCCTAGCTAAAATTAAAATAATGAGCAGCCAGAAATTTTCAATTATAGAGCGGGTAAGGAGCTTTAAATATGCTTTTAATGGATTAAGGTTGTTTTTTGTTAATGAACACAATGGGAGGATTCATTTAGTTTCAGCAATTGTTGCGGTTGCGTTATCTTTTTATTTAAAAATTTCTGGCTTAGAATGGATTGCAATATTATCTGTAATTGTTGCAGTTTTTATGGCTGAAATAATAAACACAAGCATTGAGAAACTAGCAGATGTTGTTTCACCAGATTATCATCCAAAAATCAAATTGGTAAAAGATTTGGCTGCGGCGGCTGTTTTGGTTGCAGCATTTTTGGCCGTCGCTGTAGGTTGCATCATATTTGTGCCGAAGCTATTTTTGTAATTCTGCTGTTGCTGCTCTTGATTCTTCAATTTTATCCTGAATAATTTCATCCCATCTGGCCTGCATTTTATGGTTGCTGCCGTGTTCAGTTTCCTCGTCGTAATTGCGTTGCATGGTATCAAAATACTCGCTGATCTGGTTTGCCAGTTCTGAAATTTGTGCTTTGTAGTTGTTTACTGAATAGTTTCTGTTCTTCAGCACCCTTTCGGCTTCTAAAAGTAAAACATATTGAATATCAGCGTGTCCTTGTTCGTGGTGCAACAAACTTGCCCTAATGTCAGGATCTTTAATCTTGTCCCATTTCACCCACGATCTTGTTTTATCAATTGTGGCTTCATTCTTTAAATTGATGGCAACCCGGTTGCGGTAAACAGTGCTTGAGTAGCTGTATTTCCAGGTCATTGCCGTTAAAGCAAAAAAGGGCGATTGCATATCTGGTTTACCTTTAAAATGAGTTTCCCAGTCAAGTTGTACTGGTTGGCTCAAGTCTTGTTTAAACGCAAATGTGCATGGCAGGGCCAGCAAAAAAAGTATGGATAAAATTTGTTTTTTCAACGGTATAATTTTAGTTTCAACTGTAGTGAAGCGATTATGATTTAACAATTTCATTATCTGGCGATAAATCATAATGTTTTCAATGTATCAGTTTTTACAATGAAAAAACCGTGCCTAAAATTATTCCGGGGTAGAAATCTGTTCGCTAATGCGTTCAAATTTTTCAATCAATAAAGCAATGCGTTCTTTTTCTCGGCTTATTACCGCTTTTCTCAGAATTGTTGAGCAAAATACCATCCAAAATGCTGTAAATCCTATTGCCAGTACCTTTTGAATGGTATTAAAACGAGAAAGAATTTCTACGAAATAGAACATAATGCCTAATGAGAGGGCAATTGCATAAAACCAGTATAAAGAATTGTAAAGCTTATAGCGGTTTAACTGATAAGTTTTTAGGTTATTCAGATACTGATGGGGATGAGCCGTAAAATCGGTTTTCGAGATTAAACGGTAATCACGGTAAAGAATCAATGTATATACACCAATTGCAATAATTGTGATGCTGATGCCCACGTGGGTTGTCCACGATTCGAAATGAAAAAATATCCATAGTGCAGCAATAGCAATAAATGATGCCAGCATCCCCAGGATGTTCAAAGCAGATTTAAGCTTTAATCCATTTACTTCTTTCTTCACTTGTTGTAGCATTTCATCTGCAGAAACCTTAACTTCTACTTTGTGATTTTGCCACAGCTCCTGTATTTGATCAAACGCTTGCATACTGACTATATAATTCTGTTAACTTTTGTTTAATTCGGTGAATTTTTACTCTTAAATTGCCTTCACTTATTCCAGAGATATCGGCAATTTCGTGATATGGTAATTCATCTAATACCATTGTTATAATCAAGCGGTCATTTTCTTCGAGTTTGGATATACATTTATAAAGAAGGGCAACCTGTTCGTTTTTCTCCGAAAACTCTTCTATTTTATTTTCAATTATGTTGTCCGTTAATTCGTCTTTTGCCTGTCGTTTCTCTGATCTTAAGTAGGTTAAACAGGTGTTTACGGCAATTCTGTAAATCCATGTAGAAATTAAAGATTTGTTCCTGAATTTATCCAGGTTTTGCCAAACCTTTAAAAAAGTTTCCTGTAAAAGATCATTGGCAGCGTCGGTATCGCCAGTATAACCATAACATAAATGGAAAATCTTTTTGGAGTTTGAATCAAAAATTTCTTTAAATAGCTTGTCTTTTTGTTCCATTTAGGGGTTGAAGGTTGCGTTTTAGATGATGTTGAGCATTTTTTGTTACAACAAAGTGCCAAAAATAATATATTTTTTAATTCCAGCTGTTATCAAAATTTGTTACAAGCCGTAAATATCGTAGTTTTACCAAATTAAGAGTACCACAAACTTTTTATATTCATGAAGAAAAACAAACTCACGCTTTTTATTTTCTTAGCGCTGATTGCGGGTATTGCACTGGGCTATATTTTAAATGTCAATTCAATCGATGTTTACAACCAGAATATACTTAATGCTGATGCAAAAGTTAAAAGTATAGAGGTAAGTATTGCTAAAACAACCGATACCACCAGTATTGTGTATACGCAACTTAAAGCAGAGCGTAAAGCTAACGCCAAAATCAAAAAAGAGAATGAAGATATTAGAGAGAAAAAACTAGAATATTTCACTCTGTTAAGCGATATTTTTCTTCGCCTGATTAAAATGATTGTTGCTCCATTGGTATTTACAACCCTTGTTGTTGGTGTGGCTAAAGTTGGCGATATTAAAGCAGTTGGGAGAATAGGCGGTAAAACATTAGGTTGGTTTTTAGCCATGTCGCTAATGTCGTTAGTACTGGGGATGATTCTTGTCAATTTATTCGAACCTGGAAGACATATGAAATTATCGTTGCCAGATCAATTGGTGAATACCGGAATCCAGAAAGCTGCAATGAGTGTAAAAGATTTCATCGCACACGTTTTTCCTAAGAGTATCGCCGAATCTATGTCAACCAACGAGATTTTACAGATCGTTGTTTTCTCTTTATTTTTTGGTGTAGCCACAGCTGCAATTGGTGATTTGGGGCAGATCGTAATTAAAGCTTTTGATGCCATTGCGCACGTTATTTTAAAGATGACCGGTTATGTGATGAATTTTGCACCATTAGCTGTTTTTGGAGCCATGACAGCCATTGTAGCCAAACAAGGACTGAATGTATTGAATACCTATGCCATTTTTATCGGTGAGTTTTATTTAGGGTTGGGCATACTGTGGATGGTATTGATTTTCTTAGGCTTTTTGGTATTAAAAAAACGCATTTTCCGTTTGGTTAACGATATGAAAGAACCTGCGCTTTTGGCCTTTAGTACCGCAAGTAGCGAGGCAGCTTATCCGAAAACTATGATGCTTCTGGAGCGGTTTGGATGTAAAGATAAAATTGTAAGTTTTGTATTGCCACTTGGATACTCTTTTAACCTCGATGGTTCGATGATGTACATGACGTTTGCTTCCTTATTTATTGCCCAAGCTTATGGAATCCATTTGGGTTTTGAGCAACAAATTTCGATGCTTTTAATTTTAATGCTTACCAGTAAAGGCATTGCAGGGGTACCACGGGCATCGCTGGTGGTAATTGCTGGTACCATTGCCAGCTTCAATATTCCTGAAGCAGGTTTGGCGTTATTAATAGGCATTGATCCATTATTGGATATGGGCCGTTCGGCAACTAATGTTGTTGGAAATAGTATTGCCACTGCAGTGGTGAGTAAATGGGAAGGGGAGTTAAAAGAATCAGCGGTTTAGCATTTTATTTAATCTCAATAGTTCATTCCTTATAATAATTTAAACATTCAATCAATAATTTAATATCAAGTGTCAAGTAAAGGAAAAAAAATATTCTTAGCCCTTAGCATCATCCTTCCGATGATTATTTATTGTTATATTTATTACAAGCCAATCATTCAAAATGCACCGTTCAGGAAAAAGGATTTTGTATCGATGGACTACAAATGGGGGATAAAGGATACATTAGAAAATCATTATAATTCTGCTACTGGCGAATATCAGTATGTAAATAATGTAGATTCTGTTGTTCGGAAAAAGGTGTTTTTAAAAAGCGACGATATTTTGTTTATGCATTCAAAAGCAAATGAAATCGGCCTTTGGAATTTTCCTGATACCATTGGAAAAAAGAGTGCTAAAGCTTTGGCTGTTCCGCGCTACGAGATTCTTTTCAAGTATAAAGAAAAATCTAAACACGTTGTGATTTATGGTGATTTTGATGGTAACCCAAAATTGTTGGATGCTGCTGTACAGATGAGAAAAATTATCGAAGAAACGATAAATCAAGCTGAAAAAAGAAGCGGTAAATAATAAGAAGAACTAAAATTTGTTACGGTTTCATGTCATCGTTAATCTTAAAACAGACTGAAATTAAAGGTTGGCATAAAAATAAAATATATATAGAAAATATTTTCGATATGTATTTGTGTGTTAATTGAATTTGTTCTATATTTGCACCTCGTTAAATAAAAATTAAAAAACTAATATTTAAACAATGTACGCAATAGTAAATATAGCAGGGCAGCAATTTAAAGTTGCTAAAGACCAGCACCTTTTTGTACACAGATTACAAGGAGATGAAGGCGCTAGTATTGAATTTGATAATGTATTGTTGGTTGACAACGGTGGTGCAATTACTGTAGGGGCTCCTGCAGTTAAAGGTGCTAAAGTTTCAGCTAAGATCGTATCTCATTTAAAAGGTGATAAAGTGATTATTTTCCACAAAAAACGTAGAAAAGGTTACAAAAAGAAAAATGGTCACCGCCAGTTTTTCACTAAGATTCAGATTTCTGACATCACTCTATAATTAATTGTTAACCCAATAATTCGCTTTTTAGCGAGTTACAAAATATAAAATCATGGCACACAAAAAAGGAGCCGGTAGTTCGAAAAACGGACGTGAATCGCATAGTAAGCGTTTAGGTATTAAAATTTTCGGTGGGCAATTGGCTATCGCTGGAAACATTTTAGTACGTCAACGTGGAACAAAACACCACCCTGATAAAGGTGTTGGTATTGGTAGAGACCATACTTTATTCGCTTTAGTTGATGGTACTGTAATTTTCAGAAAGAAACAAGATAACAAATCTTACGTTTCAATCCTTCCAATTACTGAAGCTGAAATCGAAGCTGCTATAGCTAAAGCACCAGTTGCTAAGAAAGCAGCTGCTGAGCAAGAAGTTGTTGCTGTTGAAGCTGCTCCAGCTAAAAAAGCACCTGCTAAAAAAGCAACCAAAAAAGACGAAACTACTGAAGAAGCTGCACCTGCAGAATAATTAGTAACGAAATTATAATAAAAAGTCCTGATGCAAATCAGGACTTTTTTTGTTTCGTGCGCCGGGCATGGCAATCGACTATAGGGTTCAAGTCCCGAACACGCTTAGCAGTAGGAAGTGTTAGCTCGAGACAAGGGTGTCGTGGGTGAC
>NZ_LMKM01000006.1 GCF_001421515.1 Pedobacter sp. Leaf216 | reverse complement strand
TTTTCATATTGCCAATTAAAATTAATAGTTTTTCTAATAGCCTCGCTGCGCTCGGTCTAGAATTCTACTTTTAACTGGTCTGAATTTGGGGAAGTGCACACCTAGTCTGCAAACCATCAAAAAAACTGGATAATTCTTGTCCTATTTCGGTAATTAAAGTAAAATCTTTGATAAAGGAAGTATTGTCGTTCATTAGATTGTGATGGTTAGCCATTATTTGACTTTAAAGTTAAATGTCCAAATTAGTTCTTGTAATTCGAAATATTGGCTGATAGTAGCCAATAGGAAAGTAAAAATGCCCGGTTTTCATCGGGCATTTTATTTTTAATGTAAAGTTCCATAGTAGCTTAATGAGCATTTTATGAGGTAACGCAGTTGATACAAGCAAGCTCTGGGGTGCTTCTGACTTCATCCAGAAATAGATGATGCTTATTTCCAGCCTTTTTCAAAGGACGTTCTATAACAAATGAATAATTCTGTTCACCAATTTCAGTAATAGTAACTGGTATGGCTTTTCTAGCATCCCATGATATCCAAGCCTTATCGCCGACCTGGAATTTTTCAACGGTTCTTTTATTAAAATGAATAGGAATTATGTTTTTGACAATCACAACCCTTCTTGAGTCACCTTGAACTGACTGTTTTTTAACGGCGGGTTTTGCTTTCTTAGGTAAAAACTGCCGTTTTAAATTATTCTGATAGGACTTCCACGCTTTTTTTAATGTATCGATTGCCTGCCAGCCTGCTCCATGACTATATAAGTAATCTTCGTACGATTGATGGTCATTATGGGATGGCCAATTTTTATCATTGTTCATCTCTCTGGATAGGTCTCCAAGTGGGGAATCTCTGTTTTTTTGCTTTTTTAGCCAGATGGTAAAGCTCAGTTTGGGGAATTCGGTTTTTGCCGTTTCTGAACCAACCAAAACCTGTCTTTGACAATCAGTCCAGTTTGCAAACCCATGTTTTTTTGCAACTTCATTCAACGCTTCGATGTGAGGTATGCCCAATTCTCTTTTGAGTTTTTTCCCCTGAAGCTTATAGTAATTGATATTGTATTTTTGGATTTTCATTGAAATTCACTTTTAATCCGCAATAAAAACGTCGTTCACCAACCATCCCTTTTGCGTATGATACAAAAGTTATTTCAATTTATTTTTTTGAATACAGTGCTTATCAGCTTTGCTATTGGTGAACGGCAGGCTCTGTAGAAATGCCTTACCCAAATATAGCGGTTTGAAATTAGTATTCAAAAAACTTTGGACGCTAAATTTAATTCAAAATTGTTCGATAGCTTCAACAGCTTGGGCACGATTTGGGTTTTCTTTATCTTTGCAATGTATTCTATATTTTATTACACAACTGGTAATTACCGCATTGGTGAATAATCTTACCTTTAGAATTTAACCTAAATTCTAAAAATGCTGCAATCGAGTATTATGTTATTAATTTAATGAGTTTTATATGTTGATCACTTCAATAATCGTAAATGATTCCGTAAATTTCTTTACAAAAATTTTCTATTCCTATGATGTATGGAAGGATTTTGTACTGCCAATTACATTAGCAGGGTTAGCTGCTTACATGGTATATTGGGGGTTTATCAAAGAAACTCAGCGTGATAAAAAGAAGGAACTTGAGGCCGAAGAGCAGCGTCAGCGGGACAAGCTCTATTATTTCTCCAATTCTGTCAAATCGATACATGCAATATCACGCGATCAAAATGAGGCAAACTCCGTATTTGCTGAATCACAGGCTAAAAATCCCATTGAGGTGCAGCAGATTACCTATCTTTCTTTAAATGAACTCAGAAGAATGACCTCTGACTTGCCATTGGAAGAATTTATGCTGGCATATGCAAACTATTATGGCAGCGATCGCAAGAACGCAGTACGGGAATTCAATCAGATTATTATAAGGATAGATATGTTGTATGAAGCATTCAAAAACACTAAGCTGCATTATGAGATGACGCAGGATTTGGAACAAAATGCTAAGTCAAAGTTAATGCAGCATTTTGGTTTGGTTCATACGCTCGTTGCTATCATATCAGATAGTTTTAGGAAATCAGCACCTCCCTTAGCATACGAAATTGATCAGATTGCCCGAGCCTTTCAATCAGAGCAGGCAAATCCAAGTGTTGAATTTTGTTACCATCATTTCTTCATACCATTTAATAAATTTGCTGTTAAGTACATATCGACTGGCTTACCAGAAAAGGCACTTTTGCAAGAGCTGGCGATTCAGACTAGGGATGCTAAGGCGGTATTTGAGCAAATGATCAGGGAAAATAGGCGCTTGTCGGAGGACTTTAAAAATAAATACAATAGCGTTAAGCCAGTTATTGAGGATTTAGAAAAGCATGCAAAACGTTTATTGGACGATTTTTCTTAGAATTTAAATAAAAATTACTTTTTGCGATATTAATGATATTGGGGATTTTTAAGGTTTTTGCAACGCTTTTAAAAGATGAGGTGCTGAACCTGGTTACTTTCGAGGAATATCTTGAACTTATTATGGTCAAAATGGAAAGCAGTGCTTATTTTACCATTATCGGTATTAACTAGACTGGCACAATCCGGAATTTTTAGTATTTTTATAATGATGACAATTCAGGAAACTTTTACTGTAGAACTCCACGATATCAACTTTGACGTCACCTCCCATTGGATTGGGAATGCACACGTATTCCGCTTGACCTTTTCAGACGGCAGGCCGCCCTTGAATATTATCGAGGCCATGGGATATAGGCCCTTTTGGACATCAGTTCCCCAAGGGCGTCAAATTGAGGCGGAGTTTTTTGGAAGAAAGATTAATGAGTACCAAAGCAAAAAATAATTATGTGCTATTACAATGGACAAAAAGTGTCGCGGGCGGAATTCATCTCGCTCTTACAATTGGAGAAAGCAGTTAAGAACTATGATTTTCTTGATAGAGCCGTTCATAACGGATTCGCCTATTCACCAATCGCCGTTTTGAAGCCTGATGAGGCGCAGACCAATTTTGAGATCGTACAAATGGAATGGGGCTTTTTACCTCCATACCTTAAAAATCGTGAAGCCGTGAAAAACTTCCGTAATGGCTATAAGGATGCTTCGGGCAAATGGCACATCGGCTATACTACCCTAAATGCAAAGGCAGAAAACCTTTTTTCCAATGAAAAAGGATCTCCATCCATCTATGCCAAAGCAGCGATGGAAAGAAGATGCCTGGTGCTTTCTACTGGCTTCTATGAATGGCAACACATTTATCCCACCAATAAAAAAACTGGACTTCCGCTAAAAACAGCTGTAAAATATCCCTATTATATCTCGGTGAAAGATTCAGAATATTTCTACATGGCCGCAATCTGGCAGGAATGGACCGATCAGGAAACCGGGGAGATCACACAGACCGTTGCCGTGACTACCGCCCCTGCTAACCCGCTCATGGAGCAGGTTCATAATTCAAAAAAAAGGATGCCCACAATATTGAACGATGAAATGGCCTATGAGTGGATGTTTGGCGATCTTTCCAATGAACGGATAACAGAAATTGCCTCCAGCCAATTCCCCGCGAAACAGATGGATGCCTGCACCATCGCAAAGGAGTTTCTCGCCACACTGGAACCATCAACACCATTCAATTATGAGGACCTTCCTGCGATTGAATACTCGATTTAGTTTTTGTAAATTTCTTGTCAGACAATCGGTATAAATTGGAAAATATTAAAAATAACCTGTCAGATTTCCTATCTGTATTTGATACTCCTGAAGCCTCAGAAATGTATTTTCACCTTTTTGAACGGTTTCACATGACCGTACCCAGCGGTTCGTTTGGAATATTAAGGCACGAAATAAGAAATTGTCTAATTTTCGGCCTTTATCAAGCTGCACTTACACTAACTAATCATTATCTCGAAAGATTTGTCAAGGTTGCCTTAATCAAGGCACAATCGACACAAATGATGACAGCTTATGAATCGTTCACTAAAGAACAGGAAACACTAATCGACGAGTACGGTGGACAGGCCTTATATCGGAACCTGCTCGAGGCACGAAGGTTGGAATTGATTACCGAAGGTGAGTTGGCAGTTTTGCAGGGCTTCCGAAAATTCTACAGGAACACGTTTTCTCATTTTGACAATAAGGAAATTACCCCGGATGTCGATCTACACATGACACAATTTAGCTTTGATAATCCGGGAACACCATTGTCATCCGGAAAAATTAGCCTTAAAAGCCTTGGAATGGATATGGGACATCTCGCTGCGGAATTTGCCAAAGACAATGCCCTTGTTTACTTCCTTGCAATCGATGACCTCGCCATGCGGTTCGAACTCCGTCAAAGCCCTGGCCTGCGTGAGGTAATGATAGCTAACGGTATAGAGGTTGACCGAATCTTTAGCCAGATTAATTTTGATACTTACAGGCCTTAGCTGGAAAAGTTGGTTACATTTATAAATGTGCCGATCAATGTCTTGAATCTGTTCCCGGGTTCTCAATGTGCTGGCTTAAAGGCATCACTAAACGCAATCATGCTAAATGATATCATCTAAATGAAGAGTACCCAAAATACCTTGCCAAAAAAAAGAAAGCATTCATTTGTGGAATGGATCGATAGCCAAGGCGCAGCAAGCTTGGCAGTCCTGGGAATATTATCCTATTCGGCCATGGTGCTGGTTTTTTCCCTATTGGAGAAAATAATACTTTCACCAAGCGATTTCAATCAACCACTATTAAGGGATTGGAATGATCTGATATATTTTAATTTTATCTCGATCTTAACAATTGGCTACGGGGATATCGCACCAAAGGGAAATTTTCGCTGGTTTGTGATACTCGAGGCGGTTTTGGGGCTAGGAGTATACTCTTCGTTTATATCGATTATCACCATAAAAATTCTTCTTCCAAAAAAGGACACGATTGTTTTCTCCAGATTCGCATATTTTTGTACCAATGAAAATGCTTTTATGATAATTTATCTAAATACCGCTAAAAAAGTGATCACCAGTCTGGAGACCTCTTGGTACTTTAAGCTTGGAGAGGATTGGACGACTTGCCAGCCAGCAAAGGTTCCCTTTATTACAACCTCGGTCCAAACGTTTTATCTGCGGTTTGGCAAATCCCTAGAGGAGATCAGCGCCAAGCTCCATCCGCTTGACTGTTTACGCGTAGGGTTGACCGGGAGTTTGGGAATGAGCAATTACTCGACCTCCATTCAATATAATCTAAGCGAAATCATCATTATTCCAGACCGCAAGGAACTGAGCAAATATCCCGGTTTTTATTCGGTGGACGATTCATTGGGAAGTGAGAAATTCATCGCAATGTTCCATTATGAACCTGATGGTGCTCCTAGGCTCAGCACCTATGCAAACTGAATTTCCTGTTTTTTAAAGCGAGGGATAGGGAAATGACATCACCAACGACAAGAGTTGTTTATTAATCCGGTACAAATTTGGGTCTGATTTCCGGCACGCAGGAGAAATTCCGGCATAAACCCACAAATGGCCTTCCACTCCATTCCATTTATTCCGTTGCTTCCCCGGCTTTGGCGGACATCATACCAGTGATGCACCATAATTAATTCAAAATATTATGGAAAACTCACTTTATCAGCCCGCCGAAATCGAGCTCAGCTACCGCCCGAAGTTCAAGCCATCGGAAAGGCCTCAGATCCAAAGCTCAAATATGGCCTACCAAGTCATCCTCAAAAATTAGAGCGTAGACAAAATCGAGCTTCTCGAGGAATTTAAGATCATTTTGCTCAATAGGAGCAACAAAGTGCTTGGATTTGTCAATATATCACAGGGTGGTATATCAGGAACGATTGCGGATCCAAAGATAATATTTGCCATAGCACTAAAAGCCTGTGCGAGTAGTATCATCCTTTCCCATAACCATCCTTCAGGAGAAATTTACCCAAGCGATGCAGATATCAAACTAACTAGAAGGCTTGTTGAGATTGGCAATCTTTTGGATCTTCAGGTACTTGACCATATCATTATTTCAAGCGAAGCTTACTATAGCTTCAAGGATGAAGGTGTAATCTAACCATAAGCGAGCCCGGTGGAGCTTCCCATCGGGCTTATTTTTTATTCATTTTTCTTCTTTTTTTTCTGATTTCCCCAATTATTTACCTGTAGGCATTTTGAGTAGCAAATTTCTGAACAATCCGATTGCCGGAAAGACCATGCCCCAAGGGGTTTGCTGAAATAAAATCTTCCTCCCTTCGGGAGCGTATTTTTTTTCGCAAAGTCTTGCCTTGCAATCCGATTGTATCAAGGTGAGGTGGCTTAACAAAAAGCCAGAAGGCTCCTGCCGACTGACTCTGAACACTAAATAATTAAGCTATGTACCCATTAAAAGAAAGAAGCCCACCGACCCAAGACCTCCGCAAAGAGGAGCGTGCCGGAAACATTGCCCCAGTAGGGGAGATCATTAAACAAATTTTTATCAAACATTTAAAATCAAGAATCATGAAAAATCAAAGCATCAATACCACAAACGGAAAAGCAGACTTTTTAGATATCAAAAGTGCTAAAAACCCTATCTATCAGCCAATGGCAGGAAAGGTAATCAATACTGAAAATAAGGCAACGGTAAAGGATGAACCAAAGAATCAGGAAATCCCATCGACAGCCAAAACCGAAACTGTAAAGGAAAATACCGAAGGACCAAAATCGCTTGGCGCAGTCGTTCAGCCTGAACCACCAAAAGCGGAAAAATCCGAAGCGTTGAAAACGGAAGATAAAACCGAAAAACCTGCCCTGAATTTGGAAGGAACGTTAAAACTGGTAGAAGAACTGCACCGCCGAATGGTGCAACGTGGCCGACTGGTTTATACTATCGATAACCTTGACCGATTCGAAGTGGAGCAAAAGGAAGAAGCCGAAGACACCGCCTCAAATTATTATCAAGGCTGTGAACTCGAAATTGTAGATGATAAACGTAATAAGTTTTCCACCAAAAACCCGACAATTATCAGGGCCGTCGCACTGTACGTGCGTGATCTATGTACCAATCGCTTGGCTGAAATCGAGGCAGAAATTACGATTCCTGATTAAAGTTTATTCTACCCTGCCCATTTGGGCAGGGTTTAACCAAATCCCAAAAATGATGTATGCCGCTTTTTTTGAACTGCTCGACCAATTATACTGGAAAGGCTATACTGAAACACCACAGGAAGAGAATCCAATGGCTTTTAATAGCCAGTACTACGAATTTCTAAATAATTACCAAAACTAAAATACCATGAAAACAGAAGAGATATTTTTTATTGTCCGTATCGAAGTGAAAACCGAGCACGGGCACATTGATGAAACCCTACAGGAAATGGAAAAAACCTCCCGATTTTTTATCACCAATACCCCAAAAGTCAAAGTTATAAACTCCGAAATATTAACGACAAAAATAAGAAACTTAAAAAACAGAAACCATGGCGCATAACTTATATTACAACCATAAAAGCCAACAACATAGTTTTTTCTCGGTGAAGGAAAAAGCATGGCATGGTCTTGGAACGATACTAGAGGATTTCCCCACCAGCGCTGAAGCTATAAAGTTTGCTGGTCTGGATTTCTCCGTTGAGAAAAGACCTTTGTACAGCCTCGATAATCAAAATTTCAACAACTTTTCACAACAGCTTAGTGTTGAGCCTAATGTCCCCGTAACCAATTACTTTGCCAATCTTAGAACCGACACGCAAGAGGTCTTAGGGGTCGTAGGGAAAGACTATCAGATTGTTCAGAACCGCGATGCCTTCTCTTTTTTCGATAGTATCGTTGATGTTAACCAAGGTATAAGGTATGAAACTGCGGGAGCACTGGGAAAAGGTGAGCGGATTTTTATAACGGCAAAACTGCCTGATTACATCAGGGTAGGAAAAGATGACCTCATCGAACAATATATTTTCTTAACGACCTCCCATGATGGCTATGGTAGCATAACCGCTGCTTTTACACCTGTTCGCATCGTCTGCCAAAACACCCTTAATGCTGCTTTGCGCACGGGGCAGAATAGCCTAAAAATCCGTCACACGGCCAGCGCCGTTGATCGGCTTAAACAGGCACACCAGCTTATGGGCATTTCCAGTAAACTTGCCATTGAAATGGAGCAGCTTTATAACCAATGGTCAAAGATGAGGATACGTGATAAGGATGTACGCAAATTGATAGAGATAGCAATGGCTCCGGGAAAGGAAACATTAAAAAGTCTCGAAGAAGAAAAGTATTTTCAGCTTTCAACTCATTACCTGAATATTGTGGAACATGTTTGTGAGTATGCCCAGTCTGCACCCTCGCAGCAAACAGATACAACCAAAGGAACAATTTTTGGTGTTTACAATGCCGTAACGGGATATTTTCAAAATATCCGCAAGTTTCCAAACGAGGAAAACAAACTCAAAAGTATTATATATGGAACTGGACTTCAACGTGCACAGACGACCTTCGACCTTTGCCATCAATTTGCCAAAACAGGTAGCTTCAGTTGATAAAGTGGCACTTTGCCACTTTATTTCAAAATCCCGGGCGCGCTCCGCGCTTTAAGTCGATAAATACCGGCATACAGATCTCCCCGATATTTGATGGAAATAGCCATGTATTACCGATGCCATTCCGAAAACCGAAAATGATCCGGAAAAGAAGAAGGCAAAGTTCCTCTATAGTTCTTCAAGCAGCAACCTGATTTTTGAGATTTTCATAGGCTCTACTTCAGCATTTCTAAAATCCTCATAGGCCCTTTCAATATACCACAAAAGATGATGTGCCAACTCAAAATCCGGAGTAAGCTCAACCATTTTTTTTCTAAGAAAATGCTCTACCAACAACAGGTCTTCCTCACTTTTCGCCGCAAAATCGTTGATCACCTCCAGTAGAAAATGTTTGGCCGTTTCATAAAACCGCCACCGATCGTTCTCTTCGGTAAGTAACAGATAAATCAGATCATCCATTTCATCAAGAGCCCAACCGGTATCAACCATGCAGATCTTAAATCCACTTTGGATATGGTAAGGCGCTAGCTTGGTTTTCCTGATTTTTGCCACAATAAATCTAAAACCTTTTTTTTCTCCCATTGCTGATAGATACTTCGCCAGCGACATTTTGGTGTCATCCGTAAGTTTATCAGTCTCGAATTGTGAAAGAATAACAGCGCTTACCTCTTCAGGAAACCTGGCATAAAGTAATTTGACCGCATGCAAAAAGTTATGATTATTATAGTCTGTTAAAGAACGTAACACTGGTAGGAGCATTTCTGCATCACCGCCTAGTTCAAGGAAGATGTCCAACCCAACATATAACTCGTCTTTGAGTCTCCCCCTTCTAATGGCCTCATAGATCCAATCAACCGACTCAAATATCCTAAGGTTCCGGCACAACCCAATATGTGTCCCCAATACCATCGGATCATTGATTCCATCCCTCATATTGGCTATTACCTTGGCTTGTAACAATTGCTTCTTTTGATCAAAGAGTTTAATTAGTAGCGAAGCAATGGATTCAATTTTATTAAGTTTGTGATGTTCAATTCCCCGTATTCCATTTCTGTCCATCCAGAGCAGATCCAATAGAAACTCTTCCTCGCTGTTCATCTGAAAACGCTTCCAAAGCCTCGCGAGCAGTAATTCCTTTTGACGCCAATGCAGTATGTTATTTTCAATAAAAAAGGCATTATTAAAGTCGGCCCGCGATATCTCTTCATTGAAATAATCAGCAGCAATTGATTTAAATACCTCTTCTCCGGGCCTCGCGTTGAAACTAAAATTAAGGATTAACGCCGCCCTGATAAACTCGAATTGTTGAGGATCCTCCAGTACTTTTAAACAATCCTTAAGAAAGACTATTTTCTGATCAGTCATCCGGTCGCTAAGAAACCTGTACATCAATTCTGAATCTGTCCTGAACCGCTTAGGCTTACTATCATAGTCAATGTACAAATCCTCGTAGGGGAGGGACTTTCTGCCATAAGCACCAAAAAACGATATTACGCCCTCCCGGAAGTTCTCCAGAGATTGAACATATTTCAGGTCGTTCTGGAATTTGACTTCTTGTGATTGCTGATAATAGTTGTCAGCAGGGTCCTCCTTGATTTCCGGTTTTCCAAAAGCATCCTCTACCTGTTCCCTAAAATAGCTGGACTCCTCAAAATTTTTTGCTAAATAAAGGCCGCTTCTGAAAGAATTTAAAGTATCCCTTGAAATTAAGCCTTCCTCATGCGCATAAAGTAAATAGGACATGCAGTCGCGGTCAATGATGTTGGAAAACTCGTAGTGATAATGTCCCTCCGGATCCAGCAGCAATATCTTCAGGGCAGTCATTTTGGTGCCGGTATTTTTAAAAAATTCACTCAATGGAGAGAATTCATCCCTGATCGCCTGCCTTCCCAATATTGAAATAAGATCGACCAAGGGAAAAATGATGCCTCGATCCTTCGCGTACACTAAAGTTGCAGTGGATTCCAAGCCGGAAATAAAACTACCCAGCGCATCAGTACGGTGGGCGTAAAAAGACAACCACGCAGGTGTACCGACAAGCTTAAAGAGCTTTCTCAGATTTTCAGGCCTTCTGGTCGCCAGTAGAAATTCTCCTATCCTTTGCTCAGATCCATTATGCCTAATGGATTTATTATAACTGATCAGCAAACCAAAACCATCGAGGCCAAACTGATAATGTTCATCTACAAGATTTTTCGCAATAAAATATTTATAGATTCCCTCACGGAATTCATGTTTGGCTATAAGGTCCACTCTTCCCATTGCAATCTCTATAACCGGTAGCCCGGTTTCCCCGTAAAATGAAAAGACGTTCATCAAAAGCTTTCCATAATATGGATCCGATAAACTTTTGAGTTCCTCAAATGCTTTTTTCTGGTATTCGCCAGCCAGCTCATTATTCAGGGACAACTCCCTTATGATCCGGCAAACGGTGACCTTGGCCACCTCATGGATATCCGGACGAAGAAGCGAGAGCAGGTAACGGAGCGTTGTCGCCTCATTGCCTATAAACTGCGCAATATCATCCTCGTCAATCCGTATAGGACGGGAGCTGCGATGAATGCAGTTATTCAGTATGCTTGTCAGGATTTCCAGCCTGAATGCGGAGTTAAACTTGCTGCTATCACTATAGGTAAGCAGCTCAATGTTGTCATTTTTGATAATGGTGACCAGCGTTTCTCGCAACGGATCCTGCTCGCCAAGCATCGATATTACCGAAGCAATGGTCTGGATCCACTTCGGACGAATCTTCTTGATTTCTCTGCCCAAGCAGATAAAATCAAAAATCTTGACTTCCTCTTCAATCAGCGCCAAGGCAGCAAGTTGTTCCTGAAGTAAGGCATTCTGGAAGAACCACTTGCCATTTTCTAAAGATAACAAGGCACTGTGCTGAAAAAGTTCGATCTGCTCAGCGCTAAATAATTGTTGTATAAAGTCCTCATCTGCAGCATTCAATCCGGCCAGTTGGAAAGCTAGCGCCAGCTTTTTAAGCCCCCGGCGATAGTCCATCTTTCTTTGCATGAACAGGTTTCCCTTCGATAATTTTCTGTTTGCTGAAATCAACAGGGATTCATCAATAAATTTGGATACAATATCAATCTTACTGGAGGGCAGGTTTTTTGGGTTCTCGGCAAACCACCTGGCTAACATAACCAGGTAAAAGGGGTGATGCAGGAAATCATCAATCCCTAAAATTTTGATTTTTTTGTTGAATGCGTTAACCTGCAGCCCGGAGAGTTTTGATGACAGGTATTGTTGGATCAGGTAGTAACCCAAACGGTCAATGGTGAAAAAATCTACATCCTTTAACTTACCATGAAGATTGTAACGCTGAAAGAAAGATTTTCTACAGGAGAATATAATATTGACGTTAGGATATTGATGAATAAACTCCCCAATGTGGTCTGTCGTTTCGATAAACAGATCGGTTGGCACCTCATCGAGGCCATCAATGATCACAATCAGGTCCTTTGATGGAATCTCCCTCCAGGTGTCCGCGTTCGCTTTAAGAATTTCATCTATAGGCCTTATGTTTACGGACTTGAGCTCAATGAAAATCGTCTCAAAACCAGGAAATCCAGCAGACAGTTCGTAAGCCGTCTGCTTCAACAAGACGCTCTTACCCTCATAAGCATCTGCCAAAAGACAGATTTTTCTTGAAACCAGTGGATTCTCCCTCATCAGTTCTGAAAGAAAAATCGGCTTTTGCTCTTTCCGACGGCTCCAAATTGATTCTTCATTATCCTGTTTCAATGCAGAGATGCTACGGCTGATGAAATTTTCCTGAGGAAATACCTTGGTTTTTTGGAAAGGTTTTCCATGGCAATGTTTTTCAGCATCTTCTATTCCAAAAAAGCGGCTTACAATCCTGTAATATTTGGCCAATATGGAATTTAAGTGATTCCCGTCCCAGACGATTAGCTCAATGCCATAGTCATTGCGCATTCCCAGCTTTTGCTCATTCAGATAGCTTTGAATGCTGGTCTGCTGCAGATCTGCGGAGGTGCAGATCAAAAAACGATCGGAGGTATTTAAAAAAGAACCTTGTTTAAACTCGGTAATAATTGCCCGAACCTTTGTAATATTAACAGCCTTAACATGTTTGCACTGTATAGTGAAAAATTTTCCAATCCCTTGGTCAAAACTTATAATATCTATTCCATCCTGTTTGCTTCCTTTCTTTAGGAATTCTTCAAATGCGGGAAGGGAATACTCTTCCTGAGCGAGATAAACAGTTAGTTGTTGAAACTCCTCCCAGGTTAGCTTATCAAAATTAAGTCTGGTAATCATTTTTTTGAGCCGCGTGTAAAAATTAGTAATGAGAAATTTTAATTAATCCTGGTATTGAGTTTTTGTATTCCCAGATCCTTACGGAAAGAAAATATTAGCTGTTTGGCAAGGGCCCTTATTTTTTCCTCATGAATTTCAAATACCTCGGAAAATTTACCATCCTCATGTTCATGAATAAGATATTCCATTAAATCATCAAGCCGCTTAAGTATCGAATCTGGTACTATCAGATGAGCTTTCGCGTATAGCGAATCTAGTTCCATCGCTTTGGCATCGATTTGATCTGCAAAATCCAGAAGGCGTTCCTCGGTCAGCCCATCCCTTTTTTTTGCCCTTAATACACCGTCAATGATCTCAACAAATTCATAAATATTTCCCGTGATTTTCTCATATATCTTGAATTTCTCGGTGTAGAGCTGATTTCTGATATTTAAAGTTTTGCTAAGCCGATAATTGAGCAAACTGATGATAAAGGCAGCAATCGATACGATGATGGCGATATCTGTAGGCTTTAAATTTGGAGTCAGGGAAAGCATCATAAATTATTTCTTTCGTATGAATAAATCTGGGCTAATAATGGTTTTGGCTAAGGCTTGCAACAGCAAAAAGGTCCTCAATTTATGGTGAAAATGCAGCGTGGGTTTGTTACGCATGAAGCTGCATAGCAACCAGACCTCCGGGAAAGTGCAAAGCCCTTGAGGTTAGTGGTTCGCTAATTCAAATACCGAAGTGAAGAATGAATTGGTCTCCGCCGCCCTTCTCGCCTTAGCAATGATCGCCTCCTGCAATGTCATGCGCCCCTCTAGAATAAAAAAGATATCCTGTCCATCCATGCCGATCAGATTCGTCGGCTTTCCAACCGCAAATGCTTTGAGTGCCTGTTGGGTAAATCCGGAATAACTCACAAAAAGTCCCCTGGACCAGATAGCCTTTCCGCTAACCTTTCCGCTGAAAATTAAAAGGTCAGCTTCCGCTGTCTGCTCTGCATGCCACTTGGCCTCCATCAAATAGGTGTCCTGGTTGAGGTCAAAGCTACCATCGATTTCCTCTCCAACAATCCTGAAAGACTTTTTGGGCTGAAGCACAAATGCATCGAATAATCTGACTAGAAAATCCTGAAAAGCATAACCTCTTTTATGAGGGTCCAGCGATGTCAATGCAATGAATTCAGACTTGAGATTGGAGATCATCTCTGGGTTTGTCTCTTTTTTCATCTCGACCTTTTCGGGCTCCGAACTCTTCAGGCTTCTCAAGAATTCAGGGTCCCATAATTCCGGGATTTTAAAGCCAATATCCTGTATGCTTTTATTGATGGCTACTATTTCCTCCCTTGATATCGGATTTCCCTTGTTGTTGCGGTAGACCATCGCTGTCTGAACAATAGTTGACATCAATACGCAGAATTTCCCTTTGGCGTGTTCCAGGGTGTTCTGCAGCAGCGTTGATATGGCAATCTTTTTGCTGCCACCCTGATACAAATTCCCGATGCCGCATTTTTTTGCACACCCTCCAAAAGAAATTGTGGGGTCCCCATTGGGATGGGGATTCGCTGGCAGAAAATCGTAAAGCAGTCCGGAAAGGGTCGTTATGGCTTGGGTGTCTTTTAAATTGATTGGCATATGGAGCGTCTAAACAGCTAATTTACGGATTTTGACATTAATTTTCAGCAGAACCTTCTTTTAATCTTTAAAGTAATTAACGCATTCAGGTATCGCCAGTTTTATAAACAGAGGAAATTCAAATATTTTATTCAATATTATTTAATATTGCCAATCATTTATCTGAGTCATGAAAACTCCGGAACGTATTCTTCGAAAATAATGCCGGTAAACTCATTTTGCAGCATATGCAGCACCTATTTTCGTTCTATTTGGATATCCTGATCGGAAGAACCTTAGCGTACTTAGTCTCATCAACTACAGATGAACTTTGAATCTTAACAACATTTGATATGATCTCGGTCGGCAATTTAGCGAAATTCAAAAGTGTCCGGACACTTTATAAACTAGGAAGAGTAGCCTTAGGCTCTGAAAATTTAGTTGCAAGAGATATATTTTGCAAGAGTTGAAGCAGCAGCAATTGAAGTGGTTGGTTCTACTGCCATGCATAAACCTAACAATAAGCTCAGATATTAGAGTGTTGGTAAACAGTATGTAATTATTAGAATAGTAAATAGATTAAAAAATCCATCTAACCTCATAAGTCTGAGTGCTAGCAAAATCTCGACTGATCATTGCGGCAAAATGTTAGGTCTTATTAGTTTACACAGAAATATCTTATCCCCATTCTTGGTGATATTTTACACCTTTGATGTGCTGTAATTTTGAAATTAATTCCTAGTTTTTTAATTCTGAAAAAGCATGATTTATTTTGACTTGATAAGTGAGGAGGTTAGGAGGCATTCTCCTTCTTACGGTCTTAGCCCATACTATTTAAAAGGGGTTCTTATGAATGATGCGCTGGTTAAACCAGGAGAAAGTCAAACGGAATTGCCCTTTTACATTGGGATTTACTTATGGGAAGATTATAGTGCTGAAGATTTCATGCACCATCTGAAACATTCAAAGGAGTTTCTTGAGATGCCTGAAGTCTCCAAGGTAGGTTTTTTTCGTTTTCAGACTCAACGCCTTAGCAATGATATTGAATTGCAGCGCTGGAAATCTACTCAAGCCGCAATAGCCACTGGAATCGTTCTGGGATGCTGTAAAAAAATGGGTTTACAAGCCAAAATGGTTAAGGATGGTAGTGAGCCTGCCGGCTTTTTGACTAATCACAACATTTTCTGCCTGATTGAAATTCAGCCATTGGACGCTGGTAGTTCCCCATTTCATCTTCCTGGTAATCTTTGATATTCATAACAATCTATTTGAAATTGGTAAAACCTTTTGGTCGAGGTCGTGCAATTTTGTGCTGGCAAATTAGTAAATGATTAAAATCATGAAAGCGATATAAATCCTCACCGAACCTCGAATGGTACGGGTAATGCCTATGTGAAAATTTTTTGAGCCGATAAGACCTATTTAATAATTTATATGCAAAATGAAATTGGAGATTGAAGTTACCCTGAAGCCTAAACGACCAGGCATCCGACTAAACAAAAGGAAACCGGCTTTAAGCTGTAAAGAATATTTAGGAAGAGATATTAATGCCCCAATCAAAATTATACGCGAAGATATTTTGAATCTGAAGCCCTTTCTTGTGATCCGATATAGCCGAATTTGGTGATTGTTGAAACAATTTTTAATGGCTCTTTTTGCTGGAACTGATGATCTAATTTTTTAGAAAATGTTTAAACGTTATTTCTTTACGTGCTTGTTTTCTATTATCCTTACCCTTGCTTTTGCTCAGTTTAGGCAAGCTACAAGTATTAAAGACAGCCTTAAACGCTTTCCAATAATAGACATGCTATTTCCATTCCGACTGGTGGGGAATACCTGAAGTCAAGGAGCCACTAACCGGGTTAAAATCTCAAGCGGACCGCAAGAGCGATGTCGCGGGAAGCTTAAAGTACCTAAAGAAATACAATATTGTGAAGCGTTAACTGATGGGAAATAACCAGGAAAACGCAAAATGGCTTCTAAAAAGTATTCCGGCTCAAGGCAATTTGGGCATGCCAATAGGCTCTTTGAGACGTGGTCTAAGCTTGATAATTATGGGGAGATTAAAAAGGATAAAAAACATCTGTAAATGTTAGCATAGCTCATTCATCAACTGCATAAAAACTTAATCCAAAACTTCCATTAAATAAATAACATACCGTTAAAACCTTCTGTTCAATAATCATTAAATATACCACTATGAAAATACTATTGACCGGCGCGCTCGCGCTACTGCTTTGTGTGAATGCGGACGCACAGACTCCAGCTAATTATCCATTCGACAGGGTGATGCCCGCTCCGCCGAGAGTAATAGCGATGTTTAAAGACGGGGGAATGAAGCCTTATGTACACGATCTGACAGCAACCGATAAAGAGGCAATTGAGCAGGCCTTTGCTATCTTGCCCCCTTTACATCAAAGGATACTTAAAGAGCATTTGCACAGCATCACCTTTCTCGACAGCATGCAAAATACTGCACTCACTTCCGACGTTGATACCTCCAAATCCCATAGAACATTCAACATTATTTTTCGCGCTGGAATTCTGAATGAGTCCATATCGAAATTTGCAACCTGGAAGGAAAATACAGGGTTTGATGCTTCGGGCAATTCAGGAATGACTGTCGAGGTAAATGCAGGGGATCATAATGCCTTTCAATATGTTCTATTACATGAAGCCACTCATATCGTGGACAAGGTTCTGGATTTGACACCATCTGTACATGATCAGAGAGCCAGTTTCACGCACACCAATTCTACAATGGGCATCTGGCAGCATCACACGACTGTTGCTAAACAGTTTGTTCTGCCTACCCTGGGAAAGAGTCTTTTCCGAAGTGGCAATTTATTGCCCATCGCGCTTACACCTCAACTTTACGCTGATTTGAATCAAACGCCGTTCCCGTCACTTTATGCTACTTCTAACTGGCACGATGATATTGCCGAACTGCTGGCCATATATCACGTGACCAAAAAACTAAAGCAGCCCTATATAATCCTTGTTAAGCAAAACGGCCTTGTAGTAAAAACATATGAGCCTATGAAAAATAAGTTGGTGAGAAAACGACTAAAACACATGGCTATGTTTTACAATAGCTAATATTTAATTCAGCCGTTTAGTTCCCAAAGGATCTGAACGGCCGAATATGTTGTCACTGTATTATTTCTTATTGAAAACATCGGGCAAGTTTATTGAAACGGCCACTCCGGTTGAAGATAATTTCGAGTTTAGGCCGAATATTAAACGGGGAGGGCCGGCCCGTTTAAATATATCAGTCCGCTTTTTTTTGCTAAATATGGCATTTTATCTATATCTGATCCGCTGGGTATCGAAACGTTGCTAAAACCATCTGCCGGCTGCCCTGTGATGCTAACCAATTCTGCAAAACTTGTTCCTGTGTAAAAGAGAAACATTCTTGCCCTTTCACCCGCCGAATTAATTATGTTATGAGGCGTATTTCTTGGGATGTATAGGCTTTGTCCCTGACTTAAAACTATTGTATCGGACCCAACCTTTATACGAACTTCTCCTTCTATTAAATGAATAGTTTCATCTTCAGTGCAATGCAGATGTGAAAAACTTTCCGCTCCGCTTTGCATAAATGCCTCGATAATTGAACAACCGCCAATGCTATGCTTAGTTGTAAGGTGTATATCCATAATGGTCGATAAAAAATCATACCTGCCCGGCTTAGTAACATACTGAATTGTCTTTTCTTCAAGGATTTTAAAATGTGGATTATTGTGTAACTGATTCATATAGTCGCTATTTTCTTTGTACATTATAGATCTAATAAGATTTTCCAATCAATGTTCAATTGTAAATGTTATAGATACAAAGGTTTGTTTTATAGCATTATGTTCTAATCACCAAAACTGGTGATTCCCTTCATCGATATCTATTTGACTTAATTTTTGTGCGCTTATACGTCGTTCCCTTTTCAACTAATTAATAAATCAATGCGTAACATTCAGGGCAGAATGCTGGATTTTACAGCATAATAATTTTGACATACCACAGCGAATCTGCTTTTGTACTATAATGACTGGAATGTTATTGGCGAAAAGTCCCAAGCATGAATTATAGCCTGCATCCCGGTGCGTTTGCAGATATCCCAACAAAAATGCTGGCCATCTTAATTTGCCTAATTTTTGCGGCGATGCCCGTTGCCGGTTTTTCATGTGGTATAACAAATCGCAGAACAAAAGAGATCAAAAAATAAAGCTCGCAAAACCCTTTGATCCTTAAGTATTAAATGCTTAAGGCTTGCATGGAGCAATGTTATCATTTAAAAGATCATCGCATTGGCAGACTATATCTGCCTGCGGATACGGCTCAGCGATTGGGGGGTTATGCCTAAATAAGTCGCAATATCAATCAGAGGCACACTCAAAGCAATTTCAGGCTGGGTTTTTAGTAATAGTTTATAGCTATTTAAAGCGTCCAATGACAAAAGTGTATCCTTTCTGGTTATCATCTCAGCCATAGAGGAATGCGCAATGGTATCGAGTAAGCTCCTGAAATCAGGTAGTAGCGCGTACAGTTCTAAAAGGCCGTCTTTATCCAAGAAAAGAACCTCACCATCGGTTGCCGCCTCCAGACCATGTACCGCTGGCGTCTGGTTATAAATGCTGTACAAAAATGCCATGAACTGGTTTGGTGTCATAAAATAATAAACGCCATTTCTCAGGTCCTCTTTTTCTACTGTAATCTTGATTATGCCTGAAACGATAAAATAAAGCTTATCAGCGATTTCTCCCGGCGAGGAAAGTACCTCACCTGCCTTAACTTGCCTAGGCTGAAATGCTGAACTCACCAGTTCGATTTCTCTTTCACTAAGTTGAGGATATCGGTTTAAAAAGTCTATTAGCCCCGCGTTTAGTACTGAATCCTTCAGGTTTTCGCCGTTGATATTCGGTTCAGCCGGTGATGCGTCAATATTTTCAATCATAAGTATCGGTTCGAAATAAATAATATGGGGGTAGGGATGGATTTATTAACGGCATTTTAACCAAAGAAAGCCACGGTAGTCAGATTTCGGAAAGATGCCGGTAAGAAGATAATAACGGGTTTAAAGCCTTTTTATTTTTAATCACCGGAAATTTTGGTGAGCTAAATTTTCTGAGGTTTTGACACCAGATCTGCAAGCTGCAGAATTTAATAATCACATTCAGCTCATCTGGATCTTTTTCAGACACTTAAGTGTCCGATTTTCATTTCTTAACATTTGTTAAGTTGGATTCTGCAGAATTCAGCAGAGCTTTGCCGCAGTTATTAATTTAAAAACTATTTTTATGAATTCATTTTGGTTATTCAATTCTAAACTTGAAATTATTGGCGACCTGGAACGTACGGGAACAGCATTTGATATCGTGGAAGGTATATTCCCACCCGGAACCCAGTCTCCTGTACACATTCATTCCCAGTATTCAGAAACAATTTATGTCGTAGAAGGAAATTTAACCGTGTACATTCCTGGCGAGAGTAAGGAGCTAAAAGCTGGTGATACTTATTTCATTCCTACAAATGTGCCCCACTGCTTGATCAATCCATCAACCGACGCTTCATGTAAGGCCCTTGCGGTAGCATCTACAAATGGATTTTCAAAGCTCATCCGCGCAGTAGGTCTTCCTGTTGTGGAAGGTGAAGACAGCCCGGCCGGTCAGCATGATATGGCTCTTGCGATGCAGATCATGGCAGAGGTTGGCGACAGCATCATTGCGCCTCCCGGCTCGCGCCCTTAATTTATTTTATCGGTAAGGCATTGCTGCCCGAGGAAACATTTCCTTGGGCAGCAATTTTCCGTCTTGCTATCCTTACGTTGTTTTGGCTACAAATCATGCGAATTTGACGAACTTTAACGGTTGGATAATTCTAAACTTTGATCCTAAACCTTAAACATGCCCAGCAATGTCTTACTGCAGTTATTTAAATACCATGTCCGGCCCGCAAAAGGAATTGCATAAAGCCTACCACGATAATCAATACGGTTTTCCAATACACAATGATGATGAATTATTTGCTAGACTGATTCTTGAAATAAATCAGGCTGGTCTGAGTTGGGAAACCATTTTAAAAAAACAGGACGGGTTTAGAGATGCCTATCGTAACTTTGAAATCTCCAAAGTGGCAGCCTTCGATGAATATGATCGTTCTAGGCTAATGGGCGATCCGGGCATTATTCGTAACCGGTTGAAAATTAACGCAGCCATCGAAAATGCAAGAACGATATTAGCCCTTAATAAGGAATATGGCTCTTTTGAAAACTGGCTCGACAGTCATCATCCAAAACCACTACAGGAATGGATGAAAATTTTCAAAAAAACCTTTAAATTTACAGGCGGCGAAATTGTGAACGAGTTTTTAGTCAGCACTGGCTACCTTCCAGGAGCACATAGCGCCAATTGTCCAATATATCCACAGGTCCTAAAAGCAGATCCTGCATGGAATCGAAAATAATACGTCCCCTCGCTACAGCAGCTAGATATGAAAAATTCAAAAGTTATCCACTTAACGAGTATATCCCGCGCACTTCGTGAACTGGGACTTCCACGGCCGAATCATCCACTGATTGCTCTGGTTGACTATAAGGATATTGATATTAAGGCAGAGGATGCGGAGAAATCCTTTGTATTTGATTTTTATAAAATTTCTTTTAAGAAGAATTTTGCCGGCAAGATCCGATACGGTCAGGGGTATTATGACTTTGAAGAGGGTGGGCTCTCTTTTACTGCACCTAATCAAATCATATCCAGAACGCAGGATGAAGCGGACTACAGTGGATACACGCTTTTATTTCACCCTGATTTCATCCGCAATTATCCCTTGGCAAACCATATAAATAGTTATGGTTTCTTTTCATATTCTGTTTCAGAGGCATTATACCTCTCCAATAAGGAAAAGAAGATTATCTTCTCCCTTTTTGATGCCATGATTGTCGAATTGGACACCAATATTGATACCTTCAGCCAGGATGTGATGATTTCACATATCGAGTTGCTTTTAAATTACAGCAATCGGTTTTATAATCGACAGTTTATAACCCGAAAGGCCTTAAACCATGATATGCTCTCCCAAATGGAAGCATTCCTGTCCTCAATTTTAAACGACGGTAGCGCTTTGCTTAAAGGAATTCCAACTGTCCAGCACCTTGCTGACCACCTAATGGTTTCTCCCCGGTATCTGACTGACATGCTCAAATCCCTTACCGGACAAACCGCCCAACAGCATATCCATTCCCATTTGATTGAAAAAGCAAAAACAATTCTGTCTTCAACAGATTTAAGCATATCCGAGGTTGCCTATAAGCTGGGTTTTGAACATCCCCAATCCTTTAATAAGTTCTTTAAGCAAAAAACCAATAACTCGCCGGTGGAGTTCCGCCGGTTGTTCAACTAATACAAACCGATGGGAAAGATAGCTTGCGTTTTTTTGACTTGAACAAATACCTTTTTGGCTACTTACATTCAGTCGTTTACCTAGATTTTTGCTTAGTAAAATAAACTAAGAAAAAATGAAAACTATATTTATTACCGGTTCCTCGGCAGGTTTGGGGAACGCAGTTGCCAAAACCTTTCAGGCAAACGGATGGAAAGTTATAGCCACCATGCGCAATCCAAAGAATGATAAAGAACTGCAGGATTTGGAAAATGTAACGCTCCTTCCGCTGGATGTGACCAACAACGAGCAAATTCTCTCAACAGTAGAACAGGTTATGCAGTCCGGTACCATAGACGTTGTGCTCAATAATGCAGGCTACGGACTTACCGGTGCCCTTGAATCTTATCCGGATGAGGCAATCGTAGATCAGATTGGAACAAACTTACTCGGGGCTATTCGCGTCACCAAGGCATTTATCCCATACTTTAAGAAACAAAAACACGGTCTTTTCATTAATACCACCTCTATCTTCGGAATCGTTACAGGTCCCGTAGGCTCAATTTATAACGCTACAAAATGGGGCTTGGAAGGATGGTGTGAAAGCATGTCCTACGAACTCTCCCTATTCAATATTGGGATTAAAACCGTCGCGCCCGGTCTCATCAGATCAAATTTTATAAACGGCATGGAAGCTTTTTCGCATCCCGATTATGAGAATTTGAGTGAAAAAATGTATAATGTTTTTCTGGGTGGAAAATTGCTGGATTGGAGTGAGCCGGAACTTATCGCCCAAACGGTCTATCAGGCGGCAACTGACGGCAAAGATCAACTGCGCTACCTGGCAGGAGAGGACGCAATTAAACTTGATCAATTGCGCAGTGATTTAGGAAATGAAGGTTACAGAAAACATATCATTTCCCTGTTGAATGAGCAGTCATCATAAATAACGTATTGATTTACCTATTCATAATGAATGTTAGTAAGCCTTTGAACTAAGATTTTCAAAGGCTTTATTATTTTTTGATGTTATGTTGCTTTGCTGTTATTTGATGTGCACCCTGAAAATCTTTGAAATGCATAAAGAATAGCGTTGATTTTCGTAATTAATAACCAATACCTACCCCTAATTTTGAATGTGGGACTAATTGCAGCTCCTGAAAATTAGATTAAGGTTTTGATAAACACTACTACGGATTATGGAAGAGATATCTAGGCGACATTTTATCGCAAGCGCGACCACAGCCGGTTTGGCCTTATGGCTGGGTTTAACTTCGGAAGGAAACCTCTACAAAGCTATTGATTCAGCCTCAGTGAATTTCAGTCCTTTTATCCTAATTGAAGCTAACGGACAGATCACCCTGTTCAACACCAAGCCTGAAATAGGTCAGGGAACTTTTCAATCTTTTCCTGCATTGATTGCTGAGGAACTGGAAGTTTCCCTTGACCAGGTCATCATCAAGCAAACCAATGGTGAGTACCAATTTGGAAATGCTCAGCGTTCCGGCGGAAGCGCCTCAATCCGAAATTCTTATCTTCCGATGAGAAAGGTCGGCGCCGCAGCCCGCGAGGTATTGATCAAAGCAGCAGCGAAGACATGGAACGTAATAGAATCTGAATGCTTCGCCCAGAAGGGAAGCATCACCCATGCACCCACACAACGAAAGCTTTCCTACGGATCTTTAATAGAAGAGGCCGCTAAATTTGATTTGCCGGAAAATCCAAAGCTTAAAGACCCCAAAGACTTTAAGATTCTTGGGAAAATGTCAAAAAGACCTGACATTCCCTTAAAGACCAACGGCAGCGCGGAATTTGGAATTGATGCCATTGTTCCGGGGATGTTATACGCTGTTGTTTACCGTAGCCCAGTCATCGGCGCAACGTTAGTGAGCTATGATGCGACTGAAGTGTTGAAGATACCAGGTGTTGTGAAAGTAGGAACCGCAGAACGTATCGTCGGCGTATACAGATATACAGGAGTCGCCATAATTGCCACCAGTTACTGGATTGCCAATCAGGCAAAAGAGAAATTAGTTACCCATTGGGATAACCATGGTTTTGATAAGTTCAATACCAGGGATTATGAAGCTCACCTTCGCACACTTGCCAACCAGACCGGTATTGTCGAGAAAGCAGTCGGTAATGTAGATGATGTTAATTTGCCGCCAGAAAGTTATCTGGAAGCCTTTTATGAAACCCCCATTATTGCTCACCACGCCCTTGAGCCACTAAACTGTACCGCCCAGGTTAACGGCGATAGGGTGGAGATCTGGACCTCCACACAGGTTTCTAGCGCAGTCACGGGAAAAGGTGCAGGGGATATGCACGGGCAAATCGGATTTACTCCGGAAAATATAACCTTGCATTCTTTATTTGTGGGCGGAGGATTTGGAAGGAGATTGTCAATGGACTATATCGTTGAAGCTGTCAATGTAGCAAAATTGGTGGAGCAGCCCGTAAAAGTGATATGGTCAAGGGAGGATTGCACCCAGCAAGGACCATTCCGTCCGATGACTTTTTCAAAATTGAAAGGAGGCATTTCCGCTCAAGGCGCTTTAATTTCTTTCGAACATAAAGTAATCAGCCCCTCCCTTCAGCAATCCCGTGACAGTACTTTTGACCCTTCCAAGGTCGATCTGGCCATGATGGAGGGGATTTCTGAACAAGCTTATGAAATTCCAAACATGCGAAACTCCTATGTTAGGGCTGATCTGCATATTCCCATCTCTCCATGGCGTTCAGTCACCAGCTCAACAGTTTCATTTGCCCAGGAAAGTTTTATCGATGAGCTCGCCTATCAAGCAAAAAAAGATCCAATGGATTTTCGTCTTGAACATCTTAAAAAAACCTCTGATGCCAAAAAGGTACTCCTGAAACTGAAAGAACTTTCCAACTGGGAAACAAAATTACCCAAAGGGAGCGGGAGGGGAGTAGCCGTCTGGGAGTTTTTTGCGGGCCTTGGTGGACAGGTTGTGGAAGTTACCTGCCATAAGGACAAGACCATAACCATCAACAGGGTAATTGCCGTCATAGATTTAGGAGAGGTTGTCAATCCTGATAATGTAAGAAACCAGATGGAAGGTTCCGTTATTATGGGCCTGGGTGCGGTGATGAAGGGCGGAATAAATTTCGTCAACGGAAAGGTCGCCGAACATAATTTTTATGATAGTCCACTGCTCAGGATAAATGAGATACCCAAAATTGAAGTTCACATCCTTACAGACGGTGGCAAAGTTAAAGGAGTGGGTGAGCCTGGTCTGCCCCCTTTTGCACCCGCGCTTGCCAATGCGATTTTTGCAGCAAGCGGGAAAAGATTCCGCAAGTTGCCGTTTGAATTAAGATTATAAATTATAAAACCATTCACCTGAAAAGTTATCACTCCGAATCTGCAAGTATATATCGAAACTAAAACCAATGACCATGATTTCACTGACCGTAAACCAAAAAACGTATCAGCTTGATGTTGATCCGGAAATGCCCCTGCTATGGGCCCTGAGAGAAGTTATAGGTTTGACCGGCACAAAGTTCGGTTGCGGCGTTGCGCAATGCGGTGCATGCGTGGTTCATCTGAACGGTGAGGCAATAAGATCATGTGTCACCAAATGTGATCGGGCGAACCACCAGAATATTACAACTATCGAAGGTCTTTCCATGGATAACAGTCACCCCCTGCAATTGGCATGGAATGAGGAAAATGTTCCTCAATGTGGCTATTGTCACTCGGGACAGATTATGTCCGCCGCGGTACTGCTCCGTGAAAACCCCAATCCGACTGATCGCGACATTGATGATGCCATGGCGGGAAACATATGCAGGTGCGGTACTTATCCAAGGATCAGGAAGGCTATACACCTTGCAGCAAAATTAAATGGTGGGAAGGGCAATGAAAAATGAAGTACGAAAATCAAAAAACGGGTTATGAAAAAACGTTAATCCTGTTCGTGATCTCCTTAGCCATCACCTTTATGGCTTTGGGCTTAAATGTAGCAAAGACGCCATCTATTTCTAAGATCCCAACAAAAATTATAAAAGATAGCCTTGCTTCTGTAACCGCATTTAAGAAGGTTTATCGCGTATTAATGAGTCCGCGTTGCATGAATTGTCATCCCGCAGGGGATATTCCCCTTCAAGGTGATGACAGCCATCTGCATACCATGTCGCCAAAACGCGGATCTGAAGGTAAAGGGCTCTATGCGATGAAATGCGCAAATTGTCACCAGCCCGGTAATTCTCCAGGCCTTCATACACCCCCCGGAAATCCTAACTGGCATTTGCCACCTGCAAACATGAAGATGATATTTCAGGGCCGTTCCCCAGACCAGCTTGCCAGGCAGATTGTCGATAAGAAACAAAACGGCCATAAAAACCTTCAGCAATTAATTGAACATGCCGATGATGGGTTGGTATTATCGGCATGGAACCCGGGAGAAGGAAGAACAAAACCGCCCTTAAGCCATTCGGAGTTTAAAAGAGCCTGGATAGAGTGGTTAAACAAGGGTGGCTACGCACCTAAAAAATTATAATACATGTTGGGGTAGTTTTTCGCACCAGGTACCAGGAGAATACTAACCTGCAATTAATTCCAATTGCAGGTTAGTTGCTGCTTAGCGGATACCTTTGGTAATCCTGGAAGCATCTTCCACAACGGGGTAATCTGTTATTATCAGGCTTTTTAAAAATGGCAATTGTCCAACCTGCTCAATAATCTCAGAAGCCATAAATGCTTCCATATCCGCTTTGGTTTCCCAAACATAGAAACTTGCAAACTTTTGATCAAAATCAGCCATCCATACTTTTGAATATAGGCCTTTAGCTGCTGCAACCGGGGCTGCAAAAGGATCGGTAAATTGTGCGACGTAATCTTCCTGGTTTGGAAGGTCAATCACGTAGGTGAAAATTTGTGCGTGCATGACTAAAAATTAAACCGGTTCACTATTGAACCACATGGCAAAAGTCCAAATTTAACCCCACCTCTAAAATCCCTCAAATAGGGAGGACAGCATCCCCGATTTGGGTGAATTCTCGAGAATCAAAATCGTGAAAATCATTCATGAGCTCAGTTTTATGCATGCTGTATGCGTAAGTCAGGCGGAAATGTGTTGCCGTACGCTAACCAAAAAAATGCATCTGCAATAGAAAATTTCCCTGTACGATATTAACTCTGGTTAATATTTCCTGCTGATTTGTCTGGTAATTTTGAAAAAATAAACAGCATGACCACATTAAGTATAGGAGACCCTATAGAAGATTTTACTTTGCGCGATCAATATGGAAAGATATTCAGGAGTAGAGACTATTGTGGAAAGAAAATAGTAATTTTTTTTTATCCAAAGGATGACAGTGTATTCTGCACCAGGCAAGCCTGTGCTTTTCGCGACAGCTTTCCAGAATTTACGCAATCAGGTGTGATTGTGGTGGGGATAAATTTTGGCGAAATTAGTAGCCATGCTCATTTCGCAGCTGATAACAAGTTGCCTTTTATTCTGCTCAGCGACATTGGTAATATGGTGTTAAAAAGTTTTGGAGTTAAAAATTCACATATTTTTAGTGGTCGGGAAACCTTTCTTATTGATGAAGAGGGCATCGTCCGCTATAAATACCGGGCATTCTTTGACAGTACGGGCCATGCCGAAAAAATGCTTGCATTTCTTCAGTCTGTCACTATAAATAGTGTTAATTAGTCATCTTCATACTTCTTCCTCAAAGGCGTGCTTCTAAAGGTCAAACTCATAGTGCTCAAATCATTGAAATTCATAATCGATTCTTTGGATTTGCCAACTTTAAGCGGGTTTTTAATCTGAAATTTATCACTGAAATCATACATCCCCCATATAGGTGATTCCCCTGTAATACCAGCAATGTTAATTTCGCACCAAACGTAACCATTAGTATTTACTACCTAACAATCACTTAAATGAACACAGCCAAGTTATCAAATAGACCTCAACATACCTTTCCCATCGCGGCCATCGTACTGGCTTCGCTAGGCTATTTTGTTGATATTTATGATCTCCTTCTTTTTAGTATTGTTCGCCTGCCAAGCCTTAAGTCTCTAGGATTAACCGGTGAGCATGCAACAACATCAGGTATTTTTCTGCTCAACATTCAGATGGCCGGACTGATGATAGGCGGAGTTTTTTGGGGCATTCTGGGAGATAAGAAAGGGCGACTGACGGTTCTGATGTCTTCGATTCTGATTTATTCCCTGGCCAATATTGCAAACGGCTTTGTAACCTCTGTTGAACAATATGCCTTTTTCCGCTTCATTGCCGGCTTTGGTTTGGCTGGTGAATTGGGCGCGGGGGTAACATTGGTGGTAGAGCTCATGCCAAAAGAAAAGCGTGGATACGCAACCACCGTTATCGCCGGAGTCGGAATCAGCGGAGCGGTAGCCGCACACTTTATGGCGCAGGTATTTGACTGGCGTACAGCGTTCATAACAGGGGGAATTCTGGGACTTTGCCTATTGATATTAAGGGTTAGGGTTGCTGAATCCGGAATGTTCAACCAGGCAAAGTCAACCGGGCAACACCTGGGTAAGTTTATCTCGCTGTTCAGTGAGCGTAGGCGATTTTTAAAATACCTGAAATGTATCCTGCTTGGTCTTCCATTATGGTTTGGTGTTGGAATACTGATCACCTTATCGCCTGAATTTGGAAAATCGCTAGGCGTTCATGGGACTGTAAATGCAGGCCTGGCCATAGCTTGTTGCTATGGGGGAACCGTAGTCGGTGATGTGGTAAGCGGAATGCTAAGCCAGTATCTTAAAAGCCGTGTAAAAGCAGTATTTGTATTTCTGTCCTTAACCGCAATTGCGATATTCCTATACCTCACATTACAGGATCTTAGTCTGTTGGGTTTTTATGCGGTATGCACGTTTTTTGGCTTTGCCGCAGGATACTGGGTACTTTTTCTGACCATTGCCGCCGAACAGTTCGGGACAAATATCCGCGCAACCGTTACCACGACTGTTCCAAACTTCGTAAGGGGCGCTGTTATACCACTTTCTTTTCTATTTCAATACCTGAAAGGTTTGCTGGGCGGATCACTGATTCTCGCAGGAGCTATCGTAGGCCTAATCACCCTCGTCATCGCCTTTTGGGCATTGAGCAGAACAACCGAAACATTCGCCGCAGATATCGATTATATTGAGAAATAGCGCAATCATACCTTAAAAAAACATACATATAAACTTTCTTGAAATGGAAAACAAAGTAGAAACAAAAATTATCGATGGATTCCCATATGTGTCCTATTCTAAGCCTTTCGTCGATCATAAAGAGATGCTAACAAAAAGTCAGGAATTTCTGAGCTGGATAGATCAGCGACGTACAATTCGGGATTTTTCAGACCAATGGGTTCCCAAAACGGTAATCGAACAGCTGATTCTTGCAGCCTCAACAGCGCCATCAGGCGCTCATAAGCAGCCCTGGGTTTTTTGTGCCGTATCAGACCCGGTGGTTAAAAAACAAATCAGGCAGGCTGCAGAAAAGGAGGAGTTTGAAAACTATCAAAGCCGGATGCCGGAAAAATGGCTGGAAGCATTAAAACCATTTGGTACTGACTGGCATAAACCTTTTCTGGAGACCGCGCCCTGGCTTATTATAGCATTCAAGAAATCCTATGATATCGGAAAGGATAACGAAAAGATAAATAATTATTATGTCAACGAATCAGTTGGCTTGGCCTGTGGATTTCTGATGGCAGCCATTCACAATGCCGGACTTGCGACTTTGCCACACACACCAAGTCCAATGAATTTTTTATCCAAAGTACTTCAAAGACCGGAAAACGAAAAACCGTTTTTGTTACTCCCGATAGGTTATCCGGCAATGGACTGTTTCGTTCCTGATCTGAAAAGGAAAACGCTCGGTGAAGTTTCTGCTTTCTATGATCAGCCTGAGTTGGATGCTGTTCAATAATTTAAGGCTAAATGCCAAGGAGCAGACAGAGTAAAGAAAGTGTAAGGTATATAAAACAGATAACATGAGCATTAGACTAGCCATATTTGATGATAACAAGAATATTCGCGACAGCATTATCAGGCTGCTATCAACGGATCCCATATTCGAAATTGTTGGAAGTTTTGAAAATGCGATGGATTGCGTGGAGCAGGTTCGCATTTCAAGGCCTGATATTGTATTAATGGATATCGAGATGCCCGGTTTGAATGGGATCGAGGCAATTAGAGTCCTGACAATGGAGTTTCCCCTTGTTCAGGTGCTTATTCAAACAGTTTTTGAGGATGATGAGCGCATCTTTGATGCAATTTCCGTTGGAGCATCCGGATATATTCTAAAAAACCGCTTAAATAGTTCGCTGATAGATTCCATCAAAGACCTGCGGGCCGGCGGGGCACCAATGAGTCCCTCAATCGCCCGGAAAGTGCTTACAAGACTACAATATGATTATCGTAACAAGCGCTCGGTGACAAACGAAGAATACAATCTTACTGCAAGAGAAAAAGAAGTGCTCTCTGCAATTGTAAACGGATTGAGCCATAAAATGATTGGTTATGAATTAAATATAAGCTATGAAACAGTAAGAAGCCATATCAAAAAAATTTATGAAAAACTGCATGTCGCATCCCTTACCGAAGTTGTAGCCAAAGCAATTCATCAGAATATCGTTTAACATAGCCACCAATCCTCAATGGACCATTATTAGGTGATGATCAAGCCCCCAGCAATTTTTGCATGGGGGCATACTTGATTTAGCTTTGGCTTCCCTCTGTTCCCAGCGCCCAATATCTCATCGCCCAATTTTAGTGCTAGCAATCATAAACCGCTGCATCGCCTGTTTCGCATTTTCAGATAGAGTTAGGCTTATGCCCGTCATCAGGCGTTCCAACATTCGGTATAAGTTTAGCAAATCCACTAGGATATTGCTACAACTAGCAATCTGTTATTACCTTCGCCCATTGGAGCTATCGCGTGAGGCGTATTTACCGCAGTGAAATAATCGACACCAGGTTTCATACCACAATTTCCATAGAGGTGTAAATGGTGATCTCACCTTCCAGCGTATAGACATGTTCTGAATATTTGGTGTGTTCATGCATGGGAGTTTCCATCCCTCTTTGCATAGTTCCCTCAACCATGTCATATGTTCCGGCAGTCTTTTGCTCATCTGCATGGATACTTAAATGTGCCCCGAAAAGCCAATGGTTTTTGTTCATACTATTTATTTTCTAGTATTACCCAATATGATAGACCAAGCCAATGTCCTGAGAAACGCTTGGATTTACTCCAACCTAGCGGAATTTTCTAGTGTAAAATGTTGGATTACACCGCTATTAAAAGGGATCCAGCATGTTGCTTTTTCCGATTTATAGATGCTGATGAGTCTTGGATTGAAGACTAGACTGCACCTCCGATAGGGGATGGCCTCACCTTTAAAGGTGATTTTTCGGAGCCTGCAGTGCTGCTACTTTTGGTTTTGTAAAAATGAAACCTATGAATAAAGCGCAAGATTTAAAGCAAAGTGCCCCTACAACTCCGGGCAATAAGAAACTCCAAGGAAAGTACGACTACATTATTATTGGTGGCGGCTCCGCAGGCTGTGCCTTAACCAGACGCCTGCTGGATACTACAGATGCGACTATCCTTCTGCTCGAAAGCGCCTCTGATGGGGTGAACATTAGCTCGATAACCGATGCAAGGCTCTGGCCACAAAATATCGGCTCAATAGTGGACTACGATCTGCGATACGAGTCTTCAAAGAATACCGGAAATAATCTATTAAACCTGCCGCGTGGTAAGGTGCTTGGCGGCTCGGGGAGCATCAATGGAATGGTATGGGCCCGAGGTCATCAGGATGATTATAACGGATGGGCAAATATGGGAAACCAAGGATGGGACTTTCAATCAGTGCTGCCTTTCTTCAAAAAAATTGAGGACTGGGAAGATGGTGAGAGTGACTTCCATGGTGCAGGCGGACCAGTAAGGATTGAGCGGACCAACCCTTCACATATCGTGTCGGAGAGATTGATTAATGCCGCCCAATCTTTCGGTATGCCGTTTCTGAAAGATACTAACGGTCGATCACCTGAAGGGGTGGGGCAGATGGTGGCAAATATCAGCGAAGGTAAACGATGCAGTCCTTTTAATGGTTATCTCGAGCCAGTCCTAAACAACGAAAGGCTTACGGTGCTTACTAATGCCAAGGTAAATAAAATAGAAATTACAGGCGACCGCTGCACCGGCGTAGAATTTAACTGGTTCAAAAACAGAATAATAGTCAAGGCAGGGACAGAAGTGGTTCTGTCCGCCGGGGCTATTGAATCACCAAAGTTGCTAATGCTTTCTGGTATCGGTCCCTGGCAAGAGCTTAAGGCACTTGGCATAAGCCCAAAACTCGATCTAAACGGCGTAGGAAAGAACCTGCATGATCATGTGCTTTTGCAAGGGTTGGTTTTTGAAGCCAAGGTTCCGTTAGGAGCGGTGAATAACAATCTTTCGGGCGCTGTGGCCTATTGGAAAAGTAATCTGAAACTTAGCCGCCCCGACCTCATGCTATTAAGCGGGCAAGTCCCGTTTGTATCACAGGCCATTGCTGCAAAAACTACCTTCCCCCTTAACTGCTTTAGTATTGCACCTGCCCTGATACAGGTTAAAAGCCGAGGGATACTGAAACTGAAGTCTTCCAACGCGGATGCTCCACTGCATATTGATGCAAACCTTTTGGGTGAGAAAGCGGACTTTGAGGCACTCGTGAATTCTGTTGAGATTGCACTTGAGCTCGCCTCACAGCCTGAAATGGCTGAGCTGATTAAAAAAATACATGTTAAAGTGAAAAACAAAAAGGAAATCGCAGAATTTATAAAGGACGCAGCAGGCAGCTATGCCCATCCGGTCGGGACCTGCAGCATGGGTACAGATAAAGACGCAGTAGTGAACCCAAAGCTACAAGTTCACGGAATCCGTGGCTTGCGCATTGTAGATGCTTCCATAATGCCGGTTATTCCAGCAGCCAATACCAATGCACCCACACTCATGATTGCTGAATATGCTGCCAAACTCATAGCTGCGCAAGCGCAATAATTAGGTGATCATCACTAACCACATCTAGTTTCACATGAGTTGTATTTACAGGGAACAGCAAATACGCAGGTCAGGCTCCTGGATTCACCAACTGTCTCAACACCAAGCATATCACCGATTTAGGTGATATGCTGTCGTAATCAATCTGCTTAATATTGCACCATAAATTAAGTTAATCCTGATTATAAAAAAAATAGAAATATGTGGTCAACAAAAGATATAACAGATCAATCCGGTAAAACCGTGATCATTACAGGCGCAAACAGTGGTATTGGTTTTGAAACTGCTAAAGCTCTATATGAAAAAGGTGCACATGTAATTCTAGCATGCCGAGATATTACCAAAGCCCAGTCCGCTATTGCCGAAATTGAAAAACAACCTAAATCTGGGAAGCTCGAAGCCGCACAGCTTGATTTGTCAAGCCTATCATCCGTATCCCGCTTTGCTGAGGGTATTAAGGAAAAAGCTATACCTCTTCACCTGCTCATCAATAATGCCGGCATAATGAATCCGCCCCTTTCCTATACGGCCGAAGGTTACGAATCTCAGTATGGAGTAAATTTTTTAGGACACTTTGCGCTGACCGCTCACCTTTACCCCCTGCTCGCTCAGCATGAGAAGTCCCGCATTGTAACGGTGACGAGCCTAGCCTATACTTACGGTGGCATCGATTTCGATAATCTTAAATCCGAAAAATCATATGACCCCTTCCGGGAGTATTGTCAAAGCAAACTTGCAGATCTGTTATTCTCATTAGAATTACAACGCAGAATTTCGACTCAAGGCGACCGAGTCCTATCCGTTGCCGCTCATCCCGGAGTCACCAAAAGTGACCTCTCACGACATATGAGCGCCGAAGAGTTAAATGGTTTTGCAGCGCAATTGGGGCCATCCATGGAGGTTGATCAAGGTGCATTATCGATTTTATACGCATCAGTGTCACCGGATGTAGTTGGAGGTGGATTTTATGGGCCTGACGCAGACGGAGGGTTGAGGGGCTATCCAGCTCCGGCTTCCATAGAAGATGTTGCAACGGATGAGACACTAGCCAGAAAGTTGTGGAAGTCAGCTCAAACGGCCAGTGAATTATACCTTCCTGTGCTGCTTCAAATTTAATTAAATATTTTGCGCATTTGAGCAACAACTTTAGTGGCAAAGAGTCTTTTAGTTTCTCACCAACAATCTGCTAAGGTGGTATCCCCAGGCGTTGGTTAGGGAAAGGCTTAGGGGAATATTCCAAGGTTTTTAAAGGCCGCAAGGCCATAGATTGTCTTTTATGCAAAGCCAAACTTTTCAAAATTTAAATCACCTCACCAAGTGCCTTGGTCAAACTTATTTTTTTTCAAACATGAAAGAGATCTTAGATCTGCAAAAAAGCCTTTTCGATTCCAATATTACCAAGTCCCCGACATTCAGGGTAGCACAGTTGAAGAAGCTCAAGCGTGTTCTCAAGGATCATGAACCTGAACTTCTTAATGCCGTACATAAAGATTTTATGAAAGGACAGTTCAATACCTTTCTTACCGAGTTTTCAGGATTATACCTGGAACTTGATAGTTACATTAAGAATGTGCCAAAATGGTCGAAGTCAGAACGAGCGAAGACAAACCTGTTAAATTTGCCTGCAAAAAGCTACCTCATACCTGAACCGCTCGGGGTTTGCCTGATCATCGGCGCGTGGAATTATCCCGTTAGCTTAAGCCTTGCTCCGGTTCTTGCTGCCATTGCCGCTGGAAATACAGTAATACTCAAGCCCAGTGAAATTACCAATCATACCAGTGCCGTGATTGCGAAGATGATCCGGTCTAATTTTGATCCCTCTTTTTTTGCCGTTGTTCAGGGCGGTGTCCAAGAGACAACCGATCTGCTTGCGCAGCACTATGATAAAATTTTTTTTACCGGAAGTGTTGCTGTTGGAAAGATCGTTTATCAGGCAGCTGCCCGCCACTTAACTCCGGTAACCCTTGAACTTGGCGGGAAAAGCCCTGCAATCGTAGCACCAGATGCTAATCTCAACATCATTGTTAAGAGGTTGGTGTGGGGCAAATTTCTGAATGCCGGTCAAACCTGTATCGCTCCTGATTATGTATATGTTCACAAAAGCATAGAAGATCAGTTTTTAGCACGACTTTCAAAGGAGATTGACCATGCCCAATTTGCACTGGAAAAGGATAACTATGCACAAATCATAACCACCAGCCATTTGGAGCGCCTGATCAGACTTATTGACGAACAAAAACTATTTAAGGGTGGTAGGTATGATATGCCTTCAAGGTTTATGGAGCCTACTGTATTGACAGGTGTCACGCACAGTGATAAAGTAATGGAAGATGAAATATTCGGCCCCATCTTTCCCATTCTTACTTACAACAATATCGAGGAGGTAATCAGTTTTGTAAAATCCCGTCCAAAACCACTTGCATTGTATCTTTTTACAGAAAGCAATTCGCTGAGAAAAAAAGTATTAACTGAAGTATCCTTCGGCGGCGGTGCGGTCAATGAAGTGATACTCCAGTTTGCAAATGAAAATCTGCCCTTTGGAGGTGTAGGACAAAGCGGAATGGGCGCTTACCACGGTGAAGCGGGCTTTCGTTGCTTCAGTCACTATAAAAGCATACTTCAAAAGCCAACCTGGTTTGAACCGACATTGAAATATTACCCCTATAAACGCTGGAAAGAAAGCCTGTTAAAAAACATTCTCCGCTTTTCCTGAAGGGTATGGCGCATGAGCACCGTTTCCGCATGAGTTAGAATCATTCATGGTATCAAATAATGTATTTCCTGTGATCGGTTATAACGCATTACAAGTTGCCACAAATCTGTTATGAAAACAAAAAAAATAGACGGCACATTATTCGTCTCGCAGCCGGCTGAAAATGATGACAGGCAAAATTATCACATACATCCGCCCGGTCACCACCAATGCTCAATTGTTGGGAAAACTGATGAACTTTCCGCAGCTCAAATGCTTCAAATGCTTGAAGAAAATTTAGTGCCGGGCGTCGATCATTTGAATATCTTTTCCTTCTGGATACTTTTTGGCTAAAATTTAAGCATTGGATCCTGACCTAACCAATTATCATGAGGGAGCTTATTGAGGGGGATTCAAGCTTTGTAATTCATAAGGACACCTTTGTTATTGCTTATCCCAGAGCGGCTGGTTTGCAGAACTTTACTAGAGGTTTTCCTTCAAAGCAGAATTAGAACGGAATCTTCCTATACAGGTTTCGAACGTGTTTTCGTGAATCAATATTAAAGAATAAAAAAATGAATTTTAAATTAAAAAAACTGGTTTTCCTTTCCCTTATGGTTATCCTGGGTAATCCGCTAATGAGTGCTATCGCTCAAGTAACCGGGCAGACTGTTACTAAACACTCAAAAACAATAGTATTTGTAACCGGAGCGTTTGTTCACCACACTGTGTGGGATAATTGGAAAACTTATTTTGAAGAATTAGGGTATCAGGTTATCGTGCCCCCGAGTCTTTACAAAAATTCGACTGTGGAACAGCTTCGTCTAGACCCCAACAAGCCCTTATCCGAGGCTTCCCTTGGCCAGGTGATTAATCATTATGAAAAGATCATTCGAGGCTTAGAAGAAAAACCAATCCTTATCGGACACTCTCTGGGTGGGCTGATTGTTCAGAACCTGCTCTCCAAGAACGTAGCTAAAGGCGGTGTAGTTATTCATTCACTACCACCAAGAGGCATAATAACTTTGAAGTATTCGTTTTTAAAGTCGGTGTTCAGACCCCTGGGCTACCTTACAAAAAGGAACAACAATTATATGATGTCCCTGAAGCATTGGAGTTACACCTTTACAAATGGAATGTCTGTCTCTGAGCAGCAGGACTCCTATAACAAATTTGTAATTCCTGAATCAAAAAGGGTTGCCAGGGGTGCGTTAACAAAGGATGCGAAAATTGATTATAAAAAGCCTCATGCACCGCTACTCATCCTCTCGGGCAGCCAAGATCATATTATACCAGCGAGGTTGAATTACAAAAACTATAAAAAATATAAGTCCAAAGAATACATTGTAGATTATAAAGAGATGCCTCTACACAACCATTTTGTGTTGGGGCAGGAAGGCTGGCAAGAGGAAGCTAAATACATCCAAAACTGGATTGAGACCAACCAATCGAAATTCTGGTAGCCGTTCCCGTGTTACCAGATGATATACTGCCCCTGAAATGATCGGCTCAAATGCTCAGCGTGGCCCAATGAACTCTCTCCCGAAATGCCAGCGCGTTGAGCAGTTAACCTTGATCAATGCTTTAACATGATCGAAGGAAAAATATGTATAATGATGGCTTTAAAATAGTGGTCCTATCCTGTGATTATTCTGGTTTTAAGAAGCGAGGTGTTCTTAAGTGATTTATTTTCATAGAAACATACGTATTTTAATAAATTGGGATTGGATTCAGTTGTTGTCAGCTCATGCTGGTATAAATGAAAAGGTTAATTCCTAACACCATTCAATGCCTCTATTGATCGTGTGAGAAATAGGTCTGTTTTGTATTCATTAACGATCTGGTTAGTGGGAATATAGATATTGGTGAGATTCTGCCCATTTTAGGTGATTGTAGTTGTACCAGATCCAAAGCAATTTTGGCCTAAGAAATTACATTAATCAATATGAAAAATTTATTAAAGCAATCGATAGGCCTTGCCCTACTTGCATGGACACTAAGCAGCTGTGACAAAAATGGAGATCAGCAACCCACTTTCGAAAACCGGGATATTGAAGTTACCGCTGCGGCAGGGGATAGCAGCGCAATTATTTCCAAGCTCAATCAATTTCGTAGCCATGCCGGACCTACATTGAATACCGTCCCAGTGGGGGCAGTGAATGGTCGCAGAGAAATTAACTGGGACGGAGTTTCCGACGATTTTATCAGTCCGCGTTTATTCCCGACAAACTTCTTCAATAGTATCGACCCATCAGCCCCAGATGCCCGAAAACGCGGATTGGTTTTTGCACCCAATGATGCGGCATTATTAGTCAGCGACAAAAGTTTTGCGGAAATCGACACAGCCTTCAGAAGGCAATTTGCCCAATTTAGCAAAAACAAGTTATTTAGCCCGAAAGGAACCACCACAAGCGAAATACGCTTTATGGTACCAGGAACCAATACTCCCGCTTACGTGACTTCCTTTGGCCTTATCTTCTCCGACGTTGACAATACAGACGCTACTGTTGTCGCAATCTATGACGGGTCTAAGCTTATCGGTGTAGTCAAAGCCCAGGCTGCAGACAAAAAGTTCTCCTTCATTGGTTTGCATACACACAAGCTGAGAATTACCCGAGTGCGGATCATTTCAGGGAATTCAGTTCTGGCCTCTGGCGTCCGCGATGGCGCATCAAATGACATCGTTGTCATGGACGATTTTATTTATAATGAACCTGTCGCCATAAAATAATTTTTTATCTCTTAAATCAAGTAAACATGTTCAAGACTAATTTTTTAAAAACATTTAGATTGCTTTCTATTGGTTCTGTTTTATTCATTATCGCATCGTGTAGTAAAAACGAAGGTACTAACGAGCAAGTTCCGGCGATAAGTTACGGTGAGTTTGTAGCTGTCGGTAATGGTAAAGCGCGCACATACATATCCAAAAATAGAGATGGTAGCGTTAAACAAGTCGGTTTTACATTCACCGAAGATGCGCTTGATGGGTTGCCTGCTCAAAATGCAGAGTTTTCACTTCCGATGCCCGCAGATAATCAAAGCCTAATCAAGCACATTTCATTTGATTATTCGGTTTTAGGACATGGCCCAGAGCATGTTTACGATGTTCCTCATTTCGATATACATTACTACATGATCACCGAACGCGAAAGAAATGAAATAACCTTGGAGGACCCAAAAATTGATATCTTACCTCCGGCTGCCTCTATACCTAAGAATTATATACCTGGTCCGAATCAGGCTAAAATGGGGAAACACTGGTTTGATACAACATCACATGAATACCATGGAAAAGACTTCACTTCGACCTTTATCTATGGATCTTACAATGGAAAATTTATCTTCATGGAGCCCATGATCGCCATTGATTACCTGAAGCAAAAGCTTAACGTAGATTTACCGGTAGCAAAGCTGGGCACAATTTCAGAAACGGGCTTATATCCACAAACCTATTCCATTTTGTGGGAAAAAGAACGTCGGGAGTATACCATCGCCCTCACTAACCTAGTGCTGCGCCAGTAGAGAATAAAAAGTATTTGAGCAGCGCTGTCCCTCCCAATTGGTGAAACGGTGCTGCTCTTAATTCTTAAAGATCGTTCACTCGTTTATATTTGAGAAAAATTACCTGTAGCGGAAGGTGAATGTATGGCTCCAAGTTTAACGGCCATATTGGTTAAATCCTTTCTTCCTGTAAACTTATCGACTGACCAGGTGAAGTTTATGATAAATTTCCTTGACATGGCTTTTCAATAGCTCAGGACTCGTTTTCAACTTTTCGGCGATGGTTGTAACACTTAGACCAATAAGAAGTTGACCCAGAACTTCGCGGTCTCGATCGCCCAGGTGTTTATCACTCGAAGGATGTTCTTTGACCTGGAGAGGGCGGTGGTATATATTGAGAATTTCACGGGCAACCCAGGACATCATCGTTGCGCCCCCTAAATAGGTTTCCCTGATGGCCTCTCCGACATTTGAGAGCATGTTTTTTAAAACATAACATGTGGCGCCAGCTTTCAATGACGCGAAAATTTTGTCTTCGTCCTCAAAAACGGTCTGAATGATGATGTCTATTTCCGGAAACTCTTTTTTAATTTTTTTCACCGCCTCAATACCGTTAACCTGCGGCATCTCAATATCAATCAAAACAATATCAGGCTGACAGGACAACACCTTCTCCACGCAGTTGACCGCATCGGAAAATGATCCGACAATCTCGAAGTCGGCCTCGATTTTGAGTAACAGGATGATACTGTTCCTGATATTTTTGTTGTCATCGAAAATGGCTATGCGTATGCTCATGGTTTAAACTCGACCCTACTAAGCGGAAAGGTTAATTTAATGGTCTTCTACTTATTTTTAAATACAATTTTAATTGTTGTACCCATTCCTGGATTGCTTTGGTAATTTATTGTGGCATCGAGCTGATCTGCCCGGTTTCTGATATTTAACATTCCGTTGCCGATTATCTGATTTCCTTCTCCTGGCATTTCCATTTTGAACCCCTTTCCATCATCTGCAATTTTCAGTTCTGCAAAACTTCCATGCTGAGAGAGATGCACAGTTAAATTTCTACAACCGGAATGTTTGATTGCATTATTGATAGCCTCTTTTAAAATTAGAAAAAGATTTTTTCTTTGTTGCATACCGATATTGGTGATAGAGAATGCTTCATCGTATTCGAAAACAAAATTGATCCCCTTAGCCCTGCATAGCGGTTCTGCGTAACTCGTGATCCGTTGCAGTAGGCTGGACAGGTTATCGTTTTTTGGATTAATGGCCCATACAATATCACTCATTTCAAGAATCATCTCATTAGCCGTTATCCCGATCGTATCCAGAACCTCGTTCATCTGACTCTGCTGATTCCCCGCTGCATATCGTCTTGCTACTTCACTGTAAACTGAGATTGAGCTTAGCGTGGAACCAATCTGATCATGGAGATCCTGGGCAATACCATTCCGGATCGCCTGCTGTTGAAGAAGGATATTCATCCTATAGCGGTAAATGAAATAAATAATGCCTGCCATTAATAAACATACAGTTGTACAAAACCATCCTGTTAACCAAAATGGAGGGCTTATAATGATGTTGATTACCGATACCTTTCGGGCGTAAGTGCCACGCCAGTTGGTCGCCTTAACCTCAAAGCGGTAAATACCAGCTTTCAAATTTGCATATTCCGCGAAATTTCGCTTACCGGCATTAATCCAACCCTGATCATACCCTTCAAGTTTATAGGCATATTGCAAGTTATCCCCGCTATATTCAGGAGCAGCATATTCAATAGTTATCTGATCCTGAGTGTGGTGGAGCTGAATTGTTTTCGCTTTAAGTAACTCATTGTGAGAGGTATTAAAAATCTTGAAATCTGTAAAGTAAATATTCGGGTTATGGTCAATCCTGGCCACTTGTGATGGGTTGAATGTGATAAAGTAATTTACCCCTGAAGCATAAATAATTCCATCGTCGTCCCTATACATATAACCGGAAAGCCCTCCGGTTTTTTGGAGTCTCGGCATGTCATAACAGCTGTAAACGTTTATTTCAGGGTCATATTTATGCACGTGACCATTACAAAGCATCCAAAGTTTATTCTGAGCATCCACCTGCAGACCTTCGGAAAGATTGCTGGATTCGTTTATATGATAGAATCGCTGCTGCTTGCCGTTGAAATAACTGATGCCCCCACCGTAAGTGCTTACCCACAAATTATTACTTAAATCCTCAATCATATCAAACACATTGTTGCTGCTCAACGAATAGCGATTATTTAGGTCATTGATGTGGTATTTTACATTCCCTGTTTTTTCGCTCCATTCGCCAAGCCCGGCCTTGAAGTTTGCTAACCACACATGCTGTTGCTTTCCTTTATAGATTTTCCGTATCATATTGTCTTTAATATCGTATCTCTTGATAATTTTCTTTACTGAATCCGCTCTTGAGGTCCATTTCTTTTCAACCAGATCATAATAAGTCAAGTAATGTCCATAGGGTGATACGATCAGGACCGGGTGATGATCAATTGTATCCCTGATCACCGAAACGATACGCGAGTTGATCAGCTTTTTCATAACCGGATCTTGAGACGTATTTGCTAAAGTGCTTAATGTGCCTGTATAAAGGTTATATCTGAAGAGTGTGAAGTCGGTGCCGATATAGAATTGTTTATCCATATCCATGAAAAAATAGGTTACAGATAAAGGCTGTCCCAGATAAGTTAACTTTTTATGGCGAATCAGTCCGCTGTGTTTCTCCTTTATATAAAGTCCGTTGCTGGTACCTATTAACAGATCTCCCTTCGCGGTTTTGTAAAAGTCATAGATGGTGACGTCCGAATCATTTTTTTTCAGTACATGCTGTTCAAAAGGGGAGAATAACGGATTATGCATATTCACGCCGTTATCTGTCCCTATCCAAATAATTCCATGACGGTCTTTGAAAACCGTATTCACATGGTCATCACTCAAGCTTCCCGCATTCTGCTTTTCATGCCTTAAGCTTACCAGGCGTTTACTAGCGGGATCAAATAAGATGAGTCCGGTTCTCCGTCCCGCCATCCATATTTTTCCGTCCACGTCTTCGGCAAACGATTGGTATTCATCCATTGCAATATTGGCACTCTTGAACGCCGCGCCATATACGCTTTCCCGCAAACCATTTCCCGCAAGTCTGTAGACTGCCTTATCCCATGACCCAAGCCAGATGCCATCCTTTTTATCTCTGAACATCGCGGTAATACTGGCATGGGGGAGCGGGGCATATAGATCCTCATACCTGTCGTCGGACTTATAGGATAAATCCCTTGTATTTATCTTGAGCAAACCTCCGCCGGCGCGGCCAACCAGTAATGTATCGCTAGTTCCCATAGTTAAGGCGAGCACACATTTGGTCCCCTTCTTTACCGGAGTATCAAATAACCCGGATCGTTTGTTGTACCGCACAGCAAAGGAGCTGTTCGTTCCAAGCCAAAGGTAATTGTATCTGTCCTCGACTATCTTATTGATGCCATTTTCCGGAATACCCCGCGGGTTATGGATATCGTAACTAAATTGTTTAAACTGCTTCCGGGCAGGTAAACGGTAATCATACCTGCTCATCCCGCCATCCTGTGTGGCAATCCAGATTACCCCATCGGAATCTTCATAAAGATCCTTTATGATATTTCCTGAAATTGTCGTCTTATCGTTATGGACATGCCTGAAGTAGGTGATCGACCGACCATCGTAACGGTTAAGGCCATCTTCGGTCCCAAACCATATAAATCCCCGCTTGTCTTCAATTATACAGTTTACTTTTTTATGGGAAAGGCCCTGATCCACATTGATTTTTTTGAAAAAAATATCCAGTGGAACAGTCGCCGCTGCAGAAGAGTTAATCAGTATAAGCAACAGCCAGATGTATCTCATAGCAAAATTTAAATCATTGCTCCAATATCCACCCCCCTGGAAGGTGGCGGTTCGTGCCCAACTGGAGGGCATTCGGAACGCGTCTTTGCGCAGGTAATTCCCTATTTTCTTAACAGTCAAATTGGTGGTTGATAATAATTTATAAAATTAGCGATTTGACTCCGCCGGAAAAGGAATTGCCCGACCCGAAGTGCACACCTAATTTGGGGATTGCGAATGCAATATTTCGTTTAATCTCCCAGGGCTTAAGCAATAATGTCGAAAATTACCATCATCTTTTCAGTAATGGGAATGATTCGAATGGTAGGCATCCAGTGCAACAATTTCTGTGGAAAACAACAGACAGAAATGACCTCGGGTTTACTCCCTTTTACTGAAGGTCCGTTCCGGCGATAACTTCAAGCCACTCTTCAATATTTTTTTCAAAAGCGGCCACCTTATCCCTGAAGCGCTTAATGGCATCTTTCCCCAAAGGAAGGTGGACTGGCGGGTTTTCAGACGAGGCAAGTTTGATAAAGGCATCTGCAAGCTTAGCAGGATCACCAGGCTGGTTATAATTTGCTTTGGTCGCAAATCCACGCATCTTGCCAACGGTGTCTGCATAATCTTCTATTACCTGTTCAGATCTGGTTAAGGAGGACTCATCAAGGAAATTAGTTCTGAAAAAACCTGGAGCCACGACTGTTGCTTTTATGCCCAGAGGCGCCAGCTCCAGCGCAAGACTTTCAGTGATCCCTTCAATCGCAAATTTAGTCGAACCATATAATCCCCATCCGATACTTGCACCAAGACCGCCAAGGGAGGAAATATTAATAATATGACCGGAACCCTGTTTACGCATGAAAGGCAATACCGCCCTGATAACGTTTAGAGTTCCGAAGACATTTACTTCATAATTTCTTTTCACCTCCGCATCCGTTCCTTCCTCAATGGCTGCAAGCAACCCGTACCCGGCATTATTCACCACCACGTCGATCCCCCAAAAATGAGTAATGCCTCTACGAACGGCTTTTTTAACCTTGGCCTCATCTGTAACGTCCATTTCGACAATATACAAGTCCTTATTATCCTTATGTTCTTCCAGACCCTTCGCGTCTTTTCGCACAGTTGCGATCACCTTGTCCCCAGACTCCAATACCTTTTTAGTGATATCCAGGCCAAAACCTCTTGATGCACCGGTTATCAGCCATATTTTTTGCTTTTTCATAATTTCTCTTTTTATTATCTAAAATACCCTCCAAAAAACTCCGGAAATCCTTTAATGCTGTTGATGAACGAATTGTAATTCTACATCAGAATATCATTCACCGGAGTAAGTGGCCGAGGTATGTTCTGCTCACCAATCATTTCTCTTAAATCAATTTCAATCGTTCTTGAAATACTGGTAATGGGGGTGTCATTCGCATTTCCTTCAAATGGATTCTCCGTACTCTCACCTACAGATTCCAGCACCAGAAACATCCATCCAACAATAACGCTTGCCGGAATGGTCAACCATATATACTCCGTTCCCAGTTTGGAGAACTCACTTAAGAATCCAAGCGGTAGCATAAGCGCCAGCAGGTATATGAAATAAAAGCTGATGCTCACGAACTGTCTCGGGTAAGGAAAGTTCTTAATCCGTTCACTTCTTCCCTGCAGATCGTACAAATCCTTCAGCAACCGTTCCAGTTCTACGTATTCATATCCCGAGAGATTGCCCGCCTGATTTAACGCCCGAAGCTGCTCAGATTGTTTCTTTATAAGCTGCGTTGCCCTGTTGCTTTTTGTCAGGATGAAATCCAGCTCCGAGGGGTCTAAAAAGGCTTTAAGCTCTTTTGTTATCTCGCTCTCCCATTCCGGTACGGTGAAATATTTGGAATACTCAACGTAGCTGTTTTTGGTTTTAACATTCTCCCAGCTTCTGGATTCCCGCAACTGAAACCTCAATGCAGTCAGCCATCCCAGATGCCTATAGATTAATTTTTTGTGGATTTCCTGCTCCTGTTCACCACTTGATTTAATAAAACTCGTAACCATTACACCCCAGCTGCGGCTGGAGTTTACAATGCCGCCCCAGATCTGTCTCGCCTCCCAGGCCCGGTTATAGGTTTGGGTGTTACGAAACCCAGCAATGAAAGATGCCGCCGTACCGACCAGGGCCACAGGTACCCAGGGAATTGCAAGCCACTTAAAGTCCAGAAAATAGTAAAGCAGGCATGGAATCGTGCTGACAATAATCATGAAGTAAATAAACCTTCTTGACCATGGAATGAAATGAGAAAGACTGTAATATTTTCCGGTATTCATAATTCAATGCTTTTAGATCTTAATCGTCAATTAGGTGGATTGTTGTAATTTATGGGTAAAAGCAAAGAGACACCTGATAGGTGCCTCCATTACTACTTAACAACCTATATCGTTGCTTCCCATGCATTTTTTTGATTTTCCTTAAGCATGTCCTCGATTGCTTTAGGTACGACATTTCTGAATTTTCCGGTTTCAGACGGTACAATTTCAATCATCGCATCTATCATTTCGTTTGGATCCAGTCTTCCTTCAGGCACACCAAGCATTGCATCAAAGACAGCTTTAAGTTCTGCTTTTTTGGTATAGTTAACTTCATCATTTAACCAGCGGAATGGTGTTTCAGCCATAGTCTCATTATAACCGGTTAAGTATGGACCCGGATTCACGGTTTGAATCTGAATGCCGAACTGTTTCACTTCCTGTTGTAAAGCCTCAGCGATAGACTCAAGCGCATGTTTTGTGGAAACATATATACCGAATCCCGCAGGTGTGAACAATCCGCCCATTGAAGAGGTGAATACAACTTTACCTTTTTTCTTGCCAACGATGAACTGATTGATAAATTTTTGTGCAAGGTTTAATGGTGCGAATACGTTGGTTTCAAAGTTCCTGCGAACCAGGCCCAAAGGAATTTCGAATACCGGACCCGCTTCACCAATACCTGCATTGCTGAACAATACGTCGATGTCCCAAGTTAATGCATAAGCAACATCGTATTCATCAAGGATATCCAGTTTCTCAACCCTTAAATTATCCTGTAAACCCAGGTCAATTGCTTTTTCGCGTAATGGGGTTACTTGTGGTGAAATTTGCACGCCTGCGATTACTTTGTGGCCCAATTTAGCTAATCCTATGGCTACGCCTTCTCCGAAACCAGAGCCTGCTCCGGTAATCAAAATTGTTTTTGTGTTTGACATGATTTTAAAAATTTAAGTTTATATGTGATTTATGATTTTTTGATTTGTTAAATGATGCTGCCTGCAGTTGCAATCTCGAAATCCTGATCCGGACTTCCTCCTGATACGCCAATGTATGCGACAATATTCCCTTCGGCTTTTACCGGCATACCACCCTTAAATCCTACAAGCCCGCCACTGGTTTGAAGCATTCCATAAGTGCCCATCTCAGGAGCTAAAAATTGGCCAACCTGCTCAGAATTCATTCTGAATAACATAGCCGTTTTAGCTTTGCCCGCCGAGATATCGATCGAGCCCAGAAATGCATCATCCATTCTGAAAAATAATTTTTGATGTCCTGCTGTATCCAGTATTGTAATGTTGGCATTCACGCCGATTTCATTTGCCTTGTCAATAGCCTGAGTCAGGGCTTTGAAAGTTTGTGTGTGATTGATTTCCATTTTATTTAAGTTTTTTGTTTTCGTTTTGATATACCAAAGGTCACAAGAAATGGTGCCCTGATCTGTACCAATTTCAAAGGTTATGTTATTAATTTCAAAGATTTGATGGCTTTATCGGCATTAGAATCATATTTATGGCCAGTCAAGGCATCAATTCCTAAATAAAAAATGCGTCTCTTTTAAGAAACGCATTTGAATGTTAAGCAGCATCAGCACTACATGCTTTGGCGGTATATAAGCGGGGTACTTTGTGTATGCTTTTTGAAATAAGTGCTAAAGTTCTGAGGTTCCATAAAACCCAGTCTGTAGGAAATTTCTTTCAAGGGAATAGTGGAATTTCTTAGCAACGATTTCGCCTCGCTAATCGTTTTCTCCGCAATCCAGCAACCAACTGATTTGCCGGTCTGGCTTTTCACAATGTTATTTAAATAATTGGGGTGCAGACATAGCTCATCAGCATAATCCTGAACCCGGTTTGCCCGCTCATGCATGCCTTTACTCAATTCACGGTAATGTTTTTCAAGCATGATCTTGAACTTATTTGTAATTTCGGATGCCCTGGTCAACTGCATCTCGGTGGCAGGTCCCTGCCACCAGAATTCTTTTATCTTTAAAAGAACCGCAACCATCAGGTGTCCGATCAGTTTGTTTTTATATGGAGAGCTGGACGCATAGGCACTTTGTATCTGCAGGTATAAATGTTCAAGCTCACTGAACTGGGCCTGACTTAAAACCTTTGGATTTAAGGATTCACAAAGTAGAAAAGGAAATTCATCGAAAACTTCGGGATGAACATTCTCTTTTAAGAATCCCTCACTCAAGGTCAGATAGTGCAGGCTTTCTACATAATCCAGGCTGAATTGTCTGATATATCCCGGATTGTTGAAATATACAGTTCCCGGAACAACATCAAATGAATTCCCGTCGCAATAGCATTTTCCCAGGGCCTGCTTTGCGAACACAAAAGAAAAAAAGTTTGCTCTATATATCGGTGACCTTTTCAAGGAGTGTAATGGAAAGGATTTGAGATTATAGATGCTGAATTCGCTGTCTGCTCTTAACTGCTCAGGTGATAATCCCAGTTCTGTATAAAAGTCATGCACTTTATTAAAATTCAGCAATTTGGTTATTTTGGTTTCCATGGTCTTAGGTTTTATATGTTTGTAAAAAAATACTGTCCGCTTATTACTGCACTTAAATCACTGGACAGGAATTCAGTCAGGTTTGCCAGATCATCCAGTTCGGTATATCTTTTAAGTAAGGTTTTTTGAACTGAAAAGTGTATGTGCTCAGAACCGGTTTGCTGGTCGAGTTGAAAGATATCCTGATTTAACCCGTAAGGTATAATGGTATTGAATACCGCCTCTTTTTCCCCTATAGATCTGGAGTGCGTCAGAATCGCATCTCGAAGATCCTGTGAAAATTCGCTTGGGGTTCCGGCTTGCAGTATTTGCCGGATTATTGGACTTAGGTAGATGATGTGTCCACGCTCGTTAATCAATGCGGCCGCATTGCTGAAAAGCTCAAGAAGATTTTTGCGATCTGAATCTTTCGGATCTGCTTCATCACTAATTGCCCCGTTAATGATCAGAATATCAATTACCGGATGTGCAATGGTAAGGGTACCGAAAAAATCCCTAATCTTTACCAATGATTTTAGATCGTGTTTTATCTCCACTGCCCGGCTGCCCATAGCTCTAATCGTACTCAATGTTTGGCTGATTTCGCAGCCCGTAGCCTCATGGTGAAGAAGAACTTGTGCGCCCAGCGCACCCAGCCGTTCAGCAACCACTTTACCGACCGGATCGCCGGCGTTTATAACCAGCGCTGTTTTGTGAATTAATGTCTGCATACCAATATGAATTTGTTAATTCAAAGGTGTGGATAAATGCAGGCAGAGGAATTACACATTCCATTGTATGTATTGCAAAAATCATGGATTTGAAGGAAATCCATGATTTTTGCAATATCAAATCCAAAAAAAAAGAGTGAAGTACATTTGTACTTCACTCTCTTAACATGCCTGTTAATTAATGATTACTAATGTCCGGGCAACCTTTTCATAATGTCTCCGAATTCAATTCCATCCAGAAACGCTGTAACGTGAATAATCTTGCCTTCCTTCATCTGCATGAACCAGGCATAGGCGCTTTTATATCCTTTGCCATCTTTTGCGGTAGCGACCCCGTCCCAGTAAGCAATAACCACATCGCCATCCCCATAAATCGCATGCACAGTAGGGACTATTTTTTTTGAAAACCTACGGTTTAACGGATCGATGACCTCATCGATAAATTGTTTTTTGTTTTTGTAGGTTTTAGAATAAGGCGTGCTGCCCGTAATCGTCCATACCATATCATCATGAAGGAGATCAAAGAAATTACCGGTACCTGCCGTCCATCCCGCAAATCCTGACCGGATGGCTTCTTTATTCGCTTGTGTCGTTTCTATACTAGTTTGTGCCATAACGTTGCTTATATTAAATAAAACACCTAAAATGATGCTGATCAAAAATATCCTGTAGATATAATTCAACTTTTTTTCGCTTTGGGTTTCCATAGTTTTTAATTTAAATTGTGACGGTTATTTCTTTACCACTTCGGCAAGCTCGATCATATTTCCCCAAGGGTCTTGGAAGAAAGCAAGTTTTCTGGTGATCGCTTCCAGGTAGAATGGTTCACCAACAATGCTTACGCCACGTTTTTTAAGTTCCTTCAACGTTTGGTCCAGATCATTAACATGCAGGCAAAGATGGTGATATCCTCCATCTTCCAGGCTTTTACCTAAGTCATCATATTTAACTTTGTTTTTAAGTTTTCCTTCCGCAAGGATCTCTATCCAGAAGTCATTGTTGTTTGCCGGCGCCAGATAAGCCAATTTCTCATCCGCATATGGCCACTCGTGAATAATACGGAAATCCAGCTTTTCAGTGTACCACTTCACTGCCGCCTCGTATTCCGGCACCCGTATACCGACATGGTTCCCATGCATACCTGCCAGCGGGCTTTGTGGTTTTAAGGCAGGCATTACAAATCCTGTTTTTGAATCCTGTGCAAACAGGCTCATTGCGGACATTAAAATTAGTGCATAGGCAATAAGGAATAATTTGATGTTCGTTTTCATAATCTTAAGTTTTAAAAGTTTAATAATTTATTTTGCTAACCGCCATGATGTGGCTTTTTATTATTGTTAGTACAAATTTCTTAAACTCTACACCCTCAGTATTAGTAAAATCGCAGGAATCATTATGAATTTCAAAGATAGTACCTCATACTTCAGACTTGCTGCATATCCTTGGATATCAACTGCCTCCGCTGCCTATTGTATATATACCACATCAGCAGAAATGATGGAAGAATTAAAATCAGGTAACTGTAACTTAAATTTGCCTCGTCCTTCGCAGGAATATGGGCAATGATACCATACGTAAAAACGGAAAGAATAATATAAACTGAACCACCAGTAAGTCCACCCGCAATGCCTGCATTTTTTGGGAATCTACTCAGGCAATAGGTGAAGTAATTATTGTAGGTAAAACCTGCGCCAACATGAAGGATAAAAGCAAAGAAAACAAGTGAATAAAGATTGGAGACATAACCCACACTGATAATCATTAGCACGGCAAAGAAAACCTGTAAACCTCCGTTTAGCAGGAGTTTTTTGTAAAAAGGTTTTCCAATAGTAGCCTTACCAATAAAACCGCCGAGCATCCAGGCCATTCCCAATATAAAGGAAGCATTACCGGCAGTGGTCGGACTTAGGCCCAAATGATGTTCAATGATGTATGGTCCGGTCATATTGTAGATCATCACCATTGCATATGCAAAGCAAAGCATCAGTACCCCCAAGGTAAAATCAGTGGTCTTTAACATTTCAACATAAACCTTCACCACTCTTCTAAGCTGAAAACCGGCAGCAATTTTTAAGGTCTCCCCACTATACATCAGCTCCAGGACACAGAAAATAGCGCCATAAACGGCCAAAAAATAGAAGTTAGCATACCATCCAAACAAACTTTCCAGATATCCGCCTAGAAATGGGGCGAGGATGGGCCCCGCAGACCAGATGATGGTAAACAGGCTCAGGTAGTTTTTTAAGCGTGTTCCTTCAAACCTGTCAACAAAAAAAGCCCGCTTTGCAACGACTATAATAGCAACGGTAATGCCATGAATGACCCGCATCACGTAAATAAGATAAATGTTATCCGTTAACGCAATGCACAAGCTTGCCAGCGTAAAGAACACTATTGCCCAGGTCGAAAACTTATATCTCCCATAACTGTCGAGAATGCTTCCAATGAAAATTTGGGATAACCCGTAACTCACTAAAAATAGTGTCAGCGTTAGTTGAACTTCCAAACTCCCTGTATGTAAATCCCGTCCCATGTTAGGAAGTGAAGGAATATAAATATCGGTTGCAAAACCTGGTAAAGGAATTAAAGCAAATGCCAGCCAGGTGGCCAGCCGCTCGTTCTGTTTTTTTAACATATCCGTTATATAAAAAGTGATAATTAATCCGATGTGAAAAGCTCCGAAAATCAATCAGAAAGTGAAATTACTCATTGAAAACCTCATTTAGAGGCTTTGGGAGAGGAATCTTTGAAGTTCATAATGTAATCTTTGAATTTACTATAACCTGCCCCATCAAATGTGAGCAACTTTGAATCATCAAAAAAAAGAATATGAAAACTCAAAAAACATGGATCATCACCGGCGCCTCGAGAGGATTCGGTAATGAAATAACAAAAGCAGTATTGGCAGCAGGTGATAAAGTAGTGGCAACAGTACGATCAAAACCGGAAGTATTGTTTCAACAGTTTAATGCCCATGAAAATCTTTTGGTCGTTACCCTGGATGTAACTAATCAGGATCAGGCAAAATCTGTGGCTAAGCAGGCAACTGAAAGATTCGGTAACATAGATGTGTTGGTAAACAATGCAGGATATGGCATATTGGCTGCAGTTGAAGAGGCAACCGATGAAGAAAGTAAGGCCAATTATGAAGCAAATGTGTTTGGTACCCTAAATCTGATCCGGGCAGTTCTTCCTTACATGCGTGAAAAACGTTCAGGACACATCATCAACGTTTCTTCAGTAGGTGGACTGTTTGGTTACGTGGGCTGGGGTATCTATGGCTCAACTAAGTTTGCAATCGAGGGAATTACAGAATCACTTGCCCAGGAAGTCAAACCGCTTGGCATCCATGCAACAGTTGTTGCGCCAGGATTCTTCCGTACAAACTTTTTAGATGAATCCTCTCTTTCACGTACTGAAAATATTATCGAGGATTATGCAGAAACCGTTGGTGCCATGCGAGATTTCGCTACCCAGGCAAACCATAATCAACCGGGAGATCCTAAAAAATTAGCGGAGGCGTTCCTTCAGCTTGCGGCCGCTGAAAATCCACCTGTACATTTGCTTTTAGGGAATGATACCCTTCAAACCTACCGTGATAAAACTGCGGCAATGGAAAAAGATATTCAGGACTGGCATGCCGTTGTGACCGGTACTGACCACGAAGATGTGAAGTTGGCAAATGCATAAGGCAGGGAATTTGTGAGGGTGATAGAGCGGGGGGCTAGGCTACCCGCTTTTTTTTTGGCCAACTGTTCTCGTCGACTGAACTGGGAATTGGACCTCGAATGATAAGGACTAATTCTGAATGTTGCTTTAAATTATTCATTTGTTAGTTAATAGATGAGGAGTAAAACCATATTTGGTTTTTCCAATCACTATCGTAATGTTAAACCAACTCTGCCCTCGCGAATATTATCTTCTCTCCTTTAAAAACTAAATCAAAGGTTCCCTTCAACTTTCGAGTGGAAAAGGTGCCGGTAAAATCCAAGTCAAGATGGACTTCCTTTTCAGATATTATCTTAATATTCTTTAAATAGGTCTGTGTCTGATATCCAATAAAATATTCTTCAAAGTATGCCCTTATTCCGGCGTGTCCTTTGAAGTCTGATCCTGCTGTCGGATCATCAAGTACCGCATCACTATGGTAAGTATTTAAATAATTTTCTATATCGTATGCATTGCTCACAGCAATCCATTCATTTACAAATTTTTTAATGTCCATTAATTTATGAATTATTTATATGCAAATATCCGGTGCCCGAGACTTGGACAGGTAGCCAAAAAGACGTTTGTTGTAGCCAAAATACCGGTAGTGAGATTTCCCTTCTGGCCTTTTGATTTTGTGCGCAATCACCAAAATAGGGTATTCGAAACAAGAAGCCTTCTGCCTTGGTTTAAATTATCTTTGAAATTCATAAAAGAAGATGTGCTTTTGATAATGGGATTGAAAACCAATAAAGCAAATTTGAAGAATAAATATTGATGTTATGAATAATACCAAAGTATGGTTAATTACCGGCTGTTCTACAGGGCTTGGTCGTGCTCTGGCCTTTGCAGCCTTGGAAGCAGGTTACCGCGTAGGGGTGGCAGCCAGAAAAACCGAAGATGTTATCGATATAATTGACCTATATCCATCCACGGCTCTAGAACTTAAACTTGATGTCACCGAACCGGAACAAGTTGAACACGCCGTTGAAGCGCTCATTCAAAAATTCGGAACCATTGACGTTTTAGTGAATAATGCAGGTTTAGGCTATTTTGGAGCTGTAGAAGAAAGTGATGAAAAAGAGGTTCGATACATGTTTGAAGTGAACTTCTGGGGCACCTCATCCCTAATCAGATCGGTATTACCAGTTATGAGGCACAATCATAGTGGGCACATCATTAATATTTCTTCAATTGGTGGCCTTAAATCCTTTCCTTCACTTGGCTACTATCATGCAACTAAATATGCAGTTGATGGATTTTCAGAAGCCTTAGCAAAGGAAACAGCACCTCTTGGCATAAAAGTAACAATAGTTGCCCCTGGAAATTTGCGAACAGACTGGGCCGGGCGCTCAGCAAAAGATAACGAACTTTCCATTGATGATTATACCCAAACGGCCGGAGCAATCAAATCTTGGGTAAGGGGAATTAGTGGTCAACAGGAGGGAGACCCTGCCAGAGCGGCCCGCGCAATTATAGCAGTTGTGCAAGCCCCTGAACCTCCATTAAGACTTTTATTAGGAGACGATGCCCTTCAGGGCGCCAGGGAAAAACTCCAGGAACTGAAAATTGATTTTGACACCTGGGAAGACACTACAAAAAGCATTTCTTTTAACTAATGTATTTTAGTAGAGCGGGATGTTTCTGATATTCCGTAATTTAGTAGCTACAAGCTACGCGCTGTCTTCAGGGACAACACTTTAAAAACTTTATCAATGAAAACAACTATTGATTCAAAAATTATTGACACCCTCAGAGATCTTCCCGACATGATTCCGGTGCTCCGTGATTCCTATGAGAACTGGACAATCCGCGTCTTCAACCGGGAACAGCATGAATGCCGGAATTACCTTTCGCCAAATCGCCGCGATTTTTACAAAGCCCTTTTAATTACCAAAGGAACCGGTGTATTTACGATGGGTCTCAATACTTACTATATCGAGGAACCCACCTTACTTTTTATACATCCCAATGACATTATTTCCTGGAGGAATCTGTCGGAGGAATCCGGCGGATATTATGTGCTTTTCCGCAAATCCTTCATAAATACTCATCAACAGCTTAAATCCGTTATAGAAAAATTCGGCCTCTTTTCCGAAAAGAATAAAAGCGTTATCCGGTTACAGCAATCCGAATCCAATACCATCAACCGTTTCTTTGAGCAACTGAAAGCTGAAGAGGTGGAAAATGGCGACTATAAAGAAGAGTCAATGCAGGCATATCTGCAGCTGCTGATGATAGAAAGTATGAAAATTGGCCGCTTTCCAAAGCCCGATTCGGTGAGTGAAGATTTCGGGCATATTCATCAGTTCTTCAATTTACTGGAAAGTGAAACTTCTAATATAAATTATAGTTCACCCATTAGAATAAAGACAGCAAAGGAATTTGCATATAACCTGAACGTTCATCCCAACTATCTAAATGAACTGCTCAAAAAGCACACCGGTCAGAATGCCAGTACACACATACGTAACCGCATATTGGAAGAGGCTAAAGTGTTGCTTTTGCAAACCGACTGGAGTCTTCAGGATATTAGTTATAGCATCGGCTTTGCAGAGCAACCTAATTTTAATCTGTTTTTTAAAAAGAACACCGGAACTACCCCTGCAGAATTTCGAAGGAGCTATTCTGCCTAAAAATAATAACTTTTATCAGCCTCTGCGTATAGCAGAGGTTTTTTTGTGTCCGCTGATATCTTTGAAATTCATAATATTAGCTTTGTATTTGCTACAAATCGTTAGCCTGGATTTGAAGAAATTTGATTCATCATTTCATTAATAGAAAAGAAAGATGAAAAAATCAATATTAATAATCGGCGCAGGACCAGGTTTAAGCCAGGGTGTTGCCGAAAAGTTTGGCGACAATGGCTTCAATGTTAGCCTGATCAGCAGAAATGCTTCCAAATTAGGGGAATTAAAAAAATCCCTCTCCGAAAAAGGAATAAATGTAAATTATCTCGCAGCGGATGCAGGTAAATCTTCGGATTTAACCAAGGCAATCACCGCACTTATCACACAATCAGGTGGATTTGATGTTGTCCTGTATAATGCGGCCGTTCTAAAGCAAAAAGACATTCTGGAAGAAAGTACTGAAGAACTGATATCAGATTTTACAGTAAACGTGGCCAATGCCCTGATCGCTTTTCAAGCAACTTACTCCACTCTAAAAGAGCGAAAAGGAGTATTCCTGATTACCGGGGGAGGATTTGGTATTCATCCAAACGCGGATTACGGCTCGCTCTCTATTGGTAAAGCAGCGTTGAGAAGCCTTGCCTATCAGCTGAACGAACGCGTGAAATCCGACGGTATATTTACAGGATTGGTGTCGGTTGCAGGCCTTATCTCCAGCGACAGCGAAACCCATAGTCCCAAAATTCTTGCTGAAGATTTCTACCAGCTTTACACTGAAAGAAAAGTCGTAGAAATTTTCCATTAAGGCAACAAGTTTCGTTTCAAGCAAAGCAGCTCATGAGGCTGCTTTTTTTTGACTATTCAAATAAGAAATCCCGCTTCGCCTTTATAGCAGATATCTGTGAAATTCATAATTTATCCTTTGTCTTTACTAATCTGATAACTGTCAATTTGCAGAACTTTATCCTATCAAAACTTAAATAGTCATGTCATGAAAAACTTAACTAAAATTAATGAAGCAGTGGTAAATCAGAGATTGATGGAACTGGAAGGGAAAGCGGTACAGGATGCAGAACACCACCTATTGGAAGATTTTTTTGAACTGTATGTGAAAGTGCTTGACGAAATGCAGGATGCTCCGGCAGTCGTACCCATTACATTGCATTCGGCACCTAATTTTTCATCTGAAGAAGCATTACTGATCGCTGTAAGCGGTTAACCAAAACCTGCCGCAAATTACTCCTATCGGTGATGATGAATCCGCGGTGTGAGTTTGCTTAAAATATACAAAATGAAAAGACATAGAAAGATATGGCTCGTTATCGGTGGCATCGAAGGACTGGGCCTGGCATCAATAAAGTATATACTATCAAAGGATGCTGTTGTGATCGCCTTGACGCCAGATACTCAATTATTTAGGGAAAGTACAAAATTATCTCATCCCAATTTACACCTGATAGCTTATACCAACACGGAACGTAAAACCCTTTCTGAAGTTCTGACAAATACTTACGAGCAGTTTGGACCGATTGATTACTACATCAATCATCAAAGCGCCCAGGATCTAGCCAGGCAATGGGAAAGCTCGGCATTGAGCCTGGAAGATTTTGAAAATCAGTTCTCACAACAAACCGTCTGGTTGTCCGAAGAGGTATTGGCGATTATGGCTAGATCAATATGGGCGCACATCTTTTTCGTTTCCTTTAAGGAAAAAATCCCCCCGTTTGAACAGATTGCAGATGCGCGTATAAGCGCCATCAAAACTTTCGTTCATGGCCACGAGGAAGACTTGAAAAATTGGAACATTAAGCTTTCAATGATAGATGAAGAAAACTGTATACATAACTTCGAGGCCTGTGATAATGTCTTTAAGCTCCCTTTCGAAAATTAAACCCGCAAATATCAGCTTTCATAAATTCATATAAAATCACCGTTATTGGTGAGTCTACAAAGGGACATAACCCCGTTATATCTACGCCTTATATAGTATTTTAAGAGGTGTTATTCAATTTTAATCGATGAAAAAAATAGAAAAATTAAAACATTTTATCATTGCCTTTTCTGGGATGAGTGAACAGGAATTTGACTTGTCAGCTGATTATTGGCAGATTAAAAGGTACAAAAAAGGGGAGTTTTACAATGAGTACAAAAATGTTTGTAAACACCTGGGATTTGTGCTCTCAGGCGTATTTCGAATATATAAGCTCAATCAAGCCACGCTTTCTGAACAAAACCTGTTTTTTTTCCTCGAAAACCAATTTGTCAGTTCATTCAAAAGTTTTTTGTCCCAGACTTCCTGTGAATATTATACCGAATCGATGACAGAAGCAGAAGTACTTTATATCCATTATGACAATTTACAACGGTTGTATCAAACCAGCCCCGCATGGGACAGATTCGGTCGTTTGCTTGCGGAGTTTGTATTAGGGGCAGTGATGGATAATACTGAGCTTTTATTGTTCCATAAACCTCAGGACCGTTATGCGGCACTGCAGGCCGCACATCCTGAAATATTTCAACTCATACCCCTTTATCACATCGCATCTTTTCTGGGCATAGAGGCTCCTTCGCTTAGCAGAATAAGGCGAAGGCTTCAAAAGATAAAATAATCTGTAATGATTTTAAGATATTAACCCAAGTTAATCACTTATAATCTTAAGCAGGCTAATTTTGTTAAAAAAACAAAATGAAAACACTCAAAGTCGGGGATAAGGTTCCACCATTTACTCTTTTTGACCAGAATAATAATCCATATGATTTTTACGCCCAAGCGCAACATGGTACAACAGTAGTTTATTTCTATCCAAAAGACGAGAGCCCGGTATGCACTATAGAGGCCTGCTCTTTCAGAGACAGCTATGCAGATTTTATGGAAGCAGGTATTAGCGTGATAGGTATAAACTCTGGTTCGGTAGCAGACCATGCAGCATTCGCCAAAGCAAACCGGTTGCCCTTTACCTTACTGAGTGATCCTGGTAATTCAGTCTTGAAACTTTTTGGGGTAAAATCTTTCTTAATGATGTCTGGAAGAGAAACATTTATTATTGACAGGGACGGTACAATTTTGTATTCATACCGGGGATTTTTAGCAGGTGCGAAGCACCCGGAAAAAGTTCTGAATTTCATTAACTCCGCTAAAACAGAGGATTAAGCAGTTCTGATAAAGCACTGCACTGTTCCATTCCTTTCGGTGCTTTATACAGCCTTTCTGTCGAACTTACAGGGGATAGGACAGAACCATTGTTCCCCTGAATCCCTGTGCTCTGCTCTTAGCATCCATTTCCCACATTGCTTTTATCTCCATTGCCAGTCCTTTTTTAAATGAATAACCAACCCCAGGACCTGTTGCAAATACCCTTTCTCTGGTGTCGGAGATACCCAAAGTATCATTGTAATAAAGCTTATCACCTTTGAACTTGTCCTGCCCGAATTGATTTAAGTAGTAGCCCGCGGCTTCAATGACGAGTTGCGGATTAATTTTAAATTCAAATGCGTAATTCAAATTATACGCCACAGCAGGCCTGTTATAGTCCCCAACTTCATTAAATGAAAAGTAAAAGTTATTCTTAATGCTTACTGCGAATATTTTCATAGGAGTGAATGTAAATTCATAGTGCGGAAATATTCTGAATCGATGTCCACCAGGGTTAACATCAAATTGTGCATCGTAAGCACCAGTGGGGATGGTTACATTAATACCAAGGCGGTGCGAGAAAGGTTTGCCCATTAATCGCTTATCATACCACTGAATAAATGGCCCTGCAACCAGATCGGATACAGGATTTGGATTGACTTTTATGACCCTGTCAGGAGTGCTTCCCGGATCGGTCTTAACAGCAGCGAAAAGGACAGTGAAGCCCGGATTTCCATCCGCAATTGTTTTTTTACTGATGTAGGCGATTTGCTGGATTGCAGCAATTGAACTCGTTTGGCTCATGCCAATAATTGGCCGACTGTCGCGGTCCCGGCGGCGGCTGGAATTATAGCTCTGCAGATATTGAATGTAATACCATCCGGGAGGACGGGTTCTGCCCGCCTGCATATTTGTTAAGCCAAGGTTTGCAGAGGATATTGCAGGATCCTGAGCGTAAATATCCAATGTTACCCAAATTGACAACATGGAAGTGAGGAAAAAAAATCGTGAACTCATTTTGAATTTTTTTATAGAAAGCAATTATCATATCTGCCCTATACAAAGTTGATTTTTCATCAAGAAGGTATTTAATGAAAATCAAATTAAAACTTACTTATTTCAACTGCTCCAGGCTTTGATATTCATAACCATTCCTTTGTATTTGATAATGGCAACCCCTCTGAGCTGCAGATATTTGATTTAAATTAAACCAAGAAGAAATGGAAACTCTAAATCAGGATCTAAAAAAAATTATAACCTTGTTTGTAAAGGTTGCAGCAAAACCCGCTAGTGCGGAAATCGCAAAAAAAGCACTTCTCGATGATGTTCATGGTGCATGGACTGAACCAGGCAACTTCAAAATGGAATTGTATTCGGCGTTGGGACAACCCGAGAATTATTATTTATTTGAGCGCTGGGAAAGCCAGGAAGCTTTGGAGGCTCACTTTGCACAGCCATATACCGCTGGCGCTTTTGCCTTACAGGATGGCCATTTAAAGGAGGATATACAGATGAATTATTTAACCGACCTTCTGCCACGACCTCAGGACTTAAAATCTGATGATAGCCGAAAAGCCTTTACCACCCTGATCGTTCCCTTTGAGGTTAAGGCAGGATATGGAAATGAATTCGCAGAACTCTTCAAAGCTTTCGTTTCTTCAGTTCGCAATGAACCCGGAAACGTGGACTTTAACTTTCATCGTGTCGATGGCCAGGAAGATAAATTCGTGCTTTACGAACGCTGGCGTGCTCAGGAATTCCTTGATCAGCATAATCAACTTCAGGCTACTTCTGATTTCGTTGCGCAAGTTGGACCCATGTTAACCGCACCGGTTTATGATTTTGTGCTTTTCTCAAAAGACATCAGTGAATATTAAATATAAGACCATGAAAAATCCAAATACTTTTTTGATCACCGGCGCCTCTCAAGGGCTGGGTCTGATCATCGTTCAACAACTCCTGAATGCCGGGAAGAAGGTTATTGCCACAACCAGAAATGCCGCCACTTTCGACCCTGAAATTAAATCCCACAAAAATCTGGAGGTCATCTCTCTTGATTTAACGGACGAAACATCAGTAGCCGGCATGGTCATGGACTTGAAATCACGTTATGCCAGTATAGATGTGTTGATTAATAATGCAGGCTTTGGCTTTGCAGGGGCAATTGAAGAAGCGCAGCAGGACGAAGTAGCCAGGGTTATCGAGCTTAATCTGCTTGCGACAATTCGCATGACCCGCTTCGTGCTTCCATTGATGAGGGAACGGAAAAAGGGCCACATCATCAACCTCTCTTCAAACGCAGGACTGGTAAGCTCTGCAGGCTTTGGAATTTATAATGCAAGTAAATATGCTGTAGAGGGGTTTTCAGAAGCACTGCTGCTTGAAGTTGGCGGCCTTGGTATTCAGGTTACCCTGATTGAACCCGGTGCTTTCAGAACCAACTTTTTAGCCGCGTCACTTGCAGTATCCAGAATATCAATTGGCGACTACGAACCAACAGCTGGGTTGTTTAAGTCCCGACTCAATGCTAATAACGGCTCACAGCCAGGTGATCCTATCAAAGCTGCACACGCGATCATTGGTATCTCAGAAATGGAAAACCCACCCTTGCGTTTACTGCTGGGGCAAGATGCCTACAACCGGGTTACGGCAAAACTCAAAGCCGTTTCGCTGGAAATTGAAAACATGAAGCAGGTAACCTTGTCAACCGATTATAATTAAACATTTCAAATAGTTCAAAAATATTTAGCCATGAACCCAATATTTAACAAATACCCGAAAGCACTGCTTATGGTCCTTACCATTGCAATTTTATCTGCATGTGGAAATGCACCAGCGCCAAATAGTACTGTTCAAAAAGACGCTCAGTCTATCCCCAAAAAGAAGAATGTCCTTATCGTTTTATCCGCTGAAAATAGCCTGACTTTAAAAGACGGGAAAATCATTCCAACGGGCTTTTTTTTGGATGAGTTTGCTGTACCCGCCCAGGCACTTGCTGCGGCTGGCTATACATTACAGATAGCGACTCCCGAAGGTTCACGTCCGCATTTGGATAAAGTGTCAATTGACAAAAGTTATTTCCAGAATGACAGCCTGAAACTTTTCACGGCCTTAAATTTTGTAAATAGCCTTCCGGAAATAAAAACGCCGTTAAAACTTGCTGATGTTGCCAGCGCCGACCTGTCCAATTACGCTGCTATTTTCATTCCAGGTGGCAGGGCGCCAATGGTTGATCTGATGCAGAATGAGGACTTAGGTAAAATTCTGCGTTACTTCCATACCAATAAAATTACCACAGCCCTGATCTGTCATGGCCCGGTTGCATTGAATGCAGCACTGGCGGACCCAGTGTCTTATCGCCAGGCTATGGTCCAGCAGGACCCAAAGATAATTGCCAGATTTGGTAAAAACTGGATTTATTCAGGTTACCGCATGACCATTTTCTCTAATGCTGAAGAGGACGACGCGCTGAAAGCAAAAAAACAAAAGCTTCCATTCTATGTAGCAGACGCACTAGCCTCCTCAGGAGCTAAATTGCAAAAAGCTCCGGCGTTGTGGGCAGCACACGTAGTTCGCGATCGGGAACTCATAACCGGGCAAAACCCTGCTTCTGACCACGCCTTGGCCGATACCTTGTTGAGGGTATTAGGGGGCATGGAATAATTTCTAAATCAACCATCAGGAAATATTAATCCATCTGCCGGACCCTTCCTGCAGATGGATTAAATAAAGATGATTAACGGCTGATTTCGGTCTTCCCCAGAATACTTCGAAATTCTTTGATATTAATAAATCTTAAAGAGCTTTTGCTAAACTTATTCATCTGAATTTGCAAACCTTTGAATAAATAAACAAATGCGTCTATCGTGCTCAGTTCCCAGTGATTTTAGGCTGCGGTGTGCAATATAAGGCATCCATTATACACAAAAGGCAAGTAATTTTTTCATGGATAACCAGTCAGCAATATTTAAGGATTTAACAGAGACCTTTCAGGCGATGAATTTGCCGGTCAGCCATATGCTACATGAGGGAGAAGGCTTATCAATGAGCAACCTGAAAAATCTTTTTACCACACTGCCTTTTAGTTCAATCGTATTCAGGCCCAACTATTTTACGATGCTGTTTGTCAAGAATGCCCATGCAGATTACACCACAGATGACATTACTTTCAGGATGGAACCGGGAACAGTTTTTTTTACAAACCCAGGCCACTTCAGATCCTTCGTCTGGTATGATATTCAGGATGTATACCTGATTGCTTTCAACGAATCTTTTTTGAAAAGGAATATTCATGGTGATGTGTTTAAGGAGTTTCCATTCCTGGTTTCCGAAACTGTCAATCCAAGAAATCTATCCCCCGAGGACTTTCTGGTTTTTGAACACACCTGCCTGGAAATGTTTAAAGAGTTCAACGGTAATTCAATGTACAAAAAACAAATCCTCGGCAATTTATTAATGATTATCCTCCTTAAAATAAAAGAAGCATTTTGGAAAGACTATAACCCAATTTATGAGGGAAACAAAAGTTCCCAGATTGTTAAAAATTTTAAGATGCTGTTGGAAAATCACTTTAGGGACCTGGTGGAGGGAAGAACGGACTTGCAGCTTCGGGTCACCGATTACGCGGCCCACCAGAATCTGAATGAAAATTACCTGAATACGGTTATCAAAACAAAAACAGGCAAGGCGGTAAAGACCTGGATTATGGAAAAAATGATTTGTGAGGCGCAAAGCTTGCTATTGCATACAACCCTTTCCATTAAAGAAATTTCCTTCAGGCTTGGCTTTATCGAAAGTGCCCATTTTGGAAACTATTTTAAAAAATATACCGCAACCACTCCGCTGGCTTTTCGCCAGGCGAACCAATAACTTCTTGCTGTTTATTTGCTTTATTGACCTATTTTAAAATAGATTCTTTACACAGGCATCCAAACTGCAGTATCCAACGTATTAATCTAAATTTTTTATTAATTTTAGACGTACAATTTGGCTAACAATTTGGCCGGAGAAGGCTTATTTGTGGGGGTTATCAGGAATGCTTAAAGTTTGCGGTGTTAGTAACAGACCCCTACGGTTAATTTCGTGGAGTGTCTTTTTTTGTTTTTCCCTCTGCTCTGGTGTTGCATCAGCCCAATACTACTATCCGCCGCTCCCGAAAATGGCCAAAGCGTTAAACGCAATCTCTGCCGGCTTTAATCGCGCGCCTACAGAGACCAACAAAAATGAACTCGCCTACGCGCTCGCGCAACATAATTTCAATAAGGCGAGCAGATCAAAGTCCAATTTGCAATCCGCCCTGCAAAATGCTTTAACCTCATTATCCCTAAGCCGCAAACTAAACGATACACTTGCTGTTGATCGCGCCCTGTTAGTTTTGGGATATACTTATCTCGCCCAAAGGGAATTTGAAAAAGCGGAAGCTATCGTTTCTAAACTCGATTCCGAGAAAGAGCGTATAAAAATGCTGTTGGCTATCAGTTTTTTTTATTGGTCTTCATCTGCAACAAATGCTGACTTTCAGCATAAATCGTTGAGCTACAGTCAAGCCTCCCTAAAACTTGCACGCAGCTTGAAAGATCCATTATCAGAAACCATATCGCTAAACAACATTGCGGTAGCCCATGGGGACTTGCGTCAAAAAGGTGCGGAAAAAGAACTAATCGGCCTGATAACCCGGTATAATCAGACCGCCAATCCCCATCTGGAATATCCATATTCTTACCTGGCAGAATATTATCGCCAAAATGACCGCTCGGATAAAGCCACAGAATATTCATTGCTGGCGGCTCAGTCATTGGCCAAGAGTAAAAATGATCAAATCGCAGGGGATATTTATTTTTTGCAAACCTGGATCACCTACAACAACGAACAGTTCAATGATGCCCTTGCTTTTGGCTTTCAGGCAATTGAGGCATATAATCGAATGCCGGGGATTATAAATGTCTCTAATCCAGACATCACCCTCTACATTGGCAGGGCCTATCAGAAATTGAATCAGCATAGACAGGCATTGACGTTTTTGCTAAAAAGACAAAAGCAATTTCCCCCAGAAGATATTTCTGAACAAATGGCCTATACCTCCATGATCGGCCACGTATATAGGGGGCTTAAAGAATTTCAAAAAGCGGAGTTATACTTTAAGCAATTCGAGAAGATGAGCAAACAGTATGATCTTGATAAATATGCCGCCCGGGTCAATCTCGGTCAGTTATATCTGGACTGGATGCATTATGATCAGGCTCGACCGTATTTGAACGCGGCATTAAAAGATGAAAAGTTGCTTCTAACAGGCGCACGCCGTCACCTGCATTACATGGCCTTTCTGGCAGATTCTGCAAGTGGGAATTATGAAGGTGCGATGAAGCACATGATTTACCTAAACGGCCAGGCAGAGAGCGACCGTCGTAAAGAGGTTGACCAGGCCCTCAAAAAATGGGAAGTGAGTTATGGCAAACAAAAAAGTGAAGAGCAACTAAAACTCAAAAACCAGAACATTAAGTTATTGTTGCAACGCAATCTCGCCCAGCAGCAAAAAGCTAGGCAAGAAATTCAGATCCGGAACCTAATTGCCGCAGGTTTGGTCTTTGTGCTCATCATACTGTTGCTTCTATATTACCAATACCGACAAAAACAAAAAAGCAATCGGATCATTCTTTTTAAGAGCACGCGCCTGGACGATAAAAATAAGGTCCTCGAAAAGCTGGTCAAAGAGAAAGATTATTTATTGAAAGAAGTCCATCACAGGGTTAAAAATAACCTCCATACCATATTTTGTTTGCTGGAAAGCCAGGCAATCTTTTTAAAGGATGATGCGCTGGTTGCTATAGAGTCCAGCCGGAACAGGATTTTTGCCATGTCCCTGCTTCATCAGAAACTCTATCAATCAGATAATATCAAGCAGGTTGATATGTCACATTATTTTAGCGAGTTTCTAATTTTTTTGCGTCAAAGTTATGCCCTGGAAGCAAAAAGAATTGATGTTTATCAGCAGATTCAGCCTTTGGAGCTTGATGTCACCGTGGCCATTCCACTAGCTTTGATCGTTAATGAAGCAGTGACTAATGCCATAAAGCACGCCTTTGCGGCAGATTCTGGCGGACGAATCGATATCAGCCTTTTTGTAGATCAGCAGCTGGTTACCCTAACGGTAAAAGACAATGGAACAGGCTTTGAACTTGCGGATGGACACAATGATCAATCCTTTGGACTGGAACTGATGAGAGGGCTGTCACAGGATATCAGTGCAAAAATTAGCTTTCAGGTAGAGCATGGAACAACTATAAAAATTACCTTTGCCTTGGAAGAGGAACAAAAAAATCGTGAATTCGGTATTTCGTGAAATGACAAAAAAAATTCTTATCGTTGAAGATCAGTTTATTGAAGCTAACAACCTCAAACTTATCCTGCAAAATGCAGGTTATCAGGTGTTGCCCATTGCCAGGACAGTTCCCGAGGCGATGAGCATAGTTGGTGAAAATCAACCTGATATTGTGCTGTTGGATATTTTCCTTAAAACGCATGAAACCGGAATTGATTTAGCCAGAATACTAAAGCAGAAATCAATTGCATTTATTTTTCTTTCGGCAAATTCCGATCCTGCAACCTTCAAAGAAGCTAAAGAAACCGGCCCTTATGGCTTTCTGGTAAAACCATTTCGTACAGAAGATGTGCTGGCAATGCTTGACATCGCGCAGTATCTGCACAGCCAACACCTAAGTTTAATCAAAACCCTTTCCTTTGCCAGGCCCACAGTAAATTCATTAAGTGAACACCCTGCCACATTATCCATTATTGGCAATACCCCGGAAGTGGCGGAAGTAAAAAAACTGATTGCCATTGCTGCCACTACAGAATTTCCTGTTTTAATTTTAGGGGAAAGCGGTACAGGTAAAGAACTGGTAGCAAAAGCCATTCACCAAAGTTCCAAACATAAGAATGATCCGCTCATTGTCGTAGACTGTGCAGCGCTTCCTGAGCACCTGGTAGAAGCTGAACTGTTTGGGCATGAAAGGGGAAGTTTTACCGGCGCTGTTGAAAAACGGATAGGTAAATTTGATTTGGCTAATGGGGGAACAATCTTTCTTGATGAAATTGGCGAACTTTCCCTTGAAATGCAGGTTAAGTTTCTGCGTGTATTACAGGAGAAAGAAATTAATCCCATTGGCGGGAAAGCCCGAAAAATCAATGTCCGGGTCATGGCCGCCACAAACCGGAATCTTGAAGATCAATTAGCCGCAGGAAAATTTCGCATGGACTTATATTACAGGCTTAATGTCTTCCCAATTGAGCTGCCATCTCTGCGCGAAAGGGCAGAGGACATCCTCACCCTGGCCAAGCACTTTCTCAAAATATTTGCCATTCGGGAAAATAAAGAAATAAAGGGCTTTTCTCCGGAAGTTGCCAGCGCCCTTACCAACTACAACTGGCCGGGCAATATTCGTGAACTTGAAAATCTTGTAGCCAGATCCGTTTTACTTTGTGAGGGAAATGAGATTTCCAATTTCCCATTGCCGCAAAGGAAGGTTTCGCTTCCAAAGCAGGATACAAATCTTAAAACAATAACACAAAATGAGCGGGATCATATCCTGGCAGCCTTAAAGCTTTGTAACTGGAAAATATACGGACGTGGCGGAGCGGCCGAACTTTTGGATATCAATGGCTCAACACTAAAATCCAGAATGAAAAAGCTGGGCATCGAGAAATATTTCAACGATGGAAATTCTTAAGACTGCAAAGTAGTGTTACTCAGTCACGATAGTCACGAAATAACGATTAAATAGAAGATATACCGATATATAGGTGTTTTTTTTAGTTTAAAATTTTCATAACGTATTGATTTTTAGTTATATAAGAAATTGGCACGAATTTTCTATGCATCTGCTAAAGTTAGCGACATGTATATTATTCGACGTGCAACAATAGATGATGTAGAAGCCATCCGCAATATTGCGGAAAAAGCCTGGCTCACAGGCCACTTTAATAGCCGCGAAAGACAGCATGCTTTGCTTACCCTAGAACAGGTTTATTCTGCTGAGGAAATTAAGGTTTTACTCCAAGGCAAGGTTCAGTGTTTTCTGCTTATCGAAGATACCTTACAACCTGTGGGATTTATTTCCTGGTCGGTCGAACCCCTGGCATTTTTTATTCATCAGACTTACTGTTTGCCCAGTACGCAGGGGAAAGGGTATGTTTCTTTGCTGATTAACGAAGTGCTGCGGATTGCAGCACAAGAAGGCAAAAAAATAGTTGATCTTAAGATCAGTTCAACGCAGGTCAATTTTAAATATTATTTTAACCTCGGTTTTGAACTGGTAACCGATGGAATAATAAAACGCTCAGATAAGTCCCCTGCCGAGTTTCTATTCAGACGACACCTCCCTTAAAATCTCCATATCATCTATTGATTTATCGTGAAATTCCGTGCGATATCCTATGAAATCGGGATATTTCGTGATGGATAAAAACGCTTACATTGCCCTGCGATACGATGATAGGCGTTTCATCGATGTGGCATAATTCTTGGCTTGTCGGATTATAACTAAATCCGGTTAGCCACCTATGCCTGTTCCGGTCTTTCCTCAAATGATAACAATTGATCACGATAAGACGTTGCAACAGGATGAGCCTAATATTCAGGTAATTCTGTTGTCTTTAAGCCAGGAGATCGCACTGGTTCAGGAGAAGAAGCATTTGGTAAATATTTTGGAGACAAGACTTAGGAGCTTTCTGGGTTTCGAATCCTCAACGATATTTCTGGTAAACGATGACCTGACAGCTATTTCCGACTTTTTGTACGATAAAACTCCAAATATAAGTACCTGGCCGTTTATTGAGGCAATAAAGCTGGGACGCGTACCGCTCGATGATAGGATTGTAAGGGGAGAAGTTGTGGATTCATCGGCCCAAGTATTGGACCTGGACGAACTGGCTGAGACCAGGGAAACATTTCCTTACCTGAAGGCAGGTAGCACTAGTAGTTTTGCTGAGGTTATTCTTTTCAACCTCAAAAGAGGTCCCGAGGTTATCGGAAACTGGATACTGACATTTGCTTCAAAAAATGATACCGAAAGGCATCAACTGCCCTTATTGCAAATTATCGCCAACATGATAAACTCTGCAGTTTTAAATATTGCGGTTCAGGAGCAACTTTTCAAAGCCCGTAGCCAATACGATACCATCCAGGCCATCAGTGCAGATTTGTCCGCAACCAAACAGCGCACCGATTTATTGAAGATCATCCACCAAAAACTAAAGAACCTCTTTGATTTTAGTCACCATTTTGTTTCGGTCATCAACGATGATGACCTCACTGTCACTTCCTTTCTCAGAGATAGTGAATCCAGGACGAAAAACCATCCCAGTTATAATTCGGTGAATACCACAAAATACACCATCACAGATGGATTTTTCAATAAGGCTGTATTATCTAATGAGCCGGTCGTTTTTGATCTGATGCAAATCAGAAAAAAATCAGGACTGCCGTATTATCTGGAGATTAATTATGAAAGTGGTATCAGGACGATCATTATGACTGCCCTTAAGCTTAGGGAAAAAACAATTGGGATCTGGTCGATCTGTCAGCTTGAAAATCAGCAAATGTCCACCGCTCAGCTGGATTTGATCCGGAGTCTGTCCGTTCAGTTTTCTATAGCCATTGCAAATATTCGTGCAGCGGACCTGATACTGACAAGGGAAACCGAGCAAACCCGTTTGCTTCAGCTCAGCTATGATTTGACCTCAATCAGAAAAAAGGAAAATTTAGCTGAAAAAGTCAGTGAACATTTAAAATATCTGCTAGAATTCGAGGATATGGATATTATGCTCACTTCTGAGGAGGGCTCATACGCCAATTACCTGACGACCAGAGCTGATTTAAAATCCGATACCCAGTCCCTCAATGTTTATGATGTACATGATCCCTGCTATAGCGCAGTGATGGACTCTTCTAGTCCCGTTGTTTTTGAAACTGCCCGGATGGCCCTGGCAGAAGATTGCCCGGATTACCTTAAGCAGGACCTTCAACGCGGAATAACCACAAAGGTAGGGGTTAGCCTGTATGATGATCAGAACAGAATCGGTATGCTGATGATTAATTTTAGGCAGGCCATAAATTATTCAGACCATAACCTGCAACTCATTCAAGGGGTAGCCTATCAGGTATCCAATGCACTGTCCAATGTATTGTCCTACGATAAAATTACGCGGCGCGAAACTGAACGCGATACGCTAATCCAGCTTAGCCGGCACATCGCCGCAGTAAGAACCAATAAGGAATTGCTCGATTTCATCACCCAGGTGATGAAGTCCATCATTGGTTTCAGACATACTTTTATCGCAAAACTTGATGCCACAGGGCATACCGCTACAGGATTTTTATTAGACCCGAATGCCGCCGGACGCAATCATCCTTTGTACCATCAATCATCAACCGGAATTCATGAGGTTAGCGACGGCTACCTGGATGCTGCTTTAGCATCAGAAGAACCGTTAGTGATTGATCTGGATGAGGAATCAAAAAAGGCTTCATTTCCGCTTTATATGAAAGTGAATTATGAAAGCGGCATCAGGCAAATGGTCATCGTCAGATTAACGACTAATAACAAAGCTTTTGGATTCTGGATAGTACTGTTTGATCACAAGAAAAAAATTGCGCCCACAGTGCTACGAATCGTGTCCGGGATTGCAAGCCAGCTTTCAGTTGCAGTTCAAAATATTATCGCAAATACGAATACCGAAGAAAAGGGAGAAGAGAAATCAAGACTTATTGATTTTAGTAATGCCATTACCGCAGTTAAGGATAAATACAGCTTATCCCGGGTCATCTCTACCCAATTTTTGGAGCTTTTTAAAGTGAATGGCTTCATTTTCTTAATGAAGAATCCACAAGATAATGCTTTAACAATTTTTCTATCCGATAAAACTAGCCCGGACAGTTCAGATGCGTCTTCCCCTGCCAACACTGTGGCAGATAGTTTTCTAGATGAGGCGCTGTTGAAATCTGCCCTAGGAGCCTCAGGCCCTGAAGAATTGGATTTTGAATCACTGCATCCTTTGACAAAATCCGTTTTAGCTCTACCGGGCGACAAATTAAATCCTGCGGAGAAGTACTTTCTTGCCCCGGTACGCATTGGTGCTGAATTCACAGGAATCATGCTGGTGAAGACCTCTTCCTATAGCGTAATTAATCACCTAAATGAGTTATTCAATAGTGTTTGTAACCAAATTGCAGTAGTGGTTTCCAACATCATTGCCGGCAGCAGAATTCAACAACAACTTGAAGAAATCAGTGGCTATAAGTCCAGGCTCGAAGAAGAAAAAATCTATCTTCAGGAAGAACTTGAAACGGCTAATAATTATTCAGATATCGTTGGTGAGAGTAGCCAGATGAAAGAGGTATTTAAACTGGTAAGTAAGGTTGCATCATCTGACAGCACCGTTATGATACTAGGCGAGACTGGTACCGGCAAGGAGTTGATCGCTCGAGCCATACACACTAATTCCCCTAGAAGCAATAAACTGATGGTGAAAGTAAATTGCGCAACATTGCCGGCTAACCTGATCGAGTCGGAACTGTTCGGCCATGAAAGAGGTAGTTTCACCGGAGCGGTGGATCGCCGCCTTGGTAAGTTTGAGCTCGCCCATAAAGGCACTTTGTTTCTGGATGAAATCGGGGAGATGCCGCTGGAACTGCAGGTAAAATTACTCAGGGCCCTTCAGGAAAAAGAAATCGAACGCATCGGGGGGAAAGAAACGATTAAGGTCGATGTTAGGATTATTGCAGCTACCAACCGTAATCTCGAAAAGGAAATGGATGAGGGACGCTTCAGAAGTGATCTTTACTACCGGTTAAATATATTTCCGATAGAGTTGCCACCCCTGCGTCAGCGGGTAGAAGACATCCCACTTCTGGCCATGCATTTTATCAATCGGTTCTCTAAAAAGATGGGCAAACAAATTAATAAGCTCAATAACCGCTTGCTCCAGGAACTCAAGCTTTATCACTGGCCGGGAAACATCCGGGAGCTGGAACATCTTATTGAGCGTAGTGTGCTGCTATCCTCGGGAGATACCCTAAAAAATATTGCCATCCCAGTTGCCCGGAATAATAATTTTGATGAGTCGGTGTACATCTACAAAACCCTGGACCAGAATGAACGGGACCATATCCTGATGACGTTAAAAGCCTGCGGAGGGAAGATAAACGGAAAGGCTGGTGCAGCCCACGTGCTCGGCGTTCCCCCGAGCACCTTGAGTTCGAAGATGAAAAGACTGGGCATTACCCGTGAACACATTAACAACAATTAATCTAAAAATACCCATGTCATCATTGCACGATTTTAAATTATCAAAAGCAGATTTCCAAACCTTTGGTCATAGCCTTTCCCGCCCTGAATGTGTATGGTATTCACCTGACGGTATCTGGGTTTCAGATAACCGAGGAGGATTGGCGCAACTGGATGCCAGCGGAACGCCGAGTTTACTGGGTTCGGGAATAGCAGAACCCAATGGATTTTGCCGAATGAAAAATGGCGCTTTTCTGGTTGGCGGATTATCCGACAGAACGCTTCATATGATATCCAAAGATGGTGTAACCATTCCTTTCCTGACTGAAGTTGACGGACGACGCCTGGGCGTTGTTAACCATGCTTGGTGTGATAGCAAAGGCCGGATCTGGATTTCAGTAATGACCGATGGCGATCATTGGTATAGCGCACTGGAGAACAAAGCGCCCGACGGATATATTGTGCTCATTGATGCCAGCGGAGCAAGGATTGTTGCTGAAAATCTGTTTTTAACCAATGAAGTAAAGGTTAGTCCTGATGGAAATTACCTGTATGCCGCTGAATCTTTGGCCAGAAGAATTGTACGTTTTAAAATTAAGGCCAATAACGACCTGGGACCCAAAGAATTTGTCGGGCCCGAAGATCTTGGACCTGGTAATAATCCCGATGGTTTTACATTGGATGCCCAGGGTAATGTATGGGTAGTTCTGGTTGCCAAGAATGGTATTGGTGTGATCACTACCAAAGGAGAGTTCCTGGAAATATTTACCGATATAAATATTGAAGGCTTAGCGGGCTGGGTGACTGGCTGCGAAAATTTCACAGCAACCGCTGAACATCTTGGCAATTGCGCCGGAGATTTCCTAAAGTTACCAACCAGCCTTGCTTTTGGTGGAAAGGACTTGAAAACGGTATATGTCGGATCATTACTGTCCCCGCATTTACACACCTTCCGTGCACCGGTTTCCGGTAATCAAAACCCTTGGTAAAGGGTTCTATATGTATTGGTATAATCAAATTTCTTATCCGTTCCCCGCAGGCTGATGATGGTCATGTGGGGTGGTTGAGATAGCTTGATCAGATAACTAATGCAGCACAATTATGCTTTATGCTATTGTTATTGACTCAAACCTCGCATCACAATCTTTAGAACTAAATCAGACATCAACGATATATCGGTACAGCTGAATTTGTATCGAAATATCATGGTAAAAAACTAAATAAAAAAAATGTAAAGCGCTGATAATAAGTGTTTTAAAAACTGGCACAAGATTTTCTTATGGCATAATCGTATTCTTTTATTGCTGAAGTTTTTCGGTTAAAACGGGTGGTAGATGAAAAGGCAAATAATTAAATGATTTAGGATTATGAACACAGGATTAAACAATTCCCTTATCGGAATCATTCACGATCTCTCGGATGTCAATAAATCAGGAACCAATCCTGTCTATTGGAATTTTAAAACCTGCTCGGTAAAAGGCTCCTTCGCAGGTAATTCCCTAATGCCCAACCGCCGTGAGTTTTACAAGATCATGCTCATCACAAAGGGCAGCGGGGTGATGACAATTGGATTCAGAACATTTTACATTCAGCAGCCTACCTTAATATTCGCCCATCCCAATGATATCATTTCCTGGAAAGACTTATCTGAGCAGCTGGAGGCAAAATACATTCTTTTTAAAAAACCATTTTTGCTCGATAATCTCCATTTCAAGGACCTGCTCGATAAATACGGGTTGTTTCAAAACAAGGATAAAAATATTATCAGCCTAAAAGATCACGACTTGCCTGTAGTAAGACAATATTTTGATAACATAACTGAGCAGGAGCATGCTTATGGCTGCTATAGGCAGGAAACCATACAGGTGATGCTACAAATGCTCATTGTTGAAAGTATGAAGATTGGACACTATCCCGAGCCAAATCACATTGGCGCGGACCACCTGCATATTCATAATTTCTTTTCCCTGTTGGAAAAAGAGACTTCCAATATCAATTATCTGGCGCCAATAAGAATTAGAACGGCGAAAGAATTTGCACAAAACCTGGATATGCACCCCAACTATCTTAATGCGGTACTCAAAAAACACACCGGGCAAAATGTAAGCGCGCACATCCGTGACCGCATTCTCGAAGAATCCAAAACCCTCCTGCTGTACACCTCATGGTCATTGCAGAATATTTCCTATTGCCTGGGATTTGCAGAGCAACCTAATTTTACAATTTTCTTTAAAAGGAATACAGGAGTAACGCCCGCTTTTTTCAGAAGGAATTTTATCAAGTAAGTGTTACGTGTCGCTTGTATGTAGGCTTGAAATTCATAATTAAATCTTTGCAACTCATAAAGATTATAATTCCAATGAGCTGAACTTTGAGTTAATAAAATAGATATGATGAATATACAAACTAAAGTTGCACTCGTTACCGGTGCATCAAGTGGAATTGGTGAGGCCACCGCCAGATTATTAGCAAAAGAAGGTGTTAAAGTCGGTCTTGCAGCCCGAAGGACGGACAGGCTTCATCAGCTTAAAACAGAAATTGAGCAATCAGGCGGTCAGGCCCTGGTCCTTGAAATGGATATTACCAATCAGCAGAGTGTCCAGGAAGGCGTCGACCAGCTTGCCAAAGCATTTGGAACAATAGACTTTTTGATCAATAATGCTGGGGTTATGCCACTTTCAGAGGTAGAAAAACTTAGGGTGGAAGAGTGGCATCAAATGGTTGATGTCAACTTCAAGGGGGTATTGAACGCTACCGCATCCGCCCTGCCATACATGATCTTGCAGCACTCCGGACACATCGTAAACATTTCTTCCTATGCCGGGAAAAAAGTTGCCAAAGGTCTGGCCGTGTATTCGGCGACGAAATTTGCGGTCTCCGCTTTTACAGAGGGGCTAAGGATGGAGTTGGGGCCTAAGTATAATATCCGCACAACCGTAATCCAGCCCGGAGCAGTAGAAACTGAGCTCTTTGGCCTAATTCAGGATCAGGAATTTAAAGCCGAAATCCTCAGCAGCAGATCCGGAGTGTCTTTTATGCATCCGGAAGAAATTGCCCAAACCATACTGTTCGCATTAAAAGCGCCAGCAAGAGTCAACATCGCAGAATTATTTGCAGTTCCGGTTGATGAAGCCTGGTAAGTGTCTCCAAAAACAAAGCAGTACTGCTTTGTAAGTATATTTTCTAATTACCAAAAGATAATGTTATTTAAGTCATGATGATCAATTCCAAGTTTCCGTCTTTAACTGTAAGCTTTATTTACCTATTGAGCATTGTATGCAGCGCTTGCAACCTGGCAGATTCAAAAAAGCCGGAAAGAGCCAAGATCACTTCTGAAGAAGAGTCCAGAGGCTTTGAGAATGTTTATGCCGACAGTACCTACCGTTTGACGGGAGTGGCGGTAAGTGCAATGCAGCGTATTTTTGTCAATTTTCCCAATTGGGCACCGCCTTATCGATATGCGGTTATAGAAAGTCTGCCTGACGGGACAAAGAAGCCCTACCCGGATGAGCAGTGGAACAGTTTTAAACTGGGGGAAGAGGGCGGTAATAAATTTGTATGTGTCCAGGCCGTATATGCAGATGATAAGGACTGCTTATGGGTTGTTGATGCAGCTGGTATAGGTCTGGGTAAAGTATACCGCAATAGTAATAAGATCGTTAAGATAAACCTGAAAAATAACCAGGTGGAAAGAATTTACAGGTTTGATTCGAGTGTTGCAGGAGCTGATAGTTACCTTAATGATATTCGCGTTGATAATGCGGCAGGCTATGCCTACATCACCAGCTCAAGCAACGGTGCGATCATTATTTTGAACATCAAAACAGGCAACTCGAGGTCGGTCCTTACCGGATCTTCTTATACAATGTCAGATAAAGGCTATGCGTTCAAGATAAATGGGCAGGAATGGGTAAATGAAAAAGGTCCCGTGAAAATAAATGCCGATGGAATTGCCCTGAGTCCTGATATGCGATGGCTTTATTTCAAACCCCTTACTGATAGAAAACTTTATAGAATTAAAACGGCTCTACTCCGGGATTTCCAAACCCCACTTGCAAAGGTAAATGAAAGCGTGGAGGAACTTGGAACTTTTGTAACAACAGACGGCATGGAATTCGATGACAAAGGAAACCTGTATTTGGGTGATCTGGAATCCTCCCGGCTTATGAGGATTGACACCGACATGAAGATGAGCGAAGTGGTGCAGGATTCCACAAAGTTGATTTGGCCGGACAGTTACAGTTTCAGAGATGGTTATTTGTATATTTCCTGCTCGCAGATCCAATATGGCCCGTTTTTTAACGCTGGCAAAGATATGCCAAGGCTGCCATATAGAGTTATCCGGATAAAGGTTACCGGATAATTTGGGTAAGGTTAATCAAATGAGATATGTTTAATATGCTATCCGCCAATGCAAGAACCGTTGAATGGAAACTTGCCATGTTATACGGGCTTTTTTCACTTATCCCTGATAGAGTTTCAGGTGGTGAAGATTTTGGCAAACCGAGCAGTAAACAGCTACTTTTGCTATCCCCAAATAGTAAATGTAGGATTTAATCTCGAACGTTCCTGAAGTTCCTGGAAGTGGTAAATCAAACATAACTTCGATTCGGATCTCGCCAGGTAATCTGGATCGCACCAGATAAGCAGCAAAATGCGCAATGCGCAGCTGTCCATCAACGCTGAAGGATTCAGTTTCCGAGAATTCATCCATATAGTCAATCGAGCGCACATGGGCTGAAACCAGATTTTCACCCTTAACCGTATTATTACATGAAGAACATTGATAATTCATATTGGTATCTTCTTTGAATAGCTTAGAGCTTCCTTGCATTAAATCTTTAATAAGACAACTTGGGTATTAAAAATTCGCAGACAAGAATGACTTAACAAAGTTGCTGATAATCATACCTTCAATTGATGTCTATTTCAAAGAATCTTTTATGAATTCCAAAGCATGAAAGCCGGCAAGTGTGTATTCAACCTAGCTATGAGAATTATACTATACGCGGATCTAAAACTAAATATTGCCAGAAAATTTGGATTCACGTTAAACCAACAATCATTTCTACAAACAAATCTTTGATTTTCATAAAACTTACTTTGCAATTCGTTCAGCAAGAAGAATTGTGAATGGCGAAGTTTGCATCTTACAGCGACTACAGGCTGATGGGATCAGATTCTAATTGAAGTATATAAATCAATTTGTTTTATTCACCCGGCTGCCAACTTAATAATAGTATTATGCATCAACTGATTATCCAATACGCTATTTTACTCCTAGTTATTCTTTCTGTTGTGATGCTGGCCAGAAAAATAAAAGTGGCTTACCCAATCCTATTGGTTATTTCAGGACTGCTGCTCAGTACATTCGCGTTATTTAACGATATAGAGATTGAGCCGGAACTCATCTTCCTGATCTTTCTTCCTCCATTACTCTATGAAGCCGCTTGGAATATATCGTGGAAGGACCTCTGGAAATGGCGAAGGGTCATTGGGAGTTTTGCTTTTATTATTGTACTGCTAACCTCAACTGTTGTAGCGATTGTATCCAGTGTGCTTATTCCGGGCTTTACACTCTCGCTTGGCTTTCTCCTTGGCGGCATCATCTCGCCGCCTGATGCGGTGTCCGCATCGGCGATAATCAAAAATGTCAGTGTGCCAAAAAGACTTTCCATACTATTGGAAGGGGAAAGCTTACTCAACGATGCTTCCAGCCTGATTGTATTCCGATTTGCACTCGCTGCAGTTATGACGGGAACATTTGTTTTCACCCAGGCAGCTGGTGATTTTTTTATTGTGATCATAATGGGAATCCTCACAGGTCTCATTATTGCCATCTGTTTCTATTTCATTCATAAATATCTCCCGACAACAACCAATATAGACATCATTCTCACGTTACTCTCACCCTATGTGATGTACATAGTTGCTGAAGAATTTCACTTTTCAGGTGTGCTTTCTGTCGTTAGCGGTGGCTTATTCCTATCAGTAAGGAGAGACAATTTTCTTTCTCACCGTAGCAGGCTACAGGGCATAAATGTTTGGGAGGCTGTAGCTTTCGTGCTCAATGGATTCGTATTCCTGCTTATTGGGCTTGAACTTCCTGTAGTCATCAAAGGCCTGGGGCAGGGTGGTCTGGTTTTAGCAATCGGCTACAGCGCCGTAATTTCGCTTGTGCTTATCCTCACCCGTTTAGGTTGCGCCTTTGGGGCAGTATACTTTACCAGATTCATCAGCCGCTATATCAAAACCGCTGATGCTAATCCCTCCTGGAAGATATCCTTACTTTTTGGCTGGTCGGGGATGAGGGGCGTGGTTTCTCTGGCTGCCGCCCTTTCAATTCCGTTAACCCTGCAGTCAGGAGATTTATTTCCCCAAAGAAATCTTATTCTGTTTATTACTTTTAGTGTTATAGTAGTCACACTTTTACTTCAGGGTATCACTTTACCAGCACTTGTAAAATGGGTCAATATCACCGAAACGGATTATATGTTAACTCCAGCAAACCAGATCAACGTTATGAAGCAAAGACTTGCCCAACTTTCACTCAATATCCTCAACGAGCAATATCCTGAACTGCATAGCGCCAATGGTCTGGTGAAAGCCATTAGAATTCGCATGGATTCAGAACTTGCATTGTTATCCGGACAGGGGGACAACATGGATCCCATTACCGATCAGTCGCTTTACCGGGATTATGTAGCTGTACATCATGAATTAATTGCAGCCCAGAGACGCTTGCTTAAAAAGCTCCGAAACAATGAACAGTTTGACGAGGGCCTACTGCGCAACCAGCTGGATCTTTTAGACCTGGAAGAGGAACGCCTCCAGCGTCAATTCAGTCAAAGAGAAGAATAGGAATATCACAAAATAAGATTATCGTTAATTACCGTTGGTTGTCACAAAGCAATCATTCCACCAGTACAAAAGATAAACTTTCAAAATATCAGTAAGTCTTTGAAATTCATAACAAGCCCTTTGATCCGCATACGATAGTGGATGTAAATTAATCGAATTTTGAATCACAAAAAGGGTAAAACGATATTGTATCGCTAAGCATTAAAGCACTCTTTTGAATTTTGATCATATCCGGTTGATACACCTTGAAGGCATTTATATCCGGATTAACATAAAGACTAAAATCTCCTATTATGAAAAGAATTGCATATGCTTGTTGCATCGGAGTTATCGGTATTATCACTGCCGAGTTTGGGGTAATTGGATTTCTTCCCCAGGTGGCGGCGCATTATAAAATTAATATCAATACCGCCGGATTACTGCTGAGTGTATTTTCAATTGCTATTGCCTTCGGCGGGCCGTTCACGACCTTACTATCATCCGGCTTCAACCGGAAAAGTGTGATGCTTGGCAGTCTGGGCCTTTACCTGATTAACGGTATTCTTTCCGCTCTGGTTCCGCCGTTTTGGTTGCTTTTGATAGCTCGCGCTTTACCCGCCCTGCTCCATGCCGTTTACTACTCCGCTGCAATAGTGGTTGTGATGAGTACGGCAAAAGAAGAGGATCACCATAAAATGATGGCCATTGCCCTAAGCGGAATTAGTATTGCTACAATTACAACGATACCATTATCAAGTTATCTAGCCAGTACTTTTTCATTTCAATATTCTTTCCTTATGCAAACCATCATCACCGCAATCGGACTAGTCAGCGTTTATTTTGTGGTTCCCTCTATGCCGGTGAGCAAAAAAGTCAATTATCTCAACCAGATTTCCATTCTTAAAAAACCTGTAATTTGGCTAAGCTTACTAGTGACTTTCTTAATGTTTGCGGCCGAGTTCTCCATGTATGGATATTTTGCTGATTATCTGCTAAAGGTCAAGCACATGAGCCCGAAAGGAATAAGCTATTTGTTGTTGCTGTTTGGCGCAACAGGGCTGGCCGGTAACTGGATTGCAGGGAAAATAATGAGCACCAGCATTTCTTTAACCAGTATACTCTTTCTGGTCGGTTGCAACATCGTTGTTCCACTGGGGTTATACCTGACCGGATATAGCACTTTAACGGTATCGATCATGGTCGGGTTATGGGGAATTCTTTACGCGCCGGGTTTTTTAATTGCAACCTCGGCTATCAGCGCTGAAGCTCCGCAAGCTCTGGAATTCGCAAACGGTATGGTAAACTCCTTTGCTAATTTTGGCGTAACCGCTGGAACGCTTTTAGCGGGTTATACTATTCTTCACAAAGGCATTAATCAGATTCCATGGTTAGCCGTAACCTTTGGTACCCTTGCCGTAGTTCTTGTTTTTGCGAAATTACTTACAGCAAGACAAGCGCTAAAAATACAAGTAAACACAGCAGGAGCATAACCTGTTGCATAGTATCCCTCGATATCAATTGGTCAGATGATATTTCTTGTCTCAGGTTACTTCGAACTGTGGCTTTATGCTTCAGAAATAAGCTTCGCTTATGACTTTTTACACCACATAGGCGGTTTCTCTTTTGCTTTGAGATAAAACCATAAAGCTCTGAATCTTGCCGACCAGCGGATTAGTAGCTATGGTTTCCCTTAGAAAATCATTGTAGGCAATCATATCAGTGGTCACTATCTTTAACATAAAATCAAAATTGCCGGTCACATGGTAACATTCCATTACCTGTGGATATCGGGCCATCTCACGTTTGAAAATATCGATTGAATCTTGCCCATGGTTATTTAATTCAACGAGCGGAAAAGCAATGAATATATCTCTGATTTTTTGAACGTTAATCAGTACGACGCTTTTTTCAATATACCCTTCGGTCTTGAGGTTTTTAATGCGTTCAACAATATTGGACTTGCTTCTTCTGAGTTTTCCTGATAGTTCTTTGTAAGTGAGATCCCCGTCCCTTTGAAGCAGATTCAAAATACCACTGTCGGTTTCGTCTAATGCATATGCTGACATAATTATCTGGTTTAATTTGGTTGGCCGAAGATATTCAAAAATCAGGATTTTTCGAAGTTAAAAACTCATGGGTTTGATTGTAATTAATTGATAGTGTATTATTTACAATTACTTCTTTCATTCCAGTCAGCCACGAGAAATTAAATTTTTATTTGGTATTATCTTTCCTAAAGCAGCAAAATATAATTAGGTGTCCCTATGCTTAAAAAGTATTTTAGACCTTTTTTTTATTGCCGTTTCCATTACGCCGTTGTCGTGTTGAAATTTGCCCTGCAACCAGCAGAATAATATGGAAGAGCGGAATCAAAATAATTCTTATCCAGGCTATGATAAACTTACAAAAATAACTGTAGGAAATTCCACCCATTACAGGAACTTGTATAAAGTAGCTGACCCGAGATTACAATTAAAAATAGAAAACGTACGGGCTTTGCTCCGCGAATTATTGCAAATCCCACCTGATTATCATGTGTTGCTATTAAATAGCGGAAACATAGAGCATTCAAGTATTTTTTGCATGCTTAATTTTTCCAAAGAAATAAGGGGGGGATTTCTGGATACCGGGAGCCGTTCCTCTGCAGCAATTATTTCGGCAAGAAAGTATTTGGATGTGGAGATAATCGGTTCCTCCAGAGAATCATCCTATTCATACATCCCTCAATGCGACTGGCTACCGCAGAATATTTCATTTTTGCACCTAACCTCGACCAATGATTTACAGGGGAACAGCGTTTCAAAATTCCCAAAGGTTTCAGTGCCTCTATTTTGTGACCGGTCAGCTGATTTATTTAGTACTAGAATTCCTTTTGATCTTTTTGACCTGGTGTATGCGCAAGGAGAGGGCGGTATAATACCGGAACATTTATCCCTGATATGCGTCCGGGATTCAATTCTAGCGAAATCCTCATGCCCAATTTTTACTGAACCTTTTTTAACAAATAGATTAAACCAGGCCGTTGACCTAAGCTTTAAGGATATGTTTATATTTCATCATTGGCTTACCGATTTTAAATCAAATGGCGGTTTGGAAGCTAATGTCTCTCGCTTATGCACCCTATCTTCGACGCTGTACAGGGAAATAGAGCGAAACACAAAGTTGCGTGCTACAGTTAATCCGAAAGACCGCTCAGTGCATGCCGTTAGATTCTTTGTTGCAAACCCTGAAGATGAATTTATTTTTATCCTGCAACTGGATAAGGAAAACATAAACATTGTTGATCGCCTGCCCCAAGGTGATTTTTTAGTTGATTTAACAAAGTATGAAGAGGAAGGAATCTTTCAACTCATTAATACTATGCAGTGTTTCGAGCACCATTCGGCCCATGAAAGAAAATAACTTAATGTGAATATGGACTCCAGAGAAATTCTAGCATTGCTTTTACTCTCCCTTTATATGCTTTCCTATGTTTTAAATCGAATCGTGTTGAAGGGACAAAAGCAAGAGCGAGAACAAGATGGCGACAGTAAATGGATTTGATCCTATCAAAATTAATTCAAGAAATTTTATAAAAGAAGTTTAATAGTTTAGTTAATGATAAAATCGGTCGGTGGATGCCGGCCGGTTTAATAAATCCAAAAGGCAATCTGAGATCAGTATAGTAAAATTTGTTTCAGTTCGGAGTTACCAACCCCAGGCCGGACCACTAAATCATTCAATGACCAACATTCAAAACTATTGAAATAAAATGAATATAGACCTAATTACGAAAGAAGACCTGAAGGAGTTTAAAACTTCCCTTATTGCTGAGCTAAAAGAAATACTTAAGCCAGAACTGAAAGAACATAAAAAGTGGTTAAGAAGCGCTGAGGTAAGAGAAATTCTCCATATCTCACCTGGGACACTGCAAAACTTGAGAATCAACGGTACCCTAGCCTTCACAAAGGTCGGAAGTATTTTTTATTACGCCCTTAGCGATATCCAAAGCTTACTACACAAGGGAGGAAAAGGTGGAAGGTAGTATCAATCAACTCAATCAATTTTTGATATTTGCAAATAAAAGTAGCTTTTCCCCGTGTTACATAAGCCTTTACCTGGCTATCGTCGTAACTGGCTGGAAGGAAAATGATCTTGAAAACATCAAAGTTTCAAGAAGGAAATTGATGGGTTTGGCATCAATCAAATCAATCGCCACTTACCACAAATGCATAAGTAATTTGGTGTCACTAGGCATTATTAAATACGCACCTTCTTACCATCCCAGAATAGGAAGTGAAATTTCGATTTTGGATATATCATTTTGAGTAACAACAGTATTCATTGCTGCACAAGAGTTTTGTATCTTCTTTTTTTATTCTGGCACCCTTTAAGCTTCATCTCAGGTATGCTTGCTAAATCACCTTTTAGCTTTATTTACTTTTTGTCAGGGTTTAGGAGGATTCGAAACTCACCGGTGATAAATTGATAAATGATGTCAGCCATGAGTAAATTCGGTTTTCCGTTTCGCCACCCATTCTCTCCCGAACTTGCTCAGTATATAATATACTTGTTGAAAATGTTGATTCTTTACCGCGTTTGGCTCGCTTGATGCATAAATTCTGCCTAGCTTAAATCTCACATTTTAGATTAGATGCAGTTTATCTTGGTGGGTTACGATTATGAACTTTTAGCAAAAAGCCAATATCGATTCTTCAAAGGTTTCTTTCCACCCTGCATCTTTTGTCAATATCACCAAGTTTGGGGATGGATGCATCAATAGTTAATCGACAGTTTTGTTGTACACATTGCCCGCTGATTGCAGATGATAATATTTTATAAATGTGTATCAGCACTGTATCATACCCTGAATGTGACGGCATGGCCGGGAATTTTTAATAAAAATGATTTGATGTTAATTGTAAATATTAATAAGGCATTTAATTGCATATCAAGATGAGCCCGACATCAAAGCTGGGACAAAAGTTCATTATCAGGGCATTCCGGGCTCCGGATGATCCAAAAGCATGTAAACTTTTTGCAATGGGCCATGAGCACTTACTTAGAAGTGTTGGTGTCGAGAAGATTTCCTCATCAGGGTTTGAGTGGGCTGATAATCTTGCGGTGTTTGTTATTGTAATCGAATCTTCTGATCGTACAAGGGTGTATGGCGGACTGAGAGTTCATATTGCTGACAAGGTCACGCAGTTGCCTATTGAAAAAGCAGTAGGGGATGCTGACCCAACACTTGGCGCATCGATTGCTCTTCACAACCGGGCGAGCATAGGGGAAATCTGCGGCTTATGGAATTCACTTGAGGCGGCGCGGTACGGAGTCGGGAGTAATTTGCTCGCCCGCGCAGTAGTCGCAATTTCAACTCGCCTGAATCTAACCCGGCTAATTGTACTCACCGCACCATATGTGATAAATATGGTTGAGGATCTGGGTTTCATCATCAACAGAACTTTCGGCAGGAATGGGGAATTTATTTATCCCAGACCGGATATGATAGCCACGCTTTTGATTAATGATGATCTGGATAGCCTAGCCAGTGCGCGGGAGGAAGAAAGGGAAGCGGTTGTTGAATTACGGAACAACCCCGAAATAAAAATTGTAGAAAACATTCGGGGAAAAAATGTCGAATTGCAATATAAACTTTCCATTGAAAATGGTCAATTTGTAAGCTGATCTCCATGCCGCCTCTAATATTATTCACCATTTAATTCAAGCAATTTTTGAGCTATGGAAGGGAAGTCAAATAGTACAATTGCACACCTAGACGACACTGTTTTTTTGCCCACATCTTTCAAGTTAACTGAAGAGGAGGATAGATTGAACTTTGATTTACTGTTGAAAAGCGGAATGATTCTGTTTACCCATGACGAAATTTATGGACAGTTAAAGGAACTCATTAAAGTTGAACAACCACAAAAAAAGCTAGAGCCAAAGGATTATGAATTATTGATTTCTGAACGGTTAGCAGGAACTGATGTTGCAAGTTATGGTGTCTGGTTTTTCTACCCCTGGAACAGGCGTCTGATCCACTTGCTGGATGAGGAGGAATTTATAGCTGTCAGAACCAGCCGGAACCAGCATAAGATAACAAAGGCAGAACAGGATATACTAAAAAATAAGACGATAGGAATAGCAGGCCTGTCAGTCGGTCATTCCATTGCAATCACAATTGCGATGGAAAGGGCTTGCGGAAGGTTACGCCTCGCGGATTTTGATGTCGCAGAACTAAGCAACCTGAACAGGATTCATACCGGAATCCACAATCTGGGGTTAGAAAAGACGATACTATTGGCACGAGAAATTGCCGAGATAGATCCATATATCAAAATAGCCCTTTTTTCAAAAGGTCTCTCATCAGCTAACATGGACAGTTTTTTTCTTGACGATGGAAAGCTTGACCTATTTGTTGAAGTTTGTGATTCGATAGATATTAAGTTACTGAGCAGATTAACCGCAAGAAAATATCAGATTCCTGTTGTGATGGATACAAATGACAGGGGAATGCTTGATGTTGAGCGATTTGATAAGGATCGTGATCTGCCTCTGTTGCACGGACTAATTGGGGAGATTGATCCGGACACCTTTAGGGATTTGCCTTTCGAAAAAAAACTGCCCGTAATATTGGGAATGGTTGGAATAGAAACGATATCGGCAAGATTGAAGGCCTCAATGATAGAAATCGGTCAATCTATTACAACTTGGCCACAATTAGCCTCCTCTGTTATGCTCGGCGGGGCATTGACAACGGATGTATGCCGGAGGATACTGCTGGGCCAATTTAACGATTCAGGAAGATATTATGTTGATTTTGAAGAACTGATTAAAGATGCTGATTTCTCCAAGACTTCTTTAACTGAAAATTATGATCCTCCTCCAGAATTAGATAGAGGGGAAATGTTTGGTATGATCGATAAGCTGCATCTCACAAGCATACCGGAAAAAATCACGGAAGAAGAAATAAAACTTATATTGGAAGCCGCAATCCTTGCGCCTTCAGGAGGAAATTCGCAGCCCTGGAAATTTGTTTATACCCTCAATCGTCTCTTCATATTCGTTGACGCTCATTTTTCGCATTCACTGATTGATTTCAATAACTTTGGATCCTATTTAAGCCTTGGCGCGGTTATCGAAAATATTGCAATAAAATCTGCAGCACTCAGTTTGGAGATAGGCACTGTATACTTTCCGCTCCATGGCGACAAGCGGATGGCCGGACTCATAAGCTTCACGCGTGTAAAGGATAAACCTAACCTGGCGAGTCTGGAGAGAGGTATTTACCTAAGACAAACGAGCAGGACGATTGTGAAAAGTCCTCCATTATCGCCCGATCATTTCACCTATTTGAAACAATCTATCAGCCAATATCATGGAGCACATTTGGATTTTGTTGACGACCGGGAACAAATTATGGCCCTCGGTGAAATACTTGCTCATGCTGAAAAGTTGAGGGTTCTTCACCCTAGAGGTCATTTCGATACATTTGTTAACGAACTTCGATGGACGCAGGAAGAAAACGAATTAAAAAGAGATGGTCTGGATATCCGCACATTAGGAATTTCCGAGAGCGAAGCTTTAATGTTAAAAATAGCGGCAGATGCGAATGCAATTTCTGTACTGAGGAATATCGGCGGTGGAAATGCCTTCGAAAAAATGGTAATTGAGTCAGTGAAAAATTCATCGGCGCTCGGTATAATCTATATGCCGGAACTCTCGGAACTTGATTGTGTGCTTGCGGGTCGGGCGGTGGAAAGACTCTGGATTGAAGCAAACCTTTTAAATCTTTCGTTTCAACCGATTACACAATTGACTTTTCTTTTGGCCCGACTTAAACTGAATAGCACTGATGTGGACCCTGAATTTTCATCGAGTTTGCAGAAATTAAAAGCCAGTTTCGATCACGTCCTTCCTCGGACAAATGATGGCCAAGCTATATTTATATTTAAGATAGGACATCAAGGAAAGTACGAAGTGCGCTCTTTACGCAAGCCGTTGGGTTTTTTTCTAAAAGAATAGTTTCAAAATCTAATTGCTAACTGATTAGCTTATAAAGCTAGTTCAAATCGTTTCTCGGATATATGGAAATGCTCTTTGTAGAAATGCTGGATCTTCTATTCTAATGTTATTCGCTTGCATATCTAATATTACATCCTTAATGAGACTGATTACCTGTTGGATTTCATAAATGGCCAGCCCGCGTATTCATTCAATTGATGTAAATTCAGCACTTTATCAAGAGAATGGTATATCAATTGGTTGCTGATGATGATACAATTTTCCGAAAATTTATACCTCCAGACATTAATCTATGCTTTCATACATCCAAAGAGTTGCTTACTGACTTCAGTCGTTGTCTACACCACATTAATGCCCTTGTAACTGATCAGTTCCAGTTCCCTGCTTATGTTTAATCTCATTTTGCTTTTATCATGTTCTCGTTCTTGTACAATTCATCATCAGGGGTATTTGATGTTCAATAAATCTTATTAAATTTAACTGTTTGCTAGTCAATGATTTTGGTTGGTAAATTTATTAATGCCTCAATTTATTTTCTGTATGTCTGAATCACCTGTAATTGTTTATGATCATCAAGCTGAAATTACCAGCAATTTTTTAATTGAATCGTTAAAGACGCTTTCTTCTTCTTCTCATATTCAGTTACAAAATGGTTCGGTTATTAAAAATATAACGCCTTATCCTCGGGCTAACCTACTTAAAACGAAAAAAAATTATCTTGTTGTTAAGAATGTGAAAGTTAATTTGCTTGAATCTGAGCGTTTACTCAAAATTAATGGCTTGCACCATCCTGATGTTGGGTTAATTTTTATTGATTGTCAGCTTCCTTCTTTGTTTATTCATGGTTCTGCTTTTGGAGGTATTGTGCTGTATAATTCCAGTATTAATGGTAGTCTTACTATTGATCTAAGTAATCTTGGGGATTTTCTTCTGGATAATTGTAGTACGGTTAATATTAAGTTTACCGCCACAATTTTAGCTCAGGTTCGCCTTGGAAATGTGCTTACTAAAAATCTGGAATTTACGGGTTGTTCGGTGCAGGATTTTACCCTTGATAAAACATCTACGGGTTATTTAAGACTTTCTGATTCTTCTTTGGGTTGGTGGAGTTCTAATAATGCGGAGCATGGTTATGTTTTTTTATCTTCTGGTTGTCAGGTTGGTTTTTTGGAATTTAAAAATAGTTCTGCTTTAGCACTTGAAGCTTCAGATATTACTACTTCTCTTACTTTATCGAATGCTCAGATTCCTTTTGTTGAGCTTAATAATTGTGTTTTATCGGCTCTTGAAATTAATACGGGGACTAAATCTGAGGTGAATCTAATGGGGTGTAGGGTGAATTTGTTGAAGTTGGAGCGTGTTGTGATTTCTAAGGAAACTATTTTCACGGCTATTAATTGCTCGTTTGCGGCTATATCGATTGTAGATGCTTTTGTTGCAGGGCAGTTGCTCTTTAAAAATGTTTGTATTGATGGAAAACGTCCATCCTGGAATAGGCAGGTTTTATCGTGGCCAAATAAAAAACAAAAGAAATCTGAAATTGGTCATTATGATGCTTTGAGGTCTGCACGTGAGGCTTTGGTTTCAGGTATTTCTTCTTTATATGATAAGCGTTGTTCGGACCAAAATATATTGTTCGGTATGCTAGGTTGCTTGAGGATGATTGGAAGTTCTATGGGTAAAACGGAGATCATTGGTAGTGATTTGACTCATACAAGGGTGGAATACAAAAATACGAATTTGTTGGATATTTTTGTTGCGGGCACGAAGTTTCCTTCACAAGTTTTTATTGATGGTTGTAATTTGGATTCGGTTGATTATTATCATCAGCGGATCGATTATTTTAGTCAGATGAGGAAAATTTATGAAAAGCAGGGGGATATGGTTAAAGCGCTTGGTTATAGTTCGGAGATGATGGATAATCAGCAAAAATTCTTTGCAACGCAGCTTAAAAGCTTTGGGTTTTTAAAGAGGTATTTTAGTGAACGGAGTTTTTTGAATTATACCTTGTTTTTAAATAATGTATCTAATCGTCATGGTAATAGTTGGATGCGGGCGTTAGTTTTTGTGCTTTTGGGCGGTGGCTTTCTTTTTATTCCTACTGTTTGGAGCATGAGATATGATTTGGCGTTTGGTGAGTTTTTTAATGCCAGGGGTTATAGTTTTCTCGCTGATGTGGATATAATCAAAGGTAATCTTCGGTATTATTCCGTGTTTTTAAATCCTGCTAGGCCTTTTGATTATATCTCCAAGCAACAGGGGTTTGTAATGGGTAATTGTTATTTTTTTTGGGATTTATTTAGCCGGGTTATTATTGGTTTTGGTATTTATCAGTTTATTGTTGCTTTTCGAAGGCCTGGTAAAATTTAAACTTGTGGTTTTATTTGCATGGAGGATAGTGTGCTATTTTGACGTCTATAGTAATAAGGTAAACGCCTATTGTCTTTTTGCGTCTTTCTTTTCTCTGCTGGTTTTTGTTTTTGTTTACGGTTTTTCAGCCAAGGCACAACAGTCAAACCCGACACATATTTCTCCTAAAGTGACAGGCTATTTTAGCGTGCTTCATCCTATTGGAACCTGGAACAATGATGGATTTCACGATAATTTTTCGGGCGTCTATACACTGGTATTTCCTTTTGGAATGAATATTATAAAAAGCGATAAGTTTGGGATCAGCTTTGAAGTTGCCCCCGGCCATCCGTACCGAACATAATATTTCAAAAGTAAGTTCGTTACTTTTTCTCCCAGGAGCGATGTTCCGTTTTAAGCATGGCTTTACGTTTATCGGCAGGGTTGCATTTTGAGACCAATGGAAGATATGGCTTTACTCCAGTATTTAACCAGGAGATCAAAAAGGGAAACGATGTTAGTTTTTACTTAGCCTTGCCTATACCTGTAAGATTTGGCGATGACCAGGCTGCTTCGCTATCAACTGGAGTACAGGTCGGTGTTAGTTTCTAATCTTTAGGAAAGCTATTAAAGAAGCCCCGCAAATTTCATTTTGAGTACAGAATTAAATGGGCATGTTAAAGACAAGCAGATCTAGAATAGTACAGCTTGTTAATAAACGTAGTATTGTGCACTAAATTCAACGTTTTAGGTTATGCAAATGGATAAATTGATCTGATGTTCTATATTGTAGCAAGTTTCAAACCCTAGAATAGGATAAATGGAAGTAACATTCAAATATACAAAAACCAATTTTTTAATGAACCCCTTCTCGCTGAGCCTGCAGCGAGAGGTAATGGAAAGTATCAAAAGACTTGAGCAAACCGAGGACTTTACACAGGGCCAGAATAACCACGACCTGCTCACTGAAAGGGATAAATACACATCGAGGATATTCCGTATCCAATCTGCATTGAGAAATACAAGTGAACAGCTGTTCCATATCAAGATCTTTCTCAACCGTTACCCTTTCAGGAAGCATTATCTTGAGCAGGGGATATCGCAGCTGGAATACATACAGTACCATACTGAGGCATTATACCACAAGGTGCACACCGTTTTGGAAATCATGCGTTTAATGGTCAACGAAGTCTACCAGCTCAATATTCCGCTGAAAGACTGCTCGTGGCTCAAACTGAAGAAAAAACTATCCGTCACTGAAAGACCGATGGAGTGTCTGACCCAATATTTTGATGTGTTCAGAAATCTGATCGACCTCCGCCATCTCAACAGCCACCGTGGCTATTATGAGGACGAGGAAAAAGATAAGATCGATCTCAATTTCGGACTGTTCTTTTATAAGGAAGAGCATAATGGCTACAGGATTGACGAAGATTTGAAAAGGCATATTCCATTGCCTTTGATTAATTATATGCTCAAAGAACATAAAAGCAAAAGGGTTAAACTTGTTGAAGAGATTATTTGGCTGAACGAGAAATACCTTACTGAGTTTCTCTCCTCATTGGCAATAGAATACGAACGCCAACGACTGTCATTAAGTGACAGGCCTAGAAAGTAGGCTAGATCAGCTGTAATCTAGGGGAGATACGCTGCGCGCTGGCAGTTCGAAGCATAGAGCGTCAACCATGCTTATGATTTTCCGTTCGGCCGGACCATAAAATGCTTATTTTGCCATAGAATCAATTGAGAAAGTGAGCGGTTTGGCAAGATAATCTATTTCCATTCAGGAGCCTCCCAGGGTTGGGAAATCAGTTTTTGGCCGTTTGAAAGCTTACATTCCCAGTAGTTTAATTGATGCCCCTTGTTTTCCATTAATTTGTAGATCCGTTTTTTATCCGTCTCAGGGGTGCTTGTGCCGAAATAAATACCAGTCAGTGCTTCAATAGGGTAATGTCTAATGCGCTCTTCAGGCTGTTTTTCCCCAGCAAAATTAACCTCAATAATCCGCCATTCTTTCTCATATTCCCAAGCCGTTTTCTTGGTGGCAAAAATTCGCTGTAAATGATCGGCGAAGCCGTGCCACCGCGATTTTGACAACTGCTGTAGATCAATATCGTCAGGATTGAGAAATACAGGGGCAAAATCAAAGAAGTTGATACACCTCTCTTCGTCCTGGTAGTTGACAGGCCAGATGTTGTCCCCATATGAAATGGTTTCAATCTGTCCTTTTGCGAGATCTTGACCGTATTTATCATCCAGGAATTTTCTTCTGCCCATTTCCTCAAATGAAAATTTCCCGTTTTTCGTGAGTGTAAATTCCAGACAGATACCCCGGTGGCTTCCAGCATAGTGGGACCACATCAAAAAATTAAGGGGGTCGGCCGAAAAGCAACTGGTATAACTGTTGAGCAGAAATTTTTTTATCAATTGACTGATACGCTCAAAGCAGGCATTGACATCAAGGTGAAAATCGAACCGCTGTTCTTTTACCATGTCCATGGTTAAGTCATGCGCCTGGGTTTCGTAAATAAACGCTCCATTTTTGCAGGCCTTGGATAATCTTTCCGCTAATTCTTTTTCAAATGCATCTATCTTGGGCTTGTTCTGGCAGAAGGCAACAACTTTCCTGGTGTTAGTTAGGATAGCCTCACTTCCGCTCGCCGGTAGAACAATAGATTCCCGGAAAAGAAAATGCGTAAGTGCAGAAATGTGTTTTTTATTTACCAGTGAAAATTCCACCTGGGTGCGGAGATCCAGGGGGTCATTCAGCTCGCTGCAGGATGCAAAATAAAGTTCCTGATAGTCTAGTTCCTTATAAAGAAATGGGGATAGTGACCTATATTTATATAATTTTTGCGTTGGCATCAGGGGGTGACATTAGTTATTATTTGATTTTCTTTGGGCATAACCAAGGATTTTTCCGAGATCTTTTCCCTGTACCTCATTTCGTTTTTCGTCGGAGAACTTTTGGGTCTTTTCCCTTTGGCCCGGTGACATACCGCTGAACATTTTCTCGACCATTTTTGCCCGGCCCAGAAAGAAGCCGGCAACATCGGTGTCCGCAATTTTTGCTGAACCCCGGTCATAGTAGCCACCTTCTGGGCGGATACAAGTACTGATAAAGTCTGCCCCGTCGAAACCAAAGAGTTGATAAATAAACAAGAAACGTGGTATCTTTAGGAACAACATACATTTTGTATCTGAATCTGCAATTCCGGCATCAACCATTCTGCCCATATATTGTATCATTTTGTCAGGGACTTCGACAGGATCTTCCGCCACAACTGTTACGATATCCACTCCGGATAAGAGGTGTAGCCTATTATCTTCCCTATTCCAACCTTGACTTAGTAATCCTAACCTCCATTCCTTTTCAAGGGCACACAATGCCGGATAGAAGGCCTGGTCTTTTTCTTCCGCTAAGATCGTATATTTTAGCACACGCCAGAATATGGAAACCACACAGCCATAAAAACGGTGATCGTATTCCAGCACTGCAACATCGCGGTTTACAACAGGCAGAAAGATATTTTTGGCAAAATAGTTCTCATCCTCACAGAACAGATCTTCGCAATCTGCACAAAGAAAGTAGTCCTTAAAACCATCTTGGATCCTTTTGTTGAAGTTATCGCTTGTGCGCATATAACCGGTTCCGGTCTCCTTGATCCACCTGAAAATAAATTTGGGTATCAGATGGCTCAATTCCAGCACCGTTTCCTTTTTACATAGCTGACATGTTCCTGTTTTGCCCATTGATTAATGTATTGGTTAGTGCACTGTATATAATAGTTATTTTGCTGTTGCCTGCGGCCCGGGCTCTTGCTGCGATCTGCTGCGCAGGATCTTCACGACGATTCCTAACAGGGCCGCTTTATGGCAGATGTCAGTTTACTGGTTAATAGAATGGTTTAGCCGATGCCGAGTAATGGCTTGATGCTGTCGTAGATCGGTGCGGATATAAGGCTGGTAAAAAGGTTAACGCCCACATTCTTCATCAATCCGCCAAGATTGGTTAGTTGCGGTTGGATATCTCTTTCCCTTTGCAGCTGCGTGGCAGCATAGGTGAGTTCCATGTCGAAATCTTTGCGGATCTGCTCATCCATGTTTTTGATGTCAAGCTTGATCAGTTCAAGCGCCTGTAATAATTCCTCTTTTTTAGGCGCATCGTGCTGGGTCTGATTGGAATGAACCGAATCCTGCTGTAATTGCGTTGGAGCGTTGATGTTCCCCACCGTGATGTTGTTGTTGGTAATATTTTGTGGCATAGTTTGATGTGTTTCTTTGGGTTTGGTACCGTCCAACCATTCCTCAAAAAGATCAAGGTAAGAGTCGGATGGATTTCTTTTTTGTAGCAGGTCTTTTACCTCAAAGCGCATGTGTCTGATGAAAAGTTCACCGGCAGTCCCGGTTTTTTGGCGATAATGATCAAAGTGGTGATTCAGTAGCTTTTCGATATTGTAGGAAGGCCTGGTGTAAATGATTCTGGTAACAAATTCCCTGTCATAGTTCTCTGCTGTGACCGGAGTATAATACCGTGTACTGCTATAACTATCGCTTTCACCCCAACCTCCCCGGGTTCTTTTTCCAGTAATCATTGATACCTGCTCGGTGCCAAGGTTTTTTAGTTGTAGAGAGCCATCAGGAATTTCAGTGTTCTCACTAATATCATAAAAAGGGTTCATAAAATAAATTTAGATTCCCAAAGATAGCAAAGGAGGTTTTGATACTCAAAAAAGGTTTTGCACCATTAGTGCAAACATGATGCAGTAAATCAAAACCAAGAAAGTCTGTTTGTTTTAAATATACGGGGGATATTTTATAATGCGGTTTTTAATGGAATGATACTATATTTAAACACTAAAACGCGATCATAGTGCCAAAAAAGACCATCATTATAAAAGCGTCTGATTACCGGTATCCAAGTAGGGATGAGCTGAGGGAGGTCTACAAAACTAACCCTGACCTTCATGCTTTCGGTTACATGTCGGCCTATCCGATGATCGCTCTGATATCGATGAAAAAGGGTATCAAGGAGGTTCACCGGGATGACCATCTACAATATTGGGACCGTGTGTTGCTGAACAGGAACGGCATGCTTTCCCGTACTTACTACAATGCCATGGTACATTATATGCGCGGCTTTCCGGATGATGAAAGTGCCTTCGAACATGAACATTATATTAACAGGATACAGTTTGATCAATATGCTGAAATATTTTATTATCATTTTTCAACGGTAAAAGATACCCTTGGGCAGCTTTTAAATGTGTATTATTCGATGGGGTTCGACGTGGCAAAAATGTTTTTTAAAAACGTTTTGGCCAAAATTCCTGATCAGGCCGTTTCGAAAGCCATAATGGATTTCAATGTGCTGACGGAGATAACTACAGAATACCGCAACAGCTTTACTCACCGTACACCAATTAATTACCCTGACTCGCGTAGCACGATTGACCATACCGGTGACAGCCTGATTTATGGCTCTGCAAACCATAATTTTGTGAAATCATCTGTTATCAGGGATAACATGGAATCTACCTTTATTGCCCTTGCGGGATTGCTCGACACATTGAAAATGTTATTGCCTCAAAAGATCGGGGGGATTTAGGCTCTATTCTATTCGGTTGGGCCATTTTGCTTCTGCGCCACTCAGCTGGATAAACCGGAGTAGGCTGACCCCGTCTCACCGGAAATAGATTTGATATAAATCTATGACTGTCTGCACATTGTTAAATTAGCGAGAAGCGGTCAACTGGCATAGTTTGTCCACCGATGGGCTAAATGGTCAGAAATCCTTTTTTGGCAAGTTCAAGGATTATATCCTTAAACAATGGATCCTCATCCATTACCTTTGCTTTCCTCATTTCACGGACCTTATCGGCAACCTGTTGGTTAAAGATAGAACCTCCGTTCTCCGCAATAATTTTTTGTAGTTCCAGAGCTTGCTCCAGGTCTTTGAAATTATCCATAAATGCCCTAACATCCTCTGGTTTTCCTAAATTGATTTCGTCTTGGCTGGTGAAATGGGTTTTCAGATCTCCTGGGTAAGCAATCAAGCGCCTGTCACTATTCTCCGCTGTTTTATGGTTTACACCAGCAGCGAAGTACTTATCCCTCTTGCTTCTATGGATCCGGTGATAGCCAGTGTCCGAAGTTGCATTTGGATGTATGACCAGATAATGTCTCCGGTCAAGTGGCACTTCTAGCATGTTTTCTGGGTGAAATGGATTTTCTGTGTTTAATTTTCTGGTCAATCCGAAGATAGAAACAGGATTGTCTGAGGTGATAATAGGAATATCTTCCGGTACTTCTATTACGTCCAATCCGCAGGCCATTTTGTACTCGACAAATTCCTGCCACTGCCCAAAATGCTTGATGAGCCAATCTTCCTTAAGCTCTCTGCGAAGTTTTTCAAGTTCCTTTTCAATATCCCCCGATAAAAATGAACCTTTCTTTCCACGAAATGAATAGGTGATCGTTGAATCTTCAGGAGATGGGTGGGCATAAAATCTCGCGAACATTGCTTCCAGATCACGGATTGTGGACTGCAATGCCTCTGGTCTCCTAAACTTTAAGCTCAGCACTGTGTTGAGAATTTCCCTTTTCACATCGGGTGTTATATGCATTACCTCTGAATTCACCAGTCTGTCATATACTTTTGGGTAAATTGAGTCAACTTCTTTGGCATAGAATTTTTCCAGTGCATATGGATCACCTTCCTTGGTAGTGTCAAATGTATATATGTTTTTTTCGGCACAGATTGCCTGGGTCGGCAACTCCTTGATTTCTTCATCTTCTCCACGCATTATTGTATCCACAATAAAGACTTTCTTTTTGGAAATTCCGAAATTCTTAAGGTAAGATCTGGGGATATAGTGCTGGTAAACTGGATTATTCATATATTAAAATTAAAGGCGACAAAAAGGTGAGGCAGATATCTGTTTTATATCGCCGCTTATTAGTCAGTGATCATTTATATCAAATCTCCCGTTTTGCAAAATATTGTCAGTAAATATGTCGTAGACATAGTATTGTTAATCGGGCATAAGCAGTTTATGAGTTGATCATGCTGATTACCCTTAAAGCATCCCTATTGGTTATCTTGTAATTAACCATTGCGCCAACAGAGATATGGACATGGGACCTAATTGCCTGGATTTTTTTCGCTTTTTCTTCCTCTGATAACGGCTGCCCCGAAGATCTCTGATTAAGGATTTCCTCTGCTTCTTCTTCCCCAATCGCACGCACGTCTACCTCCAAAATTTTCTCAAACCTGTCTTCTTTAAATAGGTATTCCATTTCAAAAGCAGAATCGAGATCCACTAGAATAACCTGACCATCCAACTGATCGGGTTGAAAACGGAAAGTAGGGACTTTATCATAAAAGCCGAAGTGGTTGGGTGAAAGCTTGTCCGCGTTTGTATTTTCAATGGACTCGAATTTTTCGTGGCTCCATATGGATAATCCTGGCCTGGCCAGGTTTGTAGGAATAAATATTGCGTCCACCTTATATCCTTCTTCTATCATCTCAAACAGCTGTTTGTCCACCGCTTCAGTAAGATTTTGTGAAAAATATCGATCGGGCTGCGAGTCATCAATTTGCTGGAATAACCTGGTATCTAGATTCCGTCCCGCCTGCGAACCGATATCGCTTAACCAGGTCACGTCGGTTGATGTATTGTCAAGAAATAACTTTTTATAATTTGCCAGTCCTTCCCTTCTTCCAGCGAAATTTAAACCCGTTTCCGATTCTTGACCCTTTATTTTGCCACGCGATGATAACAGATGAAAGATATGGGCACGCTCTTTCCATGTTTTTTCGACGGCTGTTTTAAATAAAGCCACCTTCGCAGCATCTAGGTTTGTGAGCGATAATTGCACAAGTTCGCTTTGTAAAACAGTGGCCTGTAGTTTGCCAAAAAAAGAAATAACGAGGTCAGCCTTATACTTCAACTCTATCACGTCGGCTGTTTTTAGTACTTCCTTCCAGTCTTCGAATTCGGCAACTAGTTTATCTTTGATCTTTGTTAAACTGTCAATCAAAATTGGGATGTAGTCACTTTCTGTTGCTACGATCCTTAAGGTAGACATTGGTAGGTTATTGCTGATGATCTGCTCTATCAAAAATCCTTGGGTTAGCCATTCCAATGGATTGAAAAGTTCCTTGTTTTTATCATCGTATTGCCAGGTAAGCCATCCCATGTAACCAAATGCAACTTCTTTTTTGCGGAAGAAAAAAATATCGTAAACAGTATCTTCCGGTTCGTTCCAGTCCATTTTATGCTCGTCGAGGAATTTTATGACTTCTTCTTTTGAAATTTGCTTTTCATCCAAAAGGAATAAGATCCATGAGCGTAAACCTGTAACCACATGCCTTCTGTAATTTTCCAACATGCGTGATTGCTGATAAGCTTCTGCTAATAGCGTTATATCTTTTTCATCTCGTGTAACTTCGATTTTATCAAGTTGGGTGTTGAGATTTTGCTTGATTTTTGCGTCCCCTAAAGAACCGTGTCTGTTCGCTACTTTTTCAAGGGCATTCGTGATCGCTGTATAATCTTTCTGTCTTAGCATTTGGTGAAGGAGGTCTGAATATGATCTGTAGATACCCGCCCCGAGAGTATTGACTTCCATTAAATCATCCTTTTTATTTTCTTGCAGTTTAGAAACTGAATAAAGAAATAACTGGTATATAGCAAGAATGTTCTTCAGTTTTCCAGTAATTTCCTCAAAAGATGGATCTGTAGGTGCTTTGGGCATAAGAACATACTCGTAAGTGAAGAAGTCTAACATGAAAGTAAGGACGCTAATGTCTCTACCCTCAAAAGCCATATAGGCATTCAGTTCGAAAAAATCATGGAAATTTGCAATGCAATCAATGTGTTTTTTTCCAAATGCCTTGTATAAGCCCCGATATAAAAGGACTCTCAGATTTTGGGTTGGATCATCGTTCCCTTGAAGCCCATATTTTACCCTAAGCCTGTAAAGCATTGAAAAACTTTCAAGAATCCTGTTGAGTTCCTTGTTCTTTCCATCCGCTGCACAGGATATTAGTTTTTCGTCAAAGTGTTCCCTATGTTCAAGCATGGATTTTTGAACCGGTGGGCGCCTCCCGAAATAAAGCATCCTGCGCATTTCCTTGTTTAGATCCTCAGGGTTAGTCTCCTGATCCAATCTAAGGAAATGGGTTTCCGGATCCATTTGTATATTTAGTTGGAGATCTTTGTAATAGACCTTTACTCCTTTGCCCCGGTATAGACTTTTCCCTAACCTATATAGGTCGATATCCTTTAGATAAGGCCTGTTATCAACAGGCGCTTGATCTAGAAACTGCATGTCGGTATTTAGAATATCCCAATTCTCTGCTGATGAATCATCATAGAGAAGACCTCCATGCATTTTGGCTACACCCCGATAAAGTTTTAAACTTTCTTTCCTGATAAGGCTTTCATAGATCAGCAAACTGATATTTCTTTCCAGTTCGTCATGCATAAACCGGTCGATTTTTGCTGGGTCAGTGTACCGGATTACCTGATTGAACATATAACCGATCAAAAAAATAACCAATATAAATATGTAGCCAATGGCTACTGTGAATCTGGGAAACAGGTAGTCTGGAGATAGAGGTTCGACGATGGTTGCAGTGAGCACCGAACAACCTAAAAAACTGAGTATAAAAAAGATGATCACATGCATTTTTGAAGTGTCAAAGACCACTTCATAGGCATAAGGCTCCTTTGTGGCAATGTTGCTCATTAAAAATGCGATCACAGACAGACTTAAACTGGTTACCGTAGCCAGATTGGAAATACGTTGGTTGATCATGGTAGTAGCTTCCTCAACTGAAGAAGGATAAAACGCTGCTAATATAATCATCAGCAAGGTTGTATATAGTGGGATTAGCCACCAGTCCTTTCTGTTCAGGAAGGTGTTGAACCACTGTTTTTTCTGCTCTTTCCTGTATTGACGGTAAATCTCAGGATTGTTTTTTTTGATTTCTTCGGTTGTTTTGAAACGCAACCATTGATAGAAGTTTCTAGTCATTGCTTAAAGCCCGGTTCGGGGAGCATTATCGTAAATATTGTGCTAATTGTATTGCTTGGCGGTTAACTAATAAGGGTTTTGGCAACCGCGGTATGTCGTTTACTGGATTTGATCCTGGACTGCTTTGCCGGTTGCAAAGAAGCGGTGCATATTAAGCTAGCGTTAAGGTGCTTAATAGGTAAATAAGTGTTTTGGAGCATTGATTTAGATAGCGTTATTTTTTTTGCAAGATAAATAAATATCTGCGATTGAAGAAAGGCTTTACCTGACTGAAATGTCTTAGGGATTTTAAATGATTGTTTCTTACGCTATAATTCTGCCCTGATCATAAAATCATTTCTTGTTAAATGCCACTTATTGAAAAATTCAATGGAACTATCCTTGTTTTCCCATTTTTTAGATCCGGTGGTGATCAATTTTGTCCTGTCTCCAGGCAATAGTGCAGGGCAGAAAATAAGTCAAGCTTATGTTACGGCAATTTAATTTACATGGGAACAGTTTTTTTATTGTTATGGCGTTGGATGTCGGCTAGGAATGAGGTTGTAGCGGGTGATGCAGTTTCAAGTGGTGGGTTCTATCGGGATCTCACGGGCAGGATCAAGAAAATCTCCTATATACTAGCAGCTAACGAAGGCAGTAAGCTGGATTTTTTAGAATGGTCACGCAGCTGAAGTCAGAAATAGCACCTTTTGTATCAAGTCCATGTAATTAAAAACTGAATAATTCATATCAGGGATACTGCACCTTTTGCTATAAGTGATGAGGAACGCTACAAACCTAATTCAGTAGGATCAATACCCAGTGACTCTGCGTAAGTCTTATAATCATTTAGCATATTGGCTTTTTCATTGGCCAAAGAAGCTACAATCTTTTTAATATCACTTAGTGGTTCCCCAATCACATCGAATGTAGTTGCCAACTGAAACACAGCTATATAAATCTCACTTACTATTCGTTGGACGACCTCGATAAGCTCCTTTGCATGTTTGAAAGTTAACGTGTTTTTTACACTTGTTCTATCCCGGTCGGTATGTCCATATAACTTATCTCTTTGGAGTATTAGGTTATCAATATTTGGCTTTTCCATCTTAAGGTTCAGTTCCCAAAGTTCAATACTTCTCTCATCAATTTCCTTTATTTCATACTCCATTCCCTTTTTAAATTTTTGGATGAAAGCATAAAGATTGAAATGTTCAGATTTTCGGTCTGCAAAAAGTTTCGATAACTCAATGACATAGATGCGCCAGTGTATTTCACGGCTGAATTTAAGAAATTGACTATTTTCTATAATATCGTTTTCCACATCGTCTGCTTCTAAATAGAGATAGCTCAATATCTTAAAAGATGATTGAGCAAGGAACATAATATCCTGGATTTCTCTTGTATGGTTTTTAAGTTTCTCTTTCATCATTTCTATTCTTATCGTACTGAAGTGTTAAGGTTATTTAGGTTTAAATAAGTCAGAATTAGATCAAAAGATGAAAACCTGAATAATTGTTTTTTGAAATGTCAAATTATTGGTTCAAAGTTTCCCGGTCATGGTATTTTTAACTTAAAATACCATGACTAGAATTTGTACTATTTTATAAATCCCTTAGCTTTCAAATCATCAACAATTGGCTCTATAAGCATTAGAAAGGCTTTTAAATATTGAAAATACTCCCGCTGATCGGTACTAATCCCTCTCTAAATCACTTAGAGGGGGATTTTTGTTTTTTATTCATTTTTTATCGAATGGAACAGAATATTATGATGTATAAAATTCTGTTCATGGATTATTTCTTAGCAAAAACTAATCTTGAAACTTTGGATCAAGTTAACAATTTGCGTGTTCGTTGATATAATTAATCCTTAGCTAATAGCTTCAAATATGTAAAAATTACGCCACTGTGCTCTGCTTCGTGATAGATGGCCGCTTGTAGTGCTTGAAGATGATTTTTTACTTGAAATCCTATAGGTAACTCAAAAGGCTGGTAATTGACAAATTTTCTGGATTTAAGATCTGATTCAAGAAGGTCGACTGTTTCAATAAGTAGCTGTTTAACCTGATTAACATCAGGGTTAATTTTCCAGGAATTGGGAGATGATCCAATCTTGAAGGATTCCATAAATTCTTTAGTAATATGCATTGGTAATCCGCTACGCATATACATGTGTCTCTGTTGTGATGTAATACAATGACCTATTTGCCATATTATATTGTTATTAAATCCCTCTGGAATTTTAAATAATATTTCATGATTACTTTTATCTATTAATTGGCGTAGCCTAATTCTACTCGCTCTTAAAATTTCACATGCAAAATCTTCGTTAATCATTTAAATTGGTATAAGTATTTAACAAGGGAAGAAATCGCAATCATCTCTAAAATAATCTTTTTTAACTCTTAAAGTTCAAAATTGATCTCAATCTTGCGAAGATATTATTATTTATTAGATGGTTTTTCTTCTAGCCATTTCAAACCTTCTTCTGCCTGTGTAAAAAATAAAATTTCAGCATGTTTTTCATCATTTTCCACACTCTTTTTTGCAGATAACTGGCTGAATGCGCTTTCAGACAATATCCATGCAAAATATTTAAGTCCTGCCAGTTCCATTAAAGGCAACCAGGTAGTGGCCGCCCAATCTGATGCTTCAGACCAGGTTCCTGGAACCAACCGGTTGTCATTAAAAACCTTACTCCGCTTGTTTTCCTTTAAATAATCTATCATCAGGCTCCCACCACGTTTAACAGTAATAATATCCTGGTATCCCGTCCATTCTACAAACATAATATCGCTTCCTATAGGGCAGTTTATAATCAGGTGTTTATCTTTGTAATAGCTTTTGGTGCGTATATCAGGCGCTATCGAAATGCTTTTAATTAACGGTAATTTGAAAGAAAATACCGACCCTTCTCCAAACGAACTCTCTATCCAAAAACCTCCACCATGCCGTTTTATAATGTCAGCTGAAATGTAAAGTCCAAGGCCAAGGCCATCAAAACGTGTCGAAGAATTATCGGCCCTGTAGTAGCGCTCAAATAACTGCTGTAGGTGGTTGGATTTTATTCCAATACCATAATCTTTTACCGAAACAATAATATTTTCATCAATAACTTTAACGCTGATTTCAACCTTATTGGCATCTGGAGAGTATTTTACAGCATTTGAAATAAAATTATGAATAACCTGCTCCAGCCTAAACTGATCTCCTGTAAAGCTGATATTATCTTCCGCTGTGAGTAATAATTTATGCGATGGATAGATTTGCTGCATTTCTGCAACAACATTCATTAGCATTGCAGAAAAATCGAAAATTTTTGAATCAAAAATCATTTTTCCAGCATTGATTTTGCTTACATCCAGTAAATCGGCAATCAGCTTTTCCAGGCGGTTAAGTTGTCCGGCCGAACGCTCAAGATAGGTTTTGATTTTTCCCTCCTCAACCATTCTTAAAAGCAGTTGATGAAAGCCTTTACTGGTTGTAAGTGGTGTTTTAAGTTCGTGGCTGGCTATAGAAATAAACTCATCTTTTCTGGCTTCACTGGTTTTTATGATATGGATATTTGTATTGGTTCCTATCCAGATAGCTGATTTGTTTCCTTGACTAACCAACCTGGCAATTGCAAGGTGCCAGTAATAATTACCATCCGAGAAAAGCAAACGAAGCTCAGCGGTATATTCCTGGCCACTTTCTAATGATGCTTTCCATCGGTCAATACTTGCCGCCAAATCATCTTTATGTACAAATGCGGTCCAGCCATAGGCCAAAACCGTTTCCCTGGTTTGACCAAAATCCATACAAGCAGTATCATTTACATAATTTATCTCTCCGGCAGTATTTGCTGTCCAAACCTGTTGAGGAATTTCATTAAGCAATAAGGTAGATGAAGGCTGATCTGAAATAAGCGCATTATCCTGATTGTGGGCATTAGGGCTTGCCTTCGAGCCATCCTGATGTGAGTTGCTACTTTGCGGATTCATGTACAAATCTATAAAATGATAGCTTAAGGTTGCCAAATAATATCCCTGCAATTAAACATAAATTGCCTACTGGTGCTAAAGACCAAACCAGTTCGACGAATAAAAGTTTTAATCGGAATAGATAGCTTATTTTCAGAGATTTAGGATCTTGGCTTCCATAATTGTGCTAATTGGTGTTAATCTGTGTAGTTCTAATAATAAAATTGTTCGCCTTTTAATCCTTGAAATTAAGTTGCTGCACGTTTTTCAAAACCAGCATTATTGTATAAATGTTATTAAAGAAAGCGACAGTGCCTATGGAACAGATGAATATTAGCCCTAAAAAAGAAATTATTTTAGATTTCGAAGACTGGCCAATTACCCCTGCTGCCCAAAAGCTTAAGCCTTGCGTGTTTTTGGATGGAAGTTATTATAGCTGTCTTTTAGGGCCAGACAGAGAAAAGGGTATTTTGGGAAAAGGAACTTCTCCTTTTGATGCCGTATTGGATTGGGAAAACCAACTTTATAATCGATTGGCTACCGTAGGTAAGGATGATGAGGTTGCGATTTACGCGAGCAATGTATTAAATTTTAATGAGAGGGAATGATGTAACCTGATTTGCTACCGCTGTTTCAGTGTTAAGATTTTATTTCACTTTTGATTCTATTGTCGCTTTTAACGTTTCTAAAACATTGTTCTTCCAGACCTTGTTTTATAGTTACCAATTAAGTAATGCGATATGCCATGGTTTAACGGAGATTATCCGCCCTCATACAAAAACCAGCCTGAACCATTAAGGGAAAAAGCTGTAGAAATTGCCAATGCACTTTTAGCTGAAGGCCTTGAGGAGGGTATTGCAATTGCAACGGGACTCAAACGTGCCCGAGAGCATTTTAAAAGGGAACAGCAGATTAAAAAAAATAACAAAAATTGATTACGTAAAATAGAGAAAATATGAGAACGGTACACACAATTTTTATCGCTGCTGCTTTTGTAGCATCAGTATTAACAGCTTGTACAAGCCCTTCTGAAAGAGCAAAAGGCCCATATCAGAAAGATTATGAAGATACTGCAAAGAAAAGTCCTGCAGATTCGGCAGCTGCCCAGCCAAGGGTAGATCCACAGGATACAGTTAGGAAATATTAATATGAGGACAAATAAAAATAATCCGCTGGGTAGTGCTGAATATAAAATTAATGCAGATCAGCCGGAGGAAAACTTTCTGCATGAGATAGAATCTGATGGAGATACGCTTGAGCCTGAAACTTTTGGAACTGATGTTGGAACGATCGATGTGAGCGACCCAAAATCACTCGAATATTGGTCGGAGCAGTTTCAAATTAGTAAAGATGAGCTGAAAGCAACGGTTTTACTTCGTGGAAATTCTATAGCTGAAATTAAAAGATTTTTATCGGTATAATTATGGCTGAGTTACCAGATTTAACTGTATTTGCCCAAACCCTAACTAAAAGATTTAAAGGTAAGGTGCTTGAAACGCTTGAAGTAAGCGTTGCCAAAAAACTTAATGTAACACCAAAAGAACTTAAAAAAAGCCTTGAAGGCAGGGAGTTGCTTAAGGTAGAACGCTCGGGGAAAACGCTTCAGCTGTTTTTCTCCGGGTCGCAAGTTTTGGGGTTGCACCTGATGTTACGTGGAGCGTTGGAGTTGATTGATCAGGATGAGCCGCCAAGATTCCAGGTTTTGGGTTTTCATTTTGAAGGAGGAGATGCATTTGCCCTCGTTGATCTCCAAAAGCAGGCTACACCAACATTAAATCCTGAACCGGTAACCGTTCCGGATGCATTGGATATCGAGCAGGATTATTTTTTGAATTTGCTCGCCAAAAAGAAAACCCTAATTAAAACATTACTAATGGATCAGCATGTTATCCGTGGAATCGGTAATTCTTATGGAGATGAAATCCTTTATCATGCCGGCATTTCTCCTTTATCCATCGCTAAAATGATCCCGGAAAAACAGGGTGAAAAATTATTTCAAAGTATTGGTTTAGTGCTCAACAAAGCCATTAAGCAGATTGCTGAAGAAAACGGGGACGAACTTAGAGGCGAATTGCGTGATTTTATGCAGGTGCACAGTGCCAAGCTAAAGGAAACAGAAAAGGGAGAAGAAATTTTTTCAGAGAAAATAGGTGGGAGGATGAGTTATTTTGTAAAAGGGCAGGAAATCTTTAAATAATGCCACTATTGGGAGAAGCTCAAATGTAATTCATCCACATTTACGTTCCACTGCATCGGTTTTTTGCAAGGGTTTATTTTCAGGTTCTTCATCAACATTTTGATTTGTTAATTTTTCCGGCAGGATTTCTTCAACAATTTCGTTTATTCGGGTGTTGATTCTGATATTAGCTGCATAACTTTGATCTGTAAACTTAAGTTGTTTTAAGATGATTTTTCACCGAACAAAAATTATCAGCCATTTAATAAAGGTTCAATTAAAATCCACAAATTTGAAATGCTTTAACTTTTAGAAGAATTATAATTTAGAAAAATTCCATTTAAGGTAAGATGTATCGCTATCTTATATTTATTCTTCGGTTTTATCTGTATTAAACGCCTTTATTTGCAAAATACCGCGTTAACGTAAATTGATTATTCCGATTTTAAGATACGACATCTACGTTGACGGATGGAACATCGGTCTAATTGTATATCTTTGCGATCTAATTGTGAATACGCTATGGGCAAAGTGCTTATACAGGAAACCGAACAATCTATAATGGACGTACTCATTCTCGCGTTAGAGATGGGAGGATTTTCCGTAATGGGATCGTTAGGGCTTGAGCCTGACTTTATGGAAAAGATAGCCGATTACCGCCCACATGTTGTGGTGTTGGATTATCGGCTCGACGGAAAAAAAGCCGCGGAGATATGTGCGCTTATCAAGGAAAAATATCCATGCCTACCCGTGCTTGCCTTAAGTTGCAATTCAAATATCCATTTAGATTATGATAAACATGGTTTTGATGATTATATCCGCAAACCATTTGATATTGAGGAGCTTTACACTATTTTACGTAAGTATATTGCAAAATCGGAAGCCTGTGAAGAGGAAATTTCTGATTTATAATTCCAAAAATAATCATCAATCTGTTTAACATTAGCTCAAAAACTGATTAAATATTTTTAGCCTTAAAGCCCTGCACAGCATTTTTTATTGCCGTTTTGATTTTTGGAAGTAAGCCACTATCGCTTCGTTTTTCTGAAAGCAGATCGCTAACAAGCTGGGTGATTTGCTGAATTGAAAAAGGTTTTTCCAATATCGCATCGCAACCATAGTCGGTTAATGAAAATAGAATTTGAGTATAAGCTGAAGTAATAATGATGGGAACGTATTCAAATCCATCTAAAGCGCGGATGGCACCGCAAAGTTCTCCTCCGTTCCATTCAGGCAGCATATAATCCAAAATTACAAGGTCAGGGCGGTAGTTTGCAATAAGTCCTATTGCTTTCTCAGGATCAGGGGAGCCCTGGCATTGATAGCCGTGCAACTCGAAAATTTCCTGTAAAGTTTCAAGTAGCATCAAATCATCTTCAACAATAAATATTTTTTTTGCTTCCATTATACCTGGTTTTTGCTTTGTTGGAGATTTATAATTTTCAAAACCATCTAAACTTGTAAACATGCTGTTTATACTACTAATTTAATCATTTATTTTTCCTACTGCAATGGTTTAATTGTCTTTTCTTCGAGCTGTGCAATGCGAAAAATTTCTCTCGAAATAATACCTACATTTTCCTTTAGCTGGTCCATGTTGCAAAATATTGTATCCAGCGGGATAGGAAGATCTGCCATGGTTTGGGCAAGCACAACCTGAATTATACAGCCACCCGTGTGCTCTTTTGCTCCTTTAAGAAGGTTAAACGTTTCAATGGCGGTTTTTCGGTCGTTTCCCAATGCAAATTTTCCATACGTAATTTCAGTGCCCTTTAAATGAAGTGCCAATGTAATTTCTAATGTTGATTCCATTTGTTCAGGTTTTAGGTTTGCAATGTTCAATAGACTTAACTTTAATTAAAAATGCCGCTTTAAGCGGCATTTTTAAAGTTAATTAGCTAATCGAAATTTGTCGGGAAACTGCTTTTGCTTCCTCTTTTTTTGGCAGAGTAAGCTTAAGTAAGCCATCATTGTAGGTGGCCTGGATGTTATCTACATCCGCACTTTCAGGAAGCGTAAATGCCCTGGTAAAAGCAGAATAGCTAAATTCCCGTCTGTTATAGGTTTTCTCAGATACGTTGTTCTCCATGCGTTGTTCTGTCGAGATGGTCAGCATGTCACGCTCAAGCGAAATCTTAAAATCCTCTTTTTTCAGTCCAGGAGCTGCAAGTTCGATATGATACTCCTCATTAGACTCTGAAATGTTTACAGCAGGAATGTTGTTGGTGCGGCGGTCTGAAAAAAATGTGTCGCCTAATACGGATTCGAAAATGTCATTAAAGCCTGGCAATAATGTACTGTTTTTCTTTTCTGGATTGAATTTAACCAATGTCATAGTGAATTCTCCTTTTAATAATTTAATAATAAACGGACTATAAATTAATTAATTTTCTCTAAAACCTTAAGCGGTTCTGGGATTCTTAGATCAAGCTGCGTGCCAATGGTACTTTAATCGATGTTTTGGTGCTTTGAATTCATTAAAACTGAAAAAAAAGCATTTTTTCTGAAAAATTTTCAGTTTAGCGCTGAAAAATTTTCAGCTGGCATTTAAATATTCCTTTACCAAGGTTATCGCACATAAATATAACATAAGCCACAGTGCAGCTGTAATAAAGTGATAAAAATTAGGATATATTAGGTGGAACGATACGCTTATTCGCAAAAGGTAAGATGGATGTGAATTTTGGATTCAAAAATAGCGTAATGGTAAATCATTTATGTGTATTCAATTAATACATTGAATACACCTCGATAAATTTCTTAATTGTGGGCAATGCTGTAGCCTACCTGGTTTATCAAATAATTTATATCAAAAGGTTTGGCAATAAAACCCTGCGCACTGCAAGAGTTTTCTACTTCGGTTTGGCTAGAATGGGCACTCATCATCAAAACAGGAACTTTTTTCGTATTAAAACCTTTCTTGAGTGCTTCACAAACATTTATTCCATTCCCGTCAGGCAGCCTGATGTCTAAAAGAAACAAATCTGCATGTTCATGCTTATCTTGCATAAATTCATTAATTGTGGAGAAACTCATTACTTCATATTCTTCATCAATAAGAATCATCTCAATAATACTCCTGATATCCGGGTCATCTTCGAGAACATATATTTTCTTTGCCATAATCTAACCTAATGTTATACCTACTATAAGTGTTTAATCCATTAAATTGTTTTAATTATCGAAAAAGTAGAATTTCAATTTCAATGTTGTACTATAAGGTATGCTAATAATTTTTATTTAACCGATAAGCAGTGTCATCATTTTTAGCACGTAACTGGTATTCATTCAAGAAATTTTTAACGTCTTCAGGCGGATCGATATTTGCAATTATCCTTTTAATATCAATATCACTGCTTACCGCTTTACGCAGGTTAGTGTCCCAATCATCCAACGCTTCTTCAACCGAATTTCCACAGCCGAAAATACCATGCTGAGGGTCTGTACCATAAAGTACGCAAACTGAACCGCCGTTTCGAAAAACAGAGGGGTTAAGTTTTTTGGCAATACCCTTAAGCGGTATTTTAATCAGGTTTTCTTCAGGAATATTCATTTTGATGGTTTTTTAATAAAAATAAGGAAATTGCTGTTGATGCTTTTTTGTGTCAATTTTATTGTTATAATCTGTGATCGTTAGGAATATCTTACCCGTTTTTATTTAGCAATATTGATAAAACATTGAGCTTTGTATTTTGGTTTTTTATTTTTGTTATAAATGGCTATAAATCAGCTATAATGTTTGCAAATTGAATTTATTAAGGGTGTTTAAACAAACAGATGTTGTTTATGGTGTCGCCGGGCCTTTATGTTCCCAATGGTCTTTAATTAATTCGTTGTTTCTTCCAAATTTTAATCTTCTGGCATAGCGATCGCCCCTGATTTTTCCGTTAGCATCCTTTTTACCAAGAAAGATCATAATTGCCCGTCCATCTGTGTCAGTTTTGAGGGCAAGATCATAACGGCCAAATTTCATTTCCAAGAAGGTATCTGGTTGATATGTTTTATTGATAATGTTTAGGAGTGAAGTGTTAAGTTTCATATAATGCTGTAAATGAATTATTTAAGTTTTGCTTCCTGGTTGATTCAACTTAAGTTTGGTTGATGAAAAACCCGGTTGTTTACTGTTAATTTTCTTTAAAATCGAGTAAGGGCTGCAGATTCAATAGAACAGCAACCCTTATCGAAAAAACCAAGCTTATAAAAAACAATATCAAATTCTGGAAAGTTTGTTAAATATTTATTTAAGGTTGTGCTTCATCAGGTCATCCGCTTTGCCATTGATTTTTATTAACTAATTAATCGACATACTTTTTGATGTAAGTTTTTGTAGTCGAAAGGTTTAAAAATAATATCGTCTGCAAGGCTCGGTACTTTTAGTGCCTGAGATTCTAACATAGCAGTAATCAATAAAATCCGGATATGGCCTGTGCCGGTATTTTTCTTAATTATATTGCAGAGTTCTCTGCCGTCGCCTTTATCCAATAAAATATCCATTACCAGTAAATCGGGTTGAAAGTCGGTTATGGTTTTCTCGAGCTGGTCGGAGTGGCAGATACTGGTAACAATAAAAGCTTGGTCTTCGAGGGCCAGTTGTATCACTTCTGCATTGCTCTGGTCGTCATCAAGTACAAGTATTTTTGCCATATGTTTTTTTGCGTCAATCGATAGATAGTTGTTTCACATTATCCAAATAACGATTTTGCCCACAACTTATTCCGAAGCGAATATTTATGCCACTATAGACTGATTAGCCTTTAGTAAAATATCGGTTTTTAGTTTATTGGTTTACCGCATTTGGTTTCTGATCTCTGGAAAATTACAAAACATCTTTTTAATGTTTTCTTCATCCTAAGCAAAACCAGTAGTTGTATTGAAGATTTGGTAGTTAACCCCAACTGTGAGGTTAATTACTTGTTTAAAAAGGGTATATATGCGAAAATGAGCACAAATAATTTTGCGAAATAGCTGAAATGAATTTGAACCAGAGTTGAACTATTTTTAAAGACGATACCTCAGGGCGATACTTTTCCCTATTGCTTTAAGCAGGTTGTGGTTGTTGCCAACGGTTAGTTCAGGGCAGTCCCATTCCTTATTTACGCTTCGAACCAGGGTGAGTTCTTCTCCCTGTACACTGATTTTAAATTCTACAGTATCTTTATTGATGTTTTTAGTGAGCACACTGTAGGTGTAATCTCTGTTTTCAAAGGTGATTCGCATTGGTAAACTCATTAATGCAAAGATAATGTATAAAAAGCGTTGCCAGGAAATCTTTTATTCCACACCTTCAGGTAAATTGGTTAATAACTTGCTGTATGTTTTGGTGATAAGCTTGGTAAAATCAAAATGCTTTTAAAAAATTAGATTCTGTATTGCTTGCTATGGGAATTTTTATTTAAGCAATTCTGCAGTTTTTTCCTTAATAAACGCTTCTTTATCTTCTTTTACTTGATTAAGAAAAAAGTTTGAATTTATTAACTTTGTTGCATGAAGTCAGTAATGGAATGCAGTGTTGCCGGTTTTAAAAAAAATGAATTGCAAACCAGGGGGTATAAAGTTCATCGGATTGCCGGTGAGGCATATCCTCCTTTAGTATACGGGCGACGGGATTATTATAAAGTTGTGTTGGGTAAAGGTGACATGAAAATTTGTTATGGGGACCAAACCATTCGTGTAAACGGCACTTTTCTTTTTTTTGGAAACCCTCATATTCCGTATTCTGTTGAACACCTCTCGCCCGGCCAGAGTGGTTATGCCTGTCTTTTTACCGAAAGTTTTATTGATGGAAGGGAACGTGCAGACAGTTTGCTTAATGCTGCTATATTCCGCTTTGAAGGGATGCCAGTGGTACCTGTTAATGAAGAGCAGGCGGCGTTTATCTCCGGGCTTTATGAACGGATGCTCCTTGTTTATGGTAGTGATTACAGCCATAGAGATGAAATGTTCAAAAATTGTATCGACCTTGTTATCCATGAAGCATTGCGAATTATACCCCAGGAAAAGCTTCAGGAAAAAAATGCTGCTACAAGGATGACTCACCTGTTTATGGAGCTTCTTGAAAAACAATTCCCAATTGAAAATATAGAAAATCCGTTGCGGATGCGTACTGCACAACACTTTGCCGAAAGCCTTGCAGTACATGTAAATTATTTAAACCGATCTGTAAAGGAAGTTACAGGTAAACCCATTTCTGTTCATATTGCAGAGCGTATTGCAGCTGAAGCAAAGGCACTTTTACAGCATACCAACTGGAGTATTGCTGAAATTGCGTATGGGCTTGGTTTTGAATACCCTACCTATTTTAACAATTATTTTAAAAGGGTTACCGGCAGCATACCAAATTCCTTTAGAAAGGGATAAATAAAAAGTATGAATATCATACTTTTTGGTTTGATTCTCTTTAGCTTTACGACGCTAATAACCAGAATTTTGAAGTAATAAAATGAGATTTTATTCAGCAAGGTTTGCCGAAGCATTTCTTTTATAATTTATTGCAAAAATGATGGAAAAATTAAAATTTAAAGCACCTTTCGGTGTACCCGTACCAGTTATATCAGTTAGTCCGGTAAACATGGCTACTTTTAATAATCGTGGTAACGAACTGCAGGTACGTATTTCTGCTCCCTCTACTGGAAATAATTTGCCGATTATTGTATTTGCGCATGGTTATGGCCAGTCATTAGATAGCTATGCACCGCTTGTAAACTTTTGGGCAGCACATGGTTTTGTTGTTGTGCAGTGTACTTTTCTCGATTCAAGACGGTATGCGATCCCGGCTGATGATCCGCGCACACCTTTGTTATGGAAATTTCGGGTTGAGGATGTAAAACACATGCTTGATGAGCTTGATGTAATTGAAGGGTACATTACTGGACTTAAAGGCCGTACAGATCGAAACCGGATTGCTGCTGTAGGCCATTCTTTTGGCGCACAAACCACAGGTATGCTATTGGGGGCAAGGATTATTCAACCCGATGGAAAACCAGGTGAAGATTTGTCTGATGACCGGATTAAAGCTGGTGTGCTATTAACGCCAGCAGGAAAAGGAGGAGCCGATTTAAGTGCTTTCGCAGCCGAGCATTTTCCTTTTATGAATCCAAGTTACACGGAGATGACCACCCCTTCGCTGGTTATGGCAGGGAATAAGGATATATCGGCACTAACGGTTCGCGGTTGGGAATGGTTTACCGATGCCTATTATTTAAGCCCGGGTGCGAACGCCTTGCTTACTCTTTTCGGTGCAGAGCATGGCCTTGGCGGAATTTCGGGTTATGAAGCCGCAGAAACAACTGATGAAAATCCTGATCGGGTGGAAACAGTTGCATATTTGAGCTGGGCTTATCTTACCTCAGCTTTGTATCCAGAAAACAATTCCTGGTCAGAAGCTTCCAAGTGGTTGATTGAAAGTGCTAATGCAATAGGAAAAATAGACGTTAAGTAATTGAAAATCAAATTACCTATTGTTAAAGCGCATTCTGTTTATAGCTTTTCAATAAACCAGGTTTTTAATGGGCAGAATGATTCGAGTAGTCTTAATCCCACGAATAAGGGCTGCCAGTTGATTAGAACTGCAGCCCGTATTTTCAGAAAAAGTTATTTAAAGAAAACAATTGCTCCCAGCATAGGCTGGAATCGATTAAATTTACCAAGGACTAATTCCTGTTTCTGGCGAATTGTCATCACTATAAAACTGGCCTGTTGGTCCGTCTGTATCCAATGTAGCTGCTTTAACAACTCTCGAGGCGGCATCTTCAACAGTTCCGGGGCCACTGTGGTGATTAAAATCTGTAGCGGTATATCCCGGATCAACTGCATTTACCTTGAACGGTGTATCACGAAGTTCATAAGCCAATGCAATGGTATAACCATTAAGTGCTGCCTTTGATGCCAGATAAGCAACTGGTTTAACCGGATAATATTTCCATGATGGATCGGAATGCAAAGTGAGTGATCCCAAACCTGAAGTTACATTTACAATTCTTGGTGCTTCTGAATTTTTAAGGATCGGGGTAAAAGCTTGTGTTACTTCAATCACGCCAAATACATTGGTGTCGAAAACATCGCGGTAAGTTTCAACAGCTGTTTCCAATACATTTTGAGGAAAACCACCTGCAATACCCGCATTATTGATCAATACATCAAGCACAGAAATTTTACTTTCTAAAAGCGCTTTCGCTGCTTTTATGGAGGCGGGGTTGTTCACATCTATTAAAATGGGTTCCACATTATTCAGTCCTTCCAACTCCAATTGCTTAACCGCTTGCTGGCCTTTTTCTAAATCGCGGCAGCCCAGATATACATAATAGCCTTCTTTTATTAATTGTTTGGCGGTTTCAAAACCTATACTTTTGTTTGCACCTGTTATTAATGCTGTTTTCATATTTATTTATTTAACACTGCAAATCTAATCGACCTGGCATTGTAATTTGTTATACATACAGCGGTATTAATGGTACATTTTACGGATTCTTGCCCGGTACTCTGCAGGGGTTAATGCTGTTTCGCGTTTAAAGAAACGGTTAAAGTATGAGGCATCAGAAAAGCCAAGATCAAATGCAATTTCTTTTAAGGAATCATTGGTATGGAAAAGCAGTCGTCTTGCCTCAAGCACTACGCGCTCGTGAATATGTTTGATGGCTGGTTTTCCGCTTTGCATTTTAACCACCTCACTTAAATGTCCTGCCGAAATATTTAACTGGCTGGCGTACGCTCCAACCTCTTTTAACTCGCGAAAAGACTCGTTTACTTTTGACTGGTAGCTGCGCAGCAGGGTTTTTTCAGGTGAATTTTCTTGTGGTTTGTATTGTTCGGTATACAGGCGACTTAAATAGGTGAGTAAAAGGTTAAGGCATGCCGATAGCATCCGCTGTTGCCAATCATTCGGATTGATATATTCTTTATTTATTTTTTCAAGCAAATCTTCAATAAAAAGCAGATCATTATCCGTCAGAAGCAGCTCATGGCCACCTTGCGGGCATTCTATAATTGGAAGTCTGTTTATAGAAACATCTCCCTGCATATTTAGAAATTCTTTAGTAAAGGCTATGCCTGTTGCCCAAAGCGCATCGGTACTTTCTTTAACAATAATCCGGTTAGGAATATAAAAGTATATTGTATTGCTTTTAAGTGTAAAAGGAGTCATATCGATCCATTGCCGGGTTTCTCCCTTCCTCATTAAAACGATCAGATAATGATTTTTTCGGTGAGGCAATAATAAATCTTCTTCATCCGGCAGGTTACCTTCAAAATTATATACCCTGAAGTTTTTGTTCGCTGTTAACCGATCCGGAACCAGGGAATAAATAGGAAGTTGTTGGGTATGTTCAGCAATGTTCATCAGTTAAAACTATGATTAATTTGTTCCTTATGCAACACTCTGAATTTTAAAGTTCCTTAATTTTTTGTTTTAAAAAGATCGTAAGTGCTTTGTAAACACAGGTTTAACCTATTTAATACCGTAAATAATTACACTATGGAAACATATAAAGCAAATTGCTGCTGAGCATATTAATGTATTGAACTGATTTTTTAATTAATTTAATGACCGACGTTAGAAGGAATCCGGATTTCTTTTATTGTTTTTAAATGGCGGCGTAGGATGGATAGATTTTTGGAAGCAAAGGATTTAATTTGAGGATCTGTTGATTTTTCGGCCGCTTCAAAAAGCGCAACAGCATTTTCATGGTCGCTGATCATCATTTGAACATAAACGCCATCGAAGGCCAGTCCGTCATAATTACTAAGCTCGTGTAATGCGTCACTAATATTTTGTTGATTTAGTATTTTCCTTGCGTCTATGTTGATTTCTTCTGACGTACCTCCATTTGTATTTGATGTTGACCCAGAAATCATACTACCGCTGGCATTTCCATTCGCACTGTTATTGGCTCCCTCACCGGTTTTCGGAATAGCTTTACCCTGTGAATTTTGATCAGAAAGTACTGCTGATGTTGAACTACTTGTTTTAGTTCCTGTTTTTCGATCTGCACTTTTACCGCTTAATGTTTTTCCATTTTTACTATCGGAAGTTTTTGGCAGTTCAATATTTTTCGATTTAGCTAAATTGTTCAGCTGAATGTTCACTTCATTGTGTTCTGAAAGTTCCATTTCGCTAAAGGCTTTTAATTTTTCGTCGTTCGCTACTCTTTTAGCCATATTGGCAGCACCAACAACCTTAAAGTTATTCAGTGCGGCCTGTTCAACGAATTGTTTGTCTTTGGCATTTGCCTTCGTTTTTACTGGTGCCTGCGCCACCGCCAATAGTGGAAGGCTGATCGATATAATGGCAGAAGCGAGAAATAATTTCATAATTTTCATTGTAGTGAATTTATTATTGTCTTTAATAAAAACCTTTTTATTTCATGAAAGTTTATGCTAATTCGATGTTTCGGATATCGCTGCCTTACCTGAATTATCTGTAATAAGGATCCCGATGTTATCCATAAGCGAATTTAAAAGCGCGGATTTAAATTCAAAGGATAGCTTTATTAATAAAGAGAAATGATGTTAATGTTATCGTTTCATTACCAGTGGGTTGTGTTTGATTGGTGTTCATAGCAAATTTCTCCTTATGGAGTGGAGATTTAGATGAACAAAATGAATAAGAACCGCCTGTTTTACTGCTACGTTCATATACGCAATACAGTAAAACCAAACAATTAATGAAACATCTCTTACTCTCGATCGCATCGGTATTTCTATTTATTTTGCAAATTTCAGCGCAGCCCGCCTGCCGGAGAAACAGCACTGGGATTGCTTACACAACACTCTTGCCTGATGGTACATACAATTTTTATGGTACCAGTTTCGATGCCAGTGCAATGTGTCTTCCGCCCACTACAATTGGAACACCATGCATTATTCGGGGCATATTCACATATCAGGGTACATACGGCAACTATAGTGTAATCAATTGTAATTTTGATAAGGGGATTGAATATTTCCTTCTTCCTGTTTTATTGGCCATCGGCTTAATTGCGCTGAGGAGATAAGTTATTAATTATTAGTGCCTTACAAAATGGAGAGGAGGGAATTTATTCTATAGAAATTGTTAAGTTTTCTAAACTCATGGCTTGGTCAAACCTAAATATTGTTCAGCTTGTTGACGCATTAACTGAGGCGTTTTTTGGTCCATGAAAACATCAATAATAATCATTGGAAAGAGTTCTGAATTATAAGGATCAAAATCGGTAACCATGGGTAAACCATTATGGCTCTCTTTATAATAATCTTCATCATCGGCAATGCTCCATTTGCCATTTTAAAGTATTTTCATAACCGCCCCTGCCATTTTTGCCTTTAAACCAATCGGCTTTACTACGCGCATTTTTTCCTTTTTTCTTACAATAAGCTTAATGCTTTAATGGATATCATTTTATTTATTGCGAAAATATTTATAGTAAAGCTATCCCAATTATCTGATATGATATTGGAATTTGAGATTTGAATAATTTCATTTATGAGGTTATTTGCTATGTTCATAAGGCCCAGGTAATTAATTCTTATTCCTTGCTTAAACGCTCTATTTCATCGTTTAACTCCTGATCCCAAATAAATTCCATAGCGAATTTACCTGTTGAGAATAGTGTAAATACGGAACGGTTCCATTTGTTGTTACCACCTTCTGTAGTTATTTCGTGAAGTTTACTTAACCAATCACTAATACTGTCATCAATATTTTCAACTTCAATATTTTTTCTAGTATCATTTTTAAAATAATCACCAGTATAGCCTACAACTCCCTCCCCAACAAATTCAAATTCCAGGCAAGCTTTTTCCCATTCGTTATTAATCACATTTAAGATTTCTTTGGCAATAGCTGTATAGATTTCGTCGACTGTCATGCTCTATCTATCAACCGTTTTCTGTAGGAAATTCATCTAAATCTAGCTCTTCTGGGTCAATATGATTTTTCACAACTTTGAGAAAATGATTTTTACGTGGTCTTATAACAAAGATTAATACAGAATCAAAAGGAGAAAGTTGCAAATCTTTTGGTTGCGTATGACCGACTATAACAGGTTTTCCGTAATAAAGAGAATTATTTTCAATATCCAAGCTACATATCCAATTTCCTCCATAGTTTTTCCTTACAACTTCCCCAAAATAGGCGGCAGCATCATTAACATCATCGTTATCCTTATCAATTTTGTTTTTTGTCAAGTAATTTTCTAAATCATTCAAGCTATTGGTCGAATAATCTAGATTGTAACCCTGTTCTTCTGCTTTATCTATAAAACTCTCTAGATAATCGTCAATGTTGAAAATAAAATTTTCAAATTTTTCCTCTAATTCTTCTATGGTCAAGTTTTTTAAACTCATGGCTTGGTCATACCTAAATATTGTTCAACTTGTTGGCGCATTAACTGAGGCGTTTTTCGATCCATGAAAACATCAATAATAATCATTGGAAAGAGCTCTGAATTATAAGGATCAAAATCGGTAACCATGGGTAAACCATCATGGCTCTCTTTGTAATAATCTTCATCATCGGCAATGCTCCATTTGCCCTTTAGTACGCGCCTGTAGGTTTCACCAAGGTAAATCCAGCTATCTTCGTATAGGCCACTATGTTCGGGCAGGTTAAAATCTGGACTAATTTTCATTAAGATCAGCTCCAAATAGTCGAGGCTGTCAAGACTAAAATCGAATTTCACCCCTAGGAATGCTGCCATTTCCATTAAAGGAGAAAGTGTTGTATCTAGTTTGCTTATTTTTTCTTTTAGATAAGCCAAACGTTCTTTTTTATTAAAATCAGACATATAATTTATAACTTTTGTTGCCTTGCATAGTCAACCATATCTTTTGGGTAAAAAGGCATATCTTGGTAGCTGCTATCATCAATATTATATAGTAGGGTAACCATGGCGGCCTCCCAGCACCAATAGCCTGGAAAGACATCTTTACCGACGCTAAGGTGTACATCATGCCAACCACATTTGCGCATGCTTTTGTACCAGCCTTTTAAAAATTTGTGCATGTGTTTTGCCTGCTCTTCTTTTGTGGCATTAATAGCATCAAAAAGTGATTGGTAGGCTTTGGGGTGTTGTAGTTTGTTGCTCTGTTCTCGATGTGGTTGTAAATGTAATGCCAACTTATCTATAAGGGAATCTTTGGCCTTTTTATTATTCACACTATATAGATTTAAAAGTTTAAGTGTAATGGATTTATCAATATTAAATATAACTCCAAACGATAGCAGTTGTAAAAGATTTAGATAATCTTCCAAATCATCTAAATAAAATCTATCGTGTTCAGGGTGTTCTATATTTTTTATTAACCAGTTTAGAGCCTGTTCTGCATTATCTTTTAGATCTATAATTGGATAGCCAGCGGAGTATTTAGCTGTTAATAACTTGCGGCTGTTTAGATAGAGACTGTAATAAACATTACTTAATTTATATTCTTCTGGATGCTCGTTTACATCTTGAATTGTTTCATCGATATTTTTAGCAAAGTAACTTATAACTTCTGAAAAATGTTCCTGAGTAAACAATAATTCTCTTTTTTCCATTTTATTCCTTTGTGATTATTTTTGTAACAACTTTACCTTGATCATCTACCTTTAACAATTGTTTTTCCAACTGTCCTTTATTTATTAATTTTCCAATTGCTGCTTGATCTTTACCACTTACTGCATCACCTAAATTTGTATTAATCCACTTATCACTCAACTGATCTTTACCCAGTTTACCAGAGCCATATTTGGTTTCACTAATAATATATCTTGGCGGCGGGCCTGGATCATGCCACACCCCATCTATACCTTTCCCTTTTGCTTTACTTAAAGGATCTATAAGTTCGCCGTTATGATTAAGCTTTTTATATCCTTTGCTTGCCATAAACTGGTCGGCCTGGTATTCGCCCATTTTTCCTTTTAGGGTATTTTCATAGCCGCCCCGTCCATTTTTGCCTTTAAACCAATCGGCTTTACTACGCGCATTTTTCCCTTTTTTCTTAGAATAAGCTTGGTAAGCTTCCTCAATTCGATCTTCATTAAATACCTCTCTCCATTTTTTTTCCCAAGCGGCCTTAAGTATATCATCAGCACTTGCTGATACCACCTCACCAAGGGTTCTTGCAGTTTTTGCTTTTTCTGCCGCATTAGCTACTTCGGCAGCTTTTGCAGCAGCATTTGCTTCTTCGGCTACCTTGGCCAATCTCGCAACTTCAGCCGTTTTGGATAATACGTTAGCTGCTTCACCAGTTTTAGCCAGTACATTTGCCGCTTCTGCACCGCTTACCACTGCTTTTGCTTCACCAACACCTGTAAACATCAGTGCGGCTTCAAAGCCACCGCGTCCGGTATATCTGCCCCAATCGCGGGGATTTTGCTTAACCGCCCAATTTTTAGCATCTTTCAGGGCTTCTCCAGTGTTGTTAAGGGCTGTGCCCGCTGCTTTTTGAACGTTACCCGGTGTGGTTACCCAATTATAGGCATTTACGTGTGCCTGCCCAAAATCTTTTACTACTTTTTCTACGTTCCCATCGGTGGTAACCCAATCAGCCGTACTGCTTACCGTGTTTTTAGTGGCTACCGCTGCATCTTTTATTTTACCTGCGGTTTCTGTTGGGTGGGTTATTGCGTGCAGGGCTGCCCCACGTGCTTTATCGCTCATTTCGCCGAGGAACAAAACTCCTTCACCAATGCCTTTTACACCACCATAAATCCCTTCGTTAACACCGAGTTTAAAATTTTCGTATTTGCCGTAGATTCCGCCAATCTTGTTGTTGGCTTTTTCCTGCGCATCAAAGCCTTTCTGAAACCAATCATCCACTTTTGCACCAAGGCTTTTAACCTGTCGGCTTTTCATTGCCGATACATTGGCGTCAATAGCAGCCAGGGCTGCCGCTACACTGAAATGAATGCCGATTTTACCACCGATACCGCATGGCAGTTTTGAATCTTCGAGCAGCTTGCGGTAGGGGCCAATGGTAATGCCTTCCTGCACCCCTTGCCACAGGATGGGGACAGGCTGACATGGGGTTTTAGTAATGGAGCAAATGCCAAGGCAGGGGATGTTTACCATCGGTATTTTATCACCCTCGGTGGCCGACTGCTTACCGTACAGGCTTACATTTTTATGGTTGGTTACCTTTAACTTTCCATACCCAAGCCCTTTGTTGCATACCAGATAGGCCCCGTTTGGAACGTATTTTTTTGCCATAGCTAATTGTTTAATGGTGTAAGGATGCAACTGCTCCGGTACATTAGCACGCCTTCAATCGCATATTGCGTTAGCTGTGACGACTGTACGGGCAAACTGTTTTTATCATATTCATAACTTTCCAGGTGAAAGCCATCAACACGGCCATCAAGGTTATAAATGTCAAGCAGATGGCTGAACATTTCGGTCACGCTGTTTTGATCAAAATTTTCCCTGTCTATTTCCCCATCTATTTTTATGGTGCAACTATCCAGTTCCCCGTTGTAATCTGCCAGCGTAACTGTTGTTTTAAAGGGCAATGAAGTATTACCAAATGCATTGCGTATTTCACGGTAACCCCCAACAGAATAATTGTTGCTTTTACTGAAACGCTGTCTCAATAATCCCGGCAATAGCGCATGGTACAGGTATGATGACCGCACCGCCTTTTTCAACCCATCATCAGTATAGAGCGTTAAAACTGCACCGTTAATCAGTTCTTTGTTTTTTGCATCATTTGCATATTTTTTTGCAAGCCCGGGCCTTATTTTTAGCCATTCTTCCTTAATCTGGGCAAGGTTGGTTACCTGTTGTATGTTGCCCTGAATATCCGTTTCAATTTTGAGTTCCTTTCTCAGTTGGGCCATGCTCAGGTCAACTTCGTCTGTTCCATTATTTTTAAGCTGCCATTGTTTTAATATCCGGATGGAAAACAGATTGTTTGTATCCGACTTTTTTTCTACCGAAAGCTGCACTTCTGTTTTTATTTCATTATGATATCCGTAACCATCAACTGTATAACTGATCTGCTGTTCTATCTGGTAAGTTGCCGATGTGCCTGCTTTTAATCCAAAATTTATTGGATAGGTTTCTTTGTGCAGCATGGCTAATTCTTATTGATTTCGATCTTGCCACCATTTAAAGAAGCAGTTGCTGCTGCGCCTATCGTCAGGTTCTTCTGCCCATCAATCGTGAAATCATTTTCAGATGCGGCCAGGTTCATGGCCTTGGCCTGCGCATCGATCAGGTCTTTTCCTTCAGCGGTAATGGTTTCTGCTTTTATATCAATGGTTTTTGTTGCGGCAGCCGTTTGTTCAGGTGTAGCACCTTCAGCAGGGGCAAGATTGCCCATGGTTATTTTTGGCGACTGGATATCGATGCTTTCAGAAAAATCGACGCTTAAGGATTTTCCAGTAATGGATACGTGACCCTCCTTATCCATGGTAATTGTACTTAAGCCTGTATGGATTACAATTTTATTCCCTGCCTGCGCTGTTAACAAAGCCTGTCCGTTTTTGATATTGATAAAGTTTGCTGCACTGGTTCCCATGTTAAGGGCATGGTTCAGGTCGTCAAATGTTAGGGCACTGCCTTTTCTTGAGGTGAGGCCCTTGGTGTTGCTGTTCTTAAAACCGCTGCTATCACCGCTTTTGCCATGGTAAACACTGCCCATCACAACAGGGCGGGCCACATTGCCTTCTTCAAAGGCAATAACAACCTGATCGCCTTTTTCGGGTATCACATGGAAGCCCCGGTTTTTGCCTGTATCGCCGCTTCCAGCATTCGGACTAACTACCCTTAACCATTCACTGGGATCGTTGGTGAGGCATTCCCATTTAAATTTTACTTTGATCCGGCCCTGACCCTGAGGGTCGTCATTGTCCAGCACATCGGCAAGTTGCATATCCGGTGCAGGCTTTTCGTAATTCTTCACCAGGATGCGTTCGGTTGTCGCTGTCAGTCCTTCAAAAGTATTGTGGTATTTTCCTGCTACATCAATGTGGTGATTGATTCCGGTAATGAGAAATTTGCCCAGGCTTTCTGAAACAAAAGCAAGCTCCTGTTTAATGCTCATCGTAATTTCGGCAATGCTGCCAATACTCAGTTCTGCGTTATCGCCTTTGGCACTGATTTTCAACAGTTCAGAAATATTGGCCTTTTCTTCGTTTTCCACATGGCTTTTGATGTCGTTGCTGTTATCAACCCTGATCATGGAAGGTTGATTGAACGTTTTGCTGTACATGGAGTTGGAGGCTTCAATGGCATGTGCCAGATCGGGGCTTCCAGCTGCTGTGCCACTACTTTCGTTCTCCAGCATTTCATCCTGCCTGGGGTTGTAAGCAAAACGTTTGTGTTTTATCGGTGCAACTTCCATTGAATATTGCAAACGCTGCACATCGCGCCCGTAAAACAATGCTACTTCTTTCTGATAATCGGGTTTGCCGAAATTAAGCTGTGTGCCATCATAATAAAACCACTCGTGGTACTCTCCGGAGAGCCGGTTCAAAAACTCGAAATCACTTTCCTTATATTGGATCAGGTAGTCTATCGGCGTTTTACGGCTGGCATTGCTCACAATCTTTAAGTCATTGGCCGGGGTATCTTTTGTGGCCAGCTTTACAATCTCATTCAGGTCTTTGGCGAGGTAAGAGCCGAGGTCGGGCCCGCGATCGATCAAAATGGTTGGACTGTAACCGCTCACAATGAGTACACCGTGATAGCCATGATCCTGTGCCAGTTCCACTTTTGTAACCAGGCCAGCAAATTCCTGCATTTTATCCGCTTGGTGGCCAAAAGAAGCCGTAAGCGTTTTGCCCACAAAATTTCTGCTATCGTCTAGCCGTATCAGGCCGGGTATTGCCAGCTGATCATGTTTGAACCTAAGTTCAAAATAATGGTGACCGTTAAACTGTTGTTTAAGCACGAAGGCATCAAAGTGATTAATGGCTTTATCTTCTATATTGATTTCCGCAATAAGTTTGTTCTCCATAAGAGTTTTTTTTAAAAAGCCTGTAAACAAGTATTCCCGCTTTCGCTTTTGATTACGGTGAGCATTAATTATTTGTTTTAAGCATCCGCATCAAACAGATAAGGCAAAAATCAAACCCTGTATAGGTTAAAGTGTTAATAATGAGGTATGAAAAAGTTAAGCTGATGCCGGATGTGATGAAAAAATCCATTCCTATGATGAATAATTGCTGTTTTTAGTGCATGAAGCGACTAAAAGCAATTATTGAGAGAAATATTTATTTTTTGTTCAGCTTAATATTTAAATGATACACGCGGATAATGCGATCGGGTGCATTTATAAAAGGCGTGTAATTTTCCCCGTATTGTTTCTGAATTTCCCCGAATGGGGTGGGGAATGAAAAACAGCACAGTAATTGGCTGAGAGGAAAGATTAAGAAATCAAGCTTTTGTATTGCGCAATATATAACGCAACACAATAAACTGGAGTCAATTTTAAAAGTGAAATAAGTGGTTTTTAATTTCCTATCGGAAGTTCCACTACAAAGGTTGTTCCCTTGCCATTACCGCTTTCTACACTGATTTGCCCCTGGTGCAGTTCGATAATTTCCCGGCAGAGGTAGAGGCCGATTCCAAAACCCGCAATAGATCCGATTTGTGGGTTTTGAACCCTATGGTACCGCTCAAATATCTTTTCGTGGTCTTCTGTTGCAATCTCTATACCTTCATCACTTACCAAAAATTGTATTTTGTCAGGTACTGATTTTCTGGAGGCAATGGTGATCTTGCTTCCCATTGGAGAATATTTAACCGCATTTCCGATCAGGTTCTGAATAACCTGTGAAATTTTTTCCCGGTCTGCAATCAGCGTTAGTGCTTCCGCAGGTTCAAATTCGATAATATGGGTATGGATTGTGGAAAGCATTTCCTCTTCCAATTCGGCAAATAGTTTTTTAAGGTCAATTGCTGATTTTTCGATCAGCATTCTTCCAGAATCCAGCCGGGAGATATTCAGGAAGCCATTGATCATGGAATTCATGTTGCGCACCTGCCTTACCGACCTTTCAAGTATGCTTTGCTGTGCTGTGTTCTCTGCAAGCGATGCCTGGCGTTGGAGTACCTGTAAATAGGCATTTAAAGATGTTAATGGCGTTTTAAGTTCATGGCTAACCATGGCCATAAAGTCATCTTTACGCTGCTCATCCTTTTTTTGTTCGGTAATATCCCTTAAAGTTCCATTCAGGCTTGCAGCTTTACCGTCTGAATTATAAAATACTCTTCCTCTGGCCTGTACCATTCTATCGTTAGTCTCCTGAGGAATTTTTATCCGGTATTCAATAAAATAGTGTCCATCTGATCCATCTCTTAACGATTCGCTGATGGCTGCGGTTACTTTCTCCCTATCATCATCGTGAATGGAATTTAACGCCAATGATAAATCAAGGTTTTCATCTGCCGTAAGTCCGAACCACGATTTTAGCAATGGGTTGCCAGAAAAGAGGTTGCTTGCCGGTTCATAATAAAATGTTGCCAGTTCTCCTGCATCGAGGGCAAGGGCAAGCATCTGTTGGTCTTTCTCGCTTCTGCGGCGATCTAGCACCTGTTGGGTAATTTCTTCAAGGATCACCAATACGCCTGTTACAGTACCCATGGTAATTATGGGCTGATAAATAGAGTTTACAATGGCTTCCCTTAATCCACCGTTATGACGGAGTTTTACCAAAAATTCTTTATTAATCTTCGGCTGGCCGGTTAAAAAAACATTATTCAACCATGCGTTTACTGGCTGTCCTTTAAGTTCTGGTCTGGCTGTATGGTGTGGTTCGCCAATTACTTCTTCTCCTTTGCGGCCCCATATGTTCAGGATTGCGGGATTGGCTATTTCAATAATATGATCTGGGCCCTGTAATACCGCAATGCCTACTGGTGCCTGTTCAATAATGGTTCTTACGTGTTCGCGGCTTTCTTCTAAAAGCTTAAGCGAACTGTTCAGGTTTTCATTTGTAGAAGTCAGCTCCTCCATTGTGGTCGCCATTTCTTCAATTAGGGCCTGTTCTTTTTCTTCTTTTTGCTGAATACGTTCGAGGTAAGCTCTTCTTGCGGTCACATCTTTTGCAGTATTTAAGATGCAGTAAGTTTTTTTATCGCTACCTATTAATGCTTTGTATTCATAATCGAAATAACCGATTGTCGGCATTCCATTTTTGATGAGTTGTGCAGGGGCATCTGTTACGGAGTAGGTAACGCCCGAATGCCATACTTGTTGAAGAAGGGGCAAAAACGGCTGACCTTCAAGCTCTGGTATGGCCGCTAATAGTGTTTTGCCTATTGCCGAAATATCTTTCCCCCATAGGGCCAGCATTCCATCGTTTGCAAAACGGATCACCATATCTTCGCCACTATAAATTGCAGTAGGCTCTGGAGATGACTGGAGTGCCTGGAATATCAGTTCGTCGTTAAAATTGTTGTCGTGCGGTCTTTCTTCGGTATTCATCAATAGTCAAAGATATGCAAATTGGAATAAATTTAATATGAAGCCATAATCAATATGGCGTCACTTAATATCCAAAAAACATAAAATAAAACGGTAAATAAAAGCGGGATGGCCCTTAATTTTGGTTAGCATTTTTTTTAATCTTTCATCAAGGGTCGATGTTTTTAGCCAAGAAATTCATTCTGTGTGTATTAAAGCTTATGCTTGGGGTTGCGAAATTCTATCTTATGTAATTTCATTATCCTCTCCAGTTCGCGGGCTTTAACCTGCTCAGGGTTAGTAACTGTATCATTGCATACTTTATTCGTCTTGTTTTGTTGTTTAAAATCTTCCCATCCTGTATAGCCGGTAAATATCGCCAGGCTATCGAGCACAAATGGCGATGCATCAGCTGTATCTTTAAGCACTCCAAAAAAGCGCTTTATCGTAGTCTCCGACAGGTAATTCCTGTCTTTAGCGAATATTTTTATTGATATTTCCTTGCAATCTGTTATGCAAAGGGTTTCAATTTTGCAGGCTGAAAGTACCTGTATCCTTAGCGCTGAATAAAAAAAGTCATATTGTCTCATATCTTATGCCTGTTTCCTTCTCCAATTAGTTTTCTTATTATCCTATAGTAATATGTTTAATTTACAGCTTTGTATGCAATTGTGTAAATAATGTTTGTGACAATCTTGTTATACTTCTTGTGCTCATGTTATAATCAATGTTTAAACGTAGTAATTTAACATGTTATAGCTATGAGTTGTGGTATTTATTGGTGCAAAGTATTTAGATTTGTATACCTGCTTATGCAGATTTGATTAAATTATGAATAATAAAATTTTACTGATTGACGATGATGAATTGATGCTTGAGGCACTTGATTGTTTTTTAATGATGGAGCACTTCAATACACATAAGGTTGCCAAAGCGGAGCAGATTATACAATCGGTTAATGATTTTAAGCCTGATTTAATTGTGATGGATATCCGTTTGGATACTGCTGATGGAAGAACTGTTTGCGATGAATTAAAATCTGAAACATCTACTTCTCATATTCCCATTATATTACTTACCGGACTCACTTTCGATGAGATTGCTTATATAGATTGTTCGGCAGATGCTATTATTGGAAAGCCTTTCCTCAACAGTTCTTTACTGCATACAATTAACCAATTACTGAAATAAACCCTTCATTATTTTCTTTTAACGCAACTTTTATTTTAAATGTGGGCTTTTTTGATTGTCGATAATCAAATTATACGCTATAATAAATCGATTTTATATAAAATAATATTTAAAATTCAAAACTTTTAAGTGAAATAGATGTTTTAGGAATACTATTTACGTCTATCTATCGTTTAAAAGTATGAAATTTTCGCCTCAATGTATCATGCCCAAAATTTTGGTGTGTGTTATCCTCTTCGTTTTTCTGTCCATATCCAAATCTTTCGCTACAGATAATTTCCCTTAAGGTTGCATAGTTTTTTACAATGGGGCAGAACGCGTTTTTACTGATTACCAAGGGATTGATCCTGTAGGAGGAGCAAGAATTTATTCTTTATCAACCAGCTATAAACAAGGTACGGGCAGTTGTGAAGCAAGCGTTAGCCCTTCAACGCCATACCCTGGTGGCTGCAGTGTGCAAGGAGTTACTACTGGATCAAATGTTACCATCGCTGAACTATATAATTGTCCGATTGATAAAGGTGCAACAATTTCTATTATTCTTCTCGCCATTGGCGGAGTAGCTGCGATAAGGAAAACCAGCGGTACTAAAAAGAAGTAATTAACCTGGCTTAACCCTAAGTTTTTTACAATCCATTTGCCGTTATGGCCTTTAAATATGCTTGTACAATCATTGTACGAGGGTAACTTTTGTGCATAAATAAAATGATTCTCGTTTTCAAGAGGTTACCTTTTGCCTACTTGCAAATCACAATGAAGATGGTAATTTTGCCTGATGAAGGTGAGTGTAGTTGCTATTTTAGAGACAGCGTTTAGTAGGGAGCCAGCATTGGCAAAGATAATGGACAACAGGTTGCTGAGGGCAGCGAAAGAACTTCAGGATTATCACCTTATCGGCCTTTTATCAAAAAGATCAAACTTACACTCGCTTACCATTCAATTGAGTTACAACCAGAAATATAAAATCCGTTATCAAATTATGAGTGATGTACCACCAGATGTAGACATGCTTGTTAAAGAACGCTGCGGCAGGTTGGGATATATTCTTTATAAAAGCATTGCAACGGAACAAGAAAAGGCATTGTGGTAAGTTTAATTATTACACATCATTTAGATTGATTAACTTTTTTTAAAGGTTTATTTTTAACAGGGGCTTTTCGTGCCTTGGTTTGCTTTGCGGTTGTTTTTTTAATGGCCTTCGTTTTTATCCGCTTTTCGAGTGCGTTTAGCCTGCGTTGCCACTTTTGTATTATTTCGTCCTCGTAATTGGGCAGCTCATTAGGACCAAGCATACCAAGCATTTTTGCAAGCGGACGAGAATCTTCGGCAATTTTTTTATGCTCACTGATCCATTCGCGCTTTTCCTGTTCAATATGATTTTCGTGCGATTTAATTGAATCTTTTAGCAGCGAAAGTTCAGCCTGTATATTTTTTTCTTTTCTGTATAAAATCAGCAATCTTGATGTGGCACCGGTATGCAAGGGGTTTTTCTTCAATACCGATTGATAAGCCTTAATGGCCTGCACAAATTCATTTGCAGTTTCAAGGTTTCTGGCACTTGCAAATTTTTCTGCCTCCATAATCTTGCTTTTTTTGCTCATCTCAATTGGTTGCTTTGCGGACTATTTCTATCGGCCCGTGCCTGAATTATTGTATGAATTTCCGGCCAGATGTTTTCTGCTGCAATCCGGTATCCAGAGGCTAAAGGATGAACACCATCTGGCATATTTAGGCTCCGGTTTCCGGCTACATTTTTTAAAAATGATGGTACTATTGCCACACCGTTTTCTTTCGCCAGCTTTTCATAAATGCCTTGGTAGCCGCTGCCGTGCCCATATGCCCATTGTGGCAATGCAATGCCCAGTATAAGTATGGATGCTAATGGCTGTGCAACCCGTACACGAGATAGTATTGTCTGTAGGTTGTTATAAATCAGGGTAGGAGATAGGCCCCTTAAAAAATCATTGGCACCCAGTTCAATAACAAAAATGGCAATGTTTCCTGTAAGGTACGGTGCTATCCGAGATAAGGCAGCAGCTGTAGTGTCGCCGCTCAGCCCCGCATTCACCACTTCGAAACTGAATCTTTGTTGTTTTAACTTCTGATCAATTAATGCAGGCAGGGCTTCGCTTTTAGGATCTTTTAGGCCGTAGCCAGCGATTAGGCTGTTGCCAAAAAAAACAATTTTCTCCATTTACTATGCGTTCTTTTTTATCAGTAAAGCCGATAACAGTACTGCTGCGCCAAGGGCAATGTATTTTCGGTGGGCTTTTGGCTTTCCTGGGATTCCCCATCCACCATAAACCGAGTTTCCAAAATTTACGGGGTTAAAAACATTGCCACTTGTTATTTCTGTTTTTTTTGCGTGTTTTAAATAGGTGCGGATTACGCTTCCGGCAATTGCTGTGGTTAGGCCAGGTAAAATCGTGCGTGAAAAACGCATTAATGTAGAAAAACTTCCAACCATTTTTTCGGCCATTGGGTTTATCGAAAGTTTTACCATCTCATTTGCCAGTCTGCTAGGATCATACACGATTGGGCCGGGCTTAAGCACTTTTCCGGTATAGTTGGCTGCATGTTGCATGCCTGGAGTATCTAAAAAGCCTGGGAAAGCATCGCATACATGTATATTGGGTAGGTGGCGCAGCTCTGCTTTTAGTGCTGCCGAGAATCCGCGAAGGCCGAACTTTGCTGCCGAATAACCTGCGCCAAAAGGCACAGGAAGAAAACCACCTATCGATATATTGTTAATCAAAATTCCATGCCCCTGGGTTTTAAAATATGGAAGCACAGCATGTGCCCCGTGCATATAGCCCAGGAGATTTGTTTTTACCACTTGTTCGCTAACCTCCATCGGGGTAACATCAAACTCACCAATGGCGAGTACGCCTGCATTGTTAACCCAAACATCAATTGTACCGTTTATATCAGCTGCTGCTGCGGCAAGTTAATCACCGATCGGTAATCCGAAGTATCACAAACCAAACATTTAACTTCAGTTTTATAAATTGCACATTCGTTTACCAGTTCCTCAAGAGCTTTAAGGTTTCTTGAGGCGATTACGATCCGGTCGCCATTTTTAGCAAATGCCAGTGCAATTGCACTTCCTGCACCGCTAGATGCACCTGTAATAACCACCGTTCTCCTGCTTGTTTCTGTAATTTGCTGTTTCATATTATTTAAACCAGCTTAAATCAGGGAATGTTTTCTTTTTGTCTAATGTTTAAACTATTAGATTGGTTGCGTTTTTTAAATCCCTGAATTGAATAGACTTCATATTTGTAATTAGATAAGTACTGATTTCAAAAGTTTACCCGAATTCCGTTATCGTTTTACTGAATTATGAAGCTTTTTCATCAATAGTATAAGGTTGTAAGCAACATGCCATGTAAGAAAAGTTTTTCATATTCACAAATAAAAGCGGTATCTTACATTAAAGATAATAAGTGTTATGCTATCTTTGTAGAAGATATATATAAATTGATCGCTCCTGACCATTTTGAACTTACCCTTGAACGCCTAAGACAATTTTTAGTAGATGAACAACATCCATATGGCACTGCCCAAACTAAGCTTTGCTTTGCGAAGATTAGGCGAATTTATAAAAGGTGCTTTATTTATGAGCTTGGGGTTGTTAAAGTTTGCGAATATAAACAAATGGTTGTCGAAGGGAACCATCGATTCATTGCATATAAACTAGCTGGTATAGATTTTGAGATAAGGCCTCATACAAGTAGTCATTGCGATATGTTAAAAAAATATAATGAAGTATATATTTCCGAAGATGATTGGGATGCGAATCATGAAGATACTGCAAAATATTGTGATGATAACTATGTAGATAAAAATTGGATTAAGAAAGAATGAAATTTGTTTTAGATATTGATGGAGTAATGGTTCATGCCAATCCACACAGACGTGTGGAACTGGAAGATGATGGCTTTTATAAATTTAATAATAAGGCAGTTGAAATATTTAATTTAATGTTTAGAACAAGTAAAGATGAATTAATATTGTCAACCTCACATCGGTATAGGTATTCTGTTAATCAATGGAAAACTATTCTCAAGGATAGAGGAATTTCGAGTAGGAAAATAACAATTTTGGATGTCAGTTTTTCTTCTAATTTGAAAGTTACCAGACGTAAAGAAATTGAAACTTGGATATCAGATAATGATATTAACTATAATGATATTGTGATACTAGATGATGATAAATCTTTAAACGAGCTTCCTGTAGGATTAAAACAGCGGCTTTGCTTAACTAATTCTTATACAGGACTTAATAATGTTGAAGATTTAAAACAAGTTGTTAATAGAGAATTAAAAAGCTATACAAAAATGGAATACAAATATTACAGGCAAACCAAAGGTTAATCTTTAGTTGCCTGTAATATTATAATCAATCAAATTGATTGTTTTATCATCAACATTTTATTCGAGGTGTATAGTTTTGATAAACTAACGTTACATCAGTTCATCAAAATGAATCGGTAAACTATTGATGCGTTTTCCGGTTGCGTGGAAAATTGCATTAGAAATGGCTGCGGGCATGCCTACCAATCCAATTTCTCCAACCCCCTTAATACCAAGTTCATTAATAAGCTCATCTTCCTCTTCGGCAAAAATTACATCCATATCTTTAATGTCTGCATGCACAGGAATATGGTATTCACCCAGGTTTGTATTGATGTATTTACCTAGTTTTTTATCCATAATGGTTTCTTCGTGCAGGGCCTTGCTAATTCCCCATACCATGGAGCCATAGATCTGGCTTTTTGCTGTTTTCGGGTTGATGATTTTACCTGCTGCTACTGCGGTAACGGCCCTGGTAACGGTTACGTTTCCCAGTTCAATATCTACTTCTACCTCTACAAACGATGCGCTATGTGTCGCCTTACTGTAATTCCTGAGTTTCAGCATATGCGGCTTACCCATATTTGTGGTTTTTATGTTACGGCCTTTATTAAAAGCAACAATTTCTTTAAAGGAGATTGATATTTCCGGATCAGCTTTAAGGTAAATTCTGCCACCTTCGAATATGATATCTTTATCATCACTTTTGGCAAAAGGAAAATTGTCCATCTTCCGGGCTACCTTAAGTATTTTCTTTTTCAGTTCTTTGGTGGCCACAACAATTCCCACGCCTGTTGAGGCAGTCATTGCAGAGCCGCCCTGAAACATAGAAAAAGGTTTCTGACTGTCGCCATAACGGAAATCCACATCTTCAATGGATAAACCAAGTTCATCAGCTGCAATTTGGGTCATTACCGTAAAAGTTCCGGTGCCGATATCGGTTACTGCATTATTGAGAATCAGTTTACCATCTGCATTAATTATGGCTTCTACCCGTGATGGGAACTGCAAAGCATCCCAAATCCCTGTGGCCATGCCATAGCCTACCAGTTTATTACCACGCGTCATGCTTCTTGGTTCAGGTGTCCGGTTTTTCCATCCAAAGCGTTCTGCGGCTTGCAGGTAACACGCTCTTAGTGCTTTACTGGTATAAGGTTTTTTTGCAGAAGGATCGGTATCTGAATAATTAAGCAGCCTGAGTTCGAGCGGATCAATTTTAAGTTTATAAGCCAGCTCATCCATGGTACATTCAATGGCATGTAAAGCTGTGCTGCCGCCGGGTGCCCGCATATCTAAAGGGGTACAAACATCCAGTGGAACAACCTTTTGCTCAAACAGCGTATTGGGCGCAGGGTAAAGCTTGTGGCTCCATGAAGCTACCGATTCAAAATAATCTTCATAACTGGAGGTTTCGCTCAAGGCGGTATGGGCCATTGCGGTAAGCCTGCCATTAACATCAGTTGCAAACTTAAGATTTTGTTTAGTAGGCGGTCTGTGGCTAAAAAAGAACATCTGCTTACGGTCTAACACCAGGCGCACATTGCGTTTTAAGTGGATAGCGGCCATTGCACATAAAAGCAACTGGTATTGGGGGCGTAAACCCGAACCGAACGCGCCACCAACAAAAGGCGCAAGTACCCTTACATTTTTATATTTTAAACCGAATACATTGGCTACAAAAAGCTGGTTATTAATAGTGCCCTGCGTTTTATCGTAAATGGTGAGTTTGCCCTCTCCATTGTACACCGTTGTGGTGGCAAACATTTCCATTGGGTTGTGGTGCTCAGTGCCATGTTGGTATTCACTTTCTACCTTTACTGCGGCATCTTGATAGGCTTGTTCAAAATCGCCAGTAGGTGGGGGCGGTGGTGGTTTAAGTGCAGTGGCCAGCCCAAATTTAGGCGGTCGTGCCTGCTCTGTATGATCGGTAAGGAAGGTTTCGAAAGGTTTCTCTTCAAAATCAAATTCTACCAGTGTAGCTGCATAACGTGCGGTTTCAAAATCTTCTGCCACCACCAGTGCAATCGGTTGACCGTTATATAAAATTTCATCATTATAAAAAGGTTTAAACACTGTTCCGGGCGGGGCATCCATATCGGCATACTGGAGATCGAACCAAGCCAGTTTTGGCCGGTTTATATGCGATAATACTGTTATTACGCCAGGTAATGCGGTTGCTTTATCAATGTTGATGCTTTTAATTTTACCTTTGGTTACAGGGCTGTTTACCACATAAGCATGCAGCAGATTTTCTACCTCATATTCTGCGGCATATTTGGCAGCACCGGTTACTTTTAGTTTACCTTCGAGCCGACTTATCGGCTTACCAACGATTTTATCTTTATCCATTGTTTTTTCGATAGTTGATTGTATTGTTTAAGCCGAAGGCTGTGCGCCGGGTTGCTGGCTTGATGGATCAAGTGCCATCATACAGTTCCTTACAATTGCCTTTTTGGCAAGAGCAATTTTAAAATCATTATCGCCATATCCTTTGGCACCTTGTACAATCAGCTCTGCTGCAGCCGAAAAGTTTTCGCGGTTGGCCTCTTTATTGATTAAAAAATCTTCGGCTTCGGCAACCCGCCAGGGTTTGTGTGCAACACCGCCCAGGGCAATACGGGCTTCAGTGATCAATTTTCCATCAAGCTTTAGTGCAGTTGCTACAGATACCAGCGCAAAGGCATAAGAATGCCTGTCGCGCAGTTTTAAGTATGAATAGTGATCTTTAAAACCATTTTCAGGAAGATCTATCGAGGTGATGAGTTCGCCGGTTTTTAAATTATTGTCTAGCTCAGGAGCATCGCCGGGCAAACGGTGGAAATCAGCAAAATCGATACTTCGTTCGCCATCCAAACCGATTACATTTACCCTGGCGTTTAATGCTGAAAGTGCTATGCACATATCTGAAGGGAATACTGCAATGCAGCTGTCGCTCGTTCCCAATATTGCATGTATGCGGTTATAGCCTGTTTTTGCAGGGCAGCCTGATCCGGGGATGCGTTTATTGCATGGTACCTGATCATCATAAAAATAATAACAACGGGTGCGCTGCAATAAATTGCCTCCGTTACTGGCCATATTCCTGATTTGTGCGGAAGCCCCTGCTAAAATAGCTTTAGACAGTAAGGGGTACCTTTCTTCAACTAATGGATGGTAGGCAGTATCTGCATTTCTCACTGCTGCGCCAAGCCTTACACCTCCATCAGGGTTTTCGGTTATGGTATTGTTTATGCCGATGTGGTTAATATCAATAAGTGCAGCGGGATGGGTGAGGTTATATTTCCATAAATCAACAAGGTTGGTGCCTCCGGCAAGGTATTGAGCATTTATATCCTTATCGCGCAGGTTAATGGCCTGGTCGGCATCAGCGGCCTGTAAGTATTCGAAATTATTCATAATGGCCTCCGTCTTTTACCTGCATAATTGCATCGATAATTCCTTTATTGGCACCACAACGGCATAGGTTGCCGCTCATCAGTTCGCTAACTTCATCGCGGGTTGTTGCGCGGTTTTCTTTGAGCATGCCTACTGCGCTGCAAATCTGGCCGGGGGTACAGTAACCGCATTGAAAAGCATCGTGATCAATAAATGCCTGCTGTAGGGGATGGAGATTATCATCATCACCCAAACCTTCTATTGTGGTAATTTCTGATCCGTTTTTTGCCACAGCCAGGCTTAAGCAGCTTAATATCCTTTTGTCATCACAAATAATGGTACATGCGCCGCATTGGCCATGGTCGCATCCTTTTTTTGTGCCGGTAAGTAGTAAGCGGTCGCGAAGTGCATCGAGTAATGAAACCCAAGGGCTTAAGTCCAGTTCATGGCGGATCCCATTTACTGTGAGTATAGTTTTGGCCATTTAATTATGTTTTGAAGTTGGTATGCCTATTGGTAAAACTAATATGCAGTTTAAAAAGTTTTAGATCGTGAAGATTAATGCAGCTTATGGGCTCAACTTTGAGATGGGAGGGGGCTAGAACGGAGGTAATCAGTTCTTTAAAGAATTGGTTATGCGAAGCAAAACCGGGATATGGGCAAAAAAATATATTAATAACAGATATTCATACCTACCTGGCTTCTAAACCGACATTTAAGGTATGAATATCTATTTTACGCTTAATTTATACAGCGGTTCTATACTGTTTCAGGCGTTTTTTCAACTCCATCCTGGCCTGATGAATATGTGTTTTAACGGTGCCTAGCGGAATTTCGAGTTCATCTGCTATTTCATGGTATTTATAACCTTCTACATACCTTACAAAAGGCAAGCGGTAAGCTTCGGGTAAATTGTTTAATGCATTTTGAATGTCCTGCATGGCAAATCTATTCTCTGCTACGTTTGTGGTAGCACTTTTGTAAAGATGCATGCTGCTGATTTCTTCTTCAGTGGTTATTACTGAATTTTTTCTTGCCTTTTTGCGGTAATCATTAATGTAAGTGTTGCGCATAATTACAAATAGCCAACCCTTAAAGTTTGATCCTTTTTCAAAGCTTTCCTTAAAACGAAGTGCTTTGATCAAAGTATCCTGTACCAGGTCGTCGGCATCATCAAGGTCTCGTGTAAATTTCATCGCATGTGCGCGGAGATGGTCAGCGTAGCTACTAACCATACTGCTGAATGTGGCTGTTTTCATAGACAAATGTTTTTAGGTACTTAATCAACCATAAAAATTTTTATGTGGTTTGTATCTTTTCTAATACAATTTGTCTGCGGCCAAATGTATGGCACCCTAAGCTGTTAAACCAACATTATATCGGCTATTTTATTTGTTTTTCTTTAAGCACTATTATTAAAACAAAATTCAATAACTGAAAAGGTAGATTTATTACAGGGTAAATCATCCCATACAATTGAAACGCTGGAAACAGGTTTCAATGATATCAAAACAGAAATTGATAAAAATAGCTGTTGTTACCCGGTAGGATAGCGATTATCCTTACTTAGTTAAGAAAGAAAACAAACCAGACTAAAAATAAATTTATAAAGCTCCGTTAACGGAGCTTTTTTTATGCTTTTTAATGGTATTCAAACATCAGTTTATTGTTTTCGGTATAGAGGTAGGTGGTGCGGTTGCCAAGATAGTTATGAATTGGATACCTGCTATCCATTTTATTTAATGAATCAACAAGGTTTTTGGTCACCATTTGTAGTCTTCGTTTAAAAGCAGTTCTTTTTGCTTCCAAATCTTTTATCTCTACCTCGTTAATGGATGCATCGATATCATGGCCGATGTTGTGGATTTTATTTAAAAGGTCCAAATATTGATTGAATTGTTCCTGAATCGTGTAATTGCTCATATTAGCGATAAACGGAAAAGGGTTAAAAATAGTTTCATGCCCCTGCAAAAAGGTAATTTTTTGTTATTTAAGTGTTTTCAGGATCGCTCCTGTTACTATGGCTCCTGTTAAGTAATAGGCAATGGTTAATGCACTTACCTTTACATTTTTTGCGGTTGGTTCAGGCTGCAGGCCCATTGGCTTAGGTAATTTAACTGCCCCAACTCCTGCGGCAAGGCCCAATATAATGGCTTTTGGCCATATCAGGCTGTAACTACCGCCAATTAAACTATAATAAATTGCGTTTCCTGCCACATCACCGGCAAGCGTACTTAGGTATAATTCTTTATCATCATCAATAGAAGTACCTAAATAACCTAAAGATTTTTGCAATGCTTCTTCGCCCAACAGGTCGATACGCGGCATATCTTTACCCTTTTTAAGTGATTCGTGAAGGATATTCAGCACCACCGCACCTCCAAGGCCGGCCAGTAGGTTCGTTATCTTTCCCATGTTCAGGTGTTTAAAATTTGTATTATTGTTAACTATGGCCCACTTCAGCAATATAGGCTGGATCTACTTGTGGCTCAGCATCTGCCGGAGTATTTTCGATGTAAGATTGTTCAACCACGTTAAGGTATTCGCGCAATTTTGCGAAACGCATTTTTATTTCTGCTTTTTTATCTTCATCATGCTCAGGCGCACCGTCCATTGCAGCAAGTGTATCTACCGCATAATCCATAAACTGTTTGGCGGTTTCAGATAAAAGTAATTTTTCCATTTTCGAGTATTTAGTCTGGCCTTTCTGACCATCTTAAATACAAATGCCACACAGTAATGGTTTTGAATATATGGTGGTTTATTATTCCGAGAGGTTGTGAATTTAGTTTATGATGGATTATAAATGCTAAAAATTTTAGTATAATTTTGTTCTTAATAAGAGTTAATTGGTTATGATCAGGACGTTTGAAAAAAGAGCAGAGCAGAAGATTTCGGGGTTTCAATCGCCAGCTGCAGATTATTTGGAGGGTAGGCTCGATATTATCGAAAAAATAGTGATCGATCCTCATGCTACCTTTTATTTTCAGATGCAGGGCAATACCATGGCCGGTTATGGAATATGTGATGGAGATATTTTAGTGATCGACCGATCTTTAAAACCCATTGAAGGTGCATTTGTGATTGCCTTTGTAGCAGGTTTTTTTAACTGCCGGCTGTTGTTGAAAGATAAGCAGGGTTTTTTTCTTAAAAACGATTCGGATATTGTAAGGGAAACGGAAATGGAGGTGTTGCAGATTTGGGGTGTGGTGAGTTCGGTATGCAGAAATGTATTGCCAAAGGCTTTAAGAACGGGGAGGTACAAGGATGTTTGCACTTTGTGATTGCAATAATTTTTATGCCTCGGCCGAGCGGCTTTTCCGCCCGGAGCTTAATGGCAAGCCCGTTGTTGTACTGAGTAATAATGACGGTTGCGTAATTGCCAGGAGTGAGGAAGCTAAAGCCTGTGGCATTAAAATGGGTGATCCTGAATTTTTGGTGAGAGACCTGATTAAAAAGTTTTCTATCCATGTTTTCTCCAGCAATTATGTTCTTTATGGCGACATGAGCGAACGGGTGATGCACAACCTGGCCAGGTGGTTTCCACGGCTTGATGTGTATAGCATTGATGAGGCTTTTGGTTGGCTTGGCGGAATTGGCAACCTTGATACTTATGTGCCTATGGTCCGTAATTCGGTAGTTCAGAATACCGGTATACCTGTTTCTATTGGCGTAGCACCAACTAAAACGCTGGCAAAGCTGGCCAACAAACTCTCTAAAAAGTGTGGTGGGGTAATGGTGTTGGATACTGATGAGAAAATAAGTGCTGCGGTAAAAGATTTTCCTGTAAGTGATTTATGGGGAGTGGGCCGTCAGTATTATAAGAAATTTCAGGAACTCGGCATTACTACCGCAGGCGAACTCAGGGAAATGCCCGAAATGTGGTTTAAGCAGCATTTAACCGTTATGGGCCAGCGGATGTGGAATGAGTTGTGGGGTAGGCCGGCCATCCCTCTGGATGCGGTAAGGGAAAATACCAAAGGGATTACCGTTAGCCGATCTTTTAGAAATTACATTGAACAGCCCGATATTTTAGCTGAGGCTGTTACCTTATATGCCAGCAGACTGGCCGAGAAATTACGCAAGGAACAGCTGCGCTGCCTTTATTTACAGGTTTTTTTATACACCAATAAAAACAGGGAAGACCATCCACAACATTTTCCCAGTTATACGCATAAACTGTTGCTGGCGAGTAACAATACCACCGATTTGGTAAGCATTGCTGTTAAGGTAGCACAACGGCTTTTTAAGGATGGTGTAAAGTATAGAAAAGCTGGTGTAATTGCCACCGGACTGGTGCCGGAGAGCGAGTTACAACTGAATGTTTTTGCGGCGCATGACAGTGGCAAGAAGGATAAGGTTTCTGCCGTACTCGATAAACTTAACCTCGCTTATGGCAGGGGAACGCTTAGAATGGCGACTGAAGGGTTTGAGAAAAAGTGGCGGTTAAAGCACGAATATCTTTCCAAAGGTTATACCACCCGATGGCCTGATATTATTAAAGTGATTTAAAATAGGCTCACCATTTTGTAGGGGATTTTTAATTAGCAAGCGCAGAGCGATAAAATCGCTTTACTCGTACATCGGTTCTTGCCATAAAGATTGCTTCGTCGGCTGAAAAAGCCTTCTCGCAATGACGATAGCTTAAATATCGGTTCTTGCCATAAAGATTGCTTCGTCGGCTGAAAAAGCCTTCTCGCAATGACGATAACTTAAATAGTCCTCGTTTGTAACGAGGATTTTTGAGGTACGCATTTGCAATGCAAAAATAATTCCTTTAAGCGCGATAAAATCGCTTTACTCGTACATCGGTTCTTGCCATAAAGATTGCTTCGTCGGCTGAAAAAGCTTTCTCAGCAATGACGATAGCTTAAATAGTCCTCGTTTGTAACGTGGGTTTTTGAGTGCGCATTTGCAATGCGAAAATAACTCCTTTAAGCGCGATAAAATCGCTTTTCTCGTACATCGGTTCTTGCCATAAAGATTGCTTCGTCGGCTGAAAAAGCCTTCTCGCAATGACGATAGCTAAATAGTCCTCGTTTGTAACGAGGATTTTTGAGGTACGCATTTGAAATGCGAAAATAACTCCTTTAAGAGCGATAAAATCGCTTTACTCTTACATCGGTTCTTGCCATAAAGATTGCTTCGTCGGCTGAAAAAGCCTTCTCGCAATGACGATAGCTTAAATAGTCCTCGTTTGTAACGAGGATTTTTGAGGTACGCATTTGCAATGCGAAAATAATTCCTTTAAGAGCGATACAATCGCTTTTCTCGTACATCCTCGTTACAAACGAGGACGATGTGGCTTAGCCTCGGCTTCGGGCCTTTTGCACCCTTAACCACCCTTCAGAGGGTCGGCACCGAGCCTTTTAGCCTCGGTTTCGAGCCTTTTGCACCCTCAACCACCCCTCAGAGGGTCGGCACCGGGCCTTTTAGCCTCGGTTTCGGGCCTTTTGCACCCTCAACCACCCCTCAGTGGGTCGGCACCGGGCTTATCTTGACATCACTAGAAGTTAAAACCATTTTACCGATGATGTTGAATAGGAATGTCAGGGTTAGCTATCTTTTAAGGTGCTTACTTTATAATGCCTGATGATGATTTCTTTTTGATGAAGTGTTTTTTCCAGGTTCGATTTTATTTCTTTCCAGTAGGGGGCATTAAAATGAGCCGTCATTACTTCAACTACAATTAGCTTATCGTATTCGGTTTGGTTACCATCCTGCCAGATGCCTTTTATGGGTTGGCGGGTGTAAAGGCTTAGTCCTCCAAATTTTTCTGTCAAACTTTTTTGAAGCTTTTGCAGCGTACGGTTAAAAATGCTGCTCTCAGTTATGGGTATAAATAACTGAACGAGCGTATCCTGTCTGTTATTTTTCTTTTCCCCTTCGCTAATGAGTTTCCAGGTAGCAGCAGGGCTTGTTAAACCTTTAATTTTAAATGATTTACCCGCCAATTCGTTGTAGTTGATGAAAAATTGGCCAATTTGTGTAATCAACTCCTGTTCCAAATCATGGATGGTTTCAATTTTGGCCATGTTTTGATCTATAATTGGAACCGCTATAATCCGGTCGTTTTCCATTTTGCGGCCATCTTTTTCGCGTTGGTCAGCTTTAATTGCGCCAACAATTCTGCAATCTAGCGCGCAGCCCGTAAAAGTGCCTAAAGTAGAAATAACCAGCACATCCAAAGGGTCGCCATCTTCTCCTAATGTGCCTGGGATAAAACCAAAATCAAAAGGAAACACCATTCCGGCAGGCATTACTTTATTGAGTACGTAAATGTTCTGTTCAGGTTCGTAATCAAATTTTTGCTTGCTGCCTTTTGGTGTTTCAATAATTACCCTTACCTGCTGCTCTTCAGTTTTCATATGTCCTGGAGCGGTCTATTTTATCCGACCTAAAATTAATTATCTGTTTTGATAGTCTTTAGCTGCCCTCATTTTCCGCTGTATGTGTATCAGCCAGATTTTCTGAATCCAGTGTCCGGCTTTTACTCACAGGCCCGTCAGAGGGTAATGATTCATCAGGTTTTTCACCTACTTCGCGCTTATCGTCCTCGTTTTCGGGGAAACCCATATTTTCCTTATTTTCTTTCTCGCCAGCATTGCCATTCGTGTTTTCCATTGCTATTGATTTTATAGGTGTAATTAATTTTCGGTACTACTTTCTGGCAGCACTGTTTCTGGTGCTTGTGCGGATTGATTTTGCGGTACTTCGGCAAGCTTTTCTATAAGTGCCTTAGCAACAGGCCCTGCAGATAATGGATTCTGCCCGGTAATCAACAAGCCATCAATTTCTACATGAGAAAGGAAGGGCACCAAACTATTTTTAATTTCTGCCCCTAATGTTTCCAGTTTTGTTTGCAACAGATAAGGAACATGATTGCCACGGCCAACCAGCGTTTCTTCGGTATTGCTAAAAGCCGAAATTCTTTTTCCTTTTAAAAAATCAGGGCGAATGTTTTCGGCACCAAGCAATGCAGCCGGGCCATGGCATACTGCTGCTACCGGTTTGCCAGCATCTAAAAAGTCATGAATCAGGATTCCGCTATTGTTATCAACAGCCAGATCCCAAAGGGGGCCATGCCCACCAGGATAAAACAAGGCGTCATAATCTTCTACCCTGATCTGATTTAAGGTGCTGGTGTGTGAAAATGCATTTTTTGCGTTTTCATCATCCTGGTATCTGCGGTTGGATCCGGTTATGTTTTCTGTAAGTTCACTCATTGGGTCTACCGGTGGCCGGCCACCTTTAGGGCTAAACAGATCTACCTGGTAGCCTGCATCGATAAATTCGTAATATGGATCGGTAAATTCGCCAAGCCAAACTCCGGTTTTATCATCAGTATTTTGCATGTCGCGATGAGAGGTCATCACCATTAATATCTTTTTCATAAGTTGCTTATTTTATGTCTTCAGGATCAAGTTCATTACCTTCTTCATCAACGCGCTGGTGTTCATCCCAATTCGAATCTTTTGTATTATCAGTTTGCTGATCTACATTTTCTTCTTCCTGTTCTTTTGGATCTTTCATGTTTTTAAGATTTTTAATACAAAGAGATAACAAGTTTAAGCAAGCAATGGTTCGCCAAAGCTGAAAAGAAATACTTAACCGCATAAAAAGATCTGGTTGTTGGCAATACACATCTGTTTTATGTGCTATTATTTAATATTGGTTTAAATGTTTAAACCTTATCGCCTTTTTACGTGTTTTATTAAGAAAAACGATTATGAACGATAACATTGAACCAAGAGACACAGATGCTGAAGACAGCAATGGTCAGTCGCAAATAAGTCCGAATGAGGAAAAGGAAGTTGATGATAACGAAGTACAACGTGGCCTAACAGGTGAAACAGACGATGAGGAAGATGTTGGCGGAGACCTTGCAGGCAATGCCGGCGGAAATACTTAACTGATTAATGGCTGTTCCATTATCGGAAGGTTTAACACTATTTAATATTTACAATTTTAAAGGATCACCATAATGGGAACTGAAGAAGAAAATAACAACCTGGGCGATAAGAATGCTGAAAACAGCGCAGAACGTACCAATATGCCCGATAACCAGGTGCCAAGGTTTAGAAGTAATGAAAATCATGAAAAGAACCGAGTTAAAAGTGAGGCCGGATTTTTAAGCAGGGAAGTAGGCGAAGGAGATTTTGGCTCGGAAGAAGCAAGGGCCGATTGGGAAAAAGGAAACAGCGGAACTGCAGGTAACATGCCCAATTCGGTGAGTAAAGAAGATGGTGATGAAGAAGAAAGTTTGCCTTAGTTTATGCAATAAATCTTATTTGATAAGTACTACTGAATTACTTGAATTGGGATAGGCCATTGCTAAATAAATCATGTAAAGGCATTACATTCTGGAGTGATTTACAAATAGTTGAACTGTTTAAAATAGGTTAACCGATGGTTAACCTATTTCTTTTTTCGTGCGCCGGGCATGGCAATCGACTATAGGGTTCAAGTCCCGAACACGCTTAGCAGTAGGAAGTGTTAGCTCGAGACAAGGGTGTCGTGGGTGACTGCG
>NZ_LMKM01000005.1 GCF_001421515.1 Pedobacter sp. Leaf216 | reverse complement strand
CCACGACACCCTTGTCTCGAGCTAACACTTCCTACTGCTAAGCGTGTTCGGGACTTGAACCCTATAGTCGATTGCCATGCCCGGCGCACGAAAAAAAATGGAAGATAAATTAATTACCTTCCATTCTTAAAACGAAACATTTAACACTAAAACATGGAAATTTATCCTACAATAATCTTTTCAACTCCTAAATTGGAATAATGACTTTAAAACTGAAATTTCTGCCCATATTGTAAATTCCAGATCGACCGTTGGCAGACTGTTTGTAATATTCAAAATATTTTAGCCTGTTTAAATTAGATTGGTAAGCGATATTGAAAATGTTATCTGCCTGAATAAAAATATCACACAAAACTTTTCCCTTTTTTGATTTTAAGGTTGATCCAATGCCACCATTAATTAATGTATAACCGGCGGTAAAAGTCTCCGTATCATCCAGGGCATAAAATTTATCCTGATCTGCAAAAAAAGCAGCATCAACCTTTATATAAGGCTTATCAAAAATGCCAAACGGTTTTTGTGAAGTTGCCTTAATCTCTGTTCTAAATTGCAATGGCGGAATAAATGGTAAATATTTAGCTTCCATGCCATATTTGTTCAATAGCTCCTGATTTTGATTTAACCCCACTACATAAGCCAGACTATTGTTGAAACTTAACCATTTTATGGCAGCAGGATGCAGGTTTACTGAAACTTCAGCACCATATAACCTGGCTTTCGATTGTTGATACTGGTAAGTTAAATTTCCCGGAACTATAACTACCGGATTTCCATTGGCATCGGTTAAACGCGATTGATAGATGTAATTCTGAATATTGTTGTTAAAAACTTCCAGGCTAATTTCTGCATCTTTTAAATAGGCAACAACGCCAATATCCTCCTGAAGATTAAACTCTGGCTTAAATGTCCTGTTGCCTAAATATACAATGTGGGCACCTGGATCTAGGCCATTAGAACCTATTTCGGTAATATTTGGGGCGCGGTAACCCCTTGCAATATTGGCCTTTACAAGTAATTTTTCAGAAATATTATACGTTATACCCAAACTTCCTGATAAGCCGTAATAATTTTTATTAAAAGCAGGAAACTGTAATTTCCCTGTAGGATCACTTAAATTAACCTGTTTACCAAATCCGGTTTGGGCATTGGTGCCTACGTAAAAATCGTTCCAGTTTATGTTTCTTCTATCAATTCTGATTCCTCCCGAAACCGCTACCTTACCCATCGATTTCTTTGCAAAATAAAAAGCACCAATATCAAAGAGGTCGTAATCAGGGATCGGAAAGTCGGTGGCCGCCTTGCTCCTATTGCCCTGGTACATTCCGTTTATGCCAATGGTGCTTTCGATACCACTAAAATCTGGCAGATTATATTTAAGATCGTAATTAAAAGTATTGAGCACTACATAAAGCCCAGCCTGGCTTGGCAACGTGGGGTGATTGTATTCTCTCCTTACACTTTGCTGTCCGCCGATTAGCAGATTAAGATCGCTGGTACCAAATTTAAACTGACTGGTGTTGTAAAACCGATAATGCTGAATGTGCTGATGCAGCGGATTAATGGTATAGCTGTTCAGATCGTTCTCCGCAACAATTGGTCTGTTTTTAATGTCATCACCCTCATCCAAAACCTGGCGTGTAAACTTTCTTGATAGAGAATCTCTGCTGCCATCGGGTATTTCCATTAAATTATCGTAATAGGTTATAGCCGTTTTAGAAAACCCCCAATCCTTATCTACCCTTGCGCTGGCTGATAAATTATATTCTCTAAAGGCTGTTCCATAAACTAAACCATCAATTTTATTCTTGTAGTTGTGCGCCGTTTTCCCTGTAGCCCTAAAGGTATATTTCCAGTCGTTTTTTATATAAGCAATGCCCAAAGAAGAACCAATCATCCCATTATTGCTTTGGTAATTTGCTGTAAAATCACCTTTTAAATTTTTATTCTCAAAATTTGGGCTAAATGGAATCATGTTGATTACCCCTGCCAGGGCATCAGAGCCATAAGTTAAACTGGCCGGACCTTTTACCACCTCAGCCCTAACAATACCATATTCATCTACTTCAATTCCATGTTCATCACCCCATTGCTGGCCCTCCTGCCTTAAGCCATCATAAAGTGTTAAAACACGGTTGTAACCCAAACCGCGAATAAATGGCTTTGAAACGTTTGGTCCGGTGGTAACTGCTGTAATGCCAGGAACACCTTTTACAATGGCTTCGATGAGGTTGGTATTGACATTCTGATCCATTGATTTTTTAGAAAGCACTGCAATTGGTACAGGGCTTTTACGCAGTTGTGTTGCCCGGTTAACGCCGGTAATTACCACATCACTTAAATCGGATGTTAAACTTAATAAATCAGCATTAACCTGAACACTATCCTCTTTAAGCAAAATCTTGATTCTTTTAGATTGATAACCTATGCCGGAAAAAATTAGGTCGTAATTTCCTGATTTGAGGCCACTCAATTGATAAATACCGGCATGGTCTGATTTGGCCGATAGTGCTGATCCAACAACTTTAATATTAATGTTTTCTACAGGTACATTTTGTGAGGTGACCAGGCCTTTAACAACAACTTTTTGTGCAATGGCATTTAGCGAGATAAAGAAAGTGAAGCAAAATAGAATTGAAGATTTCATGAACGCAATAGATTTATCTAAACATAATTTTAGACAAATCTAAATTTTAATTTAAATAAATCAAATAAAACATTTAGATAACATTTAATTGCAGGTAAATTTACATTCAGTTAAAGGCGAAAAGTGATGACTAAAACAGCGCAAATTCCTGTATTAAAGTTAAATACAAATAAATATTTTAAATGATTTAATAATCGTTCTGTGTTAATCTTCTTAAGTCTGCGGGAAATTGATAGCGAAATACTTACGCAGATTTCATGAATCAACACAGCGTTAGCTTTTAATTAGGCGAATTTTATTAGATCCTGAAACAAGTTCAGGATGACGAATGGCTTGAGAACACAATGCTAAAGATGCTCTACATTAATTTACTCATATTTAAGCGCATCTACAGCATTTGCCTTTGCTGCGCGGTATGATCTGAAACTGACTGTAATTAGCGTAAGCACCATTGATGCAACCATGGCCAACATAAAGGGCCAAATACCAGGCGAAACACGATAAGCAAAACCTGATAGCCATTTACTTGTTAAAATGTAAGCCAATGGCCACGCAACGAGGTTGGCAATAAAAACCATTTTGATAAAATTGCGATTCAGCATTTTAACCAGTTCAGCTGTGGTTGCGCCAAGTACTTTTCTGATCGCCATTTCACGCGTACGCTGAGCTGCAACAAAAGAAATTAACCCAAAAAGACCGATAAAGGAAATAAACATAATCACACCTGCAAATATTTTAAACAAAAGGCCTGTTATATGTTCCGACTCGTAATAATTATTAATGTCATCATCTAAAAATCTTGCATTATACACCTCATTAGGAAAAGTACTTGTCCAAAGATTTTCTATTGATTTCATGGCATGCATCATTTCCTTTGCGTCTAATTTTATTGCCATATTATAATATTGCCTTTTTTCCTGGTAAAAAACCATAGGCGAAATTTTTTCTTTGAGTGATTGATCATTAAAATCTTTAATAACGCCAACTATCGGACCTGTTCTTCCATTTTGTGCAATTACTTTTCCAAGGGCCAACTGAGGGTTGGCGATACCTATCTTCTTTACAAAAGTTTCGTTGGCGATGTAAGCATTAGCGGTATCACTCTTTTTGTAAACACTTCCTGCAATAAACTGTAGCCCGAACAGATCGAAATAGTATTCATCACTCATACTCAGCCGAACCTCAAAATCTTTATTCTCTCTACCATCAACATAAAAATTTGTGGTATTCATACTTCCTGAAAGTGGCGGCCGGGCAAAATAACTTTGCTTTTCAACCCCTGGTATATGAAGCAATTTTTCTCTAAACAGTTGCTGATGGCTTATGCTCGAACTATCTCCAGGGAATCCAATCATCACTACCGCATCCTTCTTAAAACCAAGTGGTTTTTCTCTTACGTATTGCATCTGTTTAATCACAACAAAAGTGGCAATGATGAGCACAATGGTAATAGTGAACTGTATTACAATTAATATCATTCTTAAACTCAAATTGCCTGATTGGACAACGATTTTGTTTTTTATGGCTAAGGCCGGACTAAAACCTGAAATAATCATTGCGGGATAAAAACCGGCTAAAAAACTAACCAGAACGATCATCAACAACAAAAACACAAAAACTGCCGGACTTGTAAATAGCGACAGAACAACTTCACCTTTAAGGAGATGCGACAATGAAGGCAAGAGTAATTCGGATAAGATACAAGCAAATAGCATTGAAATTAATACAATTGTTGTTGTTTCTGCCAAAAACTGAAATAAAAGTTGCTTGCGCATTGCCCCCATAACTTTACGTACCCCTACTTCTTTTGAGCGGTTAATCGATTGTGCGGTAGCTAAATTTATAAAATTAATACAAGCCGTAATGATTAAAAAAATGCCGATGATGGCCAGGCCATACACTTCTTTTTTAGTAACCGATGTTTCGGAAAAGTTACCATAACGTTCGCTGAAATGAATATCTCTTAAAGACTGTAAGTGACTATTTTGATTCCCTGCAAGCTTTTTCAGTTTAAGGTATTTCTCATTCATTCTTTTTAACGACTGCTCAAATGCAGCCACAGTTACACCCGGCTTTAGCAAAGTAAAACACTCATTATAAGTGCTTACAGAATCCCAATCTTGATTATTTTTCCCATAAAATGTTGGGTAGCTAATCATAATTTCCATTGGAATACTACTGCTGCCTGGTAAATCGGCAAATATCCCAACAACCCTGAGCGAGATGGAGTTCCAAAAGGTGAAATTTTTTCCCATGGCCGTTTCTGCAGAACCAAATAAAATTTTAGCTGTTCTCTCTGAAATAACCACAGTATTGGGTATTGAAAATGATTGGGTTGGTTTTCCAAGAAGCCATTTAACCTGTAGCACATCAAATAATTCCGATTCAGTGAAATATACATCCTTAACGGCTTTAAAATGTTCGGTACCATCATCATTGCGTACCAGTATAACACCACTATTACGCGAGATTCTGGCTATTTTTTCTATACCTGGAAGTTCGGCTTTGGCGGCAGGACCAAAAGGTAAAGGAACTCCGGCCGAGTAATCGTCAAAGCTATTGTATTTCCAATCGGTTACGAACCTGAAAATCCGGTCGCTATTTTTGAAATGGGTATCGTAACTCAGCTGAAATTGAATAAAAATAAAGATCAAAATACAACTGGTCATACCGATAGATAAACCAAGAATATTAATCAAGGCATATGATCGATTCCGCAACAGATTTCTAAAAGCAATCTTCAGGTTTAATTTGAACATAAGTTTATTTTTTATGACCAATGCGATTCTTATGCCAAATATAACCAAGCGTATTGAGCTTGTATACAAAGGGATTAAACAGTATTTTAATCAATTGCGCTGTTCGTTAATGAACAGCATTGTGCGTAAACGAACAGCAAAGATTAAAACATTTTGCTATAATAATCAATTGGTGACGCATTGCATACGAAAACAAACAAGCTGTATATTAATGCATTATCAATAAAACCCAAATGAGTAAAAAAAATCTTTAAAAGATTTTTATACGTATAGGCTTAAAAGCACCGTTATTATCGCTATAATTGGAAACAGAAGAGTGAAACCAACTACATAGCGGAAGGATTGCTGTACCTAACGGAGTTGTTAAAATAGTAATAAACAGATAAACAGAATTACATGTTGGTGATTAATAATTTTGAAGAGTATGAATCGCATTTAGGGAAAGAATTAGGCGTTTCACAATGGCATACCATAGATCAGGAACAGATTAATAAATTTGCTGATGCAACATTAGACCATCAGTGGATCCACACTGACCCTGAAAAGGCGAAGAACGAAGGACCATTTAAGGCTACAATTGCACATGGTTACTTAACCCTTTCGCTAATTCCTTATTTATGGAAACAAATTGCTGATGTACGCAATATTAAAATGGAAATTAATTATGGTATAGAGCGTTTTAAGTTTGGCCAGGCCGTTTTGGTAGATAGCGAAGTACAGCTGAAAGCAAAATTGAATTGCATTAGTAACCTTAGGGGAATTACTAAAGTAACCATCCAGGCTACTCTTGTTATTAAAGACCAACCCAAACCTGCTTATGTAGGCGATGTGGTATTTTTATATCATTTTATTTAATTACTTCTTTTGTCAGGAAACGTTACTTGGTATCCATTTGGCACGAATCCATCAGGATAAAAACCAATATGGGATAAGTTTGTTAGTTTAAGTATGGAAAATATCATCACACCTGATCAATTAATCAGCAACCATGCCAGCAACGGCAATAAGGCAACATTAAAAGTGGGAAGTAAATTTCAGTGGGATAGAAAACACGTTTCGAAAGAAATACCTACGCTAGAAGCATTTAAAAATGAAATCGATAACTTTTACGATTATAAATTGATATTGGGTTACGACGGTGCAGTAGGGCAAACGGTTTACATGGTTACTGCTATTAAATAGATTATTTTCTTCACTCAAGATTGCTTAAGTTACGTGTATGTAACTTGACAGATGAGGTATCTTGTTATTTAAAGAAGGCTTCTACGGGCGATGAAGCAAGGCAATCAGCATGAAGGATTACTTTTGTTTATTTTCACGAAGACGATTATTTATCGTAAACCTGTTTAATTGATGCCAAACCCGCTAAAGAATAGATTCAATCTGTAGATTTTAATACTATACGCCTAATCGCTTAATTAACTTCTGCAACATAACCGCCTTTGTAATCGGTTTTTGTTTCGATAATTTTGATATCAGGGATTCTGGTTTTGGCAACGGCAGTTTCTATGGCGAAAGATGCGTTTGATTTGGTGGCTAGGTCAGCTATATTTTCAGTAATTAACCTAATGGCTCTTAAAGCTGCAAAGTACTGGCGATCTAACGTTTTTATGGTATTAAGATCGCGTTTTTCGCGTTTGTTGGCCAAATTCGCCTGTGCACAGCAATACTGCTGCATCTGATCTAACTTTACTACTTTTTCGGTAATGGTTGCTAAAGCTGATGGCGAAAGTTCGATCCCATTAACACCGATTACCTTATTTTTTTTAACCAAATAATCAAATCCACTAAACGAAACGATGCTTGCCGGACCATTATTTATAATTGAGGTAATTTTTGGAGATTCTATTTTAGCATCAAAACCATTTTTGATGATTGACTTGTTAAAATTAAACCTTTGTAAGATTAATGTTTCAATCAATTGATCGCCATCTACCTTTTCCAATTTTGCCACTGGTAAGGTCTCATTCAGCTTATTACCTTTGAAAATCAGATTTTTATCCGACCGGAATCCCATACTTAGAGTAAGAATTACTGAGAGTCCTAAAGATAGTGAGATAGCGTTTTTCATAACCAAAATTTTATTTCGGTGCAAATTAGGAAAATAAATTCATGTTACAATTCACAATTTTTGTATAACTGGGTTTACAACTTTTACACATTTTTGTTCACAACCTATTTATAATACTTGATTATTCTCAATTGGTGTTTTGACTAAATCTTAATTAAACCTGTTTCATTATATTTTAGATATATAGATAATCAATGCTAATCTTCAGAAAATCGCAGTTAAAATAGTTTAATGCTATATTTAACATATACATTTCCCATTACCCCTCATTTATAAGGGTTTACATCGATTAGTAAAATGATGAATTTTAATCGTAATCATCTAACGAAATAAATTGCCAACCAGCAGATTGTAATCAATCACATTCTATCGTATCTTTATCATTACAAACAAAACAGATTATGAAAACGATTAAATTATTTTTAAGCCTGGCTTGCCTGTTGGTGATGTTAGGCACCGCGAAGGCGCAAACTGCAGCCAGTGTAAAAATTGCTGAATGGGAAAGAGCAAAAGCTTACACAAAAGAGTACCTGGATGCCATGCCTGAATCTGGTTATGCGTTAAAGCCAACACCCGAAATGCGCTCTTTCGCTGAACAAATGCTCCACCTTACAGATGCCAATTATGGTTTTACGGCAACGGCAACTGGCGAGAAAAGTCCTTTTGCATTGGGAGCAGTAGAAAAAATAACCGACAAATCGAAAGCAAACGTTACCAAAGAAGTAATGGCCGGTTATGATTATGTAATTGCAGCATTAAAAAAGATGACTCCTGCTCAATTGGAAGAAAAAGTAAAATTTATGGGCCGTTTTGAAATGACCAAGGATATGGTTTTTACTAAAGATTTTGAACACCAAACGCATCACCGTGGCCAGGCAACTGTTTATTTACGTTTAGCAGGGGCTAAACCTCCACAAGAAAAACTATTTTAAGGTTAAAGTATTGTTCCGTCATTTCGAGCGGAGTGCAACGCAGTTGAGAGATCTAATTTGAAACAAACTTCATTTTAGATCTCTACATTGCGTGTTGTTTCAGTTTAGATGATAATTTACTGATAACTAATATTACCTCGTATCACTATCCGGTTGTTTCGGGCCGCTCAGTTTCGATGTACTTATTTTCTAATGTACCATCACTGTATAATTTTAGTATGGCGTAACCCGGGGCTGTTTCCTGGTAATAATAAGGCCTGGCTGATCGTTTATCTCCTTTACCCCACCAGAAGCCACTCATTGCACCATTACAATAATATTCTACCCCGTTATACCATGCCCGATCTAATAAATGCTGATGACCGCTCAGGCACACTTTCACTTTATCTTTATGTTTATAAAACAATTGTTTAAGTTCTTTATGGTCGCCATGCTGCCCACCTTCAAAGGTACCTGTAACGGTTAATATAGGGTAGTGCGACATAAGCAATACAGGTATATTGGCAGGCAGATTTTCCAATTCGGCTTCGAGCCATTTATATTGTTCAGCATCCAAAGCTGTATTCTTATTATTTCCGTCTAATATGATAAAATGCCAGCCTTTTTTAGTGAAACTATAATAACGGTTAGGAATTTTTAGTCTTTTAACCACATAATCTTTTCCATACATTTCATCTGCGGTTGATGGTGCAGCCCACCAGATATCGTGGTTTCCGATACAGCTGTGTACCTCATAACCCGCAATTTGTTTGATGCAGTTATCCCAAATATCCCATTGCTCTGTTACACTTTCACGCGTAATGTCTTTATAATCTGCGGCATGGATACTATCACCTCCGTTTAGAAAAAAATCAACTTTCAGCTTTTTAATCTCCTGTAAACATTTCTCAAATCTTGCAGGCGCATTGTCGCCACCTCTGATATGTACATCAGTAATGTGTGCAATGGTTAATATAGGCTTACGGTTATTGCTTTTTTCAATAGGTGCAGCTAAAGTAACATTCTTTAAATCTCCTACCACAAGAGCAGCAGCAGCCAAAGGGATCGACTTTAATAAATTTCTTCTTTTCATATTGTTGTGTGTTTGTTGATTAAAGTAAAGGCACAACCGTTTTACTGAGCCTGTCAAAACATAATAAATGTTTTCAACCAAGTCTTTCGATAAGCTACCGTTGACAGGCTCAGTAAAGCGGTCGTTATTGCGAGGTACGAAGCAATCCTAAAACACACGCTACTAGCGATCGTTGTAAGATTGCTTCGTCGGCTGAAAAAGCCTTTTCGCAATGACGATAAACTGAGGATATTCATTTCCTTAAAATCATGTCACTCATATAGAGTTTTATACAATAAATTACTCCTCAATATGACGATGTTTTAATTAAACCCATCCTCTTATTTACTATTGCCAGCCAGTTGGTTGTTTTAAGTGCGGGTTAAGCAAAATTTGTTGTATTGGGATAGGAAAATAGTAATATTTTGGTTCAATGAATGATCTCGGAGCACTGATATTTTCGGGGAACATGATGAAGCCCGAACTCCCGTTACTCAAATAAAAACTGTTATCGCTAAGGTAATATTTTACCAGGTTCTTTTTTACATCGGCTGTAAGCCCATCAAGTGGACCTTCCTGATCTTTAGCCTGTAAAATGGCAATATCTTCTACCCCATCACCAGTTACATCATAGGCACCGAGTTTAGGTAAATACATGCCCTGGGTTGGCCTTTCGAGTAATTTACCTGCTTTCCACCTCAATAAATCACGAAATCTAAGCCCTTCACACGCCATTTCTACATTACGCTCTCTACGGATTTCTAAAAGAACTCCTTTGTTGCTTCCGTTAACCAATGGATACATATTGGCTAAAACAGGATCAGGTGAGGTGTTGGCATCAGTCATATTCAGTGGAGCAACTCCGGCACGGTTCCGTAGAACATTGATGGTAATATCCACATCGGCCTGGTTAAGCAAGCCCAGTTCGGCCTTTGCTTCTGCATTAATTAACAAAACCTCTGCATAACGCAAAATCGGAAGATCGGTAAACTCAGTGTATACCTTTGTGGTGGGATCAATAGCATAGTATTTAATTTGTGGGTAGCCGCCAAAGGTAGGTCTGGTTTTACTAGGAATACCACCCAATGTGGTAGAAAAACCCGGAGGCATAATGGTTACTGCCATCCGTGGATCGCGGTTATTAAAAATTTCGCCGTAAGTTTTTTTATCCCAGTTAGGGCTTGAGGTAAATGGTGTACCATCTGTCATGAGGTATGTATCTACCAAACTTTTATTTATGGCCCACTGCCAATCGAAGACATAATGTGTGCTGTTTGCCCGGTTTAATGCCTTATCGTAATCATCATAAAAGATCATTTCTTTATTGCTGCTTAAATCCTGACTGGTAAAAAGCTTTTGATAGTCTTCTCCTTTTTTGCCGGTGTTATATATGCTAAATCCTGCTCCCATTACCTCTTTACTTGCAGATTCTGCACGCTGGATAAAAGTATTGGCTGATGCCTGCAAACCAAGCTCATCATGATATTTGCGAAAAGTACCTTCGAAAAGGCAGAACCTTGCCAGTACAGTTAATGCAGCCCACTTGGTAATCCGCGTATTGGTTCCTGTGGGGATGATGTTGGTTGCAGCATACTCAAGGTCGGCTTTTACCGAATCGGCCACCAGTGCACGCGGATCTTTAGCTTTGTACAACTGCGCCTGGTCATCTGGATTGAGGACGCTGGAATAATATGGAACATCGCCATACCTAACGATCATATTATAATAAAATATGGCCCTGTAAAAGCGGGCAATGCCTACAAAATGTTTAATGGTTGCAGCATCTCCCTTTACCTGCTGTAAATTATTGAGCATGTAATTAATGGTACGCAGGTTCCCCCAACTCCAGCCTCCAACATTGGTTGGGCTGATTTTTCCCCTGATCATGTTATCAACTTCACTGCCCCCTAAGTTTACAGATATGTTATCAGAAAAAAGATCGTTCGTACTCGGGCCGAACATGCTATAAAAACCATTGCTGTAGGTTTCGAGATCTGCCGTTGTTTTAAAAAACTGATTGGGTGTAATGGTGGTTTCAGGAATCCGGTCTAGAAAATCCTTTTTACAACCCGCCAAAATTCCTATAATCAATACAAATAGGAAAATATGAATGTAATATATAGTTTTCATCTGTTCAGTGTTAAAAATTAAAGTTTAAGCCAAATGAATAGGTCCGTTGAAATGGATAAATATTGCCATCAAGGCCTTCAGGATCAAGCTTTACTTTAAGGTTAGAATGTTCAAAAAGATTTTCGCCGCTCACATAAAAATGCACGTTCTCTAACTTTGCTTTTCTTAAAAAGCTTTTAGGCAAGGTATAACCTAAGGTGATGTTCTTTACGCGTAAATAAGAAGCATCCTGTAAAAAACGGCTATTCGGTATACCAAGTTCCTCTCCGGTATCTTCGGCGGCATAGGCTTTTATCCTAGGGAAGTAGGCATTTGGCCTTTCAGGACTCCAATGATCGAGGTTCTGCACCGTAACGTTGGTCCATGGCTGTGCATATATGCCCCAGAAGTAAATGTTGCTTCCTGCGGCATACCAGTCTCTTTTGGCTACTCCCTGTACATATACCCTTAAATCGAAACCTTTCCATGCACCTGATAAATCAAAGCTATAAGGTAACCGGCTCCTGCTATTCCCAATTTTGTAATAATCACCGGGGTTATTTACCGTTTCATTTCCAAAATCCACTTTGCCATCACCATTGCGGTCTTTAAATTTCATATCGCCCACAAAATACTGGTAGCGCTGATCGTCGGTTCCTACTGCAGTTTGGTTGGCATGATTTTTCAGTTCATCAGCATTCTGGAAAAAGCCTTCTGATTCCAATCCCCAGATTTCGCCAATTTCCATTCCTTCATAATAATCACTTAATAGTTTATTTGGATTATCAAAACGGGTAATGTATGATCTGCTATCGCTCAGGGCAAAAACAGCGTTATACGTAAACGGAGAACCACCAAGCATAAACTGATCTTTCCAACCTATTTTCAACTCCCAGCCTTTGGTTTTTAAATCGGCGGCATTTGCCGTTGGCGATCCTGTTCCGAATACTGCAGGAAGCGGTTTTCCGGGCACCAACATGTTTTTGGTGAAACGGGTATAACGGTCGAAACTCAGGTCTAATCGGTTTTTAAAGAAACTCATATCAACGCCAAGATTAATGGTTGATACTTTTTCCCAGGTAAAGCTATCCGAAATTGCTGCTGGTGGATTTACATAATTCGGTTGAGAACCGCCTAAAATCTGGCTGGTTTTCCCACTGGTCATTTTTAAGAAATAATCATACTCATTTGCAGCGGCCTGGTTACCCAGCATACCATAAGATCCCCTAACTTTCAACATATCCATGGACAAAAGTTCTTTTACAGGTTCAAAAAACTGCTCTCTTGAAATTACCCATCCTGCGGATGCAGAAGGAACGAATGTCCACCGTTTATTGGGTGCAAAGCGCGAAGATCCATCATAACGGCCATCAAGCTCTAATAGATAGCGCTCTTTATAATTATAATTAAGCCTATAGAAAAGCCCCTGAACTGCCCATTCTGCAACATTCTCTGTTATTGTTTGATCACCGGTGGCCAGATTGACTGAAGGCAGACCATTTGAAATCAGTTGCTTACGAGAAGCTAAAAATTTGGCATTTCTAAAATGTTCTTGATTATAACCTACCAATCCTGATATAAAATGATCCCCTATTTGCTTTTGTGCCTGGGTGTAAAGATTGATAACATTGTATTTTACATTCCCATTCTGATCTGTTGCCGAGGTAGAAGTAGTTAAAGGTGGCGCAAGATTTGGTCCCGTTTTATACGGAACCGGAATTTCGTATGATTTATTTAAGCTATCTACCCTTCTAAAAGTTGCATCCCCTTTTAAGCTCCATATATTTTTAATTAGTGAAGCATCGAACGAAAAGGTACTTTGAACGGTATTAGTGCTTATGTTTTTTCTTCCGCCCTCTTGTACGGCGCCAAGCAATGATGCCCCGGCCGAAGTCCATGAACCATCAGGGTTCCGCGGAATATCGGTTACATTGGTGCGGTTAATATTCCAGAAGTAATTGCCATCTATAAATGTTGGTGCCTCATAAAAGGTTGAGGTTAGCATGGTGTTATTTGAAATGGTAAGCCATTTGGTTACATTTAAATCTACCTTGCCCCTTAAGTTATAAATATTATTGTTTTCATTTGCATTTTTGATCATTCCTTTTTGCCTGTAATAATTTGCAGATAAGAAATAACTGATCTGATCGGCCTTTTTAGAAATATTTAAGCCCACATTATAAGTTGGAGCAGATTGTTCGTAAGCTTCTTTTAACCAATCAGTAGATCCGATGTAAAACCATTTATTAGGATCAGTTGGATCGGTAATTACATCCGGTCGTGAAGGATCAAGCGAACGCAACCTTGCGGCCTCAACCAATGCTGCACTGTAAGCTGGATTATATAAAGGAAAAGCTGCTTCATTTTTTACTTTTAAAACCTCGTAAGGATCTGTAACTAATTCGGGCAGTTTGCCTACGGTACGGTAAGCGGTATAACTGTTTACACTCACATTTAACTTATTGCTTTTGGCAGATTTGGTAACCATTAATACCACTCCAAAAGGTGCCCTGGCCCCATATATTGCCGAAGCAGCAGCATCTTTTAATACCGATACACTTTCGATATCTGCCGGGTTAAGGGTTAATAACTCTGATGCGCTAAAAGGCACGTTATCTACCAAAATTAACGGTGCTCCACTCCCATTGATGGAAGCAAAGCCCCTAACATTAAAATTTGGTGCAGTATTCGGCCGTCCGTTTGCTATGGAAATATTCAGATTGGGAATTAAACCTTGTAAACCCTGACCTAAATTTGCAATTGGCCTGTTTTCTAACTGTTTTGCACTGATGGCATCAACTGCTCCGGTTAAATTTGCCCTTTTCTGAGTGCCGTAACCCACTACCACCACATCCTCAAGATCGGTCATATCTGGCTGAAGGGTGATGCTGATTTGGCCACCTTTTGAAACTGGTACTTCCTGGGTTTTATAGCCTAAATAAGAAACCACCAAGGTTGCACCTTCATCTGCGATGCTAAATTTAAAATTTCCGTTCTCATCAGTTTTATGGTAAGTTTTTGTTCCTTTTATAAGGATAGAGGCATTTGGAAGGGTATTCCCTTTTTCATCCAGTACTTTTCCGGTAATTTCTATAGCGCGGAAAATATTAATTACTTTCTCCAGTAATGATAAGGGCCTTGATTTGATAATTATTGTTTTCTCATCAATGGCGTAGGTAAGGTTTTTACCTTCGAAACATTTCCCCAACACTTCATCAAGAGAAGCGTTGTTAAATTTCGCATCGATGGTTTTACTGGTTTGGAGTTTATCGGCTTCCCAAAGTACATTATAACCGGTTTGTGTTCTAATGGCTTTAAAAACCTGTTTTATGGTTATGTTTTTTTTGACCAAAGATAGGCTCTGGGCATTGCTTGTTGTAGCACTTACCTGGATTAGGCAGGTTACCATTAAAACTATTATTAGTTTCATTACTCGCAAAAATTTGGTCGCGCAGGATCGATACCTGCAAAAAATATTAGCAGAATTTGTATACATTTGTTCGTTTGTTTTGGTTTAAGGTATTCTATCTCAATAGTGTATTTAAACTGAGCCAAAGCATTCCCGGGTAATCCGGTTAGGGTCAGTAATGTTCGTAGCATTGCTGACTTTTTTTTTGGACTGCAGTTTTTAAGTTTTTATTTTATCACCACAATCCTCCTTCCTTCAATTTTAAAGTGTACGGAACCTGTAAATTCTATCTTTTTAAGCACTTGCGATACATTTGCAAACCGCGAAACCGTTCCGCTGAATTCTTTTGATTTTAAACTGCTGTCATTAAATACCACCTCAACATCATACCATCTTGCTACCTGGTTCATAATACTTTGCAGGTTCTCATTATCGAACATAAAAAATCCTTCCTTCCATGCAAGTACCTGTTCGGTATCAACTGTTGAAACTTGCAGGGCCGAAGCGTTCAAAACCGATTGCTCACCAGGTTTTATGGTTTTAGCGGCTAAACTTATTCCCTTTGCAGGTATAGGATGTACTGCTACTGAACCTTCTAATAAGGTTGTTTTGGTGTTCCCATCTTCCTGATAGCTATTGATGTTGAAATGGGTACCCAGCACTTCTACTTCCTGCATATTGGTTTTTACCACAAATGGCAATCTTTTTCCATTAACTGTTCTTTTGGCCACTTCAAAATAGGCTTCCCCTGTAAGCGTTACTTCTCTTTTAGTTGCAGCAAACTGTGCAACATAGCGCAAAGATGAACTTGCATTTAACCAAACTTTTGTGCCATCGGGTAAATTAACCTGGTATTGCCCTCCTTTTGGTGTTTCAATGGTATTGAAGTTAGCCATGGCAGAATTTTTCTGATTGGATTTAGCATTTTCTGAAATGGTATAAAGCAATTGCCCGTTAGCAGTTTTCGAAATAACAACACCGGTTTGATCGGCAATTTTTCCGTTTTGAACATTATCTAAGGCAATGCGCTTACCATCAGCAAGTGTTAAAAATGCTTTATTTCCTCCGGGAGCAATGTCGTTACGCACAAAATCTGTTGTTTTTTGTACTGATGCATTTGTTTTATTAGCCAAATAATACACGCCCACACTTAGCGCAATAAAAACCGCTGCAGCTGCTGCCCATTTATATTGCGGCACCAATTTCCTGGTTTGATTATTTTCCTGCTGTATGTTTTTCCAAATTGATTTCTTTAATTCATTATAATCTGGTTCCGTTTGGAATGGTCCGGGATCTGCTGTTTCTTTTAAATACCAAGATTCTACAAGATCTATCTCTTCGGGGCTGCATTTGCCCTCCAGGTATTTATCAAGTAGTGCCTGAGCGCGTTTATTCTCCATACTATATTTCCTCTTTTGGTGAGATGTATGGTTATGAACGCTTGCTCTTACGATGGGAGTAGACGAAATGAAAAAAAAATTAAAAAATTAAAAAGAAAAGCGTTCCAAGCTTTAAACGAAGGATTTTTAAGGCATTTGCCATTTGTTTCTTCACAGTTTTATCTGAAATTTCCATTTGTGAGGCAATTTCACGATGAGAAAGATGCGATTTTCGGCTAAGTTCAAATACCGCCCTCATTTTTGGAGGCAACAGGGAAACTTCATGCTCAATCCGCCTGGCAAGTTCCCGATCACGTACCAGGTGGTCGGTAGTGTTGTTCTCATCATCCAAAAATTGAGTTAAAGAACTTAAATAGTTGGCCTTTACTTTTCCACGTTGAAAAAGCTTAAGAATACTATTTCGGGTAGCAGCATATAGAAAACAGGAAAGGGAAATTTGTATATGTAAGGTTTCGGCCTTCGACCACAGCATCACGAAAACATCCTGTACCACATCTCTTGATTCTTCATCATTTTGAAGTATTTTACGCGAATACCTAAAAAGTATGGCCCAATAACGATCGTAAAGTATGGCATATGCACGATGATTCCCTTCTTTCAATAAAAGAAAAAGTTCTTCATCCGTATACAGATTATAATTTGCCATTACTCCGCATAAATTTAGCTACAAAAAAACCATTTACAGATTAAAGATACAATTCTTCTTATATTATCAATTTGTTAAGTTAAAATCGCTGATCAATTTATGACCAGTTACTTTACATGGAGAATACTTTAAAATAAGTTGATTAACAGCTCATTACCAGCCTATGCCATAATCTTCGCCATGATTACTCGATCCGCCTTGTAAGCTACCATGTTTCCAATCGAAATAAATTGCATTGATCGGGCCACTTGTCCGCTCAGAAAAACTGAGTTTATAACCCATTTTTTTCAATTCATCACGCACAGTTTCTTTGGTATTTGCGTTTAATAAAATTTGTCCGGGTTTTGGTTCCCTGTCGCTGGTTTTAGTGCCACCCAATGAAAGCCAAAGCTGGTTGGTATTAAAGTTAGCTGCTTCGGTAGCTTTTTGCACCGACATGCCAAACTCTGCCATGTTTAAAAAAAACTGCAATAAATTCTGGTCTTGCGTATCTCCACCCTGAACTGCTGCAGAAACAAATGGCTTACCATCTTTCAAAAATAAAGATGGAGATAAAGTAACCCTTGGGCGTTTGCCGGGTGCAACAACGTTGAAAGGATTTAAGGTAGAATCAAGCACAAAACTTTGCATCCGCTGACTCATGCCCAACCCTGTATTGCCCGCAATGCAAGCAGGTAGCCAGCCTCCACTTGGTGTAACCGACACTACCCAACCTTCTTTATCAGCAGCCTCAATAGAGGTTGTACCTCTCCATAAGCGATCTTCATATATTTCTTTTGTAGAATTGTTGCCTAAATCGTGTTTTGGAGCAAAGTTCCTTTTGGTTGTATCCAGCTCGAAACCTCTATTTTTTAAAAGATTAAAGTAAGGATTTTTCTTTCCTTCATAAGGATAAGGATCGCCGGGACCAATGTGTTCATCGTTTTTATCCAACTGAATCAGCGATGCCCTTTGCTTTGCATAATCTTTACTCAACAAACCTTTCATGGGTTCGGCAGGTGCCTGATTAGGGTCTCCATAATAAAAATCACGATCTGCAAAAGATAAATTCATGGCCTGGTAAACCGTATGAATATACTTTGAGCTATTGTAGCCCATTGCTTTTAAATCAAAATTCTCCAAAATATTCAGGGCTTGCAGTAAAACCGGGCCTTGCGTCCATTGTTTTAATTTATAAACCGCTATCCCTTTATAATTGGTGCTTAAGGCTTCTTCCTCAACAGGTTTCCATTTGGCCAGGTCATCCATAGTAATTAAACCGCCTTGCTCTTTACTTCCACGAACAAATTCCTGTGCAATATCTCCTTTATAAAAACGATCATAAGCGGCCATCAATGCTTCCTCACGGGATTTACCTTTTTTTAATGCAGCCTTTTCAACTTCAACCATTTTAGTTAAAGTAGTAAGCAGATCTTTCTGAATAAAGATTTCTCCGGCTTCCGGTGCTTCACGTTTCTCGCCGGCATGTGGTAAAAGCACTTTTTTACTAAAAGGCCATGTTTTAATCAATTCTTTATCACGCTCGATGGCATTTGCTGCCTGCGCTTCAATAGCATAACCTGCAGCCATATGCATTGCCGGAGCCAAAACCTGCCCTAAACTCATACTTCCATATTTACTCAGCATAAAAATAAGGCCACCCGGCGTGCCTGGGGTAGTAGCAGCCAAAGGGCCATATTCTGGCGGAAAATTATAGCCTTTACTTTTAAAAAAGGCTACTGTAGCTCCGGTTGGTGCAACGCCCATTGCATTAATTGCGATAACTTTTTTCGTTTTTGGGTTATAAATCAGTGCCTGTGTTTCTCCTCCCCAACTTAAGGTATCCCACATGGTGCAGGTTGCAGCCAGCATGGCACAGGCAGCATCAACAGCATTTCCACCTTGTTGAAATATCATAGAACCAGCGGTTGCCGCCATGGGTTTACCCGTAATGGCCATCCAACTGTTTCCATAAAGCATTGGCTTTTGCGTTTGTTGGGCACATAGTGGAGCGATAAAGAGCGAGAAAACAAAAATTAGGGCAAAATTCTTCATAACCCTAAGATAAGTAAATTATAGAACTGAAAAGGCTAAATCTCCCCTATTATCCTGTTGAGGGAATTTAAGGCAGTTTTGCTACAAAATTTTGAGCGGAGCAAAAACATTCCGGTTTTTTGCTTGTTAACTGAAAAGAATGGGCTGGTTATAAATTTTAACTCACTATTTTTGAGTATTTTATATCAAATTAATTCTTTTCTCCACTTCGGGATATTATACCTCACAAACTAAGCCGTACCTTTGAAAAAAATTATTACAATGAACAATATTACGCCATACCCAGTTTTAGAATACGTTGTTAACGTCATCAAGAACGCCATTAGTGACATTAAAACCGAATATACTGCAGCAGATGCTGCCACCCTGAAGGACGGCAATGATACCATAGATTTAGTACAACGCTTTGATGAATCGGGAAAAACCGCAACAGTTTTTATAAAAGACCCGAAAGACATTATTTTTAGTGAAGATTTGTTCCCGGAATTAAAAGATTTGCAGAAAAGTGCGAAAGGAAAAGCAATTCCGGAGTTACAAAACGCCAAAGTAATTATTAACGATCTGAATATTGAAACACATTTAATTTTTCAGGGGGTAAAAGATTTTTTTGACGAGTTAAGCAGCAGTTACGAATTTGGTAAAACTGTTGAAAAAGATGCCAATATCACCAAGAATACCTATAAATTCGGAAGCCACTTTTTTGGTTTAACGGTAATTAACGAAGCCGATACCATTGTGATTAAAACTGGTTTTCAGGCGTCTACTGATCCAGCGATCAAGAAAATTATTGAAAATGATGCACTTAAAGTTCAAAACGCAGCCATAAAGATGTTTAAGAGCGGCAAATAACGATTTAATGGACGTGAAAATGTCCTTTAAATAGCCTCGTCGTCCTGAGGAGATATCGTCAATTGCGAGAAGGGTCTTTTTCGGCCAACAAAGCAATCTTACAGTAATGATCTCATTAACATTAAAGATTGCTCCGTTTTTCCTCCCGCAATTGACGACTTAATTTATGACTTGATTTCTATAAGCTCAATATTACAAATACGCGGTTTAATTGTTGGCCATTTTTTCTTGCTCGGCCGTATACCTTGCACCAGTATCAGGATATTTTTTTAATAAATCATCAATAACAGCCAAATCAGCTGCATTCAGATTTACATCCACTGCACCAGCATTTTCTTTCAGGTATTTGGTTTTCTTGGTACCCGGAATAGGAATAATATGCTCACCCTGACTTAATACCCAGGCCAGCGCAATTTGGGCCGGTGTAACATTTTTCGAGGCAGCCAATTCTGCAAAACCCTCTGCCAGTTTCTTATTGTTTTCGGCGTATTTTTCCTGGTAGCGAGGTAGGGTTTTTCTAAAATCATTATCTCCAAGTGTACTTACATCCAGCGTATTGGTTACCAAGCCACGTGCTAACGGACTAAAAGGAACAAATGCTATACCCAGTTCTTTTGTTAAGGGAAGAATTTCTTTTTCTACCTCTCTTGTTAGCAAAGAATATTCACTTTGAAGTGCGGCAATTGGATGTACTGCATGTGCTTTTCTGATTGAAGCAGCAGAGGCTTCGGAAAGGCCAAGGTACCTCACCTTCCCTTCTTTAACCAATTCGGCCATGGCACCAATGGTTTCTTCAATGGGTATATTTGGGTCTACCCGATGGGCATAATATAAATCGATATGATCTGTACGTAAACGTTTTAAACTTTGTTCCACAGCTGTTTTAAGGTAAGCGGGTGATCCATCAAAAGCACTGGTTTTATCGTCATCCCATCTGAATCCGAATTTTGTTGCTATAAAAATTTTATTTCTGTTCGGTACCAAAACCTGCGATACTAGTTTTTCATTATCTCCTTTGGCATAAATATCAGCAGTATCCCAAAAGTTAATACCCAGATCGATGGCCAAATTTAATGTCGCTATTGATTCCTGATCATCTGGCTCGCCATAAGCGTGATTCATACCCATAGTACCTAATCCAATTGCAGATAATTGTTCTTCGGTATTTCCTAATTTTCTATATTTCATATCCTTATTGATTAAAAGATTGATTTTTGAATTTACAACACAAATTTAGGCAGAAAAGGGAGTTGGTTAATTACCAAAATCAAACGAATTGTTATGCATTTCAAATATTCAATTGATCTGGCGGAGCTGATGCCTTTCAAATTTGATTTTCTCCTTATCATTTTCTACATTGAAGCGGAATTTAATCCTCCACGAATTAAGCGTTATGAAACGATACCTATTTATTCTCCTTTTAGCATTCTCTTTTTCTGTTCAGGCACAATCAAATGCCAACAATTACAAATACCTCATTGTGCCCGAAAAATTCAGTTTCCTTAAACAGGTTAATCAATATGGTTTAAATACCGAAACTAAAGCAATGCTCGAGGAGAAAGGTTTTACTGTTTATTTTGATAACGGAGATTTACCAACCGAAATTGCAACGGATAGATGTAAAGCTTTAACAGTAGAGCTACAGGAAAAAAATTCTATGTTTGTAACCAACCTTAGCCTGGTTTTTAAAGATTGTAAGGGAACTGTTGTGTTAAAAAGCAAAGAAGGTAAAAGCCGGGAGAAAGAATATAACACCTCTTATAATGCCGCATTAAAAGATGCATTTGCTTCTTTAGGCGATTTCCGGTATGTTGCGGGCAGCACAGCTGAAGTTTCTACCCCTACGCCTGCAGCAACAGCGCCAGTGCCAGCGGCTACAACTGCTCCGGCAACTTCTAATCAACCTGTTGCGGCCGAGGCAAAACAACCAGATGCTTTATTGTATGCCCAAGCCATTACCAATGGTTACCAAATGATTGATGCTGCACCAAAAATTGTTATGACGTTACTAAAAACTTCTGTTAACGATTTTTTTATCGCAAATAACGGAAGCCTTAACGGGGTGGTTATTAAAAAAAATGGAAACTGGTTTTTTGAGTATTACAAAAACAATTTGCTTGTTTCTGAACAGTTATCCATTAAATTTTAACAAAATAGATCGAAACATCGATTTTATACAGAATAACTGTAGCTTAATTGAGCCTTTTAGCTCAATGCTTTATGTTTTTCGCCCCAGCTTTCGAGTTGCTTAATAACCGTTTTCAATTCATAACCTATTGGCGTTAATTCATACTCTACCCGGGGTGGTATTTCTGCGAATACGGTACGTTTAATAATTTTACTTTCTTCCAGTTTGCGAAGTTGCAGTGTAAGCATCCGCTCGGTAATATTGGGCAGGTGTTTTTTCAATTCACTAAACCTGAGCTTTCCATTAATTAGCCACGAACAAATTACCAGTGCCCACTGGCCGCCAATAATATGGGCTGCATAAACCTCCGGACACTCATCGGCTAATGCCTGCTTATTGGCAAAATTGGTTGAAGTTTCCTTTATTTTAGTCATTACTTACATTTTTTATAGTACCCTACAATGGGTGGCTAATCTACAGAATTTACATTAGCTGCTTTATTTTTGTGGCTGATAAATTTGAAAATTGACAAAAATGAAGACCCTTATAATTGCAATACACCCCGATATTAAAAACTCAGTAATAAATAAAAGATGGATTGAAGAACTGAATAAATTTCCGGATAAATACCATGTTCATCAACTACATGAAATATATCCTGACGAAAAAATTGATGTAGCTGCAGAGCAAAAACTGATTGAACAATATGATAAAATTGTATTCCAGTTTCCTTATTATTGGTTTAACTGTCCTGCGCTATTCAAAAAATGGCTCGATGAAGTATTAACGCATGGCTGGGCTTATGGCAGCAAAAGTGGTTACAAAGTTGCAGGTAAAAAAGTTGCCCTGGCTATCTCTTTGGGGGTTGATGAGGATGAACTTGGCTCATCAGGAATATATAAATATCCTCTTTCAGAACTTACCCGCCCGTTCGAACTTTCTTTTGAATACGTTAAAGCAGCCTATCAACCTTTATTTGCCTATTATGGAATTGAATACAATTCTTCATCCGAAAGGATTGAAAACAGTGTAAAGTTGTATCTCGATTTTTTGGAGGCCTTATAATGTGGGCAGGGTTTTAAAATAATTAACGGGCGGTAAAAACCGCCCATTAAATTAAGCATTTTCTGTTTCTAACGCTACGGCAACAGGCCAATCTACCGGAACTTCTGTTAAAGCATGCAGATAGTTGGTAATAATTTTATCGCCGATTACCATATTTACATCTACCAAACTACCTTTAGTATAACCAGCAGCGTAAAAACTGCCCAATAGTTCGGTGGCTACATGTCCTTTACCCAAAACTATTCCTTTAACTAGTTTGGCAAGTGCATCAAGTTTAGCATCGAATGTTAGATTTACTTTTCTAATTTCAATAATCTGTTCATCACTAAACCCATTCATTTTGGCAAAAGCAGTGTGGGCACTTAAACAATATAAACATTCATTCAGCTGGCTTACAACAAGGTTAATAACCTCACGCTCTTTCGCTCGTAGCGAACTTTTACCATTCTGCAAGGTTAAGTAATTGGCCAATGCATGTTCTGAATGTGCAAAAACTGCATAAAGATTTGGCACAAAGCCAACCATACCTTCCAGGTTGGTAAAAATAGCCTGGTTTGCTGATGAAACGTCTTGTTTTACTGGGATTGTGAAATTTTCCATAATATTTTATTTTAAATAATTACTTGTTTCTTTATAAGGATAAAGGTCTTGAGTTTTTAGGCAGGAAAGAATGTACAAACTTCCCGAATGTTTGTAATTAACGCCTTGTTTTTCCAACACAGAAAAAACATTACGATATTGCAGCAAGTAAAACCATGTAAAATGAAATTCCAGTATCTGCAAGAGCTCACCCGGGGAGAATTCAGGCTAACTATAAATGAAAATCAACTTGACAGATTTTTTTTTCAGCGAGACAGGCAAGATAAATTTTTAACCATTGCCTGGAACAGGGGTGCTGCTCAACAGATTACCATTGATGGTGTAGGTTATGAATTTCCTCAACAAAGCATAATTCCATTGGTGGTTAGCCAGTCTTTCAGTTTTGAGAAACCCGAACAGATTGTAGCCTGGCAGTTTAACCGGAATTTTTATTGTGTGGTTGATCATGACAGGGAAGTTAGCTGCGTTGGTTTTATTTTTTATGGTTCATCGGGCAATATGTTCATCAACCTGGATGAAACTCACCAGAAAAAAATCGACTCCCTGATCGAAGTATTTGCAGATGAGTTTGGAACTGCTGATAACATTCAACTGGATATGCTGCAAATGTTATTAAAACGTTTAATTATTATTGTTACGAGGCTTGCAAAACAACAATTTATCCCCGCCAATACGGTAAGCGATGACAAACTTGATATCATCCGTAGTTATAATTTATTGGTAGAAAATCACTACCGTAAACAGCACACGGTGGCCTTTTATGCAGGCCAATTATACAGGTCTTCGAAAACATTATCCAACCTTTTCGCGCTTTATGGCCATCAATCGCCACTGGCAATCATTCGCGAGCGTTTACTGCTCGAAGCTAAAAGATTATTGATGTATACCGATAAATCAGCCAAAGAAATTGCTTACGAGTTGGGTTATGAGGATGCTGCATACTTTAGTTGCAACTTTAAAAAACAAACTGGATATTCACCCACCGATTTTAGAGCAGCAAAAACAGCGCTAGTTGTTCAGGTTTAATTACTCCGTAATTTTATAAGAAATAAGTTAATCCTTAGGTTTTTTAATCAATGCCACTGGATATTTTACTAATTTTGATTTACATAAATTCCTAAACTACCTGATCATCTTATGAAAATCCAAGCCTTATTCTACCTCTTTTTTCTTCCCATTTTTGCCTTTGCTCAAAATGTGCACGAACCGGGTGACACCCCAAAAGAATGGTCTGAACCCTATACTCCTTTCCGTATTGTTGGCAATATTTATTATGTAGGCACTGCTGATCTGGCTTGTTACCTGATTACTACTCCAAAAGGAAACATCCTCATTAATACGGGTTTAAGTTCATCAGCAGAACAGATTAAGCGCAATGTAAACACTTTAGGTTTTAAATTTAATGATATTAAAATTTTGCTTACCACCCAGGCGCATTACGACCATATGGGTGCAATGGCAGAAATCAAAAAGCTTACGGGCGCAAAAATGATGGTTGACGAAAAGGATGCCGCGGTAATGAAAGACGGCGGCAGATCGGATTATGCACTTGGCGGTAAGGAAAGTAGTTATGCGCCTGTTTTTGCCGACCGTTTATTAAAAGATGGCGATCACATACGGTTGGGAAATACCGATATCACTATGCTCCACCATCCCGGGCATACAAAAGGATCGTGCAGTTTTAAATTAACAACAAGAGATGAAAAACGCAGTTATGTAGTGTTAATAGCGAATATGCCAAGCATTGTTACCGATAAAAAGTTTTCTGAAATACCTGCATACACTGAAATTGAAAAGGATTATGCCTCTACTTTTAAATCGCTTAAAAACCAATCTTTCGATATCTGGCTGTCATCTCATGCGAGCCAGTTTAACCTGCACGATAAGCACAAACCGGGCAATGCCTATAATCCAGCTGCATTTATTGATCGCAAGGGATATGATACAGTATTGGCAGCGCTTGAGGCAGCTTACAATAAGAAAATCGGTAAACAATAGCATTAAAGTGATCTTTTACCTGGCGCGGGATTAAGTTGAGCAAGCTTAAACGTTTTGACCAGCGAACGATTTTAAAAACGAAATAACTGCCGATTTCCAAAATTTTACCTCACCTTTGCTTGTGGCTTGAAATTTGTGCCTTTTAAGATTATGGAAAACACCAATAACCCAAAAAAGAAGATTTTAACACCTTCTGTTGTACACGATGATTTACCAGAGGTTAAAAAACCTGAGCACTTAAGAAGAGTAGCACCAGATCATGATAATGGGTTACCAGAAAATCCGGAGAGAAATTACCACCACGAAGAACTAAAAAGTGTAACGTCCAGTCATGACGAAATTAGACATGCTGATGATGATATCTGGAACGGAGAAGATGCCTAAATTACTTTTTTGAAGATATCTTTTGTCAATTTACTGATGTTTTAAGCATACAAATGTTTAAAAATATCGCTTTTTGGCCGTTAGTTATGATGTTTTTGCATGAATATTCAATTTTAATTGCTTCGTTTTTAAATACTTATTTAAAATAAGAAAAACAGCCTTCAAATAGTTTAAAATATATTTTTACATATTCAATAGAACTTCTATATTTGCAGCTCATTAAAAAATGGGCCTCGGTAGCTCAGCTGGATAGAGCGTCGGTTTTCTAAACCGAGGGTCAGGGGTTCGAGTCCCTTCCGGGGTACAATTAAAGGCTTCTAGTTAAAACTGGAAGCCTTTTTTTATTCAATTTATTTTCTATTTTCTGCTTCACTGCAATATTCTCTTATCCAAAAATTATCCCAAATAGCCCTATTATATGTCGCTTAATAACCCCAACTATCCATGTCTTAAGACGTAAATTAGTATTTCTTATTAAATAACTTTAACATGAAGCCTAAAAAGATATGGTCGAATTTTACAGTGAGTGATCTAGACCGAACAACAAAGTTTTATACAGCACTTGGATTTAAACCAAACGGAAGAAATAACGACCTCACCAGCTTCTTAATAAGCGAGGATAATTTTATCATGCATTTCTTTTTAAAAGAAGTATTAAAAGCAAATGTTGAGATAGATATTTCGGATGCCCATATTGCTAACGAAATTATATTTACCCTTTCAGCAGAGTGTAAAGCAGAAGTTGATCAGTGGGCGAAAGATGTTGTGCAGGCAGGTGGCAAAATAGTTTCAGAACCTAAAGCGTTTGGCGAAGGATATTATGGTTTCGTATTTTCAGACCCTGACGGTCATAAGTTTAATGTTTTTTATATGTAAAACTGAAAAACGGGGATATTGAGTGCAGTGAAGGTCCTCCGACTCCGTTCAGAATGACACTTATAAAAGGAATAATGCGCATAGAAGAAATAAAAAATTTTCCGTGATTTCAGTGTTTCCGTGGCAAATGCAACAAAAAATTCAAACAGCTGTGATTAACTCATGACTAAGATCCTGAAACAAGTTCAGGAAGACGCGTGAGAGGAAAGTGGACGAATAACGATTCAGGAAGACGTATGAGGTGAAAGTGGACGAATAACGATTCACGAAAACACATAAGGGCTCAGGATGTCACTACTAAAAGGGGAAATACGTAGAAATAATAGATTTTCCGTGATTTCAGTGTTTCCGTGGTAAATGCAACAAAAATGCGCACATAAAACAAAGTTGTTTATCCGTGCGCATCTGTATTTAAAAATTAAGATCCTAAAGTAATTTCAGGAAGAAAAAAGAAATTAATAATTTCCGGTTACTCCTATTTCCAGGCCTCTCAGCTCTGCTAAACCTCTTAATCTGCCAATTGCCGAATAACCCGGATTGGTTTCTTTTGCCAAATCATCCAGCATCTGGTGACCATGATCAGGGCGGAAAGGAATGGTTTTATCGCGTAAAGCATTTTCCTCTGTTAATGCTTTCATGATCTCATACATATTTACGTCGCCGCCTAAATGATCTGCCTCATAAAAACTGCCATCTTCATCTTTTTTAACATTACGCAGGTGGGCAAAATAAACACGTTCTTTAACTGCATTAAAGATTTCGAGTGCATTATTATCCATTCCGGCCCCTAATGATCCTGTGCAGAAACACACACCATTGAAAGGCTGATCTACCGATTTAATAATGTAGTTGAAATCATCCAAAGTGCTCGCAATCCTCGGTAAGCCTAAAATAGCATAAGGAGGATCATCAGGATGTATGGTCATTTTAATACCTTCTTCAGTACATACATCAGCAATTGAGGATAGGAAAAACTTTAAATTTTCTTTTAAGCCTTGTGTACCAATGGCTTTATATTCTTTAATGCTATTGCGTAAAGTTTCCAGTTCGATTTCTTTTTCGTTAGGAATTCCCATCAACACATTAATGCGAAGATCGATAAGGTCTTGCTCGCTTAAGGTTGCAAATTTATCTTTCGCTCTTTTTAAAATTGATTCCGAATAGTCAGCTTCAGCTTCTTCCCTTTTCAAAATATAAAGGTCAAATATTGCAAGGTCGATCCAGTTGAAATAAAGTGCTTTCGAACCATCGGTCATTTCCAGATCCAGCTGCGTGCGGGTCCAATCTAAAACCGGCATAAAGTTATAGCACACGGTTTTAATTCCACAGGCCGATAAATTACGCAAAGAGGTTTTATAATTTTCTATATAATCGCCAGCATCAGCCCTACGGGTTTTAATGACCTCGTGTACAGGCACACTTTCTACTACCGACCAGGTTAAGCCGGCAGCTTCGATTATGGCTTTTCTTTCTTGAATATCGGCCAGTGGCCACACTTCGCCATGAGCAATATGGTGTAAGGCACTTACAATTCCGGTAGCACCCGCTTGTTTTACATCTTGTAAGCTAACCGGATCATTCGGACCATACCAACGCCAGGTTTGTTCTAATTTCTTCATATTATGATTGTACTGATAATGGAATAAAAACAGATTAATAATTGCTAAACGCCAGAAAATGCGGTAAATCCACCATCTACCTTGATATTTTCGCCGTTTACAAACTTAGAGGCATCGCTAAGCAAGTAAACCAGGGCACCAATCAACTCTTCAGGGGCCCCGAAACGTTTAAATGGTGTTTTATAAATAATGGCTTCTCCCCTTGCGGTTAAGCTGCCATCTGCATTGGTTAATAAAGCTCTGTTTTGGTTGGTGATAAAGAAACCGGGAACAATAGAATTGATCCTTATTTTATCCTGATAACGGTTAGCCAACTCCACAGCCATCCACTTGGTATAACTATCAATAGATGTTTTGGCCAGCGAATAACCCAATACGCGCGTAATGGCCTGATTGGCAGAAACCGAAGAAATATTAATTATACTGCCTCCATTTTTTGCTATTTCTTTACCAAAAATCTGCGTTGGCAACATGGTACCAAACAAATTAAGATCAAATGCTTGTTTTAGGGCTGATATGTTAAGGTCGAAGATATCACTTCCGGGTTGAATTACCGCTTCGGCCACATTACCGCCTGCTGCATTAACCAAAGCATCTATACGGCCAAACTGGTTAATTATCGTCTCATTTGCATCGATTAAATTTTGCTCATTCAATACATCGGCAATAATATAAATGGCTTTACCACCTGCCTGCGTTACATCGGCAACCCTTTGTTTTGCAGCATCTTCATTTCTACCTATTACAACAATTGTAGCACCTGCGGCACACAATCCGTTAACAAAAGCCTCGCCTAAAACACCTGTAGCACCGGTTACTACTACAACCTTGTTTTTTAACGAAAACAGGCTTTCTATTTCTTTCATCATTTTGTTTGGTTCTTATTTTGGTTTATTCTACTACTAATGTGGTTATTGAATGCGGTAAACTGGTTGTGGTTGCCGCCTCACCTTTAATCCATAAACTGTATTTCAATTTATCGTCTGATTGATTCATCACCACTACCACAAGTTTTCCATCGGTATTTAAAAAGGCAGTTGATTGCAGTTTATCGCGACTTGAGGCTGTTCCTATTCTTTTAGCTCCGGGACGGATAAATTTAGAAAAATGGCCCATGTAATAATAAGCATTGGTGTAAATCAATTTATCATTTTTAGTATCTGCATGCACAGGAGCGAAACAGAAATTACCTACATGGTTTGGCCCGCCTTTTTCATCTAAAAGTATGTTCCAATCTGTCCAGGCAGCTGTTCCGGCATTAAAATCGTTAATCATGGAATCGCCATAACGCTCACCCAAAGTCCAGTCGTCTAATTTATTCACATCGTATTTTTCCTTACATCCTTCAGTAAAGATTAATGCTTTATCGGGATAGGCTTCATGTGTTTGTTTTACATTGCCAAATTGCATTCCGCTACCTGTCCATGTTTCATACCAATGGAAACCAATTCCCCAAACGTATTTGGCTGCATCTTTATCATTTAAAATGGTGCTTGCCCTTTGGAAAATCTGATCGCGGTTATGATCCCATGCGATTAGTTTTTTAGAGGCTAAACCTGATTTCTGTAAAGTCGGACCTAAAAAGTTTTTGATAAAATCGCGTTCTTCTTCAGCTGTAAACACACAAGATTCCCATTTCTGTTTCGCCATCGGTTCATTTTGAACGGTTAAGCCCCAAATCGGCATGCCCATTGACTCGTAGGTTTTAATAAATTTCACATAATGATTGGCCCAACTTTGGCGAAAGGCAGGTAACAAATGCCCACCCTGAACTAAACTATTGTTATCTTTCATCCAGGCCGGTGGCGACCACGGGCTAACAAATAAAGGTAATTTGCCTCCCGCAGCAGCAATGGCCTGTTTAATCAATGGAATTTTAAATTCCTGATCGTGTGCTACACTAAACGTTTTAAGGTCTTTGTCATTATCCTGAACATAGGTATAACTACCGCTAGAAAAATCGCAGCTGGCAATATTGGTACGTGCCAAAGTATAGCCGATACCCTTAACAGGGCTATAATATGCGGTCAACAGTTCTTGTTGATTTTTTTTGGAAAGTTTAGCAAATGTTTCGGCAGAAGCATCGGTTAAAGCACCGCCAATGCCCACCAAAGTTTGGTATTTAATGGTAGGATCGACAAAAATACAAGGCTCTGTTTCAAAAGGTTGCTTGTTTTCGGTAAAACTTAAGGTTTCTGTTTTACTGATTCGGTAATCAGATTTTTCTGCCGTGGTATAAACTGAAACTTTTTTATTGCCAACGGCATAAGTTTGAACAGGTTTTACTGTTTTTTTGTTTTGGGCAACGACGGTAAATGCGGTTGCCAAAATCAATAGGATACTCAGATTTTGCTTCATTATTATATATTTATTTAAACCAGCGCCTTACGAATGGCGTCATTTTTATTTACAGGTCCAATTTCCGAATAAATCGTGCATTTTCGACCATACAATCTTAAATATTACAGCCCATTATGCCTGTTTTAAAGCCTTAATGATATAACCTTTTATCAATAAGGAAAATACATCAATCATTTTTTTATCATTTTAATTTATTACTTCTTAGCAAAGCCTCCAAATAGTAATAATCAGCATAGTTAATAGGCACATCAACTTCCGATTTTGCAGGGCGATGCCCGGTGCTGTGTTCTAAAATAAAACCATAATTATCGCCTATTTTACTGGTATACTTTGTACTTAATGAATTTAAAATTTTATCAGCTGCTGCCTTGTACTTTTTACCGTTTGTACTATATTTTACCAATTCGTAAAGTGCAGATGCTGTAATTGCAGCTGCAGAAGCATCGCGGGATACATCAGGTATTTTTGGGTCGTTATAATCCCAATACGGAATACCATCTGCCGGTGTAATTTTACTGTTCAAAATAAAACCTGCAACCCCGTCGGCCTGGGCTAAATAGGTTTTGTTTTTAGTTTCGCGATAACACATCGTGTAGCCATATAATGCCCAGGCCTGGCCACGTGCCCATGCAGATTCATTGGCATAACCCTGTGCAGTTAATTTTTGACGCACATTACCAGTAAGTGTATCATAATCAATTACATGATAAGAACTGAAATCGGGCCTGAAATGATTCTTCATAGTGGTATTGGCGTGGGTTACCGCAATTTTATAAAAAGACGAATCGCCTGTTAATTTGGTGGTTTCGAACAGTAATTCCAAATTCATCATGTTATCAATAATAACCGGATATTTCCATTTATCGCCATTATGATCCCAAGATTTTAAAACACCAGCTTTTGCATTAAAACGTGTAGACAGTGATTTAGCTGCCTGAATAATCACTGCTTTATAAGCAGGATCGTTCGTTAAGCGGTATCCGTTGCCAAATGGACAATAAATCATGAAACCCAAATCGTGCGTTCCGGTGTTAAACTGTTCTTTTTTAATGTCTTCAGTATATTTTTTTGCCAGGTTGAGCCATTTTTTATCATTGGTGTACTGGTAGAAATACCAAAGTTCTGCCGGAAAAAATCCACTTGTCCAATCTCTGGAAACAACCATTTTAAACTGGCCGTTTTCTACCGTTCGTGGTGATACTAAATTGGGCTTTACTTTTCTGGCCGAATCTACATTCTTAATCAGTACATCGGTTTGTTTGGCTGCCGAGGCAAATGCTGTTTTAACATTTACTTTTTGTGCCTTTACAACACTGAAAGACAATAGACTTAGTGCCGTGATTGTTAGTTTTAAGTTCATATTATAACCAGATTATTGGGTTACGGATAGGTAAATTTCTAATTACTTCTTCTACTTGTGGTTTATGGTCTAATTTAGCCCAGGTTTGGTACCAGTTTTCCTGATGGTAAGCTTCAGCACCGAACAATAAGAAAGGTTGCGCCACCGGCCAGTTCTCCCAATACATTATATCGGGTTTTAAAGTCCATTGATTTTTATCGGCAATAAACGGATACAAATAAGTTAATCCTTTTTTAATGGATTTTCCATCTGCTGTTTCAAAATTCCAGAGGTTATTTTTCGGTGTCGATAAAATCTGGCAAAGCATTGTCATCGCATCCAAATTAAAAATCGAATAACCATAAGGTTTGGTTCTGGCCATTTCTAATGGGAAACTACCATCTATTCCCATTTGGTTGGGTAAAAGGACGGTTTTATAACTGTTGCGTAAAGAATCAAGCATATTTTCATCGCCACATAACCTGGCAAATGACGCCACCTGCATGGCCCAACATGTTGCATGATTGTTTTTAACTGTTTTTTCCTGAATACCCGGTTTGCTGGTACTAAGCCATAAAGTATACTCTGCAAACCATTTTTTAACGCCCTTTGCTGTGTTTGGATCGAAAGCTTTGGCTTTCTGCATAATTAATGCACCTTGCGCCACTTCCATTAAATGAATGGTATCAATTATACCATAATTACGGCCTGTAAACTTACCTTTTACGGCTTGTGCGAAAAGTAAATTTGGATTCATCAGTGTTTCGGCATTGATAAACCAGGCCTGAAAATGTATAACAGCTGCTTTAACATATTTTTCGTTTCCTGTGATTTTATAAGCCGATGCCAGTGCACCAATTATTTTACTAAAACGCACCATTGCTTTGCGATGCGCTAAAAAATTATCAGGATTTGTTAAGCCATCTCTATTGATGTATGGCCCGTCAGGGTTTTGAGGATCGGGCCAAAAATAATCAGCTTCAGAGAAGAAATCGTGTTTTCTGCCTGCGCTTCTTGGCGAGGAGGAAGCAGTAACGGTAACCGGTTTTTGCTGCATCGCCCATGCTGCCTCAGTTAGAATCTGTTTTTTAAGCAACGCTTCGGCCTGTTTCTTAAAATCCCCCTCTTTTGGTTTGTCATGGGGAACTGCCAACACTATTCCCGTAAAAAAGAAGAGTGCGAGCATTGCAAATGTGATCAATTTTTTCATTGGTTAGAAATTTGTTAGCGGTTATAATGTAGTAAAAACTGTTTTCAAACCTTCGCTACTTACAGATACGGCACTCTGCCCTTTATTTAATTTAACTTTAATTATGGCCCTTCCGTTGTAAGCCTGTACCTTTCTTGATCCTGAAGAAGTACCTTGATTATCAATTAATTTACCATCACCAGTTAAACCAAAAGTTATCCAGTTGATTGCATCTAAACAAGGTATTCCCTTATCATCATATACTTTAACTTCTACAGTAGCTATATCATCCTGCTGATCGATTTTTTTGAGTTCCATTTTTGCGGGCTTGGTCCACTTTTCAGTTTGATAGGTAAACTTAATCTCGTCAGTTACGGTTTCTTTTCCATTCTTAGCAATTACTTTAACTGTATTTTCGCCTTTTGCAAAAGGAAGGTTCCAGCGTAAGCCTGCCGCGGGATAATCCTGACTGTTGCGTTTTTTACTTCCAAAACTTTTTCCGTTTAAAAAGATTTCAGCCTCGGTGCAATTGGAATATACTTTAACCATCTTTTCTTCGCCTTCATCGCCCCAACGGGTTGGCCAGGTATGGCCGTAAATGTGTACCATTGGTTTTTCTGTCCAATAAGATTGAAAAACGTAATAGGCTTCCTTTTTTGTAAAATCTCTTTCTACCATGCCTTTCTGGTTCATATAAGGCACAGGATTATCTGGACGGACAGGTGTAGAAAAATCTTTAAAAGGCCAGTAAGCTGTACCGCTTAACCAGGGCATGGTTTCCTGTTCTTTTAAATGCCAATCGATTAAATTGGTAATATAAGATTCGCTCCAGTCGCCATCTTTGGATATTCTGGCTGCACCGCCATACAATGAGGCATCTCCTGCCCTTTCATCGGCACTGCCGCCTGTTTTAATTTTACTTAACGCTTTATCCGGATTTTCTGAGTGGCGTAACGCATGGCTATCTCCTCCCCACTCTACATGTAAAAAGCGTTTAACCTTGGCAAACTCATCTTCTGATGCTTTTTTATAATCGGTATAAGCACCTCGGTACCAGCCAGCCCAAATGGAAGGCGAATACACATCTACAATATCGCTGCAAAAATCGCATCTGCGAATGGCGGTATAGCGCGATTTATCGAGTTTGTGCGAAAGATCGTTGAGTTCTTTCATAAAAGCCCTGATTTTCTCCTTATCAAATTCTGGGAAATCGCCCGGCCAATCGTTTTCATTGCCCATGCCCCAAATAATGATGGCCGGATGGTTATAATGCTGCTCAACCATATTGGTAAGCATTCTTTTGGCCTGCTGTTTATAAATATCGCCTCCTAAACCACCACGGCACCAGGGAATTTCTTCCCAAACCATAATGCCTAAACTATCGCAAAGGTTTAAAACAATACGCGATTGCTGATAATGCCCGAGGCGGATAAAGTTGACACCCATATCTTTCATCATTTGCATTTCCTGGCGGATCATGCCCTCCGTCATGGCTGCTGCCACACCCGCGTGGTCTTCGTGGCGGTGGGTTCCACGCAATAGCAAACGTTTTCCGTTAAGGTTAAAGGGGCCTTTCTCTATAAACTCGATATGGCGAAAACCAACTTTTTCTTCTCCTTTATAATTTCCTGCAGAGGAAATAATTTCGTACTGCAAACGGTATTGCACAGGTTTTTCGGTAGACCATAACTGAGGCTTTTTAAGCTCAATCGACCATAAATCTATATCAGCACTTAAATTAGTAAGCTTTTTATCTGTTTTACTTACAGTTTTACCCTGAGGATCAACTAATTTCAATAGAACGGTTGCCTCGTTAAGTGCTTTTGGGTTATATAAACGGGTTTTAACAGTTAATTTACCTAATTTACCCTGAGCATCTACTTCAGCTTTGGCAAACATTTTATCAACAGATAATTGTGGTGCATATACTAAATTCAGGTAACGGTAAATGCCGCCATATACATTAAAATCGGATAGATTGGAAGGAATCATTTCCAGATCCCTGGAATTATCCGTCAGTACCGAAACCGGAACCTTGCCTTTGAACTGTTTCTGATAAATAGCCGTTTTTTCGAAAGCAGCAACTGCATCCGTAATGTCTGCTGTCCATTCATCATAGCCTCCCACATGTGTAGCTACTTTGGTGGTATATACATAAACTTCAGTTTTTTGTCCGGCTCCTTCGAAATGTAAAATTGTTCTTCCGTTCTGGTAAGGATTATCTATTTTAAGCTGCGTGCGGTACCAAGCGGGGCCCTGATAATAATTAACATCAGGATCTACAGCATCTTCTGCATTAAAGCAGTGCGGCAAAGTTACCTTCTGCCATAATGGAACCGCCTCAGGATTGCCAACGCCAACGGGACGTACAGCTTCCCATATACCGCCCAAATCTTGCTTTAAAAATTCCCAGTTATTATTTAAACGTGTAGATTGCTGCGCAAACAATAACTCACTGTTAAACAACACAATAAACAAGAATATATACCTAATTAACTTTAACATTTATTTTTAAATTAAACTTTTAAACGTAATTTTTTCTTCTCCAAAAAATACACAATCCTGATCACCAAAAGTGCTATAACCAAAGAACGGATGATGCCACCTATACCTGAACTTAGAAAATGTGGAAAATGAAAATGAGCCAAACTAAAAATAGCATACAACAAATATGGAATAAGGTAACAGGTTAATGTACTGGTACCTGCGGGTTTAATTAACTTAAACCAATCGTTTTTATGTTTTACATCTATTAAGTAAATCAGCAGTTGGAACACAATGATGGTAATGCCCATGCACACAAATACCCAGGCAGGTGTAGCATAAATTTTTGAAATCCCCCCTGCGTAAGGCCTGATGAACATGCCAAAAGCGAACGACAATAAGCCATAAAAACTGATCAAGATCCAAAAATCCAGGTATTGTTTACTGCCAATGAGCTTTTTATATACGGAAGTAATTAATACACCGCCCAACATTAACACGATTGAAGAGGCATCACCGATGATCCATAAGTGGTGGTTAAATAAACCCAGGTGGGTAGTAATGTTAATGCCCGCAAAGGCAACAAAAGCCAACATGAGCAATAACAAATTACCTTTTAAAAAAAGGTACACAAAAGCAGAAACCAGATAAGCCCAGCCAATAATACCTAAAATGCCCCACCAATGTGGCTTTAAGCCCTCAGGATGATTTATTGAACCACCTTTGTATAGTAATGCCAATACAGCGAGTAATAAAATGCCAAACCCAATAAGGCCATACTTTTTATTTTTTGATAGATTTTCAGGGTAATCCAACCATATCAGAAAGAAGGCAATTGTGATGGCAATTGTATAAACCGGGTAAGGCAAAATTGCCGAATGGTGATTGTAATTTTCTAAATTAACATGAAAAAAGCCCATTACAATTAAAGCGAGTGCCCTTAAACCAATATAGCCTGAAATAGAAAATAAGCTTTCGCCTTTAACAATTCTACTTTGAATGGCGAATGGAAGGGAAAGGCCTACAATAAAGAGGAAAGCCGGGAAAATTAAATCTGAAAAACCCATTCCATCCACATCGGCAGGTGCATGTTCTATCCATTGCGGAATGTTGGAAACGCCGGCAACATCGTTAACAAAGATCATTAAGAACATGGTAAGTGCTCTTAAAACATCAATCGATAAAATGCGCAGTGGAAGCTGGTTCATGGTTTTACAGATTAATAGATTTTTCTTAATTGTAATGCATTTAAAACCGGTTTACCTTTTATCGCGTTAAAATCAATTGAAATTCCTTTTCCATTCTGTACGGTTACCCTGGTGGTTTTTTTAACCGCTGTGGTATAGCCAAAATCTGTAGCGAGGTTTAATCCGGGTAAAAAGGATACGCCATTAATGGAAACATCGAAAATGCGTTGCTCTTCCACTTCTTTTTTATGGTTATTATCTAAATTATAAGCCAATGCTTCTTTTGTTTCGCCACCAACCAACTCTGCAAAGTGCAAGGCCAATTCATATTCGCCATCAGGCACATCAAATTTAAATTGCTTAATACCTACCTGTTGGGTTTGGTAAACCGGATCATTATCAGTACCTAAAATGTTTTTGTCGCTGCCATAAGTAATGCGGTTGTTGGTTCCTTTGTAAGGATCGCCACTTATCCATCCCCATGCGCCTGTTTTGTAAGGTTGATCGGGCATCCAGAGCTGGTGTTCTTCTTCGTCGATATAAAAACGTTTTGAACCTAATAGGATATTGATGTTTTTAAAAGAAATATTGCTATCATTAAATTTAAAAGGTTGTAATTGAAAATCAATGTCGGCCTGATCGTTCTGATCACCAGCTATTACGCGTATTTGGTTGTTTCCATCAATAAATGGTACTTTCCATTCGATAATGTGATCTACAGCATCTTTTACACCTAAACTTTTACCATTTAAAAAAAGTTCAGCTGATTTTAGGTTGGTAGCCACCTGAACTGGCTGTGTACTGCTTAATGTGGCAGAATCGGCCGTTCCTCCTCTTTCTTTCCACTGCGCTGAAGTAATTTTAATAAAGGGCTTTTGCAATAAATAAGCCTGATAAAGGAAATAGGTATCTTTTGGATCGCGACCAATGGTTAACAAACCTTTGTTATTGATGTGCGGCATGGTTTCTTCGCGGGTTTCGGAGTTGAAATCGGCCAAATTCCAGGCTTCGCCTCCGGCTACAAAAGGCCTGCTTAACATTGCATTTAGGTAAACCTGGTTAAATTTAACGCCATATTCTACGCTTTTATCAAAACGGATTGGTGAAAATGATCGAATCCTAGGATCGGCATCTGCTCCGTATTCAGTAACCATAAAAGGGGTATTTGGCAATTCTTTGTGGTGACGGTCTAAAAATTTAGCAAAATCATCGGGTACACCAGAATACCATCCGGAGTATAAATTCCAGCCCACAATCATCGGTATTTTCGTTAAACCCACCTTGTTGTAAATATCCCAGGCACCGTGGTTAACCAAAAGGGTATAACGTGATGGGTCTTCTTTGCGGGTTAAACTATCTAATTTTTGGGCAAGTTGGCGTACATGATCAAAATAAATTTGCTGACGGGGTTTATCGTTAGAAAACTTTAGGCGAAGTAAGATTTCGTTCATATATGCCCAGATAATGATACTTGGGTGATTGAAATTCTGTTTGATCATTTCAGTTTGCATGTTCAAACAGGTTGCGGTAAAAGCTTCGGTTTCGGTAATGGTATTAACTACCGGAATTTCTACTGAAGCCAAAATGCCCAAACGGTCGCAGGCTTCTAAAATTTGTGGGTCTTGAGGATAATGTGCTACCCTTAAAAAGTTACCGCCCATGGCTTTAAGCAACTCAATATCTTTGATCTGCAACGCATCTGGTGTAGCATTGCCCCTATTTTCGTAATCCTGATGCTTACTAGCACCAATAATTTTCATTGGTTTATCGTTTAAGAAAAATCCTTTATCGGCATCAAACTTAAACCAGCGGAAACCTAAAGGATTAGATACCTGATCGATTACCGACTTGGTTTTAACATCGATAATCTTGGTCACCACGCGGTATAAATAGGGATTTTGCGGCGACCATAATTGAGGTTGCTGTATGGATTTAATATCCTGAACCACAACTATACTAGCCCCTTTATTAATATTTTGAGCAGTGTTTTTATTGGCTACCGCATTGCCTTTTGCATCGAAAATGGTGGTAACAACTTGTATCTTTTTATCTGTAGAAGATGCGTTATCAATCAAACTTTTAACTTGTACACTTGCCGCTGAAGCAGAAACTTGCGGCGTGGTGATAAATACACCCGAACTTCCGTTTTCTTTTTGCGAAAAATGAATTTGATTCGCAATTAACAGACTTACGTTGCGGTACATCCCACCAAAAAACGTAAAATCGGCAGTAAGCGGTGGAATATCTTCATTAAAACGGTTATTTGCCCTTACTTCTATAACATCGTTTTTATAATTTAAATATGGAGAGATGGGCACAGTAAAATGGGTATAACTGCCGATATGTTTTCCGGCTGTTTTACCATTGATTAATACTTCAGCCTCTTGTGCTACCCCATTAAATATCAGATAGATATCTTTTCCTTTCGCACTTTCATTAAGCTTTAATTTACGTTTGTAAATACCTAAGCCCCGGTAATAGCCCGGCACATCATCCAAAACATCTTTATCGTTCCAGGTATGTGGAACATTTACTTTTTCAACAGGTCCGTTTTCTTTATTAAATTCCCATTGATCGTTTAAGCTAATGGTTTTGCGGCCAGCATCCTGGGCAAAGCTGTTTAAGGCTGTAGTTGCTGCTATAAGTAGTAATAAAAGTGATTTCGATCTTAGGGATGATTTCTTCATGTTATATTTTTGCACTTTATTTTTTGCCACGGAAACACGAACGGATCGGAATTTTTGTTTTGAATTCCTTCCTCGCCGTTGCCACGAACCGTTTAATTTTTTCACTAAGAAGGCACTAAGCACACAAAGTAGCCTTGCGACATAATTGGGTGTTTCTGTGTCTCCCTGGCCAATCTAATTCAATAGCGTAAAATCCTTTTCCAGTTTAATATTATTCGAAGCAGTTCCGATCATTAATTTGAAACCGCCAGCCTCAGCAACCCATTTGAGCTGTTGGTTATAAAAGGAAAGTTTTTCTTTATTAATAGTGAATGTGATGGTTTTACTTTCTCCTGCCTTTAACATCACCTTTTGAAAATCTTTCAGTTCCTTAACAGGGCGTACAACTGAAGCAAACTTATCTTGTAAGTAAAACTGAACCACTTCTTCACCTGCATATTTGCCTGTATTTTTTAAAGTAAAACTTACACTTATTTGATCATACAGTTTCATTTGTGTTTTACTTACAGCCAAATTGCTATAATCGAAAGTGGTATAACTTAAACCATACCCAAAAGCGAATTTAGGACTGTTCGGCATATCCAGATAAGCAGAACGGTAACGGGTATCTTTATCATTTTTAGCCGGACGGCCAGTGCTTAAATAATTGTAATACAAAGGAATCTGTCCCTCATCGCGTGGGAATGTCATAGGTAATTTACCTGCCGGATTATAATCTCCATAAAGTACATTGGCCATGGCATTACCGGCTTCACTTCCTAACCACCAGGTATACATTATAGCCGGAACGTTGTCGGCTGTCCAATTGAAAATTAGCGGACGGCCGGCCATTACCAATACCACAACAGGTTTCCCTGTAGCTTGTATGGCCTTAATTAAATCTTCCTGTACACCAGGCATGTGGATATTGGCTTTACTTTTTGCTTCACCACTCATATCCAACGTTTCACCAACAGCCATAATTACTACATCAGCCTGTTTGGCTACTGCTACAGCCTCAGCAAAACCAGTTTTAGAAGAGTCGGCCACTTCACAGCCTTTGGCATATAATAATTCGGTTTGGTTGCCGACTTTGTTTTTTAGTCCTTGGTATAACGAAACCAGGTTATCTTTCTCCCATGCAATAGACCAAAAACCTTGCATATCCTTTTCAGATTTTCCTAGAGGACCAATCACAGCAATCTTTTTTAAGTTTTTGGACAATGGCAGTACCTGATTTTCATTTTTTAACAGCACAATACTTTTTTCGGCCATTTTAAGCGAAGCTGCTCTGTTTTCAGTAGAATTTAATTCCTTTTCCTCCCGGTTTTCATTACTGAAACGGTATGGGTCATCAAACAAGCCCAGTTCGAATTTCTTGCGTAAAACTCTTCTCACGGCATCATCAATCAAAGCAAGCGGCACTTTTTTATCGGCAACCAGTTTGGCCAGACCAGGCAGGTAACTCCTGCTTTCCATGTCCATATCGCTTCCTGCTTTGATAGCCAGCTCGGCTGCCTGTTCTTTATCTTTAGCATAACCATGGGCAATCATCTCCCCGATAGATCCCCAATCGCTTACTACAAAACCCTGGTATTTCCACTGTCCTTTTAAAATATCGCGTTGCAAATAACTATTTCCAGTAGCGGGAATGCCATTAAGGGTGTTAAACGAATTCATAAAAGTTGCAGCACCTGCATCAATCGCAGCTTTAAATGGCGGCAGATAGGTTTCCCAAAGCGTATGTTCGCTCATATCAACTGCGTTGTAATCTCTACCGGCTATTGCAGCACCGTAGGCTGCAAAATGTTTTGCACAAGCCATAACGGCATCTAGGTTGCCTAAACCTTTACCCTGAAAACCTTTTACACGGGCAAATGCAATTTTAGTACCCAGGTAAGTATCTTCTCCTGCACCTTCCATTACCCTGCCCCACCGTGGATCGCGGGCAATATCAACCATGGGCGCAAATGTCCAGTGTACACCCGAAGCCGCGGTTTCTCTGGCTGCTACTCTTGCAGCGTTTTCCATTTCGGCCAAATCCCAGCTTGCGGCTTCTGCCAAGGGAATTGGGAAGGTAACGCGGTAACCGTGAATAACATCCAAACCAAAAATCAACGGAATTTTCATTCTCGATTGCATGGCCACTTCCTGCACGGCTCTGGTTTCTTTTGCCCCACGCACATTTAGCATGGATCCCAATTTACCATCGCGGATATCCTTTAATTTATTCGGATTATTGGTAATTGGCCCTGTTGCATCCCTGTCGCCTGTATATTGATTTAACTGACCGATTTTCTCCTCGAGGGTCATCAGTTTCAAAACGGAATCAATTTTCTTTTCGATTTTTTTATCCTGCGCAGAAGCAGAAAGTGAAATCCCTAAAATTAAGGCTAATGGTAAGTATCTTCTCATAATTGATGTTTGCTATTTAACGCCATCTAAAATTGCTTGATAGGCCGGTTTTCGCTGATATTGTGCATCAAAAGGCAAAGGCCAATCGGCTCGATTGTAATTTGCAGGAATCCAACTGTCTGCATCGGTAACATTCCACTGGGTAATGCCAAATTGCTGACTTTTTGGTATGGCATTATAGGCCTGAACAATGGTTTTGTATTTTGCAGCCTGCTGTTCGCCCAAAGCAGTGGTGTATGTAATGGATGGTACGTTATCGGGATTTAAGGAAATATCAATTTCTGAAATGTGTATTTTTAAACCTGTGGCAGCAGCAGTGCTAATGGCAGCTGTTAAATTTGCATCGCTTTGTGTTACGCGGGTATGCATCTGGATGCCGATACCATCAATAGGAATGCCTTTATTTTTTAAACTGGTAACCAGGTTTAGTATTGCAGTGCGTTTTGTGGTGCCAAATTCATGCCCATAATCATTGTAAAAAAGTAACGCATTCGGGTCGGCTTCGTGTGCGTATTGAAATGCCCTGCCAATATAATCAATGCCTAACTTTTGCACCCAAATGCTGTTGCGGATGGTACCATCTTCGTTAACGGCTTCGTTTACTACATCCCATGAAACAACTTTGCCTTTAAAATGGCCCACAACGGTTTGAATATGGGTTTTTAAAAGGTTTTCCCAATCGGCGGTAGTCCCCTGGAAATTATTTACCCAATCTGGTAATGATTTGTACCAGTTTAAGGTATGGCCATGTATTCTTTTTCCATTGGCTACGGCAAAATCAACCAGGTAATCGGCATCGCTCCAGGTGTATGTATCTTTTGCAGGATGTACGGATGCAAATTTCATGGCATTTTCTGCCGTAACACTATTAAATTCTTTAATAACCAGATTACGGTAGTTCGTATTGCTTTTCAATAAACCTACATTAACAGCTGCCCCCATGAAGAAAGGCATATTTGCCTGCAAAGTAATTTCTGCTATTTTTGGTGCTGCTATTGCCATTCCAGGATCGATACTGGTACTCTTGTATTTTGCACAAGAAAGGGTTAAAAGCGACACCGAAAGCATTATTTTCGAAGCGAAACTAATTCTCTGTAATCTTTTCATAATCTATTTGTATTTAACCTGCATTTGGTCGTAAAAGTCTTTCAGCACATAGAAAATTAATCCTTTACGGTTCCAAAAATTTTGATAAATGGGATGTTGTCTTCTTGGCGACCTGAAATCGGTCAAAATCCAGGGGGTCATACCGCGTAGTGCACCAATTTTGCTCAGCATGGTAATTTGGTTTTTGTATAAAGCTTCCTGATATTCTTCGCTCCAGCGGGTATTTTCATCAGCATGGAAACCACCGAGCGCATCACCACCGAATTCGGTAATTACTACGGGTTTTTTATACTTAATATCGAAATTGTATTTAGTAATTTCTGAAGGATTACCTCCCCAGTACCAGCCCGCATATTCATTAAAACTTACCAGATCGATTTTTTCGCCCAAAGGATCGTTCAAAATGATGTTATTTCCTTCACGGTGCACCTCCAAAGCCGCAGCAACCAGGCGCGTATCGTCGAAAGTGCGGGCAGTTTCTGCCAAATTGCTCATAAAGCTTAAACGGGCATCGCTTAAAGGGGTTTCATTACCGATAGACCATACAATTACACTCGCCCTGTTTTTATCGCGTACAATTAAATCGGTAAGTTGTTGTTTGGCATTGGCATATGTTGCAGGGTTGGTCCAGCTGATGGTCCAATATACCGGAACTTCAGCCCAAACCAGTAAACCCATTTCATCTGCCAAACGGATCATTTCTTCGTTGTGCGGATAATGTGCCAGGCGAACATAATTACAGTTCATATCTTTTGCCCATTGCAACATCATGCGCATATCGCCTTCTGAACGTAAACGGCCTGCTAATAGCGGGTTTTCATCATGCAGGGATATGCCCCTTAAAAAAACAGATTTACCATTTAAAAGAATGCTGTCACCATCAACCTGAATGGTTCTGAAACCAATTTTATCGTTGATATTTTCTTTGTCGGTTTTAATGTTTACGGCATATAACTTTGGCGTTTCTGGCGACCATAAGCTTAAATTGTTCCAGGTAAATTCATCAGCTATTTTGCCTTCGCTATCTGTTTTGTATTTCTTTTCTAATTTTAATTCGGGGATAGAAAGTGTAATCTCCTGCCCTGCAGTTGCATCAGCAAGCTTTACTGAGAAATTTAACAGGTTTTTGTTTCCCTTTGCGAGTTGAAGTTTATAATCATTAATAAAATGATCGGGAAATTCTGCCAGAAATACATCACGGGTTATGCCTCCATAATTCCACCAATCGGTATTTACAGTAGGTATTTCATCTTGCTTACGGATATTATCTACTTTAAGTACAATAGAGTTTTCGCCAACCTTTAAATTGCTGGTAACATCAAACTGGAAAGGTGTAAAACCACCTTTGTGTACACCCAATTTTTTTCCGTTGAGGTAAACGTGTGCTTCGTAATTAACGGCAGCAAAGTACACGAAATATCTTTTTCCTTTTTCGGGTTTTGCATCAAACTTTTTGCGTAGCCAGACATTGCCTTCGTAAAGTTCTAATTTTTCTGACTGTGAGTTCCAATCGCCCGGAACATTCATTTGTGGTGAATGATCAAAATCATATTCTATCAGTTCTGACTTATCTTTTTGAACTTTATCGTCAAAATAACCACCTGTTCCGGTTTTGGATTGATCGAATGGTTCGTGGCGATAATCATAATAGCCATTTTCATATGGATCGACAATATAATTCCATTTGCCGTTCAAACTTTGGATTTTACGTGCCTGAATGTTCTGTATAGCCGTAACCTGACCGTAACTGATGGATGAAAGGAGCGAAAAGCAGATTAAAAATACGCTATAGGTTGTTTTTAGCATAACTTAAGTTTTAATTTAATTAATTGACTGTTTCAAAACTAACAATTAATTAACGGACGGTGTTTCCACCGCCCGCCTAAATTTGAGCAAAATCTAGTTTTTGGTTAATATCCAGGGTTCTGCCCCAAACCTGGAGCTTTATTTAATTCATTCTGCGAAATTGGATATAAGTAGTTTTTAGCCGTAAAAGCCCTGTTTTCTACCACAAATGGGGTATAGCTAAATGTAGTTGGCGTTAACTGTACAATGCGCATTCCTGTAACAGGTTTGTTAAATGTGGTTTCGCCTTCTTTCCAGCGGCGTACATCGTAAAAACGGTGTTCTTCGAAACAAAGCTCCACCCGGCGTTCGTTATGAATCCTTTTACGGAGTTCTTCTTTTGTTGGGGCAACATAACCCGGGCCCGATGGGTTTGTGGTTTGCAATGGAGGCATATCAACATTTTGTGCTGAAGTAGTTGTAGCTTTTCTTTGGCGAACTGCATTTACTGATCTCAGAATTTCTGTTAAAGCCGCTACACCTTGTGCCTCATTTAATGCTTCGGCATAGTTTAATAAAACTTCGGCATACCTAAAAAATATCCAAGGACGGCGAACATTGGTTGCTGTACCTGCCCAAACGGCACTTTCACTTAAATATTTACGCATGTAATAGCCTGTTTTTGTTGCGTTTACATTTAGGCCAAGTCCATCTTTACCGCCAACAAAGGTTTCTACAGGTTTTCCTTTAAATTGTGTGAGCAAATAAGCCGCATTACCTGGCGCTGTAACTGGTTGAATTGAGGCTGAATTATATAATATTGCAAAACCCAACCTTGGATCGCGGTTGGCATAAGGATTATTGGCTACATAGCCAGAACCTGCATCTGTAATCGGTTTACCCGTGGTTTTCATTTCAAAAGCATCAACCAGTTCTTGTGTGGGGTTTGTACGTCCGTTTGCCCCATCGTAGCTAATAGGTGCATTATTTGATTCTATCGTATTGGTATTGAGTGTTTGTGTAGCAAAAATAACCTCATTATTATAAGCTGCATTGGCTACATTCCATAACCATATGTTTTGGTATGAGGCATATATACCATGTTTACCAGTATCCATTAACCTTTTTGCCGCATTGGCTGCATCCTGCCATTTGCTAACATCGCCCGATGGATTATATTGTGGACTGGCCGCATACAACAACATTCTAGCTTTAAGTGCCATTGCTGAAGTTCCTGCAGCCCTACCCCGGTTTACATTATTCCAATCAGACGGAGAAGCAGGCAACCTTGTTATTGCCGATTCGCAATCAGCCGAAATCTGCGCAACACACTGATCAAAGGTGTTTCTTGGCAAATCTAAGTTATCGTTAATGGTTAAGGTTTTGGTTACTATCGGAAAACTGCCATAACGTTTAAGCAATTCGAATGCGAAAAAAGCCCTTAAAAAATAAGCCTGCCCTTTTAAACGCTCTATTTGCGAAGCAAGGGTTTGATTTTCGGGCACATTTGCTGGTAAAACTTCATCAATTGGCACAATTGCAGCTGCATCTATCTTTTCGAGGAACATGTTAGCTTTTCTAATCCCAGCATACATATCGGCATATACATCATCAAATGTTCTAACCGGACTCCAAGTACCATTATTTAGGGTAGAAATTGAGGCATTCTGATTTGAATTTACGGCTTCATCACTTCCAGAGGCTAATAAGGCACCATCGCCAAGGTTATACCGATCGGAAAGTGAGGCATAAACATTGTTTAAAAAATTTCTGGCATAATCAGGATTGGCCCACAGTTGCGCTTCAGTAACATCGTTACCCCCGCTAAAAGATCCGTCCTGAAGAAATCCATCTTTTTTACATCCGGCAACCTGTAAAATTACAAGGGCAAGAAGGAGATAAAATATATTTTTTTTCATCTTTTTTTCTTTATTTTAATGGTGATGAAGCTATCATGATTTTAAGCATATCTTAACTGAAAGTTGTAAAATCATGATGGTTTCATTGTTCATTGTCTTATCTATTAAAATTTCAGGTTCAACCCTAATGAATAAATTTTCATGTAAGGATATGAGGCATTGTATCCCGATTCAGGCAATTCCGGATCGATAGGTAAATCGCCTAGTTTATCAAATGTTAAGAGGTTTAAACCACCTACATAAAACCTGAGCTGTGAGATTTTTAATTTCCTGGTAAAGGATTGAGGCAGAGAATAACCCAGCTCTACGTTTTTTAACCTGATGTAATCGCCGGAGCGGATCCAAAAGTCTGAGTTGGCTGTATTATTGCCTCTATCGGTTAACAATAACCTGGGGTAAGCGGCACCGGGGTTAGCTGGTGTCCATCTATCTACACTAAACTGGCTCAAATAACCATTGTTTGCATTACCCGAGTTTACTAAGTTTTGAATGGTAATGGAACGGCCACTGGTACCTTGAAATAAAAAGTTGATATCGAAATTTTTAACGGATACTGAAGCACCAAAACCAAAGAAAGCTTTAGGTACAAAGTTGAAATCGGTTCTCACCCTATCCAGATCATTGATTACTCCATCACCGTTTTGATCAACATATTTAATATCGCCAGGTTTTACATCTCTTGATAAGATTTGTTTTGGCGAAGCATCAATCTGAGCCTGCGATTGAAAAATACCATCAGAGATCAGCATAGTTGATATATAACCGGCACTTGTATTAGCTGTAGCTGCCGGAGAAATTACACTCGAAATGGGATGCCCCAATTGTTTTTGATAAGCCGGCAGGCCAGCTGCTTCATTAATAGCCAGTATTTTACTTACGTTATAAGTGAAGTTTCCGAAAAGATTAACATTTACTTCTCCGATTTTCTTATTGTAATTAATACCTGTTTCAAAACCTCTGTATTCGGCCTCACCTTCATTTACATAAATTAAATTTTGACCAAGCAAACTAGGCAATAACGAAGCTGTGGTTAAATCTTTTCTATCCTCATAAAAATAATCGGCACTGATTGATAAAGATTGTTTAAACAGTTTAGCGTCGAAACCTAAACTGGTTTTATATGCTTTTTCCCAGGTTAAATCGGGATTAGCCAAAGCCAACTGACCAGAACCACTTACTCCGGCAAAAGCGGTACCGAAGTTATAACCGGTTGTACTTCTGCTGTAGAAATCGTTAAAGGCGAACCTTCTGGCAGAGCCAATGGCATCGTTACCCACTAAACCATAAGAACCCCTTATTTTTAAAAGATCAAGAAAACTGGTAGATCCTTTCATAAAATTTTCATCAGAGATGATCCATCCGGCTGATGCCGCAGGGAAAAAACCATACCTTTTACCTGGCGCAAAATTCTCTGAACCCGAATAGTTAGCGGTTACATCAACAAAATACCGTTGTATAAAGCTGTATGATAAACGGTTAGACCAACCCTCTCTCCTTACATCCAAACTGCCGAATGACGATAAGTTTGCTCTTGAAACACGCGTTGAAAATTTAATATCATGCTGACCAAAGGTGCGGTTATAATCCAATCCTGCCCAAAACTCACTTTTTTTAACGTTTCCAGAAAAAACATTTCCCTGGTAGTTTACCTTGCTTGCTGTACCGTAGGCAGGAAGATATTTTCCATCTGTCCCGATTTCAGAAGTGGCGTAAGTTTCAGAGAATCCTGAACGGTATAAACCTGCAATGTCATAAGCATAAAACACTTCAGCAGATAAACCTTTTAAAATGCCATCCATTTTCTGGCGGGCGCTGATAGTGGCAATCATGTTCCGCATTAAATCGGTACTTGCACCTCTTGCCTGTAACATAGCCAAGGGGTTACTTTGAGGATAAACTGAAGTACCTCCATAAGTTCCGTTAGGATTTAAAATTGGAAAAGCATTGGCCGGTGTAGCATATACAGTGGTTAAAAAAGTAGCTGTACCTGCATTTGGGAAAGTAAGGTTGGTAATTCTGCCACCAATATCAAGCGCAACATCTAAATTTTTATTTACATGCAAATCTAAATTGGTGCGGAGGTTATAACGGTTAAAATCGGTATTGGCATCATATGTTTCATTGTTTCCTCCTTTGTAAAAACCACCTTGTTGGTAGGCACTTAATACGGTATAATATTTAATAAAGGCATTGCCACCTGTTACTGAAGCAACATATCGTTGTGTTGGTGCCACCTTTTTGGTAAAATCGCGTACAAAATTGTTATTTGGATATTTTATTGGGTCTGAGCCATCCTGGTAAGCTTGTAAAGCTGTCTGACTATACACTGCAGCACCACCGCTGTTGATGGAAGCTTCATTGTATAGCGTTGCGTAAGAAAATGCATCTAACGGAGCTGTAATTTGCATAGGTGCCTGTAAGCCAGCCTGTGCATCAAAACTTACTTTGGTAGAAGTTGCACTGCCGCGGCGCGTTTTAACATAAATTACGCCGTTACCGCCATACATCCCATACCAGGCCAAGGTTGCCGCATCTTTTAAAACACTTACACTTTCAATTTCATTAAGGTCCATTGAGGTGAAATCTCTTTCAATACCATCAACAATTACCAAAGGTTCCTGATTGCTGTTGTATGATGAACGGCCCCTTACTAAAAAACTAGAAGCATCGTAACCTGGCTGCTGCGAACCACTCGGGTATACTGCTAAACCTGCTAACCTGCCGGTAAAAACATTGGTTAATGAAGATGAAGGTATCTGAGGAAGGTCTTCAGCCCTGATGGTGCTAATTGTTGCGGTTATCGCTCTTCTTTTCCGAACACCGAATGGAATATATACATCATCATCATCGCCAGCATCAACCAGTGATTTGGTTAATACAATATCTCCCCTGCTTACATCTGATGCTGGTTTTAATAGGGTACCATAACCTACAAATTTGAATATCAGCACATCACTTGTAGTGGTTTCGATAGTAAAACTACCATCAGTACCTGTAGAAACCGCTTTATTCGTTTTATCTTCCTGTATGGATATGGCTACTCCAGGCAGGGGCTTCTTATCCTGATCTACTACCTTACCCGTTACGGTTAATCTTTCATCAGATTTTTGCCCATAAACATGTAGCACTCCTGCCATCATGAATAAGAGACAAATGATATATTTTGATTTTATAAATTTCATATTGAAAAATCTTTTTAGCGTTATATTAATTCCCTACTATTCCCAACCCGGATTTTGAGTTAACACTCCCTTACTTTTATAAATTTCTGCCCTGGGAATTGGATAAAGATTTTGAGCTTCTGTCCAGGTTTTCTGATAAGTTGGCCCTAAAACAATTGGGGTATAGGTAAAAGTTGCATTGGCATTTTTAACTACATCCATACCTTTCATTGGCACCGCAATGGTTTGTGCACCAATTTTCCAACGCATAATATCGTACCAACGGTGATCTTCGAAAGCCAGCTCAATAGCGCGTTCGTGTCTTATTACTGCACGCATTTCATCCTGGGTCATGTTATCTTTGAGGCCATAACCATTACTGCCCGCACCTTTTGTAATTCCTGCACGTTGACGAAGGGCTATAAGCTGTGCATAAACTGTGGCATCAGGTCCTACTGCTTCATTCTGTGCTTCAGCATAGTTTAATAATATTTCACCATAACGGAAATAGAGGTAATTTAACAACGTAGTACTTCCACCAACGGTACGGTAAACCTCAGGCCAGTATTTTTTACAATAGTAACGTGTTGCGGTATAGGTTATAGTTGTGCTATAATCTTTACCAAATAATATTTTATTATTGGCATCCAAAGTGGTCCACATTTCGATTTTCCTCCCCTGCCATGCTAAATCGTTGTAAATAATATTGTTATAAAAACGTGGCTCTCGGTTTTGATATGGCTTTTGTGGATCGTAACCTGAAGTAGGATCGGTAATGGCTTTACCATTGGCCATTTCATACATATCCACATGGTTTTGTGTAGGGTTCATTTGTCCTTGTGCACCACCAGAACCTGGCGACATTGAAAAATCCTGCATCATTTCTCCAGCTAAAGGCGTTGGGCCTTTTATCCTCATCATGATATATTCTGGCGAAGAAGGCAGATTCAGCAATTCGCCATAATTAGGCTGTAATGAATACGTTTGTCTGGCTATAGTGCCCGCCATCACATCAGCTGCCGCAGCAGCAGCAACCTGCCATTTTGTTTTATCATTATTTGGATTGTTTAACGGACTTGCAGCATACAACAATACCCGTGCTTTTAAAGCTAACGCAGCACCAATGGTTGGGCGACCATAATTAGATGGGCCATATTCTGCATCGGTACCCAGTTTGGTAATGGCCACTTCAATATCTTTAAGGATAAAATCGGTTACCTGGGCAAAAGAACTTCTTGGTACACTATTCAAATCATCCGTTACGGCATAAACCTTATCTATAATGGGTACGCCACCAAATCTTTTAGTAAGTTCGAAATAAGATAACGCACGTAAGAAACGCATTTCACCTTCTACGCGCTTGGCATCGAATATTGGTACGTTAGCTGCCGGAGGCAAAGGCACTTCCCCTATCCTGGCGAGCATTTTATTTTCTACAGCAATACCCGCATACATCAGTTTCCAAACCCCATAAATATCATTTAATGAGGGTCCGTTAGAATGATCGTGATATAAACCTCGGTTTAAGGAAGTTACCGAGCCTTCTGAGTTTCCGGAAACGGCCTCATCAGATGCCTGTGCTGTACAACCACGGTGATCGTTAAAGCGAACATATTTTGTAATTACATAATTATAGGCATTATCGGCAAATCTTGCAGCAAGTGCCGGATCGGCAAAAATTTCATCTTCACTAATCGCCACCCCTGGCGTACGTTCTAAATAGTCCTTTTTACAGGAAACCGAGAAGAGCGTTAATAAAAGAATGGCTGTAAATATTTTATAATTTTTCATGATCTTAGAATTGAACGTTTAAACCAAAATTGTACACCTTTGAAGTAGGATAAATTGATTGCAATGGGAAAGCGGTATTTATCGTGTTTACGTTTTCAGGATCGGTATAAAATTTATACTTGGTCCAGGTGTAAAGATTTTGCCCCTGCACAAATACCCGCACATTGCTTAACTTCAATGCAGTGGCCCATTCTTTTGGTAAATTCCAGGCAAATTCTACGTTTCTGATTTTGAGGTAGGCAGAATTTTGTAAAGTAAAATCGTTTAAAGCATAATTTAATGATGCAGTTCCCCTTGCATGGATAATTGGCCAGGTTGCTGTTGCTGCCGTTGCAGGTGTCCATGAATCGAGCATAAAAGGATACATCTGTTGCCCGTTGTTCTGCTCGTTCAAAATAACATTGGAACTTACATTACCAACTCCCTGAAATAACACCGAAAGTGAAAATCCTTTGTATAAAACACGTGGACTAAAACTATAAATGTACTCTGGTGTATTGGTATGGCCAATGGCTTTCTGATCTAAACTGGTAACAATGCCATCACCATCTAAATCTTTAAATTTTAAATCGCCTGGTATTGGCAGGTAGCCCTGTAATTTTGGTGAAGCAGCAATATCTGCGGCCGATTGGTAGAAACCATCTGTTACATATCCAAAAAACTGGCCAACACTTGCTCCTTTTCTTACCAATGAAGCCGGCAGGCCATCTGGTTCATCGTTTTCTACTATCTTATTTTTGGCATAACTCAACTGTGCATTTAAACCAACTGTAATGCTGCCTATCTGTTTTTGGTAATCAAGTTCAACTTCGTAACCTTTATTGTATACAATCCCTCTGTTAAAGTTTGGATACGTATGGCCATAAAGTGCCGAACCACTTAATGATGGGGTTAAAATATCTCTCCGGGTTTCGTCAAACAAATCTGCCGTCACTTTTAAGTTATCTTTAAATAAACGCGCTTCAAAACCGATGTTGCGTTTGGTTCCGGTTTCCCAGGTTACAATTGGGTTTCCCAGATCGTTTCCTGTAGCCCCAAAAAACTGAGGATCTCTGATTAGAATTGTTGGATAATTGGTTATGGAGTTAGGATTTCCAAATGGAGTTACCTGCCCACCAGCTGTTGTTGTGGTATAAGTTGAGTAACTGGTTAAAAATAAGAAACGGCTATCCGAAATCCTGTCGTTACCAACCAAACCATAACTACCCCTGATTTTAAAGTAAGAAAGGATATCGTTTTTCTTCCAGAAAGGCTCATTGGTTAATGTCCACCCTGCCGAAACTGCCGGGAAAAAACCATAACGCAAGCCTGCTGCAAAATTTTCTGATCCATTATAAGATGCATTGAATTCTGCAAAATAACGCTCATCATAATTATAAGTTACCCTGCTTGCAACACCTTGCGAAGCTTTTGGAGGAGCGGTAAATGCAGTAGATCCTGTAGATTTTATTAACTGCCTGGTGCCCAATAATAAAGCACTTACATTGTGTTTTCCAAAATCTCGGTTATAATCAAATCCCGATTGGATATTCATGTTGGTACTCCCTTCAGTAACGCCACCATCTTGCACCGCACCTAAAGGCTCATCCCTGTTGCGGGTATCGGTTGATAAAGTAGCCTCACCAGTTGCTGGGTTATATACATAAGCAGCCCAGTTTGCATTTCTTCTTTCGATATTGTTATAATAAGAATCATAACCGAAAACTGTTTTAAAGCCTAAACCTTTGGTAATAAAGCCCAATTTATAATTGAGATTAAAAGTACTTTCGATGGTATTGTTATCATCATTTCGGGTTCCAAAACGCGTTAAAACAGCATAAGGATTCCAGATATTTGTACCCACATTAGGGTTTGCAGTAATTCTTCCATCAGGCAAAGTAACCGGATAAGCATAAGCAGGAACCTGCAATATCCGCGAAATCATTCCTTCAATCGTATCGTAAGAGAAAGCAGATGACGACCTTAAACCTGCCGGCTGATAACGATCGGCAAAACGGCCGCCCAGTTTAATTCCAACAGTAAAATCCTTATTCAGCGTTAAATCTACGTTCGAACGGAAATTGTAACGGTTGTAATTTGGAACTGTATTGATCCCATAAGGTGAATCGAACTTTTTGAAAATACCATCCTGAAAGGCGTAACCTGCCGAAACAAAATATTTGGCCACTTTAGTTCCACCACTGATGTTGATGTTGTGCTGCGTTTGCGAATAATATTTTTTGGTTAAATAATCGAACCATTGCACATCAGGATAACCAATCGGATCTGATTTATCCCTGAATTTCTGGATTTCAGCATCAGTAAAAAATACGGGCTTGTTATCATTAGTGTACGATTGGTTTAACAAAATTGCACTTTCAAGTGCTGGCAATCCTACAGCTAAACCAGTATAAGTTTGCAAGGCATAATTACCGGTATAGGTTACCTTTGGAGCACCAATTTTACCCTGTTTGGTGGTAATTACAATAATACCGTTTGCACCACGGATACCATAAATAGCAGTAGAAGCCGCATCTTTTAATACCGTGATGGTTTCTATTTCACTTGCATCCACATCCGAAAAACTCGGCCTTTCTACCCCATCAACCACCACAATAGCCGCATTGTTGGCCCCGTAGGTTGCAACACCCCTAACCTTTAGCTGGGCACCATCTGCACCGGGCTGTCCGCTAGTTTGTACAGCCAATAAGCCTGGTAAGCGACCAATTAAACTATTGGTAGGGTTTGGGGTTGGCGATTTCATAATCTCCTCCGAACTGATCTGTGCAATAGCACCAGTTAAGGTAGATTTTTTCTGCGCACCATAACCAACCACAACTACCTCATCCAATCCCTGAGAGTTATCTTCTAAAACAATGGTTAGGGTATTTTTGCTATTTACCGCAACCTCTTTATTTACATAACCAACATAAGTAAAGGTTAGGGTTGCAGTTTCTGCTGCTTTGATTGAAAATTTTCCATCATTATCGGTTACTGCCCCAACTGTGGTGCCTTTAACCCTAACACTCACACCAGGCAAAGTAATTCCTTTGTTATCCTTTACCACACCCGTTACTGTTGTTTGCGCAAAAGCAGAGAAACAGGAGCTGAGGAGGAAAAGAAAGGTTAAGGTATAGGGCACCTTTGACCATTGGATTTTCGCAAACCCAACACAGGTAAAAGTGCGGCTCAAATTGTAAAGTTTATCCATAATTATTATAAATATTAAATCTATTCGGTAAAAATTTAATGCATACTCCACACTGAACGACTGTAATTCAAGGAGAATCCGTCAAAAATCAGAGAATAAAAAATCTTAGGTATTGCTCAGCGTTATCGGGTCGGCACTCAGAAAATTGTTGTTTTTTTTAAACTGCCTCAGGCATTTTGAGAATTATACGATTTTGCCTTGAAAACGTAATATTTTGGAGACAAAACGATTTAGTTTTTTCAACTAAACCCGGCACTTCAGTTAAAGCCCTTTTTAAACTGAAATTGGTTTGTGATGATTTGATCATGTTTATTTGGTTAGTTTGTGTTAGCGGTAACGAATTTAGAAAAGCTTGAAAGATAAAAGTGTTTTTAAATAGCCTAAAACGCTATAAAATCCATTGAAACTACATTTCAAACGTTTGAAATAATTGCATTTTTTTTCTTATCTATGCATTGAGATTGGAAAAGATGATGAATAATACCCCTGTTACACTTAAGTTCTTGGCTGAAAAGTTAAAGATGTCAGTATCAACAGTATCAAAAGCCCTGAACAACTACCCAACCATTAATGAGTACACCAAAAAACGTGTGCAGGAAATGGCTCGCGATCTGCATTTTACACCCAATAAATCTGCCATCAACTTAAAGGAAAAAAAATCTCGCATTATTGGTATCATCTTACCAAACCTGCTTGATCATTTTTTTACCAGAAGCATATACGGGGTTGAACAGTTTGCCACTCAAAATGGATATAATGTAATTATCAGTCAATCGCATGATGACCTTGAAAAAGAAATTCAGTCGGCCAACATGTTGTTACGCAGTCGCGTGGATGGTTTAATAGTAGCCATTTCTAAAAACACACAGGATTTTGCCCACCTCGATCAATTCGAAAACATGGGCATTCCGGTAGTTTATTATACCCGAAACCCTAGTTTTAACTTAAGCTGCCATAAAGTATTGGGGAATACCTTTCAGGGCTGTTACCAGGCAGCAAAGTTTTTAATAGACAGGGGGCATAAAAAAATAGCGTATTTGGGAGGACCAAAGATGATTAATTTTACGCATGACCGTTTTAATGGATACATCAATGCATTAAAAGATAACCAGGTGCCTTTTTCATCTGAATTGGTGGCTTATACCGATTTTGATAAAGAAAATACCGTTTCAGCAATCCAGCATCTGTTTGCCAATCCAGCTAATATGCCTACAGCTTTGGTTGCCTTTAAAGAACCCATTTTGTTTGATGCAATAAAGTACCTCCGATCAATAAACCACCCAAACTTTAACGAAATTGAATGCATAGGTTTTGGCAATACCTCTTTTATTAGTTATCTTGATTCCCCTCCTATTGCTTCAATTGAAGAAAATCCGGAATCGGTGGGCGAAAATGCCATTAAATTATTGCTCCAGTTGATTAATAAGGAAATCGATATTCAGAATTACCAAAAAGTGATGGTAGATTGTAAGCTGATTGTGCACGGGTAAATGCAGGTAGCGTGTAGCGTTTTAACTTACTATTTTAAAATCTGCGGTAAACCATTTGCACCAAACTTAATATCACTTAACTCCTAAATGGTGCCAAAACCTTATTAATTATCCGGCATTTAAAAAGTTAGGTAGTTAAGAAAATGAAAATAAACTTACATGATAATCTAACTACCAAGTAATGAAAACTTATTTTTCAACTGATTGCGGCGGTTTTCATTATATACAAACGCAGCCACTATTAATAAACCTGCAACCCCTTCAAAAGCCACTACAACCTGTGTACCGAAAATATGCGCTAAATAACCCATTAATAAACTCCCGATCGGCAATACACCCTGGTAAGCCATAATGTAATAACTTAATGTTCTTCCCCTCATTAAATCGTCTGCATGTGTTTGTAAATAAGTATTTATGGATGAGGTTTGCGCCATTAAACCCAAAGCTGCCAAACCGGTACAAATTAAAGCCAGTATTAAAGATGGTGAAATAGCCAAGGCCACAACAGCAATTGCCAACAAAATACCCGACATCATTACAATTTTTTGCAGATTCTGATTTGCTTTCAAAGTAGCCATATAAATTGCACCAAAAAAAGCACCAAAGCCAGCTGCACTTTCAAACCAGCCAAAGGTTGTGGCATTTCCATTAAAAATATCTTTAGCAAAAACAGGCAGTAACGTTGTAAAAGGGATTACCAATAAACTCGAAGCAGCCATCATTAGTACCATCGAAGCCAAATCTGGTGATGATTTTAAGTAATCGTACCCTTTTTTAAGGTCGATCCAGATATTTTCTTTTGATTTTTGAGGTATGGTAAGTTTTAGTTTCATCATTACCATACAGCCCAATACGGCAATAAAACTCACAAAATTAATCAGGAAACAAATATCCTCACCCAATGTACTTAGAATTACACCCGCCAATGCAGGCCCGATTAATCTTGCAGCATTAAACATCGAAGAGTTAAGTGCAATCGCATTTGGTAAATCTTCTTTATCATCAATTAAATTTACCATTAACGATTGTCGCGCAGTTACATCAAAAGCATTCACCAAGCCCTGCACCAGTGAAAGTGCTGCTATCCAGAACATATCGTATACTTTAAACCAAATCATTAAGGCCAGTGCACCAGCTTGCAACATTAAAATTACCTGCGTAATTACCAGTATTTTATACTTGTTATGCCTATCTACATAGCTGCCGGCATAAGGTGCAAGCACCAGTGAAGGGATTAAACTTAAAAATGTAATTAAACCCAACAAAAAAGCCGACCCTGTTAAGCGGTAAACCAACCAGCTGATGGCTACACGCTGCATCCATGTGCCAATTAATGAAATAGCCTGACCTGTAAAAAATAACCTGTAATTGTAATGCCTTAGCGAACGAAATATGCTCATGTTTAAATTAGTAAAGTAACTTTACAAAGTTAGATATTTATAACGTAACGGAAAAGACTAAAATGAATAGTTTTATCAATTTAAAATCATAATTAGCGTACTAATTTAAACTCGTGATCATTTACTATAAAATTAAAACATTATATTTGTAAAGTTTATTTACCATTAATATGCCTACTCAAACACAAGAAATTGCCGCAAAATTAAGGAGCACCGTTACCCGCTTAACCAGGCAACTGCGTAAACAAAACGTAAGTTCCGAATTTAGCAATGCAGAATTGTTAACAATGTCGTTATTGGAGCAGCATGGCAAAATGTTATCAACCGAACTGGCCGATCTTGAAAGGGTATCTAAACAAGCCATCTCACAAATTATTAACCGGTTGTTTGATGCAAAATGCGTAGAACGGTTTCCCAGCGAAGAGGATAAACGTAAAGTTTTTATCGGCCTTACCAAACTCGGCGAAAAACACATTATTGCCAGTAGAAAAATAAAAGAAGAATGGTTGGTACAAACCATGGAAAAAATATTTTCTTCAGAAGAAATTAACCTGATTCAGGCTTTCCTTCCTTTACTATCACGCCTGGTAGAGTACAACGGCGTAAGGGTATAGTTTTCTTTTCTCTTTTGCCAAATAAGCCTTATCTTGCAGCTTCAAAATGGCACTATATTTTACATCTATAAATTCGGGAAGTAACGGCAATTGTTACTATGTGGGCAACGATAATAAAGCGGTGTTGATTGATGTTGGCCTAACCTGTAAAGAAGTAGAAAAACGAATGGACCGCTTAGGTTTATCAATCCATAAAATAAAAGCCATTTTTATTTCTCATGAGCACAGCGACCACATTAAAGGTTTAGCTGTTTTTGCCAAAAAATACCACCTTCCGGTTTACATTAGCACTGCAACATTAAAAAGCAGTCGCCTAATTTTAAATGAAAACAACACCCACCCGCTAAATCATTTACAGCATATCCAGATTGGCGGTTTAAAGATATCTGCGTTTTCTAAATTTCATGATGCTGCAGATCCATATAGTTTTACAGTAGAATGCAATGATGTAAGGGTTGGCATTTTTACCGACATCGGCTCAGTATGCGATCGTTTGATTACCCATTTTAAAAACTGCCATGCAGCTTTTTTAGAAGCCAATTATGATACACAAATGCTTCAGAATGGAAGCTATCCTTATTTTTTGAAAAGACGGATTATGAGCGGCCACGGTCACCTCAGTAACGAGCAGGCCCTTGAACTTTTTACCAACCATAAAGCACCTTACCTTAGTCACCTTTTATTGAGCCACTTATCGAAAGATAATAACGACCCCGAACTGGTTGAAAAGCTTTTTAAAAACGTTGCTGGAGATACTTTTGTAAAAGTAGCTTCAAGGCATCAGGAAACTGAAGTTTATTATGTCAGCAACAGTCAAAACCCGGTACTAACATACAGTTTCGATCCAGGTTTATATCAACCCGAGCAGTTGAACTTATTTTAACATCTTAAAGTCAAAAACCAACATCAAATTTGTTAAAAATTATCTCGCTTTGCCTAAAAAAAATGCATCTAAGCGTACATTTTGATTTTTGGTCATAATCAACACAAAAAATTTTCAATTTTATAAAAACATTTTAATCAAGCAGGGCGTTATATATATACTTCATAAATAGTTTGTTTGGTTTAATTGGGGCTTATGGATTTAAGCCCCTTTCTCTTGCCCAAAATTTTTCAGCACACAATTTATTGGGCATAAAAAAAGGTAAAATGACCAATGCATCTTACCTTTTATATTTGTTACAAACAGCATAAAGCCGTTTATGTATTTACTTAATGCCTACAGGTTTTTCACAATTGCCTCGTCAGTAGGTTTTGTTTTAGAACGGAAACGGTGTACCAGTTCTCCTTTTTCGTTAATTAAAAATTTCTCAAAATTCCATTTAATTTCGCCCTGCTCCTCTGTATTGGTTTGAGAAGTTAAATATTTAAACAGCGGACTGATGTCATCACCTTTTACACTGCTTTTCTCTGCAAGTAAAAAAGAAACATTGTACTTTCCGGTGCAAAATTCTTTAATTTCTGCATTGGTAGAAAACTCCTGGCCACCAAAGTTACCAGCCGGAAAACCGATTAGAACTACCTTTTTACCATATTGTTTCTGCAGTTTTTCCAAATCTTCATATTGAGGAGTAAAACCACATTTAGAAGCAGTATTGACAATTAAGATTTTTTTGCCTTTAAATTTCGATAGTTTAATTTCTTTACCATCAATGGTTTTAAAGCTGAAATCGTAAACATTTTTTGGCGGTGATACCAATAAGTTTAATAGGATTAAAATTGTGCTGATCATCGTTCTTTTATTTTTATATACGAATATAGGTTTAAATTGGTTGTGTTGATGTAATGTCCCTGTAAATTATATCATATAGGTAATTAAAGAGCTCAGCGTTTTGAGAATCGGAACAAAAGCGAGTAGTCTTCATCAAATGAGCAGTATTTTTTTTTAGGAAACGAAAGCATTGTGGTTCTTGGCGGCATGCAATCCCGCTTTACGCTTTATACCGATGAAAAATCGGTATGTTCGCTGCAATCGGGTTTAATTAACTAAGCATCTGCCCGTTAACCTCTTCTGCTAAGCACCACGCTATTAAAACGTTCATAGCAGCATTTCATAAGCCACCTAAACCCGACCGAAGCGAAAACCCGCAGACAGAGGAACAAGGTTGAGGATTTGTAGCAAAGGCCGGGATGATGCTTCCATATTTATTACTGCTTTTGCTTTCCAAAAAACAAAAAAGATTAAAATCAACAGGAAATCGCCATATATCGGCAACCTTTCAGAAAAAAAATGTATTAAATTTTCCCTAGGTTTGGATTTATGCTTTAATTATAGCTTTATTTGCACAAAAACGTATTTCATGGCCAAAAATTTATTAATCGTCGAGTCACCCGCAAAAGCTAAAACTATAGAAGGCTACCTAGGTAAAGATTTCCTTGTGAAATCTAGCTATGGCCACATTCGGGATTTAGTTAAAGGTGATATGGCGATTGATATTAAGAATGATTTTGCCCAGACCTACGAAGTACCGGCCGACAAAAAAAATGTTGTTGCCGAATTAAAAAAACTAGCCAAGGAAGCCGAAATGGTATGGCTAGCATCCGATGAAGACCGCGAAGGAGAAGCAATTTCATGGCATTTATTCGAAACTTTAGGCCTGAAAGTGGAGAAAACTAAACGCATCGTTTTTCATGAAATTACTAAACCTGCAATATTAAAAGCAATTGATAGTCCACGCGGTATCGATTATAACCTCGTAAATGCACAACAGGCACGCCGCGTACTGGATCGTTTGGTGGGTTTCGAACTTTCTCCAGTTTTATGGAAAAAAGTAAAGCCATCATTATCTGCCGGCCGTGTACAATCGGTAGCCGTACGTTTAATTGTAGACAGAGAAAGAGAGGTTTTAAACTTTAACGCAGCCGCTGCCTATAAAATAACTGCCCAGTTTTCTACCGGAAAAGGAAAAGAAACGGTTAAGGCAGAGTTGCCGCAGCGTTTTGAAAGTGAGGCTGATGCTGAAAAATACCTTCAAGATTGTGCAAATGCGAAATTCGACATTACCAGTTTAGAAACCCGCCCGGCAAAGCGTAACCCTGCTGCACCATTTACCACTTCTACCCTGCAACAGGAAGCTTCAAGAAAATTAGGTTTTTCTGTGGCCAGAACCATGCAGGTTGCGCAACGGTTGTATGAGGCGGGTAAGATTACTTATATGAGAACCGATTCTGTTAACTTATCAGAAACGGCATTAAATGCTGCTGCAGCTGAGATTAAATCAGCTTATGGTGATAAATACCACCAGCACCGCGTTTATAAAACAAAATCTGCTGGTGCGCAAGAAGCCCACGAAGCCATTCGCCCAACTTATTTTGACAGACATAGCGTAGATGGCGATATTTCGGAAAAAAGGTTATATGACCTGATCTGGAAACGATCAATCGCATCGCAGATGAGCGAGGCTTTATTTGAAAAAACAACTGCTCAAATTACTGCTTCAACACGTAAAGAACATTTAGTTGCCGAGGGTGAAGTATTAAAGTTCGATGGCTTTTTAAAAGTTTATTTAGAATCGACAGATGATGAAGAAAACGAAGAAAAAGAAGGCGGTGCAATTTTACCTCCTTTAGCGAAAGGACAAGAATTATTTTTAAAAGAAATGCAGGCAACGGAACGTTATTCACGTCCGCCGGCAAGATATACAGAAGCCAGTTTGGTTAAGAAATTAGAAGAACTCGGCATTGGCCGTCCATCTACTTATGCGCCAACCATTTCTACGGTTCAAAACCGTGGTTATGTAGTTAAAGAAGATAGAGATGGTAAACAAAGAAAATTTACGGCGATTGTTTTAGCCGACGGTAAGGTAAGTAAAGAGATCAAATCTGAAATTACCGGAGCGGAGAAATCGAAACTTTTCCCTACGGATATTGGTGAGGTGGTGAACGATTTCTTAGTTGAGCATTTTAAAGGGATTGTAGATTTTAACTTCACTGCAAAAGTGGAGAAGGAATTTGATGAAATTGCACAAGGTTTACAGGAATGGACCAAAATGCTTCATTCTTTCTACAGCCCTTTTCATACCGAAGTAGAAACCACCTTAGAAACTGCCGAACGTGCTACAGGCGAACGTTTATTGGGTTTAGACCCTGCAACGGGTAAAAATGTATACACTAAGGTTGGTAAATTCGGCCCGCTGGTTCAGATTGGTGAGCTTGATGAGGAAGAAAAACCGCGTTACGCCAGTTTAATGCGCAGCCAATCTGTAGCCACAATTACGCTTGATGATGCTTTGGAACTTTTCAAACTTCCTTTCCAACTACCTGATTATGAAGGTAAAGAAGTAATAATCGGCGTTGGTCGTTTTGGTCCTTACGTAAAATGGGGAGAAAGTTTTATTTCGCTTCCAAAAAATGAGGAGCCTTTATCGGTAACCTATGACAGGGCTGTTGAAATTATCAAACAGAAAATGGATGATGATGCGCCTATTGCTTACTACGAAGGTTTAGGTGTAACAAAAGGTAAAGGCCGCTTTGGTCCGTTTATTAAATGGAATGACCTGTTTATCAATATTCCTGCTAAAGGATACGATTTTGATAACCTATCACAGGAAGATATTAATACTTTAATTGGAAAAAAAGTAGAAAAAGAAGCCAACCGTTTTATTAAAACATGGGATGCTGAAAAAATTTCTATCGAAAACGGACGTTGGGGACCATTTATCCGTTTTGGCAAATTGATGCTAAAATTGAGGTACAATGAAGCCACTAAACAAAAATATACGCCGGAAGAATTGGCAGATATCGATTTGGAAGTTGTTAAGAAAATGATTGTTGAGCAGGTACCTAACGCTTTCGAAACAAAGAAAAAAGCACCTGCAAAGAAAAAAGCTGCGCCAGCAAAAAAAACCGTAGCGAAGAAGAAATAAACTGAGTATCGTCACTCTGAATTTATTACAGCGGATTAACTAAAGAGGCTGAAACGAGTTGAGCAAGATGTTGAATAATGGTTATGAAATCAGATTTACCAGAAAATATAGTTGAAGATATTGCAATGGCTGTGGTATTGATGGGCGAAACACCTGAAGTAACAAGCTGGACGGTTTACCTCATCAACTTAAAAAGCGAACCGATAACCAATGTTTTAATCAGCTCTAAAGGTTACGGAGAAAAAGATGGAAAGCAGGTAAAAACTTCTGTTTTAAGGCATTTCGTTGGCGATATGAAGGCAAATTCGTTTGCAGGAGTCGAAGCTATAGATCCGGAAGTATTTGGTTTAACTAACGAATACTGGCTGAGTTATTACATAGGCAGTACAATTTACGAAAAAAAATTTATTTTCCTTCCTGAAAGCATCATCGATTCTAATCTAATTAAAATTCCATTGGTGAACAGACCAGGAGTGATGATTAAGTAAGTTGGAAGTTTTGAGTGGTGAGTTTGGAGTCACTTCCTCACAGATTTTAAGCCTATAACTTTAGTACTATCGCCAGTTCTGCATCCAAAACTGAGAACTCCAAACTGTAAACTCCAAACTAACCTAAGGCACCTTAACCGCTTGTCTGCCAATTAATTTCCAACCAGCTTTTTCTTTACTCCAGATCAAAAGAATATATAATTTCACATTTCCAGGAACATTTTTATCATTTGTTTTGGCGTTTAATGTATGACGAACCAGCGCTGTTTTATTTTGAACAACAACGGTCTGATCAGTTAAATTAATATCCACAAAATCTGACTCTCCAGAAAGTAACGAATGCATAAATTCCTGCTTGGTTTGAATCTTTCCACTGGAATGACCATAGCTTAGGTTATTCAAGATCATTTTATCAAGTGCCAAACTATCCGGTGTAACCATCAGTTTGGTTAATTTGCTTACGGCATCCTCAACATCAGTTTTTTGCGCAAAACAAAAACTGGTCGAAATTAACAGGCTCGAAAAAATCAAGAGTTTCTTTATCATATCTGGTTGTATAGGGGTTAATGTTGTAAACTTATCCAAATCCATGCAAAGGAACAAACCATAAGCGTTAATTTTCAACATAATTTATTTTAACGTTAATTTTAGTCTATTTTCGGAGGGAATATAGGGTTTTGACTACAAAAGATAATTGCGACACATTTATTGCTTTCACTTCACCACTATATTACATTTATCTTAACGAATTTCACCCATGGAACAACCATCTACCTACCAATCTTCCTCTAAAAAGAAATTTATTTTCATCGGATTACTTGCTGTTTCTATAGCGGCAATTGTATTTATCTATTTCAATAGAAAGAAAAAAAGTCATGAAGAAAATCAGGCTTATGCAAAATATATTGAAGCTTACACCTCCGGAACGATTTCAAAAAAGAGCTTTATCAGGGTTCACCTGGCCAATGCAGCCACAGGTATGCAGGATTTGGGCAAGGCAGACACGCGCGAACTTTTCGACTTCTCCCCTTCTATCTCCGGTAAAACCTATTGGATAGATCCGCAAACTGTTGAGTTCAGACCCGACGAAAACCTTAAACCTGGTAAAAATTACGAGGCTACATTTAAATTATCAGAAGTTTCTGATACCGAAAAGGGTCTTGAAGATTTCGACTTTGAATTTAAGGTAATTACGCCCGGGATCATGCTTTCTCAAAACGGACTGGTTTCGCAAAATAATACTGCTTTAGATTACATGAAATTAACGGGCGAAGTGGCTACCGCTGATGCTGAAGAAACTGCAAAAATTGAAAAAACAATCTCCTTGGATTTCGACCAGAAGTTAAAAATTAAATGGCAGCATGATCCTGCAAAAAACTCTTCAAAATTCACCATCGATAGCATTAAAAAAACAGGTAATGATCAGAACTTAAAAATTGATTGGGATGGTGATGCCATTGATGCTGATCAAAAAGGTGAGATAGAGATCCGCGTTCCGGCCATTAATAAATTCGAAATACTGGACATAAAAGCCATACAGGGTGAAGAAGATTATGCATTGGTGCAATTCTCTGAGCCAATTGGTGTAGGCCAGGATTTAACGGGGATGATTACCCTCGGTAACCTGAGCGATTTAAGGTATACGATTGATGCCAGTCAGGTTAAGGTTTATGCAAATGAAGAATTAAAAGGCAATTATAATTTAAGTGTAAATGCAGGTGTAGAAAATATTAATGCAAAAACACTTCCAAACGGCAAGGTCATCAATCTTGTTTTCGAAGATAAATTACCGGCTGTAACCATTGCAGGAGCAGGAACCATTTTACCCAATTCGGGCAAACTTGTTTTACCTTTTGAGGCCATTAACTTAAAAGCCGTTGATGTAACGGTAATTAAGATATATGAAAACAACATCCCTCAGTTTTTTCAAACGAATAGCTATAAAGATGCAAATGAATTGCGAAGGGTGGCAAAGCCGATTTTACAAAAAACAATACGTTTAGACGAGGATAAAGCACTTAATCTCCATAAAAAGAACCGTTTTACGCTTGATTTGGATAAAATGATCCAAACTGAGCCAGGCGCAATGTACCGTGTTACCATCGCTTTCAGGCAAGAATATAATGCTTACAATTGTAAAGCTGGATCAGCAGAAGAAAAAACTGATGAAAGTAGTGATGAGTATGGTGAATATGATGGCTACGGTGAAAAAATTGATGAAGACGATGATTTTTGGCAACGCTACAACAATTATTACCCTGAAAATTACAGATGGAATGATAAAGACAACCCATGTACACCATCATTTTATACCAACCAGCGTTGGGCGAGTAGAAACTTAATTGCTTCGAACATTGGTTTGGTGGCCAAACGTGGCAACGATAACAGCATGCTTATTATTGCTACAGATTTACTTACAGCCAAACCGTTAAGCGGGGTTAACCTGGAGTTGATGGACTACCAGAAACAAATTATTTTCACTACCAAAACAGATGGAGATGGCTTTGCAAGTTTCGATCTCAAGCGTCAACCCTTTTTATTAATTGCCAAAAATGGTTCAGAACGTGGTTACCTAAAACTCGATGATGGCAGTTCACTTCCATTGAGCAGATTTGATGTAGGCGGAGATGTTGTTCAAAGCGGTTTAAAAGGTTTTATTTATGGCGAACGTGGTGTTTGGCGACCAGGCGATAGTTTATTTGTTTCTTTCGTTTTGGAAGATAAACTGAAAAAACTTCCTGCCAATTATCCGGTAACAATGGAATTTTATAATCCAAAAGGTCAATTGTATAAAAGACTGATCAACGGAAAACCATTGAATGGATTTTACACCTTCAAAACAGCTACCGAATCAACCGCGCCTACCGGAAACTGGATGGCGAAAGTTAAAGCTGGCGGAGCCACATTTACCAAAACTTTAAAAATTGAAACCGTAATGCCAAACCGTTTGAAAATTGATTTCAATGTTGGCAACAAGTCTTATCTGAGTGCAGGCACATCAGCCGCTACCCTCTCGGCTAAATGGCTGTTTGGTGCGGTTGCGCAAAATTTAAAAGCAAAGGTTGACGTAAATTTAAATACTACAGAAACGAAGTTTAGAGGTTTTGAAGGTTTTAGTTTCGATAACCCAACTGTTAACTTCGAATCGCAGGTTAAAACCATTTTCGAAGGCACACTAAACCAAAATGGTACTGCCCAGATTAACACCAATTTAAACGAAAATAATACTGCTCCGGGCGTATTAAGAGCAAATTTTACTACTAAAGTTTTTGAACCGGGAGGCAATTTCAGCATTGATAATTTTAGCATTCCCTATCACGTATACAATAGTTATTTGGGTATTAAACCTGAAAAAGGCGATCGTTTAAGCGGTATGCTGGTTACAGGAAAAGATCATAAAATTGAAATAGTAAATGTTAATACCGATGGAAAGCTGTTGAGTGGCACAAAAACCGTTCAGGTAGAGCTTTACAAAACGCAATGGCGCTGGTGGTGGGAACAGGATGATCAAAATACTTATGCCAATTTTACGCAAAACCAGTACAATAAACTTGTAGAAACTCATCAGGTAAACTTATTTAATGGAAAAGGAAGCTGGAATTTACGTGTAGATGAACCAGAATGGGGCCGGTATTTGATTTTAGTACGTGATATAAATGGCGGGCATGTTACCGGAAAATCTGTATATGTGGATTGGCCGGGATGGGCGCAGCGCGAACAAGGCAGCAATCCCACTGAAGCATCCATGCTCTCTTTTACTGCCAATAAAGAAAAATTCACTGTTGGCGAAGACATCACGCTAACCATCCCAACAGGAAAAAATGGAAGGGCATTAATCTCAATTGAAAATGGAAGTAGAGTATTAAAAACCTTTTGGGTTGATACCAAAGCCGGTCAAACGCAATTTAAGTTTAAGGCTGAAAAAGAAATGGCACCCAATGTTTTTGCCAACATTACCTTGTTGCAACCGCATGCACAAACGGTTAATGATTTACCAATCAGGATGTACGGGGCTATTCCACTTTCGGTAGAAGATCCGCAAACGATTTTAAAGCCAATCATTAAAATGGCTGATAAAATTAAACCGGAAACCGAAAATACAATTACCGTGGGCGAGCAAAACGGTAAAGCAATGACTTATACCATCGCATTAGTAGATGAAGGTTTGTTGGATCTAACCCGTTTTAAAACACCAGATCCACATGGCGCATTTTACGCACGCGAAGGCTTAGGTGTAAAAACATGGGATTTATTTGATTATGTTTTAGGTGCATGGGGCGGAAATTTAGAACGTATTTTAAGCATAGGTGGTGATGGTAGCATTAACAAAAACCTCAATCCAGCCAAAGCCAACCGTTTTAAAGCTGTAGTTAAATTTATGGGACCATTCACTCTTGGAAAAGGCGAAAGTAAAACACACAAATTTAAATTACCTCAATATATTGGTGCCGTGAGGGCAATGGTTGTTGCCGGGCAAGATGCTGCTTATGGTTTTGCAGAAAAATCTGTTCAGGTTAAAAAGCCCCTTATGGTTTTGGCTACTTTGCCAAGGGTAATCGGCCCTGGAGAAAGTTTCACACTTCCTGTAACAATTTTTGCTACAGAGAAAAACCTTAAAAACGTTTCTGTTCAACTCCAGGCAAACAATTTAATTGTACAAGGCACCAATAAACAGCAGCTTTACTATAAACAAACAGGTGAACAAATGGCCTATTTTGAAGTTAAAGCACCAAATACAGTTGGTATTGCCAAAGTAAAAGTGATTGCACAAAGTGGTGGTGAAAGAACAGATTATGATGTGGAAATGGACATCCGAAATCCTAATCCTTACATAACCAATGTGGTTTCCGCAACCGTGCAACCTCATACCAAATGGGCGGTTAACTATTTACCTATCGGCATGGCCGGAACAAACTATGGCTCACTTGAGGTTTCTTCAATCCCCGCAATCAACCTTGGCAAAAGATTGAGTTATTTGATTCAATATCCACACGGTTGCATTGAGCAAACAACTTCCGGCATTTTCCCTCAACTCTTTCTGGATAGATTAAGCCCCTTAAACGGACAACAAAAAGCCACAACTGAGAAAAATATCAAAGCCGGGATCAATAGAATTAAGGGATTTCAAACTACTGACGGTGGCTTATCGTACTGGCCAGGAGAAGGTACTTCTGACGAGTGGGGAACCAATTACGCTGGCCATTTCTTAGTTGAAGCACAAAATGCCGGATATACCTTGCCTGTTGGCCTCTTAGATGAACTTTTGCGCTTTCAAAAATCAAAAGCAGCAAACTGGGCACCTAATAGTAATAATTTTTATGGCGGTGATTTATCACAAGCATATCGTTTATACATGCTGGCATTGGCTAAAAAACCAGAAATGGCAGCAATGAACCGATTAAAATCTTTTGAGTACTTATCTGTTGCCGCGAAATGGCGATTGGCTGCTGCATATAAACTTGCTGGACAAAATGATGTTGCTCAAAATATGGTCAGAGGTTTAGATACTTCAATCCAGGCTTATAAACAACTTGGCGGAACTTATGGTTCTGACGTTCGTGATGAAGCTATGATTTTAGAAACCCTAACTTTGCTAGGTCAAAAAGCCAAGGCAGCAAGTTTATTACAACCTTTAGCCGCCAAACTGGGCGAAAATACGTGGTACAGTACGCAAACAACTGCGTATAGCTTACTGGCTATTGCTAAATTTTGTGGATCAAACCAATCCGCAAATAAACTGCAGTATCAATATGTGTTGGATGGTAAATCTGCGCCTGTAAATTCCAATCAATACCTAAACAGTACACCAGTAACTTTTAAAGGAAACACAGCCTCTATAACCAATAACGGAAATAATGTATTGTTTGTTCGTTTGGTTTTGGAAGGACAACCAGTGGCTGGCCAGAATAACTTTTTGCCTAACCGACCTGAGGTTTTAGACATGAACGTAACTTACAAACGTTTAAATGGTAAAGTATTAGATCCGACAACTTTAAAGCAAGGCACCGATTTTTATGCAGAAGTAACAGTAAAAAATCCAGGCAGAATGGGCTATTATGAACAAATGGCATTGACACAGATTTTCCCTTCTGGATGGGAAATCATCAATACCCGTGTTAATGATAACCAAAGTATATTGGCTTCATCGCCATTTACTTATCAGGATATCAGGGATGATCGTGTATTCACTTATTTCAATGTAAGAGAAGGCGAAAGTCTGGTTTATAAAGTATTGCTTAATGCCTCTTATCTTGGTAAGTACTATTTATCGGCAGTACAATGTGAAGCCATGTACAACAATGACATTTCAGCCACGGAAGCAGGAAAATGGGTGCAGGTGGTGAAGTAGGATAAACCGGGTAAAGAAACATAAACCTCGGTCCGTGTCTCCACGGACCGAAATTTAACAAGTTTAAACCTATTTGATGATTCGTCAACATACAAACCACAGCTTAATAAGATAAAATCGGTTTTGGCGAAATAAATAGAACTAAGTAAAATGAAAACTACATTTACAATTTTAATTTTTCTCATTCCGTTGTGTTCCATTGCACAAAAAACCGGAATCGTATCAGACATTAATTACCAAATGGGTTATGTTTACCTAAAAGGGGCATTAAATCCAAAGGTACTTGCAGAAAATGATCTAGATTTTAATGTATTGACGTATTTAACTGCTTATTTAAATAAGCAAAACGTTCAAAATGAACAATTTGAAAATTTTGATTTTAAAGAACTTGAATATTTTGATAGGCGATATAAATACAAAAAAATGGTTGCTTATGCAGAAGAGTTCTGCATTAAAAATAACCTAAATCAAATTATAATAATTAGAAAAAAAAATTCTTATAAAATGGCAGACCCAAGGCAAATGTTTTATGGCTTTCATCATGATTTTGGTATTGCAACATTGAGTATGTATGATAAGCGACCGATATTGTTCTATAACTTTTCAATAATTAGGTATTTGAAAGGAAGCAGTGATTTTAAAGTAGTTCTAACAAATAGTTACAAAAATCAAAAATTTGATGATGTGGTTTTTGATAAAGAAAATTATAAACTAATAAATGATAAAGTTTTAACATATTTTCAGCCAGTTTTTGAAGCATTGTTAAATAAAGCACTTGATAAATAATTTGATTGAATATTATTTAAGGCCCGCATTGATCATATCCATAAAACCCAAGCGAACAAATACTTATCTATTCCACATTGCGCTATTTTATAAAAATAAATAAATGGCTTATCGAGAAGTTAGATGAGTGTTTATAATTAAAATCAATAGGTTAAATTGGCTGACCATGACTTAAAAGAATACTAACCGCGGCATAAAATAAAAACAGAAGCCTCGGTTCATGTCTCCACTGACCGAAATCTAACTAGTTTAAACCTCGTAGGTTTTAGGAACCTTCTAGCTTGCAACAGAAAAAATCAAAAATGATCAAAACTCCAAAAGCATTCCTCATTTCCGATCTCATTTGTTTTGCTTTGCTTTTGGCATTTCTGTTTTCACTGCCTTCTAAACTATTCAAAACTCCAACTTCCTACGTAATTGAAGCCAGCAATGGTAATTTACTTAGTGCTGCAATTGCAAGCGATGGGCAGTGGCGATTCCCGGTTGCAGATAGCGTACCCATAAAATTTAAGGATTGTATTATCGCTTTTGAAGATAAACGGTTCTACAATCACTTCGGCATCGATTTTTTGGCCATGAGCAGGGCAATGCGGCAAAACTGGAATGCGAAGAGTGTGGTAAGTGGAGGAAGTACATTAACCATGCAGGTAATCCGCTTGTCGCGGAAACAAAACCGAACAGTTTGGCAAAAGTTAGTAGAGGTAATTTTAGCCATTCGATTGGAAACAACTTATTCTAAAGAAGAAATAATTGGTTTATATGCTGCAAATGCACCATTTGGAAGCAATGTGGTTGGATTGGAAGCAGCAAGCTGGCGATATTACGGCCGCAATGCAAAAACGCTTTCATGGGGGGAAATGGCAACGTTGGCCGTTCTCCCAAACAGTCCGTCGTTGGTGCATCCAGGTAAAAACGCCACACGATTGATAAAAAAAAGGAACGATCTATTGGATAAACTCGCTCAATTAAAATACATTGATCAGGCAACCGCCAATTTATCTAAATTAGAACCTGTTCCAGGCAAACCCATGCCCTTACCTCAAAATGCACCGCACCTTTTAAACCGATTCAAGGCAGAAAAAGCGAGTTTAGCGCTCTTTTCAACTAAAATCACCTCCACTTTGGATGAAAATATCCAACTTAAGGTTAATGCCATTTTAAAAAGGTACAATAACCGCTATCGTGCAAACGATATCAACAATATATCGGCCTTGGTACTTGATGCAAAAACGGGAGAGGTAGTAAGTTACGTAGGAAATATTTATCAACCGGAAAATGCCGACTTGCAAAGTCATGTTGATATGATTAAAGCGCCACGTAGTCCTGGGAGTACCTTAAAGCCACTTTTATATGCAAGTATGATGAATGATGGCTTTATTTTACCACACACTTTAATCCCAGATATCCCCACTCAGATTGCAGGTTATTCGCCTCAAAACTATGATCTGGGATATGATGGAGCTATTGCTGCAGACAAAGCATTAAGCCGCTCATTAAATATCCCTGCAGTAAAAATGTTGCAACAATACAAATATGAACGTTTTTACGATAAGCTAAAAAAACTTGGAATAAGCACTTTAAATCAACCTGCAGATCATTACGGTTTATCATTAATATTAGGCGGCAGTGAAGTTACAATGTGGGATCTTGCCAATACTTATATGGGTATGGTGCGCACGCTAAATCATTTTAACACTTATAAAGGACTTTACAATCCAGAAGATTACAAACCAGCCACCTATTTTAAAAGGAATGAAAAAGCAGAAAAAGATTATCAACGCAATTCTTTTTTAGATCATGGTTCGATATGGGCAACCTTTAATGCGATGGAGGAGGTTATGCGTCCTGGAGATGAAGGCTTATGGGAACAATTTTCTTCCTCGCAAAGAGTAGCCTGGAAAACAGGAACCAGTTTCGGCTTCCGTGATGCCTGGGCGATAGGGTTGACACCCAATTATGTAGTGTGCGTATGGGTAGGAAATGCCGACGGCGAAGGCAGGCCAGGCTTGGTAGGCATTGAAGCCGCAGCACCCGTTTTATTCGATATTTTTAGATTATTACCCAATGGAAAATGGTTTGAAACACCAGTAACCAAACTCAAAAAAATTAGAATATGCAAACAGAGTGGTTATAAAGCTGGCGAATATTGCACAAACGTTAATGAAGAAATGGTTCCATCTGCGGGAGAAAAAACGTCGGTTTGTCCTTATCATAAGTTAGTTCATCTGGATCAATCAGGAAGTTACAGGGTTACCGATCAATGTGAAAGTGTTACCAATATGCAACACAAAAGCTGGTTTATTTTACCGCCCGCGATGGAATATTACTATAAAATAAAAAATAGCGATTACAAAAACCTTCCGCCTTTTAAAGAAGGGTGCAATACCGCAGGAGGAAACAGCGTAATGGAAGTAATATACCCTAAAAATAACGCTATAGTATATATTCCTATTGAACTGGATGGCACCAGAGGCAAAATTGTATTAAACGCAGCACATCGGAATTCGAGTTCGAAAATTTACTGGCATATTGATAATGAATATGTAGCTACAACAACAAATTTTCATCAATTGGCCATTAGTCCGGCACCAGGTAAACATACTTTAACTTTGGTGGATGAAAATGGAGAAAGGTTGGTACAGATTTTTACAGTTTTGGATAAGGAGAAGAAATAATTAATATCAGAACTTTATATCACCTACATGATAAATTAAATTTCGGTTCTGGTAACCACAAGTTGCCGGGATACTGTTCCATAAACAATTAAATACTGCGCAATCATATAACTGGCCATAATTAAAGCCCCGCCTTGTGGAATGGGTTGCGCAAATTTATTTACGGCTAATGCACTATCTGATAACAGGAAAAACAGTGCCCCGTATAAAATCAGTTTAAAGCTAAAAATATTCACTTTTCCGTAACGGTTAACGGCCATAAGCACCATGATGCAGATGATAATTGCATACATTAATACCGGAAATTGCATTGCCCCAAGCTTTGGCTGCAAATAAAAAAACAAACCTGAGCAAAATATTGCAAATGCCCCAACAGCCCATAAAAAATATGGCGTTTTATGACTTGGATTGGATTTATGATCAAGCGTAAAAGCCCTGATGTAAAAGATATGGCAAACTAGAAAAGCAATAAGTCCATAAATGAAAAGACTCGGTTTACCGTTTTGCAGCATCAGCAAAATATCTCCCACCAATGCAAAGATTAATCCCGTAAAAATTCTTTTATGAAAACGGCCTTTCAGATTTGTACTCAAGAAAAGCCAAACCAAAAGCACTATTGCAATGAGCGGTTTTGAAAAATTACGCAGATTAACATTATTGGCATATTCTGCATATAACTGAATTACAAACACTAAGAAAAATATAAAAGAAAATAGCTTGGTTTTCATCAGAATTAGGGTTTGCCTTTTGCAAATTAAAGAAGCAAATTACGGATATTAACTGAATAGCGACAAAAATTACTTCGTATCATTTACAAATTTACTAAAACCAAAATCTACCTAAAACGCGCAAAATCGAAAATAATAGAATTCACTAAATTAAAGGTTCACATAAAACCCTTCACACATAGTATTTCTACCCGTTTTTTTATAACGCTTGGTTTATATTAAATTCACCTTACCTTTGTTAAACCATTTTCATCAAAATCATCCCATTTATGAAAAAATTATCTCTCCTTTTTTTGCTTTGTGGCGTAGCATTTTACGCAAAAAGCCAAACCTTAGTGTTGGCTAAAGATGCTGCTGATTATTTAGGTAAAAATGTAACCATCTGCGATTCTGTGTACAGCACAAAAGCCCTGGACAAACTAACCCTGATTAATTTGGGTGGTGCCTTTCCAAAAGAACTGATTACTGTTGTGGTAAATAAAGAAGATATTGCCAAATTCCCTTCTGAGCCTTCAACAATGTTTATGGGAAATAAAATTTGTGTAACCGGAATTGTAAGCGAGTTTAAAGGAAAAAAACAGATTGTAGTAACTGATCCGAAACAGATTATAGTAAAATAGCTTCATTAACCATCAAAACGAGGTATGATGGCTGTTTTAGCAGCCTCAACATAAAGTAAAACCTGATTAACGCAACTGGCCAGTTTCTTTTCTATATCGTGCTCCCAAAACCGCATTACAGTATAACCTTTCGCATTTAGCTGCTGGTTAACTTGTTGATCTCTTTGCATATTCCGCTCAATTTTTGGAATCCAAAATTTAGAATTTGTTTTTAAAGCAGTTTTCTTTTCTTCCCAATTGTATCCGTGCCAAAAATCTCCATCTACAAATATGGCCAACCGGTATTTATTGATGATAAGATCAGGCTTGCCAGGAATATTTTTCGGATGAATTCTGAAACGGATTCGCTTTGCCCAAAGTGCTTTTCTCAGTTTTAACTCGGGCAAACTATTTTTCGCCTTAATCTTTGCCATATTACTACTCCTTTTGGATGTAGTATAAAAACCAGCGTGCTCTTCAAAGCGTGGTATTTTAATCGATTCCTCAGGATATGGTTTTGATTCCATATTTAAGAAACCCCTCAAAAAAGCAAATTGTTTAACAAAAATATTTGGTTAAAAAAAAGAGAAATCTAATCAACCTAGGCCCCTCCTAGTTTTTAGGAGGTGGGCTTGGCTGGAGCGTTAATACAAAGCTATTATTTTAGGAAAAAATGTCGATTTTGGTGCCTCTTCAGTCGGCAGGAAATTAATCCTGCCGACCTCGTAAGCATAGATATCCTTATTATCTACTGTGAAGATTAGAATTCCTTTCCATATTTCATAACAGGTTATACATATAGGTGTATTTCCTTGATGAATAGTTTTATTTCCTTGATGAATATTTTTGCAGACTGTATTTTTTATTCTACTGAATAACCAATAAATAAATCAACAAAGATGAACATTACGTATGCTGTACTCGATAAATTATATAGATTATGCTGGATGATGAGGGATTTTAATCTTTAAAAAATCTATATTATGTATCATTTAGTTTAAAATTCATAGTTTTGGTTTTCGATCTGCCTATGCCCACTTTTTTAAAACGCAATACACTTATTGTAGCCTTGATTATTCTTATAGCTGCATTCACTTTTTTAAGTATTTTTATAGCAAACCATCCTATTTTAGCTTTCGACATTAAAATTTCCTTGTTTATTCAGCAATTTCATGCAGATTGGTTGGATAAGGTAATGCTGGCCATTAGTTTTTTTGGCGAACTCCCCTATTCTTTGCTTTCAGTTTTAATTGTAGCCGGTATATTCTACTGGAAAAAATACAAACGTGAAGGCACGTTTATATCTACTGTTTTACTTTCAGGACTAATTATCCTGGGCATTAAAAATATAATTAACCGCCCCCGCCCTACTGCATTTTATGTTCGGTTAGTGGAAGTAAACCGTTTTCAAAGTTATCCAAGCGGACACGTGCTTTCGTACACACTCTTTTTCGGATTTTTGATAATCATCATGAACACAGCTAAAAACATTCCTAAAGTGACTAAAAATGTGGTTACCTACCTATCAGCGTTTCTGGTTTTTACCATTGCTCCATCACGGATTTATCTTGGTGCACATTGGTTTACAGATACTGTAGGTGGCTTTTTATTGGGAATAATCTGTCTTTTTCCGCTTTGTTATTTTTATTTCAACAAGAAAAAAACATAACATTACTTTTCTTTTTCGGGTTTGTTTTTCTTCCTGATTCTGCTCAGGGTTTCGATCCGCATGCCTAGATAACTGGCCAAAAACTTTAGTGGAACCCTCGATTTTATTGTGGGATGCCCAACATTAAACTGTTTATAACGGGCTTCTGCAGAAGGAATACGCGACAGGATGGAACGTTCCTGAGACTGGTGATAATGTATCGCCAACAATTTACGGGCTAAAATATTGGTTTCAGGGAATTCAACATAAATCTCGTCGATAAAACGATAAGGAAGTATCAGCAACTCTGAATCTTCCAATGCCTGATATTGTTCTTTGTAAGTTGCAATGAGTGTACCCGGATTTCGGATACTTCCGATTAAATGATTTTCGGCCGTTAACCAGGCAGTAATATCTTTGCCTTCATCAACAATAAAGCCCCTTACCAAGCCCTTTAAAATAAAAAAAAGACAATCTCCCTCAATATCATTTACACAATGGAGGATTTCATTTTTACGGACAGAGATTTTAAATGTTTCAGCTTTTGCGCGGTCGACAATTTCTTTGCTAAGCGGCTGCAATCCATTTAGATAACTAATTAAAAGATCACTTTCATGATTGGCAGCAGTCATAACATTATGTCCCAATTGGTAATAAGATGCAAGCTATTACTTGTATACGGGATTTCCAAATATCAAAACGAATGCAACCGCCTAAAAATTACTGTTGTGGAGAATTAATTTTGTACTTCAGACCTAATTTCAATTAGAAAAATAGATTATTTGTTAAATTTTAACATGATAACCATGTTTTGACAAAATCATAAAAAAAATCTGATAGTTTTGTTGTCATGACTAATAATAAACCGAAAGCTTTTCTTTTCGATCTTAATGGCACCATGATTAACGACATGGCTTTTCACAATCATGCATGGCATAACATCCTTACCCAGGATTTAGGTGCAAGTATCAGCTTCGATGCTGTTAAAAAGCAGATGTATGGAAAAAATCAGGATCTTTTGGAACGCGTTTTTGGGGTTGGTCATTTCTCACAGGAACAAATAGATCAGATTTCTATCGAAAAAGAGCACAGGTACCAGGCAGCTTACAAAAAGCACTTAACCTTAATTGCAGGTTTGGGCGATTTTTTGGAAAAGGCAAAACAATCAGGTATCCAAATGGCAATTGGTTCAGCGGCTATACCTTTCAACATTAATTTTGTGTTGGATAACTTAAATATCCGTTCGTATTTTAAAACGATAGTAAGTGCTGAAGATGTAGTAAACAGTAAACCCGACCCTGAAACTTTTACTAAAGGAGCAGAAATTTTAGGTATAAGTGCTGAGGGATGTATTGTATTTGAAGATGCACCAAAAGGTGTAGAAGCGGCACAAAATGCAGGGATGAGGTGTGTAGCCTTAACTACCATGCATACAAAAGAAGAATTTGGTGCTTATAATAATATCATCGCTTTTATAGAAGATTATACTGATCCTATATTGCAGGAACTTTTTTAAAAAATACGGCCCGTATTGCTACAGGCCGCATACTCATGTTATCATCATTGAGATGTAGGGATCGCCAAAACGATTATTTGGTAAATTTGTAAATCGAGCTTGTTTTATATACCTGCCCGGGTTTTAAAACTGTAGACGGGAATGCTGGTTGATTTGGAGAATCTGGAAAATGTTGGGTTTCCATCGCAATAGCTGTTCTGAAATCATCTTTCGCACCGGTTTTAAAAGTGTTTTTGCTTTGCATAAAGTTTCCGCTATAAAACTGTAAACCAGGTTCTTGTGTATAAATATCCATTACAATTCCCGATTTATCTCCTTTAACCGTAGCTGCATGAAACATGCCCATTGCCTTTGTTTTATTCAGTACATAATTATGATCGTAACCTTTTCCGAAAGTTAATTGCTCATTTTTATCGTTTATGCGTGCACCAATGGCAGTTGCTTTAGTAAAATCGAAGGGCGTTCCTGCAACTTTTTCAATTTTGCCGGTAGGAATCAAGGTCGAATCAACAGGAGTATATTCATCCGCATAAATTTGTACCTCGTGATTTAAAATTTCACCGCTCCCATCTCCATTTAAATTAAAAAAGGCATGGTTTGTTAAATTTACAACCGTTGTTTTATCTGTTTTAGCTTCATAATCCATTTTCAATTCATTGTCATCAGTAAGTGTATAAGTAACCTTAACATCTAAATTACCAGGAAAATTTTCGTCGCCATCTTTTGATAAATAGTGAAGCACCAAAGTATTTGCATTGGGTTGTGTAGCATCCCAAACCACATATTGAAAGCCTTTTTTGCCGCCATGGAGCGTGTTTTGTCCATTATTGGTAAATAATGAATACGTTTTCCCTTCCAGCGTAAATTTACCCTTAGCTATTCTGTTGCCATACCTTCCAATTGTTGCTCCAAAATAGGGTTCTGTTGATTTTTCGTAATCGTTTACACTTTTAAAACCCACCACTACATCTACCAGCTTTCCATCTTTATTTGGCACCAGTAAACTAACTATGCGCCCACCATAATTAGTAAAAACGGCTTCAGCATTATTTTTATTTTTTAAGGTATAAAGGGCAGTTTGCTTACCATCAATTTCTTTTTTAAAGGAATCTGCAACAAGTTTTACAACTGCGGCAGAGTCGCTTTTTAAACTATCAGTTGATGAAGATTTTTTTGTTTCAGATTGGCAAGATGCAAATCCAATTGCAGCCAGAACGCCGAAGCCCGCTAATGATTTTAATTTCATAAAATGGAATACTTGGTTTAGAATTATTTAAGTTTTTAAATATAAGTATATCACTTAACTTTACAAATAAAACGATTTAGAAGATTCAAAATGCAGATAGTAAAGAATAATTTACTTGAATCGTATCAATGAGACGATTTGTAGAAATAGTGATCACAAAATGTAGAAACATTAAATTTTCTTACAAGTTTCATTATCATTCTTTATCCCTTTATTAAATTTAACATCTTTTCGGAGTTATAAAGCCGGTTATTGGTTCGGCAAGAAACAGGCGCACATTAAGCGGAAACCCCTCCCGATTAATAATTTCGCGAATCACCACTGTTTAAGACATAAATTTTATGGCATTTTTAATTAAAATCCGCTTAAACTGATTATTATTGTGGCAATCAAATCCCAAATATGAATCAAAAAATTTCAACAGACCGTTACGATAAAATGCTTTATCGCCGTTGCGGAAACAGTGGCATCAAATTGCCAGCTATATCTTTGGGCTTATGGCATAATTTCGGACATGTAAACGTTTTTGAAAATAGCAAGAATTTAATCTATACTGCTTTTAACAATGGAATTACCCATTTCGATTTAGCCAATAATTATGGCCCGCCTCCAGGTTCTGCTGAAGAAGTTTTCGGAAAAATTTTACACGAAGATTTTAAAGGGTATCGTGATGAAATGATTATCTCAAGCAAAGCTGGTTATACCATGTGGGATGGCCCTTATGGAGACTGGGGATCAAAAAAATACCTGGTTTCGAGCCTGGATCAAAGCTTAAAACGCATGAAATTGGATTATGTTGATATTTTTTATCACCATCGCCCCGATCCAGAAACACCACTTGAAGAAACCATGGGCGCATTAAGTTTAATGGTTCAGCAAGGAAAAGCGCTTTATGTGGGTATTTCAAATTACAGAGCCGATGAAGCTGCAAAAGCAATTAAAATTTTAAAAGATAATGGCACACCCTGTTTAATCCACCAGCCAAAGTATTCGATGTTTGAACGCTGGGTAGAGGATGGTTTATTAGCTGTTTTGGCAGATAATGGTGTAGGTTGTATCCCATTTTCTCCTTTGGCGCAAGGGCTGCTTACCGATAAATATTTGCACGGTATCCCTGCCGATTCAAGAGTAGCAACCAGTGGTGTGTTTTTGAAAGAAAGTAACATAACGCCCGAAAAACTGGAAGTAATTGGCAAGTTAAATGAGGTAGCAAGGTCGAGAGGACAAAAATTAGCACATATGGCTTTATCTTGGATATTGAAAGACAATCGCATTATGACTGTATTGATAGGTGCCAGCAAGCCAGAACAAATTACAGATTCAATTAAAGCTTTAGATAACATAGTATTTAGTGCTGCTGAAATACAGCTGATTGATGAAATATTAAGTTAGAAACACCCTAAACTAAACCCAGTTAACATGCAAATAGCACTAAAGGGTTTGGTAGAGCGTTTTTATTTACAAACATGGAGCAATCTTAAAGCGCACTCGGGTTGTGATTTTAAGATTGCTTTTTTGCCAAAAGCCTTTACGAGATAACGATTTTGCTAAACATTTCGATTTAAAACCAAATCTCATAAAAATCGTTTAAGAAATAAATCCTTTACATTTCTTAAATTTATGGCAAGAGCCAACAATTCTATTTATAGTGCCTTAGCGGCCAATTTATTAATTGCAGTTACCAAATTTATTGCAGGCGCTTTTACCAATAGCTCATCAATGATTGCCGAAGGCATCCACTCTACTGTTGATACGAGCAACCAATTATTATTGCTTTATGGTTTAAAAAGAAGCGTTAAACCACCAGATAAATCCCGCCCATTTGGTTACGGGAAAGAATTGTATTTCTGGTCGTTCATTGTTTCCATCATGATTTTTGGCCTTGGTGGCGTAGTATCTATTTCTCAGGGCATTTCACATATTCGCCATCCCGAAACATTGAGCAACCCTACATGGAATTATGTGGTATTGGGTTTGTCGTTTATTTTCGAAGGTGCTTCACTGATCGTGGCCATGAAAGAATTTGACAAAACCAGGAAAGGTTTACCGTGGTGGAAAGCCATTATCAAAAGTAAAGATCCATCGGGTTTTTTGGTACTGTTTGAAGATGGTGCAGCCGTATTGGGCTTATTAATTGTATTTATTTTCATGGTGCTTAGCCATAACCTCAATATGCCATTTTTAGATGGATTAGCTTCTGTTTTTGTAGGTACATTACTGATTTTTGTTTCATTTATCCTGGCAAGAGAAAGCAGGAGTTTGCTGATGGGTGAAGGATTAACAACCGAAACGCAACAGAAGATTAAAGAGTTGGTAGAAAATGATGGTGATGTTATAACTGTTACCAGTATCCTTTCCCAATATCAATCACCAAAAGAGGTGTTATTGGTGCTCATTCTTACCTTTAAAGCGGAATTAAATACAACAGATTTAACCAATGCTATCGATCGGTTGAGGGATAGAATTAAATCAGAGTATACTGTTATCAAATTTGTGATCATTCAGCCACAATCTGCAAATGTAGTAGAGCGGGATGTTAGCGAAGATATCTACCTGGAGTAAAACAGCTCAATTGGTATACAAAAAACACACCAATTGAGCCATTTTCATTTATTTTCATATAGTGTTGAATAAACACCAAACTTTTGAGTTAAATCACCTGCAACACAATTTTTCCACGGGTATGGCCCTGTTCACTTTCGGTTTGAGCCTGCCTTGCACTGGTAAAAGGCAAAACTTTATCTATAATGGGTTTAACCTTTCCTGAATCGATCAATGCTGCAATTTCTGCCAATTGAGCTGGGATAGATTGTGCCATAAAACCCGTTAAATGTAGCTTTTTCGCTTTAGCCTCTGCAGTAAATTCGGGCATTAAAGTGGTAATTACCCGCCCGCCCTCTTTAAGGATATTCAAAGATTTTAACTGTGTATCTCCACCTATGGTATCCAGTACAAGATCAACATCGCTCAAAATAGATTCAAAATCTTCCATTTTATAATCAATTACTTCATCGGCACCCAAACGTTTTAAAAAATCTATGTTTGCGCTTGAGGCGGTGCCGATTACATGTGCACCTTTCCATTTGGCAAATTGAACGGCATATGTGCCAACTCCACCAGCCGCTGCGTGAATCAACACTTTTTGCTCCGCTTTTAACAATCCATGATCAAAAAGTCCTTGCCATGCCGTTAAACCAGCCAAGGGTACCGCTGCTGCTTCTGTATGCCCAATGCTTGAAGGCTTAAAACCAATAATATTCGATTTTACCACAATATATTCGGCATAAGCGCCATTTTTTGTTGGGTCGGGCCTGCCGTAAACCTCGTCGCCTTTTCTAAAACCGCTTACTTTATTACCGATTTCTTCTATTGTTCCGGAAACATCCCAGCCCAATGTAAGTGGTAATTTTGAAGGAAATTTTTCTTTCCGTAGTCCTTCCCTTATTTTCCAATCTACCGGATTTACACTTGTAGCATGTACTTTAATCAACACTTCATCTGCCGCAGGTTGGGGTACCGGTATTTCATCAATTGATAAAACCTCGGGGCCGCCATGCTCATGGATTCTTATCGCTTTCATATGTATTCAATTATTTAATATAAACAGTTTTAATATTTACAAATTCATGGATGCCAAACATTCCCAATTCGCGACCATAACCAGATTGGTTAATGCCACCAAAAGGCAAAGCCGGATCAGATTTCACTCCCTCATTTACGAAACAAGAACCAGCGGCCAGTTTGTTCCTGGCAATATCTTCCGCCAGTTCCAAATTTTCTGTAAAAACAGCTGCACCCAATCCGAAATTGGTATCATTTGCAATATTGATGGCATCTTCAGTATCTTCTGCGGTGATAACAGCGGCTACAGGCCCGAATATCTCTTCATGATAAGCCAGTACGCCCTTTGTAACGTCAACTAATATTGTTGGCTGGTAATAAGCATGTTTGCCATCCATTTTTGGAATTTCACCACCTAAAATGCATTTTGCGCCTTGTTCAATGCTTTTCAAAACTTGTTGATGCAATTCATCCCGCAGCTCTGCTCGAGCCATTGGTCCCAAATCATTTTCCTCCCTTAATGGGTCGCCAGTTGTTTTACTTTCCATTTCTATTTTAAACAGTTGTGTAAATTTTTCGGCAACAGATTTTACCACAATGAATCTTTTGGCCGCAATACAACTTTGGCCGTTATTGATTAACCTGGCATTAGCACAAATTTTGGCTGCTTTTTCTAAGTCAGCATCTGCTAAAATGAGGTAAGGGTCGCTCCCACCTAGTTCTAAAACAGTTTTTTTAATTAATTGCCCGGCCTGTTCAGCTACTTTTTGTCCAGCTTCGGTACTTCCCGTTAGGGTAACTGCTTTGATGTATGGATTTTCGATTACTTTCGGTATGGCTTTGCTACTGCAAACCAGTGTTTTAAATACATTGGCTGGAAAACCTGCATCTACGATTACTTTTTCAATCTCGATTGCGCAGTCGGTAACGCCCGAAGAATGTTTTAAAACGCCGCAATTGCCGGCCATTAGTGCAGGGGCTAAAAACCGGAACACTTGCCAAAAAGGAAAATTCCATGGCATAATGGCCAGCACTACCCCTATGGGTTGAAAACTGACATAACTTTTGGCTGCACTTGTTTTAACTACCTGATCGGAAAGGAATTCAGCTCCATTTTTAGCATAATACTCACAAACCGATGCACATTTAAGTACCTCAGCCATACCATCTTTTAATGGTTTTCCCATTTCTAAGGCCATAAGTTCGGCCAGGTGGTTTTTACGCTCAATTAATAGTTTAGATACCTGCAAGAGTAAATTGCCGCGACTTTTAAAGTCTGTATCTTTATATTTTAGCCAGGATTGATGAACCTGCTCTATTTTCTGACTGATTGATTCTTCCGAATCTTCCTGATAGGTTTTAATGATTGCCCCATTTACAGGGTTTACCGATGAAATGCTCATTTGATAACAACAAATAAGCATTTGAGATTGTGTTTTTTATTTGAATATTCCTGCTATATGGAATGATTGATCTTAGCCGGGTTTTTCCAAAATCTATTCAGTTGTAACCAATTTATCCTTTATTTTTTGTTTCAACACACTGGCGGCCTGCGTATAACCTCCCTCAGCACCATCAACAAAATGAATGTGATCATCATCTAAATCCCTAACATAGCACGACATAATCGATTCGCCACTTACATAAAGGGCATATAAAATACGGCCATCTTTTTCAATTTTATCCAATTCTTTCTGCAATGCCAAACGCTGTTTTTCTGTTCCGGTAATCACCGTATTAATTCTTCCGTCAATTACCAATGTATCCGACATTTCTACCAGTTGTTTCAGGTAATTTTTACCGCTTTCGGTTCTAAAGTAGATGTAGCCATAAACATTGATGAACCAGGATTTAATTAATTCGAAAATTTTAACCTTACCTAAACGGTGTTTCATCTCTTTACCCAAACTATTAAAGCTGGTTCTAAAAATAAGTTTCGATACAGAAATTGGCTGCCGTTTTTCTGCGGTACCATAAATCTGATCGAGATGACGAATAACTTTACTAAACACTTCTGCTTGTTCAGCACATTTTTGTGCAATTACGATAAGTGTTACCACCTCTTCACTATTTTCGGGTGGTTCAATTTTGTCCCAGCGGCACTGCATACCGCTTAAATCTATTTCATCGCTTGATGGATCATGGCCAGATAAAAGGTAATCATCTCCCTTGATAATTTGCTCTGCATAGGCAAGTCCATCGCCTAAAACAATGGGAATGGAAAGTGTTCCTGAATTGCTGTATCTGCTGATTTTAAGTTGATGGCCTTTATGGTATATTTTTTCTACTGCAACAATTCCGGCCCTTAAATCAAGATTAAAATTTTGCAGGGTGTTTTCCTGGTATTTCAACAAGGATTTCATTACCTCAGCTACCATACTGGCCGGAACAATAAATGTGGCTCCATCACCACCGAAGAAAAAAGGAACAAGAATATTGGCCTTAAAAGCAATGTTGAGCACTGTAACAATACTTCCTGTAGCAATTAAATTTACGGTTTCGTGCAGCCCCGAATTAACAGCCACGGTTGAACTTTTTATATCGGTAATAATTACATGCCAATCTTCAGGTATTTCCTTAAACAAGTTATTTTTTAGCAATAACTGCGCTAGAGGAATTTTATTTACAGCAAGATTTGAATAAAAATGGTCTTGATTACTTGGCATAATTCGATTTAGAACATTCTAATATACGCATTCCACCACATAGCGTGTTTTTTAATACAGACTAATGTTTTAATCTTATTTAGAATAAATAAAAATAATTTTGATAATCCGCGTCAAAAATAGTTCCTTTGCGCCAACTAAGAATTAATCTAAATAAAAATGAATAGAAAATATACCTTCTTTTTAAATTTTATAGCCTTGTTTCTGTTCTTCGCAGTAACTACAATGGCACAAACTAAAAACGGATCGGTTTCCGGTACCATTAAAACAAGTGATGGCAATCCGGCCGGATATGTAAGTGTTGGATTAAAAAACACAAACAAAACTACTCAAACTGATGAAAAAGGTAATTTTACCATCAAAAATATAGCTCCGGGCACATACACCATTAAAACATCAGCTATTGGAATAGCTGCGCAAGAAAAATCAATCACCATTACAGCTGGCCAAAACGTAAATGCTGATTTTACCATTGCCGAATCTTCTTCACAATTAAATGAGGTTGCCATTAATGGTTACAAAACACCCAACAGAAAGCCGGTAAACCTGGGTAAAATAGCAATTGCACCAATGGATTTACCACAAGCCGTACAGATTATCGGAAACCAGGTGATTACCGATATACAAGCCAACCGCTTAAGCGATGTGCTTAAAAATGTAAACGGGGTTGCTTTTGGTGAAAACCGTGGTTCAGTGAGTGGCGAAACTTTTTTTGCCCGCGGTTATAGTTTAGGTGCAAACAACGTATTTAAAAATGGCTCTCGTGCAACCAGTGGTGGCATGCCCGAAACCAGTACATTAGAATCGGTTGAGGTTTTAAAAGGAAGCGCAGCATTGCTTTATGGTGGTGTAAGCGGTGGAGCAGTAGTTAATTTGGTAACAAAAAAACCAAAATTTGAGTATGGTGGTGAAGTTTCCATGCGTGCAGGGAGCTACGACATGTACAAACCTACAGCAGATATTTACGGCCCGATTACCAAAAATTTAGCTTTCAGGGTAATTGGTACTTATGAAGATGCGGCCAGTTTTAGAAACAGCGTAAATTCTAACCGGATTTATGTTAATCCATCTTTACTTTATAAAATTAGCGATAAAACAGACATCTTATTACAAGGCGACTATTTAAAGAGCAATATGACACCCGATTTTGGTATAGGAACGGTTGAAAATCAGATTGCAGATATAGGCCGTAAAGCTTTTGTAAATGCGCCATGGGCATACAATAAAACAAACACAGTTACTTCGCAGCTAAACATAAACCATAAATTTAATGACAATTGGAAGCTGAACATACTGGCCAACTTACAATCGTACAACCGTAATTATTTTAGTGCTGAACGCCCGTTTGCAGATACTAAAGTAGCTACAAATCCGCTTCCTTATGGCTTTGCTGCCCGTAATGTAACCCGCTCTAAAACGAAAGAGTTTACTTATAATGAGCAGATAAACTTAAATGGTTATTTTAAAACCGGAAACATTACCCATACTTTATTGGTTGGTGCAGATGCTGATCAATCGCGCACTACAAGTGGCGGGTTTACATTCAACAATAACTTAACCAGTTTCAATTATGGTAATGTAAACTTACTTGATCCTTCTACTTATTACGGTTCAGGAATTGAGCCTACAGTTAATACAATTTCGGAAGTATTTGCTCCATTATACCGCATGGGAGCTTTTGTACAGGATTTAGTTTCAATAACTGATCAGTTTAAAGTACTTGCAGGTGTACGCTATACTTTCCAAAAAACACCAAGAACGGTTACAACAACTTTAGCAACAGGTGTACAAACTTTAAGTGTAAACAGCTTAAATAATTCTAAAGTTGAAAGTGCTTTTACTCCAAAATTTGGTTTAATTTACCAACCATTAAAAACTACGTCTATTTATGCCAGTTATTCGAGCAATTTTGTTCAAAATACCGGAACGGATATTAATTTAGCCCCTTTAGACCCATCAACGTTGCAGCAATATGAGGCTGGTGTTAAAAACGATCTGTTTAAAGGCAGGTTATCGGTTAATTTAACCTGGTACAGAATTGCCAATGATAAATTTGCACAGCAAGCGTTAATTAATGCTCAAGGCGCACCAAATGGTGATACAAACATCAAAGAACTTAGCGGAAAATCATTGAGTGATGGTTTGGAACTTGATATTACCGGTACTATTGTTAAAGGATTAAACTTTATAGCTGGTTATAGCTATAACTTTATCCGCTACACCGAAACCCGGGATAAAACAGTTTTTACCGTACCAGCACCAACACCTACAAAGCCAAACGATACAAGAACAGTTACATTGGGTGGTGTAATAGAAGGCCAAAGATTGGTTGGTTCTACCAAAAACACAGCCAACGGCACCTTATTTTATACTTTCCAGGAAGGAAGTGTTAAAGGTTTAAAACTAGGTGCTTCAGCTTATTACACAGGTGCACGTAATGGTGGCTATAACGACACAAAAATACAAGCATACAGCAGGTTAATTCCGTTAAGTGCTTTTACCACTTTCGATTTATCTGCCGGTTACAACTGGAGAAAAATTTCATTGTTGGCAAAGATTTCTAACATTACCAACGAGCTAAACTATTTTGTGCATGAAAACTACAGTGTGAATCCAATTCCACCACGCCAGTTTACGACAACTTTATCTTATAAATTTTAAGCATTACAAACAATTAAAAAAAGCTTCAGATCGGTAGATTTGAAGCTTTTTTAGTTTTACATGGTGGGAGATTGTGCATAGATTGTCCATTGCTGGTCTTTTGTATTTGATTTTTTCGCCAGAATAATGGCAGAATTGCTTTTCCCTTCTTTATCTTCAGGTGTGAGGTACAACTCAGTTCCCTTAAGCTTAATCAGGTAAGTATCTTTTCCGGCAGGCTCAAATTCATATTGCTGCTTATTATTTCCTAAAGCTAAAGGCTGTTCTTCCAAAGCAATATCAGCTTGCTTGGGTTGAAAGGTTTTTCCGGTTAATAGATTTTTTAAGTGGTAGTTATTTCCTTCTACGTTGATAAAATTCCAGGTCATACATTTCCAATTCTGCGGATCGTAAGCCACTAAAGGTGTTCCATTTTTATTGCTGGCATCTTTTACCCTCAGCAATTGCCCGGTTTGAACATTTTTTATAGCGTAATTCCCTTTTATGGTTTGCGCTATACCAGCATAATTAATTAGCAATACAAAACCAATTGCTAAAAGATATTTTCTCATAACGCTAATATAATTAATTTGTTAAGCTGAATTGAGTACTAAAGAATAATCAGTATGGTACCTGATTTGAGCAGTTTAAAATAATAATAAAATTCGCCATGGCGTTTAATCTTTTCGATTTCACAAACCTTACCTGATTTTCCATATTCATCAGCTAATAAATCGCCTATTCTAATACTATCCAAGAGATTTACGCTAATAGATGCTCTTTTAATTAATGTAGGGTTTTTTTCCATGAGATTGCCATTTGAAATATTTACGCAATCATAAAGATTTTGGTTTTGAAGGATCACAAATTACTTATTATTAAGTAACAGGGATACAAATTGGTAGCTTTTGTCAGCAATTATAGCGGAAAACGCATTAAGCAAAAATGCCTCCGAATTGTTCGGAGGCATTCTATTTAGGCGGCGTCGTAAATGATCACCTTATCAAAATAAACCTTAAATTCATCCAAGAAAGCCTTGTGCAAAGGGTGTACCTGGTAAACATCATGTGCAGCCAGATCGTTAAACAACAATAACAGGCTAAAGGTATAAGTGGTATCTACCACAGCGCGCTCAATTGGTGCAGGTACGCCAATGTGAAAAGTTTTAACAACTTCAATGTTTTCTAATGTTTGTAAACTATTGCGAAAAGCAACTTTTTGCTCATCTGTGGTATCGGCTTTAAGCCAGAATAAAACGTGGTGTGCGATCATTTTTTAATTTTTTTCAAATATAAGGAAAGGTCCAAAAGATTAATGTTTTATCCGAAAACACTTTTGGCTTTACCAATTGCCTTTTTCAGGTCGATTCCTTTACCCAATACGCCTTTAAACAAATCGCCTTCAACTTTTAAACGGTCGATTGCATTAAAAATATTAAAATCTTTCATTTTCAAACCTGGTTTTACTTCATACCAGTGCAAAGGCATAGATACCGTAGCTCCAATTTTTGGTCGTAAAGAATATGGTCCTGCAATGGTTGCCCCTGGCCTGTTTTGTAAGAAATCTAAATACATTTTACCTTTACGGGCAGCAATCATTCGTTCAAGCGAAGTAAAATCGGGAATTTGGTTGTGAACGAGGTTAACCACAATCTTGGCAAACATCTGACTTTGATCGTAACTATATTTTGCATTTAAGGGGATATATATGTGCATACCTGTTGAACCTGATGTTTTGCAAAAACTTGGTACATCCAAGGCATCCAATACCTTTTTGGTTTCGAGTGCTGCCTCTATTACCTGATCAAAGGTATTTTTGTCGGGATCCAAATCTATAACACAATAATCAGGGTTATCTGGACTTTGCGCACGGCTAAACCAGGGATTCATTTCGATACATCCTAAACTGGCCATCCATAACAGTGATGCTTCATCTGTGCCAACCAGATATTCTTTTTTCTCTCCATCACTGGTTTCATATGGAAAGGTTTTAACCCAATCAGGAGCTTTACCTCTTACATCCTTTTGATAAAAGCTTGGGCCATGTATGCCTCCGGGAAAGCGGTTGAGCGACTGCGGCCGGTCTTTTAAATAAGGCATTATATATTCTGCTACCTGATAATAGTAATTAAACATGTCCCTTTTAGTTACCTTATCTTCCGGCCAGTAAATTTTACTCAGGTTGGTAAACTTCAGTTCGTGACCTTTAATTTTTCTTACCTGAGTTTCATCTTTAGGGTTTAAAAGTGTTTTGGGCTGCTTTCCTTTTGGTGGTGTAATTGCTTTAGCATGCTGATCATCGTTTTTATCGTCAGCCACAATTTCGGCGGTTGCTGTTTCTTCCTCGCGGATTACATCTTTGGCTTTTTTATCTTCGCGCATTCCCTGAAAGGAAGGATGTCGGAATACACCATCATCAGTAACCTCCGTAAAGGCCACTTCGCATACCAGTTCAGGCTTAAGCCAGGTGGCTTTTGCTTTTGGCGGATTTGGCCTGAAACGTGAAGGTTTATTTACATCGGGAATACTTTCGAAAGGGGCTTTATCAACAATAAGGGGTTTAAATTGCTCCATCATTGATTTTTGTAATTTATCAGAAAAACCTGTACCTACCTTACCAACATATTGCAATTTCCCTTTTTCATATACCCCTAACAATAATGAGCTGAATGATTTTGAAGTGTCTTCGTTTTTGGTGAAACCTGCAATTACCACTTCCTGCCGTTTGTGCACCTTAATTTTAAGCCACTCTTTTGATCTTCGGTCTGTAGCATAGGTGCTGTCCGTTTTTTTAGCAATAATCCCTTCTAAGCCCATTTTTTCAGCGGCATGGAAGAAATCAACGCCACTTGCTTTAAAAACTTTCCCTAAACGCACACGGTCATCGTCAGTTGGCAGTACCTCATTTAATACGGCCTGGCGTTGGTACAAAGGAAGTTCCATCAGGTTTTTGCCTTCGTACCATAAAATATCGAAAACATAAAATACAAGTTCTCCATCGGCCTCACTCCTCCAGTTCTGTAATGAACCAAAATTGGATATGCCTTTATCATTTAATACCAGGATTTCACCATCTATAACGGCATTGATTTTCCAATCTTTAAGCAAATCATAGATTGGATAAAATTTTTCGTTAAAGGATTTATTGTTTCTTGAAAATATGTCGACATTACCTTTATTGATAAACGCCAAAGCGCGGTAACCGTCCCACTTTACCTCATATTGCCAGTTTGGATCATCAAATGGCTCATCAACCAATGTGGCCAACATGGGCTTAATATTTTTTGGAATAGGCGACTTTGTTGCTTTCTTAAGTATTGCCTTTACATCAACTGTAGCTTCTTCTCCAACCGGCTTGGTTTGTTTGGTGGTATTTTGCTCAGTCTTTTTTTTTTCGGGTTTCAAATTCTGCTCTTTTCCTTCTTTCCAAACTTTATCTGATGTTTTCTCCATTTTTTCAATGGTTTTTCCCGAAAGAACAGATTTATCTTCTTTTGTTATATCTTTTGTAGAGGCATAATCATCTTTATGTTTAATTAGCAACCAGCCGTTTTCGCCCATGCCATGGGTTTTAACAAGAGCAAATTCTCCGCGAAGCTTCTCTCCATTCAATTTTATTTTTAATGAGCCATCTTTTAACTGGCCCAAAAGATGCTTCTCCTGTGCTTTTTTCCCCTTAATGGCTTCAATAGGCTCATAAGTGCCTTCATCCCATACAATAACTGTTCCGCCACCATATTCGCCCTGAGGGATAATGCCTTCGAAATCTTTATAATCATAAGGATGGTCTTCTACCATCATGGCTAAACGCTTGTTTTTTGGATCGGTTGATGGGCCCTTTGGTACGGCCCAACTTTTTAATACACCGTCCATTTCGAGTCTGAAATCATAGTGCAAACGGGATGCATCATGTTTTTGAATCACAAAATGTAACTTATTCCGATCATTGCTTTTACCCGATTTAGGCTCGGCAGTTTTAGAGAAATCACGCTTGGCAACATATTTTTCCAGACTCATATTTACTTCTTTATTTTTTTAAATAATCTTCAACTGCACGCGCAGAGGTACCAACAGTTTCTACTACTGCCTTGAGTTTATCTTTGCTTACGCCAAATTTGTTCGACCAATAATCTAGCTCATAACCTTCATTGATGTTGATCCTGGTGCGATCAGCATTTCCATTTTTTAGTTTATCATCCATAATAATTTTGATTAGACAGCTATAAAACAGCTTAAAAACAAAAAAGGTTTTAATACCCGTTTATGCAAACGGATATAAAAACCTAAAAAAAATAAAAATTAAACTTAATCTATCAGCGCAGATACCATTTCTGGTTCTGTTTCTTCTGCAAAGGCGAAACTATTTTTGGTTGAATTGTAAATAATTCTTAACCACACCAAAAAATATGGGAAGCTAAGTATAGCTAACGATAAGCGATGTGCTTTTGCATAGGTTGGAAAAAGCAATAATGGGAAATTACAGGCGGTGAACAGTAAAATTGGCAATAAAACATTTTTTAGGGGTTTATTATTTTCTTTTATATACCAAATGCCCACACCGGTTATAGAAATGATGAATGTACAATCTTCAGCCCCAGTACTAAAAAGGATTGGAAACAACAATACTGAAGAGAGGATCATCAACTGAAATTTGGGCTTATGAAAATTGGAAATGCGGCTAAAAGGCAACATAAACAATAGTGCACCCAAGCCTATAAAAAGCAGGTTGGGTATTTTAGGCAGATTGAATAATTGACGGAAAAAACCCATTATCGAAATATCTATGCCTATGCCGGTAACGTTATACATGTTTTTCCCTACCAACGAATTTTTCCAATCAACATAACTGTGCACAATAAAACCTGGAGAAGCAAACAACATTGGCAGTAAAAAAAGGACAACCGACCACATTAAGAGCCACATTATAAATGCAGGCTTTTTTTTGGCAAAGAAGAAGAATACCAGGCCCACTATACCGTAAAGTTTAATAAACGTACCTAGCACAATACAGAGTGCAGACCAGATTCCTTTATCTTTATTGATTTGAGTATAACTTAAAATCATTAAAGCCCCGGCTCCGGCATTAAATTGCTGATTGAGCATGGATTCGATTAAACAAGGCACGGCAATGTAACCAATCATCACCTTTTTATCTTCACTTAAAGGCAAAGTTTGAATGGCTTTAAAGAGTAAAAAGCAATTAAAAAGATTCCAGAATAATAACCCGATCCAATTGTGCATTAAGGCAAATGGGGCTATAAGCACACTAAAAATAGGGCCATAATGGTTCGCATCATCGTGCAGCTCCGGGTAAAAGCCATAAAACGATCTTTCATGTATCAGGTTTCTGAAAGTATTCTCAAAAATAAGATAATTGTTATACCGATGAGTTGCCCATGAATCAATTACAAATATGAGTGTAATCAGTACCCAGATAAATAATACAAAGCGATTGTCTTGATAAAATTTTCGACGCAAAAAGTCATCAGCTGGTTTGGATAGAAAATAATTTAGCATTGTAAAAATTATATTACATTACAATAATAAATATGCATTTTCACAAATCCTAATGTTTTGTAAGAAATACGTTACACTTTTTAGAAATATTTGTAGTGTTAAAAAACGACAGTTCTAAATCGATTTTAGATGCAGTTTTGCCTTTGTATTATGAGATGAATATCAACCTTGTGTAACCAACATTTAAGCAAAACGTCTCTTGAAATAATTTATTTGAATATCGGCTGACAAAACACCAAAACCAAATCGGATCAATATCTGTTTCTACAATAATACTAACCAAAATATCATAGAAATGGAATATCAAATTAATTCGATGAATGCCCGTAAAGAATTTATTGAGATTGCTGATGAACAGGATCGCAACTATTGGGCTGCCAGATTAGGCGTAACGGGAGATAAGCTTAAATCGGTTGTTAAAGCAATTCAAAGCATGGAATTTTCTATCCTGAAAGACTATTTAAGCATGGAAAAAGTTAAATCCGGAAGCACCTATCAAAGATTTGTTAACCAATAATAATTATATGAGTTTAAAGATAAATGAAAGTCAAAAAAGCGTTAATCTCAAAAGCCAAACAATTACTGATTGTACTCATTTGATCGACTTACCCCCTATTTCAAATACATTTAACCGTAAAGAGAAAGGTGCAGATGTAAGCAACCCCAAAGCAGCGATTAGAATTTTAACTGCTTTTACACATAAAAACGGATTATCCAAGTTGCTTTAACAGGGAGTTATTTTATAAAATCCTGATATAAAACATTAATGGCTTCCCTGCTAAAATCGGGAAGCCCATCAGTATATGTTGCATTTATACCGTTGGTGATGATTATGAAACCGAACTTTTCTTTCGGATTGAAAAACATTGTGCTATATAATCCATACGCAGATCCAGTATGGCCTTTTAATTTCACACCAGGAATCAAGTTATCTGCAGTTCTGATTGCAAAGCCATAACCTTCTTCGGGCGTAAGTGCTGTCTGCATTTTTTTTGCACTTTTTTTACTTATAATTTTAACGCCATTGGCTGTACCATAGTTCATATGCATGATCATGTATTTGGCAAGGTCGGTGGCAGAAATCTTCATTCCTCCCGTTGGCGAAAAAACCGGAGTTGTGTAACCCATAACATAATTTGCAATTTCTGTTCTTCTTGGTGCATAAGCTGTTGGCGATGGTGTGTACGTTTTAGTGTCTGCGTGGTATTCATACAGGTTAACAAACCGGGTACTGTCTAAAGAATCAACACAATAGCCTGCATATAGTCCGAGGGGTTTTAATACATGATTTTTTACATAATTATCAAAACGCTCTCCTGATTTCTTCTCGATAATAGTGCCTATAAGATTAAAATTAAGATTGCAATAATCGAATTTGGAACCTGGCTGGTAATCATTATAACATTTGCCCCAGTTTGGATTTTTATCGGGATTAATCAGGTCGAGATTTAAATAACCCTGCGAATCGTTTAAACTCGAGGTATGAGACAAGGCCATTTTCAAAGTAATCTTCTGATCAGGAAACTTCGGATTGCGGATTTTAAAACCCACAAGATCGCCAAAATCATCATCCAGGTTAATTTTACCTGCTTCTACCAGTTGCATAATGGAAGTTGCCGAAAATGATTTAGAGATCGATGCAATTCTGAATATATCCTGATCACTCAAAGGTGTTTTATTTTCTAAATCCTTAAGACCGAATGAATGGGTATAAATTATCTTACCTGCTTTAACTATAGCAACTGAAGCACCAACAGCACTATATTTTTCCATAACGGCCTTAAAATCGGCTTCACTTTTTTGATTTTGGGCGTGTGCAGGAGCAAATTTTCCGGCGATTAAAAATGTAACGAGCGCATATTTCAAATTAAATTTCATAAGCAAGATAGATCTGCCTTAAATATAGGTGGTAAGCAAAAATAAAGTTAACACGTAGTAAAAAATTTACTTTGCATCATTTACTTCGAGCCAATGTCCATCGGGATCTTTAAAATAAACCTGTTTTACTCCATCCACCCTTAAAGTGATTCCTTTTTCTTTGCCAGCCCAATCTTCAAAACGGATGTTTTTAGCATCGAGTTTTTTCACAAATTGATCTACTGATGGAACACTAAAGCATATATGTGCATTTTTATCGAAAACCTCAGTCCCTTTTGCGCCTTGTATTAAGTGCAATTGTCCGGCAGGCCCCAATGTAAACCAGGTATGGCGGTTATCTTTAAATGGCTCTGGAATTATTTTAAGGTTAAAAACACTTTGGTAAAAGGTGGTTGCTTTATTTAAATCGGTTACGTAAACGGCAATATGATTTAAAACGGCCGGTACATTTTCGGGTTCAGTTTGCGCCATGGCTTTTTGAAAAACAATTGAAAATAAAATAGCAGTAAATAGGAATACTTTTTTCATGTTTAAATATCATACTTATAAAGTGATAATTTTAATAACTTTTTAAATACATTTTTTGCTGTTAATACTGGCAGAGATGCAATTGATACTGTAAAGGTCGCGATCGATACTGGCAGACACGCAAACGATGCTGATAGAGGCGCAATCAATACTGATACTTCCGCAATTGATCCTGACAGAGACGCAAACGATACTGGCAGAGACGCAAACGATACTGGCAGACACGCAATCAATGCTAATACCTCCGCAATTGATACTGACAGAGGTGCAAACAATACTGGCAGGCACACAAACAATGCTGATACAGTCGCAATTGATAGTAGAAGGTACGCATTCGATACTGGAAGGGCTGCAACTGACTTTGAAAAGTTCGCGAATCTTTATTTAATATTCTTCAGCGCGATAAACTGAATTGTGAGGCTGTGTAACCGGGGCAAAACAATTGGATAAAAAAAGTTAATAGTGAAACGCTAAAACCAAAAAAAAATGGACACAAATAAACCTCGGTGCTTATCTGTATCCATCTGTGGTTTAATAAACCAAACTATTGTGCTAAACTGTCAAATTCTTCATCTGTTAAGTCGATCTCAATGGCTTTTAAATTCTCTTTTAAATGTTCTACTGATTTTGTGCCTGGAATCAATAGAATATTTGATGATCTTTTCAATAACCAGGCAAGTGCAATCTGCGCTGTTGTAGCCTTATGTTTTTCGGCAATGGCTTTGATTTTATCTTCCAATTTATGCGGACCAGAAGCCAATGGAAACCAGGGAATAAAAGCTAAACCTTGTTCAGCAGTAAAATCAAGCACACTTTCCCATTGCCTGTTGGCCAGATTATATAAATTTTGAACGGAAACGATTGGCAGAATATCCTGTACCTGTTTAATCTGTTCGATGGTTACTTCTGATAAGCCCACATATTTGATTTTTCCTTCTTGTACAGCTTCTACAACAGGGGCAAGTGTTTCGGCTACGTTTACATTAGGATCAATGCGGTGCAGTTGCCATAAATCAATCGATTCTACTTTTAAACGCTGTAAACTTCCTTCAATATCCTGTCTTATTTTTTCCGGATTACCGTTAGGAACCCAATTGTTCGGTCCCGGCCGATCGAAACCACCCTTGGTTGCAATAAATAGGTCTTTCTGAAAAGGGGATAAAGCCTCGGCAATTAGCGATTCGTTATATTTTGGTCCGTAGGCTTCTGCTGTATCAATAAAATTAACACCGTTTGCAACAGCTTCCCTCAAAACAGTTATTGCATTTTCACGATTTTCTACTTCGCCAAAAACGCCATTACCGGTTAATTGCATTGCGCCATAACCCAAACGGTTAACTTCTAAGTTTCCAAATTTAAATGTTTTGTTTCCCATTTTATTTTAGATATTTTGATAAATGTGTATACTAAATCAACCTTAAGTTGAGGTCATTGTTTGCAAAATAAATTTTATGATAAATAAATGAATAATGCAAAAATGGCCGGATAAACATACCGTCAACCTCGCGCAGGCGGGGATCTTACAACTCAGGTAATACAAAGCATTAAGATTCCCAATCGGGTTGAGAACTACGATTTATTTACCCGGTCGTCATTTCGAGCAAAGCGCAGCGTAGCCGAGAAATCTTTTAAAGTGAGTAAACAATCAAATACAAAGATTTCTCCGCTACGGTCGAAATGACGATTCGATTAATATTTTATTTAACTGTCGTCATCCTCGCGTATGCGGGGATCTTACAACTCAAGTAATATCGAAGCATTAAGATTCCCAATCAACCCGATAGCTATCGGGTTGGGAATTACGTTTTATTTATCCGGCCGTCATTTCGAGCAAAGCGCAGCGTAGCCGAGAAATCTTTTAAAGAAGCTAAAAATTAAATCCAAAGATTTCTCCACTACGGTCGAAATGACGATTCGATTAGTATTTTATTTCACTGTCGTCATCCTCGCGCAGGCGGGGATCTTACAACTCAAGTAATACAAAGCATTAAGATTCCCAATCGGGTTGGGAATGACGATTTATTTCTCTAGTCGTCATTTCGAGCAGAGCGCAGCGTAGCCGAGAAATCTTTTAAAGTGAGTATCAATTAAATCCAAAGATTTCTCCACTACGGTCGAAATGACGATTCGATTAGTATTTTATTTCACTCTCGTCATCCTCTCGCAGGCGCGAATCTTACAACTCAAGTAATACAAAGCATTAAGATTCCCAATCGGGTTGGGAATGACGATTCGACGAGTACGTTACGCCACACCGTCATCCTCGCGTATGCGGGGATCTTACAACTCTGGTAATATAAAGCATTAAGATTCTCAATCAACCCAATAGCTTTTGGGTTGGGAAATGACTATATAAAACAAAAAAGGCTGCCCGAAAAGAGCAGCCTGATTGAAATATAAGGATATTACGAATATGCAATTATAACAAGCTTAGTTCCATCCGCCACCTAAAGCATGATAGATATCTACAACAGCATTTAACTGTTGTTTTTTGGTTTCGATAAGCTCTAACTTCGATTGTAAAGCATCGCGTTGGGTCATTAGTACTTCAAAATAATCAGCTCTTGCGGATTTGAATAAATCGTTAGAAATATCAATCGATTGGGTAAGGGCTAATACTTGTTTAGACTTTAAATCGTAGCTTTTTTGCAGGTTATTAATTTTCGACATTTGGTTTGCAACTTCTATGTAGCCATTCAGAATGCTTTTTTCGTATTCATATACCGCCTGTAACTGTTTTGCATTTGCCGTAGAATACTCTGCTTTTATTGCATTTCTGTTAATCAGTGGTCCGGCTAAATCTCCGGCTAATGAATAAATTAAAGATTCTGGCGTTCTCAACAAATAGGAAGGATTAAAAGCCTGGTAACCAATTGCTGCCGAAATACCCAACGATGGATAGAACTGTGCTTTAGCAACTTTTACATCTAATTTGGCTGCGGCAAGTTCGAATTCTGCCTGCTTAATATCAGGACGGTTGGCCAATAGCTGCGATGGTAATCCTGCCTGCACCGTTGCTGGAACAAGATCTGTAAAGCTCGATTTATCTCTAATAATCGGCTGAGGAAAACGACCTAACAGGAAATTAATTTTATTCTCTGTTTCGGTAATATTCTGGAGAATATCAAACTCCAAACTTTTTGAACTCAATACTTCAGCCTCAAATTTACGCACAGCAAGTTCATTTACCCTACTGGCCTGTTTTTGAATTTTCATCAGTTCCAAAGCGTTCTTCTGTAGCTCAATGTTCTTTTTCACAGTTTCCAACTGGTTATCGGCAGCCAATAACTCATAATAAGAATTGGCTACTTCGGCGATTAAATTGGTAATTACAAAATTTTTGCCTTCAACAGTTGCAAGATAATGGTTTACTGCACCCTTTTTTGCATTGCGCAATTTATGCCAGATGTCGGCTTCCCAATTGGCCTGTAAACCAAAATGATAATCGGGCAATACCTCAGGCACTTCTTTGCCAGGTGTAATCTCTGTAGAGGCATCGCCTGCACCAGAGCTGGTGTAACGGCCAACTTTATCCAATCCTGCACCTACCCCATAAGTTACACTTGGCAAAAGCTCTCCTTTTCTTGCTTTGATTTCATTTTTCGCAATTTCAATATCCTGAAGCGTAATATTCAGCTCCTGGTTATTTTTAAGTGCGGTATCGATCAGGTTGATCAGGTTAGGATCAGTAAAAAACTGACGCCATTTTATGCCTGCTGTGCTTACCGTATCCTGCGAACCGTTAAAGGTAACAGGTACAGCTTTATTTTCGGCGCGTTGGGCCACTTCTGGCAATTTGCATGCTGTATATGTGGTGCATAACAACACCAAGCCAAGGCCTTTATAAATATTTTTCTTAAACATTATCTTCAATTTCTTCAGTTAATGGATGTTCTTCTTCAATTTTGATCAGCTTGTGTTTTGCTGCTATTGATCCGAAAATGTAATACAACCCAGGGATTACAATTACCCCGAAAATGGTTCCGAAAAGCATACCGCCTGCAGCTGCCGATCCTATGGTACGGTTACCAATTTTACCGGGTCCGGAAGCAATCATCAATGGAATTAAACCGGCAATAAAGGCAAAAGAGGTCATTAAAATTGGGCGGAAACGCACACTGGCACCTTCCATTGCCGCTTTTAACACCGTTGCCCCCTGGGCATGCCGTTGTGCAGCAAACTCCACAATCAGTACCGCGTTCTTCCCGAGCAAACCAATTAACATCACCATGGCTACCTGCGCATAAATGTTGTTTTCTAATCCTAATAATTTCAAAAACAAAAATGCACCGAAAATACCTGCTGGTAAGGAAAGGATAACAGAAAGTGGCAGAATAAAACTTTCATATTGTGCTGCAAGTACAAGGTATACGAAACCTAAACAGATCAGGAAGATGTAAATTGCTTCATTGCCCCTTGATACTTCATCTTTAGAAATACCTGCCCAATCTATACCGAAACCTCTTGGTAGCGATTTCTTAGCTACCTCTGTAATGGCACTAATGGCTTCTCCTGAACTGTAACCTGGAGCCGATTGGCCACTAATTTCGGAGGCATTGTACATATTGTGCCTGGTAATTTCCGATAAACCATACACTTTACGCATTTTAATAAAGGCCGAAAATGGAACCATCTCATCTCGGTCGTTTTTAACCGAGAGCTTTAAAATATCCTCTGGTAAAGCGCGATATTGAGGCAATGCCTGAACGATTACTTTATACTGGTGATCGTATTTAATAAAACTGGTTTCGTAATTACTACCTACAAAGGTAGACAGGGTGTTCATCGCGTTATCGATACTTACGCCTTTTTGTTGTGCAATATCATTGTCTACATCCAGCATATACTGAGGGAAACTTGCACTATAGAAAGTAAATACAGATGATAACTCTTTGCGTTTATTGAGTTCTTTTACAAAATCGTTGGCAACGGTTTCCATTTTTTTGTAATCGCCACTTCCTGCTTTATCTAATAAACGGAGCTCAAAACCTCCTGCGGCACCATATCCGGGAACTGCTGGTGGCTGGAAAAACTCGATTGTAGCACCTGGAATGGATTTCGATTTTTCTTCCAGTTCTTCGATAATTTCTACTGCCGAATGTTTACGTTCGCTCCAATCTTTCAGGTTAATTAAACAGGTACCTGAGTTAGATCCTGTTCCTTCGGTAAGAATTTCATAACCGGCCAAAGATGAAACAGATTTTACACCATCAATGTCCTCACACATTTTCTGCAATTTCTCAGCAATCTGGTCGGTACGCTCCAATGTAGATCCAGGAGGCGTTTGAATAATGGCATACACCATACCCTGATCCTCGTTCGGTATAAAACCTGAAGGTACACTTCCGCTTAAGCCCCAAACACCCAAACAGAAAGCAATCAATATTCCAAAGGTTAAAATTTTACGGCTCACCACTTTGGTCAATACCAATTCGTATTTACCCGAAAGTTTAGCAAAGCCATTGTTAAAACCATCTAATAAACGATCGATAATTGTTTTCTTTTTATTGGAACCATGATTGTTTTTCAACATAATGGCACACAAAGCCGGCGTAAGTGTTAATGCTACAATACCCGAAAGGATAATGGCCGTTGCCATGGTAATGGAAAACTGGCGGTAAAAAATACCCACCGGCCCCGACATAAAAGCTACCGGAATAAACACCGATGCCATAAGAAAGGTAATGGCGATAATGGCCCCACCAATTTCTTTCATCGCTTCTTGTGTAGCCCTTAGTACCGAAAGTTTCCGATCATGTTCCATCTTGGCATGCACCGCTTCAATTACCACAATCGCATCATCTACCACCACACCAATGGCCAATACCAATGCAAACAGCGTGATTAAGTTAAGTGTAATGCCAAAAAACTGCATAAACACAAAGGTTCCGATCAATGAAACTGGAACGGCGATAGCCGGAATAAGTGTAGATCGCCAGTCGCCAAGGAATAAAAACACCACCAGGCCCACTAAAATAAAAGCTTCTACCAGCGTATGGATTACTTTTTCTATTGAAGCATCGAGGAACTTAGATACATCGTAACTTACTTCGTAATCTAAACCTTTAGGGAAAGAGCTTGCCTTGATTTCGGCCATTTTAGCCTTTACATCCTTAATTACCTGACTTGCATTACTACCATAAGATTGTTTTAAAACAATTGCAGCAGATGCTTTACCATTTAATGTAGAGTATAAATTGTAAGCTGAAGCACTAAAATCTACATCGGCCACATCTTTTAACCTGAGCATTTCGCCATTGGCATTTGCCCTCAGGATAATGTTTTCATAACCTTCTTTAGTGCTAAAACGACCTGAATATTTTAACACATATTCGAAAGCCTGCGAACGTTTACCAGAACTCTCACCGGTTTTGCCTGGCGAGGCTTCTAAACTTTGCTCATCAAGCGCTTTCATCACCTCATCAACTGAGATTTTATAAGCCTGCATACGGTCGGGTTTTAGCCAAATCCGCATTGCATAATCCCTATCGCCCAAAATATCTGCAAAACCTACACCATCAACCCTCTTTAACTCTGCAAGCAAATTGATATCTGCATAGTTATATAAGAAATTCTGGTTCATTTTAGGGTCTTTACTGTACAAGTTAATGTACATTAACATGTTCGACTCTTCTCGGGTAATTTTTACCCCTTCACGAACCACTAAAGGCGGGAGTTTATTGGTAACTGCTGCTACCCTGTTTTGAACGTTAAGTGAAGCCTGATTAGGATCGGTACCAAGGTTAAATACCACCTGGATAGAGGCTTCACCATCATTACCTGCATCTGATGCAATATATTTCATGCCCGGTACACCGTTAAGTGCGCGCTCGAGCGGAATAACAACTGATTTAATCAGTAACTCATTGTTTGCCCCAGGATACTCTGCCGTAATGTTAACCTTAGGCGGAGAAATAGAGGGGAATTGTGTAACCGGGAGGTAGCTAATGGCCAACACACCAAGAAACACAATAATAAGCGATATTACTATAGAAAGGACGGGCCTTTGTATGAATTTACTAAACATAAAATAAGTATGGGAGGGTTTAGATTATTCTGTTTTCAATCTCAATTGTTTCATCACTTCCTGAGGCTGCTGGAATTTGAAGGCAATTTTATCATCGTCTTTAACCTTCTGCACACCTTCGAGCAAGATTTTATCTTCCGATGTTATGCCATCTCCTATGATGTACAAATCAGGAAGTTCGCCAGCAACGGTAATTACCTTAGAGTGTACTTTGTTGTTTTTATCAACCACAAACACATAGGTTTTGTCTTGAATATCGTAGGTTGCTTTTTGTGGAATCACCAAAGCATTTTTTAGTGGAACAACCATTTGGATTTTACCGGTTTCGCCGTTTCTCAACAGGTTATCCGAATTATTAAATCTGGCCCTGAAAGCAATGTTTCCGGTTTCGTTGTCGAATTCACTTTCAATAACTTCAACTTTACCTTTCGATTTTAACAATTCGTTGTTGGCCAATAATAAACTAACTTCTTGCTGCCCCTTTGCTTTTGCCGCACGCTGATAATTTAAATATTCTGGCTCTGATACGTTGAAATATGCAAAAACCTGACTGTTATCGGATAAGCTGGTTAACAATGCGCCTTCATCAACCAAGCTTCCTAACTTTAATGGAATACGATCAATAGTACCATCAAATGGTGCCCTGATTTCGGTATTTGATAAATGGAATTTTGCCAGCGAGGTTTCTGCATTTGCAGATTGCAGTTTTGCTTTGGCCATGGCCAGTTCGTTTTTCGAAACAATGTTTTTATCAGACAGCATCCTGGTGTTTTCCAGTTCGATTTCTGCCGATTTGGTTTCAGCTTGTGCCTTTAACAATTCTGATTGAGCTGCTTTAGGCATAATTTTAAATAAAATCTGACCTGCTTTTACATGCTGGCCTTCATCTACATAAATATTCTGAAGGTACCCTTTTTCCTGGGCCCTAACTTCTATGTTCCGGACAGATTTAATCTGCGAAACATATTCCTTGGTAAACGAAGTATCCATTCTTAGCGGCGTGGTTACCGCATAAGTAGCTACTTCTTCTTTCTCTTCTTTTTTCGAGGTACAACCCGTTACGTAAAGCAAAGTACACAAGCCTAAGCATATGACAACTCTTTTCATTTTTTTTTGTTGAATGGTTAAATCTGATTTATTTTTTCTCTAATTAGTTTCGGTTGGCAACCGATTTTTTGATGAAAAAAGTATAATACCGCAAGGCGGAATACAATTTGACTTCAATAAATTTTGGTTACGCAATGATTTAATTCGAAAGCGAAATAAATGCATATTTATGAAGTTATAATGAAGTTGATCTTCAGATTTGAATTCTCAATTTTGTGTTTTGAGCCCTGAAGTAGTGCATTTCGGATTTAAACGAAGGATTTAAGTGTGTTTTGTGGTCAGATTACACTTTTATAAGTGAATTTACATGCAAAATGAGGATTGCCAGCTCAAAAAACCTCGATGCCGGCATTTAAAATTATTTTTCGGAGCCTTATTAAAATCAATTTGTTGACTGTTAACCAACAATTCTTTAGCGTGAAAATTTAGATGATATTGATTCTGGAATAATTCAGTCATCATTCTGAGTAGCATGAATTTCAGGCTAAACAGTGATCAATTATCGTTTAATTTTTGCAGACAGTAAGCTATCGAGCAAAGTTTTTGTAATCAATTATTGCTGTTACATAAAAAGGAGCAGAAACGATTGGTTCTACTCCTTTTATTCTCATTGTTCGAAAGGTATTTCTGTACTTAATTCTGTTTTAGCATCCTCCAACTACAATCCTTATGTATTAAAACTTAACAAAGTTGAGGTTTTTATCTACTAAAATGCCTTCACTAAGCTTTAATCCGAATTGTAGCTTACGTTTTGCCTTTAATTTTATTATAAATAAATCTGCTGATCCATTTAAAGCATCTTTATTACCGATGTTTACAAAAGTTGGGTATAAAACCTTGCCACCATTGGTATGCAGGCGATCGTTTGTTAGGTTTTCCATTTGTTTAACATTTACATTTTGTACACCTATAAAATCATAATCCTGCGCAGAATATGGCAATGCAAAACTTAATGCATTTACTGATTTAAGGTTTATGCCTTTTACTTTGACTTCGATAATTTCATCTTTATTGTAAACCTGTTTTGCAGTACTAATATCCAATTTACCTGCTACTTTATCAATTTTGGCATTACTTATACCGCCATCAAGCTGAGTTGCCACAACTGAGATATCGTAAGCATCAATCAAATTGTTTTTATTAATGTCGCCATTGCTAATGTAACCTTCAAAATCAGCATCGCCCTTTTTTAACCCAGTATAATTGGTATAAGAGGTTAAGTCATTTCGGTCAATTAAACGGTCGTTGTTAATATCTCCCGGAAGATAACTTTCAGTACCTGGAACTTTAAATACATAAAGTTCGCGCCCCGAGCCAAAACCACCTACACCATCTGCCACAGCAATTTTAATGTAACGTGCGGTTGGGTGTGTGCTAAAATTAAATATTTTCACATCTCCATTGTTTGCCCACTCAAATGCACCTGCCTCTACCCAGTTTTCTTTATTGTTGCTATAATAAACTTTTCCTTTCAACAATATTCCATTACCTCTACCTGAACGCGGGAGGTATTGAAATTTTCCGAGCTGATTTACTGATTTCAAGTCGATTATCATATCAAAAGGAACAGCCTTTGCACCCCATTTGGTATGCCACATGTTGCCTTCATCAAAATCAAAAAGTTTATCAATTTCCGAACCGCCCTGATTTTCTGCTGTAGTTTCGGCAACAATACCCTGAATTGCAAATTGTAAAGGATTGGATTTGGTGCTTGCTTTAAATTCGGTCCAATCTGAGTAGCCATCTTTATTTACGGCACGCAATTTAAAGGTATACGCTGTTTCTGGCGATAATCCATCAAACAATAGCACTGTATCCCGAATGGTGGTGTAGTGCATACCATTAAAATCGATTTCATAAAAATCGGCATTGTTTATTTTAGTCCAGCTTGGGCTTAACGAGTAGGCTTCCCTGTTTTTCTCGTTTACAGCAGCATTTATTGGAGCAATTAATTTTCCTGAACCAACACGTTGTTTATCTGTTGGTTCGAACTTAAAGCCATCAATATTCAATGTAACGGGGCTGATTGTTATATCGGTTGACTGAAGTTTTAACAATAATTGAGGATTTTTAACAATGGCAACTTTTTCGAACTCGCTTCCTTTTGTAGCAAAACGGTTCAAATTTGGTGCTGCATCATAAAAATATACGTTTGTTTGCTTCAAAAATTCATCTTTTGAGCTTACTTCGGCTAATTTGATTTTATTGTTTCCAATTTTTGCAGTCAGCCTTTTTGCTTTTTCGGTCAGGTTTACAACAAATTCGGTTGTTTTCTCCTTAACAAATCCTTCAAAATCACCTTTTGTGGGTTGTATAGTGACTGTAACATTATTCTTTTCATCTAATTCTGATGTGATTAAAGTTGATGCACCTTTACCTAATTTATAGGCTTCTGTTGCACCATCATCATCATATTCTGTAAATTCAGTTTTTCCAAAAGGATACAGCTCATAGGTTCTTTTTGCCTTATTAGTTTCAGAAACGTTGTTATTTGCATTTGCCATCGGAATTATTGCACCATTTTTAACAAAAACAGGGAGTTTCCATAAAGGGGCTGCAAAACTGTTCAGAATACAGTTTCCGGTATATTTTTCACCCGTAAAATAATCAATCCAAATACCCTCTGGCAGGTAAATTCCATTGCGGATATCATTTCCAAGCTCATCTGATTTCGTTGCCTGGTAAATCGGTGCAACTAAGAAAGATGGACCATAAAGGTATTGGTACTGGGTAGAAATGCCTTTTGTAAAGGCATTGGGATATGCCAGAAACATAGCCCTGATCATTGGAAGGCCGGTAACAGCTTCTCTGGCAATGCTATAGGTATAGGGAATGAGTTCTGATTTTAATTTTAAATAATTGCGGTTAATGGATGCAACAGGTTCGCCCAGTGCATGAGGATATTTTTCGTTGGCACCCCATCCATCCATGTTTAATTCCATGGGGGTAAAGGTTTTCCATTGAAAATCTCGCGTATTAATGGTTGGATTTTTACCACCAAAAATGCCGTCCATGTCGGAAGTAATATTTGGCTGACCTGATAAGCCAGAGCCGATATAAGTAGGAATATGAAAACGGATGTATTCCCAAACTCCACCTGTTTGGTCGCCAGACCAAACGCCTGCATAGCGTTGTGTACCGGCCCATCCATCTAATGATATAATGAACGGCCTGCTGCTATTGCCATAATAAGGCATGATCTGCGCAACATCTGCAACACCGTTTAATCCGAATGAATAACCTGCTCCAACCCAGGCTACATCTGTTTTTAGAACCCTAACGCCTGCATCTCTGGCTTCTTTAATGATATCTCGTTGTAATAATGGACTTATTTCTGATTTTGGATGAAGGTCAGATTGTGTCCAAAGTCCAATTTCTACTCCGTTTTTACGTGCGTAATCACCGAAGCTTTTTAAATTCTGAATGTTACCATCTAATGTTTGTGTTTGGCCATAACCAGCACCGTAACCATCATTTGGCAATAACCAACCCAATGGCATGTCATTTTTTTTATAGCGATCAATTACTGCACGTGCCGAGAACTGGTAGTTATTTTTTTCGCCATTAAGTGATTCTTTTATTCCTCCATTATCTTTTTGGCTTTCTTTATACCGTTTGCCGTCCTCAAATAAGGTTCCTTTTTCATCTTCTTTCCAAAAATCGCGGTTATATGCATTTAAATGTCCTTGGTAAAACCCGAATTTGGGAAGTAAAATCGGGTTTCCTGTAAGCTGGTAAAAGTCGTTCAATAAAGCAGCAGCGCCATCGCTTACCATAAAAAAGGCATCAAGATAATCCATGTTATGAACTAATTTCACCAATCCTTTTTCTTTTGCGCCAAAGTTGTAATTCCCTTTACTGAAAGTATGCCACATTACAGCGTATCCATTGGTAGACCAGTAATAAGGTGTTGGGGAAGCAACTCCCCCATCTGTCCAGCTGTTTTGATTTTCGATAGCAATGGCTTTACCTTTATGCGAAAAACGTCCGTTTTGCACACCGCCTCCATAAAAATATTCCTCAGGGTTTTCTTTCAAGCTAAGCGTAACCTGTCCTTTTTCAAATTGGATCGGACTCAGTTCTTCTACCGCCACAGCTTGTGTTGCCAGGTTAATAATTTTAATCAGTGAGCTATTTTTATCAATAAGCACAGTAATCTTAGCCGTAGTTATAAACAGCTGATTGTTTTCATCCTTAATAACAAGCTTTGAAACGGGTTTACGTGGATTTTCAACCAAAATTTTTGCTTGGGGCTTTGCTTCAGGATTGCGGATAAAGCCACCCTCGGGGTCTTGAAAGAGGCGAAAAATATTTTCTCCGTAAAAATCTAACGTTAAACGCTGATTATCTGAAAGCAACAGCTCTACTGTTGTGGTATTGATCTTTTTTGCACTGAGTACTGTTGTATTTTTTTGAGCTTCCTGCTTAGTTTTCTGAGCCGAAACAAACAATGGAGCGGTATTTAGAAAAAATACAAAAATCAAAACAAGTTTAGAGGGATTTATAGTATTAAAGCGTTTGTAAAAAGGATATAGGGTCATTTACAGTTAAAATTTGGTTATGTGTTTTCAGTTGAGCAACTGATTTAGCTGCTGTAGGATAAAGTTAACAAACACCTGAATGGAAATGGTTTATTTGTAATGACAAAAACCGCGCAATCGTTTGCCTATCTAATTTTTTACCAGGAAAGGGTATGTTTTTTGTCTGATCGCAAGAATTGAGCATTAGCATACTAAACTATGTTCAAAGATTTCTCCACATGCGGTCGAAATGACGATCTATARYARATTATTAGCGTAAAAAAAATATGCTTGCGCTCGTTTCTCAAAAGTGCATAAMTAGCTCTACGATKATATCRTTGTAAACGATTTGTTATTCAACGCTCGTTGAAACGAGCGTTAGCCTACTAAACCATGTTCAAAGATTTCTCCACTGCGGTCGAAATGACGATCTATCATTATCAACTGTCCTGCTGTATACTGTATCCAATACATCAGCGAGCGGCATATTGTACTAGCCCTATGTAAAAATTTTAACACAGTTTAAGTTAAGGCTCTCCTTGATTTAAGTTATAAGATGTAGTTTAAATATGAGAATAATGCTCAAACAATGCAATCAGCTAGGTTTAACTCCTACATATTAGAAAATTTAGAAGAGAAGCAAGCAAATACTTTAAGCCTTTGTATAGTATAAAATTAACCAAAAGGCCTAGCCATGCAATTTAACGCTATTAAAACGCCGAAGTTTATTCAAGTGGCAAGCATTTTGCATAAGTTTAATAAAACAACTATTAATGAAACTTTCAGTACCCCAGTCCTATAGCTGTGTAGTTATAGATGATAGCCGAATGAGCAAGCCGTTATTAGAGCAGTTTATTTCTAAAATAAATAACCTCGAATTAAAAGGCAGTTTTACAGATTTGGTAGATGCAATGGCCGCTTTTTGGAGCTATGGAAAAGTAGATTTTCTTTTTTTAGATATCCAGATGGATTTATCAGGAATTGATGTAGCCCGGATGTTGAAAAACAGTTTCGAGTTCGTGGTTATTTTAGGAGATGAGACTAATGATGCCATTGATGTTTTTGCTGAAAACTGTAAATTCTTACCTAAGCCGCTTGATTTTAGCAAGTTTGAAGATGCCATTAATCAGTTGGTACTATTGGGCAAAACCAACAAGGAGGTTTTTTAATACCTGCTTGTTGAAGCAGCTAATTACCTTGCTGTTTTAATGTTATTAATTAATCACAACGCTGTGCTACCATATAAATTTTATATTTTCTTAACCTGTATGCACCATAAAAGCCCGAAAGTAATAATATGTATTCAGTAAGCGGACAAGCAATAGGCGACGATGTTGCGGTAACAAAAGTATAGGTATACAAATCATGTTCTGGTCCAAACAGTACAAACTGACACGATCCCACTCTGCTTAGTAACTGAACTCTTGGGCACGCTGGTGCTGAGGTTTGATATTGGCGTCCGCTAACTTGATAGTAACCTAAAAAAGTATCGATGTAAAATGTACCTCCGGTTGTTGTACCGATTAAACATCCCTGCTGTGCCTTTAAACGTTCGAACGATAGGATGAGCAGTAAAAACAAAGAAAAAAAAGCCTTCCACATATCTGACAAAATGATATACAAAATTCAGAAAATGCTTTTTAAAAAAAATCAATGAATGAAACTGAACAAGCTGTCCAAAAAAGAATGAATAGAAATCTTTGACGGTATTTAAGTATAGAGGTTGTTAGGCTACTCAACTTTACCGTTAAAGATTTTTACTTATGGTTGTGAAAGAGGAACTTTTCCGCTGATGATAAAGTTTTGACTATATATCAGAATAATCGGTTGGGTAAACAAATTTCGTATCATTTTTTGACACATTATGTTGGTACTCTGGCATTGCAGACAGTTTTTTCCAATAATCATCGGCTGAGAAAGCTTTCCAATGGGCATCTCTATCTGCTTTATTTTCGAAAGTGGTTAAGTACATCAGATTTGGCATGTGGCTGCCAGACAATACTTCGCCATAAAATACTGCATTAAAATTAAGTCGTTTAAACAGTCCTATTTCATCTCCCTTATTAAACATTTGGACTTTATTCTGAAAGTATTTTTCAGTTGGGGCTTCGTAACTTCTTAATTCATATACCCGCTCTTTCATCGGAGATTTTAGCTTTGGCAACATAAAATTAGGTGCGTTTTCAAAAGCTTTTAAAACAATTGATTCCAACCTTTCGTAAGGCACATCCGAATAGGCGGCATCCAGATAAGTTTTACCATCAGTTGCAAACTGCTGATCTTTGGCGAGTTTTTTATCAAGATCTAAAATCCCGTTAAATGATTTTAAAGGAATAAATACATAAATCAGCTTTTCTGTAACCGCAGCAGGATCAGTTATAACTGGTTTAAACACCCCTACTTTTGCTATTCCGGCTCGGTGCAAGGCAGGCAAGTAGGCATTTTGTAAATAGTTATCTACAGTTTGCTCTTGTGCATCGGTTTTTAAATGGTAAATTTTAATCTGATAGAAATCTAACTTAGCAGCATTTGCAGCAAATACGTTTGACAATAAAATCAGAAAAAACAGACAGGTAATTTTAGTTTTTCGCAACATGATGATAAATGGGATATATGATTAGAAGCGAAAAATAGAAAAAAAATCAGGTAAAATTTAAAATGTATTCCTTATTTCTGCTTTATCACGCTAAAATTACTAAACGTACCATAACCACTATTTTCTCCGTAAGTAGCCTGGTAAAGGCCAACCTGAACGGTACCATTATTTATACCCTGCCAATTAATGGGGCTACCCGGTAATTCTTTCCAGTTTTTACCATCATTGCTGGCCCGAAGGTAAAACACATCCCCTTTTCTTTGGATCTGTAAATATGGAAAAAAGTTAAAGCCTGATGCATTGTTCTCCTGTTTGCGGCCATTTTGATTTAAATTTGTAGTTATATTACCGATATTCCAACCCAACATTACGCTATTTTGGATTAAGGTATTATCCTTATCCAATCTAACCATTAACCCTACATCATTGGCTCCATTTGCTTTTTTTTCTTTCAGGCCGCTCATGTCTTCAATTTTTACTTCAGCAATAAAATTACCCTGAACATTTTTGAACAGAAACGGCCCCATTGGTTTAGCTCCATCCCAAAAGGTTTTGGTAGAGGAAATTTTAATGGTTTCGTTTTCTTTTACGGCCTGATCAACCTCACCCATCAGTCCATCCCAAAAGGTTGATGAAATTGTTTTATTTTTAAAGTCATAAGCTAATGCCGATTTATCTTTATTGATCTCGAACAAATTAATATCGGTACTCACCTGCCCCGAAAGTGTGCTTTCGCTCACGTTACCTAAATGATCTCTGGCCTGCACGGTATAGCTATATTTTCCATCCTTGGCAACATCATAATCGATGTAGTCGGTTTCATTTAACCAGCTACTTTTACGTTTACTTTGGTTTTCGGTAAACTGGTACTGAATAAGGCTACCAGGTAATGTAACAGGTGCAGCTGCCATACTGATCATTGTAGGCGAAACAGCCTGAGGCTGCTCACTAAAGCTGGCTTTGCTACGGTGGTTGAAATTTAATTTCCAATCATCATACTGCTTTTTTACCTCCAGGGGCGCAAATGCGTAGTCGTATACATAAAAACCGCCTATTGCAATATCAGTTCCTTCTGCTTTAATGTAGCATTGGTTATTTGGATTTTTAATAAGGTTGATTTTCTTCTGAGCAGATCCGTCTATGTAAAGTTTGAAAGATTTTCCGTCATAAACACCCGTTACATTGCTCCATTTTTCTTGCCCGATGAGTTTTATCATACCGGAGATTTGGCCTAAGTTTAAATAAATATTACCATTTCGATTTGCCAAGGTTTGCAGCACAAATGAGAATGGCTTAGAAAAATTAAGGGGTAATGTGCCGCTTCCATTAAATTGCAGTTGATTATCTTTTTGCAAAGTAACACGCATTAAACCATTTGTAACCCCAACAACCGCCTTTGTGCCATTGCTTATTAAGTTACCAAGTGCATATCCTTCATTTTTCCAACCGGTTACCGGTCCATCTTCTAGGCTTGCAGCATTTAGGTAAACGGCAGCATGGCTATTGGTTTCTGCTTTGGCCATGCGCGCTATTTCTCCTGCACCCAAAGGTATATCATACAACTTTAAATTGGCCAGTGCACCAGAAAAACCAGCAATATTATCTTCATTTACCCCAAGGAAGAAATTACTTAACCGATCGATAAAGAGCATTTTTCTTTCTTCGTGGTCTAACTTTCCATCTACAAACAAACGTTCCATTGTACCATCAAAAGTGAGTGCAATATGGTGCCATTTGCCCGCTGCAGGCAGGTTATTGTACTTCATATCTGGCCATCCCCAATGCGAAGCAGCCCCCCACTTTGGATGTGAGCCATATCCGATTGCAGCATTTGTAAGATCTACCCCACCTCGGGCTGTCCAGGCTAAAACAGGTTCTTCAGGAGCAATATCAGGGTTGTATACCCACATGGCCACACTAAAACTACTGTTTCCTTTTAATGATGGTGGTGCAACGAAGCTTGATTTCATTCCGGACTTCGATTCAAATAAAACCGCTTTTTTACCCGCTATAATGGCGGTAACCGGATTGCGAAGCAAAGCTGAAAAACTGCCTTTTAACTTTCCCTTATTTTGCCATTGGTGAACAGTTTCTCCAGTTTTAAAGTTATTCGCATCTAAATCAACCAATAAACCCTGTGGATGGTAGCGATTTAAATCCTCAGGTTTTTTAACAACAGTAACTGTGGCAGGTTTGTAATCGTCGTTATCGAAAATTTTAATGTTCCACAGTGCTTTATTTAAACCCGGGTATTCGGTTTCTAATATTTTTAATTTGATGTAACGGGCTTTTACCGACTTAAAATCAACCATCGGACTGCCGTGCCGGGTATTTTTACTTCTATCGGCATAACTCTGCCATGTTTTATGATCAATGGAGTAATCAATCTGATACTGGTAATACCAGGTTGCATATTCAAATTGTGTATGAATACTTTTAACCGGTTTTACACTTCCCAGGTCTATTTCCAATGTAGCAGGACCAATATTGTTTTTGGCTTTCCAAAGTGTACCATTGTTATCATCAACTGCATAAGCTACTTTAAAATCATCACTATAAAATGAAGAGCCTTTTACTTTTGCGCCCAGTGCCAGGTTTGGATGCGGATTTACATTTTTACCTAAAAAACCAACTCCAGTATGGCCAGGTACAAGTGCTTTAATGTCGCCCGCTTCATCAAATTCCATTTTATCTGCTGCAACTTGCCTGTGGTATCCGCCTCCTGCATGTGGGTTATTATGGCGGTGGTAAACCATGTAAAAATCATCACCTTGCTGCAAAACAGATTCGTGCCCCGGGCCATGCACAGTACCATCTGCACTGGTTGTAAGTATGGGATTATTTTTCCCAAATACAAACGGCCCCATAGGTCCGGTTTTGCTCATTACATACTGAACGCGGTAAGAACCATCTTCGCAATAGCCAGAAGAATAGGTTAAATAATAAATCCCTTTTCTTTTAAACATAAAGGGTGCCTCAAAAAAATCTTTTGCTACAGTATTGGGTATTTGAGCAAGTTTACTAAACGATTTCATGTCGGGATTTAGCAGCCCTACACCACACCCATGATTGGGATAGATGCCCCAGGTGCCCCAATACATATAATATTTGCCATCATCATCTTTAAAAGTCTGCCCATCGAGCGTAATTACATTTGGCACTAAAAAATTGGGAACAATGGGCTTGCCTTTTGGTAATAGCGAAACCCACGGACCAACAGGTGTTTTGGAAGAAGCACCAAAAATTTCTACCGGCTGACAGTAGTAGAGGTAATACCGGCCATCGTTACCTTGTGTAACATCTGGTGCCCAATAGTGATGGGTTGTGGGCCAGTTCATATCCTGTAATTGCCAGTTCACAAAATCTTTAGATATCCATACCTGCGACGGACCAAAACCGCCGCCATTGCCATCTGTTGTGGCATAAATGTAATAGGTATCTCCAAATTTTTTTACCGTAGGATCTGCAAAATAACCAGGTATAATTGGATTGCCATTACTGGGCTGGCGATAATCTTGTGCGAAAAGAAAGCAATTGGCCACAATTTGTATACTGAACAACAAAAAGTATTTTAATGGCTTAAATGGCCAATTACTTACTGCATACATGATTGTTTGACCAAGTTTCTTCATGATTTTATAAACCCTTGCAATTTTTAGTTGGCAGTTCTCACTATGCGGTTTTCAATTTGCGGTTACAAGCTTTCAGTTGGCAGTTTATTTTGAAACATTAGGGTTTGGTGGTTCGGCATTTAATAAATGTTTCACAAAGAAATCGCGTTTTCGCCTACGCCCGTAAACTCCGCCATCGCTATGGCCCATGCCAGGAATACTCAAGATATCGAAATCCTTATTGGCTTTAATCAATGCATCTGCCAGGCGGTAGGTAGATTCTGGCGGTACGTTTTCATCAGCTTCGCCAACAATCAGGAATAGATCACCCTGCAATTTTGCTGCATTGGTTATGTTGGATTGTTCTCCATAGTGCGGCCCCACGGGGTAGCCCATCCATTGTTCGTTCCACCATTGTTTATCTATGCGGTTATCGTGACAACCACAGGCAGAAACGGCGGCTTTATAAAACTCAGGGTGAAACAACAAGGCACCGGTAGAGTTTTGTCCGCCTGCAGATGTACCATAAACTCCAACACGGGTAATGTCTGCATTTGGATATTTTTTTGCCATCGCTTTCATCCATAGTATCCGATCGGGCAATCCGGCATCGGCTAAATTTTTCCAACATACATCATGAAAAGCTTTAGATCGGTTGGCCGTACCCATTCCATCTATTTGCACTACAATAAAGCCGAGTTCGGCCATGCTTTGCATTTCGCTTGCCGGCAAAAAGTTTTTAGGTACAAAGCTATCTTGTGGTCCGGCATAAATATTTTCGATAACGGGATAAGTTTTGTTGATATCCATTTTTGAAGGGAAACACACAACGCCCCAAATATCAGTTACGCCATCCCTTGCTTTGGCTACAAAAACTTCGGGCAGTTTAACCCCTGTTGCCAGGTAAATATCCTTTTGACCATGTTCTAGTTCAGTTACTTTTTTGGTAGTGGCTGTTAACCTTAATTCGGTAACCGGAGGCACATTAACCTGCGAATAGGTATCTAAATAATATTTACGGTCAGGAGAAAAGCTCAGGCTATGGTTTCCTTTTTCTGGTGTAAGATTTACCAAACCTTTACCATCAAAACCAATACGGTAGTAATGGATAAAATAAGGGTCTTCACCTGCGTTAATACCACTTGCTTTAAACCAAACCTGGCGTTTTGCCACATCTATACTATCTATATCCCTTACTACATAATTTCCTTTGGTAATTAACGATTGCTTACCACTAAGGGTATTTACCAGGTAAAGGTGTTGCCAGCCATCCTGCTCACTGGTGTATAACATTTCGTTGGTTTTAGGCAGGTAACGGGTATAAATGCGGCTCTCGTAAATAAAAGTTTTTGTTTTCTCGTCGATAATATTTTTGGTTTTCCCTGTTAATACATCTACTTCGATAACCCTGAAACGCTGGTGGCCGCGATCTACTTTTTCGTAACTGTAATACCTGCTGTTGCCATTACGCCAGTGCAACTCTGGTGCGCCAAAAAAATCAATCGGATCTGCATCTACCTTAGTTGATTTTTTGCTTGCTACATTAAATACATAGGGTTGATAAGCCGTAAAGTCATCACCCGGTTGTGCATATTCTCTCGATTTTAATTCGCCACGGGTGGTACCCGGAACAGAACTTAAGATGTAATGTACTTTTTTGATCTCTTTAGGATCGATTTTATAAGCTACAATATTTTTACCATCAGGTGCCCATGCATATTCGCCATAGGGTTTATCGGCATTGCCATCGGTGCTGAGTTGCGTTTCGACTTTTGTAGCCAGATCAACCACAAATAGATTGCCGCCACGGATCATTATTTCACTTTTACCATCTGGCGATTTCCTAGCTTCGCGGTTTCTTTGCCAACGCGAGCGCCTTTGCTGTAAAGGTCTTTTAGCATTGTAACGGTAAATACTGGTATCTTTTGTATCGGTTAAGCTGTAATCATTTAAATTCAGCTGATACCATTTATCCTGCATTTTAATTGTGGCCTTGTTACCATCATCGCCAAAATAGAGCTCAGTGAACTGAAGTTTTAATGGATTTTGTTTTTTACCGGTTGTTTTTTCGATGCTTTGCGCCAGTTTATCGTGATCGAATGCTGCTTTCCTTTTCCCTGTTGCTGCATCTACATAATTGTACTCCCAGGTGCGGTTTGGCAGGTTCTTTTTATACCAGAAGGCTGTTCCATCTTTTTTCCAAAATGGGATAATATCGTTATTGGTTGGGATGTTGCGCAGTGCCGTATCTAATTTATTTGATTGCTGATAAGCATTGGCGACTTCGGCTGCACCCGGTGCATAGGGGCGTAATGTTTGCTGCTGTGCTTTGGCCTGAAGAAAGGCTAAGCTCGAGAGTAAGAAAACAAGCGATTTTCTAACGATGGGATGAATCATTATGATGGATTTTTTACAGTAAATATAGTGCTACGCTTTTGCAGATTCCTTTTAGATATTGATGGATAACATTAATATTTTAACCGCTGATACCGGCTTTAACTTTCGAATCCTGCCGTGCAATGCTTCCTTTTATCAGGTAATAAACAGGGATACCGATTAAGGTAATAATCAGGCCCGGCCAGGTAAATTTAGGTTTAAATATAATCAGCAGGGTACAAAAGGCTAAACCCATAATAATATAGATAATTGGCAGCACAGGGTATCCGAATGCTTTGTAGGGCCTTTCGGCATCTGGCCGTTTTTTACGGAGGATAAAAATTCCAAATATGGTAAGCATATAAAACATCACAACCACAAAAGAAATCATATCCAACAGATCGCCGTATTTACCGCTAATGCACCACAAACAGGCGAAAACACACTGAATCCACAGGCCAAAACCCGGAACAGCGTTTTTATTTAATGTGCCTACTTTTTTAAAGAAGAGTCCATCCTTAGCCATGGAATAATACACCCTTGCACCGGCCATAATTAAGCCATTGTTACAGCCGAAGGTAGAAACCATAATCATCAGCGCAATGATAATGGTGCCTGCTGTGCCAAAAATATGGTTGGCTGCAGAAACCGCAACACGATCTTTATCGGCGTAAGCAATATCGTGCAGCGAAAGTACGCCGGTATACATTACATTAGTTAGGATGTAAAGTACAGTTACTATAATTGTTCCCAATGCTAAACTTAACCCGATGTTGCGTGCCGGATTTTTAATTTCCCCCGCGATAAAGGTTACATTGTGCCATGAATCGCTACTGAAAATAGAACCTACCATTGCCGCAGCAATGGCTCCGAAAGCTGCCAAAGTGGTATAAGAACCAATACTGCCATTAACTGATAAGGGGCCTAAAGACCACATGTTTTCCCAGTTGCTTTTCCAGATTCCTTTATCAAGAAAGAAAAGCCCGAACATAATTAAACCGAATAAACTCAGCAATTTGGCAACTGTAAAGGTGGTTTGAATTAATTTACCTCCATTTACCCCCCTGTTGTTGATGTAGGTAAGCAATATAATTACTGCTATTGCTAATAATTGTGCCGGAGAAACGGTAAAGAAACCTAAATCAATTGCAACAAGATCTTCATTTAATGCCGGCACCAGGTAGGCTGTAAATTTGGCAAAAGCTACGCCTACAGCTGCTATTGTTGCTGTTTGAATCACGGTAAAAAAACTCCATCCGTATAAAAAGCTAATGAGCGGATTGTATGCTTCTTTTAAATAAATGTATTGCCCGCCTGCTTTAGGGAACATGGCACTCAATTCGCCATAACTTAACGCGGCGGTAAGCGTCATAAAACCTGTTATAAGCCAAACTACAAGGAGCCAGCCTGAGCTACCAACGTTACGGGTAATATCTGCACTTACTATAAAAATACCCGATCCGATCATACTGCCGGCTACAAGCATGGTTGCATCCATCAATTTAAGTGAGGGTTTAAACTGGGTGGTTTCCTGGTTTTTCATCTGGTTGGTTTGTTGGTGGTTTTGTTTGTATCTGGTTTGGTTTATTTAAGTTGATCGTAAAAATGCCAGGTGGTGGTAAAGTCGCGGGTTAAAGGCTGGTTGGTTAATGTTGCTCTGATCATTTCTACAGGGATTAAATTTTCTTTGATCACTGCATCATGAAAGGCTTTAAAGCTCATTTTACCACTATCAACCATTTCTTTTTTGAGTGCAAAAAGCTGTAAACCACCTGTAAGGTAGGCTACCTGGTATAAGGGGCTATAATCGCCTTTGAAAGATCTTCGTACCTCGCCTTCGGCATTGGCACGTTCGTGTCCGACACGGTTTATCAAGAAATCTACACATTCTTGCGGGGTCCATTTGCCAAGATGAAAGTTTAACGAAAACAGAATCCTGGCGCAGCGGTGCATCCTCCAGAACAACATTCCCATTTTTTCTTCAGGTGTTTTGGCAAAACCTTTATCGTAAAGCAAAAGCTCCCAATATAAAGGCCACCCCTCTACACTAAATGGGGTTTTAAACGATTCACGGTAGCTTTTATAGCGGTTATTGATAAAATATTGATAATGGTGCCCTGGCAATAACTCGTGCTGTACGGTTCCTCTCGAAAAATAAGGATTGTTTCCCCGCATACTCATCAGTTTATCATCTTCTCCCATGCCGTTGGTGGGGTAAGAAATACTGATTTCGCGACCTCCGGTAAAAAATGGATTAACCAGCTGGCGTTCGGCCGACATCATTACCATACCCCAGGTTTCTTCTGCCAAAGCAGGAATACTAATGAGGTCGTTGGCTTTTATAAAAGTTAAAGCATCATCCTGCAGTTTCACAATGAGCTCGGCTTGTTTACCTAGCGGAACATAACTGTTTTTGATTTTTTCCTGCGCTTTTTTCCAGTCTTTCCCATAGCCCATTGCGGTTGATGCCTTTAAGAGTTCTTCATCACAATACTTAAACTCCTTTTCGGCAAGCTGAATCAGTTGTTCGGGGGTATAAGGAATCAGTTCGGCATTTAACTGCCGTATTAGTTCTTGGCGGCCTATCGGTGTGCCTTTTATTTCAGGTTTATCTGTTTTTACAGCCGGAATGGAATCACGCCCATCAGCAAATAACCTGGCGTAGTTGTTTAAGGCAAGGTCGAGCTTTTCGTATGGTTTGGGTGCCCACCAGGTAAAACCAGGTTCGTAATCCATATAAAACTGATAAAACCCTTTTAAGCGTTGTTTTAAACTGAATGTTACTGCCGCAGCCATTTTAAGTTGATCTGGCTTAAGCTTGCTCACTTTTTTAAAACTTAAACTCAGCGTATCAATTTGCTTTGCTGTTTCACTCATCTGTGCAGCTAGTAATGATCCTTCTTTATAGGTTCCTCTGCGCCTTAGTTTTTCGAGGGCATAAATGGAATCGGCGAAGGTAAAATACTTAGCCAGTGCATTGTAATCTGTTTCTTCTTTATTGAGTAACCAAACTGATGATTCGATCTCCTTTTTAAGCAAAATGTAATCTACCTTGCCATAAATACTAAATGTATCAAACTGGGCTTCCTTTAACTTTTGTAAATAGTCGTTATTAATATCCTGGAGTCTTTTCCGTTGTTCCGGGCTTTTAAAGGTTGTCATTGGGTAGGCATAAAAACCACCCGTAGCGTATGGATAATAAAAATCGTTAATGGCATCTACGTCCTTCTGGTAACCCAAAATGAGCGTACCCATTTCGCTGGTTTGTTCGTAAAGCGTTGCATTTGGCAGCTGGGCAATTGCAAGGGTGCTTGATAATAGGCTTATGGTTAACAAAAGGGCAAAAAAACGGGACTTGTTTTGCATTTGAGATCGGTTAAATTTTGGCGAATAGGAGTTGCCTCCATCTGAAAAAACGGCTTGCTATTTTAGGTTTGAAATTAAAATTGTGACTTATGCGCCCACGTAACTTACCCTGCTTACGCTGTTGTAAGTATCGATATATGCCCGTGGTGATTGGCCAATAATGCTTTTAAATACCCGGTTAAAATTGGTGATGCTGTTAAAACCTGCTTTGTACGCTACACCAGATATGCAATCGGCTTTTTCTCCGGAAATCAGACTTTTACAGGCATCGTTAATTCTTACTTCATTTAAAAACGAAACGAAAGTATGCCCTGTATGTTTCTTAAAATATCGGCAAAAGGCTTGCGGAGTCATAAAAGCAGCATTTGCAACATCCTCTAAAGAAATTTGGTTGTTGTAATTTTCGGTAATAAAATTGATGATTTTACTCAAGCGCATCCCTTCATTTTCGGTTACGTTAGATGAGTACATATCCGAGCAAAGCGATTCTACATTCTCGTTTAAATCTTGCAGGCCATTAACCAATTTTAAAAAATTAAACAGTACATCTACACCAGATGCATGGTGCACATTAAAAATTTTAGCGATGATATCTTTAGTAAAACCGTTTGAAATTTTGAAGCCGTGTTTGTTCTTCGCCAAAAAAGCACTGGCCATTTTCATTTCAGGAAGGTTAAAGAGTGCAGCCAGTATACCATTGGGATTGAAGTAAACTGAACAGGCTTTAATGGTTTTGTGGTTATCTGCAGAAAAATACTCGGGGTTACTTTTAAATAAATGAGGAAGCTTTGCACCAATTACGAAAACATCTCCCGATCGGAAGGCGTGCATATCGTTACCGGCGATTAATGTGCCCTCCCCTTTTTCTATGTAAGTGATCTGCCATTCATCGTGGCGGTGCAGGTACTGATAAAAATAAGGCAGTTCAATATGTTCCGATATCACACTCTTGTCATCGGGAACAAGCATGGTAAATGGTAATACTTTCATGATTTAGTTTAGTTAGGTTGGTTTGTTGATTACGAATTGAATGTAAGGATATTAACCCTAAAAAACCAATAAAAGAAAGATAAGGTTAAAATCCTGCTACAATTTGATAATATATGACGGATTTTATCCTCAATTTAAGGTGAAAACGCTACTAAAAACCTAGTTTACAACGTATAGCGATGGTTTTAACGCAATTATAACTGATTAAAGGAATGGCAAACAACCAGTTATTCACAAAATTGTTTTTTTGGGAATGATACTTTAAGGTAAAATGTAAGATTTTACTTTGTTTTGCCGCTGCCCACGGCAGGAAGGTTTCAAAGTAAATTGACTGATTCTGATAAAAAAATCGTCATTGGGCGGCACAGAGGTTAAGAAATGACGAAGTGATTGCTGAGTATAAAAAGATTGCTTCATCCAATGAAAAATTGGCTTCGCAATGACGATCGCCCACAAACCTTACCTTAGGAGCAGTAAAATAGAAGAGCGATCAGAAGCAAGTCTTTGAGCAAGTTTTTTAACACGGCCGTCATTCTCGCGCATGCGGGAATCTTAATGCTGATGTAAGGCTTTAAGGCAATTGAACTAGGTAAGTTCTATTTGTTTACAAAAACTAAATCGCAAAAAAGAGAAGTCAAGTTTTTAAAACTTGACTTCTCTGGGGCTAAAACTTAAGGTTGCTATCCTTGATAGGACAAAAGATAAGGTAACAAATTTATTTAGGCTGGCTTCAGTAATGGAAACACAATTAAAGAGGTCTTATCAGATCAGTTACCAAACGTATATTAATTTCCCAATCAGTAAATTCAATAACCATAATCGAATTATAAATAGCGGTTTAGATGGCTTTGCTTACAAAACATTCTTTTCAACGATAAAGAAAACAGTGAACGTTTCTTTTTTTATGAAGTATAGAATAGTTAGAAACCCTGATCAAAAAATGAACAACGAGCACCTAATACAAATAATGGATAACATTGGTGAAATGAAAAATTTGTATGGCTTTGCGCATAATATTGGTGGAAGTACTGTAAGTTTGAACGTTTCTTATGTAAACAATATCATTCAAGGGTTAGATAACAATACCATTCCACATGAACTTGGACATACATTTTCGTTGTTACATGTAGATGATCAAAGTACATTAAGATCTGATTCAAGACAATATTGGACACATGCTAAACAAAACACAAAAGATAGCACAAATATTATGTTTTCTGGTGGAAGCAAGTATAATACGGATTTAACTTCTACTACAGTGGTAGGAGATCAGATTAACCTGTTAATAAATGCATATCGAAATGGAAAGCTAAATTTAAATTAACATGAAGCTAAAACTAATTCCCACAATAATTATGTTGCTGATTTTTGCATTGTTAACTGCTATTTCTTATCAGGACAATGCAGCATCCGACGGTTTTACTAAGATTGGTTTTCCCTTTAATTTTTATCTCTATTCAGGAGGAAAATTTTCTAACCCTTCTATTACATCTGATTTTGGTTTTTCAACTAAATATTTCATTGCCGACCTGTTCATTTTAATTCTAGTCATCGTTATTGGAAATATAGTCGTTAACAAATGGAGAGAAACAAATAAATAAATTAAAATCAATTAGGGTTATTTCTAATTTTTTGGTCTTTGCGTCTCAATATCATTAAAGTTAAGCCGATAAAACTTGACTTCTCTGGGGCTGAAAGTATAAAAAGGTAAGTGTGCTAAATAATATCGGCATTGCTGAGGTACGAAGTGATTGCAGAGTATAAAAAGATTGCTTCATCCAATGAAAAATTGGCTTCGCAATGACGACCGCGTACAAACCTTACCTTACGAGCAGTAAAATAAAAGAGCGATCAAAAGCAATCTTTTTAGCAAGTTTTTTAACCCGGCCGTCATTCTTGCGCATGCGGGAATCTTAATGCGGATGTAAGGCTTTAAGGCAATTAAACTAAGTAAGTTCTATTTTTTACAAAAATAAATCTCAAAAAAAAGAGAAGTCAAGTTTTTAAAACTTGACTTCTCTGGGGCTGAAAGTATAAAACGCTAAGTGTGCTAATAATATCGGCATTGTGAGATAGGAAGCAATTGCTGAATATAAAAGATTGCTTCTTCCAATGAAAAATTGGCTTCGCAATGACGATCGCCCACAAACCTTAGGAGCAGTAAAATAGAAGAGCGATCAAAAGCAATCCTTTTAGCAAATCTTTTAACACGGTCGTCATTCCCGCGCATGCGGGAATCTTAATGCGGACGTAAGTTTTAAGGCAATTAAACTAGGTAAGTTCTATTTTTTACAAAAATAAATCGCAAAAAAGAGAAGTCAAGTTTTTAAAACTTGACTTCTCTGGGAATACTACATACAAGCTGAAAAAACCAAAGCCCGTTATCGAACTACGGCATATGGCTCCAATTTTAGATCGGTATCCATACCAGCAACAATCTGGCTTACCAGTAAACCTGTAGCAGGCCCTAAGCTCAATCCCATCATACCATGCCCGGTGGCTACAATTAAATTTTCCCGTTTTTCACTTCTGCCAATATAAGGTAATCCATCTGGTGATGACGGACGGAAGCCATACCAGATATCTTTTTCGGCAGGAATTGCAGGTTTTAAGTCAGGGAAATATTTAGGTACAGATTCTACAATACCTTTAACCCTTTGCATATTAATTCTGTTATTAATTTTATCCAATTCCATTGTCCCTCCATACCTGATCTGCCCGTTCATTGGCGTAATGGCTACCCTGGCTTCGCACAATAATGCAGGGATTGTTAAACGGTTTTGAGGTTCTGCTTCCATAAAGGAATATCCTTTACCGGGCATTAATGAGATATTAAGATCGGCCATTTTAGCTACCGCCGGCGACCACGATCCTGTAGCAATTACATACTGATCGGCCTCCCAGGCCTGGTTACCGGTAAAAACTTTAGCAATGCGATTGCCCGAAGTTTCAATTTTATCAACCTCTTTTCCACGTTCAATGTTCACACCGTTATCAATTAAATACTTCAACAGGGCATTCATCAACTTGGTGGGGTAAAGGTGTGCATCACAACGGTAATGTACCGCACCCAACACATCTAATTTTAAATCAGGTTGTAAAGCGCTACATTCATCTGCGGTGAGCACAGCCATATCCAAACCGAGTTCAATTGCTTTTTCGGCCAAGTGTGCTTCTTCTTCGCCTGCCTTTTCGGTTTTATAAAATGCAAGAATGCCTTTATTGGTGAGTTCGAAGTTAAAATCGGGTTCTTTAGCCAAACCTTCATACAACTTTTTGCTCAACAATGAAAGATCGCGCAAGGGTTCTGCCGATTGACTTACATGCTTTGCCGTGGCGTGTTTCATAAACTTTAATCCCCAGTTAATGAGATTCCCGTTTAACGATGGGCGCACATAAAACGGACTTTTGCTGTTAAACATCCATCTAATACCCTGTTTAATCATACCTGGAGCGGCCAATGGCACAAAATGACTTGGCACAATCATCCCTGCGTTACCGAAAGAACAGTTATCGGTAATTTCTCCCTTATCTAAAATGGTTACCTCGTAGCCCTTTTTCTGCAAATAATATGCTGATGTTAAGCCTACAATTCCGCCGCCTATAATTAATACTTTCGTCATTCTTTTTATTATTACTAAATCACCTGAAATCCATAAGCATAGGGATCATCCTCAGCATCAATTTTAATGGTATTGTATCCATAAATTTTTGCCCAGCCCTCTACACTTGGTATTATCGCTTTGATGCCATTTAAATCTACCACCTCTTCTACCCTGCCAATAAACTTACTACCGATAAAACTTTCGTGGATAAAATCCTCCCCTTGTTTAAGCTTTCCTTTAGCATACCATTGGGCCAAACGCGCCGAAGTTCCGGTGCCGCATGGCGATCGATCTATGGCTTTATCACCATAAAAAACAGCATTTCTGGCCGTTGATGTAGGATCGATTGTTTTCCCGGTCCACAATACATGGCTACAGCCATTTATCGTTGCATCCTGCGGATGTACAAAAGTATATAGTTCGTTAATGCGTTTTCTGATGGTTTGGCTCCAGGTAATGAGTTGTGAAGCAGTATAGTTCTCCAATCCCGGAAAATTCTCCTGAGGATCTACAATGGCATAAAAGTTACCACCATAGGCCACATCAAAGGTAAGGGTACCCAAATCAGGGCATTCTACCTGAAGGTTTTCTGCGGCGAGGTATGAAGCCACATTTTTGAGTTTAACAGATTTAACTTTTTTTCCTTCCTGTTTGTATTCGATTAACACCAATCCGGCCGGTGCTTCCATTCTTATTACCCCGGGGATTTTAGGTTGGATCAATCCTTCTTCAATGGCAATGGTAATGGTACCGATTGTACCGTGACCGCACATGGGCAGGCAACCACTGGTTTCGATAAACAATACGGCAACATCATTGGCAGGATCATGTGGCGGATAAAGGATACTGCCCGACATCATATCGTGCCCACGTGGTTCGAACATTAAACCTGTTCTGATCCAGTCGAATTCACGTAAAAAGTGCTGGCGTTTTTCGCTCATATTCGCGCCTACAAGCTGAGGACCCCCACCAGCTACCAATCTAACCGGATTTCCACAGGTATGTGCATCTACACAAAAAAAAGTTTTACTCATGAGATTTCGTTAATTTTTGGTTCACCATTCTAAAAATCCCCAAAGGATTTCCATCTTTCAATTCATCAGGCAATAACTCTTGTTCCCAATCCTGGTAAGCCAACGGACGGGCAAAACGGTTTATCGCTGTAGCACCTACCGAAGTAAAACGACTGTCGTTAGTGGCCGGGAATGGTCCGCCATGTTGCATGGCTGCACAAACCTCCACACCTGTAGGTACACCATTTAAAATTATTCTTCCTGTTTTATCGGTGAGTTTATTTACCAAGGTTAGGTATTGCTGAAGCTCTTGCTTATCGGCCATCAGGGTTACGGTAAGCTGTCCTTCCAGTACCTCAATTGCAGCTTCTAATTCTGTAATATCCTGCGCAACTACCAATAATGAATATGGACCGAAAATTTCTTCGCGGAGTTTTGGATTTTTAATAAAATCGGCTGCACTTACTTGTGCAATTCTGGCTTCCGACTGATTTTTAAGGTCATTATTTTTAACTGTTGAAGCAGATAAAAGTTCAACCCCACCTTCGCTAACCACCTCGGCAGATAGTTTGCCATAATTTTGGGCAATACCTTCGGTAAGCATTGTTGCAGATGGAACTGTAGAAATACTTTCTTTTAAAACCGTTTTAAAGTTTTCTAAACCCGGCGATTGAACGGCAAGCAATAAACCAGGGTTGGTACAAAACTGGCCAGCACCTAAGGTAATTGATGCAGCATATTTTTTAGCCAGCTCTGCTGATTGATTTTCGATGGCCTTTGGAAGAAGAACTACAGGGTTAATACTGCCCATTTCGGCAAAAACCGGGATAGGCTGTTCGCGTTGCTGCGCAAGATTGATCAGTGCCATACCGCCTTTAAACGAACCTGTAAACGTTACGGCTTTGGTTTGCGGATGTTGAACTAAACTTGCTCCGATAGTATAACCATCATCGTACAACATTGAAAAAACGCCTTTTGGCATGCCTGTTTTTTCGGCAGCTTTAATAATGGCACCACCTACCAGTGCACTGGTTCCGTAATGTGCGGGGTGTGCTTTTACCACTACAGGGCAACCAGATGCGAGTGCTGATGCAGTATCGCCACCTGCTACTGAAAAAGCCAATGGGAAATTACTTGCACCGAAAACCACAACAGGGCCGATTGGGATCAGCATGCGCCTGATATCAGGGCGGGGCAAGGGTTGCCTTTCAGGCAATGCGGTATCAATTATGGCATCTACCCACGAACCTTCTGCTACCAGATTGGCGAACAACCTCAACTGACCTGTGGTTCTGCCCAATTCTCCTTGTAAACGCCCTAAAGGTAAACCGCTTTCTTCAACTGCACGGTTTACCAGGATATCACCTAAACTGGCAATTTCATCGGCAATGGCATTTAAAAAAGCGGCTTTAAGGTCCTTATTTAAACTTCTATAGCTTTGGAAAGCTGCTGTTGCGGCTGTTAGCGCATCATGAACAAGACTTTCATTCGCTTTAAAAAATTCACCATCAAGCGTTAACCCCGTTGCGGGATTAACAGCTTTAAGGCTTTTTTCATTAACTTCTACATAAGTACTGGCTACAATATTTTTTCCGTTCATATTTGGTATTTAAACTATTTGCCCCAGCTACCTGCAGGTAATTGTGGACGAACAGCTAATGCATCGTTAATAATTTTCAACACTTTTTCTCTTTCTGTTCCGCTTATTGGTAAACGTGGTGCGCGTACGGCTTCAGTACCTAACCCGGTAGCCACTTCTGCCAGTTTAATGTACTGCACCAGTTTTGCGTGGATATCAAGCTCAAGCACAGGTAAAAACCAACGGTAAATGGTTAATGCTTCTGCAATGCGGTTTTCTTTAATCAACCTGAAAATGGCAACTGTTTCTCTAGGGAAAGCATCAACCAAACCAGCTACCCAACCATGTGCGCCCATTACAATACTTTCCATTGCCAATGGATCTACTCCGGTAAAGATTTTAAAACGATCACCAAAGCGGTTAATCAATCGGGTTACATTTGAAACGTCACGGGTTGATTCTTTAATGGCCTGGATGTTATCGTATTTGGTTAAAACTTCAAACATATCCAGCGTTACTTCAATTTTATAATCAACCGGATTGTTGTAAATCATAATCGGCAGGCTGGTACTTTCTGCAATGGCACCAAAAAAGGCCAAAGTTTCATCAGGCGCAGCATTATAACGCATTGGTGGCAATAACATTAAGCCTTGCGCGCCAAGCGATTCAGCTTTTTTAGCTACTTCAATTGCTTTTTTGGTGGTCGATTCGGCAATATTCAACAGCACTGGAACCCTGCCGTTTACCACGGTTAAGGTATGCGATAACAAACCAAACTTTTCTTCGTCGGTTAATACACTGGCTTCTCCAAGTGATCCACCTAAAATAATTCCCTCGGCTCCTGCTTCTAATTGTGCTTCGATATTTAAATCAAAAGCCGGAAAATCCAATTCATCGTTTGCCGTAAATTTTGTGGTTACAGCAGGGAAAACCCCAGTCCATTTAATACTCATTCTGATTTTATGTTTTAATATATATGATTTGTAAATTGGAACAAGATGATTTAAACCCAAAGCATTAGTTTTAAATCATAAACTTCACTATATCCAAAGGTACTTGATCGGGGAAAGGTTGTATTGTTGGATTTTAACCGATAATGGTTATAAATATGCCATTTGAATAATACAGAAACGGATGAAAGAAAACCTAATATTTTGTAAAGTAATGAGATACAAAAAAAGGTATCCTATGAAAAAGAAGAGGTTGTATCATTAAAAACAATTCTACATTAGATATGTCATGTTGAGCTTAAATAGTCCTCGTTTGTAACGAGGATTTCTGAGGTCCGCATTTGCAATGCGAAAATAATTCCTTCAAGAGCGATAAAATCGCTTTACTCGTACATCCTCGTTACAAACGAGGACGATGTAGATAACACAACTAAGGGATGATCATCTATGAATTCTCCGTGCTTTCTGTGTTTCCGTGGCAAAAACTGATCTCTGTGTAAATCTGTGGTTAAAGCTTAAATGGTCCTCGTTTGTAACGAGGATTTTGAGGTACGCATTTGCAATGCGAAAATGATTCCTTCAAGAGCGATAAAATCGCTTTACTCGTACATCCTCGTTACAAACGAGGACGATAGAGCAAAAACTGATCTCTGTGTAAATCTGTGGTTAAAGCTTAAATAGTCCTCGTTTGTAACGAGGATTTTTGAGGTCCGCATTTGCAATGCGAAAATAATTTTCCTTCAAGAGTGATAAAATCGCTTCACTCGTACATCCTCGTTACAAACGAGGACGATGTAGATAACACAACTAAGGGATGATCATCTATAAATTCTCCGTGCTTTCTGTGTTTCCGTGGCAAAAACTGATCTCTGTGTAAATCTGTGGTTAAAGCTTAAATAGTCCTCGTTTGTAACGAGGATTTCTGAGGTCCGCATTTGCAATGCGAAAATGATTCCTTCAAGAGCGATAAAATCGCTATACTCGTACATCCTCGTTACAAACGAGGACGATGTAGATAACACAACTAAGGGATGATCATCTATAAATTCTCCGTGCTTTCTGTGTTTCTGTGGCAAAAAATGATCTCTGTGTAAATCTGTGGTTAAAGCTTAAATAGTCCTCGTTTGTAACGAGGATTTTTGAAGTAGGCATTTGCAATGCGACAATGATTCCTTCAAGAGCGATAAAATCGCTTTACTCGTACATCCTCGTTACAAACGAGGACGATGTAGGCCGACCCTTAGGCAAATTTATTTACCCGACAACCTGTTAAAGATAATTATTTGGTATTTTTCACCTGCAAGTAATACATAAATTCTATATCCTGCTTAGTAAACAAAGCAGCCTGCCCTTTGGCCAATGCTACCTGCTGCCAGTTTTGCGAAGGAAAAATTTTAAGTGTTTTAATGCCATCTTTTTTTAAACTTAAAGGCAGGTTGAAACCTTTTACACAATCGCTGTACCGATAAAAAGCTTTACCATCTCTTAGGTAATATTCGAATGCAGGCACTTGTACCGTACGAAGGTATTGATCAAAAACTTTCGAAAAATCGAAACCAGCCTTTTTAGAAATGTAATTTTCAATTTGCTTGGTAGTTACGGTTTGATGGTAAAAGGTTTTGTTTAAGCCACGCAATATTGCCCTAAACAGTTCATCGTTATTTAAACTATGCCTGATGGCGTGTAGCATATTGCCACCTTTTGGGTACATATCGCCACTGCCCTGTGCATTAACCCCATAAGCGGGAATAATCGGTGTATCGTTTCTGATCCCTTTTCTGATGCCAAAATTATATTCGTTACCAGCTTTATTGCCAAAAATATAATCAACAAATAGGGTTTCGCTGTAATTGGTAAAACCTTCGTGTACCCACATATCGGCCAAATCGTTAGTGGTAATGTTATTGCCAAACCATTCGTGCCCGCTTTCGTGAATGATGATAAAATCCCATTTCAATCCCCATCCATCTCCAGACATGTCTCTGCCCCTATAACCAAACTTGTATCCATTGCCGTAAGAAACTGCCGATTGATGTTCCATTCCGGTATGCGAAGCGTCAATAAGCTGGTAACCATCTTCATAAAATGGATAAGGGCCAAACCAATGTTCCATGCTCTTCATCATCTTATGCACCTGATCGGGCATATAGGTTTTCGCCTTTGCGTAATTGTAATCGAGCACCCAATAATTTACATCCAGTGCACCTTTTTCACCGGCATATTTTTCTTTAAAGTTAACGTACTTACCAATGTATGGAATGATGCAATAATTGCTGATCGGGTTTTTAACATTGTATTGATAAGTGGTGGTACCATTACTGTTATCTTTTTTAAACACCAACCGGCCATTTCCAATAGCAACCAGGCTATCAGGCACCGTCATGGTTAACGAAGCACCTAAATTAGGTTCATCGCTTTGATGATCTTTATTTGGATACCACACCGAAGCACCTAAACCCTGGCAGGCCACCGTCATCCATGGGCGCGAAAGTGAATCGATAGTAAAAATGAAACCACCATCCCAGGGTGCTCTTTTTGCCTGGTGTACCTTGCCATGGTAAAATATGTGGACACTGTTTAAAGCCGATAACTTTTGTGCCGATACATGTACATACCAAACACTACCAACATGCTCAAACTTTAACTTGGAACCATCATTATAGCGCACACTATCAATAATCAATGGCTCCTGAAGATCGATTTGCATCCGCGTACGGCCATTGTTATTGCCCACAACTTTGTAAATAATTTTATTTGAGCCGGTAATGCTTTTATCATTATAATCAGGCTTAACAGCAAGTTCGTAACGTTGCACATCCCACCACGTACGCTCGGCATTCAGGCTTCCCCTTAAGGTATCGGCCAAAGTATAAACCTTTTTAGGAGCCTGTGCGAAAAGCATTGTAATAAACGCTAAAAAGAGTACGGTTAGGGAGGTTAGTTTTTTCATTTGTTTTACTGGTTATAATATTGTTTTATTTCAGGGCCTAATTGTTGGCACAAATAAATTCTGCATAACATTGTGTTCACGTTAAAGTGCTTCACCCCTAATCGATTCGATTTCTTCAGTGGTTAAGGCCAAATGTTTGCCCAGCATTCTGCTTCCGTTCGCCGTCACAAGGAAGTCGTCTTCAACCCTGATTCCACTAAAATTTCTGAACTGTTCTAATTTATCGTAATTTATAAATTCTGTAAACTGATTGGCGGCTTTCCAACGGTCTATCAACTCTGGAATAATATAAACACCAGGTTCAACTGTTAATACATAACCGGCCTCAAGTGCTTTACCCAACCTTAACGATTTTAATCCAAATTGTGTAGTATTTTTAGTCAGTTCATCCGTATAGCCTACATATTGCTCACCCAAATCTTCCATATCATGCACGTCCATTCCCATCATGTGGCCAGTTCCACATTGAAAAAACATGGCATGTGCGCCAGCTTGTACGGCATCGTCTACATTTCCTTTCATTAAACCCACATCTTTTAATCCTTGCGCCAGCATTTTACACGATGCCAAATGCACATCCAAATACCTTACACCAGGTGCCAATAAATTTTTAGCATGGGTATAAGCATTAAGTACAATATCATAAATGTCTTTTTGCTCAGCACTGAATTTTTTCCCTACCGGAAAAGTACGGGTAAGATCGCCGGCATAACCTAAAGCGGTTTCTACGCCAGAATCGTTTAAAACCAACTGCCCTTCCTGCAATTGATTGCCATGATAATGGTTGTGCAGAATTTCGCCACGCACGGTTAAAATAACAGGATAAGCCAGGTTACCTCCAGATGCCAATGCTGCACCCTGTATTTTTGCTGCAAGTTCGCGCTCGTACATACCGGGTTTTGCCTGTTGCATTACCATTAAATGGATATCGGCAGATATTGCCGCAGCACGATCCAACTCTTCAATTTCTTCTGCTGATTTAACCGACCGCTGCGCTACCACCGCTTTAATAAATTCGGTTGATTCTTTCTCTTTAAGCTGATCAACAGGAATATTAAACCAGTGTGAAAGTTTTATTTTATTCTCTGATCGGTATGGTGGTAAAAACTGAACGGTTCTTTTCTTTTCCTGGTACTGTTTGAGGTAAGCATCAAGTTGATCTAACGGAAGTACTTTTGTAAGTCCGGCATCCTGGCTTTTTTCCTCAAGTGTTTTTTGTCGGCCCATCCACACGATATCATCGATACCCATTTCGTTTCCAAACAAGATGGTTTCGTCATTATCCAAATCAATAATAGCCGCCAATAGTGGTTCACTGATTCCAAAATAATATAAAAAGGTACTGTCTTGCCTAAAATGATAAGTATTGTCTTTATAATTCATCGGACTATCTTCATTACCTAAAAACAGTAAAATACCCGATGTTATTGTTGATTTTAGTGCTGCTCTCCTTTGGAGATAAACTTTCTTTTCGAACATATTTTTTATGCGTTAAGCAAATATCCCAAAAGCAATCTTCATTCGATAAAGATCTGGCCAAATGGCTAAAATATGGGTTGTATCTGCGAATTATAAGTTAAATTATGGTACAAAAATCACAATTAATTTTATGTTAGCGAATAATATGGGTAAAATCTGCACAATAGCGGCAAATTATGGCGTTTTTATGCTGTTGCCAATTGCATAATTTTATTCCTGTAAAAACATCCCTAAACCATTAATATGATGAACCCAAACATTGGTAAAAGCTTACTTGGCTGTGCACTGTTTTTTGCGCTGAATGTAAATGCCCAAAACTATGTACCACACTTTAACGATAAACGCATAAAGGTTAAAAATACCACACCAATTAAAGCTTATGCTTTCGACCTTTCGGAAGTAAATTTATTGGAAAGCACTTTTAAAACGGCAATGAAAGCCGACGAAGCTTATTTAACCATTATAGATCCTGATAGGTTATTATCGGGTTTTAGAAAAAATGCAGGTTTAACGCCAAAAGCTAAAATTTATGGTGGCTGGGAAGGAGATGGATTAGCAGGGCATTCGCTTGGGCATTACCTTTCGGCTGTTTCCATGCAATATGCATCGAGCAACAGCCCTGTATTTTTACAAAAAGCAAATTATATTGTTGATGAACTGGCGGAATGCCAAAAAGCCAGAAAAAACGGCTATTTAGGTGCATTTACCAATGAAGACAAAATATGGGGCGAGCTGGCAAAAGGCAATGTTAAAACCGGGGGTTTCGACCTTAACGGGGGTTGGGCACCATGGTATACCGTTCATAAAATTATGGCAGGTTTACTGGATGCCTATCTTTATACCAACAATAAAAAAGCTTTAACTAGCTGCATTGCCCTGGCCGATTGGACTGGAACAACCATTGGAGGCTTAAATGAAGAATTATTGCAGAAAATGCTGTTCTGCGAATACGGTGGCATGGCCGAAACGCTGGTTAACCTATATGCTATCACCGGGGAAAAGAAATACCTCGATTTATCTTATAAGTTTTACGATAAACGGATCCTTGATCCTTTAGCCAAAGAAACCGATATCCTTCCAGGAAAACATTCCAATACACAAATACCGAAAATTATTGCCAGTGCTAGAAGACATGAAATTACCGGCGACAAAAACGATAAAACAATAGCCGATTTCTTCTGGAAAACGATCGTTTACCACCACTCTTATGTTACAGGTGGAAACAGCAATTACGAGTATTTGAGTGAACCCGATAAACTGAATGATAAGCTTACCGAAAACACTACCGAAACCTGCAATACTTACAACATGCTAAAATTAACCGGACATCTTTTTGCCGAAAACCCTTCGGCCGAGCTGTTCGATTATTATGAAAAGGCACTTTATAATCATATTCTTGCTTCGCAAAACCACGATGATGGCATGACTTGCTATTTCGTACCGTTGCGCATGGGTGGTAAAAAAGAATACAGCGATAAGTTTAACACTTTTACCTGCTGCGTGGGCACAGGCATGGAGAACCATGTAAAATACAACGAAAGCATTTATTTTAGGGGTGGCGATGGAAGTTTATATGTGAATCTTTTTATTCCTTCAGTTTTAGATTGGAAAGAAAAAGGTTTGAAAATTACTCAGCAAACTGCATTACCACAAGGCGACCAAACAACTTTAACGCTCAGTTTAAACAAAGCATCTAATTTTTCCATCCGGGTAAGGAAGCCTAAATGGTCTACAGAAACTACTATTTCGGTAAATGGACAGCTGCAAAAAATCACGCCAGATGAAACCGGTTATTATGTGATTACCCGCACCTGGAAAAACAATGATAAAATTACTTATGTAACACCAGAAAAATTATATACAGAGGCTATGCCTGATAATGCCGACCGTAGAGCGGTGTTTTATGGTCCGGTGCTTTTGGCGGGTGTTTTAGGCACAACAGAACCTGATCCGGTTAAAGGTGTACCAGTATTTGTAAGCGCAAATAACGACCCTAAAGATTGGCTGAGCGTAGTGAACAAACAGGAATTACAATTTGAAACCAATAAAATTGCTCAGCCACAGGATGTAACCCTTATTCCGTTCTATCAAACCAAAAACCAATACTACAGTGTATATTGGGATGTATTTACCCCTGAAAAATGGACGGTGCAGCAAAAGATATACGACGAGCAAAAGCGCAAAAGGAAAGAGTTGGAAGATAAAACCACCGATGTATTCAGGTTTGGAGAAATGCAGCCTGAACGCGATCATAATTTTACCGCAGCTAAAGAATATATGGGTGAAGATCATGGCAGCAAATGGCGTGTAGCAGGTGAAAACGGTTTTTTACAGTTCGATGTGAAGGTAGATCCAGCTATGCAGAATACCATAATAGCATCATATTGGGGTATGGATAACCGCGGCCGCAATTTTGATGTAATGGTTGATGGTGTTAATGTTGCCACAGAAGATTTGAACAAATACAAGGAAAGCCGTTTTTACGACATCTCTTATAAAATTCCTACAGAATTAACAAAAGGAAAAAGCAAAGTTACCGTAAAGCTGTTTCCTAAAGCGAAAAACAGCGCAGGGCCTATTTATGGGGTTAGGGTAATTAAGGAAAGTTTGTAAATTCTTTTGACAAGGAACCAATCTTTAATTTTTAGCCACGGAAACACAGAAGTCACAGAAAGGAAATTCGCCTGATTGTGTTAATCTGTGCTTCCGTGGCAAAAACTCATGCGTTCTTTCGGTTGAGCGCAGCACCGATGTTAAATAGGGAAAGATATCTATCCGTTAGATTTCTCAACTACGTTTCACTCCGCTCGAAATGACGCCACTACAAGGATATTCACTCCATGAAATTCTACTGCCAATCTTGCTTCCTCGTTAAAAATGATAACGATCAGATTATTTAATGGACAATATTACTTTTTCCATTAATAGCTAATTGTTAAACAAAAAATTAAAGGTTTTATTTAAAGTAATCATACTCCTAAAATCAGGATTCATTTCGATCACCTAATTACTCACCATTCCATTAAAAATCATAGAATAGTTTATTTAATCAATTGGGATTCAAACTATAATAATAAGTCAATTGAATATAAATCATGATTAAAATACATACCAAATTGATTATCAAATTACATTAACAAAAAAAAGTCTCGTAAAATTTTATTTCACGAGGCTTACTAAGTTTATAAATTGATGCTATTTCTGTAGAATGATATTGGTTACGCGTTCATTTGCTAACGGCAATTTATATGCTCCCCTATTACCGGTTTTATTATTTTTAACTGAATAATTACCCACACCATTAACTTTTGCTGGCTGAGATAATCTTAATATTGCAACTGGCGTGTACTCGTTTGCCTTGCTTAGTTTTACACCGATTTCTCCATTGGTGGTATTGTAATTAACCTCTTCAATCGTTCCGGCATCAAGCGTAATCCAAAGTCCGGCAGGCGCAACATACACTGATGATTTTGCTGCTGTTGTTAATTTAACATTGATTGTGTTTCCCGCTTTATTTAGGTTGCCCCCAAAAGCCAGCCAACCAAACTCCGGATGCTGCAATATGTACGATGAAGTATTAACCGCATAGCCAAAAAAGCCAGAGCCATAATCGCCGGTTATGCCATCGTTTTTTAAGGTTGATGGATAGGCATGAAAGGCAGTTGGTGCAAAACCTTCTTTGGTAATATTTGAAATCGACCCTAACAAACCTCCGTAACCTGTACGCAATAGATAAAAATCGCCAGGATGTTTTCGGTAATCCATTAAAACTGGAATGGCATTCAATGCTGAACCATAATGATGAATCATCCTTTCAATACGCGAAAGTTTACCACCATAAAGAAAATCCCAGTAGCGGCGTGCGTTGCCATTGTAAGCCCAATGTGGCACCACAGGCATATAAGCGAGTATGGCATCAAGCGTTACATTTGCTTTATCCTGATAGCCAAAATAATCCGACCATACATAAACTTCTTCTTGACCTGTAGAATCCCAAGGCATCTCACTGCCAAACGGATATTGCAGCGACCGCCAATGGTTGGCACGTTTTTTCATTTCGGTTTCCAGCCTGCCTGCTTCTGCTGTTAATCCTTCATTTTTAAGATCGGTTAAGATGAGGTAAAAAATGGTGCCTTCCATCTGGCCGAACTGTGCATAATAAGGCGCAATGTTCACCATGGCCATTCCGGTTTCCGCCGCATCAACCAGGTGCTGTTTCCAGCTTTGCTCATCAACAAGTCCTTTATAATTCCGTGCTAACCGATACATCAACCAATGTGCAGCGGCAACATGTGGGTAGTTATATGATCTGCCTAAATTATCGGCCTCCTTTTTTGGCCATGCAGACCATGTTTTGAAATTAATGTTTGCCGCATAGGTATCTTTCGGCAATGAATCTGGCGCATAATAAAATAAACTCTTTTTAACTCCATACTTCTGAGGGCCATCCTTTAGCTGAATGCGTCCAAACATCACGGTATCAACAAATTGTTTTAACTTATCAACCTCTTCCTTTTCCGGATGAACCAACTGTTTCATTATTGCGCCCAACCAGGAGCCTGCCCCACCCTCATCGCTCAAGCCTGCAATCCAAGCCCTATTATCTTGTGTAACCTGCTGTTGTTTCTCCTCATCGTAAGTAATGGCAGAAGGACTTCTTTTAAAAATGGGATCAGGCTGGTTAAACCATTGTTTAGTTGTTAAAAAATGGCCATAACTGGCTATTACATCACTTTCTGGCTCAATCACTTTATAATTTATGGTCTGTTCCAATTCATCTTCATAAGTGATTGATAACCTTGCCCTACCCCAGGTATTGCCTGTAACTGCGTAACTTTTCCAACCATTTTTAGTTGTGCCCAGCACTTTTACTTTTAATGCATTTTCTGGCTGAACCTGTATGGATTTTATCTTTTTGGGATAACTGATAAACAATTTCGCATCTACATCTCGTGGCAGTACATAACCAGGAACAGAAATGGCCACAGGTCTTTTATTTTCGATCAGTTTACTTTCAGTATCCTTAGCTGACCCTGAAAGGATAAACTGAAGGGCATAATTACAAGTTTCGCCCGGCTTTAAAACAATCGATGTTGGGCTGTTCCATTGTTCGGCATTTTTCCATTCGTTTTCTGCATAGGCTTTACTGTACACCATCCATTCGTAAAAACCCTCAAAGGCAATTCCTCTTGGCGTTTTATCATCATTTAATGGATTGTAAGCTTCGAATGGGGTTTGCCCTACCGGAACCACCAATAAAGACGGTGCATGCCCGCTTAACCTGGTCACCTGAAGATAACCTGCATCTTTACCAATGTAAGGATCGTAAAATACATTTTTAGCGTGGGTTTGCTCCAGTGTTCTTCCCTCTAAAATGTTATCAAAAATCATTGGAATTCCCAACGCACCGATTTCTACATTTTTGTCGGTTTTATTTTTCAGCTCGAAGCGAAGCACCAGTTTACCGTTCTGCATTTCCCAAATCCGCTTTATCTGCAAAGGGATATCAGTTGGTAATGTTGCTGCAAGATCGGCTGCTGCAAAGCCATTTTTACCTGTTGGAATGTTTTTAACAGGACTCCTTTTTGCCGCTGTACTGTAGCTTTTCCAAACTTCATCCCCTGTATTGCGAAGTTTTAAATTAATGTCTCCTAAATGATATAAGCCATCTGCACTACGCACTTTTAAACTGTCACTCGGAACGAAATCAAAATCTTTGATCATTTTAGGTTGAAGACCAGCCACGGTTTGTGATGACTTAACAAGCTTCAGCGTAAAAGCTCCTGCATCGAAAGTTGAAAAACCCTTTTCGAGACCTAATGTTGAAGGCTTTTTACTTAATGCAATCCATGGCGATTGAGCAACGCTTAGCTTAACGTTTACTAAAGCCAAAACGCAGCAAAATATTGCCTTTAAAGTAATTAATGATATTTTTTTTGATTTAATAGTCATGTTGAGTGAGCAAAATGGTTTAGGGATACTCAAAAATATAGTTTAAAATATAAAGCGGATAGTCATCTCAAAAATAGCGCAAAATCGGTAAAGGATTGGTGTATTTATAGGAAGTTGTAAATTGGATGGCGGATCATAACGATTGCATTAATTCACTCCAGCCGTCATCACCTCGGTCGTCATTTCGAGCGAAGCACAGCGTAGCCGAGAAATCTTTTAAACACGCTACAAGCCTATCCAAAGATTTCTCCGCTACGGTCGAAATGACGATTCGACGAGTACTTTACTATATGCCGTCATCCCCCTCGGTCGTCATTTCGAGCGAAGCACAGCGTAGCCGAGAAATCTTTTAAAGATGCTATTGACAAAGTCCAAAGATTTCTCCACTACGGTCGAAATGACGATGGAAACGGGTACTTTACCCTAGGCCCTCATCCTCGCGCGGTCGTCATTTCGAGCGAAGCACAGCGTAGCCGAGAAATCTTTTAAAGATGCTGTTGACAAAGTCCAAAGATTTCTCCGTTACGGTCGAAATGACGATGAAACCGGTACTTTACTCCATGCCGTCATCCCTCTTGGCCGTCATTTCGAGCGAAGCACAGCGTAGCCGAGAAATCTTTTAAAGATGCTACAAGCCTATCCAAAGATTTCTCCACTACGGTCGAAATGACGATGGAAACAGGTGCTTTACTACATGCCGTCATCCCCGCGGTCGTCATTTCGAGCGAAGCACAGCGTAGCCGAGAAATCTTTTAAAGATGCTATTGAACAAAGTCCAAAGATTTCTCCACTACGGTCGAAATGACGATGGAAACGGGTACTTTACTCCAAGCCATCATACCCCCTCGGTCGTCATTTCGAGCGAAGCACAGCGTAGCCGAGAAATCTTTTAAACACGCTAAAAGCATTCCCAAAGATTTCCCCACTACGGTCGAAATGACGATATTTAAATCCAAATTATATCGGCTCACATTTTACCTTTAGCCACGCGGCTTCTTCTACTGCCAACAAAGGTTGAAGCTTTTCGAATACCATTTGATTGTATTGATTTAACCAGGTTAATTGATGCGGTTCTAAAAGGGCTTTATTTACGATTGTGGTATCAATAAAACAGAGTGTCAAGGTTTCGAAGGAGAGAAAGTTACCGAATTCACTAGCACCGTATTGAGTACATAAAACAAGATTCTCAATCCGTACGCCATGTTTGCCCGGCCGATAAATACCAGGTTCTATTGAAGTTACCATACCAGGCTTAAAGGCAACATCTACATTGGCAGAACTAATATTCTGAGGGCCTTCATGTACGTTAAGAAAAAAGCCTATGCCATGCCCCGTTCCATGACCAAAATTGATGCTATATTCCCACAGTGGTTTCCTGCAAATGGCATCGATCTGATACCCTTTTGTACCTTCCGGAAAAATAAGCTTAGCACCTTCAATAAGTCCTTTAAGTACCAAAGTATAATCTTCGGCCTGGCGTTGCGAAGCTTCACCAATGGGAATTACCCTGGTAATATCAGTTGTGCCATACCGGTACTGCCCTCCCGAATCAACAAGAAACAAACCATCACCAGTAATTTCCTGATCGCTTTCTTCAGTTACGCTATAATGTGGGAGTGCGCCATTGGCATTGTACCCTGCAATGGTATTAAAACTTAAATCAACGAATGATTGCTGTTCGGCACGAAACTTTGCCAGTTGTTTTGCCGCAGACCACTCTGTAATACGCTCTTTACCAAGCCCATCCTCAAGCCATTTAAAAAATTTGGTTAGGGCTACTCCATCCTGCAGCATCGCTTTACGGATGTGATTAATTTCAATATCGTTTTTTATACTTTTTAAATGCGTAGTAGGGTTAATTCCAAAAATAACCTGAACCGTTTTTGGCAAACATTGATAAAGGCCGTAACAGGTACGTTTAGGATCAATAAAAATTGAAGCCGCTAAGGGTATCTCCTGCAACGCTTTTGCAATTTCATTATAAGGGTACACTGTTACACCCTGTTTATTTAAAACATCGATATCAGTTTGAGATAACTTTTGCTGATCAATAAAGAGTTTCACTTCATCATGCGTAAGCAAAGCGAAACTCAAAGCAACCGGATTATAAGCTACGTCGGTTCCACGAAGATTGAATAACCATGCAATATCATCAAGAGTAGAAATAAAATGGTGTGTTGTATTATTCGTTTGCAAAACAGCCCTAACTTCAGCAACCTTTGCAGAAATGCTCATGCCAGCGGCTTCCTCTCCAATTAAATAAGCTTTTTCTTGTGGCAGCCCTACCCTATCGGTCCAAATGGTGCTTACGAAATCCAAATCCGTCACTTCAATTGCTTTAGTAAGCAACTGTTGCTCCATTTCCAACGCCAATGCAAGGGTAATTAATTGGTGGTTAAAGGCTACTTTGGCCCCATCTGGCAAAACTTCGAGCAACCAACCTATATATTCGGGTGTGTGAGGCACTTCTAACTTTACCAACTCATAACCTGTACCATTTAGCTCGCTTTCTGCTTGTGTAAAATATCTTGAATCCGTCCAAAGGCCAGCAAAAGTTTGCGTAATAACGAGTGTTCCGGCAGAACCGGTAAAACCACTCGCAAATGGAATGGCTTTATAATGTGCAGGCAGGTATTCGCTAATGTGCGGATCTGCGGCTGTAATTACATAAGCATCAATATTTTGTTGGGCCATTAACTGCCGCAGGGCATTTAATTTTTCTACATAAGTCATGTTCAGCAAGAATTTTAATTGGCCAAATTTAAAATATTACCTCCATACCAATGCGCAAACAAAAGAATTTACTATAAAAACTACCTTGGGCAGCTGCAAGCCATATAAATTAAAGATGAGCAATAAAAACTATTGCTTTTCTTTCTCCAAAACCGGTATTTCAAATCTTTTTATCAATGGTGTATGGTGTTCTTTTTTCGAAATGGCCATCATTTGTTTTACCACATCAGGATGATCTGCAGCAACATCATTTTGCTCTTTCAAATCGGTTTTAAGGTCGTACAAAGTCCATTTATCGTTTCCTTTAAGCATATTTAGCCTAACACCTTTCCAATTGCCAATGCGAATGGCCTGTTGCCCGCCATACTCAGGAAACTCGAAGTACAGGTAATTGTGCTGGGTCTGTTTGCCTTTATCTAAAATGGTTGGCAGTATGCTTAATCCATCTATTTCTGACGGTGCTTTTATATTTAACAATTCGCAAAAAGTAGGCATCATATCAAGGGTCGACGAAATGAGTTCGCTGGTTGATCCTTCTTTTACCTTACCTGGCCAGGATACAATAAATGGCTCTCTGATACCGCCCTCGCGTACAAAACCTTTGCCCCAGCCATATTCTCCTTTAAAGGGGCCATTGCTGTTAAAAAACACCGGATCGGCACCTGCATTGAAGGCCGTTCCATTATCTGCACAGAACATAATAATGGTATTGTTGTATACCCCTTCATCTTTAAGTTTTTTAATCAACTGCCCAACCTGCTGATCGAGTAAAGTAATCATTGCTGCATAGGTTGCGCGGGGGTAACGACAAGGGAAATAGGAACCACCTAAGAAAGGTTTTTCATCACCGAATTTCTGATGGTAATAATCGACCAGTTTTTTGGGTGCCTGTAAAGATACGTGCGGCAATGGACTTGCATAATACAAAAAGAATGGTTTTTGCTTATTCTGTCCGATAAAGTTTAGCGCTGCTTTAATTAAAAAATCCGGCGCATAATCGTTCTGCTGGTATTGTTCGTAGTTTTTTTCGTTAAGGGGATCAAGATCTGAGGGGAATTTAACATCCGGATCAACAATTTTATTATCAAGCGGAACCCGTGTTTCGTTTTCCCATAAATGCCCGCCATAGTAGGTATGATCCTGTCGCTGGCAGATAAAGCCATAAAAGTAATCAAAACCCTGGCGGTTCGGTGTTCCGGCCGTCATTGGGCTGCCCAACCCCCATTTACCAACCAATGCAGTGTTGTAACCTGCCGTTTTTAATACTTTAGCTATGGTAATGGTAGAGTCAGGGATGGGATATTGTCCTTCGAGAAAAGGATTTTCTTCCATGGCTTTAAAATTCCACACATCGCCACGCGCTCCCCACTCATGGTTGCCGCGGATAAATGCTTTGCCCGAATTTATCCCCGTCATTAAACCAAAACGCGAAGGTGCACAAACAGGATAAGCGTAATGCTGGGTAAACCGCTTGCCATGCCTGGCCAGCTCATCCAAATTAGGGGTTTCTATTTTCTGCTGCCCATAGCTACCCAATTCACCATAACCCAAATCATCAGCTAAGATGTAAACAATATTGGGTTTTACCTTTGGTTGCTGCGCCAAAGCATTAAGGGTAAACAGGCAGGAAAAAAGTATTAATGCATTTCTTTTTATCATATTGAAGATCGTAAACGTTATTGAAAATCCAAGATAATGATAAGCAAATTGCCATTTAAAATTTTCTCTGCACAAACGTTTGCATAACAACAGCAAACCTTTATCAATTAAGAAAAATTGTTCAAGAATCGATAGTTGCTACTATCCGCAAATAAGCGGAAGCAAAACTTCGATTTGATAAAGGTTGTTGGCTACGACAATATAATCAGAAGCAATCAACGCGTTCAGCAGAATGACTTAATAATTATTTCCTTGAATAAACGGCGGCTAACTGGTTGGAAAGGTATTTAAAAGCGATTGGATATTCAGCAGCAGGATTACTGCTACTTGCTTCGATAAAAATAAATCCTTTGTAGTTAATTTTCTTTAGGGCACTTAAGTAAGGCCTAAAATCATCACCAGCTACACCTGGAAGAGTGCGTTTTTCTTTTTCAGCAATTTCACAGAAACCAACAACTGCGCCGGCTGCAATTATTTCGTCGGGGGATTCTCCTTCGCGCAGCATGTGAAAAATATCAACATTTAACCTGAAGTTGGGTTCATTTACTTGAGTTACAATTTCTGCAGCCGCTTTTAATGAGGTTATAAAGTTGGTTTCGGTAGTTTCTAAGTTTTCGAGTAGAATGGTTACGTTGTTTTTCTTGGCAAGCTGACCAAGTTTTTTGCATAAGGCTACAAAATCTGATTTAGCTTTATCGATATCATAACCCGCAGGAATGCTGCGCGCACCCGAACTTCCTAAAACAATGTATTTTACGCCAGCTTCCTTGGCCCGTGAGAGTACGGTTTCGGTATAAGCCAACACCTTTGCTTCATCTACATTGGGCCCGGCAATTTTTAAGGTGCCGGGAAAAAACAGGTTGCAGCTTAATACCTTACATTTTGCAGCTTTAATTTTTTTAAGGTTTGCACGAAACTCCTCATCACTTAATGCAGGTGCCAGTATTTTAGGCACTGATTCGCCGATTAATTTAAAACCAGCCGAATAAGCCAAACTATCCTGCGCCAAACCAGCTACAATACCCAATTGCGGGTAGGCAGGCTTATTTGATACGAAACCAGAAAAAGACAGCACAACAGTGCAAGCCAAAAGAAATAAAAACCTGTTTCTCATTATTACCCTTATTTAAATAGCAATTTAAGTATTTAAAGCGAGCAAATTCCCTTGAAAATTGGGAAACGATCGCTGAAAGATTCTTTTAAATGGTTTATAACTAATTTATTACCAAATCGACTTTACCGAATACACCTGCAATTCTTCAACTTCGATATTATTACCAAAAAAATGAAAGCCTTCGGTGTTTTTGGGATCTGGCTTCCGTTCCATCGAATACGAATAGGCTCCGCCATCAATAAATACCTCAATTGAAGTTTTATCGATATAAATATCAGCGGAAATTTCCATACTGGTCATATCCTCCGGTGAATAGAAAACGCCGTTTACCAAATTGTAATTCATATCATAGTCTAGCACTTTTTGCCCGAAAAGATTTAAACCAGCACTTGTGGCGTGAGAAAGTTTAAGTTTTGTTTTAATCCGGATCCTGTCGTTACTGTTATATGGTTTTAAATTCTCTGTAGCCGCTGTCGCGTTGAGGTTTTTCCATTCGCCTACATTTTCAAAAAGCTGACTCGCTTCTTTTACCGGCTCGCTAAACAAACGCACAACATTTTTGGTGGTTTTAAGTGTAAGTGCTGTTGGCAGAAGCATCATACCATTAAAAGGCATATCGGGATGAGTTACCTTGCCCCACCCAATCTGGATTCTGCGTCCATCATGCTCTGGGATATTGGTAAATGTTTGAGCAGCATAAATGGTTCCGGTTACATAATAATGTTTGCCAGTTTCTGGCGTAAACTTCTTACCATCAAAGTTACCTACCATGTACGTATTAGAAGCACCGTACATTACCCATTTGCTTTTACTTTTATCACCATCAACAGGCAGTTCAAACAAATCAGGGCATTCCCAAAAACCAGTAATATGGCTTTCAAAAGTCCATTCTTTTAAATTTTTACCGTTGTAAATCGAATGGCCATCTCTTTCATTCAATACCAAAACCCAATGTTTACCGGGTTCATACCAGAAAACCCTGGGATCTCTGGTATCATTACTGTTCCATTTGGCTTTCGAATCGATAATTGGATTTTTGCTGTATTTTGTCCAGGTGCGCCCCTTATCTAAGCTATAAGCCATACACTGAACCTGTTTTTCGTTGGTAAATGCAGTATAAGTAGCCACCATGGCAGGGGTGTTGCCTTTGTTAAAACCAGCCGTATTGTTATAATCAATTACCGTCGACCCTGAAAACATGGTTCCAGTACCATCAGGACTCAATGCGGTTGGAAGCTCTTCCCAATGAATCATATCTTTACTAACGGCATGGCCCCAAGACATATTTTCCCATTCTCTTTCGTAAGGATTATGCTGATAAAAAAGATGGTATTCACCTTCATAAAAAATAAGTCCGTTCGGATCATTTATCCATCCCCTTTTCGAGGTAAAATGAAATTGAGGGCGGTTCTTTTCTTTATAAAGGTTTTTCTGCCCTTCAATTTCATCATTTTGATATATCTTATTCAACCCTGTGCCATCGCCGTCGTAACTAATTTTGATTGTTTTCCCTTTTAACGCACTTACATCGCAGAAAACCCAATATTCGGCTTCCTCCTTTGCCAGTCTGATTTTAAAAACACGTTCCTGCTTGCCCGCAATTTCAAACTTCATATCTGCGCGGTTCTGTTTTTGTGAGACGGGTAAATTAAGGTATCGCTTGTTTATTTTGATCACCACATCAGCCGCAATTACGAACTGAAAATTAATCAATAGGGCACTAAAGGCCAACAATGTTTTGAATGTTGTTTTCATAATTCCGGTAGGGATAAACCGTTTTACCTATAAGAAAAAATATTTGTTAGAATGGGGATAAGATAGCTAAAAATTATCGGGTTGACCAAATGCAAGGTAATGCAACTTTCTTTTTGACACAGTTTATTGAACAGACCCACCTCTGACCCTAATCGTTTGACCTAAAAGCTCCGACTCACTACCTAAAAGCTCCGACTAGCTACCTAAAAGCAACTTATCTGCTATTGTTGGCTATGGTGCTTTAACTACAGTGGTATCTTGCGCCAGCATAGGAAATGATGGTAGGAGAAAGCGTTAAAGCTTTATCGTTACCTTTTCCTTCCATCGTTGCATTGAGGCAGCACACACTTTCCGCCCCCTTCGGCGGAACTTGTGCTGACGACTAAAAAGCTTTAACGAATTTATCCGACATCAGTTCCAAGCCTTTCAGTTATGCCTTGGTGTTAGTCGTTTTTATAGGTAGTCATGCTTTCGCTGCGCTCAGGTTTGTTACTTTTGCCCCAAGCCAAAAGTAAAAGCCCTTCGGTGGCGGTGAGCCGAGGCAAGCCCGAGCCAAGGGCAAAAATTGCAACCGCATTACGATTCCCGCATGCGCGAGAATGACGACGGTGTTAAAAACTTATTAGAAAGATTGCTTCGGCTCGCTCTCCCCCAGCCTCGCAATGACGGATTTATATAGGTAGTAAATCCAAAGATCTCTCCACTACGGTCGAGATGACGAATTTAACGCGTTACCTGCATCATGCTATTTGCACCTCGCTATCTCCTCCCTGCTATCCGGCATAGGAAATGATGGAAGGATAAAACGTTAAAGCTTTATCGTTACCTTTTCCTCTATAACTGAATTGAGGCAGCACACACTTTCCGCCCCCTTAATTTATCCGACATCAGTTCCAAGCCTTGATTTTTGGTTACCTTTTTATCAAGAAAAAGGTAAGAGCCCCCTCGGTGGCGGTGAACCGAGGCAAGCCCGAGCGGAGCGAAAAACAGCAACCGCATTACGATTCCCGCATACGCGAGAATGACGACCAAGTAAAAAACCTAAAAAGATTACTTCCCCTTACTCTTCCCCAGCCTAACAATTACGCATTTATAACACGCCTTAATTACACTTACTCATAAGGTTCAATGTGAATTAAAATATTACCAAGCTCTGGAATCACTTTATGCAAAGTATCTTGTAATCTATGTGCAAGTTCGTGACCGGCTCTAACCGAAAGTTCACCATCAACAAGTGCGTGGAGATCTACATGGTATTTCATGCCCGATTTACGGATAAAACATTTTTCGGTACCTGCAATTCCCTGTACGGTGGCAGCTACTTTTCTAATTTCTGCAATAATATCTTCGTACAGGTTCTCATCCATGATTTCGCCGAGCGCAGGTCTGAAAATATGGTAACAGTTATATAGAATAAAACCAGCAGCAAACAATGCCGACCAATCATCTGCTGCTTCATAGCCCTTGCCCATAAACAAGGCAATCGAAATACCGATAAAAGCGGCCACTGAAGTAATGGCATCACTTCTGTGGTGCCATGCGTCGGCCTTTAATGATGAGCTGTTGGTTTCTTTACTCCGTTTCATTACCAATCTGAATGAAATCTCTTTCCAGATGATTATTGCGCCCAGAATAAATAAGGTAAATGGCTTTGGCAGACCATGCGGGGTTTTAATGTTCTGAATACTTTCGTAGGCAATAATTGTTGCAGAGGTAATTAAAAAACCGACTACCAAAAATGTAATTAAAGGTTCGGCCCTACCGTGCCCATAGGGATGATTTTCATCCGCAGGGCGATTAGAATATTTAATGCCGAACAATACCAAACAAGAAGAAAAAATATCGGCAGTAGATTCGATGGCATCAGCAATTAAGGCGTAAGAATTTCCAAAAATACCGGCTGCACCTTTTATTATGGCTAACATGGTATTGCCGATGATGCTAAAATAAGTTGCTTTTACCGCTACCTGTTCATTTGTTGTTGTCGCCATGTCAAATATCCGTACAGTTAAATCCCATCAAATTCGGGGACGTCAAAAGTAAATAAATAAGCCTTTAAAGCATCAGGATGTTTATAAATATATAATGGGTATTAAACTTAAGGCGAAAATTAAGCGTGGAAGAGCAGATTACGAATGAATGGAGAAAAGAACTTTAAGGATAATATTTTGAAGCGACTTAACGTTTTGTTTCGTTAATTCCCTCCTGGCCCGATAAATGCAGTTTCGAATAAAGAGTTCGGTAAATCTCCTGGTATTACCTCTACTTTTTCTTCAAATACGATTCTTTGGTAAAGAGGTACAATATCTGTAGCCATTAAGCCCAATGCAGTTAGCGCAATGCCGAATGTAACTTCTTCGTTTGCTCTAGGCCATTCAATCAGGCTTTCGACTGAAAAGGAAATTTCCTGATCATTTTCATCAATAATTGTCCCTATTCCATCAAACTTATTAAAAGTTTGTACGCGGCCTTTTCTTATCATATCAAAGTAGTAAAGAGCATCAACATGTGTAACCCTTAAAAGGTTTTAAATGCTGGCTTGGTTTAACATTTTTTCACATTTATTTAGTTAACGCTTTATTTTAAAAGCTATTACTGTTAAAGATAAATTAATTCTGCTGCTTATTATTTGTAATCTATCACCATTACTTATTCCTCTAAATTCCGAATCCTGATAACAGTCTTTTGCCATTTATATAGATTAAAACAGCCGAAGTTCCAGCAAGGATCCATTGATTAATTTCATTTGGATCCAGCAAATTTATGTCGGCAATGAACAAGCGCTTTAACCTTTTGATAACAATCATTTAACATCCCGAACGATTTAAATCAGTTACTAATTCATTTATTTGAACTGAGCAGATAAGTGATCTGCCGAATGAATAATCTAACAGATTTTATGCCGTCGTTCTCCACCATCATACCCTTTTTAGGCAACACCGATTTAAGTACTCCCCTTACTGTTGTTTTTATGCTTTGCCTGCTTGCTGTTGTGGGTTTTGAGTTTGTAAATGGCTTTCACGATACGGCCAATGCAGTGGCCACAGTAATTTACACTAAAGCACTTAAACCAGTTATTGCCATTCCGTGGTCGGGCTTTTGGAACTTTATGGGCGTATTTACCGGGGGAATAGCCGTTGCCATGGGAATTTTAAAACTTGTACCATTAGATGCGCTGATGAACCTGCCTGTTGGCGTTGGCGCAGCGATGGTACTGGCTGTTTTACTCGCTTCAATTGCCTGGAACCTGGGCACATGGTATTTAGGGATTCCGTGCTCAAGCTCACACACCATGATCGGAGCCATGATTGGTGCCGGTTTGGCTTTTACCTGGTATTATGGCGGCAACGGTGTAAACTGGGGCAAGGCTGAAGAAATTGGATTGTCGTTAATATTATCACCGATTATTGGCTTAGGACTAGCAGTTTTATTGATGTATTTTTTAAAACATGTAATTAAATACCATGCCCTTTTCCACATTCCACATGGCGAAAACGATCGGCCACCATTGTTGATAAGGGGTTTACTCATCACCACCTGTACACTGGTAAGCTTTTTTCATGGCAGTAACGACGGACAAAAAGGTGTGGGTTTACTGATGCTGATTTTAATTGCTTTTTTACCCGCTAAATTTGCTGTAAACCACCACATCCCGAATAATAAAGTTTTATATCAACTGAACCAAACCGAGCAGGTGCTTAAAAAAACAGCAATGCTTAACCAGGGCAATAAGTTAAACATCAGCAATTTGATTGCAAAAATAGACAAAGCTAAATTTCACCTTTCCTTAAAGAACGAAACTGATAAGAAAAATACCTATCTTTTCCGTAAGCAGATTGAAGATGTGGTTGCTTCAGTAAAACTGGTGAGCGCAGATAAAACACTTATTATTAATGCAAACGACGATCAGATTCTTGCTGATAATGTTTCTGAATTATCAAAACTGGTAGAATTTGCACCGCTTTGGGTTATACTGATGATATCCATCTCACTTGGCCTGGGTACAATGATTGGCTGGAAACGCATAGCTGTTACCATTGGTGAAAAAATAGGGAATGAACATTTAAATTATGCCCAGGGTGCTACTTCCGAAATTGTTGCAGCTTCTACCATTGGCTTAAGCACAGCCTTCGGCCTTCCTGTAAGTACCACACATGTACTTTCAAGCGGTATTGCAGGTGCGATGGTGGCCTCGGGAGGAAGAAAAAACCTTAATAACAATACGCTGAAAAACATTGGTTTAGCATGGATACTCACCCTACCGGTATCAATTATATTATCTATTTTATTATTTATGCTTTTTCACCTGTTTATATAAACAGTATTACAATCTCTATATATTCTCCCAAAAATGAAGCAGATACTTGTAGCAACAGATTTTTCAAGAAGCGCTGGCAATGCCCTGGCCTATGCGCTGGCAATGGCAAAAACGTTGAAAATGGAAGTTATAGCCATTCATGCCATACACCCTACCGAAGGCATTAATAACAGCACCTACAATGCCATTTTTATCGAATCATACTACGCAAATAAAAAAGCAGCACTAAAAGAATGGGCAGAAAACATCAGTGAGAGAGAAAACCTGGGCGATGTTAAACTGGAAACCAAATGCGACGTGGGGTTTTTAAAAACGGTAATTACAAAACATACCGAGAACAACCCTGTAGAACTGCTGGTGATGGGTATAACCGGGGCAACAGGAATTAGCGGAATAGTGGGCAGCAATGCCAGTATGGCGGTTACAAAAATGAGAATCCCAACCTTAATTGTGCCTTTGGAAAGTAGTTTTACAAATTTCCCAATCATTACATTGGCCACCGATTATGAAACGGTTTTATCTCCAAAAGATATAACCGCATTAAGTGAGCTGTTAAAAGCATCGGGAACAAAAAGAATGCAGGTGCTTTACGTTGCAGAAAAATCAGACGAAGCGCACATACAAACCGGCGAAAAGAGAATTAGAGAACTGCTTCCCGATACAGAGATAGAATTTAATTACATGATGCACAACAGTGCGCCAAATGGCATTATGGATTTTATTAAAAGCAACCATACCGATATACTTTGTTTGGTTAAACACCACCACAACATCATTTACCGCTTATTTACCAGCAGTACGGTTAACCAGGTGATGAACAAATCAGTGAAAGCTATTTTAGTACTTCATGAATAGTTTTTTGTTGATGGTTAATAGGAGATGGTTTTCAGTTGATGGTTTTCACTTGATAGTCAATAGTTGATGGTTAATTGTCCATAGATCATAGCTGAATTTAATACTACAAAAACTTCTTAATTTACTTAATTCCTTAATGGTGATAGTTGATGGTCGATAGTTGATGGTTGATGGTTCATAGCCTGCATTTATTACCACAAAAGCTGCTTAATTTACTTAATTCCTTAATGGTAAAAAAGATGAAATCAAAACCCATAAACAATATTATAACACTCCATTACCTGCCACCAAAATTATTTCATAGCTTTATTACATCAATCATCCCTCAGTTTAATTATAATGAGTAACGCAGATCATTCAGTTTTAAAAGATGGCGATCAATGCATAGTTATCGCAGGAACCCATAAAGGAAAATCGGGCAGGATAAGCGATACACACACCAGTAAAACCGGCCACATTACCATTACAGTTGAACAAAACAATGCAATACGGTTTAAAACATTACTGAAAAATGTGTTACCGACAGAAACCGAAAATTAAAAGCAAAAAAAAGGTTCAGCCCTTATCGAACTGAACCCGAAATACCTTAATAACATTATTTTAGCTTTGCTCAATTTCTTTCAAGCTGTTCATTTTCTTATAGGCCAGGAAGCCTTTAATATCTTCAAAATGTTCGCGCACACGTTTATTCCCAAACTCAAATACTTTAGCAGCCAATCCATCCAAGAAATCGCGATCGTGGGATACCAGGATTAAAGTACCATCAAAATCTTTCAGTGCATCTTTAATAATATCCTTCGTTTTCATATCCAAATGGTTGGTAGGCTCATCCAGTATCAACACATTTACAGGCTCTAAAAGCAACTTAATCATGGCAAGGCGAGTTTTCTCTCCGCCAGAAAGTACCTTAACCTTTTTCGTGGTATCATCGCCACTGAACATAAAAGCACCCAAAAGATCTTTTATTTTGATCGTGCCATCCGTTAACGGAATCTGATCAATGGTTTCGAATACTGTTAAGCTTTCATCAAGCAAGGCCGCCTGGTTTTGTGCAAAATATCCAATTTTGGCATTGTGCCCAACTTTTAAATTTCCTTCAAAATCAATCTCACCCATAATGGCTTTGATCATTGTGGATTTACCTTCGCCGTTTTTACCAACAAAAGCCACCTTTTCTCCCCTTTCGATCACCATCGATGCTTTTTCGAAAACAACATGGTCGCCATAGGTTTTGGTTAACTCTTCTACCATTACCGGATATTGCCCCGAACGTGGTGAAGGTGGAAACTTTAAGCGCAATGCAGAGGTATCCACTTCATCGATTTCAATTACCTCAAGTTTCTCTAGCATTTTTACACGCGATTGTACCTGCAGGGTTTTCGAATAAGTGCCTCTAAACCGATCAATAAATTCTTGATTATCGGCAATAAAACGTTGCTGCTCCTCGTAAGCCTTTAATTGGTGTATGCGGCGATCGGCCCGCAATTGAAGGTAGTGCGTATATTTTGCTTTATAATCGTATATCCTACCCATCGTAACCTCAATGGTCCGGTTGGTAATGTTATCCACAAAAGTACGATCGTGAGAAATAACCATCACTGCTTTTGCCGAGTTGATCAGGAAATCTTCCAGCCACTGAATGCTTTCAATATCCATGTGGTTGGTGGGCTCATCGAGCAAAATAAGATCAGGTTTCTTCAATAAAATTTTTGCCAGTTCAATACGCATACGCCAGCCGCCCGAAAACTCCGAAGTTTGGCGCGTAAAATCTTTACGTTCAAAACCCAGGCCTTTTAATACTTTCTCTACTTCAGCGTCGTAATTGGTTTCCTCTATCGAATAAAATGTCTCGCTCAGCTCCGATACCCTTTCAATGAGTTTCATGTAATCATCACTTTCATAATCCGTACGGATGGTAAGCTGTTCATTCAACTCATCAAGCTCCTTTTGCATTTTATTTACTTCTTCAAAAGCTTTCATCGTTTCCTCAAAAACGGTGAGTTTGTCCTGAGTTAATAAATGCTGAGGCAAGTAGGCAATTACAGCGTCTTTTGGTCCGGTAACACTACCAGTGGTAGGTTTGGCCACATCCGCTATAATTTTTAACATGGTTGATTTACCTGCACCATTTTTTCCCATCAGCGCGATTTTATCATTCTCGTTTATAGAAAAAGTTACGTCGCTAAAAAGGGTAGTTCCGCCAAATGAAACGGAGATGTTATTTACATTAATCACAATCTGGGGTATTAAATTAGCGGCAAAGATAAAATAAAGCAAGCAAATTATTACGACTGAATAAAAGCATCTTTAACTCAATGGCATTGGTATATGTTTAATTACGTTTTACGATTTGATTAAGCATTGGTTAAAGGTTAATCAATAAATCGAAACAAATTATTTCAAAATTCCTGCTTTTTGCCGTTGCAATCAATTGTTTTGTTTTTCCCTGATTGGTGCAACAGAGCGTTTTGAACAGGGCTTTATTTTTTCTACTTTCATCCGCTGAATACAAATGGAAAAATTAAGGAAACATATAGAAGAAATAGTTGCAGTAACTGATGAAGAATTTGCTTACATACAGACTTTTTTTTCCACAAAAAGAGTTAAAAAACACCAGTACCTGATACAGGATGGCGACCAGGCAAATTTTGAGTACTTAATCTTATCAGGCATTTTCAGAATGTTTTATTTAGACAGTGATGGAAAGGAGCATATAGTTCAATTTGCTGGCGAAAACTGGTGGATGGCCGATTACCAGGCCTATTTTAAGGAGCGAAAAGCCACGCTTCACATCACCTGTATGGAAGATGCCGAAATACTGTGCCTCACTTTACAAGGCAGAGAAACATTAGCGGCCGAAATGCATAAAATGGAACACTTTTTCAGGGCAAAACTTACCAATGGTTATATAGCCCAGCAACGCCGGATTATTTCGCTGCTCTCAGGCAATCCGCAGCAACGGTATGAGGAGTTTGCACAGCTTTATCCCCATTTAATCCAGCAAATACCCAAAAAATATATTGCCGAATACCTCGGTGTAAGTCGCGAAACTTTAAGCAGGCTTTACTCGGCAAATAAAAACAGCTAACAGGAGTGTGATTACGATCACACTTTTTTAGTGACTTGCCTCCTCGTACAGCATTAGGATATTGAGGACATTTGAAATGTAAAAACAACCAACATTTTAAATGATAAAGTCATGAACAAGAAAATTTTAATCATTGTTTCCAATGCCAATGCCATAGGTCCAAAAAATAGAAGAACAGGTACTTTTCTTCCAGAAGTAGCACACCCATACGCTGAATTTGAAAAGGCAGGTTACCAGATCGATTTTGCCAGTTTAACAGGAGAAACACCCTATCTTGACGCCTTGAATTTGGCCTCTGATCCAGATAACCTTAATTTTTTAACCGGAAAAGGTTGGGAAGATATGCAACAGGGCACACAACTTTCAGCAGTAGATGCAAGTATTTACGATGCTATTTTTATTCCTGGTGGTTTAGCCCCTATGGTTGATATGCCAGAAGCTCCACTACTTAAAAAGGTTATTGCCGAAACCTACGAGCGAAATGCCGTTGTAGGTGCGGTGTGCCACGGCCCGGTATCGTTACTTAATGTAAAATTAAGCGATGGTTCATTTTTAGTAAACGGTAAAAATATAACTTCATTTACTACCGAAGAGGAAGATCATTATGCAAAAGCAGATGTTCCTTTCGATTTGCAAACTGCACTTGCAGCACAGGGGGCAATTTTCCATACCGCAGCACCATGGGCCGATAATAGTATTGCAGATGGCAACCTGGTAACTGGCCAAAACCCAGCTTCGGCCAAAGCAGTAGGAGAAAAAATTGTAGCGATTTTAAACACTGTAAATGCATAAAAAATGAAAAACGAAGCTATTCATGTATTTGCCACCTGGCAGATCAAAGACGGACAATTGCAAAACGTACTTAACTTACTCACTGAAGTAAGGAAACAAAGTATTGCTGAAGAAGGAAACTTGTTTTATGATGTACACCAAAGTCATACCGATGCAAATACGTTAATTCTGTTTGAAGGTTATGCCGATAAAAACGCTCTGGATGCGCACCGCAGCTCAACGCATTTTAAAACGCTGGTGGTAGAACAGATTGTGCCGTTATTACAAGCACGTGAGGTGGTGTTAACTACACCACTCAATATAGATTAAAGCAATTTATGCATGCGTTAGAAAAGAGCGCAAACATAAATGAATCCGGGTATCAAATCGTCATTGCTGAGAAGGCTTCTTCAGCCGACGAAGCAATCTTAAACGATCGCAAACATATATGAATCCGGGCATCAAATCGTCATTGCGAGAAGGCTTTTTCAGCCGACGAAGCAATCTTAAAACGAGCGCCATTGGCATGCGCATTAAGATTGCTTCGTACCTCAAAATGAAAATTTTTTTTGGATGCTAACGCTCGTTTCTAACGGGCGTTTTAAAAGCTTATCGTTTAAAACGATATCACCAAATCGTCAGTACCGATCAGTTGCACCTTTCGGCCAATTACGATCAGCAGATCAATTAACCACAAGGTATGCTAAAATAAAACCTGAAGAAGACCTACAGCAACTCCTGCCGACAAAGTACTTAAAAAATTGACTATATCGTTTCCAATTATTCCTTTTCTTTCCAACAAAGCGCCCAACACAGAATCGGTTAGGTTACCGATTGTACCAGCAATTACGATAAAGGCAATATTGATATTCCAGCCAAACCCTAGGCCGTAAAGCGTAGCAATAATACAACTGCCAGCAACACCAATTAAAGTACCTTCTAAACTAATTACCCCATCCATTCCGCAGCGGTCTGTTTTAAATGTTATTATATTAAAAAACCGTTTTCCATAAAGCATACCCAGTTCGGACGATAATGTATCTGCCGTGGCAGAAGCAAAAGCGGCCGCAATTACCAGTAACATTGTACTACGCAACCCAGGAAAAAACATGATAATTACAGCAGCCAGTGCTGAAACGCCTGCATTGGCCAAAACCTGAGATGCTGTACGACCTTTGCCTGTTTCTTCTTCAATCAAAAATGCCTGCTTTTTATTGCGTTGCCAAGATGTGGCAACTGAACCGGAAATAAAAAAAGCTGTCATCATTGCAACACCAATATAACCAGAAGCTAAATAAATAAGGCAGGCCAATATCCCACCTGTAACCGCAGCCTGAACGGTAAGTTTTTTTGCCAGGATAGCGTAGGCCATTCCAGAGAAAATAATAATTGGCAGAAATATACCACTATTTAAAATAGTACAAAAGATGTAGGCCATGCTCCAAATTTATATTTTTCTTGGCATTAAACACCTTTTAGAAGTTTAGCAGCGTAAAAAACGACCAGTAATTTTTAAGAAAGAAAATGTTTTTATGCCCGAATGCCAATAAATCCTATATTTTTATAAAAATTTCGCTCAACAACAAATTAATGATAAAGTACCTCACGTTTAGCTTTTCCATCTCGGTTATTTCATGGATTATAGGAATGGTTGTGAATGCAATCCTGATCAAGACGACATATTATAATCAGAACCTGACAAACCTCAATTTCCTTAAAAATGAACGTGTGAACAGTTACATTGGCATAGGAATATTTAAATGGATTATTATACATTCTTTCTTTAAATATTTTAACCCAAAGCTATCCATGAAGAAAAAAATTCAGCCATCTGAATTACCCAACCTTCGCCATGAAATGACTATTGCAGAAATCAGTCATTTGATCGGTTTTGCATTTGTAACGGCTTTTGCCATAGTAAAAATAGTTAAGGGTCAGTATTTATTTGCTTTAATAATTATGATTGTAAATATATTATTGAACCTTTACCCAACATTGCTGCAACAACAAAATAAAAGGCGGATTGATAAATACAATAGAATACTTGCAATCAGGGCATCAAATCTAGTCAAGTAAATCAGGATTAATTTCTTTATCATCTCGTTAGCAATGGAGCAAAGTAATTAAATGGACTACAAAGCTTCAAAGTTAAAATACCTGTAATGTTTCCAGGGGCCATTGAGGTAATGCCATAGATCGAGACCATGTACAGTTATTTTAAATGGCTCAAAGTTGGGCTGAAGTAGCTGTAATAGTTCTTTCGCCACTTCAGGTTTCACCTTATTTTGTATAGTAATGTGCGGCCTAATTGTTTGCCGATCCTGGGCACTTAAGTGCGGATGGAATTGATTCCCTAAATTCCGGTGAAGTTGTGAAAGTTCATTGCTTTCTATAAAATAAGCCACACCATTACCAATACTCTTTAAAGCAGTTACCCAGCATTCGAAAGGCTGCTGAGCTACATCTTCGACTATCTGTAGTGTCTGCTTTGTATCAGGGAGTTTATGAAACAACGTGAGATGGGCACTTAGCAAATTTCGCTCAGGAGGAAAATAACGTGACCTCATTTCATCAAAAAACACCTTACTTTTATCGTCAATACGGGCTGTGAGAATACAGGGTGGCTCGAAAATTTCCATAAAGTAGAAATTGGATTTGTGTTTTTTGTGCTTAGCACTTTATTCGATAATTAAATGCGATAATAATCATTATTTGCTTCAGTTGCCTTCTGGAGTTTGGAAAATATCCCCTGGAAGCTTCGCCATTGCTTTTCTTGGTAAATATTTGCTTTTATAAGTGTGTATTCCATGCGCTAAACTGCCTCATTATTCGTCAACTCGCCACCACCCATACTTCCGAGGTGTGTAAATTTAAATCCGGTTGAAAACTTAAGGCCATAACCCATCGCCCGATCGATACTACTATGGCCCAACAGCACCAACCCTGCCAGTTCTATATAATTGTAATGAAGTATGAAACCAATAACTGCAATAGCGGCGGCCAAAAGTTGATGATGGAAAAGATTATAAGAGAGCGCTCCTACCCTATTGCCGAACAAATAGCCAAGCATGCTAATGTCGGGAGCTAAAAAGAGCAGTACCCACATCCACCAGGCAAAGTGAATGGGTAAAGCGTAGATAAGGGGTAAAATGATTAAAAATGGTACGATGGCTTCTGCCCTGATAAGTTTTTTCATTTTCTTTTAGTTTAAGCCTCAAATTTCAATAATAGTTTAAGCCTGAAACGTTAACAAAAGATAATAAATACGCACGATTTACTTTTTTGTACCCGCACGCTTTCGGATGCGACTTAGGCTTACCGGAGTGATACCAAGATAATTGGCGATGAGGTGTTGGGGCATTCTTTCAAGAATCTTTTTCTTATTGCTGTTAAAAAGCCTGTTATACCGCTCTTCAGGTGAAAGCACCAAAAGCTCAACCATCCTTTCTTCAAGTCCGATTACTAAATATTCTGCCAGTTTTCTCCCAAAACGTTCCCATTTTGGCGATAGCTCATACATAAGCACCAGCATTTTATATGGAAAAGATATTAAGCGACAGTTAGACATGGCCTGGATGGATAATTTTGAAGGAGTTCCTGTTAATGCACTGAAATATGAGCTAACCAGATTGTTTTGGAAATAAAAGTATGTTGTTTTTTCTTCTCCATCATGGAGATAAAAGTGCCTCATACTTCCTTCAAGGATAAAACCAACCTGTTGTTCCTTTTCGCCCTCGGCTAACCAATAATCTCCTTTTTTAACATTTCTATAACTTAAATGTGGAATCAAGTGTTCCTTATCTTGCTGTGTGAGCGGTACAAAGCTATTTATAAGGTTAAATAAAAGCGAAATATCTTGTTCAGCAGGCATATGGAATAATATTTCGTTAATAATAAGAAATAAATTGTGCTTAACGATCTCCTTCTACACAACTTTATATGTTTGAGGGAGCAACCAATTTCAAATGAGCATTAACGCCACCAAGTGATATAAAAAGAAAAGAACAGTTTAATTTAAACGCGGTTGCAAAAATGTTTACCTTCAAAAATCATTTACCATTAACCTAATTAACCGATTTCGCCTAAGCCTCCTTTGCTTATGATGCGAAATAATAATCAAAGCCATGTATATTACTGCTCAATACAGTTCAAAATAAGAATTAACGCTGTTTTTACAGGGAAAAGGCTAAGTATAGTTTAGCAGGCAATGGAAATGTTAAGGCAGTTTAAAGAAATTAACAATAAAATTTGATCCAATTGGGCATTATAAAAACCATCAATTTAAGAAATATCTGTTATTTATTCTTCATCGTGACCTGTTTTTGTTCGAAATCATTTGCACAAAATACTCCGGGTTATAGGTTAAAAGGTATCATCAGGAATACGAACAATGAAGTTTTAGCAGGTGCAACCTTATTTTTAAAAAATGGCAATGATGGTGAGGCAATTAAACAAACCTTTACCGATAAGAATGGGGAATTCTCTTTTGCAGTAAAGGCTGGTACTTATATGATTTCGATCAGTTATTTGGGCACACTGGCTTACCAAAGCGACCGGTTAAAAGTATCAGGCAACATGGATCTGGGTATTATAAAGATTGGAACTACCACCCGTAGTTTAAAAGATGTTGTTATTCAAAGTTCAGGGAGTAAGCCGCTTGTTAAAATAGAAGGCCGGAAAATGATTTACAACATTGAAAACAGCATAACCGCTCAAGGTTTAAACGGCCTGGAAGCATTAAAAAAAACACCAGGAGTAATCGTAAACCAGGATAATACAATTACGCTTAACGGAGCAAGTAGTGCCTTGGTAATGATCAATGGCAGACAAACGTATCTTCAGGCTGAGGAGCTGGCGCAACTGCTCAAATCAATGTCTGCAGCTGAATTAAAAGCTATAGAAGTTATTAAAAACCCTTCGGCTGAGTACGATGCCGCAGGAACGGGTGGCATTGTTAACCTGGTGCTTCAAAAATCAATTGCCGAAGGGTTTAACGGTAGAATTAATAATGGTGTGGCCTTAGGTAATACCTTAAAGCAAAGTACCAATTTGAGCGTTAATTACAGAAAAGGTAAACTGAGTGCGTTTGGTAGTTACAACCATAATTTTGGCCATTATACAATGGACTACGACTATGACCGCACAACAAATGGAAAAATATATTTAAACTCCAATCATGACGTTGATAAAAAACATAATATTGGATCTACCGTGGGTTTGGATTATGCAATAGATACCAATAAAACAATCGGAGTGTTGTTGAAGGCTAATTCTTCAAGTGGCGGCGGCCTGATTACGCCGACAACAAATATATTTGATCAAACTACAGGGGCACTTTTACAAAAACTTATCAGTGAGAGCAGCTATCCCGAACAATTGGCGAGCCGTTATAATGCAAATTTAAACTACAGGTTTAAAGGCCGTAATCGAACCAGTTTGGACATAGATGCAGATTACGGTGTTTTTGATGCCGCTATAGATAACCTGAGCACTAACGCCTATTATTCACCTGAAGGAATATTTCTGTCTTCCAATAATTTCCTTATTTCCAATAGCCGGAAAATTAAACTCTATGCGGTTAAGGCTGATTACAGCTTTCCAATTGGTAAAGGAAAAATGTTCACAGGTGCTAAATTTTCTGACGTAGACGCTGAAAATGTTTTTAACCAGTACAATGTTAACAGCAACGTAAAAGTTATTGATTTTAACCGCTCCAATACTTTCAGTTACAATGAACGGATAAATGCCGCATACTTAAAATATGAGGCACCTGTGAATGACAAATTAAGTTTCGATATCGGAGTGAGATTGGAACACACCCATTCTAAAGGAGACTTACAGCCCACCGAAGGTAGTGGCCTATCCGAAATTTCTGTAGTCAGAAATTACCTTAACATTTTTCCAACAGCTGCAATAACTTATAAAACCGGGAAGGAAGGCACCTACAATCTAAGTTTTGCCCGTCGCATCGATCGCCCTGCTTACAACAACCTGAACCCATTTGCATACCCTATAGATGAGCTTTCTTATTGGAAAGGAAATCCGTTCCTGAAAGCGCAGTATGCGAATACTCTAGCACTACAATACAGCTACAAAAAAACAACTATCTCTACAAGTTATACGCATACAAGTGATATAAGCAGCACCATTACGGAAGTTTCGGATCGGAACATTATAGATATGATACCCCGGAATATTGGATTTCAAAACAATTTAAATTTAACCGTAACGCAACAGCTCACCCTCGCAAAATGGTGGAATATGAGCCTGACGGGCATGGGTTATCTGCTGGAAAATAAAGTGGGAACTACAGCCTATGGAAATTACAACCGAAGCCGTTTTGCGGGTACAATTAATGTTCAACAAACCTTTAAACTACTTGGCCACATTACTGCAGAGGCTACAGGCGTAATTAAATCAAAAAGCATAAGCGGATTAAATAGCTATATAAGAGGCAATTCGCAGTTTGACATAGGCCTGCAAAGACGTTTAATGCATGATAAAGCAACTTTGAGCTTAGCAGCCTCTGACATCTTCAGGACTAATAAAATTATTACAGATGCCCAGCTTAATAATTTACTGCTTCACACCACTTATATGGGCGAAACCCGGCAGATTAGATTAAATTTCTCCTATCGTTTTGGTAATACCAAAATTAAATCAAACGACAGCCGCAGAACTGGATTAGAAAATGAATCGCAAAGGCTATAGTAACAACCAATATTATTCCGGTAGAATTTAAGCGGAACGCAATAACTTAACCATCTATATTTTTATCATCGATATTGCTCTTATTGCACCTTATTATTCTCATTACCAGTCGAATCTCTTTTGCTGGTATCTTTCTTTTCTGTTGCTCCATCATTACGGCCAGCTTTTACTGATCCGCTTCCGGGATGAGAATCAGCAGGACTGTTCTGCCCTGAAGTGCAGTTGGTTAGCAATACCGTTATTGGAATCAAAAACAGTTTAATATAATTTTTCATGACTTGTGCTTTTCTCACATTACAACAGCCATAGGGCTTTGTTTTCAAAAGAATATAAATCACGTAGTTAGCACCTGTGCCAGGTATTCTACACAATTAACGTTGATTTAATCCATTCCTGATGATCAATACCGAAGAAACATCCGGTGTTTTTTTCGGCATAAACACGTAGATCGCTTTGCAAAACAGGTATTTACGCCGGCAACTTTTCATGCTTTTATAGGGTTTAAATTTTAGTTGCTTACGCATTTAATCAAAAGCAAGCGGATAATTTTATTGTACCATGCCCCAAAATGCATGCTTGTTAAAGGTTAAATGATGTAATGCAGCAGTAAAACAAGTTAAAATCACTAAATAATTATAACTAAATTTTAAAATCTATGTTTTATCACGACAACAACCTGTAGTACAAAGTTAGGGTAGATAAACCCAATCCTGCATTTGCGAAATTACTACAGCAAGCTATCGGCGGCATTGAGGGAGAAATCAGGGTTTGCCTGCAATACCTGTTTCAGGCATGGGGAAACCGCGGTCCAAATAAATACAGGGACATGCTTTTAGATACCGGTACAGAGGAAATCTCTCACATCGAAATGCTCTGCACCGCTGTAGCATTGAATCTGGATGGTGCTACCAATGAGCTGAAAGATAAAATTGCCTGAGAAAATCCTCTTGTTAGCAACATCCTGGGCGGTATGGATCCAAGGCAGGTATTATCTTCAGGCTTAGCCGCAATGGCTGTAGATAGCAACGGTGTACCTTTCAACGGATCATGGGTGGTAGGAAGCGGAAATATTGCAGCAGATATGTATGCTAACGTGATGGCCGAATCAACAGGAAGAGTTTTAGCAACCAGACTCTATGAACTGACCGATGATTCAGGAATGAAAGATATGCTGTCTTTTCTGATTACCAGAGATGCTATGCACCAAAATCAATGGCTTGCTGTACTGGAAGATTTAGGTGGTGTAAGTGAAAATTTGCCTATTCCGAATACTTTCCCAAGAGAAAACCATGTTCCTGGATTTGACTATGCTTTTGTATCAACAAATATTGAAAATCCGGGAGCATCACAAGGCCGATGGGCAAGCGGGCCATCAATTGATGGAAAAGGTGAGTTTCATGTAATTACGGCACAGCCTGGTGCCCCCATTCCGGATTTGGGTATTCCGGATGTGAAAGGTTATGCACAGCAGCAGCAAATGACTGGTGCTGATAAAGGATTGATTGAGAACATAAAAGATACCCTACTGCCATAATCAATCTATCAACTGTTGGCGCAAATAAGGCTAAAAACTTAATTTGCGCCTTCGGTTGTTTTACTGGTTTGAGTTTTCATATTATCTTCAAATACAAATAATCAAACCAACGTTACAAATGTTATTTTTTCTTTAGTGGATTACCTATTTTTAGCCCTTCAGCAATTAACGCCTTATTGATTTCACTTATCTTTTTAACATCCATTTTTTCAACTGCCCGGTCATAGGTCAACAACCCGTTCACTTCATGCTCCACATCAGTGGTTTGGGTATAAACTGCAACACTTAGTCCTTTGTACTTCATTAGCTGCTCTACCTGACTCATTAAAAGTAGATACCTGTCAGTCAGCGCAGAAACAGTCGGTTCATAAGCGTAAGCATTATTTTCTACAGGCCACATATGATCCCTCACAAAAAGGCCCACTCCCCCAAACTCGCCAAGAGAAGCCGCTCTTTTGCCATCAGGCATTGAAGCCTCGTAAGGACCTACATAGATATGTTTGTCTACAAAATCTCCGTTACCCGGATCACCGGCCGCCTTTTGATAACCGGGATTGTTGTTAAAGCCCGAATTTCCATTCACCAATCTTGAAGGATCATATTTTTTTACCCAATCTGTAATTTCCCGTACATCAAAAGCACCCCAGTTTTCATTAAATGGAACCCAGGTAATCACTGAAGGAGCATTATAATGATCATCCATGATGGCCTTTAGCTCACGCCTGAAAGCCGGCCGTACCCTTGCCGTGTCCTCGTTCTGGTACCAGATTGCCGGCATATCCTGCCACAATAGCATCCCCAGCTTATCCGCCCAATAATAAAAGCGCTTGGGTTCCGTTTTCATGTGCTTGCGGATGAGATTGAAGCCAGCTTTCTTTGTAAATTCGATATCAGATTTCAGCGCATCCTCGCCAGGTGCCGTCAGAATCCCGTCAGGCCAATACCCCTGATCCAGAAGACCAACCTGCATAATAAATTTTCCGTTCAGCAACGGCCTTACCACTCCTTCTACCTTGCCCAAACTGATTTCACGCATTCCGAAGTAACTGCTAATTTCATCAACAATTTTTCCTTTGGAATCCTTAAGCGTAATTTTCAGATCGTATAAAAAAGGATCATCCGGGCTCCAAAGTTTGGGAGAAGTTATGGGAAGATAAAATTCCTTTGCAGCGCTTGCCTCTACTTTTGATACGACCTTATTGCCATCAAGTGCTACTGCGGAGATGAGAGAGGAACCTCCATCTACTGTTATTTTTAACCTGCTATTTTCCAGATCTGGCAATAACCTGATGTTTTTAATAAAATTTGCACCAACCGGCTCGAGCCAAACACTCTGCCAAATCCCCGAGCTGAAGGTATAATCACCTCTTGGCCCGTTTTTTCCTGAAGGCATTCTGCCGTCATTTAAATCGTGGGCCGCAACAATCACCTCATTTGTTCCTGCTTTCAAAAATGAAGTAACATCAAATGAAAAGGAATCGTAACCACCCGAATGTGAACCAGCCTTTTTTCCGTTTACAAAAACAGTCGCGTCATGATCGACCGCCTCGAAATTGATCCGAACATTTTTCCCCTTCCAACTCTGCGGGATGTCAAAATGCTTCCGGTACCACATATTGATCTCCTGATTCCGTTCAATACCGGAAATAACTGATTCTGGGGAATAAGGAACAAGAATCTGTTCGTGTTTTGAGGCAAATGACGCTGGCATTTGCGGATTTAAAGCCCGCGGTTTATCCTTTCCACCAATATAATCCCATTTGCCGTTCAAAGATTTCCATTCTGTGCGTACCAACTGTGGACGTGGATAATCATGAAATGGATTTGATGCCTTCATTGCTTCCCCTGTCCATTTAGTGGGCAGCTTCCCTGTTTGGGAAAACACAGGTTTACAACAAATCAACTGAAACAGGATTATTAGGCACATAAAAGGTAAACCGGTATTTTTCATCTCCTCTATCTGGTTAGTATTTTAAATTATTGAATACTAATGTAGTAATTTTCAATAAACATAAATCGATTTATGTGTTAAATGCACAGCGAAAAACAATAAAAAAGCTGAAAAAACATGCTATCAAATTAACGTTACTTGGTGCAAGTGTGAAACTTAAATAATTTTAATTAAGAATTGATTCGGAACAACACCTGAATTACAAAGCCTTTTTGATGGACGAATAATTTATTATGCAAAATCTTTCAGAAAAGATGTGGGCAAGAAGATTGAAGGGATTTAATAATCAAGCATTTTTCGATTCTCATTAACTATCCAGGTTGTGGAATCATACATGATAACGACCCTGCCTTAATAGCGTACAAATTCTGTTTCTGTTTTGGCTATAAAACTATTTGCAATAAAAAAGGTTAGCAAACTATGAACATTTCCATCCTTACCATTGTGCGCAATCGCAAAACTGCTATATTGAATCTGATTGCTGGGTTGTGTAATGGAATCAAACTCCCTGGTGAGCTTATAATTGTTCATATGAATGAAGAAATTTATGGTTTAGCGGATTCCCTTTTCCCCATTAAAGAATATAAATTTTCTTCTGAAGAACCAATACCTTTAGCTTCTGCAAGAAACTTTGCTGCGTCAAAAGCAGTATATGATCAAATGATATTTTTGGATGCAGACTGTATCCCTTCCACTAATTTTGTTCAGGTATATGAAAATTCATTTTCCGAGCAAGATTCGCTACTATCGGGAAGGATAGAATATCTTTCAAGGTCTGCTATGGACAGGCCTGATTTATTAGATCGAATGCATGAGGTATCTACCATTGATCCTATTCGTGGTAATCTTGACCAATACCCGTACCATTTATTCTGGTCTATAAATTTTGGTTGTTCAAAAAATGTTTACTCCAAAATTGGTGGTTTCGATGAAAATTTCGTTGGTTATGGTGCCGAAGACACTGACTTTGCATTTTCTGCAAAAGCACAGGGAATTAACCACCATACTATCGATGCAACAGCTTATCATCAATATCATCCCAGTTACGATCCACCATTGAATCATTTAAATGATGTAGTAAAAAACGCCAGTCTTTTTAACGTTAAATGGGGGATGTGGCCAATGCAGGGTTGGCTTGATAAATTTTGTGCCATGGGCTTTACTGAATTTGAAAATGGAAAATTGCAAATTTTAAAATATCCCACAGGCAAGCAGATAGAGGATGCGCTAAAGCACACTTGATGTTTTAAAAACAGTGTTGTAGATACTTTTTAAGTATTCAGCGGCAAGCGTGGTGGCTTTATTTGAGATTATTCCTTTCCAAACCGGTTTTACCGTAACCATATTTTCAAAGATTCCCCGCCAGCTCGTAATGTATAAATCCTGGGGGGATATTATTCTGGCTAATCCAAGCTCATGCAGTACACGGGCTTTTACCACTTGCTCATTAAATGGACGATCCTCAGGAATAGTGATAAACCTTTTTCCTAAAGCAGCTACCTCCATAACCGTGTTATGTCCGGCATTGCCAATAACGATACAGCACTTTTCCATAATACCGTCGGGATGCGATACTTTACCATGGTAACAAATATTTTCATATGTGTTATTTGGGTTTTTTACCTCACCGAGTACTTGTAAGCACCAATCTGGGCAGCAATTTGCGATATGCTCAATTAACGGAATGTTAATGCTCGTACCACCCTGGCCCACAACTATTGCTACTTGCTTTTCCCTTGGTTCAGCGGCATCTTCCCGTACTTCAAAGCGCGATATGCCGCCGGCAAAAAAAGTCTTCTCTATAATCCATTTAATGTCGTTCCCACTCATCGTTTTGGGATATGGTGCAAGTACACCTACAGCATTGCTATAGGCATGGATATGAGGCAAATCTATCCGGTCTCCATGTTGTTTTACAACAATGAACGGAACTCCTGAGAGCGTGGCTAGCATAGCAATTTCCACTGAAACATCCACTACCAGAAGCAGCGGAAAAACCGTAGAAAAAAGATGTGTCAAGATATTTACCCTCTTTCGCTGCCCCTCAATATTCAATGGAGCATAATGCAACCCTGCAGGAAGATTGTTACCCACATATAAATCATTGCTACTTGGGGTATCCATAGGTAAGTGTATCACTTTATAATGTGATGGAATTATGTGCATATAATTTTCCAGGTCGCTTCCTAACAAAGTTACCATGCAGTTGGATAATGCCTTTGCTATGGCTAATGTCCGCATGATGTGACCTGAACCATGATGATGGACATAAAAAGCAATATTACATGGCTGGGACATTCTTTTTCTGATCAATTGTATCCATCAAAATACGCTCATATGCATTTACCATATGATCGATGTTAAGAGATTTTTCTGCATGTTCCCTGCATTTCCTTCTATTTAAGCCTACGGCGTTTTCAATGCATTTAGCCAATTCAATAGGGTCGGCACTGCTGGTTAGGCTTCCAGTTTCGTTATTGACTAAAAATGGCAATGCACCTTTCGATATTCCTGCAATGGGCGTTCCACAGGCAAGGCTTTCAGCAACTACTAAACCAAAAGGCTCTTCCCAACAAGGTGTGATAACCGCGCATAGCGCATTTCCAACCAAATCACTTAACTCCTTATGAGAACGGTTTTTTAAAAGTTCTACCCCCTCATCCAGTAAGGGCAATACGTAAGTATTATAATAGTGGTGATCTGCTATACTTCCTGCTATTTTGATTTTGTAACCGGCTAATTTGGCCGCCTGAATAGCAATATGCGTACCCTTATCAGGATGGATCCGTCCAAACCAAATTACATATTTACCTAAAGGCTGCTCAACATATTTCCAAGACTGCAAATCAACCCCATTAGTAATTACATCACAATAATTTAAGTATGGACGCCAGGCTATTTCATTTGAATATGACACACTTACGTAGCGCATTTTGCCACTCTTCCGCTCATGCGACATTGCCCTTTTCAATTCGAAGATAGGCGGAGTGTGCAGAACGGTAACCATGGGCGTATTAATAATAGTGCTCATGGTTATGGGAACGTAGTTTAAACTATTATTGAATATAATGTCATGATCTTTACTATCGATATCCTGCATCAGCTCCAGATAGGCATGGTGGGTAGATATGAAATCTTCGCTTAACTCGTGCGAACGAAATCTGCTGAACGTTTCGCGATCGTAATCCATATCGCTAAAAATAACATGAATGTTCAATTCTGGGTCTGACAACTCACTGGCATATAAAGTGACGGTATGTCCTTTGGCAATCAATCGTTGGGTAATATCATAGGTAAAAGCCTCCAGACCTCCCATAAAGGGCTTTTTTATCGGATGTTTAAGATGCGCAATTATTCCAATGTTCATAAATATTGTTTATATAACAACTGTGAAAATCTGCCTTAAGTTTTCAATTTGAAAGAAATTTCCATTTTGTTATCAAATTATTGTTAACAAGCATTGCGGAAGGGGGTACTGTGCTGACTATACTGCGAAGGTGGGATTTTATCAGCAAAAGGGTTTTACCCGTATGCCGCGCTGTGCTTTGGAAAGGTGCTTTGGTGAAGGCTTTTTATAAGTATTGCCTACAATGCTGAAATAGCTACAAACAAAAACGGCAGTAGCTTTATGCCACTGCCGTTCCGGTTACTGCTGTTAAAACTACAATAGTTCGCCCATTCCGAATACTGTTAGCCCTTTGGCAAACTGTTCGGCTATGCTTTGGTTGGCAGCTTCAATGTATTGACCGGTTATGGGATCAACCACTGTGCGTAACGGCCTGGAACCTTTTGAAGTGGCAATAAGTTTTACAATGGCATCAGCAACATCCTGCGGGTTAGGATTCTTAGCGTGCATTTCTCCACCTAATGCAGCAAACATTTTGTTGGGAATATCAGCAATAGCTCCATATCCCTCAAATACACCCTGATCGGATGCAGGGTTGTTTTTTTGCTGCATTTCGGTAGGGAAAGCACCCGGCTCTACAACAACCACATCAATACCTAAACGCTTTACCTCGTAATGCAGGCCTTCGCTTATTCCCTCCAGCGCAAATTTAGAGGCTGCATATATAGTGGCGAATGGAAACGATACCCTTCCAAAGCCGCTGGTTACGTTAATAATCAGTCCATCAGCCTGCTTACGCATGGCGGGCAGCACCTGTTTCATCAATCGCCACGGGGCATAAACGTTAATATCAAATGTAGTATGCACATCGGCCGTGGTAAAGCTCTCTGCTACACCACTCATGCTGTATCCGGCATTGTTTACCAGCACATCAATGGTTCCTTCTTTCTCCAGAATAAGGTCAACGGCATGCTTCACGCTTTCATCATCAGTCAGGGTAACATCCAAAACCGTTACGTTCTCTAAGGCCGCAAGGGCAGCCGCTTTATCGGCATTACGGCCTTTTGTGTCGCGCATCGTAGCGTACACTTGATGTCCTAAGGCAGCTACGCTGTGTGCGGTAAGCCAGCCAAAACCACTATTTGTTCCTGTTATCAGTACAATTTTTTTGCTCATCTTTATATTATTTAATGACTATGCAAATATTGAAAATAGCACTACAAGAACATTTACCAAATGGTAAAAAAAGCAGTTAATGAATACTACGGCGTATTCTGCTTAATGATTGCTGGGTGACGCCAAGGTAGGAGGCCACGTAGGAAAGCGGGATGCGGTTAATGATGTTGGGAAAAGCTTTAATAAAAGTTAGGTAACGGGTAGTGGCATCTTCTGATATGAGTGGACTGCGCCGCTCCATGGCCAGGGTAAGGCATTTTTTGACCATCTTTGCCTTCATCATTTCCCATCCCACAATGGTGTTGGATATCTCGTCCCAATTCTTTTTATTAAAAACAAGAACTTTGCAGTCGGTAACGGCCTGCACATATTCAGAAGCTGCGATTTGCGATTCGAACTTTTCGTTATCAACTACAAAATTGCATTCGTCTACAAAATAATTGGTGATCTCTTCACTCTTGTTGTTATAATAACAAAAGCGGAACACACCTTCAACCACGAACGCCACATAACGGGGAATCTTTCCGGCTTCCGACAGGTATTCGTGCTTTTTTAATTCGAGCATTTCTGCCTTGCTTAGTAAGAATTCGATCTGCTGTTTGTTCAGGTCGCCAAATTGCAGGATAAGATTTATCATCGCTTCCATGATGTAAAGATAGTATATAGCGTAATTAGTTCTATTTAAAAAATCGAGCACTAAATCCAGCGTTTACGAAAAGACTATATCCTATGCCTTTATTGGCACCGCTAATTAATGCTGTCTTAATGATTGTTTTTTAATTTATAAACACAAAATTGCACTGTATTTACATGATTACCTTTACCAAATGGTAAAAAGCGTTAGCGTATGTTCTTTCTTATCCGACTTAATCAACCACAAGGTTATTTTCGCTAATGAAACATCGGGTTATTTCCTCACCTATGTTACTATAATAGCAGCCCCTAACCACACCTTCTAATACAAATCAATCTTGCATAGGAATTTTTCCTGCTTCTGAAAAGTAACTATTTCTATCCAACATTACTTCTTTGTTGGTAACCAACATAATTTGCTGAGAATTTAAATTTCCGAACTGTAAAATATATTCGATCAACTTATCCATCCACAAAGTTAGCTAAAGTATAACTGAACCATTTTATCAAATGGTAAAAGCAAAGGAAGGGTTAAATTATCCGACGATTTAAGCAAGTTTTATTTCTACCTTAAAAAAAGCTTTTAAGGACTGCTTTAAAACTTATGGGGTCATTAACGGTGAGTAATTCGAACCATAGCCCTTTTTTCGGTGAAAAATGTGGGATCAAGCGGAAAAGTTGGGGGTAATCGAATAATTTGTTTCTTTTGTAGTTAATAGTAATTACAAATTCCCTTGAATCCAGCCGAACAAACCCTTAT
>NZ_LMKM01000004.1 GCF_001421515.1 Pedobacter sp. Leaf216 | reverse complement strand
CCACGACACCCTTGTCTCGAGCTAACACTTCCTACTGCTAAGCGTGTTCGGGACTTGAACCCTATAGTCGATTGCCATGCCCGGCGCACGAAAAATAAAAAAGATCAGGTTTGGATCAATTTTCACTTTTGGTAGTCCGGGTATAAAACTAATTACCAATCCTCCAATTACCAATAAAATCGGGTAAGCAATTTTAAGCTTGGTGGCCCACATGTTCAATAATACAATTATTGCGATGATGGCAAGCAGAAAAGGTAAAATGGTATGCATTATAGATGTTTCTTAGATGATGATCAAGTAATAGTGAATTAGTACGTCAATTTATAAAAAATACGATACAATTTCATTGCGAGCAGCTGATTTGAAATTTATTCCTAAATAATACCGTTCATTTCCATTTACAGAATGTCCGATAATGAACACTTCGATTTTTGAAAAAATAGTTTAATTATCTGTATATCAACATTTTAATTCGTATTATTTCTTTTGGCATTTCCTTAGTTAACATGGATCTAAACGACATGACCTATCCTAAGAATAGCAGCCCGTATCGTAAACAAATTATTTAAACAGAAATATATCATGAAACTCATCAAAAACCAAATTGCAATGACAACAGTCATTATTTTATTATTAACTTATATTTTTCCGATCGCTACCCAAGCCGCAGAAAACAAACCCATTAAAACTGACAGGGTTTCTCCCTTCAGAAAAATCATAATCAAAGGAAATGTTGATGTAGTTCTGATCCAGCGGTCGGAGATTGGTATTTCTTATGCTAATGACAATGAAGGAAAAGCAAGAATAACACAACAGGGTGATGTACTTAACATCACTGGAACCGGGCCAACAACAGGCAAGTTGATTGTTTATGTAGCTGAAATTTATAGAATTGAAGCTGAAGATAATGCTACAGTAAGCACTGATGGAATATTGGCGACGAAATTTCTCCAGATTATTTTAAAGGGAAATGCAAACGCTAACATTTATACCACAAGCCAAGGACTTTATACCGCAATTTATGATCAATCAACACTTTATTTAAAGGGAAACACAGATACACATTTTCTTTTGATGGATAAGCACCCAAAACTAACCTTCGATCAATTTGCTGTATTACAAACACAATTGACTAAATAGTTGAATACTGAAGTAGTTGTATTGAAACTGATTAAACAAAAGCCTTAACTTTTTCAAGTTAAGGCTTTTATTGCGGAATGGACGGGACTCGAACCCGCGACCTCCTGCGTGACAGGCAGGCATTCTAACCAGCTGAACTACCACTCCTTTTGTTCTTCTTTAAAGCTAGAACCTCTTCCCCTTTCGGGATTGCAAATATAGATACAATATTGAGTTTATCACTATAATAACCGTCTTTTTAATCAATTATTACGTAACACACTGAACCTCATTCTAAATATTTTAATCAAAATGATTTTTAAACAAAAAAGCCTCAACTTTTTCAAGTTAAGGCTTTTGTTGCGGAATGGACGGGACTCGAACCCGCGACCTCCTGCGTGACAGGCAGGCATTCTAACCAGCTGAACTACCACTCCTTTTGTTCCTCTTTAAAGTTAGAACCTCTTGTCTCTTTCGAGGTTGCAAATATAGAGACTATATCTTAATTCGCAAACTTTTTTTTCAAAAATATTTAACTCCTTATCCTACAGCGCCTTCCTGCATCTTTTCTGCATTCTCAGCAAACTGAAGCGCATCAATAATCTCCTGAATGTCACCATCCATTATGCTTGGCAGGTTATACATCGTTAATCCGATGCGGTGTTCGGTTACACGGCCCTGAGGATAATTGTATGTTCTGATTTTAGCCGAACGATCTCCTGTTGACACCATTGTTTTACGCTTGGCAGCAATATCTCCATTCTTTTTCTGCAATTCGATATCGTAGAGCTTGCTACGCAACATCTCCATCGCAATTACACGGTTACCCAATTGAGAACGTTCCTGCTGGCAAACCACAACAATACCCGATGGTTTGTGTGTTAACTGCACTTTTGTTTCTACCTTGTTTACGTTCTGACCACCGGCACCACCTGAGCGTGAAGTTTGCAACTCAATATCCGCAGGATTAATGTATAAATCGATTTCTTCTGCTTCTGGCAAAACCGCTACCGATGCCGCTGAGGTATGCACACGCCCCTGAGTTTCTGTATCTGGCACACGCTGTACACGGTGTACACCACTTTCGTACTTTAACTGACCATAAACATCATCTCCATTTACTTTCAGAATCACCTCTTTGTAACCCCCGGCTGTTCCTTCCGTTACATCAACAGTTTCAACTTTCCAGCCTTTGGTTTCGAAATAGCGGGTATACATACGGTATAAATCTCCTGCAAATAAAGCGGCTTCATCGCCACCGGTACCGCCACGAATCTCAAATACAGCATTTTTAGCGTCTTCCGGATCTTTAGGAATCAACATCAAACGGATATTGCTTTCCATCTCTTCCTGTTGCTTTAACAAAAGATCGAGCTCCTCTTTTGCCATTTCACGCATTTCGGCATCTTTCTCAGTAGCTAAAATTTCTTTATTGGCATCGATATTACTCATTACATTTTTGTAGATTTTATATTCATCTACAATTTTGCCTAAGTCTTTATATTCTTTATTTAAAGCCGCAAAACGTTTCATATCCTGAATTACATCCGGGTTACTCAACGATTCTTCCACATCTTCCCAACGCAGCTTTATAGCTTCTAATTTATCTAACATATTTATTCTTGTTGAAATTTCCTGATTAGCAGCAGAAGGCTAAAAATTAGGAAATGCAAAAATAAGGAAAAAAGCTGAATTAGTTTGTTTGGATGAAAGGGTTAATTGTTTGAAGTGCTTTATCGTTAATCTACGGCAAGTAAATCCGAGAAGTTAACTATTAGCCGGAAATGCAAAAATTAGATGTAAAAGTTTTGGAAATGAACAGTTCTGTAAACATGGCAGCCGATAGTCCCGCTATCACTTCAAGTCCTCACTCATGCTTCGCTCCGGGCTTTCCGTTTCTATCGGGTTTAGAAACAAACGACAGTTAGCATTATACAACCCCAAATACCAACACCCAACCGCGTAAATAAACGGGATCCGATAGCTATCGGATGGAATGACAGCTCCCGGTTCTTTACCGATAAATCGGCACTAAATTAGCATCGACACTATAATAAAAAGCCCGACGAAAATTTAAAAAAGCTACAGGTTTACCTTCCAAAAAAAGAGCTTAACAATTAGACCTTTGGATTATAATATTCCAGTTTCAAATTTACGCCATCAAATACCGCATAAGATTTGTAGCTAAGCCACTCCCCTATGTTCACATAGCGACTTCCCTTGCCCAAATCAATATCTAGAGGCAGGTGCCTGTGCCCGAAAATAAAATAATCGAAATGTGCTTTTTGTAATTGCTCTTTGGCATAAATGGCCAGCCATTCTTTATCTTCACCTAAAAAAACTTCTTCTTCGGTTTGTGCAGCCCTACTTCCCTGGCTCCATCCGTTAGCAATACCAATACCTAAATTTGGGTGCAAACGGGCAAACAACCACTGACAAAGTTTGCTCCTGAAAATTTTCCTTAAAAATTTGTACTTATTATCTCCGGGGCCTAAACCATCGCCATGATGTAGATAGAACTTCTTTCCACCCCTTTCTATAATCAGCTCATCACTTATTATTTCCATCCCAATTTCATGCGTAAAATAACTGCGCACCCACATGTCGTGATTTCCTTTAAAAAAGTAGATTTTTATTCCGGCATCGGCCATGGCAGCCAACTTACCCTGCAAACGAATAAAACCTTTAGGAATTACCTTAGAATACTCAAACCAGAAATCGAAAATATCACCCATTAAGAACAGCTCGCTGCAATTGGGTTCAATAAAATTTAACCAGCTTACAATCCGCTCCTCACGTGCACGGCTTTCAGCATTATTTGGTGTGCCTAAGTGAAAATCGGAAGCGAAATAAATATTTTTTGCCATGGATTTTCAAAGGTAAAGGAAAAAAAGCTGAAAGACTAGAGATGAAGCTGAAAGACAGAAAGACTAAAGAAGATAGACCAAAGCAGAAAGCTGAAAGACCAAAGACTAAAGAAGAAAGACTAAAGCTCAAAATACCTTAATCAGTGTAATCAACCCGAAGGTAAAAACATATATTAGTAAATAAATCTATCTTAAGATGAAAAAACAAATTCTATTAGGCTTATTTGCATTAAGTCTGTTTGCCTGTAACCAAGGCAAAAAACCTGCAGAAAAAATAACATTGATGAAATACCCTGAAACAAAAAAAGACAGCACAAAAGATAATTACTTCGGAACTACAATAGCCGATCCTTACAGGTGGCTGGAAAACGATACCTCAGCAGAAACTAAAGCCTGGGTTGTAGCCGAAAATAAGGTTACCCAAAATTATCTTGAACAAATTCCATTCCGTGCCGACATCAAAAAACGCTTAACAGCATTATGGAACTACCCCAAAGAAGGCGCACCATTTAAAGTTGGCGAATATTATTTCTTCACAAAAAATGACGGACTCCAAAACCAAAGTATCTGGTTTATAAAAAAGGGGTTAGATGGCGAAGAAGAAGTTTTTCTCGATCCGAATAAACTTACAAAAGATGGAACTGCAGCGGTTTCGCTGCTGGGTTTTTCGCACGATAAAAAATACCTGGCCTATTCGGTTGCACAAGCGGGATCAGACTGGAGCAATATTTATGTGATGGAAATTGCCAGCAAAACCAAATTAACGGATGAGTTAAAATGGACTAAATTTTCTGGAGCAGCATGGAAAGGAGATGGTTTTTACTACAGCAAATTCGACGAACCGGCTCAAGGAACCGACCTTTCTGCGGCCAACAAATACCAAAAAGTATATTTCCACAAATTAGGGGATCAGCAACAAAACGACCAACTGATTTTTGAAGATAAAACCAATCCAAATTTATATTTAGGGGCCAATGTAACTGAAGATGAACGCTTTTTGGTGATATATGCCAGCGCAGGTACTTCGGGCAATGCATTATTTTATCAGGATTTAAAATTACAGGGAAGCAAAATTGAACCGCTGATTAAAGGATATGAAAACAACCATAATGTTGTGGATAATACAGGTGATAAACTATTGCTAAATACCGACTTAGGCGCAGAAAATAAGCAGGTGGTTTTGGTAGATCCTAAAAATGCAGATCCTAAAAACTGGCAGAAAATTATTCCTGAAGCTAAACTGCCTCTTGAAGGCATCAGTACAGGTGGAGGTTTTCTTTGGGCATCCTATTTAAAAGATGCCAGTACCAACATTGTTCAGTTTGATTTAACAGGCAAAAAAGTTGGAGATGTAAAATTACCAGCAATTGGAACTGTTGATGGTTTTGGTGGGTATAAAGAAGATAAAGAATTTTTTTACACTTTTACTAATTTTACTACTCCCGGTGCAATTTATCGCTATGACCTAAACAAATCAGAATCAACTCTTTATAAAAAATCGGGACTACAGTTTAATACCGACAATTATGAAACCAAACAGGTATTTTATCCATCGAAAGATGGTACAAAAGTACCCATGTTTATTGTACATAAAAAAGGGATTGAGCTTGATGGCAACAACCCGGTTTATCTTTATGCTTATGGTGGCTTCCAGGTTAGTTTAACGCCTGGCTTCAGTTTATCCCGAATGTTGTTTTTAGAGCGTGGTGGCATTTACGTTCAACCAAGCTTACGTGGCGGAAGCGAATATGGCGAAGCCTGGCACAAAGGGGGGATGTTATCAAAAAAACAGAACGTTTTCGACGATTTTATTGCCGCAGCAGAATACCTGGTAAAAGAAAAATACACCAATCCATCGAAAATTGCCATTTCTGGTGGTTCAAATGGTGGGTTATTGGTTGGTGCCTGTATGACGCAAAGACCCGATCTGTTTAAAGTAGCCTTACCTGCCGTTGGCGTTTTAGACATGCTCCGTTACCACAAATTTACCGTTGGCTGGGGCTGGGCAGTGGAATATGGAAGCAGCGATAAAAAAGAAGATTTCGATTACCTGATTAAATATTCGCCATTGCATAACCTAAAAAGCGGTGTTAATTATCCTGCAACTTTAATCACCACTGCCGATCATGACGACCGCGTGGTACCTGCACATTCATTTAAATTTGCCGCAACCTTACAGGAGAAATACCGAGGTGAAAATCCCGTTTTAATTAGAATTGAAACCAAAGCAGGCCACGGTGCAGGCAAGCCAACTACCAAAATGATTGAAGAAGCAGCTGATATATGGAGTTTTGTATTTCAGAATTTAGGAATGAGTTGGTAAAAATTATGCATTGTCACCATGGACCGATTTAAACATCGGGGATCAGAGTCTGAATGGCTAAACAGGTGCTGAAATAAATCCAGCATGACTAAATGACGAAAATAAACAAATCCCACTAAATCCATAGACCAATTATAATTTGCTTTAAACCATCAAAAACCCTTAACTTTTGCTTTTTGTTAAATAATAGAATATAAAATACTGAATATAATCGGATTGCAAAATTATCTAGAATATTTCTAAATAGCAGAATTGATAATACTTTATTTCGTAACTTTGCGTCAAATTTTTTTTAATGATCACTACTGATATAGCCGTAATAGGCGCTGGTCCGGTTGGTTTATTTGCCATTTTTGAAGCCGGTTTATTAAAAATGCGTTGCCATTTAATTGATTACCTGCCTCAGGTTGGTGGTCAGCTGTCTGAAATTTATCCTAAAAAACCGATATACGATATCCCAGGCTATCCTTCTGTGTTGGCTCAGGAACTTATCGATAACTTAATGGAGCAGGCAAAACCTTTCCATCCAACGTTTACTTTGGGCGAGCGTATTGAAGGTTTAGAGAAGCGTGGCGAAGCAGATTTCGTTTTAACAACAAATATGGGTACCGTTATCGAAGCTAAAGTTGTGGTAATTGCCGGTGGTTTAGGTTGCTTTGAGCCGCGTAAACCTGCTGTAGAAAATTTAGAGAAATTTGAAAACGGTAAAGGTGTAAACTACATGATCCTTGATCCTGAGAAATACCGCGATCAGAAAATGGTGATTGCAGGTGGAGGCGATTCTGCTTTAGACTGGACCATTTACCTGGCAGAAGTTTGTTCTGAACTTACTTTAGTGCACAGAAGCGAAAGTTTCCGTGGTGCCCCGGATTCGGTTTCGAAAGTTATGGCATTGGCAGAAAGTGGAAAAATTAATTTGATTTTAAATAGCAACCTTCAGGCTGTACAGGGAACTGATAAGTTGGAGCAAGTTGAAATTGTTCAAAACCGCACCATGGAAAAAACGGTTGTTGAAGCTGATCATTTAATTCCATTGTTCGGTTTGAGTCCTAAATTAGGTCCGATTGAAGATTGGAACCTTAACATTAATAAAAGTGCAATTGAGGTTAATGTTGATGATTATTCTACAAACATCCCCGGTATTTATGCTATTGGTGATATCAATACCTACACCAACAAATTAAAATTGATTCTTTGTGGTTTCCACGAGGCGGCATTAATGAGCCATAGTGCTTATTCTTACATGAACCCAGGCGTGAAATATACCATGAAATATACAACCGTAAACGGGGTTTCAGAATTTTAAGCTTTCTACTATATTTGTGAATCAATATAAGTAAGCTAAAAAATGGAAAACAACATTAATATATACATGCAAGAGCCGGATGGCTCGGTTACTGAACACGTTGCACCAACAGACATGGGCTTAAGCCTAATGGAGTTTTTAAAAGCATCAGAATATGATATTCTGGCTACCTGTGGCGGAATGGCTTTATGTGCTACCTGCTGCGTTGATGTGTTGGAAGGTGAAGAGAAACTTAACGAAATGACAGACGATGAGTATGCCATGTTAGATACTTTGCCAGATTTGTTGCCAAATTCTCGTTTAGCCTGCCAACTGCAGTTAAATAACAATATGGACGGATTAAAAGTGAAATTACACGGCGTAAGCTAAGTTGTAAAACATATTTAAGAGAAAAGGCGATACCACTAAGTGTCGCCTTTCTTTTTTTATATCACCCCAGCGAATTGTAAATGGTTAATAGAAATTACACAATGATTTGGGCGTTACCTAATTCTGATGAATCCTATCGTGCGGGCACGTCTTGTTTAATCTCGATTTGTTTTTAGTTCCTTTGGCCTAAGGCGATCATCATGCTGATCCGATAGCTATCGGATTTATTTCAGCATCTTTCCTGCTATCAGCTGGCCTTGATTCATTAAGAAGGCACACAATATCATTTTTTTTCCGCTCTTTGCCCGGCGCATGGTACTTTGTAGTGCCAAAGTACCAAAAGCGCTTTGTCAATCCGACAATGTGGCTTCTCATCACCCAAGCTCACCAAAAACAGTGGCACTTTGTTTAATCAGATTTTGTTTGTGTTTTCTTTGGGCTGATTGAGCCCTTCGGGGTTTGTGTTCAATTCACGTTAAAGTTTTGACTCATCTCTTATGAACACTAAAAGACTGCGTTTCAGGTTTGGTAGTGCTATTTGTTCAATTCTGCACCTTTTATTTGATTTCCTGCCACTTGGGATTGACGGGCGTTCTTCGGTAAGACCTGTGTATTATTAAAGCAACATAGCATAACCTCTAAAAACCCATATCAAAGGTGTGTCCACATGATAAGATGAATCAGGAAAGCGTGTCGGGCTTTCAAAGCTTTACTCCGGTACCGATGAAAAATCAATACTGAACCTTTACAATCCCTAATGCGAATTCATCGCAATTTAAGACCTCGCGGGTTTTGAAGCAGCGGCCTTTGTTATTAAACCTGATAAAACGAAAAGCCCACAGCGAGAAACGAGTGAGGACTTGAAATGATAGCAGGGCTACAAGTGCGATTGATGCAGAACCCATCATTTTCCAAAAACGATGAGAATAAGCTTACACTTCAGGAGTAAATCCCGACTAACAAAATCTTTATCAGAAACCCCGCAGGTTTTAAAAACCTGCGAGGTCTGGATGGCAATTTATTGAATAGTTACTTTCTGCTTTTCTACATTCCAGCCGTATACTTCTACCGCCAAATTATTTTGCTTTCCTGTATATTCTACAGTTACGGTTTTACTTTCTCCTGGTAAAATACTCACGTAGTTATCATCATAAAACGCAGGCAATATGCGCTCGCCGGTGTTGGCGTTAATTAAAGCAACGCGGTTAAAAAACGCCACAGGATTCCCATTTGCATTGTTCAGCGTAACCGCTACCTGACCATTTTTCTGATCAGTCGCTGTCACCTTTAACGGTGCTTTTTTGATATTTTTTAATCCTGAATACTCACCATCTTTTCCTGGGAGCCAGTAAATGTTTTCGCTTAAAATGTTCTGCTTCTGGTCTAGAATTCTTAAGGAAACAAATACACCTTCCTTTTTATCCAACTTGGTTAAGAACTCGTTCATAGGAAAAAGTCTTCTCACCGAAGATGGCCCGATTGAATTAAATACCTGTGAATAAAAGTAATCTTTGCCATCCATATCGTAAGCTTTGGCTTGTACCATCAGGTTGTTTTTGGTACCAAAACCATTATTCACAATGGTAACCATACTATCCAAAGGATTCATCATTACATGCAGCGGCTCACTTCCTTTCCTTAAACCATATAAACAGGCGTTAGGATCAAGATAATAATCATACATCTGCCCGCGCATGGCCGTCCACGGGTTTTGCGTTTTCCAGATGATGGAACCGGTATACCAATCCCACATTTTATTCGAGAAACCTTCCATTAAAGCCCTGTACTGATCGTAATTGGCCAATTGTGCCTTCATGGCAAAATCTTCAGCACTTTTTGGCTTACCATATGGGTTAAGGTATTGCTCATAAGAGATGTATTTATGGTAATCCCATACCGAATCGGGCTTGGCTTTGTATTGTGGCGCAACCAGATTTTCTTTAGGGATAAAGCGAAGCAAAGATACATAATCGCCCACCCCTACCGAGCCTACTTCAGAGTTATAAGGAAATGTTCTGGTGCCCCAAAAAGTTTTAGTATCCTGTATCCCGTACGGACCATCACCGTTCCCACCGATAGAATTTAAAGACATTTCATCACTGTTTGAAAAATCGAAAAGTTTTCTTGTGCCGTCTAATCGGGGCAGAATATCATTTTTTAAAGGCTCCAAAATATCTTCAGGCGGGGTAATTTCGTTCCCTCCACACCAAAATGCAAGTGAAGCGTGGTTTCTGATCATTTTGATCTGATCTTCAATGGCTGTTAAGGTTAAATTATGGTCATCAGGATAATTTCTACGCGTCCATTGGTCTTCTTTCTTCATTGGATCTACCCAGCGGCCATTGCAATCGCCACTGAACCAAAAATCCTGAAATACAAGCAAACCATATTTATCGCATGCATTATAAAACTCAGGTCTTTCTAAAATTGCTCCTCCCCAAATGCGGATCAGGTTGAGGTTCATATCCTTATGGTAACGTATTTCTGCATCGTAACGGGCGTCGCTAAAGCGGAGCATCGCATCAGAAATAATCCAATTGCCACCTTTAATAAAAATTTTTTGTCCGTTTACATAGGCACCCATGCTTTTGGTGTGCTCATTCCAGATATTATCAATCTGGCGCACGCCCACTTTAAGCTGCTCTTGGTCTAATACCTGATTGGCTGCTACAAATTCGATTTTTACATCGTACAGGTTTTGTGCTCCATATCCGCTTGGCCACCATAATTTAGGGTTTTCGAGCTGTAAATCAGGCAGCTTAATTGTTGCTGTTTTATTCGCTGCGATGGTGGTAGGTTGTTTAATCAACTTTCCGGCAATTTGATACTGTAAAGTTCCAGAAACGGCCTGATTTGTTGGGTTTTCTACTTCAATTGAAACTTTAACAGTTGCAGGGTTTTGTTTCCCTTCTGGTAAACGCTTGCCCGGAACCAAAGTGATTACCTGAGGATTTTGGATATTGATATTTTTTGTTTTCTCGATGGTCACTTTATCCCAAATGCCCGTATTACGATCTCGGGTGGGTTGGATCCAATCCCAGCCAGCAGTATATTGTGTAGTAAGGCCTTTGGCAATGGTACCGTCGCCACCTTGGCCTCCATTCGGATTTCCCGGAAAATCTGGTGGATAAACAATCACTGCAAGTCTGTTTTTTCCATTCGCAGCTAATAGTTTGGTAATGTTGTACTGCGCCCTAAGGTGCATACCTACCTGGGTTTTAGGGTTAACTTTTTTTCCGTTTAAATAAATTTCGGCTTTGTAATTTATTCCTCTAAACTGCAGCCAAACCTGTTCGTTACCCACAGCGCGCTCTTCAAAATCTTTTACAAACCAATAGGTGTAATAATCATTTCCGGTTTTATAAACGTCTGGAATTTTCTCATTATTCATCCCATAAAAAGGATCAGGTACTTTTTTGTTGTTCAGTAAAGTGGTTAATACTGTACCGGGAACGGTTGCGGGCATCCAATTGTTAAGAGAAAAACCCGATTTAGAAATTTCAGCACCGTTTGATTGTGCATCTTTAATATTGGTACACACCCAGCCAGAATTTAATTCGTAACGCTGCTGAGCATTTACAATGAAAGCCGAACAGAGTAAAAGAAGTAGAAATAGTTTCTTCATTTATTTGAGATCTTATAATTGATAATTATTGTTGTGGCTAATTTTTAATACAAAAGTCGGTTAAACTTATCCCGACTTCTGTATTTTGCTTTAGAATTATTTTCCGGATATCGGCCTGTCTTCTGGTTTTACGCCCCATGTTGCAGATGGTTTATTGCCCATATAAATTTGCATATTTCCACCAGCAGTTATGGCTTTATGCAAAATATACGATTTAGTATATGGTTTTCCATTCAGCACAATTTTCTGAATATACTTATTCCCGGCACTATTACCTACAACCTTTATATTAAATTTCTTATTCCCAGGCAGCGAAATAACCGCATCGTTAACCAAAGGTGTTCCAAAAACGTAAGCTCCATTTGCGGGGTTAACAGGATAAAATCCCATTGCAGTAAAAATGTACCATGCACTCATTTGCCCTACATCTTCATTGCCACACAACCCATCTGGTTTTGATGAATAAAAATCATGGTCTATTTTACGGATCAGATCTGCAGTTTTCCATGGCTGGCCTGCATATGTATACAAATAGGTAATGTGGTGATTGGGTTCATTTCCTTGTGCATAATTACCAATCAACCCACTAATATCGGGTGAGCCATTGGTTCCTAAATCCAAAGGTAAGGTAAATAGCGAGTCCAGTTTATTGATAAAAGGTTTATCTCCTCCAAAAAGCTTAATCAGTCCTTCTACATCCTGAGGTACCAGCCAGGTGTATTGCCAGGCATTTCCTTCTACATAATCATCTTCACGGTGTTTTGATGAAAAAGGATCGAAAGGGGTTCTCCAGGTTCCGTTGGCCAGTTTGCCACGCATAAACTGAACGCTTGGATCGAAATATAAGCTGTACAATTTTGATCTTTTGCTAAAATAATTGTAATCGGCTGTTTTATTCAATGCCTTAGCCATTTGCGCTATACAATAATCATCGATAGCATACTCCAAAGCCTTACCAACTGATTCATTTACCTTATCAGCCGGAATATGTTTTAGCTCCTGAATGTATTCAATACCATCTGTTTTTTGCATGGCCGATTGTTTAATTGCTTCATAAGCCAGGTTAACATCAAATCCGCGGTACCCTTTTAAATAGGCATCAACGATAACCGGCACAGCGTGGTAGCCCACCATGGTATTAGTTTCGCTGCCCATTAAGTGCCAAACCGGCAACTTCCCTTGTTGTTTGTAAATGGTCAACATGGTATTTACCACATCGCTTACTTTATCCTGGTGTAAAATGGTAAACAACGGATTGGCTGCGCGATAAGTATCCCACAATGAAAAGGTGGTGAGGTTATTAAAATTGGCCTTTCTGTAAACTTTTTTATTAGTTCCCAAATAATCTTTATTTACATCATTAAATAATGATGGTGCAATCATAGTATGGTATAACGCCGTGTAAAATACTTTTTTAGTAGTGGTTGAGGCCTCAATTTTAACTTTAGATAGCTCTTTTTCCCATTTTGCATCGGCATTTTTAACTGTAGAAGCGAAATCCCAGCCTGGTAATTCGGTTTTTAGATTTAAAATTGCATTTTCTGCACTAACTGGCGACAAGGCAACTTTAATTTGTAACTTTTCAGCATTAAGGGCGTTAAAAGTAACAATTGCCTTTAATTTTTTGCCTGTTAGTGATGATCCGCTTTTTACAACTGTACTATCATATAGCGCAATGTTTTTTATTGGTTGCGAAAGCTTGATTACAAAATACAAACGTTGATCGTTAGACCATCCTTTAGAATTTCTGTGCCCAACAATGGTAGTGGCATCTATTTGCTTTAAAGAGGCAGATACCGGGGCATCCCAACCTATGCCCTCAATTAAATCGATAATAACATGTGGATTTTCAGCGCTTTTTTTAAAGGTATATTGGTGGAAACCAACTCTTTCTGTAGCCGTTAATTCGGCTTTGATTTGGTATCTATCAAGTAATACACTGTAATAACCAGCTTTAGCTACTTCATTTTGGTGCGAAAATTTAGAAAGATAACCTTGCTGATCATCGGCTGTTTTTCCTTTTTCTAAAATGATTTTACCAGTGGCAGGCATAATCGAAATATCTCCCAAATCGCCAATTCCTGTTCCACTTAAATGGGTATGGGCAAATCCGGTAATGGTATTGCTGATGTAATTATAGCCGCTGCACCAGTCCCAACCTTCAAAAATATTGTTCGGCCCAAGCTGAACAGCCCCGAACGGAACATTGGCACCAACGAAAACGTGACCATGTTTTGCTGATCCAATTAATGGATCTACATATTGCGTAAGCTTTGTTTTCTGCTGTGCAGTGACATTAAGTGTAAATAGAGAGGCGGTTAGAAGTAGAATAGATGAGATTTTTCTGAACTGCATGTGTGTTATAATTTCCTACGATAGATTTAAAAATCTAAAAGTAAAACGTTTTATGATTAATTCTCATAAAAAGGGAAAGAATTATATAAAATGTCCGTCATTTCAACTGAAACGCAGTCTTGATGTTAAATCGAAAGAGAGATTTATCATCATTGGATTTAGCTTATCTGAGCACTTCGCTCGAAAGGACGATTACACAGGTAAACGACCTCTTATCCAATCTCTAAAACAATTACCTGATCGGGTTCATCGGCATTTAAAGTTGTGGCAATCGTTAATTTGGATTGTTTAAGTGTGTAGTTTACCGGGGTTTTATCCTTTAACAAATACGCTTTTTTGATTTTTTTTACCTGAAAGTTTTCCAAATCTAGCTTTGCCGTTTTACCATCTACTATATGGATATAAATTTTTTTGTCGCTTTGCGTAACGCTTCCCCATGCTTGTGGCTTTATAAAGCCTGCTTTGGTACCGTAAATACTTTCGCCATACATTTTAAGCCAATCGCCTAAACCTGCTAATCGGTCTTGAAACTCAGGCTGAATTTTACCGCTCGGCATCGGGCCGATGTTCAGCAAAAGATTGGAGCCTAAACTTGCAGCTTTAACCAACATGTGCACCAATTCTTTATTGGATTTATAATAGGTGTCGCTTAAATTATAACCCCACGAATTTGATATCGTTTCGCAGGTTTCGAGTGGCAATTGATCTGATGCTTTTTGAAAACTTAAACCTGATTTATTCTCACCGGGAAGGTCACGTTCGAACATCTGAAAATCTTCTCCGGCAAAAGGTGTAAGGTGGTGGTTATTCCCAATCATACATTGCGGTTGGAGTTTGTGTATCAAACCGTAAATTTCATTGTATTTCCAGTCAATTCTTGATGTTCTGTCTTTTGATCCCTCTGGTTCAGTCTGATCCCAGTGCCCATCAAACCAGATCCCGCCTATTTCGCCGTAATTGGTTAATAATTCAGTTAACTGATTTTTCATAAACTGCAAATAACTTGCGTAATCGCCTTTGCCAGTTCTACCCGAACTCTGCCCCGTGCGGCCGGTTTCATGTGGATAATCTTCCCTGCGCCAATCCAGTAATGAATAGTACAGGTATAATTTTACCCCTTGTTTATGGCATTCATCGGCCATCATTTTTACAATATCCTTTTTATAAGGTGTATTCATGATGTTAAAATCAGAATATTTGGTATCCCACATACTAAAGCCATCATGGTGCCTTGTAATCAGCGTAATGTACTTCATACCGGCATTTTTTGCCATGGTTACCCATTTTTCGGCATTAAAATCAATTGGATTAAAAAAATCTTTAAGGTTTGTATAATTATGAACAGTGAGTTTCCGCTCATTCATTACCCATTCGCCACTACCCGGAATGCTAAAAGGGCCCCAATGGATAAACAAGCCGAAACGGGCATCACTAAACCATTCGCGCTGTTTCAAATTAGCAGCTGCGGGTATGTAATTTTGTGCTTTCAACTGTATGCCAAGCAATAGTAACAATCCTATTATTACAAATTTTTTCATGTGGTGAAGCTTATATTTTGGTTAGATTTTAGTCTAGTGATGCTGTAGCTTTGGTTGGTTTGCCAATTACTTTATAGTTTCCATCTCCTTTTAAAATGGCTAAAATCTGTGCTTGGTTGGTAAACAGGTTTTTTGCCGCAGCCAATTCTTTATCGTACTGAAAACTTTGCTCTATCCTGCCTTTTTCATAAAAATAACGGCTCACAATCTGTGTTTCCAATACTCTTTTAATTTCTGCCTTATGGCTTACCAGGTCAGTTTTTTTAGAGGATGTAAGTTTGTATTTCAGGTTCTCGAGGTCGGTTTTTACTTCAGCGGATTTATTTTCTTTTTCAGCCTCTAAACGCAAGTCAGAAAGTAATCTTTCGGTGCGGCTCTGATAAGCGAGGTCTTTATCTGCAAGGCTGCTGGCAAAAGTGTTATAATCAGCATCGGTTAGCTGGAAGGTTTTTGCAGAAGCCAAAGCTGGTTTTTCTTTTCTATATTGGTTTGCGTAGTTAAAGAAAAGGCTTTTATTAATCATCGAAATGGTAATCGGGCTTAATTTAGCTGCATCAACTACCACATCAGGGTATACACCATTGCCACTGTAAACATTTCTGCCGGCTTTTGTTTGGTACATTACCATGGTAGAATCTGCAAAACGTTCGGCTACTCCTTCGGCATTTTTATGCGCATAATCCAATTTTTGAATACACCGGCCTGATGGGGTGTAATATTTGGCCACAGTTACTTTAACCAGGCTGTTGTATGGCAAATTAAAAGTTTGTTGTACTAGGCCTTTACCATAACTGCGCTGACCGATTACAATGGCCCGATCTAAATCTTGTAGCGACCCAGCCACAATTTCTGAAGCGGAAGCAGAGTTGCCATTTACCAAAACCACCAACGGAACCGAAGGCGCTATTGGCGCAGACAGGGTTTTGTAGGTGATTGTTTTCTCCACATTTTTACCTTTTTGGGTAACCACAAGCTGATCTTTATTGACAAACAGGTTTACAATTTTAACAGCTTCCTGCAATATGCCTCCACCGTTATTTCTTAAATCAAGAACTACACCTTTAGGGTTTTCTTTTTGAATAGCCAACAAAGCATCCTTCACTTCCTGACCGGAATTTTCGAGAAATTTATCAAGTTTAATGTAGCCAATACCCTCGCCAACCATGCCCGAATAAGAAACATTGGGTTGTTTGATCTCTTCGCGAATGAGCTTTTTTGTGATTTCCTTGCTATTTCTGATCATCAGCAAATCTACTGCAGTTGCTTTAGGTCCGCGTAGTAGCTGGCTAATTTCTGCACGGTCTTTCCCTTTTACTGCGATTCCGTTTATACTCACTATCTGATCGCCGGCTTTAATTTCACTTTTATTAGCCGGATAACCTTCACTCACATCATTAATGAACAATTTTCCATCGATAAAAACAGTGCTTGCTCCAATACCGCCATATTGTGTACTTACATATTTGAGTTTATAATCTTCTATTTCCGATTCGGGAACATACTCTGTATACGGATCCAGACTATCCAACATGGCATCAATACCAGTTTTCATCAATTGCGGGGCATTGGTATCATCAACATAATTGATGTTGATCTCTTTATAAAGCGAGGCAAAAATATCGAGGTTTTTAGAAACCAGAAATAAATCTTCTTTGAATGAAAAAGATACTACAGCAAGGCCAAAGCCAGCCGCTAAAAGACCATATTTTAGTTTTTTCATTCCTTATGTATTTTATATTCCGCTTTGGCAGGTAAAATGAAATACCTGTCTGCCTGAAGGATGATTTATTGAATGTACAAACGTAAATGTACAAAAAGCGGCAAATATTAAAAACAGGTTATTTGGGGCAAGCGTAAATTAAGCGTTACGCTAATTATGGAGGTTAAAGTACTGAGTTGACTACAATCTGTTTCCTTTGGTATCTGCCAGGGCCTTTTGAATGGTAAATTCGACATAGGTACGGTCGCGCTTAACCAAACGCATTAAATCTTCAACCAGTTGATCTTCTTTGCCTGGCGTAAATTCCAAGGGTTCGTTGGCAAGGTCGCGGTATTTCCTTAAGAACTTGGTTTTTACTTTAAATGCAGTTTCTGAAGTGAGTTGAAAATTAGCCATGGCATATTTTATTTGATGCAAAAGTAAAAAATATTTGTTCAGGTTGATGCGTTTTTATGTGAAGTGACAAAAAAAGTGGAGATTCGCGCTTTATTTTTGCACGATAATTGTGTTAAAACCGCGTTATAGAACAAAATCAGGTGTAAAATCACAATAAGTGTAAATGTTAAACATGAGCCAAAAACAGTTAATTATAGCACTTAAATATGGTATTATGCCTGATTTATGGCTCAAAAATCCCTAAAAAAGCAAATTAAACAACATGAAAAAAATCATCTTCTCTATTGTTTTCCTAACCTTGGGTTGGGCAACATCAAAGGCACAAACTTTTAACCTTGGCGTTAAAGCAGGCGTAAATTTAGCTAAGTTAAATGCAGATTTTGCAAGTGAAGAAAACCGTTTGGGTTACCAGATCGGTGCATGGGCGCGTATTGGTGGTGCAAGTTTTTATGTGCAACCTGAAGCCTATATCGGCAGTAAAGGCAACAAATTTATCAGCATTCAGCAAGATAATGGAAATGAAGTTCAGGCTGAAGGAAAAGTGAAATTTACCACATTGGATGTTCCTGTTTTACTTGGAACAAAGTTTGGAGCTAAAAACCTAAATTTCCGCTTAATGGCCGGTCCGGTTATTTCATTTATTCTGGATGAAAACTCATCGTTTAGCTCTGCTTACCAGCAAGCTACAGATTTCGACAATTACAAAAACCAAGCCTTGGGCTTACAGGCTGGTGCAGGAGTAGATGTAGGCAATATTTCGGTTGATTTACGCTACGAGGCGGGCTTATCAAACATTAGTAAAAGTGAAAAATACAGCCAAAAACCTAATTTATTTCAACTGAGTTTAGGATTTAAGATTTTGTAATAACATATATTAATAAAGGCGGTTGCGGTTCAACTGCCTTTATTATTTTAAAATTATTAAACTTCCACTTAGTTTACAACATTCGTTTTTTAAATCTATAAATCGTAATAAACGCTCGTTGGAAGGGGTTGACCGTCATAATTAACATTAAATTTTTTAGTGCAGGCTTTTGAGTAAAATACCCGTGATCCTAACCTGGTATATACGGCATATTCTGCATTAGGTAGTAATCAGAACCTGTAATTTTCCAAGTGTCATCAATTCCATCGCAATTTGGTATTGTGGAATTAGGGCAAAAAAGAGGCTATATCATATTATAGATTTGTTATCCTGAACTTGTTGAAGGCCTTGTTAAACATCTTTTATAGTGTTTCAACAAGCTCAACATGACGAAGAATTACTTTTATGATACAGCCTCTTGGTATTGAGACAGTTTTAATTAATAAAAAGTGGTATAAGCGGTAACTGTAGGCAGAAAAGCCGAGTTGCCTGCAACGCCTTTCAAATAAAGTGTATAAGCCCTGCCTTTTGATAACGAAAGTGTTAATGTACCCGCAATAACAGCCCCACCACTTGTGGTGTTGTACAAAAGATACTTAACACTTGGCGCTACCCCTGACCCCGGACTTGGCACCTCCGCCCAGGCAGAAGATGTTCCATAAGCTACGTTTGAAACAATTTTAGGCCCTGTAGGAAGATCTCCTTTAATCAAATCGATATTTGGCCCCCCGTTATATACATTAATAACACGCAAAAAAACTTTTGAGGTATCTAATGCAGGCTTTATATCCTCTACCACTAATGATGAAGGGATTTGCTTTGCTGTGGTATTGTACTGCCCGGTAGTAAATATTGTATAATATTTTCCTGCCTGTGGCGTTATCTGCGAATTAAATACTTCTAAACCAGCATCAGCAGTAGCGCTTGCTATAATTTTTGCGGTCAACTTGTGCGATCCTGGTGAAGTAATAGCATAACCAAGGTCAGGGAACAATGATGTGGCGGTAGCGTAATTATACCCAGCATTTTCAACTCCTAATGATGACAACCCGGCGGAGAACTTGGTTCCATCTATAAAAAAATTAACAGTTGGACTGCTTGGTGTAACATTCAGAATTTTTACATATGCATACTTAGGATCGCCGGGGGCAACCTTTTCATATACGGTATTTTCTACCAGAGCTTGTTTTTTACATGCGGAAAGCAATACTGTAGCCACCGCAACTAAATATAATATCTTTTTCATTTTTGTTTATTTAAGCGTGAGTTACGGTTGAGAAAACCACATTTTAAAAGTATGGTAATTAGGCTGATCGCCTCCAATTTTTTTTAATGCTTCTAAATTCCAAATGTACTCTGAATTGTAACGCGGGCGATAGCGTTGTATCGGTTTGCCTCCGTTATCTGCATAAAATGAAGCAGGAAAAAAGAACGTGCCTAAGTAGGGATTATTACCTTTAGAATCGCCATCAAAGTAATTGTATTTACGCAAATCGCTCCAGGTTTCAACAAATCCATAAGCATAAAGCGCAAGGTATTTTTGCAGCATAATATCTTTTAGTGTTAATGTTGCTGGCGTTTGTTTTACAGCGGCACTTGTTAAATATGCTGTTTTATCAGCAGAGGTAATTGCTGTACCTAAAGCACTAACAAAATCAATACTGGCCGAAATTCCTTTTGTATATGCATCTAACGCTAATGTGGTATTACCGCTTCTAAAAGCTGCTTCGGCTTTAATAAATTGCATTTCAGCATAGGTCATGATTGGAAAACCAGCGTTATCTTTAAACAGGTATTTTCCAAACGTAGCACCGGGGTTAGCAGATGCTAAAACTCCCCATGGGTTTGGAATTTGATTTTTGGCAGCTACAGTTCCTGCATCTGAGGTATTTGGAGCAGTACCTCGGAATTCACCATCAGCAGAGGCGGTAATCATGTTATTTCTACGCGGATCGATAACCGCATTCTTTGTTCCCACAAGATAAGTTCCGTCAAGTAAACCCACAATAATTCTTGTTTGGCGATAGGATGCCAGGTTTGCTCTTAGCGGTCCAAAGAAATTACCATTTGCAGCTGTTGTACCTAAATTGGGTACAATAAAGTTATCAGCATTGCCAGTTAATGATTTATCAACATACTCAATAACCTTTGCCGGATCGTAGTTCGCTTTATTAATCAGGTTATTTGCATTTCTTGCAAGTATTCCATAATTGAACCTAATCCATTTGGCATTATCGCCAGCATATATTAAATCTGCCGGGGCCAATTTACCAACTGTTCCGGTACCATCGGTTCTACTAAAGTTAGCTATTGAAAGATTAGCCAACCTAACAACTTCGGCATAAACATCTGCCTGTGAATCGTAATCAAATACATATCGATTAGGCTCAAAGGCTTGCTTAAGAATAATTTCACCATGGTAATCGGTGGTAATTTGCCAGCTCCAGGCTTTTAACGCCTGCGCTAAACCTACATAATTCCACTCTGATTTAGCGGTCGATTTATCTATAATCAAGTTTAAATTGGCTCCTAAACCATAATAATTGGTTCTCCATATCTCACCGCCAGAATCACTTGATGGAATCCATCCATGAGATTCCCCTACGTTTACAGCCCCTCCAAAGTATTGTACAACGCCTCCTAAATACCTCGAATCAAATTGCACCCCACGCTCCATTTGTGCAAAAAGCGGCGGGGTTAAGGTTCTGCTTTCTGGATCTTGCGGTGTTGCCGGATCGGTATTAATATCCAAATACTTTTTACAACCTGATCCGATCAAGACTGTTAAAGCAACACATAATATATATATCTTTTTCATTTCAATTTTAATTAAAAACCAACTTTAAGACCAAAATTATAACCTCTTGGCTGACCTGCAGAGCCATAATCAATACCCGATCCACCTAAACCACCTGAAGATGCATTAAGTCCGTTTACCTGAGGATCTACACCATTATAGTTAGTAATCAGAAGCAAATCTGTTCCTGTAAAGAAAACGCTGGCATTTTTGACCACCCGGCTTTTGGCAAACAAACTTTTCGGAAGGTTGTAACTTAAAGTAATATCTTTCAATCTTATCCAATTGATATCTTTTTGAAGAAAATCGGCAGTGTTGAAATAAGTAGAATAGTAAGTTGTGGTGATGTAAGGAATAACTACAATGTTGTTTTTTGTTGGGTTGGCACTATTTTCCAAACCATCTCTAAAAACTCCTTCAATAATTCTAGGAGTTTCACGATCTAGGCTCAGCTTAGATAGCCCCCTTTGGTATAGATATTCTTCTGTAGCATTGTAGATATCACCCCCTTTTCTTATGTCCAAAAGGAACGATAAGTTGAAATTTTTATAGGTGAAACTATTTGTTAAACCAGCACCAAAATCTGGAGCGCGATCACCAATAGGAGTAAAATTTGTATCTCTGATAGGCATGCCATTAACAGGGTTTATTAATATTTGGCCCGCATTATTGCGCAGATAATTTTGCCCTGCAAAGGCTGATATTGATGAGCCAACGGTATATTGTGCCCTTACATCATCCGTTAACCAGGTATCAGACAGATAAAAAACGTCTTGACCGGCCGGAAGTGACAGGATGTAACCACGATTGCGTGAAATATTTGCGGAAATATCCCAAGAAAAATCTTGCGTTTTAATTGGTGTTCCTTTTATAAGAAGCTCAAAACCCCTGTTTCTAATTTTACCGCTATTGATATAACCTAATATTGCACCAGTTGCATAACTTAAACGAGGAGCCGTGATTTGTTTATCTGAAAGGTTTTCATAAAGAGAAAAATCAAAAGATAACCTGTTGTTAAAAAATCCCAATTCCATACCCACCTCTTTTGATGTTGTAAACTCAGCTACCAGATCAGGATTTCCTGCTGTTACATCTGTTGCAAAACCGCCACCGGTTGTGGTTTGTGCAAGAAGTTTTGTTTTTGTGATGTAAGCCGTTCTCGCATCTTTACCAGATTGCCCCCATGATGCTCTTAATTTTCCAAATGACAACCAATTTAATGTCTTAACAGCTGGCAATTCTGAAAATACAAAACTCAAGGATGTTGCCGGATAAAAGAAGCTATTGTTTTTGCTCGGAAGTGTTGATGAGATATCTTCGCGGCCAGTTAAGGTTAGATAAAGAAATTCATCATAACCTAATTCCGCCTGTGCAAAACCGCCAACTTTACGTTTAATAAAATCAGAATAAGCAACCCGTTGCGTTGTTGGGTCGGTATTGTTTATACTATAGTAGTCTTGCTCATAAAAACGGGTACCAAATTGTGCGTTGGTAGCATCATCATCATCAGTTAAATCTCCACCGATTCTTAAAATAGGTTTAAACTTACCAAAGTCTTTTCTAAATGTACCAACAAGCGAGGCATTGAATAATCGCTTTACATCCTGATAGGTATTTATAGCACCGCCTGAATATACTGTTCCACTTACATTAGAGGCATATGATTGGGGATGATAGGCAGATAACCCGGTTTGCGTAAACATATCGGCACCTACCCTACCGGTAACGGAGAACCATTTAGCAGGAGTATAATCTAAACCAACATTAGTTAAAATGCGGTTTAGCTTATCATAGTTTGGATTTTTGTTCACCCCCCAGTATGGATTGTCGAGCTCAGCTCCCAAACTTGATCCCAAAATCCTTCTTCCACCTGTCTGCGGATCAATATAATTCCGCATATCATCTACCCGGGGCCATGATAAAGAACTTAACATAGGGCTACCAACGCCTCTGTATGTTTTATCAGTTTTAGATGATATGAAATTTACTGAAGCGTTGAGACTTAACTTATCGCTGATTTTGGAAACCCCACTTAGTTTAAAGTTTAAACTGTTATAGCCAGTACCAGGAATATAACCTTTTTGATCCGTGTAACCTAAACTGGTTCTTACCGATAGCTTTTCAGATCCACCTTCTACAGATGCATTATGTTTTTGAGTAAAACCAGTCTGATAAAAATTTTGAAGGTTATCATATACAGGTAATCTCTCTGGGTATTTAGCACCAAAATAAGTTCTTGTTCTAACTTCTTCGTCGAATATACCACCTGCTCCACCACCATATACAGTTTGATAATCAGGAAAACGATAAATATTTTCCACACGGAATGAGTTGCTGTAAGTGGCTCTGGCCGTACCTGCTTTAGCCTTTTTTGTAGTAATAACTACTGCACCAGACGCCCCCTCGGTTCCGTATAATGCAGCAGCTTCTGGCCCTTTTAAGATGGTTACAGATTCGATCTCCTCAGGGTTGATATCCATTACGCGGTTACCATAATCGTTGGTGCGGTTAAAACTACCCTGCCCAACCAAGTTATAATCAGAAAATGTTTTGTTGGAAATTGGCAAACCATCTACCACAAATAATGGCTGATTATCTCCATCAAGCGAAACACCGCCCCTAATAATAATTTGCGATGAAGAGCCTGGTAAGCCAGTTGTAGGCGTTATAATTGCGCCGGCAACCCTTCCCTGTAACGCATTTAAAAAATTATCGCGTTGTGTATCGGCAATTTCAGCACCTTTGAGCGTTTGGGCAGAATAGCCCAATGCTTTTTTATTACGTGTAATACCTTGCCCTGTTACCACCACCTCTTCTAAATTACTCGCATCGCTGGCCAAAACGATATTGACAGTTGTGTTACCACCAACTGCTCTTTCCTGCGTTCTATAACCGATGTAAGAAAAGGTTAGCACATCTGTTTTTAAGGCCTTAATAGCATAGTTTCCTTCAGCGTTGGTTTGTGCAACTGTAGTGCTTCCTTTTACTCGGATGGAAACACCTGGTATAGGCCCATCAGTTGATGTAACCTTACCGGTAATGGTTATTTGTTGCGCTATGGCATGAGCCAGCAACAAAAACGTACCAATAAAAATTAGTAGTAGTTTTTTTTTCATAAACTGCCTGTTTAGTTAGGGATAAAGATTGTTTAGTTGTTGTTAGTTAGTTACTAAAACACGCACAATAACGCATTTTATGCTAATATCACAATTGTTTTAGAATAAAAAAACTATTTAACAAACTATTTAGCAAGGCGTAACAAAAATATTATCGCAATAACACGCAAAAACACGCACATTAAAAAAATCTAAAAATCTTTTATACATTCGTTCTAAAACCAGACACTACTTATGCTGAAAAAAGAACGACATGATTTCATCATGCGCCAGATTAACCTGCACAACCGGGTTTTAACCTCCGATCTGGTGCAGTTGCTAAATGTTTCGGAAGATACCATTAGAAGAGACTTACAGGAGCTTGTTGACGAAAACCTACTTTACAAGGTACATGGAGGTGCTTTATCTAAATCCTACCACAGTTCTTTTGATGACAGTACTGTTTATGCCCGAGAAAGTAAGATTGCGATTGGCAAAAAAGCCATTCAGTTAATAAAAGATGGAATGGTAGTTTTAACCGGAGGAGGCACCACGATTTTAGAATTGGTAAAATTACTTCCACAAGGATTATCTGCCACATTTTTTACCATTAGTCCGCTGGTTGCAGTAGAATTGGCCAAGTACAATAATATTGAGGTAATTTTGATTGGAGGATTATTTTCTAAAAATTCGCAGGTTACTTATGGCGGTCAGGTAATTACACAGTTATCAGAAATAAAGGCCGATTTATGCTTGATGGGCACCAGTGCCATCCACCCTGATGAAGGCTTAACAGATACATATTGGGAAATTAATCAACTTAAAAAGGCCATGTTGGCCTGCGCAAAAAGAACAGCCGTACTCTGTATTTCGGAAAAACTGGATATTGCTTTAAGGTTAAGGGTTTGCCCGATAGAAAGCATTAGTTATTTGATAACTGAATTGGATAATGCCCACGAATCGCTTTTCCGTTATAAAGAAAAAGAATTGAATATTTTATAAAAAGGGTCCCGATTTTAAATCGGGACCCTTTCTTTTAGAATGTTGGATCGGCAGGAGTATTGGTATTGTTATCCCTTTCCTGAAAAGGATATGGAAAGAAATTTCGCTTACGATCGGTCAAAGGCTGATTAAATCTCCTCATATCTTCCAGTTTTAAGCCCGAAGCATATAATTCTATCGAACGGTGCTTATAAATAAGATCTAACAATTGTTGCTGTGTATAAGGCCCTACCAAGGGTGGCAGTGCTGCAGCAACACCAAACAGATCGGTTGTTTTTGTTACTACTTTATTTAATTCAATTAATGCATTTGGTAAATCGGATTGCCGCGCAAGTGCCTCCGCTTTAATCAAGGTTATTTCTCCTGGTAAATAAATAGGAAACGGTGTTGCCGTTGCCGCAGCAAAACCGTTCATCCGCAATGTTTGAGGGCTACCTGCAAGTACAGTATAAAAAGCAATTCTTTTATCTGCCGCATCAGGAATATTTGCTCCGGTAAGACCGAAATTTGCATTTAACGGCTGAAAAACATTGTTTGAAGAAATAATACTGAACAAAATATTTGGTGAGGTAGCATCAAACTTAAAAAAAGATGGCTTTGTTAAATCTACCAGGTTTGCCTCTGTTAAAGCGAGCGCATAATTTCCTGAAAAAAGTGCATACCTTGCTTTCAAAGCGTGAATTGTATTTATAATATTCACATCAGCAGGAACATTGGTTAAAAAGCTTGTCGAAATTGGATTCGCAGCAATAACGGTTAAAGCATTATCAAGCACCGCGATTGCTTTTGTAAAACCTGCAGAACGCGTAATAAAAGCTACATTTTTACCTGTTCCATCAGGAATTTTCTCCCAGTATTGCGCCATATTTCCAATGGCCAGAGCCTTAAATATGCTCGAATAAGCAATCAACCCCGAAGCATAACCCTTATCACCCAGGTTATTGGCATTGGCAATAACCAAATCTGCATCGTAGATAATTTTGTTGGCGCTTGTCCAAAGATTAAATAGAATTGTATTGGTTCCATCTACAGTACTTCCCCCGGTACTTAACTGCAATTCAGGAATATTTCCTGAATTAAGTAACCTTAACTCGTTGGTTACAAAACCATTTGCAGCAACAGAATTGAACATTACACCCGTACGGGTTAAAGTGTACACGCGCTGCAAACCAATTGCCACGGCGGTTAATCCTTGCTGTGTGCCCAAAGCCACATCTGTTTTGGCCCTTGAAGGATCCTGATATTCTTTTGTACAAGAGGCGAGGCACAATGTTAACAAAAGCGTTAAACAGGCTATATTTGTCGAAATATTGTTTCTTAAAATTTTCATAAATTTTCCTTTAACAATTATAATTTAACTTGTAAACCCAAAGTAAAAGTGCGTGGAATGGGCACCGAACCAAAATCGATATTTCTTAAGATGGTTGATTGGCCACCAGAGTTTAACTCAGGATCGTAACCTTTGTAATTATCCCACGAAATTAGGTTTCTTCCGCTTACTGTTACTGTTAAATCTCTTAAAAACTTAAGCTTACCAACGTTATAGCTTAATGATATTTCTCTCAATTTAACAAAAGATCCATCATCAATACGCCATTCTTCAATCGCATAAACGCCGGCTACATAGCCTCTAGGCAATTGTCCAAGTTGCTCCTGCTCCGCTACTTTGCCATTACCCACACCTTGCCGGGTTCTCCAGTCGGCATTCCATACATCACCTCCCTGTACAGCATCAAATTGCACATGTAAATTCAAACGTTTATAGGTAAAATCGTTCACAAAAGACATATTATAATCTGGATTTGGATTACCAATCACTTTACGTAAGGTTGTACCGGTAGGCAAACCGTTCGCATCGCGCTGAGGGGTAAACGTTGTGGCAGAAGTTTGAATTCCCTTTTCTATTTGAGGAATACCTGCGGCATTGGTTAACAAACTTCCATCAGGATTCCGTGCAAAAAAAGTTCCGTAAAACACACCAATAGCCTCACCGTTTATAATCGCTACCGGGGCACCAGGGTTTGTACTAAACAATCTTAAACCACCAACATCAAGTGCGGTATTTCTGTTTCTGTTAAAAACAACTGAAGTATTCCATTTAAAACCCTTTCCATCTACAGGGGTTCCGTTTAAAACAAGTTCAATCCCTTTGTTTCTTAACGAGCCGATATTATCCAGCAAGCTTGAAAATCCACTGGAAGGTGCCTGCACGCTGGCAATTAAAAGATCACTTACTTTTTTATTGTACCAGTTAAACTGTAGGCCCAACCTGTTTTTGAAAAAAGATAAATCTGTTCCCAGTTCCAGTTCGCGCTGGCGTTCAGGCTTAACATTTTCATTCGCTAATGTGGCACTCGAAAACAATGAAGCCCTTCCTAAAAATGATTGAGTAGAATAAGCATTTATCCGATCATATGCACCAATACCTGTCAAATTTCCCGACTCCCCGTATGCTGCTCTGATTTTAAATGCATCCCACCAGTCAGAAACACCAAAACTTTTCCAGTAATCAGCTGAAGAAAGCACATAACTTAAGCTTCCTTTTAAGTATTCCTGTGTACGGTTTTCAGCTCCGAATACTGAAGATTGATCAACCCTGAGGGCTCCGGTAACAAATAAATGATCTTTATATTTAAAGTTTTGTTGAATGTATCCTCCACTAACCGATAATTCCGTTCTGCCATCTACACTCGGAAGTTGCGTTGCAGCAGCGTTTACTGTTTCGATTAATGGGGCCAAACCTCTACCGTTTACCAACTGGTACCTGGTTTTTTCATATTGAAAAGAGTAACCAACCTGCGTGGTTGAGGAAATTAAATCAGAAAGTTTTGCCTGGTAAGTGGCATTAAACTCATTGTTAAATTGAAAAGCATTGTTTGTTGCCGCACTTGCATAGCCATTTAAGGTTCCATCCAAGGATGCACCTCCACCATAAAAATCAGGATTTACATTATATGCAAAGGGCGGTATATAGGTAGAACCACTCTGACCAGAGTTATCAACCCCCAAAGTAAAATCTAACGTTAAATTTTTTACCGGGTACAATTTTAAATTGGCATTGGCAATGATGCGGTTAGTTTCCTGGCGTTGCTTAATATCTTCGATTACCGAAACGGGATTTACCCTGCCCCTTTCTCCAACAGCCATTAAATTACCGTTGGCATCTCTGGCAAAAATATCATGTATATTACCAATAATGGTAACCGAGTTCATTGGCGAAAAAAACGAATTTCCATCTGGCTTTTCATTGGCAGAACTGCGGATATAATTTAAGCCGGCACTTAATTTTGCCCATTCAGTGATTTTTTGATCTACGTTTGCCCTAAAATTATAGCGCGTAAAGTCAGTGTTTTTAATAATCCCCTGATTGCTGAAATAAGCCGCAGAGGTATAATATTTTGTATTTTCATTACCTCCTGAAACTGAAACAGTATTATCTGTACCTGTTGCCGATTGAAAGATATAATCCTGATAGTTATATCGTGCAGCAGGAATGGTTTTCTTTTCCAACACTGCCGGATCGCCAACCGTTTGGATCACATCTTGCGTAGGAAAAAGAGTTGGTGTACCAAACCTTACCGGAGATTCGTTTACCTCAACCTGCTTACGGAGGTGACTCAAGGTTAAACTTGTGCTAAAATTAACCTGGGCAGCACCACTTACACCTTTTTTGGTAAAAATCTGGATTACGCCGGAATTTGCCCTCGAACCATAAATTGCAGCTGCGGCGGCTCCGTTTAACACTTCAATCCGCTCAATATCGGCCGGGTTAATATCAACCATTCTGTTTTGGCCGATACTGCCCACAAAGTTACCCCCATCGTAGTTAGATGAAGTATTGGTAACCCTTGTAGTAGAATTATTAACAATTACCCCGTCAATAATATAAAGAGGCTCTGATGATGAATTTACCGAACTGATCCCCCTTAAGCGTACAGATAATCCGCCAGCAGGATCACCTGAGTTTTGGCTGATCTGAGCCCCTGCTGTTTTTCCCTGTAAAGATGAAAGTACGTTTCCGCTTGGGGCCTTATTTAAATCATCGCCCTTAACCGTACTTACATAACTTCCCAGTTCTTTTCGTGTCGTTCCCTGCGAAGTTCCGGTAACAATTACCTCATCAAGGCCAACGGCATCACCACTTAGCGCTGTACTTAATTGAACCTGATCATTAGCACCAAGATCTATCCCCTCACTTCTGCTTTTATAACCTACGTAAGAAAACTGAACCTGGTATTTGCCCGGGGCTAAATCTACCGAAAAAGTATATCCACCGTTAGCATTGGTACTGGTTACTAAATTGGTATTGATAATTTTAACAACAACGCCCGGAATCTGTTCTTTATTTGAAGCATCGGTAACCTTACCACTTATGGTATACCGTTTGTTTTGTGCTTGTGCCATTCGTGCAGATAAGATCAGCAGAAATGGGATCAACAAAATTGCGAAAAATCCTGGTGACCATTTTAGGTAACTTTTTTCCATAAAAATTGGTTTTATATTTGAAGATTAGTGTTAAAACAAATTTAACAAAATACCGCACAAACCAAATTTTTAACGGGTACAAACTCATTTACAATTCTTAAATTGAAATGATCTTGCTATTGCGGCAAACTGATTTTACCCATACAAACCGAAGGTACACCTTGCCTGTTGCCAAAATTAATCGGCTCGCCACAAAGCGTTTCATTTGCCAAAACAGCAAATAAAACCGCCTCTTTAGCATCGGGGTTAATGTTTAAATCAGCTGTTGTTAAAAAAATACAGGCAGGCAGTTTTTCATTAAGGAGGCTCACCAGCAAAGGGTTATGCATGCCGCCGCCACTCATAAACACACGCGCTTCAGCCTTTTCGCCAAAACAACGTTTTATAGCATTTGCGATAGTTTCTGCCGAAAAATGGCATAATGTAGCCATTACATCTGCTTTACCTAAATTTGTGGTTAACGATTGCTCCTGTGCTTTTATTAAATATTCAAGGTTAAATAATTCGGGCCCGGTAGTTTTAGGAAATTCCAGCTCAAAAAAATCACAGTTAAGCAAAGCAGACAACAATTTTTGATTCGATTTACCAGATAAAGCAATTGCAGCATTTTTATCATAAAACTGGCCAAAATGTTTTTGCATGTATTGATCCATCAAAGTATTGCCCGGACCAACATCTGTAGAAAAAATTGCATTTGCATCCGTGCTTGCTGGCAGGTAAGTAAAATTTGCTATTCCGCCAATATTGAGCATCACACGATCTTCTCCTTCCTTTGTAAACATTAAATAATCTCCATAAACAGCCAAAGGAGCACCTTCACCACCAGCTGCCAGGTGTTTCTGCCTAAAATCAGACAAGATAATAATCCCAGTTTTTAAGGCAATATGATCTCCATCCCCAATCTGTAATGTGCCATTAGGGTAATCTGCCAGTTGGTGTAATGATTTTGGAGCATGAAAAATGGTTTGCCCGTGGCTGGCAATAAAATCAATATCATCATTTTTGTAGCCCCATTCTGCAAGCGCATCATTTATAAGCTGTGCATGGGTGTTGGCAATATGCGCGTTCATAAGGCATACCAATTGTAAATCGACTTGTTTTTTTGAAAAAACAGCTTTTATTTTTGCCCTAAAATCATCTGTATAATCAGCGGTTTTAAAATTTAACACTTCAATATTGGTATGTGCTCCGCTTCCCTTCACCAAACAAAGGGCAATATCCAGTCCATCCATAGAAGTGCCGCTCATCAAGCCTATAATTAAACGTTCTGATTTTCCTGCTTTTAAGTATAACTTTTGGATCTGTGTGTTCATATTGGTTTTTTTACGAAAAAAATCAAACGTTTGTCTGGGCCTTTAATCGAATATTGTGTAAATTCTTGCAATAAATGTAAATAACCTTTGGTACAAATTGGGCATAACTCTCTATATTTACTGCTCCGTACATTAAAATCCATATAAAAAAAATGGCTAGATTAAATCTACTGGAGGAGACACGTTTCGAGAAATTACCCGTAAGCGTGTTCGAAAATCCAAAAATTGCTTCAATTAATGTAGCACACCGCATTGCCGGGCTCATTAAATCAAAACAAGCAAACAACACACCTGCAGTACTGGGCTTAGCAACAGGTGTTACCCCAATTGCAGTTTATGCCGAATTGGTTAGGCTGCACAAAGAAGAAGGGTTAAGTTTTAAAAACGTAATTACTTTTAACCTGGATGAATACTATCCAATGGCCCCTACTGCCGCACAAAGTTACGTTACGTTTATGAATGAAAACCTTTTCGATCACATTGATATCGATAAGAAAAACGTTCACATTCCTGATGGAACGCTAGCTTTGGAAGACATTCCGGCATTCTGTTTGGAATACGAAAAGAAAATCGGCGATCTTGGAGGGCTGGATATCCAGATTTTGGGTATTGGCCGTACCGGTCACATCGGATTTAACGAGCCGGGATCTGCACCAAATTCGGGTACCCGTTTGGTTACGCTGGATGATTTAACCCGCCGTGATGCTGCACGCGATTTCGGTGGTAAAACCTTTGTACCAACCAAGGCCATTACCATGGGTATCGGTACAATTTTTAAGGCAAGGGAAATCATTTTAATGGCTTGGAGCCGTAAAAAAGCTTCGATTATTAAAAAGGCCGTTGAGGGCGAAATTTCAGGAGAAGTACCTGCAACATACCTGCAACTTTCTGAGCATGTGGAGTTTATTCTTGATGCTCCCGCAGCTTCAGAATTAACCCGCTTTGATACCCCGTGGTTGGTTAAAGATTGTATCTGGACAGATGCCTTGATCCGCAAAGCGGTAATCTGGCTCGCCAACACCTTAAAAAAACCGATCTTAAAATTAACTGAAGACGATTACAACAATAATGGTATGGCACAACTGGCAACCGAAAAAGGCCCGGTTTACAATATCAATATCCATATCTTCAATAAATTACAACACACCATTACCGGCTGGCCAGGTGGCAAGCCAAATGCAGATGATTCACAACGGCCGGAAAGGGCCGAGCCTGCCAAAAAGAGGATCATAATATTTTCTCCACACCCTGATGATGATGTAATTTCGATGGGTGGTACTTTTCTGCGCCTGGTTGATCAGAAACATGATGTACACGTAGCTTATCAAACTTCGGGCAACACCGCTGTTTGGGACGACGATGCACTCCGCTTTGTAGAGTTTAATGTAGACTTTACTGAGAAAATGGGTATGGACAATGCACATTTAAAGGATCTTTACAACAAAATGAGAACCTTTATTGAGCAGAAAAAACCAAATCAGGTAGATACACCAGAAATTCAGACTGTTAAAGGATTGATTAGAAAAGGTGAAGCCATTGCCGGAGCAAGATATTGCGGCCTTGAAGATGACCACATCCATTTTCAGGCACTACCATTTTACGAAAGTGGAAAAGTACAGAAAAACCCGGTAACAGATGCCGATATTGAACTTACAATCGAACTTTTACAGAAAGTTAAACCTCAGCAGGTTTACGCAGCCGGCGATTTCGAAGATCCGCACGGAACACATATTGTTTGTTTCAAAATCATTCTGGAAGCATTAAAACGCTTGCGTAAAACCGAAGCCTGGGCACAGGATTGCTGGTTATGGATGTACCGTGGCGCGTGGCATGAGTTTGAAACCTATGAAATTGAAATGGCAGTTCCAATTTCTCCGCAAGAGCTTGAACGCAAAAAATATGCAATTTTCAAACACCAGAGTCAGAAAGACAGAGCCGTTTTCCCTGGTGACGACTCAAGGGAGTTTTGGCAACGCGCGGAAGACCGTAACCGAGATACCGCAAAAGCCTACGATGAGCTTGGCCTTGCTGAATATGAAGCAATGGAAGCGTTTGTACGTTGGAAATTTGAAGATTAATTGAAATTTAAAATAAATCCAGTCCTGCTTTGATTATTCAAAGCAGGATTTTTTTTGCCCAAGCATCATATGTTCAAAAAACCGCTAATGAAAAATATTTATAAGGTTTAATAAAAAATCAAGAAGTTGCTCACCTCCAGAACTTTGCATTAATAAAAATAAAGTCACCGAAAAGTGAGTTTTCGCTTTGGCCAAACCTCCGAAGTCTCGATACCTGTAAGCAGCAAAATCAGAAAGTCTTTATAAAGATTTCCATGGCTTTCAGAAGTAATCTTCACTACTGTTTACCTAAACTTCGTAAGTAATTTCTCAATCTAAAAACAATAGGCTAAATTAGTTCGCCAAACCTAACCAGTTAACCATGACCGAACCTAAACAACGATTGTTATCTCTTGATTTTTTTCGGGGGTTAACTGTAGCTGCAATGATTTTAGTAAATAACCCCGGCAGTTGGGGCCACATTTACGCTCCGTTAGAACACGCAGAATGGAACGGCTGTACACCTACTGATTTGATCTTTCCGTTCTTTTTATGGATAGTTGGTGTATCAATTGCCTTTGCCATGAGCAGCAGTAAAGCAGATCCATCAACCCATAATAAAACCATTAGAAAAGCCATTAAACGTGGAATCATTCTCTATTTACTTGGTTTTTTCCTCGCTATTTTTGGAAAAATCATTAGCGCAATAACTGACCATAGATCCATCTGGGAGGCTTTTCAAACCGTTAGGCTTTTGGGCGTACTGCAACGCATAGGCATTGTTTTCATCATCAGCAGTATTATTTTTATCAAAGTATCCAATAAGGCAATTTTCAGATCACTCATTGTAATACTTGCTGTTTATTGGGCATTAATGACCTTTATTCCTGTACCTGGCGTAGGTTACCCTAACCTGGAAAAAGAAACCAATTTAGCAGCCTGGATTGACAGGGGTATACTTACTGAAGCACATACCTGGGCATCATCCAAAACCTGGGATCCGGAAGGAATTTTAAGTACATTACCTGCAATCGGAACCTGCTTATTTGGAATACTGGTGGGTGTGTGGATGCGTAGAAAAGATGTAGATAACCCTACCAAAGTTGCCTGGCTGTTTACTACCGGTATAACAGCAGTTATTTTAGGTTTACTTTGGGATTTACAATTTCCGATCAATAAAGCATTGTGGACAAGCTCTTACGTACTTTATGCCGGAGGACTGGCCTCAATCGGCCTGGCCCTTTGTTACTGGATTATCGATGTACAGGGTTATAAAAAATTTACCACACCTTTTGTTGTTTACGGTGTAAATGCCATAACTGTTTTCTTCCTGGCGGGCTTAATGCCCCGTGTATTAAACCTCATTCAGCTCACCAATCCCGACGGCACAAAAACCGGCTTATTGGTGAGGTTTTACGAAACTTGTTACACTCCATTTTTCAGTCCGATAAATGCCTCGCTCGTGTGGGCCATAACTTATGTGCTTGGCTTTTATATCCTGTTATATTTCATGTATAAAAAGAACATTATTATTAAGGTTTAGTAAATTTAAACTATAATTGACTGAACCCTGCTCAATTGAAAAAGAAAACCACCATATACGATATCGCTAAGGAGTTGAATGTTACTGTTTCTACAGTTTCAAGAGCACTTAGTGGCTTTCCGGCAATAAGCGATACCACAAGGAAAGCGGTTGTAGAAATGGCTAAAAAGTTAGATTATAGTCCAAACAAGCTTGCTTCTGCCCTAAAATCGGGCAAAACCTACATTATTGGCGTAATTGTACCAAGTGTACAGGCTCATTTTTTTGCATCCATTATTCATTGCATCGAGGATGGTTTAAAAGACAGCGGTTACCGCGTTATTATTTATCAATCAAATGAATCTGTAGAAAACGAAATAAATGGCGTAAGAACCTTATTAGAAGCACAGGTAGATGGCATTATGGCTTCCCTCTCTTTAGAAACACAAGATGTTTCGCATTTTGCCGAAATTATTAAACAAAACAAACCCTTGATATTATTCGACCGTGTAAACGTCGATTTAAATGTGCCTACCATTACACTCGATGATTTTAATGCTGGTTATATCGCTACCAAACACTTAATTGATAAGGGATATAAGAAAATTGCCTTTATTACCACCATTCACCAGATTAAGATCTTTAACGATCGTTTAGAGGGATATAAATCTGCGCTCGCAGATCATCAGCTCCCGCTTTCAAATGAACACATTATTTTTGGAGGCCTATCAATAAAAGATGGCCGTTTTGGCGCAGGCAAATTAATGCGCAGCAAAAACAAACCCGACGCCATTATTGCCGGTGATGATTTTACAGCTTTGGGGGTAATTAAAAAACTTAAAGAAATTGATGAAACGCCGCCAGAAGTTGGTGTAATCGGATTTGCAAATGAGGCTTTCTCTGCCTATATCACCCCAAATCTATCAACTATCGATCAGCATGCACCTCAAATGGGCAAAGAATGCGCTAAAATGTTCCTCAAAATGGTCAGTCAGCAAAACCCATATGCCAACATGGAACACATCGTAATCGATCCTGCCGTTGTAGATCGGGAATCAACTAATAAAACAGATTAATATTCGTATTATTCTTTAGCTAAAGGCACCTCTATCCCCACCGGACCACTCGGCTCACTTTCATTCTTTAATCGATCCAAAGCAGTTACAAGATAGCTGTAACGTTTTCCGCTTTCTACACTTGTATCGATAAATGAAAGATAATCTTCAAAACTTATTTTAATAATATATTTAGGATCGAGCACAGAAATCTTTTCTCCTTCGCTAAAACGGTAAATTACAAAACCCGAAGCCGTTTCGCCATCTTTCGCTTTTAAAGGAAGTTGCCATTTTAAATGAACGCCGTCCTTTAACGCATCTGCTGTTAAGGCCAATGGTTCATTAGGTGGTACATCATCCAACCAGGGCATTTGAGGAGGCAGGGCAGGGTATTTGTAAAAATCATTCTTTAACGAATCGCCAACAGCCTTTGCCACCGTGCTTAAAGATTTTGAACTAAAATAAACACTTCCCTGAATTCGGTTATTATTTCTAATGTACCTGATCTGATTCGGAATTTCGCTTAAATTTTTCCAGGCGGCTTCTGCACGCGAATTAACCAGGTAAGCACCCTGGCCAATGTAAACATGCCGGCCATAAGTATTATTGCTCCACCAATCAACCAGGGTACCATAAGGCGCAACCCTTCTGGTAAACGTAAAATAAATTTGAGGATTGATGTAATCTACCCAGCCTTCCCTTACCCATTTACGGCTATCGGCAAAAAGCTCAGCATAATTGGATAAACCACTTGTTGCAGAACCTTCCGGATCTTCATATTTGTTTTTCCAGATACCAAACGGACTGATTCCGAATTTAACCCATTTTTTATAGTGGTGAATACTGTCATCCAGCTGTTTAATCAGTAAATCAACATTGTTCCGCCTCCAATCTTTAATATCCGAAATGTTATTTGGGTATTTGTAAAAAGTATTGCTGTCGTTAATTGTTTGTCCTTCAACCTTATACGGATAAAAATAATCGTCGAAATGGATTCCATCTACATCATACCCTTTCACCACATCTAAAATTACCTGAACAATATATTCCCTAACATCAGGGATACCTGGATCGAACTGTTTTTTGCCGCCGTAAGTAAAAAACCAATCTGGATGTTTACGGTAAGCATGGTCTTCGCTCAATACAGCAGAACTGCTCATACTCGCCCTGTAAGGGTTAAACCAGGCGTGAAGCTCCATCCCTCTAAAATGAGCCTCTTTAATGGCAAAAGCCAACGGATCGTAACCAGGAGCAGGAGCCAATCCCTGTTTACCCATTAACCACTGGCTCCATGGCTCTCTCGATTTTGCGTAAAAAGCATCAGCGGCTGGCCTTACCTGCAAAATTATAGCATTCATGCCTTGACTTTTATGCCGCTCCAAAATCCCGATCAGCTCTTGCTTTTGTTGATCGATGCTTAAACCCGGCCGCGATGGCCAGTCGATATTGGTAACTGTAGCCACCCAAACACCCCTAAACTCCCTTTTTGGTGCAATTTTTGATAAAGGTTGTGCATTTAATATATAAGGTACTACGATTAAAGATAAAAGTGCGTATAGGAAGTTTTTAAGCATTATTTCTGTCTTATTTTTTACTCAGGTTGTGTGTTTGTGTTAATTTGAATACAAATCAACATTAGCAAGTAAACGATTTTTTTTAAAAACTCTTATAAGTTTTTAAAAAATTTTAATTTGCGCCCTGCTAAAATTAATTGTGTATACCCATTTACCTATGGAGAACAAAAGTATATTAATTAAAGAAGATACAGCGTTATTAAAAATGGAACCACAAAAGATTAATAAGGGTGATAGAAACAAAATTTACTTCCTGGTCATCGTTATTGCGGCTTTAATTGGCACAAATGCCTACTTATTTTTTAAAGATCGAAAGCAGAGCGAAAGATTTGTTACCGTTAGCACAGAAAAAGATAAGCTAAGGCTTGAGGTAGAAAAGATTGAGGTTGAGCTGGATAAAGTGAATGCCTTAAATTTAGACCTAAACGATAAACTTGTTGAAGAGCAAAAATTAGCCCGCGAAAAAATTGATGAACTTAAGGTTGCCTTAGAAAAAAATCAGATCACACAGGGCGAGCTTGATAAAGCCAATGCGCAGATAAACGAGCTTAAAACTTTTGTAAAAAATTACAACGATCAGATTATCCAGCTACAAAAAGATAACATTTTTCTAAAAAACAGTCGCGATAGCTTAGAAAATACACTGAAAAATATCAGTAATAAGGCTTCAAATCTCGAAAATGAGAATTCGAGTTTAAACGCGAAAGTTAGAACCGCAGCAGCATTAAAATTGCAAACTGCCGAAATTATTGCCTTCAGAACCAAATCGAGCGGCAAAAAAGTTGAAGTAACAAAATCATCCACTGCCGAAAAATTAAGCGTAAGGTTTAATATTATTCCCAATCAACTGGCAGAAAAAGGCCATCACAACATTTATTTAAGGGTATTTGATCCTGCCGGAAATTTATTGGCCGACGAAGGCAACCGTTTCGAGGCTGATGGACAGGAAATGCAGTTCAGCCATTCTATTTTTATCAATTACAATAACGACGATAGCACCTATGTTATCGACTGGGCAAATCCAAAACCTTTTATTAAGGGGATTTATACCGTAATTTTATATGCTGATGGCAACACCATGGGCAAAGCTCAAGTAGAATTGAGGTAAAATCAGCACCATATTAACCAATCTTTATTTTTTATTTAGCTAAAGGGAAATTCAAATAAAACGTAGTTCCCAAGCCTGCTATTGACGTAAATTTAACCGACCCGCCAGCATTTTCAACCGCTTGCTTTACAAAAGCCAACCCTAAGCCAGTGCCCGAAGTTTTGGTGGTAAAGTTTGGTACAAAAATCTTATCGTGTAAGGTTAAAGGGATACCTTTACCATTATCTTTAATCTCGATATATGCATTTTGCGCATCAATGTATACCACAATGGAAATGCAGCATAAAGTTTCTTCATCAATGGCTTCAATGGCATTTTTAAGCAAGTTATTAAAGGTTCTTAAAAGCTGATCATGATCGGCCATAATTTCGATATCACGGTCACTTTTATTCAGCACATCAATCGTTACATTTTCTGTACTTTTAAATACCTCTCTTGCCTGTTCAATTATTGGAACCAAAGAAAGGCGTTCCAGGTTGGTATCAGGCATTTTTGCAAAGTTCGAAAATTCGGAAGCAATCTTCGAAAGACTGTCAATTTGTTCTATAAACGATTTGCTAAACTTATTAAACTTTAACTCAAAATTTGGATCTTTCTCTTTCCATGATTTCTCCAGCAATTGAACACCCAGTTTTAAAGGTGTTAGCGGGTTTTTAATTTCATGGGCAACCTGTTTGGCCATTTCGCGCCAGGCACTTTCACGCTCAGATCTTGCCAGCTTAAGCGCACTAGCCTCCAGTGCCGAAATCATATTGTTATATTCTTTAATTAAAGAGCCAATTTCATCATGCCTGCGCCACACAATTGGTTCGTTACGCTGGCCAATTTTTGTTTTACTAATGCTTTCCTGTATTAGTGTTAAAGGACTGGTGATTTGGTTGGCCAAAAATACGGCAAGTACACCAATGGCTACAAAAACGAGTGCATAAATATTGATCAGATTGCTTACAAAAAGCGCAATTTTATCGGTATATTCTTCTTCGTTTGAATAATTTGGCAAACCGATATATGCAATGGTTTTATTCTGTGCGTTTCTGATTGGTGCATAAGCAGCCGCATAAATTAAATTCCCAATATTTTCTTTAGGATTTATATATTCCGAACGGTGCAAACCACTCAATGAAAAGAAGGCTTTCGGTCCCATCTTTTTACCAATAATTTTATAATTATACAGCTTGGGATAGGTAGTCATCAATAAATTGCCGTTCAAATCATATAAATTCAAATCTGCATTGTTAATATCTGCAAAGTTGTTAAAATCGGCTATTGCGTTCTCATCATTTGTGATTATTCCATTGCTAAAAACCTGTTTTTCGAAGTTTTGCTGCACCTTTCTTATCTTATCCTTTAATATTGCATCTTGCTGACCGCGGTATTCAAGGTTCATGTAATAATAAGTTACCCAGCCAACAATTACCAATGTTGCCACAACAGAAAGTACAATCGACACCTGGATTCTGGTTTTGTAAAGAATCTTATTGGCATTGATCATTAACGACCTGTTTATACTGAACCAACCTACTTTATCGTCATCCAGGTTTTTAATAAGCCAGATTAAGCCATAAAGCAATATTGAAAAAATGATAAATACCAGAAAAAAGAAAGAAAGGGCTGCCAATCGCTCCAGGTAATCAACTTTCTCCCTGCTGATAATTACCATTTTGCTATCAGATGGCTTATAAATTAAATGGCTGTAGTGGAGTTGGTCATCGCTTATGGTAATAAAATCATCTTTTCTGCCTTTAAATATGCTTCCATCTAAAGGATAGGTGTAGTTACCAGATTGGTTGAGGAGTTTATTATTACTGTACAATGCAATGGAATAACCTTTAAAATCCTCATCTTTCATCAATCTCTGATCACCTAAAAGATCCGGAAGACGGTTATTATAATTATAAGGCTTAGATCGAAGCTCGATAACCAATGTACCCAATAAATTGCCTTGATCTACAACAGAAATTATCCCGAAATAATCCTGGTAACCGAAAGTATTATTTACCTGATAAAAAAAGTTAGAACCATCTATTTTAACAGAGCCAGCTTCTACCAGGTTTTTGTATTTATTAATCGGAGGACTATCAGAACTGCCAATTATAACACCTGATTTATCGTAAGGATAAATCTGATAATCATACCTGTTTAAATAACCATCCAAATAATCTTTAATGTGATTTTTAAGCACAGAATAATTTCCGGTCCGGTCCTGATCAAAATACCGCACCAAAAAATCATCTTTAACTATTTCATTTCCTAAAGCACCAAGCGCAACAATGGCATTCGGATCTTCTGATGACTGTACTTTACGTGCAAGCGGTTCGCGTAAGCTTCTTTCTTTAAAATCTTTATACCGCGTATATTTAATTGAGGTATTAAAGGCCAGGCAGAAAAAAACAATGGCAAACATCCCTATCGAAAAGTTTTGCTCTTTCACATAAACCGCCCGCGCAACAATAAATAAAGCAAGTGCAAAAACAATAAAAAATGCATTAAAATCTACAACGAGCTTGTACACAAAAACACCAGCAAACCCAATTAGAAAAATTATTAGCCGCTCCCTGTTTGTAACATTCAGCTGTTTGCTTACTGTTGCCGAAATAACCGTTATGAGGTAAATCTGAAACCAGGCCAAACATAAAATGACGATGCCTACCCAGCTGGTTCCACTCAGTTTTAAAATATTTACGATATCGAAATTGATTTTGGAATTAAAGATCAATCCGAAAAAAATATCATCTGTATCCCAAACTATCCGGCCAATTAATACCAGTAAAACTGCCTGGATAATTAAGCCTATTATTTTATTCCGTTTAATTGATTCGGGAAACTGATATTGCTCCTTATGGTTATACATAAATAAGAGCAGCCAGGTGAGTACAATTACATTCAGCAGGAAATCGCCCAGTGAAGGCATTAAAAAGCTATCGGCATAAATCCGCGGATCGAATAACTCTAAAATAAACCGATGGTTAAACCACCCGTAATATAAATCTGATAACCGAAAAGCCAGGAAGAAAAAAAGCAGCAAAAAGGTGCCCCATGCAATGTGGCCGCGCCTGGCAATAAGCGAGCTTAAAGAGTTAAAAAACATACAGATGCACAGCATCCCGGCAACAAAAAGCCACAACTGTGTACCAGAATAATAAGTTTCTGCATAACCGGATTTAACCTTCAGCCCGAAAAGAAATTTATTGTCAACACTTTTAATCACATATACATCCTTATCAGTAAAAGATGCAAAGGTTAACAACTTGGTTTTGGATAAAATTGGGTCGATATCGTTTTTAAAGTATTGCGTTTCTTTAAAAGGATACTGAGACTGGATAGAGATTAGAAAAATAAGGCTAAAATTACCTTGCGTGCTTTTTATTACCTCATACCAGCCATTGGAGAAAAACAATACAGAACTACCTTCTTTTATCGTATTCGGATCAATATCAGACACTTTATAGGTGCTCCAAAACTTAAGCTGGCTATTTTGGTAGGTTAATAAGTTTATGCCACTCTTTTCGCGAAAAGATTCAATAAAATCTAGCGCATTTTTTGGATTAGTATGAAATTGTTTGGCTTTGGCTACTTCTTTCTTATTTGCCAGGAAATTTTGCACCGCTTTTTCCTTTATCGAAAGGTTTTGCTGAATTTCTTCTGCATCACGGTCAAGCAATTCGCTTTTTGTTGTAAAATGGCTTAACGAAATAGAAGTCACAATTAAGCAACAGCCCAAAACGAGCAAAAGAAACCTTATTTTTACACCAAAGCTCATTTTCATCTAATGATAAAGATATTAATATTGATAAAAAATAACGCCATAAACAGTTGAGTTTATGGCGTTGTAACTATTATTCTATTTTTGAATACTTAAGCTATAGTAGCGCTGCTTGTTTGTACTTCGCGGCTTACTTTTTTAACCAATCCCTGTAATACATTTCCTGGACCTACCTCTACAAATTCAGTTGCGCCATCGGCAAGCATATTACCTACTGTTTGTGTCCAACGTACAGCTCCTGTTAATTGTTTAATTAAATTTGCTTTAATTTCGGTTGGATCAGTATAAGGCTTAGCATCAACATTTTGGTAAACCGGGCAAATTGGCGCAGAAATATCTGTGGCTTCAATTGCTGCTTGCAGTTCAATTTTTGCCGGCTCCATTAATGGCGAGTGAAATGCACCACCAACATTTAATTTTAATGCCCTTTTTGCTCCGGCTTCAGTTAATTTGGCACAAGCCAGATCAATACCTTCTAAACTGCCAGAGATAACCAGTTGCCCCGGGCAGTTGTAATTTGCAGGAACAACAACAGCATCAATTTCTGCACATATTTTTTCAACCACATCATCTGCCAGGCCTAAAATAGCCGCCATTGTTGAGGGTTGTGCTTCGCAAGCTTTTTGCATCGCATTTGCACGTGCAATAACCAACTTTAATCCATCTTCAAAAGATAATGCTTTTGCAGCCACCAAGGCAGAAAATTCGCCTAATGAATGACCGGCAACCATATCTGGAGTAAAACTTTCACCTAAAACTTTTGCCAAAATAACCGAATGCAAAAAGATAGCGGGTTGGGTTACATTGGTTTGTTTAAGTTCTTCATCTGTTCCTGAGAACATAATGTCACTGATACGGAAACCGATAATCTGGTTGGCCTGTTCAAATAATTCTGCAGCTTTTGGGTTTTCGTAAAGATCTTTACCCATGCCTACAAACTGTGCTCCCTGTCCGGGAAAAATATATGCTTTCATATCCTTTAATCCCCAAGGGGGAAATTAAATATTTACTTAAATTATTATTGAAACCCTCCCCTTTAGGAGGATGCGGCTAATCTAAACTCGCCGTTATTAACCTCAAAAACTCCGCTCTCGTTTTATCGTTGCTTAAAAAAGTACCGGTAAAAGCTGAGGTTGTAGTAACCGAATTCTGTTTCTGCACTCCACGCATCGACATGCATAAATGCCTGCATTCCATCACTACGGCTACACCCATTGGGTTTAGCGTATTTTGAATACAATCTCTGATTTCGTTTGTTAAACGCTCCTGTACCTGTAAACGACGGGCAAAGGCATCAACCACCCTTGGTATTTTGCTCAAACCAACAATGTGCCCGTTAGGAATATAAGCAATATGTGCTTTACCAAAAAATGGCAGCATGTGGTGTTCGCACATCGAATACACTTCTATATCTTTTACCACCACCATTTGGCTATAATCTTCCTGGAACATTGCCCCTTTAAGAATTTCATCTGGTTTTAAATCATAACCGTGGGTTAAGTATTGTAAAGCCTTTGCCACGCGCTCCGGTGTTTTCAATAATCCCTCACGCTCAGGATCTTCGCCCAATTGGCCAAGAATATCTTTATAATGTGCAGCTACAGCTTCAATTTTATTTTCGTTGTAACGGTCTATTTTTACATAACCATCCCTCGATTCATCTTTTAATACGTCTTTATTGCTCATTAATTTAGATTTTAGCCAAAATATTCAACAAAATTATTTTCGGTTTCGTAAATCTTTACGCAATGCAAAATGGCTCCACTTTCTGCAATTGGTGCCAAAAGCTGATTCCAGATTTCGATGGCCAGGTTTTCTGTAGAAGCCAGCTTGCCTTTCATAAAATCAACATCAAGATTTAAGTTTTTATGATCAACTTTATCTACCACATAATTATTCATTACGTCTTTCAGCCATTTTAAATCCACCAGGAAACCTGTTTCAGGGTTAACTTCGCCTTTAACGGTAACATATAACCAATAGTTATGGCCATGCCAGTTGGGGTTGGCACATTTACCATAAACTTCATTATTTTTTTCATCATCCCAATCGGTACGGGCTAATTTATGCGCGGCGTTAAATGATGCTTTTCTTGTTATGTAAATCATTACTATAAAATAAAATGCAAATATACGGATAAAGGTTTAAGCTTTAAGATTAAAGGCCAGCTTAAAGAAAACCTAAAATTTTAACAAAACTATCTGCTAACTTTACTAAATGAAAACCTTAGTTGTTGCTGCTACAAAAGCAGAACTTGCCTTCTTTTATCAGCATTTCAATTTACCGGAGGGTGATTTTATAGCGCATAAAAATTTCGATCTGCTAATTACAGGAGTAGGTATGGTGGCAACAGCTTTCGCTTTGGGCAAGCATCTTTCTTCTAAATACGATCTTGTTGTAAACTTCGGCATTGCAGGCTGTTTTGACAGAAATACAGCCTTAGGAACAGTTTTAAACATTATTGAGGATACTTTTGCAGAGTTGGGTGCAGAAAATGGAGATGAATTTTTAACGATAACCGATTTGGGTTTTGGCGAAAACCATTATACAACTAAAACACAGCGAAAAGTTGGCTTGCCACTGGCAAAAGGAATTACCGTGAATTGCGTAACAGGAAGTGAAAAAAGCATTAAAAACCTGGTAAAAAGGTTAAACCCTACCACCGAAAGCATGGAGGGTGCTGCCGTTTTTTATGCCTGTAAACAGCTAAATATTGATTGCCTGCAAATTAGGAGTGTATCCAATTATGTGGAACCCAGAAATAAAGACAATTGGAAAATAGGACTTGCAGTAAAAAATTTAAACGAATGGGCCATTGCTTTTATTGGAGAAATGAACTCATTATGACCGATTAATTTTATGCAGTAGTTATTTTTGATGAATGAAACTTACACTTGGATTTTCACCCTGCCCTAACGATACATTTATTTTCGACGCATTAATTCACCATAAAATTGATACAGAAGGTTTAGAATTTGAGGTGTCTTATGATGATGTGGAAACATTAAATCAAAAGGCACTTAGAGGTGAATTGGACATTACCAAGTTAAGTTTCCATGCTTTTGCATACGTAGCCGATCAATATGCCTTATTAGATGCCGGAAGTGCTTTAGGTTTTGGTGTAGGCCCATTATTAATCAGCAAAAATCAATTTAACGAGTCAGAACTTCAGGCTTCAAACGCCCAATTAAAGGTAGGTATACCTGGAAAGTATACAACGGCCAATTTTTTGCTGGGTATTGCTTACCCTCATTTGCTCAATAAACAGGAGCTTGTTTTTTCTGAAATCGAATCAGCATTACTTCATGAAGAGATCGATTTAGGTTTAATCATTCACGAAAACAGGTTTACTTATCAGGATAAAGGCTTAACCAAAATTGTGGATTTAGGCGATTATTGGGAAAAATTAACCGGTTGCGCCATTCCATTGGGCGGAATTGTGATTAACAGGAATTTAGATCGTGAAGTACAGCTAAAAGTGAACCGCTTAATCCGCCAATCGGTAGAATTTGCCTTTGCACACCCAAAATCTGGTATCGATTTCATCCGCGAGCATGCCCAGGCAATGGAAGAAAGTGTAATGTACAAACATATCGAACTCTACGTAAATAAATACAGTGTAAACCTTGGCGAAGAAGGCCGGAAAGCGGTAGATACTTTATTTAAACTGGCTCAGGAAAGAAATATTATCCCGACCATACGGGAGAACCTGTACATTTAATTTGTTCCGAAATCCCGACTGTAGCGGAGCGATTTAATCTTGTATAAAAGCCCTGAAAAAAGTTCAGGATACGCATGAGATGAAAGTGGACACATGAAGGCTACCATTGACAGATTCTATTAAAAAGCGTAGTCATCTCGACTGGAACGCAGTGGAATGGAGAGATCTATCTCGTTAGATTTCCCGACTACGTTTCATCCTACTAAAAGTAGAAAAACGTATAGAAAACATAATAGAATTTCCGTGAATTCTGTGTTTCCGTGGCAAATGCAATAAAAAAACACAATTAAGTAGCTGTGGTTATTTAAAATCGAAATCCTGAAACAAGTTCAGGAAGACGCATGAGATGAAAGTGGCACATTACAACATCCATTTGAATACCATACTAACCCACCAGCAATTTGTAACCTTTTCCATGCACATTGATGATTTCTACCGTAGGATCGGCTCTTAAGTATTTACGGAGTTTACTTAAAAATACATCCATACTCCTGCCGTTAAAGTAATTATCATCATGCCAGATACTGAGCAAGGCTTCTTCACGCGTTAAAACCGTATTCTTTTTTAAGCATAATAATCGCAACAACTCAGCTTCTTTGGTTGATAACTTTTGTTGTATATCATTATTGGTAATAATCTGGGTGGTATAATCGAAATGATACTGACCGATGGAAAACTGAGTTTCCGCAGCTTCATCATTCTGATCACTTTTATTGGCTACACGCTTAAACATGGCATTTATGCGCAATAAAAGTTCTTCTATACGAAATGGTTTGGTAATATAATCATCGCCACCCAAATCATAAGCGGCAGATTTATCTTCCAACATGGTTTTAGCTGTTGCAAAAATAATTGGAACCTGCGTGTTTACCTTTCTAATGTCTTTACCTAATGTAAATCCATCTTTTTTGGGCATCATCACATCCAAAATACAAAGATCGAAGTTTTGTTTGTTAAACGACCTCAACCCTTCTTCGCCATCAGTGCATAACACCACATCAAATTTACCCTTAAGCTGCAAATAGTCTTGTAACAATAAACCTAAATTTGGGTCGTCTTCTACCAGAAGTATTTTTTTCATTTTCTTAATTTTATTCATGTAGCATTACCTACATTGAAGGTTTGATTCTGAATATGCATAACGGTTTAATTTAGGATGAAGATTAAATTAATACTCCACTATATAAGGCAAATTAAACCTGGTATATTTTAATGTATCAATAAAGCAAACTTTGTATTGATGGTTAGCTGGTTTATAAAGGTAAAGATATTTCGAACGTGGTTCCCTTATCTTTTTCGCTACTTACTTTAACCGTTCCGTTTAGTTTTTTGATAATATCCTGCACATAATTTAAGCCCAGGCCAAAACCTTTCACATCGTGGAGGTTCCCAGTTGGCACCCTGTAAAATTGATCGAAAATCCGCTTCGATTGCTCTTTGGTCATTCCGATTCCCTTATCTGTAATTTCGATAATTAAATTTCTGTTGGTGTTACGGGTTGTAATGGTAATTTCTGGCGTATTACTACTGTATTTATTTGCATTATCAATCAGGTTATAAATTACGTTAGATAGGTGCAGTTCATCACCATAAACAACAGCATTTTCTGCATTGGTATTTACATGGATAATGGCATTCTTTTTCTGCAATTGCAATTCCATACTATCGAGCACAATTACAATCAGATCGTTCATATCCACTTCGGTATTCTCCATGGTTAGCTCACCTTTTTCTAAACGGGCAATGCTTAAAACACGCTCTATATGACTACCCAAACGAACATTTTCATCATAAATAATCCCTGCCAAACGTTTTAAACGGGCTTTATCTTCAGTTACTTCCGGATCTTTTAAAGCCTCGCTGGCAATCATAATCGTTGCAACAGGGGTTTTAAATTCGTGCGTCATATTATTGATGAAATCTGTTTTCATTTCCGACAGTTTCTTTTGCTTTAAAATGGCATAAAGGGTATAAGAAAAGATAAAAACAAGTACCAGCAACAAACCTATAGATGAGGCCAGCGTTGCGCTAAGATTAGAAATAATAGCTGAGTTTTTATTCGGAAAACTCACAAAAAGCATTCCCGGATCGCGGAACAAATCGTTTCCAAACAAAGGTGTTTTATAGGTATTTTCGGGCAAGAATTCTCCCTTTACATTGGAAGCCATCATGAAAATAGTAGAATCTTTTTTGGCTAAAGAAACCCGATAAGAAGGTTCCAGCTTAATATTATTCGCAATAAGTTCTTCTTTTAATAAACTGCCTAAAGCACTAAAATTAATGCGTTTGTAAATTGGCACGTTGCTTTCCTGCAGTTCTTTAGAAACATCTTCAACTACACTCGATCGGGTATAAAAGAAAGTATCCTTACCCAGCGAGGCTATTTTTAACTCTAGTTTCTTTCTCGAAATTTCATCTTCCCGCTTAAATTTTTTCTCTAAATCATTAGGGATTTTAGCTACACTTGCAAAGCCGGGATTACCGTCTCTGGGATCAAATACCAGGTACCTTAATGTATCAGGCAAACTTTGCAGGCTTTTAAATTCAAATGCTTTTGGTGGAGCGGCAAAGGGTTTTGTACGCATACTATAACCTTTTATAACCAAACTTTTCATATCAATAAAAGCATCCATCTGCAGATCCAGCTTATCTCCATTTTTTGATGACAATGAAGCATATTCTTTTTCGGAGATCACGTTGGGTGCTCGGTATTCTTCCCGAATAATACTATCCTGTTGATTAAGATAGTTCTCGATCTGATTTTCTCTTTCAACCTGGCGAAGCTCTACCTCTTGAGTATATTGTTGCCTTAAATCTTTTATATCCAGTGCACGCTGCCTAGAATCCTGAAGTTGTTTAAACTTATTTTCTGCGTCTTTTCTATTAAGATGATCTGCCACATTTCTACGCTGTATTTTATTCACAACTGTAGTTAGGGTCTGATTTACCTGTTCATCAAAAAGCTGAGATTTTAGTTTGTAAGACTCCCTGATGTAATACAACTGCATTACAAATACACCAAGCAAAGCCACCGTCATTAAAACGGTAATTAACCAAAAACTCTTTTTTTTCATAGAAACAGAGTGGTTCTAAAGGTAAAAAACCAAATCACAAACTTTTTAATCTAAACAGATATCAAAAATACTGAATAGCTAAGCTAAGTGTTTGTTTTTAACATATTTTAACAGCGGATGGCAAGTATGAATTATAAGGTTTGGCTATTTCACAAACCCTGTAAACTTCGGAAGTATAGCGGGCAGGCAAAAAAAAATGCCGAGACTAAAGCCTCGGCATGGTTCAAAATTGTTTGCTTAAAAAAGATTCTTTATTTAGAAAGGCAAATCATCATCTTCACCTGGTGTATTGCTCACATCAACCGGTGCTGCATATGCAGGGGTTGCTGCCGGGGCACCTGCTGCAACAGCATTGATACGCCAAATAACCAAACTGTTAAAATATGATGTTTTACCTGTTTTATCTGTCCAAGGGCGACCACGTAAATTAAAGAATACTTCAACCTCATCGCCTGCTTTAAATGTATCTAATAATGCTGTTTTATCCTGTAAAGCCTCAAAACGGATATATTCTGGGTATGTTGGATTTTCTGCGTATTCTATTATTAAATCACGTTTTTTAAACGTTTCACTTACTTGTTGTGTGGCACCTACTTCGTGTACTTTTCCTTTAATTTCCATATCTAATACTACTTAATGTACTATAAACATCAAATCTCTATAAATTTATTGATAACTTCGCATATATTATGATGCAAGTTTTCCACAATAAAAGCAAGGTAATTATTACCTGCAACAAGCGCCTTTCGCCCTATTTACAAGATGAAGTTACGGCCTTAGGTTACACCATAGAAAGATCTTTTGCTACCGGGGTTGAGCTCAATATTACCCTTACAGAGTGTATTAAGCTTAATTTGAACCTGCGTTGTGCCAGTCAGATTTTATATGCCATTAAAAGTTTTAAGGCCATTACGCCTGATGATTTATATAACGAAATTAAAGCCATTGAGTGGGAAGAACTGATCGATTTTTCGGGTTATTTTTCAGTAACCTCAAATGTTGATAACCCAAATATTACCACGCCTCTATTTGCCAACTTAAAAGTAAAAGACGCGATTGTTGATCGCATGAAGGAGAAAAAAGGTATTCGCCCCAACTCCGGATCGGATGCAAACAAAGCTGTAGTACATTTATACTGGAAAGATGCAGATGCTGATGTATTTATGGATACCTCAGGCGAAACACTTGCCAAACATGGTTACCGCAAAATTCCAGGGAAAGCGCCAATGTTAGAAGCTTTGGCAGCCGGAGTTATTTTAGCCACCAACTGGGATAAAAAATCGCCTTTTATTAACCCAATGTGCGGTTCAGGAACGCTTGCTATTGAAGCTGCTTTAATTGCTACCAACCGTGCGCCTGGCTTATACCGCATGAATTATGGTTTTATGCATATCTTGGGTTATAATGAAGAAGATTTTTTCACTGAACGCAGAATATTAAAGGATCAGGTGATTAAAAACATCGACCTTAAAATTGTGGCTTCCGATCTTTCTGAAGATGCCGTTGAGGTTACCCGAAGAAATGCAAAAACTGCTGGTGTAGATACTTTAATTGAATTTGAAGTATGCGACTTTGAATTAACGCCGGTACCTGAAGATGGTAAAGGAGTGGTTGTTTTTAACCCTGAATATGGTGAACGCTTGGGTGTTCATAGTAAATTAGAATTAACCTATAAGCGTATGGGCGATTTTATGAAAACCAAATGCAAAGGTTACTCTGGCTATATTTTCACCGGAAATCCTGATCTGGCAAAGAAAATTGGATTAAAAGCAGCTAAAAAGGTCGAATTTTATAATGGTAAACTAGATTGCAGATTATTGGAATACGAGTTATACGATGGCTCTCGCAGGGCACCATTAATTGAAGGCTAGATTTTTTGATTGAAAATTAATATATTAGACTCTCTTACGTACCATAACGTAAACAATTTTGAAAAATATGGAATTTGATGACATGGATCATATGCCCGAATGGGAGCATTTTAGCCGATTTGGCCGGGATGATGAGGATGAAGAAAATTTATCGAGTGATGATGCGGAAAAGGTTAGGCTAAAAGTTACCCGGGCTAAAAGCCTTTACAACCAGGCCAGGGCCGTTTATAAATATGCTGCCTTGTTTTGCGAAACGCTGGAAGGTGAAATGGCCGAAATGACCGCTAACTTAATTATGCAGAATGCACTTATGCTTTGCCCTAAAATTATTGGCGCAGAAGGAGCAGATATGTACATTTTAAGAATGGAAAATGCTTCCATCATCCGCACCAACTGCCGCGAACTGGAAACCCAGGTTAGGGCAGCAGATATGTTTGAGATTTGTACACCAGAATATAAAGACATTGTTTTAGGTGAAATTGAAAAATTTCGCCTGCTGTTTATCGAATGGGTAAGATATTTCGAAAAAGACGAGTTTGAAGATGATTGGGGATTATATTAGTCCTTAGCTTTTTAACCTGCAACTTTCTTATATTCTTCATTAATTATCATAACTTATAACCTCTAAATTCACTCCTTTCTTATTGGTTTTCCTTCTTTAATCTGGGTCAATAAAATCTTTCTGAAACACCATATATCAACCCCTAAAAAGAATACATTAAACATTTGGGTTGTTGCTTTGTTGTAATAATCAGTTCATTTTCCCGATACTCAAAATCTACTTATAGGGCCAAAAAATCCGGAAGCTAAAAATCTGCCACGGATAAAGTTTCGTACATAGTGAAAAACATTTAAAATTTATCCCTTTTTTATGGAAGATGTATTGGCTTTAAAGACGAAGAATGTTGCTGGGAATATTAGGAAAATTAGAGAATACAGAGACTATACTCAAGATTATCTGGCAGCAAAATTAAAAATCTCTCAAAATGCATATAGCAAAATTGAACTTGGTTACAGTAAATTAACAATTGACCGTTTATTTCAAATTGCAGCAATTTTGGAGGTGGAAGTACCTCATTTATTAACCCTTAACCACAATGATTTAATTAAAATTATTGCGGATGATGAAAGCAGAACAGCAGCGGCGAGTTAATTAACTCGAACGCTGTTGAAATCATTTCTTTTTACCTGCATATAATTCCAATACCTTTGGAAGAAATTTAGAAAGATGCAGGCTTCCATTCAGAAAACCATTGATTTTGTACAAAAAACTTTAGCAAATGCCGAAGCTGGTCATGACTGGTTTCATATTGAGCGTGTTTTTAAAACTGCGCTAACCATTAATGAGCAAGAAAAAGGTGATGAACAGGTTGTGGCTTTTGCAGCATTATTGCACGATATTGCCGATCCTAAATTTAATAATGGCGATGAAGATTTAGGGCCAAATATTGCTGAGTCTTTTTTAGTTTCCATTGCTATCGATCCCCAAACTATCGCACATGTTAAACTGATTATTCAAAACATGTCGTTCAAAAATAGCTTCGATGGTGATAGATTTACGTCAAAAGAAATGGAGATTGTTCAGGATGCTGATCGTTTAGATGCAATTGGTGCCATCGGAATTGCCAGGGCTTTTACTTATGGCGGGTTTAAAAACAGGGTACTTTACGATCCGGAGATTAAACCTGAAACGCATTTAACAAAAGAAACTTATAAAAACACCACCGCACCAACCATTGATCACTTTTACGAGAAATTACTTTTATTGAAAGATTTGATGAATACAGAAGCCGGAAGTGCCATAGCAGCAGAAAGACATCAATTTATGCTGCTTTATCTTGATCATTTTTATAAAGAGTGGGATGGCAAATAACCGGTAAAAAGACTATTATAAAATACCTATTAGTAGGTATTTCAGAACAATGCATCAGCACTTAACTTTATAAAAATTAATTCTCATGCATGCTTACAAACTAAAATACCACAAAAACAGTGTGTTGTTAATCGCGATGGTTGGCATTCCTGTATTCTTCATCTCATTGATGTTATATTGTCTTTTTAGTTTACCTACCTCTTTATCCGAACTTTCCATTTTAATTTTAGTTTCCTTATCCATCGTTTCGATGGCACTGATCTTATTGTGGATCACAAAAACACAGATTTTTGTACGCAGCAAGGTAATGATCAATGAAAAAGGAATCAGTTTTAAATTAAAAAGCACTTCATTTTTTTACAGAAGAACTGATTTTTTCTGTGGCTGGGAGCACATAACCAGTGTAACCGAAATGTTCGATAACCACAATGGGGGTTATTTTTATCAAATTGCCTTTAACAATCCTGACTTTGTAGCCAATTTCAGTCCGCTTAAAAATCATGAAAAAGAAGCAGATCGTTTCTTTTCCGAACTTCAATATTATCAAGACAGTTTTGATATTGCGCATCAATTTCCCTTAAGCAGAAAATTGAACCCATCGGGTAACTTTAGTTAAACTACGATTATTCCCATTTGGAATAGATTAAATAAATCTATTTACTAATTTTTTTAGTTATTAAACTATATTTGTTAGTAAATACATATTCCTATGTCTGATCGAATTCGTGAAAAATTAAATATTCTTGCTGACGCCGCTAAATATGATGTTTCTTGTTCATCAAGCGGCGGCACGAGAAAAAATACAAATAAAGGCCTTGGCGACAGTCACTCTTCGGGCATATGCCATACGTACACTGAAGATGGCCGATGTGTTTCACTTTTAAAAATCCTTTTAACCAATCATTGTATTTACGATTGCCTGTTTTGCGTTTCGCGGAAAAGTAACGACGTAAAACGCGCAGCTTTTACGGTGGATGAAGTGGTAGAACTGACCATGAATTTTTATCGTCGCAATTATATTGAAGGCTTGTTTCTAAGTTCTGGAATTTTTAAAAATGCCGATTTTACTATGGAACGCCTGCTTTTGGTAGTAAAAAAACTGCGATTGGAACAAAATTACAATGGTTATATCCATCTAAAAACTATACCCGGGGCCAGCGATGAATTAATTAAAGAAGCTGGTTTATATGCTGATCGGATGAGTATTAATTTAGAAATGCCAACCGAAGCGGGCTTAAAACTTTTGGCACCAGAAAAAAATCACAATGATGTAATTAAACCCTTAGCCTTTGTTCAACAGCAAATTACCCAGTTTTCTGCAGATAAAAAACTAATTAAACATGTACCCAAATTTGTACCCGCAGGCCAAAGTACGCAAATGGTAATTGGTGCCACCCCCGAAAGTGATAAAGACATCATGTATACTGCAAATGCTTTTTATAAGAATTTCTCATTAAAAAGGGTGTACTATTCAGGTTATGTTCCCATTAGCAATGATACCCGAATGCCTATCCTCGGTACACAACCACCGCTTTTAAGAGAAAACCGATTGTATCAAACGGATTGGTTAATGCGTTTTTACGGTTTTAAGGTACAGGAAATCTTAAATGATGCCAATCCTAATCTAGACGTCGATATTGATCCGAAATTAAGCTGGGCCATCCGGAATATGCAGCATTTCCCTGTAGACATTAATACCGCTGACTATAAGATGATCCTTCGCATACCTGGTATCGGGGTCATGTCTGCTCAAAAAATTGTTCAGGCCAGAAAATTTGGAAAACTCAGAATTGATCAGTTAAAAAAAATTGGTGTTGCTTACAATAGGGCTAAACATTTTATTATTTGCCTGGATAGCCCCTATCAATTAAAAGATTACCAGGGTACACAGATTAAAGCATTTATTTTAGCAGAAAGTCAAAGCAAGTATTTAAAAACGGACAGCAACCAGATGATTTTATTTTAAGGGGTTCTTATCTCCGAAGTAATTAAGGCGTTGCGTCATTCCTAACCTGATTGAGAATCTAAAAGCTTACTGTATAAAGATTTTCACCTATGCGGTAATGACGAGCGATATAAAATTTTCAATATAATAAACCTATGACCTACATTATTGATGGATCGCTTCAAGGGCTTTTAACAGCAGTTTTCGAATGGTTTGAACGCAAGCCAGGAAAAGCCACGTTAAAATCTTCAGCAATTTTTCAACCGGAAGCATTTGTAGAAAGTTTTACGGTAACCACACATCATGAAAAAGCAGATCGGGTTTGGGCAGGATTACAAAAAAAACTTAAAAAAAATTGGTTACGTCAATTTTATTGCAGCTACTTATCAGAAATTCCAGAAGCTTATAATCACCTTTTTCAATTTGCTATTTATATCTTTCAAAATCAGCCCGGAGCTGAAAGCAATTTTGGCAATGCGCATGTAATGGCACTATCAAAATATGCACGGAGTGTAGAAAGAGAAAAACACAGGATGGAAGCGTTTATTCGTTTTCAAAAAACAGGGGATGGAATATTTTATGCCGGTATTGATCCCGACTTTAATGTGTTGCCTTTAATCTCGAACCATTTTAAAAACCGTTATGCCGATCAGCAATGGGTAATTTATGACTTAAAACGCAAATACGGACTGCATTATAATTTAACCTCGGTAGAGGAAATTACGATAAGCTTTAGTAGTGTGAATAAACAAAATCCGGCTCCGGTTTTAATGGATGAAGGAGAAGCCTTATACTCCACCTTGTGGAAAGATTATTTTAAAAGTGCCAATATTGTTGCCCGAAAAAACACCAAGTTGCATTTGCAGCACGTACCAAAAAGGTATTGGAAGTATTTAACTGAAAAAGCAATTTCTTAAACGTTTTAGTCGCCATTTTAGCCATGTTAAAGTTAAAAACGACATTCCATTACATCCTACCTGTGACGAAAACCACCCTATCTTTTATCTGATTTATAACCTAAGTTAACATTCAGCGTCATGATTGTGTAGGGTTAAAACTTAAAATTGATATGATGCATTAGCTTTAAAATAGAAAACTTACTGCCATGCTGACACGCACATTCTTAATTAGGCTGAAAAGATTGACAGTTTGGTGAAAATTTGTCCCTCAAAACCTCTTGGCATAAAAAGTGTTAATTGTATGCTTAGTTAAAAAACTCAAATCAAAATAAAAAAATAATAAAAGTTATGGCGTTAAACCTTAAACCAATTGCTGGCAGTTCGAACAGAGTAATAGTTGAACCGGCTGCGGCAGAAGAAAAAACTGCATCGGGTTTGTATATCCCTGATACTGCTAAAGAAAAACCATCTAAAGGAACTGTAGTTTCTGTTTCTGAAGAAGATTCTGAAGGTAAAAAAGCGAGTGTAAAAGTTGGCGATGTTGTAATTTATGGTAAATACGGTGGTACCGAATTCCCTTACGAAGGTAAAGATTACCTAATTATGCGCGAAACTGATATTTACGCTGTAGTAGGGTAATAATTTAGGGTTGATGACTGGATCTCGAATGAGTAAATTCAGCATTAATCAACAAATAAAATAATAATGTTAAAATGAGAAGAATATAAATCCAATCATTTTCTCATAAAATCATCCAAAATTTAAAAGAAATGTCAAAACAAGTAAAATATAACGTAGAAGCACGCGACGCCCTGAAAAGAGGTGTTGATATTCTTGCAAATGCAGTAAAAGTAACTTTAGGTCCAAAAGGCCGTAATGTAATTATCGATAAGAAATTCGGTTCACCAGCAATCACTAAAGATGGTGTTACTGTGGCTAAAGAAATCGAATTAAAAGATGCTGTTGAGAACATGGGTGCTCAAATGGTTAAAGAAGTAGCTTCAAAAACAGCTGATATTGCTGGTGATGGTACTACAACTGCAACTGTTTTGGCTCAGGCAATTATCACTACGGGTATTAAAAACGTTGCTGCAGGTGCAAACCCAATGGATTTGAAACGCGGTATCGATAAAGCGGTTACTGCTGTTGTAGAAAACTTAAAATCTCAATCGCAGGCGGTTGGTGATGACAACAATAAAATTAAACAAGTTGCATCTATCTCAGCTAACAATGATGAGGTAATCGGTTCGTTAATTGCAGAGGCAATGAGCAAAGTTGGTAAAGATGGTGTAATTACTGTTGAAGAAGCAAAAGGTACTGAAACTGAAGTTAAAACAGTAGAAGGTATGCAGTTTGACAGGGGTTATTTATCTCCATATTTTGTAACCAATGCAGATAAAATGGAAGCTGAATTAGAAAATCCTTACATTTTAATCTACGACAAAAAAATCAGCAACATGAAAGAATTGTTGCCTGTTTTAGAAAAAACTGTTCAAACTGGTAAACCTTTGGTAATCATTTCTGAAGATTTAGATGGTGAAGCTTTAGCTACTTTGGTAGTGAACAAAATCCGTGGTTCGTTAAAAGTTGTAGCTGTTAAAGCTCCAGGTTTTGGCGATAGAAGAAAAGCAATGTTAGAAGATATCGCAATCTTAACCGGCGGTATTGTTGTTTCTGAAGAAAGAGGTTACAAATTAGAAAATGCTGATTTAACTTACTTAGGATCTGCTGAAAAAGTTGTTGTTGATAAAGACAATACAACTGTGATCAACGGTGCAGGAAATTCAGAAGATATTAAATCTCGCGTTAGCCAGATCAAATCTCAGATTGAAACCACTACTTCTGATTACGATAAAGAAAAATTACAAGAGCGTTTGGCTAAATTAGCTGGCGGTGTTGCTGTTCTTTATGTTGGTGCAGCTAGTGAAGTTGAAATGAAAGAGAAAAAAGACCGTGTTGATGATGCTTTACACGCAACCCGTGCGGCTGTAGAAGAAGGTATTGTTGCTGGTGGTGGTGTTGCTTTTATCCGTGCGGTTGAAGCTTTAGCTAACCTAAAAGGTGCTAACGAGGATGAAAATACTGGTATTCAGATCATCCGTCGTGCAATTGAGGAGCCATTACGTCAAATTTGCGAAAACGCAGGTATCGAAGGTTCTATCGTAGTACAAAAAGTTAAAGAAGGTACAGCTGATTTTGGTTACAATGCACGTACTGATGTTTACGAAAACTTAATTGGTGCAGGTGTTATCGACCCAACTAAAGTAAGCCGTGTAGCATTAGAAAACGCAGCATCTATTGCAGCCATGTTATTAACTACAGAAGTTGTTTTAGCAGACGAACCTGAAGAAGGTGGTGCTCCAATGCCTCCAATGGGCGGCGGCGGTATGGGCGGTATGATGTAATATTTCCCCTTCAGCGAAAACATTTCGTGTAAAAATATTCCCCCAAGGCACAAAGCCTTGGGGGTTTTTTTATGCCTTAAAACCATCATAAACGAAGCTTTAATGCCCATATAACCTACTCATTTAGTTATTGTTGGTGTAAAATTTTGAATCTGTATTTCCAAAATAACGTTCTTTGATATGAATATTTATTGACGCGTCTTAGGTTCGATACTCATTTCTGAGGTTGGATATAGTAAGTTTCACTAAGCTTCCAGAACGCAATAAAATCATTCCCTAGTGTTAGAGATATATGAAGATTCGTTGTAAAAGGAAATGGCTTTTTTTTGTCCTATTTTTTGGGGCAATTCTATATGCGTCAACAAGTTATTCCCAGGTTGTTATTGGCACAGTAGATCCAGGGCCATTTACACCAGGCAGCACCATTGCTGTACCTTTCACTGTACCTGCAACCTGTATATCGCAGGGTAATATCTTTCAGTTATACTTATCCGATCAAAATGGAAATTTCGGTGCAGAAACACTCATTGGAAGTTATAACGGATTTTACAGTACTTATATCAATGGGAAGCTTCCGGCAGGGCTTACCGCAGGAACTGGATACAGGGTAAGGGTAAAATCTACCAATCCAGCATCAGTGAGTGCAGCTTCTACCGCATTTGAAGTAAAGGCAGGAACGGCAGTTGAAGCGAAATTAACTTCAACATTATTAAATGCCACAAGCGACGAAACTTTCGGTACCTGTATCGGCAGGGCCAACAACTCATTTTCACTCACAAACGAATCTACGGCAAATAGCACCGTTACCGCTTCCATCAGTGATGAAGTAAACGGTGGCGCACCATCACAATTGAGCTTTACTACCGCAATACAGAGTTTTACCGCGCAACAGGTACATTATACCATTTATACCAAAGCAGTAATGCCGAATGGTACTGTGGCTACAAAGGCTTATTTGCTGATCAATAATAAAGCGATAACCGCATTTGCCAACACAGGAAATACCGTATTGTGTTTACCATCGGCCAACTTTAACTTTAACGTAGATGTAACGTCAGTTTCGGGTATTCAAAACAACTTTCCCGGAGATATTTATACCATTACATGGGGTGATCAGTCTACAACAACCCATACGCTTTGCGAAATTATTGCAAACGGAGGTAAGGTAACGCATGCTTACACCAAATCATCGTGCGGAAGTGTTTCTACATCAAGTGCGGGCACAATTTATAATGCTTTTGATGTATCTATCAGGGTATCGAATGCTTTTTGCAGCACAATGGGTACGCCTGTTTCTTCATCTGCTAAAGTGGTGGTAAAGCCGATAAATTCATTTACCTATAACAACCCGGGCTGTACCGGTGCAAATATTACCTTTGTTAATACTTCTGTTTTAGGCGAAAATCCAAACACCAACACACCAGCCTGTACCCCAAATAATATAACTTATGATTGGTATGTTGATGGGGTAATTAAAGCGGCTGATAAACCAAAATCGTACAATTTTGTTTATAGTTTTCCAACTCACGGTGAGCATAAAATAAAGCTGGTTTCTAAAAATATTACCGGAGAGTGTGATGCTGATCCGGTGGAGATGACAATCTGTATCCAGGATCCACCAAAACCCGCCTTTAGCATTACACCGAGTACAATCTGCTCTGGAACTACATTAAAACCCACTGATCTTTCAATTTTAGATAATACCTGTAACGCAGCCAATAGCTATTCTTGGTCGGTTACCCCGGCAGTGGGTTTTACAGGAGGAACAAGCGCAACAAGCCGGGAGCCGATATTTAATTTTACTAATCCAGGCACTTATAGGGTTACTTTAAGCATCAGTACACCATCTTGCGGCGTAATTATTAGCGCACCGCAAACTGTTGTGGTTAATCAGAGTCCTGTAGCAACACTTTCGCCTGATATTACGCTTTGCAATTTAGCCACTTACGATTTCAATAACACCACAACGGGCCCAACCAAAACTTCAATCTCAGGTACAACACTTGATTTAGCCGATACTTACACATGGACAGTTACCCCTACCGGAACCGGCACATATAGTTTTACAGGAGGCACAACAGCGAATTCAAAATATCCATCTATAAAATTTGATAGCTACGATACTTATACAATCAAAGTTATCCATAAAAATAATTGCGGTACCGCAGAAGATACGCAAGTATTAACATTTAGCACAGCTCCTGTAGTTAACGCCGGAGCAGATCAAAGTATCTGTTTCAACGACCCGAGTTTTACACTCAGCGCAACAATAACAGGTACTACTTCAACTCAAACTTGGGTTGGCGGTCAGGGAATTTTTACACCCAACAGAAACGATTTAAACGCAGTTTATACACCTACTGCAGCCGAAAAAACCGCAGGAACCGTTACTTTACAACTTCGCGTAACAACGGCACTGGCAGCACCCTGCAACCAGATTAATGATGATATCATCTTAAAAATTAAACCGGATATCAGTTTAACAAGCGCAGCCAGTAAAACCATTTGTACAGGTAATAATGTAGGGTATACGCCCACATCAGCCGTGGCGGGCGTTACATACACCTGGACGGCCACCGGAACTGCTATTGGCTACACTGCAAATGGTACTGGCAATATTGGCGATGTGCTCACCAATTCAGATCCTACCACTGATGCGAACGTTACCTATACTATTATACCACATTTAGATGGTTGTGATGGAACACCATTCTCTTTCGTGGTAACCGTAAAACCTAACCCAATAGTATCGGCAACGGCACCTGGTACAATCTGTAATGCAACTTCATCAGCCATCACCCTATCAGCTAACCTGGCGAATGTAAACTACACCTATACCAGCACGGTAATGGGCGCTATAACCGGCAACAGCAACAGAACTGTAGCTGCTGCAGGCACACAGATAAATGATATTTTAACCAATTCTGGCACTACCGCAGGCTCAGTAAGTTATGTGGTTACACCAACATCAACAAACGGCTGCCCGGGTACGCCCATTACCATCACCATTACAGTTTTACCAAATGTAACCCTGGCAAATGCTGGTGCAGATGATGCAATTTGTAATGCTACCACTTATATTTTAAAAGGAAATGCTCCTGTAGTTGGCACGGGTAAATGGGCTGTTGTTTCTGCACCTACGGCCTTAACTTTTGCAGATGATACTCAAAGCAATACTACGGTTTCCGGATTGCAGGCAGGCAATACTTATACATTAAGGTGGACAATCAGCGATGCAAATTGCGCTGCATCCAGCGATGATGTGGTGATTACGGTAAATCCCCTTAGTATTGGAGGAACAACAGCGGGTGATGTAGATGTATGTGCAGGAGCAAATGGAGGAAACATTACCTTAAGCGGGCAGGTTGGAAACGTAATCCGCTGGGAAAAATCGATTGATAATGGTGTAACCTGGTCTACCATTACTTCTACAGCAAATCCATATGTATTTTCTAACCTTGCCATCACCACAAAATACCGTGCGGTGGTACAAAGTGGCAGCTGCGCAGAAGCCATATCAACAGTAACCACTATTACAGTAAACCCAGGCACAGTAGCCGCAAATGCAGGTGCAGATCAAAGCTTATGTAGTGGAAATGGCATTACCTTAAACGGAAACAATCCTGCGCCAAACACGGGTTTATGGACACTGGTTTCTTCACAAACGGGTATCGTTATCACCAATCCTACGCTATATAACACCACTGTAACGGGCTTGGTGCCTGGCCAAACCTATACTTTCAGGTGGACAATTTCTGGTTTTAACGGCTGTCCGCCTTCTGTAGATGAAGTTACAATTGTTTACTACCCACCGGTTACCAATAACATCAATCCTTTAGCTGGAGCAACTTGCTCGGGGCAGAGCATTACCATAACAGGAGATACACCGACAGGTGGAACAGGTACATTTGCTTATCAATGGCAAAGCAGCGCTGACGGAAATACATGGATAAATGTTCCATCGGCAACAAATAAGGATTTAACTTTGGTAGTAAGCCTATCTACTTATTTCAGGCGATTGGTGAACAGTACCATTTGTACCTCCATCAGCAATTCGATCCAGGTTACCGTTTTGCCAGGTTTAACCAATAATACGATTTCTGCAGATCAAAATATTTGTACCGGATCGGCAGCTGCACAATTAACAGGCAGCACGCCAAGTGGAGGCAGTGGTACTTATGCTTATCAATGGCAATCGAGCACTAACGGAACCATATGGACAGATGTATTGGGTGCAACCGGAATAAGTTTTACCCCGCAAACACCTGCTGCAACTATCTATTACAGACGAGCTGTAAGTGGCGGTGCGTGTAGCAACAATATTAGCAACCAGATAAAAATAACGGTAAATCTGCCTGCCAAAGCAGAAATCACTTACAATAATAATGTGGGCTGTGCGCCTTTTATTCTTGATGCAAACAATATTGCTGCAACTTTATATCCAGACAGGAACAACATTTATACCTGGTTTGCCAATAATGTACAAATTGGAACGGGACCAACTTTTCCTGGTTACACCATTTTAAACGGAAACGAAACTGTAACCATTAAACTTGTTGTAACCAGTGGTTTAGGCTGTAATAGCGATGAAAAAAGTGAAATATTTACCAGCCTTCCTGTAATTAACCCTTCATTTACAGCAAGTACAACTGATGGCTGTGGGCCACTTAATGTAACGTTCACCAATACCACAACCCCAATTAATGGCGCAACCTATAAATGGAATTTCGACAATGGTACAACTTCAAATCTGGCTCAGCCACCAGCAATCACTTTTCAGGCAGATCCGACCGGTAAAGATGCTGTATACAATGTTACCTTAGAAACCACTGTTCCCTGCGGACCTCCAATTATAAAAACAGTAACGGTTACGGTGCATGCAAAACCTATTTCGGTATTTTCTCCGGATAAAACCATAGGGTGTTCGGATCTGCTCGTTAATTTTAACAATACTTCTCCAGAAAGTACAGGTACTACCTATACCTACGATTTTGGTGATGGCAGTACCCCTGAAATCTATCCTGACAGAAGAAAAGTAAGCCATACCTTTAGTACGCTTGTGGTTAAAGATTTTATAGTAACCATGACCGCGAAAAACAGCTGTGGTACCAGTACATCCAGCAATACCATTGTAGTTTCGCCAAATAACGTAATTGCAGAACTGGTTGTTAACGGAAACGAGAAAAAAGGCTGTGCACCATGGAAAGTAAATTTCGTAAACAATTCAAGCGGTGCCAATCGGTTTATTTACACCTTTACCAACGAAGATACTGGCGAAATTATTCAACTCCCTTCTAACACCACGGGCGTTTTCCCTTACACTTTTACCAAAGCAGGTAAATACACCATTAAACTGGATGCGGAAAATGATTGTTCAAAAAATTTCACTACCGAAACGGTAACTGTACTTGCCCAACCTACAGCAAGTTTCAGTGCCGATAAAACAACAGGTTGTACCAACCTTGCCGTTAAATTTAAAAACACGAGTGTTGGCGCCATCAGTTACAGCTGGGATTTTGGTGATGGTTCACCAATTTCGAATGAGTTTGAGCCTCAGCATACCTATACAGGATCAAATGCAAATTACGCCGTAACCTTAACCACTACAAATAGTTTAACCTGTACCAATAGTACCACAATAGCCGATTTTATTCATATTGTTGCCCCGCCGGTAGCCACATTTACCGTTACACCCGGTAATGAAACTTCTATTCCAAATTATACATTTGGCTTTAAAGATGTAAGCCCGAATGCGGTAAGCTGGCAATGGACATTTGGCGATGGATCGGGATCTACCTTACAAAATCCAACCCATACCTATGCAAACGAGGGCACTTACAATGTAACCCTCAAAGTGCTCAATAAAGAAGGTTGTTCTTCTACTACATTCCAATCCGTAAGAATTATCGGTGTACCCGGGTTTTTGAACATTCCGAATTCATTTATGCCTGCAAGTGCGAAGAACGAGATCAAAATTTTTAAAGCCAAGGGCCGTGGCATAAAAGAATGGCAAATGTCTGTTTTCAATAAATGGGGCCAACTGCTATGGGAAACAAGTAAACTTGATGATGGCTCGCCGATTGAAGGTTGGGATGGTACCTATAAGGGCCAGGAACAGCCACAGGGTGTTTATTACTGGAAAATAGATATAAAATTTATTAATGGCAGCGATTGGAAAGGGATGAGTTATGATTCTTCACCTCCACGTAAAACGGGCGTAATATATTTAATAAGATGATGAGGAGAAGGATAATATTGGTTTTGTTTATAATGGTGCTTCCGCTGATGATGTTAGCGCAGGACCATATTTTTTCGCAGTTTTATAATGCGCCGATTTACTTAAATCCGGCGTTAACGGGGCAATTTGAAGGCGACATTAGGTTTAATGCCCTATACCGCAATCAATGGACTGGTTTGGCAAGCGACTTTTCGTACATGAGTGCTTCCGGAGACCTCAACCTCCATCAGATAAACAGCGGTGTTGGACTTATTTTTAACCGCAGCAGCGAGGGTACCGCTTACCTGGTAAAAAACAATATTGCATTAAGTTATTCGTATATTATTGGGGGTGATGACTTTACACTGTCGTTCGGATTGCAGGGTGGCATCACCAATCAGAAATTAAATTGGGATAAACTTGTTTTCGGCGATCAGATTGATATTAATACAGGCTATATTCCGGGCAGTGTTTCTGGTGCCGAGCGGCCAAGTGTAGATAGCCGGTTTTATCTTGATGCCAACGCTGGTGCAAACCTGGTTTATGGCAAATTTATGATGGGCCTGGCAGCGCATCACCTTAACCGTCCGGATGAATCATTATCGGGTTTCCAGGCTAAATTGCCCATGCGGATATCGGCCAATTTAAGTTACAAACTTACCCTGGCACCCGATGAGTACGACCGCGATGGAAATTACCTCATACCTTCTATTGTAGCCTACAAACAAGGCAATGTAAAATCATTCAGTGTAGGCATGCAATACAAATATGCAGGTATAAATGCAGGCATTTGGTACCGCAACGATGGCAATTCGAACGGAAGTGATGCAGTTGTTTTTTCTGTAATATTTGATATTTTCAACAGACGTACCAATGGCGAAAAATTCAGGCTGGGCATCAGTCACGATGCTACAACTTCAAAAATCAATTATAGCAATACAAGCGGGACATCCGAAATTGGGGTGGGTTACGAAAAGTATTTTCAAAATAGTTCAAGCGGTGGCCGGGCAAATGGCTTAAGATGTTACGATTTTTACTAATTTGCCATTGATAATTCAAGGCAATGAACGATATCCTAGATCAAAACCATTTCATTACACAGAGTGAAATCAATAAATTTTTATTGGCCACTCTCCTTTGCGGTATAATAGGCGCAGAACGCGAATACAGAAGTAAATCTGCCGGTCTTAAAACCATGATGATGATCGGTTTAGGAGCTACATTATTTACCATCCTATCCATTAAAATCGGACCAACCAGTCAGGACCGTATTGCATCCAATATTGTAACCGGAATTGGTTTTTTGGGTGCCGGAGTAATTTTTAAAGAAGAAAACCGGGTTAAAGGACTTACAACGGCCTGTATTATCTGGATTGTTGCTGCAATTGGTATGGCAGTAGGTTCTGGTTATTATGAACAGGCCATAGGGGTTACCATTGTGGTTTTACTTGCGCTGATTATTTTTCCTTTTTTAGAAGAAATTGGCGACCGCCGTTTCACTAAAAGAGTATATCGTATTGTTAAAAAACAGCATACCCATGGCAATTTAGAAAGCTATGAGGAAGTTTTTCGCGAGAGCAAACTTAAACCACAGCGCGGAAAACACCAATTGGCGGATAATATTATCACAGGGAACTGGATTGCTACCGGTACGCCACAAAACCATCAAAAATTTGTAGAGCGGATGCTTAAAGATGATGACATTATAGAGTTTGATTTTTAACCGAATCAAACAAATCAACCCTTTGGGTTTGTAATGGTAGTTTTTTCTCGTCAACCACCATTGTGTCCGACCAGCGATCGTGCCATGGGATACTTGGAGTACCTAAAGCACTTAACGCATTAAAAGGTATTGCCCTTACAATATTCCGAACTAATGCTTTTTGAAAAGACATATCAGTACCATCATAATTTACTGCCCTTGTACCAGTAATTAATTTACCTAACGATTTCCCGTTGCACATTGCCTCTGTCATAAACATTACTATGCCATAAAACAATAGCGTAATTAACCGTAAAGCCAGGTCATCAATATCATTTAAAAGGCTTCGCTTAAAAATGCCAATCACTATACCAAGTCCAAATGCAAGGATGTAAAATACGGCTGTATCTATAATATAATTAGCGAATCTTTTGCCAGAGCTGGCACGGCAGTATTCTAAATCAATTTCTTGATAACTGTTGTCGAAGTTCATTTTGAGGCGTTTATATTAGACCTTTCCAAGTTAAAATATTTTCACCATAGCGCAAAATTAATTTATCCAAAATCATAAAACAATCCTAGCTTTGTGTAACTATAATCATAATGATCAAGGAACAGATTTCAGTTTTCGATATTTTTAAAATAGGCATTGGCCCATCCAGTTCACATACTCTTGGCCCATGGCGTGCAGCACAACAATTTACAGCATCGCTCGCTCAAAACAACTTAATTAATGAAATTGAGGGTATAAAAATATTGTTATATGGCTCACTTGCCAAAACAGGTGTGGGCCACGGAACCGATGTAGCCATTTTACTTGGCTTAACCGGTGCTGATCCTGTAACTTTTGATGTAGATGCGGTTACGCCTACTTTTGAAAGCATAAAAAAAGACAAAAAACTAAACTTCGCAGGTAGTTTAATTATCGATTTCGATTACAGCAACGACCTTCTTTTTCTCTTTGCAGAAAGCCTGCCCTTTCACCCGAATGCGGTTACTTTTCAGGCATTTTTAAAAAACGGAACCGGAGTTTCAGAAACTTATTACTCCATCGGTGGTGGTTTTGTGGTAAAAGAGGGTGAAGACAGTAGTAAAAAAGCACAGGTTGATCTTCCTTTTCCAGTTGAAAAAGCCAAAGAACTTTTGCATTGGTGCCTCTCAACCGGTTTAAAAGTGAGCGAAATTGTGATGGAAAACGAATTGGCCTGGCGCAGTGAGGCAGAAACCAAAAGAGGCATTTTACAACATTTTGCCGTAATGCGGGATTGCATTTATCGTGGTTGCCATACTACTGGTTTTTTACCTGGAGGTTTAAATGTTGCCAGAAGGGCCTTCCCATTAAATAAACGCCTTATTGCCAACAGCGAATATTCAAACTATGATACCTGGGTAGAAGCCATTAAAAAAGGCGGTAACGGCTTTAATTACACGTTAGATTGGGTAAGTTGTTTCGCGCTGGCAGTTAATGAAGAAAACGCATCATTTGGGCGTGTGGTAACGGCACCAACAAATGGCGCGGCAGGGGTAATTCCGGCGGTACTCCAATATTTTATAACCTTTTGTGATGGTTATAGTGAAGAAAAAATTATTCAATTTATTGCCTGTGCTTCAGAAATTGGCAGTATTTTTAAAAAAGGGGCAACAATATCGGCAGCAATGGGTGGTTGCCAGGCCGAAATAGGAGTTTCATCAGCTATGGCAGCCGCAGCACTTACAGAATGTTTAGGAGGCTCGCAAAGGCAGGTTTTAATGGCTGCCGAAATTGCCATGGAGCATCATTTAGGCTTAACTTGCGATCCGATAGGCGGACTGGTGCAAATTCCATGCATCGAAAGAAACACAATGGGAGCAATCAAAGCCATTACTGCAAGTCAATTGGCTTTACAAAGTAATCCTGATAAAGCAAAAGTGAGTTTAGATGCCGTGGTAAATACCATGTGGGAAACCGCCTTGGATATGAATGCCAAATACAAAGAAACATCTGATGGTGGTTTGGCAACAAATATTCCGATCAGTTTGCCTGAATGTTAATGCTGAAATTAAGGATAAATGATTGATTAAAAACCCTTTATTTGAAGGATAGTATTTTGTATTTCCCCGTTCATAACTGAAAAATACTTAAACCAGGCCCGAATAAGTGAGCACCATCCACCATAAGCCCGTGGTAATGAAAGAAAGCAAAATCCCGATGCCCACCACTAAATTAGAAAGCTTTGGGTTAAGATTATACTGATCGGCTACCACGCCAGCCGTTAATAATGTTGGCATAGCCATTTCGAAAATGGTTATTTTGGTAATTGTTCCGTTCATGCCCAAAGCAAGCGCAACAAGCAGAACAACCAAGGGTGCCAAAATTAATTTATACAATAGTGCAAAGCTGATGTGTTTTAGTTCGCTAAACCACCCCCCGAATTTTAGCTGTAAACCTATTGAAAATAATGCCAGCGGACCTACCGTTCCGGCTAATTTATCAAACAATGGATCGAAAGCAGAAATATCAATAAAATGTGGAATGCTTAAAGCTAAAATACAACCTATAAGCGGCGGAAATGTCAATACCTTTTTAAGTACCAATTTCGGACTTAACTGTTGATTTTGCGATGAACGAATGGCTACAATGATGCCAATGGTAGATAATAGCGTAAATGTAACCTGATCACAGATAATGGCTATAGCCAACTCTTTTTCGCTAAAATATGCTACAATTAACGGAAAGCCAACAAAAGATGTATTGCTTAAGGAACTGGTGAGTTTTAAACCGCCTGAAGTTGCTTTACTAATATTTGTGATGCGGCTGTAAATTGTAATAAATAACCAACCGCACAACCAGATGCATACCGGTGCCAGGGCGGGAAATAACAGATCTTTAGTCCAGGTGATATGTGGAAGATACTTAAAAGAAACAGCAGGGAGTGCGATGTAAATAATCCAGGCATTGATGCCTTTATGAGCATCTTTAGGTAGCGATTTACTTTTTCTGAAAAGAATTCCCGCTAAAATGCATAAACCTATAAGAATGAAGTTTGCCATCTAATTGCGCAAAGATAGTTTATAAAAGAAAAACGCCAATAAGAATTGTACTTATCGGCGTTTTAATAATTTATGCAGATGGTTTTGGCTTCTTCTTTTTATGCCAAACCTTTTTCTTTCCATTATTATTATTACTATGCTGAGGTCTTTTTTCTTCAACATGTGTAATTTCTATTGCGGCTACACTCTCGGGCAGAGGCATGCGTGGAACTTCTTTTTCAATCAATTTTTCGATGTTATCGAATTTACGCTTGTCTCTTCCATTTACTAAAGTAATGGCGGTTCCTTTTGTGGCGGCCCTTGCAGTACGGCCAATACGGTGTACATAATCAGCCGGATCGCCGGGAACATCGTAATTGATTACCAAATCGATACCTTCAACATCAATCCCTCTGGATAAAACATCTGTTCCGATTAAAATTGGCAGTCTGCGGTTTTTGAAAGCCAATAAAATATCTTCACGCTCTTTCTGTCCTAAATCAGAGTGGAAGGCTTCTGCTTTAATGCCCAAACCTTTAAAAGTTTTGTATAAAGCCTTTACTTTTTCTTTAGTCGAAACGAAAATAATACTGCTTTTGTATTGTCCGCTTTTAAAAATATCGGTTAATAATGCCTGTTTCTGCTGATCGTGGATATTGTAGGCTTGCTGATCAATTCCTTCAGCTGGTTTAGCAATTGAAATGGTAATTTGCTTCGGTTCGTGCAAAATCTTGCCTGCCATTGTTCTTATTTTAGGCGCCATTGTAGCCGAAAATAAAAGTGTTTGCCTTTTCTTTGGCAGGTAGCTGATGATGCGGATAATGTCATCATAAAAACCCATGTCCAACATCCTATCGGCTTCATCTAAAATTAAATGCTGCAAATGCTCCAATTTTAATACGCCGGATGATAAATGCGCCATCAACCTGCCCGGCGTGGCAATAATAATATCCACTCCATCGCGCATTGAGCGTTTTTGTTGCTCATATGCAATCCCATCTCCACCGCCATATACCGCTAAAGAACTGATATTTGTAAAATAAGCCAATGCTTCAACCTGTAAGTCGATTTGTTGGGCCAGCTCGCGTGTTGGAGCCAATATCAAAGTATTATTATGTCTGTCTGCAGCTTTGCTGATTTTATCCATTACTGGTAAAAGGTAGCTGGCGGTTTTTCCCGTTCCGGTTTGTGCACAGGCAATCAGATCATGATTGTCTAAAATTACTGGAATGGCTTGTTCTTGTATTGGAGTAGCGCTTTTATACCCCATGGCCATTAAGCCTTCGTATAAATCGGGGTTAAAATTAAAGTCGTTAAAATTCAATCTGTTGTGTTTATGTCTTTTAGCAAAAGTACCTTAAAATACGGCGAATAGCAAACCGCATTTCAATATAGCTACAGTTTAACGATTTTGAAATGCAAAAAAACTACATTTTCTGGCAAAGCATAAAAAAATAGCCCCAACTGTAAAAAAACAATTGAGGCTTGGAAATTATAATAGACGAAACTTAGTCTACCAGAATATCTTTTTCCGGTGTATTCGTTTCAGGGTTTTTAGGTAGCGTAACCTTTAAAATTCCATCAGCATAATGTGCTGAAATATCATCTGATAAAACCTTTCCATTTAAGCCGAAGGCCCTTTCAAAGCCAGCGTTGCTGTATTCCCTGCGGTTGTATTTTTTTTCAGCATCTGCCTCCTCTTTAGGCTGGTAACTGATCGTTAATACATCATCTTTAGTAATCACTTTTAAATGCGTTTTAACTAATGCAGGTGCAAAAAGCTCAATAATAAAACTGCTTTCCGTTTCTTCGATGTTTACAGGTACTTTTCTAAATCCCTGGTTAAACATCCCAAATTTATGGTGACCAAAGGGCCCGCCAAATTGTTTTCCAAATCTGCCTGCTCCTGAGCCGAAACGGCTATGCATCTTGCCCGAATGGCATCTATTTTCGTTGTACATTGTGTTTAATTTTTAATTGTTGTTAATGCTGTTAATTTATTGGCAAGCCAATGTTAGTTGTAAACCGGTTGTTCGGTTTTAGGGATACCCAATAATTGCGTGATGATATTTGCATAAGGATATGATGGTGAGAAAACTGCATAATCAAATTTTAAACCCCTTATCTGAACCAAAATATCATCAATAAATTTCATTGGCTCAAGTAGTGCACTAATCAATCCCGATTTCGGTTTCTCATCTTCAGCCACCTCTTTTTTCTCCCGAAAAATGTTCAGTTCCTGATTGTATGCTTTAAAGTCGGCACCAATTTCCTCAACGGAGCCCTTAAATTCATCAGAACTGAAAAAGGTTACCTTTTCTCCTTTCGTAATCAGATCATTCGCCATCCCTAAAATAGGCCGAACATCCGCTTGAGATGGATCACTTAAAAAAAGTACTTGCGACATAATTTCTATCTGTTTACCTTATTTATACTGTCGATAGGTTTAATCACACTATCATTCATTTTTCTATTGTGATGGCTGAAACTATGATTCCTGTAATGCTCTTGCTGGCAATCATCATGGTAATGCCTGTTTTTAAAGTCTAACCGATCGCGGTAACCATTTTGAACAGCCAATACATTTAAGCTGTAAAAAGTGCCTGCTGCTACAGCAATTGCTAATAATATTCTAAATGCTCTCATTGCTGTTAATAATTTACGTTAATGTTGTTCACTGTTCCATTACCTTGCACATTTGGCCTGTACCATTGGTTATCAATCGGTACAATTGGATTGTAATATTGCTCGAAGCCGTTAAAGCGATGGTGGAAATGATGGCGTCTTCTACCAATAATCACCCTGAAAATTAGGCCAATTAACATTGCGGCGAATATAAATTTGAATACAAATGGTATGAAGAAAGCGGCTGCTCCGATTACAATTCCGAATCCGATGGTTTTTAATATTTTTTTCATCTCTTATAATTTTAAGTACTGTAATCCATTCACCTTAAATTAGTTGAAGCACCAATACTGTTGTTTTTGTTATTTATATAGGAAGACGCAAGACTTTTATTTTTACTTTAAATTATTTTGGATTTTTTAAAATACTTGTGTTATTTCTAGTTGGTAGCGTAATGGAAGGATTTTAACCACAGAATTACACAGAGATTAGTTTTTGCCACGGAAACACAGAAAGCACGGAGGTGACCTGATTTTAAGGAAATGAATATCCAACGGGTATCGTCATTGCTGAAGGCTTTTTCAGCCGACGCTTTACTGAAGCCTGCTAATGGTAGCGTAGTCCAAGGATTTTAGCCACAGCTTTACATAGAGATCAGTTTTTGCCACGGCAACACAGAAAGCACGGAGGTGACCTGATTTTAAGGAAATGAATATCCAACGGGTATCGTCATTGCGAGAAGGCTTTTTCAGCCGACGAAGCAATCTTTATGGCAAGTAGAAAGTCCTTATTAGTATGATAGTAAAAAAATCAATCTTCATTTCGACTGAAGTGCAGCGAAATGGAGAAATCTGTCTTAATAGATCGCTCCGCGTTACTTTTTAGATAACGATTCGCTAAAAGCTTTCAATTATTCTTTGTTACGATAGTGGCCCCATCCGCCACATCTCCGTTTATATTCCGCTTTAAATTTTGCCCGCTCCTCTTCATTCATCATCTCCCATTTGGCGCGCATACCCATTGCCCGCTCACGGAAACCATTATGCCCGCCATGGCCGCCTTTATTAAAATTGCCGAATAATATTCTGCACAGCACAAGTAAACCAATTGCCTGCCAGTAATTTAGCTTACCTGTATGCGCTATTTCAGGCAAAATCCAGTTCCATAAAAACATAACTACGTAACCCAGCACCGCAGCAATAAGCACTGCTACAGGGAAAAAGAACATGAATTTCTTACCGCGATTAAATTTTCTATTCATCATGTCTGTAAACTTAATAGTTAATAAATTCTTGATATAAATTTTGTAAACGGCTCCGCAGGTGTTTTACTGCATAACCTTTTCTTGATATTAGTGTTTTAATATTTTCGCCGCTTTCATCAGCTAACTCCTGAAAGGTGCGTTCCTCCAGTTCATTCTGAACAAAAACATAGCGTTGGTTTTCTGGAAGTTCCTCAAGGGCCAAAAACAACTGATCCCAGAAGAGTTTTTTTAAACTCTCCTCCTCTGGCGAGAAAGATTCGGCAAGCAAAATTTCTTTAAAATTAATCTCGCCATCCTCGCCCTCAAAAGTGAAATCTTCTAACGATTCTTCTTTCTGCTTCCGGTATTTATCAGTGATTTTATTTCTGGCCACCCGGTAAAGCCAACCACTGATCTGTTCAATGGCACCTGCCTCAGGTTGATTACTGAGCTGAAACCAAACATCCTGCAAAATATCTTCTGCATCCTCATCTGTATTCACCCTGCCGCGGATGAAACTGAATAGGCGTTTACCATAGTTGGCAACGGTTGAAATGATATTTTGAGGCTCGTTTGTTGGCACTAAATTTTGTTTAATAATTCAGTAAACGGATGAAACTCAATATTACTTTAAATTTTCTTTATTTTTTTGGTCAGATTAGATTATAGCATTTTACGCGCAAAAACTTACTTCTCAAGTATTGATATAAACCATATGTAGAGGAGCAAAATCTTCAATACTTTCCTTTTGAAAATGAAATGCTGCTAATGCCAATTCCTAGGTGAAGCGATAATCCAATATCAATAAGTTAAGCATTTTTAACAACGGCTGAGCATAGATAAACATGGATATTTATCTGTATGCATCCTTTTATCTTTGCTATTTTTGCAATAACTCAGTAAACGTATTAAGTTGTCCCTATTTTAGTGCTGCAGTTGGATAAGTTCCTTTATCAACTACCGTTTTAATGTTCCCACTTAAATCTGCCACATAGATTTTGCTTTGCTTGTAAGGTTTTTCAGCACCACTGTAAAAAATCCTGTCATCCGCAGTTACAAAAAGAAAAGATACATGAATTCCTTTGGGGGAGATTTGCGTTATTTTTTTGCTGGCTACATCAAGAAGATAAACTGCTTCAGCTTCATCATGCGTACCTTCTATTAGAGGGCCGTTAGCGGCATTAAAAAATATTTTTTTGCCATCTTTGGTATAAAAGAAACCGTTGCTACTCGATATATTATAGACAGTCCCTATTAAAGCTTTTATAGGTTCCGTACCGATTATTTTTCCTGAAAGATCAAAAGTATAGAGGTTTTCCAGATCGTGCGCAATAATTTCATGATCATTTTTCCAGGCGGGAGAAAAAGCATTTATTTTCGATGCACTATCCAGCATGATATAACCGGAATTATCAGCTTTGATCACACCTATTTTCCACACACTGTTTTTGTTAAAAACATTAATGGCAATTTTACCTGCATCGGCAGACCATACCGCTCCATAATAATTATTGTTGTTTACCTGTAGCTTGCCCTGGCTCTTATTTTCCAGATCGGCAATCCAAACAGACCTATTTCCAACAGAATCACTTAGCGTATAAGCCAGTTTATTGCCATCTGGCGAAATCGCAGGATCAGTAGCACCACCAAACGAAATCTGTTTCATGGTATCAATACTGGTTGCTACAATTTTATCGCCATCCTGATAAGCAAGAGCAAAATTTTTATTGCTTAAAGAAATGGTATCTAAAACAGCTTTATTTGCATCATTTTCTGAGTTATTGCTGTTACATGCTATTAAAAAAAGCGAAATTGCAATGCAGGCTGAGGCGAATGGTTTGTTAAACATCATCATGTGCAATTTTACAAATAGTTTTTGTTTTTGTCATTCCACATGCCGTGGTGGAGCTATATTTTACCTAAAACAAACTTTGTCTTGATAGATTCTATTTCTATCATGCTTCGGGAACCAACGGCGGAGGGAAATAAATTGCCCCGGTCTGTGTCCCCACAAACCGAAATTAGATCTCATTCATTTTTATTTATGGTTCGTGTCATCGCGAACCAGCTAACCGGTTAAATCTTCTTCTTATCTGCGTAACCGAATACTTTTTGCAATAAGGTTGTGCTTCTTGAACTCAGGTTACCTCTGATTTTTAATTCTTCTTTTGCAACTTCAACAAATAAACCATCTATTGCTTTTTGGGTAACATACTCTGTAAGGTTGGTATTTACGGGCCTAACTAAAGGCAAGCGGTTGTATTGTGTAGTTAAATCACTGTAATATTTTGTTGCGTTTACTTTATTTAAACTCGTGGTTACAATCGGACTAAATTTTTGCATCAGCTGCGAAGTGGTTACTCTTTTAAAGTATTCGGTAGCTGCATTATTATTACCTAAAAGGATATTCGTAGCATCTGTTAAAGTCATTTGTTTAATGGCAGAAATGAAAATGGGTTTTGCTTCAGTAGCAGCATCTTCAGCAGCCCTGTTCAAACTCACAATCACATTATCGCAAAGTTTGTTCAAACCTATGCCGCGCAAGGTTTTTTCAACTTTCTGTGCTTCAGGCGGCATTAATATTTTAACTGCAAGATTGCCTAAAAATCCATCTTTAACCGAAAGCCGGTCTGCACCCGCAGAAACACCTATCTGCAACGCTTCCTTAATCCCCTGTCCTATTTCCAGTGTAGATGGCGTACTTGTAGCAGCAGTGGTTGTACCCGGTTTCTCCGTAATTTTCTTAAATATATCGCTTAATTTAATCTGTGCTCCTGCATTTAAGCTAACAAATACCAGCATGGCCAGTGATATTGATAAATTCCTGATTGTTTTCATTTTGTGTGTTTAATCAAACTTAAGCAAAAGAGCTGCCATTAATTAATTGTTGTTTCAAATATAATCCTTTACAAACGGCTTACTTAAGTTATCAGTTAAAATTGGTGTTACGATATCAAAATTTCGGCAGCTGATAGCCTAAAAAATTAGTTTATGTCCAATCACTCAAAAATATTTTTTATACTTGAAAGATAATTCGAAATAGCTACCTTTTTTTTGAGATTTATAAAAAATACAGCTGGAAACACCCAGCAGGAAGATGCCAAATTAATTGCTGAGTATAAAAATACCGGCGATTTAGACGCATTGGGTACGCTTTACAATAAATACATGCATTTGGTTTTCGGGGTTTGCTTAAACTACTTTAAAGATGAAGAGCAAAGTAAAGATGCGGTAATGCAGATTTTTGAAGAATTGGTTACGAAACTAAAAATACACGAGGTGCAGAATTTCAAAAGCTGGCTTCATGTTTTAACGCGGAACCATTGTTTAATGGCATTGCGGAAATCGGCCAGGCAGAATAACGTTTCTATAGACGATACTTTTGTGGAAAACAGCGAGTTTGTGCATCTGGATATAGACAACACAAAAGAAACGCAGCTTACCATTATGGAAAAGTGTATGGAAACTTTGCCCGAAGAACAGCGAAAAAGCGTAGATTTATTTTATTTACAAGAAAAGTGCTATAAAGAAGTGGCCGATATTACTGGCTACGACATGCTGAAGGTAAAAAGTTACATCCAAAACGGTAAACGGAATTTAAAGATTTGTATAGAGAAAAACAGTAGTGAATAACGATTGGTTAGATATTGATGTGCTGGAAGATTACCTAGATGGTAAACTTGATGCTAAAGCTATGCACTTTGTTGAGCGTCAGGCTTTAGATGATCCCTTTGTTGCAGAAGCATTAGAAGGTTTAAAACAATCGCCAAAACGCAAACAAACACTTTCTATTTTACAAAAACAATTGCACGACCGTGTTTCCGAAAAACCTATAAAACGCAAACTCTGGGGCATTACTACGCAAAGATTAAGTATTGCGGCAACAGCAACAGTAGCTTTCATTGCGGTAAGTATTTTGTTCTTCATGCGCGAAACCAGTCGCAGAAATGCGGAAATTGCGGCAAGGAAAGAAAAAGGCGTAATGGTGCAGTTGGATAGTGCAACATCCATTGCCTCGAGTAAGCCTAAAACTGATACAACAGTGCAAAGTGCAACCAAAACCGCTTTAATAGATAAAGCCATTGCCCAGGCAAAAACGGGCGATCTGGCAAAAAATTCGAGGAAAAGTGAAGTGATCCAACCTGCCGAGCGCGTAGCAACCGAACAAAAAGCGGTTGTTGAGTATAACCGCAGAGGTACCTCCAGATTAGAGAATATTAATGGATTTGCCACTAAAGCAAAGGCTGCACAGCAATCCTTAAATGAACCTGTGCTAGCTTCAGCACCTGCGCCTGCAATTGGCTCGAGCAAAATTGTATTTAGCGGAAATGTAGTAGATCAGCGCAATGGTAAGCCCATACAAGGGGCTGTAGTTAAGTTGGCTGGCTCTAAAAATATAACGGCAACCGATATAAAAGGATATTTTTCGTTACCTGCTGATAGTAGCGCTAAAGATAAAGCATTATTAATCAATGCAATTGGTTTTAAAGAAGTTCCTATAGCAGGTCTACAAGATCCAAACGCAATAAAAAATGCCCTTACCGGAAATAAATCTTTAAATGAAATTGCACTGATTACAGGATCCAACGGTCAGAAAAAAGAAAATATTCCTGCGCCAAAAATTACACTCCGTGCAGAACAAAACCTGGATGGAAAATCAGCTGATAGCATTACGAAACCTATTCCGGTTTCTACCATCAACTATGTGCAATATTTAGAAAACAACAATAAACTCTATAATCCTAAGGGCCCCGAACAATTTGTGATTTTAAGCTTTAAAGTTAAAAAGAACGGGCGGCCTTCAAACATTGCTGTGATCAAATCGCTCAACAAAAAAGCTGATGCAGAAGCAAAACGGCTTATTCAGGATGGCCCTGATTGGGTTTTACCTAAAAAAGGTACTGATTTAGTCGAAATCAGTGTTAAGTTTTAATTTCATTTATTAAACACAAAGCGTTGCATTATTACAGCGGGCAATATACCAAGCCCTGTTGTGCGCTTTGAAACCCATTCTTTATTGGGCTAAAAAATCAAAATTTCATGTACAAATTACCCCACTATACTGCCGATAATCAAAATGAGGTGCTTGAATTTATGCACCAAAATACATTTGTAACCTTAATTGGTTTCGATGGCGAATTCCCGGTTGCCACGCAGGTTCCGGTTAAAACCGTAGTTGATGAAGATTCAATTAAACTTATTGGCCATATTATGACGAAAACCGATCATTGCAAGGCTTTTGAACAAAACCCTCACGTTATGGCACTTTTTACAGGGGCACACGCTTATATTAGTGCTTCAGTGTACGAAAACCCTTCTGCTGCCTCAACATGGAATTACAAAACCGTACAAGCCAAAGGGATGATCAGGTTAATGTCGTCAGAGGAGACTTATCAGGTAATAAAAGAATTGACTGATAAATACGAAAATCCAGAAACGAGCCCTGCGGCATTTAATAAAATGGATGAAGCTTACATTCAGAAACATTTAAAAGCAATAACCGGCTTTGAGGTTACCGTTAGTCATATCGACCACGTTTTTAAAATGAGTCAAAATCATTCTTCCAAAAATAAAGAAAACATAGTGGCAAACTTAGAAAAAAGCAATGATGCGATAGATCAAGAAGTTGCTAAAGAAATGAAAAAGGATTTTTAAGCATTTCGATTCATGCTATAATTTTATTTCCGATAGCGTCATCCTACACTTCATCATTAAATGATTTAATGCGGATAAACAAAAAAAGACCAAGGCAATGAGCTTTGGTCTTTTGAGTATATTTAAAGGATTTTGTTTTTATTTTAAGTAGTAAATGGCTGCGTAAATAATGGCAGCCAATGTGGCCGATACCGGGATGGTTAAAATCCATGCCCAAATCAGGTTGATGGTTACCCCCCAACGTACAGCCGATACACTTTTTACAACCCCAACCCCTACAATAGATCCCGTGATAGTGTGTGTAGTAGATACCGGGATACCGAAATGTTCAGTAATTCCTAATGTAATGGCACCTGCACCTTCTGCCGCAACACCTTCGAGTGCTGTTACTTTAGTGATTTTAGAACCCATCGTTTTTACAATTTTCCAGCCACCACTCATGGTACCCAATGATATTGCAGAATAACAAGCTACAGGAACCCACCAAGGCATGGCTTCGAAATTAGGAATAACCTTTGCTGCAATTAATGCTGTTGCAATAATTCCCATTACTTTTTGAGCATCGTTACCACCATGAAAGAAACTTAAGGCTGCAGAAGAAATTAATTGCAAACGTTTAAACCATTTCTCTGCTGTGGCCGGCTTGGCGTTTCGGCAGATATTGATAATGATCAGGGTTAAAACAACAGAAATAACCAAACCGATTATCGGAGCCAAAACAATAAAGGAAATAATTTTAATTACATAACCCATGTTTACAGCATCAAGCGGACTTGCACCTGTAATTAATGCGTAAGTCATCCCTGCGCCAGCAAAACCGCCAATAAGCGTATGTGATGAACTTGAAGGGATACCGTACCACCAGGTTAAAAGATTCCAGATAATTGCAGCAATTAATCCTGCAAGGATTACTTCTAGGGTGATATAATGCTCTATAACTGTTTTAGCAACCGTATTGGCTACTTTATGATCGGTAAAATAAAAGTAGGCGGCGAAATTAAAAAGCGCAGCCCATAAAACCGCCTGAAAAGGCGTAAGAACTTTTGTAGATACAACTGTTGCAATCGAGTTAGCGGCATCGTGAAAGCCGTTAATGTAATCGAAAGCAATAGCCAGAATTACAACAACAACCAATAAGGTAGTTACCATGTTTGTGTATTATTAAGCGTTTTTAACCAAGATAGTTTCAAGCACATTTGCCACATCCTCACACTTATCTGTCGCTTTTTCTATCGTTTGTAAAACCTCTTTTTGTTTAATTAATTCAATCGCATTGGTTTCGTATTCAAATAAACGGGCAACCGCTAAAGTAAATACATAATCGGCCTGATTTTCGCCACTGTTAATGCGGATACAAGCATCAGCAATTACACGGATATTTTTAAAACTGCGTAATTCTTTTATTGCTTTATCGATATCGGTACACATTTCTACCAAAAGCTCAGCGATTTTAACAATCGGCTCATTAATGGTGTTCATGTTGTACATCTGCATGCGGTTTGCAGTACCATAAATATAATCGGCAACATCATCAACAGCAGTAGCCAATTGGTGAATATCTTCTCTATCAAATGGAGTAATGAAGTTCCTGCTTAACTCAAGAAAAATCGAATGGGTAATATCATCACCTACGTGCTCTAAGCGTTCAATTTCTTTAAAAATTGTTTTTCTTCTTTCTGCATCAGCGGTGCTCACCATTTCTAAAAGGGTTTCTGCAATTTTTAATGCATTGCTGCCTGCTTGTTCGAAAAGTGGGTGAAACTTTCTGTCTTGAGGTGTAAAGAACTTAAAAATATTGTTCATGTTAATTTTTAATATGTTGCAAAGCTACAAGCCCAATGTTAAGTTAATGTTAATTTATTAATTATATTAACGAGATCGGCCAGTTTTCCGTCATACGAGGTTAATTTTAATAGCATTTAGATGTTTGATAATGAATTAAATAAAGACTTACCAAATAGTAACAACCTTTTATTTGAAAGAGATTTGCTCCTCTACCCCTGCCTGAGAAAGACAGGTGCTTTTTTCGATCTGATTGACAACCTGCACTGATTCTTCAGAATACTCAATATTGAACCTTTTTAAAAAGAAATCGGTTTTGTGATAAAGTCTGTTAGGGTCAGCAAAAATTACTTAGCTTTTTCTGCGATTCTGTGGCAAAAATTAACGAATGATCTATTAGATGATAAAGCCCCTTCTTTATATACTTGCTGCCTTTTTAATAAAATTGATAGTCGCCCACATTTGAAAAATATTAACCTCCTTTTTGCAGGGTAAATGCAAAGGTAGTTCCTATACCAGGCGTACTTCTTACCGAGATGGTTTGCTGATGGGCTTCCAAAATGTGTTTTACAATGGCTAATCCTAACCCTGTACCACCAACTTCTCTTGCCCGATGGGTATCTATGCGGTAAAAACGCTCAAACAAACGTAACAGGTGTTTTTCTTCAATACCGATACCATTGTCGGTAACCTCAATCAAAACCTGATCATGCAATTCGAAAATTTTTATTGCCGTTTCGCCACCATCAATTCCGTATTTAATGCTATTAACAATTAAATTGATCAGTACCTGGCGTACTTTTTCTCTATCGGCCAATACATTGGTAATAGCAGTATACTTATCTTTAAAAAAAAGTTTAATGTGTTTTGCCTGCGCACGGTCTTCAAGGTTTTCCATCACCTCTTTTGCCAGTTGCACAAAATCGAATTTTTGATAATTTATCGGCGATTCGCCTGTTTCGAGCTTCGAAATGGCATCCAAATCATTAATTAAATAACTTAAACGCTCTACATTGTTCTCTGCCTTTTTTAAAAACAGAACTGCCTGATCCGGATCATCCACCAAACAATCCTGCAGAGTTTCAATATAGCCCTGAATGGCAAAAAGAGGCGTTTTAAATTCATGAGATACATTCGAAAGGAATTCGCGTCTGAATTGTTCTTGCTTTTTCAACAAATCAATCTCTTTTTTCTTTGCTCCTGCCCATTCTTTCACTTCTTGTTCTACATCATTAATCGGATCAGAACTTACATATTCGCCAAGTGCATCTTTTAAATCCTTGCCAAGTTTAAGGTTATGGATGAGCTTATAAATCAGTTTAATTTTAGTGTAAATGTATTTTTCGAGCAAATAATAAAACACCAGGAAACTGCAAAGAAAGGACACTCCAAAAGAAATAGCGAGGTAATACCAGCTATGCTGAAAGTAAAAATTAACCATCCCGATGGATAAGCCAACGGAAAGAGCAGTAAATAAAACCAGCACACTTAATTTCATGCTGCAATTTAAAGCTTTTTATGTTAAATGTGTGTTAACAGATAATAGCATTTGCCAGATGTTTGCAAGAGCGGGTTTAAGCCAATTACTTATAAAAACAAAAAAGCTTTTCCTTTTGAGAAAAGCTTTTTAAAATAGTTTATTTAGACTTATTTTTTAGTCGAATCTGTTGTTGTAGCTGGAGCCGGAGCAGTAGCTGGCTTAGTGTTGTTTAAGCTTCCGCCAAGTGGAGATGGTGATGGCGTTTTATCCAAACGTTCTTGAATAGCTGAATTTCCAACAGCTGTAGTACCACCGCTGGTTTTAGCAATTGTAGTGATTGATAAGGTTAAAACAACAATAGCTGCCAACAAAACCCACGATCCTTTTTCCAAAACATCACCGGTACGTTGCACACCAAACATGTTACTGGTGCCGCCACCTGTAGCCAAACCACCACCTTTAGGGTTTTGTATTAAAACAAACAGGCCTAAGGCTACGCAAACAATAATTAATAAAATGATTAAAAAGGTTACCATGCTAATATTTATATTTTAAAATTTCTTTTCTATAGATTGGATAAGGTCGGCAAAGTAACGGCTTTTTTCCGGATATTTCAAACTTAATTTTTTATAAGTATCTATGGCTTTGTGATAAAGCATCTGCTCGATGTAAATCTTTGCCAATGTTTCCGAAACAAGGTCGTAATTGTCTTCTGCACTCTTTTTTGCCTTATTTTCATTATCAATCTGCTCAGGCTTGGGCGGTTTAATTGTTGGGTCTTCTTTTAAAAACCGTTCTATAATTTCCGCTCCCTTAGCATCTTTAATTTCTCCGGCAGGATATTCGGCCAGGTGATCGGCTACTTCAAAAGGGGTTTGAATATGAAAAATATGCTCAACATACTGTTGTTGAAATTCTGGCTGCTGTTGCGTATGCGGTGTTTGCGGCTTTACCCTGGCAGAACTGGCATGGGCATAAGGTTGAAAAATCTGCTCGTGTTCTTTACGCGTTTTGGCCAGCCACCATAAAAATGTATACGGAAGTTTATCGTCGTTATACTGTGAAACAAAATTTCTTTCGTGCTCATCAGGCACTACAGTTTCAATTTCCGGAGCCTGCGTTACCACATCAGTACTTAATTTCTGCTCAAAAGCAAAAAAATCAACAGCGGCCACACTTTCGATAAATGAATCCTCATCAATGGGTAAATCCATTAAATGACGATCTACACCTGGAAGATAATCTGGTGTTTCTATATTAATGTTTTCAGCTGCGGGTAAATGTTCTTCGCTAACTGTTTGAGCAGCCTCATCAAAAATATTATTATCGTCTACAACAGTTTCTGGAGTTGTAGCAGCAATTTCTACTTCTTCAGTCTCCCTAACCGAAACCATATTTAGCACATGAAACAAAACATGCCCCTGACTATAAAGTGCAGCCTTAGGGATTGCTGATGCATTGGCCTTTGCTAAAAGTAAATGAATAGGTTGAGCATAAGGAAATTGCTGAACCATATCCTGTAACATGGATACGTGCTCTGGACCAACCTTTCCAGGTTGCGCAAGTAAATCGGCCAGTAGCTTTTTATTATCCATTATAGAGGTTTGCCGCTAAGTTAAAAAAAATGTGGGCGGGTTTTTAAAATTTTGTCTAATAGAATGCCGCTTTATCTACCACTGCGCAAAGGCCCGGTTAAAAATATCTTCTGATAGCTGCTTGTTAATATTCTCAATAGCTCCCGGCAACAGGGTTTGAATAGGCGCACCACTGATCGGAAAATCGAAAAATTTGGTGAAACTCTCCTCAAAACTTTCTTTTTCGTGCTCTTTCAGGTTGTTTTTATATTTTACAGAAACGGTAATTGTTAACCTGTTTGCGCCAGAAGTAGGTGTAGCACTGTTTTGGAGTGCCACTGGTTTAATATCATAACCTGTTATTCTTCCCTCAAAAGATGCATCACCTTCGCCAGTGGTAGAAATAATTAATTTGGTTTGGTTACGGATACGTGTTTTTAATGACTCTGTAATCTGATTGCTCAAAGTTGGTACTACAAGTGGGGCATTATTTTCGAATAACCGGATAACAACTGTTTTTAATCCTGTGGTTGATGCCCCGCTGAATTTATAAGAACAGGCATTTAATACCGAAGCAAGTAGGATTAAAGCGAATATTTTAATTTTCATAACTCTTATTAATGCTTAAAGCAATTGTACTTTAAATTATAAATTTAGTTCCTTAATCTTTCTGTACAATGTTCTTTCAGAAATACCCAGTTCCTGGGCCGCAAATTTGCGTTTACCCTTATGCTTTTTTAAAGCTTTTTTAATCAGATCTGATTCTTTATCAACCAGTGATAATGATTCTTCTACTTCTTCGGCCTCATGCGCAAAATAATCGGTGTTATTGCTGTTCGGGTTGTTATTACCCTGCGATGGTTGTTGAATGGTAAAAGCATGCTCCTGGCCCGCAGGTAACTCTACATCACGATACAATTGGTTGATATACTGAGGATTATCCGCCAAAACTGTAGCAGTATTGCCACCGTGCTGTATAATTTCTGCAACCAGTTTTTTAAGTTCAACCATATCCTTTTTCATATCAAAAAGAACTTTGTACAAAATATCACGTTCAGTAAAATCTTCTTTTGATTGGGCGTTAATGGCCATGGGCAGGTTACTACCCGCCTCATTAGGGATATAGGTTAAAATTGCTTGGCCGGTAACATTTCGGTCTTTCTCCAGTACACAAATCTGTTCGGCAATATTTTTTAACTGGCGAACATTACCTGGCCAGCTGTAGTTTGTTAAAATCTGAATCGCATCTGGCTCAAGGTGTAAGGCCGGACTACGGTATTTATCACTAAAATCTGCAGAGAATTTTCTGAACAAGAGGTAAATGTCCTCCTTACGTTCGTGTAATGCAGGGATACGCAGCGGAACAGTGTTTAACCTGTAATATAAATCTTCGCGGAATTTTCCGTTTTTAACACGGTTATATACATCAACATTGGTTGCCGCAATAATGCGGACATCCGTTTTTTGAACTTTAGATGAACCTACACGTAAATATTCTCCGCTCTCTAAAATCCTTAATAAACGGGCCTGTGTGCCTAAAGGTAGTTCTGCTACTTCATCCAAAAAAATTGTTCCGCCGTTTGCAACTTCAAAATAACCCTTGCGGGCTTCGTGTGCACCTGTAAAAGATCCCTTTTCGTGACCAAAAAGCTCCGAATCTATTGTTCCTTCTGGAATAGCGCCACAGTTTACAGCAATAAAAGCCCCATGTTTACGGGCACTCATTTGATGGATAATCTGCGAGAAAACTTCTTTACCACTACCACTTTCGCCTGTAATCAATACAGACATATCGGTTGGTGCCACCTGGCTGGCAATATCTATCGCACGGTTAAGTAATGGAGAGTTTCCAATAATACCGAACCGTTGTTTAATATTTTGTGTATCCATTCTTTAGATTTGAGTATTGAGATTTGAGATATTAGACCTTACGCCTCTGGCCTTCTACCCTCCACCTTTTTTAAACTATTTTTCCAATTAGGGTAGCAGATGTACATCTTTCGATATAAACATTTGCATATTCACCGGGTTTAACGCCATCAATTGCCGGAAAAATGGCCATTGCGCCGCTATCTCCTCTTCCACAATAATCAAGATCTGATTTTTTAGAGGTTCCTTCGATTAAAACGCGAACGGTTTTACCCACCCATTCTTGTAAACGCATTAAAGAATGTGCTTGTTGTTTTGCCAAAATTTCGGCTAAACGGCGTTTTTTTACATCCTCGGGTATATCATCCGCTAATTTACGTGCAGCTAAAGTCCCTGGTCTTTCAGAGTAAGTAAAATTATAAGCAAAATCATATTGCACATAATCCATTATGCTCAAAGTTTCCTGGTGTTCGTCTTCTGTTTCTGTACAAAAACCTGCAATGATATCGGTAGAAATTGCACAACCCGGAATAATGTTACGGATGGCATCTATACGGTTAATATACCATTCACGGGTATAAGTTCTGTTCATCAGTTCCAGTATACGGGTATTTCCCGATTGAACAGGTAAGTGGATATAATTACAGATGTTATCATATTTAGCGATGGTATGTAAAACCTCATCGGTAATATCTTTTGGGTGTGACGTAGAAAAACGGACCCTTAGCTCAGGGCTAACCAAGGCTGTTTGTTCCAAAAGCTGTGCAAAATTTACAGTTTCGGTTCCATCTTCTGATGTCCAAGTGTACGAATCTACATTTTGGCCCAAAAGGGTAACTTCACGGTAACCTGCTTCAAACAAACCTTTTGCTTCTTCTATAATTGAATGCGCATCGCGGCTACGTTCGCGGCCACGTGTAAAAGGAACAACGCAAAAAGAACACATGTTGTTACAACCACGGGTAATGGAAATAAATGCGGTAATTCCATTGCTGTTTAAACGAACCGGACTGATATCGGCGTAAGTTTCTTCGCGGGATAGTAAAACGTTTACCGCTTTATGCCCACTTTCAACCTGTTCGATCAAGTTAGGCAAATCTCGGTAAGCATCTGGTCCTACAACTACATCAACCAAACGTTCTTCTTCTAAAAATTTAGATTTTAAACGTTCTGCCATGCAGCCCAAAACGCCAACAATTAATTTAGGGTTACGGCGTTTTTCTACACCAAACTGCGAAAGGCGGTTCCTTACCCTGGTTTCTGCATTTTCGCGGATAGAGCAGGTATTAATAAAAATCACATCTGCCTGATGGTAATCCCCTGTAGTTTCAAAACCAGTTTCGGATAAAATTGAGGCAACAATTTCGCTGTCCGCAAAATTCATTGCACAACCATAACTTTCGATATATAATTTACGGGCATCGGCTTTTACTGGTGCATCTAAAATTAAAGCTTCACCTTGCCTGGCCTCATCGTGCGTCTTATCTGTTACTTGTAAATCAATCATTATTTAAAAACAATTTGGGGATTGCAAAAATACATAAATAAAATTAAAAGTGACAAATTGACATATTTAGTTTAAATGTTTACAGTGGGATTATGATCATTACGCAGTTGCGAAAAGGAATACGGAATCGATTTTATTATTTTTTAATGGAAAATATGCCTGTCGGATAGTGTTTTAAAGTTCGTTTATTCTTTTTTGGAAATGTACGGTTCTGCACATGTGGAGGATTGCAGCCCCGCCCCCGTTTCTGCCGATTGAAAAATCACCATCTCACTAGGGCCGGGTTTAGCTTACAGCTGTTTGTGCTGATATGAGGGGTATCCACACCACAGGCCTAACCGATTAGCCCTTGGTGAAGCGGTACCCTGCAGGGCCTGAGGTACGATGGCCGAAGCGTACAAGCGTAGCAAAGGAACAAACGATGTTTCTTGTACTGCCCTTGCGCTGCAAAAAAATTAACAATATATACTCAGTTAACCACAGATAAAAGGGATGCACACAGATGAATAATCCGTGTTTATCTGTGTACATCTGTGGTTAATATGCTAACTCAGTGAAATTATATAGGAATAAATGTAATTCACTTGTGCTGCAAAAATTATTTGTCAATGATACTAGTGTTTTATAGTTGGTTTATTCTTTTTTGGAAATGTAAGGTTCTGAACATGTGGAGGATTGCAGCCCCGCCCCCGTTTCTGCCGATTGAAAAAATCGGCATCTCACTATGGTCGGGTTTAGCTTACAGCTGTTTGTGTTGCTATGAGGGGTTTCCATACCACAGGCCTAACCGAATAGCCCTTGGCGAAGCGGTACCCTGCAGGCCTTGAGGTACGATGGCCGAAGCGTACAAGCGTAGCAAAGGAACAAACGATGTTTCTTGTACTGCCCTTGCGCTGCAAAAAAAAATTAACAATATAAATACTCAGTTTACCACAGATAAAAGGATGCACACAGATGAATAATCCGTGTTTATCTGTGTGCATCTGTGGTTAATATGCTAACTCAATAAGACAGGCATGCACGGTGGTTTCTTGCACTTCAAAAAGCTATTTTAATATAGGCTTAGTTTTTTCGCTTGCTGTTAAAAAACCTTTAGTCTTCCAATCTGTTACCTATCGATAAGCCATAATGATGACAGCGCAGCGTAGAAATAAAATCTGGACCTGGATAGGAAGTATATTTGGTATCCTCATATTAATTGTAGCCTTTGGTGCCATGTTTTTAAGTGCCCGATGGAAGCCTATACTTACCGAAAAAATTAAAGATGGAGTGTATAACGGTTCTCATCACCTTTACAAAATAGATTTTAAAAGTATAAACTTAAATGTAATTACAGGAAGCCTGGCCCTGCGTGATGTTACCCTAACGCCCGATACCGCTGTTTTTGACAGCCTAAAGAAAATGCAACTTGCACCTGCCCATACTTTCGAGCTTAAGCTGAAGAAACTGCAAATTACCCGTGTAGGCATATTAACCGCTTATTTTAAAAAACGGATAGATGTAAACGAAATCCTTTTGCAAAAACCCTCCATCAATATGGTTTTTAACAAAGTGAGTAAAAAGCCAGATACGGCTAAAGATGAGAAATCCCTTTATGAGCAGATTTCAAAATCCTTTAAATCGGTACACGTTAAAAGCATAAAAATTGTAGATGCTGATTTTGATTACATTAACAAAACCGGTGCTAAAAAGACTAAAAACGCTATTAAACACCTTGATATAAACATTAAAGATTTTTTACTGGACTCTCTTTCTGGAAGTGACACCACAAGATTTTATTATACAAAGGATGCTTCCTTTCAAATTGCCGGATATAAATCTGTAACGAAAGATAAAATGTATTCAATGAAGGTTGATACAATCACGGGATCTACTGCATCGAAAAAAATCACAGTAAAAGGTTTAAAACTTATTCCTTTATATGATGAACTCACTTTTGCCCGAAAATATAAAGTTCAGAAAGACCGCTACAATTTGGCCTTCGAAAAAATAGAATTTAATGGTGTTGATTTTATTGGTTTAAATACCGACCAGAAATTGCACGCAAAATCTTTGAAAGTTGGTCCGGCAAATGTTGAAGTTTTTATGAGCCGCGAATCGCCACCACCTCCTGGCCTGGATAAGGGGAAAAATTATCCACATATCGCTTTAAAGCGACTAAACTTGCCTACACTGATTGATACCGTAAAATTAAGACATATTAACCTTAAGTATTCGGAATTTAATCCTGCCAGTAAAAAAACCGGTTCGGTAAACTTTAAGGCATTAACAGGCAATATTTTAAATGTAACCAACGATAGTTTACAAGTGAGTAAAAATAACCATGCCGTTGCCAATTTAAATACACTTTTAATGGGCACAGGAAAGATGAACGTAAAAATTGATTTTAATCTTACCGATAAAAATGGTGCTTTTACATACAGTGGTAATTTAGGCAGATTTGATATGAAAAACCTAAATCCGCTATCAAAGTCATTGGGCCTGGTTGAGATAGAAAGTGGCAATATACAACAGCTTGATTTTAAAGCTAATGGAAACTTAAGGTCCGCGGCAGGCACTATGAATATGCTTTACACCGATTTAAAGGTTAAATTATTATCGGATAATATTGATGGCGAAGGCACCAAAGAAAAGGGATTTTTATCATTTCTGGCCAATGCCATTCTGGTAAAAAATGAAAACCCACAAAAAGGCGAAGCTCCTAGAACAGCTAAAATGACGAATAGCAGGATCAATTCGGCATCTTTTTTTAACCTGATGTGGAAAACAGTTTTTGTAGGCATTAAAGATATTGTAGGTGTGGGAATAGTACCCGAAAAAAATCCTGTAAAACAGCAAAAAGTAATTGCAAAAAAAATTAGAGCACAAAAGCGGGCAGATAGAAAAGCAGCGCGAAAGGCAAGGAGAGAAAAAAACTGATCTTACATTTCTAAAATATATGTTTATAACCGTATATTGCTAGTAAAAACAAGATCCTTCCTTTTTTAATGCCTGATACAAAAAGATACCGTTATAAAGTTTTGAAATGGACTGCCGGCATGCTGCTTGGCATTTTTATCGTACTTGCAGGTATTGCCTGGTTTTTAAATGTAAAATCGCGGCCGATGTTAACCGACAGGATAAAAACGCTGCTTTATAAATCCACAGATAGTTTATATACCATTAGCTTTACAAAGGTTTCTACCAATATTATCACAGGCAACGCTACCTTGCAAAACGTTAAAATTACCCCCGATACCAATCGATTTAAACGCCTTATTGCCTTAAAAAGAGCACCAAACAACCTTTATACGGTTTCATTAAAAAAACTGGTTGTAAAGCGCTTCCATCCGCTTACGCTATACAGGGAACAAAAGCTTCAACTCGAGGAAATCATTTTTGATAAACCCGAGGTTACGATGGTTAATCAACAGTTTGCGTTTAACGAAGGCCGTGCGCCAAGGCCAATTAAATCTCCTTATGATATCATTTCCAAAAACCTTAAGGAATTTAGCATTAAATCCATCAGGTTTAAGGATGTGAGTTTTAAATACATTAATAAAAATATAACCAATTCCACTCCTTTTTCAATTGATGATCTCAACATCACCTTAACCGATTTATTGGTTGATTCGACCTCCGCAGAAGATCCATCCCGCTTTTACCTCCTTAAAGATATTGTAATTAACCTGAATAACTATGTTTACCGCACACCGGATAAAATGTACGACATTAAGCTTGATAAACTTGATTTTAGGGCAACTACGGGTAAATTGAGGATAAACAGCTTTGCAATGGTTCCGCTGTATGACGAAATGACTTTTGGAAAAGTAGCGGGTTATGCCCGTGAACGGTTTAACATCAGCATGAGCGATATTATGCTCAACGACATAGATTTGCCACTTTACATTAGCAAGCAAGAACTTTGGGCAAAAGAAATGGCCATTTCGAATGGTTTTATTTCCGTTTTTAATCAAAATGGACTTCCAGGGAAACCCCAGGAAAATAAAATAGGTAAATTTCCTCATCAACTTCTGCAACTGGTTGATGCCCCTATCCTTGTACAAAAAATTCAGCTGAAAGATGTTAATGTTAATTACGCAGTGTACAACAGCGAAAGTAACCAGAAAGGACAGATCAGTTTTGAGCATACCTCGGGAATTATAAAAAATGCCACCAACCTCGATAAAATTAAAGCCATAAACCCAACAATGGAGGTAAATCTTAATACTTATCTTTTTGGACAGGGAAAGCTTGATGTGAACTTTAAATTTAACTTAACCGCTAAAGACGGGGCTTTTTCTTACAATGGCGTTTTGCACAATTTTAATGCAAGGGTGCTCAATCAGATTACCAAACCCCTTGGTTTGGTACGCATTAACCGTGGCAACATCGATAAATTAAAGTTTGATTTTAAAGCAAATGATTTAGGAGCAAAAGGAACTGTGGCTTTTTCTTATTACGATCTTTCTGTAGCCCTGATGAAAAATGACCCTGAAAAAGATCATTTGGTAACCCGTGGCTTCCTTTCTTTTTTAGCGAATGCTTTAATCATAAAATCCGAAAACCCCGGACTGGGTGGTAAACTCATTCCAGAAAAAGTAACTTATAGCAGGCCTGCAAACACTTCTTTTTTCAACATGATCTGGAAGAGCCTTTTTACAGGCATAAAATACAGTATTGGCATTACAGAAGAGAAACAGAATGAGGTGCGCCAGCATATTGCCAAATTTAAAGCCATGAGGGCGAGCCATAATTTAAGGAAACATAAAAGATTAATGCGCCGGATGAAGCGGGAGCGCGAACAAAATGAAAAGCGGTAACATTTTGTAACCTTTTCTTATCTTTATTATCTAAACTTAAACCAAAATTATGATTATTGCCCTCATCATTATCGGATTTATATTCCTGATTGGAATTTTCTTCTACAATTCACTTATCGGTAAAAAAAACCAGGTAACCAATGCTTTCTCTGCCATTGATGTGATGCTTAAAAAACGGTTCGACCTCATTCCTAACCTCGTTGAAGTGGTAAAACAATACACCAACTATGAGCAGGGAACCCTAACTAAAATTGTCGAGCTTAGATCAAAAGCAACCTCAGGCAACCTCAGTAATGCAGAAAAGGCTGATTTGGATGCTCAATTAAGCAGCACTGTTAAAGGTTTAATGGTAAATATTGAAAATTATCCTGATTTAAAGGCCAATACCAATTTTATTAACCTGCAAACCACCTGGACAGAAAGTGAAGAGCAGATTGCTGCAGCAAGAAGAACTTATAATGCTTCTGTAACCGACTATAACAACTCCATTATGATGTTTCCTGGAAGTTTATTCGCCGGAATGTTGAACTTTCAGCCAATTGCTGTTTTAGAAACCGCAGCCGAAGAACGCAAAAACATCAGTGCCAAAGAACTTTTTAATAATTAATGGCATTCAATATTGAAAGTAATGTAGCCTTACAGCAAGTTTTGGCTACAATGGAAGTGGAGCGCAAAAGAATTGCAGCTACGCAAACCAAAGGTTATATTTTTATTGCAGCAGGCATTTTACTCTTAATTCTCGGTTTTTATCTGGGCTTTCCCATTCCTGCGGTAATTGCTGGCTTAATACCGATAATTTATGGCGGTGTTTTATTATTTAAAATCAGCGATGCTTTATCGGCTTACCAAAATGCCTACAAAAGGGATGTAATCGGTGCGGGCTTAAAATTTCTTGATGAGAGTTTATCGCTAAACCCCGAACAGGGAATTCAAGCTTCGGAGTTTATGTATACCCAGCTTTTTAACACTGAGCCAGATCGCTATAAAACGGAAGATCTGGTTACAGGTTGCGCTGGCAAAACCAGATTTTATTTTGCAGAAGTGCATGCAGAATATAAAACAGTTACCCAAACCAAAAACGGAACCAGAACAGAATGGCACGACATTTTTAAAGGGATTATTTTCGCAGCTGATTTTAACAAGAAACTTAATGGGGTTACGATTGTTAAACCAAAGGATTTTGGAGCTGCCTTTGGAGCATGGTTCTCAAAAAACCTTTTTTCTTTCGGCAGCAATGATGTTATTCAGCTGGAAAACATAGATTTTGAAAAAACTTTTGTAACGCATGGTTCTGATCAGGTAGAATCGAGGTATATCCTTACTCCTGCCATGATGGAACGGATATTAAAGCTCAATCAGCAAAGCAAATACAACATTAGCCTATCTTTTATTGAATCAAGGATGTACATTGGCTTTCCTCTAAATAGAAATTATTTCGAGGCCCCTGTATTTAAATCTTTATTAAAGCCTGAAACCATAAATGAAGATATTGCCACCATAACGTTTATGTATGATATTGTTAAGGAACTGGATTTGAATACCAGGATTTGGGGAAAGAATTAACACAAAGTTTTAACCTGGGTAAAACGGAAGGCAAAAATGCGGCAGTTTAGCTTGAGCCGGAACTAGGCTTAAGAAGTTTCTCCGGCAAATGGGCGATCGAAACTTCGTAAGGCAAGCGCAACTAACTCAAATGTTTTTTTACAATTTCTTCGAGCGCAGCAATATCAAAAGGTTTTGATAAATAACTATCGGCACCTGCTTCATCAGCCAACGAAGAAATATCGTTATTTGCCGAAAAATAAATCACCGGGATATGCTTTAAATCCGGGTGGCTTTTTAAGGCTCTGGTGGCTTGTATACCACCTAAATCGGGCAGCCAGTTATCCATAAAAATTAAATCAGGCATATATTCTGATACCTGTTCTTCTATATTATTGGCATTCTCAGATGTTTTGATTTCATACCCCGCATCTTCCAAAATAAAAGTACATAGATCAAGAATATCTCTATTATCATCAAAAACGAATACTTTTTTTGCAACTGTCATACTAACCTCCGAAAGCAAATTAATTATTTAAATTATTTATATAATCAGCCATATTATGGCCATCCAATACCACATGTGGCTTAACGTTAATTACAGCCTGTTGGGGCATATATGGCATTATGGCCGTATTTGGATTCTGTATAACCACGCTGCCCCCCAAATTGTTTACCGTTTTTAAACCCTCTACCCCATCTGCATTGGATCCTGATAGCAGAATGCAGACTAACGTTTCTTTAAACACCTCAGCCGCAGAATGAAAGGTTACATCGATAGATGGCCGCGAGTAATTTACTTTTTCTGAGTAATCTAACGAAATGCTAAAATCCTCTTCTATCAACATATGGTAATCTGCCGGGGCAATAAATACCTTACCGGGTGTTAAAAATTCTTTTTCTTCAGCTTCGTTTACTTCCAGTTTGGTGCGGCTGCGCAACAGATCGGTTAAGAGCGATTCGTTACTGGCTTTACGGTGCACCACCAAAACAATTGGAAAACTCATATCATTCCTTAAAGCAGGAAAAATTTCCAGCAATACATCCAAACTGCCGGCCGAACCGCCAATAATTAATGCATTACAGCGGGCAGAATTTATAGTTTGCGCCATATTTTCTCCATTTTTACCCTTTTATATTCTTTTGATTTTGGCCAAAATTCTAAACTTTCTTTACTGCCCAAAGCAAGGTATCCTAATTTCTCGATACTTCCATCAAACAGGTTAAATACTTTATGCTGCAACTCTTTATCGAAGTAAATTAATACATTTCGACATAAAATCAGCTGAAATTCATTAAAAGAATGGTCTGAAACTAAATTATGTGTCGAAAAAATCATTTTACTGTTTAAACTCTCATCAAACTTTGCCAAAGAGTAATTTGCGGTATAATAACTGGAAAACTCTTTTACCCCTCCCGATTGCAGGTAATTTTCTGAATACTGTTTTAGATAATTTAATGGAAACATGCCTTTTTTTGCCTTTTCCAAAACAGAGGGATTAATATCGGTGGCATAAATAAGCGATTTATTGAGCAAGTTAAGTTCTTTTAAAACAATTGCCAGCGAATAGGCTTCCTCTCCGGTAGAGCAACCTGCTACCCAAATTCGGATAAAGGGATAAGTGCCTAAAACCGGTAAAACATCATTCCGTAATGCCTTATAAAAAGACGGATCGCGGAACATTTCGGTAACATTAACCGTAATTTCTTCCAGGAAACGCTTAAAATATTGTTTATCGGTTTTAATTGTATAGCGGAATTCGGCAAAGCTCACAAAATTATCCAGTGCGTAAAGGCGGGTTATTCTCCTTTTTATTGATGCGTGAGAATATTCCAGAAAATCGTATCCGTGGCTTTCCAAAACATCATTCAGCAGGATTTCCACCTGATCATTATCTATTGCATCACTTATCACCGGCTATTTTGTAAATTTTTCTATCTGTGCTAATAATTCGTCAACATTTATAGGTTTTGAAACATAACCCGATGCGCCCGCGCTTAAGCAACGTTCTTTATCGCCCACCATTGCTTGCGCAGTTACGGCCAATACAGGAATGTTTTGCATTTTAGCCGATTTTTTCATTACGGCAATGGCCTGGTAACCATCCATATCGGGCATCATCATATCCATTAAAACAATGGCAACATTCTCGTGCTTTTCTATAATTGAAAAACCCTCCTGGGCACTTACAGCAGATAAACAATCGAAACCTTTGGCCTTTAAAACAGCTTTTAAAGCAAAAATGTTTCGGTTGTCATCATCAATAATGAGAATTAATTTTTGAGGCATAGTTTAAAAAAATGGGTTATGATTTATGATGATTTTCGTAAAGCCAAACGCGTAAAAGTGATACCAATTGATCCATATCTACCGGTTTGCTAATGTAATCTGAAGCACCTGCTGCAATACATTTTTCGCGGTCGCCCATCATGGCTTTAGCTGTTACGGCTAAAACAGGTAAATTACGGTATTTAATGTCCTGTCTGATGGCTGTTGTAGTTTCATAACCATCCAGTTCAGGCATCATCATATCCATTAAAACCACATCTACTTCCGGATGCTCGTTTAATAATTTAAGTGCCTCTTTACCATCTGTAGCTGCCACAACTTTCATTTGGTGTTGCTCCAACATTTTGGTTAAAGAAAAAATATTACGCACATCATCATCTGCAACCAAAACTGTTTTGCCAACCAAAACATCTTGTAATTCGGAGAATTTTTTAGGTGATTTTATTTTTTCCTTACTTTTTTCTTCTACCAGGTGCAAGAAAAGGCCTGCTTCATCCAAAATACGCTGATAAGAATGAGCGGTTTTTACCACTATAGAATCGGCATATTGTTTAATGCGGTTTTCTTCGCCCTTTGAAAGGTTTTTACCTGTAAAAATAATGATCGGCAGATTTTCCAACCCCGGTGTTTTTTTAACCACTTCGAGTGTTTCATAAGCATGTTTATCAGGAATGCCCATGTCTAAAATTACACAGTTAACCTCGGGTTTATGTAATGCCGAAACACTTTCATTTACCTGGTTAACAATTTCTGTCTGGATATTAAAATTGCTCAGGAAATAGCTCAGTGCTTTGGCATGTTGCTCATTCTCTTCTACAATAAGTACTTTTTTAGGGTAACGGCTTAACGCATGTTCTAGTTTAGAAAAAATCTCCTGCATGTGCTCAAAAGCAAAGGGTTTGTTGATAAAATCTACAGCTCCCTTTAATAAACTTTCTTTTTTAACCTGCAATGACGACATGATGTGCACCGGTATGGGCCTTGTTGATGGATCGGCCTTTAATTCTTCCATTACCTGCCAGCCATCTTTAACCGGTAGCTGGATATCAAGTAAAATGGCCAGCGGTTTAAAGTTTTTTGCCATTTCGATACCTACATCGCCACGCACAGCTACCAGGCCTTTGTAATTTCTCTTCCTGGTAAAATCCAAAAGAGTTTTTGCAAAAGGGGTATCATCTTCCACAATCAAAATTACTTTATCATCGGGCTGGATGTTATCACGGTCATCTTCTATTTCCTGTGGGATATTATTTACGGTTAAATGACTCACCTTTTTAAGCGCAGGTTCTGCAGGTGTAACCACTACAGGTTTTTCAAAATCGGTTACAACACCATCAAAACCTTTATTTTTATCAATAGGAAGGGTTAAAGTAAATATACTACCTTCTCCTTCGGTACTTTTTAATTCTATGTAACCACCGAGTAACTTAGCCAGTTCTCTACTGATAGAAAGGCCCAAACCAGTACCACCAAATTTGCGGCGGGTAGAACCATCGGCCTGCTGAAAGGCTTCAAATACCATTCCCTGTTTTTCAGGGGCAATACCTACACCTGTATCGGTAACTTTAAATATTAATGCGCCTAGTTTGTCGTTTTTGCTAATGTTTAGCGTTACTGAACCAACTGTGGTAAATTTAATTGCGTTTGATAACAGATTTTTAATAATCTGCTCTAAACGCATTTTATCGGTATGGAAAAATTCAGGAACATCTGCCGCTTTATCAATTACAAAATCAAGTTTGCGCTCTTTTGCCAAAGGATTAAATAATGAACGCATGTTGAAGATCACATCATCAACTTTAATGTTCATTCTATCAAGTTCCATTTTACCGGCCTCAATTTTAGAAAGATCCAGAATTTCATCAATCAAGCTTAGTAAGCCCTGGCCCGAACTTTGAATTACCTCCGCATATTCCTGATGCTCACGGTCAATTGCCTCATTTTCGGCCATTAATCTCGACAATAGTAAAATTGAGTTTAAAGGCGTTCTTAGCTCGTGAGACATGTTTGCTAAAAACTCTGATTTATACCTTGTGCTCAGCTCTAAAGCCTCGGCCTTTTGCTGGATTTCGATATTTCTTTCTTCAATCAGTTCATTTTTCTCTTCTAACAAACTGCTTCTTTCTTCAAGCTCCTGGTTGCTTTGCAACAGTTCTTCCTGTTGCACACGAAGTTCTTCTTCACTTGCCTGTAGTTTTTGTGCCTGGGCTTCCAGTTCTGCATTTAAGCCCTCAAGTTCATTGTGCTGTACCTGCAACTCTTCTGATTGTGCCTGCGTTTCTTCTAACAATTGCTGAAGTTTCTGCCTGTTTTGTGCGCCTAATAATGCGGTGCCTATATCAGATAAAACGAGCTTTAAAAAATGCAATTGCAAATCGCTGTATTTACCTATTGTACCCAATTCTAAACCACCTATAGAAATTTCGTTCCTGATAATTGGCAATACAATTAGTTGCGCAGGTTTAATATTTCCTGTTGCATGCGTTACAGTTAATTCATTTTGCGGTACCTCATCAAGTAAAATAGGTTTACCACTTTTTACGGCCTGGCCAATTAATCCTTGCCCAAGCTCAAGGGTTTTTACGAGGTTTTGCCCTTCTAATGCATACTGGCCTTTTAAATGCAGGTAACCGTCATCTTTAAATAAGTATAATGCACCGATCTGGCTTTTGGTATAACTGGCTAAAAACTCTATAATATCTTCGGCTAAATGGAAAACATCTTTTTCGCCTACCATATTTACATTTAAATTGGCCACTCCCGTTTGTATCCATTCATTTTCTTCGAGCGTATCAAAAGATTTTTTCAACGAATATGACATGTTATTTAGCGATTCGGAAAGTTCGCCGATATCATCCTGCGACTGGCTATCGAGTTTTACGCCGTAGTTGCCGTTAGAAATCTGGTAAGCAATTTCTTTAATGGCTGCTATGCGTTTTTCCATCTCATATTTCTTATCCTCAATTTCTTTTTGAAGCTTAACACGCTCATCAAAATCGACTGATACTTTTCTATAAAAAAACAGTGTAATCAGTATGGCCAAAATAGCTGCAATTAAAATTAGAACCGGGGTATAGGCGGTAAGTTTATTAAGTTCGATTGTACGGTTTTCGAGCAATCTCCTTTCTTCCTTTACCATTCTGTTTACCACTGAACGTGCCTGATCCATGTAGATTTTGCCCTCTAACAATACCGTAGGATCTACCTGTCCGCCCAATGATTTAATTTCTATAGTGGAGGTAATAATATTGAGTCTGCGGGCAAGTATATTTCTTAATTCGGCAACATTTTTTTGCTGGGCTACATTATCTTTCGTTTGTGCTTCTATCCTCTTTAAAACGGCCATTGCGGTATCTGTAGAACCGTAGTATGGCTGTAAAAATATTTTATTCCCTGTTAAAAGATAGCCCCGCTGCCCGGTTTCGGCATCTTTTAAGGTAGAAATTACACCTTGGGTATTTAAAATAACTTCATCGCTGTGTTTTACCAGTTCGGTACTTTTAATCAGGTTACTGATACTGATGTAAGATGCCAATGAACTGATAAATAGAATAATTAGCGACAGGCCCAGGCCCAAACGTAAATTATTTTTAAGAGTTGTTTTCATTATATGTATTAAGGATAATTAGATCTGGTTTTTAAGGATTTCTTCTTCGGTGATGGGAATGATGAAATAAAATTCAGAACCTTCATCCGGAACGCTATTTACACCAATAGTGCCACCATGGCGGTTGATGATTTCGGAACAGATGTACAAGCCAATGCCCAACCCGTTAAAACGGTTGCTGTTTTCTTCTACGCGATAAAACTTATCGAATATTTTATGCTGCTGTTCTTTAGAAATACCGATACCGAAATCTTTAACGGCCAGATACAGTTTTTCATCTTTAATGTTGATAGTAACATTAACCTGGTTGGTGCCAGGGGCATATTTTATCGCATTGGTAATAAAATTGATTACAACCTGCTCCAGGCGCATTTCATCACCAAAAATCATCTCATCTGTTTTGCCCAGCTTAGTGATTTTAAAATCAGGGTTGGAATGTTGCAGCATCTCTATGGCGTTGTTTACCATGTTATCGGCACAGAAGCTTTTCATGTTAAACTTCATCTTCCCGCTTTCAATTTTAGAGATATCGAGCAGATCGACAATGAGCTCATTTAGTTTTTCGAGCTGAATGCTTGCTTTTTCAAGATGATTCTCCGCCATGGTTTTATCATCTCTTTTTAAGCTTCTCTGCAACAGCTGAATGTAACCTTTTACACTGGTTAACGGCGTTTTTAACTCATGACTGGCAATACTGATAAACTCGTCTTTTTTATGTTCGGCCTGCTTTCTGAATTCGATTTCTTCGATCAGTTTCTCCTGTACCTCGTTAAGTTTTCTGTTCTGTTCGTAAATTCGGTAAAACGTTTTTATTTTTAACAACAGTACATTGATATCAACAGGCTTGGTAATGTAATCCAACCCGCCGCTCAGGTAGCCTTTGGTAATAAATTTAAGTTCGGTATTAACTGCAGAAAGAAATATTATGGCGGTATCTTTTGCTTTACTGAAACCCGAAATGGCTTCTGCCACTTCAAAGCCATCCATATCTGGCATTTGTACATCAAGAATAATCAGCACATAATTATTCTTTAAAACTTTTTTTAGTGCTTCTTCGCCGGATGATGCGGTATCAACCTCAAAATTGTGTGCTTGGAGTACTTTCTGTAACGAGATCAGGTTTTCGGGCCTGTCATCAACTATAAGGATCATCTTTATTAAAACAAATAAGAAGCCGGGATAATTATGTTTGGTTTGGAGATAAAAATCTCATTAACTGTAAACAAACAATGGTGTTTCAAAAAAGTTTTAATTTTTTTATAAATTATTTGAGTTAAAGGTATCACCCTGTTTTATATCTCCGGTTTCGAAACCTTTTTTAAACCAATACATGCGCTGTGCCGAAGTGCCATGCGTAAAAGAATCAGGCTGTACATCGCCTGTGGCCTGCTTTTGAAGTTTATCATCGCCAATGGCATTGGCAGCAGTTAAAGCTTCTTCAATATCGCCTTCATCTAATTTAAAATCTTTTAGATTTTGTGCGTTATGTGCCCAAAGACCGGCAAAAAAATCAGCCTGCAATTCTAATTTAACGGATAAACGGTTATACTCTTTTTCGCTTACCTGACCTCGTGCCTGATCTAATTTCTCTGAAATGCCCAATAAATTCTGAACATGATGCCCAACTTCGTGAGCAATTACATACGCCTGGGCAAAATCGCCGGCTGCTCCGAAACGGTTTTTTAAATCATCATAAAATGACAGATCGATATATACTTTACGATCGCCCGGGCAATAAAAGGGCCCTACATTGGCATTTGCATTTCCACATGCGGTTTGCACAGCCTCCCTGAACAACCTTAATTTCGGGTACTCGTACTGTTTGCCCATTGCCTGAAATTCTTTATCCCAAACTTGCTCTGTTGATTCTAAAACCCCGGAAACAAACTGTGCCTGAGCATCATTAGCCGGTACACCTTGTTTTACTTCTTCTGTTCCTGTGGTAGCGGGGATCTGGCTTACCACCCCGGTTAAATCTTTACCGAAAATTAATCCAAGTACTACAATAACAATACCGATGCCGCCGCCCAGGATAGTTTTTCCGCCACCGCCACTTCTTCCATCTTCTACATTATTACTGCCTTTACCAAACCATTGCATAGTTTATATTTTTTAGTTTAATGAATAACCTTAATCACGGCACAATTGTTATACTAAAGTAGAAATTATTTTGATTGAATTACCCTTTTTAGGTTGTATCCAATCGCAATTCTGGCTACAATTACAACATAAATCTGTTTTGCGACCTTTTTTTATTCCTTCTTAGAATTTGGACGCAGAGTTGTGACACATTTCTATGTGACAAAAAATGTGTCACTTAAAAATTGTCACACAATTTAATGGTTTAAATATAATCGCTCACAAAATGAGAAAGAAGTATAATTGTACCTCAGATCAGGTTTATTTGGATAAATGATAATAAAATGGGTGTCAGTAAAAATTAAAGGCACCCATTTATTTATACAATAAATATCTTAGCCATTAAAAACAGCTATTGCTTTAGCTATCCTGGCTTTGGTTTCTGCAACGCCGAGCAGCAAGGCAATATCAAAAACACCCGGGCCAAACTTGCCACCTACCAACATTATACGGAAAGGCAACATCAATTCGCCTGGTTTAAATCCTTTTTCATCAGCCAAAGCTTTAAAAGCTGCTTCGGCAGTAATGGCATCTGTAAGACTTAAATTATCGGCAAAAGCATTAAAAAATTCAGCTTTTTCGGATGTCCACTTTGGTTTAACAGCATTTACATCATATTCGGCAGGCGCAGCAAAAAAGTAACTGCTTTGCGCCACAAAATCGGGCAATAGCGTGCAACGGTCTTTAATAAGATCGATTATGGTGTTTAAAAACGCATCATCATTAATTTCGAATCCTGCTTTTTCGAGCTCAGCTTTAACGCCCGGCGCCAAACGCTCTGCGCGTTCCGCTTTGATCCACTCATGGTTATACCATTTTGCTTTTTCGAAATCGAATTTGGCACCAGCTTTACTGATTCTTTCTATAGAGAATTTTTCTTCTAATTCTTTTAACGAGAACAATTCCTGATCGGTACCATCATTCCAACCCAAAAGCGCAAGCATATTTACAAAAGCTTCGGGCATAAAACCCATTTCTTTAAAGCCTTTGGTTACATCACCAGTTTTAGGATCGGTCCAATTCATGGCATAAACCGGGAAACCCAATCTGTCGCCATCACGTTTGCTTAATTTTCCGTGTCCGTCTGGTTTTAAAATCAAAGGCAAATGCGCCCAGGCCGGCATATCTGTTTCCCAACCTAAATATTTCCAAAGTAAAATATGAACAGGTGCTGATGGCAACCATTCTTCGCCTCTAAAAGCATGTGTAATTTCCATCGCCCTATCATCAACCACAACGGCTAAATGGTAAGTTGGCATTCCATCGGCTTTTAACAACACTTTATCATCAACAAGTGAGGTTTCGAAGCTTACATCACCACGGATTAAATCGTTAAAATGTACAATTTCATCAGCTGGTACTTTAATACGGATTACGTGCGGAGTTTTAGCTGCCAATAACTCTTCTACTTCACTTATAGTAAGAGTTAACGAGTTGCGCATTTGCATGCGTGTGGCCTGGCCGTACTGAAAATTCGGAATCTCTTTACGTTTAGCATCTAAATCTTCGGGGGTATCAAACGCATAATAGGCATAACCATCGCTAATTAACTGCTCGGCAAATTTCCTATAACTCGGTTTGCGTTCACTTTGACGGTAAGGGCCGTAAACGCCGGGGTTGGCAGGGCTTTCATCCGGAGTAATTCCACACCAATTTAAACAGTTTACGATATACGCTTCGGCACCTTCTACAAAACGGTTTTGATCGGTATCTTCTACACGAAGCACAAAAGTTCCGTTATTTTTTTTGGCAAACAAATAATTGAACAAAGCGGTGCGTACACCACCTAAATGTAAGCCTCCGGTTGGGCTTGGGGCAAATCTTACTCTAACTTTTTTATCCATGATTAAGCAAAGAGCAGGGAGTTAAGGGCAAAGGGTACGGTGCAATCCATGCTCTAAGCGCTAAGCACTATGCTCGGCACAAAGATATGTTTTTCATCCATTTTATATCGTTTTCATCTGTGATGAAGCAACTGTAATTTCTAAAAGATTGCCTTAAGGTTTTGGAAAAAGCATAATGGTTTTACGATTTTTCCGTTTTGTTATTGTAATTTGGCTAGCTAAAGCATGAATCCTTATCAAAAGAAACGCCGTTGGAAGTTTTTCCTTCTCATTTTTGCCATCTTAATTGGCATTGCTTCAGTATTTTACACCGATTCTTTTGTAAAAAAAATGGAACGTGAGGAAGCAGATCAATTTCACCTTTGGGTTAAAATACAGGAAAGGGCCATGTTTTTATATGATAATGACGATTACCGTGTTATTGTAGAAACGGTACGTGCAAATACCAAAACTCCTGTAATCATGATTGATTCGGCAGGAATGATCAGCTCCTTTTTTGGGTTGGACAGCACTAAAACCAATTATGCCACTGCCGATACCCAGCTTAGTTACGATAGCTTATACTTTGTGAGGCAGCTAAGGCAAATGAAAACTCAGCATCCGCCGGATGAAATGAATATTTTCGGCAAAAAATTTAAGGCTTACTATCGCGATTCGTTTATTTTAACACAGTTGAGGTATTTCCCTTACATACAAATGGGAGTTATCTTTCTCTTTCTGCTAACGGCTTATGCTGCATTCAGTTCTGCCCGAAAAGATGAGCAAGACCATGTTTGGGTAGGTTTGGCCAAAGAAACGGCCCACCAGCTGGGTACTCCCATATCATCGCTCATGGCCTGGACGGAGTTAATGAAATCCAAATTTGATGCGGAAGACGACCCTTTAATTGCTGAAATGGAAAATGACATTAAAAGGCTTGAGATTATTACGGACCGTTTTTCTAAAATCGGCTCAAAACCAATACTTGAAGACCATACGGTTTATATTGTAATCAGCGATTTTATCCGTTATTTTAAGGTTCGTACATCAGATAAGGTTAAATTTAGCATTACGGGCGATGAGCAGGTAAGAGCGATGCTAAATGTGCCTTTATTTGATTGGGTAATTGAAAACCTTTTAAAAAATGCAGCCAATGCAATCGAAAATGAGGGTTCAATCTCTATTAATATTATTGAAAACCTCGCCAAAGAGCAGGTATTTATTGATGTAAGCGATACAGGAAAAGGGATTCCACGTTCTAAATTTGATGCCGTTTTTCAACCAGGTTATACCACACGTAAAAGAGGCTGGGGCTTAGGTTTGTCGCTTACCAAACGTATTGTTGAGAATTACCACAGTGGCGAAATTTTTGTAAAGGAATCTGAGCTGGGTAAGGGCACAACCTTTAGAATAATATTAAAAAGCAGCTTAAGATATGAACCGACCACAGCCTAATGAATATCCTATTTGGGGCGAAACTTACATCAGTAAAGTTGATGGAGATATTTTTGAGATTTTAAACGATCAGGCACAAAGTTTACCGGCTTTATTTAGGGCCAATACCGACAAAGCAAACTATGCCTATGCAGACGGCAAATGGACGTTGAAAGAAATGTTAGGGCATATTATCGATACAGAGCGTGTTTTTGCCTACCGCATTACCTGTTTTGCTCGAAATGAAAAGCAAGCTTTACCAGGTTTTGAAGAAGACGGATATGTAGCAAATGCACGCTTTGCGGAGCGTGATCTGGAAGATTTAATCGAAGAATTTACTGCGCTGCGCAAAGCCAATCTTTATCTTTTTAGATCGTTAAATGAAGAAGAATTAAACCGGAAAGGAATCGCTTCAGGCAGGGAGATTAATGTAAAATCAATTCTATTCATTGTTGCTGGTCATATTTTACACCATATTTCTATATTAAAAGAACGTTATGAAGTGGTTTAAAAATTTTACCGTTGATGATTTAAATAACCGCCCTAAAAATCATTTAGGTGCGCTGCTCGATATTCGTTTTACAGAAATTGGCGAAGATTTTATTGTTGGTACAATGCCTGTTGATGAACGTACACACCAACCAGCCGGAATTCTTCATGGCGGTGCTTCGGTAGTTTTGGCCGAAACGTTGGGCAGTATCGCCTCTTATATGTGTATCGATCCTGAAAAGTATGTTGCCGTTGGTTTAGAAGTTAACGCAAACCACCTGCGTCCGGTAAAATCAGGCTTGGTTAAAGGCATTTGCAAACCCTTACATGTTGGTGCGAAAACACAGGTTTGGGAAATTAAAATTTATGATGAACGTGGCAAAATGAATTGCATTAGCCGCTTAACGGTTGCAATTATTAATAAGCCGCAGTAAAAAAGAGAAGTCAAGTTTAATTGCTTCCGCACGATAAAAACTTGACTTCTCTGCTGATTAAAACTTGCTGCTGTTATCCAGCCATTTCTTTTCTACGAGATAAGAAACGATAAGGCCCAGGCCACCGAAGATACCGATGCAACCAAAATATATGGCGACTGACTGCCCTTGTTCGGCGTTTGTCATGTTGCTACCAAATACACCTCTAACAGTAAAAAGGGCCACCAATAAACCTATTCCTAAACCCACTAAAAGCAGTCCGAATTTTAAGCTTAAAAAAGGTTTTGGCGTTGCTTTGTGCACGCCAGGATCGATTCCCCGCTCAATCATTGCCATTTTTTCTTTATTTGATAAATAGCGTATTCCAAATACCATTGCGAATGCGCCTAAAAAAAGTGAGATTGGTACTAATATAGCTTCCATGATTATAATTTTTTAATTTGTAAATATTCTATTTGTCTATTGAACCGTGTTCTGTGTATTATGACTACATACTTTTTAATCAGGTTACACCCTTGCTCAAAAAAAACAATAGCTTTATCCAACAATTAAATAATCCCCTTGCACAATCAGTTAAAAAATATCTCAATTTTTAAATCTTTAAGCGATGAGGCTTTAGATCGGTTAGCTGCGATTAGTTTAGAAGTACAGCATCAAAAAGGAAAAATCCTGATTTATGCAGATAAAACAGAACCCCATTTTTATATTCTTTTAAGCGGCATAGCCAGGGCATATTCTGATGGTGAAAACCAGGAGATTACTTTTTGGTTTGGGCAAAGTGGCGATGTTCTTTTTTCTTTTAACAGCTACATTAACAATAAGCCAGGTTACGAAAACATTGAGCTTTTAGACGATTGTTGCTTACTCCAGATGAAACTGAGCGATCTGTTTTCGCTTTATAGCCAACATTTAGAAATTGCCAATTGGGGTAGAAAAATTGCTGAACAGGAATTAATTGCTACAGAAAGAAGATTAATTGACAGGGCTTTTAAAGGAGCAGCAGAGCGCTACCAGGATTTTTTAACGCAATCGCCTGAATTGATAAAACGTGTGGCCTTAAAACACATTGCTTCTTATCTTGGCGTAACGCAGGTTACTTTAAGCCGCATCAGGGCAGCTAATAAATAAGTTTATTTTTTTAACATTTGTAAAATGCTGCCCCATAAATGTGCTGTAAATTTGTACAAACACATTTATTATGAACTGGATTATATTAATTATTGCCGGCCTTTTCGAGGTTGGTTTTACTACCTGCCTTAAATTATCGAACAATTTTTCGAATATAAAATGGAGTGCAGCATTTTTCGTTTGCATCGCCTTAAGCTTTTTATTATTAAATAAAGCTACACAAACCTTACCTATGGGAACAGCTTACGCCGTTTGGACAGGCATAGGTGCTGTTGGAACAGTAATTATTGGAATTGTATATTTTAACGAGCCGGCAACTTTTTGGCGGATATTTTTTATCTGTACACTAATTGGCTCTATTGCAGGGTTAAAGTTTTTTGCATCGCATTAGCAAGTATCAACCACAGATAAAAAGGATGCACACAGACATAAAGATTGTGTTTATCTATGTCCATCTGTGGTTAAAAACGCTAATAATATTGAGGGGGCCTTCACTCGGGCTGGTTGGCTAAAGCAACATTCATTTTAAAAATTTGCACTGTATACCAACGTTGTTAATAAACCTGATGGCAGCGGCAGCTCCCGTTTTTTCATCGGGACTATAGCGAGCAGGACTGTAAACCGCCAAGAATTACTGCCCTTTCGTTTTCCAAACCACATAGGATTTTACTCCCCATTAACTACAAATGCGCTGTTAACTCAGCCTGATCATAAAAATGATGTTTCACGTGTAACCTACTTATCTCTATTGTAGTCTTACCGCTAAACATGGAGCAAAAACTTACAGACTTGGCACTTATACAAAATGTATTGAACGGTGAAACCGCTCAGTATGCTTTGTTGGTAAAACGCCATCAACGGTTTGTATTTACGCTTGCTTTAAGGTTTTCGAAAAATAGAGAAGATGCAGAAGAAATTGCTCAGGATTGTTTTGTAAAAGCATATAAAGCGTTGGGTACATTTAAACAAACAGCCAAATTTAGCACCTGGCTTTATACAATTACCTACACAACTGCAATGACTTTTTTGAGGAAAAACCGTTTAGATACCGCTTCAATTCATGACGAAAGCACCAGTATACAACTTGAAAATCACACCTCTGGCTTTAATGCCAATGGTTATGAGAAACAAGATAGTCATGCTTTTTTAAATTTGGCCATTACCCAATTAATGCCGGATGATGCTGCCATTATTACGATGTTTTATAAAGGCGAGCAAAGTCTGGAAGAAATTGGTGAAGCTTTGCATATGGAAGCGAATACCATAAAAGTAAAATTGCATAGGGCAAGGCAAAGGCTTAAAGAAAAATTACAATATTTGTTAAAAGATGAAGTAAAGGAGTTACTATGAATACAATAGAACAACAGCTTTGGGATTATATTGATGGAAATTTAGATGAATCTGCTAAAAAAGCCATCGAAGAAAAAATTGAATCTGATGCTGAGATAAAATCTCAATATGAGGATTTAGTTAAACTTAATTTATCTTTCGAAAGCATGGATCTTGATGAACCTTCCCTATCGTTCACCAGGAATGTGATGGAAAGTGTTGCCCTGGTTCCTGCACCTGTGGCCATGAAAACACAGGTTGATAAAAAGATTATTTATAGCATTGTTGGCTTTTTTGTGATCTCCTTGCTAGCCTTATTTGGCTATGTGCTCTACATTTCGAACCTAAGCATGCCTAAATTTAGTTTTAATGTTAATTTGAATTTTAATGTAGATCAGTACATCACGCCTACTGTACTGTATAGCTTTTTATTTTTCGACCTGGTGATTGGATTGATATTTCTTGATCAGTTTTTAAGGAAAAAGATGCATAAATAATACGCTTTTATTTAAATGCCCCGCAGATCAAGATGATTTACGCAGATTTATTGTGATCTGCGTTTTCCGCGCAATCTGCGGGAAATTTAACCCAATTTTTTCAAAATTTCCAATCCTTCCGGCCAGTTTCCAAATCCTGTTTTTGCATTAATATGGCCCGCTTCGCCAATATTAATAAATTCGCTTCCCCAATTTTCTGCAAAAAATTTAGCCCTTTCCAATGTTACCCACTCATCGTTTGAGCTGGTTACCACTATGGTTTTAAAATTTATTTTATCATCGGGCATGTAATCAAAACCTACGGTATTAAATGTGTAACGTGGTGCTTCCAAATCGCTTGGTGCAACCAATAATGCTCCTTTAATAATCCTCTGATATTTTTTTGCCCAGTTGGCAATTGCTACGCAACCCAAACTATGGCCAATTAAAACCACCTCTTCAAGGTTATAACTGCTGAGGGCATTGTCTATATTTTCAATCCAATCATTGCTTGCCGGTTCATCCCACTCCTTTTGATTGATGCGGATAAAGTTTTCACCTGATTTTTCAAAATAGCTTTGCCAATGATCCGGGCCGGAATTGCCCAAGCCAGGAATAATGAAGTAATAAGTCATACTGAGATTTAACGGGTACTGAAATCGATTCGGAAAAAAGAAAATAAAAAAAGGCCGCCATCGCAAGAAAGCAGCCTTCTCTGTAAATATGATAAATAAATTAAATTACTTTCACATTAACGGCGTTTAAGCCTTTTTTACCGTTAGCAACTTCGTACTGTACTTTGTCGTTTTCACGGATTTCGTCGATAAGACCTGTTGAATGAACAAAAATTTCGCTGTCGCCATTCGCAGGAACGATAAAGCCAAAACCTTTAGTTACATTGAAGAATTTTACTGTGCCTTCTTGCATTGTATTAAATATTAAAATTAAGTCTGCAAGGTAAGTTTTAATTTTTAAAATCAAAATAAATTTTAACATTTTTTTAACGTTAAAATTTTGTAAACATCAGATTATTAAGGCGTTTTAATTGCCTTACCAATTATTGTTAAAGTAATTTCACTATTATGCGGGATTCCGAGTGTGGTTCCGGGAGCTACGTTAAAAAGGTTTCTAACATAAATATCGGCTATTCCCTGAGCCACTTTTTTCTTCGCTTCGGCATTCTCCGGAAGTACATTATAAATGGTTTTTACATGTATCCCTCCCTGAAAATCCACAACGGCTGCAACCTGATAAGCAAAATCTTTATAAGCGCGGTCAATCCTGATGATGTATTGCGGAAACATGTAATCGTAAGCCTCCGTTCTGTTATTTGCCCGGTCTACCGTACTGATTTTTTCTACGCGTGCAATTTTGCTTTTGGGTATAAACTGAACAGGGTCTGTTGCAGCAAAAGCACTGTCGCTGTTCAGGTTTACCTTTGCTGCGCGTTTCTCAATAAAAGCAGTATCCGCTTTCGTTGGCTTTTGAAGATCGGCAGCTTTTACTTTTAATTTATTTTTAATGTAATTCTGTGCGTAAAAGGTCATATTCACGTCCGATCGAACATCCGAAGCGATCACTTTTCCATCAACCTGTACCCGTTGAAAAACCAAACTATCTTTACTGATGTGTTTTACTTTAAAAAATTCTGCGGCAAAATTGTATACATTTCCGTGGTCGTATTGCATGTAAAATTTCTGCATCTTTTGCTTCTGCGGACTCCAGGCCATCATCGTATCTTCTTTTGCAACTTCGATAATCCACGATGGTTTTTGCATAAATCCGGCTTCGTTGAAAGAAAGCCCATCTTTAAACCTGCGTTTAACCTCCTGATAACGAATACCTTTAACGGGCTCGAAAGTGAAATCCCTTAAAGTTGGATCACTGGTTTTAGAGCCAAACTTGCAGGCAGAAAGCATCAGCACAAAAAAGAAAAAGTATATCGTATTTTTAATCATTTCTACAAAAATCTTTGGCTAAAATAAGTTTTTTTAACCAGAGCTAAACATTCTTATGGTCGATAGCGGCTATCGCCTGGCTGGCTTCTTTACTAAAATTACATTTGCTACTTTCCGCTGCCCTTCATGGTCCCATTTTTTATTATCTGTTGGAAAATTTACCACGCCATTATCTGGCATTCCATTTACCCAGAGTGTGGTAGAGCCGCCGCCATCGAAATTTATCGCGCTTGTACAACCCAACCAGCGCATCAGTTTGGTAAGCTCAAACAAACTCATGCCTGCTGAATTTTCGTTTCTTCCATCAACCGTCAATAAAATTACCCTTCCATTTGGTTTCATGCCCAGGCAGGTACGTGGATGGCGCAAGCGGTTAAAGCCTGCCGTATCCAATGTTTCATCAATATTGTTTAATGTTAATAACGGTCCGTTCAATAAAACATTTTCTGCCGTTAATTTAGTTTCCCAATCAGCAGAACCATCCCATTTTTGGATTGAAATTTTTCCGTTTTCGATTACAATGGCCGCTTCCTGGTGCCTTGCGCGGCTATTATTTTTATCTAAACGGTTGGTATTGATGGTATTTCCGTTTACGCGCACAAAATCTACCGATCCTCCATTTTTTACATCAAAAAAATTGCCATTTACCGCAGCTATAGCTGTATCCCTTAAACCGAAATTACTGGTGGTAATCAATTCTTTTTCTTCTGCACCGATGGCAAATACAGCTTTACGTCCGGTATTTTTTATTTCCAAGAACGAAATATTTTCATTTGCAGTGAAAAGATTTTTTTGATCAAAATGATGCCTGTATAAAACCACCTGCTTGGCAATTTTATTTTTCTGCCATTTGGCTTTTACGACGGCTAAAGAATCGTTGCTCTGACTAAAAGCAGATAAACCGATTGTTAGTAAGGTAAGTGAAAATATTAGCTTTTTGAACATAATTCTGGTTTTGCAATAAAATTAAAAAACGATTTAGCGTTTCCCTTAAAGCATCAAGAATTATACAAAAGGTATCAATAAAAAGAAAACCTCGCAGGTTTATAACCTGCGAGGTTTAAGCAACGCAAAAAATGTTTGAATGAATGATTTTTAAATGATTGCTTTTACTTCAACCATTTATTTTTTCGGATCTAAAATATCTTTAATTCTGATGCTCAAATCTTCGTAATGTGCTTTTGTAATGGCATCGCCTGCTGTTGCCCTGGCTTTTGTTGTAGCCAAGAGTGTTTTCAATTCAGCTCTAACCAATGGTCTGATATCTGATAAACCTACATTGATTGGCGTTAAACCATAACTCGCAGCATAATCTACCGGGAAACCAACAGGAAGATCAGCATCTTTTGTCATTAAATCTTGTAAACGGTCTACATAAGCGCGTTGTAAGTTACGTTTAAAGGCATCTGCTCTGCCAGCCACAAAAACCGATGACCTTAAATCAGTAAATAATTCGGGTAATGTATAAGCTTTTGCTGCACCGTTTTTGGTTTCATTATCCAACAAGCGTGCAATACGTGATGCTGATAATAAATTGCCTAAGGTATTGGTTTGAACACCTTTAATACGGTTTAATAACACGCCGTTATCAAATTTGCTCAATTGATCGTTGCTAATTAACCACAATGGTGTGGCAAACAATTGTTGATTAAAGAAAGTAATTGCTTCTTTTTGCTTGGCTTTTGGCAAATAAGCATAAACAGGTCCTTTTTGCTCGTAAGTTTTAAAGTTTTCACTCAAACCACCAACATTTGTTGCCACATGACCCATATAACGGTTAAACTGGCCAACAATTTCAGTATAAATTTCTTTTAAATCGCTGTAATCTTTACCTTTTTGATATGTCCATTTTTCTACATTAGGGAGAATACGTTTTAAGTTTGCAATACCATAAGTACTTGCTTTCATGGCATTGTCACCTAAATCTTCACTTTGTAAGCGTGGATCTAAAGAAGTTCCCTGGCGGCCATAGAAATATAAAGGGTTACCTGCATTTTTTAAAGTCCATTGGTCTAAAACTTCTTTTTCCTGCTCGGCAGTTTTATTTCCAGGAATCCATGAGTAGCCCCATTTTACAACCCATTTATCATATTCGCCAATTTGAGGATGAAGCTTGGTTACGCCATCGCCTGGTTGTGCGATATAGTTAAAACGGGCATAATCCATGATTGATGGTGCGGTACCATGTTTATCTGTAAAGGTTTTAGATCTTAAAGAATCAACCGGATAAGCATAGCTAGAACCAAAGTTGTGTGGCAAACCTAAGGTATGGCCAATTTCATGTGAAGAAACAAAACGGATCAATTCGCCCATTTGTGCATCTGTAAACTGCGCTTTACGTACTTCGGGGTTAATGGCTGCTGTTTGTACAAAATACCAATTACGCAATAAGTTCATTACGTTATGGTACCAACCGATGTGTGTTTCTAAAATCTGGCCGGTACGAGGGTCGCTGATGTGCGGTCCGTATGCATTGGCAATATCAGATGCAAAATAGCGCACAACCGAATATCTCGAATCTTCTACGCTGAACTGAGGATCTTGCTGCGCTGTTGGTGCTTCTTTACCTATTATGGCATTTTTGAAACCTGCGGCCTCAAACGCTACCTGCCAGTCGTTAATTCCCTGGATTAAAAACGGCACCCATTTTTTTGGTGTTGCCGGATCAATGTAAATCACAATCGGTTTTACAGGTTCTACCAGTTCGCCACGTTTATAGGCGTTGGTATCTTTCGGTACCAAATTCCAGCGGTGAATGTATGCGGTACGCTCTGCTTTTTGTGCATTGGTTCCATAATCTATTTGCGATTGACCAAAGAAACCTACTCTGTTATCCATTATTCTGGCTTTAACAGGTATTTTCGGCAACAATAACATTGAGGTATTAAACTCAAAAGTAACAGCGGCATTGCTGTTATCAGTTGGCGATTCGGCCGCACGATAAGTTTTCGCAGTTTTTACTTCAAGGTTTATCGGGAAAGTTTTAACAGTATCGATGTATGAACGCGTGGCATCGTACACGGTAACTTTATAGGCTTTACGCATCTGATCGGTTGCACCGATTGCCATTATATCACCATTATAAAAATCGGTAACATCAATCACTACACCTGTAGTATCTTTATTATAAGCTTTAATTTCAAAACTGGCTAAAATTTGCGCCAGATTGGAGTTTTGAACCGATTCGTACATATCGCTGTTCGGATCTGCTTTGGTTGAGTAACTTGGTACGCGGATATAAACCTGCTTGCCTCTACGCTCCCATTTCCAAACCTGTTCGTTCAGTTCTTCACCACCATATTGCTGGTTGCCCACTTTAACGCCTGCCGGTACTTTTGCCAAACGTGTAACCACAAGCATTTCACGGTTAATCATCGAATCTGGTATTTCAAAATACCATTTATCATCTACTTTGTGTGTTTTGAACAAACCGTTTGTTGTTCTGGCTTTTGCAGTAATTACCTCTGAAAATGGTTTAATTCCTTCTTTTTTAGGTGCTGCTGCTGTGGTGGCCGGAGTAGCTGGTGTGGCTCCTTTTGTGGTTTTAGACTTTTTCTGGGCATAGGCGGAGTTTGATCCGGCTACACCAAGTGCTACGATACCCGCTAACGCAAGTACCTTAAAGTTTTTCTTCATGTGTTTATAAAGTTAGTTTGCTTGGCAATAAGAGGTTAAAGTTAAAATCTTGTTACACCACAATTCTTTTGTAACAGGAAGATTACCTCTGTTAAATCCTCTTTTCGAGCCTTACTACTTTAAAAAAAACTTGTTTATCTCTATAAATTTCGAAAATTAAGCTCCGATCTGCTTTTGATTTAAATAATTCGGTAAGATCGTTTAACGAATATGCATCTATTCCCTTAAAGTTTACACCAATAATTTCATCATCGGGGCATAATCCGGCTTTTTCAGCAGGGCTATCTTCATCTATTTCTCCAATAATCAATCGTTTATAATCTTTTTGATCAAGGTAAATAACCATCCCTACCATATCGTGCTCAAAAGGAGTTTTACTCGCGCCATTGGGTTTAACGTAAATAAAACCATCCTGGTAATTGAACTGGATATTGAATTTCCGAAGCAGATCAGCCCCTAAATTTCCATTCCTTTTTGATAAATCAATTTTATTGGCAATCGTTTTAAAATCCGGAAAACCTGCAACTACATCTTTAAACACAAAACCGCCTACATTAAGTTTACTCAAACGGCCAACATAGCCTTTAATCTGTCCACTCAGGCTCATTCCGAGATTGGCTTTAATTTTTTTTTCGGGCAGAGGAAATTCTGTTCCGTTCAGCATTTCCATCGATAAGGCATGACTGGCACCTGTATCCATTAAAAACCTGGCTGTAACGGTTCCGCTATCTGGTATTTCTATACTTGCCAAAATATAGGGTTTCTGGTTTTCTATCTGGATGGGGATTTTTTTCCCTCGATATTTTATTTTCGCCTCATGATTGTAAATAATCAGCCTGTTTTCGCTGTACCGTACATCAACAATAAAACTGTTAAAAAAGCTGTAACCCAATAAACCATAAATTTTTAATCCCAAATGTCCTGATAAATTAAAGAGATCTTCTTTTAAAATTGCTGTTGGTATACGCTCTATAGCCGTATTGCCCACTTTAACATCCAAACTCTGCGATACATAGGCCTCTACGCTTTCTATGCCCAGGCCCGAAACCTTAATTTTACGGAGCATGCTAAAGTTTAACGAATCAATAATTGAAGGATCGGTTATAATCATTGGTCCAACACCGGTATCCAAAACAAAATCAAACGGGCCTTTGCCGTTTACATAAACCGGAATTACCATTAGGTTTTTAATGCACTTAAAAGCAATGGATTGTTTCTGCCGGTTTCTTTTGAATAAAAACTCCTGAGAGAAACCCGAAAATGCAAGAAATAAAAAACCCAGGCAAATGGTTAGTTTACGTAAACAGATTATTACACCGGGGCTATATTTGGTTAACATTAAACTAAATTTAATAAATTAGTTGCTTATTATTCCCACTAAATTTAGAACATGTTCAAGTTTAAAAATCAAAATTTCATTTTTCTGTCGTTTACGCTATTTATTTGTGTGTTAACCGGTTGCTCAACCAATAAAATTATTTCGAATAAGGTGGCGAAAGAATTTAAAAACTCACAGGTAATTAAACAATATCAGGTTGGTTTTGCACTTTTTAATCCTACTGATAAAAAAATGATTTTTGAGAAAGATGCCGACAAGTATTTTACTCCTGCCTCTAATACAAAACTCTATACTTTTTTTGCAAGCATGAAAATGATTCCTGATTTAATGCCTGCACTAAAATATGTTGAGCGGAACGATTCTTTAATTTTTTGGGGAACAGGCGATCCGGCATTTTTACAGTTTGCTGTAAAAGATAAATCGGCCTATAATTTTCTTTTGGCTTCTAACAAAAAACTGTTTTTTGCGCCGGGCCGCTATGCAGGTAATTTTTTTGGCGATGGCTGGGCCTGGGATGATTATGATTATTACTACCAGCCGGAAATTACAGAAATGCCGATTATGGATAATATGGTTACTTCTACCTATGCCTCTCCAAACAAAATTAATATAGAGCCAAAGGTTTTTGCACCTTGTTTCGAAATAGATTCTACAAAAACTACAGGCAATTTTCAAGTAACCAGAGATTTTTTAACCAACCGGTTCCATTATCCTGCCGTTGCTGTAAAACCAGGTTATAACCAACAAAATCCGTATAAAACCAGTACACAGGTTACCGTAGAAATACTTGCAGATACTTTGCATAAACCTGTAGGCATTATAAAGTATAAAATGCCAGCTGATGCTAAAACTTTACCTGGCGCAAAACGCGATTCGGTTTTAAAACATATGATGTTACCCAGCGATAATTTTATTGCCGAACACTTATTATTGGTTTGCTCAAACCAGATTGGAGATACCTTAAGCACAGCAAAAGCAATTGAGCACATTACAAAAAATTACCTCTCCTTTTTACCGGATCAAGTAAAATGGGTAGATGGCTCTGGTTTATCCCGTCAGGATTTGTTTACGCCCCGCGACAATGTTTATTTACTGGATTCTATTTATAAGATGGTAAATAATCCCGAAAAATTATTCGATATGCTTCCTGCGGGAGGAAAAAGCGGAACCTTAAAAAATGCCTACCCTAAAACCGACAAACCTTTTGTATATGGCAAAACAGGTTCGCTGGGCGGGGTACATAATCAAAGCGGGTATGTACTTACCAAAAAAGGCAAAACCTATATCTACTCTTTTATGAACAATAATTTTATAAAACCAACAGCAGAGGTACGGGCAGAAATGGTGAGGATAGTAACTTATATACATGATAATTTTTAATGCCAGATTTTAAATCCATTACCCAGCCTTTTTCTAACAGCATAAATATTGATGGTAAATCGTATTTATATTTTGGCGGAACTGCTTATCTGGGTATTCCTCAAAACAAGCCTTTTATCGATCTTTATATTGAAGGAATTAAGAAATATGGTTTAAATAACGGTACAAGTCGCACAAACAATATTCAACTGGGCATTTATAATGAAGCAGAAAATATAGCCGCGGTGAGGTATGGTACAGAAGCAGCATTAATTACTTCAAGTGGATATTTAGCAGCTCAGCTCACGGTTAAAGCACTATCCGAATCTTCAGAAGTGGTATATGCCCCAGGTAGTCATCCTGCGCTTTGGTTAAGCGAAAATCAGGTCAAAAATTTAGGTTTATTTAGTGATTGGGCGGTAGAAACGACTGAAAAAATAAATTTATCCGAAGAGAAAAATTGGGTTTTGATCAGCAATTCGATGAACAACCTCATCCCTGAAATTTATGATTTCAATTTTCTAAAAGAGATCCGAAAAGATAAAAATATTACCCTCATTGTAGATGATTCGCACGGGATTGGCGTAAATAACAATGGGATGGGTACGATCAAAAACCTCCCCAAACAAGAAAACATCCAAAATGTAGTGGTTGCCTCAATGGCAAAGGCATTGGGTGTTGATGCTGGTATTGTTTTAACTTCAAATTCAGTAATTAATAAACTTAAAAGTTCTAATACTTTTATTGGGGCCTCCCCATCCAGTGCGGCGGGGCTTTATGCATTTATCCATGCTGAAGAAATATACAACAAAGCATTAAACAAACTGAAAAACAACATGGCAATGTTCGAAACGGTTTCAAATCTTACTTGGAAATGTGAGCCGGGTTTCCCTGTGTATCTACTGGGTGATGTAAATTTTTCACAACATCTTTTGCAAAGGCAGATCCTGATTTCGTCTTTTCCCTATCCGAACCCTACAGACAAAATTTTAAACCGTATAGTGCTTTCCTCCTGGCATGAAAAAGAGGATATCGAAAGGTTGATAACAGCTATAAATTTTTAACCTTTCCTTATCCGATTAATTTTTCAATATTTATAACATGAAAAAACTGTTCCTATTCTTATCGTTAACGCTTCTACTTGCCAACATTGTTTCTGCACAAACCACTACCGTGTGGATTGTTAGACATGCTGAAAAAGATAAATCTAACCCACAAGATACCAACCCGAACCTTTCGGATGAAGGAAGAGTAAGAGCAGGAGATTTAGCCACTTATTTAAAAAAGGTAAAATTCGATGTTGCTTTTGCTACGCCAACAAAAAGAACGCATGAAACATTAGATTCATTGGTGATTCCGAAAGTAATTGATTATAAAGACATAAAATCGCTGGTAGATAGCATTAAAACAAATTACCTGGGCAAAACGGTGATGGTAGCAGGGCATTCCAATACCGTACTTGAAATTATTGAGGCCCTAGGTGGCAAAAAACCAAAAGAAGAATTAACCGATGATGATTACGACTATATTTTTGAATTATCAGTTAAGGAAGACAAAGCAAGGGTTAAAATGGAGCAATACGGCAGGCCACATCATTTGTAGTTTTGTGTTTTTGATAGGCGCTATTTCCAGCCCAAAGCACCAATAACTATTGAAAATAAATTGCTATAACTTTTCGAAAGGAATATCCATTAAATTGTAATTCCTCCAACCAGAAAAATCATAGTGCCACCACTCATTTTCCAGCACATTCATTTGGTATTTGGCCATAATCGCAATCAGGAAATCTCGGTTTTTCTTTGCCTCGGGTGATATATTTTGATAATTTGCAGCTGCAGCAGCCGAAAAACTATCATATGGTGTTGGCATCACCAATTCTTTCCCTGTTTTTAAATTAATTAATGTTAAATCTACTGCACAACCCCTATTGTGTTTAGAACCTTTTGCCGGGTTGGCTACAAAATTTTTGTCGCTTGCCTTTTTGTAAAACTCTACAGTAATGGCATACGGACGGTAACCATCGAATATTTTTAATCCGTAACCTTTTTTATTTAATTCTTTTTGGATTTTCTTTAACGATTCTACCACAGGCTTTCTGGCAAAGGCCCTTGCCTGTTTGTACATCACTTGTTGCATAAAGTTATTTTTGGTAGCGTAACGAATATCCAACTTAATATTTGGAATTGCTTTCTTAATTTCTATCAGTTCATTATCCGGATTTGTTTTTATTGATGCCAGGTATTGAGTATAAGAATTTACAACAACCAGTTTTTGCTCAGGTTTTGAGGTAGTTTGAGCAACCGCAAATAAAGAAAACGACAGAAAAAATATAAGGCAACTAACTTTCATAACAGAATTGGCTTGAGTTGGTCGTAATTACTGATTCGAAACCACCAATAATTCAAGATCTTTAAATGGCAGGTTAAACATATCAGCCAGGTCTTTATTGGTGCAGTTTCCCTGATAAATATAAAGCGCTTCACGTATACCCGGATTATTCCAAACCATATTCACTAAGCCCCCAAATTCGCCAATATCCAATAAAATAGGCGCAAAAATATTTGTCAGCGCATAAGATGCCGTTCTTGGCACGCGCGAAGCAATATTAGGCACACAATAGTGAATTACATCATATTTCCTGAAAACCGGATTGGTATGGTTGGTTACTTCTGAGGTTTCAAAACAACCACCCTGATCAATACTGATATCGATAACCACCGAATGTGGTTTCATCCTGGCAACAGTTTCTTCCATCACCACGCAAGGGCTGCGGCCATGTGTGGCGCGTATGGCACCAATCACTACATCGCAAGTTATAATGGCTTTATTTAATACAATTGGCTGCATTACCGAAGTAAATACCCTGCTGCTGCCCAAATTATTCTGTAAACGGCGTAAACGGTAAATAGAGCTGTCGAAAACTTTAACCTCGGCTCCTAATGCCAAAGCCGTTCTGGCCGCATACTCGCCTACAGTGCCGGCACCTAAAATAACAATTTCAGTCGGCGGAACGCCGGTAAAACCACCAAGCATTAAACCCTTGCCACCCGTAACATTGCTTAAATATTCTGCAGCAATTAAAATGGAGGTAGAGCCAACAATTTCACTCATGGCCCGCACTACACTCAATACATTACCCTCATCACGCAGGTTTTCAAAACACAGTGCATTAATTTTTTTATGCATCAACGCTTTTAAATAATCCTGTTTTAACGTTCCGGTTTGTAATGAAGAAATAAGCGTTTGGCCTTTGTGCATCATTTCGATTTCTTCCAGCATTGGTGGTGCAATTTTCACCAGAATATCGGCCTCGAAAACTTCTTTTTTATCGTATGCAATTTTTGCGCCCTGCTCGGCATATTCCGTATCAGAAAAATTTGCAGCTATTCCTGCCCCAGTTTCCAAAACAACCCTATGCCCATTGTTTACCAATAAGGCCACAGATAATGGTGTTAAGGCAATTCTATTTTCTTGAAAGGAAATTTCTTTTGGTATACCTATGTATAGATTATTTTTTTTATTTCGGGTTTCCAGCTTTGCCTCTTGTGTTTGTAATAAACCCTGACGAGCTATATCGGCCATTCCTTCGCGTAATCCTGTAGCCATGTTGAATTAAAATTTTGATAGTTTTAGGTTGTTCAAGGTAAGGAAAATCTGTTAATTTATTGATAACTAATTGTTATACCTTTGAAAGCCTGAATAATCTGCGGTTTTCATCCAGTACATTTATCTGTACTTTAATATAGTTTTCCGGTAAGATTTCCGCTACCCTTTCCGGCCATTCTATTAAACAGGTTCCATCACCATAAAAATATTCCTCGTAACCTAAATCATACGCTTCGTGAATATCTTTTATCCTGTAAAAATCGAAATGAAACACTGAACCGTTAGCACTTTCATACTCGTTAACAATAGAATATGTAGGACTCGAAACCACATCATCAACCCCCAGGTGTTTACAGAAAATTTTGATGAAAGTTGTTTTTCCTGCACCCATTTCGCCCTCAAAAATAAAAACCTTTTGGTTGCCGGCAAAATCTGAAAGCTGTTGGGCAACAGCAGGTAAATCGGCTAAATTATTTACATCAATATCCATTTTAAAAAAATAAAGGCAAAAGTAATACATAATTGCATTGCTTTTGCCTTACTATTTGTGATTTGTCAGCCTGAGCCTGTAGAAGCCCCTACCATCGCAACAGATCCTTAAACATGTTCAGGAAGACGATCCTATTGAAAATGAACGGCCTCATGTCTCAAATCTAACATCCAATCTCTAACACTATCTCGGCGAATACGTTACCACCGGAATAATCATTTCTTCTAACGAAATTCCGCCATGCTGAAAGGTTTCGTTATAATAATTTACAAACTGGTTGTAGTTATTCGGGTAAACAAAATAACTGTCTTCACGGGCAAAAATATAACTGCTGCTGATATTGATTTTCGGCAATAAAGCATCGTGCGGGTTTTTAATCAAAAACACCTCTTTGGCATTAAAATTAAGGTTTCTACCTTGTTTATACCTTAAATTCGTATTTGTACTCCTATCGCCAATTACTTTAACCGGTTTTTTAACACGGATGGTTCCATGATCGGTTGTAATGATCACTTTTACCTTTTTCTGTGAGATTTTTTTAAGCAAATCCCAAAGCGGAGAATGTTCAAACCACGATAGTGTTAACGAACGGTAAGCAGCATCATCATTAGCCAATTCCCTAATCATCTGCATATCGGTGCGGGCATGGCTTAACATATCAACAAAGTTGAATACAATAGCGTTAAAATCGTTCTGCAACAAATTATTGGTTTGGTCAACCAGATCTTTTCCCTGTTCGAAAGTTAGAATTTTATTGTAGCTGAATTTACAGTCTTTTCTTAAGCTGCGCTTAATGTTATCGGCCAGAAAAGCTTCTTCGTGCATATTTTTTCCACCTTCATCATCATCATTTTGCCAAAGTTGAGGAAAACGTTTTTCCATATCCAAAGGCATCATACCCGAAAAAATTGCATTACGGGCGTACTGTGTGGCTGTTGGCAAAATGCTGGTATACATATCTTCCTCATCAATTCTGAAATATTCTGAAATTAACGGGTTGATAATTTTCCATTGATCGTAACGTAAATTATCAATCAGGATAAAAAATACCGGTGTATTATCATTAATATGAGGAAATGCCTTTTTCTTCAACAACTCATTCGAAAGCAAAGGTGCTGTATCCTTATTCTTAATCCAGTCTAGGTAGTTTTCTTCAATAAATTTAGTAAACTGTGTATTCGCCTCTTGTTTTTGCATGGTTAAAATTTCATGCATCTGCGGATCATCCAGTTTTTCCAACTCAAGTTCCCAGAAAACAATTTTTTTATAAACATCAACCCACTCTTCGTAATTTAACCTGTCGCCCAAAGTCATCCCCAAACGGCGAAAATCCTGCTGGTAAGCCATAGAGGTTTTTTCGCTAACCAAGCGTTTATTATCAATCAGCTTTTTAATGGTTAATAAAACCTGTTTCGGGTTTACGGGTTTAATCAGGTAATCATCAATTTTGCTGCCGATGGCATCTTCCATCAGGTTTTCTTCCTCACTTTTTGTAATCAAAACAACAGGCACATCAGGATTTAAATTCTTAATGGCAGATAATGTTTCGATACCGCTCATTCCCGGCATGTTTTCATCAAGAAAAACCAGGTCAAAATGCGCTTTTCCAAATGCTTCGAGTGCGTCGTTACCGTTGGTAAATGTAGTTACATGATAACCTTTATCATTTAACAATAATATATGTGGTTTTAGTAAGTCGATTTCATCATCGGCCCATAATATCTTAGTTTCTTGCATGTTTTTGTAAAAATAGGTAAGTATTGCCTTTTAATTTTGGCAGGTAAATCAAACTATAAATAAAAATAGCAATTTTTGTACCGTATCTACCTATTTAACTATTTTTAACGATTGAATAAGAAGAAAATAATAAATGATCCGGTTTACGGTTTCATCAGCATTCCGTCTGAATTGGTATACGATGTAATTTCACATCCGTATTTCCAGCGTTTGCGTTACATTAAACAGCTCGGAATGACCCATTTGGTTTATCCCGGAGCTTTACATACCCGCTTTCATCATGCTTTAGGTGCGATGCACTTAATGAGTTTGGCCATTAATCTTTTAAAAAGCAAAGGACATAGCATTACACCCGGCGAAGAAGAAGCCGCCATTTTGGCCATTTTGCTGCATGACATAGGCCACGGACCTTTTTCTCATGCATTGGAACATTCGTTAGTTACCGGCATCAGACATGAAGATATTTCGGCAAAACTGATGCAGGATTTGAATGCACATTTTGATGGACGTTTAACACACGCCATTGAGATTTTTAACGGCACCTACCCTAAAAAGTTTCTACATCAGTTAATTTCCGGTCAGTTGGATTTAGACCGGATGGATTATTTAAACCGCGACAGCTTTTTTACCGGCGTAAGTGAGGGTGTAATCAGTTTCGACCGGATTATTAAAATGTTTAATATCTATGATGATAACCTTGTAATTGAAGAAAAAGGTATTTATTCAATAGAGAAATTTTTAATTGCCCGAAGGCTGATGTACTGGCAGGTTTATTTGCATAAAACAGTAATATCAGGCGAAATGATTTTAGTGAAATTACTGGAACGCGCAAAAGAATTATCGGTTAACGGAGAAAGTTTGTTTGCTTCACCATCATTAAATTATTTCTTAAAAAACGACATCAACGAGGCCAATTTTTTTGCTCAACATGAAAATTTGGAGCACTTTACCAATCTTGATGATCAGGATATTTACGCTGCAGTTAAAGTTTGGGCCAAACACCCCGATAAAATTTTGTCTACGCTGTGTAAAATGCTTACTTCCAGAAACTTGTATAAAGTAGAAATGGGTAACGAAAAAGCAAATAACGACCGCGTAAACTTTTTGCAGGATGCAGCCGTTAACTTATTGGAGATTAACCCGGCAGAAGCCAGGTATTTTGTTTTTACGGATTCGATCCAAAACCGTGCATATAATGCCGGGGTTGGAAATATTAAAATTTTAATGAAAAATAACGATATTGTTGATATCGCAAAAGCGTCGGATTTATCAAACCTGGAGTCGTTGCAAAAAACAGTAGAAAAATATATCCTCTGTTACCCCAGAGGGATTTAAGCTTATTTAACAAAATATTTAACTTTTACTGCCGTTTTAAGTCTTATTATTGTGTAAAATATACACATCTTAACCGTAGCAGGTTTTTTTGTTCATATCAATTTAACATATACCTTTGTACGATGCAATTTACTGCCACGCAGATAAGTCAGTTTTTGAACGGTTCCATTGATGGCAACCCAGATGTAGCCGTTACCGAACTTTCCAAAATAGAAGACGGGAAAGAAGGCTCTTTGTCTTTTCTTTCTAATCCTAAGTACGAAAACTTTCTGTATTCTACCCAGGCGTCAGTTGTGATCGTATCTAAAGATTTCGCTCCTACCCAACCTTACACCAGCACATTAATCAGGGTAGAAAACCCATATAGTGCTTTTACCATTTTACTGGATAAATACAACGAGGCGATGAACGCTCATGCCGCACAATCTGGCATTGATAAGCTCGCCTTTGTGCATCCAACAGCAAAAATCGGTAAAAATGTGTTCATTGATGCTTTTGCATATGTTGCTGAAAACGTAGAAATTGGCGACGGTTGTAAGTTAAATGCACAAACATTTGTTGGTGCAAACTCTAAAATTGACGAAAACAGCACTTTTTTTCCTGGGGTAAAAATTTACCATAATTCAGTGATCGGTAAAAGAGTGGTTATCCATTCAAACACTGTTATTGGTAGTGATGGTTTTGGTTTTGCACCTCAAAAAGATGGTACTTACAATAAAATACCTCAAATCGGCAATGTAATTATCGAAGATGATGTAGAAATTGGTGCAAATACTACTGTAGATCGTGCAACAATGGGATCAACAATTGTAAAAAAAGGTGCAAAAATTGATAATTTGATTCAGATTGCGCACAATGTTGAAATTGGTGAAAATACCGTTTTGGCCGCACAATCAGGAATATCAGGAAGCACCAAAATTGGTCCCAACAGTGTTGTAGGCGGCCAGGTAGGTATTGCCGGACACCTCACTTTAGCCAAAGGCACGCAAATTGGTGCACAGGCAGGCATTAACTTTAATATTACAGAAGAAAATAAACAATGGCATGGCAGTCCGGCGCAACCTTTACGCAATTGGATGCGTGCCTCAGTAATTTTCAAGCATCTTCCAGATGTAGAGAAAAGAATAAACGCGCTCGAAGACGAATTGAAAAAGCTTATAGCTGAACTGGAAAAGAATACAATACACAATGAACGTTAGACAAAAAACGATTAAACAAGAAATATCGGCATCTGGTGTTGGTTTACACACAGGCGCTAATGTTACTTTAACATTTTGCCCCGCTCCCGAAAATCATGGCTTTAAATTTCAGCGTATTGATTTAGACGGACATCCGATTATCGAAGCCGATGCAGATAACGTAACCGATACTTCACGCGGAACAACACTTACCCAAAATGGTGCAAGCGTAAGCACCGTTGAGCATGTAATGGCATCTTTAGTAGGCATGGATTTAGATAACGTGCTGATTAAGTTAGATGGACCAGAAACACCAATTATGGACGGTAGCTCAATCCAGTTTGTTGATTTACTGGAGGAAGTTGGAACAGTGGAGCAAAATGCAGATCGCGAATATTTTACCATTCCACATAACATTACCTATACAGAAGAAGACAGGAAAGTAGAAATTGTGGCAATGCCGCTTGATGATTATCGCTTTACCTGTATGATCGATTATAACTCTCCTGTTTTGGGCAGTCAGCATGCTGGCATTAACACCATTGCAGAGTTTAAAAAAGAAATTGCTTCTTGTCGTACATTCTGTTTCTTACACGAATTAGAGTACCAGTTATCGCACAATTTAATTAAAGGCGGCGATTTAAATAACGCCATAGTAATTGTAGATAAAGAAGTTACCAAAGATGAATTGAGCCATTTGGCGAAGTTATTTAACCGCAAGGATATCGATGTTGCCCCACAGGGAATTTTGAACAACATGGAACTTCGTTACCAAAATGAGCCTGCGCGACATAAATTACTGGATATGATTGGCGATTTGGCATTGGTAGGCATGCACTTAAAAGGCCACATTATGGCTGCACGCCCCGGCCATGCGGCAAACGTTGCTTTTGCTAAAAAGATTAAAGCTGCCATTAAAAAAGAAAAAAACAAAAAAATACAAAAGGTTTACGACCCGAGTGCAAAGCCATTATATGACGTAGTTCAGATTATGGATATTTTGCCTCACCGCCAGCCATTTTTATTTGTAGATAAAATATTGGAACTTTCTAAAAATCATGTTGTTGGCGTTAAAAACGTAACCATGAATGAAGAGTTTTTCAAAGGGCATTTTCCGGGTGCACCTGTTTTTCCTGGCGTAATCCAGATTGAAGCAATGGCCCAGGTTGGGGGTATTTTAGTTTTAAGTACCGTTCCAGACCCTAGAAATTATTTAACCTACTTTTTAAAAATAGATAACGTACGCTTTAGAGCACAGGTGCTCCCTGGCGATACTATTGTTTTCCGTTGCGATTTACTTGAACCGATCAGAAGGGGTATTGCCCAAATGAAAGGTGTAGGTATGGTTGGCGAAAAAATCGTTGTAGAAGCCGAAATGATGGCGCAAATTTCAAAAATTAAACAAGCAGAACCCACGCAATAATGATACAACCGCTAGCATACATACACCCCCAGGCTAAAATCGCCGAAAATGTGGTGATTGAACCCTTCGTAGTGATACACAAAGATGTGGTAATTGGCGAAGGAACCTGGATCGGATCGAATGTAACCATTATGGATGGTGCACGCATTGGTAAAAATTGCCGCATCTTTCCTGGTGCTGTAATTTCGGGTGAGCCGCAGGATTTAAAATTTGCCGGTGAGGTAACCACTGCAGAAATTGGGGATAATACCACCATACGCGAGTGCGTAACCATTAACCGTGGTACAAAAGATAAATGGAAAACCACCATTGGCAGCAATTGCTTAATTCAGGCTTATTCACATATTGCACACGATTGTGAAGTAGGCAATAACTGTATTTTTTCCAATAGTACCACACTAGCTGGCCATATAACCATTGGAAACAATGTGGTTTTGGCAGGTTTGGTTGCCATACATCAATTTGTTAAAGTAGGTTCTTATGCTTTTGTAACCGGTGGTTCATTGGTGCGTAAAGATGTTCCTCCTTATGTTAAAGCGGCCCGCGAACCACTTTCTTATGCAGGAATTAACTCTGTTGGCTTGCGGAGAAGAGGTTTTACCAACGAACAGATTGACGAGATTCAGGAAATTTACCGTGTGCTTTTTGTAAAACATAATAACGTAACCAAAGCTTTGGACATGATCGAAGCCGAATTTAAACCAACTGAAATCCGTGACGAAATTGTAGATTTTATCCGTAATTCTAACCGTGGTGTAATGAAGGGTTTCGGAATGGGCAGCTAATCATAGAGCAGCAATACCAAGCTTAAAGCAAAACAAATATTCATGAGTGAGTTAACACTAGTCAGAACCGATTCAGATAATACCGATTTTAAATCATTGGTAGCATTGTTAGATCAGGATTTGGCGGTTAGGGATGGTGAAGACCATACTTTTTATGCTCAGTTTAATAAGATTTACGCCATTAAAGCTGTAATTGTAGCTTATCATCATGAAAATCCGGTTGGCTGTGGTGCAATAAAACCTTTCTCAGCAACAGAAGCCGAGGTTAAAAGAATGTTTGTGCACCCCGATTACCGAAAAAAGGGCATCGCGGCTAAAGTTTTAAACGGTTTGGAAAGCTGGGCTGCCGAGCTGGGTTTTGCTTCATGTGTTTTAGAAACTGGCAAAAAACAACCAGAAGCCATATCTCTTTACCAAAAATCCGGTTATCAGGTTACGCCAAATTATGGTCAATATGTTGGTATTGATAACAGCGTTTGCATGATTAAACCGCTTAACGCAAAATCTTAAACGGCCCGGCAAAAATGAAAATCTCATTAAACAACGTAGGCAGAAGATTTAATAAAGAATGGATTTTCAGAAATTTAAGCACTGAATTTTCTTCAGGCAGCAGTTATGCCATACTAGGGCCCAACGGCTCGGGCAAATCTACTTTATTGAGTGTTTTAACGGGCAGTTTATCACCCTCTGAAGGTGAGATTTCATTCTCTGAAAGCAAAGAAATTCCTGTAGAAAACATTTACAAATACATCGGTTTAGCTGCGCCGTACCTCGAACTGGTAGAAACCTTTACTTTAAAAGAAAGTATAGATTTTCATTTTAAGTTTAAAAATTTCGCCTCTGGGCTTGATGCCAAAAAGCTGATCGGCATATTGGGTTTGGAAAAAGCAGCAAACAAACAAATCAAGTACTTTTCGTCGGGAATGAAGCAAAGAACCAAACTAGGTTTGGCTTGCTGTGCCGATACGCCAATATTATTTTTAGATGAGCCAACAAGTAATTTAGACGTTCAGGGAATTAGTTGGTACCGCGAACTGATCGAAAATTTTGCAAAAGACAGGCTAACAATTATTGGCTCCAATCAAATACAAGAATACGACTTCTGCACAAATCAGATACAAATATCAGATTACAAGTAAGTTAAACATGCTTTAATCACATAAAGCTAAGTCTGTTTTGTCATACATTTGTATTATAAATATTTTTTTAAAAAAATATTTTGTAGTTCAATAAATATACTTACCTTTGCACCACCAAAAAGAGAAACAATTATTAATTTATCTCTTCATTAAAAGATCATATTTTCGGTTAGTCCGAAACAAAATATATAGCCCGTTAAAGGCAAAGAGTTTTTCATAGTTTAGTTTGAGGTTTAGGTTGATTATGCCTTTGGAGTGGTTCCCAAAGGCATTTCTTTTATACGGCCTTTTTCACCTCCCCTGGCCATATTGTAAACAAAAAACAAATCAATATAAATGACCCATGGAACAATGGATTACAGTTTTTCCTTTCCAAATCATGATTGATTTTTTTAACTTTGATATTTAAAATTAACAAAACATTATTTCAACATAAATGGCAAAGGCATCAGAAGTAAAAAGCGGAAATGTGCTTCGTTTTAACGGGGAGTTGGTAAGTGTAGAAGAATATATACACCGCACCCCCGGAAATTTAAGGGCATTTTATCAAGCCCGAATGCGCAATGTAAAAACAGGAAAAATTGTTGAGTACCGTTTCCGAACAGACGAGGAGGTAACCATTTGCCGTGTAGAAACCAACGACTACCAATATCTTTATGAAGATGGCGATTATTTGGTAGTGATGGATAACAATACTTTTGAGCAGTACAACATCCCAAAATTGCTTTTCGGAAATTCTATTAAATTTTTAAAAGAAGGAATGAATGTAACCATCGCTTTTGAAAGTGATGAACCAATTGTTGCGCAACTGCCCAATAGTGTAGAATTAGAAATTACCTATTCTGAACCTGCTGTAAAAGGCGATACCTCTACAAGTGCGCAAAAATATGCTACAGTAGAAACAGGTGCCGAAATAAGGGTTCCTCTATTTATTAATCAGGGTGATAAAGTGAAGGTTGATACCAAAACCGGCGAATACATGGAAAGGGTAAAATAAAACCATCCCGAATTCTAAAAATCCCCTCAATTCCCTAGGCCTTATCCCTTAAACCTTTATAGGTTTTTATCAAAATAATTTTACCTTTGCCGTCACGAAAAAATGAAATATAAATCCAATTTAGGATAACACAATATGGCTAAAGCATCAGAAATTAAAACAGGTAACATCCTTCGTATAAACAACGAACTGGTTACTGTTGACGAATGGAATCACCGTACACCTGGAAAAGGTGGAGCATTTTACACTGGTAAATTCCGTAACATTAAATCGGGCAGAATTGTTGAAGCACGTATGAATACCGACGAAGCTGTTGAAATTTGCCGCGTTGAAACCAACGATTATCAATATTTATACGAAGAAGGCGATTACCTTGTTGTAATGGATAACAACAGCTACGAGCAGTTTAACGTAGAGAAATCATTATTTGGTTCGGCCATCAAATTTTTAAAAGAAGGCATGAACATTATTGTTTCTATGGAAAGTGAAGAAGCAATTATGGCTCAATTACCAAACTTTGCTGAGTTTGAAATTACCTATTCGGAGCCAGCGGTTAAGGGTGATACCTCTACAAACGCTTTAAAAGCAGCTACTTTAGAAAATGGTGTTGAAGTTAAAGTTCCGATGTTTGTAAACCAGGGCGATAAAATTAAAATCGATACGCGCACAGGCGAATATGTTGAGCGTGTAAAATAGTTTAAACAAATTACTTAAAAGCCTCTAAATTAATTCTTAGAGGCTTTTTTGTTTCTTTATTCTCGGCGTGATGTAAACCTCGCAGATTTTTGAAACCGACGGGCTTTTAAAATATTTATCTTTGCTATTATGCTAAAAGCCGAAATCAGAAAGCAGGCGTTAAAAGACAGATTATTACTGAATGCCGAAATATATGGAAAACTTAATAAAGCTCTTTTAAACCAATTCAAATCGCTTGATTTCAGCAAGATTAAGACCCTTCATATTTTTTTGCCGATTGTAGAAAAAAAAGAACCTGATACATTTCTGCTGATAGAATGGCTGAATAAAAATCATCCGGAAATTAAAATTATCGTCCCTAAAGCTGATTTTGAAACGGCGTTGATGACAAACCATGAATACCTGGGCATTGATGACCTTCAGAAAAACCTTTATAATATTCTGGAGCCACAAAAAGGAAGCTTGCATAAAGGTGAAGTAGACCTGGTGATTGTTCCACTTTTAGCATTCGATAAAGAAGGTTATCGCGTAGGTTATGGTAAAGGCTTTTACGATCGCTTTCTTGAAGGCTTAAATGCTCAGAAAATAGGCTTATCTTTGTATCCTGCTATTGAAAAAATCGACAATGTAAATGAACATGACATTAAGTTGGATTTTTGCATTACACCTACAGAAATTATAAAATTTTAAGTTTACCGGCATGCCACAAGAAATCGTTATCAAAACTGAAAAACAATACGAAGACAATATGATTGCGGTGTTCGAATTACAGGAAAAGGAAGAATTAACAGCAGAAGACCTAAAGCAGATTGAGCTGATGTTGAAAGCCGGAGAAAAATACGAAGCCGAGCATTTGTAGAATTTTCTACTTATGAATCGTCATCCTGAATTTGTTTCAGAACCTACATTTCAAGACATAATCATTCAACTATTAAGAGAACAAGAAAGATGATGAAACAAGTTCAGAACCACGCAAAACAAGAAATATTCAGTGTTTCTGTGACTCCTTGGCTAAACCTAAGAAGTATATGCCTTTACAAAATCGCTCACCAAATAAGCAATTAATTTAGCCGTCAACCTACTTACCCTTCCATCAAGCATCCGCGTTGCACCTTCGCATATGTGCAAATAGGAAAATTTTTTAGCGGTAGTCAAAATTAGTTTTCTAATCTCATTAACGGTAAAACCTGAAGGTGTTTCAGCACTCGAAAGCACATTTTCAATACAATCCAAATCAATTTCCAGGCCAGCTGTTTGTCCAAGATTATTAATTAATCCGCTATAATCTGCTCCTGTTAAAATATCATCAAAAAACACCGCTTTCAATTTAGGATTCGTTGTTATCTGGTTTAAAATTTCTTCATTATTATAGCTTTGATGCAATCCATACATGAAATAGTTATCCAGGTAACTTTCATTTAAGGCATAAGAAAACGCATTGCCACTGTGCCTACCTTCAAGCTTTCTTAAATCAGCATGGGCATCTACATTCCAAACATCTATTGGTTGTTTATTTGCTAATGAAGTGCCTTTGATTATCGGATAAGCATTATTATGCCCCCCGCCTATTACAATCGGAATTTTACCCGCAGCAACAATTTTTTCAATTACCGGATAAACCAGGTTGTCAATTTCAGCTACTTTGTTCCTTAAACCATTTATAGAAGGATCTTCTGGCTCATTGATTTCAAAATGGCCCAAAACCAAAATTTCTTCACCACTTAAAAAACGATTGCTTTGGATATTAAGAAAAGCAACCAAACTTGTTCTCCAGGCGGATGCAGCACCAGCAATACCGGCATTTGCCCGCACGCCAATATCTTCAGGAATACCTAAAAACACAAATTTCGCATTGGTGTGCTCCAAATTGTTCCACGATGAAAAAACAGCAACATGCTCGCCAATTTTGCACTCTCCATCCCTCCGGATAATCAAATGATCAATGTCGCTTTGCGAATATATTTTAAGATTATCCATTATAAATTTTACCGTTTATAATCACAGTTTCTATTTGCGTTTCGCCAAAACTATAAGGTAAATAGGCAATAGAGGGCATCGGTTTTGTGATGAATAAATTGGCCCTTTTTCCAATTGCAATGCTTCCAAAATCCCTGCTTATTTCCATCGCCGCAGCACCATTTAATGTAGCTGCATTGATGGCCTGTTCAGGAAGCATTTTCATTTTAATGCAACCTAACGATACCACAAAATTCATGTTTCCTGATGGTGTTGAACCTGGATTATAATCTGTAGCTAAGGCAACAGGCAAACCTGCATTAATAAAGCTTTTGGCATCCGCAAATGGAATACCCAGGTAAAACGAACAAGAAGGCAATAAAGTTACAATGGTTTGGGAATTTTGTAACGTTCGAATGGTTTCTTCATTACTTTCTTCCAGATGATCTACAGAAACTGCTTTATTTTGTACTGAAACTTCTATAGCTCCGGAAACTGAAAGCTGATTGGCGTGTACTTTTGGTTTAAGGCCGTATTTTGCTCCCGCTTTTAATACCTGATCGGTTTCTTCGACAGAAAAAAATCCTTTCTCGCAAAAAACATCAATGTAATCAGCCAGTTTTTCTTCGGCAATTTGCGGCAACATTTCGTTGATAATTAAATCGATATATCCCTGGTGGTTATTTTTAAACTCAGCCGGATATGCATGAGCAGCTAAAAAAGTTGCCTTGGTTGGAATCGGGAAATGATTTTTCAGCCTTTTTATTACCCTGAGCATTTTAATTTCACTTTCAGTTGTTAAACCGTAACCGCTTTTAATTTCTACAGCACCAGTTCCCTGAAAAATCATTTGCCTTAAACGATTTGCTGCACTTTGGAACAAATCATCCTCGGATACATTTTGAAGCTTATTGGCAGAATTTAAAATTCCACCGCCCGCAGCTGCAATTTCCTCATAACTTTTGCCCTGTATTTTCATGGCAAATTCTTCCTCACGTGGGGCTGCAAAAACAATATGGGTGTGGCTATCGCACCACGAAGGGAAAACAAACCTGCCCTTGGCCGATACTTGAGCAGGAAGACTTGAAATATGAGGCGGGATAGCATCCATCATACCAAAATCTGTAATCACATTATCTTCAATTAAAAGCCAGGCATTTTGCAAAACAGGCAATTGATCCAATTCACTTCCGCGGAGCACCAATTTATCTTTAGGATGCACGCCTACCAGGCCTTTTATATCTGTGATTAACATTTGGTTAGGTTGAAGGTTAAAAATTTAATCTGTGTAAATTGCTAATTGAATTACAGTTAACCGATAAAAAATTAACCAGCTAACTCAATCCTTAATCGATTTCTAGAAGAACCGGACAATGATCGGAATGGATGGCGTCAGGCAAAATCCTTACGTTTTTCAGGCGATGCTCCATTGGTTTGGTGGCCAAATGATAATCGATGCGCCAACCCAGGTTTTTTCCTCTCGAACCCGCACGGTAGCTCCACCAGGTATAATGATGCGGATCTTTATTAAAATGACGAAAAGTATCAATGAAACCATTATCTAAAAATAACTGCATCCATTCCCTTTCCTGAGGCAGAAACCCCGATGAATTGGCATTTGATTTAGGATTATGAATATCTATCGGGGTATGGCAAATATTATAATCGCCACTCACAATTAGGTTTGGGATTTCTTTTCGCAATTCATCAATATACACATCAAAGAAACGCATAAATTCATACTTTTTAACCTGGCGTTCATCCCCGCTAGAGCCTGATGGCATGTAAAGGCTCATTAATGAAAAGTTATCAAAATCAGCCCTTAAAATGCGTCCTTCCTTATCAATCCATTCTTCTCCGCAGCCAAATTCTACATGATTGGGTTTAATTTTGGATAAAATGGCAACTCCGCTATACCCTTTTTTCTCTGCCGGAAACCAATAATGGTGATACCCTAATTGCTCAATTAACGCAATAATTTCAGGTATTTGAGATGGCAGCGCTTTTACTTCCTGCAAACATACCATATCAGCAGCTGTAGCCTGAAGCCAACCGAAAAAATTCTTGGTACTTGCTGCCCTGATCCCATTAACATTATAGGAGATAATCTTCATTCCGTAAATTTCAATTGTTGTGGGCGGTAAATTTAGAAATTAATTAAATAAATGCTTAGTAATTGAGATTTGCTTTCGTTAAATTTGTTTATGAGCATTGAGGAATTAAAAATCGAGATTGCAAAAAAAGTTTTTGAAACGGACGATGAAAATCTTTTATCAGAGTTGGAGATGCTTTTAAACTACAATGAAAAAGTGGTGCTGGATGAATTACCAAAACATGTACAGGAAGGGATTAAAAGGGGACTAAAGCAGGCCGAGGAGGGCAAGTTAATTCCTTATGAAGAAGTTAAAAGGAGACTTTCTGAGAAATGGCATTAAACATTTCTTTTTCAGAAGAAGCCTATGAAACACTACTTTTAATTGGGATTTTTATTGAAGAAACATGGGGATATCATCAAGCCGAAAAATTTATCCAAACCGCTTATAGAAAAATTGATTTAGTTGCCATTCAGCCTTTCATTTACGAACCCATTTCGCTAAAATAAACAAGTGAGAAAAGGTGTTATTTCAAAATATACTTCTTTTTACTATCAGGTTTATCAGGAAGAAATTAGAATCCTATTCTTTTTTGACAACAGACAGGATCCTTTGATTACATAACCATTTTATCTTTCAACGATCCCTGCAGCAATTGTTTTTCCAACTTTTTTGCCTCTCTCCTTTTCAAAATAGTGATTTCCATTTTAACATCCTGTTTTGGTCGGTTATTTTTATCCGTCGCTAAAACAGCTATTTTATCAACCATATCCAAACCCACAACAATTTCGCCGTAAACGGTATAATTTCGGTCTAAATGTGGCGTACCGCCTAAGGTTTTATACACCACACGTTGCCACTCAGGAATTTTAAATTTGAGCCGCTTTTCTTCTACATTATTCAATTGCTGTTCGGTAAAAACCTTTCCCTGTACCAGGTAAAACTGGCTACCACTTGATGCTTTAGCTGGGTTAACATCATCGCCTTCTCTGGCCGCGGCTAAAACACCTTTTTTATGAAATAAACTATCATTAAACTCCGCAGGAATGGTATATTTTGGTCCGCCGTTGCCCAACAATGAATCTGGCTTGGCATTTTTAGAGTCTGGATCTCCACCCTGAATCATAAAATCTTTAATCACACGATGAAACAGAACGCCATTGTAATACCCTTGTTTGGTTAATTTTAAAAAATTATCGCGGTGTAATGGTGTTTCATTATACAACTTAATAATACATTCTCCGAATTCAGTTTTAATGCGTACGTATTGATTTTTAGGCTTAGCCGCAAAAGCAGAAAGCACAGAAAAAGCACATAGAAATAGTAATAGTTTCTTCATTTAAATTGGTTTGACGCTAAATTAAGCTAAAAAATGAAATTCAATAAATAAATACTGGCATTATTCGGTTTTTTTTCCTTTACCTTTGTATTAATGAAGTTAAAACAAAAAATAGCACTTTCTTTAGCTGTATTCTATGCAGTTAGTGTTATGGGCTTGGCTTTAAGTCTCCATTTCTGTGGAGGCAAATTGGAAAATGTTAAGCTTTTCAGCAATGAGTTATCGTGCAAATTCTGTAAAGATATTCCTGCAGAAAAGAAAGACGACGGTTGTTGCAAAAATACCCAGGTAACGGTTAAGGTTAAAGATAGCCATCAAACAGAGGCACAAGTACAAATGCCGAAGTTGTTTTCGATTCAGCTTTTTCTCCACCCTCCTGTTTTTGAGTTTCTAAGCAACATTTTTCCAAAGTTTTTTAGTAAAAATTCAAACAAGGCACCGCCTTTATCTTCGCGGATTGCACTTCACGTTTTCAATTGCATTTTTAGGAATTAGGATTTAAGCATCAGCTCGTCAATGCACGTTTTAGCGTTTTGACTGGCTCAATGTGACATTTTTTTAAAATTCTAATTCAAAAAATCATGAAAACAATAAAAATTTTCAGCATTCTTATGCTATTCTTCGCCGTTAGTGTTTCGGCGCAACAAATATCTTCAGCAGATTTACAGGTAACTGGTTTAACTTGTTCCATGTGTTCAAAAGCAACACAAAAATCTTTAGAAACATTAAATTTCATCAGCAGTGTGAAGCCAGACTTAAACAAAAATATTTTTGTTTTAACATTTAAAAAAGATGCCAATATCAATCTTGATCTCGTTCGTAAAAAAGTTCAGGATGCTGGATTTTCGGTAGGCAATTTAACAGCTAGTTTTAACTTTAACGATGTAAAAGTTGATGATAAAGGCCAGGCTATTGTTGATGGTAATGTGTACCGTTTTGTAAACGTAAAAGGCAAAACGCTTAGCGGCACAGTAAAGGCAAGTGTGGTTGATAAAGATTTTATTTCGGGTGCTGCATTTAAAAAACAGGCCAAAACAGCTAATTCAGATGCTTATGCTAGTGGCGCAGGTGTTGTAAATGGCAAAAAAACACGCATTTATCACCTCGTTCTTTCTTAAAATGAAACGGATATTAATGTTAGCGCTGGTATTTATCGGCGTTTATAATCTCGCTCATGCGCAAGAATTATATGTATTTACGGAGCCGGCGAGCAATATGCCCACCAAATCAATCGGTGTTAGAATTACCAATGAAGGGATGTTTAATTACCCCGGCTATGTGAGCAGAACGATTCCGGAGGTAATGATCGGCTTTAACAAAAACTTAATGATGCATGCACAAGCTTTCCTGTCTGATATGGATGGAAAATACCGTTTAGAAGGTGGAAGTTTGTATGCAAAGTATCGGTTTCTATCATTGGATGATACACACAGCCATTTTAGGGCCTCAGCATTTGGCCGGGCAAGTACCAGTAGAAGACCTACCTATACGCACGACATAAATTTGGAAGGCGATAACAGTGGTGTGCAGGGTGGATTAATTTTCACTCAGCTTTTGCACAAATTAGCACTTTCGTCAACTTTGGGTTATGCACACGCATTTGAAAATAATGAGCGGCAGATTGCCGGAATGCCTCAGCCGAAAAACATGTTATCCTATAGCTTGTCATCAGGTTACCTGGTTTTACCTGTGGTTTACAAGGATTACAATCAGCCAAATTTTAATGTATATCTCGAATTGCTAGGCAAAACAGATCCTAGCAGTGGCCAATCTTATCTGGATATAGCCCCTGCCATACAAATGGTTTTGAACAGTAAAACAAGGATCGATTTAGGCTATCGTTTTCAGGCTACCGGAAATATGGAGAACCGATATACCAAAAACATGTACCTGCTACGTGCAGAATTTAATTTCTTTAATGTTTTAAAATAATAAAAAGATGAAAAAAATATTAGGATTAGTTGCCATCATAACAATCGCAACAACAGCTTTTACCTATGCACAAAGCAAAACAGATGCAGCATTAAATCAAGTACTAACGGCTTATTACGATGTAAAAAATGCATTGGCAACAGATAAGAAAGACCTTGCGGTAGAAAAAGCAAAATTTTTATCAGAAAAAGTGAATGCAGTCAATCATAAAGATCTTCCTGCCGATCAACATAAACTATTTATGGAACAAGCAGCCATTATCAAAAGTAAAGCAGCACAGCTTGCGGGATCGAATGATATAAAAACACAAAGAAAAGCTTTCGAAGGAATTTCTTATGCCATGATTAAGACTCTTAAAGGCTTAAAATTTAATAGCCAAACGGTTTACATTCAACACTGCCCGATGGCTAAAGCAAGCTGGTTAAATGAAAAAGAAAATATCGAAAATCCATATTATGGAAGTATGATGTTTGATTGTGGTGATGTTTCTGAAACCATAAAATCTAAGTAATGAAACTGCATATCAAAAATATGGTATGCAACCGTTGCAAAATGGTGGTTAAGGCTGAGCTGGAGCAGCTCGGCTTTACACCACTATTGGTTGAACTTGGTGAAGTTACGCTTGCCTATTGCATTTCAGCGGAAGATAAAAGCAAAATAGGGCAGAATTTGAGCCGTTTTGGTTTCGAATTGCTTGAGGATAAGAAAATGCAGGTTGCAGAACAAATTAAAACGACGATTATTAATTTGGTGCATTACACCAAAGAGCCGCTAAAAATTAATCTCTCTGTGTACTTAAGCGAGCAATTGAAAATGGAGTACAATACGCTCAGCACTGCGTTTTCGGAAGTGGAAAACCAGACAATTGAAAAGTATTTCATCGCACAAAAAGTAGAGAAAGCTAAAGAAATGCTTACTTATGGCGAACTTACATTAAGCGAAATTGCTTATCAGCTAAATTACAGCAGCGTAGCACATTTATCGGCACAATTTAAAAAAGTAACCGGCATTACCCCTTCTGTTTACAAAGGTAACTCAACAGATAGCAGGAAAACACTTGATGAGGTATAATGCATAAAAAAATACATTGGTTATTGGTAAGATAGATCATGGTTGATGGCCTATTAGCTACCGTCAGTCAACTATAAGACTATTAACCAGTTAAAAGTTTTCAGTTAACAATTAATCCTCCGATTAACCCAACTCTAAATTTCTTACCATAAGTCAAGATTGATCGGCCGATCCTTAACTACATTTGTACTTAATAATTCACTAAATTATATCCTGATGAAAAAATTATTCTTATTTCTGATCGCTACATCTATCAGTGTGGCCTCATTTGCACAAACAAGTTGGAAAATAGATCCAATGCACTCATTTGTTAACTTTTCGATTAAACACATGGGCATTTCTTTTGTTGATGGATCATTTAAAAAATTCGACGGAACAGTTACTGCTTCGAAACCAGATTTAACAGATGCTAAAATCAACTTTACGGTTGATGTAAACAGCATTACTACAGGTGTTGAAATGAGAGATAATCACTTAAAAACTGACGATTTCTTTAACGCTCAGAAATTTTCAACAATGAAATTCGAAGGCACTTCTTTCAAAAAACTAAGTGGTAATAATTACGAATTAAGTGGAAAATTAACCATCCGCGACGTTACAAAAGATGTAAAATTTGCGGTTGTTTATGGCGGTACAGCTAAAGATCAACAAGGCAATACCAAAGCGGGTTTTGGTGCAACAACTACCATTAACCGTTTAGATTATAACATTAAATATGATCCAACAGGTGCTGGCGTTGCAAAAGATGTTGCCATTAAATTAAACCTTGAATTTGTTCAGGCAAAATAACACAAGATCGTCATTTAAAAAAAAGCTGTCACATTGAGTCTTTCGAAATGCACATAGGCACTTCGAAAGGCTCAGCATGACAAACATAACATTATGTCAACCTTATCTCAATTTAAAAACTTTACTCAGCGTTTGCCTCAAACCGATTTGATGCCAACCATATTTATTGGCCATGGTTCGCCCATGAACGGTATAGAAAACAATGAGTTTAGCCAGAGTTGGGCAGAATTGGCAAAAAATATTCCTGTGCCGAAAGCGGTATTAGTGGTATCGGCACATTGGTATACACATGGTACTTACATTACTGCAATGGATTTTCCGGGTACCATTCACGATTTTGGCGGATTCCCGCAAGCACTTTTTGATGTGCAGTACCCCGCGCCTGGAGATCCAGAATTAGCGAAAGAAATACCTGATTTAATTCATTCAACTCCAGTAGGCTTAGATCACGATTGGGGTTTAGACCACGGCACGTGGACAGTAGTAAAACACATGTATCCTGAGGCCAATATTCCTGTTCTTCAATTGAGCATTGATTATACAAAATCGCCGGAGCAACATTACGAAATTGCCAGGGAAATTTATGCCCTGCGTAAAAAAGGCGTTTTGGTGTTGGGTAGTGGAAATATGGTACATAATCTTCGCATGTTAAGTTGGGAAATGATTAATGGCGGAGGTTACGATTGGGCCAACGAAATGAACAATAAGTTTAAAAATTTAATTGCCAACGGCGATCATAAACCGCTGATTAATTACCGTAGCCTCGGTACAGATGCGATGTTGGCCGTCCCTACGCCAGAACATTATTTACCACTCATTTATACACTCGGAATGAAAAATGATAAGGAAGAGGTTTCTTTTTTTAATGATAAAGCGGTTGGAGGTTCTTTAACCATGACTTCGGTTTTGGTAGGATAAGCTGGGGTTTAGGCAGAGTGAATCGTTAAAAGCCTGATTTTATTCTTTTTACCACCAATAAACTTTAATTTTCTTAACTCTTTAATTGTCAAAAGCCTATTTAGATAATTACCGTAAGGAAATTCAGGCTATTAAGGAAAATGCTATACTACGGATTTCTCCATTACAGTCAATATAACGACTGATTGCAGAATCACATTGGCTCAAAATTCTATAAAACTTTATGATTATTCTGTAACGCTTATCGCCTACCGAAGCGGTAAATTTGTATAAAGAATTCATAATCATGACACATACCTATCAACTTACCGGCATGACCTGTGGCGGTTGCGAAAATAAAGTAAAAAACAACCTGCTCCTTTTACCTGATGTTACTGCTGTCGAGGTTTCAAAAGATAGCAATTCTGCTACCATCAGCATGGATAAACACATCGGCTTAAACACCCTTCAACAAGCCTTAGGAGGCACAGAGAGTAAATATCAAATTTCTGCGGCACAACATAGCGAAACACTTGAAGAAGCAAAATCGTGGGCCGAAACGTATAAACCTATTTTAATAATTTTTGGATATGTTACCGCAATTGCCCTTATAGTTTCGTGGCAAGGCAAAAGCCTTAATTATATGGCTTTTATGCGCATTTTTATGGCAGGCTTCTTTCTTACATTCTCCTTTTTTAAAATGCTTAATTTAAAAGCCTTCGCCGAAAGTTATGCCATGTATGATATTGTTGCGAAAAAATTTAGTGCCTGGGGATACATCTATGCTTTTATCGAACTCGGTTTAGGCCTCTCTTTTGCATTAAACTTATCTCCAACCATTATTAACTGGGTTACACTTATTGTAATGACCATTAGTATTTTTGGTGTTTTGGAAAGTGTGTTAAACAAGAAAAAGATTCAGTGTGCCTGCTTAGGTGCCGTATTTAACTTACCCATGAGTACCGTAACCATTGTTGAAGATGCCTTAATGATTGCGATGAGTGCTGTAATGCTGATTTTGATGTAATGTTTATTGGCGTTTGTACCTAAACTCCGATTTTCGGCTTTTACCATTAAGCTCGCCTTCAATCCAGGCGAGCATTTCAATTTTTCCCTGATCCTGATAAACTATTCGCTGCGGAAAATCGTGTGTTTTATTTTCAAAAACATAGACTTTATCCTTAGATGAGATCAATTTAAAACATGTCTCTTTTCCTTCATTTTGTTTGGTTACAATTGAGCAATAGAAAGTTTCTTTCCCAATTTTTTTAATCTGAAGGGTTTCAGTAAGCAAGCTATCTCCCTTTGCATTTACGCTGTAGCTTTTACCGCTAAGGGTTTTATCTGGATTTAACTCCCAATGTTCAACAATTTTTCCTTTTGATGTTTGCATTTCCCATGAGCCAAGTACAAAAGCGAAAGTTTGCGAAAGATTTTTTTGTGCTTGTACATTAGTGTAAAAACAAATAAAAATTAAGATCACAAAACTGAAGTATATTCTTTTCATTTTATAATAGTATTTGTAATGTGCGCCAAATGATGTTTTCCGTGCCAGGCATACATCCCTAACATATTTGCCAATGTGAGTTCTTTATTTTGTGCCGGATGAATATATTTTCTTTGGTAATCTTCTACTTTCAATGTTTTTAAAAAAGCTACCCAGCGCTGATGCAAACCAGTTAATAAATCAATTGATAATTTAATGTCACCATTTTTAGCTTCTTCCGTTTCGGCCCAACGTTCTTCGTAATAGGGTCTTATTACCGGAATATCTTCGGTAAAGGCTTGTTTAAAACGGATGTATGCATTAAGGTGACTATCTGGAATATGATGAACCACCTGCTGCAAGGTCCACCCTTCGGGGCGATAAGTCTGGTTTAATTCGTCATCAGTTAGATTATTTGTCGCATCTTGAATTTGCCTTGGTAAAGCTTCGATTTCTCCAATCCAGGTATCAATTTGCTTTTGATCAAAAACTTTAGGCATTGAAAACTGACCGATCGGGTATTTAAGTTGTTCTAAATCCATGACAGCAAAATAGTTATTTTACAGAAATAATGAGTGATGTTTTTGACGCAGATAAATAGACGGAAATTTAATGCAATTCCGTGCAACCTACGCATCCTTGGCATTTATATGTTACCGCACAATTACCTCTATAAAGTTGTTATTAAGCCACAATTCTTACCACTTTATGTTATAAATCGAGTTAAATTGTAGTCATTTCATTAAAAATTCATTCATTTAAAGCATATTGCAGCAAAATTCAATAATAAAGGATGAAAAGATTGTTTTTTGTTGCCGCATTCATAATTCCCCTGGTTATTCATGCACAAACCATAAAAACAGATGTACTGGTTATCGGCAGTGGTGATGCTGCTTATTCCGCATCGTTTCAATCCTTTAAATCGGGCGTAAAAACACTTCTGCTCAATCAAAAAGATCAATTGGATTTAAATAAAATTGCTGGAACAAAAAAAACCTTAATGCCATTTTATCAAAGCTTTTTAAAGCGTGAAACTGAAAATGCGAAAAGCCTTGATATCCCCAAGCCCAAGCCAGATAAAAAAAAGCCTGTAAAAGTTATTGTTGACAGCACACAGCTTTTAAACGTAATTAACAACACCCAATATACAGCGATTCAGCGGTCGGGAAGTGGATGGGAAGTAAAGCTTACAAAAGAAAAAAGCATTAAAGCGAAGATTCTGATTATGGCTGATGATCCGGGGAAATTAATCTCTTCGCTAAAAACAACCAGCTTAAAACCTGCAACTTTAAGTGTATTAAATTACAGCGAAAATTTATATCGAACCACAATCGCAAGTAATTTCCAGCAAGGTGCTCACTATTTATCCTTATATAATTTGTTGATTCCTGATCAGGAAAACCTTTTATACATTCCCGCAGATCAATATGAAATTGGACCACCAGCAGGTGCAACCGCAGCATATGCATCATTTTACAATACCAAAACGAGTTTGTCAAATTTAAAAGGGATTCAGGGCGAGTTATTGGCCTACAAACATCCTTTAATGCCTTTTGATGATGTAAAACCGACAGACTCCAATTGGTTGGCCATTCAAAAAATAGGCATAACAGGCATTATCAAAGCTGAGCTTGAACAAAACAAAGCCTATTTTAAACCTGAAAAAGAAGTTACATACAACGAAATTAAACAACCAATTAAAGATTATTATTATAAGGCACAAATTTGGTTTGATGATCATCAGAATATCCCCATCGATTTGGAAAATACCATAAACATGGTTTGTTACGTAGGAAATAAAGCTGTTGATGCAACTAAAGCCGATCTTCAAAAAAAATGGTCTAAAAATTATAGGTTCACTTCTAAATACGACCTTAAAAAAGTGTTAACCAGGCGAGAATTTGCCGTAATCATTAACGAATACCTCGAACCATTTGATAGAATAAATGTAGATAAAACCGGAAGAGTAATCCGCTAATATTTAAGCATTGATTGGTACAGAGGTGATAGGTAATTTCAAAATTTCATCTCTGATAAATTAAAAACGACACTTGTAACATTTCCATTTCCTGCTAAAATTGGCCTGTCCATTCGTTAAATTGCAGGCAAACCAAAAATTCATGAAGAAATATTTACTTTTTCTTTTGCTCTGTACGGGCGAATATACTTTTGCGCAACAATTGGCGCCCTTAACTGTAGAAAAAATTATGCGCGATCCAAAATGGATGGGTATTGCACCCACCAACTTCCGTTGGACCGCAGATAGCAAAACGCTGTATTTTAACTGGAACCCGGAAAATAAAATTAAAGAGGATTTATTTAAGGTTTCGGCAACATCGTCCAAGCCGGTTAAAGCAGCGGAGAAAGAAGACGAAAAACTTTTGAGTTTAAACTATGCCTACAATAAAGATCAATCACTTGGCTTAATCGAAAAAAGTGGCGATATCTACCTGCAAAATTTTAAAAACAAAAAAGAAACCCGGTTAACCAGTACGCAGGAAAGAGAAAGTAACCCTATTTTTTTAACCAATGGGAATATCGTTTACCAATTAGGCGACAATTTATTCGAAGTTGATTTAAAATCAGCTGAAACTAAGCAGTTAACCAATTTTGTGAAGGGTAAAAAAGCCGGAAGACCGGAAACCAAATCTGTTACAGAGCAGGATAAATGGCTTAAAGCCCAACAAACGGAACTGTTCGATATTATTAAAAAAAGAAATGCAGAAACAAGGAACGGCACACGCGGAGGAAGAGGCCGCTCAGGAGCCGCTACTGGCGATACAAAACCGCTAAAAGAACTGTATACAGAAGATAAATTTTTAAATAGCGTAACCATTAGTCCCGATGGGCATTACATCACCTATAAATTAACAACACCTGCGCAAAACAACCACAGCACCATTGTGCCAAACTACATTACTTCTTCTGGTTATACAGAAGATATTCCTGGCAGAACAAAAGTTGGGGAAAGCGAAAATACCGCTCAGGGTTTTATCTACGATACCCAAAAAGATTCTGTTTATGCCATTCAAACCGCTACCATACCAGGTATAAAAGATCTTCCGGATTACCTGAAAGATTACCCAAAAGAGCTGGACACTTTAAAAAAGAAAAACGCTGATCGGCCTGTAAATTTCTTTGGCCCACTTTGGAATGATAACGGAAGTACAGGAATTGTTGTGGCCACATCAACCGACAATAAAGACCGTTGGATTTTAAAGTTAGACGCTTCAACAGGTAAATTCACTTTAATTGATCGCCAACGCGATGAAGCCTGGATTGGTGGCCCCGGCATTAGTGGCTTTTATCAGGGAAGCACCGGATGGATTGATAACAACCGCTTTTACTACCAAAGCGAAGCTACCGGATACTCGCACCTTTATGTAGTTAATGTAGCCACGGGAGATAAAAAACAGCTTACTTCAGGCAAATGGGAAGTACAATCAGTTCAGCTTTCGAAGGATAGAAATACATTCTATCTTAAAACAAATAAAGAACACCCAGGAATTACCAATTTATTTAAAATCAGCGTAAATGGTGGCGAGCTGGTTCAAATTACAACCATGAAAGGCTTGAATGAACTTACCCTCTCTCCTGACGAAAAATACATTGCCATTAATTATTCTTACATGGATAAACCCGGCGAACTGTATCTTCAACCTAATAAGGTGGGCGCAAAAGCCGAAAAAATAACACAATCTACCTCTGCAGAGTTTAATGCTTACAAATGGCGTCAGCCGGATATGGTAAGTTTTAAAAACCGTTATGGCGCCGATGTGTATGCAAGGGTGTATAAATCAAGCAATCCACACCCAAACCACCCTGCTGTGGTTTTTGTTCATGGTGCTGGCTATCTTCAAAACGTACATTTCGGCTGGAGCACTTACTTCCGCGAATTCATGTTCAATAACTTACTGGCAGATAATGGCTACACTGTAATTGATATCGATTATACCGGAAGTTCTGGTTATGGCCGCGATCACCGTACGGGAATTTACCGCCATATGGGTGGAAAAGATTTAACCGATCAGGTTGATGGCGTAAAGTTTTTGGTTGATAAATATGGCGTAAACCCTCAACATGTTGGGTTATATGGCGGTTCGTATGGCGGTTTTATTACCTTAATGGCCATGTTTAACGAATCGGATGTTTTTGCAAGTGGTGCGGCGTTACGTTCGGTTACCGATTGGGCACATTACAATCATGGCTATACTTCGAACATTTTAAACGAACCTTTTAACGATCCGATTGCTTACAAAAGAAGTTCGCCAATTTACTTTGCCGATAAGTTAAAAGGTAACTTATTAATGGCCCATGGAATGGTTGATGTAAATGTTCATTTTCAGGATATTGTACGCATTACACAACGCTTTATAGAACTTGGTAAAAACAACTGGGAACTTGCCGTTTATCCGGTAGAAGATCATGGCTTTATTGAGCCTAGCAGCTGGACGGATGAGTACAAGAGAATATTTAAGCTTTATGAAACTACGTTGAAGAAGTAACCTTATCATTTATCTGGCCGTCATTTATAATAACCAAACAAAGATGTTTCGTGCCTCAGCATGACAGCAGAAAACTGAAATAGAAGCCAATTATAGTTGCCTAAAACAATATAGTTTTCATCTATATCGTTATCAATAAATACAATAAATAATGAGTAAAACAGGGTTGATTGACTCCTCATTAAGCCTTACCTTTGTGCCTTAAAATTAAAGACAAAAATTATGGCAATAGTAGGTAAAAAATTCCCGAGTGTTAGTATTGATGCAATGTCAGACATGGGTGACGACTTGAAAATCAATGTATTTGAAGAAGCTGTAAATAAAAATAGTAAAGTGTTATTATTCTGGTATCCAAAAGATTTTACTTTTGTTTGCCCTACAGAATTACACGCTTTCCAAGCTGCTTTACCTGAGTTTGAAAAAAGAAATACAATTGTAATTGGTGCATCTTGCGATACCAACGAAGTTCACTTCGCATGGTTAAATACACCAAAAGATAATGGTGGTATTGAAGGTGTTACTTATCCAATTTTAGCAGATACACACAGACAATTGTCTGGCATCTTAGATATTTTAGATCAAGAAGTTAACTACGACGAAGAAGGAAATGAATCATTCTCTGGTTCAAATGTTTCTTTCAGAGCTACTTATTTAATTGATGAAACTGGTAAAGTTTTCCACGAAAGTGTTAACGATATGCCACTAGGTAGAAATGTTAAAGAATATTTACGTTTAATTGATGCTTATGCCCACGTTCAAAAACATGGCGAAGTTTGCCCTGCAAACTGGGAAGAAGGAAAAGAAGCAATGAACGCAAACAGAACTGGTGTAGCTGAATATTTAGCTGCTAACTAATTAAGCAAAAAGTTATGTTTTTAGAATTAACAGAAGATAACCTTCAACAATATTTAGCCGATAACTCAAAAGTTATGGTTCAGTATGCTGCATCCTGGTGCGGTAACTGCAGAATCATGAAACCAAAGTTTAAAAAATTGGCTTCAGAAAATGAAGATGTGGCTTTCTTGATCGTTGATGCCGAAAAACTTCCAAACTCACGCAAATTTGCGAACGTTGACAATTTACCAACTTTCGCAGCTTTTGAAGGTGGCAGTTTGGTAGATCAGGTGCAAACCAACAAAGCAGAAGGCTTAATAGAACTATTTAACAAGATAAAGTAATGAAGATTCCGGTTATAAGACAATTATTTCAAAACACCACTCCAGCACAACTGGAGACCACTTTAGAGGTTTTAGAGGCTTTTTGCGAATTTAGAGGCGTTAGTGAGCACGAAGTGGATGTTGCAGGTGAAATGATTACCAATATTTGTGGTGCGCTTGAAGTTCACCAAATGGTAAGTGAGGGTGCAGCCGAAAAAGATGCATTAAATGCTTTTGGCCAAAAAGTAATGGGTTCGATTGATCGATAATCGTTTTTAAGCTTTAATCTGACTTTTTCAAATAAAAAATCCCTTGTTGATCAAATCAGCGAGGGATTTTTTTCTTCATTGCTAGGAGGAACTATGAAGCAATCTTTTATGCTATTATCAATTCTTGTTTTTTTGGAAAGCAAGGGCTGGTTTCCCTCCCGCCGATAGAAAACCTGTGAAGCAAGCATAACACAAGTAAATAAAAACAGATAATTAAATCGGCATCCGTCCAATCAGGTTTAGACGGCTGGGTTTTGTAATTCTGAACGAAATAAAACCCAATGCAATGAGCATAAATGTGATTATTAAAAATATTTTGATTCCGAAAGCTTAGAAATTTCTTAAGAGTTTAACTTCAACATGTGCTACTACGTGCAGACTCTTTTGTGGGGACACGGGCCTTGGTACTTAACCAAACATTAAAGAAAATAACTGCCAGAAAGCCAGCGTAAAACTTAAGCAAAAGCCAACTGTGGACACTATTTTAAGTAAATTTCCTTTTCTGGTTTGAACAAAAAATATTCCTGAAATAACCAAAAATACAATTGCGATACCGGTTAGTAATAAAGGATTTTGTAAAAAACCAGGAAATACTGAAAGGTAATTCTGTTTGATAACTTCAAATGAATTATCACTATCCGTTGCCCGGAACCACCAAATCATATCTACCATAATAACGGTGAGTAAAACCGATGCTATTATAAATTTTGTTTTTAGTTTCATATTTACAGATTGTTATCTTTTTAAATATAGCGAATAACAAAAATCGAGTAAGAAGCAGGGAATTAGTTTCCCTGCTGTCTCCTCACACCACCGTACGTACCGTTCGGTATACGGCGGTTTGTTAGAATAACTTCGTTTGGTGT
>NZ_LMKM01000003.1 GCF_001421515.1 Pedobacter sp. Leaf216 | reverse complement strand
TTTAAATGTTGATTTTGATATCACCAAAAGTACACTTACCGTTTCTACAACAGAATTTTTAGTGGTTGAAAACAAAGCATTAGGGTACCGCCTTAAATCAGTATTTTCAAAAAGGGCTGTAAAACGGGGATCAATCCGGTATGCAAAACCACCACCTAAACCTTTCGCACCTTCACCGTAGAGGTACAGGTTTTTATACGTGTAGTTGTAAAACAAACCCAAATTTGTTACTGATTAAAAAACACAATATTTATCCCGCTGATTATGAGACTTTAACAATCTCTATTGAAAATTTTATTTTATTTTTTTGATTTGGAAAGTTTAATTTCTATATTTGCAACCCCAAAGGAATACAACACAATGTATTAATTTGCGAAAGTAGCTCAGTTGGTAGAGCACGACCTTGCCAAGGTCGGGGTCGCGAGTTCGAATCTCGTCTTTCGCTCTAAATGCCTTCCTACCAGAAGGCATTTATTTTAAAGTTAGGCTAATGCTCGGGTGGTGGAACTGGTAGACACGCAGGACTTAAAATCCTGTGCTTTCAAAGGCGTGCGGGTTCGATTCCCGCCCCGAGTACACAAAAAATCGAACAAAAACCTTTCAGAAATGAAAGGTTTTTTTGTTTCCTAACTATTGCCAATGTACAACGTGGCAAATATTTGGAAAACCAATCCAAAATTGATTAACTTTCGATATGCAGCACCAAGAGTTCGAACCTTATGAAGCACTTCAGGATACCATAAAATGTTTATGGCACAATAAAAGAGAATTCGGGCCAATTGAATCAGGTTTTGAGGTAATTCCCGATGGTTATGCAGAAATTATCTTTCATTTTGGAAATGGCTGCAATGCTTTTTATAATGGTAAACTACAACCTTTGCCATCACCATTTATGATTGGCCTGCTCAACCAACCTGTTCATTTCTATGCAAAAAATCAGTTGGAGATTTTGGCCATCAGGTGTTTCCCGTGGACGGTATTCGATCTGCTTGGGTTATCGGCTGACAAAGAAGAATTACACATTTTTGAACATCCGCTCGCACAGCTACAGTCTATTTTAAGTGATCTTGTTAAGGAAGATAGAATAAAAGAGGCTATTGAACATTTACAACAATTTTTACTGAATTTGAGATCGGGAATTGCTACCGACAGTTTGTTATTTAAAGCTGGTGCGGCCATGCAGGGGGCAAATGGTGCTATCCAGGTAAGCGAAGTGGCTACGGCTGCACATGCAACAGTGCGTACATTGGAAAGAAACTTTAAGCAATCTTCGGGCTACACTGTTAAAGATGTGGCAGGCTTAATGCGCTTTGAGCAAGTACGGAACCAGTTATGGCTTAATCCAAGTGCAAACATTGCCAGCCTGGCCCACGAGTTTGGCTATACAGACCAACCGCACCTCAGCAGGGAATTTAAACGTTACAGCGGCACTACACCAGCAGCCTTTGCCCGAAAGGCAAAAAAGGGCAAAAAGCTGGTGAGCAATAATTTTGTCGCATTTATACAAGGCTAAACGGGTATTAGTGGTGAATTTTGTGCTTCAATTATTTAATGATGAGCACAACAATTAAAAACCATACCTCAACTGATACAAATTTAATTTACGATGTTATTATTTCAGGTGCCGGGCCGGTAGGCCTTTTTCTCGCCTGCGAACTGGCACTGGCCAAATGTTCGGTATTGATCTTAGAAAAAGCTGATGATCGGTATTCTCCCCTGAAAAAACTTCCTTTTGGTTTGAGAGGACTTAATGCAACCAGTATAGAAGCACTTCACAGGCGCGGCCTGCTTGAAGATCTTCAGTTACATAAACAGATAAAAAATCCTCACTTAAAACAAGGAACCCAACGCCAGGGCGGGCATTTTGCAGGCATCGTGTTTTATGAGGGTCATATCGATACTGCACAATGGAAATATCGATTGCCTGGCAAAACGCAAACCAGCTTAATAACTGAAATGGAAGAGCTTGAAACAATACTGCAACGCCGCGCAACAACACTTGGGGTAACCATTGAATACGGAAAAGCACTAAAATCTTTCCAACAAACCGATGAGAGTATAACTGTTCAATCAGAGGATCAAATTTTTCAAAGTAAATGGTTAGTAGGCTGCGATGGTAGCAGAAGCATAGTACGTAAAACCGCTGGTTTTGAATTTGCAGGTACAGAACCAGAATTTACAGGTTATTCGACAAAAATTGATCTTTTAGATCCCGAAAAGCTCAGTCCTGGGCGAAATGTTACCCCTACTGGCATGTATCTGCAATCTCAGCCAGGCTATGTAATTATACAAGATTTTGATGGCGGTGCATTTCATCATTCAAAAAAGCCAATTACCCTTGAACATGTTCAGCAGGTGTTACGAAAAGTATCAAATACAGATGTTACGGTAACTGCATTGCACATTGCCACCACCTGGACTGATCGGGCGAGGCAAGCCACCACTTACCGTAAAGGACGGATACTTTTAGCCGGAGATGCCGCACATATCCACGCGCCATTGGGCGGCCAGGGGCTTAACCTAGGTTTAGGAGATGCCATGAACCTCGGTTGGAAACTTGCAGCAACGATTAAAGGTAAGGCACCACAAACTTTGTTGGATACTTATTTTACAGAAAGACATCCCATTGGAGAGCAGGTACTGGATTGGTCGCGTGCGCAGGTAGCCATTATGCAACCAAACCCACATGCAAAGGCATTGTATGCAATCTTCCGCGATCTGATGAACACAAAAGATGGTGCTACCTATTTTGCAGGGAGGATTTGGGGCGTTAATACCCATTACAAATCGGATTCTCAACATCCATTGGTCGGCCGCAGCGTACCGGATTTTGAATTGGAAAACGGCACAACAATCGGACAGTTAATGCATACAGGCAAAGCAATATTACTTGATTTTAATACTGATGCTAACCTTGAACAGTTTGTTGCAGAGTATGGCACTCAAATTGAATACATTTCAAATCATGCGAAAGATCAACTTGGCTTTGGCGCAATCCTGATCCGCCCTGATGGAATCGTAGCCTGGGTTTCTGAAACCGAGGCAGATTACAGCGAACTTTACGAAGCTATTGCTCGCTGTTTTGCAATTAAACCAAAAATTGAACACTAAATTAATTCATCTTCTGTACTCATGTATCAGTTTGATAAATTTAAGCATAAACCCATCCTGAAACCACATAATGATATAAGATTTACCTAAAATTATATAAACTTCCATCCTCATTTAGCGATAGGTTTGCTGTACAATGAACAGCATATAGATGAGAAATATAATTTTTAGTATTTTAATGGGTTTTTCAATGGCAGTTTCTGCCCAGGATATGAAAAACATGAAGATGCCCGATCAGGAAAATCCAAATCAAATAACATACACTTGCCCAATGCATCCTGAAGTACTATCGGCCAAACCCGGGAACTGCCCAAAATGCGGAATGAAACTGGTTGAAAAAAAGATAAGTGCAGCAAAAAGCAAAACCCAAAACATGAATATGCCCAGTATGCAACATGACGCAAAGCATGATGCGATGGAAAATAAAGAAACGGGTGATGTGGAGATTGGCAAACCTTCCACTTTGTTTGATAATATTAAAAATGCAAAGGCGAACCTTGGTCCGATTAAAACCCTGCCGGCTCACTATCCTCCCCGTACATTACGCTACGATTTATATGTTGCAGATACAACGGTTACCTATGCAGGCAAATCAAAACATGCCATCGCGGTTAATGGAAGCATCCCTATGCCTACCTTAACCTTTACCGAGGGCGATACCGCAGAAATTTATGTACACAATAAGCTAAAAGAAGAAACCTCTTTACATTGGCATGGGCTTTTTTTGCCTAACCGTTATGATGGTGTACCCAATATGACACAGATGCCTATTAAACCAGGTGCAACGCATCTATATAGGTTTCCGATTGTGCAGAACGGCACACATTGGTACCATAGCCATACCGGGCTTCAGGAGCAGATTGGCATGTATGGCGCATTTATCATCCAAAAAAGAAAAGAGTGGGATATTCCTTCCATCCCCTTGGTATTGAGCGAATGGACCAATATGAACCCCATGGAAGTACAAAGGAGTTTACATGCAGCTACAGATTGGTTTTCCATTAAAAAAGGAACCACCCAGAGTTATACGGAAGCCATTCGGACTGGCAATTTTAAAACCAAGGTGGCCAACGAGTGGAAACGAATGAATGCGATGGATGTAAGCGATGTTTATTACGATAAATTCTTGATAAACGGGAAAAATGAAGTTAGTAATCCTCAATTTAAGGCGGGTGATAAAGTACGGTTGCGCATTGCCAATGCAGGTGCATCCTCCTATTTCTGGCTTAAATATGCTGGCGGAAAAATAACCGTGGTAGCAACCGATGGAAATGATGTTGAACCTGTAGAGGTAGACAGGTTGATTATTGCAGTATCAGAAACCTATGATGTGGTGGTAACCATTCCGGAAAATAAAAGTTACGAATTTTTAGTTACCCCCGAAGACAGGACAAAATCGGCCTCCTTATGGCTGGGAGATGGTGAAAAAGTTTCAGCAGGAAAAATGCCAAAACTAAAATATTTCGCCGGAATGAAGATGATGAACGACATGATGGACATGAATGGAAACATGGTTGAAATGAAAGGCATGAAAATGCAAAATCAGGTTATGGACATGAATACCGTAATGTATCCGGAGATTACAGGGCCGGAAAATGGTACTGATACGCATGATCCAGACCAAATGGCGGGCATGAATATGAATACCGAACCTGCAAAGGTTGTTACTTTAAATTACAACATGCTGCGCGATCCTAAAAAAACGATTCTACCTAAAGGGCCGTTAAGAACCTTAAAATTCGATCTTACCGGAAACATGAACCGTTATGTGTGGACATTAGATAATAAAACTGTTTCAGAATCAGATAAGATTTTGATTAAAAGGGGAGAAAATTTAAGAATCATTCTTTACAACAATAGCATGATGCGCCACCCGATGCATTTGCATGGCCACGATTTTAGGGTAATAAATGGACAGGGCGAATATGCACCAATGAAAAATGTACTCGATATTATGCCTATGGAAAGGGATACCATTGAATTTGCAGCATCGGAAGCGGGCGGAGACTGGTTTTTTCATTGCCATATATTATACCACATGATGAGTGGCATGGGCAGGGTATTCAGTTATGAAAACTCTGCGCCAAACCCTGATTTGCCAAATCCAAAACTTGCCCAACGCAGATTATTTTGGGACGATAGGATGCCACACTCAATGGGCCGGATCGGTATAGAAAGCAGTGGTAGCGATGGTCAGTTGATGTTGGCACAAACCCGCTGGTCGCTCAATACCATGTGGCATTTAGGCACCAATGCCATGATGGGGTATGAAAGTGAAACCACGCTTGGCCGATACATTGGACGAAACCAATGGCTGTTTCCTTATGTAGGCTTCGATTACCATTACAAAAAATTTAATCCTGATGAAAAAAATATCTTTGGAAGTGACGAACGTAATATGTTCGGCCAGCTTAGCAACAAAGAAAACAGAAAAACAATTGTTGCCGGTATTGCCTATACCCTACCCATGTTATTGGTTGCCGATGCCAGGATTGATGGAAATGGAAAACTGAGGTTTCAACTTGGGAGAGAAGATATACCGGTATCTAAACGGTTACGAGCTAATTTTATGGTTAATACCGATAAAGAATATGCCGCTGGCCTTCGCTACATACTTACCAAATACATTGCAATTTCTACCCATTACGATAGTGATATGGGGCTTGGAGGAGGCTTTACTTTTAATTATTAATGATCTCCACATTTATATGTTAGCGAAAAATTCTATTTAATAATCGTTTTCAACTACAGAAAAAAATGAATCACAAAGCACCAATTGTACGATCGACATTGTTAAGGTACGAAGCATTTTTAAAGCAATAGCAAAAAGCGATCATTGTAAATTGTTTCGCAGGCTGAAAAAGCCTTCGCGCAATTACGATTCAGTTAGGCCTGTAGCCTTACAGCGATGCTTTTAAAATCTTTCTAATGGTCGGTTCCTCACCGACCATTAATTCAAATGCAAACGTCTTAACTAAAATAACAGCCTCAAACGCTTGCTCAGTAAAACAGACTGTTAGCTTAAAATAATCTGATAATTCACATTTACTCTTTTCGGATAGTTACTTTGTTCGTTGTTTAAGGAAACAAATGCAGCATTACCATGAACTTCATTTTTTAATGCATGCTCATAATGTGCCTGGATAGTTTCTTGATAATCGTGTTGAAGGCCTTTTGTAGTTTCGGCTAAAAGATTTCTGTCATTCAAGTTTTCTGGCAATAAAGTAATATCGCAGTTTCCTTCACTGATTTCTTTGACTAAGTATTTCATTTTTGGTTTTAAATCTTCGTTTCCTGTTTTATAAATAAGATTTCGAGAACGGTCAAAAATATGGTAAGTCTTTATTTTGTATGTAATCTAAAAGTTAATTTTTTATCTAAAATGATGTATCAGTTTTAATGCAGCCTGTATGGGTATCACCACATTAAATTTCTTTATTGCTAAAAAAAACACCTTATTATTTGGTATTAAAATAATTATTCATAAAAACACTCTGAAACTTGATGGCATTTGCCCAGTAATCCCAGTTATGTACACCGGGCCGGGTTGTAAAATCGTGCGGGATATTGTTGTACAAAAGCTCATCGTGCAAACGCACATTCATTTTATAAAAAAAATCTTCAGTACCGCATTCAATTGCAATGGCAAGCGAGCCAGGTTTTATTTTGTGAATCATATCAATCACACTATTCTGTTTCCAACGCTCAGGATATTCATCCTCAGGTCCCAATCGTTTTGATATATTCCATCCATTTGGAAAAGGCTTAATATCCACACCACCGCTCATACTGCCAACGGCACCATATACATCAGGGTGTTTAATGGCCAGATAAAGCGCACCATGCCCACCCATACTCAAACCCGTAATTGCACGGCCTTTCTTTTCGGCAATGGTTTTGTAATGTTCATCAACATAAGTTACCAACTCTTTGGCTACATAGGTTTCATATTTCCATTCGGGATCAACCGGACTATCGAAATACCAGCTCGTTACATTTCCATCAGGGCAAACGATGATAAACTGATACAGATCGGCCAGATTTTTAATTCCAGGTACTTTTTTAACCCACTCTGCATAATTGCCACCAGCACCATGAAGCAGGTAAACCACCGGAAAAGATTTTCCGGTTTTATAACTATCAGGTTTAATAACTACAGCTTTGATATTCTTCTTCATCGATTTGCTATAGGTAGAAGCCGTATCAACTTCGGCAGCCTGAATAACATTAACAAAAAGGAAGAGACAGATGACTATTGAAAAATAATTTTTCATTGGGAATTTACCGTTAAAAAGACACAAATTGATGATAAATTTATAAAATAACTTAACATTGTTTACCATTTCAATGGAATGAAATAAAAAAGATACCTGCAACCGAAATTGCATTCCCATAAGATCTACATAACTTTAAAACAATTTTGTTACATTACGGTTATTGAACGACGAAACAATATACAAATGCTTAAAACTTACCCATTTTACATCAAGGCTCCTGTAATTTTATTAGGGCTTGTAATTACTGTATTTATGATGAGTGTGCTGAGGGATATCCTTGTGCCACTGGCCTTTGCCGCGCTAATAGCCATTCTGCTAAATCCACTCACCAATCGTTTCGAACGAAAAATGCCCAAAATATTAAGCATCATATTATCAATGCTTATTGGAATTTTAGTGGTAGTGGCCATACTTTATTTTCTCTCCTCTCAAGTGGCTCACTTTTTTGATGACCTGGAAAGCATTAAACAAAAACTATCTCAATTGTTAGAAGAAATCAGGCACTGGCTGCAAACAACTTTAGGCATCTCGTCGCAAAAGCAAATGCAAATGGTTAACGATGCTGCAAATGGAAGCAAAGCATTAATTGGCCAAACGCTGAGTGGCTTAATGGGGGTTTTAAGTGTTGTGTTCCTGATTCCTGTTTATACTTTCTTGATTCTGTTATACAAAACCTTGATTCTTAATTTTATTTACGAAGTATTTTCGGAAGAAAACAAAGAAAAAGTTGCAGAGATTTTGGGCGAAACCAAAGCTGCAATCCAAAGTTACATTATTGGCTTACTGATCGAAACCTCGATTGTGGCAGTAATGAATTCTGCAGCCTTGTTAATTCTTGGCGTGCAAAATGCGATTTTAATTGGCGTTATTGGGGCAATACTGAACCTGTTACCTTATATTGGTGGTATTATAGCCATCGCTTTACCCGTATTAATGGCCACTTTAACCAAAGATGGTTTTACCACTCAACTGTTAATTATTGCGGCTTATGCATTAATCCAATTTATTGACAATAACATTCTTGTACCGCGTATTGTATCGAGCAAGGTGCAAATAAATGCCTTAATTTCCATCGTGATTGTATTAATGGGAGCAGCATTGTGGGGAGTACCGGGCATGTTCCTTTCCATTCCATTTATTGCGGTACTAAAAATTATTTTCGATCGGATTGAAGGACTTAAACCCTGGGGCAAATTGCTCGGCGACAATATACCTACTGAACATATGGGGCAGGTAAAAAGGTTTAGAAGAAAGAAAAAGTTGGCAACCACTACTTAGTAGGGCAATAACTAAGTAGCTTAACATCACAATACATTATTGCAAGAATAGCTTTTAGCAATGCTTCGGTAGCGGCTCATACTGATCAAAAATCATAACGGCTGCTACCGGATTTATTAAATAATTTGCTAAAAACAATCCATCCCGCCGATCAGCTTGACATTGCTTGTGCTACCTGGCCCCTAATGATTGCCACCTACGAATATTCATCTGGACAAAATGAAAATCGGGAACAAGCCTACATCGAGGGTCCAAATCGCGCTCCTGATTTTTCAAATAATAGTTATCTTTAAAATTGCCCTTCAAGTGAAAGATTGCTTTTAAATGGTCATCTGCATTTATAATTAGGGCTTAAATTATTTCTTTTTTAAAAAAGCCAACACACTACTGGCATGTTCATCACCTTTAAGCATACCTTTAAATTTGAATACTACTTTTCCATCCAGGCCTACTAAAAACGTTTCTCTACCGGTTAAAAACATTACGTCCTTAACACCAAACATTTTTAAAACTTCATTATTTGGATCACTCAAAAGGGTAAATGGCAAATTATGGTGTTTCTTAAAATCGGCATGACTTTGCAGGCTTCCAGAATTTATTCCGATAATTATAGCATCAGTTGATTTAAATTCTTCGTAACTATCCCTAAATGCACAGGCTTCTTTAGTGCAAACACTACTTTCGTCTTTCGGGTAAAAATAAATTACCAGTTTTTTCTTTCCGATATAATTGCTAACCTTAAAATCTTTCCCGGCATCATCTTTCAGTATAAAATCAGGAATTTTACTTCCTACCTCTATCCGTTGGGTTTTCATTTGTGCTTTTTCCTGAGCTTGAGTGGCTATACATACAATGCATATAAAGGTTAATACAAGGGTTGTTATCTTCGTTTTCATAAATTTATTAGGGTTTATAGTTACATACGTTAAATTATACCAAATGGATGGCAGTTTTCTGCACGAATCTATCCAATAATACTTTACAAATTTTATTACTTTTGGCTTAATCTGATTGATATGAAATTAACCTCTTTTCTTTACTTGATGGTTTTGTTAACTGCATTAAATGCTAAAAGCGTTGCACAAAACAAACTTGAATCTTCTTCATTTATTACATTTAATAATTTTAGCAGCAATACAGCCGAAAAACTGACCAAAAATGAGCCGGTAACTGTTGCATTTTTAGGTGGATCGATTACCAATATGGAAGGCTGGCGCGGTTTGGTATGCAATTACCTCAGCACAACCTATCCTCAAAACAAATTTAAATTTATTAACGCAGGTATCCCATCATTAGGAAGTTTACCCCATGCTTTCCGCTTGCAGCGCGATGTGTTGGATAGTGGAAAAGTAGACCTGTTATTTGTAGAATCGGCAGTGAATGACCATGTGAATGGAACACCGGAACAAACCCAAAAACGGGCGTTAGAAGGCATAATCAGACACACTTTAAGTAAAAATCCAAAAACCGATATTGTACTGATGGCATTTGCCGATGAAAATAAAAACGAAGATTTTAATAAAGGTACAATCCCCGCTGAAGTAAAAATACATAGCGATTTGGCCGAATATTATCATTTGCCATTTATTAACCTCGCTTTAGAAGTAGATAAACGCATAGCCAACGGAGAATTTACCTGGAAAAATGATTTTAAGGATCTTCATCCATCACCATTTGGCCAACAACTTTATTTTAACACGATAAAAACCTTTCTCGAAGAAAACCAGAAAAACACTAAAAAAGCATCAGCAGGGATTCCCAAAATCATTGATAAATTTGCATATACCAAAGGGCAGTATCTAAACATTACTGCTGCCGGAAATTTAAATACGTTTAACATCAATAAAAACTGGAAACCCAATGATGGCATCGATACCAGAACCGGTTTTGTAAATATCCCTGTTTTAGAAAGCACCACCAGAAACAGCACTTTCGATTTGGTTTTTAAAGGTAATGCGGTCGGAATTGCAGTATTATCTGGTCCCGATGCCGGCGCACTGCACTATCGGATAGATAATGGTGCTGAAAAAATGGTCGATCTTTACACCCAATGGAGTTCGGGCTTGCATTTACCTTGGTACCTGCTACTTGCCGATCAATTAGGGGCTGGCGAACACAAGTTAAGCATTCGCATCAGCGATATGCATAACCAAAAATCAACAGGTTACGCCTGCCGCATTGCCTACTTTTTAGTGAACGCTAATTAATTGCATTAAAACTTTCCATCCTTCGCGAATAGCAATCCAAAACCATTTAAAATGCAAATTTACAACCTGCATTAAATTCATTTAATCAAAATAGTTAATCGTTTTAGTAAAATCAGATTCCAATCAAACATTATCAATTTCCATTTGCTTATATAAACAAAAAACATCTCATGAAAAACATTAAATTAATTATCCCTGCTCTTTTATTATTGTTTTCTGCCTGTAGCGAAGCCACCAGAAATACAGCCAACAGCAAAAGCGAAAATGGTACAACTCAAAATGAAAGCGATTCATTGGTAGCTAAAATCAAAGTAAACGGAAACGTAACGCCCGGCGATCCATTATTATTAAGATTTGTGGTATACAATAATACAACCGCCACCAAAAGTTTTTGTATTTGGCATACGCCGTTTGAACCGCTAACGAGCAGTTACCTAAGTATAACCAATGAGAAAGGCGAAGAAGCGCAATACAAAGGCGCAATGGCTAAAAGGGTAATGCCACCTCCGGCCTCGAGCTATGCCAAGGTAAACCCTGGTGATAGCCTTGTAGGAAACGCTGATTTATTAAAAGCTTACGACCTAAAAAAAGGATCAAGCTATAAAGTAACCTACACTGGCGGCAACATTAGCGGATTGGTTTCTACAGATACTGTGATCTTTATTTATAACGAACTGCGTTAGCTAAGGATTTTTTGTTCAAGGATAGTAATTGAGGTTATTCTACACCCTTTTTTGTCGCATTAGCACTTTTGCACTTGTAAAAGTTAACATAACTTTACATATACAATTTAAACAAACAAAACATGGAAAATAGAACTTCAATTACTGTTGAAACCACTGTAAATGCGCCTGTAGAAAAAGTATGGGAATTTTGGAACAACCCTGATCATATTACTAAATGGAGTTTTGCCTCACCTGAGTGGCATACTCCATATTCGGAAAACGATTTAAAAGTTGGTGGTAAATTTAAAAGTACCATGGCTGCAAAAGATGGTAGCATGAGTTTTGATTTCGGCGGAACGTACACCACAGTTGATACCAACAAAAAAATAGAATATACGCTTGAGGATGGTAGAACTGTGAGCATTATTTTTGATGCATTAAGTGAACAAACCAGGATTACTGAAACTTTCGACGCTGAATCTACCAATCCTGTTGAAATGCAGCGTGGAGGATGGCAGGCCATACTTGATAACTTTAAAAGCTATACAGAACAGTAAAGCATATTCAGTACTTTTTGTAACATGTTATTAATATCAGTTTATAAGATTTCTCCACTACTGTCGAAAAGGACGAAATTTCACATCAAATTTGGTTCTTCTGCAAGCTATTACTAACGAACTCCGGTATAGCGGTCGGCATTGCGAGGCACGAAGCAATCTTTCTAGTAAGGAAGCAAAATCGTCATCCCGACCGAAGCACCGCGAAGTGGAGTGATCTTTAAACAATGTTTTCATTTCTAGAAAGGCCGATAAAATCACAATTTGCTTTTTGCGCCCATTAAAGCCTAATGTGGTTATGTTGAGTATGTAAAAACACGATTATATTCTATTTAACCTTTCGAAATAATTTACAACTTTGCTTAAGTAACAATTCGATGATTATTTGATTCGCATAATTTTTGATTTGAACCGAATACTTTGATATTGCTGCCATAATTTACATTTGCCGTGTAAATTATACACTATGCATCGTATATCTTTATTTTGTTTATCGTTATCACTTTTTTTTAGTTCCCCTTTCAGTGTAAGCGCACAAACGCTGAGTTTAAAACAGGCTGTAAACACCGCTTTAATTAATTATGGCACCATTAAAGCCAAAAATAATTATGCTAATGCATCAAAATCCTCCATCCAGCAGGCACGAAGAGAATATCTGCCAAATTTCAGCCTGAGTGCGCAACAGGATTATGGAACCATAAATGGCCAAAATGGTCCACAATATGGTTTAGGTGGCTTAGGAACTGCCTCATCTGGACCAGCTTTAGACAAACAAAATTGGAAAGCTGCCTTCGGCGGGTTGTACCTTGCGAATGTTAACTGGGATTTCTTCACTTTCGGAAAAATCAGAGAACGCATCAAAATTGCTGATGCTGCTTATCAAAGAGACAAAAATGACCTGGAACAGGAAAAGTTTCAACAAGAAATCCGTGTTTCTGCTGCATATCTTAATTTATTGGCCGCACAACGGTTAACCAGATCACAACAAAACAACCTCAATAGAGCAATTACTTTTAAAAATACTGCAGTAATCAGGGCTAAAAATGGCTTAATTGCTGGCGTTGATTCTTCTTTTGCAAAAGCAGAGGTTTCTAATGCGAAAATTGCGCTCACAAAAGCAAAAGATCTGGAACAGGAACAGGCCAACCGCTTAGGTGTTTTAATGGGCGTAACCGCAACATCCTATGATGTAGATACAGCCTCCATTACGCGAATACCTAACAATCTGCTCCAGGATACAGTCATCAAAACTTCGCATCCCCTGTTAAAGTTTTACCAGAACCGCGTGGATGTTAGTCAGCAACAGGTTAGCTATTTCAAAAAATTATACTATCCAACATTTACTTTCTTTGGTGTAATGCAGGGCAGAGGATCAGGCTTTGGCTCCGGCTATGCGCTAGATCAAACTGCTTATTCTACCGGTTATGCTGATGGCATTAATCCTACACGTGGAAACTATTTGATTGGCATAGGAATGACGTGGAATCTCTCTACATTACTTAAAAACCGACCGCAGGTACGGGCACAGGAATACATCAGTCAGGGTTTAAAAGAAGAATACAACATGGTTGATCAACAATTGAAAGCACAACTGGCCCTTGCAGAAACCAAACTCGCAAATGCCCTGGCGAATTACCGCGAAGCACCTATCCAGGTAAAAGCAGCATCTGATGCATACCTGCAAAAAAATACGCTTTACAAAAATGGATTAACTACACTGGTTGACCTTACACAGGCATTATTTACCTTAAACCGTGCAGAAACCGATCGCGATATTGCATTTACCAATGTTTGGCAGGCCTTGCTTTTAAAATCGGCAGCATTGGGCAATTATGACATATTTATCAATGAATTTTAATCTGGCTATATAAATGAACTTAATACGTTTCGCACTTCGCAAACCCATATCCATCCTGGTTTTAGTAGCAGGATTGTTCTTTTTCGGTATCGGGGCCATCAACCAGATTAAAGTTGATATTCTTCCACAAATGAACCTTCCGGTGATTTACATTGCCCACCCTTTTGGCGGTTACACACCCGACCAAATGGAAGCTTATTTTGGTAAACAATACGTTAATATTTTACTTTTCGCAAACGGTATCAAAAGCATCGAAACCAAAAACACGCAAGGTTTAATGTTGATGAAATTAACCTATTACGAAGGCACCAATATGGCTCAGGCCGCAGCAGAGTTAAGTGCACTTTCTACCAGGGCACAGGCCATTTTCCCGCCAGGCTCGCAACCGCCTTTCGTTATCCGTTTCGATGCCTCTTCTCTTCCCGTTGGACAGTTGGTATTAAGCAGCCCTATCCGTACCAATAATGAATTGCAGGATTTAGCCAATACCTATGTTCGCCCTAGTTTTTCGGCCATTCCGGGCTTGCTTTCTCCTGCTCCTTTCGGTGGTAGCCCCCGAACGATAGAGATAAACGTTAACCCTTCACTGCTACGTTCGCATAACTTAACGGTAGATCAGGTGGTGGAGGCCATTAGGTTAAACAACCAGACTGCGCCTTCAGGAAATGTAAGAATAGGTGATAAAAACTACCTTACCCCTACCAATTACACCATAAAAAAGGTTAAAGAGTTCGAAAACATTCCTTTATTTAAAGGCAGCGTACAAAATCTGCAACTGCGCGATGTGGCTACAGTGAAAGATGGGGCCGATTTAGTGGCCGGTTATGCCTTAATCAATGGCAAACGTTCGGTATATTTAAGTATTGCCAAATCTGGCGATGCATCAACCTGGGAAGTGGTTAAAAATTTAAAGAAAAATTTACCAAACATCCAAAGTTCCTTACCCGAAGATGTTAAGCTTTCTTATGAGTTTGATCAATCTGTTTATGTAATTAATGCGGTAAAAAGCTTAATCAGCGAGGGCGCAATTGGTGCAATATTAACCGGATTGATGGTTTTACTTTTCCTGGGCGATAAACGCGCTGCCTTAATTGTAATCTTAACAATCCCAACATCAATCATTGCCGGGGTGTTGTTCCTAAAGTTATTCGGACAAACAATTAACATCATGACGTTGAGCGGATTAGCTTTAGCTATTGGCATTTTGGTTGATGAATCTACAGTGACCATAGAAAATATCCACCAGCATTTTGATATGGGAAAACCCAAGGCACTGGCCATTTGGGATGCCTGTAAGGAAATTGCTTTCCCTAAATTATTGATTCTGTTCTGTATCCTTGCCGTATTTGCACCTGCTTTTACGATGACGGGAATTCCTGGTGCATTATTTTTACCATTGGCATTGGCAATTGGCTTTTCAATGGTGGTTTCCTTCTTGTTATCGCAAACTTTTGTGCCGATTATGGCCAACTGGCTTATGGTGGCACATCAAAAAAAAGGAAATGAAAACCATCCCGGCATTACACAGGATGAAGCTGATTTTAACGCAACAGGCATTACACTCGAATCGGAAAAAGATACCCTTAACCAGAAAAAGGTTTTGGTAGCACGTGAAGATTTTAGTGGCAACGGTAAAATTGGTTTCTTCGATAAATTCAGAAACCGTTTTATGCGTTTCCTTGATCGCATATTGCCACATAGAAAACCAGTGGTATTGGCTTATTTAGTGATCATTATTGGTCTGGCTGCATTATTATTGGTTAATATTGGTCGCGATGTTTTACCAAGAGTAAACTCAAGCCAATTTCAGTTGCGTTTGCGTGCACCAGATGGAACCCGTTTAGAACGTACGGAAGAAAAAGCAAATGTAGTATTGGCAGAGCTGAAAAAAATGGTTGGCGAAGAGCATATGGGCATTTCTTCAGTGTATGTTGGGCAGCACCCGGCGCAATTTTCGGTAAACCCAATTTACCAGTTTATGGCTGGTCCGCATGAAGCTGTTTTCCAGGTAAGCTTAAAGGATTTTGAGGAAGACATGGACGATTTTAAAGATCAGTTCAGGGCGAAAATTAAACAGGTATTACCTGATGTTAAGCTTTCTTTTGAACCGATAGAATTAACAGATAAAGTATTGAGCCAGGGCTCTCCCACCCCTGTAGAGGTACGCATTGCCGGTAAAAACAAAAAACTGAATGAAAAATATGCAAATAAAATTTTAGCAGAACTGAAGCAGATCCCCTACATGAGGGATGTTCAGATTGCGCAACCCATTAAATACCCGTCATTAAATATCGATATCGACAGAACGCGTGCTGCACAAATCGGAGTAGATATGGCTGATATTTCGCGATCATTAATTGCCTCAACTTCATCATCACGTTATACAGATAAAAACATATGGCTGGATGAAAAAGCCGCCTTACCATACAGCGTACAGGTACAGGTACCGCTTAACCAAATGACGAGCAAGGATGATATCGGAGAAATTCCTTTATTAAAAAACTCGGCCAGACCTGTACTAAGCGATGTAGCGAAAATTACACCCGATACCACTGCTGGTGAAAATGACAACATCGGTGCCATGCCTTTTCTATCAGTTACGGCAAACCTTTACCATACCGATTTAGGTGCAGCCTCAAAAGATGTAGAAAAAGCCATTAAAAACGTTGGCGAACTGCCGCGGGGATTAAAAGTTAACGCCATAGGGTTAAGTAAAGTTTTAACCGATACGTTAGACAGTTTGCAATCGGGCCTATTTGTGGCCATTGTAGTAATTTTTCTGATGTTGGCAGCCAATTTCCAGTCGTTTAAAGTGCCTTTGGTCATTTTAGCTACAGTACCGGCCGTAATTTTAGGTTCATTATTACTTTTAACCATCACCGGATCAACCTTAAACTTACAATCTTACATGGGAATTATCATGTCGGTTGGGGTATCTATTGCCAATGCGGTGCTATTGATTACCAATGCCGAACAACTGAGAAAACACAATGGTAATGCGCTCGAATCTGCACGCGAAGCCGCAGCATTACGTTTACGGCCGATTATAATGACGAGTATTGCGATGATTGCAGGGATGTTACCAATGGCAATTGGCCATGGAGAAGGTGGTGGAGCTGTTTCACCTCTTGGAAGGGCAGTTATAGGTGGGTTGTTGGCCTCAACATTCGCAGTATTAATTATCTTGCCACTGGTATTTGCATGGGTTCAAGGTAAACAGACTACCAATTCAATATCGCTCGATCCGGAAGACGAAGAAAGCATCCATTACATTAAAGGTTTACAAGAAAACGAATAAATCATCATCAACAAATGAATACGAAGATATTTTCAACAGGATTAATAAGTTCAGGATTATTAATGTTAACAGCTATTTATGGCTGCGGGCACTCAGAATCGAAAGTAGCACCCAAGAAGGAAAAAGAGGCAGCTATTGCAACTTTCGACCTTAAAAAGGGAAAGCTATCAACCAAATTGAGTTTACCAGGAGAACTAATTGCTTTACAACAGGTTGATTTATATGCTAAAGTAAGCAGTTTTGTAAAAAGCTTGAAGGTAGATATTGGATCAGAAGTTAGTAAGGGCCAGTTGTTGATGACTTTAGAAGCACCAGAAATGACCTCGCAACTTGCCGCAACTCAATCGAGAATAAAAGCACAGGAAGCCATTTATACAGCAAGCAAAGCCAATTACAACCGTTTGTACGAAACCAGTAAAACACCTGGTACGATTTCTACCAACGATTTGGATCAGGCTTTGGCCAAAAAGAATGCTGATTTAGCTCAACTCGAAGCAGCCAAAGCGGCCTATAAAGAAGTGGGCTCCGTGCAGGATTATTTAACAATCAGGGCACCTTTCAGTGGAATTATTTCTGCCAGAAATGTAAATTTAGGTGCCTATGTGGGCCCAACAGGCAAGGGTTCTGATTTGCCGCTGTTTACTTTACAAGATCAGAAAAACTTGCGTTTAGCGGTTTCCATTCCTGAGGTTTATACAGGTTATTTAAAAGCAGGAGATGAAATCAGTTTTACGGTTAAATCTTTGCCAAGTCAAATTTTTAAAGCAAAAGTGAAACGTTTATCAGGTGCTTTAGATCTCCGCCTTCGCTCTGAACGTATTGAAATGGATGTTCCAAATGCATCAAAAGTTTTATTGCCAGGTATGGTGGCCGAAGTAAATATTCCGCTTCCCGCCAATGCAAGTACTTTTATTATCTCCAAAAAAGCCTTGTTAGATACCAGCGAAGGATTATTTGTATTAAAAGCAGCAGATAATAAGGCGGTTAAAGTAGCTGTTAAAAAAGGCAGAGAAACGGATGATCAGGTTGAAGTTTTTGGGGATTTGGCAGAAGGTGACAAATTAGTTGCAGAACCTACGGAAGAAATGCATGAAGGAACGCTGATTAAACCCTAACTTTACGTATTAAGCACTTAAGTTATGTTATCAAAAAATCAAGAGCTTTCTACCCTTCAAAAAAAGGAAACCCTGGAAGATTTTTATAATAAATTAAAAATCACCCGTCCGGAAATTCCTACGCCAAGTTTAGGAATGATTAACGACATTGGCCATTTCAATGTTTTTAACCGCGGTACCGTTTGTACCAATGTACCATCAGCTTTTAGCCGGAGGGATTTCTATAAAATTTCATTAATCATTGGCAACGGGATTTTGCATTACCCTGATGCACAGATCGAAATTAAAGGCAGGGCGCTATTATTTACCAACCCGAATATCCCGTATTCATGGGAAAGTACTTCGCCAAAGCCTGCTGGTTTTTTCTGCTTGTTTACTGAAAATTTTATCCATAACCGCAACGAAACCCTTCGCGATTCTTTGTTATGGCGCATTAACGATAGTCCCGTAATACATATTGATGAGGAGCAGGAAATAACCTTAAGGGATATATTTACCAAAATGATGAAAGAAATGGATGGTGATTACATCCATAAATATGATTTATTGAGAAATTATGTTCAATTGATTGTACATGAGGCTTTAAAAGTAAAACCACAGGATGCTGTTTTCAAACAGAACACCGCCTCGGCAAGGTTAACTTCATTATTTCTTGAATTACTGGAAAGGCAGTTCCCCATTGGTTCTACAGAGCATATTCTGGAGTTAAAAACAGCTCATGATTTCGCCTGCCGCTTATTGGTACATGTAAATCATTTAAATCATGCAGTAAAAGAAGTAACAGGAAAAACCACTTCAGAGCATATTTCGAGGAGGATTGCAACTGAGGCTGTAGCTCTATTGAAACATACAGAGTGGAATATTGCACAGATTGCTTATTGTTTGGGTTTTGAATACCCGGCCAATTTTAACATATTTTTCAAACGCCAGATGCAGTGTACCCCGAAAGGTTTTCGGGCCAATTAAATTGCAAATGAGTTAAACTTTTAAACTAGTCGTTTAAATATCCAAAGCGCCAATCCTACAACGAGGAAATGGCGCTTTTTTATTTTATAATTTTAACGCGGTGTAAAGCAATTCCGAATCTTGTATTGGAAATCTATCCATTTAATTTTAAATTTTTATCAATAATGATCTCAAAAAAAAAAGCTGAAACATGTTCAGCACCACGCTGCTAAGGTTGGTAAAGTAGTCTTATTTAATGATTAGGAAGTCGTTTCTAACATTTATATTTGAAACCCCAAACGCGCTACTTATGCAAAACATTTTCCCCGCACAATACTCCACATTATCAGCAACTGCTTTAAAAGATTATTTAATTGAAGCTTATCATTTACAGCCCGATACAACCTGTAAGCTTTTGATTAGAAATGTAAGTGATGCGTATATCCTGGAAAATAAGAACAAAAAATACATCTTCAAAATTTACCGTGATGTACACAGAAAGCTGAACCAAATTGAAGCAGAAGTAGAACTGCTCAATATTTTAAAAGCAAATGGAAATTCGGTTTCTTACCCTATAAAAGATGTAAATGGTAAACAGATTCAGCAGTTTGATGCCATTGAAGGGATACGGAACGGCATACTTTTTTCTTTTGCTGAAGGAAAGGTTATTTTAGATCTTGAATCAACACAGCTCATTCAATTGGGAAAGGATATAGCCAAACTGCATCAAAGTACCTCTTCAATCAAGCTCCATAATCCACGTCCGGTATTCAATTTTGAAACTACCTTAGCCGGGCCATTGCAAACTTTAAAACCTCACTTTGCAGAAATGCCTGTAGAATTTAAATACCTTTCTGATGTTGCTGATAGAGTGGTAAAAAAATTCGAAGAATTTGACACATCCAAGTTCAGTTATGGTTATTGCCATTACGATCTCTTCCCTAAAAATTTCCATTTTGATGAAGCAGGGAACATTACATTTTTTGATTTCGATTTTGCGGGTGAAGGTTATTTGATCAATGATTTAATGACTTTCCTTAACCATTATTTCTTCCATCAACTGAATAACCTGATCGCTAAAGAACAGGCTGAAAAGGATTTTGAAGTTTTTTTAAATGCCTACCAACAAGTGAGGCCCTTAACTGATGATGAGTTAAAAGCCATTCCTTTCCTCGGCATTACCTTTCATATTTTCTTTTTAAAATTCTTTTACGACAACTATGATGATTGGTCGAATACTTTTTTAACGCCCAGATATACCAAACACCGCGTAGCAATGATTAAAAAATGGGAAGAAATGTATTGTAACTTTTAGGCAATGCGGCTAAAATCTCAACTCCCTTGTTTATCTTGTAAAGTAAATCAAAATCAATAAGATGGATCAGAAAATAATCAACCTGTATGATGAGTATACCCATAGTCAGATCGGCAGAAAAGATTTTATGAAAAAATTGGCTGTTCTTGCGGGCAGCACAGCACTTGCAATGACTATTTTGCCAATGCTCGAAAATAATTATGCTTCAGCTGCAGATTTCCAAAGTGATGATATTGAAGTTGAAAACATTACCTATCCAGGCATTGATGTTGATATGAAAGCGGTTTTAGCCAAACCAAAGGAAAAAAAGAACTTAGGCTGCGTACTGGTAATACACGAAAACCGCGGGTTAAACCCACATATTATTGACGTAACAAAACGTGTGGCTGCAGAAGGTTTCTTAGCTCTTGGAGTAGATGCACTTTCTCCATTGGGCGGTACACCTGCCGATGAAGATAAAGGCCGCGAACTGATAGGTAAGTTAGATCCTGAAAAAAACTTGCAGAACTATTTAAAAGGACTGGAATACTTACGCAATAGAAAAGATGGAAACGGTAAAGTAGGCTGTGTGGGTTTCTGTTGGGGCGGTGGAATGGCAAATAAATTAGCCGTTAACGATCCCAAATTGCAAGCTGCCGTTGCTTACTATGGCGCACAGCCAAATGCTGCCGATGTTCAGAAAATTAAAGCCAGTGTAATGCTACACTATGGTGGTTTGGATGAACGCATTAATGCAGGAATACCAGCTTATGAGCAAGCCTTAAAGGAAAATAAAATTGATTATAAAATATACATTTATGATGGTGTAAACCATGCATTTAACAATAACACCTCACCTACCCGATACAATGAAGCTGCAGCAAAACTGGCCTGGAGTAGAACAATTGAGTTGTTTAAACATAAGTTGGCGGTATTGACGAGGTAATTGTCGCATCTTAGAGAAAAGAAGTCAAGTTTTAAAAACTTGACTTCTTAATACCTTAACTTTTCTATTTAAGAAGATAACAAATTAAACACTTAAATAGCAATAAGCTTTTTACAAGCGGCGGTATTTCTTAATGATTGATGCAGAGACCATTCATTCACAGCCCCGATTGTAAGTAAAGCCCGGAACGAAGCATGATTGAGGACTTGGAGTAAAAGCGGGATAGTATTTTACCAAGCACCACTGGTTTTGCGCTTCAAAAAATACTGAAGTTATTAATCGCTTTAATTAGCAGGATAGCCCCTGAAATCAATTCAGTGTGACGAAAAAAATAATGATTGATTCCTTTGGCTAGGAATTAACCCTTAAAACAAATCCGTTTTAAGCATCGTTTTTAAAATATTTGATTGTACGTCGAAATTATTGAGGTGATTTAAGAAATTAATATCCGAAATTTTATGATAACTGTCTTCCAGTAAATTAACAACTTCTTTTGGGATAGCCGTTTTCAACACCGCAGCATTACTTTGCAGTTTATCGTTTTTATACTGCAGCTCCTGTACAATCCTTTCTCTTTCAGAAAGATTTGTAGACTTATCCAAATCGTTTAAAATGGTTAAATCGCAGAACAAAAACAGGTTCCTGCTCGGAAAAAACAGGTAATAACTATCTATATCCAAAAACTTATAAATTTCAATTACCAGCTCACCAGATTTTAATCCGATATAAAATTCAGTTCGAAAATCATATTTACACAACTTTCCCATCAGTTTTTTCTCAATAGTTGCATACACATTGGTATACACCTGCTTATCCTGAAAATTAATCAGTTTAGAAAATTGATCGGTGGTGAGATCGAAATAAAAATCGTTGGCGTATTTAGAACTAAAAACGTTAATGTTTTTTGAAAAAGGGAAATCAGCGCTTAAATCGGACAGTACACTAAATAATTTTCGCAGTGATAAATTAACTTTAAGCGATTGTCTTTGTTTATCCTGCTGGAAACTTTTCTGATCAACAAGTGCACTCGCCATACGATCAATCAGCTCCTCGTTCAGGTCGATTTCATCGTAAATGAGCGAAACATTTTTCTCATTGCTCTTTTTGATCTTTTTAAGCAGTTCGATTACACTATCGGTAAACTGAAGGTGAAAAAGATCTAATTTTTCAACCTCAAGTTCATCATTATTGGCAAAAAGCTGATGAATAACCTGGCTCCTTAAGTAGATTTTATAAATCACTTCATCATCAAAAAACACAGAGAGCAACTGTAAACGGTTGATCTCTGCGCTTGATTTTTTGAGAATATTTAAGCGGTATTCATCCATAGATTAAATTAGTTCACCCGCGTAACGTTCTTTTTCAACTCTGTTTCCAAAGTTTTAAGTTCGCCATCCAACACACGTCTGCTTTGTGCACCTGCCTCATGAATTTGCTTCACTTCATTTAGCGTTTCAATTAGTGATGATGTGGTACGTTTAAGGGTTTCCAAAGATACCACAGTTTTTTCATTTTCTTTGGCTACATCGATACTGTTCTGTTTCAGCATCTCTGCATTTTTTTGCAAAATGGTATTCGTCGTGTCCGAAATCTTTTTTTGCATTTCTACATTGGCTTTTTGCCTTTGTAAAGCAACTGCAATGGTTAATTGGTTTTTCCACACCGGAATGGTTGTAGAAACAATCGACTGTGCCTTTTCTGCAATTGAAGTATTGTTATTTTGTACCACGCGGATTTGCGCCAGTGATTGCAACATAATAAAACGAACAATTTTCATATCGGCCAGTCGTTTATCCAAACGACTGATGAAATCCCTTAAATCGGCAATTTCATAATCCTGGTAATCAGCCGGCCTTCCTTCCATTTCAGCAAGCTTAATATTCAGTTCGTTGTATTTTAGCTGTCCGGCAATAATCAGTTCTTCCATCTGGTGGATGTAACCAACATTACTATCGAACATGGTTTGCAATGAACTGTTATCCTTAATTGAATTTAACCTTCCTGCTTTGATTTTGTTGGTAATTTTATCAATATTATTCACCACCACATCATACTTCTGAAAAAGTTTTTTTACATCAACAACCAAACTCTTTAAGAAAGGAATTTTGGAAATAAAACTCTTAAAACCACTTTGTTCGAGTTCAGAAACATCGATATAGTTCAGTTCGGTAAGCAGTTCGTTAATTAAACCGCCTACTTCGCCGCTATTGTAGGTACGTACAGACGATAAGAATTCGTTACTGTATTTCTCCATTGAGTTTTGGGCATCGCTTCCGTAATTCAGGATCGAATTAACATCTGATGGTTCTAACGATTTTCCAATCTCTTTATATTTAGTCGTTTCCTCGGAAGTTATCTTCTCAAGATCCACATTGCCCTCTTTATCCAGTTTTACCGGAGTAAGGGCTTGGGTAACGTTTGGGTTGGTTTCCATAGTTTGATCAATTATCGGCTTTGCAGCTTATAAATAATTTTGGGTTACGGTTTTAACGGTATCTTCCAGCTTTCTATCTTTGGTTGGTTCGCCTATGGCATTAAATTTCCATTCGCCGTTTTTCTTGTAAAAAACACCCATTACCATTGATACATGCCCTGCAAAATTAGCTCCGTGCGCAATATCAAATTTAGCAAAAACTTCGTTTACACGCTTGGTTGTACCTTCATAAATGCGGATGGACGCAAATGGAATGCTCCCAAAATCGTGACCTCTAAAACTGTTCAATACAAAGGCAACATAAGCAACGTTTGCATCCAGTTGAGAAAAATCGAGCGTGATGATCTCATTATCCAAACCATCATCACCACCCATATCGCCTGTTAAATCGTCGCCGCTATGTTTTACCGAACCATTTTTAGATTTAAGGTTGCCAAAGTAAACCACCTCTAAAAGTTGTTTATTTTCGTTATATAATGCACAGCTTCCATCTAAATCTACGGCTTCTTTTGAAGATCCGAAACCGAATAAGCCCTTCTTTTCAATAGCACCCCAGTTAATGCCTACACAAACATTTTGAAGTTTGCTCCCGTTGCTTTTTTCCAGACTGATGCGCTGTCCTTTTTCAAGATTGATTGCCATAATATTATTGATATTTGTTTAAATAATCCTGTAAACCACCTTTCATACCTACGCCAACTGCTTCAAACTTCCATTTGCCTTCACGTTTGTAAATCCGACCAAACTCTACCGCTGTTTCGATAGAAAAATCTTCTTCCAACTCATATTTTAAGATTACTTCGTTGGTTACCGCATCAAAAATACGGATGAATGAATTTCTTACCTGACCGAAGTTTTGTCTTCTGCTTTCTGCCTCATGGATCGTTACCACAATACAGATTTCATTTACTTTAGCATCTGTTTTGGTTAAATCAATTTTGATCTGCTCATCATCGCCATCACCATCACCGGTTAAGTTATCGCCAGTATGTTCAACCGAACCATCCGGAGAAATCAGGTTGTTATAGAATACAAAGTTCTCATCAGAAACCAGTTTCTTCTGATCGTTTAATATAAAAATCGAGGCATCTAAATCGAATGCAGAACCTGTAGAAGAGCTGTTGGTATCCCAACCCAAACCTATTGTAAATTTAGGAGCATCGATATTTTCTCTTTGCCCCTTTTGCAAATTAATAGCCATATTTAAATTAATTTATAATTATTGTTTTTGATATAGTCTTTTATAAGATGTAAATTTTTAGAATAAGCTTCTATCGTATGGTAATTATTACCTAAAGACAGATCATAAAGCTGATTAATAAAATCAGTGCTCCTACGTTCTAAAAAGATGGTAAAACTGCTCGAAGTACTGTTTAAAATGTATTTCACAATGCGGGTATTGAAACTGAAACTTCCACCATCAATTATTTCTTCAAGGTCGAATATAGATTTGATCTGATGGTAGTTGAGGAAATTTTCTACATTGGGATGGATATTTTTATTCACCAGTTCGGCAAAATAAAGCATGTGCATTTCGTTTTTTAAGCCATAGGCTTTCGCCATTTTTAAAATCATGCGTTCATGGCTTCCGGTAATCCGGATATCATCCAGAAACAAAAGTGTTTTACCTGCCAGAAATTCCTTATCAATATGGAAAGAATCATTTCCGATTAGCGAAAGGCGTTCTTCGGCACTTAATTCACCATAATCTTCTTTGTAAGTAATGGTGCGGTGCACTTTCGTTTCCTGTACGGCCAAACCTCCATTTTCGACCAGCCAACGGTTAAGCTGGCAAACGAAATAGTTTTTCATGGCAAAAGTTGCCGTTGGAATAAAGCTGTAAGGACTGGAAATTACCACAATCTGATCGGTAATTAGGTTATCGGCGAGGTAATACCTGATAAAACCATCGGCTAGATCTTTCCCGAAAGAACGGGCAACCAGATCATCGCCAAATTTAAAGCGGCTATAATCATCTGGATTAAAGCCAAAATCGACGGTATTGTCAATTTTATGGAGTGAGAAATTAAACGGTATCATAGAGTAGGTTTGAGATAGATAGGTTGTTGGAATTGATCAGCATGCTGTTTATACCCATGGCTTCTGCCCCGCGTACATCTGCATAAGGGTTATCACCAACATGGATAACCTCTGTTAATAATAATTCAGGGTGTTTTTCCCTGTCGATGGTATCCAGCATCAACTGAAAAAAGCCAGCGCTGGGTTTCGACATGCGCACTTCATCAGAATATAGCTGAAAATCGATAAAGGCATCAATGCCTAAATGTTTAATTACTTTTTTTAAGGTTTTACCTTTAATAAAACCGGTGTTACTGAGTATGTTGGTAGAGCTTTCGCCCGATTCTTTAATTTTAGCAAGCACATCCAAACAATCGCTGCAATAGAGTTTGGGCATGTGGTTAAACACAATCTGTTCCATATCATGATCGAGCATTTTCAGGTCTATATCTCGAAAGTTGTAATCGTAATCATTGATTATACTGATGATCATTAGATACATTTCATCAGCATCAACATTTTTCCCTGCTTTTTCATTTATGGCATTCACCATTAAATCTACCTGCCGGAACGTAATGGCAATTTCATCAAGGGTTTTATGCTTGCCGTTATAATTCCTGTAAAAATACTGTACCCGTTCCTGCTTGTACGTTGGATTAGATTTAATCAGCGTTAACCAAAGATCGAATGAGTAATGTTTGTAAAAAGCCATCGCACCTTGTTTTCTAATCCGTTTTATAAATACTAAGCTTTAAGTACTAAGATTTATCCAATACTTCTTCTGCATCTTCCGAAATGATGATGTCGCTTTTATGCTTTTTAGGAAAGTTGAACAAAAGCGATGTTATTACTGGTATAATGAATATGGCTACTGTAAAAATAGACACGAAAAGATCTGTTTTTTCACCTTCTATAGCATGCGAAACAGGAGATTCGGGATAAAAATGTGTAAATAAAGATGAGGTAAGTTTAACACCAAGAACCCCGATTACTATAAAAGCAACTGTTTCTAAAAAGGTAAACTTCTCCATTAGTTTTACAAATGCCTGCGCTACAAAACGCATGGCAAGGATACCGATAAAAACACCGATATAAATTAACCAGATATGATCGGTAAAAGCAACCGCAGCAAAAACATTATCAATTGAGAAGGCTAAATCCATTACTTCTACCAGCGCAACGGTTGCCCAAAAAGTACCAACCAACCCAACGGTAGATTTATAAATCCAGCTTTTACTTTTATCTACTTCCTCTTCTTCCTCGTTCTTTTTGCTGCTCTTTTTTCTAAAATAATCGAAGGCCAGGTACAACAGGTATAAACCACCAAGTGGTTTCAACCACCAGATTTTTACCAGCCATGCCGCGAGGAATAAACAGATCCCCCTGAAAACATATGCACCAATAATACCATACTTTAAAGCCTTTTCTCTTTGCGACTTTGGCAAATCCATTACCATGGTAGCCAAAACTGCTGCATTATCAACCGAGAGCAAACTCTCAATCACAATTAAGTTTAAGATAATTAATAATCCGGCCTGTATATCGTCACCTAAAATCGTGTGCAAAAAATCCATTGAGTGAGTGTGTTTTTTAAATTAAAGTTTTAGTTAGACAACAAAGAAACAAAATTTTATCATTTCCGCTGTCTCATTCAGTTTTATTTATTGAATCGTTTTACGGATTAGATACTTAATCGATAAAACTGTTACGTACAGGATTGAAATTTATTAACGGGTTTACGCCAAATTTCACAACCTTTCGCCACCCTGAATCTATTTATTAGCAGTTTTTATTGTTTTAAAGGTCTGATAACTACTTCGTGGTCAGCGTCTTTCTTGCTAAAAGATGCTGAAATAAGTTTAGCAGGACGATGAGGTGAAATAAAAATGAATTTGTTATGCACCCCTTATCAATCAGTGGTTAACTGATAAATAGCACCCTTTTCTCCGGCCAGTAATACTACATTACCTTTTTTTGCTTTTTGAACGGCATTAAAGCTTTTATCAGCAATATGTTTCCAGTTTAAACCGCCATCCGTAGAAATATCGGTACCGGATGTACCTGTGGCAATTAATGTTTTCGCAGTGATGTAGCTTACGGCAGAACGAAAGCCCAAAACCGGACTAACGGGCTTATGCCAGGTTTTACCACCATCGTTACTTAAAAGTACATTATTTGCATTTTCCTTAACTTTAATATAATTGCCGCCTACAATAATACCTTTTTTCGCATTAAAAAAATCGATAGAGAAAGGTCCTGTACTTTTTTCGCCCTGTAAAATAGGACATTTAAATACCTGCCAGTTTTGACCATAATCAGGAGAGAAATAGATATTAGAAACCGTTCCGCCGGTGGCAATCCAGGTTTTACCATCTGCTAATGTTTTAATGGTAGTACCACTGGCCGCAAAACTCGCTTCGCCTTTGGCCATTTGGCTTTTTAGGTTTGCAGAAATATCCTGCCAGGTTTTACCCGCATCTATGGTTTTAAGCAATTGCAGTTTATCATTTATCGGATCACCGAAGATTATACCCTTGTTTTTCTCCCAAAAACTTACTCCATCCAAAAATATGGCAGAATCGACGTTTTTATAGTTTTCTGTCCAGGTTTCGCCCCCATCTGTTGTTTTAAGAATATAAGCTGGTGATGCAATACCTACGATAACAGCATTTTGCGCATCAAAAGCTTCAATATCCCTGAAATCGATTTTCTCATAACCTTTTGGTTTTATCCATTTCCAGGTGGTTCCGCCATCGGTAGTTTTACCCACCGAGCCGTTGCTCCCACTAACCCAGGCAACCTGATCTGAAACAACACTTAAGCCACGTATACTGGTTTTGGCACTTTCATTCAATGGTTTTATCGAATACGACTGTGCGGCGCAAAAAAAAGGTGCCAATAAAAGGCACCATAAAATTTTCTTCATCTATATATTATTTAACCCGTCTGAAAGTTTCCGATCTGCCTAAAAGTGAAATGCCTACATAACCACGGATGTTTAGTACGTCAGCACTTTTTAACGTCATGTTGCAGCTATAAGTTTTACCACTTTTCGGGTCATATATTGTTCCATCAGTCCATTTACCATCATCGTAAACAAAATCTTTAAGGATTTCGAGATTTAACAAAGCACGTTTCTGTAAACTGGCATCAGGGTTTTTAATATCCAGTTTTGGTTTACCATTGATATTAGGTTCCTTTATCCATGCCAGTTTTCCGAAAAACTTATCGCCTTTTTTATAGATTTCAATCTGTCCTTCTCCTGATGGATTAAGCCATTTGCCTACAATCGCATCTTTATTTTGTGCAAAGGCAGAAAATGATACCGCTACAAAGAGCAGCATTAAAAATGGTAACTTTCTCATATTTTTATTTCTAGTTAGTTTTTAAAGATAATTAATTAAGCTTTATATCGAAACACTAAATAAAGAGAAAAAGTATAAGAAAGTTTTAAAAACCCAAATTTACTTAGAAATGATTGGTAAATACTTAGCCCTGTAAGCATAAAACAGGAATAAGTTAAAGAGTAGCATTACTGCAACCATTGGTAATTGTTTCGGACCTAAAAATGCATGGTAAAGAAAAATGTTTAAGGTAACCGGAAAAATAAGGAGTGCAGCTAAAGGCGCAGTACGGCCAATAAGTAAGAGTACCCCACCTATTAACTCTGTAACCTTAATTAAGGGCATTAAATAAACTGAGGCCATTACCCCAGACATAAATGTGCTTTGTGCGGCCGACATTGCCGGAGCATCTTTAGGCATTAAATGGAGAAAAAAGCTTACGGATGCAAAAAGATACATGGCGCCCAAAAGAACGCGAACAATAATAACTGCAATTTTCATGGTGCTTAAAATTTTGGTTTATATAATTAAAAATAATAATTTATTAGATTATTTTATTAGTGCTTTGCTCAGGATAGTTAATTGGTTCATCAAGTCGAAAAGTCTAAATAAGCTAACTCTTTCATTAGATTCTGAAACAAGTTCAGGAGGACGATATATAATGAATGAACAATGCTATGGTTTAGTGCCAATTATTTATGAACCATAAACGAAGAGCCATGAACTATTAACCATTGACTATGAACCATTGACTATCAGCTATGAACTATCAACCATGAACCATTAACTATGAGCCATTGACTATGATTCATCTGCAAAATAATTAGGACTCAAGACTTCCGACTCAAGACTATTTATAATCATAATTCACCATCCACTGAATACCGAATTTATCAGTTGCCATACCAAACAGTGCGCCCCAGAAAGTTTTTTCCAAAGCCATGGTTACCTTTCCACCAGCAGAAAGGCCATCGAATAGGCGTTTTGCTTCTTCTTCGCTTTGTGCATCAACTGATAATGAAATACCAGTTCCAAAAGTAGCTGCCGGCATTGGGTCGGTGATATCTGTTCCCATTAAAATGTTGCCACCAATTGGTAAAGCGATATGCATTAATTTTTCCTGATCGCCAATTGGCATACCTTCACATCCGGGCGAATCTTTATAGCGTTGCACCACCGCAAACTCGCCTCCAAATACTGATTTATAAAAGTTAAATGCCTCTTCGGTATTGCCATTAAAGTTTAAATACGTGTTTACTGTTGCCATTGTTTTGTTGTTTTATCTTGTTAAGACTGGTTATTTATTATTTGTTTAATTGTTACACTAGTTGTTACCCTGAGGGATAATATATTTTATCAAATCAATATAAATGACAGGAGATAATGTTGGTAAATCGCTTCAAAGTATCGTCATCCATTAGCTATAGGATGCAAGAAGGAACGACGAAGCAATCTTTCATGTTTGGTAACCCAGCGATAAAGATTGCTTTACTGTAGTCCGTTAATAGTAGCGTAGTCGAACGGCTGCTTATCATAAGATTCTTCGCTACATCCAATCTATCACATCTAAATGAACAAGTACGGTTACGATACTAGCTTCGTCAACTTAATATCCATCCAGTCCACCCATTTTGTACCGTCAAACTGCTCCCAGGTACCTTCAATCGTATTGTGTTTGAAATTCCCTTTAAAACGTTCCTTATCAGCAAATATTAAAATGATATCATCAAAAATTTTAAGCGTAGCTATTGAAATATTTCCTTCATTATCGAAGGATTGTGACCTGAATACATCTTCCATGTCATCATAAAGCATAATCTCCAATGCCTGTACCTGCCTTTTACCGAACACTACCTCCACCCGATGAGTTAAGAAAAAACCTCCTTCAATCCATTCGTAAGTATCTGTTCCGGTAATTACTTCACCTGTTTTTGTTAAACCATCTGTTTTCCATTTACCAATATAAGGATTTAGCAGATCGAGTTTATTGTTTCTAACCATTTAGTTAAGTGAATTAACGGCAAGCTTTTGGTAAATATTCTTTAACTGGTGCACATGCCGCTGGGTATGATAAATTACAAAATAAACAGCCTCTAACCGTGTAAGATAACCATAGCCGGGCAATTTGTACGAAGCACAGGTTTTGGTTAAATCCAACCCGGTTACCGCATTAGATATTCCTGCTCTGATCTGCTTTAAATTTTGCAGTAATGCCAACTGGTTGTAAGCTTTATCTTCAGGGTAGATCTCTTTTGGCGAATTATACTTTACATTAAAATTTAAAAAATCCTTCTTTATTTCCGCTACCAATAAATCGGCAGGCTTATCTGTTTCTGTTACCGGACCATTAATTACCTGTAAAAATCCATTGTTAGCTAAAACGAGGTGCTCTGCCAACTGCCCTGCAGACCAGCTGCCTGCATAAGGGATTTGGTTAATTAAATTTTCTTCAAATTCCGAAAAAACACGCTCCAATGTCAATAATGTTTCACTGGTTTCATTCAATACCTTTTCCATAATTACATATAATTCATTCCAGCGTAGCCCAATAACCTGCGCCACAAAGCAATCTGCCCGATACAGTTGGCCTCGCGGTAGGTGGTAAAACCAATCATTTCAAACAGCGTAATTTCCATCCCGGGCATACTCAGTTTCTCTTCTAATTTTTCATCTGTAGCCTGGGTTAAAGCATCTTGCAATTGCGGCGAAATGCTTTTCCAATCTCTAATAAGTGCTTCCAATGATGGATAATCAGCATCATCAACAATGCCTTTGTTATTGGCAAAAAGTTCGTCGGTTATGGATGGCAGGTTGATACCGAATGATTTAGCGAGGAAATAACGGCCCTGCACAATACTCCCTGTAATCCACGCAATATGGTTGGCATTGGTATCCAATCTTTTTTGCTTATCCTTTTCCGCTATGCCATCAAGCGCCCTTAATAAAAAATCTGTATGCATTTCGTACAGCACTATAAAGCCATACATTCTGCTACTTGTTGGGGTGGTTTTCATATCGTTTATATTTAGCTGATGAAAGTAAAATAAAGTTAAAGCTAAATGCAGCTGCACAGCGTTGCCGTAAAAGTCAATCTTAAGGGGCATTTCAGACAAATTTTATATATTTACGATACCTAAATTTTTAACCAAATGATACAAGTAGGTGTTTTACTGCCCAAAAACTTCCGTTTATTAAGCATAGCGGCCATTTTAGACGTATTTGATACCGTTAACGGATTTTACAGGAAAGACGATCTTGAAATTCCATTTAACATTAGTTTAATCACATTAGATGATAAAGATTACCGTTTTAGCGATCATCCATGCGTGCCTTTACAAAAAGCGACGAACCTTAACCTCATTCTTGTACCATCGTTTGCAACTAATGACATTAAAGATTGTATTGCTGTAAACAGTATATACATACCATGGTTAAATAAACAGCACCAGGCGGGGGCAGAAATTGCCACCTTTTGTACCGGTGCTTTCCTGCTTGCGGCATCCGGCTTGTTGGATGGCAAAGCAGCTACCACCCATGTTGATGCCTGCAGTGCATTTACCTCGGCTTTCCCATTGGTAAATTTAAAGGCCGATAAAACGGTAACGCAGGATGGCAGATTATTTACCAGCGGAGGTGCAACCTCCACCTTCCATTTATTGTTACATCTTTTACAGCTTCATTGTGGAAAGGACATGGCCGTTAAAGTGGCAAAAATTTTCGCCATCGATATGGACCGCGTAAACCAATTGTACTTTAGCACCTTTCAGCCTATCCGCCACCATAATGATGATCTGGTAGCTTCGGCGCAAGAAAAAATAGAAAACAATTACCAGGATGTAGCCACAATTGAAGAAATGATTAAAGATATTCCATCGAGCAGGCGGAATATTGTGCGCCGGTTTAAACAGGTAATTGGCATTACGCCTATCGAATACCTCCAGCAAACCCGAATAGAAGCGGCAAAAAAACTCCTGGAGCAAACTGCACAACAGATGACGGAGGTGATTTACAACTCTGGCTATAACGACCCCAAAGCGTTTCGAAAAGTGTTCAGAAAATCAGTTGGGATGACACCAACGCAGTACCGCGATAAATTTCAGGCAAGGTAAAAACAGATAATATTAGGCTGAGATGGCCGAATAACTATAAATGAATGTTTAACTATACAAATAGTTTTCAACATTAAAATAAAATATGTTAATAATTAACATAAAATAAATGCACCACCATGCATAATTTAAGATAACTTAACGTTATAATTACACTAACCAAATAACTATTTATATGAGCACATTCCTTTTAATCACCGCGGCATTTTATATTATTTCCTTTGGATTAATGTTATACTGCTATTTCTCCGCTGAACAGATTTCCAGTGAAGACGAAAATTTTTAATCAGTTCTATTTCCCGTCATCAAAATTAACGTCTCCCTTTAATTAAAATACATTTGGCTTTCTCACAGAAAGACAATAAACTGTATGGCCAAACTTAGTCCACGTTCTTCTTTAAAAAATAATTGATTATTTATTTGCGATCCACTTAATTAAGTAGGGTGCTGCACCAGTGTACCATAAAACTGCTGAGATTAAAAATATAGCAATCAGGATCCACAGAATTGGCCATCCTTCAAATTTATGCTTTGAAGCCGGGATATAAGACTCATCAAGTTTATTATGGTCATTGTCCATCCTTTCACCCCTTTTTTCTGGTTTCGGATTAGATATATTGCTCATAAAATATTTAGTTAGGAATGCAAACTTAAGCTATAAACCTATAAATCAAAAATTAGTTTTAACATAAGTATAATTTAATTTCAAAAAGAAATTGAAAAAACTCAGAAAGCTACACAAAACAGCCCTCATTTAGTCAAATACTAACAAAAGCCAAATTCTTTGCAATTATTTTAAATACAGTGATCAAAATATAGGCTAAAAACCTGTAGCATAGTGAAGTCAATTTATTAAAATAAGGCCTTCGGGTATTTTATTGTTTGGAAAATGCCTGCTGGTATTTTAACGGGGTTTTGCCAGTAATTTCGCGAAAGTATTTATGGAAACTGGTAAAGTTGTAAAAGCCGCAATCGTAACAGATTTCTTTTACCGTAAGGTCGTTTTCAATCAGCAGTTTGCAGGCTTGTCCCACCCTGATTTCGTTCAGAAACTGTGTATAGGTTTTTCTGCTTTTGGTTTTAAAAAACTTGCAAAAGGAGTTGGGACTGATTTTCGCCACGGCGGCAATTTCTTTCAGTTCGATTTTATTTTTGTAGTTGCTAATGGTGTAATTGTAAATAGATTGAATCCTGTCTTTTTCATTCTCCAGGAAATTTGGTTTAAAACCTAATGAAACCAGGATACTTTTCTCCTCACAGTTGGCTATTTCGGTTAAAACCTCCAACAGCTTGATGATGCGCATGGTACCTGTAGCCGCAATAATCTGCGGCATTAAAGCAGCGATCTTTGTTTTAGAGGCACCCTCCAGTTTAATTCCCTGTTTAGATTGTGCGATAACTTTTTTGAGTTCCTGATTCTCGGGAAGGTCTATAAATTCCTTTCCCAAAAAATCTTCTTTAAAATGGATCGCATATACATCAACGGATTCATCGGTTGTTTGCTCAAAAAACTCAGGATCGAAACGCCAGTAATGCGGCAAATTGCTCCCAAGTAAAACAACATCGCCATCACTAAAATTTTTAATGCTATCACCGATAAACTGCGTGCCCCTACCCTTTTTGATGTAGATTAATTCCAAAGCAGAATGGTAATGCCACAGGTTGTTTACATCGGGCATAATATCTCTTCGAGCACTAAAAGAATCTACCGTATTGGTAGATACATTAAGTAAATGCGGTTTCATAAATTCTTAAAAAATCAATCTAATATGCAGTAATATTTCGCAATGTATAAAATTGAGACAATATCATTTAATAATTAGATCATAAAGTTAAATTTTTATTAGCACTTATCGGCTTAATTTGTAAAGCAACATCTCACCATCCTAGGCAGATTTTGCTTAACCAATACCATAACCAAATCAAATATGAGCCACACCACATCAACAAATTTTAAAGTCTCTGATGTACCAAAGAATGGTAAAGGATACTTATTTCCATTAATTTTGGTTACCAGCCTTTTTTTCTTTTGGGGCTTTGTACACAATCTCGATCCGGTATTAATTCCGCATTTGCGTAAAGCTTTCCAATTGAATGTTTTCGAATCTACATTGGTCGATTCTTCGGTGTTTATCGCTTATTTTCTTTTGGCCTTGCCTGCAGGTTACATCATGCGGAAGTATGGTTATAAAAGCGGTATCATATTGGGGTTGGTATTGTTTGCAATTGGTTGTTTATTGTTTATACCCGCGGCAAATACGGCACAATACATCTTTTTTTTAGGTGCCCTTTTTGTAATTGCATGCGGTTTAACCTTTTTAGAAACAGCAGCAAACCCTTACGTTACAGTATTGGGACCGCCAGAAACAGCTACACAGCGTTTAAACTTTTCACAATCTTTTAATGGTTTAGCAGCATTTTTAGCCCCTGTTTTAGGCGGCAAATTTATTTTTACCGAAGCTAAATACACTGATGCCGAACTGGCTAAACTGCTTCCTTTAGAAAAGCAGGCTTATGTGCTCGAAGAGGCTTCTACCGTGAAAGCACCCTATTTAATTTTAGGCATCCTGATTATTGTGGTTGCTGTGCTGTTTATTTTTACTAAACTGCCCGATATTAAAGAGGAGGAAACTGGAAATGAAAAAAGTTCTTTTGGCCATGTTTTAGGGCATAGGCATTTACGCTGGGCCATTATTGGGCAGTTTTTCTACGTTGGCGCACAGGTTTGCGTACTCAGTTTGTTCATCAGTTTTATCACATCATCTGCAGGAATCAGTCAGTACGAAGCGAAATGGTATGCCAGCGCGGCGGGATTAGCCTTTCTGCTGGGCAGATTTGCCGGTACGTTTTTTATGAGATTTGTTGCTCCCCACAAACTGTTAATGCTTTATGCCATCATCAGTGCAGCACTCACCCTGGTGTCCATTTTTGCAACCGGAATGATAACTGTGTATGCTCTAATTGGAGTAGCCTTTTTTATGTCGATCATGTTCCCTACCATATTCTCGTTGGGCATAGCAGGTTTAGGTAAAGATACCAAACTGGGTTCGTCGTTAATTGTAATGTCGATTGTTGGAGGAGCTTTTTTACCACCGGTATTGGGTTTAATATCAGATGCCACACACAACATACAATACGGCTACCTGGTACCTTTCGTTTGTTTTTTAGTGGTATTTTATTTTGGATGGAAAGGCTGGAAACCCAATCATATAGAAAAAGAAATAAGTATAGAAGTATAAGTAACGATGAAAAAATTAGTCATTAAGATTAACAGTGCAGATAATGTTTTGGTTGCGTTACAGGATTTGCCAGCACAAACCACAATAGTTTACGATGGGCATACCTACATAACCGTTGAAGAGATTGCAGCAAAGCATAAATTTTTTATGCAGGATATGAAAGCGGGTGATGAGGTTATAATGTATGGTGTTTTGGTAGGTAAGGTTCAGTTTGATGTGAAAGCAGGCATGCGGATGAATGTAGAAAATACCAAGCATGCTGCCGAACCCTTTGCGTATCGCAATGTTAATTTTATATGGGAAGCACCCGATGTAAGCAAGTATGCGCAAAGGAGTTTTAATGGCTATCACCGCAAAAACGGAGCTGTTGGTACAGCAAACTACTGGCTTTTCATTCCAACGGTGTTTTGCGAAAACAGAAACCTTGATATCATAAAGGAATCGTTATATAGCGAATTGGGTTATGCTGTGGATGCTCAATACAAATCATACACACACAAACTCGTTCAGGCCTTCGAAAATGGAGAAGACATTAACAACATCAGCTTTGAGCCTAAGGTAAACAGCGCCAACCGCACTTTTAAAAATGTAGACGGGATTAAATTCCTCACCCATAATGGCGGTTGTGGCGGTACCCGGCAAGATTCGGATACGTTGAGCAAGCTATTGGCCGCTTATGCCAACCACCCAAATGTAGCGGGCATTACCGTTTTAAGCTTGGGCTGCCAGCATTTACAGGTTGCAGACTTTAAACGTGATCTTTTTGCGCTTGACCCTCATTTTGATAAACCTCTTTTAACTTTTGAGCAGCAAAAAGCACAAAGTGAAGAACAATTGATTCAAAATTCGATAAAAAGTACCTTTGAAGGATTAATGTTTATTAACCAGCAGAAACGCGAAGCAGCACCTTTAAGCAAATTATGTGTAGGTGTAAAATGCGGTGGCAGCGATGGATTCAGCGGAATTTCTGCCAATCCTGCCGTTGGTTATTGCGCCGATTTATTGGTAGGCTTGGGCGCGAAAGTTTTGTCTGCAGAATTTCCTGAGTTGTGTGGTGTAGAGCAAGAGATGATCGATAGATCTGTAGATCGACCAACGGCAGAGAAATTTATCCGCTTAATGACAGAATATGACGATTTAGCGCATAAAGTTGGTTCGGGTTTCTACATGAACCCTTCTCCGGGTAATATTAAAGATGGTTTAATTACCGATGCAATAAAATCGGCTGGTGCTGCACGTAAAGCAGGTTCTTCGCCAGTTGTAGCTGTTTTGGATTATACTGAACCGGCAACCAAGCCTGGCTTAAGTTTGGTTTGTACACCCGGCAATGATGTGGAGGCCACCACCGGAAAAGCAGCCGCAGGCGCAACTTTAATTTTGTTTACGACTGGCTTAGGTACTCCAACAGGAAATCCGGTTTGCCCTACCATTAAAGTGGCAACAAATTCAATTTTGGCCAAACGCATGAGCGATATTATCGATATTGATACCGGCGCAATTATAAATGGGGAGAAAACCATTAACGAAATGGGGGAAGATATTTTAGAATACTGTATCAAAGTGGCCAGTGGTGAAGAAATCCCTAAAGCAGTACAACTCAATCAGGATGATTTTATTCCATGGAAAAGGGGTGTAAGCCTTTAGGTGATGGATAAGATCTTCGATATAATCTCAAAAGATTCATTGCTTATTTAAGTGAACGAATGTCATCATAAGCGTAGTCTAAGATCAATCTTTTATGGTTACTGAATAATAGTCTTCAATTACGCTCAAACTGACAATCATGACCTTCTTGCTATTAAATAGAACAACAAAACATTAACCAAATATGAATTTAAATTTAGACGGAAAAATAATACTTGTAAGCGGTGGTGCAAAAGGAATTGGTGCTGCTATTGTTAAGGCTTTGGCCATTGAGAAGGCGTTTCCAATCGTCATCGGCAGAAATGAGGATGATAATCAAAAAATGCTTCAAGAGGTTAAAGATTTAGGTTTAACAGCCGATTATTTCACCGCAGAACTTACCGCGCCCGAAAGCTGTAAAACTATTGTTGATGCTGTTTTATCAAAATACAACAGAATTGATGGTTTGGTGAACAATGCCGGTGTTAACGACGGTGTGGGCCTTGAAAACGGAACCTATGAAGCCTTTATGGAATCGCTGCATAAAAACGTAGTACATTATTATTTACTGGCCAAACATGCCTTGCCTGCACTAAAAGTAAGCAAAGGTGCTATCTTAAACATCGGGAGTAAAACTGCAGAAACCGGTCAGGGCGGAACTTCTGGTTATGCTGCATCCAACGGTGCCCGCAATGCGCTCACCCGCGAATGGGCGGTAGAATTATTGCAATTTAGCATTCGCGTTAATGCCATTATCGTTGCCGAAGCCTGGACTCCGCTATATGAAAAATGGATCGGTTCTTTCGAAAACCGGAATGAAAAACTGAAAAGCATTACCGATAAAATCCCATTCGAAAATAGAATGACAACCGTTGATGAAATTGCAAATACCGCTGTGTTTCTGTTGTCTGATAAATCAAGTCATACCACTGGCCAATTGATTCATGTAGATGGCGGTTATGTACATTTGGATAGGGCTTTGTTGTAAAAATCTCTCGGTCTGTGTTCTCACAGGCCGAAATGAAAATAAAGTTTAATGGTCTGTGAGGACACAGACCATGGATTTAACTACGAATTTATATTTATTTCATGCTTCCTCGGTCTGTGTCCCCACAGACCGAAATAAAAATAAAGTTAATGGTCTGTGAGGACACAAACCATGGATTTAACTACGGATTTATATTTAATTCATGCTTCCTCGGTCTGTGTCCCCACAGACCGAAATGAAAAACAAAGTTTAATGTTCTGTGAGGACACAGACCATGGATTTAACTACGGATTTATATTTAATTCATGCTTCCTCGGTCTGTGTCCCCACAGACCGAAATGAAAATAAAGTTAATGGACTGTGAGGACACAGACCATGGATTTAACTACGGATTTATATATTTCATGCTTCCTCGGTCTGTGTCCCCACAGACCGAAATGAAAATTAAGTTTAATGGTCTGTGAGGACACAGGCCATGGGTTTCCGTAAATAATCAAGTTGGGAATGAAACGTAACTAGCTAAGGAATATATTACTTTCTCTTCCTTTCTTCCAGGTAAACATACCATAAAAGCATAGTGGCGATGGTTCGGTAAGGTTTAAACTGATCAGCAGCAGCCAATACCTCATCTTTACTTGTACCCGCCGCCAGGCCCTTTACTTTTTTCAAAGCATTAACCGCTGCCAAATCACCTATCGGAAAAACATCGGTGTGGTGGAGCATAAAAATCAGGTAAATATCCACTGTCCAATCGCCGATTCCTTTAATTGTTTTGAGCTTGCTCCGGATGCTATAATCATCCATCTTTTCCAGTTCGCTTAATGATAATGATCCGCTGAGGAGGCTTTCAGCCAAATGGCGGACATAAACTGTTTTTTGTCTGCTAAAATAACAGTCTCTCAACTCCGGGTCGGTGAGTAATAAGAGCTTTGCTGGCGTAGGCTCACCTATTTTCTCTTTTAATTTATTTAGCGTAGCCAATGCGGAAGCCAAAGAAACCTGTTGTTCTAAAATGATATGTACCAACGATTCAAAGGTATTGGCCCTCGACCAAAATGGAGGATAACCATACTGATCTAAAATGGCTTGCAGATCTGCATCTCTGTTGGCCGTTAAATCGCAAAGTTGGTGGAAGTTGGCTTGATCAAAAGTTTCGAACATGAAAGTGATTTTATTCAAATTAAAAGCAAGAGTCAATTTACCACCGCCAACAAGTTAGCCTTAACAGCCAGTTGCCACAGATAGCGTTTGCAAGCTACATATAACTAAGAATTGTATATTTAGATGTATATCTAATAAATAAACGCCTTGCAAAATATTGCAAGGCGTTTATTTTTGGTACCCTCTCGGAGGAATACTTTGAACACTTAAGTGCTTTCTTACAAGTCCTCGGGCCAATTGTTGATGACTTAAAGAGCAAGCGATTTATATAAAAATCTAGTTTTTCTAAAAAGTGGCAACCGTTGTACTAAAAATTTAGAACACAAAAACTTGGCAAATATGAATGAGAGTAGTTTTGCTATTTTTCGATGACAAGGATGAACCAATGAATTCGACTGGAGATTTCGCTAGGATTAATCAAGTCATTTTGGAACCTAAGTGCACAAACCAATTAATTTAAGCCCTTTCCGCCAATTCAGTAAAATACAGGCAAACAAGACTTTAAAACAATTTTATTTCTGGTAAGACGGGGTCAATGTACACAGGTTTATTCACCAAGGATTGAAAGACAAAAATCGAGGCGTTTTGAAAGAAAATCTTGATTCCCTGAAACAGAAATTCTTTACCTATCGCTACTTCTTGCTCCCATACTCCAGTTCTGATTTACTGAACTAAAGCTTTAATAACTCTGTTTTTTTTTGAAATCAGTTGGACTCATTCCGTACTTACTTTTGAATAGTGTTGAAAAATATGTGGGTGAAGATATACCTATTTTGAATGCAATTTCCGAAATTGAAAGATCTTCATTAGCTAATAAATAACTTGCCTTTTTTAACCGTCGATTTAAAATATAGTCTGTGATGCTACAATTTAATAGCGCCTTAACCTTTCGGTAAAGCTGGATTCTCGATATGCCAATCATCTGGGCAAGCTTATCCACACTAAGTTTCTCATCACCAAGGTGATGTTCCACAAATCCTGCAAAATCATTTAGAAATTTTTTATCAAGAATGCTTAAAAATGTTTTTTTATCATTTCCAGAGCTGATATCGCTTACATAATGCTCTTTTAACAACATACGGTTCGAGAGCAGATTTTTTACGTTAGCCAAAAGGTAATCGAAATGAAAAGGTTTGGTCATATAGAGATCCGCCATGCTATTGATTCCATCTATCTGCTGCTCCGGACTTCCCTGAGCAGTTAACAAAATAAGCGGGATGTGAGAAGTTCGGAGATCTGTCTTGATTTTTTTTGCGATTTCCTTTCCCGACATGCCAGGTATTATCACATCAGAAATTATGATATCGGGGATTTTCTCAAAGGCTTCATTAAGTCCCTGGTTCCCCGTACTCGCTGTATATACCTCATAATGGTTTGAAAATTTCTCCACTAGATACTTTAATAAATCTGAATTATCTTCAATAATCAATATGGAATATTCCTTGATATATTCGGCTATGGGATTAACCTCTCTATCTTCTACGACCAAATCTTCTGTGATGAAAACTTTCACCTGTTCGGTTAATGAAGTGATGCGGTCTGCCTCTTCTAACACAGAAACCTCAGCAGGTAGCTGATTACCATACGGCATTGTTATTGTAAATGTACTACCTTGCCATTTGCTACTCTGAACATCAATAATACCACCGTGCAAATGCACCAGCTCCCGAGTGAGGGAAAGCCCAAGACCGGAGCCTCGTGACTCGCTTGTATTAGATTGATAAAACTGATCCCAGACTTGTAGCAATTCCTCCTGGGTCATTCCAGTTCCATTGTCAGCAACTGAAATGATGAAATGATCATCATCAGTAATCAAGTTCACGTTAATCCTTCCATGAGCGGGCGTAAATTTTAATGCATTACTTAGGAGATTAAGGATGATCTTGTCGAATATATTTAGATCAAAGTTGGCGATAACATCAGTTTTTGGGGCTGAAAACTTCAGGGTGATGTCTTTTTTCTGCGCTCCGTACCTGAAGCTTTCTACGATTTCATTTAAGAAAGACTGAACACTATTTGAGGTTGGATGAACATGGAATTTTTGATGCTCTAGCTTTCGATAATCAATGAGTTCGTTAATTAGTTTTAGCAATCGATATGCATTTTTTTGAATCCTGTTAAGTTCCCGTTTTTGCTCACTATGTATTTTTTCACTTTTCAGTAAATCTTCCAGAGGAGACAAAATCAAAGTGAGTGGAGTTCTGAATTCATGGGATATATTGGTAAAAAAATTTAGTTTTGCTTCAGTTGCAGCCTCAATCTTAGCAGATGCATCGATCAGTTTATTACGTTGATCCAATATTTGTGTATTTTTCTGCTCAAGACTTTTATTAATTTTTCGATTCTCCACTAACGAGAAAAAAGCTAAACCTCCGAATATTACCGCCAATACGAGGGTGATCACGATGACATTGAGTACTAGTTTTTGATTATCATAAATTCGGAGCTGATCCGCTAGAATCGTTTGCTGACGTTCGATATCTCGCTGTTGACTGGAGACCTTGGCCCATTGTAATTTCATGAGTTGCACTAAAGAACTATCAATGACTAAGCTTTGCAAAATATTTTCTTTTGAAAATGTTTCTTTATTCAAAATTTTAAAAGCAATACTAATGGCCTCTTTCCCTCCTGTTGGATAAAGCACGCTAGCGGCAATTTTCCCATCACTAATGAGTTGCAGCCCGCCGCCTGATCCTGGAAGTGCATCTACCCCAATTACCTTAATGTTCTTTGAATCCTTATGTTGGCGAAGAAAATCTTCTGCACTGGCGGCCATTACGTCGTTATGTGCGAAGATCGCATCAGCTTGTAGTATTGCATCTTTATTCTTTTCTAATTCTTGAAAGGTACTATTGGCAATCCAATTTCCGTAAACCTGAGTTATCAGCTTTATTCCCGGTGATTTGTGTAATTCAGTATTAAAACCTTTGTCACGCTCCATTGCGGGTGAAGATCCCGGCAGGCCCAAAATCTCCACCACTTTGCCATTTCCTTTGAGCAGCTTAGAAATATACTGGCCCGCCATTCTGCCAACCTGAAAATTTTCAGCGCCAACATATGCCGTGTATTGAGAAGAAGATGTTTTCCTGTCGAGCACAATGACAGGAATACCCATATTATATACTTTTTCCACGACATCTGTCAATGGTGACGCTTCATTGGGAGATATGATTAAAATGTCAATATGGTTATCGATTAATTCTTTAACCTGCTCGATCTGTTTTTTGCTGCTGTTGTTCGCATCCCTATAAATGAAATTGGTGCCTGAGCGAAGGGAAAGTTCCATTTTCATCTCTTCCAGCATTGTCTTCCTCCACAAATCCGATCCTACACATTGAGAAAACCCTATCGTAAATTTTTTCTCTTCATGATTTTTGGTACAGCCAGAGAAAAACAGGATAATGGTCAGCATCAGAAACCACAGTTTTGATGCCTGAATAAAAAATAGTTTCAAAGATATTTGGTTATTCATTTACTAAAGCTATATATATCTTTTGGATAATGGAAATGAACCTCAAGCAGGCTCTTGATACCATGTAACCAGATTTAATATTCTATGTTACAATATTTAAAGTATACAGTATAAGCGACCAAATCAAAGATACAATCAATTAATAATCAGTAACTTAATTAAATGTATTTTTTTTAACGTTTTTGAAAGATTTTTAATAGTTGGCTTTAGCCATTTGGCCTAATTTGCAATCATTAACCAATAATAAACTTTTTATGAAAAAACATTCTGTCCTCGCCTGGTCGATGGTTGTGGCCTTAGGTGGCTTTTTGTTCGGCTTTGATACAGCTGTAATATCGGGTGCTGAAAAATCGATTCAGCAGTTCTGGAACCTTTCGGCTTTTGCACACGGCCTTACAATTTCCATTGCCCTTATCGGAACGGTGATTGGCTCTCTTATAGGCTCTCGTCCTTCAGACCATTTCGGTCGGAAAAACACGCTTTACTTTGTGGCATTAGCTTATCTATTGTCCTCGATTGGAACAGCATTAGCCGATAATTGGTATGTATTTTTAGTATTTCGCCTACTTGGAGGTCTTGGGGTGGGCATCTCATCCGTAACTGCTCCAATTTATATTTCCGAAGTATCACCTGCGCACAGAAGAGGTTCGTTAGTTGGTCTTTTCCAGTTCAATGTAGTTCTGGGAATCTTAATTTCTTATTTATCGAATTACCTGTTGAGTCAGGGAGGAGATACCTCCTGGAGATGGATGCTTGGTGTACAGGCGTTTCCATCGATCGTCTTTTTAGTATTGATTTTCTTTATACCTGAAAGTCCGAGATGGCTTATTTTAAAAAAGGGTGCTACTGAAAAGGCTTTGGAAATTTTAAGGATCATCAACCCATTGAACTGCAATGAAGAACTGGCATCCATTAAACAATCCAGCCTTGGTTCAGTTGCTGGCAGCAAACAGGAAGGGTTATTTTCAGGCAAATACAATAAACAGGTTATTTTAGCTGTTTTATTCGCTTTCTTCAACCAGGTCTCAGGCATAAATGCGATAATTTATTATGCACCAAGAATATTTGAGATGGCTGGTCTGGGTGCGCATTCTTCCCTTCTTTCTACTGTAGGTATTGGAATGGTGAATTTTGTTTTCACGTTACTGGCTATAAATATTATCGATAAGGTAGGAAGAAAAACACTGATGCTGATCGGTTCAATCGGACTAATTGTATCCCTGGGACTTGTTGCTGTAGCTTTTTTGAAAACGGATGCAACAGGATTTGAAATTCCATTTTATGTGATGCTTTTCATTGCCTTTTTTGCTTTTTCTCAAGGTGCAGTTATCTGGGTATTTATATCAGAAATCTTTCCGAATAAAGTAAGGGCAAAGGGCCAAACACTTGGAAGTTCTACACACTGGGTGATGGCGGCTCTGATTGCGTTTTGCTTTCCATACCTGGCAGAATCTCTTGGTGGCTCTACTATTTTCTTCTTCTTTTGCGCCATGATGGTTTTACAACTGATTTTTGTATGGAGAATGATGCCGGAAACGAAGGGAAGATCACTTGAACAGATTGGAGAAAATGTTGTTTTGATGCACTAAATAATATGAATACTATGATAAATAAGTCAAACTATAGCCCTACTCCGGCCACCTGTTATGGAGAAATTCTTTGGGATGTATTGCCAGACGGGCCACAGCCTGGAGGAGCACCATTAAATGTTGCCTACCACCTCAATAAGCTGGGCATGGGCACAAGCCTGATCTCCAAGATTGGCAGAGATGAAAACGGACAGAAACTATTCGATTTGATGGAAAAATGGGGAATAAATACTGGGCTTCTGCAGATTGATGAGCAATATGAAACCAGTCAGGTTATTGCAAAAATGAACAATGGAAATGAAGTGAGTTATGAGATCGTTTTTCCGGTGGCCTGGGATTTTATAGATCAAAGCGAACACTTTGCCAGAAACGCAAAGCCATCTAATTACCTTATATATGGGAGTTTAGCTTCGAGAAATGAAACCTCACGTAATACCCTTTATAATTTATTGGAAACAGATGCTATTAAAGTCTTTGACATTAATCTTCGCCCGCCATTTATCAATCAGGTTCAGTTAAGTCATCTGTTATCCAAAACAGATATTGTAAAGTTTAATGAGGCGGAACTTGGCATGGTGCAAATCATGTTTGGCGGATCACTTAAAGGAGAAACCGAGAAGGTAAAATTTATCCAGGACCGGTTCAAAATTCCAGAAGTTATTGTAACCAAAGGGGAGTTTGGTGCTTCGTACTATAAATATGATAAATCCTACAATGTTTGGGGAAATGAGGTAAAGGTTAACGATACCATTGGAAGTGGTGATTCCTTTTTGGCTGCCTTTATTGCCAGTCATCAAATGGGTCTGCCACCAAAAACCATTATAAAGAATGCAATCGGGATGGGCGCTTTTATAGCCACCAAAAAGGGGGGCTGTCCGGAATATGAGATTGAAGAATACAAAAAATTTACTGAACAAATATTTTAACCAAACTTAATACTAACCAAATTTTAATTTTATGAGAAAAATTTTCCTTACCTGGCTTTTAGCCTGTATGGTAACAGGCCTGGTTTTTGGCCAGACCAGGCTAATCACCGGCGTTGTCACCGACAATGAATCCGTGCCCTTGGAGGCTGTAACTATTGTAATTGTAGGTTCTCAGAAAAAAGTGACGACGGATGCCAATGGCAGTTTTAGAATCGATGCTTCTACCGGGCAGTCGCTCAGGTTTATTTATATCGGAGCAGAACCGTTAACCATTCCAATTACCGCAGAATCTACCAATCTTAAAGTTAAGCTTGACATCGCGATCAATAAACTAAACGAGGTTGTAGTTACGGGTTATCAAAAGGAACGCAAGAAAGACATTACTGGGGCAGTAAATGTTGTCGATGTATCTAAGATCAGGGACATCCCGTCTGGTAATGCGGTAAAATCCTTACAGGGAAGGGTTCCTGGAGTACTCATTACCACAGATGGTTCTCCAACCGGCCAGGCCAATGTCAGAATTCGCGGCATTGGTACCCTTGGTAATAACGATCCACTATACGTCATCGACGGTGTACCTACTAAGAACGGACTTGAACAGCTTAACCAAAATGATATCGAATCCATTCAGGTACTAAAAGATGCATCTTCTGCAACCATTTATGGGTCTCGGGCTGCCAATGGTGTAATCATCATCACTACAAAAAAGGCTAAGAAAGGTTATTCAAAGATCGACTTCAATGCATCGACATCCATTCAAAATTATGCAACGAAGCTTAAAACACTTAATGCTGAGGAACGGGGTCGTGCCTATTGGCAAGCAGCCGTAAACGACAAGGCGAACCCAAATAATAACCAGATTTATCAGTATGACTGGAACAATAATTTCAACAACCCGGTACTCAACAGTGTAATCTTTCCTGAATATATTGATGCGGCAAAGACTATGAAAGCTGCAGATACGTATTGGTTTGATGAGATTGCGCAAAATTCAATCATTCAATCCTATGACGCAGCGCTATCAAATGGCGGGGAAAAGGGCAACAGTCTCTTTTCGTTAGGCTATTATGACAACAAAGGTATCGTAAAGGGATCGCAAAGCCAAAAATATACGGCAAGATTCAATTCCGATTATAATTACCTCGATAATAAACTAAAAATTGGTGAGAATTTTTCGGCAAGCTATATCAGAAATGCCCAGATTCCGGCAAGCGATATTCTTTTCGCATCGCTCGTACAGCAACCTGTTGTTCCTGTATATACAGTGAACGGAGGTTGGGGAGGTCCTGCGGCAGGAATGACAGACAGACAAAACCCAGTTAGACTTATAGAAGACAATAAGCAGAATACCTACAATTTCTACAGGTTTTTTGGGAATGCATACGCAGACTACCAGATCATTCCAGGTCTGAACTTTAGGACAAATTTTGGTGTAGACTATAATGGGAGTTATCAGCGCCTGTTAAAGAAGTCATATGTTTCTGGCTTCTTGGCTGATCCTGCAAACCAGGTAAGCAACTCACAAACTTATCAGGGCAATATCATCTGGCAAAATACCCTGAACTATAAAATCACAAGGGATAAACATAACCTGGAGGTACTCGCTGGCCAGGAATACATCAAAAACATCAGCCAGGAGTTTTCAGCAAGCAGACAGGGGCTCGCGCTCGAAAATATCGATTATGCCTATCTTAATGCAGGAACTACAAATACCCTCAATGGAGGAAGTGGCGCCGGGAACAGACTGTTATCTTATTTTGGAAAGGTCAACTACAGTTACAACGATCGTTATATCGCCTCTGTAACCTTGAGGAGAGATGGATCGTCGCGTTTTGGTAAAGAAAACCGTTACGGTACCTTCCCTGCTTTCTCGCTGGGCTGGAGGATGAGTGAAGAAAAGTTTATAAAGGATTTAGGTTTATTTTCTGATCTAAAACTGAGATATGGCTGGGGCCGATCTGGAAATCAGGAAATCCCCAATAATGCCACACGCTCCCTGTATTCCGCTATTTACGGTACGGATCCAACATGGGACTTTGACAAAGGTACTGCATACGATATCACCGGCGCGGGTACAGGCCAGCTGCCGTCTGGTTTTGCCCTTATCCAGCAAGGGAACGATAACCTGAAATGGGAATCGCTTAGAGAGTCGAATTTTGGTCTGGACTTTGGTTTGTGGAACAATAAGCTTACCGGATCTGTTGATTATTTTATTAAGAAAACATCAGATATTTTAATCAGTCCGGCTTACCTGGCTGTACTTGGAGACGGTGGAAATAGCTACAGTAATGGTGCTTCGCTACAGAACAAGGGGCTTGATGCGATTCTTACTTATGAGGACAAAATTGGCCAGGATTTTAACTTCAGCCTGACCGGTAACTTTTCGCTTTACAGGAACAAGGTGACCTATTTACCCAAAGATGTATTGGCATCCTATCCTGGTAATGGCACAGATAAAAACGTATTAGGAAGACCCATAAACTCCTACTTTGGATATGTTGCCGATGGCCTATTTACCTCTCAGGCAGAAGTAGATGCCTATGCAAACCAACCTGGGAAGGGATTAGGGAGGATTAAATACAAGGATCTTAACAATGATGGGGTGATCAACGATCTGGACCGCGATTTTATAGGCGATAATAGCCCTAAGTTCACTTACGGATTGAATGTTTCCCTCAGCTACAAAAACTTCGATTTGAGTTTCTTCCTTCAGGCGATCAATGTTGATGTAGTAAACGATTTTAAGACTTATACTGATTTTTCTTCGCTTTGGACCGGTACAAACTGGGGCAGCAGGACACTTGATGCCTGGAGTCCTTCAAATCCTAATTCAACTATTCCGGCGCTCACACTGGTTGACCGCAATAACGAGGGCAGGTTCTCAACCTATTTTATAGAGAACGGATCTTACCTCAAGCTACGCAACCTGCAGATTGGTTATAACCTGAAAAAGGCACTGAACATGAAAATACAAAACTTCAGAATATTCGCACAAGGAAGTAACCTGTTTACCATCAAGACCAAAGCCTTTACCGGTACCGATCCGGAAATCCCTAATTATGGTTTTCCTGTTCCTGTTGTCGGAACTATTGGTGTTAATATCACATTGTAAAATCAGCTATAGAAAAAATGAAAAAATTAATATATACACTTGCATTCTTTGCTACGCTTTTCCTGTCATGCGAAAAAGCCCTTGACGAACCAGCACAGGGCGTGGTTTCAGGAGATGATTTGAACACTCCGGAGAATATTGATAAAATGGTAATTGCGGCTTACTCAGCCCTTGGAAATGATCATTACACCTCGCCCTACTCCAGTATGTGGCCTTATGGAAGTGTCCGTGGAGGAGATACCTATAAAGGAGGTGATGGTCCCGGTGATCTTTCGGAATTCCATCTTTTTGAGACATTTTCGTTGAACAGACCTGATAATGGGCTTATCGACCAGGTGTGGTTCAGGTTGTATGTTGGTGTCGGACGTGCTAATGATGCGCTGAGAAGAGTCGATGCCATGTCTGCTACTGATTATCCCAACAAGGTTCAGCGCCAGGGCGAACTCCGGTTTTTAAGGGGACACTTTTACTTCCTGCTCAAAATCCTTTTCAAATATGTACCCTTCATCGATCAGAATACACCGAAGGCAGATTACCCTACAATTTCCAACAGGGCGTTGAGCAATGATGTACTCTGGACAAAGATTGCAGATGATTTCAGGGCGGCTGTAGCGGCACTGCCGGTAGATCAGGCTGACAAAGGCAGGGTGAATAAAAATGCTGCGAAAGCTTATCTGGCCAAAGTACTGTTGTACCAGGCTTACACCCAAAGCGAAAATAATGCGGTAACCGGTATTGATGCTTCTAAATTAAATGAAGTAAACGCTTTATGTGATGAGATCATCGCATCGGGTAAATTCAGCCTAAGTACCGATTTTGCCAATAACTTTTTAGCTGCTTTTGATAACAGTCCGGAATCTGTTTTCGCCATCCAGTATTCAAAAGATGATGGTACGACAAAGGGTAGACTGGATTACGGGCATGCGCTAAACTATCCGATGAACCAGGAATACGGCTGCTGCGGTTTCAATGTACCCAGCCACGATCTGATTAATGCCTTTAAAACAGGAAACAACGGCTTGCCGCTTTTCTCTACTTACAACAATAATGATGCTGCGGCTTCCTTAGATTTTCAAAGCAGTTCATTTGATCCACGCCTTGACCATACCGTAGCCAGGCCAGGTGCGCCCTTTAAATACAAATCAACCTTTCTTTTCCAGCGTTCATGGTCAAGGGCGCCTGCCATATATGATGCATTTGCCAGTATGAAAGAGGCTGTGCTTCCTGACGACCCTTCTTTTCAGAAAGTTCCGCCATTCATCGGAAGTTCCAAAAATTGGGAAATTATCCGTTATTCTGATGTTCTGCTCTGGAAGGCGGAAGCGCTTATAGAGCTTGGACGGCCATTAGAGGCGGTTCCATTGATCAACCAGGTTAGAAACCGCGCAAACCTGAGCCGAAACCTTTTGAAAACTGCTGCAGGTAGTCCAACCTCAAACTATAATGTGCAAACGTATCAGCCTGGGGTAAACTGCGACTGGACAGCCGATTTTGCAAAGCAGGCATTAAGGTTTGAAAGGAGGCTGGAGTTTGCCACAGAAGGTTATCACTTTTTTGATCTTGTGCGGTGGGGTATTGCCTCCCAAACTATGAATGCGTATTTTACGCTTGAAAAATCAAGAGTAAGCCACCTTTCAGATGCTAGGTTCACTTTAGGAAGAGATGAATATTTCCCAATTCCTTTGAACCAGATCAACTTTAGCGGCGGCGTATACAAGCAGAATAATGGATGGTAGCATTTAAAATGCCCGGCAATTTTTTTACCGGGCATTGCTAAAAAATTAAAATAATAAATTATGAAAAACAAATTTATAAAACCGGCAATCTTTCTGCTTCACACGCTGTTTGCTATCGGCGCCAATGCCCAGTCAAACCAAACTGAAAAATACAGACCTGCTTTTCATTTCTCGCCAAAGGCACACTGGATGAACGATCCGAATGGAATGGTTTTTTTGAATGGAAAATACCATTTGTTTTTTCAGTATAATCCCGATTCCACAATTTGGGGACCTATGCATTGGGCGCATGCAATAAGCAGGGATATGATCCATTGGAAAGAGCAGCCGATAGCACTGTATCCGGATAGCTTGGGCACGATATTCTCTGGCAGCGCGGTCATTGATAAGGATAATACGGCGGGATTTGGTAAAAATGCGATGGTGGCAATCTTTACCCATCACAACAAAAAAATTGAAGATCAGAAGACAGGACTTCATCAATATCAAAGTCTCGCTTTTAGTCTTGATGAAGGTAAAACCTGGACGAAGTATAAAGGAAATCCGGTTCTTCCCAATCCGGGTATCTGGGATTTCAGAGATCCGAAAGTGATGTGGCATGCCGCTACCGGTAAATGGATCATGACCTTAGCTACGAAAGACCGGATCACATTTTATTCCTCTCCTGATTTAAAGAAATGGACCAAGGAAAGCGAGTTTGGCGAAAAGCTGGGTGCTCACGGTGGTGTTTGGGAATGTCCGGACTTATTTCCACTCGAGCTTAATGGTAAAACACATTGGGTACTGCTTGTAAGTATAAACCCGGGCGGACCGAATGGTGGTTCAGCCACACAGTATTTTACGGGTGATTTTGACGGGAAAACGTTTAAGCCAGATGCTGAAAAGCAAAAATGGATGGATTATGGTACAGACAATTACGCGGGTGTTACTTTTTCTAATACGGGCACAAGAAAAGTGCTGATCGGTTGGATGAACAATTGGAACTATGCCAATGTCGTACCTACCGGAACCTGGCGTGGTGCTACTACCCTCCCCCGCGATTTATCACTTAAAAAAGTTGGTGAAGAGACTTACCTTGCTTCTACTCCTGTTGATGCATTGTCGAAACTGGAAAAAGTGGTATTTGAACGTAATGGATTGAATGGAATCAATTCGTTAGATCTTTCAGCAGGTTTAGTAGAAGGAAAAGGTACTAAGATTGAGATGTGGGTTAATGGTACGGATGACTGCAGCATTGAGCTTGGAGATGGAAAAAACCAGAAGCTAATTATCGGTTTTGAACAGAACAAAGGCTATTTTATCGACCGTAGTAATGCAGGTGATGGTGAATTTGAGAAAAATTTCGCTAAAAAGCATTTTTCACCGCGGATTTCAAATGTAGATTACCAAAAAATAGTCATTTTTATTGACGCAGCATCTGTAGAACTATTTGCAGACGATGGACTTACAGCGATGACTGAGGTATTTTTTCCAGTTCAGAAAAACACCTCATTGAAGCTGAAAAGTTCAAAGATGATGAATTTGAAAAGCATTAAAGTGTCTACAGTTTCCCCGGCGGACTGAGTTAAATAAACGATAAAAATCTAAGAATCTATCACTAGATTAATGATACTCATTTTAATCAGGAAACAAGATATGTATATTTGTTTCCATTTTCCATCACATTCAGTCAGTGTTATTGTTGGGTGAGCCCTCAAATCGCATCTGCCAGAGATATTTGCGTTAGCGTGTTGTAAGCCCAAGTCAAAAACAATTGTCTCATCCTCATCATGAAAACTAAGCTTCGATTTAAGATTCAAATATTTTTTTAGCAATAATTAACCTGACAAGTTTTTCAACAAAGCATACTGGGGAATCGCTAAAAATATCTCACCTTGTCGCGGAAATATAGATCTCAAGAAACTAATTATAAATCTTTTGTTTATTTAAGATAGATATATGGCATGCATAGCGCACAGAAAAAAATCCCGGCCTTTTGAGCCGAGATTTTTATTTCCCAAAACAGTGATTTTTTACTTATCGCTATTTTTCTTTTCTGTCACTTCTGCTCTGATTTCCTGAGCTAAAACTTTAAGATCCTGCATGGCTTACGAACACGTGTACCCGCAGTAGCATTACCACCGTCATAAAATTTAGTAGCATCGGCTTCGATCGCTGACACCAATTCTTTTACTTTTTCAAATTTTTCCATAATTGTTTTATTATCGGCCAAACTCAACCAATTGCTGTAAATCAAATATAATAAAAATAGTAGCGTGATTGATTACGGGAAACCGTAAACCTATTTGAATTCAATCTTTTTCTTCAATTACGCATTCATCAAAAAAATTTATATATGAATGCAGTATGTTATTTAAGATTGAGCACTAAAGATCAATCTAAATCATTGGAATATCAGGAAACCATTGTCCGTGATTATTGTAAACGAAATAAACTGAAGATCCTAGAAGTCTTTAGAGATAATGGAGAAAGCAGCTATACGTTTAAAAGAAATAATTATTTGGCTCTGGAGGACTTCATTAAAAAATATAAGAAGAAATGCCAATATCTTGTGGTACTCGACCACGACCGCTTCAGCAGAAACTTACCTGAAGCATTAATCAAAATTGCTGAACTAGAACGAAAGTATGATGTCAAGGTCATCTCGACCAATGAGCCAATTAACCTAGACACATCCGACTCGGATGTCTTTATGAAACGTGCTTTTGTATATTTGATAGCACATAGAGAACTTCTTACCATAAAAAACAGAACTAGACTAGGTATCTTAAATGCGAAAGAAAAAGGTCGATTTTTAGGTAAGGCGCCATTTGGTTACACAAACATCAAAATGCCATTTGACGATCAAACAATAGAAATCAATAGCTCGCAAAGCTTCATCATAAGGAAAATCTTTGCTGATTTTGAAACAGGTGTTCCGCAAAAGACAATACATAAAGAAGTATTGGAACTCGGATTTAAAAATAGAGGAAGTAACGCTATCAATGATATCCTGAAAAACCCCGCATATGCAGGGTTACTAAAAAGTAAAGCTTTTAAAAACACCACAGAAAAGTACGTAAAGGCTCTCCACGAACCTATAATATCAGAAACAGATTTTTGGCGTATACAAAAAGCATTGGATAAAAGGCCAAAAAGACAAACTAGGGCCAATGAAGAATTTCCATTAAGAGGCGTTATCAAATGTCCTTGTGGTCGCAACCTTACTGCTGGATGGACAAAAGGAAATCGGAAATATTACTTGTATTATAAATGTGTTGATCATCCCAGCATAAATATTCCTGGAGAAACCATGCATAGGAAATTTGAAGAATTATTAAAGAAAATTACACTGCAAAAACACCTAGTTAACTTGCTGAATAGTTCAGTCCTAAGCTTATCAGATGAACTATTAAATGACGAAAACAAGAAACACAAAGAAAAAACAAGGCAGCTTCGACATCTAAAAGAAAAGACTATAAAGTTAGACCAAAAATTCATAGCTGACCAAATTTCAGTTTCCGTATATCATAGATGCAGAGAAGAGTTTAAAACTGAAAAAAATCTCATCGAAAGTATGTCTAATAACCTATTGCTCGACAAAGTATATATTGAAAATGTATTGAAGGTATTTAAGTCTGGCAGATTCAATTTCTACAAATTGTATAGAAGATCCGATACCCTACAAAAGCATTTTTTGGTTAAGATGATATTTAAAGATTACTTAACATGGAACCAAGGAGTATTTACTTCTTGTTATTTTAATGAGCTCCTACAAAATAATCTTAAAAAAGCAGGTATAAAAAAGCTACTGGTGATAAAATCAACAAATGAGATGTTAAGTAATGGCTGCAATAGGAAAACGAATGTTACACAAATAAGAAGAGCGTTAAGAAAACCGACATTGAAAGCAATTGAAATTAACGCCATCGAAGACTGTAACTTTATAGGCTCGATACGCAAGATTATGTATGAAATTTTAAAATTCAACTCCAAAAATGAACAAAAGTGTTCTAAAGTTGAAGCCTAAGGTTATTAGCATTCATCTAATTTTGAATAAGAACAACAGAAATCTTAACTAGTTGTCTATCAAAACCATAGAAAAAACTAACTTAAAAAACCTAAAAAACATAGATTTATAAGCGCTTGAAGATCAAAATATTAAAAAATTAGAAAGCTGAAAAATAAGCGAGATAATACTAAAATGCAACAATTCATAAAAGATAAATAGCTAACAATCTGATTGTTAGCTATTTTAGGCGGTACCCAAGAGGAGATTCGAACTCCCACACCCATACAGGCGCCAGCCCCTCAAGCTGGTGCGTCTACCAATTTCGCCACCTGGGTTTGTATTGCACAATATATAAATTGCTATTAAAATAGCCACCTAATTTGTGCTGCAAATATAATTTAATTTTGGATTTTAAAAAGCCTTTAAACTTCTATTTTTAAACCATCGTAAGCCAGTTTTATATTTCCTGGTAAATCTTTATCTACATCGGCATGTTTACCCAAATTATGGCTAATGTGTGTAAGGTAAGTAGTTTCGGCCCCTACCCTGTTTGCAAAAGCAATAGCTTCGTTTAAGGTGAAATGAGAAATATGCGGCTCATTTTGCAAGGCATTAAGCACCAATACCTTTGAGCCTTGTATTTTTTCGAAACTTTGCGCTGATATGGTTTTGGCATCAGTGATATAAGTAAAATCGCCAATCCTATAGCCGGTAATCGGTAGTAAATGGTGCATTACCTCGAAAGGAATAATGGTACTTTGGCCAATTTTAAAATCTTCTCCATTGTTTACCGTATGCAGGTTAATTTGCGGTAAACCATGGTATTTGGTTTCGGCAAAAATGTAATAAAACTCTCTTTTTAAAGCCGTTTGTACCCTTTCGGTGGCATAAACATCTATTACCTTATGCAATAAATAATTAAACGGCCTAATATCATCCAAACCGGCAATGTGATCTTTATGCTCATGAGTAAACAGCACGGCATCAAGATCTTTTACCTGCTCACGCAAAAGCTGGTAACGAAAATCTGGTCCGCTATCTACCACGATGGTTTTATCGGCTGTTTCAATTAAAATAGAAGTTCTTAAACGGTTATCTTTCTTATCAGAAGATAGACATACCTCACAGCTACAAGCAATTACAGGAACGCCTTGTGATGTACCGGTACCTAAAAAAGTAACTTTCATCTGCTCAAAATTTCCTTTCTATAATGGCTGTGCTGTATCTTCATTAAAATAATTCGGTTTGTTGTAAGGATTGATAAAACTGACGCTGTTTTTCGTCTAACCCGTTTTCATCTGTATTGGTTTGTTTTACAAGTGTAACCAATGCGGCAATTTTTCCTTCCAGGTTAGAAAATTTATTCACTACTATTACCTTATTGTGCTCGAGCAAACAAGAACCTGTTTTAAAGTTCCCTTTCTCGTAGCGCACCTTATAACCCATTGCGAAAAGCAGGGCTTCTAATTTCTCTAAAGTATGGTTTGTTAGTGATAACGACATTGGAAACAAACTTAGATAAATCTGCGCAGCATTCATAAACACATGATGAAAAATTTATCAACCACTATGTTCATTTCGAAAAATCAGCGTCATCTCGACCGGAGCAAAGCGTAGTGGAGAGATCTTTGAACTAGACGAAAAGATCTCTCCTCCAAAGGAGCTCCTTTGGAACACTACGGTGGAGACAATTCATTGTAAAACCTGTCATCGAGTTCCTGTGTTTTAGCCAAACACTAACTTCTATCAGTGTTCAGGAAACGCGTTCGCTCCCTACCAGTTTTATTGAAATGTGCTTACCTTATTATTCTAAAGAATTTATTCGATTTTTTGAATGTTGCTAGAAAACCATTGTTTCTTAAAAGGACCGTGCCACTTAAACCCGACAGCAGCGGCAGCGCACGATTCTTCATCGGGCCTATAGAGAATGGCGGGACTAGTGTAACCTAAGAATTACTGTAAATGCTTTCCAAAAAAGCAATATATGGCCTGCGATATGCCTAAAAATCTGATTTCAATAAAACTAAAAAAGGTTCAGTTGTTTCCAACTGAACCTTTTATGTTTCATCCGCTTGGCGCAGAAATTATGATTATCTTAAATCTACCACTTCAACACCAGGATATTTCTTTGCATCGAAAGCAAAAGTAGTTTCTGGCACATTTACATTAGGTGAAAAAGTTTTCACGTTGTAAGTATACTTATTCCCGTTCTTATCAAATAAAACAACATTTGCAATTTGCTTAGCAGCTTTATCAATACTTAAACGCACTTTAAAAATCGATTTTTTTGCATCCACAGGAGTTAAATCAATCATTTGATAAGTTTTAGCACCAGCTTTTTCTTCGCCGGTATAAACATATTTAAATCCTTTTTCATAAACCGTAAAAATCTTTGCAGGGTTAATGGCATCGCCGCTGTTATCTACATTGCTTACCTGCACTTCTTTATCTTTTTTTAGGTAAGTCCACTGGCTTTTACCATCGCTAAACAACTCCTGGTTAGTCATGGCAACTTTGTATTTGTTAGAGTTGGCTTTAACATATAAAGTACCTTGTTGTGTTTCTTTTACTTTAGCTTTTGGATTATCCAGGGTAAAGGTAAAATCAGTTTTCACAACATTATACGATTTGTATTTTTTACTTACCTCAGCTAAAATTGCTTTAGCTTTCGCATCAGTTTGAGCATAGGTTGATGTTGTAAAAGCAACTACAACCATCAATGCTGAAATTAATTTCTTCATCTTTTCTTTTTTAAGTTTTTTCTTTGAAACGTTAGAGTAGATTTTTTGGTATTGGTTTAATCTAGTCTTTGTCGTTCATGCTATTCAAGAACTGTTCCAAAGCGTATTCATCAGGATATAAAACCTCGCGGGCCTTACTTCCTTCAAACGGACCAACAATACCGGCAGCCTCCAATTGATCGATAATCCTACCTGCCCTGTTGTATCCTAACTTAAGTTTACGCTGTATTAACGACGTAGATCCTTGCTGATGCATCACAATCAATCTTGCAGCATCTTCAAAAAACTTATCGCGCTCATTTGGGTCGAAATCAGCTTTGCTTCCCTCGCCTGCTTCATCAACATATTCTGGCAGCTGATAAGCATCTGCATAACCGCGCTGGTTACCGATATATTCAGAAATACGATCAACCTCAGGTGTATCAACGAAAGCACACTGTAGCCTGATTAAGTCGCTCCCCGTAGATAAAAGCATATCACCACGACCGATTAACTGATCTGCACCACCACTATCTAAAATGGTACGCGAATCGATTTTCGACAAAACCCTAAACGCTAACCTTGCCGGGAAATTGGCTTTAATTGTACCCGTAATAATATTTACCGATGGCCGCTGTGTAGCCAAAACCAGGTGAATACCGATTGCCCTTGCCAACTGAGCCAAACGTGCAATTGGGGCTTCAACTTCTTTACCGGCCGTCATCATTAAATCGGCAAACTCATCAACCACTAACACAATGAAAGGTAAAAACCTGTGCCCGTTATTAGGGTTAAGCTTGCGCTTGATAAACTTATCGTTGTACTCTTTTAAATTTCTTACCTGTGCATCTTTCAATAAATCGTAACGCTGATCCATTTCAATACAGAGTGAATTTAAAGTATTTACTACTTTTTTGGTGTCGGTGATAATCGCATCGGCCTCTCCAGGGAGTTTGGCCAAAAAGTGCCTTTCTATCCGGTTAAATAAAGTTAACTCTACCTTTTTCGGATCGACCAATACAAATTTTAACTGCGCAGGGTGTTTTTTAAATAACAGGGATACCAGAATGGCATTAATACCTACTGATTTACCCTGACCGGTTGCTCCGGCCACCAATAAATGGGGCATTTTAGCCAAATCTGCTATAAAAACCTCGTTACTAATGGTTTTACCTAAGGCAATTGGTAAATCCATAGTGGTTTGGCTCCACTTTTCGGTATTTAAAATACTGCGCATCGGCACCATTTCAGGGTGCTGGTTGGGCACCTCGATACCAATTGTACCTTTACCGGGCATTGGAGCAATAATACGGATCCCTAATGCGGCCAGGGAAAGTGCAATATCATCTTCAAGGTTTTTAATCTTCGAAATCCTAACCCCTGGCGCAGGAATAATTTCGTAAAGGGTAACCGTTGGGCCAATTGTTGCCTTAATCTTATCAATTTCGATATTGTAATGGTTAAGGGTTTCTACAATTTTATTCTTATTGGCTTCTAATTCTTCGGCATTAACCGAAATTTTATTGGTACCATAGTTTTCCAGCAAATCGATTGTAGGGTATTTATAACCTGATAAATCTAATTTCTCGTCATAATTACCAAACTGCTCAACCAGATCTTCTGATTTTTTTTCTTCTTCTGTTTTCTCAATGGTAAAAGCAGGTTCTTTTTCTACTTCTATTGGTGGCTCAACCGTTAATGGCAACGAAGCAGCCGCAGCAGTGGCCAGAGGTAAATTTGTAGCCAATGGAGACAATACAACCGGTGGAGCTATTGCTTCTTCCTCTTCTTTTTCTTCGTAACGGCTAGGCTGTAAAACTACGTTCTGTTGTTTACGCTCATTACTTACAGGTGCTTTATCGCGCACGGGGAATTCAATTGGCTCAGTTGGGTCTTCAAAAGTTTTGCTTTTTACCGATTGTTCCCTGATATCGTTAACATAATCTGGTGTCTCATTATCCAGGTAAACTTCTTTCTCTTTACGCTCAGGAAATTTAAAATCGATATTGTATGCAATTATTAAAATGGTTAAACCAGCAAAAGCAATTAAGCCGGCAACTCCAGCTGCCCCAACTTGGGCGCCCAATAATTTATTGCTCCAGTAACCAAATTCGCCCTCTAAATAATGTGGTGATTCTGACCAGAAACTGTGTGCAAAACCTAACGTTAAAGAAATAAACAATAAAAAGAAAAAGCTATAGCCCAATGTTTTAGAAATGGAAAGGATTTTAACCTTAAATAACAAACGGTAGCCGATAATAAAAAAAGCCAGTACAAATAAAAATGAGGCAATACCGAACCATTCGTAAATAAACTGGTGCGATAATAAAGCACCAAATTTACCCAACCAGTTTTGTACAACTGGAGTGGTTACCCCGGCTTCTTTAAGCTCATCGGTTGTTTTAAAAAGATTGCTCCACCCACCATTGGCATCAATTACATAACTCTGATCATCTTGCCAGGTAAATAAATATGAAGTAAAAGCAATTAAAAAATATAGCGACAATATCACAAAAAACAGACCTACAATTTTAATTGCACGCCCATCAGCCAGATCGAAGCTTGGCAAAAATTCTCGTTTTTCTTTTGCCTGGCGGCCTGATGATGATCTGCCGGGTGCACTTTCTGCACCTTTATCTCTGAATGTATTGGTTTTAAACTGGTTACCCCTTACCGACATTTTCTATCCTAAATAATTTAATATTGAACAAACTTAGATAAAACTGCGCAGCATTAACGAAAGCCTTACAAAAAAAATAATCACTTATCGCAACTGATACTGTAATAAGCAGTTTTACTACCTCATTTATTATAATTACATCTAATTAACCACGATAGAAACATTAACTATCTTTAATTTAGTGTAATTCTATAATCCGCCTTAAATTAAATAAAAATATTCATCGGGCATTAAACCTTAAACAGAAATTAGCGTCTTTTATTTTAACAACGCACAAGTTGTTACGTTTTGTCAAATGAGACGGATTTTGTTTTAGGTTTTATCCCGTTTTACCTGGAGAGGTTAAACGGGATTTTTATTGTAGGATATAATTAAACATACTTGGGTTAATAGTTGGCTTATTTTAGAAAAGCAGGGTTCGGTGCTTTTGGGTTATAACAGTCCTGCTACCGCTCCAAGTCCTCTCCCGATGGAAAAATCGGGATCCGGGCTTTCCGCTTTATCAGGTTTATTTTACTTAAAATGGTAATTCTTAGGTTTCTAACTAAGTATAACAAATGATTTTTGGGGCACGAATCATAGCGGCAGGTATTAAAACCATGCCTAAAACCGTGGGTTTTGCGTTAGGGATTGTAAGGGTTCAGTACCGATTTTTCATCGGTACCGGAGCGCAGCGCAGCCCTGAAAAGCCCGGCCCTTGCGTAGCTTGGGTAACGCCCAAATCAATTAACAGTTTTCAGTTAGCAGCTTTCAGTTAAAAGCTTTTCAGTATACAGCTTTTTAAGGTACTATATTTTGATAGATTGCTTTACACTATATATATTTAAGCATTAATTTAACATTTTCTTATTTTTTGTTAATTTAAAGCGATTTATGAAATAATACTATGAGCATAGCGCAACTTGAGGAGCAAATAGAAACAGGAAATCTACAATCGGTTAAAGAAATCCTGATTGAAAATCCAAAACTGGCAAATGTTGACACCTCTCATCACATTTCTCCGTTATTATTGGCCTGTTATTACAAAAAACAGGATATAGCCGATTTAATTGCAGAATTTGTTGATAATATTACCTTATTTGAGGCATGCGCAGTTGGCAAATTTGATGCCGCGTCACAATTAATTTTTCAAAACCCTGATGTCATTAACCAATTTTCGGAAGATGGTTTTACTCCACTAGGCTTAGCTTGTTATTTTGGGCATGAGGATTTAACCCGCTTTTTGGTATTAAAAGGCGCAGATGTTAACCTGGCATCTAAAAATGGTTTTAATGTTTTTCCAATCCACTCGGCAGTTGCTGCAAATAATTTCAACATCACCAAAATGCTTTTAGATGCTGGTGCGTATCCTAATGTTTGTCAGAAAGCGGGATTGGCTCCTTTGCACACGGCAGCACAATTGGGAAATATAGAGCTGATTATTTTATTGCTTGAACACGGCGCTGAAGTTTCTTTACGAATGGAAGGTGGAAAATTGCCAGCAGATTTAGCCGCAGAAAAGGGTTTTAATGAAATAGCCGAAATTTTGAGAGATGATGATTAGTTTCAAGTTAACAGTTTATAGTTTACAATTGATTTTACTGCAAATCAAAATTAGAACTTTCAACTAAAATCATTCCCAAATTCTAAGTCGCATTCTTTTCATGTATGTCCTGATATCAAGTACTACTGCTGCTAAAAAATAAAATAATATCGGGAAACCTACCGCTAAAAAAGAGGAGTAGATAAAAAACAAACGGACTTTGGCAGTGCTCATATTTAACTTATTGGCTAAATAGGTAGAAACCCCAAAACTCTGTTGCTCAAAATAAGTTATAATTCTCTGGAACATATTAAGCTTATTTTAAAAATTATAATAACGGCAATATTAAATCAATTATTGCAAACCCTAATCTAACAAAATTAATCGGTTAACGGTGCGATTAATTTTTAGTCTGAAGTTTATGCCAACACGAGTTTTTCAAAATCCTGTTTATCTTCATGTTTTATAAAAAGCGTTTGTTGCTCTTCTAAATCTGAAAATTTATCGATCAAATCTGCTTTAAATTTATGAATGTCGACATCTTTGTTCAAAATAACAGTTAATGCATCTGCATTTCCTCTTACTTCTATAATCTGATTTGGATAAAGTTCTTTTAGTTCGTGTGGGAATTCCATAATTTAAAAACAGATTATAAGGTAGAAAGTTTTGTGCGCAATTGTTATTGGTTAGGCTTGCTTTAAAATTTTAATTCCAATACCACAAGATAAGCATTTTTTCTGATCACAATATTGCTTTTTTAACTGCAAAATTCCTTGTGAAGCAAAAGCGTGTTCCATTTTAACGCCTGCACTCATAAATTTATCAGTAATGGCATTTTGCTCGGCGGGCAGACTTTCTAACAATTTTATCGAACTATTGATATAAAACTGTGTGGCTATATGTTTTCCGTAAGCAAATAAAAACAGGGCAACAGTGTTTAACAGGATATTATCTACAGATGTTTTTCCAATTTGGATACCAACAGCAGCAGTTTCTTTTTTAAAATGATAATGCGTTTTCCAGTATTCATTTACAGGTAAATTTTCGAACAGCATGCGCAATTGTGCTACATCTTTAATCTCCATAACCTTTGAAAAAAGATGATTGGTTTTTACAATTAATGCTGCAAACTGTGCCAGCCGGATGGTTGGGAAATTTTGCGGGCGCATTCTCATAAATTTCCAAAGCGAAACTTCTACAGGCTTGATGTTATATTTCTTTCGGAGAAATTGAAATTCAGCCTTTAATTTATTCGGATACTCTTCCTCAAAATCATCACTTAAAAAGCCAGCAGCACCAAATACCAATGCCTCTATTTGGTATGGATTATTTTTATGCTTGGCATAAATTTGTTGTGGAACAGCTTTCGCCAACAGTTCGAATGGAAGTGCATTTACTTTGAAACCAAAATTACGCGCCATAAAACGGTAAAAAGTTTCATCCCAATTGCCTTTAAGTTCATTTAGCGTTTCGGTAACAGCACGCGTTTTTTCTTCAAAACGCTCTATTAAAGTGCGGGATAAAAAGGAATTGACTATTAAATTATCTACCGTTCCAATTTGAGCAATACATGGAAAATCAGTTAATGTAAGAAACAGGTTTTCGTATTTTTGAATGAGTGCCTGAGAAACCCTGTTCTTTAATTCTAAAACCGGTACTGTAGAATTATCTATTCTCTTAATATCTATATCATGCTCAAAAACAACATGCAGAATTACATTTTCGTATGCAGGATTAATTTGATGATTGTGTTTTAGCCAATCTGATGATTTGAGATGAATTTCTACATTCCCTGCCCATGTGGTTGTACCAATCTCAACTTTTGCGTAAAAAAAATCTGGACCTGCGTTTTTATTAAGTAAACCCGGATTAATAATTTTAAGGCTTTCTCCATTGGTAGTTTGCAGCCCATTGTTATCAAACGAACTGAACTGCCATACATAATGAAGAAAATCTTCAGGAAAATTCATCCCTAAAAGTAATGAAATATTCTTTAATGTAGTATTAAATAAATTTATTTGTCGTAGTAAAGTATTATTAAGTATCTATTATAATACAATTCATGTTTATGCTTCTATAACTTTTATTTTCTTTTTATAATTGGTTATAAATACCCCGGCAATAATCAAAGCAGTGGCCACCACTAAATCCAACCCTACTTTTTCATTTAAAATGAGCCAGCCTAAAAAGATTGCAATGATGGTATTGAAATAAGTAAGGATAGAAACTTCGGATGCAGAAACTTTTTTAAGCGCGTAATGGTAGCAAAAATAGCCCAAAACGGAACCAAAAACTGCCAGGTAAACCGTTGCAAATATGCTTTCTATCTTCCACGAACTTACATCGGCTTCGCCAGAAAAAATCTTGGCTAAACCCAATTGAATGATGGCTGAAAATACAAATTGATAAAATAGATTTAAGAAAATATATTGTGGTTTACCGCTATGTTTTTTTGAATAGATGGTGCCGATTGTCCAGCCTGAAACAGCAACAACCAAAGATAAAATCCCGTTCCGGTAACCGGGCTCAAGTAAATCATTCAAACCATCTCTAAAAATAAAAACGATACCTAAAAAACCTATAAATACGCCAATAAAGCCCTTTAAACTTGCTTTTTGAATCCCCAAAAACACACAACCCATAAATACAAGCAGTGGAGAGGTTGCATTAATCAGAGAAGCTAATCCGCTTGGAATGATTTTTTCTGCTACAGTAGTCATTCCGTTTGCAATTACTACCATTAATATCGATAAAAGTATCTGCCTTTTAAAGCTTGTCCATCCGATCCATTTTAATTCTTTCTGTTTAATTAAAAGCACAAAAATAATTAAAGATGCTATTGCCTGACGGATAGCGGTAACATACCAGGCAGGAATACTTTTTACAGCTACGCTAATTCCTAAGTACGTTGTACCCCATATCAGCGCTACGCCAAATAAGGCGAGAATAAGTTTAAGATCTATTTTCGATTTCATGATTGATATATGTTTAACCAGAGATGGACACAGATAAACACAGATAGTCTAGAGGTTGTAACCGCTGAGCATTCTTTTTATTTCGACTCTGGGCATACCAAAATTTATGATTAAAACACATTGTCTGTTACAAGCGATCAAATAATTTATTAATTGTGCCTGGTGAATATCGGTTATTACTTTAGCTGTTTTTAATTCAATCACAACTTCATTTTTAACAAACAGGTCTACAAAATAATCTCCAACAACCTGATCATCATAAAAAAACTTGCAATGCATGTTATTTTGTGACGATTAATCCAGCTTTTTTAATTTCAACAAACAGTGCATTTTCATACACCTTTTCTAAAAAACCACTACCCAAAGTATTTGAAACGTTATATGCAGCTCCAATTATTTTTTCGGTGATTTCATTTAAATTATCCATAAAACCCATTTATTAGAAATATTTCAGCACAAGTGATGAAAACCCAAATATGTGTTTATCCTTTTTATCTGTGGTTAACTAGTTCAGCAGTAATGAGAATTTGCTCCATTTCTTTTTGCAGTTTCAATGCTTCTTCCCTTGCTTTTTCGGCAAAATCTTCTCCATTACCGGCATAAATAATTCCTCGAGAAGAGTTGATCAGTAAGCCACATTGCGAATTTAATCCATATTTACATACTTCATTTAAATCGCCACCTTGTGCGCCAACACCTGGTACCAAAAGAAAATGATCTGGTGCAAGTTTTCGTACATCGCCAAATGCGGCACCACGCGTTGCCCCTACAACATACATCATCTGTTCATCTGTGGCCCAGGTTTGGGAGGTTTTAATTACTTTTTCGAAAAGTTTATCCTCACTAATCTCCTGCAATTGAAAATCGGCATGGCCTGCATTTGATGTTAAAGCCAATAGAATTACCCATTTATTTTTGAAAGTTAGAAACGGAGTAACCGAATCGCTTCCCATATAAGGTGCTACAGTTACCGAATCGAAACTCATTTCGGAAGATGCAGCATTAAAAAATGTTTCGGCGTACATGGCCGAAGTGTTGCCAATATCGCCACGTTTTGCATCTGCAATAGAAAAAATATCTTCCGGAATATATTTCCAGGTTTCTATTAATGTTTCCCAACCCTTTTTTCCATAACACTCATAAAAGGCAGTATTTGGTTTGTAAGCTACGCACAGATCTTTTGTTGCATCGATGATTTGTTTATTGAATTCCAAAATTGGATTTTCGTACTTCAACAGGTGTTTTGGAATCTTATCTAACGAAGAATCTAATCCGACACATAAAAAAGAACGTTTTTTTTGTATCTGCTCGAAAAGTTGTTGCTTGGTCATATATGGGCTTATTTGCTGCAAATATGAAGATTTTTAAGTTTTCTGAGCGACAAAATAATCCTCACATGAAATATTTTTATAAACATTTTAAACTTTTGCTTGCAGATTACGTTTCAAATACATACAATTGCAACATAATTTCTCAACCGTTTATCTGAATATCCCAGAAAAATTTATCAAGACTTGTTTTTTGTTACCATTTTTTAAAAGCAAAATTTGCTTTTTATTCAGCTTATAAACAATTATGAAACAATGTGAGCATTTTCTCTAATGAACTCATTTAATGTTTTATAGCCTTAAGAACTTATACACAATGAAACTGCCGGGCATACGCTAACACAAATATATTTAAGCCTGTGTAGATTTATAACAGAAAACATCCGTTATAAACAAATGAAAAATTTCTTGAAACATATATATTTAGAATGTTTAGTAAAACAGAATTAAATGATAAGCTCACAACAGAATTACGTGAGCTAGCAAAAAGCTATGGCATTGAAGGTGCCGACTCCCTAAGAAAAATCGACCTTGTTGAGGTTCTTTTACACCAACAAGAAATTATAAATGCCGCTAAAGCCGGTGCAGACCCTTATAGCGAAATTGAACCTGTTGCAGCAACTCCTGCACCTAAAACAAAAGCTACAAAAACTTCTAAAGTTGCTGCAGCCGCTGCCGCTTCTGTAGCAGTAGCAGAAAACGCAACCGTGGCTGATAAGCCTGTTGCAGCAGATAAACCTGTTGTTGCAGATAAGCCAGTTAAAAAGAGAGCACGGTTAAGTAAAGATGAACCTGCAGCTCCAATTGAAAGAAGAAGAGATGCCGTAACTTTGTTTGATGAGCCGCAACACCATCAGCAGCCAGACAGAATTGTCGAATCTGAGGAAAGTGTAAAACCCATCTCAGCTTTAATTGAAGAAAGTGCAGAAGTACTGCCTGTAGCGCCAAAACAAAAACAAGAGCCAAAAGAGAAACAGGAAAAACAACAACGTGATGAAAACCGCCCGCAAAAGCAACCAGGCGGAGGCAATCACCACAAAAATGAAAACAGTTATTCAAACCTTGATTTCGATAATGTAATTACAAACGAGGGTGTTTTAGAAATTATGCCTGATGGTTATGGTTTCTTACGCTCTGCAGATTATAACTATTTAACCTCTCCTGATGATATTTATGTATCACAGTCGCAAATAAAACTTTTTGGCTTAAAAACCGGAGATACTGTAAAAGGTAGCATCCGTCCGCCAAAAGAAGGCGAAAAATATTTCCCATTGGTTCGTGTTGAAACCATCAATGGCAGAATCCCTGCCGAGGTTCGCGACCGTGTTCCTTTCGATTATTTAACACCGCTTTTCCCTACCGAAAAATTAAATTTATTTACGGATAACAGTAACTACTCTACCCGTATTATGGATTTATTTACACCAATTGGTAAAGGACAGCGTGGTTTAATTGTAGCGCAACCAAAAACAGGTAAAACCAATTTATTGAAAGAAGTTGCCAATGCAATTGCCAAAAACCACCCGGAAGTTTATTTAATTATTTTATTGATTGATGAACGCCCTGAAGAGGTTACCGATATGGCACGCAGTGTTAGGGCTGAGGTTATTGCCTCAACTTTTGATGAACCGGCCGAGCGCCATGTTAAAATTGCCAATATTGTTTTAGAAAAATCTAAACGTTTGGTAGAAAGCGGCCATGATGTGGTAATCCTTTTAGATTCGATTACCCGTTTGGCAAGGGCTTACAATACAACTGCACCAGCATCAGGTAAAATATTATCAGGTGGTGTTGATGCAAATGCATTGCATAAACCTAAACGTTTCTTTGGTGCGGCACGTAACATCGAAAATGGTGGATCATTAACCATTTTAGCTACTGCATTAACCGATACAGGTTCTAAAATGGACGAAGTAATTTTCGAAGAATTTAAAGGAACCGGTAACATGGAGTTACAGTTAGACCGTAAATTATCTAACAAACGTATTTTCCCTGCTATCGATATTACTGCATCGAGTACCCGCCGTGATGATTTATTACTTGACAGAGATATTTTACAACGTGTATGGATTCTACGTAACCACCTTGCTGATATGAACAGTCAGGAAGCGATGGAATTTGTTCAATCTCAAATTAAAGGAACAAAAAGCAACGAAGAGTTCTTAATTTCGATGAATAGCTAAATAAGTTTAGCGTTTGGGGTTTGGAGTAAAGCGTTTCAAACCCCACGCGCCTAGCGCCCAACCCCATGCTAAAAAAACATCTCCCTAATGCGATTACCTGTGCAAACCTTTTATCAGGCTGTATCGGAATCGTTTTTGCATTTAAAGGAAATTTAGAAACCGCAGCTTATTTCGTTATTTTTTCAGGAATTTTCGATTTTTTTGATGGAATGGTTGCCCGTTTATTAAATGTTAAATCGGCAATCGGTAAAGATCTCGACTCTTTGGCAGATATGGTAAGCTTTGGTTTTTTACCTGGTGTAATTATGTTCCACCTTTTAAAAGCAAGCGATTATTCATCTGATTACCTCCCTTATTTAGGTTTTCTGATTACTATTTTTTCAGCCTTGCGTTTGGCTAAATTCAACAATGATGAAAGGCAGACAGAAGATTTTATTGGTTTAAATACGCCAATGAATACCTTATTTATCTGTTCATTGCCTTTTATTGCCAAAGATTATCCTCAAATTGTTTCTTCCAGTATTTTACTTATCGCCATTACTGCTATAACGAGTTTTTTACTGGTAAGCGAAATCAAAATATTTTCATTAAAATTCAGCAATCTCAGCTGGGCAAAAAATAAAATTAAGTTTATCTTTCTTATCCTATCAGCCGTATTAATTGCCGCATTAAAATTTGCTGCAATTCCGTTTGTGCTGGTTTTATATATTGTTTTATCTTTTCTGCATTTTAAGGGAGCTAGTGAGAATAATAAGGTATAATTAAGAAAAAGGTCAAGCAGAGCAGGTAATCTCTTTTGATTTTCATTAATAAAATCCTTTTACTCCGCTTATACTTACATCAACAGAAGATCATCATTATTAATTTATAAAATCAAAGCTTTTTAACCTCCAGTTGATCTTCGATGTTGCGGCATATTGATAGCATTGTTTCGCCCAGTACAGGGTGTACAACATCTGGTGCAATCTCTGCCAAGGGTTCCATTACAAATTTCCTTATTTGCATGTGAGGATGTGGCACCTGAAGTTTATCGGGAATATTGATGACTTGATTTCCAAATAAGATAAGGTCAATGTCAATCAAACGTTCGCCCCATTTATCTTTTCTAACCCTGCCCAATTCCTGTTCAATATCCAACGCTAAATCCAAAACTGCTAATGCACTTAAATGAGTTTCCAACGCTACCGCCTGGTTTAAAAAAGCTGGTTGATCGGTTTTACCCCAGGCAGCCGTTTCATAAAGGGATGAAACAGATGTTACCTTGCCAATTTTATCATTTAAAAGTTCGATGGCTTTTTTTAAATTTCCTTCCCTATCCCCTAAATTTCCACCAAGTAACAAATAAGCAGTGTGGTACTCTAAAGCTTTATTAAGCATCATGTATTTTTATATCTTTACAGCACAAAATTAAAACATTTAAATGAGAGAATTCTTTAAGTATTTATTTGCCTCAATGTTGGGCTTTTTCTTATCGATGGTGATTATATTTATTATCTGCTTCGTAATTTTTGTAGGTGCCATATCATCTATCGATAGCGATAAAACAGTTGTAGTATCGAACAATTCGGTACTGTTTTTAAATTTAGACCAGCCCATTACAGAACGTACACCAAAAAACCCTTTCGGAAACCTGCCAATAGTTGGTAGTGAAGAAAAAGACGGCATTGGTTTAAACGACTTTTTAAAAGCGGTACAGAAAGCAAAAACAGATGATAATATCAAATGTATTTACCTAAATGTAAGCAGTCCGAATGCTGGTTATGCCACCTTACGCGAGGTGAGGAATGCATTGATTGATTTTAAAAAATCACATAAAAAAATTATCGCATATAGCGAAGTATATACACAAGGTGCTTATTATCTGGCATCAGTAGCAGATAAAGTATATTTAAATCCAGAGGGGGCATTAGAATTTAAAGGATTTAGCTCAGAACTTACTTTTTTTAAAGGAACATTGGAAAAAGTTGGTGTAGAAATGCAGGTTATCCGCGTAGGAAACTATAAAAGTGCTGTTGAGCCATTTATTTTGGATAAAATGAGCGATTATAACCGCAAACAGGTTACCGCTTATGTTGGTGGTTTGTATAACACTTTTTTAAGCGACATTGCACAGAGCAGAAACATTGAAAAAGACAGTTTATACAGCATTGCTGATAACTATAAAGTACAACAGCCACAGGATGCGGTAAACTTTAAGATGATTGATGCATTAAAGTATAAAGATCAGATTTTAGAAGAATTAAAAGGATTATCAGGCCGAACCAGGGGTGAAAACATCCGTTCGGTTAGCATTAACGATTATGCAAAAAACAACACCGATACCGGTGAAGGAAAAGATAAAGTAGCAGTAATTTATGCAAATGGTGAAATTAATGGCGGCGAAGGTTCTGATAACCAGATAGGTTCGGAACGTATTTCGAGAGCCATCAGAAAAGCACGTTTAGATGATGATATTAAAGCTGTTGTTTTGCGTGTAAATTCTCCCGGAGGTAGCGCTTTGGCTTCGGATGTGATTTGGAGAGAGATTGTACTCACCAAAAAAGAAAAACCTGTTATTGCCTCTTTTGGAGATGTGGCCGCATCTGGTGGTTATTACATCGGCTGTGCAGCAGATAGTATTTTTGTTCAGCCAAATACAATTACTGGCTCTATTGGTGTGTTTGGCATTATCCCTAACTTTCAAAACTTAATGACCAACAAGTTAGGAATTACCTTTGATGGGGTTAAAACAGGTAAATATGCCGATATTATGGCTACTAACCGCCCTATGACAGCAGGTGAGCGATTTATTATTCAGAATGAATTGAACCGGATTTACAGCGGTTTTGTAAGCAGAGTGGCCGATGGCAGAAAGAAAAGCAAAGCATATATCGACAGTATTGGCGGTGGCCACGTTTGGATTGGAACTGATGCCGTACAAATTGGTTTAGCAGATAGAATAGGAAGTTTTAACGATGCGGTTAAAGCAGCAGCTAAAAAAGCTAAACTGACAAAATATAAGGTGGTAGAATACCCTGATGTTATTGATCCATGGAAATCGTTGATGGATGAAGGTACTGATAAGGTTAAAACCTATTACACTAAACAAGAACTTGGCGACAATTACATGCTTTACCAGCAAATGAAAAAGGTTATAGCAAGTTCAGGAATTCAGGCCCGAATGCCTTTTGAAGCTGTAATTAAATAACATAAAACCCCGCAGACCAAAAAACCTGCGGGGATTTGTAATAACAGGTTTCATTAAACGCTGGGTTTGCGTTAGGGATTGTAAGGGTTCAGTGCCGATTTTTCATCGGTACCGGAGCGTAGCGCAGCCCTGAAAAGCCCGCCCTTGCGTAGCTTGGGTAACGCCCAAAAGAAAAATAAGCAACATCGTTCCTTTAAAATAGATAGAAAAACACCAGATCATTTGTCTGGTCCATAGTAAATAGCTGATAGCCATATATTTAACCGCAAGAAATGGACCATGAACCATTTAGCAATGATCTAATTAACCTCTTTTCTATTCTATCAACTTCCACTCCGGATGCAAAGTAAGGTAAGTAGCATTAACCGAAGTATTGACCGGATGAAAATAATGTAAACATAGCAGAGCACCAAAACCTGCGAGGTTATTTATAAAATGGATATATCGTTAATAGTCCATAGTAAATAGCTGATAGCCATGTATGTTACGGCAAGCAATTGACCATGAACCATTGAGCTATAAGCTAATTAACTTCTTTCTACTCTATCAACTTCCAATCCGGATGCAAATTAAGGTATGTAGCATTAACTCAAGTATTGACCGGATAAATAATATAAACTCAGCAGAGCAAGATAACCTGCGGGGTTTTGCAATTATAGGTTTCATTAAACGCGGGGTTTGCGTTAGGGATTGTAAGGGTTCAGTGCCGATTTTTCATCGGTACCGGAGCGTAGCGCAGCCCTGAAAAGCCCGCCCCTTGCGTAGCTTGGGTAACGCCCAAAAGAAAAATAAGCAATATTGTTCCTTTAATATGGGCAGAAAAACTCCAGATCATTTGTCTGGTCCATGGTAAAATAGCCAATAACCGTGTTATATGTCCTCGCAAGCAATTGACCATGAACCATTGAGCTATGAGCTAATTAACTTCTTTTTTATTCTATCAACTTCCACTCCGGATGCAAAGTAAGGTAAGTAGCATTAACCGAAGTATTTACGGGATGAACAGTGATGGAAATACTTCTGCCATTTGAAAATTCAAAGCCTATGCCCTCTTTTTTAGCATCATAAACGGCAACAGTATCTTTATCTGCATTTAAATAGGCTGAGAGTTTTTCAATAGCTGGGAACATCTTCTTTGTTTCTTCAATCGTGCTACCAGCTGTCAGGCCATCCCGGGTTTTAAACTTATCTGAAGTAATTCTGATTTGTTTAACATCTTTCATCCGCATGCTCGTATCGCGATAGGAAGAATATACGGCAATTTCGTTGCGCTGTTTCCCCGTAGAATCATCGCTGTACCAAATGCCCCAGGCTTTTCCCATTGCGGCATCACCTGCATTTGGCCTTCCTAACTTTTTCCCAACCTGCTCCATATCTTCGCCAAGCGTAATTTCGCCAACAGCACGACCAGCTACAATTAAAAATCGTTCATCTAAAGTTTGTACTGAAGCAGCAGTTGTTTTAGCTGATGAATCAGCCTTGATTTCACCTGATTTAGTGTTGGATTTACATGCCGCCAATCCTATAAATAACCCTAAGAGTGCAAATTTTATATTTTTCATGAGTGTAAAACAACACTTTACTAAAATTGTGTTTTAATTTATAAGCACTGAACAAGATTTGAGGCATTATTTCCTAATTTTACCCCCTTATGGAAAATAAAACCATCGCCCGCACCTTACGCCTTTTATCGCAGCTCATGGAACTGCATGAAGAAAATCCTTTTAAAATAAAATCTGTAGCAAATGCCTATTTCAAAATAGACAAATTGCCAGTGGCTTTAAAGGATAAACCTGTTGATGAAATTGACAAAATTGATGGTATTGGTAAAGGATTGGCTTCCAAAATTATTGAGCTTTTACAAACGGGAGAGCTGAAAGAGTTGAACGAAATTCTGGAAAAAACGCCTGAAGGAGTAGTAGAAATGCTGGCCATAAAGGGCATCGGACCGAAAAAGATTTTCATCATCTGGCGCACACTGGGGATAGAAAGTATTGGTGAATTGTATTATGCCTGTAACGAAAACCGCTTAATTGAGGCGAAAGGATTCGGTTTAAAAACCCAGGAAGAAATTAAAAATGCCATCGAATTTAAACTGGCTGCAAACGGGCGGTTTTTATATGCCCAGGTAGAAGGTTTTGCCAAAATGTTGTTTACTCAACTATCTGCGTGGACGGCAAACATTGAAACTGATGCACTTTTAGCTTTCGCTGGTCAGTACCGCCGTGCCTGTGAAATTATTGATGAATTAGAAATTGTAATCGGTGCAGCACAAATTGATGCCATTAAACAAAACTTACCTGCTTTTGAACCACTTTCACTCATAGAGACAGAAAATTCTTTCATCTGCACCACTGAAGCTGGTTTTAGAATAAGAATTTACACAGTTGAAAAAACTAACTTTTATTTGAACTGGTTTAAACTAACCGGAAATACCGAACACGTGCAAAAGGTTTTGGCTTTGGCTGGTGAAGGGCCTTTTGCCAGCGAAGAAGAAATTTACAGTAAAGCGAGTCTATCATTTATTGCGCCCGAACTACGGGAAGATTTCGACGAGATTGAACTGGCAAAAGCAAATAAATTACCTACATTAATTCAATATAAAGATTTAAAAGGCAGTTTGCACAACCACTCTACCTGGAGCGACGGTGTTCATACCCTCGAACAAATGGCGGTATACTGCAAAGAAAACTTAAATCTTCAATATTTAGGCATTTGCGACCACTCTAAAACCGCTGTATATGCCAAAGGATTAAATGAACAGCGCGTATTTGGCCAGCACCAGGAAATTGATGAATTAAATAAAAAACTAGCCCCTTTTAAAATCTTTAAAGGTATTGAGAGCGATATTTTAAGCGATGGCTCATTGGATTATTCGGATGATATTTTAAAAACATTCGATTTCGTAGTGGCCTCGGTTCACAGTAACCTGCGCATGGATGAAGCGAAAGCAACAGCGCGGTTGTTAAAAGCGATTGAAAACCCATACACCACAATTTTAGGTCACCCAACTGGTCGTTTATTGTTAAGTAGGGCCGGATACCCGATCGATTATAAAAAAATTATCGATGCCTGTGCAGCAAACAAAGTAGTGATCGAAATCAATGCCAATCCTTTGCGTTTGGATTTAGATTGGCGCTGGCACAGATATGCATTAGAAAAAGGTGTATTGCTTTCTGTAAATCCCGATGCACACCGAACCGAAGGTTTCCACGATATGCATTATGGTGTTTTAGTAGCCCGCAAAGGTGGTTTAAGTGCTGATAAATGTTTGAATGCTTTTACTTTAGAGGAGATAGCTGCATACTTTAATCATAAAAGGCCAAATTAACCACGGATGAAAAGGATGAACACAGTGAAAATCTGTGGTAAAAAAACATAACTTTGCCCCATGATAAGTGAAATTGCCAACCGCATATTTAATCAGGTAATTACAGACTACCACAAGTTTGATGATATTGACCATCCTGTTGAAAACCCGTACGACGCCGAAAGTTTGGAGCATCTTTTTTATGTTAAAAACTGGATTGACACAGCGCAATGGCACATGGAAGATGTAGTGCGCAATCCTCAGATTGATCCTGTTGAAGGCTTAAGCTGGAAACGACGAATTGATGCACAAAACCAGGTACGCACTGATATGGTCGAATTTATTGATGGCTATTTCTTAAATCTTTATCAGGGAGTTTCACCCCTTCCAGATGCTAAAATCAATACCGAAAGTCCGGCATGGGCAATAGACAGGCTTTCAATCCTGGCATTAAAAATTTACCACATGCAGGAAGAAGCAGCGCGCGAAAGTGCTTCAGCAGATCACCGTGCACAATGCCAAACAAAATTGAATGTACTCTTATCGCAGCGTGATGATTTATCAACAAGTATAGATGAATTATTGGCCGATATTGAAGCAGGCAAAAAATACATGAAAGTGTATAAACAGATGAAAATGTACAACGACCCGAGTTTAAACCCGGTATTGTATAAAAAAGGTTAAAAAAAGAAGAAGACCAAGCTGAAAGCGGAAATCATGTCATCAACCCAAAAAATTATCGTTTTACGTTTTTCGGCAATGGGCGATGTAGCAATGGTTGCATCCGTTTTACGCGAGTTTACTGAGCAAAACCAATCTGCAGAAATCATCATGGTTAGCCGGCCTGCTTTTAAACCGTTTTTTGATGGGATCCCAAACCTGATCTTTCATGCGATACAACCTAAAACCAATCATAAAGGAATTGATGGCTTGTATAAACTTTCTCAGGAACTTCGCAGCTACAAGCCAACAGCAATTGCCGATTTACACGATAATTTAAGAAGCAGGGCGATATCTACTTTCTTTCGTTTAACAGGATTGAAAATTAAGCGGATAGATAAAGGAAGGGCAGAAAAAAAAGCACTAACCCTCGAACACAATAAGATTTTTAAACCCCTTCGCCAAACGGTAGAGCGTTATGCCGACGTTTTTCGTGCATTGGGATTTAACATAAAATTGAGTCATCAGATTACTAAATCACCCCTACCAATCCCGGCGAAGGCCGAAAACTTATATACCGGCAAAACCAGCAAAAAAATAGGGATCTCCCCTTTTGCGCAGCACATTTATAAGGTTTACGCTTTAGAAAAAATGGAAGTCGTAATTGCTTCATTAAGTAATTTGGGCTATGATCTATTTATTTTTGGTGGCGGAAAATCGGAACAGACTGTTGCCGAAAAATGGGCTGAAACATATGCCAACACCTATAATTTAATCGGTAATTACAACCTTAAAGAAGAACTGGCCATTATTTCGAACCTCGATCTGATGTTAAGCATGGATTCTTCAGGCATGCACATGGCATCTTTAATGGGCGTAACCGTTGTATCAGTTTGGGGCCCAACACATCCTTATGCCGGCTTTTTAGGGTACGGACAATCGGAAAGTGATTGTATTCAGATTGATCATCCATCAAGGCCAAATTCTATCTATGGAAACAAACCCTGCATGTGCGGTGTTGAAAACTGTATAGACTTAATTCAACCTGAAACAATTGTTAACAAAATCAAAGAGAAACTAAATGGCTAAGCAACTATTATTGGTCCGACATGGTAAATCGGATTGGGGAAATTTAGATTTAAAAGATTTCGATCGCCCACTAAATAAACGTGGCAAGGAGAATGCCCCAGAAATGGCAGAGCGGTTGGTTAAACGGGGTTTCAAACCAGATTTAATTCTAAGCAGTCCGGCAAAAAGAGCAAAATCTACCGCAAAATTCTTTGCCGAAGCCTATAATATTGATCAGATCCAATTCGAGGAATCTATTTACGAAGCCAATACCACTGCCTTACTGAAAGTAGTTAATGGCTTAAATGATGAAGCTGAAAAAGCAGTGATATTCGGTCACAACCCTGGTTTTACAGATTTTGCAAACGAATTGAGTGAGGCAGATATCTATAACATACCAACCGCAGGCATGGTATTAATCTCTTTTCCTTTTGATTCATGGCAAATGGTAAGCAAAGGTACAGGCGAACTGATCTTTTTTGATTATCCTAAAAATAGCGACGAGGTGTAATTGAGGTGAAGGAACTATTTTAATACTTCTAAGCTTACATGGAATAAATAATGAAAATTGCATTTGTAATGCAACGTCTTAGTTTAGCCCCAATAGCCCAATAGTCCTCGTTTGTAACGAGGATTGATGAGATTTGCATTTGTAATGCAAAATCTTAAGTTGATAGCGATAGAATCGTTTTGCTCTTTATAACTATTTTTTACCCGATAGTCCTCGTTTGTAACGAGGTTTGCATTTGTAATGCAAAATCTTAAGTTAATAGCGATAGAATCGCCTTTCTCTTTATCACTATTTTTTTTTCGCCACGGAAACACTGATTTACACGGAAACGGTTTCTCCTAAAAGCACAACCAGAAGCAAAATAAACCCGGTAGTAGCGGCAGCCTCCGATCCTTTTCATCGGGGCTATAGCGTATAACGGGACAATAAAGGCCAAGAACTTCTGCACCCTAGTTTCCAAAAAACTAAAGCATATATTTTGAATCCAATATTAACATCTCTAATCAAATAATTTTATTATCTTTGACTATATAAAACGAAATTCTGGCAATAGACATTTCGGTGAATTCATAACCTAATCTCCTCTGGTTATTTCATAATTCGTATCGCCAGAAAATTTATCCATTAATTTATCTGTACATGAATTTTGATTATAATACTACGCGTAGCCATTTAATTCTATCCGAATATGGCCGTAACGTACAAAATATGGTGAAGTATATCTGCGAATTGCCCACCATTGAAGAACGCAATAAATATGCCCAGGCGGTTATCGACCTGATGGGATTTTTGCAACCGCATTTGCGCGATGTTGCCGATTTTAAACATAAACTTTGGGATCACTTACACATTATTTCGGGCTATCAAATTGATGTAGACAGTCCTTACCCAAAACCTTTGATTGAAAATGCTTACATCAAACCAGAGCCTCTGGCCTATCCTCAACAAAGAATTACCTATAAACACTATGGTAAAACAGTTGAAAATCTGATCGAGAAAGCCATGCGGGAAGAAAATCCTGAATATAAAAAAGTAATGGTTCAGGGCATTGCAAACTTTATGAAGATGGCTTATGTTACCTGGAATAAAGATAACGTAAGTGATGATACCATTATTAAGGATTTAAAATACCTTTCAGGCGGATTATTATCTCTTGATGAAGGTGTAAATCTTGCCAAAGTTGAATTTAGGGCACCAAATCCACGTCAAAGTAACAACAACAATAATAACCGCGGCAGAAGCAACAACAATAACAACAACGGAAAAAACCGTCAAAATAATAATAACAATAATAACCGCAGGCCGAACAATAACAATAAACCTAAATATTAATAACCATCCATCATTTTGAACTTAATTCAGAATCTTTAAAATAGATGCTGAAATAAATTCAACATGACGAACGAGTTAGCAAAAAAAGCATATATGAACGCATTTGAAATAACAGGCGGAATTAAATTAAAAGGCGAAATTACCCCTCAGGGTGCCAAAAACGAAGCATTGCAGATTTTATCAGCTGTATTGCTGACAGAAAAGAAAGTAACCATCAGCAACATTCCAGATATTAAAGATGTTAATAAACTGATTGAACTGCTTGGCGATTTAGGCGTTGCAGTTGAACGCATCAATAAAGACACGTATACTTTTGAAGCTAAAAATATTGATTTAAACTTCTTTGAATCTGATACCTTTAAAGCTAAAGGTGGTGGTTTGCGTGGCTCGATAATGATTGTTGGTCCTTTATTGGCACGTTTCGGTAAAGCAGCAATCCCTAAACCAGGTGGCGACAAAATTGGGCGCAGAAGATTGGATACCCACTTTATCGGTTTCGAAAAATTGGGGGCTAAGTTTGTATATGATAGTAAAAAAGCATTCTTTAATGTTGATGCAACCAATTTACAAGGTGCTTATATTTTATTAGATGAAGCATCGGTTACGGGAACAGCTAATATTGTAATGGCGGCTGTTTTGGCCAAAGGCACTACCACTATTTACAATGCCGCCTGCGAACCATACTTGCAACAGCTTTGCAAAATGCTTAACCGCATGGGCGCAAAAATATCGGGCATTGGATCTAATTTATTAACCATAGAAGGTGTAGCTGTTTTAGGTGGAACCGAGCATAGAATGCTGCCAGATATGATCGAAATCGGTTCATTTATCGGGATGGCAGCAATGACAGAATCTGAAATCACCATCAAAAATGTGTGTTATGATGAACTTGGCGTTATACCAGAGGTTTTTAAGAAACTTGGAATTAAATTAGAACGCCGAGGCGACGATATTTATGTACCTTCTCAAAAGCATTACGAAATTGATACTTTTATAGATGGTTCGATTTTAACCATTGCCGATTCTCCATGGCCAGGTTTTACACCCGATTTATTGAGCATTGTACTTGTAGTGGCCACACAGGCGAAAGGAAACGTTTTAATCCACCAAAAAATGTTCGAGAGCCGTTTATTCTTTGTTGATAAATTAATCGATATGGGTGCTCAAATCATTTTGTGCGATCCACACCGTGCTACCGTTAATGGTATCGATAAGAAATATAAATTACGGGGAATCAGCATGACTTCTCCGGATATTAGAGCGGGAGTTTCGTTGTTAATTGCTGCTTTATCAGCTGAAGGCAAATCGACCATTTATAACATCGAACAGATTGAACGTGGCTATCAGGACATCGATACCCGCTTACGTGCCTTAGGTGCGCAGATTAAGCGTGTAAATGCTGATGCACCAAGCCATTAAGGTTAAAGGCGTAAAGGTGGAGGGTAGACGGTAAAACCCAAAGCAAAAACATCAATTATAAGAATGCCCGGGTAAAATTTTACTCAGGCATTCTTATTTTATAAATATCGTCATGCTGAATTTATTTCAGCAACTTATCCCTGAAATAAATTCAGGGTGACAACCAAGAGATTGCTTTATCGTTAGTCAGGATTTTTAACGAAAATCGTCATGCTGAATTTATTTCAGCATCTTATCTTGTCTTAAGACCCTGAAATAAATTCAGGGTGACGATCGGGTGATTGTTTTATCTTTAGTCAAGATTTTTTTGAAAAATTGTCATGCTGAATTTATTTCAGCATCTATAAATCATTTAAAACCCTGAAATAAATTCAGGGTGACGACCGGGAGGTTGACTTTATCGTTAGTCAGGTTTTTAACGAAAATCGTCATGCTGAATTTATTTCAGCATCTTTCATGCTACAAGATCCTGAAACAAGTTCAGGAAGACGATCGCTCGACTTAATCCACTTTCCATCTCACATCTCACATCTCACGTCTCACATCTCACGTCTTCTCTCTTACCCCGATATCGCATTAATAATATCATACTGGGTAATAATCTCAATCTTGCCGGTTTCATCTTCTACTAAAACAGCTGAATTTTCCTTGTTAATCAGAGACGAAATTTTGTCAATTGAAGTATTTAAATCAACAAAAGGGAAAGTGGCTGTCATAATTTCTGAAATTGGTGCAGATTTTAATCCTGGATTTTCCAACAATGCGCTTAAAATATCGCTTTCCGCAATTTTTCCCACAATCATTCCTTGTTGAGTAACCGGAATTTGAGAAATATTCATCGATTTAATCGTATTAATTGCTTCCAATACAGATTTTTGAGCATCTAAGGTTACAATCTCCGTACTTTCTTTCTTAGCAAGGATAGATTTAGCCGTTAATTTTTCATCTTGTAAAAATCCTCGCTCACGTAACCAATCTTCATTGTACATTTTTCCCATATAGCGACTTCCATGGTCATGAAAGATTACGACAACAACATCTTCAGGTTTTAGTTTATCTTTTAATTGAATCAAACCACCAATTGCTGCACCGGCAGAGTTACCTACAAAAATACCTTCTTTGCGGGCAATATCACGTGTCATTAAAGCAGCATCTTTATCGGTAACTTTTTCAAATAAGTCAATCACATCAAAATTAACGTTTGCCGGAAGAAAATCTTCTCCAATACCTTCTGTGATGTAAGGATAAATTTCATCCTTATCGAATATTCCAGTTTCTTTATATTTCTTGAAAACCGACCCATAAGTATCAATTCCCCAGATTTTGATATTAGGATTTTTTTCCTTTAAATATTTTCCCGTTCCGGAAATGGTTCCACCTGTACCCACACCAACAACCAAATGGGTTATTTTCCCTTCAGTTTGCGCCCAAATTTCAGGTCCGGTTTGCTCATAATGTGCTTGAGAATTAGCCAGATTATCGTATTGATTGGGTTTCCATGAATTTGGCACCTCACGCTCCAATCGCGAAGAAACCGAATAGTAAGAACGGGGATCTTCAGGCTCCACATTGGTTGGGCATACAATTACCTCTGCACCAAAGGCACGCAAGGCATCAACCTTTTCTTTTGATTGTTTATCAGTTGTGGTGAAAATACATTTGTAACCCTTTATAATGGCCGCCATAGCTAAACCCATCCCTGTATTTCCTGATGTTCCTTCGATAATTGTTCCTCCTGGCTTAAGCTTACCACTTTTTTCAGCATCTTCAATCATTTTAACCGCCATACGGTCTTTAATTGAGTTACCTGGATTGGTAGTCTCTATTTTTGCCAGAATTGTTCCGGGAACGCCTTTCGTTATCGTATTTAATTTAACTAAAGGCGTATTGCCAATAGTTTCTAAAATATTATTGTACCACATGATACAAAATTAAGCAAAGGCATTAAGTATTTTACAAACTAATATTTATTTGAAACATAATTTCGAAAATCAAAAATTTATAGAATTTAATTACATAATCTATAATAATGATAGGCATTATAGATTGATTATTGGGCGAATGGCAATTCCTTACGTTATGCAAGCTTATAAATTTTACCCGGCAAAGAAACAATTATGCCCTGCATTTCTAAAGTCAGGATCACGATTGCAAGCTTACTCTGCTGAATATTTAGTTGAATGCTAAGTTCATCAATTGAAAGCTGACCATTTTGCATAGCTTCAACAACTTTTTGTTCGTTTGGCGTTAAACTAAGTTGCAATGTAGTTTGGGCCACTCTTTTTTTCTCTTTCACTTCATCATCCCAACCCAAATAATAAATCAGATCATTGGCGTTATTTATTAAGCCTGCCCGATTTGTTTTAATCAGAAAATTACAACCTTCAGAAAAAACATCGTTTGTTCGTCCAGGAAAAGCATAAACATCTTTATTGTAAGAATTGGCTATTTCGGCTGTAATTAGTGCCCCACCTTTTATCGAAGCCTCTACTACAATGGTTGCGTCGGCAATTCCTGCAATGATCCGGTTTCTTTGTGGAAAATTCTGCCGGTCTGGGTTAGTTAATATCGGAAACTCAGTAAGCAAACCACCATTTAAAACCATTTTTTGTGAAATACTTTTATGAATTTTAGGGTATAAACGGTCAAGGCCATGCCCAAGTACGCCAACTGTTGGAATCTGATTTGCCAAACATTCTTTATGGGCAGTAATATCGATCCCGTAAGCAAGGCCACTTGTAATTACTACGTTGTAAGGAGCTAAAACTTCGCATAACTCTTTACACAGATTTTTGCCGTAAGTTGTTGCATTTCTTGTTCCAACGATACTCACAATGCGTTGATGATTCAAATCTGCAGTACCTTTGGCGTAAAGCAAGATGGGAGAATCGAAACAGTTTTTTAATCGTTTCGGATATTTTTCATCAGAGAAGAATAAAACATCTATGCCGTGTTTTTCAACAAAATCCAATTCCTGCCTAGCTCTTTCGAGGGCATTTGTTCCGTTAATTGCTGCTATTGTTTTCTCTCCAATACCTGGAATTTCCAGCAACTGCTTCTTTGATGCCGAAAATACATTTTCGGCACTTCCACAATATGCAAGAAGGTTTTTGGCCGTTACCGGTCCAATAGATTTAATAAATGTTAAGGCAATTTTATGGAGCGTGCTCATATTTTAATAAGGTTAAATAAATGCGGGATGATTTATTTCCTTAAAGCAAGCTTAAAAATCAATATCGATTAAACTTTTTAATGGAATGTGAATGTTATTTTTTAGTTGTATATATTTCTCCGTAACTGCCCAAACTGTAGTATCAACACGCTTAGGGCCAATTGTTGTGTTGAATGTAATTACGGCTTTGGATTTAAATTCGTTACCGAGGCGTTGGGCTTCTTCTAGTTTGGTTTTTAATTCACTGGAATGATCTTCTTTTGAATTGATAATATTTAAATAGCTTATATGTTCCTTTTCTACAATTTCTATTGGCATGGTATCTCTTTAACGATTAATGTTAAACAAGCTTATCAAAATTTTAGAAAATAAACAACAGTATTTATTCAATTTTTGTAATAATTATTAAAAAAAGGCCGATTTTGAAATACAAAACCGGCCTAAATAACTTATTTATTATTAATTACTTTAATTTCAGCTTTCTAGTTTCAACCATTCCCTTAAATTCATGGTTTAACTTTTCGTTTGCATTGTCTGTTGCAATTTTTGAGACTCCACTGGTGCTACTTAATGCATTATCTTTGGCTAAAGCCATAAAATTATTGTTTGATGAATAATATAAAGCCTGGGCCAACATTCTTTCTTCCGGGTCTCCAAAATCTCTGCTTAAATCATCCGTTACATCTTTATCAACTGTCATACCCGAAAAGTAATCACCTTGATCAAGTTGATTTTTGGTTTGGAACTGTGGGATGTACAGATCGTTTTTATCGATTCTTATAGAGAAAAATCCAACAGGCTTACCATATGTTGTTTTACCAATCAATTTAACATCCATTACAGGTTTTAAATTATTAATTAACAGCTCACTGGCAGAAGCTGTACCTCCGGTTACTATAAAATATACTCTTGTTAAGCCATTCAATGCACCACGTTTTTTAAAAAGTTCCTGATTTTCGGCTGCTATTGTTGGTTTATAAGAATAATCAAACAAAGAAAAAAGACGTGTATTGCCCTGGGTATCTTTACCGTAAAATTTCTGGTTTTGTAAAATCGTTGCTGCCCCATCCTGCATGGTTTTGGTCCAATAGGTAGTATACATTATTTTTCCATTTTGTGATGGCGGTGCGATCAGATTTGTAAAGGCTTCGGACGTAGCTACCGAACCACCACCGTTATACCTTAAATCGACAACAAGTTCGGTTACACCATCTGCAGTAAATTTTGCAAAAGCGGCATCCAAAGCAGGAACTGCATTGGTGGTAAAACTGTTAAATACGATATAACCTACCTTTTTTGCACCTATTGTATAAGTATTGGTGTATAAAATAGGATTAATATTGTAGTTGGCCCGGTTAATTACAATGTCCTGTGAACTTCCATCCATTTTTTTAACCGTGAGAGAAATAGAAGGATTATCTCCAAATATTGAAGCATTTAAGTTAGCAATATCGGTACTGCTTGATCTTGAAGTTCCACCTCCGTTAACTTTAGTAATCTGGTATCCTCTTTTTAAACCTTGAACATCTGCAGGAGAGCCCGGATAAACATATTTCACACGCAAAAGATCAGAGAGATCAAAATTGGCTGAAAAACCATAATCCTCACCTGCCCCGCCAAGTTGAGTTGCTACGCTACCATCATCAATAAAAGAATATTTATCCTTTCCTCCAGTGCTCGGTAATAATTTTATTGCCGATAAAACCGCATTATTTGATGCATACTGCCTTGGGTTGAAAGATGCATAACTAGGCATGCCAACATTCCAATAATAGGTTTGTTGGGCGTAGAGGTAAATTGAATCTTTGGTTAATTCTGCCCTTGTTCCGGAAGCACCCTGCTCCACTCCATTGGCATCGCCACCGTTATTGGATTTTTTACATGATGTTGTAAAACCAATAACTAAAAGTAAAGCACCTATGAAAGCATTTTGCGTAATGAATTTTCTAAGCATATTTATTTGTAAATTTCTAGTGACTCAATATACGGCAAATTAATTGATTTAGATTGTTGCTCATCAAAATTATTTGCACCAACAACTAACGCTTTATCGTATGATAAATTATTGTTGTTTAGTATGTTCTGAAAAATTTCTGCTTTAGGCTGATCTAATTCTTCAGCAAAGAAAACAGTAAGGTATTGTTCTAATCCATTCCACTCGGTTTGCTTGATTTTATTCAGCTGTTGTTCCGGATTTCCGGCTGTTACAATAAATATCTGCTTACGGTCTACCACAAGTTCCTGCATAAACTCAAGTATATTTTTGTAGAGCAATAGCTTTAATGGTAAGCGTGCATTTTGATGCAAAAGATCGAAATTATGTAGGTATTTATGATCAATCCCGAATTGCTTTGCCGTTTTTTCAAAAAGTTTGTCTGCTCCTGTATTTTCATACTCAGCCCGCATAAATTCAATTATAGGCTGCGCCCCTTTTTGTTCAGTATACTCTATAAACTGTGCAAAAAGGTAATATACCTGGAGCAAATAATCTTTTTCAGGAAAAAGCACATTGTCTAATTCAAAAATTACAATCTGCTTGTCTTTAACGTATTCGTATGCGTTCATTAAATTGTAAAAAGTTTTAGTTCATTGTTATTGTTGTAACCAAATACCCCATTAAAGGTTGAAGGTAATTTATTGGCCACCGAATTGCTTTCACTGGAGAAAATGCAGTCGCCATGAATGTAAACCGCAAAATTTTGATAGTTTACTTTTTCCTCAGTGATATAACCTGCAATTAAATCAGCATCAGGAAGCAAAACCTGAATACCATATTCGCTAAACAATACTGAAGATTTAGCCAAAGGTTCAACTTCATAATCATGCAGCGGGATAATACAATCTATTGCTTCTGTAATGCAAAAGTTAAGTAAAATATGTGCTATACTGTCTTTATTTAATAAACCGAGCGATGAAAAAGCATAGTTTTCTGTTATTATGCCTGGTACATCACCATAATCTGCCAGCAAAACAAAATGGCTCGGAAATGCTTTCATCAACTTTAAAGCTTTGGCATTATTTCCGCCTGTTATCAGTATTTTCAAGATTTAATGATTGAGTGAGTAAATGACTTAATTTTGAATGATTGAATGAGAAATTAATGAATGCCAGAAAACCTTTTAGAATCCTTTAATCCTATACAATTAGTCCATCTTTCATGCTCACCACCCTATCGCTTGTTTTAGCCAGGTGTTCATTGTGCGTAACAATAACAAACGTTTGGTGGAAATTATCACGCAAGGTTACAAACAACTGGTGTAAGCCGGCAGCATTTTCAGAATCGAGGTTACCAGAAGGTTCATCAGCCAAAATAATCGAAGGATTATTGATCAGTGCTCTTGCAATTGCCACACGCTGCTGTTCTCCACCTGATAGCTGATTGGGTTTGTGTTGAGCCCTATCTTTCAATCCAAATAAATCCAATAATTCGAGTGCCCTTGTTTCTGCCTGTTTTTTATTTGTTTTCGCAATAAATGCCGGGATGCAAATATTTTCAATCGCGCTAAATTCGGGCAAAAGATGGTGGAACTGGAATACGAAACCGATATTCTGATTGCGGAAAGCACTCAACAAATCGCCACTCAATTTATTGATTACCGTTCCTTTTAATTCTACAGTACCATCATCAGGTTTATCCAAAGTGCCTAAAATATGTAATAAAGTACTTTTACCAGCACCCGATGGACCTATTATACTTACAATCTCCCCTTTTTGCACTTCAAAATTTACACCTTTTAAGATTTGTAGATTTCCGTACGATTTTCTTATTCCCGTGGCTTTTAGCATGCTTCAAATTTAGTAAAATGGTTGGTTAGTTCAATGGATCGTTGGTCATTAGTTCATTGGTTAATTGGTTCATAGCTTATTTCGTTCACTGGGCAAAAGTTCAATAGAAAATAATGTATCAAAGATTGATTATCTAATTCCAATGTTTGAACTTCATCATCATAAGCCATCCAACCGTTAGCATCAACCAATTTAAATTTAAAAAGATTTGGAAATAACAAATTTCTATTTAACTTTGAAAAACAAAGCACTTTCAAAATGAGTAATCAAGAAGAACAATTAAATGCCTTAAAAGATATCAGACAAATGATGGATAGGTCGTCGAGATTTATCTCTTTGAGTGGCTTATCTGGTGTTTTTGCTGGGGTTATTGCACTAATTGGAGCTTATTTTGCCAACGATGAAATCAACAAATACATAAATAAGCGTGGTTACGGTTATGGTGTTGATGGAGAAATGGATCTTGAATTTAACCTGGTAAAACTTGGTATTTTTGTACTGATTATTGCTTTGGCCGGTGGGATTTTGTTTACTTACAGGAAAAGTCAAAAAAATAATCTTCCAATCTGGGATAAAACTTCAAAATCACTCCTGTTCAACCTCATGATACCTTTGGTGGCTGGTGGCCTGTTTATTATTGCGCTTTTGATCAATCACCCCAACACTTATAGTATTATTGCACCCAGCTGTTTGATTTTTTATGGGTTATCACTCATCAACGCCAGTAAATTTACCTATAGTGATATCCGCTACCTGGGTTTTTGTGAGGTTATCCTCGGATTAATCTGCATGTTTTTTGTAGGTTATGGCTTAATTTTCTGGGCTTTCGGTTTTGGTGTTTTGCACATTGTTTATGGTCTTTTAATGTATTTTAAATATGAGAGAGGTCAGTAAGGATGAAAAACCCGATAGCAGATTTAAATAAAATATTCGATAGCCGGATCAGGTTGGGCGTAATGTCTATGTTGGTGGTTAATAATGAAATTGGCTTCAACGACCTTAAACAGATGCTAGAGCTAACAGATGGTAACCTGGCCTCACACCTGAATACTTTGGAGCAGGCCGAATTTATTAAAGTGCATAAAGGTTTTATCGGTAGAAAAACAAGCACTACCTATTCTATTACAGCATTAGGCAAACAAGCCTTTAAAGCACATTTGGATGCACTTGAAAAAATGATCAAGAAACTATAATTTTTTTTTAACTATTTACTTTGAAACTCAAAGCACTTTTAAAAATGGAAAATAAGGAAATAAAACGGCCTTTACTTATTGAAACCGGCAAATGGATGGCCGTACTTTCTGCCGCAATTGGCACCATTATACTATTAGCATATTTTGCATTAAGGGTTAGCGAACTGGTGTTAGTTGGCTTCATCTACATATATTTTGCAGCCGCCATAAATGGACTATTCTTCCTTGTTCTCCTCCTTGAGTGTTTCAGACAACAAAATCATTGGAGAAAAATTGTAGCAACCATGATTATCATGCTGTTAAATATTCCCTTAGTCATATTCTATATACTCATTGTAAGTTATTTCAATTCTTAAACATGAAAAATAAATCCAACCTCTTGCTAATTTCTACCTTAATTGGCGGACTTCTCTTTAGCTACATTTTTTGGGATCAATGGTTAGCGTTAAACCAATTGATTTATAGTGTTTTTATTATTACAGTTACCATTTTTAATCAAGAGTTAATTAAAAGCACAAAGTTTAAAATGTATGCACTGGCACATTTACTTGCAGCCGTTTTGGTAGTGGTAAATAATTCTGCACTAACCGCTGTAAGCTATTATGTTAGTTTAATGCTGTTTATTGGCTATGCACACTACCCGGCCGTAAAAACCATTTATATTGCAGTTTTGGCAACTATTGTGCAAATGGTAACTGTTCCTGCAAGTTTAATTAAAAGACTGTCGGACGTTAATATTGGGAAATTTAATTTGAAGCCCGTTTTCAGGCCGATTAAATACATCATACTTCCAATAATTATTCTTATTGTATTTACAGCTATTTACAGCGGTGCAAACGAAGTTTTTGCACATTACATGGATCTGCTACTTACCAATATTTCTAATTTTTTCAATAATATCTTCGGGTTTATATTTAAGGATTTAAGCCTGCCCCGTTTCTTTCATTTCTGCCTGGGTATATTGGTAACTGCAGGTTTAATAATCACTTTTTATAATAAAAGTATCGAAAAACTGGAGGCCAGCTGTAATGAACAACTTTTACGGATAAGGCGAAGTCAGAAACCGAAAAGCATCTGGTATGAAGTTGCTCATACCTTTACAAGTCAAATTATTACCAAAAAGATGGCTTTAAAAACGGAGTATGTGATCGGTTTTATTTCATTTATTTCACTAAACGTACTCTTGCTCAGCGTTAATTTAATCGACATTTCTACACTATGGTTTGGCTATAAACCTGCCGGTAATTTCTCTTCCGACCTTCATGATGGTACCAATGCATTAATTTTTAGCATTATATTGGCTATGGCGGTGATTTTATATTTTTTCCGTGGCAACTTAAACTTCTACAGCAAAAGTAAAACACTTAAAACTTTGGCCATTACCTGGATGGTTCAAAATTTTATTCTTATTATTTCTGTTTTTATCCGCGATGGTTATTATATCGAATTTCATGGCTTAACCCACAAAAGAATTGGCGTACTGGTTTTTGCCATTCTTTGTATCATTGGTTTAGCAACAGTTTATTTAAAAGTAGCCAAACAGCGAACCTTATTTTATTTATTTAAAATAAATGGCCATATCTGGTTCGTTTTATTGCTGGTTTTTAGTCTTGTTAACTGGGATGTATTTATTGTAAAATATAATTTAGCCAAAAGTGCCCAGGTGGGTTTAGACGCCGATTATTTGCTTTCACTCTCAGATAAAACTTTGCCTATTTTAGATAAAAACCGCTCAAAATTACATTATGAACCTTCGAAAAGGCTTTATGAAAGAGAAATTGCAAAACCGGGAACTGCAGATTTTTATAAAAATAAACTAGACGAACGTATTGGTTATTTTAAAGAACGATATGAAAGCGTAGGCTGGTTATCGTGGAATTTACCAGATTGGAATGCTGCAGAATATTTTGGGTTGAATAAGTAATTATATTCAATATAAAGTTAACCTCTCAATCATTTAGCTCCCTGGTGCGAACTGCATCGGGGAACCTAAAGTATTTATTAAAATAATAATAAAATATAAAATCATGAAAAATCAAACATCACTTAGTACAAGTAAATTCAGAATTATTATCATTTTGAGTATAATCGTATTTTTACTAGCCATTCCACTTATTGCAATGCAGTTCACCAAGGAAGGAGTATGGACATTCTCCGATTTCTTAATTGCAGGAATTTTGTTGTTCAGCACCGGACTTGCTATTGAATTGGTAATCAGGAATCTAAAAACAGGCACTTTAAGAACTATAGTACTTGTTGTAATTTTATTAGCCTTATTCCTTGTGTGGGCAGAATTGGCTGTTGGTATCTTCGGAACACCTTTTGCCGGGAGTTAACCTGTTTTTAGGATAGGTCCTAATGTACTGCGTGATACGACCTGGCATCCGCAACTTAAAAATAATAAATACTTATCGGCTATATTTCAGCCTAATCAAAATTAACGACAATGAAAAAAGCAATCTCAATTACAGTATTATGTTTTACCTTACTGGCATCATCTTGTACAGAGGAAGCCAAAAGCATATCAACAGATGAAAAAAGTAACATCGAAACTAAAAGTCAGCCAAAAATTCAATATGATTCCCCAATCATTATTGGTAAAACAGATATTATAATATATCCATTAAGGCTTAATGGTGGGGATTATGAAAGTTATAAAAGAGACGTAAATTCCAACTACTGGAACCTCATCTTTCACAATGTTATTTCCGGTAAAAGTGAATTATTGACTAAAGAAAAAGTTATTATCAATTCCTTTGATATTGGTCATGCAAAAAATAATCAAAATACTTTATCCGACCAGTTTATCTACTATACCATCACCGATTTGGATTATGATGGCAATAAAAAGCTAACAGACAAAGATCCTAATAAACTTTACCTCTCTACTTTGGACGGAAAATCATTTATCCGGATTTCTCCAAATAATTACGATCTGTATAGTTGGAAAATAGATGACAAACATGATTTAATATTAATGGATCTGATAAAGGACACCAATAAGGACAAGGAGTTTAATGAAAAGGATGAAATTGAATATTTTACATACAACTTAAAAACGGGTGTGCTTAAAAGTGTTTTTGATCAGAATTTTAAAGAAGAAATTGAAAATTTAGCAAAAAGAGTGTTATAAGGCTTTTAGGCGTGATGCTTTTATTAAGGTTAAACTACATTTATTAATTTATGCACCACACCGCTTTTAACGATTAACATAAAACGTTCATTTTCTGAAAAAATCGGCAATTGCTATTTGTTTAAAGGGTTTGAAATTGTAGCTTTGGGCAAATTTTGTAGCAAATGAATATTCACGAATACCAGGGTAAACAAATATTAAAAAGTTTCGGTGTTAACGTTCAAGAAGGAATAGTTGCCGATACTCCCGAGCAAGCTGTTGAGGCTGCTAAGCAACTGAAAATAGATTACAATTCTGATTGGGTTGTTATTAAGGCGCAAATCCACGCTGGTGGTCGCGGTAAAGGTGGTGGTGTTAAATTAGCCAAAAACCTTGAAGAAGTTAAACAACGTGCAACCGATATTATCGGCATGCAATTGGTTACTCCTCAAACCGGACCGGAAGGTAAATTGGTGAGTAAAATTTTAGTTGCTCAGGATGTTTATTATCCAGGTGCTTCTGAAACCAAAGAATTCTACATTTCAGTATTGTTAGACCGTGCAAAGGGCCGTAACATTATTATGTACAGTACCGAAGGTGGTATGGATATCGAAGAAGTTGCTGAGCACACTCCACACTTAATTTTCAAAGAAGAAATTGATCCTAAAGTTGGCTTACAAGGTTTCCAGGCTCGTAAAGTAGCTTTTAACTTAGGTGTTAGCGGAGCTGCACATAAAGAAATGGTTAAATTTGTAACTGCTTTATACAAAGCATACGAAGCTACCGATTCTTCAATGTTCGAAATTAACCCGGTATTAAAAACTTCTGATGATAAAGTAATTGCTGTTGATGCTAAAGTGAATTTAGATGAAAACGCATTATTCCGTCATGCTGATTATGCAGCAATGCGTGATGTAACGGAAGAAGATCCAATGGAAGTTGAAGCAAGTGCTTCTAACCTTAACTTTGTTAACCTTGATGGTAACGTTGGTTGTATGGTTAACGGTGCTGGTTTAGCAATGGCTACCATGGATATTATTAAATTGGCTGGTGGTGAGCCTGCTAACTTTTTAGACGTAGGCGGAACTGCAAACGCTCAAACTGTTAAAGCGGCTTTCAATATCATTTTAAAAGACCCTAACGTTAAAGCAATCTTAATTAACATTTTCGGTGGTATTGTTCGTTGCGACCGCGTTGCGCAAGGTGTAATTGATGCATATAAAGAAATCGGTAATATACCAGTGCCAATTATTTGCCGTTTACAAGGTACAAATGCTGAAGAAGCTAAAAAACTAATCGATGAATCTGGCTTACAGGTTTACTCAGCAATCGCTTTAAAAGAAGCTGCTGATTTAGTAACCAAAGTATTGGCTGAACAAGCATAAACTTAGGCTCAAAGTTGAAAAACTAAAGCTCAAAGCAATCACATTTTAAAACCTTTCGGTGAAAACTGGAAGGTTTTTTTTATTCCCATTTTTTTAGAGGGGAGGGTGTCCGCAAGCCGGGGGTATTTTTTAACCTAATCATTACCCAAAACCTGATAGGTTAAAATTTAATAGCCATTTCACTAAAACGTACTAATGTGTATAAGGTAGTCAATATTATTTTGAAAATTAGTGGTTCTGTTATTATGGCGGCCTCCTCTCCTGCTATCTCTTCAAGTCCTCACCCGATGAAAAATCGGGTTGCGGGCTTTTCGTTCTATCAGGTTTATTTAACATGGGTTCGTGGTTCCTCTGAACCCGATCAAACCTCGCAGGTTTTTGAAACCTGCGAGGTTTACTCTGCACGAAATTCTAAAATATCACCTGGCTGACAATCCAACACTTTGCAGATAGCCTCTAATGTTTCCAACCGGATGGCTTTCGCCTTCCCTGTTTTCAATATTGATAAATTAGACATGGTGATGCCTACCCGATCACTTAATTCGGTAAGCGACATTTTACGACGGGCAAGCATTACATCTAAATTTATAATTATGGGCATGAGTTTATATCGTTAAATCATTTTCTTGTTTCAACTTTCTTGAATACGAGAGCAGCTCATAAACTACAGTCAGTACCGCTACAATTGACATTACATTCAAATTAACATCTCCAATGTTTGAATAATAATATTTGAATGCATGATGTGTTAAATCATCAACACAATTATCAACAAGAAACTTTGTTAAAAACTTTAAAGCGAAAAACAAAACAGATCCTGCGCCAACAAACTGCCATAACCTATTTTCAGTTAAGTTTTCGAGCCATTTTGGTTTTAGGTAGGCGAGCATAGTAATAATCGACCCTAATATCAGGTAAAACACTGCATTGGAGCCATTATCAACAATTCCATCGTTAGACAAAAGTATAGACTGCAATAATGTTGGTTTAAATTCATATGAACCAATGTGACTATTGGTAAACATTGCTCCATCAATCACCTGTACATCTTTTGGTACATTTTTCTTTACTAAGTGAACTGATATCAATCCTTTATTGTAATCAACGATTGCTGAAATTAAATGGTTGGAAATAAATATTATTGAAATAATTATTAAGCTCAAACCTGCAAATCTAAAAACTTTTAAAATGTTGTTCATCATTATATAGTTAAATCGTTTTCTAGTTTTAGCACCTCATTTCTTTTGAGAATAGCAGAAGCATAAAAAATTAACAGGGTGATTATGATAAAACTCATATTAGGAATAAAAACCATCGGCCACACCCGTGTGTAGGCATAAATAATATACTCAATAATTTCTTTAGGCCAGGCAAACAGGTTGTTTTTAGCTGTTAAGCTAATTAAAATCAATGTAAAGCAAAGCGGAACATACATTAAAATGTTGAGCCATTTAAGTAGGTTGTCTTTCAGATCGTGTTTTAAAGAAGCTTTTAAATACCATTCTAAAAACACAAAAAATAGTGCATAAAAAAATGTAGATGTTAAACTATACCAGTATTTTGGTCCATTGTTTCTGTCTGCGTCAAAACAGACTAAAAAATAAAATACGGTTATCATGCCGAGTAATCTGACAAAAATTCTTAGGCTTAAAATCTTCCAATAACTGGCAGATGAATTTTTAAGCTTAAAGATGAGAAATTTAAGAAACGTCATATTTATTTAATTATTTGCACCACAAACATAAAAATTTATTTATTACAAATCAAAATATATTTATTGATTTACAATAAATATTAATTGAATAACAGCTACTACACAACAACATACCTCAAATGTGTCAAAAACTTTCTTGGAATGATTTTTGTTATAAGTAAAAGTGTAAAAAACATGTGCAAACGGTAACATTTTCAGCATTTTATCCTTTCGGATTGCCATACAATTTCGTAACTTTGCACACTTCAATAATTAAAGAGCACACAAAACGTATAAATGAGACAACTCAAGATAACGCAATCCATTACCAACCGTGAAAGTCAGTCGTTAGATAAATACCTACACGAAATTGGTAAAGTAGATTTAATAACAGCAGAAGAGGAAGTAATTTTAGCAAGGAAGATCCGTGAAGGCGATCAGGCTGCATTAGAGCGGTTAACAAAAACCAACCTACGTTTCGTTGTATCTGTTGCAAAACAATATCAAAACCAAGGTTTAACCTTAGGAGATTTAATTAACGAAGGTAATTTAGGCTTAATTAAAGCAGCAAAACGTTTTGATGAGACTAAGGGTTTCAAATTCATTTCTTATGCTGTTTGGTGGATCCGTCAATCTATTTTGCAAGCAATTGCAGAACAAAGCCGTATTGTACGTTTGCCTTTAAACCAGGTAGGTTCATTAAGCAAAATCAGTAAGGCTTTCTCTAAATTAGAACAGGAATACGAACGTGAGCCTTCTCCAGAAGAACTTGCAGATATTTTAGAAACTACGGTAGATAAAATCTCTGATACTTTGAGTAATTCTGGTCGACATGTATCGATGGATGCGCCTTTCGTTCAAGGTGAAGAAAATACATTATTGGATGTATTGGAAAACCACGAACCAAATACTGATAGCTCGTTGATTAATGAGTCATTATCAGAAGAAATTAAACGTTCTTTATCTACTTTAACTGAAAGGGAAAGAGAAATCATTGTTTTATTCTTTGGTTTAGGCTCTAACCACCCACTTTCATTAGAAGAAATTGGCGAGAAATTTAACTTAACCCGCGAACGTGTTCGTCAGATTAAAGATAAAGCGTTACAACGCTTACGTCATACATCAAGAAGCAAAATTTTAAAATCGTATTTAGGATAAGTAATTATCATCATACAAATAATTGAAAGATCGGCAAATGCCGGTCTTTTTTTGTTTTGAAGATTCTCAAACAAATTTAGGTAGTAGATTGGCGAACTTGACATTCCCTAAGGAAGACGATCGCCCCAGCGATACTTCCTGCTGAATTTATTTCAGCATCTATTGAAACACAAGTTAAAGATCCTGAAACGAGTTCAGGAGGACGATTGTTTTATAAACTCAGGAATACCATTGCCCCACCCCATGCGTCTTGCTGAATTTATTTCAGCATCCTTTGAAACACAGTTAAAGATCCTGAAACGAGTTCAGGAGGACGATTGCTCTATAAACGCAGGAATACCATTGCCCCACCCAATGCGACCTGCTGAATTTATTTCAGCATCTATTAGAATACAAGTTAAAGATCCTGAAACGAGTTCAGGAGGACGATTGCTTTTTAAACTAAGGAAGACGATTCCTCCACCCCGTACGTCCTGCTGAATTTATTTCAGCATCTATTAGAATAAAAGTTAAAGATCCCGAAACGAGTTCAGGAAGACGATTGCTCTTTAAAATTAAGGAATACCATAGCCCCACCCCGTACGTCCTGCTGAATTTATTTCAGCTTCTAATGAAACACAAGTTAAAGATCCTGAAACGAGTTCAGGAAGTCATAAACTTGAAGTTCAGGAATATAATTGCTCCACCCCGTACGTCCTGCTGAATTTATTTCAGCATCTATTAGAATACAAGTTAAAGATCCTGAAACGAGTTCAGGAGGACGATTGCGCTATAAACTCAGGAGGACGATTTCTTATGTTAAAACAACAAATGTTTAACCGTTAATCCGTTATTGATTAATTGCTTTAATGAATCAATACCAATTCTCAAATGTGTTTCTACGTATTTTTCGGTAACACTACTATCACTTTCGGCAGTTTTAACACCCTCTGGGATCATTGGTTGATCTGAAACCAACAGTAATGCACCTGCAGGGATTTTATTTGCGAACGCCGTGGTAAAAACCGTTGCAGTTTCCATATCCACAGCCATAGCCCTCAAAGTTTTCAGATATTTTTTAAATTCCTTATCATGTTCCCAAACCCTGCGGTTGGTAGTATAACAGGTACCAGTCCAGTAATCTCTTCCGTGATCGCGTATTGTGGTAGAAATCGCTTTCTGTAGCGCAAAAGCTGGCAATGCAGGCACTTCAGCCGGAAGATAATCATTTGATGTTCCTTCGCCTCTAATGGCCGCAATAGGAAGAATCAAATCACCCAATTGATTTTTCTTTTTCAAACCGCCACATTTACCCAAAAATAAAACGGCCTTTGGTTTAATTGCAGTTAATAGATCCATCATCGTAGCTGCTAAAGGACTCCCCATACCAAAATTGATAATGGTTATTCCATTTGCGGTAACGCTTTGCATCGGCTTATCTAACCCCATAATAGGGGCATTATCATTCCATTCAGAAAACATGGATACATATTTGCTGAAATTCGTTAACAGGATGTAATCGCCAAATTGATCTAACGGCCTGCCTGTATAGCGTGGCAACCAGTTTTTAACAATTTCATCTTTGGATTTTAAGCCTGATTTAACCGGACTTTCTACTTCTTTTATTTTTTTAGCTTTTTCTACTATTTCTTCGTCTTTTTTTACGTCTTTTTCTTCATTCATACTTTTTGGTTTAGAGCCTGGCGCATGGCGCATAGCGTTAACAATACTATATTACAAAAAATCCCTCCCGATTACGGGAAGGATTTGATTTTTTATGCGGCCTGCAACTTTTTAAAGTCGGCCTTTTCAAATTTCTCTATCGCATAATCGAGATTAATGTGCAATTCCTTGACATCCGTCTGTGTTGGCGTATCAAACATGGCATCCAACATAATCGCTTCACAAATTGATCTTAATCCACGTGCTCCAAGCTTATATTCCATTGCTTTATCAACAATAAAATCCAAAACCTCATCCTCAAAAACCAATTTAACATCTTCGTAAGCGAAAAGCTTAACATATTGTTTAATTAATGAGTTTTTAGGCGCAGTTAAAATGTTTCTTAAAGATTCTTTATCTAAAGGATTAAGATGCGAAAGTACTGGTATACGACCAATTAATTCCGGAATCAATCCAAAAGATTTCAAATCCTGAGGTGTAATATACTTATAAAGATTTTTAAGATCTAACACTGTCTCATCTTTCTTTACCCTATACCCTACAGCCTGTGTACGCAAACGATTGGCAATTTTACGCTCAATCCCATCAAATGCCCCTCCACAAATAAATAATATGTTATTTGTATTTACAGGAATCATTTTTTGATCTGGATGTTTACGTCCGCCCTGAGGTGGAACATTTACCACAGTACCTTCTAAAATCTTCAATAAAGCCTGTTGAACACCTTCTCCTGAAACATCACGTGTAATAGATGGGTTATCACTTTTACGCGCCACTTTATCAACTTCATCAATGTAAACAATACCGCGTTCTGCGGCAGCAACATCATAATCGGCAGCCTGAAGTAAACGGGTTAAAATACTTTCAACATCTTCACCAACATAACCTGCTTCTGTTAAAACAGTTGCATCGCAGATACAAAAAGGCACATGAAGGATTTTTGCAATGGTTTTGGCCAAAAGCGTTTTACCTGTTCCGGTTTCGCCCACCAACATGATATTTGATTTTTCAATCTCAATCTCGTCTTTATCAACTTTTTGATTTAGTCGTTTGTAGTGATTATAAACTGCAACAGCCAATACTTTTTTTGCATCATCCTGACCGATCACGTACTGATCGATATGTTGTTTTATTTCAAGAGGCTTTAATAAATTAATCGCCTCCTGAATATTTTTAGTCCCTTTGGTTCCCAATTCCTGAGCAAGCAACTGATTGGCCTGGGTTACACATTTATCGCAGATAAATGCATCCATGCCTTCAATTAACATTAAAGTTTCATGCTTGCCAGAATGGCAGAATGAGCAACGGGATTCTTTATTTTGTTTCGCCATTTTTTCTTGCGTTTCTCGATAACACTTCATCAATCATACCAAATCCTTTGGCTTCTTCGGCACTCATCCAGTAATCACGATCTGATGCTTTCTCTACCCAATCATAAGTTTGACCAGAGTGCTCTGAAATGATATCGTATAATTCTTTTTTCAATTTCAACATTTCTCTTAAGTTGATCTCCATATCAGATGCTACACCTTGTGCACCTCCTGATGGCTGGTGAATCATTACTCTTGAGTGAGGTAAGGCAGAACGTTTACCCTCTGCTCCTGCAACCAATAAAACAGCACCCATTGATGCAGCCATACCGGTACAAATTGTAGCAACATCCGGCTGGATATACTGCATAGTATCATAAATACCTAAACCAGCATATACTGAACCGCCTGGTGAGTTAATGTAGATCTGAATGTCTCTATCTGCATCTGTTGATTGCAAAAACAATAACTGAGCCTGAATAATGTTTGCATTCTGATCATAAATTGCATCTCCCAAAAAGATAATACGGTCCATCATTAATCTCGAAAAAACATCCATTTGCGCTACGTTCATCTGGCGTTCTTCTATAATATATGGCGTCATGTTCTGAGGGTTCAGATTAGCCTGTGCAATAAATTTATCTACATGTAAACCGCCAATCCCCTGATGTTTAACGGCAAATTTTCTGAATTCTTGTGAATCTATGTTCATTATGTGAGTTTTTTAGCAGAGAGCATAGAGTTTTAAGCTCCAGTTCCCCATCGTTACGTGAATAATAAAAACCAAAATATAAATAATATTTCAATTATGTAATGGTTTAGACAAAGAGTATACCACATCAAAATTTATGACAATATAGCACGCCCATTATTTTAAACTTTTAGAAAAGCTCGAAATCATCCTTGCTAAAATATCCAAATCTTCTAACAAATCTGCCAAATCCTTGTCAGAAACGAGTAATCTTAAATTTAATACCAAAATAATGTTGGCATTTTCAAAAACCGATCGATGGGCAAAGTTTAAGAATCTACGAAAATCGGCTGTAGAATTAGAGCCTGATCCTTCTGCAATGTTATTAGACACGCTAAGAGCAGCTACTCGAAGCTGCTCTGCGAATCTAAACTTTTTTATTTCTTCTAATTTCTCAGAAATATCAATCAATTTATTACCTACAACTATGGCTCTCTGCCAAATTAGCAAGTCTTGAAATCTGAATTTTGCCATCATGCAAAATAAGATTTTAAATCGATTATACATTAAGGCATGAAAAGCTCTTCGCTCCCTGCCCCATGCTAATTACTTTTTCTCCAACTCAATAAACTTATCGTAATCAATATCTTTTTGTTCTAAAGTAACAATAGATTTGATTTGTTCGAAAGTTTTTAATGCTTTTACTTCTTCGAAAACACGATTTGCATTTTCTTTTTCCTGTAAAAACTGAACTGCATATTGAGCCAATTGATCTTCAGGAAGTGGACTTGGGCTGTACATTCTGAACTGTGCATCTAATTTTGCTTTAGCTGCCTGAACTACATCCTCATATTTAATATCGATGGCGTTATCTTTAATGATTTTATTTTCGATTAAAGTCCATTTAAGGTTTTTAGCAAAATCATCATAACCTTCAGCCAGTTCTTCGTCGGTTAATTTTTCATTTGTTGCTTTTAACCAGCGGCGTAAAAATTCATCCGGCAATTCGAAGTTGTGTTTTACTAAAAGTGCTTCGTAAATATCGTTCGATAATTTACGTTCAGCATCTTGTTTAAACATGCTTTCTACTTCTTCAGTTATTTTAGCTCTGAATCCTGCTTCGTCAGTTACAACACCTTCACCAAATATTTTATCAAAAAACTCCTGGTTTAATTCCGATTCTTCTAAACGGTTTACGTTTTTTACATGAAGTTTAAAGTTTGCTTTCAATTCAGCAGTTTCTTCTTCAGAAATATTTAAAGCTTTAGAAATAACCGTAGCATCGTCAAATGCTTTTTGAATATCGATAGTTACTTCATCATCTTTCTTTAAACCGATTAACGATTTAAGGATTTTTTTATCTTTAATCTGATCTAAACGAACACTTGCAGTGCTGGTTATACCACCTTCAACAGTTGCACCATCTGCATCAACCTGGGTTAATTCTGCATAAAGAACATCATCATCGGCAGCAACTTCAGGGTTAGTCATTTTACCATAACTGCGACGGATGTTTTTAATGCGGCTTTCTAAAGTTTCCTGATCAGCTTTAACCACGTACTCAGTAAATTTATCTTTAGATGAAACATTTACATCAAAAGCAGGTGCTAAACCCAACTCATAATCAAACTCGAAATCATCAGTATTGTCCCATTTGAATTCGCGCTCATCATCCATTTTAGGCAGTGGCTGACCTAGAATCTCTAATTTTTGTTCAGCAATGTAATTTGATAAAGTATCGTTTAACAGGTTGTTAACCTCTTCTACCAGGATACTTTTGCCATACATTTTTTTAATATGGGCAGCAGGAACCATTCCTTTACGGAAACCAGGTAATTGTGCTTTTTTAGCTTGATCTTTAATGGCTTTCTCTACTTTTCCAGAGTAATCAGCAGGTGCGATTTTGATTTTTACAACAGCATTTAAGTTGCCGGTTTTTTCCTGTGTAATATTCATTTTTTTGAGATATGATATTGAGATGTGCGATTAGAGTTGATGATGGAGATATGAGACAAACGAAACATATCACTTCAATTAAAACAGCACATCAATTTTTATTAATCAATGTTTTTAAAAACAAAACCGTTTCGATGTTTAAATCGAAACGGCCTTTATCTTGTTGTGCGGAAGAAGGGACTCGAACCCCCACGCCGTGAAGCGCCAGATCCTAAGTCTGGTGCGGCTACCAATTACGCCACTTCCGCAGTTAGGATGTTGTAAGGACTGCAAAGATAGAAACAAGATTGAATAATCAAAAGGCAATAACAATATTTTATTGATTATTTCCATCTAAAACCGCTAACTGTTTAATTTTTAAGCAGAAAAATTTCAATAACCAAGGCTTTTTCAATATTTAGGATGACTCAGGACCATAAAAAAGCCGTTCTGAATTAATCAGAACGGCTTTTGTTTTTGTGCGGAAGAAGGGACTCGAACCCCCACGCCGTGAAGCGCCAGATCCTAAGTCTGGTGCGGCTACCAATTACGCCACTTCCGCATTAGGATGTTTTAAGGATTGCAAAGATAGAAACTAAATTGAATAATCAAATTTTTGCGTTACTTTATGAAATACAGAATTTAATTGGAGTTGGAAGTGCCGCGCAAATCATTATCAGCGAGAAAAATCGTTAACCACAACTTCTCTTGCCCTATCATCTCAACTTAAAACTTAACCAGTGTAACATCAATCAATTCTGGTCCGCCATCAACCGGATAACCAACAACTTTTCTTCCTTTAATGGTTACCTTTCTATCTAAATAGGTATCAAGATTTATAGACCCACTTTTTAAAGCGTAAGTTTTATTTTCTGTTTTTAACAAGTGCGTACCATATTGAAAAGTACTCATTCCTAACTTTTGAAGAGTTCCACTCGCCGTTACAGTAGCTCCTGAGTTTGCATTTTTCAATGGGCTACAGCCAGAAATTACGGCTATAAACAGGGATAACGTCAATATTTTTTTCATGGATATTATTTTGTTTTACTGTTAACGGGATGATTTAACCTTTTGCTACAAATTACCAAAATATAATTGCCAATAACTAATAAAGTTGTTTTTGGAATTCAAAAAAGTATTGAACGGCTTTAACCAACCTACTTCCGTACCAACTAAACATCTCACCATCAACTAAGATAATTTTGGCGTTGGGAATAGCTTCTTTTATTTCTTGCATGTGTTTTTCGCCAAAGGGATACGGTTCGGATGACAGTAGAATTAATTCGCAGTTTAAAGCTTTCAGTTCTTCTAGTGTAACTGATGGATAACGGTCTTGTTTAATTACATTCGTCATTCCATTGATCAGTAAAATATCGTCGATATATGTATTTTTACCCGCTACCATGTAAGGTTTACGCCAGATGAGGTAAGCTACCTTTTTATCGATACCGTATTGAAGGGCAAGGGTTTTAAGGTCGTTAAACCCGGCAGAAATTAAATGGTTAAGGTATGCTGCTTCAGGCTCCCGATCTACCAAAGCGCCTACCTCAGCAATGGTTTTTATCGCATCTTCCAAAGTAAAAATATCACTCATCCAAACCGGAAAATCTTCAGCAAGCTCTTCTATATCACTTTGTGTGTTTTCTTCTTTATTGCCAATAATCAAATCGGGCTTTAAATCTTTGATTAAATCGATATTCAGTTTTTTTGTACCTCCTACTTTAATTCTTTTGGCAAATTTATCTATCGGATGGATGCAAAACTTGGTTAATCCGATAATTTCTTGATCTAACCCCAAATCAAACAGCAATTCAGTTTGTGATGGAACGATAGAAATAATCCTTTTCGGTGGAAAATTAATAGTGATTTCCCTCGCCATCTGATCGGTGAATGATTTTTGCATGAGGCAAAGGTAATTTAACCACAGCTAAATATGGGTAAACACAGCTAGAAATTGTTAAATTTCAACACTGCCTTTACCTAAAAAAATTTGATGTTGGGCTAACTTAATACGGCTAAATCCTCTTTCACTACACCATCGGCAATGTGCAGAATCCTGTTTCCGTACTGTGCATTTTTCTCTGAATGTGTTACCTGGATAATGGTAATTCCATCTTCCTGATTCAATTTTTTAAAGAGTTCCATAATTTCTTCAGCCTGTGCAGATTGAAGGTTTCCGGTAGGCTCATCTGCCAAAATAATGGATGGCTGGGCTGCCAATGCCCTTGCAATACCTACTAATTGCTGTTGTCCGCCAGAAAGCTGGTTCGGAAACAGATCTTTCTTGGCCACAATATTAAAACGATCCAGCAGATCTGCAATCCTGCTTGCACGTTCTGAGCTACCCACTTTTTTATACAGCAATGGTGCTTCTATATTTTCGTAAACCGTCATTTCATCAATTAAATGATAAGCCTGAAATACAAAACCGATATGGTTACGGTAAAGTTCAATGCGTTTGCGTTCGTTCAGCGAGGTTACATTTTCACCTAAAAATTCGTAGGTTCCATAAGTAGGCTCCTCCAACATGCCAATAATGTTCAGCAAGGTAGATTTGCCGGCTCCAGAAGGGCCCATAATGGAAACAAACTCTCCCTGTTTAATGGTTGTAGTAACTAAACGGAGCACATAATTTTTAATGCCTTTGTTGGCGTAATATTTTTCGATGTTGGTTAATTGTATCATATTTTGTGTGTTAGGTGATATGCGTTGAGTGAAGGCATCGATTTATCGACATAAGAGAAGCACTACACGCAGTTTTATTCATATTTTAGGGCATTTACCGGATCGCCTATTGCTGCTTTACGTGCCTGAATGGTTACTGTTAAAACAGCTATTATAATTGAAACTGCGGTTGCAAGCAAAAAAGGAAAAATAGGCATTTCAATCCGATAGGCAAAGCCTTGGAGCCATCTTTTAATTAAAATGTAAGCTATGGGCCAGCTGATTAAATTGGCTATAATAACCAGAATTAAGAATGACTTATTCAATAAATTTACAATCTGAACATTAGATGCACCCAAAATTTTTCTTACAGCTATTTCTTTGGTACGGCGTTTGGCTATAAAAGTAGAAAGTGCAAATAAACCGAGTAATGATAATGAAACTGAAACCGCACTGAAGAGGATAATCATATTCATAAAGCGATTATTTTCTTCAAGCACGTTTGAAAAAGCTTCATCCATGGATTGATAATGCAAAGGAAAATCGGGATAGAGTTTTCTCCATTCGTTTTGAATGTTGTTAATAATGCCTTTATAATTTTTGGTTTCAAAGCGTACCAGTAGGTTATTTGTATTAGAGGTACCACCTAATTTGGTTACCTTATAAACTGTAGGGAGCACCGTTTTATCAAAGCCTTCGTTATGGTAATCTTTAATCACCCCAACAATTTGAAATGAAATGATTTTGTTATCATAATTTACCTTATTATAGGTTTTTCCAACCATATTTTTGCCCAGTAAATTTGCCGCAGCCTCATTAAGAATCACTGCGTTGATGGTATCCTGTTTATATTCTTTAGCAAACAATCTTCCTGATACCAGTTTTACACCAAGGGTTTGTAAGGCATCCATGCTAACGCTTACCCCGTTAAGGTTAAAGGTTTGGCCCTTATAAATAATTTCACTTTTGTTGTTAAAGGCATTTCCCATCACCTGGGTAGTTGTAGATACGTATTGAACACCTGGAATACGTCTTATCTTATCGGCAAAATTTTGCTCGTATCCAGTTTGAAGATTAATTAACCGATCGCGCTCAAAGCCTAAATCTTTATTGCTGATGTATTTCGTCTGCAGCTGCATCACACCAATTGCAATGATGAATGTTACCGAAATGATAAACTGAAAAACAACAAGCACGTTACGCAAAGCCATGCCTTTTAAACTGTTTCCATAATTGCCTTTTAGCACAGCAACAGGGTTATAATTAGATAATACCCATGCCGGATAAAAACCTGCCAGAAGTGTAACAAATGCAAAAAGCGCCACAAGCTGGATCATTAACATGAGCAAATGATCGTTGTACCAAAAACTCAGTTCAACATTGAAGTGGTGGTTAAATGCAGGCAAAAGTACTTCAATTAAAATAATGCTTAAAAACAATGAAATTATACTTTGCAGTGCCGATTCTATCAAAAACTGACTTACAAGTTGTTTTTTATATGAGCCAAGCACTTTCCGCACCCCAACTTCTTTAGCCCTTTGTACTGATTGTGCAGTTGCAAGATTAACAAAGTTTATAATGGATACAAGCAGTAAAAAAATAGAGATCCCGATTACTGGTTTGAGCTTTGTTAACCAATTAATTGCAAACGGTGGATTGGCATGAACATCTTTAAGGGCAATTGCTTTAAGGCCTGGCCTTTTTCCATCCTTATAAATGTCTTTAAAATTGATGTTTTGCTCGGCAAATGACTTTTTCTTATAATCTATATATACTTTTTGTAAACTGTTATTTGCCGCCAAGGTATCTACTTTGCTTGCAGATTTGGCATATACCTGGTTGTAATGGGAACTTCCCGGCTGATCGGGATCGTGATCCTGATCGCCAGTATGGCTGATGGCATTAAAGGTTACACTTTCGGGCGTATTTACATCGGCTACAACGCCGGTAATCTTCATCGGTGTGCCTTTATCATCCCGCCATCTCACCAATTTAAATTCTTTTCCCAGTACATGGTCGGTTCCATAGAGTTTAATGGCCAGGCTTTGCTTTAAAACAACTGTATTAGGTTCCTTTAAAGCTCTTTCTCTATCACCCTGAATAAATTTGTATGGGAAAACATTAAAAAATGCAGTATCAGCATCTTTGATAGCCTTAATTAATATGGGGTCGGCATGATCGATCTTAACCGAAAAGCCATTTCCCCATTCCGAATCTACCTTTGTAACGGCTGTAAATTGCGGCACATTTTGTTTTATAATTCCTGCTACACGAGAATTGCTGATCTCTTGCCAGTGATCTTTATTATCGGGTGTGAAAAACTCATGCTTTTCACGGATTTGATAAACATTTTGCAGATCAGACGACCATGTATCGTAACTCTCTTCGTGGTTGATATACAACAACATTAACAGGAAGGCGGTTAAACCCAATGCCAATCCACCGATATTTATAGCTGCGTAGATTTTGTTTTTCCAGAGGTTTCGCCAGGCGATTTTTAAATTTAATCTGAACATATTTTTAAGGTTGAGCATAAAGCGTTCGATCAGGCCGTGGATTTATCACCTTACGCCAAACGCTGTCCGCAGATCTTACTCATATTTTAACGCATCAATGGTATTGGCAACCGCAGCTTTGTAAGATCGGATGCTTACTGTTATTAATGTAATCACCATAGAAACAACCATAGCAAGTATAAATGGCCAGATGTTAAGATCAATACGGTAACTAAAGCTAGCCAACCACTTGGAAACAAATAAATATGCCAGTGGCCAGGCCACCAAGTTGGCAATAAAAACCACCAGCAGAAATGAACCATTTAACATTTTAACCAATTCTATTGTAGAAGCACCCAAAACCTTACGGATGGCTACCTCACGCGTTCTTTGTGTAGCTACAAAAGAGATTAAACCGAAMAAGCCGATAAAAGAAATAAAAATAATTACTCCCGCAAATACTTTAAACAGGGCACCCATTATTTTTTCAGTTTCATAATATTCACTGATTTTATCATCCATAAAACTGGCATCGTACACGTACTCGGGCAGCACATTGTTCCACGTACTTTCTATAGCCTTCATTGCAGGCAAAATGAGTTTGCTATCTAGTTTAACAGCTATTGTGGTATACGATTCTTTGTCGCTGCTGATCACTATCGGAGAAATCGGCTCGTGCAGGCTTCTATTGTTAAAATCTTTAACCACACCGCTAATAATACCTACTTTACCATGAATCCTGATGGGTTTACCAATGGCATCGTAATGGTTAACAACGTTTAGTTTTTTGAGCATGGTTTCATTAACCACAAATTCTTTAAGGGTATCGCTTTTTGATAAACCTTTACCAGCGATAATTTCCAATCCAAATGTTTTGAAATAATTATCATCCCCTGTTTTGGTATTGACCTGGAAATTAGCCAGAGCTGTTCCGTTATACCTGAAATTACTTTCGTTATTAAAATCAGAAGATGGCGCTGCACTGCAATAGCTGGTAGTTATTACCCCAGGAATTTTACTGATCCGATCCTGCAGACTATGGTAACGGGTAATGGCGATACTATCGGATGGAACATCAATCAGAGCAACTGCTGTAGGGATAAAGCCTAAAGGTTTTTCTCTCATGTAATTCATTTGCCTTAACACCACCAAAGTACCTATTATCAATATAATTGTAATGGCAAACTGCACCACAACAAGTATTTTCCTTAAGCTTAAACCACTTGCGTTTGCAGTAATTTTATTTTTGATGGCCAATGCAGGACTATAACCAGACATCACCATTGCGGGATAAAAACCTGCTAAAAAGCTCACCAACAACACCAAAACCACCATAAATACAAATATGACCGGGTGTTCGATAATGCTAAAAGAAATGTGATCATCAAAAAGACTTTGCATACCTGGCAGGGCAACTTCGGTAAGCACGCACCCTACAAGTAAAGAGAGGATGGTAATGGTTAATGTTTCGGTTAAAAACTGAACAATTAATTGCCTGCGCAAACTGCCCATCACTTTACGTACACCAACTTCTTTACCCCTGCTTACGGCTTGGGCCGTGGCAAGATTTATAAAATTAATGCATGCTGTTAGCAGTAAAAAAGCACCGATGATGCCCAGGCCATAAAGTTCTTTTTGGGGCATTACTTTGTTTGCAAAATTGCCTAGATCTGCATTGTAATGGATATCCCGAAGTGGCTGAAAGCGGTGCCCTTCTTTAGAAATGGCATCTTTTTGGTAATATTTGTTTGTAAACTGAGGAATACTTTTATTTGCCTCATCAATAGCAACACCCTCTTTTAAAAGCACATAACATTCTGAATTTGACGAAACTGTACCCCAATTTGTTAACTCCTCGGGAGCTAAATTTTGGTAGGTTTTATAAGAAATAACAATTTTAAGCGGGAAGGAGCTATTATCAGGGGTTTTTGCTATAATCCCTGTTACTTTAAGATCAACCTTGTTCTTAAAATTAATACTTTGACCCATTGCCTTATGCCAATCTCCAAAAAGCTTATCTGCCATTTCATCAGAAAGCACAACGGTGTTCGGCTGACCAAGTGATTGCTGTGGATGCCCTTCGAGCCATTTGAAACTTAAAATTTCAAAAAAATCTGGCTCCGCATAGTATACCCTTTCAGAAGTTTTGATTTTTTCTTTACCCGATTCATCTTTCACTTTAATAATACCACCGCCCGACTGGATAGCGGCAACCTTATCAAACTGTTGCTTAAAATCATTTCGCATAGCCGCAGGAAGGGGACGCGGTGTTCCGGCAGATTCAAAAAAGTTATCAGGAGTTGTCCAATTGCTAATTACCCGATATATGCGGCTTTCGTTTTTAAAGCCTTCATCGAAACTCAATTGGTAACGGATAAAAATAAAGATAAGAATACAACTTGCCATCCCGATGGAAAGACCTAAAATATTGATTAAGGTGTAACCCTTGTTCTTCCAAAGGTTTCGCCAGGCAATTTTTAAATTTAATTTAAACATGTATCCAATAATTAATAGAATGATATCTTAACCGCTTTATGCCAATTTTATACCAAGCGAAAATAAAAATATAAAAAACTGATTATCAGTTAGATAAAAATACACAATATGAAATTTTGTCCGTTAATGAACAGTAGCTGTACGGTACCGAACGGCGAGTAGCGCGGAGCGTTTGGTGTTAAGCGTTTGCGTTTGGCGAGAAACCGCGCTAATCGCCAAACGCCCTCTGCAGACCTTACTCGTATTTGAGTGCATCTACAGGGTTTGCCTTTACAGCACTATTTGCCTGAATACTTACTGTTATAATGGTGAGCAAAATGGTTAATGCAGCACTTAATATAAATGGTAAAAGCGGCAAATCAATGCGGTAGGCAAATGTTTCGAGCCACTTTTTTGTTAAAATATAAGCCAATGGCCAAGATACAAGGTTGGCTATCACAACCAAAATGAAAAACGAGCTGTTAATCAGTTTAAAAATTTGCAAATTGCTGGCACCCAAAATTTTCCTTACGGCAATTTCTTTAATCCTGCCGGTTGTAATGTATTTTGCAAATGCAAAAAGACCAAGTATAGCGATAAAAATTGTGAGCATAGCTGCCGCAAAAAACACAGATTGCAATTGCTCCTGTTTTTTAAACAACCTACCATACATTTCATCCAGAAACTGGTAGCGGAAGTTGTCGCCATCCAACTTATTTATTCCGGGCCATTGTGATTTTAGGGTGTTTAGCACTTCCGACATCCGGCTTTCCTCTATTTTCACCATAATTTGTGTTTTGGGATTTCCACACGGATCATTTATAGAATAAATAGCTGGTTCTACCGGTTTTTCAAAACCTAGCGTTTTAAAATCTTTAATTATTCCTACAATCTTATATTCTTTATTCTGGCAACCTTTAATTGTTTTGCCAATTGGATCGGTTAATCCGTATTTGGCTACTGCAGCTTCGTTAAGAATGGCAGAATTTGCCGTATCTGTTTTAAATTCCCTCGAAAATAGCCTTCCCTCTTTAATCTTGATATTCAAAGTTTCGAAGTAATCAAAATCTACATCTGTAAAACTTAAATTTTGCTCTTTCCCATCAATTGTATACCTGTTTTTGCCACCTTTAGAACCATCTGGTAATTCATTGGCTACAGTTACTGATTTTACTCCCGGAATATTCATTATTTTATCCCTGATAGGGTCAAATTTACTTGGAGATACAAAATATGCCATGTTTTTAATATACACTACCTGTTCTGGTTTAAAACCAACATCCTGTGTACGCATGTACTTAAGCTGTGCATTAATGATGAATAATCCTATTATAAAAACGACTGCTATACTAAATTGAAAAACCAATAAACTGTTACGCAACCAGTAACTTTGCTTGCTGGTTTGAAAATTACCTTTTAAAACAAGTGCGGGCTTAAATCCGGATAATACCATTGCCGGATAAACGCCAGCAACCAGGGTTATAAGAATGAGAATTAAAGGAAGTTGCCAGAACAGGCTGTTATTAGCCGTCCAAATGGATAAGTTAACCACAAACAGATTATTAAATTCCGGCAAAATAATTTCAGCAACTATCAGTGCCAATATGGTGGCAGCAATACATTGAATTAAAATTTCTGTTAAAAATTGTAAGGCCAGTTGAAAACGGTAAGCTCCCATCACTTTTTTAACGCCCACTTCTTTTGCTCTTTTGGCTGCCTGTGCAATACTCAGGTTAGTAAAATTTATACAAGCAATAACCAAAATCAGGATACCTAAAACAGATAACGCGATCAGGATTTTATAATTTGCATCTGAACCTGCCTTTGGCCTGAGGTGTTGATTTTTTAGCGGATCAAGAAATGCTTTTGTGGCCTTAAATGTTACATTCTTTGGATCTTCTCCATCTTTAAGGAGTTCCTTTTTATAAAGGGCATTAATTTTATTTTCAACTGCTTTAATATTTGTACCCGGCTTTACCTGAATGTAGGTGTTGTAATTGTTATAGCCGTAATTTTCACCTAAACCCATCTCCTTTACAACCGAAATGGCATCAAAAGCAATATTAGAATGTGGATTGGCAAAAATACTTCCACTTAATCGGCCTGTCATACCTAAAGATTTGCTACCTACCCCAATCATTTCAGGTTTTCCGCTTTTATTATTCGGGAAAAGCGTTTGATAGTTTTCGTTGCTAAGGTAAAACAGATTTTCGGTCGTGCTTTCTGGCCTGATTAAACCACCGCTGGGTTTAATGTTAAACATTTTTGCTGCATCATAATCGAGGTAAAGGCACTTACTTAAAAAAACCACTCCATTATGGCTGGTGACTTGAAACTCGAAAAAGCTCATTTTCATAGTACCAACAGATACCACTTCTGGTATTTCTGCCTTAATCACCTTACCCAATGGCGGTGGAGTATTATTGGTTTTTAAATCGGGTAACTGCCTGCCCACGATATAAATATCATTGTAATTCGGATTATCCTTATCAAAGCCTGTTTCGTAGGTAAAATACATTGTAACCAATATAAATGCAGCCAAAGCGATCGCCAGGCCACCAATATTGATAGCGGTAATTACCTTATTTCTCCAAAGGTTGCGCAATGCGATTTTTAAGTTTAATCTGAACATAGGGTGTAGGGTTTAGGGTGTAGGGTTTAAGGTCTGGGCGCTTTAACCTTACGCCCTAAACCTTCTAGCCTTCCACCTTATTCATATTTAAGTGCATCAACAGCATTTGCTTTGGCCACTTTAAAAGTTTGCAGGCTCACCGTTAAAATGGCAATAATTACCGAGGTTAAAAGTGCCAGTAGAAAAGGCCATGGGTTAATGGAAATCTTATAATCGTATTTCTCGAGCCATTTGGCAACCAGAACATAAGCTACCGGGATGGCAATTACATTGGAAATAATCACCAGCTTCATAAAATCTTTATTCAACAATACCAGGATATCAGATAGATTGGCTCCGAGTACTTTGCGGATACTGATTTCTTTACTACGCTGTTCTGCTGTATACAGTGCCAAACCAAGCAAGCCCAGGCAGGAAATGAAGATTGCAAAGCCACCAAAAATATTCGAGAGCGCACTTAACAACCTTTCACTACGGAGCTTTTCGGCCATGCCCTGACTAATCATTTTTACCTCGATCGGATAGGCAGGATTTAAACGCTGACTTATTGATTTTATCTTATCGATGGATGTAGAAAGCGATTGTTGTGGATTGAGTTTTAGCAGCAAAACGCGACTGGTTTTAACATTATAATAGTATACTGTTGGTTGTGTTTTGGAAGCTAACGATTCACTTGAATAATCCTGTACCACACCAATTACTTTTAGCGGCGGGTTATCGCCCCAATGGATAATGGTACCGATAGGATTTTTAAGACCCATAATTTTAACTGCACTTTGGTTAAGTAAAAGCGATGTAGCGGTATCGGCAGAAAATTTAGGATCAAAATCCCTTCCATCAAGCACTTTTACGCCAGTTGTTTTAGCGAAATCGAAACCTGTACTTCTATAATTAATGATGGATACGTCATTTTTAGCTTTGCCCGGCCATTCAATATTTCCAGTAATTGATCCCCCATTGGTAAATGAGCTGGCATATTCTGTAGTTGCAATTGTAGCTCCTGAACGTTCGAGTTCACTTTTAAACGTATTTAATTTTTCGGGTTTGGTCCACTCTCCTTCCAAATCGATTTGTGCCAATGCAGACTGATCAAAACCCAGAGGTTTATTTTTAAGGTGCTGAATCTGGCTGTAAATTACAATTGCTGAAATAATCATGCAGATGGATAAACTAAATTGCACTACTACCAATGTTTTTCGGATTGATAATGAACCTGCCGAACCTTTAAAGCCTTTTAAAACCTTTACCGGAATAAATGAAGACAAGTAAAATGCAGGATAACTTCCTGCAAGAAAACCTGTTATGAGTACAATTGAAAGCAGCACGCCCCAAAACTGATAAGCATTATAATCAATTTTGATGGAAATATCGAGCAGGTTATTAAAGTATGGCAAAGATACTTCGAGCATTGCAAAAGCAATTAACATGGCAAGGAACGACAATAACAATGATTCGACCATAAACTGCCCCATTATGGTATTGCGTGTCGATCCTAATGCTTTTCTAACACCAACCTCACGTGCACGTTTTTCTGACTTTGCCGTAGAAAGGTTCATGTAGTTGATACAGGCGATAAATAATACGCAGATGGCAAGGAAAACAAATAACCTTAACTGATCAATTTTACCTCCAACTGCTTTTCCACCTTCAAAATCATCGTATAAATGAATTTTACTTAACGGAAAAAGAAAAGGCTCATAGGTCATTTTTTTTAAGTCAGGCTCTTTGTTTACGATAAAATACTTTAAAGCTGCGTTTGTGGCAGTATATGAAGCATTTTCTCTAAGTTGAAACAAGGTTAAACAGGTAATTGCCCCCCACGCGTTTTCATTTTGGGAAGGATCTTCCTTTTCTAAAAAGGCCCAGGGTTGTAACAGATCATACTGCATGCTCTGGTTTTTAGGAAGATCTTCGATTACTGCACTCACTTTTAAGTTAATGCGGTTATCGTACTTAATAAGCTGCCCCACCGGATTTTCATTACCAAATAATTTTCGCGCTGTAGATTGACTAATGAGCACGTTATTGGGTTCGTTTAAAGCTGTATTGGCATCTCCGTAGATAAATTTCTGATCAAGAATTTTTAAAAAATCAGGATCAACATTCATCCCCACAAATTTATAATGATGCTGATTGCGGCTGTACAATTTCTGCCCGTTATTCATTGATATCCGCGCAGCACTTTTAATGCCTGGCAATTCTAAGGCTGCAGCTTTGGCAAGTTTATTGGGTACGGCCATTGTTGTAGCCAGTTTACCGTTAAACTTTAAATTTAAGGCTGCAAAATATACTTTATCGGCATTTTTATATTGCTTATCGAAGCTCCACTCGTAGTTAACATATAGCAATAACATTAAACAGCATGCCATCCCAATGGCAAGGCCACCAACATTTATTAGGGTAAAACCTTTGTTTTTCCAAAGGTTACGCAGTGCTATTTTTAGGTTTAATCTGAACATATTTTTGAGGTTTGGCGTAGCGTTTGGCGGTCAGCGTAAATTTATCGCTTAACACCAAACGCCTCACGCAGGTTTATTCATATTTAAGTGCATCAACCGGATTGGCATGGGCTGTTTTATATGCTTGGAAACTTACGGTGATCAATGCCATCATTAAAGTGCCCAAACCGGCAACTGGCATAATCCACCATGATATTTCGGTATGAAACTCAAACTTCAACAGCCATTTATTCATCAGCAAATAACTTAATGGGATAGCGATAACTATAGAAACCGCAATCATTTTCACAAAAGAAAGCGACAATAACTGCATCAGGTTAAATAATGAAGCACCCAGTACCTTACGCACGCCAAATTCTTTGGTTCTTTGCTCTGCGCTGTAGGCTACCAATCCAAAAAGCCCTAAACAGGAAACGAAAATGGCCAAACCACCAAAAAGATTGGAAAGAATACCCAAAGTTTTTTCGGCGTTGTATTTTTCACTGTATAAAGCGTTTAAAAAATTGATTTCGGCTGGATATGCTGGATTTATAGACTTTGTGATTCTGCTAATGGTTTCAATATTACTTTGTAAATTATTTTTTTCATTAAGACGCATGGTAATTGTTCCTGTACGTTTTTGATCGAAGAAAACAATCATCGGGTTATTTGATTTGTATGGAGAATCCCACACGTAATCATTAAAAACGCCGATAATATTAAACCTATCTCCAAAAATAGTTACACTTTTACCTACCGGATTTTTGTACCCAAAAGTTTTTACAGCAGAAGCACTTACCATTACAGCGCTAGAATCTGAAGCAAAATTTTCGGAGAAATCTCTTCCCTCAGTTATTTTAATTCCATTTGTTTTAATGAAACCATAAGTGGTAGAAACCTGGTTAAACAGTTGTGTATTATCAGGCTTAGTCATGCCCTCCCATTTAATATCCATAAAGTTGTGCCCACGATGAGATAAACTCACAGATGATTGAAACATGGAGGTTACGGCTCCCGATTTAAGCAACTGAGCACGTAAAACATCATATTTTGTTTTCAGTTCTCCATCTTGTGGCATCTCTGCCAAAGCATTTACATCGAACCCTACAGGCCTGTTTTTAATGTACTGGATCTGTTTATAAATTACCAGCGTAGAAATGATCAGGATAATGGCAAAACAGAATTGCCCTACAACAAGCACCTGCCTTAAGCTGATTGAAAAGAAACCGCCAGTTTTAATTTTTCTTTTTAAAGTTTGTATTGGATTAAAAGATGACAGGTAAAATGCAGGGTAACTTCCGGCAATTAAACCTGTAGCAAATACAATCCCTAAAATGCCTATCCAACTTTTACTGTCGAAATAAGACATATTTAATTTTATCGCAATCAGGTTGTTAAATGTTGGCAAAAAGACTTCTAAAATTGCAATTGCAACAATTACCGCAATAAAAGTTAGCACCATTGATTCCGTTAAAAACTGCATAATCAATGAGCCCCTGTTTGCGCCAATGGTTTTCTTGATGCCTACTTCTTTTGCACGTTTTTCTGATTTGGCCGTGGCCATGTTCATAAAATTAATGCAGGCAATCAGCAAAATACCAAACGCAAGGCCCATAAAAAGATAAATCTGTTCTATTGCCCCACCCACACTTTTACCTTCCTCAAATTTACCATGCAGGTGAAGTTTTGCCAATGGGAAAAGCATTTGCGATTGGTAGTTGTCGTTGTTGTGCTTTTTGAGGACTTTGAATATTTTTTGATTGACTAAATCTAAATTTGCCTCATTTTTTAACATCACCAGGGTTAAAAAACTATAATTGCTCCAGTTGAGGTCTTTAGCGCTTGGATCAACTGTTTCGTATAACGCCCAAGGCATCAAATAATCAAATTTGTTTGAGCTGTTATCAGGCTGATCTTTAATTACTCCGGTTATATTCAAATCGTAACGATCTTTAAAACGGACGGTTTTATTTAATACATCAGTAGTTCCGAAAAGTATTTTAGCTGTGGATGCGGTTAAGATAACAGAATTGGGGTTATTCAAAGCAGTATTGGCATTGCCTTGAATAAATTCATAATCGTACATTTTTAAAATGTCGGCTTCGGCAAATTTAGATTGACGCTTGAATGAATTCTGCCCATTGGCAATTAAATTTTTGCCACCGTAATCCATTCTTGCAGTGTATTTAACCTCAGGTATTTCCTGTTTAATGGTTGGTGCGAATGCCGTTGTAGAACCATCAAAAGTTATTGAAATTTTATCATTATCGCCAGGAATATTGGTCATCGTCATAAAAACATGGTCTGCATTTTTACCTTGTTTGTCGAATTTCCATTCGTAGGTAACATACAACAGCAATGTTAAACATGCAGCCAAACCGATAGCAAGGCCAATTATATTAATAAATGAGCTTACCTTATTTTTCCAAAGGTTACGCAATGCTATTTTAAAGTTTAATTTGAACATATTTTTTAGTGTTAGCGTAGTGCGTTTGGCGGTTAGCGATAAATACACGCCGATCGCCAAACGCTTAGTGCAGTTCTTATTCGTATTTTAAAGCATCTACAGGGTTTGCATGTGCAACTCTATACGACTGTAAACTCACAATAATGATTGTAAGAAAAAGCGTAATCAATCCTGACAAAATAAAAGGTAAAACCGGCATGGCTATTCTGAAGGCAAAACCGTTTAGCCAATCTCTTAATATTAAATAGGCAATGGGCCAGGCAATTAAGTTTGCCAGAATAATAAGTTTGGCAAATCCTTTATTTAATAGCCCAAGGATATCAAAAATTGAGGCACCAAGAACTTTTCTAATATTAATCTCTTTACTTCTGCGCTGGGTGGTAAAGGTGGCAATGGCAAAAATCCCCATTAAAGCAAGTGCAACGGTAATGATGGATAAAAACGCCACCACACTTCGAAGCTGCACCTGTTTTTGCAATAGTTTTTCGAACGATTTATCGAGCAAGCTATATTTAATCGGAAAATCAGGTTCTAGTTTTGTCCATTCTTTTTCAACCTGTGCAATAACCGCTGCCGATTTTTGCGCGGAAATATTTATTAAAACATATCGGAGTGGATTTCCTTTAATGTATTGAAAAACAATTGGCTGATAAGCTTTTTCGGGACTATAATGATTAAAATCTTTTACCAGGCCAATTACTTTTACATCCTTTTCATGGAATTTAAGCATTTTGCCAACAGGATTTTGGAGGTTAAAAGTTTTAGCTGCAGTTTCGGTCAATATCAGCGAATTCAGCGTATCTGTTGTTATGGCAGCACTAAATGGCCTTCCGTCTACAATCTTCATCCCCATCGTATTAAAATAATCTACATCGATAGAAATAAAATTGGCACTGTAGGTTTTGCCCTGGTTGGTATAGCTATTTCCCCCCATATCCTCACCCGGAATATGATCGGCCCTGCTAATGCTGTTTACACCATTGATATTTTTCAGGGTATTTTTTACTTTCTGGTAATGTGCCTCACTATCGTCTTGTAAATTAATGGCCATTACCTGTTGTGGTTTATAACCCAGATCGCGTTGTTGCATATAGTTCAACTGATTATTGATGATCCAAATGCCCGAAATAAATAAAACTGCAATGGCAAACTGAAGTACAATTAAGCCATTTCTAATCCAATAACCATTGTTGCTATTCGCAAAATTCCCTTTTAATACTTTCGCAGGAATGATATTGCTAATCAGTAATGCCGGATAAAGTCCTACAATTAAGGTTACGGTTAATAGCAATAGTAAAACCTGACCAGCTATCTGACTGTAATCAGAAAAGTTATTGAGTTGAATAGATGAGCCGATGGTTTTATTGAAGCCGGGTAAAAAGAGTTCTACCATGATAATCGCCATAACCAGACTTAAGAGGCATTGAAAGCCTGTTTCTAAAATAAACTGTATACCAATCTGCATTTTATGCGCACCTAAAACTTTCCTTACTCCAGTTTCTTTGGCTCTCCTGGTGGCAATAGTAATGGATAAATTGGTAAAATTGACAGCGGCAATAATCAAAACAAGCGTAGCCACAATAAACATGAGGTACATATAACGCCCCATTCCATTACCTGTAAATTCGTATTCTACATTGGCTTTGGTTAAATGTATCTCTTTTATTGGCTGCAGATAAAGTTTATTTTGGGTAATGAATTCAGAAAAGCCATTTTTTTCTTCATTCGGTAATTTGGCAAGCTCGGCATTTAATATTTCAGTGCGGTTTTTATTCAATAAATCTGTTGTTTGCACAACATCGCTATTACCATTTAATTTAACATAGGTGTAAAAGTTATTGCTGTAATACTCATCATTGGCACTCTTTTTAAATCTCCGTATAAGTTTAAAATGAAAATGTGATGGAAATTTGGCTTCATCTACTACAGATGCTACTGTACATGGCATTATTTGATCGAGTACAATGGTTTCACCAACAGGGTTTACCCCTATTCCAAAAAGCGTTTCACTCATTGTTTTACTTAAAATCAGCGTCTGTGGTTTGCTAAATGCAGTTTCCGCATTGCCATAAACCAATGGATAATTAAATACCTTTAAAAAATTGCTGTCGGCAAGTAAAACATCGTTCACATATAAACTCTTTGTTTTTGTTTTAAGCAACAGATCTCCAAACCAGTAATCCTGTATCCGCGTTGCGGCCTCAACTGCAGGGATTTTCTCCTTACTTATTGTTGCCATATTACCAGGACTTAGCGCAACATTTTCGGTTGATGATTTATAATTTACGCGATAAATATGCTCATAACCCGCGTTCCAGGAATCATATCCTTTTTCATAATTCGCATACAACATGGTTAAAATAAAGATAGTTAAGGCCACAGCCAAACCGAATATGCTGATTATGGCATAACTTTTATTCTTCCAAAGGTTACGCAATGCTATTTTAAAGTTTAATTTGAACATATTTTTTAGTGTTAGCGTAGTGCGTTTGGCGGATAGCGATTAATACACGCCGATCGCCAAACGCTTAGCGCAGTTCTTATTCGTATTTTAAAGCATCTACAGGGTTTGCTTTTGCTACCTTAACCGATTGAATACTTACGGTAAGTACAGCGATTATCACTGATAAACTAATGGCTGCAATAAACGGTAATGCGGAGATAGATACGCGATATTCGTAGCTTGAGAGCCATTTATTGATGATAATATAAGCCAATGGAAAAGCGATTACGTTTGCTATAGCTACCAGTTTGATAAAATCTTTATTTAACAATGTAAGGATATTGGCTGTTGTGGCACCCAAAACTTTCCGGATACTGATTTCTTTTTTACGTTGCTCTGCCATAAACAAGGCTAAGCCCAATAAGCCTAAACATGAAATAAAAATTGCGAAACCACCGAACCAGTTTGAAAGCGTACCTAAAAGTTTTTCATTTTTGAATTTAACCTCAAATGATTCATCAACGAACCTGATTGTTGCAGGATAAGCCGGATTTAACTTTTTAACCGTTTCATTGATCTGATTAACCGAATTAGTGATGTTGTTTTTATCATTTAAACGCATAATTATCGTGGTAGCACGATTTGGATTTTGTGCAATCAACAATGGCTTAGCTTTCTGATAAGGCGATTCCATTACATAATCTTTTACTACACCGATAACTCTGATGGGCTGGTCCCAACTGATCATTTTACCAACAGGATCTTTCATTCCCATTACCTTGACCATAGCTTCGTTAACCAGTACATTGCTGGTATCAACAAAATCTTTGGAGAAATCGCGGCCTTTTAAGATTTCCATTCCGGTAGTTTTAGTAAGATCGAGATTGGTAAACCTGAAATTGACCAGAATTTTGTCCTGTTCGTTTTTACCTGGCCAGCTTATGCCATACGTATTGTTTCCTCCGCCTGTTAGCGATGTACTATATTCTGTAAAGGCCGTTATTGCGCCAGCTTTTAGTAGCTCATCTTTCAGAATGGCTCTTTTATCTACTTTGGAAAATTCTCCTTCCGTAGAAATCTGAACAAGATTTGCTTTGTTGTAGCCGATCGGTTTATTTTTAATATAATTCAATTGCTGGTAAATTACTGCTGTACAAACTATTAAGCAAGCAGCGAAAACAAACTGAAACACAACTAAAAATTTGCGTACTGATAACGAAGAGCCACCTGAAATTTTAAACCCTTTTAATACTTTAACAGGATCGAATGAAGAAAGGTAAAACGCAGGATAACTGCCAGCAATGAAAGCTGTAAACAAAGTTAAACCTAAAAATACCGACCAGAATTTATAATCCTTATAGTCTATCCCTAAAGTTATGCCCAATAGGTTATTAAAATAAGGTAAGCTCACTTCAATTAAAACAAAAGCTACCAGCATACTCAGCGTGGTTAATAAAATAGATTCGAACATGAACTGTCCTACAAGGTTATTGCGGGATGAACCGATTGCCTTGCGCACACCAACCTCACGTGCTCTTTTTTCAGATTTCGCTGTAGAAAGGTTCATAAAGTTAACACAGGCAATTAAAAGGATGCAAAATGCAAGTAAGAAGAATATCCTTAACTGGTCTATCCTGCCCCCAACATTTTTTCCATTTTGAAATTGATCATAAAGATGCCATTTAGCAAGCGGGTGCATAAAAGGTTCTCCGTTTACCTCTTTATCATGCGCTTTGATCATACCGCTCAATTGGTGATTGGCTTGATCAAAAAAAGAATTGTTCTGAAGTTGCATAAACATCATGCAATAATTATTGCCCCATCCACTGGTTTTTGTCCAGGGATTTAATTTTTCGTAGAGCTTCCACGACATGATATAATCCAATTCAAGCGTCGAATTTTTGGGACGGTCTTCAATAACGCCTTCTACTTTTAAATTTTCATTGTTATCCAGCTTAACTGTCTTATTGAGCGGATCTTCATTGCCGAAAAGTTTTTCAGCTAATTTTTCTGATAAGATTACGCCATCTACGCTATTTAAAAAAGTATTCGAGTTTCCTTTGAGCACTTTATAATCGAACATTTTAAGAAAATCCGGATCGCCAAAAACAGCGTTAGCTTTAAAATTATTTTGATTATAAGAGATTAATGTGGGTTCGGGATACGATATTCTGCTAACATTTGCCACACCTGGTACTTTCTCCTTAATTTCGTTTTTCAACTGGCCTGGGAAAGCCATAAAACTAAAAGTTTCAGATGCCGTTTTCTGATTATTATAAAGCACGTATGTTCTGTTGTAATCAGTAAATTGCTTATCATAGCCATACTCATAAGCAACATACAATAACAAAATCATACAACTCGCCAAACCAATGGCCAAGCCACCAAGATTAATCAAGGTAAAACCTTTGTTTCTCCAAAGGTTACGCAATGCTATTTTAAAATTTAATTTAAACATATTTTTTCTTGTTTGCCGGTAGGTGTTCAGCATGTGGCATTTAAAACTGACCGCTGATGGTTTTTAACATTGCGCCTATCCCAAATCTCCCCATCCGGGAAGATTGTTGGGCGGCTATCATTAACTAAACTAAAATCTTTTTTGGGGTTGAAAACTGCGGGTTTTAAGCCTTTATATCAGTTCTTCATTTCTACTCTTATTTATCTTTTCAGATATTACATGTCCATCTTTCAGGTTGATAATCCGGTTCGAAAAACTTGCATCATGACTGGAGTGCGTAACCATTACAATGGTGGTTCCGGTTTCATTCAGTTCGCAAAGCAATTCCATTACTTCATTACCGTGAGAGCTGTCCAGGTTTCCGGTAGGCTCATCAGCTAAAACCAATTTAGGTTTGGTAACCAAAGCCCTGGCAACGGCCACACGTTGTTGCTGACCGCCCGATAACTGCTGCGGAAAATGGCCGCTACGGTTTACAATGTTCATCCGCTCGATAATTTCGTTTACCAGTTTTTTACGTTCTCCTGCTGGAATTTTATTATAAATTAACGGCAGTTCGATGTTTTCGAAAACTGTCAATTCATCAATCAGGTTGAAATTCTGGAAAACAAAACCCATATTCCGCTTACGGAAATTAGAACGTTCCCGATCGTTAAGCGTTAAAAGTTCTGTATCGATAAATTTATAACTTCCGCTTTCAGGTTTATCCAATAAACCCATTACATTTAATAAAGTAGATTTTCCACAGCCTGAAGGACCCATAATGGAAACAAATTCGCCAGCTGCTACATGGAGGTTAATCCCATTAAGTGCGGTTGTTTCTACCTCTTCAGTTTTGTAAACTTTTTCCAGATTTTCTATTTTAATCATCTTATTAAGTATTATTCAAGTATCATTTATTTAGTATCCCAAAGACCAAAGTCCAAAGACCAAAGACCAAAGACCAAAGTTCAAAGTCCAAAGACCAAAGTCCAAAGACCAAAGTTCAAAGAGCAAAGACCAAAGAGCAAAGACCAAAGACCAAAGACCAAAGACCAAAGACCAAAGAGCAAAGTCCAAAGTCCAAAGACCAAAGTTCAAAGTTCAAAGAGCAAAGACCAAAGAGCAAAGACCAAAGAGCAAAATTCAAAAAGCAAAGAGCAAACTTCAAACCCCAAACTCCAAACCCCAAACCCCAAACCCCAAGCTCTAAACTCCAAACTCCAACCACTCTACTTATTAATCTCCACCTGATCGTATTGATTAAACTGATCATATGAAGAAGTAATTACTTCGTCGCCTTTCTGCAAACCATCCAATATCTCGTAATAGAGGTAATTTTTTCTACCAATTTTTACATTTTTCTTAGTCGCTTTGCCATTGTTTACCACAAATACCCACGAGCCACCGGTACTTTGAAAAAATTGACCCTGTGCTAAAAGCAGCGATTTACTATTGTCAGACAAGGTTAACTTTGTTTGTAGCGATAAACCACGACGTAAACCTTCCGGGGTTGCTCCTTTAAAAACCATTTCTACCTGAAACTGACCCGCAGTAACCTCCGGAATAACCTTACTCACTATTAAATTATAGGTTTTTCCGTTAAATTCACAATTGGCAGTTTGCCCTTCTTTTACCCTGTTGATATAATATTCATCCACACCTGCCTGAAGTTTGTATCCTTGCAACACATCAATTTTTCCTATCATTTCATTAGAATTATAAGATTTTCCAATTACCGGATCATAGGATGATAATTTGCCCGAAACAGGGGCTTTGATGGTCATGTTTTCGATGTTTTTACGGATCATTTCTAAACTTTCGTTCATTTGCCCCATCGATTGATCAATTTGAGCCAATTGCATTTTTCTGCTTTGATTTTCCTGTTTAATGGCCTGACGAACAATTTTTAATTTTCCCTGGTAATACTCGTAATCCTGACTTGATTTATTAAACTCTTGCAGCGAAATTACTTTTTTGGAAAATAATGAACTGTCTAAACTGTATTGTCTACTTGCCGTTCTTAAGCTATTTTCTACATCCAGAACGTCTTGATTTAAAACCCGTTGATTTTGCTCTAAATCTAACCTCGATTTGCGTAACTGGTTAATCTGCTCCGTTGCCGCGGTTTGGCTGGAAGTATAACTCAACATGGCATTGGAATTGGAAATCCGTAACAGCGGTGTGCCTTTTACTACAGAAGCACCGTTTTCGGTAAAAATTTCGGCAACCGTACCGCCTTCTGATGAACTTACAATTACAGAAGTTAATGGAACAACACTGGCATTCAATAACACTACATCTTCAAAATCGCCATACGCTACTTTACTGATTGTTAATTTGTCGGCGTCGGCACTGTATACTTTTTTTAGTGATAAAGTATAGCCATAAATCACAACCACTACAAAAGCAATTGCGCCACCTATTATTAATAAGGTTTTTCTGCTAAATCTTTTCTTCTCTATTTTCTTATCCATGTGTTCGGTTGTACTGTTCGGTTTCTCTAATAACCAAGCTTGTGCCAAAAGCGAAAACATTAGATAAAACCTTAAATTACAATTAATTAAGTATTAATATCAATTCCACATGTTCATTATCGAACAGTTTATGTGCGGGAACGGACAGTTTTATTAAATTTGCTTCACCGAGAATAAAAGCAAGGTTCAGGCTTAAGCTAAGCTTTCTTTTTTGGATGCAAAAGATTGATTGAAAAAGAATAAATACATACTAAATAATAGGGAGAGGTTATGCTTGATGCCACAGTTTTAATTATCGATGATGACGACGACATTCTGCTTAGTGCCCGTTTGTTTTTAAAGCAACAGGTTAAGCAGGTAATTACCTGTAAATCGCCAAAAGAGATTAACGTTTTGTTGAGCAAAAATGAAATAGACATCATTTTGCTTGATATGAACTATCAAAAAGGAGCAAGTGATGGTAGGGAGGGCTTATATTGGCTCGAACATATTTTATCTATTGATAAAGATTATGTGGTTATTTTAATGACGGCTTTCGGCAATGTAGAACTGGCTGTTAAGGCAATTAAAAAAGGAGCTACTGATTTTATTCTCAAACCATGGGAAAATGAAAAGCTGTTCGCCACCATTTCAGCAGCATCAAAACTCCGCGAATCGACCAGAAAAGTAAAGAAACTCGAAAAAATACATTCCTCGCTACAAAAAGACCTGACACGTGGTTTCGAAAACATAGTGGGCCAGGCCGAAGGCATAAAACAGCTCCAATCTACCCTGATAAAAGTGGCACCTACTGATGCCAATGTGCTTATTTTGGGCGAGAATGGTACCGGAAAACAGGTTTTTGCATACGAAATCCACGGAAACTCGCAACGCAAAAACCAGGTATTTATGCATGTAGATTTAGGCTCGTTGAACGAAAATCTTTTCGAAAGTGAACTATTCGGCTATGCCAAAGGTGCTTTTACCGATGCTAAAGAAGATAAACCAGGTCGTTTTGAACTGGCCGATGGGGGAACAATCTTTTTGGATGAGATTGGAAATTTAACCTTACCCCTGCAAGCCAAACTACTGAGTGTTTTGCAAAACCGTACCGTAACACGCCTGGGCGAAAGTAAAGAACGCAAAGTGAATGTGCGCTTAATAACGGCTACAAACATGCCTTTAAATGAAATGGTAACGAAAAATACATTCAGGCAGGATTTGCTTTTCCGCATTAATACAGTAGAACTTTTATTACCACCCTTACGTAAACGTGGAACTGATATTTTGCTGCTGGCCAATCATTTTATGCAGGTTTTTAGCTCAAAATACCACAAAGAGATTAGAAATTTAAGCAATAAGGCCCAGGATGTACTCTTAAATTACAAATGGCCGGGTAATGTAAGGGAATTGCAGCACGTTTTGGAACGGGCCGTAATTATGAGCGACGGAAATGACATATCGGAAGAAGATTTGCAGTTAAGTCCGCAGCGTTTTGCACAAAACAATTCCATACCGGATGAAATGGCATTGGAAGATATGGAAAAAATGATGGTGCAAAAAGCAATCGACAAACACAAAGGCAATATATCCAAAGCCGCAGCAGAACTAGGCTTAACAAGGGCTGCACTTTACAGAAGAATCGAAAAATTTGGAATCTAAGCTGAAAGCTAAAAGACCAGAGCTTAAAACTTTAGTCTTTCACCTTTTAAGCTTTCAGCTTTAAAATAATGTTTTACCAACGCTTTACCTTCCGTTTAATATCCCGCCTGCTCGTAATCAACCTGCTTGGCTATCTGTTATTTTACCTGATTAAAAATACACAGCTTTGGTTTACCATTATTGGCGTTGCCTTAATTTTATTGTGTACCATTATTTCGCTATGGTTTTACATTAACGAAATCCGCTCAGACATTAACCGCTTTATACTTGCAGTAAAAACTCGCGATCATACCTTAAATTTTAAGAACAAAGTAACCAAAGGAAGTTTTCCTGAACTCTATGAATCATTTGGTGACATTTTACAGGTGCACAAACAGATCAGACTGGAACAGGAAGCCATGTTTCAACTCATTAAAACCATTTTAGAGCAGGTTCCTGTTGGCGTAATTGTAGTAAACAATACCAATGAAGAAGAAAATGAAGAGGTTGCATTTTTTAATCAGGCCGCATCCAACCTTTTAGGTGTACCCGCGTACAAATACTGGCACAGATTAAAACAGCACCTGCCTGGCTTTGCAACAGAGGTAGAACAGATTTTAACAGGGGGCAAACGGTTTCTCGAATTGAAAATCCAGGATAAACTGATTCAACTGTCAACAGAAGTTATTCCACTTAACCTTTATGGTAAAAATTATACTATTATCAGTTTTCAAAATATAAAAGATGAAATTGAGCAAAAAGAAACAGAGGCATGGAATAGGCTAATCGGAGTAATTTCGCATGAGATTTTAAATTCCATTACCCCCATCAGTTCATTATCCGATACCATAAACAAGATGGTTACCGATAAGAAAAACCTTACGGAGGATGAAATGGACGACCTTAAAACTGCATTGCAAACGATACAACGCAGATCATCAGGCTTACTGGATTTTGTTAAAGATTATAGGTTGATTGCAGAATTACCTACGCCAAACCTCGAATCGCATACCATTGGCGAAATACTGAAACATATCAAGGTATTGATGCAGCCCTTTGCAAAAGTTAAAAATGTGGTATTGGATGTAGAACAAACCTCCTCTAAAATTACCATTCAGCTCGATTTAAAATTGATTGAGCAAGTGCTGATCAACCTTATTACCAACAGCATTTACGCTGTAGAAAATAGCAATCAACCCTACATCAACGTAAATTACCGGTTAGAAAACACCAAAGTTTATATAGATGTTACCGATAACGGGAAAGGTATAGATGCCGACGATTTAGAGAAAATTTTTGTCCCTTTTTACACCACACGGAAAAACGGATCAGGGATAGGGCTAACCATTAGTCGCAACATTATGAAAATGCACAGGGGGAGTATAGAGGTAATTTCTACTCCTGGTGAGGGTACCACTTTTTCATTGGTGTTCAATTATGTTTGATCATATTAGTGTTGTTTTGACCTAAAAATCCAAACAAAACCAGTTTGATATGCTTTTATTAATGTGGATACATTAAATACAAGCATGAAGACAGTTATAATATCGAACAGACTACCCGTTAAAATCATCGAAGAAAACAACGAGTATACATTTATTCCGAGCGAAGGAGGCCTCGCTACCGGACTGGGAGACGTATACAAATCCGGCAATTCCATCTGGATCGGCTGGCCCGGAATAGATGTGCCGGAAGAACGCCAGGAAGAAGTTACACAAAAACTGGCTCAATTAAACCTCTACCCTGTTTTTCTTACTCAGAACGAAATCAATTTATATTATGAGGGCTTTTCAAACGAGGTATTATGGCCCGTTTTCCATTACCTGGTAACCTATGCCAATTACGAACAAAGTTATTGGGACTGCTACAAATCTGTTAACGAAAAATTTGCCAAAAGTTCCATGCAGGTACTCAACAGGAGAGATAAAATCTGGATTCAGGATTATCAGTTACTTCTTTTACCTGGTATTTTAAGAGACAAACTGCCAAGTGCAACCATAGGTTTCTTTCAGCATATTCCTTTTCCTTCTTACGAAATATTCAGGCTGATTCCATGGCGCGAAGAATTGTTAAATGGTTTAATCGGTGCCGATTTAGTCGGTTTCCATACTTATGATGATGTTCGGCATTTTATCAGTACCGCAACACGCCTGCTCCCCGTAAATTCATCATCAAATGTGCTCAACAGCAACGAAAGGCAAATCGTGATAGAAGCTTTTCCGATGGGGATTGATTACGATAAGTTTTCGGGCTTAACCCAAACTTATGAGGTAAAAAAGGAAATTGATTACTTCCGGTCAGGTAAAGAGGATATGAAAATAATTCTTTCCATCGATCGCCTCGATTATAGTAAAGGTATTTTAGAAAGGTTAAAAGCATTAGAATTATTGCTTCAACACCACCCAGAATACATTGGAAAGATAGAACTTTTTATGATCGTTGTTCCCTCGCGTGATACAGTACCCCAATATAGCGAGCTTAGAGACCAGATTGATCAGTTTGTAGGCAATTTAAATGCACGTTACCGCTCCATCAACTGGATTCCGGTAAATTACTTTTACCGTTCCTTCCCAATTGAAGTATTATCAGCCTTATACAGCAGCGCAGATATTTGCCTGGTAACGCCAATGCGCGATGGCATGAACCTGGTGAGTAAAGAATATATTGCCAGCAGAAATAACAATGATGGCGTACTTATTTTAAGTGAAATGGCCGGAGCTTCCAAAGAGCTAACCGATGCTGTTATTGTTAACCCGAACAACATGGGCGACATTATGGAAGCCATTGTTACCGCCCTCAAAATGCCTTTAGAAGAACAGCAGCAACGTATGAAAGCCATGCGCGCCGTTGTAGAAAAATTCAATGTAAAACATTGGGTAAATAATTTTATTTTAAGATTAAACGAAGTGAAAGATTCTCAAAAATCATTATTAACAAAACATGCAGTAAATGCAATTAATGAAGTAATTTCTGCCAAATACGCACAAACAGCCGATAGGGTATTATTTTTAGATTACGATGGCACACTGGTTGATTTTACCGGAAATATAGATGATGCATCACCAGATGCTGAACTTTACGACCTCATCGAAAACCTGACCATTGATAATGCCAACAAAGTGGTAATCATCAGCGGAAGGCGAAATGAAACTTTGGAAAGCTGGTTCGGACATTTAAAAGTAGATCTGATTGCAGAACATGGAGCATGGCAAAAATCGTATGGCGACAAATGGAACAGCCTGCCGCTTTTAACCGACCAATGGAAACACGAAATAAGAACTTTATTAGAAACCTATACAGACCGCACACCGGGATCGTTTATTGAAGAAAAAAGCTACTCACTGGTTTGGCACTATAGAAAAGCAGAAGAAGGGCTCGGCGAATTAAGGGCCAACGAGATTATTAGCCACATGAAAATACTTGCTGCTGATAAGGGCCTGCAACTGATGCCGGGAAATAAAGTAATTGAGTTTAAAAATATGGAAGTTAATAAAGGCAAGGCAGCACTAAACTGGTTATACGGGAAACAACCTGATTTCATTTTAGCACTTGGTGATGACCATACGGATGAAGATATTTTTAGGGCCTTATCGGATGACGCCATTACGATTAAGGTGGGCAACAACATTTCGGAAGCAAAATATTACCTAAACGATTTTAAAGAGGTAAGGAAATTACTCTGGAGTTTAGTTAAGGAAGAATTTGTTGAGCGGGGATAATAATGGGTAATTGTTGCGAGAAGGCTTTTCAAGAAGGATCGTTTTAAAGGAAACTAACTATAACCGAGGTCTTTGTCCTCACAGACCTTTCAGATAAGCCCTAATGAATCGTCATTGCGAGAAGGCTTTTTCAGCCGACGAAGCAATCTTTTCTGTAAAGATTACTAACATGAAAGATTGCTTTGTCGTTCCTCCGCGCAAAGACGATCGTTTTAAAGAAAACTGACTATAACCAAGGTCTGTGTCCTCACAGACCTTTCAGATAAACCCTAATGAATCGTCATTGCGAGAAGGCATTTTCAGCCGACGAAGCAATCTTTCCTGTAAAGATTAATAAGATGAAAGAATGCTTCGTCGTTCCTCCTTGCAATGACGATCGTTTTATAGGAAACTTCTATAACCAAGGTCTGTGTCTTCACAGACCTTTCAGATAAGGACTAACAAATCGTCATTGCGAGAAGGCTTTTTCAGCCGACGAAGCAATCTTTCCTGTAAAGATCACTAATATGAAAGATTGCTTCGTCGTTCCTCCTCGCAATTACGATCGTTTTAAAGAAAACTAACTATAACCAAGGTTTGTATCCTTACCTACAAAAATATTGGTCTATCCAATTTAATTGCAATTCGGTATGCTGCATTCATCAAGCCTACATGACTATACGCCTGGGGGAAATTACCCCATTGACTACCAGTTTTAGCATCCACATCTTCACTGAATAAAAGCAGGTGGTTACAATACTTAATAATGTTTTCGAATTCCTTAATGGCTTCTTCGGTACGACCTACGCAGGCCAATGCTTCTACATACCAAAAGGCACAGATTAAAAATGTAGTTTTTGGTTTTCCAAAATCATCGGCATGCAGGTAACGGTAAAACAAGCCATCTTCAGTTTTCAGTTCCTTTTCCAATGCGATTAAATGATCCTTTGCCCGATCTGAAGCAGGATCAAGGTAATTCATCATAATTAATTGCAGCGTACTGGCATCTAAATGCAGACTGCCCACAGCATTGGTATACACTTTTCTTTCAGGATCGTAACAGGCTTCGATATGGGCCGCAGCTTTATCAATTAAAACCTGTGCTCTTTTTTCGAAATCCTGATTACCAATCGTTTTGGCCATTTTTAAAGCCGCTTGTGCCCCTGCCCACTGAAACAGATTGCTGTAGCAATGCACGTTGGCTATATTTCTGAATTCCCAAATTCCGGCATCCTTTTCATCTATTGTTCTTTCAATTTTAGATAGCACACTTTCGATCCATTTTATAGAATCGCTACGTTCAGAAAATACAAACCGATGATCGGTATATAGGGGTAACATTGAAATTAGCACCTGGCCGTAAATATCATTCTGAATATGCTCATAAGCCTGGTTTCCTATCCTGATGGGCTGCTCGCCCTTGTATCCTTCCAAATGATCGAGGGTACGTTCGGTAATTTCCCTTTCGCCGGCTATGCCATAAAGGGGTTGGTAGCGGGTATCTTCGGCATGCGAAATATCTGATAAATAATTAAAGTACTTCTCCATTTCTTCGAAATGACCGATGTGGTTTAGCGAAGTAAGCACATAATGCGAATCGCGCAGCCAGCAATACCGGTAATCCCAGTTTCGGGTACTACCCGGCGATTCGGGCAAACTGGTGGTACTTGCAGCGATAATTGCACCGGTATCTTCATACTGATGAATTTTTAAAACCAGGGCCGATCGGATTACGAAAGGTTGATAAAAGCCTGCAATTGAAGAATGCTTAATCCACAAACGCCAATATGCAACGGTTTCACGTAGAAAATTTTCTGCGGTACTTACCACTGGGGCTTCCAGGTTTTGCCCATATGTCATGATCAGGTATTTCACATCATTGAGCACAAAAGCTTTCTCATCCAATATATAGGTAACTGAAACATTGGTACTTAAACGGATATTTTCATCACAGCCTAAATAATCAATATGGTTGCTGCCGCGGCTTGATCTCATTTTACTTTTACCATAATCGCAAACCGGTTCGCATTTTATAGTGATGCGTGGGTTTCCTTCCAAAGGTTCGATCTTTCTGATGAACATGAGCGGTTTAAAATAACGCTCATAAAGATGAAAACGCGGTGCAAAATCGGTAATGCGGTATTTGCCGTCTTCAGCCGTAATTTCGGTTCTTAAAACGTTGGTATTTTCGATGTAATATTGATCAGATGTGTATTCACCTTGTGGCAATATTGAAAATTCGCCACCCTTTTTTTTATCCAATAAACTGCCAAATACAAAAGGACTGTCGAAACGGGGCCAGCAAAGCCAAGATATGTCGGTATTTTTATTAACGTGTGCTATGAAAGCGCAATTTCCTATAATTCCTGTTTGATAAAGGTGTTGTTCGGCCATAAACTATTTTTTGTTTATTTTACTAACAAGAAGATTGGAAAAATGTTGGATAGAATTATTAAAAAAGACCTTTTATACTTAAACTGACCGGGTAGGAACGAAAACCTTTATACTTATTTTTAAAACGTTGGGTTTTGCGTTAGGGATTGTAAGGGTTCAGTACCGGTTTTTCACCGGTACCGGAGCGCAGCGCAGCCCTGAAAAGCCCGACCCTTTACCGATTTTTCATCGGTATGGGTAACGCCCAAATCATTTTGCAATTCCTGGTGCAGTTTTCTGATAGTAGATGCTAACAGTTTAAACTTGCTAAAAGCAATCATTAAGCCAGCTGATACGATAACATGCTCTTTTGATTAAATATTTAGCTATAAAAACTCAATCGCAATGGCTATTCTGAATCTTTCAGCCTTGATCTTATTAATTTAGTTTACAATGATCAAATTTAATAAGGAAGTATTACCATGAAGCGCAATAATTATCCAATTACGTGCGATTTTGATCTCCTGCACCATTGCAACGCTAAATTTTAAGCGATTTTAGTCTCCCGCAACTCTGCAAAGACAAATAATGCGCGATTTTAGCCTCCTGCAGAAATGTAACACTGAATTTTAAGCGATTTTGATCTCCTGCAACTTTGCAACAGCAAATTATGCGCGATTTTAGCCTCCTGCAGAAATGTAACGCTCAACTTTAAGCGATTTTAGGCTCCTGCAACTCTGCAAAGACAAATAATGCACGATTTTAGCCTCCTGCAGAAATGTAACACTCAATTTTAAGCGATTTTGGTCTCCTGCAACTTTGCAACCACAAATTATGCGCAATTTTAACTCCCTGTAATTTATTAACTGATAGCACACAAAAAAACCAGCCACGAAAATCGCGACTGACCTAGTTAATGATTAATGATTATTTTAAATAACGGTTCCGCTAGGTACCACTGCTCCTTTTTTAATAACTACTATACCATCTTTAACGGCATAAAGTTCAAAATCTCCATCCTCTAAATGTTCGCCACCGTTAATTTTTACATCGTTACCTATTCTGCAGTTCTTATCGATGATGGCGTTGTTGATGTAACAACGGTCGCCAATTCCGATTAATGAATTACCCTTACTTGTTTCGTCTTGTATCTCTTCAAGTGTTTGATACCGATCGCTACCCATAATATACGCATTGGTAATTACCGTATCTTTTCCAATTCTCGATCGGATACCTAAAACGGCGTGTTCTACTTTGCTGGCCTGAATAATACAGCCTTCAGCAATAATGGTTTTATCCAAAGTAGTACCCGAAATTTTAGATGGAGGTAACATCCTTGCCCTGGTAAATATGGCATGGTTGCTATCAAACATATTAAATTTAGGAATTTCGTCAGTCAAGCCCAAATTGGCTTCAAAGAAAGACGAAATGTTACCAATATCCGTCCAATAACCTTCGTATTGAAAGCTTAAAACCCTGCTTTGTGTAATCGCCCTTGGCAAAATTTCTTTACCAAAGTCTTTTTCATCTTCATTCTCGTTTAAGATGTTGATTAAATAATCGCGGTTGAATACATAAATCCCCATCGATGCCAAAAAATTACGGCCTTCGGCTTGCATATCTGCACCAGTATCTGATACCCAATCTTCCAAACCTGTTTTTGGTTTCTCGATAAAAGAAGTAATCATATTTTCCTCATCCGCTTTCAAAATACCGAAATCTGTAGCATCTTTAGCGTTAACAGGTATGGTTGCAATTGTAATTTCGGCATTGGCTTCGATATGTTTTTCAATCATATCTTTAAAATCCATCTGGTATAACTGATCGCCCGATAAGATTAGGATGTAATCAAACTCATGTGAAACGATGTGATGCATGCACTGACGAACGGCATCTGCAGTACCCTGAAACCAGCCAGAATTTTGTACAGTTTGTTCAGCCGCCAAAATATCAACAAATGCCGTACTGAAGTGGCTGAAGTGATAGGTGTTTTTAATGTGTTTATTAAGCGATGCTGAATTAAACTGTGTTAACACAAACATACGGTGGATGCCGGAATTAAGACAGTTCGAAATCGGAATGTCTACCAAACGGTATTTACCAGCAATCGGAACTGCAGGTTTAGAGCGTGTTTGTGTTAGTGGCGATAATCTAGAGCCCTGGCCACCGCCAAGGATAACGCCTAAAACTTTGTCAGTCATGTTTAAGCTTATTTTAATATTTGGTATAATTCTATATAATTCAATGCTGCTTTATCCCACGAATGGTCTATCTTCATCATTGTTTTTCTTACTGCTTTAAAAGCTTTCTTATTGTTGTACAAATCAACTGCCCTGTTAATTGCATGGGTAACATCCCAAATGCTCGTTTGATCATGGCAAATGCCAAAACCGCCATCGCCTACATCTATCACAGTATCTTTTAAGCCGCCAACCCTGCGCACAATAGGAACTGTTCCATACCTTAAGGCGTACAACTGGTTTAAGCCACAAGGTTCAACCCTAGAAGGCATAAGCAGAAAATCTGCCCCGGCATACATCTCATGCGAAACCTGCTCATTATAACCGATGTAAACATTGTATTTTCCCGGAAAGATGTCCTTTAACTGGTTTAACCTTCCTTCTACCCAATTTTCGCCAGATCCTAAAACCAGTACGTTGATGTTATCGCCATGTTGCTGTAAAGCCGTATAAAAAATATCGGGCAATAAATCAGCACCTTTTTCATCAACCAACCTACCAATGAAGGTAAATAATGGTTTCGACGCATCTAATTGAAAAACATTGCAAAGTGCTGTTTTGTTTGCCAATTTACCAGCTTCTACTGTTTTTAAATTGTAACTTTTCCCAAGCATCGGGTCTGTTTCCGGATTCCATACTTCACTGTCGATACCATTTAAAATCCCGACCGACTTCCAGCGTTCCTGTCGCAATAAACTTTCCAGTCCGCGGGCATTGCTCATCATTTCATCCAGATAGCTTGGCGAAACAGTAGTTACTTTCCAGGCACATTTAATGGCCGAAGCCAGTGGATTAATCGCATCATCCCAACCTAATAAGCCACCTTTCCATAAATCGAAAGCTGGAATATAATATAATTTTTCCCATCCAAACTGACCCTGATATTGGGCATTATGAATAGTTAAAACGGTAGGTACTGAACTGATAGGAGTGTATTTTATAGAGTTGGCTACCATAAACGGAATCAATCCGGTATGGTGATCGTGGCAATGAATAACATCCGGGCGGTGCTCCCACTGTACAATCCAATCAAGGGTAGCAATTTGAAAAGCTACAAAACGTTCGGTATCATCATTATAGCCATATACATTCGGGCGGTCTGTTAAACCTTGTATATGAACAATGTATAAATCGAAGCCCAGTTTATTGGTTTTTTCTTTAAGTATGCGGTATTGAAAATGGTTGTTGCCATAGTTTGCCCAGGCATCATAGGTAACCTCAAACTCGCTTTCGCGGATAAATTTAGTGTCGTACGCGGGCACAACCACTTTGGCAATATGGCCTAATTTATTTTGGTACTTTGGTAGGGCCCCAACTACATCGGCTAAACCACCAACTTTTGCAACAGGGTAACACTCGGCGCTTATATGTATAATTTCCATCAAATATTTGGTGTAGATAACCTTAGTAAGTTACTAATTGTTTTGAGTTTTGCAAATAATGAAAATTATATTTCCAGTTGGTTATGTATCACCTAAGCCGGTCGTTAGGCTTAATTTATTTAAGGGCCTTTTTTGTAATAATGATCCCCTAACCCCATCGTTAGGCTGAATTCATTTCAGCACCTATTTTGTAATTATGATCCCCTAATACGGTCGCCACTAAAATCGTCATTTCGACTGTAGCGCAGCGAAATGGAGAAATCTATCATTAATTGAATTTATTTAGTAATGCATTAACACACTCGTCATGCTGAATTCATTTCAGCACCTATTTTGTAATTATGATCCCCTAACCCCATCGTCATGCTGAATTCATTTCAGCACCTATTGCTATGGTTCCTTTCTCTTGATTGTTCTAATGATTATCACACAGCTGTTTTGTAAGTGAAGGGGTTTGTGCTTTGTGGGAGACTACAGTCCTGCTTTATGCTATAAGTCCTCACTGCGCTCCGGGCTTCCGCTTCAATCAGGCTTAAATTTGAGGGTCAGTTCCTACAAATGCAAAACCTTACTGATCTGTATTAATTAAGTGATTTGCGGGTCGTCATGCTGAATTCATTTCTGTACCTATTTTGTAATTATGATCCCCTAACCCCATCGTCATGCTAAATTCATTTCAGCACTTTTATACTATAAGTCTCTCTCAAATTCATCGCACTAACCCATACATATAAGGAATTGATTTACAATACATACTTCAACAAAAAAAACCGCCTAAATCCATAGGCGGTTTTTAACAACAAAACAAATATATTTTTGGTTTAAAAATATCTAATACTCTTCAGCGATGATTTCGTAAAAATCGCGGATGGGTTGAAATTGTGGGTGTAAAGAAACCACATCTCCAAACACCAATAATGCCGGGGCAGTTATTCTCTTATCTTCAACAATTTCGGCAATGGTATCTACAATCCCAATTGCAATTTTTTCTTCTGGGGTAGAACCATTTTGTATTACAGCTACAGGCAACAAATTTTTATTTTCGGATTGGAATATCGCAGCAATTTCTTTTACTTTTTCAATTCCGTTCAATACTACAATTGTAGCTTTTGTTTTTGCGGCAATGTACAGGTCTTCAGAAATTTCACCTTTTGCATTTGTTCCGGTTACTGCCCAAAAGCTTTCACTAAGGTCTTTATAAATCATCGGAATCTTTTGCAAACTTGGCGCACCGGTTGCACTTGATATACCCGGAATAATTTCGGTTGGAATGCTGTAAGATTCAGCAGCGTCAATTTCCTCGTATCCTTTAGCAAAGAAAAAAGGATCTCCACTTTTTAAACGCACAACATGACCATAGTTTAATGCATAATCTACAATCAGTTTGTTAACCGCATCCTGAGAAAACGATTCATCGTCAGATCGTTTGCCAACGTATACTTTCGGAATTCCATCTGGCGCATGACACAATAAAGCTTCGTTCACATTTGCATCGTATAAAACAACATCAGCTGTTTTTAATGCTTTAACACCTTTTAAACTAAATAAATCCGGATCGCCAGGACCTGCACCTATTAAAGTAATTCGTGGTTCAATGTTCGCTTTTTCTACTTTATTCAAAATCATAACAGATAATTTATGCGCGTTATACGTTTGTTAATTATACAAATATATAAAGTCTATGGGAATAGTAGTAATTTATTTTAAAATAATTTTTATTAGCCTAGTATAACTGAAACAGAGAGAATAGCTATTACGTTTTGATTACTGAAACGCTTTAAGCAATAAAAATCCTGCATGAGGTGCAGTTAAAGAATTAATGTTAAAGGTCTGCGGAAACACAGACCTTGGAGTTAGGAAAGAGCGTGATCAATAAATAACACCTATTTGCAATTCACTTCAGTAAAGGTAAACTTACCTGCTTCGTAATTAATTGGTTTACCTTTTACAAAATATGAACTGCCCAATGTGGTTTCAATCTGTGCCACACCCATCATTAATTTGCCGTCCTTTTTTAAAAAAGCCAATGGATTGGTAAATACATTGGATTTATCATTACCTGTATTAAACCGGTAATCTACATAAAGTGTATCTCCACTGAATTTTCCGTTTATTGTGCCATTATTTTCAGGTTTTTCAGCATATTTCACCAATAAGGAACCCGTAATTTTTCCGGATGCCATTGTTTTCACAATCATTGCTGCACTATCTTTTTCAAACGAAGCTGCATAACAATTCTGATTGACTACGGAATCTTTGGCTGTGGTATCGGTTTTTTTTTCTGATTGGTTACAGGCGAAAATAAATGGAACAGCCGTTAAAGCGAGGTAGATAAGGTTTCTTTTCATATAATTAGCAATTTGGATTTAGGATGCAATATTAAAATGATGAAAAATTTAAAAATTTCCATAAATAAATATACAAAAAACCTGATAACGAAAAGCGGGACCACCGTAGGCGTCCCGCTGAAATTGCTTCCCCTTTATCTCATTAAAGATTTAAAGGCTTCATCTTATATTTGGTCGTGTTTTTTTCGATTGTAATTAACGCTACCACCAAACCTTACCCGCATTTTATTCTACCGCTGCCCTGAACATTAATGCGCCAACAGTTAAATTGGTGCGCGTATCTACGAGAATTGCCGATCCGTTTGCCCGGTTATCATCGTATAAATCAAAAGCCAAAGCATCGGCTGTTTTAATAATTACTCGGCCAATATCGTTTAATTTAAATTCTTCAGCAGCATGTTTTTCAAGGGTATTGATATCTACTTTATGCAAAATTTCGCTTATTTTACAACGGGTAATCTTACTGTTATGTTGAATATTGTACATAATCGAAGTATCCAATGCACGTGTATCCATCCAGCAAAGATCGGCTTCAATCAATTTTGATTCTTGTGGCAATGCTGAAGCATTTACAATGGTATCGCCACGGCTGATGTCTACATCATCCTTTAAATGAATAATCACCGACTGCCCTGCATGTGCAGCAGCGGGTGCTTGATCAAAAAATTCGATTTTCTCTATAGTAGAACTTGCGCCACTCGGTAGAACCGTCACTTTATCATTTAAGTTAAAAGTTCCGCTTAATACCCTACCTGCATAACCGCGGTAATCGTGTAATTCTTCAGTTTGTGGCCGCACAACCCATTGCACGGGCATTCGGGCCAACTGCGATTTATCCAAATTATCAGTATCTACTTTCTCCAGGAAATGCAAAAGGCTTTCTCCTTCGTACCAGTCCATATTTTGCGAAGTTTGCACAATATTATCGCCTTTAAGCGCGCTAACCGGAATGTACGTTACATCGGCCAGTTTTAACTGCTGCGCCAAAACCTTATACTTTTCAATGATCGCGTTGTAAGCCGTTTCGCTATAATCAACCATGTCCATTTTATTGATACAAACTACCACATGTTTAATACCCAGTAAGGAAACAATATAGGAATGGCGGATGGTTTGCTCTACTACACCATTACGGGCATCAATTAAAATAATGGCCAAGTTAGCGGTAGATGCTCCTGTAACCATATTTCTGGTATACTGAATGTGTCCTGGGGTATCTGCTATAATAAATTTACGTTTTTCCGTTTGAAAGTATTTGTAGGCTACATCAATGGTGATGCCCTGCTCGCGCTCTGCCCTTAAACCATCGGTTAAAATGGCTAAATCTATAGTACCGTCATCATTTTTACGGTTGGAGCTCTGTAAAGCTTCTAATTGATCGGCTAAAATGGAATCTGTATCATATAACAAACGGCCGATTAAAGTACTTTTACCATCATCTACACTGCCTGCTGTGAAAAATTTTAATATGTTCATTTTTTTAGATATAAGATAATAGATATGAGATATTAGACAGATGCAAGATTCTCAAATCTCACATTTCAATGCTCAAATCGTTCTTAAAAAATTTTAATATAATCATTTTAGATATGAGATATTAGACCGATGCAAGATTCTGAAATCTCACATCTCAATACTCAAATCTCTCTTAAAAATAGCCTCCTTTTTTTCTGTCTTCCATTGCGGCTTCAGAAACTTTATCATCCAAACGGGCACCACGCTCTGAAATTTTAGAGTCGCTGATTTCTGAAATGATGTCATCAATCAAAGTCGCGTCTGATTCTACTGCAGCAGTACAAGACATATCTCCTACTGTACGGAAACGAACCTGTTTACGTTCTACCACATCTTCATCATCCATATTTAAAAATGGTGAAGCAGCCATCAGCTGACCGTTTCTGGTAATGCAATCGCGTTCATGTGAGAAATATATGCTTGGAAGATCTATTTTCTCTCTGCGGATATAATTCCAAACATCTAATTCAGTCCAATTACTGATCGGGAACACGCGGATATTTTCTCCTTTGTGGATTTTACCGTTATAAATGTTCCAAAGTTCAGGGCGCTGGCGTTTTGGATCCCACTGACCAAATTCATCACGAACAGAAAAAATACGCTCTTTTGCCCTGGCTTTTTCTTCATCACGGCGCGCACCTCCAATACAGGCATCAAACTGGTATTTTGCAATGGTATCAAGCAAGGTTACGGTTTGCAAAGCATTTCTACTGGCATTTTTACCGGTTTGCTCAACAACTTTACCTTGATCAATAGATTCCTGAACGGAACCAATGATTAATTTTTCGCCAATCCGCTCTACCATCTGATCACGGTAGGTAATGGTTTCTTCAAAATTATGACCGGTATCAATATGCACTAATGGGAAAGGAAATTTTCCCGGACGGAATGCTTTTTCAGCTAAACGAACTAAAGTTATCGAGTCTTTTCCACCCGAAAATAGTAAGGCTGGTTTTTCAAACTGACCTGCTACTTCACGCAAAATGTGAATCGCTTCTGCCTCTAGTTCATCTAAATAATCAAAATTGTATGTACTCATTTCAATTGTTGGAATGTTTTAATGCTGAATGATTAAATGTTAAATAGCTTAATTATTCAACTTGTTATATTTGTTGTTGTTGTTGTTGTTGTTGTTGTTGTATATTTAACTGTCGTCATTGCGAGGAGGCTTTTTCAGCGACGTGGCAATCTATCTTGCTACTCAAAATGACATTTGTTTTTATTCTATTTCTTTAAAAGATTGCTTTACCGATAAATCGGTACAGGCTGGCTCTACGCTTATCCGGCCTCGCATCCGATAGCTATCGGATGACGATCAAGATGCCGCGTGTAAACCACATTCTTTTTTACTCTGGTCTTCCCACCACCATCTTCCTGCCCTAAAATCTTCACCTGGCTGTACTGCTCTTGTACATGGTGCGCAACCTATGCTCGGAAAACCTTTATCGTGCAGGGTATTGTAAACAATATTATTTTCTTTGATGTAGGCTTTAACATCGTCTAACGTCCAATCAAATATCGGGTGAAATTTAATCAATTGATTGCCTTCATCCCATTCCAAATCGTGCATATCCTCTCGGTTGGCACTCTGATCAGCCCTTATTCCTGTTACCCAAATTTCGTTTCCTTTTAATGCTCTTTTTAAAGGTTCGATTTTACGGATGTAACAGCATTCTTTTCTATTTTCAACAGATTCGTAAAAGCTGTTCGGTCCCTTTGTATTCACCATATCCTGCAACAATTCGTTTTTAGGATAATAGGCATGAATCGGTTTGTTATATATTTCCAGCGTACGGTTCCAAACGTAATAGGTTTCCGGAAACAAACGTCCGGTTTCTAAAGTAAAAACTTTAATAGGAATGTTATTGGCAAAAATTAAATGCGTAATCGCCTGATCTTCCCAACCAAAACTGGTCGAAAATATTATGCGGTCGGCATATTTTTCAGCCAAAAACTTCAGTTTATCAATTGTGTTTAAACCTGCCAGTGCTGCCTTTATCTCTTCTAGGTTTTCCATCATTAAATTAATTTTAAAATAAACATAATCACACTGCGCAAGCTTACCAGCATTACAATAATGCCTACAGCTACCATAATGGTTTTAGCAGAAATTTTGTTTGATACTTTAGCTGCTATCGGCGATGCAATGGCACTACCGATAATCAAGCCTAGAACGGCCTCCCAATGTTTACCACCCAACATTGTAAAAAAGGTTAGCGAACTTAAGGTTGCAATAAAAAAGCGACTGATTTTTACTGTTCCTAAAGAGAACAGTGGATGCCTGCCACCGGCAATTAAGCTTGATAATACAATCGACCCCCAGCCACCACCAAAAGCTGCATCAATGAAGCCCCCAACAAAACCGAGCAAACCAATTTTTTTAATTTTCTGATCGGCTTTTTTACGTTTGATATTGAAGGCTTTCATTAAAATAATGCCGCCTAAAAACAACGTGTATACTGCAACAATTGGCTTTACATAAGCACTGTAATGCTCTAATGAAGACAAAATATAGGCACCCAAAACTGCACCGATTATGGCAGGAAGGATTAAAATTTTGAATAATTTCCAGTTTACGTTACCCATGCGGTAATGCATCCATCCTGCAATTCCGTTGCTCATCACCTCAGAAATGTGGATGGCCATACTGGCCGAAGCAGGCGGTAAGCCCATGGCCAGTGAAAACGAGGCTGTTGTAACACCGTACGACATTCCAATTGCACCATCAATTAAGGCGAATAAAAATCCGGCACCTAAAAACCAATAGAACAGGGGATCAATATTGATCAAAAATGTTTGAAACTCGGGTTCAGTATTCCACAAAGAAAAACCAATTGCGCCGATGAGTAAAACCGCAGCCATCCAAATCAGCCACTTAATATTTCGCTCTGCAAAGCTTTTTTTAGGATTGATTAAGTTTTGAGTAACCTTATTCAGTTTTTTAACCTTTGCCGAAAAATCGCCATTTAAAGTCTGGCGTAATGCACTCATGTTCTGTAAAGTTTCATCCAGCTCGGCCGGCAAACCTTCATTTAAAATCTGCTTTAACCGTTTTGCAATTGTTGGCGATTTACCGTTAGTGGAAATCGCAATCTTTAAATCACCTTTTTGAACGATTGATCCCAGATAGAAATCGCAAAGTTCTGGTTTATCGGCCACATTAATCAACAGACCACGCTCATGCGTAACCTTTCTGATTTCTTCATTTAAGATATTGTTATTGGTTGCCGCAAAAACGATATCAATATCATTCAGATCATCTACGTTAAAACTTTTCTGTTTTACTTTAATCAGCGGATAGTTGGCAATAAGCGCATACACTTCTGGTGAAATAATTTCAGCAACAATTGTAATGGTAGCGCTATGGCTGTTATTTACAATTGCTGTTAATTTTTCGAGCCCAATATTTCCTGCACCAATTAATAATGTACGCAGCTTGTTCAGCTTTACAAAAACTGGAAAAAGCTGGTTACCTTTTTCTTCTTCCGAAAAAGATGCTGCATTATCAGGTTGGTTAGGCAATACTTGCATATTGTTTAATTAATTTTTTAAATGATGGATGTAATGATACAACTTCTCCAAAAATTAATAAAGCGGGGGCTTTAATATTTTCCTGTTGTACCAAACCTTCGATGGTTTCTACTACACCAACTACTAATCTTTCATCTGCTGCCGATCCGTTTTGAACAACCGCAGTAGGTAAATGGTGTTTGCCTGCACCTTTAAAAATCTCAACGATTTTAGCCAGTTTTTTTAATCCCATAAGTACCACTACCGTTGCATTAGATTGAGCAGCCTGGTAAATATCGGCAGAAACCTCTCCCGAAGTGGTGGTTCCTGTAATTACCCAAAAACTTTCGCTCATGCCGCGGTGTGTAACCGGTATCTGTTGCAAACCTGGTACACCAATGGAACTCGAAATACCCGGAATTACACTTACCGGAATACTGTATGATGCGGCATAGTCCAACTCCTCATATCCCCTGCCAAAAACAAACGGATCGCCTCCTTTTAAACGCACCACATGGCCATAGTTTAAGGCGTAATCAATCATTAATTTATTGATGGTATCCTGAGGGTAAGAATGTTCACCTGAACGTTTTCCTACATAAACTTTAATGGCTTCTGCCGGTGCATGCTCCAATAAGGCTTCATTGGTTAAGGCATCGTATAATACCACATCAGCAGATTGCAATGCTTTAACGCCTTTCAATGTCAATAAATCAGGGTCTCCAGGACCAGCGCCTAAAAGGGTAATTCTTGATTCTATATTTTGATTAACCATGTTTCTTTTTAATTATTGAATTTGAATGACTGTATAAAGATTTGTTTGGCGCATAGCGTTTAGCGTTTGCAGTGTTCAAATCTCATTTTATAGTCTCAAATCTCATTTTGCTAATGCAGCTCTTTTTTCCTTAATTTGATTTAAAAACTGATTTGCTTCTTCGAAATATTTCTGTGCAAATTCGGCAGTAGGTTCATTTTTGTTAATCTGTAAAACCAGGTCAGAAAAATTGGTTGGTAAGTTAAATTCACCAGTTTCTACATAATGGTTATCAAACTCACGGATCACCCCTACCTGGGTGCTGCTGTTTACTCCTTTATCTAACAATAAAGATTTTGCTGCACTTACAAAAGTGCTGTATGTATGGTAAATGGCATCAGCAAAAGCACCTTTATCAAGGTTTTGCTTTGCCCATCCAAATTTTTCATCGGCCTCCAATAATAATGTTGCAACCAGATCGATTACTACACCAGCACATTCGCCAACACCAATTGCGGTAACAAACTGCTCTACATGGCCCCAATCTACAAATTCTTCAGTCTGGAGATTTGTTAAATCGGCCAGTGGTTTTAATAACTGATAGAAATGATCTTTTCCTTTTCTATCATAATATTGGTGGAAGTTTTCATTTTCCAGGTTATTGGCTTTAAAATCATTTAATATGAAATGCAAAACACTTGTAGCCCTTTTAGAAGGCACTTTAATTACCCGTTCGGCCACCCTACCCACACCGTTTCCAACTGTTCCTCCGCCCAACATTACCTGTACTGCCGGAACAACTTTTCCTTCAGCCTTAACCGAGCTGCCATGGAAACCAATTTCGGCCAAACCATGCTGCCCGCAAGAATTCATACATCCGCTGATTTTAATTTTGATGTTTTTCTCGTAGATAAATTCAGGAAAATCGGTATAAATTACTTCTTCCAAAACTTCGGCTAAAGTCATTGAGTTGGAAATACCCAAATTACAGGTATCAGTACCAGGACAAGTGGTAATATCGGCTAAACTATCAAAACCAGCAGTTGTAAAACCAATTTTATTTAAAGCAGCATATAATGAAGGCAATGCTTCTTTGCGCACAAATTTTAACAGCAATCCCTGGTTTTGGGTAATTCTGATTTCATCAGCAACATATAGACTAATGGCATCAACAAACGCCCTTGCTTTATCTGTTTTAATATCGCCTACCTGAACTTTCACATAAACGCCATAAAAACCGGCTTGTTTTTGCTCAATTACGTTGGTGGCCAACCAGTGTTTATAATGCGCTTCGTTTAATATTTCTACCGCAGGATATTCCTGTTCTAATGGCAAAAGCGGTTGAGGAACAGTATTAATATCTATTTTAAAAGTTTTTACTTTATTGGCAATTCGCTCTTCTGCAACCAAACGTAAAACCTCTTCTAAACCTAACTTTTGCACTAAATATTTTAAGCGGGCTTTGTTGCGGTTGGTGCGTTCGCCATAACGGTCGAACACGCGAAGAACAGATTCTGTAAACGGAATTAACTGATCTTCAGGCAAAAACTCGTGCACTGCATTGGCCAAAAATGGCTGTGCTCCTAAACCACCTGCAAATAATACTTTAAAGCCACGTTCGCCGTTTTCATTAATTTTCGGAATAAAACCTAAATCATGAATGTAGCTAAATGCTGTATCTCTGTCGCTCGAAGAAAAGGAGATTTTAATCTTTCTACCCATTTCCTGGCAAATCGGGTTCCGCAAAAAGTAAGCAAATACCGCTTGGGCATAAGGCGAAACATCAAATGGTTCTTCGGCATCAATTCCAGAATTTGGAGAAGCCGTTACATTACGTACCGTATTACCACAAGCCTCACGAAGTGTAATATCATCCTGCTCCAATTTAGCCCAAAGCTCTGGAGTACGGTCTAAACTCACATAATGGATCTGGATATCCTGACGGGTAGTTAAGTGTAAATTTCCACTTCCATACTCATCGGCAATATCGGCAATACGCAACAGTTGTTTAAACGTTACTTTACCAAAAGGCAATTTAATCCGTACCATTTGCACGCCTGGCTGTCTTTGTCCGTAAACACCACGGGCCAAACGGAGGCTTCTAAACTTTTCGTCGTGGATGGTTCCATCTCTGAAAGCTTTAATCTTATTCTCTAAATCGATGATGTCCTGCTCGACGATCGGATTTTCGAGTTCTGTTCTGAAACTTTGCATATGTGTTGTTAGCTTTATTCAAAAAATGCTTCCCTGTTACCGAGAAGCATTCAATATTTTATACATAAAATTATCTATAGGCTTCTGTTATTGCGTTTTGCAACAGCACATCATTTGCATAGCGATTAATTTGTTAGGTATAAAATTGAAGTTCATACGCCAAATATATAAAGTATATAGGAATAGTCGTAATTTATTATGAAAAAGTTTACGATATCCTGTTAAATTAAAATTGTTTTTCCGCTTTGCGTCATCCTGAACTTGTTTCAGGATCTATTTTTTTCCTCTTTGCGTCATCCTGAACTTGTTACAGGATCTATTTGTATGGTTGGTTTGATTAACTAAAGGCTGCCAACTGAAAACTGCCAACTGAAAATTGATTTGGGCGTTCCCCATCCCGATGAAAAATCGGTAAAGGGGGCGGGCTTTGCAGGGCTGCGCTGCGCTCCGGTACCGATGAAGAATCGGCACTGAACCCTTACAATCCCTAACGCAGACTCAACGCANTGCAGGGCTGCGCTGCGCTCCGGTACCGATGAAGAATCGGCACTGAACCCTTACAATCCCTAACGCAGACTCAACGCAACCTTTATACCGCTTAATTAAGAACCGAAGGATTACTGTTTAATGTTAAATAAACCTGATATAAGTGGAAAGCCCGCAACGAGGTACGAGTGTGGACTTGCAGCGTTAGCAGGACTACCGCAACCGAAACGTACAGAAACCTGATTTCAGGATTAATATCAATGTAATAAGTATTTACAAAGGCCCTTAAATAAATTCAAGGTGACGGATTTAGGTAATAAAATAAATATGAAAAACTTATACTTCTTTTTAAAATCATCGCAGTTTTTTCCTCTTTGCGTCATCCTGAACTTGTTTCAGGATCTATTTGTGTGGTTGGTTTGATTAACTAAGGGCTGCCAACTGAAAACTGATATTTGAAAATTGCCAACTAAAAACTGAAAACTGTCAACTGAAAATTGATTTGGGCGTTCCCCATTCCGATGAAAAATCGGTAAAGGGGGCGGGCTTTGCAGGGCTGCGCTGCGCTCCGGTACCGATGAAGAATCGGCACTGAACCCTTACAATCCCTAACGCAGACTCAACGCAGGGGGCGGGCTTTGCAGGGCTGCGCTGCGCTCCGGTACCGATGAAGAATCGGCACTGAACCCTTACAATCCCTAACGCAGACTCAACGCAACCTTTATACCGCTTAATTAGGAACCGAAGGATTACTGTTTAATGTTAAATAAACCTGATATAAGCGGAAAGCCCGCAACGAGGTACGAGTAAGGACTTGCAGCGTTAGCAGGACTACCACAACCGAAACGTGCAGAAACCTGATTTCCAGATTAATATCAATGTAATAAGTAATTACATAGGCCCTGAAATAAATTCAGGGTGACGGATTGGGAAATATTATAAATTAATGATTCCGATTTTCAAATTATCCTCGCGGCCAATTACATCTGCTATACTCGTTTCGGTTAAAACCTTAAGCGTAGCATCTCTCACATCAATAAAGGCACTTCTTATTCCGCAGGTTTTCTCGTCTACACATTCATCACATTTGTGATAAAAATTTAAACTTGCGCAAGGAACCATCGCAATTGGTCCGTCGGTTACACGCATTACGTGTACCAATAATATTTCTTCTGGTTTTTTGTTGAGGCTGTAACCGCCACCTGCACCTTTTTTACTGTATAAAAAGCCAGCGTTACGCAGATCAAGAAGAATTTGTTCTAAAAATTTTTTCGGGATATGCTCCTCCTCTGCAATTTTCGAAATTTGCATAGGTGGTTTATCTAAATTTTTGCCAAGCGCAACAAGCGCTTTAATGGCATACTTTGTTTTTTTGGACAGCATATTCGCACAAAGCTAATAAAAGAAAGTAAATTATAAAATATGCAACAGGAAGTTAAGTTTACCACAAATTGGTTAAATGGTCTCCTGCCTGTCATGAAAGTTCAAGATTCTGTAATAACGGATGCTGAAACAAGTTTAGCAAAACGTAGCGATGAAGTATAAACATTAATCAATCCTGCGTAAAAATAACTGCCACAAAAAACAGAACAACTTTTATCAGCGTTTAAAATCTATTTTTACCACCTATTCTGATTTACAGATTTCTAATAATGAAAAGAAAACTCAATCTATTGCCGCTCCTGATAGTTGCAATCATATTTTTTGCCTTAAATGCTTATGTTTTATCAGGCTTGGGCACCATTAATCAATCTACCTGGTTAAGCCCTATTTTTTGGGTATTTATAGTAGGATTAACTTTTGCGCTGTTTTATGCCATTCAACAAATGCGTATTCAGGGAATCAACCGCTTTTTTCAGATCGTTAGTCATGCTTTTTTAATCATTTTCTCTGCTGAATTTGTATTTGCCCTTTTTCTCCTGCTTGGCGATATTTACCGGTTGTTAGTGGGTTTATCAACCAATTTCCAACCGGGTGGTTTTCATATATTAGGCCGCAGCAACTATTGGGTCGATTTCGCGTTTATAATGTTCTGTTTAACGATTGCCCTATTTGCTTATGGCATTACGCAGGGCAAATATGCTTACCGCGTAATTAAACATAGTTTATATTTTGATGATTTGCCTGCAAGTTTTGATGGTTTTACCTTAACGCAGATTTCTGATGTGCATGCCGGAAGTTTTACCAACCCTAAAGCTGTGCAAAAAGGTATTGATATGATTAATGCACAAAAAAGCGATCTTTTTGTGTTCACCGGAGATTTGGTTAATAACGCATCATCAGAAATTATTCCGTACATCGGACACTTCTCACAAATTAAAGCCCCGTTCGGACAATTTTCTGTGTTAGGCAACCACGATTATGGCGACTATATTAAATGGCCGTCGGAAGCAGATAAAATACAGAATTTGAACCAGTTAAAAGCTTATCATAAAGAACTTGGTTTTAAGCTTTTGTTGGATGAACATGTAGAATTGCACAAAAACGGAGAAAAAATAATACTTGCAGGAATAGAAAACTGGGGAATTGGTTTTGGAGAGCGTGGCGATTTAAAAAAAGCGTTACAGCATACTGAGGTAAACGATTTTAAAATTCTTTTGTCGCATGATCCTTCTCATTGGGATGCGCAGGTAAAAAATTATCCTTCAAAAATTCAGCTTTCACTGGCCGGGCATACCCACGGTATGCAGTTTGGCATCGAAGCGTTTGGCATTAAATGGAGCCCTGTAAAATACCGCTATAAACATTGGGCGGGCATTAAAACTGAAAATGGCCGATATTTAAATGTAAACCGTGGATTTGGTTTTCTGGGCTTTTCTGGCCGGATTGGGATATGGCCTGAGATTACGGTTATTGAATTGAAACGGAAATAAACAACCGTTATTCTAGGGATGCAACAAAGCTAAATAACTATCAATACCGGCCTGTTCAATCTGCTTTTTTAAGTTTATATTTTACGTGATTCTTCCAATAACTGTGAATAAACTCAAATAACTACACAAATAGTTTATAACAATTAATTATTACCTTGCTTTACAATAAGCCTTAAAATGAAAGCACTATTATTTATTCTTTTATCTACTTTTTTATTTGAAACACCAACTATTGAGAAAGACCGTGACCGCTGGAAACCTTATTATACTGATACAGCTCCTGCAAAAACAGCCGATAATTGGTTTCTGCCTTTCGATGTATCGAACCGTAAAAAAGTAAGCAATATTAAGATCATCAGTATTTTTGGCGACCATAGAGATAGTTATGTTAAAGGGCATATCCACACGGCTATTGATATCAATCCAGCTCAACCTAAAACAAAGCTAATTAATGTTTATGCGATGGCGAATGGAATTGTTTGCTCTGTGCATTTGGGCGAAAACCAGCGTACTGTTGTGGTAAAACATAAATTACCGAACGGTTTAATCGTATTTACCACTTACAAACACCTAAAAGAAGTTTATGTAAGTAACGGACAAAATGTAGATCAAAGCACGAAACTGGCTCGGTTATTTACGCCTCAGGAAAGTAAAAAATACGGTGGTGATTATCACCATCTTCATCTGGAAATTAGAAAAAAGTTTGATGATTATGGTTGTGCGAGTTGGTTAACTTTCAATAACAAACAACTAAACGAGCGATTTTACAACCCTCAGGTTTTTATAAAAGAACACCTTAAATAGCGTTGAATAATAGGTGTCTTACAAACCTATTTTATTTGTTTAAAATCACGGATCTAACAAAAATTTGAGGTAAAACTAATAGGTGAACTTCGGTTTTCCGTTTTCGCAGATTACGCTTTTGGGCTGTATTACCAATGAGCAATCAGAATACATACCATTTTTTTTATTGTACTCGGCTTGTAATTGGGTAAACTGTTCAACTTTTTTGAGGAAACTGCTTTCATCTATTTTTACAGAGTAAGCAATATAACCTGAAGCACCGCCGCATGGTTTTGATCCAATCGCTATAAATTTCCATTCGCCCGCATTTTGGCAGCTATACTGATTGGCCATTTTTTGAATATCGTTGTAAAGATTATCCAATCCAACCTGAGTGGCATTCTGCAAGGTTTCATCATGCTTTTTACATGCCAAAACCATAATCAAAGCAATAAAAGTTAAAATAACCAGCGGCCGTTTCATCGTAATTTTAATTTATCCTAAAACGGGTATAAAAACACAAACGCTACAGCCTTAAACACTTCTAAGCTACGCTAATTCATTATTAAATTACTGATTACATATAATTCGAGGTTCAATCGCAGGAGTTGTTTAATTATTAGACCTTTTTTAACCGAAAAACTTTGGTTTCGTGTGTTTTTACTTCGCCACTCCACATTTTATTTTTGCCGATTATTTTATGTTGCCATAAATCCCTGATCTGGTAATGACCAGATAGGCCTAACTCGGTGAAGTTTATTTTTGCATTTTGGGCAGATGCCGATTTATTTAAAACTGCTATAGCGAAATCTCCATTGGCTAATGGGCGTACAAATACATCACAGATATCTGTTTTGATTTTTCTTTCGGCCTGTTTACCTAAAATATCCTGATTTAATGCAATTATTTCTTCGTTTGTAAAAATGGTTTTGGCTTCATTATCCATTTTACGGATATCGCAACTTGCATACAATGGCGAATTGAGCATACTGTATAAACTCATCTGACTTTGATATTCGGCCTGGCTACAACCAACGCCTTTAAAAGCAGAAGACGGACCTTTTGTGCCGTGTAAACCAGCCACCAACATATCGCCATCATTCCATTTTCCCGGGCCTGAAAAGCTAGCCAATCCGGCCATTTTATCTACCACATTGTAAATACCAACACCACCTTGGCCTTCCACATCAAGCCATTTATCCCTAATATCATAAGTAGTACGCCAGCTTTGTCCACCGGCCTGCGCACCCCAGTTCCACGGTTCGCGTGGACCCCACTCGCAAATTCCCAATACAATATCTCTACCCGATTTGCGTAGGGCCTGGGCAATTGTACCATAACGTTTCTTCGCAGTTTCAACATCTTCCGGTGCATTGCAATAATCATATTTTAAATAATCAATTCCCCATGAAGCAAATGTTTTGGCATCCTGATCTTCAAAGTTTAAACTTGCTGTATACCCGCCGCAGGTTAATGGAGCTGCGTCTGAATAGATGCCTAATTTCATCCCGATGCTATGCAGGTAATCGGCCAAGGCTTTAATGCCTGAAGGAAATTTCTTCGGATCGGCTATGATGTTGTTTTTGTTATCCCGTCCGCCCTGCCAACAGTCATCTAAAAAGATATATTGATACCCAGCTTGCACCATTCCGCTGTTTACCATTGCATCTGCCATTTCCTTAATGTCTTTTTCGTTCGGATTTTCAGACATGATGTTCCAGCTCATCCAGCCCATTGGTGGTGTTGCGGCTAATTTTTTTTCTTGTGCAAAGCTGATCTGCACAAATAAAATTAAGGTGAAACAGATTTTGATAAATTTCATATTTTCTTTGATGAATAGTTCTTTAATTCTTAGGGGAATAGTCGTCATTCCCGCCCAGGAATGAATCTTAGTGCAACATGTAAACCTAGCTTTAGCATTAAGATTCTTAATCGAGTTGGGAATGACGAACTAGGTATGTTACTTAATTGGCTTGATATAATAGCTGTAATGGTAATCTTTAAAAGGAATCTGGTATTGAATTAAAGGCATAGAACCCCAGCTATCAATCCCCTGAACACCCAATTGCTGCATATCCATGTGTACATAGATCTGGTTGCGTTTTACCAATTCGCCAGAGTGATATTGTTTTTTCTCCGCCTCCGGATCTAAATCCTCTACAGAATACGGTAAGGCATTAAAACTCAACAACTGATCGGCAAATTCGAACCGTAAACCTTTACCTGCTTTATTGGTAAAAGCAACCCAGCGCACATCGGTTTTATTGCCACTTTCTTGCGGACGGGCATATGCAAAATACTGATCTGCAACTGTCGATTTATAATTGCCAATTAAAGAAGCCGTTTTTCTATCAATATAATTTTCGCCCGGCCCTCTACCATACCATTGGATATTGCTGTAATCATTTTTCAATTGCAAATCGTTACCGATACGCATTAAACTTTTATAATTGCCCGTTATGGCTTTAAATTGGTTATCAACTTTGATGGTACCATCACCAAAAACTTCAAATTTCTGTGTAGTTTCTGCATCTCCTTTAAGCAAAGATGATGTTATGGTTAAAGTAAAACCATCAGCAGTTGAATTTACAGTAGCTTTGATATGGCCAGCATCATTATCCTGATACACATTGCTCCACATCCGTAATTTTGTATTTAAACCCGCACCGATGTCATTATCGGTTGGTGCACGGTAAAAGCCAGGTTGTGGTCCTGAGGCCAGCAATTCTTGTCCTTTGGAGATATAACTAAGTAATGTACCTTTAATTAAATCGAACGTGATTGTAAAATCGCTTCCTTTTACTACGGCTTTTTCTGCTGTTTGATCAACCTTTAAAGCTTTTTTGTTGCTGCTGTAAACATTGGCTTTTGGTGCTCCTGCCAAAGCAATCTGATCGTAAGCAACTTCATAACCTTTTTCTAAAAATGGTTCAGCCGTTTTTAAGCGGTAATGAACGTTTAAGAAATATTCTTTTCCTATAGCGTAATTCGTTTTAAATGGAATTTGTATCATTTGAGTTTGGCGTGGCCCGATATTCAGGTTACTCACTACACCGGTTTGAATTACTTTCCCATCTTCTACCAGTTCCCAGTTAAGCTGTACATTGCTAATATCTTTAAAAAAATAGCTATTATTTACATTGATCTGGTTGGTACCATTAAAAGTAGTTTTAATATATTGGTGTACTTTTTTCAATTCTACTGCCATCGGCGTCATGCCACGGTATGCTGTAACCACTCCTTTTACGCAAAAATCGTTATCGCTAAAGTTCTCATCAACAGGGCCACTCAGCGGAAAATCACCACCATAAGCCATAATGCGCTTGCCATTTTTTACGGTATCGATAGATTGATCGATCCATTCCCAAACAAAACCACCTTGCAGCTTAGGGTTGTTCTCTATGGCATCCCAATATTCTTTAAAATTACCCAAACTGTTACCCATAATATGGGCATACTCGCTCATAATAAACGGACGGGTTTCTTTATCCTGTTTTGAGTAGCGCGGAAGATAGTTTGGCGAAGGATATTGCGGTACAATCATATCGGTATTGAAATCGCTCTCTGCTCTTTCATATTGTACCGGGCGAAAATCTTTCCCTTTAAGCCATTGGTAGGCCTCATAAAAGTTAACTCCATTACCTGCTTCGTTGCCTAAAGACCACGTGATTACGGATGCGTGGTTTTTATCTCTTTCGTACATCCTGGTAATGCGCTCCAGATGAGGAATGCGCCATTGTTTATCGTTGGCGAATGAGGTTTCTAAACTGTAATAACGGCCATGTGATTCGATATTTGCTTCATCAATTACATATAAACCATATTCATCGCAAAGTTCCATCCAATAAGGATCGGGTGGATAGTGAGAATGGCGAACGGCATTTACATTTAGTCTTTTCATCATTTCCATATCTTTTTCCATATCGGCATGGGTTAAAGTATGGCCTTGAGTGGCATTGTGCTCGTGCCTGTTTACTCCTTTTAAAAATACACGTTTACCATTAACCAATAAATCGCTTCCTTTAATTTCTACAGAACGGAAGCCTACTCGTTGTGGAATTACCTCGATTATTTTATTGTTTTTATCTTTTAAAGTGATGTAAAGCGTATATAAATAAGGAATTTCTGCCGACCAGTTTTTCACATTATTGATCTGTGTTTTAAAAGAAAGGTCTGTTTTATAATTTCCCAATACTTTTTGGATTGTGGTGGCATCTTTCCAAATGTTATTTCCTTTGGCATCAATTAAATCGAGTGCCACATAAAAACTATCGGGGCGACTGTGGTTGGTGCGTTGATCTATTTTATAATTTTCAACTGATAAATCTACATTCAGCAAACCATTGGTGTAGCTTGCATCTAATCCACCTACCACTTTAAAATCGCGGATATCCAACTTAGGTGTAGCATACAAATAAACTTCGCGTTCGATACCAGAAATGCGCCACATATCCTGGCACTCTAAATAACTGCCATCACTCCACCTGTAAACCTGCAAAGCGATGGTATTTTCGCCTGGTTTAACATATTTGGTAATATCGAATTCTGCAGCAAGTTTACTATCTTCACTATAGCCTACTTTTTTTCCATTTACCCAAATGTAAAATGCCGATTTAACTGCACCCAAACTGATGAAAACCTGTTTGCCATCCCAATTTGCTGGAATATTAATTTTCTTACGGTAAGAGCCTACAGGGTTGTTATCAACAGGAATATCGAATGGAGGGTTCATTTTAGCTCCGGTTAACTGTCTGCCCGCAAATTCATAGGGTTGGTTTACATAAATTGGTGTTCCATAACCATTCAGCTCCCAATTTGCGGGTACCTTAAAGTTATCCCAGCTTTTATCGTCGAAATCTACTTTATAAAAATCTGTTGGCCTTTTACGTGAATCTTTTACCCAGTTAAACTTCCATGTTCCATTTAACGATAAAAAGTATGTTGATTTTTCTTTTGCTTTTTTGGCGGCGAGCTCCTGGTTTTCGAAGGCAAAAGCTGATGCCCGCATGGGCAAACGGTTTAGTGAAACCACTTCTGGAGTTTGCGTTTCGGATGGCAAATCTTGCGCGCTGATTTGCCCTGCAAAACCTAAAAAAGTAAATAAAACGACTAATTTTCTATTCATTTTGTGTGATAATAATTGTTTGTTCATCCAAATTACTGATGATTAGTTTATGATTATGAAATTGTTTCTGCGCAAACGTTTGAGTTTTAAAGATGTTACCGAGCTGTTAGTTTGAATACAGGAAATGAATATTGAGTTATTGGTTATGAGTGAATATTTAGATCCAGTTTTACCATTAAGAAGTTAAGAAATTATGTTTTATAGGCTAGAATTAATTTAGAGTATATATTGATCATCCTATAACAGAAAAAACCCCTTACCACCAAGTGGCGGCAAGGGTTTCACTAACTAAACTAACTACTATTTTAAAAATTCTATTTCAAACTGGTTTAGGAAAGGGTTTCCATCAATACCAAAATCCGCTAAAATTTTAATATTCATCCAATAAAGCATGTTTGCACTTACTGTTGCAGGTGTTAGTGCGATAGATTTCCCGGAAGCATCGGCATCTGGTGTTACTGATGGTGGAGCATCTGTTCCCATCGCTTTCCAGGTAAAAGGGCCATATAACGACATATCGTATCCACCTGGTGCTTTATTGCCCAAATAGGCGTCAGTTCCTTCATTATTTTGCCAATATCCAATCAAATTGGCGTAATTGGGATGCTTGGTGATATCTTTTAGGGCAACGTTTGCTTTTACAGTGGCTGCATCAAGTGCTGTATTAAAATAGGCAAGATCTGCCCCTTGAAAACTTAAACCTGTTCCTCCTGAAAATTGTTTATAGCCCAATGTTAATTTCTCTGGTGTTGATAAGCTTTTATGTGCGCTAATATTTATGGTTTGATTTTGAGTACCATCGGTATAAAGTGTAACCGTTCTGGTTGTGGCATTAACATATTTAACCGTCATGGTTAAGGTATGCCACGCGCCATCAAACACTATGCCTCCGGCGTTAACTTCTTGCCTACCAATACCAGAGCCATTATTTGCACCACCAAATGAAACGTTCCATTTTTTAGAGTCGGTTTGAAACCACATCCATCCTGTTTGTGTGCTACCACTGATTATAGTACTTTTGGATAGGAAGCCAACATAATAATTCTCAGTATTAAATTTGGCCTGCATCTGTACGGTAAAATCTTTAGTTGCGCCTGCATCGTACAAGCCGTTATCGTTAAACACCTGTGCACCTATACCTGTACTGTTAAACAAAGGAGTGTTAAATCCCCTCTTTTTAACCTCTTCCTGCTTAAATTTTTGGTTTGATGCAATTAAAAAACCAGGTTGCGGGTTGGTGTTGCTTCCGCCATGGTTAGTGGTAACAATAACCAACCAATCTTCTGAGGCATAATTTTTCCTTGCTTTTAAGGCTGTAATGATATTGCCAACATATTCATCAGTTTTTATAATCGCATTTTTATAATTATCATTAGTGGCTATATATCCTCCATTGGCACCGGCAGTTTCTGCATCACGGAAATTTATCATTACCGCACCAACGTTGGCTTGTGTATTTAAAATGTTAACCGCACTATCTTTCACCCCTAAATCGGAAGATACCACAGGCGAAAAGTCTGCATTGCGGAGGTAATTGCGAAGATTAGTCCAAGGCGTTACAATTGCCGTTTTTGTGGCTTTATATTGGGTAATATAGTCGAATACATTCCTATACGATTTGATTTCTGCATGATCATCTCCATTTGGATCACGTAAGCGTTCAAAGTTATCAGTACCGATAGAATGTTTACCATAACTTACGCCAGTGGCCATTGTAACCCATGAGGAAACATCATTACCTATTCCGCTTTTTATCACTTCAAAAGAAAATTTCCCTGTTTTTTGCAATTCCGAAATCTTTGGAGGCGCGATGGCTTTAATTTCGCTACCGGTAACACCGTCAATACTAATTACTAAAACTTTGCGCTGTCCACCTACCTGTGGTTTCAATTCTTCGTAAACTGCTGGCGGATTGGCATACTTTTTACAAGCAGCAAAACCTAATATGCTTATTGCGCAAGCCCAAAAGATGATATGATTTATTTTATTGTTCGTTTTCATAATAAGCGCCATTAAGGTTTAATAAGGTTACATTCTGATAAGTTGGCATATGTAGGATTTACGCCGCTTTTAATTACCACCTTGATAAACTTTGCACTAACGTTTCCACCCGGGAAATTAAAGTTATAAACTGCAGTTGTTTGCGGTAAGGTTGTTGTACCCACACTTACAAAATTTACGTTATCGTTACTGGTAAATATTTCTACATCTTTTACAAAACCGCCACTATTATTTTGTCGTTGAGCAAAAGTTACCCCTTTAACAGCTATCGGAAGAAGCGAACCGGTACCTAAAACGATATTAATAGGATAGCCTATGGTATTTGTAGCTGTTGCTGTACCATAGTTAGAATGCCAGTAAGATGCAGCCGAAACTACACCATCAACCAGGGCAGCTGTTGTTCCATCTCCAGATTGGCTTGAACTTACCGAAACAACGGTAGTGGCATAGGTGATTGGTGCTGTTCCGCCTGTTTTATTTAAAGGATTATAAGTCCATAATGCGGTTTTTAAAGTTGGATACTTTGCAGCTACTTTCGCCACAACAGCATCGCTGATCAATATACCCCAGGCACCGAAAAATGGCGATAAATCTGTTTTAGTGTAATCAGATAGTTTTTCGTAAACAAAATTGTGCTTGGTAATGTCGTTGGTGTTTAAACGTTCAGCATGGCGGGCCTCCGTGTATAAATATGTCATTGCACCGTAACCGTATTTCTCAAAAATCTGCACAAAAGGCAATGTTTTCATAAACGGAGCTTCGTCTACCGTATTTATGGCAGCGTCCGTATCAAAATTTTTGGTACCGGCAGTGCTGGCATAGGCAATTGCTTTAGGATAACCGCTTGATACCGCAGGGTGCAAAATGTTGTAATTTGCACCAATCCTGTTGGCTACTTTAAAACTGAAAAGGTTGTTTGTGGTTTCGCCAAGTGTACTCCAGCTCCAGATGCTTCCTTGCTGGCAGTTGTGTCCAAATTCGTGATAGGTACCCCACTGGCCCGAACTTGTAGTAATTGAATTTAAACTTGTAAAACTGGCAAACCAATACGAATCATTTAAACCCACAAAAGGAAAACCAGAGTGGCCATAGCCTAAGCTAAGCTGAATATCAAGTATACCACGCCATTGGCTTTGTGGACTTCTATCTCTAATATCGGCAACATTATCTGATAAGCCCATCCAGGCATTGTAATCAAGATCAAAAACATCATTCCATTTTGTAAATACGGCTGTTGGATTGGTAAACGGCTCATTAGAATTAAATGTGGCAATAACCTTATCCCGAGGAATGGTGAAGATAACCCTTTTAGCCCTTAACTCTAACCAGGGAACTTGCGAGGCCTTAACTTTAGCAACCCATTCTGCATCGGTTGTTTGGCCTAAAATAAAATCTGGCGATACCACTGCACCTGTAATGGTAAAGGTAACCGGATTGGCATAGGCAAATGTAGCCAGGATGTAAATATGCCCGCCATAAAGGTTACGGATGTAGTTCACACCCGAAACCAATTGCTTTCTGTTGTAAATTACAGGATCACGCAACAATGGCGATTTACCTGCAAGATTATCGGTGTGTGCGCCTATTTGCACGCTTAAGCCATCTACGCCTGCCGGTACCACAATTTTAATCAACTCACCCGGTGCAGCATAATAACCTGTGCTATATTGTGGCGATGGCGCAACAGAGATTCTTAGGTTTTGTGCTGTTTGATCGGTAAAGTTAAGGTCTAAGGTAAGCTGAGCATCTTTTACCCTGGGTTCTGACTGATCTACCAGCCCTGGGAATACCCTTGCCTTTGCATACATCGATTTATCGATCAATTTCATATTGGTATCAATGGTACCGTCGGCCACATTTTCTGAGTTATCCGGATAACCATCGGGAACCTCATAACCGTATTTCTTACAGGCAGTAAATGCAAGCAATAAAAACAGGCCAAATATTTTTGTTAACTGATTAAATTTCATCTTATTAATATTTAAAGTTAATTCGTTGGTAATGCCACACTAGGACTATAAATTCTGCCTGCTAAGCCCCATTGGCTTGAAACGGAGATATTTAACCAGTTGTAAATAAGTAACGGAATATCAACACTGTTAGGAACAGCGGTATAAGCTGCAGGTGAAATATCAGGCGAAATATTGGGCGAAATTTCTTCAAAATTGGCAAATGCAACATTACTGCTATAAGTAAAATTATTCCCTTTACCAGATTGATCAAGCATTACAGTTCCGCTTGTTTCGTTTCCAGGCCAAAACCCAAGCAGGTTGTTAAAAAAAGGAGTACTGGGCTTAATTTGTGTACGCATAATTGCGGTAACATTGCTAGCAGATAAAGCCACATTAAATAAGGCTACATCTCTAATCAGTATATTGGTTTGGGTATTTCCATCTGTTCCAACATTTCCTCCTAGCCTGAGCGGAATGTTATTGTCGATATTTTTTCCGTTTATTGAGCCCGAATATCTCGTTAAACCATCAACATATAAGGTGAGGGTTCTTACCGCATTTAATAAACTGATTGTAAAGGCTACGGTATGCCAGCGGCCATCACGGATATCGATGCCAAATCCAGGTCGCGGAGAACCGCCCCAATCTAACTGAGCTGAATTTGCACCAAATAAAAAGCCCCATCCTGTGGAAGTAACAGAATCGAAAGGCCCTCTTTTTGCTAAAAACATTGGATAGTAATTTGCCTGTCCGTAATCATCTCTAAATTTAAACATGAAGGTATAGTCACCGGCAGTACCAAAATTACCCAGTGTTGTACTGGTTTGTGTGGCTGTAACGTTTGAAGAGGTAGTGGCTACAAAACGCGGGGCAGTACCCACAAACGGATAGCTACTTGGATCGGGCTGAGTAATCTGTGTAGATAAAAACCTTGGGTTATAAAAAGCGATATAGGCATTCCTTGAAGCATCGTTAAAAATATTTGATCCAGGTGTGCCGCCAGATGGGCCGCCACCTTTATTAGAAGCAATAATAACCAGCCAGTTCTCTCCTGAATATCCCTTTCTCGCTTTTAAGGCAGCTAAAATTTCGCCAATGTAGTTATCGATATTTTTAATGGCAGCAGCATAAGCCGGTGTGCCTGCAGTGTAACCATTTGCTGCACCTGCAGTTTCGGCACTGTGAAATTGGGCAACCACCACAGATGGGTTATTGGTGCTTAACTCTGTAACCACTCCTGTTTTAACAGCCTCATCATCAGCTACGGTTTGTTTTACCGTTGCATCTGCCGCTAGTTTATCATTAAAAACCGGAGTTGAAGCTATTGATACCGACCTGGAGTTGCTAACAGCGCTTTTAATGCGGGTAAATATTGTTGGCGTACTTTGCAGGTTTAAACCCGAAAAATCTTCAGTAGTTACATTGTGTTTGGTATAATCGTAACCGGTTAACATTGTTGTCCAGGCTGATGCATTGGTAATAACATTATATTTGTTATCAGCCAAGCCATCATAAGTGTAGGTAGCTTTGGTATTTATCTGCACCAGGTTTGTAGGTGCAAGTGTTTTAATTGCTGCACCTGTTACACCATCTAAAACGATATATAAAACCTTTTTTCCTGCCCCTAAACCAAGGGTATCGTTCCGGAAGTTTTTTGGCAGTGTATTTTCAAAATCCTTATTACAACCAGCGGCCATAAAGAATAGCCCAAATACCAGGGCTAAGCCAAAATATTTTAAGGTTGCGGTTATTGTAAATCCTTTTTTCATCTCTTATTATATTTGAAACTGTATTGATCAATTAGAAAAATTAAGGCGCAACAGGTTGTGTGGCAACGTACCATTGAAACGTAGAATATTACCCACAAAAATTACCTGCGTACCGTTAGTGATGCTGGTTTCTATCATATCGTAAATAAACCCTTGGAAACCTCCGGTATTGTTATAACCTACAGCCAGCTGTCCGTTAGCCTCCAACACCATAAAACCCTGGCGCAAATAATCGCCATACTTATTGAAAGTGCCAGCTACAATTATTTTTCCGTTGTTTAGCTGGCCAACAAAATTTGTGATGCCACCTGTTATTGGCTGTCCGTTAAAAGTGGTTACGTTAGAGCCATCGGCATTTAGCAGGTTAACGCCTGAGGCTGCTTTACCATTAAAACTTGTAAATGAACCGCCCACCACAATTTTATTGGTGGTTGCATTGTATCGAATGGAAACAATATCACTATTTGCTCCAGAGCCTGCATTAAAACTGTTATCAACACTTCCGTCAAGGTTAATTCTTACAATTCTATTGGCTTGTACCCCATTAAAGGTACTAAAACTACCCACCAGGATCAGTTTCCCATCCGTTTGCATCATTGCATCAAAAATAATTCCGTTAGCCCCTGTAGCACTTTGCCGGGTAGATTTGTTATAATGAAAGGTAGAATCCATGGAACCATCCATATTTACCCTTACCATTTGGCGCATCCGTGTATTGTCGTAAACTTTCTCATCGAAGCTTGAATTTGGCAGATACATGCGTTTGTAATTATTAAAGTTGCCAATCAGATAAACTTGTTCGTTAAAAACAAATGTTTTTCTAACCGCACCATCCACACCTGCATTAAAGGCACTTACGGTATCGCCGTTTTTATAAGTTTCTTGAGGTTTTGGATTTATTACATCTCTGAGAATTAAACTATCAAGAGATCCATTGGTATTTAACCTGGCCACATTGTTTAATGTTTGCCGGTTTGTACGCGTTGAGTTAAAACTGGTAAAACTGCCGCCAATGATGTATTTACCCGCCTGCGTTCCGGTTGGGATGCGGGTAATGGAGGAAATATACTTTTCGGCACCGCCAACTCCTTTGCCAAAACTAACCCCGCTGGTAGAATACGCTCCGTCGCCCAAAATTTGAGCTATTCCTCCAATCGGTAATTTTTCGGTTCCTTTTAATTCAAAATCATTAAAGCCACCTCCCAGAAAAAAGTTACCCCCGGGTAATGGTTCAATATCAAATATAGCACTGGTGCCCAAACCGTTGGTATTATTTGTTGCACCGTTGATTACTTTCCAATTGGGATCGACACTTACTTTGCCACCAACTTTAACAATCGGACCGAAAAAACTTTGTCCCTGCGAGGTAATCCACATACTGCCGGTACTGGCAGTTATCGGCACCTTGAAAGTTAATGTACTGTCATTTGTAGATGCAGGTATTACTTCGGCTTCTATTTCATTTACATATACTTTAAAGTCGTTAATGTATTTGCTCAGGCCTTTTACCCTTACGCTTAAAACATCGCCAGGGTTTACCACATCTGGATCAATTGTTCTGGAAATGAAGGTAAGATCAAGCGTTTTTTTCCCGCCAGCATAGGGATCTTCAGTAAGGCCCCTCTCTTTTTGGCAAGATACAATAGCCGTTGTTAAGCCTATGGCTCCAAACAAAAACAGCTGAATTTTATATTTAATGTGAGTTAACATTTTAATTCAATTTGCGGATGAAATAATAAACCTATGGTGTTCGCGGATTAATGCCTGCGGATATCGCCTGCTCAATAAAAACATTGGTATTAAAGCCGAAATTATGTTTAAACTTATTTAATACATGTAAAACACCATTGGTGGGCTGTATATCGGAAGTGGCAATTGGAATGTTAACCAATGACACCTGCGGGTTAGACAGATCAGGGATATAAGCCAGGTACAACTGGCGGTAACCTGCATAAGCCACTCGTGATAGCACTTCCCCTTTATCACTCAGTACCACTGCATCATTAAAAATCACCCCTACATTCATAATCCTCCCACTATATGAAGTGTAACCCTGACCAGGGAAAGCGAGATATGATAGGGTATCACGCTGTGGGTAATCTTTTAAGCGGTTGGCACCTTTAAAAATGTATTGCGAAAGTATATTTTTCCATACCTCTGGTTTAATTTGCGACAACTGTGAAACGGTATCTTTTCCAGTTACCCTTAATTCGATGTTTAAGCGCCTGATCGACTTAAAAATAGATCCACTTGGTGGCGCAAAAAAGGTAATGTTCTCTTTGCTAATTACATCGGCCAAACCAGCCAGTTTGATTACAGTAAGGGTAGAATCGAAAAACGGTTTCTTTTCTTCCATGTATTGCATGATGTTGCCGTTATACTTGGCCTCATGAACCCCGGTTTCCATATAGTATTTTTTGCAGCCCGTTAAAACTGATAATACACAGATTAGTGAAAACAGCATTCTTTTATAATTTTTCATCATCATATCTATTAGTTCCAAAAATTATTACCAATTAAATTTGGGTTTGCGCTCCGCTCGGCGTCCGTAATGGTTAATGGCCATGTCCATGCGCCAGCATTAAGGTTGGCTACCGACATTGGCGAGCCTGTAAAATCGGAGCTGATTACTCTTTTTGTTCTTACCAGATCAAAATAGAACTGTCCTTCACCAATCAGTTCCCTGCACCTTTCCCTGTAAATTTCATCTTTTAAATCCTGGCCATTTTGAGTAATGAGCGGGGCATTTGCGGCTATGGTAACCCTGTTTGCAAAATCTTTGGCACCACTTTCATCACCAAGTTCGGCCAGGGCTTCGGCTGTTAATAAATAGCAATCGGGCAACCTGAAAATAATTGCGCTATCATCACTTGTTACCGATATTGCAGTACCCGAACCGGTTGTGTAGGTATTTGCGAATTTTTTAAACTGGAAAGTTCCTGATTGTGAATCGTAATTTTCGAACCAGGTGATTATACGTGCATCAGGAGAACCCGGAGGATAAAGCTTGCGCATATAATTACTCGTATAATACATCGAACTTGATGTTTTGGTAACGTTGCCCTGGTACGGAAAGTGGGAGAAATAATAAGAATAACCTGCCGTAAGCGAAAAGCCTTCTCCATAGTTAAACTCCTGTAAAATACTGAACAGGTTTTCACTGCTTCTTCCTTTAAAAATTTTTAAGGTATTTGCAGGTGTAACAGGCAATATTTTGTAATTGCTATAAGTATCCAGTTCGGTGGCAAATGTTTTTACGGCTTCGTAATATTTTGTTTTTACACCGTTATCCCAGGCGGCGGCCCACATATTTAAATGCATTAAAAGCGCAACTGCTGATGCCTTGGTAGGCCTGAAACCATTGGATGTGGCATCGTTGTAAGCAGTTGGTAAATCGGCTTTTGCTGCAGTCATATCTGCAATACACCTGTTCATTACGGTTACCTGTGAGGTTCTGCCCAATGGCGTGCTGTGATAAGCCTCTGTATAATAAACGGCATCACCAAATAACTTGCAGATAAACATATAACTGAGGTTACGTAAGAATACAGCCTCGGCCTTGTATCTCTTTTTATCAGCATCCGGTAAGCTCGATGAAGGCACCTTATCTACTTCAAAGTATAAAATGTTTGCTGCTGCAATAACATCATACCACTCTTTCCAGCTCATAATTTTCTTCATCATATCGCTAAACCTGCCACTGCTGTTAACTATAGCTCTCATGTTGTTATTGGTAAGCGAATTAAAAATGGCTGTACCATCATTGCCCAAACTAATTCCAGCAATATTATTACCCCTTATTTCCAAAGCAGGAAAAAATGCGCGATCGTTCTCATTAAAAAAAGTAGGTGTACCTGCTACTTTATCTTTTAGCCTTGCATAAATGCCGTTTGTAAATCCTTCTACATCTTCGCGTGTTTTCCAAAAATTGTTACCACTTTGTGCTTCGATGGGCGTTACATTTAAAAACTTTTTGCAACCAACCGTGGTAAATACCAGTGCGGCAAACAGGATTATATATTTTGTATTTTTCATCTGTTTAATTTTTAAAACTCAATGTTTAAACCTAATGTAAACTGGCGTGGAGAAGGATAACCCCCTGAATCATCTCTACCCAAACTGGTTACATTTTCGGGGTTAGGACCTGTGTAGCGGGTAATAAAGCCAAGATTTGCTGCTGTAGCATTAATACTTACCCTGTTCATTCCGAACTTGGTGGTGAATTTTTTATCAAAAATGTAATACACTTTAACCGAGTTTAACTTAAAATAAGAGCCATCTTCCTGAAATGCTGTTTGATTTAACCTAAAAGGATCGATAATACGTGCGCGTACAAAATCGAGCGGATTGGCATAAGTGGCATTATCACCAGCGGTGCTCCAATAGTTTAGCTGTTCTAACGGCACTAAACTGCCGAATTTATTAAAATCAGTATAGTTCTGTAACTGTTTGCCCAATGGATTATTAATAATATCGCGGATCAGCGTAAAGGAAGTATTGACCTCCAAACTCCAGTTTTTCCATTGCAGGTATGACGTGAAACCTCCGGTAATTTGCGGCTGTGAATTACCTGCAATAACCCTATCATTACCATTAAGCACATAATTACCATCCAGATCGGTAAAAATCGGATCTCCTGCTTTAAAATAATTCAGGCGGCCGTTACCACCCACGCGGTAAGGCAAACCGGTATTCGGATCAACAGGAACCTGTGAATTGGTAGAATATACCCCCTTTGTATTGTACAGGTAATTGGATAACGAATTAATACCCAGGCGGTAATAAGTATCTTGTTGTAAGTCTTTATCATAATAAATGTAATCTCTTAAACCATCAGGCAATTGTGCCAAAATTTCTCTGTTGATGGCTAAATTTGCTGAGATTGTCCATTTAAAAGGGCTGTTAGGACTTAGCGGACGGGCAGTTGTTTGAAACTCCCAACCATAATTTACGTTACTGATTTCATTGGAAGCAATGCTACTAAATGAATTTGTACTCGAAATATCCTTGTATTTAAAAATATTGTCGTTTTGCTTATAATAAGTATCAAAAACAAAAGAAAAACGGTTTTGAAACAAACTAAAATCAACACCCGCATTGTAAGTAGTGGCTTTTGTAGGCTGTAAATCTAAATTTGGCAATCTGTTAAGGTCTAATATTACAGAATTTGCATTGTTATAGCGGTTCCAACCCACATATTTACCATAACCATCAAAAATACCGCCTACGGGCTGAATGTTTGAGCCATAACTTAAACGGATATCTGCATAATCAATCCATTTAATGTTTTCCATAAACTTTTCTTTGTTAAAGTTCCATTTTAAAGCGATTGATGGATTGGCAATGTACTTTGCATTTTCGCCATTGGCCGAATTGGCATCCAAACGGTAATTAAGGTCGAGTACGTATTTTTGTCTGTAGTTATAAGAAAACGCACCTGCAAAAGCAACGCTTCTCACATCAGTATAATCTATAGTTCCACCTAACGAGGTCAGGTAATCGGTCATATTGGTTAAAGGCCCTCTTAACTGATCGTTAACCCCTCTTTCGTTTAAAATGGCATCAGCCTTAAAAAAGCTCGAGTTAATTTCGGTAAAGGCAAACAAGTTAAAATTATGGGCATCTTCACCGGCAGCATCTTTTAAACTGTACACATATGAAAACTGGTTACGGTTATATAATTTGGTTGCACGATCGTTATAAGTGTAATATTTCGATTGGTTGCCATTTAATGCCGCCGGCGAAAAATTATCTTTAGTACCTGTGCTATTGGTATAGTTTAAAAATGTAGAAATCCTGAAATTCTTAAAAACTTCATACTCTGCATTGATGGTTGCAAAAGTCTGTAACGATTTATTGTCATTATCGGTTTGGAGCTGAGCCAACACACCACTTTGTGATGAAAATAATGAAGGCGAAGGCAATAAACTGGATGCCGAACCTGTAGTAGCCAAGCCACTGTTTAGCAATCCATTGCCACTACCCGTTTGTTGTTTTTGTATGGAATTTTGCAGCTGCCCAACCAATTTAAATTTAGGAGTGGGGTTATACTGCATGTTCATATTCAGGTTATACCTGGAATAGCCTGTATTTTCCTGAATCCCTGTTTCATCATAAGCACCCACACCAACCTTATAGTTAAAAGCTACATCACCACCAGAAATACTCACATTGTGTGTTTGGTTAAAGGTATTGCGGTAAAAATAAGATTGCCAGTCGGTAGAATTGTTATAGTAAGCATTCAAACTGTCAGACAAAATCGGTGAAGAATTTATCAGGTCTACAGCATGGTTATATGTAGTGTCGTTTTGCAAAATCTGCCAGATCCGCAGCTGCCTTTCTCCCTTTCCACCAATAACGCTACGCAATTGAGGCACCATCGAAAAAAATGAGGCACCATTATAACGAACCACCGGTACTTTGGAATTACCACGTTTAGTAGTAACCAAAATTACTCCATAAGCACCTCTCGATCCGTATAATGCTGTTGCAGCCGCATCTTTTAGTACCGTAAGGTCTTCAATATCTTCTGGTGGAATTTGCGAGATTGGTGATACACCAGGCCCTGCCTGCTGGAAACCGTACGAATAATTGGTATTGTCATCAACAGGAACCCCATCTATTACAAATAACGGTGATGTTGGCGTTAAAAAACTCGAACTTCCTGAACCTGATATATTAATGTTAGAAATACCACGTAAAGTTATAGAACCCCTGAAACCAGGTGCCCCTGTACTGTTCTGGATATTTAGGCCGGCAACTTTACCTTGTAAAAGCGACATTACATCACTTGCAGGCTGCCCCTGAATATCTTTACCCGATATGGTAACGGTAGATCCGGTACTTAAAGTTCTGGTTTTGGTTTGGTAACCAGCCGTAACCGTTACCTCTTTAAGGGTGGCATTATCGCCCTGTAAGGTAATATTAATTATGGTTCTGTTATTTACCTTTATGGTTTGTGAAATGTAGCTTAAATATTTAAAGGAAATTTCTGCATTTGATGCTACCGTTACCCTAAAACGTCCATCTCCATCAGTTTGGCCTAAAACCTTGCCACTGCTTAGAATACTTACGCCAGGTAAAGTTTCCTTCCTTTTCGATTCGCCATCGTAAACCGTACCCGTAACCGCAATTTGCTGTTGGGCCAAGGCGAGATTATGCAAACCAAAAATCAATAAAATTACTATCGTGTAAAAATACTTCATTGGAAATATGTTATGTTTTGATTTAGTTAGTTCCATCAGTCATTATCAAATTTTGGTTTGTCAGTTTTAAACTGGAAAATAATTTCCCAATCGCCCTCCTCATAGATTTTGAAATTTAAGGCCAGGTAACAGTGAAGTAAAACAGCACCAAATGCTTGCCTATCGAACCTGAAAACTACCCTTGCTGCACCACCATCGTTTGTGGTAAATTTAGTAGGGTATGCAGTTAGTGGAACAGGATAAGCCACATCGAATTTTACTTTTGAGGCATCTTTTACCATATTAAAACCATGTACCAGATTGCCCCAATCGGTTAAGGCAAACTTATTTGGATCGATAACCTGGGCAAGCGTATCAATAAATTTAAAACTGATGCTGTGCCCCGAATAACCAGGTAAACCTTTAGGCAGTTTATTAAACACAACCTGTACATCGCGTGATGTTAAAGATTGATTTGTTCGGGTACCAGTGATAAACAAATCTGAAGGACTAACAGAAATAGATGTTCCCTGCCCGGTTACCGGATCAAGTGGCGATGGCTCGTAAGGGCGCTCACGCAGTGGACTTAACCTAAAATTCTGAAAATACTTTCTTCCTCCTGTATTAGACATTTCTACATCGAACACATAACCCGAATCTGGCTGCGCCTTAATCATATTGGAATTGGCCTCTGCCCACATCAAAAACTCACCAGAGTGTGGGCGGACTTCGAATAACGCGTGATTCTCGATCACTCGTTTTGCCTCAATTTCGGCCAGCGACTTTTCAGTACCATCGTAAGCTGTTTTCCAAACTTTTACCGGGTACAACCTGGTAAGTTCGGGCGCAGGCTCGCCGCCAAAGGTGCGCATGTTTACAATTTTAAAATCTAGTGGCCTACTTGAGTTGCCATAGGTAAAATTGTTCGTAAATAAAGTATTGCGGCCTAATGTAGGCTGATATATAAACTGTGTGTATTGGCTATCACTGGCAATGGATAATCTGTTATCAGGTAAATTTTTCTTACATGCGGCCAATAAGAGCATCATACCTGATAGCATGAGCGCTACACTAAGAAAGTAATTTTTAGTTTTCGTCTTCATAAGGCTATTGGTCTAATCTGTAGGTAAATTCATCAAACCCGAAGTTGTGCAAGGGCGTTAAAATGTTAATGGTTGCATTATTGGTTTTAATATTAATTGCATTGGTATTTGTGGTAACCCAATTGGTTTGGATTGTTGAACCATACATATCGCTGTACTCGAGCGTGGTAGCCCCACCCCCAACAAATCCCGAAGCATTCGCTTTTACTGCTTTAATGTGCATGGGATAATTGAAACCAATAGCATTCAGCGAAATTCCATCCACTGTTGCTGCATAAGTATCTGCCGTTTTATTGCCTCGTATAATATACTTGGTAAGCATATATAATAATTGTTCAGGATCACCGGTTCTTAAATAAATAGGTGCTCTCCCCTCGGCCTTTCTGTATTGGTTTAAATATTTAACCGAAGCCGCAAAGTTTTCATTTACAGGTGCAAACAGGGTAACCTGCTGGTTGGTTAATGAATCCTTTAGAAAAGGGAAACGATCTAGCACCACCAACAGCGAATCGAAAGTATTTGGCTTCGATTTTAAATAATCCATTGCCGTTCCCTTAAAAGTTTGTACCGTATTGGTGTAATCGTAATATGGCGAGTCGCTTTTTTTGCACCCACTTAAATAAATGCCTATAACCGCTAGTAGCACTAAAAGGCTACACTTATATAATTTCTTTTTCATGATTATCTGATTGATTATTGCCAGTAAGCATTTTGGGTAACCAACGGATTTGCATTGATTACATCTTGAGATACTGGCCAGTAAATACCGCCCATACTTTCAAATTGCCTGAATGTAAGTGGTGTACCGTTTCGCTTGATAAATGTACCCGTAGGATTTTTAAGGCGGTTAAAACGTACAATGTCATACCATCTCCAGCCCTCGCCCATTAGTTCGCGTCTGCGTTCTTCAAAAATGGCATCTACCAAATCCTTACCCGATGCCGGATCGTAAGGATCGGTACCTCTTAAATTAGAAGCCTTGTTTAAGGCTGAAATTGCTTCATCGCGCTGGCCTAAAGCTGCGCATGCTTCTGCCCTCAGCAGGGTAACCTCTTCTATGCGGCTAAACAGCATGGTAGAACTGAACAAGGTTAAGTTACCCGAGGTTTGAGCCGTATAAATGACCTTGATTTTGTTAAAAATCGGTTGCTCAGAAGTGAAGTTGTAAAAGTAATTAGTGCGGTATAAACCATTTACCGGGTTAACGCTAAATCTTAAATCAGCTGGGTCGGTAAATATGTTAAGGATACTGTCTTTAGGTACAAACATTTCCGGCTGTGCTTTCGGTATAAATGGCGATGCCAGGGTTAACTGTTCAATATGCCCATTAGCAGTTGATAAACCATTACCGGCCTCGAAAGGGAAACCCACCAATACTGTTGCACGTTTAAAAGCGAACGGACTGTAATAATTTACATTCTCTGTTAGCGCATCCATATCCAAATAAACAATGCCATTAGAACCGCTTCCGTTTGATCTGGTATAATTATCGAGCACAAATTTTGAATAAGTGGCCGCATCCAGGTAATTGCCCTGCCATGCCGCAATATGGCCTAAAATGATATAAGCTGATAACCTGGTAAAAATATTTCCATTCCAGCTAGACCAACCTGCCCCATAATAAAGGCCGGGAAGTATAGGATCATCACCGCCATATTTAAAAGGTACAACCTGTGCCGCAGCCAATAACTCAGAAGTAGCAAACTGTAAAACCTTATCTTTACCCGTTCTTGGCAGTTTTACAAAATCTCCATCATGAGAAGATGTTAACAAAGGCACATCACCCCAAATCCTTACCATGTAGAAATAAGCAAATGCCCTTAATATTCTTGCTTGCGCAACATCTACATTGTTGTTTATCTGCGTATAACGCGAATCTAATGGGATAATTTGTTTTGAACGCTCAATAAACAGGCTTGCCGCATTAATTACAGCATAAAATCTGCGCCAGTTGGTTATTCTGTTAATTACAGGGTATTGTGCGTTTAACTGGCCAATAACGATTGATTTTAAATCGGCCCTGTTGGTAATTTGAAAGTCGCCCTGGCGTAAGTCGCCCATTAACCAGTGGGTATTATCTGATACGGTAGCCGAGCGCATCAGCCCGTATACCGAAAGAAGGTTTGCCCTTGCATCTTCCAGGGTTTTCCAGTTACTTTCTTCGGTAGCTAGCCTGGTTGATTGAACATCCTCAATTTTCTTGCACGAAAAATTGCCGATACCAACCAGGCTTAGTAATAAAGCAAGCGCAACCATTCGGTAGCTGCTCATTTTATAATTAGTATATTTCATATTAATCATGGTAATATTTTATAAATCCAGTTTTAAGCCCACAACAAACGTGCGTGGGATAGTGATATTTGCGCCATCGTATATTCCATTGTAATTGATCAGTTCTGGATCAACCCCTGAAAAATCAGTAAGTGTTAACACGTTTAAGGCCGTAGCATATAAGTATGCTCTCCTTATTTTTCCACCTGCTTTTTTAAAGAGGCCCATTTTACTGAAATCATACCCCAGTGTAACCGATCTTAATTTGATGTAAGAAGCACTTTCTAAAAACAGATCCTGGTCGGTACGGTAAGCATCAACCGGACTCCATGGATTATAGATTGGATAATTTTTCTCATTATCGAACGATTGCCACGAAGAAACCTCTTTTACAGAGTTGATATCGTTACCAGCCTCGCGGTTTACAAAACCATATCGGGTGGCTTCGTATTGGTTAATTGCTTTTTGGCCCGCAGCGAAAATAAAGTTGAAGTTTAAATCGAAGTTTTTATAAGCCAGGGTATTGTTCCATCCTCCAACAAATTTTGGCAATCTGTCTCCTGTTAATATTTTATCCTTACTGTCTATCCGGTTATCATTATTATAATCAACCCATTTCGGATCGCCTGCTTTTAATGGAATGCCATTAAACGTTCTGCCTGCCGGCACCTCAGCATCACTATTGTAAATACCCTGATTGGTGTATAACCAGTAGCTTCCAACCGATTTACCCACTTCAAGTTTGTTATCATTTTGATAAATCAGTTCATTTAAGCCATCTGGCAATGCCGATAATTTGTTTTTGTTGTAATTTAGGTTCAAACCTGTACTCCAGTTCAAGCCATTTTTATGTTGTAAAACCGATCCGTTAATTAAAAGCTCAATACCTTTATTGTTGATATCCATACCTGATTTGTATTCAGTAGAATAACCTGTTTCAACTGGCACAGGCAAACCGATTACGCTGTTTTTATCTTCACGGTTATATACTGTTACCGCAGCATTGAGGCGGCTGTTTAAAAACGATGCATCTAAAGTAACACTGGTCCGATCTGCGAAAGGCAAGCTGATGTTATAACCAATAAAACCACTGTTGTATGGGCGGTTAATGCCCAATAAACCTCCATAACCCGGGATGGTTGGCTCTTCTTCCCATCCATTTTCTGAACGGTACTGAGGACCAGCGGCAAAACGGTCATCCTGAAAAATTCTTAAAGTACGCCCCCAGGAAGCGCTTAAATGAAGAGCATCTATTATTTTACTGTCTTTTAAAAATTGCTCTTTTAAACTCCAGTTGGCACTGAAAGCCGGCGTAGTTACCCAGCGGCTATCTGGCTGACCATTGGAAGCACCATCCCTCCTAATCAATGCGCTTAACGTTAATAAATTTTTATAAGCATATTTAGCGGTACCATAAAACGACATTAAGTTATTACGTTCCTTATCGATGTACCTAAATACATAGAAATTATTGTTGGTTAGTACATTCAGGTAGTCTGGATTGGGAGAGCCGGATTTCGTTGGATTTCCATCGACAAAAGATAGTTTTACATAATCATTCGGACCATTATAAGCCCTGGCGTAGTTATATTTATAAGTATCGCCCTGTAAACTTTGGCCAATTTCAAAATCTACAACATGGTTTTTATTGATATCATATTTATAGCTGATGCTGTTGTTGATGGATACCCTTTGGCTATAACCAAAATAGTTGGAGATATAACTGATACCTGCCAACAGTGTAGAGGGGATAAAATAATCTCTAACACCCTCATTGTAGTTAAACAGGCCAGTGCTTGAGATCACGAATTTATTTATTTTAGCACTTAGGGTTAAACTTCCATTTAATACGGTAGAACGGTTGTTATCTACGTTCCTGTCGTTTTGCGTTAAATAGGAAGCATACGAATCGGCATTTGGAGAGAGTGGACTACTTAAATCCGGTATATAACGTGTTTCGGCAAAACGATCGCGCAAGCTTTTATTCCGGGTACGATCTAAACGGGCCGTATTAACTGTACTTGATACGGTAAGCCATTTAAATGGCGCCATATTGATCCCAAAAAATAAATTATAGCGATCGATACCGGTATCATCGGCGTTTCCGGCATTTTTTGTACCGGAACCAAAAAACCTGAAATTCGCCCTTTCCGTGCCACCGGTAATTCCTAAATCGGCCGAAAAGGTGGGGGTATTCTGATAATATAAATCGGTCCAGTTGGATGGGCCAAAATAGGCCACGTTGGTAGAATCGCGCAGGTAAGATGCCGGGCTACCGCTTGGGTTATATTTTTGATAAAACTGGCTTCTGAAGTTATTTTCATAAACTCCGTTAACCGTATTTACCTTTGGTGCAGTTACATAGCCAAAATAAGTGTTTAAACTAATGTCCCTCAAGCCTGCTTTTGCATTTTTAGTGGTGATATAAATCGCACCATTAGCGGCGTTTGGACCGAGTTTGGCCAGCTCGAATGGATCTTTAATTACGGTAATCGACTGTATATTATTGATATCTACCTGGGATAGCAAGTTTGTTGCCGTGCCGATTCTGTTGTAATCGTATTTTTGCACATCGAAAGCAAAAGGATTATCTGCAACTAAAGGCACACCATTTAAATAGATGGCGGGCTGGAGTGCATAAATGTCTTTCTTGTTAAACAATAAACCTGATGTACCCTGAACAATAATGCTCTGCTCCGTACCAGGTTCTCCGTTTGGTTCCTGTACGTAAACCCCGGCTAAATTACCTTTGATAATTTGCTGTAGCGATAAATTAGGAACTGCAATTGCCGAACGGATATTGATAGTATCGCGTACCGTTTTAAATTTCTGTAAGGCCTTAATCATTAAACCGATGGTATCAGTTTTAACAGAATAGGCGGATGAATCTTTTTTAGATTTAATGGTATCTTGCTGAAATACAACATATTTCAAGCCAACACCCTTAATCGAAGCCTTGTTGGCATATAAAGATTGAAATCCAAAAACAGATAAAAACAAGGCGAAACAAACGCTTGTATAAATTTTAACCATTTTAATAGTTTAATTAAAGTTTAAGTGTTTAAAGAAGAAGCTCGATTTTTAAAAAGCGATAGAAAAATTAACCCGGTTTGAGTTTTTTGGGCATAGCAATGCCTGGGGACAAAGTGTAAAATTTTTGAACATGCGGTTGAAATTAGGATGATTGGTTAATCCATAGCATACAGTAATGCCATGAATGATTAGTTTTTTGTTTGCTTGTGTATTATACCTTGGTTAGGGGTTCTTTATTTATTATTTTATTATCAATTATTTTCCTGCCGGTTAACAGTTTTTTGCTCGTAATATTAAAATAAAATGTCGGCTCGTTATGATTTGGTAATGCAAGATATAGATTAAGCAAAGACGATTTTTATTTTTCTTAACGCAAACGTTTGCCTAAAAAAATGCGTTAATGATTCAATGATAGGCACATATGGTATAATCAAAGCCGAAGAAATACCTTAATTTGAATTTTTCGCCTATAGAAATTCAACTATCAAACTAAACTGTTAAGAAAACATTAAAATGACAATTGATCTTTAAGGAGAAAATCGGGATTGCAATTATTTTTTGATTTTTATTTGAGCTTTAACCACAGCTTATTTACCAATACCTTAATTATAAAATACAAAAAGCAGCAATTTAAGCGCAAACGTTTGTTTCATGATCAGATAAATGAAAGAATTTAATAATAAAAACCTGATTGATAGCATTTTATAAAAAAAATATTCAAGTACTGTATTTACAAAAACTTAGTTAACCGGCGTTTTTAAACTTCGCTAATCAGCTACAGATCGGTCATTTTTTCCAAGGTTTCTGTACCATTTTTAACCTTCAGGATTACAAATTAAGGGATAAAAACCTATAAATCTCAGTGCTTTCTGTGTTTCCGTGGCAAAAAGTGATCTGTGTTGATTTGTGTAAATCTGTGGTGAAAATCCTCCCACTACGCTATAATTTGCCATAAAGCTTACTTCATCAACTGAAAAAGCCATCGCGCAATGCCGCCCGCGTTACCATTTTGTCAGCCTGAGCGTAGATTTAATTCAAGATACTTTTCAGCACCGCTTCTGAAGCGGCCTCACAGAAATCAATTCCAGAATAATCGGGGTTATAACCACCAATATATGGAACTGCCATAATATAAATCCGTTGATTGGCCTCCCCCTTTTTATCCACTACCTGAAAATGATCATTAATAGTGATACCTGGCACCGTTAAGTAGTACATATTATCCTTTTCTTCTGTAACCAGGTCATTTTCCTTTACCTGCGCTTTTCCGTTTTCTGCAGATTTAAATTGCAACCTTGCCGGACTTACCGTACCCTTATTTATTAAACTTTTAAAGGGAAAATCATCAAATGAAAGATGAGGTTGCCCAATACAATCAACAAATGTATCAAAGTGAACAGTTACTTCCTTATCGGCAACCTTATAACTATAATCTGCCCCTCCAGTTTCAAGTGGCTTAACCACCGCATCATCTCCAACGGCAATTATACTTAAAACACCGGCATTGTGCAGTGCCAGTAATTCTCTGCACGAACTTTGGGGCACAAAAGCAATTACAATCGAAATTAATGGCATTAACACTTTCTGAAGCCTTTCCATATCTTCTGCCGACAAATATTTAGCAGGATAATTCATGGCGAAGCTTAACACAGCCAATGCTTCTTTCCAATAAATAGATTCTCTTTTCTCTATAGATTCTGCTGCTTCATCATATTCTTTCTTAAAAAGTTCAAAAGGCTCCATTTTTTCCCTGAAACCCATCATGGCACCAACAAAGGCTTCCAGATTCATGTTTTTAATCAGTTCATAAAACGAAGGATCTTTTTTGATAAACATTGCTTTAAAATTCCTTTCGAAAACAAAATCCAAAGGCAAAAATCCACAATTTTCAGCAATACTTTCCTGTATTTCGGCTTTGCTCAATGTTTCATCCTTACCAAGGTGCGAATCTGCTAAGTGGAACCTTATTGCAGGCAACAGGCCACTGCGAGAATGCATTACAAGCTTAAAACCTTCGCTTTCTAAATGATAAGCATAAGTGCCATCCTCATTGCTTTCGAAACTACCGTTATGCCTGGCCAGCGTTCTTAAAGCATCAATAGCAGTTAAAGATGATCCCATGATGCCAACAGCATGGTTAAGCTTTAACGATAGTTTTTGGGGAGGATATGGCGAATCAAAATAGTTCGGAATCTTACCTTCATATTTCTTTGGCCAGTTGTGCCCTGTACAAATTATGACCTGGTCAAAATGTTTTTCATCTTGGTTTTTAACTATTACAGCTACTTTATTTGCATCCGTAAAATCAATAATATCTTCAACAATGCAATTTAAATGAATGTTGGTTATTATTCCCTTCTTCTCAGCAGCTTCCTTTAAGAGTTGAAACTGAGCAGATAGATACTCACCGAAAAACAACCTTGGTAGTACTTTGTATTCGTTAAATTTTTCTTCGTTGATATCAAATTTTTCCAAAATCTCTTTTGGTGCAATTTTTACCCAATCTTCTATAGAATTAAAAATTACCGGAATTTCATTGTCTGATACATTGGTAATATGCTCAACATTTGCACCTTCAGCACTATAAGGCATACCAGCTCCTAAATAATCTTTACGCTCAAAAATATCGATTTCTAAATCTGACACTTCAGATTCTTTTAATCTTTTATACATAAAAAGCCCACTCGGCCCACCTCCTATAATCGCGATTTTCTTTTTTGCTGTGTTGATATCCATTTATAAATGCTGTAAGTTCCTATACATTCAATCATACAATCGAAAAAAGTTGAAATTGTTTTGAGCGGATGGAAAATGTAAGATGGATAATGGAAATGCATAGCTCAAAATGCTGACATTAAACAGTTTATTTTGTAAAACAAATGTATAATTGGTTTAAAAAAAAATAAAACTGACCTCATTTTAATTAAATGAACATCCTTGGCGTAACATTTTGCAATAAGAATCAAAATTATGCGCTCTGCTCAATTCTCATTGTACAATTGCGGTTAAATCAAAATTTCTAAGAACCAATTTTGATTATTGCTGTTAAGAGGTAAGTTAATGCGGTATGGATGATCAATTTCCAATATTAAACGAACCCATTAGGAGCCAACATTCATACTGGTGCTATGCCGTTACACGCAATTAACCGATTTATACAATTACCGATTAACCACAAAAATGAACGATTTAAAACTATATATGATCCTGCTCGGGTCAAAAGCACCTAAAAGAAACGTAGAACAGCACGATTATTTTTTTGGCATTGCCAGATCACTTAAAGAACTTGTTCCCGAAATAAAAGCATTTTGGCCTGAGGCAGGAACAAGCCTGCATTTAGATGGCTGGCGCGAGGTGAATAAAGTAGATGACTATGAAATTTCTATTAAGCTGAGAGATGAAGATACGCCACGCTCGGCACATAAATTATTTTTTATCAACCTGGGAGGTTACCAATCGGACAAATTATACGAACAACATTACATTGTATTATCCGTGCACGATGAAAGGGCAAAAGCAATACAGGACGCCAAGAAAACGGTTTTTTTCAAAACGAATTCCATTAAAGGAGCCAATTCCCATATCGATGAAAAATATGGTATTGATGTAGATGATATTTATAAAATCGAGGATATTTTGAGCGAAGAAGCCAAGTTAAAGTACCATATCGAAATAAAACCATCTTCAGCTTTACCTGAAGATGAGATTCATTTAGGTTACTTTAAATTGGATAAATTATAAAAACACCAGTTTTATTTTTTGCTCAGCGTTTTTAACCAAAGCACTAAATCAAATGCGGCTTTATCATTTTCGAAACCCATTTCTTTAGGCAAACGGCCATTAACATATTCATCATACAACCATGGATCGGCAATGGCGATTACATTTCCTTTGCCAAATTTGGCCGAAGCAATAACCGTTGCACCTGCGGCATTTTTAAGCACTGGTTTTGCGCCATTTTTGGTATCGATGGAACAAACATCCTTCATAAAAATTTTACCGGCTGTTTTAAATACCGGGTTGTTTTTAATAACAATTGCACCATCTTCAAAATGAGCATCATCAATTACATGATTTTGCATTTCATTGGTAAAATGCATGCCGAATGCGCCGGCCAGTTTATTAAAGTGCGGCAATTCTACATTGGCACTATCATTGGCAAACATTACCAATATGCCGCCTTGTTTTACCCAGGCAGAAATTTCTGCAATATCTTTAGGTTCGATGTAGTTTGGTTTCGGATTTTCTTTCGGCCGGTCCGGATCTACAATTAAATAAACACTGCTTCCTTTTAAATTAGCAAGGGTTGGCGCAGTTTCAAGCGAATCCAACTTAAAGCCTTGTTTCTTAAAAACATCGCCCAAAATAGAAAAACCGCTCATGGCATGTTCATTCCACAGGTAATGAAACCTGATTTCTTTACCCTGTTTATCTTTACGGGTTTCACGGTTGAAGAAATAATCTAAGGTTACAGTTTGTGCGCCCGCCAGTATTGATGAGCAGGTTAAAAGAGAAAAGAAGCAAAGTTTAAAAAGAATTTTCATATAATTAGGGTTAGATAACTAGAGCGGAAACCCAAAAATATAAAATTTAGCGATATTCAAATGGCTTATTCCTTGCAAGCCTATTATTTTAAACTGTTTATTTAAGCCGTTTTTTATATAACGCAGCAATAAAGAAACAAATAATAGTAAAGGTTGCCATCAACTGACCGATACTTTCCAAATCCAAATCGAACATATCTGTTAATTTTAGCGATTTACTTTTTCGCCTTTGGCTAATATGGCTACAGGACTGGTGGCCATAAAACCCTGAGGTATTTTTGGTGCTATCCAGGTCGATTTCGGTGGAAGAAACCTACCCTTTTTTGCAACAGCGATAAATTCCTCTGCTTCCATTGGATGAAGTGTAAAACCGATTGTTGTGGTTGAAGTTCCGAGCTGAGCCAAAAACTGGCTCCATTTACCATCAGGAAAATAACTCAGGCGGGTATCTTCTTTCGGGTTGGTAATGCCGAGCACAGGTTTAAGGATCATCTCTTGTAAAATGGCTGTATCCGGCATTTCTGCTAAATCGGCCAAATCAGGCTTAAGGTCTAGTTGGTACCACTCACCTGCAAAGTAAAGTCCCATTCTATTTTTCCGGTCAGGATTTAAAGCTTTATTGTTCGGAATTTTCGAGATGTAATAATACTGTTCAAGCATTTCCATCAGGGCTTCCTTAGTGATATCAATTCCTTGAATGAGGCGGTGAAAGGCGGCAATCGAAATCGATCCTGCTGAAACAAATAAACTGCTAATTTGCTGTGGAACCGTTTTTTGTAACGCGTAAGCGGCTTCCAACCGGTGGTGGCCATCGGCCAGGTAAACCTGCTCAAGTTTTGCAAATTCAACACAAAACCGATCAATAAGCGAAGTATCAGCAATCTGGTATAAAAAATGGCCCAATTGAGACCATTCACTCTCCATCGGTTGTTGATCTGCGATAGCCAAATCAATCAAGCTTTCTAAATCATTATGCTGATATACCAATAAAATAGGCGACTTTTCTATTTTACCTTTTCCTTTATCGGTTTTAAGCGATGCAACTTTAGCCGAAACGGTATCTTCGTGCCGTTTTATGGCAGTTGTTGCCGTTGCAGCAAGATCAGTCATTGCCCAAATTCCCCTCATGGTTTTACCTTCACCACAAAATTCGTAAATATAGATGGAAGGATTTTTTTCGAGCGCACATCCAAAAAGGTTGATTACATCTTCAAAAGAAAGTTGTTCATTTTTATGCACCTTTCCATTTAGCTGATCAGAAATCATCAGTTCAAATATATCTTTGCCTGGCTTTAATGCCTTTAAAGGGGATATTTTTATCATCACTTACATATTATTCAATTTCAAGTACTGCTTTTTTATTGTATATCCTTTAAAAAAACCGACCATTATGCCAACCAATATTTTCAACGCCCGAAGGTATGAGCGCATTGTAAAGCAAGGTCCTGAATCCGCCAAGTATACGGTAAATTTATACCTGCGATTTTTTAATCAGCAGCAAAATATAAAGATCAGCAGATAAGTAAATTATTAATCCCCAACCTTGTTTTTTGGTAAAAATTATTTTTACAAGACGTACAGCATCCCAAAAGTTTTGTTCTACAGATATTTTATCATGGCTTACAGAATTTAATTTGCATCATAAACACAAAATTTTATTAATATTGTAATAAATACACTAAGTAAGGATTACAATAAGCACCAAATATTAACCTAAATATACTTTATTTTAACTATTTTTAGGCTCTACAATACCGAACTAAATAAAAAAATATACACTAAGTATTTACATGCAGCCTCATAAAGTTGATCAGACTGATATTGAAATCCTCAACCTTTTGCAACGTGATGGATTATTAACCTATAAGGAAGTTTCGGGGAAGCTTAGAAAAAGCATGACTCATGTTGTAGAACGCATTAAAAAACTGCGCACAAATGGCTACATTAAATCAACAGTAGCCATTGTGGATATTGATAAACTGAGGTCACATTTTATAGCCTTTCCGCACATTCAGCTCACCATGCATTCAGAAGATATTGTAAGGGCTTTTAAAGCCGAAATGGAAAAATATCCGGAAGTAATGGAATGTTATCACCTTACCGGGCATTTCGATTTTATGCTTAAGGTTGCCATGCCCGATATGGTTTCGTACAACAATTTCCTGAGAGAAAATATAGGCGCACTGGCTTATGTTGGCAATATTCAGAGCTTTTTAGTGCTCAACCAATCAAAGGCAGAAACCGCTTATGCATTGTAAACTTATTATGCTTACTTGTTAAAATAGTTTAATTCAGATCCAACATAGTGGTTAATTTTCAATGTCGAGTTTAAAATGACCCAATAAGCCCGAAAGGTTAGCCGAAGAAAACCTTGCTTTTTTCACATTGTTCTGCGCAGGATCGAAAGAGAAATTACTTGCATTACGGAAATCAGTTTTCTCCAGAATTGTACGGTTAAATGATGTAGCTGAGAGATCGCAGTGATTAAAAACAGCAGCAGATAAATCAGCTGCTTCAAAATCGACCTCCTTTAGTGAGCAATTAATAAAATTCGTTTTCCTCAGCTTTGCACCATAAAATATAGAATAATCCAAAATGCAACCTTTAAAACAAAAGGAGAACATGAATTTATTACAGCTGGAAAAATCAATGCCCAGTATTTTACAGTCTGTAAAAGTTACATTACTAAAACCAGTACCAGAAACCTGCGTAAGGGAAAAATTGCAATTGATAAATTCGCAGTCAACAAAATCGTTATGGCTCAGGTTACTTTTAGAAAAATCGCACCTGATGAATTCGCATTTGATAAACTCTCGCTTTTGCAGCCGTTTACCAGCATAATTAACATCAGTAAAAGTTTTATTTTGATGAACGGTTGTTTCGCCGGGTTCTTGAATAAATATGATTTGTAGCTGGTGCAGGATTGATTTTAAAGCTTAATCAAGGCTTCCAACATCTGTTGCTTTTTTTCCAAACTGATGTTATAAATACCAAGGTTATCCGAACACCATAAGCCATCGGCAACCAGCATAATAATGAGGTGTTTTATACTCAACTCACCTTTATCGCCATTACCAATATAAAATTTAAACCATTCATCCCACCCTTTACGGTATTCCTCGTTAATGAGTGCCACCTGCATCACAATTTTCATTGTTCGGCGGTAATATAAATCGTTACTTTTATTAATTATAAAGCGAAGGTAAGCCAAACTTCCCTCCTCCTTACCCGAAGCTTTTTTTTCTGCTGTAATCCACTCTGTGAGCTCTTTCAAGCTTTGGCCCATCAATTCTTTAAGCAAATCCTCTTTATTACGGAAGTGATGGATAATTCCTCCTTTACTCAAACCCGTTTTATCTGCAATAGCCTGAAAAGTAACGCGATGCCAATCTACAGCACCAATTTCTGCAGCTGCATCCAAAATGAGCTGTTTGCTTACCTCAGGTTCCTTTTTTCTTTTATAGGGATTCTCCATTCTTCAAAGATACCGAACATTTGGTTTGTTTACAAAATATATTTACATTTGTTTATATAAAAGATCAGTTTCATCCAGCTTGCATCTTAAAACATCAAAATAATTACGCTAAAATATGTCTAGATACATCACCATCCTCTCTACCATTATAGAATCAGACAGTGATACTGATTTAATTGCATTGGCCATTGCAGGGCTAAAGGATATTTCAGCATGGAGTATCGATCTCGAAGATTGCGATAAAGTAATCCGTGTTGTTTCGGCAGAGGATATCGGCAATGAATTTTGCGATAAATTGGCATTATTGGGTGTAAAGGCATCAGTAATGGAAGTTTTTGATAAAAAATACCATTTAATGTAAGCTTACAGAATGTTAACCATTTGAAACAACCGACAGCACAAAAAATCAACTGTTAATCCCCATGGCGTAGAGGATAATATTTACCCCAAACTTGGTATTGTCTTCAGCTAAAAAACGTTTGTTTCTAAAATCGTAATCCCATTCGCAGCCATAATCTTTGTTGCTGTACAGCACCCCTATCCTATTGTTAACCGTAATGGCTTTCAGGTAGTCGTGCACCAAATCATCACCCCAGCCATTTAACTCGAAAGATGTTGTTGGCGGTCCTTTTTCGAATTTGAAAAATGAGTTGTAAATGCCATGGTTATTGGGTATTTTTTTTAGAGCCTGGGCACCAAACAGGTTACTCATCTGCGTTTCAAAAGAACGTGCAAATAAACCGTCAATATCGTGGTTGCAGTCATCTACGAAAATAAAACCGCCATTATGCACATAGGTTTTAAAATTTACAGCTTCCTGCGTACTAAATTGCACCAGTTTATGGCCACTTAGGTAACAAAATGGGTATTTGAATAAATCCCTACTGCTCAGTTCCACAATTTTTTCCTCCTCATCCAAAGGGATTGTAGTATACTCTAAAAGTGAATTGAGGAGATTTGAAGGCATGCGCTGATCCGTATCCCAGTCGCCAGAATTGTATTTTAACCTCGCAAATGTAAATTTAGCTCTTTGCACAGCCTAAATTACCTTCATTTTTTAATAATCAGGTTTTTTAAGTCAATTATCTTGTAAATTTTTTGATATTCTTTCAGCAAGGCTAAAAACTATCTACCAATATCCCCTATATTGAAGCACCATATCGTCAAACTAAAAAAACACCATTTTGGAGCGTTCAGAAAGCAACCTAAAAACATTGATCGATAAGATCTCCCAGTTAAAAAGCGAAATACAGAAAGTTATTGTAGGTCAGGATGTAATCATTGAGGAAATGCTGATTGCTTTGATGGCTGGAGGGCATTGTTTGCTCGAAGGTGTACCCGGACTAGCGAAAACCTTAATGGTGAGAACCATGTCGCAGGCTTTGGATCTCTCATTTAGAAGAATCCAGTTTACCCCCGATTTAATGCCAACCGACATTGTGGGTACAGAAATACTGGAAGAAGACCATGTAACCGGAAAACGTTTTTTCAAGTTTAATAAAGGTCCGTTATTTGCCAATATTATCCTGGCAGATGAAGTAAACAGAACGCCACCAAAAACGCAATCGGCACTATTAGAGGCCATGCAGGAGTTTGAGGTTACGTATGGCGGACAAACCTATCCACTGGATCGCCCGTTTTTTATACTCGCCACACAAAATCCTATTGAGCAAGCCGGAACTTATCCATTGCCCGAAGCGCAATTAGACCGTTTTTTACTCTACATTAAAATCGGCTACCCTACCGCAGCCGAAGAAACCCAGATATTAAGCAGTACAACAGGCAGTAAAAAAGCGGTAATTAATCCGATAATTGGTACCGAAGAAATTAAAGCTTTACAAGCCATTACACGAGAGGTAAGCATTAGCGATGATTTAATTACTTATGTAAGCGAAATAATAAGGGCCACGCGCCCTGATACCACAGCAGTTAATTTTGTAAAGGAATGGGTACGTTGGGGAGCAGGCCCAAGAGCAGGGCAAGCCTTAATTTTAACAGCTAAAGCAAGGGCATTGTTTAAAGGCCGGTATGCGGTAATTCTGGAAGATTTGCAGGCAATGGCCTACCCCGTACTGCGCCATAGGGTACTGATGAACTTTAAGGCCGAGGCTGAAAATGTTTCTTCGGACAAAGTGACGGATGAACTGATTAAAGCAATCTCGAAACCAAAAGCCAATATTTAATGAGTAAACTGCTCGATCCGAAAGTATTGATGGCCATAAAAGACCTTGCTTTATCGGCTAAAATGACGATAGATGGTTTTATGAATGGCATTAATAAAAGCACCGTAAAAGGGCCTGGACTGGAGTTTAGTCAATATAGAAGCTACCAGCCTGGTGATGACCTGCGCTCGCTTGACTGGAAAATGTTTGCGCGGTCTGACCGTTATTACATCCGCGAATCGGAAGTAGAAACCAGTATTGCTGTGCGCATATTGATTGATGCCAGTGCCTCGATGAACCACAATGATGGCGACTTTAGCAAAATAGACTATGCAAAATACCTGGGTGCATCTATAGCTTACCTGGCCAATTTACAAGGCGATGCCATTGGCTTATATGTGCTTAAAAACTCAGGAATTTTTTCGATGACGCCAAGGCAGGATTATCAACACTTAGCAAGGTTGTTTTACCAATTGGAGCAGATTAATCCCGATGGAAAATTTACAAAACCTATTTATTACAAAGAGTTGTTTGCAGGGGCGCAAAAGCGCGAACTGCTAATTTTTGTAACCGACCTCTACCAATCTGATGATGAAATTATAAAACTTTTAGATACGCTCAACACGCTCAGGCATGAGATTGTAGTGTTCCATGTTTTATCAAAAAACGAACTTGAACTTGATTTTAAAGGATACAGCACTTTTGAGGATCTTGAAACAGGCGAAACGATCCAGATCGACCAGGCAAAGGCCAGGGTAACTTATAAAAATAAACTAAGTGCTTATTTGGAAGAAACCAGGATTAAGATGCTAGACAGGAGGATTTTTTACAGAACCATTAGTACTGACGAACCGCTGGATCAGGCTTTGAGAGATTTTTTAAAACAAAGAAGTAAACTTAGAATTTAAACTGTGCAATTTTTATATCCAATAGGTTTAATTGCGTTTGCAGGATTAATAATCCCGCTTGTAATACACCTGTGGAATGTAAAACAGGGCAAAACGCTCAAAATAGGTAGCATAGCATTATTGGGTGAAAGCTCGAGGGCAAGTGCCAAAAGTTTCAAACTTAACGATTGGCTGCTCTTTGTACTGCGTTGTATACTTTTAATTTTACTGGCATTTTTACTCGCGCAGCCCTATTTAAAAGAAATTACCTCAATTAGCAATAAAACGGGATGGATTTTGGTCGATAAATCAATATTTCCACAGGTTTTTAAAGCGCACAATACAACAATAGATTCATTATTAAAGAAAGGTTATGAAATTCATGATTTTAACCCTGGTTTTGTACAATTATCAATAAAAGATACTGCATCAAACACCGCAAAGCCTGGCGATACCTTAAGTTACAGCACTTTATTAATGGCGGCCAATCAAAATATCCCTTCGGGTGCATCTGTTTATCTTTTCGCCAACCGCCGCTTAAACCGTGTTGGAAACGAATTGCCTGCAATTCATTATAAATTAAACTGGATTCCATTTAACCAGGCAGATACCCTGAGCAGCTGGATTACGACCTATGCCGAAAAAAAATATGAAGCAAAATCAAATCCATCCAACACCACTTACCAGGCTTTAAATTCAACAGATGAAAGTCCAATAAACATCGCCATACACGAAGCCGCAGGGATTACCGATGGAAAATATCTTATCGCCGCCATACAGGCAATAAGTGGTTTTACCAAACGCAAGCTGATTATTACCCCCCCGGGCCAAAAGGTGGATATTGGTTTTTGGCTTTCTGACGAGGCTGTTGCACCAAGCTTTAAAGCTTCTATTGTTCAGGGTGGGGCATTATTGAAGTATGAAAAGGGCAAGGTAGTTGCCGAACCTTCATTTATGGTTATTGATGGCCGCAATATTAAATTAAGCAGAAGGACAACCTCTGCCAATCAAGCTGAAAAAATATGGACAGACGGCTTCGGAAACGCAATTCTGGCCAAGCAAAAGAGCCAAATGCTAAATATCTACCATTTTTATAGTCGCTTTAACCCGCAATGGAATGATTTGGTTTGGAATGGCGTATTTGTAAAAAGCTTAATGCCGATCGTGATCAGGGATCAAAATCAGCCAGATTTCGGTTTTGAAAACAATATTGCAGATCAACGCAGTTTATCAAACAATCAAAATGTGGTTAATGAAATTAATAAAATAGAGGCTCCAACAAAAAACACTCAAAATAAACCTTTGGGGAAATTCTTTTGGATCGCCGCTTTATTGATTTTTACCACAGAACGCATTTTATCATTCAGAAAAAAAACGGATTATGTTAAAAACTGAAGGACAAAACTGGATTAGAAACTTAAGGATAAGGTGGATTAGCTTAAACCTGATCAGCACTTTGGTAACTGCATTGGCCATATCATTGGTAATAACAACAATCGGCAGCCATTTGATGCTTCTTCCTTACTGGCTTTTTGCAATTCTGTTTCCTATTATATTATGTACATTACTATTAAATAAACCAGTTTGGAAAACTACCGATCGTGATGTTTCGCGTTATGTAAACCACCAATACCCTGAACTGGAAGAAAGTGCCGATTTACTACTTCAAAACGAAGCCGATTTATCGATGTTGCAGAAACTGCAACGCCATAAAATTGAGAATATAATTCCGAACCTTTCCAAACCGAAAGAACCTTTTAAAAAATTATATATGGGCTTAGCGGTACTTGCCTTAGCCTTAATTATCAGTTTTGGATTTAGCAAAATCCATTTGATTAAAAATATTAATGCGGCCGATCCTGCAATTAAACCCATAACACCTGTAATTAAAGAGCATATTCCACCAGAAATCGCTGACTTTACAGCCACCATTACACCACCTGCTTACACAGGTAAAACCGGGCGAAAACAAAAGCAGTTTACCATTTCTGCTGAAACCGGTGCGCAAATAAACTGGAAAATTGAAACCAACATTGGCATCAAAAAGCTGAAGCTTATTTTTAACGATAAAGAAATGGTGCTGCTTAAACCTGCAAACACAGCCCACACGCTATGGAACCATAGTAAAACCATTACTAAATCTGGCTTTTACCAACTGGAACTTGATGGTAAAAAATCAGATCTGTACCAAATTGAAGTCATTCCTGATTTGCCTGTAAATATTAAAATTACGCAACCAAAACAGCATACCACCATTGATATCGGTCAGCCGCAAAAATTTAATTTAAATGTATCTCTTACCGACGATTATGGTGTTCATGATGCCTTTATATCGGCAACAATGGCCAGTGGTAAGGGCGAAGGTGTCAGTTTTACAGAGAAAAAACTGTCTTTTAACACCAGTTTTGATAACAGGAAAAATCTTTCGCTCCATAAATTGATCGATTTAAAAAGTCTTGGTATGAAACCTGGTGATGAGCTTTATTTCTTTATCAAAGCAATGGATAATCATGGTCAATCGAGCCGCTCTGATGTATATTTTGTATCGATAGTAGATACTACGGAGTTAATGAGTTTAGCTGGCATGACGAATGGTGTTAACCTCGTTCCAGAATATTTCAGAAGTGAAAGGCAGATTATTATTGATACGGAGAAGCTGTTAAAAGAACAATCGGCTTTGCCTGTAACAACTTTTAAAACCCGAAGCAACGATTTAGGGATAGACCAGAAGTTGCTGAGATTGCGTTACGGACAGTTTTTAGGTGAGGAAAATGAAAATGAGATTGGCGGTGATCACGACGACCATGATGAGCATGCAGCGCATAAAGGTGAAGGCGAGAAATTTGGCGATGTTACTGCAATAATGGATAAATATGCGCACAAGCATGATATTGCAGAAGATGCAACTTTTTTTGAACCAGAAATGAAGGCGCAGTTAAAGGCCGTTTTAACCGAAATGTGGAATGCTGAACTTCGTTTAAGAACCTATAAACCGCAGGAAGCTTTACCATACGAATATAAAGCATTAAGATTATTGAAAGATTTGCAACAGAAATCGCGGGCTTATGTGGCCAAAACCACCGTAAAAACAGCTGCACTGAAACCCGAAAAACGTTTGAGCGGTGAGCTCGACAAAATTATGCAACCGGTGCAAAAACTAACATTTGAGCAGAAAGAAAAAAGGATAGCCAACTTAAAAACAGCACTCGCGCTATTGGAAAGCAGAAAAACAGGAAAAAACTTTGCTGAAAAAGATCGTTACTTGCTGAGCGAAACAGAAAAATATATGATCGGCGCAGCGGCAGATAACCCTAATACCTATTTAAATGCGCTGAGCAGTTTAAGAAAGTTAGCTACAGGCAATAAACTGATCGTTAAAGACATTGATCTGGTTGAAAAAGCCATAGTTAACATGATTAATGTTGAGGGTGCAAAACCGCAAACACAAGGGGCCGGAACAGCTTCGGCATTGTATCAAAACTATTTTAATAACCTTATTAAAGTTAACAGATAGATATGGAGTTTATATACATCGCTATTATTGCTGGGTTATTGTTATTGGCTTTTTTGCTTTACAAAGAGTTGCGTAGAACTAATAAAGCAAGAATTACCTGGCGGATTTTAGCAAGTATTATCGCTGTTGGCTGTTTTGTGCTGTTAATTGTGCCCATCAAATATGAAACAAACGTGCAGCAAAATGCAGATGAAATTATTTTACTCACTGCAGGTACAAACCCTGATTCGGTGGCAAAACTCAAAGAAAAAAAATACACGCTTCCTTTTGTAGATTTAAAAAAAGTTAAGGCCACCACCATTAACGACCTTTCTTATTTCTTAAAATCGAATCCAACTATCCACAAACTGAAAATATACGGTTATGGCTTAAATGCAACTGAATTAAAAAACCTCAAAGGATACCAGATTGGGTTTCATGCTTCGGCAAAGCCAACCGGTATAATTGCCGCCAATTGGTTAACCAGGTTAAAAAGCAGCGAAACTTTAATCGTTCAGGGAACTTACCAGAATATGGGTAATGAAACGGTTAAACTTTTACTTAAAGGCTTTGGTAAAGCGGTTGATTCTATTACTATCGGTGCTAAAACAAATAAATCATTTTCATTCAAAACCAGCCCTAAGCATATAGGAAATGCTGTTTATGAGTTAATTGCTTTGCATAAGAAGGATACACTTTCCAAAGAACCTGTTCCGGTGCAAGTGGGCGACCAGGAACCTATGAAGGTTTTAATCCTGGCTTCTTTCCCTGATTTTGAATATAAGTTTTTAAAAAACTGGCTGTACGAAAACCATTATCCATTGGCATTCCGGAGTCAGATCAGTAAAAATAAGTATGCTTCAGATTTTCTGAATATGGATAGTTTGAACCTCAATCAGATCAATACTTCATCGTTGAAAAAATTCGACATGCTGATCATTGATGAAGACGAGCTGGCGGCATTAAATTCAAACGAAAGGGCTTCGATAGATATAATGGTTAAAAATGGAATGGGATTACTGATCAGGGTGGCAAGTACCAAACCATCTACCCCACTTAGTGCATTATTTGCCAGATATGAATCTCCTGTTTTAAAGGGAAAAACGCTGAATTTAATGCTTACAGAAAATCGTTTTAAGTTTAATCCTCTTCCCCTTGAGCAAACATTGTTTTTAAAAACCAATCAAAATGACCTGCCGCTGATTACCGATGCTACAGGTAAAACATTGGTAAACAGCAATATTAAGGGTTACGGCAAAGTACTTATCTCAACTGTTTCATCTACCTACAATTGGTTGCTTTCTGGAAAAAAAACCGATTATGCAACTTACTGGTCTAAACTTTTAGCCAATGCAGCCAGAAAAAAAAATGATAGCCAATCGGTTAACATCCTTCCTCAATTCCCTGCTGTTCATCAAAAAACAAGAATCATTGCTGATTTGGCTGCTTCTGAAAAGTTGCCCATCTTAAAAATAGACCAGGTTAAGTTAAGTCCACGCCAGAATATGGAATTGCCTTTTCAATGGGATGCGTTTTACTGGCCTCAAAAAACAGGCTGGGTAGATTTACAGGTAAACCAAAATATTGAGCCGCTGTATATTTATCGTAAAACCGATTGGCAGGCACTTAAAAATCAGCAAATGTTAAATGATACTCAACAGTTTGTTAAAAATTCTGCCAATGTTAACAATAAATCACAGGTAAATAATGTTGTTATCGAAGAAGAAATATCCATTTGGTGGTTTTTTGCAGGATTTTTAATCTCAGCCGCTTTTTTATGGTACGAATCGAGGATATTGGCAACTTAGTGCAGTAAAGCTTGTTACAGAACTTATTGGTAGGAAAAATAATCCTTCGACTCTGTTGCTATTGACAGGCTTCAGTAAAGCGGTCGTCATTGCTGAGGTACTAAGCAATCTTTCATGTTAGTGAGCCTTGTCATAAAGATTGCTTCGTCGCCTGAAAAAGCCTTCTCGCAATGGCGATAATCATAGGGTATTCATTTCCTTAAAATCATGTCACTTATATTGATTTGGATAAAATAAATTATCCTTCAGGATTACAATTAAATAAATATTCCGTGCTTTCTGTGTTTCCGTGGCAAAAAAACTAAGAAAACACCTCAAACCGTGGTTATATCAACCAAAAAACGTCTTTTCATAAAAAAACATCCCTTATTCAGCATTGAAACTAAAATGTTATAATCAATTTGCCTTTTTAGGGTCGCAAATGGCTATCTTGAGATCGTAAACCTACTAAACTAAACCAATTGAAAAGAAAAGATTTCCTCTACTTATCCGGAATGGGTATGGGTGCATTACTCCTGCCCGATCTCGCTGCATTCGGAACTCCGATAGACCCGCTACAAGCGCTTGATGGAGTGGATGTAAAAATTAAAAAAGAACTGGCTGATGTTGCCCTAAATGCAGCCAAATCCAAAGGCGCAACATATGCCGATATCCGTATCGGCCGTTATTTAAACCAGTTTGTAGCCACCCGCGAAAAACGAGTTCAAGGCGTAGCCAATACTGAATCGTACGGTGTCGGCATCCGCGTTTTAGCCAACGGATGCTGGGGCTTTGCCGCAACAAACAACGTAACTAAAGATGCCATTGCCAAAGCAGCAGAGCAGGCAGTAGCCGTTGCAAAAGCCAACGCCAAAATACAAGGCGAACCCGTTCAGCTTGCTCCACAAAAAGGTTATGGCGAGGTAAGTTGGAAAACACCAATCGAAATTAATGCCTTTGAGGTTCCTGTAAAAGAAAAGGTAGACCTGCTTCTAAATGTGAACGATGTGGCCATGCAAAATGGGGCCAACTTTGTAAACTCCGTTATTTTTGCGGTTAACGAACAAAAATACTTTGCTTCTACTGATGGTTCTTACATCGATCAGGATGTTCACCGCATTTATCCAACCTTTAATGTAACTAAAGTTGATCGCGAATCGGGTAAATTTAAAACCCGTAATTCCCTTAGTTCGCCAATGGGTAAAGGTTACGAATACATGCATGCCCGCCCTGAGGATAAAGTTACCGGTATTGTAACCCGGTATAAGGGCAGGTACGATATGCTTGAGGATGTAAAGGAAGCTGCACGTGTAGCCAACGAAAAAGTAAAAGCCAAATCGGTTGAGCCAGGAAAATACGACCTGGTATTAGATCCTTCTCACCTTTGGTTAACCATCCACGAATCTGTTGGGCACCCTACCGAATTAGACCGCGTTTTAGGTTACGAGGCCAATTATGCCGGAACAAGTTTCCTTACGTTAGACAAATGGGAATCGAAAAAATTTAAATTCGGCAGTGATAAAGTGAATATCCTTGCAGATAAAACACAGGTGGGATCATTAGGTGCTGTGGGTTATGATGATGAAGGTGTAAAATGTAAAAACTGGGATTTAATTAAAGATGGGGTATTGGTAAGTTATCAGGCCATCCGCGATCAGGCACACATTATTGGCTTAAAAGAATCAAATGGCTGCTGCTATTCTCAAGGTTGGGATGATGTACAATTTCAGCGAATGCCCAATGTATCATTACAGCCGGGCAAAGAAAAATTAAGCGTGGATGATATGATCAAGAATGTAGAAAAAGGCATTTATATCATCGGCGACGGCAGTTTTTCTATCGATCAGCAACGTTATAATTTCCAGTTTGGCGGACAGATTTTTTACGAAATTAAAGAAGGTAAAATTGTAGGTATGCTTAACGATGTTGCTTACCAGGCCAATACACAAGAATTTTGGAACTCATGTAATGCCATTTGCGATGAAAGCGATTACCGTTTAGGTGGATCGTTCAATGATGGAAAGGGTCAGCCTTCACAAAGCAGTGCTGTTTCACATGGCAGTTCTACAACACGTTTCAATGGAGTTAATGTTATCAATACAGCAAGAAAAATATAATTATGGCCATATTAAGTAAAGAAGAAGCCCAAGCGATATTAAAAAAAGTAATTGGTTTTTCGAAAGCCGATTTCTGTGAAGTAGGTTTAAATGGTTCGGATGGCGGAAATATCCGTTATGCTCGCAATGCAGTTTCTACCGCCGGACAGATTAGTACCATGAGTTTAGGGGTAAGCTCAACCTTTGGTAAAAAAACAGGCTCGGCAACGATAAATGAATTTGATGATGCCTCTTTGCAAAAAGTGGTAAAGCGGGCAGAAGAACTGGCCATGCTGGCTCCCGAAAACCCAGAGTTTATGCCCCTTTTAGGTCCGCAAACCTTTGCAGAATCAAATACTTTCAATCCTAAAACTGCAGCCATGACGCCCGATACCAGAGCCGAAATGGTAGGGAAAAGTTTAAGTGTATCAAAAGCAGCAGGTTTGGATGCAGCAGGCTTTTTAGAAAACTCGACCCGTTTCAATGCGATTATGAATTCTAAAGGTTTGTTCGCCTACAATAAAGGTACAGATGTTTCATTTTCGGTAACTGTACGCAACAAACAAGGAACAGGCTCAGGCTATGTTGAGCAAAGCTTTAACGACCTTGATAAAATGGATACACTTGCCCTAAGCAAAATTGCGGCAGGTAAAGCCAATGGTTCAGCTGGTGCAAAAGCAATTGAACCCGGAAAATATACCGTTATTTTAGAGCCTCTTGCAGCCAGCGATATATTAAGCAATATGTTTAGAGGCTTCGATGCCAGAAGTGCAGATGAAGGCAGAAGTTTTATGAGCAAAAAAGGTGGCGGTACGCGTTTAGGTGAGCAGTTGTTTTCAGAAAATGTAAACATCTATTCCGATCCGATGAATAGCGAAATCCCTTCTGCAACTTGGAGTGGCGATGGTTTACCAGTAAAAAGAACACAGTGGGTAGAAAAAGGAATTGTTAAAAACCTCTCCTATTCAAGATATTGGGCTGCACAAAAAAATATTCAACCCGTTCCGTTTAGCCGCAGCGTAATCATTGAAGGCGGCACGCAATCGTTGGAAGATTTAATCAAAAGCACCGAAAAAGGAATCTTGGTTACCCGTTTCTGGTACATCCGTTCGGTAGATCCGCAAACACTATTACTAACAGGTTTAACGCGTGACGGTACTTTTTACATCGAAAATGGCGAGATTAAATTTCCGATCAAGAATTTCAGGTTTAATGAAAGTCCGGTAATTATGCTTAACAATGTAGAAGCTTTGGGTAAACCAGTAAGAACAGGCAGCGGATTGATCCCACCAATGAAAATACGGGATTTTACATTTACCTCATTATCAGATGCGATTTAATTGAATCGTCATCTCAACCAAAGTACAGAAATAGGCGATTCGTCATTCCCGCGCAGGTGGAAATCCTAAAGCTATTGCATTATGATTCCCAATCAAGTTGGGAATGACGACCCACTTAAGAATTTAAAAATACCAAAAATTGAGAAGAAGAGATTTCTTATATATGACAGGTGTTGGCCTTGGTGCCAGCATAATACCCAACATCCCTGCCTTTGGCAAAATCATTTCTGTTGAAGAATCTTTAACACCTGTAGATGTTGCGCTGAAGAAAAAAATGGCCGATGTTGCACTTAATGCCGCTAAAAGCAAAGGTGCCACTTATGCCGATGTACGCATAGGCAGGTACCTGAACCAGGTTGTGGCCACCAGGGAAACCCGGGTAGAAAACATCTCCAATTCCGAATCGTATGGTTTAGGTGTACGTGTAATTGCCAACGGAAGCTGGGGCTTTGCCGCAACCAACAATATGGATGATGCCAGCATTGCAAAAGCTGCGGAAGCAGCCGTAGCCATTGCAAAAGGGAACTCCAAATTGATGGAAGAGCCTGTGCAGTTGGCCCCGCAAAAAGGATATGGAGATGTAAGCTGGAAAACACCCATAGAAATTAATGCTTTTGAAGTACCCATTGCAGATAAAGTTGACCTTCTTTTAAAAGTAAACAGCGAAGCCATGAAGGGTGGTGCAAAATACATCAGCTCCAATCTTTTTATGATTAATGAGCAGAAATATTTTGCCTCAACAGATGGTTCTTATATCGATCAGGATATCCACAGAATCTGGCCAACCTTTACCCTTACAAAAACAGATGCAGCCAGTGGTAAGTTTGAAACCAGAAATGCTTTAAGCGCACCAATGGGGATGGGTTTTGAATACCTTAAACCAAAAGAGGAAGAAAAAATTAAAGGTGGCCCGGTTACCATGTACAAAAAGCGTTACGATATTTTGGAAGATGTACGCGAAGCAGCTGTACATGTGGATGAAAAACTGAAAGCCAAGCCCATTGCCCCAGGTAAATACGACCTCGTTTTAGATCCCTCTCACCTTTTCCTAACCATACACGAATCTGTTGGTCACCCAACCGAATTAGACCGCGTTTTAGGTTACGAAGCCAATTATGCAGGTACGAGTTTCTTAACGCTGGATAAATGGGAGAGTAAAAAATTCAACTTTGGCAGTAAAGAGGTAAACATTCTTGCCGATAAGCTGGAAACAGGATCTTTAGGTGCTGTCGGTTATGATGATGAAGGTGTTAAATGTGGCAAATGGGATATTATCAAAGATGGAATTTTAGTAAACTATCAAACTATTCGCGATCAGGCACATATTTTAGGATTAAAAGAATCGCAAGGTTGTTGCTATGCCGATAGTTGGGACAATATTCAGTTTCAAAGAATGCCAAATGTTTCATTGGCACCAGGAAATGCAGCCTTAAGTGCTGCCGATATGGTTAAAAATGTTGAGAAAGGAATTTATATGTTCGGCCGCAATTCTTATTCTATTGATCAGCAACGTTATAATTTCCAGTTCAGCGCACAGCTGGCTTACGAAATTAAGGAAGGCAAAATAGTAGGCATGTTTAAAGATGCTGCCTACCAGGCCAATACACAAGAATTCTGGAACTCATGCGTACAACGCTGTGATAAAAATGATTATAGATTGGGCGGAACATTTTCTGATGGGAAAGGCCAGCCAGGGCAGGCAAGTGCAGTATCTCATGGCAGTGCCACCACTCGTTTTAATGGTGTAAATGTGATCAATACCGGAAGGAAATTGGGATAAATTTATCTCTAATGAAGTGCAACAAAATGGAGAGATCTATCAAGCAAAATATCGTGTCAATTTAAAATTGGGATGCACGGGAAAGGCGATTGTATCTCCGTATATAACTATAATCCTTCATTGAAAATGCAGCAGATCACATACGCAACTATTTTTATTCGCATGGACTAATATTTTCTTGCTTTCCCTAACGCGATCGTCATGCTGAATTTATTTCAGTATCTTTTTGCAAAAATATACCCTGATCCTGAAAGTTTAGGACAGCATGACGATTCTCCTAAAACGCTTCGAACGGAGAGATAAACTATAGATTTTTCGTCCTAAAATCGTCCCGATTTGCAATTTGGATGCCCTAGAGAGGCGATGGTATCGCAATATGTAACTATAACCCTGCATTGAACTATTTTTATTCGCATGGACTAATATTTTCTTGCTTTCCCTAACGCGATCGTCATGCTGAATTTATTTCAGTATCTTTTTGCAAAAATATACCTGATCCTGAAAGTTTTAGGACAGCATGACGATTCTCCTAAAACGCTTCTAACGGAGAGATAAATTATTGATTTTTCGACCTAAAATCGTTCCGATATGCAATTTGGATGCCCTAGAGGCGATKGTATCGCAATATGTAACTATAACCCTGCATTGAAAATGCAGCACTCATCGATCCTCGTTGCAAACGAGGACCATGTTTAAAGTAATTAAAATTGTTAATAGTTAACGCTAAAAGATCCTTCGTTATACTCAGTATGACATATTAAAAGCTAAAAATCAGTACATTAACCAATAGAAATTAAATATCACGACATCACAAAAAAAACCACTAATTCTATAGAAATTATAGTTATTAATTTTTACTTTTGCTGAGTCTTCTTCAAAAAGTGAATCTAAAACTTCTTGAAAAGATCATATAGTCATGTGGCCGAGTGGTTAGGTAAAGGTCTGCAAAACCTAGTACGGCGGTTCGATTCCGTCCATGACGTCTAAACATTAAATTGTTTACATACATACTTATCAAGAAAGACGTAGGGAATGGCCCTTTGATGTCTTAGCAATCTGTTGATTAACAAGGCGCTAATTCCTTTTGCAATTGCAGAAAAGATGAGTTTGAAAGCAGATTAATTTTCTGCGTTCAGCAAATAATCAAAAAGCTATTCCCGACCGAAAACTGGTAATTTAAATTTTATGATATGTCGGTATATTTTGATTATCCATCAATAAGGGATTTTTTTGAGATTCAGGGAAACAATTCCTGCGAAAAATTAGATGATTATGAACATTGTAGGGCAGAATCGGATCGGCTTTATAATGCACAGCGAAATGAAAATGAGGAAACAATTTCGGCAGAAGATCAACATCAAACAGAAACCTGGTTCATACTACCGCTCTTCTACATAAAAAAATTAAAATGTACCAAACACCTTTAAGAATTTCAAAAACATTATTTACGATTGTATTAAGCCTTGTAATTTTTTCAACTCAAAGCCATGCACAAGGTAAAGATCCATCCCCTATCAATTTTCCGACACCAAAAAATATAGATCATTTGCTATTTTATATTCAACGTGATCCAAATACGAATACCCTCATTTATGCGCTAAACCTTACAGAAAATGGCACTATCAATACCGAAAATCCTATTCAGGTGTATTGGATCAGGTATGGTGAGAAAGGGCAAAAAAAAAATTTGGGGTACATCCAAAGGAAGTTTGCTTATGGCATTGATACAAAAGCATTGGGGAAGGATAAATATGAATTTAGATTTGTATCACACAAAAAACTGCCATTTTATTTACAAAGATATAATGATAAAAGCTACCATGTTTCGGTAACGATAAACAACCGGACAATAAGGGTTAAGCGATTATTTGTGAGGATACAAGGTGGCAGTTTCTGGCTCCCAAATGTGAAATATGCAGAAGTTGAAGGCACTGAAGAATCAACTGGTAAACCTATAGTGGAGCGGATAAACGTGAAGTAAACTAACGTTCAATAGTTTAGACAACTGTTTTTTACTACAAAACACTGATGGCAACGCCATAGACATTCATTATTACTTAAGCTTCAATGAACTTATATTACTTATAGGATAAAAGAGAGAAATGGTCTGTGGAGACACAGACCATGGATTCAGGTAACAGTAAAAATTCATTATTACTTAAGCTTCAATGAACTTATACGATAAAAGAAAGAAATGGTCTGTGGAGACACAGACCATGGATTCGTACTCAGCAACCACCTTTTTTAGGAATGCGTTTAAAAATAACCTGATGATCTCGTTCCACATATTCGCAGGATATTATTGGATATGAGTATTTGGGTGCATGTGATATACTGTGGCTTTTAATCATTATTTTGTCGTTAACTTTCAGGCTATGCAATTGTTCAAGTTGTGACATTTCCGGCTCAAATTGTAAAATATAATCGTCGCTATTAACCCTAACCATCACAGCAAAACCTAACCTTGATCCTGGTGGAAGCGAAAGAGCAGTTACAACCGCTTCCATATTGTTAAAAGCAGTTGTATGCTTCCTTATTTTAGCCGCACTGGTAAACACTTTTTTACCTTCAGGAGAAGCCTCCCATTTTTTGTACTTAATGCCATCGGGTGTAGACTCCCATTTTTTTCTTTCGGCATTCCTTTCAGCAACAGAACGCGGCTTTGAAAACGGCTTCTTAGTCGTATCATTCCCAATTTCAGGATTAGCAAATACTAATCCGCCCACCACAACCAGTGGTAACATCAGCGCATAAATCAATTTTTTCATAATTTTTGTGTTTTACTAAATAATCAAAGATTCTATTGGTTATTCAAAATGGATAGATATATTTTATTTTTCCATATGCCATCTAAGTTGATGCAGCAAAACTACCTTGATATTTTTCCGCTTGAGAAATTTGGATTGTAAATAAAAATGTAATCTTTGTAAATAAAAACTTGACGTATGCAATTCAGCCGAAATCTGCTTACCGGAAAACGTAAATACCTGTTTGTATTGATATTGCTTTCATTTATTGCTGTTATTTATGTGGCTTTCCATATAAGTGATAAAAATACTTTTGATTTCGCCAGAAGGGAAATTTTGCTTCGTCAAATCGGGCACGAACTGCTTTTACAGTCGGGCGATAGCACATCTAGAGTGCTTCCGATAAAAAAGATTTCTGAAAATGAATATCAAATCAGCTTTGAGAAGGAACTTACTTTTAAAACCGATTCTTTATTGAACACCACAGTGAATGTGTTGGCTAAAGATCCAATGGCAACTGATTATGTTGTAAACGTGATGAACAGTGCTAACCAAAGTGTAATCTATGGCTTTGCAGTGGCCAAAAACAAACGAGATGATATTGTGGCTTGCAAAGGAAGGAAGCAACCAAAAGCGAGTTACATGGTTGATCTTAAATTTAAACCGACAGGTACAATTACGGCAAAGAAACACTTGTTATTGGGCAGCATTCCATTTTTAGCGTTTGTTGGATTTATTTTTCTCAGATCTGCTAAGCCAAACAGCACCTCAATTCAAGAAAGTAAGGATTTGGGTATAATTACTTTAGGTTCAGTTTTATTCGACGCAAAGCATAGGAAACTGATTATAAACGAAAAAACGATAGATTTAACTGGAACGGAAACCCGATTACTTTCAATTTTCGCATCATCACCAAATGAAATGATTGCACGAAACCGGTTGCAGAAAGAGATATGGGAAGATGAAGGCGTTATTGTAGGTCGCAGCCTGGATATGTTTATCTCTAAACTTAGAAAAAAATTGGAAATTGATCCTAATATCAATATCGTTGTTGTTCGTGGAAAAGGGTACAGACTTGAAATTAATGCTTAAAAACAAATTGTAGCCATTATAAATTTTTTATAAATGGCATTTGATTGAGGTTACTGCTATATTTAAGATGTTTTTAGCATAAAACTTTAAAAACGGTAAAATGCCACTCTGAATTATATCAACATAATATCGATCGCCACCAGGCCACTACTGCTCAAATCAATTTCAAACAGCACTTCATCGCTAACATCAACCTTGGTGTTTAAGCTTTCCAAATTAAAAATAATTTCCTGCTCATTTTCATCTTCAATGAGGCCGTGTCCACGAGCTTCATCTACGCTCAGTATTTTTCCTTTTCGCATTTAAATAATTGTAATTTATTAGGTATTAAATCAATTCACAAACCTCCGGTTGGTAACCACAGGTTTATCTTATCATATCATTCAGGTCGTAAGATGCCGTTCTGAAATTTTTAATCTTCAGTACAAGTCCTACACCATCAATCCTTTCATTGGTATATAAATTCCCATTCGGAAATACCTGCGATCGCGGCAGGCGTTGTTTGTTTAAAAATGTGCTGAAAGTTTTAAAGTAATCTTTCAGGTTAATGTCTGTATCAATCATCGACCATAAATCTGATATATTTTTCAACGCTAAAGATTTATTTTTCACAGCATAGCTAATTACAGCTTTGGTTACATCTTTTTGTCGCTCAACCCTTGCATGATCGTCGTAACAAGTTCCAGCCACCCTAACACGGGCATAAGCCAGGGCTTGGTCGCCAGTCATTTTAATAGTTCCGGTGCGAGTAAGCGGCAAAAGCGGCACACCCTTTAAATAGGCCTGTTCTCCTATATAATTATTTACATAATGGTGGATGCCTTTATTTATTGTTAAAGTTATTCCTCCAAAAGAGTCGATCACCCTTGCCGTATTGCTAAAATCGGTAACGATGGAAGAAACCAGTTTTGTTTTAAAATTTGCATTAATGGTAGAAATCAATAATTCCTTCCCTCCTAACCGATAAGCAGCATTTAATTTCTGGTTGCCATATCCCTTTATATATACATACGTATCACGTAAGATAGAAGTTAACCTTACTTCCTTTTTTTTCACCGTAATAACCATTATTAAATCGGCATTGCCTCTTTTATTCTCTTCCCTTGAATCTGATCCGATCAGTAAAATCTGCTGTGCATAAAGCGAATGTGCAAACAGCATGAGTAATACGGTAATTAAGAAAGTGGATTTGATTTTCATAGTTGTAGATAACATTGGTTTATAAATGAATTTTGAGGTTTTTAGTTGCGTGCAAAGCTACCATGAGGCTTTTGCCTCCCATATAGCCTTTTCTCACTAATTGGATCGGCTGCTGACTTATGTAAACGATAAAGAGCGGCTTATAATTAACATTTTACAAGCAAATTGTACCGGTTGCGCATCATAAACCACCCAAAAAGGCTATAGATTTGTACCAGTGCTTTAGGTAGTTTTGCAGAAATGGCATTAACCTCAATCATTACCGTAAACTATAATCAGCCCGGAGTTACCCTTGATCTGTTGAACTCAATTAAAAATAATTGTGCTTTGGATGAGATCGAAGTAATCTTGGTTGATAACGCCAGTGATATCGATTATGAAACTCAGTTTAAAGCCAGTTATCCAACACTAAAATACATCCGTTCGGAGGTAAATCTTGGTTTTGCGGGAGGCAACAACCTGGGTATACAACAAGCCACCGGACAGCATATTTTAATGATCAATAATGATACTGAACTCATACCAGGATTTGTTGAGCAGCTTAATGCAGAAATGCTTGCCCACCCTGAAATAGGTATTCTCTCTCCCCTAATACTTTATCACGATGATCCGGATATTATTCAATACGCAGGTTACACACCAATAAACTTAATCACCGGGAGAAATAAAACCATTGGTTTAGGCCAGTTAAATAAAGGCCAGTATGCCAATGCCAATTATGAAACATCGTTTTGCCATGGTGCTGCAATGATGTTAAGGAAAGCAGATATCGATCAGATTGGAATGATGCCTGAGCAATATTTCCTGTATTATGAGGAATTGGATTGGTGTGAAATGTTTAAGCGTGCGGGCAAAAAAATCTGGTTTACGGGTAAAACACATATTCTCCACAAAGAATCGATGAGTGTAGGGAAAGAAAGTACCATTAAAACATACTTTCTTACCCGCAATCGCCTGTTGTTTATGCGGCGCAATAGCAGTATGATCAACGTAATGCTTTTTAGCCTGTATTACCTCTTAATAGCTGTTCCGAAACAATTATTCGGCTATCTTCTTAAAGGAAGAACCGACCTGATACCCTTTGTTTTCAAAGGACTGCTCTGGAATTTATTTCATTCGAAAAACCACCTTACAAGCCAACTGGCCAATAATTTAATAATTGCGCCCACTGTAAGTAGCTCGAAATAGAATGGTATTAAAGGACTATTGAGCAACTATGCTGTTTAGGCTACCTTCGTGCCAATCGGCAATAGGGATATAATAAACCTGCCTACTGCTGTTAACGACTTAATTCAAAGCTGATAAACAATGATTATTTTCCTCTGGACCTGCCTTTTTATTGTAACCTATACTTTTGTTGGTTACGGATTGGTACTTTATGTACTTATAAAAATTAAACGGTCATTTTCTAAACCTAAAAATTTCCTGGCAGATGCCGCACTCCCTTCGGTAACTTTGCTTGTAGCCGCCTGGAATGAGGAAACAATAATTGTAGATAAAATAAAAAATACGCTCCAGCTTGATTATCCAAAGGAGCTGTTACAGATCATTTTCATTACGGATGGATCTACAGATCATACCCCTGATTTGATTAGCCCGTACAAAGAGGTTATTTTAATGCACAATAACGACCGCCACGGCAAAATGGCGGCCATTAAGCGGGCGATGCCAAGTGTAGATGGTGAAATTATTGTATTTTCTGACGCGAATACCTTTTTAAACCGGGAAGCACTGCGTGAACTTGTAAAACATTACCAGGATAAAAAAGTTGGTGCTGTTGCAGGTGAGAAACGGATATTGGTAAACGAGCATGCAGATGCGAGTTCGGCAGGAGAAGGTTTTTACTGGAAATACGAATCAAGACTAAAAAAATGGGATTACGAATTATACTCAAATGTAGGGGCCGCAGGCGAGCTTTTTAGCATCCGTACCTCTTTATATGAACCGATTGAATCGGATACGATTATCGACGATCACATGATTGCGATGAGAATTGCCGAAAAAGGTTACCTAATTGCGTATGAACCTGCAGCATATGCCAGTGAAACTGCATCAGAAAATACAGGTGAAGAACTTAAGCGAAAGATCAGAATTGCCGCTGGTGGAATTCAATCAATCCTCCGGTTAAAAATTGCAGCAAATCCTTTCCGATATCCTGTTTTAACCTTTCAATATCTTTCGCATAGGGTATTAAGGTGGACCATTACACCTTTCTTACTGGTTATGGCCCTTTTAACAAACATTTGGATTGTTTACAATCATGGTGCTCCATTTTATACGGTTTTGCTTACCGCGCAATGTATTTTTTATGTGCTGGCAATCCTTGGATTTTTGATGGAACGTAAAAGTATCAGAATCAAACCCCTATTTATTCCATATTACTTCTGTATGATGAATTATGCAGTGGCAGCAGGGATTGTGAGGTATATTAATAAAAGCCAGAGTGCGGCCTGGGAAAGATCGTTGAGGAAATAGCTTTCAAATATGGTAAAATTTGCAATTTCCCTTCATAAATGGAGGGAAATTCAGCAGAAATCAACTAAAAATCTCCCGTATTTGTATTCTTTTGCCTACTTCGCATATCATTATGCGCAATCTCCTTATTCACAATAACAGGTTGTTACAGTGTCTATTTATCATTCTGGTAACCTGATTATCTCAATTCCTAATAGCCCTTTCGCACTATTTCAATCTACATCTATATAAGGTACTTTAGTAAAAAAAATTAAACAGTAATAACACGTCACAAAACTCATAAAAACAGCAATTTACGTTATCATATATTAAATGCGGCGCTACCAATCTTAATCTCGTATGCTTAATAATACTCTATCTGCCCTTATCACTGCCCAATGTAATGTATCCCCAAATAACATTGCTCTCGAATATAATAATCAGTCGCTTGCCTATGGCGAACTTGATACCCGATCTAATCAGTTAGCTAATTTCCTGATTGAAAAAGGTGTAAATAAGGATTCGAGAGTTCCTATATTGCTTAACAGATCATTTGAAATGATTATTGCGGTTTTGGCGATAATGAAATGTGGTGCAAGCTACGTCCCGATTGATCCATCATATCCTATGGAAAGGATTAGTTATATAATTGATGACATTGACGCAAATTTTCTCATCACTGCATTAAAAACCCCTCCAGGTTTCACTGGTACCACTATACTGCTGGATGGGAACCCATCTCCTGTTGATAATGCTCCAAAAACACCATTACCAGCAATTACAGATGAGGAAGCAGTAAGTTATATTATTTATACCTCCGGCTCTACAGGCAAACCAAAAGGTGTGGTTGTACAAAATAAAGCGGTGAGCAGCTTCATCATCAATCAAAGCAGCTATTATGGCATAACAGCAGCAGATAGAATTTTGCTATTTTCCAGCATATCATTTGATGCTTCCGTTGAACAAATATTTTTAGCCTTAACCACCGGCGCATGTTTGGTTTTGTTGCCCGAAGAGCTATTGGCAGATGTAGAAAGGTTTACAAAATATGTTTCCGATAAGGAAATCACACATCTTGATTTAACTCCGGGTTTTTTAGAAAACCTTAACCCCGAAAAATATACAACACTGAAAAGAATCGTTGTAGGTGGAGATGTTTGTCCGAAAGCCTTATTTTTAAAATGGCAGTTCAAAGCCGATTTTTATAACGTTTATGGTCCTACTGAAGCAACGGTAACCACTACTGCCTTTAAATGCAATGCTGATCAGATTTCGCTTTCCGAATCTTTACCCATTGGTAAACCTTTGGCCGGAACAACCATTTACATTCTTAATGAAACAAAACAAGAGGTAGCAGCAGGAAAAGTAGGTGAAATTTACATCACTGGCCCTCAACTGGCTAAGGGCTATTTAAACAATGATGCACTTACGGCACAAAATTTTATAAGCATAAATTCACTTGGCAACCACCTGTTTTACAAAACCGGTGATATGGGAAGATGGCTGGCAGATGGCAATATTGAATACATAGGAAGAGGTGATGAACAGGTAAAAATAAGAGGTTACAGAATTGAAATCGGCGAAATTGAAAATGCGTTAAATGCAAGTCCGATGATTAGCCAAAGTGTTGTGTTGGTTAAAAATAACACCGAAAGTGATAAGCAATTGGTTGCATTTGTGGTTTCTGATGCATCTTTTAACAAAACCGATACCGAAGCCTATTTAAGCAACAGGTTGCCAGAATACATGATACCCAGAATTTGGGTTCCGCTTGAGCAAATGCCGCTTACCATTAGTGGCAAAATTGATAGAAAGCAACTCGTTATTCCAGACTATTCCGATCTGCTGGCTACCCCGTATGTAGCACCACGATCAGCGTTAGAAACAAAAATTGCTGCCGTATGGAAAGAAGTATTAGCAGTAAAACGCATCGGTGTAAATGATAATTTTTTCGATCTTGGCGGCAATTCACTTTTATCACAGCGTTTAATTATTGCCATGGATGCCCAGGATATTAAAATCCCTGTGGTAAAGCTTTATCAGTATCCAACTGTTTCGGGGCTTGCAAATTACCTTAACAAGGCATTGGAATCCACTCGCTTAAAACGTCATTCGAATGGCAATAAATCAAGGGATATTGCTGTAATTGGCATGGCAGGCAGATTTCCGGGAGCAGAAACCATTGCCGAACTCTGGGATATATTGGCGCAGGGAAGAGAAACAACCACTTTTTTTAGTGATTCAGAACTGGATGTTAATATACCCGAACAGGTAAAACAAGATCCCCTGTATATCAAAGCCCGTGGCATTATTAAAAACCCAAAAATGTTTGATCCGGATTTCTTCGGTATTAACAGAAAACTGGCCGAATTAATGGATCCGCAGCACAGGATATTCCTCGAAATTGCTTTTGAAGTGTTAGAAAAAACAGCGCATCTTCCTGCTAAAGTAAATTACAAAACAGGAGTTTTTGCAGGCTGTGGCCCTAATTTCTATTACGAAACCAATGTATTGGCGCATCCCGATAAAATCGAAACAATGGGTAAGCTTCAGGTTACCACAGTTAACGATAAAGATTACATTGCCTCAAGAACAGCTTATCATTTAAACCTTAAAGGCCCCGCAATTAACATTAACTCGGCCTGCTCAACCTCTCTACTAGCCATTTTGGAGGCTGTAAACAGCCTAAGGGCCATGCAGTGCGATATTGCACTTGCAGGTGGAGCAAGTATAAATGCATCCATCAATAGCGGCCATATTTACCAGGAAGGAAGTATTTTAAGTAAAGATGGCCATTGCCGCCCTTTTGATGATGAATCAACAGGTACAGTTTTTAGTGATGGTGCAGGAGTGGTTTTATTAAAAAGACTCGAAGATGCTGAAGCAGATGGAGACACAATATATGCGGTAATAAAGGGTGTTGGGGTAAGCAATGATGGCTATGAGAAAGCAAGTTTTACTGCTCCAAGCACTGACGGACAGGCAGATGCAGTACTTTCTGCCATTGTAGATGCCGATATTGAAACCACAGAAATAACATACATTGAAACCCATGGTACCGGAACACCAATTGGCGATCCGATTGAATTTGAAGGCCTCCTTCAGGCATTTGGAAACCAGGTAAATAATCAATACTGCGCCATAGGCTCAATAAAAAGCAATTTCGGCCACCTTACAGAGGCGGCCGGCGTGGCAAGTTTTATAAAAACCTGTTTATCTATCTATCATAAAAAGTTAGTACCCTCAATCGGCTTCAATACTCCAAATAAGAATATTAATTTCGATAATAGCCCATTTTTTGTAAATAACCGCCTTCAAGATTGGAATGATCAAAAGCGAATTGCTGGCGTGAGTTCGTTCGGAGTAGGTGGCACAAATGTGCACGTTATTTTGGAAGGTTACGAAAATAGCATCAATGCCACAACTACCAGCCGTGAGTTTGAACTCATTCCTATTTCGGCAAAATCAGCCGAGAGCTTAATCAGCTACAAATCGCAGTTAAAAAACTTTGCATCACTACATACCGAAACGCTTGCCGAAGACCTTGGTTTTTCCCTGCAAAACTCACGTGGCGTTTTTAACCACCGTGGTTTCGTAGTTGTTGATACTAAAGAAAACCTGGCAGAACAGCTGGCAACCAACAATCAGGATTTATTTTTGAATAAACAGTTGACAAAAAAAGCGAACGACCTCGTTTTTATGTTTCCTGGGCAAGGCTCACAATACCATAATATGGGCTTTGGTCTTTATCAACAAGAGGCCACTTACCGCCAGGCTATTGATGAGTGTGCAGAAATTTTAAAAGATTTGATGGATATTGACCTCATAAATCTTTTATTTTCTGCTGATCAAAGTAAAGATGTATTGCAGAACACTCAATATGCTCAGCCGGCAATTTTCGCTACAGAATATGCTATGGCCAAATTATGGATGAGTTTTGGATGTAATCCTGATGTATTTTGTGGCCACAGCGTTGGCGAATATGTAGCCGCACATTTAGCAGGTATTTTTTCGCTTGCAGATGCACTGAAACTGGTTGCCCTGAGGGGAAAAATGATAAGCGAATTGCCCGCGGGCGGAATGTTATCTGCCAGGGTAAAAAATATTGATCTCCTTAGTATTTTACCGGCAGATCTTTCTGTTGCAGCAGAAAACACCAAAAACTTATATGTTATTGCCGGTCCGGTTGAATCACTTTCCAACTTTCAAAAAAAACTTGAAGCTATTGGCATTCCAAGTAAATTTCTTTCATCCAAACATGCGTTTCACTCCTCCATGATGGATCCGGTGATACCAGCTTTCCGTAAGCTTGTATCTACAATTGCCCTTTCTACTCCAAAAACACCTATAATATCAACAGTAACAGGCAGTTTACTTACCGATAAGGATGCGCTAAGTGTAGATTACTGGACAGATCATTTAAGAAAAACGGTAAAGTTCGAGGCCGCTGTAACGCATATTACTTCCACATACGACCCAATATTTCTGGAGGTTGGCCCTGGTGATACCTTAAGTATTTTTACCAAACAGATCATAATGGAGCAGCCTGTTGCAAGCACAGTAATTGCGGGCATAAAACAAGGTGAGGCAGACACCAAACAGATTATTTATGCTCTTGGAAAACTTTTTTTAGAAGGCCGCGAAATAAACTGGAAGGAATATTATAAAAATCAACAACGGAAGTTTCTCGAACTTCCATCGTATTGTTTCGAAAGAAAAAAATACTGGGTAGAGCCAGCCACAAACCATTTGCCCAACCCGCTAAAAACTAAATTTAACGATATTACTATGGATACTGATCAGAAAGAGACGCAAAAGAAGATGCTTATTACAAAGGTGAAAACGGTACTGGAAAATTCTTCCGGAATTGAGTTTGAAGGAGTAGATATCAGTAAAAACTTTTTGGAGATTGGTTTCGATTCACTATTGCTTACCCAGGTAGCGAGTTCGCTCAAAAAAGAGTTTAATGTGCCAATTACTTTCAGACAGTTAAATGAAGAATGCTCTTCCATACAAACGTTAACCGATTATATAAGTAAATTTATTACGCCAGAACAGCCTATAGCAGAACCTCAACCCAATTTTTCAGTTCAAAGCACTCAACCTCAAACTCAGGATCATACTGCGTTATCACTACTTTCGGCCCAGCTTGAGCTTATTGCCAAACAGATTCAGTTGTTAACCAACCTTCCGCAGCCTGCGCAACCAATTAGCTCAAATATTCCTGTAGGAGCACCCCAGAAAGTAAACAAACCAATAAAAACCGCACTGGGTGAATTATCAAATGAAGAACGAAAAGAAATAAGCAAACCCTTTGGTGCCACTCCAAAAATTGAATTTACCAAAACAGAACTTGATGGAAAGCAACGCCTTTTCTTGACCGAACTTACTCAACGTTACAATTTAAAAACTTCGAAAAGTAAAAACTATACGGTAGAAAGCAGACCATACATGGCCGATCCACGGGTAGTAAACGGCTTTAAACCAGCACTTAAAGATTTAATTTACCCGGTAGTTGTAAAAAAATCAGAAGGCAGCAAACTTTGGGATCTGGATGATAATGAATACATTGATGCATTGAATGGATTTGGATCCAACATGCTGGGCTACCAACCTCCATTTATTAAAGAAGCACTCCATAACCAGATTGAAAAAGGTTTTGAGGTGGGTCCGCAGCACGAATTGGCAGCTGAGGTAAGCAAACTGATTTGCGAATTTACCGGATTTGACCGGACAGGTTTATGCAGTACTGGTTCAGAAGCGGTAATGGGCTGTATCCGCCTGGCTAGAACCGTTACTGCCCGCTCAATAATTGTAGCATTTTCTGGCTCTTACCACGGTATTTTTGATGAGGTATTGGTAAGGGGAACGAAAAAATTAAAATCTTTCCCGGCAGCAGCAGGCATTATGCCCGAAGCCGTAGAAAACATACTCATCCTTGATTATGGAACTGATGAAACACTATCGATAATTAAACAAAGAGCAAACGAAATTGCGGGGGTTTTGGTAGAACCAGTACAAAGCAGACGGCCGGAATTTGTACCGGTTGCGTTCTTGACCGAACTCCGTAAAATTACCCACAATCATGACATCGCGTTAATTTTTGATGAGGTAATAACAGGATTCAGGATGCATCCGGGTGGTGCACAAGCCCAATTTGGCATAAAAGCCGATCTGGCCGCTTACGGAAAAGTAGTAGGTTCGGGTATTCCCATAGGTGTAATTGCTGGTGAAAGAAAATTTATGGATGCGCTTGATGGTGGCTCATGGAATTATGGCGATAGTTCGATACCTGAAGTAGGCATTACCTATTTCGCCGGTACCTTTGTTCGTCATCCACTTGCACTTGCCGCAGCCAAGGCATCACTTCTTTATATGAAAGCACAAGGACCTGCCTTGCAACAGCGGTTAAATGATAAAGGAAATTTTATCGCTCATGCCCTAACAAAAGAAATTGCGGCAAGGCAGCTGCCAATCAATATCGTTAACTACGGTTCGCTATGGAAAATAAAGTTCGAACAGGATATTCCCTACAGCGAACTGCTTTTTGTACTCATGAGGGAAAAAGGGATTCATATCCTTGATGGCTTTCCTTGCTTTATGACGGAGGCTACCACTTATGATGACATCAATAAAATAATCAGTGTTTTTACCTCTTCCATCGATGGACTTATAGAAGCAGGCTTTTTGCCGGATCACCGTGGTGAAAAAGCGGATGCAATACATCAAAATACGGCCATTGTAATTGACAATAATACTCCTCCAATTGCTGGAGCAAGATTAGGGAAAGATCGTTTTGGTAACCCGGCCTGGTTTTTAGAAGATCCGCAAAACGACAAGAAATTCTTACAGATTCAATTATAAGTTACCTAAGATGATGCCTTTAGAATTAGAAATTGAGCCGTTAACAGTTGATTTTAATCCCTTCGAAGATGAGCGGGCCATAAACAAAGTGATCTCCATAAACAAAGCACAGCAGGAAATTTTTATTTCCTGTTTATTGGGTGGAGATGAAGCTAACCTCGCCTACAATGAATCGGTTACAATTAACCTGACTGGTAATTTCGAAATTGAATACTTTAAAGCAGCTTTTGCCCAAGTGATAAACAGGCATGAAGCCCTGCGAAGCGTAATAAGTGGAGATGGAGAAAAACTCATCATTTACAATGAAATGCCTTTTGAAATTGCGGTGCAAAACCTTTCTCATTTACCGCAAAAAGGCAGAGAAATTGAGTTTAGCACTTTTTTAAAATCGCAGATGGCCATACCTTTCGATTTAAACGAGGGGCCACTTTTCAGGGCATTTGTACATCGCAACGAAGTAAAACAACATCAAATTACCTTAATTTTTCACCATATTATCTGCGACGGGTGGTCATTTGGCATTATCCTCGAAGAACTTAGTAAACTATATAGTGCATATGCCAGTGGATCAGCGCATTCCCTTCCTAAACCTTTCCAGATCAGCGATTTTGCAGTTGTAAAAGAAACATACCGCAAAAGCCCCGATTTTAGGAACACAGAAGAATTTTGGTTAAATGAATGCGCCGGTGATTTACCTACAGTAAACCTGACTACAGATTTTTCTAGGGGTACTCAACGAAGTTATCAATCAAACAGAATCGATCAACACTTGAGTGGCAGTGTAATTAAAGACTTAAGAAGCCAGGGTGCCAAAATAGGATGCAGTTTGGTAACCACCATGTTATCTTTATTTGAAATCCTTATTTTCAAAAAAACAGGTCAGGCCAATCTGATTATTGGTTTACCCTCGGCAGAGCAGGCAGTAGGTGAATTTTACGATCTGGTGGGCCATTGCGTTAACATATTACCGGTAAAAAGTTATGTTGATGCCGAAATGCCGCTAAATGATTACCTAAAAGGGCGTAGAGCACACCTGATGAATGTTTATGAACACCAGCAGTATAGTTTTGGAGAACTTTTAGAAAAACTTAAAACCAAGAGAGATCACTCCAGAGTGCCGCTTGTACCCATTGTGTTTAACATCGACATGGGTATGGACAGTGATGTGAGATTTGATGGACTTGAGCACCAGATTAACTCCAATGCAAGATGCTGTGAAACTTTCGAACTTTTTGTTAATGCCACCGATTCACCAGATGGACTTATTTTAGAGTGGAATTACAACGCACAACTCTTTTCTCAGGCCCGTATTAAGGCCATGATGCAGGATTATGAGCTCCTGATCAACAGTATGATCAAAACTCCATCCATTTCGATATATGATGCGATAATGGATGGAAAGCTTAAATCAGTAACAATTGGCAAAGCATTGGCTAACAATCAATCTTTCGTTGAACTTTTTAGCAACAGCGTATCAAAGTTTCAAAACCGCCGGGCAGTAAGTTTTGAGCAAAATGCACTTACCTTTTTATCGCTCGATAAAAAATCAGATGCATTAGCTTCCGTTTTAAAAAATAAAGGAATAAGAAAAGGCCATATTGTAGCCATCTCAATCAGCCGTTCCATTGAAATGCTAACCGGAATAATTGCCATTTTAAAAACTGGTGCTGCATACCTCCCGATAGACCCTACATTGCCCGCTGAGCGGATAAATTATATGCTCACCGATTCGGGTGCAACATATTTATTTTCTAATTTACTGGCTCATGTTCCCGTAAAACTGGAAGTACTCAATCCCGAAGAAATTTTTACCTCACTGGATGCACATCTTAACAACTGGCAAACTCCCACCATCAGTTTAAACGATACCGCTTATTTACTATATACCTCAGGCTCTACCGGACGACCGAAAGGGGTTAAAATAAGTCATGGTAACCTTGCAAATCTTTTACTGAGTACAAAGGAAATGCCTGGCATAAATTGTGAAGACCGTTTGCTGGCAACAACAACCATTTCTTTTGATATTGCTGCGCTCGAACTCCTTTTGCCGCTTATTACCGGTGCAGAAACAGTAATTGCTAGTGATGCTGCATGTAAAGACGGAAGGTTAATCAACAATATAATTTCAAGCCAAAAAATTTCGATTATTCAAGGTACGCCTTCCACCTTGAAGATGATTTTAAATTCTGGTCTTGAAACAAACAGCCTCAAGGTTTTTGCAGGTGGTGAGCAGCTGGATCTTAATCTGGCTAAATCGATTATGGCTACAGGAGCTAGTTTATGGAACATGTACGGCCCTACTGAAACCACCATATATTCGATAGGTAAACAAATATCAGTTAGCGATGAGTTGATTACGATTGGCAAGCCCCTTCATAATACGGTAATTTACATTAACGATGCCGCAGGCCGGCCCGTGCAAATGGGCGATGTAGGAGAAATTTGTATCGGTGGAGAAGGTGTTGGTTTAGGATATGTAAATAATAATTCGCTCATGAGCGAGAAGTTTATTTTCGCAAACGATGGCTCCAATATCATTCTTTATAAAACGGGCGATCTTGGCATTATGCTCAACAATGGAGAAATACAATGTCTTGGAAGAATAGATCATCAAATCAAAGTGCGTGGGCATAGGGTAGAATCGGGTGAAATTGAGAGCATTATAAACGCTCAACCAGAAATAAGCGATTCATTAATTATTCAGCGCAATGATACCGGGGCAGATGATTGCCTCGTGGCTTACCTCACAATTTGCGAAACCCAATTGGCCAATAAGGAAATTGTTCTCTCTACAGAAACAGATAACACTGAAAATCAACTCCTTTTGAACAGAAATTACAGCAAGTTATTGAAGAACAGACTTAAAACCCTTTTGCCAGATTATATGGTGCCGGATTTTTTTGTAGCAATGCGTGTTTTCCCACTTTCTGCAAGTGGAAAGGTAGATCGTGATATATTGCCTAAACCTGAAAGAGCGCAATATCCTGTAAATAAGGATATCACTAAACCGATAAACCCAACCGAACAGCTGCTCATAAACCTTTGGAAAGATGCCCTGGGTGTTGAAAAACTGGGTATTGAAGACGATTTTTTCGAAATGGGCGGCAATTCGCTGATGGCAGTAAGGGTAATGGTGGCTTTGGAAAAAAAGACAGGTATCCGCCTGCCACTAAACGTACTCCTTACCCATTCTACCATAGAAAAACTTGCCACACAGTTCGTTACTACAGATAGTGAGCGTTCTAAAACGATTATTCCGATCAGAACAGGAGGCTCTAAAGCACCCGTTTATCTAATTCACGGCAGTGGACTTAACGTATTATTATTTAAATCGATAATTCCCGCCCTGGATGATGACCAACCAATTTATGGAGTGCAGGCAATTGGTTTAGACCGTTATGAAGATCTTCCGGATACCCTTGAGGAGATTGCGGCAAGATACCTTGACGAAATCCTCGAAATCAATCAAGATGGGCCATATAACATCGTTGGTTATTCATTAGGAGGCTTTATTGCCTTCGAAATGGCCAAACAACTTAAAGAAATGGGTAAAGCTGTTAACCTTTTGGGAGTAATTGATACTGATACAGGCCAAAACGCACCAATTAGGCAATTAGACAATAATTTTGGTCATTTTGTAAAACGACAGTTCAAAAAAATTCCTTTTATAGCCAATTCTTTTAAAAAGAGACCTGTTAACACGGTTAAATACCAGCTTAATGCTACAAAAAAACGGCTTTTCAAAAACTTTGTAAACCAACATGACAGTGATTGGGGATTATTCACCGATCGCGAGAAAGAGTTGTATAATCAATACGATCAGGCATTGGAAAAATATTATCTACAACCAAGCGATTTAAAGGTAACCTTATTTAGAGTAAGTGAAAGGTTATATTTCCTTGATGACCTTACTTATCTTGGATGGGACCGCTTTGCACTTCAAGGCGTTGAGGTTTGCGAAATCCCAGGCGACCATAAAACTTTTATATCCGCCCCACACAACGAGGCATTTGCCAATATTTTACAAACAAACCTCAACAAGCATCAACATGCTAGCTAACAAACTGCCCGTTATTTTAAACGTGGATTGGCGAAGCCTCGATTCTACTGAAGATATTGACCTGACGAAAAACAACATTTTCAAGATCAATTTTGAGCTTTATTATCAAAAATTCTGCAACCAGATTAATGAGATACTTTCGCCAGAGGAGATAAAAAGATCCGGGTATTTTTTGAAAGCACACGATACGCGGCGTTTTATTGCTACAAGGCTCGCCATCAGGAAAATAATTTCACAATATACCGGCACCGTGCCTCAATCGGTAATTTTTAACCAAACGGCAAACAAAAAGCCATCTACAGCTGGTATCGAATTTAACATCAGTCATAGTGCGCAATACATTATGATTGCCATGAGCGAAAATCCGATCGGGATAGATGTTGAACATATAGACCACCCTGTTGATGTGGGCCAGCTAATCCCCTACTGCTTTTGCACAGCCGAGGAAGAATTTATAATGCTATCGGAAGATCAGAAAGAATCCTTTTTTACCTTATGGACGAGAAAAGAAGCACTGCTGAAAGCTACAGGAGAAGGACTTATCGATAATCTACTGGAAATTAACTGTTTGGAAAATATACAAACCAGATCATGCAAACCTTACCGCCTGGTAACGATGCGTGCAGCTCCCGACTATATCTTTACCCTTGCTACAAGTGAAGATCTGGAAACCGTTTTTTGGAATTTAAATTAAACACAATCAATCAATGCAAACCGTAAATAAAGTAGATCACATCTCCTATACAGAATTTATAGCAGAACATGTAAATAAAAGAAATCCTGTTGTTTTTAAAAATGCTTCAAAAGTTTGGGGTCAGCATACCTTCGGACCTGATTTTTTTAGTGCACATTTCGGTAATTACAAAAAAGAATTTGAGGGAAAAATGTATACCATCAACGAAATTTTGGAACTCACCCTAAAAAGCACCCCAAAAAACCCTGCACCTTACCCAATTACTTTTGAACTTCCTTACGATATACCAGGCTTTATGGAGCATATTAATCCAATCCATATGAATTATGCTACGCCAAACTGGTTCGATTCGAAGATTTTTCCTTATGGCAGATTTGGTAAAAACATTAACCTTTTTTTTGGTGGCCAGGGCAACCAATATTCGCTGCACAAAGATTTTTATCATACCAACGCCTGGATTACACAGCTTTATGGCGAGAAAAAATTTATTCTTTTTCCTGGTGAGCAGGATGAGTTTTTATACGCAGGCAAAAAAGGATATTCCAATTTTCTTTCCCCTGTAAATATCTTAGATCCGGATCTGCAAAAGTACCCCCTCTATAAAAATGCCAGATCGGTAGAAGTTACACTCCAACCCGGAGAAACCATTTTTGTACCAAATGGGGTATGGCACACAACTGTAGCTCCTGGACAAAATATCTCCCTTATTTTTGATCAGATGAACGCTACAAATTATAGTGCATGGCTTACAGATATGTATAACATCAAAAAGCAAAAAAGCCAAACCGGGGCTATTGTAAATTACGGCTTTGCCCTAGCAGCAGGCATGATCTGCAAATTAAAAGGTTTAGTTAAAACATCATCATAAGCTGTTTTAGCATACATCAAAACCATAATGCTGTAACCAATGCAATTGCCAAACTAAAACCCATTGATTATAATGGTATTAAAGGGCTATTGGCTTAAAATTAGGCAAAGTTTACCTTCGCATTGATCAAAAATCAGATCAGAAAAAAAATTATAGCCCTTAAAAAGAAATATGAAAATAGCAGTAATTGGCACTGGTTATGTTGGCTTGGTAACAGGCACTTGTTTGGCAGAAACGGGTAATCAAGTAACCTGCGTGGATATCAATACCGATAAAATCGAAAAGATGCAAAGCGGTATATTACCGATATATGAACCAGGGCTGGAATTACTTTTCCACCGCAACATCAGCCAAAACCGACTAATCTTTACAACCGATCTTGCATCTGCCATTAAAGAGGCACAAATTATTTTCATGGCTTTACCAACGCCTCCGGGTGGAGATGGAGCAGCCGATCTTTCTTTTATTTTAGGTGCCGCCAAAGATATTGCTGCGTTAATTACTGATTATAAGGTTATTGTAAACAAATCTACTGTTCCTGTAGGTACCGCAGATAAGGTTAAAGCAATTTTTGAGCAATACAGTACGGTTGAAGTGGATGTGGTTTCTAACCCCGAGTTTTTACGGGAAGGGGTTGCCGTAGAGGATTTTATGAAGCCAGACCGTGTAGTATTGGGAACGACCAGCGAAAAGGCAACAAAAATAATGAGCGATTTATATTCACCATACGTGCGCCAAGGGAATCCTATCCTGTTTATGGATGAAAAATCTTCAGAACTTACTAAATATGCAGCCAATTCATTTTTGGCCACAAAAATTACTTTCATGAACGAAATTGCCAACCTGTGCGAATTGGTTGGAGCAGATGTGGATTCAGTTAGAAGAGGAATTGGTGCCGACGAAAGAATAGGAAAACGCTTTCTTTTTCCTGGCATTGGTTACGGAGGTTCGTGCTTTCCGAAAGATGTGCAGGCATTGGTAAAAGCTTCGGATGATTATGCATATGATTTCAAAATATTAAAATCGGTAATCGAGGTTAACGACAGTCAAAAAACAGTACTTGTTGATAAAGTACTTAAATACTATGGTGATGATGTGAACGGAAAACACTTTGCTTTATGGGGACTGGCTTTTAAACCGGAAACCGATGACATTAGAGAAGCACCATCACTATACATTATAAAAGCATTACTTTCTAAAGGTGCTACCATAACAGTTTTTGATCCTGAGGGAAGCGAAAATACCAAAGTCTTTTTTGGAGATAAAATTTCTTATGCCACAAACCAATACCAGGCGATTAAGGGAGTAGATGCGCTTTTAATTGCTACTGAATGGTCGGTATTTCGCAATCCGGATTTCGATCAGATGAGTATTTTAATGAACGAAAGGGTAATTTTTGATGGCAGAAACTTATTCAATCTTGAAAAAATGATCGACCTGGGCTATTATTACAATAGTATAGGTAGGCAACTGATTGAAAAAAATGATGTTACCATAAATCTTCACCCTGAACAGGAAGAATACACAACTATTAATTAAAAAAATAGAAATTCGTTAGCATTACCAATAGAATTTAATATGTAAACAAAGTTGGTAGAAAAGGGCTATTGCCTTAGCTGGCGATTGTATATACCTTTCAGCTTGCTATTTATGATAAGTAACAGCTGAAGGCAATAATAAAAAATAAATCATTTTAAACGGCAAAAAACCAGATGTTGAGGAAATTCACTTCAATATTGCACATTATAATATAAACAACCAAGTGATAACCCGACCTGAATTACAGCACAAGAACATACTTTACATAGGCGTAAAATTTTACTACTATCATCAGCAGTTAATTGAGAAACTTGAGGATAATTATGGTGCAAAGGTTGATTACTTTCCTGAAAGGGATACCAGTATTATATACGGCATTATTAACCGACTAAACCCATCACGCTTAGAGGCTTACCAGGAGCTTCATTATAAAAAAATATTGACCCAAATTACCAACAAAAAATTCGATTATTTTTTGGTAATCAGAGGTTTTAAGATGCCATTGTGGTTTGTAAAAAAAATTAAGTCGCTTAATCCCGGATTAAAGCTTATCAATTACCAGTGGGATTCTAACACCAACAGCCCTTTCATTAACCTTACACCAGCATATAATATACTGCCGGAGTTTGATGTGAAATTAACTTTTGATTATAAAGATGTTGAAGACCATGCGCAACTAAACTACTCGCCCACCTTTTATACCGATGAAATAAAGGAACTAGGTGAAAAAACCAACAATGGAAATTTTAAATACGATCTTTTTTATTTCGGCTCTTATCTTCCTGAACGCTATAAAGGTTTACTCAAGTTTATGGAGTTTGCAAAAAAGCATAACTACTCCGTTAAATTTCATTTTTATATGCCCATCCGATATTTCATTATCGAAAGACTAAAAGGCGTTAAAATTGACTGGAAACTGATTAAGTTCGGAAAAATGTCGAGAACTAATTATATCAACAACCTTTCCATGTCTAAAACCATTATCGATGTTAGTAACACCAAACAATCGGGCATGGCCATGCGGGTATTGGATGCTTTAGGTTCGGGCAAGAAAGTAATTACTACCAATAAGTGGGTTGCCAAAGATGATATTTACAACCCAAAGCAGATTGCCATAATCGATATTGAAAATATTGAGCTACCTGATGGATTTATTGAAGACAATAGCTACTTGCCACGCAGCGCAGAATTTAACTTAAACCGATGGATTGAGCGGGTATTTATAGAAAGTTTCGAAGATACTATAACGCGCCTAGGTATAAATCCAATATCAAACGATGGCCAAACAGCTCTTAAACAAAGCATGACTAATACGCTATAAATGAAAATTGTACAGAAACTTAAAAACATACATTTTCTCTCATTAATGGGTACCGGCGGCATGTCGGTATTAACGTTTTTATTCACTGCTATCCTTTACCGCTCTTTATCAATAAAAGAAATCGGAATTTGGTTTTTCTTTCAATCCATGCTGTCCTTTCTTGATACCTTCAGGCAAGGATTTTTATCCACTGCTTTTGTAAAATTTTATGCAGGCACCTCACCTTCAAGAGGTCAGGAAGTTATCGGATCAACATGGTTTATAGCCACTGCAACAACAATTATCTTATTATTGCTCAACATACCCCTTATTTTTATTGCTTTTTTGATCAAAGATGAGAGTTTGATCTACTTTGCAAAATTTTATTCCATCAACCTCTTGTCATCCCTGCCAATGATTGTTACAATGTGCATTGCACAGGGCGACCTGCGTTTTGGGCGCTTAATGTATATCAGGGTTTTTCAGGTTGCTTTCCTTATCCTCTGCCTGGGTTTTCTTATACTTACAAAACAGAATAACCTTTATAACCTAATGTATATTAATATATTAGCAGGGGCAATTACCAGTATCTTATGCATTATTTTAGGTTGGTCTGGTATAGCTTTTATTGGCAAACGCACTAAAGCCTGTACAAAAGAAATTTTTGATTTTGGAAAATATACCGTTGGCACATCAATAAGCTCGAGCTTGTTTGGCGTTACGGATACCTTTGTGATCAATTTTATGCTTGGTCCGTCTGCACTGGCTGTTTACAACCTTGGGCGCAGGCTTATGGAAGTTGTAGAAATTCCGTTGAGGAGTTTTGTTGCAACCGCTATGCCGGCCTTATCAAGTGCTTTTAATCAGAATAACAAAGCCAAACTCATTTCTACCATGAGCAAATACATTGGCATTATAACAATTGGCCTCATCCCATTTTTACTGGGTACATACATCTTTGCAGGTTATGCACTTGCCATAATCGGTGGCGGAAAGTACAATGGCACCGAAGCTGGTGAAATTGCAGTTAATATTTTTAGAATTAGCGCAACAATTGCCCTGCTTTACCCTGCTGATCGCTTTATGAGCGTTACACTTGATGCCATACACAGGCCGCAAATTAATTTATACAAGGTAATTGTAATGGTTATCGTTAATGTAATATCAGACTTTGGTGGTGTATACCTTTTCGGCAATATATACGGACTTGTTATTGGTACCTTCTTCCCTACTTTAATAGGCATTATTATTTCTTATTATTACATTAATAAAGGCTACCAGAACTTCTCTATTTTTCACAGTTACATCCTAAGTTTTAGAGAAATTAAAAAATTTATATCCAATGGATTCAAGACTTCGGGGACAATTTCAAATTAAAAATACTGTTAACCCATGAACACGATATTTTCAGCACCAAAATGGTTGGATCAATATGAGTTTGCTTTTAAAAGCATTAACGAGGTACCTCCATCTTTTTTCCAGGGAATTAACACCAAACTAAGTAAACTGCAAAGTCCTAAGCCTGTTGTAACAATTTTAATCGCGGCCTGGAACGAGGAACTAAATATACTCCGTAATATTTCAAGCCTGGCCAATTTGGTTACCGATTATCCCCTGGAGATTATTGTAGTTAACAATAATTCTACCGACAGGACTCAACAAACACTTGATAATCTGAACATTACAAATTATTTTCAAGAAATTCAGGGTTGTGGCCCGGCGAGGCAAATGGGAATGGAACGTGCAAACGGCGAATACATTTTGCTTGCAGATGCAGATTGTGTGTATCCTGTCAACTGGGTTGATGATATGATGGAGAAACTTACCATACCTGGAACTGCTTGCGTATATGGCCGCTATTCTTTTATTCCTGAGCCTGGCTTTTCGCGTTGGAAACTTTTTCTTCTTGAAAAACTAAAAGATTTAGCTGCAGAACTGCGGCAGGTAAAACGGCCTTATTTAAATGCCTTTGGCATAAGTATGGGCTACGTTAAAGCCTATGGCTTAAAAACGGGCTATATTATGCACAATACCAGGGGTGATGACGGCAGATTGTGTTTTGACCTAATGAAATTCGGAAAAATTATCCCGGTACGCACTAACCGAGCGCGAGCATGGACAGCCCCACGTACTTTACAGCGTGATGGTGATTTTGCTGCTGCATTGCTTTCGAGGATAAAATTAGAATTTAGCAACCTTACCAGCCTGTTGCGTGCGCACCCCGCGCATGATACGAAGACAAGTAAAAATGAATAAACTCTTTATGAAAGCATTTAACTTTCCGGAAATATCATTACTGATCACCCATTATAACAGGCCGGATTCCTTGGAAAACCTTTTAGGCAAATTAAAAGAAATTGGCTGTAATTTTGGCGAAATTGTGGTATCTGATGATGGCAGCAGCCTGATCATCCGCAACCGGTTAGCAGAACTTAGTAAGCTTTATGATTTCAGATTAATTGGAACGGAAAACAACCGTGGCTTGGGCAATAACCTGAACAAAGGACAGGATGCAGTTTTAAAGCCCTATACCTTATATCTGCAGGAAGATTTTGAGCCTGGTGCTCTTTTTGGCGAAAAGCTAAGCTCAGCACTGAGTGCTATGGCCAACAATGCGGAATTGGATATTGTTAAATTTTACGCCTATTATGCCTACCCTTATCTTAAACCTTTTAACGATGATTTCGATGAGATGTATGTTCCAACAATGGGCCTTGATTATTCGAAAATCTATTTTTATACCGATCACCCGCATTTAAGAAGATCTAATTTTTTCAACAAATTCGGAAGGTATCCTGAAGGCATTAAAGGCGATATGACGGAATATAAAATGTGTATATCCTTTATCCAGAATAAAGGAAAAGGCTTGTTTTATAAAGATTTTGCAAATCTGCTGTTACAACGCAATTCAGTTAGCGAGCCAAGCACCATGCAAAGAACAAATTGGAAACACCGCCCGAACATATTGATTAAAGTATTGCGCGATAGTTACCGCCAGGTAAAATACAATCTCGATATACTTACCATGAAAAGGTTAAAGTAATTAATCTACAATACCTTTTTCTTCAATTTATACTGAAATCTCATTTCTATGTGTTGATAGGTAAACCTTGCAGCATAATAAATCACAATACAATTTGGGATAAACAAGTAGGCATAAGCTTCTTCAGGCAATTTAAAGAGCCTGATGAAAATCACATTAAACATACTGATAAACAGCGTATGTACCATGTAAATGGAGTAGGAATACTTACCAAGTTTTTTGAATAGATCGATTTTGATGATGGATTTTGAAACCAGTCCTTTTTCAAATGCAAATATCATTATCGATATAAAAAAGACAATTTCGTAAATGAAACCGTAATGTTTTAGTAACTGGCCACAAACAATTACAACGCCAATTAAAATCAGCGCCACAACTTCCAGCACGGTAAATAGCGATTGCCCGAGTTGAGCATATTTCTGATGCAGGTATTGAAAGCAATATAGACAACACGCACCGGCGAAAAACCCTATTAATCCTCTTAAAAAACCATAATCATAGGTATAATCTAGCTTAAATGAGCCTGTTATGGCATACAGAAACACTGCAGCTAAAATGGCTATTAACAAATAAACTATTGGTTTTGAGATTTTTATCTTCCGTACACTTATAATATAGCAGCTGATAGCAAATAATAAATAACTGATTACCTCGGCACTTATAGACCAGCTTACCAAATTCCAACTCACATCGTGTACATGAGGGAGTTTGACTGAGTTGATGAGAAATAAGGAAGAAAAAAATGTAATTGCTGAGTTATCAAGAAAGTTGTTAATTTTGATGTGGTTAACCAAACCGAGTTTAATTCCTTCTATCGCGAGGAAAATTAACAACATTAATAAATGCAGAGGATATAATCTCCTGATTCTTTTGGTTAAAAATAATTTTAATTCCTCAACATCATCAATCTGCTGATAGGAATAGCAAATAACAAATCCACTAAGTACAAAGAAAAAATCTACAAACATATCAGCATTCATTACAAAGCTGTTGTTTAATATTGGGGTAGCAGAAAAAGCGCTCATGTGATAGAGTACAACAAGGGATGCAAATATTCCCCTGAACATATCCAACACTAAAAATCTATGTTTCATCATGATTGATCGAATATTTGATCTAAAACGCTATATTCCGTAAAGGCTGTTTTTATTTTTTTATAGAACATTTGTCAGGATTTTTTCATTAATTTGAGAGAGAATTTCCGCATCGATATCAATATCAAACTTGCGTGCAAATAATTTTTCCGAACTGCGAATACCTGCAAAATCTGCTGATTTTAAAATTAGAGGGTTCGGTAGATTTTCATCCCAAGTAATGAACCGTAAATTATCATTTACTATGGTATCCTTATATGGAGAATCCATTAGCAGGGTGGCAATAAAAAACTCATCTGCTGCCCAGGTATATTTCATAAAACGCATCAGCTGGGGCTGATCTTTAATGTAACTAGTAAGATATGCCGCACATTCTGATGAGATAGACCACCAACTGGAAATACAAGTACCGTACAATTTTGCTGGCAGGGGAAACTTTCTTTTGGGTAAAACATGGTTTATAGCACGCTGAAGCAAGTATTTACCTCTAAATTTGAAGTCGGTAAAATGATAACTTTCAAACCGCGAACGCGCATGGCTCCACCAATTTTCATTCGCTTCCATATCATAAGAAACAAAACTCTTACCAATATTCTGCCTATAAAAATCGGCAATAACCTCTATAGGTTTTATTGGATAATCCTGTGCACTAAGTAAATTATAGAAATCGTAAGAGATGTTTTTATGCAAAATTTCTTCTAAAGACCTTAAAATGGCCTGCACAAACTGAAAACCTCCCCAGTTGCAAACGGTGCGGTTAGCAATAAAATATACATTTGGCAAATGCTGCAAATACTGAAAGTTGGCTATGTTAATTTTCTTATCCAGGTGTATATAAAAATCAAATTCCGGATGCGCCATGGCTTCAATCATCAAACCCAATTGCATTGGGTTTTTATATGCCATTATTATATTTGCAACTCTCATGTGCCAACAGGATTAACTTTATTGATATATCCGTACATCATCCCAACTGAGTTTTTCCAGGTATGCGACCGGGCAAAAGCTTTCCGCTCATCTATCAAAACCGGATCTTTTTCATTTAAAAGTTTTTCTATACCATCACAATAACCTTTAGCATCATTTGCCAAAAGTACATGATCGCGGAATGGCTCCATCGCATCCGTTTTAGTGGCTATTGTAGGTTTTCCAAATGCAAGATACTCATCAATTTTTCTTGGATAATTGCCAATAGTAAGTGCATTAACCAGCTGAGGATTAATACAGATATCAAATTCATCAATAAAACCAGGCAGTTCAGTTACTGGCCGGGCACCTAAGAAATGAACATTAGGTAACTGGTGTAAAGTACTTTGCTGAAAGCTGGTATCTTCGGGCCCAACCAATACAATATTCCAGTCAGGTTTAGCATTTGCAATATTTGCAATGAGCGAAATATCTAATCGGGCAGCAGTTAAAACGCCAACATAGCCAATTCTTGGATATGCAATATGCGCCAATTTTTTTTCTTCCCTACCCGGAACAAATTCATCGAAAGCTGTAAAATCACATCCTTGCCCTACATTGTACGAATTTGGGTTATATTTTTGACAGTAACTCGCTAAATAGGCAGAATTTGCGAAACATAAATCACTTTGGGCAATTATTTTGGGTTCCATATAGGCCCCGTGTTTTTTATAATAATCTGTCGCGAGCATATTGTCGCGTGAGTAATAAATGCTCAATTTTGGCTTTAGAAGCGTTTTTAGAAAGAAACTTCTAAACATGTCGCTATCATTAAACAGCACATCGTTTTTAAAGGATAAACTATCGGTTACTTTTTTTATGGCCTTAAACAGCCTTTTATTATTAAGCCTGTTGAGGTAGTTGTAAATTTGCCCTGGAGGTAAAAAGTTGATGGATTCTAACAGGCAATCACAATTTAAAACATATAAATTGTCATTAATTTTTTCGAGGCCGTTTTTTTTGCCAGCAATAACATCAAGCTTTTCAATAACCTCCTTATCTTTTCCGTTACGCCATTTTGTAATCCGATCAAGCGATGGGTTAACATATAAAACACGGTTAGCGGCCGAAAATTGTACAGCAATATCTTTGCAATTACTCCCTATTTTGGTATCCCAGCCCTGCTGCCCTACGATGATAATATCTAAGTTTTCCAAATTGCTGTATTTAGGGTTGAATAATGTGTTTGGTTGCTACTGATCGCTTATTTGCAGTTCTGGCATAGATAAGGGAAACTACCTGATAATAAATGAATTTTGGAATACCTGCCAGCGATTTGTAAATGCGGGCATCAGTTGGCTGTCTCAACAAAGCAATTAAAAAGCTGATTAAGAAGCAAAAAATTGCAACAACCCAGTAAACCGCGGCTACACTTCCTGTTAACAAATTGATCATGAGGAAAAAAACCGATAGAATAAGAAAAATAAACAAAGGTGGCCTAAGCAGAATAATACCAAAAAGCATCTGGTTTAAATTCATTCTCTTTATTCCTTTGCCAATTATACTTATGCCGTAACCGCAGAAACGGAACCAGGTATTGATCCACCTGGCGCGTTGATTAACAAGTTGGGCAGAATTGACGGTTTTTTCATCGTATACAATTGCATTTTTGGCAAAAGCTATTCTTTTACCCGAAAGTAGAATGCCCGCCTGAACCACCTTATCAAATCCAGCACCATGAAAATCAAGTTTTGCGATAGCCTCGCGGTATAAATCAGCTTTAAATGCCATCCCCGAGCCTGCCAGGGTTGCAGATGAGCCAAGCTTAAAAAGCAACTCCCCATCGTAAAAGTGATAATATAAATCTCTGGCCGCATCCAGGCAGGCGTAGGTGCTGTTTAAGTTTTTAGCTGCCCTAAGCCCTTGTACGGCTTCAAATCCCTGGTCGAAATAGTTGTTCAGTTCATTGATATATTCAGGATGCACCAAATTATCACTATCTATAATGGTAATGATATCATGGGCTCTGGTAAAGTTTTTAATTGCATAATCATGAGATTTAACGTTACTGGCAAGCGTATGCGGAGGCCTTAAAACCAAAACACGGTCTGAATTAAATGTTAATACAGCTGCCGAACAATTATCTGCAACGATATAAATCATGTAATTACTATAATTCAAATCAAGCAAAGATTTCACAACCTGTTGCAAATAATCTATTTGTTCGTAAGCAGTTACAATAATTGCATAATCAGGTAATTGCTTTACCAAAGTTTTTTTCAATCTGCTACGCACAAAAACGGAGAGTACAACCATTAATAATGGAAGTACCAGGTTATAGCCTATCAAAACCTGGATAAGGAGCCAAAAAAGATTAAGGAGGTTATTGATCATGGCGGGTATGTATTTTTTTAGCATTTCCCAATGCTTTATAAAAAGCATAGGTAAAGCATATCAATCCGGGTAAAACAAAAAATTCAAATGGCATATTAAGCAGCTAAATTGTTTAATTCTTTTGGTTCGTCAATCGGTTTATCCATTTGGCGGGCATTATAGATGAAAGCCCACGAGAGGTAAATCACAATTGCAGTGGGCATGGTATTAAGCACTTCGTTTCCGTAACTGCAAAACAGTACGCCGCCAAAGCCTGAGGTTAGTGCAACGAGTTTGATCCGTAAATCTTTATCACGGATTGACCAGGTGATACCACAGCATTTCCCCAAAATAAACATCATAATGGAGAACCATACCGTAAGGCCTACAACCCCATACATGGCCCATATTTTCACAAATAAGCTATCTGGTGGGAAGGTAGATAGATAAGTACCACCATTATAGAGTATTCCGTTATATCCCAAACTGCCTAGCCCGCCACCAAAAGGGCGACTTTCCATATAACTTTTTAAATTATTCTGATTGATCAGCCTAACATTTAAAGAGGCATCTTCAGGGTTTAAGGCCGTACGTAATCTGTATATCTGATAGTTATTATCACCAATGTGTGTAAACATTAAAATGCTTACCAATGCAACTGCTGTAGCACCACCAAGAAAAATTGCCTTAAGGTTTTTACTCAGTACAATAGCGATTACTCCGCCTACCAACAGCGCAAAAAGTGCTCCGCGAGTACCCGAAATGAGCATGCCATAAATACAAAAAGCCGAACTGGCCAATAGTGCCAGGCGTTTCCATAATTTCATTTTACCAAAAGATAATATCAATGCGATTAAGCCTATATGAGCCTGCGATGCCCCAAACTGACCTGCATCAGTATAAAATGAAAAAACCCGTAACCTTCCCCAAAGCAGGTGAGTACCAGCATTTGCTTGTAGAAATGCATTTTCTCCTGGCGATAAACCAATAAATAATTGCTTAATGCCATTTAAAGTTGCCAATACCGAAAGCGAAATAATAATGATTAAAAAAAGATTAAGGTCTTTTCGGGTTTTAAAAATAACAAGTGCTAGCCAGGTCATTATAAAAGGATATAGTGCTATACTGCGTAATTCTGCAAGCCATCCAATTAAACTTGCTTCAGGGTTTAATGCTTCGAGTAAACTCAACACAAACCAAATCAGCAGCGAATAAAAAAGATCGTTATTGATACTTTTGCCATCAAAGCCTGGCTTACAAACAAGAGTCGCAATAATGGTGAGCACTAGAAAACCCTCAACAAAAATTCCGAAAGGCAACCCTCCTATTTCACGGAAAAGTATTCCAAAAATGAAACAATAAACCAGAAGAACTATAAATATGCTTCTTTGCATTAAATATTATAGGTTAGGTTATCGGATGATCATAAAAAACCCAACCGGCAAAACCCTGCTGCTGTTTAATGTATTCAATATGTTTCCGTTGATCATCAGAAATGGTGTTGCCCGATCTGAAAACCATTACACTCATATCTACAAACAGCAGCCATTCTTTTGTTAGGTTAAGATCTTGAAGACTACTGATATCGATCACAATATTATCGAACTCTTTCCTAAGTTCCTCAAAAGCACTGCGCAGGTTTTTAAGACTTTGCGTTTCTAAAAGCGACTTTTTAACAGCGTTTTTTGTCATTACCGTTATCAGATCTTCAGTTTGCAATTTACGTTTAACGATAAAATTCTGGAAACTCTGGCTTGATGCGATCTTTTTCTGTTCAGTATTTTCAAGCGGTAGTTCTTCAGCAATAAGTAAGGTTTTTCTGCCTACCATAGCAAAAGAATATGCAAGGTTATAGGCCAGCTGCGTTTTTCCTTCCTTAGGCAACAAACTTGAAATGCCGAGCACCTGTTCTTTGTTCTGATCCATTTTTTTTAGCAACTCAAACCTCAGTGATCTGATCTCATTTTTATAATTATCATGCGTAACACCACTGTTATCATTCCAAATAAAACTTGGATTGCGCTCGCCCGTGGTAATTTTACTGAAACTCCCGATCACTTCAGATCCGGTTGCAAGTTTAAGCCTATCTACATCTTTTATTTTCTGATCAAACACCAGCATCAGTAGTAAAACTCCAAAACATAAGCCAAAACCAGCAAAGCTTGATCCCATTACATATAACACTTTTTTAGAGCGCAATGCTTTACCGGGCAAACCTGCCTGTTCAATTTTAAGATGCATACCCAAACTGTTGCTCGTTTTGCTTTGATTGGATTGATCAAGCGCAGCCATGTATTCTTTTGTGGCTAAATCAGCATCGCGTTGATAGTTCTGAATGTCAGCATCGTAGGGCACCATACTGGCGTATCTTCCTCTTAAGGTAGTTAACTCATGATCAACCGTTTGCATACTGCTTTTAGCTTGTTGAAGCTTAATTTCCAAATCGAGTTTCTGCTGTACCAGTGCCTGTTTCGAAGTACGTGGATCCAAAACGTCATCATCCGAATTCATATTGCTTCTGGCTGCAATCAACCTGTTTAAAGAGTCGATCTTTCTTTGACCCGAAACTTTAAATCCGCCATCTATGTAGGCATTATTCGCCAATTCCAATTGTCTTTTTAAATTTACTATAGCTTTATTATCGCTATAACTGCTTCCGTTTACAAAAGCATCTCCACCTCTTAATTTGCCTATTATTGTACGTATTGCGGCCTGGTTTGATGCAATTGTACGAAGCATTTCTGCACGCTGACTTTCGTATTTGGATATTTCATTGTAAACCGTTGCCGATTGCTCATTTAGGTTTAATACTCCTTTCGTTTTTTTGAATGAAGATAAAGAAGAATTCTTCTTGTTCATATCCAGTTCTTTTACCTTCAGCAATGAATCCAAAACGGCTGCTGCATTGTTCTGGTTGGTAGAAACATCAGAGCTGTAGATATTGATACATTCCTGGCTCAGGCTGTTTACCACAAATGCCGAAAGATTTGGATCTTCAGAAGTAAAGCCAACTGTAATAAGATCACTGTTACCTGCATGGGCAATTTCGAGTTTGTTTCTTAAGGCATCTTCTCCATAGCCCATATTTTCAGCCAAGTCATAAATTGCATAGGCTCCATTGTTATCCTGCAAAGTTAGCAGCGATTTTGTAGCCAGTTTTACTTTTAATATGCTGAGAATTTTAGCCCTCGAAGCTGCGTCAATCGATTTTAAATACTTTGAATGATCTCTAAAAGCATGTTTGGCATCACTCAAATCATGAATCATCAGGTTATAGCTAAGAATGCCTAACATCCTTTTCATTCCAAATTTTTCAATAATGTTGGAAAATTGCTGATTAACTGCAAAGAAATCTACAGACTGATTGCTTATTGCTTTTTTAGATGGATCTAGTAATCCGGTAGATATCTGCGTTTCGGAATAATACTGTTTCGGAATTCGCTTAACTAAAACGTACGCAATTATCCCCACAAGCACCGGAGATAAAATGAGTACCCATTTGTAGCGCTTAATGAGTTTTAAAAATATTTTGATATCCATTACGATTTTTTTATTTATTTAACCTCTGATAATGGCTGACCGATCACCTCTTCCAGTAAATCTTTCGCTTTCAAATAATCAGATTCGGCCTGCACCTGTAAAGAAATGGCAGATGTTTGCGCAATACGCGATTGGTTATATACATCAAGTGTTACCTGGCCTTTTTCAAATTTGTATCTCGAACTTTCGGCTACCCCCTTACTGTCTTGAGTACTTTGAGTATAAACCTTTAGCAGGCTGGTTTGCAATAAAAAATCGTAATATCTTTTCTTTACTTCAACAATTAATCCGTTATCAAAATCAAGTTCCTGATATTTGGCAATCATGTAGTTTGCCTTTGCTTTTTTTACATTGTAGGGCTTCTGCAAAAATGACCCAAGGTTAAAATTGATTCCTAATTGAAAACCATTCACATTGTAAGGATTAACCGGATCTACAACTGTTTTGCCTTGCGGACGGTAAATATATGATGCACCAAACATATCCAGATAAGACATTTTTGCAGCGCCAATATCCTGTTTAAAACTCTCAGTGGTAGCTTGCTGCACTTTTCGCTTTGCATAATTCTTTTTTGCAAGTTCGATGTATTTTGTAAGCTCGGCGTTATCAACAGCGCCGATTACTGTTTGCTGGGCTTGAGATTGAAAGCCGATAATACTAAAGGCTATAATTAATAAGAATGAAATTTTCATGGGAAATAAATTGTATAATTTTATAGAACGTTTTTTACACATCTTCTTTTTGAATTAGTGCGGGTAATGTTTTTAGAATAATTTTAAAGTCGAGAAAAATAGAATAGTGGTTGGCGTAATAGTTATCCAGTTCTTTACGCTCACTCTCAGACATATCCTTTTTTCCCCGGCGGCTTATCTGCCAAAGGCCGGTTAACCCTGCAGGGCCGTTAAATCTCGTCGACCATTTATTTGTAGTAAGCTGCTCGGCCTCGTAAAGTGGCAAAGGCCTGTTTCCTACTAACGACATGTCTCCGATGAATACATTAATCAATTGAGGAAGTTCATCAACACTGGTTTTTCTCAGTATTTTCCCTATTTTAGTAATCCTTGGATCGTTAGAAAATTTAACAAATGCTGATTTTCCCTTTGGGTTGCCCTCGTTGGCATATTGGTTAAGGTTGGCTAGCTGGCCAATCATCTGATCTGCATCACTTCGCATGGATCTGAATTTATAAAAATCAAAAATCCTGTATCCTGCCCCAACTCTCTTGCTTTTATATACAATAGCACCTTTGGATTCGAGCCTGATCATAATCGCAATGATGATAAACAAAGGCATTAATAACAGCAATGCTATTCCCGAAGCAACAATATCGAACACCCGCTTGCTTAGCGGTATCTGATAGCGCTCTTGCATATCTGCAGAAATTTCGAGTACGTTAGGTTTTATGGCTTTAAATTTTACCAAAAAAGCAATCCTGGCAATAAAATCATCCTGCGGAAATGGATGCAGGTAATAGTCGTTAGCCCTAACCTGTAGTGCTTTTTTGCGCCAATCTGCATTTTCTGTTGTACCAATCAATACAACAATTAAATGACTGAGGATAGGATGTTGCCTGATGTAAGAAACCTGATTAAACCAATCAGGGTTTTCATCCACTTCAATCATTACCAAATCCGGCAGACTTAAAAAAGTTTGCTGTTGGATATAAGATTGAAAATCATCAATAAAAATAAGTTCTTTTGTGCAGCCGCCCAGGCTCTCAAAAATCGTGTCTCTCAACAATTTACCAAAATACACCGACCGTACATTGGCCACAGCACTATCTTTGTTCGGAGTATTCATTATGCGATTAGCCTGCTGATCTGAGTCTTCAAAACAGTTGGATCGAAAGGTTTTTCCATATAACTATCGATTCTAAAAGCCATGCTTTTAACTTTTTCTTCGAGGTTTTCCTCTCCTGAAAGTACCATTATTGGTGTGTTACGGTAGAAACCGCTGCATTTAAGGTTCTGAATAAATGCCTTCCCGTCAAAATATGGCATTCTTAAACTAGAAATGATCAGATCAGGGTCGTTACCCTCTTCCAACCAGCTTAGTGCGTCAATACCACTGGTTTTAATGGTTAGCCTATATTCTGGTGCCAAAATGAAGTTCAATAACTTTCCAAGGTTTAATCCTCCATCTACAAGAAGGATTTGTTTCTTGGTAAAGCTTTTGATGCTGTTCTTTAAAATAAGATTTTTCATTGAGTTTTTTCTATTGCTGACGTTAATATTCTTCAGTATAATTAGCAGGATTTATAGGTTTCATAGATCGACGTAAAGGTCATATATCCACCAGCATTAATCAATAGCCCGATAGGGCTAATCCCCCTACATGGGGTACTAAAAGCACTAAAGCATTATTTTTCATCAAAATTTTATGGATAAATAAGGAGTATTAAATAGGGATGGTATCATTATGTATTTTCAACTGAAATAATATATTTCTTCTTTAACACAGTAGCGGTATTACCTACCATTACGCAGTTATCCTCAACATCTTTGGTAATTACCGAGCCGGCGCCTATTATTACATTGTTGCCAATTTTTACATCACCAAGTATTACCACGTTAATTCCTATATCTACATTATTACCAATTCTAGGTGCCTTACTACAGCTTCCATTTTCTTTTATTTTAGAACTGATGTTGGTAAGCTGCCTGATGTTACAGTTTTCACCGATTATGGTATTGCTGCCAATCACCGTTCCGAAGCCATATTGAATTTTAAGGCCCTTACCAATAATAGCACTTGAGTTGATACCAACATTCATTAACCAGCCAATAGCAAACTTATACAGCAGTAAATACCAGAAAAAAATAAACCGTAAAATTTTGTACCGATATATTATTGAAGATATTCTGTAGAAGAGCATGATCATACGGGACTTAAAATTTCCTTTATTGTTCTTCCAATCTTGAAAGATATAAAGTGATTGTTTCTGCCCCTCAGAAATCATTATTAATCGTATTTATATTCATATAAATTAAGGCTCATTCAAAGTTAAATCCACACGCCAAATCGTGTTTAGATCCTAAGCCTTAGCTCCTACAAAGCTATTGTTTACAGCCCCAGTGCTCAATAGCCCTTAAGTATCAATAAAAAAAACAGCAATAAACATTATAAGAATACTCAATACTGGCTAGTTAGATATTTGGCTGAGATTTCCTGTTGTAGTCTGAAAAATGATTAATTAGGATCAGTTATCGGGCTAGGTAATTTGATGTGAAAAAGGCTTTTCCAACGAAATACTTAAGTCTTCGGCTCCGCTCAGACTAACAAGCAAAAACTCAAACTTTATTAAATCTGAGCTCAGATAATCGTACGGTATTAAGTAAACTAAGGGACAGGAGCGAGCATCCCGATTTTTCATCAGGATAAAGCGGATGGCAGGACTACCGAAACCGAAAAGTTAGCAGATGTAGCAACTCCAGTACCCAAAGCGAAAAAAGAAATATAATATTAAATGAATCTACTTGAATAGTAGAAACCTTGAAGGAAGCAGTTTAAAAAAAAATGGACGATAGTTTATTGCTATCATCCATTTAAAAAAATCTATTTAAATTTCTATTTATTTTGCCTGTATAAAAATCGGGGTTTCTGTTACTAAAATCTGTAAAGTGCCATTTTTGGTTGCTACTGTTTTAGCATCCATTTGATCTTTACCGATAGCGAAACTATAAACAATGGCTTCTTTACTCGATCCAAGATCAAGATCATAAGTTTTCGATCTTCCTACCTGATCAGGTATGGTTAGCACAAAAGTTTTTTTGCCGTTAAGCATGTATACATCAACCAATGGATCTTTACTAATTGTTGATGAATAATGATATTCACCTATCAATTTATTTGCCTGGAGTACATAATCGGCAGAAGGCCTGCGTGAGAAATCTGGATTGATAAAGCCCGATGAACTATATTGCGTCCAGCTGTTCACATCCACATTATCAAGCATGTAAAACATACATTTGGAAATGCCTGATCTTGCATATAAAAGTGCAGTACGCATGTTCCAATCTGCCTGGGTAATCATCGAACTTTTGCTGCCAATTTTTATTGCCCTTTGTGGGGTATGTTCGCCAACATCATAACCTGTTTCCGTTACCCATACCGGGATGCCGCCGTTTACTGATTTTGCAAACTCTTTAAAAAGCGATGCTACCTTACCTAAATCTGAAAGTTCGGGTGCCAAACCTACTGTTGCATTTCCATTATTTTTAAAAGCATCATTGGCGTATTGATGATAATTAACAACATCAAAGCATAAATCTATCTGCCCGTTAGCCTTGGTTCCCCTGTTAGTTTTACACCATTGAACCATTTTGCGTACAAATTCAGGGTTTGCATCAGCAATACCGCCCATTACAACAATCATATTGGGATCGGCATTTTTTACACCAATTCCTTTACCGAGCGTACCTTTATGGCCATCGTAAAAAGCAGAAAGATTGGCTGCATATTCTTCTGCAGATTGCTGTGCAAGCGGGCCTTTCCACCATTTGTCGCGTTCATTATCACATTCTATATAAGTGATAAGCCCTAAACCAGCTTTTGGCAAATTTTGTGGATCATCTCTCCATCTTACCGTTGGATCGGCCAGAAGTAAGCTTTTATCAACATTTTTGTTCGAACCATAACGGGCTGCAAGCTGAAAACCCACACGTGCCTGTTTAATATAGGTAGCAGGTTGAGACCGGTTTAAACCATAAGGTGCAGGAACGTTTTCTCCATCACGCTGACCAACAGGATATGTGGCTAAAAGCCAATCCGGACAACCTTTTAAATCTATAAGAACATCTTTACCAGCATCCTTCATGCGTTGATAAATCTGATCATAATCCCAATCCCCATAGTGTGAGGGGCTGTAAGTAAACGATCCTTCCTTATTTTCTATCCGCTGCCAATCTAAATAGTGCCTTATTCCTGAAAAGGATTTAATAATCTGAAACCTCGCTTCATCCACTTGCCCGTGGTTAACCTCAGTGGTATAATCCCACTCGAAGGCATTTACGCCAAGAAAAGCTTTAAAAGGTTCGGCACTTAGTGGAGGGGTTACTCCAACAGTTTCGGGAGGAACGACATTTTCCGGAGCGGCCAAAATGGCCTTCTTACAATTTGAAAACGTAATAGCAATAATAAAAGTAACAGCAACACCTACTTTAGCAAAATAACGTTTCTTCATGACGATTGGATTTGGCTACAAGATAGCAATTTTCTCCACTCAATGAATATAAACGAATGTTTTGTACCAAAAAATTAATATTGCTGTAATAATGGATGCTATATTACAGTCAACCTGAAGTACAGAGAATAAAAATGGTTTGTCTGCTGTCTAACAGAAATATAAATTCGGTAAACTTATCTTTAATATTTTTGGTTATCTGAGTAACCCTACCTGTAGACTGATATTCATCAGTAATTTCATCACCAACCTTAATCTTATCAAGTCTGGAAATTGGAGTGCTATACGCTAATTTAATCATATGGAAAATAAACTTTAAAATTGGTTACTGCCTATTAAGGCTAATTAAAATCGATTAGATCAATAAGGATGACCTCACAATAATAGGGATTGACAACAACACAACAACAGGGTGTACTTTTAAAGGTTTTCATATAATTTCATTCTGCTTACATATAATGCGTTAAACGAAATCGGAACTATAAAATCACCAGTCTAGTTCATACGAATATTAGAATGGCTTGGTTTTTTGGTTATGTTGAAACAAGCGTACTAGGGAATACGCATACAATGGTTAATAATGTTTTAGTTATAACTGTAATCTTTAAATTTATTCAGTGCTTCTATCTTATTTTGTACGTGAAGCCTTTTATAGATGTTTTTACAATGATTTTTCACAGTATTCGGACTTATAAAAAGCATTTCTGAAATTTCTTTATATAATAAACCTTTACTTAAAAGTGATAAAACTTCAAGCTCACGTTCGCTTAAGCCTAAATCAAGTTTTTGCTTTGTAGGCTTGCTTCCCTGGATAAGGCTAATCACTTTTCTGGCAATGTAAGGACTCATTGGCGAACCTCCATTGTAAAGCTCAATCAGTGCATCGTGAATTTCTGTAGAAGTAGAACCTTTAATGATGTATCCGGATGCTCCAGCTTGTAAAGCACTGAAAATTTTTTCATCATTCTGGAAACCCGTGCACATTAAAAAAAGTGTTTTATTTAAGCCTTCTTTACTCTGCATTACAAGATCAATACCCGACATGTTGGACAACTTGATATCTACTATAGCGATATCCGGAGATTCGTTCGGCAATTTTTCTAATGCTTCTTCCGCCGAGGAATAAACACCTTTTAATTCAAAAGACTTGTTTTCGAGGATGGAACTTGCCAAAATGTTCCTGTAAAGACTGTGATCCTCAATAATTGACACCGAAATCATAATAATGCGTTATTTTTAGGTAATATTGTTATATGCCTTACCCCTTTTTTATTTTATCTTCACAGTTTTTTCGGTAAACCACTCTAAAACATGTTGATGCTAGTGTGGCTTAAGAAATTTATTAAGAAGGGAGACAACCTTTTTATCCATTTTACTGAACGGTACAAACCTATAAAAAAGAAAAGTTTTATCTATGCCCTTTGATATCACATAGTTACAACGTATGATTTGTACTTATTTAACCTATGGAAAATACATATAAAGGGCGAAATAGTAATACACATTAACGCAAAAATGGGTAAATTTAGTAGTATAAATAATACAAAAAGTTACCATAATGAACAAATAGGCACATCCATCTAATAAAGACCAAAAAATATGCAGCTCAATTTCCATCAAAAACCTTTCGATTTTTTACACATTTTATTAGCCGTTCTCATTCTGTTCACATTGTTCATTCTGCTTAAATATTATAGAACTTCAGTAAAATTTAAAAGAAAGTATAAAAACCAGGCTTTACTGATCAAGGCAGAACGCGACAGAATCAGTGGAGAAATACATGATGATATCGGATCGGGACTTACTGCAATAAAGTTATACGCCGAACATATAGCCCGGATAATGCCGGAGGTTACCGAACTTAAAAACCTGGAAGGCATGATAAGTGAAATAACGGTGCGAATCAGAGAAATTATCTGGAGCTCGAATGCTGAAAGCGACCATCTGGAAAGCTTGATCTATTTCATTGATGAGCAGGTTAGAAAAATTTTCGAACATACTGATATTGTGTTCAGCTCCGAACTTCCCGAAATTATTCCGGCTGTTGAATTGGAAAGTCAGAGTAGACGCGATTGTTATCTCATTGCTAAAGAAATTGGTCATAATGTGCTTAAACACTCCAAAGCTACAGAGGTAAAACTTCTGATCGAGGTTGAAAAAGATCAGCTTATATTTTCTATAAAAGATAATGGCATAGGTTTCGATCCGGCTGAGCATAAATCTGCAGGAGTAGGCATGGAAAATATCAGGATAAGAGCCAAAAGGCTAAAAGCAGGTTTAATTATCGAAAATTACAGAGGAACAAGGGTAAGAATTAACATCCCAATGAAACACAACCTGCCTTACTAACATTTAATGTGAATAAATAATAAGCTGTATTATAAAGTGGCTATTGGTTTAAGTAATATAAATCTATAACTTAGGTAAATCATTTAAAACACCACCTCTCATCCGAAAGGTGGTGTAGAAAAAAAATCGTCCCGTGATTTATGAAGAATACAAAAGTAGCACTACAACAGGCAGTGTCAAATAGCCCTTTATAGTCATTAAGCTTACTATAATTGGCTATACTTTTGGTTCTTTATTGATAAACATCCCATGCAGTGCTTACTGTATACCTTATAATTCACGCACTTACATTAGGTAAGTGCAGCAATTTATCTTAAATAATAGTGTTAGTGAATTTGGGCTAAGCGCACTTAGCCATTATTTACTTTAGAAATGCTATAGTCAAGATTGGATGGGATAATACTTCTATTGATTACCCTAACCACTTCCCAAAAATAATTGCCATTTAAGTCACGTCCGCCCATAATGCGGACTTCATACGCTACCCCTAGGTAGCTTGTTGATACTTCCAGAAAGTCATTCTTAATATCCAAAGGTTTAAGGGCAGGCCTTAGGCGCTTTAAGATATCTTTTTTGAAACTGTCGAATTCAGAATTGTTAAACATAGGTTCGTAAGAGATAGTTGATTAAAGCATATGCTTTTTCAACTTTTGTGCCACATCGTTTTTTTGAAGGCTAAGAACTAGGCAAATAGTTATTTTATTGACATATGTCATCTTTCTGGCCAATAAACCCGTATACAATAATTTAATTTTGACCAGTTCCCGACAATTTTTAATCCTTGATACCCAAAATATTGTATAATTTAAACTACTAAACACAGAATCCTTGAAAATTTGACAGATAAAACTTGAGGTTAGAAATGTTGTAGAAAATAGTTATTACAATAAATTAAGGTTAAAAAATGTTTAAAACCACAAAAAATATCAGTTTCTTCTCCACTTTTAGCAGAAAATTTAGCAAAATACAACTATTTAAGGCTTTCCATAAAGCAGGCCTTTTACCAACATTTTCCATTGCGGGTATGACAGACCTAATTTAGCACCCAACCCGACAATAAGATTCCTGCCCCTATCGAGTAAGTTTCCTTCATTTGTATTGGCTACCTCATTTCTGCCGTGTTCTTCTGCCCAAACTGTTATTCTATCGCGCCGGATGATGAAAGTAGATGTAGCCTGATCTTTAAGAAAGTGAGCAACCTGCTGATCTTTGCTAAAAGGGTTTGAACAGGGCCGCACACACATTGCGATCATTTCACAATCGCCATCATTTTCTATATTTATTTCTTCCACACGCACCAAATCAAATCCACCACCAGCTATCGATCCTGGTCCGGGTATATCAATGCAGATAAAATCTCCTTTTTGAGCTGGCCGCGATACTTGGTTGCCATCAGAATCATATATTTTAAAGTCTGACAAACCCGAAATCCTTCCCCATTCATTAACAGCCAATAGCTTTTTAGCGGCAAGGGAAAAGAATTCTTGTGCCTGGCTTAAACTACTCAGTTTTCGCTCTTCTACCACATCCATCTGTGTACCCACCACTTGTTGTGGCACCAAGTTGTTACCCGATTTTTCCATGGATTTTTTATTTTAATTTATCTATCTTTCAGCGGCATTACACACTAAATATTCAGAAAAATTTAATTCCTCATCACCCCCACCAGTAAGCCTGCGTGTAACATTATTTTCTTCTGAGGTGTTTATCTATCAGGCTTTAAACTATGATTTTAATGCTGACTGCCTCTTTGCTTTTTTTCTATTAAAACATTGGCCATTTCTACTTGGTTTAGAAAAGTTAACAATGGCAGGAAGCTAAATATTGGTTGTAATTGTAAAGGCTTTAGTAATCATTATTTTTCGAAGATTAATTTACCAGCATAGGTTGCAAATATTTCAGAGATTATTATTACAACATTATTGGATTTGATACCGGGTCAGATATGGCGGTTTTTAACACATCATCGGGTTTAATGGTCAACAAAATCAATGGATCTACTTCAAGCACATCAGCAATTCCAAAAAGATGATCAATGGTGAGCCTTATGGCACCGAGTTCGAGCTTACTATAGCCATTCTGAGATATTTTTATTTTACTGGCCACGTATTCCTGGCTGTATTCCCTATACTGCCGTAACGTTCTAATATTCGCAGTAACATTTTTGGTTTTCACTTTTAAAGTTTTTTCCATAGGTATTGACGATTTTTTCATTTAAAACATTATAAATGAGTACCCGGTTTAAACTTTTGTGTGTTGAAGTGATTTTAAGAAAATCAAAAAAATAAAATCTTTTTCAGTTTTGGCTATGTTGAATTAATAACTAATAAGGAAATTATGGATAGTCAAAAACATTTCGCGCTGATTACCGGCGCTACAAGCGGCATCGGCTTTGAGCTTGCCAAACTTTTTGCAAAGGATAACTTTAACCTAATTATTGTTGCCCGTGACCAGCAAAAACTCGAGTCGACGACGGCAGTACTGGAACAGCAAGGTATTGAGGTAATTGCGATAAGTAAAGACCTTTTTCTACCGGGCGCAGCGGAAGAACTTTATGAACATATACAGGCATTGGGCCACCAGGTTGATGTATTGGTAAATGATGCAGGACAAGGCGTTTACGGCAAATTTATAGAAAACGACCTTAAACGTGAATTGGATATTATTCAACTGAACATTGCATCTTTGATTACGTTGACAAAGCTTTTTGTGAAGGATATGGTAGCAAATGGAACAGGAAAAATTCTGAATCTTGCGTCAATTGCAAGTAAAGCTCCAGGGCCTTACCAGGCGGTATACCATGGCACAAAGGCATTTGTGCATTCATTTAGTGAGGCCATCCGCAATGAATTGAAAGATACAGGTGTAAGCGTAACATCCCTTTTGCCAGGAGCTACTGATACAGATTTTTTCAGAAAAGCGGATATGCTGAATGCAAAAATTGTACAGGAAGGCGAACTTGCCGATCCACAAAAAGTTGCACAAGATGGCTACGATGCTTTATTGGCTGGCCAGGATATGGTGGTATCTGGTTTTAAAAATAAAGTACAAATTGCCCTTGGTAATGTTACGCCCGATAGTATACAAGCTACGCAAATGGAAAAAATGCAGGAACCTGTAGAACCTAAAAAAGATTAGCACAAAGAATTATAATACTAAATTAATTTTGTGAAATAAACTTCCATTCTGATCAGGGGTGGAAGTTTATTGAAACATTTACCTGAGGAAATTAGGATAAAAAATCTCCTACAAATCGATTAAGTGTATTCAGGTTATCAATTGCATTCCCCATGGTATTGTTAAAATACACATAAACGGTTTTGTTTTCTGCAATCCATTCATTGATATATCCTGCATATTCCCAAAGCAGATCATCCTGGTAACTTCCCCTGTAATTACCACCCGGACCATGAAACCTTACATACCTGAAATCGCTCTGTAAGGCATCAAATATGCCAGTTTCGTTTCCTTTATCATGAATAACCAGGCCGAAACCATGATCTTGCAGAAGATCTAAAACTTGCTGTATGTAAAGGGATTGATGCCGGAACTCGAATGCTATATTCCACCGCTTTTGGTCATTACAATCACTCAGCACGTCCATTAAACGCATTAACTGACCGATTTGCGCAATCCTTACACTTGGTGGAAACTGTACCAAAATGGAGCCCTTTTTATCTGCAACATTCGAAATCACTTCCATAAACCTGTAAACATCGGATGGATCGAAGCCAAGTTGCGGATTATGGGTAATTCCTTTAAAAAGCTTAAACGTAAACCTGAAATCTTCCGGAACATCCTGCGCCCATTTTTTTATCGTTGAGGCCATTGGAATTTTATAAAAAGAACTATTGATTTCGATGCTGTTCATCAACGAAGCATAATAGCAAAGTCTTGATTTTTCTTTAAATTCTTCCGGGTAAAAAGCTTTATTGGGCACCGGGAGCAAAAGTCCGCTGGTACCAGTATAAAAGCTATTGGTAAATTGGTTTGTCATAAGGATTATTAATCAATTGCTTTTGCAATTTTATCAATCTGTAAAAAGCTAATTAGCCATCAGCATCGCTACCTTCTGGAGTATTAGATTGCTCTTCATCTTTATCTTTTGTACTTTCCCCAAACTCACCATTTTCATCATAAGCCTTATCAGCATCGCTACCCTCTAACTGCGAATCTGGAACTGGAAGAACCTTATCTTCATCAGTTGTGTGTTTGTCTTTCTGTGTATCCATAATTTTAAAATAAAACCTTTTATATATAGGTTAACATTATAAATTGTCGAATTGTTCGGATAAACAGAAGCTGCTACAGCTTCGAAAAATGCTGATTAGCTATGACTCCCATTAAGCATCTTAAGAAATAAGGCTAACCGGTTTGAGAAAGATCATCTGATAAACTTCTAAAAAAAACAAACCATCTAATTCCTGCTCTGGTTATATAAATACCTATAATAGATATCATTATGAACATGGAAAACAAAATTACAAGAAGAAAGGCTATTGGCGGCCTTAGCCTTGGGCTGGCGGGTATGGCCATATCGCCGAATTTAAGCGCCGCAACTTTAACCGACGATAATACTTGGCCTGCTGCAGCACTGGAAGACCCGACAACAAAGTACCCTCGTCCGCCTTTTAACCACCAGAACCAACCATGGCCGGCATTGGCAAGCAAAATGGAGCCAAGACCCGATCATGGAGAAAACAGTTACAAAGGCTCTGGCAGGCTGATGGGTAGAAAAGCACTGATTACCGGTGGCGACTCAGGTATGGGTAGAGCAGCTGCAATTGCATATGCCAGGGAAGGTGCAGATGTTGCAATTGGTTACCTTCCGCAGGAAGAGCCTGATGCTAAAGAAGTTATAGAACTGATAAAAAAAGCGGGACGTAAGGCTGTGGCTATCCCTGGGGATATCAGAAATGAAGATTTTTGCAAAAAAATGGTTGATACCGCTGTGGCGCAACTTGGTGGCCTTGATATATTGATCAGCAACGCAGCCAGGCAACAAAGTACTCCATCTCTTGCTGATTTAACGAGTGAACAGTTCGACTGGACGATTAAAACCAATATATATGCGCCATTCTGGATTATTAAAGCAGCATTACCGCATTTAAAACCTGGTTCATCTATCATTGGCACCACCTCTGTGCAGGCAACCGACCCCTCTCCTGACCTTTATGATTACGCGCAAACCAAAGCCGCCACCACAAATTTCGTAAAATCGCTGGCAAAACAGCTTGGTCCAAAAGGCATTAGGGTAAATGGTGTTGCTCCGGGCCCAATATGGACACCATTACAAATGGGTGGAGGTTCTACACCCGAAAAACTGAAAGAATTTGGTAAAGAAACACCACTGGGAAGGCCAGGCCAACCCGCAGAACTGGCATCTATTTATGTGCAGCTTGCCGCAAATGACGCAAGTTTTTCTACCGGACAGATTTATGGCGCTGCTGGAGGAAGCGGACAACCTTAATTTCAAAAAAATATGGAAACAATACAAAACCTGATCGAAAAGAACGATGACTTAACTGTGCTTCAAATGTCGGTTAGGGGTGTATTTGTTTTTATACTCGCATTTTTGCTCATCAGGATTTCAGGCCGGAGATCTTTCGGCATGAAAGGCCCTGTTGATAACATTATTGCAATTTTACTAGGCGCAATTTTAAGCCGTGCAGTTGTGGGTGCTTCCCCACTTATACCAGTAATGGTAACCTGTTTTGTTGTGGTGCTCCTCCACCGGATCTGGGGTTGGCTGATCAGCAGCTATCCCCGATTGGAAAAATTTACTGAAGGCAAAAAAATCCTCCTTTATCACCAGGGAAAGTTTAACGAAATTAAAATGAAACGTGCATTGATTTGCCGTTCTGATATTATGCAAGAAGTTAGGAGCCTTCTGCACCAGGAAGATTTAAAACAAATTGACAGTATTTTTATGGAAAGAGATGGAAAAATCTCTATTATATTAAAGTCTGAAAGCTAAGAATTTCCTACACTATACTTTAAAACTTCAATTATCCATCTCTTTCTTGAATACCATTTTATCTGTTTAAACTGCATTTTTTGCTGGCCTGAAACAATGTTTAAATAGATGCATATACCGCATTAAATTAGCTATCTGTATGATTTTTAGGTGATTTGCGGTTTATACGTGAGCCTCTGAAATTACGAAAACCACAATGCCAAATGGTATATGCTTTGAGGAAAGTTATTTACATCCTTAAACACTTTACCTATGACACAGTACGAATTTTCAAACAGCATCAATCTTCATGCAGGCGCCTTGCGTTCGCATGCATTAAAGTTTACCAATGATATTGATGACGCAAATGATCTGCTACAGGATACTTTGGTAAAGGCCACACGATTTGCCTCAAAATTTGACCAGGGAACCAATATCAAGGGCTGGCTTTTTGTAATTATGCGCAACACGTTTATCAACAGTTACCGCAAACAGCAACGCCACAGGGAACGCGTTTTACAAGTGGAAGAAATCTCATCAGAGCAGCTTTGCACAAGCGCAACCACAAACCATGCTGAAAACAAATTTGCTTTGGAAGACATTAAAAATGCACTAAAAAAGCTCCCCACAACCTATTCGGTTCCCTTTATTAAATATTTTGAAGGCTATAAATACCAGAATACGGCGGTTGTGGTAACGGCCGACCAGCCATACCGAAGCAAGCTGAAAAACATTTGTTGCCAATGGCAGGGCAGCCAAAACGCCAATTTGTAGGCTATTAGCACCCAGTAACAGTGCCATTGAAACTAAAAATGTACCACTTGAAAAAACCGTCATCGCTTCTGCGGCCAAACCATCCCAAATCACTATTTTTAGTCCTTTGTTAACATCTTGTTCGCTCAGCGATTCTTTCGGTTTTAGCAACATAATAAATGGTTTAATCTTTAAAATGCCTTAAAAACAGCATTCTTGATCAACGAATGATAAAAAAGCTTATCTTTTTCCCTATTTTATCAGAATAAAATGAATTGAAACTCCATTTTATCACCTGTTTTTTAATTTCAAATGCATTTATCCTTGCAAAAAGATAAAATTTTGCCTTGGAGCCAGGATAAATTATTGTTTTAACTACAATTACATAAAGGTAATTTCAGGCAAATCATTAAACATGAGGATTCAAGCCTATTTTAAAAACGCATAATTGCTACAGGTAGTTTTATACTGTGTAGGTGCTTAAGTAAAAATTGGATTGAAGATTAGATTAATCGTACTTTCCACCGTAAAAAAACAGGTATTTATACTTATTCATTAAGGGAAAATACCTTTAATACCATACAAATACCTTTTTTATGTTTTTCGCTCGTAATTGATTTTGCTTATGCATAAATTTATTCCTGTCTACAAAGTAACCGGAGAATAAGGTATTGTCAAAAATAATGAGGGGTCTAGAGGTAAGTGTTTTGCCTTGCGTTTTCCTCAAATGATGACTAAAAGCAGTTCCAATCGGCCATTTAAATACTTTACGCTCTAAAACATGCGGACAATAGCTTTATTTATACCATCCAAACAAAAAACTTATGTCAAAGATTCTTGTACTTGATGACGATCAGAGCAATGCAGAAGCCATCCAAGCGGTTCTGGAAGACCAGTATTTTGAAGTACTGAGTATTGTTGATAGTGATGAACTGGAAAATTCGATAACAAGCTTTAAGCCAGACCTTATTGTAATGGACATTTTATTGAACAATGGCGACGGAAGAGAGCTCTGCAATTTAATAAAACATAAAAACGAAACGCAGAAAATCCCTATCCTGCTGATAACAGCGATGCTTGAAGCACAGGCAAAAAAAATTCCTAGTTTGGCCGACGGGATTATATTTAAACCATTTGATTATGCCAAACTTCACAGTAAGGTTCGTCACCTAATAGCCTGATAACCACACCAGAAATAAATCCGTTTACAGTTTATAAAATTTAATTAATAAGTTAAGCTTCAGGGATGTTGTAGACGTATAATCCAAAACTTCCCGGCTGATGATCATTTTAATAACCATTTTACCACACCCAATGGGTAAAACTATTTAAGGTTTTACTTTAAATGAAAAACATTGGCAGCGGTACTAAATAAATAAAACAGATGAGAAAAGGACAGGTCCTTGCCTACAATAAAACAGCTGGCGTTGGCTTAATTAATGATGCCAACGATGAGCGAATTAAATTTTACGCTGATGGTTCTTCCCAAATTCCCTTAAGGGGTGATGAGGTTTCATTTAAGATTGATCTCCGTAAAGGTTATCTTGTTGCTATTGAAGTAGCTGTAATCGGCTCTTATGGGACATATAATCACATTAATATTGAATCAGCAGCAGCCACTAAATCGAGTTAAATAATGGATTCAAAAATTACAAAAAGGAATTATAACGTTCAGAAAACAAGTACATGTACTGTTTAATTTGAGTATAAAACCACTTTAAATTAATGCTCTGATCTGTTAATTTTACAATATCAATTAAATCAACGGGACGATTTAGATTAAAACAGCCCTCCAGAAACGGAGGGCTTTTTATTTGTTTAAATTGCTGAAATGTGCTTTATAAATTGGTCTTAAATGTAATTTTATTGCGCCCTCGGAGCCGTTTGTGCAGTGGGTTGACTGACATCTTTTGTTTGCGTATCTGGCCTTACAATGAGCCTAAGAGTTGGATCGTTAGTTAAAAAACTCCACAGCCAGTTGAAGGCAAGTTTTGCTTTGTTCCTGAACCCGGCAATAGGAATGATATGGATAAACAGCCACACCAGCCAGGCGAAAAATCCGCTAAAAAATCCTTTCGGAAGATCTACCACAGCCTTAAATTTGGCAATAATGGCCATAGAGCCTTTGTCGTTGTATTTAAAGGCATCCCATTTTTCATTTGTTTGCTTATTGAGGTTTTTACCAAGGAGGTTTCCCTGCTGAATGGCCACTTGCGCAAGTTGGGGATGGCCATTGGGAAAAGCCTGATCGGTGGTTTGGAAGCACTGATCGCCTATTGCATATACATCCTGAAGTTGATTTACCTTATTAAATTCATCAACAAGAATTCTTCTACCCTTGCCTAGCGATGTTTCCGGCACTCCATCAGCTTTCCTTGCAACCACACCAGATGCCCAGATCAGCGTTGAAGAAAAAATCTCCATTCCATCAGAAAGTGAAACCTTTTCGCCATCATAGTTTTGAACAAGCTTGCCGAGTAAAATTTCTACACCGAGCTTTTTTAACACCGAAATTGCTTCTTCCTGGCTTTTTTTGCTCATGGGTGCCAAAAGGGTGGGCAGCCCATCTACCAGGAAAATTTTTCCTGGCCAAGCATCGGCTTCCGGGTAATCTTTACTGATCACATTTCGGCCCATTTCGGCAAGCATTCCTGCAAGTTCTACACCTGTGGGGCCACCGCCTGCAATAACAATATTGGAATACCTCACCCGATCTGCATGAGCGGTCGCCCGCACTGATTTTTCGAGTTGGAGCAAAACATGGTTTCTCAGTTCCAATGCATCATCAATAGTTTTCATTGGAAGCGCATACTTTTTAACCTGCTGATTACCAAAAAAGTTGGTTTCGGTACCCATGGCCAACACCAAAATGTCGTAATCCAATGTGCCGTTATCCGTAATTACCATTTTTGCAACCGGATCGATTCGCTGAAATTCTCCCATAAAAAAACGGATATTTTTGCCGTGGAACATCTTTCTGAAAGGATAACTGATATTTGATGATTCGATAAAAGCAGTACCTACCTGATATAAAAGCGGAGGAAAAAAATGGTAGTTGTTCCTATCAACCAGTATAATTTGATGCTCCGCATTTTTAGATAAGCGTTTGGCCAGATTCAGCCCGGCAAAACCGCCACCTATAATTACAATTCTTTTCATATTCGTTTTTACTTAATAACAGGCTTGATTCTTGAAGAAATACAAGCCAAATCAATTTTCTTTCTCCCTTTTGTGATTTTTTTGCTTGCCGTTTTTAACAAAACATGCAATCACTCTATTCTATACTGGAATAAAGCTTTTTTTTACGTGCTTTGTTTCCAGCTAGGTTTTTTTTTATTAAAAAATCACTTTTTAAGCCACAATTGGCCATAAGCTGGAATTTTAATTTTTCCATTTTTTATGCTTTTTTGATTTCCAACAAGCACCTTTTCGGCTCCTGTGATGGGAATTTCTACTTCAGCCGCTTTATTACCAAAATTATGTACCGTGATAATCTTACCGGATGGTGTTTGATACTCAATAGCCAGAATCGCATCGTTTTTAAGCTTGAGTATTTGCCAATCTGAAGTGCCAATTTCGGGTATGGATTTCCGTATAGCGATCAGCTTTTTGATAAAATTGAGCAAAGATTGATGATCTTTTAATTCAGCAGCAACATTCACTTTCTGATAGGCATAATCGCCCATTGAAATTACAGGTCTGAATGTTTTTTTAGCCGTACTAAACCCTGCGTTTTTTGTGCTGTCCCACTGCATTGGGGTACGTACCGATAATCTTTCGGCTAATGTAAGGTCATCTCCCATTCCAATTTCCTCTCCTGAGCGGATAACTGGCATGCCCGGCAATGAATACAGTATGCTGTAGGCCATTTTAATCTGTTCCATGTGATGTAACATTGGTGCCAAACGCCGCCTGATGCCCCGGTTGTAAAGCTGCATGTTTAACTCAGGACCGAATTTTTCGTAAACTTTGTTGCGTTGGGATTTGCTGAGTCTGCCAAGATCGATCTCATCATGGTTACGCAGAAAATAAGCCCATTGTGAGGGTAGCGGCTTTTGCCTGGTATCGTTTAAGGCATCTATCAAAGTTTCTGTTTTCCCTTCTGCCATGGAATAAAAAAGGTATTGATTGACATAAAAATTAAACATCATTTGTAACCGATTGCCCTTTTCACCGAAATAATCCAGATTTTCTTTTGGTGCAACATTCGCCTCTCCCAGCAACAAAGTTTGCCGATCAATAGATTTGGCACCGCTAACGATTGAATCCAATACGCCAAACATCTTTGCCGGATTTGCCGCACCAGACTCAGGTACATCAATAATAAAAGGAACTGCATCAAGCCTGAAGCCCTTAATCCCTTTTGCCGACCAGTAACGGAGCACTTTAATGGCTTCCTGTTGTACCTCTTTGTTCTGGTAGTTTAAGTCGGGCTGAAAATCATAAAAACGGTGAAAATAATAACGGTGCGCAACTTCGTCATAAGACCATGTTTCGCTTTGAAATCCTTCAAACACCATTCCTTTATCGAAATCTTTTGGTTTCTTTTTCGACCATACGTATCTGTTACGGTATTTGCCACTACTATCAGCCCGTGCCATTTGATACCAGGGATGTTCGATAGAGGTGTGGTTGAGCACCATATCCATAATTATTTTGATATTGTGTTTTTTCGATGCGGAAATGAAAGCCTCGAAATCGGCCATGGTTCCCAATCTTGGATCAATGCCATAATAATCGCTCACATCATATCCATCATCTTTATCCGGTGTAGGTTGAAACGGTGAAAGCCAGATTACATCTACTCCCAATGTATCCAAATAGGGCAGTTTCTGAGTAAGCCCTTTAAAATCGCCGATCCCGTCACCGTCACTATCTTTAAAAATATCTACATCAAGGTTATATACAATACTATTGCGGTACCATGCGTTGGGTACAGATGCAGAAGAATTTTTACCTTCCTGCCTGCAGGCTGCCATACCAAAAAGGCAAACAAAGAGTGTTACAATGTACTTTAACCCCATTCTGTGATGATTTTTAGTTACCATAACCGAATGTGTTAATTTTTTTGATTGCCTTTATTTCTTTTGCTTTTGTACGGAATCCGCCTTATGGTATCCTTTTTTGCATGAATATTTTTCAAACTATCGCGCTTTGGCCATTTGGTAGCTTTTTTATTGTATTTATCCGCAGCTGGAACAGTTTTTTTAATCAATGTATCATTTGTACTGCGCTGTCGCGTTCCGGTTGGAACCTGGCAAAAACCTGAAGCGCAAAAACCTACTAGAACAATAAAAAAACAAATAAATTTAGCCATAACTGAAATTTTAAGCCCCTATTTTACAGGGTTTACAACGAATATGTTTATTAAAAAAAAAACCGATCTCCCGCAGCAATAGTTTTATGAAACTCCAATTATTAAGAGCATAACGATCGGTAATCTGCCGTATTCAGAGTTCCATATTTCTGTGCTAAAGCTCATTGCAATACGGCATTATCACTAGCATAACAGCACTAAAGCCTGGGTAGTTTGGATGTAGAATACCGTTTCGTACTACGTTAAGTACGTGAATTTGTTTTATAAGGGAGCAAAATATACCTGAAAATAAAAATTACAAAACCGAGCTGCATTTCTGCCAGTTCCCTATTAAAAAAAGATCATGGAAAAACAGAGAAATAGTGCGCAAAGGGATAAGATCTCCATAGCAGAACACATTGATGACAAACGCCAACGGTTGCATGTACCACCTGGCCAGAAGACTTTCGTAGAACGGAGCCGAACTGGATTAATAGATGGGAAAATTGTTAACCTAAAATGGAAAGCGCCATCAAACGGAATAGCAGGCCTGTTATAGGCTGAATATTAATGTCATTTCGATTGAAGTTTACCGGTTTTATAGGTTGTTTATCGAAAAATCTTTAACCTTTCTGCAACATCGTTTAAAGATTTCTGATCTCCAATTTAAATCGGATTTTGCTTCAATCGGGATGACAATTTTCTCTTGTATTTTGCCTTTAAGAGCAGTCGGTTATAAATAATGATATTTACATACTAATTTATTATTCTCACAATCAAAAATATGAAACGCCACGCCATCCTTTACATTTTAGTATGCACCTTATTAATGGTTTCTTGCAACAGCTATGAAAAAGATAAGCAAATCAAGGCCGATCTTACCATAAAAGCCAAGGAAGATGTAAATTTCGCTGGTGTAAACTTTACCGTTAAAAACCTGGATGTAAAAATATGGGGTAACTGCCCCACTTATAAATCTAAAATGGCCATTCTTCAAAAGCTGGGTACTATCCATGTAATTAAACATATTGATGATCAACTGGCAATCGGACCACTTTATCTTGGTCAGGATCATGACCTGAAATTACTGGCAGATAGTTTATTGGCAAAACACCCGGAATCATGGGCGGTTATAACAGATCAAAACGTAATTTTAAAGGGAAATGTAAAGGAAAAACAGCTTCCGAAGTTGTTGGAAGCGATTCATCAGCAAATTCCTGAACGTGCACTGATCAATCAGACGACGGTAAACTGAGCCGTTAAATGTATAAATTATGCTTTATGGCTAGTGATAAATATGGCATAAATGCCTGAATAATAATTAAGCTAGTTAAATTTTTAACTGAGCTCAATGCTTCCTTGCTTTTCTATATCATTTTTGCCCTCCTCTTGTTTTTGCATCGCCTGGTAAGCAATTGTTGCAAATATTGCAAATACGATATGGGCAGGAATACGCTGTAAATAAAAACGCTTATAATTCATTAATGGACTTAAAGGATGCGCGGCAAATGTTGCTTTCCAGATGGCGATTCCGATCAGGCCGCTTGCCACACCTAAAGTGAGTCCGCAGGTTGCGGTAGGTTTCAATTTTTTAGCTTCCCAAAGCTTTACATAAACAGCTGAAAATACAGCTCCCATTGCATAATGTGCTGCCCAAGCAGAAAGCGATCTTGCTTTTTTTGGGATAAAGGGCAATGCCCTGGTAATTAAACCTCTTAAACGTTCAGGCTCTCTAAAATCCTGGCCTATTAACGACATTAGCGCACTTGAGGCAGTCATCATTGTTGTTCCGGCAATACTACAAACTACTGTTTTAACAAAAGGATTTATCATATCTGCTAATGCTTATGTTCTACAAAATTTATTTCTTAACGCAGGTTTACATTATAAAATAGCTTATTCCATTTCCTGTTCGGCAAGCCCTTCGAGGAACCATCCCGATTTATATTCGAAATCTCCACGTTCACCTGATTCATTAATTACATAACTGGTGAAATCATGGGCTATAATACGCTCATTTTCTAAAGATTTTTTAGCTAAGGAAGCATATTCTTGCACATTCAGACCATTTTTGATTACATAATGTGGTTCACCTGTTTCGCTCCAAACAGTTTCGATTACGCCGGCTTCAAATTTTTCTGCTTCTTCTGCGGTTAATGGCTTGCTTGTTTCGTTAAATTCTGTCATTTCTTTATTCATTAAGTATTTAATATTTTAATAACAGGTGCTACAAAGAATTTGTTCTTTATAAATGGATAATGAATGGAAAATAAGGCCTTAAATTAACGCACAACCAAAAAAAACCGGGGACAGGCCCCGGTTCATTAAAATATAATATATTGTACCGCTAAGCTGGCACTTTTCTTGGCACCTCACGATCCCAGAACCGGTGCATTGCAATCATTCGCGGAAATAAATCTGAAAGTGTAGAAAGGTTATCTGTTACAATTATACCTTCTCTCAACACCGTATCTTCTGAATATTCTGCAGGCAGTTTTTTATAGAAATAACCTGCTTCGAGCACTTGTATGGCTGAGCTATCTGCAGCAATTGCCTTACAATGTTTAAATGCTTCATTTAAAAAATGAACAGCATTTGCTTCCGCTTCTAATGTGGCAGAACTGTTAACACCACCCGGAAGATAAACTGCATCATACAATACTGATGCGGCTGTAAGGAAACTTTCATCAACTTGAATCAGCTGATCTTCGGCAGAAATAATGTCGCCAAGTTTTGGAGCAATAATGTGTACAACAGCCCCTTTAGCAACAAGGCTATCTTTAATTTTGCTTAGCGATTTTCCATCTACACCATCAGCAGCCAGAATAGCTATTTTTCGGGTAACTATAGAATCTTTAATGGTATCTGCCATGCTCAAAGCCTCCGATTTTGCAATACTTCTTTCTTTTTGTTCAGGCGTATAATCACCTGGCAAAGCATCAGCCGGAACACTTCCATTCAGTTCTTCGAGTGGAATTTCTGGTACGTGCAACCCTAGCGCATAGGCAATTGCTGCGGCTAAAGCCTTATCTACATGCGCCAATAAGCCGAGCATACGTTCGCGGATGGGAACCATTTTTACCTTACCTAGCTCAAAGCTAAAGGCATCGATTAAGTGGTTTTTTTCTGCTTCAGACTGGCTGTTTAAAAACAATCTTGCCTGCGAAAAATGGTCGAAAAAGCTCCTGCTTCTCGCCCTTATTTTTTTGGCATCTATACGTTCGTTATAAGAAACAAAGCCCCCTTCTGATGCTTTTACCTGGGCGGGATCATTTGCGGCAATACCATTCGGGCCATAACTGGTTTTACCCCTGTTAATGGTTTGGCGCATATAACCATCACGTTGGTTATTATGAACAGGTACTACAGGGCGGTTAATCGGAATTTCATGAAAATTCGGTCCACCTAACCTGATCAGCTGGGTATCGGTATAAGAAAACAACCTGCCTTGTAAAAGCGGATCATTGGTAAAATCGATACCTGGCACTACATGCCCAACATGAAATGCCACTTGTTCGGTTTCTGCAAAAAAGTTGTCAGGATTTCGGTTCAGTGTCATTTTCCCGATGCGCTGCACAGGTACAAGTTCTTCGGGGATAATTTTGGTGGGGTCCAAAAGGTCAAAATCATATTTAAATTCATCCTCTTCTGGTACAATCTGTACACCAAGTTCCCATTCTGGAAAAGCACCAGCTTCAATAGCATCCCATAAATCGCGACGGTGAAAATCGGGATCTTTTCCAGAAATATTCTGCGCCTCATCCCAAGCTACAGAATGCACACCAAGCGATGGTTTCCAGTGAAATTTAACAAAACTGGCTACCCCATCGGCATTAACAAACCTAAAGGTATGTACGCCAAATCCTTCCATCATTCGGTAACTGCGCGGAATTGCCCTATCACTCATCAACCACATAATCATGTGTGATGATTCTGGCATCAGCGAAATAAAATCCCAGAAAGTATCATGTGCAGATGCTGCCTGCGGAATTTCATTATCCGGCTCGGGTTTTACCGCATGTACCAAATCAGGAAATTTCATCGCATCCTGGATAAAAAACACAGGCATATTGTTGCCTACAAGGTCAAAATTACCTTCCTGGGTGTAAAATTTTACTGCAAATCCCCTAACATCACGCGCTAGATCTGTTGATCCACGTGAACCTGCTACGGTAGAAAACCTTACAAATACAGGTGTTTCTGCACCTGGATCGCAAAGAAATGCTGCCTTGGTTAAAGATGACATATCCTCATATACTTTGAATACGCCATGGGCTGCCGATCCCCGGGCATGCACAATGCGTTCAGGAATCCGTTCATGATCGAAGTGGGTGATTTTTTCGCGAAGGATAAAATCTTCTAACAATGTTGCTCCACGATCTCCGGCCTTAAGCGAGTTTTGATCGTCATTTATTTTAACACCATGGTTGGTCGTCATTTTTTGTGCAGTACCATCTGCAACAAATTCTTCCAACTTATTGGTTTTGTCGTTAACTGCCTGAGCGGGCTTACCGCTAGCTGGCGTTGTTTTTTTTGCCATTATTTATGTTATAATTCGTCTGCTGCTTTATAATTAACTTCATTTCCGGCAATATCAGAGAGTTTACTGTCGGCAAGTTTCTCTTCAGAAAGGGTTTGTTCAAGCACATCTGCTACTTCCTGAAGCCCCAGCGTTGTGGCTAACTGATAAAGGCCGTTGTAAGCAGCAATTTCATAGTGTTCTACCTTTTGCGATGCCAATATAATACCTGCATCCCTTGTGGCACTTCCGGGCTGGGTTTCTTCAATTACACCCTCTCCTTCTTTGGTTAATCCCTCCATAGCATCACACTTTTTAGCTACAGCTTTTTCTCCAAGTAGCGTAAATATTTGCTCTATCCGGGCTACATGTCCTTTTGTTTCGCTCAGGTGAGATTCTATAGCAGAAATGAGTGCTGAAGAAGTTGCAGCAGAAATCATTTTTGGAAGTGATTTAACAAGGTGGTTTTCGGCCCAGTAAAGGTCGCGGATACCATCAATAAAAAGTTCTTTGAGTGGGGAAGATTCCCCGTTTACCGTTTTGGTACTCAGCTTAGGTGAGCTACCGCTGTCTTGTTTTTTCATGTATGTTTTGTTAGGTAAAATTTTAAATGCCCCGGATCAAGGGATTTTCATCCGTTTCGTTGTTGTTGTAATCTGCTTCTCCGGACAATGCATTGTTTTCTGATGCCATCGGCTCACTTTTTAAACTTGCTTTTCCGGCAATGCCACGGTAATCCGCGTTTTCCGGTAGCTCGGTTTCTTTAGGTAAACTGGTCTGGGAAGTGGTTTCCTGTTGATTGTTTTCCATAGTTGTGATGATTAATCTGTTATTAATTGCAGATGGCTTTTAAAAAGAACCTTCACAAAAACAAAAGGTTTTATAAATTTTTACGTTTTTCCCACAGAATTTCTTCGGTTATGCCTGCTTAATTACCAATAAGGCCCTACAACCATAAGCTTTAACACTTCGTAAAAACCACTACAGAAAAAAGAATGTTTAATTAATGAACCTAACAGGGGAAACATCAATAAAATATGATCAGCGAAACACTTATACAGGTGGGCAAAATGCTCATTACTAAAAAGCTTTCTCTGGCCTTTGCAGAAAGCGCAACGGCAGGCCATTTAACTGCCAATTTTTCATTAATAGACAATGCAGGCAATTTCCTTAAAGGAGGAATAGCCTGTTACGATGCCAGTTTGAAAGAAGCTTTATTAAATGTAGACCATGCCCTTATCGAAAAATTTACCCCAGAATCTATGGAGGTAACAAAGGCCATTGCCGAAGGGCTTAAAGGGCTTATCCCGGCAGATATTCACATCGGCGTTACAGGACTTACCTGCCCGGGCGGAAGCGAAACCACCGAAAAACCAGTAGGAACCATGTTTGTTTATGCCCACAGCAATGGCAAACATATTTTTTCCGAACGGATGAACTTTCACGGAAACCAAACAGAAATTGTTGCAGGTACAGTAGAAAGAATTGCTCAGTTGCTGCATAACTACCTTAACACCATATAAATCAACATAAAATGACCAACGATAAAAGGTTCCCTAAAAAAACCTGGCTTTATAGAAACGGACTCTCTGTATTTTTCATCACCATTTTTACCATCACACTTGCTGCACAGGCATTTACGGGCTGGAAAGAACATAATAATGAATTAAATTACGAGAATGCTGCATCCATATCACTTAGCACCTACCTGTGCAGCGGGCACTTTATTTCGGCCACCTTCGAAAATTTTGAAAGTGAGTTTTTGCAAATGGCTTTATATGTAGCCCTTACAATTTCGCTCAGACAGATTGGCTCGGCAGAATCTAAAAAACTAGACGAACCTGAAGAGGTAGACCGCGAACCAAAAGCTTCACCTGAGGCTCCGTGGGCAGTAAGAAAAGGTGGGTGGATACTCAAAATTTATTCACATTCGCTTTCCATTGTGTTTGGGATTTTATTTTTAATCAGTTGGGCACTCCACTTTTATGGCAGCTGGCAGGATAACAACATCACACTGCAACTTAAAGAAAAATCAACGATAAGCATGATTGAATACCTGGGTGAACCGAATTTCTGGTTTGAAACTTTCCAGAATTGGCAAAGCGAATTTTTATCGGTGGCTTCAATCGTTATTCTAACAATATTCCTCAGACAGAAAGGATCTCCGGAATCTAAACCGGTAGATGCCCCGGATATGGAAACCGGAAAATAAACGGAAAAGTGTTAGGAATAACTGTTAAAACAGGTATTCTATTTTGCCAGCCGAAAAAAAATCAAACCAAACGCTTCGGTTCACAGTTCTAATATTACTTATTTAACTATAAAATTAGCAATTTAATAACTGTTAGGTTAACAACTAAACTTGCAACTTATTGGTATATTACCTAATTAAACTCATTCATAAATAATTTTAAACCAAATGGAAAATATCGAACAGCTGATTATACCTGCTTCCAGAAAAGGAGAAACAGAGGTTATAAGAGAGCTTATTAAGCGCGGAGTAAACCTAAACTTTCGTGATGAAAAAGGTTTTACACCACTTATTATTGCCTGTTACAATAATCAGCTTGAAACGGCCAAATTGTTACTGGAAAATGGAGCCGACATTAATAGTGGCGATGCCGGAGGAAATACTGCTTTAATGGGCGCAAGTTTTAAAGGTTATCTTCCTATTGTAGCCTACCTGATTTCGCAAGGGGCTGAGCTTAACCTTCAGCATGGAAACGGGGGCACTGCCCTAATGTTTGCAGCTATGTTTGGTAGGAACGACGTGCTCGAATTATTACTTGCAAACGGAGCTGATGCCGATATAAGAGACGTTAGAGGGCAAACTGCTGCTGATTTGGCAAGCATGCAGGGAAATGAGGAAGCACTAAAACTGTTGGATAAGTAAAAAATCGATCAGCAGGCAGCTGATTGATATGATATAATAGCAATAAATAATGCACACCTACATATTTAAAGCCATATGAAAAACAATAAAAAAAATGGACGGGATGGGAAAAATATCAGCCTTTGGCAAGCAAACGAAAAGATCGAAAATTACCAGCAAGAAAATAGCACCAACATTTATGATGCACTGATTATTGGCGGAGGCATTACAGGGCTAACTACAGCCTATAACCTCCAGCGCGAGGGAAAAAAATGCCTGCTTGTTGATGCCCATAATTTAGGATATGGTACAACCGGAGGAACAACTGCCCACTTGAATACATTTTTTGATGCCACCTACCCGGAAATTGACAGCGATTTTGGAAAAGATGCGTCTAAGCTGATTGCAGCAGCTGGTAAAAAAATGATTGCATCCATCAAAAATAATATTGATGAACTTCATATTGATGCCGATTTTGAATACAAGGATGGTTACCTGTTTTCTCAAAATGATGAGGAAACGGAACAACTTCAACAAATTCTCAGCTCATCTCAAGAGGCTGGTGTAGCCGTAACCGAATCTGAAAAAAACGGTGTTCCAATCGAATTTCAATATTCTATCTGCTTTAAGGAGCAGGCACAGTTTCACCCGTTAAAATACATTTACGGACTGGCGAAAGGTTTTAAACAGCTCGGCGGAGAAATATTGGAAGGAATTAAGATTAAAGAAACAACATTTAAAGAAGGTATCCACACTGCAGCTTTTAAAGGGGGAGAAATTAAGGCAAAAAACCTGGTTTGGGCAACCCATATTCCGCCAGGAATCAATATTCTTTCGCTTCGCAATGCACCTTACCGTAGCTACGTGCTGGCGGTAACATTAAGTGATGATGCTTACCCAGAATGTATTTCATACGATATGAAAGAACCATATCATTATTTCAGGAGTCATGAAATAGATGGTCAGAAATATTTGATTATAGGTGGTGCCGATCACAAAACCGGTCATGATGATCCGGAAAAGGCTTTTGAAGATCTTGAAAACTATGCCCGCCAATATTTTAAAATAGCCGAAATAAACTTCCGTTGGTCATCACAATATTATGTTCCTGTGGACGGACTACCATATATTGGCCAAATGCCTGGCGGAGATGATAGAACATACCTTGCTACGGGTTTTAATGGTAACGGAATGATTTTCGGGAGCCTTTCGGGAGCACTGATTACCGATCTGATTTTGGGCAAAGAAAATGAACTCACAAAACTGCTTTCACCATCAAGGCTGAAACCTATTTCCGGTTTTAGTGAATTTGTTAAGGAAAACGCCGATGTTGCCTATCATTTTGTGGCCGACCGTTTTGGTAACCAGGTATTGGATTCATTAAATAACCTGGCAAATGGCGAAGGAAAAATTGCATCGTTTGATGGCGAAAAACTGGCCATTTACAAAAGTGAAGAAGGAAAAATTACCGCGCTTGATCCGGTATGTACCCACGCCGGGTGTATAGTGAACTGGAATGCGAGCGAAAAAAGTTGGGATTGCCCTTGCCATGGCGGAAGGTTTGACACTGATGGTTGCGTGCTCACAGGCCCTCCCCGTGAACCGTTAAAAAAAGTTGAAGTTTCGGGAAATAAAATTGTGGATGAAGCAAAATAGCTTCATTTAAAGCGTATTAAAAGAGGTTGTATCGTAAAATAATTCTTATTGAGACTATGTAGTGCTGAGATTGTAGAAATACCTTCTTAGATGCTTAAGCAAGCTACCATTGATAAATTCTAATAAAAAGCGTCGTCATCTCGACTGGAACGCAGTGGAATGGAGAGATCTATCCCATTAGATTTAGCGATCGTTTTAAGATTGCTTCGTCGGCTGAAAAAGCCTTCTCGCAATGACGATAACCTGAGGATATTCATTTCTGGAAAATCTTTTCATTAGTATCCCCTCATACTCTAGGAGTACGAAGCACTAAAAATTATTCCGTGTTAATCTGTGTTTCCGTGGCAAAAACAGATCTGTGTTGATTTATGTAAATCTGTGGTCATAATTGTGAAGTACGAAGCAATCCTAAAGCACACGCTAATAGCGATCGTAGTAAGATTGCTTCGTCGGCTGAAAAAGCCTTCTCGCAATGACGATAAACTGAGGAAATTCATTCCTGAAAAATCTTGTCATTAGTATCCCCACATACGCGAGGAGGACGAAGCACTAAAAATTATTCCGTGGTAATCTGTGTTTCCGTGGCAAAAACTGATCTGTGTTGATTTGTGTAAATCTGTGGTCATAATTGTGAAGTACGAAGCAATCCTAAAGCACACGCTAGTAGCGATCGTAGTAAGATTGCTTCGTCGGCTGAAAAAGCCTTCTCGCAATTGACGATAAACTGAGGATATTCATTTCTGGAACATCTTGTCATTAGTATGCCCGCATACGCGAGGAAGACGAAGCACTAAAAAATTATTCCGTGGTAATTTGTGTTTCCTTGGCAAAAACCACTTATCACCTTTATTAATTGATTTTTATTTGGTTGATGATCAATTTTCCGAGTTTATAACCTGAAAGAGAGTCCTACAAAGTAGCTTTTCCTGGCATCTTGCTGAATGCCATAATTAAATCCACCATCGATAAGGAAATCTTTTGATAACTCATATTGCAATGCAGCATTAAGAAAGTTTTTTAAGTGCTCATCTTTAAATTCGTAGGTATAATAAGTTTCAATAATGCCATCAAGCTTTTTGGTAAGTGGGTGCGAAACAGTAAGCGTTTGTAATAGCTCATTGTGATGGCCATTTCCTTTCTCATCCTGTAAACGGTCTGCTTCAACCTGAAAGCCCAATTTCCAGTCGTTTCCTAATTTAATACTCATCGGAATAATAATACCACCTTCGTAATGGCTCTCCTGATCTACATGTGAAGTTGGAAACTTAAGGTATGGAAGCAGAGCAATGGCAAATTTTCCTTTATCATTGCCCAAAACATTTTGTTTTAACCTGAAAGTGATATCGCCAAAGCCACTGCTCCGCTCAACACTTCCTTCAGAATCAAAATCTTTTTTTACTACATAACTCTCAAATGTAAGTTGGATAGCTGTGGAATGGGTGAGCCCTAGCTTAATATTGGCCTGGTTAAAAAGATATTCATCACTCCTGCCTTCATCTTTATTTTCCCGCTGAAAGCGCATAAGATCGGTTTCGAACTGAAAATGCCCAGCATCAACAGTTTGCGGACTTTCGGTTACATCTGGCCTGTCGGTTTCCATTTCGCGCAAACTATCTTTAGGAACTGGCTTAAATAGATGATAAAAGGGTTTTTGCTGTCCGAAAGCTTCAATACTGAAAATACTTAGCAGAGCGAGAATTAAAATACTGTTTTTCATTTTTAACATTTATGTATAAACAAGAGTTAAATGAGAAAGTTTAGGCTTTAGCTGAATCCTGGAGGTTTTTAAATTTTAAGCCAATTTGAACTACCTCCGCTTTTTCAAAAGCTGCTCTAAAGGCTTTATCATTAGAAAAAGTAAGTTTATCAAGATGCCTGCACTCGTAATCGACGTTAAATTCGCCTGTTTCGAAAGGCCACGGAGAAATTACCAGGCAATCATTCTCCATAAAAAGCTCATATGTTGTGCCAGTCGGACCTTGGCCAATTTCTACTTTTCGGCCTTCTGGTGGAATAATTTCCTGACAGATAATTAAAGAAAGTGCATCACAAAACTCCAATAATTCATAAGCACGGTTTACTTCTGCTTCGCTAACTTTTGCAGATTTAAGCCAGTATTTTTCCTTTTTTTGCAGATATAAAAGAAATTTTTTCGCCTTTGGTTCATTTCCATGTGTAAATGCAATATGCCTGGAAACCAACAGGGCAATAAAACTGCCTTTCATTTCTGCACGGTTAATGAGTTGGGTAGAGAGGTTTTCGTCAAAATTATTCATTTTAAAATCAACCGGACCACCGTTCGCATTTACCAGCGGGCCGCATTCCAACTCATTAAATACATCATCATGTTCTGCGGTTGCAATCAGAATATCCACCCAACGCACCAGCTGGTCAGAGAGTTTCCACCGGGCACAGATCTGTGCAGCCAAAAGGCCATGAGAACGCTGCGCAATTATCTGCCAGCCGTTTGCTTTATAATTTACAATCATTAAATATTTTTCTTTCCAATTTTACCTGCAATGGATATCCTTAAAACCGGGATAATTGAGGTATTGTTTAAGCAGGGAGGTAATTTTGAAAAAGAATTTACGATCAACTCAAATCAATGGGATAATAAGCAGCATTATTACGCTACAATATCATTTAAAGCCGGAAGAATATGCGTTCCAAAATCACTTATAAATTTCGATTGTTCGCGGTTTACGTTATGAAGGGTAATTCCGTTGAACCCTATTTTAACAAAATCCGTTAACCAATCAATGTGCTGCGAAATCTTATCCGATATCAGTACATGTTTGTGCATCTCCTCAGGGGATACCATTTTTGCCGCTTCATCAAAATGCGCTGTTGTTGGCAAATCACCGAGCAAGCCTGCAGAAAATATATTTGTTCGCCATTGCTCATGGGCTCCCTCAATTGCTTTCTGTTCATTTTCTGCATAAGATAGCTGCACTTTCAGATAAACTGGTTTTTCTTGGCCACCGCCGCTTCTAAATACATTTATCAATTCCTGCAATTCATTAGGCGGGCGATGGGTGGTAATTAAACCATCTGCCCAGGCACCGGCCCAATACGCGGTTTCTTTACTCACCGCAGCGCAAATAAGCTGTGGTTTTTTGCCCGGCAAGGTATAAAGCTTAGCATTTTCGGTTACTACTAGCCCGTTATGGTTAACTGTTTCGCCCTCCAGCAACCTGGTTACAATATCATAACACTCACGCAGGCGTTGGTTACGTACAGTTTTTTCTGGCCATTTTTCTCCTGTTATAGATTCATTAAGGGCCTCACCGCTTCCGAGGGCTGCCATAAACCTGCCAGGAAACATTTCATTTAAAGTGGCAATTGCCTGTGCAACAATGGCCGGATGATAACGCTGCCCAGGACAGCATACTATACTATAAGGAAGGGAGGTAAGTGCCATTGCAGCCCCAAGCCATGCAAAACTGAAGCCACTTTGCCCCTGCCTGCTGCTCCACGGATGAAAATGATCTGAACTGGAAATACCACCAAAACCAGCTGATTCTGCGGCAACGGCATACTTTAAAAGTTCACTTGGGGCAAACTGTTCATGAGAAGCATGATAGGAAAATATTGTTTTCATTTGGTTTAAGGGCGATGAGGTTTGAGCGAAAATGGGAGCATCTAAACCTGAAGGGAATAAAAAAAGACTGTATCATAATTAATCCCCTAAAGATTATGTCATATAAGCCTAAAGAAACACCATAATGGTTATTATATAAGTGATTCAACTAGCTTAAGATGACAAATTACAATTATGATACAGCCTTTTTAAATGTGTTTTTAAGCTGAAACGCCTGTGTTTGCTTCACTCAGCGCTATTTCGGTTAACAAACTATCGGTATCTTTTTCTTCAGCAAGTGTGGCAGCAAGTAATTCTTCGGCTTCCGAATGCTCCATCAGCTTTGCAAAGGTTACCAAGGTACCATAACTCGCAATTTCATAATGTTCAACCTTTTGAGCGGCTGTAATTAATGCAGCATCAAGCACTTGAGGCTCATCGCTAAAGCTTTCGATAATTTCGTCTGCCTCTTCAAGCAGCCCCTGCATTGCTTTGCATTTTTTAGCTCGTGCGTTAATGCCTAATGATTCAAAAACCTGTTTCAATCGGTCAATCTGTCCTTCGGTTTGACTGTAATGGGTTTGGAAAGCATCTTTTAACTTTTCACTTCCTGCAGCATCCGTTAGTTTTTTAAGGCCTTTAAGCAATTGCTTTTCCGCACCAAGTATATCCTTTAATTCATCTACGAATAATTCATGCAGATGCGCATTTGGCATCTGTACATCATTTTTTTTATTTGCCATATTTTTATAGTTTAATGTTCATTATAAAAACATTGCTCGTTAAAAAAAGGTTTAAAAAATTTGAATACTTTACCATTAAGCTCTGCCTGTCCTTTCTGCCATTTTTAAAAGATTCTGTGCTATTTCTTCCCAAGGCAATTGTTGCTCCAGTTTCCACTCCCAATTTCCCTCTGCCGTTCCGGGAAGGTTAATCCTGCTGTTTCCACCTAAGCCCAGCACATCCTGCAATGGAACAATTACGGTATCTACAGCAGCTGAATAGGCGAGATTTAACATGGCAGTTTCGATATTTGAATCATCTACCTGAAAACCAAAATATTCAGAAATCCTTAATCTGGTATCATTGTCAGTTTCAGCATCGTACCAACCCCTTACCGTATTGTTATCGTGGGTACCGGTGTAAACAAATGAATTTGTATTGCTAAAATTATGCGGAATATTTGGAGAAGAAGGCAAGTCGGCCCCGAAGGCAAACTGCAATACTTTCATCCCCGGAAGTCCGAAAATATCTCTGAGTTTATTCACATCATCGGTTATTTCGCCAAGGTCTTCAGCAATAAGTGGCAGCTCTTTTAAGCTCTTTTTAAGGATTAAAAACAATTTTTCGCCCGGTCCGGGTTTCCATACCCCGTTAATAGCCGATTCATCGGCAGCATTTACTTCCCAATAAGCAGAAAATGCCCTGAAATGGTCTAATCGAATGATGTCGAATCTTTCCAGGTTCTTTTTTATGCGGTTTACCCACCAACTGTAATCATTTTTCTCCATGCTGGCAAAATTGAACGTTGGCATGCCCCATAACTGCCCGCTGGCGTTGAAATAATCGGGAGGAACACCTGCAATGGTGATCATTTTTTTATCTGCATCAAGGTTAAAATTTTCTGGTTCAGACCATACTTCTACCGATCCGTAATCAGGATAAAATGGCAGATCGCCGATAAGCTTTACCGATTTTTTATTGGCATAGGCTTTAAGTTTATGCCATTGCCTAAAAAAGATAAACTGCTCCCATTTTATCTGCCGAAGTGCTTCAGCTGATTCTCCTGTAAATGCCAATAGCTTAGCATTATCCTTAAACTTAAACTCCACAGGCCATTTGTACCAATTTTGCTCTTTAAAGTGTGTGCCCAATACAACAAACAAAGCATAATCATCTAGCCAATCCTTTTCAGTTGAACAAAAAGCATCAAAAGCTTTCAAAAGGTCATCATGGGTAGAGCGGGTAAAATTTTCGAATGCTTTTTTTAATAAAGCACTTTTCTTTTTTTGTGTTTCCTGATAATTTATCCGGTCGGCGTTCGCTTGTAAGGCATTTTCTAAATCTGATTCATTTATAAGCCCATCGTTGTATAATTCTTCAGGACTGATCAAAAGTACATTTCCGGCCATTGCAGAAGGCGAAGAATATGGAGAATGGCCTTTATCGGGCATTACCGGGTTAAGCGGGAGTACCTGCCAGTACTGATGCCCGCTTTGGTGTAAAAAATCGATAAATTTAAAAGCCTCCGGGCCAAAATCGCCTATACCAAACGCACTTGGAAGAGAGTTTACAGGTAATAATATCCCTGCAGTACGCTTATTTTGCTTTGGAATAAGTTTAATCACTGCTACAGGAAAGGCCTTAAAAAGTGTGCCTACATCAATTCCTTTTTTAAGAAAATCTTTATGCCCTTCTTTTTTATTCAACAGATCCGACCAGGCCAACGGCGCACCATCCGGTAGTAATATTTGTGTATCCTGCCAGTCAATATTTCTAACGTCTACCTTCTGTTCTCTGCATAATTGGGCTACACCAAGCGGTACGGCAATTATGATATAGCTATCCTCAAATTTCCTGGCAAAGGCGAATACATTTGCTGCATAGCTACCTATGGTTTTCAGTGGAATATATGTACCTTCTTCAAATAGTCCGTTTTCAGCTTTTCTAAGTGCTAATAAATTTTTAGTAAGCCAAAGCTTAATTTTACCTAAAAAGCGCTCTTCCCAAAGTACTTTTGATGTGGCATTTGATAAATCATCCAGGTATCCTGTACGAAGATCGTAATCTACTGGCCGGCGGTTATCTGGATCTACCAGACTTAAATCCCACAGCTCGCTCCCCTGGTACACATCGGGAACTCCGGGGCAGGTAAATTTAAGCACCAACTGCGCCAAACTGTTAACCACAGCAAAATCACCAATTTGTTGAAGAAAACCGATTATTTTTTCTCTAAAAGGATATTTTTCATCAGCTAAAGCGAGCGCAAAACGGCTCAGTTGCTCTTCATATGCAAGGTCAGGCTCGGCCCAGTCTGAACGCTTTTTCGCTTCGCGGAGTGCTTTCTGAATAAATTGCTCAAGGCGGTTTTCTATATCATCAGCATCCGTATTTGGGAAAGGAAGTGCACCAACCAGCGTTTGGATCACCATGTAAATATCGTTCGGGTGCAAGGATTTAAAATCTGGTAAATCTTTACTGAGCGTTTCTACCGAAACCTGTAATTCTGCAACGAGGGCGTCCCATTCATCGTAAAGATCGGTTAACACGTTTAATCTCGCCCGTACATCCTCCCCTTTTTTGGTATCGTGGGTCGAACTTCCGTTCATGGCCAAAGGCCAATTGTTAAAACGATCGAGCATGTATTGGTGAAATTGCCCTGTTGTTATTCCAAATGAATCAGGAGCATCGCCAACCTCACTATGGCCAATAAAACGGTTGTAGGTAAACATTGCAGTATCTTCTACACCTTTAGCCATTAAAGGCCCTGTAAATTGCATCAACCGCTGGTAAAACGCAGCTATTTTTACATTATAATCATCATTTCCCTTCAGTGGCTCCTCTAAAAGTGCATTATAAAGCAACTTTGCTGATTTCTCTAAGGTTTTATCTTTTAATATTGGTTCAAAAATCTGCACCAGGTTTTCCCTGCTTTCTCCGGTTAAAGGAAAAACATAATTATAATACCTGTAAACCGGCATGCCAATCATAAATTCCCCGATGGTGTTGCGAAGCTCATCTTTTTCAGTTTCCTTAATTTCGACCAGGTTTAACGATAGGAATAAGGCAAGCAAATTGTTGAGTTCTCCCTGCATGTGCCCGTAAAGAATATCTTTTTTCTTTTCGCGGATCAGCGCATTTGGGTCGAGTTTTTTACCTGTTATCTCGCGATAAGTTTTTTCAAAAGGTTTTACAGCCGCTTTGTTTGTAAACAGATTGTTTACCTGGGCAAGAAAATCGTAGCCCGTGGTTCCCTGTACCTCCCAATTTTGAGGCAGTTCCTCACCCTCTTCTAAAATTTTCTCTACCACAATATACAGATCGTTTCCTGCTGCTTCTCTGAGGTTATCAATGTACTTTTGTGGATCATAAAGTCCATCAATATGGTCAATTCTAAGTCCTTGAAATATACCTTTATCAACCAAAGAAAAAATGTATTGGTGGTAAGCTTTAAAAACGCTTATGTTTTGAATGTTTAAGCAAATTAATCCGTTAACGGTAAAAAACCTCCTATAATTGATCTTGCTGTCTGTTTCATTCCATGCGCAAAGCCGATAATGTTGCTGTTCCGCAATCTGTAAAATCTCCTGTTTGTCTGCATTCAACTCTTTCAGATTTGCCTTTTCCAGTTTGGCTGTACTTGCTGCATTAAGCGGCCATTCCATGCCGCTGGTATTTATAAAATATTTCTCATTTTGTTTTGAAATACTTACTGCACCATCTTCAATAGACTGATCAAGACTTGTACCCAAAAAAGGCACCATTACTTTACCATCGTCAAGTGTAAAATCAATATCAAAGTAAGGGGCATATTCAGATTCAGACCCATTTTCGAGTACATCCATAAGCCATTTGTTGGATGGATGAAATGCCATGTGGTTGGGTACAATATCTTGCAGCCAGCTAATGCCTGCGGTTTTGAGCTTTGCCGCTATTGCTAACAATTGTGCTTCTGTTCCTATTTCGGGATTTAAACGCAAGGGGTTTACCACATCATAACCATGTGTACTCCCGGGAACGGCTTCAAAAATTGGCGATGCGTATACTGTATCTACCCCCAAAGCAACCAGGTAAGGAATAATTTTATCGAAGGCAGCCAGGTTAAAATCTTTATGGAACTGGATGCGATATGTTGATTTTGGTTTAAACATGTTTTTGTGTAATTATAACAATAGATTCGGGTGGTGAAATAAATTTACCTTCTGTGATGTTTTCTGACGAAGTTGTACCTGGGCCACCCCATTCAACAGCAGAAGAATCGAGGATGAGTGACCAATTATCTAAACTTCCTCCAATAGTTAAATCTTGCTTTTGCTGGGAAAAATTAAGGATACAAAGTATTTTATTTTCATCTTCTCCTCTGGTTAGCAATATGCAATTTTGCTCCTGAAAAGCCTGTGCATGGGTAGCACCCCGATCAAGAACTGAAAGTGCAGGATGTGTTTTACGAAGGGTGATGAGTTTTTTGTAATAGTTAAGCATGGTGTTATGCTGCAGTTTTTCAATTTTCGCCCAATCGGCTTTTGATTGTAAAAAAGTTTCTTCTGACTGGGGATCAGGCGTTTCATCACCATTGTGGAAATATGCAAACTCTGCCTTACGTCCTTTCCTTACCGCTTCTGCAAGTTCTGGGCCCTCATGGCTTGTAAAAAATAAAAAAGGGTTTGTTTCGGCCCATTCTTCTCCCATAAATAAAAGCGGTATAAACGGACTGCAGAATACTGCACCTGCCATTAATTTAAGCATTTCGAAGCTCACCAGCGTGGCCGACCGCTCCCCGAGCATTCGGTTGCCCACCTGATCGTGATTTTGCGAAAACACAACGAATTGCGCACCAGCGTTCCCTGTTGCAGGTGCTCCGAACTTTTTATCTCTATGGGCAGAATACTGACCATCATAAACATAGGCATCATTGTAGGATTTAGCCAGGCTGCCCACTCCGTCAAAATCTGCATAATAGCCATTTTTTTCCTGCCCTGCAGATACACGAAGTGCGTGGTGAAATTCATCAATCCATTGGGCATCCATTCCGTAACCGCACTGGTGGGTAGGGTTGATAAAACGGTTATCGTTCAAATCAAGCTCAACAATAAGCCTGTGATCTCTCCCTGTTGCTCTTGAAAGGTCTAAAACCTTGTTTTTTATCTCTTTTAAAATATGTTCAGGTCCAAAGTCGCGCAGGGCATGTACCGCATCAAGGCGGAGTGCATCGATATGAAAATCACGGAACCACATCAATGCATTTTCGATAAAATAATTGCGTACGCCATCGCAACCGGCATCATCAAAATTAATTGCCTTTCCCCATGGGGTAGCATATTTATCAGTAAAATAAGGGCCAAACTGACCAAGATGATTGCCTTCAGGCCCGATATGGTTGTAAACAACATCCAGTATTACGGCCAATCCTTTTTCATGGCATGTATTTACCAATTGCTGCAGGGCAAGCGGCCCACCATAAGAATGCTGTACAGCAAAAGGATATACCCCATCATAACCCCAGTTTCGGTTACCTGGGAACTGGGCAAGCGGCATAATTTCGATAGCGGTTATGCCCAGTTCGATTAAATGATCAAGCTTGGTTTCGATCGATTTCAGATCGCCCTGAGGTGTAAAAGTTCCGGTATGCAGCTCGTAAATGATAAAATCTTTTAAGCTGATTCCTTTCCAAGCAGCATCTGTCCATTTAAACGCCTTTAAATCAAACGCTGTTGAATTTCCTCCAACTCCATTTGCCTGGTAAAGTGAAGCCGGATCAGCCAACTTTAAAGTTTCTTGCTGATCATTTTCATTTTTTTGCAAAAGCTGAAACAAATATCCATCGCCCGGCTTTAGCTGATCGGTTTCGAGATGCCAATACCCACGGCCGGTTTGTTGCATTGCCAACACACGATTATCAGCAGATAAAACAATCCCAACCTGAGAAGCGGAAGGTGCCCAAAGCTGAATTTCGGCCGTTTCGCCGCCATTAAAATTTACCCCTATATTTCTCTTTAGTATATCGTTTTCCATGTATAAATTTTGTTATTACGCCAAAAACACCAGCATTTTTAATTCAGAATTAGCCTGTCCAAAAAAAAGCAACCTGGTATTGGCTGCCAAGTTGCTTTAAGGCAAAGAAAATATCACCGTATAAAAACCGGATGAATCTTTTAAGGTTAACCCAGTTTTTTCAATAGGATCTGGCCTCTTTCCGTGTGTTCTGTAATTGTAGCCAAAGCAAGGCTGGCTACATGTTTAACATGTACATCAGTACTTTGTTTCAGCAATTCTGATACTGCCTGGTGAAGTTTTTGATGTGTATCTACCTGCCCTAGCATAAATGCCTGATCGAAGGCCTTACCGCTTGCAGCCTGAAGCTTAGCCAGCAGTGCTTTTTGTTCTGCACCGGGAGGAGGAACAACCGTACCCATATCTTTTAAAATTTTACCAATTGTTTCCTGTTCAGCAGTTTCGAATTTGGCAAACATTTTCACCTCCGGATTTACTGCCTTTGTTGCAGCCAATAAACTAGTTTGAAGTGATGCATTGCCCAATAAGGCAATTTTCGATTGAATTGCCGCTGTTGACCCCTGTGCTGATAAGGTAAATGGCTTAAAAAATGTTCCAGCAAAAGTAGCACTGGCTCCAGCAAATACTGCCGCGCCGACGGAGGTTGTTAGAAACTTCCGACGTGAATGGTTTGTAATGTTTTTCATAGTTTTTTTCTTATAAAACATTAAAAATATTTTAAAGGTTTAGCGATTATATTTTTTTTGGATGGTTCGGGCTTTGGTTAGGCTGGCTTATAGAAAAGATTTTTCCAGCTCGCATTTACCTTCAAGTGCATGTTTTAGGTTAACGCACTCTTTTTTTTGCTTTCAAGAGCATTTTCATGACTATTTCTAAATAAAATTAGCTTTTCGGCAATTCAATTGAGGTAATTCAAGCATATGCTTTGTGCTGATATAATACAGATAAAGTAGCTGTTGGATGTGAAATGTTATAATGGAAAAAACACGGAATACCAAAGGAAATAAACACGATCTATAGGCCTAATCCATTAAAATCCATATTTTGTTTAAAGAAAAAGTTTAAAATTCAGAACAATATTGCCCGCTGATAGTTATTGAATATTTAAAATATCCCCAGGATGGAACAAATTATTACTAACAATACAAATTCTTCCCTTAATGAACTGCGCTTTAGCGCGCTGATTAATGCGACAGCGAATGTACTGTTTCGCGCTACTCCCGACTGGAAAATTATAGCGGAATTTAATCACCATCAGGAAGCCAAAAATGAGGGATGGAACTACCTGGTTTCTGAATGGATAGAAAAATATGTTTTTGAAGATGACAGAATGTTTGTTGCCAATGCAATTAACAAGACGCTCGAAAGCCAAAGCAAATATGAACTTGAATATAGAATTATACGCGCTGATGGTTCCATTGGATGGGTTTTAGCACGTGCGGTGCCCGTATTGAATGATAAAGGCGAACTTATTGAATGGTTTGGATCTACTACCGATACAACTTATTCGCGGCAGAACAGAGATGATTTAAAGGCAGCCTACGAATTTTCAGACAAACAGAAAAGGGTTTATGAAGCCATTACAAGGAACACGCCAGATTTGATGTATGTATTCGATTTAGATTACCGATTTACTTATGCAAATGAAGCTTTGCTGGAAATGTGGGGAAAATCGTGGAATGAGGCCATAGGAAAAGGACTGATTGAAAATGGATATGAGGCCTGGCACGCTGAAATGCACGAAAGGGAGATTGATACAGTAAAAACCACCGGGAAACCAGTTCGTGGGGAAGTTAGCTTTCCGCATGCTGTAATGGGCAGAAGAACCTATGACTATATATTTACACCAATTTTTAATGATGAGGGAGTGGTTGAAGCTGTGGCTGGTACAACCCGCGATATTTCAGAGATAAGAGAGCAGGATCAGCGCAAAAATGATTTCATCGGTATGGTTAGTCACGAACTTAAAACACCCCTTACCTCGCTTCTGGCGTATCAGCAGTTGCTATCTACACAGGTTTTAAAATTCAGCGATCAGGCCATATCAAAGGCTGTAGATCAGTCGATTAAGCAAATCAGAAAAATGACTACGCTTATTACCGGCTTCTTAAGTCTTTCAAGGCTCGAATCGGGAAAGCTCATTATTGAAAAAAACCATTTTCAGCTGGAGAAACTTTTTGAAGAAATTAGAGAGGAAGTAGCCATACTTCACCCCAATCATAACTTTACCTTTTGCCAGGACGAAAATTATAAAATAAATGCAGATTACCTCAAAATTTACCAGGTTATAATGAACCTGATCAGTAATGCGGTAAAATATTCAGCATTGGGTACCGAAATTAAAATCCTCACCAAAATTACCGATGATGGGTTAATAATTGAGGTTGTAGATGAGGGCGTTGGAATTTTCAAAGAAGAAATACCCAAGCTTTTTAACCGTTTTTACCGTGCAAGCTCAAATAATTTAATTTCAGGCTTTGGGATAGGTCTTTTTCTTTGCAAGCAGATAGTTACCGGCCATGGCGGAAAAATTTGGGTGGAGAGTGAACTGGATAAAGGAAGTACTTTTAAGTTTACCATTCCGAACTTAAAGTAAAACTTAGCTTTTGATTATATTCTATTAAAACTGCAGCAAATTATCAGGCTTTATTTCAGCATGGAATTTTTTGCGTAATCTTTATATGAGTTTCAAAAGCTTCTTTTCTTCCCCCTACAATTTACTGCTTACTTCGTAAAAAGACTTTAAAAAGTCCAGCGCATCGTTACCTTCCTGAGTATCTTCTTTGGAGAGAAAATCGTCCTTAAGTTGAAAAAAGCCAGATAATTTTTCATGTTCTTCAGGATTTATGGTTTTAAAGCCCATGGTCCAATCCGGGAAATTACGTTCTTTTTGAAATGACTCTCTCAATAAAAGTATATCCTGATGCCTATGATCGGTTTTTATCATTTCAAAAAGTATTTTAACATCGCTTTCACTACCTTCTAACACCTGCATAAAACGGCCTTCATATTCCGAAAAATACCGGCCCTCCATATATAATAGCATCCCTGTAATGCCATTTGCCTGGTTATACACCCTCGATACGTTGAGTAAACTGGTAAGGCCATCATCCGTCATTAACGCCCGAGCTTTGCTGAAGTAGATTAAATAAAATAACAAGTTGAATAAATTAAGTAAAAACCAAATCAAAATTATGAATTTATTCTCATCAGCCAATTTTGAATAGATAGATTGGGCCTTGAGAAAAGCATTCTGATTTTTAAAACCTTCTATTTAAAAAAATTGTTTTTTTAGTATTCGACATTCAACGGCGGCATATCGACCGCCGCTAAAATCTATAATAGATGAGGAAATATAAAATAGGCATAATTGGATATGGAGGCTTTGGTAAATTCCTTCATTACTGGTGGGAAAAACTCCCTAATGTAGAAGTAGTTGCAATTGCAGATCCGCACAAAAATTTTCCATCAGATGAAAATTATGTGGTTTATCGCGACTGGAGAGAATTGATACATGATGAAAATGTAGATATTGTAAGCATTGTTACCCCACCGGGCTTACATACCGAAATGGCTTGCGAAGCGATGAAAGCAGGCAAACATGTGCTCTTAGAAAAACCTGTAGCTATAAGTGAAGAAGGCGGGCTCGAAATTATCGAAACGCAAAAGCAAACCGGTATGGTTATCACAGTAGATCATATGATCCGCTATAATCCAATTATTCAGAATTTAATTAAATTAGGGCAGGCAGGCACATTTGGCAAATTAAGGCATGTTGTGGTAAACAACTATGCGCAAGATGAGGCTTTACCAGCTGAGCACTGGTTCTGGAATAAAGAAATGTCTGGCGGTATTTTAATCGAACATGGGGTACACTTTTTCGATATCGTAAATGCCTTGGGCAACCAACATTATACTGAGGTTTACGGTTGTTCTGACAGTAGAAATGAAAACCAGCGCGACCGTGTGGCGGCAATGGTATTGTACAATGAAGGTTTAATTGCGAATTATTACCATGCTTTCTCCGGCCCCGGTTTATTTGAACAAACAACCATACACCTCGCTTACGATCTTGCCCGAATAGAAATTGAAGGATGGATGCCGATGAAAGGCACTGTAAAAGCATTGGTAAACAGCGAGAATAAAGAACAGCTGGAAAATTTGCCAGGTTGGAAGGTTACCGAAGCAGGTGGATTAAATACTTTACGAGATGTTTCGCGGCCTGAAGGTTGGGGCAGTGAAGATGTACAACCAGAACAAGCCGTAGTGTGCAGCGGAATAACTTACCAGGTAGATGAAATGCGCTCTGGCACTTTCGAAATCCCGCAAACCAAGGGAGAGGTTTATGGAAAATGTGTGCAGTCTATTGTATTGGATATTATTCAAAAAATAGAAAACAAAGATCATAAACTCACCATCACGATAGAAGATGCTTTCGAAAGTTTAAAAACAGCTGTTCTCGCATCTAAATAGCTGAATACAATAAAGGATCTGTTAAATATAGTACATTAAAAATGACGAGATTGGGCAACACTTTTATTGGCACATCTGGTTGGAAATACCGCCATTGGGAAGGTACTTTTTATCCTCACGATTTAAAAAAGAAAGACCAGTTTAATTATTTTACTGAATATTTTTCTACTGTAGAGTTAAACAATTCATTTTACAGGCAGCCGAGTGCCGATAATTTTAAGCAATGGAACTTGTTAAGCCCCGATAACTTTGTTTATGCGGTTAAGGCCAACAGGTATTTTACCCATTTAAAAAAACTCAATGTCAATGAAAATGAAATTCACGATTTCTTAGAGGCCTGTGGGGCCTTGAAAAATAAACTTGGCCCCATCCTATTTCAATTGCCGCCCAAATGGAATTTAAATTTGCAAAGATTGGAACAGTTTTTAAAAATGCTTCCAAATCACTACCCTTATACTTTCGAATTCAGAAATCACAGCTGGTATCATGATGAGGTTTTTGCCCTGTTAAACAAGTACAATTGTGCTTTTTGCATTTATGAACTGGAAGGACATCAATCTCCAATAATTACTACAGCAGATTTTGTTTACATCAGACTGCATGGCCCCAAAGGAAAATACCAGGGGAGTTATAGCGAAAAAAGTTTAACGGATTGGAGTGAAACGATCATTTCATGGACCAGAGAAAATAAAGATGTTTACCTATACTTTGATAATGATGAGGCTGCTTACGCTGCATTTAATGCCATCGAAATAAAAAAAATCATCGAAGCACGTAGCTAACATTAAGCTGGATATTTTATTAGCTGACGCAAAAAAGCACAGCCAATTGATTTAATACAAAACTAATTGTGCCGGTTAAACCGAATAGGTGGCATTTCCTTTATTTCGGGCAGGTACTTGCCATTTCTTTTTTTACCCTTGGGTGCAGCCAATTCAAACGAACTCGAACTGGCCACCCGGGTAGCCAGTTGTGTTGCATTGCTGTTTTCAATTCTTTTTCTTTTGTTTTTCATGTTATTAATTTTAATGATGGTAAATTTCAACAGCAAAAAGCAATGCAAGTTCCTGGTGAATGCTTAACTGCCTTTCTGTGCAAAATTGTTTAAAATCTCAACTTCCTTGTTTACCGCAGGAAGATTTTGGTTTACGAAATCTTTAACCCTTTGCTGCCGCGCATGCCTGGCGTTTTCATAGGTATCTACATTGTTTTTGAGCAAAACAGACATCCGGTTAACCCATAACTTATTAAAGGAAGCTTCAGGAAGTTTTGACAACAGATGAAGCGAATCGATCTGCTCTGCATTCAATTTCTGATCGAGCAAAACCTTATTTTCATTGCAAAATTTTTCGAGTGTCTTTTTTTGAAACCGGATGCGTTCTCTTGCGCCCTTAGCATAGGTTTTAATCTTCTGATTGCCTTTTGAAGACAGTGCAACGGTAAGCAAACTATCCTGAAGCGTGAAGTTTTTACCTGCAGCTTTAAGGTAATCTGCGGCCTCCTCCTCCATAGTCGTTTCAAAGGTTTCTACTTCTCCTACCCTGTTAACCGTGGGCGTATCGTTACTTAAACTATCTTTTTCTAATGATGAACGTTTATCTGCCACATTGCAACCATAAACCCCCAATAGGGCAATCAAAATTATGCTACTTTTCTTCAATGGTATCTTATTCATATCGCTTTATTTTATGGTAAAAACAAAAGCAAATCGGGTATTGTTGGCTGCTCCCTGGAGCCAAATGAAAAACACGTACATCGCCCCGGTTAACAAGTACTTGCCACCATCAAATGTGAAAAATCACACCCTGATAATCCCCGGTAGGTTAAATTAAATTAGGTTTTACATTTTGTGGAGGCTTTCAACTGAGCATTGAATATTTCAAAAACCGAATCATCAGCACACATGTTTTATAGATAAGAATAAAACATGATTGACCTAACTATAGAAATACGCGATATAATTGCCATGTTGGTTTCGGTAATATGTGGTGGCATTATCGGTTTTGAAAGAGAATATAGAAACAAATCTGCCGGTTTCCGAACGATTATACTGATCAGCCTCGGATCAACGATTTTTACAATTGTATCCTGGCATGGAAGCGGCACCGACGACCGTATTTCGGCCAATATTATTACTGGCATCGGTTTTATAGGCGCAGGGGTAATTTTTAAAGACCGTATATCGGTAAGAGGACTAACCACGGCTGCTGTAATCTGGACATCGGCCGCAATCGGCATGACAGCTGGTGTTGGCTACCATGCGCTTGCATTTGTGCTAACCGTTTGTACACTTTGCGTTTTGGTTATGGTAAGTTATGTAGAGAAAATCATCGCAGATCTGCAAAAGGAAAGAATGGTAACGATTACTTTCATTAACAACTAGTTTTCCAATGTGCTGCTGCTCGAAAAACGGTTAAATAACACAGGCGCACAGATTGAGCGGTTGGAAGTATCAAAAGAAGAAGGACGGATAAATATAGTTTATCTGATCAGAGGCAAAAAGGCCTCCGTAAATGAGCTTAACAGGCAGTTGGCAATGGCAGAGGAGGTTGCGAGTTTTTCTTAAATAACAGGTGTATTGGATAAACCTTAAAATAAATATCGAATGGAACAGAGTAAAGACAATAGAATCATTCCGATGACATCGTTTTCCAGTGGAAACGGAGAAACTGTAGCTGATGATGTGTATTATTTCACCAACCAGATCGTTAATGTTGTAATGCTTGGCCATTCTGGTGGAGATTGGATTTTAATAGACTGTGGCATGCCAAAGTGTGGAGAGGAGATTATAGCTGCTGCCGAAGAACGCTATGGCAAAGATAAACCACCAAAAGCGATTTTTTTAACCCATGGCCATTTTGATCATGTTGGCGGCATTGTTAAAATCCTCGAAAAATGGAAAGTACCCGTTTATGCTCATCCTTTAGAAATGCCATTTATTACAGGCAAACAAGAATATCCTGAACCCGATAGTTCCGTTGAGGGAGGGCTGCTTGCCAAACTATCATCCATTTACCCTCACGAACCAATTGATATTTCCGGCCATGTATCTCCTTACCCCGAAGATGGAAGTTTACCTGATGCACCAAACTGGCGTTGGCTTCATGCACCGGGCCATTCACCTGGTCAGGTTGTTTTTTTCCGCGAGGCAGATAAAATTTTAATCGCTGCTGATGCATTTGTTACCGTTAAGCAGGATTCGTTTTATAAGGTTTTAATTCAGAAACGTGAAGTACAGGGACCACCCAGGTATTTAACCACCGATTGGCAGGCTGCCTGGGATACCGTTAAAAAATTGAGGGATCTCCGTCCTGCTATTGTTGTTTCAGGTCACGGCCAGTATATGAAAGGCGCAGAACTTAGGTTAGGCCTTAAAAATCTTGTCGAAAATTTTAGTACAGTAGCAATACCGAGTCATGGCCGTTTTGTATAAATCGATCCAAAATGTTTCTTTTTAACCTTAATACTTCACAATACTTAAAGTGAAGTACTTAACTAAATGTGATAAATACGTTTTGTAAGGCTTTATAAAACCCGCAGCCAATAAACATGGTTTTCTTGAGGGATAAATGTTAGCAGCAGATCAGCCCCTGGGGTAAAAGCCCTGAAAATAAAATACAATAAAGCATGAAAAGAATATCAAGAAAAACGCATGGAATAATTGATTACCTATGGGCGGCAGTGATAATTTCTGCCCCTTTTATTTTAGGTTTCATTAACGTTATGCCAGCCGCAATGTGTTTTTTTATTGCGGCACTCATTGTGATTCTCCAATCTCTTTTCACCAACTATGAACTTGGCATGTGGAAAAAGCTGCCAATGGCATTTCATCTTGATATGGATGTTGTTTTAGGATTTACCTTAGCAATTTCACCTTGGCTTTTTGGCTTTTATCAGCAAATTTTTTGGCCGCATGTAGTTATGGGTGCCTTTTCGATAGTGGCCGGATTAACCACAAACAGCAACTCCCTGATTAAAGATATTTGATACCGCCAAAAACATGAGCCAGCAATAAGAAGAGCCGGTTGTTTTTCAATTATAAAAATTAGTTTTTATTATATACCTGTATGAAACCAATTTCCATCTGGGCAGCAAATGCCCAAACAGAGCTTAAATCGTTAGCCCCAGTTGCCGAAATTTCTAAATCGCTTCAGCTTAATGCTTATTTATCAAGCGATACACTTTGGCTGGTAAAAGAAAGGCCAGATGGAAACCGGATAGCTTTCCGCACGGCTTTCTCACCCTCCAGAAAATTAGAAATTAAGAAAATTCACCATGATGAAGGTGAAACTACGGTGAGCCTTGCCTGCTCAACAATCGTTTTCCAGGTAACCATTCAGCATGAAGCTGGAAATGAATTTTTCCACTATACTGTTATGGCAACACCAAAGGCACCCCTATTTATTCCATACTGGCCAAGAGATATTATCAATTTCGATGATAAAGGTAAGATCAAACAACAGGGAACAATTCATACCCAGCAGAGAGGAACCCGATCCGGAATACTTTTTTTTAACGATGGCACTTCTGGCTCTGTATTTTATTTTCAAAACCTAACCGCTATTAACGGTTACTGCGAAACGGCAAAATGCAGTGCAGGTGGTGCTGTAGGGGGAGAATGGCCAGAAATTGGCTTCGCTTTACCTGCAACAACTGCGCCTTTGGAAAAAGGTAAAAGCTACTGCTTTAGTGACGGTTTTGTAAGCCTATCCGATCAACTCCCTGCTTCGCCCGCCGAAATTGCAATATTATATCTTGATCAGTTAGCCGAAACCTACATCAAAATTCCAAGGCCTGAGCGCTTTTACCACGACTGGCTTGACACTGTGGAAAAAGGCCTTGAAGATTTGACTTACCACAAAGGCTGTTGGACATTTGCCGGAGGCCATAGCTACCTTAACGCTTATGTTGCTGATTATAAAACGCCGCCCGAGGTAATGGTTCAACTTGCGGTATTGCTCCCGATGCTCGATTACCTAGATTGGAAAGGGGAAAGCAAGCACCAACTGGTAACTGAATTAAGGACCGGGCTTGAGGCATTTTACCAAAAAGATATGGGAACAATTGTGAGGTGGCTCCCATCGGCCGAAAAAAACCTCGATCATTCTGAAGAACAGAAAAAGCCGCGGGTTATGGACGCCTGGTATTTGCACCATCCATTAATGAACTTGGCTCGCTTAAGCACCCGTGGAGATGAAAATGCAAAAAAAATGCTGCTCGATTCCATTGATTATGCAGTTAAGGTGGCCCATAAATTTAATTACCAGTGGCCGGTATTTTATCAGATGGATACTCTTGATATTATAAAAGCAGAAACTGCTGAAGGAGCGGGAGGTGAAAAAGACGTTCCGGGTACATTTGCTGATTTAATGCTGAGAATGTGGAAAATAACCGGAGATAAAAAGTTTTTTGAGGAAGCAAAAAAATCAGCAGCTAAATTAAAAGGACTGAGCTTCGAAGTGTTTTATCAGGCCAATAACACTGCATTTTCTGCCGGAGCCATGCTCAGGTAATATAAAGAAACCCAAGATAAAACTTTCCTTGAGCTGAGTTACGTATGTTTAGCAGCAATTTTTGATAATGTACAACTTTGGGAATGTGATTATGGGAACGCAAAACATTTTCCAACATTTTTTGGGGTTTTCCCATTGAGAGATGCTCCTTATACCGCGGCTTATGAAGAGCAGGAGGTATATTCTGCCCTGCATGATTACCTGAAAGAAGCAGAAGGAATAGAAATCCTTCCATCGGTAAGGTTGTTAATTGCAGAGTTCATCAGGCACATGATGGGCCGTGTAGCGCATTATTATCCTACCATGCTGAAAGAAGAAGCGGTGGCTAAAGAAAGTAAAACAGGTGAAATTGACCGCAAACTATGGATTGCTCTTGAAGACCTGCACGATGGCTGGGAGCAATCTGGAGAGGTAGGACAGGAAGTATATGGGGCAGGGATAGCATTTGGCGTAATCCCAAATCAGTATTTTAAAGTTAAAAATGAATCTTTTATTATTTTCTGTGATTATCCAATAGCCAACTTTAAATGTAAAGCAAATGCAGCCGCTTTAACCACTGGTGGAGACGAAAGGCTAAATTGCAGGATGATTATTTTATTCAAGGGGGGAGATAGACCTAAAAATTTAGAGGTAAAATCTTTAGAGAGAAAAGAAAAATACAATGCTGTTAAAAACAACCCTGATTTAATTGAATATAACATCTCAGGGAATCAAAAAGTGAGCATTACCTGGTAGGTTTAGCAATGTTGATGCACGAAGAATGTTTTATTACATGGTAGCGTAGTCGAAAGATTTTCACCACGGATTTACACTGAGAGCAGTTTTTGCCAAGGAAACACAGATTAACACGGAATAATTTTTTAGCGCTTCGTCATCCTCGCGTATGCGGGGATCCTAATGCTATGAATAGTAAAATTTAAAACCAAGTTGACAAGTGATGTGCAATTATGGCTTGTTATTTTATAAAAATCAATTGGAGTGATATGATTTTAAAGAAATGAATATCCTAACGGTATCGTCATTGCGAGAAGGCTTTTTCAGCCGACGAAGCAATCTTACAACGATAGCTATTAGCCTGTACTTTAGGATTGCTTCGTACCTCGCAATTACGACCCCTTTACTGAAGCCCTGTCAATGGTAATTTAGTTGAAGACCCCTTGTTTAATTTACCATATAAGACATTTAAGGCCACATAAGCTCTTTGGTAAAATGATCTTTCGACTCCGTTACGATTAACATGCTCCAAAATATTTTATACCGTTAGTGCCACAAATACTGCCCCGGTTTCTTTTTTGTTCTGAGCGGTTTCGAAAGCTTCATTAATCTGATCCAGTGAAAAAGAGTGGGTAATCATTTTTTTTGCATTAATTTTACCTTTGGCCAAAAGATCAAGGCAAACCGCCATTTCCGGATAGATATCCCAAAAGCCATAACTTGCACTTGGAATAATGGTAATACCTGATTTTTGCAGCTGCTGCCAATCCATTTCTATGCTGGTGTTACCAGCTTCAAAACCACCCACTACGATTACCTTACCCCCTATGCGGGTGAAGGAAACGGCCTGAGGTAGGGTAGTTGGCATTGAAGGCCCTCCGGCACATTCAAATGTAATATCTGCTCCCCTCCCATTTGTAAATGCCTTTAGTCGCTCTAGTCCATCTTCGTTTTCTGTATTTACCACTTCATCCGCACCAAGTTCCTTAGCAAGTTGCAGTGCACTGGGTACAATATCGAAAAGAATTACATCTGCACCCGATGCTTTTGCAAGCTGAAGTTGTGCCAGTCCTATCGGCCCACCTCCAATAACCGCCACTTTATCGTTAATATGCAAACCGCTTAACTGTTGTGCGTGTAAACTAACCGAGAAAGTATCAAGAAGGGTAGCTTCCTCATCGCTTACATGATCGGGCAGTAGATGAAACTTAGTTGCCGGCCCAATAAGGTATTCGGCAAAAGCCCTGGAAATGGTTTCCATCCTCACTTTATATAAATTTGGACACAGGTTGTATTGTTGAATGCGGCACCAATCGCAATCGCCATCACCCAAAAGGGTTTCAACTACTACTCTATCGCCCGGTTTTACATTTTTTACGGCAGGGCCCACCTCCACTACTTCGGCGGCAAGCTCATGCCCCATAATTTTACATTCCAGGTCGGGTTCGTGTTTTTTCCAATGCCGAAGATCTGTTCCACATATACCAGAAACTTTAATCCGTGCCAGCACCCAGTCTGGCGCAGGTATTTCTACCCGGTCTACTTCCTGAACCTCAAAGGTTCCATCCGGATTTTTTAACGCCGCTTTCATTTTATTGCTCATGCTGTCAAATTATAATTAAATATTCATTAGCTAATTGCTATTTACCGATAGGGTTACAAACTGCAGGCAGGTAGGTGCGTTAACCTGGGCAGCAACCCCACTATAGGTTAATTTTCCATTTTGAGGAGAAATTTCAAATGCGGTAATTAAATTTCCTTTCTCATTTGCTGCTAAAAGATGGCTTCCCGAAGGATCTATTGCAAGGTAGCGTGGCCCTTTGGCACCAGAAGGTATTCTTTGAATTTCTGCTAAAGCACCAGTGTTTTCATTGATCGAAAAAACGATAATCTCATCGGCATCGCCACGGTTGCTGGCATAAAGAAACCTGCCGTTATAATCGATTTTTAGATCAGCAGCTTCCCGTCCGTTCGGCACCAGCTCATTCGCTACCGTATACCTGTAGATCCATTTATCAAGCTTACCCTTTTCGAACACAAAAATATCTGCACTGAGTTCGCAGATTACGTAAATCCACAATCCGGTTGGGTGCAGGGCCATAAACCTCGGCCCCGAACCGCCAGGCAGCGAAATAAAAGGAGGATTTGCAAATTTAAGCGGCTGCTCAGCTGAAGGGATATAATGACAAACATATATCCGATCGGTACCCAAATCAGCGATCAAAAGCATTCCCTGATCTGCTATTAAAAGTGAACTGTGTACATGCGGTTTTTCCTGCCGCTCCTGAACCGGCCCTGAGCCGCTAAATTCTAATAATTGTACAGGATTATGCAGTTTTCCTTCCTCATCAAAGGGCAGCACAGCTAAACTTCCGCCGAGGTAATTAGACAAAATCGCGAATTTACTCTCCCAATCAACCGTTATGTGGCAGGCCCCCGGGCCTTTATAGGTTACTTCGCTTTTTATGGTGGGTTTTGTACCATTTATAATCTGGAATGTGGCCATAGCTGAGTTATCGCCTTCTTTTTTCTCACTGATGGCAAATAAAAGCTCCCCATGTTTATCGGGAACAATAAAGGAGGGATTTTCTATTCCACCAAACCGGTGTAACAGGTTGAGTTTACCATCAGCGGTATTAAAAGTGTACCGAAAAACAGATTCCTGATCTGCCGCAGCATAACTACCAACCAAAAGATGAGTTTCTTCTTTGCTTCCCATACCTGGTTGTTTAAATAATCTGCATCGTTGGACGGATCTTCAGATTAACCACATCAGATGCTGGCGGTTGCGCGATACAGAAAGCAATGGCCCATGCAATATCTTCTGCGCGGAGCATTTCTTGATTTTTTATCTGTTCTTGCTTTTCCTCCTGGCTGGCCTCCTGCATATCGGTATCAACTGCACCAGGTTCTATAAGAGAAATTTTTATGCCGAGTGGGTTCACTTCTTTACGCAGCGACTCTGAAAACCCCTGTATTGCGGCTTTAGTGGCAACATAAACAGAGCTACTTTCTTCCCTTACATCAGCACTCATGGAGCCGATATTAATAATCTGGCCAGAGCCCTGTTCTTTAAACCTTACAATTGCCTCTTTGCTACAGGCCATGTAAGCCAATAAATTGGTATCGAGGATATATTGCCAGTCTTCGTAGCCTCCCTCAAGTATACTTCCATAGCCCAGGGCAGCATTGTTAATCAATATATCCAGTTTGCCAAGCTGTTCATCGGCTTCTTTAAAAAGCTGCGCTACACCATCCTCGCTTGAGAGATCAACCGCAATACCAAAACTGTTTAGCCTGTTTCTTGCCGAAATTGCCTGGAGCGTATCGTCTATTTGCTCCTGATGACGGCCACAGATGATGCACTGAGCACCCAACGAGCCAAGTAAAATTGCTGCCGCTCTCCCAATGCCTGTGCTGCCACCGGTGATCATAATTTTTTTGCCTAAAAAGGCACTGCTGAAATACGAATTAAAATCTTCCATAGCTTTTATTTAATTGTTTAATTTCTGCTGATTGATCAGCTATATTAATAACCTACCCTCAGGATGGTTTGTTGAGGTAGAAACTACGTGTTTGCTTGTAGCGAAATACTGTAATTATAATAATCACCTAAACTTAATACAGCTATTTTGATAAAAAGCTACTGCTATCCGTTGAAATACGGTGACCTTTATGCTGTAAGTACGCATTTTCTTCTTCATTAAAACTGAACCTCAGCAAGCAATGTTGAGCATTTAACTAGCTCAATTAAAAGGTATAACTCATACCTGATTTAAATTAAACATGAAAAAAGAAGAGATACATTGGGGTGACTGGCACCGGATTTTTATAGGTACAGCACCCATAGAATTTTTACTGGAAGTTTTAATCAGAACAATTATTATTTATTTGTTTCTATTGATTACGCTCAGGCTAATGGGCAAAAGAATGGGCGGTCAGTTAACCATTTCCGAGCTGGCCGTAATGCTTACGCTCGGTGCAATTGTATCTGTGCCCATGCAAATACCCGATAAGGGCCTGCTACAGGGAACCCTGGTGCTTTTTTGTGCTTTTGCCTTTCAAAGAGGCATTACCTACCTGGCTTCGAAAAACCATAAAATTGAGCTCATTACCCAGGGAAGCGAATCGTTATTGGTTAAGGATGGGGTAATGCTTGCTGCCAAACTCGATAGCATGAAAATATCCCGCGAGCAATTGCGTGCAGTACTAAGAAATCAAAATATATACAACCTGGGCGAAGTACAAAGGCTTTACCTGGAAGCTTGTGGTATTTTCTCTGTTTTTAAATATGATGAGGCAAAACCTGGCTTAAGCCTGCTCCCCCCTGCTGATGACAATGCGGCACAAGAATTTAATGTAATTAAAGAATCCAGCATTTGCCAGGAATGTGGAAATCCTGCCCCTGAATCAGATACAGAAAAAGAATGTAAAAATTGCCACGCCGTTAATTGGGGCCAGGCTGTAATTGCGAAATAATTATGAAAGAATACGAAATTAAACTGTCTGATATACAACGCATCCTCCTTGGTGAAGTTCCTTTTCATTTTTTTATCGAGGTAATTCTCCGTACAGCTTTTATTTACCTAATCCTCATGGTATCAATGCGGCTGATGGGCAAACGGATGTCATCTCAACTCAGCCGTAATGAGATGGCCGCGGTAGCCTCACTTGCAGCAGCTGTGGGGGTGCCGTTAATGAATCCTGACAGAGGCCTGCTCCCAGCGGTGGTAATTGCTATGGTAATTATCACACTCCAAATCTTAATTGCCAAAATTGCCACAAAGAATATAAAGTTCGAATCATTAAAGCAGGATAAATACAATATGCTGGTTAAAGATGGTGTGCTTAATTACAAGGCCATGATGCTTACGCGTATTACCAGGGATAGGGTACTTTCGCAACTTCGATCAGGAGGAATTAGCCACCTTGGCATGGTTAAGCGTTTGTACTTTGAAGCTGGAGGATCTTTTAGCTTACTTAAAAAAACGGAGCCTGTGCCGGGGCTATCTTCTATTCCGGAATGGGACAGGGAAATGTCTGATAAAATACATCGGCAAAGCACACAGCAGGTGTGTAAATTTTGCGGTAACTACCATACAGGGCCTGCAAGCAAAAAATGTGAAAACTGTGGAAAAAACTCCTGGGTATATGCGGTAAGTAACGTCAATAATCCTGTAAACAAATAACATGTGGGATACTGCGCTAACCCTAAAAACAATTTTTAACAATAATGATATAGCTAATGAAGGATGCTAATAAGCGGGCCCTCAGTTATGAGGAGAAACGAAAGTCGGTACAGACTTCCCCTATCGTTTGGACACATGTTTGGTTTGGGTATTTATGCGTTTTGCCAACGGATGCAAATAAAACAAAGGTTTTGCCTAAAGGCACCTCAAACCCAAGTGGCCAGATTATTAAATGAATAAAACCACACTAACATTCGTTTCTAACAAGTGCTTAAATGGCGTTAATATATTATCGTTTTAAACGATAGGGGATGCAATGCTTATTAAAAAACGGGCATTAGCTTAAAACATCAAGTTATTAATAATGATTCTTAGCTGCCCACGGCAGGAAGGTTTCAAAGTAACTTTGATTAGTCGCTGCCCACGGCAGGAAGGTTTCATAGTAACTTTGATTGGTCGCTGCCCATGGCAGGAAGGTTTCAAAGTAACTATGATTGTTCGCTGCCCATGGCAGGAAGGTTTCAAAGTAAATCATGCTTGCGTTCGTTTTAAACGCGTACATCGATAGCTTTACGATGCTATCGTTATAAACCAATCACATTTCACAACACATACTTCTACGAATAAATACGGAAGCAAATTCAGGGATTTATTAGCTTCTTTCGGGTATTTCACCCCTAAACCAGCACATTAAAAAAATGGTTTTCATTAGAAACAAAAGATAAAAATTATGAAAACACTAAAAACATTAATGATGGTAGCACTTACCATATTGAGCTTACAAGGCTGTAAAAAGGACGACGACGAAAATTACACGATGGACAACCAGTCGTTTGTAACCCAGGCTTCGAGCAGTAACAGTTTTGAGATACAGGCAGGCGCAATAGCCACTCAAAAGGGACAAAATGCTGCGGTAAAACATTATGGCGAGCACATGACAACAGATCATACCGCCGTAGGAAATGAAATGAAATCGCTAGCAGCAGCAAAAGGATGGAATGTACCAAATGCTTTGCAACCTAAAGAACAGGCAAATCTTGATAAACTGAACAGCATAGATCCATCATTATTTGATAGCGAGTTTATGAAAATTATGGTTGCTTCCCATCAAGATGCGATTGCACTTTTCTCTAATGCAGCAGGCGATATGGGCGTTTATGATGCAGACCTTAGGGCATTTGCCGCTGCCAAACTGCCTTCACTACAAACCCACCTGCAAGAAGCCGTGAATTTACAGGCCCAAATAAAATAGCCTTACAACTTAACTAAATACATGAACCACATTAGCAAAGGCAAAATGACTGACAACGAAAAAGCAAAACATGGGCTCGAAGATGAACCTTTAGGCAATGAAGATCAGCAAGCGGAAGACGGGCCACAATCTTTTGAAGATAAGCGGCCTGCCGATCCCGAAATTCCAAAAGGAGATAGCATCGATACTGATACCAGCCGTAACCCTACCGATTGGGAAAAAGAGCCGGATGAATAAAAACAATGCAGACTGCAAAAATCAGCAGATAAAAGGCGCAGATCGGCATGTTATAAACAATTTAAAAATCCAACCATGTTTAACATGGAGCAATTATAAACCTGGATTTATCATCCACATAATATGGCAAACACCAACCGATAAAAACCTGGTTTAACACAAAACCAGGTTTATCGGTGATTAAAAATAATCAGTTATACCATGAAAGATAACAGCAAAAATAATAACCTGAAAAAACAAGGGGAAGTAAACAGCGATCTTTCACTTGAGCAAGAGATTATTAAAACACTTGAGAAAAAAAATAAACAGATTGAAAGTGGAGAAGTACAACCGGACGATAATGTTAGCAAAGGAAAAACATCAGGCGGATTTGATGAGTGGTCGGTTTCATGGCCATAGTAAAACCCAGTCCCATAGTCTGTACCCCACAGAAAATAAATTAATTCAAAATATGGTTTCCAATACCATGGTCTGTGTCCTCACAGACCATCAAATAAAATGGTGATTAGTGGAGACTCAGACCACGGCACATACTCAATCCCATGGTCTGTGTCCTCACAGACCATTAATTAAAATGGTGATTAGTGGAGACTCAGACAACGGCACATACCCAATACCATGGTCTGTGTCACCACAGACCATTAATTAATTCAAAATGTAATTAGTGGACACACAGACCATGGCATATGACCTAGCAACAAAAAGATTAAAGAATGAAAAAACAAAGCTGTCCACTTCCTAATGGTAAACTGATGCTCATCGGTGGTGCAGAAAATAAATCACCTACCGAACTCACCGATAAATCAGTACTGTCAGTTTTTATAGAACTGTGTGGTAAATCGCCCGTTATTGAAATCATTACCACAGCGGGATCAGAAGAAGTTGATGACACCTATAATGTATATGCAGCCTGTTTTAATGAACTTGGTGTGCATGCCACCGGCCATATCCACCATGAAAACCGCCCGTTGAATGCAGACCTGGCCGAACGCATTGAGCATGCAAATGGTATTTTCTTTACTGGGGGCGATCAGCTTAAACTCACCGCGATATACGGCGGAACTGAAATTATGGCGCAGATAAAAAACAGGTATATCCATGGCGGATTGATTGTGGCCGGAACAAGCGCGGGCGCAATGGCAATGTCGACACCAATGATTTTCGACGGCACAGGCAACAACGAAATGGTGGCTGCCGGGGTAAAAGTTACCACTGGGTTTGAGTTTTTAAAAGACGTTTGTGTAGATACACATTTTGTTCACCGCGGCCGTTTTGTGCGCATGGCACAGGTAATTGCTACAAATCCGGCTTCTATTGGTATAGGTATTGAAGAAAATACGGCAGTAATTGTTACCGAGGCATTTAATTGCGAGGTGATTGGTAACGGCGTGGTTATTTTATTGGATGGTGAAGTAAGCAACAGCTCCAACATTACCTCCTTTAATGAGGATCGTAAAATTACCATCCGTGATTTAAAAGTATCGATTTTATCAATGGGTGAAAAGTTTGTTATTCCATGCAGAAACATCCCTCACCTTTAAATAAGCAGATTTGAATAATCATTGTCTTATTTAGCAAGCAATCTCAATAATTTCAAACCTGTTGCTAAAAACCAATGTTCTAATTAAGTAACACAATACTTTTTCTCAATTAACCCCTTAAAATGGTGTAGTAACCAACAGAAAATTATCATTTACTTAAATTAAATTTTAAAATTATGTTAGCAATGAACTACCGCGGCCCTTACCGGGTACGTACCGTTGAGCGGCCAATGCCTGAAATCCTTCATCCGGAAGATGCGATTGTACGGGTTACAAGGACTTGCATCTGTGGCTCAGATCTTCATCTTTATCATGGCATGGTACCCGATACACGCATAGGCTCTACTTTTGGGCACGAATTTACCGGTATAATAGAAGAAGTTGGCCCTTTAGTAACCAATGTCAAAGTTGGCGATCAGGTATTGGTACCTTTTAATATTGCCTGTGGAAAATGTAATTTCTGCAAGCAGGGCCTTTACGGAAACTGCCACGAATCCAATACCATGGCCACCGCTGTTGGGGGTATTTTTGGTTACTCGCACACTGCCGGTGGCTTTGATGGCGGGCAGGCAGAATATGTAAGGGTGCCCTATGCAAATGTTGGCCCAACTGTAATTCCTCCTGATATGGACCCTGATGATGCCGTATTGTTAACAGATGTGGTTCCAACAGGTTACCAGGCAGCAGAAATGGGAGGCATAAAAGAAGGCGATACAGTTGTGGTTTTCGGCGCAGGCCCAATAGGTATCATGGCTGCAAGGTGCGCATGGTTTTTTGGTCCTTCAAGGGTAATCATTATCGACCATGTAGACTACCGCCTTGAGTTTGCAAAAAATTATGCAAAGTGCGAAGCTTACAACTTTAAATCAATGGCCGATCCTGTTGTTTTCCTTAAAAAAATTACTGATTGGTATGGAGCCGATGTATGTATTGATTGTGTAGGCTGCGAAGCAGAAGGAAATACGCTACAAACCTTTACCGGTAAAGTAACCTTAATGCAAGCCGGAACAGCAACTGCGCTGCAATGGGCAATAAACTCAGTTAAAAAAGGAGGAATTGTTTCTGTAGTTGGCGTTTATGGCCCACCATTTAATTATGTTCCAATTGGCAACATCCTTAACAAAGGGATTACGCTGAGGGCAAACCAGGCATCAGTTAAAAGGCTTTTGCCACGCTTAATCGATCATGTTCAATCTGGAAGGCTTAACCCTAAAGGCCTGATTACCCATAGAGTGCCGCTCGAAGAAATTTCGGAAGCTTACCGGATTTTCTCATCCAAGTTAGATGAATGCATTAAAACTGTACTTATCCCATCAACTAAACCTTAATGTTATGAACAATCAAAATCAAGATTACAAAAATATTCCGGGATGGGGAATGGATATCGATCCAGATAACGAACCCACCTATCCAATTAAAAACTACACCGGAGACGACCATAACCGGAGCAATTACGAAAAATCAGCGCAACAGCCTATAACCGTTGAGCTGCTAAAATCTACTGAGCGGCCTCAGCCCAGCGTAGTATTCGGAACCTCCGCACCGCCATCAGGACTAAGCGGAGCAATACGCAGGTATGCTTTTAAGCACAGTGAAGATAGGTATCGCCACTGGATACCCTTAATTTTAGCCGATCGTGTAAACGCCTGGGAAGGAATTATTGATGACTTTAAAAAAGGTACAATTCCTAATATTATTAAAGAGAGGGGCTGGAAATCAGAATTGAGGCATAACCCTGTAGGTATGATCGGCAAGGCTGCACTTGCCCTCACCGTAGGTACACTGGTAATAAAGCATTTTTGCAAAAGAAAATAAAAAAAGAACCTGCCTTGGTATTAAGTACCAGGGCAGGTTCAATTTATTCACAGTTATCAATTTACTTTGTTTTACAATTGCTTCAATTGCAATAAAGGCATTATATATTACTCCCCATCACGCGGGCCTGGGTAAGCACCAGGATCAGTACCGTGCTGCTCTTCCTCATCTATGTCTTCAGCCGAACGGTTGTTTCGCAATTCTTTTATGGCATCATCTTGTCTTGCCCCTTTTATTATATCTTCTGAAGGTGGCCTTACAGGTGTGAGTGATTCGTTTTCTGATGCATCTTTTAAGTCATCACCATTACTATTTTCCATAATCTTATTTATTTATTGGGCTGCATACCTGGTTTGCAACCAATTGCAGCCTTGGTTAATTCTTATGCGGAGGGCTCCCCATTATTGTACTATCTTCAGTTGTTCCCTTCATGCTTTTTGCACTACCATCAGCTCCAAAAGAATCAAGCCTGCTGCTATCCTGAGCAGTAGAATCAGCACCTGTTGATTTGCTGTTCTTTTCTGTCTGATCAGAGTGGCAGCCCGCACTGGCCATCAATGCAGCCGTTACTAAAGCAAAAATATATTTTCTCATAAACTTTAAATTAAAACAAAATGAATCTTTTAATACCTCACGATTAAATTTTGAGCCGGGGTACATCACATCACAATAACGTCAGCAAGGCAATATTTGCTTTGCTGACGTGATGTTGCCCGACTCAAATCAGCCGGTTTTGGTAACCTTCAGGCCTGGTTAACCCAACCCGGGATTTCCTGTGCCTTCATCGATGTCGAGTTCACTCGCATCAGATTCCTCATCTTCCAGCGTGTCATCAGTACCTTCTGTATTTTCTAAATCATCTGATGATTCATCTGGAGTTGTTCGTTACCAGATTGTCCCCCAAGCGTACCGCTTTCCTGGGTATCATCATTGCCAATGTCCTGTCCGGCATTCTGTTCTGTGCCACCGTCTTGTCCAATTTCTGTTTCTTCCGGGGTTGATTGATTTTCCTGTACCATTTTCTTATCATTTAAGTTTAAAATTTACGCCAGTGCTTTGGTAAAAGGGGGGTAACGCCAGTTGCTGTAGCTGTACCCAACGCGCAACCCATCACTTCTATTGTTGTGCCTGCTGTGTGCCTGCACTTCCGTGTTTGGTAGTATCAGTAGTTGTGGTATCAGTGCTTGTGCTTGTAGTTGTGCTATCCTGCATAGGATCGGTAGCACTCATAGAGCTCATTGAAGTATCATTAGCACTAGAATCGCTGCCTGATGAGCGTTTTTCTGAATTGCAGGCCATTAATACTGAAATTAATGCAGCTGCCACGAATAATATTTGCTTTTTCATATCTGATAAATTGTTTTAATAAAAATCCTTTACACAATCAAAAAGTTTTGTTTTAAAGGGCAATGCTGCCAAAACAGGGGTTAACCGCAGGCTTGCCGGGGTATTTATCCCCATTAAATCAGGTAAAAGAAACATCAGGTACATGCTAATACCCCTTCCATTAAATAATTGCCTAAAATTTGGCGGTATATTAAACTTACAACATCAAAAAAGATTGACTTACATTGATTTATTTGAGATTATTACCATTATGAGCGGTGATTTACAACATTTAATAAAGAATAAACACGGTTAATAAGTTGCTGCAAAACGATGGCTAAAGCATAAGTGTTTTTAGTAAAAAAGGCTTTGATACTTTGTATTTAAGATGCCAACAAATTAACCTTCAGAATAAATTAAATGTTATGCAAAAATTTTACACCAATCTCTTTCTTGCAGCAATTATAATCAACCTGTTGCTTACAGGCTGCTCCACCTGGAAAGTTAGCCGGGCCGGGCAGCAGAAAATTTCAGGCAAAACCTATGTGATCATTGGTGCTTCGAGTGGTTTTGGACGTGGCATTGCAGAAGAGCTTGGCCGCTATGGGGCAAATGTAGTGTTGGCGGCCAGGCGTACAGGATTGCTCGCAGATATTGCCACAACTATCCGTACATTAGGTGGAAAGGCACAGGTGGTAACGATGGATATCAGCAAAGCCCAAGATGTACAGCGCGTTGCCGATGCTGCATTACAGCAATATGGAAAAATAGATGTATGGATTAACATGGCTGGAGTAGGCGCAATAGGCAGGTTTTGGGATATACCTGATGAAGACCAGGCCAGAATAATAGATGTGAATTTAAAGGGCATTATTTACGGAAGTAAAGTTGCCGTAAAACAGTTTATGAAACAAGGTAATGGGGTATTAATTAATATGGGCTCGGTAGATAGTGAAACACCACTGGCCTACCAAGCCAGTTATTCCGCATCAAAAGCGGGAGTAAGAAATTTTAGCCTTGCCATTGGGCAGGAGTTGCGCTTGCATGGCTACAAAAACATTAAAGTGGTTACAATAGAACCATGGGCTGTAGATACCCCATGGTGGAGGCACGCAGCAAATTATAGCGGTGTAGAGCCTAAAATGGCCCTGATGGATGAACCCGATAAAGTTGTAAATGCAGTGATCAGAAAATCGCTACGCCCGAAAAAGATAGTGCCTGTAGGTTATAAGGCTAAGTTTTCATCATTTATGGCTAATGTTTTCCCCAGGTTTAATGAACACCTTACCGGTAACATTTCGCATAAATACCAGTTAAAAATGCCACCCAAAGCTGCTGATACAACCGGATCTATTTATAAACCCATGGATGAAGGGCGCGGAGTGGATGATGGTGTAAATGAGCGTTTAAAAGAAAACAAGAAATTAAGAAAGCACAAGGATTAAACACACTGTATTTGTTTAAGCAGGAGTTGCTCAAAATAGATTTACTCACTTATTTAACATTCAAGGCAGATTTATTCTGCCCTGAATATTAATATGCTATTTTCTTCTACAGGTACAGTTTCTTCAGCTGCGTACCTCGGCTTTAATGTTTTGGTATCCCCTGTCGAAACCACCAGCTCCCAACTCTTGCTAAACCGGCTTTCAGGAAGCTTAAATTCCGAAGTAGCAAAACCTGCATTAAAAATAAGGAGGAAATGATAATCAGAAACCTCGTTCCCATGTTCATCCGTTCCCTGAATTCCTTCGCCATGCAGAAAAATGCCCAGGCACTTCTGGTGTTCATCATTCCATTTCTGCTCATCCATAAATTTGCCATTACCGGCAAACCAGGCTACATCTAAAAGCCCGTCAGAATCTATCCGGTCGCCAACAATCCATTCCCTCCTTCTCAGGCTCGGATGCTGAATCCTTAATGCGATTAACTTGCGGGTAAAGGCTACCAGCTCCTCATCCATATTAGCCCAGTTTAACCACGAAATTTCATTGTCCTGGCAATAGGCATTGTTATTTCCTTTCTGAGTTTTGCCCATTTCATCTCCGGCCGTAATCATCGGTACGCCCTGAGAGAGTAAAAGTGTAGCCAAAAAATTCCGCTTCTGTTTATCCCGAAGGTAATTGATCTGCACATCGGCTGTAGCACCCTCTGCCCCACAATTCCACGAATGGTTATGCTGTTCGCCATCCTGGTTATCTTCGCCATTGGCCTCGTTATGCTTTTCATTATAACTCACCAGGTCATTCAGTGTAAAACCATCGTGTGCAGTAATAAAATTTATACTGGCCGTTGGCCTTCGGTACTCCTGCATGTATAAATCAGGGCTACCCATAAAGCGCTCGGCAAACGCACCAACCATGCCCTCATCTCCTTTCCAAAACCTGCGCATGGTATCGCGGTATTTTCCGTTCCATTCGGCCCAGCCTGGCGGAAATTTACCTACCTGGTATCCTCCTTCACCAACATCCCAGGGCTCAGCAATCAGTTTTACCTGCGAAATAACAGGGTCTTGGTGGATGATATCAAAAAAAGCTCCCAGCCTATCCACCTCATGCAGCCCCCTGGCCAGTGTTGATGCCAAATCGAACCGGAAACCATCTACATGCATTTCCTTTACCCAGTAGCGGAGGCTATCCATAATAAACCTCAACACCGAAGGCATCCTGGTATTAAGCGTGTTCCCAGTACCTGTATAATCGGTATAATAGCGTTTATTGTCTTGCTCCAACCGGTAATAACTCTCATTGTCAATCCCTTTAAAAGAAAGTGTTGGCCCAAGCTCGTTTCCTTCGGCAGTATGGTTATAAACTACATCCAATAGTACTTCAAGCCCGTTTCTATGCAGTTCTTTTACCATATCCCTAAATTCATTTACCTGCCCGCCCCGGCCATCTGATGAACTGTATTTTTCGTGGGGAGCAAAAAACCCGATGGTATTGTATCCCCAGTAGTTACTCAGGCCACGGTCTTGCAAATGCCCGTCGGATATAAACTCATGTACCGGCATCAGTTCAACCGCGGTAATACCAAGCGATTTTAAATACTTTATGCTTTCCGGATGTGCAATGCCAGCAAAAGTACCACGCAACTCTTCGGGGATTAATGGATTGAGCTCACTAAAGCCTTTAACATGCAACTCATAAATAACCGTTTGATGGTAAGAAATGTCGGGAGGAGTATCATCTTCCCAATCATAAGCCAGGTTTACCACTACCGATCGGGGTACATAGGCTGCACTATCAAGGTCAGAAAAACCAAGGTCCTTATCTTCTCCATCAATATCATATCCAAATACCGCTTTGTTCCAGGTTAAGCCGCAGCAAATGGCCTTGGCATATGGATCGATCAGCAACTTATTCGGGTTAAACCGTTTTCCTTCAGCAGGGAGGTAAGGTCCGTGTACGCGGTAGCCATAAAGCTGGCCGGGCAAAACCTCATTTACAAAGCAATGAAAAACATGGTGGTCGCGGTCTACAAGCTCTATTCTTCCCGTTTCGTTTCCATCATTATCATATAAGCAAAGCTCAACCTTTTCTGCACTCTCGGCAAAAAGCGAAAAATTAGTACCCTTGCCCGTCCAGGTAGCACCCAGAGGAAACGGTTTTCCAGGTTTGATTGAATATTTATTTTCCATAAGCCAATATCTCTAGCTTAAACACCTTGCTTTTCGGCCCGGTTTTGCCGCATTTGCCTTTTTATTAAAAACCGTAACTGTGCCGGGTATTTATACTGGAATATAAAAATGCCTGCCCTTATGCTAAACGGAACCGATAGACAGAAAAAATAAACCATTTAGTTTTGGAAGTGTTGCTCAGATATAACCAATAGCTTAAGCATAATGCCATTTATGTTTAAGCTGGTAATAAGGGATATAAAACAGTAGTTGAGATGAAAATTTGGGAGAGCATAATTATAGAGTCTATCAGGGGCGAGCGGGTTCTGGTGCTGCTTTGCCAAAGCTTATCAGAGCAAGAACGTCTCCATCAGTACCTTATGATCGACGCTTTTGAATTTAAAAAGAAAATTGCCGAAAGCAAACCCGAAATAGATTTCCTTTCAACAGGCCAGCTGGATGATAATGGGGATATTAACTGGAGAGATGATTTGATCGACTTACCTAAATGGTACGATTTAAACTGAGGGAAATTTAAATACCATAAGAAAAGCGTGTTTATTTAATGCTCAACATGTACTGCTTGTTACTTGTATCTCCTAAAGCAGTTAAAATGTTATTATATTGATGTTTGATTTTGTGGTCGGTGTGTGGTCTGTGTTCCCACGGAGGAACTTACTAACTCAAGTTTTGTGGTCTGTGGGGACACAGACCATGGAGTGCTTTACACAGGGACACAGATTACGGTGCGATTTACATATGGACACAGACCACGGTGCGATTTAGTACTTCAACCTTGTGGTGTGTAGGGTCACAGACCACGGAGGAACTTACTAACTCAAATGTTGTGGTCTGTGGGGACACAGACCACGGAGTGGGAGCAATTCACTACTATGCACTTACAGCTAATTTACCCAAGCAAGCTGCCCAAAACCAAACTTTAGCCTTTCTTAAATGTTAAATATTAAAACTAATTAATGGAGTTATGACAGAAGAACAAAAAACCGAAGCGATAAAATTAGTGAAACAAGGCCTTGAAACCATCCAGGCCCGTGAGTATAGAGAAATTGCCGAGATTCCTACAGAAGGCAAACAAAACTTCGAAGTAAAGTACAGCTTTGTTAACGAAGGCGTAGAAGGCATTTTTAATATTACCGGGGATGGAACTGAAGGAGGAGATGCAATTACTTTAGTGAGCGAATTTACAGATGATCCGCTCAATTCAATTTCTGATTTAACCAAAGAGCAGGTGAACTTTGATTTAAGAAGTGCACAGGAGTTTGTGAATAAAAATTTAAACATGGCATAAACAACAACCATGGATAAGCCGAGCTACCTGAACTTCGACATTGCAAAATACGCGTGGAAGCCGGATATAGATTACAGCAAACACCCCGAAATGTATCGGGTTGGCAAAGGCGAACAGGGCGTTTTAATCTGTGAGCCCTATAAATCGGAAATCGGGCAGTTTTGGCGTTTTAAAACGCCCGAAATTGCGCTAAAAAGTAGTGAAAAGATTTATGCACTTTTTATAAAATACCTTAAAGCAAATGATTTTGTGGGTGCAGATATGGCCCGCAAATACCTCCAAATGGGTTATACCCGAGCACGGCGGTATGCAAATTATAAAGGAGGTAAAAAGTACGATAAAGATAACGGCTACATAGCGCTTGATCGTGGTACCGGAGATGAAAATAAAGCTATATCGGCCTCCATATTTTGGGAAAAATGGAAACAGGCAGAGGCAAATGAAAAATATGCCAGTCAGAAAAAACAGTGATCGAGTAAGAAGCAGGGAATTAGTTTCCCTGCTGTCTCCTCACACCACCGTACGTACCGTTCGGTATACGGCGGTTTGTTAGAATAACTTCGTTTG
>NZ_LMKM01000002.1 GCF_001421515.1 Pedobacter sp. Leaf216 | reverse complement strand
TTATTCTAACAAACCGCCGTATACCGAACGGTACGTACGGTGGTGTGAGGAGACAGCAGGGAAACTAATTCCCTGCTTCTTACTCGATTAAAACATTAAAAAGCGAAGCTGGTTAAGGCTCTGATAAATTTTAATGTCTTTAATCGTTAAAGGATTTATGTTATCTTCTTTAACATTAATAAGTGATGATATCAAGGTTTTACTCAGCCTCACCTTAATAGTAGCTCATATTTGTTATATTTGTTGCTATGACCAAAGAAAATATTCAGGATTTAAGGGACAGAGTAGCGTCGCTGAGGAGGTATCTTTGACGTTGATGGGCTACTTTATGCCATTCGCGAAGAAGAAAAACTAACAATGGCACCCGATTTCTGGGATGATCCAAAGAAAGCAGAAAAAATTCTAGCAGAAATCAGCTCAAAGAAAAAATGGACTGATGGCTTTAACCAAACCAATAATGCGGTTGAGGATGCGGTAGTGATGTTTGAGTTTTTTCAATCTGGAGATGCTTCTGAAAAAGAATTGCAAGACCAGTTCGAGATCAGCAAAACTGCTGTAGAAGAACTCGAACTTAAAAATATGCTTCGTAGTAAGGAAGATCAACTTTCTGCAGTATTACAGATTACTGCCGGAGCTGGTGGAACCGAAAGTTGCGATTGGGCCTACATGTTGATGCGCATGTATATGATGTGGGGTGAAAAGAACGGTTATAAAATAACCGAACAGGACAGTCAGGAGGGAGAGATTGCAGGAATAAAATCGGTAACGCTTCAATTTGACGGTGATTTTTCTTATGGTTATCTTAAGGGTGAAAATGGGGTACACCGTTTGGTTCGTATATCTCCATTTGATTCGAACGCACGTAGGCACACTTCATTTGCCTCTGTTTATGTTTATCCGCTGGTTGATGATACGATTCAGATTGATATTAACCCTGCCGATATAGAGTTTGAAACATTCAGAGCAGGCGGTGCTGGTGGGCAAAATGTAAATAAGGTAGAAACGGCTGTGCGGTTGTACCACAAGCCATCAGGCATTATTATTAAAAATCAGGAGTCGCGATCGCAGTTGCAGAATAAAGAAAATGCCATCCGGTTATTGAAATCTCAATTGTACGAAATTGAAGAACGTAAGCGCAATGAGGCTACAGCATTGGTAGAGGGGTCGAAAAAGAAAATAGAGTGGGGCTCACAAATCAGAAGCTACGTGCTGGATGATAGGAGGGTAAAAGATCACCGTACCAATTATCAAACTTCAAATCCTGACGCTGTTTTAAATGGCGATATCAATGATTTTTTGAAAGCTTATTTAATGGAATTTTAAAATTAAAAAAATGGCAAAGTCATCCATCATTATAATCTTATTGCTTATGGCAATCAACAGTATCAATGCACAAGAAGTTGTGCCTTTATATTCAGGCAGTATTCCTGGAGCAAAAGTTACACCTGCCGATTATGTAGAAAATACTGAGGTTCGTGCCAATGGTACGTTGAGTGTTACCAAAGTATCGGTACCTACTTTTACGGTTTTTTTAGCTCCGAAAAATATTGCTAATGGTACAGCTGTTATTATTTGTCCGGGTGGTGGTTATGGAGCGTTGGCTTTTAGTCATGAAGGAACTGATGTAGCTAAAAGATTTAATGCCATTGGTGTAACCGCTTTTGTTTTAAAATACCGTTTACCGAGCGATCTTATTATGGTTGATAAAACCTATGGCCCTTTGCAAGATGCCCAGCAAGCAATTTACCTGATTAGGAAAGATGCCAAAAAATATGGTATCAAAACCAATAAAATAGGAATAATGGGTTTTTCTGCAGGCGGTCATTTTGCTTCAACCCTGGTTACGCATTATAATGATCTTAAAATTGCTGATCCCGAAAAGATAGATTTAAAACCAAACTTTGCCGCATTAATTTATCCTGTTATCAGTTTTGAAGAATCGGTACATACCGGAACAATGAAAAATTTATTGGGTCCGAATCCTCCTGATAGCTTGAAACATTATTTCTCGGCAAACAAAAATGTAACAAAAAAAACGGCTCCAACGTTTTTTGTTCATGCTAAAGATGATAAAACTGTTCCTTTTGCAAATAGTGTATTAATGAATGAAGCATTAAAGCAAAACAAAGTAGATACCGATATTTACCTTTACGAAAATGGAGGCCATGGCTTTGGTTTAATCAATAAAACTTCAGATGTGGATTGGTTCAACTTGCTGGCTGCGTGGATGAAAAAGGAGAAGTTCTAGCCTTATAATTATATTTTAATACAAAATACTCAACGTATAAGGGTTGCCTTTGTAAAAAGGATTAATTAACGTAATTGTTTAGCACTCTTAGTATGATGTTGAGGGTGTTCTATGTTTTTGATTTTTAAATCTTTATTTTTTTGTGCAGTCAAAAAGGTAATTTGAACCTTGAAAGCCTGCCAGTCAATTGATTCATAATTTTTTGTACCTCAACCTATCTTCTAGATAGGCCCATATGTTTGTGTTAATTTTCACAAAATAAATATTCTAATCTCTATTCTAAGTAGAGAAATAGCATATTAAGCCCATTTTACCACTCAAAATTTACGATTTTGCCACTCATTTTTTGGTAAGCCTACGTCTATCTTTGCTTACTAGCACGTAGATAATTAATGTGCTATGTTGTAATCTAACCAAATCTATGAAAAAACACCAGCCTATCTTAATGCTGCAATACATCCATTGCTTCAATTTGATTCCATACGGTTTTTTATTTTTTGCGAATTAATTGCTTTATCATTTCATAAATGGTTGTGATCACAATATTATGCTTTACAATTAACCAAATATTTACCTAAATCAAAAAAAATGAAAAATGACAAAATGAAATGGGGCATGCTTGCTGCATGCCTGTTTGTGGTGCTTTTATCTTGTAAAAAGGAAAAAGAAGATCCCAAACTGGATAATGGAAAGGTTAAGGCCTGGGAAACACTTATAGACGGGAACTCTCTTGCCAATTACACTAGTTTTGAAGCACAATGGAATTATAATTATCCCTGGGGTACCGATCATAATGGTTCAGCTAGGATGGTGGGAAGTACCTCTAACCATAACCAGATTTCAGTAAACGGAGGCGTTCTAACAATTAAAGCAACCCGTTTAGCCTCATCTCCAGGAAACAGTACTTCTAATGGATTTACGAACGTTCCTATTTGGTATAGTTCTGGTACCTGTTATGCCAAGCAGCAGGTAATTATTAATGATCAGTTTCCCAGCTATACCATTTCTGGTGATTTTGCTGTGCCCACAGTTAAAGGAACATGGCCTGCATTTTGGATAACCGGTGTTAATTCGTGGCCACCTGAAAGCGATATTATGGAATTTAAGGGCAGCAATACAAATTGGCAGAACACTTATGATGGTAGTTGGGAAAACAAACTTACAGCCGTATCTAATGCCGGTGCTTACCACAATTACAAGTGCTGGTACAATAAAGTGAGTGCAACAGATGTAGATTGCCATTATTATATCGATAACGTATGGGTTGCCCAGCATAAAATGAGCAATTCGGTAAATAAACCCATGTGGTTAATTATTAATATGCAAATGGAGGGAGATAGTGGTACTCCGGGTCCATCAGGTGATACATTTTACACTGGTAAAAATATTTATATGGGTAGAGAAAGAGCTTTTTAATTTATCTTATTCAGGAGGTAGCCTTTAGGCTGCCTCATTGTTTGGTAATCATTAATATGAAAAATTATTTAGTAAAAATATGTTTAATTTTTTGTGGCCTAATGACCTGCTTATTGCTGGCAAACTGCAAAAAAGATGATGTGCCAATACCCGAAAACAAAGCTAATTCTGTTATTGATGGAATTAACCTGCTTAGGCAGAGCGGATGTAATTGTGGCACTGAGAGTATGCCCCCGGTTCCTCTATTGAAATTAAACACGTTTTTACAGGATGCAGCCCAAACCCATGCAAGGGATATGGCGCAGAAAAACTATTTTGATCATTTTTCGCCAGAAGGAACCAGTCCGAATGAAAGGGCCGCAGCTGCTGGTTACCCAGGTATATTTATATCAGAGAATTTGGCTAAGGGTTATAACAATGCCGACCAGGTATTAACCGCATGGAAAAATAGTGTAAGCCATTGTAAGGCAATGATGGATGCAAAAAATAGAGAGGCTGGTATGGGTACGGCACAAAATTATTGGGTGGTAACTTTTGGAGCACCATAGTAAGTCAAATTAAAATTGAATTGGCCCTTTCCGGTTATTTGCTGCTTTTTATCGTTTTATCAATCACATCCAGTAAGCCATCGGTATAAGCATCATCGGTAAGTTCCCAAAACATAATGCCGTTTAATTTTTGATCAATTACATATTTGGTTTTTAATGAAATTGATTTCGGATCATCAAAAGTAGCGATGTATTTTGTTTGTGGATTATAATAATAAGGTGCCTGCGCCTGTTCATCCCAGTAGTATTTATAGCCATTTTCGGTAGAAAACTGCTTTTTAAAATTTTTAAAAGAAGTTCCGCTTATAAATTTAGTTTGCTGGTACAAGCCTTGATTTGCATCGGTGGTATTTTCGAAAATTCTTGCATAAAATGCCGCGCCTAGTGCTATTTTATTGGCCGGTACACCCAAGCCAATTAATGCTTTTACTGCGAAATCGCCAGAAAGTTTTTGTTGTGGCGTGCCATATAATGGAGAGTGGTGCCCGCTGGTTGTGGCATAACCGCTTACCAGATCGTAACTCATTACATTTACCCTGTTTACTAAAGGCATTACTTTATCCCATTCAAAGCAAGAATCAATACAGTTTTGGGTTCCGCCTGCCGCAAAACTGATTTCTGCTTTTTTACCCAGTTTTTTGCGAAGTTCTTTAATCAGTAAAGTAAAATTTTGCTTATCATCTACGGTATAGCGATGCCCCGGAAAGCCCATAACCGCAGGATATTCCCAGTCCATGTCAATACCATCAGCATGGAAAAAATCTAGAATTTGTTTTGTGGTTTTGGCAAAGGTTTTCCGTCCATCTGCCCTGCTAAATACTTCTGAGCAATCTTTACAGCCACTCCAACCACCCATAGCAATCATCACCTTTAAATCAGGATTACGTTTTTTTAACGCAACCATACTGGTAATTAATGCAGAATCTTTGGCCGATCTGATATTTAAGCTATCCCCTTTCAAATGTCCAAAGCTATAAATTAGGTGACTGAGTTTTTCTATCGGAAAACTATCTATAACCGAATTTTGGCCTGAATAATAAGCGATAACATTCGGTTTAACTCCTTGTTGTGCCGTTAAATTAATACTGAAAAATAACGACAAGATAATAACGGCAGCAAAACGAAAGGATAGGCGGTGGTTTGGGTTTAGTTTGTACACAGGTTCAATTTAAAAGTTTATTTTTCTGCAAGTATCTCCTGCAGTTCGTTTAATTCGGCAACTTTTTCTGTAGCTCCTGCGTTTTCGTACGCCGAAATCAAGTTTCTGATTACGCGGCGAATAATATCAGTATTGCTGCAAGGCCTGTAATATTCTGGTAAGGCTTCTAAATTAAGCTGACGGAGAAATTGGTCTACATCATGTTTGCCGAAGATATTGCCACGGTTAAAAGCATTGATGTAGAAAAGAACGCCATACTCAGAACCTTCCTGTTTGCTGTCATCAATATAACCCAAAATAAAATGCTGCGGTAAATTAATCCCATAAACCGGAAGATCTAATTTTTGAGCAAGGGTAGAGTAAATAATGGCCAGCGAAATCTGATTTCCCTTTTTACTGTCTAAAACCTGGTTTAAATATGAGTTTTGCGGGTCGTGATGGTTTTTAGTATTGCCGCCGAAACCATATTGCTGGTATAAAACATGGTTAATCAACTTCACTTTCTCTACCGAACTCATCTCATATTGGAGGCCCAGCCATATATCTCTTTTAATTTCTTCAATTTGGTTAATTACCTTCTGCTCGTCTAAATCAGGATATTGATAGCGGTTAATAATGAGTGCGCCTTGCAATAAATCAAATGCACCACTTAAATACCATAAATTTAAGTCTTCCTTAACAGTTTTAAACTGAATTTGGTGTACAATGCTCTCAATACGCTCCTGAAGTAAGCCATCAAAAGATTGTTCCCAGGCATTTTCTAAAAAATGAACCACCTCACCGCCATATTCGAGCAGTTTTTTTTCTACATGTTGGTACACTTCCTGATCCGGATCATCCAACAATTTTACTAAAGCACTTATCTCTGCGTTATTTTCCATAAAACATACATACGTTTGCGGCGTTTAATTACTTTTGCAATATTATGCTATTTCAATTTATTACAGATTACCTTAAACACCGTTTAACAGCAAAAAGCCGACATGGAACGCATTCGCCGTTCGTGTATAAGCTAGCTGATGAGGTAATTTACGATTTTACCGACAAATCTGAATACAAAAACATAGAAGAGCAGCGAAAAAAACTTTTTAATGACGATTCGATAATCACTGTTACAGACCTTGGCGCGGGTTCTCATCTCAATAAAAACCGTACAAAGAAGGTGAGTCAGATTGCAAAAAATGCATTAAAAAGTCCGAGGCTGGCCAAGCTGATTTATCGCCTTGCAAAACATACGCAGCCTAAAAGTGCAATAGAATTGGGTACCTGTTTGGGCATAACTACAGCATACCTTGCAAAAACGGATCCTGAAGCAGAGATTATTACCATTGAGGGCTGTCCGCAAACGGCAGAAGTGGCGAAGAAAAATTTCGAGGAGCTGGATTTAAATAATATCGAGCTCCATGTTGGAAATTTTGATCTTATTTTGCCCGATATTATTGCAAAGCAGCCAAGTTTAGACTTTGTTTATATTGATGGAAATCACCGTAAAGATGCTACCTTAAATTATTTTAAATGGTGTCTGCCTAAAGTTAATGAAGATTCCTTGTTAATTTTTGACGATATTTATTGGAGCGAAGGCATGAAAGAAGCCTGGACCGAGATTAAAAACCATCCTGATGTAACCATAACGGTAGATTTATTTTGGATTGGCCTGGTTTACTTTAAAAAAGGGCAGGCGAAAGAACATTTTAAGCTTAAATTCTAAAAAATAATGACAGTTGAACCGAAATTAGAAGGAATTCAGAAAAGATCAGCCTTATTTATCCTGTTGATCAGCCTTTTTTCGGGGATCGGTTTTTATTTGATTTCGCTTTTATTCAAAATGAGCATGCTTACGCATATCATGTTTGGTTGGGATTTTTTCTGTTTGATTCTGATTACGCTGCATTGGTACATGTTTTTTCATACTTCAGCCGCCGAAACACACCTCAAAGCTAAAATGCAGGATGAAACCAGGGGCGAAATTTTTGCAATCGTAGTCGTTTCTACTTTTGCCGGTTTGCTAGCTGTAATTTTGGTGTTAATTAACAAAGAAATAAAGCCATTGGATTTGGTTATTGCCATTTCGGGCATGTTTTTATCGTGGTTTTTGGTTCATACAACTTTTAGCATGCGTTACGCACACCTTTACTACGGCGGTAAGCATAAAAAAACTGCTGATAAGAAAGGAACAGGGCTTGAATTTCCGGGTGATGATGAACCCGATTTTATCGATTTTGCCTATTTTTCCTTTGTGCTCGGAATGACTTTTCAGGTTTCCGATGTCGAAATTTCAAGTAGAAAAATCAGGAGGCTTTCCCTGCTTCATAGTTTAATCGCCTTTATTTTCAACACCGTTATTGTAGCCTTAACCATTAATGCGTTAGCTGGTTTAAGCAAATAATTTTTGATGTGGGTTGGGGTGTTAAATTCCGAATAACTACAGAACTTTTTCTCTTGGTTCACTTGTATGGATTTTTTTGGAAATGAGCATTCCAAAGCTTTTGGCGGGTTTCTCTCCCGCACTCTATTCTTTCCGGTGAAAAACCTGAACCACTTCGATCGGGTTTAGGTACAAAGGATATATGCCTTTGGCTCCATGTTAGGAGCAGATGATCCTGAATAGTTTTATAAGGATAACAATTACTAAAGATGAGAGTCGAAATTTCAAATCCCAACTAGTGAAAAAGCGAAGAATCACAGTCTGTGGTTTCAAATAAAATGATTAATATTATTTTATCTATCTATAAATCAGCATTTTATTTATATTAACTGATGTTTCAGTCATGTAACTTGTTTTTTAGTTGTAAAACTGAAAAATAAGTTATAGATTTGGTTATGGAAGAATTAACCAAAGCTGAAGAGCGCATTATGCAGGTTTTATGGAAGCTGCAAAAAGCCTTTGTTAAAGATATTATCGATGAGCTTGAAGAAGAACCAAAGCCACCGTATAATACCATTTCGTCTATTGTAAGGCTTTTGGAGAAAAAAGGTTATGTAAATTATAAGGCTTACGGCAAAACATATGAGTATTTTCCGGCCATCACGAAAGATGAATATGCCAAAACCACTTTTTCAAAATTGTTTTCAGGCTATTTTGATAATTCTCCCACTAGTCTTTTATCATTCATGGTAAAAGAAGAAAAACTCAGTGAAAAGGATATAGAAGAAATTAAAAAAATCATTAATCAAGATGGAAAGCCATGATTTTAATCTACTTGTTAAAGGTTTCGGCATGTACGCTGGTATTTTTTACTGTTTATCAATTACTGCTGGCCAAACTCACTTTTTTTAACCTGAACCGTGCTTATTTATTAGTTATGCTGGTGCTGAGCTTCAGTATTCCGGCAGTTACCATTCAAAACCTGCACGAAGTAGCCGCTACAGAGCAGCAAAGTCCTGCTAAAATAGCGTACAGCAATGATGGATTTATAGAGCAGGATGGTGAAGCACAAGAAAGCACAATTGGCAAACCTGTAAATTGGGATCGGATTTTGGTTTACACCTACAGTTTGATTTTAGCCCTTCTTGTTTTTCGGATGCTGTTTATGATGCTTCGAATCCGGATGCAATTGCAAAAACAAACGGTGGGCCAACAAGGGGTTGTTGTATTGGTTAATAAAGATTCGACAATAAAAAACTGTTCCTTTTTTAATCAGATCATTGTTGATGAATCACTCGGTGCTATAGAAAAACACCTTGTTATTAAACACGAATCTGTACATGTAAATCAGTTTCATTCTGCTGATAAACTATTAATCAATCTCATTGCAGCAGTTCTTTGGTTTAACCCTGTTGTTTATTTCTGGAGGAATGCCATCGACCATAATCATGAATTTTTGGCCGATCGCGAAACATCAAAAGTTGCCGATAAAAAGGCCTATGCTTCTTTGCTTTTAAAGCTTGCTATGCCAGCGCAAAAATTAGTCATCAACAGTTTTAGTAAACTTCCACTAAAAAATAGAATCATGATGTTATACAAAGAACCCAATGAAAAACTTAAAAAGCTGGCCTATTTAGCTATCATTCCTATTGTATTCATCTGCTGCATGGCTTTTGTAAACCGCGAAGAAGTTTTTGTAGAAAAAAAAGTAACTATAGATGGAATTAAAAACACTGAAAACAAGGCTTCGGCTGATGCACCAACAATACCTAATGTTTATGCCTTGAAATACCTGAGTAGTGATATAAAGGTTAATCCAAATGCAAACTCTGCTTTTAAAGCAATAAAACCGATATTGATTGTTGATGCTGGTCATGGTGGAAAAGACGGTGCGGTTGCTGCTTTAGATGGACAAAAAGAAAAAGATCTGAACCTTAGGGCTGTAAAGATTTTGCAGGAAGAAGCCGCAAAAAGGGGAATAAAGGTAATTTTGACAAGAACTAAGGATGAATACATGAAACTTAGCGATCGGTTGCCCAAACAGGAGGCTACAGCATTTATTTCCATCCACCATAATGCAACACCCGCCAATGAAGCCGCACCTTTTCCTGGTATTGAAGTGTATGTTTCTCAGTTGAACGGTAATATTAAAATTGCGGAAGATTTAGGTGCTGGTGTATTAAGCAAACTAAAACAATTGAATGGATTGGAAGTAAGGGATTCGTTAAAAAATGCCAATCTGTTATTGCTGCGCGAATCGAAAGTGCCGGCTATTTTAATTGAGCTTGGAAACATTTCCGACCGTAAAATATTGGATTATATTAATCAGGAAAAAAACATCAGAATGATCAGTAACCTGATTTTGGATGGATTTGTTGCTTTTTCTAAACGTGGTTGCTAAATAAATTATAACAATGGAATGGTTAACCTATCTGCTTAAAGTTACGGCCTGTACAGTATTGTTCTTCGGGTTTTATCTGCTGGTTTTAAGAAAACTGACATTCTTTAAGATCAATCGATTTTATTTATTGATTACCCTGTTGCTTAGTTTTATTATTCCGGCTTTACAGTTTGAAGTTGAACGCAATATGCCTAGGCTAGAAACTGAACTTGAAGGCATGCCAGAATTAAAACCAATTCATCCTGCTCCTATACAACTTATTCAGCCCATAGTAGTTGAATATCAACCAGAGGTAACACCTAAAATTGATTGGTTAACTTTAATGCCTTATGCCTATGGAAGCATCGCGCTGATTTTACTACTCATTTGTGTATGGCGATTGTTCATTTTGCTTAGGCATACAGGCACTTATACCAAAAATAATAACGGTTTAAAGTTGATTGATAAGGCTAAAGGTTTTACCAATTGTTCCTTTTTTAATTACGTTTTTATTGATGGGAGTACCTTAGGTGAATTAGATTTAAAGGTTTTGCTCAAACATGAAGAAGTGCATGCGAAGCAATACCATTCTATTGATAAAATACTGCTGATGATCTGTAAATCGGTTTTATGGTTTAATCCGGTTATTTATTTCTATGATAAAGCTTTAGAGCAGGTGCATGAATATGAGGCTGATGAATTTACTTCTGCCAACTTTGGTAATCAGACTTATGCCAACCTGTTGTTAAAACTCGCGATTAGTAAAAGTAATATGCCGTTGATTCACAATTTTGTGAAAAGCCCGATCAAAGACCGCATTAAAATGTTGTTCCACTCGAAATCTAAAAACATGAAAAAATTCAGGTACTTATTGGCCGTTCCTGTTGTTATGGGATTAATCTGGCTATTTGCCGTGCAAGTGATATATGCGCAGCATATAAATGATGACAGCAAACCTTCGAAAAATTTCTACCAGGGAATGCTAAAAGGCAAAGTGCTTAACACTAAGAAAGAAGCCATCGGTTTATACACGTTTGATTTATTAGCTGAGGGAAAGATTTATCCGATTGAAGCCACCATTTTTAAAGATAAAATTAAAGTTGGCGACGAGCTTATTGTCTACATCGACGCTAAGGGCTTTAATATGAAAAAAATGGATAAAAACGGTAAAGTTATTGCCGAAGCTAAAGGACCAATCTATACTGCAACAAGGGTAACAACTTTAACAGGAGTTTTACTTTACGAACGAAAGATAGAAAACCATGCCTTTTTATACGAAGCAAATAAAGCACGTTCTGCCTCATCCACAATTAAATCGATAACAAAAGGTGTGAATGGTAATATCGAAAAAATTGTTTTAAACGATGGCTTTTTTACCATCAATTTAAACCTTGCTACTCAAAATATAAAAAATAGCGATTTTAAAATTGGCGATCGGGTGCTGGCTAAGTTTATTGGCGAGAAATTGGTATCGAAGAACACTTATACTACAGATAAATTGATTGTATTATATTCTGAACCTAAAAAGTATACGATTAAAAATGAAGCACTTTATAATCGCTTTTATTTTGGTGATGGGAAACAAAAAATAGTTGCAGTAAAAAATGAACCGGCCAAAATATCAGGGCCTGTAGAGCCTAAAATTATCTCTTTTTCTAAAATAACCGGAGATGTGAAGCATAAAATCTCTTATATGGAGAATGCGGTTATCGATATTATCAACTGCAGGCTGGAAGCTAAATATGTTGAATTAGACAGGGCAAACAATAAAATGACCGCTAAAAATGCAGTTTTGAAGGCTAATGAAGGCGGATCAGCTACAGCTAAAATAATAGTATTCGATCTCAGTAATGGAACTTATGTTGCAGAAAGCGGCAATCGTAATTTAAAGGTTTCGGATGGAGATGACCCTGATTTGCAAAGGATTAGGGACTCTTTAACGAAAGTAGAAGAATCAGGCATTGATAAAATCAAAAATCTGATTTCGCCAACCAATAAAAAACAAAATGAATCAATTAATAATCATTTTTTTAAGGACAAGAAATTATCTTTTTCATCTGATTCTGTTAAGCTTAGCAAAACTAAATTGATTTATCATTATACAGGAAACGTTAAAATAGAAAACGATGGATTAACTATTCTAGCTTCTGATGCCATATACGTTAAAAATTTGAATACGCTTAATGCCAGGAAGGTAAAATTATTATCTAAAGATAAGCAGAGCATAATTTCAGCTGATTCTATTACTTTGAATGTTGAAAATTCGAAGATTAAAATATTTGGGAAAAAAGATTGAAAAGTTAATGTTCTATAAAATCTTAGCTGTCATAATTATAGTTTTCACTTTTTTATCCTCAAGTGCTCAAATCAAGCTCTCTGGTATAATAACAGATCAAGAGGATAAAACTTTACCGTATGTTACCGTTAAAATTATAAGCGCTAAAAATCAGGTTAATTACACACAAACTGATAGTGCCGGATTGTATCATTTTAATAATTTACGAGCCGGAAAATATGTAATCGCTTATTCAGTAATCAATTATAAAGCAGAAAATAGGGCACTCACTTTAAATGCTGATACAATAATTAATATTCAACTTAATGCAAGTTTAAACGCCCTTAAAGATGTTCAGATAGATGCTAAAAAGGTTTTAATTGAAAAAAAGATCGACCGTACAATTTTTAATGCGGAGCATAGTGTATCTGCAATTGGTACAGATGCTTTAGAACTGCTTGCTAAAGTGCCCGGCGTAAGGGTTTTAAACGATAAGGTTTCTTTAGTGGGTAAAGGAGAGGTAAATGTTATGATTAACGATAAACTGGTGGTATTATCAGGTGATGAGTTATCTAATTATTTAAAATCGATCCCTTCAGCCAATATATCCAAAATTGAAATCATTACCAATCCGCCTGCCAAATATGATGCACAGGGAAATAATGGTTTGATTAATATTTTGATGAAGAAAGTGGCTAATAATGGTTTTAAAGGCTCAATTAACACGGCTTTAACCAAAGCGAGTTATTTTACCGCATCAACAGGAGCAAATTTAAGTTACCGCGAAAATAAAATTACAGTTTCCGCTAATCTGAATTTCAGAAAAGGATCGCTGGTGCCATTTGAACAAAGCGATGTATTTTATCCCACCCAAACCTGGAACATTGTAAATAAGGATAGAAATTTTAGAACTGTACCCAGTGGGCAGGTTGGAATTGATTACCAAGCCTCGCCAAAAACAGTATTGGGTTTATCGTATAATGGCGGACTTACCAATTTTCATTCTGAAGAAAACATTAAAACCAAAGTTTACAACAAAACAGGAAATTTAGATTCTGTATTGAATGCTGATGCCAATGCCATCATCGAGTCTCATTATCATTCAGCAAATATTTACTTAAAACAAAATTTAGATTCTACCGGAAAACAGTTAACAGTTAATGGCGATTGGTTTACCTATGTTGACGATAAAAGCAGGTTTTTTAACAATACCAGTTATTTTCAAAGTGGATTAATAATCCCGGGTTCGTTTGCCGAATATCTCTCTACCAGTAAACAAAATATAGATTTATATACTTTAAAAGCTGATATCGATCTGCCTTATAAAACCTTTAAAGTTTCATTCGGTACAAAACTGAGTATGATTAAAAACCAAAGCGATCTTGCTTTTTATCAGTTTCGGAACACGGTTTATGAAGTTGATCCTGCACAAAGTAATGTTTTTAACTATCAGGAAAATACCCAGGCTTTATATATCAACTATAATAAAACCTCAAAGCAATGGGATTTTCAAGCCGGATTAAGAGGCGAATATACCCAGGTTGATGGTAAATCAGCTGACGATCAAAACCGGAACAAGTATTTTAGGTTATTTCCTACAGTTTATTTAGTTTACCGGGCGAATGATAAGAATACTTTTTCAATCAATTATGGCCGGCGGATAAACAGGCCCGCTTACCGCAAATTAAATCCTTTCCGCTGGTACAATAATCAGTATGCATATGCTGAAGGAAATCCTTTTTTACAGCCGTCTTACAATGATAATATAGAGATTTCACATAGTTATAAAAGTTTGTTAACTACTTCGCTATCATTTAGTTATACTGCAAATGGTTTTAATGATATTAATTTTATTAATGTGGCCACTAATATTCAGTCTGCTAAGCCTGTAAATTTTATTACAGGTTATCATTATCAATTGAGTAATATGGTAAATCTTAATCCTGTAAAGTGGTTAGAGAGCATTAATCAGCTTGATGTTTATTATGATATTTCCAATTCAAATATTCCTGAAACTCAAAACAATCTTAAAGGATTTGGTGCTTACTTTTCCAGCTTAAACCAGTTTGCCTTTAATCAATCAAAAACCATTTTAGGCGAAGCCAGCTTTTGGTATCAATTCGCCTCTGTTGATGGATTAAATAGAAATAAGAGTCAATATAATGTCGATTTGGGGATTAAAGCATTATTATTCCACAAAAAGATGCAGGTTGCTATTTCAGCTACTGATGTATTAAAAACAAACCAGTATAGGTATAGTAGTTTAATTAATGATATTAAACAAGAATACAATAATTATTACGATAGCCGCCAGTTAAGAATCACTTTCCGTTACAATTTTGGCAATGATAAGATTAAACAACAGGATCGGAAGTTGGGAAATGAAGAGGAGCGAAGGAGGAACAATTAGGTGATTTTGATGCTGTTTTAGAGTTAAAAATCCTTCATCTACGCTACCATTAGCAGGCTTTAGTAAAGCGGGTGCTTTCTGTGTTCCCGTGGCAAAAACTGATCTGTGTAGATCGGTGGCTAAAACGCCTCCGCTAAGCTAATATAAAACCCTGCCTGGCGTTTTTCATTTGGTAGTTTTTCTCCTATACCATAATCCAAACGAACACTCAAACCTTTGGCCGGATCGAAAAAGTAACGCCCGCCAACACCAAAGTTTGGTTTCAAACCATCGCCATTAAATTCACCATTTGCAAATACTTTACCCGTACCTGCAAAAGCTACAATTCCAAAACGGTTCATAAAACGATAACGTATTTCTGCTTGTGCGGCCATTAAGTTTTCGTCGCGGTATCGGCCACTGTAATAACCCCGCATCATTTGGTCGTTACCCAATTGTTGTAATAAATAAAATGGGGTGTTTTTGCTTTGTATGGTATAAAATATGCCCTGAACCCCTAAAACCACTTTAGGTAGTAAACTGAAGAAACCACGTAGATCTAGCTTAATTTGGGAACCGTTAAAACTTTCGCCACCAAAAAAATCGGGTGCATATTGATACGTTGCCCTTCCAAAAAAGCCTTTTGTTGGGTAATTATTGCTATTCCGGGTATCGTAACTTTGCGATGCACCAATCCAGGCAACTGAACCACCATCTTTATCTAAAATTTGTGGGTTTGTACTATATATACCACCAGGTTCCTTATCTGTAAAATGATAGTTCTCAAAACCAAGCGAAACACCTGTATAGGCTTGAGGTAAAGTATTCATTTCAGCATCAAAAAGTGTTTTAAATATCTTTTGGTCCAATTTATCTTCATCAGTCTTTTTTGCGTCGTTGCCAATGCCATAAAAATTAAAAGGCTGGTTTTTGAAACGGATATCGCCAATAAAATGATATTTATTTCCTTTTGTCCACATATCGCCTTTAAGCATAAAATTAGCCGTTTTTTTAGTCGAGTATGTTGTGTTTAAGGCAAAATTTGAACTGCGGTTCAGTGTATCTTTACGGTCTATGTAAAAAGAATAAATGGCTCCAACACCAAATTCAAAACCTGTTTCCTGACTATAACCAAAAGCCGGTAATGGCAAAAAGCTCGCTTTACGGGTGGTATCTTTTTCGTTTGAGAGCATTTTCCTGATCAGTTTCATTTGTGCGAATGAACTTCCTGAAATGAGCGCGAGTAAAATAATTAGATAATATTTTTTCATCACGACAAAGAAAAGGAAATTTAATTATAGTTTATTTGTTCGATAGTCATTTGTTATTTGGTCAATGGTTCAGTTAGTTAATGGTTCATTGGTGCCTGAAATTGCCAACTGTACTGTTGTTTAACTGGTTTAAAACTTGGAATTAAATATCCCGATTAAGTAATTTGTTTTACATAGATTCTAAAACAAGTTCAGGAAGATGATCGCTAGGCTTTGTTCAGTACTAGCAGTCACCTAAACCGGATTGAGAAAGGCCCCGATACAAAGGTGAGTACCGGAAACCGGATTACCTTTAATAATAGCTGCTGCAACTGCTTTTCAAAAAATATCCTTAGACTACGCTCAGGATGACAATCGCGAGGGAAATGCGCCTTTTGATTTTAATCGACTTTGTACTGAAAACTATTGACTTTGGACTAATTTAACGCTAAACGCAAAGCCCCAAGCGTAAAACGCTTTTACCTTTCGGCCGAAATGCCTATTTTTGCGGCAAAACAATACAAAACGAAATGAGCAATACTAGAGGACCAATATCTCAGTTTATGGAGCGTAATTACCTCCATTTTAATGCTGCGGCAATGATGGATGCGGCTAAAGGGTACGAAACGCATTTAGATGAAGGTGGCAAAATGATGATCACACTTGCTGGTGCAATGAGTACTGCAGAATTGGGAATTTCACTTGCAGAGATGATCCGCCAGGATAAAGTGGCTATTATTTCTTGTACCGGAGCCAACCTGGAAGAAGATATTATGAACCTGGTTGCACACTCACATTATAAACGTGTTCCAAATTACCGCGATTTAAGTCCGCAGGATGAGTGGGACTTATTAGAAAATCATTATAACCGTGTTACCGATACCTGTATTCCTGAAGAAGAGGCTTTCCGTCGTTTGCAAAAACACATTCAAAAAATATGGATGGATGCTGAAGCTGCAGGAGAGCGTTATTTTCCACACGAATTTATGTATAAAATGCTTTTAAGTGGAGATTTGGAACAATACTACGAAATTGATCCAAAAAACTCGTGGATGCTTGCTGCTGCTGAAAAGAATTTGCCTATTGTGGTTCCGGGATGGGAAGATTCTACAATGGGTAATATTTTCGCTTCATACGTGATGAAAAAAGAGCTTACTGCCACTACTGTGAAAGGTGGAATTGAATATATGGGTTGGTTAGCTGATTGGTACATTGCAAATAGCGGTGGCAAAGGGATTGGTTTCTTCCAGATTGGTGGAGGTATTGCCGGAGATTTCCCGATCTGCGTGGTGCCAATGCTTTATCAGGATATGGAAATGGAAAATATTCCTTTCTGGAGTTACTTCTGCCAGATCTCTGATTCTACAACTTCTTACGGATCATATTCTGGTGCGGTACCGAATGAAAAAATCACCTGGGGTAAACTCGATATCAATACGCCTAAATTTATTGTAGAAAGTGACGCAACAATAGTAGCGCCGCTGATGTTTGCCTGGATATTAAAACAATAAACGTAACATTTTAATAAACCAAATTGGTTTCTGGTATGCCCATTTAAGATCTCGGATCAAAAATGGGCATTTTTGTGCCCTCAATGGTTAGAAATGACATTTGTTTAGAATGATTATAAATTGTATTTCCAGTCACTATTATGTCATGGGATTTATTAATAAGTTATACTTTTGTTCAAGTTTTGATGGGGCTATCTGGGCTCAGGCATCAATTTCACAACAAAAAGTAAATTAAATAAGTATAAAGTGTTCATTATGAGAGATATCTCGATGATTTTAAAAAGCGTTTGGAAGTCGTTATTCGTGTTTTCAGCAATTTCCGTAATAGCGGTTTCTACCGTAAATGCGCAGGATGCTAAAGAGGGAAGAACGCTTTTCAAAGCAAAATGTTCTTCGTGCCATGCGTTAGATCACAAAGTTGTTGGTCCGGCATTAGAAGGAGTAAGCGATCGTCACCCTGAAGCGTTCCTGTTAAAATGGATCCCGAACAACGCCGCAATGATTGCTGCCGGAGATCCTGCCGCTGTTAAATTGTTTAACGAAAATGGAAAAGTACCAATGACTACTTTCCCTGAGTTAGACGAAACAAAAGTAAAGGATATCCTAGCCTACATTAAAGAAGGTGAGCCAAAACCAACTGGAGATGCTGCTGGTGGTGCTGCTTCTGCTGCTCCTAAAGATGATTCTACTTCAGGTTTATCTATCGTTGGTATCGTGGCTATCGTTGTATTAGCGGTTGTTATTTTGGTTATCTTAGGTCGTGCCTCTAAATTGTTAGAGCGTTTGATCTTACAGAAACAAGGTATCGAGGTTGAAGAAGAATTGCCATTAAAAGTTGGTGTGCGCAAAATGTTCAAGAACAAGAAATTTGTAATGTTCTTCATATTGTGTTTAATCATTGCTTTAGGCTCTTGGGGATGGATGGGCATGTGGAATACTGGTGTTCACACTGGTTATCAGCCAGTTCAGCCAATTAAATTCTCTCACGAGTTGCATGCTGGTATCAATCAAATCGATTGTCAGTATTGCCACAACGGAGCATTTAAATCTAAAAACGCAACTATTCCATCATTAAATGTTTGTATGAACTGTCATAAGGCTGTTCAGGCGAGAGATAAATATGATGGTGAGATTTCTCCTGAGATCAAAAAAATCTATAATGCTTTAGGTTATGATCCTGAAACGCAGAAGTATGATGAAAGTAAATCAAAACCAATGGAGTGGGTACGTGTACACAATCTACCTGATTTTGCTTACTTCAACCACTCTCAGCACGTAGTTGTTGCAGAAGATGCAATTCGCAAAGCAAAAGGATTACAACCAACAGAGCCTGTATGTTTCGCTTGTCATGGTCCGGTTAATACAATGGAAGAAATTTATCAATATTCTCCATTAACCATGAAATGGTGTATCAACTGCCATAAAGAAACAGATATTTCTGGTCAGAAAAACAATGCTTTCTACGCTAAGGTTATCGAAGCGCACGAGAAAATTAAAAAAGGCGAGAAAATCACACCAGCTTTATTGGGTGGTTTAGAGTGTGGTAAATGCCACTATTAATAGATTAGAGTTTAGTAAGAACGTTCGATAAACAGTAATATAGCTTAAATGGAAAGCAATAAAAAATACTGGAAAGGCTTAGAGGAGTATAACAATACACCCGATTTTGTTAAAAATAACAAAAACGAATTCGCCGAGCCACTTCCAATAGAAGATGTTTTAAATGAAGCAGGGTTAAGTACCGTTACCCCACGCCGCGACTTTTTAAAGGCGTTAGGTTTTGGTTTAGGTGCCGTTACATTAGCTGCCTGCCAAAGTACCCCGTTAAAAAAATCTATCCCTTATTTGGTAAAACCTGAAGAAGTTACTCCAGGTATTCCTAACTATTATACTTCTAGCTTTAATGGCCAGAGTATCTTGGTTAAAACAAGGGAAGGTCGCCCGATTAAAATTGAACCAAACCCAAATGCGGGTCAGTTTAACCGTGGTACCGATGCAAGAGCACAAGCTTCAGTTTTAGATTTATATGATGTATCTAAACTAAAAGCACCTGCTTTAGTAAAAGGCGGGCAAGTTGAAGAAACTACCTGGGCAAAAATCGACAGCTTTGTTAAAGGCGAGTTGGCAAAAGCACAGGCAGGCGGAAAGAAAATCCGTATTGTAGCTTCAACAGTAAACAGCCCATCAACCAATGCCGTTATTGCACAGTTTATTACTAAATATCCTGCTGCTAAATTGGTTCAGTATGATGCTGTTTCATATACTGGTATTATCCAGGCTAACCAAAACAGTTTTGGTAAGGCCGTTTTACCAAAATACAATTTCGATAAAGCTGATTTAATTGTAAGTTTCAGTGCCGATTTCTTAGGTACCTGGATCAACGGAGAAGAGTTTACTGCTCAGTATACTGATAACCGTAACTATAAATCGTTAGCAAATAAAAAAATGAGCCGCCACATTCAGTTCGAAAGTGGTATGAGCTTAACAGGTACCAATGCAGATACCCGTGTTCCGGTAAAATTATCTGAAGAAGGACCTGCATTAATTGCTTTGTACAATGCAATTACAGGTGTTGCTTTACCTGGTGGAACATTAGGCAACAATACCACTGCTGATAAAGTGATTAAACTTGTAGCAAAAGAATTGGTACAGGCAAAAGGTAAAGGCCTTGTTGTTTGTGGTTCTAATGATGTTTCTACACAAATTTTAGTAAATGCCATCAACGCCGCTATCGGAAGTTATGGTACCACTATCGATTTAGATAATCCTTGTTATTTATATGCAGGTAACGATGCCGAATTTAACGGTTTAGTTGCTGAAATGAGCCGTGGCGAAGTTGGTGCTGTTTTATTCTTAAACAGTAACCCAGTTTATGATGCCGCAAATGCAAAAGCATTTACTGATGCATTGGCTAAGGTTCCTGCAAAAATTTCATTCTCTGATCGTGCAGATGAAACTGCTTCAGTTTGTGATGCAATCGCTATTAACCATAACTACTTAGAATCATGGGGTGATGCAAATGCATACGAAGGATATTATTCTATCGTTCAGCCAACCATTAATCCTGTTTTCAATAGCCGCCAGGCAGAAGAAAGTTTATTAACATGGGCTGATGCACCAGTTAAAGATTACTATCAGTTTGTACGTAGCAACTGGGAAACTAAAATGTTACCAGCTGTAGGTTTAAAATGGGATGAAGTATTAGAAAAAGGTGTAATTAATGCAACGGCAAAAACTGCTGGCGCATACAGCTTTACGCTTTCTTTAGGTGCTGTTGCTACTTCGGTTGTAAATAGCAGCAAAGCACTGGCAAAAGAAGTTGAATTGCAGGTTTACGAAAACATCCCAATGCGTGATGGTAAAAATGCAAACAATGCATTTTTACAGGAGTTACCTGATCCGGTTTCGAAGGTAACCTGGGATAACTTTGTTGCCCTGGCACCAAAATTTGCTGAGAAATTAAAAGTTAAAGAATTTGATGTTGTAACTGTTAAAGGCAGCAACGGATATTCAGTAGATCTTCCGGTATTGATCCAACCAGGACAAGCGCAAGGAACAGCATCTATCGCATTAGGTTATGGCCGTACCAAAGTTGGTAAAGCTGGTAACGATGTAGGTAAAAATGCTTACCCTTTTGTTTCTTTTGTTAACGGAACATTCCAATATGCTACTTCAGTAACCATTACCCCAACAGGTGGTCATTACGAATTGGCACAAACACAAACTCACCACTCTTTCGAGGGCCGTAACGTTATCCGTGAAGCTACCTTTAAAGAATACCTTAAAGATCCAGCTGCTGGAACAGGTAAAGGTGAAGGACATAAAGATTACGATCTTTGGGATCAATATGAAAAACCAGGTAACAACTGGGTTATGGCAATCGATTTGAATGCTTGTACAGGTTGTGGTTCTTGTGTTGTTGCCTGTAACGTAGAAAATAACATTCCTGTTGTAGGTCGTGATGAGGTTCGCCGTCGTCGTGAAATGCACTGGATCCGGATCGATCGTTATTACAGCTACGAAACCAAAGAGGGTGATGTTACAAGAGAAAAAGAAATTGCTAAGTTAGAAGACTTAGATCATGTTTCTGTTGTTCACCAGCCAATGTTATGTCAGCACTGTGATCACGCACCTTGCGAAACAGTTTGTCCGGTATTGGCAACTGTTCACTCAAGTGATGGTTTAAACCACATGGCTTACAACCGTTGCGTAGGTACACGTTACTGTGCAAATAACTGTCCATACAAAGTTCGTCGTTTCAACTGGTTTAACTACTGGAACGATTCTCGTTTCGATAACTATTTAAATAACGAGTTTACCCAATTGGTATTAAACCCTGATGTTACTACACGTTCTAGAGGAGTAATGGAAAAATGCTCTATGTGTATTCAACGTATACAAGGTGGTAAATTACAAGCTAAATTGGAGAAACGTCCATTAAAAGATGGCGATATTAAAATGGCTTGTCAGGAAGCTTGTTCAGCAAATGCGATTGTATTTGGTGATGCAAACGATCCAAATTCAGAGGTTTCAAAAGCATTACGTTCTGAGCGTATCTACTACGTATTAGAAGAAATCAATGTGAAACCGGGTATCGGATACATGACAAAAATTAGAAATACAGATACAACAGTACAAGCGTAAGCTTTAGTATAAAGAAAATACAAATTATGTCAGGACATAACGAATCAATACTTAGAGAACCATTAATTACCGGAGATAACATCACGTATGCAAAAATTACGGATGATATTTTAGGCCCGGTAGAGAACAAGCCAAACAAGGCTTGGTGGATTGGTTTCACCTTTGCTTCATTAGGTGCTTTACTTTGGGTGGTAGCTGTAAGCTATACCTTTTGGAACGGTATCGGTGCATGGGGATTAAATAAAACAGTAGGTTGGGCATGGGATATCACCGGTTTCGTATGGTGGGTAGGTATCGGTCACGCTGGAACACTAATTTCAGCCGTACTATTACTTTTCCGTCAAAACTGGCGTAACTCAATTAACCGTTCTGCAGAGGCGATGACAATCTTTGCGGTTATTTGTGCAGCTACTTATGTAGTATCGCACATGGGCCGCCCTTGGTTAGCTTATTGGGTTTTACCATTACCGAATCAGTTCGGATCATTATGGGTAAACTTTAACTCACCATTGGTTTGGGATATGTTTGCAATCTCAACTTATTTCTCTGTATCATTATTATTCTGGTACACAGGTTTATTACCAGATATTGCTACCATCCGCGACCGTGCAGTAGGTACACGTAGAAAAATTTATTCTATCTTCTCTTTCGGTTGGAGTGGAAGTGTTAAAACATGGCAACGTTTCGAAGCGGTGTCGTTAATCTTAGCAGGTATTTCTACACCACTGGTACTTTCGGTACACACCATTGTATCAATGGACTTTGCAACATCGGTTATACCAGGATGGCATACTACAATCTTCCCTCCATACTTTGTGGCAGGGGCGATCTTCTCAGGCTTTGCGATGGTGTTAACCTTATTATTGGTTGCACGTAAAGTATTGGGTTTAGAAAACTACATCACCATGTTCCACATTGAGTCGATGAATAAAATCATCATCTTAACAGGATCAATCGTAGGTGTGGCTTATTTAACAGAGTTTTTCATCGCATGGTATTCAGGTTCTGAGTACGAGCAATATGCATTTATCAACAGATCAACAGGTCCGTACTGGTGGGCATACTGGATGATGATGACCTGTAACGTAATTTCACCACAGCTGTTATGGTTTAAGAAAATCCGTTTAAGCATCCGTGCTACCTGGATTTTATCAATCGTGGTAAACGTAGGGATGTGGTTTGAGCGTTTCGTAATTATCGTTACTTCATTACACCGTGATTATATTCCATCAAGTTGGGCAATGTTTTATCCAACATGGGTTGATGTAAGTGTATTCGTTGGTTCAATTGGTTTATTCTTTACTTTATTCTTATTGTTCTTAAGGGTATTGCCATCAATCGCTATTGCAGAGGTTAAATTATTATTGAAAACTGCAAGTGAGCAAGCCAAAATGAAACAGATTAAGGAAGGGCATGAGAATAAAGAATACGTTGCTGAATACGTAGAGTCTTTAGAGAAATTTGATAGTGTTAAACAAGAAGATTACGCAAAAATATAACAATGAGTGATATCAAATATATTTTAGGCAGTTTCGGTGATCCTGACGAAATGATGCATGGCATCGAAAAACTTCAGGAAAATAACATCAGTATCCATGATGTATATACTCCAATGCCTATACACGGAATAGAAGCCAAATTAGGAATTAAAAGATCTAGAATCGATATCGCAGCATTTTGCTTTGGTATTACCGGTACTTGCTGTGCATTCGCTTTGATTTATTTCTGCGCAGTAATCGATTGGAGAGTAAACATAGGTGGTAAACCATCATTTGCATTGCCGGATTTTATTCCGATAATGTTCGAGCTTACAGTATTATTCTGTGCTTTCGGTATGGTGTTAACCTATTATGCATCCACTCACTTATTTCCAGGAAGAGCACCACGTGTGATGGATTTAAGAGCTACTGATGACCGTTTTGTGATTGCAGTTGATGCAAAAGACAATTTGGAACATACTGTAATTGATGGATTATTAAAAGATGCAGGTGCTTTAGAAATAAAGTATAATGAAAGGAAGTACATTAGCTATGAATAAGAATAAATTTGTTTACACGGCGTTTTTAGCTATCGCTTTTGCAGCTACCTTTTCAGCTTGTAAAGATAAACGCAGTACTGGCTTAGAATATGCCAGAAACATGTATGATCCGATTGCTTACAATCCGGATCAGCCAAATAAGAATTTTAAAGATGGTAAAACTGCACAGTTGCCACCTGCACATACTAAACCTGTAGGTTTTAATGAGTATGATGAATTTCCTAATACCAAAGAGGGATATGAAGCAGCAGGTGTAAGCATGGTTAACCCTTTACCAGTTGATACTGTTAATTTGGCTCAAGGACAACACTTGTTCAAAGTTTTCTGTAGCCCTTGCCACGGAGAAAAAGGCGATGGACAAGGACACTTGGTTAAAATTGAGAAATTTAGTGGTGTACCTTCTTACTTCTCAGGAAGTTCGTCAAGAGGTGGAGAAATGAAAGCACTTACTGCCGGTAAAATTTACCACACCATTACATACGGTGTAAATAACATGGGTTCGCATGCTTCACAAATTACTCCGACAGATCGTTGGAAAGTAGTGATGTATGTTCAGGAATTACAAAAACAACAATAAGTAAAGCAGAATATAAATGGGAACTCACAATATTAATTTTAGTGAACAGTTTGAGTTTACAGGTAAAGTAAAAACATTGAGTATAGTTGGCATCATTTTAGGTGCTTTAGCTATCGGTTATGGCTTCTTTGCTGGTGATAAAGTGATGCACGAGCGTACTTTTGCCAACCTGTTGCTTATGGCATATTACTTTGCATGCGTATGTATGTCTGGTACATTTTTCCTGGCTGTTCAATATGTAGCTCAAGCAGGTTGGTCTGCATCAATTTTACGTGTACCTCAAGCTATGGCAAAAACATTGCCTATTGCAGCTGTAATACTTATTGTAGTAATTTCGGCAGGTTTGTACACACACAATTTATATCACCACTGGCATGCTGATGGATTAACAGATCCGAACAGTGCTAATTATGATTCTATCATTGCAGGTAAATCAGTATTCTTGAATGTACCTTTCTTTTTAGGTCGCCAGGTAGTATTTTTAGGTGTATATAGCATCTTTTCAATCATGTTTGTTAAGTTTTCTTATAATGAAGATTTAGCAGGAGGTTTAAATTCTTACAGAAAAAGCTTTAAAAATGCTTGTATTTTCTTGGTAATTTATGGTTTTACAACTCCTATTTTTGCTTTCGATACAGTAATGTCATTAGAAGCACACTGGTTCTCAACTATGTTTGGTTGGTATAACTTCGCAGCAATGTGGGTAAGCAGTTTAGCTACTATCGCAATTATCATCATCTTATTAAGAAGAGCGGGTTACATGCAATGGGTTAACAATAGCCATTTGCATAACTTAGGTCAGTTTATTTTCGGATTCTCTATCTTTTGGACATATGTATGGTTTGCTCAGTTTTTATTGATCTATTATGCGAACATGCCCGAAGAAACTATATACTTCTACAAACGTTTTGAATATTACAAATTCTGGTTTTTCTTAAACCTTGCAATGAATTTCTTAGCGCCGGTATTGTTGTTAATGGATAGGGATAACAAAAGAACAGATGTGAAATTATTATTCGTTTCTATCGTGGTATTGTTAGGTCACTGGGTAGATTACTACCAAATGATTATGCCAGGAGCGGTAGAAGATGGTCATAATGGTTTTGGTATTATTGAAATTGGTACTGCAATAGGTTTCGTAGGATTGTTTACCTTTACAGTATTAACATCACTGAGCAAAAAACCTTTAATTGCAAAGAATCACCCATTATTACAAGAAAGTTTGCATCATCAACTATAGTGGTGACAGGATAGAGCAAATATTTAATTATTATTATAATTAGCAGTACAGCGTACTACTTTTAAGAAAATGAGTTTAAGAAAGTTTATAACGAATAAAACGACCGCAGCTTTAGCAGTACTGATTACTGTTTTTGCAAACACTAGCGTATTTGCGCAAGATGCAGCAGCAGGTGCTGCCGCGGCACCGAAAGTTGATATGGGCGAGGTTTATAAATCTGTGATATTTTATATTCTGGTTTTCCTTGCCGTATGCTTATTCATTGCAATTATTGGTAAAGCAATAAGAGTTTATGAATTGAGCCGTGAGGCACAAGGTAAACCTGTAGGTATTAACTGGAACAGAATCCATGCAAGCTTATTTGCACTGTTTCTGGTAATCGGTTTATATGGTGTATATTGGGAATATACGGTGCACGGCGCAATGTTACTTCCAGCTGCAGCATCAGAGCATGGAAAGAAAATAGATGAGATGTTTAATTTAACGTTAATCATCACCACAATTGTGTTTGTGGTTACACACATCTTATTATTCGGATTTTCTTATATCTACAAATACTCAGCTAAAAGAAAAGCTTACTACTATCCACATAACAATACAATCGAAAAAATCTGGACAATTGTTCCGGCTTTGGTATTAACCGTATTGGTATTGATGGGTTTCTTAACCTGGAGATCGATTTTCTTCAAAGTTGAAGATCCAAACCACAAGCCATTACAAATTGAAGTAACCTCAGAACAGTTTAAATGGTCTATCCGCTATCCTGGAGCTGATGGTGTTGTGGGTAACAAAAATTACAAATTAACAACGCCAACCAATCCATTGGGTATCGATTTTAAAGATTTAAACTCCCGTGATGATGAGATGGCTGATGAGATGGTTCTTCCGGTTGGAAAGCCAATTAAGTTAATCTTAACCAGTAAAGATGTAATTCATAGTTTTTATATGCCTCATTTCAGGGTTCAGTTAAATACTGTACCAGGTATGAGAACAATTTTTGAGTTTACACCTACTAAAACTACTGCTGAAATGCAGCAGGAAACTAACGACCCTAACTTTAAGTACCTTTTCTTATGTGCTAAAATTTGTGGAGCCGGTCACTACAACATGCAGAAAGTTGTACGTGTAGTTTCTGAAGCCGAGTATAAAACTTGGATTGCTGAGCAGAAAACATACTTAAATGATGATTTAAGAAAACAATTTAATTTGCCAGTGGCACCTGCGCCTGTAAAATCAGTAGCAGATTCAGCAGCTAAAGATTCAGCAGCTGTAAAAACTAACCAAATGGCTTTAAATAAATAATATTAAGCAGGAGCGAACGAATTATGTCAACAATAGCATTACACGACGAACACAATCACGATCACGCTGATCATGGGCATCATAAAGAGACTTTGATTTCAAAGTACATCTTTAGTATGGATCATAAAATGATTGCTAAGCAATTTTTGATTACCGGTATTATTATGGCGGTAATAGCAATGGGCTTATCAATTTTATTCCGTATTCAATTGGCCTGGCCAGATAAAAATTTCCCTTTCTTAGAAACATTTCTAGGTAAATGGGCAGAAGGTGGCCGTATTAAACCAGATTTTTACCTTGCTTTGGTTACCATTCATGGTACCATCATGGTATTCTTTGTACTTACTGCCGGGTTAAGTGGTACTTTTAGTAACTTACTGATTCCACTTCAGATTGGCGCCAGAGATATGGCTTCGCCATTCCTAAACATGCTTTCATACTGGTTTTTCTTTATGGCTTGTGTGATCATGATGTCATCATTCTTTATTCAAACAGGGCCGGCATCCGGTGGTTGGACGGTTTATCCGCCATTATCGGTAGTAGCGAAGGCAATGCCTGGATCAGGAATGGGTATGACACTTTGGTTGGTAAGTATGGTACTTTTCGTAGCATCATCTTTAATGGGTGGTATCAACTACGTTAGTACAATCTTAAACATGCGTACTAAAGGTATGGACCTTTGGAAAATGCCTTTAACGATCTGGGCTTTCTTCTTAACCGCTATTTTAGGTATCTTATCTTTCCCTGTTCTTGTAGCTGGGGTAGTTTTAATGGTATTCGACCGTAGTTTTGGAACAAGTTTCTATTTGTCAGATATCGTAATGGGAACTGATATTTTACCGAATGAAGGTGGTTCTCCAATTTTATGGCAGCATTTATTCTGGTTCTTAGGTCACCCTGAGGTATATATTGTAATTATGCCAGCGTTGGGTATTTCATCTGAGGTTATCTCAGTAAACTCACGTAAACCAATCTTTGGTTACCATGCAATGGTTTACTCTTTAATCGGTATTACCGTACTATCGTTTATTGTATGGGGTCACCATATGTTTGTAACCGGTATGAACCCATTATTAGGTGGTGTTTTCATGATTACAACATTAATCATCGCTGTGCCGTCAGCAGTAAAAACCTTTAACTATTTAGCAACATTATGGCGTGGTAACATCCGTTTTACGCCTGCAATGTTATTCGCTATCGGTTTGGTTTCATTCTTTATCTCTGGTGGTTTAACTGGTATCTTTTTAGGAAACGCATCTTTGGATATTAACTTACACGATACTTATTTTGTTGTTGCCCACTTCCACTTGGTAATGGGATCTGCAGCAATCTTTGGTATGCTTGCAGGTGTTTATCACTGGTTCCCTAAAATGTTCGGTAGAATGATGAATGCTAAACTAGGATACTTACACTTCTGGTTAACTTTCATTGCAGCTTACCTGGTATTTTTCCCGCTTCACTTCTTAGGTTTAGATGGTGTACCTCGTCGTTACTATGCATTTACTGAGTTCGAATTTATGAAGAAATGGTTAACAGTTAACGTTTTTGTAACATGGGCAGCTATAATGGCCGCACTTGCTCAGGTAGCGTTTTTGTTTAACTTCTTCTACTCAATATTTAAAGGAAAAGTAGCTCCTCAAAATCCTTGGGAATCTAATACATTAGAATGGACTGCACCAGTAGAACACCTACATGGTAACTGGCCAGGAGAAATTCCAACTGTTTACAGATGGCCATATGATTATAGCAAACCAGGACATGATGCGGACTTTATTCCTCAAACTGTTCCTTTTTCTCAAACCATGAGCTCTAATTTACCTCACGATTTTGAAGGAAATGCTGAAGCAGAAAAAATACAGCAAGACTGGGAACTAGCTAACCCTGTTGAAGAAAACAAGGGCTAGTTTAAGCTTAAAAACAATTTTAAAAGGGGTATCTGATTAAGTTTCTGCTTATCCGGATACCCTTTTCATCTTAATAGATATATGGTCAGCAGATCAGAACAACGTTTCATTCGAATTAACCTTATCACCATCATCGTTACGCTGTTGGTTATACTTGCCGGTGGTATTGTACGCAGTACAGGTTCAGGCATGGGCTGTCCGGATTGGCCGAAATGTTTCGATCGTTATATTCCGCCAACCGATGTATCTCAGCTTCCTGCCAACTATAAAGAGAAATATGTGGCTGGTAGGTTAAAAAAGAATGAAAAGTTTGCCAAGTATCTGGAAAGCATGGGCAAAGTTGCCTTAGCTGATAGTATTAGGCACGATAAGAGTATAACCATACCTGAAGAATTTAATCCGGCTAAAACCTGGACAGAATATTTAAACCGATTGGCTGGAGTGGCTGCAGGGATATTCCTGTTTTTAACGGTTGTGTACTCATTTACCTACCGTAAAACAGCAAAACGGATCATTGTACTGAGTATCTTGAATCTTTTTGTTGTGGGGTATCAGGCTTGGTTGGGTTCAATAGTGGTATCAACCAATTTGGCACAATGGGTAGTTACGGTACACATGCTTTTGGCATTGGTTATTTTGGCAATCTCCATTTACACTTATAATTATGCGAAGCAGTTAAATAAGGCACCTTCGGTAATTATGTATCGGATAGCCTGGTTAAAAGGTTTTTTATTCTTTACTCTTGTGATCAGTCTTATTCAGATTATATTAGGTACTGATGTGAGAGAAGCGGTAGATGTGATTGCAAAATCGCTCGGTTATGGCAATAAAGCTAGCTGGATTTCAAAAGTGGGTGAAGTATTCACCTATCATCGTGATCTGGCGATATTGGTGATTGTGAGTAACGCTGTAGTTTACAAAATGGTAATCGACCGTTTTAGTGGTAAAGCAGCACCGTTGTTAACGGCCAGATTTATATTAATTACGCTTCTCATACAATTATTAAGTGGTTTAGCATTGGCTTACATTGCTTTTCCGCCAGCAGCTCAAGCACTACATATTTTGTTCTCTACGCTGTTATTTAGTTTACAGTTTTATCTGTACCTGTTGGTTTACCGAACAAGCACTTATAAACAATAATATTTAAGAAAATTGAAGCAATATCTTTCAGATTTTTCTAAACTTATCAAATTCAGACTATCGTTCACGGTAGTGTTTTCTGCATCGATTTCTTTTTTAATCGGTCAGAAAATGCAGGTTGGAAGAGGTTATATTCCTAATATTGACTGGGGAAACTGGTTAATACTTATTGCAGGAGGATTTTTGGTTACGGCAGCGGCAAACTGTTTTAACGAGATTATAGAAAAAGATCTGGATAAATTAATGGCGAGAACCAAAGATCGTCCTATGCCCGCTGGCAGAATGACTACCGGTCAAGGATTGATTCTAGGGATTTTCATGGCATTTTTAGGTACATGGCTCTTGGGTAAATTAAATCTCGAAACAGGTTTGTTATCTGTATTTTCAATTCTATTATATGCCTTTGCGTATACGCCATTGAAGAGAAAATCGCCTATTGCAGTATTTGTAGGTGCAATTCCTGGAGCTTTGCCACCACTAATCGGTTATTTGGCCGCATTTGGCAGTTTAAAAGCAGAAATGTTCCATGAAATTGATTACTATATTGCTGGAATTTTATTCCTGATCCAATTTGTCTGGCAGTTTCCACACTTTTGGGCAATTGCATGGGTTTTGGATGATGATTATAAAAAAGCAGGTTTTAGGTTATTGCCAACAAAAAAAAGAGATAAAACATCAGCATTGCTTACTTTTTTAAGCACGTTGATTTTGATTCCGGTAAGTTTATTACCAACTATTTATGGATTTGGTGGTTATTATATTGCTGGTTTATCTTTAATTGCAGGATTTATATTTAGCTGGCTTGCTTTTAAACTTTTAATGAACAGAGAAATGGTTGATGCCAGGAAAGTGATGTTCTGTTCATTTTTTTACATCCCGGCCGTACAGTTGGGTTTATTATTAAATTTTATAGCAAAATAATTTATGGTGCTAACAATGGAAAAGATGCAGGATACGTTTGACCCAAAACCAAGGAAGTTTATTGTTTGGTTATTTGTCGTATCATCTACAATTATGTTTGGTGGTTTTACCAGTTATTATCTGGTGTTTGCCGCCTCAAAAGGAAAAGGGCATGGTTTGGTTTTACCAGATGCCTTTATTTATTCAAGTTTGGTAATTATTGCCAGTAGCATTACTTTGGTACTTGCTTCAAGAGCTTTAAAGAAATTAAACTTTAGCTTGCAACGCAATTTGCTTTGGGTTACGGTAATATTAGCCGTTATTTTTGGTGTAATGCAGTTTAATGCCTGGGGCAGTATGGTGCGCACAGGTGCAACCCTGGTAGGAAACAACGCCGCAATATCATTTATATATGTGGTTTCGGGCATGCACCTTTTGCACATTTTAGGCGGTGTTGGCCTTATTATTAATGCTTTAGCAGGAAGTTACAAAAGCTTACCTGTTGCGAAAGTCCAATATAGAATGGAAATTGCTTCTATTTTTTGGCATTTTATAGATATATTATGGATATATCTGTATGTTTTTTTACTTTTGAACCGTTAAATTTGTTAACAAACTATTATACTATTTCCAAATGAATGCAGTATCACAATTAGATCAAGTTAAAACCGGACCATGGAATGGTGGTCGTTCTCCGTGGTCGGTAGAATATGGTAAAATCATGATGTGGTTTTTCCTTTTATCAGATGCTTTTACCTTTTCATCTTTATTGATCTACTACGGCGCTCAGCGTTTTTCTAAATTAACATGGCCAGCTCCAGATAAGGTTTTCCAATCCATTCCTGGTATTGCAGAACATGGCGCTCCATTAGTTTTCGTAGGTATCATGACTTTTATTTTGATCATGAGTTCGGTAACTATGGTATTGGCTGTAGAAGCAGGACATCGCCGGGCTAAAAAAGAAGTTATCGGCTGGATGATCGCAACTATTATTGGTGGTTTCATGTTCTTAGGCTGTCAGGCAATTGAGTGGACGCACTTGTTTCACGAAGGTTTTGGCTGGGGTAAAATTCCTCCGTTAAAAACATTAGAGCACTTATTTAATGGTGAAGTATCATTAGTTTCGGCACAGCAGTTTGCAAACTTATTCTTTACCATTACAGGTTTCCACGGTTTTCACGTTTTCAGTGGAGTAATCATTAACATCATCATTTTGATCATGACGATTAATGGTACTTTCGAAAAAAGAGGCCATTACCTAATGGTTGAAAAAGTTGGTTTATACTGGCACTTTGTAGATTTAGTATGGGTGTTTGTATTTACATTCTTCTATTTGGTTTAATTTATCATATATAAAAATATTATCATGTCAGAGCACACACATTCAACAGAAGAACACGGTCACGAAGAACATGCAGGTTTATCGAAAGGTAAAATCTGGAAAGTTTTCGGAATCCTTTTGTTAATCACCGTTATTGAGTTTATCATTGCGTTGGTATTAATTCCGAAAGGAGTTATGACACAGCACATCGGTAACTACATTTATATTGGTTTAACATTGTTAAAAGCATTTTATATTGTAGCCTATTTTATGCACTTAAAATATGAGAAATTAGGCTTACAGTTGGCATTAACAGTTTCATTTATTTTCATTATTTACTTTATTGTTTTAATGTTAACAGAAGGTGGATTCCTAAACATCCACATGATGAATCATTAATGAAAAGAAGCCCTATAAAAAAGGTAATAATCCTGGTAAGCATTTTAGCTATACCGGGATTTTTGTTTTTTTACTTATTGCCACATTTCGCAAAAAACAGGTATAAAAGTTTACCCATTTTTGGAAAAAAGATTGTTGCATCAACATTCCACAGTGTAAAGGGTAAGAAAATACCTGATACCATTTACCATAAGGTGCCTGATTTTAAACTTGTCAATCAGCAAAATGATACCATCAGCTGGAAATCATTGGAGAATAAAATTGTTGTGCTAAATTTATTCTATACTGCGGCTGGCAGTCAGCAAACGATTAAATACATTAAGCAATTATCCGATGGTTATGAGCAAAAGCCTTTGGTTAAGTTTTTAAGTTTATCTGTAGATCCTGAAGATCAACATAAAATAAAAGATTTCGCTGCTAAATTTAAAGCTAAAGAAGGCAAGTGGGAATTTTTGGCTGGTGATACAACGCAAACCTATCCTTTGATTAGAAAAGGTTTATTACTCGATGCTATAGCCGATCATACAAAAGACAATACCAACTTCATATTTAGCAATAAGATTGTTCTAATCGACAATTTACACCGTATACGTGGTATTTACGAAGCTGATGATGCTGGTGCCAATGCCAAACTTGAGGATGAAATAAAAGTGCTCATTGCAGAGTATTTAAGAAATGTTAAAGATGGCAGGTAATTCTTATTTCCTAAATCTTAAGTCATCAGTCGAATAGATCAAATAAAATATAAAGAGATAAAATACTCATGGAAAATAGCCCGATTGAGAAAAAATATAGCAAGTGGATCATTATCCTTTCCATCTTTATTCCAGTAGGCGTTGCCTTCTTATTTGTAGTAAAACTAAAAGATTTAGGTATTGATGCACCAACATTACCATTTTTACCACCCATATATGCCACCATTAATGGTATTACCGCAGTATTGTTGGTAGTAGCAGTTTGGGCCATAAAAAATGGAAAAATCCTGTTACATCAAAATTTAATGAAAACTGCCATTGGTTGCTCTTTGCTATTTTTGGTGATGTATATTGCTTACCATATGACTACCCCATCAACCAAATTTGGGGGAGATGGAACCATAAAATATGTTTACTTCTTTATTCTGTTAACGCATATTTTACTTTCAATAGCCATCATCCCATTGGTTTTGGTTACTTATGTACGGGCGTTGGCACAGCGTTTCGATCGGCACAGAAAAATTGCTCGGATCACCTTCCCTTTATGGTTGTATGTGGCCATAACTGGTGTTGTAGTATATCTAATGATCTCCCCTTATTACCAATAGTTATGTAATTAAAAATAAAGCCCTCAACCTAAAAAGTGAGGGCTTTATTTTTAATTTATATTTTAGCAGCTAAAAATTCATAATTAGTATATTTGGTAAACAAGAGCTCATTATTTACTAAATTGTTTTAGTTTAAATATTTCTTTTTTTTTAATTATAAATCTATTTATTATTACGCCTCAGTATAATGAAAAACATAGTAAATTATGATTAACTAAATTTATGCCGTTAAAAAATCTGGATAAAGAACGTGCGCTGATTGATAAAATTGTAGAAGGAGATGAACAGGCTTTTTCTGTCATGTTCTTTAACTATCTTCCAGTATTACAGGTTTTTGCTGCAAAATTTACCAAGTCAGAAGATGCTGCTGAAGAAATTATCCAGGATGCTTTTTTAAGGGTATGGTTAAACCGGGATAAATTGGCTGAAGTCGAAAATGTAAAAGCTTATCTTTATAAGTACGTTTCTAATGAATGTTTAAGCCATTTGCGCAAAAAGCTTAAAGAAGGCAAAGTGGTAGATGCTTTTACTGCAAAGCAGCCCAATAGCCATAACCATACCGCAGATGTGGTGAATTTAAATGAAATAAATAAAATTGTTTCCAATGCCGTTGAGAAATTACCTGAACAACGGAAAAAAATCTACCAATTAAGCCGAGGCGATGGTAAAAGTATCCCCGAAATAGCCGAAATTTTAAATATTTCTCCAAACACAGTTAAAAATGCGCTTGTAATTGCGTTGAAATCAATCCGCATACACTTGGATCAGCATGGAATTGTATTTCTTTTTCCGATTGTTCTCACTTTTTTGAAAATAAAATAAAAAAAAGTGAAATCCCGATAGTCCTAATTTTCTTTTAGTGCTTCTTAGTATCAGAATCTTTATGGAATTACGCATCAATTATCTTTTACAGCAGTTTGCATCAGGCAAAATCAACCAGGCAGAAAAGCAAGAGCTTTTGGCTTTGGCTGAGGGCAATGCTTCACTTATCAGTGATGAAATTGTTAAAATGATCATTGCGGAAGAAGAAAATGCCGATCAGGTAATTGATAAAAAATGGAATCCAATTCTAAATAAAATTCTGAAGGTTGATAAACCAGCACCTGCACCGCGAAAAATTTTATATAACAGTTTAAAATGGGCCGCCGCCGCAGTAGTTTTTATTGTGTTCTCATTAACCACTTATGTAACGTTACATAAAAAAAAGGAGCACGTTTTTGCCACTGATGTTCCTCCAGGTAATAATAAAGCGATTCTGACTTTGGCTAACGGCAAGAAAATTTCCCTTTCTGATGCCATGAATGGGAATATTGCTAAAGAAGCTGGTTTTTCCATTACTAAAACCAAGGATGGTCAGCTGGTTTACAATATTGCCGAATCAAATGATATTGAAGATGCAAGATTAAATACGATTTCTACACCTAATGGTGGCGAATGGCAGATCCGTTTGCCAGATGGTTCCATCGTTTGGCTCAACGCGGCCTCTTCTATACAATATTCGTTAAATATTGGAGCGGCTAAACAACGGATCGTAAAATTAGATGGTGAAGCTTATTTTGAAGTGGCCAAAAATGCTGCACATCCTTTTATCGTAGAAACAGATAAACAATCTGTTGAAGTATTGGGTACACACTTTAATATCAACAGCTACCATGATGAAATCGTAACCAGAACTACCTTATTGGAAGGAAGTGTGCGTGTTTCGCAAGGTAGTACAAAGCAGAGTGAAATATTGAAACCGGGAGAGCAATCCATCCTGTCGAATGCGGGTTTTGATGTTAAAGATGTTGATGTAGATGAAGCCATTGCATGGAAAAACGGCTATTTTATGTTCAATAATGAAAAACAGGAAAGTATTTTGCGCAAAGTAGCCCGTTGGTACAATGTAGATATAGAATATGCAGACCCTGCAGCCAAAGAAGTAATGTATTATGGAACGGTGAGCCGTTTCGAAAAAATATCAAAAGTACTAACCAAATTTGAGCAAACTGGTGAAGTGCGCTTTGATATTAAAGGCAGCAAAGTGATTGTATATAAAGAATAAAAGAGCAAAGATGAAGGAGTAACTAACCTTTATCTCTAAAAATAAAACAACTTAATCAACCATAACCTAACCCTAACAAACTATGAATAGACCTCGACAAAACTCCTGACGATTCAAAGATAAATGAATAAAAAAAAGGAGTGCTTGCAACACCCCCTTTATTATCTGTTTAGCTATTCCGTAAGCCGGAATCGATTAAAAATCAATTATTTCTTGGATAACCCGCGAAACGCTTTTTGGCGTCCAAACTTCATTGCGCTTCGCAAAAAAAAACAGACTATTAAATGTACAAAATTTATATTGGAATTTTATGTACGCATCGCCGCTACATCCCTAAATTGCTATTGATTATGAAGTTAGTTACGGTCATACTGCTTGCCTCCCTAATGCAGGTAAGTGCAGCTTCATTTGGCCAGTTGGTTACATTAAAGCAAAGAAATGTAACCTTTGAAAAAATGTTTAAAGAAATCAGATTGCAATCTGGTTACGATGTATTGTTGTCTACAAATAAGATTAGCACTTCAACAACCTTCAATGCCAATTTTAGCAATTCGACCATTGAAGAAGTAATGGCTAAAATTATTGCCGGTAAAGATTTGACTTATTCTATTGAAGACAAAACCATTTTAATCAAGCCTGCAGAAAAATCGATTTTTGATAAAGTACTTGGCTATTTTGTTGCAGTTAAGATAACTGGTAAAGTAAAAGACAAAAATGGTTCAGCACTACCTGGTGTTAGCATTCGTGAAAAAGGTGCTGCTAACGCAGTTTCAACCAGTTCCAATGGAGATTATAGCATTTCAGTTAAAGAAGGAGCTACGCTTGTTTTCAGTTATATCGGCTATAAAAGCATCGAGTTACCTGTAGGTTCTAAAACGGTAATCAATGTTACATTAGAAGAAGATGCAGCACAGCTTAATGAAGTAAATGTAGTTTCGACCGGATACCAAACTTTGGAGAAAAAGACTTTTACCGGAGCGTCTACATTGGTAAAAGCATCAGATGCGGAGAGAGCAGGTGTAACGGATATTAGTAGGATGCTGGAAGGGCAGGTTGCGGGTGTAACCGTGCAAAACGTTTCGGGTACTTTTGGTGCTGCACCTAAAATTCGGGTACGTGGAGCCACCTCGTTTTCAGGAGATAATAAGCCGCTTTGGGTAGTTGATGGTATTATTTTAGAAGATGTGATCAATATATCAAATGAAGCATTAACTAGTGGTGATGCCAATACTTTAATTGGCTCATCTGTAGCTGGTTTAAACCCGGATGATATTGAGAGCTTTAACATCTTAAAAGATGCTGCCGCAACAGGTATGTATGGTGCAAGGGCAATGAACGGTGTAATTGTGGTAACCACCAAAAAAGGTAAGTTAACAGAAGGCGCACCAAAAATTAGCTACAGGGGTAATTTTACTACCTATGCCAAACCGAGTTATTCGGATTTCGATATTTTAAACTCTGCAGATCAAATGGCAGTTTTAATTGAAATGCAAAATAAGGGTTATGTTCAAATTCCTTCTGAATCGAGAGGGGTTAGCGGAGGTCCTTTTTATAAAATGTATAATATGCTTTATAATTATGATGCAGCTACAAATACATATGCCTTAAAAAATACGAGCGCTGATAAAAACGCATTTTTGAATAGATATGCCAATGCCAATACCGATTGGTTTGATGTATTGTTTAAAAACTCTTTGCAACAAGAACATTCGTTAAGTATCAACTCGGGTACAGAAAAATTTAAAAGTTATGCATCAACCTCGTTTACCAAAGATAATGGCGTAACCATTGGAAACAGTGTAAGCAGGTTTACAGGTAATTACCGTGCAAACTTTAATATGTCTGATAAATTAAGTGCAGAACTTTTAAGTACAGGTTCGGTACGTAATCAACAGGCACCAGGAGCTACTGCACTGCAAGAAGATCCTGTGTATGGTAACTACTTTCGTAATTTCGATATCAATCCATATGCTTATGCAGTAAATACAAGTCGTATGCTTACCGCCTTTGATGAAAATGGTAATTATGAATATTTCCGTCAGAACAGTGCTCCTTTTAGTATTTTGAATGAGTTAAATAGCAACTATTTAAAATTGGGGGTATTAGATTTTAAAGTTCAGGGAAACTTAACTTATAAAATTATTCCAAGTTTAACCTATTCTGTTGACGGGGCTTATCGATTTGTGAAATCCGAATCACAAATATCTATTTTAGAGAGTTCCAACATGGCCACTTCATATAGAACTGTTGATGATGCAACATCTTCGCAAAGCAATGGTAATTTATATACAGACCCAGATCTTCCAGGAAGTTTACCAATTAGCGTATTGCCGAGCGGTGGTTTTTACAAAACATCTACTGATAACTTAAAAAGTTATTATTTCAGACAAAATTTAAATTTCAATAAAACTTTTAATACCAAACACAATATAATGGCTTTTGGTGCAATGGAAGTTCGTTATATCGATCGCCAGAGGGAAGCTTTTGACGGAGTAGGTTATCAGTTTGATAATGGAGGCTTGGTAACACCTTATTATAAATACTTTAAAGAAGCTGCAGAAGAAGGTAAGCCTTATTTTAGTATGGGCAATGAATATGAAAGATATAGTGCTTTTTTTGCCAATGCTTCTTATACTTATGATGAGAAGTATACCGTAAAATTTTCTGGTCGGTATGATGGTTCAAATAAATTGGGTAGAACTGCAACTGCTAGATGGTTACCAACATGGAATATTGCTGCTAGCTGGAACATAAGCGATGAAAGTTTTTGGCCAAAAAGTGATATCTTAACTGGTGCCAAATTACGCGGATCTTATGGTTTAGTAGCTAGCATTGGTAATGCAACAAACTCTGCTGCTGTATTTTATAATCAGATTTCAAGAAGACCTGCTTTAGCAGATCAGGAAGCTCAGATTTATATTTCCAATTTAGAAAACTCAGAACTTACCTGGGAAAAAGCTAAAGATTTAAACCTCGGTTTAGATTTAGCTTTATTGAAAAACAGAATTAATTTTACCGTTGATGTATACAAAAGAAGCATCTATGACTTAATCGGTGCAATACAAACTTCTGGTATTGGTGGTCAGTATACTAAAATTGCCAATTATGGAGCCATGTCTGGTAAAGGGATTGAAGTTGCCATTACCGGTAGAGCTATAGATCATCCAAACTTTAAATGGACAACCAATTTTAACTTTAGCTACAATGTAAATAAGGTAACAGATTTAGAGATTGACCCTAATATTTTTAAATCAACATCAAATAATGGTACTGCAGTACTTAACTACCCTCAGCGTAGTTTGTTTTCAGTACAATTTGCTGGTTTAAATCATGATTACGGTTACCCAACATATATCGGTACTGATGGTAGGCCAACTACTTATATTTACATACAAGATAATGATCTAACACAATTGAAATATGAGGGGCCGATTGACCCTACGTTTGCTGGAGGTTTTTATAACCAGTTCAGCTACAAAAGTTTCACATTATCAGCTTTACTGGGTTTCTCTGCAGGAAACAAAATTAGGTTGAATCCAAACATGAAACCAAATTTTAATGATATTTCGTCAATGAGTAGAGATTTATTAAATAGATGGGTATTGCCTGGAGATGAGAAGTTTACCAATGTTCCGGCCATATTGGATCCACTATCTGCATCGAAAATCGTTGATGCTAACGGATCTGCTGTTAATATCGTGAATACTTATAATTTATATAATTTCTCAACCGAACGTGTAGCGTTTGGCGATTATATTAAACTAAGACAAGTTTCGCTAAGTTATAATTTGCCAAAAAGCTTTTATTCTATGCTAGGTATGTCTAATGCCTCAGTATCTTTTGTCGGAAATAATTTATTGTTATTGTATTCTGATAAAAAACTGAATGGACAGGATCCTGAATTTTACAATACAGGTGGAGTTGCCTTACCAGTATCAAGACAGTATACCTTATCCTTAAAAGTTGGCTTTTAATTGAAAAAATCATGAAATTAAAGAAAATATCATTCAGCATACTTGCAGTCGCATTGCTATTCATAACGCCATCATGCAAGAAATATTTAGAACAAACACCTGATAACAGAGCAGAAATTAACACGGTAGACAAATTATCCCAATTGGTTTCAACAGCTTATCCAGGTACCGATTATTTAGCTTTTACAGAAGCCTCATCTGATAATTCGGAGGATAAAGGAGAAGGTATCGGAACATTGTATGATGTGATCGATCTACCTTATGCCTGGCAAGATGTAATAGGTGATGGAAGAAACACTGCAACTTCATATTGGAATGCGTGTTATGAAGCCATTGCATCAGCAAATCAAGCTTTAGAGTCTATCGAGACTAATAAACTTGGTGCAGGTGCAGCGCCCTATAAAGGAGAGGCATTGGTATGCAGGGCCTATGCACACTTTATGTTGGCTACTTTGTTTGCAACACCATATAAAATTGGAGGAGCAAATGATGCACCTGGTATACCTTATGTAGATAAGCCAGAAACTAAGGTGATTCAGCCATATAGTAGAGGTACTGTTGCCAGTACTTATGCCCGGATTCAACAAGATTTAGAAGAAGGCCTTCCTTTATTGCAAGCATCAGCCTATAAAATTCCAAAATATCATTTTACTCCAGTAGCTGCACATGCTTTCGCTGCCCGTTTTTATTTATTTGTGGGCGCGTGGCAGAAAGTGGTCGATCATGCTACACTTACTGTGCCTGGTAATGACTTTATTAATAATATGAGGCCTGTATCAACTACATTAAGGACTTATGGCAATGCCGAATATCAAATAAATTACATGGGAAGTGGGCAAAAATACAATCTATTGTTATTTAATGTCGATTCTTTCTATGCTCGCTATTCAAGTCCACGACATGGTTTTGGTAACAAACAGCGTGCAATGTTTTCAGCGATTGGAAATATAACGGGCAAAGCCTTAGCGAATGTTGTATTACAATATAGTGTTCCAAATTATACAACTTATAAATTTAAAGAAAACTTCTTCACTACTGGACCTGGTTTTGGACTTCCTTATTTGGCTTTTGCTGGTTTTACAGTAGATGAGGCTTTAATGAATAGAGCAGAAGCATATGTAGAGCTAGGGCAAAATAACCTGGCATTAAAAGATGTTAATGATTTTTATAGTCAAAGAATTGTTGGTTATAACCCAAGTAGTGATGCTGTTACCACAGCTAAAATTTCTACTTATTATCCAACCATTACAGATCCTAAACAAGGTTTGATCAGAACTATTTTAGATGCAAAAAAAGCTGAATTTTTGCAAGAAGGTATTAGATGGTTTGATATTATTCGCCGTGATCTCACTGTTGTGCACAATACGATAGATATCACCACTAAAGAAACTTTTTCTGAGCTAAAACCAGGAGATCCCCACCGCATCTTCCAATTACCATTAGAGGTTAAAACATCAGGTGTAGAACTAAATCCAAGATAATCAAGATGAAAAATATACTAAAAGTAATATCGTTTCTTCTGCTTATTGCATTGCAATTTGCTTGTCGTAAAACAGAAACGCTTAATGTAGATTACAGCACCTTTAACGCGGATGATCCCCGTACAAATACTCCGCTAGATCAATGGTTGAAGAGTAGCTTTTTGGATCCTTATAATATTGATGTAATTTACAGGTACAACAGGTATTACCACGGTAATACTGCCAATGTGGTGCCGAGTAAATTAGAAAATATACAGCCAACAATGCAAATTGTATTAGATGGGTTTATCAATCCATATCTTAAAATCGCAGGGCCAACATTTACTAAAACTTATATGCCAAAAGAGTGGGTATTATTTGGTTCGTATGCTTATGAAAATTCAAGCGACCCGGGTGTGGCAGGAACTGCAGCAGCTGGTCGTAGAATTACGTTATACGGTGTAAATGAATATCAACCGCTGCCAGGTGGTCAGTTTTATGCCTGGGATAGACACCGTATTATGCACCATGAATTCGGGCACATTTTAAACCAGATTATTCCAATACCGGTTGATTTTGAACCGATATCAAAAGGATTTTATAAACAGCCATATACCGATACGCCACAGGATACTGCGCGTAGAAATGGTTTTGTAACCAGTTATGCCAGTGGTGTATATACCGAAGATTATGCAGAAACCATCAGTTGGCTATTAATTAACGGACAGGTTTGGTATGATGACTGGGCTAACTTTGCCAATACGGCTGGAAAAGCAAGATTCGTTCAAAAGGAAAATAATGTAATCAATTATTTTACAAACCTTGGCATTAGTTTCAAAGCCCTGCAAAAGGAAGTACAACAATATATGATTGGTATTGGCCGGAATGAAACCAAATTTGCATATTGGTTAAGTAAAGCACGTACTCCGTTGGTTACCCCAGCTCCAAACCCTGCACCAGCAGCACTACCTACATTTAAAACTTTAACCATTAGTACCGGTGCAGATTATTATATAAAATATGGTGGCTCAGATACCTTTTCTGCTCTTTATACTTCAGTTAAAAATGCGATAACTGCACAGGGTTATGCGTTGAACTTTATAAGAATTAATTTTACCTCTCCAACCGCAATGTACATTGAAGCTAATTTTACAGCCGGTACAACAACGTATCAATCATTTTATGCTTTTAATATGGCAACCACGGTTGCTTCCGGGCAAGTAAAGTTTACTACAGGTACAGTAGGGGGAACAACTTCTCCTTGGGTTGGTAATGCAGCTTTTACTAAGGCGTCTATGCAGCCCTTTTTGGACTATATCACAAATAACACCTTTGTAGCAGATTGGTTACCAGTGAATGTTACGGCAGACGATTATATGAAATTGGGCGGTTTTACTGTTTTAAACTCACCAACCAATTATTTTTATGGACCATTGGCTTATTAATTTTAAAACGATGAAAAGATTTTTATACTTAATTGTATTGCTCTCTGTAATGATGAGCTGCAAAAAAACATCTTATGTAGCTGTTTTCGATAAAACGCCACAAGAGCGAGCTGCAGACCAGATTAATCTGGTGTCTACCACGTTAACCAGTGCTCCCAATGGCTGGATTGCAACATTGCCCACTCAAGCGGGGGGCGGCTATGGCTTTTATTTCACTTTCGATAACCAACAAAATGTAACCATGTATGCCGATATGACAAGCGCATCGGCTGGGACAGTGGGTAAATCAAACTATAGGATCAAACAAGATATTGGAACCGAACTGGTATTTGATACTTATAACTATATCTCGATACTTGATGATCCTAATGCTGCTATTTTAGGTGGTGCATCCAAAGTAGGTTATAGTAGTGATATTGAGTTTACTTTTGATCGGGTTAATGGTGACAGTATTATTTTTGTAGGAAAAAAATATAGACAGCCATTTAAGTTGGTAAAAGCAACCGCTGCACAACAAGCAAGCTATACATCTGGGGGATATAATACTTCTATTGATAAAATTACAGCTTTTTTCAACACAAATAAATTCCCGTACATACAGGTTGTTTCGGGTTCAACCACACTTAAAGTTGCAGTTAGTCCAAACTTCAGCAATAATTTGGCAAGTGGTAAAAGAATGGATTTGACAAGCGTTTTGGCTGATGGGAAAACAATAGGTACAGCAGCAACTAAAATAGCACACACTTTGGATGGGCTATCTCTGTTAAATGGAGGATTGGTTTTTCAAGGTATTACATTCGTAAGAATGGCATGGAAAGATGCAAATATCTTAGCCTTATATGATTCTACTGGAAAAGAGTATATCATTAATGATAATGGTGTGCCAATATTAGATATCAATCTGTTATGGGGATCTAAATATGTTGGGCTTCGATCTGAGTTTAAACAAGTAAATCCTGGTACAAGTACTGCTGGAGCTGATATTATTAATTACTATCACAATAACCTTAATAATAGTGCATTGCTTGGTTTCGGTTTTAACTATGGAAGAATGGACTTAACTTGGAGCAGACCGAACAACAGATTCATTTTTGCTGGTTTCAGTAGTCAAAATGGAGGAAGTAGTGGCTGGACAACTACGATAGTTTATAATTACACGGTTAATCCGGACGGTTCTTATAAATTTACCCAATACACAGCTGCCGCTGATGGTTATGTTGCTAAGTTAATGTTGCCAATGGATGCGTTCTTAAAGGCAAATGATGTAAAATTTGATTATTATTCAATAAATGGACTCACTTACGGAAGAATGTCTAGTGTGCAGAATCCTGCAATACAGATGACATTTATTCTACGATAAACTTATGTAGTAATTAATCATTATAATAATCTTGTTGGCAACTTAAGTTAACTGTCGCCAATAAGATTAACTTTTATAGCTGAAAACTAAATATGCAAACCCTCTAAAAAATATAACTATGAAAAAATTATTGCTATTTTTTGCTTTGAGTGTATTTTTTGTAATTGGATTATCCTCATTTCAACCGGCTTCTGAAAAAGTGGTTCAATGCACTAAAGACGATCCGATTATTATTGTGGTAAATACTGATGGATATTATGGTGAATTGTATTTTGATAATGCAACTGATCAATTTTTAAGTGGCAGTGTAAGTAAAGCCATTCCTGGTAGTGGGGGTGCTTATAGAATGTATACCATTAATTCGGTAAGCGGAAATTTATCGAGATCATTAATTAATAATCAGGTTACACATTTTGATGGTAATATTTATGGTACTGCTGGCTCGGGTTTTTCAGTTACTTTAACTTTAAATTCCAGTAATAATGCTGCATTAATTGCTCAATTGGTATAATTATTCTCTCTCTCTAACCTCACCCTAAAAAGTGAGGTTTTTTTATGACATAATTTTTAAACCCCGCCAAGCGTTTATGCTTATATTTGTAAGTCATGAAGAAAAAAGCAATTTTTATCCTGTTTGTATTGGTATTTACATTTGCGATGAGCCCTAATGTTAATTCCCAATGCTCAATGTGTACCATAAATGCTGAACAAGGTGTTAAAAATGGAAATACACAAACTGCAGGCTTAAATACCGGGGTATTATATCTATTATCTATTCCATATTTAATGGCTGTTATTGTTGGTGTGATTTGGTACAAAAAATACCGCAAAAAGAATATTCACCTTAACATGAAAAAAGAACCTTTTAATTTAAATTAGCGATTTGTTGCAATATACTTGATTATGGAAACACTAATTATGCACCCTAAAAATAAAGTACAGCTAACCGCATTAAAAGCAATGGCTAAGGCTTTAGAAATAAATTTTGAAACAAGCGAGTATAATTCGGATTTCGTTGCTAAAATACAGACAAGTAAAAAAGAAATTGAAGCGGGTAAAGTAACGAGAGTTGCAAAGGAGGATTTGAAAAACTTCCTAGGGTTATAGTGAGCTACCACTTAGATTTTTCAGATCAGGCTAATAGTGATATCAGCTACCATAAAAAAATAGGTAATAAGGCCGTTTTGCGCAAAATATTGAATTTACTGAATGAACTTTCTGAACATCCATTCGAGGGTACAGGAAAACCGGAAGCATTAAAACATAATCTTTCAGGTTTTTGGTCTAGACGAATAAATAATGAGCATCGACTGGTTTATGAAGTTTATATCGATATTGTATACATTATTTCAGTTAAAGGACATTATTAATGCCAACCTCAAAGCTTAATGCAATTATAAATTGTAAATGTCCGCATTGCCGTAGGGGAGCTATTTGTACAGGCAGCATGTACGGATGGAATATTCAGCATACCAAAGAAATTTGTGGTCATTGTGCGCAACGCATCGAAATTGAGCCTGGGTATTTTTATGCAGCCATGTATGTGAGTTACGCCATGAATGTGATCGAGATGCTTTTTGCAAGCTTTTTAACCTATCTGGCTTTCGGTCCGCTTACCGATGCCACTTTCTGGCATTACCTGATTGTTATTTTCGCAGGTTGTTTTATCCTGTATCCGTTTAATTACCGCTATTCCAGAATTATACTGCTTCATGTTTTATCGCCAAACATTAAGTATAAGCCATATTACGACAAATAGGGGTTGGTTAGCGGTTAGCGATGGGCGATAAGCTAAACCATTAACCAATATTCACTGTTAAACCAAGAGTTTAATAAACAAATGGTTAATTAACTAATGACGAAGAGCCAATTTACAGTTTACAATTGGCAGTTTGCAATTACCCAATGAACTAATGATCAGTGAACGAATGAACCTCAAGATATGCTTAAAAAAGAAACACTCAATTTTATAACAGATGTTGCGGAAAACAATAACCGCGAATGGTTTGCCGCCAATAAAGATGTTTATGAAAGTGCAAAAGCCAATGTATTGACACTCGTTACAGCACTTATTCCTGAACTGGCTAAGGTAGATCCATTGATTTCGGCCGAAACAGACCCCAAAAAAAGTTTATTGCGCATTTACCGCGATGTGCGTTTCAGCAAAAATAAAGATCCGTATAAAAATAATTTCGGCATTTGGTTTTCTGCTAAAAGCAAGGGTGGTAACGAGCCAGGTTATTATTTGCACATCCAACCCGGAAAAAGTTTTATCGCCGGTGGTTATTGGATGCCCGAAGCCGCACATTTAAAGTTAATCAGACAGGAAATTGATTACAATATCAGCGACTTTAAAGAAATTATCAACAACAAGGAATTTAAGAAAGACTTTAAACTTGGATTGGATAATGCACTTAAAAATGCCCCTAAAGGGTACGATCCGGCAGATCCAAATATCGAATTCTTAAAATTGAAAAGTTTTGAAGCCACTACAAAAATTGATGATAAAGAATTTTTGCAGGCAAACCTCGTTAATAAGTTAATAAGTTCTTTTAAAACAGTACAACCATTAGTTGCATTTTTACGCAATGCTATAGATGCTTAACGGTTTAAACTGTATAAATAGCTAAACTGCGCCATTAGTCTATAAAAACTGTATTTGCTATTAACTCTTGAAAATAAAATATGAAAAATACCTTTCTTGCTTTTGCTCTTCTTTTGTTCATTTCATCCTTAACCTCATGTGTTGTATTATCGCCTAAAAAGTATAAGGCTTTATTGGGTAGCAAAGATTCACTTTACACAGCTTTTAACGAAGGTTTAATTAAAATTGAGAACTTGGAAAAAGAAGTAAATAAGCTAAAGAAGGATACTACTTTAATGGCCGAAGAACTTCGCGATTTGCAAAGCAATTACAATGAAATAGATGCAAATTATAAAAAACTTAAAAATAACTCTTCTTCAGAAATTACTAAACTATCCGGAGATTTGGCTGCCCGCGAAAAGCGTTTAAAAGAAGTAGAAGAAGTTTTGCGTAAACGTGATGAAGCCACCAATGCACTAAAAGAAAAGCTTCAACAGGCACTGCTTGGCTTTACTAAAAGCGGCCTCACTGTAGAAATTAAAAATGGCAAAGTTTATGTTTCGCTTACCGATAAACTTTTGTTCCCTTCCGGAAGTATCATTATTGATGAGAAAGGTAAACAAGCTTTAACACAGTTGGCCAATGTACTTAAACAACAACCAGAGATTAATATTGCGGTTGAGGGCCATACCGATAACCAGAAAATAAACAATTTAGGTCAGATTAAAGATAACTGGGATTTAAGTGTACTTAGGGCTACATCTGTGGTACGTTATTTAACAGAAAACGAAAAAGTAGAAAGCGTAAGAATGACGGCTACCGGTAAAGGGGAATTTCAACCCCTGGGAACCAACGCAAATGCAGATGGACGAAGCAAAAACAGACGCATAGAGATTGTACTTTCACCTAAATTAGATGAACTTTATAACCTGATTAAATAAATAATCAATTTATTTTGTGGTTAAAGTGTTTCTGTTTAATCAAAATCCATGGTTTTTATTATGATACGCAGTTTCTATGTTTGATATTAAAAATATATTTATTATGATCAGGAAATGAACAGTTCTGTGTACATGGCAGCTTTAGTCCCGCTTTATGCTTTATACCGATGAAGAATCGGTATGTTCGCTGCAATCGGGTTTAAAAACGTCGGCTTCTGCACTTTGCAACCTTTCAAATGAAATACAAAGTGGCCACTTAGCCCCGGTTGAAGCGTTTACCCTGCAGCAACGAGGTACGAGAAACGAAGCGTAAAAGCGTAAAACGGGAAGAAATTATGTGTTTTTCATAGGCTTTGCGCTCCCAAAAATGAACAGTATATTTATTGTGATCAGGAAATTAACAGTTATGTGTACTTGAAAAAATCGGGTTTAAAAACGTCGGCTTCTGCACTTTGCAACCCTTAATATGAAATACAAAGTGGCCACTTAGCCCCGGTTGAAGCGTTTACCCTGCAGCAACGAGGAACGAGGAAGTGAAGCGTAAAAGCGTAAAACGGGAAGAAATTTCGTGTTTTCACAGGTTTTGCGCTCCCAACAATGAACAATATATTTATTTTGATCAGGAAATGAACAGTTCTGTGTACATGGCAGCTTTAGCCCCGCTTTATGCTTTATACCAATGAAGGATTGGTATGTTCACTGCAATCGGGTTTAAAAACATCGGCTTCTGCACTTTGCAACCCTTAATATGAAATACTAAGTGACTACTTAGCCCCGGTTGAAGCGTTTTACCCTGCAGCAACGAGGCACGAGGAAGCGAAGCGTAAAAGCGTAAAACGGGAAGAAATTTCGTGTTTTTCACAGGCTTTGCGCTCCCAACAATGAACAATATATTTATTGTGGTCAGGAAATGAACAGTTCTATGTACTTGAAAAAAGCGGGTTAAAAGTCAACGGCTTCTGCCTAAACCAACTCATTTCTGCGTTTCAAATGGTATTTACCGCGACAAAATGAATGATTTCTGACGATTACAGTAATTTTTATAAGTTCTGATGCCGGCGGTAAGATTTTAAAATCTTAAAAGTATGCTCAAACTCGGTTCCACTTAGATTTGAATAATCGGGCATGGAAAGTTTGTGTATGGTTAGAAAATTAAGCAGTTCTTTAATTACGTTCGATACCTCTTCTGATTCTTCCGTATGTTTCAGTGTATCAATTTTGCTTAACAAAAAAGCAATTTCGAACATTTTAAAATCATTCTTCCCTGTAATTTCCAGTCCGCGGTTGGTTTCTATAAGTGCCTGTTCATAATTGTGCGTAGCATTATAAAAGTTTGCTTTAAAAATGCTGAAACTGGCCAGGATAAAATTGGTATAGTACGTATAATCGCTACTGATTATTTTATCTACGAACTGGATAATGCGCTGTGCTTTTTTAAAGTAATTGAGCTTAATGTAGGTTTGCCCTAAATGAAGGAGTAAAAACGGGGAGAAAACTGAATGCCTTACATAAAAAATATTTGGATATTTACTTAATATGGCCATAATAAAACGATGGCATTCTGCATAACTCTTTTGCGAAAACAGCGTAATCAATACCATCCGGTAAGAGAGTATTTCGGCAGAAGAAATTTCCTCATTTCTTTTTGGTGTACTCCGGTCTATTTCCTGGCAAAGTTTTATGATTTTATCTTCAAGGCTTTTGCTTTCGTTAGGCTTGTTAATCAGGTTGTTGTAAAAGTATAAAATTAGATCGTATGGGTTAATTGGAAAAAGCTCATTTAATCTTTTATAATTTCTTTTTAACAACTGCATGGTATTGCCCAGCGATACCTTATCTACATCAATAAGGTGTACGTTGCATTCGATTACATGGAGCATAATCTGGATATCTTCATTCAGTACATTCTCAGAAATTGTTTTAATGGTTTCTTTATAAAGTGTACTCATGGTTCTGCCAGAAGCCATGATGTCGATGAAATCGATATCTATAGTTAACTTATTAAAGTTGGAGTTGGGTTTACCCAATTCGAATTTAGACACATGGCAGATAAAATCGAAAGCATTGTTTTTTTCGATATTGGTAAACGAAAGTTTAAATATGTTTTTTAAGGCTGCAATTTCATTCCTGTTTACGCAAAAGCGGATAGACCAGTTTAAAATATGGTCTCTACGTGCATTTTGTGCAGGGAAGCTCGCTAAAATATGCTCGAAAAATAATTTACCAGGCTTGTAGTCGAATTTATCGGTGATTTGAATAAAAAGGAAATAAGTATAAATATCGTCGCTTAAAAAACGTACAATTTCCGTTGGGATGGTTGTGCTTAATCTTTTTTCTTCGATAATAATCCCTGCGTGCAAAAGTTCTTCATAAGCATCAGGATAGCAGTTGATATAGCTTAAAATCTTTTCTTTTGATACCCTTAATTTTTTATTGCCTTCAGAAATGCAATCGCTTATTTTTTTGAGTAAAAATATTTTTTCGGTACTCTTTTTTGCCAGAAAAACCCGTCTTTCTAAAAAATAGCTGATCAACTCGTAACACAATAAAGGGTTATTCAGCTCCAGATGGTGATTTTCATCTTTAAGTTTAAAATAAACCTGAAGCCAGAAAGGAGTTTTAAATTGTGCTAGTAGGGGTGGACTAACATCGGCCCTATTGATGATTTTGTTTTCGATGTGGCTTAGCGTGTACAGCACCTCATCAATATTTAATGGGGGTACATTGCTCAACGTATCTTCATCGTAAAACAAGCCTGTATACCAGGCTTTGGTTAAAGATGCAGAACCGTTTATAGCAGGCTGAAGGTTAATCCAGCTATTTGTTCGTAAACCGAAAACCAGTTTAACAAAGTTGTTTTCTTCAATACTGTATAAAAAATCTATAAAGGTTTTAAAGTAATTACTTCTGGCCAGGTGCTCGTCTACACCATCAACAATTATAATAAAGCGGCCTTCGCGTTTTTCGGGGTTCTTTTTGAAAAAACTGATTAGTTCGGTAAGACTGCCAAACTTAAATTCTTTTAAAAACCAATCTTTTAACGTACCGCCATTTTGTATTATCGTATTAATACTGGTAGAGTTAACCAGTAAAACAATGTCATTTTTATAAAGTGCGTTTTCTGAGAAGAAGAAATATTCTACCATATGCGCAAGCAAAATCGATTTGCCCTGACCTGGTTGCGCGCTTATTGTAGTAAACTGATAATTGTTTTTTAAAAAATAATCGAAATCGGGATAAAAGAAACTTCTGTTTGCGGTTGCATTAAATGGAACGCCCGAATTATTTTTCTTTGCGATAAGCGATACCTCTGTAATGGCATGTGCTTTTAATTTTAAATCCTGCCAAATACTCTGAACAGAGGTGGTTTGGTTTTCCTTGTCTTTGCAGAACGAATCCCAGTCGTTATAACCAATATATTGAGATAAACTGTTCAAGGTAAACAACGAAAACTTGTGCAAAGTGTTCGCGAAGCCAAAAAAGCGCTTTATCGTGGTTTCACTTACATAGTTTTTGGTTTCTTGAAATACGTATTCAGAAATAATCTTACAATGAGCCGGGTCGATATTTCTCAAACCAGATTTTATAAGGACAAATTTCCTGAGTTCGATAAGGAGATCGTTAGCATTCATGAATTAACAGATGGGATGACTACCGCTAATGTCATCATAATTTCACAATTGAGGAAATCTATTCACTAAGATCGGCCTGTATGAATAAAATGAATAGAATGAAATGCATAAAAATGAATAGCAATGGATAAGATAGGATGCTATTCTAGATTTAGATTTGTCATAATTATATAATGCACTTGAAAAAAACATTTACCAAACAGTAGCATTCCCACATAGTAAGTCTTCTAAATAACGCCTGACATGATGAAAACTCATACTTTCTCGTCCCGAATAGGGATTATCCGCAATACTTTCGTTGCAATCATCATTCTTTTAACGCTCTTTTACTCGAAATCGTATGCGCAAAATAAAGTTTTTGCAAATAACGTATCTGCACAAAGCAGAGTCGATAATGCAAGCAATGCCACACTGAACGATAACACTTTTGCTACTGTAAATTCTTACGGCGGAATTGCTGTTGGTATTGGCGGGTATAGTGGAGAGCTTGAATTGAAATATCCAACTCCACTTTTGGCAGGAGTTACTTCTTATATCAGAATAGATTTTGACGGAGATATACTGAACAGGTTACTGGGAGGTAGCTTAGGAGGATTACTTGCTAACGTAGGCGGTACAGTAGTATTGGGCAACCACTCGTTTGAGGTAGGTGCCAGAAATGGTGCTTCTACAGTATTAACAGGTAGCAGTACAGCAGCTTTTTCTACTGATAACATTAAAATTGTTAAAGATGCCAACGGTTTCTTTTATGTAGCAATAAGGCCGGCACAGGCTTATGACCGTGTGTATATTAAAGACGTTACGAATGCTGTTTTACTTGGTGTTAGTAATAGTACCAGAGTGTATAATGCATTTTATGTATCTGGCACCGATCCTTGTGCACAGGCATTTGCAACAGGCTTTGAGGGAACAGGAATAACACTGGATGCTTTACAACTTGGAAGTTCGGGCGTAACCAATAGTGAACGGGCAATTGATACAGATCCAAACAATTTTTCTACATTAAGTTTAGGTGTACTTGGCGTGACTTCATCCATCAGCCAAAATTTTTATTTTACAACTCCTTCAAATGCTGGTGATGATATTAACCTAAGATTCAGTTCTACGCCTGCATTGCTAACCGCAGGAGTTTTGCAAAACATTTCGGTAACGGCATATAGCGGCGATACCCAGGTGTATACCACTACAGCTGCTTCTTTATTAAATTTAGATTTACTTGGTTTACTTAACAGCGGGCAGCCGGTAACTGTTCCTTTCTCACCGGGGGCAGCCGTGGTATACGATCGGGTTAAAGTTACACTAGGTTCGGTTTTAACTTTAAATGCTACACAAACCATTAATGTTTATGGCGTAACACGTTCGGCACCACGACCAACTTTTACTGCGCCTGCAAGTAATGCAATAGCAGCATGTTACAATACAACAGTGCCTTTAACAGCTACCACAGCTAGTGCCAATGAATTAATCTGGTATGATGTAATAGAAGGTGGAACGGCATTACAAACAGTAGCCTACAATGGAACTTTTACTACGCCGGCATTAACCGCCAACAAAACTTATTATGTTGCAGCCCGAAAGTCAGGCTGTACAACAGAATCAACTAGGGTACCTGTGGTGATTACCGTAAACCCGCAAATTATTTTTAATGGTGCTACCTTAATCAATGCTACACCTGGCTTTGCTTATGCTAAACAATTGGATGCTGCAACTGGGGGTACTGCAGGTTATACTTATGCTTTAGCTGCGGGAAGTACTTTACCAGCAGGCTTAACTTTATCTGCTACAGGTGCAATTACCGGCACACCAACTGTAGCTAATGCTTATACTTTTTCGGTTGTAGCAACTGATGCCAAAGGCTGTAAAGCTACCGCAACCTATAGTTTAACGGTTACTGCTGCATTGGTGCTTACACCAGGTGCATTACCTAACGGTATTACAGGAACGGTTTACCCAACACAAACCATTCCTGCTGCAACCGGTGGAACCGGACCGTATGTTTATACTGCAACAGGCGTTCCTCCGGGTTTAACTTTTAATCCAACAACAAGAGAAATTACCGGAACGCCAACTCAACCTGGTAACTATACCATTCCGGTTACTGTTGTTGATGCAAATGGCAATACCATTACTTCAAATTATACTGTAAAAATTACTGATCCTTTATTGTTACCTCCAGCAACATTGGCTGATGGTACTACCGGAACAGTTTATACTACACAGATTATTCCAAGTGCAACTGGTGGCACCACGCCTTATACTTATTCGGCAACTGGTTTGCCTCCGGGCTTAACCTTTAATCCATCTACCAAAGCCATTACGGGTACGCCAACTACAGCGGGTACTTATACCGTGCCGGTTACCGTAACAGATGCTGATGGAAAAACAGTTACCACCAATTATACCATTAATGTAAACAACCCATTGTTGTTGCCTGCAGCAACTTTGCCTGATGGAACTGAAGGAACGGTTTATGCTACGCAAACTTTACCAAGTGCAACTGGTGGCGTTGGTCCTTATACTTATGCTGCTACAGGTTTGCCCGCGGGATTATCATTTAACCCAACTACAAGAGAGGTTACCGGTACGCCAACCCAGGCAGGTAATTATACCATTGGTGTTACGGTTACCGATAGCCAGGGTAAAACTGCTAATAACACTTATCCAATTAAAGTAAATGGTACCTTAACCTTACCAACCAGAACTTTACCTAACGGAATTGTTGGTACTTCTTATTTGCCACAAACTTTACCTGCGGTAACAGGTGGCACGGCTCCATATACTTATGCCGCTACAAACCTTCCTCCGGGCTTATCATTTAACCCAACCACAAGAGAAATTACAGGGACGCCAACTCAGGGTGGTACTTATAATGTTGCTGTAACTGCTACAGATGCCAATAACAATAAAGCAACTACAACTTATGCAATAACGGTAACGGTTAATGCTCCGGTTGTGGCTTCTGCAACAGTTTGTACCGGCAGCACTGCTACTTTAACGGTAAGCAACCTGCAAGCTGGTGTAACCTATAACTGGTATGCCTCTACAGGAAGTACACCACTGGTAACAGGCAATAACGGTACTTTTGTAACACCTGCAATAAGTTCGGCAACGGTATTTTATGTTGAGGCTGTTTCTGGAACAGCAATCAGCACAAGAACATCTGTTACAGTTTCTGTTAATCCGCCTGCAACTTTAGCAACGGTTACTACAAATAACCAGGTAATCAACTCTGGCCAAACTACAACATTAACAGCGACTGCTGACGCAGGAAATACCATTGCCTGGTTTGATGCGCCAACTGGCGGAACACAAGTAGGATCTGGAACTTCGTTCACTACACCAGCATTAACTGCAACCAAAATATATTATATTGAAACTACAAACGCCAATGGATGTATAAGCGCAAGTCGCGTTCCGGTAACTGTAACCGTAATTAACGGTGGTGGTGCAACGGCTTGTAATGCTGCAAATGGACAGAGTACCGGTATTAATGGTATTTGTTTATTATGCGCAGTAAACGGTGCGGGTAACTCAACCGATGCGAATGCAAACAACTTTACAAGAATTTCTCTTGCTGTAGGTGCTACGGCAACTGGTTACCAACAATTAATTTTCCCATCTACAGGGGTTGCTACTGATAGCATCCGCTTAGATTTGGCCTTACCAACCGGTTTAGCTGATGTTGGTTTATTAAACAATGTAACTGTTACCGTATTAAACGGTACAACAGTTGTTAAAACCGTACAATTAAACGGTGGCTTATTAAGTCTTCAACTTTTATCCGGAAACCGCTTTGCAGCAACTGTTTTAGCAGGTGGTGCTTACGATAGGGTACAAGTGAGTTTTGGTGCATTGGTTTCTGCCTTAACCAGCTTAGATATTTATGGTGCTACTGTGGTTTATCCAAACCCAACATTTATCGCAGGTGCACAATGTATTTGTTCAGGCAGCACTGCAACATTAAGCGCAACTGCAAACGGAGGTACAACTTTGGCCTGGTTTGATGCGCCAACAGGTGGAAATCAGGTAGGAACAGGTGCTAACTTCACTACTCCGGCATTAACAGTAACCACAACTTATTATGTGCAGGTAAGCAAAGGTACCTGTTCAAATACAACAAGAGTTCCGGTGGTTATTAGCGTTAACCCTGCAATTGTATTTGCGGGTACAACTTTAACCAATGCAACAATTGCTTCTCCATACAGTAAACAACTTCCGGTAGCAACTGGTGGTACACCTGGTTATACCTACACACTGGCTTCGGGCAGTACTTTACCCGCAGGTTTAACTTTATCAACAGCAGGTTTGGTGAGCGGAACACCAACTGCAACAGGTAATCCAACATTTGATGTTGTTGCAACTGATACAAAAGGATGCAGTACAACTTCAACATTTACTTTAACTGTAACACCAGCATTGGCTCTGGCTCCGGGAGCATTGCCTAACGGTGTAACAGGTACAGCTTACACTACAAACGGAATTCCAGCTGCAACTGGCGGAACTGGTCCGTATACTTATACAGCTACTTCCCTTCCTCCGGGATTAACTTTTAACCCTGCAACAAGAGAAATTACAGGAACCCCAACTCAAATTGGAACATATACTATTCCGGTTACCGTAACAGATGCCAATGGCAATACCATTACGGCTAACTACACAATAAAAGTAACCGATCCTTTGGTTTTACCAGCAGCAACTTTAGCCAACGGAACCACAGGAACAGTTTATCCTACACAAACTATTCCATCTGCAACCGGTGGATCTACCCCTTATACTTATGCTGCAACTGGTCTTCCTCCGGGATTAACTTTTGATCCTGCAACAAGAGCAATTTCAGGCACGCCAACACAAGCTGGTACTTTCACTGTACCGGTAACGGTTACCGATGCTGATGGAAAAACTGCAACCAACAACTATACAATTGTAGTGGTTGATCCTTTATTGTTACCTGCGGCAACCTTGCCTGATGGTACAGAAGGTACTGTTTATGCTACCCAAACCTTACCATCTGCAACTGGTGGTGTTGGTCCTTATACTTATGCGGCCACTAACCTTCCGGCAGGTTTAACTTTTAACCCGGCAACAAGAGAAGTTTCGGGAACACCTACACAGGCGGGTAATTATGCTATAGGCGTAATTGCTACAGATAGTGAAGGCAGAACCGCAAGTAACACCTATGCGTTAAAAGTAATCGGCGTATTATCGTTACCTGGTGCAAGTTTGCCAAATGGTATTGTGGGTACACCTTACCCAACTCAAACTTTACCAGCGGTAACAGGTGGCACAGCACCATATACTTATTTAGCAACAAACCTTCCTCCAGGATTAAGTTTTAATACTGCAACAAGAGAAATTACAGGAACTCCAACTTTAGGCGGAACCTTTACCATCTCTTTAACTGCAACTGATGCAAATGGAAACAAAGCAACAACAGCTTATAGCATAACGGTAACCGTTAATGCTCCGGTAGTTGCTGCGGCAACCGTTTGTGCAGGTAGTTCTGCTACGTTAAGCGTTAGCAATTTACAGGCTGGCGTAACTTATAACTGGTATGCTGCTACAGGCAGTACGCCATTGGTTACCAATAATACTGGCGTTTTTGTAACACCAGTAGTAACTGCTCCTACTGTGTTTTATGTAGAGGCAGTATCTGGCACTGCAGTAAGTTCTAGAACAGCGGTTAACGTTTCTGTTAACCCTTCGGCAACTTTGGCAACGGTAACTACCAATAGCCAGGTAATTAATGCTGGCCAATCTACCACCTTGTTGGCTACGGCTGATGCAGGCAACACCATTCAATGGTACGATGCTGCTACCGGCGGAACGCAGGTTGGCACAGGTACTTCATTTACTACGCCAACATTAGCTGCCACCACAACTTATTATGTAGAAACAACAACTGCAAGCGGATGTAAAAGCGCAAGCCGTGTTCCGGTAACTGTAACTGTTTTAAACAACGGTGGCGGTACAGCTTGTAACGCAGCTAATGCTCAAAACTCTGGTATAACCGGAATCTGTCTATTATGTGGCATTACCGGTGCAGGAAATTCTACAGATGCAGATCCTGCCAACTTTACCAGAATATCACTTTCTGTAGGTGTTGGTTCTTCAGGATACCAACAACTAATTTTCCCTGCTGCTGGTACAGCTACAGATAGTTTACGTTTAGATTTGGCATTGCCAACCGGATTGGCCGATGTTGGTTTGTTGAACAATGTAACCGTTACCGTATTAAACGGCACTACAGTGGTTAAAACCGTACAGTTAAACGGTGGCTTATTAAATCTTCAACTTTTATCGGGCAACCGTTTCGCTGCAACAATATTGGCAGGTGGTGCCTATGATAGGGTACAGGTTAGCTTTGGGGCATTGGTAACTGCTTTAACCAGTTTAGATGTTTATGGTGCTACCGTAATTTATCCAAACCCAACAGTAACAGCAGGCGCACAAACCATTTGCGCTGGCAGTACTGCAACTTTAACTGCGACAGCAAACGGCGGTACAACTTTGGCTTGGTACGATGCTGCAACTGGTGGTACACAATTGGCCACAGGCGAAACATTTACTACACCAGCTTTAACAGCTACTACCACTTATTATATACAGGTTAGCAAAGGCGGTTGCCCGAACGTAACAAGAGTTCCGGTTACGGTAACCGTTACACCGGCATTACCAACACCGGTATTGGCAACAATTGCCAATGTTTGCGAGGGATCATCTGCAACTTTATCGGTTGCTAATCCAGATGCTGCGGTAACGTATAAATGGTACGATGCTGCAACAGGTGGAAACTTGATATTCACCGGTGCGATTTTCCCAACACCGGCATTAACGGCTGCTACTACTTATTATGTAGAGGCATCACAAGGAAACTGTACAAGTGCTGCACGTGCTGCTGCCGCAGTATCAGTAAATCCTCGTCCGGTTTTACCAGTGGTAACTGCAAGTTCATCGACGGTAAGTCCAGGTCAAACTGCCATTTTAACGGCGAGTTCAGCAGATCCAACAAATACTTTCAATTGGTATACTTCTAATACTTCTACCACTCCGGTTTATGTAGGTGCAACTTATGTTACTCCTCCACTATTGGCTACTACCACTTATTATGTAGAATCAGTTTCTACCAATGGTTGTACTTCAGCAAGCCGTGTTCAGGTAACCATTACGGTTGATGGTAACGGATCTCCAAACCCGGTACCATGTGAGGCTGCAACCACACAAGTTGGTGGTGTTACAGGAGTAGCTTTATTATCGGGTGTGTTTAACCCGGCTTTAGCGATTGATAACGATACGCAAACAGCTTCTTCACTGGTAATGCCTGTTGGCGCACTTGGCGCATCTGTTTACCAGAGAGTGGGTTTTGGTTCACTATCTAAAGTTGGCGATACGGTACGTGTTTTAGTATCATCACCAGGAAAACTATTGTCACTTTCTCTATTGGGAAATGCTGCGATAACCACTTATGTTGGCACCAACAGCAACGGTGATTCGCGTTTATTAAACGATAACTTATTAAATATTCAGCTGTTAAGCGGTAATACTCAGGCTTTAATCACTTTTGTACCAACCAGTGTTTTTGATGGGGTAGAAGTAAGGTTAAATTCAGGGGTATTGGGTGCTTTAACATCAATCAATTTAAATTACGCACAACGTATTTTGGTTGCACCAACGGTAACTTCTGCAAATGTTACTGCTTGTGTTGGCCAAACTGCACAGCTTGAAGTGAGTAACCCATCGGCAAGTTTAACTTACAGATGGTACGATGCTACAGGCACATACTTAAGCGGTAAAGACGGTATTATATTTACTACCCCGGTTTTAACTGGCGACACTAAATTCTACGTTGCAGCAGTTTCTGCTACTGGTTGTGTGAGTTATAAAACTGTTGTAAACGTAACTACTAACCCAGCTCCGGTAACCCCAGATCTGCTTTCGGCATCGGTTAATACCTGCCCTAATACATCGGTTACTTTCCAGGTTAAAAATCCAATTGCAGGTACTACTTACAACTGGTACGATAGTGCAACCTCTACAACAGTATTGTTTACCGGCGATAACTTTACAACGCCTTTAATTACGGCAAATACAAGTTATTTTGTAGCAGCGGTAAATGGCTGTGGTACATCATCAACAAGAACAGAAGGTAAAATTATATTGGGTACTATTGATGTTCCGGTAATTACACCACCATCAATTACCATTAGTGAAGGTGCTGTTGCAGTATTAAAAGCAACTTCGAGTACTGCAGGTGCTACTATTAACTGGTACACCACAGCAAACGGAACGGTGCCTGTATTTACAGGTGAAACTTATGTAACGCCACAGTTAACCACTACCACCACCTATTATGTAGAAGCCACTGTGCCTGGCGGTTGTACTGCAACAAGCAGGGCAACTGTAACCGTTACAGTAATACCTAACGGCAACCCGGTAGTTACACCTTGTGGTGCGGCTACAACTACTGTTGCAAGTGGTGTAACTGGTTTAGGCGTATTGGCAGGTGTATTTAACCCAACATTTGCGGTTGATAACGATATCAATACAGGATCTAGCCTGGTTATCCCGGTAGGCTTATTAGGTTCGTCGGTTTACCACCAGGTTGGTTTTACTGGTTTATCAAATGTGGGTGATACTTTAAGGGTGAAAATTACCACTCCGGGTACATTACTTTCGGTAGCTGTATTGCCAAACTTAACGGTAACCACTTTCCAGGGTACAACCAGCAATAACGATGCGGTTGCTGTATCGAACCCATTAATCAATTTAAAATTATTATCAGGCGGAACATCAGCCATATTAACTTTCGTACCAACCAATAGATTCGACGGGGTAGAACTTAGATTAAGTTCAGGCTTGCTTGGTGCTTTAACCTCTGTTAATTTAGATTATGCTCAAAGGGTAATCACTACGCCAACCGTTACAGCCGCTACGGCGAGTGCTTGTCAAGGATCATCTGCAACCTTAAGTGTTCAGAATCCGCAGGCAGGAGTAACATACAAATGGTACTTAGGTACAACTTACCAGGCAGGAAAAGACGGTGTAACTTTTACAACCGATCCAGCTTTAACTGCCGGAACGTATACCTATTCGGTAACTGCAACAGCCAATGGTTGCGAAACTTTAGGTACTAAAGTGTTGGTAACTGTTTTACCTCCGGCGGTAACACCTATTCCATCAACTACCAATCCGGCTACAACCTGTATTGGTACTTCAGCTACTTTAAGTGTGCAGGCAGTTGCAGGTATTACTTACAACTGGTACGATGCAGCTGTGGGTGGCAATATGCTGGTAACCAATAACAGCAATTTTACCACACCGGCAAACCTTGCGGCGGGCACATACAACTATTATATAGAAGCAGTGAGTGGCGCAGGTTGTACCAACCCAACTCGTGCGGTGGTTTCAATCACGGTTAATCCTTCAGCATTAGCTACCGATTTAACTGTAACCGGAACAACATCTTTATGTGCTTCTGGTACAGCAGTTCTTACTGCAACAAGCACAACAGTAACAAGCCCGGTATTTACCTGGTATACTGATGCGGCCTTAACACAGGTTGCCTTTGTTGGTGCAGTATTTAATACGCCAGCAATTAATGTAACCACCAAATATTATGTTACCGTTAGCGGAACCAATAAATGTGCAAATACGCCAGGCAATGCCAAAGAAGTTACCATTATGGTAAATCCTGTTGCAGGCCCAACTGATATCAACGTAGCCGGAACAAGCACCACTTGCGGTGGTTCTTCAGTTACTTTAAATGCCACAAGCACAACGGTAACCAACCCAATATTTACCTGGTATAGTGATGCTGCCTTAACAACAGTAGCATTTACAGGCGCAAACTTTATTACCCCGGCACTTAGTGCCACCACTACTTATTATGTAACGGTTAAAGGCGATAACAAATGTGAAAATACTGCGGCAACTGCCAAACCGATAACCATAACGGTTAATCCGGCAGCAACAGATGCAGATATTGCCATTACCGGAATTACCTCAATCTGTAAAGGTTCTACAGCTGCACTGTCTGCTTCAACAACAACAGTAATTAACCCTGTATTTACCTGGTATAGCAATGCTGCTTTAACTACCGTAGCATATGTTGGGGCTAGTTTTACAACACCTGCACTTAACGCAACCACCACTTATTATGTAACAGTTAGAGGTGATAATAAATGTGAAAACTTAGCCGCAAACGCTGAGGTTGTAACTGTAACGGTTAAAGATTTTGCCACTGCTGCGGATATTGCAGTAAGCGATGCTAAAATCTGTGCAGGCTCTACCACAATGTTAATGGCTTCGAGCACAACGGTAACACAACCGGTATTTACCTGGTACAGCGATGCATCGTTAACCAGCGTGGTATTTACAGGTCCAACGTTTACCGTAACCGGATTAACAGCCACAACTACATATTATGTAACGGTTAAAGGTGCCAACAAATGTGAAAACAGTGCGGCAGATGCTAAAGTGGTAACGGTAACTGTTAATCCACTGGCTACTACTACTGATATTATCTTGAGCGGAAGCACATCGGCTTGCGCGGGATCATCGGCAGTATTAAGTGCAACATCGCCAACTGTAACCAACCCGGTATTTACCTGGTACAGTGATGCAGCCTTAACCAATGTAAGTTTTATCGGTGCAACTTATACTACACCTGCATTAAACAGCACAACCACTTACTACGTAACTGTAAAAGGTGATAATAAATGTGAAAATGCACCGGGTACTGCAAGGGTAATTACCATCACGGTAAATCCTGTTGCAACTGCTTCGGATATTACAGCTACTGATGCAACAATTTGCGCAGGATCTGGAACTACTTTGGTAGCCAGTACTACAACTGTAACCAACCCTACCTTTACCTGGTATAATGATGCTGCTTTAACTTCGGTAGCTTATGTGGGTACATCATTTGTTACCCCGGTATTAACTGCAACAACCAAATACTATGTTACAGTTAAAGGTGATAACAAATGTGAAAATTCTGGTACTACTGCAAAAGTGGTAACTGTAAATGTAAACCAGGGAGCAACCCTTGCAGACATTACTTTATCTGCACCAACTTTAGTGTGCGGATCGGGTACGGCTGTAATTAATGCAAGCTCTACAACAGTAACAAACCCAGTATTTACCTGGTATAATGATGCTTCATTAACAAGTGTAGCCTTTACCGGCCCAATATTTACCACGCCGGTATTAACCACTACAACCACTTACTATGTAACCGTAAAAGGAACCAACAGATGTGAAAACACCGCAGCAAATGCAGCAGCAGTTACCATTAAAGTTAATCCTATAGCAGTTGCAAGTGATGTTGTGGTAAGTGGATCAACAAACATATGCGGAGGTTCTGCCGCGGTATTAACGGCAAGTAGCACAACAGTTACCAACCCGGTATTTACCTGGTATACCAATGCAACTTTAACTGATGTGGCTTTTGTAGGCGCAGTATTTACAACACCAACATTAACAGCTAATACTACTTATTATGTTACAGTTAAAGGTGATAACAAATGCGAAAACAGTGCAGCAACAGCTAAATCTGTTAACGTTGTGGTTAACCCGGTAGCTTCAGCAACTGATGTTACTGCGGCAGATGCAACCATCTGTGCAGGATCGTCGGCCAGCTTAGTAGCCAGCACTACAACAGTAACCAACCCAATATTTACCTGGTACAGTGATGCTGCTTTAACTACACCAGTGTTTACAGGTGCAACCTTTAATACGCCAGCACTAACTGCAACTACTAAATATTACCTCACAATAAAAGGTGATAACAGATGTGAAAGTTCTGCTGCAAATGCAAAAGTGGTTACCGTAAATGTTAATGCAGGTGCAACAGCGGCAGATATTACTTTATCTACGCCAGCAAGGGTATGTGGTTCAGGAACAGCAGTAATCAATGCCAGTTCTACAACAGTAACCAATCCTGTATTTACATGGTACAACGATGCTTCATTAACAAGTGTAGCCTTTACCGGCCCAATATTTACCACACCGGTATTAACCACTACAACAACTTATTATGTAACGGTTAAAGGAAGCAACAAATGTGAAAACACCGCAGCTAACGCTAAAACAGTAACCATTACTGTTAATCCAATTGCTGTGGCAACAGATATAGCCGTAAACGGATCAACTTCAGTATGTGCAAGCTCAGCAGCAACATTGGCAGCAACAAGCACAACGGTAACCAATCCGATATTTACCTGGTATAGCGATGCAGCATTAAATACAGTGGTGTTTACCGGTCCGGTATTTACTACGCCAGTATTAACTGCAAGCACAACATATTATGTAACTGTTAAGGGCGATAACAAATGTGAAAACACTGCAGCTACAGCAAGGGTAGTAGCCATAACGGTAAATGCGATACCAAATAACCCTGTGGTTACCGTACCAAACGGCGGTATATGTGCCGGCGACGGAGCTACATTAACCGTAAGCAACGCACAGCCTGGTGTTACTTACGAATGGTACAATGCAGCAGTTGGTGGTAATTTATTATTCACCGGTACAACCTATAATGTTACTGCATTGGCTGCAACAACCGATTATTACATTTTAGCAATCGGAACAGGTGGTTGCAACAACAACGGAGGCCGTGTTAAAGTAACGGTAACAGTTAATGCTAAACCAACTGTACCAACAGTAGCTTCAACATCGGTGAGTGTATGTTCAGGAAGCCCTGCTATATTAACGGTTACAAATCCTCAGGCAGGTGTTACTTATAACTGGTATACAGCTGCGGCAGGTGGAACATTGGCCGGAACAGGTGTAAACTTTACTACTCCGGCAGTTACTGCAAACACCACTTATTACGTAGAAGGTGCAAACGGAACATGTATCTCATCATCAAGAACAGCGGTAAATGTAATTGCTTTGCCAGTACCAGTTGCACCAGCATCGGTAACAGCGGCAAACGGAACACTTTGCTCGGGTAGCTCAACCATATTAACTGTAAACAATCCGGTTGCCGGCTTAATTTACAGATGGTATGCTGCAAGCTCTAACGGCCCTGTACTTGCAGAAGGTATAACCTTTACCACACCAAACTTAACCGCTACCACAATCTACTATGTAGAGGCAATTGCTGTAGGCGGTTGTGCTAGTCCAACAAGAACAGCGGTTACGGTAACCATACTTCCGGTATTGGATAAACCAGCGGTAGTAGTACAAAGCACAACAGCAAATAGCATCACGTTTGCATGGGCTGCGGTTGCAGGTGCTACGGCTTACGAAGTATCGTTGGATAATGGTTTAACCTGGATCAATCCAACAAATGGATCAACCGGAACAACTTACCTGGTTACTGGCTTAAAACCAGATCAGAGTGTAAGCATCCTGGTAAGAGCCAGAGGACAGATTGAATGTCAAACCAGTGCAAATGGTAGTGTAACCGGTAAAGCAGCTAATCCATTCGGAGATCAGGTGTACATACCAAATGCATTTACGCCAAACAACGATGGTAAAAATGACACCTTCCTAATTTATGGTAATACCATAGCAGGAGCTAAAATGAGTATTTACACACAATGGGGTCAGTTGATATTCCAATCAGATAATGTAGCAAATGGATGGGATGGAACTTTCAAAGGTGTAAATCAACCAATCGGGGTGTATGTGTATATGGTTGATATTACATTCACCAACGGTACAACATCATTAAGAAAAGGTACAGTAACGCTGATTAGATAAGAAGAGGATTAATAATAAACAGATAAAATCAAAGACCATGAAAATACTATCGGCTTTAAAAATATATGTTGCAGTGCTGGGATTACTGCTGTGTACTGCTAAGTCCTTTGCGCAAACTGATCCGCATTTTTCACAATACTATGCAAATCCGTTATACCTTAACCCAGCATTAACAGGGGTTATAGATGGCGATTACCGTGCAACGGTAAACTTTAAACAACAATGGAGTGCTTTAAACAGTTCCTTTTTAACCGGAGGTGCCTCTTTTGATATGGCACCAAAAAAGAACTTCGCTTTTGGTGCTACCATTTTAAACCAAAGGGCAGGGGAGCTTGATTTTAACTACCTCTCTGCACTGGTATCGGGTTCGTACCGTTTAAGGTTTGGTGCCGAAGGTTTGCAAATGGTAAGTTTCGGCTTGCAGGCAGGCGTAATTAACCGCAGTTTCGATTTCTCTCAAGCCAGATTTGGCAACCAGTTTAATCCGATTTCGGGTTATGATGGCGGTATGATGAGTGGCGAAACACTTTCTTCCCAATCATCGCTTGTACCGGATGTAAACGCTGGTATAATGTTTTTTGATGGTAACCCGAACAAAAGTGTAAACGTTTTCTTAGGCGCAAGTGCAGCACACTTAACCCGCCCAATGGATCGTTTCTCAGGCTCAAATTCACGTATTCCGGTTCGTTATACTGCACATGGTGGCGCAAGAATCAAAGCTTCGGAGTTGTTGGATATTGTTCCCAATGCCTTGTTTATGTACCAGGGTAATACAAACGAAGTTTCGTTGGGTGCTTACGCACAGCTTAATGTTAATCCATCAGCAAATATTTTGTTTGGTGGTAACTACCGGAATAAAGATGCCGCAATTGCATTTGTTGGCTTACAGCTAAAAAACATGGTTTTCGGCTTAAGTTATGATGTAAATACCTCAACTTTTAACCGTGCCTCAAACAGTAACGGTGGTTTGGAGCTTTCCATCTCGTTAATTGGCCGAAACGGTATCATTGGTCCAAACTTCTTTTGTCCACGATTATAATTATTCAAATGAAACTATTATGATTTAAAACCATAATAGTTTCATCACCATTGAAAACAAGTTTAGAAAGATGAAAAAAATATTACTCTTTTTGTTAGTGGCATTCGGCGGTTTTGCAAACGCACAGTACGTGGTAAATTATAAAAAAGTTGCAGATACTTATTTCGAAAATAAGGACTATTATGCGGCATCTACCTTTTATAAAAAAGCCTTAAAAATTACTGGCGATAGTACCCAGGCCATTTTGCCTTATGGTAAGGAAAGAAAATCAGCTACTGATGATAAAGTGGTGGAAGATTATGAAGGATCGATTTTTAACCTTGCAGAATCGAGCAGGTTGTACAGAGAATTTAATGAGGCCGAAAAATATTATGCCATAGCAATCACCTTTACCAATACCCGTTTTAAAAAGGCATTATTTTATTATGCCGAAAGCTTAAGGGCAAACAAAAAGTTTAACCTCGCCATAGATGCTTTTCAGGAGTATATTCAAAAAAATCCGGGCGATGCTTTGGCTAAAGAAGCTAAAAAGGAAGTAGAATCATGCAAGTTCGCGATAGAAGAAATGCGTTTTCCACGTATGGTGCAGATTAAAAAAGTGCCTGGCAATGTAAATGGTTTAGGCTCTAACTACGCACCGGTTAAAATCAATAACGAATTGTATTTTACTTCATCCCGTCCCGTTGCAGTGGGTAGCAAAAAAGATATGGTTAAAACAGATGCAGGAGAAATTCAGGTATCAACCAAAACAAATCCCTTCATCAACAATATTTATGCAGCCAAAGGCGAATTAACTGCTGCCGATATTGCAGTAAGAAAGATCGATATCAACTTGCCTAAAAATATAGAGGTGGCTGCAGCTACTTTTACCCCTGATGGAAATACAATCTATTTTACAGGTTGGAGAGACAAAGAAAAATATACCATTTACAGTTCGAAAAAAACAGGCGATAAATGGGCAGATCCGCTTCCGGCAGGTTTACAGGTAAACAGTAAAGATTTTAATTCATCGCAACCTTTTGTAACCAGTGATGGTAAATTCCTGCTTTTCTCATCAGATAGAAGTGGTGGTTATGGCAAATACGATCTTTGGTATTGTGCTGTCCGCGAAGACGGATCTTTAGGTCAGGCCGTAAACATGGGGCCAACCATCAATAGCGAAGATGATGAGCGCGCGCCATATTACAACCCATTAACCAAAAAATTATTGTTCAGCACCGATGGCCGCATTGGCTTTGGAGGTTTGGATTTTTTCGAATCTGAAGGAGATCTGGTAGATTGGACTACACCAAAAAACCTGGGTTATCCGTTCAATTCATCAAAAGATGATCTTTATTTCACTGCAACAGATGAAAAAGGAACAAAAGGATACATCAGTTCAGATCGCGAATCATCATGCTGTTTAGAAGTTTTTGAGGTGAAGAAAGAATTCTTCTCTATTGCAGGTATTTTAACCGACTGTAAAACAAAATTACCTTTAGCAGGTGCAAACGTAACGCTAACAAATGCAGAAGGTGCTCAAAAATTAACTACAGGTACCGATGGTATTTACAAGTTTAAAGTTGATTCTAAAAGGCCAGTTAAATTGCTTTTTGCAAAAGATAACTACTTTGCAATTACTAAAAACTATCCTTACGAAGAACTTGCAAAGGCAGATACATTAATTTATAAAGACTACTGCTTAAGTCCGTTTAAATTGGGTATTCCAATCGCTTTGGATAACGTATATTACGAATTTAACAGTGCAGAGTTAACCGAGCCATCTAAAAAAGTGTTAGACTTCCTGATTCCGATTATGGAAGATAATCCCGAAATGGAAATCGAGTTAGGCTCTCATACCGATAATATTGGCACAGATGAATACAACCTCGATCTATCAAACAGAAGGGCAAAATCTTGTACTGATTACTTGGAAAGTAAAGGGATAGCCGCAGCAAGAATGATTTCGAAAGGTTATGGAGAATCGATGCCGATTGCGCCAAATGAAATTGTGGTTAAACGCAAGAAAAAAGATAATCCTGAAGGCAGAGCCAAAAACAGAAGAACAGAATTTAAAGTAACCAAAAAATAGCATACAATTAACATTTTCATTAAGCCATCTCTGTTAAGGAAGATGGCTTTTTTGTTTGTTCGTGCAGCAGCCTTGCTAATATTGACCGTTGGTGTTGGCAAAAACAAACTGATAAGCAGTTTTTGAATTAATCTTTGTAATTTTCACCACCATTAAAACGCAATGAAGATTAATATCCAACCGACTGTAATTTTTAGAACACCCAAATTTTCCTATCAATCTGAACTCGAAGATTGCTGGGAAGAACTAAAAGCAGCCATATCTATATCTTCTACAGCTTTTTACGAAACCATAAAAGAGGTTAAGGCCGATGAATTAAAAAGTCTTTCACCAAAGGTTTACTTTACCATCTGGAAATATTTTAACCGCGCAAAATTCCGTTCAACACCCTATGGCACATTTGCTGGTTTTAGTTTATTAAACAATGCGATAAAACCATCAGCAAGCAATATTGTAATTGAAGAAGATCAAAAAATATGTGAACTGGTTGATTGGCCGTACAAAAATAACATCCAATTACCCATAGCCGATTTGCTTGCAAAGAACTGCCAGTTATTTAGCAATAGCAGCTACTATTTCATACCAGGCAGTATTCGTTACATTGCCTGCACCGATGGTGTTTTCGAATTAGCAGAACTGGATGATAACAGCTTTGTAAAACAAATATTATTAGCCTGTTTAAAGCCTGTTCGCGCTAACGACCTTATTAAAGCTCTTGATATAAAAGCCGATGAAGTAGAAAGCCTCTTTGGCCTGCTTCAGGATATGCACGATTTGCAACTCCTTTTTACCAATTATGACCCAAATATTATCGGAAAAGACTATTTCGAACGCTTAGGAATGCCCGTTACAGCAGCGTTACCACAATATTTGATTGCGCAGCGAAAAGTTCTGTCTGGAAATGTTGATGAAAGTTTACTATATGCTGTTCCCGGATTGGTTAAAACGCTGCAAGGGATTTTACCGGCTAACGATCGCGAAGCACTTAAGCAGTTTACTAGCAGGTTTAAAAAGAAATTCGAAGATCAGGAAGTACCATTACTGCTGGCCCTTGATCCTGAATTGGGGATTGGTTATGATGAACTGGAGCAGGGTGGGCAGCACGATAATTTTATTGCTAAATTAACGAATAAAACAGCCAAAACCGATGCTGATAACGAGCGGATTAAATCCACATTAAAAAATACATTAAACCAAAATTTCGAAAAAGGTAAACCGGTATTTCTAAATAAACTCAAACTTCATTTAAACGAAAAACCACGGTCTTTACCCAATTCGACCAGTATGATAATGGCTGTGCACGACGATCTGATTTTTGCAGAACAGATTGGTGGAGCCACTGCCAATGCATTAACAGGAAGGTTTACCATGGCTAACGATGCTGTTGAAGATTATGCGAAAAGCGTTGCCAATGCCGAACAGGATGCAAACCCTGATGTATTGTTTTTCGATGTGGCCTACATGGTAGAAGCCAATGTGGATAATGTTAACCGACGGAAATTGATCTACAATCATCAGTTATCCATCCTGAATTTTGATACTTCAGCCCAACCGCTCGCTTTAAACGATATTCAGGTTTCAGTTATCGGTACTGAGGTAATTCTTCGTTCCAAATCCCTTAATAAACGTTTGGTACCCAGAATGGCTTCGGCATATAATTACTCCCGCTCTGATTTATCAGTATTCAGGCTTTTATGCGATTTGCAGCACCAGGGTGTAATAACCAGTTTATCATTACCGCTCGAAAGCCTCTTTCCTGATCTGGATTATTATCCACGCCTGCAATACCATAATATTGTTTTAAGCAGGAGCAAATGGCGCATTAAAAAAGAAGCACTTTTAGGAAAAGATCAAAAATACCTATCCATCGAGCTTTGCCGTAAATACCTTCAGAATTTAGGGGTGAGCGATTATTTTAAAGCCGGTTTATCCGATCAAACCCTATGCTTTGCCTTGCAGCGTGATGATGATATCAACGCTTTTCTTCAATATATGCAAAAACAAACCAGCATTTACATTGAAGAATTTTACCTGCCTCAAAACAATGTTGTGGTTGATGAAGGCGCAAAGCCTTATCTGGCCCAGTTCGTTTTATGCATCGCCCATCAGGAGCAGATTTATGGCGGCTTACCCAATCCTTCAGATCATAGCACTATTACGCGTTATTTTCCTCCAGGAAAAGAATGGCTTTACTTCGAAATTTATTGTCACCAACAAAGATCCGATCAAATTCTGGCCACTATCATCAACCCTTATTTGGCAAAACATGCTGCCCAGATTAAAAAATGGTTTTTTATCCGTTACAATGAAAATGGAAACCATATCCGGTTTAGGGTATTGCTAAATGATTACCGCAATGCACAAATATTAACCTCCGGCTTAATGGATGATCTGGCTCCGTTTTTAAATGCCGGTTTGATATCAGATGTGCAGATAAAAAGCTATAAACGCGAGCTTGAACGTTATGGCAGTAACATGATAGAAAATGTTGAACAGCATTTTACTGCTGACAGTGAATTTGTGTTATCTCTTTTCGAAACTCAACCTGATGATTTTAACAAGTATAAATACTGTTCAGATCTGGTAGCAAACATTGTTCAGTCAAAAGTTTTTGATCAGCAGGCGGCAGGCAAAATGATCAGGTTATTTTCAGATTCTTTTAACCATGAACATCGTTTGGAAGCAGCAGATTTTAAACAGTTAAACAGCTATTATCAGGAATTCAGGAAAGCTGAGATTTTAGCGTTTACAGCCAAACAACAACAAAAATTTGAAGTATTTGCTGCTTCATTCATCAATTGCCTCAAACAGGTTAAAACTGAAAAAATGGTTAAATTATTTGGCGATTTAATGCACATGCATGTAAACAGGCTTTTTAATAAAGATCCGCGTACAAATGAAATGGTAATGTATTACTTTTTGCTAAAAGATTTTCAACGCAGAAATGCAATCGGTGCTTAACGGTTTAGCCTGGCCAGTGGATTAACAATATCAACCGAAATTTCGGTAATGTACCTGTTCAGAGGATCTTTATCATACTTGAACAGATAATCTTTGCCATAAAAATTGCTCAGGCGCTTCGCAATGTTTTCTATACCTACATGGTGACTTTCGCTTTGCTTACCTTTATTATCATTGATCATATTTATGGTTGTGATATTGAGGTGATCGTTTTGATAAGTAATTTTGATAAGTGCAGGCTGGGTAGAGTGCGAAACGTTACCATGTTTAAATATGTTTTCTACCAGCGTTAACAAAATAAGCGGCGGAAACCTTAATCCGAATAAATCTCCTATTACCTCAAGTTCCAGATTAATCGTATTTGCTGTTCTGAGCTTATGCAGGTTAATTAAATGTTCTATCTGCTCAATTTCTTCACTGATGGGAACCATTTCTGATGCCTCCGGTCGTTTTAATGCATAGCGCATCATTTCAGCCAGGTTCATAATCGCATCAGCAGCCATTGGCGCCTTTTTGCGGGCATCGTTATAAATAAAATTTAAGGTATTAAACAGGAAATGGGGGTTAATCTGGCTTCGGAGGTAATTATTTTGCGATTGAACCAGATCGTTTTCCAAAGCCTGCTTCTCAATCTGGGTAACCAGGTTCTGTCTTTCCAATGCTTCAACTTTCTTTTGATCCTGGAAAGATTTCTTAATGTATACATAACCCGTGGCAAAACCGATGTAGTATAAAGAACGATAAACACTGGTTAGGAAAAAATCTCGGTTGAATGAAACAGGTCCACTTATCTTGATAAAATCTAATTCTATAAATACCAATCCGGAATAGTAATTAAAAAAAGTATACGCACCAATATTCAGAATTATGAGTAACGAAATTTTTACTGGTATTAACTTTAAATTTTTATTACTTAACAGTTTATTTAGAAAAAAAGCATGAGTATAAAATACTGTAATATTGCTTAAGTAAATAAGGAGATAAACACCCGGTGGCCTGAATAATCTCGATACCAAACCAAGTACAAATACCTCATAAATGATATAAATACTCCAAATAAAGAGATGGAGTTTATATTTTTGAAGGAATTTTTTCAAGTAAAAAAAGATCATTTTATTGCTTTTTATCTATTAAATTAGGGTTTTTGTCTTCTAAATCGAGGGTTTTGTGTAAAAAACTAGTTGCGTTGTGTTTTGAGTTGCACCTTTACAGAAATTAATAACAACAATAAAATACATACTTAAAAACATTATATCATGAAAGCTCAAAACACAACTAAACTTGCTAAAAAAACTGTTTTCGTTTATAAAAACATTAAATCTCAAAACAACTATTCAACACACCCAACTGGTGATCAAAGTCAAACTGTAGTAACTAACGCTACCTGGATTTTTGCAGTTTAATATTGCTATTGATTTCTGTTAGATTTCAATAAACTATTCTGCACATAAGCGAAGAAAGTTTCTTTATACCCTTCGCCAATCTGAATCATTTCATTATTTACAAGGCGGATAATATTTCCATCTACCTTTTTAATGGCCGATTTAGCAACGATGTTCGATTTGTTAACCCTTATAAAAGCATGGTTTTCTAAGGCTTTTTCGATCTCCTTGAGTGTAAGATAAGTAGTATGCGTTTCGGATTTGGTAATGATCTGTATATAGTTTTGTAAGGCCTTAATATACAGTATCTCATCAATCGCAATATTGGAAAAAGCATATTTGTGATCGCCTTTAATATAAAGTGCAGCCACCTGATCCGGTTCTTTTGAAGAAGGCTTGGCGCTATTCGCTTCTTTCTTCAGGATCCTGTCTATACCAAGCGCAAATTTTGCGAAAGAAATTGGTTTAAGCAGGTACTGATCCGATTGAACATCAAATGCCTGTAAAGCATAATCAGGATGTGCGGTGGTGAAAATTAAATACTTTGCTTTTTCCCTGATATTTTTGGCAAGCTCCAATCCATTGATTCCGGGCATGTCGATATCCATAAACAATAAATCAATCTCATCATCAGTGCTTATTTCAGTAAGTGCCTGTACGGGGCTGGTAAAGGTCTTAAAAATTGTTAGCCCAGGCATTTCCGCAATGTGGTCAGTTAACACCTCAATTGCATGTTGCTCGTCGTCGATAACAACGCATTTTAGATTCATGATTATTTAAATATGTTTGTTTTATTTGATTTGAATGCAAGTTAAATAAAAATGAATTGATTTAGCAATTGGGCCTAAAAAAATCTTCATTCTGTTTTCGTCTAATAAACTGATGGGTTTCGTGTAATATTCTATAGGGTTGATGTAAAAAACTTACCCAGTAAACTTCTTTTTCTAATCTTTAAACTGTTTGCCAAAAACAAATAAACATCTACCTGCCCAATATTGTGTAGCCTGTGGATAAAAAAATAAAAACAGGCCATACAACACTGGGTTTTAGATTTTAATAAAACTTAAAGAATTAAAAAAGAAGAAGAAAAATATTCCCTACATCTATCTACCGCCAAAATGAAACACAACGAATACGAATACTTGCTAAATAAAATCTACTACAAAGGGATTCTTAAAAATAACGGAATCAACGCAGATATGTACCAGAGAATGCAAAATGAATATAGCAATCTTGATCTACCTGCATTGGTTAAAGGAAAACTTGATGGTGATTATGCCTTCAGAAAATCTTTTTTAGTTGTTCGCAATTTTGTTCAGCAAGCCATTAAAGACGGTTTAAAAAGCTTTCATTTTACCATGAATTCAACAGATATCAACAAATTGACTTACATGGTGGATATGTTAAACAGGAACTTTTTTGATAAACAAAGTTTAGACAGGATTATCACTACAGCAAATTCTGTATTCAATCAATATAACTTAAAAAACTAACCATCTATAAAGATATATCATGGAATTAAAAGACGAAATCGGGCAATTTGCCGTAAGAATCAAGAAAATGCTTCCACAGGTTCAATCTGAAGATCTGACAAGGAATGCACTCGTAATGCCTTTTATCCAAATTTTAGGATTCGATGCATCTGAAGTTCAATCTGAAGCTGTATTAGATTTTGGAGTTAAAAAAAGTAAAAAAGTAGATTACACCATTATGAAAGATGGTGAGCCAACAATTTTAGTTGAATGCAAACACCACAACGAAAATTTAGATATCCATGATTCACGTTTATCTAAGTATTTCCGTAAAACAAAAGCTAAATACGGTTTATTAACAAATGGCCTTGTTTACCGCTTTTACACAGAGAAAATGGTGAGATCAAAGAAAAATCAAGAGCCTTTGTTCGAATTTAAAATAACGGATACCAAAGCTGCTACAATTGCTAAAATGATCGAAGAACATAAAGATTATTTTAACGTAGATCAGAAACAAACGCCATTAGCAAGCTAAAAATATATTAATTTTAATCTAAGAGTTCCCGAAAATTCTTACCTAAAAGTTCCGATCCAATCGGGACTTTTTTTATGTCCGGCCTTAAAAACAAAAGGGAGAAACCGCATTGGTTTCTCCCTTTATTGTAATGATATAATATTGCTTAAATAAGTGCTACACTTCTGCTTACAAAGGCTGTTAATTCAGCTCCTGTTAACATTCCTTGTGCCAATAGTGCTAAATCTACCGCTTGTTTAGCCAGTGTACTTTGCTCAGCCTCATCAGATGCCAAAATCTTGGTGATCAACTTGTGGTTTCCGTTAATGGCAACCTTGTAGCTGTCTGGCATTTGCCCATAAAAGCCCATACCACCACCCATTGCAGCCATATCTTTCATGCGGCGCATAAACTCATCCATGGTAATGGTAACAGGCAATTCTTCAGGGTGTAAAGCTACAATTTCTACCTGCATACCTGGTTTGGTAATGGCTTTTTCGAAAATTGCAGTTACTTCCTTCACCTGATCTTCAGTTAAAACATGCTCGTTTTGCTCATCTTTTTCAATCAGTTTATCTGCAACGCTCGAATCAACACGTTTAATTGATGTTTTTTCTAGTTTTTGCTCCAATTGATTAATAAAGTGATTATCAATTGGCGAATCCAATACTAAAACATCGTAATCTTTTTTGTTGGCCGATTGGATAAACGCATCTTGTTTAGCAGCATCGTTAGTGTACAGATAAACTACTGAGCCGTTTTTATCTGTTTGTAATGCAGTAACCTTCTCTTTATACTCTGGTAAAGTGAAAAGCTCGTTTTTAGTGTTTCCAACCAAAGCAAAATCTTTTGCTTTATCGTAAAATTTCTCCTCACTAATCATTCCGTATTTTACAAATAAACCAATGTCTTTCCATTTATCCTCGTATGCTTTACGGTCTTTCGCAAATAACTCCGCTAATTTATCAGCAACCTTTTTAGTGATGTAGTTATTGATTTTTTTAACATTGCTATCAGCCTGTAGGAAACTACGCGATACGTTTAAAGGAATATCAGGTGAATCGATTACACCATGTAAAAGCATCAAGAATTCTGGTACAATATCTTTAACCTCATCGGTAATAAATACCTGGCGTGAATATAATTTGATTTTATTACGCTGCATTTCAAAGTCGTTTTTCAACTTAGGGAAATACAATACGCCCGTTAAATTAAAAGGATAATCAACATTTAAATGAATCCAAAACAAAGGTTCTTCGCTAAATGGATACAACTCACGGTAAAAACTTAAATAATCCTCGTCTGACAAATCTGCAGGAGCTTTGGTCCAGATTGGGTTAGTGGTATTGATGATGTTATCAACTTCTACATCACTAAATTTAGCTTTACCTTCTTCATCAACACCATCTTCAACAGATTCTGTTTTAGTGCCAAATTTAATTGGAACAGGTAAAAATTTAGCGTATTTATCTAATATTTCCTGAAGTTTGCTTTCTGCTAAAAATTCTTCAGAATCTTTATTCACGTGAAGGATAATATCGGTACCTCGGGTAGTTTTAGTGCCTTCGGTAATTTCGAATTCTGTACTGCCATCGCAAACCCAACGTGCAGGTTCTGCACCATCCTGGTAAGATAAAGTTTGAATTTCTACTAAATCGGCCACCATAAAAGCAGAGTAAAAACCTAAACCGAATTTACCGATGATTTCGTTGGCATCTTTAGCATCTTTAAATTTCTCAACAAACTCACTTGCGCCAGAAAATGCAACCTGGTTGATGTATTTCTTAATCTCCTCGGCAGTCATTCCCAAACCGTTATCACTAATGGTAATGGTTTTTGCGTCTTTATCAACGGCAACTTGTACCAATGGTTGGCCAACTTCTCCGTTAAACTGACCTAATGAACCTAGTCTTTTAATTTTCTGAACTGCATCTACTGCGTTAGAAACCAACTCACGAAGAAAAATTTCGTTATCAGAGTATAAAAACTTCTTAATTATCGGGAAAATATTCTCGGTATGTATCGAAATATTTCCTTTTTCCTGTATGCTCATATGTAAATAAATTGTTTAATCTATATGCTGCATATCAAGGGTTGTTCCAAAAGGATTTGTTTGCCAAAATGACAGCCGCAGGGTTCGTCATCTTTTGATACTGTAGCTAGAAAGCAATGACAGTATTTCTATTACATAATTTTAAAGAATGAATATCCTATGGGCATCGTCATGGCGAGAAGGCTTTTTCAGCCGACGAAGCGAAGGAGCTTCATCTCATGCGTCTTCCTGAACTTGTTTCAGGATCTTACATGAGTTAACCACAGCCACTTAATGTGTGTTTTTATTGCGTTTGCCACGGAAACACTGAAATCACGGAAAATTTATTTTGTCTTCTCTGCGTATTTTCCTTTTTGGCTATCATCCTGAGGTATAACTTATATGGTAGCGGAGCCGAAGACTTTTTCTCAGTAGTCGATTCAAAATCCATGATCTGTGTTCACATAACAAGGCCCAAAAGGTTAAAGGATTTCAACCTATGATGTACACAGATGCACACAGATTTTCATATCTGTGCGCATCCTTCCAATATGTGGTTAAATTATTTTTTTGTTTTTGCAAGGCTTAACTTAATGATATTGCCGCACATACCATCATTAGTAATCGTAATTTACTCTTCCTCAGTATAAGCCAACTCAATATCAATAAACTGGATAATCAACGAGCATACATTGCCTTCAATATCAAAACCATAATAAACAGGGTAGGTACCATCACCAAAGCCACTTTGAAAAAATGGAATATGATAATCTGTTCCTGGGATTTTCCAATTGATCCAATCTCCGTCTTCTCGTTGATAAATCGGGTTTTCGGCATAATTAGCAGCAAAAAGCAGTGCGAAATAATCATCGTAAAGGTTTTTGCCAAGATTTTCGTTATGAAACTTATCTTGAAAAGCGCAAAAATGTTTCAAAGTTTCTTTGTCCAAAACACAAGCCAAACCTGCATCAACATTAAATCCGAAAAACTCACCTTCATTAAAATCAACCAGGTCTTCCGTGCCAATTAGCGCTTCTTCAAAACGTATGGCATCATAAGCCGTAAATTGCACTTTAACAGCCGCATAACGGGCACAATCTTCGCCATCAGGAACTATCACGGCAGCCGTTACTGGAAATTCACCTACAGGAACCTTTATGGTGTAGGGTTCCGCATCTTTTTGGATATACACCAATGGATCACGAACCAAAATTTCTCCCGTTGGGATGGAAACACTGCCCAGTTCAAGGTGGTCGATTTCTTTACCGGCTACTCTTGTTTCTTCAAAATAATCGTTTAGGTTGTTTGGACAGGTTAATAAATTACGTTTTTCGTTCCAGGTTTTTAACCATGTTTCACTTGGTGCCATTGTGTTTATTTTAGAAAATAGATATATGTAAAAAAAAAAGCCAGAGAGATTTATGGTCTGCCTGGCTATGTATTTTGGTTGAATTACGATTAATTCAGATGAAAACTTGGTTTATCTTCTTCTAGAGAAAGAATTTTAGTGATTTTTTTAAGCAATACATCCATTTGGAAAGGTTTTGATAAAAAATCATCCTGACCATAATTTAGGGTTGTAAAATCTTTTGGATCATATAAGCCGGAAATCAACAGAATTGGAATTTTCGATGTGCTTTCTATTGATTTTAACTGTTCACATAAAACACGTCCGTCAATATGGCCAAGAGAAATATCAAGTAGAATTAAATCTGGATTAAAACTCTCGATCCTGTTAAAAACTTCTTCGCCATCATTAAGTGCCGAAACCTTAAAACCTCCGATTTCCAGTATCAATTGTATGGTTTCTAAAACCTCAATATCATCATCTACTACCAGTATTCTCTTCATATGTGTGAGCAATTTGTATGCTGTTAAAATAATAACAAAAGTTTGTGTTGTTATGTTTACAATCTTAAGAATATTTTAACAATAAATTTATAATTGCCGAAAAAATAGATTTCTAATTTAACTTGCCTGTTGTACTATACCTTCTTTATTCAGTATAAAATTGAATAGCTCTTCGATTGGTTTTTGCAGGATTTTTCCGGGCTCAATACCATTTTCAATTAATACAGAAATTAATGTTTCCTGGTAATAATATGCGATAGAACCAACAAAATGGCAGGGAACATTTTTATGTTTAGGGTAATCTTTAACATTGGTATCAACAAACTCCTGAAAGCCTGTTTTTAAAATTTCCTGAATAAACGGGTGGTCTTTATGGTTGGCCATAAAACGGCTAAAGCCTGCTAAATATATATTCGGAAAAGGTTTTTGGTATACGTTTGTGATAATCTGCTCTTTTTCTGCTGGAAAAGTTTTTTTAAACTCTGCTGCTAAATTAGGAGGCATTTTGTTGTAAAGATAACTGAGCAGTACCTTTTTTCCGAAAAAAGTACCCGAACCTTCGTCGCCCAGTACATAACCTAAACCATGGTGACCGTCGTGAATTTTCTTTCCATCGAAATAACAAATGTTCGAACCGGTACCCAAAATACAGTTTAAACCCTCGGCGTTACCGCAAGTGGCATAAACTGAACCTAAAAGATCGTGATCTACAGAAATAAAGGCATTTTCGAAAACAGCTGATAGGCCATTTGAAACCACTTCATGTTTATCTGGCGAAGAACAGCCGGCACCAAAAAAATAAATTTCCTTTACTTCTTCTGCGTATTGGAACAATGATTCATTTTTAGAAATCAGTTTGGTAATTTCTTGCTCACTTAAGAAATAAGGGTTTATTCCAGGCGTGCTAAATTTAATGGTTTCGCCATTATGATAGCCCATCCAATCGGTTTTTGATGAGCCACTATCTGCAACAAGTATCATGGGATTAAATATAAAAATTAATTGTAGAATTTCATGATTGCAATAATTTCTTTACTTCTATTAAACCTTTGCATCAAGTAAATTTGTGCTTCCAGTTGTAAACAATGACGAACAGAGAATCTATATGGTATATCTGTTTTCGCGTAGATTTTAGGATATATCTGCAAATTATTTAGTGTGCAGAAGGAATAGCTCTGCCTGCATCTTTTATATAGCGGATTACGCTTTTTATTTCGCAATCGCTTAAGGTGTCCATTTTGGAACCCTTAAATGTTCCACTTTTACTATACCAGCCTTTGTGCTTTTTTGTAAAAGCATAATCAATTAGTTTTAAGCTATCCATATTAGATATTTCTTGGAAAGTAAATATATTTTTATCCATTCTATCGCCATAAGGGACATGGCAGTTATGGCAACCCAAGTTAGAAACTATTCGATGAGCATCGTATTTATAATATTTACAGGTATCAGCTTTTTTTTTCTTAACATCCTTATTATTTTTTATCCCATTTGAACAGGCAAGAGCCAATGAGAGGAGTAGAATACCTGCAATTAGCTTTGTTATATTTGAAACCATATCAATTATTGGCTTGACATTGGGATATCTCTTCCAGTATCTTTTATGTAGCGGATTACGCTTTTTATTTGGCAATCGCTTAAGGTGTCCATTTTTGCGTCGTTATATGGACCAGTCTTACTAAACCAGCCTTTGTGGTTTTTTTCAAAAGTATAAGTTACAAGCTTTAGGCTATCCATTTTTGCTAAATCATTAAAAGTGGCCCATCCACGCTCATCTTTTTGCTCAGGTAAAATTCTTAAGTGACAGTTCCAACAACCAAGATTAGAGACAATTTGGTGAGCATCGTATGCGGAATATCTACAGTTATCAATCACTTTTTTTGTGAAAGCTACATTTTTAGTCTTTTTAGGTTTAGTTGTGCATGATAGAGTTGAAACTAGCAATAAAACAACGAAACTTAGCTTTATTATATTTAAAACCATATTCGTTATTGGCTTGACATTGGGATATCTCTGCCAAAATCTTTTATATAACGAATTACGCTTTTTATTTCGCAATTGCTTAAGGTATCCATTTTTGCCGCTTTGTACGGCCCAACCTTACTAAACCATCCTTTGTGTTTTTTGGTAAATACATAATTTATAAGTTCCAAGCTGTCTATAGCAGCTAAGCCTCGAAATGTTGGCCAGCCTCTATCATCTTTAATTTGTAGATTAGGTGATAAATGACAAAATTTACAGCTAAGATTTGACACAATTTGACCAGCATCGTATCTATAATAACGACAAGTGTCAATCGATTTTATTTGAGTTATGCTATTAATTTTTTTTGGTGAGTTCTTGCAAGCATAGAATGAAAGAACCAATAAACTACCTAAACTTAGCTTTATTGTTTTTAAAACCATAATTATTATTGAGTAGGTACAGCAATATCTCTTCCAGAATCTTTTATGTAGCGGATTACACTTTTTATTTGGCAATCATTCAAGGTATCCATAATATTTGTTTTAAATGCCCCGTTTTTACTATATGAATCTTGATGTTTTTTAGTGAATACATAATCAACAAGTTTTAAACTATCCATATTAGCTAATCCGCGGAACGTCGGCCAACCTCTATCATCTTCTATTTCTATATCGGGAGATAAATGGCAGGATTTACAACTAAGATTTGATATAATTTGATGTGCATCATAAGCTTGATATTTACAGGTATCCTTAAGCTTTTTATTAACGATGACAGCATTGGCATTATGTTCAGACTGATTATTACATGATATAATCATAGGCATTAATAAGCTACCTAAACTTAGCTTTGTTATGTTTAAAACCATATTCGTTATTGGCTTGACATTGGGATATCTCTGCCAGCATCTTTTATATAACGAATTACGCTTTTTATTTCGCAATCGCTTAAGGTGTCCATTTTGGAACCCTTAAATGTTCCACTTTTACTATACCAGCCTTTGTGTTTTTTTGTAAAAGCATAATCAACAATTTTTAAGCTATCCATTGCAGCTAAGCCTATAAATGTTATTGCCCCATATTCATCTTTTTCTTCTATTGCCATTCTTATATGACAGTTTTTACAGCCAAGATTCGAAATGATTTGACCAGCATTGTATCTATAAAATTTGCAGGTATCAGCTTTTTTTTTCTTAACATCCTCATTATTTTTTATCTCATTTGAACAGGCGTAAAGTAATGTGAGGAGCAGGCTACCTAAACTTAGCTTTATTATACTTAATTGCATAGATTGATTTATTTAAAAAAATTCTTACCCTGCTAACTGTATTTAAGTTGATATTTGAATATTCCTTTTTTGCCATATCATTGATATTACCCACAATATATTGCATCATATCTCCTTTTTCAGCGTCAGATATAACATGGCCAGAGTTATCGCTTAGATGATACATCAAACGATTTTTCTTATTGCCGTCCTCAATATCATTTAAGTCTAGTGTATGAAAGAATTCATGTGCACCGAAATATTTATTTCTTAGCCAGCTATTATAACTAACTGCTGCTGGCCAACCTGCTCCCTGAGTAAGGCCTGCGGAACCTTGTATTTGGCCATACTGATCGGTAAATTGATGTCCAATGGTATCAACAACTGCTAATACAAAATCGTTTCCCTTTAATTGGCTTAACATATTAATTTGTATTACGTTCACCATAAAATTAAAGTTATAACGAATAGAGTAAGACCAGATTTTATTTTTATTGAATGCTTTTTGATTTTCGTTGTACTTGTGTATCGAAACCCCACTCTTATACCCACCACCTCTTAACTTATTCGAAATTACCTGTTGGGTAAAAGTCATCAGGCTATTTAAGTTTGGTGCGCCATTAGTGGTGAGATCTAAAACTTTCAGGGTAATGGTAAAATCGCCATATAAGCTGAGTTCGCCATTGCCATTATCGCTAATCCGCAGGTTTTTGGCAACTATGCCGCCGGTTAAGGGTTGGTTTTGCAGCATTGCAAAACGCATTCGAAAATAATTTATTATGCCGTTTTCCATAGTATAAACAATAATGCTCAACAGGGAATTGGGCGTAAAAATTTTTAGTTATCATTTATTGATGTAGGGCAACAATAAATGTGTTTTATAACTAAGAGTTAAATTACAAATAAAAACGGGAAAACACGAATAATAACTTTGCTAAGCTATAAAGCAAAATAGGTTGATGATTAATTTAGGAATAAGCAATTCTTAATTAAATTAATTGCCGAAATTTATATTTCCACTGATTTCTTTCAATGTAGTTTCGGCTATTTTGGCCTGGTATTGCATTTCTATAAAACGGTTTTGGGCATCAATGGCGTTGCGTTGCGCTTCTCTGAGTTCTAAAGGTGCAATGCTGCCCAATCGGTATTTTGCTAAAGTGATATCCAGGTTTTCTTTTGCAATATCTACATTTCGCTGCTCCAGTTTAATCAGGTCGAGGTAGGTGGTGTAATTTTGATAGGCGGTAAGCAATTGCGAATTAACATCAAGCTTTGTTTTATTTAATGTAAGTGTCGAATTATCAATTTCAATCTTCGCATTGCGTTCTTGTTGTCGCTGTAAAAATCCGTTAAAAAGATTTAAACTTGCAGTAACGCCATAAGTAAATCCGTTTGCTGCAAACTTTTGGTTAAAGCCTGTTGGGCTGGTACTGTTTGCCCTGCTGTAGCCAGAATTTAAACTGATAGAAGGATACCTTGCGCCGCGTACTGATTTTAAGGTTAATGAGGCAATACGCTGATTGATAAATGCATTTTGAACATTTGGATTCTGTTGCTCAGCCATTTCTGCCATTTTAGAAAACAAAATGCCTTTGTCCACATCAATTGTATTTTCTACTGAGAAGGAAGTGCTGATATCCCTCACCATTAATTGGTTTAAGCGAACTTTAGCTACTTGTAAAGCATTTTTAGTTTGCAGATAGTTTGAGGTATCTGTATTATAATCAACCTGCGCGGTCAAAACATCCAGTTTAGAACCACGGCCAAGTTGTAATTTAGTTTTTGCAATATTGGTACGCAAAACCGAAACATCCATTGCACTATCGGCCGCAATAACCAGCTGTTGTTGCCTTACAATATCATAGTAAGCGGTAATTACATCAGCTACGGTGGTTAAAATGGTTAAACGTGCATTTAATTCGCCTTGTTTTTGCAGTTCTTTTAATCGGTCATAATTGGCAAACATGCTAAAGCCATCAAAAATGGTCCAGTTTAAATCGGCACCATAACTATTGTTGGTGCTTTTTGCTCCGGTTATTACACGGTCGGCACCCGTGGCTGGAGTTTGTCGCGTATTTTGTATACTTCCACCATTGGTATAACTACCTGTTAAATTAGGCAGCATACCAGCATTTCCAATATTGGCATTGTTTTTTGCAATATCTGTCTGGTTTTTGCTGATCTTAATATCGTAATTGTTTTGTAAAGCAACTGTAATGGCTTCCTGCAGGCTTAGCTTTTCTTGTGCAAAGCCCGAAAGGGATAAGCTTAACAACAGGATAAATATTTTTAATTTCTTGCTCATCTTATTCTTCTGTATGTAAAGCTTCTTGTTCAAAACGATGGGCTTCTTTTAATTCTTTATTCGGTTTATATGGTTTTGCCCAGTAAGAGTAAATGGCAGGGATAACAAATAGGGTTAAAACCAATGAGAATAATGTACCACCTACAATTACGGTTCCCATACTCATTCTACTTTTTGCGGCAGCACCTAAAGCAAGTGCAATAGGCAAGGCACCGATTGCAATGGCCAAACTCGTCATTAAAATTGGCCGTAAACGCGAAACAGCAGCTTCGCGAATAGCTTCGGGGATAGGAATACCTTTTTCTTTTAACTGGTTGGCAAATTCGACAATCAAAATACCGTTTTTGGTTACCAAACCAATAAGCATGATGGTACCAATCTGACTAAAAATATTCCAACTTTGCCCACATAACCAGAGGGATAAAAATGCACCTGCAACGGCCATCGGTACGGTTAATATGATGATAATTGGATCTTTAAAACTTTCAAACTGTGCCGAAAGGATTAAATAAACAAGTAAAAGTGCTAAACCGAATGCAAAAAAGGTATTTGACGAACTTTCTTTAAAATCTCTCGATTCTCCACTTAAATCGGTAGAAAAGGTTTCGTCCAATACTTTTTTGGCAATCGCATCCATCGCATCTATACCTTCACCAATACTTTTACCGGGTGCTAAACCAGCAGAAACAGTAGCGGCAATAAAACGGTTGTTCCTGTACAATTGTGGCGGACTGCTTTCTTCTTTGGCCGTTACTACGTTATCGAGCTGAACGAGTTCGCCTTTATCATTACGCACATAAACAGAACTTAAATCGAGCGGATCTTTTCGATCTCCACGATCAAACTGTCCGATTACCTGATATTGTTTCCCGTTCATAAAGAAGTAAGAAAAACGTTGACCGCTTAACCCTAGATTCAAAGTTTGTGCAATGGCCGATATGGAAACCCCTAAATTTTTAGCCTTATCACGATCAATGGTTAAATTAATTTCAGGTTTGTTAAATTTAAGGTTCACATCCGACACGGTAAAAGTTGGATCTTTCGAAACAGCATCCATAAACAATGGAATTTTCTCCCTTAACTTTTCAAAATTTTGCGCCTGGATGATGTAACTGATCGGTAAGCCACCCCTACGACCAACCGAGATTGTAGGTTGCTGATTAACAATGGTTTTACCTTCAGTATACTTTTTTGTAATCCTGGTCAGCATGTCAGCAATATCCTTTTGTGATCTCACACGGTCTTCAGGATCGGTTAAACCCATTCTTACAAAACCGGAGTTTACAGATCCGGAGCCACCAAAACCGGGTGAAGTAATGGTAATGTTTACATTTTTTTCAGGAACAGAATCAATCACCAATTGGTTCAGTTTCATGATAAACTTATCCGTATACGCAAAAGATGCGCCTTCTGGTGTAGTGGCATTGATGTTTATGGCACTCCTATCATCATATGGAGCGGTTTCTTTCGGTAAAACCTTCCAGAATAAGAATATTAAACCCATACATACCAATATAATCGGAATCGATAACCATCTTTTATCTAAAAATTTATTCAGGTTTGATTCGTATGCATCATTTAATTTTACGAAATAAGGTTCTGTCCAATTGTAAAACCTTGATGGCTTGTGCCCGCCTTTTTTCATCAGGTAGGCATTTAACATTGGCGTTAAGGTAAGTGATACAAAAGCCGAAACCAACACCGCTGCACCTATTACTACGCCAAACTCCCTAAATAACCGGCCAACAAAACCCTGCAAGAAAATTACCGGCAAAAATACTGCGGCAAGTGTAATGGAGATGGATATTACGGCAAAAAAGATTTCATTCGAGCCTTTAATGGCCGCTTCAAATGGCGACATTCCTTCTTCTACTTTTTTAAAGATATTTTCGGTAACCACAATACCATCATCAACCACCAAACCTGTTGCCAGTACAATGGCGAGTAAACTCAATACGTTAATCGAAAATCCGAAAGCGTACATGATGAAGAAAGTGAAAACCAATGATACCGGAATATCAATTAATGGCCTGAATGCAATTGCCCAATCCCTAAAAAACAGGTAAATAATTAAAATTACAAGTACCAGCGATAAACCAATGGTTTCTGCAACTTCGGTAACAGAGCGTTTAATAAAAAGTGTATTGTCTAATGCAACCTTTAGTTTAATATCCTGCGGGATATCTGCTTTTAATTTATCAAAGCGGTTGTAAAATTCTTTACTAATATCAAGATAATTTGCTCCGGGCTGGGGGATAATGGCAATTGCCACCATCGGCCTGCCCGATTCGCGTAAAATGGTTTCTTCGTTTTCTGGCCCTAAAACTGCATATCCAACATCTTTTAATTTAATTACCTGGTTGCTGTCTGTTTTTAAAATCAGGTTGTTAAATTCACTTTCGTTAGTCAGTTTTCCTAAAGTTTTAACGGTTAACTCAGTAGTTGCACCAGTGATTTTTCCGGATGGAAGCTCAACATTTTCATTATCTAAAGCGGTTACAATATCCTGAGAGGTTAAACCGTAAGCACTTAATTTATTTGGGTCCATCCAAATCCGCATGGCATATTTTCGCTGACCCTGAATTTGTACGCTACTTACGCCTGGGATGGTTTGTATCCGATCGGCAATTACGTTTTCAGCAAAATCGCTTAATTCTAGCGTGTTGCGTTTGTCGCTCTGTATCGTCATTGATAAAATCGGATCAGAGTTGGCATCAGCCTTGCTTACTACCGGTAAACCATCGATATCTTTAGGTAAAGTACGCGCAGCCTGCGATACTTTATCCCGTACATCGTTCGCTGCCTCTTCAATATTTTTATCAAGATTAAACTCTATGGTAATATTACTCGTGCCCTGGTTACTGGATGATGAGATGTTTCTGATTCCATCAATTGAATTGATCGATTTTTCTAATGGCTCGGTAATCTGCGATTCGATAATATCGGAGTTTGCACCTGGGTAAGATGTTCTTACCGAAACCACCGTAGGATCAATGGATGGATACTCGCGGACACCCAAAAAGGTATAGCCAATTATTCCAAAAAGAACAATCAGTAAGTTCATCACAATGGCCAAAACCGGTCTTTTTATACTCGTGGTTGAGATACTCATAATTACTGCTTAACCAAATGAACTTTTACAGGAGCATCTTTTTTTAGTGCCATCGATCCGGTAGTTAAAACGGTATCGCCAACTTTTAATCCTGAGGTAATTACAATATCTTCATCAGTACGGGTACCGGCTTCTACCTTAACCTCCTGTGCTTTGCCATTTTTTTGAATGTAAACAATTTTACCCTTTAAAACCGGAACAACAGCTTCATTCGGGATAAGAATGGCATTTTGAAGCGTATTTAAAGCCAGTTTAATCTTGGCAAATGAGCCTGGTAACAGTGCATTATCTGCATTTGGAGCCAAGGCTCTAATTTGTAACGTTCTGGTAGCGGCATTAATTCCTGGTTCTATCGCATAAACCTTTCCCTTGTTTTCTTTGGAAGATCCATCGGTGGTGAAAGTAATTTCAGAGTTTATTTTAATCTGTCCGGCATATTTCTCAGGGACTGAAAAAGTAACTTTAACGGGGTTTGTGCTTACCAAATTCGCAATAACGGTTGCTGGAGTTAAATAGGTTCCTGCTGATATACTGCGTAAACCCACTCTGCCTGTAAAAGGTGCCCTAATGGTGGTTTTAGCCAATTGAGCCCTGATTAATTGCGATTGTGCCTGCAACGATTTTAGATCGGCCAGCGAAGTGTCGTATTCTTCCTGACTGATTGCGCCCTTGGCCAATAACTGTTTCGCCCTGTTTTCATTCGTGCCAGATAATTTTTGCTTCGTTAGCGCATCCTGTAATTGAGCCTGTATATCTCTGTCGTTTACTTTAACCAGTACGCTTCCTTTTGATACCGTTGTGCCTTCCTTAAAAAAGATCCCGGTAACCAAACCAGAAACTTCACTTTTTAATACCACAGATTCGTTTGCATCAATGGCACCCGTAACCTCAAGGTCGTTATCAAACGATGTTGCTTTTACTACAATACCATCTACCACAAGCGGAGCCGATTTCCCATCTTTACCTCCGGCCTTGCCTTTTCCTGCCCCTGCAGCTGAACCGGCGCCTTTCCCTTCGAGTTTTTTGTTTGCGTTAATCCTGTAATATACCAGATAGGCCAAGCCTATTGCTAAAACAGCATAGATAATATACCTTTTCTTCATGTTTATATTTGTGTCGTGCGTATTCCGAACATTAAAATAAGATTAATGTTATAGAATTAGAGGGTAAAAATATTCAAATAGTTTAGTCCTAAATTTGTTGTATTAAGGATGTTACAGCTTTTCCGTTTGGCTTTACAATTTTTAGTTTGGTGTTAATCCGTTGGCTGATAAAATGTAATTGCTGTTTATATCCCCGTAACTGAGTTAGAGATGAGAAAGCAAATTGATTATTTAGGATTAAGTTGGCTAAAAAATCATTAACCATCTGCCATGTACCCATCTAACAGAAACAACTATTTTACACCACATTTAGCTATTTTATTCTAAAACCTCACCAATAAATATAAATTTGCAGCAAAACAAGTGAATATGTTTAATAAAAAATCAATTTTAAGTTTAGTTTTACTACTAACGTGTATTATGGCAGCTAAGGCGCAAGTGAAAATAGGCTTCGAGGTTTCTTTTAAAGAGCCGCAAGCACATTATGCAGAAGTGCAGATGAATATATCTGGCTTGGCAAAGGATTACGTAGATGTAAAAATGCCTGTTTGGACACCCGGTTCTTATCTTGTGCGTGAGTTTGAAAAAAGTGTTGAAGAATTTAAGGCCACCGCTGGAGGAAAAACCGTTAAGGTAGAAAAAGTAAGAAAAAATACCTGGAGAATTTTCTCTGCAAAAGCAGCAAATATCCAAATCAATTACCGTGTTTATGCATTCGAAATTTCTGTGCGTACACCTTTTATAGATGAATCTCATGCTTTTTTATCACCAACAGGAATTTTTATGCATCCTGACGGGATGATTAAATCGCCTAGCACCGTAAAAATAATTCCTTTTAATACCTGGAGTAAAGTTTCTACCGGTTTAACGCCTGTTGCTGGTGAGCAATTTACTTATAAGGCTACAGATTTTGATATCCTTTACGATAGCCCAATCGAAGTAGGCAATCAGGATGTTTTTGAATTTACAGCTTCTGGCGTTCGCCACGAAGTAGCCATGTATGGTGGTGGTAATTATGATAAAGAAAAACTCAAAGTAGATATGGCCAAAATTGTCGATCAGGAAACGGCAGTTTATGGCGAAAATCCAAATAAATACTATCTTTTCATTGTGCATAATTTTTTAAGAGGTGGCGGCGGTTTAGAACATTTAAACTCTACAACCTTAGGTGCAACCAGAGATGCATACAGCACTGCAGAAGGTTATAAAGGTTTTTTAAGCCTGGTAGCACATGAATACCATCACCTTTGGAACGTTAAACGTTTACGCCCGGTGGCATTGGGTCCGTTTGATTACGACAATGAGAATTATACCACCAACCTTTGGGTAGCCGAAGGTTTTACCTCATATTACGAAAATAAATACGTGCACAGAGCTGGTTTTACCGATGTAAATGAGTTTTTGAAAGATCTGGCTGGTGGTGTTGCAACCGTATTAAATACACCTGGTGCCAAATATCAATCGGCAGCTGCTTCTAGCTACGATGCCTGGATAATAGGCTACCGCCCGAATGAGAACTCTAAAAACAATTCTATTTCTTACTATAACAAAGGAGAGGTAATTGGAATTTTAATGGACCTCGAAATCATCAATGCCACAAAAGGTGCTAAAAGTTTGGATGATGTAATGAAAGCAATGTATCTGCAATGCAAAACGCTTAAACGTGGTTATACCGATGCAGAATTTAAAGCAATGGTAGAAAAAATATCCGGGATCAGCTTTACCAATTTCTGGGCTAAATATGTAAATGGCGTGGATGATGCCGAATATGTAAAATACTTCGGTTATGCTGGTGTTGATGTTTCTACCGAAAATGCAACCCCTGGTAAACCGGTTACAGGAGCTTCGGGCCAGTTAACAAATGATGGTCTGGCAATTTCCTCAACAACAAGAAATTCTGCCGCATGGATTAGCGGTTTAAATGTGAATGATGTAGTGCTTACTTTAGATGGTACCTCACTAAGCGATGCACTAGCTACCGTTAGGTTAAAAAGTCCGTTAATTTCTTTGGATGTAATTCCTTTGGTTGCCAAAAAGAATATTGGTGATGTATTAAAACTAAAGGTTAAACGCGATGGACTTGAAAAAGAAATTTCTTTAACCTTAAAAGAAAATCCTAGCGTGCGTTTAAAAGCCACTGTTAACGAAAATGCAACTCCGGCACAAAAGGCTGTGTTAAAAAAATGGACAGGGGTTTAGTCAATTTACTGTTAGAAGTTTTATGTTAATATAAAAGAGACTGTATCATAAATTAATTTCTCCTAAAGTTATGTTGAGCCTGTAGAAATCCCTAAATAGGAATTTTAAATAAGTTCATCGACAAGCTTGGGTTAACAAATCAATAATTACGATATGGTCTCTTTTTTATTTAAGATATTTATTGAACCAATATCGAATATATGATAAAGCAGTTGCTGTTTATATTATGCCTTTTAACCTTTTCCTTTGCAAAAGATAATCAGGTTTTTGCACAACAAACATCATGTAAGGGTTATTATAACAAACAATTGAAGCTTTTTGTGTATTCACAAGTTGATAAAATGCCAGAGTATCCGGGCGGTATTGCTAAATTCTATAAGTTTTTATCAAATTATTCACTAAATGGAGTAGATAACGATCGTTTACAATCAACTGTTTTTCCAACTTTTATAATAGATGCTTCGGGCCATGTAAAAAACGTTGGTATTTACGATAAAACACCCGAAAATTATACGCAATTGGATCGTAACGTGATCAAATTGTTAGAAACCTGCCCAAACTGGGAACCAGCAAAATGTGACAATAAAAATGTGGCGATGAATTTTCGAACAAGGATGACCTTGTGCTATCAATAGTTAAAATATTAATCAAAGTTAAAACCCACAAAAAAATCCCGTAAGATGAATTTCTTACGGGATTTCTTATGTAACGCTTTACGCCCCGCGCCATGCGCTATACCTAGAAAGTGTATCTAAATCCTAAACCAAAACGGCCAGCATTAAAGTCGCTATCATTGTCGCCAAGGTAAAGTCTTGGTCTCCAGTCTAAAGCCAATGCCAAAGGTGCACCGCTAAATTTGTAATCTAAACCAACCATTGGAACCAAATAAAAGCTAGAACCGCCATCATACAATTGAACAGATGGACCACCACCTAAATACCAGTCTAAACCTTTAGCTCCAGGGATTGAAGAATTGTATTGTAAAAAACCCTGAATAATAGTAGAGTTTCCACCAAATAAAACCTCGCCTTGAATAGCAGCTTTACGACTAAAATGATGTCTTACCGAAGGACCAACCAATGTAGCACCATCTCCAAAATCAATACCTAAACCAAGTCCGGTTTTGTAGTTTTGAGCTTTAACGGTTGTTGTAGTAAGGGCAAACAATGCAATGCATCCTAAAATTGTAAATAACTTTTTCATATTTTATATGTTTTGTAAATAATTATCAGCCTAACAACTTTAATGCCGTTTATGTTTTTTAGGTCAAAATCTAAAATCAGAAAAACAATGCTTGCATAGTAATTTTGTAATTGCTAAGTTTATTTAATTTTATTTTATGAAGCTTAATGCTTGCGTTTTTATACATCACGAGGTATTATTTTCATAAAAGAAGCATATAGATATCAATCTTTATGTTTGATTTTTTAACTTAACCAAATATTATACTATTCATATGGCGGCAGAAATTAAACGGGTTTTTGATCTTTTGAAATATAGCCTCGAAAATCCTAAGCAAGAGTTCATCAGCGGAAAAGTTAATGGGAAATGGATAAATTATAGTACAGCCGATTTTTGTAATGCTGTTGATAACCTTAGTCGTGGGTTAATTAAACAAGGCATAAGCAAAGGCGGTAGGGTAGCGGTAATGTCGCACAACAGGCCCGAATGGAACATTGCCGATTTTGCTGCAAACCAGATTGGTGCCTATCAGATTCCGCTTTATCCAACACTTGCCGAACACGATATCGAATTTATATTAAAAGATGCGGAGATTTCGATCATTTTCGTTGCAGATGAAGAATTGTATAAAAAGATTAAACCCTGCGCTGAGGCAATAAACCCAGGCATCAAAATATATAGTTTTAATGAAATTAAAGAGGCTGAAAACTGGAATGTACTGATAGATGCAGGCAAGGCAAGTTTAGATATCAATTTAGATGAATACCGCAATAATGTAGCCCCAGAAGATATTTTAACGCTAATTTATACTTCCGGTACCACCGGCACGCCAAAAGGGGTAATGTTAACACACAATAACCTGGTGGCAAATTTTGTAAACTCTGCTGTGGTAATGCCCGAAGGTGTTAAAAAAGGATTGAGTTTTTTGCCCCTTTCGCACATTTTCGAAAGGATGATTATTTATCTGTACCTTTTTAACTATACCGGAATTTATTATGCCGAAAGTATGGATACCATTGTGGCCGATATACAGCACGTTAAACCAAATGCATTTTCTACCGTTCCGCGTTTGCTTGAAAAAGTTTACGATAAGATTATGGAGAAAGGCAAGGCACTAACAGGAATTAAAAAAGGAATATTCTTCTGGTCTGTAGCTTTAGCCGAAAAATACACCATTGATGCCGGAGCCTGGTATAATTTTAAATTAAGCATTGCCCGCAAACTTGTTTTTAAAAAATGGCAGGAAGCGCTGGGTGGCGAAATTGTAGTCATTGTATCAGGAGGAGCAGCACTAAATCCGCGTTTGGCCAGAATTTTCTGGGCAGCAGGCATGCCGGTTTTCGAAGGTTATGGATTAACAGAAACCTCACCCGTAATTACCGTTAACCATTTTGGCGGTACCATGTTCGGATCAGTAGGAGAGGTAATTAAAGGTGTAGAAGTTAAAATTGCACAAGATGGTGAGGTTTTAACCCGTGGGCACCAGGTAATGAAAGGTTATTATAACCGGCCCGATTTAACAAATGAAGCTGTAGATAACGAAGGTTGGTTCCATACCGGAGATATTGGCGAACTGGTTGAAGGCCGCTATTTAAGAATTACCGACCGTAAGAAAGAAATGTTTAAAACAGCCGGTGGCAAATATGTAGCACCGCAAATGCTGGAGAATAAATATAAAGAATCAATTTTTATCGAACAGATTATGGTATTGGGCGAAAACAGGAAATTTCCTTCTGCACTGATTGTTCCCAACTTCGAAACCCTAAAAACCTGGGCAGGTAAAAAAGGTATTGCCTTTACCACTAACGAAGAAATTATTAAAAATGAACAAGTGCTTACCAAATACAATGAAGTAATAGAAGCTGCGAATGTTGGTTTTGGTAAATGGGAACAAGTTAAAAGATTTGCACTTTTACCAAAAGAGTGGAGTATTGATGGTGGTGAACTAACCCCGAAGTTAAGTTTAAAAAGAAAAGTAATTACCGAGAAAAATAATGCGGTAATAGAAAAAATATATAAAGATGCAGAAAACTACAAAGCCCCTCAATAAACTTAAAAAATCTTTAATCTACCTAAGCAGTGTGGTGCTGTTGGCTGGTTGTGCTACCGGGCAATTGGGTAAAAACAATAGTGGCGAATACAAAAATGGTATGGTGGTTTCTGCCCATCCCGAAGCTTCACAGGTAGGTATCGATATTTTAAAAAAAGGAGGCAATGCGGTTGATGCTGCGGTGGCAGTGCAATTTGCGCTTGCCGTAGTGTATCCCAATGCCGGTAATATTGGGGGTGGTGGTTTTATGGTATACCGTGGGGCCAATGGAGAAATTAATGCATTGGATTTTCGTGAAAAGGCTGCTGCTTCGGCCAATAGAGATATGTATCTTGATGCTGCAGGTAACCCCATTGTAGATAAAAGCCTCTACGGCCATTTAGCAGCCGGTGTTCCGGGTTCAGTTGATGGAATGGTAGAAGCGCACAAAAAGTATGGTAAATTATCATGGGCACAAGTGTTGCAGCCTGCTATAGATTTGGCACAAAATGGCTTCAAAATCACCAAAAGGCAAGCAGAAGAACTGAATAGCCTGCACCGGAAATTTATGGAATTTAATCCTAATGGTACTGCTTTTGTTAATTTAGAAAGTACCTGGCAGGAAAATGGAATAATGGTGCAAACAGAATTGGCCAATACCTTAAAACTGATTCAGGAAAAAGGACGTGCGGGTTTTTATGAGGGAGCTGTTGCCGATTCAGTTGTGGCAGAAATGCAGCGTGGTAAAGGGCTTATCACCAAAACCGATTTAAAAAACTACCATTCTGCCTGGCGCAAACCCATTACCGGAAATTATAGGGGCTATAAAATTATTACCATGCCGCCAACATCTAGCGGCGGTATTGCGCTAATTCAATTGCTGCAATCTGTAGAGTCTTTTCCACTAAAAAGATGGGGGCACAATGCTGATTCTACCGTACAGGTAATTGTAGAGGCCGAAAGAAGGGTATATGCCGATCGGGCCACACACCTGGGCGATCCGGATTTTTATGCCGTTCCACAACAGCAAATGTTAAGCGCCGAATACAATAAAAGTCGCATGGCAAATTTTAACTGGGCAGCAGCAACACCAAGCAGCGCAGTACTGGCTGGCGAAATAAAAGGGGCAGAACACGAAGAAACCACACATTTTTCTATTGTAGATCATGATGGAAATGCGGTTTCAATTACCACAACCTTAAACGGCTCTTATGGATCGTTGGTTGCGGTAAAAGGTGCAGGATTTCTACTTAATAACGAAATGGACGATTTTTCCGTTAAACCAGGCGCACCAAATATGTATGGTTTAGTTGGCGGAGAAGCCAATGCCATTGCCCCAAATAAAAGAATGTTAAGCTCAATGACTCCCAGTATTGTAGAAAAAGACGGACATTTATTTATGGTTGTGGGTACACCCGGAGGATCGACCATTATTACCTCTGTATTTCAAACAATTATTAATGTAATAGATTTCGATATGTCTATGCAAGCGGCAGTTGCTGCTAAAAAATTCCATCACCAATGGCTGCCTGATGAAGTATATTTAGAACCAGATGCATTGGATAGTTTAAGTGTACAGAAATTGAGGGCCAAAGGTTATAAACTTGAGGTAAGAGGCCCTATTGGGAGGGTAGACGCAATTTTGAAAAACAAATGGGGCAATTATCAGGGGGGTGCCGATCCACGTGGCGACGATAAAGCAATAGGCTATTAGTGTTGAAAAGTTGATAAGTATTTTTACAAGTGTGTATTTTTGGTATGGCTATTGTAAAGGATGGGCAACGCTTATTCAACGTTATAATAGAAAAATATGAAATTACAACTATTCAAAACGCTACCAGTTGCACTCGCTGGTTTATTAATCGGATCGGTTGCTTCAGCTCAGGAGAGCCCTGCAACTTCAACAGCAACGTTCAGAACATGGTCGATTGGTGTTAATGCAGGAGTTTTAACTCCACTTTCTCCGCTAGGAGGTAAAAATGATTTTAGTAACAACAAATCGAGCTTAGGTTACGGCCTTTACATTAAAAAACAATTTACACCTTACTTCTCACTACGTTTAGATGGAGTACGTGGAAAATTAAAAGGTGATAATACCGAACCTTATGAAAGTGGATTGGTTAACAATTCACCTGTAAAGGCTTTCGATACAGAATTATCGTATTCAGGAAGTTTAAATGCAGTAGTAAACATGTTCAATATCGATATGTTTAAAAAAGAGAACGCTTTACAGTTATATGCTTCTGCAGGTGCTGGTATTGCTGCTTACAAACCAACAATTACAACTGCCGCCGGAACTTCGGAGTTTGGTGGTGGTGATAACATCCACGAATTAATTATTCCGGTAGGTTTAGGTGCTAAATTTAAAATTTCAGACGCTGTTAATTTTGATTTAGGTTGGACAATCAACTTCCTTGATGGTGATAACTTAGATGGTTATTACAAAAACGGAAGTGATAAATACAACTATGCATATGCAGGTTTAGAATTTGCTTTGGGTAGCGGAAAACAATTGGCTTTCCACAATCCGGTTGCTTTAACTTATGATGAAGCTTTAAAAGCAAAACAAACTGCAGATGGTTTAAAATCTGATTTAGATGCTCAAAAAGCTGAAAATGCAAAATTACGTTCAGAAATGAATGATATCCTGAAAGATACTGATGGTGATGGTGTTGCAGATAAATTAGATAAATGTCCTGATACTCCTGCAGGTACTGTAGTAGACGGTTCTGGTTGTCCATTAAAAACTCCAGAAAAAGTTGTTGAAAAAGTAATCGTAACAGAAGAAGATCGTAAAGTAGTTAGGGAAGCGATTAAAAACTTAGAATTCGATTTAGGTAAAGCAACAATCCGTTCTAAATCTTATGCTTCTTTAAATAGAGTTGCTGCATTATTGGTTCAGAAAAACTTCAGCTTAAAATTAGCTGGTCATACTGATAATACAGGTTCTAAAGAATTAAACTTGCGTTTATCGAAAGATAGAGCAGAATCTGTAAAAGCTTATTTAGTTTCTCAAGGTGCAAATGCATCACGTATTGAGGCTACAGGTTACGGAATGGGTCAGCCAATTGCTACCAATAAAACAGCAGCTGGTCGTCAACAAAACCGTCGTGTAGAGTTTACACTTTACTAGTCTGTTTTTTAATAACACAATAAAAAGTCCCGATGCAAATCGGGACTTTTTTTGTTTAAAAGGTTTTAAGCAACATGGTCGTCATTGCTGGCGGGCTTTTTAGCTGAAGCAACCTTACTATTATAGTTAAAGCGATCGTTTTAAGATGGCTTATTGTTCCTCTTCAGTAATGGCAACTATTCTATTAAATGCTCACCAATTTTTTATTTAAGCGAAACAATAACTTTTTTAATCTCGCTCAAATCATTCATTTCAAAATTCAGCGATTGCGGATAAAATCGCTGATAAATAATTTTATCATCCTTACTATCGTAAATACTAATTATTTTATCGTTGGATCGTTGTGTATAAACCAGGTATTTAACACTATTTTCTTTGTTCAGAATTAAGCTATCAAGCACTTTATACGATACAAATTTAAGCTTGTAGTTGTAAGGCTCTGCAATGGTGCCTGATGGAGGCAAAAGCGTTAATCTCGACGAAAATACCTGCTTAATGTATTCAGGTACATAAAGTGTTTCTTTTGCCAGCGCAGGTAAGCGTACCTTATTGTAAAATTGGTAATCAATGCTGCTGTTTTCGTTGGCCAGCAATCCATCGTTAATCTGCTTTAAATATCCGGTTAAAAAGCCCGGCGACCAGTTTAAAAAGCTTGATTTATTATATAGGTTAGATAAAAGATTGCTTTTTATACTTCTTTTTGAGCCAAATTGCTGGTCTTGCGTTTCAATCAGCAAATTCGTATTCTGATCCGCAAAAAGCGTAACCGTAGCAAGGATGCTTTCTTCTTTAATTTTAGGTTTTTTAGATGGCGTGATTAATTTTAATGCATAAACTACATTTACCTTGGTTGTAGTATCCAGCTTCTCATTGTAACCGTCAAAGTAGAAAAATGAATAATTAGCAAGCGTATCATAGCGGGCAAGCTCTTCAGGTTTGATGATTTTATAAGGGGTAATTGTCCAGTTTTTTTTAATCGCCTGATCAAATTTCTCCAATTCGGCATAATCGGTATACTGAAGCGTAAATAAGGTAGTTGTTTTTTTAAATGTCTCTAATTTCTGGCTGTTTAAAAGTGCGCCTCCAAAATACGATACCTGGCTGTGGCAAACCGTGGTCCATAAAATAAAGATACTTAGGCAGGTTATTAATCTAACTTTTAGCATAGTAAAACGTTTTCAATTGTGCACGTCTATTATAGAAAAATTTTAACAATTATTTTAAATTTTCTACTTGCATTAACAAAATACATTCGTTAGCTTTGTTATGCAAGCATAATAAATTAGCAAAATGAAACAACAACAAACCATAGATTACCACGTTAAGTTTGCCTGGCAAAATATGTTTAATAAGTACAACCAAATGGCTTCCAGTTTTGGCATTACGCAGGCTATTGGTTACATGCTTATTAATATAGATGATGCTGAAGGAACAGCAGTTTCAAATTTAGCGGGCTTGCTTGGGGTAAAGGCTACCAGCCTATCGCGGATGTTGAATAACATGGAAGAAGCTAATCTTATTTATCGCGAAACTTCTGCCGGAGATAAACGCTCGGTGAAGGTTTTTCTTACAGATTTCGGTAAGGAGAAAAAGCAATTGGCCAAAGGTGTAGTTCGGAAATTTAATGAATATCTGGATGAGCATTTCTCTAAAAAAGAGAAAGAAACCTTTATAAATCTATTGATAAAACTAAATGATATCACAGTAGCCTATACTGTTGATTAACAAATATAATAATCAAACCTGTTTGATAGGTTATTACATAAAAATAGTTCTGTCAAACTACTGAAAAGCAAATAATAATGAAACGAAGCATTAATAAAGTTGCCGTTTTAGGTTCGGGTATTATGGGTTCGCGTATTGCATGCCACTTCGCCAATATTGGGGTTGAGGTTTTGCTGTTGGATATTGCCCCAAAAGATTTGAGCCCCGAAGAGCAGGCAAAAGGATTAACACTGGATAACCCAGCGGTAAAAAACCGGATTGTAAACACAGCATTGCAAACAGCTGTAAAAACAAACCCTTCGCCGGTTTATAGCAAAAAAGCATTAAATAAAATCAAAACAGGAAATTTTGATGATGATATGTCTAAAATTTCCGGTTACGATTGGGTAATAGAAGTGGTGGTTGAAAATCTGGATATCAAGAAAAAAGTTTTCGAACAGGTAGAGCAATTCCGCAAACCAGGTACATTAATTACTTCGAATACTTCAGGTATTCCAATCCACTTAATGGCTGAAGGAAGAAGCGATGATTTTAAATCACATTTCTGTGGAACCCATTTTTTTAATCCGCCCCGCTATTTAAAATTACTGGAGGTTATTCCAACACCACATACACAGCCAGAAATTGTTGATTTCCTGATGCAATATGGTGATAAGTTTTTAGGTAAAACAACTGTTTTATGTAAAGATACACCAGCGTTTATTGCCAACCGTGTAGGCGTTTATTCAATTATGGCACTTTTGCATTTGGTTGATAAACTTGATTTAACGGTAGAAGAAGTAGATAAGTTTACTGGCCCGGCCTTAGGCAGACCGAAGTCGGCTACTTTCCGTACTTCAGATGTGGTTGGTTTGGATACCATGATTAAAGTGGCCAAAGGTCTTTATGATAATTGCCCGGATGATAAAGCACACGATTTGTTTAAACTTCCTGCTTATGTGCAGAAAATGGAAGAAAATAAATGGCTGGGCGATAAAACCAAACAGGGTTTTTATAAAAAGACTAAAACTGCTGATGGTAAAACCGAAATCCTTGCATTGGATTTAAAAACTTTAGAATACAAACCTCAGCAAAAGGTAAAATCGGCCACGTTAGAAATGACCAAGCCGGTTGAAAACCTTCGCGAACGCATGAAAACTTTTGCCAAAGGGAAAGATAAAGCGGGCGAATTGTTCCGTCATTCTTCTTTTGGTTTATTTGAATATGTTTCAGATCGAATTCCAGAAATTTCAGACGAGTTATACCGCATTGATGATGCCATGCGTGCAGGTTTTGGCTGGGAGCTTGGTCCTTTCGAACTGTGGGATGCCGTAGGTTTAAAAGAAGCCATCGAAGGAATGGAGCAATATGGCAATAAAGCCGCGGCCTGGGTGCACGAAATGCTCGATGCCGGAAATACTTCATTTTATAAAGTAGAAAACGGCGTTAAAAAATATTATGATATTCCTTCCAAAAGTTATAAAGCTTTACCAGGAACCGACGAATTTATCATTTTAGATAACCTCCGCGAAAATAAAACCCTTTGGAAAAACTCAGGTGTTTCGATTATCGATTTGGGCGATGGCATTCTGAATGTAGAATTCCACACCAAAATGAATACCATTGGCGGTGATGTAATTTCAGGTATCAACAAAGCAATTGATATGGCCGAAAAAGATTACCGCGGTTTGGTAATCGGTAATGATGGAGCAAATTTCTCTGCCGGTGCAAACGTAGGGATGATTTTTATGATGGCCGTAGAGCAGGAGTGGGATGAATTGAATATGGCAATCCGTATGTTTCAGAATACTTCCATGCGCATCCGTTATTCCTCTATTCCGGTTGTAGTAGCACCACATAATTTAACTTTAGGGGGTGGTTGCGAGTTTAGCTTACATGCCGATCATGTTCAGCTTTCTGCCGAAACTTATATGGGTTTGGTTGAATTTGGTGTGGGCGTTATACCTGGTGGTGGCGGTACCAAAGAGTTTGCGCTACGTGCCTCTGATGAATATAAGGATGATCAGATTGTGCAAAATGCCCTGAAAGATCGTTTCCTTACGATAGGGATGGCTAAAGTTTCTACATCAGGTTATGAAGCCTACGAACTGGGTTACCTTCAGAAAGATAAATTCTCAATTTCAATGAACCGTAACCGTTTATTGGCTGATGCAAAGGCAAAAGCAATAGAGCTGGCTGATGCAGGATATACTAAACCCGTTCAGCGTAACGATATTAAAGTTTTGGGTAAGCAGGGCTTAGGAATTGTATATGCAGGAGCAAATAGTATGTATGCAGGGCATTTTATCTCTGAGCACGATAAAAAAATTTCCGAAAAATTGGGTTATGTAATGTGTGGTGGCGATTTATCATCTCCAACAGAAGTAACCGAACAATATTTATTGGATCTCGAAAGAGAAGCATTTTTATCACTCGCAGGAGAGCGCAAATCGTTAGAGCGGATTCAGAGCATCATTACAAAAGGGAAACCTTTGAGGAATTAGATGTGAGATAGGAGATATTAGATTTGAGACAGGCCGCTTCGGTTATAGCATAAGCTTTAAAATAAAAGAAATGAATAATTTAAAAGAGTTAAAAATTTGGAATAAGGCTATCGATTTAGCTGTTGATGTTTACAAGGCAACATCAACATTTCCAACTGATGAACGCTTTGGTTTGATTAGTCAGTCAAGAAGGGCAGCAGTCTCAATTCCATCTAACATTGCCGAAGGTGCCGGGAGAAATTCAGTTAAAGAGTTTAACAACTTTTTAGGTATAGCCAACGGCTCTTCTTACGAGTTACAAACACAATTGGTGATCGCTAACAAGCTATCTATTCTCGAATCTGAGATTTTAGATCCTTTACTGTCTAAGATCGATGAATTACAAAAAATGACTTATGGTTTCCAGCAAATGCTGGAAAAGAAAATTAATATGAAAAAAATGTGAGAAACTAGATGTGAGATTGGAAACAGATTACCTTTTCACGTCTCACATCTAATGTCTCAAATCTAAAATAATAATCGATTTGAGTTATTGGTTTGAATAAGTCTCAAATCTAATATCTCAAGTCTCAAATCTTAAACAATGGAAGCATATATTATAGCCGGATATCGTACAGCAGTGGGCAAAGCGCCCCGTGGCGTATTCCGTTTTACAAGAGCTGATGATTTAGCCGCAGAAGTAATCAGGGCTTTAGTGGCATCGGTTCCGAATTTAGATAATGAACAGATTGATGATGTAATTGTAGGTAATGCTACACCAGAGGCAGAACAAGGCTTAAATATTGGCCGTATGATTTCGCTGATGGGCTTGGATACCGATAAGGTGCCTGGGGTTACTGTAAACCGTTATTGTGCATCAGGTTTAGATACCATTGCAACAGCGGTTGCCAAAATTAAAGCCGGCATGGCCGATTGTATTATTGCCGGTGGAGTAGAGGTAATGAGCGGAATGCCTTTTGGTGGATGGAAATTAGTGCCAAATGCAGAAGTTGCTAAAAATAATCCCGACTGGTATTGGGGAATGGGTTTAACGGCCGAAGCTGTGGCCAAAGAATATAATGTGAGTCGCGAAGATCAAGATGCCTTTTCATTGAAATCACACGAGAAAGCCATTCATGCCATAAAAAACGGTCATTTAAAAGATGGTATTTTACCCATTACAGTTAATGAAAATTACTTGGATGATAATCTTAAAAAGAAAACACGTTCATATGTTGTTGATACCGATGAAGGTCCGCGTACAGATACAACTTTGGACAAACTTGCCAAACTGAAACCTGTATTCGATGCAGTAGGAAGCGTTACGGCAGGTAATTCTTCGCAAACATCCGATGGTGCAGCCTTTGTATTGGTGGTTTCAGAAAAGAAAATGAAAGAGCTTAATGCCGAGCCAATTGCCAGGTTAGTGAGTTATGGCATTGCAGGCGTTCCGCCGAGGATTATGGGTATCGGACCGATTGAGGCCATTCCAAAAGCATTAAAACAAGCTGGTTTAAGAAAAGAAGATATCGATTTAATTGAATTAAATGAAGCTTTTGCGTCGCAGTCATTGGCGGTGATCAGAACATTGGATTTAAACCCTGATGTGATAAACGTAAACGGAGGCGCTATTGCATTAGGGCACCCGTTAGGTTGCACAGGAGCAAAACTTACCGTTCAGATTATGAATGAGCTAAAAAGGCAGAACAAGAAATATGGAATGGTAACCATGTGCGTAGGAACGGGGCAGGGAGCTGCGGGGATTTTTGAACTTTTATAGACAGATCGTCATAGCGAGGTACGAAGCAATCACAACCGAGTAAGCAAATGCTAAGTATGGTCTAATTGCAAAGTGGCTTAGCAGGAAAGATGCTGAAATAAATTCAGCATGACGCATCATAAAAAATAACATTACTGATTTGAGTTTGAATTTTGAGCAGGTCTCAAATCTCAAATCTCATTTCTCAAATCTCATAAAAATGGAAACAACTGAAAAAAGAACAATTAAAGGTGGCGAATTCTTAATTAAGGATACCACTTATCAGGAAGTATTTATCCCTGAAGAATTTGATGAAGAACAACAAATGATTGCACAAACCTGTCGCGATTTTTTGGAGGCAGAAGTTTACCCCAATTTAGATAAAATAGATAAACAGGAAGATCCTGAGTTAATGCCAACACTTTTAACCAAAGCTGGCGAACTGGGTATTCTTGGCGTATCGGTACCAGAGGAGTATGGAGGTTTTGGTAAAAACTTCAACACCTCTATGTTGGTGGCCGATGTTGTAGGTGCCGGCCACTCTTTTGCTGTTGCACTTTCTGCACATACCGGTATTGGTACTTTGCCGATTTTATATTATGGAAATGAAGAGCAGAAAGCCAAATATATCCCTAAGTTGGGCTCAGGAGAGTGGAAAGCTGCATATTGCTTAACTGAACCAAATTCGGGTTCGGATGCCAACTCTAGTAAAACAAAAGCAAAATTAAGCGAGGATGGTAAACATTATATCATCACCGGACAAAAAATGTGGATTACCAATGGTGGTTTTGCTGATATTTTTATCGTTTTTGCTAAAATAGATGATGACAAAAACTTAACTGCTTTTATTGTAGAAAAAGATTTTGGTGGCATCACCATGAATCCTGAAGAGCATAAAATGGGTATTAAAGGCTCATCAACCCGTCAGGTTTTCTTTAACGATTGCCCCGTACCTATTGAGAATATGTTGAGTGATAGAGAAAACGGGTTTAAAATAGCGGTAAACATTCTAAATATTGGCCGTATTAAATTATCTGCCGCGGCTATCGGTGCATCAAAAGCAACTTTAAATACAGCCATTAATTATTCCAATGAGCGGATCCAGTTTGGTCGCCCGATTTCGAAATATGGCGCCATTCGCTTTAAGATTGCAGAAATTGCAGCTAAACTATATGCTGTTGATGCTGCAAACTATCGTGCAGGACAAAATATTGATGATACTTACGACCAATTGGTTGCCGGTGGAATGGAATCTGGTAAGGCCAGGTTAAAATCAGTAGAGCAATTTGCTGTGGAATGTGCCATTTTAAAAGTTTGGGGTTCTGAAGCTTTAGATTATACTGTTGATGAAGGCGTACAGATTTACGGTGGTATGGGCTTTAGTGCCGATGCACCTATGGATAGAGCCTATCGCGATGCGCGGATCAACAGGATTTTTGAAGGAACGAATGAGATCAACCGGTTATTAACCGTTGATATGATGCTGAAACGTGCCATGAAGGGGGAATTGGATTTAATGACACCAGCTACCGCAGTGGCCGCCGAGCTAATGAGCATCCCCGATTTTGGTGAAGAGGATACTACCTTGTTTGCAGCAGAGAAAAAAGTATTGGCGAATTTGAAAAAAGCAACTTTAATGGTAGCCGGTGCTGCAGTACAAAAGTTGATGATGACTTTAAGCAAAGAGCAGGAAATTTTAATGAATATTGCCGATATGGCAGGTTATGTATACGTGCTTGAATCAGCCTTATTGAGAACGGAAAAGTTAGTAAGTACCCGTGGTGAGGAAGCATCAGCTGGTCAGCTGGATTTATTACGCATTTATTTAGTTGAAGCCGTAGATGGGATTGCCAAAGCAGGTAAAGAAGCACTTTGGGCTTTTGCCGAAGGCGATGAGCAACGTATGATGTTGGTGGGTTTACGCCGTTTTACTAAAGTAGAGCCGTTTAATGTTAAAGATGCCCGCCAGAGAGTTGCACAACAACTTATTGAAGCGAATAAATATATTTTTTAAGGGTAGAAGGTGTGAGGTTAAAGGTTTAGGGTTTGGGTGCATCAACTCAGGCACTAAACCTTTTTTGTTTCCCTTCCACTCGTCGTCATTTTGAGCGAAGAGCAACGTAGTCGGGAAAATCTTTTAAAGTGCTATAAAACCATTTCAAAGATTTCTCCGCTGCGGTCGAAATGACGCTAGCTAAATATAGGTTTCCCTTCCACTCGTCGTCATTTCGAGCGAAGAGCAACGTAGTCGGGAAAATCTTTTAAAGTGCTATAAAACCATTTCAAAGATTTCTCCGCTGCGGTCGAATGACGATAGCTCTATAGAGGTTTTTCTTCCACTTGTCGTCATTTCGAGCGAAGAGCAACGTAGTCGAGAAAATATTTTAAAAGTGCTATAAAACCATTTCAAAGATTTCTCCGCTGCGGTTGAATTGAGGATAGCTGTATTCAAAAAAATCATAAGTACTTAGCTATATGAGATTAAAATCTTATTTTCGCCCCATGATTAAATTTAGATTCCTTACCGTACTCTTTTTATGTGTAGTTGCAGTTTCATCTTGTAAAAAGGATGAAGATCCTGAAAAGCAAATTACTGATTTCATCAAGCAAAATAATATTAATGCCGTTAGAGATGATTCTGGCTTATATTATCAAATCATTAAGCCGGGTACTGGTTCATTCGCTTATCCAAGCAATACTAAAATCACCATTAAATATGAAGGCAGATTGTTAAACGGCAGCGTGTTTGATAATGGGGGTGGTAAAGAGCAAACTTTCAATCTTGCCGAATTAATCACCGGCTGGAGAATCGGTATTCCTAAAATCCAGAAAGGTGGAGAAATTAGATTAATCGTTCCACCAAGTTTAGGCTATGGCAGCAGCGCTACAGGTCCTATTCCGGCTAATTCAGTTCTGGATTTTACCATTCAGCTTTCGAACGCGCAATAGCCTCATTTTTAAAATGTTTATAACGTGCTTATTTGTTAAAATAGGTTAAAAATTGTAGCATCCGTATTAAAAGCTTATTTTTGCGGATGATGGTTAAGTTTAAACATATTATATTTTTGGTATGCCCAATTTAACTATAACACTTACAGACGTACAATAATAAATGAACAATTTTACTAAACTTAGCTTATTTACGCTTTTACTGGCTATCACCATTTTCAGCTCGTGTAAAAAAGAGTATGATACTGCTCAAACTATAGATGACGCGGCTATAAAAGCTTATATATCAAAAAATAATTTAACACAAATGGTGCCGGATCCTGATAGAACAGGATTTTATTATCAGGTTACAAACCCTACTGATGAAACACTATTCTTAAACAAAGATTCTGTATTGTATGATATTACAGTAAAATCAATGCAGAGTGGTTCAACTTATCTTCAGTCACCTATAAATGGAAATTTGGGTACCTATGTTGGTTATTTAAATTCCTTTTTTCAGTCATCATTGTCTACATCAATTACATACAATATTCCTGCGTTGAGAACAGCGGCTTTACATCTTAAGCCAGGTGGTACTGCTAGAATTTTGTTGCCTTCCTATTTGGCATTTGGTAGAAACGGTGCTGGTCCAATTCCTTCTAATGAAAACCTTGATTTAACGCTTAAGACTTATCCATATCGTAAACAATGGCTATTTGATGATGCAAAGATTCAAAGTTTTATAACTACTAAAGCTCTTGTTGCCACAAAGGATCCGAGTAGAATTTATTATATCGTTAATACATTAGGCACAGGGGATCCGGTAAATGGAATTGAAAGCACTGTAAACATCAAATATACTGGTCGTACCTTAGATGGAACGTCTTTTGACTCAAACGCTGATGGTTACTCATCAACTTTAACTGGATTAATTAGAGCTTGGCAAATAATGATTCCAAAATTTAGAGTTGGAACTAAATTTAGAATGTTAATTCCTTCTGATTTGGCTTATGGAACCTCTGGTAGTGGGACAATTCCTCCTAATTCTGTTTTAGATTTCGATATTGAAATAGTAGGCGTTACGAATTAGATAACGCCTCTTTAAAAACTTTTAAAACCCTTTCCCTTGCAAAAGTATGCTCAACTATTGGTTGGGCATATTTTTTTGTCCCGAATTCTGGCACCCACTTTTTAATGTATTCAAACTTAGGGTCGAATTTTTTGATCTGAAGTTCAGGATTAAAAACCCTAAAATATGGCGCAGCATCATTTCCAGAGCCTGCCGCCCACTGCCAGCCACCTACATTACTCGCCATTTCATAATCGAGCAACTTTTCGGCAAAATAGGTTTCACCCCAGCGCCAGTCAATCAACAAATGTTTACTTAAAAAACTACCAACAACCATGCGTACACGGTTATGCATCCAGCCGGTTTGGTTAAGTTGTCGCATTCCGGCATCTACAATAGGGTAACCGGTATTGCCTTCGCACCAGGCCTTAAATTCATCCTCGTTATTTCGCCATTTAATTTTATCGTATTGTTTTTTAAATGAATTAAAACCAGCGTAAGGGAAATGCCAAAGAATGGTCATATAAAATTCCCTCCAGGCGAGTTCTGAAAGCCATACGTTGGATTTTGCTTCAATTGCATCTTTTACAGCTTTTCTGATACTTAAAGTGCCGAAACGCAAATGCAAACCAATATGTGTGGTGCCATCCAGTGCCGGATAATCGCGTTCATTGGCATAATCATCAAGTTTGTTTTTATAACTTATTTTCGGGAAATCAAGCTTACTCATTTCAAATCCCATTTCTGCTAAAGTTGGGGCGGATAAATGTTTGCTTTGAAACAGATTTTTGAAGTATTTTTTAGTAGGATAGGCCTTAATATAAAAATCGTTTAGTTTGGCCTGCCATTGTTTATAAAAAGGGGTAAAAACCGTATATGGCGTTTTATCGGCTTTTAAAATTTCGTCTTTTTCAAAAATAACCTGGTCTTTGTAGGTTTTAAATGTAATTTTTTCACTGCTTAAAAACTCCGCCATGTTATCATCACGTTCGCGGGCATAAGGTTCATAATCATGGTTAGTGTATACCGCTTTAATGTTGTACGCTTTTAAAATCTCAGGCCAGATTTTTTCAGGTTCCCCATATTTCACCAATAAATCGCACCCTTGCTGCTGAAGTTCTTTCTTTAAATCGGCTATCGTTTGATAAATAAATGTTACGCGGGCATCATCTTTAGGCAGTTTATCTAATATATTCTTGTCAAAAATGAACAATGGTAAAACCGGGTATTCACTTTTAAGCGCATGATATAAGGCGGCATTATCGTCTAACCGTAAATCGCGGCGGAACCAGAAAATGGATATTGGAGTCATGGAAAGTATAGTTGTGTGTTTTTTGCTTCTTAGGCTTAATTAAACCAATTAACCCGGTAATTTATTTGTACAAATCCTTTAAAGCATCATCCAAATGTGTGAATTTAAATTTAAATCCTGCATTTAAAATTTTTTGTGCTGAGGTATTGTTGCTCATCAAAACGGCATCTACACGTTCTCCTAATAATAATTCCAAAGCTTTTTTTGGTACTTTGATCGGCCAGAAGGGGCGGTGTAATGTTTTTGCGATGGCTTTGGTTAATGTAGTATTCGTAACCGGAAAAGGCGCGCAGGCGTTATAAGCACCTTCCATTTTAAGGTTTTCTATGGCATCTACATACATTTCTACCATATCATCAATATGAATCCATGGCGTCCATTGTTTACCCGTACCTAAGGCCGATCCTGCGAAAAGTTTCACTGGTTTATCCAATTGAGGTAAAGCGCCTCCATCAGTGCTTAAAACTATCCCTGTACGGAGTTTTACAACCCTTAAACTTAATTTTTTACCTTGGTCTACAGCATTTTCCCAAAGTTTACAGCAATCTGCTAAAAAGCCATAACCCTTCGGACTTTCTTCTGTTAAAATTTCATCTCCACAATCGCCATAAAAACCAACTGCTGAAGCAGAAATGAACGATTTTATCTGATGATCGGGTTGAGCTTTTATGGTTTCGGAAAGTAATTCGGTTGATTTTACGCGGCTATCTATAATCTGCTGTTTGCGTTCATCTGTCCATTTTTTATCTGCAACAGGTTCTCCAGCCAGGTGGATAATCGCATCTACACCATTTAAACAATCCGCATCTATCGTTCCTTTATACACATCCCATACAAAACTGTTTGTATCATTACCTTTCTTGCGTGAAAGTGTGTTCACCAGATAATTTTTGCTTATTAAATGCTTTTTCAGCTCAGTACCCACTAGTCCGCTTGCACCGGTAATCAGAATTTTCTTTGCCATCATTTTTAAACAACAAAGATACGAAAGGGTTTTTTCGAAGCGATTTTTAGCGATATTAATTCCGTTCTAATGCTTTTGTTACCTGTTTGTAAAGAAATATTTAGAGGTTTGATGTAGACAAAAAATAAGATAAATTTGTATTCGCGTTCTTACACCCTTTTCGATAAAACATGTCCAAAAAAATTTTAGTCTGGTTTAGAAATGATCTTCGCTTGCATGATAACGAAATGCTGGTGGAAGCTATTGCTAAGTCTGATTCGATTTTGCCTGTTTACATTCTGGATCCCCGCTCTTTCGGCGAAACAAAATATGGTACGCTAAAAACAGGTAATATCAGAGCACAGTTTATTTTAGAAAGTGTTTTAGGTTTACGCAGTTCCTTAAAACAGATTGGTGGTAATTTGCTTATCGCGCAGGGTAATCCTGAAGATATTATTCCACAACTTGTTCAGGAATATGAAATTACCGAAGTTTACCATCACCGTGAGGTAGCAAGAGAAGAAACACACGTTTCTACCTTAGTAGAAAATGCACTTTGGAAATTACGCGTCAACCTTAAACATTTTATTGGCCATACCTTATATAATAAGGAAGATTTACCATTTCCGATTAAGGATATTCCTGATGCCTTTAACCAGTTTAAGAAAAAAATTGAGCGCGATTCGATTATTAAGCCATGTTTTGCCGCACCCGATCGGATTAATGTAGCCGAAGTGATTGATTGGGGAACACTATCCTCATTAGCAGATTTAAACCTTACACCACCACAAAAAGATCAACGGTCTGATTTTGAATTTGTAGGTGGCGAAGCTGAGGGCCTGGCCCATCTTCAAAAGGTAATTGTGGCTATGCAACAGGCAGCAACCACCAAAAACTTAATTCTAGCGTCGAAATTATCAGCCTGGTTGGCCATGGGTGGTTTATCTCCGCGGAAAGTATATTGGGAAATCAAAAAAATGGAAGGGGTGCCCAACACAAAAGCCATGTTCAATCATATTTTATTGGGCTTGCTCTGGAGGGATTATTTCCGGTTTATGTTTAAAAAATACGGCAATACCTTTTTCAGTCCTGATGGTTTTGGCAGTCAGGGTTTGATTGATATCGTGAATGAACAGGATAACTTCAATAAATGGAAAAATGCCCAAACAGGTTTTGCGGTAGTGGATGCGGTGATGACAGAGCTGAACCAAACCGGTTTTATCTCTAACATTGCCAGGCAAACGGCTGCTTTATATCTGATTAATAATTTAGAGGTAAGCTGGATTTTTGGTGCAGCTTATTTTGAAGAAAAATTGATTGATTATAATCCCGCTAGCAATTGGGGCAATTGGGCAAATGTAGCCGGAGTAGGAAACGATCAAAAATCGAAAAATGTTTTCGATCTTGATAAAAATATAAAAAATCTCGATCCAAAAGGCAATTACTCGTTAACTTGGGCATCGTAATTGTGGTATTTGAATTATAAAATGATTGAGTGTTGAATGAGTAAGATCTCAATGATTAAATTTTAACGGATTAAGCCCATTTATTATCTGTTAGGTCATGCCAATCCCTCATTCACCCATTTATAATTCTTTCATTTATTTTAATCGAGATTTTTGCCATTTATATAAGGTAAAATTCTAATTTTGTAGTGCTTATAGTAAACAGTTAATAATGGATAAATTATCTTATCTTAATGGCGCAAACGCCGAATATATAGAGTCTTTATATCAGTCGTATCAGCAAGATTCTGAATCTGTTGAGTTTGGTTGGCAGAAATTTTTTGAAGGTTTCGACTTTGGAAGAGGATCGGAAGCGCCAGCAGTAACCGCAGAAACTCCTGAACAATTTTTAAAAGAGGTTAATGTTTTAAACCTGATTGATGGCTATCGCAGCCGCGGTCACCTGTTTACGCATACCAATCCGGTGCGCGAAAGACGTAAACATTTGCCAACATTAGATCTTGCAAATTTTGGCTTATCTGATGCTGATTTAGAAACCGTTTTTAATTCTGGTGTAGAGATTGGTATCGGTGCTGCAAAGTTGAAAGATATTGTAGCCTTTTTAAAACAAACATACGCAGGTTCTATCGGAGCCGAATTTAAATTTTTACGTACACCAGAAGTGTTGAACTGGATTCAGCAAAAGATGGAAAGTGCACGTAATACCCCTAATTTCTCTATTGATGAGAAAAAACGCATTCTGCGGAAATTAAACGAGGCTGTAAGCTTTGAAAATTTCTTGGGAACAAAATTCTTAGGGCAAAAACGTTTCTCTTTAGAAGGTGCAGAAGCTTTAATTCCTGCTTTGGATTCAGTAATCGAAAAAGGTGCTGAACTGGGTATTGAAGAATTTGTAATTGGTATGGCTCACCGCGGTCGTTTAAACGTGCTGGCCAATATCATGCAAAAAACCTACAAAGATATTTTTGCCGAATTTGAAGGCAAAAGTTACAATCCTGACACCCCATTTGGTGGCGACGTAAAATACCACTTAGGTTATTCTACAGATGTGACTACGGTTTCAGGTAAAAGTGTTCACTTGAGCTTATGTCCTAATCCATCTCACTTGGAAACTGTTGATGGTGTGGTAGAAGGGATGAGCCGTTCTAAAATTGATTTTAAATATGGTGGCGATAACAGCCGTTTAGCACCAATTTTAATTCATGGAGATGCATCTGTTGCCGGACAAGGTATTGTTTATGAAGTAATTCAGATGGCTGGTCTTGAAGGTTATAAAACCGGAGGAACCATTCACCTGGTAATTAATAACCAGATTGGTTTTACCACCAACTATAAGGATGCACGTACCAGTACCTATTGTACAGATATTGCTAAAGTAACCTTATCTCCGGTTTTCCACGTTAATGGTGATGATCCTGAGGCTTTGGTTTATGCAATCAATTTAGCAATGGAATACCGTCAGAAATATAAAAACGATGTTTTTATTGATATTCTTTGTTACCGTCGTTTCGGTCATAATGAGTCTGATGAACCTAAATTTACGCAACCATTATTATACAAAACCATCGAAAAACACCCTAACCCCAGGGAAATTTATATCGATCAGTTAACAAAAGAGGGTAAGTTAGAAGCCGGTTTGGCAAAAGAAATGGAGAAAGATTTCCGTGGTATTTTGCAGGAACGTTTAAACGAAGCTAAAGAATTTGTTGCAGGCAATGCCGAAGTTAAATTTGGTGGCGCATGGGCAGATTTGCGTATGGCTACACCTAAAGATTTTGAAACTTCTCCTGTTACTGCGGTTAAAAAATCTACTTTGTTGGAAATTGGTAAACGCATTACTACGCTACCAACAAATAAAAAGTTCTTCAAAAAAATCGAAAAACTATTTGCCGAACGTAGCAAAATGGTTAACGAAACCAATATTTTCGATTGGGCAATGGGCGAGCAACTGGCTTATGGTACTTTGCTATCAGAAGGTAAACGTGTTCGTTTAAGCGGTCAGGATGTAGAAAGAGGAACGTTTTCTCACCGTCATGCAGTATTAACGCTTGAAGATAGTGAGGAAGAATATGTACCATTGGCAAACATTTCAGATCAACAGGCACCGTTTGATATTTACAATTCGCATTTATCAGAATATGGCGTTTTAGGTTTTGAATATGGTTATGCAATGGCAAATCCAAATGCTTTAACCATCTGGGAAGCTCAATTTGGTGATTTCTTTAACGGTGCTCAAATCGTTGTAGATCAGTATATTGCAAGTGCAGAAACCAAATGGCAACGCGAAAATGGCTTGGTTATGTTGTTGCCTCACGGTTACGAAGGGCAAGGACCAGAGCACTCTTCAGCGCGTATTGAGCGTTTTATGGAACTTTGTGCAGATTATAACATGCAGGTTACTAATTGTACAACTCCTGCCAATTTCTTCCACGTATTGCGCCGTCAGTTTAAACGCGATTTCCGTAAACCTTTGGTTGTATTTACACCGAAAAGTTTATTGCGCCATCCGGCCTGTGTTTCTAAATTGGAAGAATTTACAGATGGTGGTTTTAAAGAGCTAATTGATGATGTAAATGTTAAAGTTGCAGAGGTAACACGTATTGTTTTCTGTAGCGGTAAAATTTATTATGAGTTATTAGAAAAACAACAGGCTGATAAATTAAAACACGTGGCAATTGTTCGTGTAGAGCAATTATATCCAACTCCTGTTGATCAGATGGAAGCAATTCAGAAAAAATATAAAAATGCCAAAGAAGTTTACTGGGTACAAGAAGAGCCAGAAAACATGGGTGCATGGCCATATCTGTTCCGTAAGTTGTACAAAACTGCATTAAAAGGTATTGATGTAATTTCGAGAAGAGAAAGCAGTAGTACTGCAACTGGTTTTGCAAAACAACATGCCAACCAACAGGCTTACATTTTAGCTAAAGCTTTAGAAGTTTCAGTAACAGAAGATGTAAAGGATATTGCTAAAAAAGCAACAAAAAAATTAGTTCAGATCGATTAGGTGCAGTGCGCGAAGCGTTTTAAAGCATAGCGTTTGATATTGATTATTAGAAGATAGAAAAATATAACATTACAAAAATGAGTTTAGAGATAAAAGTTCCACCTGTTGGTGAATCGATCACCGAAGTTGTTTTATCAAGATGGATAAAAAACGACGGCGATGTTGTTGAAATGGATGAAGTTATTGCCGAATTAGAATCGGACAAAGCTACATTCGAATTAACTGCAGAACAAGCTGGAACTTTAAAAACCATAGCAGCCGAAGGCGATACTTTAGCCATTGGTGCAGTAGTTTGTAAAATTGAAGATGGCGGTGCAGCTGCTAGTCCAAAGGCAGAGTCCGAAAGCCCTAAGGCTGATGCACAAGCCCCGGTTGCAGTAGCTGAATCACCTAAAGCTGCCGAATCAAAAGACTCATACGCTACAGGAACTCCTTCTCCTGCTGCCGGTAAAATTCTTGCAGAAAAAGGAATTGAAGCTGGTGCTGTAAAAGGTACTGGTGTTGATGGCCGTATTACAAAAGATGATGCTGTTAAGGCGGAAGCAGGTAAAAAACCAGAAGCACCGAAACAGAGTGCCCCGATAGCTGCTGCTATACCTGCTGGTAGCCGAGGCGAGCGTCGTGAAAAAATGTCTCCACTCCGCAGAACAGTTGCAAAGCGCTTGGTTGCAGTTAAAAATGAAACCGCAATGTTGACCACTTTTAATGAGGTTAACATGAAGCCGATTATGGATTTACGCGGAAAATATAAAGACCAGTTTAAAGAAAAATTTGGTGTTGGTTTGGGTTTCATGAGCTTTTTTACTAAAGCAGTTACCGAAGCTTTAAAAGATTTCCCGGCTGTTAATGGTCGTATAGAAGGTGAAGAATTGGTTTACAATGATTTCGCTGATATTTCTATTGCCGTATCTGCTCCAAAAGGTTTAGTTGTTCCGGTTATCCGTAATGCAGAAAGCATGACTTTAGCGCAGATTGAAAAATCGGTATTGGAATTGGCTTTAAAAGCACGTGATAGCAAATTAACCATCGAAGAAATGACTGGTGGAACATTCACAATCACAAATGGTGGCGTGTTTGGTTCAATGATGTCGACACCGATTATTAATGCGCCACAATCGGCTATTTTAGGTATGCATAACATTGTTGAGCGTCCTGTTGCTGAAAAAGGTGAAGTGGTAATCCGTCCGATGATGTATGTTGCGTTATCTTATGATCACAGAATTATCGATGGACGCGAGTCAGTTGGTTTCTTGGTTCGTGTGAAACAATTATTAGAAGATCCAGCTAGATTATTATTGGGTATATAGACTAAAACATTTTTTATAAAGAAGTCAAGTTTTAATGGCCAGTGTGCTATAAAAACTTGACTTCTTTTTTTTGCCCGAAAATGAAATTAACACCTTGATTTCGTCACCCTGAATTTATTTCAGGGTCTATTAAGCAGGAAAGGTGCTAAACAAGTTCAGCATAACGGTCGTGTTAGGCAAAGAGGCTAAAAATTTAATAGAAGTCAGATTATTTAGACAGCGCCTTAATCGGTTTTAAATCCAGTTGTTTGAATTCTACTTCACTGCCTTCTGCCTGCAATGCAATTTGGCCGCTACTTACCGTGCACTTTGTGCCATAATTTACCAATGCATCATTAACCCAAACTTTAACTTCATCATTTAAGCATTGAATAATCATGGTATTCCATTCACCAAGTGGTTTTTCACTGCCATCGGTCAAGTTTTTAATACGGCGAAGCTTATCACCATTTACACCCCAGTTTTCTTTGGGGCCTCGCCTTGCAACCATATCAGGTACAGTAATATCTTCTTCAATGCACCAGAAATCACCCGCATCTTTATGTTGCATCTGTACTTCAAGCGATTTAGGAAACATACCATATAAAGCTCTGGGTGTTGATGCATGTACTAAAACGCCGCAATTGCCTGGTTTGCCAGCGAAGCGGTATTGCACGGTTAACTGATAATTTTTGTAAATTTTATTTGTTATTAAATGCCCGCCGGGAGTACCTAAACTTACCAGCATTCCGTTACGTACTATGAATGGATTAATGGTATCAGGCTTTTTGTCCATCGCTGGAACATCAACATGCCAACCATCCAGATTTTTACCGTTAAAAAGGCTTTTTTGTGCAAAGGTTGAACTGCTGATTATAACGAGCAGTAATAGGGCATGGTAGAATTTCATACTATTTGGTTTTTGTATTCCAAATATAATATTTTAAATAAGATATGATGAAATTCGAATCCCAGATGAGAATTGGCTATTTCAATAATCGGTCGTCATGCTCGCGCAGGTGGGAATTTTAACCTCCATGATCTACCAAGACATTCCGATTCCCAATCAGGTTGTGAATGACGGTATCTCGCTGGCTGATCTGGCATTAGCGAGCCGCTAGAATAGTAATTTCAACAATTCTTGGTATGGATCTCCCTCAAGGCCTAATAGCTTGGCAAATGCAGGTTCCGTTTTATAACCTTTTTGTTTTAAAGTGATAATTTCTTGCCTAAATGCTTCTCCCTTTTCTAAAAGTAATTTATGTTCGACTAGCATGTGGAGGTAGGCATTTTGTTGTGTTGTGGGTTTGTTCTGCCCGAATATTTCTATTTCAAAGTTATCGACTATGAAATTTGCTTTAATGGCATCAAACTTTAGGCTTTCAGAGATGGTAAAGCCTTTTTCAGTTCCAAACAGCGCCTTTAGTTCGGCATTAAATTCAGCTTTATCAGAAACTTCACAAATAACATCCAGATCACTGTTTTCGATATCAATATTAATTGGGATGGTACCTACCAGGATTGGATGATAGGCATAAAGTTTAGCTAAAATTTTATTGTCGGTTAATATCCTGAAAGCTTGCTTTTGCCTTTCATTACCATGTTTTAGATAAGATATTTCGATGAAATTGATCATTTATTGAAATATTCAAGTTATTAAAAATCTTTTTTTTGTTGGTCGGTGTGACACCAACCAAATTATCATTGCGAGAAGGAAAGACGAAGCAATCTTTCATGCTTTCGGATTTTACTATAGAAATTGCTTCGTCGGCTGAAAAAGCCTCCTAGCAATCACGAATTCATTAAATAAATAAAAGCCCATCTCAGTTAAGAAATGGGCTTTTGTTTTCGTCCCCCTGGGATTTATTTCAGGGTCTTGCTAATATAAATGCTGAAACAAGCTAGGCAAAATGATCCGCTTTTAATCTTCAACAATTTCACTGTTGATGCTTACTTCATCTTTTACATCTTCTTTAAAGTAATTTTTCTGAAAGATCAGGATCAATATCACTCCAACTGAAATGGCTGCATCTGCGAGGTTAAAAACAGGTCTGAAGAAAACAAATTCTTCTCCTCCCCAAATTGGTAACCAGGTAGGGAAGTGGCCTTCTGCAATCGGGAAGTAGAACATATCTACCACACGACCATGAAACCAGCTTTCGTAGCCATAAATCTTTCCGTAAAATACAGAATCAATGATGTTTCCCAATGCGCCAGAAAAAATTAGAGCAACGTTCAAAATCAATCCCCGGTGGTATTTATGCTTAATTAAATAATGTAAGCCATAACCAATTCCTGCAACTGCTGCAATGCGGAAAAGTGATAAAGCCAACTTGCCAAACTCACCGCCAAATTCCATCCCAAAGGCCATTCCGTTATTTTCGGTAAAATGGATAATAAACCATTTTCCAATAATATGGAATTCCTGGCCAAGGTACATATGTGTTTTAACCCAGGTTTTAACCAGCTGATCGGCCAGTAAAACCAAAAAGATTATAATTAAAGGTTTTGTATAGCCTTTCATTAACTCTGTTTTAATTTAGCTTCCATGCTTAAAGTGGCATGAGGAACAGCACGTAAACGTTCTTTCTGGATTAATTTACCGGTTTCGCGGCAAATGCCATAAGTTTTATTCTCGATACGTACCAAAGCGTTTTCAAGGTTATCGATAAATTTTTTCTGACGGGCAGCCAATTGATTGATCTGCTCTTTTTCCATTGTTGCAGAACCATCTTCGAGTGTTTTGTAAGCACCAGAAGTATCTTCTGTTCCGTTTGCATTTGGGTTACTTAAAGAAGTAGTTAAAGAGTTAAGTTCCTCTTTAGCCATACGTAATTTATCTTGAATTAATTCTTTAAATTCCTGAAGTTCACTGTCTGAGTAGCGTGTTTTGTTGCTGTTTTCCATGTTCTTGTTCTAATTTTCTAATATATGGATTTATATTTTAGTTACTGAAATGCTTAACTCAACATCGTCGATAACAATTTTGTTTGCATTATTTACAGTATCTGTTAATTCAAATTCATCGGCTAATATTTCTGCGCAAATGTAATCCTTGTTTTTGGCAACTGCATTGGTTACCAAGTTATCATTTTGTAACGAAACTTTAATCCTATCCGTCACTTCGAAGTTTAAATCTTTCCGTAAATTCTGGATTCTGTTTACCAGCTCACGCGAAATACCTTCCTGTTTTAATTCTTCTGTGATGGTAACATCCAAAGCAACGGTTAGGCTACCCAGATTGGTTACTTGCCATCCTGGGATATCTTCGGCAAAAACTTCTACATCATCATTTATATTGATGGTAAAATCTTCTCCATTACTTCCAACAACGATGATAAAACCATCAGTTTCTAAACGCTGGATGTCATCCTGATTTGAATTTTCTAAAGCCTGTTTAACCAGGCTCATATCTCTTCCTACTTTTTTACCCAATGATTTAAAGTTCGGTTTCAGCTTTTTCTTAACGATACCATGTGTATCGGTAATGAATTCGATATGTTTTACATTCGTTTCAGAAAGAATATAATCTGCAACCTTTGAGATTTTTTGCTCAAAATCTCCACTTAATGAGGGTATTAGGATTTTCTCTAATGGCTGACGAACATTGATGCTGGATTTTTTTCGCAATGATAAAACCATTGATGAAATATCCTGGGCATAAACCATACGTTCGTTCAAATCCGTATCGATCAAACTTTGATCAGCCTCTTGCCATAAAGTCAAGTGAACAGATTGAGCTGCATAAGCATCAGTAATCGTTAAGTTTCTGTATAACCAATCGGCAAAGAAAGGTGCAACAGGGCTCATCAACTGTGCCAGGGTTTCTAAACAGGTATATAATGTTTCGTAAGCTGCACGTTTATCATCGGTCATTTCGCCTTTCCAAAAACGGCGACGGCTTAACCTGATGTACCAGTTACTTAAATGTTCATCTACGAAGGCTTGGATGGCGCGGGTAGCTTTTGTTGGCTCATATGCATTGTAACTCTCATCAACTTCGTTAATTAAGGTTTGCAATAACGATAAAATCCAACGGTCTAATTCCGTTCTGTCTTCAACTTTGCTTAAGTTGTTTTTATCGATTTCAAATTTATCGATATTGGCATACAACGCAAAGAAAGCATAGGTGTTGTATAGTGTTCCGAAGAATTTACGGCGAACTTCAGCAATTCCGTCAATGTCAAATTTCAGGTTATCCCAAGGGTTTGCATTTGAAATCATGTACCAACGTGTAGCATCAGCACCATACTCGTTTATGGTTTGGAATGGATCAGCTGCATTGCCTAAACGTTTAGACATTTTTTGTCCGTTTTTGTCTAAAACAAGTCCATTAGATACCACATTCTTGTATGCTACTTTGTCAAAAACCAAGGTAGAGATGGCATGCAGGGTATAAAACCAACCACGGGTTTGATCTACCCCTTCGGCGATAAAATCTGCAGGGAAATCTTCATTTCCATCAATGGTTTCTTTGTTTTCAAAAGGATAGTGCCATTGCGCATAAGGCATCGCACCAGAGTCGAACCAAACATCAATCAAATCACTTTCGCGGTTCATTGGTTTACCTGATGGAGATACTAAAACAATCTTATCCACTACATTTTTATGTAAGTCGATTAGGTCATAGTTTTCTTCAGACATGTTTCCGATTTCAAAACCTTTGAAAGGATTTTCTTTCTGAAAACCAGCAGCTATGGATTTTTCAATCGCATTATAAAGTTCTTCAACGGAGCCGATTAATACTTCTTCCTTTTTATCTTCAGTTCTCCAGATTGGTAAAGGAATGCCCCAGTATCTCGAACGTGATAAATTCCAGTCGTTAGCGTTTTTAAGCCAGTTCCCAAAACGACCTTCTCCTGTAGATTTTGGTTTCCAGTTAATGGTTTCATTAAGATCGAACATTCTGTCTTTAACATCTGTAACCTTAATAAACCACGAATCCAACGGATAATATAACAATGGCTCATCAGTTCTCCAGCTGTGTGGGTAACTGTGAACATATTTTTCTACTTTAAAAGCTTTGTTTTCTTCTTTTAATAAAATAGCAATTTCAACATCAACCGATTTGTCCGGGGCTTCACCGGCATTGTAATATTCGTTTTTAACATATTTACCAGCAAAAGGACCAACATGTTTAGTGAATTTACCCTGTAAATCTACCAAAGGCACAAGAACATCATTGTCATCCATTACCAGCATTGGTGGAATTTCAGGCACGGCTTCTTTGGCAACTTTCGCATCATCTGCACCAAAAGTAGGGGCGGTGTGCACAATACCAGTACCATCTTCTGTAGTTACAAAATCGCCAGAAATAACCCTAAAAGCATTTTCAGGATTGGTATAAGGTAAGGCATAAGTTAAAAGTTGTTCATATCTGATTCCAACCAACTCAGTTCCTTTACATTCAGCAAGGATCTGGTAAGGGATTTTTTTGTCGCCAGCTTTGAAATTTGTAAAATCCTCATCTTCATTGCTTTCGAAGAAAACTTTACTAAACTGTTTTCCAACCAGGCTTTTTGCTAAAATTACATTGGATGGTAAAAATGTATATTGATTAAAAGTTTTAACTAAAACATAGTCGATTTTTGGTCCAACTGTTAGAGCTGTATTTGATGGCAAAGTCCAGGGTGTGGTGGTCCAGGCCAATAAATAAATATCATCAAATCCCTGTAAAAAACCTGGTAAGGTATCGGCTAAGGCTTTAAACTGCGCAACAATAGTAGTATCTGTAACATCGCGGTAAGCACCAGGTTGATTTACCTCATGCGAACTCAACCCTGTACCCGCTTTTGGAGAATAAGGTTGGATGGTGTAACCTTTATAAATTAAGCCTTTATCGTAAATTTGTTTTAAAAGCCACCAAACCGATTCCATGTATTTCGACTTATAGGTAATGTATGGATCATCCATATCTACCCAATAACCCATTTTTTCAGTCAAATCGTTCCACACATCAGTGTAGCGCATTACTGTTTTTTTACACGCTTCGTTATAATCTTCAATAGAGATGGTTCTGCCGATATCTTCTTTGGTAATACCCAATTCTTTTTCGGTACCAAGCTCAACAGGTAGGCCATGCGTATCCCAGCCGGCTTTTCTTTTTACCTGGTATCCTTTAATTGTTTTATAGCGGCAAAAAATATCTTTAATTGCGCGAGCCATTACGTGGTGAATCCCCGGCATGCCATTGGCAGACGGTGGTCCTTCGTAAAAAGTAAACGGATTAGATTTAGGGCGTGAAGAAATGCTTTTTTCAAAGATATTTTCCTTTTTCCAAAAATCCAGTATTTCTTGTCCTATTTTGGCAAGATCCAGTTGTTTAAATTCGCTATACATCAATCAAGTACCTCAAAAAATTAAGGTTGCAAAGTTAACAGAATTGACTGAATTTTGGTAGTTTTGGTGTAAATACTTTAACGTGAAATTATTTAATATCGGGCTTACACTGATGATTGTTGCTGTAATTGTATTGCCAATTATCGTGGTAGTAAGTCCGTCTGACCGGGATTTTGTGCTATACGCTTTTTATTTCTGCGGCCTGCTCGAACTAATCGGGCTTATTTTTGTTCTAATGCATATTGTAACACTAAAAAGAAAGAACCCATGATTAAGCTGTTAAAATTGCAGAAAGCCGTTTTTGTTCTCATCGCTGGCGTACTTTCGTTTATTGCCTATAAAATTTTAGATGCCAATGAGGTTAAGGGAAGTATTTATTTCCAGATGCTTGCTGGTGTACTCATCATAATTGGTGCATTATGGCTCTTATACCCGATATTATTTGCGAAAAAAGACAATAATGGCAATGCTGAAATTATTACTGATCCAACTGTTGAAGTTCCGGTTGATGAAGAAGATCAAAAGCCGGCAACTGAATAATTTGCTTAAATCGGATTAAACCAGGGGAATCGCTGCCATCAGATTTAGGTAGCCTAGACCTATTTACGAATAATAGAAACTTATTTTCAAGTCTTTGCAAGGAAAACTTTGCTTCAAAAAGCTAAACAAAGGCTTACCCGTCGGCTAATGTTTGTTGCTAAACAAGAAGAAAACCTAATTGATGGTTTTTAATGAACGAACCATGGAAGACTTTTTATCTAAAAATAAATTAGCCTTGGGTTTAAAACCAAGGCTTTGAATGATAGCTATACTGTTTTAGGTTAAGTGGCTAGATCTGCAAACTCTTAACTGAAAACTCCCAACTTCTTAATGGTCAAACTCACCTATATTTTTTGCAGAATCTTCATCTGAAACCATTTTCCTTACTTTCTTTTTATCCAGCCATAATACCAAGGCTGGCAATAAGGTTAAATTAAAAATTAGGGCTACAAGCAAGGTTATGGATAGGAGTAACCCAAGTACTACAGTTCCTCCAAATGTAGAAGCGGTGAAAATTCCGAAGCCAAAGAATAAAATTAAAGCAATGTGCGTCATACTCACACCGGTTTCAGTAATGGTATCGGTAATTACTTTAGGTACGCTAAAGTTGGTCAGGTTTAATTCTTGCTGATAACGTGTGAGGAAATAAATGGTTTGATCGGATGCCAAACCAAAGGCAATGGTGAAAATCAGAATAGTAGATGGTTTAAGTGAAATTCCAAAATAACCCATTATTCCGGCAGTAATAATCAGCGGCACAATGTTGGGCAATAATGAAATAAACATGATGCCTAAACTCTTAAATTGGGCTAATCTTAAAAGCGAGATCAATATAATGGCAAGCGCAATACTTTCTACCAGGTGCCTTAACATATAATCTGTTCCTTTTGAGAATATAATGCTTGATCCGGTAAGTTCCACATCAAATTTGGAGGGTGGTAAAATGCTGTCAATCCGCGGTTTTAATTCGGCCATTATTGCATCCAACCGTTTTGAACCTACATCGGCCATCTGGAAACTGATTCTTGTGCTTTGATTTCCTTTACTAATAAAGTTCGTAAGCAAACTTGCATTTCCTTTACCGCCATTTGCTATGTAAGCAAGAATGAAATTCTTTTCCAGATTGTCTGGCAACCGGAAAAAAGTAGAATCGTTATTATAAAAAGCTTGTGTAGCATATTTTAAGCCCATATTTACCGAAATTGAACGCGAAAACTCTGGATAAGCCGAAATCATCTTTTCCAGTTTTTCAATTCTTTTTAAATTGGTTAAATTAAAAACGCCGTTCTTTTTCTTTGTATCTACGCTCACTTCCAATGGTAAAATACCTTCAAAATTTTTCTCAAAGAATTTTAAATCTGTTAAAATTTCAGAATTTTTTGGCAGATCATCAACTACATAACCATTTACGTTAATCTTCATCACGCCTATAAAAGCAATAATGGAAATAATAATGGTTCCGATATAAATCAGGCCACTCCTGTTTTGAACAAGTGTATCCGTTTTTACCAGTAACTTGTGTAAAAAGCCCTCTTCAACATGGTTTTGAGGTTTAAGTTTTGGTGCTGGCAGGTAGCTGAAAATGATAGGAATTAAGCATAAACACATTAACCAGGTAACCATTACATTAATTGAGGCTACGCTGCCAAATTGCATTAACAGCTCGCTCCCGGTGAAGTATAATACGCCAAAACCAATAGCGGCGGTAATGTTGGCAATCAGTGTGGTAATGGCAATTCTTTCTATGGTTACACTTAAGGCACGTTGTTTGTCACCATCTTTTCTTAGTTCATTCTGGTATTTATTCAGTAATAAAATGCTGTTTGGGATGCCGATAATTACAATAAGCGGTGGAATAAGTCCTGTTAAAATAGTAAGCTCGAAGCCAAAGAGTACCAGTGTGCCAATACTCCAGATTACGCCCATAATCACTACTAAAATAGGAAAGAAAACGGCATAAAATTTCTTAAAGAAAAATAAAAGTATCAATGCCGAAACAAGGATTGATAGCCCTAAAAACAACACAAATTCGTTGCTCACCAATTTACTTACAGCGGTACGGATATAAGGCAAACCGGAAATATGTACCTGAATTTTAGTGGCCGATTGAAAAGCTTTGGCTTTTGCTTCTATTTCTTTCAAAATCGGGTTACGCGCAGCAGTATTTAGAATTTTGGTGTCGAATGTGATTGCCATTAAAGTGGCATTCTGGCGGTTATAAACCAATCCTTCAAAAAATGGATTGCTATAAATGGTATTTTTAATCGAATCCATTTCAGTGTCGGATTTAACCAATCCACCTGGCAATGGCTTCAGCACAAATTTTTGGTTCACCGTATCTTTTTCCAGTTGGAAAATCCTTCCGGAAGACAATACCTGTTTAATGCCTTTAAGTTTTTGGATCTCATTAGAAAGTTGAACCCATTGATTGTAAACTTCTTTTTTAAAAATATCAGGCGATTGTATCCCAACTACCATCACGCTTCCATCTTCTCCAAAAGTCTTTTTAAAAGCATTGTATTTTACGAAAGCGCTATCTGTTACCGGCAAAATTTTGCTTCCTGTGTAAGAAAGCTTTACATTTTTGGCCTGATAAGCCATAAATATAGTTCCTAAAACAAAAAATACGATGATTGCGATACGGTTCTGAAGAATGAATCTCGATAGCTTAACCCACATGTGCAGCTTAGTTTAATAATAATATTAACGGCAAAACTAATCTTATTTGTAAAACGTGATTACTTTTTGCGCAATTAAATTTGCACAAATAACATACTTTTGAAAAAAATGTTTTATTCGGATGTTGCACAAAGTTAAGGGCATTGTTTTAAAAACCACAAATTACAGCGAAAGCAGTGTGGTGGTGCAGGTGCTTACTGATAAATTTGGCATGCAATCTTATCTGATCAATGGTGTTAAAAAGCCAAAGGCGAAGATTAAAATGAACATGTTGCAATCGCTCCATCTGCTGGATATGGTGGTTTATCATAAAGCAAATACCAATATACAACGGGTTTCGGAAGTTCGGCAAACACCTGTTTTTAAAAGTATTCCTTACGATGTAATTAAAACCAGTATTGTGATCTTTCTAAATGAAGTGTTGTATAAAAGCATTAGGCAGCAATCGGCTGATGAGAGTTTGTTCGATTATATTTTTAATTCTATTGCCTGGTTTGATGAAATTGAGGAGATCAATCCCAATTTTCACCTCTCGTTTTTATTAAAACTTACACGTTTTCTGGGATTTTCGCCGAACGAGAAAAGAAGAAACGACCAAATTTATTTTGATCTCCAAGAAGGCGAGTTCACCTCCCGATTGCCAATGCACTCCAATTATTTACAGTTGGAGGATGCAATAGGCTTTATTTTGCTTTTTAATACACCACTCGAAAAAATTTCGGAAATAAAATTGAGCAATACACAGCGAAGGTTTTTGTTGGATAAGATATTGGTTTTCTATACCTTACATACAGCGTCGTTTGGGGTGGTGCAATCACATAAAATCCTTGAAACTTTGTTAAGTTGAAAAAAAAGAAAAAAAGATTTGCAGAACAGTTTTATAGCACTATATTTGCATTCCCAAACGGAGGATGGGGCATTAAATTTGACAAAATATAAAAGGGAAATTAGCTCAGCTGGTTCAGAGCACCTCGTTTACACCGAGGGGGTCGGGGGTTCGAACCCCTCATTTCCCACCAAGCCTTTCAGTACAACTGGAAGGCTTTTTTATAAAACTTTTGACATATATCCATCAGGGAAATTAGCTCAGCTGGTTCAGAGCACCTCGTTTACACCGAGGGGGTCGGGGGTTCGAACCCCTCATTTCCCACTTAAGTCCTTCAATTTACTGAAGGACTTTTTTTTTTGCCTAAAATTTTTGGTTTAGAGCGCCCATTACACCGATTGGTCGTCCCGATTGAAATCGGGATCATTTCCCACTTAAGTCCTTCAATTACTGAAGGACTTTTTTGTTTCAAACTAATTTCTATAATATCGTCGTCTTGCTGAATTTATTTCAGCATCTTATTTAGGCTCCCATAATTCAATCTTATTGCCTTCTGCATCCATAATATGGATAAATTTTCCATAATCATATGTAGCAATTTCATCGAGGATGGTTACGCCATTTTCTTTAAGTTTTTCCACAAGGCTTTCGATATTCTGCACCCTGTAGTTAATCATAAATTCCTTTTTGGATGGAGAAAAATATTCATCACCTTGTTTAAATGGGCTCCATTGTAGCGATTCTACTTCATCGGGATTGTTGAGGTTTCTTGTTTCAAAACTTGTGGTGCCCCAAGCACTCATTTCAAAACCCAAGTTTTTTGCATACCAATCTTTTGTTTCCTGTGGGTTTTCTGAAAAAAAGAAAATACCACCTATTCCTGTCACTTTTGGAGTATTATCTGTTGCGGGAGTTGAACTGCTTTTTTGCTCTTCCATATAATTTATTTGAGTGGTCTGGTTATTAGTTTGAAGATAGCAGAAATTCATTTCTCATCAAACATTTTTTCTTCACACAAACGATTGATTATAGATTGCAATTGCATGTATTTCATGTTTTTAACACGCAGATTAAACGTTCTCAAATCAAAATACAACCCATAAAATTAACCCTTTTCAGAATAGCATGAGGTTGTAGTATTAATACATCAAAAGCAAGATTATTTAGTTGAAGTTGTGCAAAACCTAAGTGCTTTAAAAACAAACGTTTGCGTTGATTTTTGCTTGTTTTTTTGTTAGAAGTGCCCCATCGCATCATTAAATTAGAGAAAGCAATTTGTTGCATAAGTCCTTGTTTGATACATCATTACTAACCATAAATCTCAACCAAATCAATGAAAAAAATTATCAAATCAATTTCGGGCCTGGCTATAATGGGACTGGTTTTATTTACCAGTTCCTGTAAAAAACAGGAAAATCTACAAGATGCAAACGATGCATCCTTATTACAAAAGGGTAAGTTTGGCCTTGCCAATACTCAATCTCTTGGTGGCACCTCACTTACGGTTTCGATGGGGGGCAACGCTTACGTAACCACCCTGGCATCAGGCGGTGCTGAAACAGTAACTTCAACCAAACTGGCAAACTGGACCAATGCCAACAGTATTTTCAGGGCTTATTTCAGGATCGGTAATACAGGCTCGCTAACCGTTGCGGTAAAGGCATCGGTACCCAGTGGCACAAGTGTTTTAAAAATTACCATTAACGGAACACCGTTTAACGTAACTGCTACAGGAACAGCCAATACCACTTATACTGTTGGTACGGTAAATATCACTACGCCGGGTTATGTAACTGTTCAATTTCAAGGTTTGAGCAAAACAGGAAGTTATTTTGCCGATGTTTCCGATCTGGTAATCAGTGGGCCTGCGGTAGCTTCAAACGTATATTATGCCAATGATCCTGCAAATTATTATTGGTCTAGAAGAGGACCTTCTGTTCATTTAGGATTTTCTGCACCAGCCAATACAGAGTGGTTTTACAATGAGGTTACAGTGCCAACAGGAGAAGATAAGATTGGAAGTTATTACATGGCAAACGGCTTTGATGGTGGCTATTTTGGTATGCAGGTTAACTCGGCAACGGAACGCAGAATGCTTTTTTCTGTATGGAACCCTACTGGCGGAACCACAACCTGGACCAGAAAAGGAACTAATGTTGCCGCAACTAATTTTACTGGAGAAGGAGAAGGCGGTCAATCTTACCTCATTTACAATTGGGTTGCCGGAAATACCTATAAGTTTTTAACACAAGGCAAACCAGATGGGGCAGGTAATACCGTTTATTCATCGTGGTTTTATGCGCCAGAATTGGGCGTTTGGACATTTATGGCTTCATGGAAAAAACCAAATACCAACAGTTATTTATCCGGGTTGTACTCTTTCTTAGAAAACTTTAACGATAAAAATGGTTACCTCGGTAGAAAAGCCCAGTACAACAATCAATGGGTACGCAATGCGGCTGGCAGCTGGACAGAAATTACTACTGCGAATTTCACCGTTGATGCTACAGGTGGTAACCAACAGCGGATGGATTTTGCCGGAGGAGTTTCTGGTGGAAAATTTTATCTGCAAAATGGCGGTTTTTTTGCCAACTATGTCACCCCGAACCAATCATTTACCAGAACCGCTACAGGCACCGCACCAACGGTTAACCTAAACACACTTCCATAACTGTAACAATAAATTGCAAAGCAGGTTGATGTATACTGTTTTGCAATTTATTAATCTCTATAAATTATTTATCTTATTCAATTATAATATCCGAAATTGCCTGCAGAAAAACTGGGGTAAATGCTCAATAAGATTATCAGGTTCATATTCTTTGGAAACTACTTTGTAGGGCTCCTGGCTGTAGCTTTAACCCTCGAAGCTACTTTTCAGCTCAGGTTGCCATTTAACACTTTAAATTATTATTTGTTGTTGTTTCTGGCACCAACCATTTATTATACTTACGCTTATAATAAAGTTTCCACCAATCCATCAAGCACCAATCCCCGCAATCAGTGGTATTTTAAGCATAAACAATTTATAAACTGGAGTCAGGCCATACTATTTATCATTTGTATGCTGCTTGCAATAAAGCTTCTGTACCATAATTTTCATCATATTCTTGCGCTTCCAATTAGTTATTGGGTTGCAATATTAATTATCATTACCGCCGGAGGATTATATTATGGCTTATTGCCCAAATCTTTCCTCAGGTTCAATTTGCGCAATACAGGATGGCTAAAGGCTTTTGTTATCGGCTTTGTATGGGCGTGTTGCGCAAACGTACTGCCCTTAATTATGCTTAAAATAGAAACTGGAATCGGTTACCATGATTCTGTATTGTGGACCTGGCTTTTTATTAAAAACTGGATGTTCTGTACCGTTAATGCAATAATTTTCGATATTAAAGATTATCCTACTGATGCCAATAAGCACCTTCGGACTTTTGTGGTACGTTATGGTTTAAGACGTACAATTTTCAATATTCTGATTCCATTACTGGTAATTGGGCTAATTTCGCTTGGTATATTTGCCAGTTATAAAGGATTTGGTTTGCCACAGGTTTTATTTAATGTGCTGCCGTTTATCCTAACTATTTATGTGGCTTACTCTATGCACCGCAGAAAAAATATACTGTATTACCTGATGGTAATTGATGGGTTAATTCTATTTAAAGCGATATGTGGAATAATCGGAATGCAGTTTGTGCGATAAGGGTTAATTGTTTTAATCGGCTAATAAGTGATCGGTAGTATGTTCAAATAATCAATTATCAAGTATAAACAGTTAACCAATGGATAACAACTACGATAAAATAGCCCCGCATTACGATACCTTAAGCAGGCTGGTGTTCTTTAAATCGCAGGTTAATGCACAGATCGATCAGCTTCAATATCTCCCCGAAAAAAGCAATGTATTAATTGTTGGAGGCGGAACAGGTTGGATATTAGAAGAAATTGGGAAAGTTTATGCAAGCGGATTGAAAATTGTTTACATAGAAATTTCGGCCAAAATGATTGCACGCTCCAAAAAACGCGATTATAGAAATAATGAGGTCGAATTTATTAACCTCGGTATTGAAGAATTTGAAAACGAGTTCCTTTATGATGTAATTTTAACCCCCTTTCTGTTCGATAATTTTGTCGAACAACGCGCCATACAAGTATTTGAAAAGTTAAATATTTATCTCAAGAAGGATGGATTGTGGTTTTTAGTAGATTTTTCGCTTAATAAAACCAATGGTAACTGGTGGAAATGGCTAATCCTCAAATCGATGTACAGCTTTTTTAAACTTTTAGGCATTGTAGAAGCCAATAAGCTTATCAATATGGAGCCATTTTTTTTGAAGGCCCAGTACCAGATTATGGCAGAAAGACTGTATTATGGAGGCTTTATCAAGGCAACAATCTTCATAAAATAAAATGACATTCATTTAATGCAATATTGTTGCATTAAACATCAAGAATCTGATCTTTGTATTAAAATATATTAGATATGGATTTCGATGTAATTATAATTGGTGGCAGTTACGCCGGTTTATCAGCCGCATTAACCCTAGGCAGGGCAATAAGGAATGTTTTGGTAATCGATGCTAATCAACCCTGCAACCGGCAAACCCCGCATTCGCATAATTTTTTAACACATGATGGTGATAAGCCTCTAGATATCGCAAAAGCTGCAAGAGCAGAAGTGTTAAAATATCCAACAGTTAAATTTTTAGAGGCAAGGGTTAACTCCGCAAAGCGTATTGATGGTGGTTTTAGTGTTGCAATAGAAAAAGGCGAAAATTTTACCTCTAGAAAAATTTTGTTGGCTACAGGACTCAAAGATGTATTGCCTGACATTAAAGGGTTGGCTGAGTGCTGGGCAATTTCTGCGGTACATTGTCCTTATTGCCATGGTTATGAAATCAGGAATGAAAAAATAGGACTATTAATGAATGGTGACCATGCTTTCGAAATGGCCAAAACCGTACGGCATTGGAATAAAGATTTAACTGTTTTAACCAACGGAAAATCGCGCTTAACTGTAGAACAGCGTAGTATGCTAAAAGCAAAATCAATTGAAATAATAGAAAATGAAATTGAAGCCCTGGCGCACCAAAATGGTGATCTTGAAGCGGTAATGTTTAAAAATGGAGATAAACTAAAGTTAAAAGCGATCTATGTGAAACCTGAGGTAGAGCAACATTCGAATTTAGATGAGCAGCTTGGTTTTGATTTAACAGATTTAAAAACGATTAAAGTAGATGAGCAGCAGCAAACAACTGCCAATGGCGTTTATGCGGCAGGAGATTGTGCAACATTATTCAGGTCGCTATCAATCATTACTGCAGCAGGAACAACGGCCGCAGTATGGATGAATAAGGAAATGATTGCAGAAGATTTTTGATCGGTCATCAGGTACTTAAAATAAAATCGCACCTGCTATCGTGGCAATAAACATAGCTGCCATCACAATTCTATCGGCAGTAATCCATTGATCTCTTGTAAGCGGTGCAACCGTTTTTTGTACAGTTTCTGTTTTATGCCTGTGCAGCTTGAAAACTGATGTGTCTAATTTAATAAGCATAGCAATGAATTTAATAGGGTTGATTTTCTTAAGACAAATCCCAAGCCAAAAACTGAGAAAAATGTTTAATTGTTAATAACTTATATTTTTTTGTTATTTAATTGATATTTATGCGGTTGTAAATACGAGTGCTAAACAAGTAAGCCCATTAAACTGTGTAAAATATTGCACAGTTTAATGGGCTCGTGTATAATAATTATGTCTGTTAAAGGTGCTCTGCTTGTTTTTCTCGCGCAGTCAACTTACTGTTCTTTTTACCGTACCAGAAATAAATGGCTAAACCAATAATTAACCAAACTGCAAGTCGCACCCAGGTTTCCCAAGGTAAAAATACCATCATTGCAATGCAGGTTAAAATGCCCAAAATTGGGATGAGAGGCACAAATGGCACTTTGAAAGGACGCTTAGCTTCTGGATCTGTTTTTCTGAGAATGAGGATGCCCACACATACCATTAAGAAAGCAAGTAAAGTGCCTATACTCGTCATTTCGCCAACAACATTCATGGGTACAAATGCAGCAAACAGCGCAATAAATACGCAAAGAATCAGGTTTGATTTGTAAGGCGTTTTAAATTTAGCATGTACATCCGAAAACATCTTTGGCAACAAACCATCTTTACTGATCGAATAAAACATCCGGGATTGTGCCATTAAATCGATTAAAATAACAGATGTATAACCAATTAATATCGCCAAAATAATCGCCTGGCTTAACCATGCGTATGGTGTTTTTTCAATCGCTATGGCAACTGGTGCGCCACTATTGGCAAATTCTTTATAATTGGCCAAACCCGTCATTACGTGCCCGAAAAGGCCGAATAAAACGGTACACACTACTAAAGAGCCAATAATACCGATCGGTAAATCTCTGGCGGGGTTTTTTGTTTCCTGGGCCGATGCAGCAACTGCATCAAAACCGATAAACACAAAGAAAACAAGCCCTGCACCACGCAATACACCACTCCAACCGAACTGACCAAATGTGCCTGTATTTTCGGGGATGTAGGGATGGTAATTTGCAGGATCGATATATTGCCAACCCAAGGCAATGAACACCAATACCACACCAACTTTTAAAAATACAATAATCCCGTTTACTATTGCAGAGCCTTTGGTGCCTCGGATTAATATTGCCGTCATCAATACCACCACTAATGCTGCGGGGATGTTGATAATGCCGCTAACGGTAGAGCCATCTGCAAGTTTCGCAGTTTCGAAAGGGGATAAAGTAAGCTGGGGAGGCAGGTAAATGTGTAAACTGGCTAAAAACCTGGTTAAATACTGCGACCAGCTGATGGCCACCGTAGCACAACCCACAGAATACTCCAACACCAGGTCCCAACCGATAATCCATGCAAACAGTTCGCCCATGGTAGCGTATGAATAGGTATAAGCACTGCCTGCCACAGGGATCATGGATGCAAATTCGGCATAACATAATGCTGCAAAACCACAGCCCAACGCAGCAATAACAAAAGATAAGGTTACCGCCGGCCCCGAATGATTGGCAGCTGCCAGGCCGGTTATAGAAAATAAGCCTGCACCAAGCGTTAGGCCAACCCCGATTAAAATGAGGTTAATAGGGCCCAAAGTTCTTTTAAGCGTGCCTTCGCCGCTTTCGTTCGACTCTGCAACAATGCTGGCAATAGATTTTTTCATGAAAACAAGTTAAGAAGCTGTAAAATTATTAAAATATATTAATTCTATAGTATTTATATATTATTATAATAACCTTTAAAGCTAATAGTTCTATCTGATTTTTTAGGTATTGTCTGCGAGCCATAAATAGTAGCACCAGCCTGAAAGTGGTAAACCTGATCGAACCAGATAGCTCCCAATTTTATCAGAATATTTGAGTTTGAATAAGGGTAAAATTGGGATTATAGGTTAGCGCAGGACTGCAAAAATCGAATGATTATAGGAACTTTCTTTTCCAAAAAAGAGTAAAATACTAAGTTGATTACAGAAATATTTCCAGAAAGCAAAATTTAATTTAAAATTATATCGCTTATTATCAGTGATTTATGTAATTACTTTGATTTATTTTAGTACTATGTATTGCATGGTAGTATATAAAACATATATCTTTGTTATATGATAGCAGAAAATACGCAAACACAAATGCGGAAAGGAATTCTGGAATACTGTGTTTTATCAATCATCTCACGGGGCGAAATTTATGCTTCGGATATTATTGCCGAATTAAGGGCGGCAAAGCTATTGGTGGTTGAGGGAACATTATATCCATTATTAACCAGGCTTAAAAACAATGGTTTGTTAAGCTACAACTGGGTAGAATCTACCTCAGGCCCACCGCGTAAATATTATACCTTAACCGAAGATGGTCGGGGAATTTTATCACAATTAGATCAAACCTGGCAGGAGCTGGCTTATGCTGTAGGTATTTCACAAAAAGGAGCCAATTCATAATTAGTAAAAAAGAAATGGAAAAGACCATCATCATAAATATAGGAAACACGATTATTCATATTGAAGAAAGTGCTTACGAACTTTTAAAGGCCTACCTGAACGAAGTAAAACAGTATTTTGCCAACCATGCAGACGACCTTGAAATTGTAACGGATATAGAAAACCGTATTGCTGAACTGTTAACCGAGCAATTGGAAGAGCAGAAAAAACAGGTTGTAGATTCGGCCAATGTAAACTCGGTAATTGCGCAGATGGGCAAGGTACAGGATTTTGATACCACAGAACCAGGTGAGGAAGAACCCGTAATCAGCAATGCTTACCAGCAGCAATATGCCGAGAAAAAACTTTACCGCGATATGGACGACCGTGTTGTTGCAGGTGTTTGTGCAGGTATAGCGCATTATGTAAACGCAGATCCGAAGTGGATTAGAGTGGCTACCGTGCTTACTGTTTTTCTTGGTGGATCGGGTATTTTGGTGTATGCGCTGCTTTGGATTATTATGCCAAAAGCAAAATCGCGTATTGAGCGGATGGAAATGAAAGGTGAGCCGGCAAACCTGCAAGGCTTCCAAAAAAACCTTGATGAAGAACTGCTGGCCGTAAAAGAACGTTTGGGTGAGGTAAACAAACATGCACAACCGATATTTGCCCGCCTTGGTATTTTTATCAGCGAGTTTTTCGAATGGCTGGGCCGCTTTATTTCGGGTACAGGCAAAGTAATTTTTAAAGTAATTGCGGGTTGTATTGTAGTATTTGGTGTGCTGTTTTTGTTAACACTGATTATTAGTGCAGCTGCTTTTCAGGGTTTTTGGGATGCAAGTATATACGAGTACTTCCCTTTCTCCATCATTAATGAAGGCAATAGGGGCGTAATATTATTTGGCGCATTTATAGTATGTTTTGTGCCGGTTTTAGCTTTGGTACTATTCTCTATCCGGGTTGCATTTAACAAACAGGCCATTAATAAAACACTGTCGTTTGCGTTGTTGATTATCTGGTTGGCTGGTGTGGCGGTAACGGGTTATCAGGCGGCTAAAATATCATCGGAGTTTAAACAGCACGCAGAGTTAACCCAAACTGTTGATCTTAAATCTTTCCCTGCCTATACCATCAACATTGATAAGAGCAAATACTTTAGTAAAGAAGATAGTGTGGCATACCATATTGATGCTAATAACCGCCACCAGATTGTAGTAGACGATTTTGAGGATGGTCCGTTTGTTTCGCCTAACCACATCCGCATTAATATTGAAAAAAGTGAAACCAGCGTAACGCGTTTAACGCAGAAATACGAATCGCAGGGCAAAACCTTCCAAAGCGCATTGCAAAATGCACAGAACATCAGTTACACCTATACTTTAAAAGATGCGGAATTGATTTTTAGTCCGAGGTTTCAATTGCGAAAAGGAAGCATCTGGCGAAACCAGGAAGTAAGGTTAACACTCGAAGTTCCGGTGGGTACAAAATTGATTTTAAAAGAAGATTCATACCGTTACGTAAACAATTATTGGACCTGGGACTGCAAAAACGCAGAAAATGACCACAACGATTTCACCGTTTGGATCATGACGGAAGATGGTTTAAAATGTGTTGCGCAATTAAAAGAAGAAGCCATTAAAAAGCAACAGTTAGAACAAGAGCTCAGTAATTTGGAGCTTATGCACAAGGATAAACCTACTGATACCGTATTTCAGGATTCTGTATCGAACAGGATAAGGGAAGTGAAAGAAGAGTTGGGGATAAAGCCCGAATAATATTTCCATCATTCTGAGCGGAGCGCAGCGCAACCGAGAAACTTATTTATACAGATCTCTCCATTTCGCGGCGCTTCACTTGAGTTGACTATTACACCTAAAAAAAGATACCATGAAAACATTATTAACGTTAATTGCATGCTTTATGGCATGTGGGGCTTCTTTTGCCCAAAAATTAAACACACTTACGGGCAAAATCGTCGATGAAAAAACAGTACCGGTATCGTTCGCCATTGTAAGGGTATTAAATTACCCCGATACTTCGGTGGTGAAAAGTGTATCAACCAATATTGATGGCGCATTTGCAATCGATCAGTTAAAAAACGGTGAGTATGTATTGTCGGTTTCGATTGTAGGTTTTAAAGGTAAAAAGACCGGTCATTTTTCACTTAACGGAGACTTAAATTTACCCGCCATTGGCATAGAAAGTGTAAGCAAACAGTTAAAAGAGGTGAGTGTTCAGGGCAAGAAACCTTTTATCGAACATCAGATTGATAAAACCGTACTGAATTTAGAAAACAGCATTATTGCCACAGGTGGTACCGCTTTAGAAGTGTTAGAGAAAGCACCGGGTGTACAGATAGATCGGCAGACTGACCAGATTAAACTGAACAACAAAAGTGGTATTATGGTAATGATTGATGGGAAAGCCAATTTCCTGTCAGGTGCTGATATTACAACCTTGTTAAGCAATATGAGTAGCGATCAGATTTCCACGATAGAACTGATTACCAATCCATCGGCCAAATATGATGCCGCCGGAAATGCCGGAATCATCAATATTAAACTTAAACGCAACAAGGCATTCGGTACCAATGGTACTGTGAGCGTTAACAGCGGGCAGGGTATTATGCCCGATTCGCCAAGCGATTTGTACCGTGCCGGCGTAAACCTGAATTTAAACTACAGGCAGGGCAAATGGAATATTTTTGGCAACGGTACCGTGGCAAGGAAGGCTCAATTTAACAACACGTATTTAACACGAAGCACTTTATCAGAAGGTTTGGCCAGCGCGCTAACGCAGAATTTCGACCGCAAAAGTAAGGGTGTTGGTTACCAGGTTAAATTCGGTGCTGATTATTATGCTTCAGACAAAACGGTTTTTGGGGTGATGTTTGATGCCAATACGGTAAACAACAAGCTTACCAATTTTAGCAATACCAACATTAATGCAGTGCAAAATGGGGCAACTAACCTCAGTTATATATTACAGGATGCCAATTCGAGCTCTCCGGTAGGCAATTTAACAGCAAACTTTAACATTAAACACGATTTCGATAAAAAAGGCAAGAGCTTAACCTTTGATATGGATTATTCGGGCTTCAGCAATAAAAAGGACGAAAACTTTTTGGCCAATTATTTAAACAGCGGTGGCAGCTCTACCAACAAAACAACTTTAAGAAACAATACCGATGCCGAGATTAGTGTATATGCTGCCAAAACAGATTTAACACTACCACTTTCTAAAACGGCCAAGTTGGAGGCGGGTTTAAAAAGTAGTTATGTGGTTACCAATAACGATTTTATTTCGGAGCAGCTTATTGGTGGGGTATGGCAGAATGATTTGGGTAAATCGAACAATTTTGTATACAAAGAAAACATCAACGCCATTTATGGGAGCTTTTCTAAAGAGTGGAAGGTATGGCAGATACAGCTTGGCCTGCGTGCAGAACATACACACTCAAACGGTACTTCGGTTACCGACCAAAAGGAAGTAGACCGCAATTACCTTTCACTCTTCCCAACGGTGTTTGTTAACCAAAAACTTAATGAAAACAACAACATCCGTTATTCTTATGGCAGAAGGGTAGATCGCCCGAATTACCAACAACTTAATCCATTTGTTTTTTATTTGGATCCGTTAGCGGTTGATCAGGGCAACCCTTACCTTAAACCTCAGTTTACTGATAACTACCAGATTAGCTACAGCTATAAAGAATTTTCGTTCTCGCTAAATTATTCGAATACTAAAGATATGATTACGCAGATCAGTAAACAGGATGATGCCACAAGGGTAATCAGTGTAATCCGCGAGAACCTTGGTCGCTCACAAAATTATTCGGCCGATATAAATGTACCGGTTAAGGTTACCAAATGGTGGAACATGCAGAACAATGTAAGCGTTTATTACAATAAATTCACCGATGGCAACATAGAAGGGGCAGCCTATAGCGCGGGCAAAGCTGCGGTAAACCTTTATACTTCTAACTCTTTTACGTTGCCTCAAAATTTTAGTTTGGAAATTAGCGCCTGGCTTAACTCGCCACGGGTTAACGGTGTAGAGCAAACAACCAATTACCAGGGTGCTTTAAATGCCGGAATACAGAAAACCCTGATGGATAAAAAACTTAAACTGCGATTAAATATGGATGATATTTTGCTCACCAACCATTGGGAAGGAAAACTGGTTTACCAGAACATCAACATGAATGTTGTGAACCATTACACCAGCAGACGGGCAAATTTTAGCATTAGCTATAACTTCGGAAATCAGAATGTAAAATCAGCACGATCAAGAAACACAGCTACCGATGATATGAAAGGCAGAGCGGGGGGGTAGTGTTGAGTTGGGAGTTTTGAGGTGGGAGTTTGGAGTTTGGAGTTTGAAGTTGGGAGTTGGGAGTTTGGGCCACCCGCTAGGAATTTGTCACCCTTTGAGGGGGGGCAGGGGATGAAAAACAATTAATCAATTAACAACATGAAAAAAATAATATACAGTATCGCAATTTTAGTTATCGTTTTAAGTTTCGGATGCCACAATGGTGGAGGAAACCTATCTATTAGTACTATAGATAACAATACCAACTTTAAATTTGAAGCAAAGTACAACGAAAGCAAAACAGGTAAGCTGGAGAAATACCTTGATAGTGCCCTGAACAACGAACTTCCGTTAGATCAGAATATCGATTTGTTCGTAAACTTAAATGGCAGCGATAAGTTTAACCTTAAAGCCAAAAAAGGCTGGTTGGTAATCGATTTTGATAAACGGAACAGTTCTTTAGCGGGTTTTATTAAAGTGAAAAACTTAACAGAAGGAATCAAGCGGAAATTAACGGAATAAGGTTGTGTAAACGCAAAATCGTCATCTCGACTGGAGCGCAGCGGAATCGAGAGATCTTTTAAATGCATCGTTTTTTTTAACCACAAAGAGCACAAAGAGAAGTCGCGAAGAACACAAAGCTGGGTGTACTTTTCAACCACTACCATTATTAGCACCCGAAAAAAATCGTCATCTCGACTGGAGCGCAGCGGAATGGAGAGATCTTTTAAATGCATCGTTTTTTTTAACCACAAAGAGCACAAAGAGAAGGCGCGAAGAACACTAAGCTGGGTGGGTTATCAACTCCGCACAGACTGACGGACGCTAAAATCTGCGTGTACCAACATAATCTGCATTAGAAGATTCGAAGTAATGGGCGAAAAAGCAAAGTGGCGGTCGTCATTCTCGCGCATGCGGGAATCCTAATGCTGAAGTGCTGGCGCAACCTTTATTCATATTTAAACTCAAAAGGAAGGTGTAGCCGAAACCTGGCCGCTTGCCCATCTCTAGTACCGAGGGTGTTTTTTCGCAAGAGTTTAAGGATTCTTACTATTTCGTTTTTCATGGCCTCGGTGCCTGTTCTAGTTTGGTATATAGCTTGTTTTTTTTAATCACATCCGAGGCTGCAAATTGATTGTTAATGAACTGCGTATAATCCACTTGACTTAGTGGTGATAGCGGAAACTGATCATGATAGCTGGTAATCTGTAACTTCTGCAACGCAAAATATAATTACTAATCCCTTTTTTAACTATATTTAATCAACCAGACTTCTTAGCTCAGTTGGTAGAGCAACAGACTCTTAATCTGTGGGTCCAGGGTTCGAACCCCTGAGGGGTCACTCCATAAAAAAAACGCCCATACTTTTCAGCATGAGCGCTAGTTGTTTGTTATTTTCTTTAGTTTTTTGCGTCAGCAGGTGCGTTTGTGGTCGAATCTGCAATTGCATCCGTACTTGCACTATCAACAGCTTTAGTGGTATCAGTATATTTACTCATGCTGTCTGCATTCTCCTGATCGGCTTTTTTACCAGTACAAGCTGCTAAGCTTAAACCAAATGCAGTTACTAAAATGATTAATTTCGTTTTCATATAAAATGGTATTGGTGTATAAATACAATCATTTTTAATCCGAATTGTTTTAATGTTTTAAATGTTGCCTGGTCGGTTTTACGATTGTGCTGTATGCATTCATTATAATGCTGTACATTTGCGGCTTTCTAACTGAGGTTTATTCATCAATATTGTTCATGGGCAAAAACGGCATCGGCTCTACCATTTCGTATTTCTTTTTAGGCGAGTATTTTTCTGATGCATTGCGTACCACCATTACCGTGGTATTGCCCATTATATTATTCTTTTACCTTGGCAACCCCGAGGCCGCTAAGGGTATAGGGGTGGGTGCGCTGCTAATCAGTTTAACCGATTTGCCCGATAACCGCCTGAATAAATTAAAAACAGCCCTCTCCAGTATCATCGTATTTTTTGCCACTACGCTGGTGGTTTCGATGGTTTTAGCTCATTTTTACCTTACCGCAATAGTTGTTGTAATTGCAGCTTTCAGCTTTTCGATGTTTGCCGTGTACGGGCAAAAACTTTCGCTCATTGGCACCATGGCGCTCATTGTTTGCACCTTTGTAATGGGGCTGCACCCGGCCAGGCCGCTCTATTTTAGCAGTTATATGCTAATTGGTGGTATTTGGTATTATGTAATCAGTTTAATCCAGATTTTGCTGCGGCCTTACCGCTCGCTTCACCATGCTATTTTTGAATGTTTGATGAGCAGTGCCCAGTTTTTAAATGCAAAGGCGAAAAATTACGATGTAGATATACCGCTCGATCTGCAACAGAAAGAAGCTATAAAACTGCATATAAAAGTAAACCAGAAACATGAATTGATCCGCAATTTGCTGCTTACTGATAAGTACGCCATGAACCCCAACAACCCCAAAGGGCGGTTGCTGCTGGAGCGGGCCAGGTTATTGATCGATTTATACGAGCAGCTAAATGCCGTACATTACGATTATGTTTTAGTGAGGAATACCCTGGCAACAGGCCCAAGTTTAAAACTGATTGCCGCACTGATAAAACTTTTGGCACAAGAGCTAGAACATTTGGGCAGGCATGTACGCTCGGCTAAAGCTTACAAGGGCGAGGTAGCAACCAATATATCATATTACCAAAAACGACTGTTATTGTTGCAGCAAATGGAGCAGCTGAATGAAACCCAACGTAAAATGGTGTTAAAAGTGGTTTCGAACATGAACGATATTGTGCGTATTATCGAAATGATAAGAGGCAATGAGCATACAGCGGCCCAACACCTGCAAGAGTTAAGTGGCGGTATTTCCTATCCGTTATTTATTACCGGCGATCGTTTTACGATAAAGGAACACCTAACCTTAAAATCGCCCATTTTTAGGTTTTCGTTGCGTTTGGCCATCTGTTTTCTGTTTGGTTTCCTATTAATATGGCAGTTAGAGCCGAGTAAGTACAGTTACTGGCTTTTTCTTACCCTGGTAATTGTGGCGCGCCCTAAATTCTCAATCACCTGGAAACGGAACCTGCAACGTTTAAAGGGCAGTTTAGGTGGCGTGGTTATCGGGCTGGTAATTGTATATTTTATAAAGAGCCCTGCAGTGTTGCTCTCTTTCTCAGTGATTTTTCTGCTCGGTTTTTATGCTTTTAACCGTCTAAATTATACCATAAGCGTGCTGTTTATTACCCCCGCGGTTATTTTAACGCTGGGCAGTTACCAGGGGCATTTCGATCATATTGTGCACGATAGGATTATGTTTACCGTTTGGGGGTGTGTGATTGCAATTTTTGCTACCTATCTTTTTCCCATATGGGATAGCCGCCAGTTAAAAGCAAAAATAAGCAGGGCTACTACAGATACGCTAAATTATTTGCAGGTAGCGATAGAAAGTAAAGAAAACCTGGGCGAAAACATATCGCGGATGGCGCGCAAAAATGCCAACCTCAGTTTATCGGCCTTAAGTGAGGCTATAGAATCGGCCAGTCAGGAACCGATGCGGAAACATATTGATTTTAACGGTCTGTACGGCATACAATCAACCATTTACCAAATTAATGCAATTATCACTTCAATATATCTTTCTATAAACCATAAACCTGAACAAGCCGACCCATTATTGGTTAAGCGGATTATGAATAACCTAAGCGATGGAGTTGGTTTGCAAAGTGATGCTGATGTTGTGGTTCCCGATCATGATGATCACTCTACCAAGCAGAAGCTGGCGCACATTGCATCGTTATCATTTGATTTTAGTAAGTATAGTGCTGGTTTTAGGGGATAGTTGGGTTTAATTTTCGTTAACAAGTATCAGTTTGAGGAGTAATTTATTTCCTTAAAATCAATATGAGAGGTATGATTTTAAGGAAATGAATACTTAAATAGTCCTCGTTTGTAACGAGGATTTTAGAAGTACGCATTTGCAATGCGAAAATAATTCATTTAAGTGAGATAAAATCGCTTTACTCGCACATACTCGTTACAAACGAGGACGATGTAGTATGATCATCCATGAATTCTCCGTGCTTTCTGTGTTTCGGTGGCAAAAACTGTTTTCTGTGTAAATCTGTTGGTTAAAAGCCTTAAATAGTCCTCGTTTGTAACGAGGATTTTAGAGGTACGCATTTGCAATGCGAAAATAATTCCTTTAAGAATGCAAAGTAATCCATACTTGCTTTATCCGCCGTAATAAATTTGATTGATTGGTTTATAGAAATGAGGATATTGGTATATTGTGCCCATTATAATACATCCCTACATAGTATGAAAAAAATATTTGTTACCCTGTTTCTGCTCTCATTAATAACCCTTACTGCATTTGCCCAAACGAAACCCAATTTTTGGGATGATGTGCAAACCATTAAAAAGTACGATCAGATGTATAAGGCGCCGGTAAACCCCGTATTGTTTGTAGGCAGTTCATCAATTCGCAAATGGGATGATTGTACACAGGTTTTTGCTAAATACAATGCCTTAAACCGCGGTATTGGTGGTGCTGTAATAAATGATATTACTTTCTATTTAAACGATATAGTTTTTCCATACCAACCTAAACAGATCGTACTTTATGTGGGTGAGAACGATTTGGTAAATGATAAAGTAACACCTGATACGGTTTTAAACAGAACCATCCGTTTGTACCAGGGCATTAGGGCAAAATTGCCAACGGTACCGATTGTTTATATATCGATTAAGCCTAGTCCGAGCAGAGAGAAGTTTAAAGATAAAGCAGTAACCTCGAATGCATTGATTAAAAAGTATTTATCAACTGAAGCCAATACGAAATTTGTTGATGTATATAAGCCGATGCTGACTAAAGATGGCAAACTCAGGCCAGAGCTATTTGTAGGGGATATGTTGCACATGAACGCTACAGGCTATGCCATCTGGCGAAAAGCCGTTGAGCCACATTTATTAAAATAACATTTTCTTGCCGTGTTATTTATAGTGCTTAGGTGATGAAAAGAATTTTTGAAGATGAAACATATTGGCTCAGGCCTATTAAAAACCAGGTTTTACTGCACTGCCTAATGTTAATTAGCCCCGATTGCACGGAAAGCCCGGAGCGAGGCACGATTGAGGACTTGCAGTAAAAGCGGGACAGGAACAAACCCATCACTACTGACATCATGCTCCCAAAAACTAACCAGTTAATCTTCACCACTTAAGCTGTAATAATCAATTTACTAACAAGTCTACCAGCTGGTCAGGCTTAACCATATAACAATTATAAAAACACCTCTGCTCAGGCGCAATAAGCATCAGTTTTCTACTTGCACTGCCCAATGTTAATTAGCCCCGATTGCACGGAAAGCCCGGAGCGAAGCACGAGTGAGGACTTGCAGTAAAAGCGGGACAGGACCAAACCTATTACTACTGACATTCCGCTCCCAAAAACTAACCAGTTAATCCTCACCATCTAAGCTGTAATAATCAATTTACTTATATACATATCTTTTCAATTCTTATTAGTACAACAAAGCAAAATATAATGTTCATTATATAACTGATATGCTGAAAAGATGATCCATTAAATCGATATGATCGGTTGTAAGCAACATTAATCAGAATTAAAATTATATATTTATTATTGCGTTCAAAATCATCCTTCCCTAACCAGATGAATAAACTTCTACTTGCGATCATATTTTTACTAATATTCTGTAATGTGCATGCCCAGGATTTATTGGGTATTCCGCAAATTGTAAATTACAACAACGAACAGTATAACGCTGGCATACAGAATTGGGATGTAGAGCAGGATAAAAATGGGATACTTTATTTTGGCAATAACGAGGGTTTGCTCACTTTTAACGGCCGGTATTGGAACCTCTTTAGGTTGCCCAATTATACCTCGGTACGCTCAGTAGGTATCGATTCTAAAAACCGCATTTATGTAGGCGGGCAGGATGAGTTTGGCTACTTTTACCCAAATGCACAGGGTGTATTAAAATATACTTCTTTATTAAACCTGCTGCCAGAAAATATGCGAAAACTGGCCGATATCTGGGGTGTTTCCATTATACACAACGAGGTATTCTTCAGATCGATACATGCCATTTTACATTATAAAGATGGTGTAATAAAAAGTTATAAAACCAATACTACCTGGCTGTTTATGGGAATGGCTAACAACAAAATATTTTCGCAATCTTCTGATTCGGGTTTACTGCTTTACGAGCACGAAATGTGGAAACCCTTTTGTAGCGACAGTATTTTAAACCGCTCATCTATTACAGCTGTGTTGCCATATGCTGGCGATACATTATTGATTTCTGTATTGAAAAAGGGGTTCTTTTTAGTAGTTAATCACCAGTTGATACCCTTTAAAACAAATCTGGATCAGGTTTTTTTAAATAACAGGATTTATTTTGCCAATCAGATCAGTGCCAATCTGTATGGCGTTGCCACCACATCTGGTGGGGTATATATTATGAACAGGAAAGGTGAACTCGTTCAAAAATACAATTACAGGGAAGGTTTGCAGAACAACAATGTTAGGGGAATTTTAATTGATCGTGATAAAAATATGTGGCTTGCGCTTGATGATGGCACAGCCTATGTAGCCATTAACAGTGCTGTTAAAAATATTTTTCCCGACCGCAATAAACAGATTACCAGTTATGCTTTCAGAAAATTTAAGCAATCTGTTTACATCGGTACATCAAATGGCCTGTACCGAACCAAGGTTAGTGCCCAAGAACAGGATTTGAGCTATTCGCCTGCCAGTTTTGAAGAAGTAAACAACACCAAAGGCCAGGTTTGGGGCCTTGATGAGATTAACAGCCAGCTGTTAATGGCCCATGAAGATGGTACGCTACTGGTTGAAGATAATGTAGCCAGGCCAATTTATAGCTTAATCGGTACTTGGATGTACCAAACACCTGATAATATTTACCCCAGTAAAGAGCTTATTGCCGGAACTTATGCAGGGTTACAAAAAATTGTTTACAACAACTCCCGTTTTAGCAATGCAGGCAAAATTGGCGGCATTGCCGAAACTTTACGCTTTATTGTGGCTGATAATAACAATCCAGATCGCATTTGGGCATCACACCCCTATCATGGTGTATATAAAATAGAATTGCAACCCGATCATCAGCATGTGCTCCATACCACGTTATATACCGAAAAAAACGGCTTACCATCAAAGCTCTATAATTATGTTTTCCATATCAAAAACAGGGTAGTTATTGCAACAGCTGATGGAGTATATGAATATGATGAAAGTGCACAGAAATTTGTGCGTTTTAAATTGCTTGCCAACGCCATAAACCATATATCGGTTCAATATATGAAAGAAGATGGCGATGGCAATGTGTGGTTTGTAAGCAATAAAAAGGTAGGGGTAATCGATTTTAAACATCCATCCGGATCAAACCCCTTTACTGTATATTATTTGCCCGAACTGGATGGCAAAGTTGTAGGCGGTTTTGAATCTATTTATGCGCTCGATAGCAAAAACATTTTCATAGGGGCCAATAAAGGTGCTTACCACATTAATTATGATAAATACATCAAAAATATTATTAAACCTGTTGTAACACTCGGCCAAATTAAACTGCTTGGCAATAAAGATAGTTTGGTATTTGGCGGCTACTTTGTAAGTAAAGGAATAATTTCTGATAAACAAGATCAAAAGGAGATACCAGAATACGTTAACAGCTTAAACTCCATTCATTTCGAATATGCTTCTACACTTTTTGAGCACGATAAGAATACAAAATTTAGCTATCAGCTGGTGGGCTTCGATAGCGAGTGGTCTGCATGGGGCATAAAAAGCGAAAAAGATTACACCAATTTACCCGCCGGCAAATATACTTTTAACATTAAAGCACGAACGGATGTTGGCAACGAATCGGCGGTAGTGGCCTATACTTTTGTAGTATTACCGGCCTGGTACAATACCATTTGGATGAAGATTTTTTACCTGATTTTAATTGTGCTGCTCATCAGACTGTTAATTAAGTGGCAAAAACGGAAACACATTAAAGAGCAAGACCGCATGAGCTACCTCCACCAGCTGGAACTGGATAGGAACGAAAAGGAAATTGTAAGGCTGCAGAACGAAAAGTTAGAAGCCGATGTAAATTATAAAAACAAAGAACTTTCTACCATGACGATGCATTTGGTGCAACGGGGTAAAGTGCTTGCGAAGATAAAAGAGGTTATATCTGCGGTAATTAAAAACCACGATATTAATGAAAGTTCACCAAGTTTCAGGCATTTGATCAGGCTGATTAGAGATGTAGAAAAAAAGGATCAGGAACTGGATCATTTGAGTGTGCACTTTAACCATGTAAACACCGAATTTTTTAACAAGTTAAAAGATCTTTACCCTGATTTAAGTCAGAACGATTTAAAGTTTTGTGCCTATTTATCCATGAATTTATCTTCGAAAGAAATGGCGCAATTGATGAATGTTACCATTAAAGCCATCGAAGTTGGCCGATATCGGTTAAGAAAGAAACTCCAACTTAAACCCGAAACCAATTTATATGAGTTTCTGATTGATATTGCGCGTCAAAAAACGCTTTAAATCGATGTTTTTGTTACAATTGAAACATTTTCTGCCTGTATATATTAATTAACTGATTTCCAGTGATTTTGATTCTCTTTGTAGGGCTTATGTAGGTCTGTTTTTCTTTATTTTGAGTTAATTGAGGGCTTCTGTATGGTTCGTGTAGTAGCAGCAAATGCTGCAATTATTACGCGCCACCATAGATTTGATTTATGAAACACGGCCACCCAAGCCGCGATCACTAACTAACCAAATATTAACTTAAAACTAATTTCTATGAGAGGAAGATTTACATTTGTATTCTTCATTTACTGTATCTTGGCATTTCCGGCGGCTTTACTGGCGCAAGATATTCCCGTTACAGGAAAAGTAACAGAACAAAATGGCAGCCCATTACCTGGGGCCACAGTTAAGCTTGATGGTACAAGCAAAGCAGCCTCTACAGATGCCAGTGGTAATTTTAGCATTCAGGCACCAGTAGGTGGTAAATTAACCGTTAGCTTAATAGGTATGGCTACCCAAACTGTAACTGTACCGGCAGGAGGAAAATTAAATATTACCCTTGCCCCCAGTTCAAAAGATTTAACAGAGGTTGTTGTTGTAGGTTACGGCACACAAAAGAAAAGTGTGGTAACTGGTGCAATCTCCAGTGTTAAAGCTGCCGATTTGGAAAACCAACCCACCACTACGCGCTTAGAACAAGCTTTGCAAGGTAGAACTTCAGGGTTAACTGTTGCTGCACAATCAGGCCAGCCAGGTTCGGCATCAACTGTGCGTTTAAGGGGCTTTACCTCTTTTGGCGGCAAAAATGATCCTTTATGGGTAATTGATGGTGTTGTGGTTGATAATGGTGGGATTGGATATCTTAATCAGTCGGATATTGAATCTATCGAGGTGCTAAAAGATGCTGCATCGGCAGCAATTTATGGTGCACGTGCGGCATCAGGCGTTATCATTGTAACCACTAAGAAAGGTAAAAATGGTAAAATAAGTTTAAGCTACAATGGATATTATGGAGAAGCAAAAGCGGCTAAGAAATTAGATTTACTAAATGCTACAGAGTATGCCACACTCAGAAATGAGGCATATACAAACGATTTTGTCCCTGGCCCTGGTGTAGTGTTTACCCTGCCATATGCTAACCCTGCCGCTTTAGGCGAAGGAACCGACTGGCAATCTTACGTTTTCAATAACAGTGCAGCCCGTCAAAACCATGAAGTTTCTATAAATGGAGGTAATGATAAATCGACTTTTTATTTATCGTTCGGTTATTTTAAGGTTGATGGTATTGTTGCTACTGAAATTTCTAAATATAACAGGGCAAACATTCGGATTAATTCTCAGCATAAGTTGTATAAATGGTTAACTATTGGCGAAAATTTAGGCTATAGCCACGCAATTACCAACGGTATAGGAAATACCAACAGTGAATTTGGAGGGCCATTAAGTTCGGCTATAAATTTAGATCCCATTACACCCGCAATTATTACCGATCCAACAGCTGCAGCTACGTATAACAGTTATCCATTACCGGTATTTAGAGATCCGAATGGAAACCCTTATGGCATTTCTACAAGGGTAGCGCAAGAAATCACAAATCCATTAGGCGATATAAGAAGGAGAATTGGCAATTATGACTGGGACCATAATATTGTTGGTAACGCATTTTTAGAAGCAGAACCAATTAAAGGCTTACGCTTCCGTTCTACCTTAGGATCTAAACTGGCATTTTACGGTGGCGATGGTTTTAATCCAATTTATTATTTAAACTCATCTACTTCCAATAATAGAACCCAGTTTGCCAGAAATATCAATTATGTAATTACCTATAACTTAGAAAACACCGTTTCTTATACACGTGCATTGGGTAACCATAATTTAAGTTTGTTATTAGGCCAGGGATCTTACAGTGATGGTTTTAGCCGTAGTGTAAGTACCACATTTTACGATGTGCCGGCGCAGGATTTCTACTCAGCTTCGATGAGGTTCAAGCCTGTTGCTGCAAATAGAACTTCTGATGGCAGTGAAGGTACCGACCATAAAGTGTTCTCTTTATTTTCTCGTTTAACTTATGATTATAAAGAGAAATATTTATTCTCAGCTTTAATCAGACGGGATGGATCTTCGCGTTTTGGTGCGAATAATAAATATGGTTATTTCCCATCTGGCCAAATAGGTTGGGTACCAACAAAAGAAGACTTTTTTCCACAAAATAACATTGTTAATTTCTTGAAAATTCGCGGAAGTTATGGTGTAACAGGTAATGATGGTATTGGCGATTTTGCATACGTACCTCTTGTAGCCAGTGGCAGAAACTATACTTTCGGCAACGAAAATACAGTAAATATAGGCTACAGCCCTGCGGCATCTGCAAACCCTGATTTAAAATGGGAAGAAACCAGGCAAACCAACATTGGTATCGATGCAACCTTATTTCAGAACGTAAGTTTGGTTTTAGATTGGTATAAAAAGAAAACTGTAGGTATTTTACAGAACCCGCCAGTACCTGGGTACATTGGTAGCGGTAGTCCGGCAGCAAATATTGCAGATATGTCTAACTCTGGCTTCGAGTTTGAACTTAGCTATCGCAAAAAAATTGGTGAGGTTAATTTCGGTATCAGCGGAAATGGATCGTTCTTGAAAAACAGGATCGATAAATTAAGTCCGGGTGTTAACTTTATAGACGACAGTCAGGCCACTTTCCAAACTTTAGGCAATATTACACGTACGCAGATCGGGCATTCGTATAACGAGTTTTATGGTTATATCAACCAGGGTATATTTCAAACCCAGGATGAAATTAATGCTTACAAAGGTCCAAACGGAACAATTCTTCAGCCATTGGCAAAACCCGGCGATGTTAAGTTCGCCAACCTAAATAATGATGAGGTAATTGATGTTAACGACAGGGATTTTATCGGTAACGGCTTGCCAAAATTTACTTACGGCATTACACTGAATTTATCTTATAAAAGCTGGGATCTAACGGCCTTTGGTAGTGGAGTTGCAGGTAATATGATTTTTCAGGGCTTAAGACGCTTGGATATACCGAATGCCAATTATCAAACCAGCAGGTTAGACCGTTGGACACCATCCAACCCATCAACCACGCAACCAAGAATAACTGATAAAGACCCAAATAAAAACCTTACAAAATTTTCTTCCCTGTATTTAGAAAAGGGCGATTATTTCAGGTTAAGAACCTTTCAAATCGGTTACACCCTGCCTAAAAATATCGTAGGTAAAATTGGTCTTCAAAAATTCAGGGTATATGTTTTATCCGAAAATTTATTTACGGCTACAAAATATAGTGGTTATGATCCGGAATTGGGATCTAACAATAGTGGTAATGCTTTTAGTATTGATAGAGGTTTATACCCACAAGCAAGATCATTCGTATTTGGTGTTAATGCTAATTTTTAATTAAATTATAATGAAAAGAAAAATAACATATGCAATCGTAATCCTGGCAGGGTTTCAGTTGTTCGCTGGTTGTAAAAAATATTTAGAAATCAATCCACAAGAACGTATACTTTTAGATAACTATTATAAAACCCCTGCTGAAGCGAAAGCAGCATTGATTTCTATTTATGATAGGTTCGGAGCTCAAGCTGGTGGTTTGTATGATAAGGTTGCCATCATGGATGCCGCATCAGATGATCAGATTGCTGGTGGTGGTGGTCCTTCAGATATTAACGATCTTCAGGTGGTTAATAACTTCACCTTAAATTCTACAACCGGGCCACAAGGCTATTTATGGAATAAAGGCTATGCCGGTATTTTTAGGGCAAATATTTTTCTATCAAAGGTGGGTAACATCAGCATGGATGTTACAACCAAAAATAGTTATATAGCAGAAGCAAAAACCTTACGGGCTATCTTTTATTTTGATTTAGTACGCTTTTTCAAAAATATACCTTTACTAACTTCTGCAGTTGATCCTAAAGATATTTACAACGTTCTTCAGGTGCCTGCAACAGATGTATATGCATTAATTGAAAAAGATTTAACCGAGGCTATTCCTAACTTACCCAATACTATAGTAGCCAAAACAGATGGCGGCCGTATTACAAAAGGGGCTGCACAAGCTATGTTAGGGAAAGTTTATTTGCAACAAGGAAAAAATGCCCAGGCAGCAGAGCAGTTTGCTATTGTGAATGGTACCACACCAGGTCAAATGAATGCAGTTTACGGTTATAAGCTTTTACCTAATTTCGGAGATTTGTTTAAAGTGGCAAATAAGTTCAACTCAGAATCGATTTTAGAAATTGTACATGCAAACTCCTCTAATGGCGGATGGGGCGATGCCGGTGCATCAGAAGGGAATCTGTTAAACATTATTGTTGGTCCGCGTGGTTATAAACCTGGGGCGGGTGCTCCTGATTATTATTCTGGTTACAGCTTTTTGTTATTCACCAAAGAATTCTTTGATTTTATTCATTTCGATCCACGTAATAAAGCAACTGTTGCCAATTTAGACAGCTTAGAAAAGAACGGAATTGCTACTTATGAAAAGGGATATCAAAATACAGGATACTTTCTGGAAAAAACCATTGGAAGGGTTTCCGATAAAGCACCAACTGGTCAAACAGAACTGAATTTCCCTCAGGATTCTTACGAAATCCGTTTAGCTGATACCTATCTTTTAGAGGCAGAGGCATTATTGGCTAGCGGTGCTCCGGTGGGTGCGGGTAGCCGTGCTTACCAGTTATTTAATGCAGTGCGTGCACGTGTGGGGCTAAGTCCGATTGCAGTAACGCTTGATAATATTATGAAAGAAAGAAGGCTCGAACTTGCCGGTGAAGGCCATCGTTTCCTTGATTTGGTACGTTGGGGCAAAGCAGCAACCGTACTGGCTTATAAAGGCTTTAAAGCAGGTAGAAATGAAATTTTCCCGATTCCGCAGTCCGAACTTGCCAATACTAAAATAGAGCAGAACAAAGAATATGGCGGAACAAAATAGTTGCTCATCTATTACATACGCTTAAGTTTAATTGTTAACAGGAAGGAAGCAGCGTCTTTCTTCCTGTTTTTTTAATCTGATCATTAGTTTACCTATGCTTCATTCCAAACCGCTACACCTATTTATTGCTTTTATTTTCACCTGCTCTTCCCTTTGTGCTGTTGCCCAGAGCCAGGCAGAGGTTTGGCTCACCAAGGCAGATCGATCTGTACTATTTGCCAAACAGGCAGCAGGCTTAAGTTTTAAAACCGTTAAAAATGATAACCCAACTATTTTAATTAATGAAAAGGAAACTTATCAAACCATTGATGGCTTTGGTTACGCTTTAACCGGAGGCAGTGCACAGCATATTATTAAAATGTCGGCACCGGCAAGAGCTGCATTATTGAAAGAACTTTTTGCTGTAGATGGGAACAACATCGGCGTGAGTTATATCCGGTTGAGTATTGGCGCATCAGATTTAAATGAAAAAGTATTTTCTTACAACGATCTTCCCGAAGGACAAACTGATTTAACACAGGCCAAATTCGACCTCGGCCCCGATAAAGTGGATGTAATTCCGGTAATGAAGGAAATCCTGGCGATAAACCCAAAATTGAAAATTATGGGTTCACCATGGTCTCCCCCCTTATGGATGAAAACCGCTTATGATGCCCGTGGAGGCATGTTAAAGCCAGCTTATTATGATGCTTACGCTAAATATTTTGTCCGTTATGTACAGGAAATGCAAAAAGAGGACATTCCTATCGATGCAATAACCGTTCAAAACGAACCTTTACACCCTGGCAATAACCCAAGCTTGTTAATGGTTGCACCAGATCAGGCACTTTTTGTAAAGAAATTTCTCGGTCCGGCATTTGCAAAAGCAAATATTAAAACCAAAATTCTGGTATACGATCATAATGCCGACCGGCCCGATTACCCGATTACGATTTTAGATGATCCTGAAGCCAAAAAGTATATCGATGGTTCTGCGTTTCATTTGTATGGAGGAAAAATTGAAGCTTTAACCGATGTACACAATGCCCATCCTGATAAAAACATTTACTTTTCAGAACAAATGGTGGTTGAACAGCCAGATGCTACAGACATTAAAATTGTGAACCCCGTTAAGCGTTTAATTATTGGTGCTACCCGTAACTGGAGTAAAAATGTATTGGAATGGAATCTGGCTGCCGACCCCGAAAATAAACCCTACACCGATAGAGGAGGCTGCTCCATGTGCCAGGGTGCGGTAACCATTAATAAAGATGCATACAGTAGAAACCTGGCTTATTATTCCATTGCACATGCATCTAAATTTGTGCGGCCGGGTGCTGTTCGTATTGCCACTAACGAGTTAAGCGATTTACCAAATGTTGCCTTTAAAACACCTGATGGAAAACACGTTTTAATTGTAGCCAATAGTGGTAAAAACGTGGCATTGTTTAATATCGGCTTTAAGGGCAAAACCATTGTGGCAGCACTTGATAAAGGAGCTATAGCAACCTATGTGTGGTAATTATCTAAAACCTAACCTAAATTTTATGTCTTTTATAAAATCAATAATATATACTTTTCTGCTCAGCGCCATTTCGTTTACAGGGTTTTGTCAGGGGTTTTTAAAGGCCGATGGCAAAAAAATAGTCAATGAAAAAGGAGAGAATGTTTTGCTCCGTGGTTTTGGTTTAGGCGGTTGGATGTTGCAAGAAGGTTATATGCTCAAAATTAACAAAGAGGCGCAGCAATACCGAATCCGCGAAAGGATAGAAGAACTAATGGGGCCTAAGCAAACGCAGGAGTTTTACGATGCCTGGCTAGCTAACCACATGCGCAAAATTGATGTAGATTCGATAAAACGCTGGGGATTTAATTCCATCCGATTGCCCATGCACTATAATTTATATACATTACCGGCTGACAAAGAACCTGTTGCAGGCAAAAATACCTGGCTCGATAAAGGTTTTGCCTTAACCGATAGCTTGTTGGCCTGGTGTAAGGCGAATAAAATGTACCTCATTTTGGATCTGCATGCCGCACCTGGCGGACAAGGGAACGATTTAAATATTGCAGACCGCGATCCTTCAAAACCGTATTTATGGGATAGTGAAGCCAATCAGCAAAAAACGATTGCCTTATGGAAAAAACTGGCCGAACGGTATAAAAATGAACGTTACATTGGCGCATACGACATTCTGAACGAACCCAATTATGGTTTCTCAAACCCTGAAGAAGATAAAAATGGCACGAAAGAAAAAGTAAATGCACCATTGCGGAAACTGATGGTTGAAATTACCAAAGCCATTCGCGAGGTTGATCAAAAGCACATCATTATTATAGAAGGAAATGGCTGGGGCAATAATTATAATGGTGTTTTCCCGCTTTGGGATAAAAATATGGTTTTAAGTTTCCACAAGTATTGGAATTATAACGATCAGGCTTCCATTGCACATATTATCAAAGCCAGAGATGAGCAAAATGTTCCGGTTTGGCTGGGCGAAACAGGCGAAAATTCTAACGTTTGGTTTACTGATGCCATTAGCCTTTTAGAAAAAAATAACATTGGCTGGTCTTGGTGGCCATTAAAAAAGATCGGCAGCAATAACCCAATGGAGATTAAATCGAACCCCAATTATGATGCATTGGTGAAATACCTAAATAATGGAGGCAACAAACCTAAAGATAGCAATGTGTACAGTGGCTTAATGGAACTTGCTATTTATTCGCGTTTAGAGAATACAATCATCCACCATGATGTAATTGATGCGATGATCCGCCAGCCTTTTAGTAACGGAACCAAACCTTTTAAAGCCAATTTAATTAAAAATAAAAGCATTGTTTATGCGGTAGATTACGATCTTGGTAGAAATGGTTTTGCTTATTCTGACACCGATACTGCCGATTACCATACTTCAACAGGGAAACGTACTGCCGGAAACCGTGGCCGCAGTTACCGTAATGATGGGGTAGATATTGCAAAAGATTCAGCACAGTACGAAAAGTATTATGTAAACCATATCGAAAAAGGAGAGTGGTTACAATACACGGTAAATGTTGCACAAAAAGGAACTTACACACTTAAAATTAATACAGCAGCAGATCATGCTGCAGGCAAATTAACCATTGCAATTGATGGCAATACTATAGCGAAAGATATTGCTGTACCAAATACCGGCGATAGTAAGAAGTTTGCAACTTTTGAACTTAAAAATATCGCCTTAAAAGCAGGAAAGCAAAAAATAAAGGTGCTGGCAGAGGTTGGAGGCTATAATTTTAGTTATATTCAGTTTATAAAGTAATAAAGCACATCTAGTGAAAGGCGCGAAACGTATCCTGTTTATTTTAGGGGCTCTTGCTGTTGTAATCCTAATCCTTTCGCGATGTATGAATGCTGCTGATAAATTACCACCTGATATTAGGGGCGAAGCCTATGCCGGAGCAGCTACATGCGTAAAATGCCATAAAGATTTAGCGCAGTCTTTTGCGCATAATGCACATGTTTTAACATCTAAACCCGTTGTTGATGCTGCCTTATTGAAAATTTTTTCACCCGATTCTAACCGCTTTTTATTTGATGAACATCAAAAAGTAGTTATAGAGAAAAGAGATAGTGGCATTTTTCAGGTAGCTTATCAGAATAACAAAGCAGTACGTGCCCAAAAATTTGATATTCAATTCGGATCTGGCGAAAAAGCGTATACCTATGGTTATTGGATTGGGAATAAGTTATACGAATTACCTTTATCTTATTTCTCTGCTATCCAGAACTGGGCCATTAGTCCGGGCTTTCCTAAAAATACATTTTACTACGATAGGGCAATTACAAGCCGCTGTTTGGAGTGCCATGCCTCTTATGTAGATGTAAAAATCAAGCAGGAATCTGCTTTTTCCAAAGAAGAACAAATGGAAAAAGGATCTGTAATTTATGGAATAGATTGTGAGCGTTGCCACGGCCCGGGTAAACAACATGTGGTATTTCATATGGAAAACCCGGAAGAAAAGACGGCAAAATTCATCAGCATTTTTAAAACACTTTCCCGCAAGCAAAAAATGGATGTTTGCGGAGTATGCCATTCAGGCAATACTTTGGTAGCACAACGATCGGTATTTGTTTTTAAACCTGGTGATGACCTGGATGCCTATTATTCGCAGGATTTTGTTGGATTTGGTGGTGGCGGTATCGATGTACATGGTAACCAGAGTGCCATGTTAAAGGGGAGTAACTGTTATCAGAAAAGTGAAACCATGACCTGCCAATCGTGCCACAGCACACACGAAAATATTAAAGGCAATTTGGCCATTTATTCTCAACGTTGCATCAACTGCCATCAAACAACCCGGCATAGCCAGGCTACCCTTGCAAAAGGATCACTCACCAGCAATTGCATCGATTGCCATATGCCCAAAGAATCATCAAAATTAATCAGTTTTCAGCAGGCTGGTAAAGATCATTTAAGTGCTTATATGTTGCGCTCACACCATATTGCAATTTATCCCGTTATAAAGTAAATAAACCCGTTTGTATGAAGAAATTGCCCATTATCTGTTAAAAGGGCTTGGAATTCGTACATTTGGTTTCGACCTTATAAATTAGATAGTAGCCAATATGCTCATAAAACACTACTTAGCGTTATTTTTTCTCGTCCTCATCACATCTGCTACTTTTGCTCAAAATAAATTTACCCTCAGTGGTACCATCCGTGATGCCAGCTCAGGCGAAACGCTTATTGGAGCAACGGTAAAAATTATTGGAGCATCTACAGCAGCAACCCTAACCAATAATTACGGGTATTTTGCCTTAACCCAACCAGAAGGAACTTATACTGTTACAGTAAGTTATACAGGCTATACAGCCATTGTTAAAACCATTGATTTAAATAAAGATACCAAGCTTAACGAAGAATTAAAAAGTGCAATCGATTTGGCCGAGGTAACGGTAAATGCAAATAACCGTAAAAATGAAAATGTTAAAAGTGCACAAATGGGGCTGGAGCGGATTGATATGAAGTCGCTAAATTCCATTCCCGTATTATTGGGCGAAAAGGATATTTTAAAAACCATTCAGCTGCTGCCTGGTGTAAAATCAGGCGGCGAGGGCAATACCGGATTTTATGTACGTGGTGGTGCTGCCGATCAGAATTTAATTATTTTGGATGAAGCAGTGGTTTACAATTCCTCGCACTTGCTTGGCTTTTTTTCAACCTTTAATGCTGATGCAATTAAAGATGTAAGCTTGTACAAAGGCGGTATGCCGGCACAGTATGGTGGTCGTTTATCATCTGTTTTAGATGTAAAAATGGATGATGGCAACAATAAGGAATTTAAATTTCAGGGCGGGATCGGATTAATTGCCTCGCGCATAAAGGCAGAAGGACCGATTGTTAAAGATAGGGGTTCTTTTATGGTGAGTTTCCGCAGAACGTATATCGACTTGTTTTTGAGGTCGTCGCCCGATTCGTCTGTAAATGGCAGTACCTTAAATTTTTATGATATCAATGCCAAGGCGAATTATAAAATCAATGATAAAAATACCATTTATATTTCCGGCTATTTTGGCAAGGATAACATTGGTGTTAAAGATCTGTTCGAAAACAATTGGGGCAATGTAACCACCACCATCAGGTTAAATCATATTTTTAGCGACCGTTTATTTTCCAATACATCATTAATTTATAATAACTACAATTATACCGTAAGGTTGTTAAACGATGCCACTAACTTTAAAGCAACCTCATTGGTCAGGGATTTTAACTTTAAAGAAGATTTTCAGTATTTCAGCAATAAACACACCTTAAGATTTGGTATAAATGCCACACAACACCGCATTTCGCCTATAGATATTGATAGCGATGAAGCTTCGCAGGTTAATTCACTTACACAAGAAAGGCGTTACGGTATAGAATCTGCTGCTTACATTTCAGATGAATGGGCGGTAAACGAACATTTAAACTTTTTATATGGTGTGCGCCTGGCTGCTTTTTCTTTAATGGGCCCAGGTAATTTTAGTACCTACGATGCAGATGGAAATACCCTATCGACCGAAAATGTAGCCAAAGGAAAATTCCATAAAAACTACTTTAACCTCGAGCCCCGTTTTTCGGTAAGTTATCTCTTTAATGAAGAAAATTCAATCAAAGCTTCTTATAACCGCAATACGCAAAATGTACACATTTTAACCAATGCAACATCAAGCTCACCAACCGATCAATATGTTTTAAGCAGTACGAATATAAAGCCCGAAATTGCCGATCAGGTTGCTTTGGGTTATTTTAAAAATATTCAGGATAACAATTATGAGCTTTCGGGTGAGATTTACTATAAATGGCTTCAAAACCAGATTGATTACAAAAATGCAGCAGAATTGTTGGCCAATTCGAATGTAGAATCCGAACTTTTATACGGAGTAGGCAGGGCTTATGGCCTGGAGCTGTTTTTTAAAAAGAAATTTGGAAAACTGAACGGTTGGGTAGGTTATACCTTATCACGTACCGAACGTAAGTTTACTGAACTTAATAATGGTAATTATTTTCCGGCAAGGCAGGATAGGACCCATGATATTTCAGTAGTGGGTATTTACAACATGACTAAACGCTGGACTTTCTCTTCAAGTTTTATATACAGCACCGGTAATGCAGTTACCTATCCCGCAGGTAAATACAGCATTGGTGGCCAAATGGCCTATTATTATACCGAAAGAAATGCAGGCCGTATGCCTTATAACATGCGTTTGGATGTTAGTGCAACTTTAGAAGGCAAACCGGGTAAAAAATATCAATCGAGCTGGAATTTTGGTATTTATAATGTTTTGGCCAGAAAAAACCCTTATTCCATTGAGTTTATTACCGATCCGGATAATCCGGGTAAAACGGCTGCCCAGCAAACTTCATTGTTTGGCCTTATTCCTTCAATTACCTGGAACTTTAAATTTTAAGCGCATGAAAAAACTGATTATATATTTTTCGCTGTTTACCTTATGTTTAACATCTTGCAAGAAAATTATCTCTATTGATACCGAAAATGCCGATCCACAGATTGTTATCGAAGGCAAGATTAATGATCAACTGATCGATCAGCAGATTAAGATCAGCAAAACCATCGGCTATACAGAAGCAAACGTTTTTCCAAAAGTTTCGGGGGCAAGTGTTACCGTAACGGATAGTAAAGGGAATAATTATGTTTTTAAAGAAGGTGCAATAGCCGGTACTTACATCAACAGGATGCGGGGAGTTCCAGGGGTTACCTACAATTTAAATGTTACTTCAGAAGGACAAACTTATACTGCAAGTTCGAAAATGCCGAACGTGGTAAAAGTGGATTCTATTGGAGTGATTAAGAACTTTTTCTTTGGCAGGGAACGTAAAACTGCCGCAGTATTTTTGAAAGATCCGGTTAACGAAACCAATTTTTATCACTTTAACCTTTATGTAAATGATATTTTATCAGAACGTTTTTACGTTAATAACGATCGTTTAACAAATGGGAATGAACTTAGAATTCAATTGTTTTTTAAACCGCCAACTAATGATCATGATAGCGACGAGCTAAATTCTAACGATAAGATAAAGATAGAAATGGAATGTATTGATACCAACATTTTCGATTATTGGTATGCGCTGAGTCAGCAATCTAACCGTGGGCCAAACCAGGGCACTACACCAGCCAATCCAACTTCAAACATTTCCAATAATGCACTGGGCTATTTTAGCGCCAATACCTATCAGGTATTAACAGCAACAGTTAAATAATTGCGTGTTCAGTAATTATAATTGATTAAAACACCCAGGATTTTTTACTGTTAATTAAAATATGAAAGTATTTATAAGTGGCAATATTGCTTCAGTTGGCATACAGGAACTGGAAGAAAACAACATTTCGATTACCCAATGGAAAGAAAACAGGCAGATTACAGCCGAAGAACTTATAAAAGCCTGCCAGGATCAGGATGGATTGATCAGTGTAGGGCCGAATAAAATTAATGCCGAATTTCTTGAAGCCTGCAGTCACTTAAAAGTTATCGCTTTACACTCTGTTGGTTACGATCAGGTTGATGTAGCGGCTGCGAAACGATTAAATATTCCAATTGGCAATACTCCGGGTGTTTTAAGCGGTGCCACTGCAGATACAGCTTTTTTATTAATGCTTGCCGCATCGCGAAAGGCTTTTTACGCCCACAAAAAAATTATTAATGGTGAATGGAAAAACTATGAGCCAACTCCCGAATTGGGGATTGAAATAAATGGCAAAACCCTTGGTGTTTTTGGCTTAGGGAAAATTGGTTTGGAAATGGCCAAAAAATGCATCGGTGCCTATCAAATGCAGGTAATTTACCACAACCGCTCGCGTAACGAAGAAGCTGAAAAAGAAATCGGTGCCACGTATGTTTCGTTTGAAGAACTTTTGGCTCAAAGTGATGTGCTTTCTATCCACACCGCACTCACACCAGAAACTAAAGATAAATTTACCCTTGATGTTTTTAAACAGATGAAACCCAATTCAATTTTCATTAATACAGCAAGGGGCGGCATACATAACGAAAAGGATTTGATTAAGGCACTTGAAGAAAAAATAATTTGGGGAGCAGGTTTGGATGTAACCAATCCGGAGCCAATGGATAAAAATAATCCATTACTGGCAATGGAAAGTGTTGCAGTATTACCACATATTGGTTCGGCCACTGAAGAAACAAGGGCAGCCATGGCGCAGATTATTGTAAAGAATGTTTTAGCTGGTTTAAAAGGAGAAAAGTTACCTTATGAGGTATGAGTGGGGGATGAATAGAGTTGTTGTTGGTTGATGGGTAATGGGTAATGGTTGATGGTTAATGGTTAATAGTCCATGGTATAATGGCCAGGCTTCATCATTTGCATAAACTAAATTGGTTAATAGTCCATGGTATAATGGCCAGGGTTCATCAACTGTATAAATTAAATTGGTTAATAGTCAATGGTATATGGCTAGGGTTGATTAATTGCGTATACCAAATTTGTTAATGGTCTAAGCTATAGTAGCCAGGAATCAGTTTAGTAGCATAATAATGGCCAGGGCCTATAAATTATCCCATACCAAATTGGTAGCTATTCCTCTGGGTTGATAGCCCTAGCTATTAACTATCGACTATCAACCATCGACTATAAGCTATACTACTTAACACAAATAATCTAAGGTATAATGGCCAGGGTTCATCAACTGCATCTACAAAATTGATAACTTATTCCTCTCGGTTAATAACCTTAGCTATTAACTATTAACTATCAACCATCGACTATAAGCTATACTACTTAACAAGATACTTAAATACCGATCTTCCTAAATTTCCGTTCGCATCAATACCTTCAATAATTACTTTGTACTGGCCTTTACCATCTGCATTATAATATTCGAAAGAAGCATTACCAGTTGCATCGGTTACAACTTTAGGGTTCCAATATATGGTGGTTCTTAAATCGTTTCGGTTCATACTCGCCGGAACATCGTATTTTGGAGAATAAAACTGTTTCTCTTTGTTATAACCTTGTGGTGAAAAAGTAAGCTCGTAATATTTCGGAAGCATATCCATCAATTGGGCTTTCGAAATTTTGGTTCCTTTAGGTGCTTTCTTCTGGTTAAATACAATTACACCATTTACGTTATTTGCTCGGTTTACCAAACCCAAATCATCTCTCAGGAAAACCTCAACAGATTCAAGCTGGTTAGCATCTAAGGTGTTAATCTGGTTAACATCCACATTCATACCGTTGATGAAAATACCCATCGGCACTTTTTTACCCTGGTTGTAATCTCTGCTTACATAAAAGTTATTATCAGCAAAGGTTACGCCAGCAAGCATGCCCTGTAAACAGTTTATTAATAAACCACAACCTTTTAAACGGTCGCCACTAATTTCATGATCAGCTATTTGGCTCAGTCCGCTTAATGCAGGGTAATCCTTATGGCTAACCTTTGGTACAACAGCCGCTTTAATGTTTACATCTTTTAAAGTGTGTAAATAGGCATATTGTCTTTTGCTGTTATCCAGGTAATTGGTTAAAGCACTGTCGATATTTAAAACTTCTTCAGCGGCACTAAAATTTCTTGTTAATGATGGAATCGGTGCGCCATTTAAGCTCAAAGTCATGTTTTTATAATTCACATTATACTTCGCTGTAATGGTAACTTTAGAAGAATCGTTAAATACCAGGTTCTGAAATTTAAAATTGCCAACAGGATCGGTGGTGCTTTCCAAATTAAAACGTTTATCGGGTATGGTTAACAATAAAGCGCCCTTTCTAACCGGAATGCCATTATTTTGACGTAAAATACCCGAAATTTCAATGCCTTGTTCAGGCAAAAAGTCGATTTTAGGCAATTTATTGGCAACAATATCTGTGTATTTAAAGCTGCGGTATCCCTGGGTAAGGAGCAGTACATCCAAATCAGCATTTTTCTTTGCATCGGGGGCATTAAAATAGTAGTTGGCCTTTTCAATGTAGCCTTTAACATCGCTGCTTAACAACAAGCCTGTTAATATGGTACTGGTTGCATCTTCACTCGATGGAACTTTGGTTTCATCTACAACAGCTACCGAGAAACTGCCTTCTACGGGGGCACCATCCTTTTTGGCAGCTACATTTATCTTCACTTTTTTCTTAACGCCATAAGTAGTAGCAGCACTGGTTAGGATTACTGCCATGGTGTTTTTGTGTTGAACAAATGCCAGTCTTTCGCTCAATGGCTTGCCAAATTCATTGAATAAAGTAAACTGGGCAATTCCATTAGGGAATTTAGATTTAAGTACAGTGGTATTATATTCCTTGTTTGATAACGCAGTTTGTGCTCCATAACATATAACACCCTTACTTTGTGCAATCAGATAGAACTTTTTGCCTTGGTTTTGTTCAAAAAAAGCATCATTGGCCGCAATTTTTATAGCTACATTATCGGCATTGCTGTTATCGATGTTTATGGCAATACCATTGGCTGTAACTGCAGGTAAGTTATAATTTTGTGTGGTACCATCGGCATAAGTAACTGCGGCTTTATAAGTTTTGCCTGCCTCGGCAAGTAAATTAAAACTGCCCATACCTAAATGCTGAGCCGTAAAAGTTGCCGCTGTTTTACCATCGCTATCGGTAATGGTTCCTTTTGAGCTGATGCCCAAACCATCACTTTTAATGGCCTTAAACGCTACCTTATTGGTTAAACCTGAAATTATACTTCCACCCTCTGGAAAAAATTGAAAATCTTTGCTTAAAATGGCATTTTTAAGTTGAAAGCTACTGTTGGCTACATCTTTATCAGTAGTGTTGATGCTGGTAATTAACTCGCCTTTTTGCAATTGATATTCTGCCTTTTGCGCATTGCTCATAGCAATGGTTAAATAACCGTTTGCATCTGTTGTGCCCCTGCCTTTTGCAATTACCGTATAACTGGTAACCACCTGCCATGTTACACTTTTATTTGCATAAGGTTTATTGTTGGCATCTTTAAACTGAACCCTTGCATCAATTTTTTCAAGTTTATCAGTAGATGTATTTTTATACGTAATATGCGTTTTTACTTCCTTATCAATGGCTTCCCCTACATAAAATGTTTTGTTAAAGTAAGCAGGATCTTCACTATTAAGCATCCACAAGGTATAGGCCCTGATGTGGTAATTGCCTTGCTTGTAATTTACCTGATCTAAAGGGAAACTACCATAAGCGAAACCACCAGTTATAGGTAATTTTAAGGTTTGAATAAGGGAATCTTTCTGATTAATTACATCAACATAAATGATTTTACTGATGCCGGATAAAAAATTCTGATTTTCGGTAACATAAGCTTTAAACCAAACAGTATCGGCCACAGCATAATAAGGTTTATCAAAATGGAGATAAATTTTTTCAGCCGGATAATCGCTTAAAACTTTATTGGTTTTGCTGATCAGTGAATTTATACTTATGGTATCGGTTTGTGCCGAAGATGAAAAACTTAATGTGGATAAAAGTGACAGTATAACAAACGATAATCTAAAAATCTTCATGATTGGATATTAAATGCTAAGCCCGTAAATATATCCAATTATAAATAGAGCACATAAAATGTAGTGATGTTTAACATTTTTTTACAAATAATTGGTTCATTCCCTGCATACCATCCTCCTGAACTTGTTTCATGATTTAATACGAGATTGTTTTTGGTTAACTGATTAATCGTTTAAATCGGTTAACTGACTGCAAATTCCAGGTAAGTTTGATGGTCAATGGTACTTCGTTTAATATCGACTTCGTTTGTAACGGGGATAGGAGCGTTGCGATTTTATGATCATAAGAAAGCTTTTTGATTAGTGTATCCACATTGTAAATGTAATTCTCGTTGCAAACCACGACTATATTACTGCTATTAAACAAAACAGGCCACTAAATAGCGGCCTGTTTTTAAATTATAATGGGTTTGCCTATTTAAACTCAATTAAGAATTCTTCTTTTGGTGAACGTACCTTTTTAAGGTTTGCCAACCAATCTCCTGCTTCGTCTCTGTAACCTAATGGCAATAAGGTTACGCTTTTTAAACCTTTTTTATCTAAACCTAAAAGTTCGTCTAAAGCTGGTCCGTTAAAGCCTTCCATTGGGGTAGCATCAACTTTTAAAACCGCTGCTTCTGCAATAGCAATCCCAAAACCAATATAAGCCTGGCGCGCAGCATGGTTAAAGTTTTCTTCAGCAGATTTAGCTAAAAGCATTCCTTTTAACTGTGCTTTGTAAGCATCAGTAGTATCTAAAGGTAAGCCCCGCTCAGCATTCATTCTGTTAAAAACTTCATCAATTCCTTCTTCAGTATAGTTTTCGATTGCGGCGAAAATCAACAAATGAGAAGAATCGATTACCTGCGATTGGTTATATGCAATCGGTGCAATTTTCTCTTTTAATTCCTGATTGGTTACCACAATAACTTTAAAAGGCTGTAAACCTGATGATGTTGGTGCCAAATGTGCTGCAGCAATGATTTTATCAACCTTTTCTTGTTCTACCGGTTTACCGTTCATTTTTTTAACGGCATAACGCCAGTTTAGGGCATCTATTAAACTCATATTTTTGAAGATTTTTTTTAAATTTATAAGGCAAATATGAACATAAGCCTCAAACCTATTGTTGATGTATGGTAAGAAAAAAAAATAGCTAGTAATTTGGTCGACTTTTTCATGCTTGATTAATGCCATGATTCGTGTTACCACCTTACCATAGTTTATTTGCCTGCTGTATTAGCCCTTGAAATAAAAGCATATTATTATTTATTGAGTTAGTAAATGAGCGGCTTGTGGTTCTTGGCGGTTTGCAGTCCCGCCATTCGCTATAGTCCGGATGAAGAATCCGGTGCTGCCGCTTCTGTCGGGTTTAGGTTCTTGGCGGTTTGCAGTCCCGCCATTCGCTATAGTCCGGATGAAGAATCCGGTGCTGCCGCTTCTGTCGGGTTTAGGAACAATGGTTCTGCACCCTACAACCTCACAAATAGAATACTAACGTTGGCCATTTAGCCCCGGTTGAAGCGTTACCCTGCAGCAATGAGGTACGAGGAAGTGAAGCGTAAAAGCGCAGAACGGGAAGAAATTTATGTTTTGTATAGGCTTTGCGCTCCAAATTAAATTGATAGTTTTTAATTAGTAAATGAGCGGCTTGTGGTTCTTGGCGGTTTGCAGTCCCGCCATTCGCTATAGTCCGGATGAAGAATCCGGTGCTGCCGCTTCTGTCGGGTTTAGTTTAGAAATCCAGATAAAAAGTAGAGTGATTATTCTAGATATTTTTTACTTGAAATTTGCTTTTGTTTCATTTGGTTTGGAGCTTAATTCTGCGCATTGATACCTTTTCGGAAAGTAAATGAGCGGCTTGTGGTTCTTGGCGGTTTGCAGTCCCGCCATTCGCTATAGTCCGGATGAAGAATCCGGTGCTGCCGCTTCTGTCGGGTTTAGGAACAATGGTTCTGCACCCTGCAACCTCACAAATGGAATACTAATGTCGGCCATCTAGCCCCGGTTGAAGCGTTACTCTGCAGCAATGAGGTACGAGGAAGCGAAGCGTAAAAGCGCAAAACGGGAAGAAATTTAGTGTTTTGCATAGGCTTTGCGCTCCAAAAGAAATTGATAGTTTTTTAATCAGTAAATGAGCGGCTTGTGGTTGTTTATCCTATCGGTTGGTGTCTCACCGACCGAAATAAGCCTATCAATTTTGTTTTGCAATTGTTTACGGTACAAACCTCAAATCACTGCGTACAGGAAAATGATCAGATAACTTAGCTTGAGTAATTTTGTAATTGAGCACCTCTAAATCTTTTGATGTGGCAATATAATCGATCTGAAAATTAGGGAATTTGCCATTGTATGTTTTGCCAAATCCGTTGCCTTTTTTTATAAAACTATTGTTTAGTCCGGTAGTAATTTGTGTAACTACATAAGAAGCAGGGGTATCATTAAAATCGCCAGCAATAAGGTATGGGGTTTTACAGGTGGCCATTTCCTTTTTCATGATGTCTACCTGACCGCTGCGTTTTAAAAATGCACTTTTTAACATCCTCAAAATCCGCTTCGAAGGTTGCAATTCCGTATTCATTTCTTTCATCTTGTCCAGGTATTCGTAATCCTGTTTTTCGAAAGATATAGACTGAAAATGTACGTTATAAATTCTTAATGTTTTTCCTTTAATGTTCAGATCTGCATAAATACTCATATTTCCGGGGAAACCTTCAACGAAAGGAATTTTACCCGAATCTTTAATTGGGTATTTAGAAAAAATGGCTAAACCAGTGGCTTCGTAATCATTTTTATTGGTGGGCACAAAGTAGTAATATTTTGTATTCAACAATACTTTTAAACTATCAACAGTATCGAAAGCACCTTTATAACGGGTAAAAAATTCCTGAAAACAGATGATATCCGGATTTTGATCTTTCACCACCTGGAGCATTTTCTCCTTTACCGATTCGGTATTGTCTTCGCCATATAGTTTAAAGCTATGCACATTGTAAGTCATCATTCTGATGCTGTTTTCGGCTTTTTCTGAAAGGCCTTCATCACCACCAACGGCAAAGGTAGCTTTTAAAGTTTTGGCACCGATAGCGATAACCAAAACAGTGGCAATAGCAAAAAGCCATTTTTTGCTTAAAAACCACCAAACCAAAAAGATAATATTAATGAATAATACAAAAGGGTAGGCCAAACCAAAAAAAGCAATCAAAGCATGTTTTCTTGGATCCATATTTCCTGCAAGTACACCCAAAAGCAAGGCAATCGCCAGTAAAACGGCAACGGGTAAAAGGAGTTTATCCAGGAAACTGTATTTCTTCTTCTTTGTGGCCATTAATCTTTGCTTGCCTTAAATAGTTTTTCTTTTTCCATTGCCGTTAGTTTATCATATCCTGAAGTAGATATTTTATCTAAAATGGCATCAATTTCCTGTTGAGAAACGCCGCCTTTAAATTCGGGTTTTTTAACGGGTTTTTCATTGCGGACTACTTTTAATTTTGGCTTCCTTTCAAAAATTTTGCTCCAGTCGCTTCCATTCTGTAAACGCTTAATAAAAACAAAACCCAATAGTGCACCACCAATATGGGCTAAACTACCTCCTGCATTTACAGAACCGATTGAAATCAAATCAAGCACAAAATATACAATGGCAATCCATTTTATCTTTACTTCACCAAAGAAAAGCAACATAATTGTATAATTGGGAACCAAAGTTGCTGTTGCAAAAATAATGGCCATTACTGCTGCAGATGCACCTACAATGGTTACACCTTCTAAACCATTTGCGTAAAGCGGAAATATATTTAATGCAGCAACAGCAAATAAACCACCGAAAATACCACCTGCCAGGTATACGAAATGAAACTGGCGGCTTTTTAGGAAATTCATAAATATATTACCAAACCAAAATAAACCCAGCATATTAAACAGGATGTGAAGAATCCCATCATGAATAAACATGTAGGTGAGTACCGTGTAAAAACGTTCCGGTAATTTAGAAATACTTGCGGGTAAACCCACATATTCCTTAACAAACGGACTAATCAAATCTCCTTTGCCACTTAGCAAGCTCAATACACTAATAACAGCAATTGCTAAAAACAATATTACATTAACTCCAATGTAAAAGAACAATGGATTGCCAGATTGAAAAACCTTGTATTTTAAATCTTTGAAAGTATTATTCATAAAGGGTATAAAATGTATCGTTTTTATCTTTCCATATTTTAACAAGGATAAAGCCAATTAAAGCTCCACCAAGGTGGGCGTAATGCGCAATAGAATCGCCTTCAAACTGCGCAACACCTAAAGATAACTCCACTAAAATATAAATTGGGATAATATATTTGGCTTTAACCGGTACCGGAATAAACATAATATACAATTCAGCATTAGGATAAAGCATGCCAAAAGCAACCAATAAACCAAAAATGGCACCCGATGCACCAACCATGCCACCAAAGTAAATACTGCGTAGTGTAATGGCCTGGGCCATTGAAAGCTGACTTGTGTTAAACTCGCCCCGAAATAAAGCGGTTAGATCGATTTTTCCGTTATTGGTAACGCTACCGATTATCTGATGTACCTCATAAGCCTGTACCGCCCATTGCAATGCAAGTGCACCTAAACCGGTGATGAAGTAAAAAATAATAAATTTTTTTCCGCCCCATCTCGTTTCTAATAAGCTGCCAAAAGAATATAGCGCAAACATATTAAAAAATATATGTGCTATACCGCCATGCATAAACATATAGGTAATGGGTTGCCAAAACCTAAATTTTGGAGAATCAAAATAAAAAACCCCTAATAGATCATCCAAATGGAGATTAGTAAGCAAAAAAGTAGCAGCAAAAAATAGAACGTTAATGATCAGCAAGTTCTTTACTACTGGTGGAATATATATGTTATTCATTTAAATTTTAAAATTGATTAATCGGTTAATTGTTCAGTCGTGGTTAATTGTTTAAACAGGTTAATCGGTTAATTTTTCAAATTGGTTAGTCGGTACTAAACGCCTAACACCAAACGCTGAGCCTGATAAATTGTTTAAATTGATTAATCGACTCCAAATTCAACACCTAACTCTTCTCAAACTTCTTATCCAATTCGGCCAAAGTTATGGTTTGGATAATCGGTTTACCGCTTACGCTAAAGTTAGGGGTTTTGCAGGCAAAAAGCTCATCAATCAAGGTATTCATTTCCTCCTGCCCGAGGCTTGTACCTGCTTTAATGGCACTGTTTTTTGCTAAACTCCGGGCAAGACTATCACGTTTGCTCAATTTTAGTTCCTGTTGCGAGTTTTTAAAGCCCTCAATCAACTGTTCAAATAATTGGGTTTCGTTAATATTGCTGCTGCCTAAATCAACAGGAACACCCTCTACTACCAACGTATTTTTCCCAAATTCTCGTACATCAAAACCCAAACTTTTTATATCATCCAATAAACTTTTTGCCAGTTCAAAATCGTTGGCATTAAGTGTAATGGTTTGTGGAAACAAGCTCTGCTGTGATGCTCCTTTGCGATCATCCAGATGTACGAGAAAACGCTCGTAAAGGATCCGCTCATGTGCCATTTGTTGGTCGATAACCATCAAACCCGATTTTATTTGTGAAACAATATAGCGGTTATGCAACTGCATATATTGTTTTTGTTTGGTTTCTAAAACGCTTTCATCCGCATAAATAGAAGTTTGCTCTACAACAGGTTGTGCGGTGATATCATAAAGGGAGCCCCAGTTTTTGGCGCTGGGTTTTGCATCATAATTTCGGGGTGATGTAGCGTAACCCGAGGTAGAACTGCTATCGCTGGCGAACGGGTTAAAATCAGGATTAAAATTTATACTCGGCGGTACTATATCTTCAACCGCTTTGTGAGTAATCATATTGCTAAAACCTGTTTCCTGGTCAAAATCTAAGGTTGGCGAAATATTGTAACGGCCAATTGAACGTTTTACCGCCGATTTCATAATGGCATAAATGGATTTTTCATCCAGATATTTTATCTCCGTTTTTGTAGGATGTACATTTACATCAATTTTTGAAGGATCAATCTCGATAAACAACACATATAGCGGATAACTGTCATCGGGCAACAATTCTTCAAAAGCAGAACTTACTGCGTGGTTTAAATAGGGGTCTTTTATAAAACGGTTGTTAACAAAAAAGAACTGTTCTCCCCTGGTTTTTTTTGCAAAAGCAGGTTTGCCAATATATCCTTTTAGGTTTATAATGGTCGTTTCTTCTTCAACGGGCACTAAACGTTCGTTGTAATTGTTGCCAAAAAGGTGAACAATCCGCTGTTTCAAATTGCCTTTTGGCAGATTAAATATTTCCACACCATCGTGATGCAAACTAAAAAACACATTTGGATGTGCCAATGCAACCCTTTGAAATTCATCCAGGATGTGGCGCATTTCTACCGGGTTACTTTTAAGAAAATTCCTTCGGGCGGGTGTATTGAAAAATAAGTTTTTAATCGAAATCTGAGTTCCGGGAGAGGTTGCTACCGGTTCCTGGTTGGTAACCTGGGCACCTTCAATAGAAATACAGGTGCCAATTTCATCTTCATGCCTGCGGGTTTTCATTTCTACCTGCGCAATTGCTGCGATAGAAGCCATGGCCTCGCCACGGAAACCCATTGTGCGTATGGCAAATAAATCTTCCGCCTTTTTAACTTTAGAAGTGGCGTGGCGTTCAAAGCACATTCTGGCATCGGTAACGCTCATGCCGCAGCCATTATCAATAATCTGAATCAGTGCCTTTCCCGCATCTTTTACTACAAGTTGAATTTTGTCTGCGCCGGCATCTATTGAGTTTTCGAGCAATTCTTTAACCGCAGAAGCAGGTCGTTGAACAACTTCCCCAGCAGCAATTTGATTGGCAACGGCATCAGGCAATAAGTGAATAATATCAGTCATGTATTAAGGCAAAGTGAATTCGCTAAATTATGCAAAATAAGCTTAAAGAACCGGATTTGTTTAAAACTCAACAGATAAATGACTGTAGGTAAATAGAATGAATTGCTTAGCAAGCTGTTTTATTTAGATTGTTATCCTGTAGCAAGACTCAATTAATTTTAAAGGATGAAAATATTTTCTATGCACCGTTAATCAATTAACAGTACGAAAATTCGTCCTCCTGAACTTGTTTCAGGATCTATTAAAATATTATTGAAATAGGCAGGATACGAAAATGATTTGTATTGTTCTGTGGCGACACAAACTACGGATTAAGTGCATTATAGAATCAAAATCTGTCGAAGATTCGTCCTCCTGAACCTGTTTCAGGATCTATTAAAAATTATTAAAATTGGCAGGATACAGAAATGATAAGTACTGATCTATGGCGACACAGACCAAAGATTAAGTGCATCATAGAATCAAAATCTGTCGAAGATTCGTCCTCCTGAACTTGTTTCAGGATCTATTAAAATATTATTTAATTGGCAGGATACAGAAATGATTTGCACTGATGTGTGGCGATACAGAATACGGATTAAGTGCATTATAGAATCAAAATCTGTCGAAGATTCGTCCTCCTGAACTTGTTTCAGGATCTATTAAAAATTTTTGAAATTGGCAGGATACAGAAATGATAAGTGCTGATCTATGGCAATACAGACTACGGATTAAGTACATCATAAAATCAAAATCTGTGTTTATCCGTGTCTATCTGTGGTTAAAAATATCCTATTAGATGAGTCTCCATTATGATTAACGAAAATCAATTAACAGTTTAAAGAAGATTCGTCCTCCTGAACTTGTTTCAGGATCTATTAAAAAATTATTGAAATAGGCAGGGTACAGAAATAATTTGTACTGATTTGCCGCTACACAGACCATGGAGATTACATCACAATTTAAATCTGTGTTTATCCGTGTCTATATGTGGTTAAAAATATTGCTGAGAAATCTTAACAGAAGCCTAAAGCTATAAATTAAACTATGCACGAGCCAATAATCCGTCACTTCCGTGTTTCCGTGGCAAACTATTTCACAATCTCTCTGTAAAACCGAATTTACAAAAGCAAATGCATTCAATTTTCTATCTTTATCGATATGAAAACCACTTTATACAGTCTCTTTCTGGCTTTACTATTCACTTCTTGTACTAAAAAAGAAGAAGTTGATGTAATCGTTTACAATGCTAAAGTATATACCGTAAATAGCGATTTCGATACAGTTGAAGCCTTTGCGGTAAATAACGGGAAGATATTGTTATTGGGTAGCAGCGATGAAATTAAAGGGAAATACAAGGGAAGAGAAGAAATTAATGCCGAAGGTAAAGCAGTTTATCCTGGTTTTATTGATGCACATGCGCACTTTTATGGTTACGGACAAAGTTTACAAACCGCCGATTTACGAGAAACAAAATCTTGGGAAGAAGTCATCAGTCGCTTAACTGATTTCGCTAAAACACATCCTGAAGGCTGGCTAATTGGTAACGGTTGGGATCAGAACGATTGGGATGACAAAGCTTTTCCTACAAATGATAAACTTACAGCACTTTTTCCCGGTCGCCAGGTGTTTCTAAACCGTATCGATGGTCATGCCGCAATTGCCAACCAAAAAGCACTGGATGATGCAGGCATCAAAGGCTCACAGAAACTGGTAGGTGGCGATATGCTAACGCAAAATGGAAAGTTAACAGGTGTTTTAATCGATAATGCAGTAGGCTTGGTAGAGCGTAAAATTCCTTCGCCAAATGCTAAACAGGCGGAGAAAATATTTGTTGATGCACAAAAAAATTGTTTCGCTGCAGGCCTAACCACCATTGATGATTGCGGTTTAAGTTACCTGGCAGTAGAGTTTATTGAAAAACTTCAGAAAGAGAAAAAGCTTAAAATGAGGCTTTATGTAATGCTATCTGATGAACCTGATAATTATAAATACCTATTTAGTCGCGGCCCGATAAAAACCGACAGGCTAAATGTCCGTTCATTTAAAGTTTATGCCGATGGTGCATTAGGATCCCGCGGGGCATGTTTGTTGCATCCATATAGCGATATGCCCGGTAAAACAGGTTTTCTGCTCAGCAATCAAAAGCACTTCGAAGAAGTGGCCGAAAAAATTGCAGCAAACCACTTTCAAATGTGTACCCATGCCATAGGCGATTCGGCCAACAGGGTAATCCTGAATATTTACAATAAAATTTTAAAAGGTAAAAACGATCAGCGGTGGCGGATTGAGCATGCACAAATGGTAAATAAAAACGACTTTAATCTTTTCGGGAAAGCAAACATTGTACCTTCTGTGCAACCTACACATGCTACTTCTGATATGTATTGGGCCGGACAGCGTTTAGGTGCCGAAAGGTTGAAAAGTGCTTATGCCTACAAACAATTATTGAAGCAGAACGGTTGGATTCCTTTAGGTACCGATTTTCCGGTCGAAAACATTAATCCATTATTAACGTTTTATGCAGCAACGGTGAGAGAAGATGCAAAAGGTTTTCCAAAAGGAGGTTTTCAGATGGAAAATGCTTTAGCACCAGAGGAAGCTTTACGCGGAATGACGATTTGGGCGGCAAAAGCTAATTTCGAAGAACAAGAAAAAGGAAGTCTGGAAGAAGGTAAACTAGCAGACTTTGTAATTCTTGATCAGGACATTTTAAAATCAACACCACAAAACATATTAAAAACCAAAGTTTTAAAAACCTATCTGAACGGAGAAAAAGTATATGAAGCGAAATAGATTGTATATCCTGGCTGTAGCAACCTGCTGCAATGTTTTATGTTTAATGGCCTGCGCACAGGAGCATACAGCGAATGAGAAAAAACTCACCCTTGCCAATGCCATATCTGGTACAACTGTATTGTTGAATAACCAGGATGCAATTATCCCTGTAAAATCTCTCGATAAAAAAAATATTGCTGCTGTAAGTTTGAGCTTCGCATATAGTTCAGTATTTGATAGTTTGGCCAATAAATACGATAAAATCACCTCGTTTTCTGCCGATTCTTATAAGGATAGTGTAAACCTGAACGATTTAGAAGATGACCTTAAATATTTTAATACCATTTTAATTACAATCGACGACCAGAACATAAATAAGCCTAAATACATCAATTTTATTAACAGCATCAGCAAAAATAAACAGGTTATCATTTCCTTTTTTGGCAACGGACCAGGTTTAAAATCTTTTGATCTGATAAAATCGCCAGTCGTGTGGACGGCTCAAAACAATGCTGATGCGGCGGCAATTGTTCCACAATATATTTTTGGAGGTATAGCCGCTGTAAACAAGTTAACCACTGCGTACTCTGCGCGTTATACCATGGGCTCTGGTTATGTAACCACTGCTACGCGATTGAAATATACCGTACCAGAAGATGCTGGCTTAAACTCAAATAATTTAAAAGAAATTGATGCTATTGCTTCAGAAGCAATCAGTCAGAAAGCTACCCCAGGGCTGGTGGTTTTAGTGGCTAAAGATGGAAAAGTAATTTTTAACAAGGCCTATGGTACACATACCTATGATACCAATGTACCAGATAAAGTAACTGATATTTTCGATCTGGCTTCGGTTACAAAGGTAACAGCTACCACACCAGCGGTAATGCGTTTGTTTGAAGAAGGTAAATTAAAACTCGACACCAATATTGGTGCTTACATTCCAAAAGCGCGTACCACACCAATGAGCAATATCCAGGTGCGTGAAGTAATGTTGCACCAGGCGGGCTTTATCCCTTACATTCCTTTTCATGATTATGTGAAAACTGGCGATTACAGCAGAGATTCATCAGCAGCTTTCCCTACCAAAGTGGCTGATAACTATTATATTAAAAAAGGCTTTTTTAAGGATTTTATGTGGCCTAAAATGCTTAATTCTCCTATAAGAACGCGGGGCAAATATGTATACAGCGACATCAGTATGTATGTGATGAAAGATATTGTTGAGCACATTAGCGAAGAGCCTTTAAATCAGTATGCTTACGAAAATTTCTACAAACCCCTGGGGATGCAGACTGCAGGGTTTTTGCCACGTAACCGTTTTAAGCCAGAACAGATTATCCCGACAGAAGATGACAAGTATTTCAGAAAAACGTTATTAGTTGGCTACGTTCATGATCAGGGCGCGGCATTAGCTGGTGGCGTATCCGGACATGCGGGTTTGTTTGCCAGTGCCAACGATCTTGCCATCATATATCAGATGCTTTTAAACCGTGGCAGTTATGGAGGAGTGGAGTATTTTAAAAATACAACAGTTGATATGTTTACTTCAAAACAATCGAATGTGAGCAGGAGAGGCTTAGGTTTCGACCGCTGGGATCCTGATAGTACCAAACACTATCCGTCAGAACTGGCTTCACCACAAACCTATGGCCATACAGGGTACACCGGAACCTGTGTTTGGGTAGATCCATCGCGTGGGTTGGTGTATGTATTTTTATCTAACCGTGTTAACCCCACCGTTACCGATAAATTATCTAATTTAAAGATTAGGGGAAGAATACAGGATGTGGTTAATAAAGCGATTGATGAATCAAAGAAATAACTGATGTTAATCAGCTTTTATACCTAAATTGGCTGTACCTAAGAAATAACAATTATGAAATGGATTAAATCATTTGTTTTTTTATTGCCTTTATTAGCAATAGCATCAGTATCAAAGGCACAACAGATCAAAGATGGCGAAACTGTAAACCTTAATGGAATCGCAGTTACGTACTCGGTGGTAAATAAAGAAAAATTAACCATTAAGGATCAGGATTTCGACCGTTACAAGGTTTTGGCTTCAGTTAAAAACAATACAGGCAAATCTTTAAATATCCGTTTGTCAAATTCAATGGACTTGTCTGGAATTAGCAGTTCAAAAATTGTTGAATTGGATTGTATTAATGCAACCGGAGCAAGGTTAACCTCCAAAAAGGTTCAGGTGAGTATGAAAAGTCATTTAATAAATGTTACTTATCCTACGAGAGATAAAGACGGAAAAACAACAACAGCTATATTGCCGGTTACAGCAGGTTATTACCTCGACGAAGGGCAAACGATAGAAAATGATGCCATTTTTATTGTACCGGCCGGCGAAACACCAAAAGTTTCTGTAAGGAGTTTACTAAAGAATTAAAACTAAGAGTTGTCAACTTTTATAGCCAATTTGCTAGAAAGTTGACAGCTCTTCATTAAATTAGTTTTAATTCCAAATGCCGTTTTCTCTTTGTTTCTTCAAAATGTCAATCATAACCTCCCGAAAATATTGAGGATCATTTTCTAAAATTTCTTTGAGTAAGGGATTTTTATCCTTTAACGCATTTAGATGTTTATTCACTTTATCATTTTGCATCGAATTGCTGCATAACGACCATTTTGCACTAGAGCCGGCAAGAAATAAATTTAAGTCGCTTCTGTTTTCTGCATAGGGTATATGTGATATAATATTATCGAGATATTTTGTGTTGCCCGTTGCAAAGAATGAAGACCAGTACATGTCATTTAATGATGCTGTTAATTTGGTTTGCGAATAAAGCGTATCAATATTTAAGGAGAATAGAGAAATAAATAATTGCTTAAATTCTGGTTTTTGTACACGATTGATGTTTAGCGTGAAATTTTTCTTTAATGTTTCATTGCTAATAAATGCCGCACCAAAGAAACCAGTTAAAATGGGGCTCAGCTTATTATAATTACCTGGTGTATTATTTACAAAATCGATGGCTTTTTCAACAATGTCTTTATCTTGAAATAGATAGTAGGTTTGCAGTATTTGCCCAAAATTTCTATTGGTATTTTGTGCGTGAGCATTTTTAGCAGGCAATAATGCTATTGCTAAAAGAAAAATAATTAATAACTTTTTCATGTTTGATTTAATTTTTGGAAGGTAGGTAGTTATGTGTCGGCCCGGGTACTCCTCTGGAATGCCTATATACGTAGTTAGAACAAGGAGTAATATCAAAAGAAGTTGAATAATTCGCTTGTAAGTAAATGTGAAAATCATTTTACTAATTTTTAGTTCGATAGAGCATTTAATGTTATATGTAACCGATTTTGATGGAATATTCAATTTGAAAATATTTAATAAATCTAAATGCCTCCCGCTGATAATAAAAACTCTTAAACCAGATGTTTCCCTATGGGCTTTTTTGTAAAGTACTAGCATCTAAATTTTTAAAATTCTTTATAATTAATATAACAGAACTTATTACAAAAACTAAAAACGGATATATAAACCAAGGTTGTATTTTATCATAGTGACGAAGCACTCCACACATATATACTCCAGTACAGCATAGAATTATAAAAGAAACTAGTAATGGATAACGATTTTTATATCTTCTTGATAATAATATGATCAAAATAGAAGCAATTGTAGAAATGCCAACAAGACCTAATGACCAGGAAATTTCTATGTTTTTATAGTGGATATAATTGAGTAAATCACTTACAAACTGATACATACAAAGCCCAATCCCGGCAAAAGTTGGAATACCATGTTCTCCTAGTCCGTTAATGAGCAGAAAAGAAATGATTGATAAAATTTTTAAGTATCTCATAGTATTTAAATTAATTACAAGTTCTTTGAGTTTTTGGGGCTTTTCCATTCATACTTGTTGCATATGGCTTAGTTATATCATATATATTATCTGGAGTGCAAATTCCTGTCATGTCTGTTACCCCCATTATTTTTAGCACTTCTAATACAAAATTAGCACAGTTATTATTGGTTAAAATATAATTACTAGATGAGAATTTGATAATCGTATCAATGATCTTTTGTAGTTTTTCAGCAGAAATATCTCCATAATTGGTAGCTGAATTATATGCGTGCTCTCCATTGTCACCCATGATTCCAGGTCCTGAAACAGTGCTAGGAAAGCTTTCCTTAGGGTAAAACCCCAAAACCATTGTATTAGATCCCTGTTTAATTGATATAAATGCATGTCCAGGAAACGAAGTCGCTATCTTTTCTGCGTAAATAGTTAAACTTGCAGGCTTGCTTTTGTCAAAACAGCTAAGGTATTTTATAATGTCTGTTATTGGTATTTCAGGAGGAGGGGGCATAGTCATTTTGGTCGTGATAGAGCCGTTTCCATTGTTATGAGGGTCATCTATTAGTTTTGGATAATAGGTGCCTGGATCTCCATAGCTGCCGCCACCTATACACATACTTACATAGGTATAACCAGTTATTGCATAGGTACATTCCGTATACGCATTTGTGCCCACACAACTTACAGCGTATTCAGGTATACCAGTTAAGCAAGGATCTGACGACTCTTTTAATAATTTACCGCGATCAAAGTTGTTTTTTCCAATTTGAGAAAGCTTATCAAAATTCGAATTGATCATTGCTGTTTCACTGCTTGCCGTAATTGGGTTATAGATTTTGCCATTGACATACTTCCACCCATTAGCAAAACTTCCATCAATGTTATAATATAAAACTAGGCCTGTAAGATTTTGGTAAAATTTGTATTTTATAGATTTGGGGTCGTTGCCAGTTCTTTCATCAATTATTGATAAATAACTTCCATAAAGGAATTTATTGGTTTTTTTATCTTTGAATATCAGTAATCGAATATTGTTTTTTTTTATGAATTTTTATTCACTCCCCTTTTCCAAAATTATGGTGGATTGAAAAATTTGTTCAGAATTATTTAGGCTTATCTCATACACTTCTTGGTCTGGTTGGTTATTAACTAAAGTAGATTCCCAATTAGGGGTCATTGTTTTAAATCTATTGAATTTTTGATCAACTGAATTTATTTGAAACCAATCTTTAAGTCTTGTGATTTCATGGTTAGAAACTTTTTCGTTTGTATCCAAGTCTTTCTTGCAGGATCCATTAAATATTAAACAAAAGAATACAATTATTAAGGTAAGATTGGGGAATTTAGATTTGTTTTTCATAGGTTTCTTTTAGATAAACAAATCTATATGCTCAGGACGATATGACTTTTGATAAAAGTCAAAAACGGCTTACTTTCTAATCCGGCTCAGCGTCTCCTGGGAGATACCCAAATACGAGGCAATGTGACCCAAAGAAACACGCTGAAAAAGCTGTGGATTACGCTTAAACAATTGTTCGTAACGCTCTTTTGCACTCAACATTCGTAGTTCATTGGCCTGTACTTCGTTACGGATGTAATAATATTCTGTGAGTTTTCGGCCGATATAATTGAACTCCATAAACTTAAGGTACAGTTCATCAAGTTTTTCTCTTTTTACCACTATAAGAGTTGTGTCTTCTAAAGTTTCAATATACTCGAAGCTGGGTTGTCCGGTGAAGAAACCATAAACAGAAATCAGCAATTCGTTTTCGAATAAAAACCAGGTGTTGGTTTGTTTGCCATCTTTATCAAGATAATACACCCTCGCGCCACCTGAAACAATAAAATAGATGGTATTACTGTTTTCTCCTGCGCTTAATAGTGTGGTTTTTTTATCGACTTTAGCAATATGGCTGTTCTTAATGATAGCCGATTTTAATTCCTCACTAAGTGGATGAATGGCATTGAAAACAGAAAATAAATTTTGATAATCTTCTAAATAATCCTCTTGTAGCATATTTCTTTTTTAAATGGACGCTATCATTAAATATGGGATTATTCAAATGTAATATTTATATGTCTATGATGTAAGTTTAAATTAACATTATTGATTTAAATAACTGTCAATTTGATAACTAAATGGCTCTAAAGCTGACAACTATCAGCTATGATTAATCTCTAACTTATAAATCACCGTTTTAAGTTCATCTGTATCGCGATCTTCACACAATAGAAATGTTGCTTGGTGTTCATTTTGACTGTGCAAGGTAATTCCTTCAAACTTATGATTTCCGGTAATTTTATTGATAAAATTTAACTTTAAAGTTTCAAAATTAATACTCCCAATAAAACTGCCTAAAATATCACCATCCGCATAGGTCGATTTGCTATTCTCTGCCGTGGCAATAAAAAATATATCATTTTTTAGCAATAACGCATCCGTAAAAGAAGATTCTACATCATTGATATTAGGAAGTTTAAAGCTGTTGAAGGTGGCATGCAATGTGTTTTCTAAATCTTTTTCCCCGATCTTAAAAATGCCGTTTTTTCCGTCTGTTCCGTTACCGCGGTTAAATAATAACCATTTGTTGCCGGTAAAAATTGCACCTTCGAGGTTAAAATTCTGAGCATCTATTTTGGCTATAGATTGTAAGTGAGTATAAGTTTTTGATAGGTTTTTTTGAAAAATCTTTTGTGTTTTCAGGTCAAATTCAATCATTAGGTTTCTTTTAGGTGTTGAAGCAGAACCTAAAATGTATAATTTATCGCCGTGCTGACAAAGGATTTCGAAATCGGGTTTTAAGGGCTTAGGTATATTCTCGAGTTGTGAAAGCGCTGGATCAAATAAAATCTGAATCTTCCGTAATGCTTTGGTTTTAATATTATATTCATTGATATAGCCACTATTATCCCCAATAATGTACAATAAATCTTTATGAAGAAATAGGCCAGAAGCAGAGCCAATACCATCAATTTCTGCAAAAACCGTTAAACGTGTAGAATACATATTTCAAAATAACAAAAAAGCACCGGTTTTAGCCGATGCTTTTAATCTTTCGTGCGCCGGGCATGGCAATCGACTATAGGGTTCAAGTCCCGAACACGCTTAGCAGTAGGAAGTGTTAGCTCGAGACAAGGGTGTCGTGGGTGACTGCGCTGCG
>NZ_LMKM01000001.1 GCF_001421515.1 Pedobacter sp. Leaf216 | reverse complement strand
ACATGAATTTATTAAAATCAAGGGTTGGATATTCCGACCCATACTACACCACCCATTCCGAGGCATAGTGCACCAGTCATTCCGAGCCAAAGTACACCAGTTTTTGTTTGAGGTAATAAAATATTCCGAGGCAAAGTGCACCATTTTTGGTTCATTTCAGGATTATTTTTCTCTGCCATTCCGACACATACTGCACCACTATATTTAACCATATCATGCAATTGGGCATAGTTTAACCCGTCAATTATATAGGTTTGGTAAGCATCAAGCTTACCCCTGTAGATATGGCGAACAAACTGCTCAGCATGAATAAGATTAGACAGATACTCATTTTCCTCGATCAGGGCGTCTCCCAACGGAAAATAGAAAAAGAGGTCCGGGTCAACAGGCGTACGATCGCGAGTTACCTGGAAAAGTTCAGATCGACAGGTTTGACCTTTAATGGCTTGCTAAAGCTATCTGATAGGGATATCGATGAGATTCTTGGCCTTGTAAAGGAAGAGGTAATGGAGGATGCTGACCCCAGGCGGGTTCATTTCCTTGAACATTTGGAATATCACAATGAACAGCTCGCCTCCAAAGAAGGCGTAACCAGGTTATTGCTGTGGGAAGAGTATATTACCAATTATCCGGAAGGGTTTCAATATTCCAGATTCTGTGATCTGCTGCAGGAACATAACCGGGCCTCGAAGGCCGTTATGCATTTTGAGCATAAGCCAGCTGAGATGATGCAGGTAGATTTTGCCGGTGCGCCATTGCATTATCTGGATACTTCTACAGGAGAACTCGTTAGCTGTCCGGTGTTTCTTGCCATTCTTCCCTTTAGCGGTTACGGTTATGTGGAAGCACTTGTAGATGCGAAGTTACCCCAGGTTGTATCAGCATTGAACAAAGCACTCATCTATATTGGTGGTGTACCCAAAGGCGTAAAATCGGATAATATGAGGCAGTGGGTATCCAAAAGCTCAAAGTATGAACCTGTCTTTACCGAGATGCTGGAGCAATGGGCCAATCATAACAAGATTGCGCTTTTTGCTGCACGCCCGTATAAGCCAAAGGACAAGCCAAGCGTAGAGAACTTTGTGAGGATAGCCTACATGCGCATCTATGCGAAACTTAGGAACCAGACCTTCTACAGCCTTAAGGAATTGAATGCAGCGATCATGATTAAGCTGAATGAACATCACCAGCTTAGCTTCCAGCGCAAAAGTTTCAGCCGCTATGAGCTCTTCCATAATAATGAGTCCGCACTTTTGCAGCCACTTCCCGAATCACCTTTCTTTATCCAACACTACACCAGGGCAAAAGTTCAGAAGAATTACCATGTGGTTATTGGTGAGGACTGGCACTATTACAGCGTTCCCTTTAGATATATTGGCAAAGAGGTCAGGATATCATATTGTATGGACAGCGTTGAGATCTTTCATAATTGCACGCGGATTGCCATACACGTCCGGAGTTTCAGAAAACACCATTTCACCACGGTAAGGGAACATATGCCTGAAACTCATCAATCCTTTTCGGATGAAAAGGGATGGGATCCTGAATATTATCTGAAACAGGCTGAAAAAGCAGGTCAGAACACTTATGACTTTATTCAGAAGCTGATGCAGAGCAATCCCGTCATCCATCAATCATATGCTGGCTGCGCTGGACTGATGCGGCTCTTGAAAGCCTACGGGGCGGCAAGAATGGAAGCTGCCTGCAAAAGAGCACTCACCGGGCACAGGTTTAAATACACTGTAATAAAAAACATCCTTGACAATAATATGGACATGGTCAAGGAAACAGAACAGAAAGAATATAAGACACCACTACACCAGAACGTGAGAGGAGCCGAAGCATACAAAACCAACTAATAAAGATCAATATGAATACACAGAACACAGCAGATCAGATGAAAAGCCTAAGGCTCAGCGGAATGGCCAGGCGCTATGAGGCAACACTACAATTGCCAGTACACGAAATCCAAGACCCACATTCAATGCTTGCCATGCTTGTCCAGGCAGAAATCGAGTACCGTGAGCATGCAAGAACAGAAAAATATCTCAGGTTCAGTAAACTTAGATATCATGCACTTCCCGAAGATATACTCTGTACCTCCGAGCGTGGCATTACCCGTGAACAGGTACTAAGACTATCGGACGGCACTTTTATTGAACGTGGTGAAAATGTGCTCATTACGGGCGCTACCGGGTGCGGCAAAAGTTTCCTCGCCTGTGCACTGGGACGCAGTTCCTGCCTACTTGGATTCCGTACGCTATATTTCAGTATGAATAAGTTTCTGGATGCTCTTGCCCAGGCAAGGCTCGATGGAACTTACCTCCGATGGATTAAGGGGATATCCTCAAACAGGCTACTGATATTAGACGACTTCGGGCTTAAGCCCCTGAGCAATGATGCCAGGATTGCAATACTTGATATTCTGGAGGATAGATATGGCAACGGTGCGACAATAATAACCTCGCAGCTGCCAGTGGATAACTGGTATAACTTTATAGATGAACCCACACTTGCAGATGCAATTATGGACAGGCTGTCAGCATCTGCTCACAGAATTGCACTTACGGGCAAATCCATGAGAAATAAAAAAAATCATTAAGTTTACAGAATATCGCTTTGTCCAAAAGTGATATGGTTTAAAGTTAGTGCTAAAGCCAGAACCAAACTGGTGCACTATGCCTCGGAATGTGGTGTACTTTGTTCGGAATAATCATTTGTCCAAAAGTGATATGGTTTAAAGTTAGTGCTAAAGCCAGAACCAAACTGGTGCACTATGCCTCGGAATGTGGTGTACTTTGTTCGGAATAATCAAGGGTATGTTGGACTATAGGCAACTGATTATAATCGCATGTTTGGGGAGCCCCTAACTTTAAATTTGAAGGAGAGTTAAATTTTTGTCCTAGTTACGAAAGGATTGTAATCAGTATAAAAAAGGTTAAATGCAAAGAAATGAATTAAAGTTAATCTGCATTTATCCTGGGCGCTATTTCGATTAGATTAAGAAATATTTCAGTTAGTATATTTTTTCCAACACGCCGACATCAATAGCGATATCTTTGGTTAGCTTGGCCAAAGCCCGTTTGCTAAATTCTTTTTCGTGATAGAAGTTGCCATATGCCATGCGGTAGGCTTCCTCAATGGTAAGTGCTGCAGCCGGAAACATATCGATGACAATTTGGAGATAGGTGTCATTTGATAGAACTCTTTTACGTATAATTTCCTGTACCACATCCCGATGCTCATTAGCGATCATATTATGATGGAAAACACCCATATTTCCTGTCACCTTGGTAAGCAGTCTTGGTGACAGAGCAACTCCTGCTGACTTCACAAAAAGCCGGATATCTTCATTTTCGCCAACAGCGCCGTAGTAAGAGGTGGGAATATAATCGTATGAAAAAAGTTTATGCCCTGGATTATCCTCATAAGGGGATAGATATTGCGAATAGTTAAAATGTTTTTGCCCCTTGCAGTCGCGATTGCAAATTGTACAGGACGGAATAAGATTGAAAAATGAAACCCGCAGCAGTGGATTCTGATGCTGTGGGAGAAAATGGTCGAGTTCTGGTTTTGTAATTTTTCTTGTGCCTTTAGACAGTGTAAAGGTGTACTGACGGTTACAGTACGCACAGACTTTCATGCCCAATCCTTTTGTTAACTGATAAGCACCCCAGACTCCATCAGGTGTCTGGCCTAAGAACCAGTCATAATCAAAAATTTTCTTGAGCAGAATTCCTAGGGGAGAAAACTTCACTCTTATCCGGCTGTAATAGCGACTTTTGCGCGAATCCCCTTGATTTAAGTCAAGCGTTATAATGTTTTCAGCCCTTCGCCTAAGTTCTTTTAACAGTCCGGACAACACAGTAAAATTCCGCATTTCGGGCCTGAAGTAAACCCGCGACTTAAGTTTCAAGTATTTTTGCTCTGAAAAATCATTAGGGTTTTCTGTGATCAGCGCAATAAAAGGCTCATACTGCGTATGGTGTAGGTATACGGTTTTAATCAGCCGTTTAATGGTTCTGCCTTGTGTTCTTTCGTGCGTCTGCAAGAATTCGAGCGTCTCAAAGAGATTGATATAAAAATCAATCCGTTTGTACACTTCGGCGCCCACAAAAGTTTTATGCAGATTCAGGAGTTTATTCAGTTCGAGAGGTTCAATGCATTCCCTTATCGAGATCATGGTTGATTTCCTTTCTGCTCTTTAAGCAATTTTAGCTCCTGTTCCATTTCTCGGATGCGTTTAGTTATTTTATCCTCAACTGAGACCATACTGTACATTTCTAAAAGTTTTTGCTGGATGATAGGTTCGTCAATCATGCCGATGATTTTCTTTATTTCTTCTAATTCTTGTTCATTTAACAATAAGCTTTTCTTCTCCCCTTCCACAATCCAACTATTAAGTTTTTTGATGGCGTAGTCTATTTTCACCTTTGCAAAATCGCCAATCAGACCGTTACGCACGAAAAATGAGTTTTTCAGCATTGTTGAAATATTTGCGCCAAAAGAACGCATTTGATCAGAAGGATAATTTATAGTGGTCTCGCCTTCCCTTTTCAAGTAGGTCACATTTCCCTTTGGAAAATCTGATAAAGTCAGCGGATCATGCGTGGTAATGATGATTTGCAACACTTTTTCAGGAAACAGAAAAGGAGCAGCCTGGAGGATCGCATTTACATATTGCTTCTTCCATTCCGGATGAAAGCCCAAATCACCCTCGTCCAGCAGCAGCAATATCCTTTCTGAAACGATAGAACGCTTATTGAAATCTCCCATATCCTTATGGATGCCTTGGCGAAAACGCCTGTTTGCCTCAAGCATGACCGAAAAAAGATCATACAGACCCCGTTCTCCGGAACTCATTTTGCGCAGCGGCATGAATTGCATCAATATTTTTTTATCATATGCAAAGTCATCTTTAAAGGCAAGCAAAAATGCTTCATAAGCATCCATGAGTTTCAAGGCAGTATCAAAATCCAATTCCAGTTCATCTGTGTTCTCGATGTCATCAGGTTTGGAAATGCAGGAAATAAGCAGATTGATAAGATTTTTAATTTCTCTGACAGGAAGTAGAATCTCTCGCTTACCTAATTTGATAAAAGCATGTTCCAAGAAAGCATAAAAAGCTTTCCGACTATCCTGCTGCTCTGCAAATAAGGGGCTCGATGTTGAAAAATCTGCTCTCAACTCACCTTCACTAAGGTATTTGTTTCCTGTGCTTTCCAATATGTTCCTGACCTTGTTCATTACAGCCCGAATGATGTGGAGCTCGAGCCTGATTTCATTGCCAAGACTTCTGTCTTTCATGACCTGCTCCCTAGTTAGTCCAAGTTCATCGATTTTTTGTTGCTCCCGCCTTTCCCGTTCTGCCTCAAGTTTGGATTCAACGTCCCTGAAAAATGCACGGAAAGAATGCGATGTTTGGTGCTCATTGATGATAAAGGAATTGAGCCTTAATTTAACTTTCTCAAAAGATGGAAGTTTCAATTTATCGAGCAACCGTTTGGAAGCTCTTAGCCTTGCAAAAGAAATCCATCTTTTTAAATTTTCGGATTCATGAAGTTCCATCAGCGGGCCAATGGAAAGTTGCTCATATTCAGTATCATCCTGCATCAGGGAGTACTTGGAATAATCATAAAAATTTTCCTCCTCTGCACGGTACATGTTTTGGTTAAAAAATGCAGAAAAATAGATGATGTCCCATGCATGTGTGTTTTCGACAATGTAACTTTCATCGTCTTCTTCAACAATATACCAACAGTAAGATGATGGCAAACGGAACAGATCCATGATGGAGGTCTTACCCACACCATTTTCTCCAACGATTGCAGATACGAGTTTAATATAAGGGTTCCAGAATCCGGCTAGGTATGATGGGTTTGACTCCCTTTTAACTATTTTTTTTGAGCTGTTTGCGGATTCGGAGAGTGTATAAAAATATTTTCCTCCCAAATTTATTGTGAAGCCCTTATGGTCTCTTCCAAATATATGACCAAGATGTGTTGGAGATATGAATATTGCAGCTAAAGTCATGATGATTTACAAATTATTACACGAGACAAAGTTAATCTGGACTGAATTTGTGAAGATGGAAATAAAATCTGAAGGTCGTTATGCATATCCTCAGCGTAAGACAAATTAAAAAAAACGCAACGGTTATAAAGGCTGCGTTGACAGTGCTATACTGTTCCCAACAAATCCGATATTGATTGTACTCAAAAACAGAAACCATATTGGAAATCTGATTGATTAGTTCAGGTATAAAAACCAGTGTTAAGATAATCGAACTAGATGCCAAAGGATGTAACCGAGTGTTACGAATGCGCTTCCCGTTAGTAAAATTAACCTTATTATTTGCTCTCAAACGTTCGGGAGTGAGTTCCAGAAAGTTTTGGATTTCGCTGTAAAACAAGGCCAACAGGGCCGTTAGGATCCCAACCAAGATGCTAACCGATGAAAGAATATCAGACATAAGCATTAACAGTTTCCTGAATGCCAAGTTGGTTACACAAATAAGCATATTCCCCGTTTTTAATTATATAGACAGATGTGGTCGTATTGTCTTTGACCAGAGGAGCATGGGTTGCCACCCGTGCGAGTATTTTATTGTATCCGTCCCTAAAAAAGCTACCATCAATGGAAATCCTAAAATCACTGTTACCATTTTTTCTAGCGTCTATATCCAGTTTATTTTTCAGACTTTCTTTTATCACTGCTTCTAAAATATATTGGTATTTGGAGGAAATAGCTTTTAGCATGGTCCTACTTTCAACTTGCGATGTCTGAAAAATTCCGCTGATTTCATCCTCAGCCGGTATCCTTCCCTGATAATAACTCTGTATTAGATTGATGAGTCTATATTCAAGCATATCTTTTCCTCGGGTAAAAACTTTGTCACCGGTAAACATTTTCACATACTCATTCAGTGCAGCATTACCTATCCGGGACAGGTTATCGGGCAATTGTATCTGAGTACATTTTAAAATTTTTGAGAGGAGCAGTTCTTCGTCATTGGATAGATTTAGCTGAAAGTTAATTTGTACCATAACATTTAAATTAATGTTTTTTTGTCTTTTAGTATGTTCTTTTGGTTTATTAAGTGATGATTAAATATTCAATCGTCATTTTTTTAAGCTAACAGTTATCATAACCAAAAACATAGCCGGAAAGCTGATTGGTGCTGAACATATTCCTAGGCGGCCTCGAAAAACGTTTCTCTCTTCGTTCGGATATCATATGCAAATTCAGCCTAGCTCTAGAGGCAATTACATAGAGTAACTTCTTAGCGCTGTTTTCACCATCCACATCACTGAAATGAGGAACCCAATCCTCAAGTAGGCCGAAAGCAATGACTACATCAAATTCTAGTCCTTTTACACCATGCATAGTGGATATGGTGATACCATCCCGTTGTTTAAATACTTTTCTGAAATTGACAATTGTACTAACGCCCAGATCGCCCTGCTCGGCCAGCTTTTTGATCCGCTGCTCGGAGCTTGCAAAAAATGAGTTGTAGTCCTCGGTGAGTGCTTTATACATACTCTTATCCACACCAAGCGAAGCCAACAGTTCGGAAAAGGCAATTTTAAGGTAAGCCAGTCCGTCCGTTTCATCGATCCTGAGTAGGTTTGAATGCCTCAGAAAAGCTTTAGCGGAGGTACCAGAAATATCGCTTCCTATTTCATGCAAATCTTTCAATATTTCCCTCGACCACCGCATTCTGGTAATATACATGGCGGGTGATGGTTCTGTTAGTACGATTCTACAGATTTTATAAAAGAAGTTGTCAATATCCCTAGCAAAGGGAGCCATTCCGGGGCCATTGAAATTATAGTCGGGCATTTTAACCATGAGGTTTCTAGTCAGCGCTGAGAGATGCACCCATTGAGGGCCAACGATACAAATCTCGTTTGGAGAAATTCCTTTCTCGGTGATGTTAAATGCCAGCAATCTTACAATTTCATCTTCGAGGACTGATTTCATTACCTCCTGATTGAGGCTGATTATGCTCGTGTAATCTTTGTTCTTTCCTGCGGCGAGAATAGTATTGGGAAATGTTTTATAATGTTGGAAATACTTGATAAGCCTTTCAGAGGATCGGAAGTTATTGGATAGCTCAAAAGGCTCAAATTTACTTTTGGTCATATTTTGCAGATCTTCTAGCGCTATCGCGTAACCACCAAGTCCTGTAAATATGGATTGATTGGGATCACCAACGATAAAACTGCCGATTTCCTTTGGATTACTGGCAATGATACTTGCCAACACTTCATACTGCAGTTCCTTTGTATCCTGAAATTCATCCAAAAGGATGTAAGAAAATAATTTCGAAAGCGTTTTAGCGATGACAGGACGCGTCTGGATTAGCTCGTATGTATGTTTTAGTATCAACTCAAAATCAATGAACCTGTTCGCTTTAAGGTATGCCCAGTAATTCTTCAATACATCCTCAACATACGGGCGCTTAACTGCGGCACAGTTACCCAGTGCATAACCCGTTTTTGTGAAAATATAACTGCAGTCATAATAAGATACTTTAAAGACCTTATACGGAGCACAGAAGGTATCCAACAGCGCCTCGCTCTCATGCGAATTCAGAACCTTAAAACCATATTTTAGTGCGTCATCATACAATCCATAAGGTCTTAATATCCATTCGGTACAAAAGGAATGAATGGTGCCAATCCAGAGCTGGGAAGTATCTTCGCCCAAATGTTCTATTCGGGTTTTTATTTCTTCAGCAGCATTATTGGTATACGTTATGGCAATGATAAATTTTTTTTTCGACTTGAGCTTGGAGAGTTCAAGGGCAATCTTATAAGTCAATGCCCTAGTTTTACCACTCCCTGGGCAAGCAATGAGCAGGACATTTCCCGGTGCCAGTATAGCGGCTTCCTGCTCACCATTTAATTCATCTCTATCCCAGACAAACATCTATAGCCTTTCTAAAAAATCCTTAATCTGATCATTTGGAAGCGCTTTATGTATAGAAGCGATGAGCGCTTGAAGTGCTATATCGCCTTTACCATATTTTTCCATTTCTAGCTCGAGTGCCAAAAATTCTGGATGAACTGCATCTTTTCGGTACTGGGAAAGCCGGTAATCCAAAAGCGACAATATCGTCCGTCTGCTGAGCGTGGTCTTCGAAAACACAATCGCATCCAAAATATATGGTGGTATATTAGTTTTGAAGGTGATGTGTTTTCCAAGAATAAGTGCATACCAACCTTTCTTTGCATATTTTGCCATAGCCAGAACCCTTTTTCCTGAAATGGCAATATCTTCATCTCCAATGTCAGTTGCGGCCAGTTCTATTGTATCTTCCTCCTTGTAGACTTCAGGAATTGTATTGAGAATCTCAATTTTGTTTTCCTGATTCATGAAGTCAACTTCGAAGGTGTAGTCAGCGTAGCAGGCCTTAAGATAAATGTTGCCTGTGATATACAAATCGAGCGCTTCTTGCCTTTCTTTGCCTGATTTCTCTGAAGCCGCCAATTTCTTTTTATAAGTTTTCACTGCTTCTGTATCAGTGTCTATTTCTGTCGTATCGGCAATAGCTTGATCAAGGTCTGTGACGATGCTGCATTTTCGTTGTACCCTGTCTTCATGGAAGATTTGGGCAATATTTTCAAAACCGGTACTACCGATATTGATTAAACTGATGCCCAGTTCATCCAGGCTTATACCAAATACTTTCTTGACCATCAACGGAATTAAAATGGCTTCGGCGTCTCCTTCAATCAGCATAACCCCTTTTGCAAACAATAGATTGCTTCTTACCGCGTCTAAGTAACGCTGAAGCTTGTGGACTTTGGACTCAGGTAGGTTGTTGGCGGGTTGAAAACTCTCTGCATAGTTTACCTTTTTGCTCAGAATGTTGATGTTGGAAATATTGCTAGATTCGGAGATAAAGGTCGAATGAGTGGAATATATAATCTGGGTATCTTCGTAATTAAGATTATCAAATAAGGTTTTTTGAATATGGGTGTGTATATGTGCTTCAGGTTCTTCAATCAAGAGAAAATTCGCAAAGTTGTCGGCTGACCGCTGGTATTTGAATTCCAAAAGTTTGAGTGTTAAAAAAATCAGGTTTGCACCTCCCAAACTGAGCTCATGGATGCTGCCTTCATAAGTCTCATCCGGTTCTCCTATGAAAAGTTTAAGGGACTGAAGGAGCTTTTCCGCATCATCGGGCACACTGGACTTAATGGAAAGTGAAGATGGCGAATAGGTTTCACCTACCGTATCCTTGATCGTTTCTTTGATATTTTCGCGAACATCCTGAACGTCGGGTAACTGTTCAATTGCGGCATTTAGATCTTTGACCTGATGGGCTATGGGAGCATAATCCGCATCATTAATTAGCTCGCTTTTGATTTTCAGCAGGCTCATCAACGGATTTGTCCTATTATTATTAAAATCTGACACCACATCTCTCAGTGCTTTGATAAAAGTAAAGCTAATGTCCTTAGAGATAGAAAGTTGATGGGGAATCCGTGCTCCAAACAAGGAAGTATCGGGATTTAGATTAAACTTAACAGCGTCAAAATCTCCAACAAGTTCTTTGTAAACTTCTGGGTCATTAAAATCAACACTGCTCTTGCCGGTGAAGAAACTCTCATAATTGGCAATAGTGAGCTGATCAACGATTGCTGCAAGTCCTTCTGTATCGTTTTCCGCTAACTCCGAGAGTCGATAACGGATATCTGATTTTGGTCTAAAAAATAGATTGTAGGTGGCTTTGTCCACAGTTTCCTCTTCACCATTCCCAAGCCCATGGATAAACATTGCCTGAATAGATTCATCCGCAGAAATCTCACTAAATTCCAAGCTGATGATAATCCAGTGTCCTTTCCATTTTTTATCAAGTGTTCTATTAAAATCTGCTTCTGTAAATTTATAGGCAAATTTTAGTAGATCATCATCCAGCATCAAACGGATTGCGCGGAAAAGATTGGTTTTACCTGAACCGTTTTCACCGATAATGGTATTGATACCCTTGTTGAAATAAAAGGCTGCATTCTTAAAGTTCCGGTAATTAACTAGAGAAATTTTAGAAATATACATGAGAGATTATTAGATATCCAAATATATCATTTTCTTTGAATCAATAAGCTCTGTCTTTAAAAAATTCATTCAATCCATTATTATAAGATAAATTAATTCTCTATGCGATTTTTTCTAGCAAAAAAAATATAAACCTTTTAAAAATAAGCTGTAAGCCGATGATGGCCAATCGTTAAGTATTGTTAGTCTCAGTTGTGGTCAGCTTTGTTTGGGTTAATAGTTTCAACAGGGAATATATGGAGCATAAAAAAAGGAGTGACCTTTATTTCTATTCTATCGGTATCGTCAAAGCCTAAATTGATAGACATGTATATGTTCAATCGTTTTGGACTATCCACTAAGACAAAGAAGGGCTAAAATTCAAAAGCATCTTTCGTTTGAATCTATTTAATTTGGACGATTAGTCAAGAAGCATTACTGAATTAAAATCTATCATGGCTAAAATTCAAATAAGCTCATGATAAAAATATTTTGCCTAGGCATAAATAAAACGTATTTTTAGAACCACTAAATAAGCTCAATAATGAAAGAATCAAGTGCATTAACTCAGGTTGCGGAATTTCATACAACTTTCCAACACCCCATATTACAGACGCCAACAATTCCTTCTGATCAGAGGTGTGCATTACGAGTTTCGCTTCTTAATGAGGAACTAAAGGAACTGCAACAAGCAATATCAGATAAAAATATTAAGGAAATAGCAGATGCGTTATGCGATATTCAATATGTGTTAGCAGGTGCGATTCATGAATTTGGATTGGGAAATAGGTTTAAAGATCTCTTCGACGAAGTTCATCGCTCCAATATGAGCAAAGCTTGTAAAACTGAAGTTGAAGCTATAAAAACAGTGGCATACTATAAGGAAAAAGAACGTACCGCTGCCAGTTATATGATTAGAGAAGGTTTATATTTAGTGTATAGAGATAGTGATCAAAAAGTTCTAAAATCGATCAATTATTCTCCTGCAGAACTTCAAAATCTTCTATGATAGAAATTGCTGAAGGTATTGATGTTAGGAAATGTTTTGATAAAGAAGTTTTAGGATTTCTAAAAAAATATAAAGAAAAAGCGGAGCCAATTGAGGTGTCTTTTAGAAAACTTGTGCCTGAACTTTATAAAACGGACAGGGCTACTCACCTCATACATACATATCCTGCCAAACTTTTGATGCATATTCCGCATTTCTTTTTGAATAATAATATATTCTCGAGAGAAGGAGATTTAATATTAGATCCTTTTAGCGGTTCTGGTACAGTAATGCTCGAAAGTGTATTAGCTGGTAGAAATGCCGTTGGAGCTGATGCAAATCCGTTGGCGAGGTTAATTTCGTCTGTAAAGGTTACAAATTATAATACAGAAACTTTAAAACTACATTTAGAGAATTTACGGAAGGATTTTTCAAAAACCGGGGACGTTATAGTGCCTAAGATTTCAAATATTAATTATTGGTTCTTTCCAAGAATCCAAAACCAAATGGCTAAAATATCCCATATCATCCAAAACATACATGATGATAAAATCAAGGAGTTCTTTTTGGTATGTTTTTCAAATTGTGTAAAAAAGCTTAGTCTTGCCGATCAGAGGGTTTCAGTGCCCGTTCGATTAAATCCTGCTAGGTATCCGGAAACACACCCCCTTTTTACTGAAACAAGCAAAAAACTTGCTGGCTTAGAATATATTGACGTATTTGAAAAATTTGAAGAAACGGTTCGCAGTAATATTAATCGGTTTATTAATCTTTCCAAGCTATTTAGCCGTGGAGTAAGCGCTAAAATTATATCAGATGATGCAAGAAAAATCATAGATGGTAATGCTCAAATACAGGGTATAAAAAAAGAGAGTGTAAGCTTGATAATTTCCTCACCACCTTACGCTGGAGCACAGAAATACATACGATCGTCAAGCCTGAGCTTAGGGTGGCTGAATTTCCTTAAAACAGTAGATTCCTTAAAAGAGTTTGATTCTTATAATATCGGAAGAGAAAACTATCAGCGAAAAGACTACTGTATTCTAAAGAAAACAAATGTTGCTGAAGCTGATGTATTGTTAGAAGAAATATTTAAAATAAATCCTTTACGTGCTCATATAGCTGGCAATTATTTAAGAGAAATGCGAAGTGCGTTTGAAGAGTCAGTTAAAGCCTTGAAACAGGATGGTTATTTTATTCTGATTGTAGCTAACAATAAGGTTTGCGGAATGGAATTCAGGACGCAGGAATATCTCACAAAAATCATGTTAAACTTAGGGATGAAACTTCAGCTTGAATTAATTGATGATATAAAGTCATATGGTCTTATGACTAAACGAAATAAAACAGCCAGTGTGATAACTCGTGAGTGGGTGCTGGTATTCAAAAAGTAATATGAGTATGCCGCATTTATATGAAGAAGAGCTTCACAAGAAGATTAAAATATTGAATGAGACAACTTGGGAGTCCAAAATAAAGAAGCCGAAAATTGAGAAGTGGTTAAATAACTTTAGCACAGAGCAAGAAAAATCCCATGCATTATTTCTTCTCTCCAACTTTATGTATTTTGGGACATTGCAAATTAGGCAGCTCTTAATCAGCCTATACAGGGATTTATACAAATATCCTGCGGTGGAAAAAATTCGTCAAGAGAATGGGAATACAACAGACTTGACATTAATTAATGAACAGTTTTTCGAAAGCCAAAAAAACACTCGTTTTATCGGATTAGGGAACGCTTCTGAAAGTGGTGCACATCTTCTATATTGGTTTAGACAGGAAAATAATCTTTCAAACACATTGTTCCCTGATAACCAAGGTATATTTATTAATGAAGAGAACGGCGAACTGAGGTTGAAAGAAGAAAGTATTAAGCATTATGTGCTTTTCGACGATTTTTGTGGTTCTGGAAGCCAAGCCATTCGTTATTCAGTGGATATAGTCGAAAAAATAAAAAAGATAGATCCGACTATCAAAGTTTCGTGCTTAATGCTGTTTGCCACAAAGACGGGTAAGGAAAAAGTCATTAAAAAGAGCAAATTCGACTATATCGAAGCTGTTGTAGAACTCGACAATTCTTTCAAATGTTTTGATCCTAATAGTAGATATTTCCAAAACTGTCCAGATCACATCGATCAAGAGTTCATGAAAAAGTTTTGCATGGAATATTGCGAACCTTTAGTTAGGTCATTGTGGACAAAAGATGGATATGAAGGGGAGGCTTTAGAGAAAATTGTAAAAAATACAACATTAGGTTTTGGTGATTGTCAATTATTGATAGGTTTTTACCATAATACCCCAAATAATACATTGCCTATTATTTGGTATGATGAGGAAGAGGAATTGTGGGTTCCAATATTTAAGAGATATAATAAAGTTTACTGATTATGGGTAATAAAATTAATACTGTTAATCCTTTCAATATTACTAAGGCTGTTGATTATTCTGATGAAGAAATCAATAGATACTGGGTCGATCTTCCTGAAGGCAATGGTTTCGTAGGTATTCTTAAACCTTCTTCTCCAATGCCAATGATCATCTTAGGAGGAAAAGGCAGTGGGAAAACTCATATTATGCGCTATTTCTCGTATAACCTACAAAAAATACGCTACGGGAAGAAATTCATCGATGAAATTAAGAAAGATAAGTATATCGGAATCTTTCTTCGCTGTGGAGGTCTTAATTCTAGCAAATTTTATGGCAATGGTGAAAAGGCAGAAGCTTGGAAAAACATTTTTGCATATTATCTCGAATTATGGTTTACCCAACTTTTAACAAACATTATCAGTGAAATTTTCGAAACTTACCCAGATCATTCCAAACCCTATGAGAAAAATATATGTGACGCCCTCTATAAATTATTTGATGCTGATGTAATAGATGGCTTTGAAACATTACACCAGTTTAGTACTTACCTTCAAAAACTTCAAAAAGAAGTGGATTATGAAGTCAATAATTCTGTAATTACCGGGAAAAAGATTTCAGATATTAGAATTATGACGTCTCCAGGAAGACTTATCTTTGGCTTTCCGAGAGTTCTTGAAAAAATAATCCCATATTTTGAAGGAGTTCAATTCATCTTTTTAATTGATGAATATGAGAATTTGATGGAATATCAACAACAATATGTAAACACATTAATAAGAGAAAGGGAATCCCCTGTTTCTTTTCGGGTAGGTGCCAGATGGTATGGAGTAAAAACATTCAATACAAATAGCGGAAACGAAGAATTAAAGGTTGGCTCCGAGTATGAACAATATATTATTGACAACCTTCTTCGATCAGGCCAAGGATATGATAAATTTGCTAGGGAAATTTGTATATCCCGTTTAAAACAATCTGGAATATCTGTTGGAGAAGACGATAAGGCTAGTAATAGCCTCAGTTCGTTCTTTGAAGAATTTAACTTAGGAAGTTTTTTCTACAAACTAAAAACGAAAGAATTAAGTTTAGGAAAATCGTATCTTTTTAATTTAGAGAGAAATCTTTTAGCCAGAAAGATACCTGGGGAAACTGTCATCAAGATTATTAGGAAATTATCTTATGATGTGAATCCCCTTTTAGAGCGCACAAATGTGTTTCTGTTTTATCGGAGTTGGAAAACAGGCAAAGATTTGGAGTTTGCTGCGAATGAGATAGCAAAAGATTGTGAGGCATTTACAAAAGAGCAGGATAAATCTTTACCGCATTCAAAAGTCTTAGAAAAGTTCAGGAATGACTTGATAGATCAGCTCCATAGGGAGTCAAGAGAGGCCCTTTCTTATTGTGGTATAGAAAAAATCATCAAAATGTCCTCTGGTATACCACGGCATTTATTAATTATGCTTAAGCATATCTACAGATGGTCCATCTATAATGGAGAACATCCATTCGGAAATGAAAGAATAAGTGAAAATGCCCAAAGTAAGGGGATCATTGATGCAAGTAGTTGGTTCTTGGAAGATGCAAGAGCATCTGGTGAAGATGGTAAATTAATGTCTACCAGTATCAAAAGAATTGGACAATACCTCCAAGAAATAAGATTCTCTGATATTCCACCAGAGTGTTCGCTTTCGTCTTTTAGTATTAAATTAATCGATATAGATGACAACATTAACAAAACGCTACAATACCTAGAACATTATTCATATCTTATCAGAATTAGCACCGCCAGAGAAAAGAATTCCGCAGTCCAGCGTATCGGATACCAAATAAATGGTTTGCTTGCTCCTCAATGGGAGCTTCCGATTTACAGACGAGGAATACTTCACTTAACAACGGATGAGGTAAAGGCTATTTTTGGGACGACCTCTGATCAAGAATATAACAGAATCAAAAATTCAAGATTGGTAAACTACAACGCGCCATTCAGGATATCAAACAACCCGACACTTTTTGAAATATAAATCTTATGCTCTCAAATACAATTGACTATTCAATATTCTACAAAAAGAAATATAGCTCTACAAAAGAGCTTGAAGAGGACAAATCGTACGACCTGTTTATTTCTGCTTATAACGATAGTTTAAGGGTCAAGGAAGTATTTAAAAAGATAAACGCAACCGAAAAGCACTGGATACTTTTTCCAGAATATGGCTATAAAGCAAGTGAAGAACCGAAGTCGGATTCAGCTAGTGAAAGGGTTTTTAACTTCGAAAATAATCTAAGAGAGAGTGTATTGATCAGAACTTATTTTGAAGAGTCGGCAATCAATCTAGATACTATTGGGAAAATTTGCATAGATATAACAGGCTTCATTAGGCCACACTTGATATTTTTAATTCGGTATCTACATTCTAAAAATGTTGGTCAGATAGATTTTATATATACAGATCCAATCAAGTACAAAAAGAAAGAAAATACGGATTTTTCATTTGACTACACGCATGTAAGACAAATTGATGGCTGTCAGGGAGTTCATTCAACCAATGCTCATAATGACTTTTTGATTATTGGAGCTGGATATGATCATCTTCGTATAACAGATGTATCTAAAAATAAAGATAGTACAAGAAAAATTCAACTTTTCGGATTTCCCTCACTGCAACCAGATATGTATCAGGAAAACATTTTAAAAGCATATAAGGCAGCAGAGGAAACGGTTTCAAAAGGAGAGGAAGTTTTTATTGACGATGACAATACCATTTTTGCACCGGCTAACGACCCATTTGTAACAGCAAACATCATTAGCCAGTTCGTTAGGAAACAAAACAAAAAAGATGTTATCACAAATCTTTACTTATGTCCGCTGTCCACCAAAGCGCAGACTTTAGGCATTGCTTTGTATTTTATTAGCGAGTGTTTAAATCAGCCATGCAGTATTCTTTTTCCGATCTGCGAGAGATACGCCAAAGAAACAACAGAAGGTATTTCTAAAATATGGAAGTATTCCGTAGAGTTTAATAATCTTTAGCTGTAAGTTAAAGCATTTAGAATTGTCGACTAAAGGCCAGTTTACATTTATCGAGAAAGTTTCGTTTTGTTTATTGAGAACTTGGCCCAATATAAATAAAGAACTCTTTCAGCTCGTAAAAACAAGATGATGTTTTTTTAAATCATATTGTTTTTCCAAGAATAAAACTTTATAAAATTTCTTAGCAAATTTTTCTTCAATAAAATCAGTGGGGAGCTATGTAGGCCATATTTCATCCCGAATTGTAGATATGCTTCCTGTAAACTTTCGTCCTGCTGGGGGGTAGTTAATATGGCTAGAACCCGTCTAAAGTTGCTTTGCCTTTTGTTCCTTTTAAGAGTAGTCTTCCTGCTTTAAATTACTCATTTAAGATAATTGAATTATAAATCTATTTGCATTATTTCAATTCATTTCATAGATTTGAGGGGTAACATTTGAGCTAAAAAACGGTCATTTTTAAAGTAGTGAGTCGGATTTTCTTTTTACAAGTATTTGATAGTCATAGAGTTATTGAAGTAAAACTTGTTCTGGTTTCGTCGGGACCAACACTAGATTACATATAAAATACACTTAATTACTTGACAGTATATTTAGAGCGCCAGTTGTTATCTTTGCATGATCATTTGTTAAGCTCTTCAGATGATTCTTCCCCATCCTCAGAATCGTATTAACATGCCTTCATTTTTACTTCAGATAATTTTAAATAGATATACCGCAGTTACTGATTAAGATATAATCTTTTCAACAAGAAGGCCTAACATTGATCCTTTAAATGATTGAATGGTCGTTTTTACATGATCCGAAATAGTAGGCAAAATTTTCAGGTCAGGGCATTACAATAAATACTTCAGAAAAGGTTTAAACTTTATTCAGAGTTAAATATTAAATTAAAATGCACAGCAAAAGACTAGAGTTACTATTGATTTACGATGCTAGTGAATTGTTCTCAGAAATTTCTCGTTTAACTTTGATCGGTTTCTTTCTACATACTCGAATGCGCTTGGCGGCCACTTATCGCTAATAATTTACGATTATTTTGGCAAATCATCTTTTAGAAGTCTGTAAATATTATCCAATTTGACATGAACAAACTTTAAGGTGCAATGTTATATTCCGTCACAAAATTAGGGTAAAATATCTCATTTCTTGTCACAGAATTAGGGTAAATTTTCTTGCAAGTTGTAATAAAATTAGGGTAAATGGACTTATCGTAATAAATTATTGAGATTAATTTTTAACAATTATTTGAAAACTATTATGAAGTTATTAGAGATTGAGCAATTTGTGAGGACAGAGTGAGTGTTGTTTACTTTAAACAAAAGAACCCTGAAGCAAGTTCAGGGTTCTTTTTATTTTACTTCCTCGTAATCTACGAAGTCGCCGAGTTTATCTGTTTTACTTTGATCGGGTTTTGGAGGCATATAATCTATAGAAATAGAACCTTCAGGTTTCGATCGCCTTTGTTGCTGCTGCCCGGTAGCCTGACTCTGCATTTTGCCCGCCAGGTTATTAAACAGCATTGGAAGAATCAGCCTAATCAACATTCTGATTAGCCAGAGTACCAATATCGTTATGAATATGAATTTTACTAATGCCATTCTTTAAATTACTGTTGTTACAAATATAGACGTCAGGAAATTTATTTTGTTACTTTTTTCGCCTTTAATTGCATTTCCATTACAATATAATACGCAAATTGGCTTGTAAAAGTTTTAATATCTGCTAATCCTCAATAATTTCAGTAACGCGGCCCACCTGTCCATCTTCGAGTCTTACCTTTATTCCTCTCGAATGAAATGCCGATGATGTAAGCAGATCTTTTACAACGCCATAAGTAACATTTCCAGATCGCTGATCTTTCTTCAATATAATTCCGACTTCTAAACCCGGATAAATGTCTTTTCTATTTTGCCCGTCCATTTATGTTAAATAAATAATTAAAGCCGCAAAAATCCATAAATATTTCGAATGTTAAGGTAATTTGCTGAATTCTATTTCAGGTTTTTTACCTGTAGCGTTTCTATTGAAAATTTTTCTTGGGGAGGTATAATTATTAAAGAATCCTCCATTTTTTAAGTAAAATGAACCTTGGTCTATTCCTCCCTGGTAATCCATTCTATATCCTTTTGCGCCAGTATTATCAGTTGTAAAACGTGCAGAATTTAATTCAGTCCACTTGCCTCTATCGTCGCAGATCCATTGATTGTTGAATAAAACTTTTCTGGATAAATCTCCCTGAACGGGCGAGAAATTTTCTAAAAAGGAATGGAATCGTTTTAGATAAGTTTTAGTCTGTGGCCTGGTAAAACTGGCAATTAACTTCCATTTATTCATTTCTGGAGCGAAGAAATAAGCAGTATATGTAGTGATGCTATCGTTTCCGGGCACACCATGTAGCAAAAATTTATAGGTATTTCCTGTTTTCCACATGTAGTTTAAGTAACTCTGACCGCCAGCACCTTCATTTCCAAATTCACCTGTATGTACACTTTCTCCTTTTTTAAGCATTTTAATTTTGTGCGATTCTGGAATGCTTTTCGGATCATCGGTATTAAAAGGACTCCATACTGAAAACAAGATGTGCCTTTCTGTCGGGCTGTTTACCTGCATACCAAAATATCCTTCCCCAAAACCACAGGCCATAAAGTATGAACCAAGAATATCTTCTCCTTTTGGTACAGTCACCTCGTTGTAATACCATTCTGCATTTACATTTTCAGGCTGTAAATAGTTTAGGTGAACAGATGGACCGCGTCTGCCCCAGTGGAAGAAATTTCCTTCATTATTTTTGACATAAGCAGTTTTGCCTTCTGTTGCCGTTCCGCTGAGAATTAAACTTGGGATGGAAGGAAATTTTGCACCACTTTTATTTATCCCTTTAATGGCAATGGCAACATATCCGGTATCTTTAATCGTCCATTCCCCAATTTTACCATCGAAAGATCTCGATTCATCGAAATTTACTTTTTTGGGTTGATTGTTAATGGAGAATTCCAAAGTTCCCCGCCCTTCAATAACTGGCTTTTCGCTAAGCGAAATGACCAATGTACCTGGCTTTCCAACCCTGAAATAAGCCGTAAAGTATTCGTTCGGATTGCTCCAGTTTACGATTCCCTGATTGGATAAACTTCTCTCAGCATCCTGGTGTAAGGAGCTGTAGGCATTACCACCGAGCGGCAGGGAGATTGCCGGAACATTTTGGGCCTGACTTTTCAGACCCATAGCACCGAGTACGATCAGTGCTGATAGTTTAAAAGATTTCATTGAATGATTTTTAGATAACTTATTGAAAGCAATTGTAGGCTAAATTATCTAAAAATCATGCTATAAAACCAAATCGTTACTTGCCAAACTTTTCGTTAAACATTTTCTCCAAGGCAAACATTTCATCACGCAGTTTTGCGGCTTGTAAAAAGTCCATATCTTTTGCTGCTTTCTGCATATCCTTACGGGTGGTATCGATAGCGCGTTGCATTTCTGCTTTTCCCATATATTGCACTATTGGATCTGCAGCAATGCTGATTTCGGCATTTTCTACATAAGCTCTTGCTTTGTTATCGCTTGCTTTTTGAGAGAAATCAAGTACAGAGGTCTGCTCTAAAATGGCTTCCCTTGATTTTCCAACGGTTTTTGGGGTAATTCCGTGCTCAAGGTTATATGCAATCTGTATATCTCTACGTCTGTTCGTTTCTGAAATGGTTTTTTCCATACTTTCGGTAATTCCGTCAGCATACATAATCACACGCCCCCTGTCATTACGGGCAGCACGGCCAATAGTCTGTATTAAAGATTTCTCCGAGCGCAGGAAGCCCTCTTTATCGGCATCTAAAATAGCAACCAAAGTTACTTCCGGTAAATCTAAACCTTCACGTAAAAGGTTAATTCCCACTAAAACATCAAATTCTCCAAGGCGTAAACCACGCAGGATTTCCACACGTTCAAGGGTTTTAATTTCGGAGTGGATATACCTGGTTTTAATATTTAAACGGTCTAGATATTTGGTTAACTCCTCGGCCATCCGTTTAGTCAAAGTAGTTACCAGAATACGTCCGCCATCCTTTATGGTTAGGTCAATTTCATCCAGTAAATCATCAACCTGATTTATTGCCGGTCTGATTTCAATCACAGGATCAAGTAACCCTGTAGGTCTGATTACCTGCTCTACCACTACACCTTCCGATTTTTCCAGTTCGTATTCCGCAGGCGTTGCACTCACATAAATGGTTTGCGGAGCAAGAGCTTCAAATTCGTTAAAGTTTAAAGGCCGGTTATCAAGTGCTGCTGGTAAACGGAAACCGTATTCAACCAATGATAATTTACGCGATCTATCCCCACCGTACATCGCCCTGATCTGTGGAACGGTAACGTGGCTTTCGTCAATTACCATTAAATAATCTTCCGGGAAATAATCCAGCAAACAAAAAGGACGCATACCAGGCTGTCTTCCATCAAAAAAACGCGAATAATTTTCGATACCCGAACAATAACCCAGTTCTTTCATCATCTCGATATCGAAATTCGTCCTTTCTTCCAATCTTTTCGCTTCCAGCAAATGTCGGTCGGCAATGAGCTGGTTTTTACGGATTTCCAGTTCTTCCTGAATTCCCCAGATGGAAGAGTTGAACCTATCTTTTGGCGTAACAAAAAGATTTGCAGGATAAATGGCCATATCTTCAAGTTTTTCCAACGTTTTGCCCGAAACTGGATCAATTGCTGAAAGTTCTTCAATATCATCCCCGAAAAAGGAAATGCGGTAGGCATGATCAAGATAGGCAGGAAAAATATCTACAGTATCACCCTTAACCCTAAAAGTTCCGCGTTTGAACTCGGTTGTGGTACGTGAATATAGAATTTCTACTAAACTATGTAAAAAAGCATTTCGTGAAATCCGTAAGCCTACGCCAAAACGGAAAACCATTCTGGAGAAATCTTCGGGATTACCCATACCATAAATGCAGGAAATAGAAGATACGACAATAATATCGCGCCTTCCGCTCATTAGCGAAGATGTAGTGCGTAACCGAAGCTTTTCAATCTCTTCGTTTATACTGAGGTCTTTTTCAATATAGGTATTGCTAGAGGCGATAAAGGCTTCGGGCTGATAGTAATCGTAATAGGAAACAAAATAATTAACAGAGTTTTCGGGAAAGAAATTTTTAAACTCGCCGTAGAGCTGCGCCGCTAGGGTTTTATTGTGACTTAAAATCAAAGTAGGCTTTTGCGTCTGTTCAATCACGTTGGCCACAGTAAATGTTTTTCCCGATCCTGTAACCCCCAATAACGTTTGATAATGTTCGTTTGCATTTACACCATCAACCAATTGTTTTATTGCGCTGGGCTGGTCTCCGGTGGGCTGATATTCTGAAGTGATTTTAAATTTCATGAGTATATCAAATATACGGTTTAGGCTGTAAAGAGTAAAACAGGCGAAAGTCAGGAAAGTTGGAAAATAAAATCCCCGTTGATTTTTTTCAACGGGGATTAGTTGCAATCTTAATACTTCGCTGGTAACTGGCAATAATTAAATTCTCCGCTACGGTCTAAATTATCATCGCTTAGAATAAGCGCGGGAATCTTTTATTTACCCGTAGCCGCCTGCATTGGGTTTTTGCCAACAGATTGGCCTCTTACTGCCCCACCGGTTTTTGCTTTATAAACTTTAAACTTGCTTTCTTTGGCTTTACCTCCCCAACTATTGTTTGTGGTATCAATATCAGCGGTTTCGCGTAATGGATCAACTAATATAGAAGCCACTTCTTTGTCTTTTACATAAAATTTAGAAGTTTTCAATTCATTATGTCTCCAAATCTGTGCCGGTATACGGTCTATTTCTTTTGTTCCATCTTTATAAGTAAATTCTACAATAACCGGCATAACCAAGCCACCTTTGTTGCTAAAACTTAACTCATACAAGAATTTATTGTTGTATTTACTTTGATCTGCATCTGCAACAACTTCTACAGGTGGAGTTATATCCATCTTTGATGAAATTGTAGTATCAACAGTAACCAGGCCTCTATCATACTTGTAATAAAAATCTTGGGCTGCGGTATTTTTATCGGTATAGAAGTTGATTTTTTTATCTTCACGGTTTCTGATTTTCGAAATATCCTCAAAAGCATTCACTGCAGGCTTATCTATTTTTACCATTCTTGATCTTGCCGCAGGTACTTCTTTAGGGAAATCTGCCTTTGCAAATTTTACGCTATCCAAAGAAATGTCACATGGATCGGTTCCATAAAACCAACCTCTCCAAAACCAATCTAAATCTTCTCCACTGGCATCTTCCATCGTACGGAAAAGGTCGGCAGGTTCAGGGTGTTTAAATGCCCATCTTCTTGAATATTCTTTAAAGGCATAATCGAAAAGGTCTCGGCCCATAATTGTTTCGCGTAGGATGTTTAAACCCGTTGCAGGTTTTGAATAGGCATTCGGACCAAAACGTGCAATATTTTCAGAATTGCTCATAATCGGCTCCAATTCATCCTTAGGCAGTTTCATGTAATCAACAATGGTATATGCCGGCCCTTTTTTGCTCGGAAATTTATTGTCCCAAAGTTCCTCTGTTAAGTATTCTACAAAAGAATTCAGCCCTTCATCCATCCAGGTCCACTGGCGTTCATCACTGTTAACAATCATCGGGAAAAAGTTGTGCCCAACTTCGTGAATTACCACGCCCAACATGCCGTTTTTAGTGCTTTCACTATATGTTCCGTCAGCATCGGTACGGCCGTAGTTGAAACAGATCATCGGATATTCCATTCCGTTGGCCGCCTCAATGCTTTGGGCAACAGGATATGGGTAAGGAATGGTGAAATCTGAATAAGTTTTAATGGTGTGGGCAACTGCGCGGGTAGAAAATTTGCTGTATAAACTATAGGCTTCTTTTCCATAAAAACTCATACACATTACGGTGTTGTTGTTGGCCTGAATTTTTTGAGGCATCGCATCCCAGATAAACTTCCGTGAAGAAGTCCAGGCGAAATCGCGCACATTATTGGCATTAAAAACCCATGTTTTTTTAGCGGTCGATTTTTTGGTTTCTGCAGCTTTGGCCTCTGCAAGCGTTTGAATTTCTACGGGTGCAGCTGCGGTTTTAGCAGAATTGTATCTGGCCAATTGTGTTGGATTTAGAACAGCGCTGTAATTGATACATTCGCCTGTTGAACCTACCAAGTGATCTGCCGGAACAGTCATTTGTACTTTAAAATCACCAAAAGTTAACGCAAATTCTCCTCTGCCGGTAAATTGATGGTTCTGCCATCCCTGGAAATCGCTATATACACATAAACGTGGGTACCACTGAGTCATGGTGAACAGGTAATTCCCATCATTTGGAAAAAATTCATATCCGCCACGGCCTCCAACGCTCATTCTGTCGGTAATTTTATAGTTCCAGTCAATGTTAAAAATTAATTTTTGGCCGGTTCTTAAAGCTACAGGCAAATCCACCCTCATCATGGTTTTATTAACAGTATACTTTAGGTTTTTGCCTGTTGCATCTGTTAATTTGGTAATGTTAATCCCAAAACCATTATTATCCTTTGCACTAAGTTGATCTAAATTTTTGGTGGTACCGATAGCTGGCATTTTGGTTGCATCCTGATAGTTTGCACTTTTATCGGTGCTATGCTCGTTTTCGTCAAGCTGCAACCAGATATAGGTTAACGGATCGGGCGAATTATTGGTGTAGGTTACGGTTTCAGACCCTGTTAACAATAGGTTTTTTTCATCCAGCTCACATTTGATGTTGTAATCGGCCCGTTGCTGCCAATATTTAACGCCTGGTGCACCACTGGCTGTGCGTTGTTCATTTGGGGTAGGTAAAATAGTGCCCAATTGCTCAAACTTGTTTCCGTGGTTACTGCCCGGATTGTTCAAAATGTTTTGGGCCATGGCCAAACTACCCGAAAAGAGTAAAAGGCCGGTTAATGTATACAGTTTATTCATAATATGTTGTTAAAGAGGAATTCTTTCCAAAGCCATTTTTAAAGCCAGGCTAAATACGGCTGCAGATACAAATAACACCCAACTGGTGCGTTTTATACGTGTATAGTTAAAAATAAAAAATGTAACCAATAAAATAATAATCACCATAAAAACCTGTCCGGCCTCTAAGCCAACATTAAAACCAAATAATCCCCACCCAATGTTCTGGTCTTTTGCCAGCATAATCCTGATGGAATTTGCAAAACCCATTCCGTGGATCAATCCAAAACCCAATGCCAGAAAGTAATTGATTTTGACTGATTTTAATGAAAAATTCTTCCTGAATAAATTACTTATCGCGGTAATTACTATGGTGCAGGGAATTAAAAATTCTACCCATTTGCTTTCGAATCTGATGATGTCCAATACACTCAAAAGTAAGGTTAGCGAATGGCCGATGGTAAAAGCAGTAACGAGTATCAATACCTGTTTCAGATTATTGTAGCTGTAAATGGCCACCAATGCTAAAACAAAAAGTTGATGATCTAAAGCATCAGCGCTTATAATATGTTCCCAACCCAGTTTGAAATAAAAGATAAAATCTTGTAACGGCATGAAATAATAAGCTAACTATTGGAGGCAAAATAGATTATAAAGATTAAAAATATATTTTTAATTCCATAAAGACCAAATATCCATTAAACAAAAGCCTAAATACCAAATTTGTTACCAATATTTTATGTTTTACAGCAATTATTAACCAATTACAAGGTTTACAGGTGTAAACTAGATTGTTGTTTAAGTTGCACAAACAATAAGTTATATTGGTACCTGAAATACTGGTTTTTTAATCATCGATATGCTTTGGCTTAAATATTATTTTCAAAAACCCGAAAAAGGTTTCGATCCTGTTCCTAAAGCTTTTGCAGAAAAGTATGCCGCAAATGAGTGTCAAAAATTAAATAATGAGGTGATAGAGGCAATAAAAGAACGGGTACCTGATTTTAAAAATAAAACGATACTCGATCTCGGTGCCGGACCAGGGCAATATAGCATTGCTTTTGCTAAAAAAGGGGCAAAAGTTACCTGGCACGATATCAGCCGGAACTATCTTGATATCGCCAAAACCAAAGCTGCAAACGAGAGCCTCGCACTGAACTTTTCACTTGGTTACCTGGAAGAGGCCCATGGGAAATTCGATATAATTTTTAACCGCATCTGCTGGTATTATTGTATTAACGACATCCGTTTTGCCAAATGCATTTACAATCTGGTAAAAGAAAACGGATATGGTTTTATTATAGTTAACAATGAAAAATACCTAAAGGAAGAACTTGAAAAAGAATCAGGATTAAAAAAAATGGCAATGAAAATGAGTTATTGGCTTAACGAAAATTTTAATATTAAATTTACCCATGTCCATCCCTCCCACAAAAAATTAGCTAAAATATTTGCCAGGTTAAATTTTAAACATTTACAGCTTGAGCAACGCGGGCATAACACCTTAATTACATTTAATAAGTAGCCGATTTATCTCTTAACTTTGTTTGCTGAAAACAAAAATATTGATGCATAAATTAAAATATATTCTGCTGCTTTTGTGCGGTGCCTTTTTCTCTGTTGAGGCTGGCATAAAACATCCGCTTCATGTAAGTACAACCGAAGTAAACTTTAATGCTAAAGATAAAACGCTGGAGATAAGCTGTAAGATTTTTTCGGATGATTTTGAGGCCATTTTGGCTAAAATGTATAAGCAGAAAACCGATTTGAGCAATCCAAACATGAAGAATGCGATGGATGAACTGGTAAAAAAATACCTGCTTTCCCATTTACAGGTAAAAGCCAATGGAAAACCCGTCGTAATGAATTACATCGGGTTTGAGATCGATCATGAAGCCACAAACATCTACCTCGAAGTTGAAAAAATTCCGGCAATAAAATCGGTAGAAGTGAACGATACTATTTTATACGATATGTTTGATGATCAGATGAGTATAGTGCATATTGTGAAAGGGAATAACCGCAAAAGTACCAAGATTCTTTACCCTGATAAAAAGTTCAGCGCAAACTTTTAATTGTAATTTTTGTATTAGATAACGGTTCAGTGTTAAATTACCGTTAATTTTATTAGGCGGTATTGTTTTGTTAATATTGGCTGAGAAATATTTCTTGTAATCTTTGTTTTAAAATTCCGGTTTGTTAAAATAGGTTATGCATCTAATCATCTTCTCCAATATATTAACGCCCAGGATAAAATATATCTTCAATTTTATTTTTAAGGATATACTTAAGGCCGAAGTAGAATTTACCGGCAATAGCCAATATTTTCTGCAAAGCGACCAGGTTAAGATCAGTTATGGCGAACAGCCATTGGGCGCTGAACTTTTTTTTAAAAGTACCCCGTTGCTTTTCTCCAATAAACTGGAAGAACTAAAACCTAAAAGCATTTCTTTTGGCGAGTACCAGGTTCCTTTTCCCGTTGAGGATTCTACTTTACCCTTTGATATTTTTGCTGCCTCGTTTTTTATTGTTACCCGTTACGAAGAATATCTTCATCAGCAAGTAACAGACGAAGCTTTTAAACCATCAAAAAGTTATCAGCACAAATGGCGGATTTTAGAGCGGCCGATTATTGATGAGTGGGCGCTGATGATTAAAAGTATCATCAGGAAAAAACATCCCGAGTTTAAATTTCACGAAAAGAAATTTCAACAGCAGCCCACCATACACTTTAGTTTACCGCCCAATATACCCGATGGCTTTTTAAACCGGACTAAATTTGTTTTTAGTGCACTTTTTAAAAAAGAGAACAATTACCTCAGCTCTAAATTTGATGTGCTTACCGGTATTGGTATCAATAATGAGAAGGTTTTGGAAGAAACGAACAACATTTTTGCCAAAAAGAAAAATAAGCCACTCTATTTTGCCGATTTTCCAGATGTACCGATAGAATACCTCCGGATAAGCGGCATTTCACAGCTTTTAGCTAACCAATCATTAGGTTTATTAAGGCCTTGCGCCAGCGATGTGCAAAAAAAGGTAGAAATTAAAGAAGGCTTATCGAAACTTAAAAAGATACATCCAAATATTGTTCCTTCAAGCAGTCAGCAACTGGAAGTTTTAAAGTTTCCCATTTGTTACCTTAATATTCTCAACTCAGGTATTACTGCCGATTATTCGATGGGTTACAGTAATGTACCTGGTTTTAGGGCCGGTACCTGCACAGCATTTAGCTGGTACGATCTGCAACTCGAAAAAGTAACGCCCCTGCTTGTTAATTCTTATTGTTTAACCGATTACATTCTTCAGTTTTTGCCACACCAGGACGCTACAAAAATTTTGCGGTGGTATATTGATTCGGTTAAGGTTGTAAATGGCACTTTTTACAGCAGCTGGCATTTAAAGAGTTTAGCTAACCACCCTAAATACAAAAAGTTAAAACTACTTTTTGCAGAAATGATGAGTTACACAGGTAATTGATTTAGTTTAATATATTTTGGCTTAAAATTCTTAAATTTAAACCATTACAGGGTAATTCCCTGGGTACCGAAAACATGATTATGATTTTTGATCTGAGCAAAACAAAATCTATTGCCAATACCTTTATTGCCGAACTCCGGGATGAGAATATCCAGAAAGATTCGATGCGTTTCCGTAAAAACCTGGAGCGGCTTGGTGAGTTTTTCGCTTATGAAATCAGTAAATCACTTCAATACACAACCAAAGATATTACTACACCCCTAGGTGTTTCGCCTTGCAATGTTTTGGCAGAACAGCCGGTTATGGCTACCATACTCAGGGCCGGTTTGCCCTTACAGCAAGGTTTGCTTAATATTTTCGATAAAGCAGAATGCTGTTTTATTTCGGCATACAGGAAAGTAAAAAAGAGCGGTGATTTTGTAATTCAGATGGATTACATTTCTACCCCTGATCTTGATGGAAAAGTTTTAATTATGGCCGATCCTATGTTGGCCACCGGCCAAAGCATGGTAATGTGCTGTAAAGAGCTTATAAACCGCTATAAAATAGCAGAACTTCATATCGTTGCCGCAATAGCAAGTACCGAGGGGGTAGCACATGTACGTGCCAACCTGCCAAAGGCGAAACTCTGGCTGGGTGCCATTGATGAAGAAATGACCAGCAAATCTTACATTGTTCCAGGGCTTGGTGATGCTGGCGACCTGGCTTACGGTGAGAAAGTGTAAATTGGTCTGCAATCTATATTTTTACCCTAGCGTTATTAATCATTAGTAAATAAAACTTGAATATTCTCTTTGTATGCAGTAGAAACAAATGGCGAAGTGCTACTGCCGAAACCATTTATAAAAACCATGCTAATCACCAGGTACGATCTGCCGGAACTGAACCATCGGCCAGGATTAAAATCAATGCAAAACTGATTTTGTGGGCTGATTTGATTTTTGTAATGGAGAAAAAACACAAGCAAAGAATTACGCAGCGTTTCGCTGAAGAAACCTACCAAAAGGAAATCATTATACTTGATATTCCTGACGATTACCAATACATGGATGAAATGCTTATTGAAGAGTTAAAAGCGAAAGTTGATGATTATTTATAATTCAAAAATCATTAGGCTACCTTTGTAAAAACTTATTTCATGAAAAAACATATTTTCTTCGACCTTGACCACACCATTTGGGATTTTGACCGCAATGCCGAAGAAACGTTGAACGAGCTTTACCTAACGTATAAACTGGATACGCTTGGCCTAAAATCCTGCTCTGATTTTATCTCCACTTATACCGAAAATAATCACCAGTTGTGGGCCGATTATCACCTGGGCAAAATCACGAAAGATTTTTTAAGGTCGGAACGCTTTAGCAAAACCTTTATTCAATTGGGTATTCATCCAGATGCAGTACCTCATCAGTTTGAAGATGACTATGTGAGTATTTCACCTACCAAAACCAATCTTTTCGAAGGAGCCGAAAATGTTCTGGCTTATTTGAAACAAAAATATACCCTGCATATAATTTCCAATGGATTTAAGGAAACCACCTTAACCAAAATGAATCTTTCTAACCTTAATCCTTATTTCGAAAATGTAATTATCTCCGAAGATGTAGGCGTAAACAAACCAAATCCACTAATTTTCGAGTACGCATTGGATAAAGCCAAGGCCTCTAAAGCAGAAAGCATTATGATTGGCGATAGTTTGGAGGCTGATATTTATGGTGCTTTAAACTTTGGGATGGAGGCTATATTTTTCAATCCCATGCGCAAAGAAAAACCTGATGATGTACATAAAGAAATTCTTCACCTCGAAGAATTATTAAGACTTTTTTAGCCTTACTCCTTTTTTGTTTGATTTTGGCATTTGTTTAGCATTAGTTTAATACACACACAAATGAAACCTTAATTAAAATGAAAAAAACCATCTTTTTAGGATTGGCAATGCTATTTGCTACCCTAACTTTCGCTCAACACAATGGCAATTCTGCCGAAGTATTCTTACAAATTGTTAATCCAGGCAAGTACAGCGTGTATTTAGACGATGAACTCGTTGGATCTGCCAATGGGAGGTTCCGCTTTTACGATGTATACAACACCGCACCAACACTATCTATTATTCAGGGCAATACCGTATTGTTAAAACAGCGGCTTAGGGTTACTCCGCAAGAGCGGCTTGTATTAAGTTTTGAAAATAAGCGGTTAATCACTTTTAAACAGCTCACCATCTTCCGCAACAGACAATATGCGCTAAATGATTTTGATGGTTATGCCGGAGATTACAATACTGGGATTGTGCCGCCAAGGCCACCACAGCCAGAATTAAATTACAGATTACTCTCTGAGGAGGCTTTCCAGGCGTTTTTAAACCAGTACAGAAAGGAAAATTTTGATGATGGCAGACTAAGAATGATTAATGTAGTGAGCAAAAACTCCTCACTATTAAGCGCTCAGGCAAGAATTTTGTTAAAATCTTTCAGCTTTGATGATGAGCGATTGAAAGTGGCCAGGAATCTTTATAAAAACGTTGCAGATCCTCAGAATTATTTCACGGTATCTGATGTTTTCATTTTCCCATCTAATAAAGACGACTTCTTAAAATATTTGGAGAAGCAGTAATTCATCCTATCTTTATTAAATGACAGCGGCAAAAATAAAGGCATCGACACATAAAATTATCGATGCCTATAAAACAAAATTATTTAATTATCCCGACAGTATCTTTCAAAGTACACCCCCAATTGCCGGTTGGAGTTACAGCGAAGTATACTCACATATTTTTGATGCGAGCCTCTTATCTATAATTGCGATGGAGCATGCAGCTAACGGCAAGGGCGAAAACAAACCGACACACTTCATTGTAAAAATGATTTTACTTTTGGGTGCTCTTCCGCCTGCAAAAAAATATAAGGTGCCCAAACGCCTGGCAGATCGTGTAAAAAAGATCAGTAAAACAGAAGCACTGGATTTTATTTTAGAGTTCGAAAAGGCGCTGGAAGATAATTATCCTTTAATTGCCGATGCGAAGCCCGATTGTAAAACCAAACACCCCAGGTTAGGCTATTTAAATGCTAAACAATGGTTAAGGTTTATTGAAATTCATCTAAAACACCATTTAAAACAGTTAGAAAGAATAGAAAAGAGTTTTCAGGCGTAAATTAATTTCGCCATATTTGGGTAGTCCCAAATTCAGTCTCATGAAAAACGCTTTTTACCTCCTCATTATTACTGTGCTTTGTGCCTGCAATAGCGAAAAAAAAGAAACTGCTCAAACGGTTATTTCAACACCTACAGGGATGCAGGGTTTGCAAAAAAGCAACACTATTCAGCCAGTAAGCCAAAGTTCAAAAACTAACCTTATTTTTAATCCACCGCATGGCGCAGCTGGCCATACATGTGCTTTGGCGGTAGGTGCACCACTAAATCAAGCGGCAGCTGCACAACCACAGCAAAAACTAAATCAGCAGGCAAATAATACTCCCGCAACAACACAAGCAAATACCTCAGGGAAGAAATTAAATCCCAAACATGGAGAGCCAGGTCATCGGTGTGATATTGCCATCGGCGCACCTCTTGATAGTAAACCTACTCAGGTTGTTACCACTCAACCTGCGGTAAAACAATCGATAGGAATTAAAACAGCCAAAGGTTTAAACCCACCACATGGCCAGCCAAACCATAGGTGCGACCTTGCAGTTGGTGCTCCTTTAAACAGCAAGCCAGTTCCATCGGTAAATGCGCTCCCTGCGCAAACGCCCGAAGTTAAAACAACAGAAACAAAAGTGTTGGAAAGTAAGGGTAAGGGCAAATAACCTTTATATGTACTTTCGGGATTAAATATTTAGCATTTACATCGCCTTACTTAACGCACATTTTTTTACATCTTTGCGTTAATGAAATTACCCGCCATAAAAGGTTTTAACGAAGAAGCATTTAACAAGTACCTTAAAAATACGGGATGGTTAATGTTCGGGCGGATTTTAAGCATGTTGGTAGGGTTTGTTGTAGCAAGGTTTTTAGGTCCGGTATCTTTTGGCGATCTGAGCTTCGCTGATGCATTTACAGCGATAGCAGCCGCAATTGGTGCGTTGGGTTTAGATACTTTTATCATCCGCGAAATTATAAACGATCCATCTAAAAAAGATGAGATTCTTGGAACTTCATTGTTTTTAAGGTTAGGTGTTAACCTGCTACTTATCCCAATTTCTATTGGTTTATACCTGCTTTTTCATCATTTATCAGATAATCCGGGCCAGCCGCTTACCTATGTGGTAATACTTTTATCCTTTGCTGCATTCTTTAAGTCTTTCAACGTAATCGATTCTTATTTTCAATCACAAGTACAGTCTAAATATGTTGTCCAGGTTCAGAATATATGCGTAATACTATCTGCGTTAGTAAAAATAGTTCTGGTAATCTTGCATCTTCCAGTAATCTGGTTTGCATGGGCATTGGTTTTTGATGGTTTCATTTTGGCCTTCGGATTGATGTTAATGTACCGCATCAAGGGTTTTGATATGTCTAAATGGCATTTCAAAAAAAGCAGGGCCAAATCCTTACTTAAGCAATCTGCGCCGCTAATTTTATCTGCGGTAATGGTTTCTATTTACATGAAAATAGATCAGGTAATGCTAAAAACAGAAGGAAGTAAGGCCGTAGGCATTTACGCTGCAGTTGCAAAAATAAGCGAAGCCTGGTATTTTATTCCGGTAGCAATTGTTACCTCAGTTTTCCCAGCGCTGATTCTTGCCAGAAAAACAGATCATGAGCGGTACCTGAAACGCTTGCAAAACCTGTACGATTTACTGGTTGCAATAAGTTTACCAGTTGCTGTGGTAATTACTTTTTCCTCATCACTTATCATCAAAATTATATACGAAAATCGTTTTGAAGGAGCAGAAACTATGCTCCCGATACACATTTGGTCGGGTATATTTGTTTTCTTAGGCAGTGCGAGTTCTCAGTTTTTACTTGCAGAAGGGTTTACTAAAATTTCTTTTTATCGAACAGCATTTGGTGCATTATTGAATGTTCTGCTCAATTTATGGTTAATTCCTTTATATGCTGGGGTTGGAGCTTCAATTGCTACCCTGATAGCCTGTGCAAGTTCCGCATTTTATCTTTTATTTATTCCTAAAACTAGGCAACAAGGTATAATGATGTTAAAATCATTATTTTTGGTCACAGCATTTCAAAAAATATTTAAACGTTGAGTACTCTTAAAGCATTAACCACACTAGTTGCAAAGCCAAGCAGGCTTAAAGCATTATTATCTTACGGTCATAAAGGCTACCTGAACAGCATTGGCTGGTTCACCGCTTTTGATAAGAAACAGGCTGTAGATGGCAAAGGAAAAGCTTTGCCCTGGGTAACCTATTCGTTTATCGATTTTATAAAGGAGCGGATCAACAAAACGCAGCATATTTTCGAATACGGTTCGGGCAGTTCTACCATTTTTTATGCAGAAAGAGCAGGTTCGGTTACTTCGGTTGAACATGATAAAGGCTGGTTTGATAAAGTTAAAAATACAAGTCCGGCCAATGCCGAGATGATTTTCTGTCACTTGGAAAAAGATGGCGAATATGCTAAAAAAGCAACTTTACTGGGTAAAAAGTTCGATATTATTATCGTAGATGGCCGCGACCGCGTAAATTGCTGTAAATATAGCGTTGATGCGTTATCATCAAATGGTGTATTGGTTTTGGATGACAGCGAACGCGAAGTTTATAATCCTGCACGTGTGCTTTTAAAAACACAAGGTTTTAAAGAAATTAGTTTTAGTGGAATTTCACCAGGGCTTTTTTACGAAAAAGCAACATCAGTTTTCTACAAGCAAGACAATTGTTTAGGTATTTAAATCAATTAGCACCATGTTAAGCGAAGAAGTAAAAACCGCATACGATAATTTTTATACCAATAGCGATGTGGCCTGGCGAATGCTCGGTGCAAAATATAAAGCACAAAACATTGTTGAGGTTTGTAAAGGGCTAAAGCCTAAAAAAGTATTAGAGGTTGGTGCAGGCGATGGCAGTATTTTACACTTTTTAAATGAATGGCATTTTGCACCTGAACTTTATGCGCTGGAAATTGCACAAAGTGGTGTCGACATTATAAAAGACCGTAAGCTTGCCAGTTTAAAAGAGGCACAAACCTTTGATGGATATAAAATTCCTTATCAGGATGATGCTTTCGACCTAATCATCTTAGCGCATGTTTTAGAACACGTGGAACACGAAAGAATTTTGCTCCGTGAGTTAAAAAGGGTTGCAAAATATGTAGTGGTAGAAGTGCCAAAAGATTACCGTTTCGGTGTAGACCAAAGAATGAAGCATTTTTTGGATTATGGGCACATCAACATGTATACGCCAACTTCTTTGCGATTTTTATTGCAAAGTGAAGGTTTGGAAATTCTGGAGGATAAAGTTTCGATGACTGCCCCTGAAACGGTTAAATTTAATGAGTTTATCAATAGAAAAGCACCAAAAACGTTTTCTAAAAAATTAAAAATAGAGCTCGAATACCGCATTAAAAAAGTGTTGGGCAATCTTTTTGGAAAGAAAAAGCAGGAGCAATTTGCAAACGCATACACGGTTTTAACTAAAAAATCAGATCATAACCTGCATATATTTTAAATTAGAAAGACCGTCATTTCGAAATGAAGCCGAGAAATCTTTTTACTTCATGCTAGGTTTGATCATTTTTCTCCAGTCCGCGATGCTTTATCCGGTAGCTATCGGATCAAAATGACGATGAATAACAGCAACTGGCCAATTTATTGATAGGGTAATTTATAAAACAAAAATGCAAAACCTTGCTCCAATAGCACTTTTCGTATATAACCGCCCGCAACATACCGAGCGGACAATCAAATTTCTCCAGCAGAACGAACTGGCTGAACAAAGCCACTTATACATCTTTTCTGACGGGGCAAAAACGGATCAGGATAAAGAAAAAGTTGCTGCGGTACGGAAAATCATAAAAAAAATCGACGGATTTAAATCTGTCAAGGTTATTGAAAGTAAAAATAATGCCGGATTGGCCAATTCGGTAATCGCAGGGGTAAGCCAATTAGTAGAGGAATACGATCAGGTGATTGTTTTTGAAGATGATCTGGTTACCTCGCCCCATACGCTGGCATATTTTAATGATGCCCTAAACCGTTACCGCAAAGAAGAAAAGGTAATGCATATCGGTGCTTATATGTATCCTTTAAAGACGGAAACATTGCCGCAATCTTTTTTTTACAGGGCTGCAACAAGTTGGGGATGGGCAACATGGGGAAGAGCCTGGAAAAATTTTGAACCTAATATAGACTTGCTCTTAAAACAGTTTGATAAAAAGAAGCGTGCAACGTTTTCTATCGACAACAAAATGAATTTCTGGAAACAAATGCAGGAGTTTAAAAAAGGAAAAAACAATAGCTGGGCCATAAGATGGTATGCTTCCATCTTTTTAAAAGGAGGTATAACGCTTAATCCATCACAATCGCTTGTGAACAACATTGGGCACGATGGAACAGGAGTGCACTCCGGCATAAATGACATCTATAACGTTATTATCAATCCGAAACCAATTACCGAATTTCCGGCAGTTATTGCTGAAGATCCTATTGCATATGCAGCCATAAAAAACTTTCTGATCAAACGGAAGGGCAATATGGTTATGCGGGTGAGAAGATTCGTAAAAGAAAAACTTACACAGTATTTTTCTAAAGAATAAGCGGTTCATCTTTAGCGATCTGTTGTAACCAATCAAAAATATGACAAACCTTTTTTTGATTGTAGGTGTTGCTCTTATACATCAAAACTATAAAAATAACAACATGAAAACGACAACAGCAACAGCAGAAATATTAAACGACCTTGTTCAAATCAATAACGACCGTATTGAGGGTTATGAAAAAGCCCGTCAGGAATTAAAAGATGGCGACGCTGATCTAAAAACACTATTTTTAAATATGATTGCCGAGAGCCAAAAATATAAAATGGCTTTAGCTACAGAAGTAGCTGCATTGGGCGAAGATATTGAAACAGGAACAACCAACTCTGGTAAAATTTATAGGGCTTGGATGGATGTTAAAGCAATTTTTACCGGACACGACCGTAAAACAGTTTTAAACAATTGTGAATTTGGTGAAGATGCCGCTCAAAATGGATATAAAATGGCTTTAGAAGAAGAAGATCTTCCATCGAATATTAGAGAACTGATTTCTGATCAAAAAGCATCATTAAGAACATCACACGACGAGATTAAAAGATTGCGTGATGCACAAGCATAAATAAAAAGGATATTCAATAAAAAGCCCTCTTTAGTTTCGAAAGAGGGCTTTTTTATGGGTTTCCGTCATGATAAGCATAACAATTCTGCTATTTAAAATCCTAAAATGAATTCAAGATAAAGATGGGTAGCATAATAAAATTGAAAATTATGACTCCAGTTCACGGTCTAAATGTTCAGTAACACGCTGAATTGTATTGTCGATCGTATTACTTAAAATCGTTAAATAAGAACCTTTTTGAGCAGTTTCAATTGCAATCTGCAAACATTCGGTACTTTTATTATTGATAATGATTTCTTTATTGGGATCTACCTCTTTAATTCCTTGCACCAATAAATCAACCAGTTGCTGCTGATCTCTTCCCCTTAAATACTTTTCCTGACAGATGTAGATCTTATCGAACATTTGTGCTGAAATACGGGCAGTTTCGATAATATCTTCGTCTCTTCTGTCGCCGGTTCCAGATATTATGCCTACATGTTCTGTTGCTTCAACACTTTGTAAAAAAGATTTAACACCATTAAATCCATCTGGATTGTGCGCAAAATCAACTAATACTTTAAAATCCTTAAATCTGAAAACATTCATTCTGCCGGGAGTATGTGCTGCAGATGGAATAAAAGTTTCCAATGACAAACGGATATCTTCCGGTTTATAACCCCACAAATAGGTAGCAAGCGTTGCGGCAAGAACATTTTGGATCATAAAGTTTACCGAGCCACCAAAAGTTAAAGGAATATGAGTTGCTTTATCTACGCGAAGTTTCCAGTCGCCTGTTTTAATGGTGATAAATCCGTTTTCGTAAATGGCTGCAATGCCACCTTTTCTGCAATGCTCCTTAATTACCGGATTGTTTTCATCCATACTGAAATAAGCAACATTACAGCGTGCATCTTTGGCAATGCGCACACAATACCCGTTATCAGCATTTAATACAGCCCAGCCTTTACGGCGCACTGCACCAATTACAACCGCTTTAACGCGAGTTAAATCGTCAAGGTTATGGATATCTGAAATGCCTAAGTGATCTTCCTGAATATTGGTTACCACACCAATATCACAGGCATTAAAACCTAATCCTGCCCTTAAAATTCCGCCACGGGCCGTTTCCAAAACAGCAAATTCTACGGTTGGGTCTTTTAAGATAAACTCCGCACTTACAGGCCCCGTGGTATCGCCTTTCATCAGCATGGTATTGTGCACATATACGCCATCACTGGTAGTAAAGCCCACACGCTTACCATTGCTACGGATAATGTGTGCAATTAATCGGGTTGTGGTGGTTTTACCGTTCGTTCCGGTAACGGCAATAATTGGAATCTGTGATAATTTACCCTGAGGATACAGCATATCAATTACCGATGCGGCAACGTTTCTAGGTAAGCCTTCGCTCGGGGCTAGGTGCATCCTAAATCCCGGTGCCGCATTAACCTCTAAAACAACACCGCCATTTTCGGTTAAGGGCTGAGTAAGATTTTGGGCCATAATATCGATACCGCAAATATCCAAACCGATTACCCTCGAAATCCTTTCACAAATAAAGATATTTTGAGGGTGAACAATATCAGTTACATCAATCGATGTTCCGCCGGTACTTAAATTAGCGGTTGATTTTAAATAAACAACCTCTCCTTTTTCGGGGATGGTTTCTAAAGTATATTCTTTTTTGGCAAGCAGATCTAACGTATCACGGTCTACAGCAATCTCGGTTAACACGTTTTCGTGTCCGTAACCACGGCGTGGATCTTCGTTTTCCTTATCAATAAGCTCCTGAATGGTATGGATTCCGTTACCTCTTACATGCGCAGGATCGCGTTGAGCCGCTGCAATTACTTTATGGTCAATTACCAATACACGAAAATCGTATCCGGTAATGAATTTTTCAATAATAACCCTTCTCGAATAAGTTTTTGCATATTCAAAAGCAGCAATAGAATCTTCCATCGTTTTAACGTTGATGGTTGCTCCCTTTCCATGATTTCCATCAAGCGGTTTGAACACCAACGGAAAGCCAACTTTTTTAACCGAAGCTTCAAGGTCATCAATATTGGAAATGGTAACGCCAGATGCGACCGGAATAGCCGCCTCAGTGAGCAAACGTTTCGTTTCCTCCTTATTGCTTGCAATATCTACCGCAATGCTACTGGTTTTTTCAGTCATGGTGGCCCTAAAACGAACCTGGTTTTTGCCGTATCCCAATTGCACCAGAGAGCTTTTGTTCAGTCTGATCCATGGAATGCTTCTGCTCACTGCCTCTTCCACTATTGAGCCCGTACTTGGACCCAAAGCTTCCAGCTCACGAATTTCTTTCATCCTACGGATGTCGTGCTCCAGATCGTATTCTTCATTATTAATTAAAGCTTCGGCAATTTTTACGGCAGCTTCAGCAGCATAAACACCTACTTTTTCTTCCAGATAGCTGAATACCACATTATAAATGCCTTCAGTTTTGGTTTGGCGTGTTCTACCGAATCCGGTTTCCATGCCTGCAAGAGTCTGAATTTCTAAAGCTATGTGCTCAATTACATGGCCCATCCATGTTCCTTCTTTCACGCGGGTAAAAAAACCGCCTTCTACCCCTTTAGAACAGCGGTGGGTAAACATACTTGGCAATAGTTTCTCTATCCGTTCGCTAAATCCTTCTATTACATTGGTTGGTTTTTGTTCTAAATCTTCTAAATCCAGACGCATCTGAATCAGTTTCTTCCGGCTAATCGACCAAATATTTGGCCCTCTCAATACTTGTATGTTTGATATCTTCATGTAATATTTTGTTCGTTTTTTAGGTAAATCAGGCATTTGAAACAGCCTGTTTTATTCAATTTAAAGAAAGAAATTGATGACTGTAAATTATGCATTTATTTTGAAAATAGGTGCCTCATTTAGCTAAATCAATTTTAAGGTGTATTTGTTTTATTTTCAAGTACAATAACGTTAAATTTAGGTTAGATTATTTTAAGGTTTGTTAATAATTTGAATATTATTGACAAAAAAAGTCGTGTTTTTTATCTTAAGCCTATATATTTGGGTTTTTTGATACAATATAATACACAAAGAATGGTTCCGAAAGGTAAACTCATCATTATTGGCGGCGCAATAAACACAGGTAGCTTCGCAGAAACGCAATTTGGCCTCCCTGAAAACATGAATTTTTTTGAGCGTGGAATTCTTAAACGGATTACTACAGAATCATTAAGAGACACACAATCCCGCTTCGAAATCATTACTACGGCTTCATTAATGCCCGAAAAAGTTGGCGAAGAGTACATAAAGGCTTACGCACAACTGGATGTTCATAATGTTGGTGTATTAAATATCACCAATCGTGAAGAAGCCAATTCTGACGAAAATTACGAACGGATCAAAGCAGCTGAAGTGATTATTTTTACAGGTGGCGATCAACTCCGTCTTTCTTCGATCTTCGGTGGGACAAAAATTCACCAGATTTTACTCGAAAAATATAGAAATGAACCTGTGGTAATTGCAGGTACTTCTGCAGGTGCGGCGGCGAGTTCTAAAAACATGATTTACCAGGGCAGCAGCAAAGATGCTTTGTTAAAAGGGGAAGTGAAAATTACTGGCGGCCTTGGCTTTATTGATGATGTTATTGTAGATACACACTTTGTTCAGCGCGGCAGAATTGGTAGATTACTGTATGCTGCGGCCAGTAACCCGGGTATTTTAGGCATCGGCCTTGGCGAAGATACAGGTCTTTTTATCTCCGACGGGCATATTATGGAAGCGATCGGCTCCGGGATGGTGATTTTGGTAGATGGACGCAATATGGCCGATACCAATTTAACCGATGTAGAAATGGGCCAACCGGTCTCGATTAAAAATATGGTGGTACATGTAATGTGTGATGGTGACGTTTATGATTTAACAGACCATAGTTTGGTTATTCATCATCCAAAAGTTATTCCTATATCTTAAATGAAGATTATGGTGTAGGATTTAAAGCCAAACGCTCATAATAATTGTTTTAATACACAAATTTAAAAGATGAAACTCATCATACACGGAGGATTTTTTAGTGAATCGTCTACCAATCAGGAAACAAAAAAGGCGAAACAAGATGCTTTGGCTTCTATTGTTGCGCTTGGGCATGAATATTTAAAAACGCATACGGCTTTAGAAACCGTTGTGTATACTGTTGCACTGCTGGAGGATAATGAGTTATTTAATGCAGGTATTGGCTCACAGATCCAAAGCGATGGTAAGGTGCGGTTAAGTGCTGCTTTAATGGATGGCAAAACAGAAAAATTTAGTGGAGTGATCAATATTGAGGATGTTAAAAACCCGATTGAAATTGCACAGAACTTATTAACTTATGACGACCGTGTTTTAAGCGGAGCTGGTGCACAGCAGTTTGCCAGGGATAATGGGTTCGACTATTATAATCCCATTACCGCGCAACGTCAATCAGAATATGAAGCTAAATTAAATTCAAAAAACAATAAAGGCACTGTAGGTTGTGTTGCGCTCGATGCAGATGGAAATTTGGCTGCTGCAACATCAACCGGTGGCAAAGGGTTCGAAATTCCTTGCCGGGTGAGTGATTCTGCAACTGTTGCTGGCAATTATGCAAATCAATATGCAGGTATATCCTGTACAGGTGTTGGCGAAGATATAGTGAGCGGGGCACTGGCTGCTAAAATCGTTACCCGTGTTACTGATGGCTTTTCTTTGAAGGATGCATCTGATAAATCTTTTGATGAACTTAAGGCTTTTGATGGCTTTGCAGGAGTTGTTGGCATAACCGCTATAGGCGAGGTATACCATTGCGATTCACACCCATACATGGTTTGGGCATCTTTTGATGTTAATTTACAGGTATTTAGCTGAAATTAGATTTAAAGTATTATTTTTGTTGCATGACCAAGATTGTATTGGCTTTGATTGGCCTTTTCGCATCATTACAATTACAAGCTCAAAACATAGATAAAACTGAAATCCAGGAACCAAATGGAGGTAGCGCTATTAATATTGCGGTATCTAAATTTGATTTGGAAGACGGAAATTCTTTTTTTGAGGAAGCAGAAGATTTAGAGCGAAAAGGAGATTTTAACGAAGCCCTTACCTTATTCGGAAAAGCCGCTTTCGAATATAATGCTGTAAAAAACTTCAACAGGTACGGCCAGGCCATTATCAAAATGAGCAGCATGCATTATCAGTTGGGCCGTTTTAGTGATGCAGAACAGATTCTTTTAAACGTTGCGCTAAAAAACTATTCTAAAACAGGCAATAGAGCGGGTGTAATGAATACTTATAGCCTATTGGGTAAAGTTTATCTGGCAAATACCAAATACACGCAGTCTATGTGGTTTTATACTCAACAGGGTATCCTTGCAAAACAATCCAAAAATAATAACGCATACATCGAATCTATTTTAGGGATTGTTCAGGTAAAAATCAAAAAGAAGGATTTCACACTTGCCCTCCGCGATCTTAAATCAGCAGAATGGATTGCCAATTCAATTAAAACTTCTCAATATAAATCACAGATTAAAGATGCAAGAGAAGTAATTGCAAGTAAAACAACAAGCAAAAAAGTAAATCCAAGCTAGTTTAAGCATTTAAACCCTCTCTTCTTCCTCATAGCTGATCTTTTTGCGTCTTTAATTAGTCAAAATCAGTTCCCTTTTAAAACAAAAAATAAGGCTCAACGTTCTCCTATAGAAATTGTTAAATAAAAAGCTTTTAGTTAGATTTGATAAAGTTTTAACAAGAGACGGTAATAATGCTGTCTCTTTTTTGTTTTTTTGCTAAAATGGTATCATATTGGCTATATAGAATTGGAAATGGATTTTAAATCATTTAAAGAGATGTTAAAGAGAATATTTTTTGTAATTTTTACTGCGGCAGTACTTGCTTGTCATGCTGCACCTAAAACTCAGCCCATGGTTGAGGGTGTTACCAATGTAAAACCTGATGAGCAACAACAATTGGTTATTAAGGAGGTTGTAAACCTGATTGAAAGCTATAATTACAAAAAAATTCAGATTAATGATTCCATATCTTCTATTATTTTAGATAAGTACATTAAATCTTTAGACCAGGGAAAGAATTATTTCTTAGCATCGGATATCAAGGAATTTGAAAAGTATAGGTATACACTTGATGATGATTTTAAAAATGGCGATTTAAGTGGTCCGTTTTTCATCTATAATGTTTATGCTAAAAGGTTAAACGAATATTTTAGCTACTCTTTAGCGCAGATCAAAACCAAATTCGATTTCAATCAAACCGATACCTATGTTTACGACAGGGAGAAAATGCCTTGGGCAGTTTCTTCAACAGCTTTAAATGATACCTGGAAAAAACGTGTTAAATATGAACTGATCAATTTAAACCTAGCAGGAACAGCTGAAGCCAAGAATGTAGAAACATTAACAAAACGTTATCAAAACCTGCAATCTCAAACTTCAAAAACAAACAATCAGGATGTTTTCCAGATTTTGATGGATGCATTTACCGAATCAATCGATCCGCATACCAACTATTTTAACCCTAGCAATGCGGTTGCCTTTAACGAGGATATGTCGCGCTCATTTGAAGGTATTGGTGCCCGTTTACAATTGGAAAATGAAGTGGTTAAAATCTCGGAAATTATTGCCGGCGGACCCGCTTTTAAAGGCAAACAATTAAGTGCAGGCGACAGGATTATTGCTGTAGCGCAAGGCGATGGTGAATTTGTTGATGTTGTGGGCTGGAGATTAGACAATACGGTAACTAAAATTAAAGGTCCTAAAGGCACAAAAGTCCGCTTAAAAGTTATTCCGGTAGGTAAAGAAATGTCATCAAAACCAGTCATAATTGAATTGGTTCGCGATAAAATTATTTTGGAAGAAACCTCTGCCAAGAAAAAAGTTAAAACGATCAACAGCAACGGTAAAGACATTAAGATCGGAATAATTACGCTGCCCGCATTCTACGCTGATTTTAAAGCAGCAAATGCTGGTGATAAAAATTATAAAAGTACCACACGTGATGTAAGAAAACTGATCGATTCATTAAAAACATATGATAAAGTAAATGCGATTGTATTGGATTTACGCGGTAATGGAGGTGGTTCTTTAGTAGAGGCCATTTCATTAACAGGTTTGTTTATTGATAAAGGCCCGGTTGTTCAGGTAAAAGATTTACGTGGTAAAATTGAAGTAGATGAAGACGAAAATAGTGGTGTAGCATGGGATGGTCCTTTTGGCGTAATGGTAGACCGCCTGAGTGCATCAGCGTCAGAAATTTTTGCAGGGGCAATACAAGATTACGGACGTGGTATTATTATGGGAAGCCAAACCTATGGTAAAGGTACTGTTCAATCTTCTATCGATTTAAATAAATTGGTAAACCCAAGCATGTTACAGAGAGTTGCCGGTTTGGTTTCTAAAGATAAAACGGTAGGTACTTCGCCAAACGGCACAAGCCCTGCTGATATTAATTTAGGTCAGATTAACTTAACCATGGCTAAATTTTACCGTGTGGCCGGAAGCAGTACCCAACACAAAGGTGTAACGCCTGATGTTGTTTTCCCTTCTATCTATCCGATGGATAAAATTGGTGAAGATACTGAGCCATCTGCATTGCCTTGGGATGTTATTCCAAGTTCTAACTTTAAAGCAGTTGCAAACTTAACAACCGTTAAGGCACAGTTGATGAAGAACAGTGAGCAACGTGTTGCAAATTCATTGGATTTTAAATACCTGAAACAAGATATCGCCGATCTTAAAAAACGCGATGCTGAGGTTTCTGTAACGTTAAATGAGGCTAAGCTTAAAGCTGAACGTGAAGCTCAGGAATCGAAAACACTTACCAGACAAAATGAATTAAGAGCATTACGCGGATTGCCTGCAATTAAAAAAGGAGATAAAATTACCAAACAGGATGCTTACGATTTTATCGAAGATGAATCGTTAAAAGTTATGGGCGATTTTATGCAACAATCAGGTAATTATGTAATGAACTTAGGTTTAATGCCTAAGAATAATTAATCAGAAATATCTTTAACCAAAAAGGCCGCTTTAGTTTTTTGCTAAAAGCGGCCTTTTATTTTTTACAAATACTTCGGAGGTTTCATTGGCACCTGGCCCAACAGAACTCCGAGGTCTAAATTATTGTGATTTCGGATATTCTTATCCGATATAGCAATTTAATATGGTTAACTGTCTAATGCTAACATCCTACTGCACTTCAAAATAAGCTAGGCTTTCTTTGAAGATGGTTCAGTTTGTTTATTCAATTGCATCGCCATCATTTCTTTCATGGTTTTATTCATCCCATCGGCACTCCCATCTAAAAAGATTACATTACCATCCCCATTTTCTGCAAAGTGTTTGATCGATTCCGTCCACATGGTAAATAAAATTACCGAAATATCCAGGTTAGCCTGTTCCATTTCCTGTGCAGCTTTGCTCATACCATGGGCAACCTCAGCTCTGAATAAAGCAATACCTTGTCCGCGCAATTGCGCAGCCTCACGCTCTGCTGTTGCTGCAATTTTAATGGCATTACCATCAGCTTCTGCAGCTTTAGTTTTGGTAATCAACAAAGCCTGACCTTCATTTTCTGCGGCAGCTTTAAGGTTGTTTGAAGCCACTACACGGCTCATTGAGCGCATAATTTCTTCATCAAAGGTAATATCATTCAACTGAAGATCCTGAAGGTGATAACCCCAGCCATCCAGTACCTGGTCTATCTGTTCCTTAACATGCAGTACAATTTCATTACGCTGAGCCAATACGTTGGCTTGTTTTTGTGTAGCTACATATGCCCTGATCGAACCTTCGATGGTTCTGATCAACGCTTGCATAAGGTTAGTGGCATCTACGAATTTAAAGGCTACATTTTTGATGGTTTCTTCATCCTGGTTTACCACAGAATATAAAAGCATGGCTTTAAAATATACATTGGCCTGATCTTGCGTTACCGCCTGGAATGAAAGTTCTACCGAACGGTTTTGAATCGAAATACGCGAATAAATCTGTTCTATCAACGGAATTTTAAAGTTTAGCCCAGGCCTTAACTGACGGCGGTATTTACCGAAAACCGTTACCACGGCAATGGTTCCTTGTTTAACAGTAACAAACGAGCTGAGTAGAATAATAAAAGCTACTATAACTACAATGTAAATGGTGTATTGCATAATTAGATTTTTTTATGAAGTTATAAAAAATTCATGCAAACTACATCAGGCATTTAGTAGCTTTAAGTTTTTCTAACTAATTCATAAACAATGAAAACTAAATTAATTCTTCCGGCGGCCAGCATTTTGTTGTTTGCTGCTTGTCAGAATAAGAAACATCAGGAAACCGAAACGATAACTGCGCGTACCGAATTTTTCGATAAAACAGGTATGGATACCACAGTTAAGCCAGGTGATAATTTTTTCCTGTATGCAAATGGCAAATGGATTAAAAACACCGAAATTCCGAAAACAGAAACAGGCTGGGGCTCTTTTTATGTTTTGTATAATGATAACCTTAAAAACCTGGATAAGATTCTTGAAAGCGCGTCAAAATCAGATGGTGCTAGGGGAAGTGCCGAGCAAAAAGTTGGCGATTTTTATGCGAGTGGAATGGATACACTTACCATCGAAAAATTAGGTATCGAACCTATAAAACCTTTACTTTCGAAAATTGACGGGATTAAAAATGATAAAGATTTAATCAACTTTGTGGCTGATGGTTATAAAAATGGCGAAGGTGATTTGCTAAGTTTTAGTGTAGAGCCCGACGATAAACTGAGTACCATAAATGCGCTGGCATTTTCACAGGCAGGCCTTACCTTACCCGATCGGAGCTATTACCTTGATCAGGATGATAAAGCAAAAAAAATAAGAGCAGAGTATATTAAATACATCACAAAGATTTTTAGTCTTGCAGGCGATTCAATAAATGCAGCAAAGTATGCAGATAACATTTTAAAGTTAGAAACTGCCATTGCACAATCGCATTCAACACCTGTTCAACTACGCGATCCACAGAAAAACTATAACAAAATGACAGTGGCCGATTTCCAGAAACAAACACCGAATATTGAGTGGAAATCTGTGTTGAATAAATTAGGCGCAACTACTGATACGATTATTGTTAGACAGCCGAAATATTATCAAACTTTATCGGGCCTGGTAAAAAGCCAACCTATTGAGATTTGGAAAGAAAAGCTAAAATTTGATGCCTTAAACCGATCGGCCAATGCTTTTACCAAAAAATTCAGAACGGCTAAATTCAATTTCTTCTCCAAAACGCTGTATGGTCAGCAGGCACTAACAGAAAGGTGGAAATCCATTGTAAACGCTACAGACAATAGTTTAGGCGAACTTTTAGGTCAATTGTATGCCGAAAAGTACTTTAAACCGGAAGCGAAAGAACGCATGTTGACTTTGGTAAATAACTTACAAAAGGTATATGCAGAACGGATTCAGAAAGTGGATTGGATGACCCCGGAAACTAAAAAGAAAGCTTTGGAGAAATTAAATGCATTTATTAAAAAAATCGGCTATCCGGATAAATGGAAAAAATATGATGATGTAGAGGTTTCCAAAAATACGTATTATGCAAACCTCCAATCAGCAAATAAGCACGGCTATAAAGAAATGATGGATAAGCTGGGCAAAAAAGTTGATAAAACGGAGTGGGGAATAACTCCGCCTACAGTGAATGCCTATTATAATCCTTCATTTAACGAAATTGTATTCCCTGCGGGAATTTTGCAGTTTCCTTTCTTTGATTTCGCGGCTGATGATGCAATAAACTATGGTGCTATTGGTGCGGTAATCGGACATGAAATGACACATGGTTTTGATGATCAGGGCCGCCAGTATGATGCTGTAGGCAATTTAAAAGAATGGTGGACCAAAGCTGATGCAGATAAATTTAAAGCTAAAGTGGGTAAGGTTGAAACATTTTACAACAACTTCACTTTGCTGGATAATCAGCACGTTAATGGTTCATTAACTTTAGGCGAAAACCTTGCCGATATTGGTGGATTGAACATCGCTTATGATGCATTTAAATTAACTAAGCAGGGAAAAGGCGATAAAAAGATTGATGGTTTTACGCCAGATCAACGTTTCTTTTTAAGTTTTGCCCAGGTATGGAGAATGAAAACCCGTGATGAAAGTATGCGTGTAAGGATAAAAACGGATCCGCATAGCCCAGAAATGTTCCGGGTAAATGGCCCGGTTTACAATATGGAGGCGTTTTACAAAGCATTCAATATACCTGTTACGGCAAAAATGTATGTTGCACCTGCAGACCGCTTGGGTGTTTGGTAAGCAATTGATTAAAATTAAATTATAGAATCGTCATTTCGAGCGGAGTTTACGCAGTCGGGAAATCTGAATATATTGATCTCTCCATTTTGCTATGCTTCAGTCGGGATGACGGCTTTTTTTGTAATATTCTCTATGATAGGTATTTACTGTTTTTATAAAATTTCTGGAAGAGATAACTTACAGGCAAATTGCATTTACAACACAAGCACTTTTTTGATCGATTTAAAACAAAAGCAAAGTTATTTTGTATTAGTCATATTAAAAAGTAACCTCATGAATGTAAAACGCACTTTTGGAACCGTATTAACTATATTAGGAATAATAGGCCTAATATACGCAGGGTATGGTTTTGTAAACCACAATCAAAACTCAAGAGGTTTGATGGTTTATGGAATCATCGGATTGATATTCTTCGTATCAGGCATTGGTCTGGTGAAAAACACTAAAGACGAAAGCTAAGCTATTGTTTTTGTCTTATTTTTGGGATAGCTGGAGGAGTGTCGAAGGTGCTCTGAGGTTATCCCAAATTACTTTTATTTTTAAGCAGCATTTTGTTCGCTAAATTAAGTGAATCACTTCTGTTTCTTTTTTTGCTTAATAATCTGGTATTGACTAAAAGCTACGAGGCACCCCGCTAAAATAATAATACCTGCCGATAATAAGTTCTTAGGATTCTGATTGATGTAATAAGCTGCTGCCAACACCAAAAGTGCAGCTGCAATACCTATGATATAATGAATGATTAATCCGGTTTTCATGGCGCAAATATTCTTAAATAAATTGAGATTGATGTCTTAGAAGATTAATCTTTTAAGCTAATCCTGTTATCAGCAAATTTTAGCTGATGGCCAATGAAATCAATATCCGTTAATTCTTTAATCCTTTTAAAGGCACCATAATTATCATCCAATGTCAAACGGTTGATTTTATCCTGTTTAACCGAAACGATATCCGCAAAAAGAAAATCTCCTTTAGCGTTTATTTTAAGCTGTAGCAAAGGAGCAATGCCATTATTTCCTTTTAGGCTGAACATGCCATAAGTGCAAAAATTACCCAAACTGTAAGCAATAAATTTATTTTTATATACTTCAACCGCACGGGTTACATGTGGGCCATGGCCTAGTACTACATCTGCACCGGCATCTATAACGGCATGTGCAAACGCATATACATTGCCTCTGTTTTCATTGTAAAAAATCTCATTTTTGCGCGGCACATGCTCAAACCTGGCACCTTCGCCCCCGCCGTGAAAAGAAACGATTACAATATCGGCCATCTTTTTTAAACGGGTTACTAAAGCTTTGGCACTATCTATCTTATTAATAGAAACGGTATTTTCATTTGGTGCAAATGCACAGAAAGCATATTTTACACTATCCTTTTCAAAAATTTCGAATGGTTTGTTTACTTGACCCGCATAATGAATCTGTAACGAATCCAAAATTCTTGCGGTGTTTTTACGTCCTTTCGCATCAAAGTCGCCAACATGGTTGTTTGCTATGCTTAAAACATTAAAGCCTGCACTTTTGTAAATTCCTGCATACCGTTCAGGCATTCTAAATGCGTAACAGTTGTTAGGGTTGATGCCATTACATTTATTAGAGTTGCCAGAATTAAGGAAACAACCTTCAAGGTTCCCGAAAACGATATCACCTTTTAACAGGCTATCTACCGCATCAAAACTATTTAAAGCGTCATCGGGTGGCAAATTTGTTTTTGAAGGAAATGCTGAGCCAAGCATAATATCGCCTACAGCAGTAATGGATATCGTATCTTTTATTTTTCTGATTACGGTATCCTTTTTGGCAACTGTAGTGGTAATCTGGGCATTATTACTGGTGCAACTAATCAAAATAATCAGTGCAATAGCGGATATCATTAGTGTATTGAAGAACTTCATTATTGATTTAAGCGGTATAAAAAAATCCTCCAAAATTTCTTTAGGAGGATTGTGTATGTTTTAAACTGTTGACTAAAAACCGTCAACTATATATTGGTCTATTCTACTTCAAATTCTTTCTTGAACGATTCTAAAACACGACCGCCTTTGTAAAAGTAACGGCTGTAATAAGGTTCGTTCAGGTTACTGATTACCACACCGCGAGAACTTGATGCGTGAGCAAATCTATTATCGCCTAGGTAAATTCCTACATGAGAAATACTTCTGCTTTTTATTTTGAAGAAAACCAAATCACCTTCTTTCAAATCTTCTTTAGACAATGGATCTACCATGCTGAAAATATCGCGCGAATTTCTTCTGATCGTTGTGTTGAAAACTTTGTCGTAAATCGCTTTGGTAAAAGCCGAGCAATCAATGCCTCTTTTACTGTTTCCACCATAACTATATGGCGTTCCGATCCATTCGTATATAAACTTATATAGTTTTAAATTCGAAGTTGCATCTACTGCTACACCCATCACCTGTGAGAAATATTGCGAAGCAAGATTGTCGGGATCGTTCAGGTCTTTACCAGATTCTTTTGTTTTTGTTTGCGCAAATGCGGTTGAGAGCGTGCAGATAGCGATTAAGGTTGAAAACAAAAATTTTTTAATCATGTTATACAGTTATGTTTGGGTATTCACTTACACATTAACGTACACCACATGGGCTTATTGTTGGTTGTCAAAAGTATTGATTATACAAATGTTATCCAAATGTAATCTTGTAAAAAGTGAAAGTTATTAACATTTTTATTTTTTATCCACGTTTTTTTAAAAAATATTTAAGCACAGGAGGGACTTTTTTTCCCATACCGTTCTCCTGTTAAATTTCGGTTCGAGATTAAATTATTGTTTTTTAAATTATGTAAATCCTTATTTAAACAAAATTATATTTTATAGTAATTTGATTCCGTATTATGATAAAGGGTGTTGATTTAATTATAGGAAATCGTACTAAAACCGCCGAAAAATTGAAAAGTCCTGTTGGTTGTTGCATTTAATTGTAAAACAACTGTTAAATCTGATTTTAACCCTGATACTATGATGTTTTTACACTAGAAAGTGCCAAAAATTACAATAAAAAAATTAGATTTGCTGTCGCAAAAAACAAATATCCTAAAATGAGTGCAGTAGAAATAAATAAAGATACCTGGTTAAAGTGGTTTGAGTCGATGTTGCTTATGCGCAAATTCGAAGAAAAAACTGGCCAGTTATACGGACAACAAAAAATACGTGGCTTTTGTCATTTATACATTGGACAAGAAGCTGTAGTTGCAGGTGCAATATCTGCAATGCAAAAAGGTGATTCAATGATTACAACTTACCGTGATCATGCCCATGCCTTAGCTTTAGGAGTTAGTGCCGATAGTATTATGGCAGAAATGTACGGTAAAGCTACAGGTTGCTCTAAAGGTAAAGGTGGTTCGATGCACATGTTCAGTAAAGAACATAACTTTTATGGTGGTCATGCAATTGTTGGCGGTCAGATTCCATTAGGTGCTGGTGTTGCTTTTGCAGAAAAATATAAAGGAACCGACAATGTTAATATTTGTTACATGGGCGATGGCGCGGTGCGTCAAGGTGCATTAAACGAAACATTTAACATGGCCATGCTTTGGAAATTGCCTGTTGTTTTTGTTTGCGAAAACAATGGTTATGCAATGGGTACCTCAGTACAGCGTACCACCAACATGACCGATATTTATAAAATAGGTTTAGGTTTTGATATGCCATGTGCACCGGTTGATGGTATGGATCCTGTTGCGGTTCATAACGCAATGGATGAAGCAATTCAACGTGCACGTAAAGGTGAAGGACCTACTTTCTTAGAAATGAGAACTTACCGTTACCGTGGTCACTCAATGTCTGATCCGGCAAAATACCGTACCAAAGAAGAATTAGAAGATTATAAAGCAAAAGATCCGGTTGAGCATGCAAGAGAAACTATTCTTAAAGAAAAGTATGCAGATCAGGCCTGGATTGAAGAAGTAGAAGCTAAAGTGAAAGCAACTGTAGATCAGGCAGTGAAATTTGCTGAAGACTCTCCTTGGCCTGATGCATCTGAATTATACAAAGATGTATATATGCAACAGGACTACCCTTATGTAATGGACTAACAATATTTAGATTTCAATTAATTAGATATAATGGCTGATGTAATTAAAATGCCCAAGATGAGCGACACCATGACCGAAGGGGTTTTGGCGAAGTGGCACAAAAAAGTGGGCGATAAAGTGAAAAGCGGCGATGTTTTAGCAGAAGTAGAAACTGATAAAGCAACAATGGACATGGAATCATATTGGGATGGCACGCTTTTATACATAGGTGTAGAAGAAGGATCATCTGTACCTGTTGATGCCATTATGGCCGTTATCGGTAAAGAAGGCGAAGATTATAAAGCTGCTTTGGAAGCTGAAAAAGGTGCTGAAGCACCGAAGGCCGAAAGTACTGATGCTCCAAAAGCTGAAGAGAAAAAAGAAGAAGCTGCGCCTGCACAAGGTGGTGGTTTAACTGAAGAAGAATTGGCTGCTAAAGGTGTAACGGTAATCCGTATGCCTTTATTAAGCGATACCATGACAGAAGGCGTAATTGCCGAATGGCATAAAAAAGTTGGCGATAAAGTAAAAGATGATGATGTTCTTGCTGATGTAGAAACCGATAAGGCAACTATGGAAGTAATGGGCTACGCAACCGGAACTTTATTGCACATTGGTGTAGAAAAAGGTGCTGCTGCGAAAGTAAACGGAATTATCGCTATTGTTGGTCCGGAAGGAACTGACGTAAGCGGAATTTTGGCTGGTGGTTCTGCCCCGGCTCCCAAAGCTGAAAGTGCTGAAGCACCTAAAGAAGAAAAACAAGCTACAGCTGCTGATGCAAATACATCTGCCCCGGTTGCAGAAAGTTCATCTGATAGTCGTGTTAAAGCATCTCCTTTGGCAAAGAAAATTGCTAAAGATAAAGGCATTGATTTAGCACAGGTTGCAGGTAGTGCAGAAGGTGGTCGTATCATTAAAAAAGATATCGAAAACTTTAAACCATCTGCTGCTCCGGCCAAAGCAGAATCTGCTTCGGCTCCGGCTGCTGAGAAAGCTGCTGCACCGGCACCGGTTATTCCTCAATATGTTGGTGAAGTTAAATTTACTGAAGCTCCGGTTTCGCAAATGCGTAAAGTAATTGCTAAACGTTTGGCAGAGAGTTTATTTACTGCTCCACATTTCTATTTAACCATCAGTATTGATATGGACAACGCAATGGCTGCACGTACAGCTATTAATGCAGTTGCTCCTGTTAAAGTTTCTTTCAACGATATCGTAATTAAAGCGGTTGCTGTTGCATTGAAAAAACACCCTGCGGTTAATTCATCATGGGGTGGCGATAAAATCAGGTTTAACGAACATACCAACATTGGTGTGGCTATGGCTGTTGAAGATGGTTTATTGGTTCCGGTGGTGCGTTTTGCTGATGGTAAATCTTTATCTCACATCTCTGCAGAAGTAAAAGATTTTGGTGGTAAAGCAAAAGCAAAAAAATTACAGCCAGCAGATTGGGAAGGTTCTACTTTCACAGTTTCCAACCTGGGTATGTTTGGTATTGATGAGTTTACTTCAATTATCAACTCACCTGATGGTGCAATTTTATCAGTTGGTGCTATCCAGCAAGTTCCTGTGGTTAAAAATGGAGCTGTTGTTCCTGGTAATGTAATGAAATTGACTTTAGGTTGCGATCACCGTGTGGTTGATGGCGCAACAGGTGCACAATTCTTACAAACTTTAAAAGGTTTATTGGAAGAACCAATCAGGTTATTAGCATAACCAGTTAGCGATTTACAATTTTCAGCTCAAGCTGACAATATAATTAAAGCCATCCTTTCAGGATGGCTTTTTTTGCGTTTAAAGCTTTTAGTAAATGGCCACATATTTTACTATTTTTGAATAGAACCATAAACCAAACTAAATGAAAAAGATATTTCTATTTGCGGCCTGTATTATGGCACTTGTTGCGTGTAAGCAAAAAAGCAGCCTGGATAGCAGTGCTGAAAATAAAGCTTTTGCCGGCATGTGCGAACAGTATTATCAGGACGGATTAAAATTGAATCCCATTAATGCAACTTACATTGGTGATGAAAGGTATAACGACCTTTTGGCCAATGATGGATCGCAAACCTATTTGAAAGCATATAGATCTTACAACGAACGTTACCTTGATAGTTTGGGTAAATATGATAGAGCAAGCCTGAATGCAAATGATAAATTATCTTTCGATTACTTGAAAGACCAGTTGGATATCAATCTTGAGGGTTTGAAGTATCATTTCGAATACCTGCCATTTAACCAGATGTTTGCTTTGCCGCTAACCATTGGTCAGTTTGGTTCGGGTACGGGGATACAGCCTTTTAAAACCGTAAAAAATTACGAAGACTGGTTAAAGCGTGTATATGCTTTTTCGGTATGGGCAGATACTGCAATTGGGAATTTTAAAAAAGGTGCAGCTGCCGGTATTGTATTGCCCAAGGCATTGGTGGTAAAAATGATTCCTCAAATGCAAAGCATGGTGGTGGCAAAGCCCGAAGAAAGTTTATTTTATGGTCCGGTTAAATTAATGCCTGGTAGCTTTTCTGCGGCTGATAAACAAAAACTAACCACAGCTTATCGCAATTCCATCACCAATGTGATTATTCCCACCTATAAAAAACTGGGTGATTATCTCCAAAATGAATATTTACCAAAAACCCGAGCAACATCTGGTTATTCTGCCATGCCGGGTGGTTTGGCCTGGTATACTTACCTGGTTAAACAACAAACAACTACCAACAAAACACCCGAGGAAATTTATCAAACAGGTTTAAAAGAAGTTGCCCGGATTAAAGGGCAGATGGACAGCATCAAAAATTTGGTTGGCTTTAAAGGCGATTTAAGGGCTTTTTTCGAGTACATGAAAACCGATAAAAAATTTATGCCTTATAAAACACCCGAAGAAGTTTTGGCTGCTTTTGAGAATATCCACCAAAGGATGAAGCCGAATTTGAAAAAAATGTTTGATGTGGAGCCTAAAACCCCTTTCGAAATACGCCAAACCGAAGCTTTCAGAGCAGCATCGGCCAGTGCAGAGTATAATCAGGGTTCGGCAGACGGAACACGCCCCGGGATATTTTATGTACCTATATTAGATGCAAAAACTTTTAATACCACCTCAGGAATGGAATCGCTTTTCCTTCATGAAGCAATCCCTGGTCACCATTACCAGATTTCTTTAACGCAGGAAAACAAATCGCTGCCTAACTTCCGCCGTTTTGGTGGGCATAATGCTTACGTAGAAGGTTGGGCATTGTACTGCGAATCGTTGGGTAAAGAACTGGGCTTGTATCAGGACCCTTATCAGCACATGGGCGCATTGGGTGATGAGATGCATAGGGCAATCCGCTTGGTGGTTGATGTGGCCATTCACACTAAAAATATGACCAGAGAGCAAGCCATAAAATATATGACGGATAATGAGGCCATCAGTAATGAAGGTGCAACAGCAGAAATTGAACGTTATATGGGTATTCCTGCACAGGCTTTGGGTTACAAAACCGGTGCAATGAAAATAAGGGAATTAAGAACAAAGTATGAAAAACAATTAGGTCAGAAGTTTAAATTGGCAGCTTTTCATACAGCAGTTTTAAAAGATGGATCTTTGCCGTTATCTGTTTTTGAAGCAAAGATGGATGCCTGGGCTGAAAGCCACAAATAGGATAGTTTTTTGTTGTAAATAATTGTTCAAAAAGTCGTCATTTGAAGAGAAGTGCAATCTAGCCGGGAATCTGTCGAATGAATCCCGTTAATCGATGCTTCATACAAATGACGGCTATTGCAGAAATGTGCATGAAGCAATCAAATCTTTAAACCCTTTGCCAATAACTTTGTTAACTATAAAAACATCCCTAAAACATGGACAAAGAAAAATTGATACAAGAAGCTTACCTAGTTGCGCATAAAATTGAAGAGAACGGCAATTTCCCGAATAACCCAACTTTGCCATTAATGATTTACAAAGGCACTTTTAGGCTTCATCCTGACGATACCGAAGAGGTAATTAAACGTGTTTTTGCGCAGAATGGTTATACCAATGCCTGGGTTGATGGTATTTTCGATTATCACCATTACCATAGCAATACACATGAGGTAATGGGCGTTTTCTGCGGCAAGGCCGATGTGCAGTTTGGTGGCGATCATGGGGTTTGTATTGAACTGGATAAAGGTGATGTAATCATTATCCCCGCAGGTGTTGCACATAAAAAGCTGAACTCAAGTGAAGATTTTACTGTTGTTGGCGCATACCCGAATGGTGCCGAATACAACATGAAATATGGCAAAGCCGAAGAGCGGCCGGAAGCAGATGAAGAGATTGCAAAAGTTAAAAATCCGGATAACGACCCGGTTTATGGAAGTAAAGGTCATTTATTGGAGTGCTGGTATAACCAAAATTGCGAAAATGTGTAAAACTCTTTCGTTTTAACCGTCTAAAATTCTTTAATTTTCGGGTTTTAAATACACTATCCTTAATATAAATGAATTTTCGATACATCTGTTCAGCATTAGCCCTCTCTGTAACTTTACTAACTGCATGTTCAAGCAAAAAATCCGAGGAGAAAAAGGCGGCTGAAAAGAAAATCCGTACCAAAGATGACGACAAAGCCGATAGCCTTTTATTGGTTTACAATCCCCAAAAGGGAGATAAATGGATTGCAGATTTTGTAGATAATCTACACCGGAAATTCGGTTTCAACGGAAATATGCTTGTGGCCAAAGATGGTAAGATCCTTTACGAAAAAGCCATAGGCTGGGCTGATTACCTGCACCGCGATAGTTTAAATATCAACTCAGAATTTGAGCTGGCATCGATTACTAAAACGTTTACAGGCACTGCAATAATGCAACTGGTAGAAGCAGGGAAACTTTCGCTAAACGATAACGTAAAAAAGTTTTATCCTAATTTTCCATATGAAGGGATAACCGTGAAACTATTGCTCTCCCACCGAAGCGGTATGATGAACTACGTTTATTTTATCGATGATATCTGGCGAAAAGAGAAACGCAATATGAAAAAAGGCGTTACCAACCAAGAGGTTATGGATGTAATTGCCGAACGTAAACCAAATCCGTATACCAAACCCGACAACCGTTTTCATTATAACAACTCAAATTTTATGGTTTTGGGAGCCATTATTGAAAAAGTAACCGGACAGCGTTATTCTCAATATATGATGGAACATGTATTTAAGCCTGCTGGGCTAAAGCACACCCATGTATACAGCACCACCGAATATGAAAAAATACCGGTAGATGTGGTTGGCCATGACCGCAATAGCTTTAGGTATTCTGTTGCACAGAATTTTTTAGATGGGCCAGTGGGCGATAAGGGTATTTACAGTACGGTGCACGATCTGGTATTATTTGATAAATATTTGAAAAATGGAAGATTATTAAGTAAAAAAAGTTTAGATTCTGCATATACCGGACATAATAAACCTATAAATGGCCACTTTAACTATGGTTATGGATGGAGAATGTTTGATGGAGAGAAAATGGACAAAGTGGTTTATCACACTGGCTGGTGGCATGGTTTCCGCCATATTTATGTTAGAGATTTAAACAAAAACATTGTTATTGTGTTTTTAGGCAACCTAACTAACGGAAGTTTAATGCATCTCGATGATTTATACAAACACTTTGATATGCCGATTATCCGTAAAGGTGCTTACCATGGCAACGGAAGTTTACCAGGCTCAGACGAAGATTAATTTTTATGGCAAAAACTAAGTGGATTATTGAACCAAGTACGTTAACCATCTATCCTAAAAGAAACTTGAGGATAATTGGTATTATCTTTTTCGTACTTATTGCGGCTTTTATTTTCTATCTGTCAAGGTCTATCCAAGGTTATTCATACGGCTTAACTTTTGGGTATTATATCTTTATGCTGCTCATCCCACTATTGTTAGTTTTTGTAGCCGAAACTAAAATTATCTTTGATGGCAACAGCAGGAGATTATATAAAAAGATTGGTTTTTTGCCTACCGGATCTATTGCCTTTGATGATATTGCTTCGGTTCAGGCCTATGAAATACTGGGAAGTGGTTTTAATTACAGGCTGTTTAAAAAGAGTAACAGGCACGGAAAAGGCTTAATCGTTTCTTCAGGTTACAGCAAGGCCACCAATGCCAACCTCATTCAATTTCAACAGGAAGTACTGCCAAAAATTGATGAACTTGTTTTTGCCAATGCCCCGTTTATCCCTAAACAGGCCATTTACGATTTTAAATTTTTTAAAGAAGAGGGTGGGGTTTACCTGCTGCGCGACAATAAAATAGGCAGTTTAATTATCGGTTTATTCCTGATCGGTATTACTGTTGCCATCTTACTTACCCCAAATGCTTTAAGTAGTGAAGGATCTATCAAAAGGTTATTGATAACCTATTTCCCGGCGGTTATCGGTTTGGCATTACTTTTTGCAGCAACTTCCAATATCCGTTTTGATAAAACTCAGCGTAAAATAATCCGTTCTACATTTGCTGGCCGTGTGGTAAAAGAATATCCTTTCGATGATCTGATCCGCTTCCAGATTATCCGTAAAACAACAAATCTCATTTATTCGGGTACCGAAGTTAGGGCTGAGATAGAAATTCCGGCCAAAAACAAGGCAATTACCTTAATCCTTAAAAATTTTATTGGTACAAAAAAAATCGATCGCTTTATTGATGAGGCGAATACGATTTTAGGCAGAATTTAGTTTAATATAAAACACATCCATTATGTTCGATAAATTATTTGCGGCACAACAAAAAGCCGAAGAAATTAAAAAACGCCTCGATACTGTATCAGTATATGGCGAGGTAGAAAACGGTGCAATAAAGATTACAGCAACAGCAAATAAAGCTATTACTGCTGTTTCTATTGATGAAGAATTTTTAAAAAGTGCTGATAAAGAGGAGTTGGAAGAGCTGTTACTAACCGCAATTAACAAAGCTTTGGCAAGTGCCGAGCAGGTAAGTGCAGCAGAAATGCAAGCTTCTGCACAGGATATGCTTGGCGGGTTGGGCGGCATGTTCGGGCAATAATATCATGAGCTTTTATTTGCTTTCAATATTAATTATACTCAAATTTTGATAAAAAAATCATGAAATACACTTATTATGGCCAATCTTGTTTCTTATTAGAAGCAGCTGGAAAAAAACTATTGTTCGATCCGTTTATCTCACACAACCCACTTGCTAAAAAGATAGATATTACTGCTATTGAGGCAGATTATATCTTGGTGAGCCATGGCCATGCCGACCATGTAGCCGATTTGGTTCAATTGGCCAAACAAACGCAAGCTACGGTAATTGCCATGCCGGAGGTTATCGAATGGGCTGCAAAGCAGGGCATAGAAAAAGTACATGGCATGAATTTTGGCAAATTTACCTTCGATTGGGGAACTGTACGCATGGTGCCTGCAACACATTCTTCTGGTTTACCTGATGGAAGTTATGGTGGTAACCCTGCTGGCTTTGTTTTGGAGGTAGATGGTAAACAGATTTATTTTGCGGGTGATACTGGATTAACCATCGAAATGAAAGTGCTTGCCGACATTTATAACCTGGATTATGCCATTCTACCAATCGGTGGAAATTACACCATGGATGTTGATGATGCCTTAATTGCCACTAAATATTTTGATTGCGATCAGGTAATTGGCGTGCATTACAATACCTTCCCTGTAATTGAAATTGATACTAAAGTAGCTTTGGATAAGTTTGCACGTGAAAATAAAACCTTATTACTGCCAGAAATTGGCGAAACGATAAGTTTATAATTTTAGCGGACGTTCCGCTGCCTTCAGTCGGGATGACAAGCGTAAGAAAACAAAAAAGGGCCTCTGATTTTAATCGGAGACCCTTCAAATTATAAACCTGAACCTAATTCTTTTTAGCAGCTTCTTTGTTTGCTTTATAACGCATATCTGCTGTACCATCTTTTTTAGTTGGACCAGCAACTTTAGTTACCGCTTTTGTTTTATTTTCTTTAAAACGCATATCTGGCGTACCATCTGCTTTTACTTTAGCAGCTGTAGTAGTCGTTTTAGTTTCTACTTTTTTAGCCTCTTGTTTTGCACCTGCTTTAACCGGTGCTGTGGTAGTTTTTACTTCTTTTTTGGCAACCATCTTAGTTTTAGCTGGTGCTGTTGCCGGTGTTTGAGCAAATGCTGTTGTTAAACCAAATGCTGCGATTGCGATTAAACTCAATAACTTTTTCATAATTCTTTGATTTTTTTTTAGTTGTTATGAAGCTTCTTCGTTTTACTCCGAGGTTTCATAATCTTTAATTTTTGTTTTACTCGTTTATTTGTTGATATAAAATTGATTAATTGGTATGAAGTTTTAATGAAGATAATAAAATTTGAGGTGATTGTGATATTTATTATTGGGCTTGATCTAACTAAACTTTGGTTTTTCTCAAAATAAGTTTATAACCATTATTGTGATCATTAGCAACAATATTGGATAACGTTTGTCCGCCACCATCAAATTTCGCACTTGGTTTTTTAGCGCTAAATTCGGTTTGATAAGTTTTGTTTATCGAAATAGACTTATCTTTTGGATTAATTAACGTAAAAAATGTGTTTTTGCTACACGTGCTTTTATCTTGAGCATATATCGAAATTGATTTGACAATTATGCCGTTTGTTTCTACAATAATAGAATCAACAGCAGTCAGAAAGTCCGATTGCCTGTTTTGCATCAGGTTTTTTACAGCAATCTCTTTATTTATTGAGGCTTTAAGCAAATTTGCAGTCTGGATGTCTGCGCTTAATATTTCCTGAATTTTGTCGAAAGATTTATCCGTTTGTGCAACCGAAATATGCGCCACAAATAAAATAATTGCAACAGTGAGTAAAATTTTCATTTTTGAGCGTTACCTAGATTAATTAATTACAAAGTTGATTATGATTTTGGCTTGCATAGCAGTAAGCTTGCCGAACAATGTACCAGGAAACCACGGCGGTGATAATTTAAGCACCCTAATGGCTTCCTGACTTAGCATATCGTTTGGTGATGAAAATATTTCGATATTGGATAATCGGCCATCAGTATTTACCGTTGCCGAACAAATTACTTTACCAGTAAGGCTTGGCTCAGGAAAGCGAAGCGTTTTGCCCAGAAATTTATAAAATTTAACATTACCTCCTTTAAAAATGGGTTCGGTTAAAATATTTTTCTTAGCAGCCGGCTGATTGTTTTGGTCTAAATAAATACTGTCTGTTAAATCACCTGTGGCATTGTAAAGCTCTTTTGCCGCCAGTTGTTCGTTGGGATAAAAGATTTTCCATTCGCCGGTTTTTAAACCCTGATTAAAGGAGCCCTGATGTTGAATGTGGTCCTTATCGTAATATGACTTGAATGGACCGTCAATTTTGTTGTTCTGGAAATGAATTTCCTGCGCTCTATTGCCCAATGAATCGTAAACTATCCATTTACCTGTTTTAGCATTTTTGCTGTAATGACCGTGAATAAAAAGCTTGCCATTTAAAAATTCCTGATAACTCCCATGATGGTTTTTCAGTTGTTCGTCAGCAAAAGTCTCTTTTTTGAGCAGAACAAAGTTTTTATCAGCCGTAGTTTTAACCCATGCTAACGTGTCTCTCCTATTAATTTTGTATACGTTAACATTTTCCTTTTTTGCTTCTGCACCGCCAAAATTGTAGGTTACAAGCGTATCGCTTTTCTGTGCCATGCATGTTATAAATGTTAAGCAGCAAATCAGAAATGGTAAAAACGTTTTCATGTTAATGTGCGGCCAACCAATTATCACCCTCACCAATTTCGACTACAATAGGCACAGTTAATTTAATTGCATTGCTCATTTTATCCTGGATGATTGCTTTCATCGCATCTTTTTCTGATCTCAATACGTCAAACACCAACTCATCATGCACTTGCATGGTCATGGTTGATTGCATATGCTGGACTTTCATTTCTTTATGGATATTAATCATGGCTATCTTGATCATATCTGCCGCAGAGCCTTGTATCGGTGCGTTGATGGCATTTCGTTCGGCAAAACCCCGCACAGTTTGGTTGGCAGAGTTAATGTCTCTTAAATAGCGTCTTCTGCCCATTATCGTTTCCACAAATCCATTTTCGCGGGCAAAATTCATGGTATCACTCATGTAGCGTTTAATACCTGGGTATTGTGCAAAATATTGTTCGATAATTTCTGCAGCTTCCTTACGCGGAATACCTAAATTTTGAGATAAACCAAAAGCAGATTGGCCATAAATAATTCCAAAGTTTACCGCTTTTGCATTTCTGCGCTGTGTGCCGTCCACCTCTTCAATGCTAATGCCATATACTTTTGCAGCTGTTGCGGTGTGGATATCGATGCCTTTGCTAAAGGCATCGAGCATGTTTTCTTCTTTACTGATTTCTGCAATAATGCGCAGTTCGATCTGCGAATAATCTGCTGATAACAAAATGTGGTTTTCGTCTCTTGCAATAAATGCTTTACGTACTTCCCTGCCACGTTCTGTACGGATTGGAATATTCTGTAAGTTTGGGTTGTTAGAACTTAACCTCCCTGTAGCGGCAACAGCCTGATTATATGAGGTATGTACCCTTCCTGTTTTTGGATTAACCATTAATGGCAGTGCATCAACATAGGTTGATTTGAGTTTCTGCAACTGTCGGAAATCTAAAATATCCTGTACAATATCGCTTTTGCTTGCCAAAGCGCTTAAAACATCTTCTCCAGTCTGATACTGGCCAGTTTTGGTCTTTTTAGCTTTTGGATCAAGCTGAAGTTTATCAAACAATACTTCTCCGAGTTGTTTTGGAGAGGCCAGGTTAAATTTGATTCCGGCTTTATCATACACATTCTGCTCAAACTTGATAATTTCGGTTTCAAGCTCTTTAGAATAGGCCTGTAAGGTTTCAATGTCAATCCGAACACCTTCTTTTTCTATATCTGCCAAAACATACACCAAAGGATTTTCTATTTCTTCGGCCAGTTTTGCGGCATTCAATTCTTTCAACTTAGGTTCAAAAATGTGTGCAAGCTGTAGGGTTACGTCTGCATCTTCAGCGGCATAATCCACTACATCTACCACTGCAACATCACGCATGGTGCCTTGGTTTTTGCCTTTTGCACCAATTAATTTAGTAATGGATATGGGCGAATAACCAAGGTAATTCTCAGAAAGAACATCCATTCCATGCCGGGTGTCGGGATCAATCAGGTAATGGGCCAGCATGGTATCAAAAAGTTTGCCTTTAACCTGAACACCGTACCATTTCAACACCAGGATGTCGTATTTGGTATTTTGACCTATTTTTTCGATTTCCTCATTTTCCAGTACAACCCTAAATTCGTCTACAATAGCTTGAGCTTCTGCTCTTTCGGCCGGAACTGGTATATAATAGCCGGTGCCTGGTTTTATAGAGAAAGATAAGCCCACCAAATCGGCCATGTTTGCATCTGTACCGGTGGTTTCGGTATCAAAAGAGATCCGCGTTTCAGCTAGCAAAATTTTAATTAAATCGGCTCGTTGTTCTGCAGTTTCTACCAGTTTGTAATCGTGTTCTGTATTTTCGATGGTTTTAGGTGGAAGTTTTTCTGCAGGTTCTTCTTCAATCGTGTTGGTGTATTGAATTGCTTCACCCGTTTGGTTGCCAAATAAATCCGTTTGTGTTCCTTCCTGAAAACGGGCTGTTGTAACCGAAAATTCATCACCAAATACCCTTCGCCCTAATGTTCTAAATTCCAATTCGGTAAATAACGGCTCTAATAAATCGCGGCTTGGATCACAAAGTTCTAAACTTGCTTCATCCAGTTCAACAGGAACATCGAGTAGGATGGTGGCGAGCTTTTTGGAAATTAAACCCTGCTCTGCAAAATTTTCTACGTTTTCGCGTTGTTTTCCTTTTAATTCGTGAGCATTTGCAATAATGTTTTCCATAGAACCGTATTGCTTAATCAAAGCTTTAGCGGTTTTTTCTCCTATGCCGGGTATACCTGGTATGTTATCAACCGCATCGCCCCATAAGCCTAAAATATCTATTACCTGTAGCACATTTTCGATTTCCCATTTGGCCAATACTTCTTTTACGCCCAAAATTTCCATATCATTACCCATACGGGCAGGCTTATAAATGAAAATATTTTCTGAAACCAATTGAGCAAAATCCTTATCAGGCGTCATACAATATACCTGGTAACCTTTTTGTTCTGCTTTTTTGGCCAGTGTACCAATAATATCATCTGCCTCGTAACCATCAGATGTTATTACAGGGATATTAAAACCCGTAATTAATTTAATCACATATGGCATTGCTGCCGCAAGATCTTCGGGCATGGCCTGGCGGTGTGCTTTATATGCTTCGAAAGATGTATGTCTTTCTGTGGGTGCTTCGGTATCAAAAACAACTGCAATATGGGTTGGTTTTTCTTTCTTCAAAACATCCAGCAAGGTATTGGTAAAGCCCATTACTGCTGATGTATTGATGCCTGTTGAGGTAAAACGCGGGTTTTTACTTAATGCAAAATGCGCCCTGTACATTAGCGCCATACCATCGAGGAGAAAGAGTTTTTTATTCATGTGATTACACTGATTTAAAGATTACACCGGCAAACGGATTTACCGGATGATAAAAGTAACCAAAGTTAATAATCTACAGAACTATAACATGAAATTTTATGAACGTATCTCAAAACCAGTTAAATTGCGTTACTTAAAAAATAGAAGTCAAGATGAAAAAATACATTACCCTTACTATATTGTTATTTGCATCAGTTTACTTAAGCCAAGCGCAGGATTTTATCGTTAAAAATAATGATGATGTAATCCGTGGAACAATCAAGGGAACTGATTACTTTTCTGTTTTTATTAGTGCTAACGACGAAGCAGATGTGATTTTACCTGCAAAAGAGGTTAAAAACTTCTTCTGGAACGGCAATAGTTTTGTAAGTAAGGGCTTTGCTAACGGCCGCAATTTCGAATACCGTTTTGTTAAGGTAATTGAAATGGGAAATGTTAACCTATATTCTTTTGGTGGTGGCACTTTAGTGCCCCAAGTAAAAGAGAAAAAGGTAAAATTCCGGCCATCAATCGGTATTGGTACAGGAACCGGCGGATATGGCGGTATGGGCATGGGTGGAGGCATTAGTATCGGTGGTGGCCGTAATGCTGCTCCAGAAAGACCAGCAGGAGCACCAGTAGTGCGTTATTTTATCGAAAAACCAGGTTCAGGGCCTTTGCAGGAAGTGCCTATGAAAGCAATAACTGAGGATGCCAGAAAAATTGAAGTAAAAAATATTCTTTTACAGAAAATTGGCGATTTGCCTGCATTAAAAGCCAAAGTTGAGGCGGGAACCGATTTTAACAGCAAAGATGTTGTTGAGTGGGTGAAAGAATATAACGCGACTAAAAAGTAAACAGGATTAATGATCGATTATAGGATTGCAGGATCGTTTTTATCATTAAACCACAACTTTTCATAGATTTCCAAACTGATGAGTTTACCATTTTTAATTTCACAATTTTTAATCGTTTTATGGTAGTTGAATCCCATCTTTTTTAGCACCTTTTTGCAGTCTCCGTTTTCTGTTTCAACTAGAGCTTCAATTTTTTAAGTTTAAATTTTCAAATGCATAACTGCATACAAACCTGGCAGATTCGTTAATAATTCCCAATCCCCAATATTCTGGTAACAGCCAGAAGCCAATTTCTGCTTTTTCTTCGAAAGTGTTCAGGTCATTAATTCCTATTGCTCCAAAGAATGTTAAACTTTTCTTGTCGCAGATTGCCCACCAAATGCCTGTCTCATTTTTTTGAAGTTCATTAAACCAGGTTAATTGTGCATTGGTTTCCTCGAGGTTATCATAACTTACACCATAATAGCGAATCACATCCGGGTGTGATAAGCCTTTAAAAACATCTGTTAAGTCATCATTGCTAAACTGTCGCAACAAAAACCTGTCGTTATAAAGCGAATTCGAAGCGAACATTATCTTGCACAGCAATTTAACAAATGGTCATTAACCATTCCTGTGGCCTGCATATGTGCGTAACAGATGGTGGTACCGAAAAACTTAAATCCGCGCTTTTTCATGTTTTTACTGATGCGGTCGGAGAGTTCTGTGCGTGGTGGAACATCACCCATTTTTTCGATAGGGTTTAAAATGGGTTTACCTTCCGGCACAAAGCTCCACATGTATTTAGAAAAACTGCCAAATTCTTTCTGGATTTCGATAAATAATCTGGCATTGGTAATGGCTCCGTTAACTTTTAATCGGTTACGGATTATGCCTTCATCATTCATCAGGCGTTCCACATCTTTTTCTGTAAAAGCCGCAACCTTTTCCACCTCAAAGTCTGCAAAAGCCTTTCGGTAATTCTCCCTTCTTCGAAGGATGGTAATCCAGCTTAAACCGGCCTGAGCACCTTCCAGTATCAGAAACTCAAATAAAATTTTATCATCATAAACGGGTTTCCCCCATTCTTCATCATGGTATTTGATGTAAAGCGGATCAGAACCGGCCCAGGCGCAGCGGATTTTTAAGTCAAGCATAGCGTTTTACCTTTAGAAATTTCAAATTAAACATTCTTTACAAACTGTTAAATTGGCGGTCTTTAATACACTCGTCAACCTGAATTTATTTTAGGGCCTTGGTTTAGCACAATTCCTAGCAAGAAAAAAAGATGCTGAAATAAATTCAGCATGACGAATGATTAATCGTATGTCGCTAAACTCCCGCCTCCAAACTCAATTCATCCCAATACTCAACGGCTCTTCTATAATGCGGAATAACAATGCTGCCGCCAACTAGATTGGCAATCATGAAGATTTCATTCATTTCGTCGCTGTTTACACCTGCATCAAAGCATTTGCCAAGGTGGTATTTAATGCAATCATCACAACGCAGAACCATAGAAGCTACCAATCCCAACATTTCTTTTGTTTTAACATCCAGCGCACCATCGGCATAGGAAGTGGTATCAAGTGCAAAAAAACGTTTAATGTTTGTGTTTGCTGTTTCCATAATCCTATCGTTCATTTTTTCACGATAGCCGTTAAATTCTTCTACTAATTTTCCCATATTTTAAAATTCAAAATCTTTTTCAACTGTTATTTGTTAGCAATATAAATATTTGATTATGAAAATGATATCTCCAAAATTTCACGCTGTTTTAGACTATATTTTGATTATGCTTTTACTGGCCTCTACAGATATTTTTGGCCTATCCAAAACGGCATCTATATTGGCCTATGCACTTGGTATTATCCATTTTTTGTTAACGGTATGTACCGATTTCAGCGGAGGCATATTCAAAATAATAAGCCTTAAATTACACGGAATAATTGAATTTTTTGTAAGTATTTTACTAGTTGTTTTAGCGTTTACCCTTTTTAAGGGCAATTTAACCGACGAAATATTTTACGCTTGCCTGGGCCTGTTGATTCTGATTATTTTTACCCTTACCGATTATAAACGGAGCTTACCTGTTATACTATAATTTCGTTCTGAGGGTCCCAAAATACCTTTTTAAAGTTAACTACTTTATCGTTCTTTACCTCAACGCCTTCTTTGTTCAGCAGTGCTTCCATCAAATCCGGCGTTTTAAAATGAAACTTTCCGGTAAGCAAACCACTACTGTTAACCACCCGGTGAGCAGGTACACTTGGGTAGGCTGTTCCGGCATAAAGCATGGCATGCCCCACCATTCTCGACGATTTTGCGGCCCCTAAACTTTTGGCGATGGCTCCATAAGAGGTAACCCGCCCTGGGGGGATAAGGCGTACAATCTCATAAACCTGCTCGTAAAAATTGGTATTCATCAGTCGAATGAAAACTGAATATAATTAATATTTTTATCGTGGAGCAGGTATTTTTTTTCGTAATAGGTTTTGATTGATAAAACTTCGTTTACCAGGTTTGATGTATATAAATGATCGGTATTTTTATGTACAGGTAAGCCCAGTTCTTCTACTTTTTCACAGGTATAGGCATACAATTGGTCGTTATCTGTTTTCAGGTTAACATTGCCACCTGGTTTTAAAACAAGTTTATACCGGTTTAAGAATGCAGGGAAAGTTAAACGTTTTTTCTCGCGGCTATCCTGAGGCTGCGGATCAGGAAAAGTTATCCAAATTTCATCAATTTCACCTTCATTAAAATAATCCAGCAAATTTTCTATCTGGATCCTTAAGAAAGCAACATTATCGATCCCATCTTCAATGGCTGTTTTAGCACCGCGCCAAATGCGGTTGCCTTTATAGTCTATCCCAATAAAGTTTTTTTCAGGAAAAAGCCTGGCTAAATTGACTGAATATTCGCCCTTGCCACATGCCAGTTCGAGTACAATAGGATTCGAATTTTTGAAATGTTCTGAAGCCCAGGTTCCTTTTAATGCCTTTCCTTCTTCTAATTGATATACGTTCGCAAATGTTTCTATTTCTGCAAAACGCCTAAGTTTATCTTTACCCAAAAGTCTTTTTTTTGCAAAAATACAATTAAATCAATAATGCGGGTTTCTTTTGACTGAAAGTTTAATACCATTCTTATTTAGGAATCGTATTTTTGTGGTTTATAAAAAACAACGTGGAAAAAAACGCTAAGATATATGTTGCAGGTCATCGTGGTATGGTGGGTTCGGCCATTTACCGTAAACTGCATAAAGAAGGCTATGCAAATATTATTACCAGAACTTCGGGTGAACTTGATTTACGCAGCCAACAGGCTGTTACCGATTTCTTTGCTGAAGAAAAACCTGATTATGTATTTCTTGCCGCTGCCAAAGTTGGCGGCATTGTAGCAAACAATACCTACAGGGCCGATTTTCTTTTCGAGAATTTAGCCATACAAAACAATGTAATCCACAATGCTTATGTTACGGGCGTAAAAAAACTAATGTTTTTAGGCTCGAGTTGCATTTATCCAAAAATGGCTCCTCAACCTTTAAAAGAAGAGTACCTTTTAACAGGAACCTTGGAGCATACAAACGAACCTTATGCCATTGCTAAAATTGCGGGCATTAAAATGTGCGATGCTTACCGCGATCAATACGGCTGTAATTTTATATCGGTGATGCCAACCAATTTATATGGTTATAATGATAACTATCACCCTCAAAATTCACATGTTTTACCTGCTTTAATACGTAAGGTACACGAAGCAAAAGCGAATAACGAAAAAGAAATTGTGGTTTGGGGTTCAGGCTCGCCAATGCGCGAATTTTTGTTCGCAGATGACTTGGCAGATGCCTGTTATTTTCTGATGCAAAATTATAACGAACCGCATTTGATTAATGTAGGTACAGGACACGATTTAACCATCAAAGATTTAGCGCTATTAATTAAAGATGTATTGGGTTTCGAAGGTGAATTGGTATTTGATGCCAGCAAACCTGACGGCACACCTCGAAAATTGATGGATGTTAGCAAACTTCATGATTTGGGGTGGAAACATAAAATCGAATTACCAGAAGGTATAGCATTGGCCTATCAGGATTTTGAAAGCAGGTATTAGAATAATAATCGGGTAGTATTTTTATTAACCTGATATTCTCTTTTCAAATTTAATCATTCAGTAATTTATTATAGTTAGAATTTATATCTTTGATTATATAAATAAATTTTAACTATATGACTTTAGTTCAGCTTGAATATATCGTGGCAGTAGATACTTACAGAAGTTTCGTAACTGCTGCAGATAAGTGTTTTGTAACCCAGCCAACATTGAGTATGCAGGTGCAAAAACTTGAAGAGCTGATCAGTGTTAAAATTTTCGACAGAAGTAAACAGCCTGTAAGTCCGACTGAAATTGGCGCACAGATTATTGCACAGGCCAGGATTATTTTACAGGAAAGCGGAAAAATAAAAGAACTCATTAGTAGTCAGCAACAAGATGTTTTAGGCGAATTGAGAATTGGCGTTATTCCAACTGTTGCGCCCTATTTGCTGCCCGAAGTAATTTCAGCAATGCTGGAAAAATATCCGGAATTAAAGCTCCTAATCTGGGAGTATACCACAGAAGATATTATTCATCATTTAAAAACAGGCGTATTGGATTGTGGTATTCTGGCCACCCCACTAACTGATCCGAATATTACAGAAACTCCTTTATACTATGAAAACTTTGTAAGTTACATCAGTAAAAACAGCAAGCTTTATAAAAAGAAAGCTGTAGATGCTGAAGACTTAAATGATGAGAACATCTGGCTTTTAAACGAAGGTCACTGTATGCGTAACCAGGTATTGAACATTTGCCGTTCAACCAAAAACAACAGGTTGCAAGGGCTGGAATATAATACAGGTAGTGTAGAAACCCTTGTCCGTATGGTCGATTTAAACGGGGGTGCAACACTGCTTCCTGAGTTGGCTATTGCAGAGTTAAATGTGAAGCAAACCAGTAAAGTCCGCCATTTCAAATCTCCGGAGCCTGTACGCGAAATCAGCCTGGTTACCCATAAAAACTTTATAAAAAAGCGGATGCTTAATGCTTTGAAGGATGAGATTTTGGAAATTATCCCTAAGGCAATGAAACAAAAAAAGAAAAAAGATATTGTTGGAATTTAGACCGCGTTTTTGAAATTAATGAGGATTGGCCAAAGCAAACATTTGGTAACTTTACCCACGCGATCGTTATGCTGAATTTATTTCAGCATCTTTATTGCTACATAAACCCTGAAATAAATACAGAGGTAAAGGCTATTCATTAAAAATATTATAGTAACCTTTACATGGTCAACAAGAAAGATTTATAAAACTTTAGAAACTAATTTCTTGTCCTTATCCACGTGATCTGCCAATTGATAACTTTGTGCTGCTGGATTTTTATCTTCTAAAAAGATGAGGATAATTAGTGAAATGATAGGGATTAAAAAGGAAATGAAAAACCAGAACCAGAAATTCCGACCTGTTCTTTTTGCCAAAAAACCTGCCAGCAATTGTGGTGATAACAGCAAGCCGAGTACGAGAGATCCTAAGATTATTTCTGGCATGGCTATTTTGAATTAAAATCTTGCCCAGCGGTATCAGGAATGATTACTGGTTTTGCTTTTCTATTGGGGGTGCAGATAATAATCCTTTAATATCGCTCTCCACTTCTTCTTCCTCGCCTTTTTTCTTTTTCTTGTTTTTTGCTTTTAATCCTTTGCCACTTAAGCGTTCTTCTATCACTTTATCATACTCTGTTTGCTGCTCTGGCCTTAAAACATTGCGGATGTTTTTTGATGTCTCATTCTGTAATTTATAGAATTTGTCTACATCCTCTTCGCGCGAATTGCCTGCCTGTTGCCTTTTAATTAAATCTGCCTGTTCTTTAGCCTGGTTAAATGTAAAGCTATAGATCACGCTTTTTTGCGTGCCATTTAATTTTAATCTTTTGTCGAGATCATCTACATTCTTTTGTGCAATTTCTGAAGGAGTAGGTACTTTATTTTGCTGGGCACTTACCAAGCCATTTACACCAATTACAATTAAGAATAAAATTACAAGCCTTTTCATTTCGAACATTTTATATCTGCGAAGTTACTTAATTATCTTAAAACAAGGAAGTCCCGATTTGCATCGGGACTTCCTTATATTTTAAACTATATTTGGCTTACAAAGCTTTTTTGTAAAGTTCAGCAACTGCATCCCAGTTTACTGCATTCCAAATTGCCGCTAAATAATCAGGGCGTTTGTTTTGGTATTTTAAATAATATGCGTGTTCCCAAACATCGATACCGAAAATTGGTGTACCTTTTACTTCAGCAATATCCATTAATGGATTATCCTGGTTTGGAGTAGATGAAACCTGAAGTTTTTTATCAGCACCTACAGATAACCAAGCCCAGCCCGAACCAAAACGGGTAGCACCAGCTTCTTGTAATTTAGTTTTAAGATCAGCAAACGATCCGAAAGTTTCGTTAATTGCTTTAGCTAAATCGCCAGTTGGCTCACCACCTTTATTGGGGCCTAAAACGTTCCAGAATAATGAGTGGTTATAATGACCGCCACCATTGTTTCTAACAGCAGCAGGGTATTTTGAAATATTTTTTACAATTTCCTCGATGCTCGAGCTTGCTTCAGGTTTACCTTCTAACGCTTTGTTTAAGTTGGTAACGTAAGCTTGATGGTGTTTATCATGGTGAATTTCCATGGTAGTTTTATCAATATGCGGTTCTAATGCATCGGTTGCGTAGTGTAACGCAGGTAATTCAAAAGCCATAATGTTTTATGTTTAAAGATTTAAAAATGTTTCTTGTAGCAAATATAACATTAGAACGTTAAGATTTGTTCATGTTATTATCATCAAATCGTTTTCTGCGTTGCTATTGTAAATTTGAACTGGTTAAAAGTTGTAAGGTTCAGTGCGATAGCCAATTCCTTTTCAATAAAAAAATTGATTTTTAATCAATAGTTTATAGCTAATTTTTCTATTAACTATACGCCATTAACCCATCTCCACTACCGCTTCTTCGCAAAAAAATCCCGCATCAGTATTGCGCATTCTTCTGCCATTACACCACCTTTTAATAATGTTTTTGGATGAAGCAGATTTGCGTTTTTTGATATAAAACCTCTTTTTTCTTCCCTGGCACCATAAACAATTCGGCCAATTTGTGTCCAGTAACTTGCGCCTGCACACATTACACAAGGCTCAATGGTTACATATAAGGTGCAATCTCTCAAATATTTTCCACCAATGGTTTGTGCAGCAGAAGTAAAAGCCTGCATTTCCGCATGCGCAGTTACATCATTAAAGCGTTCAGTTAAATTATAACCACGACCAATAATCCGGTTTTTACCAACTACTATTGCACCAATCGGGATCTCATCTTCATTTAACGCTTTTTTTGCTTCTTCCAAAGCCAACTTCATATAATGAATGTCTTCCTCTTCGGGATCGGTATTTTCGAAATTGTAAAAGCTCATGTGGCAAATATAGGGTATAATGGACAAAAAGACTTCCGAAGTTTTGGTGGCCATGCGCGTGGTAAACTTCTGAAGTCTACGCTGAAAATTGGTTAGGTTTTGGAGCGCAGTGTCGCTGATAATCGGTTACCTCAGTCCTGCTTTTCGTTACAAGTCCTCATTCGTACCTCCCTCCGGTCTTTTCACTTCAATCAGGGCTATTAGACAAAGGTCTGTGCTATTGGGGAACAAATAACGCGCAGACTTCCGAAGTTTCCAGGGGCCGAAGACTAGCAAAACTTCGGAAGTCGGCTAAACCAGCTTACTCCCGTTAGGCACTTTGCCCAGCACAGAAGTTAACACAATATCGCCGTTTTCATCGGCAAAACCGGTAACCAAAAATTCAGACATAAACTTTCCAATTTGTTTTTTTGGAAAATTGACCACACCAACAATCTGTTTTCCTGGCAATTCTTCCAATGTATAGTGTTTGGTTATCTGCGCACTGCTCATTTTTATGCCAAATTCACCAAAATCTACTTTTACTTTATAGGCTGGTCTGCGGGCTTCAGGAAATTCAAAAGCCTCTAAAATTGTTCCCACCCTTAATTCTACCTTTTCGAAATCATCCCAGGTTATCTGTTCCATAACTTAATTAAATATGCGCGCAAAAATAAAAATTATTAATATCAAATGTGATCGCATTTAGCTACAGGTTGCTAACAGCTTTAAGATTAACAGATTTAATAAAAAATTTGCGTTTTATTTTTTTAAAACTATCTTTATGCAACCGTTTGCATAACCAGATATTAATTAAATTAAAATATGTATTTATTAGGGATTGATTTAGGTACTTCATCCATAAAAGTGGCTATAGTTGATGTGGCAACACAGCAAAATATTGCCACTGCACAATATCCTGAAGAGGAAACGGCAATCAAATCTTTACAATCGGGCTGGGCAGAGCAATCGCCAAATGATTGGTGGCACAATGTACAGCAGGCCATTCTAAAGTTAAATGCAACAGGTTTATTCGATCCCAAACAGATTAAAGCCATTGGCATTGCCTATCAAATGCATGGATTGATTGTTGTAGATAAAAATCAACAGGTATTACGCGATAGCATCATCTGGTGCGACAGCAGGGCTGTGGATTTGGGGAATAAAGCATTTGATGCTATAGGCGAAGAAAAATCGTTAAAACATCTGTTAAATTCTCCCGGAAACTTTACAGCTTCAAAATTGGCTTGGGTTAAACAAAATGAGCCAGAAATTTATAGCCGTATCGATAAAATGATGTTACCAGGTGATTTCATTGCCATGAAATTAACCGGAGAAATTACCACAAGCATTTCAGCATTATCAGAAGGGATTTTCTGGGATTTTGAGCAACATGAAATATCTGAAGACGTTACCAAATATTATGGTATTGATAGCAGCCTGATACCAACTTTAAGACCTTTATTTTCTGAACATGGGCATTTGAAAGCTGATGTTGCAGATTTGCTTGGTTTGACCAAAGGTATTCCTGTAGCATATAAATCCGGCGATCAGCCTAATAATGCACTTTCACTAAATGTATTAAAACCTGGAGAAGTTGCGGCCACAGCCGGTACATCTGGTGTAATTTATGGTGTAAGTGATGATCTTACTTATGATAAACAATCGAGGGTAAATACCTTTGCTCATGTAACCTATTCCGAAGATAAAAAACACACCGGTGTATTGCTTTGCATTAATGGCACAGGCAGTATGTACCGTTGGGCAAAAAATAATTTTGCGCCTCAGGCAACATATAGTGAGCTGAATAAGCTGGCTGCAAAAGCACCTATTGGCAGTAATGGATTAAAGGTACTTCCATTTGGTAATGGCGCAGAACGGATGTTAAACAATAAATATACGGGCGCTCAACTTTTAGGTATTGATTTAAATACCCATAACCAGTCGGACATTTTCAGGGCTGTACAAGAAGGAATTGCATTTTCTTTCCGCTATGGGCTCGATATAATGCGCGAAAACGGGATGACTCCAAAAGTAATCCGTGCAGGCAAGGCAAACTTATTTTTAAGTGATGTTTTTGCTCAAACCTTCGTTGATGTAACAGGTATTCCGGTTGAGCTTTACGAAAATGACGGCAGTGTGGGTGCAGCACTCGGAGCAGGAATAGGTGCAGGGATTTTTAAAAATGCTGAAGAAGCATTCACCAAACATGAAGCAATAAAAACTTTGACACCGCAATATTCCGAATCCTATGAACCAATTTATCAGGACTGGAAGAAAATATTAGAGAAACAGTTAGCAATTGGTTAGTGATTAACCGCCCTTTGGAAGATCAACTAAAATTATCGACTAACAAACCATCACCAAAAACAAAAAACATGACAAAAGTAGTAACAGGAGCAAAAGAATTTTTTAAAGGCATTGAGCAAATTAAATTTGAAGGCCTAGAAAGCGATAATCCACTTGCCTTTAGGTGGTACGATGCCAATAAAATTGTGGCAGGAAAAACCATGAACGAACATTTTAAATTTGCCTGTGCGTATTGGCATTCTTTTAATGGCAACGGTGCCGATCCTTTTGGTGGCCCAACCCATGTTTTCCCTTGGGATGAAAAGGCCGATGCAATAGAAAGGGCAAAAGATAAAATGGATGCCGCTTTTGAATTCATTACCAAAATGCAAATCCCATATTACTGTTTTCATGATGTTGATGTAGTAGATTATGGAAATGATGTTGCTGAAAACGAACGCCGTTTGCAAACCCTTGTTGAATATGCTAAGCAAAAACAAGCTGATAGTGGTGTAAAACTGCTTTGGGGAACTGCCAATCTATTCAGCCATAAACGCTACATGAACGGTGCATCTACCAATCCCGATTTCCATGTACTTGCCCACGGCGCAGCGCAGGTTAAAGCAGCCCTGGATGCAACCATTGCGCTTGGTGGTGAAAATTATGTTTTCTGGGGAGGAAGGGAAGGCTACATGACGCTATTGAATACAAATATGAAACGTGAGCAGGAACATTTGGCCAAATTTTTACATACAGCCAAAGATTATGCCCGCAAACAAGGTTTTAAAGGAACGTTTTTTATCGAACCAAAACCATGCGAACCTTCCAAACATCAATACGATTACGATGCAGCTACAGTAAAAGGCTTTTTACAGCAATACGATCTTTTGGGTGATTTTAAATTAAATTTAGAAGTAAACCACGCTACATTAGCCGGACATACCTTTCAGCATGAATTGCAGGTAGCGGTAGATAATGGTTTATTAGGATCTATTGATGCCAATCGTGGTGATTATCAAAATGGCTGGGATACCGATCAGTTTCCGAACGATATTAACGAGTTAACAGAAACCATGCTGATTATTTTAGAAGGTGGAGGCTTACAAGGTGGAGGTGTAAATTTTGATGCTAAAATCCGCCGTAACTCTACCGATCCTAAAGATCTTTTTTATGCCCATATTGGTGGTATGGATATTTTCGCAAGGGCCCTGATTACCGCTGATGCCATTCTTCAAAAGTCTGATTATAGGAAAATAAGAACGGATCGCTATGCTTCATTTGACAGTGGTAAAGGAGCAGAATTTGAGCAAGGTAAATTAACTTTGGAAGATTTGCGAAACTATGCTGCAGAAAATGGTGAGCCAGAGGTTCGCAGCGGGAAGCAAGAGTATTTGGAGAATTTGATTAACAGATACATTTAATCTATCTACATTATTTATAAAATGGGATAGCGTGGTCTGTGCCATCACAAACCACTGGAATTTGATTAACAGGTATATTTAATCTATTTATATACATTATTTTTAAAATGTGATACCGTGGTCTGTGTCCTCACAGACCACTACTTATTTATTTTATACCTTCTGCGAGGATACAGACCTTAAGGGTAATTATGTATGCAAATCGTTGTCGACCTGGGGCATAGTGAAAACGAACTGAATTTAACTATTACCGATTCAATCGGCTAATCAATCAAATTAATAAACGTTACATTAACATTTTTTAATTTAAAAAAAAGCAGTGATTAATTTATGATTTTACTACATTTAGGTTTCTAAACCAAATAACCACTATTATATTAATGAAACACAACTTATTGGACACGAAAGATTACATTGTATTTGCAATCTACTTCGTTATTGTGGCTGCGTACGGTCTGTACATCTACAATAAGAAAAAATCCGCATCAACCGGCTCAAAAGATTATTTCCTTGCAGAAGGTTCACTTACATGGTGGGCAATCGGTGCCTCATTAATTGCATCCAACATTTCGGCAGAGCAGTTTATTGGTATGAGTGGATCAGGCTTTAAGATGGGGCTTGCAATTGCAACTTATGAATGGATGGCTGCCCTTACCCTGGTCATTGTTGCCGTTTTCTTTATTCCGGTATACCTAAAGAATAAAATTGCTACAATGCCCCAGTTCCTACACCAGCGTTACAACGGAACCGTGGCCATGATTATGGCCGTGTTCTGGTTATTGCTATATGTAGTGGTAAACTTAACTTCGATACTTTATTTAGGTGCTTTAGCAGTAAGCAGCATATCTGGTTTCGATCTAACATTCTGTATGTATGCCATTGCAGCATTTGCCATTGTAATTACACTTGGGGGAATGAAAGTAATCGGTTATACTGACGTGATCCAGGTGTTTTTCTTAATTCTGGGTGGTTTGGCAACAACTTATTTAGCTTTAAACCTGGTTTCTACACACTACGGTACATCAGGTATTTTTGAGGGTTATAGCTTAATGACTTCAAAAGCATCAGAGCATTTTCACATGATTTTAAAACCTGAAAATGAGAATTACATTGATTTGCCAGGCTTAAGCGTACTTGTGGGTGGTATGTGGATTGTAAATTTAAATTATTGGGGCTGTAATCAGTACATCACACAACGCGCTTTAGGTGCTGATTTAAAAACGGCACGCGGTGGTATTCTATTTGCCGCTTTCTTAAAATTATTAATGCCAATCATCGTAGTATTACCGGGTATAGCGGCATACGTATTGTATAAAGATGGCGCTTTCCAATCGGAGATGTTACAGGATGGATCTGTTAATCCTGACCGTGCTTATCCGGTGTTGTTAAACTTATTGCCAGCGGGCTTAAAAGGGTTATCATTTGCAGCTTTAACAGCAGCTGTGGTGGCTTCATTAGCGGGTAAGGCAAATAGTATTGCAACTATTTTTACATTGGATATTTATAAAAAAGTATTAAAAACCGATGCTTCTGAAAAAAACCTGGTTTTTACAGGTAAAATTGCTGTTGTTGTAGCCATGGTACTGGGTGTTTTAATTGCACCCCACCTTGGTATCGATAAAAAAGGTGGTTTCCAATACATACAAGAATATACAGGTTTTGTATCGCCAGGTATATTTGCCATGTTCATCCTTGGTTTCTTCTGGAAAAGGGCAACTTCAAATGCTGCACTTTTTGCAACCATTGGCGGTTTTGGATTGTCGCTAGTATTAAAATTCCTTCCGGGCTGGACAGATTTATCATGGTTATCAGGAATGGGTTTCTCAGTAAAAAATGCAGCAGGCATTTACGAAATTCCTTTCCTGGATAGAATGGGTTTTGTGTTCGTATTCTGTATTGTTGGTATGGTGATTATCAGTTTATTCGAAAATAGAAATGGCGTAAATCCTAAAGGACTGGAAATCGATTCAAAAATGTTCAAAACCACTACAAGTTTTGCTGTTGGTGCATTGATCATAATCGGTTTACTGGTAGCGCTTTACGGTATTTACTGGTAAATAAAAATTAAAATTTTTAAAGCTTTCTGAGAAATCAGGAAGCTTTTTTTGTTTAAGGGTATTTTAGGAATTAAACATGAGCCATGCTTTATCAATAGTGCAAACCTATTTGCTTAATAAAAATTAATTTGATTCGCGAAGACATAAGCCAAGGCTTAAAGAATATCCGGTATCTTTTTTTTTGGAAATCAGGTTCAGTAGATCTTGGGTAAAGATAGCCCTGCTCTACGTTCTTTCTGATGAAGGATCAGAACCACTTCGATCAGGTTTAGTTGGCAGGGATAGTACTTTTATTTGTGGTTGCGCGGTTCGTTAGGCATGAGCCCAGGGATGTGTTATTTTAATTTATAAATGAGCCATGCTTTAATCAATTGCATAAAAGATATTTGCTCAATATAAGTTAGTATGGTTTGTACAGACACCGAACCAAGGCAAGTTGGATTTTAGGCATCCTGCTATGCAAGACTGCCCTAACCGATTCCCACAGAACCTGCGCTCCAAAAAAGGTCAGAATATCTGAAACGAGTGAGGCATTAATCTATAGCAGAAAAAAATATTTTATTTATAAAATTGGTGTGGTTCGTGGAGACACGCACCAAGGTGTGGATATAATCAATTACTGCGCGCAAGGCCCGTCTGGAATTTCTTTGCTGATTTTAATTACTTTGGTAACCACTAAAGTCGAATCGAAGTCGGCAGCTACTGTAGCCGTGTCAGATTTGGCAAAAAAGCCTTCCAATTCGACATATACCGGCTCATATGGCTTTTCGAAGCCAAGGTTGCTATAAGAAAGTTCCAAGGTTTTTACACTATCTGTAACCCAATATTCGCGGCCATCTTCGCAGAGGGTAAAAGATTTCATTTCCGGACCGAAAGTATACAGGCCCTTAACTGTTTTAAGATTACTTTTGTCTCCCTCGGCCTTATCGTTTCTACAAGCGGTAAGGGCTACGCCAAGGAGCACAACAAATACGAATGCTTGTTTAAATAACTTCATTTTTATATGGATTGATTTATTTGATCTATCTTTTTAACACTCAAATTGGATGACAAAGCAGATGCCAAAAATGAGAAGATGCCCACTGTAACAAAAACTAAAACAAAATCTTTCCATTTTAGCCCTATTGGGTAGGAGGTGACAAGTGTTTTATTTTCTTCTCCCATTTTGATGAAACCGTATGTATGCTGAAAATAATAGAAAATAAGGCCGATAATTAGGCCAAGCACACAGCCCGACATGGTAATCATCATCCCCTCAAATAAAAATATACGCTTAATTAATTTTTTTCCTGCACCCAAACTGCTCAAAATAGCCACATCCTTTACCTTATCGATTACCAACATGGTTAACGACCCTATGATATTAAATATAGCAATAATCAGAATAAAAGTAAGAATAATATATACGGCCCATTTTTCAGTATTTAAAATGTGGTACAGCGATTTATTCTGTTCGGCCTGGTTGCGTACCTCATAGGCTTTCCCCGCTTTTTCGATCACCTCTTTTTGGAAGTTGTCTACATCAACCCCTGGTTGCAAATTGATCTCAATTGCAGACACATTTTTCTCTTCGCCCAACAATTCGCGCGCAAAGCCAAGCGGAACGATAATTCCGTTATCAAAATCCTGCTGCACTTCAAAAACGCCGCTAACGCGAATGCTTTTTGCTACAAAATCATCAGCCGGATTTAAGCTGCTTGCTGAAATGTCTTTTTTTGGCGAATAAATTTCAAGTTCTGTAAAGGGATCTACCGTATTTACGGCCAGATAACTTTGTAAAGCAGAGCCAATTACTGCATTGTCGCCATTCCTGTTGTGTAAAATAAAGTGTCCTTCTTTTATGGTACTATCAAGTTTGGCGTTTTTTAAATAATCTAAACTCACACCTTTCACCATACCTACAGCCTGTTTATTGTTGTATTTCAACAAAGCATTTTCTTGCAATACCTCTGTAAATGCAGCAACATCCTTATTTTTTTTAAGCTGGTTAAAATAGGTAGTATTCGGATCGAAGGTTTTGCCCTTGGCCGGGGTTATGGCAATGTGGGGGGTAATGGTATCGAACATGTTTAACACCACCGTTTCCAAACCGTTAAATACCGAAAGAATAATGATCAATGCTGCACTGCCCACCATTACACCCACCATCGAAATACCCGATATCAGGTTGATGGCATTGGTTGATTTTTTGGCAAAAAGATACCTTTTGGCAATATAAAATGATGTATTCACGTCGGTAAAGATAGTTAAAAGGTTGAGGGTTTAAATGTATAATGCTAGCAGCCCCCACGCTTAAAAGAACTTTTAAACAATATTTAGTATCAAAAAAAAGGATTGTTTTGTTTTTCGAAACCTATGCTTGTCGCTGGTCCGTGGCCAGGATAAACTACGGTTTCATCTGGTAATACAAACAGTTTATCGGAAATGTTTTGAATTAATTGCTGATGATTGCCACCAGGTAGATCGGAACGGCCAATGCTGCCATAAAAAAGTACATCGCCGCCCATTAAAATATGATCTGCTTCACTATAAAAGCAAAGGTGTGCCGGTGAGTGGCCTGGGGCAAATATTAAGCTCAATGTACTGTTGCCAAAAGAAACTGTTCCTGTTTCAGGCAAAAAAGTATCCGGAAGTGGTGAAATCTGATAGTTGTTAAAGCCCATTGAAGGGGCATAACCCGGAACGGCAGTTAAAACCGGCAATTCGCCTTCGTGAAACTGCGGCTTTAACCCATAGGTTTCAAAAACGAATTTATTGCCGAAAACATGATCAAGGTGGCAATGCGTATTAAGCAATAAAACTGGTATTAGGTTTTGCTGTTTAATGAATGCTGCCAATTCGTTTTGCTCAACACCCTCGTACATCCCAGGATCAATGATGATACATTCTTTACTTTCATCGTAAAGTACGTAGGTATTTTCGCTGTATGCATTAAAAGTGAAGGTTTTTATGGTAATCATAAGTTTTATAAATGTTCCTGATTAAAATTGTATCAGGCTGTTGAATAATAAATTAATTTTTCCACCTGAAGGAAGAAATCAGTGTATCAATGTCTTTTTTAATGAAATTGATCACAGGAGCGATTGAATCGTATTGTGGCCGTTCATTAAAATATAATGCACCTCTAAAATAATGTTTTGCACTATCGGTTAGGAAAAACTGAACAGAAGATGCTGTATTTCCTTCAATGGCATAATAAATACCATACACTTTCCGATCGGGATAATTAATAAGCTTTTGATCTATCGCACTTGCTTTAATGGTATGTTTAAAGGCGAGTTTCCGGGCATCTTCTACCATTTCATTGTATTCGCCTTTGCCTGATACATCATAATAGGTTAAATGTAAAAAGCCATTGAATTGTTTGAAATGGATGTTAAACCAGTCTTTTTGTGCATCACGGCTTTTATCCTGCTCTACCACGGCATAAGTTGGATACTTAAAGCTGAAGGGAACGGGCTGAATAAATGTTTTATAATTTTTTTCAGGGAATTCAATTCTGAAATAAGCTCTTGGTTTTGGGCTATAATCATTGTTCTGACAAGCTGTTAAGAATAAAAGCAGCATGACGGAAATACAGATCAGTTGTTTTAATTTCATAGCATTTTATCAAAGATTGCTTTGTCGTTCCTTTTCGAAATGACGATAAGTTAGCTTATTTATTCCAGATTGCCCAGGCTTTTTCGGCTTGTTTGTATAACATTTCCAAACCATTTTTAATGGTGGCACCGCGTTCTGCTGCTTTTGCCAAAAATGTAGTTTCTAATGGATTGTATACCAAATCATAAGCCAGGTGTTGTGGGCCGAGCTGGCTGTAATCAATTTCTGGAAAGGTATCAACATTTGGCGACATCCCCAGCGGTGTGGTATTGATCAATACTTGATGTGAAGCTAAAATTGCCGGTGTTATTTCTGAATACAATATTGCCCCCGGAACAGGTTTGCGTACCACTACCTGGTAGGGGATGTTCAATTTTGCTAAAACGTATTTAACCGCTTTTGCCGCTCCACCATCACCAAAAACCAACGCTTTTGCATGCTGCGGGCCTAATAAGGGTTTTAATGATTCTTCAAAGCCATAAGCATCGGTATTGTAGCCTTTTAAATAATTTCTGTCTTCAAAACTTTTGATGGAAATGCAATTTACGGCCCCGATTTTATCGGCTGCTTCATCTACTTCATTTAAATAGCAAAGTACATTCACTTTATGCGGTATGGTTACATTTAAACCACAAAGTGATGGGTTTTCGCTTAATAAATCGGGTAATGATTTGATATCCTCAATAGGGAAAAGTTCGTATTGGTGATCAGCAATGCCCTCATTCAAAAATTTTTCGGTAAAATACTTTTTAGAAAAGGAATGAGATAGTGGATACCCGATTAAGCCGTATGTTTTCATATGCGTATTTACGTCATTGCGAGGCACGAAGCAATCTTAACGCGATAGAAATAAACTATCAGAGATTGCTTCGTGCCTCGCAATGACGGATTTATCTTTTATTTTACTTGGTTCAGGAAATAATCGAAAGTATCTCCGCGTAAACCTAAACGAATGGTTTCCAATGGAATTACCTCAGCTGGGGCAATATTACCAAGGTTTACATTGCTACCGATTAATTTAATAAACCAAACCTGTTGTTCTTTTTGTGGTGCTTCCCAAATAATGGTTTCTTCAGGAATCTGTGTTAATATTTCATCAACCAAACCTTCCCGCACTTCTCCGCTTCCGCGGTAAATACCAACATTACCACCTTCGCGTGCTTCGGCAATTACTTTCCATGAGCCTGCTTCAATTTCTGCCTGCATTAACTTAATCCATTTGTATGGGGCAAATATTTTGGCAGCATCTTTACTTCCCACTTCAGAAATAACGGTTACCTGTTTGGAAAGTTCGCGGATGAATTCACATTTTTTATCATGCTCAATTTCAATAGAACCATCAGAAACCTCTGCGTACTCCATGCCATATTGATCTAAAATGCGTTGGTAATCTGCAAATTGATTACGGATAATAAAGGCTTCAAACAGTGTTCCTCCAAAATAGGTAGGAATACCGGCACTTTTATATAAAGCTAATTTTTCTTTAAGATTTGGGGTTACATGAGATGTTGCCCAACCTAATTTTACGATATCTGTATGTACGCCGGCAACTTCAATAAAATCTTCAACCTGGCGTAGGCTCAATCCCTTATCCATAACCATTGTTAAGCCTTTTTGGCGTGGTTTAGCTGGACGTTCGGGAACGTTTAATAATGGATAATTCATATGCCTACAAAAGTGAAAAAAATTTTGAGATTTATTTGTTAAATTTTTCTCACAAGCTCGTTACCGAATATATCTGTTTATAACGCTCAAAATGGCACTATTATCCTGTAATTGCGGTAAATATTCAAATAAAATATAGTGTTTATCGGGGTCAGTTGTTAAAGCCGTTTCCAAATATCCCAGCGCATCACTGTAATTGCCAAGTGCAAAAAGATAGGCTACCATACGGTAATACAGTTCGGCAGCTTCGGGATTATTTTTAATCGCCTCAGCCATTGTTTCTGATGCTTCCAAAAGTTTTCCCTGCTCGTAAAGCACGGTACTAAAATCTAGCCAGGCTTCAATATCCAATGGATTAAATTCCAAAACTTTTTCATAGGCCTCTATCGATTCCTCAATCTGACCTAATTTATAATAAGCATCGGCCATGGCAAACCAAAAATCGGGGTTTTCGGCTTCTAAATCGATCGCTTTTTTATAAAAATGCAACGATTCGAAGTAACGTTCCTCAAAATTCAGCGTAACACCGATCCCAAACCAGGCATCTGCCATTTTAGGATCCATTTTTACTGATTTTTTGTAATAAGAACGCGCTTCATCCATTTTTTCAAGCTTCTCGTAACATTCACCTATTGCGCAATAGGTATCGGCATTGGGCTGTTCGTACTCGAAAGTCTGTTTATAAACTTCAATGGCTTCATCGTATTTATCCAGCTGTACCAATGCATTGCCTTTGTTGAAGTAAGCGGAGCTGAAATCTTCTTTGATTAAAATTGCATAATCGTAGGCATCGATGGCTTTTTCAAAAAGATTTAGTTTATGGAAACTGTTTCCCAAATTATACCATGCTGCATATGAATAAGGATCGGTATCGATGTACTGCTGATAGAACTTAATGCTTTCTTCCTGTTTATCCAGCACATCATAACAAAAAGCCAGCTCATACAAACCGTCCTGATTTTCCATATTTTGCTCTAAACTGAGTTTAATATAGGTAATGGCACTTTCATAATCGCTCATGCTTTGGTAAACATAAGCCATCTGCAACAAAATTTCATCGGTACTTTCGGCAAGTCCTAAAGCTTTTTCATAGTTTTCGAGTGCTTCATCATAGCGTTCGGTATTTTGGAAAATATTACCGCGCAAAAGATAAATATCCGGTTCGGATGGCTCTAAGAGTTCAGCTTTTTGCAATGCAATAAAAGCTTTTTCGTTGTTATTGGTTAAAATGTAAAGATGAGCCTGCTTGATTAAAAAGACAGTTGCATAGGGGTGTTGACTGATTGCAAAATCAACCACCTGCAAAGCTTTGACCGGATCATTTTTCTCGATATAAAAATCTACTATGTATTCGAATGCGCCTGCATCGAAAAAATACTGATCCTGGTTGCGGAGCATTTCTTCGTAACGTTCTACTGAGCGTTGTGCGTCTTCGTTGGATTCAAAAAAGAATTCTTCTTCCATATATTATACTATTAAAGAACCGTGCCAATTAGCATAAAAACACATTATAAGTTTACCGATTATAATTTTCCGTTTTTAAAATAATTATTAACATCAATTGGCTTAATCAGCGTAAATCGCTGAATATAAAGCGAGTTAACTGTAGTAAAGATGTGTGGATAATCGATTGATTTTTTGCAACATCGCGGTTCCTTTTCCCTTCTTTTACAAAAATACTATAAATTTATGGTATATACGTAATTGAGAAGTCATGAAAGGATCAGTCATTTTTGCCCTGTTTTTACTATGTTTTGTTACTCAAAGCTTTGCACAGCTTAACGAGGAAGCCGCCATTAAAAAAGCGGTAAATAATCTTTTCGAAGGGATGAAGACCGGAGACAGTACTTTAACAAGGGCTGCGTTTGCCAATAGTGCTATTATGCAAACAATTGTTGAAAAGGATGGAAAAGTGGTTGTCCGTACCGAATCGGTAAATGATTTTGTAAAATTTATCGGAGCACCGCACCAGGAAAAATATGATGAACAGATAATTTTTACCAAAATATTGGTTGATGGTGCGCTGGCTTCGGTTTGGACAGACTATAAGTTTTACCTTGGCCAAAAATTTAGCCATTGCGGGGTAAATTCCTTTCAGTTGGTAAAACGAGATCAAGGCCGGCAGATTGTTTACCTTATTGATACAAGAAGAAAAACAGGCTGTAAATAAGCTTTATTGTTTTACTGTAAAGTATTGTAATATTTAAACACTTTAATCAGGTCATCGTCCTGTTTTAAATCCAGTTGTTCGTTTTTGATGAAAGTAGCTACTTGTTCCTTTTTATCGGCCAAAACCGTAGTAATGTTTTTTGTTGAAGGCGTAAATTTTTGAATTGTTCCAGCTTTACTGGTTAAATATGCGGTACGCTGTACGAGTTTGTTGGTTTTTTTCTTGGTAAACCAATCTTCTACTATTTCTTTTTTAATCGAGTATTGTTTTAGCAGGCTAACGTTGCCCTCAGCAACTGCTTCGTAAAAACCTTCTGCCTGACCGGTTTTTAATTTAATGAACTGATGAGAATTGCCAACAGAATCAAGCAAAGTGAAAGATTGCACGGAATCCTGAATGGCGTAAACGTTTTCATTTTCTGTGTATTCCAATTGTTGCGTTTCCAGGTTATACCTTACATTTTTAATGTCAAACGCTTTCTGACTAACCGTTTTAATGCTCCCATTGGCGTATTTGGTGTTGAAATAAGGACTTCCTTCAACAGGATTTTTAATTACTGATTTTAAAAGTGGTTTCGCACTTGGGCCTACTGTAACATTCTGTGCAAAATTGTAAGTAGTGAGGCTGATTAAAATAAGAAGTAAGAAAATTTTTTTCATGGTTGCGTTTTATAAGGCGAAAATTTTGTGTGTTTCGATTGGTTCTTTTTGTTGGCGATAAATTTTAAATCAAAATTAAAACAAATGAAAAACAAGCTAAAAATAAGAGGATTTTCTACGGATATTGCTTATAATTCCAAATTACTAAAACATTTTAGTGATTATTTAAATGCAATTTATAACATTTTTAAGATAATCATTATTTTTTTTGATTTATTGATAATAAAAACTGTAATTCGCGGAATATTAACTTAAACAAACTTTAAAAACTATGAAAAAACTCGTACTGTGTTTATTCATATTTTTATTTTGCGGTATCATACAAGCAGATGCTCAGAGTAAAAATATTACTGGGAAAGTGGTTGCATCTAATGATGGATTGCCGCTTCCAGGGGTTAGTGTCCGTGTAAAGGATACAAAAAAAGCAACATCCACCGGGTCGGATGGAAGATTTACCATTAGCGTTAATGCGAATGAGGTGTTACAATTCTCTTATATCGGTTTCGTAGCGAAAGAAATCGCAGTGGGTACGCAATCAAATTTGAATGTTAACCTTGAGCCAGACTCAAAAAGTTTAAGCGAGGTTACGATTTCTACTGCATTGGGTATTAAACGTAAGCCAAAGGAAATCGGTTATGCAACGCAACAGGTAACCGGTAAGGCACTAACCTCGAGCAGGCCAACCAACCTTGCAACGGGTTTATCTGGTAAAGTGGCAGGTTTGCAGATTAACCAGGCCAATAACCAGATTGATGCCGGCGACCAGGTAAGGGTGGTATTGCGTGGTAACAGGTCGTTTACCGGTAACAACCAGGCGCTTTTGGTTTTGGATGGTATTATTGTTCCATTGAGCCAGCTGAACTCAATTAACCCGAACGATATTGACAATGTGAATATTTTGAAGGGTGCAAACGCAGCAGCACTTTATGGATCGGATGCTTCTAACGGAGTAATTATTGTGAGTACCAAGAGGGGATCTTCTGATGGCGGTAGCATAACCTATACTAATTCCACTTTACTAAATCGTTTAAGTTACTTCCCTAAGCTCCAAACAGAGTTTGGTGGTGGTACTACTCAGGATGACTTTGGATTTGGTTTATATACTCCTTTTGAGAACCAGACCTTTGGAGAGCGTTTTGATGGAAGCATCAGACCGTTGGGCCGTATTTTAGAAGATGGAACTTACCAGATGGTTCCTTACACTTATAAAGATGGCGAAAAAGAGAGTTTCTTTGAAACTGGTATCGATGAGCAGAATGATGTTACCTACTCTGGAGGAAACGAGAACGGAACAACCTATATCAACCTTCAGCGTGTAAACAGTAAAGGTTATGTTCCGGGAGATAAATCCAACAGAACTGCAATCCGTATTAACGGAACACGTAAACTGAACAAATTTTTAGCGGATTATTCATTTAACTATACTCAGAGAAATTACGATAAGAGTAACAATCAGGTATATAACAATGTAATCAATACGCCAGGAAACGTACCATTGACTGAGTACAGTGATTTAAATTCGAAATATGGTAATCCTAACGATTACTACAATGATTATTATAACAGCCCATATTTTGGTTTACAGCAAAACCGCAACAACGAGAGAAGAGACGATTTGCTGGGTAATGTTTCATTTACCTATAAACCAGTTGATTGGTTGAGTTTGATGGCGAGAGGTGGTTTGAGCACTAAAAACACACTGGGTAAAAATAAGAACTATGCCTATACCTATTCGGATTTTGCACACAATTCGGGTAAAGGGATAGCAGCCAATCAATACACAAAATCATCAGTAACAGATTACAGTGAATTTGAAAGCAGGTATACAGGGGATTTTCTTGCAACTGCAACTAAAACGTTTAAGCAATTTAAATTTACGCTGATTGGTGGTGCGCAGGTGATTCAGAAAAACTATAAGTACATGACTCAATCTGGCAACGATTTAGTGGTTGATAATCTTTTTAACCTTAATAACCGTTCTGGTGAGATCGTGGGATCTGAAAACGAACGTAACTCCCGCCAGCTGGGTTTATTTGGAGATTTAACGGCTACCTACAACGATTACTTAACGATCCATATCTCTGGTAGAAATGACTGGGATTCGAGATTAGCCAAAAGTAACCGCTCTTTCTTTTATCCGGCAATTGATGCAGCTTTAACACTTACAGATGCAATACCTGCATTAAAAGAAAGCAAAATCATCAGTAACTTAAAAATCCGCGGAGGTATTTCTAAAGTATACGCAGTACAGATCGATCCGTACAAATTGCTTTCTACCACCAGTCCGGCAGGAAACTTTCCTTATGGCAGTACCGCAGGATACTCTATTGATAACGCAGTTTATGATCCTAACTTGAAACCAGAGCAAACCATTTCAAAAGAAATTGGTGTAGATGTTGGTTTCTTAAATAACCGGATTACTTTAGAAACTTCGGCATATCTGCAAAATACCAAAGATCAGGAAATCATTAACGGGATAGATTTATCTGGTACTACCGGTTATACAAGTGCAGTAATTAATACTGGCGAAGGCCAAAATAAGGGAATTGAATTTAGCTTAAACGCGGCACCGGTAATTGGTTTTTCAAACGGATTTAGATGGAATGTAGGTGTAAATTATTCGTACAACACCAATAAGGTACTATCGTTATATCAGGGTCAAAATCAATTGGGTATTGGCGACAACAACTATATCGTAGTAGGTCAGAGTTTTCCTTCGTTACAGGTGAGCAGTTACCAAACAGATCCGCTAGGCCGTGTGATTGTGGATGCCAATACAGGTTTGCCACTTTCAAACCCAATTAATAAAGATTTCGGACAAACCAACCCAAGTACTGTAGTTGGTTTTAACACCAGCTTTACCTTTAAAAACTTTACGCTATCAGGTGTTGCAGAATACCGCAGTGGTAACGTTTTCTATAATAGTTTTGCAAGCACATTGGATTTTGCGGGTATTAGTTATACATCTGCCCAGGCTGGTCGTGAACGTTTTGTTTATCCAAATTCAGTAATCCAAACTTCACCAGGCGTATTTGTTCCTAATACCAATACCACTACTATACAGGGCAATGGATCTTTTTGGGCTGATGGCATCCGTAATAATACGGCCTCTAACTACGTAATGAGTGCTGCATTCTGGAAAATCAGAGAACTTTCTTTGGCATACCAGGTACCAACACAGTGGTTGCAGAGCAAAGCCAAATTTATCAAGAATGCAAGTATTGCCTTGATCGGAAGAAACTTATTTATGTTCAGGCCTAGTGATAACATTTATACTGACCCGGAGATTAACGTGGGCACAGGGAATGCACAAGGTGTTAATAACTTGAATCAAACGCCTCCTACACGTATTTATGGTTTTACCGCAACAATTGGCTTTTAACAATTAATAAAAGAAACATGAAAAAGAAATTTATATATGTGTTTACAGTATCGGCAGTATTAATGCTTGGTGCCTGTAAAAAGGGTTTTTTAGATATTAATGATAATCCCAACAACGCTACAAATGTTAAACCTTCTTTAATATTAACGGGTGCGTTAAACAATACTGCTGCATATACAACGGGCGGCTCTATTTTTTACAGCTTTGCAGCCTTGTGGATGAACTATTGGATGACCCCAGGAGGTGTTTCAGGTTGGTACGAAGAGCGTTCGTACAATTTTACCACCAACTGGAGCGGTTCTACTACGCTTTGGGGCAATTTGTACGATAACCTTAACGATTACGCCTCTTTAGAAAAACAGGGCAAAGCAACAGGGCAAAATTTCTTCGTTGCGGTGGCCAAAACAATGAAAGCCTGGGATTACCAATACCTGGTAGATTTTTACGGTAATGTGCCTTACACGCAGGCGTCTAAATCGGTTCTTTTCCTTAACCCAAAATACGATAAAGGGCAGGCTATTTACGAAGATCTGGCGAAGCAATTAGATACAGCAGCAAATTTATTTAAAACAGCAACGGTAAGCCCGTCAGATGTTACGGCTGATATTTATGCCAAAGGAGATGTGAAAAAATGGGGTAAATTTGCCAATACGTTAAAACTTAGAATTCTTTTACGTCAATCGGAAATTCCTGGTAGAGAACAGTACATCAAAGATGAGATTGCAAAAATTACTGCAAATGGATTTGGATACATCGGAGTTGGTGAGGGAATGTTCAATAATCCAGGTTATTTAAATACATCTGGTAAGCAAAATCCATTCTGGGGCGTATATGGTTATGCTGCCAATGGCGACAAAACTGCATCGCACACCTATATGCTGGCCAGCACTTACGGCATGGATTTCCTAAAAAATAATAATGATCCAAGATTAGGTAAGTTTTATAGCACAGTTAATGATGGTGCAGGAAGTACTTATGTAAGCTTAGTTTGGGGCCAGGATGTAAATTTCGATCAGACACTTACTACCGTTTCAGGTATTGGTAAAGGGGTATTAAAATCATTCGATCAATCGCAGCCTATTATGACAGATTTTGAGAGTTTGTTCTTACAGGCTGAAGCTGCACAAAGAGGTTACCTGGGCGGTAATGCACAAGCGAATTATGAAGCCGCTGTAACGGCCAACTTTGTTTACCTGGGATTAAAGGATACAGATGCAGTAACTTACCTTGCTGATCAGGATGTGGCAAATTGGAGTGCTAACGCAGACAAAATTGCCTTGATCATTAAACAAAAGTGGGCAGCCATGAACGGTACAAATGATATTGAACCCTGGACAGATTACAGACGTTTAGAGCTTCCTGCAGATATGCCGATATCTATTTCTTCTACGGTAACTACCAAAAAAATCCCGGTAAGAATGTTATATCCACAAAGAGAATATAACACCAACTCGGCAAATGTAATTGCAGAAGGTACAATTAACCAGTTTACGTCTAAAATTTTCTGGGATGTTAAATAAATCATTTAAAACGATGAAAAATAAAAATATATTTAAAGGACTTATTGCAGCATTATGCATAATAAGTTTGTCTTCTTGTTTGAAGAACAAAAATGAGCAACCTGATTTCTCATCAACAACACCAGTTGTAGAAATTCCTGTTGGCTCACCAGTGGGTGATGGCAGCATCAACTCTTTAAGCACTTCACTTATTCAAAAAGATGTTCCAACCGACTATTACTTTTACATTAACTATGCGGCATCAAGCACAAAGCCGACTGATATTAAGGTTACTTTAGCTATCGATCCGGCTACGCTTTTAACATATAATAAGGCGCACCCTACTGATACTCCATTAAAGATCGTACCAACGAATGCTTTTACAATGCCGACAACGATTACGATTCCTGCGAATGAGCGTAGGGTACAGGTTCCGGTGAAGTTTGTGAGTACAGCACTTGATCCTGCTATTGGTTACGGTTTACCTGTAATTATTAAAGATGCTTCTGGAGAAGTAATTAGCAATAAATTTGGTGCTGTGGTTATTAATGTAGGCGTTAGAAATCGTTATGATGGAAAATACTCAAGCAAAGGTTATGTTTTTAGAGAAGGTGATACTGGCGGCTTAACTGGCTTTTTTAAAGGCTTGAGTAAAGATTTGTCGAGTAATGGTGCTAATGCGGTTAATTTTTCTCAGAACTGGGCAGACGGTGGTGGAGCCGGTGGTATTGATGGATTAACCATTAATGTTGATCCTGCAACCAACAAGGTAACGATGAAAAGCAAGGGCAATGCAACTTTGGCTAATGATCCGGCTTACGATAACCGTTACGACCCGGCAACGAAAACTTTTTATATCTCCTTTAAATGGGGTGCTAGTCCAACAAGCCGATCGGCTACCGATACGCTTAACTATGTTTCCATCAGATAAGTTAATATAAACAGCATAAAATACAGAAGCCCGTTTGAAACAATCAAACGGGCTTCCTTTTTTAATAATATAGTTAAAGCTAATGCTAAATACTATTCCTTCCCTAAATCTGCTGCACCTTTTTTAAAGAGTTCAGCCTGTTTGGTAAAATTTGCTTTAGCATCGCCACTTACGGCTGCGGCCTGTTGCGTTTTTGCCTGCGCTGTTGCAGTATATGCACCTGCCAGTTGTTTGTTTAAATAGGATTGCAGTTTTAACCTTTCGATAGCACTGCTGATGTTGTTTATACCTTTCTCGGTAACCGAAGGATTGGTATTCGCCCTCAAGTACTGGAAATACTGGCCAATTACTGAAAAGATTTCATTCCGGTCACCTGTAAGCATAATCTTTTCATAAAATGCCTGATGTTCATCTTTAGGATCGCTAATGTATAACGATGCAATAGAAGGTGCAATATGATCTTTTGTGTCCGCATCTAGTGAAGATAAAGCCGAAATGCTTTCTTGCGGAGCCAGTTTGGCTAAACCACCAATACCCGCTGCAATTACTTTGTACGATCTATCCTTTAAGCTTTCGCTCATTAAAGTTTTATATGTTATATCTCCTGTTTCAGCTAATTTCACAATTGCAGCAGCCCTTACCTCAGTATCCTTATCAGTTTTGGTAATTTGAAGTAGGATTGGTAAAGCCACCGCTTTGATTTTTGCATCTTCCAGGTTAATGCCATCAATACTTAGCGCACGTAAATCGGGTGATTTGTCTTTTAATCCTTCTAAAAGTACTTGTTGGCCGCTGTTGGCTTTGCTTTGCATGATGAACTGAAGTGCCTCTATCCTATTGGCATAGCTTGGCGCATTTTTATATTGGAAATAATAGTTTTCTGCGGTTTTATTGTCGTTAGTTTCACCAACTAAAATTTTATCTGTGTCAAAATCAATTAAGTCGGGTTTACTGTTAACATCGAAACTAAAATTCTGCTCGCGGCTGTTGATCAGAATTTCTTTCCTGATTTTCTGGCCACCTGCATAAATATCAATCTTAATTGGTAAAATAAAGGTTTGAACACTCGAATCCTGGGTCTGTTTTACTTTAATGGTGGCTTTTCCATTTTGGTAACCATAATCTATGCTTAAAATGGGGTGGCCGCCATTGTAATACCACTGGTTAAAATAAGGGCTCCAATCTTTACCGGTAACCTCTTCCATAGCCAATCGCAATTGTTGCGTTTCGCCATTTTTGAAAGCATTTGTGGTTAAATAACGGTTAAGCGATTTGTAGAAAGCGGCATCGCCCATCTGGTTTTTTAATGCATACAGAATAATCGATCCCTTTGCATAACTGATGTTATCGAACATATCTTCCTTGTCACCATAATAGAAACGCGCTAAAACAGGGCTTTCGCCTTTTTTGGTCGAACCGATGTAAGATTGCAACTTATCATAGCGTGACTTATCTTCTGCATCCTGACCGGCATCGTGGCCATGCCAGATTACTTCTCCAAATGTGGCGAAAGATTCGTTCATGGTTAGGTTAGACCATGATTCTGCTGTTACATAATCGCCAAACCATTGGTGAAAAAGTTCATGTGCAATTGTTCCTTCCTCATTGCCATCCAGCAGCTCGCGATCGGTTTTTTGTACCTGTTCGCCATGCAAAGTTGCCGAAGTATTCTCCATAGCTCCCGAAACATAATCTCTGGCAACCACCTGCGAATATTTGTTCCATGGATAATCTACACCAAGCAAATTGCTGTAAAACTGGATCATATCTGGCGTTTTTCCAAAAATCTGTTTCGCATAGGGTGCAAACTTTGGTTCTAAGTAATAACTTACTTCTTTGCCTTTATAAGTATCTTTTGTTACTTTAAATTCGCCTACAGCCATCATAAACAGATATGGTGAATGTGGAAGATCCATTTTCCAGGTATCTGTTCTGGTTCCATCGGCATTGGCTTTCTGGCTCACCAGTTTTCCGTTAGAAAGTGTAGTGTATTTCGATTTTACGGTCATCGAAATTTCATCAGTAGTTTTCTGATCGGGTTTATCAATGGTAGGGAACCATGCCGAAGAGGATTCCGTTTCGCCTTGTGTCCATATTTGCGTTGGTTTATTCTTATCAGTTCCGTCCGGATTGATAAAATAAAGTCCTTTTGCATCGGTTATGGCTGCGCTGCCTTTTACTTTTAGCTCATCGGGTTTTGCGGTATAAGCAATGTATACCGTATACTTTTCAGTATTGGTGTATTTTTTATTTAAAGTGATATGCAGTTTATTGTCATTATAAACATATTTAAGCGGTGTATTTCCTTTGGCACCAACCAATGCAACCGTTTTGATGTCCATGCCCTGTGCATCGAGGGTTAGCGAATCTGTGGCATAAAAATGTGGTTTAAGGGTAACCCATTCTTTTCCGTAGAGGTACCGCTTAGCATAATCAAAAGCTACATCAAGTTTGGTATGCACAAGATCATTAACCTTGGTTGCCGTTGCCCGGTAAACAACAAGATTGGTTGATTTTTCTACCGGTTGTTCCTGTGCAAAAAGTAGATTGGCCGTAAAGGCAGAAAACAATATTATGCCACAGGCAATAAATTTTTTATTCATTTTTAAAGATTTGATAAGTCAGTTAACTTTAAACCACGATATTAAGAATTGTGGTAAAGTAAACACTCAAATGTAGTCCCCTTTCTGTTAATTTTTTGTTTTTTTGTGTAAATCGTTAGATATATGACTACAGCTATTCAATCCATTTTAAATAAATTGGGCATTCAGGCGAGCAATCCTGCCTTTAGTACAGGCAACAATTGGGGTGGAGAATCGAATCCGGATACTTTAGAAAGTTTTTCTCCTGTTGATGGTGAACTGATTGCTTCGGCAAAGGTTGCCGGCAGTTCAGATTATGAGGCTGTTGTGTTAAAAGCGCAATCGGCATTTAAAGAGTGGCGTACCATTCCTGCGCCAAAGCGGGGAGAAATTGTGCGTCAGTTTGGCGATGCTTTACGTGAAAATAAAGATGCATTGGGTACACTCGTATCATACGAAATGGGAAAAAGCTTGCAGGAAGGCTTTGGTGAGGTGCAGGAGATGATTGATATCTGCGATTTTGCTGTGGGCTTATCACGTCAGCTATATGGTCTTACTATGCATAGCGAACGTCCGAACCACCGCATGTATGAGCAATGGCATCCACTGGGGGTTGTCGGGATTATTTCTGCATTTAATTTCCCTGTGGCCGTTTGGAGCTGGAATACGGCTTTAGCCCTGGTATGTGGTAATGTTTGCATCTGGAAACCCTCAGAAAAAACGCCTTTAACAGCCATTGCCTGTCAACATATTATAGCTAAGGTTTTTAAAAATAATAATATAGCCGAAGGGGTTTGCAGCCTCATTTTAGGAGATAGAAGCGTAGGTGAAATGATGACGAATGACGGTCGCATTGCATTAATTTCTGCAACAGGATCTACCCGTATGGGAAAAGCCGTTGGAGCTGCGGTGGGTGCCCGTTTGGGTAAAAGTTTGTTGGAACTTGGAGGCAATAATGCGATCATTATCTCTGAACATGCCGATTTGGACATGAGTTTAATCGGAGCTGTATTTGGTGCAGTTGGTACCGCAGGGCAGCGTTGCACTTCTACCCGCAGGTTGATTATTCATGAAAGTGTATATGATGCTTTTACAGCAAAGTTGGTTAAAGCCTACAGTCAACTCCGTATCGGCGATCCTTTAGATCAAAACAACCATGTTGGGCCGCTAATTGATACTGATGCGGTGACTGCCTATTTAGATTCGATAGAAAAATGCAAGGCAGAGGGTGGCAATTTTGTAGTAGAAGGTGGCGTTTTATCTGGCGATGCCTATACAAGTGGTTGTTATGTAAAACCTTGTATTGCTGAAGTTCAGAATGATTTTAAAATTGTGCAGCATGAAACTTTTGCGCCAATTTTATACCTGATAAAATATAAAACTTTAGATGAGGCAATTGCCTTGCAAAACGGTGTGCCACAAGGGTTATCATCAGCCATTATGACTTTAAATTTAAGGGAAGCGGAACAGTTTTTATCTGCTAAGGGATCAGATTGCGGTATTGCTAATGTAAACATTGGTACCTCTGGTGCTGAAATAGGTGGTGCTTTTGGAGGGGAGAAAGAAACTGGAGGAGGTAGGGAAAGTGGATCTGATGCATGGAGAGCATATATGCGCAGACAAACCAATACCATTAATTATTCAAATACTTTGCCCCTGGCACAGGGTATAAAATTCGATTTGTAGCAGGATCGTTAATGCAATAGTAATAACCCATAGGTGCAGGGTTTTTCCACTAAAATTCGGGACAGGCTCTCGGCTGAAAAAGCCTGCTGGCAGTAAGGACAAAAAATAAAAAAGGCGCTGAAATTAACCTCAGCGCCTTTTTGGTAAATATATGATGGAGTTAGAATAGTTTTTCTAATAAGTTTACCTGAAGATCATCATAACGGGATTTGTTGTTTTTTGCCAAAGCAGATTTTGCAACCAGTTTAGTATAGGTATCCTGAGCTATAAATTTTCCAGTTTCTATTTTAGAAGTGATACCGCTTCTCGATTGGTGTGTTTGTGTTGAACCTTCGAGCTTTAAAGCGGCTGAATCATTTACATCAGTAGTTAAATTAACTGTATTAACGTTTAGATCTGCTGATGCATCATCGCCTAAAACAACGCTTAAGTTTAATAAATTAAATTTCCCGGCAGTGCTAACCGTTGCGGTATTTAATGCTTCGATACTATTTAAATTATTAACGTGCGCAATAACCGTTAAAGTATTTTTTTCGAATGAGCTGATTCTCAATGTTGCACCCTGTTGCTGTATCAATGCGTTTTTGGTATAATATTGATCGTAAACTTCAATACTTTCTTTTACATCCTGTATCAATATCAATTTTACATTTCCAGATACTACAATTTTATTGATGTTTTTCACCATCGTTATTGCGGTGTAGTTTGCATTGTTTTCTGTAGCATTTGCTACAACTGTTGCGCTGCTTAGCGTAAACATTACTAATGTTGCTGTGAACAAATTTTTGATAGAAGTTTTCATGACCTTAATATTTTATGTTTATAAATCCTATATTTTTAAGTTCCTAATAATTAGGTGGTTTTGTAATTAAGACGGTGTTCTTGTGAAAACGTTTCAGCCAATTATGGGCTATTATACCATGGGCTTTTATTTATAGACGAACGCCAAAATAACCTATACGAAAACCTGCTTGTTTTTTGAAACATCGACAAACAAAAAAGGCCAATCTGTTTAAAGACCGGCCATTTATTAGGAAGAGATTTGGTTTATAGCTTTTTAATGAGCAGATAACTCTTTGTCTCACTCCAAAAATAATCCTTACCATCATCTTCGTAATAGGTGCTTTGTAAAGAGGTAACGATGATGATGTATTGATACCCATTAATATTTTTAGCAACACTCATCAGCTTTGCGGGGTAAAGGTATTCTTGTTTTTTATTTGTCGCCTTTAAGGCACCTTTTTTATATGCATCAACTGCTTGCTTAAATACTTCTTTCAAATCAAGCTGCAGAGCTGGTTGATTATTAACCAATAGCAGGAGTTTTGAACCGATTTTATTTGTTGTTAGATCTGTCCCATAAATCCGGGTTATTTTTTTTTCCTGATATCCATTCATTTCGATCAGGTAGTCATAGCCCTTGACATTTAAAACCTGGTTTTGATCATTTTGGAGTGTAATGCTCACACCATGATCATATTCCAAATCACCTTTAACTTTAAAAATAGCCAACGCGGTATCAACCTTGTTCATGCGCATGCTGTACCGATAGCTATTGGTAGCATCTATTTTTTCTTCTATTTTACTAAGATCTCTTTTGGTAAAGGGTTGAAGGGTTTTTAATCCGTGGGTGTATACAAGATATCTGATTACGGCTGGTTTTTCTTTAATATCATCTTTTTTCTTACTGCCCATGATCCGCTTTAACCGGCTTAACTGTGAATATTTAGATATAGAAAAGGCACTTTGCGGGCCATAAGTAGCCAATAGCGAAATGATGCACAAACTTAGCGGGATTACCTTTATATTCTGCTTTTTACTGAAGAGAAAATAGATGGTCACCCCTGCCAACCATAAAGCCAGTGCGGTTAAAATATACCTGCTTTCTGTAATGCCATAATGCCCCACCCTTTTCCATACGGCAAGCAATAAAAGCACCACCAATGGAATCATCATTACATAAAAGAACTTTGAAAACAGTTTAATCCAACTATTGCCTTCCGTTTCTTTAATAGGATAAACCAGGAGCAGTGATAAGATCCCAAAAACAGCGTAACCTAAAATCAAGCTAGACACCAAACCTTTTGGCAGTTCCCATAACACAGCGATCTTGAGTTCGTAAACGAGCAAAATCGCTAAATAAATGGTCACCAGTGGAATAAGTACGAATTGGGCAAATATTTTTAAGCCTTTAGGGTAACTATGATCATCTTCCAGCAATTTATAATCGGTTGGAATTCCTGCTAAAAAGAAGGTAGTGCTAAATCCAGCACTAATAATGGCAAATAGGGTCATGTATGTCTGCCATTTAATTTCCGCATTAAACAATCCGTCAATGGCAACCAAGGCAATAGCCAAACCAGCATATAGTACTGCAGAATAAAGTGCAGAGGTAAGAAACCGAAGAAAAAGGGCTTTATTAAACTGCCAGAAGCCATTTATTTTATTCTGACCGATAAATGGTGCAAAGGCTACAAGCAAATGGAAGGCAAAAGCAAATAGGAAAATGCGGTAAAGATCTGCCGAATAATTTGTTGGATCGAGGCTGAAATAAAGCAAAACACAGATGAGTACACCACCTAAACGCAATAACCACTTTTTCTTTAATGTGTATTGGTTCCGTTCTGAAATTAAATCGAGAGCCAATAAGAGCGTGAGCGCCAGGTCTAAAATGGCAATTGCCTTTATTAAATGATCTTTTAGATTTTCGTTCTGTTCTGAATAGTCCCGATAATCAGAAATATCGATATAATAGCACCAACACAATGTTGCAGCAATTGCAAAGGTAAACTGTAGCGGAAAACGTTTAACTACGTTTACAAATCCATTGTAAAGCTGTTGGAGAGAAGGTAATTTCATGTAATATTTTTATTAAAGATAGTTGCTTTCAAGCTTAATGGCTAAGGCTCAAAATTTAATTTGTTAAAAAAGGTTAAACTATTACCGGCAACTAATATATTAGTTTTATCTTCGGAAAACAAAACCAAATCCTTCTATGAAACGTTTATTACTCTCGTTGTGCTTTCTTGTGTTTATCTCCTCCTATTCGAAAGCGCAGAATCTCCATACTATTAAAGGAAGAACGATTGATACGGCCTCTACAACCCTGTTATCGGGAACTACAGTTGCAGTGTTAAATGCTAAAGATTCTATCCTGGTAAAATTTACCAGAACTGCAGAAAACGGCTCGTTCGAAATTAATGGTATCAAAAACGGAAAATTTATTCTCCAGGTGTCTTATCCGAAATATGCCGATTTTGTAGATCATTTTACGCTTGACTCTACCACACAGGTTAAGGATTATGGAAAAGTAAACCTGACCGGAATGGCAAAGATTTTGGCTGATGTAATTATAAAGGGGAACAGGGCTGCGATGAAAATCAAAGGTGATACCACCGAATTTGATCCAAAAGCTTTCAACATTGAACCAAACTCTAAAGTTGAGGATTTAATTAAACAATTTCCAGGTATACAGGTAGATAAAGACGGAAAAATTACTGCTCAGGGTAAAGCTGTTCAAAAAGTTTTAGTAGATGGTGAAGAGTTTTTTGGTGATGACCCCACACTTGTAACAAAAAATCTCCGTGCAGATATGGTAGAATCGGTTCAGCTTTATGATAAAGCCAGTGATCAGGCCAGCTTTACCGGAATAGATGATGGGGAAAAAACGAAAACACTAAACGTTAAATTAAAAGAAGATAAAAAAAATGGTTACTTCGGTAAGGTGCAGGGTGGTTATGGAACCGATGATTATTACACCGGGCAATTGATGTTTAATAAATTTTGGGGCAAGAAAAAATTCTCTGCCTACGGCATATTTGGCAACAATGGTACAGTTGGTTTGGGTTGGGATGACCGGGATAAATATGGCGGTAATACAATGACTATGACCGATGAGGGCTATATGTATTTTAGCTCGGGCGGTGATGACTTTGATAGTTATGATGGGCAGTACAATGGCCAAGGGTTACCTGTAGCCAGAACCGGAGGGCTGCACTTTGATAGTAAGTGGAATAAAGACAAAGAATCATTAAATACCAATTACAAAATTGGTTCCATCCGTGTTAGTGGAGATCGAAATACAATAAGCCAAAACAACTTAAGTTCTGGTGTTATTAATAATGTTTCTGACCAGTTTAATGATAATGATATGTTTAGGCAAAAACTGGACGCTACCTACGAAATTAAACTGGATACTACACTGACTTTAAAAGTAAGTGTAGATGGTGCTTTAAAAGAAAGCAATACGTTTAATTCTTACAATACTTCCAGCAAAAATGGTAATGATGAACTGCTAAATAAAAGCGATAGAACACTTAGTAACAAAGTTAACGAGCAACAGTTTAACATGAGTGCTTTATTTACCAAGAAATTGAAAAAGAAGGGCCGTACACTTTCCCTTAGTTTAAGCGAGGCCATAAGCAAAAGCAATAGTGATGGTTATTTAAATTCAAAAAACACGTTCTACACCGCTATAGGAGTTCGCGATAGTGTAATCAATCAATATAAAGTTAATGATATTTCAAATAATGCGTTCAGATCTAATTTAGCATATACAGAACCACTTAGTAAAACCATAAGTGTAATTGTAAATTATGGATTAAGCTTGATGAGTGGTCAATCTGACCGAAAGTCGTTCAACAAGTCAGCAAGTGGAAATTACGATATTCTGGATACCCAATTCAGTAACGATTATAAATTGGATCAGATCATTAATCAGGGAGGAGCAGTATTCAATTACAAAAGTGGAAAATCATCAGCTACTATTGGCTCAAAATTTAGTGGCGTTAACTTCAAACAGATAGATCTTTACAACAATAAAACCTATAACCGTAACTTTATTAATTATATGCCTCAGGCATCATATCAATACAGATTTTCACAGCAAAAATCTTTGAGAATAAATTATAGTGGAAATACAAATCAGCCCTCTCTGGAGCAAATTCAACCCATTAGCGTAAATACCGATCCATTGAATATTTCCTTAGGTAATCCCGATTTACGGCCATCTTTTAGAAGTAGTATCAGTGCGAATTTCAATTCGTATAAGGTATTAACAGATCAATCGATCTGGCTAAGTGGCTATTATAGTTTTACAGCAAACCCCATTATTAGCGATGTTGTTACAGATGACGCAGCTAAAAGTACTTACAGATCTGTTAACCTCTCGAATGAAATGCCATCAAATTTTTCAATTAATGCACAAACAAGCCGAAAAATAAAAGGTATAGATTTAAGTGTTGGTATTAATGGTAATGCATATGGAAACACTTCGTATAATTTTATTAATGGGGTTTTAAATAAAACAAAAAATTATACCTACGGAGCTGGATTAAATTTTTCGAAGTATGTTGATAAGAAGTATAATTTCTATGCCCGTTTCGGACCAACTTATAATATTGCCAGAGCGAGTGTTAATACCTCTGGCAACAGCGATGGTTGGGGCTGGGATGGTTATGCATCAGGCTCGGTAAAATTACCAGCCAAATTTGAGTTATCTACTGATGGCCAGTATGAATTTAAAGGGAAGACACAAACATTTGATGAAAACTTTCAACGTTTCCTTTGGAATGCCTCATTAACAAAAAAGTTCTTCAAATCAGAGAATCTTAAATTCGCGCTAACCGTAAACGATATTTTAAACCAAAATGTCGGCTTTGATAGATCGGCATATAACGGAAACATTACCCAAAGCAGTTATACAACTATTCAGCGGTATTTCTTATTCTCATTAATATGGGATTTCAATAAAATGGGTGGTGGCGTTAAAACACAAAAATAATGATCATGAAAAATCTGCTTATATACTTTATCTTATTTACTGCCATTTTTATCAGTAAAAATGCATCTGCACAGAATGCGCACTTTGTTCAAAACGGTATAATCGAATTTGAAAAAAAATCGAATATGTATGCCATAATTAAGAAGAAAATTAACAAGGATAACGAAAGTTACTATGGCCCTGCTTTTGATCAATACAAAAAGAACAATCCTCAAACCAAGATCGGAAAAAGTGTATTAAACTTCACAAAAGACAAAAGTTTATATAAGGTAACTTCAGCTGAAGAACCCTTAACAAATAACTGGGTAACAAGAGATATGTTGGCCGACTTAAGGAATACCGTGGCGACAAATTTTGGTACTGAAACAAGCATAGCGCAAAAAAATGTTTACGAAGAAACCTATCTGGTGAAAGATAGTGTTCGTAAAATCAATTGGAAAATTACCGACGAAACAAGGGAGATTGCGGGTTACGAATGCAGAAGAGCTAATGCGGTAATCATGGATTCGGTTTATATAGTGGCTTACTATACTAACCAAATTGCAGTATCGGGCGGGCCGGAATCTTTTACGGGGTTGCCAGGGATGATTTTAGGTTTAGCATTGCCTCATGAAAATGTAAATTGGTTTGCGACTAAAGTTACCGAGGTTGCCGTACCCGAAAAAGACTTATTGCCCCCAACCAAAGGAAAACCAATAACCAATAAAGGATTAATAGCGATTGTAACCTCAGCACTCAAAAATTACGGACCTGAAGCATTATCGGATTTGAAAATTTTCGGGCTTTAAGGAACAGAAGATTATTACAATTATGCCTATTTTAGCAAGCCAAATAGCATATAATGTTTACTGCGCTTTATAATCACATTAACAGATTTATAAATTTGAGTAGTGATGAACAGGAAATCCTTGAACCACTACTCAAATCGTTTTCAGTTAAAAAGAAAGCCTTTTTATTGGAGGAAGGGCAAACCTGCAGGGCCAATTATTTTGTGGTAAAAGGTTGCCTCAGGCTTTATTTTGTCGACATTAAAGGTGTGGAACAAACCACTCAGTTTGCCATAGAAAATTGGTGGATAACGGATCTCAGTAGCTTTCTGTTCCAGGAGCAATCAGAATTTTATATTCAGGCTGCCGAAGCTACAGACGTGATTGCCATTGAACACCATCACTATGAAGAAATGTTCCATAAATTACCGAAACTGGAAAGGTATTTCAGGTTGATCTTACAAAAAAACCATCAGGCCTCACAACGGAGGATCAAATTTTTATACAGTCAAACGGCCGAAGAGCGATATCGCCATTTTAATAGTTTATTTCCTGAATTTGTGCAGCGTGTGCCACAGTATATGCTGGCTTCATATCTGGGTTTTACGCCGGAGTTTCTAAGTAAGATCAGGGCGAAGAAGATATAAGCCACAGAGCCCACAGCCTTAGTTTTGTTAACATGGGCCACGGAAACACAGAAGGGATGGATAAATACCGAACGGGTATTGAAAAAGAAAACATTGGTATATGAGGACACCAATGCTATCAAGTTAAACACTAATTACAGGCAAACCTAATTTAATCACAGATAAAAAGGATGCACACAGGTATAAAGATCTGTGTTTATCGGTGTCCATCTGCGGTTAAAAACTTATTAAATAAATGACATTAATGAGAACACAGGCTTTGAAACCACTCCGTGTTACTCCGTGCTTCCGGGGCTAAAAAATAAACATAGCGCTAACTTTGCAGAAAAAAGTGTGCCCTTTGTGTTAGGCAATCATTTCTTAAACTACATTAAGTTTTTTGATCATTTCGATGCAGAACTTTACATCATAATCAAAAAACAAATAATATGGAAAGTAGAATTGATATCCCAAAAGTAGAACCTGCAGCTTATCAAGCCATGTACGGTTTAGAAAAATACTTATCAACCAGCAAATTAGATCCTATCCTTTTAGAGCTGATTAAAATGCGTGCTTCACAGATTAATGGTTGTGCTTTTTGCTTAAATATGCACTCAACCGATGCCCGTAAAATCGGCGAAACTGAGCAGCGTTTATATCTGTTGAACGCCTGGAGAGAAACAACACTTTTTACCGAACAAGAGCAAGCGGTTTTGGCCTTAACAGAGCAGGTAACTTTAATTAGTAACCACGTTTCGGATGCGGTTTATCAAAACGCGGCAAGCTTCTTCAGCGAACAGGAACTTGCACAGATTATTATGGCTATTGTAACCATTAATGCATGGAACAGGCTCGCAATTACTGCAAAAGTAATGGTAGGGTAGTTAATTTCAGACCCCTCAGGTTTTTAAAACCTGAGAGGTCTATAGCTACAAGATTGAATCAAAAATCTCGCTCAGGTGACTCAGATGGTCGGTATTTTTTTGGAAAACAATGGTTCTGTATAATTTGGTCACTGTAATCCTGTTGTCCCCTCAAGTCCTCGCTCATCGCTTCGCTTCGGGCTTTACGTTCTATCAGATTTATTTAAAAAAAGTCAGTCATTGTAAATTACCCACCATCCAGACCCCACAGGTTTCTGAAGCCTCCGAGGTCTAATTTTGCGCTCCGTTAAGCTTCTTCAATTCCTCATAAACCAACCTGGCAACTTCTTTTGCTCCTTCCGGTTGAAAATGCGTATTGTCTTTTTGTCCTTTAGGATAAGCTTCATATTTTGCTGAGTCTAAATTCATAAAATAATTTTTACTTACAAATTCATTTCCTTTTGTACTAAAAAATGCTGCTGAAAGTGATGTTAAATCTATAAGTTGTACATCTAATTCCTGAGCTACATCTTTTACCGCTTGTGGATATTCGCCATGTGCACTCCCAAGTTTTCCATCTTTCCAGGGATAGTTTCTGGTTACCGGTGTAATAAGAATCGGTAAGGCACCTTTGGCCCTGGTTTCTTTAACATACATCCTTAAAAAATCTTTATAACCAGGAATATCTACATAACGGTCTGGCTTATTCTTTGCTGCATCATTATGGCCAAACTGGATTAAAACCAAATCGTTCTTTTCCAGGGTTGATAATACTTCTTTCCATCTTCCCTCTTCAAAAAAGGTTCTGGTGCTTCTGCCGCCTTTGGCTTTATCAACCACAAGGGCACTATCACTTTTAATCAGCTTGTTTAATTTTTTTAAACTGTCTTTTTTTAAAAACTGTTGAAAAACCTGTCCCCAACCCGTTATCGGGTATTTTTTCTGCATATAACCTTCCTCCAGGGTATAATCTGCAACAGTAGAATCGCCTATTAAATAAATTTTAATGGGCTTTGGTTTTACAATGAACGACATCAGTAAAACTCCCAACAGGGCAACGGTAAGATACTTTTTCATTATTTTATTTTAAAGGTTGTACACGGAACCAATCATATTCTGCTATTCCCGAATCATTAGTTTGGGCATCCCTAATGGCAAAAATCCCCATTTTTGCACCTATCCACTGTCCGGCTGTTGCTTGAAATTCATCTCCGGCATTGGTAAAACTCAGCCCATCTTCGCTGTAACTAAACTGGCATTTTGCACCAGCAGTAACCTTAACCCTAAAATATACCCTGGCTGATTTCAGCTTAATAATTTCCTTTTCATTCTCCGTTTTTCCTTTATCTGCATTTTGGCAAACGCCGTACATCAGGTAAAAACCGTCTTTTTTACTTTTAATACTTATTTGTGCATAACTCCGCCCCATTACCACGAGGCCTGTTTTTTCATTTTCCAATTTCGGATTGGGCTTAAAAACAAGTTTTGTTGTGGCCATAAATTCATCGGCAGGAAATTTCTGCATCAACAGGCTTGGAACATCCCATAAGTTTTTAGCATCATCAGGAGTTTTGGCGGTGTATAATTTCAACAAACCTTTTGCCGCATCGGTAAATAACCAGGTTGGCTGCGGGTTGGCCTGCCATTGCCATTGCAACCCCAATTGCGAAGTTCCAAATTCATCACTTTCTACTGGCGTTTCAATTGAATAAACCTTACCTACATTTGGTTTTTTATATGTTATAACTGGCTCGCCTTTGCCATCGCCATCATTATCCACGCCAATAACTGGCCAGTTATTTACCCATTTCATTGGCTGCAGATGCACCACACGCCCGTAGGCATCTTTATCCTGAAAATGCAAAAACCAATCTTCACCAGTTTGAGTATTTACCCAGGCACCTTGATGGGGGCCGTTTACAGAGGATTTTCCCTGATCCATGGCTACCTTTCGTTCATATGGACCATAAATATTTTTACTTCTTAAAATGAGCTGCCAACCTGTAGATACGCCGCCTGCAGGGGCAAAAAGATAGTAATAACCATTTCGTTTGTAAAATTTTGGTCCTTCAATCGTTGGATCGAGTTCATGACCATCGTACACAATACGACCGGTTTCCATCGCTTTAGCACCATCGCTGGTTAAGGGCATAATGGCCAATACACTTTTTATCCCGGCCCGGCTGCCCGCATAAGCATAAGCAAGGTAAGCTTTGCCATCTTCATCCCAAAAAGGGCAAGGATCGATCAATCCCTTACCTGCAGCCACTAACTTTGGAGCCGACCAATCGCCTGTAATCGTTTTTGCTTTTGTTAAATAAATGCCAAAATCGGGATCTGGATAATAAATATAAAATTCGCCATTGTGGTAACGAATCGAAGGTGCCCAAACACCATTGCCATGCTGCGTTTTCTCGAAATGCTCAAAGGGAGGCTGGCGTTTTAAAGCATGACCTATTATTTTCCAGTTGACCAGATCTTTGGAATGGAGAATTGGCAAACCCGGAATTGCATCAAAACTTGAGGCGATCATGTAAAAATCATCTCCCACCCGGATAGCATCCGGATCAGAATAATCGGCGTTTATAACCGGGTTTTTAAAGGTTCCATTGCCTAAATCAGCTACCCAAACTTTGGAAACATACCGGTTATCAGGCGATTGCTGGGCAAAGGTATTTAAACAAAAACTTAAAAAAAGGATTGAACTGTATAGGTATTTCATTAACAAAAATGTTTTTAATATTTGGTCAGTTATTTATCTAGCATTACGTCATTCACGCGCAGGCAGAAATCTTAATGTGGCTTATGATTGGCATTAGATTCCCAATCATGTTGGGAATGACGATGCGTGTATTTTATCAAATTAGCCTATCAACAAGATTAAGTTTTTTTTTATTTTCAGGCAAGTTGTTATTGTGCAATCGTTCCCGACATCGTTTGCGAAGTTTAATCTGTTAAATGTTTCTTTCGCATAGATTTTAATGTTTAAAATTGTTCATCATATATTTTAAAACACGGCTGCGTTACAAAGTTTTATACTTTTACGTGGCCGATTTTAATTTAAGCCTAACCAAATTGATATGAAAGCAATTATTTTATTCTTTCTTTTAGCTCTTTCACTTGCTGCAAGTGCCCTGGAAGTTAAACCCGATTTTGTGGTGGCGGCCGATGGCAGCGGAAATTTTAAAACAGTACAGGAAGCAATACATGCTGTACCCGATTTCAGGAACAAAACAACGGTAATTTTTATTAAAAGGGGTATTTATAAGGAGAAATTAGTTTTGGCAGCCTCTAAAAAGAACGTAAAGTTTATTGGAGAGCGCTTGAACGAAACCATTTTAACTTATGATGATTATGCACAGAAGAAAAATGCTTTTGGCGAAGAAAAAGGCACTTCAGGCTCCTCAAGCTTTTATATTTACGGGGAAGGTTTTTCTGCTGAGAATATTACTTTCGAAAACTCATCCGGCCCGGTGGGACAGGCAGTGGCCGTTTGGGCAGGTGGTGATAAAATGATTTTTAAAAACTGCAGGTTTTTGGGTTTTCAGGATACACTTTATACCTATGGTGGCAACAACCGCCAATATTATAAGAATTGCTATATTGAGGGAACGGTAGATTTTATTTTCGGTGCTTCTACCGCATGGTTCGAAAGCTGCACCATTTTTTGTAAAAAGGCAGGTTACATTACCGCTGCTTCCACTGCTGACACCACAAAGTTTGGTTACGTATTAAACAAGTGTAAAATCAAGGGAGATGCTCCAGCCAATACTTTTTATTTGGGCCGCCCATGGAGGCCTTATGCAAAGGTTGCTTATTTAAACTGTGAGTTGCCAGATTTAATTCGCCCTGAAGGCTGGAACAACTGGGGCAAAGAAAGCAATGAGAAAACGGCCTACTACGCTGAATATAAAAGTACCGGAAAAGGAGCTGATCCAAAAAACAGGGCAAAATGGTCGCACCAGTTAACAGATGACGAGTATAAGGCCTACATTTTGGAAAACGTTTTCCGTGGATGGAATCCTGAGGCAAAATAGTCTGCTTAAAACGTTGATATTCAATATTAAAACGCCTAAATTCAGGTGTTTTTTTACCTTGTTCTCCGGCAACGATTGCATAGATTTCTCTTCGATTTTAACCGCAAACAACGTACACTTGTTATTACAATAACCAAGTATAATTTAACAGCACAAATAATGAAACATATTTCTGGTGGTTTATGCCGTATTAAAGTAGCTCTGGCATGCTTAATTTTAACTTCTGCAACTGCTATAGCACAACAAAAGCAAAGCTTACCCGTAATTCAACAGGTTAAATTTAAAAAAGATACCACAAGCATTGTCAGTTTTGGGGCAAAAGGCGATGGCATTACCCTAAATACACAAAGTATTAATAAAACCATTGCAAGCGTTAGCCAAAAAGGGGGCGGTGTGGTGTTAATTCCTTCCGGCCTGTGGTTAACCGGACCTATCGAATTAAAAAGTAATGTAAACCTCCATTTAAAACGCGATGCCATCCTTCAGTTCACCGCTGATTTTAATCAATATAAGTTAGTTCAGGGAAATTGGGAAGGCCAGCCAGCGTGGAGAAACCAAAGTCCGATTTCTGGTATCGATTTAGAAAATATAGCCATTACCGGAACAGGAATTATAGACGGCAATGGTGGCGCTTGGCGCATGGTTAAAAAAGATAAACTTACCGAAACCCAGTGGAAAACTTTGGTTGCATCTGGCGGGGTAGTAAGGGCCGATGGTAAAATGTGGTATCCATCCGAGAAAACCGTTAAAGGCTCAAACACTAAAAATGCAGGCGTTATTGAGCCGGGAAAAACAGCGGCCGATTATGATGATATTAAAGATTTTCTCCGTCCAAACTTATTGGTATTAACAGGTTGCAAAAAAATCCTTTTAGAAGGTGTTACTTTTCAAAATTCACCAGCCTGGAATTTACACCCGTTACTTTGTGAAGATTTAACCTTAAGGAATTTACAGGTAAAAAACCCGTGGTTTGCTCAAAACGGCGATGGAGTTGATGTAGAATCTTGCAAAAACGTATTAATTGAGGGCAGCACTTTTGATGTGGGCGATGACGGAATATGTATTAAATCAGGAAGAGACGAGGCTGGCCGTAAACGTGGTGTGCCTACAGAAAATGTAATTGTAAGGAATAATGTAGTTTACCATGCCCATGGTGGTTTTGTAATCGGCAGCGAAATGAGTGGCGGTGCTAAAAACATCTGGGTATACGATTGCTCGTTTATCGGTACCGATATCGGCTTACGTTTTAAAACTACCCGAGGGCGTGGTGGTGTGGTAGAAAATATTTACATCAATAACATCAACATGATTGATATTCCTGGTGAAGCCATTTTATTTGATATGTATTATGCCGCTGTTGATCCGGTTCCGTTGGCCGGCGAAAAACGCGAAGCCATTAAAACTGTTACTGTTCCGGTTACAGAAGCTACTCCACAGTTTAAAAACTTTTACATTAAGGATGTTGTGGCAAATGGTGCTGAAAAAGCAATATTTTTTAGGGGTTTGCCAGAGATGAACATTAAAGACATCCACCTGGAAAACGTGACCATAAAAGCCAAAAAAGGAATTGAAATTATTGAAGCGGCAGGAATTTTCTTAAGAAATATAAACGTAATTACCGAAAACACCAGTCCGGTTGTAATGATCCAAAATGGCTCAAATATTAATATCAGCGGATTAACCTTCCCAAATAACAGTAAAGTATTGTTTGATGTAAGTGGCGAAAAATCAAAAGGTGTAAAAATTACCGGAACGGATGTTTCCAAAGCAAAAACAGCGTCTCTTTTAAGTGCTGAAGTAGATAAAAAAGCACTGGAAATTTCAAAATAACCAATATGAAAAAATCAATTTTATATACAATAGCGGCGCTCATCTGTTTTTCTATTTTATCGCAAAGTGGATTTGCCCAAAAGAAATTATCAGAACAGCTGACCTTAACAGCGATGGAAAAACTGTTTCAGGATACCATATTGCTAAAAGGTGCTAAAGGCCCAAAATGGACTTATGATATGGGTGTTGTATTGGAAGGTGCAGCAAGCGTTTGGCGGAATACCGGAGATGGGAAATATTTCAAGTACATCCAAAGTTCAATGGATGCTTATTTGGATAAAGATGGAAATATCAGTACTTATAAACCAGATGATTTTAATATCGATAACATTAAAAACGGACGGTCTTTATTGTTGCTTTACAAAGTTACCGGGCAACAGAAATACTTATTGGCCGCAACAAAATTATACGATCAGCTGCAAAAACAGCCACGTACTAAAGAAGGTGGCTTTTGGCATAAAAAAATCTATCCAAATCAAATGTGGTTGGATGGCCTGTACATGGGCGAGCCGTTTTATGCTGAGTATGCAAAATTAATGAAAAAAGATGCGGCTTTCGATGATATTGCCAAGCAGTTTATCCTGATGGAGAAAAATGCCCGCGATGCCAAAACAGGCCTACTTTACCATGGTTACGACGAAAGCAGAACCGAGCAATGGGCCGATAAAAAAACGGGCCTTTCGCCAAATTTTTGGGGCAGGGCAATGGGCTGGTACATTATGGCTTTGGTAGATGTGCTGGATAATTTTCCAACCGATCATCCACAGTATAAAGAGTTAATCGCCATTTTAAACCGCACGGCAACCGCTGCTGTAAAATATCAGGATCCGAAATCGGGTGTTTGGTTTGATATTTTGGATATGCCTACCAGAAAAGGCAATTATCTTGAAAGTTCAGCCTCCAGTATGTTTGTATATGGTTTGGCCAAAGGTGTGCGCAAAGGTTGGTTGGCCCCAACGTTTATGGCAGCGGCAAATAAAGGGTATGCGGGTTTAAAGAAAGAATTTGTAGAAAAAGCTGGAGAGGAACGGATAAATCTTACTAAAACAGTTTCAGTATCTGGTTTGGGTGGTAAGCCAAAATACCGCGATGGTAGTTTCGATTATTACATCAGCGAAAAAGTAATTACCAACGATCCTAAAGGTGTGGGTGCCTTTATTTGTGCAGCTTCTGAAATGGAAATAGACGTGTTGCCAAAACCGGGCAAAGGTTTAACCGTTACTGTTGATAATTTTTTCAATAACGAATATACTACTGGTCCTACTGGAGATAAAATCCCTTTCCATTATGTTTGGGAAGAAGATGATAATAACGGATTTTCATTGTTTGGCAAGGTATTTAATAATGCAGGCGCAAAAACGGCTACACTTAAAACCGCTCCAACTGCCACCAATTTAAAAGGAAGTAACATTTACATCATTGTTGATCCTGATACCGAGAAAGAAACAGCAAAACCAAACTTCATGGATGCTGCACATGCCAAACAGATTAGTGAATGGGTAAAAGCTGGTGGAGTTTTAGTGCTTTTGTTAAATGACGTTGGCAATTGTGAAATCTCAAAATTCAATGTGCTGCCAGAAACTTTCGGTATTCATTTCAATGAAGATAGCCGCAATAAAGTTCAGGGTGCAAATTTCGAGCAGGGCGCGATAAATATCCCCGCAGGAAATGCAATTTTTAAAACGGCTAAAAAAGTTTACATCAAGGAAATTTCAACTATCGTGGCCAAAAGTCCTGCAACTTCAGCACTTACAGATAAAGGTGATGTGATTATAGCAACGGCAAAGTATGGTAAAGGAACCGTTTTCGCGGTTGGCGATCCGTGGTTTTACAATGAATATATAGATGGCAGAAAGTTGCCGGCAGAATTCGAAAATTTTAAGGCAACGAATGATCTGGTGAACTGGTTGATTAAGCAGGTGCCGGGCAAGAAATAAGGTTAACCACAGATGAAAAGGATCAACACAGATAAATAATATTAGCCAGGGAAGACGCAGGCAGAGCGATCGAAAAAAAAATAGCTAGTGGTCTGTGGAGACACAGACCACGGAATGGAGAAACGAACCATGGCGAATAAAAAAGAAAAGTCCTCCGTGTTAATCTGTGTCTCCGTGGCAAACAAAAACCATGGCACATGGAAACAAAAAGAAAATTGGTGGTCTTTGAGAACACAGACCACCGAACAAACAAAATGATGAAAATAAAAATATTGTTAACCCTAATCTGCAGCACTTTATTACTATCGTGTTATGCGCAGCAGCCTAGCGATTCTACAGCAGATAAAATGCTCGTTTACCAGTTGGGTAATGGCGGCTGGCCAAAGCAGCTTGAAGATAAAAGCGTGGTAAACTACGGTGCAGCCATAACACCAGAGCTTTTGGCAAAAATTAAAGCCACCAAAGATCTCCATGCTACCTTCGATAACAAAGCCACCAGCAGGGAAGTTGTATACCTTATTCAAGCCTATAAAAAAACAAATAACAAAACTTATCTGGCAGCAGCAGAAAAGGGATTGGATTATATATTAATGGCTCAATACGCCAATGGTGGTTGGCCACAGTATTATCCGGATAAAAGTTTGTACCGCTCAGAAATTACCTATAACGATGATGCAATGATTAATGTGCTTAATATTTTGCAGGATATCGCTAATAAGCAAAATGGTTTTGAAGTGGTAAATCCGGCTTACATTAAAAAGGCCGAAAAAGCAGTTGTTAAAGGTGTTGATTGTATTTTAAAAACCCAAGTAAAGCAAAATGGAACTTTAAGCATCTGGGCAGCGCAATACGATAAAGATTCGATGTTACCGGCAAAAGCACGAGCATTTGAACCTGCATCGCTAAGTACAAGTGAATCAGTAGGAGTTGTTCGCTTTTTAATGAGGATTAAAAATCCATCAGCTGAAATAAAAACTGCAATTGCAGCAGCAGTAAAATGGTTTGATACCTATAAAATTTCCGGTTACCGGTACGACAGACCAAACGATCCTAAAACCAATATTAAAACAGCTGCATTGGTTGCAGATAACACCAGCATGGCCTGGGCCCGCTTTTACGATCTGGAAAAAAACACGCCTATTTTTGGCGACCGCGACAATACAATCAAAACAAAATTAGAAGGGTTAAGTCCCGAAAGAAGAAATGGTTACGCCTGGTATGGTAGCTGGGGGCAAAAATTAATTGAAAAAGAATATCCGAAGTGGTTAATTACCAACGGGAAATAAATAAGAAATAAAAATCGTTATTGCGAGGCACCAGGCAATCTTACAACTATGGGTGGGCATTTTCTGCCGCTTTAAGATCGCTTAGCTCCCGAAATGACGGAAACCGTAAGAACAATGATTTTAAACAAAGAAAATTTAGCAAACATTAACGGCGATAAGGTTACAAAACCCAGTGCCGAAATTTTGGCCTTACCAGAAAAGGTAATCCAGTTTGGAACAGGTGTTTTATTGCGCGGGCTGCCTGATTATTTTATTGATAAAGCCAACCAAAAAGGTATTTTTAACGGTCGCGTTCTGGTTGTTAAATCTACTTCCAGAGGCGGTGCAGATGCTTTTTCCAAACAAGATAATTTATACACACTTTGTGTTAAAGGCATTGAAGATGGTGTTAACGTAGAAGAAAATTCAATAAATTCCTCAATCAGTCGTGTTTTATCAGCATCGCAAGATTGGGCCGAAATTTTAAAAGCTGCCCACCAGCCCGAAATGCAGGTGGTAATTTCCAATACAACAGAAGTAGGCATTGTTAAAAGTGAAGATAAAATCACTTATAATCCGCCGCAATCCTACCCAGGCAAACTGTTGGCTTTTCTGCACGAAAGATATAAAGCCTTTAATGGCTCAGTTGAAAGTGGAATGGTTATCGTACCAACTGAATTAATCAGCGATAATGCCGATAAACTCAAAGAAATAGTATTGGATCTGGCCATTCAGAACAAATTGGGATGGGATTTCGAAAACTGGTTAAAAACAGCGAATTATTTCTGCAAAACCTTGGTTGATCGGATTGTGCCAGGAAAACTTCCGGAGGCAGAGCAAAAAGCCATCGAAAGTGAACTGGGTTATGAAGATGAACTGATGATCATGGCCGAGCCTTTCAGGTTATGGGCGATTGAATCATCAAGTGAAAAAGTAAAAGAAATTTTATCCTTTGAAAAGGCTGATAAAGGCATTTTCATTGTTCCATCAATTGATAAATTTAAAGAGCTGAAACTCCGTTTGCTTAACGGTACACATACCATTAGCTGTGGATTGGCTATTTTATCAGGTTTCAATACCGTAAAAGAGGCAATGGCGAATGAGGATTTCGCAGCCAACGTGTTAAAACTGATGAAAGATGAAATTACACCTGTTGTGGTAAATGAGGATATCACTTACGAGGAAGCAATTGCTTTTGCCGAAAGTGTGATCGACCGTTTTAGCAATCCAGCTTTAGAACACCAGTGGCAGGCGATTACGCTGAACTTCACTTCAAAAATGCAGATGCGCAATATGCCATTAATCAGAAGATATTATGCATTAAAAAATGAAGTGCCTCAACTAACGGCCCTGGGCGTTGCTGCATACATTATTTTCATGAATGTGAATAAAGAGGGAGATGTGTACACGGCCAGTGCCAATGGAAAAAACTATCCCGTACAGGATGAATTTGCAGAAATTTTATACGAATACTGGAAAAATCCTGAAACCGTGGTAGATAATACCCTTGGCGACAGACGCCTTTGGGATAAAAACTTGAATAATTATCCCGGCTTTAACGCAGCCGTAAAATCTTACGTTGATTTATTACAGAACAAGGGTGCAAAAGAAACTTTAAGTAACTTGCATTCAGAAAGAACAATTTAAAATGGTTACTAGAATTTTAAAAATCCATCCCAACGATAATGTACTTGTTGCCCTGCAAAACCTGGCAAAAGGTGAAACAGTTATTTATGATGGACAGGAATATATTTTACAGGATGACATTCAGGCCAAGCATAAGTTTTTTATGCAGGATATGAATGCAGGCGACCACATCATTATGTATGGCGTACTTGTAGGTAAGGCACAACATTTTATCCTTAAAGGTGGTTTAATGGATACTGAAAACACCAAACATGCTTCAGATCCTTATGAATTCCGTCCGTATCATTACGAATGGCATGCACCTGATGTATCTAAATTTGCAGACAGAACTTTTAATGGTTATATCCGCAGTGATGGCCGTGTGGGTACAGCAAATTATTGGTTGTTTATCCCTACTGTTTTTTGCGAAAACCGCAATCTGGATGTAATCCGCGAAGCTTTACACAACGAATTGGGTTATGCCGTAACCGATAAGTATAAATCTTATGCACACCAGTTGGTTGAGGCCTATAAAAACGGCGAAATTTTAGCAGAAGCTGATCCAAGTTCAATAGGCTTGGCAAATCCATCAGCCAACCGTGTTTTCAAAAATGTAGATGGTATTAAATTTTTAAATCACCAGGGTGGTTGTGGCGGTACCCGTCAGGATGCTGCTGTATTAAGCAAATTATTGGCCGCCTATGCCGATCATCCAAACGTTGCCGGGGTTACGGTATTAAGCTTAGGTTGCCAGAACCTTCAGGTGAAAGATTTTATGGACGATTTAAAACACCGTAGTCCGAATTTTGATAAGCCCTTATTCATTTTTGAGCAGCAGCAATCACAAAGTGAAGAACAATTGGTTAAAGAAGCCATCAGAAAGACGTTTATCGGTTTAACTGAAATCAATAAAATCGAACGTCAGCCCGCACCATTAAGCAAATTGGTTTTAGGTGTAAAATGTGGCGGTAGCGATGGCTTTAGCGGAATCAGTGCAAATCCTGCTGTAGGGTATACATCCGATTTATTAGTGGCTTTGGGAGGTACAGTATTGCTTGCCGAATTCCCCGAACTTTGCGGCGCCGAACAACAATTGATTGATCGTACGAAAGACGAAACTGCGGCACGTAAATTCATTCAACTGATGACAGCCTACAACCAATCTGCAGAAAACGTTGGCTCAGGATTTTTTATGAACCCTTCGCCAGGAAATATAAAAGATGGTTTAATTACTGATGCCATTAAAAGTACCGGAGCAGCTAAAAAAGGAGGAACATCGCCGGTAGAAGATGTTCTGGATTATACAGAACCAGCAACAAAACCAGGGTTAAACTTAGTATGTACGCCCGGAAACGATGTTGAGGCTACTACAGGAAAAGCCGCTTCAGGGGCAACCTTAATTTTGTTTACCACAGGCTTGGGTACGCCGACAGGAAACCCTGTTTGTCCGACAATTAAAGTATCAACCAACAATGCATTAACCAAACGCATGGGCGATATTATCGATATTAACTGCGGGCCGGTAATTGAAGGTGAAAAAACCATCGAACAAATGGGAGAAGATATTTTAGAGTATTGCATTAAAGCAGCCAGTGGCGAAGTAATTCCTAAAGCAGTTTTGCTTAACCAGGATGATTTTATTCCATGGAAACGAGGGGTTAGTTTGTAGTGAATTTGGAGTCGTAAGTCTCAAGTAGTGAGTCTTGGAACCCAATTCCGCGTCTTCATAGGCCACCAAGCGAATAAACAATAAATTCAATTCCGGTTTCTGAGAACACAGACCGGCGATAAATAAAAAAATGAACAGATATACGTTTTGATCACCTCAATTCTATTATCTCAAATTAAATAGCATGAAATCTTTTTTAGACGAAAATTTCCTTTTGCAAAGCAAAACTGCTGAAAAGCTTTACCACAACTTTGCAAAATCATTGCCGATTATCGATTACCATAATCACCTTATTCCGGAGCAGATTGCCAATAATACGCAGTTTGCAAACATCAGTCAGGTTTGGCTTGCCGGCGACCATTACAAATGGAGAGCCATGCGTGCAAACGGTGTTGATGAAAAATATATCACTGGTGCGGCTTCAGATTATGAGAAATTTGAAAAATGGGCAGAAACCGTTCCATATGCATTACGTAACCCATTATACCACTGGACCCATTTAGAGCTTCAGCGCTATTTTGGCATAAACGACCTGCTTTCTGGTAAAACTGCTCAGAAAATTTTCGACGAATGTTCTGCAAAATTGCAGACACCAGAATATTCGGTACGTGGTTTATTGGCCAAAATGAATGTTGAGGCCGTTTGTACCACTGATGATCCTTTGGATAGTTTAAACTTTCACCAACAACTGGCTAGAGAAGGCGCAAACCTTAAAATGTTGCCAGCCTTTCGTCCGGATAAGGCGATGAACAGCGACGATATTGAAGGTTTAAACGAATATATTGATAAACTGGAAGGTGTTGCCGATAAAACAATCAGTAGTTTTCAGGATTATATCGATGCGCTAAAAAGCCGTCACGATTACTTCGCGGCAAATGGCTGTTCCGTTTCAGATCATGGTTTAGAACAAATTTACGCTGAAGACTACACCGAATCAGAAATCTCAGCAATTTTTGACAAAATCCGCAGCAAACAAGCCATTTCTTACCAGGAAAACCTTAAATTTAAATCAGCAATGCTGATTTACTTTGCAGAATGGGATCATGAGAAAGGTTGGGTACAACAATATCATTTGGGTGCACTGCGCAACAACAATGCAAGGATGTTAAGGCAGCTAGGCCCCGATACAGGCTGGGATTCGATCGGCGATTTTAGTCAGGCCCGGATGCTTTCCAAATTTTTAAACCGTTTGGATAATCAGGATAAACTGGCAAAAACCATTATCTATAACCTTAATCCGGCTGATAATGAGTTGATTGCAACAATGATCGGAAATTTTAACGACGGTTCTGTAGCGGGTAAAGTGCAATTTGGGTCAGCCTGGTGGTTTTTAGATCAAAAAGACGGTATGATCAAGCAGTTAAACGCATTATCAAATATGGGGCTTTTAAGCCGTTTGGTTGGTATGCTTACCGATTCACGCAGTTTCCTTTCCTTTCCACGCCACGAATATTTTAGAAGAATTGTTTGCAACCTCTTTGGCGAAGACATTGAGAATGGCGAATTGCCTAACGACCTGGAGTGGGTTGGTAAGATTGTGCAGGATATTTCGTACTTTAACGCAAAAAATTACTTTAAATTTTAACCAAAATAGGGCTTTAGAGAGGTATTTCATTGGAAATAAATCATTTCAATCGTTTTCCTTCCATTTTCATACCGTAACAATAAACAGCATGAAATACGCCGATTAAATATAAAAATGAGCACCCAAATATTCGCTTCATCTAAAAAAGGAGAAAAAGTTTTAAGCTTTGGTGAAATACTTTTGCGCATTTGCCCCGATATGGACGGTGCATGGTTAAAAGAAAACAAACTTCCGTTTTATGTAGGCGGTGCAGAGCTAAACGTGGCCACAGCACTGGCACTTTGGAATGTACCCTCTTCTTATTTATCGGCGGTGCCGGATAATTCGGTAACCAGGGAAATTGTAGATTATCTTGATGCCAGAAACATCGATACTACGCCGATGGTTTACCATGGTGAGCGTTTGGGCCTTTATTACCTTCCGAAAGGGAAAGACCTTAAAAATGCAGGAGTAATTTACGATAGGGCAAATTCTGCTTATGCCGATTTAAAGGTTGGCCAGATCAATTGGGATGAGGTTTTTGATGGCGTTGCCTGGTTTCATTTCAGCGCAATCTGTCCGGCAATTAATCAATCAATTGCTGATGTTTGCCTGGAAGCTTTAAAAGTGGCAGCCGCAAAAAATATCACCATTTCGTTGGACCTGAACTATCGTGCAAAACTTTGGAAATATGGTAAAGATCCGATTGATGTTTTACCAGAACTGGCGCAATATTGTACTTTGATTATGGGCAATGTTTGGGCCGCCAATAAAATGTTGGGCACTGCACTGCATGAGGATTTAACCCCAAGCGAAGGTTATGCAAAGGAAACGTTACTACAACAGGCAACCGATACCGCTAAAGAAATATTAAGTTTGTTTCCAGCTTGTAAAGCCGTTGCCAATACCTTCAGGTTCGATTATGGTAAAGGCATCAGGTACTACACTGCCATTTATACCGCTGATGAGTTAACCGTTTCAGAAGAATATGTATCTGATGAAATTTTGGATAAAGTAGGAAGTGGCGATTGTTTTATGGCAGGTCTTATTTATGGCTTTTACAATCAGTTATCAGCCAAAGAAACCTTAAATTTTGCCACTGCGGCAGCATACGATAAATTATACATTCCAAGTGATGCTACAACCAGTACTGTAGCAGATATTGAAAAAAGAATACTACGAAATGATTAGCAACAAGCACAAAATTTTAGATGCCATTTTAGAGCAGGGCATGCTACCCCTTTTTTATCAAGACAGCGAATCGGGTAGTGTAGAAATATTACGTACCCTATATAAAGCGGGCGTGCGTGTTTTCGAGTATACCAACCGTGGTAAATCAGCCTTGCCGAACTTTAAAAAGTTAAAAGAAATACGCGATGCTGAAATGCCCGATCTTTATCTTGGTATCGGAACAATAAAAACGCCTGCCGATGCGCATGCTTTTATCGAAGCCGGTACAGATTTTATCGTTGCACCGATCGTTAATCCGGCTGTTGCCGAAATTGCCAATAAAATCGGGATGCTTTGGATCCCTGGATGTATGACGCCGACCGAAATCAGCGTTGCGCAGGAACATAAAGCCATGTTGATCAAAATTTTCCCTGCCAATATTTTAGGGCCTGAATTTATTTCATCAATCAAAGATCTTTTTGCCGGACAATTGTTTATGCCAACAGGAGGTGTAGAAATTAATGCCGATAATTTAAAAACCTGGTTTAAAGCCGGTGTTTGTGCCGTTGGTATGGGCAGCAAATTAATCAGTAAAGATGTGATGAGCAAAGGTCTTTATGAGGAGTTATCCGACAACACAAAATTAGCGCTTGATCTGATTCAGCAAAGCAAGTAAAACCCTAATACACCCTAACCAAATGAACCAATCCAAAACAAGCAAATACAGATGGACCATATGTTTGCTGTTATTTTTAGCTACGACCATAAATTATTTAGACAGGCAGGTACTTTCTTTAACCTGGACGGATTTTATCAAACCAGAGTTTCATTGGGATAACAATGATTATGGAAATATTACCGCGCTTTTCTCAATTTTCTACGCAATATCAATGCTTTTTGCTGGCCGGTTGGTTGATAAGCTCGACACGAAAAAAGGCTTTTTATGGGCTATAGGTGTTTGGTCTGTTGGTGCCTGTTTACATGCCTTTTGCGGTATCGCAACTGCAGGGATTATTAATGGAAACTGGTTTGTGGGATTTGAAGGTGCTAAAGAAGTTATCTCCCGCGTTAACGATACCGGGTTAGTGGTTTCAGTAAGTGTTACCTTGTTTATTTTTGCCCGTTTTGTATTGGCAGTAGGAGAAGCAGGAAACTTTCCGGCAGCAATTAAAGCCACCGCAGAATATTTCCCGAAAAAAGACAGGGCATTTGCAACCAGTATATTTAACGCCGGGGCTACGGTTGGTGCACTTGCAGCACCCATCACCATTCCCTTTATTGCAAAGGCGTATGGCTGGGAAATGTCGTTCATCATTATTGGTGCATTAGGCTTTATATGGATGGGATTATGGGTTTTTGTTTATAATAAGCCAGAATTACATAAAAGAGTTAGTGCTGAAGAATTGGCATATATACAGCAGGATGTAATTAACGACCGGAAACTGGCCGATTATGTGGAAGAAACCAAAGAAAAAGTTTCTTTTATCGACTGCTTTAAATACAAACAAACCTGGGCTTTTGCCTTTGGTAAGTTTATGACCGATGGCGTGTGGTGGTTCTTTTTATTCTGGACACCCGCTTATTTAAAATCGGTTTATGGAATGGATTCTACACAAAGTGCCCTTCCGCTGTTTGTGCTTTATATGATCACCCTTTTATCAATAATTGGCGGTTGGTTACCAACTTATTTTGTTGATAAAAAAGGAATGAACCCTTATGAAGGCCGGATGAGAGCAATGCTGATTTTCGCATTTTTCCCATTATTGGCTTTGGCCGCACAACCTTTAGGGCATATTACCTATTGGATTCCCGTAATCATTATCGGTATTGCAGGTGCCGCCCACCAGGCATGGTCGGCCAATATATTTTCTACTGTAGGCGATATGTTTCCTAAAAAAGCAATTGCCACCATTACCGGTATTGGTGGTATGGCCGGCGGATTAGGCTCTTTCATCATCAATAAAGGCTCTGGTTTATTGTTTGATTATACAGGCAAAAACAAGATTGTTTTTATGGGCTTCAAAGGTGAAGAAGCTGGTTATTTTATTATTTTTTCCATTTGTGCGGTATGCTATTTAATTGGCTGGACCGTAATGAAAACCTTAGTGCCAAAATATAAAGTTATTGAACTAAAATAATTGCAGATTTAATACACAGGTAAAGTTAAATTATCTGCGTATCAATACCTTTGCAACAAGGTTAATCTATACTTAAACTATAGATTAACAATTATAAACCCTAACAACCAACCCAAATTGAGTACACCTCTAAACCTCGAAAGTATTTTCGTTGAAGAGAGCCAGATTCCAGATGAATTTAGGCTCACGGAAGAAATCAATCAAAAGGAGTTTCTTTCCAATGGGGAAATGAAACCCTGGAACGGACCATTTAATGAAGTGTTTTCTCCGGTATGCGTAAAAACCCCTGAAGGCTTTAAACGAAAGCGTATTGGAAGTTTCCCTGTTTGTACAGAGAAAGAGTCTGCAGAAGCTTTAGATGCAGCCGTAGCCGCTTATGACAATGGTCGTGGGCAGTGGCCTACAATGAGTGTTGCCGACCGCATCACCTGTGTAGAAAACTTTACCCATAAAATGATTGAGCAAAAAGAAATTGTTGCAAAATTGATCATGTGGGAGATTGGAAAATCTTACGCCGATTCAATCAAAGAATTCGATCGTACCGTCGAATATATCTATGCAACCATCGATGCGTTGAAGGATATCGACAGGCAGTCATCACGTTTTGAAATAGAGCAGGGTATTGTGGCCCAGGTACGCCGTTCTCCACTTGGTGTGGTACTTTGTATGGGTCCGTTTAATTATCCCTTAAACGAAACTTTTACTACATTGATTCCTGCCTTGATCATGGGCAACACCCTTTTATTCAAACCACCTAAACACGGTACATTATTACACTACCCATTATTGGAAGCTTTCCGTTCCAGCTTTCCAAAAGGTGTGGTCAATACCATTTATGGTCGCGGTAATACCATTGTTCCTGGGTTGATGAAATCGGGGAAAATTAATGTGCTTACTTTAATCGGCTCCAGTAAAGTGGCCAATGAGCTTAAAAAACTGCACCCTAAAGTAAACCGTTTAAGGGCAATTTTAGGTTTAGATGCAAAAAATGCTGCCATCATTACTAAAGATGCCGATTTGGATTTAGCCGTTTCTGAAACAGTTTTAGGTTCGCTTTCTTTTAACGGACAGCGTTGTACAGCGATTAAAATCGTTTATGTGCACCGAAGCTTGGCTCAGGAATTTTTAAAGCGTCTATCTGCCGAAGTAGAAAAACTAAAGTTTGGTATGCCATGGGTAAAAGGAGTAAACCTTACTCCGCTACCAGAGTTGAACAAGCCAGAATATTTAAAAGAATGTATTGATGATGCGGTTTCGCACGGTGCGAAAGTGATCAACAAAAATGGTGGTCAAACCTTCGAAACCTTTGTGTATCCGGCCATTGTTTACCCGGTGAACAGCAATATGAAACTCTACCGTGAAGAGCAGTTTGGCCCGATTGTTCCTGTGGTTCCTTTTGATGATCTGGAAGAGCCTATCGAATATTTAATTGGTTCTCCTCACGGCCAGCAGGTGAGTATTTTCAGCAACAATTCTGCGGTAATATCTTCGTTAATCGATCCTTTGGTAAATCAGGTAAGCCGGGTAAATATTAACTGCCAATGCCAGCGCGGACCAGATGCCTTCCCTTTCACAGGCCGTAAAGACAGTGCCGAAGGAACACTATCGGTAGTTGATGCATTGCGTTCGTTCTCTATCCGTTCTTTGGTAGCCACCAAATTTACAGATGATAACAAAAAGTTATTGAACGAAATTGTTAGAGGAGATGATTCTAACTTTTTGAGTACGAAATATATTTTCTAAATAACAATGATCGTCATTACGGGGAAAAAGCCTCGTAATGACGATTCTATGTGTCGGATTTACCTCGACTTAAGCATAGCGAATGGAGAGATCTATCTAATCAGATTCTCCGCTTTATCCTGCATTTAATCAAAAAATAGTATACAATAAAAAACCCCGCAAAATCAAGTTCTACGGGGTGTAATCTATGGAAGGAATCCACTAAACTTTAGCGCTCTTCTTTTTCTTTTTTTCTTCAGAATAAAATCCAAAACCCAAACAAGCCAATAACAGGATCGATCCTGCCAATGAGATTTTCTCCCCAGCGTAATAAGCCGTAGGATGGAAAATAAACTCTAGTTTGTGGTTACCAGCTTCTAATTGTGCTGCACGTAAAACATAATCAGCCCTGAAATACGGTTTTTCTACCCCATCGATATACATCTTCCAGCCTTTATTATAGTAGATTTCAGAAAATACGGCAATTACATCTTTTGCGGTTGAGTATTCGTATGTTAAATGATCAGGGTTATAAGCGGTTAATTTGATAAAACCTTCCTGGCCGGTACCCAAGCGTTTGGTATCAATTGAGGCTTTAAAGCTTTCATCAACAATAGCTTCTTTTTTAGCATCGAAACTGCTTATTGCTTTCATTTCTTCATCAGCATTCCTGGCAAACTGCACACTTTGCACAAACCACGCATTTCCCGCAGCGGTAGCATTCCGTTGCATTTTATACGATCCGGTTTGAGGATCCTGCGTAATAATGTATTTTGTATTTAACATATCCAGTACATCCTGGTTAATGCTTTTTGTCAACTGGTTATCAACCAATTCCTGAAAACGTTTCAACCTTGCAGAGTGGAAACCACCAACTGTTTTATGGAAATAAGAAGTTTCGGCGCTTTTAAACGGATCGCCTAATGATAAGTCGAAAACCCTAAAGTTCGGATCTTTATCCGCCGAAATAAAATTATCTACATCTCTCGGTTGATAATGGTTGTTCAGGTCGTTTTTGCTTACAAAATTCTGGTTATTTAAATAACGACGGTCTACCTGCCATAAATCAATCAAAACAAACAATGCAAGTAAACCAAAGGCCAGTTGCATATTCATTTTTTTGGTAATAAAAGCCCAGGTTATTCCGAAACCGATAGCGATAAACAATAAGTTACGTAAAGCATCAGCACGCGCCAGAGCTACTCGATCTGCTACAACGCCATTTAAAATTTCAATTGCTGCACCACGGTTATTCTGCAAGGTTTGTGTTAATGCATCTAAAACCTGAGCCTGGTTGGTTTGCGTAAAGCTGAAGAATGCGGTAGGGATCACCGCAATAATTAAAGCGAAACCTCCTGTAATACATGCCGACCAGGTTAAACGCTGCACTAAATATTTTTGATCATATTGACCTTCCTGTGCCTCTTTGATAGCTAATATTGCTAACAATGGTACCAATAAGCCAACAACTGCCAATATCGATTCTACTGCCCTGAATTTATTGTAACCCGGCAGGTAATCAAAGAAAATATCCGAAATAAAGGGTAGGTTTTGTCCGAAAGAAAGGAACAACAACAAAACGCTTGCGCCTAAAATCCACCATTTCCAGCGGTGTTTAACGATAAATAACCCAAAAACAAATAAGAAACAGATAATCGCACCAAAATAATATGGCCCCGATGTACCCGGCTTGTTACCCCAGTATTGGTTGGTACCCAAATTTTGGGCAACATATCCAATGGCCTGTTTTGGATCAACACCCTGAAGGTTTTTCTCCACGGCTTTATACGTGTTGCTTTCAGGTTTGATCATCTCATCAATACTGCTGGCACCGCCATAAATGTTCGGAATGAGGAACGAGAAACTTTCTCCAACACCCTGGCTCCACTGGTATGCATACTCCTTATCCAAACCATTTGCAGGTTCAGCTTTATCAGTTGTTAAATTAGATTTGCCACGGATGGTTTCTTTTCCATATTCATAGGTTGTCCACAAGGTACCCGCATTCACCAAAACTGATAGTATGATACCGGCAACAATGTAAGCGATGGATTTACCGAATGCAGGCAGTTGTTTCGCCTTAAAAGCATGGTAAAGTTCTATACAGGCCAAAATAAATAACGCTATAAATAAATAATAGGTCATTTGGATGTGGTTCGAACGAATCTCCAACGCCATAAACAGTGCCAGTAAGCTCGCGCCAACCAGATATCTGCCCCTTAAAGTAAGAATAATCGCTGCTAAAATAGGTGCAAAAAAACCAATAGCCAAGGCTTTATTGCTGTGTCCGGCTGCAATAATGATAAAATTGTAGGAGGTAAATGCAAAGGCAATGGCTCCTGCTGCGGCAAGCCAGGGATTTATTTTGAGTACACAAAACAATAAATAAGCACCTAAAAGGTATAATAAAACCGTTCCAACAGGATCAGGAAATATGCCTTTAATTACATCAATACCATAAGTGGTGATGTTTAAAGGATATTGCACCCAAATTTGATAAGCTGGCATACCACCAAACATTTGGTTGGTCCAAAGCGGTCCTTTGCCATCTTTTGCCTTAATATCCATAATTTCTTTCTGCATGGCTTTAGCCTGCAAAACATCGCCCTGCTGTGGCGCTTTACCCTGCAAAACAGGACTGAAGTAGGCAAACGTAATGACTACAAAAAATGCAATAATGGCCAGGTGTACGCCATTTTTATTAAACCAGTTATTCATTAAGGTTTGTTTAAGTTTAAACGAACGTCAAAAATAAAAAATTGGGCGGTATAAAAAAGGAATAAATTAAAAGGGTGGCGAATAAAAAATTAGATTTGTGTTAGAGAATAAAAATCCAACCCGTTTATGATGAGAAAGTTTGTGATTACCGTTGCGCTCGCCTCCCTATATTTTGCCTCCTTTGCACAACTGGTAAGTTTAAACCCTGGCGAAATCAAAACACTTAAAAATAAGATCAAAAACAGCGAAGAAATTAGAAAGCTTTATCAGGGCTTCGAAAAATCTGCTTCAGTTTACCTTAACGATCAGCCAAACCCGATTGATACCATCCGGACGGAAGGTTTACTGAAAGGAAATCCGAAAAAACTGAAAACCCAGCAGGCATTGGCCGATATGAATAAAATGTTCGTTCTGGCTTTACAATATCAGCTTAGCGGAGAGCAGAAATATTTAAACAAATGTGTAGAATTTCTTGCTGCCTGGGCAAAAATAAATCGGCCAAATGGCGATCCTATCGACGATACCAATCTCGATCCGGCAGTTGAAGCCTATGATCTGATTAAGAAAGAAATTTCAGCTGTGGATAAAAAGCCGATTGAGCAATGGCTGAACGAAACTGCACAAGCAGAAATTAACAGCAAGCGTATGAAAGCCGGCCGGGCTACGGCAATTAACAACTGGAATGCCCACCGCCTAAAAATAGTTGGCGAAATTGGCTACGCTTTAAATAACCAGGAACTGATTAACTGGACAATAGAAAACCTTAAAAGCCACATCAACATCAATCTTTATCCCGATGGTACCAGTTTGGATTTTAAAGAACGAGATGCCATGCACTACCACATTTACGATCTGGAACCAATGTTGAAACTGGCCATTATCATTGACAGGGCGAATGGACAGAATTTTTATAGCTATGAATCGCCAAAAGCATCATCTATTAAAAAATCTGTTGAGTGGTTAATCCCGTACATCAATGGCGAAAAGCAGCACGAAGAATATGTAAATACAACCGTTAAATTCGATCGCGACCGTGCCAAAAATAATGAACCTGGTTTTGCTCCTGGCACAATGTTTAAACCAGATTTAGCGCTTCCAGTATTAAGGTTTTCAGTGTATTTCGATGCAACGCAGATTGGATTATTGCAAAAATTGAGTGGCAACCAAAAAAACTGGCGAACGGTGCTCGAGGAAATTGAGCGGAACACAAAAAGTTTTCAGAATAAATAAAGTTTCAATAATTTTTGAAAGTTTAAAAATAACATTATATTTGTGTATGGAATTAGCAGCAGCAAAATTGAAATTCATAGAGGCTTGGGGTAAATTAGGCTCCGAATGGGGAATTAACCGCACCATGGCACAAGTACATGCGCTGCTGCTAATTTCGGCAGAAGCACTAACCACCGAAGAAATTATGGAGCAACTGAGCATTTCCAGGGGAAATGCCAACATGACGCTCCGCGACTTAATTGGATGGGGCTTAATTGAAAAACAACATAAGGCCGGCGAACGCAAGGAATACTTTTTTGCTGATAAAGATGTTTGGAATATCGCCCGGCAGGTAGCTAAAGAACGGAAAAAGAGAGAATTAGAACCTGTGTTGAAAGTACTTAACGAACTTTCTGTGGTAACAGGTGATGAAAAGGATCCTGAATTTACAACCTTTAAAAAATCAATTAAAGATATTAATAAATTGGCCATTAACGTGGATAAAACCTTGGAAACCATGCTCAAAGCAGAGGAAAGCTGGTTTTGGGGTTCGGTATTAAAAGTGTTTAAGTAGGTTGGAGATGTGAAACTGGCGAGCGGTGTATTCATTACCTTAAACGGCTAAATACTAAACTAAATATTCATTCAAAAGCCCAACATTGAGTTCGGCTTAATTTTTTAAAGTAAACTTTCAGTTTTTACTGAAAATATTAAAATTTAAATAATATGAAAACGCTTTACAACCATTTGATTTTGTATGACAATGAATGCCCAATGTGTAACGTATATACCAAAGCATTTGTGAAGACAGGTATGCTAGAAAAAGCTGGTAGGGAGGCTTACCAACAAATGCCCGAAAATATTTGCCCATTGGTAGATCGGCAACGGGCAGCCAATGAGATTGCACTCGTAAACATCGAAAATGGCGAAGTTAGCTATGGTATTCAGAGTTTATTCAAAATTATTGCGCACAGCATGCCCTTTTTTAAACCCTTGTTTTCATTTGGCCCATTTGTGTTTATCATGCGTAAATTTTATGCCTTTATCTCTTACAACCGCAAGGTGATTATTCCGGCGGCAATTAAAGAAAATACCATACAGCCAAGCTTTAAAGTTCATTACCGCATGGCTTACCTAGTTTTAACCTGGTTAATTACTGCCTATGTATTAACAGCTTATGCACACCTGCTTACCAATTTTGTACCATTAGGCAGCAAATACCGTGAGTACCTGATTTGTGGCGGTCAGTTGTTTTTTCAAGGTGCCGTTATTGCTTTTTATAAGAAAGAAAAACTTTGGGATTACCTGGGCAACATGATGACGATCTCTTTTGCAGGCGCAATTTTGCTGATACCTGGTTTAGCATTGGCCAAATATTTCAATATTCACCCGCTATTTTATATCCTTTATTTTTTAATGGTTGCCGGACTCATGTTTTTAGAGCACCTTCGCAGGGGCAGGCTGTTAAAATTGGGTTTAATAATGAGTATCAGCTGGGCACTTTACCGTTTAATTGTTTTGGGTTTGATCTTTAGTTTGTAGAAATCATGAAATATGGAAAAATTATACTCGCTGGCGGAAATGGCTACTTAGGAACCATACTGGCCCAATATTTTAGCCATTTGGCTAACGAAGTGATTATCCTCGCCAGGAAACCAAAAGCCGCAAAGGGGAACATTAAAACGCTGTTGTGGGATGGTAAAACTGTTGATGAATGGAGTGTAAACCTTCAGGATGCTGATTTATTGGTTAACCTTTGTGGTAAAAATGTAAACTGCAGATATACCCAACAAAACAAGAAAGCCATTTTCGATTCAAGATTGATCCCTACACGGTTATTGGGTAAAGTGATCAGTGAAATGGAAAACCCACCAAAACTTTGGATCAACATTACCTCAGCAACCATTTACAGGCATGCAGAAGATCGTCCGCAAGATGAGTTAACAGGTGAAATTGGTGAAGGTTTTTCTATCGAAGTATGTAAAGCCTGGGAGAGTAGTTTTTTTGAAACCAATACCCCAAAAACAAGAAAAGTAGCACTAAGAATGGGCATTGTAATTGGGCTTAGTGATGGTGCATTTCCAAGGCTGCTCAACCTGGTAAAACTGGGCATGGGCGGCAAACAGGGTAATGGCGAACAATACGTAAGCTGGGTACACGAGCAAGATGCTGCAAGAAGTATCGAGTGGTTACTTCAGCACAAAGAAATTGAAGGAGCTGTAAATTGTACTGCTCCGGAAGCTGTTAAAAACAATGTGTTTATGCGCAGTATCAGAAAAGCATATGGCATTGGTTTTGGGTTACCTGCCCCTGCCTGGCTATTGGGCATTGGCGCAAAAATTATTGGCACAGAAACCGAACTGATTTTAAAAAGCAGATGGGTTAAACCGGGTATTTTATTGGCTAACGGTTTCGGGTTTAAATATGCAAATATAGATGAGGCGGTAGCGGCTTTGAGTGTAGAGGGAAAAAATTAAGCTAAAGAATTTATGCCATTAATCGTTTTAAAAACATTGATTGATGCACCCCTTGAAAGTTGTTTTGATTTGGCGAGAAGTATTGATCTTCATGTACAATCGATGCAACAATCGGGTGAGAAAGCCATTGCAGGAAAAATAAATGGACTAATTTGCTTAAATGAATCTGTTACCTGGCGAGCCAAGCATTTCGGGCTTTATTTTACCATGAGCAATAAAATTACTGCAATGGAGCAGCCAAACTTTTTTATTGATGAAATGATAAAAGGCCCTTTTAAAAAGCTCCATCATCAACACCTGTTTAAAGTACTTGGTACACAGACAGAAATGACCGATATCTTTTGGTTCGAGACACCTTTTGGTATACTTGGCTGGTTGGCGAATAAAGTGTTGCTAAAAAGTTATATGAAGAAACTGTTGTTAAAAAGAAATGAAATGCTGAGTCGTGTGGCAAATTTTGATAATTCCCCGTCTAATATGCTTAAAATCTGATCTTTATAATTTAATTGTATCCTATCCCTATTTTAAACTCTTAACCAGGTTAAGCTTCAACTCTTTAATGCCTTTTACCACCAAGCCGGCAATTTGTTTTGCCCCTTCAGGGCTTAAATGCGTGTTGTCTTTTTTCCCGTTTGGATAATTTACATTTCCGGAATCAACATAGTTGAATAATTTGATAGAGGGTTCTTCGCCGAGGCGGTTTAATAAGCTTTCAGTTTTTGCCAGCATATCAATCATAGGAACGTTTAGCGAATCGGCAACCTGACGGGTTATCCGGGGATAATCGCCATGAGAATCGATTAATACACCATTTTTGAAACTTCTTCGCGAAATTGGTGTAAGTAAAACAGGAAAAGCTTTTTTGCTCCTGGTTTCATTTACATAGTTCACCAGATTAATTTTGAAATCAGCTAAAGAAACGCCAACAGTGGGTTTATCTACTTTTTCATCATTGTGGCCAAATTCTATAAAAACATAATCGCCCGGGTTAAGCTGAGCTAAAATAGGGTCCCAGCGTTTTTCGGCCCGGAATGATTTTGTACTCCTCCCGTTCAGTGCCCGGTTATCAACAATAACATCTGCCTTAAAATAAGCTTGCAATGCCATTCCCCAGCCTGTTTCGGGGAAAGCCTTTTGCTCTTTGTTGGCGGCGGTAGAATCGCCAATAATATAAAGTTTGGTTTTCTTTTGGATGAAGGTAAAAGACAGTAAAACAGCTAAAGTTCCAGCAGCTAAAATTTTAAGGAAATTGATTTTCATATTTTCTGTTAATCTATAAATGCGGCGGATCCCATTGATCTGCTCCGCCCAATATAGTTTTTAAAGTATAGTTTTTTGCTTCTTTTTCTGTCAATTGCTTCGTCCAGGGTAATCTTGTTTTTACCGATGCGCCATCACCGGTATTTTTATATTCTGCATAAAACACGGTCAGCTCTTTATCCGGAAACATTTTATCGCCTTTCCATGGGTTCCAACCTTCGGGTAAGATATGTTTACCAAGATTACAATTTATAAATACCGTTTTTGCATAAGGTCGCCACGGCCTGCCCAAATAGGCTTTTGTTACCGCAGAATCTGCAATAAGTGAACAATTTAGAAAAACAAATCCAAATTTTTGCTGTGCAGACGTTGCAGCTGCAGTTACATAAGAATCAGTCAAACTTTTTATCGTACAGTTTTGAAACACTACTGTTGCTTTGCCAAAAATAAAATCTGTTGTACCTTCTATATAGCAGTTCTGATAAAACTGGCGGCTATTTTCGATGGCGGCATAAAGCGTATCCTGATTGCCTAAAAATCTGCAGTTTTTGGCTACAAATCGGTCGCCCTCTACATGCAGGGCAACTGCTTGCCCCACCCGGCCCGCTGAATTGATAATGGTTAAATTTTCGAGGTGGATATCATTCCCCTGAATCAATACTGTAAAGGAGGTATAAGTGCTGAATTTAGCATTGCCAAAAACATCTTTACCCAGCGGATTTGGCTTTCCCGAATAATCATCAAAAGTAATGATGGTTTCTGCGGCGCTTTCACCAATAATCGAGAGGTTAATTTTCCATGATGGAATAATCAGTTTTTCTTTGTACTGACCATGTTTTACAAAGATTTTAACCTCTTTTTCTCCTAAATCCCTTACCGAATTAACAGCTTCCTGAATGGTTTTATAATTTCCGCTCCCATCCTGCGCAACAGTGATTGCTGAAGGATATTTCGGATCCTGAGCATGGAGAGGAAGAAAGGGAACTATAAGTAAAACAAGTATTGCAATAAACTTCAGATAGGATATTCTTGTCATTCTTTTCAATTAAATCTACAGCATAAAGTTCATTAAAAAAGGGCAGATTAAAACCTGCCCTGTAATTTTGTTAGTATGTCCATTTAGGATCACCGATTGGCCCTCCCGCGCTTCCGGCAGTTCTTAAAGGTGAGCCGGCAGGCAATGTAAAATCTGTTGTTACAGCAGTCCAGCCCAAATTAATAGATTGGTTACTCACCAATGTTGCCGTACCAAAGGTTAGGGCGGTACCATTGGTTAATGCGCTTGAAAGATTGAAATAATTGCTGTTGGAAATTCTAAGTGTACTTGCAGCACCGGTACCCCTTATGGCAGCCGCGTTCACCGTACCAGATTTAGGGGTATTGGCTAAAATACTATTTACAATGGTAAAGTTAATTGGGTTAGCATTTGCATCTAACAGTGCATATTTCGCATTGCCGCCAAAACCGTTAAAAGTAGAATTGGTAATGGAAACCGTAGGCGTTACATCGCCAGTGTATGTGGTGCTGGCAGTAACCAACCCAGGGCCGGCATTATAGAAAGTAGACTTAGAAATGTTAAGGTTAGTAAACTGCATTTTATTTAAATGAAAGGTATAATAGGCAGAAGAACCATTTAAACCCATATCGTATACAACCGAATTGTTAACGATAATGCCCGTGATTTTAAAATCGCGTACTGCTGTACCCCTGTCGCCCCTTAAAAAGGCAGTAGTAGAGCCATGCGTTATACAGTTATCTACCACAACATTGGTAAAAGTTGCTGCAGATCCATTTGCTGCTTGTGAGCCGATGAAATTGATAAAATAGAGCGATGCGCCAGCAGTTCCATCAAATTCAATACCTGATAGCGTTACACCTGCACCAGTGCCTTCTACATCAATCTCTTTATAATTCACTTTTGTATCGCCCGGGTTGCCCGATATTGATTTGATAGTGATGGTTTTTTGGGTAATAAAAGTTGCTGCAGCCAAAGTATAAGTACCAGGATTAAGGCCGATTATTGCGCCATTTGCCGCACTAGCAATTGCTGCTGCCAGGTCATCTCCAGGGTTGAGTTTTACCGTATAGGTAGTGGGTGCAAGTGTGGTGAAAGTGGTTATTCCCTTGCTTTTTGGTCCGGCAAATAGCTCTGCCGTGTATTTTGTACCAGCAGTTAACGTGGTAAATGCTTTAACACCTAATGTTACATCGCTTGCATTTAATGCAACTGTAACAGCTGCACCTGTGGCCGGGGTTAATACAATTGAAGTTAAGCCTGTTGTTGGGGTAAAATACAGTTTAGCGGTTGTTTCTTTAATTTCAATATCCCTGATGGCCTGAAACAACTGGATTCCTGTTAACTGGAAAGCACTGCTGCGAACATATTTCGATTCTGGCTGACTTTCGGTGGCATTGGCCTTAATTCTTGCGTAATATTTAGTTCTTACCGCTAAATTATCTTCAGTTACAGTTACACCCGCAGTATCGGCCGTAGTGGTGTAATTTACCGTTGCAAACAGTGAATCAGTAGAGAAATCGATACTATATTTAAAAGTTTTCCCTGTTGACATGAGCGGTAAAGACCAGGTTAACTTTGCAGAAGTTTCTCCGGCAGAAATTTTCACATCACCCGGTTTAAAAATTCTTGCCGGTTCTGTTGGCGCATCATCTTCTTTTTTGCAGGAAGAAATTGCTATAGTCATCAATAATAAAATGACGAATTTAAACCCCAATTGATCTATAATTTTTTTCATAATAAATACCTTAATAGCCAAAGTTTTGAACCATACTTGGATTTTCGATTAGTGTTGTTTTAGGATAAGGGAACAGTTCCTTTTTATTGGCTTCGAAGTAAAAAGCAATACCGGTAGAAGTACTGGTGATCGAATTTTCTTCAGTAACGGCCTTTCTCCAGTTTTTGGTGGTATAACCCGCCGGAGCAGTTGTAACATTTAATCCGGGTGAGGCAAAAACATTATTAGGCGCTCCACCATACAAATCGAGTTTGGCTACCTCATTTACACTTGTGCCCAACAAATAATCGCTTTCTTTTGCATAAATGTAATTTGGTACACTCGCATAATCTCCCGTTCCGGCAACTAAAGCCCGGATTTTATTTCTGGTTTCCTCAAATTTACCTGCCAGTAAATTCCAGCGGATCAAATCATACTTGCGGATACCCTCACCACCAAATTCCAACAGGCGTTCCTTAACAATGGCATTAAAAAACCCTGCTTTATCCAATGGGGTTACAGGAATTTGTGTTTCAAAACCAGCGTACGCACGTTTTTGCACTTCTTGCAATGCACTTACCGCAGTTGCAGATGGGGCACCGTTTATTTCATTATCAGCCTCTGCATACATCAGTAAAACATCAGCAAATCGCAACATTGGCCAGTTTATGCCAAATGTTTGCGCGGCAGATGAATTATTAAAGGCTGTCCACGATTTACGGAATTTTCCATCCGTCATGTTAAATAAAGTATTCACTATTTTTTTTGATGTTGCAGTAATCTCGAAAACGCCAATCGTTACATCTCTCCGGCAATCTTTATTTACATCAAATTCGTAAAAATAAGTAGGAATGGCATTCATTCCACCACCGCCAGACCCAAAAGTAGAGGCTGAATTGAAGCGGATTCCATTATAATAACCAAGTTTACTGTCTGTAGATGCGTTTCCTCCAAAGGCTGCAACTTCGAACATCAGTTCATGTGCATCATCAAGGCGGTTTGCGGTATGCAGGGTTTTAAATACATTTTCATAAACCGGGTTCAGGTTATGCTCAGAACGGTGGTTCATCAGATCAAGGCACTCATCAAAAGCTATTTTATAATAGGTAAGGTAATCAGCACTGCGTTCCATGGTATGGCTGGCCGATCTTAATGAATAACCGCCTCTTGCTAAAGCAATGCGTGCACGTAAAGCTTTTATTGCGCCTTTGGTATAACGGAAACTGCCATATTCGGTAATTCCACTTCTCCATGGCACTAAATCTTCAGCCACTTTTAAATCAGCGATGATCTGGTCGTAAGTTTTATTACGGTCTACATTAGGTCCGTACAATGTTTCCGCATCAGCAGCAGGAACAAAAGATGCCGGAACATCTCCCCAGTTGCGGATCAGTTCGTACAGAAACTGAGCCCTTAAGGTTAAAGCCTCGCCATAATAGCGTTTCATAACCGTTTTTTCTGCATCTGATCCATTGGCATAAAGTTTTGAGGCCGGAATAAATTTGATACAGATGTTTGCACGTTCTACACCTGCATATAATTGCAAAAATGGATTAACCAGATCAGTATTATCTGAACTCGCGCCGTACATGCTTATCCCCCTACGATCAGATGAGCTGTAACTCCCCGACGTTTTAAAATCATCGGCAGTTAAGCCAAAAAGTGTAGAAATACGACTTCCATAACCATTATCTCCACAAAGGCGGTTATACACAGCAATAACTGCCGCGTTCGTATTGGCCGTGCTTTCGAAAACAACATCAGGTGAGGAAGTTGATGGCGATTCTACATCTAAATATTTTTTACAGGAAGTAGTTATACTCAATGCTCCAACAGCAATTACCATTAAAGCCGATTTTATAAATTTATTGTTCATTTTCTTTAATGTTGAAATTAAAATACCATGTTAATACCAGCAAGTATGTACCTGCTCCGTGGGTAGGCCGCATAATCAATACCTGGTGTTAGCGGGTTCGATCTGCGCGTATTCGCTTCAGGATCGTAACCTGTGTAACCGGTAATGGTATACAAGTTGTTAACCGTACCGTAAACCCTTAGTTTTGAGATAAAACCTGTTTTTTTAATTAAACTTTGCGGCAGGGAATAACCCAATGTTACGTTGCTGATCCTTAAAAAGGATCCGTTTTCAATCGCGTATGATGTTAAGGCGTAATTGCCACCTGTAGGCGTCCAAAGCGTGGTATTGGCATTCATTGCCGTTAATAATGCCGGGTCTGTAACTTTTACACCATTTGCATCAAAATTCTGCCACCTGTCATTCATAACAGCCAGCAAATTGTTGTCCTTTACATTGTATTGTGAGGTGAATTCTATTTTATTGGCATTATAAACTTTACTTCCGTAGCTAAAGTTTACAAATACGGTTAAATCAAAGTTTTTATAAGCAAATTGATTATTCAAACCGCCTGTAAATTTCGGCTGTGCTGTACCTAAAACCGTTCTGTCATCATCACCGATCATCATGCTTGCTGATGAGGATAATTTTTTCACTTTCATATCGCCCGGCTGTGGATCGCGGTTGCCCAACAAAACCCTGGCGTTAGCAACTGTTGGTTTAAGCGTATAGGTATAAGCGCCGGTAGTGGTGTTTTGAACGTTTGTAAAATCATCAACAGTGTAGCGGCCATCTGAAATAAAGCCGTAAAACTGCCCAACTGGTTGGCCTACCTCAACTTTAAAATCGCCTAAACTGTTCACCCATCCTGATTGTGTGATATAAGAACTTACACCATTTTGCAGCTCAACAATTTTATTTTTGTTGAACGAAATATTAAAACTGGTGTTATAGCTGAAATTTTTTGATTTTACCGCCTGATAGTTCAATTGTACCTCAAAGCCCCTGTTTTGCGTTTTGCCCACATTTTGCTGCTGTGTGGCATAACCTGTTGTTTGTGGTACGTTTGCATTTAAAAGCAGGTTTTTCGTTCTGTTATCATAATAATCCAGATTAAGCGATAACTTGTTCTTAAAGAGATCAATATCTATACCCAAGTTTTTAGAGATGTTGGTTTCCCAGGTAATGTTAGGGTTGGATAAGATATTTCCGGTAGCTGTACCCGAAATCAGACCAGTTGAAACCGTCCCATCTGTATCTGCGTAGCCACCAGTGGTTGAACTTAGGTAAAAAAGCGTTCTGAATAAATCCTGGCCGATGCGGTTGTTCCCTGCTGCACCATAACTAAACCTTACTTTAAAATTATTTAACCAGCTAAGGTTCATGTCTTTAACAAATTTCTCTTCAGTTACTCTCCAGGCTACCTGCGCCGATGGAAAATAACCCCATTGTTTACCTGCGGCAAATAACGAAGAAGCATCTGTTCTAAAATTTACTGTAGCTAAATATTTATTCTGAAAGCCGTATGATGCTCTGCCAAAAATAGAAAACTGCCTGGTGCCTGAAATTAACGATGTTGGGCGGTCTTGTATCGTATTTGCAGGAGCTGGACTTACAAATGCATCACTCGCTGAGATATCAATGGGCAAAAATTTAAGTACTGTCGTTCTCGAATCAATATCTACCATGTTAATTTCCTGTCCTACCAAAATATCCAAACTGTGGTCTTTTCCCAAATCTGGTTTATAATTGATGGTATTGGTATTGATAAAAGATTTTTGCGAAACCGTATCGAGTTGTATTGCAGGTAAACCGGCATTATTTCTTGCCACATTACTTACAGGGCCATTAAAAGTATTGGTATGTCTGCTGGTTCTATTATAACCCACAGTACTTTTTACGGTTAAATTTTTAAGAATGGAATATTGCACATAACCACTGCTGATTAAATCGTTTCTGTAATCATACTTCAATTCCTGGTTGGCAAGTGTAATTGGATTGGTTAATCCGGTAGTTAAATAATCAGCATCGAATAAATCGCCAGAATCACTACCGCCAGAATATGGCTGGTAACGCACAGAGTTCCTTAATCGGTTGGTACCTTGCGATCCGGTAGAAGTTGTACCCACACCATCAATACGCTGCCCGCTGTAACGTGCATTTAAGCCAACCCTGAATTTATCCGAAAATTTATGGTCTAAACGCACAGAAGCAAAGGTTCTTCTGTAACCTGAGTTGAGCATAATACCATCTTCTTTCGTATTGTTTACAGAAACATTATAGGTCGTTTTTGTGGTACCACCAGATAAATTTAAAACCTCAGTATTGCTCCAGGCCTGGCGACCAAAAACTTTATCCTGCCAATCGATATTCGGGATGTTTTTATAAATATCAAGATCATCGAAAGTACCGTATTTTTTGGTAAAAGTATCTTTAACATCCTGTGTGGTGTTGTTATTATAGAGCTCGTATTGATACTTGATAAACTCATAAGGATTCATCACATCGAGTTTGTTTACAATCTGCCTTGCACCTGCATAAACATCGAATGATACTACAGGGCGGCCTTTCTTTCCACTTTTGGTAGTGATGATTACCACGCCATTAGCACCTCTGCTACCATATATTGAGGTAGAAGCTACATCTTTTAAAACATCGATCGATTGTATTTCGTTAGGCGATAAAATCGATAAAGCGTTTTCTACCTGGATGCCATCAACAATGTATAGCGGAGAATTATCTCCCGTAAGTGAACTTCCGCCCCGCACTTTAATAACAATCTCGGCCCCCGGGCTTCCCTCTGATGTAGTAACCGAAACACCCGCCAGTTTTCCGGCTAGCGCCTGTGCTGCGGTACTTACAGGGAACTGATCAATATCTTTGCCCGTTATAGAGGATACCGAACCCGTTAATGCCTCTTTACGCACCGAACCGTAACCGATGTTTACTGTAACCTCTTGCAAAGTGTTGGCATCTTCTTCAAGGGTGATGTCCATTTTACTTTGGTCGCCAATGGCAACGCTCTTGGTTTTATAGCCGATGTACGTAAAAACCAGTACGCCACCCTTGGCAGGAACGGTAATTTTGTACGCACCATTGCCATCTGTACTGGCCCCATTTTTAGCATCTTTTACCGAAACACTTACACCGATTAAGACCTGCCCGTCTGACTTATCCTTTACCGTTCCGGTAATTTGCCTGGTTTGAGCCTGGGCTACGGATAATCCAAAAAAAGAGAGAAATGCAAAATAGAGTAAAACTCTGCTCATAATTAATAATGATTTGAAATGATTTGGATACTTATTTGAAGTTGCAATTGCTTGCATTAGAATATAATTCTATTTCGGGATGTTATTGTTTATTTATATTTGGTTACGTTGATGTAACAATTTTACAAACTAAAAACCAATTGAAACTAATTTTAACTAAAAAAGTGTGCAAACGTTCCCAAAAACGTTAAGAGAACGTTTATTATTATTGGGAGTTGAACGCCCTTAAAGAGATATTTTTCGTAACTTGTACGCACTGCGAAAAATGAGATTTGAAACATCTACCATAAAAGATATTGCTAAAGCATTGGGCCTGTCTACATCGACAGTTTCCAGGGCTTTAAGAGACCGTTACGAAATTAGTGAGGAAACAAAAAAACTGGTGCTGGCCTATGCCGAAAAGGTAAACTACCGTGCTAACCCCATTGCCAGAAGTTTAAAAGAACGCCGTAGTTACTCTATTGGCATTATTGTGAGTGAGATTGCCAACAACTTTTTTTCTCAGGTGATCAACGGAATCGAATCCATCGCATATGATAAGGATTACCACGTAATCATTTCTCAAAGTCACGAATCGTATAAACAGGAAAAACTGAATGTTGAGCACCTGGCTTCGCGCTCTATTGACGGTTTATTGATTGCATTATCGTCAGAAACACAGGATATTGATTATTTAAGAAGCTTGTACGCCAAAGGATTGCCAATTGTTTTTTTTGATCGTGTGCCGGAGGATTTTGAAACCCACAAAGTAATAGCAAATAACTTTAAAGGTTCTTTTGATGCCACCGAACACCTCATCTTATCAGGAAAAAGGACTATTGCACACCTTACAAATTCTGAAAACCTTTCGATAACCAAAGAAAGACTGGAAGGCTATAAAGCAGCTTTGCTCAAATACCACATTGAATTTAAACCCGAACTTGTTAAATATTGTCAGCACGGGGGCATGCACAGTGCAGAGCTCGAGCAAGCAGTAAAAGAACTTTTACCACTACAACCGGATGGAATTTTTATTTCGAGCGATCGCCTTACTACGGGCTGCATTATGGCTTTAAAGAAAACCAATCCCGAGGTTGCGGATAAAATTGCCATTGCCGGTTTCACCAACTCTAATCTTGTCGAATTATTTTCGCCCTCACTAACCTCAGTTAAACAACCTGCTTTTGAAATGGGCCAGGTGGCAACCGAGCTTCTTATTTCGATGATTGAAGCCAAAAGGCCCGTAACCGAATTCGAAACCAAAGTATTGGACACTGAATTGGTAAAAAAGCGGTAGGCATCATATCGCTGTGCATGGCATTCCATGCCGCCAACTCCAAACTTACTTCCCATTACTCAGCGCCAAACGCGCTGTGCCAAACTCCCTACAAATTATTACCTTTGCAGCATGGTAGAAATCATATTAAAAAAAGGCAAAGAAAAAGCAGCATTACAAAGGCATCCATGGGTGTTTTCTGGAGCATTGGAGAAAGTTAAAGGGAAACCTGAAGATGGTGATGTTGTAAAAGTTTTTGCCTTCGATAATGAATTTCTGGCCTATGGCTACTACAACAGCAATTCGCGCGTGGCTGTTCGTCTTCTGGAATGGGACGAAACTCAAACTATAAATAATAGCTGGTACCATAACCGTTTGAAGCAAGCCATTGCCTCACGTCAGTTTATTTTAAGCGAACATACCAATACCTGCAGACTGGTTTTTAGTGAAGCTGATTTTCTTCCGGGTTTAATTGTTGATCAATATGCAGATTTCCTCTCCCTTCAGATTTTAAGTTCGGGGATTGAAAAAGTAAAAACAGAAATTGTAGAAATATTAAAGGCAGAATTAAAACCAACAGGAATATTTGATAAAAGTGACGCCACAGCCCGTACCCACGAAGGCTTGCCTATTGAAAACGGTCTGCTTTGGGGCGAAAATCCTCCTGAATTTTTAGCCGTTAAAGAAAACGGGATTACTTATCATATTAATATTGCAGAAGGACAAAAATCTGGTTTTTATTGCGATCAGCGCGATAATAGGAGTATTTTGGCCAGTTATGCTAAAGGTAAAAAAATTTTAGACTGTTTTAGTTACAGTGGTGGTTTCAGCTTAAATAGCCTTGCAAACGAGGCCGATAGCATTACCAGTGTAGATAGTTCTGGCTTAGCTGTGGAAACGCTAAAACAAAATGTAGCCTTAAACAATTTTGATGTAAATAAGGTAACAGCCATACAATCTGACGTGAATAAACAACTCCGCGCTTTTAAAGAATCGGGAGAAATGTTCGACATAATTGTGCTTGATCCGCCCAAATATGCACCATCGCGTTCGGCCTTGGATAGGGCGGCAAGAGCTTATAAGGATTTAAACCGCCTGGGTATGTTGCTACTGGAAAAAGGTGGTTTACTGGCCACTTTCTCCTGCTCGGGCGCAGTTGATATCGAAACCTTTAAACAGATTATTGCCTGGGCAGCACTTGATGCAGGCAAAGAAGTACAGATTATTAAACAGTTTTGCCAGCCAGAAGATCACCCGGTTAGAATTTCTTTTCCAGAAGGTGAATACCTAAAAGGGCTGTTATTGCGGGTATTATAAAAATTGTCCCCTGCTACCAACACCTATTTCTAGCCTACAAGTGGAAAAAACAGCCTACGCGGAATAATCCATTCTTTGTGATCTTAATGCCTTTGTGGTAAAAAACAGCCTCTTGTCTGATAAACAAGTATTTATAACTCTTCCGAACTTTCTGGTAGATGATCATACTCGCCTTTCCAGGCATAAAACCCAAAAATCATCAAACCAAGGCTAATCGGCAGAAAAATGAAGAGAATAATTGCCCATTGCAAAATGGTATTCGTTCTTTCAATATCGGTATGTGTCAATCCAACTTTATCTATTGCTTGTATAAATAGGAAAGTCATGGTTAGTGGGCCTAAAACCATCCAAACCAACCCTAAAAATTTCTTTAATATATTCATCTTGCTGGTAGCTAATCGTTAATGTTTTCGTCTCTTTTGTTTGATAAATAAATTGTTCCGATGATTAAACTTAATGTTGCAATACCTATCGGATACCATAGCCCGGAAAGTGGTGTTGCACCAGAAAAACTTGCAATTAAAGTGGCGATAAATGGAACAAGGCCACCAAAAACACCATTGCCAATATGGTAAGGCAATGACATAGAAGTATACCTGATTTTAGTAGGGAAAAGCTCAACCAAAAATGCTGCAATTGGTCCGTAAACCATTGTTACCAGCAAGATCTGAAAAAAGATTAAACCTACAAATTTCCAAAATACCGGCGTTGGTAATACCTTATCTTTCAGTATTTCCTTGCCTATTAGAACGCCCTTAGTTGCAGAAACCGTATCAGTTTGAACGCTGTTAAAAGAAGCTCCGTTTTTAAGTGTTATTTTGGTAGAAACCGTTCGTAAACTATCTGTTGTATTTTCAATTAAAACGGAGTGTACAGGTGCAGGCGTTGAAGATAAAATTGCTGATTGTTCAACTTTCGTATAATCCGTATCATTTAAAAAAGTTTGATAAATCGGTCGGTAAAAAATAATCCCAAGAAGCATTCCGGTTAACATAATCCACTTTCTGCCCACTTTATCACTCCATGCGCCAAATACTACAAAAAAGGGTGTTGCAAAAGCAATTCCCCATAGTAAAATATACCTCGAATCGTTAAAATCCAACTTGCAGGTATTCTCCAAAAATGATTGTGCATAAAATTGCCCGGTGTACCAAATTACCCCCTGGCCCATAGTAGCACCAAATAATGCCAGTAGCACCATTTTAAAGTTCGCCTTATTGTTAAAACTTTCTTTTAAAGGATTTTTGGAAATATTTCCTTCTGCTTTCAGTTTCGAAAACATGGGCGATTCGTGCATTTTCATCCGGATATAAATCGAAACCACAACAAGAACAATCGACAGGAGGAAAGGAATCCGCCAGCCCCAATCGCCAAAGGTCTCAGCACCGAGTATATTTTTGGTAATTACAATAATTCCTAGTGAGAGGAATAGCCCTAAGGTGGCCGTAGTTTGAATCCAGCTGGTAAAAAAGCCACGTCTATTCTTGGGCGCATGCTCTGCTACATAGGTTGCAGCACCACCATATTCGCCGCCCAGCGCCAGACCCTGAATTAACCTCAACACCAGTACTAAAATAGGCGCAGCGTATCCAATACTTTTATAAGAAGGAATTAAGCCAATAAAAAAAGTAGATCCACCCATTAAAACCAGCGTGAGTAGAAAAGTATATTTTCTACCAATTAGATCGCCAAGTCTGCCAAATACCAATGCCCCAAAGGGACGAACAATAAAACCGGCAGCAAAAATGGCTAAAGTATTAATGAGCGCAGAAGCACCGGCATCTTCCGGGAACAATTGATGGCCGATGATAACCGCAAGGCTTCCAAAAATATAAAAATCATACCATTCTATAAGAGTGCCCAATGAAGAGGCACCAATAACTTTGAAAATGTTATTTTTCGGCAACGTTTCGCTCATAAAAAGAAATATTTGGTGGCCCAAGATAGACATTTACTTCACAACAGCAAACCCGCGCTATTATTTAATTTGCTCATACTAAAACATTTCGGCTTTATGTTTGTATTTTCATCCGAATGAATCAGTTTCCTTTCAATATATATGCTTTTAATACAAAATATCAGATTAACTAGAATTTTAAGAAATACCTGGCAAATTGATTTAATCATGATCGCCTCATGCACCGCCGCATATTTCATAAGGGCATATTTAATTGCCCACCATTTTTCAATACCATCCATAATACCAACTGTACTGGGTACCGCAATTGCCTTTTTTATTGGTTTTAATAATAACCAGGCTTACGACAGGTGGTGGGAAGCCCGAAAAATTTGGGGCGCATTAGTAAACGATTCCCGCTCTTACGCCAGAGCATTAATTAATTATGTTGATGAAGATGATGAAAGTGTTAAACGTATGGTATACAGGCACATTGCTTTTTTATATGCGCTAAAAGCCAATTTAAGGGGAGCAGTTGATGAAATTTATACCAAATACCTTACTGAAGCAGATTTAGAGGAAATTGGGAAACATAATAATGCACACAATGCCATTTTAAACATCCAATCCAGAGATCTGCAAAAACTATCAAAAAACAATGCAATTGATGGCTTTCGCTTTATCGAGATCAATGAGATGCTAACCCGTTTTTCAGATTCGATGGGGATGAGCGAAAGGATTAAAAATACAATATTTCCAACTACCTATTCCTATTTAACAAAAGTATTTATCTGGTTATTTGTTGTCACCTTTACACTCGTAATCAGTCAGGATGCCGGACCAGCCTCCATATTTTTAGGGTGGTTAATCGGTTTCGTATTTGTATCAACACAAATTAACGGGATGAGCCTTGTTAATCCGTTTGAAAATAATTCTGCCGGTGTTCCACTCAACCAGATTACCAGAACGATAGAGATCAATCTTTTGCAAATGCTCCAGGAAGAAAACATTCCAGAACCTATTAAGCCTATAAATAACGAATATATCCTTTAATTTTATTAGGATATTACCTAGGAATTAAACTTTTTTAGCGATAAACTGCTCAATTATTGAGCAGCTATTAAGGCTTTTAGCTTTTCTTCAAAAATAATGGACTTGGTTTTAAACTGCGGATCGGAGAGGGAAAAATTTGCCATGGCATAAACGATTTTTCCATTCTTTCCAACCAGAATATTGGATGGAAAACCATGGTTGATATTTAGCTTCCGGATTTCATCCTTACTCAAGGATAAAATTTCGTATTGATAAGCATTCTTTTTTTGAAAGCGTTTGGCGCTCGAAGGAGCATCATGCGTAATTCCGATAAACCTAACACCTCTTGCAGCGTATTTGGCTGCAAGTTTGTTCAGTTCGGGCATTTCAGCAATACAGGGAGGGCATTTTTCAAACCAAAAATTAATTACCACTACCTGGCCTTTAATATCAGCATTTGAAAATGGCTTTTTATTAATGGTTAATCCATTAAAAGCAGGCAGGTTTTTTCCAGATAGATCCTCAAAGAATGTTTCTTGTGTTGCCCATCTAATTGGCGCATCCTGCGCAAACGAGGGTAGGCTAAAGACAATGAGTAGAAGAATCAGGCAAATTTTCATCAGGCCTAAATATAAAAAAAAGTCCCGCCAAAAATGGCCGGACTTAATGGTTTGTTTGGTTTGGAAATTCTTATTTAAAGGTAACTGAACCATATTCGGTTTTAACAGATACGTTTGCTGTGCCACCGCTACCAATTTTGCCCGAATATTTTTTGGTTTCATCATCTTTGCTCACCGTTGTTGAGGTTACATTAGAACCATATTTAAAGCCTGCATATGATGTTGAAACATTGAAATTTGCATTATAACGATCTGCAAAACCCAATCCCACACTTACATATTCCCCGCCAAAGGTAAAGTTTCTGCAGGCAGGTGTAATTTCATTTACACTTAAGCGGTTATAATCCATGTTAATGTTGGCATCGCCATTTAATGTGCCCAAAGTTACATTTGAATATTCTGCATTTACCGCTATTTTACCTGCCGATGCAATATTTAAATCACCATAGGCCTGTTTAACAACTGTATTTCCTTTAACCGTATTGATATTTACCTTTGCATACTCGGCATTTAAAAGCAGGTTGCCGCCAATGGTACCAACTGTTAAGCCTTTACCGTATTGTATTTTAATATCGGCCGATTTTCTGATGGTATTGATATTTACAGCAACATATTCCGCATCAAGTTGTAACGTACCCACAGCACCAATGGTTACAGGGCCATTGTATTCATGTTTTACTACAGCAGCATTTAAATCCTGGATATCGCATTTGCCGTATTGAACATTAATGTAGTTGTTTATATTACTTAAATTTCCTGCAACCAGATTGCCGTATTCTACCTTTAAAGAAGTTGGCCCAGAAAAATTACCCAGTTCTACATTACCATATTCCTGCGACACTGTTAATGGGTTTACAGCCGGCATAAATACAACATAGTTTACTTTAACTTCTCTGCGCCAGGTGGTTACGCCATTTTTTACGCCACGGCCATAACGTCCGTTTCTATCACCCATATTTGTTCTAAAAGTTACTACGTCGCCATTTTTAGTGGCATCAATGCTCACCCCATCAATCAGTTTTTGTACATCATTGTCAGAATTGCTGTAGGCTTTAATATCTACATCAACACGCACTTCTCTTTTGTCCCAGGTTTTAATTAAAATCGAACCGAATTGATTGTTCAAATTTATTTTATCATTATTATCCACACTGAAACTTTTACTAAAAGATTTAGAACGCTCAGCATCGTTCCCCGTTTGTTTATAGTTTGATGTATTTACCATCGCCAATGTCGTCGATTTGTCGGTATATACGATTGTTTTCTCTGATGGGCTATTCACCACCAATTCCTGCGCATCAACTTTTACGGCGATTAAAGCCATAAAGGCTAATAATATATTTATTGTTTTCATGTTGTTAGTTTTTAAACACCTTTAAGCTTAAAGCCTGCCGGCTGGCAATAAGCAATTCGGTGAGGTGAGCGTAATGTAATTTATTGAGCAGCAGATATCAAGATTGATTTCCCTGCTATTTTTACTTATTTAAATCTGGTTAACTCTCTTGTAATCGTCAACCTGGTTTATGATTAACAACTGTTGTTTTAACAATTGCAATTGTATTTCGCGGTTTTTTACCATCGCTTTTACCACAAAAGTTTGGTTTGGCGAGGTTGGCAGTTCTGCTTTTAATCTTTCATAATCTTCATCAAGCTTTTTCAGATCTGCAGTAAACTTTTTATATAGTTCAGGGTTTGCAGAAGCAAAAATGGCCAAGCTATCTCTTTTTTCGGTAATCAATCCTGCAAAGTGGACTTCTTTTTTGGCGTAAGATGCGCTAACGTCGGCTATTTCTAAATCTTTGTTTTGTAGCCTGCCTGCGTACAACCAAATTAAACCGAAAACCACTACAACCGCTGCTGCTGCACTCATCCATAAATATAGCTTTATCGGTTTTTTTTTCTTTTTTTGATCTAACTCCTGTTCAATCTTTGCCCAAAGTCCGGCCGATGGCTCCATTACATCGAATGCTCTACGGTTTTCCTTTACAAAGGTTTCTAATCTATTATTCATCTCTCATCCCTTTCTGTTCTAAAATACTTTTTAACTTCTTTTTAGCCCTCATGTACTGCGTACGGCTAGTGTTTTCGCTTATTTTTAAAATGTGTGCAATCTCTTCATGGTCATAACCCTCTAAAAGATATAAACTCAATACCACCCTGTAACCATCTGGTAATTGGGCAATGGCCACTCTAACTTCATCAGCCTGTAAGCGCACTTCACTGTCATCAAAACTGTCTTCATCGGGCACTTCCGATATTTCGTCGGTACTTACAAATTCCATTTTGCGTTTGCGCAGATAATTAATGGATTTGTTGATCACAATCTGCTTTAACCAAAGTCCGAATGTGGTTTCCTGCCTAAAATCAACAATTCTGGTAAAAGCATCCAAAAATGCTTCCTGTAAAACATCTTCCGCCTCTTCTTCGTAATTTAAAATACGCAGCGCCACATTATACATGGCCTTTGCATACAGTTTGTACAATTCAAACTGCGCTGCCCGGCTGCCCTGCATGCATTTTTTTACGAGTTCTAGGTTTTTATCGATGTATACTGCTTCCAAAATTTCGAATATTCAGATTATAAGACATAAGGGATTTTAAAACGTTGCATCAAGGTATAAAAAAAGTTTAAAAATATGTTAATCTGGCTTTTAGCTAAAAATATCCCGGTTAAATAAAAGAAGGATACTGCCTATGAAATGCTGTCCTTTCGTTCCAAACAAATAATAATGTTTTACAGTTGATTGAAAATGATCAGGTTTGTGCGTTTGGCAATTGCTGTCCGGCTTTCCKGTACGSGTTCCGATGAAGGATCGGAAGCTCTTCCCTACAATCGGGTATGTTTGAGAAAGTTTAGTGCCCTGAAGCAAACCGCGGTTAACTAAACCCGACAGCAGCGAGCATTCCGGTCCTTCATTGGGATAAAGCGAATGGCGGGGCTACAGCACCTATGAAATGCTGTCCTTTCGTTTCCAAACAAATAATAATGTTTTAAAGTTGATTAAAAATGATCAGGTTTATGCTTTTGGCAATTGCTGTCCCGCTTTCCGGTACGCGTTCCGATGAAGGATCGGAAGCTCTTCCCTACAATCGGGTTTATTTGGGAAAGTTTTGTGCCCTGAAGCAAACCGCCGTTAACTAAACCCGACAGCAGCGAGCATTCCGATCCTTCATCGGGATAAGGCGAATGGAGGGGCTACAGCGCCTATAAAATGCTGTCTTTTCGTTTCCAAAACAAATAATAATGTTTTACAATTGATTGAAAATGATCAGGTTTGTGCTTTTGGCAATTGCTGTCCCGCTTTCCGGTACGCGTTCAGATGAAGGATCGGAAGCTCTTCCCTACAATCGGGTTTATTTGGGAAGGTTTTGTGCCCTGAAGCAAACCGCCGTTAACTAAACCCGACAGCAGCGGGCATTCCGATCCTTCATCGGGATAAAGCGAATGGCGGGGCTACAGCACCTATAAAATGCTGTCTTTTCGTTTCCAAACAAATAATAATGTTTTACAGTTGATTAAAAATGATCAGATTTGTGCTTTTGGCATGTGTGGAATATCAGCTGCCTGATCATCATAAATTTGAAATCCCTGATACAAACCATTAACTTCATGCCATGGAAACCGATTTAATCATTTCAGCAATAAATGAGATACACCAAAAAGCAAACCAGGCTTTAGAAAATAAGGATGTAACGAATTACGCCGCTATATTTAGTGAAGATTTAACTTATACGCCTGCTGAAGGTGTTACACTTAATAAGCGCGACTATACGATTGATTTAAAAAAGTATTTTAATCAAATTAAAGAAATCCATACCAGTTATTATCGCATTAAATCATCTTTTGAAAATGAAATTTTTACCGAAAAAATTGCGCGCAAATCGGTTGTTTTAAAGCCGAACCTGCTGATTTTTTCTAAAAAACAGACCGTACAAACTGAAGAAATTTACCATTGGAAAAAAATTAAAGCAGAGTGGAAGGTTGTAGCAATTGAAATCGTATTGGAGGAGAAATATTAATTATGCCGAATGAAGAAATACTTTCGGAAGGAATGGTAAAATAGTTTTAGCTGTTGTTCTATCTTTAACTCAGACCCTGAAATGAATTCAGAGTGACGACCTTAAGTATGAATTCATCTTGTTTCAGATCTTTAACTCAGAATTTAAATGAATCCAGAGTAATGACTTGCATACATATTTCTCTTATTTCTGTTTCTCAAAAAGCCTGTTTCAAAAACCTTTGCCTATAGCATTAACTTTAAAACAAAATCGGTATTTTTGCCGCTTAATTTAGATTACAATATATGTTAAGAACAGTAACTTGTGGTGCATTAAACCTGAATAACTTAGGAGAAAGTGTTACGCTATGTGGTTGGGTACAAAAATCAAGAGATTTGGGCGGTATGACTTTTATCGACATCCGCGACCGTTATGGTATTACTCAACTGGTTTTTAACATGGATGATAATCGTGAGCTTTGCGAAGCCGCACGTACCTTGGGTCGTGAATTTGTGATTAAAACCACGGGAACTGTGGTAGAAAGAAGTAACAAAAATCCAAAAATGGCAACCGGTGATGTAGAAATTAAAGTTTCTGCTTTAGAGATTTTAAATGCTGCAAAGTTGCCTCCTTTCATGATCGATGATGAAACTGATGGTGGTGATGAGTTGCGCATGAAATACCGCTATTTGGATTTACGCCGTAATCCGGTTCGCAATAACCTGGTTTTACGTCATAAAATGGCACAATCGGTCCGCCGCTATTTAGATGCTTTAGATTTTATTGAGGTGGAAACGCCTGTTCTGATTAAATCTACTCCAGAGGGAGCAAGAGATTTTGTGGTGCCTAGCCGCATGAATGAAGGTGAGTTTTATGCATTGCCTCAGTCGCCGCAAACTTTTAAACAATTGTTAATGGTATCCGGTTTCGACCGTTATTTTCAGATTGTAAAATGTTTCAGGGATGAAGATTTAAGAGCCGACCGTCAGCCTGAGTTTACCCAAATTGATTGTGAAATGTCTTTCATCGAACAGGAAGATATATTAAATACTTTTGAAGGTTTGATCCGTACTTTATTTAAAGAGGTACGTAATTACGATTTGCCTGAAGTGCCGCGTATGCAATATGCAGATGCCATGCGTTTATATGGATCTGATAAGCCCGATACCCGTTTTGCAATGCAGTTTGTAGAGCTTAACGATCTGGTTAAAGGAAAAGGTTTCCCTGTTTTTGATAATGCTGAACTGGTTGTAGGTATCAATGCAAAAGGTGCTGCTAGCTATACGCGTAAGCAATTGGATGAACTCACCGATTTTATCAAACGCCCGCAGATTGGTGCTACAGGTTTGATTTATGCCCGCCATAACGATGATGGAACCATTAAATCATCTGTAGATAAATTCTTCAATGAAGAAGACCTTAAGCAATGGAGTGAAGCTTTCGGAACGGAAAAAGGCGATTTAATATTAATCTTGGCGGGTTCTACTGATAAAGTACGTAAACAATTAAACGAACTCCGTTTAGAAATGGGTAACCGCTTGGGTTTACGCGATAAAAATACATTCTCTGCCCTTTGGGTATTGGATTTTCCACTTTTAGAGTGGGATGAAGAAACTGAACGTTACCATGCAATGCACCACCCATTCACCTCTCCAAAGCCTGAAGATATAGCCTTATTAGATACCGATCCTAAAAATGTTCGTGCCAATGCTTACGATATGGTTATCAATGGTACTGAAGTAGGTGGTGGTTCAATCCGTATCCATGATCGGGCCTTGCAGGCCTTAATGTTTAAACATTTAGGTTTTAGTGCAGAAGAGGCGCAAAAGCAATTTGGTTTCTTAATGGATGCTTTCGAATTCGGCGCACCTCCACACGGTGGTATAGCTTTCGGTTTTGATCGTTTAACCTCAATTTTCGCTGGTTTGGACTCTATCCGCGATGTCATTGCATTCCCTAAAAATAACTCCGGTAGAGATGTGATGATCGATAGTCCGAGCACTATTGATGATAAGCAATTGAAGGAACTGAAAATTAAGACAGATTTATAAAATAGATCCGTCTTGCTGAACTGGTTTCATCATCTCATTAAAAGACCCTGAACCCCGATTTAAAATCGGGACACGATGGTGAAACGCATAAAAAAAGCCTCAGAATTTAGAATCCTGAGGCTTTTTTATAATATAATTAGCACTTTGCTTATCCAATGAACCGATTGTTAATGAATCATTAGACTAATACGTTTCACTATCTGGCGGAATGCCATAATCGATAAATTTTTTATCTTTTTTCTCTTTCTTTTTACCAAACCAGCTTTTTACCGAATTAAAGATCGCCGATAAATGCTCTGCATCTAATGATTTGCCTACCTTGCCCGATACCAATCCAACAGCTGCCTTGGTTAAAAAGCCAGCCCCTCTGAATATGGTTTTGTTCATAAAGAATGGTAACAGCAATGACATGGCGGTACCGCTAATGTTTAGTTTTTCATCAGCTTTGAATAAATTATTAGGTGTAGCATATCTTTTAATCAATGCGCCCAATGTAAACTGTTTCAAATAGGCCTTTGCATCTGTTTTAAGCATATTTTGCTTAAGCGTATATGCTACCTTAAGTTCTAATTTTTTTGCCTGCAGGTTTTCCAGGTTGCGGATATCTTTATACCTTTTCATCTTCCTCCTTATCTGCAAGTTTATCAAAGTATTTTCTAATGGCAATATTGATAATTGCTTTCTCTATATATTTATCCTTGGTTAAATATACAATTATGGCCAAAAGGATATAAAATAAGGAAACACAGCCAAATCCTCCCGCGTAGCTACCTAAAACATCAGATAAGTACAATGCCAGCGTTACAGAGCCAAATAAAAAGGCTAGTATAAAGCAGACAATAACAGTGGTACTGGTTACTAAATCGGCAAATATTTTCGATACTTTTTCTACCAGATAAAGTCTGGTGTATTCAACCCTGGCTTCCAAAAAGCCTTTGGCGTCTTCTACCAGATCTTCAATACTTTTATCTTTATTTTCCTGCATAATTCAGATGAGGTTTAACCGGGCAAAATGCCCGGCTATACAAGTTATTTACTAAGCGTGCTCTACGTCGTCGCTATATTCTTCTTCTACACTTCTTAATTTCGTTTTAATCGAGCTTACCACTTTTTCTTTTAAACTGGCAAGGTTATTAATTTCGTCAGCAGCTTTATCCTTGATAGAATCACCCAAATCTTTTAGCGATTGGCTTAATTTATCACGGGTTTCATCACCTTTATCTGGTGCGAACAAAATTCCTAACGCTGCACCTGCAGCTAATCCTGCTAAAAGCGCAACTACAACTTTTGAGTTATCATTCATAATTATCTATTTTAAGGGTTTAACAATCAAGTACAATATAAAACTACTACATTATTTTATTGTTAAGCTATATTTATAACTCACTATGCTCATTATTTGTTTTAATTCTTTCCAATCTTTCTGATGCGAGCGTACTCGTCTCATAAATTTTAACAAGCAATATAAAATAAGATAAAAGTAGCGGGCCAAAAACAAGGCCTAATATTCCAAATAAAGGAATACCAATAATTACGCCAATTACTGTAATTATGGGATGAATGTTGCCAACTTTTTTTGCAATAATGAATCTGAGTACATTATCGATATTAATTACAACTACAAAACCAAAAATAAGCATTGCCCAACCTGCAAAATTATTTCCATTTGCAATTTGTAAAATAGCTGCAGGCACAAAAACAACAGGGGGCCCCAAAACAGGTACAAAAGAAATAAAGGTGGTAATCACTCCCCAGAATACAGGATCTTTGTAGCCTAAAACATAAAATGATAGACTTACCAATGATCCTTGCACCAAACAGATTAATCCTTGCCCAAGTACATTTGCATAAGTTGTGTTTTTCATTTCATCACCAAAACGAAGTGCATTCTGTTCTCTGAAAGGAGCATATTTCACTAAGGAAAATTCGAACTTTTTTCGCTCGATGAGCATAAAGTAGAGTAAAAAGTACATTACCAGTAAACTCAATATAATATTTACTGCACTCGAAATCAGTGAGGGGAAAAGCTGTGTAGCCCAGTTACCCAGTCTGTTTAAGCCATCCTGAATAAGTTCCTGATTAATTTTTACCGGTATAAGGTGCTGTAGCTTAACCAGAATGTTTTTAAAGAAAATCTCATTATTCCGCAACTCTGAAATTTTACTGATTACCATACTACTCAATGCATAGAATGGCAAAACAATTAAAATAATGCTGATGGTGATGAGCAGAATGGCGACAAACCTTTTATTCCAACCTTTATTTTCTGCCAGATGAATATAGGCTGGGCGCATAATGGTATAAAGTACCAATGTGCTTAATATAGCACTAAAAATACCTTGTAGAGAATACGCAATTAACACCCCAAGCGCAATAATAATGACAAGATTAATGTTATTACGCTGTTTGTAGGAGAATACTGACATGTTTAGATAATAGGTACTCTTTAAATGCTAAAATGATCGATTTTGTTTTTCGAATTTAAAATTTATATATGATCATGAGACATGGCCAGCTTGAATTTTTTATAGCGTGTTTTTCCATCTAAATTAAATTTTTCGGGTCTTAAGTGTTGACAAAGTAAATTGCCTTTACACCTCTAAAATAGCTGGACATTCAGCATTCTGTATCGCAATAATTAATTTCTCTGGTTAACTGAGTAATCGCTTGTATTGCAAAACGATTATTTTCCTACAAATACAGCTTTTCTTTTTTCTACAAATGCAGTTACCCCCTCTTTAAAATCGGCAGTTTCAAAGCATTTTCCAAATGATTCAATCTCAACGGCAAAGCCATCAGCATCATTTACCGATGCAATTACTGATTTTATTGCTGCTGATACCGCTAAGGGTGCACGTTGCTTAATTAAATTCAAAATATCCTGTGCCTTGCTTATTAAATCTTCTAGGGGTACAACATAATTTACAAGTCCTATTTTCTCAGCTTCAGTTGCGGTGATCATATTTGCGGTAGTAATCAATTCTATGGCTTTGCCTTTTCCAACCAGCTGGGTTAACCGTTGTGTGCCACCATAGCCTGGTATCAGACCTAAAGTTACTTCTGGTAAACCCAATTTTGCATTATCAGATGCGATACGCATGTGGCAGGCCATGGCAAGCTCAAGTCCACCGCCCAAGGCAAAACCGTTAATTGCTGCAATAAATGGTTTTGGAGAAGTTTCGATGGCATTAAAGACCTCGTTTTGCCCTTTTTTAGCCAATTCTTCTCCCTGCTCACCATTATAATCAGCAAATTCTTTGATATCTGCACCTGCAACAAAGGCCTTTTCGCCTGCTCCGGTTAAAATAACGCCTCTTACTTCATCAGTATTTCCGGCATAGGCAATGGCTTCTGCCAGTTCTGATAAAGTATCTTTATTTAAAGCATTTAAAGCTTTTTCGCGATTTATAGTAAGGTATAGGATGTTTTCTTTTACTTCTGATATTAAATTCTGATATGCCATAGCTTAAAAATTTCTGTTTTCTGTAACCCAGTTTTGAATATATTCTACAATGCTTGCCATAGTGGTACCTGGTGGAAATAACTCACCAACCCCCATGCCGGCAAGTTTTAACCGGTCAGCTTCCGGAATAATCCCTCCACCGGTTAATAACACATCATCCATCTGTTTTTCTTTCATAAAATTGATAATTTTCGGAAAAACGGTCATGTGTGCACCCGAAAGGATCGATATACCTATTGCATCAACATCTTCTTGTAATGCCGTGTTAACCACCATTTCTGGAGTTTGACGTAGGCCGGTGTAAATTACTTCCATACCCGCATCGCGAAGCGAGGTTGCAATTACTTTGGCACCTCTATCGTGCCCATCCAAGCCAACTTTAGCCACTAAAACACGGATTGGCCGATTTAATGCTTTGCTCATAAATGAATATTAAGTTGATGTAAATGTATTGATTTTATTAGGTAATTGAGAAATAGGATAAATGTGTACTCTGGTTGATGACTCATTGTTTTTAGCTGTGGTTTTTGTAGGCTATTTGGCCCATAATACTAAAGCATTTGTATTTTCATCGTACTATAATGAAGTTCTGAACCATTAACGATCAACCATGGGTTAATAAACCTATAATCATTGTATAAATCCGCTCAATCTTTTTACCTTTGCATTCCTAATTTACAGGTTTTTATGAGTGAAGAGAAGTCATTGAACTTTATTGAAGAAATTGTTGAGAACGACTTAAATAGTGGTAAGTATGAAACCTTGGTTACGCGTTTTCCGCCGGAGCCTAACGGTTATCTGCACATCGGCCACGCGAAAGCAATATGCTTAAATTTCGGACTAACACAAAAATACGGCGGTTATACCAATCTGCGTTTTGATGATACCAACCCGGTAACTGAAAAAACCGAATATGTAAACAGCCAGCAAGAAGATATTAGATGGTTGGGTTTTAACTGGAAAAACGAATTATATGCGTCAGATTATTTTGACGAGCTGTATGGTTTTGCCGTTGAACTGATCGAAAAAGGTTTGGCTTATGTTGATGAGAGTTCTGCAGATGAAATTGCGGCTTTAAAAGGCACGCCAACCGAACCAGGACAGGATAGCCCATACCGTAACCGTAGCGTTGCAGAAAATTTAGCCCTTTTTACGAAAATGAAAAATGGTGAGTTTGCTGATGGTGCTTATATTTTACGGGCTAAAATTGATATGGCAAGTCCGAATATGTTAATGCGCGACCCGATTATTTATCGCATCAAACATGCTGAACATCACCGTACAGGCAACAAATGGTGCATTTACCCGATGTACGATTTTGCGCACGGACAAAGTGATAGTATCGAGCACATTACACACTCAATTTGTACCCTGGAATATGTTTCGCACCGCGAACTTTATGATTGGTTTATCGAAAAACTGGAGATTTTCCCTTCAAAACAATATGAATTTGCGCGTTTAAACCTTACCAGTACGGTAATGAGTAAACGTAAGTTGTTGCAACTGGTTAACGAGAATTTAGTAAGCGGATGGGACGATCCGCGTATGCCTACAATTAGTGGTTTACGCAGAAGGGGTTTTACCCCAAAAAGCGTACGTGAGTTTTGCGAGCGAATTGGTATTGCCAAACGCGAAAATTTAATTGAGTTGAGCTTATTGGAATTTTGTATCCGCGAAGATTTAAATAAAACAGCTAATCGTGTAATGGCGGTTCTTGATCCGATTAAACTGGTGATCACAAATTACGAAAAAGGCACGGAAGATTTAATTGGCGAAAACAATCCTGAGGCAGAAGATGGTGGTGGTACACGTGTAATCCCTTTCAGCAACGAACTTTGGATTGAGCGTGAAGATTTTATGGAAGTACCTGCAAAAAAATGGTTCCGCCTGGCACCTGGCGCAATGGTACGCTTAAAATTCGCTTATATTGTGAAGTGCGAAGATTTTGTTAAGGATGAAAATGGAAACGTTACTGAAATCCGTTGTACCTATATCCCAGAATCAAAAAGCGGTAACGATACCAGTGGCGTAAATGTGAAGGGAACCATCCATTGGGTGAGTGCACCACATGCTAAAACAGCCGAAATTCGTTTGTACGATCGTTTGTTTACCTCTGAAACCCCTGATGCGGAAGAAGGTGATTTTAAAGATTACCTGAATCCTGAGAGCTTAACAGTATTACCAAACGCTTATATTGAGCCAGCTTTGGCAGATGCAGATTTGGAAGGCCGTTATCAGTTTATCAGAAAAGGCTATTTCTGTTTAGACAAAGATTCTACTGCCGATAAATTGGTTTTTAATAGAACGGTAACACTGAAAGATACATTTAAAAAGCCAAACTAGTTTTTACTATTTTTAGGCGATACATAAGGCACAGATGAACACAGATTATTGTGGATTATCTGTGCCTTTTTATGTTATCTTAATTTAGGTGGTCAATAGAAGCGGTCTGCATCAAAAAATTACACTATTCTTTCTGCAATAAACTTTTGACCTTCATTCTCCGGCCTTATAAATCGCCTCCCCGATCTAATATTTTGTATACACATTGTAAAGCACCAAAACATCTACCGGTGTTAAGGTTGGCGTAATATCGCTTTGGATAAAGTGAATCTTAAATGCGGTAATTGCAGCGGCAAGATTACTGGTATCGTAACCGATATATTTTAAAGCCATTTCGGTGTTAAAATCTGCAGGTGGATTTTTTAGCACATCATCATACCAATAGCCAAAACCTTTATCTGCCAGTTTTTTCCAGGGGAAATTTTTTGGGTCATTTTTACGTTTTGGGGCTATATCGGCGTGACCAATAAAATTTGCAGTTGGGATAGAATAAGTTCTCTTTAAGGTAGCCAGTAATTTAATCAAACTATTAATCTGTGCATCGGGCCATGGATCAGTCAAGCCATTGTTATCCAGTTCAATACCGATAGAAGAAGAATTTAGGTCAGTATCTTTTCCCCATTTGCTTATGCCGGCATGGTTTGCACGCAGATAATCATTTACCATATGCACTACCTTCCCATCGCGACTGATTACGTAATGTGCGCTGGTGCCAGCTTTGGTTGAAAAGAATGTTTTGACCGTTTGTGCTAAACTATCCTGTGCGGTATGGTGAATTACTACAAAATTTGGTTTGCGTATCCCAAAATTTACAGAACCAATCCAGGTTTGATTTGTTGCCCCTAGTGAATCGTAAAGTTGACCAACCGGAGGTGTTGTGCCTATTATTTTAGAAAAATCTTTAGCTTTTTCTTTATAAATTTTTTCTGTTGCAGCATATTTACTACTTCCGCAACCAGATAAAACAAGTAGCAGCGGAAAAGCGAAAATAGTGGATAAATTTAATGTTTTGGGATATAACATGGGCATGAATTGTTAGCAAGTTGAAGTTACAAAGTTATGTGAAACTTCATCCAATGCATCAAACTTTATACAAAGCTTTCAAAATTTACTAATTTAGCAGCGATATACATCTATAATGAAGAACTTATACAAATCATCCATATTATTATCAGCCCTGGCATTTGCAATTGGCTCACTGGCATCTTGTACGGGCAATAATAAGCCTTCTGGTGAAAAAAATGTTGTGGTAAAAAATGATAGCCTTACCAATTACGTTGCACAGCGTTTACCCATTTACGAAAGGGTTAAGCTGACCACCAATATTAATCAGCTGAGTATAAACGACCGCAAAGTTTTGCCTCTTTTGATTCAGGCTGCAGAAATTATGGATGAGCTTTACTGGAAACAGGCTTATCCGCAGAGAGATAGCCTGCTTGCTACCATTAAAGACGAAAAAACACGCGATTTTATAAACATCAACTACGGCCCTTGGGATAGGTTGAATAACGATAAACCTTTTGTTGAAGGTGTTGGTGCCAAGCCTGAAGGAGCTTCTTTTTATCCTTATGGCATCACTAAGGAGGCGGTTGAAAAATCAGATCTTGCCGATAAATTTGGTGCCTATTCTGTTATTCAGAAAGATAGTACAGGCAAGTTATCTACCGTACCGTATCATGTTTTATTTGCTGCTGAATTGCAAAAGGTGAGCTCTTTATTGAAACAAGCAGCACTAATTGCCGAAGATAAAGGCTTGAAGAAATACCTTAATTTAAGGGCCGATGCCTTGGTTACTGATAATTTTACGGCAAGTGATTACGCATGGCTGGATATGAAAACCAATGGATTGGATATCATTATCGGGCCGATAGAAAATTATGAGGATAAACTTTTCAATGCTCGCACCAGTTACGAAGCTTACGTACTGATTAAAGATAAAGAATGGAGCAAGCGTTTGGCAAAGTATGTAAAAATGCTCCCTGAACTTCAAAAAAACTTGCCTGTTGCCGCAAAATACAAAACGGAAACTCCAGGAACTGATTCTGAATTAAATGCTTATGATGTAGTGTATTATGCAGGAGATTGTAATGCCGGATCGAAAACGATTGCCGTAAACCTTCCTAATGATGAAAAGATACAGCAAGAAAAAGGTACGCGACGTTCGCAGCTTAAAAATGCAATGCAGGCAAAATTTGATAAGATCCTGGTACCAATTTCTAAAGAATTAATTGAAGCTGACCAACAACAATATATCAAATTCGACGCTTTTTTTGCCAATGTAATGTTCCACGAAGTTGCACATGGTTTAGGCATTAAAAAAACCATTACCGGAAAAGGTTTTGTACGTGCGGCATTGAAAGAACAATACAGCTGGTTGGAAGAGGGGAAAGCCGATATTTTAGGCTTGTATATGGTTACCGGCTTACTTAAAAAGGGAGAACTACAAGGTGATATAAAAGATTATTACACCACGTTTATGGCTGGTATCTTACGTTCGGTACGCTTTGGCGTTTCTGAAGCACATGGAAAAGCAAATATGCAGTGTTTCAACTACTTCCAGGAAAAAGGGGCATTTGAAAGGACCGCTAAAGGAACATATAAGGTCAATTTTGAGAAATTTGCCACAGCTATGAACGATTTAAGTGCTTTTATTATTACACTACAGGGTAATGGCGATAAAGTTGCCGTAGAAAAAGCGCAAAAGGATAAAGCTGTTATCCATCCGGAACTTCAAACAGATCTTGACAGGTTAACCAAAAAGAATATTCCGGTGGATGTAGTTTTCGAACAAGGTGTAGATGTACTTGGTGTAAAATAGAGATTTCCTACCAAAGAGTTTAAAAGCCATAGGTAAGCAGGTACTCACTTGTTTAACTGTGGCTTTTTTGCTTTAAAAATGCGTCAATGTTAAAATGGTTTCATTATTCCCTGCGCAGGCGTGAACATTAAAAGTACGTTGGTAGCTGAAGTGATTAAATTGCTTTTTGCCTCAGCAGTGCCGATTAATTACAGCAAATCAAAACAATTGCTCCCCTACCAAATTAAGATGGGAATTTATTCTTGAACTCTAATCTTGGGACTATTATCATTTAATCCTATATTAAAACCTTCAACTTTTTCAAAAACCTTGTAACCTTTTTAAAATACGGTCGTCTTACCTATAACTTGACAAGCGGAAACCTTTCGTTTCCGGGCTAAACTTTAAAATAAGCAGGCAATTTAATGGAAAGCATATAAACTGTGCTATGGAAATCTTTTTGCCCGGATTTTTTAAATATTTAAACATACCAATGAAAAATTTATACAAGATATTATTTACGTTCTCCTTCTTTTTTACCGGTGTAAATGTTTTTGCACAAACAAACCCTAAAGCCAACATTAGTGGTATAATACTGGATGAAAATAAAAAGCCTGCCGATTATGTTACGGTTGTATTGTTCAAGGCTTCTGATTCGAGTGTGGTTAAAACAGCTTTCACAGATCCTAACGGAACCTTTGGTTTTAATGTTCCAAATAAGGGAAGCTATTATTACAAAGCCAGTAATATGGGTTATAAAACGGTTAAAAGTAAAACAATTGTTTTAACGGAAGATAATCAGAAAATAGATTTTGGCACTGCACAGCTTACTGCAAGCACCCAAAATTTAAAAGAAGTTAGCGTGGCGGTTACCAAGCCGTTAATCGAAAGAAAAATGGATAAGGTGGTGATGAATGTTTCGAACAGTTCGATCATGAGCGGTTCTACTGCGCTGGAGGTTTTGCAAAAGGCGCCAGGCATAACGGTAGATCAGAACGATAACATCTCAATGATGGGTAAACAAGGCGTGTTAATTCAATTGGATGGAAAACAGACTTATATGAGTAGTGCTGATGTGGCCAATTTGCTTCGCAATATGCAAAGTTCTGATATTGAAAGCATTGAGCTGATTACCAACCCATCATCTAAATTCGATGCATCTGGTAATTCGGGTATTATCAACATTAAAACAAAGAAAAACAAAAACGGTGGAACCAACGGCAGTCTTAATGGAATGGCCGGCTACGGCAAAAACTTTAGGGGTAATGCTGGCTTGAGCCTGAACCATAGGACACAAAAACTGAATCTTTTTGGAAATTACAATTACGGAAAAAACAATAGGACGAACCAGATTGATATTGACCGGATTTCGAATGGTAAGAATACAGATACCTACTTTATGCAGTCTGGCTCCAGCCTTCGAAAACAACAAAACAATAATTTTAAGGCAGGTTTAGATTATTTTATCGATAAAAAAAATACGATTGGTTTATTGGTGAACGGTTATTTTAATCATGGAAACGAAGCCTCTGTAAATAACACCTTTATCGGGCCCTCTTTTGTTAAGGTTGATTCCAGCCTGATCACCAACTCATTACAGCAAAACAAATACAATAACGTTTCTTATAATTTAAATTATAGATCTGTTCTGGATACTGCAGGATCAGAAATATCGGCCGATGTAGATTATTCTAAATACAAAGGAAACGATGGGTCTAATTATGAAAACGATTACCGTTTTGCAAATGGAGACAGAATCCGCCCAATAAAATATACCAGGAACAATACGCCATCAATCATTGATATTAAAGCATTTAAAATTGATTATAACGTGGCACTGAACAAAACGGTAAAATTAGAAGCCGGGGTTAAGAGCAGTTGGGTTAAAACTGATAATGACTTACAGGCAGAAGAGTTGATTAACAGTGCCTGGCAGAATGATGTTAAACGGAGCAATCAGTTTATATATGATGAGAATGTTAATGCAGCTTACACCAATTTAAATAAACAGTTTAAAAATACCAGTATACAAATTGGTTTAAGGGTTGAGCAAACCAATTCGAAAGGAAATCTGATTACAAACAATACGGTTGTTGAACGGAACTACTGGGATTTTTTTCCGACATTATTTGTTCAACAAACGCTTTCGAAAAACAATCAGTTAGGATTTTCTTATAGCAGGAGGATAGACCGCCCAAGTTACGATGCTTTAAATCCTTTTATTTATTATTTGGATGAATTTACCTACAGCAAAGGAAATCCGTTTTTAAACCCGCAGTATACACACAATTTTGAGCTGAGTTATACCCTAATGCAGAAATATATGCTTACAGTAGGTATAGCAGGGTTAATGATGTAATAACAGAAGTGATATTACCTGATGCGGCAAGTAAATCTTTATATCAAACCAATGCGAATATTGCCACAAACATCAGTTATAATGCCAATTTAAATGTGCCTGTTCAAATTACCAAATGGTGGCAGACGAATAACAATTTAAATGTTTTTTACCTGAGTTTCGAAGCACCAGATTTAGCCGGAAAGGCTTTAAAAACCGGAAAAACGTCTTTTCAGTTTAAAACCCAACAAACCTTTACCATTGTAAGTGGATTTACAGCAGAACTGAGTGGCAGCTATGAATCGCCGCTTGATTACGGAACGTTTTCTATCAGGCCACGTTATTCTATCGATGCCGGTGTGAGCAAAGCCTTGTTTGATAAAAAAGCGAGCTTGAAATTTGCACTATCTGATGTGTTTAACACGTATAAAACAAACTTATCGAGTATATATTCTGGTTTAACCTACGATCTTTATCAAAAAAATGAAAGCCAGATCGGCAGAATCAGTTTTACATACCGTTTTGGCAAGAATGAAATTAAACCTGCCCGCCGCCGTTCCACCGGTACTGAAGCAGAGCAAGGAAGGATGAAAAATTAGGACAGAAAGTGCCCGTACAACCATCATTCCCAGTTGAGTTGGGAATGATGGTCTTTTTGAATTAGGCTACCATCTTAATCCAAAAACCTGACGACGAAATGCTAAACATTAAAATTTATATTCCATCACATAATCGTCCATAAAGTAGCCTTCACCAATATCAAGCTTTACGGATTCTTTAATGGTAAATCCTCCTTTTAGGTAGAAATCTTTTGCCTTATTATTCTTATTTACATTGAGCTGTAACGCGCTTGCGCCGGCATCTTTAACTTGGTTAAAGACCTCGTTGATCAGGATTTTCCCAACCCCTTTGCCATGTGCAGATGGCACTACATAAAGCTTGTGGAGTTTATAAATACGTTCTTCATGCCCAACTATAGAATACCCCGCAAAACCAAACTGATTTTCGCCCTCCTCGGCAATCAGGAAAATATGTCCTTCCATAAATTGCTTCAGCAACTCTCCTTTGTTGTACATTTTATCCAGCATGTAATCAATCTGTGCCTGCCCGATGATATCAAGGTAGGTTGATGGCCAGGTTGCTGCGGCGATATCCCTGATAATTTCTATATCTTCTTCTTTTGCTTTTCTAAGGGTAATCATATCGGTTCACTAATAAAAATCGGTTGCCCTGAGAAGGTAAATTCTACAAAGGCATCCTTTACCACAATAAAAATTTCGTCCTCATTCTGCGCTAAGTTGGTTACCTCCATATACCGGTTGCCATGGATAAGAAATTCGCTTCCAGCAGGTTTCCAAACTGAAAAACCTGATTTAATTGGATAATGTTTTGCTTTTTCTGTAAATACCACCAGGTTGATCTGATCTTCAAATCCTGCAAATTTCTCCAAATCGAATTTTTTGGCAATAACATTTACTGCAGGGTATTTCTCTTCATATAAATAATTGATCGCCACCATTAAAGCATCAACAGGCCCCTGGATAACCTTTGTGTCTTCTTGTGTTTCCTGTCCGCTACCGTTTACCAAAACATCTACCTTTAAGCCTAAGGAAAATATTTTATCATAATTTTCTCCGTTAACCAAAAGTGTTGGACTCCATTCGAGCAGTTGCCCGAGTAACTCTTCGTTAAAATTTCCAAGCTCATCTATATATAAAGCCGGCTCTTGTTTTTCTTTTACAATATGGTGTGAAGACATAGTGCGAATATATAAATTTCGCTTTAAGTAAAATACATCAAGAATCAGAACCGGGTAAAATGATTAACGGTTGTACGGATATTCACTCACCCAATGGAAGCCCCGGTTGATGAGTCTGAAATTTTTAAGGTCTTTCTTTTTAAAGCTTACCGAAATTGAATCTTTCCCCTTCAGCCCTGAAATAATCAGTTTATCTTTGCCTGTCAAGTTATAATTTAAAATATATTGTGCTGATTCTTTATCCTGAGAGTTAAATACTACTTCTTTCTTTTTGGTATTAAAAACTGTTGAAAAATTGTAGGTGCTATCGTTCATTGTTTTTACCCTTGCATAACCCGCATAACTGATAACCATCTGTTTCCATCGCGTGCTGTCGCTAGTTAAAGGTGCTACCGTTTTGCCTCTAAACTTCATGCTTTCTACATCATATATGCCATATAAAAACGGCTTTGGGGCTTCACTGCCATATATTTTTGTTTGTTGAATAAAGGTATAAAGCAAAGTACCAATTGAGGCTGTGATGTACAGATATTTTAAGCCATAGGCAGAAATGTATAGCCAGCGTTTTTTAAAGGTAGGGCGGTACATTTTACTGAGCTGTTGATTTTCATATTTGATAAAGAAACGGTATAAGGTTAAGAAATGCGGGGCAAGTATAAAAAGACTCATTACCACGAGCGCGGTAGAAAGTAGTTTCACCGGAACATCGAAAAAATAGTTCATAGACATTACGTGCGCTGTTGCCGCGAGAGACAAAAACGCGCCAATTACAACTGTTCTGCGGAACAACAATAAAACAGCAGAAACTTCTACAAGGCCCATAAAAATATTATAGCCTTTAGAAAAGCCCAAAAATGTCCATGCCAAACCCATAGGTGAAGCATCGCCGAAAGGCTGTAAAAGCCGGTTTAGCGAAGGATCGGGGAATTGAAGTTTAATAACTTTTATTAAACCATATAATATTAAGGTAAATGCCAGATAAAACCTCACCAATACTACAAGCCAATAATATGCGGCATTATAACTTTTCCGGTTACGATCTAAAACAGACCAGATGATACAGCCGATTACTGAAATTAAAAATATAAAAAGTAACAGTACCCAATCGTAAGAGGTATCGCCGCTGCCGTTGGTGGTGATGGTATGATCGTAATTGTAATGGATAATATGTTCAGAAAACCATGGAATTAAATGATGTAACACCAAACTTGGCAACTGCAGTATGCCCGAAAAAAATGTAAAAGAGCCATTATTATTCAGGATTATAAAAAGAGGGAGTAAAAGAAAGAAAAACCTGAAAGCGATTTTTTTATAAATATTCCAGGTAGTGTTGGTTTGAAGAGCGTTTTCTGACATGTTAGTTTGGGTTTACCCAAAACTAAAAATTATCTAAAGACCTTCAAATTATAAAGTGTTAATTAACAGTGCTTTCTTTAACTAAACTGTAAAAATCCTGATAGGTTTCTATAAAATCATCTGCAAAATTAATTGCTCCTGAAACTGCGACTCCATAAATGCCTGTATGCATTAAAGCTTCTACATCATAGGTTTTAATGCCTCCAACAGCAAGCACAGGAAGATTGATGTTTTGATCTTGAAGTTTTTTTACTGCATTTTGATAGCCTTCGATACCCAGAAGTGTATAATCATTCGGCTTGGTTTCCGTAGCAGCATAGGGGCCATAACCAGCATAGTCTGCCCCTTCTTTTTCCAGTCGGATTAAATTTTCGGTCGTATTTGCCGATCCGCCTAAAGTAATGTCATCGCCTACCAGTTTACGTAGCGTGATAAAATCAGCATCCATATCTTCTATATGAAAGCCTTGTATATCCGCTTTTCCATTTAAATGAACATGATCGGTTACAATTAGAGTGGTACCCCAATCATCACAGATTTCTGCAATGGCTTTAATATCCTGCAGAAGTTCTTCATCATTCTTGCTCAAACAACGGTATTGGATCCATTTTGCTCCAGCTTCGCAAGCCTGCTGTACCTGTTCGATATGGCTTAAATGTGGAATATCATGCGTAATGTACTGGAGTTTTTCTATGTATTTCATTCTGGATCAGGATTGCGAGATTAATGGTTATTTATGATCAGCAAGGCAATATAAACAAAATCGCCATTGCAAGTGTCCCTTGCAATGGCGATCCTTTATTTAGCTTTAGGAATTCGAGCTGACAGCTTTATAGGATGGAAAGTTGTCAACCCTGAATGGTAAACTAAAATTTCACATTCAAGCTAAGCAAAAAGTTGGTGCCTGCCTGTGGATAAAAGAAATTTTCGGTTATTCTGCCTCCTCCTGATTGGTAACCATAGGTATAACCGTTGTTTTCGTATTTTTTATCAAAAAGATTGTTTACCAATAAACCCAGATTGATGTTTTTAACCCCTGCAAATTTAAAATCGTAGCCTAAACGTGCATTGTTTACCCAGTAACCATTAATGGTTCTATCATTGTTCTGCGTATTATCAAGGTATTGCTTGCTTACATATTTACTTTGTAATGCGATAGCAAAACCGCTAAACGGCTTATAAACCAGTTCTCCGAAAAGAACAGCATCTGGTGAGAAAGAAATGGTAGTTAGATTGTAATTGTTTATTACAAATCCGCCATTGTCATAATCTTCATAATATTCGTTAAAATTCTTGATTTTGTTTCTGCTGAATGCGGCATTGGCATTTACCATAAACTGTTTGCTGATGCTGTAAGAACCATCCAGCTCAATACCCAAACGATAACTTTTATCTACATTCTGGCGATAGTTTGCACCCACATCATTGATCTGGCCAGTAACCACCAGCTGATTTTTGTAAAACATTCCGTAAGCATTTGCACCCAGATTGAGTTTATCATCTTTATAGCGGTATCCCAGCTCTACATCATTCAAATGTTCTGATTTGGGTGAAATACCAGCCACACCAGCATCTGTATAATCATCGCGGTTTGGCTCTTTGTTGGCCACACTGAACGAGGCGTATACATTGCTCTGCGGATTGATAAAATATGTAGCACCAACTTTCGGATTAAAGAAATTTAATGTTTCGTTAATTGCCAGTGTATTCAGTTTATTTTCAGTTCCTGCGATATCGTAATATACACGGCGGTATTGCAAATCGGCAAATAAACTCAAAGATTCAACCGGACTGTAGTTTACCTTACCATAAACGTTAAAATCGGTTTTAAAACCTTCGTTATCGTAATAGTGCCTGTCGATATTGCCATTAGAAGCATACTGTGCCCAAATTACCTGTCCAAAATGTGCACCTTTATATTCATTGTAGGCACCACCGAGTGTAAAATTTAAATTCTTGTCGGGTACGTAATTAAAGGCATAGGTAACGCCATAAAAATCATTATCCAGCCAACGGCGACGGATTAAATCGGTTTCGGTAACAGGCGTTCCGCCATTGATATCGACCGGATTTAAGCCATAATTTTTTAATTTATCCTGTACCCTGTATTCTTCGTAGTAACCCTCACCTTTTGTATAGTGTAAGGCACCGTTAAAAGAAAACTGATCAGAAAACTGCCTGGCATAAATTAGCTGATAATGATTTTGGGTATAGTTATCAGTTTGGTTATTGTAAAGGAAGCTATTGTAAGTTCTGCCGGAATTTAAAAGGTTGTCAGCATCTTCTGTGCTTAATCCATTTCTATCGATATAGGCGTTCATGCCAGCTACATCATTTTCTAAACGCGATTGCGGAATGCCATTCCAGGATTGATAGGTTTTTTCCGTGCCTGAAAAAACGTTTACACGCAAAAGATCTTTGTTGCCGTGGTACGCACCAGATAAAAAGTAAGATTTTAGTAATGATGAGCCACGGTCTACATAACCATCAGAACTGATTCTTGATAGGCGGCCATCAAAGCTAAAGCGGTTATTAATTAAACCCGTTCCAACTTTTACAGTGTTCTTCCACGTATCAAAACTTCCATATGTGCTATTTACTTCTGCGTAAGGTTCCAATTCACTGGCAGTTGTTTGGATGTTTAAACTTGCACCAAAGGCACCCGCTCCATTTGTTGAAGTGCCTACCCCGCGCTGAATTTGAACATTATCTACCGAAGAGGCGAAATCGGGCATGTTTACATAAAATGTACCCTGGCTTTCACTGTCGTTAATCGGAATACCGTTAACCGTTACATTGATCCGGCTATTATCGCTCCCGCGGATCCGGATGCCTGTATAACCTACGCCCGCACCAGCATCAGAGTTGACCACCACACCTGGTGTATTTTGAAGAATAAAAGGCAAATCCTGTCCGAAGTTATTCTGTTGGATCTCCTCTTTGCCAATGTTTTTATAGGTGGTCGCCGATTTTTCTGTCGCCCGCGTTGCCCTGACAATTACTTCATCGGCAAGGAAATTCTGGGGAGCGAGTGAGAAATCCAATACCATACTTTGCTTAATTTCAACTGCTTTTTCGGTTGTTTTATAGCCTATATAACTTACTACAATGGTATATTTTCCATTAACCATGTTCGTAATGGTATAATTTCCGGAAGCATCACTTACTACCGCGGTTTTTTGATTTCTCAATTTTACGGTTGCACCCGGAAGCGGTTGCTGATTTTGATCTGTTATTTTACCAGTAACAGAATTCTGTGCCAATGCGATAAAAGGCAACATTGCAACAAGTGCTGCAAAAAGTAAATTTTTCAATTGTATTGTTTTTAGTTAAACCCATCGGAAAAAGGGGTTTCCCCGATTTCAGTTAAACTTCCATAACTCCAATCCCTACGCCGGCATTACCCGGATCAGGTGCATTTATAAGGTTAATGGTTAGGAGATTCAAGTTTCGGTTTTTACCAAATGCTTTTATCTTTTACCTTTCACCTATAAAATGGGTATGTTCTCAGCCTGTTTTGTGTTTATTAAACAAGGCACCCCTAATGATGCTTCAAAGGTAGAAAATATTTAAGAATAAACGGGTTTTTTGATTAATTGTGAGTCAATAGGGCAAAAATTGACTGTACAATGTAAGATTTGTGATTTTAGACCGTGAAAAGGAGTGGTTCTGTACTTTTGGCCATTTCAGTCCCGGTTTCTGGTACGAGTTCCGATGAAGAATCGGAAGCTCTTCCCTACAATTGGGTTTATTTAGGAAAATTTTGTGCCCTGAAGCAAACCGCTGTTAACTAAACCCGACAGAAGCGGTTCCGATCCTTGATTGAAATTAGCGGATGGCGGGGCTGCAGCACCTATGAGATGCTGTCCTTTCGTTTCCTAAAAAGAAAAACGTTTTATTGTTATGGAAAGGAGTGGTTCTGTACTTTTGGCCATTTCAGTCCCGCTTTCTGGTACGCGTTCCGATGAAGAATCGGAAGCTCTTCCCTACAATCGGTTTATTTGGGAAAATTTCTTGCCCTGAAGCAAACCCCGCCGCTAACTAAACCCGACAGGAGCGGTTCCGATCCTTGATCGAAATTAGCGGATGGCGGGGCTGTAGCACCTATGAGATGCTGTTCTTTCGTTTCCAAAAAAAACGTTTTATATTAATGAGAAAAGAGTGGTTCTGTACTATTTTGGCAATTTCAAAACAGACAAGAATTTTATCAAGAACAATTTATTTCTTATAAACCTAAAAAATCATCGATTGCCGCTATAGCATTTGCAAGCCTTTCATTTCCTAAACCACCAATAACTTTATAATTGGCGTTTAGTGCCTGCAGTTCCTTATGCCAAACCTGCATAAAATATTCTCGCTTCTCCGGGAAATCGCGTAGCGGATCATCTTGCCATGGTAAATCGATATCCATTAAAAGATAAAGATCATACGGTCTTTTTGGCAAAGCTTTTAAAACAACTTCCGGAGTTTCGCCAAGTACCTCATCGCTCCAGATTTTTACCGTAACAAAAGTGGTGTCACAAATAATAAAGTCGCTAAGGGTAGTTACTAAAATGGCATCTTCCAAAGCTACCTGACCGTAGTACATGTTTATTTCATCCTGTAAGGTATAATCGGTAACCAAATTTTCGCAATAATAACGGGCATACTCCGGCACCCATGATACATGGTAATGCTTTGCCAGTAATTGAGACATGGTAGATTTTCCCGTACTTTCCGGGCCAACAATTGCAATCTTTTTGATATTTTTATTCACGATATTTTTCTGAACACAATCAAATGTAAAAGAAAATGCCTTAAAAGAAAAAATCCGGTTGAGGAGGGCTCCTCTAACCGGATAATAAACCAAACAAACTATTTATGAAGAAATCCTCATGGCGGGTAACTAAGCCGCGGAGGAAGCTTTAGAACAATGTCTAAAGTATATACAAAACGCATATATGTTGAGCTTATTACAACATTATTGCCAATAATAGGCTCATCACAACTTCGTGACTTAATTCTGACGTGTAGGGCTACATTTGCATATTTCTTTTAACACTAATTAACATTTATGTAACTATTGCATATACAGTGTGTACACTCGTGTATAATTTCTAGTACAGTGCGTAATCTGAGTGTTCATTATTTAAAACTATTTAGGCAAAATGGTGTTATTTATTTAAGACATCAACAGCTAAAACGTTATACCATGAAAAAATTATGTGTTGCATTATCACTAATAATTGTATTTGCATTGGGAGCGATTGCTTTTACAAATGTTAAACTTGGTGGGATAATTGGAAAAATTACTCCGGTGGATGCTGCTTCATCGGTTTCTCTTGTAGCTTCCACAGACACGCTTAGCGCTCAGGTGAATCAAGGTGTTTTTACTTTTACCAACCTTAAACAAGGCGTTTATACGGTGGTAATTAAAGCTAACGCGCCATATAAAGATGCCGTGATAGAAAAGGTGGCCGTAAAAGATAGTGCCACTACCGATTTGGGCGAAATAAAATTACAGCAGTAGGCTTTTCGGCAAAAGAAAAATTTATAAAGAGGGCTTTCTAAACCCTCTTTTTTATTTTAAAAAAATCAGCTTAAAATACTTCTAAAGATGTATCTTTGCATCCCGACAGAACAGTTGGGATTTTTTCTTCATACAAGCACAAAATCTCGTTGCTTTCAAGGTTTCAATTGGAACCAATACTTTAGAATTTTAATTATTGTTTAAGCTTTATCATGCCTAAAGACACTTCCATTCGCTCAGTACTGATTATCGGATCTGGACCAATTATCATTGGCCAAGCCTGTGAATTTGATTACTCGGGTTCGCAAGCGGCACTTTCTTTAAAAGAAGAAGGAATTACCGTTTCCATTATCAACTCCAATCCGGCTACCATCATGACGGATAAGGTTATCGGTGACCATGTTTACCTGCGCCCGTTAACTGTTGATTCAATAGAGGTTATTTTACAGGAGCATATCGACTCTGCAGATTTACCTAGAATTGATGCAGTACTTCCTACTATGGGAGGGCAAACCGCACTAAACCTTTGTAAAGAGGCTGAAGAACGCGGTGTTTGGGAAAAATACGGTGTAAAAGTTGTTGGTGTGGATGTTGCAGCAATCGAAAAAACAGAAAACCGTGAAGCTTTCCGCCAGTTAATGGTGGATATCGGCGTAGGTGTTGCTGAATCGAAAATTGCCAACTCATTTTTAGAAGGTAAAGAAGCTGCACAACAAATCGGTTATCCATTGGTAATCCGCCCTTCATATACTTTAGGTGGTTCTGGTGGTGGTTTTGTGCACAAAAAAGAAGAATTTGATGCCGCTTTAAAACGTGGCTTGGAAGCTTCACCAACACACGAAGTATTGGTTGAAAAAGCTGTTTTAGGCTGGAAAGAATATGAGTTGGAGTTGTTAAGAGATAGCAACGACAACGTGATCATTATCTGCTCGATCGAAAACTTCGACCCAATGGGTATCCATACAGGAGATTCGATCACTGTTGCACCTGCTATGACTTTATCAGACCGCTGTTACCAGGATATGCGTAACCAGGCGATTAAAATGATGCGTGCAATCGGGAACTTCGCAGGTGGATGTAATGTTCAGTTTTCGGTTAACCCGGCAAATGACGAAATTATCGCCATCGAAATTAACCCGCGTGTATCACGTTCATCAGCATTGGCAAGTAAGGCAACAGGATATCCAATTGCAAAAATTGCTGCAAAACTGGCAATCGGTTACAACCTTGATGAAATTGAAAATCAGATTACCAAAACAACTTCGGCATATTTTGAGCCTACTTTGGATTATGTAATTGTTAAAGTACCACGCTGGAACTTTGATAAATTTAAAGGAGCGAACAAAGAGCTAGGTTTACAAATGAAATCTGTAGGTGAGGTTATGGCGATCGGCCGTACTTTTATCGAAGCATTGCAAAAAGCTTGTCAGAGTTTAGAAATTAACCGCGCAGGTTTAGGTGCCGATGGCAGACAAAACCGCAACATCAACGAAATTATGGATGGCCTGGAGCACGCTTCATGGAACCGTCTGTTTTTAATAAAAGATGCCATGACAATGGGTGTGCCTTTGGAATCGATCCGTAAGGTTACTAAAATTGATAAATGGTTCTTAAACCAGATTCAAGAACTTGTTTTGCTTGAAACTGAATTAAAAAGATATTCTTTAAACAATATCCCTCAGGATTTCTTCGTAACGCTTAAACAAAAAGGTTTCTCTGATATTCAGATCGCCTGGTTGTTGGGCAATGTTACCGAAGATGAAGTTTACGATCGCCGTAAAGCTTTAGGAATCAACAGGGTATATAAAATGGTGGATACTTGTGCTGCGGAATTCCCTGCTAAAACACCATATTACTACTCTACTTTCGAAGAAGAAAATGAATCTGTTCCATCTGATAGGAAAAAGGTAATTGTATTGGGATCGGGGCCTAACCGTATCGGTCAGGGTATCGAATTCGATTACTCTTGCGTACATGGCTTATTGGCTGCAAAGGAAACAGGTTTCGAGGCCATCATGATTAACTGTAACCCTGAAACGGTTTCTACAGACTTTAACATGGCCGATAAATTATACTTCGAGCCGGTATTTTGGGAGCATGTTCGTGAAATCATCGAGCTTGAGAAACCTCTTGGCGTAATCGTTCAATTGGGTGGTCAAACTGCTTTGAAAATGGCGGAGAAACTAACCGAAAAAGGCATCAAGATAATCGGAACATCTTTCGAAAACATGGATATCGCCGAAGATCGCGGCCGTTTCTCTGATTTGTTGAAAGAATTGGATATTCCTTATCCAAAATATGGTGTCGCTGAAAATGCTGAAGAAGCAATTGTTGTGGCAAATGAGGTAGGTTATCCGGTATTGGTTCGTCCGAGTTATGTATTGGGTGGACAAGGCATGAGCATCGTAATTAACGATGAAGACCTTGAAAAAGCAGTAGTGAAGTTACTAGGTGATTTACCAGGAAACCGCGTATTGATCGATCACTTCCTTGATAGAGCCGAAGAAGCGGAATCTGATTCGATTTCTGATGGTGAGGATGTTCACATTGTAGGTATGATGGAACACATTGAGCCAGCAGGTATCCACTCAGGAGATTCATTTGCAGTGTTACCAACATTCAGCTTATCAGAAACTGTAACTAAAGCGATGGAAGAATACTCGATCAAAATTGCGAAAGCTTTAGATGTGAGAGGTTTGTTAAACATCCAGTTCGCTATCAAAGATGAGAAAGTTTATGTAATCGAGGCAAACCCTAGGGCATCGCGTACGGTTCCTTTCATCGCAAAAGCTTACGATGTACCATACATCAATATCGCAGCGAAGATTATGTTGGGTGTGGCAAAACTGAAAGATTTTACGATTGTTCGTAAACTTGAAGGTTATGCAATTAAAGAACCGGTTTTCTCTTACGAGAAATTCCCTGAGGTTGCAAAAGAATTAGGTCCTGAAATGAAATCCACAGGTGAGGCAATCCGCTTCATTAAAGATTTAGAAGATCCTTACTTCCGTAAGTTGTACAAAGATAAATCGATGTATTTGAGTAAGTAATCCACTTACTGAATTTATAAAATAGCAATGGCCAGTGATTTTTCACTGGCCATTTTTGTTGGAGTTGTATCGGACGGCTCGTCATTCCCAACCTGTTTGGGAATCTTAAAGCTTACTGCATTACGATTCCCGCCTGCGCGGGAATGACGACCGTTTTATAACTACTACCTTTTTATTTTTTCAACTTCGGTATCCTTGTTGGGGTATCTGTTCCGTTTACTATGGTTACAGCACTTTTAGCAATTGCTTTGATGGTAGAAAGTATGTTTTCAACATCTAAAGAGCTGTATTCATCTTTAACACTGTGGTACAACTTATCAATATCGATTTTATCGGTACTGATGGTATGTGCCGGAACACCTAAGGCAGCTAAAGTGGCATTATCACTTCTGTAAAATAAATTCTGATCCGGATAAGGGTCTGGATGGAATGTAAATTCGGTTCCAGCTAAGTTTTTCTGTAAAATCTTACCGAAATCAGATCTTTCATAACCGGTTATAAATGCAGTATTTTTTCCGAATTTCGAATCTTTACCGATCATTTCTATGTTAAACATGGCTACAACATCATCAGGATTTAATTTTTCTGAAAAGTCTTTCGCACCAAAACCACCAATTTCTTCGGCTGTAAAGGCAACGAAAATCAGGGTACGCTCATTATTTTTCTGCGCTTTGTAATACTTGGCAAGGGCAATCATGGCCGTAGTACCCGAAGCGTCATCATCCGCGCCATTGGCAATACTATCACCATCTACAGCTTTCAAAAAACCTAAATGATCATAATGACCTGAGAAAACCACAATTTCTTTTGCTTTTGATTTACCTGGAATTACGCCCGCAACATTAAATAAAGGCATTTTAGTTACCTTACTTTTAAATGTTGCAGAAAAATCGGTGGCAGCATCTTTACCTAAAATAAAAACCTGTACTGCGCTTGTAGTTGCTTTAACGTCTTTTTCATCTACGGTTGCAGGTTTACTGAAATAACTTTTGTAACGGTTAAACAAATCAGCAAATTTGCTGTCAACTAAAACGATCTGATTTTTCTCTGCACCCATCATCGCCCTAAGCTGCGGTACAAATGCCTTTTCCGGATCAAGCTTAACAACAGTAGCATTCGATTTATCGAGTGAAATACTTTCAGTAGTAACTCCGGAAACAATCAGGTTTTCCGGGGAAACTTCCTGTCCATCAATTTTAACACTTGTGTTTTGAATGGCTACCTGGTATTTGTTAAAACTCTGACGGAAAGTTTTTTCACCTGTTAAAGGCTGTAAACCTATTTTTTTAAACTCAGATTCGATAAAGCTTGCGGCCTTATCAATGCCCGGGGTAAATGTTGCACGCCCCTGCATATCATCTGCACTTAAAGTTTTAATCAGATGGTCGGTATACTCGCGCGTGATAATTTTATCGATGTTTTGCGCTTTCAGCTGCAAACTTGCCAAACCGACAATGGTAAAAAGGAATATTTTCTTCATGTGTAATAAGTATTAGTTAGTTTTATTTAGATTTTACCTGCGATGATAACCATTTATCTCTGAAAGTCTGCATAGCAGGGGTTAACTTTCCGCCTGTTTTTTCGATCGGGACGATTTCTAAAGATGGGTTTTCGGTCAGGGTTAACTGGGTTGCTTTCTCTTCTCCGCGGTGAAGATAAGTAACCTTTAATACATCTCCGGGTTTGTGCGCATCGGTAAGTGTTGCAAGGGCGGCCGCATCTTTTAACTTTTCGCCATCTATGGTTAACAACACATCATCAACATCCAAACCTGCCTGATAAGCGGGTGTGCCTATGAGTGTTTGCCCCAGGATAAGCTTTCCTTCTACAGCATTAATTCTACCCAAACCGGTATAGGCTTTGTTAGGGCTTGCTTTCTGCGAAACAAGGCCTGCATTTAAAAGCAGTTTGGCATAGTCATTCTTATCTGTTCCGTAGATGTACTTTTTAAAAAAGTCGGCAGCAAAAGCGGGGTTTTTAGTTAAAAGAGCTAAGGTTTTTTCTAAATCAGGAACGGTATAAGCAATTTCCGGTTTACCATAAGCTTTCCATAGGGCGCGCATATAATCATCAAGTGTGAGCTTAAATTCGGTTCTTAAGCGAAGATCAAGTGCCAATGCTGTTGCTGCACCATAGGTATAATATGAAGTAAAGATGTTGCCTTTGTTGGTTTGATCAATTGCTACACCAGCATCGGCAAATACGGCATATCGGCTGGCTTCGATCGGCGAGAAATTCTTTGCACCTGGCGAAAGCAAAACAGCATTTACAAGGCCGTTAAAAGTTTGCACGGCATTATCTACAGTTTTTAATCCTGCCCTGGTTAAGAGTAAGTTGCCATAATATTGTGTAAAACCTTCGGCCAGCCAAAGTTCGTCGCTCATGTTGGCATGTTCGAAATTAAAAGGTTCCAGGGTTTTCGGCCTTAACCGTTCTACATTCCAACTGTGGAAATATTCATGCGAAAAAGTTCCCAGCAGGTTCGCTTCATAACCTTCAATCTTCGGTGTGCGTTGTACAATTGAAGTAGAATTTCTATGCTCCATGCCATCGCCCGCATTCTCAGGATATACATCATCCAGAAAATAATAATTACCGTAATCATAGGTTGGGAATTCTCCCCAAACGGCAAAATGTTCATCGACCATTTTTTTAAGCATTTCCGCATAGTTGTCAACGGTTTTTTGATCGTCGTTAGCGTGCGTAATTAAATGAACGGTTTGTTGCTTTCCGTCAGTATTTTGCACCTTCCAGCTTGCTGTTTTATAGTTGGCAATTTCTGTTGGGCTATCCATAAAATACTGAAGGTTGGGCGCAAAATAAGTTCCGTTGCCCATTGGTTTAAGCTGTGTGGCTACTTTCCAGTTCTGTTTTTCGGCATAATTGAATTTCACCAGCCGCGGTCTGCTATCCATACCAAGCGGAAAAGCGAATGTTGCCGGAATATTCATGTGGGCATGGGTTTCATCAAAACCTGCATAAGTTCCGTCAATCCAGTTTCCAAAAAGTGTATACGTTATTTTTACGCTACTGCCGTGAGTAGGAATCTCATATACATCACCGGCTGATTGTTTGATGTTCAGCTGTTTGCCTGCTTCGTTAAAGGCTTTTAAATGATAAACATTTTTTCCAAATTCATGTGTAGCATAACGGCCTGGCGAGGATCTGCTCATTCTAACCTTTAGTGCCCCCGCTGGTACATTTTGAATCAACATACTGATTTCTGCCTCATGGTGGATCGCATTTGGAAATGAAACCGTATAACTGATCTCATTCTGTGCGAATGCCGTGAGCGATAAAAGGCTAAATATTGCAGCACCTAAAAATTTCTTCATAATTCGGGAATATGGCAGCAATTTAAGGAAAAATGTAAGATGTTTGAGGTGAAATGCTTTGAGGAAAAATATTTTTGGGTTTCTGGTTTTATAGTCTATGGTTGATAGCCAGGTGGTTCATGGTTTTCAGGTTTACTGATCATAGCAGATGGCTTTCCAGACCATGATCTGTGAACCATCAGACCATTAGCCTTTTTCACTTTATGCCTTTCCTTCTAAATTATCAATCATCCCTCACTATCCCAGTCGTATTTTTCCAGATCGCGGTAAGCTTTTCCCTTAATTATTTCTTTCTTTTTCGATGATTCTGAATCTACCCTGGTTTCGTGAATATTATCGGCAACTTCGAAGTGGAAATCCTTGTCTTTTTTAGAATGATAGATCGATACCTCATCGCCGTCGGAAATCGCGTAGTCATACGGTCCACGGGCACTCATTAGCTTTACAAACACGGGTAAACATTCGAAAAAGATAAACAGCAGGCCTATAAAGGTAACTGCCATTGCGGTATTGTTATCGCGCGAGCCATCAACATTAAATTTTAACTGCCCTAAGGCCCAGTTTCGATCTGCAAAGCCGGCAATATCCGATAAGCTATCCAGTTGTTTTTTGGTGTATAATTTTTCGGTAAGCAAACCATCAAATTCTTTACGTTTATCTACAAAACCTTCAGATTTATTGATGGCAGCTTTAAGTGAATCCAATTCTGTTGTGCGTTGTGCAATTTCGGTTTCTTTGCGTTTAGCATAAGGGCCATATCCCATCACTCCTGATGTTTCTGTTGTTTTATTGCCAAAAATCTCAAAATTCAGTTTTTGCCTATCTGCCTTGATGCCTTTCTCGAGCGAATCTCTGGTGGCTTTTTGTTGGTTTAATCTGCCAAACTCTACCTGGTATTTTTTCTCGAAAGCTTTGTTTAAAGTATCAATTTTAGCGCGCTGGCCATTAAGGTAACTCACTTTTAACCGTTCTTTAATCTCCTTATCAAAAATTTTAAGCTCAATCGGTCTCGATATTACCATACCAATCATTATGGCCAGCAAAATACGCGGTGTTGCCTGTAGCAGCTGTTTATTGGTAGTTGCGCTTTTATTAATACTCGATACGATGTAGCGGTCCATATTAAAAATGGCAGCTCCCCATAAAAACCCGAAAATGATTGCAAAAATTACGGCCACATCATCGCCTTTAAATACAAAATACATGGCGTAACCGCCAGAAAGGGCTGCAAATAAGCCTGTAAAGAAGATGGTGGCACCAATGCCTGTATATTTATTTTGTTCTGAAGGATATTTTTCCAGTGTCGGTATATGAGCGCCAGAGCAAAACCAAAAGAAACGGTTCAGTTTGTCCATTTATAACTATTTATAATTAAACGCTTAAGGGTTTAAGTTGTTACAGTTTTTGGCAAAATTTTATGGCATTTTTTTGATGGGAAGGGTAAAATTGATTTTCCTATATTTGCATAAATACATTTAATAAAATGAAAGAAATATCGGTACAGGAACTAAAAGAGAAAATCGATAATAAAGAAGATTTTCAATTGATTGATGTTCGCGAAACATTTGAATACGAAGTTTCGAACCTTGAAGGGGAGAATATCCCTTTGGGTGGAATTTTAATTGAGGCTGATAAGGTGGCTAAAGATAAACCTGTAATTATTCAGTGCCGTAGTGGAAAAAGAAGTGCGGCAGCTGTAATGCAGTTGGAGCAACAATACGGATTCGACAATCTTTATAATTTAAAAGGTGGTATTTTAGCCTGGCAGGAAGCTTTTGATCCAAGCATGCCAGTTTATTAAGGATAACCAATAAACAAATTCCAATTATCAAACTTTTGCAAATCGCGAATTAAACCTTTGTTTTTTGCCATACAGGTTTGATAATTGGCTATTGCTACTTGCTCATTATTAATTCATTTAAAATACAAACCTTCCAGTTGTGGGTAAAAAATTTGCATTAAATATCTTTTATAATTTAGCCATAATCCTTTCTATTTTCGGATTGGTTTGGTGTTACAATAACCATAAATATCTTCCTGCCGGATTTTTAGTGGGGGTTACCTGTTGCCTGTTTTACTTCAAGTATCAGCTTACCAAAGACATCAGAAAAAGCTTTAAGGAAAAAGATCAGAAGTAATACCCTCCAGGCCTAAACCAGGCAGATCATTTAAAATATACCTGCCGTTTTCAAAAGCCGGATCTGTAAAAGGATTATTTGTGGTCAGCCAAGGCCCGTCCAAATCGGCCCAATTGCATAATGGGGCCAAAGCGGCTGCAGCTAACGTAGCACAACTGGTTTCGCTCATACAGCCGATCAGCACCTTCATCCCAAAAGATCGTGCCTTCAAAATCATTTGATGGCCTTCGTACATGCCGCAGCTTTTCATCAGTTTAACATTTATGCCATGGTAGGCACCTTTTAGTTTATCCATATCGGCCAAACGCTGTACCGCTTCATCGGCTAACAGAGGGATCGGGCTACGTTCGGTTAACCAGGCATTTCCATCAAGGTTGTTTTTATCCATCGGTTGCTCAATTAGTACCACACCCTGTTGATGTAACCAATAAATTAAGTCTATAGCTTTGATTTTATCCGCCCAACCCTGGTTTGCATCTACATACAAGGGCACATTGGTCATGCTACGGATGGTGTTGATAATTTCCTGATCATTATCCCTTCCCAATTTAACTTTGATAACTTTAAAGGCTTCAGCATCTTTCAGTTTTTCGCGGATGACCTCCGGAGTATCAATCCCGATGGTATAAGAAGTTACCGGCATTTTAGCGGGTTCAGCGCCATAAATTTGGTAACAGGGTTTGTTAAAAAGTTTCCCCTGGATATCATTAAAGGCGATATCGATGGCGGCTTTAATTGCTGGCTGTCCAGGTGCAAGGCTATCCAGGTAGGCAATAATTTCTTCAAAATTGAAAGGAAACCGGATGTTGTTCCAATCTACAAGGCTTAGAAAGGCCGCAGCACTTTCATAACTTTCGCCCATATAAGGCACCATGGAGGCTTCTCCATAACCTGTTACCCCTTCGTGTTCTACCTTTAGTAACATTAAAGGTGTGCTGGTTCTGGTAAACTTCGATATCGAAAAAGGATGTTTTAATTCTAATTCAAATTGCTTGCAACTAATCTTCATTATCAATCGTCTTCTAAATAAATAGGGCAATTATCGTTTGGGAAATTATCTTTGTTATTAACGCAATTACCACTGCCATGAAAAACAATTCAAGATTACGGTATTTTATTTATTTATCCTTAATAATTATTGGAGGATGTACCACAGGAAAAAAAGCCTTACAAAAGGGTGATTATGATGCTTCTGTTGCAAAAGCGGTGAGCAGGCTGCAAAACTCGCCAAAAAACAGCGAAGCCAGGGAGGTATTAAAATCGGCATACGATTTAGCCCTGCAGGATCATTTAAGGAAAATTGAAGAAGCAAAAATGTCAAACGATCTCTTCAGATGGGAATCAGTAATGTATGATTATCAAAAAATCAATCAATTGGCAGATGACATCAATAGTTGCCCGGCCTGCTTAACCATAGTTCCAAGTCCTTCAAAGTACCTTAACGAGCTTGCCGATAGTAAATATAATGCCGCAGCAGCACGATATAATTCCGGTTTAGGTTATTTAAGGGAAAATAATCGCCAGGCGGCTAAAAAGGCATATTACGAATTTGAGAAAACACAAAACCTACAGCCGGATTACAAGGATGCCAAAACCAAAATGGAAGATGCCTATTGGGCAGCTGTTGCCAGGGTAGTAGTGCAGCCGATTATCGTAAAGAGCGGTATGTATAAATTAAGTGCCGATTATTTTCAGCAACAGATTGATCAGTTTATTGGAAGTTACGCCAAGAATAAGTTTGTAATATTTTATGGCGAAACACAGGCCACTGAGCAGAAAATTGTTCCCGATCAGGTATTAAGTTTAAATTTTGATGATTTTGTGGTGGGGCAAACCTATGTTAAAGAAAGGGTTGAGAAGCTAAAACGTGATAGTGTGGTAATTGGCGAAACCCGCGATAAAAAGCCGGTTTACGGCACGGTAAAAGCCACATTAAGCATTTTTGAAAAAAATATATCGTCCTCGGGTTTGTTGGATATGAGCATAACCGATTGGAAAACGAGGAAACTTGTACGCCAACAGAAATTTCCGGGAACATATGTTTGGAAAGACAGCTGGGCAAGCTATAAAGGAGACGACAGGGCATTGAGTAAACAACAACTGGCCATTACCAGGAGAAAAGAAATACTGCCACCACCACCAAATGCCTTGTTTTTAGAATTTACAAAGCCGATTTACAGCCAGTTGGTTGATGATATTAGTTATTATTATAATAATTATTAGCATTACGTTCTTTTCAAAGAGACCAAAAATTCGTCAAGCTGAGCTTGTCGAAGGGCTTTCTTGAATACGCTTTAAAGTTTTTCGACAGGCTACCTATTGACAGATCTGTTAGAAAGGTCGTCATTGCAAGGAGGAACGACAAAGCTATCTTTAATGCTAATGATCTTTACCATAGAGATTGCTTCGTCGGCTGAAAAAGCCTTCTTGCAATAACGACAACCTGAGGAGATTAATCTTTTAAGTGCTCTTGTTACTTATTTTGATTTTTATACAAATAAATTAACCCTCAGGATGACAAATTTAAAAGCGGTGTTTTCTCAACTAAAAAACAGCGAAATGGAAGTCGCTATACTCCTCGGCTAAAGCGAGCCTTGAAAATTGGTTCTGTTGTAATCCTTTCGTTAAAATATAATATCGGTACAAGGCCCTAAAAATATAATGGCTAATATTGTACCGATGAATACCGGCTTATACAATCCTTTCCAAAATTTCGATTTTTTATATAAAATCTGCTTTTTAAGTGGCAAAACGTTCAATTCGCCTGTTTTGCAGGTTCCGTTAATCCCTAAATGGCTGTTGGAGCAAGCTGGTTTAAGTGGCGAAGAGCAGATCCAGTTTTTGGATGAAAGTATCCGTTCGTACAACACTTTGGTTATTCCGGTAAATAGCGAGGTGAATGAACAGTTTTTAACGCCGTTGGAAGATAAGATTGAAGCTGCGTTTGCAAAAGGCTATGATGCGGTATCCGCATTGCCAGAACTTGATCTTTTTAATTGGATCGGCAAGTTTTTATATGGTTTTGTATATATCGAAATGCACTCAGCTTTGCGCAAAGAGATGACTGCCGATGGATTGAATATGTCGCAATCATTAATGATGAAATTTGCCAACCTCAATTTCATGATGCAAAACCTGTTTACCAGTCTGGAATTTGAAGATTTTTCACCATGGTCTATCACGGTAGTGAAATTAGAAAACGGAGAAACGCCATTCAGTTTCCGCGATGAGATAAATACGTTGACTTTCTCATTGAAAATGAAAGATTTTGGCATTATTGCTTGCTTACAAGATAACGGAACCAATAAACGTTACCATCAGGATATTATTAACGAAATAGCGGGTAAAGCATTAACGGCCGAGCAATTTGAAGAACTTAGTGCACGTTTTTATTACTCGGCTTATCTTTTTAACCGTTTACCCGAATATACTTTTATGCCTGTTGAGGGTACCACTTACATCGAAGCAATGCCATTACGCGGAAACATGACCAAACCGCTTTTTGATGTATGGCAACATAAAATATATGCGCAGGTGCTGGAGAATTTCTGGAAACCATGGGGTTATGTGGTGTTCGAAATTATCAAAAATCCTGATGAGCCGATGAGTTTCTTCGAGAATCCTTTTTTACCTGCTGCGGGCTAATCAATTCAGGTCGTTAACCCGAATTCATTTCAGGGACTATTAATATGAAAGATCCTGAAATAAATTCATCATGACGGTCGCGTGCGGAAAAAACCATCATATATCGCAAAGGATTCCCGTTTTCAGGGGAATGACGATTCTTCCTAGAGGATATTATCTTCCTCCTGTTAACATCGCAATAAAATTCTGCAAAATACCCGGAACGAATATAATGGTGAAAATCAATCCTGTTAAGGCACCAAAAAAGTGTGCATCGTGGTTGATGTGATCTCTTGAGTTGCGGGATGCATAAGCACAATAAATTAGATACAAAATTCCAAAAACTACAGCAGGGATTCCAATGGGAATAAACATGATATAAATTTTAGACATCGGATTAAATAAGATATAACTAAAAAGCACGGCACTGATTGCCCCTGAAGCACCCAGACTATTATAGTTGAAATTATCTTTATGTTTAATTACAGTAGGTAAATCACTTAATATTAATCCCAAGAAGTACAATAAACCAAATTGCCAGCTCCCCATTAAGCGCTCTAGTGTAAAAGCAAAAGCATAAAAGGTAAACATATTAAAAAACAGGTGCATCCAATCGGCATGTACCAAGCCGCTGGTGATTAAAGTATATACATTTTGTCCTTTTGATACCGTGTAAGGATGCAGCATAAACTTTCCATAGATCGAATGATCGTAAAAAGCGTACAGGCTTGTAATAATGGTAAAAACAAAAATTACCGAGGCAACGGGTGCAATATTAAAGTATTCCATTGGGTTATTTTAAATCAAGTTTTATGGCTGTAACCAAACGGGCTACCGGGTATCTATTGTGTGTTTTTTCGTAATAATCAGAATTTTTATACACAAATTCAAGTTGTGCGGCACCGTTCTTTGCAAATTCGGGATCTGAAGCTTTTTTCGCTTCCAGTTTATTTTTTAAATCCGGATTGTTTTTAAGCAGTTCCGTTGCCGTATCTTCAAAAACATAAGCAGAATAATGTTCTTTCATATCTAAAACAGAATCGAAAAAGTTCCAGTTAAAAAATGAATCAGTGGCCTGTGGCTCCAATGTTTCTACAATATAACGGTTACTGGGTTGATTAACGTACACTACAAAATCGCCGGCGTAGTATTGCTGGTTTTGTGGCACAGGGTTAACCTTAACACCTGAATGAAGGTAATGCCCTTCGTAAGGCCTTGTTCCGGTTTTAAAATCGCCGATATAATAACTTTCTACAGCAATTTTCTGATCTGCTTCCAGCTCCTGAACCTTAACATTGTTCAGCTTTAGCAAGGCAATTACACGGTCCCATGCTTTTGGTATAATATAGGCAACAGGCTTTTGTACAACAATGGCGGGTTCGAACTTATTCCATTCTTTAATGGTTTTGGTGTAAGGTTTGTTGCGGTCGTAAAATAAACGGTCGGCACCACTTACAGTACTTGGCTTCTGCCCCGCCTCAAAACCTTTAAAAGTAAGGTCGTTTACTTCGCTTTTGTTCAACTTCCAATCTAAAGGAAATTCTTTTTGTGTACTGACTAGTTCATCTGCCTTGCGTTTATTTTCTCCGATAATTTTGGCATCGCGTGCTATTATTCCGATATAATTCTGCAACAACTTATAGGTAGCATCCACACGTAAATCATATGATTTTAACATATGCGTTTCAGGCATAAAACCAATGGCGTTGTGCAGGGTTGTATATCCTGTTGAATAACGTGGTGGATCGATAAATCCTGTTATTCCCGTTTCCGGGGTTTCTCCGATCGAATTTACATAAGGGATCATCGGGTAGCCCATTTTCTCCATCCCTTTGTAAAGATCTGGCACCAAAGTTTGCGTTAAATATGCTGAAAGTATTGGGTTCAGCTTATCTTTCTGGGTAGGAATAAGCGTCATTACGTATTGGTAATCTGCGCCATTGCTGGTATGGGTATCTACAAAAATTTCGGGCTGCCAGGTATTAAAAATGAGTTGAAAAGCCGCTGAGTTTTTTGAATCAGTTTTAATGAAATCGCGGTTTAAGTCTAGATTTTTACTGTTCCCCCTAAAGCCATAAGCAATGGGGCCATTTTGGTTTGCTCTAGAAGTGCCACTTCTGTTAAAACTGCCATCAATATTATAGAGTGGAATGATACAGATGACCACATCTTTTGGAATTTTTTTTCCCTTTAGCAGGTCGCGGGCCAGCATCATTGATGCATCTATGCCCTCGGGCTCTCCCGGGTGGATTCCGTTATTGATCAATAAAACTCTTTTATTACTTTTTTTAATCGCTGATGGGTCAAAAACCTGATCATGTGATAACACCAATAAATGCAATGGTTTGCCAAAGTCGGTATTGCCATAGGTAAGCAGCCTGGCCTCAGGATAAGTTTTAGCCAGATTTTCGTAGTAAGCTATCGCTGCATGATAAGTTGTGGTTTCGGTTTTACCACTTAATTCGAAAGGGGTTTTCTGTGCAGTTGCTTTTAGTCGCATAGCGAGCAAACAAAACACGAAGAATTTTCTCATGCTTTAAATCTAAGAAATGAAATGCTTATTAAAGCGTTTTATGGTAAACTTTAATCTTTCCGAACATGTACCTAAAGCCGATGGTATAACTATTGTAAACATCCGGAGAGTAGTTTTTAAACTTGGTGCTTGAATCGTTATAACCATCCAAACCTTCTCCGAAAGTAAAGTTAGATTGCGCATTGATATTGATGATGTACCGCATATAGCCATAACCATCGTTGATATAATAATTAAAACCGAAGTTTAAAGGCACCAAAAGGTTCAGACTTTTATCTTTTCCCGGAAAAGGGCCATAACCCGGATCGTAAGCTGCCCAAAGTGGTTTATAACGCACAATATCGGTAATGTTATTGTTAACAACACCTACACCTACACCAGCATACAAGCCTCTGATGTTGTACAGAAATTCACTTTTATCGTAATCGACAACTTCGCCAAGCATCAATTTTACATTCGCTGAAATTGCTGAGTACTGATTTACAAACTGGCGGTTATGCAGATCGGTTTGAACATTTCCTCCCTGAACCCTTCCTATCTGTCCTTCCAAACCTATGGTTACAAAAGGTGTAATATGATAATCGAAAACACCGTAAGCCGTGTAACCAATGCTTCCTTTATATACATCTGTATATGATTTGTTTACGCCTCCTCCAAAGCCGTACGACATTTTAAAATAATTGGATTGGGCAAAAGAAAAACTTCCTGTAAAAACAAGCAAAAGGGATATATATGTAGCTCTCAGCAAATTTAAAATCATATTGTTTTTTTACAAAAATAATATGTTTATCGAATATCCATAACTTTTACCTTTGAATTATGAGCACTTACACCAACTTTAACAAATCTTTAGAACAAAGATTTATAAAATATGCAAAAATTGATACCCAATCGGATCCAGATTCTTCTACTTGCCCATCAACTGAAAAGCAAAAGAACCTGGCAAGGGAATTGGTTCAGGAATTATTGGAAATTGGGCTAAATGATGCAGAAATGGATGATAACGGGTATGTTTATGCCACTATTCCTTCAAACTCAACCAAAACATTGCCGGTAATATTCTTTTGTTCGCACATGGATACCTCTCCCGATTGCAGTGGTGAAAACGTGAAGCCGATTATACATGACAAGTATCAAGGGCAAGACCTCATATTGCCTGATGATAATAAAATAGTAATAAAATTATCAGCGCACAAAGATCTACAATACCAAATTAGCAATGATATCATTACTGCAAGCGGTACAACGCTGCTGGGAGCCGATAACAAGGCTGGTTTGGCAGAAATTATGGAAGCAGCTGCTTTTTTGATGAAAAACCCTGATGTAAAACATGGAACAATTAAAATTCTTTTTACCCCTGATGAGGAAATTGGAAGAGGTGTAGACAAAGTGGATTTAAAAAAACTGGGTGCCGATTTTGGTTATACCATTGATGGAGAAACATTGGGTTCCATTGAAGATGAGACTTTTTCTGCGGATGGTGCTACCCTTAAAATCTATGGCGTGAGTACCCACCCTGGCTTTGCAAAAGGAAAAATGGAGAGTGCGATAAAAATTTTGTCCGAAGTTTTAGATTCATTACCGAAAGATGCTTTAACTCCGGAAGCTACAGCACAAAAAGAAGGTTTTATTCATCCGGTAAGCATTAGCGGACAAGTGGAGGAAGCCGAAGCACAATTTATAATCAGAGATTTTACCGACGAAAACCTTGCCGCACATGGTCTGTTTTTGGAAGAAACAGTAAAAAAAGTAATGGCTAAATATCCAAACTCCAGCTATAGCTTGGCAATTAAAGCCCAATACCGCAATATGAAACAAATATTGGATCAGCATCCTAAAATTGTTCAATACGGAATAGAGGCGATAGAAAGGGCTGGTGTAATTGCTAAACAGCAGAGCATCCGCGGGGGTACCGATGGATCGCGGCTTTCTTTTATGGGCTTACCTTGTCCTAATATTTTTGCAGGTGAGCATGCTTTTCATAGTAAACAGGAATGGGTAAGCGTACAGGATATGGAAAAGGCGGTTCAAACGATTATAAATATTGCCTGTATTTGGGAAGAGCGCGGGTAGTGATAGCAATTTGGGGTTGGCTGTTTTGACTTTGGAGCTGTATCCAAGTGCAAACGCCCAACTCCAAACTTAATAGAAGGCTTGCCCGATATCCAGTCTGTTTATTTTTCCTTCTTTATTGAACTGAAATTTAAAGAAGGTTTTGAAATCACCCCATTGGTCGGAATGAAAGTTGCCATACACATCCAGGCCATTGTTTTCAACTTTATCAATATTGGTAAAACGCTCATGACCCAATGCTTTTTTAAAGAAATTGTTAAATTTCATCTGGTTTCCATCATCATAAAAGGAAATATCTGAGGCAAACAAAGGAAACCAGGTTTTTTCATCTCCTTTTTGTAGCGCAGTTATAGCGGCTTTCACTTTTGTGTTCGATAATTTTGATAAATCTATCGCCATGGTTTTCTGATTTTTAGCGGTTTAATCCGCTTGATAATATAAATAAAGAAGCTATTAAGCTTTTTTGAGCTTAAAATTTAGCTAGAAGCTGTGCATACATCATAAACAGCGCAACAACGATAACTGCTTTTTAAAATTTTAATGGCCATTGTTGGAGATTTTTGTCGTGGACTATATTTTAAGGTGATCATCAAAATTAATAAAAAAGATGTTTTTAAAGTACATCTTTTTGTTAATTTAGGGGGCAATGATAACTCTCGAAAACGATTATATAAAAGTTAGCCTGGCGGCTAAAGGTGCAGAACTTCAAGGTCTATTTAGCAAGGAAACCAACCTGGAATATTTATGGAATGCCAATCCAAAATATTGGGCAAAGCATAGCCCGGTTTTATTCCCGATAGTGGGCTCATTAAAAAATAACAATTTCAGTTATCAAGGCAAGCATTATGAGTTGCCACGGCACGGTTTCGCCCGAGATCATGTTTTTAACATCGAGAAAACAAGTGAAACCGAAGCCACTTTTACCTTAACCCAAAATGAAGATACCTTAAAAGTGTATCCTTTTTATTTTGAGTTGAAACTTAAATACCGTTTGATTGATCGGAAACTGAATTTAACATATGAGGTAATCAATACCGGAACAGAAACCCTTTTATTTTCCATAGGCGCACACCCTGCATTTGTGGTTCCTAATACGCCAAATACCGTTTACGAGGATTATTATCTTGCTTTCAACGCCGATGAGAAATTAACTTATTGGAAGTTGGAAGATGGTTTGGTGGCAAATGAAACCCAGGATATTGAACTTGGCAGTCATAGGTTAAACCTAACACATGATCTGTTTTATAATGATGCACTGGTTTTTAAAACCCTGCAAAGTAATTGCATCAGTTTGCTGAATACCAAAAATGATTATGGACTGCATTTCCATTTTGAAGATTTTCCTTTCTTTGGCATTTGGGCCGCTACTGATGCTCCTTTTGTTTGTTTAGAACCTTGGTGCGGCGTTGCGGATGGCGTTAACCACAACCAGGAATTAACAGATAAGGAAGGCATTGTTAAGCTTGGAGCACTCGAAAGTTGGTCGCGTTTCTGGGAAGTTGAATGTTTTTAGGCTGATCTTTTTATTTTCAGTTTAGTACTTATCAGCTTTATTTACTCAGGCATTTTTTTGTGGAAAATGGGGTTAGTTTTATAGGGATTTTACTGCCATATCAGGGTATTTTTACCTTTTAATTTGTTGTTAATGCGTTGATAACTATATTTATAACGTTAAAATTAAATCAACGGGACGATTTAGATTAAACACAAGGCCTTTCTGCAATGGAAGGCTTTTTTAATAAAAAAACACGCTCTTAAGAAGAACGTGTTTCATTGAACTTTAAAATTATCATTGGGACGATTGAGAAGTAATTCAAATGAATTGTTTAATACCCTGATACAAATATGAAAAAGATAGCCGAAAAGTTTCCGTTCAGTTTTATTCATCTGTAAAATAATACCTTAGCTACATATGTGATAAAAGTGAATAGCTGCTTCCCCTGTTATTTATCAGCCACTTTGTTTTAATTCCGTCTCAAGATTACAGATCATTAATCAATTTAAGAAGCACTAAGCATTGTTGATCAGACTGATAATCTGCTCAAAGTTTCTCTGGTAACGCCCAAATATGAGGCAATAAGGGTTTTAGAAATTCTTTTTTGTAAAGTTGGGTATTGGTTGCGCCATTGTTTGTAGCGCTCGCCCGCATTATTGCTCAACAGTGCGAGCACCCGCTTTTGCAAGGCCATATTGCCGGTGGTGTATTTTTTCCTGAAAAAGTATTCCATTTTTCTCGAGGAGGCACACAACTTCTCCTTGTTGTCGAATGAGATAGAAAGCGTTTCTGTGTCTTCGATGCAATCTACATTTAGTGTTGCAGGCGTTCCGGTATTAAAAGCATTAGGATCTGAAAACCACCATTCTTCCATGGCCAATTGTAAAATATATTCTTTGCCTTCGTGGTCGGTATAAGAAGATTTTACAATTCCTTTCACCACAAAATGTTCACAGCTGTTTACTTCACCTGCCTGAATAATATATTGGTGCTTTTTATATTTCCGCCTGGTGAAAAAAGATTTGGCATGTGCAAATTCCTCATCTGTTAAACAAACGATCTGATCAATATGCGCCCTTAAAAAATTTGTTTCCATGTTTCCGTACAACAAAACAAATGTAATATTTCTTGCAGATTTATATACTCCCTGTATCTGATCAGCCCGCTATGCGTGATAATGGTCACAATAAAATAGTGATGTATGTCCTTTGTAAAAATTACAACTTGCTTTAGGTTTGTAAAACACAAAGACACAAAATCAACCACAAACACACAAATGAAACTTAAATTATTAGCCGCAATCTGCGTATTGTTCTCCTTAAATTTACAAAAATCAGCAGCACAAAGTCTTGCCAAAATGAACTCGTTTAATGAGCCTGAAAAGTGGGAAATTAAGGATAAAAATACTTTCAGCATGTTTGTTCCGGCCAAAACAGATTATTGGCGCATTTCACATTATGGTTTTACTGTTGATGATGCTCCTTTTTATTATGCTACCTATGGTGGTGAATTTGAGGTGAAGGTAAAAATTACGGGGAATTATGTAACCACCTTCGATCAAATGGGCATTATGCTGCGCATCAATGAGGAAGAATGGATAAAATCTGGTGTAGAATTTGTAAATGGAAAACAGAATGTGAGTGCCGTGGTTACGCACAAAACCAGCGACTGGAGTGTAGTAGAGCTATCGCAGGCGCCTACATCTATATGGATGAAAGCGGTTAGAAAGCTGGATGCAGTAGAGATTTTTTATTCGTTGGATGATAAAAAATATACCATGCTCCGTACCTGCTATTTTAAAGATAATGCGCCGGTAATGGTTGGCCTTGTGGCTGCCTGCCCGGATGGAAAAGGTTTTAACGCCACATTTGAAAATTTTAAGGTAACCCCTACACCTGATCAGCGCAGACTGGATTGGGCAAAAAAACAGCAGAATTAAGATCAATCAACTTATTTTATGGTCATCATGAGCTTGTTGAAGTACATAAAAGTTTTTCGACAAGTTCAGACTAACAACTTATTGGCACTAAATCTTTGCCAGTGCGTTAACTACATCTTCAAAACCTGGCCGGTTTGATGGCAATAGGTCTAAGCAGGCATCTTTTATGGCTGTAAGATCGGCTAATACTTTTTTGTTTGCAGTATCCTTAGCTAAACATAACAGGTCATCAAGCAGGTAACCATAAGCACTTACCTCAATCCTCTCCAGCAAGAAAGCGGTTTTATTAGCTGTTCTATCGTAAAAACTTGCTGCGCCAAAATCGCCAAACAACGTGCTGCCCTGCTCATCAATCAGGATATTGTGTGCATATAGGTCGCCATGCATTATGCCTGCCTCATGTAATTGTGCAGCTAATGAGGCAATGGTTTTGGCAATGCTTAACAGCTGCTGTTCTGTCAACTGCATTTCAGCCGGGAAAACATCTCTTGTACAGCTTTCGAGACTCGGTGGATTGCCCAGGTTGTAAAAATGATGAGGAATAAGATCCATCACCAGGCCTTTCTTATCTTCAGGATGGTGTGCAATCTGCCCGATCAGGTTAACAAGGCCCGGATGGTATCCGGCAGCAATATATGCGGTCATTTCATCCTCTGGTAATCCATCACTGGTTACACTGCCCTTAAAAATTTTAACAGCCACTTCACTCGTTTCATCACCAATGGTTCTGCTCGCTTTTGAGATAATGCCAGATGCGCCTTCACCTAACAAATGACTGATTTCTAAATCGTGCCAATTGATCAATGAAAGTGTTTCAACAGCTGGGGTTTTACTAAAATTATTGCCAGAAAAAGCTATCCATGATAGTTTCGGCATTGTGCTTATCCATTTTGGTAATTCATGGAGTTTATTTGCTGCTATCCTAAGTAAACCCAGGTTTTTGCAATTGGCCAATTCTTCGGGCAATGTTGCTAAACGGTTTCCCGATAACATTAATTTTTGCATGCGTGTACAAAGCCCAATTTCTTTTGGTAGATCGGCGATATTATTATTGGTTAAAATCAACCAGCGCAAATTTGGATTAATGGATTTTGAAGGCACAGTTTTAATCTGATTGGATTTAAAACCCGCAATATCCAACAAAGGGCAATCGGCAAGTACTTCCGGTAAAACGGTAAAAAGGTTTTCAGAGCAGAAAAAAATCCTCAACTTTTTTAACCGGCCGAAATCTGTAGGTAGTGTACTCAGCTTATTAAAAGAAAGATCGAGCACTTCGAGTGTATCGGCGAGCTCAAATATTTCCTGCGGAAAATCTGTAAGGTTTTCCGAAAGTTTCAAAGATACTGTTCCTTTAAGTTTACCGCTTTGTAGCGCCAACAGGGTTTGCATAGGTATGAGGTTTAATATTTTGGAACGAAGATAGGCTATATGACTCGTTTTAATAAAGATCGGCTGTAAATTGATGGTGTTTTCTACCGCTATAAGGAAGTTTTGCATTTTGCATAAGGCGGTAGGTGTGGATGGATGGATTAGCGTGCAGGTTGAATACCTGGGTTGATAAATATAATATGTGTTATATTACTATATAAGTAGTTTTTTTATTTATGTATGTCTGCAATCCGCACAATTACCTTATACTTGTAAAATCTATGAAGAAGAATGTAGCTTTAAAAGTGAGTTTCTTTTTCTGTAAAAGATATTATTATTTTTAAAGTTCGTCATGAATTTATACGCCCATCGCCTTTATCTCATCCCTTTTTTATTCTGCTTTTTATTTTCTGCCTGTAAAAAATCAGAAGTGCCAGAAACCCCAGTCATACCCGCTATTACAATATCGATAGAGCCAGGTGAGGTAAAACTCGCAAACGATAGTTTTTTTGGTGCCAGGTTAACCGTAAAAATTCAAAATTTACTTTCTGGCGAGTCTGATTCAGTTGTTTGGAGTTCTGAGAACCCAAGGATTGCCAGGGTAACGGATGAAGGTGTCGTTTGGCCCGATGCCGCTGGAGAAACTTATGTTTTAGCTACATTGGTTAATGGTAAAGGCGTAGCCAAATGCAAGGTTGTGGTTACCGACGGCAACGACTATAAATTTCGTTTGGTGCTCAAAGACAAAGGACAATCGAATTTATCGATCAATAATCCAGAATCATTTCTTTCTCCAAAAGCAATTGAACGGAGACGTAAGAGAAACATCCCAATCGATGCGTCAGACTTACCAATTTCTCCCGAATACCTAAAAGCAATACAACAGGTGGGCGGCACTATTGTAGCTAAAAGTAAATGGCTGAACACTGTAAGTGTAAATTGTACAGATGAATTCTTAATCGACAAATACAAAGCGCTGCCCTTTGTAAAAGAGGTAATTCTGGTGTGGGAAGGAAAGAGAAAAGAAGTAACAACCGCCTCTAAGTATGTAGATGTGCCACAAATTGGTGCTAACCGTACTCCAGGCGCATCATTAAATTATGGCTCAGCATTAACCAATATTAGTATTAATAATGGCCAGGCATTACATAATAAAGGTTTTAGAGGGGAAGGAATTGATATTGCGGTGATCGATGCCGGCTTTATTAACTTCAAAACTAACCCTGCTTTAAAAAATGTAAATGTAAAAGGGGCAAAGTCTTTTGTGTACGAAAATGATAATCCTTATAGTGTAGACAGTCATGGCATTTGGGTAACCTCATGCATGGCCACCAACCAGCCGGGCAACTATGTGGGTACCGCTCCGGAAGCAAATTACTGGTTGCTGCGCAGTGAAGATGAGTCTACCGAATATCCTATCGAAGAAGATTATTGGGTAAATGCTATTGAGTATGCCGATAGTGTTGGGGTAGATATTGTTAACTCATCTCTTTCTTATTCTACAGGTTTTTATTACCCATATACGCGATATAAGTTTGAAGATATGGATGGGAAAACGGCTTTAGCAACACGTGGTGCTAATGTAGCAGCTAGTAAAGGCATTTTTATTGTTAACTGTGCCGGGAATGAAAACACTTGGGTAGGTACCCCTGCCGATTCCCCTCACGTACTTACATTAGGGGCTATTTACAGCAACCTGAAAATTAGTGCCTTTAGTTCTTGGGGCGTCACGGTAGATGGCAGGATGAAGCCTGATGTAGTAGCTTTAGGTGGTACTGCAAGTGTAATTAATGAGAGTGGGAACAGTGAAACACGTAGTGGAACCTCGTACGCCAGTCCGATTATGTGTGGCTTGGCCGCATGTTTATGGCAAGCATACCCTAAACTTACCAATGAGGAGCTTATGGAGGTTATTAGAAAGTCTGCAGACCGTGCTGGAAAACCGGAAGTTCCATTCGGATATGGCATTGCTGATATGCAGAAAGCGATGGACCTAAGCAAAACAATCACTGCATCAAGATAGATTTTTGTTCGAGAGAAAGGGAGCGAAGATTGGGGAATGAAAAATTAGTGTTTTAATCACCAGGATTGTCATCCTTAACGCAGTAAGGGATCTTTTCCGGACATTACGCTAATTGGAAAAGACCCTTCGTAAACAGTTATTGACAGACTCCGCTAAAGGACTCGTTATCAGATAGCTATCGGATGATAATACCTTCAGGAGATTTGTTTCTCTAAAATTTTTATGCCATCTCTATATTAGTCTTCATATCATATAGATTTTATCTATACTATTTTTTATTTGCTTTAGAAATTTAATCCTATATATTTACAAAAAAACTTTAGGGGTGCCTACGTGCTGAGAAATACCCTTTGAACCTGATGCAGTTAGTACTGCCGAAGGGAAAAGTGAAAGCAATACCATTGCTGTCTTTTCGATCCCCAATACGGGGCAATCTCTATAGTTTTTCCAAATTTTTTAATATGGAAGTAACTATAAACAATCAGAATCATTCGCTAAAGGAAACCTGTTCCATCGAACAGCTATTTGCTACTGTTCTACTTTTAGAAACCGACGGACTTGCCATTGCGGTAAATCAAAACATCATTCCCAAATCGGGCTGGGCTGGCCATCTGTTAAGTCATGGCGATCAGATTATACTCATAAAAGCCACGCAAGGGGGGTAAAAGAACGAGTGAATGTATGACTTTCAATTCATTCTTTACATCTCTTATATCCCCATTCAATCATTCAATATTCAAACTACCACATGAAACAAGAAAAAACACCAAACCAGGAAGTCATTAGCCGCAGTCCTTTTCCGGCATCACGAAAAATCTTTGTTCCCGGAAAAATCCACAATATACAGGTAGCCATGCGGGAGATCAGTTTAACAGAAACAAAAATCCACAACGGTTTTGGCCTAACCGAGCCTAACCCACCGGTAACCGTTTACGATACCAGCGGCCCATATACCGACCCTAATGTTATTATTGATGTTAAAAAAGGGTTGCCGCGCTTAAGGGAGCAGTGGATTAAAAACAGGCTTGATGTGGAAGAGCTTCCGGTGCTTTCTTCTGTTTACGGGCAGCAGCGTTTGGCTGATGAGAAGCTTGATTCGCTGCGGTTTAACTTCACCAATAAACCTTATAAAGCGCAAGCAGGTGCCAATGTATCGCAAATGCATTATGCTAAAAAAGGCATTATAACGGCCGAAATGGAGTATATTGCCATCAGGGAAAATCAGCAGATTGATCTATTGAACGAACAACTAGGCAGCCAACACGAGGTAATGAACCATCAGCACCAGGGCAATAGCTTTGGCGCCAATACACCAAAAGGATACATCACCCCCGAATTTGTAAGAACAGAGGTAGCTGCCGGACGGGCAGTGATTCCTTGCAACATCAATCACCCGGAGCTTGAGCCGATGATTATCGGGCGAAATTTCCTGGTAAAAATCAATGCCAATATTGGCAATTCGGCCGTTACCTCAACTATTGAAGAAGAAGTAGAAAAGGCAGTTTGGGCCTGCCGTTGGGGTGCCGATACAATTATGGACCTTTCAACAGGAAAAAATATTCACGAAACCCGTGAATGGATTATCCGCAACTCTCCGGTACCCATCGGCACCGTTCCGATTTACCAGGCCTTAGAAAAAGTAAATGGAAAAGCAGAAGATTTATCCTGGGAAATTTTTCGCGATACCCTTATTGAACAGGCCGAACAGGGCGTAGATTATTTTACCATTCATGCTGGCGTATTGCTCCGTTATGTGCCATTAACCGCCAAACGAATTACCGGTATTGTTTCTCGTGGCGGATCCATTATGGCCAAATGGTGTTTGGCACATCATAAGGAGAATTTCCTGTACACTCATTTTGAAGAGATTTGCGAGATCATGAAGGCTTACGATGTTGCATTTTCGTTAGGGGATGGATTAAGACCAGGCTGTATTGCCGATGCAAATGACGCCGCACAGTTCTCAGAACTCGAAACACTCGGCGAACTCACCAAAATTGCCTGGAAACACGATGTGCAGACCATTATTGAAGGCCCGGGCCACGTGCCTATGCACCTGATTAAAGCCAATATGGAAAAGCAGCTTGAGCACTGTTCTGAAGCTCCATTTTACACCTTGGGTCCGTTAACCACTGATATTGCGCCGGGTTATGATCATATTACCTCGGCCATCGGGGCTGCCATGATCGGTTGGTTCGGTACTGCCATGCTTTGTTATGTAACCCCTAAGGAGCATTTGGGCTTGCCGAATAAAAAAGATGTAAAAGATGGTGTAATTACTTATAAAATTGCTGCCCACGCGGCCGATTTAGCCAAAGGCCATCCCGGTGCGCAATACCGCGACAATGCCTTAAGCAAGGCAAGGTTCGAATTCAGATGGGAAGACCAGTTTAACTTATCACTCGATCCTGATACCGCAAAAGAATTCCATGATGAAACACTGCCTGCTGAGGGTGCTAAAATTGCACATTTCTGCTCCATGTGCGGCCCAAATTTCTGCTCTATGAAAATTACGCAGGATGTACGCGAATATGCTGCAAAACAAGGTGTTGAGGCAGAAGATGCTTTAGCCAAAGGGATGCAGGAAAAATCAAAGGAATTTACAGAAAAAGGCAGCGAAATTTATTCTTAAGCCATTATGGAACTGATTGTAATTGCTAAACCAACAATTTTTAAGCAAGAAAGCCTTCTGATAAACCAACTTTTTGAAGCAGGTTTAGCGGTTTTTCACTTGCGGAAAGAAAATGCTGATGAAGCTGCCTATCGGGATATTATTGAGGGGATTTTACCCGAATACCATCCGCAGATTGCCTTACACCATTACCATACACTGGCCAAAGATTACAACATTAACAGAATTCACCATACCGAAAGTTTCAGAAAAAACAGAGGTGAGCAGGAATTGCCTCAGAACTTTATATTCAGTACCTCTATCCATCAGTTATCAGCTATCGGTGCCATCCAGCAATATAAATACAGCTTTTTCGGACCAGTATTCAACAGCATTTCCAAGCCGGGTTATCAAAGTGTTATCCCATCAGGTTTTCAATTGGAAAAGAAGACCGGTCAACCTAAAATCATTGCCCTTGGAGGCATTGGCATAAAGGAAATCGGTGTGGTAAAGGAAATGAATTTTGATGGGGTTGCCCTACTTGGTTCCATTTGGAATAACCTTTCGGAGGCGTTAAATACTTTCAAAAAAGCACAGCTCGAATGTCAAAGCTACACTCAAAATCTTTAAAAACGTGAACATGATTCAGCCATTACAATATATCTCACAAGCCCCTCAAACTGGAACCCATATAGATGCCATTGAGCAGGTGCTTAAGGCTGGCGGCAAATGGATTCAGCTCCGCATTAAAAACAGTTCGGAAACTGAGATTCTCCCTTTTGCCAAAGCCGCGCAGGCATTATGCGAAAGTTATGGAGCCAAACTTATTATAAATGATTATCCTCACCTGGCCAAGGCGGTGGGTAGTTATGGTGTGCACCTTGGTTTGCAGGATATGCCCATTCTGGAAGCGCGGAAGATTATCAATCCGGAACAGGTTATCGGTGGTACGGCCAACACATTCGAGCATATACAGCAAAGGGTAGCCGAAGGGGCAGATTATATTGGTTTGGGTCCATTCCGTTTTACCCGTACTAAAGAAAATCTGAGTCCGATTGTAGGTTTGGCCGGTTACCGGAAATTGATGGAAAAAGTTCGTCAAGCTAACATAAAAACGCCAATTGTGGCCATTGGAGGAATTGAAGCGGCAGATATTCCGGCAATTCTAGAAACCGGAATTTACGGAATTGCTATATCGGCTGCACTTACCAACCAGATTCAAACCTCGGTTGTGCTAGAGGAAATCAACAGCAAATTTAACATCCATTCGCATTAAAATTACAGATATGTTAACAATAGCAGATCAAACATTTAGCTCCAGACTTTTTACCGGAACCGGAAAATTCAGTTCGGCAAGGGTGATGGAAAGTGCATTAATCGCTTCGGCTTCCGAACTGGTTACCGTTGCGCTTAAACGTGTAGATTTAAAAGGTAAAGATGATGATATCCTCCATCACCTTAAACATCCGCATATCAATTTATTGCCCAATACCTCTGGTGTGCGCAATGCGAAAGAAGCTGTTTTTGCAGCTCAACTCGCGCGCGAGGCCTTGGAAACCAACTGGATTAAGCTCGAAATTCATCCCGATCCGAAATACCTGATGCCCGACCCGATTGAAACGCTGAAAGCGACTGAAGAACTGGTTAAACTGGGTTTCGTGGTACTTCCATACATTCATGCCGACCCTGTTTTGTGTAAGCGTTTAGAAGATGTAGGTACCGCTGCTGTAATGCCGCTCGGATCGCCCATTGGTAGCAATAAAGGTTTAAGAACCATTGATTTTTTAGAGATTATTATTAGCCAGAGCAGGGTACCTGTTATTATTGATGCTGGTATAGGCGCACCATCTGATGCCGCAAAAGCCATGGAGATTGGCGCCGATGCAGTGTTGGTAAATACCGCAATTGCCATCGCTAAAAACCCAACTGCTATGGCTACCGCATTTAAACTGGCTGTAGAAGCAGGTAGAATGGCCTTTGAAGCTAAACTGGGAGGCCAGCAACAATATGCAGCAGCAAGCAGTCCACTAACCGCATTTCTTGATGAATAGCTTTAACAACATATTCGAATCCTATAATTGGGACGATACCAAGGCCAGTATATATGATAAAACTGCAGCCGATGTAGAAAGGGCATTGAGCAATTCGCAACGCAGTCTGGATGATTTTAAAGCCTTGATCTCGCCTGCTGCAATGCCTTATTTAGAGGATATGGCACAGATTAGTCAAAGGCTAACCTTGGATCGCTTTGGGAGGGTAATCCAAATGTACATTCCGCTTTATCTTTCCAATGAGTGCAATAACATTTGTACTTATTGTGGGTTTAGCTACGATAATAAAGTGAGGCGAAGAACCCTGAACCCTATGGAAATTATGCAGGAAGTAGCCGTAATTAAGGGCATGGGTTACGAGCATGTTTTGCTGGTTACAGGCGAAGCCAACCAAAGTGTGCATACCGATTATTTTAAAAAAGTTTTGGATCTGATCAGTCCTCATTTTGCCCATATCTCTATGGAGGTACAACCGCTTGATGTAGAAGATTACGAAACGCTGATTCACCACGGCCTGAATACCGTTCTGGTTTACCAGGAAACTTACCACCAGGACGATTACCGCAAACACCACCCCAAAGGAAAAAAATCCAATTTCTTATACCGTTTGGAAACACCTGATCGATTGGGGCAGGCTGGAATCCATAAAATGGGGCTGGGTGTACTCATCGGACTGGAAGACTGGAGGACTGATTCTTTTTTTACGGCCCTACACCTATCCTATCTCGAAAAACAGTATTGGCAAAGTAAATTTAGCATCTCATTCCCCCGGCTGCGGCCTTTTAGCGGTGGTTTAGAGCCTAAGGTGGTAATGAACGATAAGGAATTGGTACAGTTGATTTGCGCTTACCGCTTATTCAATAGCGAAGTAGAACTCTCAATATCCACCCGGGAAACAATGGCTTTCAGAAACCAGGTAATTAAGCTGGGCATTACCGCTATTAGTGCAGGCTCTAAAACCAATCCAGGAGGATATGAAGTAGAGCCGCAATCATTAGAGCAGTTCGAAATATCTGATGAACGCTCCGCGCAGGAAATTGCAGCCATGATCAGAAAGCAAGGTTATGAACCGATCTGGAAAGATTGGGATATGAGTTTAATTAATAAAAAATGCTGATAAAGGAAGAATTAAGCCGTTACAGCCGGCAAATGATCTTACCAGAATTGGGTTTGGCCGGGCAGGAAAAGCTTAAAGCGGCAAGCGTGCTGGTAATTGGTGCCGGCGGATTGGGCTGCCCGGTTTTGCAATACCTGGCTGCGGCTGGATTTGGCGAAATTGGCATTGTGGATGATGATATGGTGGAATTGAGTAATCTGCACCGACAGATTTTATATAACCATACCGATATTGGCCAGCCAAAGGCAAAGGTGGCGGTTAAAAAACTTACACTACTTAATCCGCATGTTAAGCTTAAGGCTTATGCTGAACGTTTTACCGATGAATGTGCCATAAATATTTGCAGGGATTATGAGTTGGTGATTGATTGCTCTGATAATTTTAGCACCCGTTACCTGGTAAATGATACCTGCCTAAGCTTGGATAAAACACTCATATTTGGGTCGATATTACAGTTTGAAGGGCAAATTGCTGTATTTAACCACTTTGGTAGTGTTAATTATAGAAATCTTTATCCTGCTCCACCAACCGAAAATATCAACTGTGTGGAGGGTGGTGTAATTGGCCTGCTGCCTGGTATTGTTGGTTTATACATGGCCAACGAAGCATTAAAGTTAATCACCGGTATCGGAGAAACCCTATCTGGAAAGCTGATGACTATTAATGCGCTGAATAATTCTGTTATGGTATTTAACATCGCATCAGAAAAGCAAGCAGAAACCAGTGGAATAAATGTTTTAAAAAAGGGCGATTCGATAAAAGAAATCGACAAAATAACGTTGAACAATTGGCTCGAAACAAATTCAAAAGAAGTTGTACTGATTGATGTGCGCGAGGATTTCGAACATGAAGATTACAATATCGGCGGGATCAACATTCCATTATACGATCTTGAAAACTCAATTGAAACCATTCCAAAAAGTAAAACAATTGTCTGCTATTGCCAAACCGGACAAAGGAGTAAAATGGCTGCACAAATATTGAAGAAAAATTACACAGGTGAGGTCTACAGCCTTAAAAATGGAATCTGATTTTTGAGTTTAAAGCGACTGTATCGTTAATTTAAGATACAATCGCCAGAAATATGCTTACTAAAAATCAATTGAGAAACCCCCGCCAAGTACAAAACCTTTATCGAAATTTGGCGGAAGCTCACCTGCTGTATATTTCACAGCCACCTTGGTTTTGGTGCCCGGCCCTAAGTTAATTTTTAAAAGTTTTTCAATCCTGATCATATAAAAATAATTCCAGTCTTTACCTGCATTTTTCAGCAATAAATTACGGTCAAGGTCATAATATGAGTCAAATAAAAAGGCAATGCGTTCGTTTCCTGAAAATATTCCTGTTTCCCATTCTGCTTTGAGGTTCAACCTGTTCATAAATTTAGCATCATCAAGTAAAGGCGCAAGGCTGGTTTTGTTTGCTCCGGTTACATAATCATAGCCTACTGATAAATCCAACTGCCTTGGATTGTTGTTTTTAGCTGCCCGAAGTAAACCAAAAGGAAAATCGAGAAATGCGCTGAGGTAGGAAGTAGAAACAGAAAGCTGCGGACCAAATGCAAAGTCGGAGTTTCTGAAATCCTGTGTGGTTTCGTGTTTGGCATGCAAATTAAACGAAAGCCATAAAGGCGAAGCCACCTGAGCTGCTAAATTTCTCGCTTCATCAACAAGTGGATCTTTGCCCGGAGGCAATTCGGGATCATCTTCCGCTGAGAGATCAATAGGCGTCCGCGGGCCGAGTTCTTTCCCTTTTACGTGAAAAAGGGGTTGCCCTTCCAATTTAATTTCGGAGATTAAGCTGCTGTTTTTATTTTTATCTTCAGCTACGGTTACAAACCCCCTGCTGCCTAGTGATAGATTTAATTTATTGATTTTAGCCGGATCATGTCCGAGCAGATTCCGATCTAGTTGAAATTGATAATCAATCCCAAACGAGCCTTTTTCAGGATCAATAAATTTCAGATCAACCTTTAATCCATATTTATCAAAAATTTTAAACGAACTTGATTTTTCCACAATGCTTTTTTTTGCTGTGGTATCGGCATTTTTATTTACCTGTGCAACTGCCAAACTTCCAAAGCCAAGGCAGGCGATCATTAGTAAGGCCTTTTTCATTTCTCTTCCACTTTGTTTTCTGTTTCAGTTTTATCGCCCGGAAAAATGGCTTTATCCGCCCAGGTATTGATCATCGATTCGTTGGTTTGCGCATCATTATCTAGGTCTACCAGGATATCATCAAGGCCAAGTAAAACACTGTAATGATCTAAAATTTTATTAAAATTATAGGCAAACCTGATTTTTGATCTTTTTATAGCGTCAGGATTTATTCCCCAATTCATGTCTTTAACCTTTGCCGCTAAAAATTCATCCCAGGCGTCAAATGGATTTACATCATCAAGCGGATTGTCTGACACTCCGAAATAAGTGCGTTTGATAAAACGCCTTTTTTTTTCAATTAATTCTGATTGGTTCATGGCTTTTTTAGGGTTTAATTCAAGATGATAAGAACGTAATTGAAAGAAGGCTGTATAAGAGAACTAAATTTACATATTATGTAGTTGAAGATCAAGACCAAATGATTATAATTATCGCATTTAGAATTATACTGATTTGTGTTAATTTTTTTTTATTATCAAACACTAGAACAGTTTCTATGCTTACAACTCAAAAACTCGGCTCAATCTTTGCTCCTACCGAAATTTAAATTTTATAAGGAAACCCATTTAGATTATGAACAAATTACAAGCACTATCCCAAAAATCTGGATTCGCGATTTTAATCCTCTTCACGCTTTTTTTCTCGGCTTGCTCCGAAACCCCTGAACGTTTTTTCGACATTGCCATCCTGAACACCAACATGATCAACGATTTTGCCAGTGCCGATCTCGCTCGTCATATTAACGACGAAACCAAAGAATATCCTGATATTCCATCCAGTAAAAAGAAAGGCAACGAAGCCGTTACCAGTCTCAACAACAAAATATTATACCTTGAACAATCACTGGAAAAAGTGAAAAAACTTTCAGCATCGGGAGATGAAGAAAAGGAAATTAAAAGTCTTTCGCAGCAATTGTATGAAAGAGTGATCCCTGTTTATAAAAACGAATACATGGCCTTTGCTAAACTCTGCGACAGTAAGGGCAGCGAAACGGCGAAAGATGAAATGATTAAAAGCATCGACCAGAAATATGGTGCCCAATTTGAACAAAATTTTAATGCACTGATGGAAAAAGGCAAAGTGTATGCACAAAAACACAATATCCAGGTAAACTGGGCCCAATAAAATAAAACATGGTTTAACCCAAGTGTGAACATTTGAGTTAAACCATTACTAAATTATTATGCAACAATAAAGTAGGCTTATTATTGGGCTAATTCCGCTCCAATCAAGTCATCGGTATTTTCCTCAGCCACTTGCGGATCCTTTTTAAGGATTATTTTCCGCTTCATCCTACTCACCAAATAACCACCAGTACTGATCAAAAAAGCCGCACATAAAAGCCATACTAAACGGGTGAGCATATACTTGTAATTAGAAGTGTATTTGGTTAAGATCATGTTTGAAAGTGGCTTAAGTACTCTATTTGTATCCGAAGGATATGCACCACTATCGGTAAAAAACTCATGATCATTCCCATGGCCTTTGTACCAAACTTTACCCAACGAGTATTTTGTCAATGTATCAGGTAAAGTAATCTTTCTTTGTTGTTGCAAAAGTTTAAGGTCTAAAGGGATAATTGTAACCCCAGGTTCATGTGTCCCGTTTTTAACGGGTTCGTAATGATCGCCATTCCAATACATGTGTTTTTCATCCGCGTTGGGCGTTCTAACGCTTGCGGCCATACGCTCCCAGGCGATAAAAGAAGTGCTGGTGATAAAAAGTAAAATAATACAGGATATAATTATTTGAGATGTTGAGAAGCGGGGACGATAGGTGGTTTCTTCCCTTGGTGGTTTTGGGGGATCTGTTGTGGTCGTTGGTGGACCTATACTTACAGGAGGAGTTTTACCCCCATTTAATAGTTTCTCAAAAATGCGTTTTTTATCCTCATCGCTAAGTTGCCTCCATTCATCGTAAGCGGTGAAATCCAACAACCAGCCAAGAAGTTTGACAAATTTTTCCTCTCTAATACTTGTTCCTTCGGTTAAAAAATTTACCAAAGGCCTTAACTTATCTACCTTGAATTTTTCAATGCTTCTTACCTGATCTTCATACTTGTTTGTTGGATCGAAGATCGATTTGACTAAATCCTTATCCTTCTGTGTGTTTTTTCTCAGAAACACTTCAACACATTCTTTCTTTAATTTATCGCGACCAGGGATTTCCAAATTAGTCGTAAGCAGATTATTCTCTTTTTTAATACGGTAGAAATCTAATAGCGATCTTTTATACTCCTCAAACATTTCTTTAAAATTTAGCGTAAAAATAAGACGGAATAAGTGGAATATTTACGGTTTTCCGGAATCTAGGCGGAAACAAAGGAAACATCGGAATATACTGATAATTAATCTTTTGACTCACCCCATATTTGTATCGTTGATCAGCACAGGCAGCGATTCATTATCAAAGCTAATTTAAAAAACTGATTAATAAAAGAGTAGAAATCGCGGTAGTTATTAGCCGGTTTGGGAAGCAGCTACAAGCTCCCGCGACAGACACTCAACACTTCCCAAAAATTTCAGAAGGCCTTCTGATTTACAGTTTGTAGCAACCCCCATGCATGGGGCGTGGGGAACTACGTGTACATCACTTTTTAAATTTTTAAAGAAATGTTTATTCCATTATTTATTGCAATCCTATTAGGATTAGCTACTCCGTACAATACAAATCAGTCTGCTTCTTGTGGCGGAACAACAACTGTAAATACTGCTGATGCCGATCCTGGTGATACGAATCCAGATGATCCAAATAACCCAGGAGACACCCCTCCGGGCGACGATACAGGTGGTGAAGGTGGCCAGATCAAAATACCGAAATAGTAATAGGATAATAAGGCGGCACATTGCCGCCTTATTTTTTATTTTAATATTTCAAAAATTTCAGTCATCTAGTGCTTAACAATTTTAAAACGTTTAAATAAGGTGCAATCCAAATTAAATTTCTTTAATTTAGATTAAAATCTAAAAAAGTGAAGCGCCTCAATATTGCCATAATCTTCATCGTGCTTTTGTTCTCCTGCTCCAAGAAAAGCCCGGGTATAAAAGTCGAAAAAAAAGAAAATAACCCTATATACGATAAGGCATATCAATACTTAGTAGAACAAAAAATTGATAGTGCTTTTTTTTATTTGGATAAAGCTAAAGACCTCTTTCTTCAACAGAAAAATAATTTAGGTGTTGCGAAGTGCCTTTTAAATATGGCTATGATCTCAACTAATAATGGTGATTATTTTGGAGGACAAGAATTATCGATAAATGCATCTCCATTTTTCAATAAAAGAATACCAAAAGAGCACATATTTATAAAAGCGAACTTAAATAACTTAGGATTTGCTTCAGAAAATTTAAAAGATTATGATCAAGCTATTGAATTTTATACAGAAGCTTTAGATTATACTACGGGTGTTGTTCCCGAAGCTGTGCTTAAAAATAATATTGGAAATATTTACAGGAAAAGAAAAGCTTATCTAAAGGCAATAACCATCTATCAAGATATTTTAAATCAATCAATTGACAGTGAAACATTTGCCAAAGTATTATCCAACCTTGCCCTAACCAAATGGCTTCAAAACCCAAATTACAATGCTGCCCCTGAATTATTAAGAGCATTAGATATTAGGAAAAGGAACAATCTCTCATTAGAGCTTAATGCGAGTTATGCCCATCTTGCTGATTATTACACCAATATTAAACCTGATTCTGCTTTGTTTTATGCAAACAAGAGATATCAGATTGCTCAAGTGTTAAACCGGGTTGATGATCGTTTGGAAGGTTTACAAAAACTGATCAAACTTAGTCCTCCACCAGCCACCAAAAAATATTTTCAGACTTATCAAAATCTAAGCGATAGCATACAAACTGTCCGTAGTGCTGCCAAGAATCAATTTGCAGTTATTCGTTATAATTCGGAAAAAAACAAAGCCAACTTTCTAAAAGCACAAGGAGAGAATATAGAGAAACAAAAGGATATTTTAGTTAGAAATATTGGGATCGGTACTCTGATAATATTTTTAATCTTCGGCTATTTCCTTTACTTAAAACGGAAAAAAAGCCTGCAACAGGAGAAGGAAATCGAAGTAAAAAGAACGGAGCTTAAATATGTTAAAAAAATTCACGATCGTGTTGCCAATCGGGTATACCAGGTAATGTCGGAAGTGGAGAATACTAATGAAATAGATAAAAACGACCTCGCTGATAAGTTGGATGTGATTTATAAAATATCCAGAGACCTTTCTTACGATAATAAAGATAATAGCCACGAAGAAAGTTTTTCTGTTGAGTTATCAAAAATGTTATATGCTTATGCCTCTGAGAAAATCAACATCGTTTTGGGAGGTAATGCTGAAAAACTTTGGGAAGGAATTAAAGATGATACCAAAACAGAGGTATTTTGCATTTTGCAGGAACTGATGACCAATATGAAAAAACATAGCGGTGCAGATATGGTTGGAATAGATTTTAAGCGTGAAAATGGCCTTGTAAAGGTAATATATGTGGATAATGGAAAAGGAATGGAGGTTTTAACATTTAAAAATGGTTTGAGGAATACGGAAACCCGTATAGAAAGTATTTCGGGCCATATTACTTTTGACACCAAGCCCGATGAAGGGCTTTGTGTTGAATTTTCATTTCCAATCTAATTAAAAATATAAATATGTTCAAAAACGTACTCATCGCCGAAGACCATGAAATCGTGAGTAAATCACTTCGTAGTGCACTTACCGATCTTGGGATTACCATAGCTGATAAAGATTATGTATTTTATTGTGATGATGCATTTACACGCGTACAAAAAGCACTTCGAGATGGCGATCCTTATGAATTGATCATTACCGATCTTTCTTTTGATGAAGATTATCCAAAACAAAAAATATCAGGAGGTAGAGAACTGATAAAGGCATTAAAGGAAATTCAGCCCGACTTAAAAATTCTGGTATTTTCTATAGAAAACAGAGCTTTGATAGCCAATACACTTTTTAAGGAATATGATATAGATGCTTTTGTACCTAAGGCACGCCACGATGCGAAAGACCTTAAACTGGCTTTAGAAAGTGTTTATAAAAATAAAAAATACCATTCGCCCAATCTGAGGCAAAAAGAAGAATACCTGCACGATTTTACCGCTTACGACAAAACAATCGTTTCACTAATTTTAGATGGCAAAACCCAAAAAGAAATGGCTGGCATTTTAAAGGAAAAAAAAATGGAACCATCTGGTTTAAGCAGTATCGAAAAAAGGATAAGTTATATTAAAACTGCGCTGAATATTTCCAATAACGGGCAACTCATCGCTTATTGTATCGCAAATAAGGTAATTTAATAATCTTAATTCCCTTAACTGCTTAATGGTCTAAAATATAAAATTGATGATCAGGCTGGTTCAGCTTTAATCTGTGTGCAACTATTGGCTAACGGTTTCTTCCGGCTTATTTAAAATGATAATGCGGACAAAACTTTCTATAAGCAATATCAAAGATACCAATGCACCCCTCTACGGTTTCCCGTAAAAATAAACCAAGCTCGCGTTCTACATTTGTTCAACAACCAAAAAACTCAGGCAACATGGATCTTAAACTAAAGTTAGAACAACTTCATCAGCGGGTAGTGGGTTTAAAAGACCAGATTAATACCGAGGAAGCAACAAAAAATGCATTTGTGATGCCTTTTATTCAAATTCTTGGCTATGATATTTTTAATCCAACCGAAGTGATTCCTGAACATATTTGTGATATCGGAACCAAAAAAGGTGAAAAGGTAGATTATGTGATCCGTAAAAACAACGAACCGATTCTTATTTTCGAATGCAAACATTGGAAAGAAAGTGCAGATGCACATAACTCTCAACTTCACCGTTATTACCATGTTTCCAAAGCACGTTTTGGTGTACTTACCAATGGTACGGTTTATAACTTTTATGCCGATCTGGAAAAGCCAAATATCATGGATGAAAAACCTTTTCTCACCATCGATATCGAAGATTTGAAAGACAATGCCATTAAAATTCTCGAAAGCTTTACTAAAAATGAATACAATTTAGAAACCATCCTAGATTCTGCCGAAGGATTAAAATACATTAAGGCCATTAGAAAGGAATTTGAAAAGGAGATTGATAGCCCTTCTGATGAAATAGTGAAGTTATTGGTTAACCGGTTTTTTGATAAGCCCCTTACCGCTAACCGCATGATCGCTTTTAAAGAATATACTAAAAAAGCCCTTGCCATTTCCATCAACGAATCCATTAGCGACCGTTTAAAATCAGCGCTGAATATCAATGAGAAAATAGAAAAAAAGGAAGATGATAAAGTGATTTCCATTATTGAAGATCCCGATGCATCTAAAATTGTAACCACAGAGGAAGAGTTAGAAGCTTTCCAGATTGTAAAGGCCATTTTACGCGAGAAAATCCCTTCCATTCGAATTGCTGCACGGGATACCCAATCTTATTTCGGAGTGCTTTTAGATGACAATAACCGCAAGCCGATTTGTAGATTCCACTTTAATACCGCTAATAAATACATAGAAACTTTTCACAACGGGAAAGACGCCGGAGAGAAAAAACAATTATTCAATTTGGATGAGCTTTACAATTACCGGATTCAGCTGCATCAAACCATAGATCTTTATTAATTAACGTTTAATTCTCAAAAGTGCAGAGGTTGCCCCATCGTTTGTATTGGTGGCAAACAGGGCAACCTCTCATTTTCAATACCATTTTTTTTGATCTTGTATAGCTTGATATTATAACCGAAAATACGCTACTGCAATGATTTATGTTAAGCATTCCTTATACATCCAATCTTTCATAAATAAATCATCTATCCTAAATAAAATAACCCGAATGGGGTTTGCCGTAAGGAATCCGTTTTTTGCCTAAATACCTTAGCGCAATGAAACATTTAGGTACGTTGCTTTTATTAACATTCGCTTTTGGCATTGCCCGTGCACAGAAACAAAAAATAACAACTTATCAGTTAATGGAACCTGGTTTTAATATGAACACCATTACAGGAACGATAAGCGAAATTTATACAACAAAACGTTACGGCAAAACATTTTGGTGGGTACGTATCGGTGCCGACACCATTTTACATGTGTGGCCGAGGCACCTCGATACTGCAACCATGAAACCCGGTATAACCCGTTCTTTTAAATCAATAAAACGCCTTGATAATAACTGGTGGATAAAAGAAAAATCTGAGAATTACATAAAGCCTAAAAATGAATAGTGTATTAAATATGCACAGTTGATTGATTTTTATCTGTTTGATAATGAGAGTGTTTCGTTTTTTGAGTGAGTTGAAAATAATTTTTTGTGTTACGGTTTCCCGTAATGTATAGCCTTGTTACTTGTCTACTTTTGGATAATAAACAACTAATAAACTACTTATGGAAGCACAATTACAAAGCGAAGTAACATTTTACCAAGATATAAATGTTACGGTTACCCAATCCAGGTATGTTACCAACTCAAAAACTTATGCAATGAGGAACATATCTTCTGTTCATATTTTTGAAATCATAAAAAGTAAAACTTTACCTGCTATTATGATCGTAATAGGCACGCTAATGTTACTTTCCAGTGAAGCAAGAATCATGGGCTTTATTATTCTAAGTATTGGTATTCTTATTAAAAATGAATTTACTGTTAGAATCAGTACCAATTCAGGAGAAGTGAACAGTATTGTTTCAAAAGATCGATTATATGTTCAGAAAATTGTAAACGCACTTAATGATGCCATTGTATTCAGGGGTTAGCGCATCCAGTTTACGATAAATACATTCTAATTCTCGATTATGAAAGTTTTTCTTATTGTTTGTGCTCTATGTTGTTTTGCAGCAATATTGAAGTTGCCTATCGAATATTACACTTTTTTAAGAACCATAGTCTCACTTGGAGCAGTGTTGCACATTTACAGCTGGATAAATCAAAAGAACTATTCGTTAGCTATTGTTTTTATTCTAGTCCTTATTCTTTTTAATCCTTTTTTCCCCATTTACCTGCACCGGAAAAGCATTTGGATTCCACTTGATGTAATTACAGGTTTACTTTTTTTACTGTTTGCTTTTTATAGTAAAAAAGCACCCACAAAAATAGAAGAAAAAACTATTGAGTTAGCACCTACTCAAAAAACATACGCTAAAGACCGCATCGTTTCTGTAAAGCGGGAAGTATAACTATAAAATAATGATTCAAACTCAAAACTAAATGTTATGATTGCTCAAATAGAAGAATTTTTTAACCTCAAAACAGCCGATGTGCCACAAGATGACGATGTGGAGATCAAAACACCTGTTACCGAACAAGCAGCGGAGGTAAGAAAAAGAACTTACCACGAAGAAGGCTTTAGAGACGGATCTCGAAACAGTGGGAGTCCACTGGCACTTTCGATATGTTTGAATGCTATTTATGCGAAGTTTCAAAATGAGGAAAAAGAACTCGTAGAAAAACAACAACTAGCCAAAGAACCTTACATCAATGAGCAAAGAAGCAAGGAAACTGAAATCAAGACACTTTCCATCAGCGAAGAAAGCAAAAAACAGCAGATTACTCAGGTAGAAAGCAATATTAGAAAGGTAAAAGATGATATCGAAGAGTTAAAGTTCGAAATTAACGAACTGGCCCGAGATCCAGAAAAATACCAAATCAGTGCATCGAAGGGAGCTTCAGCTAAATTTTATATTGGTTTAATCATTCTCATGCCCTTAAGTTTATATTTATTTACCTTTTATATCTCCACCTCATACTCCGCTTTTTTTAAAATATTGGATGCGAATAGTATCACAGTTGTTATGAATATTTTAGATGCAAAAGCCTTTGAAAAAGCCTGGCGTGATGGATTATTAGAAGGTGTATTTGTAACCTTTATTCCTTTTGTATTTCTTGGTTTGGGTTATTTAATCCACATGTTTGGAGAGGCTAAAAGCAAATGGAATTATTTAAAGATCGGATTACTTTTCATTACCACTTTTGTTTTTGATGCCATCCTGGCTTATCAGATAGAAGAAAAGATAGATAAGTTGAATAAAGACTTTGATTCTGAGGAATTTAATGTTTCTATTGCTATAACTAAAATAGAGTTCTGGGGAATCATCTTTGCAGGTTTTGTTGTATACCTCATTTGGGGTGTGGTATTCGATTTTATTATGAAAGAGCACCGTGAGAAAGATAAAATTAAACACGAACAGCAACGCAGAAAAAAAGATATTCAGATTCACCAGGATCGTATTGCGGATATCGAAATTCAAAAAGAAAAACTGATAGAGGAACTCAGCAGCATCAAGAAGCTTTCTGTTGAAGCGCAAGGACGCATTGTTACACTACAAAGGATCATTGATGCTGTAATTATACCTACCAAAGAATATGTACTATATGCCTCGGAGTATGTGCAGGGATGGATCACATTTGTTAATGAACAACTTCGCATTTCACAACGTGAAAAATTTGATCTTCAAAATGAATGCAGGGCCTGTTATGATGAAAACCTTAAAAATGTAGGTGCAAGTGAAGATTCCCAAAATTCCGTTTATATGTCAACTTTATAAAACCAGCATGAAAAAAAAAATACTAAGCCTATTAATGATCTTTTTGATCACTTGTATCTGCTCGAAAGGGACTAAAGCCCAGCAAAATCAAAACCTGAATATCAGTTTTTTACTTGATTTATCAGATCGGATTGACCCTAAAAAGAATCCTGGTCTTTATCAACGCGATCTTCAATATATCAAATCTGTAGAAAAGCTTTTTGTTAAACACATAAAAAGAAAGAAGATGCTTCTTTTAAAGGATCAAATGCAGGTGTTTTTTAATCCTATACCTGAAATACAAGATATTGAGTTGTTAAGTCAACAATTAAAGGTTGATTTCAATCCTAAATCCAGTAAAAATGATTTTTTAAATCTAGATAAAGTTTATAACGACAAACCTGTAAAAATTTATCAGTATGCTATTAAAGACGGTAATTATATTGGCTCCGACATCTGGAGATTCTTCAAAAACAATGTTCAGCAATATTGTATAAAACCAGATCATAGGAATATTTTAGTGATACTAACCGATGGTTACATGTACCACAAAAACAGTAAAATAGTCATAAAAGGTAAAAGTTCATTCATCACTCCAGAATTTCTAGCTCAAAAAAAGCTAAATACCGCGAATTACCTAGCCGTTATGAAGAAAAGTAACTTGGGCTTTATCTCTTTTCCTTACAATTTAAAAGAACTAGAAATTATGGTATTGGGTATTAATCCATCTATCCAAAGTCCTTATGAAGAGGATGTGATAAAACAATACTGGTCCGACTGGTTCAAAGCCATGAAAGTGAAAAGATTTGAATTACGAACAACAGACCTAGCATCTAGCGTTGAAGCAGTAATTAGTAATTTTATGAAGTAAGCCAGAAGCCTTAATCTTTACATTTAATCATATTTAGTATATAAATAGATCATCAATTGTTGAACTTTTTACCCATCCCTAAACATGAAAACCCTCTCCCTAATCTTATTTTTCATTACCAACATTGCTTGCAAAGAAACCAAAACTGTATACCTATGCAATAGCCCGGGTGCAAAAAAATATCATTATACCTCTAATTGTCGCGGTTTAAGCAATTGCACTTATAGAATTGTAAAGGTGGATATAGAAAAAGCCAAAAAGGACGGAAAAACATTATGCGGTTGGGAAAAGGGAAATTAAGTGTTCTCTTTTTGCTGTTAACACTGCAAAGCTGCTTCATTCAACCTGGCGGAAGCAAACCGAGAAAATACAGCAACCTTGTTTTTACCGCCAAAGTAATTCGCATTTTAGATGGCGATACGATGGAAGTATTGTACCAGAACCAACCCTTAAAAATACGTTTGGCCCATATCGATTGTCCGGAAAAACGAGGTAAGCAGCCTTTTGGTAATCAGGCTAAAAAAGCATTGTCCGATTTATGTTTCGGGCAAATGGTAAACGTACAAAGCCAGAAATACGACCGTTATAGAAGGTTAATTGCTGTTGTCATTAATCGTAAAAAGCAAGTGGTAAATCAGGAAATGATTAAACAGGGAATGGCCTGGCATTTTAAAAAATATTCCAGTGATTCACTGTACGCGCAGCTGGAAATCACAGCCAGGAAAAACAAAATCGGCCTCTGGCAAGAGCAAAATGCAATTGCACCGTGGGCATGGCGCGAATCGAAACATAGCCTTTCAAAATAGAACTCTTTATCTTCTTATTTATTCAAGCTCAACAGTCTTTGATGAGAAGAATGTCCGATTTATAAAAATAGCATAACAAAAAATCAGGCATCATTTAACCATTATAAGTCATTTTAACAGACTTTAACCCTGAGAATAATAATTTAACAATGTCGTAACATTTGTTTGATATCCAGTGTCTTACATTTGTAATGTAAAATCAGGTAATATGTTAGAGTCATTCTTTGCCGTGTGTTTGTTAATTGTTGTACTTTATTTCTTTAGCCCCTTTGAGGTAAAACTTGATGAGGAAGAAGAGTGGTAACACCTTTACTTTATCTCTAAACTGCTCCCAACGAGCGGTAATAAAATTCTTCCCCCTAAAATTTCCCGTTTATGGATAAAAGAAACGTAGATGTAGTCGTAATTTCCGATGTACATTTGGGCACTTATGGCTGCCATGCAAAAGAGCTTTTAAAATATTTGAAAAGCATTAAGCCTAAAATATTAATCTTAAATGGGGATATCATCGATATCTGGCAATTCAGCAAAAGTTACTGGCCCGAATCGCACATGAAAGTCATCCGTAAATTGATGAAATTTGTTTCAGAAGGCGTTCAGGTTCATTATTTAACAGGAAACCATGATGAAATGCTTCGTAAATTCGATGGCATGGAAATGGGAACTTTCCACCTTCAGAATAAATTAATTTTAGAGTTAGACGGTAAAAGGGCCTGGTTTTTCCACGGTGATGTTTTTGATGTAACCATGCAACATTCTAAATGGCTCGCCAAACTCGGGGCGGTTGGCTACGATACCCTAATCCTGATCAATAGTTTTGTAAATTGGGTGCTTACCGCGTTTGGCCGGGAAAAAATGAGCTTTTCAAAAAAAATAAAAGCCAAGTTTAAAGATGCGGTCAAGTTCATCAACAGCTTTGAGCAGACAGCGGCAGAATTGGCCATCGAAAAAGGTTATCAATATGTGGTTTGTGGGCATATCCATCAGGCGGAACAACGCGAAATCGCTACTGAAGATGGAAAAGTAGTTTACCTGAACAGTGGCGATTGGGTGGAAAGTCTGACTTCATTAGAATATAATAACAAAACCTGGACTGTATTTAAGTATGACCATCAGGACTTTACAAAGGATGAGACTGATGAAGGGCTGCTTTCTGATGGCGAGGATCTAAAAAGTAAACTGGATATAAATATTCTTTTACAGAATATAAAATATGAAATTGCCCAATAATTTTAGATATTCGGGCATAAATGAAAATACTTTACGCAATACAGGGAACAGGTAATGGCCATATCAGCAGGGCGAGGGAAATTATTCCTTTGTTACAGCAATATGGCGAACTGGATATTTTAGTAAGCGGAACACAGGCCGATGTAAAACTCAGTCAGCCCGTAAAATATCAATTGCACGGTTTCAGCTTTATATTTGGGAAAAAAGGCGGCGTAGATCATTTCAAAACCTGGCTGAACATGAATCTTTTCCGTTTCCGCAAAGACATGAAGCAGCTTGAACTTAAAGATTACAACCTAATTGTAAACGATTTTGAACCAGTAAGTGCCTGGGCCTGTAAGCTGCAAGGTATAGAATGCGTATCATTGAGCCATCAAGCAGCATTTAAATCAAAAAAAGTACCCCGGCCAAGAACTTTGGATTGGGGAAAGCTTATTTTGAGCCGTTATGCTCCTACAAAATACCACATTGGCTTTCACTTCGACCGCTACGATACATTTATTCATACCCCGGTAATCAGGGCGGAGATCCGCAATATGGAAAGCCAAAATCTAGGCCATTACACGGTGTATCTTCCCGCTATTGATGATAAACGCCTCGTGAAGCTTTTTATGCAAATCCCCGACATTAAATGGGAAATTTTCTCAAAACATAGCAAGGAAGCTTATCAGGAGGGTAATGTCTTTGTAGAGCCTGTCAACAACGAAAAATTCAATATAAGTCTGGCCACCTGCGAAGGGTTGTTCACGGGAGGCGGATTTGAAGGGCCTGCTGAGGCACTTTATTTAAAGAAAAAGCTGCTTGTTGCACCAATGCGTTTCCAGTTTGAGCAGCAATGTAATGCTTACGCCTTAAAACAGTTTGGTCTGCCTGTGATCTGGGGCAGTACAAGAAACTGGCTTCCTATTATCAAAAACTGGGTGGAAAATCCTCAGCAGCATGAATTTCATTTCCCGGATGAAACTGCCCGGATTATTGATGATATGGTAAAGAAGTATGCCCGGCCTTAGTCTTTCTTCTGCTACTCTTAAATTATTTTCTTTACTTTGCCTACTCTTTAAAAAGGCATGATTAATCAGTTTAGAAAGCTAAGTCCAATTAACCTCTTGTTGCTGCTGGTTTACACATTTTTTATGCGTATGGCCATCTTTTATGAGATTCCTGCGCAATTAAACTTCGATTTCTTGGAGCCATTTGCAAGGCTTTTGATCAATATAGATTTAGATAATGCCTTTAATCCGTCCACCAATATTTTTATTGCTGCGGTGCTGGTATTTATTCAGGCTTTAATTTTTAACAGGATAGTAAACAACCACAATTTACTTGCTAAACCCAGTTTCCTGCCGGGACTGATGTTTGTTACGGGAACAAGTTTATTTATGCCTTTTATGATCCTCTCTCCGGCATTGATCTGTAATTTTTTGCTGATCTGGATTATTGATAAATTTTTAAAACTGGGAAAAAGTGCCAACTCCATCACCACCGTTTTCGATATCGGGATGATCATAGCGGTTGGCACACTGATTTACTTCCCTTTTATGGCCATGCTGCTGATGATCTTTTTGGCTTTGCTGCTGTTTAGGTCTTTTAACTGGCGGGAGTGGTTGGCCGGGTTGATCGGATTTATAACCGTATTCTTTTTTCTGGCGGTATTTTACTACTGGAACGATAATTTAAGTTCATTTTATCAGATCTGGAAACCGCTGGGCAATAAATTCCCTTCTGTTTTTAAAATTAATTATAACGATTATTTGGTGCTTATCCCGGTAGCGATAATTATCATACTGGCATCACTTCAGCTGCGCGAAAATTTCTTTAGGAGTTTTATCAGCACCCGTAAAAGTTTTCAGCTGTTGTTTTTCATGTTTATTGTATCGGCGGTCAGTTTTTACCTCAAACCTGATTTCAGAACGTGGCATTTCCTGCTGTGTGTACCACCCGGATCGGTACTGTTGGCCTACTATTTCAGTAATGCTAAAAAACGTTGGTTTTACGAAACATTGTTCCTTTTATTTGTGCTTTCGGTGCAGTATTTTCTATTTGTTTAACCTTTTTTAACAAATAACTAGAACGAAACTTGACAAAGATTAATAGCTTTGTGCATGATTTTAGAATTAAAGCTTTTTTAGTTTTAATCGGATTGATAAAAATGGAGTCATTGGAATTTCTAAACAACATATTATTTGCGGAGGGAGATTACAAATGCGCAGGCTAAGCATTGATATTGGAAATTCTTCGGCAAAGGTTGCTGTTTTTGCAAAGAAAGAAATTGTTCATCATCAGCGTTTCAATAAACTTGGGATACTGGATCTGGCTCAATTGATTGAAAAATTTGCACCGGCCAAATCAATCATCAGCAGTGTTAACCAGGAAGTTGGTCCGCTGGAAGTATTTTTAAAAAAGCATACCGATTATATCCGCTTTTCAACCATGTTGACTAACGGAGTGCAAAACAGGTATAAAACACCCGTTACTTTAGGATTAGATAGATGGGCAGCAATTTTGGGTGCAAACGGATTGTATCCTGCAAGTGCAAGTTTGGTGGTAGATGCCGGCACTTGTATTACTTATGATGCTTTAAGCGGATCAAAAGAATATTTTGGCGGCAGCATAAGCCCTGGTATAAATATGCGTTTTAAGGCTGTGCATGAGTTTACCGGCCGTTTGCCATTGGTGGAGTGGGATGCAAAAGAGGATATAGTAGAAGGGACTGATACCTTATCGGCGATTAAGAATGGTGTTTTGCAAGGTATAATAAATGAAATTGAAGGCTTTATTGCCTTAAATAATAAGAAAGAAAGTGCCCTGAAGGTAATTATAACGGGTGGTGATGCTAATTTTTTGTATAAGCAATTACAAAACAGCATCTTTGCCCCTCAAATTATAAAAGATCCCTACCTGGTATTAAAAGGATTAAATGAAGCTATTGCAGATTAAAATGTACAAAAGAATAAATTATATTGCAGCCATACTCGTTCTAGTTTGTGGTTTTGGTGCTCAGGCACAGGTTACCACATCATCACCATATTCAAGATATGGACTTGGAAATATAAAAGGATCTTTGTTGCCACAGTTTAGGGCAATGGGTGGAATTTCTACTGCCGTGAGCAAAGTAACAGGTTTCAATAACATCAATATGCAAAACCCTGCATCGTATGCTGGTATTTCGTTAACAACGATCGATATTGGTATGAGTGCAAGTGTAACCAGCCTATCACGCAATAACTTAAAAGAATCGAGCTTTAACTCTACATTTAGCCATTTGGCTTTCGCTGCTCCGGTTACCAGAAGATCAGCATTGAGTTTTGGTATTTTGCCTTACTCTGATTTGGGTTATAATTATAGGAATACGGTTAAAGTTGATACCACAACATTGGATCAATTATATGAAGGTGAAGGTGGCTTATCAAAAGCTTATTTGGGTTATGGTTACCGCTTTGGCGACCATTTAAGAATTGGTGGTAACCTGGAATATATTTTCGGTAACCTTCAAACCAGCCGTGCTACTGAATTTAATAGTGCCGGTTCTTACAATGCTAAACTTCAGACTAAAAATAGTGTTGGCGGTTTAAATTATTCATATGGTATCCAATACGATTTTAATGTAGGCAAGAAAACCATCGTTACTTTAGGATACTCTGGAAGTACTTCAGGAAAAGTAAATTCTACGCTAACCTCTTACGCTACGCTATATACAAGAGATGTGGATGGTAATGAAAGTACCGCAGCAGATACGCTAAACACAGTGGATAATGGAAAATCTAACCTTACTTTACCTTTAACACATAATTTTGGTATTGCCATTCAACAAAATGATAAATGGTTAATCGGTGCAGATTTTAGAATGAGTAAATGGTCTAAAACAAGCATAAATAATGTAAACCAAGGCTTGCAAGACAGCTGGGGTGCATCTTTAGGTGGCCAATGGACGCCAGATGCTTTTTCTTACAACAGTTACATGAAACGTGTTGATTACCGTTTGGGCGTAAGTTATGATAAAACCTATATTCAGATCAATAATCAAGACATTAAGCAAATGGGCGCATCTTTAGGTTTTGGTTTCCCACTGCCTACTGCAAGCGGTGGTACTGCATTTTATAAAATTAACTTCACAACTGAGGTTGGCCAACGAGGAACACTGAACAACAATCTTGTTAAAGAACAGTACATCAATTTCCACCTTGGCTTTACTTTAAACGATACCTGGTTTCGTAAGTACCGTGTAGACTAATGAACTGTAGAACATTTTTATATGGTCTGTTTCTGGTGTTGCCATTGTTTTTGGCATCTTGTGGAGACGACGATCTAAAAAATGCAAATTCAGTTTCTGCAAATAAGGTAACCTTAACCAGAGACCGTACCATTGGTGTAGATATTGTTTACAGCGATTCGGCCAGATTAAAGGCTAAAGGTACAGCTCCGATATTGGATAAGGTTACGCCATCTAACGGCAGCTCTTATCAGGAAATGATTAAGGGCGTAAACATCGATTTTTACAACCCGAACGGAACCATTGATGGTAACCTGGTTTGCGATTATGCCATTAGGAAGGATACTGAACTTAAAACTGAATTCAGGAAAAATGTAGTGGTGAAAAACAGTAAAGGTGATACTTTTTCTTCTCAGGAACTGATCTGGGATGAATCGAAGAAGTTCTTTTATTCAAATCAAAGGGTATATGTTAGAGGTGCGGATGGTAGCGTGGGAGAAGGAATTAACTTTAAAGCCCCGCAGGATTTTAGCACCTATGAGATGGATAGTGGAAACGGAGAACTGAACATGAAAGAAGGCGTGGCCCCTTAAGCTATTTATTCACTAATACGGTCATTCTATCAAGAAAAAGAGGCTTCTATTTACTTAAAAATTAAACACTTGATAAATAAAATTTTGTGTTTTCTTTTTTAAGGCAAATTTGTATCTTGCGCCCTCTTAAAAAAGAACTAAATAAATTTATAATTACAATATGGGATTAATGACATTTTTGCGTAACCGTGCGGGCTATATCCTGGTCTTTGCTATAGGTTTTGCAATTGTTGCATTTTTAGTAGGTGATGCAATTAACGTGGGTAAACCTTTTTGGTCGGCAAATCAAAAGGTAGTAGGTTCTATTGATGGTAACGATATCAATATTGATGAGTTCGGACCAAAAGTTGATCAAGGTGTAAACCAGATGAAACAACAATATGGCGGTAGTGCAAATGCACAGATGACTGCCATGGCTGTAGACCAGGCCTGGAATGCAGAATTGGCTAAAGTTTTATTAACCAAAGAATATGACCGTTTAGGTTTAACGGTATCGGAAGATGAACTTGTGGATTTATTACAAGGCCAGAACCCTAGCCCGCTGATTAAACAATATTTCTCTAACCCTCAAACCGGGCAGTTGGATCGTGTAACGCTGATGAACTTTCTTAAATCGAAAGAAGCTCAAGCCATACAACAATCCAATATGTTGCAGGAAGAAATTAAAAACCAGGCGTTACAAACCAAATACTCTAACCTGATCCGTAATTCGGTTTATGTAACTTCATTAGAGGCTACTGATGAATATAACAACCGCAACAAACTGGCTAATTTTAAATATGTAAGTTTAGATTATGCATCTATACCTGATAAGTCGGTTAAAGTAACGGATGCAGATTATAGCGAATACTATGATCAGAATAAAGCGCGTTTCAACAATCCACAGGAAACCCGTGCTTTCGAATATGTTACTTTTAGTATCAGTCCGAACAAAGCAGATTCATTAGCCATTAAAACTCAGGTTGATAAAATTGCTGCTGATTTCCAGGTGGCTAAAAACGATTCACTTTTCGCTGCAATCAATTCAGACGTTAAGGTTCCGTTTACCTATATTACTAAAGGTAAATTAGATCCAGCTGTTGATTCAGCAGTGTTTGCTTTACCTGCCGGAAGTTTTTATGGTCCTAAATTAACAGGTAACTCATATAAAATCATTAAAGTTGTTTCTACCCGCATCTCTCCTGATTCGGTAAAAGCAAGCCATATCTTAATCGATCCGGCTAAAGTTGGTGGTGAAGATAAAGCAGTTAAATTGGCTGACTCATTAAAAGGATTAATTTTAAAAGGAGGCAACTTTGCTGAACTGGCTAAAAACTATAGTGTAGATGGTTCGAAAGATAAAGGTGGTGAATTGCCAACTTTTGCACGTGGTGCGATGGTACCTGAATTCGAAAATGCTGCATTTGATGGTAAAGCCGGAGATATTAAAGTGGTAAAATCCCAGTTCGGATACCATATCCTTAAAATCGAAAAACAGATCGGTTCATCTAAGGTGGCTAAGTTGGCTTATGTAGAAAAAGCATTGGCAGCAAGTAGCAAAACCCAGGCAGCAGCTTATAAAGCAGCAAGCAGTTTCTTAACAGATGTAAAAGGTAATGATTTTAGCAAGTTTGCAGCACAAAAAGGATTGAAAGTTGCTGTTGCTGATAAGGTTGCTCCAACTCAAGGCTTTGCTGCAGGACTGGATAACCCACGTAAATTGATTCAGGATGCTTATGCTGCTGAAAAAGGTGATGTTTTGCCAGAAATTTATACCATGAGCAATGCTTACGTAGTTGCCCGTTTAACATCAATCAGTCCAAAAGGCATTTTAGCTTTAGATGATGTGAAAAAAGAAATTGAGCCAATGGTAATCAATGCTGTTAAAGCAAAATTATTAAAAGAAAAGTTGGCTAATGCTGGTAAAGCAAGTTTAGATCAAATTGCATCAAAAGTAGCGCGTCCGGTTAATCCAGTTCAAAATGTTGTGTTTGCTAACCCTGTAATTCCGGGTGTGGCACAAGAAAATGCATTGGTGGGAAGTGTTTTTGGTTCTCAACCAGGTAAAGTATCAGCCCCTGTGCAAGGTGAGCGTGGTGTTTATGTATTTTCTGTTGATGGATTTACAAACCCTGCACCAATTGCAAATATGTTCAAGCAAAAAGAAAGCATGTTGTTAAGTTTAGGCCAGCGTTCATTAGGATCTGCTTTCCAGGCTTTACAGGAAAATGCGAAGATAAAAGACAATCGTGTGAAATTCTATTAATTAGAAATTCCGTAATTTTGTAACCGTTCCGATGATCAGTCGGAACGGTTTTTTTATTTAAGGCCATGGATATTCAGGAAAACATTATTAATAAGGTAGCCAATAGCGGTTTGATCACTTTAAACCTTGAAGATTTTTATCATAAAGGCGAGCGGGTATTATACGATATCGTAGATAATCTTTTTCATGGCTTAATGCTGAGAGAGAAAGATTTCAGGGAATTTATCAAAAATCACGACTGGACACAATACGAGGGAAAAAATGTAGCCATTACCTGCTCTGCAGATGCAATAGTTCCTACCTGGGCTTATATGTTACTGGCCAACCGATTACAACCCTATGTCAATGAAGTGGTATTTGGCGATTTAAATACCCTGGAGGCTGTATTATTTGCCAAAGCGCTTGGTAAAATTAATCCACAGGATTATGCAAATGAGCGTGTGGTGGTAAAAGGATGCGGGGATATCGATGTTCCGGTTTCTGCTTATGTGGAGGTTACCAATCTGCTAACCCCGGTTGTAAAGAGCATTATGTTCGGCGAGCCCTGCTCTACTGTTCCGGTATATAAGCGAAAAGATTAAATTTTGGTTTGCTTTTTGTATATCTTCATTGGTGAAAGAATCTGACCAGTTGTTTAAGACGTTTCTTTCATTGATACACACAAATGAATACAAAAGCATGAAGAAAGCAATAATCACCCTTACGATAGGTTTGTTTAGCCTTTTCGCAACAGCGCAGGAACTTCCACTGAAAAAGGAAGCCGTATTTCAGGAGGGAGAAGTTCTTCAATATAAATTAAGGTACGGATTTATTACTGCAGCGGAAGCTACGATTAAGGTAGCCAACTCAGATTTAAAATTTGATAATAAGCCTACCTATAAACTTTCCGTTGATGCACAGACCTCAGGCACTTTCGATGTGTTTTACAAAATAAGGGACCATTATGATTCCTATATTGATAAAACAGATTTGTTGCCGTATTTTTATCAGGAGAATATTCGCGAAGCCAGTTATAAACGGCAGGATAAGGCCAGGTTTAACCAGGATGCTAAAAAAGTGGTTTCCAACAGAGGAACATTTACCACGCCAACGACGCAAACTTTTGACCTGGTTTCTGCTTATTATTTTGCCCGGAGCCTTGATATCGGTAAAATCAAAACAGGTGACAAGTTTAAGCTGAACTACTTTTTAGGAGATGAGATTTCAGCATTGGAAGTGGAGTATGTCGGGAAAGAAACCATTAAGAGTAAATTGGGAAATATCCGTTGCCTTAAGTTTAGTCCCTCAATTAAGCCGGGTAGAATATTCAAAAAAGACAGTAGATTATACCTTTGGGTGACAGATGACGGAAACCGTGTGCCTGTAAAGGCACAGGTAGAGATACTGGTTGGTGCAGTAACGATGGAATTAAAATCGGCCAGTGGGCTGAAATATGCTTTAGCAAAAGAATAATGATGATAGAAGTTGAACAGGTGCTGGTGCACGAGGATGTATTGAAAGAAAATTTCGTTTGTAATTTAAGCAAATGTAAAGGAATATGTTGTGTGGAGGGTGATTCTGGTGCGCCATTGGATAATGATGAAAAGGCTGTTCTTGAAGAGATTTATCCTAAAATTAAGCACCTGCTAAATGAAAAAGGCATTAAGGCGATTGAAGAACAGGGTGTTTATGTGGTAGATCAAGACGGCGACCTTACCACGCCTTGTGTAGATAAAAATAAAGAATGTGCTTATGTGCTTTTTGAGGGTGGCATTACCAAATGTGCGATTGAAAAAGCGTATGAGCAAGGTATTGTAGATTGGCAAAAACCGATTTCGTGCCATTTATATCCCATCCGGATTACCAAATACCCGGAGTTTGATGTGTTAAATTACGACCGCTGGCATATTTGCCATGATGCCTGCACTTTCGGCCGGGAACTGAAAGTTCCTGTTTACAGCTTTTTAAAGGGTCCACTTATCCGTAAGTATGGAGAAGAGTGGTATAAGGAATTGGAAGCTTCGGTTGCTGCGATGTAGTCAAAAAGTGGTTTGAAGCTAATCAAAATTCTAAAATGGTTGAATGTCAATTTGTAATGATATCGAAAAATTTCGGATAATGCTATTATAGTTGGTAATACTTATTGGTTGCTACAAGATCTTTTTCATTCTTTACCATTTTTCAAAATTACCTTCTTCTCCGTCTCTTTGAATCATCCGTACTTTGGATTTTCTGTCCCGGGTATATGAGTCCGCCTCACTTTTAAAATATTCCTCTTTGATCGATTATTCCATAAACTACGCAATCCTCAATTATAAATGAATGAAGCAGATCAATTTGGTGTACGTTGTCTTTTCTAAGCTAATAAAATCTTAACAAATTAGCGCAAGCGTGAGAGAAATAACCGATAGGTATTGTTATGGGTATTGTCAATAACCAAGAAAAAGGGGATTGAGGCAGCGCCATTTTATTTTTCAATGATGATATAGGATTTGTGTCTCAGGATTCAAATCTTAAACGATAAAGATTCCTTCTCGAATCCATCAGAAAAAATATTCAATAGTTATGTGCATTCAAAAATATTCTAAATGGTGGGTTAACATCATTTAGAATGCCTTAAATATGGCTCAGTACGCACTAATGGATTTAAATTGCCAGACTAGCTCTTGTGTGCGAAATCTTCAAATATTGCTCTACTTCAGATTAGATTAAAAATCAATAGGTATTCCCATAGGTATTGTCAATAAATTTCAGCATTCATCACGAATTTTATTGGGGTTAAGGTATAGCCCTTCCTTTTTAATCTTAAAAAATGATTCTGTGATGAAAAAATCATATAAAGAGAATGAGTTGCGTAATCAAAAATTGATTTGCTGCGTTACCGAAGAAGAGTTTCATGCGATAAAAAAAGACATTACTAAACTTGGTTTGACGATGTCTGAATATCTAAGGAGAATATTATTTGATAAAAGAGCACATCTTTTAATAGACTCAGCTTTTTTGGTGGACTGGATGGATAAAATTGCGGTTGAATCGGATTCATCTTCTCTAGCGCTCCAAAGTGTTTTGCAACGATATGGTGAAACAATGATTGAACGGCCCGGTGCTGAGGAGTTGATTAAGCTGATCGCTAAATGGACCTCATCTAAGCGGGATATAGCAAGGTACATGAAGAAGCTTATTGCGCTCATTGGAAATAATTGATGTAGTCATTCATATCCATATAAATGATTGTTGAGTTTCTTTCTTCCAATAGCAAGTTTGCTGCCGTAAAGTATAATAACGATAAATTATCCTGCGGTAAAGCAGAGTTAATGGCTGTCAGGAATTTTCAGGCGCTTAGCCCGGTATCCAAACCCAGAGCTGCAGATTTTAAAGCCTATCTGCAAATGATTGGTTCACTCAATCCAAAGGTTAAAAATAAACAGCTTCACCTAAGTATTATGGCAAAAGGAAACTCACGTAGTAAAGCTGAACTGACTGATATCGCTCATCAATGGTTAAAAAGGATGGGCTATGGAGACAATCCATACCTGATTTACTTTCATAACGACAATCCAAACAATCATGTTCATATTGTTTCAGTCAGGGTGTGCAAGAATAGAAAAGCGGTTCCGACGCGGTATGAAAAATTCAGGTCATCGGTAGTGCTCCATGAATTGATCGGTCATGACCCGTTGGCCCAGGCTGAGCGGGATGCCACAAAAGCGCTGGCTTATGGTTTCAATAGTTTAGACCAATTTCAAATCCTTTTGAAAAACATGGGTTATTCTGGCTATATGAGAGATTCTGCGCTGCACATGGTGAAACATTCCAGAACGCTGCATGCTGTAAATCTTGATGTTATTAACAATCGAATCCAGCAATATCACCCCAGCCCCATTCCAGTTCATGCACTAAACAGCGTATTTAAAACATTGTTGAAAATCGTTTCCGGTAATCCCACTCGTCATCCGTCCTTCTGGCATGCTTATCTAAGGCAAGCCTATAAGTCGGAGCTAAGCATTTTACTAAGTGAGCAGCTGAAAATTGATATCATTTATCACCGTAAGAATAGAGAAATTGTGGGGTTCACAGTGATCAATCATGAAATGAAGCTCGTGCATGATGGCAAAGAAATTATTGATTTGAGTATCCTCTCTAAAAGCTTGGAAAATCCAGAAGGATATATAGATGGAGATAAGGTCATCTTTTTTAAAACGGATGAAGTCCAAAACAAAATATCTGAATCGATAGAAAAGGAAAGTATTTATTCTGAAAAAAATCAGAATGATTGGGAAAAGGGCAGAAAAAGAAGATAGATAAGTTTATATCTACTATGGATGTGACATCGTCTACTAAAACCCTATAAACAAAATGGAGATTTAATATTCCTATCTTAATATGCTCCCTATTTCTCCATATTTTGGAAAATAGGTTGCACCAAAATGCAAAATAAGTTGTATTTCATGCAAATCTAGCTTACTTTAGCTGAATTGAAAATCATATAATAACTGTGAAAAAAATCTTAATCACTGGTGGTGCGGGCTTTATTGGCTCACATGTAGTACGCCGTTTTGTAAATAACTATCCTGGCTACGAGATCGTAAACTTAGATAAACTTACTTATGCAGGTAATCTTGCTAATTTAACCGATATTGAAAATAAACCAAATTACAGATTTGTAAAAGAAGATATTACGGATGCTACGGCGATGTTCGATCTGTTTAAAACAGAAAACTTTGATGCAGTTATTCACCTGGCCGCAGAAAGCCACGTAGACCGTTCTATTTCTGACCCCACTGCTTTCGTGATTACCAATGTTATCGGCACCGTTAATTTATTAAATGCGGCCCGCGAATATTGGAAAGGTGATTACGATAAAAAACGTTTTTACCATGTAAGCACCGATGAGGTTTATGGTGCTTTGGGCGAAGAAGGTATGTTTACTGAAACTACCGCATACGATCCGCATAGCCCGTATTCTGCATCGAAGGCAAGTTCTGACCATTTTGTACGGGCTTATCATGATACTTATGGTATGGATTGTGTGATTTCGAACTGTTCAAACAATTATGGTTCTCATCATTTCCCTGAGAAACTGATTCCTCTGGCCATTAACAATATCAAAAATAAAAAACCAGTACCCGTGTATGGTAAAGGTGAAAACGTTCGCGATTGGTTATGGGTTGAAGACCATGCCCGTGCAATTGATGTGATTTTTCACAATTCAAAAACTGGCGACACTTACAATATTGGTGGCCATAATGAATGGAAAAATATCGATCTGATCAACTTGCTTTGTACCATTATGGACGAGAAATTGGGTCGTGAGGCAGGTGAATCGGCTAAGCTGATTACTTATGTAACCGACCGTGCTGGGCATGATTTACGTTATGCCATTGATTCGAGCAAGTTACAAAATCAGCTTGACTGGGTGCCAAGCTTACAGTTTGAAGAAGGATTGGCCAAAACTGTAGACTGGTATTTACAAAATGAAGACTGGTTAAACAATGTTACTTCGGGTAATTATCAATCTTATTACGAGCAACAGTACAGCAGTAAATAATGGAAATTGAACAAACAGGGTTAAAAGACTGCCTGATTATTAAGCCAAGGGTATTTGAGGACCCAAGGGGTTATTTTTTTGAGAGTTTTAATCAAAATACTTTTGAGGAAAAAACAGGTTTATCCGGGCGGTTTGTTCAGGATAATCAATCTTATTCGTCTTATGGGGTTATCCGAGGCTTACATGCTCAAACCGGAGAATTTGCACAGGCCAAACTGGTGCGTGTAACCAAGGGTGAGGTATTGGATGTTGCTGTAGATGTACGCCCAAGTTCTCCAACTTATGGGAAACACGTTGCTGTGCGTTTAAGCGCAGAAAACAAATTGCAGTTGTACATCCCTAGAGGCTTTGTACACGGCTTTTCTGTATTGAGTGAAACCGCAGAGTTTTTATATAAATGCGATAATTTTTTTAATAAAGCTTCGGAAACAGGGGTGATTTATAATGATGCGGATTTAAATATCAATTGGTTAATCCCTGAAGAAGACCAGGCTATATCTGATAAAGATCTTCTTTTAAAACCTTTTTCAGCTTTACAGCATATATGAGTAAAATATTAGTAATTGGTGCCGGCGGACAGTTGGGCCAATGTTTAAAAACAGTTGCTGAAAGAAGAGGAATTACGGAAATTGTTTTTCCTGCAGAGCAGGATGCCAATATTTTAGATGAAAGCGGTTTGCATAAACTTTTAGCGGTAGTAAAACCTGGTTTTGTAATTAATTGTGCGGCTTATACTGCTGTTGATAAAGCAGAGGATGAAACTGAGCTGGCTAAAGCCATTAATGAAACGGGTGCTGCTTACCTGGCTTCGGCCTGTTTGGCCAATGGAGTAACTTTGGTTCATGTATCAACCGATTTCGTTTTTGAAGGCAATACCTTTAAGTTGCTAAGGGAGGATGATGAAGCAAAACCGATCAACGTTTATGGGTTAACTAAATTGGATGGTGAGCTGGCTGTAGCTGCTAAACTGCCCAATCATTTTATTATCCGTACGAGTTGGTTGTATTCTGAATATGCCAACAATTTTGTTAAAACGATGTTAAAACTTGGTGCTGATCGTGATGAGCTGAATATTATTGCTGATCAGGTGGGTACCCCTACTTATGCTATCGACCTGGCAAATGCTATTTTTGCTATTATCGATTCTTCATCAACTGCTTATGGTGTATATCATTATAGTAATGAAGGCGTAACCTCATGGTTTGATTTTGCAAAGGCTATTTTTGATATCAGCGAAACTATGGTTAAGGTTAACCCTATCCCTGGATCTGACTACCCAACCAAAGCGATCCGACCAGCATTTTCGGTGATGGATAAATCTAAAATAAAAAGTACATTTAACCTTGAAATTCCTTACTGGAGAACTAGCTTGGTTGAATGTATATCAAAAATTAAAGCTCAATAATTATTAATGGTTAACTGTTTAAATTGTTTAAACCTGTTAATTGTATTTTAAAAACTGATTAACAAATATGAAAGGTATAATCTTAGCTGGCGGCAGCGGAACACGTTTGCATCCTTTAACGCTTGCCTGTAGTAAACAGATGATGCCGGTTTATGATAAACCGATGATTTATTACCCCCTATCTACCTTAATGTTGGCTGGGATTAAAGAAATCCTAATTATTTCTACCCCACATGATCTCCCTAATTTTGAGAAGTTGTTGGGTGACGGGGCAAGTTTAGGCTGTAAATTTAGTTATGCTGTACAAGCAGAACCAAACGGTTTAGCACAAGCTTTTGTTATTGGGGAAGATTTTATCGGCAAGGATAAAGTGGCCCTGGTATTGGGCGATAATATTTTTCATGGTGACGGAATGGCTAAATTGTTACAAGCCAGTTCTGATCCGGATGGTGGTGTAGTATTTGCCTATCAGGTAGCTGATCCTGAACGTTACGGTGTGGTTGAGTTTGATGCGGATAAAAATGCTATTTCAATTGAAGAAAAACCAGTTGAGCCAAAATCTGATTATGCGGTGCCTGGATTGTATTTTTATGATAATGAAGTTGTGGAAATTGCAAAAAACATTAAACCTTCTCCACGTGGAGAATACGAGATTACTGATGTAAACCGTGTGTATTTAGAACGAAATAAATTAAAGGTTGGTGTGTTGAGCCGGGGTACTGCCTGGTTGGATACAGGTACTTTTACTTCTTTAATGCAGGCGGGTCAGTTTGTTCAGATTATTGAAGAAAGACAAGGATTGAAAATAGGTTGTATTGAAGAAATTGCCTACCGCATGGGCTTTATTGATGCAGCACAACTTAAGGCTATTGCTACGCCATTGGTTAAAAGTGGCTATGGTAGTTACCTGCTAAAACAGATTAAGTAAAAGGTTAATATAGTTTAACAACGCATTAAAATAAATCTCCAGTTGATACGATGGTATTGGTTGGAGATTTTTTGCGTTTGTTGTTCGCGAGGCTAATCGTATTGCATGAGATTCCCGCCTCCTCGGAGGACGAAAATTATAGTAGAATTATGAATAAGTAATATCATAAATTAACTTCTCCTACAAAATCTGCAGTCTTTGCCATACAAGAGACAGTTCCTTTAAGCATTACGTTGCTCTTATCTGTTTGATATTATTTTTTTGTTTGTGAGCTTTGTGGCTTACGATTTCTAGAGTTGAATCAGGTACAATTAAAGCTTTTACTGATTTATCTTATCTTTGGCCAATTACCGAAAGAAAAAATGACTACACAAAAGCAGATTGCTATTATTGGGTTGGGTTATGTTGGCTTACCCCTAGCTATCGAATTTGCTAAAAAATATGATGTTATTGGTTTTGATACCAATGAAAACCGGGTGGCTGAGTTAAATAATTTACAAGACCGAACAAATGAAGCCGACCTGGAAGATCTAAGAAATGTAGTTGCTGCATCTGCACCAGGTTTAACATTGAGTGCCAATATAGCCGACCTGGCAAAATGCACGATCTATATCGTTACGGTACCGACTCCGATCGATCATCTTAAACGGCCAGATTTGCAACCTTTACTTGCTGCCAGTAAAATGTTAGGTATTGTCCTTAAGCCTGGTGATATTGTCATTTATGAATCTACTGTTTATCCGGGTTGTACTGAGGATGATTGTGTTCCTGTTCTAGAGAAAATATCGGGTTTGAAATATAACATCGACTTTTTCTGTGGTTATTCACCAGAAAGGATTAATCCGGGAGATAAAATTAATACGCTAACTAAAATCAAAAAAGTTACCTCGGGCTCTACTCCTGCAATTGCTGTTGAAATTAATCAACTTTACGCTTCCATTATTACCGCCGGCACACATTTGGCCCCAAGCATTAAAGTTGCTGAAGCATCTAAAGCGATAGAAAATGCACAGAGGGACGTGAATATTTCTTTTGTAAACGAACTGGCCTTAATTTTCGACCGGATGGAGATTGATACGACTGATGTGTTGGCTGCTGCTGCTACCAAGTGGAATTTTTTAAATTACAAACCTGGTTTGGTTGGGGGGCATTGCATTGGTGTAGATCCTTATTACCTGGCGCATAAATCGGAAGCTATGGGTTATAAACCTGAAGTGATTTTATCTGGACGAAGGGTAAACGATAATATGGGGATGTTTGTAGCTAATAAGGTGATCAAAATGCTGGTTGCCAGAGATAAAGTTATTAACGGTGCCAGCGCGCTCATCCTTGGTTTTGCATTTAAGGAAAATTGCCCCGATACGCGCAATACCCGCGTAATTGATATTTATAAAGAGCTCAAGTCATTCAGTATGAATGTTGATGTGTATGACCCCTGGGCCAATGCAAATGAGGTGAAAGCGGATTATAATATCGATCTGATCGAAAGGAGTGAATTTAAAGATTATGATGTGGTGATTTTAGCTGTGGCGCACAAACAGTTTTTAGAACTGGATTATGCGGGATTTAAGGATAATGGGACTGTTATTTTTGATACAAAATCTTACCTACAACGAAGTTTAGTGGATGCCAGGTTGTAAATAGGATAAGTAGTAGTAAGTTGATTGCTGTTAATAGTGCAGAACTCAACTAAAAGATCTACTTTTTGTCTCATTTCCTCTACTCGTAAATTTGTAATTACTATCTTTATTCTAAATTTGAATGTTAAGGTTCACTCTGTATAATAATTTTGGCTTTTAATGGTTACAGATTAATAATAATCATCCCGATTTTGTTCTAAATGATGTTCTATTTACATGGATTTTTAATGATTTTATATAATCCTTACCATTTTTTATAATTGTATGTTAAGCTTTTTTACAAAAAAAAATAAGGTTACCGATATTTCTTGGCTTGGTGTTGATATTCATTCGCATATCTTGCCTGGTGTTGATGATGGATCACAAAATGTTGAGACTTCATTACGTTTTGTTAAATCACTTCAAGAGTTAGGGTTTCATCAGCTGATCGCTACTCCTCATATTTATCAAGAATTGTATCCAAATAATAGGGAGACGATATTTAAAGCAAAAAAACTGCTCCAAATGGAAATGGATAAAGCGAATATATTAATTAAGCTTAGTGCAGGTGCAGAATATATGATTGATCAGGATTTTAAAATGGATGGTAAACTTTGTAGCCTCGATCAAAAGCATTTATTGATTGAGATGTCCTATTTAAACGAAAGCCCAGGAATTAGCCAAACCATTTTTGATTTAGAGATCAAAGGTTACAAACCTATTTTGGCTCATCCTGAACGCTATACGTTTTATTTTAAGGATAAAAGTAGACTGAAAAGGTTTAAAGAGAAAAATTGTTTATTCCAGCTTAATATCTTATCTATTTTAGGATACTATGGTAAAGAAGTGAAACAGCTAGCTGAGACATTAATCAAGGAAAAAATGTATGATTTTGTTGGTACTGATTTACACCATGATAAACATCTGAATACATTAACTGAAGCAGTTCATTCAGGGAAGCTTTTTGACCTAATTGGCAATTATGAGTTCAAAAATCAACAAGTATTTTCTTCTGTGTTAGCTTAGTAATGGCTAAAATAAACAATTGTTAAATAACTTAAAATATTATTAACTCTAAGAGAGTGACAGATAATCCTCGCAACGGTTTTCTTCTTTTACAATTAAATGATTAAGTTTGCAACCGGTTTGAAATGATTTTTAGCATTTTGAACGGATATATACCTATGAGTAATAAGAATAATGTAATTAAAGGGCTGAGATACTTGATATTTTCTGCAGTAGTAGCTCTTACCACATCCTGTGTAAGTAATAAAAAAATAGCATATTTTCAGGATATTCAGTCTATTAAACAAGCTAAATTAGATAGTGCAGCTATTTTCACAGAGCCTGTAATACAGTCTGACGACATTCTAAGTATAAATATTTTTACGCTCAATCCACAGAGTGGGGCGATAGTTAACCAAGCGGCAAGCAACACTGTTTTAGGTGGAGGTGCTAACACAGCAGTTGCTGCTCAGCAAGTTTCAGGTTTTTTAGTTGATAGGAACGGTGATGTAGAGCTTTCTCTTATCGGAAAAGTTAAGGTAGCAGGTTTGACAACTTATCAAGCACGCGAATTGATAAGAGAAAAAGCTGCGGCTGTTTACAAAGAACCGAATGTCCAATTAAGATTTGCAAATTTTAAAGTTAGTGTTCTTGGTGAGGTTAATTCACCCTCCGCTTACACTTTGCCTAATGAGAAAGTAAGTATATTGGATGCGCTTAGTCTTGCTGGTGATTTGACGATTTATGGTAGAAGAGATAATATTTTAATTGTCAGAGATAATAATGGTAAAAAAGAGTTTGTTAGACTAGATTTAAATAGTAGCAAGGTATTTAATAGTCCATTTTATTACCTGAAGCAGAATGATGTTGTATATGTAGAGCCAAACAAACGCAAGGTATCTGCCTCTAACTCTGCCCAAGTACAAACGATTGGCGTGATTGCTTCTGTTATTTCAGTAATTGTGCTTGCCATTTCTAGTTTTAAATAGATCCCGTATAAATTATAATGAATAATCTAACCGAAAGAAATATGGTTTCCCATATAGAAGAAGAGGATAGCATCAATATTAAAGATATAATAAACAAATTACTAAATAAGTGGCCTTGGTTTGTTATAAGTATTTTTGTATGTTTATTAATAGCTTTTATATATGGGAAATATACCGCTCCAACCTATCAAATTAGAGCTAAGCTTATCGTTAATGACGATGAAAAGGGTGGTAATCTAGGTAAGCAAGCTAGTTCTCTAATGGATTTAGGAGGGCTTATGGGATCAAAAAATTCTGTTGATAATGAAGCCGAAATTTTAAAAACTCGTTTTTTAATGGAACAGGTTGTTAGGGATATGCAATTAAATGTTGTTTATTCAAAAAAAACTGAGTTTTTTGTACGTGAACTTTATAGATCTCCTATTAGCCTAGTTTTCATTAAAAGTGTTGATACAATTAATGCTACTGACTTTAAGGTAATAAAAGTTGCTACAACTAAACTAAAAATTACTAGCCGGGACTTTGCAAAAACAGTTGCATTTGGCGAAAAATTTAACGTTCCAGGAGTAGGGATAATCCAACTAATAGAAAACTCCGGGTTTAAAATGGATGAAAGTGAATACTTTATAAAAGTTAACTCTATTGATACTCGAGTTGCATCACTCATGAAACAGCTTAGTGTTACAGTAAGTAATAAACAAGTCAGCATAATCGACTTGGGTTTATCTTACCCTGTGCCGGCGAAGGGAGAGGATATTTTGAATACACTCATTAATAGATATACACAGTCTAATCTAAGTGATAAGAATGCTGTAGCTGATAGTACTTATCGTTTTATCAAGGAACGTCTTAATGTTATTGCCGCAGAATTAGGTGACGTTGAAAATAACGTGGAAAGCTTTAAGCAAAGGAATCAATTGGCAGACATGAGTGAGCAGGGTAAACTTCTAGTGCAGAATACTGGCGAATTTAGTACGGATCTGGCAAAAGCGGAGACTCAAGTAAGCGTGCTAAATGATCTGGAGAAATATCTGACTGATGAAAATAATGTGAAGCGGGTTTTTCCGTCAGCACTAATACCAACCGATATGGTTTTCTCTAATTTAATGAGCCAATATAATGCGCTTTTAATTGAAAGAGAAAAACAACTGTTAAGTGTAACTGAAGAAAGTCCATTCATTCAAAATATCGATACTCAGATAAAGGGATTGAAAAGTGATATACTTTCAAATGTTCAGAGTAGTAAAAGTTCAGCCATACTGACTAGAAACAGGCTTAAAAGTCAGTTGTTAAAAGCAGAGGGTAAAATTTCAGGAGTTCCGGAAGTTGAGAAAAATTATTTGAAGTTAGCTAGAAACCAACAGATCAAGCAAGAGCTATACATCTTTCTAATGCAGAAGGCGGAAGAAACAAATATTTCAAAAACAGCTAATATTTCAATTGCAAAAACCATTGACCCGCCAAAATCTGAACTATTTCCAATTGCCCCTAAAAAAAATATAGTTTATACCATTGGGTTAATTATTGGCATTTTGCTTCCTATAATAATAATTTTTAGTCAAGCATTATTCAATACAACTGTTACTACTAAGGATGAAATCGGTGGATTGACGCAAGTTCCAGTAATTGGCGAAATAAATCATAACGAAAGTGATGATAATTTAATTGTAGCAAATCAAGGAAGATCGGCCATATCTGAACAATTTAGGGCACTAAGGACTAATCTTTCATTCTATTTAAAGAATAACAACGAAAAGGTTATTCTTCTTACATCTAGTATGAGTGGTGAGGGAAAATCATTTACGGCAATAAATCTTGGTAATATTCTTGCACTGGCAGGTAAAAAGGTATTATTAATGGAGTTTGACCTGAGAAAACCTGGTCTTTCGGCAAAATTGGGCATTGATAACTCGGTTGGCTTTAGCAATTATACAATTAGCCCTGAAATCAAAGTTACTGACATTGTTAAGCCATTAACGATAAATAAAAATATGTTTATTATCTCTTCAGGTCCACTACCGCCAAACCCTGCTGAAACATTATTAAGTGAACATACACCTGGGCTGATCGAAGAATTAAAAACTCAATTTGATTATATTATAATGGATGCTCCTCCTATCGGAATTATAACTGATGCACAATTGCTATCTATATACGCCGATGTAACACTTTACTTAGTGCGTCAAAAGGTTACACAAAAGAATCAACTAAACATAGTTGAAGAATTGTTTACAAGTGGTAAAATGAAAAACTTAGGTATAGTTGTGAATGATATCGATACCAAACTTTATGGCTATGGTTATGGCTATGGTACCTACGGGGAAAATAAAAAGCCTAATTCATTAACTAAGCTTAAAAATATATTTAAAAATTCGTAGAAAAATGAAAGTTGCACTAATTACGGGTATAACAGGACAAGATGGAGCATATCTAGCGGAACTGTTGCTAGATAAAGGTTATATGGTCCACGGAATTAAAAGAAGAAGTTCTTTGTTTAATACAGATCGTATTGATCATCTTTATCAAGATCCACATGATGATAATGTTAGGTTTAAACTGCATTATGGAGATTTAACCGATTCGACTAATTTAATCAGACTTGTTCAAGAGGTGCAACCAGATGAAATTTATAATTTAGGTGCAATGAGTCATGTAAAGGTGTCGTTTGATTCACCTGAATATGTTGCTAATGTGGACGGAATCGGAACTTTACGGATATTGGAGGCAGTTAGAATCTTAGGCTTGGAAAAAAAGACTAAGGTTTATCAGGCATCCACATCTGAATTATATGGTGGGATGCCAGAAAACAAAAATGATAAGGGATTTTATGATGAAAATTCACCTTTCTATCCACGATCACCATATGGGGTAGCAAAGATCTATGGCTTTTGGATTACTAAAAATTATCGCGAGGCGTATGGTATGTTCGCTTGTAATGGTATATTGTTTAATCATGAAAGCCCTTTAAGAGGTGAGACTTTTGTGACTCGTAAAATCACCCGTGCGGTTGCTAAAATAGCCCAAGGTCTACAGAAGAAATTATTTTTAGGCAATCTGGATGCGGAACGTGACTGGGGGCATGCTAAGGACTACGTTGAGGCCATGTGGAGGATATTACAGCAAGATATTGCAGAAGACTTCGTAATTGCTACAGGCGTGACTACGAGAGTTCGTGAATTTGTGCGTTTGGCCTTTGCTGAAGTTGGGATAACAATTAATTTTACTGGAGAAGGCGTTGAAGAAAAAGGTATCGTATCCGCATGTTCAAATCCTGAATTTCAAGTTGAGATTGGAACGGAGGTTGTAGGGGTTGACCCTACTTATTTCCGTCCTACAGAGGTTGATTTGTTGATTGGAGACCCTACCAAATCAAAAACTAAATTAGGATGGGAACCTAAATATGATTTGGCTGCATTAGTAAAAGAAATGGTGGCGGCTGACGTGGATCATTTCAGGAAAGAATCACTATTGAAATCTCATGGTTATACCATTAAAAATCAATACGAATAATGTCTGAATTGTATTTTCACGATAAAAATGCAAAGGTGTATATAGCGGGGCATCGAGGAATGGTTGGCTCGGCAATACTTAGAAAATTACAAAAAAAAGGTTTTACTAATCTTGTTTTCCGTACTTCAGCAGAACTTGATTTAAGAGATCAACGCGCTGTAAAGGTTTTTTTTGAGGATGAACGGCCTGACTATGTTTTTTTAGCTGCTGCTAAAGTAGGCGGTATTGTTGCTAATAATACTTATAGAGGAGATTTTATTTATGAGAATCTCATGATTCAGAGTAACATTATCGAGTCATCAAGAAGTGTTGATGTGAAAAAATTGATGTTTTTGGGTTCATCATGTATCTATCCAAAAATGGCTCCTCAACCCCTCAAAGAAGAGTATTTGTTAACAGGTGAATTGGAGCCTACCAATGAGCCTTATGCGATTGCTAAGATTGCAGGAATTAAGATGTGTGATGCCTATCGCCAGCAATTCGGTTGTAACTACATATCTGTGATGCCCACGAATCTTTATGGTTTGAATGATAATTATCATCCTGAGAACTCGCATGTATTACCTGCTTTGATCAGAAGGTTTGATGAAGCTAAAATTAACAATTTATCATCTGTAAGCATATGGGGTAGTGGCTCTCCAAAAAGAGAGTTTTTGTATGCTGATGATCTTGCAGATGCATGTATTCATTTAATGAGGAATTATAATGATGCTGGTCTAGTAAATATAGGCTGTGGTGAAGATTTAAGTATTAAGGAGTTGGCTTTTATGATTAGGGATGTCGTTGGCTTTCATGGTGAAATTAATTTTGATACCAATAAACCAGATGGTACACCAAGGAAGCTAATGGATGTTTCTAAATTAACTAATCTTGGATGGACTTATGCGACCACTTTAGAAAAAGGGCTAAGATTGGCTTATGAAGATTTTAAAAACAAAAAGAATTAATTAAATGAAAATTGGGATATTAGGAGCTGGTATTTCCGGCCTGAGTATAGGACGAATGCTGTCCAAGCAACATGATGTTGAATTACTTGAAAGGCATTCAATACATGGTGGAATTGCGAGAACAAAAACTATCGAAGGTGTTGCATATCATCCTGTAGGTGGGCATTGCTTTAACTCCAAATATCCTGATGTAATGGACTTTGTTTTTAATGAAGTTTTGCCAAAAGACAGCTGGCATCAGGTTCAACGTAATGCCGTAATAAAATTAAGGGGAGAAGAGGTTTCTTATCCCATAGAGTACGCAATACAACAGATTCATGACTTTGCGCCAGAGCTAGCAATTGATATTACTAAAGATTTTTTGAGCGCAGAGGACGATAATGTTTATGAAAATTTGGAAGACTGGTTTAGAAAAAAATTCGGTAATACATTAGCGGAAACTTACTTTATCCCTTATAATTCTAAAATTTGGAATAGGCCTCCGAGTGAAATGAGCCCTGCTTGGGTAGATGGAAAATTGCCTATCCCGAATAAGGAATCATTTTTTAAGGGTTTAATTAGTAATGAGAGTGACAAAATGCCACATGCAAGTTTTTACTACCCAGATACTAATAATCAAAATACTTTTATAGATAAGTTAGCAGAGGGCTTAACAATTTTAACTGACTTTACTGTAAATACAATAGAAAAGAAAGGAAAAAAATGGCTTGTAAACGGGGAAAAAGAGTATGATTTAGTGATAAGTACATTGCCTTTAAACATATTGCCACATTTAATAAAGGATACTCCTGATGAAGTTTTAGATGCAGCAGATAAATTACGCTATAATAAAGTAACTACCATGTTCTGGGAAACTGAAGAAACAGATAGAACCTGGACTTATATACCTGAATCGTACAATTTTTTTCATAGATATATTCATATTGGAAGTTTCTTCAAGCCAAAGAAAAATTATTCAATGTCGGAGGTTGTGGGAGAGAAGACCAAGGAAGAGATGATAGAGAACGGTAAAAAAGATAGTTTTTTGAAAAGACCTATTGATTATAATGTTTCAGAACATGCCTATGTAGTTTTTGATGAGAATTACGATTCAGCGACAACTGCTGTTAAAAAATATCTTCAAGATATTGGCCTTCATACCCTAGGTAGATTTGGTGAGTGGCAGTATTACAATATGGATGTTTGCATTAAAAGCAGTTTAGACCTAGCACAAAAAATAAATTTGGCCTAAATGATAAAATGAGTTTAAAAAAGAACGTAATAAGTAATTTTATACTTACTTCATCAACAATATTATTTCCTTTAATTACGTTTCCATATGTAACAAGGGTTCTTTCAAGTAATGGTTTAGGCAGTATATTTTTTATTGATGCATTTTCGCAATATTTCATCATTTTGTCTTCTTTAGGTATACCATTCTATGGTGTTAGAGAAATTGCAAAACATAAACATGATGTAAAAAGAAATTCTGATCTAGTTGTAGAGCTTGTAATATTACAATTTTTCTTGGCACTTACTTGTTGCTGTATTTTTTTTGCCCTACATTTTTTTATCCCAAAATTGGGCTCTCAAATTAGTTTAATACAGATTGCATGTTTATCAATCTTGTCAAATTCATTTTTGATCGAGTGGTACTATCAAGGAATAGAAAATTTCAGTTACATAACCAAAAGATCATTAATAATCAAAAGCCTTAGCGTAATAGCAATATTGGTATTGGTTAAGCAGCAAGATGATTATATTCTTTATTTTTTAATTCTTTCATTGCTAGTATTTGCAAATTCATTTCTTAATTTTTACAATTTCTATAAACATTTCTATAAGGGATGGCCTGAGAGATTAAATTTGTCAATTCATCTTAAACCACTATTAGTTCTATTTAGCATAAATGTTTCTATAAGCGTATATACTGTTTTAGATACAGTTATTTTGGGTTTTTTTACAACACCAGTAGCGGTTAGTTTTTACAACGTACCCTTGAAATTAGTAAAGATGTTTTGGCTGCTAATCGCTGGTATAGGAACAGTATTAATTCCACGGATGTCAGTGTTACATGCCAATAAAAACAATGAAGCGATTAGGGATCTAATGGCGAAGTCAATTAATGTAATATTCTTAATTGCTTTACCTTTTTCTTTTTTTTGTGTTGTTTTTCCTAAAGAAATTTTAACTATAATTTCCGGTGAAAAATATTTGCCAGCTATCAATGTATTACGAATTCTATCTTTAATTCCTCTAATCATCGGGTTATGCAATGTTTTTGGAACACAATATTTATTACCTATTGGGCAAGAGAGAAAAATACTACACGCCACTATTTTAGGACTTATTGTGAGTCTTACGGCTAACTTTATATTAATTCCGATTTATAGTTTTACAGGGGCAGCAATTTCTTGTTTGTTAGCAGAACTAACCGTTTGTATATATATATATATATGGGCAAGAAAGAATATAGCTATAACTTTTGACTATAAACTATTGTCTCTAATTGTTTTATCTTTACTACCAAGTTTTTTATTTACTCTTGGCCTCAAGAACTACTTATCGTCTCTATCAATGATGGCTTTATCAATTTTTGTATATATAGTTAGTTTTATATTATTCCAGTTACTATTGTTTAGAAATAAGTTTGTTGATGAAATAGTATCTAATATTTTGAAGTTTAAAAAGTAAATTATTTATGCAAATTAGCTTAGTATCAACAGTATTTAATGAAAGTAGTCGTTTAGAAAAAACTATAGCTGACCTGGAAAGTCAGACTGTAAAACCTTCTGAAATTATCATTACCGATGCTGGATCTTCTGATGGAACTTACGAAAAACTTTTAGAATGGAGAGATACCTCAAACATTCCTATTATTGTATTACAGAAACATCGCTGTAATGTAGCAGAGGGACGTAATCTTGCCATTAGAACAGCAAAGTATGATATTATTGCAAGTACGGATTTTGGCTGCCGCTTTACTAATAAATGGCTTGAATCAATTACTAATCCTCTTTTAAATCCTGAAGTAATGGTTGTAGGTGGAAGCTTTAGTGTTATTGAGGCCGATCAAAATTCACTCGCAGCTAAAGCTGCATATATTAATAATAATGGCTATAATATCAATGTTAAAGCTGCCAATTTTATACCTTCATCTAGATCAATAGCTTACAGACGAGAAGTATTTGATAAAATAGGGGGATATTGCGAATGGTTAACTTTAGCGGGAGATGATTTTATATTTGGATTGGAGGTGAAAGCTTCAGGGTACAAAATTTTAATGGTTGATGAAGCTAATGTTTTTTGGGGACGTCACGTTTTGCCTATAGGCTTTTTGAAAGAAGCTGGAAGATATGGTTTGGGAGAAGGAGAGGCCAAATCAAATGTATCAATGTTATTTAAGCATTTAATATCTCTATCCTTTCAAGTTCTTTTTATTGTTCTTTTAATTTTTAATATAACATTTTATATCCTTGAAAAGGATGTAAATATTATTGCTATTGTTATCAACTTAATGCTTGCAATAGGATTTAAATCATATATATCAACTTTTTTAAATTGGCTCCGATTTAGATCTGAAAAATATAATTTTAAAGTTTTAATATTTGCTTTTTATCAACAGCAAATGATTAAATATTACTATATAAAAAGTTATTTAAAAGGTTACTTTAATACTTCAGAAAGAGTGGTTGATAATTCAATCGAACTTAAAAAGAGACTTAATGGAAAAATAAAGCCATAGTTGATTATTTAATATGGAAAGCAAAGTAATTCTATCAATTGTTTTAATACTTGAAGAGAAGACCTCGTTAATTTTTGACCATTTGGTCGAAAGTATACTTATGTCTGAGAAAAAAATCGAGTTAATTGTGTTAGGGGCTAAAGCTTCTGTAGCTAAAACATTTTCCAGGATTGACAAAGTGAAGTATACTCATATTGACGATGAGGGAACTGATTTTGGGTTTAGTTTAAAACAGGCGATAGAGGTGTCTACAGGGATATATTTATATGTTCTGCCATCTAGTCTACAATTCTATGAAAGAGAGTCTGTCAAAGATCTCGTAGACTATCTTGTAACTACGGAATTAGACTTACTTTATGGCAGACAAAAAATTAGGCTTCCAGACGGGGCCCTTGTTGATAAAGTTTCATCATATAATACAAATAACCCTTTACAAGGTATCCCTCCCTTATTCGGTGAAATAATTGTGAAGAGAAATTTTATATTAGAAAAGAATTTTCCAATTGGATTTGATAAAAATTATTTGTTTGATTACGACTTGCTAGTTCGCTTCTCTAAAAATGAAAATAATATAAAATTTTATGATAGAAATATAACCGTTACTGATGACAATTTTAAGAAAAGTAGTGTTTTTTTAAAAAAAAGGCTGAATGTATTGCGGGTGCATAAGAAAATCACACCATTAGTAACTGCTACATATATAAAAATGGTTATACTTATTTCTTTAAGTAATTCACCATTATTAGGCCTTTATACTATTTTTAAAGCATTCATATTTGATTATTTCCCAAACTATTGGGTTAATAAAATTCCTTTCTATTGGTTAAGGCATTTTTATTATCGAAAAGTGATAAAAATCAAGTTAGGGAAGCAATCAAGCATTCATTTAAATTGTTTTATTTATGGCAAAAATATTGAGATAGGTAATGGATGTGTTATTAATCGAGAATGTTTTTTAGACGGCCGAGGAAAATTAAAGATTGGCAACTTTACATCTATCTCTCCTCATGTACACATTATTACAGGTGATCACGATATTAATTCTAGAAATTTTGCTTTTAGATCTAAGGATATTGTTATTGGTAATTTCGTATGGATAGGATCGCGGGCAACAATTTTACCTGGAGTAGTCATAGGAGAAGGAGCTATCGTTTGTGCTGGTGCTCTGGTTACCAAAGATGTTCTGCCTTATACAATGGTTGGTGGCGTACCTGCTAAATTTATAAAGGATAGATCTAAAGATCTTGATTATAACCCAACATGGTTACCATGGTTTGATTAATTAATTTACTTCAAAAGATGATTATAGTAGTTGAGCCACAGATGCAGGGGGAGAAACATGTGATAGTAAATGCTGGTATTTTGGAAATATTGCAAATCACATTTTCGGGCGATATAATACATTTATACGCAGATGAATTGCATTCTAAAAGGCTACTTGAAAAGCCATATTTGAGCAAACAAAATTTGGTCTTAAATAGTTACAAGTATAAACCCAAAGAGGATAAGAAGACTAACTTAGCGCTAAAGTTTTTCAGACAGGCAAGATTATCCTGTAAAATGTTCAGACAAGCAAAAAAACATGGAGCGAAACTCATTGTCTTTACTTCATGTTTCCCATTTACGGCATTGTTTGTGAATTTTTTAGCGGGTCTATATAAACAAAAAATTATCATTTGCCATCATGGTGATTTGGGCGTGCTACTTTTGGATAAAAAGAAGCTTGTTACAAAAATTTTCCGCTATTTTATTAAAAAAATGATGGTTAATAGAAATTTAAAGTTTAACAACTCTTTAATTTATGGTAAAAGTATAAAGGATAAATTAATAGCCACAACCCCATCCATCTCTGACAATTCTTTTATTGTCATTGATCACCCTTATGAATATTCTAGTAATAACCTTTTTAATAAAACTAATGGAGAAATTCTAACTTTGTCGAATATTGGTACGGCAACATTAATTAAGAATTCAGAATCACTTTTTGATTTGGCTCAAATACTTAGAACTCATATTTCCAATAATGAATTAAAGCTAACTCAAATTGGAAGTGTAGCAACCGAACTTCAACCATTTATAAATGAATTTGTAGATATTTTAAAAAGAGACGGAAGCTTTATTCCTAATTCAGTTTATGAAGAATCTTTAGCTAAGTCAAACTATTTTATATATTTTTTTAAAACAGGAGGATACTATGAACTTTGCCCAAGTGGTACTTTTTTTGATGCGGTAAAATACCTTAAACCAATAATTGCAATAAAAAATAGCTATTTAGAGTACTATTTTGATAAGTTAGGTAATATTGGATATCTGTGTGAAAGTATTGATGATATGGCTGAACTAATAAGGTTAATAATTAAAGGAGAAAAGAAACAAGAATATTTTGAGCAGTTAGAAAACTTAAAAAAGGCACAAAATCAATTGTCGAACGAAAATATATCAAAAGATTTTAAAATGCAACTGTGCTTTGTTAGCAATCATATTTCAGACTCGAACTAAATAATTATATATGCCAAGACTTACCGATAATGTCATAATGAAATATTTCCAGCCAGTGCTTTTATTTGCAGGTACATGGATATTCGTTATTTTCCTGCTGTCTTTAAGGCTAAGTAATTTGCTTGAATCATCAGTAAATGATGCAATAACATTTTTCTTAATGGTCTTTGCCTGCTTTACTGCAGGGTATTTAGTTGGATTTCTTCCAAAGAAAAAAATAAAGATAGGTGTATCTGTTGTAGATCTAAGCTTAAAACTAAAAAATCGATATTTTTTATTTATCAAAATCTGGGTATTTCTAACCATTATTGAAATTATCGTTTCAGGAGGAGTACCTGTACTCTGGCTACTTTTAAAAAATGGCAAAACATACTTTGATTTTGGTATACAATCTGTTCATGGATTGTTAAATGCATTGGGAATGATGCTTTGTGTTTTGTCATTCTATTTATTCAAAAAATATAAAGACAAAAAGTATTTATATTACATGCTTTTTTTAATTTTTTGGTATGTAATCGTGATAAGTCGTCAAGTTATAATCGTTATGTTAATGGAGATAACTTTTATATTTTTCATTATGGCAAAAAATAAACTCTCCTTAATCAGGACCGTTGCTATTTATGGATTTATAGTTATTTTTCTATTTGGAATAGTTGGAGACATGAGAAGTGGGGCAGATGCATTTTATGAGTTAGCACAACCGAGTGATAATTGGCCTAATTGGTTGCCCTCAGGCTTTCTATGGGTTTACGTTTATCTTACTACACCAATTAACAACCTAATCTTCAACTTTCAATTTGAAGTTCGCGAATTTAGTTACTTATTTCCCAATACACTATCACTGTTATTACCTAGTTTTATTAGAGATATTGTTTTCGGCCAACAAGATACTGTATCTGGAAATCTTGTTACACCCGCTTTTAATGTCAGCAGTGCATTTATGTCTTCATATATGGATATGGGCAAATATGGATTAGGTATATTTGCTTTTGTGATAGGGTTGATAAGTAATTTAACTTGGTGGGCTACTGGTTCCAAAAGGTTTTTTTTCCGTGCCATTACGTTTCAATGTATAATACTTTCAATTTTTTACAATCACTTTTTCTATTTACCTGTAGCATTCCAATATGTTTGGTTTATTTTGTTTTTTATGAATTATAAAAAAATATAATGCAACAGTTTCAAACTCTTAGAAAAATCAGATCGCAGGATAATACATCAGAAATTAAATTCTCGATTGCAACCCGCGTCAAAAATGAGTTCAAGTGGATTAAGCTTTTTTTTGACTCATTAAAGGCACAGACATTCTACCGGTATTTGGATATCGTTTTTTTAGATAGTGGCAGTACAGATGGTACGTTGGAGTTCTTGGAAAAAGAAAATTGTAATTTATATAGCATAGCCAGTTCAGAATTTTCTTTTGGAGAGACGTGTAATCTAATGATGGAGCTAACCAAGGGAGATCATGTGTTGTTTTTTTCAGGCCATGTTGAATTAGAAAGTCAGTACTTGGTTGAAGAGGTTCAAAGGTTTCTCGATAAAATAGGAACTCTTTCTGGATATTTTAGGCAAGTACCAAATGAACAGGTTGGATGTTCTATATATGATAAAGTATTTTTGAAATACAACTTTCCAGCGAGCAACAGTACTGAGCCAGAAATGAAAGTAGATAATCATAGATTTTCTAACGCAGCTTCTATTGTTTCCAGATCACATTGGGAGACTGTTAAATTTAAACCTGTTATAGCAAGTGAAGATGCTTTCTGGGCTGATGAGACTGTGAGAAAGTTCGGAAGAATATATTATTTCCATATGTTTAATGTTAAGCATAGTCATAATGAGACATTTGATGAGGTAAAGAAAAGAGTAGGTATAAATGTTTTAGCTAGATACCCGAATGGAGTTGGTTTTCTGCAAAGAAAATTTATTTTTGCCAAGGTATTTTCAGCATTATTTATTAACACTTTTCAGGTGTTTAATTCCTATAAATTTGCCATAGCTCACTCATCAGCATATAAAATTTAATTTAATGAAAGTGCATAAAATAGCTTTATTAATTCCTACACTAAACGCAGGAGAATTATGGGGTCAAGTATTAGAGTCAATTAATCTCCAAACGGCAAAGGTTGACCGGAAAATAATTCTTGATTCAGGGTCTATTGATAATACTAAATTGGAGGCAAAATCTTCGGGCTTTGAAACTATTGATATAAACAAGGCAGATTTTGATCATGGATATGCTAGGCAGTTGTTGGCTGATGCTGCTCAAGATTGTGATATATTGATTTACCTTACTCAAGATTGCATTTTAAAAGATGATAATTCTTTTAGTGAGCTAGTTGCCGCGTTTCAAGATCAAAGCGTGGGCATTGCATACGGGAGACAATTGCCTCATTTTGGTGCCAAAGTATTGGAAACACACGCTAGATTATTTAATTATACCAGTGAATCAAAGGTCAAGCAATTAAGTGATAAATATGAATTGGGCATAAAAACTGCATCTTGCTCTAATTCATACGCTGCTTATAGCAGAGAAGCTTTAAAGGATGTAGGTGGCTTTCCTACCAATACAATTTTTGCTGAAGACGTAATTGTTGGCGGGCAAATGTTAATTAAGGGTTGGAAGATTGCTTATGTGGCAGATGCGGAAGTTTATCATTCCCATGATTATACGATAAACGAAGAATTTAAGAGGTATTTTGACATTGGCGTGTTTCATTCAACAAATCCTTGGCTTTTAGAGGAGTTTGGATCTGCAGGTGGGGAAGGACTTAAATATCTAAAGTCTGAATTGAAATATGTTATTACTCATAATCTATTAGTTCTGCCTAAAATGATTATGTCAATTGGAGCAAAGTTTATAGGATATAAGTTAGGTATGATGCATAAAAAATTATCGGCAAGGCAAAGGAAAGCTTTTTCTATGCACCGTAGGTATTGGGATAAATTAGAAAATAGCAAATGAATCATTTAATATTTGGAGGCTCCGGTTTTATCGGTACTCATTTGAAAAGTTATATCAAAGAAACTTTGCATTCAAGTGATGAAGTTTTTAGTTTCGATTTAAGGAAAAAAGTTAGCGACGGTTTCGAGATCCTAGATGTACGTCAATCAATCAACTTAAGTATTGTCAATGCAAAAGATAGTGTTATTTACAATCTTGCGGCAGTGCATACAACACCAGGTCACCCCGACCATGAATATTTTGAAGCTAATATTTTTGGTGCACAGAACGTTTGCGATTTTGCCCGTAAAAATAATATTCAAACAATAGTATTTACCAGCTCTATTGCTCCATATGGCGCATCAGAAGATTTCAAAAATGAAGAGACTTTGCCTATGCCTAATACACCTTATGGTATTTCTAAACTAACGGCAGAGTATATTCATAAGTTATGGCAAGCTGAAGATCCAGCAAATCGAAAATTGGTAATTGTTAGACCTGGTGTAGTTTTTGGCAAGCAAGAGGGGGGGAATTTTACCCGATTGTACAATTCACTGAAAAAAGGCTTTTTCTTTTACCCAGGACGAAAAGATACGATTAAGGCCAGCGTTTATGTAAAAGATGTAGTGCGGATATTATATGAAGCAGGTCAAATGGAAAAGCCAGGTCATGTTACCTACAATTTAACTTATTTCCCTGCACCTACTATTGAAGAAATTTGTATTACAATGGCTGATGCAACCCATACTAAGGCCCCCAAAATATTGGTGCCTGCATGGGCTTTGAAATCAGCAGCAGGCGGAGTTTATTTTGGTGCAAGAACATTGGGTAAAAAGATTAGCGGTATCCATCCTGATCGGGTGAAAAAATTAATGATATCTACAAATATCTCTGGAGAAAAACTTAGTTTATCGCCATATAAATTGCAGTTTACATTAAAGGAGGCACTTAAAGATTGGTATAAGGATTGTGAGAAAACTGGACTTTATTAAGGATTAAATTTACATGAATAAAAATACATATGTATTGATTATGGCCGGAGGTGTGGGTTCACGGTTTTGGCCAAAAAGTAGAAATCACTTCCCGAAGCAGTTTATTGATATTCTTGGAATTGGTAAATCATTACTTCAGCTTACTTACGAAAGGTTTTTAAATATTTGCGCTAATGACCAAATCTTTATTCTAACAAATGAAAGTTACGCGAATTTAGTTTCTGAGCAATTACCAAATGTTTTAAATGATAATATTCTTTTAGAACCGAGCCGTAACAACACGGCACCCTGCATTGCGTATGCTACATATAAGATTGCACAGTTAAATCCGGATGCTAATATCGTTGTTGCACCATCTGACCACTTAATACTAAAGGAAGATATTTTCGTGGAAAAAATTGAACAGGCCTTAGCCTTTAGTGCGGATAATGATGCGTTATTGACATTAGGTATTACTCCTACCAGACCAGATACGGGTTACGGTTATATCCAATACCAGGATGTAAGTATTGACCATCAAAATCAATCTGGTGAAATAAAAAAAGTGAGTGCCTTTAGGGAAAAGCCTATTTTAGCGAAGGCAGAAGAATATTTAAAAAGTGGGGATTATGTTTGGAATGCGGGCATATTTATATGGTCTGCAGTATCCTTAAAAAAAGCATTTGAAAAATATTCTCCTGAAATTGCAAGACTATTCGAAAGCGGTCTATCTTGCTATAACACACACAAAGAAGCTGAATTCATTAATACAAACTATCCTACTAGTCCAAATATATCAATTGATTATGCAATCCTAGAAAAAGCAAACAATGTATATACCATCCCTGCTGATATTGGCTGGTCGGATTTAGGCACGTGGGCTTCCTTACATACAGTTGGGGAAAAGGATGTTGATAATAATATGGTTAACTTAGCTAAAGTTAACTTAAAAGATACCAGTAATTGTATTATACATTTGCCCAGTGATAAAGCCGCAGTTATAAAAGGATTGGATAACTTTATTGTTGTTGATGATGGTGAGGTATTGTTAATTTATCCAAAATCTGATGAGCAGGAAATTAAACAGGTGGCTAAAGATATGGTCATTGAGCATGGAATAAAATATGCTTAGCAAAATATAAAAAAGTTTACCTGGATGGTAAACTTTTTTGTGTGTCTACTAAATTGTGCGATTAGTCTACTATTTAATGATAGTAGGATACTCCTTTTTCGAGCTGCCTTTTCTAGCCCTATATTGGTTTATTATTAGCGCCTTCTGATTTGCTAATGATTATTTAACATTCAATTCAGAATTTGGGCATAACTTTTGTTCATTGTAATTCACTTAAAACAAAAAGCACAGATAAATGTTTTCGTTTTCCCATTAAGCCTATGCAAACACGTTACTTATTTATTCTAAAATATATATTACCAATCACTGACCTACTAATGGTCAATATTGTGTACTTTTTTGCATACGAATTCACGGCTTATATGGGCAAAGCAGTTAGTTCTGAATTGCAGTGGCATTACGTTGTAGTATGTAACCTGATCTGGATTGTGAGTACCACCAGCTTTGGTTTGTATAGTGAGTATGGATCGAGAAGAATAGAGAGGATTTACAGGGGAACCTGGAAAAGTGTTGTATTACATGGTGTACTGTTTTCTATCTACTTGTTTTTTTCTAAACAAAATGAATTTTCTAGATCATTCCTGGTAATTTTTTATGGGATGCTCGGCATTTTATTTTTAGTGAACCGTTTTATTGGAACATCTTTTCAGTTTTTATTGTTCAACCATTTGCGAGGCGTCAAATCAGTTGCGATTATGGGTAATAATGCTACGGGTTTACAATTGGCCAGTTATTTTGAGAAGCAGCGTTACATCGAATTTCATGGTTTTATTAATGATGTACCCGAAGATTACCTTAATCGTGATGGACAAATTTCTGATATAGTAGGCCGCCAGTTTAAAATGGCTGTAGATAAAGGGATTAAAGATATTTATGTGACCATTGCTCCAGATCGAATGGCAGATATGACTTTATTAACTGAAGAAGCTGAACGCCAATGTGTGCGTTTGAAGTTTATTCCAGATATTAGTGGTGCATTATTATCGCCATACACGGTAAGTTATTTAGGGAACGAGTTCCCCGTAATTTCATTACGTTCTGAACCCTTGGAGAAAATTCATAACCGTTTTAAAAAGCGTGCAATTGATGTGATTTTTAGTGGTTTAGTGATTTTATTCGTGTTGAGCTGGTTGTATCCAATTATTGCCTTGCTTATTAAGATGCAAAGTAAAGGACCTGTGTTATTTAAACAATTGAGAAGTGGCCGTGATGATGAGCCTTTCTGGTGTTTTAAATTCAGGAGTATGCGCATGAATTCGGATAGTGATAAAAGGCAGGCCAGTAAAAACGATGACCGGATCACGCCAATCGGAAAATTTTTGAGAAAATCAAGTTTAGACGAACTGCCACAATTTTTTAATGTATTTATGGGGCATATGAGTGTTGTTGGCCCGCGCCCACATATGTTAAGCCATACCGAACAATATAAAGGAATTGTAGATCAATTTATGGTGCGCCATTTTTTGAAACCGGGTATTACCGGTTGGGCACAGGTAAATGGCTACCGTGGAGAAACTAAGGAAGATTATAAGATGGTTAAGCGTGTTGAGCATGATATCTGGTACCTGGAAAACTGGAGCGCAATGCTGGATGTAAAAATCATTTTTATGACGGTAATTAATATGGTTAAAGGTGAAGAAAATGCTTTTTAAATAGATACTCACAGGCCCGAAAGGGCTTTTTCTTTTTTCGGAATTTAGCAAGGTCGTTTAATTCATAATAATTTGCGTTCTTTGCCCTTCGAATTAAAATTTCCCACATGAAGAAAATCTTATTCCTACTATTTTTAGTTGTTTCTATCCATGAGCTGAAAGCTCAAGCTGTTTATCAACCGTATTCTTATCAATTCTATCAGAAATTAAGCGGTGAAGTATATAATCCGAATACCAGGATTCATAGCTCGTTAAAACCATTCTTTATTGATGATAGCTTGCTTCGCGATAAAAGCTCAGCTTTATTAAGTATTGGAGTAGACTCAACGAGGAAATCGTGGGTATCAAGAAAATTGTTTCAGGAACATTTATTGGATATTCAGAAAGAGGATTATACAGTATATGCCGATTTTTTACCGGACTTTCAGATAGGAAGAGATTTTTCCGGTAAGAAAAATACGTATTTAAATACCCGTGGATACCAGGTTGGGGGTACAATAGGTAAGAAGTTTTCTTTCTATACCAGTGGATTTGAAAATCAAGGTCGTTTTGCTGATTATTATCGCAACTATATAGATCGAAATGGTATTGTACCTGGCCAATCTTATAACCGGGTTGGTGGTAAATATGGTCAAGGATATAATCCTGATATTAATCCATTAACGGCAGATTGGTCTTATGTTACTGCTACAGTTTCTTATACGCCTATAAAGTATTTGAATATCACAGCAGGTTATGATAAAAATTTCGTAGGTGATGGTTATCGTTCCTTGTTATTATCTGATTATGCCTCTCCATATCCTTTTTTAAAGCTGACGGGTAATTTGGGTAATGTGCAATATATGGTGATGTGGGCAGCTATGCAAGATCCAAGTGCACCTCAATTATCATATGAAGCTGGTTTTAGAAAAAAGGGAGGGATATTCCATTATTTAGACTGGAATGTAAATAACCGTTTATCTATCGGATTTTTTGATTCGATTGTATGGGCACAAACAGATGATGCTGGAAATAGGAGAGGCTTTGATTGGGGATACGCCAATCCAATTATCTTTTTGAGGCCAATTGAGGCCTCGAGTGGATCTCCAGATAACGCGTTGCTGGGATTTACGGGTAAATACAAGTTTGCAAAAGAGCTGGTTGCCTATGGACAATTTTCACTTGATGAGTTTCAGGCAAAAGAATTTTTCTCTTCTGATGGGAGCGCAAGAAATAAATATGCCTGGCAGTTAGGGTTCCGCGGAGCTGATGTTTTCCATGTTGCCGGATTAAATTATTTACTAGAATACAATACCGCAAAGCCTTATACATTTTCTTCCCGGAAGCCCATTATCAATTATGCCCAATATGGCGAACCTTTAGCGCATCCGCTGGGGGCTAACTTTAGAGAAGTCGTTGGCTTGTTAAACTATTCTTATAAACGTTTTGATTTTAGTGGTGAACTGATGTATGCCAAGTACGGATTGGATATAGCAGGGCAAAACTATGGCAAGAATATTTTTGAACCTTATACGGATGCCGTTAAACCGACTGGAAATTATACAACACAAGGTATCCGTACTGATCTTTTTTATGCTGAAGGTAAAGTTGCTTATGTGGTTAATCCGAAGTATAATCTGCGTTTAGAAGTTGGCGGTATATTAAGGCGTGAAAGTAATAGCCTCGGAAAAAATAATACGGGTTTGATTACTTTCGGTTTACGCAGTTCGTTCAGGAATTTATATTCTGATTTTTAGGAAGGACTTATTATATCAAAAGAGCCTCAGTTATTTCTTAGCTGAGGCTTTTTTGGTTGGAGGAGTTTAGTGCATGGAAGTTTATTGCTAATGAGGTACGGAAAGAAGCGGAAATGGTATCGCTGTTTAGGATTTTGGTAAATGATTCAGTGCTTGGGAAATAAATAAGCGGATTTATAAAGTATTTATTATTCTCGACTAAAGTATTACAGAATGTAAATAGGATGGATTTCTCGAATGCGTTCATTTTGCTCGAAATGACGTGCTTTGAGGGGATTTATTTCTGAATTCTGATAATTGAGGCAAAGGAAGTTCATGTTTCCCTATAGGCTCATTATAAGCATTATTTAAGTAACGCTTATTTCAGAACACATATCACATTTAGATGTTTACCTGTGCAGGAATGATGTAAAATGAATTAAGATCACACCTTAACCCGCCATACTATCTGTTGTTCTTTTTACAGCCACTTTTCTTACTGCTTCTACAATTGCATTTTTATCGTAACCACATTCTGCCCAAAGCTCGGCCTGTTCGCCATGCTCAATAAACTGATCTGGAATACCCAAGCGGATAACGTTGGCGTTGTAACCATGATCGGCCATAAACTCGAGTACTGCAGAACCTACTCCGCCTGGCAACGAGCCATCTTCTACGGTGATTACATTTTTGTATTTCGCAAATACTTCGTGCAATAAAGCTTCATCTAAGGGTTTTACAAAACGCAGATCGTAATGTGCCGGATGAAAGCCTTCGCTATTTAATTCTGCACGTGCTTCTACAGCAAAATTACCAACATGACCGATGGTTAGCAATGCTACATCTTCTCCATCACATATTTTACGGCCTTTGCCAATTTCCAACGCTTTGAAAGGTCTTTTCCAATCGGGCATCACACCATTACCTCGTGGGTAACGAATTACAAAAGGCCCAATGTTTTCTTGCTGAGCGGTAAACATCAGGTTACGCAATTCTTCCTCGTTCATTGGAGAGGAGATTACCAGGTTCGGGATACAACGCATGTAGGCAATATCATAGGCACCATGGTGTGTTGCTCCATCGGCACCAGCCAACCCTGCCCTATCCAAACAAAATACGACATTTAGTTTTTGAATGGCCACATCGTGGATCACCTGATCGTAGGCCCTTTGCATAAAACTGGAATAGATGTTACAGAAAGGTACTAAACCCTGAGTAGCCAAACCCGCAGAAAAGGTTACTGCATGCTGTTCTGCAATGCCGACATCAAATGCACGTTTTGGCATTGCTTTCATCATGATGTTTAATGACGATCCTGATGGCATTGCTGGTGTAATTCCTACAATTTTAGCATTTGCTTCTGCCAGTTCTACCATGGTATGCCCAAAAACATCCTGGTATTTTGGTGGTTGCGGTTTATCGGGAATACTTTTTTTGATTTCGCCTGTGATCTTATCAAACAGCCCTGGTGAGTGCCAAACGGTTTGATCTTTTTCTGCCAGCGCAAAACCTTTTCCTTTTACGGTGATACAATGTAAAAGTTTTGGGCCGGGTATAGCAGATAAATCTTTTATGGTTTGCGCCAAACGTTTTACATCGTGCCCATCAACAGGGCCAAAATACCTAAAGTTCAAGGCTTCGAATAAATTGCTTTGTTTCAGCAAGGTCCCTTTGATGCTTTTCTCTATTTTTTTAACGTATTTATGGGCATTTGGTCCGAGTTTAGAAAGGCCGGCCAATACATGGGAAATATCATCGCGGAAACGGTTGTACGATTTGGAGATGGTAATGCTGGTTAAATATTCTTTAAGTGCACCTACATTCGGATCGATGGACATGCAATTATCATTCAGAATCACCAGCACGTTGCTGTTTTCGATTCCGGCATGGTTTAACCCTTCAAAAGCCAAACCTGCCGTCATTGCACCATCACCAATAATGGCAACATGTTGCCTGTCGCTTTCGCCTTTTAACTGCGAAGCTACCGCCATGCCTAAAGCTGCTGAAATTGAGGTAGAGGAGTGGCCAACACCAAAGGTATCGTACTCACTTTCGGTAATTTTAGGGAAACCGCTAATGCCTTTATATACGCGGTTGGTATGAAATAAATCTCTGCGGCCGGTTAAGATTTTATGTCCGTATGCCTGGTGCCCCACATCCCAAACCAATTTATCGTAGGGGGTGTTGAGTGCATAATGTAAGGCTACGGTTAATTCTACAACGCCTAAGCTGGATGCAAAATGCCCACCATTAACACTTACAACGTCAATAATATACTGTCGTAATTCCTGGCTTATTTGTTCTAAGTCAGATTCACTATATTGCTTTAAATCAGCGGGATAGTTGATTTTAGATAATAGGGGGCCAGCTTTTACTTGCATTCGAAATTTGTGGTAAAAAACAAGATACAAAGTAAGGTAAATTTGTTTTAATATCGAAACGAAAAATCGTGGTTTATTCTTGAGGGTTAAGCGGTTGGCGGTGAGGGCTTAGCGACAGGCTTTTAAAGTTGCAGGTGCTGTTTAAACAAGGCCTTATAATTGGGTTTGGGTTGTTAGGACCTGAAAATTTTTGTTATGTTTGTTTATCCAGATGCAGGCAGAGAATTTTGAAATAAAACTTCCGGTATTCGAAGGTCCCTTCGATTTGTTGTTGTTCTTTATTGAGCGGGATGAACTTAATATCCAGGATGTAGAAATTGCAAAAATAACCAACGACTTTTTAGCCTATATCCATCAGCTCCTGGCTTTAAATGTGGAGGTAGCGAGTGAATTTATCCTGGTAGCTGCCACCCTGATGCGGATTAAATCTAAAATGTTGTTGCCCAGAATCTCGGTCGATGAGGAGGGGAATGAAATTAATTCGGAACAGGACCTGATTGCGAGATTGATTGCTTATAAACAATTTAAATCTGCTGCTGAAGAGATGAAGGTTTTGGAGCAAGAGCGTTTAAAGCAGGATCATAGGGGAAATATTGCCTACGATCTTACCTTGGCTGCGGCTTCGTCTACACATCAGGATGAACTTTTATCACTGGATCTGTATAAACTGCTTACCGTTTATCACCGTACGATGCAAAAATATGAATTGCGGAGCGAGGAGGTGAAGCATACGGTTGTGCAATACCCTTATACCATTGAACAACAAAAGCACTTTATTGCCAACCTGCTCGATATTAACAAACAGATCGATTTTGCTCTTGTGCTTAAGAATTCTGAAAATAAGGTTCATTTTGTATACAATTTCCTGGCTATTTTAGAAATGTTGCAGCAACAAATCGTAGAGATAACCATTGGGAGCGGCTTTAACAACTTTAATGTGAAAGCATTAAGCTAATACGGCCAAAATTAGATTTGAATTTCTTACTTTTGCCAAAAAAATACAAACCTAATATAATGATGACACGCGACAACCAAATTTTTGAACTTATTGATAAGGAGTTAAACCGCCAAGAGCATGGTTTAGAGCTTATTGCATCAGAAAACTTTGTAAGCAAGCAGGTAATGGAAGCTGCCGGATCGGTATTGACCAACAAATATGCTGAGGGCTTACCGGGAAAACGTTATTATGGCGGTTGCCAGGTAGTGGATGTTGTGGAGCAAATTGCTATCGATAGGGCAAAACAATTGTTCGGTGCAGCGTGGGTAAATGTTCAGCCACACTCTGGCGCACAGGCCAATGCAGCTGTAATGCTCGCTGTTTTACAGCCTGGCGATAAAATATTAGGTTTCGATCTTTCACACGGTGGTCACTTAACACATGGTTCGCCGGTTAACTTTTCGGGAAAATTGTACCAGCCATTATTTTATGGTGTTGAAAAAGAAACCGGACTAATCGATTATAAAAAACTGGAGGAAGTAGCTTTAGCAGAAAAACCTAAATTAATTATTTGTGGCGCTTCTGCTTATTCACGTGAGTGGGATTATGCTTTTATCCGTTCGGTGGCCGATAAAATAGGTGCTCTGGTTTTGGCTGATATTTCTCACCCGGCAGGATTGATCGCGAAAGGACTGTTGGCCAACCCACTTCCACACTGTCACATTGTAACTACTACAACCCACAAAACTTTGCGTGGCCCACGTGGCGGTATGATTATGATGGGACAGGATTTTGAAAATCCATGGGGATTGAAAACACCTAAAGGTGAAATCCGTTTAATGAGTAACTTGCTCGATATGGCAGTTTTCCCTGGTACACAAGGCGGCCCGTTAGAGCATATTATTGCTGCTAAAGCAATTGCTTTTGGCGAAGCTTTAAGTGAAGAGTATGGCACTTACATTAAGCAGGTTGCTGCCAATGCACAAGCCATGGCTAAGGCATTTGTAGCCAAAGGTTACGGCATTATTTCTGGTGGTACAGATAACCATTTGATGCTGATTGATCTCCGTAATAAAAACATCACTGGTAAAGTGGCTGAAAATGCTTTGGAGAAAGCAGAGATTACTGTAAATAAAAATATGGTTCCCTTTGATGATAAATCGCCATTTGTAACCTCTGGTATCCGTGTAGGTACTGCAGCAATTACCACCCGTGGTTTAAAAGAAAGCGAAATGGAGCAGATTGTGGAGCTCATTGACAGAGTTTTGACCAATCCTGAAGATGCAGCTAACCTGAACGCAGTGAAAGCTGAAGTAATAAAACTAGTAAGCGCATTCCCGCTTTATAAATAAGATTAGTTTCTAATCTAGCTTAGGATAAGCCAAAAAGCAGCTGCATTAATTTGTAGCTGCTTTTTGTTTTATGATTTTTTTATAAGATGTGAAAGCATTGTTAACCTAATTTCAAAAAATGCTGGCAAAAGTAAAGGGCCGATATTCTTTAGAAATATCGACCCTTACCATCTAAATTAACGCTCTCAAATATATAAACGAGAATTCTTTCCCTTTTGTTTTTATGAAAGGGGAAATAGTTTATTATTTTTCGTAACTCCCTAACGTTGAGGGAGAAAATCTATTATAATTTTTAATGTCCTTGCTTAAAAAACTTGCAAAGTATGGATCAGTACTTAAATCGGCACCTTTTTTTCTCGCAACGCTATTCGCTGATAACTCAAAATTTCCAGATTCACTATCGATAAAGAGTGGATCTGTATTTAAAATATTTCCATTATTGGTATAGCTAGTGCTGGTGGTTCTGATTAAGTTGTTAGACAGATTAAGCTGTACAGGTGTAGCTTTTTTGTTTTGAAGATCCAACTCGTTGTTTAAGCTGCCCCAAATAATGTTATTTCTGATCTCTAATTGCAGTTTGTTATACGCCGTTGGCGATAAATAGTCCGAAAAGCTCAGTGCTGCCGTTTTCCTGGGAAAATCCAAATTATAAGCAGCAAAAGTATTATGTTTTAAGTTATAGTTTCCTCCACCTACGGCATAAATTAAATAATTGCCGCAATTGTACATCAGGTTATTAAAAGCAAGGAGTTCTGAATGGTAACCAATATAGGCCGCCACCTGCATGTTTCTAATAATGCTGTTGCTCAAAATTAATTTAGGATTGGCATTCGATGATAACGAATCGGAAGTTATGCCCACAGATGCATTTTTGATGAGTGCATTTTTGATCATTCCATTTCCGGTTCTTTTTATAAAAATACCTTTCCACTGTCCGGGCTCATCATTGTACATTTTTTCCAACCGATCGCTACAAAATACAACTGGCTCTGTAACCGTTCCATTTACATTAAGGTTACCTTCAATATTTAAATTGGCATCTTTATGAAAATAAACTTTAACACCCGGTTGAATGTTCAGCGAAGCCCCATTTTTTACAGTTAGTGCGCCATTAACTATATAGGGCAGCGATTTTACCCAGGTTGTATTGGAATTGATTGTTGATTCTGTAATGAATATGGCATTTTGGCCATAAGCCAAAAGCTGAACCACCTGCCTATTCCCGTTCGTAATGAATATAATGGAATCCTGAACTAAAAAAGCAAGGTTTTGTGCAGTCGGGTTAATTGTTACCTTAACAAACAAGTTTATGGAATCGCGCCCATTTATAAGTATTTCGTTTTTGGTAAGCGTACTTTCACCATTAATGTTCAAACTAAACGCAGAAGCAACTCCGCCGGCCAATCTAATTTCAGAAACTTTAACCGCATTGCTGTTATTATTAATAATATTTAGCCGCTTTGTTGTAGAGCCTGTAGCAGTAAAAATAGTGTCGAATAATAATTCTGTATTTGCTATACTTAACCTTGCATTTGCATCAGTAGTGATGCGTTCTCCTTTACGGCAAGATGAAGCAAGTAAAAAGATGGGTACTATCAAACAGATAATCGAACGCATAAATCAAACTTAGAAAATTGTTTGAGCACTTACAACAGATAAGTATACAATAACATCATAGTGTTACTAAAAGTTTTCCCCTCAATACGTTTCAGTCTCGGCGAAAAGCCGGGCGCTGCCGCTGCTGCCGGGTTTAGCTAGCAGGGTCTTTCTGATTTTCAAACAGTCGAGCGCAGATGAAACCGTGCAAATCTCATTAAAAAGCCCCTATAAACACGTTAACTTCCAAAAAGTTTGCTCACTCCATTAAATTTTTCTTTCTGAAAACCATACACTTACATTAAACTGTGCGTTTATAGTGATATTTTCTTTGCGGATAAGCTGAAATTCCCTACTTTTGCATCCCGCTTCGGAGGAAGGGTTTTGAATGAAAGGATGGCAGAGGGTGATGATAGGGCAGGATTTATTTTAAAATAAATGTTGCAGGTGAGGAAAAGATTGCTACCTTTGCAGCCCGCTCCGGAAGGACGGAAAGCTGAATAAGATCAGCCTATTGAAATAAGGGAAAAGGAAAAATGAGAATCAAAAAAATAAAATTTATTTTATTTGGAAGTTTGAAAAAGATCCTTACCTTTGCACTCCCAACCGAAAGGAAGGGCAAAAAGCTGAGCAGCGGATGTTGCGGAAACACAAGGTTTAAAAGATTTAACCGTGGCCAGCGATTTGGTAGAGGGTTTATTAGAAAAGGATGGCAKAGGGTGATGATAGGGCAGGATTTATTTTAAAATAAATGTTGCAGGTGAGGAAAAGATTGCTACCTTTGCAGCCCGCTCCGGAAGGACGGAAAGCTGAATAAAATCAGCCTATTGAAATAAGGGAAAGGAAAAAGAAGACCTTAAAAATAAAATTTATTTTATTTGGAAGTTTGAAAAAGATCCTTACCTTTGCACTCCCAACCGAAAGGAAGGGCAAAAAGCTGAGCAGCGGATGTTGCGAAATAAAATTTATTTTATTTGGAAGTTTGAAAAAGATCCTTACCTTTGCACTCCCAACCGAAAGGAAGGGCAAAAAGCTGAGCAGCGGATGTTGCGGAAAGCRAACAGAAAAAAGATTGAAACGGATGAAACACGGGGAAGACRAASAAGACTTTTCCAAACTGAAACCGAAGATATATAAAATGGCCGGCCGTGAGGTTACCRGGTCAACAAGTTCTTAAAAGAGATGTCAATGTAGCGTAGCGAGGTAATGGAGTACCGATCAAAGTACATGATTACGTAGCTTTATTTTAAAGGTGGTGTCTAACAGACAACATAGCAAGTTCTTAAAAGAGATGTCAATGTAGCGTAGCGAGGTAATGGAGTACCGATCAAAGTACATGATTACGTAGCTTTATTTTAAAGGTGGTGTCTAACAGACAACATAACAAAAAAGAAGACTATTTTTAACAATAGTTAAAACTGGTCAGCATCTTACAAMACATTTTACAATGGAGAGTTTGATCCTGGCTCAGGATGAACGCTAGCGGCAGGCCTAATACATGCAAGTCGAACGAGATTRTCCAGCTTGCTGGATTTGAAAGTGGCGCACGGGTGCGTAACGCGTATGCAACCTACCTTAATCTGGGGGATAGCCCGGAGAAATCCGGATTAATACCGCATAAAATCACAGGATGGCATTATCCAATGATCAAACATTTATGGGATTGAGATGGGCATGCGTGTCATTAGCTAGTTGGCGGGGTAACGGCCCACCAAGGCGACGATGACTAGGGGATCTGAGAGGATGGCCCCCCACACTGGTACTGAGACACGGACCAGACTCCTACGGGAGGCAGCAGTAAGGAATATTGGTCAATGGAGGCAACTCTGAACCAGCCATGCCGCGTGCAGGAAGACTGCCCTATGGGTTGTAAACTGCTTTTATCCGGGAATAAACCTTTCTACGTGTAGGAAGCTGAATGTACCGGAAGAATAAGGATCGGCTAACTCCGTGCCAGCAGCCGCGGTAATACGGAGGATCCAAGCGTTATCCGGATTTATTGGGTTTAAAGGGTGCGTAGGCGGCCTGTTAAGTCAGGGGTGAAAGACGGTAGCTCAACTATCGCAGTGCCCTTGATACTGATGGGCTTGAATGGACTAGAGGTAGGCGGAATGAGACAAGTAGCGGTGAAATGCATAGATATGTCTCAGAACACCGATTGCGAAGGCAGCTTACTATGGTCTTATTGACGCTGAGGCACGAAAGCGTGGGGATCAAACAGGATTAGATACCCTGGTAGTCCACGCCCTAAACGATGAACACTCGCTGTTGGCGGTACACAGTCAGCGGCTAAGCGAAAGCGTTAAGTGTTCCACCTGGGGAGTACGCTCGCAAGAGTGAAACTCAAAGGAATTGACGGGGGCCCGCACAAGCGGAGGAGCATGTGGTTTAATTCGATGATACGCGAGGAACCTTACCCGGGCTTGAAAGTTAGTGAATCATTTAGAGATAAATGAGTGAGCAATCACACGAAACTAGGTGCTGCATGGCTGTCGTCAGCTCGTGCCGTGAGGTGTTGGGTTAAGTCCCGCAACGAGCGCAACCCCTATGTTTAGTTGCCAGCACGTTAAGGTGGGGACTCTAAACAGACTGCCTGTGCAAACAGAGAGGAAGGAGGGGACGACGTCAAGTCATCATGGCCCTTACGTCCGGGGCTACACACGTGCTACAATGGACGGTACAGAGGGCAGCTAGCCGGCAACGGTATGCGAATCTCACAAAGCCGTTCACAGTTCGGATTGGGGTCTGCAACTCGACCCCATGAAGTTGGATTCGCTAGTAATCGCGTATCAGCAATGACGCGGTGAATACGTTCCCGGGCCTTGTACACACCGCCCGTCAAGCCATGGAAGTTGGGGGTACCTAAAGTATGTAACCGCAAGGAGCGTCCTAGGGTAAAACCGATAACTGGGGCTAAGTCGTAACAAGGTAGCCGTACCGGAAGGTGCGGCTGGAATACCTCCTTTCTGGAGTAGCACCGCCTACTCGCCACGCAACATGATATTTCGAAGCAACATGATATTTCGAA